>CAVQYM010000001.1:0-17101 GCA_963718175.1 uncultured Acidobacteriota bacterium
CGGAGTTTCACGGGATCACGTCGAGTGCTATTCCACTGGTTATCCCTCCCGGGGCAGCTTGAAGGAATCGGCGCGCGCCTGCATTGAAGCGGGTTTCAGGGCCTATCGCTACGCCACGGCTGACCCGCCGCCGCGTCAACCCTTCAGCTCCCGGCAGATGGTGGATAAGACTTACCAGGACTGCGTGGAGATTCGCGAGGGCGTGGGCAAAGACGGAGATTGGGCGCTCGATTACCATACCCGCCTCGATTTCCCCGATGCGGTGCGCCTGAGCACGCTGATCGAGCCGCTCGAGCCCTATTTCGCGGAAGACCTGGTGCGTTCGGAAAGCCCCGGAGTCTATCGCGAGCTGCGCCAGCACGTGAAGGTTCCGATCGCGGTGGGCGAGCAGTTCGGCAGCAAGTGGGACGTGAACGAGCTGATCGAACAACAGCTCATCGACTACGCGCGCGTGACGATTCCCAACGTGGGCGGCATCACCGAGTACATGAAAATCCAGGCGCTCTGTGAAACCCATTATGTGGGACTCATCCCGCACTTCACCGGCCCGGTTTCAGAAGCCGCCCTGGCGCACGCGTGCTCGGTTTTTTCCGGGCCGGTGCTGATGGAAATGACCGGCGACGGCCACCACGACTACGCGCACCTGCCGGAATGCTACGACTTCCGCCAGGGCAAGCTGTGGCCGAACCGCCGGCCCGGCCTGGGCGTGACGCTCGACACCAAGCCGCTGCAACTGGCGGCGGAGATCACCGAGCCCCAGCGCCCCATCCCCATGCTGCACCGGCCGGACGGGTCGATTACCAACTGGTAGGACAATCGGGTGATCGGGTGATCCGGTGATCCGATGATCGGGTCATCAGCCTCCTTTCTGAAGGGCGTTTGCCTTGGGGATTCCTTTTGCATCTCGCCTGCCGCTCCTCTGCATTTTCCGCTTGACAAACTAAACTACTCGTACTAATTAATTAGTATGCGAACCAAGAGCCGCACTCTCACCGAGCAAGAGCTGGAGATTATGAAGGTGGTCTGGGAGCTTCAGACCGCGACCGTGCGCGACGTTTACGAGACGCTCCTCGGCCGCCGCAAGATCGCTTACACCACGGTCCTGACCATGATGAACATCCTGGAAGAGAAGGGGTACTTGAAGAAGCGCGCCGAGGACAAGGCCCACGTCTACCGGCCCGCCCAAGCCAAGGCCAAGGTGATCCGCGCCATGGTGCAGGAGTTTGTCGAGCGCGTCTTCAACGGCTCCGCCGAACCGCTCCTGGTGCATCTCGTTAAAGACCGCCACCTGTCGCCCGCGGAACTGGAAAAGATCGCGCGCGCCATCAAGGAGAGCGCATGAGTCCTCCCCTCTGGTTTGCCAACTTTCTTGCTTACTGCCTCCAGGTGCTGCTGGTGGTGGCGGTGGGCACGGCTCTTCCCGCCTTGTTTCGCTTGCGCGCGCCGCGCGTGCTGCTGGCTTACTGGCAAGGGCTGCTGGTGATTTGCCTGGCGCTGCCGGTGCTTCAGCCCTGGCGGCCTCCCGCCGCCGATTCCGCTGTAGCGATGGGGACGGTGTCCATCAGTTTTCAAGGTGTGCCGGCGGGCGCGGCAGGATTGAAGACTTACCTCTATCCGCTTATCGTCGGCGTATTGCTGGCGGGAATGCTGGCGCGCCTCGCGTGGCTGGCGCTAGGCGTACGAAGGTTGCGGGCGATTCGCCGGGCCGCGGTCGCGTTTGATCCGCTGCCCGACGGCGTGCGCGAACTCGAGTCGCGGCTGTGCGTCTCCCCCGCCTGGTATCTCTCCCCGGGAATGGAAAGCCCTGCCACGTTTGGCCTCCGTCCTCCATCCATTCTTCTCCCGGAACGCTTCCCCAAAATGCACGAAGACTTCCAGCGCGCCATTGCCGGGCACGAACTGTTGCACGTCGTGCGTGCGGATTGGATTCTCAACCTGGCGGAGGAACTGGTTCTCACGGTCTTCTGGTTTCATCCTGCCGTGGCCTGGGTGGTGAACCGCATTCGGCTCAGCCGCGAGCAGACAGTGGACGCGGAAGTGGTTCGCCTGCTCAAGGCGCGCAAGCCCTACCTGAGCGCCTTACTGGAGATTGCCGGCGGCGGCACCGGCCCCGCGCTGGGAGCGGCCCCGACCTTTCTGAAGGAACGTCAGCTTGCGTATCGAATTGAACTGCTCGTCAAGGAGGTTACCATGTCGAAGCCGCGCCTTTTCCTGTCGGTCGCCGCCATGGTGGGATTATTGACTCTGGCCGGGGTGGTGGGCGTTTGGGCATTTCCGCTGCGAGCGCCCGCGCAGGCCGCCGCTGGCGCCCAGCCGGCAGCGAAGGAAAATGCCTATGCTGAGATCCAGCCGGTCACCCGAGTGAGGCCCGTGTATCCAGTGGAAGCGAAGAAGGCCGGCATTCAAGGGCTTGTTACGCTGCGCGTCACCATCAACAAGGACGGCAGCGTCAATGACATTCGTGTGCTGAGCGGCCACCCGCAACTGGTCAAACCGGCGCTTGAGGCTGTCCAGCAATGGCGCTACGCGCCGAGTGAGAAGGCGGTCATCACCGATGTGACCATAAACTTCACCCTCGCCAAGGGTGGCGGGGCCGCTCCGGCTCAGCAAGCTCCGCGAGAAACTCCATCGCTGGCAAAGACTGCCCCCAAGCTGGTAACGAAAGTGAATCCAATCTATCCCTCCGAGGCGAAGAAGGCGGGCATTCAGGGCATCGTGGTCCTGCGCGCCACCATTGAAAGGGATGGCAGCGTCTCGAAACTCGAAGTGCTGCGCGGCAACCCGCAACTCGTCAAAGCGGCTATCGAGGCCGTTCAGAAATGGCGTTACGCGCCGGTGGAGAAAGCACTCACCACCGATGTGACCATAAACTTCACCCTTGCCCAAGGCGGCGGCCTTGCCCCCAGCAGCGGTGTGAGCGGCGGCGTTGGCGGAGGTGTGAGTGGCGGCGTGGGTGGAGGTGTGAGTGGCGGGAAGGCTGGCGGGATCGCCGGCGGTGTGAGTGGGGGCGTTAGTAGCGCGGTGAGTGGCGGCATAGGTGGCGGTGTGAGTGGAGGGGTTTATACCATCGGCGATGGCGTTAGCGCCCCCATCGCCATTTTCAACCCGGACCCGAATTATACCGAGGCGGCGAGGGCCGCGAAATTGGAAGGAACCGTCGTGCTTCAGGTTATTGTTGGAGTGGACGGCGCCGTGACGGATGTGAAAGTTGTCCAGGCTTTTGACAAAGGACTGACCGAAAAGGCCATTGAGACGATAAAAACCTGGAAATTCAAACCTGCCATGAAAGCTGGAAAGCCCGTGCCTTGCAAGGTCATGGTCGAAGTTAGCTTCAGGCTGTTCTCTTAGGCGGCAAAGGGTTTTGCCCTTACTGCTCACGAAGCTGGGGAATAATCCTTTCCGCTAACCGCCGAGGTGCGGAGGCGCGGTCCGCGCTATTCGCTGCCGTGAAGGCGGTGACAACCTGGAAATATCACCTAGCCACGAAGGCCGGGATGCCTGTACCTGCCTTCGCCCCGGTGTGGTTCTTTCAGACTGGAAACTCTGCTAAAATGCCACCCCCTGAGGTGCCTCTCATGTTGCGACTGCGAAGCATTGTCGATGGTCTGAGGGCGCTATTCCATAGGGAAATCTTCGGGCAGGACGTTCGTTACGGCCTGCGCCAACTCAAACGCCATCCGGCATTCACGGCCGTGGCGGTGATAACGCTGGCTCTCGGCATTGGCGCCACCACCGCCATCTTCACGGTTGTGAATGGGGTGCTGCTTCGTCCCCTGCCCTACCCCCACCCCGAGGAACTGGTTTACGTTCAGGAAATCCTGGGAAACTTCGGCCTAAATCCTTTCGTATTTAATACCGAATTCGCGGCCTGGAGAGATCGCACTCGAACGCTCAGCCAGATTGCTGCCTACATATCCGCCCAGTTTAACCTGACCGGAGGGGGCGAGCCCGAGCGCGTCAACGCCGGCATGGCCACTTCTTCGTTTTTCTCACTCTTGGGCATTCGCCCCGCCGCCGGACGGACCTTCCTTCCCGCGGAAGACCGCCCGGGCAGCGCACCGGTGGCAATCCTGAGTGAAGCTTTCTGGGAGCGCCGCTATGGGCGCGACCCGCGGGTCCTAGGCAAGAGAATCACTTTGAATGGCAACGTCTATACCATTGTGGGAGTGCTTCCCGCCACTTTGGTTATTCCCGATCAGTTCAAGATGGATTATGCCCTTTGGGTGCCGCTTGTCCTGACCGCGAAGCCCTTTGGCCCGGTGCGAGTCGTCGGCCGGCTCGGCCCGGCGGTGACCCTGGCAACCGCGCGCGCTGAACTCGATACGATCATGCAGTCAATACTGCGCAAAGGATTGCCGTTTAAGAAGAGCGTTGTGCTCTCGCCCTGGCAGGAACAAATTACCGAGAGATCCCGGGTTTCCTTGCTGCTCTTCCTGGGCGCGGTCGCCTTTCTGCTGCTCATCGCCTGCGCCAATGTGGCGAACCTGCTGCTCTCGCGAGCGGCGACCCGGCAAAAAGAGATTACGGTTCGCCTGACGGTCGGCGCCGGGAGAGCCCGAATCGTCCGACAGCTCCTAACGGAAAGCGCGCTGCTGGCTCTGCTGGGCGGGGTTCTGGGCTTGATCCTGGCGCAGTGGGGGAAAAACCTGCTGGTGGCATTCATTGCGCCGAACCTTCCGGCCATGGAACCCATCGTTCTCGACTATCGGGTCCTGGGTTTCAGTCTGGCTTTGGCCGTGTTTACCGGTCTGGCCTTCGGCATGGTTCCTGCCTTCCATGCCTCCCAAATCTCACTGAATGAGGTGCTCAAGGAGGCCAGCCACAGCACCTCCGAATCCCGGTCGGGACTGCTCTTGCGCAATCTGCTCATCGTCGGTGAGACCGCGTTGGCCATGGTCCTGCTGGTTGGGGCGGGATTGCTTTACCGGAGCTTTCTACGGGTGCGTGGGATCGACATGGGATTCAAATCCGAGCGCGTGCTGAGCATGGCCATTGATCTCACGCCCTCCAAGTACCCCACGCCACGTGTCCAGGCAAGGTTCTTTCAGCAAGCGATGGAAGCGATCAAAAGCCTGGGGGGCGTTCAGTCGGTGGGCACCAGCAGCGGCGCGCCGTTAGGCGGTTACGGGAGCTCCGTAGGGGACTTTAAGCTCCAAGGGCGTCAGGATAATATTCCCATGGCTGCTTACTCGATAATTAGTCCGGATTATTTCGGCGCCATGGGAATTCCTCTCTTGCAGGGGCGCAATTTTGCGGATGCTGACCGTGAAGGCTCGCCGGGCGTCGTCATCGTCAACGAGTCTTTCGCTCATCGCTATCTCCCCGGCGAGAATTGTCTCGGCAGAAGAATTGAGAGTTGGATTCAGAAGAATGATTGGCTCACCATCGTGGGGGTGGTGGGTGACGTTCGGTCTTGGGCGGAAAGAGAGCCGGACCCGGAGATGTACCTGTCCTACTTGCAGGCAGGCGGACCGCACATGACCCTCCTGGTGCGGACGGCGGGAAACCCCGTGCGTTGGGTGGCGGCCATTCGCAACCAGCTTGCGATTATCGACAAAGACCAACCGCCCCACAATGTGGAGACCCTGGATCGGCTCCAGGCAGGGTCCTTAACGCCCCGGCGGGTGAACATGCTTTTGTTTGGCGCATTCGCCGCTCTCGGGGTGATCCTTGCCTCGGTAGGCATCTATGGCGTAGTCGCCTATTCGGTAAGCCAGCGCACGCATGAAATCGGCGTCCGCATGGCGCTGGGCGCGGAGCGCCGCGACGTGCTGAAGGTGGTGGTCGGGCAAGGACTTCGCTCGGTGTTAATCGGCGCGGGAATCGGCGTGGCGGCTTCCCTGGCCGTCACCCGGTTGCTGCGGACCATGCTGTTCGGCATCAAGCCCACCGACCCCGCGACGTTTCTGGCCGTAGGACTCCTGCTTTTGGGCGTGGCGCTTGCGGCCTGCTACATCCCGGCCCGCCGGGCGACCAAGGTCGATCCCATGGTGGCGCTGCGGTACGAATGATTGGCAATTTTCGATTGCCGATTGCCGATTGCCCGAAAAACGAAGCGTGTAGCGTGCCTGTCCCGAAGGTCCGCGGCTTTTTGTTCTCAATCGGGGACGAACCGCGGACCTGAGGAACAGGGCCGGGCTCCGCTTGTTACCGCTCCTCCCAGGGCAATTCGAAAATCACAAATCGCAAATCGCCAATCACCCAATGGCCCGATGACCCGATGGCCCGATGACTCTGCCAAGATGCCCTTGGATTTCGTCAGCAAAGTGGTAAACTCTCATAACGGCATGGGCTCAAGCGAAATCACCACTCTCAACGAATTGTTCCTGAAGGCGGTCGCCAGGCACTCGAAGCCGGACTGCTTCCTGTTTAAGAGCGGCGGGCGATACCAGGGCGTTTCCTCGCAGGAGGCCATGCGCAAGGTGGCGGCGCTGGCCTCGGTGTTGAGCCGGCTGCACGTGGAGCGCGGCGACCGTGTCGCCATTCTTGCCGAGAATCGCGTGGAGTGGGCGCTGACGGATTACGCCCTGCTGGGCCTGGGCGCCATCTCCGTGCCGATTTACACCACCCTGCTCGAGCCCGACATCGAATACATCCTGCGCGATTCGGGGGCGAAAGGAATCGTGCTGGCGACGAACGAGCAACTGGCGAAGGTCGTGAACGTGCGGCCGCACCTGCCGGATATGAAATTCGTCCTAGCCATGGACTGCGCCAACTTGCAAGGAACGGGCGCGGAGTGTTGGGAGGGTTGCGTCGCGCTGGAAATGGGTCTGGTGACGAATGCAGTGGAGTCCTTCACCGCGCAGGCGCTGGCCGCGCAGCCGCAGGACATCGCCACGTTTCTTTACACCTCCGGCACCATGGGCGAGCCCAAAGGCGTGATCCTGACGCACGCCAACATTGTGTCCAACGTGCTGGAGTGCACGAAGCTTTTTCCGCTCACTCGCCAGGATGCCGGCATCTCGCTGCTGCCCCTCTCCCACATCCTGGAGCGGACGCTCGACTTCCTTTGTTTCTGGTCTGGCGTTTCGATCGCCTATGCGGAGAACCTGGACGCCCTGCCGCTGAATCTGCGCGAGGTGCGGCCCACGCTGATGGGCGTGGTTCCGCGCGTGCTCGAGAAGATTCATGATCGCGTCATGGATGTCGTGCGCACCGCGCCCCCGGCGAGGCGGAAGATCTTTTACTGGTCACTGGGAGTGGGAAAGCAAGCTTTTCCCTATCGCCTCAAGGGCCAACCGTTGCCGCCGGCGTTGCGCCTGAAACATGCCATCGCCGACCGATTGATCTTTTCCAAGGTGCGCGAGCAACTGGGCGGCCGCCTTCGGATCATGGCTTCCGGCGCCGCTCCCCTGGCGCGGGATCTGGCCGAATTCTTTTACGCCATGGACCTGCCCGTGTACGAGGGCTACGGCCTCACGGAGACCTCGCCCGTGGTGGCCATCAATTATCCCGGCCACACGAAGCTGGGAACGGTCGGCCCTTTGATTGGAGGTGTGGAAGTAAAGTTCGGGGAAGAAAATCACGATGCGGAAGGCGGGGCGGGACGTGAAATTCTGGTGAAGGGGCCCAACGTCTCGCCCGGTTATTACCACCTGGAGGAGGAAAACCGCATTGCCTTCGAGGACGGGTGGTTCCACACCGGCGACCTGGGCGCGATGGATGAAGAAGCATACCTGCGCATTACCGGCCGCAAGAAGAACCTCTTCAAGACCTCGGGGGGCAAATACGTTTCCCCGGAAAAGCTGGAAAACCTGTTTCAGAGTCATCCCTATGTTCACCAGATCGTGGTCTTGGGCGCCGGACGCAAGTTCGTGGGGGCGCTCGTGGCGCCGGTCTTCCACCGCTTGGAGGCCCACGCGCGCGCGCGCGGCGTGACCTTCGCGACTCGCGAAGAGCTGGTGGCGAATCCGGAGATTCACACTTTCATGCAGCAGCTTGTGGACGAAACCACCCGCTGGTTGCCGCCGCACGAAAAAATTCGCCAGATTGTTTTGCTGCCGCGCGAGCTAACCATGGGGGACGGTGAGGTTTCCGCAACCTTAAAAGTAAAGCGGCGGGTGGTGGAAGAGAAATATCGCAATGTCATCGAGGAGATGTTTTCGCGCCACGCGCCGCAAGTACAGGAGTCAGGAGTCAGAAGAGGTGCAACTTGATGCTCAAGTATTTCTTGGGGTTCTTGCGGAAGTCCGCCAGGAACTCCTTGATGGATTGGGAGCTGGCGCTCAAATTGTTGAAGAGGGTGGGGTCCGTGGAGAGTTTGCCCAGCGTCCCCTGGCCCTGGTCGATGCGCGCGGTGATGGTGTCCACGTGCGCCATGGTGGAGTTCATGCGGTTATAGAATTCCTCATCTTTGACCAGCTTTCCGAGCGTGCCGTGGCCTTGATTGATACCATCGACCACGGCGTTGCCGTTGGTCAGCAGCCGGTTGAGATTGTTGTAAGCCGAGGGATCGGAGATAAACTTGGCCAAACTCCCGTTCCCATGTTGGACGTCATCGATAACCTGGTTCAGGCGGTCGAGGGTCGCCACGGTGCGGTTGTAAAGAGTTTCGTCGACCATGAGTTTGCCGATGGTCCCCTCGCCGCGATCGGCGCGATCCACCATGGTCTGCGCGCCGGACATGGTGGCTTCCATCTTGTTGTAGAGCGTCTGATCGTAAAGCAGTTTGCTCATCGTGCCCTTGCCGGTTTGTACTTGTGTGGTGATGTTATTGAGTTTTGCGGTCAAGGTGTTGAGGTTCGTGATGACCTGACTGGTGTTTTGCATGACCGCGGCAATGTCCGCCTTTTCTGCGGTCCTCAACGTTCCGTTGTTGGCCAGCGGTGGCTGGGCGGCCGTGCCGCGGGTTACGTCCACATAGCTATCACCCAGCAGCCCGACCGTATTCACCGAAGCCAGGGAGTCAGCGCGGATCTCGTCCTGAAAGCGGCGCGCAATTTTCAAGTCGATCTCCACGGCGCGCTCCTTCTCGGGGTAGGGAGATATCCGGATATTGGCAACGCTGCCCACGTAAATGCCGGTCAGGCGCACGTCCGCGCCCTCCCGCAGATTCCCGGCGCTCGCAAAGTAAGCCTTAAGAGTGTAGTGGCGGGTAAAGAGTCCTTCCTGGCCGCTCACTAAGAAAACCGCAACCGCGAAGACGGTCAAGCCTGCAATGACCACGATACCGACTCGCAGCTTGGCCCACTTCACACGCTCTTGTTGAGGCATAGTTGGTCTCCTCCGCGAAGTTTGAAACTCTATTGTAGATCATCCGGGGGGCAGTTAGGGAATCGGGATACGCGATACGGGACTCGGGATACGCGATACGGGGTAGGGGCTTGGGGAGATAGTGAATGGTGAAGGCCCGGATTCGCGGGTAGCACGGGCACTCTTGCCTGTGCCCAAGACTGAGGCCTTCCGTGTGGAGCACACCCCGATGCATCGGGGTGCCACCGTTAAGAAGCTAGAACTGGCCACGGATTGGACGCGGTGACAGGGATGTTGCCTGTGTTCGGGGGGGGCCCCGCGCCGCACTGACCTGCCTGCTGCTTTGCCCGCATAGAATTTCCGCTCGAACCATGGTATAACTGTTATACCTCATGCGATTCCACTTCGACCCGCGAAAAAGCCGGCGGTTGAGAGCGAATCCCCATCGCGGAATCGGCTTTGAGGAGGCACAGGAAATCTTTTCGCACCCTTATTACCTCGACCAGCGCTCGGATGTTCCGGAGCAGTACCGAGCCATTGGCTGGGTGGAAGAACGCCTCTACAGCGTCATCTTCGAAGTGAGGGAAGGCCGGGAAGGCGAATATTACCATCTGGTGACTTTGTGGAAAGCCACCCCAGAGGAGCAGCAGCTTGATGAAGCAAACCAGTAAAACCCGCAAGGCTACCTCCGCCGAGGAGATTGCCCGGCGCGCCGATCGCGGTGAGGATGTTTCGCGCTTTTTCACCAATGCGGGACGGATGATGGAACCGATCCGCAGGGTAAACGTGGACTTTGCCCCTTCCATGCTGAAAGAGTTGGATGGCACCGCGCAAGAGTTGAACATCAGCCGGCAGGCAGTGATCAAGACCCTCATTCGGCAAGCGCTGGATCAGCGATACTTGGCAAGAAGTGCTCGCCGCAGGTCGAGGCGGGTTAGCTGAAAAGCGGGTTGGGTAAGAAATGCGCATTTTATGTCGGCGGCCGTGAAGAAGCCAGAACCGGCCACGGATAGGACGCGGTGACAGAGATGTTGGCCGTGTTCGTGGGGCGCCCCGATGCCTCGGGACGGGACCCGCCATCAGGACGGCGCTGACCGTGAGCTTCGATCTACCCGCTTGACGGAGGGGGACCCCGCGCAGTACGGTGGGAGAGGCCGGAAAGGAGCGCCCATGACGATCACCATTGATATCACACCCGAGGTTAAGGACGCGCTGGCACGCCAGGCTGCCGCGCAGGGTCGTGCGGTCGAATCCTATGCCGCCAGTCTGCTCGAAGAGGCGGTCCACCTTCCTGCCGCGCATCCGGCGCCGCCCGCCAAGGATATGGTTGAGCTCTTCGCTCCACTGCGCGGTCTCAATCTGGATTTTGAGCGCGACCGGGATACCGGCCGGGATATCAACCTGTGAAGGGATACCTGGTTGACACCAACGTCCCGTCTGAGCTGACCCGCGAAACCCCGGACGCCCGCGTGGAGGCTTTTCTAGGGACTACCGGGAAAGAGAGCCTCTTCCTGAGCGTTATGACCCTCGGTGAAATCTGCAAGGGCATCGATTTGCTGCCGGCCGGCACGAAGCGGGATGAGCTGGAACGCTGGCTTGAGGTCGAGGTACGTTCCTGGTACGCCGGCCGGATTCTCCCGGTCAGCGAATCCATAGCCGAAGGTTGGGGTCATTTGGCCGCAGCGGCAAAACGCCAGGGCATCGCGGTGACGGTTGTTGACGCCGTCATCGCCGCCACGGCCCTTGAACATGACCTCACTCTCGTGACGCGCAACGTGAAGGACTTTGCCGGCCTTGGCGTCGTTCTTCTCAACCCCTGGGACGCGGCGTAAAGCTTCACGCCACGCCGGCGCGTCCTTACGACAACGAGAACATGAACAATCTGCGGCTGGCACCCCCATCCACCGGGGCGCCACCGTTAAGAAGCCAGAACAGGCCACGGATTGCACGCGGTGACAAAGATGTTGCCCGTGTTCGTAGGGCGCCCCGATGCATCGGGCCGCCACCTGCGTATTCGACGTGCGATGCCAGTCGCTCGATGTTAGACTATGTGGGGGCAGCGCAATGTCCGATGAGCTCGCCTAGGACCCGTGAGCCCCAGAGGACGGTGACACCATGGCAAAAGCAACCATGATTCGTCGGTCGAAGGTTGGCCGGCCGAGCAATTCAAAGTCAGCTTCCAAGCGCGTCACCCTCGGGCGGACTGGCAGAAAGTCGCCAGCGGGTTTTTCGGAGCGAAAGTCGGTTGCAGAGCTCGCGGCAGAGCAAGGCGTCAGGCTGGAGGGTCAGCTCGAAAGGATTATGGGCGCAGGAGCTGACCTCTGGGCGAGCGATAAAGAGTTCTCGGAATTTGTCCAGGGAATATACGACCGGCGCAGAGAGGGTCTCAGCCTCTGCAAATCGTGAACAACCTCCTATTGGACACGAATATCGTCTCCTACCTGATAAGGCGCGATCCCCTCGCCCGTCTTTATAAGCCGCATCTGGCCAATCACTCGCTGGCAATCTCCTTCATGACCCTGGCCGAATTATACGAGGGGGCCTTTCGCGGCAACTGGGGCGCTGACAAGCGCCGCTATCTCGACGAGATTCACAGCTTATTCGTGGTGATTCCGTCAGACAAGAGGCTTTCTTCGCAATGGGGCGAGGTTCGGTGGACGCGGAGGCGGCAACCGATCTCCGCAGAGGATGCCTGGATTGCGGCTACTGCCATTGAATACGCCTGCCCGCTTGTAACTCACAACTCCAAGGATTTTCACGGCATACCAGCGCTGACAATCATCACTGAAAGCATGTAAGCAGTATGTCGTTTCACCGGTGGCACAGGCACTCTTGCCTGTGTCCGAGGCTGATGCCTCCCATGCAGAGCACACCCCGATGCATCGGGGTGCCACCGTTAAGAAGCCAGAACCGGCCACGGATAGGACGCGGTGACAGAGATGTTGGCCGTGTTCGTGGGGCGCATCCATATAAACCAATGTATGCGCCCCCCGCGTGGGGGTATAATAAGTCTATGGGCACAGAAGTCATTCCCAAGCTGACCTTCGAGCAATTCCGCGAGCTTCCCACCGACGGCAAGCGCTATGAGCTCGTATATGGAGAGGTGCATGTGACTCCATCTCCCGCCACACGGCACCAAATCGCGCTTCAGAATCTCTCAGAAAACTTAGGGACGTGGATCCACAAGAACCGCTTGGGCGAGGTCTGTCAGGCGCCCTTGGACGTGCGCCTGGGTGAAGAAACGGTCTTGCAGCCGGACTTTATTTTCGTTTCCAACGCGCGCTCTGGAATCATTCAGGAGAATTGGATTGCGGGTTCTCCGGACCTTGCCGTGGAGGTGCTGTCCCCTTCCACGGCCGGACACGACCGGGCCACCAAGCTGCCGATTTATGCCGAGGCGCGCGTGCCCGAGGTGTGGTTCATTGACCCCAAGGCCAAGACCGTCGAGGTTTTGACCCTTCAGGGGGCGAAGTATCTGGTGGAAGCAACTTACGCAGGCCATCACCTTCTCACTTCCAACCTCTTTCCCGGCTGGCAGCTTTCACTTGACGACCTCTTCGATTTTCGCGGACGCTTCTAAAGACAGAATTGAGGTTCGCACTGCCCCCGACGTGTTTCCCCGACCCTTTGTTGCGCCTTTTCCTTCATCCCAGATTTGCAGGTACAATGTGGGCCGTGGGTGGCACAGGCACTCTTGCCTGTGCCACCAAGAAGCCAGAACCGGCCACGGATGGGACGCGGTGACAGAGATGTTGCCCGTGTCCGTGGGGCGCCCGGTGCATCGGGGCGCCACCCGCGTGCCGGGGGCGGCAAGCCTCAGGCAATAAGGCGAGCCCTGACGCCCACCTTGGCGCAAGCCTTGGCGAGCGCGGCGTCCGCGGTCATTATGGAGCAACCCTTCATAGCGGCCACCGCCACATGCAAGGCGTCAAGAGTCTGGAGGGGAACCGCCAGGGTTGCGAGCCACTCGCGTGCCTTGGCAAAGTGCGCGCCATCCACTGCCAGCCGTGTATAAACCCCTTGTTCCAGATGGGATTGAAATGCGGCGAGGATCCGATGAGCATCACCTCGACGCATTTCGCGCGTGCGGACTTTCCGGGCGAGTGCGGATACAAATTCCAGTTCCACCAGCGAGCTAATCGCACGTTCATCCGCTTGGGCCAACGCACGCTGTGCCTGCCCGCTCAGCGGTTCGGGGCAGTAATAGGCGGCCAGCACGCTGGTATCAACGTAAATCAATATCGGCTGCTCCTGCGGCCTTCCGCAAGGTCCTCGCTCATGGCCCGGCCGCGCAGTTTCACCGAGGCCCGGAGGCCGCTCAGATCGGGAAGGGGCGCCTGCATTCGCTCCGGACGTACGAGCCTTCCCACCTCGACGCCCCGCCGCAACACAATGATTTCATCTCCTGCCTGAACCTGCTCCAGGAGGTAGCGCAAGCGTTGCCGGGCTTCCCGTATACTGACCTTTTGGGTGCTCATCGTCGACTCCATGTACACCACAAGTGTACACGACTGCGGCACGTTCACACAAGCGCAGGTAGCACAGGCACTCCTGCCTGTGCCGAAGGGTGATGCTTTCGCTGCAAAGCACACCCCGATGCATCGGGGTGCCACCGTTAAGAAGCCAGAACCGGCCACGGATGGGACGCGGTGACAGAGAGGTTGCCGGTGTTCGTAGGGCGCCCCGATGCGGCGGGGCGCCAACCGCGAAAATCGCCAATCCTTCATGTCGCACGGGGCGTATGCAATTTAATGGGTAGGGCCTTCGCGTAACTTGTGAAATCAGGGTCCGTCGTGAAAATATTCCATTGCCTGCTAAGAGCAATCTGGCAAATCAAGGCGTCCACGACGGAGGCAGCAATTCCCCTTGCCCGGCAGGCATTGCTGGCCCCGGCCGCCGCTTCGTAGTCAGGGGTATCAATCGGCTCATCGGGAAAGGGACGAAGGGCAACGCGAAGCTTCTCATATTGGGCGGCCGTTCGAATTCCCGATAGCAATTCCTGCCGGATCAAACCGATCATGCGAGCGCGGCCCTCGCGCGTGAGGTCCGCCAGTTCGCGCACCACCGACTGCTCCGCTGCGGTCAGGTCCTTGGGCTGTCGGCGCAGAGCGAGAGACCATACCGAGGTGTCAACCAGAGTGTTCATCGTTTGCGGCGCTCCCGCTTGTAGTCATAGTTCGCGTTGTACTCGATGGTTCCGAAAAGGGAGAGAATCCGCTGCTGCTTCCGGCGTTGGACGTATTCATCCAGCGCCGCGGTCACAGTTTCCTTCTTCGTGCGGTGACGCCCCAATTTTTGGGCTTCCGCAATCAGTCGATCATCAATCGCAAGGTTGGTGGGCATGGCGGCCTCCACACACCATTCTACACAATGTAATGTGTAAATGGAATTGCCAATTGCCGGTTGTCGATTGGTTGTCGATGGCTAATTGCCGATTGCCAACAGCGCAGAGTTTGGCGCGTAGCGCCCTACTCCGCGCTCTAGGAATGGGAGCAAGGGTGCAGGCGTCCGGAAAGCGCCCCACGCGCCTACTTGGCGGTGATTAATCGAAACCCGGAAGCGGTGGAAAAAGCCCTCATGAACGAGCCGTGAGTGGCACAGGCATCCCGATTCAATGCATCGGGACCTGTGCCTTGGCTGATGCATTCCATGCATAGAGCACAGGCAGGAGTGCCTGTGCCACTGAAGCCAGAACCGGCCACGGATAGGACGCGGTGACAGAGATGTTGCCCGGGCTCGTGGGGCGCCCCGACGCGTCGGGGCGCCATCCGCGAATCTCTTCGTGTAGCGCGGACCCCCGTCTTTGGGGTCCGCGGTCCTTCCCTAGGGAAAACCACAAATCTCCAAAACATGGGTCTGTCCTCGGGTTCGGAAGCGTGAATCTAAGGAAGAACCGCCCCGATGCATCGGGGCGCTACGCCGTCAGCCCACACTCGCTCCAGGAATGGGAGCAAGGGCGCAGGCGTCCGGAAAGTGCCGTGTGCGCCTACTTGACGGTGATGGGTCGAAACCCGGAAGGTCCGCGGCTCTTACTTTGTGCCTACGGTGATTCTCGATGACCGGCGCCTGCCCTCGGTTTCGGAAGCGTGAACCCAAGGAAGAACCGCAGACCGCAAAGGCGGCGGTCTGCGCTACGCTCGCTGCGTAACCGGGATTCATGTGTGAGAAAAACCCAAAGTTCGAAATGCGCGGCCAGACGCGCTGTGTCTGACGTTCACGCTTCCCAGTCTGCCAATGACAGACGGGAAACACGCTTAAACTCGCGCGTGTTGTGAGTTACCAAGTCCAAGAGGTAGGTCAAAGCAGATTCTCACGCGCTTCCTGCTGGACTTGAGGCTCGCGCACCAACGGGTCTGCGGCGAGGCATCCGTAGGTTTTGTCAAAAAACTCCTCGGGCCAGGAACTGCTCTGGGCAACTTTCCCGCTGCCGGCTTCCAATGGCCGTACAACCACCAGAACGTCAACGTCGGCTTCCGGGAGTCCGGTGGGGATGGCCACCTGGAGCGTTCCGTCAGGCTTAAGGCGAGTTTTTATGGAAAACGAAGTCATCCTACTCATTCCCTTTTCTATCATAGCGGCCCTTCGTCGGGGTTTCAATAACAACCGTGAGTGGCACAGGCACTCCTGCCTGTGCCTGGGGATGATGCACCCATGCATAGCGCACAGGCAGGAGTGCCTGTGCTACTGAAGCCAGAACCGGCCACGGAAAGGACGCGGTGACAGAGATGTTGCCTGCGTTCATGCGGCACCCCGATACATCGGGGCGCCACCCGAGGAATCACCTTGAGCCCCAAAGGGGCGCCCTACCACAGCCCAGGCCAACGGCCTGGGTCGAACGGCCCCCTCCATTCCAATCGCTGAGCCCTGAAAGGGCGACCCATTAGCGCGCCCCTTCAGGGCTTGCGGCGGTACTCGTTCCGTAACTCCCAGGCCGTTGGCCTGGGCTAGGTTAGGTCGCCCCCTTGGGGCTCAACTGCCGGTAACGCAGAGCGCTCGGTCCAGGAATGGGAGCAAGGGCGCAGGCGTCCGGAAAGCGCCGTACGCGCCTGCTCGACGGTGATGGATCGAAACCCGCAAGCGGTGGAAAAAGCGCTCATGAACAAGTCGGGGGTGGCACAGGCACTCTTGCCTGTGCCCAAGGCTGAGGCCTCCCATGCAGGGCACACAGGCAAGAGTGCCTGTGCCACCGTTAAGAAGCCAGAACCGGCCACGGATAGGACGCGGTGGCAGAGATGTTGCCCGGGTTCATGGTGCGGAAACACAAAAAGCGATGGATACGCTACCGGCGAGAGAGTTGCTACGAAAGAGCCAAGAAGGCGTGGACCTCATCCTCACAGAATTCGAGGATGCTGGATTGACGCTCCCTAAAAACCTTTTCGATATCTGTCGTGGGGCAATTGCCCCGGCGGATCCAGATGACCTTGGGTGGAAATCCGAAAACGAAGCTTCGCTGATGAAAATCCGAATCCTTCGACACGATGATGAAGCCGTGATCCCGGGCAAATTCCCAAACCACCGCGTCATCTGCGTCGCGAAGACCGAGCAGGCGCACATGGGAAGAACCGGGGTAGATGGCCTCAAGGGTTCTCACCAAGCGCGGCGATAGGTTCTGATCAAGGAGAAGCTTCACGTAGGAATCGTGACCAGTTTGCGTTCGCGGTCGGCCGCGAAGGCCAGACAGGCCTTAAGGTCTTCCGCCGTAAGGTCGGGGAAATCGGCCAGAATTTCCGCTTGGGTCATGCCCGAAGCCAGATAATCGAGGACTTCGTAGACCGTGATGCGCATGCCGCGAATACAGGGTTTCCCCCCGCGCTTCCCCGGCTCGATCGTAATGTATTTCTGGTAATCCATAAGCCCAACACTAGACTTCGAGTGGGAGAATGTCAAGCGCAGGTAGCACAGGCACTCT
>CAVQYM010000002.1:0-100902 GCA_963718175.1 uncultured Acidobacteriota bacterium
CCAAGGTTTTGCAGCAGATGGTGGTCGGTCTGCTGGCGGAGCGGGAGAGCCAAGAGCAACGGCTCCGGCAGGTCCAACATCTCCTGGAACAGTTGCTGCGGGCGCGCTACGGACCGCGGCGCGAGCGGGTCAGTGAGCACCAGTTGTTCCTGTTTGCGGTAACGATCCTCAGCGCCTCGCCCGAGACCTCGCCTGCCCCCGAGAAGTCCAAGAACCGTTCGACGCCGCGTTCCGGCCATGGGCGACAGCGTCTGCCCCCGACCCTGGAGCGGCAGCGGGTGGTCTATGATCTGGGAGAGCAAGAGCGGCAGTGCCCGCAGTGCCAGGGAGAACTCCGGCGCATCGGCGAAGAGGTCAGCGAACGCCTGGAGTACGTGCCCGCCTCCTTACAGGTGATCGAGGAAGCCTGCCAGAAATATGCCTGCACGAAGGGGTGTGCGGTGGTCACGGCAGCCAAGCCCATGCAGCCGATCGAGAAGGGTCTCGCCGGGCCCGGGCTGCTGGCGCAGGTGGCGGTCAGTAAATATGCCGATCACCTCCCCCTGCATCGGCAGGAAGCGATCTTCGAGCGGCACGGGGTAGAATTGTCACGCCAGACCCTCAGCGGCTGGATGCGACAGTGCGCGGAACTGGTCCGGCCGTTGTGCGAGGAGATGAAACAGCGCGTGCTGAGTTCCAAGGTGGTGCAAACCGACGACACTCCCGTAGCCGTGCTGGACCCGGAGCTGCCACGCACGCGCACCGGGCGGATCTGGACCTACGTGGGCGATGCCGAGCATCCCTACATTGTTTACGACTACACGCCCAACCGCAGTCGGGACGGGCCGGACGACTTCCTGCAACCGTTCCACGGCTACCTGCAGGCCGACGCCTACTCGGGCTATGACCAGTTGTATCAGGATGGTAACCGCGAGATTGTCGAGGTGGCATGTTGGGCGCATTCGAGGCGGAAATTCTTTGAGGCTCAGTCCTCGGACCTGGTGCGCACCACGGTCATGCTGGCTTACGTTCGCCTGCTCTACGATGTGGAGCGGGAAGCGCGCGAGCAGAAGCTGCGCGGAGAGGCGCGCCGGGCGCTGCGCCAAGCCCAGTCGAAACCCATCTTGAACGACATCCGCGCTTACCTGGAACGAGAACAGGCGCCGGTGCTGCCGAAGAGTCCGGAAGGACAAGCCATCGCCTACACGTTGTCGAACTGGAAAGCCTTGACTCGCTATGCGGAGGACGGCGATCTGGAGATCGATAACAATGGCGCCGAGCGCAGCCTGCGAGGAATCGCGGTGGGCCGGAAGAATTGGATGTTTTATGGCAGTGACAAGGGGGGACAAGCCGCTGCCGTCTTGACCAGTCTGATCGCCACCTGCAAGCGCCTCAAGCTCGATCCCTTTGCCTACCTCCGGGACCTCTTCGGCCGCATCAGCAGCCATCCCCAAAGCCACCTTGCCGACTTACTTCCCGACCAGTGGGCGTTGAAGGCAGCCCGGCAACCAGCCCCCACAACCTAACCTTCCTTCCTCACGTTCTGCCCCGAGCACATCCCTGGCCTCGCCCCAATGGGTCTACAGGACGGATACGGAAATCCTGCTGTGCCCCACTTCGCTGCATCGCCGCTAGTGCAGCCTCCGTGGCCTCGGGAGCGTCTGTTAACCTCGTCAATGCCCAATAGCCAAAGACGATTGCCAGATCTCCCTGTGGACGATGTGCTAGGGTGCGTTGAAGCGCTGCCCGAGCATCCGCGAGCAATAAATCTGACGTCGGGTTCACAGAAACCACCGCGTCTTGCCGATTCTTCCCAGCATGACGTCCGGATCCCATTTATCAAACAGTGCAAGATGTCCGAGCGTCCTAGCGATCAAATCGGAATATTGGATTGTCACTGGTACCGACCCAGGCAAGAACGTGCGCCACGAGTGGCAGGCGAATGCAAAAACTTGACGCGTCAAGTACGTCATGTCCGTAAACGACGAGTTCTTGTGCAGGGTAATCAGAAGAGGGCTCGGCATCCCGTCCTCAGGCCGTTTTACTTCTGACGGCCCGGTCAAGCATAGGAGCACATCTCGATTGGACAATTGCAAGGTCGAAGAGCGACTCGGCGCATACACGCCTTTGCTTCGCTTTGTTTCGAAGTCAAAGTGACCATTCTGGCTCTTATCGAAAAGCAGATACGGGTGCTCTTCACTTAGCTGAAGGAAAGCGTATTCCACTTCGAAGTCACCCAAGTCCTCCATGAGCTTCTTCACGGCATCCACTTCATTTTGGTTAAACCGCTTGAAGGAGGCATGAAACACTAAACGGACGTGATCCTTGGCCTGCCAATTCATGTCTTGCTGCACTTTGGAAACAGCCTTGCGGAGAGCCTCTAGAAAAGCCACTTCGTAGTTGTCCATAGTGACCGCTCTTGAGACATTTGTAAGATGGTAGTTGCCGTCGCCGCTAAACACCGTTGTGATTCCCACGTATCGTTCGCGGTTACCGAGGCGGCCTTCGGCGATGCTTGCACTCCCGAGACCTATGACAAGCTCATGGGCGATAGGTGGGTTCGCCTTAAGGAGCCAAGGAATTCCGTTCAACTTGGCATATGTAGCCAGCGCCATGTTGTTTAACGAGAATTGTAGCTCGAGGTCGGGTTTCTGGGCAGTTTCGATCTCGAATTCTTGCACCGGAATCTGATGTGCCAGGAAGCTTCCTTTGGCAATGAAGTAAGGATTCTCGCCCACTGGTAACTGATGAAAGTTTTCCTCTATCTGTACGAGCGCGAGATCCCATTTTGTTTCCTCCCCGTGTTTTTCCAGGGCTTGCCTACAGGCTTCCTTGTAGGACCGGGCCAAGCGATCTTCTGCCACGAAAAACTCATAGGTAACATCTTGAAGGGCATATTTCCGTAATAGGCCTTTCTCGAAGTAATTTCGTTGCGGCTTGCCTCGATAAGTGGGCGGCGCTGGTGGAAGCACAATGCCGTTGATAAATTTGTGCAGGAATTGCTCTACGCGGCCCTTTCGAGCCTTTTGGCAAACAACGCAGAGCCTCGGACGATTGGGGGTAAATACTTTAGCAGTATAGGGGCCAAACTTATTCAGACCATTATCATTCCACGTGTCAGTCTTAGACCCCGGCTGGTCAAAGATGTAGGTTGGCCTGGGCGCACTTTCCAATGTGGGGAATAGACCCTTCGACGCGTTGCTGAGAAGCGGCGAGAATTTGAAGGAAATACCAGGCGCTAGAAAGTGTTGCTTGGACGCAAAGAACGTAACAACGCTATTGATTCGCTCCAGCTTTTTCGGTCCAGAACGGAGATCTGCTCTCGCCTTCTCCAGCGCCGATCCGATGAGCTGGTCGTTGCCTTGGAACGCGTGGGCCAAATAGGCGGGAAAGGCCTTCTTTTCAAGCCAAACTTCATCTGCATCTACAGACTGGATATCATCTTTAGAATCAGTGAGGGCAAGCGTACACCCCTTAACCGCTTCGACTTTTCCGAGAAGTTCCGGTTGCGGAGCAATTCTTGGGTCCTGATATTTGGACGTTCGCGTGGCAACGTAATGGCCCACTGGTGAAAATCCGTCTCTCACCAACTCTCCGACAGTGCGGTCTAATATCCGCGTGGTTCTCACATCGAAAACACCTGCGATGAATGGGCTGTGTTTGAAAAAATAGATCGGGCGGATGGCCATCTCGTATAGCAGGCGCACTCCGAGCCAGTCCGGACAGGCAAGGCCAGACGGAAGACAGGAGCGCAAGATATCGTCTTGCGCAATGAAGCGTATGGGATCGTATTTAAGAACAGTCCGGGGCAGGCCAGCCAGATAGTTGATGAGTGAATTAACGGATGAGAGAAGCGCTGAGCCCGAGGTTTTCCTTGAGGCGTATTTTCTTCGGCCCCTCACCTAGCTTGGGAGCATCCGCTACGACCGGGACGGCAATGATCTGATCTGGGCCATCCCGGCGAAAGACATGCGTTGCCCGATTCTCTTGACGTAATTGTTTCAGCACCTGCTCGCCATCTGTGCCGTAAGAAAACACGCCCACTTCGATTTCGGCATCCTCAAATTCGATGGGCGAGAAGTTCAGGAGGAGGCTCGCTGCGGAAATTCCTTTCAAGAAGATAGCCGTCACATGCGGACGTGTCGGTCGAGCGGCATATCTGTCTTACCTCTTAACTTCCCCACAGCATACACCCTTCGCGCACCCGTAGCGTACGATTTGTTGAGTGCATTAATCCGTTGTTCCAGAACATAGCCGGGGCTGCCACGACGGGAGCAAGCGTAGCGCGGGCGTTTGCTTTCGGATGTGCGAGGCTTTTCCCGCGTGCTAGCGTTCGCGGGCCCGTTTCACCATGTTCTGCGCGCGGCATCGCGCGCAGATTGACCGCGTGTCCTAAGAGCAGTGACGAGTGACAAGTGGCGAGTGAAGTGCAAGACTCCCGTGTCCCGAGTCCTTAATCCCTAACCCCGAATCCCGAGCCCCGATAGGCAGGAAAGGTGCGGTATACTGGATGCATGGCCACGATCGATGTTGCAAGTCTCAGCTTAGAAGAACGGCTGCGGCTCCTAGATGAGCTTTGGGAGAGCCTTTCCCGAACGCCGGAGGCGATCCCCATGACCTCTGCCCAGCGCGAGGAGTTGGACCGGCGGTTGGATGAACTGGACCGCGAGGGCCCCATCGGCATCCCTTGGGAAGACGTGACTTGCCGGATTCGGGGGTGCACACCCCGAGGCCGAACGCCGTTCGGCCCTATACCGGCCCCCGGATCCCTAACCCCAAATCCCTAACCCCGGATTCGTCGCGTCCCCGAGGTGGCTGTTTCTTGCTCTTCGGCCCAAACCATCGTAAACTTCCAATTGATGAGCATCGAACGGCTGAAGAGAATAACGGTGGAAGAAGGAAAGTGCGGAGGCCGCCCCTGCATTCGGGGTTTTCGTCTCCGCGTTTCCGACGTCCTGGACCTCGTGGCGGGCGGGGCTTCCTTCGAAGAAATCCTTACGGATTACCCCTTCCTGGAGAGAGAAGATATTCTTGCCGCCATTGAATATGCGGCTCGCCAAGCCGACCACTCGGTGCTTCACGCCTCGTGAGATTCCTCGTCGATAGCCAACTCCCGATAGCCCTCGCTCGCTTCCTGGCCGCGCGAGGGTGTGACTGCGACCATGTCATGGACGTGGGCTTAGGCTCGGCAGCCGACTCGGTGATCTGGCACTATGCGCACGAAAATGAACTGATTGTCATCAGCAAAGATGAGGATTTCCTATACCTTGCGACGAGACCCGAGGACAATGCGCGTCTCATTTGGGTGCGCCTTGGCAATTGCCGCAATCACGTGTTGCTTGCCACGTTTGAGCGCTCTTGGCCCCGGATTGAGGCACTCCTGAATGTGGGAGAACGTGTCATCGAGCTGAGGTAGAGCGGCGGGCTGGCCATTGACAGCACCCCAGACGTGAGATACGCTGTATCTCAGCGAGGTTTAAATCTTATGGCGACGACGATGGTACACATTCGGGTGGATGAGAAGGTGAAGGAGCGGGCGGCGAAAAACCTGTCGGCCATGGGTATGTCGGTGTCCGGCGCTGTCCGCATCTTGCTTGTTCGGGTGGCGGCGGAGAAGGCACTGCCCTTCGAGGTGAAGGTCCCCAATCGAACCACGGTGAGGGCGATGCGGGCAGCAGACCAGCGCAAGGGGAAGCGCTTCAAGTCTGCCGGCGCCTTGTTTAAGGATTTGGGAATTTGAGCGCGCGCAACCTGATTCGTGGTACGCAATTCCGGCGTGACGTCAAACTCGCCCAGCGCAGACCGCACTATGCTATGGTGCAAAGCTGACTCCTTTCGTAAAATACATACTTCCGTTTCGAGTTTCGAATTTCGAGTTTCCAGTTTCGAATTTCGAGTTTCGATTTTCGGCGCAGGATGCGAGACCATTCTCTGGAAAACGTAAATTCCGAACCCCTATTTCGGCATGTGGCGATCATCGGCTTGGGCCTGCTGGGCGGATCGTGGGGGCTGGCCCTGAAAAGGGCGGGCTTCACGGGCCGCATCGTGGGTTACGCCCGGCGGGCCGAGACGCGCGCGCAGGCCCTCCGCGAGGGCGCGGTGGACGAGGCGTTCACCGACGCCGGCGAGGCCGTGCGCGGGGCCGATCTGGTGATCCTGGCGACGCCGGTGGCGGTGATTCTCGACCACCTCCCACGCCTGCAACCGCACTTGTCGCCGCGGGCCCTCATCACTGATGTCGGCAGCACCAAACGGCGGATTTGCGGGCGGGCGGCGGAGCTCTATGCCCAAGGGCCGCTGTTTCTCGGCGGGCACCCGATGGCTGGCAAGGAGCGCTCGGGACTCGAGAACGCGGACGCGCGGCTTTTTGAAAACGCCCGTTACGTGCTGACCCCGCTCAAGCCGGAACATCGCGATGACGGCCGCGTGCAGGCGTTTCGAGCGCTGGTCGAGGCCGTCGGGGCACGTCCGCTCATCATCGACCCGGCCACCCACGACCTGGCCGTCGCGTATCTTTCCCATCTCCCCCAAGTGCTCTCTTCCGGCCTGGCCAGCCTGATGGAGGAGAAGCACGCGGCCGAGGATCTGTCTCTGGAAGTGGCAGCCTCGGGTTTCCGAGATGTGACGCGCCTGGCCGACAGTCCCTACTCGGTTTGGCGCGACATTTGTCTGACCAACACCGAAAATATCCAGATGGCGCTCGACGCGCTGATTCAGAAATTGGAGTTCATCCGAGTACACCTGGGTGACCGCGAACTGGAGGGCGAGTTTCTTGCCGCCCACCGCCTGCGCGAAAGGTTGCGCGAGATGAGCTGAGACGGCAAGCGCTACGCCCTTTACCCGCGAATCGGAAACATGCGGGCGTTCTGCGAGCTGAAGTAAGTGAGGCAGGCGTGGAAATCAACAACATCGTCATTGTCAGCCTCATATCGCCTAAGGAGAAAATGTGGGGGCAGCTTGTGTTGCTGGAGACGAAGGGCGTCACCGTGCGGGGAATTGAACTCGACGCCTTCGACGATTTTATCCGCCAGGTCATCCAGCAGGAGGAAACCGCCGTCGGCTTGAACACGGTTTTCTTCCCCATGCATCGGGTGGAGCGCATCATGGTGGACGAGCCCAGCGGTTCGATCCCTTCGCTCTCCCAGCGGTTCCACGCCAAAGTCGGGCTGACCATTCAGGAGTATCTGGGGATCGACGTTCCGCGGATTTGAGTGAGATCGCTACCCCTGGCAATGGATTTCGAAGGCGGCCCGATTGGAGCGCATGTTGCCGCTGGCAATCTCCGCCCATCCGTTAAAATTCACGCCGGGTCCACCCAGCCTCCAAGTGAAATGAATGTGTTCCACTCCTGCCGCGTGGAAGTGGAGCGTTTGGGGTCCCTTGGCTTTCGCGCCGTCGGACCGCGTAATGCCGTAGGTGACGGTATTGGGTCCATCCACGCTGATGGTGCCATTGAAATTGATCGTAACCGGGCAGCCCCCACTCCAGTTATACGGGGAGGCGTGCAAGCGCATTTCCGTCACCTGCCCATAAGGAGACGAATTGCCAGCCTGCGGGGTCATGAACACCAGCCACGCACTCAGAACAACTAATGTTGTGAAGATTCTTCTGCTGCATATCGACATGGGGGAATCCCTCCGGGATTGAATTTGATTGAGTTTTTATCTCCAGCCCCGTCCGACTACCCTCGGACGGCCAGATCGTTCGACGGAAGAACCCAACGTTGCTCCTCCCGCCGCGGTTGCGTGGACGGCTTCGAGCCGAGGAGCTGTTCAACTTAAGGCAAGACCTCTAGGTCGTCCATCGAGCCGAATCATACTCGGCGCCTGATGGCGATGCAAGCGGTACCCCGCCTTGGTGCTGTCCTAATTTGTACGTGGCGCCGCCATCCTGGCGGCTCAATGCCGGCTGGGAGCCGGCGCTACACCTGAAATATAGGACAGCACGCCCGCCTTCTCCCCCCTCCTTCAGAAATCCGTCGATAGGGATGGGTCATCGCACCGGCATTCCTTCGAGGGTTCAGGGTTGTGATAGTATTGAAAACTGCCAGAGGGAGGCCGTAACGATTTCCCTCACCGCGATCCATAAATCTTGAAATTCTCCGGGTATTCGACTGGTCCGTTTTCCCATCCGCGGGAGACCCTCGGCGAATCGATTGGGGGGGGAGCGGCTCGCGAGATAATGCCATGAATTGCGCTGAGATCCTCGGGTTGCTGGCCTCTCGCCCGGACCCCCACGCGGTGGAGGGAATGGCGCGGTTCGGGATTGTGGCGAAGAAGGTTTATGGCGGATGGTCGACCCCGGAGCTGAAGAAGCTGGCGCGCCAAATCGGCCGCAACCACGCGCTGGCGCAGGAACTGTGGGCCGCGGAAATTTTCGAGGCCCGCGCTCTGGCCACGCTGATCGAGGAACCCGCCAAGGTTAGCGCGCGGCAAATGAACCGATGGGCGAAGGACTTTGACAACTGGGCGGTGTGCGACGGCGCCTGCATCAACGTTTTTCGCTACACCCGGTTTGCTCACCAGAAATGCGTGGAGTGGAGTGCGCGGTCGGAAGAGTTCGTCAAAAGGGCGGCATTTGCCCTGATGGCGGGCTTGACCGTGGCGGACAAAGCCGCCAGCGACGAGGCTTTTCTGCGGTTCCTGCCCCTGATCGAGAGCGCCGCGACCGACGAGAGGAACATGGTGAAGAAAGGCGTGAACTGGGCGCTGCGGCAGATCGGTAAACGCAACGCGCGACTGAACCGCGCCGCCCTGGCGGTGGCTCATAAAATTCATCGCCTGGATTCGCGCGCCTCCCGCTGGATTGCCTCCGACGCTCGGCGCGAGCTGGAAAGCCTCGCCGTGCAGCGGAGACTGAAGGTGCGGGAGCGCGACTCATAAACGCAGCGCGGCGGAGCCGCAACCCAAATCGTGCCATGGCCGTCCCGGCCAGGCTCGGGCACGGGCGGGACGCCCGTGGCACAAAAGCTTCGCGGCGCGAAAAGAAGCTCGGAAATAGTAGTATAGAGGCCGCCGCCCGCGCTACGATTCTGAAAAGTTATGGCTACCCGAATCTTAACGCCCTCGAATCAGATCACCCTTCTCCGGCTAGTGTTTGTGCCGGTGTTCGCAATCCTGGTCATGGACCGGCACTATCGCGCGGCGCTGGCGGTGCTGATGGCGGCGGCCCTTTCCGACGCTCTGGATGGCACGGTGGCGCGCCTGCTGAAGCAGGAGAGCCCGCTGGGCGTGGCGCTCGACCCGATTGCCGACAAGATTCTGATGACCACCGCGTATATCACCCTGGCGCTGCGCGGCGCGTTGCCCTGGTGGCTCACCATCATCGTTCTGAGCCGGGATGTGGCCATCGTCATGGCCGCGCTCGTGATCTCCCTGGTGGCCGGCTACCGGCCCTTCTACCCCTCGCTGCTGGGAAAAGCTTGCACCGCCGCACAGATGGCGACCATCTTTTGGGCGGTGTGCCGCCGGGCTGGCGTACCTTACGTAACCTCGGAGGTGCTCATCATTTTCATTTATCTTACCGCCGCTCTGACCCTCGCCTCGGCGATCCATTATGTGTTTGTGCTGCGCCAGCGGCACGGGCGGCGCGAGGCCGAGGATTCCGCAGAGTCCCCGCGCTGAAGAGAACCGGACCTTCCCCCGCCTGCAACCCATCACCCATCCCGCCCGTTTTCCTATCGTGATTCAATCGGAAGCGGCACGGCCATCTTGGCCGCCACCGGTCACGGGCGACACGCCCCTGCCATTTCGAAAATGAGTCACTGCCGCCTTCCTCGTCAACCAGGTAACGTTAGCCCAAGGGTCAACCCCACTCTCGCCTATCGCACCCATCACTCCAAGGCGATATCGGGCCTCTTGTATACTGACTCGTGCGGCGGTACTCTAGGCGCGTCATGAGTCACCATGAACTTATCCCCTTCTTACGGCTTTCGCACAGATTGCGGGGCCCACAGGGAGTCCTGCTGCCACGTGCGGCGACGTTAGCCCTCCTCTGCCTGGCGCTTGCCCCGCCGCTCCGGGCGGACACGATCTCCGGCACCATCAAAGACCCTTCCGGCGGACTGGTGGCGGATGCCCGAGTGGAGCTTACCGGCGGCGCGCTGACCCAGGCATTGGTCCTTACTTCGGATAATACCGGGCGGTTCACCGCTCCGCATCTAGGCCCAGGCCAATATTCCGTTCGCGTTATCAAGGCCGGCTTCGAGGATCTGGTCACCAACGTGGACCTGCACGGCGCTGCCGACCTCCAACTTGTCCTGAAGATTACCCCGCCGCAGACCAACGTCACCGTCGGCGGAAAAGGGCGGGAATTTGCGAATTCAGACCCGGTGTACCGCCAACTGCGCGACCTTGGACTAAACGACACGCGCCGCTGTGAGAACTTCACCATGAACGTGGATGTGGCAACCATCACGTTCAACTCCGGTACCATGACTCTGCTAGACCCGGTCAACCGATTCATCACGGGAGCCGTATTCATTGGCAAGGGGCACTTTTCGCTCAAGCCGGTGGTGATGCTCGACCAGCGAGAATTGACGCGGCGCGCCGGAGATGCCACCGTCGAGGAAGACTTCACCGCGATGGTGCTTCGTTTCAGCCCCAGCCGGTTTCTGGAGTTGGCTCCGGCCTTGGGGGATATGACGGACACGCCCCCGGAAGCCACTTCCGCCATTCACGCGTGGCAGGAAAAAGTCCGGCGCCGCCACGAAGTTCCGGAGGGATTCACCCAAGCTATCCTGGAAAACGAGACGATTGATAACGTGGATGCCGACGTCCTGGCCGCCGTTTACAATCCCCAACATCCGAAATTCTTCAACGCCTACATGCATGGCACGCCGCACAAGGACTTGCGCTTCTTTGTGCGCGAGCGCGTGGGGGCCATACCGCAACTCGATTCTCCCGAGGAGGTGGCCCTCATTAATTGCGAGGGCGGTGGGATGGACGACGGCATCTGGTATTCCCAGCACCTGAAGCCGGAGGTGAACGCCCGTACCGCGAATTCGCGCGAAGACCGGCGGCTGTTTGCCACCCACCGCTACAACATCGAAACCGTTATCGCCAGGAACGGGCACCTGTTCAGCCGCACCACGCTTACCTTTGCGCCGCTGGTGCCGGGCGAGCGCGTGATGAAATTCGGACTTCTCCCCTCGCTGCGTGTTTCGCGCGTTATCGACCAGGACGGCCACGACCTGCACTTTGTCCAGGAAGACAAGAAGCAGGACGGCTCGTTCTATGCCATTCTGGACGCAGCCACCGAGGTGGGGCAGGAACATTCCATCACCATCGAGTACGCGGGCGATAAGGTTCTGTTCAATGCGGGCAATGGAAGCTACTACGTCGGCGCGCGCACGTCGTGGTATCCGAACCTGAACGGTTTTGGAGAAAAGTCGCTTTACGATCTGACCTTCAAAGTTCCCCCCCGGAACGTGGTCATCAGCGTGGGCAAGCTCCAGGGAGAATCCACGGAAGATGAGTTTGCCGTTTCCCATTGGGTTACGCCGGTGCCGGTGGCCGTGGCAGGCTTTAATTACGGTCAATACAAAATGATGGAGTGGCCCGACACCATCACTCACTACGACATCTCGGGGTTTTACTTGGCCGAACTGCCGGACACCTTGAGGCCGTACCAAGGGGGCGCACTAGGCGGAATGGCGCCCAGCGCCATGACCAAGTACGCGCTGGAGCAGGCGCGCGCGCAGATGCAACTCTGCACCTTCTATTTCGGCAGATCGCCATACGATAACATGGCGGTTACCGAGCAGCCCGATTTCTACTTTGGGCAATCCTGGCCCAGCCTGGTGTACCTGCCCATTTCGGCTTACCTTGATTCCACCCAGCGGTGGCGGCTGTTCGGCCACATTGATACCAGGTTCACGGGTTTTGTGCAGGAAGTGACTCCCCACGAGGTGGCGCACCAGTGGTTCGGCCATGCCGTCGGATGGGCGTCCTACCACGATCAGTGGCTCTCGGAAGGCTTCGCGGAGTTTGCCGCGGGATTGTTCCTGCAACAAGCCATGGGGCCCAAATGGCAAAAGGATTACCTTGAATTCTGGGAGCGCCAGCGGCAACGCATCCTGGAGCGGAATAACTTCGGCGTGTCGCCGAACGAGGCCGGCCCCCTGTGGCTCGGACGGCGGCTCGTTTCTCCGCGTTCGCTCTCGGCCTATCAGGGCGACACCTATTCCAAGGGCGCGTACGTTCTGCTGATGCTGCGGTCACTGATGTACGCCGACCAGGGCACGGGCAATCGCGACCAGGCTTTTGTCGACATGATGCACGATTTCGTGGAGAGTCACCGCGACGCACCTGCCTCCACCGAGTCGTTCAAGGCCATCGTCGACAAACACCTGCCGAAGAACCTGGACCTTCAGCAGAACGGGCGCTTGGACTGGTTCTTCCGCGAATGGGTCTACGGCACGCAGGTCCCGCGCTACCAATTCAACTACCAAGTAGAACCTTCGGGCAAAAGCCAAATCCGGGTGCACACGGAAATCACTCAGAGCGAAGTAGACGGTACGTTCGTGATGTTTGTGCCGGTCTTCGCCGATTTTGGCAACGGCATGATGCGTTTGGGTCAGGTCGCCGTGATCGGGAATTCCACCCGCAAGGTCGACTTTATTCTCGACCGCGAGCCCAAGAAAGTCACGCTCAACGCCTTCAAGGACGTTCTGGAGCGCTGACGAGGCAGGAGAGCCCGGAATACGTGCACGAACTTCTGAAGCCGCGTACGTAAAATAAAATTCGTGCTTGACGCGGGCAGGATAACGAAATAGAATCAGGTGGTCAAAAAGACTGAAATAGATCGACCATAGGGCGAAATTCTTCCTACAACCAAGTGAGCTGGGCTTTTGTGAGCCCCTGGGATACCCCTTACTGGGATATTTTAGGGACAAGAAGTCTTTATTTTAGGCATGTTGCGCAGGCGATTCGCGGGTATCGGGAGGATCAAATGGAGAAGATCAGGCAACGGCTTTCGAACTTGATTGTAGGAGCGGGACTGGTGACTGTCATTATGCTTGCACCGGTAAGCGTGCGGGCTCAGGCCACGGGCACCATGACCGGGTACGTTAAAGACACCAGTGGTGCGCTGGTTCCGCAAGCCAAAGTGACCGCAACCCACGTGCAGCACGGCACGTCCTACCCCGCGGAAACCAACGGTGAGGGCTTCTATAATTTCCCGGCCCTGGACCCCGGGGAATACACGCTGACCGTTGAGAAAGAGGGCTTTGAGCGCAGCGTGCAGACGGGCCTGGCCCTCTCGGTCGGACAAAATCTGCGTGTTGACGCCACCTTGACGGTGGGAACGATGACGCAAGGGGTCAGCGTCACGGGTCAGGCGCCGCTGGTGGACACGACTTCCGGAACCGTTTCCGGTCTGGTGGATGATCGCCGCATCGTGGACCTGCCACTCAACGGACGCAATGTCATGAGCCTGGCGGAACTCGTTCCCGGCGTGGTGAGCGTGTACGCCCCCGAATCCCTGTCGAGTGCGCGGGGCGGGCCCATGATGAACAGCAACGGCGGCCGCCAGAACATGAACCTCTATACCTTCGACGGGTCGTTTTTTAACAACCCCTCGCGCAATACGGGAATGAACTACCCGCCTCCCGATGCGGTGCAGGAATTCCGGCTTCTGACCTCTAATTTCGATGCCGAATACGGGCGCAACTCCGGCTCCCAGGCGATGGTGGTAGCACGGGCGGGAACGAATAGCCTGCACGGTGATGTTTGGGAATTTGTCCGCAATGATGACTTCAATGCCGCCAACTTCTTCACCAACCTGGCGGGTCAAAAGAAACCGACCATCAAAGAAAACCAATTCGGTGGGGCGGTGGGAGGGCCGATTAAAAAGGACAAGGCCTACTTCTTCGGTTCCTACCAGGACTTGCGCAACCGCCCGGAGGGCGTCGCGAACCAAACGTTGGTGCCCTCGGCGGCGGAACGGACGGGTGATTTCACGGACCTGCTGTCGGCGGGGATCGTTTTGTCCAATCCCGTGAACCCCAATACCGGCTTGGCGTTCACGACCCCCACCGGCACCCCCTGCGTGGCGAACAACATCATCGATCCGAGTTGCATCACCACGCCTTCCCAGAATTTCCTCAAGTATGTGCCGGAAAGCCCCTCGGGAAGCGTCGTGTCTCTGGGTTCCAGTCCGGTCAATGACGCCATGTATCTGGGGCGCATCGATTTGAACCTGAGCTCGAAACACTCCATATTCGGACATGTTTTTGTGGATCACAATCAAGGGAGTACGGCTTTCCCGTGCTGCGGGGGGTCCAACATCGCCGGCTACGACAGCGCGATAACCCCCGCGGAAACGGACAGTATCGCCTTAAACGACACGTACACGTTTCGGCCGGACCTGGTGAATCAAGTCGTGGTCGCCTTTCTGCGGACCTCCTCGACCTATCACGATACGCGCACAGACGTCCCCACCTCCGAGGGGATCAATATGCCGCAGTATTCTCCCAACGGCGCGACCGGAATAGCCGTCAGCGGGAGCTTCAATCTTCAGGGCAACGGCTTCAACCTCTTCAAGAACAATAACTTTCAAGTCCGGGATACGCTCACCTGGATCCACGGCCGCCATGAAATCAAAATGGGCGGTGAGGTGCTGAAGATGCACTTCCTCCAGCGCTTTATCGGGCCCCCGGGATTCAACTTCTCGGGCTCCCGCTCCAACGATGCGTTTGCCGATTACCTTCTCGGCGCATTCAGCACGCTGGGGGTTTCTTTTGGGCTCGCCGACAATGACGACGTCACCACCGCGCCTAGCCTTTTTATTCAGGACCGGTTCAAGGTGACCCCGCGCTTGACCTTGACCTACGGTACGCGCTGGGAGCCCAACTTGTTCTGGTATGATAAACACAACCGCATTGATACCATCAAATTCGGCAAGCAGTCTGTGGTCCACCCTGATGCCCCTCCGGGCTTCGTTTTCCCGGGAGACCCGGGCATCCCCAGAACCATTGTCCCCCCCGAATGGCATAGCCTGGCGCCGCGGGTAGGTTTTGCCTGGGACGTCTTCGGCGACGGGAAGACCAGCGTCCGGGGAGGCTACGGCGTTTTCTTTAATCAGATCAACGCCGACTCGGAAGCCCAACAGAACGCGCCATACTCCGGAGTGGTTAACATCTACAACGGCAACTGGACCGATCCGTTTGGTTCCACCGGCACCACCGCCCCACCCACCGTGCTGACGGGCAAGTTTGGCTGCGTGCCGGTTCCCGCTTCTCCGGGCGTCAATTGCCCGCTGTTCCCACTGCCGGTATTTGGTTTCTTCATCGATGGCGGATTGCGCACCCCTTATACCCAGGCCTGGAATCTGTCGATCCAGCGGCAGCTCACCCCGTCTAACATGCTGGAGGTTGCCTATGTTGGAAATATCGGAACCAAGCTGAACAACCTGCGAAACTTCAACCCGGCGGTCTTCACCCCCGGAACGTTTTATGACCCCTCGATTAACGGCGAGAACACGGTTTCCAATCCCTCCAATGACAATGCCCGGGCGTTGTTCGAGCCGGGGATTCTCGGCCCCCTCAGTTGGACGCTGGGCAACGACTTCCGCAGTTGGTACCATAGCTTCCAGATTCAGATGACCCACCGGATGAGCCGGGGGTTGTCGGTGACGTCGTCCTACACCCTCGCCAAAGCCCTCGATATGTGCTCGGCGATCTGCGAGGCCTGCGGATGCGTTTCCGACCCCTACCATTTGAGCAGTATCCGCGGGCGCGCCAACTTCGATCGCCGCCACGCCTTCGTGGCCAGTTGGCTTTGGGCCCCGCCGGTGCATTTCAGCGATCGTTGGAAGAATGAGCTGCTGGGAGGCTGGAGCTTCAGCGGCATCACCACCATCCAAAGCGGCAGCCCCATGAGCTTCAACAACAGCGGTCTGGACGTGGCGGTAGACGGGATGAATGCGCCGCAACATGCTTTCCCCTCCGGCCAGGCCATTGCCATGAGCCACCCCAGCCGCGGCGCGATGGTCAGTCAGTTCTTCAACACCAACGCCTTCGTGGCCCCCAACTGCTCGTACACTTCTTTGCAGACTATTGAGAGCCAGAACTGCACACCCTTTGGGGTCCAATACAGCAAGCTGGGGACCTTCTCGCCCGTGGGTCGAAATATCCTCTCCGGGCCGGCCTTGAGCAGCACGGACTTCGCCCTCCTGCGAGACATTGCTTTCAAGGAGCGTTATAAGGTCGAATTCCGCGGGGAGTTCTTCAATGTCTTTAATCAGGTCAACTTCAACAACCCGGATACCGGTGTACTCGACGGCGCCGCCTTTGGAACTATTCAGGGCGCCAACGCCGGGCGGATCATTCAGTTGGGGTTGAAATTCTTCTGGTGACGTTTGTAACCTCGCCCTGGGTAACTTCCCGGGCTCGGCGGTTGCAGAACTTAGAGCTTATCCGTAAATAATAATTGTCTGGCGCCAACAGATCATGGCCGCAGCCAAGGCCAACAGAGCGACGTAGCCTTCCTCGGTCTTTTCAAAGCTCACTAACAGCTTGCGAAAGCGGTTGAGCCAAGAGTGGGTTCGCTCCACCACCCAGCGCCGCGCCTTGTACCCGGGCCGCTTGCGCTTCGCATCCGCTTCTTCTCGGCGTTGTTTGATGTGGGGCCGATAGTGACGATTCTCCACCGCTTGCCGGGCGGTCGCTCCCTTGTACCCCGCATCGGCGCAGAGGTGCTGGGGTGCTTTCGCACGGGGTGCCGGTCGGGCTCGGATCACTTGGTCGAGCGTCGCCGCCAGGAGCTTCACGTCATGCACGTTGGCCCCGCTCGCGACGAGCGACAGCGGGACGCCACGCCCGTCGACTAACAAACTGCGTTTGCGCCCTTTTTTTTCCCCGATCCGTGGGGTTGGCCCCCACGCACTCGATCGCCAAGGGAGCTTTCACCATGGCCCCGTCCACGCTCTGCCAATCCCAGGCAATGCCCTCCATCTCGTCGTACTCCGCCAATCCCGCCCGCCACAACGCCACGAAGAAACCCGCCCGGTGCCATTGCTGAAAATGCAGATGGATCGCACTGGCGCTCCCCAATTCCTTCGGCAGGGCTTTCCACTGACATCCGGTGCGCAGCACATACACGATCGCGGCGAAGACCCGGCGCGGCGGCATCGGCTTCCGCCCGCCTCCCGGTCGGCGTTGATACTTGCGCCTCGCGGAACGCCGTCGGATCGGTATCAGGGGCTCAACCTTCGTCCAAAACTCGTCGGAAACTTCCCAAGATTTTATCTGTGGCATCTTGGGCCATTATCTTGCCTCAATCTCCCCGCGAGTTCAAGACTTATTTACGGATAAGCTCTTAGGCTTTTTCATGCAACTCGCCCAGGATTCAGAGGAGCGGGGCTGATCGAGGTTCGATTCCTGCATTTCCACCGCACCGCCCTAACGCGCGGTGCGGTGGAAAAGCAGTACCTCGGCTGGCCGACTGGACCTTCAGCCTGCTCGACATTTTGTCCTGCCTGCCTCGCCAGCCTTGGCCGGCTTACATGTCGCCGTGGTTTGGGGAATATTACCGGTCCCTAAATGGCTTTATCAGATTGTGTGGTCTTATCAGGGGTTATCATGCATTGTCAAGCAAAATTCCGGGGGGCAAGTTAGACAATAGGCGGTAAACGCCAGACACCCCGTGGAACCCCTAGCCCACTGTCCCCCATCCCAAGTTACCGCGCGTGATTCTCGTACCACTTCACATTTCCGCTCGAGGAGCCGATGGCCACCACGTCCTTGCGGCCGTCGCCGTTTACATCGGCGATGGCTAAGCCGGAAGTCGCCATTTCGGTATCGAGCAGTTGCCGCTCCCAATTTAGTCCCGATGCGTCGGCGGCGTAGTAAACGTACAGGCTGGTTCCGGGGCCGCGGAAACCCGCCACGATCTCATCGTTGCCATCGCCATCCAAATCGGCGCAAGCCAGCGCGTGACCTTCGTGGAAGCTGGGGTCAATCACGTGCCGCGTCCACAACACTCCTGAGGGGGCTTCGGAATACACCACCACCTGGTCACCGTGCCAGGGTTCGATGGTAGCAAGGAAGCGCTTTCCCGCCACCTTGCCTACGCCGATTTCACTCGCGCCCCGCTTCGGTCTTGACTGCTGATCGCCTTCGCCCAGACGCGTGCGTATCCAGGTAAGCTCGGCGCCGTAACCGGCGGAGTGAAACAGGTGCACACCCTCGAAGCTGGCGGTCAGGATCTCGTCGCGGCCGTCGCCATCCCAGTCCAGCACGTTCAGGCCATGTACGACCGTCAAGGAATCGTCAATCCGGTGGGAAGGCCATTCGAGCGGCGGCGCTTCTTTGGCGGAGGCGTGACCACGACGAAAGATCTCCGGCATCTCGAACCAGGTGAGTGGGGCGGGCGCCTTGTATTCCGGCGCCACGGCGCCGAAGCCCAGCAGCGGCGCGTCCACCAAACCCAGGCGTCCCTTGCCGTCCAGGTTTGCCCAGCGCAGGCGATGCGAAGTGGGAATCTTGCCGAGCGGGCCGAGGCGCCACTCGCGGTCCCCATCCGCGGCAGGCTCGGCCCACCAAAGGCTGCCGCCATGCGTGCTGTCGTCGAGCGCGAAATCGCTGGCCAGCGCCAGTCCTCGCGCCGGGTATCCCGGGCGAAACAACGGTGCCAGGCTGATGTTCTTCTGCGTTGTGGTGGTGATGGGCCGCGGTTTCCAGGTGGGGTTCTGGTACCACTCCACGATGCTCTGGTCGGAACTCAGCGCGAGAATATCCAGGCGGCCGTCGCCGTTCACATCTGCCACCGCCACCTGGTAGCCCTCAGGAATTTTCGCGACTTCGTGCGTTTGCCATTGAATCATGTTGCGCTTGTCCACCGCGGCGCTCCGCCGGGCTGCGGCATGAGCGGGCCCTGCCGTGAGGGTCATGCCGAGCCCCAACGCGCTCTGCAAAAAGGCTCGGCGCGATTTGCGCCCGCCCCTCCCCTGGTGCGATTTCCGATTCTTCACGGGGTTAGTTTAGCGCGACTTCGCCGTAGTGTCCTAACTTTAACGTAGCGCCGCCATCTCCGATTTCTGGAGTCCGATGGACTCCATTGGAGTCCGCAGATCGGACTTGGCGGCTCAATGCCGGCTGGAAGCTGGCGCTACACTGCAAATTAGGACACCACCTTTAGGAAGCCGTGCTCAGGCAGCGCGGGGTGATTCGAATTTGAGTTTGTCGGCAGGCGGCGTGCGTAAATCCCAGGCCAAGCCTACAGATTTCAGCAGGCGGATGAAGCCGTAGGAAAGGTCGACTTCCCAAGGGCGAAGTCCGTGACGCGCCGAGGTGGGGAAGGCGTGGTGATTGTTGTGCCAGCCTTCTCCATAGGTCACGAGGGCCACCCACCAGCAATTGGTGGAGAGGTCGGAGACATCGAAGTTCCGGTATCCGAAAGTGTGGCTGGCGGAGTTCACCAGCCAGGTGCTGTGGTAGGTGATGACCAGCCGGACGCACATGCCCCACACGACAAATGGCCAGCCACCCAACAGGTAGAGCAGGACGGCCAGTACGCTGGAGAGTGCCAGGTAGTAACGGCTCAGGAAATGATAAAAGGGCTGACGGAGCAGGTCCGGGGTATAACGTTCGGTGAGTTCCTCCCAATCCTTTTCATTGGGGGTCCAGAACATCCAGAGGACGTGGCTCCAAAAAAAGCCATCGCGCGCACTATGCGGATCACCCGCTTCGTCGGAGTATTGGTGGTGCTGCCGATGGTGCGCAACCCAGTCAATGGGGCCGCCTTCCAGGGTCAACGTGCCGAGAAAGGCAAGCGCGTATTCCAGAGCCTTGGAGCACTTGAAAGACCGGTGCGTGAGCAGGCGGTGGTAACCCACGCAGATCCCCAGTCCACCGAAAAGCGCGTGCATCAGGATGCAAATACCAATTGCCGCCCAGGTGGTCTGCCAGAAAACCGCGATGACGCCCAGGTGCATCGCAATGATGAAAGCGGCTTTGATGGGCTTGAACTGATCGCGGACGGGAACGGCCGGAGAGGCCGGCAGCGCCACACTGAGCTGAGCCATGTAGTTTTTCCTCAAATGCCCGCCCAGGTAATCCAGGCCGGCGGTTTCTATTGTATTAGATGTGCGATCGCCCTGTTGTATACAGACACCTAGCAACCAGAGCAAGGGAAACTACCCCTTTGCCCTTATGCGAAGCGGTCCGCTTGGCATCAGAGAGGATTATAGCTGCGGGCGGGCGAGTCTTCACACTATTCGACAGCAACCGGAGAAGCGAAAACTCTAACCCGCTGAGCAGTCGAGCTACCCCGCCTTGCGGGTCTTAGACACGTTCCACGTTCGCCGCTTGCAAACCCTTGGGGCCCTTTTTTACTTCAAAGCTCACCCGGGCGCCCTCTTCGAGCGTGCGATACCCATCACCCTGGATGGCTGAGAAATGTACGAATACATCTTCGCCGCTTTCTCGTTGGATGAATCCGTACCCTTTTGCGGCGTTGAACCACTTTACCGTCCCTTGTTCCTTCATACTGAAAGCACCTGGTTATTGTGATTTTGGCAATTTGTCGAATTCGCAACGGCGGGAATACCCGACGGCTCCTGTAATACCTCGTCTCGCAAATTCTGTAGCCGTGATCTGTGCGCTGCTCGTGTTTGCGATTGCGCGGAAATTACCACAACAAACTGCGCGCTTGACCATACCATCTTTTTCAAAGGGGTGCCATTACAAAAACGACGAAAAAGGGCATTCAAGACAATTTGTCTGATATCGGATCGCCGATTGCATCCTGAAAGTGTGCGAGTTGCGTTATCCTAGTAAGATCAGGGGTTGATCACGTGAGGTCAAGACCGGATGGAACCTGAGCGGCCATGCCCACAGTGCGGGCGCAACATCCCGTGGGGGCAAACCCAGTGCCCCTTCTGCCCGGGCCACGGCGGATACTTCTGGTCGCTGCGGCGCGATACATTTCTGTTGATAATATTCGTGCTGCTCATTCTCATGTTTGTCATAACGGGTTTCGCCGTGAGGGTCTACCATGCTGTGGAAGGGGGGTTCGCAGAGGATTGGTACACCCGGGGTGAAGCGGACCTCCGTGCCGGGCGCGCCGAGGCCGCGCTGGCGGACTTCCGCACCGCGCTGTCTTACTCGCATGACAATGAGCGCTATCAGTTGCGGCTCGCGCAGGCGCTGATGGCGGTGGGGCAATCGCGGGAAGCGGGCTCGGAAGCGCGTACTTATCTGCTGAACCTGCTGGAGCACGAACCCGGGAACGGCACCGTAAATCTGGAGTTGGCGCGGCTGGCGGCGCGCGATCATTCGGTCTCCGACGCGCTGCGGTTCTATCATGGCGCGATTTATGGCGAATGGGAGGACGATCCGGTGCTCAGGCGGAGGGCGGCGAGGCTGGAACTGGTGGAATTCTTGCTCGATGCCGGCCAGGAGGATGCCGCGCGCGGGGAATTAATTGCTCTGGCAGCCGACCTGCCCGACGATCCCGCCTTGCAGACCAAGGTGGGGAATCTGCTCTTGCGAGTTGCGGGCTACGATGACGCCTTGAAGCTGTTCCGCCAGGCGCTCCGCGAGGAGCCCCACCTTGCCCCCGCCCTGGCCGGAGCCGGCGAGTGTTACTTCCAGAACGGCAACTATGCGCTGGCGGAGCGCTACCTTGCGCGGGCCGTGCAGCAAGACCCGCATCTGGCGCAGGCGGCGGCGATGCTCGACACCGCCCAAGCGGTCCTGAGTCTTGATCCTTTCAACCGCCGCCTCGATAACATGGAGCGGGCCAGGCGCGCCGTCCTGGACTTTAACTCTGCCCTCATGCGCCTGCAAAACTGCGCGGCGCAAAGAGGAATCGATCTGAAGGCGACGGGCGGCGATCCGCTCCAAGCACTATCTGCCCAAGCCGTACAGCTTCAGCCACGCGCCCAACAACGATACCTCAGCCGTGATTCCGAGTTGCTTTCCCAGGTTATGGACACCGTCTTCGAGATTGAGCAATCGACGGCGCACACTTGCGGTGAGCCGCAGGGCATGGATTTGGCGCTGCTGTTGATGGCCCGCGAGCAAGGAGGAACCCGCCCGTGAGGTTGCCCCCGGCGACGCCACCGGTTCCCCCAGACAAACATCCGCCTTCGGCGCGCGGCATTTGGGCGGAAGTGCGAAAACGCTTGAGGTGGGTGCCGGAAGGCGAGACTCTGAAGCAAACGCAGCTCTTTCTCCTCCTGGCCGTGATCATCGGGCTGTTTTCGGGCTTGGCCGTAGTCCTGTTCCGCATCGCCATCGACTGGACAAAGCTGCTGGCTTTCGGCTCCGCGCTGGCCCCGCCCTGGACGCGCTCCCTGCTGGTGCCAACGGTCGGCGGGTTGGTGGTGGCTTACCTGGTAATCCGGTTCTTTCCCCGCGTTCGCGGCAGTGGTGTGAACCAGACGAAAGCAGCACTCTATATCTACGACGGCTATATTCCTTTCGATACGGTCATCGGGAAGTTTATTACCTGCGCATGTGCGATCGGGACGGGACAATCGCTGGGGCCGGAGGACCCTTCCTTGCAAATGGGCGCGGGGATTGCCTCCGCGCTGGGGCGAAGGCTGCGGCTTTCCCGCGAGAAGGTGCGGCTGATCGCGCCCGTGGGGGCCGCGGCGGGCCTGGCGGCGGCCTTCAACGCACCGATTTCCGCGGTCCTGTTTGTCATCGAAGAAGTCATCGGCAACTGGACCGCCGGGGTGTTAGGCGCCATCGTGCTGTCGGCGGTTTCGAGCGTGGTCGTGTCGCGCTGGTTTCTGGGTGACCAGGCGCTGTTTCGTATTCCGGTCTATCACTTGGTTCATCCCGCAGAGTTGCTGGCTTATGCGGCACTGGGCGTAATGGGCGGCGTCTCCTCGTTGGCCTTCGTCAAGCTGATTGCTTACGCGCGGCCGCGCTTGAAGGCTCTCCCGCGTTGGACGCAATATGTACAGCCCGCCTTGGCGGGATTGCTGATCGGGGTCATCGGCATCTGGTTCCCGCAGGTGATGGGCGCCGGCTACGAATATATCGACCAGGCCATGCACGACCAGTTCACCTGGCAGATCCTGGCGCTGCTGGCAGCGTTCAAAATCCTTTCCACCAGCCTTTCCTTTGTTAGCGGCACGCCGGGCGGCATGTTCGCGCCCACGCTTTTCATCGGCGCCATGCTGGGCGGCGCGGTGGGTGGCATCGAACATCACTTCTTCCCCTGGCTGACCGGCGGGGTCGGGGCCTACGCGCTGGTCGGCATGGGGACGTTGTTCGCGGGATTCCTGCGCGTCCCCCTGACCTCCGTGTTTATGGTGCTGGAAGTGAGCGGCAATTACTCCATCATTCTCCCGGTTATGATTTCCAACACCATCGCCTATCTGATTTCCCGGCAGTATCAGCAGGCCTCGCTTTTTGATCTGCTCTCGCGACAGGATGGCATGGACTTGCCTTCCATGGAAGAGCGTCGCGAAGAGGCCATGCTGCACGTCGAGGACGCGATGCGAACCTATCGGGGAGTGGTGCTAAACACCCAGGATCCCATCCAGGTGGCTCTCACCAGAGCGGAGGCTTCCGCGGAGGTCTTTGTCCTGGTCAAAGAGGGTCAAGACAAGTGGCACGGGATTAAGAAGGATGAACTGCGCCGTTGCGCGCCGCAGATGTGCCAGACGGATCCTCTCGACGACCTGCTCTCCGAGGCGGCTCTTCCCTATATTCACCCCGACCAGCCGCTTGACGAAGCCCTGCGCCGCCTGGGCGAGTGGCCCCTCCTGCCGGTGGTCAGCCGCGCGGATTTTGGCAGGCTTGAAGGCGTGGTAGGCCTCACCGACATCCTGAGAGCGTACCGCGAGGCCGGCTGAAGTTAGCCGCCCGGACCGTCGTTGGACAGGTATTGATCGAGGGAATGGAGTTCGCGCGCCAGTTCGTCGACGCGATGCTCCAGCAGGTTACGAATGGAGAGCATGCCGGTGAGTTGGCCGCGGGCGTTGACGATCGGCAGGTGGCGGACGTGGCGCTCCACCATGTGGACCAACGCATCTTCCTCGTGACTTTCGTCGGTGATGGTCTCGGCGGGAGAAGTCATCACGTCGCCTACGCGAGTGTCCTTGGGATGGCGATGGCGGAGGACGACGCGGAGCATCACGTCACGCTCCGTGAAGATGCCGAGCAAGTGGCCGTCATCGAGCACGGCGACAGCGCCCACCCCGTGCTCGGCCATGATTTCTACGGCCTCCAACACGCTTGCGTTTGGTGCGACGGCAGCAGGAGGTACACTGGCAATCTTGAGGAGACTCATTGCGGCCTCCGGGCAAAAAGAGATTTTGAAGTTGAGCTGAACTGATTTCTATTGACCCTGAAAGACTAAGAGTAAAACGGCGGCCAAAGGAAGTCAAGATGGCGGCTACGAGTCTCGGAGGTAATCAGAGGTTCAGGAGGTAGCCGGGAGCCGTCAGGCTTTCAAACCTCACCGTATACACGCGCTCTCCCACCACATTCGCAAAGTATTCGAGGATCGTGGTCAACCTCAAGGCGACCGGCGTCTCGCGCCATTTCAACCAGTGGCGCACCATCAGAGAAGCGTAGACCAACCTGAAGTAAAGGACCAAAAGGAGATCCTCATGGCTGTAACGCTGATTGAAGTTCGCAGCGTTCTTGAGGAGGTAGGTGAGCGCCAGAAAATCACATTTGAGGGCCACCGTCAGCCGTGGGTATTCCAGGGGCGAGCCCAAATCCTCGATTGCCTTTCGAACCGAAGGGAACTCCAGACGATTGGTGTTGGCAATCGCTTGAAAGAATTCCAGTCTGAACTGCCGTTGCAAGAGCCTTTGGCAAAATGCCTGGAGATAGAAGAACAACAGCCCGGTCGATATGGTCAGGATCAGGGTTACGATGAGCATGACTGCTCCTCCCTGGCACGAGTAGTTTGGATACCCAGGCAAAGCGTACCTGGAATACACGACTATAGCCGATAATGATTCGCAAGTCTGTCCAATATTGCTCACTTTTCGAATTTAACCAGGATTCCCATTTTAGATTCTACTTGGCCCAGTCGAGCATCACATCCAGAGCGGCAGGGGCCGAGCTTTATTGTGAAGTCTGAGCGGGGGCAACCACGTAGACGTACTCCAAGATTCCATTGCTGGTGTTGGCGACGTTGTGCTTCATGGCCGGCGGAATATAAACCAGAGCCGGGGCAGTGAAGGGCCGCGCCGGTTGGCCCTCCAGGCGTGCTTCTCCGCGCCCGCGGAGGATCACCAACGACTCTTCATTTTTCCCCGTCGTGTGCCATCCCACGGTCTCGCCCGGATTCAATCGTACAAAGCCGCTGCGCATGCCCGCCGTGTGTGGCACACCTTTCAGCAGCGGGCAGTCTCCTGCCGGACATTGGAGCGCCAAAGTCAGCGGCTGGGGCTTGGCCGTCTCGGAGGAAACCGGCGATGCAACCATGAGAAACAGGCCGATCAGGACGGAGGAAAGGAGCACAAGGGGTTTCATCTTAAATCTCCTGGGCGATTGAGTTATGTCTCATTCTGTTGTGCCACGGCCATCTTGGCCGTGACCGCGCACGGGCGGGACGCCCGTGGCACTTCAAAATGAGCCACTACCGGCGATGGGTGAAATTCGTGTATCTTATCAGCCATGTCGAATCAACTTTTTTTCTCCTTACAAGGACAAGTTGCGGTGGTTACCGGCGCAGGACAGGGAATCGGCGAAGGCATCGCTGCGCGCTTGGCTGAGGCCGGCGCGCGCGTTGCGATTCTCGACACGAACCAAGCGGCCGCAGAGGAAGTTGCGGCGCGGCTGATGGGCATCGGTTTGCTCTGCGATGTCAGGTCAGTTCCTTCCGTCCGCGAGGCCATGGAAGAGGTCGAGCGGCAGCTTGGGCCTATTCAAATCCTGGTGAACAATGCGGGGATTTCCGGACGGACGCTGCCCCTTTGGGAGCTCGAGGAAAGCGACCTGGACCAGGTCTACGCCGTCAACCTCAAGGGCGTGTTCCTCGCCTGCCGTGCGGTGATTCCCGGGATGCTGGCCCAAGGCTACGGGCGAATCCTGAACGTCGCTTCCATCGCCGGCAAGGAAGGGAATCCCACGCTGATTCCCTATTCCAGCACCAAGGCCGGCGTCATCGGCTTGACCAAGGCGCTGGCCAAGGAAGTGGCGGGCAAAGGCAATATCACCGTCAATGCCATTTCCCCGGCCGTGATCCGAACCAAAATTCTGGACGGCATCGCCAAGGAAACCGTTCAATACATGGTGAGCCGCATCCCCATGGGCCGCACCGGCACCATCGAAGAAATCGCTGCGCTCGTACACTTCCTGGTTTCGCGGGAGGCGTCGTTCACCACCGGTCAGTGCTATGACATTTCCGGCGGAAGAGCAACCTATTGATCGCCCTGGGTGAAGCATGTTAAGTGAACCGCAGGGGGTCATTCAAAACCTCGGCGGGCGCATGCGGCGCGAAAAAGTCGGTAGGCCTCTTCGAACTTCTCGACGGCTTCAGGCTCCGGCGAGTGGGTCTCCAGGATGCGGGTCATGCTGCGGATGGCTACGGCCAAGTTCCCCCCAAAGAGGATTGTCCCCGCGGCCAGGATGGCTGCCCCGAACGATGCCGTGGGATTTGCGCAACGCACCACGGTGCGGTTCATGAGGTTGGCGCGAAGTTGCGACAGCACGGGACTGGCGGCGGCGCTTCCGGCAGAAAATACCTCGTTCCCCATGCTCACTCCACAGGCCTCCAGCCGCTCGTAGCCCCATCGCTCCACGCACGCCAGGGATTGCAGTTGCGCGGCGTACCCTTCGCTCGGGGAAGCCGGGCGCCCCTCGAAAAATGACTTGGCCTGGGGATTGGAAAAGGGGAAGCGTTCCCCGCGCGCCCGGAGAAGATAGCACTGCACCGAGGTCGGCAAATGTGGGGCCGCGCGCCGATCCATTTCCGCCGCAGTGACGCCTGGTTCATCGAACTGAAGGCTACCGGGCCCGGTGTTGCTGGCCGCCCCCGGAGCCCACAAATTGCCGGGCAGATGGTGGCAGTACATTCCCGGTCCCAGCCGAGGCTTGGTGGGCGATAAGACTTTCCAAACGAGAGTGGTTCCCAGTGTCGTGTTGGCATGGCCTGCTTCGCTCGCCCCGGAGGCGATGAGACTCGCCATGCCGTCGGAGGCCCCGGCAAGCACGGGCACGCCTGCGGTCAGTCCGGTTTCCCCACTGGCGCGTGCGGAGACCGTTCCCACCTGATCCCCCGGCGCGACAACCCTGGGGAGCATCGAGGCAGGAATATCGGCAAGGCCGACCGCCGCGTTCCACGCGCTTTTCTCCTGGTCGTAGCCGAGTTTGAGCGCGTTAGAGTAATCGCCAACTCCCCACTGCCCGGTAAGCTTGGCGGTCAACCAATCGGCGGGATGCAGAATGTTTGCCGCGCGCTCCCAGGCAGACGGTTCCTCTTGCCGCACCCAAAGAGCCTTGGCGAGCGAGAAAGATGCATTGACGGGCGCGTGCCCGGCGGGAAGCCTGCGGTTCAGTTCGCCGGCGACGGCTCCGGCGCGCCCATCATCGTAAAGCATCGCCGGCCGAACCGGTTCGCCCTGCGCATCCGCCAGGACCAGAGAACCCGAGGTCGAGGTTACGGCAATCCCTGCGATGCGATCCCAGGGCCGGCCGGCTCCCAGGCTTTCCCGCAGATCCTTCATCGTGTGGCAGACGGCGCGCCACCACGCGCTGGGGTCCTGCTCGTGCGCCGACCCGGCGGCGGGCAGGTCGGAAAGCGCCGCGTGAGCTTCCGCGAGAACATCCCCCTCCGCCGTTGCGGCCAGGGAGCGAACCCCGCCGGTTCCGACATCGACACCGAGCACCATGGGAAGGTCTGATGGGAGCATGTTTAGCACGTCCAGTGAGCGCACATTTGAAGGGTTGACAGGCCATTATAAGCTATCATAAGCCCCTGTTGCGCCGCCCTCTTGCCGCCTCCCCTGGGGGCGGCACCAGGACAATCTTCGGATCGTGCACACGGTTGCCGCCTGAAATAAACCATCCAAGTGACTTGTTGTCATGGGATTATGAGCCTTTTCGTCCGATTGCAGGAGGACCAGCCCAAAACCAACTAAAGATAAGCCTTGCAACCGGCCGAAATGGTCGGTAGCCTTGTAGGATTGGGCTGGCGCGACGCGCTGGCCCATCCAGCATCAAATATAATGGAGCGGTCATGGGTAGGGCAAAGGGTATCATGATTCACGGTGTTCGATTTCGTCCGGGAGAAGTCGATTGGGAAGATGCACATAGCACGACGCGCGGGAAGCTCCCCGACTTTGAGGCCATGCGTCAAGGCAACACCTTCGTGGGCTCCAAGATCACGTCCACCGGCCTGATCGCCAAGATTGGGAAATACCTTCTGGTCATCACCGAAAAGGATGAGGGGTTGGAAGAATTTGACTTCACCCTGATTCCTCTCCACGCCAAAATTCAGATCCGCTACCATTAGACGACTTGAATCTTGATGGCGCACACGCCTTTCTCATTTTGGCCGTGTTCATAGCGAACGCGGTCCCCGGTCTTCAATTCGCTGAAATCCGCGTTCATCACCGCCGAATAGTGAAAGAAGATATTCTGACTTCCGCTCGCGGGACTGATAAACCCGAAGCCTTCCTTGAGGCTAAAGATCGTTCCGCTGTGCTCCTCCTCCGCCCCCGCCGCAGTGCTTGCCGAGGCCGGAACGCCAAGGGAACCGCTCGCTCGCGCCGCCACCGCATCCCTCAATTCCTTGCTCGGCATGAAAATGCCGTTCATGACGGAATTTTCGCCCGGGGGACAGTCATCAATGAGCTTGTGCATCTTCACCAGATAGGTGACTTCGTCCAGGAGAGTCTGGGCCGTGCGCGTCTCCCGTTCCTGATTGTTCTGGTCCACCCACTTGAAATCCCAGGCTAACAGCATCACCCGTGTTCCCAGCGTGTTGAGTTTGCGCACCAGAGGCAGAAAATCTCCGTCGCAAACGACCAACACGATGACGTCAAACCGCTTATTGACGGCCAGCTCGTAGGCTTCCAGGGCGAGCCACACGTCAATGCCTTTCTCGCCGTCGGGGCCCATGGGCAGATAGTGGGTGACCACGCCCTCCCGAACGAGGATGTCATCAAAGAGGCGCTCCCGAGCCAATATACCGCGCTGTTCCGCTTCTTGAGCTTTCGGCCGGCCGCGGAAGTAGTGCGCGTCAATGACCCGGCAATATTTCAGCTCGCAGCCTTCGCTTTTCGAAACCTGATCCCGAATAAACTCGTGCAGACCCGAAACACTGATCCGAGCCCTTCGCGCGTGGTTATAGTGGTAGTAGTTGCTGACATGGAAGAAATAGTTGCCGTCGTAAAAAACCCCGATCCTGGTGAGTCGGCTCTCTGCGCTTGACATTCGTCCCTCACTCCTGACTCCTGGCTCCTGACTCCTGACTTCTTATTTCCCACTTCTCACAGGTTCCCTTTGAAGAAATCCAAAATCCGCTGGTCGACGTAAATTCGTGGCGCATCTCCCTGGAAGCCGTGCTTCTGCCCGGGCTGCATGTGGAACTGGTAGGGCTTGCCGGCGCTGATGAGGGCGTCCAGGAAGTTGATGGTGTTTTGCATGTGTACGTTGTCATCCGACGTTCCGTGGATGATCAGCAGTTGGGCCTTGAGGTTGGCAGCGGCCTCCAGCGGGGAACTGGATTTATAGCCCGCTGGATTATCGCTGGGCGTGCGCATGTAGCGCTCGGTATAGATGCTGTCGTAGAACTTCCAATCGGTGACCGGCGCTCCCGCCGAGCCGCACTTGAAAACCTCCGACGCGTGCGTGAGCGCGTAGAGGGTCATGTACCCGCCATAGGACCATCCGCGAATGCCGAGGCGCGAGCCATCCACGTAGGGCAGCGACTTCAGGTATTCGACGCCCGCCAGTTGATCTTCCAGTTCGTGCTTCCCCATGTTTTCAAATATAACGGATTCCCACGCATGGCCGCGTCCCCAGGAGCCGCGATTGTCGAGCGTCCACACCAGAAATCCGTTCTGGGTCAGGAGCCGCTCATAGAGGCTGCCGCCATCCCAGCGCTTCTCCACAAGCTGCACGTGCGGCCCGCCGTAGACATCGACGATCACCGGATACTTCCGCTGGGGGTCAAAGTCAGCGGGCTTCAGCAGTTGGGCATACAGCGTGGCGCCGTCCGGGGCTTTCAGTTCCAGATACTCGCGCGCGCCCAAGGCGTATTCCGCAAGGTGGCTGGCGGGGGCATCGACCGTGGCCACCAGCGTCCCGTTGGAATTCAAGAGGCGGGCTGCCGTCGGCGTATCGGGACTCGAGAAGTGATCGACCAGGAAGCGGCCGTCCGGCGCGAGGTCGAGTGTGTGCGAGCCCGGCTCGGGAGTGATTCGCTCCATACCGCTGCCATCCAGGTGGATGCGATAAAGTTGCCGCTCGCGAGGGTCGGGGTTGGTAGCGGCAAAATAAAGCCAGTTTTCCTGCGCGTCCAACTGGAAAAGGGGCGCATCCTGAAAGACCGGCCGGTCCAGCATCCACGCGCCGCGGGTGATCTGCCGCTCGAGCTTTCCCTCGGCCGTGTAGAGGTAGACGTGCTGCCAGCCGTCGCGCTCGGAAACCCATAGGAACTCGCGCCCGCCTTTCAAAAAGTGCGGCGGCTCGAGGGAGTTCACCCAGTAAGGGTCGTGTTCCACGAACAGCACCCGGTCGTTCCCCGAGCGCGGCTCCCAGCGGTGTACGGCCGCGTCGGTTTGGGCGCGATTCAACGCCAGGAAGCAGAGCGCCGCGCCATCCGGCGTCCATATAAAAGTGGGGCCGAAGTACTCCACCTGCTTGGCGTCCAGAGAGATCTCGGCGGGTGGCACGGAGGGATCATCCACCGCTACCACGTGCAGGGAGGCGAGAGGGTTGGGATCGCCAGACTGTGGAAAGCGCTCGTGCTCCAGGCTCACATGGGTGGCAAGGTAGTTGGTGATGGGATAATCGGGGACGGGGCCATCGTCGAGCCGCAAGTAGGCGATGCGCTTGCCGTCCGGCGACCACTCGTAGGCGCGCGCCGTCGAGCGGTTGGCAAGCTCCTCCTCATAAACCCAATCGAGCCGGCCATTGTAGACCGTGTCGCTCCCGTCGTGGGTGAGTTGCCGCACCCCGCCGCTCGGCACGTCCAGCACGTAGAGATCGTGCTTTTTAACGAAGGCAATCCGGTCGCCGGCCGGAGAAAAAGTCGGGACCTCTTTCTCCTCGCCATCCTGGGTCAGCCGACGCACGCCAGCAGTTTGGGGATCGAGCAACCACAGATCGTTTTCCCCCTCCAGAAGGACCGCGTCACCGCGAGGAGACCACTGGTAGGAATTGAGATTCAGCTTTTTCCGATCTTCCCCCGGATGGAAGAGGACGGTCTCGGCGTGGCTCTCCAAATCGTAGGCGCAAAGCGTCGAGACGCCTCCTTTCCCTGGCGCCGGACGGACAAAGGTCAATTGTTTGCCCCCCGGGCGCCAACGGAGCGCGGCGATTCCAGGGGCTACGACGCTGTCGGGATGAATGACCTCCTGGAGCGTTAAGAGCTTCTTGTTGGTTTGGGCATCGAGCGAAGGCAGGCAGAGAATCAAGCATCCCACAAAGAAAACGGTGGCACGTTTCAAAGTAGCTCTCCTTGGATGTAAACTCGCAAGCGTTGCCAGGCAACGCCGCGTCCATGCGCTGCCCATTCTAACCGGAATCTCTATCCATTAGTTGCCTACATTCGGCTGCAATCACTGAAACATGTAACTACGTTATTTTTCAATAACATATTCTGAGGATATCTTTAACTCATTTGTTTTCATAAACATCTGCTCAGGCCTGAAAGCGGACATTTTTTCTTCATTTGTTTTCAATAACTTCTGCTGACTTACCTTCATAACTTGGGGCCCCCTTTTTCGAGCCCCGCGCCAACCCGAAACTGTAAACGGTTTAGTTTCAATAGGTTGATGATTTCCACAAGCCATGGGAAGTTTTGCTAACTGCATTTGTTTTCATAAACATATTCTGAGGAAAACTTTCTTACCTCTTTATCCCTCGGCTTTATACCTCACTCCCCATCATTGAAATCCCTCATCTGACGCTTATGGGAGCTGCTTCCTTTGCGTCCTCCCCCTCGGCAACGAATCCCGCCACCAGCACCTGGCCCCTGGCACCCAACCCCTGGCTCCCCGCCCTACTGCGCGTTTCCACCCCGCAGCCAGTGTCCATCCAAGAGCCTAGCATTCACCATGCCGTAGTCTAGAAAGATTTCCTGCCGGCGAGGAAAAATCGCAGATAAAGGCGTCGAATGCTCACCCCAATTCCTGCCGGCAGGAATTGGCTAACGTGGAATCGGGCTCCAGCCGCCGCAGATGTTTCGCAATTCAGAATTCAGAATTTTAGCTCAAGCGAGGCGACGGGGCGGTAGTGGCGCAGTTTGAAACTGTAGCGGCGAGTTTACCTCGCCACAGGGCGGCGTAAAGCCGCCTCTACGTCAAACTGCACCCCCACCACCGCGCGGGTAGTGGTGTCATTTGGAAGTGGCACGGGCGTCCCGCCCGTGAATGGTCACGGCCAAGATGGCCGTGGCACGCCAAATGACACCCCCACCACCGCGCGCGGGAAGTTGAATTGGCCTGACATTGCATATATACTTGCCTCTTTGCGTGGAGCGCTTCTGCGTAGTGTTAGTGGACCCGAGATTTTGTCGACCCGACGCGATCCCTTTGTACCTGTCTCGCCTGACACCCCTGAGGGGCATGGGGCACAGAACATCTTCCCGAGTGCGCTTGGCGAGTTGCAAATCTGGATACCAGCCGGAGGAGGCTTGAGTTACATGAGTACTTTAATGAAAGCCGCAGTTTTCCATGGGGTAAGAGACGTGCGAATCGAGGATGTCCCCAGACCCACGGCGGGGCCCGGAGAGGTTGTCCTGCGGGTGCAGCGCTGTTCGGTGTGCGGGACCGACAAGCGCATATTCACCCACGGGCAGAAGAACGTGGTGCCGCCGGCCATCACCGGCCACGAGATTGTGGGAACCGTTGATGAGATCGGCCCGGGCGTGGACCAGGGACTCCAACTTGGCCAAAGGGCGGTGGTGGCGACGGTGGTGGGGTGCGGGAAGTGCATCTACTGCCGGCGCAAACAATATAATCTCTGTGATTCTTTTACCGCCATAGGCTACGACTATGCCGGAGGCTTCGCCGAGTACGTCAAGATTCCGGCGGCCGCGGTGGCGCAAGGCAACGTTATTCCCATTCCCAACTCCATGTCGGTGGAGCGCGCCGCGCTGGTTGAACCTCTTTCCTGCGTTTTGAACGGCCAGGAGTACTTATCTCCCCGGCCTGGCGATCGCGCCGTCATTTTCGGGGCCGGGCCGATCGGCATCATGCACGCGAGCAGCCTGAAGACGCGGGGCTGCACTCCGATCATCGTGGCCGATGTTTCTCAGGAAAGGCTGGATTATGTGACGGAGTTTGGGCTCGCCTTAACCGTGAACACCTCGGGGGGCGACGCGGTGAATAAGATTCTGGCGGCGGGGGACGGGGAGAAATTCGATGTCGCCATCACCGCCTGTTCGGTGAAAGCGGCGCAGGCGGATGCGCTGAAGTTGGTCAGAAAGAAAGGTCGGGTTTCGTTTTTTGCGGGTATACCCAAGGACGACCCCATTCTGCCGCTGGACAGCAATCTTATCCACTACAACGAGATTTCCGTCTTTGGATGCTTTGCTTCTAACCTCCAGCATTACCACCAAGCCCTGGCCATGGTCTCTCGCGACGACTTGCCTTGGGAGCGCTTCCTCACTCACCGGTTTAACTTGCAGGATATGGTAAAGGCCTACGCGGTAATCGAGGCGGGTCAAGGAATCAAGACCGTCATTAATTGCGAATAGCGACACACACAATGGATAAACAATCCCTGGGGCAGCTTATCGAGATCTCCCGCGCCGTCGGCACGAGAGCCGACTACGTACAAGTGGGCGGCGGAAACACCTCGGTGAAGTCGCCCGACGGACGAACCATGGCCATCAAGGCCAGTGGCACGGCCTTGACCGCGATGAGCGAGTCGGCGGGCTGGGTGGAAGTGGACATCGCGGCGGTGCTGAGCATTTTTGAGCGGAAGGATCTGGCTCAGCTTGAAACCGACGCGCGCGAGGCTCGCGTGCTTCAGCATTTTTCGTCCGCCGTTGTGGGCGGCACGGGGCGACCTTCCGTTGAAACGGCGCTGCACGCCATGCTCGGCAAGTTCGTCATTCACACCCATCCGGTGGCCGCCAATGCCCTGAATTGTGGACCCGGGTTGAAGGCCTTGGAGGAGATCACCCTCCCGGGCGAACCCCCGCCGCTCTGGGTGCCCTACACCGATCCCGGCTGGGTCCTGGCTCATACGGTCAAGTCGTTGGCTGAGGCCTATCAGCATGCCCATGGCCGCCCGCCTGTGGTCCTTTTCATGGAGAACCACGGCCTGCTGGTGTCCGCTCCGGAGGCGCAAGCCTGCGTGGCGCTCCATGCGGAATGGGTGAGCCGGTGCGAGCGGTATTTTGAGGCGAGAGTTAAGCCGCTTCGCGCTCCTCCGGACCTGGATTCCCGGGCTTTGCGCAAGGCCATGGTCTCGATCCGCCAGGGCTGGCGGGAAGTGAAGGGGAACGCCCCGTTCGCCCGGTTAACGGACAATGCCGAACTGGCCAGTGTGGCGTGTGATGAGCGAGCGGAAATATTGGCGGCGGGATCACTGAGCCCGGACCACATCGTCTATACCGGCGCCCACGCGATTCTGGCCGAATCCCTGGAGGACTTGCCGGCGAAACTGAAAGCCGCCTTCGTGGAGAAGGCTCCGCCGCGCGTCGCGGTGGTTCGGGAGGTGGGGACGTTTCTCGTGGCCGATGATGCCAAGAAGCTGGATGCGGCGGAGTCGCTGGCCGTGGCCGCCGCGGGAATCACCCATCTGGCATCGGGACGCGGTGGCGCCCACAACCTGGCCCCTGCGTCCGCCGCCTTCATCATCAACTGGGAGGCGGAACACTATCGTTCGGCGCTCCTGGGCACGGCCACGGAAGCCTTGGCCGGCAAGGTTGCGGTGGTGACGGGGGCGGCCTCGGGTCTGGGTTGTGGCATCGCGCAGGGAATGGTCGAGGCCGGAGCCGCGGTGGCCTTCTGCGACGTTGATGACGCCGGCGCAAAAGAAGCGGCTGCCCATTCGGCCGCTCCCGCCCGCGCCTTTCCCGTACACATGGACGTCACTGACGAAGCAGCCGTCGCCACGGCCTTTGACCAAGTGCTGCGCCATTGGGGAAGGGTTGATATCGCGGTGTGCGCGGCGGGGATTGCGCCCGCCTACGAGTTGGTCGACATGCCGGTGAAATTGTGGCGGCTGTCGCTCGAGATCAACCTGACGGGCTATTTCCTGGTGGCGCGGGAGGCGGCACGGATCATGCGCGCCCAGGGGGACGGCGGGGCGATGATCATCCTCTCATCCAAAAGCGGTCTTGACGCCTCAAAGGCCAACTCCGCCTACAACGCCACGAAGGCCGGAGAGTTGCACCTGATGCGCGGCTGGGCGCTGGAACTAGGAGGGGACGGCATCCGCGTCAACGCCCTGGCCCCGGGCAATGTCTTCGAAGGATCGAAAATCTGGAACCCGGAGTATATCAAAACCGCTGCCCGCAAAAAGGGGATCAAGCCTGAGGAAGTGATCCCCTACTATGTGAATTTGACTGCCCTCAAGCGCGACATCAAACGCTCCGACGTGGCCGCGGCGGCGGTTTTCCTCTGCTCCGACGCGGCTCGGTGCATCACGGGCCAAACGCTGGTGGTGGACTCGGGACAGGTGATGGTTCGATGAATAACCCAACGATAGAACAAACGAAGGAACTCGAGGCGGAGCTTTACCAAGGTACGCTCGAACAGCGCATCGCCGCCCTCGGCCAACTGTGCGCGCAACTCGGCCCGCGGCCGCACCGCGGCACCAATGGCCACATCCATACCAGCGAGTCGTTCAGCGTCTTTCGCTCGCCGACGGAAGCGGTATGGCAGGCGGCGCGGGAAGGGCTCGCGGTTCTGGGAATCAACGATCATTACACGGTGGCCGGGCACGAGGAGTTTCGCCGCGCCTGCGAAGTGGCGGGCATTGCCGCTACATTCTCCCTCGAGGCCGTGGCCATGGACCGTGACGCGGCGGAAGCCGGGCTTAAACTGAACGATCCCGACAACCCCGGCCGCATCTACCTGTGCGGCAAAGGCGTGACCAGGATTCCCCCGGAATCTTCACCCGAAATGCAGAACCTCGCCCGCATGCGGGCGGCCCTGGAGCGCCGCAACCGTGAAATCACCGGGAAGGTCGACAAGCTTTTCCGGGACCGCCTGGGTGCGGACGGCCCCACCTGGGAGGATGTGGTGGCGCTGACCCCGCGCGGGAATGCCACGGAGCGGCACGTGGCCTACGCCGTGCTCCGGCGGTTGCGCGCACTGGCCACGAAGCAGGGAAAGCCCCTCGCCGAAATCATAACCGCTTGTTGTGGCACGGCTCCCCCGGCAGGCGGCGACGATGCCACGCTGCAAATTTTCCTCCGGGCAAAGCTGCTCAAGGCGGGAGCTCCGTGCTACGTGCCCGAAGATGCGGATGCTTTTGTTTCCGTGGCCGAGCTTCGCAGGATCTTCCTGGCCTTCGGGTCGATTCCGACCTACCCCGTTCTGGGAAACCCGGTTCTCGCCGGCGAGCAGAATATCGAGGCGCTCCTGGACAGGTTGGAAGCCATGGGCTTTTACGCCGTGGAGGTTATTCCCACCCGCAATACGCGCGAGCGCCTGGCGGAGATTGTTTTCACCGCGCAGCGGCGGTGGTGGCCCGTCTTCAATGGCACGGAGCATAACACGCCGGAGACTCGACCCCTACTGGATCCCTTTGCCCTCGATCCGGAGTTCGAGCCGTGGTTCCGCCGGAGCACCGCGTTGCTGCTGGGGCACCAGCGGCTCGTCGCGAAAGGCGAACCGGGGTTCGTGGACCTGGAAGGCAGACCCACCATCTCCGACCCCAAGACCCGGTTCGAGCACTTCAGACAAGCGGGCCAGTGAGGCGGCGTAGCGACCTGTATTGTAGGTCCGCGGCAGCGGCCAGTTTCCCGCAAGCCGAACTAGCCCAGTGAATTCACCAAACGCTTACAGAGCGACATAAATTGTAGCGTCGATCTCCGATCGACGACGGCGGTCGGAGACCGCCGCTACAGCCGAACGCGCAACGAATTATGTCGCTTCCTATAGGAGCAAAAATCAGGGGCGGTTTTTGGGACTGGCGGCAGAGGCGATCCGAAAGCCGATGGGTACACCTTCGGGCCATTTTACGGACAGGGATTTGGGACTCCGTAATCCTTGATTTCAGTGCCTTCCAATTTCGTCCCAAAACTCACCAGTTCAGGGATTGCCTCCCGCTGCGGGCGCGAACCAGTGCAACTCGTCGAAAAATCGCTCAAGCCTCGCGAAGGCTCCTTCTACCGGTACGGTTCGGTACCACTGGTTCTTTTTGTTCCACGTGTCGACGTATCGGAGCTCAACGATGTGTGGCGAGGCGGGCGAAATGCGCAGATAGGGGCCGTGATACGGGTAGGTGACGGGCGTCTGCGCGACGCATAGATCCATCATGGATGTCCAAGGAAACAATCCGGCGGCGTAACGCAATGTTTGAATCGCCGAAACAAGCGCCAGCATTGCCCTCCCCGAGGGCGCGTCAATTTGCTCATAAAATCTGGTGATTTCGCTCCATGGCCTGTTCATATGTGTCTCTAAGATTCTATACGCCCGTACAACACTGATGAATAAGAGGGGCTTCGACCCACGCGCCCCGTCCCGAAAAGGACCCTTTGTGAAGCGTCGCGGCGCTTAAAGCGAGGGATGCTCGACAAGGCGCGGGATGTTCATTGCACGTTGGTTCTTTCGTGCCTGGGCAAGATCATATGCGGCCTGCATCCGCAACCACATGTCGGCGCTGCCGCCAAAAGCCTTTTCAAAGCGCAGCGCCATCTCGGGCGTGACGGCGCTTCTACCTTGCATGACGTTGTAAAGCTGCTGGCGCGTGATCTTCATCGTTTTCGCGGCCTCGGCCACACTTAAGTTAAGTGCGTCCAGGTTCGCCTTGGCGAGTGCGCCGGGGTGAACGGGATTTTTCATCGGCATAGCATCGTCCCTCCTAATGGTAATCTTCCCAGTCCACGTCGTAGGCGTCGCCCCCCTCAAAACGGAAGGTTACCCGCTAATTGGCCCTTACCGTCACTGCCCGACGCCTTTGCGGTTGCCCTTGAGCGGATGCAAACGAAACGTGGGCTGGTTCATATCCTGCACGTCGCTGGCCTGGTCCAGCGTCGAAAGGATTAACCGCAAACGGTCAACTTGATCGGCCTTAACCTTGCGGGCGTCGTCCTGTTCGAACAAGTTCCGCAGGCCCTTATGTTTAAAGGTCTCGATCATCGTCCGACTGTAAAACGTCAATTGACGTTTGTCAACACGGAAGTGCTGCGTTCAAAACTTGCCCTTTTTGCCACAACCGCAACAAACCCCCTTGACATGATATAGTGAAATCACTATATTAGACCGACGATGACTGATGGACCGTTTTTGAAGCCTGTCGTCTGGGTCGGATCGAGCCGCAAGGATTTGCGGCAGTTCCCCGAAACGGTGCAGGATCACGTGGGCTATGCGCTGTATGTCGCGCAGCAAGACGGCAGGCATCGGGACGCGGAGCGGATAGCGAGAGGGGAAAAGCCATGAGCAAGAAAGGCTATGAAGTCGGGGGCGGCAATGTGTTCAAGGATATTGGGGTGCCGAATGCGGATGAGCATCGGGTCAAGGCGCAACTGGTGTTCAAGATCGACGCCATTATGAAAAATCGCCACATGAAACAGACTGAGGCCGCTGCGCTGTTCGGCGTTCGCCAGCCCGACATATCCAAGATGCTGCGCGGCGAGTTCCGGCAGTTCTCGGTTGAACGACTGCTGCGTTTCTTGGTGAAACTCGATCACGATGTTGAAATCGTCGTAAGGGCACACCGGGACAGCGACAACGCTGCGGCGCTGCACGTGTCCTAAGATGACCCCTTTCGGGCTGGTGCTAACACATGGAAAAGCCGCGGACCTACAAAACAGGTCCGCGCCGCCTTTCTCCAAGAGAACCCGGTCGGAAATAAAATCTATTGCAATTTTGTTGAGGTTAGCCAAACATAACCGATTTGGCTGAAGGCATTAATTTTCTAATTTTCATGGGGAGGATAAGTTAGTGGAAAAAAAAGTAATACCCGTTGAAGCAGCAAAAGGAAAGCTGGGCGTTCTTACCGTCGGCATGGGGGCGGTGGCGACCACGATGATCGGGGGCGTGGAAGCGGTTCGGAAAGGGATTGCGCTCCCCGTCGGGTCCCTCACGCAGATGGGGACCATTCGTCTCGGCAAGCGGACGGAGAAGCGCATTCCTAGAATTAAAGATTTTGTCCCCCTGGCAGATCTCAATGATGTGGTTTTTGGCGGATGGGATCTTTTCAAGGACAACGCTTATGTGGCCGCCAAGAAAGCCGGAGTTCTGGGAAAGGAACACGTCGAGAAGTTGAAGGGGTTTCTCAAGAGCGTGGAGCCCATGCCCGCGGCATTTGAACAAAAGTGGGTCAAGAACCTTCATCCCAACAATGTCAAATCGAGCCTGTCCAAAATGGACCTGGCCGAGCAGGTGATGGAAGACATCCAGCGATTCAAAAAGCAGTCCAAAGCCGACCGCCTGGTGATGATTTGGGCCGCGTCGACGGAGGTTTACATTGAGCCCCAGCCGGTTCACGACACCCTCGAGACCTTCGAGGAAGGGCTGAAAAACAACAGCCCGGACATTTCCCCGAGCATGATCTACGCGTACGCCGCGTTGAAGCTCGGGGTGCCCTTTGCCAACGGCGCGCCGCATATTACCGTGGATATTCCCGCGCTGACTAATCTGGCGCTCAAGAAGAGAGTGCCGATCTCCGGGAAGGACTTCAAATCCGGTCAGACGTTCATGAAGACCTTGTTGGCCCCCGGCATCAAGGCCAAGATGCTTGGCCTCACGGGTTGGTTTTCCACCAACATTCTGGGGAACCGTGATGGTGAGGTTCTGGACGATCCCGACAACTTCAAGAGCAAGGAAGTAACCAAGTCTTCCGTACTCGAGCACATCATCCAGCCGGATCTTTATCCTGAACTCTATAAAGGTTACTACCACAAGGTCCGGATTGAATACTACCCACCACGTGGCGACAACAAAGAGAGCTGGGATAACATCGATATCTTCGGCTGGCTGGGCTACCCGATGCAGATCAAGGTGAATTGCCTGTTCCGGGATTCCATCCTGGCCGCTCCCATGGCGCTGGACCTGGTCCTTTTCATGGACCTTGCCCAACGCTGCCCCGCCCTGGCAAAAATGGGAATCCAGGAATGGCTGTCCTTTTACTACAAGAGTCCGATGACGGCGGCGGGCCTGTACCCGGAACACGATGTGTTCATCCAACTCATGAAACTCAAGAACACTCTCCGGCACTTGCGCGGAGAGGACCTGATCACGCATCTGGGTTTGGAGTATTACGACTGAGACTGGGATCGGGGGACGAATTGCTGGATGGCGGAAGATTCTTCACGCGCTGCTGACGTGCTGATCATCGGCGGTGGGATCATCGGCGGATCGATCGCCTGGCGCCTGGCGCAGGCCGGGATGAAGGTCACGGTCCTTGACCGCTCCGAACCCGGGGGGGAAGCCAGCTCCGCCGCGGCAGGTATGCTCGCGCCGCTCGGCGAGATGGTCGAGCCCCGGACTCTCTCGGAGCTCTGCGTCGCCAGCCGCAGTCTTTACCCGAGCTTCGCGGCGGAAATCGAAGAGTCCAGCGGCCATCACGTCGGTTATCGAAGCGACGGCTCGCTGCTGGTGGCACTCAACCAAGAGCTGGAGGAAGAGCTCGCGGAGGTGCACCGTACGCGGACTGCGCAGGGCTTTACCCTCCATCCGTTGACGGCTGCGGAGGTCCGGGACCGCGGGGTGGAGCTTTCCCCGCAGGTTCGCAGCGGCCTCTTCGTCCCCGGTGATCATTGGATCGACAACGAACGCCTGATGCACGCCCTGCTGATTGCCGGCAAGCGCGCGGGGGTGCGCTTCGAAGCAGGGCAGGCCGTTCACAAGTTCCACACCAAGGGGGACTACATCGCAGGCGTCACAGCGGAAAACCACGCCAGCTTCACCGCCAAGACTTACGTCCTGGCGGCAGGGTGCTGGTCCGGTGAAGTTGCCCGTGAGCTGGGGACCCACCTGCCGATCACTCCCTGCTGCGGCCAGATGATGGAGTTCGAGGCCCCGCGCGATTTGCCGTTCGTGGTGCGCGCGGGGATTCACTACTTGGTGCCGCGCCCGGAGCGGCGTATCCTTTTCGGGACCACCGCGGAATACACCGGCTTCGAAAAAGCGGTAACCGCAAAAGGACTGCTTTCCATTCTCGAAGGCGCACTACGCCTGGCGCCGATGGTCAGCGAGTTCCGCTTTCTGCGCGCCTGGGCTGGACTGCGGCCCGACACCGCGGACCACCTGCCCATTCTGGGTTATGGAAAAATTGAAAACCTGGTCTTCGCGACCGGACACTTCCGCAACGGCATTTTGCTGGCGCCAGTAACGGCGGAAATCATCGCGGATCTTATTCTCCAAGGTTCAACTGCCCGGCCGATCGAAGCTTATCGTCCCACGCGGTTCAAGGAATCAGGAGATCAGTAGATCGGGTGATCTCAAGCGAAAGTCGAAATTCGAAACTCGAAAACCGGACTTGCTTCGCCCCGAGTTTCGAATTTCGAGTTTCGGACTCCTCCCGATTAATTGTTGAGCAGTTCATCGATGCTGACGAGGGAGTGGGGATCGACCGGGTTTTCCAGCGAGCGGACAAAGGCCTCCACGATGTCAGCATCGAACTGCGACCCGCAGCAGCAATGCAGTTCCACGATAGCCTCATCCATGCTGCGCGCGCGCTTGTAAGCCCGTTCGGAAATCATGCTATCAAAGCTGTCCGCCACGGCGATAATTCGAGCTCCCAGCGGGATATTTTCACCCTTCAGATGGTCGGGATAACCCGACCCGTCAACCATCTCATGATGATGCCGCACCATGCCTCGAATCCTCCCGATGGCCTTCACTTTAAATGGCTCGAGAAAGTCCGCGCCCTTCCAGGAGTGGATCTTAATCACTTCGTATTCTTCCGGCGTTAAACGCGAGGGCTTGTTAAGAATCGACTCTGGCACACCGATTTTGCCGATATCGTGAAGAATGCCGCCCAGACGAACTTCTTCAATCACCGGACCGGGCAAGCTCATCTGCCGGGCGATCTGCGCAGCGAGCCGGGACACGGCCTGCGAATGGCCTTGCGTGTAGTGGTCCTTGGCATCGATCATGTTGGCCAGCGCGGTGACGGTATCCAGCAAGGTGAGAGCCTCACCGTTGCCCTTCAGCATGAGATCCTGGAAGTGTCCCAGGTAATGATCGAACGCCTCCGGCCCCGTGGAGAACAGGCGCTTCATGGTGACGCCCAAGTAAGCCTCTAACAACTGGCGCTCCCAGTCGGCTTGCGCCGACTCGATCGTCAGGGATGCCACGCGCACGCAATTGCCCTGCTGATGCTTGGCGAGATACATGCCGGAATCCGCCACGCGCAGGATTTCCTCCTGCGTCGGGCCGTGCAAGGGAAAAGTCGCAATGCCGAAGCTGGCGGTCACGCCATGGGCGGCCAGATAACTGTCGGATGCAAGGTTCGCGCGCAGGCGCTCGGCCAGAATCTGCGCGTGCTCGGTGCGTGTCTCCGGCAACATGATGGCAAATTCATCGCCTCCGTAACGCGCCACCACATTCGACTGCCGCACCCGGTCGTTGAGCACATTGGCCACCGCCGCCAGAACTTTATCACCTTCCAAATGACCGTGCCGGTCGTTGACCTGCTTGAACCTGTCCAGGTCCATCATGATCAGGGAGAACATGTGGCCCGAGCGCGTCGAGCGGCGCCACTCGCGATCGAGGGCTTCCATGAAGTAACGATGGGTTTTCAACCCGGTCAGCCCGTCGGTGATGGCCTGCTCCAAGGCCACTTGATAGGCGCGCGCGTTGTGCAGGGCAATCGCCAGTTGGTCCGCCAGGGTCTGCAAGGTCAGCACGTCCTGCTGCGAGAAAGCGTAGGCCTGCCGGCTCTCCAGGCTCAGAACCCCGATCAGTTCCTCGCGATACTTCAGGGGAAGGCTGAGCGCCGATCGAATACCGGGATGAAGAGCAATGTAGCGCGGTTCTTTCACCACGGAGTTGGCCAGCGCCGGCTCGCCCGAATCCGCCGCTGCGCCCGCCAAACCATCACCCATGCGAATGCGTCGGCCGATCAGTTCCGGCCCGTATCCGGCTTCCGCCTCCACCACCAACTCCTCCCGCCCCGGATCCAGCATCTCGATCCGCGCCAGGTCGTAACCGAAAGCACTGCGGACTTGCCGGCAAATGGTGGGCAGCAATTCTCGCGGGTTCAAAACCAAACTGGCTTTGCGTCCCAGTTCGTTGAGCAAGGCCAAATGGCTGGAGCGCCGCTGTTCCCTCTTGAACAGGCGGGCGTTTTCCACGGCGCCGGCGGCCTCCTGCGCCAGGACTTGCACCAACTCAAACTGGCTCTTGGTGACCGTGTATTCGCGATCCATATCGGCCAGCGCCAGCACGCCCATCGATCCATCAGAGAAATGGAGGGGCACCCCACACCAGGTTTTGATGCGCGGATTCATGGGCCCGAGCCCCCGCCGCCGCACCTCCCCCGGAACGTCGCTGGCCACCAAGAGTGGCTGGCGTGTCCGTTGCACGTATTGCGCCAGCGAACTCGCCGGCCCGCCTTGCAGGGTGCCCTCCGGCCCTGCGTTCTCAAAGGGCACCACCACTTCCAACGGTCCTTGCCCGGTGTCCTGCAAGGCCAAACCGAAATTGGCTCCGCCGATCAATCCCTTCAACTCGCGGCGGAGGATCTCAATTTGGGCGCTCATATCAAATGTCGCGCGCAGGGCTTCGCCGACGTGGTGCAGGATTCGCAACTCTTCGTCGCGCCGCGCCGCCGCCCGGTTCAGCGACCAGTTCTCAATCGCCACGCCCACCTGGTAGCCGATCGCCAGCGCCACGCGTAGTTCCTGCGGGGCAAAGCTGCGGGTACTGCGGAAGCCCAGGATCAGAGTGCCATAACATTTTCCCCGTACCTGCAACCCGACCACAATCAGCGTCCTCAGCCCTTCACTCCTGAGAACCTCGCAGAATTCATGGAAGATGGGGTCGCGCTGCCACGCCGCCACCACGTCCGCGCGGCGCAGGTCGGGGAAAACCATCAGGGCCCCCCAGCGATCGCCACTGGAAAGCACAAAGCGGCGTAGGGGATCCTTGCTCAGCCGTTCCGCCCCCAGCGCGGAGATCCCGCGGCTACTCGAGTGGACGTTTCCCTCGTCGCTCTCGTCATGCAAAACGAGGTACCCTTCGTGGGTTTCGAGCAGGTCTACAGCGCCACGCAGGGACTGGTCCACCATCTGTTGGGGATCATGACACTCGGAAAGTTCTTTGCTGAAAAAGTGGAGGCTGGGAAACCAGAAGACGTCCGTGCTGCGGCGCGCCCTTTGACTCCGTCCGCGCCAACAGAGGATGGCGGCCCCTAGCAGCACGAGCGCGGCCGCCAAAGCCGGAAGCACCCGGGCAAGGCCCGGGCCGCTTAGAGAAATCCCCATCGCAGTCACCCCAGGCGAGGAGGCGTTGCACTGTCCCACTTGCAAAACCTCTGCCTAACCTCATGTTTCCCATCGACTGGCGCTAACTCGAGGGGCACAGAGGGAATTCCTTTTTGGCGCAAGCCGGCCGAGCGGTTCCCTCTACCAAATCGGCTGTACTGCGGCTATGCCTGCGGACTATACCCTTCCCCACTCCGCGCGTCAATCAGTGTTTGGAAAAATATTTGGAGAGGTTTATGCTTTGGGTAATAAGGTCGAAGAGAACAGATGCAGGCTGGTTTCCAGGAGGGGCGCAGGCGAAGTTCGGCGCAGCCCACCCCCGGGATTTTTCGTTGTCCTCACGCGGTCAGGCTGCCACTTTTTTTACGGAAGAGCGACATAAATCCCCTCAAGTTCTTTCCGCAATGGCCGATAGAGAGAATAGCGTGCGAAGCCTTCCAGCGTTGCGATTTGACCCGCCCAAATGCGACGCTGAGCCCTTGGCGGCAAGTTCGAAGACCCCTTCGCCCCGACGAACATCCTTGCCGCCAAGGCACCCTCCTTACAACCCGGCTGTTCATATTGGCAAACTCATTGATTGACCAACGCGGCTGTCTGCAAAAATCTGCTATACTGGTTTTTCAGGCTTCCCAGCAAACACATGCGCATCGCCATCCGATTTCTGGTTATTCTGACCATCGCCGCGCTGCTCGCACCCGGCGGGCGATGGGCTTTCCTGCGCGCTCCAGGGGAGGCTTGCGCATGCCCCCCGGCAGCCTGCATGTGTGCCGGCCATCACCACGCTCCGGGACACATTCCCAGTTGCTGCATGGGCAAGGGCAGCCAGTGCGGATTGGAGTCTCACGACAGCTACCTGAGTTCGCTGCTCAGCACTTTGATTTATGTGCCCACCGAACACCCTTGGTCGAATCCGCTCGCGCCTTGGAGTTTTGGTCACAACACCTCAGACCTGAATCTGTTGCCATCCCACGTGCGGATTCCTGAGCAACCTCCTCGCGCCACCCTCGAATTGTCGATTTTCGATTGATGATTGCCGATTGAACTAATCGACTATCCTCGATCGCCCATTCCAGCGCTGAGGACCCTGTAAAAAGGTCGGCGTTATCACGGCGCACTCGTCACTCTTCCCGAGCGCCGCAACGCCAGCCTTTGGTTATGAGGTCCGGGGCCTTTCTCCCCAATTACCAATATTCAATGACGATCGAGTGAATCCGGAATCGGCAATCGTCAATTCGCGAGGTGCACATCATGCAAAGAGTTCTAATGACCGCGCTGCTGGCCTTCCTATTCTCTTCGGGAGCGCTGGCCGAAGATTTCGGAAAAGTTCGTGGAGTTGTTCACGACCCTCAGCATCGTCCCATTGCGGGCGCGACGGTAACTGTTCGCGCACGATCCTCCTCCTGGTCTCAGTCCACCCCGTCCGATTCCGACGGCGAATTCCACTTTACCGGCGTGCCGGTGGGGGATTACCTGGTGAGTGTCACAGCGCCCGGGTTTGGTGCTCAAGAACAATCCATTTCCGTCGTCGCGGGCAAGTCACCGGTGCTCCACTTTCCCCTGGAGATTGCCGCCTCTCGACAGGTGGTGCAGGTCTCGGAGCAAGAAAGCAAGCTCAAAATCCAATCCTCCACTCTGCAAACGTTGGTCTCAACCCAGGAAATCGCCCGCACCGCAGGCGCTGACCAGACCAACAGCATGGCCATGATCACTGACTTCACCCCCGGGGCCTACATGGTTCACGACATGCTCCACATGCGGGACGGGCACCAGGACGACTGGTTTATCGACGGCATTCCGGTGATCAATACCAACATCGCCGTCAATGTGGCGCCCTTGATCAATCCCAAAAACGTGGAATCACTCGAGGTCGAGCGCGGGGGCTACTCCAGTGAATACGGCGACCGTACTTATGGCATATTCAACGTGGTTACACCCTCGGGATTCGAGCGTAATAACCAGGCGGAGTTGGTGACCTCCTACGGCAATTTCCACACCACCGACGACCAGGTGAGCCTGGGCAGTCACACCGAACGCTTCGCCTACTTCGGCAGCGTGGATGCCAACCGCTCCGACCTGGGCCTGACCACGCCCACTTCCGCCGTGATTCACGATCAGGACAGTGGCGTGGGCGGGTTCTTGTCCTTGCTCTTCAACGCGTCTTCGCAGGACCAATTGCGTTGGATCGTCTCTCTGCGCAACGACCATTACGCTATCCCCAACGACGCGAATGCCCAGGCAACAGGTATTCGCGATCTCGATCTGGAAAGCGATGACCTGGTCGGCTTTCACTGGGTTCATACCGCGCCCGGAGGGTTGATCCTGACCGTTTCCCCCTATTTTCACTTTAATGACACCCACTACGTCAGTGGACCTGGAGACACACCGACCATCCTGGACCAGGACAGTCGGTCAGACTACGTGGGCGTGCGGGCCATGCTGCAGGCGCTCAAAATGCGCCACAACGTGCGCATTGGCATCGAGAGCTGGGGGCAGCGGAACTCCACGCGGTTTGACTTGACCGCCAACCCGGGCGGGATTGTTCTTCAACAAGCTGAGATGCACTGGGCGAATACAGAGTCGTTATTCGCGGAGGACCAGTACCGGCCGACCTCATGGCTCACGCTGGATGCAGGGCTCCGGGTGGTCCACTATGGTGGGCTGCTCAGTGAAAACGCCGTCGACCCACGCCTGGGCGGGGGCATCCGCATCCCCCATCTCGGATGGACGCTTCACGGTTACTATGCCTACTACTACCAGCCACCCCCACTCGACAGTTTGAGTGGCCCGTTGGTGAACTTTGCCCTGATAACGCAAGGCGCTAGCTTCACTCCCCTGCCGGGCGAACGCGACATCCAGCACGACATCGGCCTTACCGCACCCCTCCGTGGTTGGACGATCGACGTGGACAACTACCATACCAACGCCCGCAATTTCCTGGATCACGATGAGTTGGGCAATTCCAACATCTTCGTCCCGCTGACGGACGTCGCGGCGCTCATCAGCGGCACGGAGGTCAGCGTGCGGACGCCGGAGCTATGGGACCATGTGCAATTGCGGATCGCCTACGCCAACGCCATCGGCAAGGGGCTGGGCCCGATCACCGGAGGTCTGATCGAGTATGCGCCCACCAGTTACTTCTACCTCGATCACGACCAACGCAACGGTTTCAGCGCTGTCCTTCCCCTTAAGCTGCCGCGCCGCTTCTGGGCCACCCCCGGCGTCAATTTCGGTTCCGGCTTCGTGAACGGCAACGGCCCCGCGCACCTTCCGCCCCACACCACGGCCGATCTGGCCTTGGGCAAAGACTTCCTGAAACAGTGGTCTTTCTCCCTGAACGGGACCAATGTGCTGAACAACCGCTACTTGGTGGATACCAGCAATACCTTTGGGGGAACCCACGAGGCCAACCCACGGCAGATTTATTTCGAAGTGCGGTACCGGTTCCATTACTAGCGCGAGGTGTACAATCTCTGCAGCGCCCTTTCACGAGGCCGCACCGCTTTTCCCAGGGGGGGTCCTTGATGCACGCCCAACGGTTCTTCGCGGGGCTCGCCGGCTTGAGCATGGTATTTGCTCTGGCCGCATGCCAAACTGAAAAGCCCTTGCCGCAGCAGCGTTTTGATCTGCGCGGGAAAGTGGTGGCGGTGAGCAAGAGCGAAGGCACCGTAACGCTGGCGCACGAAGCGATCCCGGGCTACATGGCCGCCATGACCATGTCCTATCCCCTAAAAGACCCGTGGGCCTTCGACGTCCTCAAACCGGGCCAAACCGTCCGCGCAACGCTGGTGGTGGCGAGCGACCGCGCCTGGCTGGAAGGGATCGTCATCAGCGAAGAGGCCAAGCCGGAGAGCAACCCGCTCGCGTCTGCGGAATCTGCGCGCACCCCTATGGGGCAGGTAGTGCCGGACTTCGGGCTTATCAATCAGGATGGCAAGCGGATTCATCTCCATCAGTATCGTGGCAAGGCCTTGTTGCTGACCTTCATTTACACGCGCTGCCCGCTTCCCGATTATTGCCCGTTGATGAGCAAGAATTTCGCACAAATCCTGGAGGAAGTACGCAGCGACCCCAAGCTTACTGATTCCACCCACTTGTTGAGTATTAGCATCGACCCGGAGTACGACAAACCCGCTGTCCTGCGGGCCTATGGCTTGGATTGCGCGGGCAAGTCCCATCCCTTCGACCATTGGGAGTTCGCCTCGGGCACCCCGGAGCAAGTTCGCAAAGTTGCCGAGTTCTTTGGTCTGAAATACTGGACCGAGGGTGGCCAAATTGTGCACGCGCTCGTCACGGCGCTGATCGACCCCGACGGAAAAGTCATCCAACTTTACCCCGGGAACGATTGGCAACCCGCGCAAGTGGCGAGCGACCTGCGGAACTTATTAGGGGCTGCGAAATAAGTTCTCCGGGAAGACGAATCTCGTGATAAAGTTGTGTCCTCCTCAGGAACCCTCGCAATAGAGGATTTGATGCCACAAAAAAATTCGGGTGAAGTCCGCACGCTCACCGGCGAGGACAGCGGGGTGAGCCAGGGGTGTACTATGGATTGTTCCCGCCCTCCCAAAGTCCTGCTGACGAGTGTTTGCCGCCCCCTCGGCCCCGCGCACGGAGACGCTCCGAGCGTGGGCTACGAAGTGCTGCACGGACAAGTCACCCGCGCCCAGGGCGTCTTCAGCCCGCGCTCGGTGAATTTCACTTATGGGCTGGATTACATCGCCGCCAACCTGGACGCGCCTGCCGTGGTGCTTCAATACCCGTCGCATCGCGAGTTGGTGCGCGAGTTGAAGAAGGGACCGGACTACGTGGGGGTTTCCTTCAACCTGGTTCTATTCCATCGCATGAAGGAAGTGGTGGCGCTGGTGCGCAAGCACGCGCCGCGCGCCAAGATCGTCCTGGGCGGTTATGGAACGGTTCTCGATGACGCCACGCTGGCCCCTTACGGCGACTTCTTCTGCCGCGGTGAGGGGGTAGCGTTTTTTCGCAACCTGCTGAATGAGCCTCCCCGCCCCATGCCCTACGATCATCCTCTGGTGATGCTCAACTCGAAGATTTTGTCCGTGCCGATGGACCGCACGGGCGTGATCTTCGCCGGGCTCGGCTGCCCCAACGGCTGCGATTTCTGCTGCACCTCGTATTATTTCAAGCGCCGCCACATTCGCCTGCTGCCCACCGGCGACGACATCTTCCGCGTCGTCGAGCGCTACCTCGAGGTCGACCCGCACATGAGCCTGGCGATTCTCGACGAAGATTTCCTGCTCGCCAAAGACCGCGCCACCCGTATGCGCGAATTGGTATTGGCCCGCGGCACCCCCGTTTCCATTTTCGCCTTCGCTTCCGTGAAGGCTTTGAGCCGGTTCACTCCTCAGGAACTGCTGGAAACCGGCGTGGACGGGGTCTGGGTGGGGTACGAAGGAAAACGCTCGGGCTACTCCAAACAGCAGGGCAAGCCCATCGAGGAATTGATCCCCGAATTGTGCTCGCACGGCATCACTGTCCTCTCCTCCATGATGCTGGGCTTCGAATATCAAACGCCGGAAATCATTCGCGAAGAGTTGGCAGAATTCCTGGCGTTGCGGCCCACTTACGGCCAGTTCCTCATCTATGGTCCCACCCCCGGCACGCCCTTCTACGAGCGGGTGATGCGGGAAGGGCGCTTCCGCCCCGACATGTTAGCGGACCCTGAGGGTTATTACCGCCACTGCGATGGCTTCACCTCCATGGTGCTGCATCCCACCATGAAGCCGGAAGAGATCGAGGCCTTGCAGCGCGAATGCTTCGACACGGACTTCCGCATCAACGGACCTTCCATCCTGCGATCGGTGGAGGTCTGGTTCCAGGGTTGGAAGCGCTACCGCAATTCTGATTCACCCTACCTGCGCGCCAAAGCGGAGCGCTGGGCGGAGGAGATTCACTTCGCCTGGCCGCTTTTCCGCGTGGCGAAGCGCTTCGGCCCAACGCCGGAAGCCTCGGCCCGTTTGGAAGCGGAGGTTCGATCTGCCCTCGGCCCGCCCTCTTTGGGCACGCGCGTGCGTTCGTGGCTTGCCCCTGCCGCGGCCGCCTGGACCGGCTTTACTCTGCGCCACAATCTGTTCCAACACCCCAAGTTGGTTCGCAACACTTATCGCTCCGCTCCCTGGGCGCTGCGTTCCGGCGAACTTGGTTCGCTACGGGTTAGCCTGGAGCGCGCCTTGCACAGCACGCTGGTGAAAATCGAAGGAGCCCTGGACGGCGCCAGCGCCAGACGCCTGGCGGCCGGCATTCGCGCCCATCTGCACAATAACGATGCGGACGTTAAGGTGGTGGTGGCCGAGGGGACGCGCGCCGAGCCCCGCGACCTGCGATTTCTTGCCCAGGAACTGGCCCCCCTGCGCCACCGCATCTCCATCTCGGTTCCGTCCGCTCCGGAAACCTGGATTTATCTCAAAAGCGCGTAGTGCTCGATGCAGAGGTTTTCATTTTCCTGGACTTCCGGATCACACTTCAGGTTTCCTTCAACCTCGGCGAAGGGGATTCCAGCTTCCTGAAGACGAAAACGGTAGGAGCGGAAGTTACCGAAGGTTACTTTGAAGGGAGCATGGGACCGAAGCTCGGCTAGATCCGAGGCCGTCCCGCGCGTCGCGTCCAGGTTGCCGCAAAAATTGACCGTGGCGATCCCGGCCACATTCGCACCGAGGATGAGCGGCACCAACCAGGAAAGAAGCCAAATCGGTTTCTTGGCGGCCCCCCCGAGAAACCCCAGCGCCACCAGGGGAACCAGCCACACCTGCGGGGCATAGCGCGCCCACCAGCAAGCATAAACAGGTAATACCGATAAAATTATTATCAGTGTTATGGCCACGGTGATCCAGGGTGCGGCGCCACCCCGCCACACGCCCATCACCAGAAGCGCCAAAGACAGCACCAAGGCCGCTGGGAAGAGCGGGCCAAATCCTCCCGTGCGCACATCGGGCGCCTGGAAGACCGTCCATTCGTCCCGGTCAACTTGCCAGGGTAATTTGAGCGCGGACGGGAATGGCCAGGCACGGGATCTGGAAAAAACCGACCGAGCGAGGTTCGCAGCGCGGTTTGCGTCCAAGAAATCAGGAGGAGTTTGACGGGTCAAGGTGAATTGGGGGAAACCTCCTCTTCCAAGGAAAGGGTAGAACGGGTTTCCGTTTTCGAGGATATTGAACACATAGGGATTCATCCCGAAGACGACCGTCCCGAGCCCCAGCGCCAACAAGGCCATGGATAAAGGCTTCCGCAAGGGTCGCTTCCGCCATGCCAGCAAAACAAAGAATCCGGCAAAAAGGATTGCGACGTACACTAAACCCGTGAACTTTACCTGGATGATCAAAACGGCGGCTTCAAACAGCAACAGGTTCACCCATGGATTGCCGTCGGCCGCGCCCAGGAAACCAAGCGCGGCCAGGCAGGCAAGGAGCGAGGCCAATTGCCCATCGACATAGAAAGTGAACATTTGGCAGAGGGCCACGGGATTTGCCGCCACCAGCGCGGCCATCGCCACGGGCCAGGCGCTCAGCTTTTTTCGAGAGTCGGCGAAAACCGCAAGGGCCATGAAAAACGCCGCGCCAATGAGGAGAAGGTTTGCGAACTTGCCCGTTTCGATACGTCCGGTCAAACGGTACATCGCGGCCCCAATAATCCAAGCCCCTTTGGGATAGTGATTCAGTGTGACATTCAGTTCGGTGGAGAGCGGGCTGATGTGAGGATTGAAGAGAGGATTCCATCCGTGGGCAAGCTGGTAAACCCCTTCCTGCTGGTACGCCTGGCCATCAAAAGAGACATCGTAGAAGGCCCGGCTGATCCGGGCGGAGGCCGCCACCAGCAAGCTCAGAAGCGCCGCCACCACCAGGGCCATGCGGAAAGGGCGGCGGAAGTAGAGGCGCGCTCCACCCACGGTCAAGAGGCATGAACCCACGAAGGCGGTAGGCAGCACAAAGGCATGAATGGGCATTCCGAGGATCCACCCGAATTCTGAGGTGGCGATAATCAGAAAGAGGAACGTCAGAATCGCACCGCCTAGAAGGATTGCAAATCCGGGAAGGAAAGGCCGTGCTCCCACCGTGTCCGTGCTCACGGGCGGACCTCACTAGACCTTGGAGTGAACGACGTGGACGGAAGGCATGCCATCGGGCTCATCCACGAGCTCGATATCCTGGAAAATATTCGGGGATTCCTTCTTGAAGACGCGGAAGACCTCGACCGCCAGCAGGCGGATTTCCGTATCGGCGTGGATGCTGCCGCGCAATTCGAGGAAGTGCCGCCAGGCGCGGGAATTTCCCGTCACAAAAATCTTGGTTTCGGTGGCATTGGGAAGAATGGAACGCGCTGCCTGGCGCGCCCACTTGCGCCGGTCGCGGGGGGGCATTTCCGGATGTTTCTGCTGCACGAATTGCGCGGTGGCGTCGGCCAGTTCGTCATAGGCCTTACGCAGAGATTCGATGGTCTGCTGCCATTTCTCCCGCAGCACGGGATTTTCCTGGTAGAGCGGCGGCACCACGTAGCGCGCGTCGCTCTCGTCCACGTAGCGCTGGGAAAGCTGCGAATAACCGAAGCCCGCGCGGTGGCGCACTAGTTCGTGCGTGAGGGCGCGGCTGACGCCGGTGATCAGCAGGCACCACACGGCGTGCTCCAGCACGCTGCCGTGTTTGGAAGCGAGGATGTTCTCCAGGTACTCGCGATTGCTTTTGCGCCCCTTGCCAAACGACATGTAGCAAGTACGTCCGGCGAGTTCCGCCAGAACTTCGCCGGCCGCTCGCGCGTCGGTGGAGAACACCATTCCCTCATCCGCAAGGAAGCGCGCCAGTTCGTCGTCGGCGACGTGCTGCCGGCCCACCAGATAAACTTTGGGCTTGGAGATATAGGGATCGAAGGGTGGAATTGTGGCCATCCGGCTCCCTTTAAGCCAATTTATATACAGCCCTGGGTCCCAGGTTCCGATGTGCCCCGCTCCCGGCGCTGCCGACTGGCCAACGCTCCGTTACGAGCTGGAGGCCGTCTTCGTGCCGGCGGGCGCAGGGGTGGGTTTCTTGAATCCGGCGTACTTCCGCTGGAACCGCTCCACGCGGCCGGCGCTGTCCACCAGCTTTTGCTTGCCGGTAAAGAATGGATGGCACTTGGAACAGATGTCCAGGTGCAGGAGGTCGCTCTTGAAAGTCGAGCGCGTCTTAAAAGCGTTACCACACGCGCAGACCACGTTGACCTCATGATAGTTCGGGTGAATCTTGTCCTTCATAAGACTCCTTGTTTGCGTCCAGGCCAATCTTCTATTTTAACGGCATCGCCCCAAACTTTCAATTCGCTTTTTATGGGCGGGGTGTGCGACATGGAAGTTAGGAGGGGTGGATTTTGTTTTTTTGTGCTATACTTCTGAGCGTATATAGATGCTCAGATAGGAGGCTCCCATGCCTGACTCTCTCTCGGCTTTAGAAGCTGACCGCTCCCAGCTCCTCGAGGACTTCTTGGGCCTGGGCGATCTGCGCCCGGGCTCGATTACCGCCGTGGTGCGCCGCTGTGGTAAGCCCACCTGCCATTGCGCCAAGCCCAACGACCCCGGCCACGATCCTCAATTCCGCCTGACCCGCCGCGTCGCGGGCAAAACCGTCACGGAAAGTTTCCCCAACCCCGCCGCCTTACGCAAAGCGCAGCAGGAGGTCGCCGAGTTTCGGCGTTTCCAGAAGCTCAGTGCGGAACTGGTGACCCTCAATGAAAGCATCTGTGCGCGTCGCCCGGTGGAGCCAACACGGGGCGGCTGGACCGAGGTGGAAAAAAAACGGCTGCGGCTATCCATCAGGAGGCGGGGCGAGAAATAAACCAACTCCTCGGCCGGATCTTTGCGCAGCGCCATAAAGACGGCCGCACGGATCTGGAGGCGATCGAAACCGCCGTGCGCTCGACCGTGCATCAGGCGGGCGCCGCGGCCCTGACCGCCTTGCTGCAATTTCCGGCTCCCCCGGCCGACCCCCGGACCCGGCCCTGTTCCTGTGGTCAGGCGGCCCCCTAGCTAGGTGGGGTTGCGCTCCAAACCCCTGCTCAGCGTAGTGGGCCGGGTGGAGGTGTCGCGGCCCTACTATTTATGCCCGGACTGTCACACCGGGCAACTTCCTACCGATGTCGAACTGGACATCGAGAACACGGAATTCTCTCCCGGAGTGCGCCGCGTGCGGGCCCTGGTGGGCCTGGATGAAAGCCCACCAGAAGCGCCTGTTGGACCAGGGGAAAATCGAAAAGCCCGTGGGCGTGCTCCGCGCCCTCCCCTCCCGCCCTCCCGCCATCGCGGAGAAGATCCGCACGGAAGCCGATTATTTCGAAAGGAACGCCGAGCGCATGCGCTGCTGGTGCACCTCAAGAGGATGCAGCTCGATGTGCGGCAAAGGCGCGCGCGAGACGTGGATTGCCGGAAACCATCGACTCAAGTTGTCTGGCGATCTCCGCGGAGGGCATTGAGCGGAGAATGGCGTTGAGGGCAGCCTCCGCATGGGGGGACTCCGTCCGGACAAGGTGGAGCAGGAAATCTAGTCCCGCCTGCTGCCGGGTTAAACCGATCGCGGAAAGCAGGACAGCCTGGAACCAAGGGTCGTGTTCCTGAAGGAAGCGTTCGCGTAAGGCAACGAACGCCTGAGGGGAGCGATCGGCGGCAATAGCCAACGCTGCTTCCGCCCCAGTGTCATCGGCAGCAGCGAGAAAGCGACTGATCCAGGGAATCGCCGCAGTGCCGTCCACGCCCAGGATGCCGTTGTAGCAAGCGCCGAGGACTTCCGGTTCGTCGCCGGCAAGGGTTGCCCTAAGGCGCAGCAGAAGTGCAGCGGAGGGTGAACCGACCTGCCCGACAGCGCGGACCGCTTCCACGCGAACAGACTTATCCTTGTCGGCAAAGAGTTCGATGAGATAAGTCAACAGATCCGTTTCCGGAAGACTGCGGCAGGGTACGAGAGCCAGGGCGCACGTCGCCCGCAAAGTGGCGGCGGTATCGGAGTGCCCGCCCCAGACTGGCTCAAGCTGAATATGACGCATGCCGCGAAGGAAGATTGCCGCGTCCTGAAACTCCAGCGTGTCCAGGGCGCGGCTTAGTGCATTCTTTGCCCAGCACTGTGGATCCGTCTTGATGGGGTCTTCGAAGAAACGGTCGAAGGCGACGAGCAACTCGGGGATCAATTCGGACAGGCGGAACTCGCGGACCAAATCAGCAGCCTTGGCGACAATATAATTACTGCGATGGGTGAGTGCCCGGCGTAGCGGTTCGGTTGATGCTTGAGGCGGCTGGCGACGGAGTTGCTCCAAGGCAGCGAGTTGCTCTTCAAAGCGGCGTTTTCCACTCATGTACGCTGCCCACTGCCCATTGCCCGCGGTCGGACAGCGCCACAACTGGCCGGCCGCTCAGTATTCGCGCGCGGTCACGATGCCCGGCTGCGGCACCGGATATCTTCCGTTGGCATCCGCAAGGAGGGGAGCCGGGGAATCCATAGTGAACTTGTCGACGTCCGGCGCCATTTCGTGCTCGCAGTTCAGCATCTGGTCATACGTGATTTCCCGGCCGGTGTGGGCCGCCATGCGGCCCATGTTCGAAACGAGGCTGGCCTCCACCCCGCGTTTAACCTCGTTGTAGGGCTTTTCGTCGCGAACCGCATCCACCAGGTCGTTCCATTCGTTTTGATAGGGATCCTCCTCCCCCGGCTTCACCGCGGATTCCCAAACCATGTCGGCGGCCGTCATCTGACTCTTAAAGATGCTGGAGGGTTGCCCACAATCGCCGTGCTTGGAAGCGATCGCCATTCCTTTGGTGCCGTGTAAAACGCTCGTATAGATCTGCTCGCATCCCGCGATGGTCCGCCCGTCGAAGAAGAACTTCGTGCCGTCGGCATAGGTGTATTCCACCGAATAGGTATCGAAATTCTGGTCCACGTAAGCGACGCCTTCGGGGCTCAGCTTGTAGTGGCGGCCGCCCAGCGCCTGGGCCTTGACCGGCCACTCGTTTTTCATCCATCCGAGATGATCGATGACGTGGATATAGAAGTCGTTGAAACAGCCGCCGCTGGCCCAGATGAAGCTGTGGAAGCGCTGTACCTGGTAGAGTAGATCGCTAATCCCGGCGGGTTTGGGAAGTGAGGAGAAATACCCGCCGGGCCCGTGCATCCGGTAACCCCGTTGCAGGATGGTCTGGCCGATCTCACCGTCATGGACACGCTGGGCCAGTTCCTGGAGCGCCCGGCTGTGACGCGACATCAATCCCACCCCGACCTTGAGGTTCTTGGCGGAGGCATCTTGCGCGAGGGTGAACATGCGTTTGCTGGTGGGGCCGTCCACAGTGACCGGCTTTTCCATGAAGACATTGAGGCCCTTCTCGATAGCGTAGGTGAAGTGTACCCAACGAAACGCCGGGGGCGTGGCGAAAATGGCGATATCACCCGGTTTCAAACAATCCATCGCTTTCTTATAGGCGTCGAAGCCGAGGAACTGGCGATCTCGGGGAACGTCCACCTGGCTCGAGAACTGCTGCTGCAACTTGGTCAGGTCTTTATCAAGGCGCTCCGGGAAAATGTCCGCCAGGGCGACCAGCTTGATAGGACCGCGCTTGACGGATAGCGCGTTCGCCGCCGCGCCGCCGCCGCGTCCGCCGCAGCCGATCAGGGCGATCTGGATCAGGTCGCTACCGGCAGCGTGGACGGGGGGAATGGCCACGTTGGCCAAAGCCGAAACCGCCGCCAATTTGCCGGCGGTGGCAATGAATTTGCGGCGGGTAGTCGAGGTGGGATTGGAAAAGTTCATGGCGGTGCAGGCCCTCCGAAACGTGTCGTTACCTTCTCGCTGGCAGGTGGAAGAAATTCCTGGCGCGCGGTACACAATTCTAGCGTGAGTTCTCCCCTCGTCAAGAATAATCTTACCCGGCCGCGCAGTACCAAGCGCGGACCCGTTTTTCAAGGGTCCGCGGCTTTTCAGCTTTTCGAATCCGTGTTCCGCGCCTACGAACGAGCCGCACACTTCGTACAGAAATCCGGTAGTGTCTCATTTGTCGTGGCACGGCCATCTGGGTCGTGACCGCTCAGGGGCGGAACGCCCGTGCCACTTCAAAATGGGACACTACCAAAAATCCTACCGGTGGGATTTTGAAAGAAAAAGCAGAAATAATGTTCCTATCTTAAGCAAATCCGTGGGAGTGCGCCTCGACCACGGCCATCAACGAGCTAATCATAAAGTGGAGAACTGTATCAGGGTGGAATCGCGCAGTAGGGCGAGGTGCCCGGTGTTGGGTGCCAGGTACTGGGGGGTGGAGGCTAGATGTTTACTACAGGCTATCGGCTGTCAGCTCCAAAAAAATGGAAGATTCCAGCCTGCGCCAGTTGTGGTGGCTCACCAACAGGCTTTTCAGGGTTCGGAACGGGGCATTGGCCTCTAGAGATGTTAAAAATGAAGATCGATCCGACTATGTTCATGAAAACACAGGCGACGATGACAACATGTCTGGCTAAAAAACCGGTTTTTTACACGAAAATGCAGCAATTGCACGATAATCGACAACAATCTGTCAGGCTTCTTGGGCGAAAACTCAACAATTGCGCGGCAGTTTAGACGATGATGGACCCAAAATCGGCTCATCGGCCCATCCAGGAATCGGTCCATCGGCTCATCGAATCATCGGGACATCTGAAACCAACCTCGTGATCAGCCGATCGATCGACGAACCGATGAGCCGATCCCGGCACCAGTGATGCGAAACCGGCAAAGTTCGAGCGCGGAAAGGCGGGCAGGGCTTGATCGTTCGCCGCTGCTCAGGGTGAGAGCGAAGGCGGCAATGCCGGAAGGCGCAAAAACGGGCCGAGCCTACGACCATACTTCCTCGGGACACCCTACCGAAGCAGTGACGAGTGATGAGTGACCAGCAAACGACAAAGTTCGGGGGGGCGAGACGGCGTGCAGAGCCGATGGCCAATCCCTCTCGTGAAACACTCCCCATATCAGCTATCGGCTGTACGGGGTGAGAAGATGAGTCAAATTGCTGGCTTTGAAAATCACTCATCGCCGATCGCCAATCCGCCGATGGATTAATGAACCGAGGGATGGATGGCTCCATCCACGGTTAAATCTCCTTGACCCTGCCGGTGGTTTCGTCAAGAATGAACTTGCAGGTTGGCAGGTACTATGAGCCCACGGACAAAGCCTCCGAGTGGCGAGCGCGGTCCCACGGTCGAACTCGAGTGGACGACGATCTCCTATCGCACGATCGCCATTTACCTCGTCCTGGCCTTTTTATTGCTGCTGGGCATCATCTATCTGATTTCGCCGCGCTTCGTCATCAAGATCGGTACCCGCGCGCTGGAAATGGTGGCCGCCCGCCCGAGCGTTCCCCAGGCGCCCGCGGGGCGGAAGGAAGCGCACTTTGTGAATCTGGATGGCACCGTACGCGTTAAGAAGGCCGCCTCATTGCAGTGGATCCGGGCTGATTACAACACCACCCTGGAAAAGGGCGACTTCGTGCAAACGGAAAGTGACGGGGTGGCGCGCATCATTTTTGCCGATGACACCAATTACACATTGAAACCCGATGCGCTCATCGTGGTGGAGGAAAGCCGCGAGGACCCCGTAACTCGCGCCACCAAGGTGGCGGTGCAGGTGACCTCGGGCGCGGTGGACCTGGCGACGGCGCGCTTTGAAACCCCGGGGTCGACGTCGCAAGTCTCCTTTGCGGATGCGGTGGCGACTTTGAACGAAGAAAGCCGGGCGGCGGTTCGTAACGATCCGGACAATAACGTCCACGAGTTTACCGTGGATTCGGGCCAAGCGGAAGTAACCCGCGGCTCGTCGAGCGTTCAACTCGGCCAGTACGAGCAGGTCTCTTTCGCCGCCCAACAACCGGGTTTGGTGGCCAAGAAGGTGATTGCTCCACCTTCCTTGCTGACACCCCAGAATATGGATTTGCAGTTGGTACCCGACCCCAAGGCCACAACTCTGGATTTCAGTTGGACGGAGGTGCCCGGGGCGAAAGCCTATCACCTTCAAGTATCTCCCTCGGTCATGCTTTCCAATTTCGTCGTGGACAAGAAAGTCAGCGGACGGACCTCCATCCCGATTTCCGGGCTCGAGGAAGGGACTTACTATTGGATGGTCAGCGCCATTGATTCCAAAGGCGTGGAAAGCCAACCGTGTCAGGCCAACCGGTTGAGCTTGTTGCGTCAAGTTGCCGGCAATCAGGCTTATCTGGAAGTGACCAAGATCATTCAGCATGGCAAGGTAATCGAGGTGCAAGGCAAAACGGAGCCCGGCTCAACCGTCATCATCAATAATGAGCAAGTCTTTTCGATTTTACCGGATGGCACGTTCCGGGGCTTCACGTCGCCGTTTCCGAAGTCCGGATCGAACCAGGTTACGATCACCGCGCAAAACCGCAAGGGCGATACCAATACGATACGAAAGAACGTCGTGATTGAATGAGCCAGACCTTCGCCTGTCACTCCGGTCCATCACCACAGGAGCTCTAAAGCGAATGAACCTTCGTTCCTTATTCAGTGTTTTTTCATCGGACCTTGCCATCGACTTGGGAACTGCCAACACCCTGGTCTTTGCCAAGGGCAAGGGTATCGTGGTTAACGAGCCTTCCATTGTGGCGATCAATAAAGTCAGTGGGGATATCGAAGCCGTGGGACGCGATGCCAAGGAGATGCTCGGCCGCACTCCGGGCAACATCGTCGCCATCCGCCCTTTGAAGGACGGTGTCATCGCCGACTTTAAGGTGACGGAAAAGATGCTGAACTACTTCATCAAGAAGGCCCACAACCGCACCATGTTCGTTCACCCGCGGATCGTCATCGGTATCCCCTCGGAAATCACCCAGGTGGAAAAACGCGCCGTGCAGGATTCCGCCATGCGCGCCCGGGCGAGCGAGGTCTTTCTGGTGGAGCAGGCGATGATGGCGGCCATTGGCGCGGGCTTGCCCATCACCGAGCCTTCCGGCAGTATGATCGTGGATATCGGCGGCGGCACCACGGATATTGCCGTCATTTCTCTTTCCGGGATTGTCTACAGCCGCTCCGTGCGGGTGGCCGGAAATGAAATGGACGAAGCCATCACGGCTTACTTGAAGCGCAAATACAACTTGCTGATCGGCGAGCGCACCACCGAGCACATCAAAATGGAAATTGGCTCCGCCTACCCGCTGGAAAAACCTCTGACCATGGAAATCAAGGGGCGGCATCTGCTCGAAGGGATTCCCAAGACCATTACCATCGACGACTCGGAGATTCGCGATGCTTTATCGGAGTGCGTTTCCACGATTCTCAACGCGATCCGCGTCGCCCTGGAGCGCACCCCGCCGGAACTCTCCGCTGACATCTCCGACCGGGGCATTGTCCTTACCGGCGGCGGCGGCCTGCTGAAAAATCTCGACAAGCGTATCCGTGAGGAGACCGGCCTGCCCGTTTCGATCGCTGAAGACCCGCTGGCTTCGGTGGTATTAGGCACCGGGAGAATGTTGACGGATTTTGACTTGTTGAGGCGTGTAGCGATAGAATGAGACACGTTTATGTTTGATCCTAACTCACCGGACTTGACGCGCCCGGTCGAAGCGCTGGACCACGACGGACCTGACATGCCGGCCTTCGTCAAGCGGCATCGGTCCTTTTTTAGCCTGCTGGCAGTTATTGTTGCACAAATCCTGCTCCTTTCCCTCCAGATCACCCGCAATAACCACGTGCGGTTGATCCGCTACTGGGCCGTTGAGGCTTTCGATCCCTTTGAGCGCTCGCTGGGCGGCCTGATGAATGTTTCTGCCACCGCTTACCGGACCTATCGCCACCTGTGGCGCGCCGACCAGGAAAACCAGGAACTGCACATTCAATTGGTAGCTGCGCAGGCGCAGATCCAGCGGCTGGGCGAGCGGGCGGCGGAAACCCAACGTCTGCGTAATTTGCTGGATTTTAGGAACCAATTGACGTTTCAAACCGTGGCAGCGGAGGTCATCGCCTCCAGTTTGGGAAATACCTCCAGCCCCGGTGAGAACTCCAACGCTATCTTCATCGACAAGGGCTCGGACTCCGGCCTTACCGCTGATCTTGCCGTCATCACCCCGGAAGGTGTGGTGGGAAAAATTCTGGCCATCTTCCCGCACAGCGCGCAAGTGCTGCTGATCACCGACGCCTCCAGTGGCGTGGGGGTGACCCTTGCCCAAAGCCGCGCGCAGGGGATCCTGAAGGGTGGCAGCAACAGCTTATGTGACCTTCACTACATCATGAATGAAGAGGTCGTATCCCGCGGGGAAGCAGTGGTGACTTCCGGGCTCGACCAGATTTATCCCAAAGGCTTGCCCGTGGGAACCGTGGTGACCGTTGGTGATGGTAACATTTACAAAACCATTAGCGTAAAACCCTCCGCGGACTTGAATCGCCTGGAAGTGGTTTTGGTGGTCCTCAAGCCGTCCGCCACCGAACAACAAGCCCTGAACCTCCCCTCGCGGCGGCAGTAAGATGCCTGCTTCCACCCATCGTCCGGTTGCGGTTTTTCAGGTGCATCCAGTTATCCTTTCGGCAGCGGCACTTGCAGCGCTGCTCCTCCAAACGTTTTTGCCGCTAAAACTCCCCCTGGCCCGCTTGATGGACTTCCCGCTGCTCATCACCATTTATTTTGCGCTGATGCGGCGCGACAAAATGCTTGGCATGGCTCTGGGCACGGCGCTGGGCCTGCTCCAGGATGCGCTTTCGCACGGTTACATCGGCATTTTTGGAATTGCCAAGGCGATTGTGGGTTACCTCGCAGCCTCCGCGAGCACGCGCTTTGAATTGGAATCCCTGGTGGGGCGCAGCGTGCTGACGGGAGTGTTGGTGTTAGTTCACAACCTGTGCCTTACCGCCCTTCAGCACATCTTGCTGGAGGCGCCTCCGCGATTTCAACCCATGGCCACCGCCAGCGCCGTCCTGGTAAACGTTGCGCTCGGCCTGATCATCTTTCAAATTCTCGACCGCCTCCGGCGCCCTGCCTAAAGACAGGTTGCAGGTGAGGTGCGCTCTTTACTCCAGCGGCGTGCTAGAATTGCCCGCTGGGTTCGTTCAGCCACAGAGATGAGCGGGAACCCTTTTAAGGAGGATGGTTTCATGTCTAAGCCCACGACATTCGGTGTCATCATTGGCAATCGCGGCTTTTTCCCGGCAGTGTTGGCTCGTGATGGGCGCGAAGAAGTCCTGCGCGTCCTCGAGAAGGAAGGGTATGGAAGCGTCTGCTTGACCCCGGAGGATACCAAGTTTGGCGCCGTGGAGACCCTTCAGGAGGCCAGCAAGTGCGCCGACCTCTTCCGGCAACATCGCGAGGAAATCGACGGCGTAATGGTCAGCCTTCCGAACTTCGGCGACGAGCGCGGCGTGGCGAATTCTCTGCGCATGGCGGGGCTGGACGTCCCCGTGCTCATTCAGGCTTTCCCCGATGAGCCCCAGAAAATGCTCATGGGAGGCCGCCGTGACAGCTTCTGTGGCAAGATTTCCGTCTGTAATAACCTGTGGCAGTATGGGATCAAGTACTCGTTGACGTCGCAACACACCATGGCGCCCGCTTCCCCGGCTTTCCTCTCCGACCTGAGAGCCTTTGCCGCCACCTGCCGGATTGTCAAAGGACTGAAGAACCTCCGCGTGGGCGTGCTGGGGGCGCGTCCCGCGGCCTTCAACACCGTGCGGTTTAGTGAGAAATTGATGGAACGGCACGGTATTTCTGTCGAAACGCTCGACCTTTCGGAGGTCTTCGGCCGCATCGGCCGGCTTACGGACGACGACCCGAAAGTTAAGGCCAAACTGGAGAGTATTCACGGCTACGTCACCACGCAGGGAGTGCCTGCGGCGCCGCTCGTGAAAATGGCCAAGTTCGGCGTGGTGGTGGACGACTGGATGAAGGACAACGCACTGGCGGGTTCGTCCGTCCAATGCTGGACCGCCATGCAGGAGTTCTTTGGCGTTGTCCCCTGCACGTTGATGAGCATGATGTCGAACAGCCTGCTGCCCAGCGCCTGTGAAACCGATATGATCGGCATGATCGGCATGTACGTCCTGCAACTCGCCGCCGGTGAGCCCAGCGCCATCGTCGATTGGAATAACAACTACGGTGAGGACCCTGACAAGGCCGTCATCTTCCACTGCTCGAACCTGCCGAAGCACTTCTTTGATGACCTCAAGATGGATTTCCAGGAAATCATCGCGGGCTCGGTGGGAAAGGACAATACCTTTGGAACCGTCGTCGGCACCCTCAAGGCCGGCCCGCTCACCTATTGCCGCGTCTCTACCGACGACCTGCACGGTAAGTTGCGCGCCTATTGCGGCGAGGGCGAAATCACGGCGGACAAGCTCCAGAGTTTCGGCGGTTACGGGGTGGTGAAGATCGCCGGCCTGCAAGCGCTTCTCCAATACGTTTGCAAGCACGGTTACGAGCACCACGTGGCCGTCAACCGCAGCCACTTTGGGCGCGCCGTGGCTGACGCGCTCGGCAACTATAAGGGGTGGGAGGTTCATCACCACGGGGCTTAGCCAGGGGTTGCCCGCGCCAGTCGGCCATGTGCGGATCTGCACTCGGCGCCTTTTGGCCATGGGGGGCTTTTGGCGATGATTCGCCGCGTTTGTAGTTGCCTTGCGTTGAGGCAAAGTCCAGCGACCTGATTATCGATATCCGAAGAGATGATATACCTATAATTAACAACTTTCTGTTTCCTCAGCAGCTCGGAAATATTGAAAATAAATGACTTACGATGTTACGTCGGGAGGGGAGTTTCTTGGTTTGGGCAACTCGAAAATGGGCCCCCTCAACTTGCATTTGTCGCTTCCCGGTGGTAGGATTTCACCTCTGCTTCTGCTTCGGCTCTTAACGGAGATTTTCATATGCAAAGCGCTTACCCGCTTTCTCGCTGCCCTGCCTGCAAAAAGGCATTCCGAATGGAAATTACGCGTCTTTCCAGCTCGACGCCAGATTTGGGCAAAATTGTCCGGCCATTGCCAACTCTGGGACTGCTCGTATGTCCATACTGTGGCCTGAAATTCCAACGCTTCGACCCCCAGTACCTTAAGGGTTCAACCCCTCATGCTGTCGCCCGGTAGCGCATGGAAGGTCGGCTCGGTCTTTGCTTCCGACTTGACTGCGCATCCCCTAGGTAGAGGGGGAGGTGTGTTTGGGGGCGGAAGGCCTGGTGCGGGTCCCGCCAAACTGGTCTTTCCTGTGACGCTCCCGCGCCCGAGCTGCCGATAAGCGGGGCTTGGACAGACCCTCTTCCCATTCTGTAACGGCCCGCACTACAATTCACTTCATGCTGCCCTCCATCTTTGGCCGCACGCCACGGCGTGTCATCGTGATACAACTCCTGGTTCTTTTGGGGCTCGTTGCCTATTACCAGCTTTATCTCCCTAACCGAGCCGGCGAGTTGGCCAGGCGTGCCAGCGCCACCCGCGAGGAGAAAATCACCGCCTTGTTCCAGGATTCTGTGGTGGGAGATTCCAAGCACGAAATCTCCGTCCCTCTGGAAGGGGCGATTGTGAAGCGGCATCCCCAGAGGCTGCGCATCGTGTTTTCCCCGCGGGAAGCCGAAGCCGAGCTCGGGGTTCCGGACGCCATCACAAACGACTTCCGCGGCGGCTACCACCTGACATGGTTGGGCACCACCCACAAGCTTGAAGCCGCATTCAATGCCGGCCGCCTCTATTGTCTCACCCTCGAAGATCGCAGCACCGGCCACGGCGTGCTGGTTTATGAATCCCTCTCGTCTTGGCACCCCTATTGAAAGTAGGCAGTGAGCAGAAGGCATTAAGCAGACAGCAAACGGAAGCGAACGCTTAGTTGAGCATTGGTGGTTTTGAACTGACATCTGAAATCTAACTTCCGCCTCAATCCTTGGCCGTGAGCTCGTAGATCTTGGCGTCGATGAAGAGGTTGAACAGCACCGGATCGAGAAGCTGGGAATTCACCTCGTCGCCAATGATGTCGAGGGCGCGCTCGACGGGCACCGCGCGCTTGTAGGGCCGGTCGCGCGCCGTGAGCGCATCGAAAATGTCTGAGATGGTCATCATCTTCGATTGAAAGGGAATGTCTTCCGCCGGCATTCGGTAGGGGTATCCCGAGCCGTCCAGTTTCTCGTGATGCGCTCGGGCAATTTCCGGCACACGTTTCAATTCCTTGGTCCAGGGAATCTGGCTCAGGAAGCGAAAGCTGTGAATGACGTGCGATTCGATTTGCAGGCGCTCATCGGCGTTTAGACTGCCCTTGTTGATGGAAAGCAGTTGCAACTCGTCCTGGGTGAGCAGGGGTTCGGTGGGGCCGGAGGGATCATCAAAGCTCCAGCCGGCGATCTGCAAGAGCTCTTCTGAGGACTTTTTCGGCAGCACCGTGGGCTCATTGGCCCGCAGGATGTGTTCCAGAAACTCGTCGAGATTCTGAAGTTCGCGGCCTTGCTCGCTGTCAATCAGCGCGAAGCACTCCTCATACCCTTGATTGCCGTTGCGCAGCACGTAATCGAGCTTCTTCCGGTAGGCCTCCAGCTCCAGGGCTTTACGAATGTATTGGAACCGCTTTTTGATGAGCGCGAGCTGGGGCTCGTAGAGCTTCTTGGCTTTGACCAAGACCTCTTCGCGCACGCCAACCTTGCCAAAGTCGTGCAGGATTGAGGCGTAGCGAATTTCCCGTATGTCCTCACGGGTAAAGTGGATGTCTTTGTAGGGACCCGAGTCTCTGTCCACCGTTTCCGCCAGGGCCACGGTGAGCTTGGCCACCCGCTCGGAGTGGCCGAAGGTGGTGGGATCGCGCGATTCAATGGCGGTCACCGAGGCGCGCACGAAGCCTTCGAACAGCTTCTCAATGTCGCGATAGAGCAGGTTGTTTTCCAACGCCACCGCGGCTTGGCTGGCTAGAGAAGAAGCCAGTTCCTGCCTCTGCTGCGAGAACGGGCAGACTTCCTCCCCCACAATTTTGGATGTAGTCAGCTTCACGGCGGGATGCTTTTTGCAATTGATGAGCTGAAGCACCCCGATCACCTCGTCCTTCTGATTCTTCATGGGAAGAACCAGCACGGACTTAGTGCGATAACCGAACTTCTGGTCAAAGTCGCGGTTCAACCGGCAGGGCAAATTGCGAATGCGGTAAGCGTCCTTGATGTTTAGAATCTCACCCTTGGCCGCAGCATAGCCCGCAAGGCTCTGCGTGTCGATGGGCATGGTGAATTCGCGAAAGGGCACTGATTGGCTGTCGTTCTGCGTCAGCTTGAAGACCAGATGCTTGCCGCCGTCGCTCTCTTCCTCTACCAGATAGAGGGAGCCCGCGTCGGCACCCGTGATTTCACGGCTCTTGCTCAGAATCAGCTCGAGCAGCGCATCGGTGTTGCGCTCGGTAGAAAGCGCTACCCCAATTTTGTTGAGTGTCTCGAGATCCGATACGGCCCGCCGCAGTTCCCGGCGTGTGCGGAGGTGCTCTTCCTGCGCGCGGAGATTCTCAAACGCCTTCTCAACGGTTTTTGCCAAAACCAGGTCCGGCACTTCGCGCGGAAGCACGGCGAAGATGCGGGACTTCAGCTTGGCGGGCGGGTGCGCCTCGCCGTCCAGCAGGCAGATGATTCGCCAGGCGTCGGACTTGGGTGCGGACCTTTCCAGGCAAGCCAAGTCGCCTTCGGCAGCATCGGCCACGAGAACCGCGGGCAGTTCCCAGGTAGGAGGGTTGCCCGCGTGGCGAGGAATGGGAATGAGGCGATAGTCCTCGCCCAGATTGCGCAGACTGACGCCGGCAGCACACGGGTCGAAGTAATAGACGTTAGAGGGCATCGAAGTTCAAGGTCCCAAGGTCAAGTGGGGTTCCATCGCTTGTTTCTCCTGGCCAAGTCGAAGGCGCTCTCCCCGGCCTTCGAGGATTCAAAGGATTGTCCCCCATGCTTCTTCTAATTCTAACACTTTGCGCCGCAAAATTAATGAATTTCGTGATAGGTCGCCGCGTAACCACTTGATGGCCGTCAAATTTATCTGCCCCGGCGCCGAGGGGCACCAAAGTGCCATAGCTAACTCTTTTCAAGGGAAGGTATTATTAATCTCCTGAAATATGGGTAACTTTTTGCGCACGTTCGGAATCAAATAAATGAAAAGAGTTCTGGAAAAAGGGGAGATTGCAAAAGTGCTTTGGACAGATTTACGCAGCATATTTAGCGGCATTCTCGAGTTAACCTTCCTGGCCGGAGCGGCGCTCTATGCCGGCCTCGTATTGGCGAGTTACCGAACGGACGGCCCACGGGTTCGCCCACGGGTTGATTGGCGCGACCCGGCACATTCTGCCGAGCGTTTGGCCGTGTGGCTGGGCGTCATAGCTCTCGCCTTTGCCGTGCGCGTGGCGACCCCGATCTTCGAGATGCTCTCCGAAGCATCGGCGGAAGTGGGCGAGTGGTTCCTGAGCCACCGCCATGACGAATCGCAATAAAACAGGAGCTAGAAGCTAGAAGTGAGGAGTTAGAAGAAGGAATTGCCCACTCGCTTCTTGCTCCCAACTTACTTCCGGCTTTTAAGCCCTAACTTCTAATCTCTACTGTGCCCTGCAAAATTGAGTGACAAGACCCCCTCACCCACCGCCTTGCGGTCCCCCCTCTCCCCCTCGGGGGAGAGGGCGGAGAAGATCACGATTGCAGCGCTAAAACTGAGGATTCCTATTCCCTCTCCCCCCTCGGGGGAGAGGGGGGACCGCAAGGCGGTGGGTGAGGGGGTTCATCTATCACCTTATTATGCAACGGTCAATAGTTCATCTAGCTTCTAACTCCTAACTTCTAGCTCCTAGATTCACGCCTTCGGGTGCGTCTTGTCGTAAACCTCGATCAGTTGCTTGATGGACACCTGTGTGTATTTCTGCGTGGTGGCAAGGCTGCGGTGCCCGAGCATTTCCTGGATGGCGCGGAGGTCGGCGCCCTCGGTGAGCAAGTGGGAAGCGAAGGCGTGCCGCATCGAGTGCGGGCTGACCTTCACCTTCGGTCCAAAGGCGCTCACATATTTCTTCAGCAGCCGATCGACGGAGCGGGTGGTCAGCCGCTCGCCCCGCGTATTGAGAAATAGCGCCGTCTGTCCACTCTTCTCCGCCTCCATCAAAACCCTCTCGCGAATCGGCAGGTAGTCGTTCAGGGCCGCCTTGGCCTTCGAACCGAAAGGCACAATGCGTTCCTTGCGGCCTTTGCCGCGCACCAGCAACATGCCGTCGCCAAAACTGACACTGCGTAGGTCGAGCCCCGCCAGTTCACTCACCCGCAAACCCGAAGCATAGAGCAATTCCAGAATGGCGCGGTCGCGGCGCATCATGGGTTCGCCCGACTGGACCGCCTCGGCCACGCGGTCGAGAAAGTTGTTCATCTCCTCTTCCGTCATGATGCGGGGAAGCATTTTGTCGAGCTTGGGAGTGGAGACGGTGGCGGCGGGATTGGCCGCCAGCACGCCTTCCTTGGCGAGGAATTTGTAGAACGCCCGCACCGCGGCCAGCTTGCGCGCGATGGAGGTCTTCTTCTTTTCGCGCTCGAACAGGACGGCAAGAAATCCCCGAATGCGCAAGGCATCGATGGACGCGACGTCAACCTTTGCTTCCGGATTTCCGCCCTGTAGGTAATCCCGAAATTGCAGCAAATCGCTATGATAGTTGCGAATCGTGTGTGGCGAGGCGTTGCGCTCATAGCGCAGGTAGTTGATGTAGCGTTCGATCAGCTCATTCATGATGGTTGTCAATTGTCCGTGGTCCGTTGTCCGTCGCCAGTACTCACTTGTCAGTTCTTATTTTACGGCTTTGCGCCATGGGGGTGTAGCGCGGACCTGTTTTGTAGGTCCGCGGTCCTTCCCCGGGGTTGGTGCAAAAAACCGCGGACCTAGAAAACAGGTCCGCGCTACCCTGTTCCGTCTGTTGCCACGGACAACGGACCACTGACAACGGACAAAGGACCAACCGTCGTATCCATCCAAATTGCGAAATCCATCAGCGCTCGCTCGCACTGCTTTTCACGCCGCGCCCGGCGGTCGCGGGCAATGGCGCGCGGCAGACCTTCCATGGGCGGCAGCAGGTCGAAGGAAATGTTGGCGGGCTGGTAATTCGCAGAGCTGGCGTGCGTAATGTAATGCACCAGCGACCCCAGCGCCGTAGTGCGTGGCGGCGGAATGTAGGGCCGAGCAGCGCTCGGCCTCGCCAACTCACGGGCGCTCGGCCAAGGGCCAGCGCTGCTGGCCCATACACGCGACGTGGCACGGGCATCTTGCCCGTGATGTTCATGGCCAGGATGGCCATGCCACGCCTCTGGCTGCGCCCGTGCGGCCAAAGCCAGACCGGCCAGCAGGCCCGTCGCGATGCACTCCACATAGCCCTCGACGCCGGAAAGTTGGCCCGCCACAAAAACCTGGGGCGCGCTGCGAAAGCTCAAGTCCGCACTCAGCAAGCGGGGCGAGTTGATATAGGTGTTGCGATGGATTTGCCCCAGGCGCAGGAACTCCGCGTTCTCCAGCCCGGGAATCAACCGCAAAATCCGTTTCTGCTCGGGGAATTTCAGGTGGTTCTGAAAACCCACCAAGTTATAGCTCGAAAACCGCAGATTCTCCGGCCGCAACTGCACCACGGCAAAAGGTTGCCGCCCGGTGCGCGGATCGACCAGCCCCACGGGTTTCATGGGGCCGAAGCGCAGCGTGTCATACCCGCGCCGCCCCAGTTCTTCGATGGGAAGACAGGCCTCGAAGAACTGCACCTTTTCGAACTCGTGCGCCGGGACAGTTTCCGCTTTGGCCAGCGCCTCGTAGAAGACGCGGTATTCGTCTGCCGTGAACGGGCAGTTGAGGTAATCTTCTCCCCCTTTGCCGTAGCGGGAGGCGGCGAAAATGCGCTCCATGTTCAGGGTTTCCGCATCCACTACCGGACTGATGGCGTCGTAGAAGGCCAGGTTCTCGGAACCCGTCAGCGCTTGCAGTCGCGCGGCCAAGGCATCGGAGGTGAGGGGGCCGGTGGCGACGAGGGACAGCCCCTGGTCCGGAATCTCACGTAGCTCCTCCCGCCGCTGGGTGATGAGCGGGTGGCCGGCCACCGCCGCAGTGACGCTCTCGGCAAAGCGCTCGCGATCCACCGCCAACGCGGCTCCCCCCGGCACCGCGCACTCGCCCGCCACCCGCAGCAGGAGCGAGCCCGCGCGCCGCAGTTCCTCCTTCAGCAGCCACGAGGCTGACCCGGGGGCGTTCGATTTCAGCGAGTTGCTGCAAACCAGTTCGGCCAGGCGGTCGGTCTTGTGCGCCGGCGTCGGGCAGGCCGGACGCATCTCGTATAGGGTCACGGGCACGCCACGCTCGGCAAGCTGCCACGCCGCCTCGCTTCCCGCCAAGCCTCCTCCGGCGATCACCACGGGTTTCATTCCGTCCTCATCTCGCTCCCTTGTTCCACCTGTGCGCGATTATAACAGTCGGGCGGAGGAACCGGTTCATCGGTCCATCGGCTCATCGGTTCGTCGATCCACCTGCTGACTGCGGGATTGGTTTTAGATGGTCCGATGGACCGATGGATAGATGAGCCGATTCTTGCCCTTTCTCCATTCCTTTCAATAACATTTAGGCCTCGTAGCGATAAGTAGCTTATTTTTGTGAGACATCTAGGGATCGCGACGAATTTGAGCCAGGTCACTTTTTCATGTCCTTTGTTTTCAGCAAACCATAGGGATATACCTTCATTTTAGGTGTTCATTTTTGTTGGCCCCCTCCCAATTGAATCAAGAGCATTAACTTGTTTAATATCAACGACTTGACTTTTTGTTGAGGTCATCGCAAATTCCATAATTGCCAGCTAAACTGCTGTGTTTTCATATACATTTAGGCCCATCGCCGGGCTTCTGCCAATTCCGCCCAGCCGTTTTTTTCCAGAACGCTCATCCTTGGCGCCCGTGAGCCGATAAAACTCCAAAGGACCTCGGGCTTCGCCTTGTGTTCGATCCTTCACGATTGCGGCCTGTTCCGCCGTCTTTCTCCGTGTCCTCCGTGCCCAAAGCTTCCAACACAGAGCGCACGGAGATTCTCCGTGGTCTCTGTGTGAATGCTCTGCCAGCCACAGAGGACACGGAGACATCGCCGGGCACCGCACTGAAGCCGCACCCTCAAATCCTTTTTCGCCATTTTGCGGATTTTCCAGCATCGAATTCTCCCTTCCTCCCGGAAGGAGCCCGCCCGAGCGCCCGGGAGGAACGGCCACGCCGGCCGGCTAGAACTGGCCTCATCTTATAGCGTACACACAATCAGGTCGCGTGTCAAGGGTAAAATGGCCTACGCGTTCAAGCCTATGTCTGAGACAAAAGGACAGGGCTGTGACACTCGTAAAACTGTCACCCGTCCCGTAGCCGCGCGCGGTTTTAGCGGGTACACTGGCGATGATGAGCGGTGTTCCACGTTACGTAGGGGAGTATAATCGCGCCGCTCCGTCGGTTCGAAACAGGAGGCGGAATGAATACCTCTTCAAAAAGGTGGCTGTTTTGGGCGCCGCGGGTCATCTGCATGGCCTTTGCCATTTTCCTGAGCATGTTTGCGTTCGATGTTTTCGGAGAGGGGTATGGCTTTTGGAAAACCCTTCTGGCGCTCTTGATCCATCTGGTTCCCGTTTACATCGTCCTGGCCGTGCTGGCGCTGGCATGGCGATGGGAGTGGATCGGCGCGGTGGGCTTTGCGGGGCTGGCCATGTGGTACGCGCAGGGCAAAGGGCGGCACCATCCCGATTGGATCGTGATCATCGCGGGGCCGGCGCTGGTGATTGCCGTGCTCTTCTTCTTCAATTGGCTGAAACATGACGAGGTGCGGGCAAGGCCCTAATGCCGCCCTCGCCCGGCGCCACTCCAGCTTGAGCAGGCGTCATTGTTTGCTTTTTGTTTCGGTGCTAGGATACGCCACAATTCGGGCGGAGACATATCTGTGGAATCCATCGTACTTCTCGGGCTGGGTTTCGTTGCTCTAATCATCGGTGGTCCGATTGTAGCTTTGATGCGCGCCCACGGGGCCCGGCGGCTGGGCGAGCAGAATCAGGAAAACGAACGAAAGCTTGCGGAGCGCGTGCTGGTCCTGGAAAACCAGCTTCAGAGACTCGAGGGCCGTTTCAAGTCGCAGACCGTGGTTTTTGATCAAGCGCTTCAGGAACTGCGCACCGCATCGACAGTTCGTGAGGGTCCAGCGCCTGACGCAACAGCTCAGCCGGAGCCGCCTAAGCCCCCCATTGTGGCGCAAAGTGTTGAGTCACCCTCCACCCAACCGCCGCGCCCCGCCGCCGTCGTTGCACCCTCTGCCCCGGCGCTCACCGTACCTCCAGCGGCGGAAATTGCCAAACCAGCCGTGCCGCCTGTTCCCCACGGACCTTCCGAGGCGCCACCAACGAAGGCGCCTGCCCCCGTCACAGTCCCACCGCCGATCACTCCGATTCCGGCGCCGGTCGCAATTCCCCAACCCGCCGCGCCGCCTGTTTCCACCGCACCTTCCGCTCTGCTGCCGATCGAGAATCCTCCCGCGCTTGCGCCTTCACCCGTCACCGCTCGACCAGCGCCCGCGCCGCCCATTGCGCCACCGCGCATTGAACTGTCGCATGCGCCAAAGCCCACTTCTCATGAAACGGCCAAGCGTGTCCTGAACATGGAAGAAGTGCTCGGCACCGACTGGCTCAACAAGCTCGGCATGAGCATTCTGGTGATTGGGGTCGCGCTGTTTCTCGCTTACGAAATGCGCGAACTGGGCCCGGCGGGAAAGGTGCTGGTCGGGTACGTGGTGAGCGGCGGGCTTTTGGGCGCCGGCATTTTCTACGAGCGGCGTGAGCGCTATCGTCTGCTGGCCCGCGTGGGGATCGGCGGCGGTTGGGCGCTCACCTTCTTCACGACCTATGCGATGTATCACGTCGCGCCGGCGCGGGTTTTGAATTCGCAGGTTCTCGACCTGGTCTTGCTGTTGGCCGTAGCCGCCGCAATGGTTGTACACACCTTGCGCTACGACTCGCAGGTGATCACCGGCCTGGCGCTCCTCCTCGGCTTCATCACCGTCACCATCAGCAAAGAGAATGTTTACAGCCTTTCCGCCGGAGGTATTCTTGCCCTCGCGCTGGTCATCATCGCGTTGCGGCGCCGATGGTACGAGCTCGAAATCTGCGGTATTCTTGCCAGCTACTTGAACCACTACTATTGGCTGCGGCCCATCATTGAACCCATGGGCGAGCACCATCATGCTTTCCCGGAGTTCATGCCGAGCGCCGCGCTGCTGATCTTCTACTGGCTGGCGTTCCGTGTTTCCTATTTGCTCCGCCGCATACCTGCCCCCGTAGGGCCGAACAGCGTTCGGCCAGCCGGAAGCGTGGGGCCGAACAGCGTTCGGCCCGAGGGCGAGCGCCGCTCGCCCCTACAGGAACCGCAAGGGGAAGAGAATGTTTCCACTGTCGCCGCGCTGCTCAATACCTTCCTGCTTCTCGGTTTGATGAAGTACCAATCCGTGCACCCGGAATGGGCGTTCCGATTCCTTTTGGCGCTGGGAGCAGTGGAATTCGTGCTCGGGCAATTGCCCCTGGCGCGCCGCCGCCGCGCTGCCTTCGTGGTTCTCAGCGTAGTCGGCGTCACCCTGATGGTAGCGGCGGTTCCGTTCAAATACTCGGGCGAGACGCTGCCCATCCTGTGGCTGGCGGAAGCGGAAGCGTTGTTCCTGGCCGGGGTATTCCTGGAGGAAATCGTTTTCTGCCGCTTGGGCCTGTTGGCAAGTATGCTCGTCGCCTTTCAGTTGGACCGCTTCGCCTTGTTCCAAATCTTCGATCCCCAGTGGAAGGGATTCCACGGCGGCGAGCGGATCCGCGGCATCACGGAATTCGCCGCCACCACCCTGGTTTTCTATGGCGACGCCCATTGGCTGGCGCGTCGCTCCCGGGTCCTGGCGGAGTCGCGCTTCGAGAGAGCGCTGCTGGGCTTGCTTTCATACGTGGCCGGCATCACCGCGGTGATCGGCATCTGGTGGCTCGCCCCCGAGGCATGGGTGGCCGTGGGTCTCGCCGCCTTGGGCCTCGCGCTGATGGTGCTGGCGTCGCGGACCCACATCCAGGAATTCGTCTATCAAGCCCATGCGGCGGCCTTCCTGGCGTTTCTCCGTGTCCTGGTGGTGAACTTGGGAGACCAGAGCATTCACCACCATCTCATGCTCCGGCTCGTGACCGTGGGCCTGGCGGCGGCCTTGCTCTTTGCCTGTGCCTACTGGTCAAGTCTCGCGCGAGCCGACACCGTGCCTTACGCTTCCTCCGGGCATACGTGGAGCGCATCTTTGCTGGTGGGGCTGCTCGCCTGGTACGAAATGGAGCCGGCGAGTGCCGCGCAGGCGTGGTTGCTCCTGGCGCTGGCGCTACTTTTGATCGGCCGCGCTCACCGCCTGCCGTATCTTCGCTGGCAGGCCTACCTGGCGTTGGCATTCAGCTTCGTGCAGTTGAACTACTCCGCCTTGCAGCAGATCCTTGACCCCCAGGGGAAGGGATTGCATGGCGTCGAGCTGCTTCGCGGCATCATGGAATTCTCCGCCACGACCCTGATTTTCTACAGCGCCGCCCATTCGCTCGGGCGCCGCTCCCCAGCCGTGGCGGAAACGCGCGGAGAGGCAGCGATTCTTAGCGGGCTTTCCTACGCCGCCGGCGCGACCGCCCTGATCGGCATCGGGTGGCTGGCGCCGGAGGCCTGGGTGGGCGTGGGCTTTGCCGCGTTGGGGCTCACGCTGATGGTGCTGGGCTCGCGGACCAACATCCGGGAATTCGTCTATCAGGCCCATGTGGCGGCCGTCCTGGCCTTTCTCCGCGTCCTGGTGGTGAACTTGGGTGAGCAGAACATTCACCAACACCTCCAGGCCCGGCTGGTGACGGTGGGGTTGACCGCCGCCATGCTTTACGCCATTGCCCACTGGTCAGGTCTGCCGCGAACGGCCTCCGTGCGATATGCTTCCTCGGGCCATACCTGGACCGCGTCGTTGCTGCTCGGGCTGCTTGCCTGGTACGAACTCAGACCTCTGAGCGTGGCGCTGGCCTGGACGCTCCTGGGTCTGGCGCTATTTGAAATCGGCCGCGCCCGCCGCCTGCCGCAATTGCGCTTGCAGGCGTACCTGGCGTTTGTGTTCAGCTTCCTGCGCCTTTTCTTTGTGAACTTCAACGCCGCGGGAACGCCGGGGGAGTTGAGTCCGCGGTTCTATACCACGGTGCCACTGGCGCTCGCTTTCTTTTACGTGTACGGCGTGCTCGATACCTCCAGTGACGCGGCCCTTGCCCCTGACCGGCGCTGGAAGGCGGCGGAAATGCTCTGCTTCCTGGGCACCTTTACGCTGGCGGGATGGGCGCGTTTCGAATTGGAAGCCGACTGGGTGGTGGCGGCGTGGGCGGCGATGATCTGGGTGCTGCTGGCCATTGCCTGGCGTTATCAAAAGAGGATTTTCTTGCACCAAGGATTGCTGCTGGGCGCGGCGGTCCTGCTGCGCGGTACCCTGCACAACTTCTACCAGAGGAGTTATTTCCCCGCGCCGCGCTGGCAGAGCCGCAGCCTTACCGTGGGTGTAACCATCGCGTTGCTCTACGCCGCGCTGCCCTTCGCCTTCAAATTGCGCCGTTCGCCGGAGAGGAATCTCGTTAAACCCGGTCTGTGGCGGCGGGCGCTCAATGCTTTTGAGCGCCACCCGGAGCAGGCGTTCTTTTTCATTCCCTTCTTTTTGCTCACGGTTCTTCTGGCATTGGAAATGCCGAAGGGGATGGTGACGGTGGCCTGGGGAATGGAGGCGGTGGCGGTTTTCCTCCTGGCGCTGGCGGTGGGCGAGCGCAGCTATCGTCTTTCCGGCCTGGGGCTGTTATTGCTTTGCGTCGGCAAGATTGTGGTGATCGACGTGTGGGACCTGCACCCCCGCGACCGCTACCTGACGTTCATCGTGCTGGGAGCCGCGTTGCTGGGAGTCTCATTCCTCTACACGCGTTATCGCGAGGCCATACGGCAGTACCTATAGCGGTCAGCAGTCAGCGGTCAGCGATCAGCTTTCAGCCAGAGCCTTAGCTGAGAGCTGAAAGCTGATGGCTGAGGGCTTAATTTCTACGAAACGCTGGATCATCTTCGCCATTGTTGTGACCTTGGACATCGCCGCGCTGGTATGGTCGGAGCGGCATCGTGTGGAGGTACGCGTCACCCCTGCTTCGCTCCTCTATTTCATCGCCGACTCTCAGTGGGAGCTGAGCCGGCTGCCCATGGCGGCCACCCGTCTCTCCGACCAGGAAGGAATCGGCCTTGGCAGTCAGATGGCGGGGAATACTTACTTCGATTTAGCTGATATGATGGCGTGGGTAGAGATACGAGCCAAGGCTGGATTTTCCATCTACGCGAAGGATTGGTCATGACAACAAAACGCCTGATCGCTGCACGCCTACAGGTCAAATTGATTATGGGCTTTCTGGGATTTTTGCTGGCACTCCGCGCCGTGGGTGCGGACATTCCCTTGAAGAGCACCTCGGATCAGCCGCCCCGCAAAGTCATCGTCGGCACGGTCATGCAACCATTCTGGGGAAAACATCCGGGCTTGCAAAAACGGTTGGAGCAACTGACGGTAATCGTCGATCGCATGCAAGCGCGGTCGCAGAAGATGTACGGCCGCGGTTTGGATTTGGCGGTGCTGCCGGAGATTGCCCTCACCGGGGAAGGCGAACGAACCGGAGAAGTGGCGGATTGGTCGTTCCCACTGGAAGGCGCCGTGCAGGATACTTTCGCGCGGGAGGCGCGGCAATACCATTCCTACCTCGTAGTGCCGACCTACCTGTTGGAGGACCGAGCTACGAAGCGATGTTCCAACGCCGCGATTCTCTTTGACCGGAGCGGCGAGGTCGTGGGCATCTATCGCAAGGTGCACCTCGTGGTCGATACTGACACAGGCTCCATGGAACATGGCTCGACTCCCGGCAAAGAAGAACCTGTGTTCGAGTGTGATTTCGGCAAGCTGGGGATCCAGATTTGCTACGACATGGATTTTGATGACGGCTGGAGGGAACTGGCGCGTAAGGGCGCCGAACTGGTGGTTTGGCCAACCCAATCACCGCAGACTTCCCAACCTGCCGCGCGGGCCAAACGGAACCACTATTACATCGTCTCCAGCACTTGGCGGAACAATGCGTCCATTTTTGAACCCACGGGCAAAATCGTCTCCCAAGTGAAATGGCCGGCGAGCGAGAAGAAAGTGGAGGCCGGCAACCTTATCGCCCCCCAAGACAACATCCTCGTTCAAGAACTCGATCTGAGCTACGCCATCCTCCCCTGGAGTTCGACTCTGGAGAACGGGGAAGCTCTCAAGAAAGCCTTCGGCGATAAAGTGGGTTACCGTTATTACGAGGACGAGGACTGCGGGATGTTTTGGTCCAATGACCCGCACATGACGATCCGCCACATGCTGCGAAGTCTCGGCCTGATTGAGGAACAGGAGGAACTCCAACGCGTCGGAGAGTTCTACCATAAGGCCGGCATACCGGGTTACTGAAGGTCGACATAACACTTTTACTGGTGGCGTGAACTGCTGGGGCAGCGTATGATGGGGATATCAGCGATCCAGCGACTGAATCAACAAACCGTCCAACTAAAAGGAGTGAGGATGGATAGGAAGTACAGACAACGGGGGTACATGGACTCAGGCGGCGGCCGTGAACGCCCCGAGCGCACTGAGCGCCCACCCGCGAAGAAAGCGGAGAGCTTCGGCCCGAAAACACCCAACCTGCCCGGCAAGCGGGAAGTGGTGCGTTGCGCCTCCTGCGCAGCCCTGCTGCCGGCAGGTATTGATTTCACCGCCAAGTGCCCGCGCTGCGGCGCCGAGTTGCATAGCTGCAAGCAGTGCTCGTTTTTTGATTCCGCGAGCCGCTTCGAGTGCACCCAGCCGGTCAGCGCCCGCATTCCCAAGAAGGATGCCCGCAACCATTGCAACTTTTTCTCGCCGCGAACCACCATCGAACGGGAGACTTCCAGTTCCAGACCTTTGGATGCTCGTCAAGCTTTCGAAAACCTCTTCCGAAAGTGAAAGCGGTCGTCGCCCTGATCCACAAATTCTAAAGTGGATAAAGGGCGAATGCCCAATAAAGGGTGATAATCCTCGGGATGGATAGCTCGCCCATTTCGGACAAATTGTCTCTAACTCTACTGAAATGAACAATTTGTCGCTATCTGCTTGACCTTCATTTCTCGCCTTTCGATGCCGCAATTTCGCCATCCGAAGATTTCTCGTATCCTCTCGATTATTGCATTGCTCTAATCTGTGCTCGGAAGCTTGTGGGTTAGTTCTTTTACTCGGGAGCGTTCTTCGCGCCGTCAAGCATCGGCAAGGCGGCGCTGCAATCCCGAATTGATTTGCCTTCATCAGGAGGAAATGTGGCCACTCTCACGATAGCTCCACCCGTCCAAACCCGGCGCAAGAACGATTTCGAAATCATCCAGCCCGAAAGCACTTTCACCGGGGCGCCCATCGAGCCCCTCGATAAGGGTTTGCCGAAGATGACGCAATCCATCTGCCCGGAATGCCTTCAGGTAATCGATGCGCGGCTGTTCGAAGAGGACGGCGCGGTTTACATGGAAAAGACCTGTTTTGTGCACGGCGATTTTCGCGACAAGATTTACTCCGACGCGCGCCTCTACCTCAAGATGGAGCAATGGGAATTCGGCGACAATCGCGGTTTGGAGAACCCCGCCATTCCCGACGCCGCGCGCTGCCCGGACGACTGCGGACTCTGCTCGCTGCACACCTCGCACACGGTGCTTTCCAACGTGGACCTGACCAATCGCTGCAACCTGACCTGCCCGGTATGTTTTGCCAACGCCAACGTGGCCGGGTATCTCTACGAGCCTTCTTTCGAACAGATCACGGAAATGCTGGCGGGTCTGCGCGCGCAGCGGCCGGTGCCCAACCGCGTGGTGCAATTCTCCGGCGGCGAGCCCACGCTCTATCCGCGTTTTATGGACGTATTGCGCAAGGCCACGGAGCTCGGCTTCACGCACATTCAGGCGGCCACCAACGGCATCCGCTTCGCCGATCTCGAGTTTGCGCAAGCCGCCAAGGAAGCGGGCCTGCACACGCTTTACCTGCAATTCGACGGGCTCACGGACGACATCTATCTGCGCACGCGCGGCCAGCGCCTGATGGAAACCAAGCTCGCCGCCATCGAGAACTGCCGCCAGGCGGGCTTGAAGATTGTCTTTGTCCCCACCATCGTCAAGGGGGTGAACGATCATCAACTGGGCGACATGATACGCTTCGCCATCGACAACATCGATTGCGTCAGCGGCTTCAGCTTCCAGCCCGTAGCCTTCACCGGGCGCATTAATCGCCGCGATCTGGAGGCCAAGCGCTTCACCCAGTCCGACCTCGCCTACTGCATCTCGGAGCAGACCGGCATCACGGACAAGTACAACGACTGGTTCCCGCTCTCCTGCACCTCGCCGTTCTCGAAATTGCTTTCGGCGCTCCAGAACTTCCAGCGGCCCAACCTGACTTCACACCCGCATTGCGCCATGGGCACTTATCTCTATGTTGATCCGGTATCGAAGAAGGCCGTGCCCATCACCCGCTTTTTCGACGTGGGCGCCATGCTGCGGGATATCGACCTGCTGGCGCGCAAGGCGGAGGGCGCGCGGGTAAAGCTCTTCTCCAAGGTCAGCGCCTGGAACTCCCTGCGCCGGCATTTCAAGCCGCAATTCGCGCCCCCGGGGCTTACCTTCGAGCGCTTCCTGAACACCCTCCAGGGCATGACCGACCACAGCGCCGGACGCGGCAAAGGTGACGGCACGTTCACTTATAAGACTCTGCTCGTCGCGGGTATGCACTTCATGGATGCTTATAACTATGACATCAACCGCGTGAAGCGCTGCGTGATCCACTACACCGCACCGAACGGCTTGGTCTATCCCTTCTGCACCTACAACTCCGGCCCTTGCTTCCGGGAAAAGATTGAGAAGCAGTTCTCGGTACCGCTCACCAAGAACTCGGGCGAGGGTCTCGTCAACATTTCGTAGTGGTGCTTGCAAATTGCCAAAGAGGGGCGGGCCCCGTGCCTGCCCTTTTTGTTTTTGAGCGGCGTAGCGCGTCTATACCGGCATCGGCGTTGTCAAGCAGAACTTCTCCGTTGGGGTGGCGGTTGGATTTTTCTCGCGCCTTTCCCCTTGTGGGATTCGTTTTGGGCTCATCCCGACCAAGGCTCGCCTCGTCGAATCTCACGGTAGAACGCTGGGGTTCCACCAATCATCTATGCGATCCCGCTAAGCGGGTACCATGATTCACCGTACGACCTCCCCGCCGTCGCAGGCTGGCGCAGGGCGAGCGCAGCCCTCTGTGGTGAAGCAGGGTAGCGCAAAGGTGCGCGTTTCTGCGCTCCTTTGCGGCCGTTCCCCAATTCCATGCGGGTTCATGTGGGCGTGCCCTGGTGGTGACTGGCATTTCCGTTTGAAGAGCCGCGGAGGAGCGCTGAAGGGCGCGCACCTCCTCGCTACCTGCTTGTATAACTAGTTTAATTTGTTTGACTTACTAGAACTGAAGAAATTAGAGTTGCGGATTGAGAGGGCGACTGGCTCAGACCCCGGCTTGTAGGAGACTGCGACCTTCTGAACGGACCTCCCCTCCGGCAGAGCGGACGCTAAAGCGTTTCATCCCCCAGTTCGGGAGGAACCTTGGGAGCGTTCTTCAAGAACTTCATCAATCCCGCTCCCGTGGCGCTGCCGGCGCGCTTCTTGAAGAACTCGGCGGCGGTTTCCACCACTCCAACCTTTTCCGCCACGGCCGCCGCGATCCACTGGTTCAGCGACACGCCATCTTCCTTCGCCAGCCTCTGGGCCGCCTGCTTGACGGAGAGTGGGAGTTTCAAAGGATAAGTTGCTTTGCTCATGGTTTCACCTTCCGGAGCAGCTCGGCCGGGCCCAGAACCGGTATTTTGAATCGCGCTCCTGCCGCTCGGAAGTCCGCGACGTTGTAAGTAACCAAAGCGTCGGCCCGGCCATTGACGGCGGCTTCCAGCACCATTTCATCGCTCGGATCACGTCCTTGGGGGCGCCACTGAAAATGAATTTCCACCGGCTCGATCAGTGCCGCCAGTTCGGCAAGCGCCTCGTCGATCTCCTCAAGAGTCAGCCCGTGGGCCAGCCGCTGTTCTGGCCGCTTGAGCACCTCTTCGTACTCCAGGAAGAGTGGCGGCGTGGCCAGAAGCCGTAAGCGCCGGCGAGCCACCACGCGCAAGAGAGCGTTTGCCGCCCCCCACCGGCTGCGCAGCCCCGCCACTACGACCGAAGTATCGAGAACGATCCTTAACACTTGTGACCCCCTATAGGATGTAACATCCCTTAGGGTATGTCAAGCAAGTAGCACGAACCTGCGGTTCAAGGTCCGCGCTACGATCCTGGACTCGGCTCGCTGGCCCACTGCGTGATCTCTGTGTCTCTGTGGTGAAGCGGTTTTCAGGTTGCGGCCCCATTCTGACCGTCGTAACATTGAATGAACTACGGCGGAGGAACCAGGGGAGGACTTGGCGGATGGGGACAACCAGTATTAAGGCGGAGGCCCGGAAGCTCATCGAAAAATTGCCAGAGGACTCCTCCTGGGACGACCTGATGCGGGAGATTTACGTGCGTCAGGCCATCGAGGCGGGGCTGGCGGACAGCCAAGCTGGCCGCACCCGCGCCGTCGAACAAGTCCGTGCGGAGTACGGGCTCGAAAAGTGAAGGAAGTAACCGCCCTCGGGAATTTGTCCGATTGGCCCCAAGGCTATTCGATTTCAACCGTATGTTTCCCTTGCGGCAGCACCAGGCACACTCGCCCACCATTGTTCAAAGCTGTTCCGGCGCCGGGGGCGCCGTCGCAGAGGACGGTTGCCGGGGTTCGATTCAGCCGAACGTAGCAGCGCCCGCGAGATTCATAGGTCAGTCGAACGCGTTGGCCGGACCGTTCTGCTCCCAGGATGGTGCCGTTTAGGCCTTCGATGCGTAACGCGTTCTCTCCGGGAGTCTCCGCCTGGGGGCGCGTCAAGACGCGGTGCGTACCGGCAGGAATCAGCACTTGAGAATCCGACCGGCACGGCCATTCCTGGCCGTCGAGGTAAACGGTTCTCCCGCGTGTGTCGGTCCGCCAGATAAGCTGGCGCTGCGCCAAGACTGTGCCTTCTTCCGGCGATTCACCGGTCAGTTGTTGGGCGCCCACGACAAAGGGGACCAGGCGCATATCATCCGGTGAGATGGTGCTGAAAGCGTAGAGCGTGACCATGTCCACGTTTGCGGCAACATTGGCCACCCATTCATAAAGCTCCAGTCCGCGGGGTTTATTGAGCGGGCGTCCCCGAGGAACTCTGTCCACGACGTTGACATCGAGGGAAAACGGCGTGCCCGGAAGGAGGCGTGGGCGGTAGTGTTCGCCGATGGCCCGGTAGCGGTCCGGGCTGGAATTCCACACCGTGTAGGGATCCTCGATCTCGACGGCGAAGCCGAACCGCTTTTCGAGCGCCAGCAGGCGGTCCGGATCGACGCCAAACCGCTCGGTGACGGTGGGATCGCGCAGCGCGTCAATAAAGGTGAGCGTCGTCTGAAGGTAAGGTTTCTGCGCCTGACAACTGGCCAGAGTTTCGAGGAAATGTTCGGTCAACTGCGTAATCAGCTCCACACGATACTCTTGCAGTTCGCTCCGCAATTCAGAGTTCAGCGGGCCGTACTGGGGTGAATCGGGGTCGAACATCTTGAGCGGGTCCACTGCGTAGCGTTGTCGGAACATCTTACGAAACGTGGGGTGCATGGGAGTGAAGTCTTCCGGATGCTTGAAGATTTCGGGCGATCCTTCAAAATACAATTCGGCAAGATCCACACCGTCCCAGTCGTAATCGAGCACCAGGCGCCGGGTGAGTTCGGCCACGGCCTGGAAGCAGGCCGGATCTTCCAGCGCCATGTGATAGCGCCAATCCATGACGGCCGGACGCCCGCCGGCCGTCACTTCGCGCCATGGCGGGTACTGGATCCAGAACTCGGTGCTGACCATGGGATACTCCAGCCAGGCGTACACCGTCATCCCTTCCTGGTGGGCGGCGGCGATGAAACGCGGGATAAAATCCCGAAAGCTTTCCGAGCCGTAAAAGGCCCCGAGATGGACCTCGCGGACGGACCAACTTTTCAGTTGCGCCACCACCACCGCCGGATCAATTTTGGGCTCGCCGCCGGCGTCCATATAGACACAGAGATTGTCCGCAGCGAGCGTGGGGGTGACGTGCAGCTCATCAACGATCGCCTGTGCCAGGAAAGGCAAGTATTGGAAGACCATCCCTTCCTGCGGCTCGAGCGGAATGGCGCTGTAAATAAACCTCCCTTGCCCGCGGCTTCCCGAGACCACCAGCGGGGATTTGTGCTTAGGGTCGAAAGCCAGCACCTTAAGGGCATGATTGCCTTTGAAGCGCCGGTAAGCCAACCGGCCCGGCAGACGCACGGGATCCAAGGCATAGCTGTCCCAACGATACCGGGTTATCCGGCCACGCGTGCCGAGGGCCTTCAAACCCAACTCCCCGGCCAAAGGTGTAGACCCGTCCAGAAGCAGGGGCGTCCCGGCTTCCACGTCGTGAAGGACGGTCTTAACAAGCGTGGGGTCGAGTTGCTGCCCTTCCTTCTCCGGAATAATCACCAGCGGGGGCCGCCCCCGCCGGGATTGTCCGTAATCTTTGACGGAGACCTCGCGCACCTGAAATCCCACTGTGGATAGTGCGCGCGTAATGGCGGGGTAGTGATTTCCGGTGAGTGAAAGGATCACCGCTTGCGGGACGCGGGGGTAAAGGACATTCGTTTTTTCTTGGCCACCGTGGGTTGAAATCGTGGCCAGTGACCAGCAAAGGAGGGTGCCGAAAAACAACCGGTGAGTTTTGCGCATCGGCGGGATTATACTTGTGAGGAGCGGGCTTGTGGTACAAATCGGGTGATCCGATGATCGGGTGATCGGGTGAACACAGCGCGGCTGCCGGCCGCAAACCAAAAAAGAATTCACCACAGAGACACAGAGGACACGGAGAAGAGAACCAGAACAATCTGTGCATCAACGAACAGTGAACCCTAAACCCTGCGTGCGCAAGGAGAAGTGCTTTTCTCCGTGGTCTCTGTGCCTCTGTGGTGAGTCTTTTCTCCGCGGCGCGAGAGGAATTCGAGAATGAGCAGTACAGAACAACCCCAATCGAATGCGCTTTTTGTTCACCCGATCACCCGATCTCCCGATCTCCCGATCTCCCGCCTGGATGTGGCGGGGGCCTTTGGCGACATTGGCGTGCTCTTTCCCATTGCCATTGCCCTCATCACCTTGAATCATCTGAATCCGACCGCCCTGTTTCTGACGGCGGGACTCACCTACTGTCTCGCGGCGCGATATTTCCAGATTCCCATCGCCGTGCAACCCTTCAAGGCGGTGGCGGCCATTGCTCTCGCCCTTTCGCTTTCACCTTCCGCCATTGCCAGCGCGGGGCTGTTGATGGGGATGCTTTTGCTCCTGGTAGGAGTCACTAACCTAGCGGGTTGGCTGGCTAAGTTTTTCACTCTGCCCATCGTCCGCGGAATTCAACTGGGATTGGGTCTGGTGCTGGCGCGCGAGGGCCTGCGGTTGGTAATGGGCTCCCGGAGCGGGCCACCCCTTTCCGGCGGCGCGCTTACGCCGTGGCTGATCGCGCTTGGCGGAGCCGCCGTGTTGCTGGCGCTGCGGGACTCGCGGCGTTTCCCCGCGGCGCTCGTTTTGCTGGTCTTCGGTATCATTCTGGGGATTGTGTTGCAGTGGGGCAAGCTGCCCGCGCTGAGCTTTGGCCCCGTGGCGCTGCAATTGCTGCACCCGCAACTGAGCGAACTCAAACGGGTATTGCCTCTGCTCGTCGTACCGCAATTCGCCCTGACCTTCGGCAACTCCATTGTGGCGACGGAGAACACGGCGCGGATTCTCTACGGCGAGCGGGCGCGGCGCGTCACGGTGCGCGCCCTCTGCCTGAGCATCGGCTTGGTGAATCTGGCGAGCGCGGCGATTCAGGGCTCACCTCTGTGTCATGGTTCGGGGGGAATCACGGCCCACTATCGCTTCGGCGCGCGCACTCCTAGATCGAGCTACGTCATCGGCGGCGTTTGCATCCTGCTGGCTCTCTTCGGCGGGGCCGCTGTGGGTTTGCTCCGCTTGATACCTCTGGCGGTCCTGGGAGTCTTCCTGGTGTACGTGGGAGTCCAGCACGCCGCCTACTTGCGCGACCTCATCGAGCGCCGGCCGCAACTTATGATTGCCGTGTGTGTGGGCCTAGTCTCGTTCTTCACCAGCCTGATGTGGGGCACACTCGTGGGACTTGCCATCGAGGGGATTCTCTGGATGCACAGACGCGTGCGTGGCACGGGCATCCTGCCCGTGTGAGGTCATGGCCAAGATGGCCATGCCACACTAAAATCGAGTCCGCCATGAAAAACTATCGTCTCGCACTTCTTCCCGGTGACGGGATCGGCAAGGAAGTGATTCCCGCTGCGGTCGAGGTGCTCAATGCCGCGGCGCAAGAATTCACCCTCTCTTTCGAACCGTTCGACTGGGGCTGTGAATACTACTTGCGCGAGGGCCGGATGATGCCCGAGGAGGGCCTCGAAACGCTGCGCCCGTTCGACGCCATCCTGCTCGGCGCCATCGGCCATCCCACGGTTCCCGACCACATTTCGCTGCGCGACCTTCTGCTCCGTATTCGATTCGAGTTCGATCTCTACGTCAACCTGCGGCCGGTGGAAATCCTGCCCGGCCTGGAGCCGCCTTTGCGCAACAAACGCCCTGAAGACATCAACATGCTGTTCATTCGCGAAAACACCGAAGGCGAGTACGCGGGGTTAGGCGGGCGTTTCAAGCCCGGCACGCTGGATGAGGTGGCAATGCAGCAGTCGGTGTTCACGCGCAAAGGCGTCGAGCGCGTGGTCCGTTATGCCTTCGAGCGGGCGCAGCGGCGGCCCCGCCAGCGCCTGGCGAGCGCCACCAAGTCCAACGCCATGCAGTACACCATGGTGTTATGGGACGAAGTGGTGCGCGCCGTGGCCAGCGAATACCCGGAGGTCAGCGTGGCCAGCTACCACGTGGACGCGCTCGCCGCCCGCATGATTACTCATCCGGAAAGCCTGGACGTGGTGGTGGGCTCCAACCTGTTCGCGGACATCCTCACCGATCTGGGAGGCGCGTTGCAGGGCAGCCTGGGACTTGCCGCCAGCGCCAACATCAATCCCGTGGAGCGCCGCGGGCCGCCGGTGTTTGAGCCCGTGCACGGCAGCGCGCCGGACATTGCGGGACGAGGCGTCGCCAATCCCATCGCCGCCATCTGGGCTTCCGCGATGATGTTGGAACACTTGGGTGAAGCCGCCGCGGCCGCGCGGGTGATGGGGGGATTGAAAGCAGTGATGGCGGCGGGTCGCGTGCGCACGCCCGATTTGGGCGGGAAAAATTCCACCCGGGAATTCGCCGCGGCCGTGGCGGAACAAGTCAAGCCATGATTGGGTGTGGCACGGGCGTCCCGCCCGTGTCATTTCATGGCCAAGATGGCCATGCCACAATAGATTCCGGCGCTCATAGAGCGCCGCTACAACAAGCCAAACTGACCCGCTACTGGTCGTTTGAGAGGTCCCTGTCAACTTTGCCTTTGGCCACGCGGCGGAACTGCCTCAGATAATACAACATGGTACCGAACATGCCCCCCATAAGAAGCACCATCGGGAATAGCGGATGGATGCGAGGATGGGCCTCGGTCGCCGCCTGAATGCTCTCGCGGAGCATGAGAACGAAGAACAAGTTCATCACGATGCTCATGTAACCCGTCATGTCATTGAGCAGGGGGAGCATCCGCGCGCGCTGGGCGGGAGAAAAATCGCTCAGGTGGCGCGATCCGACATGAATCGCCCCGGGGAATCGTTGCCCCACATACGGCACAATCAGGAAGATCGCGCAAGTGAAGGCCTGGACAGCAAAAAGGACCCAGAGGGTGCCAGGACTCCCCCATCCGTCGGCCACGCCCGCGGCATTGAAATGCGTCGGAATGGACTGCGGGAGCTTGGGAAGATTGGCTTGGATCAGGAAGTACGAATAAATCAGCATGACCAGCGAGATGAGTTGGAGCATGAGCGGTTCCTCACCCCCATCTTACTCCGTGATTCCACATAACTCCTAAACCACTTCATCGATTTGGGCGACGATGAGGCGAATTGACTTTCCAGGCGGCCAAATCATCCGGCCAGCGCTTGATCGAGGTCCTGGATCAGGTCCTCGACGGCTTCGATTCCCACGGAGAGGCGCACCAAGCCGTCGGTGATCCCGAGGGTCCACCGTTGGGAAGTGAAAGAAAGATGCGCAGGATTGCCCATTTATCGATGGCCGATGGACGATTAGCGATTTGGCACAATCGTCCATCGGCCATCGGCCATCGCCAATTCATGTGGCGCTGGACATCATCCGGGGAAATGAATAGACTTTTGGTTTGGGGAGACGGAGTGCTCAAGGGGAGGGAAGATCATGGCTCATTGCCCTGAATGCGAGGCGGCGATTGAGATCGAAGACGACGTCGAAGAAGGGGCGAAGTTGGATTGCCCCGATTGCGGAGCGGAACTCGAGGTCGTCAACACCAACCCGGTGGAACTCGACGTCATTTCCAGTGGGGAAGAAGACGAGGAAGATGAGTCTTGGTGATATGAGCTGGCGCAATTTGATGAGGAAGGCATTGCCCGCGGGCAATCGGGCGGGAGAGGAATCTTGCCGCCCAGCGCCGCAACTGACGGCTCTCACCCTCCTGCTCCTGGGAGGGATCTTGCTTTTGGGAGCCTCGGCAGGATGGGCGAAAGATAAGGTGCCCACGTCGCGAACGGTTTCCGGCATGGTGATGGACGCCGCGGAAAACCCCATCCAGGGCGCCACGATTGAATTGACGGATCTGCAAACCAAGAAGGTGCTGGATATCTACTCGCAGCAGGGAGGCCAGTACCAGTTCACGGGCCTCCGCTTTGACCACGACTACACGGTCAAAGCCACGTACCAGGGCGAATCTTCTGAGCTGCGGCAGGTCAGCTCCATTGACACTCGCTGGCACATGGTTCTGAACCTCACCATTCCCAATCCCAACAAATGAACGGCCCTCTCGGCCTCGCCTCAATACCCGGGAGCGATCATACGCAGAGCGCGGGGGAGCACTTCAATGGTGGCGGGTAATTCCTGCAAGAATTCGCCGTCTCCGAACAATTCCATGCGGGAAGCCGCGTTCAGCGTGATCTTGCGCGCCTGAAGGTATTTGATTCGCGGGTGATTCAGATGTTCACCGCGGTAGGCGCGCGGAACCCACCGCAGCAGTTCGAGACGGCTGAGGAAAGGCACAATGCAGACATCCAGAATTCCATCATCCAGCCTGGCCCGAGGCGCCAGCCGGATGCCTCCCCCATAAGAAGCGTTGTTTCCCACCACGGCAAACAGGACCTCCTCGGAAAAAGACTCGCCATCCGCAATGATCTTGAGTTGCTGGGGCCGATATTCAGGCATGCAACAAAGGAGTGACCACGTGTAAGCCAGCGATCCACTGAGCCACCGCGCGTGCTGGTTCGCGTAACGGGTGACCGTGGAGTCAAATCCCACTCCGGCGATGCAGCCGTAGACCGCCGCCCCCACCTGGGCAAGATCAATCTCCCGAACGTGGCCGTTGAGCAGCGCCGCGGCCGCAGCGTGTAGGCCCGTGGGCATGCCCACGCCCTTCGCGAAATCGTTACCCGTGCCCATCGGCAACAATCCCAGAGGAATCTCCGACCTAAAAAGTCCGTTGATAACGTAGTGGTGGGTGCCATCACCGCCCGCGGAAACGATGAGGTCAGGCTTCTCCTCACGCGCACCTCGCGCCAGCTCCGTCAGATGCTGGGAGCTTCGGCTTTCGCGGACATCGAAATGAACGTGCTGCCGGCGGAAGACTTCGAGCGCAGGTGCGAGCAGATGGCGCGCTTGGCCTCGCTTCGCGGTAGGGTTGAGCAGAATGATGATTCTCACGGGTGCCCGTGGGAAGGATGCAGAATTGATGGGAGGAAGTCAAGGTGGAGCATTTTCCCGTGGCTTCAATTGGATGTTGTAGCGGCGAGTTTACCTCGTCAAATTGATGTTGTAGCGGCGAGTTTATCTCGCCACCGCAACGTAGCGGCGAGTTTGTCTCGCCACCGCAACGTAGCGGCGAGTTTATCTCGCCAAAGGGCGGCGTAAAGCCGCCTCTACATCAAATTGAGCGTTGAATCGCCATGATCGTAAGGTCGTCCAGCAGAGGCTGTCCGGAACGGAAGGCATTCAAATCTTCCAGGCAAGCACCAATCAACGCTTCTGGAGCCAAATGGGGTTTCTGCGCCAGGAACTCCACCAACCGCATCTCGCCATATTCTTCGTTGGTTCGAGACCGGGCTTCCGAGACGCCGTCCGTATAGAGGAAGAGGGTTTCGCCGGGGGCCAGCCGCACCTGTCGGGTGAAATAGCGGCCATCGCAGAACATGCCAATCGGAACGCCGGTGGCTTCCAGGCGGGTCACGCTCCCTTGTTGACCCACCAGCGCGGGACAATGTCCGGCATTGCACAACTCAATCGCACCTGATGAATCCGCCCGTCCACAGATGAGCGTGGCAAAGAACTTGGACATCGTCGTCTCACAGAAAATGCGGCTGGCACGCTCGACGAGCGCCTGGGCCGGGAGGTCGGTGGCCGTCAGGGTCCGAAAAATGGCATGGAGTTGCGACATGAGGAGCGAGGCAGCAACCCCTTTCCCCGATACGTCCCCGAGGGCGAAGAAGAGGTTGGTTGAGCCATTCTCGCGCACCCCCAGGTCACAGTAGTCGCCACTCACCAGGCCCAATGGGCGGTAGTGATAGGAGACGGTCCAGCCACCGAATCGTAAGTTTGCTTCCGGCAGCAACCCTCGCTGAAGCTGGCCTGCCAGCTCGAGGTCCTGCTCCAGCGCGCGGCGTTGATCCGCAGTCAGATGGTCAAGACATAACGTGACTAAGGGGTCTGCGAGGAGGCGGTCTTCTTCGACGGTTCCATGGCAGGCCTCGCAAATACCGTAGGTCCCTGTTTCCATGCGCGCCAATGCGGCGTCAACTTCGCTCAAAAGTTCTGCGATGCCGCCCTCCAGGCCAACAACCTTGGCAGTGGATTCCAACCTTTCGCGTCGCGCCACCAACTGGTCGTGCAGGAATGACTCGGTGGTATCAGGCATGGTCGTCCTCCGGCAGAATCTTGGCCGCGCGGGAAACCTCGTCCCCGCAGCGGCACACGGGCTGTTTCTAATTAGATTCGTCTCGGCTTCATTCTGGCACAAGAAAGACAGCGACGGAAACCCGGTTCTTGCTTTTCCGTGAGGCGGGGGAGGAGAGCGTGTAGCGCGGACCTGTTTTGTAGGTCCGCGGCTTTTCCTTGCCTATAAGGGACTGAGGGGGGTAAATCCTAGGATTGCTCGTAAGCTGCAAGGAACTCGTCTCTTGGGATGCCCGCTTGCGTGCAAATAGTTCTGACTGTGGAACCCTTTATACGCGGATGATTGGGCATGGTCAATGGCGTAGTTGTGCCGTCCGGGTTCACCCGAACCATTGATATGTGTTCTTTCTCCCGTAGCATTTGAAACCCCAACGCATTGAGCGCCTTAATAACTCTTTGCTTTGAGGCGTCCACCGGAAACTTGGCCACTAGATCTCCACAGGGGCTTCTGTAAGGAAGGCTTCGAGGACCGGGCGTTGAGCGTCTAGAACTTCAGTTCCGAAGGTTTCAACATGGAATTTGAGCGCGGACCTGACGTCAGCGAGAGCTGCTTCGTAGGTGTCGCCTTCGCCGACCACAACCCCCCTCACGCCGAGAGGGTAGGCAACGAATCCGTCTGAGTGCTTCTCGATGACAAAATTGATGTTGCGCATGACAACTCCTTGACCTTCAACTATAGCACCACGGGCCCCTCCGTTGGAGGGAACTTGAACTTGACCCGATATTGCTTGCGCCCGACCTTGAAGACTACCTCCGTGTAATCCGGGCTACCATGATAAACCCATGGGTTAAATTCTGCCGCGGGGTCTGTGATTCGTCCCCATGCAGGATGCTCCAGGTCCCCTGTTGCCAGGTAAACGGCGCCCGCCTTGATTTGGCGCTGGGCTTCGCTCTTGGACTTACAGAGCTGCAAAGTCACAAGCCAGTCATCGAGCCTCTTTCCGACCTGAACCCCAAGAAACTTTGGCGGCCCTTGATCTTTGGGGGGAACCAACACTTCGTGCACCTGAACGCTGGGGTCAACGCCCTTACTCCGAAACTGCGCCTCAAAATCCTCTTGCGCCTGAGTGGCCGCCTCGGCGCCGTGAAAATCCGTGATGATGTGGCGCGCCAGGGCTTTTTTCACTTCCAGCGGGTGATTTTCTCCGGACGCCACCGACGCCTTGAGTGCCTCGATTTCGGTCGGGGTCAGGTCAGTAAGCAGCAGGTAATATCGCCACATCATCTCGTCCGAAATGGACATGAGCTTGCCGAACATCTCAGCGGCTGGCTCATTGATGCCCACGTAATTGCCCAGCGACTTCGACATCTTCTGCACGCCGTCGAGCCCTTCCAGGATGGGCATGGTCATGATGACCTGCGGCTCCTGCCCGTACTCCGGCTGAATGACGCGCCCGACGAGCAGGTTGAATTTCTGGTCGGTGCCGCCGAGTTCCACATCGGCTTCCAGCGCCACGGAATCGTAAGCCTGCGAAAGCGGGTAGAGGAGTTCGTGCATGGAGATGGGCCGCTGCTCTTTCATGCGATTGGCAAAGTCGTCGCGCTCCAGCATCCGCGCCACGGTGTAATGCGAGCAGAGTTTCACCCAATCGGCGCTGGAGAGTTTCCCGAGCCAGCGGTTATTGAAGTCCACCACGGTTTTGTGCGGATCGAGAATCTTGAAGACCTGTTTCTTGTACGTTTCCGCGTTCGCGGCGATCTCCTCCGGCGTCAACGGCGGGCGCGTCACATTCCGGCCGGAAGGGTCGCCAATCATCCCGGTGAAATCGCCAATCAGAAAAATCACCGTGTGGCCGAGATCCTGGAAATGCTTGAGCTTGCGGATCAGCACCGTGTGGCCCAAATGAATGTCCGGCGCCGTGGGGTCAAACCCCGCCTTCACCCGCAGCGGTTTGCCGGTCTGCGCCGAGCGCTCCAGCTTGGCCTTGAGTTCTTCCACGCGTATGGTTTCATCCGCGCCTTTGGTGAGATAAGCGAGTTGTTCGTCGAGGGTCATTGGGTTCACGGAAGTACGCCGGGCAGTTGAATTTGAGTTAAGGAGACGATGCCCGGGTAGCGACGGGCCTTACGCAGAAACTTCTCGTCGGCGGTTACGAGTACGCCACCGGTCTCTAGCGCTAGAGCCAAGTAATAAGCCTCATAAACTGTGGCGTCCGCCGCCGCCGCGATCTCCGCGGCACTCTGAAGGGTGGACCATTGCACGCTCTTCAAATCCAGATCGAGCCCCCGCAGATGAGCCAGCGCCTCCGAAACGTCAGCGGGCTTAAGCCTGCGCCCGAGGGTCAAGGCATTAGCGACCTCCCATAGCAGAAGGTCAGGAGCTCGTAGGACGCATTGACCTCGATCATACGCATCCAGAAGTCGAAAGGCTATCCTCACATCGGACTCGTCCCTTTGGACATACCACTTTAATGCCACGGATGTATCCACGACGTAAGCTGGGAGAGAGTGTGAAGGAGTCAATCGCTATCTCCCTCCAAACCATGGCGCATATCGTGGAGGATCTGCTCCGCCGGCCAGTCTCCGAGCTTATGGGCGATGCGGCGAATGCCCTCAATCGCCTTTCGTCGACGTTCGCGGAGAGCCGCTTCCTCCACTGCTTGATCATTTTCCTTCGCGACGGAACGGATGGCACTCCGGATAAAATCACTCCGGGAAGTCTTTCTCCGGTGAGCTTCTCGATCCGCCAAACGCAATGTTTCCTGGTCAAACGTGATGTTGACTCTGACCATGACGTGCGCCTCCGTATACACACTGGAGTGTATCATGAGTGGCGAGGAGGATCAATCGTCGCCAAGCGGTCATGGATTTCACTTCCGCAGCACCCGCCGGCCCTCAAAGCGCACCTGGTCTTCGAGCAGCAGGCAGATCGCCTCGGAATAGATGCGGTGCTCTTCCTGGAGGATGCGCGCCGCGAGCGTCTCCGCGGTGTCGTTGTCCTGAACCGGCACCACCGCCTGGCACACGATGGGTCCGGTGTCCATGCCTTCGTTAACGAGATGCACCGTGCAGCCGCTAAATTTTACACCATGCTCCAGCGCCTCCCGCTGCGCGTCTTCGCCTGGGAAGGAAGGGAGCAAGGCGGGATGGATATTCAGGATCCGGTTGGGGAATTCCCAAACAAAGTAAGGGCTCAGGATGCGCATGAAACCCGCCAGGCAAACCAGGTCAACCTGGAACTCCCTTAACACCGCCACCACTTCACGGTCGAAGGCCTCGCGCTCCTTGCCCTTCGAGGGAATGAAGCGGGTCTCGAGCCCCATCTCACGGGCGCGAACGAGGCCCAGCGCTTCCTGCTTGTTGCTGATCACCACGGCAATTTCCGCCGGAATCTTGCCCGCCTGCACGTTGCGCGCAATGGCCTCAAAGTTCGAACCACGGCCGGAAAGAAGGATTCCCAATCTTTTCATCGAAGTGACTCGCCAAAGGATTCACGCATCACGGTCGCAGAAAACTTACCGGCAAAACGAAAGTGCGCCGACCAGTATATCGGGTCGAACTTCTCTTGGGACACAATTCTTGGCGGGTGGCACAGACACTCCTGTCGGTGTCCGAACCCGATGTATCCGATGCAGCCCGCAACCACAGGCAGGAGTGCTTGTGCCACATAACCAATGGTCGCTCAGTGTATTTGATATAATGTCGCAATGCATCGACAATCCTTAAGAGCCCTTCTTCATGCGGCCGTGATCTTGGCATTGTTTGCGCCCGCCCTGCGGGCGCAGGTTGACCCCGGGACGCGGCAGTTAGCGCACGACATTTTCAAGCAGCTCATCGAAATCAACACCACGGATTCCGTGGGCAGCACCACCGTGGCGGCGGAGGCCATGGCGCAGCGCCTGCGCGATGCCGGCTTTCCTGCGAGCGACGTGGTGGTGCTGGGTCCCAACGCGCGCAAAGGCAACATGGTGGCGCGTCTGCACGGCACGGGCGCGCACCAACCCGTGCTCCTGATCGGCCATCTCGACGTGGTGGAGGCGCGCCGCTCCGACTGGTCGACTGACCCCTTTCAGTTCATCGAGAAGGATGGCTACTACTACGGCCGCGGCACGCAGGACATGAAGAGTGACGACGCCATCTGGGTCACCGAGTTCATCCGCCTCCAGCGCGAAGGGTTCAAGCCGGACCGCGACCTCATCCTGGCGCTAACCGCCGACGAAGAGGGTGGGCAGTCCAACGGCATAGACTGGCTCATCAAGAATCATCGCAACCTGATCGGCGCCGAGTTCGTCCTCAATGCCGACGGCGGCGGCGTGGACACCGAGAACGGCAAGCCCGTCATCGTCTCCATGGATGCCAGCGAGAAGCTCTACGCGGACTTCCAGCTTACGGTGACCAACCCGGGCGGGCATAGTTCCTTGCCCGTGCCGGACAACGCCATCTATCATCTTGCCGATACGCTGGTCCGCCTGGAACACTATCAATTCCCCCTGGAGCTGAATGACGTCACGCGCACCTATTTTGAGCGCATGGCCTCGGTGGAAGCCGGTCAGGAGGCTGCGGACATGCGGGCCATTCTGAATAGCCCGGCGGACCCTGCCGCGGCGGCGCGCCTTTCCCTGGACCCGCTTCAAAACTCGACTTTGCGCACCACCTGCGTCGCCACGCGCCTGGATGCGGGACACGCCAACAATGCCCTTCCCCAAAGCGCCCGCGCCAACGTGAACTGCCGCATCCTGCCCGGACACACCCGCGAGGAGATTCGGCAAACCCTCATCCGCATCTTCGACGATCCCAAGGTGGAGGTGAGCTATGTCGATAATAGCGGGCGAGTGCTCGATAGCGCGCCCAACGCCCAGGCGCTGCCGCCGGTCAAACTGCGGCCCGACGTGATGCAGACGCTTGACAAAATTGCCGGAGAATTGTGGCCGGGAACCCCGGTGGTTCCCACCATGGCGACCGGGGCTTCGGACGGGGTCTATACTAACGCCGCGGGCATGCCTACTTATGGGATTTCCGGTGTGGCCATCGACATGAACGACGTGCGCGCCCACGGCCGCGACGAGCGTCTGCGCGTGGAGTCGTTCTACCAGGGCGTCGATTTCTACTACCGCTACCTGAAGGCCCTCACTTCCGGGCATTAGACCACTGACGGCTTTGTAGAAGGGGAGCGCAGCGCGGCGGAGCCGCGACCAAATCGTGGCACGGCCATCCTGGCCGTGTCGGTCACGGCCGGGACGCCCGTGCCACAACGTAGGGGCGCCCCTCGGGGTGCCCTAAAGTCGGCCATGCCGATGGGGAGGGCCGGCACGAGGCCTGCCCCTGCGTCGTGATCGATTTGCGCAAGGTGTAGGGGGACGGCTTGCCGTCCCCTGGTTCCGCATTCACCCTGCGGAACGCCGGGCAGGGCAAGCCCGGCATCTCGCGATTGCCTTCACCCGCTCGAACGGCGCCTGAGGTTGTGTGACCCGGAAATCGCCACGGCCAATTCGCCTTGGGAATTGACCGTGGGTTTGTCAGCGAAGGAAAAACCCACGGTCACAAAAGCCCTGACCGCGGCCGCTGTCAACAATGGTAGGTCCTAGCAGTTTTTCAGAAGATCGAAATACCGTTCGCGGCTCATTCCTGTGGTACGGAGGAGGTTCTTGATGATGAACACGGGAACTTCCTTATACATCGGGATCACCAGCGGACGCTTCACGCCGGTTTTGGTGTAAATGAGATGGTCACCACGTTGGCGATTGAAGGCGAAACCGTCTTGTTCGAAGACCTTGGCGAGCGTCTGGTAGTCGGCAGCGCGGAGCGGGGGCATCTACTTCACGCTCAGTGTCAATCGATCAAGGGATACGAATTCCGGCGCTCGCCAGGTCTTGCCGTCATGCTCGTAGCCGGCTTCTTCGAGAATTTCCGGCAGTGTCCCCATTTCAGCACTGGTTTCCAGGAATCCGCGGACGGCATCTCGGATGTTCCGGCGCGCCTCCTCGTCCGTCGCGCCACAGCTTGATACATCGAGTTCTGGCACGTAGGCAACAAAAGCTCGTCCTTCCTTGAACGTATGGACGGTAAAAGAAATATCCTGCATGAGTTGCGCCTCCTCGGATTGCTTCCCGTTTCCACCTCCCAGAATATCAATACTGAGAATTCCAAAGCAAGACCGCTCCCACCTACCGAAATGCGGCGGATGAGAGTGGCTAGCGCCGATGTGTTTCGTAGGTCCCCGGCACTTGGGTACGGTGGGTCAGATGGCCTTTCGCAGCGAGGACGCCTTTGATTTGTTGATTGAGTTGCGCAAGGTGTAGGGGGACGGCTTGCCGCCCCCCGGTTCCGCATTCACCCTGCGGAACGCCGGGCAGGGCAAGCCCTACCCCTACTTCTCGTGATTGCCTTCACCCGTTCGAACGGCGTCTGAGGTTGCGTGACCCGGAGGTAGCCACGGCCAATTCGTCTTGGGAGTTGACCGTGGGTTTGTCATCGAAGGGAAAGCCCGCGGTCACAAAAGCAGTGACCGTGGCTGCCCGGGGTCCTCCCTGCCCGCACGTGACGCCGCCGCCCAACTATGGTATAAAACTACCAAGAGAGGGTAAGAGTATGGCACCAATTGATTGGTCCCAATGTTCCGCCGTGGAAAGCATCCCCGGCAAGCGTAGCGGCGCATGGGTATTCCGGGATACGCGGACACCGGTCTCCGTAGTCTTTGACAATCTGGAAGTAGGCGCCTCGATCAGCGAGATCATGGAGTGGTTTCATTTGTCCCACGAGCAGGTGGTTGCCGTGATCGAATTTGCGGCGCGAAGCCTTGATGTGCTACCGGCGCAGCCTCCTGCCCCAATGGCTGATGCTCATACTCTTTGATAACGGCACTCCCGCCCCGCTCCGCTATGCACTCAAGGGCCACGTGGTGGTTGAAGCCATCGAACGAGGATGGGACCGGCTTCTTAACGGCGAACTGATCGAGGCGGCCGAGGCGGCCGGCTTCGAGCTCTTGCTGACGACTGACAAAAACATGCGTTACCAGCAGAACTTGAAAGGCCGGAAAATCGCCTTCGTGGTTATGGGCAATCAGCAATGGCCTACTCTGCGTCGCTATGTTGAAAGAGTAGTCGCTGCTGTGAATGCAGCCACACCGGGCAGTTATGCCGAAGTGGACATACCGTTCAAGTAAACCCGCGTCCGTGACCTCCGCGTCGCAGCGGCAGACAGAGTAGCGCCAACCGGTTTCGCAGTTCCGCCGCACTTGGCATGGCCAGTGCGAAAAGCCGCAGAGCTTGAAATGCGGCTCTGCGCCAGCCGGCCCAACGCCGCAGGCATGCCCACCTATGGGATTTCCGGTGTGGCCATCGATATGAATGACGTGCGTGCCCACGGCCGCGACGAGCGCTTGCGCGTGGAGTCGTTCTACCAGGGCGTCGACTTCTACTACCGTTACCTGAAAGCCCTCACGTCGGGGCATTAGACAACTGAACGCGTTGTGGAAGGGTAGCGCAGCGCGGCGGAGCCGCAACCAAATCGTGGCACGGCCATCCTGGCCGTGTCGGTCACGGGCGGGACCCCAATGGATCGGGGCAGGCTGCCCGTTCCACAGCGTAGGGGCGCCCCTCGTGGGCGCCCTGAAGTCGGCCATGCCGACGGGGAGGGCAGGGACAAGCCCTGCCCCTACGTCGTGATCGAGTTGCGCAAGGTGTAGGGGGACGGCTTGCCGCCCCCTGGTTCCGTATTCACCATGCGGAACGCCGGGTAGGGCAAGCCCGGCATCTCGTGATGGCATTCACCCGTTCGAGCGTCGCCCGAGGTTGTGTGACCCGGAGGTGGCCACGGCCAATTTGCCTTGGGAATTGACCGTGGGTTCGTCATCCGTCCTGGAGATTGACCGTCTGAGGGGCCAGAGTTCGTGGCGCGGTGGCGTTAGGTGGCGTTAGATGGCGGTAGCTGGGAAAGTGCCCTAAGTTCAACAAGATGGGGATAGATGCGGGCGGGCGGGCGGCGAGCGATGGGCCAGAATTAATGGCACGCGCCGATGCTAGGAGGCGGTGACAAAAAATCACTTTTACTGAAAATCAAGGACTTACACGGCGGGCGCGAAAAGTCAGGTCACTATGGCGTAAGTGTACTATTATCATCAAAACGGCAAAAACATGGGCCAGAATTAATGGCACGCGGTTTTTGGAAAGTGGCCGTGACAATAGCGAAAAGGATGCGCGAAATGACAATGCTGAAAGCGGTGCTAAGAACGATACTCGAAAGAAGCATGAGAAACGAGTATGTGAAGTGAGCATCATGAGAGGATGCGAAATAGGCAGACTGGCAAGACGGCAAGAGAGCAAACTGACAAAGTGAGAAAGAGGTAAAGCGGGAAATGCCGGAGGCCAGGCCGGGTGTCCGGCCTCCGGTTGAAGAGAGGCGCGGGGCTCGCGTTATTCTTGCCAGACGTGGCAAGGCTCGCACTGTTGGAAGTCATCCACTAAGGAATGGCAGCATTGGCAGTGCTCAAGCACGACTAATTTTTCACCATCATTTTCAAGCCTCGCAATATAAGTTCCCGGCTCAGGAAGGCAGTGTTGGATTAGCTTCAGCGTGAGGGCTGCCCTCTTCTGTTCGTAATCCGCACGAGCGGTCAGAAAACAGAGCCTTGCGTTGGTATAGCCTAAAATTTCGGTTTGGCTGATTTTGGGAACGGGGAAGTTAATGTCCTGGGGAATAAACGGTGGGTCAGGGAGTTGGTTCTCAGCAACCGGTTCGGGGAGCTTGCTCTCAACAGCCAGTTCCGGTGGGTTTCCTCTCTCAGATTTGGTAGAATTAATTTTCATAGTCGGTGATCCTCCGATTGTGAATTAGAGGCCGTTTGCTGCATGAACAGCGGGCGGCCTCGACGTGCCTTACAGAACTTATGCCGCTGTCTTTCCGGCTTCGCGCATGTCGCGCATGTCGCGCAGCGTGTTGAATAGCCGACGCGCATTGACATACGCCTTGTGGGTCTTGGGGTCTTTCACCTCGCAGCCGTCGATGATGGCTTCCACCTGGCTGGGGCCAGCGCCGGGCAACTCGCCAAGAATCATGCGGCGCGCCTCCGCGCGGGCGGGGCCAAGCACGCACTCTTCCAATTGCTGAATGCGGCTGCGCCATTGCTCGAAATGCACCTTGCGGCGCGGCTCGAACAGGTCAAGGACTTGCTCATTTCCGGCTACCAGGATGCCCATGCGGTTACCTGCCAAGTCGCCAATTTCACGCAAGGTTTCCAGCGTGTCGATGCGGGAATAAAGGTGCTGCGCTTCGTCCAGGGCCACGGCCACACCTGCCTTGCGCCGTCGCAAGACATAGAGCAGGTTCTGACGAACCGCGTCCACCGATTGCGCGAAAGGAACACTCAGCGCCCGCGCGATTCGGCTGAGCAACACAGTGGGAGACATGCCGGAGGCCGACGCGCGAATGTAGACAAGCCACGGCTCAGGCTCGCGAGCGGCCTCCGCCGCGCGGTACTCAAGCAGGAAGGTCTTTTGCGCGCCAGCCGGGCCGTAGAGCGTTCCCCAGCGCCCGCGCCGGATTGATGCCAGCATGGCATCCATGATGCGTGTCGCTTCACTCTCGTACAGCTTGCCGGGCAGATCGGGGAGCGTTGCCGGGTTGGCCGCGAAGAATTCGAGCAGCTTCCGCGCCACAGGCTCACCCAATCCATCGCTATTTCCAAAGCGCCCGGAACTGGAAAACTGCCGCAAACTGTGATAGGCGTAGCCGGTGAATTCAGCCACGGTGCGGAGGCCGAAACCTGTACGCGACATATAGACGTGCAGCGCTTTCCGCGCCTCTTGTCGAACTGCGTTTGATGCGTCCATGGGAGCCTCTACTTGTCCAGACCCAAGACTTGCTTCGCCAAATCTGCCGAAGTCGGCGCACGTTCAATCGTCATCGGACGCGCCCGCAACCCGCGTATGTTGTTTTGAAGAGCGCGCAATTGCTCTTCCATTTCCTTGTCACGCTCGGCTGTCTCTCCGCCCACAACCTTGCGAACATGGGCCAGCTTTTTCGATTTCGTCCGAGAGCAAGGCTTCGTCCTTAGTTCCCATGAT
>CAVQYM010000003.1:0-410693 GCA_963718175.1 uncultured Acidobacteriota bacterium
GTCAAATGAAAGGCCCGGCGGGGGCTCACGCGGGCGGATACTCAATGCCCGTTGGCATCGCGAACGCCGACGTCTGCGGAGGAGCGGGATCCGTGTAGGGGCAGGCGCAGGCGCGCCTCGCATCCGGCGCGGTCCTTTCGATTCTCGAGTGTCAGACTGCCGCCATGGGCCTCGGCGATTTGCCGGCTCAAAACGAGTCCGATTCCCGAACCGGTGGGCTTGGTGGTGAAGAATGGGACGAAGAGATTGGAGGTGTTGGATAAGCCCGGACCTTCGTCCCGGATGCAAACTTCGAGCTGGTCGGAGCGGCGAGTCCAATCCACCGAGACTCCTCCCCCCGTTTCGAGCGCCGCGTCCACCGCGTTGCGAAGCAGGTTGATCAGAAGCTGTTCCAACTGATCGGGGTCGGCGCGCACCGTCAGGTCGGTGCCGGGCGCCAAGCCAATCGCCATTCGATTTTCCAGTCCCACGATGCGACGTAACAGGGCACCTGCCTCTACGGCTTGCAGCTTGGGTCTCGGCAGCTTGGCGAGCCGCGAGTAAGCCTCCAGGAAACGGCTCAGCGCCGCCGCCCGCGACCCGATCACCTCCAGGCCGCGGCGCATATCGTCTTCCCAATCCCCCGCGCGCGGCTGGCGGCCCAGCATCATCTCCAGGGTGCCGGCCATAGACTTGATAGGCGCGAGGGAATTATTGAGCTCGTGGCCGAGGACGCGGATCAACCGCTGCCACGCCTGACGTTCTTCCTCGCGCAGCGGCCCGCTTAAGTCCGCCAGGACCAGGAGTTCGTGTGGCATCCCGCTTTCGCGAAAAGCGCTGCGCCGCATACCCCAGCGCCCTGTTCCCCCAGGAAGGAAATCGTCAGGGTTCGGGCTGGTTCTCCTGCCAGGCAATCCCCCAAGCCCAGTTCAGCCGCGGTTCGTCCCAGGATGCGCTCACTGGGCTGACCCAGAAGCCGCTCACCGGCGCGATTCATCAACCGAAGGCACTGCTCGCTGTCAAAGGTGAAAACGGCGACGTCGATTTCCTCCATGACTTTGCGCAAGAGGGCAGTGGCTTCCAGCGCGCCCAGCCGGCGACCTCTCAGCACATCGCCGAGAGCGTTTACTTCCACCATCACTTCGCCCAGCGCGTCGTCGGGCCGTGCGCCTCGCGCGCGCAGGGAGTAATCCTCTTCGCGCAAGGCGGCAAGAAGGTTGGAAAGTGTTTGTAATGGATAGACCAAATGAGATTGCAGGGAGAACGACACGCCCAGCCACAGCGCCACCACCACGGACGCAAGAGTCCAACGCGTAGCGCTGGCGTAATTCCCGGTCCATAGCAGAACAACTGTCGCCACAACGGCGGGAAAGCCCGCCAACAAGGCGAAGGAGAGCATCCGGACTTCAAAGCGTATCCGGCGGCGGGGGGACCGCCGGGAAGGGCGTGCGCTTTTCCCAGCCCGGTCATTTGTCATAAAGAAGTAGTCAGTCATCAGTCATCAGTTTTCAGTGACTGATAACTGATGACTGATGACTGACAACTGCGGTTTCACAAACCGTATTTCTTGAGCCGGCGATAAAGGGCGCTCCGGCTCAGCCCCAGGCGTCCGCGGCGGCGCTCACGTTTCCCTCATAGCGCGCCAGGGCCTTTTTGATCAGAAGGCTCTCAACCTCTTCCAGGCTCATCTCTTCGATGCGGCCGGCCCCCTCCCGCCCCACGCGCAAGCCCAGGTCGCTGGAACGCACCAACTCGCCTTGCACCATCAGAACGGCGCGTTCCACGGCGTGCTCCAACTCGCGGACATTGCCCGGCCAGGGGTAATCGAGTAGCATCTGCATCGCCGCGCTATCAAAGCCGGTCAGGCGCTTTCGGTAGCGCTGGGAGAATTGACGAAGGAAATAGTTTGCCAGGAGCAACAGGTCCTCGCGCCGCTCGCGCAGAGGAGGGAGATGAATCTCGATGGTATTCAGCCGGAAGAGCAGGTCTTCCCGGAATCGCCCGGCCTCGACCTCTTGCGCGACATCGGCATTGGTGGCGGATAGAACGCGCACATCCACGCGGCGAGTTTTCGATGACCCCACGCGCTCCAATTCGCCGGTTTCGAGCACGCGAAGGAGTTTGGCTTGCAGGTTCAGCGAAACATTGGCGATTTCGTCGAGAAAGAGGGTTCCTCCCTCCGCCAGTTCGAACCGGCCCACCCGGTCCGTCTTGGCATCGGTGAAGGCGCCTTTGACATGGCCAAACAACTCACTTTCGAAGACCCCCTCGGAGAGCCCTCCGGCGTTCACCGTGACCATGGGTCGCGAGGCGCGCTCGGAAAGGGCGTGCAGGCTTCGCGCTACCACCTCTTTCCCTGTGCCGTGCTCACCCGTGATCAACACATTCGCGTCGGAGGGGCCCACCCGTGCGAGCAAATCGAGCACCGGCCGCATGGCCGGAGATTCCGCGATCAAGGTGGGGCGGCCCTCCGCCCGCAGCAGGCGGTTTTCCGCCTGCAGTCGTTGACCCTCCCGCAGCGCGCGGCTCAGTTCAATCTGCGTCCGCAAAATTGCAATGAGGCGGGCATTGTCCCAGGGCTTCTCGATGAAATCCCGGGCGCCGCGCCGCATCGCCTCCACCGCGACACCGACACTTCCCCAAGCCGTCATGGCCACGACGGGAAGCGTGCTGTCCATAGCTTGCAAGACGGTGAGCGTGTCCAGGCCTTCCTGGCCGGAGGTGGTGTCGCGCGCAAAGTTGAGGTCCATGAGAACGAGATCGAAGTCCTTGGACTTTACGGCCGACACGATCCCCTCCGGCGAGGTGGTGGATTCTGTTTGGTGGCCCTCGCCCTTGAGCAGCAGGCGAAGGGCTTCCAAAATGTCGGGCTGATCATCTGCGATGAGGATTCTGGTCATTGTCGATTGCCGATTGTCGATGGTCGATTGAAAGCGTAGGTTTTCAATCGACCATCGTCAATCGAAAATCCGCATTCATGAGATCCACCCGTCCTGAAGCTTGATAATCCGGTTGCCGTATGCGGCGTTCGCCTCCGAGTGGGTCACCTGGATGATGGTGGTTCCCTCGTTGTTCAGTTTTTTGAACAGCTCCATGATCTCTTTTCCCTGGCTGCTGTGCAGATTGCCAGTGGGCTCATCGGCAAGAATCAGCTTTGGCTTGGCGATCACGGCGCGCGCCACAGCCACCAACTGTTGCTGTCCGCCGGAAAGCTGGCTGGGAAAGAGATCCTTTTTCCCCACGATTTGAAACCGGTCGAGCGTATCGGCCACCAACGCCTGTCTTTCCGAAGACTTCACGTCACGATAGGAGAGAGGGATGTCAAGATTCTCCGCCACTGTCAAGCTATCCAGCAGGTGGTATTGCTGAAAGACAAAACCAATATAACGCTTGTTGAGCTCGATGCGCTTCTTGGGGGCGAGCTTATGGACGGGCGTTTCGAGAAAGAAGAATTCGCCCTCCCAACCGCCGTCGAGCATTCCCATAATGCTGAGGAGCGTTGACTTGCCCGCGCCCGAAGGCCCCATAATGGTAATAAACTCACCCTCCCGGATGTCCAGGTTAATGCGCCGCAGCACATAATACCGGCCTCCCGCCAAGGGATAATACCTATCGAGGTTTTGCATTGTGATCATAGCCACGTCCTCAATTATGAATTCTGAATTATAAATTCCGAAGGAAAGTACCCCCCGATTCCCGAATTATACAATACGCCCACAATAAAAACGCATGAGTGTCGCCAGCACCCAAGGTTGCTAGGCTTTGCTACCTCAACCTGCGCAATGATTTGTGACGCTCTGTAAAGATAGTTCATAATTCAGCATTCACAATTCACTATCCGTGTCTCAGCGCCACCATAGGATCAACCTTCGTCGCCCGTCGCGCCGGAATATAGCACGCCAGCAGCGCCGCGCCAGTCAGGACGAGAGGAGCGGCCACAAAAGTTAACGGGTCGGTGGGGCGAACGCGGTAGAGCATATTGGCGAGAAACCGCGTAAGCGCCCATGCGCCCGCGAGCCCGGCGGCAACCCCGATCAGCGTCAGCACCAGGCCTTGTCCCACGACGAGTCTCACGACGTTGGCTCGCTCGGCTCCCAGTGCCATGCGGATGCCGATCTCGTGGGTGCGCTGCGTGACGCCGTAGGAGATTACCCCGTAGAGGCCCACCGTCGCCAGCAGCAGAGCGATGGCGGCAAACACACCCAACAGGAGCAATGTGAAGTTCTGCTGAGCCGTCGAGGTTAGACTCAGGGACTCCATCGTACGCACCTTCGTCACCGGCAGTTGGGTATCGCCGGCCAGCAGCGCTTCCTGGACCGGCTGGCTGACACTCAAGGGGGCAACTCCCGGCTTGGTGCGCACGATGACGCTGGCAGGCAGCAGTCCATTCACCAACTTCATTGCCGCGTCGGAAATCTGCGATTGCAACTGGTACATGACGGGCGGAGGATCGTTATTAAGTCCGCCCTCCCGCACGTTGCCCACTACGCCGACAATCTCGGTAGAACCTTGCTCGAAATCGGGACCCAGTCCGGCGCCGATTAAGATCGCCTGACCCAACGGGTTAGCATTCGGCCAATACTTGCGCGCCAGGGCTTCATTGATGACGACGGTCCGCGGCGGCTCCTGGTCTTGAAACACCCGTCCCGAGCGCAGCGGAATTCGCATGGCGCGGAAATAGTGAGCCGAAACTATACGCCATTGCACGTCGCCCGTGAACTTAAAACCCTCCGCCGGTGGACGCCCGGGGATGTTGAAAATCATGTCGAGGCCGTTTTCGAACGGCAACTCACTGCTCATCGCCACCGTTTGCACGCCGGGGATGCGCTCCACGCGCTCCACCAATTGCCGGGCGATGCGGTCGACAGCGCGGGCGCTCTCATACCGGGGCCCGGCCAGGGAAACCTTCATGGTGAGCAGGTTCCGGGAGTCAAATCCGGGGTCAACGGTGTGCACTGCGGAAAAAGTTCGCATCAACAGCACCGCACCACACAAGAGGATGACGGCGATTGCGACCTCTGCCACCACCAGCACATTGCGCGCCCGGTTGTGTTTCAGTCCCGTGCCCGAACGACCGTCGGATTCTTTGAGCATGGACGTCAGATCCGTCCGCGCGACTTGGATGGAAGGGAAGAGTCCGAACAGGAGGGCGGTAACCAAGGAAAGGAATACTGTGAACCCGGCCACCCAGGGATTGAGTCCAGGGATTGCCCCCATCTCTTCGACCCGTGGCAGGTCGCCGGGAGTCAGTGCCAGCAGCGCCCGTACTCCCCACGATCCCAGCACGAGGCCCAGCACTCCCCCGGCCAGAGAGAGCAACAAGCTCTCGGTCAGAAACTGCCGCACGATCCGCCCACGCCCAGCCCCCATGGCCACGCGAATGGCCACCCCTTTTTGCTGCCCTGTAGCGCGCGCCAGTAGCAGGTTCGCTACGTTGGCGCACGCGATCAGCAGCACCAGGCCTACTGCACTCAGCAGGATCAGCAGCGCCGGCCGGACATCGCCCGTCATGTCCTGCTGCATGGGCGCCACCCGAAGCTTGTCATCGCCCCCTATTTGCTCCGAGTGCGCCCGAACGTATTGCTTGCCAATGATCGCCATCTGCGGATTCGCTTCGGCAAGCGTTTTGCCGCGGGGGAGCCGCCCGGACACGATGAGAGTGTGGGCCTGATTCGTGCTGGTGGGATCGGCCTGCAACGGCATCCAGACATCCACAGCAGGAGGATACGGCTGGAATTTGGGGGAAAGGATTCCGATGACCGTGTAGGGCGCACCACCTAAGCTAATCGTCTTCCCCAGAATCGAAGGAACACCCCCGCAACGCCTTTGCCATAAGCCATAACTCATGACCGCGACGTGCGCCCCACCGGGCTGGTCCTCCTCTGCCGTAAACGTGCGCCCGAGGATCGGATTGGCGCCCAAGAGCCGGAAGTAGTTACGCGAGACATGAACCCCTTGCACTAGCTCCGGCCGGTCTCCACCGCTCCAATTGAGGCCCGTCCCCATCATGTCGTAAGCTGCCAAATCTTCGACGATCAAACTCTGTCGCTGCCAATAGGTGAACATCATGATGGAAGCCGAACCACCACCGCCGCGCTGGATATTCACAATGCGCCCGGAATCCGGGTAGGGCAGCGGATGCAGCAGCACGGTGTTGACCACCGTGAACATCGCCGTGTTGGCGCCGATACCGAGCGCGAGCGTCAGCACCGCCACCGCCGTGAAACCGGGGTTCTTCGCCAACGTCCGCAGACCGAACCGCAAGTCTTGGAGTAATGTGCTCATCGTTCCTCCCTGATCGGTTCATCGGTTCATCGGGCCATTGAGGAGCTGTCCGTGGTCAGTTGTCCGTCGTCAGCGGCTTCAATCTTTCGAGCTCCTCGTTTCACGTGCAACGGACTACGGACCACGGACACCGGACAGGTTTTCAATGACCCGATGCACCGATGGCCAGATGAACCGATCAGCCTCACGCCCGGGTCTCTTCCACGATCCGGCCGTCGAAAAGGTGCACGGTCCGTTCCGCGAACTCGGCGTAACGGGGGTCGTGCGTCACCATGCAGATCGTGGCGCCTTCCCGGTGCAGGTCGCGAAGCAAATCCATCACCGCCTCGCCGTTTTTGGAGTCCAAGTTCCCGGTGGGCTCATCCGCTAGCAGGATGGAGGGCTTCCCCACCAGCGCCCGCGCCACCGCCACGCGCTGCTGCTGGCCGCCGGAAAGCTGCGCCGGGTAGTGCTTCATGCGGTGCGACATCCCCACGCGTTCCAGCGCCTCTTGCACGCGCTGGCGGCGCTCGGCGCTGGCCATCCCGCGATAGGTCAGGGGCAATTCCGCGTTTTCATAAACGGTGAGATCACCAATCAGGTTGAAGGCCTGAAAAATGAACCCAATCTCCCGATTGCGGATGCGGGTTCGATCCGAAATCGTAAGGTCTTCGACTGCGGCATTGTTCAGCACATACTTGCCGTCCGTCGGCGAATCGAGCAGACCAAGGATGGAAAGCAAGGTCGACTTTCCGCAGCCGGAGGGGCCGGAAATGGAAATGTACTCCCCACGTTTGATTTCGAGATAGATACCGGAAAGGGCGTGCGTCTCCACCTCGTCCGTGAAGAAGACCTTGGTGACGCCATCCAAATGGATGAGCGTTTGCCCTGATCCGTTGGACTTCGACTTCACCGGTTCCGGCGTTTGATTCTGGCTTTCTGGCTTTTCATCCATAACACTCTCCTTAGTTTAGGATTACTCTTTGATTTAATATCTCATCGGTTCTTCGAAACTCGAAACTGGAAATTCGAAATTGGAAACTCGAAATTCGACAGCCAACTCGCCGCTTGCGCTTTGGAGTTTCGATTTTCGAGTTTCCATCATGTTCACCCGATCACCCGATCATCGGATCACCCGATTACCGGATTGCTCTACTTGCGCACAGGCAAGAGTGCCTGTGCCACTAACCACTGTCCACTGTTCACTATCCACTGCCTTACTCATACCTCAGCGCTACCATAGGATCGACCTTCGTCGCCCGGCGGGCAGGGAAATAGGACGCCAGCAATGCCACGCCGACGGCGACGAGGATTGCTGCCAAGTAACTCAGTGGGTCCAAAAGCGGGACGCCGTAAATGACTTGGGACATCAGCCGGGACGCCGCCAAAGCACCGATCATGCCCATGACCGCGCCTATTCCCCCGAAGCGCAGACCCTCGCGCAGGACGAGTTTCAGAACATCGCTGCGCCGAGCCCCCAGCGCCATTCGAATCCCGATCTCATGGGAACGCCGGCTGACATGGTAAGCCACCGTCGCATACAGCCCCACTGCCGCCAGAAAGATTCCCAGGATGCCGAGGCTGGCAAGCAGTTCCGCCCTCGAGCGCTCCACCGACAAGACATCCTGCATGTAATCTTTGAACGTCACCGCATTGACGATGGGAAGGTGTTGGTCGACAGCCGCCGTTTCTTTCAGCATAGCAGGGAGGAAGGACCGGGGATCGCCGGCCGTTTCCACAAACAGTACGCACTCGAACGAGAAGTTCTGGGTGAAGGGAAGGTAGAGGTAGGGTTGGACTGTTTCATGAAGCCTGACATACCTTCCTGCCTCGACAACGCCGACAATCTGATAGTCCTTCCTGTCAATCCGGAGTGATCTTCCCAGGGGGTCTTGGTCAGGCCAAAATCGATGTGCCATGGCGTCATTGATGATGACCACCGGGGCTGTGGAGGGCACATCGAACTCGTTGAATTCCCTGCCCTTCTCGATGCGGGCGCCCACTGTGGCAAAAAACTTCGGGGCAACCGTGTTATAGCGAATCTTGAAAGAATCGCTTCCGGGAGGCGGCTGCACTCCGGGAATTAACACCGCCTGTGTTTCTCCTCCTTCGCTGTCGGTCAAGGGAGGCCGGCGGGCATAGCTGGCGCGCACCACCCCCGGCACGGATTCCGCGCGCGCCGCCAACGCCGGATAAAGGGCGGCGGCGTGGGCGTCGTCATAGCCATAAAGCGTGGGGGGCGCCACGGAAAGCATTACCACATTCTTCTTAGGGTCAAATCCGGGATTGATGGCCTGGCTGTACAGCAAGCTGCGCAACAACAAAGCCGAACCGGCCAGCAGGACTACCGAGAGCGCGATTTCCCCGCACACGAGCAAGCTGCGCAGGGGCAGCCGCCCCGTCGCGTGTTCCCGGCTTTCACCTTTGAGGGCAGCAGTTAAGTCGCCCTTCACGGCCCGAAGCGCCGGCGCGAGTCCGAAGATAAGAGCCGACAAGAGCGAAATAGCCGTGGTGAACAGCAGCACGCGGCCGTCGAGCTTGAGGTTCATATCCGCCAGGCCGGGTACGAGCGCGGGCCCCAGCCTCATCAGCCACGCGGCCAGCAGGACCCCGAGGGCCCCGCCCGCCACGGACAGGAGAAGCCCTTCGGTGAGAAATTGCCCGACCAGGCGCCGTTGTGCCGCTCCTAACGCCCGGCGCATCGCGATTTCGCGCTGTCTCCGCTCGGTTTGCGCCAACAGCAGATTGGCGACATTCGCGCAGGAAATCAGTAGAACCAAGCCCACCATCGCCATCATGTAGATTCCCGTTTGCATTCCTTGATAGGTCCGCTCGGAAGCAGGGCGAGCGAGGAATCTGACGTCTTGGTTCGTGGCGGGAGAAGCCAGCGCCAGGCGTTTCGCCAAGCCCTCAAGCTGGGCGCGTGCTTCGCTGAGTTGGGCGCCCGGGCGTAGACGGCCGGCTACGTCAAACCATCGGTTGTCGCGGGCCGCATCCCAACGGTCCTCACCGGGAACCATCGTCTGCCAACCCTCCAGGGTGAGCCAGATGTCGGGAGCACCTTCCTGCCGCAAGCCGCAAAAGTCCTGGAGAGTGATACCGATCACCGTGAATTCTCTCCCATCCAGGAGGACGGTTTTGCCGGGCAGAGAGGGATCGCCGCCAAAGTAGCGCTGCCAGAGATGGTAGCTCACTACAACGGAGTGGCCCTCGGCAGCAGCCTGGCCGGGCGGTGGCGAAAAAGTGCGGCCCCGCAGCGCCTTTACGCCCAGTGCCGCGAAGTAGTTCGGCGAGACCACTTCGACGGTTAACTCTTGTCCCGCTCGCTGGGCCCCACCGCTCATGAAGCCTCCGCGGTCCCCAGAGGCCACCACGTCGGAAAAAGCGCTGGCTTCGCGGCGAATGTCAAGATAATCGGGATACGAAGTAAGGGAGAAATCGGGCTCTTTCGGCGACTCGGTCGTGATCACGGCCAAGCTCGCAGGATCCCTCACCGGCCAAGGCCGGAGAAGCTCGCTATCCACGATGCTGAAAATCGTGGAATTAGCACCTATGCCCAGCGCTAACGAAAGGACGGCCACGGCGGTGAATCCGGGGTTCTTCGCCAACATGCGCAGGCCGAACTTTAGGTCTTGAATCAAGGTGTTCATTCGTCTACCTCAAATCGGCTCATCGGCTCATCGGTTCATCGGTTCATCGAAAACCGAAAATCGGCAGCCAGCTCGCAAGCCGCTTTTTCGAGTTTCGAGTTTCATTTCCATTGCTTTCACGCGTTCTTCCGATGAACCGATGGCCCGATTCTTTCACTCATACCTCAGCGCCACCATCGGATCGACCTTCGTCGCCCGGCGGGCGGGGATGTAACTTGCCGCCAGGGCCACGAGCGCCAGCGCGACGGTTACGCCGGCGAAGGTGAGCGGATCCGTAGCGCTCACGCCGAACAGCAGCGTGGCCATGATGCGGGTCAGGGCAAAAGATCCCAGGATACCCAGGGCGACGCCCACCGCCACAATCGCCAGGCCTTGGCGCAGGACGAGGCGCAGCACGTCGGCCACTTCCGCGCCTAGCGCCATGCGCACTCCAAACTCGCGCGTGCGCTGCGCGACGGCGTAGGCCATTACGCCGTAAATCCCCGCCATGGCGAGCAGCAGGGCGGTGGCGGCAAAGACTCCCACCAGCGTCAGGTTGAAGCGGCGCGCTTTCAGCGAATCTGCGAAAACCTTGGTAAAGGTGCTGAAGCTGGGTGGAACATCGGGAGCAAGGTCTCGCAAAATCTTCCTCGCCGCCGGAATCAAGGTGGCCGGCGGAAGGGTGGTGCGCATTACGACGGTAAACTGCCAGGTTGTATTCGGACGTTGCTGGTAGTCCACGTAAATGATGGCGGGAGGCTTGGATTCCAGGCTTTCCACGTGTACGTCGCCCACCACCCCGACCACGGTGAGCAGTCGCGTGTCGCCATCCATGTTTCCGAACTCCAAGGTCTGGCCGAGGGGGTCCTGGTTCGGCCACTTCTCCCGCGCCAGGGTCTGGCTGATCAGCGCCACGTGTGGCGAATTCATGGTGTCCGTATCACGAAACAGGCGGCCGCGCAGCAGGGGAATGCCCAGAGCGTGAAAATAGCCCTCACTCACCACGCAATAATCGGCGTCGCCGGTTCGCGCCGTATCCTGAAAGAGCTTTTCGAGATTATCCATTCCCGGAGCTTTTTCACCAGGGTTCATCACCAGGAAAGTGCCGTCTGCCAAGTCTTCGCTGAGCGGCAAGCCGCTGGTGCCTCCCACTTCCATAACTCCGGGAAGCGCCCGCAATTGCGCAAAGAGGTTATTGAGGAAGCCCAAACGCTGCACCTGGTCTGCATCTTTTTCCGCGGGCGGCAAGGCCATGTCCATAGTGAGGATGTGATCGGTGCGGAAACCCGGATCGACGGAAAGCACGCGCAGCAGGCTGCGGCCGAGCAAGCCCGCCCCCACCAACAGCACGAGGGTAATGGCCAGTTGCGCGGCCGCCACCGCGCGCCCCAGCCGATGGCCGTGCACCGTGCCCAGGTAGCCTTGGCCACGCTCGGCCAGGGCTTGCTCCGGGTCACCCCGGGCAGCGCGCCACGCAGCGAATATGCCGAGACTAAGCGCCACCCCCATCGCCATTGCCAAAGCAAAAAGCAGTACGGGCAGGTTCACCGAGACATGCTCCGGGGGGGCGAGGTTTGGCGGAGCAATGGCCAGCAGCGCGTCCACTCCCCATTGCGCCAGCAGCACGCCGAGCGCTCCGCCCGCCAGGGCCAACAACAAGGTCTCCGTGAGGAATTGGCCCACCAGGCGGAGGCGTCCCGCGCCCAGCGCCACGCGAATGGCGAATTCCCGCTCGCGCGCCGCCACGCGGGCCAGCAGCAGGTTCGCGACATTGGCGCACGCCACGAGCAGCAAAAATCCCACCGCGCCCAGCAGAATGTAAAGCGGCTTGCTCACGTCGCTGGTCAGGAAATCCTGCAAGCGCACGGCGGAGATGTCCTCCATCATGGTGTCCTTGCCGAATTGCTGCTTCAGGCGGCGGGCGATTCCGGTAAGCTCGCTGCGCGCCTGGGCCAGCAGCACGCCCTGGCGCAGGCGGGCCAGCACTTGCCAGTTGTGCGCCGTGCGGCTGGGATACCTTTCCCACAATTCGCGCGGCACCCAGATATCACTGTCCGAGGGAAAACGGAAACCGGCAGGCAGCACCCCTACCACGGTGACGGCGTGGTTCTCAATGTTCAGCTTGATGCGGGAGAGATCGCTCACACCGCCCAGATATTGCTTCCAGTAGGCGTAACTCACCAGCGCCACGGGAGCGGCGCCGAAGCGTTGGTCCTCCGGCGCGAAGCCCCGCCCCATCACCGGCTGCACGCGCAACATGGGAAAGAAATCCCGCGAGACCGAGGCGGTCATGGTGCGCGTGGGTTCGGAAGGGCCGGCCACGGATTCCAGCCAGGCGGCGTACTCCGCCATCCCGTCGAGCGCCTGACTCGAGGCCCGCACGTCCTCGAAATTCGGGTCGGCGAAGTGCATCCGCCCGCCATGGCTGTTCACTTCCCGCAACTCAATTAGACGGTCAGGCTGAAAATAAGGCAGCGGCCTCAGAAGCACGCCATAAACCACGCTGAAAATGGCCACCGTCGCCCCGATCCCCAAAGCCAACGTGACCACCGCCACCGCGGCGAAGCCGGGGTTCTTCGCAAGCATGCGAAGGCCGTATTTCAGATCCTGTCCCAGGGTGCGCATCGCTTTCCCTCCTTAATCACCCCACCACGGGAATCCGCTTCCTACGTTCGATCCAGGCTTCCGTCGCGAAAATGCGGGGGCTCGCCTCGATGAGGCGCGGAAGCATCTTATAAACAGTTACCATCGACCACTTGGATCCGTCGCGAGTGCGAAATCCCTGCTGGTTGAGTGTCTCCGCCATGTTGGACAAGGAGCGGTCCTGAACAATCAATTCGAGGATCAGCGTGAGAGCGTTCATTTCGGAGGGATTCTCGTCCAGATGCGCGCAGTCATTTGCCACCCGAGAACCAAAGGGGACATCCTCTCCGCTTCGGCCACTTTCAGGTCCAACTCCCTCCACCGGGCGTTGCCACTCCATCGCCACCAGCTCCCAACCGGCGTCGGTCCTCTGTCTCACGTGCTCAAGATCCAGTGGGCCCGTCACCATCTCGCGAATACGTTCTACTTTCGACATAAGCCCTCCTGCACAGGTGAATCGTGAATTACCAATTCTCAAAACTGGGCGCGGTCTTCCCGCCATCAAGCTCGAAATGTCATCACTCAGCATTCATCATTCGCTACTCGTACTTCAGCGCCGCCGTCGGGTTGATTTTCGTCGCCCGGCGGGCGGGGATGTAACAGGCCACCAGTGACACCAGGCAGAGCAACAACGCCACCGCCGCATAGGTGAGGACGTCTGTAGCGGTGACGCCGTAAAGGACACTTTGCAGATAGCGTGTCAGGGCGAGTGACGCCCCGATTCCCACCGCCAAGCCGGCGGCGGTCAGCAGCAGACCCTGGCCCAGCACCAGCCGGAAAACGTTCGCCCGCTGTGCCCCGAGCGCCATACGAATGGCAATCTCATGGGTGCGCTGGCGCGTGGTGTAAGCGATTACTCCGTAGATGCCCACTGCCGCCAGGATCAGAGAGAGCAGCCCAAAGGCGCCAGCGAAGGTTCCGGCAAGCCGTTCGAAAATACTCCCCAATTGCATGCTGGATTTGAGAGTGGTAACGCCGAAGACGGGCAAATCGGCGTTGAGTTCATGCACGGCTTTTTCCACCGCCGCGGCGTAAGCCTGGGGGTTGCCCGATACCCGCGCGTGAATCATCACCGGATCAGTATTATCTTGGTATAACGGCAGGAAAAAGACCGGCGCCGGAGCATAAACCAGGCGGCGGTACTTCGTGTTGCGGGCTACGCCGACCACCCTGTGCCACTCGCCCCAGACGTGAATCCTCTTGCCGAGTGGGTCTTGGCGCGGCCAGTAACGGTCGCAGAACTCCTGATTGACCATGGCGACCGGCTGCGATTTGTCCCCATCCAGTTCGGTAAATTCACGCCCGGCTACCAGAGGAGTCCGCATGGTCTGAAGGTAATTCGGCCCTACGACGGCACGATCGATTTCCATTGATTCGCCGGGCTGGGGGACGTAACCATCGACCTGGATGATGTCCGAGTGGAGGGTGAAGCTTAGCGGCGAGAAATCCGCCAGGGTCACGGCTTCCATTCCGGGCAGGGCGGCGAGATTGGAAAGCACTTGCCGGTGGAACGTAATGCTTTGGGCATCCGAATAACCTGCCGGCCCGAGCTCATAGGAAGCCAACAAAACATGGTCGGGGTCGAAACCCGGATCCTGGCGCTGGGCGTTCTGCAAGCTACGAATGAAGAGGCCGGCGCAGATCAGCAGGAGCAGCGACAGGGAGATTTGCGCCACCACCAGCGCGCTCGAGAGCCGCAACTTCTTGAGTCCGCCCGACATCGTGCCCGCCTCCTCCTTCAGCACCGCGACGGGGGCCAGGCCGGAGGTGCGCAGGGCCGGCAGGATGCCGAAGACCAGGGCCGTCAAAATCGATATTCCCATCGTCGCCAGGAGCACCGTGCGGTCGACATGGCCATTGAGCGTGAGCGGCAAGTTCGCGGTGGGCGGAAAGAAAGCCGCAAACGTCCCGGCCGTCCAGGAGGTGAGCACCATGGCGAGTGCGCCGCCCGCCAAGGCGAGCAAGAGGCTTTCGACCAGGAGTTGGCGCACCAGCCGCCCGCGGCTGGCCCCCATGGTCAGGCGCAGGGCAACTTCCCGCCGCCGGGTCATGGAGCGAACCAGCAACAAATTGGCCACGTTGGCGCAGGCCAGCAGCAGCAGCGCCGCCGCCAGCGCCAGCAATATGGGCAGGCTCTTGTACATGTAGACGTTGGCGCCAAACGGCGAGCGCCAGAGCGGGTCCAGGGTGATCTGGTTGGGGCCGCGATGCGAGTCGGGAAACTGCTCGACGATCCGCTGCATATGAAGATTCAGTTCCTCTTCAGCTTGCCGGCGATCAATTCCGGGCTTGAGCCGCCCCACCGCGTTGAGCCAGAAATAGTCGCGTTGGGGAACCTGGTTTCCCCTATAAATCAAAGAAGCCCACATGTCCGCGCGCAAGCCGGTCGTACATCCCTGAAAATCCGGAGGAGTTACTCCCACAATCGTGCACAAAGTCCGGTTGATCTGGAGGGACTTCCCAATGATGGAGGGGTCGGCGCCGAAGTGGCTCTGCCAGAGAGCATAGCTGATCACCACCGACGGCGTACTGGCGGGCTTTTCTTCTTCCCCGGGCAGGAGGCCGCGGCCCAAGATGGGATTCACACCCAGCACCTCAAAATAGTCTGCGGAGACCAGCGCTCCGTAAATGCGCTCCGGCTTGCTGGCGCCGGTGAGGGTGAAGAAATCCTCGTGGTGCGCCGCAAGGCCGGACAAGCTCCGGGTCCTCGCGCGCAGGTCCACGTAGTCCGGGTAAGAGAACGGCGGAGAGGGGTGTTCATTCCGCTCCCCCCTCATGACCGTCACCAGGTCGCTGGTGTGGGCTTGGCCGGGAATAGGGTTAAGGAGCGTGGAGTTGATCCAACTGAAGATGGTGCTGTTGGCCCCAATGCCCAGCGCCAACGTCAGCACCGCCACGGCCGTGAAGCCGGGATTTTTCGCCATCATCCGCAGGCCGAACTTGAAGTCTTGGAACAGAGTATTCATTCGTCTACCCCAAATCGGCTCATCGGGCCATCGAAAATCGGAACGCGACGCACCTTCAAACCCGCGCTCGCCCTTTGACATCTTGATGCATATGACGTATGATTTTGCATATGGCACGAACCACTTTGACGATCGATGACCAACTTCTTCGTGAACTGAAGAAAAAGGCCGCCGAAGAAGGCCGCACTCTCTAGTCGGTAACCAATGACCTGCTGCGTCGCTCTTTGCGTGCCCGTCCTGAGGGGCGCTACCAGTTGCGGCTGCGGGGCTGGAAAGCCACTGAATTGCCCGGGGTTAATCTGCTTGACCGAGACTCCTTGTTCGACCTCATGGATGGGCGCTAGCCGATGCAAGCGGTCGATACGAACATACTCATTGTGGCCTTGTGCCTCGAACACGGCGTTTCCGAGATCATCACCGGAGACCGCGACTTCAGCCGGTTTGCAGGGCTCAAAACCATCAATCCATTTCCCGGTTCTTAGGCCTGACCATGGTCGATGGCCCTTTGAAGGGGGTATCCTTAGAGGCCACCTCGAGCTTAAGGGCGCAGTCAGAGGCCATTCCACACTACTAACCACTGTCCACTTCGTCCTATTCCAACTTTGTTTTTCGGGCAACCGACAATCGTCAGTCATTCATACCTCAACGCCACCATGGGATCGACCTTGGTCGCCCGCCTTGCCGGAAGATACGCCGCGAGCGCGCCGGTCAGCCCAATCAAGCAACACGCGGTGGCCAGCACGGCGGGGTTGAGCGGCTTGACGCCGAAGAGCATGGTCCGGAGCAGCATGCCCCCCGCCAAGGCGCCGGCCAACCCCAGCACGAGGCCGATCAGTACCAGCACCAGGGCCTGCTTGATCACCGTGAAGAGCACGGTGGAGCTGCTGGCCCCCAACGCGATTCGGACCCCGATCTCGCGCGTCCGCCGCGTTACCGAATAAGCCACCACCCCGTAAAGTCCCACCATCGTCAACAACAGGGCGATGCCCGCGAAGCAGCCGAGCAGCAGCGTGTGGAAGCGCGGCTCGGCCACTTGGGTCGAAAGCAGTTCGTCCATGGTCCTGACCTGAAACACCGGAACCAGCGGGTCGAGCGCCGCCATCTGCCCACGAATGGCCGATTCCAGAGTGCGCGGCGGGACGGCGGTGCGCAGCATCACCACGGGCGGCATCCAGGCAAGCTGCTTATAGGGGAAGTAGTAGATGGGCTTGGCCTCGGTATCCAGCGCGAAGAGCTTGGCGCTGCCGACCACACCCACGATCTCGTGTATGGATTCACCTTTCTGGCCGGGGCCGGTGCCGCCGGGCGTGATGCGCTTCCCGATCACGTCTTCGCCGGGAAAGTACTTGTCCGCGAACGCCTTGTTCACCACCAGGACCGGTGGGGCCTTCTCGTCGTCGTGCTCGGTGAAAAAACGGCCTTTGAGCAGCGGAATGCCCGCGGTCCGGAAGTAGTCCGGCGTGGCGAAGGCCATGCGCGCCGAGGGGCGGCTGGGTTGTGGGGCGGGACGCTCCTCGATATTGAAAGTGACCGTGGCATTATCCCCGCCCAGGGGCAGCGGCCACACGCCCGCCGCCGATTGCACCCCGGGCAGGGCACGCATCCGCTCCAGCAGTTGATCGTAGAAGGCCAACTCCTGCGCCGTGCTGTACTGCGGTTCCGGCAGGCTGAATGAATAGGTGAGCAGGTGATCCGGCCTTAGCCCCAAATCGCTCTTTTGAAGGTGCAGAAAGCTCGCCATCAAGAGGCCCGCGCCACTGACCAGCACCAGGCCCAGCGTAACCTGGGCGATCACCAGCGCGCCGCGCAGCCGGTCATGGCGGTCCGTGCCGCCGCGAGTCTGCTCTTTCAAGGAAGCGGTGAGATCAATCTTCGAGGCCTGGAGCGCCGGCGCCATGCCGAACAGGAGACTGGCCAGGAAGGCAATCAGCAGCGAAAAACCGAGCACGCGGCCGTCGATACTGACTTGGGCCAGGCGTGGGATGCTATGCCCGCCCAGCGGCAGCATCAACTGCAAGGCATATCCTGCCAGGACAATTCCCGCCCCTCCGCCCAGAATGGCCAGCAGCAGGCTTTCGGTAAGAAGCTGCCGCACCATGCGGACGCCATTCGCACCCATCGCCGCGCGCACCGCCATTTCGTGCTCGCGCGCCGTGGTGCGCGCCAGCAGCAGGTTGGCAATATTGGCGCAAGCAATCAGCAGCACCAAGCCGACGGCGCCCAGCAGGATCAGCAAAGGCGTGCGCGAGTCGCCGACGAGGGTCTCGAGTGCCGGCCTCACAAAGGCGCGAGGATTATTGGTGTTGGTGTCCGGGTACTGCTTCGCCAAGGCCGCGGCGATCACATCCAGGTCGGCGCGCGCCTGCTCGATGCTGACGCCGGGCTTGAGGCGGCCCAGCGCCTCCAGAAGATGAGCGCCACGCTCCTGGGTGAGGGGCTCGTCCCCGGAGGGCGCTTCCCGGTCGGCGGCGATGGTCGTCCAGAGTTGGATGTCCGGTTCGTTCGGGGGAAAAGCAAACCCGGCGGGAGCCACTCCCACCACGGTGTACGCTTTACGATCGAGCGAGACGGTGCGTCCTACGATGCCGGGATCGCCGCCGAACTGACGCTGCCACAAGGCGTGGCTGAGCACCACCACGTGGTTTCCCGCCGCTTCTTCCGATTGCAGAAACCCGCGCCCCAATTGGGGTTTAATTCCGAGCGCCGGAAACAGGTCCCAGGTCGCCATTTCGGCGTCGAGTTGCTGGGGTTGCCCAACCCCGGTCAGCACCAGGTTCGTGTCGCGAGAAGTCACCAGGTGATCGAACACGTGGTTCTGCGCCCGAAAGTCGAAGAAGTCCGGGTAAGAGAGATTGCTTCGGACTGGACCCGCGCGTTTGTCCATCGATCCCACGGTCATCAGGCGGTCAGGGTCGGCATAAGGCAGCGGCTTCAGCATGACGGTGTTCACCACGCTGAACACCGCGGTGCTCGCGCCGATGCCCAGCGCCAACGTCAGGACGGCCACCGCCGTGAAGCCAGGATTCTTGGCCAACATCCGCAGGCCGAACTTTAAGTCTTGAATCAACGTGTTCATCGTTTGCCTCGAATCGGATCATCGGGCCATTGAAAACCGAAATTCGAAACTCGAAATTGGAAACTCGAAAATCGGCAGCCATTTCGTAAGTTGCTTTTTCCAGTTTCCAGTTTCCAGTTTTGCGTCCATCGCATTCACGCATTCTTCCAATGAAGCAATGCGCCGATGACCCGATGGCCCGATGAATCGATCGCCCGATTGCTTCACTCATACTTCAGCGCCTCCATGGGATCCACCTTCATCGCCCGGCGCGCCGGGAGGTAACTAGCCAAGAGCGCGACGAGGGCGAGCAGAACCCCCACGGCAACATATATCAGGGGGTCCGTTGGTTTCACTTCGAAGAGCATGCTTGTGAGCAGGTGGGAGGTGGCCACTGCGGCCGCCAAGCCGAAGAGTGTCCCGATGCCGGCCAGCACTGAGGCCTGGCGCAGCACAAGTCGCAGCACGTTGCTCCGGCTTGCACCCAGGGCCATACGCAGACCGATCTCGTTTGACCGCTGGCCCACGGCGTAGGCCATTACACCGTACACGCCAGCCATTGCCAGGCTCAGGGCGAGCCCGGCAAAGATGCTGAGCAGCAGAGTACGGAAGCGGGCTGCGGCCGCATCCTGCTCCAGACTCTTCTCCAGAGTCGTGAAGCTTACCGGCACGTCGGCGGAAAGTTCATTTGATTTGCTCCGTATCGATTGCGCGAGGGTGCTTGGTTCCATGGCCGTCCGAACCAGCACGCGCAGGGACGTGGCGTAGCGTGGGTGCTGCTCGTAAGGCATATAAATCTCCGGTGACGGTGGCCGTGCCGGACCGTCTTGCCGTATGTCCCCGACGACGGCGACAATCTTCATTGCACGAGTCCAGTCTTCGAGCCCGCAGCCAATCACTCTCCCCATCGGGTTCTGTCCGGGAAAGGCCTTCCGTGCCAATGCTTCGTTGATGATAGTCGTGGCAGGGGCATCATCGGCATCGCGGTTGTCAAAGTCGCGCCCTACCTTGAGCGGAGTGCCCAGCGCTGCGAAAGTCCCCGGCGCCACGACGGAGAAGACTACGTTCGGTGAGTCTGAACTGAATACGTCGGGGGGGCGGTCGATCCAGTAAGGCCCCCTCGACTGGACATGGCCTGGCAGCGCCATGGTGGCGCCGGCAGCCCGCACGCCTGGCAACGCCGAAACGCCGGCCAGCAAGTCGCGGTAGAAGCGCGTGGCGCGCCGGGCACCTTCTAAATCGGCAGCCGGTACGCTGGTATGCATGACGAGCACGTGCTCTGGGCGAAAGCCCAGCGCCACGTTGTGCAGGGCAACAAAGCTCTTGATAAGGAGCCCTGCCCCAGCGAGCAACATTACCGACAATGCAAGCTCGGCTATCACGAGCGCGCTGCGGACGCGCCCCAGGCCACTGCTCAACCCTGCCCGAGTTCCACCTTGCTTCAGACCCTCATTAAGGTCGATGCGAGACACCTGAACTGCGGGGGCGAGGCCAAACAGCAGACCGGCCAGTACCGAGGCACCAAGGGTGAAGGTGAGCACCCACCCATCGATACCCGCCTCGGCAAGCCGCGGCATGTCCCCGGGAGCCAACCGGATCAACACCGGCATCGCCCAAAATGCCAGCACCGTTCCGCTGACCCCGCCCGCCAACGCCAACAAGAGGCTTTCGGTGATAAGTTGGCGCGCCAGTCGGCTGGGAGTGGCTCCCAGCGCGCCGCGAATGGTGATTTCACGCGTGCGTGCATGGGCTTTCACCAGCAGCAGGTTCGCCACATTGGCACAAGCGATCAACAGGACTACGCCCACCGCCGCCAGCATCAGATACAGCATCCACCGCACGTCCTTGACCACTTCGTCACGCATCCGGTTGACGGTAACCGTCTTGCCGTCATTGCTCTGAGGATATTGCCGCGCCAGCCGCGCCGCGATGCCGGCGATTTGGGCTCGGGCTGCTTCCAGGCGCACGCCCGCTTTCATCCGGCCTACGGCCATGAAGTTATGGGCGAAGCGCCCAGGGGCCGTGAGGTCCGCCGGGAGCCAGATGTCGGTCTTGTCCGGGAAGTGGAATCCGGGAGGCAGTACGCCCACAATCTCCATCGCCCTGTCGACAAGATGCATCGTCTTTCCGAGCGCCCCAGCGCTTGCCCCGAAGTGGCTTTCACAATAGGCGTGGCTGATCACCACCACGCCGCTCGATCTGCCACGTTTCTCCTCGTCGGCGCTGAACAATCGGCCACGCTCTGGCTCGACCTCGAAGACACGGAAGAACTCAGGCGTCACGATCGCCACGTGCCCATACTCGGCAGTCGATCCAGCGCGAACGGCGATTTCGGCGTCGCTGTAGTAGGCCATGGCGTCGTACACCGTGCTCTGCTCGTGCCAATCGTGGAAATCGGGCGCAGACACGGGACCATAGAGGTTGTATTTAGGCCAGGAGGTAGAGAGCGTGACGATGCGATCCGCGTGGCGATACGCCAGCGGTCTCAAGAGGACCGCGTTAACTACACTGAAAATGGCGGTGTTGGCTCCGATGCCCAGCGCCAGCGTCAGCACCGCGACGGCCGTGAAGCCGGGATTCTTCGCCAGCATGCGCAAGCCGTATTTTAGGTCTTGAATTAGGGTGTTCATTCGCGTCCTCAGTATTGAGCTATCAGCTATCAGCTATCAGCCCTCAGCTTTCAGCTACTGCGACGTAGGCCCTTCGGTCTTTAGCCGAAAGCTGAGAGCTGAACGCTGACAGCTTCTTCATTCATACTTCAGCGCCGCCGTCGGATCGATCTTCGTCGCTCGCCGCGCGGGGATGAAACAGGCCACCAGTGACACCAGGCAGAGCAACAACGCCACTGCCGCATAGGTCAGCACGTCGGTAGCGGTGACGCCGAAGAGTACACTCTTCAGGTAGCGCGTCAGCGCCAGTGACGCCGCGATGCCCACGGCCAAGCCGCCCACGGTCAGCAGCAGGCCCTGGCCCAGCACCAGGCGGAAAACGTCGCCGCACTGAGCTCCGAGCGCCAGGCGAATGGCAATCTCATGGGTGCGCTGGCGCGTCGTGTAAGCGATCACACCATAGATGCCCACCGCCGCCAGGACCAGAGAGAGCATTCCAAAGGCGCCGGCGAAAGTTCCCGCGATCCGTTCGAAGACACTCCCCATTTGCATACTGGACTTGAGGGTGGTGACGCCGAACACGGGCAAATCGGCGTTGAGGTCATGCACGGTTCTTTCGACCGCTTGGGCGTAGGCCTGCGGATCGCCCGAAACCCGGGCGTGAATGATTACCATCTGCATGTAATCCTGGAACAGAGGCAGAAAAAACATCGGCTCCGGAGGATATACCAAGCGCCGGTACTTACCATTGCGAGCCACGCCCACCACCCTGTGCCACTCGCCCCAGGCGTGAATCCTCTTGCCGAGCGGGTCCTGGCGCGGCCAATAACGGTCGCAGAACTCCTGATTGACCATGGCCACCGGCTGCGCCTTCCCGTCATCCTGCACGGTAAATTCACGCCCGGCGATGAGAGGGGTGCGCATGGTCCGAAAGTAATTCGGACCTACGTTGGCCCGATCGATTTCCATCGATTCGCCGGGTTGGGGAACGTAACCATCGACTTGGACAATGTCCGAGTGAACGGTAAAGTTAAGCGGGGAGAAATCCGCCAGGGTCACCGACTCAGCCCCGGGCAGGGCTTCCAGTTTCGAGAGCACTTGGCGATGGAAGGCGATGCCTTGGGCATCGGAATATTGCAAGGGCCCGAGCTCATAGTCAGCCAACAGAACGTGGTCGGGATCGAACCCCGGATTCTGGCGCTGGGCGTTCTGCAAGCTGCGAATGAACAGACCGGCGCAGATCAGCAGGAGGAGCGAGAGGGAAATTTGCGCCACGACCAGCGCGCTCGAGAGCCGCAACTTTTGGGGTCCGCCCGAAATCGTGCCCGCCTCCTCCTTCAACACTGCCACGGGCGCCAGGCCGGATGTGCGCAGAGCCGGCAGGATGCCGAAGACCAGGGCCGTCAAAATCGCCATTCCCATCGTCGCCAGGAGCACCGTGCGGTCCGCGTGCCCATTGAGCGTGAGTGGTGTGTTCGCAAGGGGCGGAAAGAAAGCCGCCAGCGTCCCGGCCGTCCAGGTGGTGAGCACCATGCCGAGTAGGCCGCCCCCCAGGGCGAGCACGAGGCTTTCGACGAGGAGTTGGCGCACCATCCGCCCGCGGGTGGCGCCCATGGCCAGGCGTAGGGCCACCTCGCGCCGGCGGGTCACGCTGCGCACCAAGAGCAGGTTCGCCACATTCGCGCAGGCCAGCAACAGCAGCACCGCCGCCAGCCCCAGCAGCATGGGCAGGCTCTGGTACACGTAAACGTTAACCCCATAGGGCGAGCGCCAGAGCGGGTCCAGCGTAATTTGGTTAGGGCCGCGATGCGAGTCGGGAAACTGCCGGGCGATGCGTTGCATCTGGAGGTTGAGTTCCTCCTCGGCTTGCCGGCGCTCCACCCCGGGCTTGAGCCGGCCGAACGCGTTGAGCCAGAAATTGTCGCGTTCGCGAGCCCCCTCTCCCCGGGTAACCACGGAGGCCCAAAGGTCCGTGCGCAAACCGGTGGAACATCCCTGAAACTCCGGAGGGGTTACTCCCACAATGATGCACAAATTCCGGTTGAGCTGGATGGTCTTGCCCAGGATGGCGCCGTCCCCCCGAAATGCCTCTGCCACAGGGCATAGCTGATCACCACCGGCGGCGTGCTCCCAGGCTTTTCTTCTTCCCCCGGCAGGAATCCGCGCCCCAGGAGGGGTTTCACGCCCAGCACCTCAAAAAAGTTCGCGGAGACCATCCCCAAGTAAACGCGCTCCGGCTGGCTGGCGCCGGTGAGAGTCGTGAAATCCTCGTGGTACGCCGCGAGGCCGGACAAGCTCCGGGTCCTCGCCCGCAGGTCCACGTAGTCCGGGTAGGAGAACGGCGGCTTGGGGTGTTCACTCCGCTCCCCTCTGGTGAGCGAGACAAAGTCGCTGGTGTGGGCTTGGCCGGGAATGGGGTTAAGGAGCGTGGAGTTGATCCAACTGAAGATGGTGCTGTTGGCGCCAATGCCCAGCCCCAGCGTCAGCACCGCCACCACTGTGAAGCCGGGATTTTTCGCCAACATTCGCATGCCGAACTTCAGGTCTTGGAACAATGCGTTCATTTGGTTACCTCAGTGTCGAGCTATCAGCTATCAGCGGTCAGCTATCAGCTATCAGCTCTCAGCGTTCAGCTACTGCCCAACCACCCCGCCCTGCGGGCACCCCTCCTTAGCTAAGGAGGGGAGTTTTTGCGGTGGCACAGGCACTCCTGCCTGTGCCCAAAGCTTCTGCCGGGCGCACAGGCAAGAGTGCCTGTGCCACTAACCACTGTTCACTGTCCACTGCCTTACTCGTACCTCAACGCCTCCATGGGATCGACCTTGGTCGCCCGGCGCGCCGGGAAGTAGCTGGCAAGAAGCGCGGCCATAGCTACGAGCGAAGGGGCAAGGATGAAGATCCAAGTGGGATGGACACTGAAACCTTCAAACGCGGCGTCAAACAAGCGCGGAAGCGGCCATGCGAAGGCGAAACCAATCAGCAACCCGAAGAAGGCCAGCCTTATCCCTTCCCCCACTACCAGCCTTAAGACGCTGATCCTCTCAGCCCCGAGCGCCATGCGGATTCCCAGCTCGTGGGTGCGCTGGGCAACCCCTTGGGCGATGATTCCATAGATTCCGACCGCCGCCAGAATCAGCGCCAATCCCGCAAAGACGCCAAGCAGTTGGCCCATCAAGCGGTCCCCGCCCGCTCCTCGGGCGTCGATCAACTGACTCATCGTCGTCACGTTGCCGAGTGGCTGGTCTTTGTCCACGGACCATACCGCGGCGCGCACGGCGGAAGCCAGAGGTGCCGGGTCGCCTTTCGCTCGCACCACCAGGGTCATGCCCGCGGAGGGCGCTTGGGCAAAGGGGACGTAAAGCTGCGGATGGGAACCCGGCTGACCGAACCAATCCTTCACATTCCCGACGACGCCCACGATCTCGCGCCACGGGGAGGCAACCCCATTTTCGGTGTCCAGGCTGATATGCTGGCCGACCGCGTCTTCCTTGGCGAAAAAACGACGGGCAAAAGCCTCGTTGACCAAAGCCACGGGAGGTGCGCTTTGGTTATCAAGGTCCGTAAACGTGCGCCCCCTGGTCAGCGGGATATCCATAGTTTGCAGGTAATCTCGGCTGACAACGTAGTACGTGGCTTGTGGGCGCTCTTGCGGCGGCAACGTCGGCTGACCCTCGACGCTGAAGGGGACCGGTCCTGGCTCCCCGGTGAGGGGCAGGCTCACGGCAGCCGTAGCAGACACGGCGCCGGGAAGGTTCTGGAGTTTCTCGGTCACCTGCTGGAAGAAGGCAGCCTGTTGGGATGGACTCCCGTATTGGGCAGTGGGCAGGGAAACTTCCGCCGTCAGTAGTCCTCGCGGATTGAAGCCGGGATTGGCGCTTATCTCTTCCAGAAAACTCTTAATCATCAGCCCCGCTCCCGTAAGCAACACCAAAGCCAGGGCGACTTCCACGACCACGAAAACGCGCCGGGCTTTGCCGCGAGCGGCGCCCACGCCGCCACTCCGGCCGCCTTCTTTCAAGGTCGCGTGAAGGTCGGACCGGGAAACTTGCAGGGCAGGCGCCAGGCCGAACACCAAAACGGTGAGCAGCGAAAGGCCGAGGGTGAAGATTAGGACCGGCGCGTCTATGCCGAACTCCAGCGTCTCAACCCACTCATTAAAGCTGAGGGCAGCGTGCAGGATCTGGATTCCCCACCAGGAGAGGAGCAACCCCACGCCCGCGCCGGCAAGGGCAATGAATACGTTTTCGGAAAGAAATTGCCGGACCAGACGCCCGCGCCCAGCCCCCATCGCGGAGCGTATGGCGATTTCGTGCGCGCGTCCGGCTCCACGCGCGAGCAGCAATCCGGCAATGTTGGCGCATGCAATCAGCAGCACCAGGCCCACAACTCCCATGAGCATCAAGAGAGCCGGCCGAATGTGAAAGTCCTGAATCTGAAATTCCTGGAGGGAAAGAAGCGTCGTATCCCAGCCTTTGTCCGCGTCGGGATACGTCTGCTCAAGACGGTGGGAGATCGCCGTCATCTCCGCCTGCGCTTGCTCGACCGTCGCTTCCGGCTTGAGGCGTCCGACCGCATAGAAGGAGCGTGATAGGCGCCCGGCCGGACCCAGTTGTTTCGAGTCAAACGCCAGGGGAACCCAAACCTGGGCCGTAAAGATTGGGCTTAGGAACTTGTAGCTGGCGGGTAACACCCCCACCACCGTGTACGACTCACCATTCAGTCTGATGACCTTCCCCACCACGGTGGGGTCGGAGGCAAAGTGAGTCTGCCAGAGGCCGTCGCTGATCATCGCGACATGGTCGCGCCCTGGCTGGTCTTCGCCCTCGGCAAAGGTCCGGCCTAAAGGCGTATTAACTCTCAGGAGATGGAAGAAGTTGGCAGTGATCCGCGCCCCCCCGACGCGTTGCGGCTCGCCTTCCCCGGTCAGGCTGAAATCACCCCACGGCTCAACGGCTGCCATTTCCTCAAAAGCGTGGCTCTCCCTGCGCCAATCGAGAAAATCCGGCGCGGAAGCGGGATGCTCCGGGTTATCGCCCCAACCCTTTGCCCGGTCGGTTGACAGAACCATCACCAACCGGTCGGGGTCCCTCACCGGAGGCTTCCTGAGCAAGACGCCGCTGACCGCACTGAAAATCGCCGTGTTGGCGGCAATGCCCAGTCCGAGCGTTATGACCGCAACCGCCGTGAAGCCGGGATTCTTGGCCAGCATGCGAATGCCGAACTTCAGGTCTTGGAATAATGTGCTCATTCGTATCCTCAGTGTCGAGCTTTCAGCTCTCAGCGTTCAGCTTTCAGCTACTGCTCCAACCACCCCGCCCTGCGGGCTCCCCTCCTTAAACTAGGGAGGGGAGTTGTGCGGTGGCACAGGCACTCCTGCCTGTGCCCAAAGCTTCTGCCTGGCGCACAGGCAAGAGTGCCTGTGCCACTAACCACCGTCCACTGATCACTACCCACTGCTCTACTCATACCTCAGCGCCTCCATGGGATCGACCTTGGTCGCCCGGCGCGCGGGGAGGTAGCAGGCAAGCAGAGCGATCAGGGTCACGGCGCCGGCGCTTGCCGCCAGGCAAATGGGGTCATACGGCTTTACGCCATAAATCGCCCCAGCGGCCAGGTCGCCGGCTGCCACCGCTGCAAACACTCCCGCCAGCACACCGATCAAAGCCAGCTTAAGCCCCCGGAAAACGAAGAGGCCCTCGACCTGATGATGCCCGGCGCCCAGGGCCAGGCGAATTCCGATTTCCCGCGTGCGGCTGCGCACGATATAGGCGACCACTCCATACAGACCCATGGCGGCCAGGAGGACGCCGATCAGGCTCAACAGGCCAATCAGCCGGGATTCCACCAGCAAGTCCAAGGTGGACAGGTCCAAGAGACTCTTCATGGTGTCCACGCCCCAAATAACTACGGATGCGCTATAGCTGTGTATTTCCCTCCGCATCAGCGGGATCACCACATCCGGGTTTCCCGCAGATTCCACAATCACCGACCCCTCATCGGCGGGTCTTTGCGCAAAGGGAAGATACATATAAGGCAGAGGCGGCTCGAGGATATGGTTAATTTTGGCATCTTCCGCAACGCCGACAATCAGGGTGTCGCGCTTCTCGATTTTGATGAACTTACCCAGCGCCTCCTCGCGTGGCCAGAAGCGCCGCGCCATGGTCAGGCTGACGATCGCCACCTTCTGCGCGTCGGGACCGTCCGCAGAGGTAAAGTCGCGCCCCTGGAGAATATGAGTTCCCACGGTGGGGAAATAGTTGGGGCCGACAACGTTCAGGTTAATGGGAATGGTCGATTGCCCTTCCGGAAGCTCAAAGCCGGGAATCGAGACTTGCACGCTCGCTCCCCCTCCCGAGCCGCTGAGGAGAATGCGCCGCGCGTAGGTGGCGCGTTTGATTCCCGGAAGTTTGGCCACCCGCTCGGCAAGAGTGGGTAAGAGCTGCCCGGGGGGCATTCCCCGCAAACCATACACATTCACCACGGCCAGTTGCTTGTGGGTGTCAAATCCGACGGGCAGATTCCTGACGTAAAGGAGACTGCGGAGAAAAAGGAGGGAGAGTGTCATCACCACGACGGAGAGAGCCATCTGCCCCAGCACCAATAGATTCCGCGCGGTCACGCGCCGGCTGCCGCGCAAGATGACCACCTCTTTGCCTTTCAGCACGGTTCCCAAGCCCACCTTCCAGGCGTGGAAAGCGGGGGTGAGGGTAAACATGAGGGTGGCGAAAAGCGCAATGCCGGCGGTAAAAGCCACCTCGCGAAGATCAACTCGCAGGTCCGGCCCGAGGAACGAGTAGGTGGCCGGCATCAGCGCTCTTTGCAACCCCACCAGCCAGAGCGTAAGGATCAGTGCCAGGGCTCCGCCCATGGCGGAAAGCAGCAGCCCCTCGGTGAGGAGTTGCCGCGTGATGTGCCAACGCCCGGCCCCCAATGCCACGCGGATGGCCAGCTCCTGCCGGCGCGATTCGGCTCGAGCCAGCAACAAACCCGCAAGATTGGCGCAGGCGATCAAAAGTACAAGGCCGGGCAGTGCCATCGAAATGAGTCCGATCACCCATGTCTTGCCCTCACCAATGCCCACGGGAACGAGCTGGAAAGTCCGGCCACGGTTGGTGTCCGGATAGGCGCTGGCCAGCCGACGCCCGAAGCCGTCCAGCTCGGCGGAAGCTTGCGCGAGCGTCACCCCATCTTTCAGGCGGGCCACGGACTCGAGCCAACGGGCGCTCCGCTTTTCGGATTGCGCCGCCTTGGGGTCAACGGCGGCAGCGGTCAGGATCCACATATCGGTTGGAACGAATTGGCCAGCCATTCCCTGGAAGTAAGGCGGCGTAACCCCAATCACCGTCGCGGTGTTCCCCGTCAATTTGATTTCCTTGCCGATGATTGCCGGGTCCCCTCCCAAACGGCCTCGCCAAAGCCGGTAGCTGATCACCACCCCGTCATGGGACTGAGGCTTGTTGTCCACCTCACGGGAGAAGACGCGCCCCCGCAATGGCCGCACGCCCAAGACAGTGAAGTAGTCGGGTGCAACCTCGTCGACAAGAATCTGGGCAGACTCATCGAGGGAATTGAGAAAGCGCATCTCGCGGTCACATATCGTCACACCCGAGAAGGATTTCACCTGCTGGCGAATGTCCTCATAATCGGGATAGGACAAATCCACCTCACCCGGCTGAGGACTCTTGGTGTTGACAACAACAAGGCGGTCAGGGTCAGCCACCGGGAGGGGGCGCAAGAGCATCGCATCAACTAACGTGAAAATCGCCGTGTTCGCCCCAATACCCAGCGCCAGCGTCAGCACCGCCACCGCCGTGAAGCCGGGATTCTTCGTCAGCATGCGCAGGCCGAACTTCAGGTCTTGGAATAAAGTACTCATTCGTATCCTCAGTGTTGAGCTGTCAGCGATCAGCTCTCAGCTTTCAGCTATCAGCCGTCAGGTTTCAGCTACTGCGATGTCGGCCGTTCGGTCTTTAGCTGAAAGCTGAGAGCTGATCGCTGACAGCTTCTTCACTCGTATCTCAGCGCCTCCATGGGCTCGACCTTTGTGGCACGCCGGGCGGGGAGGTAGACCGCCAGCAGCGCCACGCCGAGCAGTAACAACGAGACAGCCCCAAAGGTCAGCGGGTCGGTGGGGCGAACCGCATAGAGGTATGCCGCCAGGAGCCGGGTCAAAGCCAGCGCGCTGGCAACGCCGGTGGTGATTCCGATCAGCAGCCACTGGGCGTTTTGACCGGCAATCAGCCACCAAATCTGTTGCCCTCGGGCGCCGATGGCCATGCGAATCCCGATTTCATGCGTCCGCTGGCGCGTGGCATAGGAAACCACGCCGTAAATCCCCACCGCCGCCAGCACCAGGGCGATCGCGGCGAACGCTCCGATCAATTGCAGCACAAACCGCCTCCCCGAAGCTTCGGTGGAAAGCAGTTCATCCATGGTCTTGATATCGGTGACCGGCTGGTCAGGGTCGACTCGCCAAATTTCTTTCTTGGCCGCAGGAATCAAAGAAGAGGTTTCGGAGCCAGTCCGCAGAACCAGGGACATCTCGTCCGACGGCCACTGCGTGTACGGCATGAACAGTCCAGGGTAGGGCGGCGCGTCCAGCCCGAACGGAACGTCACCCACGATTCCAACGATTTCTAGTTCCTGCGGCTTGCATTGAGTGCTGGACCCTTTCGGTGTCGTCACCTCAAAGCAGCGTGAAGCTGATAGGGTCCTACCAATCGGATTTTCATCCGGCCAGTACTTCTGGGCCATGGTGCGGTTGATGACACCGACCAGGGGCGAACGTGCGGAGTCGGTGGCGAGAAGCTCTCGCCCGTTCAGCAGCGGTATTCCCATGGTGCGGAAGTAATTAGGGCTCACGAATTGATAATCTGCCATGCCTTGTTTGGGATGAGGTCCCGGAATCTCGAAGCCGTCCCTTCGGTGTGACCGCGTCATCGGCAGGTCCACGATGGCCCCCACCGAGAGCACGGACGGCAGGGTTTCGAGCCGTTGCAGCACCTGTCCAAAGAAGGCCGCCCGGTTCTCCCCGGAGGCGTACTTCTCACCCGCCAGGCTTACGTCCATGGTCAGCAAGTGTTCCGTCCGGAACCCGACGTTGGTTTCCAGCAGGCGGACCAGGCTTTTCATCATCAGGCCGGCGCCTGCCAGCAGAACGAAGGACAACGCGATTTCCAGTCCGATCAGGGCGCCGCGAATCCGGCCGCCCGGAACGCTCGCCACGGAGCTTCGCGCGGGCTGGGTGGTTCTCCAGGCCGGCAACAATCCGCACAGAGCGCAGCACAGCACGGACAACAGCGCCGTGAAAATCAATACCGTGGAGTTGAGCTGGAAGCCGGCATCATGAACCCGCGTGAAGAAGGTGGAGTGTTGAGGCAGGGCGGATGCCATAAGGGGGAGCGTCCAATATCCCAGAGCGGCGCCCAGTGCGCCCCCCATGCCCGCCAGCAGTAGGCTTTCGGTGAGCAACTGCCGCACAATGCGTGAGCGCGTCGCTCCCACCGCGCTGCGGATGGCAATCTCGCGCTCCCGCGTGGCGCCTTGCGAGAGCAGCAGGTTGGCCACGTTGGTGCATGCGATAAGCAGCACGAAAGCCACGGCCCCCAGTAGAACCCACATCGTCTGGCGCACACTCCCAGCGACGTGACGGCTAAGCTGATCAATCACCACTCCTTGGTCACGGTTGGTATCCGGATAGGCTTGCGCCAGGCGAGCGGAGATTCCGCTCATCTCCGCCCGGGCTTGCTGCTCGCTTGCGCCGGGGGCAAGGCGTCCGATTACACGCAACCAGTAGCTCCCACGCTGGGGATTCGGAATGGCCGGTACGAAGACCTCGGGAGTACCTTCCCACCGTTCCGGTGGAAAAGCGAAATGCGGAGGTAAGACCCCTAGCACCGTGTACGCCAGGCCCTCCAAATGAATCGGCTTGCCAATGATCCCGGCATCGCCTCCGAACCTCCGGCGCCACAACTCGTAGCTCAACAGAACGACGTGGGGGTCGTCAGTGGGGCTGAATTCACGGCCCAACAACGGGGGAATCCCCAACAGGGCAAAAAGCCCCGGCGTACTGTATAAGCCATCCAGGCGTTCGGGATCGGTCGTGCCGGTCAAGTTGAAAGATTCAAAGCGGTACCCGGCCATGGCCTCAAATGCGCGGCTCTGTTCATGCCAGTCCTGAAGATCAGGGTACGACGACGCAACCATGGCGTGCTGGGGGGTCTTCTCATAGGGAAAGAACATGTACAGCCGCTCGGGGTGGGAGTAAGGAAGCGGGCGCAACATGACGGCGTCGAGCAGGCTGAACACGGCCACATTCCCGCCGATGCCGAGCGCGAGAGTCAGCACCGCCACTGCCGTGAAGCCGGGATTCCTCGCCAACATGCGGAGGCCGAAACGTAAGTCTTGGAGGAAAGTGCTCATCGTCCATCTCGAATCAGAGCATCGGGCAGTTTGTCCATCGCGCCCAGGGGTTATCGGGTGACTCGCTTGGCGATTCTTGGCTTAAATCGGGGATTCGCGGTTTATCCACAATCGCGCGATCACCCCTCACCCCATCCCTCATTTGCCAATTCACCCGATCACCCGATTAGCTCGCTCCCTTTAACACCTAGAACGAGCAGCGTGGCGTCATCGTTCCATTGGTCTCCGGTGAATTCTCGCAGGGCCGCCATGATCTCTTCCCTGATGACGCCCGGACGAAGATGCCGGTGAGCGGTGACCAGCGCCATCAAGCGTTCTTCCTGGAACTCTTCTCCTTGCGCGTCGGTGGCCTCGGTGATCCCGTCGGTAAATAGGATGAGGCAGTCGCCGGGAGCAAGCTCCACCATTCCCGGCTGGCAATCCCAATCGGGCACCAAGGCCAAAACCGGCCCGCCGTGCCGCAGCCGTTCGCACGAGCCATCCCGGTGAACCAGGAAGGGAGGATTGTGCCCTGCGTTGACGTAGGCCAGGCGTCGCGCGGGCGCGTCGAGAAGGCCGTAAAAGAAGGTGATGAAGCGATCCGCTCCGACGTGAGGCAGGGCGGCACGATTGACCCGGGCGCAGAGGTCCGCCGGCGGCACGTCCGGCCCCGCGAAGTCCCGCACCGTAGCTTGCAGGTTCGACATTAACAGCGCGGCGGGGACACCTTTCCCGGCGACATCGCCGATACAGACCCCCAGCGACTCCTCGTTAAACTTCAGCACATCAAAATAGTCGCCGCCCACGCTGCGCGCCGGCCGCCAGAAGGCTGCCATTTCATACCCCGCCATCTGCGGAATATCCACCGGCACCAGGCGCTCCTGAATTTGGTGAGCTTCCTGGATCTCCTCCTCACGCAGACTGAGTTCTTGCATCGCCTGTTGCGCCCGCAGCTCGTCTTCGGCCTGCTTTTGCCGCGTTCGCCGGCGGGTTCGGCCCAACTCGATCTGTTTGCGGAGCGTCTCCAGCAGCCGGGTGTTGTCCCAAGGCTTTTGGACGAAATCGCCCACGCCATGCTGCATCGCCTCCACCGCGACTTCAATACTGCCCCAGCCGGTCATCACCACGATGGGCATGTCACCCAGCGTTTCCAGGCGGGCCACCAGGTCCAATCCCTCGCGGCCGGAGGTCGTGTCGCGGGCGAAATTCAGGTCCATCAGGAGCAGGTCGAATTGGTTTTCATTCAGCGCTTCCAGAATCGCGGCCGGCGAACTGACCCTGTGGACCTGGTAGCCGTGGGTCCGAAGGAGCAGACCCAGAGCTTCCAGGATGTCCGGCTGGTCATCGGCGATCAGAACCCGAGCTTGGGCGGCGCCTTCCACGTTTACGTCCTCTTCCTCTTCCAACATGGTGTACATACTCGCATCTCTTCCTCGACCTATAGGATCCTGGGGTCATGGAAAATCGAAACTCGAAATTCGAAACTGGAAATTCGGCAGCCAAGTCGCCATTCGCGTTATCGAGTTTCGAGTTTCGAGTTTCTCTTGTATTCACCCGATCACCCGATCACCCGATCCCCTCACTCCAGCCGAATGCGGTTGAAGGCGTCCCACTGCGACATGTCGGAGAGGTAGACCTTGTCGCCGGGCTCCAATCCGCCCAGAATCTCCACCGAGTTCACCGAGGCGCGGCCCAGCTTCACCTGCACCCGGCTGGCGCCTTTGCCGTCGGGGTCGATCTTGAACATCCCCACCGTGCTGTTGGGTTGGCCGAAGGCGGGGCGGCCGACGTAAACGACGTCGGCAAGGTTCTCGATTTCAATGGTGCCTTCCACACTCAGGTCGGGGCGCGCGCCTTTGGGGAGGGCGGCATCCAGCTTGACGTCCACGGTCACGCTGCCCTCCACCACCGAGGGATCCACCCGGATCACGTGTCCGGGAATGATGCCGTTGCGCGTGTCGACCGCCGCCTTCTGGCCGATGAGTACGTCCTTGGCCTGCGTTTCGGGGATTTTCAATTGCGCCTTCAGGCGGGTGGGCTGCACCACTTTGGCGAGAGGGGTGCCCGCGACGATGCGCTGGCCGACTTCCACGGAAAGCTCCTGCAAAACCCCGTCCGCGCCCGCCCGCACGTGCAGCGAAGCGAGCTGGGATTTCTTCAGTTCATACAGGGCGCGCATTTGCTCCACCTTCGCCTGCTGCTCCTCGAGTTGCGCTTTGGCGGAAGCGGCGGTTACGGCCAGGCGTTCCTTTTCAATCTGGCTTTTCGTGGCCAGGGATTCCTCCTTGGCGCGCGTGACCTTGGCGTTCAGTTCGGAACCCAAGCCGCGCTTGGCAAGCTCCACGTCTCGGTCGGCGTTAAGCTGCGCTTCGGTGTAGTCGGATTGCACGGTAGCCGCCTGGGCTTTCTGGTCCAGGAGCGTGCTGTCAAGTTGCGCCTTGGTGGTGTTGTATTGCGCCTCGGCGGCTTTCAGTTGCCATTCGGCGTCGAGCGTGGCCTGCTCCTGCTCCGGGTTGGTCAACTCCATGAGCACGGTGTCAGCAGTAACTGGTGAGCCGGGAAGCAGGAGGCGGCGCGCTACACGCCCGTCGGTGGGGGCGGGGACCACCAGGATTTCTTCGGGAACCAGCGTGCCCAGTCCGCGAACCTCCAAGAGCATGGGACCGCGCTTGACGGTGTCGGGCCACAACGTAGCTTTGTCCACACTCGGAGCCGCGGGCTTGAGCCGGGAAACCCCATAGGTCACTGAGCCGATGGCAAGAACGCCTATTACGATGTAGATGATCCGGCGCGTGCGTCGCTGCCGGATTAAGTCTTCACGTCGGATATCCATTTTATGTCTCCGGGATGAAATATGCACGGGGGGTACCATTCTTCGACGGCTCCTAATTCATTGAATGCAAATGGTTTATAGGGGATATCAGTTACCGGCTAGGGTAGGTTGGTGTTCGATTTTGGGATTAGGCTTGACGATAACGAACAGGGCAAGAGGGATCGGACATTATGTCATCTGGCCATTTCAACGATTTCACCTTTGTGTCATTCATTGATAGGCATAAATACTATGGCAAGCTCAAATGCGAGTGAAGTTCGTGCAACCCCGGAGTAGTGATTGGGACGATCAAGCGAGTTGCGTCTTCCGCGGGCGTCCCTGAGACCCCATGCCCATCAACCTCGATTGAATCCAGGCCTCGATCTATGGGCATGGAGATCTGCGCGGCCACTCCCTCCGGTAGTTCGATACTTGCCTTGAAATCCGATTGGTCATATCGGTAGTCAACTTTGAGGTTGCCCTGCGGGCAAGGTTCCGACCCCCGCGCCCATTGCATGCCGCAGAGATCAGGCCGAATAGTGATCTGGGCAAAGCCGCCGGCTATAGGTTGAATGCCCAGAACTTGTTCAGCCAGCCAAGCCGTTGGCCCACTCGCCCACCCATGGCAGAGGCTTACGAAGTACCCCTCGCCGTGGTCCGTCTGAAGATGCCCATGGAAGTGCTCCGTTGGCCAGCGCTTGTCATAACCTTCCCAAAAGGTTGTCGTCTCTGGCCTGAGCATTCCACCCCAGTAATCTCTGATCCATTCCAAGGCTTCCTCTCGGCGGCCGGCCTGCCCCATCGCGAAAACTGCGAAGCAGTTGAAGTGCGGCGTCGCCGTAAAACGGTACGAACGCGAAAGGATGTTTTCCCAGATCGCGGTGCGTTGATTCGAGTCAGCGAGGCCCGCGTAAACAGCCATGGCGTTGGTCTGCCAGCGTTCACCAAAGATATTTCTTGCGGGATCAAGCGAGTTCTTGAGCAAGTCCCCCCGGAGCTTCTCGGCGACTTGTCGGAACCGTTGCGCGGCCGAAGGGTCACCCAGTTGCTCGAAAAGCCAGGCGCCCTCGGAGAAGGCCCGCAGGAATTGCATCAGCGTCACGCGGCGCGATTCGGGAGAGTCCCCGTCCAAATCGGGGGACCAATCGACGAAGGTCGAGCGATTATTGGCATTCATCAAAAGGCCCTTGTCATCAATCCGCGATGCCATGTACTCCATCAGGCCGCGAAGCGATTCATGGACGGACCTCAGATGCACAAGGTCTCCGGTGTGCCGAAAATAATCCGCCTCCGAGGTCACCCAAAGCGCCGAAAATCCGGGGATTCCATTGACGTCTTTGCTCACCGGAATCCCCGCGTCATCAATCAAGCCCCGCAAGGATTTGTCGATCAAGAAGCGGTCGCCAAAGACGCTGCTGATCACGCGCCCGCTGACGTCCAACCCGCCGGCGAGGCACACCCGGTCTCGTTTGGGTCCGTCCAATATAGCATCCTGCATGCAGAGGTGCGCGGTGTACGCCCCCACTTGCCAAATCTTGTTGACCTCCGGATCAGAAGACTCGAAAGACCCCAACTGCTTTACCGGGTAGTAGATATAATCCACATCGATGGCCTTGAAACGCAGGGGCGATGACCCGCTTAGAAATCTGATCAGCGCATAGGCGAATGCGCTCTTGGGGCCATAAGCTGTTCCGTAGGGAGGCACGTAAATCTCGGTAGCCCCAAGGTAGGGGTTGGACAATGCTTCCTCGACCGACTCGCCGTATTGAACCTCTACGCGCATCGGCGCGGGCGAGGCCGAGATCACGCGAATACGGCCTGGGCACTCTTTCCCGAAGCCCAACACCAGGTAAGGACTCTCCGAGGGCGGGACTTTGCGGATGGGCAGAATCACCACAGTCTCATGAGAGTCCGGAGGCGTTTTCTCGCCGCCTTTGGCCGAGGCTTGGCGCGGAGGTGCGGGCGACCGTGGGGGGATCCAAGCCGTGTCGTTCTCCAGCAACGCCGAAATGTTGTGGAATTCCCCCATGCCTTGCGAGCCATAGACCAGTTCTTTGGCCCTCAAGAATGTATGGGCAAGGAAAGGTGAGATGCCGTCATAACCCGGCCAGCGGTACATGCCCGCGTCCTCGTTTCCCTGAAAGAAACTACTCTTCTCCTCGATACACCCCAGCGATATGGCATTCGGCCAGGTGCGATCGTCGAAGCCCGGCTTCTCCCATCCCGCGGGAGAATGGAAATCGCACTTCCAGGTGGTATCGGTCACAAGCATGGCAGGCTTCACGACCTGGAGGGGAGCCGGGACGATCTTCAACACCAATCGGTCACCCTGGGCAGCCACAACGGCAATCAGGTTCCGCCCGACCCGCAGTTGTCCGGAAACATCGATCCCCAAGACAAATGGCCGGATTCTTTCCTTGGCATCGCGTTCCCCGCTGGCCAGGAGGCGTCCGTTGATGTACACCCGGATGAGATTTGGGCCCGCGGCATAGAGCGTGGCCACCGGCGGAACCCTCGTTAGCGAGAAGCTTTTCCGAAAGTAAAGGAACGCCGTCCCGCTCGTGTCCCCGGTCTCGCGAGCCCATATATATTGCTCGGGCAAGGGAGTGTGTATCGAGGATTCGAGCGTGGGAGTGAGAATATCCAGGGTGGGGTCGAGACGGCTTGATTCGGGGGGACCCTGGGCAAAACCCGGAAGGGACACTTGCACGGCGAGCCAGAACCCCAGCAACATGACCCGCCCCCTTGCAACCCCTGCATCATTCATCATTTCCTCGCCTATCCCCTTTTCTTTCAATAACTCATCGTGAAAAAACGATAACTTGCTTGTTTTCAGCAAACTCTGAGGACCACTTTTTTTGCCCCTTTGTTTTCAATAAACTCTGAGGAGCGATCTTCATTTTTAACATCTTTTTGTATGACTTTGAAGTACGTTGGTATGTTGGGGAGACTCTCCTGGGGGCCGTACTGCGCCAGGGCTTCATCACATATTAGCCTATACTCATCGGCTCGTTTTGTCAAGAGACAATCTGTCCATTAAACTACCTACGGCGACTACCCGTTCCTTAGCTGGGAGCTGATAGCTGACCGCTGATAGCTGATAGCCGATGGCTTCATTCGTACCGCAGCGCCACGATGGGATCAACCTTCGTCGCCCGCCGCGCGGGGACAGCCGAGGCGCCGACAGACACCGCAAGCATGGCGGCGACGGCGAGGACTATGGAATCAGGATCGCTCGGGGCGACTCCGTACAGCAGGCTCGAGACCAGGCGAGCCAGGATGAAGGCGGCAGCAACACCGATGACCAATCCCATGAGAACCGGAACCAGGGACTGGCCCACCACCATGCGAATCACCGGGCCGCGCTGCGCTCCCAGGGCCATGCGAATTCCGATTTCCTTGGTGCGCTGCGTTACCGCATAGGCCAGCACGCCGTACAAGCCGACGGAGGCAAGGCCCAGGGCAAGGATGCCAAAGAAACCCGAGAGGAAGGCGATCAGGCGCTCACGTGCCAGAGCGTCATTAAGGTACTCATCGATGGTGCGGACGCGCAGCACTGGTACGTTCGGGTCCATCTCCCTCAGTTGCCGACGAATTCCCGCGATGACCGGGACCGCGCTTCCCCCAAAGCGCACTACAAGCCAACGCACTTCGGCCCCATTGGACCAACTCGTCTCGTAGATGGTGCCCACGCGGTCGGATTCTCGAACGCTGCCGTAATGCGCCTCCTTCACGACGCCGACGATTTCGAGAGCTTTTTCGGCGGTGTAGGTGTCTTCGTAACTGAGGTGGCGTCCCACCGGATTGGCGCCGCCAAAAAGATGGCGCGCCAATGTTTCGTCAATGATGCAAACGCGCGAGGCATTGACGAGACTCTCGTCGCTGCTGCCGCCTGTTCGGCCCATTGCTCCAAGCAGGCTGACTCCCGGGGTCACGGTCGGTTCATCCCCGTCCCGGAAGTCGCGGCCGAGCAGAAGCGGAATCCCCAGGGTGGTGAAGTACCCCGAGGTGATGGGATTAATCAGCGCCACATGGCGTTCGCCGGATTTGGGCTGATAGCCCTCCGCCGAAAAAGTGGACGAACGCATGTAGTTGCCCATGGGCGTCATGGCGGATAAAGCGGCGGAACTGGCGCCGGGAACCCCGCGTGCCCGTTCCAGTAATTGATCGTAAAACTCGCGAAGCCGCTGGTCGCGATACCCGAAGTTGGTGGGATCGATGTCAAAAATCGCAATCTTCTCACGCTGGAAGCCGAGGTTCACGTTTTGCAGATTGCGCAGTGTGCGGATGAACAGGCTGGCGCCAATCAACAGCGCCAAGGACATTGCCACCTGAAACGCGATCAGCACCTCTCCCAGCCGCAGGCGGGACGCACCTGGGGTTGCCGAACCGCCTTCCTTAACACTTTCGGCCAGGGTCATCCGCGTGGCCTGGAATGCCGGGACAAGACCGAAGAGAATTCCGGTGAACACCATGATGCCCGCCGAGAAGGCCAGCACGAGCGGGCTGGGGCGGAAATGAAGGCTCGGATCGATGACTCTGGCCTTGGCGAGGGACGCGATCCCGAAGTAAGCCAAGCCCAGCCCCAGAGTTCCTCCGGCTACTGCCAGCAGGAGGCTTTCGGTCAGGAGTTGGCGGATCAGGCGCCCACGTGTTGCGCCCACTGCCAGGCGCACCGCAATCTCCTTCCGCCGCCCGGTGGCGCGCGAGAGCAGCAGATTCGCCACATTGGCGCAGGCGATCAGCAGCACCAGGACAGTGGCCAGCGCCAGGGCTGCGAGCGGGTCGAACATTCCCTCTCGACCGAAAGATGCGGCGCGAGCGCCGGGGACCACCTTGATTTGATCTTCGCGGAATTTCCGCGCCTTGCCGCCAGCCTTGACGGCTGCGGCATTGACCGCCTCGGCGGCCTGTGCCCATAAAACCGGCATGCTGGCTTGAGCCTGCTGAATCGAAATTCCCGGTTTCAGCCGGGCCATGGTCACAAGCCAGAACATGTGGGGGGTGTTCCAGACGCGCGCTACCGAGGGCGTGGTGACCGGGAACATTGCGAGAGGGATGAAAGCGTCAGCCTCCTCGCCATTGGTGAGACCGCCGAAACCCTTTTCCGCGATGCCGACGATTTCGAGCGGATACCCGTTCACAGCAAGCTTGCGGCCGATGACTTTCAGGTCACCGGCGAAGCGCCGCCGCCAATAACCGTAGGAGAGGACCGCGACCGGCGATCCGCCTACGGTGGTGTCGTCGGAGGGCGCAATGACCCGGCCGGCTGCTGAACCGATGCCCAGAGTCTGAAAATAGCTGCCGCTTACGTAATCGACGTGTCCGACCTCTATGGCGGGCGCCCTTTCAGGCCAGACGCCCACCGTCATGTGGTGGCTGCTGGCCAGCATGCCGGAGAAAACCTGATTGCGGTCGCGGAACTCGCAATAAAAAGGATATGCCTCGGTATACATGCCCTCGAGTTTCACCAGACGGCTGGGTTCGCGCGCCGGGATGGACCAGAGCAAAAGTTGATCGACAAGGCTGAAAATGGCGACGTTGACGCCGATCCCAAGCGCCAGCGTCAACACCGCTATGGCTGTGAAGCCGGGATTCTTGGCCACCATGCGGAGACTGTATTTCAGGTCTTGAATCAAGGTGCTCATCATCGTCCTCAAATCGGGTCATCGGGTCATCGGGTCATTGAGTCATCGGTTCATTAATAAATTGAATGGATGCAAGATTGGGCCATTGAGTGGTTTGGCGATTGAGCCATTGAGCGATTGTGCGATTGTGTGATTGAAGGTCGAAGAGATTCTTTGCGATCGGTAAATCAAGTAACGACTAAATGTCGCAATCGTTCAGTCACCCTATCGCCCAATTAATTAATTCGGCTTTCAGCCACTTCCCCAACCACGCCCCTCCCTATCAACTGAGCGTGTCCCACATCTTTTGCCCAAATACGAGAGGAGGGCTCGCTCATGGCAATTTGTAGTTTCTCCTTCGGAAGAGCCGCAGAAAATCAACGGCGGAGGTCGCGAGTGATCAGGCGATCGGGTGTTACCAGGTAAAAACCGTGACTCGAACAAACAACTTGCGACCTGCTTTCCGATTTTCGAGTTTCGATTTTCGAGTTTCGGCGATCGATGATCCGATGACCCGATGGCCCGATGAACCGATAGGCCAACTGTTCGATTCCGGCCATCCCAATCCCACGACCGGACGCATTAGCGACACCGTGGAATAGCGTATACAACTTGCATTGCACTGATTATAAGTGAATTAACAAACATTCAAGGTATGGCAGCAAGAGTGCGGTTGGAGACTCGGGACTAGGTACTCGGGAAACGGGAAACGGGACACGGGAAACGGAAGACCCAAAGTCCAACCTAGGTACAGAGAACCCAATACCGAAAACCCAGCACCTAGCCCCCAGAACCTGAAGCCTATCGGAGAAGTGCTCATGAAGACAAAAACGCCATTATGGCGGTTGCTTGACACAGTTACTTTCCTGGTTTTGCTCTTTCCCGGGCTCGCCGTCTGCCAGGAAGTCCGAGGAGCGCCGGCGGATAAAGACGTGACCCAAATCGACTACTCGAACAACCATGGGGGCTTCAACATTTTTTCTCCCTACTCCGCCCGGTTTGTTCCCGCACCGCGTCTGGACAACTCGCGCCGGCTTACGGACCTCATATCCAACGGCAAGCTGATGTTGGGGCTGGATGACGCCATCGCCTTGTCCTTGGAAAACAACTTGGACATCGCCGTTGCACGGTACAACCTGCCGATTGCCCAAACTGACTTGTTGCGCGCCAAGGGGGGAGGCGCAACGCGTGGTGTGGCAGGTTCATATCAGTCCACCACCCTCTTTTCCGGCAGTCTGGGCGGAGGTGTGGGGAGCGGCGGCGGCGGGGGCGGAGGACTTGGGGGAGGTACCCTCGGGGGGTCCGGTATCAACAGCGTGGGTGGAGGGGGATGCTGTGATCCGAGTGTGTACGCCTTCTATGGTGGTACCGTTGCCACCACGCCGCTGAATTACACGGTGGTGAGTGGCGTAGCGACTGAGACGAGCCACTTCGGCTACTTCCAAACGGGGTACAGCCAGGGTTTTCTGACCGGTACCAGCTTTGGCGTGTCGGAGTACAGCTACCGGTATGCGAACAATACGACCACGTCCCTGTTCGATCCCGAATTTTTCTCGGGCCTCTCTATAGGTTTCACCCAGAACTTATTGAATGGCTTTGGCAAGCGCGCCAACGCCCGGTTTATTCGCATCGGCCGAAATAATGTGAAATACTCCATGAGTGTCTTCCGGCAGAGCGTGACCACCTCGGTGGCGGCCGTGATGACGACTTATTACGACCTGCTGGCCGACCAGGAAAGCATTCGCGTGGCCCAAGAAGGACTGGGATATGCGCAGAAGCTCCTGGAAAGCAACCAAGCCGAATTGAAGATCGGGGCCGTCGCGCAGTATGACGTGCTGCGGAGCCAGGAGGAGGTCGCCAACCAACAGCAGGCTCTGCTGGTGGCGCAAAACACTTTTTCTCAGGACGCCCAATCCTTGAAGGCCAAAATCTCCAAGAGCTTCAATGAAGAGCTGGCCACCGTGGAGATTTCCCCCACTGACCGGCTGCCAGAGCCTCATCCCGATGATGTGCCCCCCCTGGCCGAGGCGATGCGGGAAGCCGCCAGCCATCGCCCGGAGATCGAGCAGGCCGATTTGAACCTGCGCAACCAGGAGTACACCATCCAGGGAACGCGCAATGCGCTGCTCCCTTCCGTCCAGGTTTTTGGCACCTATAGCTTCGCCGGGTTAGGGGGCGCGTTGCGGACCACCTTCGCGAATATCTTCGATAACAACTACCCCAACCTCTCCTTCGGGGTGCAAGTCGGTATGCCCTTGCGCAATCGCCCGGCCCAAGCCGACGCCGCCCGGGCGGTGCTGGAACAACGGCAGTTGCAAATGAAGCTTCAGGATGCGAAGAATCAAGCCGTTTGGGATGTCAGTAAGGCGGTGAGCGCGGTTGCGCAAGCCCGGGCCACACTGGATGCCACACTGAAACTCGCCGCGGTCTCGCGCCAGGTGCTCGACATGCAGCAGCAAAAGTTCACCCTGGGTACGGCCACGGTGGAAGAGGTCATTATCGCCCAACAGAATCTGGCGACCGCCGCGGGCAATGTGGTGAGAGACCGCGCCGCCTACGCCAAGGCCTTGATTCAGTATGAACAGGCGACGGGGACCCTTCTGGAAAGGAACCACATCGAGTTGGATGAGGCGGTAGAAGGGGAAGTCCACCGTGCACCGAATATTCCTGGAACACATTCGACAACCCCGTAGGTAGAACGTGTCATCAATTGAGTCCGCGTGAAGCGCCTTGAGTGCGGTAACCGCAGCTACCGCCTTCCGCCTTCGATTCCATCCGCCATCGCGCAAGAGCGAGGAAGGCGATAGCTGCTGCTACCGCACTCCGAGGCGGGCTTCTCCCGCAATGAAATTCCCTATTCCCTTACGGCAACTGGCTGAACACCATTGGGTTGGCCCCCTCGCCGCTCACATTTATCTTTCGGACCTATCCGCCGCGTGGTATTATCCGTGCCGCTACGAAGGTGGCTCATGCCTGAATATCCGCTACGTAGAACCAATACCTATCTCTAACCTGGAGAGCGAGAAACCATGAGGGAGAAAAGAAGAGCTGCGACGAATCGTCCATCGGAAAAATTGATTACTGCCATCATGATGCTTTTACTCGGTGTCTGCACCGCCATCGCCCAGAGTAAACCCGATCCGCTCAAAAGCGGATTTGAGAACCCGCCGCAAGGGGCGCGTCCGCGCGTGTGGTGGCACTGGATGAACGGCAACATCTCCAAGGAAGGCATCAAGCTGGACCTCGAGTGGATGCACCGCGTGGGTCTGGCGGGCTTCCAGAACTTTGATGCCGCACTGCAAACGCCCCAGGTGGTGGATCATCGCCTGGCTTATATGACCCCCGAGTGGAAGGACGCCTTCAAGTACGCGATCGTCCTGGGCGATCAATTGGGACTGGAAATGGCGATTGCCGGTTCGCCGGGCTGGAGCGAGTCGGGTGGCCCCTGGGTCCCCGCCTCGCAGGGAATGAAGAAGTATGTGTGGAGTGAGACCTATGTTGAAGGCGGCAAGCCGTTCACGGGCACACTCGCTCATCCGCCCTCGAACACCGGGGCGTTTCAGAACGTGGCCATTCGGGACCTTCTCGAGGCGCCCGAGGGCTCGAAGCCGGTTCCGCAGTTCTACGCCGATGCCGCGGTCATCGCTTACCGCGTGGCGGCAAGTGATGTGCCGGTCGAATCACTACACCCCAAGGTGACGGCCAGCGGCGGCTCGATTGACGTGGCGATGCTCACCGACGGTGACCTGGAAAAAACCACTAAGCTTCCCATCCCCGGCGCCGCGGGCGAAAGCGCCTGGATCCAGTACGAATTCGCTGAGCCCCAGACGTTGCGCGCTATTTCCCTCGCGACGAAAGGGGTGAATTTCATTGCCGCCATGCTGTCTGGAATCGGCAGCCCGGAGATATCCCTCCAGGCAAGTGACGACGGGCAAGAGTTCCGTGAAATCGTGAAGCTTCCGAGCGAGGGCGCTCCCGAGCACACCGTTTCTTTTGCTCCGGTGACGGCGAAGTTTTTCCGCGTCGCTTTCAAGCGCACCCCTGCTCCTCCTTTGCCGCCGTGGGCTTCCGGCTTGGACGCGGCTTCCATGGGATTCAAGATCCCCCCGCCTCCCACCGATTATGAAATTGCCGAATTGGTGCTGCATCCGGGAGCGCGAGTCAACCGGTTCGAAGACAAGGCGGCCTTCACCTCACTAGGCAACCTCTATGAATTCGCGACGCCTTCCGTCGCTCCTTCCGACGCCATTGCCAAATCCGATGTGGTCGACCTGACCCGGCAAGATAATGCGAAGGTGCAAGCGGACGGTACGCTCGAATGGACGCCTCCCGCCGGCCATTGGGTCGTCCTCCGCTTCGGCTATTCGCTATTGGGAATCACCAACCATCCGGCAACTGCGGAGGCCACGGGCCTGGAAGTCGACAAGCTGAACCACGGCTTTGTGAAGAACTACATGGAGACCTACCTGGACAGTTACAAGCAGACGGTAGGCGCGGACTTAATCGGCCAGCGCGGCATCCGCTACGTGGTTAACGATAGTTGGGAAGCCGGTTCGCAGAACTGGACCGACGACATGATCGCACAGTTCAAAAAACTGCGCGGCTATGATCCCCTGCCCTGGATGCCGGTTCTCGCCGGGCAAGTCGTGGAAAGCGCCGAAGCCAGCGACAAATTCCTGTGGGACTTCCGCAAGACTATTGGCGATTTAATCGCCAACGAGCACTATGGCCAGTTGGAGGCTACACTGCACGAGTGGCACATGGGCCATTACGGCGAGTCGCATGAGAGCGGGCGCGCCTTTGTTGCGGATGGAATGGAAGTGAAGAAATTCAACGAAGTGCCCATGAGCGCCATGTGGACGCAGGTTCCGGGTGTGAACAATGAGCAATACGGCTACAACGCCGACGATCGGGAATCGGCGTCCGTAGCGCATATCTACGGTCAGAACCTGGCCGCGGCCGAGTCGCTGACGGCGGCTGCCGCGCCCTGGGCGTGGTCGCCGGCAACGTTGAAGCCCACGGCGGACCAGGAACTGCTGAACGGCATCAACCGCTTCGTGATTCACGAGTCGGCGCACCAACCCCTGGTGGGCAAAGCGCCAGGCTTGACATTGGGGCCCTTCGGGCAGTGGTTCAACCGCAACGAAACCTGGGCTGAGCAGGCCGGCGCGTGGGTGAATTACATCGCCCGCAGCAGCTATATGCTTCAGCAGGGACACTTTGGCGCCGACGTGGTTTACTTCTACGGCGAGGATTCCAACCTGACGGCGATCTTTGCGGATAAGTCGCCCGATGTGCCCGCCGGCTACGGATTCGACTACATCAACGCCGACGCCCTGATTCACGAATTGAACGTCACCGAGGGCCGCATCACCACGAAGAGCGGCATGAGCTACCGGGTGCTGGGGCTTGATTCATACAGCAAGCACATGTCGTTGCCGGTGCTGCGCGCCGTTCACAAACTGGTGGAGGATGGCGCGGTCGTTGCCGGCCCCAAGCCCACCGACGATCCTAGCCTCGCCGACGACCAGGCGGAGTTCCAAAAGCTGAACGACGAATTGTTTGGCGACGGCACGGGCGTACACAACGTGGGCAAGGGCACGGTGTACGCAGGCCAGAGCCTCACGGATGTCTTTAACGCGTTGAAGGTGGCTCCGGACTTCGACTACACCAAGCCGGAGAGCGACACGCGGATACTGTTTGCCCATCGCAAGCTGGCGGACGGCGACCTGTACTTTGTGGACAATCGCAAGGACCGCGACGAGACGGTGGACGCAACGTTCCGCGCAACCGGTAAGGCGCCGGAACTCTGGCATCCCGACACGGGCAAGACGGAGCCCGCCGCTTACAACATCGCCGACGGCCGCACCACGTTGCCATTGCACCTGGAACCCTGGGGCACCGTGTTCGTGGTGTTCCGCAAGCCGACGAAGTCAACCTCGCTCACTTTGCCCAAAGTGGTGGAGACGGAGCTCGCGACAGTGGAGGGCTCGTGGAATGTGAGCTTCCAACCGGGTCGTGGCGCGTCGGCCTCGGTTACTCTGGACAAGCTGATCTCGTGGAGTGACAGCACGGACGCCGGGGTGAAGTACTTTTCCGGGGAGGGCACTTACCTCAAGACCATTCAGGCTTCGCGTGACTGGTTCAAGAAGGGCGCGAAGCTGTGGATCGACTTGGGCGAGGTGAAGAATCTGGCGGAGGTGACGGTGAACGGCAAGTCGCTGGGCATCGTGTGGCATACACCATACCGCGTGGACGCCACCAGCGTGATGAAGCCCGGCGCCAACGAAGTGACCATCAAGGTCATCAACGCCTGGGTCAACCGGCTGATCGGCGATCAACAACCCGACGCGACGACGAAATATACGTTTGCGGACGTGAAGCCCTACAAGGCGAACTCGCCGTTGCAGCCTTCGGGACTGCTGGGGCCAGTGCGTGTTTTATCCTTGGCCACGCAGTAAGGAGCGCGCAACGCGGACCCCCGCTTTTAGGGTCCGCGGTTCTTCCGGGGGTGAAGGCGCCCGCCGCTAGTGCGCCGAATTCGACTGAATGAAGGTTGCCACGTTGCTCTTGAGCTTGGCCAGGTCTTCGTCGCGCAAGTACATCATGTGGCCGGCGTCGTAATACTCCAAATGAATGTGGCTCTGGAGATTTTCCGGCAGCCGCAGGTGGCGCATGGTGTACTCGGTGCCGAAGAACGGCGTGGCGAGATCATAGAGGCCGTTCTCCACCTGCACCTGAAGGTGCGCGTTGGAGATGAGCGCCTCGGTGAGATCGTTCTCGACGTTGGGCGCGCCGGGGAATCCATACTCGTGGCCGCCCTCACGCTTCCAATCCCACTCGTTGCCCGCCTTGTTGCTTTCGATTTCGTAGGTCTGGTCCTTGCCGAATTTCAAATCCTCACGCACATAATTGTTGAAGGCCGCCGTAAAGGCGCCGGTGATGGCGGTCTCCTGCGGGTCGTATTCGCTGTACTCGGCCAGGGGATCAAAGCTGGGGCCGGTGAAGCGCGCGTCGAGGCGGCCAGTGACCAGGCCGCGCGAGCGTTGCAATTCCGCCATAAACTGCGGGAGGTTGACCCGCAAGTCCGCCTTTTTGAGGTAGTCTTCGCCGAGGCCGGTGAAGTGCGCCACCTGTTTGGCCACCTCCGCCTTCTCCGCCTCGCCGAGCGATGCGCCCTTGATCAGCGCATCCGCGTAAGTGGTGGCGGCGAAGTGCCGCGCCTCGGTGAGAAACGCGTTGAGGTCGGCGGGAGGGTCTTTGAGCATCTTGTGGTAGTACGCGGTGGCGGCGTAGCTGGGCAGATAGAGAATAAATGGCCGGTCGTCGCCCGGGTTGAAGGAGATGGTACTGAGGTCGAGAACCGTCGAGATCATGACCACGCCGTTGAAATCCATGCCGTCGTGCGACTGGAGATAATCAACGAGGGCGGCGTTGCGGAAGGTGCCGTAGCTTTCGCCGATGAGAAACTTGGGCGAGTTCCAGCGGTTGTTGCGGCTGACGTAAGCGTTGATGAACTGGGCCAGCGACTTCACGTCCTGGTCGATACCCCAGAAGTCCTTGTTCTTGGCCTTGCCCACCGCCTTGCTGAAGCCAGTGCCCACCGGGTCGATAAACACCAGGTCAGCCACCGCGATGAGCGAGTTGGGGTTGTCCACCACACGATAAGGCGGCGGCGGAGTGGGCTGGGCGTTTGCGGTGTCGACGCGTCGCGGGCCGAAGGCGCCCATCTGAATCCACACCGACGATGAGCCCGGCCCCCCGTTGTACAGGAACGCCAGAGGGCGCTGGCTCGGGTCTTTCACGTCGCTGCGCGTATAGGCGATGTAGAACAGGCTGGCGTTGGGTTTGCCCTCGTCGTCCTTGAGCAGGATGGTGCCCGCCGTGGCCTTGTAAGGAATCGTCTCACTGCCCATGCGAATGCTGTGGTCGGTGACGGAGGATTCCTCCTTGGGCGGGGGCGTGGCTTCTGCGGCGGGCTTTGCCTCGGGCTCTTTCTTGGACTCTCCCTCGGGCGCCTGCGCCGCCGCGCACCGCACCCCGGCGAAAATCAGCAATATGGCCACGGCCACGAGTCCCCCAAACTTCTTCATGGTTTTACCTCCGGGTAGAACCTGGAATTTCGATTTTGTAATCTTGAGCCCCAGCAGTATACAACCCATCAGCCGGTTCGCAACCGCAATTCTGCACCGGGCTACAACTGGGTGGGCCGTTCGCCGCCCCCGTCTGCCCGCAGAAGCGCCTTGCGGCTTGCCATATCGCTGTATTTAATGATACATTTTCCCATATGAAGACAACCGTAGAGATTCCTGATTCTTTGCTCGAGCAAACGAAGCGGCTTGCCTTGCGGGAACACACGACGGTGAGGGCTTTGGTGGAGGAAGGGCTTCACCGGATCGTGGCCGAGCGTAAGCGGGCCAAAGGATTCCGGCTGCGCAAGGCATCCTTCCGGGGCAAGGGGCTTCACCCCCAAATGGCTGGCGCGGGGTGGCAACAGATTCGTGACACGATCTACGAGGGGCGCGGCGCGTGATCGCGGTGGATACCAACATCCTGGTTTATGCGCACCGCGAGGATTCGCCTTGGCATGATGGGGCCCGCGACCGCCTTGCCGAACTCGCCGAAGGGCGCGCAGCATGGGCCATCCCCTGGCCCTGCCTGCATGAATTCCTGGCCATCGTAACGCACCCGCGGATCTACAATCCCCCCAGCCCTCCGGAGATCGCCCAGGCTCAAGTGGAGGCTTGGCTGGAGGCTCCGGGCTTGGTGCTGCTGGCTGAAACCCCCGGTTATTGGCCGGAACTGCGCGCCACACTCAAGGCCAGCCGCGTCGCGGGCCCCGCCGTACACGATGCTCGGGTCGCGGCCCTGTGCCGCTTGCATGGAGTGCGGGAGCTGTGGACAGCGGATCGGGACTTCAGCCGGTTCCAAGGTCCCCGCACGATCAACCCGCTGGTCGGTTGAAGAGCGGGGGCACTCCTTGGGGTGATGGGTTGTAGGGGTACGGCTTGCCGTACCCTGGCCGAGGGTCGATACGACCCTGAGGGCAGAGCAAGCCCAGCCCCTACAAGACGTGTTTGGCTGCGGCCAGGCCGAGCTGCGCAATTCTTCCCTTTCGGGTCAGGAGTTTTTCGTCATGGGCAATCTGCGCAGGCGCTTGCCGGTGGCGGCAAAGACGGCGTTGGCAAAGGCCGGCGCGAGTGGGGGCACTCCCGGCTCGCCCATGCCGGTCGGCGATTCGGTACTGGGAATGATGTGCACCTCGATCTCCGGCGCCCCCTCCATGCGCAACACCTGGAACTCATGGAAGTTCGACTGCTCGACGGCGGCATCCTTGATGGTAATCTCTCCCATCAGGCAGGGCGTCAGGGCGTAGTTAATGGCGCCCTCGATCATGGCCCGGACGCCGTCGGGGTTCACCGCGGTGCCGGGATCGACCGCCGTCACCACGCGCCGCACTTTCACCGTTCCTTCGCGCTCAACGTAAACCTCCACCACGTGGGAAAACCGGGGACAGACGGGATGTTTCCCTAGTTTTTCGCGGAAGGCAATCCCCATGGTGGAGGCAATCCAGCCTCGGCCGAGCAATACCGGAAAACGTCCCGTCTGTCCCCGGTTTCCCAAAGTAGACCTCGGAACCCCGATGCAAAAACCATCTTTAGCGTTACAATTGTGCTCCCCAAGGAGGGGGCAAACGACCATGGCTGAGACTAACGATATGAAGGTGAACGGGCCGCAGAAGCGCTTGCGGGGGGCATTGCCGAAGATTGGGATTCGCCCGGCGATTGACGGACGGCGGAAGGGGGTGCGCGAGTCGCTCGAGGGACAAACGATGGGCATGGCGAAAGCTGCCGCGGATTTCCTGGAGAAGAACCTGCGCCATCCGAACGGTCTGCCGGTGGAATGCGTGGTGGCGGACACCTGTATTGGCGGTGTGGCGGAAGCGGCCGATTGCGCCGACAAGTTCGCGCACGCGGGGGTGGGGGTTTCGCTGACCGTGTCGCCCTGTTGGTGCTACGGATCGGAAACGATGGACATGGACCCGCTGATTCCCAAAGCGGTGTGGGGTTTCAACGGCACGGAGCGCCCGGGCGCGGTTTATCTGGCCGCGGTGCTGGCCGGGCACAACCAGAAAGGGTTGCCGGCCTTCGGCATTTATGGGCAGGACGTGCAGGACTCCACCGACACCTCGATTCCCGGCGACGTGCAGGAGAAGTTGCTGCAATTCGCCAAGGCGGGCCTGGCGGTGGCGGAGATGCGGGGCAAGTCCTATCTGTCTTTGGGCTCCGTCTCCATGGGCATTGCCGGTTCCATGGTGAATGCGGACTTCTTCCAGAACTACCTGGGCATGCGCAACGAGTATGTGGACATGTCGGAGTTCGTCCGGCGCGTCGACGAAGAGATTTACGACGCGGAGGAGTTTGACCGCGCCCTGGCTTGGGTGAAGGCCCATTGTCCCGAAGGTAAGGACTGGAATCCGCCTGCCGCGCAGAAGTCCCGCGCGCAGAAGGATGTCGACTGGTTGACGTGCGTAAAGATGGCCATCATCGCGCGCGACCTGATGGTGGGCAATCCGCGCCTGGCGGAATTGGGCTACGGGGAAGAGGCCCTGGGCCGCAACGCCATCGCCGGGGGCTTTCAAGGACAGCGCCAGTGGACCGATCAATTCCCCAACGGCGACTTCATGGAAGCCATCCTGAACTCTTCGTTTGACTGGAACGGCATCCGCGAGGCTTTTGTCTTCGCCACAGAAAACGATTCACTCAACGGCGCCACCATGCTCTTCGGGCACCTGCTCACCGATACGGCGCAGATTTTCGCCGACGTGCGCACCTACTGGAGCCCCGCGGCGGTGAAGCGCGTGGCGGGTCACAAGCTGACCGGCAAGGCCAGCCAGGGCATTATCCATTTGATTAACTCCGGCGCCGCCACGCTGGACGCCACGGGGTGCATGACGCGCGACGGCAAACCCGCCATGAAGCCCTTCTGGGAAGTCACCCCGGAAGATGCGGGGGCTTGCCTGGAGGCCACCCAGTGGGCTCCGGCGTCGCTCGAGTACTTCCGCGGCGGCGGCTATTCCTCGCAATTCCTCACCTGCGGCGAATTCCCCGTGACCATGGCGCGCCTCAACTGGATTGCGGGGCAGGGGCCGGTGCTGCAACTCGTGGAAGGATACACGGTCTCTCTGCCCCCGGAAGTCAACAAAGTCCTGGATGAGCGCACCAATCCCACCTGGCCCACCACCTGGTTCGCGCCGCTGCTCACCGGCCGGGGACCCTTCCGTGACGTTTATTCGGTGATGAACAACTGGGGCGCTAATCACGGGGCGATCTGCTACGGGCACGTCGGCGATAAACTGATCAGCCTTGCCTCCCTGCTGCGCATTCCCGTGTGCATGCACAACGTCGGCAAAGAAAGAATCTTCCGGCCCAGCGCCTGGACCCACTTCGGAACCCACGATCCCGAGGGCGCCGATTACCGCGCCTGCGCGAATTACGGGCCGGTGTATGGGAGAAAGTAGGAGGGGGACTCTGGAGTCAGGAGCCAGGAGGCGGCAGTCAGAATATGGCTGCTTACTCCCGACTTCCTTGGAAGTGCCGCAGGATTGGCGCATTGCGCCGCACAAGGGTGAAAGAATCTATGATACAATTTTGTATATACAATGATCTTCGCCTGGAATGAGTCCAAAAATCGGATCAACCGGCGAAAGCATCGTGTTTCGTTCGAGGCGGCCGTGCGGGTATTCGAAGATCCTCGTGCCGTCTCTTATGTCGAGCGCGTTGTTGAGGGCGAGGAACGCTGGCACACGATCGGCTCGGCTGGTCCAATCGCGATATTGCTGATCGTGCACACCGTCGAGGAGGAAAATGGCGAAGAAAAAGTCCGCATCATCTCGGCAAGAAAAGCGGCTCCCCGCGAGCGCGCTCTTTACCGCTCCTATGCGTGACCGTGAGCGTGCCGAACTCGAGGCTTTGGCCGGAACGGCGGATTCCAAGATCAATTATTCGGATGCTCCAGTGATGGAAGCGGTCCCGTCGGAAATTCATGTGGGGCGGTTCTACCGGCCGTTGAAGCAGCAAATCAGCCTGCGCGTTGATGCCGACGTCCTGGCGTGGTTCCGATCGCAGGGCAAGAGGTACCAGACCCACATGAACGCCGTCCTGCGCCGGGAGATGCGGACGCGCCCGAGGAGTCGATAGGACGAGAAGGCAGGTGGCCACGCCAGCGGGTGGCTGCTTTCTGAAATGGGACTGCGTTAATGGTTTCCTATCAAGAAACAGTGGGATTCATTACGGCACCAAGAAAAAGCAGAGCACGGGTTGCGTTATCTCGGAAAGATACCATGAAAACCTCTTGCCTCGCCCTGCTGGCCATCCTTATTGCAACGATGCCTGTGGTTGCGGTTTCCGTGGGCTTTGAGACGGGCATCATTCAGCGCACCGATGGCGGTTCATTTCAATTGAACACCGTTCCGACCGTAACCCGCCTGGCGAGCGGGAAACTTCTTGCGGTCTGGTCGGCCTATGCCAAAAGTGAGTGGCGTGGCCGCATCGTGGGGGCCTTCTCGAGCGACGGAGGCCGCACCTGGTCCGCGCCCCAGGAGCTCATCAAAACTCCGGGCATGGATGACGCCGATCCCAACATGGTGGTGGACGGCCAGCGCGTGTTTGTCTACTCCACCACCGTCCCCCTGGGCATGAAGCACATCACGGGAAGCAAAGTCTTCATGGTGCAGAGTGACGACGACGGGACCACCTGGACGAAGCCGGTCCTGATCGCGCAGCCCTACAAATACTTCGTGGGGAAATGTCATAACGGCATCAAGTTAATGAACGGCGCCCTGGCCATGGGATTTTCCTGGGACCTCTGGGCGCAAAATGACGATCCCGCCCGCACCGAAGGGGAGATGAACCTCGCCTCCGGCGTACTTCTTTCCCAGGACGGCGTTCACTGGACCCCTTACGGCCAGTTGCACGCCTGGCTTGAAAAGGTGACGTCGTTCTCGACCAACGGGCTCGCCGAGCCGGCACTGGTGCAATTGGCCAATGGCGACCTGCTGATGATCATGCGCACGGGAACCTGGTTCCACTACGAAAGCCGCAGCCACGATGGAGGACTGAGTTGGGATCCCCCTCGGCCTTCCACCGTGCTGGGCCACAACAATCCGGTGGCCCTCTGGAAACTGGAGCAGAATCCGGAGGAAATCATCGTCGCCTTCAATAATTCCGCGATTAATCGCTGGCCGCTCAGCGTGGCGATCTCTGCCGATGGGGGCAGGCGTTGGAGCCAGCCTCGCGATATCGCCACGACCAACCGGCTGGATGTTTCCTACCCGAGCATCACCCAGACTCGGGACGGAACCTTGGTGGTCGTCTGGCAACTGGAACTCGAGGAGGGCGTCCGAGAGGAAATCCATTGGGCGCGATTGTCCCGAGGCTGGGTTTTGGGGGAGGAACAGTAGCAACTCTGCCGCCGAGGCGCTGAGACGCCCTACGAGTCCGTTTCCGAGGCTGTTTGGATGGCGGAGGGAGAGGGATTCGAACCGCCCCGAGTGTTGTCGATACGCTTGTTAGCTGCACCCGACGGGACATTTTGCGATGGGGAGCGAGAGCCCGGAACAAGGCCTTGGCGTACTCCATGTCGCTCGCGAGGTTGTCATCCCACAGGATGATGACCTTGCCGGGGAAAGAGCCGTACTCTTCTGCGACAGCATCTACGCGTCGTGATGGGCCAACAAGGTGAGTCCAATCATGTCAGTTCGAAAGCTGCCTTCACGGAATCGACTTCCCGCCATCGACCGCAAATATCTGGCCGGTAATGAACTCGCCTTGAGTGGCGAGGAATAGAACCATCTGCGCAATGTCTTGGGCGGCGCCGGCTTTGCGCAGGGGCGTACTGCGGATGATGTTGCGGATCGTCGCGTTGCGCTCTTCATCCGGGAAGAGAATGGTTCCGGGCGCCACGCTGTTCACGCGGATCGTCGGGGCCAGGGCCTTGGCCAGCGTGCGCGTCAGGGAGATGAGCGCCGCCTTCGAGGCGCAATAGTGCATGTAGCTCGGCCAGGCCTGCAATCCCCCGAGTGAGGAGATATTGATAATGTTTCCCCGCCCCTGGCGCACCATGATGCGCGCCGCCGCCTGGGCGCAGAAGAAAGGACCCTTAAGATTGGCGCCCAGGACGCGGTCCCAGTCTTTTTCCTCCAGCTCGTCCCACTTCCTCGCAAAGAAAACGCCGGCGTTATTGACGAGCAGGTCCAAGCGGCCAAAGCGCTTTTCGATGGCGCGGAACATGGCCGCCACCTGCCGGGGACGCGAGACGTCAGCGCGCAGCGCCACCGCGCGCACTCCCAGGGCCGCGATTTCGCCCACGGTGGCCTGGGCGGCCTCCCGCGATTGGTTATAGTTCACGATCACATCGGCGCCGGCCCGGCCCAGCGTCAAGGCAATGGCCCGCCCGATCCGTTTCCCGCCCCCCGTCACCAACACCACTTGGCTTCGTAAAGGTTGTTCGCTCATCGTACCTGTTTGATAAAACGTTCCGTACCGTCTTCAGTAGTCGCGCCGCCATCCTGCGACGTGCCACGCTTTGGACCCCCTCACCCGTCTCGCCCCGGCTGGTGAAAGCGCCGGCTGCGAGCCACCCTCTCCCCCAAGGGGGCGAGGGCTGCAAATTCAGAAAACGGGCAGCCTTTTCTGAGGGGGATTAGACCCCTCGTTTCAAACCTAGAAACTCCGAGTGCCGGCTGGAAGCCGGCGCGACGCCTGAAATTAGGACAGCACCCAGAAGTTATAGCTTGCGTCGCTTCGCGAATTGGCCTAGATTAACCCGCGAGGTGCCCCCATGCGTACTGCGTCACTGGAAGATATTACCAAATTCCTGGAGTGCAAGAGAATCGCCTTTGTGGGCGTCTCTCGCGATCCCCAGCACTTTTCACGAGCGCTGTGGCGCGAATTCCTAGCCAAGGGATACGACCCCATCCCGGTAAACCCCCAGGCCCCGGAGGTCGACGGGCGGAAGTGCTTTGCCCACATCTCCGAGATTACTCCCCCCGTGGAGGCCGCGCTGCTGATGACCGGCACGCCGGAGGCCACCGACCAGGCGGTGCGCGAATGCCATCAGGCCGAGATCCGGAAAATCTGGATCTACAAAACCGTAAACGACGGCAGCGACCATGCGCAGGCGGTGGAAGCCTGCCGCTCACACGGTTCCAGCGTCGTGGAAGGCCACTGCCCGTTCATGTTTCTTCCTCAACCCGGACTGGTCCACCGGGTCCACCGCTTCTTCATGAAGGTGGCGGGGAGTTATCCACTCTAACCCCTTCGGTCCTTGACGCTTCTCCATCCCTGCTCTTAAAATCCCATCAGACGCCGATGATTGAGGTTGTACTCTACACCAAGCCCGGGTGTTGCCTGTGCGATACGGTGAAAACGCAGCTCAGTAAACTTCGCAGCGTGCAGCCGTTCGAGCTTCGGGAAGTCAATATTCTCGAGGACGGTACGGCCTACGCGAAGTTTCACGAAGAAATTCCCGTGGTGTTCATCAACGGGCGAAAGGCGTTCAAGTACCATCTGGATGAGAGAGCATTCTTGCAGCGGCTTAAATCGCGGCCGGCACAGGAGGAGAAACCGGAATATGGAAGTTGATATCCTGACCATCGCGGCGCACCCGGACGACGTGGAGATTACTTGCGGGGGGACGGTCATCAAGATGACGGAAGCGGGTTATCGCGTCGGCATCCTCGACCTTACGGCGGGCGAAAGCGGTACGCGCGGCAGCGCGGCTCTGCGCGAAAAGGAAGCACACCGCGCCGCGGCGGTGCTGGGAGTCGTCCACCGGGAGAACCTCAACATTCCGGACGCCGGGGTGGAAAACAATCGCGAAAATAAGCTCAAGGTCGCGCAGAAAATTCGGGATTTGAAACCCCACACGGTGATTCTGCCCTATTGGAAAGGCCGTCATCCCGACCATTACACCACCGGAGAACTGGGTTACGAGGCGTGCTTCCTGGCCGGGCTCGCCAAGCTGCCGCTGGCGGGAAAGCCCCATCGCCCGTTCAAAATCGTTTATGCCTCACAATACGTGCCCACCGTCCGGCCGACCTTTGTCGTGGATATCACCGCCCAGTTCGAGCGAAAGCTCAAAGCCATCTTCTGTTTTTCCTCGCAGTTTTCCCCGCCCAAAGAAATGCAAAACCTCTTCCCTTCCCGCTCCGACATCAACGCCCGGATGAGCTCGGAAGCCCGCCATTTCGGCCATATGATCGGGGTGCGCTACGGAGAACCCTTCATCATGCGCGAGGTCACGGCGGTCGACGATATCGTCAAGATTCCGGTGAAATCCATTTAAGCGCGGCTGCACGCTGTAAGCCCCAGACTCATGGGAATGTTTGATGAGTGTCTTTGACCACGAAGCGGTGGCGGCCTGAAACTACGGATGGGCGGGACCCGGCTGATCTCCCTCAACGACGGAGAACCGCACGACTCTCCCACAGTGCACGCAGACTGTCCAGGTTTCCTTTCGCCCCATGTGAGGGTGGCGGGGTATGCGGAAAGACCGCAAACAGTCATCGCACCCAATGATGTAATGTCCGTCCCGATCCCATCTTGCCGGGACGGGTATGTGGTCAAGGGGCGGGGGAGCAGCTCGTAAAGGAGGCGTTCTGGTCAGGTCGGATACGGTTTGGAGGAGTTGCTCAAATCCAAAACCATTCTTGTGGAAATGGGCGTCGGCGGCCACTCCCTTTGGGATTTCATCAGCGGCCACGCCGCTGATGACAATGACGGGTATTTGGGGGAGACGTTTACCACGGCAAGAAACTCAATTCCAGTCATGCGAGGCATATTGAGATCGGAGACAATTAAATCCGGGAGCCCCCGCGAAGTTTTCCGATCGCATCCAGACCGTCAACCGCCACCCGCACGACGTAGCCCGCCGCCACCAGGTATCCGGAGATAAGCTTTCGGACAAGAGGTTCGTCGTCAACTAATAAGACCCGGCCGCTGAGTTGTCCCAACATGGTCGCCCTCTCAGGATGAAAAGAAGGCAGTATGTATTCTCCTCCCTCAGGCGGAGCCTGTCTGTTCAATATTGCTCACATTTAAAAAATAGTTGGCGAGGGGGAAATGGTGACGAGTACCGGTCCAATCGAAAAGGACAAAGAAAAGGCAAGGCAAATGCCTCCTTGATCGCCGCAGGGAAGATTAAATCATGGTTGTCCAAAATGAAGATAGGTCCCCAGATGTTATTGGACACATATCACCCATGAACGACAAATTGTCGCACACGCTGAGATGTTCTTGCCAACCCTCCGCAAAAAATAAGCTCTGCGATGTTATTGAAAATAAAGTAGATAAATCAGAATATTCACTCAAAATGCGGGAAACGCGCACTGTTCCACCTCGACTGCTATCTTCCTGAGAAATAACCAGTTAACAGAGTTAATTCGCCGTACGCTGGGGATGTTTGAAGAGTGCCGGGCTATCCACTTTAGAAACCGCGCAATTCCTCTTCATTGAGCCCGAAGTAGTGCCCCACTTCGTGCAGCAGGGTGGCGCGGACCTGGCGGCGCACCTCCGCGTCGGTTCTCGAAATGGCCTCGATGTTTTTCTGGTAAAGAAAAATGCGGTCGGGCGGGCTGGAATAGAAAACGCTCTTTTCGGTCCGCGGGATGCCGTGAAAGAGGCCCAGCAGTATTCCCTGGTTCCCTGTTCCTATCGGTGGCAAGTCTTCCACAATGATGGCCACGTTGTTGAGCCGCTTGCGAAACGGCGCGGGCAGGTCATCCAGCGCTTGCGAAACGAGAGCCTCAAACTTGTCTCGGTCCATCACACACCGGATTGTAGCCTCAAACTGACCACCCGCCAACTGTTGCGCGACCATGGAATGAACCGGGGTTATGCCACGGGGGGATGGGCAAGGCTCTATGTGCTTATGCCGCGCGCAGGCGGTTTTTCCAGCGGTTGTGGATGAACCAGGCGGCGCCGAGGATGATCATAACACCCAGAACGGCGTCGAAGCGGTGGAAGTATTCGCGCAGGGTCACCCAGCGCTCGCCCAGTTTCATTCCCGCGTAGGCGAGCACCAGGCACCACGGCAACGATCCCAGGAAAGTATAGATGTGGAAGCGGGCTACGTTCATCCGCGACACGCCCGCCGGGAACGCGATGAAGGTGCGAATGACCGGCAGCAGGCGGGCGATAAACACCGCCCAATTGCCATAGCGAGCAAAGAAGCGGTCGGCCAACTCGAGATCATGGTGAGTGACCAGCAGCCAGCGCCCGTATTTTTCGACCAGCGGCCGCCCTCCGAGAGACCCGACGTAATAGGCCACAAACGATCCGAGGTTGCATCCCAGGGCCCCGGCCAGTCCCACCCAAAGCAGCCGAAACCGGCCGGTGAAAACCAAGTAACCGGAGAACGGCATGATAACTTCCGAAGGCAACGGAATGCAGGCAGATTCGATGGCCATCAGCAAGGCGATGCCCAGATAACCGGTCTGGGAGATCACCGCGATGATGAAGGTGGCAAGATACTCGAGAAGGGTAGAGACCATAGGGAATATGAAGTCGGATGATTGGGCCTTGCTTAGAAAGCGTCGGCGTCCTGAGTAAAGATGAAACCGGGAAGCCGCACGCCGTCGGCGGCCTGCTCGACCTTCACGCGGCGAAGGTCAGCGTCTCCTCCCCCCACTTTTCTGAGGATGGCATAGGAAGCGAAAACCTCGGAATAAACTCTCGTCACCAACCAGTTGTCGCCCGTCCCTTGCATTTGCCAAACTTGGCCTAAGAGAATCGAGGAAACGGCCACAGGTTAACACTCCTTTAGGGGGAGACGGTGTCCCCGTCAGGGGAAACTGAATACGAGGCCAAGTGAAGGCCGGTTCAACTAAATCTACCTGTCCCCGGCTGCGGAGTCAAGAGCCCAAAATAGCGCAAAAGTGCGAAGTGTAAACTCAATTTAACTAATGGCCTTTTTACCTGATGCAACCCCCTTGCCCTCGAAATAATCCAATAGTCGGGTGGATTCGGGCTTGCCCCGAGCCAAGGCCGGAGGTTCGCTTGAAGTTAGGGGCGGGGCAGCATAACGACGAGAGCGCCAGATTCGCAGTCGCCAAAGAGAAAAATAAAGAAACCGCGGTCGAACCTGCCCACAATGGTATAATTGCCGGTAAGGAGCCATGCCATGATGAAGCCGCGTTTCGCAACCCTAATGCTCGCCGCCATCGTGTGTTGCGCCTCGCTTCCCGGTCGCGCTGACGATAAGAAGAACGACGTTGACGAGATCGGCGACCGCAAGGTTGCGCATCACAGCATCATCTCTCAGGAAAAAGAAATCGCCATCGGCAAGCAGTATGCCGATGAAATTGACAAACAAGCCAAGATTCTCAAGGACCCGGTCATCAATGAGTACGTGAACCGCGTGGCGCAGAACCTGGCGCGCAACTCGGACCTCAATATTCCCCTGACGATCAAGGTCATTGACGACCCTGCCATCAACGCTTTCACCTTACCGGGCGGGTTCATGTACCTCAACACCGGCACGCTGATGGCGGCAGATGAGGAAGACCAGGTGGCCGGCGTCATCGCGCATGAGATTGGGCACGCGGCGGCTCGCCACTGGGCCAGCACCATGACCAAAGCCACCATCCTGCAATTTGCGATGCTCCCCATGATGTTCATCCCCATGTCGGCAGCGGTCTATTATGGCGTGCTGGAAGCGTATATGAACGGCGTGCCTTTGGCCTTCCTGAAATTCAGCCGCAAGGATGAGCAGGAGGCCGACTTCCTGGGTTTGCAATACATGTACAAGGCGGGCTACGACCCCAATGCCTTTGTCGGCTTCTTCGGCAAAGTTATGGACGAAGAGCGGCGCAGCCCCGGGAGCATGGCCAAAGTTTTTGCCGACCACCCCCCCACCGGCGATCGCATCATCGCGTCGGAAGAAGAGATCCAGAAGATTCTCCCCAAGCGCAACGAGTACCTGGTATCAACTTCGGAGTTTGATGACATCAAGGCGCGCCTGCAAACCGTCATCACTCAGCACAAGCGGCAAAAGGGAGACAGCGGACCTTCGCTGCGCAAGCGCGAGACGCCTGACTCCAGCTCCACGCAATCCGGTCAGCAGAAGACCGATTCGAGCGGCGACGATCAGCCGCCCGTGCTGAAGCGGCGCGACTAAGCGTAGGCGCAGGCGAATTCACCTCAGGATAAAGGGCGCCCGGACTTCCGGGCGCCTTTTCCTTTTGGGGCGTGCGTGTCAGACGCGCAAACACTCCCCTCGCCCGCGCGGGGCGAGAATCCAGATTAAGATGATGAGATTCTGCAATCAGGAATGGTTGGGGGTAGTGAAAACGACGCCCAGCTTGCGCAGTTCGTCGTTGTAGTATTTCCGGTAGAGGATCTCCCACTCGCCGCTGCCCTCGGGGATGGTGCGTTTTTGCGAAGTGATCCGGGCTTTGATGACTTCGTCCATCTTCTCTTCCTCGTGCATCAGCTCGGTCAGAATCTTGACGATTTCCTGGCGAATGGTGTTGGGCTCTTCAAAGATCTCCACTTCATCCAGGGCTTCAATCGCCCCCATCATCCGGTGCGAGATTTGGATGATCTTTTCGTGGCTTAACTTCATCGGCTCAAGACACCACCCCTTCAGAGGATGATTTTACGTTCCCGCACAAGCTGCTTCTTGATTACTTTAAACGCCTCTTCGAAGGTGGCGCCCAACTCCTTCATTTCCTCACCGTGCTGTTCGAGGATCTTCCGCACCTCATCATTAATACGGTCCTCGATACTAAACTCATCGAGCATCACCTCGTACATAACTTCCGTTACGTACTCGGGCTGGTCGTATTGGATGAGCCCGGCCTTGGTGAGGCGTTTCAGAACTTGTTTGGCCATGTAGGCCACGTATTCTCGAGGAAACTGCATAATTGGGTCTGTGCGTTCCTTGACGATCTAAGAAAGCTAGTGTATATTCCATAGATTGGAACTGTCAAGGTTCGTGTGCCGGGGGCCGAAATAGTTTAGCCCCCGCTCGAAGGGGAGCCGGGCGGTTAGCTCAGTTGGTTAGAGCGTCTGCCTTACAAGCAGAAGGTCACCCGTTCGAGCCGGGTACCGCCCACCAGCAAATTGAGTCATTGGATCATTTGGCCATTGATTCATGGAAAGGCGAATCCAGATGACCCGGGAGTCGCGAGCCCGGGGGACAGCTCCAGGCTTTTCAATGAGTCAATGAAGCAATGGCTCAATGAATCAGTTTCTGCGGGGACGTAGTTCAGTTGGTTAGAACGCATGCCTGTCACGCATGAGGTCGCGGGTTCGAGTCCCGTCGTCCCCGCCAGCATACCAACCCATGGCAAACACTGGGGTTACGGCAAAGAAAAGCCTCCCAACCGCATGACACCTCAGTTTGACCATCGAGGCAAATCATCGCCAGAAGATCAGTGCATCCTGCGGATAACGGTCACGTCACTGAACCTCTTGGCCGGTTTTCGATTGTGCTTGGACCCCACCGGTGTTGCGAATGTAGATTAGGGTTGTGGACACACCTGTCCGACTTGCTGACTTGGCGCACATTGGCGTGAATCAACGTTCCCCCGCCGAGGCCAAGATCGCCCTCTTCCGTTCCCTGTTTCGTGGGCGCGAAGATGTTTACCCGCGCCGTTTCGAAAGCCGCAAGACGGGCAGGGCCGGCTATTCGCCAATATGTGGTAATGAATGGGTCCAGGGAATCTGCGAAAAGCCCGGAATCAAATGTTCCGAATGCCCCCACCAGCGTTATATTCCCGTAACTGACGATGCGATTCAGTGGCATCTGAAGGGTGACGACCATGGCCGTGATTTCGTTATGGGCGTTTATCCAATGCTTCTGGATGAAACCTGTTTCTTTTTGGCCGCCGATTTTGACAAAGCAACCTGGCTGGACGATGTCGCCGCATTTTGGGAAACTTGCCGCCAGATGAACTTGCCGGCAGCCTTGAAGAGTTCGCGGCTTCGGCGACAGAGATGAAAGAAATCGACCGGCGCAAACTGCTCGCCGATACGCTTGCCAAGCGCTCGCACATCAAAGCGCGCACTTCGGCGGGTAGGGCGTTATACGGCCAAGTGACAGGCGCGGTTAGGGCGCAGTTGCGGTGTTTCGATGTGCCTTATCTAGCTTTCGATGGATCAATGAGGCCATCGTAAGAACATCCAAGGCATTCTGTTCCGACATATCCCACTCAATCTTCGGGTTGTGCGCTGTTGGATTCCGAATCGTTCCGAATAGCCCGACCAGCAGGTTAGCAAAGCCACGCTGTTCTCCGCGGTCAGTTTCTGTCAGAAGCGCGTTTATTGCGAGCAGTGGGCTCCTTCCGCCCGGAATTCCAAACGCTTGCTGAACGAGGTCTGCGCCATCGCACGTTAGACCTGAAAGACCGCGAATCTTGGCGGCGATGCTTTTCATCGCTTCGAAAACTGCATGAAAATAGTTCTTTTGGAGCATCTCGGCTCGACAGAACCTAAGCACATCTTCATGGACCTTTCGGCCTGCGAGCGCGGCGTGCAGTCGGTCAGCTCTCGCAATCGCATCATCGAGATCATTTGCCGGCGCTGCACGCCTGACTTTGCCGTCGTCGCCGACCATCATTCCGCAAAATGCAAGTACCGAATTGAGTCTCGCCTGCCGAAACCCAAAGACCTCCGGGGAGGCTGTATATGTCACCGGATTCATCGCCCGATTTATAAACATGAGAACGTGATTCCCAATCTGGCGCTGGTTCTGGTATTCAACGAATGCATTGAACAGGCGTTTCCACTTCGTCATTTCCCGGCTGACGTCAGGGATACGGCAATCCTGAAGCAGATAGCCGATCTGCGAACCTGTTAGGCCCGAATTCGTTTCGGCCAAGATCCTTGCGATCGCCTCAAGCTGTTGCGGACTGAACGTCGCTACCTTTTCCATGTCATTGCTTCTGGTGCCCTTTAAAGTCGTGCCGCTCAACCCCTATCGCTCCATAGTTCGCTAACAGGGCCTTCATATGCTTCCAGGCGCGCGAAATCTGTTTCAAGCTCGAACTGGGTGTCTCAATTGATGTCGCAATAGCTCTTCCAGTATCGGGCTTGGCACTGCCGGGCACGTTCTGGATCTCTTTCCCGCCAGCGCCGGTTTTTTGCGCGCCTTCGGCAGCGCTCGCTGCAATAGATCTGTGTAGGCCTTCCGCGGTAGAAGGTTGCCGCACACTCCGCGCAGGTCGAGTCGCCGATGGGCAGCGGTGCCGGTGACCAGATTTCGCTGCCCATCTCGTTGAGGACATGAACCATTTCCTGCATGTTGTGCCGCGAGTACATTGCGGAGTACTGCTCGGGCGTGAGCGGTCGAAGGAGTTCTATCCCTTTTTCCGTCACGTTGAAGTCAGGCATGCGGAGCGGCAATCGGTGGCCTTCCCGTCGCATTTCCTTAACTCGTCTAAAGGTCGAACTCCAACTAATGTCTGAGAGGGCCGTTTCACCATCGTGCCAGCTTGTCGCGTTAAAGGTGACTTCAACGCTATAGCCCTCAAGGATCTGTGCTTCGAACTGCTGGGCCATGCTGATCCGTACAAACTCTTCAACCCAGCGGAGGTGCCATAACTGCCGCTGGATTGCGCTCCGCAGTCGATCGCTGAGGGTTTCCTCGGTCTTCCCAGCCAAAATGGTCGCAGTATGTCGCCATTCGGAAAGCCGCTGTTTTATCAACTCAAACTGCTGCAGCGCGTGGTCCGCGTCGAGGTACGACCGTGACGGACCGCGCGCGACATCTTCCTCGAGGGAGGATATAATCTCTGTAGCCCGCCGCCGGAAGTGTTCGAAGTCCGAGACGTCATGCGAGTCGTATGGTGGCTCATCAATGATGACTGTCCCCAGATAGTCGCCCCAGCACTCTGCGATGTGCTGCAGTTCCTCGAGTTCATACCGGCCGACCTCTTTCAGCTTCTTGAATACTCCGGCCTGGTGCGGACTGTATATAATAAAGCCTTGCTGTCCGGCTGCATCCTTCCATGTCTGGATCAACCCCTCGGCAAGCATGGTTTCAAGTTCCGGACGTTCTACCCCTTCCTCAATCTGCGCCCGTTCGGTAAGCCAGTCCCTACCCAAGGCTCTGGCGAGTTGGGGATCGAAAATAGCGATTTGAGGTGGATATCCCGTGGATTGCAGAACAGTGTCATAGAACCGGTTCAATTCGCTCTGCTCCGGAAATGCGTTTTCTGTTTCGGTCATCTTTTTCTCTCCTCATGAAGGAGAGTACCGCCGAGCTGCTGACATGCACCAGGGTCTTCTAATAGACCGTCTCCGGCCGGCTGGCGCAGGGTGAAACCTTCGATTTTTGCATCGACGCGCGTCGATCGACCTAGTCGCAGAGCATTGTTCTGCGCCACCCGCTAAGCATCGAACAAGCACGCCTGGGTGAAATGCCGCGGAGGAGCGCGCACCTCGCGCTACCAGCTTCAGGAGGACTTTGCTCCAGCTTCCGGGACTTGCGGATGCTCGTCGGACGGCACTGTTAGATCCTCTAGCCCTTTTGGGATTTCCGGACCAGGCCCTAGTAGACCCACCGCCAGCGTGGCCAGTCCACATACGACAACGGATGCTGCTAGACCTAGCCACTTTTCCCATCTGAATTCGATTATCGCCAGCAGGATCAACCAGGCGAGCACAAATGCAGCCGGCGTGACCACGCAGAAAGACGAAACTGGCCAAGCCCAACGGAAGGGCCGTGGAATTCGTTTGCGTGCATTGAATATCTGCTGCAGAGTGACGGTGAAATCGCCGGTCATGTTCTTGTTTGAGGTCATGCAATTCCCGAGATGCATGAAAACCCAACTCTGTCGGTAGCCAGTCAGGAACCAAAGCCAACCCGTGACTAGGCCGACCCATGCAACGACAACTTGGGCGGTCCCCTTTGCCCCCTCAGTGAAGAACGCCTCCAATAAAATGGCGTGAAAAATAAGAAACCAGTCGGTCCTCTCGTGGGTCCTGGCGCCCTCTGCAAAGAAAGAATCATAAATCATCTTTGGTCCCGTATATTCATTAGAATCGGTAGTTTGAGTTGCATGTTGCATCGGTTCTCTCCTACGCCGGATCTCGAAACACGGCAATCGACATGAAAAGCTACACGGCTCCCAGCCTAGTGCATCAGAGCAACACTAACACACGCTTGTGCATTAAAAAAAGGGAGCGGGTAGCGCGAAGGTGATGTAGTTCAGCTTCCTCCGCGGTTCTTAACATGTCAGCAGGGCAAAGCCCTCGCCTTGCGACTTCGTGCGCTCGTGGATTAGCGCAGGCGATCAGCCGGAGGTGCAGCATACATAGAAATCAATGTCTGCTCCACCCCGTCATTGTTTCGATTCCACGCAACTCGCGATCACCTTGACGGTTTGTCGCCAAACCGTCCATGTGGTCTACGCCTTCATTGCTGGGGGGAGCCGGTCCGCGGAACACGGGAAATGTGGCTGCCACCCCCCCCCCTAGCCTCACATTTTCCTTGACAATGGCTAGAGTTGTAGGTATAGTGGATGGGCAAGTCCGAGCCAGGTGACAAGAAGGCTGCTCGTGCCGAACGTGGAAGAGTTCAACTTCTGCCCCTTGGGGCGAATCCGCCACGCCCTAACTGCCCCATATTGGAATTGGGAGCCGGCTGGCCGGGTTTGCCTCGGCCCCTTATTGTCCCAGATGCGACTACAGTTGAATCGATTGCCGGTTGGCAGGCCGTTTCTTCGGGAGCCAGTTTACCCACGCGAACGGAGCGGGGCGCCCCACTCACTTGTTCCCCACCCGAAGGGGTTTCGGCTCGGGCGGCGTTCGTTTCTTCACCACACTCACCGCGGCCAGGAGCAGAGGGTTTTCAGGGGTAACCTGGCCGTCCACATTTTTGAAACCCGTCGAGGCCTTCAGGCGGACTTCTTTCACGCGTATGCCGCGCCTCGGATTGATCCATTCATAGGCAAACAAAGTCAGACGCTCTCGGCCGGACTCAGCGCAATCGACGAGTTCGGCTTGGTAAGTAAGGTTGCTCGGCGTGTGGTTCGTCCCCCATCCCGCTTCCAAAATGTTAACTCCGTATCGCAGCGGAACAGTCTCCACAAACCCATCTTCGTAGGTCACTTCGTACCACCCCAACAGGTCAGCCGTGTCAGCATAATTCCAGGTGTAGTCGTCGGCGTTGACGTTGCGCGCGGGTTTCGTCGAGGCGTGCAGAAAGATGATGCTGCTGGCGTCTTCCCCGATGGGAATAGCCGCAGACTCGGCGCCTGCGGAAACCAGAGCAACGGCGGGCTTGTCCCCCTGGCGTCCCAGTTCGAATACCAGCTTACCGGTTTCAACCCGCCCGCTTTTCATGGCATCCAGGTTAACGCCCTGGATGGTGGCCGCCTGCAAGGCTGTTTCTATGTTCAAAGGAATCACAGGATCAGAGTCGCTGGGAAATGGTTCCGCGCTTAAGTTTCGCCGCACGCGGGGCAGCAAGCTCTGAATCGTCGCGGAGAGATCGTCCTGTGCGGGTTCATGCCCGGACCAGAGAAGCTGCACGCAACCTAAGAACTCAAACATCAGGTCCTTGCCGAAGTTGAACTCGTTGGTGGCAGCCCAGGAGGATGGCGCGCCCCCGATCACACTGCGCCGCCCGGCACGCCGGTCAAACTCCTGAATGTTCGGCTCCATGTTATCGTAGATTTGCTCGAAGCCCCATCGGTCGAGCGCGACTTCGTTCGCCTCACCCTCTCCTTTCTCTCCCCCCTCCTCGTGACCGTCTGCCCAGAACCAATTGTAGATAAGGATATCTTTGGGTATCAGCTTTTCAACTTGCTCAGGCGATAAGCCACCGGGCGTTTCATAGGGTTGGCCTTGCGGGGTGGACTCTTTTTTGAGGCGCACCCCGCGCAACTGTTCAATAAGGTGATCCCCATAGATGGACATCTTGATTCCACGCTGCGTAAGGTGATCGTGAATTTTGTTGATGTCCTGGGCATAGAGTTCGCGCGGGTCTTTGCCCCGACATAACGGACAGACTCCCCAGGGGATCCTCCACTCATCATGTCCAACGTGCACGGTGCGAGGTTTGATAACGTCGATATATTCATCGAGGACATCAAAGAGCAGGTTATAGACCTGGGGATTCGAAGGGCAGTAGGTGTCGGGCCACTCGGCGTCGGGAATCTCCGCCAGTTCCCGATGGCGAGTCAGCAAGTAGTAACTGTGCGTAAGGGAGGGAATCTCCGGGATGACCTCAATATGGTGCTGCCGTGCATAGGCTACGAGGGCGGCGACTTCTGATTTCTCGAGCACCTCGCCATCCGCTGTGTCGGCATTAGCGGAATCCTGATACTGGCCTCCCGGGCCCGGAGACCGGTCACGCCGCGTGGCGTTCAAGTCTCTATGCAGCTCCAGCCAGCCTGCATTTATTTCCGGGTGACGATCAAGCCGCATCGCTCCGTTCAACTCCACGATGACTCGGTTGTATTTATATAGAGCCAGGAAGTCGCGCACGAAGCGATTAAAATAGGCGATGTTCTCATGGCCGGGTAAATAGAGCTTGATGCCCCGAAACGGCTTGGCAGGCCAGTCCCGCATATGAATCCCCGGCACATACTTGTGCGCCGCGTCACCCTGAATCAATTGGCGCAACGACTGCAAACCGTAAAAGGCCCCGGCTTCATCGGCTCCCGCAATGATCACCGCCTGTGCATCCACTTCCAGAAGGTAGCCTTCGGGCGCGCGCACAGCGGCCTCTGCTCCACGGCCCTTGAGATATTCCTGGATGAGGGGGTTTCCCGCACCTCCCATCAAGATGAAGGGCCCAGTGGCAGGAAGCGCCGAGACGCTATGCGTTTTGAAAGCCAGTCCGTGCTTATCGCTCAGTTCCCGCGTCAGGAATTGGGCAAGGGCCAGGTCCTCATGGGAGGCGGCTTGGGGCACCAGGATCGGGACGGAGGGGTCCAATGAAAAGCGCTCGCTGCGCGCTTCGACCTCGCGCGGCGTCGGGAAGATCGACGGCCCAGTTGCCGCGTGGCCTTTTGCGGCAAGGCCGGACCAAAGTAACAGAAGCGGCAGAATTCTACCGAAGATCCCCAAAACCCCTCTGCTCATATCTTTCTCCCCCTCGCGCTGACTAGCACCCAACGTCTGCCTCAGTGTCCTTCCGCCAGATCTTTCAGTGCAGGCAGAGGCGCCCCTTCCTGAGCGGTTTCCGAAAATTCCTTCAAGCGCTCCTGCAAGCGTTTCCAGTACAGGTATTCGGCATCCCATTGTCCCAGCGCCGTGCCCATCCGGTAAGGGGTGTATTCCGCAAGCCACTCGCGCTGATAGGTGGATCGAAGGCCCGTGATCGCGTCCATTAAGTCAAATAAGCGCGAATGGTCAGGATAGGTGGTTTGTGATTCCCATTCGTTCCACCATAATTCATCCTTGGGGCGGCGGGATCCCAGACGCTTCCAGAACGCTTCCAGCTCCGGCGCGGTCTGAAACTTTTGTCCAGCGTAGTCGAGAAGCTGGCTGCCGAACCACAGGCTTTCGAGGGTGAGTGGATCGCCTCCCCGCGATAACGCTTCGTCAAGGTGCTCTTCGGCATCCTCGGCCTTCAGCCGCGTCGCGCGCAGGTCAGCGAGGTGCTCGGTGGTTCGCTTGAGGGTTGCCGGGAAAAAAGGGTCCGACCACAAGGCCAGCATGTTTTCATCGCCGAGCACTTTTTGCAGGTCGAGTTCCGATGCCGTGAGATCTTTCAGGGCGGCCGTCACTTCGGGCGCGACCTTGGGACCGTACATGAGCCGTGCATAGTCCGAGAAGAAGGCTTCCCGATCCATGGGGGCCGACTGCCAAGCCGCCCCCGCGCCATAAGCCATGCCCGGCCAAGCCGTGCGCAGCAGATTCTGCGCGTCGTCGGTCCAAATGGTATTCATCATACCCATCGCTCCCGACTTGCGCCCGTTGGCAAGAAATGTATCGATATTCTCGAAGCTCCTCGCATAATCGGGCATGACCTGGTTCCAGCAGGTCACCCCGGTCGCGATCATATGCGGGATATGTTGAGCGGCCAGCGGCGCCAGCCAATGCTGGTAATGCGATTCGGGGCCCGGATCATACTCCCAGGCAACGGCGATGAGTCCGGGTGGAAGCTGAGAGACAATCGCCGGATACTTCACCATGATGTCACCCCAAGCCATCACGGTTTTCCCATAATGCTTGAAAAGATTGTCGACGCTGGTCAGTTGCCGGACGAATAATTCCGCGGGCTGTGCGACGGCCCCATGCTCTTGGGCGGCGATTTCGATTTGAAAGGTTTCGTCAAATCCAATGTGTACAAACGGGCTGGGGAAGAGCTGCGCAATCTGACTGACCCAGTCAGTGAGCAGGGGCATCACCTTCGGGTTACGAGGGTCGAACTCGGTGCCATGAGCCAAGTCGGAGAGATCCGCGTATCTCTCCACCCGGAATAAATCGTGGAGGTGGCCGAAAAGCTCGAGGCAGGGGACCACGTCGATGTGCCGCTCGCGCCCGTAGGAAATGATCCTTCGCACCTCATCTTGCGTGAAACGGCCTTCCGGATTGATGAGACGAAATCCTTTTAACTCGATACTTACCTCACTGTAGAAGTAATATTGGTTGTTCTTCCAGCGGGCCAGAAAATCAAGCTGGCGCTCGACTTCTTTTGCCGTGGGCAGGGCGCCATGGCTCATGTCCATCATCACCCCGCGATAGGCCAGCGCCGGCCAGTCCTTGATTTCCACGAAGGGCAATACTGCTTGAGCGCCCGCGCCTTCCACCAACTCTTTTAGTGTCTGGACGGCATAATACAGCCCCGCTGATGAGCGGGCGCTGGCCGTGACGCCGTCGGCGGTGACCTTCAATGAATATGCTTCGCGCGAGTCCTGACCGGGATGCTCGTCCGGGACCGGCAGCGCGTCGATGCTTCCCGTGCGTTCGAGGAGAATTCCGTGCTCGCACTGGCCCCCTTCCCGAATGGGGATGGAAGCTTCGGCTCGCGCCGAGAGAGCATCCGAAAGCTCGCTGGCCGCAAATCGGTCTTCGGAGCTCGGTGTCGAAGCCAAGCAAATACTCAGCCCCCGTAATGAAAGCTCGCCGGTTCCATAATGGATTTCCTGCGGGCGCGGCAATAAGGGATTGTGCTCCGCTGCGCACCACCCTGGCAGAATCACCATCAGTGCGAACAGCATCCCGATTATTCTGTGAACCCAGCGCGCTCCCACAGCACGGTTTACAAGTGTCTCTGCCATCACGCCTCCATCTCGCATACAAGTAACAAGGTATGCAGCGGAATTTTCTTGCTGACAACCTATTAATAGCTATGAATAGCTATCACAAGGGCTTTTGCCCCGAAAGGGGGAGTGTCCTACTTCGTCTATAAGTAACTGAACTAAAAGGATTTAGAAAAATATTCAGATTAAATCCGCCGAAGATATTCCCAAACATCAGCGGGTGGCCGTGGGAGATAGGTCCCCCGAAAGGCCAAAAAACTGACAATCAGTCCCCTTTAGCTCAAGCCTTGATAAAGATCTTTCTTCGATACATCCAGAACAGCATCAGCCACTGGACGAGCAGAACCACGGCGGCGTGGACAAGGGGCTCGAGGCGCGGCGCGGTTGCCGCCATGCCGTGCGTAAAGATACTCACCCAGTGACGCAAGGGCACAATGCTGCCAAACATATAAATGAAAACCGCGTTGCTGCCGATCACGACAAAGGGCAGAGTCCACCCCCGGTAGCCGCGCACGTCGACGATCCAATAGAAAAGCAGAAACATCAGGCAGGCCCACCCCGCCGTCACCAGACCGTAGGAGGTTGTCCAGATTTTCATGATGATCGGGATGATGGGGCTCAAAGCGTAGCCGGCGACGAGACAAAAAAGGCCCGCGCCTGCAATCATCTTCACCTTGGTCTCTTTCGACCGGTTGCTCATCAGCCATTCGCCGATGAGCATGCCGAGAATCGTCGTTGAGATAGTCGGCAGGGTGCAAATAATGGTTCCCCAAGCATCGGTGACCGGGAAGGTTCTACCCAGGAGCAGGATGTCAAGGTATCTCACGAGGTTGACACCCGGCTGGAGGCTGCCCGCCGGAACCCCGGGAGCGGGAACGAACGCCAGGATGAGGGCGTAGGCGGCCAGAATCGAGCCGCCCACCGCCGCTTGAATCCGCTGCGACGTCCGCACCAACAAGAACGCCACGAGGTAGGCTATCGCGATAGGCTGCAAGGCGCTGCTGAGTTCCACCCAGTAGGGGTGGCCGCGCCCGACCGATTCCCGTAGCGAGCCCAGCAGGAAGAGGACGGCAAAGCGTGTCAAGGCATGTCGGAGCATTTGGGGATAGGTTTCGGTGCGCGAGCGCTTGGCGAAGGCAAGCGGTATCGAAATGCCCACCATGAGCATGAAGGACGGCCAGATGCAGTCATAGAACCGCAGCCCCACCCAGGTGGTGTGATCAAGTTCGTAGACCATACCATTGAACAAGGCGTTTGGACTGGCCGCCCGCAGCCCCTCCACCAGCGCCCCGCCGCCGGCCGCGATCCAAAACATGATGAACCCACGAAAGGTGTCCAGGGAGACGAGACGGCCCTCAGCCTTGGAAACGGCAATAACCTCGTGTGCCGACTCAGCAGGCGTAGGCATGACTTGTTCTTTGGAAGCCACCGGGCTTGAGAGGTCGGTTCCCATGTTATAACTCCTTTCGCGATGGCGCCACGGGATTAAGCCTTAAGATGGTTCAAGCGCGAAGTACGGTTTCCGCGTCCGCCAGCGTCCACGCGTGAAATCCGGGAAGGGCACGGGCGCACTGCCTTTCGAGATCGAAATATCCGATAGACCCACGGGCGCACTCATCACCACCGAGTCATAGATGTCCAGGGGAAGGGTGCCTTTGTCCCGGGCCGCTTCAACGAAGAACTTGATTTCCAGGTAGTCGGGAGCGCCGTGAGACACCACGTCCCTCCTCAGCGTGCTGGCGATCTGTTGGGCTTCGCGATGCCACGTGTGATCGTATTTATCCTGATAAGGCTCAAAGGGATCCCAAGCCTCATTGTCGTCACGAAGCGGGCTGACGCCTTCGAGGTAAAGGGCATTGTGTTCGTGGCTGTAAATACCGTTCGATCCCGACAACTGCCACTTGTTGTCGTACGGCCGGGGCGAAACGATGTCGTTATAGATCACGATGGTTCGACCCTTAATCGTTTTGATCACGGAGGTAACAATATCGCCCTGCATGACCGGTTTCTTGGCCATGGGATGGTTGGGGCCGTACCTCCTTTCGAAATAACGGTTGACGGCGATGGCGCGCGTGGCGGTCGAGGTCAGATACTCCGGGTAATCCCCGCAATTAATATCCAGCCAGCTCAAGATCGGCCCCATTCCGTGCGTCGGGTACTGGTCGGCATTGCGATTCATTAAGTGGTCGGCCACCCAGGTGTTGGTGCCATCGGGATTGAAATTCCAATCCCGGTTGCATTCATGCGCATAAGCGCCTTGGGCGTAGGTGATGTCGCCGAACATTCCCTTGCGGACCATGTTCAGGACGGCGAGATTATCCCGGCGGAAGGCCCAGTTTTCGAGCATCATGCAGGGAGTCTGGGTTTCCTCTTGCGTGTTGATGATTTCCCAGCACTCGTCGATGTTATTGGCGATGGGGACCTCGCAGCCGGTGTAAATCTTCGCCTTCATCGCATCCACCGCCATGCGCACGTGCCACTCCCAGGGTGTCGCAATGAACACGCCGTCCAGGTCGCCGCGTTCCAGCATCCGTTTGTAATCCACTTCACTCCGCGAGTAGCCCTCCGGCTTGGCCCGGCCCGAGTCGGTCACCACCTGCTGAGCCTCGGCCAGATGTTCGGGGTTGATGTCGCAGAGGGCGGGGATATCGACGTAATCAAACACCATCATAAGGCGCGTCAGGCTGGTGCCGCGGTGTCCCGTCCCAATCACCCCCATCCGCACGCGCCTCCCGGCTCCCGAACTGGTTCCGGCCAGCGCGATGCCCGCGCCCGCCATGCTGATAAAGTCTCGTCTATTCATAGATTCCATCCTTTTCTCCCCCGGCGTGGGGGGCTGCTCTCTAACCGCTTGCTTCACGCTTTGATGAAGATTTTGTTCCGATACATCCAGAACAGCATCAACCACTCGACGACCAGAACAACGATGGCGCGGACCAGGGGCTCCCCCGCGCCTCCTACCATGGCGTGTGTAAAGATGCCCACCCACTGCTCCAAGGGCACAATGCTGGAGAACATATAAATGAAAACCGCGTTGCTCCCGATCACGACAAAGGGCAGCGTCCATCCCCGATGGCCGCGAACGTCGACGAACCAGTAGAAGAGCAAAAACATCAGGCAGGCCCAACCCGCCGTCACCAAGCCGTAGGAGGTTGTCCAGATTTTCATGATGATCGGGATGATGGGGCTCAAGGCGTAGCCGGCGGCGAGGCAGAGGAAGCCCGCGCCCGCAATCATCTTGACCTTGCCCTCTTGCGACCGGGCGCTCATTAGCCACTCGCCGATGAGCATGCCGAGGATCGTCGTCGAGATGGTCGGCAGGGTGCAGATGACGGTTCCCCAAGGGTCCCCAGGATAGGTTCTTCCCAGGATCAGGAGGTCCGTGTACCTCACGAGGTTGACCATCGGCTGATAGCTGCCGGCCGGAACACCGGGAGCAGAAACGAACGCCAGGATGCAGGCGTAGGCCGCCAGAAGCGAGCCCGCCACGGTCGCTTGAATCCACTGCGCCTTCCGCACCAACAAGAAAGCCACAAGCGAGGCGATGGCGATGGGCTGCAAGGCGCTGCTGAGTTCCACCCAGTAAGGCTTGCCGAAGGTGATCGATTCGCGGATCGAGCCCAGCAGGAAGAGAACGGCAAAGCGCTGCAAGGCATGTCCGAGCATTTGGGGATAGGTCTGGGTGCGCGAGCGCTTGGCGAAAGAAAGCGGCACCGAAAGGCCCGCCATGAGCATGAAGGACGGCCAGATGCAGTCGTAGAAGCGCAGTCCCTGCCAGGGGGTGTGATTGAGCTCGTAGACGAGAGCATTCAACAAGCCGTTGGGCCGGAAAGCGTGCAGTCCCTCCGCCAGGGCGTCGCCGCCGATTATCCAAAACATGATGAACCCGCGGAAGGTGTCGAGAGACACCAGCCGTCCTTGCCCGGGCGAGGGGGCGGGAGACGCTTTCCCGGAAAGATCACTTGCCGCCGCCGGTCTTGCTTTCTCCGCCGCGGCTCTTGAGAGGTCGGTGGCCATAAGTCGTGCTCCTTTCTTTTCTTTTGGTGCGATCCCTGGCCGGAATCACGCAGCGGGCCATGAGCCAGACCCCAGGGCGAAAACTTTATTCAGCGGCCTTGACGGAGCGTCCAAACATGCTCACCCAATCCTGCGGGAATATCAATCGTCAGGTTCTCGTGGCCCAAGTCCGAGGTGTTTACCGTGCTGAGAGTCTTGCCGTCTACCGTGATCCTCAAACTCGGGAGGGTCTTCAGCTTCTCCCGCAACGGATCGGCAAGCCACACTCGCCAGGAGGAGGGATGGCTGCCGAAGTAAGCGCAGTAGGGCTCCTCAAAGTGGAATTTGAGCTGCCACCCCTCGTTCGCGGCGGATTCGATGCCAGCGTGAAGAAAACCCACGTACTGGTTCGTACTGATGGTTTCATAACCCGCCGGCAGGGCGGCAAGCAGCCGCTCGATGAACTCCGGCTGATAGGCAATGTCCCGATCGTGGAAGACGATCATGACGGGGCCATCCGGATGGGGTGGCCAGAGTTCGGCGTGCAGGGGGCGATCGTATTGGGCGTTGGTTTGCGGCGCAATGCCCATCATATCCAGGACGAGGCCGCGATCCAGGTAATAATAAAACAGCTCCCCGACATGGCACATTCCGAATCCCGCCTGGGCGGCGAGGCGGCCCGTATGGTTGACATAGGAGGGGGACCAGGCGGCCCCCCCGGGCCGGAATTCCAAGGGGTGTTGCCCAAAGTCCTCTTCGAGATACTCCAAGGACCGCTGGAAATGAAGCCGTTGGACGATCGCAGGAATTTCCATTTCCCGCCGCTCGTCGCCGAACTCCACGTACCACCCGCCCGCGGAACCTTCGCCCTCCAAGTCCGCCGTCCACCAGGGGCCGGGAGGGGAATCCAAGTCCGGCTGCATGTGGGTCCAGCCATGGCTCTGGATCTCCACAACCCCGGCGGCCACCCCCGCCTTCAAGCCCCTTTGGGTCGAGGCAAAGTCCTGGTGCAGACCATACGAATCGGTAAATTGCTGCGCCCAGGGGGAGAGGATCCGTTGCGTCTTTCGGTCCACGTACCCGGTAATGACGTTGGCAGACACCACCGCATTTCGCTTCGCCAGGGGCGCGATCAGGTGTTGCCGAAGGGTCTCCTCGCTGGGCTCCACATAATGCCAGTAAGACAAATAACCCTTATCCGAGGTTCCCCAGTCGTCAATCTCGATCTCAATGCGGTGCGAGTAATCCACATTGGGCTGCACCACGTATCCCAGGCTCCACACCAGCGCCCGAAAGAACAACCTTCGCCAGTAGAGAGATTCGCGCAGCGCGGCTACATGCGCCGTTCCCATCCAGACCCCGGAAACGTTGTTGTCCAACTGATGCACGGTAAGGAGGGGATGCTGCCCTTGGGCGATCAGAACGGTGGCTCCTCGCGTCCCCATCCAAAAACGATCCTGGTCCTCATAGACGTCCGGCGTGCCCATTTTCGGCGCCCACTCGGACGTGATGAAATGCGGTTGGGTGACACGGAGCACGTCATTGTTGCGATAAAGGGACTTGAACTCCAACCCCAGCACCCGCTCGAGCGCGGGATCAAGACACCGGGAGTTGACCGCGAGCAGGCTGGTGCCGGCATGTGCCGCGTCCTCCAGCGAAGTGAGGTTCGGGTAAGAAGGAGAATCCGCCAGCCAAATCACCACGCCGTAGCGAATTCTTCCCTCACGATCAAACAAATAGGAATTATCCAGACGCTGCTGATCGAGCCGGACAATGTCGAAGGGAACTGACCAGGCTTTGAGCAGCGCGGCGACCGGCTGGAAGTCATCTTTTTCGTGGTCGACCAGGACGCTGGCGGGATCGCTCCACCGCTCCACGACGACAAGGGCTCGATAGGGCCGGCTCGGCCAGGGCGCCGCGGGGGCCTGCCCAAGTGCCGTGATCGCGGTGAGAAAGAAACCCAGAACATACCCCATAGAAGCTCCTAGAAGTTGAGCTTGAGGCCAAATTGGATATCGCGGGAAGTTCTCGCCCCGGTGATTTGACCGAAACCCGTACTATCCGTCGTGTCGGCGGGGGTATAAAAGTTGGCATGATTAAACACGTTGAAGAACTCGGCGCGAAATTCCAGTGAAAAACGCTCGCTGATCCGATTCCGCTTAATCAAAGAAACGTCCCACTGCTCGATGCCTGGACCGAATAAGACATTGCGCCCGGAGTTGCCGAAGCGGGGTGTTCCGTTCGCCAGGGCTTGGGCGAGCAGGGCCGTGGTAAAGCAATTGGTGTTAAACCACTCGGCGACGGTTTGGGGACCGGCGCCATTGCAAATCCGGTCCGGCCGGGGAGCCGCGGAACCGCTGTTCGAGTAATCCACCGGTGAGGTCACCGTATAAGGGAGACCCGTCTGGAAAGTGAGAATTCCGGTGAATTCCCATCCGCCGGCAAGAGCGTTGACCAAGCCCTTGCGATTGAGGAACTGCTGGCCGTTTCCAAAAGGTAACTGCCAGATGGGACTAATCGTCAATTGCTGGGGCACGTCGATATCGCCCACCGAGTAGTCTAACCTGGGATCATTGGCATCTTGTAAAAGCGTGCGTTCGGATGAATCGCCTCCGTTAAACTCCATCTCCTTCCCATAGGTATAAGACACGAGCACCGAAATCCCCTGGGAGAGGTTTTTGGTCAGTCGGGCCATCAGGGCGTTATACCTCGAAATCCCGTCATAGGCGTTATACACGTAGGGACCAAAATCGGGCCAGACACGCCGCGGACCAATATCACTCACTCCGGGCTCGGCCTGATTTCCCGGAGAATAATAAGTGCTGAGGTGGACGCCTCGATTGCCGATATACCCGACCTCCAGCGCCCAATTCTGCGCAAACTGCGAATCCACGGTAAAACTCCACTCGTACACCGTCGGGGTGAAGTAGAAAGGCAGCGCCTGAAGTTGCCCGGTGGTCGAGCTGAGGGGTGCTGCTGCGCCCGCCGCACCCGCAAACATCGTGGGGGTGGTGGTGGGAGCCCCGTTGGTTAACGGCGGAGGCTCTCCGGTGGCGGGATTGTAGCTAAGCGTCTGCGAGTTAACAGGATTATTGTTATTGTAGGCGACTAACTGATTGGTTTCGGGCAGATCATAGAATATTCCCGCCCCCGTGTGGATCACGAATTTATTGGAATGGGTGGGCCGCCAGGAAATGCCCAAGCGCGGGGCAAAGCTGTCCCAACCACCCCCCAAGCTCACCTCCTGGCGCTTGCCCCCCGTCAGGCCATATTGCTTCCTTTGTGCCGAGGTCATGATGAGGCACTCTCCGCTGGCGGAGATGAAATAGGGATTGGAGCAGAGGGCGTCGTTGGCCGCGTCGGCGAGCCCCGTGACGAGAAGCGCATCGCCGGGCGTGAAACTGTTGCTCAGCGGAAACATCGTAGCAATTTCATTGTGTTTGTCGTGGGGCTGCTTCCGGTATTCCCACCTTAATCCCAACTCCAGGTTTAAACTATCGTTCACGCGGAAATTATCCTGGCCAAACAGACTGAACCATCCTCCTCCAACGTATTCGTTGCTGAAGGCGTTTTTCATATAACTTCCGGAGGCCGGAAAACCCAGCTCCATATCCGCCAAGTCGGAAATTAAGCTGTTGTCTGGCGTTTCACCTGCCAGCGAAGAGTACTGCCCGTTGAAAGCGATCAGGCCATTAAGCTGGGCGGGGTCTTCATATCCCAGGAGCTGATAAAAGTTCAGGTCAGCCCCGGTGACGAAGGTGTGCCGACCGTGAATTTTGGTCAGAGTCCCCTCGTACTTTTCGAGCATGTCCGGGAGGATGTCCGGGCTATAGCCGGAGTCCCCCCACTGGGCAAAGTTTTCAAACGTCGCCTCCGGCACGATCTCGGTTTGGGGTGAAGAAGCAGCGACGCCTTGTATCCCAAAGCCGGCCAGGGTGCCGGCTCGCCACGGACACTCCGCACAGTTTCGATCATCATAACCCCGCATAATCCCCACTCGCGCTTCGCTGAGCAGGGTGGGCGAGAAGGTATGAGTCCAGCCTAACACCGCGTTCTGACCTCGGTAGTGCTGATAGGTGTTGAAGGGATCAAAATATCCAGGGTAGAATTCATTGGAATTGCCGAAGACATAATGGGCGAACAATTGATCTTTTGGAGAGAGGGTTTCGTCAACTCGCACCAGGACGGTATCGTCTCGCTCGCGATAAGGCGTGGTGTTGATAAAATTAAGGGCGCCGGGATAATTCGGCGCCGGGAAACTCGGTAAAACCTTCTGCGCAAAAGGATCGATGTTGGTGAGTATATTGCCGGGGATGGCCTGCCCCGCGAGCACCGAAGAGCCGGCTAAAGCGCTGCCGGCAGGGCATGTGACCAAATATTCGCTCGCGGGAGAGAACAATTGTCCTGAGTCAAAGTCAAGGTTTGTCGGTCCACCCGCGCCACAGAGATTGATCGTTTGCCCGGTGAGGAAGGAACTAAAATTTCCCGACGCCTCATCCGCGGTAGGGACGGTCGAGAGGGAGGCCGAGCCTTGAGAGTTTCGCAATCCTTCGTAGCTTCCAAAAATGAAGGTCTTATCTTTCCGAATCGGCCCCCCCGCGGCAAAGCCGAATTGGTTCCGGATATATTCCGGCCGCGCCGAGCCCGGAATATCTGCTCCGGTAATCGGATCCGTATTGTCGAGGGCGAAGAAGTTGCGCGCGTCGAGCACTTGGTTGCGTAAGTAGTTCCAGGCGGAGCCGTGAAACCGGTTCGTGCCGGAGGCGGTCACCATGTTCATCACCGCGCCGGCGGTGGTGCCATACGCCGCGTCGTAAACGTTGTTCTGGATTTTAAATTCCTCCACCATCTCCGGAGCGAGGTCCAGCGCAAATCCTCCATTGTTGAGCGCTCGGTTGAGCATTCCGTCAATCAAAACCAGATTGCTGGCCGACGTACTGCCCACCGAACTGAAGCTGATCTGGTTGAAGCCCGAACCGTTGCCACTGGCCGCCGTTAGTGAGAAATCCGTGGTATTGGTGACGCCTGGAACCAGCAGGGCCAGCGCACTGGTGCGACGCAGGTTGAGCGGGAGATCGACAGTCTGCTGCTGGTTAATGAGTGTACCGACCGCGGCGCTGGTCGTGCTGACAATCGGGGCCGCCCCTTTAACCTCAACCGTCTGCACAGTCTGTCCCACTTTCAGCACCACATCCACCGTGGCCTTTTGGTATACGCTCAGGGTGATGCCGGAAATCTCGGTGGTGCTGAAGCCGCTTTTCTCTACCGCAAGAGTGTAGGTGGCGGGAACCAGCGACGGGAAAATGTAATTGCCGGCCGAGTCGGAGGCGGTCTGGAGGGCAACGTCCGTGCTCACATTCTTCGCGGTCAATGCCGCATCGGGCACCACGGCCCCGGTCGAGTCCCGGACCGTTCCGCTCAAAGTTGCAGTCACCTGCTGCGCCCTACAGGGGAGTTCCGTTCCCAGTAATCCAATCATCGCAGCGCCTGCCGCGAGAAACAGGAGTCGACCGGCCACTGGCATCGGCATCCACCTCATAGCTCTCTCCTTTCGCTCAGGGTATGGGCCTATGATGTGGAAGTCTAAAGTACCCGACGGGCTTGTCAAGTTGGAAATGAAGGCGACAAAAACCCCGCGGGAATAAATCCGTTGACATCGCAAACGGTCCAATGTTATAGACCCCCCATGTGGCGGGTAAGGCGCATGGCCAAAGCAACTCGTCCGCACGAGTCGGGCCGCCATGAGCGAAGGTGCGAAGCCAGGTGGTTAACGGAAGGTCGGAAAGGCAAACAACGTCTCCCCCCCTTCTGTCTGCGCGCCCGAGGAGGAAAAAATGTTAAGTGGATGTTTTGGACGATGGTTCTCTCCGGCAGCCAAGCTATGCGCTTGGCTGGTTTTAGCCGAATTTATATTCTGTGTTGCCCTTTGGGGCCAGGGAAGCTTATCCACGCTGCGGGGCACCATAACCGACCCCTCGGGGGGTGTGGTGCCGGGCGCCAAAGTAACCGTTGAAGAGCAGGGAACGGGTATCATTGCCAGGACCGTCACCACTGACGGCCAGGGCAATTACGAGATTCCCGCCCTTAAGGAGCGCACCTATACCGTGCGGGTGACGATGACCGGGTTTGAAACTTATATCGAAAACGACGTCGCTTTGGCCGGCAATGAGACCAAACGCGTGGATGTGACCCTGCGAGTGGGGGCGGCGGCCACGCAAGTCACGGTGAGCGGGGCGGCCCAAGTGATCGAGACCGAAGGTGCAAAAATAGGCGGGGAGGTTTCCGGCGAGCAGTACTGGCTGGCCCCCATGCCCGCCAATGCCTACTCCTCACCCCTCCCCGTCATCGCGGTCATGCCGCAAATTCAAACTGACTCGGGAAATGAGTTCGGCGTCACCATGGCCGGTCAAGGCGGCAATGATATTCATATGGCCATGGACGGCGTCAAGGAGGAAAACCTCAACACGCAGACGGTGAACATGGAGGACGTGGAAGAGGTCAAGGTCAACGTGGTGGGCAACAGCCCCGAGTATTCCCGGGTCGGCATGTACGACACTATCACCAAGCACGGCACCAACGACTACCACGCGGAAGCCTCTTACTATAACCGCAATTCCGCCCTGGGGGCGCGGGGGTTCTTCGAGCCGGACAGACCCCAGGTGATTTACAACACCATCAACCTGAGCGGTTCGGGCCCCATCCGCAAGAACCGCACCTTCTTTTACGGTTTGTGGAACGGCGAACGCGTGCACGAACAGACGTTTTACCTGGACAACGTGCCGACCGCCAAAATGCGCAACGGTGACTTCTCCGACTTGCTCACCGCCTCGCCCTCCATTCAAATCTTCAATCCCTACACCGGCCAGCCGTTTCAGGGGAACATTATTCCTCAAGGCATGCTCAGCGCGCTGCCCTTGGCGGTTCAGAACGCGTACATTCCTAAGCCCAACATTGGCGGACCCAGCAACTTGATCAGCAACTTTGGCTGGCTCCTTCCCTACCCGTCGGACCAGTACCGCGCCGACGTCCTCTCCACGCGCATCGACCACAAGATCTCTGACAAGAATTTCCTCTTCGGCCGATACTCCGGGTACTGGCCGCGGTATATCCTGAACAATGGAAACTACCCGGACCTCAATTGGACGAAGCTGCGCCAATCCCACTCCTGGGCCATTGTTGACACGCACACGTTCACCCCCAACTTGATCAACAGCTTCACCTTGGGAGGAAATCGCGACCGCGATGTGTACGGAGTCAAGTTGAATGGCTTCCAGCCCCCCACTGCCGACAAAATCGTCTCAGCCATTGGCCTTCAGGGAGTCAATCCCGCCAGTTTGTCCGCCGAGGGAGTTCCCAGCATGTATTTTAACGACATCACCAGCGTTTCGACCGCCACGGGAGGTGTAAACGGGAAGGCTGCGGACCTTTGGGAGAACTGGAGTGTCTCCGATGCGATGACTTGGGCCAAAGGCCGGCACGTCATGAAGTTTGGCGGAGAACTCCGGACCTTCATGTATTACAACACCAACATTCCGGATGGCAGCTTCGGCTCCTTCTCTTTCAACGGCTCTCTTACCGGGTACGACTACTCCGATTTTCTGCTGGGACTGCCTTTCGGCAGCACGAGGATTAACCCGCTGTACGGGAGGACGGAATCGGGCAAAGAAGTGGGCATGTTTGCCATGGATACGTACAAGGTGAACCGCAAGCTGACGCTCGACTACGGCATTCGCTGGGATTATTTTGGTTCGTTCCGGTATGACGACGGACTTCAGTACAATTATAGCCCTGCGCAGGAAGCCGTGGTTGTCCCCCAAGCCGCCCTGAGCCACCTTAGCCCTCTCTATGACCCCGCCATTAAGGTGGTAACCGGGCAGGTGGTGCCGAACCCCTACAAGGGCAATTTTGTTCCGCGCTTGGGCGTCGCCTATCTGATTACGGAGAAAACTGTTGTCCGAGGGGGGTACGGCATGTACACCTCGCGGGGACTCGGAGTCTATTCCCTCGTACAGGGGTCCGGGCCATTCTCAATTGCCGAGAATTACACCAATGCCATCACCAATGGCCAGGCGCAATTCGCCTTCCCTGACCCGTTCCCTCCGGACCTCGGCCTCGCGGCGGTTCCCTCCCAGGGTGTTAATGGTTATCCGCTGGACACCACCAACGGCAAGATCCACCAATTCAATGCCACCGTTGAGCACCAAGTCAAGGATATCGGTTTCCGGTTGTCGTACGTCGGCTCTCGGACGCGTAGCCTGACGGGTTTCGGCGAAACCGATAAACCCGAGGCCAGCACCATCTCGTGGACCCCTGATCGGCGGCCACTCCCTCAGTTCGTGTCCGTCCAACTGCTGCGGAAGGACCTGGAAGCCGACTACAATTCGCTCACCCTGGAAGCCCGGCGCAAGGTGGGACAGGTGTCTTTTGACGCGTTCTGGACCTGGGCCGATAATCTGGACAACTACGAAATGCTCTCCAGTGGTTACGGCACTCTGTACGGTCCTGGGGCCGGCGCCTTTGGGGATTTTAATCCTTACTCGCCGCTGCTCTGGAACCATGACCACGTCACGCCTCACCATCGCGTGGTCGTGAATGCCACTTGGAATGTTCCCGTGGGACGCGGACGCCGTTACCTCGCCAACGCCCCAGCCGCTGTGGACATGCTCCTGGGCGGATGGACGGCCAACTGGATCATGTTCCTCCAGAGCGGTCAGTGGTTCTCGCCCTTCTTCTCGACGACTGATCCCTCCAATACGAATTCCTTTGGCGGTCTGCCGGACCGCATTGCCAACGGCAATCTACCTGCCGGCCAGCGCACGCTCAATCAATGGTTCGATACGAGCGCGTTCAAGATTCCTGGCTGCCCCGACTCTGACCCGGCGTGCTCAAATCCCGCCAACATCGGAAGATATGGCAATTCCGGCATTAACGTCCTCGAAGGACCGGGCCTGAATACGGATAATTTGACCGTTCGGAAGCGCTTCAAACTCACCGAACGGGTGCATTTTGACCTCATGGGGACGTGCGGAAACCTCTTCAACCATCCGAACTTCTACTCCCCGAGCAGCACCATCGATGTGCCGGGGGCGGGAGTAATTTCCGGGCACCTCGGCCGCGATTATAATGGGGAAAAGAGCGGGCCTCGGGTGATCGAGATTCGGGGCCGCCTCGAGTTCTAAGAGATAAGGATAGCTGGCGCGTCGGGAACAAAAGAAGGGATACGATGCGGCGATGCGCCAGTTCCACCTCTGCGGAGATCGTGGCTAGGCTTCCCTTCCCAACCCCCGGGCCATCGAGTAGATCGCGGAACTGACGCTGGCACTCGATGCGCCCGCCACAGAAGAGTTCGTGGTGGATAAAATCTATCCCGGCGGAATGAGGGCGGTAGGTGGGTGCAATCCGTTCATTATTGGCCTGAGCGCGGTTCTGTGGGCACTCTCCGTCTCAACTTCTGCGCAGGTCGCTCCCGCCTCCTGGCAAGGCACGGTGCGCGACGCCAAGGGAAACGTCGTGGCAGGGGCGCAGGTGGAATTGCGCGAAGCCGGGTCGGGCCGCACCTTCGCCGCCCCCACCGATGCTCAAGGGGTGTTCAGTTTCCCCGAATTGCTTGCCGGGAATTATGCGGTGCGCATCCGCTGGAATAACCAGACGACCACGTCGCGTGAGTTGCTGAAAATCCAAGCGGGGAGCCACCAAAACTCTACCGTGCAGGTTGGCGAGGCTAATGGCTGGCTGGTGCTCCAGATAACGGCAGGAGAGCAGCCGAAAGCGGGCGGTGGGGAAAAACTCTCCAGCCGGCAAGTTTCGGAGTTGCCCCTAAACAAGCGTGACTTCAGCCAACTGCTGCTGCTGGCTGCCGGCACTATGACGGACACCAATGGCTCGGCGAATTTCACCCAACAATTCGCGGTGAATGGCCAGCGCGGCACCACCGCCGTGTTTGCCATGGATGGCGTGGACACGACCGATCCGGAATTGGGCGGCGCCACCTTCTCCAACTTCAACGTGGACGCGGTGCAGGAAATCGAGTCACTCTCGGGCGTGATGCCTCCGGAAATCGGTCGCGGCGCCGCCGGCTTCACCAACATCAAGACCAAGGCCGGGACGAATTTGCTTCACGGTTCGGTTTTTGAATTCGTGCGCAACGCGGCGTTTGACGCGCGCAATTTCTTTGACGAGCGGTCCCTGGCCGAACCCCGCCGCATCCCGCCCTTCGCCCGCAATGAATTCGGCTTCTCCCTGGGAGGGCCGGTCACGCTGCCGGGGATATACAGGGGCCGCGATCGCACCTTTTTCTTCGGGCAGTATCAGGGATTCCGCCAGGTGCTGGGGACCACGCAGGTGCTCTCAGTGCCCACCCAGGCCGAGCGCCAGGGAGAGGACACGACAGCGTTCCCCGGCGACACGCTGCACGTGCCTGTAAATCCGGAGATGGCGCCCATCCTGGCGGCCTATCCGATGCCCAACGATCTTCAAGGGCCCTTCGGACCGCGCACCTACGCCACCTCCTCCAAGGTTTCGACGGACACGAACCAGTTTTCCCTACGCATTGACCATCGCGTTTCCGACCAGGGCCGACTTTTCGTGCGCTTCAATCTTGACAACACGACGGGGCCGCTGACCAATCCCGACCAGTCGGCCATTGATCCCAGCTTTGCCATCCAGTTCCATGACAACCAGCGCAACCTGGCGCTGAACTACACGCGCGTGGTATCGCCCCATTTCACTTCCGAGACTTCGCTCGGTTACATTCGCAGCACGCCGCTCTTTCTTTCGCCCAATCATACCCAGCCCGCCATGACGTTCGGCGACAGTCTTTACGAGCCTTTCAACTCCGCTGCCGGGACGGCCACGGGCACTTACGGAAATCTCTATCAGCTTCGGCAGAATTTCACTTACACGCGGGGGACTCACACGCTGAAATTCGGCGTGGAGATGCGCTTCAACCGCGACACGACCGTCTTTGGAGCAAACCCTGACGGCACGTACATTTTTGGCGGTGGCGCCGCATACGCTCCGGTGGAGATTCCCTCGGCGAGTGGGCAGCACGATACGCAGGTGGGCGATCCACTCCCCGACACCCTTACGGGATTCCTTACCGCCACCCCTTTCTCGTACAACACGACGGTACCGGAGCCTTTCACGTCGCGCGGCGAGCACTTTAACGAGGCTAACGTCCGCCGTGAGGCCTATAACTTTTTCTTTCAGGACCTCTGGAGGGTCACGCCGCGATTCACGCTCATGTATGGCCTGCGTTACGAAGCGAACAGCCGCATGCACGAAGGCGCCAAGCGTGCCTCGAGCCTTATAACGCTGGGTCCGAGTGGCAAGCCGGTCCCCGTTTGGGAAGCCGGAGCCCACCAGATTATTCTTATCAATCCGCAGCCGCCTTATGGGCAGGACCTGCGCGGTTGGGGGCCGCGGATCTCGGCGGAGCGGCGGGTCACGGACCACACGGTGCTGCGCGCGGGTGGCGGAATCACCACGATCCTCCCGAACCTCTGGGTCGATAATTCCCTAACCGCCGGCTTCCCTTACATCGTCAATCCCTATCTCACCGCTCTGCCGGGCACTCCTGCCCCCTTTGATGACGCCATAACCATCCTGCCCTTGCCGCCCCTTTACACCACTTCTGGCCAGTTGATGTTTGCCACCGGCAACACGAGCGACGTGGCGCCCAACACGGAGATGGACGTGCCCCGCTTCCAGGCTGATCTCTCTGCGCTCATACCGGGCCACCAGCCGCAACCCCTCCTCGCCTATGGAATGGCCCCGGATTTTCGCAACGGGTACATCGGCAACTATACGGCGGGGATTGACCACACGTTCAAGGATGTGGTTTTCAGCGCCGCCTATGTGGCTACCGTGGGTGTGCATCTGGCGAGCGCCCTCAGCCCGAACAGTTATGCCGGCGCCTCGCCCGAGTTGGCGCCCTTCACCCAGTTCAATTCCTCCGGCCAGATTACGGGCGGATACGGTCCGGAGTACCTCATCGCGACGCCGTCGCACTCGACCTATCACTCCTTGCAGGTTTCCGCAATCAAGAATTCCCCGCGTCTGGGACTGGGTTTTCAATCCAACTACACCTTTAGCAAAGCGCTCGACGATACCAGTGCTGTCGTGGAGGGTAACGTGGCGTCTTTGGCAACCGTTATCCAGCCCCTTTACCAGGACCCGTGGAATCCCGGTGCTGACAAAGGACCCTCAACCTTTGACATCAAGCAGGCATTTACAACGAGCGTCATCCAGGTGCTGCCTTTCGACCGGGTGGGGTTTCTCCGCCCCCTGAGGGGAAAGCTCACCTCCGGCTGGCAATTCCTGAACATCACCACACTCAACAGCGGCTCGCCGTTTACGGTTTATTCCGGGATTCAGCAGACCGGCGTGGGCACCGCGGGCGCCGACCGGCCCGATCAGATCGCGACTCCGGATTTCTCCACCCACCGCACGGTTCGGGAGGACTACTTCGGCCGGGGCGTTAACAACACCTCATTCTTTTCGATCCCCATTGACGTTCCTGGCGGCACGGGGCCCAACCAGGGCCGCTTCGGAACCTTGGGACGAAACACCTTCCGTGGCCCGGGCCTTTACGATCTCGACATGGCTTTGATCAAAGACACCACCGTCGGCAGCCGCGCGCGTTCCGAGCCCGCCACCCTGGAGTTCCGTGGCGAGTTCTTCAACGCCTTCAACCTGGTGAACTTCGCACTGCCAGCGAACATTTTGCACGGTTCGGGCTTCGGGGTCATCAATCATACCGCGGGGACTTCCCGCCAAATTCAGTTCTCGCTGAAATTGATCTTCTGATTCTCATCGGGCTTTCGCAAATGCACGAATGGCGCGAGCGCCTTCTGCAACAGGGGTTCGTGCGGGTAGCCATGGCCGAGGTGTTGCCGGAAGCCCTCCGCGTAGGCAAACCCACATTCGCGTCCAAAACCTGCAGTCCAGTTGGTCATGCTATCCAAATACTCGTCAACCCCGTGATGGGAACGAAGCCATTCCCGTTGCGAGGTGTGGTGGGCCAGCATCTCTCGTTTGTTGGGAAGCTGTTTGCTGATGTCCACATAGAAATGGGGATAGATCCTCTGTCCCAAAGGGTCCATCCCCTCGAGCGCATCCGCGTAATAAAGGGCGGGGGTGGAGCGACCGACCTTGGTGGGTGGGTTCTGGCGGCTTTCGTAGTTCGGCATGGCCATGGCGAAGGTCGCTCCACGCGCCAGGCGCGAGGCCTCCTCGTGGTCCAGCATGTAATCAACCGGCGAGTGAGTGATGACGATGTCGGGGTCAAATCGTCGCATCGCATCAACGACTCGGCGCAGGTTTTCAGCGTTGGTAAACACCTCAACATCCATCAGACCGACGCAAGCGTACGTAGCGCCCAGAAACCCTGCCGCGGCTTGTGCCTCGGCGTAGCGAATCCGTGCGATCTCCGGCGGGGGAGTGGTGATGGAGCCACAATCCCCCGCCGTCATTGTGAGTATCCCTAACTCCCAGCCCAGGCCTTTCAAGTGGAAGAGAGTTCCCCCTACGAGAATCTCGGCGTCATCGGGGTGAGCCATAACCGCCAGGAGGCGAGGAACTCGCGGCTCTGAAGGCATCAATTGGCCTCCGCAACCAAAGGCCCGGCCAGCGCCTTGGTAAAGTAAAGGACACCGGGCCGCGTCGGCATCCAGGTGGAAGGAACATGGCGAGTGGCCGGGTGACGCAGGGTAACCCATAACGACAGGCCTTGCCATTGCATGCCACGGCCGAGTTCGCCATCGGCGCCGCCAATCGCATAGTCGGCTTGCGTGAAGAAAGCCGGCCCGATGGTGTTGGCGCGGGCGGGCACGAGCGTCGTCCGGCTCTTGAAACTGGTAATGGCATTCTGTTCAACCGTCAGCGGGTGCAGCTTGGCGCCTAAACGATGCGTTTGCTTTCGCCATTCCTCGTCATTCGCGAATTCTGCGCCAAAGTGAGGCTCCCAAAAGGCGATATGGCAGACGCGCCCGATGCCATAAACCACCACGAGCTTGGCTCCTCCCTTGCGCAAAGAGGTGATCCGGTCCGGGTACTCGGGCAGCAGTTGCCTTGTGGCAAAAAAGCGCTGGCCGGGCGGCACCGTGAGTTCCTGGAGGGGGCCGTAAAAAGCCGATTGCATGGCATATTGGAATGCCCCCCGGTCGTCGCCGGCAAGAGTATTGCCGTCGCCGTCGCTCCACTCGTCCATGTTGAAGCCGTGCACGTGGTCGCAAGCCACGTTCCAGTCACGCAAGAAATAGACGGTCCAGCGGTACATGCCCATGGGGCCGACGGGCAAAATCAGGGCCAGCTTACGGCCGGCTTCCCGGCAGCGCCGAATCTCCATGGCCAGCTCGTGGCCTAACATCACGTCAAAATCCGCCACGTCATTGGCCATGCGAATGGAGAAGTCCTTGTGCCATTTGGGCTGCCGATCGAAGATGGCGTTGGGATCGTCGGCCACACAGGCATCCCACTTCGCCAAGTCCCAAGCGGCCGGGAAAAAGGATTCGAGCAACGAGCCTTTCAAAGTGGTTAGAAGATTAATCACAGTTGACCTCCTCATGATATATGTCTTGTGTAAAGATGTGATTATTATTAATAGCGGGGCACTCTGCCTCACCGTTGACCGGACGCGCTAACCGCAGCGAGCCCCACTCCTGGAAAATGCGTTGTGGCTTCTTGCGCGCGACTCGACATAGCAACATTTTTGCGGTGCCAACATAACACATTCTTGAACCGAAATTCCATATCAGGCTCCCGATGTGGACAACGAGCGGAGAGTTTGAGGTAGCATGTCGGGGCGGTTCACGGCTATAGTTTGACAGCGCGGCAGAGCCGCAACCAAAGCCGTGCCATGGCCGTCCCGGCCATGCTCGAGCAGGGGCGGGACGCCCCTGGCACGAAATCTTCGCGCGGCAACAGCGTCCTAGCGGCTGGTGCCACAGGTCAGCGCCACCCGCTAAGCTGATAAACTACATGACCGGAGGTATCTATGGGTCGAAGGTTATTTGGCATGGGCCTTATTTTGATTTTAGTTTCGCCTTGGGCGGCGTCGGCTGAGCACAATCCCTTGTTGCCACGTCCCCGCGAGATACAGTACGGACCGGGAGAACTGGCTCTGCACGGGCTGGCCATACACCTGGCGTCCGATGCCAGCCCCGAAGACCGCTTCACCGCTCAGGAACTCTCTTCCTCTCTTGCGAGGATAGCCGGAACTTCGATTCCAGTCTCGGACAGCGGCGCCTCCGGGACATTCATTATTTTGCAACGAACCGGCGCCGTCGATCCGCTGCCGATACCCGGAGAAAGCGCCGGGCCCGATTCCCGCGAATCATACTCGATAAAAGTAACCGCAGCGGGAGCCGAAGTGCAGGGGCGGTCCTCCGCCGCCGTGTACTATGGCGCGCAGACGCTGGTCCAACTCGTCGAGGGCGCGGGCGCGGAAGCCCGGCTTCCGGAGGTCAAGATTCACGACTGGCCATCGCTCCCGTATCGCGGAGTCATGGTCGACACCAGCCATGGACCGTTGCCGACCGAAGCGGAGGTCAAGCGTCACATCGATTTTCTGGCGCGCTGGAAGAACAATCAATATTACCTGTATTCAGAGGTGAGTATTGCGCTGGAAGGATACCCTCTCCTGAGCCCCGACGCGCAATTCAGCCAGGAGGAAATACGACGCATGGTTGCCTATGGGCGCGAGCGGCACGTCGATGTGGTCCCTTGCATGGAGCTTTATGGCCACCTCCACGATCTTTTCCGGGTGGAACGCTATGCCGACCTGGCGATTCTCCCTCACGGCAGCGAATTCGATCCACGCAATCCGCAGGTGGCTGCGCTGTTGAGCCGTTGGGTGGAGCAGCTCACCGATTTGTTTCCGAGTCAGTTCTTCCACATCGGATTCGATGAGACGTGGGAGGCCCCCCTGGTTGCGGTAACTGATAAGGTTACGGCGGCCACGTTGTATCTTGAGCAATTTCGGCTCGTGTCCGGACTCGTTCGAAAGCATGGTAAGACCGTGCTGGTTTGGAGCGACATGTTTGCCAAGTACCCGGATCTGATCCCGCAGATCCCGGCCGGCACGATCGTGGTTCCATGGGGGTACGATCGCACTGTTTATGAACCGTACTGGAAACCTTTCGAGAATAGCTCCCTGCCGCGCTTTATTGCTACGGGCGTGAGTATTTGGGACCAGGTTACGCCCAACTTTGACCTGTCATTCGATAACATTGACAGCTTTGTCGCCAGGGGCGCCCACACGGAGTTTCCGGCCTGATCAATACGCTCTGGACAGACGACATCGCGGTTCTGATCAGGCCCGCTTTTCCCGGCATGGCGTATGGCGCCATCGCCGCATGGCAGACCGATCCGGTGAACCGCACAGGGTTCTTTGCCGAATACGCTCGTATCATGTATGGGGCGCCGGCGGCCGCAGAAGTAGCGTCGGGGATCACGGCGCTCGGCCGCGCGGAAGTCGAACTGGCCCGGGCGATAGGCGGAGAAGAGGAAGAGACCTCGCCCCCCTTCTGGGACGATCCACTCACTTCAGCTCACCTCGCTCGGGCCGCCGCGCAGCGGGAACATTTTCGGCAAACCCGGTTACTGGCCGAAGACGCCGAAGAACATCTCTCCCAGGCCCTCCGGCTGGGCGGAGACCCTTCCACTTTGTCAGATCTTCTCCTGGATGCTCGGCTGCTCGATTACGCGGGGATGAAGAACATCTATGCTGATGAAATGGCGAGTTTCTGGCGGGAACTGGGCTCGCACCCTGACCCCCACAGGGTGACATTCTATGTAAGCGGGGAGTCCAGTTCTCATGACCACAGCCGAATCGAGGACCTGATGGATTACAGTGGCGACCTGCAACAGGCTTACCGCGCGGCATGGCTGGATTCATATACTCCCTATCGCCTGGGGACGGTCATGGGAAAATGGAATGCCGAGTTCCAGTACTGGTGGAAACTCGACCGACGCTTGCACGACTTTGCGGAGGGCTTCCGCCAGGGGGACGCACTCCCATCGCTCGAATCGTTCAGTCCAGGCTATTGAGGCTGCTATTGCGGATAAGGATGTGCCGGCCGCTGCCGCCTCCGGGGGCGTAGGAAACCGTTGGAATTATGGCATCCGAAAAGAAAACGGTTGCTTTGCCCGACGAACCAGCCTATCGTTTCATGTTTTCGCAGTCAAAAGCGAATTCCGGAGGCAACTAAAAGTGGTTGCAACGGCCACGGCGCATAAGTCATCCGATGAATAAGCCAACCTAATCTTAAAGACGAGAGCCAACAACCAGGCGGCACATTATGGCATATCAAGGCGTAATGGACGACATCCGGGCTTGTGTGGCGTTGAAGAAGCCCCGGCGAATTCCGGTTTTCACGATGAGTGAGGAGTTCGACGTTAAATGGTACGGCAAGTATACGTACAACGAGGTCGTCTCGAGCGCGGACAAACTGGTGGAAGTGTGGAGCGCCGCAATCCGAGAGTTCGACTACGACTGGGCCTGGCTGCAACTGGATGACTGCATCGAATTCGAAGTCATCGGAGTGGGCTGCGTCGGCGAGGGCAATATCCTGCGAGCTACTCACGACTATCTTCCGGCCACCCGGGAGACGGTAGAATCGCTGAAGCTGCCCGATCCCACCCGCGACGGGCGTATGCCGATGAAGCTGGAGGCGCTGCGCCGGCTGAAGGCGGAGTTCGGTGATACCGTCTGCGTCGTCGGCAGTAATGCCGCGCCCTATTCTTCCGCGGGCTTGTTGTTCGGGCTGGAAACACCTATGCTGCTCATGTATGACAATCCCGAGCTGCTTCGGGACACCATGGATTTCTTTGTGGACCTGCAATCGCGCTGGAGCGTGGCGCAGATCCGGGCGGGCGCCGATGCCATCTGGCTGGGAGACTGTAACGCCTTCTCCGGTCTGCTCTCGGCAACTCAGTATGAAGCATTTGCCGCGGAGCCTTGCCGGAGAGTGATCGAGGCTTGCCAGCAGGCCGGGGGGATGGTGTTCCTGCACAACAGTGAAATTTCCATTCCGCATATCGAACTGGAATGTCAACTGAAGCCGGATGTTGTCAGCGTGGGACCGGCCGCCGACTTAAATGCCGTGTTCAGCGCGGCGCGCGGCAAAACTTGCATCATGGGCAATATCGATCCCATTGAAGTCCTGATGCGGGGAACCCCGGCGCAGGTGGAAGAGGAAGTCGAGCGCATTATGGCCATCGGCCGCCAGGGCACGGGGTTCATGCTGGACAGCGGCGAAATGGTGCCCCGCGATGTGCCGGAGGAAAATATGCGCGCCATGATGCGCAAGGGCCATGAGTTGGCATAAGGATAGAAGGGAGGCATTTTTCTTTGCGCCCGATCCAGTGGCATTGTTCCTCGCCTCGTCGGCCTTTATCAGTGCCTATCCAGTACACAACGGGGCTCCAGATACCATTCCTTAGCCATCTCTAGTGTCGTGTCCCATCTTAGAGTTGACAAAAGGCGAGACCCCCTCACCCGTCTCGCCTCGGCTGATGAAAACGCCTCGTCGAGCCACCCTCTCCCCCAAGGGGGCGAGGGCAGCAAAATCAACTCCCCCCTCGCCCCCTTGGGGGAGAGGGGCTCGGGGGTGAGGGGGTCCGTGTATTATCCCATTGTCAAATATTACGCGGGACTACATTAGGTACACCATCATCCCCAAGGGTTCGTGTTGACCCTTCATTCAAGGAGTAACTCGTGCGATCCTGGCTTTTCCTTTTTAGCTGCAATCTGATGTGGGCCTTGCAGTTCACCTGTATCAAGCTGGTTCAGGACCAGGTGGGCTCATTATTCACCGTCTGGGCGCCCATGACCTTGGCCACGATTATGCTTTATCCCCTCATTCGAGCCGAGAGAAAAAACTCCCCGCCGCACGGAAAGCGGGATTGGAGAGATGTGCTTCTTTTCTTCATCCTGGCCCTGTTTGGCGTCTTCCCCGGACAGGTATTGATAACTTGGGGAACTCGCATGTCGCTCGCCAGCAACGCAGCCCTGCTGATGTTGGCGTTGCCTGTCTGCACCGCATTGTTGGCTTATCTCTTGTTGGGTGAAAAGATGACGGGCGTCCGATGGGTCAGTTTCGGTCTGGCTATCTTGGGCGTGCTCCTCTGCTCTAATTTCAATCTCGGGAATTTGAATTTCGGGAAGGGCTATCTGCTCGGCAATCTGCTCATTTTTTCAGGAGTCATGGGTAGTTCCTTTTACAACTCCTATGGGAAAAAGGTGTTGGAACGTTATTCGCCGATGGAGATGCTTTTCTACACTTATGTGGCAATGTTCATCATCATGACTCCACTGATTCTCCATCAGGAGAGGGACGTCTTTGCCCGGGTTCCGCACTTCACCTGGCACACATGGATTGGTTTGACATCACTGACCTTCTTCCACAACTTCCTTTCCATGGTGCTCTTTCTTAAAGCCCTGAAGCAATTGGACGCCATTCAAGCCGCTCTGTCCAACTACCTGATCACTTTCTTCGGCCTGCCCATCGCAGCGATCTGGCTGGGAGAACGGCTGACTGTTATGGCTATATTTGGTGGGATACTCGTACTCGCCAGCACGTTGGCCATTACCATCTGGGAAGAGCTTCGGAAGCCCGTCCCGCAGTGAACCCCGAATAGCAAGGGACTTTCCGCTCGGATTTCTCACCAGGGTTTGGAAGGGCGGGATTTTAGCCCCGCCCTTCGGGCAGGTCCCCAAAAGTGCACACGCGTGGTGAGAAATGCCGGTTAGGCGGCGACGGTGATACACGTCGCCGCGAATCCCTCCCTCGCCGCCTGCCTCAGCCCTTCACCCGATCCACGGCCTCCGCGATCGCCGCGCAGATGTACTCGTTATCCGCGTCGGGCATCTGTGGGTGCATCGGCGGGTTGAAGAGGCGCGCCCCAAGCTCCTCGGCCCGCGGGCAGCATTGCCCCTCGGTCATGCGCCGAACATAGGCATCGTTCTGGTATACCGGCGGATTGGCCACCACAGTATCCACCTTGTACTCCTCCCGGAGCAGCTTCATGAGCTGATCGCGCTTCGCGCCTGCCCACTCCCGCGGCACCAGCAGGTTGTATAGGTAGTAGACCGCCTCGTATCCCGCCGGTACGAACGGCAGCGTCAGCTCCGGCACGTCCCTCAGCATCTCCGTGCGTTTGTGCGCCAAGGCCACGCGTGGCGCGATCATCTCATCCAGCCGCCGTAGTTGCACCAACCCCACTGCCGCCTGGATCTTGGTCATCTTGTAGTTGGAGCCCCAGCCCATGTCGCCGGTCCCCTTCTTGCCGCGAGCAATCTCCAGGTCCTCCGACACGGCGATTCCCCACTGCCGGATCGCCCGCAGCCGCAGCATCAGGTCCGGGTCGTCGGTGGTGATCATACCGCCCTCACCGAGGGTGGTCATCATCTTCATCGTATGCAGGCTGAAGACGGTCATCCAGCCCTGCTTGCCGATTTTACCACCCTGATAGCCGCCGCCCAGCGCTCGCGCCGCGTCGCCGATCACCTTCGGCGGTCCGTACTTGGGGTGCGGGTGCCGCTCGGCAATTTTCAAGTAATCCGCCATCGGCGCCGACAGGCCGTTCATGTGCGTCACCAGGATGGCTCGCGTCCGCGGCGTCATCTTGGCTTCCACATCGGCCGGGTCGGCGTTGAGGGTCCTCTCGTCAGAGTCGCAAAGGACCAGCTTCGCGCCAACGCCCAGGACGGCGTAGGGCGCCGCCCGGAAATTCATAGCCGGCACGATCACCTCATCGCCCGGCTCCAAATCCAGCGCGTGCACCGCCACGTCCAGGCCGCTGCCGGCGGAGGTCACCGAGAGGGCGTACCTCGTGCCGATGTACTCGGCGAACTTCTGCTCAAATTCCACGATCTCGTCGCAGAAAAAACCGAAGCCGACCGCCGGGTCCAAGGAACTGCGAATAGCCTTGACCGCGGCCTCGATTTCCTCTTCCGTGTACCAACCGCCCAGCATGGGCTCCGCCTGCCACGCCTGGCTCAGCCCACCCCGCGCCAGAATTCCTTTTCGTTTTGCCTGATCCATTCCTGTGACCTCCTATGATTTGAACCACCAAACGTACGGGCAAGGTTGTATCGCTACGCTCCGCAACCGCCGCCCACTTTGAATGCCCTCTGGGTTTCTAGATGACGTCGACGACTTTTCTGCTTCGTGCTGACTCGTAGCATGCGGCGAGTATTTTCTGGCTTCGCAGGCCGACCTCTCCGCTGATCGTCGTTGGGCGCCCCTCCAAAATAGCTTGACTGAATTCCTCAATTTCCCCGCAGTAGATATTCACCGCATCAGGGGTTATTTCCACATCGCGGCCCGAGGCGCGAGCCTGCTGGGCATCATAACCCTTGTCGGCTTCCTCCAGACAGGCGACCATCTCTCCGGCGCTCGCCTGCGAGATCGTCCCTTTGGCCAGAATGCTGCCACGCGAACCGTAAAGCTCGAGGGCGTTTTTGCTGCTTTCGTCGGGAATACAAAAGAACGTGTCGACGGTTGCCAGGGCGCCATTTGCGAAGAAAAGTGTAGCCACCGCGCTGTCTTCGGACGCATACGGGTGGACTGTCCGGTTGGTAAAGCAACTGACACTCTTCACTGCCCCGAAGAACATCTCCAGCAAATCGATGCAGTGGCCGCCCATGTCCATGAGCGAACCGCCGCCGCCCTGGGCCGGGTCCTGCCGCCAGGCGCCGGGCATCGGCGGGTACCAGCACGAAAGCTGGGCGCGGCCGTAAACCGGCTGGCCAAGTTTCCCCTCCTGAATGAGTTTCAAGGCCTTTTGATTCTGAGATTGAAAACGCATCATGAAGCCGCAGCCTAATTGCACACCGGCGCGCTGGCAGGCAGCTATCATCTCGTGGCTCTCTTCGACTGTCATCCCCAAGGGTTTTTCACACAGAACATGCTTCCGGGCCTGCGCACACCTCAGCACCTGTTCGTGATGCCTATTGGCCGGGGTAGCCAGGTAGACTGCGTCAATTTCTGAGGCGAGCAGATCATCGATGCTGGCCGAGGCTTGGGATTTGAATTGCCGGGCGACTTCGGCGTTGACTTGGGAATTGATGTCGAAGACCGCGACCAGCTCGCCGTTCTTGGCAGGAATGATGCCTTCGGGAATGGTCCGGCGGCGGGCAATTCCGCCCGATCCGATGACTCCCCACCTTACTTTGGTTGACATGTTTGGCTCCCCTCATCTGGAAAAAGTCCATTGACTTGCCGCAAGGAGACCCGAATCTCCTGTGTTTCGCCGACGGTCAACGGGCGGGACGGTACCACATTCAATGTACACTTCGCAACTGCATTCCCCCTGCATTCCCCTGGGGGTCTCATTCCCTTGGACCCCCTAGGTTCGCTCAGTTCCTTTCAGAATCGAATCGTGCTAGCATCAACCGCGCTGTCGCTTCGAGCGGTTGCGGTGAGTGGCTCTCGCGGTGGCTGTTCGCCAGGAATGTAGAAAGTCCAGATAGCGCTCAACGCTCTAAGGGGTCCATAATTTCACGCGTTCCGGAGATCCCTAATCACCAGGAACGACTGGGAGAGACCTTTATGACTATGACTCAGTTTTTAGAAGACGCTCGAAACCGCGCTGGGAGCAGGGTACTCGTCCTGGCGATTTGGTGCTCGTTCTGCTTGCCCTGCGCAGGCCAGGGTACTCCCGTGAACGATCTGGCGCTGGCCGCCCTTGGAGGTATAGCACGCTCGTGGGAGCCGGGAGTTACGGTCGTCCCCGAGCACGAGCCTTCCAAGGTCAACGACGGCAGCCTGCTCAGCTACTGGGCAGTGCGCGAGGTGGACCTTCCTGCCGACATCGGCGTCGAATGGCATGAAGCTCATCGGATTTCCAGCGTGGTGGTGCGCTATCTCGACGGCCGAATGGTCCGTGGACCCGTGATGGCCAGGACTCAAGAATGGGCGCGCCTTCAGTACTGGGACCAAGGCGAGTGGAAGGATATCCAGGCCCAGGTGGTTGGACAAGAGACATCCTCCGTACGCTATACCTTTTCCGCGGTGGTGACGACGCGGTTACGAATCTTATTTACCGAGCCGCCCGACCCGGAGTCGCGGCGGATGCCGGAGCGATTGGGGATTTATGTTTGTGAGCTCGAAGCTTACAGCGACCCCCCCTACACGGTGGTAAACCCTGGACCGCGGCTTGTTCATGTCAGGGAAGGCGGACAGTGGGAAAAATCGTACTACAACGAATGGCCGAGCGACAACCCCTACGACCGCGCCGGACCACTCGTGATGGAAACGAAACCTACCCGCATTGTGACTGACACCCTCTCACCAACTCTGATTGTCGCTGAGAGCCAGTGGTCGAAGGTGGCCTGCGCCATCGAGAAGCCGCGCAACGGCGTCACCGTTCTCACGAACGGGTTCATGCAACTCGAAGTCTCGACCACCGGCGGCCTTAAAGAATCGCTAGTGAAAAACCTGGTAGCGGGCGAAAGTGCCGCGACCGCGAACTCGCGACCGTTCCTGATTCGGACCTCGAAGGGCGAGTTGTCTTCCTCCGATTTCAAGGTGGTGGGGCAAGACACCTCGAACTCGAGTCCGGAAGTCAGTCATCTGCGTGTGGATTTGACCTCGGAGGTGGTGGATTTGTCTGTCTACTACGAGCTCCGGCGCCAGGACCATTTCTATCACAAGTGGCTTACCGTCAAAAACAAAGGCGATTCTGACCTGCAAGTTCTGGATGTGATGGTCTCTTCGCTGGGATTACCACGCTTGCTGGATCTATTTGCGGGGCCGGAACTCACCTACCCGGTGGCGCGCATGGAAAATGGCGGGTTCTTTGAGTGCCTCGAAACCGTCTATTGGGACCACAAGGGTGATGCGATGACGTTCTATCCCGGCATCACGGTTGCGCCGGGCGGTACTTTCGAGAGCGATAAGGCCGTGGTGGGAGTTTATCGCAACCGCGGCGAACAGGTGGAGGGGTTCGACCGAGGCGTTCGCGACTGGGTGATTGAGTACCACACGCAAGTGACCCCTGTGCAGAAGCAATTTCCGGATATTTATCTGGAAGGCTGGGACGCCAAGGTGGGCACGGAGGAGCTTCAGAAGGACCCCGCGTGGACTGAGAGATTCTTCGCAACGGCCCACAAACTGGGTGTCCACTATATGGACAGTTACACACCCACGAACATCGAGCTCCTCGTGCCATCCGATCTAACCAAGCGCTGGGTTGATCTCGCTAACAAATACGACATTGCCACCGGCTGGTGGAACGATTTTGGTTCCGACTACGGTTGGGGGTACATGCCTCCTTACTGGCAGCCCCCCCTGTGCGAGCTTTCGCCGGAAGCGGAAACCTATTTCCGCCAGATCGTTGAATTGGTTCGGAAATACGATCTGCGCGGTTTCCACTGGGCTGATTTCTGGACGGTCTGGCCGTGCGATGAGGCCGAGCAAGGACACTTGCCGGGGAAATACTCGATCTATGCCCAGGGCCAACGGATGATCCAGTTTGCCCAGCAAATGCATGAAGCGGCGCCAGGGCTGATGCTCGGCGCAGACAGCGGCCTGGACAATCCTCAGTATGGCCGGTACACCGACAGTCGCCACCACGGCGGTGGCTATGACGCAAATCCGGCCACCGAACCGGACATTCATATCGACCGCCTGTATGCCGACATGAACCGTGCCTACCTTTATGGTTTGGCCCACGAAAACCTTCTGCGGCCCTGGTACCACGTGCTTAATAATGTCAATCACTTTGGCATGGAAACCCACCTCCATGACCGCGCCGGGTTTCGGTACGGCCTCCTAAGCGCGCTGGCCCTGGCGGGGCAGTTGACCTTTGACGATGCTCCGGACCACATTCCCGATAGCGAGATTCAATTTACCCAACATTGGGAAGACTGGGCAAAAACCAACAAGGATTATCTGAAACAGAACGACAAGCTGTTCGAGCGCTCGGTGCACTTCGGGGACATCCTGCAAGGCGACGCAGAGTCTCTGACGGGATATTCGCATATACGAGGCGACCGAGGCTTTGTTTTCCTGATCAACCCCGGGCCGGTCGAGCAGGTTGGCGAACTGACGCTGGCTTTGGAGGCGCTGAAATCCACGCGCTTCGCCGTGGACGAAGTGTACCCGGGAGGAATGACTCTCCGTGGCCCCTCGGAGGGCGCGTATCCCCAGGGCGGCAAGCTGCGCGTGACGGTTCCAGGCAAACAAGTGCGGATTCTCTGGATTGCCCCCGACTCGGCGGCGGGTGGCCAACATAACTTCCAGCCCGAGGACGCGCGCGTGGCGGAGTCACGCCGTTATATCAGCAACTGGAGCGTCCTGAATTCCGCTCCCGATACAACCACGCTTGGCGCGAGTTTTGAATTTCCGAAAAAGGCCGATGAGTACCTCTCCAATTCGACACCCGAATCAGCCTGGTCGCTCGATCCGTGGGCGTATGATAAAGCCTACCTGGTGCTGTTACTTAAAGACGAAACAGTAGAACAGAATAACCAGTGGGTTTCCGATCACGTTCTGACGGAAGGGAGAACCGCACCCCAATCGGAACTCGACACACCACCCCAGTCGGAGTATTTGACAGCCATGATCAACGGTGTCCCGAAGGTTCTGTATCCTTTCAAAACCCGACGCAACCAGGAGCGCGGAAAAACTCGGTGCTATTTCGCGAGTCTCGACAGCGAAACGAAGAGCGGCTCGTCGAACCAAGTGAGCATTACGCTACCCATCAAGAGAGGCTTGGTCTTTTCGGGCGCCTATCTGGACTTGCCGGACCAGATGCCGAACGGTCAATAGTGCTTAGTCGGCCACCGAGGATGACTATTGCCAGGCCCTGCCATCGACCCAATCACGGAGGAGGAGTTCTATGGAAGGTAGCAAAGTGAAAACGCTCACAGGCGTGGTTCCCATCATTCCCATGCCCTTCGACGAACATGACGAGATCGATGAAGAGGCCCTGCGCGGGCTAGTGGAATTCGCGGTGTCCAGCGGGGTGGGGGCGATTTGCCTCCCTGCTTATGCGAGCGAATTCTACAAACTCTCGGATCAGGAGCGGATCCGTGTAGTTCGAGTTGCTGTTGATCAAGCAGCCGGGCGCGTTCAGGTCATCGCGCAGAGCAATCACGGATCAGCTCGGGTGGCCCTGGGTGTGGCCCGCGCGCATGTTGAAAATGGAGCAGATTTGATCTCGGTGGCAATTCCCAGACAGTTTGCCCTGCCGAATGATGACCTATTGGAGTTCTTGACGCTGATTATTAATGGCGCAGGCGTCCCTTGCCTCGTGCAGGATTTCAACCCGGGCGGCATGACGGTGGATGTGCGATTTGTAACGCGGTTGATGGCCGAATGCCCCAACTTTCTTTATCTTAAATTGGAGGAGGCCGTGCTCGCCCCCAAGGTGATCGCCATGCGGGAAGCCACCGAGGGAAAAATAGGAATTCTGGAAGGTTGGGGTGGGCTCTATATGATGGAATTGATCCCCCTCGGAATTTGCGGGATCATGCCGGGTTTGGCTTTGGCGGATGGTCTTAACCTTGCCTTTAAGCTGCGCGTCGGGAACAAGTCCGCAGCGGCTTTCCAGCTTTATGAGAAGCTGCTGCCACAACTTGTCTTTGCCTTACAGAACCTCGAATTATTTCTTTACTGCGAAAAGCGACTCTTGCAGGCACGAGGACTTCTTTCGAACGCGCGCTGCCGTAACGCGGCCTTTACTCCCGATCCCGCTACGGTGCGTTACGTTGGCGAACTGAACGAACGCGTTATGCAGGCGCTCGATAAGGACGCGCTGTCGGCCACGGCCGAAAGGGCAGGGCTTGCCCGCATTCCCTCACGAGAATAAGCTCATGGCAAAGAGACTATCTGCGGGTTCCCCAAAAACTGCAAACTCCAGACTGGACCGTCCGAAATCCGTGTCCGCCGGCGTGGTGGGCCTGGGTCTGATGGGCAGAAGCATCATTACCTGTCTCCTGGCGGCCGGACACCGGGTGGTGGGCGTCACCCGGAACCTGGCGCAGCGACGTGATACGCGCCGCCGCATCCTGGCGCTACTCCGCGAAATGAAACACGAGCGCCTTTTCTCCGGAGATCCCCGCGCGGCGATGGAGGAACTCCAACTGTCGGAGGACTTCTCAGCACTGAGCGGCTGCGGGATTGTGCTCGAGTCGACCCTCGAGGATCTTGCGGTGAAGCAGGCGGTGATCCGAAACGTGGAAGCCGTGGTTTTACCGGAAACTTTGATCGGAAGCAATACCTCAGCGCTCCCCGTAACCGAGTTGCAGCGCGGCGCCCAGCATCCCGAGCGCATCATGGGTATTCATTGGGGCGAACCCGCTCACATCAACCTCTTTATGGAAGTCATCTGCGGGGATCAAACCAACCCCGAGGGCGCGGAGCGCGTCATGAAATTGGCGCGGCACTGGAAGAAAGAGCCCACCCTGGTGCGGTGCGATGTACAGGGCTTCATAAGCAACCGGATCTTCTACGCCATGTTGCGGGAAGCCTTCCACCTGGTCGAAAACGGATGCGCCACCCCGGCCGACGTTGATCGCGCGTGCCGCAATGACTATGGGTATTGGATCACCTTTGCCGGCCTCTTCCGTTTCATGGATTTGACAGGCATCCCCGCCTATGCCGCTGTAATTCGCGACTTATTCCCGGACCTCGCTTGCAGCACGGAAGTTCCCAAGCTGATGCGCGAGGTGGTCGAGTCCGGCGCGCAAGGCGTGGCGAACGCCCAAGGTTTCTATAAGTACACGCCGGCGGAAGCCCGGCGCTGGGAGAAAAAATTCCTCAAGTTCAGCTATGAAATTCGCGCCCTGGCGCAAAAGTACCGTGAGTTCCCGGCGACCAAGGTCTGATTTCAAATCTCCCGGGAGAGAATCGTATGTATTCAATGCGATCAACGATGCTTGTAGTGTGCTTGCTTTTCACCCCATCTCTCTTTTGCGAGGATGGGCATAATCCCTTGCTCCCAAGACCTCAGGAGATCCGATACGGGTCGGGTCGGCTTCCCGTCTCAGGCTTGCAGATCGGCATTGCCACGGATCAGACGGCGCAGGACCGGTTTGCGACAGGCGAACTGGCCTCCGGGCTCGGGTCCCGCGCCGATGTTGTGGTCCGCGTATCGGAGACGCTGGGGCAACACCCCATGATTGTGCTTAGACGCAACGGCTCTGGCCCGGACCTCCCACAGCCGGGTGAGCACCCGGGGCCCGACTCGCGCGAGGCATATACGATTAAGGTTACCTCTGAGGGCGCCGAGATTCGCGCAAATTCCTCGGCGGGTCTTTTCTATGGCGTTCAAACCCTGCTTCAACTCGTCGAAGGATCGGGCGCCGAGGCAGCACTTCCGGAAGTTGAAATCCACGATTGGCCCTCCCTCGCCTACCGGGGAACGATGGTGGATATGAGCCATGGGCAAATGCCGACCGAGGAGGAGATCAAGCGACAGATCGACTTCCTATCCCGGTGGAAAAACAACCAGTACTATTTCTATTCGGAAACCAGCATCGAGATGCAAGCCTATCCACTGGTGAGTCCCAAGGCTCGTTATACCCAAGAGCAGGTGAGCCGGATCATCGATTACGCGCGCCAGCGCCATGTGGATGTGGTTCCCTGTGTGGAACTTTACGGACACCTTCACGACCTCTTCAAGATTGAACGTTACGCCGATCTGGCGGTTCTCCCTCACGGGCAGGATTTCAACGCGCTCGACCCTCGAGTGATGCCCCTGATAAGCGACTGGGTGGACCAACTGGCAACTTTGTTTCCATCTCCCTTCATGCATATTGGTTTCGACGAGCCTTACGACCTTGAAAAATCTTCTGCGCTTACAGGAGTCTCATCCGGGAAACTCTATCTCGAGCAGTTGACCCGAGTGGTCAGCCTGGTCGAGCAACATGGCAAAACGGCAATGTTCTGGGCGGACACACAAAACGTTCTCCAAAAGCACCCGGAGATTATCCCCGCCCTTCCCAAGGACATTATTGCCGTGCCCTGGCATGATTTTCTGGAGAAGGATTACTCACCCTGGTTCGCGCCGCTGGCCGCACGGCACATCCCCCAGTTTGTGTCCACTTATATCCATGACTGTCTCTCGATCTTTCCCGAGTTCAACCTGAGCTTTACCATTACGGACGGTCTGATGGCGGCCGGCCGCAAATACGGCGCCAGCGGGCTGATGATGAACTTCTGGACGGACGATAATCAGGACCTGTTTCGGATGGCGTTGGCAGGGATGGCCTATGGCCCTGTAGTATCCTGGCAGACGAATCCCATAACTCACGAACAATTTATCTCTGACTACGCCCGCATCGTCTATCGCCCGGCGGTGGCTGCCGAGGTGGCGCCGGCCCTCGAAGAGCTGAACGATGCCGAGACTCATTTGGAAAAGGTCTTCGGCGAAGAGTCAATGCTCATGATGTGGGCAGACCCTTTCGCTCCCGACAATCTCAAGAAATACCAAGCCCGCCACGACGACTTTCGGCAAGCCCGGTTGCTCGCCGAGCAAGCTGAGGAACACCTGGACCATGCCTTGGCCCTCAAGGGTGACCCCTACAGTCTGGCAAGTTTGAAGTTGGGGGCGCAGATGCTGGATTACGCTGGGATGAAGTACCTTTATGCCGCCGAGACGGCCGATGCCTGGCAACAAATGGGGGCGCGCCCAAGCCGTAGCCAAGTGGAGTCCATCTTGCACGATTTCTGCAACGGTTGCGAGGTTCACTTTCCGGCGGGCGATCTGATGGATGCGGTGACGGAACTGCGTGAAGATTACCGCGTTGCCTGGTTGGCCGAATTCACGACTTATCGGCTTGGCGTTTCGTTGGGGAAGTTTGATCGGGAGTACCTGTACTGGTATGGATTCACGCGTTGGTTGCTGAAACTGGAGAGCGGATTTCGCTCTGGAGATCCGCTCCCACCGCTGGAATCATATCAGCCTGGTATTTAGCGAATGGATGAATCTCCGTCCCCATAATCCTTCGCGAGGTTCGAAGGAGGCGCCAAAGCTTGGTGTGGGATCTACGCGGAGGTCATGAGGAGGGTTTGAATGTCACAGCGTGAGGCGGATTGCCCGTCGATGGGAATGACTTCGCGGCGCAAGTTCCTGAAAGGGGCGGCTGCTTTAGGGGCGGCTTCACCGGCGCTGGCCCGGGCGCGGCAAGGCCATGCCAACTCCGTCCCGCATAAAATTATAGCCTATGTCGGAACCTACAGTGCTCGCCAAGACCCGGCCGGCGCAGTTGGCTTCGGACAGGGTATCCACCTGTTTGAAATGGATCCGGCAACTGGAACTCTCGCACCGCGCGGCCTGTTTCGGAGCGAGGCCAACCCGGCGTGGCTGGCGTTGGATCCCTCGCGCACCCACCTGTACTCGGCGAATGCGATCTCGAGCTTCCAAGGCGCAAACTCCGGTTCGGTGAGTGCCCACACCATCGATCGCGCCACCGGGCATTTGACTCTCCTCAATACCGTTAGCTCGGAAGGGGCCGGCCCCGCTCATCTGAGTGTCCACCCTTCCGGCAAATTCGTCCTGGTCGCCTCCTACGACGGGGGAACGGTGGCCGTGCTTCCCCTTCGCGCCAACGGCGAGTTGGGCCCCGCCACGGACGTCGTTCACGATCAGGGTACGGTTGGCCCGGAACACGCTGCCAGCGCGCCGGCCGGAAGCTTTGCCATCAGCGGGCACGACGCGCCACACGCCCATATGATCCAGGCCGACCCGCCAGGCCGCTTTGTATTTGCGGCCGACCTGGGGCTCGACCGGATCTTCGTTTGGAAGTTCGACGCCGAGAAAGGGAGGCTCATCCCTAAGGATCCTCCTTCGGTCGCCTTGCCTCCGGGAGACGGGCCGCGGCACTTCACCTTTCATCCCAACGGCCGCTGGCTCTATTCCCTGCAAGAGGAGGCTTCCACGCTCGTCACGTTCGACTATGACTCGACAAACGGCCGGCTGAGCGCGAAACAGACGATTTCCAGCTTGCCCCGGGGCTTCGCCGGCACGAATTTTGCTTCGGAGGTCCTGGTCTCTTCGGACGGCAAATTCCTTTATGCCGCCAACCGCCTGCACGACAGCCTTGCGTGGTTTTCCATCAGCGCTACAGGAGCGCTCACATCTGCCGGCGAAGAATGGACGCGCGGGGACTATCCGTGCAGTTTTAACATCGATCCTACGGGGAATTTCCTCTACTCGTGCAACCAGCGAGCCGACGCCCTCACCACTTTTCGCGTCAATCGGAAGACGGGTGCGCTCACCTTTACCGGCCTATACACTCCGGTGGGCACCCCGGTTTGCATTATTTTCCTGGCTTAGTGCTCAGCCGGGATTTCCTATGAACCGGATAACCCCAAATCGGGATGGAACGTGGAAAAAATCCGTCGGCTTATCGCTCAGAGTTGGACTCCACGCCAGAAAGCGTCGCACCGAATCATCGCCAAGACCGTCACAGCGGTAGAAGTTGATGCGACAATGCCAACCAGAATGGATTGAGGGAACACCCACTGATTGAGCGGGGATCCGCATTTCACAGGTCCAAAGACGTGCCGCCTCATCAAGATGGGTCCGATGCCGGAAGTGAGAATTCCAGGTGTGGTCGAAAACCAGGTCGGTGTCCAAGTTGATCTCGAGGTCAACCCACTTATTGTCAGGTGCAACTTCGAATTCGTAATAGTGACGCTGCCGCTCAGGCAGGGGGTTCAGGAAAACCTCCACCACATCGCGATCCCACAGACCATACTTTTCCGGCCTCGAGTCCTCTCCCGCGAAAGTGTTCAATTCGATGTAGCGGCACCAAAAGGCAAAATAAAAGTTCTCTGGAGTCCAGAGGCTGGCGACCCGGGTTTCCAACTCTGGAAAACGCTTCAGCCCCAACCAATCATGGTCAAACCGGATGGGGGTCGCGTTTCCCCACATGCTTTTCTTAAGTTTCCCATCCGGGTCAAAATCCATGGGACAAAAATTGGAGACGATTTCAATATTCGAGGAATAGGACTGTCCTTCATTCATAGATTTACGCTAAACCAATTCGTCAGTCGCCTGCAATAACATTAATATTGTTGACGGGCAGATTCTCAATTACAATCCGCCGGTCAGATGGTCTCTTTGCCACCAATTGCACCCCAAGGAGAAAATCTATGATGCGCCACGCTCTTCTGGTATGGGTCTTGGGCGTTAACGCCTTAACTCTGCAGGCTGAGCACCAACCCCTCCTACCCCAGCCGCAGCAGATCCAATATGGTGCAGGACGGCTAGCGCTGCGAGGCTTATCCATCAAGGCCGGTTCCGACTTCAGTCCCGAGGACCAATTTGCCGCGGCGGAGTTGTCGTCCATCTTGTCGCGGCGTGCCGGGACGACGATTGCCGTGGCGACAGGTAATCCCGCGGGGCCGGTGATCACGCTCGTGCGCACCGGCGCCGTCGATGCCCTGCCCGGACCAGATGACCACGCTGGCCCCGACTCCCGCGAAGCCTACGAGATCCGGGTCGACCCGCGGGGCGCGGAGATTCGCGCGCGATCCTCGGCGGGCGTCTATTACGGGGTTCAGACGATGCGCCAGTTGGTGGAAGGTGACGGCGGGGATGCGTCCCTGCCGGAGGTGTCCATCCACGACTGGCCGGCGATGGCCTATCGCGGGTTCATGATGGACCTGAGCCACGGGCCGCTGCCCACGGAGAATGAAATCAAGCGTCAAATCGACTTCCTGGCGCGCTGGAAGAACAACCAATATTATTTTTACTCGGAAGCGAGCATCGAGCTGCGCGGCTATGAATTGGTGAACCCCGATGGGCGTTACAGCCAGGAACAGGTGCGGCGGATCATTGACTACGCGCGCGCGCGGCATGTGGACGTGGTTCCCACCGCCGAGTTATACGGTCATCTGCACGACGTCTTCCGGGTTGAGCGCTACGCCGATCTTTCCCTCACTCCCCACAGCGGCGAGATCCATCCGCGCAATGAACGCACGGCGGCGTTCGTGGCCGACTGGGTCCAGCAGATCGGGGCTTTGTTCCCCAGCCCCTGGATGCACATCGGGTTCGATGAGCCCTGGGAATTGGAGCGCGCGGGGGTCCTTTTGGGGGGCGTGGACCCGGGGAGTTTATGGATCGACCGGTTGAAGCAGACCTTCGCGTGGGTCGAAAAGGCGGGCAAGCGCCCCATGTTCTGGGCGGATGTCCATAGCGGCGCGCATACCTTCGAAAAATACCCTACCCTGTTCGCGCAGTTGCCCAAGAGCGTGATCGCGGTGCCCTGGACCTATCGCCCCCAACCGGATTACACCGCATTTGTCGAACCGTTCGCGCGCGAGCACATTCAGCAGGTCGTCGCGCCCGGCATCGATTGCTATAATGAATTTGCTCCCGATTTCTACTATACCTTCGCCAACATCGATGGCCTAGTCCGGGACGGCCGCAAATACGGCGCGCTGGGAGAGATGAATACCGGCTGGACCGACTCGAGCCAAATGCTCTACCGGCAGAGCCTGCCCGCCATGGCCTATGGAGCCGTGGCGGCATGGCAAACGCCGCCGGTCAACGAAAAGCAATTCTTCTCCGACTACTCCACCCAGATGTATCCCGCGAATGCCGCGGCCGACGTTGCCTTCGCACTCGACAAGCTGAGCGGGGCGGAAGCGACGCTGAAGAAAACTCTGGGAGGGGGAACGATCGGGCAATTCTGGGCAGATCCCTTGGCCCCTGCGCCGCTTACGCGCATCAAAAGCGGCCGCGCGGAGCTGCGCGAGGCGCGGTTGCAGGCGGAGGATGCCCAGGAGCGGCTGCAACGCGCGCTGGCCTCTACCCAGGACACCTACTCGCTTCCCAGCCTGCTGGTGGCCGCGCGCATGCTGGATTACATCGGGATGAAGTACCTTTATGCGGGGGAAATCGCGGACGCTTTTGAGAGCGCCGGCAAGAACCCCAAACGCGCCGATATCAGCGCCCTGTCGCGGCAAATCACCTCGCAGGATCACAGCCTCATCGCCGATATGCTGGATATGCTCACCATGACGCGCGAGCTTTACCGCGCAGGCTGGCTTGACGAATACACCCATTACCGCCTGGCATTCGAGCTCGGCCGGTGGGATTTGGAATACGCGTACTGGTCCCATTTACAGAACCGCTTGAATGGCGTGTTCCGTGGCTTCAAGGAGGGGGACACGCTGCCCAGCCTGGATGACCTTCGCCCTCATCCCTAGACGGGCAGTGATTCCGAACCACGAGGTGATTCGCAAATGACTTGCAATCGATGGGTCATATCTAACGTGGCGCTCGCGGCCGTGGGCATGCTCCTGGCTTTGCGTCGCGTTGCGGTTACGCGCACCCGACGGCCGGGAGCTGGCGCGCAACCTCTATTTGGACCCGTTCCATCATCCGCGGCTTCCCGAGGGCTATCCTCTGCGGATGGATCCCGACATCGGAATGAGGCTCTGGTGGGCCGGCGAAGTGAAATGACCCTTTCTTGCTAGTGTCCGGAGTCAGAAGTTCGCGATCAAAGTCGCCCCTTCTATTTGTTGCAGGGCGACCCCCTCACCCGTCCCGCCCCGGCTGGAGAAAGCGCCGGGGGCGGTCCACCCTCTCCCCCAAGGGGGCGAGGGAGTAAGTTCCACTCTCCCCTCGCCCCCTTGGGGGAGAGGGTCCGGGGGTGAGGGGGTTCTCGAATAATCATCGAACTTCTGACTCAGGACACTAGTGGCAAGCGAGGAAGACGGTATGGACGAATGGTACTCAATAGAAGGTTCGCCCGCTCCGCTCGGGGTGACCTGGATCGAGCCCGAGCAAGCGTTCAACTTTGCCCTTTATTCTAAAGACGCCACCGACCTTACGCTCCTCCTGTACTCATCCCACGACTACTTCCAGCCGCTCCATGAGTACCGGTTCAATCCCCTTCTCAATAAATCCGGGCGGGTATGGCACTGCCGATTGAAAGCCGCCGCCATGCCCGGCGCGCGATATTATGCTTACCGGGTGGCCGGCGGCAATGAGCCGGGAACCGGCCACCGTTTCGACGACGCGAAGATCCACTTTGACCCCTATGCCGGAGCCTTGTTCCGCCCCCCGAACTTCAGCCGTGAGGCGGCGCGGATTCCGGGGAGCGACGCCGGCCGGGCGCCCCTCGGGGTGATCGTCCCCAACCGCGGGTTCGATTGGACCGGGGATCGGCGGCCCGTCCATACGTCGGATACCGTCATCTACGAAATGCACGTCCGAGGCTTCACGAGGCGGGCGAACTCCGGCGTGCCCACCGAACAAAGGGGGACTTACGCGGGACTGATCCAGAAGATCCCCTACTTGAAGGAACTGGGAATCACCGCGATCGAGTTGCTCCCGGTGTTCCAGCAGGATCCCCAGGAAGGCAGTTACTGGGGATATATGCCGCTGAATTTCTTCTCTCCCCATCACGAATATGCGGTGGGCCAATCCTCGGAAGGGGTCTGCAATGAATTCCGGGACATGGTCAAGGCCCTGCACGCGGCGGAGATTGAAGTGATCCTCGATGCCGTTTATAACCACACGGCGGAAGGAGACGAGACGGGTCCCACCTACAGCTACCGGGGGATTGATAATGAAACCTATTACCTCCTGGAGCCCGACGGAACCCACTATCGCAATGACACCGGGGCAGGAAACATCCTGAACTGCGCGAACCGTTACGTCCGCAAGATGATCGTCGACAGCTTGAATTTCTGGGCCAATGAAATGCACGTGGACGGATTCCGCTTTGACTTGGCCTCGATTTTCACCCGCAATGAAGACGGCTCGATTAATCTCTACGATCCTCCGGTGATTGCGGAAATCGGCGATTTTTCGGCAATGGCAGGAGGCCGCCTGATTGCGGAAGCCTGGGACCTCTCCAGCTACGAGTTGGGGCGAAGCTTCCCGGGCCTCCCCTGGTTGCAGTGGAACGGCAAGTTCCGCGATGATTTGCGGGCCTTTGTCAAAGGCGACCCGGGAATGGTTCCCGCCGCCATGACCCGCATCTACGGCAGCAGCGACCTGTTCCCCGACGACATCATGAACGCCTACCACGCCTATCAGAGCGTGAACTTCATCACTTGCCACGACGGCTTCTGCCTCTACGATCTCGTCTCCTACAACCGGAGGCACAACGAAGCAAACGGCCACAACAATACCAACGGATCGGATTACAACCTGAGCTGGAATTGCGGTTGGGAGGGCGACGAAAAGGTCCCGCCGGAAGTCCTGGTCCTCCGCAAGCGCCAGGTGAAAAACTTCTGCTGCCTCCTGTTTCTCTCCAATGGCACTCCCATGTTCACCGCCGGGGATGAATTCATGAATACGCAGAAGGGCAACAATAATCCCTATAATCAAGATAATGAAACTACCTGGCTCGACTGGGACCTCCTCGACAAGAACCGCGACATCTTTCGCTTCTTCAAAAACCTGATTGCCTTCCGCAAATCTCACCCCTCTCTCGGACGCAGCCGGTTCTGGCGCGATGACGTGCGCTGGTATGGAGTGGGCGAAGCGCCCGACCTCGCCTTTGACTCGCACACATTGGCCTGGTGTCTGCACGGCGCCTCCCAGAATGACAACGACATCTATGTGATGGTCAACGCCTACTGGCAGGCTTTAACCTTCGTGGTCCAAGAGGGAAAGCCGCACGAGTGGTTCCGCGTGGTGGACACGAGCCTTCCCAGCCCTCAAGACTTCTGTGAGCCGGAGACGGAGCAAGGCCTCCAAAGCCTGAATTACTGTGTTGGACCACGCTCCACCGTGGTGCTTGTCCGTAAGCCACCGCAATAAATCCGTTTGCGTGACGAAGGCGGTGGGTTAGACTTCTATCTGTAACACCATGCGGCCAAAGCTCTTCACAACGGTTTTCATGACGACAATCCTCGGTGCGACCCTAGCTTTGGGTGTAGCGCCGGGCTTTAGCCCGGCACGTGCCGCCCTAAAGGGCGGCGCTACGTTCCCGGCACATGCCGCCCTCAAGGGCGGCGCTACGCTGGCGGCAGGGGGGCAAGCACCGGAAACATCCTCTCCCTCCACGCCTGCTGCGCGTTCCGACGCCAATGCGATCGTCAACGCGGCGATGGCGGCTCTCCGCAAAGGTGATTACGCGGCGGCCATCCCCGCCCTGGAAAAGCTCACGGCGCTGGCCCCGGACGTTCCTGAGTACCAGGCGGACTTGTGCGTGGCCGATTATTCCGCCGGACGGCCTCAGGACGCCATCGCTCCCTGCCGCAAGGCCCTCAAGCTGAAACCCGCGCTCGCCTCCACCCACCATATCCTGGCGGTCAGCCTGGCCGAGAGTGGCGACTGCATAGGCGCGTTGCCGCTTCTCGCCAAGGATTACCCCAACGTGAGCGATCAGCCGCTGCGCCGCATCATGGGGCTGGATGGCACGCGGTGCGCGATGGGGACGAATGAACCCTACGCAGCCGTCCCCTTTCTCGAAGGGCTGAACCGTGACTTCCCGAACGATCCGGATGTACTTTACCTGAGCACTCACATTTTTTCAGACCTCTCCACCCGCGCCTCGCAGCACCTGTTGCAGGTCGCCCCGGGCTCCTACCAGGCGCACCAGCTCAACGCCGAGGTTCTGGAAATTCAGGAGAAGTTCACGGACGCCATCGAGGAATATCGCAAGGTGCTTACCCTGGCTCCCCGCCTGCCGGGAATTCACGATCGTATCGGACGCTTGCTGCTGGCTGGCGAGCGCAGCCCCAGCACTTTGGACGCGGCGCGCCGGGAATTCGAGGAAGAGTTGCAGCTTAGCCCGGGGGACCCAGCCTCGGAATACGAGCTCGGAGAGATGGCGCGGGAAGCTCGCAATTGGAACGACGCCATCGAGCACTTCAGGCGCGCCGTGGCGAGCGAACCCAATTTCGCCTCGGCGCTCGTCGGACTGGGCAAGTCACTGGTCTCGGCCGGCCGCGCGGCGGAGGCGGTAGCGCCGCTGGAAAAGGCCGTGAAACTCACCCCGGGCGACCCCGTGGCGCACTACCAACTGTCGTTTGCTTATCGGCGCGTGGGGCGCGACGCGGAAGCCCAAAAGGAACTGGCGCTCTACCGCCAGCTCTTTGAAGAACAGCAGCGCGCCAGCCTGGCGATTCGTACCGGGATTCTCGGTGATATCTCCCGTCCGCAAACGGCGGAGCCGCCGGAATAGGGCATCACCCCGTACGGCACCACCCTGTACGGCACCACCCCGGCGCTCGGCGCGCCACCCCTCCTCAACTGAGGAGGGGAGTTCTTAAAGGCTCCCCTCCTGATTCAGGAGGGGTGGCGCGCCGAGCGCCGGGGTGGTTATCCGCGGTGTGGCGTTTTTCGTACCGCCATTTTCATGAGATCAGTGACTCGTCGAAATTTCCTCAAGACCCTGGGCTCCGCGGGAGCGCTTTTCGCCAACCCCTTGCGCTTGGCCGCGCAGGGCATGGCCACGCGCGGCGTTCGGGCGGCCCCCCGGCCGAAATTTTCCGGCCAGCCTTTTCCCGTGACTTTCACGGACGTCGCGCCGCGCGCGGGCCTTGCCACTCCCCTCATTTCCGGCGACGAGACCACAAAAAAATACATCGTGGAGGCCAACAGCGGCGGCATCGCCTTCTACGACTACGATCAGGATGGCTGGCTGGATATTTTCCTCGTGAACGGCACCAAGCACGAGGGGTTCCCCGCGGCTCAAGAACCCACCAACCACCTTTATCACAACAATCGCGACGGCACCTTCACCGACGTGACCGAGAAAGCGGGGATCCGCCACACCGGCTGGGGCTACGGCGTGTGCATCGGAGACTACGATAACGACGGGAACGATGACCTGTTCCTGACCTACTTCGGCAAGAACGTTTTGTATCACAACAACGGCGACGGGACGTTTACCGACGCGACCGCCAAGGCGGGGCTCGAGCAAAAGGCCACGCGCTATGGCACCGGGTGCACCTTTGTCGATTACGACTGCGACGGGCGCCTGGATTTATTGGTCTCGCGCTACATTGACATGGATTTGGCCACCACTCCGGTGGGCGGCGCCAACCGGTATTGTATGTACAAAAGCGTGTCCGTCAACTGCGGACCGCTGGGCCTGAGGAAGGAATTCTGCTCGCTCTACCATAACAACGGCGACGGAACATTTACCGAGGTCACCGAGAAAGCCGGTCTCTTGAAGCCGGGCGGGCGCTACGGGTTGACCGCACTGGCCTTTGATTACAATAACGACGGCTGGCCGGACCTCTTCGTGGCCTGCGACTCATCTCCAAACCTTCTGTTTCGCAATAATCATGACGGGACCTTCACCGAATGCGCCATGGAATCCGGCGTGGCGGTGAACGGCGACGGCCAGGAACAAGCCAACATGGGGGTCGCCGTGGGAGATTACGACGGCGATGGCTATCTCGACCTTTTTGTGACCCATTTCAGCGACGACACTCCGATTATCTATCGCAACCTGAAGGGTGAGTTCTTCGATGACCTGACCTCCGCCGCCGGCCTCGCCGTCAACACGCGGTACGTCTGCTGGGGAACCGGTTTCGTCGATCTGGATAATGACGGCTGGCTCGACCTCTTCCATGTCACGGGAACCGTTTACCCCGAAGTTGAGAAGGTCTACCCGGAATACAAGTTCAAATCTCAGCGCGTGGTCTATCGCAACCTGGGGAACGGGAGCTTTGAGGAGGTCTCCGATCTCTGCGGCCGCGCCGTCCTCGAGCCCCATTCCAGCCGCGGCTGTGCTTTCGGCGATTTCGACAACGACGGGAACATCGATGTCCTGATCATGAACCAGAGTGAACCGCCTTCCCTGCTGCACAACGAGAACCGCAGCGGGAATCACTGGCTCTCCGTCAAGCTTCTCGGCACGCGCTCGAACCGCTCCGCCATCGGGGCCCGCGTGGCGGTGACGGCGGGGGGGCGGCGGCAGATCCGTGAGGTGCTCAGTGCCTCAAGCTATATTTCCCAAAGCGACCTCCGGCAACATTTCGGCCTCGGGCCGGCAAAGAAAGTGGAGCAGATGGAAGTCCGGTGGCCCAGCGGCATAGTCGAGCAGACGGGGAGCGTCGAGGCAGATCAGTTCCTGACCATCCAGGAAGGGCGTGGCATCATCAAGGCGGGGCGATTCCGGTGAGCGTCCAAACCGCAGCGTAGGGCCCAGCGGCGCTGGGCCTTGGCCGAACGCTGTTCGGCCCTACGTCCGCGGACGGCTGGGTTATGGACTCGGCTCCGGGGCGAGAACGCGGATCGTGATGCGCGGCCGAAACCGATTGTGGGCAGTCTTTGTCTCCCCGTGACGCCCTAAATTGGTACATTGCGTTTCGATTTGGAACGGGTAGGGCCGCCGATGATTATAACCCCCTCATAATCATAGATTACTAATCACTTATTTCGTCGGCCCAAATCGTTGGTTTGGTCGCCTACATGCTAATAATGGGGGTGTAATTTGCCGAGGATAGTTGGGCGGAGGTGATTTATGCCGGATACCATCTCGGAAGAACGAACCGTCTATTTGGTTTCGCGCCAGCGCGAAGTGCGCTGCCGGTTGTGGTTTCGAGTCACTCCTTTCCGCGAGGGGTTATACCGGTACTTTTTGGTTTGGACCGAGGAACTTGAGTAGTCCTCCCCGGTTGACACTCCTAATCACTTCTTGCGAAGTTGGCGGACTCTCCGGCCCCGGGCGCTAAAAAATTCTCCTTGATTCATCCCCCCTTAGCAGGATATACTTAAAATTCATCATAAACAGACTGTCTCCTCCACGCTGGCCAACAGCAGTGCGTGCCATCTTATAAGCGCAGGTTTGGCGAATCAGTGCAGCAGTTGATTGTGTGCGCTCTCGCCGTGGCCATTTTCTAGCCGGCCAGCGCCTGCCGAGGGCCAGGCCAGGGACGAGCTTGGATAGTCGCTCGCCACCGCCAGGACGCCGGTGTGCACGTGAAAGAGATTCGCCGGGAAATGGAGGAGGGAACCAATTGAGAATAGGCATAGGGGTCGCCGCTGGCTTGATGTTGTTACCATGCCCGGAGTTCGCTGTCGTTCTTTTTTTCCTGTGGGTGTTCTGGGAGAACCTTGGGAACTTAACACTTAGGGTATACGACGACTACCAGCTCACGAAAACCCAGAAGGCCCTTCAGGGGAGCCTGAGCGCCAACGTGGAGGCGTATTACGTACACATGCTGACCATGCGGTCCATGGCGGAGCGCCAGCGCCGGAGCAAGGCAAAGCTGGCTCGGCAGCGCAGGATTAAAGCGGTATACAGTGGCATTGCCCGTGCCTCCGCCTGGGTCAGACATCTCATCGAGAGCGAGGAATCGATCCCCATGCGTGCCGCCGCCGGGGAGGAATAGTGCCACGGAGGAGTTATCGCCAGTTTTCGATGGTGAGATTGATGCCGGTTTTTTGAATCGTCACGAAATCATCGGTATTGCCGATGACAAGTGGCTGGTTCAGCCGCACGGCGACTGCGGCAATCAAGCAATCCGGGAGTTCGACAACATAACCTTGTTTTCTTGCTGTTGCCTTGATGGTGGCCGCCGCTGACCGCCATCTTAGAGGGTCGCCTCCCTTTTGCTCGGCCGGTCGCCGAGTTTTCTGCTGGTGACGTCCGGCGCCACGGCCACCACCTCGCCCACCGGTTCGTGCCCCAAAATTCGGGGTGGCGCAGACATCGGGCTTGATTTCTGCGTCCCGAGAAAACGTCTTTTTCGGCATCTGTAACTCACTCGCCTTTTTTTCGAATGAGGGGGTGAAAATATTCAACGCCCCGGATTAGCGCCGATTCGCGCGGATCAAAACAGAGGATTTATCCGTGCTGATCCGTGTTGATCCGTGGCCCGAATGGAAAGTGCGAACCTCTATTTCCAAATCATTCCGCCAATCTCGGACACGACCCGATTCCGGTGAGCGTTGACCCCCTATCGCTCACTGGTTCTCATTTGGAGCTTGCGGGGCGGGTAACTTTCCGGAAACCGTTTCTTCGAACTTCTTCCGAGCTTCGGCCTGCAAGCGCCCCGCCTCGCTGATTTCCTTCTGCGCTTTCTCGCGCTGGCCGGTTTTCAGGTAAGCCTGGCCTAGTTGGAAATGCAGCTTGGCGCTGTCCGGGGCTATGGCCAAGGCACGCTGGAAGTAGGGTATGGCTCGCTCGGGCTGGCCCTTGAGCAGATACGCCTTGCCCCTCCCATCCAGCGATTTGTAGAGCTGGGGATCGATCTTGAGCGCTTCCCGAAGCGTCGCCAGGGCCTTATCGGGATCACCCTGTTCGAGGTACAGCAGGCCCAGATTCTCGGCGCTCCCCGGGTCATCGGGAGTGAGCAACATTTCCTCTTTGTACTGCGCCGCCGCTTGATCCAGCTTGCCTTGCTTCTGGTAAACCACGCCCAGGTTGTAGTGGGCAAAGTGCAACCGGGGGTCAAGGGCCAGGGCTTTCTCCAGCTCGCTCTGGGCTAGAGATATTTCCAGGAGGTCGAGGTGAGCCTTGCCCATGAGCAGGTGCAGTTGCGGCGAGTCACCGCCCGCGCGGACCATCTGCTCGAAGGTCCGGGCGGAGTCCTCGGGGCGCTGGAGCTTGGCATAGGCGATGCCGAGCACATATAAGTAATCCAAATTGCTCTTTTGACGGTCGAAGAGTGGGGCGAGGGTCGCCGCCGTGCGGGCGAAATCGTCGGTCAGGAAGTAGCTCATGCCGAGCAAATAGCGCGCCTGCGCCTGCTCGGGATCGGAGTGGAGAACTCGCGTGAAGGGCGGAATGGCTTCCGCAAAATCGTTTTGGTGGTAATAGGCTAGACCAAGGTTCAGATCCAGCCCGGCCACCTGGGGGGCGAGCCGCTTGGCATTCTGGAAAGCCTCGAGGGCCCGGCCGTACTCGCTCTCGCGCATGTACACCACGCCGAGATTGGCATAGGCTGGAGCCGAACGCGGGTCGATTCGGAGGACCGCGCGGAAGCCTTGCTCGGCCTTCGGGTAGTCATGAGCACGCAAGGCGCGCTGCGCTTCCTCAAAGAGCGCCTTAGGATCGGACAAAGGCTGCTGACTAACCCCGACCGCGCCGGAAAACAGCGCCAGGACAAGAGAGGCAACGCCCAGCATCAACGCTTTTTTCAAGTCCCATGGCTCCTTCATCCACCATCATAGGTTGCGAGCGCGTCTCATCGCAACTGCCTTTCGGAGGTGGAATCGGCTATGGCGGCCGAATGCGGCAAAATGCCACATCACCATAATCGCCTTCGCTGATTTCACATCGTAAAATTTCCATGTTGGAATTTGAAATTTCCTCTTGACTCCCCATCTCGCAGTGATAGAGTCCAAGATGGCCAAGAGCCCAAGGTCTGGACCCTCATGGAGCGTGTGAGACTCTTCAGAACCCTGTGCGCACCTCGAAATGGCGGCCCCATTTCAGGATAGGTGGGGTCTGAGCCTTGGCTCCAATTTGCGGGACCACCGGTCTTAGGCGACGCCCCGTTCGTATAACCAAGTGATTTTAGATTCATCACCCAACCAGATTATATTTCCATTCGAGAAAAGGAGTAATTCCATGTCAAGTCGGCGCACTTTTATGAAGCAAACGGTAGGTGGTTCGGCAGCCCTGATGGCTTCCGGATTTTTCTCCTCCAGCCGTATTCTGGGAGCCAACGATCGCATCCGCATTGGCTTGATCGGCGGGGGCGACCGCGGCCAGGAGATCTTCCATGCCGCCATTAAATGCCCCAACGTGGAAGCGGTGGGAGTGGCGGATGTCTACACGCGACGCCTCGACCAGGGGAAGGCGATCGTTCCATCCATCAAAACCTATAAAGATTTCCGGGAGTTGCTCGACGACAAATCCATTGACGCGGTCCTGATCGCCACACCTCAGCACCTGCATGCTTTGCATTTTGTTCCCGCCATCGAAGCGGGGAAAGACGTTTACCAGGAAAAGACCATGGCCTTCAATCCCGACCACGCGCGGCGCATGAAGAAGGCTTTCGAGAAGTCGGACCGCGTGGTTCAGGTGGGGATCCAGGCGACCAGCAGTCCGGGCCTGAACCGGATTCGAGAAATGGCCACCCCGGAAAAGATGGGCGTCATCAGCGCTCTGCACACTCATCACTATCGCGATGCACGGCACGGCGGGTGGACGCGCCCCATCCCCGCGGATTGCAATCCGGAGCATGTGGATTGGAAGGCCTTCGAGGGCGAGGCGACCTCCTATCCCTTTGACCCGCAGCGGTACATCAATTGGCGCTTCTTCTGGGATTACGACGGCAGCAACGTGTACGAGAACATGGTCCACCAAGTGGGCTTCTGGTACAAGCTGATGGATTTCAAGATTCCCGACAGCGTCACCATGACCGGCGCCAACCTCCTCTCCCCCAAGATGCAGGTGCCGGACACCATCGACGTCTCCATGCTGCAAGGGAATATCCTGTTCACGTGGAATTCCATGTTTGGAAACGATTTCTACGGCGAAGGCCACGACATGCTGCTGGGCACAAAGGGAATGATCGCGCGCAATGAAGGTGACCAGGTGCGCTTCCTGCCCGAGGGTGGGGGGGGCCGTGGAGTCGAAACCCTCTCTTCGGTTCCGGTGCAGGGGGGACAGCCGCGGGGTTACTTCGAGGCCACCGATACACATATGCAGAACTTCTTCGATTGCATGCGCAGCCGGCAAAAACCCAACTGCCCATTCGAAATCGGTTACCGCTCCGCCATCGCCTGCCAGATGTCGATCAGTTCTTATCACAAGCAACGGGCGGTGCGTTGGGACCCGAAGGCCGAGGACATTGTCTAAATCCCGGCCATGCCTCGGCGTCTCCATCAGGCCGTGATTCCATTTTCCAGGCGAAGGGTCCCGGGCCAGGCTGATGAAAAGGGACGTAGCGGCGGCTTTACGCCGCCATCCGGCATTGAAAACAATTCGGAAATGGCGGGGTAAACCCGCCGCTACGTCGGCAACCGAAATGGTGAGAGAAAGGGGCTAACATGCGAAAATCCACCTTGAAAATTTGCGCAGGTTTGTTCCTGGCCGGCGCGGGATGGATGCTTTCCGCGCAAGCGCAGGATGTACCCACCGGCAATCCCAAGGATTTCAAAGTCAAAACCTGTTTGCATTCGGTTAGCTATGCCGGGGTGTGGCGCGGCCAAGCGGTCCTCACGGTGGACGAGTTCCTGGTCAAAGCTAAAGAGCTGGGCTACGACGGTGTCGAAATCATGTGCAAACGGCCGCACCTTTCGCCCCTCGATTATGATGAGGCAGCACGGCAACGGCTGCGTGCCAGGATTGACCAACTTGGGCTGAAACTCGTAGCCCTGGCGGCCTACACGGATTTTTCCGCGGGGATGGACAAACCCGGCATTCCCCAAGTGGAAATTCAAGCCGCCTATCTGGGAGAAGTGGCGCGCTTGGCGCATGATCTGGGCTCGAACCTGGTGCGAGTCTTCACGGGCTACGACCGCGAGGGCATTCCCTACGACCAGCAGTACAATGCGGTCGTGCAGGGGTTGCGCCTGGGTGGCCAGCAGGCGGCACGCTATGGAGTTACCCTGGCAGTGCAGAACCACCATGATTTGGCGGTCAGCGCGGAGGGCATGTATTGGCTCTTGAAAGAAGTGAATCTCCCCAACGTTCAGGCTGCCTGGGACGCCTGGAGTCCTTCGGCGCAAGGACTGACTCCTACGGAAATCCGCCAGGGTGTGCAGAAGCTGAAGCCCTTCCTCGTCCATACGACGGCCGCCCAGTACATCAGCGTGCCCCGCTACCATTACCTTCCCGATATCGTGGATTACCAGAAGATTCCGTCTGTGAACCTCGAGGTCCAGATGGGCCCGGGCATGATCGACTACGATAGTTTCTTCAATTCTCTGAAAGAAATCGGGTATCAGGGTTATATTGCTTACGAAATCTGCGCCGTCACCGAGGGCGGAGGCTCCATCGAAAACCTGGATCGGACGGCCAAATCGTTTTTGGAGTACATGAAGAAATTCCGGTAGCATGCTGATTAAACCGTCATTCGGCGCGACGTAGCGGCGGGTTTACCCCGCCATCATTTTATTGTTATCATCGCCGAATGGCGGCTTAAACCCGCCGCAACGCCGTCGTTCTCAATACCATGATGACGCCCGAACCCGGGCACGCGTGGCTGCCGTCGAAGGAGATTCCATGACCGCTCTTTTCCTGTTGGCGCTTCTCGCATCACCAGGTATCACACCCGCAAACCTCCGCTGTGAATATCGGGTAGACCCGCGCGGAATCGATGCTGCGCAGCCGCGCCTGAGTTGGACGCTCACGTCCTCGGAGCGATCGCAGGGGCAGTCTGCCTACCGGATTCTCGTGGGTTCGTCGCGGGCAGCGCTCGACGGTGGGCAGGCGGACCTATGGGACAGCGGCGAGGTGGCGAGCCCCGCGAGCCTTAACATACCCTATGCGGGCAAACCGCTCTTGTCTCACCAGCGCTGCTACTGGAAGGTGCGGGCCTGGGATAAGAACCACACGCCATCGGAATGGAGCCCCGTGGCGAGCTGGTTCATGGGGATTCTGAAGCCTCAAGACTGGCAGGCAACTTGGATCGCCTCGAGCCACACCGCGATCAACTCCGGCCCGCTGCCCATGTTTCGGCGGGAATTTGCGGTCAAGCGCAAGGTAAGCCGCGCCACCGCTTACATCTGCGGGTTAGGGTTCTCCGAGCTGTATCTCAACGGCCGCAAAGTGGGCGACCACGTTCTGGAACCCGGCTGGACCAACTATCGCCGCACGAACCTGTACGCGACCTACGAAGTGGAAGATTTCCTGCGCCCAGGAGCCAACGCCATTGGCGTGGTGCTGGGGAACGGCATGTACAACGTTGCAGGTGGCCGGTACGTGAAGTTCACCGCCAGTTTTGGCCGCCCCAAATTCATTCTGCACCTTCGCCTCGAGTACGATGATGGGACAACGCAAACCATCGCCTCGGATGAAAACTGGAAGGTTGCGCCCAGCCCCACCCGCTTCTCCTGCATCTACGGCGGAGAGGACTATGACGCTCGCCAGGAGCAGCCGGGATGGAACGAGCCTGGTTTTGCCGGTCAGGGCTGGGAGGCGGCGGAGGCCGTGGATGATTCGGCGGAGCGCTTGTTTTCTCAGTCACAGCCACCCATCAAAGTGATGCAGGTCTTCCGCCCGGTGAAAGTCAGCGAACCTGCGCCGGGAATTCATGTTTACGACCTCGGTCAGAATTTCGCCGGCTGGCCGCAGATCACCGTGCGCGGCAAAGCCGGCGCTCAGATCCGCCTCACCCCCGGGGAACTGCTCGATGGCAAGGGCTTCGTCACCCAAAGAAGCTCGGGTGGTCCCGAGTATTTCACCTACACGTTGAAGGGCGGCTGGCTGGAGACCTGGCACCCGCACTTTTCCTATTACGGTTTCCGCTACGTTCAGGTACAAGGTAATGCCGAGGTGATTGATCTGGAGGGGCAGTTCCTTTACGCCTCGGCGCCCCAGGCCGGCGAGTTTTCCTGCTCGAATCCGCTTTTCAACCGCATCCACAAACTGATTGACGCGGCAGTGCGCAGCAACCTCCAGAGCGTGGTCACCGATTGCCCGCACCGTGAGAAACTCGGCTGGCTGGAAGTGCCTTACCTGATGGCTTCCAGCATGGGGTTCGATTACGACCTCACATCGTACTTCCCCAAAATCGCGCGCGACATGCGGGATGCGCAGACTGTCGAGGGGCTCATTCCCGACACCGCGCCCAATTATGTGGTGCACGCTTACGGGTTCGGGGATTCTCCGGAATGGGGCAGCGCCATGGTGATGATCCCCTGGTGGTCGTACCGAAAATACGGCGACCGGCGCACCCTGGAAGCGAGCCTGCCGGCCATGGCGCGCTATGTTGACTATCTTGGAAACAAAGCACAAGACCATATTATCTCCTACGGGCTGGGCGACTGGTACGATATTGGACCGGGAGAGCCGGGGGTTTCGAAACTCACGCCACTGGGGGTGACCGCGACGGCCACGTATTATCAGGATCTGCGGGTAATGGAGCAGGCGAGCCTCGTTGTGGACCGCGAGGCAGATGCCGATCGGTACGCGGTGCTGGCGGAGCGCGTGAAGGAAGCCTTTGAACACGCCTTTTACAACCCGAAAACTGGCCAATACGCGACGGGCAGCCAGACGGCGCAAGCCATGCCGCTAGTCATGGACCTCTGCCCGAGCACGGAACGTGGACGGGTGCTCGAAGCGTTGACCAGCGACGTGACGCGCCGCGGCAATCAGCAGACCGCCGGCGACATCGGGTACCATTACCTCGTCCGCGCGCTCCTCGACGCGGGCCGGTCCGACTTGCTTTTCGCCATGACCAATCGCACCGACCCTCCCAGCTACGGAGCGCAATTGGCGAAGGGCGCCACCTCGCTCACCGAAGCCTGGGACGCGGACCCCGCTTCGTCGCAGAACCACTGCATGCTCGGCCACATCGAAGAGTGGTTTTACGCAGGCCTCGCCGGCATCGAAGCGGATTTCGATCGAATTATCATCAAGCCCCAGCCGGTCGGTGATTTGACTTGGGTGAAAGCCTGGCACGACACGGTGCAAGGCCGCGTGGAAAGCAGTTGGAAGATAGATAATTTGGGCTTCGAGCTGACGGTGAGGATTCCGGCCAATACCTCTGCCACGGTTTTCCTGCCCGGCTCCTCGCTGGAGCACGTAACCGAAAGCGGTAGGCCCGTTTCCCAAGCAGAAGGCGTTCGTTACCTGCGGCCGGAAGGTTCAGCCTTAGTGTTCGAAGTTGCGTCCGGCCAGTACACATTTCGGGTACCGAAGCCCTGAGGAGGACCTCGAAGAGGTCCAATGTCATTAGCCGTGGGTGAAACCCACGGAAACAGCGCCCCCGACGATTTGCCAAACCCCGCAGGGGTTGAATTGGGTTGGGCGGCAAGTTGATAGAATAAGGCGTTCGACCCCTTCGGGGTCGATGGGAATTTTTGTTGGACGGTCCCTGCCCGTGGGTTTCACCCACGGCCTGGAGTTTGTACATTTGTGACGGGTGAACGATGAATGAATGAGAACAGTCGAATGCAAGAATCCCGGCCCTCGCCCCTTTGGGGGAGAGGGTGGACGGCCACCGGCGTTTTCATCAGCCGGGGCCGGACGGGTGAGGGGGTCAAACCCGTGAAGACTCCCTACCCCTGTCGCGAGACCTGCGCCCTGGCTGGCACGGCGGGAGAGATGGACAAAGCGACACCGTGCTGCGGTTCCCCAACGGTATAGTTCTTGAGGCCGCGGAGTTATTCGTGCACGAAGTGCTAAGCTTGATGTGGTCGCTGCCAGAGGCGTTAGGTTAAGCACGTTTGGTTTAGACCCCCTCACCCGGCCCGCCCCCGCTGGTGAAAGCGCGGGTTGCGGCCACCCTCTCCCCCAAGGGGGCGAGGGCGGAAGTTCTCGTTAGCACGCTTCGAAATGTAGAAACCCCAGTCCGTGGGTTTCACCCACGGCTAATGATATTGTTCCCCTTCGGGGAACAAGCACTCTGAGGTGATGGATGAGCAGCAAGAAATCCCTTTGGTGTTTGGTGGCGGTAGCCGCCACGGTGCTATCAAGCTGTCCCACGCTCTTCGCGCAGTCCGGCAGCCCATTGCCGATCTACCTCGACTCGAAGCGGCCGGTCGAGGAGCGGATCGATGACCTGATGAGCCGCATGACGCTCAAGGAAAAAATCGGACAGCTCAACCTGCCCTGTGTCTATGTGGATGAACTCGGCAAAGACATTCCCTCGAAACGCGAGGCGTGCAAGCGATTCACCGCCGGAACCTACACCCAGGAGATTGGCCCGGCCTGCGGATTCTTTACCCTCGCTGACGAAATCCTGCGGGATGGCAACGCCCGCCACGCCGCGGAGTACTTCAATGAACTGCAAAAGATCGCGCTCACCCAGACGCGGCTGAAGATCCCCGTGCTCGAAGACGAGGAGGGCACGCACGGCGCCATGTATGCCGGGGCCACGATTTTCCCGGAGGGCTTGGCCTTGGGCAGTTCCTTCGACCTCGACTTGATGAAAGCGGTTTACGCCGCTGCGGCCGCCGAGTCCCGGGCCGTGGGCATCCACATGCTTTCCACGCTGGTGATGGAGTTGGATCGTGATCCGCGCCTGGGTCGGAACTCAGAAGCCTATACGGAAGACCCCTACCTTGACATGCGCTATGGCGAGGCGATTGTCCACGGCACCCAAGGCGCCAACATCGCTGACCCGGATAAGGTCATCGCGGTGCTCACCGATTTCCCCACGCAAAGCTCGGCCACCAGCGGCCTGGAGGACGGCGCGATCGAGTTATCGGAACGCACCCTGCGCGAGATCGACATGCTCCCCTGGATCGGGTCCATCACCAAGGCCGGCGGCCTGGGGGTTATGGCCGCGAGTCCCGAGGTTGAAGAGGTTCCCGCGCACGGCAACGAAAAGTGGATGACGCGAGTGCTCCGCCAGGAAATTGGCTTCAAGGGCATCGTCGTCAGCGAAGGCGGCGGCTTCGCAACATTGATCAACGAGCACATTGTCCCGACCGAAAAGGAAGCGGGGGCGCTGGCGCTCAGGGCCGGTGTCGATGTGAGTATCTCCTACGAACCCGCGTATATGGGGCCATTGGTCGAGAACGTGGAAGAAGGGCGGGTCCCCATGGCGCTCATCGACCGGTCGTTGCGCAGAGTCCTGGAGCTGAAGTTCCGCCTCGGGCTCTTCGAGAATCACTACGTGGACGTGGAACGCGCCGCGAGCGTCGTGCATTCCCAGGCGAACCGGGATTTGGCGTTGCGCGCCGGCCGCGAAGGCATCGTGTTGCTGAAAAATGAAAAGAACATGCTGCCGCTCAAGAAAAACCTGAAGTCCGTGGCCGTGATCGGCCCGGACGCGGACAACCTGATGAACCAGCTCGGGGATTACTCGCCCAAGGCGATTCCGCAACACATTGTGAGCATTCTGGAAGGCATCCAAGCCGCCGTCGGGCCGCAAACCAAGGTGACGGCGGTGAAGGGCTGCAACGTCGTGGGAGATGACAAGAGGGGATTCGCCGATGCCGCCCGCGCCGCCCAGAGCGCCGATGTGGCCATTGTGGTGGTGGGGGAGAACCAGGGCCAAAATGATGTGGACGAAGCGAAGGACACGCCCACGGACGGCGAAAGCCACGATGTCGCCAGCCTGGATTTGAGCGGTGTCCAGGAAGACCTGGTCCGCGCCGTCTATGAAACCGGTACGCCCACGGTGGTGGTGCTGGTCAACGGCCGGCCGCTGTCCACCCGCTGGACCGCCGCGCACGTGCCGGCCATCGTCGAGGCGTGGCGGCCCGGCGAGCGGGGAGGCACCGCCGTGGCCGACGTCCTGTTTGGCGATTACAACCCCAGCGGCCGCCTGACCGTCACCATTCCCCGCCACGTCGGCCAATTACCCGCCTATTACAACCACAAGCCCTCCAAGGAATATTGGATCAACCGGGGATGGACCCTGAACAAGGGTTACGAGGATATGCCGGGCACGCCGCTCTATCCCTTTGGGCACGGACTAAGCTATACCCAATATGAATATACCAACCTGCGTATTGAGCCGGCGGAGATCCATCTTGGCGGCGAGGCGCGCGTCCAGGTGGACGTCAAGAATATCGGCGCCCGCGCGGGGGTGGAGACGGTGCAACTTTACACGCATGAGAAGTACGCCCCCGTTGCCACGCCCGTCAAGCAACTGCACGGGTTTGAGCGCGTGGCGCTGGAACCCGGCGAAACCAAAACCGTGACGATGACCCTTACTCCGGAGGACCTCCAGTTACTTGACATCGATATGCATTGGCGCGTCGTGCCGGGCGACTTTGCCATCATGGTGGGGAAGTCGTCGGCGGATATTCCCCTGCGCGGGACATTGAAGGTGACGCCGTAGCGGGAAGGGCCGCTCAAAAAAAACTGGCCCTGGCTACTCTGGGAAGAGCAGCCAGGGCCAACGTGCAGTCGAACAATCCTAAAATCAGGCTAGAAGATGAACTTCATCCCCAATTGGACGTTTCTGGGGCTCCAGGCGCCGCTGACTTCCCCGTTGCCTGAGTTGTAAGTGGTCCCGCCGCAGGTACGGCCAAAAGCCGGACTGCCGTCAAGATTGGTGCCGCCGTTACATCCGGCATTGAACCACTGCCATTGCGGATGGTTGAAAGAGTTGAAGGTCTCCAGCCGGAACTGAAGCGTGGAGTGTTCACCCCTGGCCCAGGGGAGGTTGATATCCTTATGTAAAGCCAGGTCAAAGTTGTTGCGGCCCGGACCGATGAGGTTGTTGCGTCCCCCGTATCCGAACATTCCCGACTGGCCGTTGGCATAGTACTGATCCAGTGTGGGCTGCTGCAACACCGAGGGATCAAACCATGTCTCCATGGGTCCGAAGGTTGGGTCGTCGAAGGTACCCTTCTTGATCTTGAGTGGACCCACGGTGTTGCATATCAAACCTGTGCCGATGCCGGTGGAATAACCATTCGCGCCGCACCCGATGGTGGTCGGCTCACCGGTGAAGAAGGTGGTAATGCCGCTGAGCTGCCATCCTCCCAACCCCTGCCGCAAAAAGCTGCTGGTGGAGTTCTTGAAGAACGGCAGAGTGTAAATGTAGTTGATCGACATCACCTGGGCACGGTGCAGGCTCGAATCGGCCTTCCATCGGTTCAAATCATAGAGCGCATCCGGAAGGCCCTGGGCGTACGCGCTGGTGGAATTGTCAATCGTGTGGCCCCAGGTGTACACGGCCTCCACGGTCAGCCCGTAGCCCGTGGTGTGCCGGAAGTCGGTTTGCAGGGCGTTGTAGCTCGACACTGCATCGAACTCCTTCACATTAATGGAGGAGAACCCCTGGTAGGGCAAGAAGTAATTGGGAGAAGTTTGTTGATGGATCAGAATGTTCTGGACATCGCAATTGCCATATTGATCGCAGGGGCCGCCATTTCCGGAGGAGAGGGCGGGAACATTCATGTTCTGCACCACGGGGATGCGAATCTGATTGTCGTTTTGATTCGTATCGAGGTGGCGTCCCTGGTTGCCGACATAACCGACCGTCAGGAAGTTATTTCCTTTGAACTCGTGCTGAACGTTAAAGTTGTACTGCATGACGGCGGGGTTCTTCTGGGCGTCGGGAATGGCCTGGAGACCAGCGGGGCCCACGCCCGCGAAGCCGCCAGCGCCGAAGTTGTAACCGGAGATGTAGTTCTTGCTGGGCGCCAGGGTGCTGGGAGCGTTCCCCTCCAGCCCGATGGTGTTCGCATCGTTGCCGTTTCCGGGCTCGTAGTAAATACCAAATCCGCCACGGATCGACCATTTACCGCTGCCCGTCGGATCAAAGGCAAAGCCGAAGCGCGGGCCGATGTTTTCCTTGTAGACGGTCTGGCAACCCTTGGGGATCGGTCCCGCGCCGCATTCCACCAAGCCGTTGCCAAAGCCCGTGAAATCGTAGATCTGACCGGTGGCATAGTTCTTATGGAGGTTCCCGTCCGGCCCGAGCACGGAAGCCAGGGCAGGATTGAACATCGAGGGAATGAAGCTGGAGTCCACGGTCGGATGGGTGACGTCATGGGGAGGAATCAACAGGTAATAGCGGACGCCCATGTTGAGCGTCAGCCGGCGGGTGACTTTCCAATCGTCCTGGATGTAGGGCTCGAAATCCGTCCGCCGCCAGTGCCCCACGCCGTAACCTCCGGTGTAATCCCCATGGTTGTTGAAGGTCCCTTCCAGGTAGTAGTTAATATCGCCGAGGAACATGTCGGCCAAACCGTTCCCGGTGCTGAAGCCGGCCGGGCCGGAGCCGCCGGAAAAACCGTACTGCCCCTGAGTCTCGGTGCCGAACTGCTCGGTCAACTGGAATTTCTCCAGGAAGAACCCCATCTTGATGGTGTGCTTCCCACGGATCAAGGCCAGGTTATCCCGGTAGGTAAAAACGGGCTCGGCATCGTACTTGCCGACGTAGTTGCCCTGATCCACCCACCAACCGAAGGGCACATTTCCACCCATGCTGATGCCGGGCATCAATTTATTCGAGGCGTTGGCGGGGAAGAAGGTGCTGGCGCTCCAATCGGAGGGCTTAAGATTCGACTTGGCAATGCTCCCCGGACCGGGCAAGGTGGAGATGGTGTGGGGAGTATCGGTGTAGCTCATGATGAACTCGTTCATCACCGTGGGGCTGAAGTTGTAGTTGAAGTGCATCACGGTCTGGCGGGCGGGCACGGAGTAAGCCGACTCCGTCGTATCGTAGTTCGATCCCGACCAGAGGGCGGGCACGGTGGTGTTGACCCAGGTGTCGCTCGCGAAGCGCACGAACAGCGAAGCCTTTTGACTGATGTTCTGGTCCACCCGGATGATGGTGTCGCTGAAATTGGTGGGGTGGCTGTGCGCGGCGAAGTAACCCGTCGGTCCGTTGTTGGGCAGCGGCACATAGGCAGCGAGAAACGCGGCGGCGTCACCGTTCACGGCAGTGACTTGGTCCACGGCTTGGCCGTTCACGATGGGCAAGTGGCAGTTGGCGGCAGTGAATTGCGGGTATTGGCCTCCCAAATAGGCCCCGGAGCTGGGGTCGCATTCGCTGAAGTCCCCATTCCTCATTTTTTCGGTAGGAACCGAGCCGCCGACGGGGTTAGCGGCGCGATACTTGGCCCACTCCTGCGACCAGAAGAAGAACGTCTTGGTTCGGCTGGTATTGTAGACTTTGGGAATCTCGAAAGGCCCGCCCACGGTGTACCCAAAGATATTCCATTTAAGGGGGGTCTTGGGGGCGTTCCCACCCGCCGGGGCAATCTGCTGGTTGGCAAACCAGTCGTTGGCATCGAACTTGTCGTTACGGACAAATTCATAAGCGTCACCGTGGAGACCCTTGGTGCCGCCTTTGGTTACGGTTTCCACCAGAGCTCCGGCATGCTGGCCCACGTCGGCGCCATAGTTGGAGGTGGAAATGTGCATTTCGGCGATGGCATCCACTGCCGGAACAACGGCGCCGCCCATACTCGTCGAACTTTCCTGGGCGTTGTTGCCGCCGTCGAATTCCAGTTGGCTGTATTCAATCCGGTTCCCGTTGAACGACACGTTGACTTCCGAACCGGCGTAACCCAGAGTCATCGCTTCACTCTGACTGTTGTCTTGCACGGCGCCGGGCACCAGAAAGGTCAGGGCCAGGAAGTTGAGACCGTTCAGAGTCAGGTTGGCGATCTGTTTGGAGGTCACCGTGTTGGAAAGCGTCGCGTTTTCGGTTTCGACTTTGGTGACGTTTCCGGTGACTTGGACCTCCTGCGTGACTTGCCCGACCGTCAAGGCAAGGTCAACGCGCTGGGTTTGGCCCGCGCTGAGAGGGATTCCCGAGCGTACAAGCTTCTGGAAGCCTGCCATCTCGGCGCTGACCACGTAGTTGCCGATGGGAATTCTCGCCGCATTATACGCTCCTGCGGAATCTGACGCGACTTCGCGCGTGAATCCTCGATCGGGGTTCGATACGGTTACTTTGGCGCCCGGCACAACGGCACCGGTTGAATCGGTTACGGTGCCCACGATGGTGGCCGTATCTTGCGCCCACATCGCGACCGGCATCAAGACTAGGGTGACTAAGAGGAGCAGGGCGGCCCTTCGAGCGCCGTCTGCCCATAAGAAAGGCGGGCGTGTCCACTCACTACGCCGAGAAGCATGTTCCATGTATCATTCTCCTTATATCGTCAGACCCGACGCGTAACTCGCAGACGGCCGAAATCGGCCGTTAAGTGTTTCAAGAGGTAGATGACTGTGACTCTTCTATTCATCGCCCCCCTCGGGGCCGGTGCATATTTTCCAGGGCAGTTCATCTTGCGAGGGACGAACTCCCTGTCCTAGGATGCCGCAATCCTAAATTTCACCAAGCGTTTTGTCAAGCAAAATTTTTTTATGTTTCATATTGCAAAATTACCGCTGCTGCGCTAATCTGCCCCTTTGTCTAGCGATTTTTCAAGCTGTTTCATGATGCGAAACTCACATTCAAGTCCAATACGGTTTTTCTCCGTTGCTTTGCTGGTTTCAAATTGTAAAATAAAATCCCAAAATCTCGCTAAGGTGACCCATGCACGGACCTCGAAAATCCAAACCGGTTGGCGTTTTAACCAAAGCGCTGCGCATTATTGATTTGCTTCAGGACTCCCGCTCCCCCGTGTCTCTGCACGAGATCAGCACCCAGGCAGGAATCAACAAAAGCACGGCCCTCCGCCTTCTCGCTCATCTGGAGGGGGAAAAATATCTTCGGCGCGATGAAAAAGGCGGATACAGCCTGGGGCCCAAGCTCCTGCGCCTGGGAAGTGACTACAACGTGCAAGCTCCGCTCCGGGAGCTGGCGCGGGAGTCGCTCTGGGAACTCTGGCGGGTCACCCAGGAAACGGTCAACCTGGCGGTCCTCGACGGCCTGGATGTAGTCTATATCGATTGCCTTGAGAGCCCGCATGATTTTCGCCTGGTGAGCAATTCCGGCACGCGGGCCGTCCTTTACCGGACGGCTCTGGGCAAGGCGCTGCTGGCATTCCAGCCTTCCGAACAGCGCGAGCGGCTCATCAAGTCGTTGCGCTTCCAGGCGTTCACACCCCACACCCTGACCTCCGCCCCCCAGTTGTTGCACGAGCTGACCTCGATCCGCCAAGCCGGTTACGCCGTGGACAACGAAGAAAGCGTATTGGGACTCCGCTGCATTGCCGCCCCCATCCTCGACGGAAAAGGAATTGCCATGGCGGCGATCAGTATCTCGGGCCCTACCAGCCGGATCACACTCCCCAAAACCGCGACGCTGGGGGAGGCGGTGAGGACCGCCGCCCACGAGGTTTCCGTGCGGATTGTCACTCATCCGGCGGTGGCATGACACGAGACTCACCACACCGCCTCCTCATCCACGATCGGCAACTCGACGGCGGATTGTTGTTTAGCGGATTGGTACATGGCCAGCGCCCACTCGAGCGTGGGCCGTACGCTCGCCAAGGTGATCATCGGTTCACGGCCGGCCTCGATCGCACCCACCATGTCCTCAATGACCGCTTGATGGTCGAGAAACCCCAGGTCCGCCGCACCCCGCGCCCCGGTCGAGGCCGCGGCGCTTCCCAAGTGGCGAATCTCCTCATCCTCCGGGCGCTCATCCTGGAATTTCCAAGTTTCCATGCGCTCGCCGACTAAGATGGCCGTGCCTTTTTCTCCGTTTATCTCGATTCGAACGTCGGTTCCGGGCCACAGAGCGGTGGAAGCCTCCACCACGCCCTGCGCGCCGTTCTGGTAGGTTACGAAAGCCAAAGCGGTGTCTTCCACGGCAATCCCGGGATGCGCAAGGTTGGTCATCTGGGCGTACACGCGCTTCGCGGGGCCGACCAGGTATTGCAGCAAGTCAAGGTAATGGAACGCCTGTTGAATGGTCACGCCCGCCCCGGAGCGGCGCGACGAGCGCCAGGCGTCCATCCGGTAGTAGTCCGCGGGACGAAACCATTTCATGCAGGTATCGGCGTGATAGATCTTCCCAAACCGACCTTCGTGGATAGCTGTCCGAATAGCCTGGACCGATCGCCTTGTTCGGCATTGAAGAACCACGCCGACCTTGACCCCCAGGGCCGTGCAAGCCTCTCTCATCGTGTCCATCTCGGCGAGCGACATGGCCGGCGGTTTCTCCACCAGGATATGCTTGCCGGCGCGGGCCGCTTGCAGCACGGCGTCCGTGTGCAGATGGTTCGGGGTTAGAATATTGATGACCTGAATCTGCGGGTCGGCGAGCATCTCGTCCAGGGTGTTGTACGCCTGGCAATGGAACTCCCCGGTGAACTTTGCCAGGCGAGCCGCGTCCGTATCCGCGGCCGCTACCAGGCGAGCCACGCTCGAGGCCTGAATGGCCTTGGCGTGGAAGGGAGCAATCAGCCCCGTCCCCAACAATCCGAAACCCACGCGGGAGTCCTGTGGCATATTTTCGTCCTTCAGCGCGTCTTGTTCCCCGAAGGGGAACAATGTCATTAACCGTCTTGTTCCCCGAAGGGGAACAATGTCATTAGCCGTAGGTGAAACCTACGGAAAGGAAACCCGATAATTACGTTCCGACCCTGAAGGGGTCGAACATTCGACCCTTTCAGGGTCGACAGGATTGCTTTCTGTGTCGTCTCAATCCGTAGGTTTCACCTACCGAACGGAAACCCGAGAATTAGGTTCCGACCCTAAGGGGTCGAACATTCGACCCTTTCAGGGTCGACAGGATTATTTTCTATGTCGTCTCAATCCGTAGGTTTCACCTACCGAACGGAAACCCGAGAATTAGGTTCCGACCCTGAAGGGGTCGAACATTCGACCCCTTCAGGGTCAACAGGGTTGTTCTCCATGTCGTCTCGGTCCGTAGGTTTCACCTACGGCTAATGATATCCCTCCCCTTCGGGGAGGGGCACCGCATCCCGCCCTTCGGGGAGGCGCGCTGCATCCCGCTTCGCGGGAGGCAGGCGCAACGCTGTCATTGCTCCGGTACCAACAATACCTTCAACTCTCTCTGCGCTTCGATACCCTCGAACGCACTTCTCCATTCTCTCAGAGGGAGTCGGCGCGTAATCACTCCGCCGGCGGGCAACTGGCCACTGGCGATCAAGTGAATCGTGCGATCCCAGCTCGTGTAGCTGGTCGAAAGGTTGAAGATCACGTCGCACACCTTGAAGGCCGCCTTGTCCCACGGGAAGGGGATGGTATCCTTGCCGGTCAGGCCGATCACGCAAATGCGCCCCTTCTTGCGGATCAGGTCGACGGCGGAGGCAATTGCCGCCGGCGCGCCGCTGCACTCGATGACCAGATCCGCTCCCATCCCCCCGGTGAGATCGCGAACCACGTCCGCGGGATTCACCTGCGCCACATTGATAACGGTTTCAAAACCCAGCTCGCGGGCTTTCTTCAGGCGAATGGCCTCATCCGCGGGAGCCCCCACGATCACCACATGCCGCGCGCCGGCGGCGCGGGCCGTCAGGGCAGCCAAAAGGCCGATGGGGCCCGGCCCCAGGACGACCACGAAGTCTCCAGCCGCGACCCCGGCTCGCTCCACCACATCGTGCACGGTGTTGGCCGTGGGTTCCACCAGCGCGGCAAGGTCATAACTCATCGAGTCGGGGATTCGATGTAAGAGCCGCTCCGGCATCTTCAGGTACTTCGTAAACGCGCCGTCGATGCCCCACCCCGGCGAGCGCTTCAGCGCGCAGATTTGGATGTTGCCGGTCCGGCAGAGGTAGCAATGCCCGCAGGCGCGCGTGTGCGGCTCGCCCACCACGCGCTCACCGACTTTGAACAGGCCGGTTTCCGGGCCCGCCGCAACGATTTCACCGGAGAATTCGTGCCCCAGAATCACCGGCGGCCAGTAGGGGAATTGGTCGTGCCAGACGTGGATATCCGTCCCGCAGATCCCGCAGGCCTTCACCTCGATCAGCACCTCACCGGCGCCGGGTGAGGGCTCGGGGACGTCACGGAGTTCAATAAAGCCGGACCCCTTTTGCGTTTTCACCAGAGCTTGCATCAATCTCCTCAACCGCACCATGCTTGGGGCGCCGCCTATATTCGCTCCAAGGGTAGTGGTACAGTTTGATGTCGTAGCGGCGAGTTTACCTCGCCATATGGCGGCGTAAAGCCGCCTCCAGGTCAAACTGCACCACTACCGCTCCAAGTCGATTCTCGACAAACCAAACGTATTATAGTAGTGTATGAACTGGTTTGTTGTTCAAACGCCGCTGTGAGCGAAAGCCTTGGTGATATTAATGTCAAAAGCTTCTCTTGACTCCAGCATTGACTCAGTTGAAGTAGCCCTTGACAAACTTTACAAAGTTGTCGAAGGACATCTCAACCAGCTTCCTGCCGCAGAAAGGAAAAGGCGGTTAGAAGCTATCGATGAGGTTCACGCTCAAATGACCTCACGAGATTCCAAAAAGCGCTCATCGCGGCGGCGTGGTTCTCACCCTCAGGTTGCATACCCAGTTTCTCGACGAGGAACTGCTTGAAACCCTCTTCATCTCGATCCCTCGCGTAGCGTCTGAATATCCAAATCAATTCTGACTTTTTGCGATGTACGGGAAAGTCATCGCGCACACGAATCCCTCCGTTCCCATACGATTTACAACAAAAGCTAACCAGAGGAACAAGGTAAGGGTGATTTGCATTTAACGCACTCTGTCAGTCGTGTATATTATTGCCCTAATTTGAACCTAGTGCCGCCCTTTTGGCGGCTCCAGGCCGGCTGGAAGCCGGCGCTACTTTCGGTCGTAGCGCCGCCCTTTAGGGCGGCACATGCCGGGCTAAAGCCCGGCGCTACATTCGGCCGTACACCTAACCGCACCAGGCCTGGAGGAAGCGCACCAGGATGGCCGCGCCCTCGCTGATTTCATTCCAGCCAATCTGTTCCTCGTTGGTGTGAGCAAAACGCAGGCTGCCCGGGCCGAACACCACGGTGGGAATATGAAGCTGGTTATTATAGAACCAGGAATCGCAGGAAGCGGTCATGGCGCTGACTTCGCCCCCCGCGCCGATTTCGCGGCAGCACGCCTGCAAGCCGGTGACCAGCGGATGCCCGGGGTCGAGCACATGGGCGTCGTGCCGGTACATGAATTCAAGCTGGAAGTGTTCCTGAAGCCAGGGGTCACCGCAATCGAGCAGGGCCTGGCGGATCTCCTCCATCACCTGGTAACGGGTTTTGTTGGGGAGAAGGCCCAGCACGCCCTCGACGACCGCGCGCGCCGGCGCCGTGGAGGGCCAGTCCCCCGCCCTGAGCTTCCCAAAGGTGATGGGCATGGGGTTCGGAAACTGATCGAAGAGCGGGATGCCGCGGGAGGCCGCCAGCAGGTGGGCGTGATACTGCTCGAGAATCTCCATGGCGCGAATGGCCATTTTGAGCGCGCTGACTGACTCACCCGCGCGGCCGCTGTGGCCGGGCCGGCCGGTGCAGATCACGCGAAACCAGACCGCCCCGCGCACCGAAGACAGAATGCGGAGTTCGGTGGGCTCCATCACCACACAGGCGTCCGCGTGTTCGCCGGCGCGCACCATGGCCAGCGTCCCGTTGCCTCCCACCTCCTCTTCCACCACCAGGTGCGCCAGCACGTCACCCCGCAGCTTCAACCCCAAGCGCCGCGCGGCCAGGAGCGCAGTGTAAATCGTCGCCACCTGTCCTTTGGCATCGCAGGCGCCGCGCCCATACACGCGCTGGGCCTCGACGCGAGGTTCAAAGGCACCCGCTTGCCCCTCCGACGCCGGCACCACATCGAGGTGGGTGTTGAAGAGCAGCGATGGCCCGCCACCCGTTCCGGCCACGCGCAGGCGCAGGTTGGAGCGCCCCTCGTACTCGAGCCCCGGCACGGGATCAGCGTAGTCCTCATCGTCACGAAGTGAGTTCGAGAGCGCGACGCGCTCCACTTCCGCTACTTCCGCGAAGCGTGCGGCGGCGCAATCAACTACTTCCCGTTCCTGGCCGGAGAGCGAGGGAAAGCGAATCAGATCGCATAGAAATCGGACGGCGTCGGCACGCCCGGCTTCGACCGCCGCGCGGATTTCCGTTGGGGAGAATTCACTCATAGCAGCGAAAGCGCCTTGGCAAAGATGTCGAGACTCTCGTGGGCTTCCGCTTCGGAAATCACCAGCGGCGGAGCCACGCGAATCACGTTTCCGAAGACGCCGACGGAACCGATCAGCAGGCCGTTCTCAGCCGCCAGATCAATTAGTTTGCGGGTCAGATCCGGCGCGGGCTCCTTGGTCGTCTTGTCCTTGACCAGCTCGACGCCCATCACCAGTCCCATGCCGCGAACCTCGCCCACAAACGGCGACTTCTCCTGCATTTCCAGCAGGCGTGACTTCATGAGCTTGCCGATGCGCAGGGCGTTTTCCTCGAGATGTTCACGCTTCATGATGTCCACCACGGCGATGACCGCGGCGCTGGAAAGCGGATTGCCACCCATGGTGCTGCTCATTTCGCCCGGCCCCAGGGTCCCGATAACCTCGCCGCGCGCCGCAATGGCCGAGGCGGGAACACCGCTGCCAATACCCTTGCCGATGGCGACCAGATCGGGAGTCAGGCCTTCCCACTCCATCGCCCAGAATTTCCCGGTGCGGCCATATGAGGACTGCACTTCGTCCAGCGTGAACAGCAGTCCGCGGCCCCGCAGCCATTCTTCCAGCCGCTTCAACCAGCCTTGAGGGGGGAAGATGAAGCCCGCCGCCCCCAAGTAAGGCTCCACGATCAACCCCGCCAGGCTGCCGGTGCTGTTCGCGCGCACCGCGTCTTCAAGGTAATCGAGGCAGAGCAGGTCGCAAGTCGCCGGGTCCGCGCGGAACGGGCAGCGATAGCAGTAGGGGAACGGCACGCGAATCGAGCCGGGCATGGTGGGCCCATAGCCCTTCTTGGGGCCCGGCAATCCCCCCGCGCTCGAGGCGGCATAAGTGCGGCCGTGGAAACCCCCGTAGAAACTGATGATTTCGAACTTGCCGGTTTTCCGCTTCATGATGCGGATGGCGCCTTCCGTCACCTCGCTGCCGGTGGTGAGGAAGAAACACTTGTCCAGGTGGGGCGGCAGGACGGAAATCAGCTTCTCCGCGGCTTCCACGCGCCCCGGGTGCAGGCACTCGTAATTGTTCAGGAGCTTTGCCGCCGCCGCTTGCACGGCCTTCACCAGTTCCGGATGGCAGTGCCCGACGTTGGTCACCAGAACTCCCGAGGTCCAGTCGATGAACGTGTTGCCATCGACGTCGGTCACCACCACGCCGGAAGCGTGGTCCCAGGCGACTTTTGCCTGGTAACCCGCGCATTGCGCTTCCACGCGCGCCCAGCGGGTCAACAGGTCCTGGGACCGGGGACCGGGCAACGGCCCCTTCACCGAGGTTAGCGGCTTTCTCATCTCATTCATCTGTCGCCTTTCAAGCCGCGCAGTTGGCGACGTAGCGGGGAGGCTGTCCGGCCAGGAAACGGTCGATCTCGACCACGATCAACTCCCGGATGCGGCGACCGGCGTTTTCGGAATACCAGGACACGTGCGGCGTCAAGATCGCGTTGGGCAGGCCGAAGAGCGGGAAGTCGGGCCGCGGGGGCTCGACCTCGAAGACGTCGATCCCCGCGCCCGCGATCACTCCGCTGCGCAGCGCCTCCGCCAGCGCCGGCATGTCCACCATCGGCCCGCGCGCCGTGTTGACGAGGTAGGCAGTCGGTTTCATCATCCCGAGGGTGCGGGCGTTCACCAAGTGGCGCGTTTCCGCCGTCAGGGGCGTGTGGATGGTGACGTAGTCGGAGTTGCGAAAGACCGTTTCCTGGTCCACCACCTCAATCCCCAACTCGCCCTTGCGCTCGTCCGAGAGATACGGATCGCAGATCAGGAATTTGAATCCGAAGGATTTCAGCTTGCGATAGACCAGAGACCCGACGCGCCCGCATCCCACGATGCCCAGGGTCTGTCCGGCCATCTGAAACATGGGGACCAGGCCGGCAAAATCCCACGATCCTTGGGCCGAAGATTGGTCGAGCACCCGACGGCTGGCGACCAGCTTTCGGCCCAGGGCAAACACCAGGGCGATGGCCTGTTCGGCCACCTCTTCCGCGCAATAATCGGGAATGTAACAGAGCGGGATGCCCACCTTGCGGAGCGCCTTCACGTCCACGTTGTCATAACCGACACCATGGCGGATGACCAGGCGGCATCTTTCCCACTGGGAGATCACGTCTTTAGTAATAGGCACCATATTAACGATTACAAGATCGGCATCACGGGTCGCCGCGGCGACTTCGGTGCTCGGTGCGAACTTGAGCTGATGAGTTCGGAACTCGACGCCGCGCCGGGCCAATTCCTGGGCTTCCCACTCGAGGTCGGGCTCAATGAAATCGGTCACCACAACTTTTACGCTGCTCATAGTTTTACGCTCCGGCCACTCTCGGCCGATTGATAGATGGCCTCGACCACTTCGAGTGCTTTGAGTCCGTCTTGTCCGGTGATGGCTGGCGGCTTGCCCCGGCGGACCGACTCCACCAGGTCCGCGAGGAAGTGAAGGCCCATAACCCCCCCGTAGCCGGGTTGCGCCGGGAGTTCAAAATCCAGGTGCTGGTGATCCGGTTGGGAGTAATCGCCGGAGTCGCTGCACACGAACAAGCGCTCCCTGGCGCCCTCGAACGAGGGACTCCAGGAGAGCACGCCGGCGGCGCCGCGCAGGGCGAGGTAAAGGTCCCTTCCAAAAGGATAACAGTCCGGCACGGTATAACTGATGTCGAGAACGAGGACGGTCCCTCGGGTGAAGGTCAAAAGCGCGAAAGAATTGTCTTCGATGTCGTACTGCGGGTTGACGCGCACGTTTTTGCCCATGGCTTCCGCCACTTCGTCCGCCAGCAGCCAGCGGTAAAGGTCGATCCAGTGAACTCCCAAGTTGAGCATGGGGCCGCCGCCGCTCCGCGCCTTCTCGAGCATCCAGCCGGCGTTGCCCTCGATGTAACGGGAGAGACGGCCCGCCGCGCAACGGCCTTCGCAGCCTACGATGTGCCCCGTGATACCTTGCTCAATCAACCTCTTCATCTGCCGGACGACCGGGTGGTAACGCCAAACGTAGGGCGTGGAGAGGATCACCCCGGCCTTCTCCGCGGCGGCGATCATGCGGCGTGCGCCCTCGGCGCTGGCGGCCATGGGTTTTTCCACCAGGACGTGCACACCCCGCGCGGCGCAAGCCACGGCGGCGTCGGGACAATCGGCGTGGGGGAGGAAAATCAGCGCCAAGTCCAGCCGTTCCTTTTCAAGCAGTTCCCGCCAGTCGGCATACCCGCGCATGGGGAAGTTTTGGAGGAAACGTTCGAGCACAGTCGGATTGGCATCCGCGGCGGCGACCACCGCGGTCCCGGGGATGCCCTGGAACAGCGTCATGTAGCTCGGTGGGTGCAGATGGCTGAGGCCCAGCAGACCTACGGAAATCTCGTCTTCCGAACGGATCAGATGTGACACATTCCGAAATCTATGTCCTCCCGACTTGGCAAGTCAAGGAAATATTTCAAATAGCGATACCTACATTTCACATCGTAAAATGGTCTTAGCGCACAGCCGCCCACAATGCAATGTTCCTCAGCAACTTTCGGTCCTTTTTTCACTTTTCTCCGTCGGCAATCTAACCCTCGACTTGGGTCCATCCTTGGATATTCATAGGCATTCGTGGACTATCCACAATGACCCTTGGTGGTATGCTAACACCGCAGAAAGGCAAGAGCCGGGTGACGAGGAGAAATCCGATGAGGCAAATCACACGCCGAGAATTCCTGGTAACCCCTGGCGTTTTGGCGGCGCCGCTGGTGTTGGCCGACCAAACGCCGGTCGAGCAGCGTAACCTTCTTACTTCCATCTGGCCGGCGTCGAAGTTAGCCGAGGTACTAGCCCCGCGCGAACGCTTCCATCCCTTCCCCCCCGTTTCCAAACGCCCGGCATGGGAAGCGCTGCCGGCCGACGCCCGCGCCGCACTCCTCGAGGCGGGAGAGAAGCAACTCAAGACTGCGTGGGAAGTCCTGCCCGCGACGCTGTTCCTCGAGTATCGCCGCACGGGCAACCGCTCCCATTATGAAGAAGCCGCCGAGCGCCGCAGGAGGAAGCTGCGGGACCTGGTGCTGGCCGAATGCATCGAGGGTCAAGGCCGCTTCGCGGACGAAATCTCGAACGGCGTGTGGTTGATATGTGAAGAGACTTACTGGGGGCGACCCGCGCACCTCGGCCTGCAAAAGGCCGGCGTGGGCCTCCCCGATGTGAGTGAGCCCACCGTCGATCTGTTCGCCGCGGAAACCTCCAGCTTGCTCGCTTGGACCAGCTATCTTCTTGGCGATCCCTTGGCGAAAGTCTCACCTCTTGTGCCGGAACGCATCCGGCAGGAAATCGATCGCCGGATTCTCACCCCCTGCCTCACGCGCGACGACTTCTGGTGGATGGGATTTGCGGAAAGATCGGTGAACAACTGGGATCCCTGGATCTGCTCGAACTGGCTCACCTCCGCGCTGCTGATGGAAACTGATGCGGAGCGGCGCCGGGCCGCCGTGGCGAAAATCCTTCGCTGCCTCGACAACTTTTTGAACGGTTATGCCGAGGACGGAGGTTGCGACGAGGGGCCCGGATATTGGGACCGCGCTGCGGCTTCGCTCTTTGACTGCCTGGAGTCGCTGCACGCGGCCACCGACGGCCAGTGCAATGGGTTTACTCTGCCGCTGGTCCACGAGATGGCGCTCTACATTTGCCGTGCCCACATTGATAACGACTGGTACACCAACTTTGGCGACGGGGAGGCGCGCATGATCGCCGATGGCGACCTGGTGTACCGCTTTGGCAAGCGCCTGGGCGACGAGCGCATGATGGCGCACGGCGCCTTTTGTGCATTCGAGGAGAGTGAAAAAGCGATCCCCGGCGGCAGCATCGGCCGCCAGTTGCCTGCCCTGTTCAACCTGGCCGAACTGCGCCAGGCGCCGCGCGCGCAAGCGCTTTTCCGCGATACGTGGCTCCCGGGCATCCAGGTGATGATGGCGCGCGCGCAGGATGGCTCCGCTCGAGGCCTGTACCTGGCCGCTCAGGCGGGCAACAACGGCAAGAGCCACAACCACAATGATGTCGGGAATTTCCTGGTCTACGCCGATGGGGTGCCCGCGATCATCGATGTGGGCGTAGAAACCTACACCGCCAAAACCTTCAGCCCGCAACGGTACGAAATCTGGACAATGCAGTCGGCGTATCACAACTGCCCCACCATCGACGGCGTGATGCAATCCGCCGGCCGGCAGTTTGCCTCGACGGAAGTCAGTTACCACGCCGATGACCACGCGGCGGAACTCCACCTGAACCTGGCCAAGGCGTATCCTCCCGAGGCGCACTTGGCTTTCTGGAATCGTACGCTGCGCCTCGACCGGGCGCGCAACTCCATCGAGGTGGTGGACGATTATCGCTTGACGCAGGCAGTTAAGATCATCACCCTCACCCTCATGACGCCGTGCGCGCCGCAGGCTTCTACTTCCGGCGAGATCAGGTTAGCAATGACCTCGGGCGAGCCGGTGCGCGTGGCCTACGACGGAAGCGTCTTCCATGCCGTTGTCGAGGAGATCCCCATCCACGACGCGCAACTTCGCCACTCCTGGGGCGAGCGCCTCTACCGCATTCTGTTGCGGGCCGACGCCCCGTCCCTCCAGTCAAAGTGGTCCCTGCGGATTACCCGATAGAGAATCACGCTTCTGCCCGACCCCGCCTCGCAGCGACAGGGTAACTGGGTGAGCGGTCCCGCCGGTGACGGCCCAAAAGCCCTATCGGTCATTGACATACTCCCACTTCCTGTTAAACTTGCAGTGGGATTTAGAATTCCCCCAGTGGAGAGGAATTGTGAACACAAAACGCACTCACATTGTCATTCCTGAGCAATTGGTTGCTCGCATTGACATCATCGTGGGCAAACGCGGCCGGAGCAAATTCCTGGCCCAATCCGCGGAAAAAGAGCTCATGCGCCTTGGCCAGCTCAAGGCCCTGGAAGCTGCTGCCGGTTCTTGGAAAGACCAGGATCATCCCGAATTGAAACGCGGAGCAGCTAAGTGGGTGGATAAGTTGCGGCGGGAGGACGAAAAGCGATTTGAAGCGTGACTATGCCCGCAAAGGCATTACCCTGGCGAGCACCGACGTTACGATCGCAGCCGTCGCCCTCCACCACCAACTCATTCTCATCACCGATAATCTTAAACATTACCCGATGAAGGAACTGAGCATTTATCCCCTGCCCTGATCCCTGCAAGACTGACCGCTCAGAGCCTTTTCGTTCCTGATTTCCGAAAAGTGAAGGCTTCTTTTCTCCGCCGTGCCCCATCCAGATTGACGACGTGCGCTTGCCGCTGGGGTATCGCGCATTAGAAAAACCCACTAACTCACGGTCAGCGTGAGCGTCACGCTATGGCTGAGGGCAGAAGACCCCGAGCCGGTGGTACCGGTTACCGTCAGTGGGTAGGTTCCAGCGGGTGTTCCGGGGTTAGGCGGCGGACCGCTGCTGTTACTGCCTCCTCCGCCACATGCTGCCAGCGCCAGAATGAGCAGCAATCCCGCGATGATCGGTATGGTTGTGGACCGCCACCCGCTTGTGCTGGAGTGATTCCGGCGTCGCAGGGCCCACGCCATCGCCGCCAGAACCAGGACGAACATCAGCAGACCTCTCAGGCCCGGCGAAAGAGGTGGGACCGGCGGAAGGTGTCGAGAGCGTGGCGCGGTGACCGAAGGAGCGGCGGTAGTGACGGTGACCGTGACATTGGTGGCAGAACCCCCCGCCGTTGCAGGGTTCGGCGAAACCGTGCAGGTAGCTTCGGAGGGCGCCCCGGCGCACGTGAAGTTGACCGCCCCGGACAATCCCCCTTCACCGCCCACACTTAATGTGTAGATTGCGGCGGAACCGGGCGCGACCGTGGCCGAAGTGGAAGAACCGGAGGGTGGGGCAAACGAAAAGTCCTGACCGGTCCCGTTAAGTGCGACGCTTTGGGGGCTGCCGGAGGCATTGTCGCTGAACGAGAGGCTGCCCGACGCCGCGCCCCCGGCGGCGGGCGTGAAGGTGACCGCCACCGTGCAAGTCGCCGCTGCCGCGACGGGGTTCGAGGTCGAGCAGGTGGTTCCGGACGTGGCGATGGCAAAGGGGCCAGCGGCGGCAATGTTGCTGAATGTGAGGCTGGCGTTGCCCGTGTTGGTCAGCGTGACTGTTTGCGAGGAGCTGGTGGTTCCGACCGGTTCAGACGGGAAACTCGGCGACGCGGACAAGCTAACAGTGGGTCCGGTCCCAGTTCCGCTCAAGCTGACGGTCTGCGGACTGCCGCTGGCGTTATCGTTCAGTGTGAGGCTACCCGAGCGGCTGCCGGTGGCGGTGGGCGTAAACGTCACATTGATCACGCAACTGCCGCTGGCGGCAACCGGCGTGCTCCTGATGCAAGTGGTGCCGGTGGCCGCCACCGCAAAGTCCCCCGTTGCCGCGATGCTCGTGAAGGTCAAGGAAACCGTTCCGTTGTTCGTCACGGTCAACGCGCTGGGGGAACTGGTGGTTCCCAGGGCCTGGTCGCCAAAGCTCACACTCGCGGCGTTCAGACTTACATTTGGCAACGGAGGGTTTACAACCAAAGTGGCATACGCGAAATAGCTCTGTGATCCATCTGTTGCGCTAACTGTGAGTGGATAACTTCCATTCGGAGTTGAGGAGGTAGTGCTGACGCTTAAAGTAAACATGTTTCCAGGGGCACCCGTAATCTGGTTGTAGGTAGCGCCCGCGGGCAGCCCGGTTAGGCTGATATCAATTGAGGTTCCGGTGTAGCCGGCGTTCGCAAGCGTGGAGATTACGAAACTGGCCGTACCGCCAGCCGCAATCGTATTCGTGGCAGGCGTCACCTTCGAGATACTAAAGTAGGGATTGGGCCAGAACATGAGCGAGCCGTAGAGATTGTCCTGGTACACTGCAAATTCATGTGGCTCCGTGTACGTTGGGTTGCAGGGTGCCGTCGTTGCTGGACAGGGGGGGCCCGTGATCTGCGCGGTGTTAGTTTGCGTGTTGGTGTTGGTTGACGAGGTTGTGGAAATATTCTCCCAAGTCATGGTCCAGTTCTGTTTCAAATCCAGTGAGAAGTTAGCGGTAAAGGGAGTCATTTTATTACCAACCGTAAACGCCTCCTCCAAGCCGAACCCCACGGTGTATGTATTATCTACCGTATGTGTAGTCATGGTCGTAGTTTGATTTATAAATTGAAAGATGTCCTGTATCCCGGTCGTGCTGCCCAAAGGAGCCTGTTGGTATGGTATTGAGTCTTGTGTGCCGTTTCCGCCCTGAGACATCGTGAACCGGCCGTCCGCGCTGGTGGGAGGTGCCGTTCCCGGAGCCACTGTCAATAAATATCCAGAGTTGCTGTCAAATGGGTTGTTGGCAAAAGGGTCCGCACCGAGGATATTGGCATAGTCTGCGAAGGTGATTCCCGGACCCTGTCCGGGTGCAAAGGTTTGAGTCGTTACCCAGGATCGCGATAAAGCGCCGGCATCCTGAGCGTCGAGTGGCCCAAAATCGCCATTTAAGTAGCCAACGTAGACCGGCCAGACATCTATATCCTGCAGGGGGTCGTTTAGGTCGTAGCCGTACCCGTTCCAAACTATGGGGCCAACACCGCTGCCAGGGAGGTTATACAGGGTGAAGAGGGCCACAGGATTAAGCCATAGCCAGATTATGTCGTAGTCGTGATCAACCGGACTGTAGATAGATGGCACTCCCGGTGTTTTCAAGGTGGTCGAGGTGGTCTTGTTGACTGTGATCGAAGTGGAGTTGGTTGTCTTCTGCGTCCACCCGCTGCTCTGAGTTCCTGTCACTGTAACACCCGCACTGACACCGAAAATAGTAAAATCCCCGCCGACTCCAACTGCGACGCTCTCGTTGAAGCCGCTCTGAAATGAACTAGTATTCGTGGTGTTATTGCCAACTAGGCTGGAGGTCTGATACGAGACGTAGCTAGAGGAATCCCCTCCGGGCGGCGCGTAGGTAACTCCCATAATCAGATACTTAGGGTTGACGTAGCCAGAAATGCCGCCATACATGAATCCGTTAGTGTTGCCCGATGCGTCGACATAGGATCCGACAACATCCCCGCTGGCGTCGATCCCTGCGACTGTCGTCTGGGTCGAGTTTGGTACGTCAATTGAGGAGTAATTGCCGTCTGTGTACACGAACCCGTGCTGACCAGAACCGTCAGTATAATAGCCCGATATCTCCCCGCTGTTGTTGATTCCTACAGGAACCGTGGCACTGGCTCCCGGATAGCTAATTGAGGAGAAAACGCCGCCCGAGTAAAGGAATCCGTAGGTAGAGTCGCACGAGCCGACGACCTGCCCGCTGTCATTGACCCCGTTCGCGCTCGTGCCGTCCGCAACGCCGGTGCAAGGCGGGGCGTTAAATCCAGTGTAAGCGCCACCGTACAATATGAACCCATGGCCGGGGTTGGGGCCGCTGGACGGGCCCGTTATGTAATAGCCGACGATATACGTGCCGTTGCTGCTGATTCCGTTCGCTATCGTATCGTCCGCAATGTTTCCAAATGCGGAGGAACCCGGCACATCAAGGGTGGAAAAAGTTCCGCCACTGTATACGAAACCGTGCTGCGTGGTACCGGGCTGATATCGATAGCTGCCCACAATTTGTCCGCTATCGCTGATTCCGTTGGCGTATGTGAAGGTGGAACCAGACACGTAAATAGAGGAGAAGCTGCCGCCGGAGTATAGAAACCCGTAGGGTGCGTTGCCGACGATCTGACCGCTGTCGTTGATCCCAGTGAGACTGGTCGAAGATGCCCCTGGAGAATCAAGCGTCGTAAAAGTCTGACCGCGTGCCAGCGGGATCACAACGATCCAGGCACTCATCACTATTATGAAGTGAACAGTCGAGCGATTCATTTTAAATTTGCTTTCCTCCATTTCCAGTTCACCTCCTCATTCTAAAGCCAAGTCTGGATGAGCCTTCCAAGAATAAAAGGCGGGGGCTGGCGCAGAGCGAAGCTCTGCGTTTGGCGATCCTCGCTGACCCATAAATCGCAGAGTTGCACTCTGCGCCAGCCTGCCGCGCAGGGGTAGGCCCCATCGCTTCCGGCGAAGCTATGCAGCGGCGCAAAGACCTGCGCAGTGAGGGTGCTCTCCGCGGACACGCAAAGCATGAGTAACGCGCACACCCTGGCCCACGACCACCCCTGGCCGGGACCGTTTTGGCTCCGCTCCGTCGTCATTGTAAATACCTCGCGGCACAGCTATCCAAAGCCGATTCTGAATTATGCGAAAACCACCTGAAGAAGGATTGACCCTCTTCCTGTGTACGCCTGCCAACAACGAATGTCAAGCGGAAAGCGCGAGCTCTGGCATAGGTTGGGATATCCAGGTGAAGTCCTGGTCAAGCGTGGGTGGCGCATACACCGTTTTGCAATGTATGTGCCCGTTGGTCGGGGGACGCAGACATGAGAGGCAATGTCTGGGCCACCCACGGACGGCCGGAGTGTAGCCTCACTTTCCTCTTGACAAAGCCTAGATTGATAGGTATAGTTAATAGGCAAGCCTGCGTCCGGGGATGAAAAGGCGCTGCCCATGCCGAGCCTGCTACAGTCCGGCCTCCTCTCCCTCTTGGAGATTCCATCCCAACAAAATGTCAGTTCCGGGGATGGGTCTACCCAAAAAGATGTTAATTTATAACGACCAAAGCCAGTATGTATATGAAAACAAAAGAAACATGGACACGATGACCGCAAAGAAGTCGGACAATTACGGCAATATGACACGGATTTTGCAGAAATATTCAGGATATGACGGGCAATTCAGCTTGATTGACCGAGTATTCAGCCTTCATGAGCACGTTCCGGCGGGTGAGGTTCGGCAACGACGGTTGGGGACGCAGACATGAAAGGCAATGTCTGCGCCACCCACCGGCAACTGCCAAAGGGGTAATGCCCTTAGAGATGTTAAAAATGAAGCAACCTCCGGGGATGTGTATGAAAACACAAGGCGATGGTGACAAAATGTCCGACGCAAAACACGGTTTTTGCACGAAAATGTACGAATAGCACGACATTCGACAAGAATCCGCCGGGTTTATGGGCCGAAAATGCCCAGGTTAAGCGATAATTCGCAGGTTAATGGATGTAAACTCGTGGGGTTAAACTATCCACCGTTGTCAGGGTGGAAGGATCAAACCCGGAAACTCAGGTTGGCCGAAAGTTGAACGTGAGCGGATCTGGCTCGTCTCAGAATTACGGGATTAGGCTTTGTCGGCACAGGGTAGCCCTGCGCGGCACGAGGGTGCTTTCTGCTTGCGCGGTCTGGGTGCTGGCTATTGCGTTCGGGAATACTCGAGCTGCGCAAGATTCCGCTCCCCCACCCGCCAACGCTGCGCAGAAGGCATCTACACTCTCGGCGGAGGGGCAGCGCAGCTTCGAGTCGCATTGTGGCTCTTGCCATGGGCTAGACGGGCGCGGCGGCGAGCACGCCCATGCCATCGCAACTCCCAGCGCGGCGGGAGCACTCGACGATTCGGCGCTTTTCCAGATCATCCGTGATGGAATTGGCTCGAAGGGGATGCCGTCTTTCGGCTCTTTGCCCGAGGCGGAGATTCGCGCCATCATCGCCTACCTTCGCCTCTTGACGGAGAAGAACGCGGTGCGGCCGGGAGAAGGAAACTCGGTTCGGGGCGAGCCACCATTTTTCGGTAACGAGCGCGAGGCGCCGGTCTCTACTAACTTGGATTTCCTGCCGCAGCGGCTTCTGGTCGCGCCGCCTGCCGAGGATTGGCCCTCGTACAATGGAGACTACTCGGGCCGGCGCTACAGTGCGCTCGACCAGATCAATCCGGACAATGTCCGCCGCTTGCGCGCGCAATGGGTATTCCACTCGACCAATTCCGACTCGTTGGAGGTGACGCCGGTGGTGGTGGACGGGGTAATGTACGTCACCTCCGCGAACGACGCCTTTGCGCTCGATGCCCGCACCGGCCGGGTGCTCTGGAACCACACCCGTCCTCTGAGCAAGGGTTTGATCGACGATGCCGCCGCCCACCACAATCGCGGTGTGGCCGTATGGCACACCCGCGTGTTCATGGAAACCGATAATGCCCATTTGCTGTGTCTCGACGCGCGGTCGGGCCATTTGCTCTGGGACGTCCAGTACGCGGATACTCGCAAGAATTACGGCGCCACCAGTGCGCCGCTCATCGTGAAGGACAAAGTCCTGGTGGGCACCTCGGGAGGCGACGATGGGGTGCGGGGCTTTCTCGCGGCTTTTGATCCGGAGACGGGTAAAGAGGTGTGGCGTTTCTGGACGATTCCGGCGCCCGGCGAACCGGGGTCGGAGAGCTGGCCCGGCGACGCTTATCTCCTCGGCGGCGGGACGACGTGGATGCCCGGGACTTACGACCCGGAGACCAACACGCTTTTTTGGGGAACCAGCAATCCGGCTCCCGATTTCGTCGGCGATACGCGCCCCGGCGACGACCTCTACACCGATTGCGTCCTGGCCCTCGACCCCGACACCGGCAAGCTGAAATGGCACTTCCAATTTACCCCGCACGACCTCTTTGACTACGACGCCACGGAGACCGCCGTGCTCGTTGACCTGACTATTGATGGCCAGGTTCGGAAGTTGCTGGTGGAAGCCAACCGCAACGGGTTCTTCTACCTTCTTGATCGCACCACGGGCAAGTTTCTTAGCGCCACGCCCTTTGTCGAAAAGCTGAACTGGGCGAAAGGGATTGATGACCATGGCCGGCCCATCGGCACGGAGATCAAACCCACGCCCCAAGGCGTGAGGATTTGCCCTTCGCTCTCGGGCGCCACGAACTGGATGTCTCCCTCGTACAACCCCTCGACACAACTGTTTTATTTCATGGCCCTGGAGGACTGTGACATCTACATGGCCGGCAAGAGCAAGCAAATCTTCAAGCCCGGCGCAGACCTATTACAACACCGGAACCAAGCGCCCGCCGCGGGAGTCCGGCCAAAAGATCCTTCTCGCCCTGGATGTGCTGACGGGCAAACCCGTGTGGCGCTACCCGCAGGTGGGGACGGGAGATTCCTTGGGCGGAACCATGACTACCGCCTCGGGCCTGGTTTTCTTTGGGGATGACGCGAATGAATTCGAAGCCGTGGATGCCCGGACCGGCAAAGCGCTGTGGCACTTCAACACCGGTCAAACGCTCCATGCCTCGCCCATGAGTTACAGCGTGGACGGCGTGCAGTACGTGGCGATCGCCTCGGGCAGCGACGTGTTCAGCTTCGCTTTGCCGCCTGATTAGCCTGAATGGGTCACTTACCGATGTTGGCAAAAGCGCAGCACAATTCATGCGGCCAGGGCGGCATCCAAATCCGCGATCAGGTCGCTCAAATCCTCGAGGCCCACGGAAATTCGGATGAGATCGGGGGTGATTCCCATGCGCAATTGAACCTCCCGAGGCACGGAAGCATGGGTCATGGTAGTGGGGTGCTCGATGAGCGATTCCACCCCGCCCAGCGACTCCGCCAGCGTGAAGATTCGGCAATTGGCCAGGAGGTGGTTCACCGCCGCTTCACCGCCGTGCAGGCGGAAGGAAAATGTTCCGCCCGTTCCGGTGGTCTGTCGCAGCGCCAATTCGTGCTGAGGATGGCTTTCGAGCCCGGGATGCAGCACGGCCGAAACCTGGGGATGCTTTTCCAACCAGCGCGCAATGGCGAGCGCGTTGCGGTTGTGTTCCTCCATGCGAAGGGCCAGAGTTTTGACGCCCCGCAGGACCAGAAAACAGTCCTGGGGGCCGGCGCACGTGCCCATGGCATTTTGGAGAAAGCCGATCTTCTCCGCCAGGGCAGGGTCTTTGACGACGAGCGCCCCGCCCACCACGTCGGAATGGCCGTTGATGTATTTGGTTGTCGAATGCGTGACGATATCGGCGCCCAGATCGAGCGGGCGCTGGAAATAAGGTGAAAGGAAAGTGTTGTCACAGATCACCAGCGCTCCGTATTCGTGCGCAAGGCCGGATACCGCGCGGATATCGACGAGGTTCATCAGAGGATTGGTGGGCGACTCAACCCAAACCGCCTTGGGCCCCGCCGCCAGCGCGGCACGGAGCTTGGTGGTGTTGCGGAGATCGACGTATTGCGCGCGAATCTGCTTGGTGGCAAAAACCTCTTCGAACAAGCGATAGGTGCCGCCATAGAGGTCGTCATGCACAACCACGTTATCCCCCGAAGAGAACATCATGAGCACGGTCGCTTCCGCGGCCATGCCCGTTGCAAAAGCGAATCCTGCCGTTCCGCCCTCCAACTGGGCCAGGCAGGATTCCAGCGCCTTCCGCGTGGGATTGCCGCTGCGGGAATAGTCGAACGGACCCGGCTGGCCCACGCCGCGGAAAGCGAAGGTCGAGGTCTGGTAAATGGGCGGCATCACCGCGCCGAAATGTTCCTGGGGGTTATGCCCCGCATGGATGGCAAGGGTTTTGAAATTCATGATTCCTCGGGAAGAATAGGCCTACCCTCGGCTCAATTGCGCAGGGCGTTCCTCGCCATGCGTGGCGGCGTCAAGGGTTTATGAGATTCGGTATTTCTGACCGAAAAATGCCCGCGTTTTCAGCATAGGTAACCGCCTCGATGCTGTCAATTGCAAATCCGTTTGAGGGCCAAGGGGTTCGAGAAATCGATGTGGAGGCGGCTCTCGCCGCGTTGCATTCCTCACCTCTCCAGCAGCCCCAGGCCCCGAAGCCAGTTGATGAGCAGTGTAGGCCATTCGCCCAAGGCGACGTCGCTGAGATCCAACCCCACGCCGTGGGGACCTTTTTGGAAGATGTGCAGCTCAGCGGGTACGTTTGCCTTGTGCAGCGCCAGGTAGAAGGCCACGCTGTTTTCCGCCGGAACTCCCGTGTCCGCGCTGGTGCTGAACAGGAACGTAGGTGGCGTCTGGGGCGTCACCTGAAGGTCGTTCGAGAGGCTCTCGAGCAGCTTGGGATCAGGTGAATCGCCCAGCAGGGCTTGCGCGGACCCCTTATGGGTATAAGGCGCCGTAAACGAAATCACCGGGTAGCCCAGGACCGCGAAATCCGGCCGCGAACTCGCGCGGTCGATGGGATCAGCAGCGTTGAGGTTGCCGCTATCAAAATGAGTTTCGGCGGTGGAAGTCAGGTGGCCGCCCGCCGAGAAGCCCATCATGCCGATGCGGTCAGGTTTCAAGCCGTACTCAGCCGCGCGCGCCCGCACCAGGCGGATGGCTCGTTGTGCATCACCCAGTTCGATGGGATGGTGATAGCGAGGTCCGAGCCGGTACTTCAGGACGAACGCCGATATGCCCGCGGCGTTGAGCCAATTCGCCACCTGCCGGCCCTCGTGGTTCATGGCCAGGCCGCGATAGCCGCCGCCCGGCGCAACTACGATCGCCGTGGGAATTCCCTGTATGGCGGGGTAGTAAGTCAGCGTAGGGATGTCAGTGTCTTCGTGTCCCAGAGCCCCCGGAGCGCCATTTTCCCAAAGGGGAAACGTCTGGGGCTCGTCTGACGCCGCCGGCTTGGAGGGCCGGGCAGTGGGCGTTTGAGAAAAAACCAACGAGGTGGCCAGCGAAATCAGAAAAGCCCCGAGAATGAAGCATACGAACTTTTTCATAGAACCTCCTTGAATTCCCGCGCTCGACGCCCCAGCGCAAACGCGGGTGTAGCGCGGACCTGTTTTGTAGGTCCGCGGCTTTTCCTTACCGGGAGGGAACGAGCCGCGGACCTACAAAACAGGTCCGCGCTACACTTCTCAGCGCCCCAGCGAGGGAGGAGAAACTTGCAACACCTTTTCCGTGGTGACCTCGCCAGGCGCGGCGATCAGGGCCAGCCGATCGACATCAAATTTCTTGTAGAGATCCAGGCAAAAGAGCTCAGGCGCCTCATCGAACGCCACGGGCTTTTCGAGCAAATAGCCCAGGCTGGAAATGCCTTCGTGGACAATAACCTTGGCGAACAGGTCGGGCTCAAGCGCCGCGGCAATCAGCCCTGCGACCTGATTGCGCATCCCGGTGACTTCGAGGCGAAGGTTCCGCGCGCCGCTGCGCTGGAGCGCCCAACGTGACGCCGCAATTAACTGCGCTGCTTGCAAGCCAAGGGGACGGTCGCCCGTGCCGTGCAGAACCTCCGTGTAGTCGTCCGCACCCGGATTTTTCCCCCAGGCATCGCCGGTGAAAAGCAGGTCGAGAGCCAGGACTTGTTCACCCCGATTGATTCGGTCCGACACTTCCCTTCCCGCCGCTTTCTTCCCGGCATCGTTCAGGATCACGGTGACGGGCGCATGATCATCAATCCCGATGGCCCTCAGCCAAACGCCGTTTATAGTAAGTCCATTGCTCATCGGGAAGAGAAAGGATTTTGTTTCCACCCCCAGGTGTTTAGTAATCGCAATCGCCTGCGCGCCGTCAATCTTGACGGGTTTGTAGCGGACCACCTCGGCAAGCTCCTTTCTTTCGGCTTTTGCCCAGGCGGCTCGCTCCCCAGTCGCGGAGGGGACGGGTGGCCGCTGGATTTCATTCGCCAGCTTGCGCGCCAAGCCCAGAATCGTCAGGTTGTCTTTGGGAAGGCCGACGACCAGTTCATCGTAGGTCTTCAGCTCCGGCCCCACCGGAATCTCCTGGTCCGTCACGGGGAGTCCGAAAACCTTGGTGAAGAAGCGATAGGACTGCTCGCGATTATCCTGCTGATAATTGTGGGTCCCGGGATCGCGGTTCTCATGCCAGGCCAACGCGTCTTCCTTTCCGTAGAGTTTGTAGATCGGCACGATGGCGTCAAATATCAGCGGCTTCACCACCCCCGCGCGGTAGCAGCAACTGTCTTCGGCGTTGTAGGCGAGCTGCACCGGCCGGGGCGCCATCATGGCCATGAAGTGGGTGTAGTCCTGACCATCGAGCAAATCCGTGGCGGACTGTTCCGTATCACCCAGGTCTCCATATTCCTTCACCTCCACCCGCGTGCGGTTGGAGGAAAATCCCGCCACCGGCATGGCCATCTTGATGCGCTCATCCATAGAGCTGAGGATGATGGTTTGCCACCCCCCGCCGGAAAGTCCCGTCACCGCCAGGCGGGTCCGATCCACGTTGGGGTGGTCGTACAGATAATCCAACCCTCGGCGCATTTCCAGATAGAACAGCCCTAACTCATTCGAGCCCACCAGATCCAGGTGCGCTCCATTCCAATGGCTGTTCTCCGGCCGGTGCAGCTCACCGCACCAAAGCCACTCGATATTCAGGGCCATGATCCCCCGTTTCGCGTAATTGATGCAGCGCTTCTGCTTGTATTCGGCTGCCTTGCCCAGCAGCGGCTCATGCCCGTTCACATTCAGAATGGCGGGGACCTTGCCTTCCAGATGATCGGGCTCATACAGGATCGCCGCGGAATAGAAACCGGGAACAATTTCGTACCGCAGCTTGCGCAATTTGTAGCCGTTGCCGGTCTCGATCACCGCCACCTCTTCAAACTTAGGCGCAGAGTTGACCCAATCCGACGGCCAACCGTGGAAGACCACATCGCGAAGCAGGTGTTGGCGAATCCGTTGAGCCTCTGCCGTCCAAGCCTCGCCGCTCTGGGGGTTGGGGGGCGGAGCGATTCGACCCAAGATGTATTGCCGAACCTGAAACGCGGAAACCGCCGGCGGCAGATTCTCTCCGCCCAGAATGTCCTTCAGCATCTCCGGATCAGCCTGACCGAACGCTGAAGCCGTGGCCAGCATGGTTGCTAGTGCCAGGAAAGAATACCTGGCGATGCGACATGAAAACATGAGGATCTCCTTCTCCCGGACTTCCCGAAACCGGACCCGGTGCGCGCAAGCCTAACATTTCTGCGCCCCTTCGCGCAAAGAGTAAAGCACCCCCTTGACGCTTTTTCTTCCAAGCGATAACGTGTGTTGCGCCATGTCGAACAATCAACCTTCTCCCCTCGGTGCTTTGCGAATCCTGGAAAGAGTGGCCCCCAGCGCTCCCGCCCTCGCTGATTTGCCGGAGCAATTAACGCGGGTTCTGGAAGAACTTGCCTTGCCGGCCGGGACCCTCCGTGATAAGCGCATTGCCGTAGGCATCGGCAGCCGCGGCATTGCGAGCATTGAAATTCTCGCTGGAGAAATTTGCCGCTGGCTCAAGAGTCAGGGCGCACGGCCATTCGTCTTCCCGGCCATGGGCAGCCATGGCGGCGCCACCGCCGAAGGGCAGAAGAAAATCCTGGAGCAATATCGCCTCACCCCGGAGTCATTGGGCGTCGACCTGCTTTCTTCCATGGAAAGCGTGGGACTGGGGACGACCCCCGAGGGTTTTCAGGTCTTCATGGACCGCGCCGCTTGGGAATCCGATGGGGTGGTGTTGCTGAATCGGGTCAAGCCCCATACGGATTTTACCGGCAAGATTGAGAGCGGGCTGCTCAAGATGATGGCCGTCGGCATGGGGAAAGCCGAAGGCGCTGCGGAGTGTCACCACTGGAGCTGGAAGTTCGGGTTTGAAACGGTTATTCGCGCCATGTCCGCGAAAGTGCTGGCGAGTGGAAAAATTCTGGCCGGCGTAACCGTGGTCGAAAACGAGTTTCATCAAGTCGCGGCGCTGGGCGCCGCCACCCCTCCAGGCATCGTGGCCATGGAAGAATCCTGTTTGGATGGCGCTCGGGAGTGGGTGGCGCGAATTCCCTTCCCCAAGCTCGATCTGCTGATCGTCGAGGAACTGGGCAAGAACATCAGCGGCACGGGAATGGATACGAAGACCATCGGCCGCGGCGTCGAGCTTCCGCCGGGCGAGGCGCCGCAGATTCGCCTGATCTATGTCCGGGATCTCACCCCCGAAAGCGGCGGGAATGCCCTGGGAGTAGGACTGGCGGACGCCATCCACGAACAGCTTTACCGCAGAATCGATTTACAGAAGATGTACGCCAACGCGCGCACCTCCATGAATCCTCCCATGCCGCGCATCCCCATTTTCTTTCCCTGCGACCAGCAAGCGGTGGCGTGGCTTCTGGGCGCACTGGGCAGTCCCGAACCGGACGAGCAGCGCGTGGCATGGATTCGCAACACCCTGAACCTCGACCGCATCGCCATTTCGGAACGGCTGGCGCGCGAAGTCGACGGTCTTGCCGGCTGGCGGCTGCTGCCTGAGCCCATCGCCTCGACCTTCGATGGGGCTGGCGATTTCGCCTAATCCCCGGAGGTTTTCATGAAAGTCATACGCCCGCTGATATTTATCTTGGCACTCCTTCTGGCGACCGCTTACGCATCACTTTTACGCGCCGCCGAAATTGCCAAGCCCACCGTCGATCTTTCCATTTACGGACACGTGAGTTTGATTGTCTGGATCGCTAAAGACCTCGACCCGGTTTTGAATTATTGGGAAAAGCTGGGGTTGAAAGATATCGAACGGACCAACGTCACCGAGTTCACGGGCCTCATTTACCAGGGCAACCCGGCTCCCACTACGGCCCGGTCGGGATTCGGCCACCTGGGGAGTGTGATGATCGAGTGGGTCCAGCCCGTGACCGGAAACAACCTCTACACGGAGTTCCTAAAGAGGCATGGGGACGGCGTCCTTGCCCTGGGTTATGCCGTGAAGAGCGACCAGGAACTCGAACGGCAGATTCAATATTTCCGATCCAAAGGCGTGGAGGTCGCGCAGCGCACCCAGTGGACGAATGCCAAGGGGACAGGCCACGGCGCTTACCTCGACACCGCCGCGAAGGGCGGTGGGGTTGATATCGCGGTCTACCATGAACCTGACGGCGCGCCCGATGCCGCAGGCACGCCAGTAAACGACGCCCCCTTCGCGCAACCCTCCCACTACGCCTTCGTAGTCCGCAATGTCCGGAAAGTGGGGGACTACTGGCAAGGCTTGGGGTTTGGCGGCATGCCGGTGGATCACAACATCAGCGTCAACCGTTATTACCGCGGCCAGCCGGGAAAATTCGAAATGGATCTGGGCTGGCAGCGCTTCGGGGATGCGCCCTTCGAGTGGATTCAATCAACCCAAGGCCCCAATGTTTATGAAGAGTACCTCAAGGCGCACGGCGAAGGGCTCCACCACCTGGGAGTCACCGTCGCGGATATGGACGCCGCCACAAAGATCATGGAGGGCAAAGGCGCGTCACCCTCCCAGTGGGGCGGCTGGGACACCCCCCAGAGCAAAGGCCGCTTCGCTTACCTGGATACCGACCCCCATGGCGGAGTTACCCTCGAACTCATTTGGGACCAGCCCAGGCCCCGGTGATTGCGGATTGCCGATTGTCGATGGCCGATTGAAAACGAAGAAATCACCCTCGGCTGTCAATCGTCAATCGACAATCGGCAATCGGCAATTGTCAAAATAATGAAACCCCCGGCTGCCGCGCGCCGCCCTTGACTCCTGTGCGGCGTGGCACCAGAATAAAGGTGTTGGTGGGGCGAATCTCAACTCAGGCGGAAACAAAGGAATGATTCGAAAGCGCACCATTCTGGGCCTCCAACGGCTCATGGGCCCGAGCCTCACGCTGTTCGCAGGCCTCCTGATCACCTCCCCGGTCTTTCCCCAAACCGCCGCCGCGCGCGTCGATTGCGAGTCCATTTCCAGCGCGATCCTCGGCCGCTCGGTGGATTATTGCCTGGCGCTCCCGCCCGGCTACGAGGCGGGCGTCGGGAGATACCCGGTGCTTTACTACCTCCACGGCCTCTTCGAAAATGACCAGAGCTGGAGTGAACACAGCGGGCAGCAAACTTGGGAAAGTCTGATGAGCCAGGCGAAGATCGGTAAGTTCATCGTGGTGATGCCCGAAGGCGGCAAGAGTTTCTACGTAAACTCCTATGATGGACACGAGCGCTACGAAGATTTCTTCATCCAGGAGCTCGTCCCGGCGATCGATCGCAAGTACCGGACGATAGCCAACCGTGAGACCCGCGGAATCAGCGGCGTCTCGATGGGGGGGTATGGAGCCCTGCACCTGGGCATGCGGCATCCGGACGTCTTCGGCTCCGCCAGCGCCCACAGTGCGGCGCTGATTGCGAAATTTCCCAACCCCCTTCCCACCGAGGGCCGCTGGGGATTCTACGCGCGGGTCTTGCAGGAACCCTTCGGCGCGCCTCTGAACGAGTCTTATTTCGATGCCAACAACCCGCTGACCCTTGCCGAGCAGCCGGATCAATTTGCCAACTTGAAACTCTACTTCGACTGTGGCGACCAGGACCGCTACGGTTTTGACGCGGGGGCAAAAGAGTTGGATCAGATTCTGACTTCCAAAGGTTTCCCCCATCAGTTCACCCTGCGGCCCGGCAACCACGGCTGGAGCTATTTGGACCAATACCTGCATTTCTCCCTGGAATTCCATTGGCAGATCTTCAGCCAAGCCGAGGGAACAGGCGCCGCCGGGAAGAAAGGCTCACAGTGAAAACATGCCTGTGGAGCACCCTGTTGCTCGCCTGTCTCGTGGCGGGAAGCGCCTGCGGGTGGGCCGCCTCTGATGCGGAGGCGCGCGTGCTCGATTACATCCGCACGCACCTCCAACCCGGCCAGCCCCTGGTGGTCACCGACCTTTATAACCGGGTTTTTACCCAGCCGGATGAACGTCAAGCTCTTAACAAACTTTATAATGCTTTCTTCCGTATTCCGCTTTTTGTTGCCAATTATCAGGAGAAGTTCAAATCGCCTCCCTCACTCGCCGGGATCGCCGAACAATTTGACTTGCGTTCGCCCGCTGCCGCCGATGTTCTGCTGCGGGTGATGGAATCCGATCCCCGGGTTCCGCGTTTCCTCACACGCGATCCGAAGACGGGCGAAATCACTCAGGTGGACGTGGAAAGAATCAAAGCCGATCCGAAATTCGGCCAAACCCTGGCGCGTCAGATCGGCGGTTGGGAAGGCAATCCCGCTCCGGACGTGACCCTCTCGCGCCTCGAGGGCGGGGATCTTCACATCGCGGATTTCCGAGGCAAGGTGCTGCTGCTGGAGGTCTGGTTTACCGGTTGCCCGCCCTGCATGCAGGAAACTCCCGCGCTGGTGTCTCTTCACCAGGAACTCTCCGCGCGCGGCCTGGCGATTGTCGGCGCCAACGACGACCGCACCCTGGGGCTCGAATACGACGATTCGGTGCGGCAACACTATATTCAAGAACACCACATCACCTACCCCATCGTAAACTGGACGAAGGAAGGCGACCAAGCTTACGGCGGAATCGCCATTTTTCCGACGCTTTTCTTAATTGATCGAAAAGGGGTGGTAAGAGACCACTGGATCGGGTACGTCCAACCTGAGACTCTCCGCAAGGCCATCGCCAGCGCCTTGAGCGAGAATTGACGCGCGCCGGGAAGCAGCGCCGCGTGGCACGCTCAAATGACTCGCGAAATTGAACAACCTTAGAAATCCCCGGGAGAGCTTGCATGAAAGATCAAGATTCACTCAACGAGTTGGAAACTCGCATCCACGACGTCTCCCTCGACCTCGATCCCGAGGCCATGCGCCGGGCCGCGCATCGCGTGGCCGATTATGTGGTGGACCGCATTGCGAATCTGCGCGAAAGTGCCCTGGGCCAAGAGTTGCACCGGGAAGAAACCGAGGCGCTGCTGCGAGAACCGCTTCCTGAAAACCCGATGAGTTTTGAAGAGGTTTTTGCCAAGTTCGCGCAGGACGTTGCACCCTATACGATTCCACTGGATCATCCGCGATTCTTCGCTTTTGTCCCGAGCGCTCCGAGCTTCATCAGCATTTTGGGAGACATGCTCGCGGCGGGCACGAACGTCTTTGCCGGCACATGGTTTGAATCCGCCGGTCCCAGCCAAGTGGAGATTCTCGTTATCGACTGGTTCAAGCAGATTCTTTCCTTGCCGCCGAAAGCCTCCGGGCTCTTGGTGAGCGGTGGCTCGGTGGCGAATCTGACTGCCTTGGCGGTGGCGCGGCGCACCATGGTGGGCGACGTCACGCAGAATACCGTGGTCTATCTTTCTGCCCATGCGCACACCGCCATCGATCGCAGCCTGCGGATTCTGGGAATTGGCGAGCCGCAATGGCGCCGCATTCCCACCGATTCGCAGTTCCGTATGCAACCGCAGGCACTCGCCGCCCAGATTCGCGAAGACCTCAAGAGGGGTCTGCGCCCGCTGGCGGTAGTGGCGAGCGCCGGCACTACCAGCACCGGGGCGATCGACCCACTGGACGCGATTGCCCAAGTGGCGCGCGATAACGCTGTCTGGTTCCACGTCGATGCGGCTTACGGCGGCTTCGCCGCGCTCACCGGCCGCGGCCGCGAGATGCTGCGCGGAATCGAGCTGGCGGATTCCGTGGTCCTCGACCCGCACAAGTGGTTCTATTGCCCCATCGAGGCCGGTTGCGTTCTGGTTCGAGAAGGACGCAAGCTGTTGGAGACCTTTCGGATTCTCCCGGATTATATGCGCGACGTGGAGCGGGAAGAGCGCGAAGTAAACTTTTGCGATTATGGCCTTCAGCTCACCCGCAGCTTTCGAGCACTGAAGGTTTGGATGGCGGTGAAAACTTACGGCATTGCCCGCATTCGCGAGGTCATTGGTCAATGCCTTGACCTCGCGGAATATGCTGCACAATGGCTCCGGCAATCACCTCAGATCGAAATTGTTACCCCTCCATCCCTGGGGGTGTTCACTTTCCGTTATGTGCCGCCTGTCATTCCGCCGGGCCAGGACCGCGAGGCTTTTCTCAATCGCCTCAACGATGCCCTGATAGGCAAAATCATTGCCAGCCGCCGGCTGATGCTCTCTTCCACACGCCTCGAGGAGCGCCATGTCTTGCGCTTCTGCGTCCTGAACCACCGCGCGCGCAAAGAAGACGTACGAGCTGCTCGCGACATCATCCTGCAACTGGGCAGCGAGGTCGAGGAGAGCCTTTTCTGAACGGTCCCGAGGACCCCGTGGCCTTGCTGTAGGGCAGAGTTTCTGCACCCAACACGGCTTTTCTTTGCCCATGGCGAGTGCCTTGCCGAAGTATAATGCCAGTTGAAGTCTGCAAAAGCTTTGATGCCGGGTTGATGGGTAAACTACGGGGTGCGTCGCTACAACCGAAACTCTAGAATGCTGTCCGCTTATTTTTCGCGCTCTCTGGCAAGGCGCTGCGTCCCCGCAGCCTTGGGCGGCAGGGGAGCCTTCACCCTTGTCCTTTTCGCGCTGCTACTTGGCCGTGGGTATGGGCAGGGCATGGATCAGAGCGGCCCCTCCCTGTGGGGCCGGCCGGTTACCCAACTTCAACTCCAATGCGACTGTAACCTTAAGCTCCAGAACTTCCCTGGCTCTGTGACCCTCCAAATCGGTGAACCTCTTGACCCCACAAAGGTCTCGGAAAGTCTCAAGCGCCTTTATGCTACAGGGCGTTTCACAGAACTGCGCGCGGAGGGCGCCCCCGAAGCTGATGGCGTCTCCCTCACTTTTGTCGCCCGCGCCCAGTATTTCATTGGACTCGTAACGGCAAAAGGCAACCCTGGCCCCATTGAAACCCGAGCGCTCGTCACGACCTCGCGATTGCGCCTGGGCCAACCTCTTAGCGACGAAGAACTGAACGCCGCGCACAAACGCCTGACTAACCTGCTGATTGCCAATGGTTACCATGCGTCGAGCATTAAGCACGAGACTGAACGCAATCCCGACACCCTGGAAGCCGACGTGGTTTTCATTATCGCCGCGGGCTCACCCGCGCGGTTGAGCGCCGTGCAGTTCCCGGACGACTCCGGCTTTCCCCCCGAGCGCCTGATGAGAATCTCGGGCTGGCATCCGCGCATGTTCCTGACGGCAGCGCGCGCCGAGCATGGGCTGGACCGCCTGCACCAATTTTACATCACGCATGGACGCCTTCAGGTCAACGTCAGCATTCAGCAAAGGATCTACGACACCAAAACCAACACCGAGAAATTAATCGTAAAGGTGGATAGCGGGCCACTGTTCCAAGTGCGGGTGCAGGGTGCTTCGATTTCCTCTTCCCAACTTCAAATCCTGCTTCCGCTCTATCACGACGGCGTTACGGACGACCAGGCCCTGGCCCGCAGCGAGAAATTACTTGCAGATCATTTTCAGCAACGGGGTTATTTTTTTGCCTCGGTCAAGGCCAGCCGGGTGCCGCGCCAGGAATCGCAACCGCACGTCGAGATTCTCTTCCACGTGGAGCTTGGGCAGCACGGTGATTTCGCCGGCTACGGCGTAAAAGGCAATTCTGCCATCCCGGCGGCAGAACTGGTGGCGGCCATCAGCCCGCCGGTGCAGGGATTGCTTCCGCCATCGCCCTCCTTCAGCCAGGATCTTGTGGATCAAAAAATTGCGACGCTCCTGGCGCTCTACCAGTCGCGGGGATTTCTTGACTCTCAAATCACTCCGGCGATTGACGACAACTACGCAGGTGCCGCCGGCCGGCGATATGTAACCCTGGTCATCCAGGAAGGGGCGCGCACGACGATTTGCCATCTCACGATGCTGGGAATTGATGCCGCCACCGAAAGGAAGCTCTGGCCGTCGCTCGCGAGCAAACCGCTGCAACCCTATGCGCTGGAACAGGCGCACGCGGACCGCGACCGCATCCTCGATTATCTGGCGAACCATGGATATACACGCGCCACGGCAAGCTGGCGAACCACCCCGGCGAAATCCCCTCATCAGGTCGATTTGGAATTCAATATTGTGCCCGGCGATCAAGATCGCATTCAGCGCATCGTGGTCTTGGGAAACGAGCATGTGCGCGCAGGCCTGGTGAATCGGGAATTGCTTGTTCACGCCGGCGAACCCATCAATCAGAGTGCCGTGCTCGAATCCCAGCAGCGCCTCTACAGCCTGGGGGTCTTCAACCAAGTCCAGATCCAGCCGCAGGATCAACCGGCTTCCGACACCGAAAAGACTCTGCTCGTGGGCGTGGGAGAATCCCGCCGTTGGAGCCTGGGTTATGGGGGAGGCTTCGAAGTCCAAAAACTGGGCAGCAATCAGCCGCAAGGGCAGTACAAAGAGAGCCCGCGATTGTCACTTGACCTCACCCGTTTGGACGTGGGCGGACGTGGGCAAACCTTCAGTCTGGGCGGGCGCCTTTCCAACATCGACACGGGCGCGAATATGGGTTATTTGATTCCCCGTCTGCTCAATCGCGACGACCTCAGCTTGCGCTTCAATGGGCTGGTGGATCGCTCGCGCGACGTCCTGACCTTCACGGCCGACCGCAAGGAAGCTTCTGTGAGCGTCGAGAAGCGCTTTAGTGCTTCCACGCTCCTGATCGGGCAGTACAGTTTCCGCCGCGTGGAAGCCCTCGATATCTCCACCCGAATTTCCGGGGAGGAGATTCCTCTGCTCAGCCAGCCGGCGCTGGTGGGGATGATCGGGGGCAGCTTTGTTGAGGACCATCGCGACGATCCGGCAGATGCCACCCGTGGCGCCTACACGCTGGTGAATGCGGGAGTCTCCTGGCGGGGTTTTGGATCGCAGGCAAACTTCCTGAGGTTCACGGGGCAAAACTCCACTTACCACGCCTTGGGTTCGCACTTGGTTTTGGCGCGCAAAACGCAGTTCGGCGTGATCTCTCCTTATGGAAGCTTGTACAGAATCACCGTTCCTGCCAACAACGGCCAGCCCGCCGAGGTCATCCTGACGGATTCGATCCCTCTGCCGGAACGCTTATTTATGGGGGGCAGTGAATCGATGCGCGGCTTTTCCATCAATCAGGCCGGCCCCCGCAACCCCGGCACCGGATATCCCATCGGCGGCAATGCGCTTTTTTTCAACTCCGTCGAATTACGCTCCTTTTTTGCGCAACGGCGCCTGGGCCTGGTACTTTTCGAAGACGCCGGCAATGTGTACACCACGATTCGCAAGATGCGGCTGTTGAAGTTCAATCAGTCTTCACCTGCCGATTTCGACTATACCTCGCAAGCGGTAGGAATAGGCCTGCGCTACAAGACGCCCGTGGGACCCCTTCGTATTGACTTGGGTTACAATCTGAACCCTCCACGATACAATGTGATCACCACTCACAACGGCGTGGAAACCACCGAGGTGCAACAATTATCGCACGCACAATATTTCTTCAGTATCGGCCAAAGCTTTTGATCTTGGCGACCCTGGCGGCGGCCATCCCAGCCGGCCTGAGGGTCTGCCCAGCCGCGCAGACGCTGGACCGCGTGGTCGCCTCGATTGGCCATGCCGCCATTACCGCCAGCGACGTGGAGCGGGAATATCGGTTTGAGCGCTTCCTCGATGCCCAATGGCCGCCGCCACCGCCCAATTCCGCCGCCCTCGCCAGCGCCCGCGAGCATCTTACCTATCAGATACTCTTGAACCGCGAAGAGAATCCCGGGCCCGCCGATCGAGCGGAGAGCGAAAAGGCTGCGGCAGTGCGCCTGGCCGCGTTGCACAAAGAATTCAGCCGCCCGGAGGACTTCCAGCGCGCGCTCCAGGACCTGGGCATGACTGAGGCGGAGGTGCTGGCGCGGATCGCAGAACAAGAACTCATGTTGCGCCTGATTGATCAACGCATGCGCCCGGCCGCCTCCCCCAGTGATGATGAGGTTGCAGGTTATTATCGCTCCACCTTCGTCCCGGAGTTTCAAAAGAAAAATGGCGGCGCGGCGGCGCCACCGCTTTCCGAGGTGGAAGCCCAGATCCGGGAAATCCTCATTCAGAAACGCATCAACGAATTACTCGATCAATGGATCGAAGAGTTGAAACCTACAACCAATGTGCGGTTTCACGAGTTCTAGTAAGGAAGGTCATCTACGCGCTGGAAAGTATCCAAGCCGGTCCGCATTACGCTTTACCTGGTGGAGAACCTGCTGGTGCTGGCGCTCGTCGCGCTGATCGTCATGAGCAGCGGGTGGTTCCAGCGTGTGTTGGAGCGCCGGGTCATCGCCGGCCTGGAGACGCTCACCGGCGGGCGCGTCGAAATCGGCCACTTCCGCTTCAAGCCCTGGGTTCTCCAAATCACGCTGCAAAAGCTGGTGATTCACGGCTCGGAAGCCGCCGCCGATCCCCCCCTGATTTCGGCGGGTGAGGTGGACGTAGGTCTGAACCCTGGGCAGCTTTTGCGCCGCCGGCTTCATCTGCGCCACGTGGATGTGAATGAACTCCAGGTCCACCTCCGCATCAATCCCCAAGGCATCACCAACCTTCCCGGCCCGGGGGACCAAACTTCCGCACAACAGGGCCTGGCGGATTTGATGAACCTCTTCATTGCGCGTCTCACTATTTCCCGCTCCGCATTTTTCTGGAACGACCAGCGGCTGCCGGTGGAAATAAACACGCGTGAGTTGGCGATGCTTCTCAGCATGAGGCGCGGCCGCTACACGGGCACGATTTCTTCTTCCGCCACCACAATTCGCTCGTCGCAATGGTCGACTCCGCCCATCCATTTCAATAGCCGCTTCGAGCTTTCCCCCGCCAGCCTGGTCTTTTCATCGCTCGCGTGGCAAGCGCCGGGAACGGCCGGCGAGGCTTCGTTCACCATCCTGCCGCGCTCGGTCTGGCAAGCTTCCGGGTCGTTCCACGCCTCGGCGGAGATCTCCGCCCTGGCCCGTCTTCTCCACGCGCCGGAATTCCAGGCCGGCACCCTGCAAGTCGAAGGACTGGCCGTTTATGAAGGGGGAACCATCTCGGCACAGGGCCGCGCCCAAGGTCGTCAAGTTGCGATCCTCACGCCCGCCCACCTTTCCCTGCGCGTGGATGCCACAACCAGCTACGCGCTGGAAAAAAATCAACTCGATCTCACCAATCTCCTCGTCTCGATATGGGGAGGCACAGCGCAGGGAACGCTCCATGCGAATTTCCAGGATTCGCCGGTGCAGTTTCGCCTGAATTCGCGCATCCATCAGGTGCGACTGGACGACGTCCTGCGCTCCGCGAGCACGCCGACCCTGCTTACCACGCAATTGCATCCCGCCTCGATGGCCGACGGCGACGTCAGGGCGTCGTGGTCCGGAGGGGGGAAAGGGTTGAAAGCGGATTTTGACCTTGCCTTGCAAGCGCCGGCTCCCGCTCCCCCCGACGTGCTTCGCGTCAGCGGCGCCGCGCGCGGCACACTCGAAGACGGATCGGGTTTAACCCTCCGCCTTGCCGATTCTGAACTCCGGACACCGCATTCCACCATCACCGCGCGCGGGACATTGACACAGAAAATTGCGTTGCCCGCCGCAGCGGAACCACTCGCCCTCACGGTCACCACCGACGATTTCGAAGAATGGCGGCCTCTCTTGGAGGCGCTGGTTGCCGCCCCCTCCGGCATCCCTCTGGAGCTGAAGTCGCCCGCGGAGTTTTCCGGGCAGCTCAGCGGCAGCGCGGAGGCGCCCTCCCTGCGAGGGCGCGTGACGATGGGCCAGTTCGAGTATCACGGTTGGGCTTGGGACCGGTTAACGGCAATGGTCACCCTCAATCCCGGTTTCGTCCAGATTTCGGGGGGGCGCGTTGATCATGCGAAGAGTTCTTTTGATCTGAACGGCTCTGCCCAACTCGATCATTGGCAAATGACTCCCAGTTCCGTTATCCGCTTTTCTGCGCAAGCGCAGCACACCCCTATTGAGGGCTTAAAGGCGGTCATCAACTCGGACCTGCCCATCCGCGGCACGGTCAGCGGCGGCGTCGAGGTGGAAGGAACAACCGCCAACCTGGCGGGCTCGGGCTCGTTTCGCATCGATGCCGGCGCCTTTGCGGATGAACCCTTTGATTCCTTTTCCACCCAAGTGCAGGTTGCGCAGTCCATTTGGAAACTGCAAAACATCCAGTTGACGAAGGATCACGGGCGAATGACCGGCGGCCTCACTCTGGAGCCCGAGCGCCGCTTTGTCTCCGGGCAACTCGTGGGAACCAGTTTCCGCCTGGCGGACATCCGCCGATTGCCGACGACTGCTTCCCTCGCGCTTCCCAAAGGGCGGCTGGACGGGAGCTTGAACTTTGAGGCGCGCGGCCAGGGAACTCCGGAGGATTTTCACCTGCAAAGCTCATGGCGGGTTCAGGATTTGAGCGTCGCGGGTACTCCCCTGGGTAAGTTTCACGGCACGCTGACGGGCGAAGGTAAGCAATTCAGACTCGAGGGCGAAAACCAAAGCCCGGGGGGAAATTTGCGCGTGAGCGCGAAGGCGACGGCAGAGGGTGATTGGCCGATGGAAGCGGAGGGGGAATACTCCAGCCTGCGCGCCGATCCGTGGATTCGCGGCTTCTTCAATCGCGAATTCGCGGCCGTAGTTACCCTGGGCGGCTCCTTCCGCGCCGTGGGGCCTCTGCGCCTCCCGGCGAAGATTGATCTCCAAGCCCAGGCGCGGGATGTGGCCGTAGACTTTCCCAGCGTCCAGTGGCGCAACGCCCAGCCCGTCGATGTGCATTACTCGGACGGCCGGCTGGCGCTCAGCCGGTTCGTCATGCGAGGACCTTCCACGGAACTTCAAATTGAGGGGGCACTGCATTTCAACAGCGGCGTTACGCTCGACCTGAGCTCCGAGGGCACCGCGAACGCCACTGTGCTGACCCTATTCGACGCCAACCTCCAGGCCACCGGGCGCTCGGCCTTGCGCTTGCGCCTGACCGGCACGCCGGACCGCCCCCTGCTGAACGGCGCCGTCGATATTCAGGATGTGAGCCTGGGCTACAGTAGCCTGCCCTTTCGCTTCAACAACCTGCAAGGAACCGTCAAGCTCGAGGGCGAGCGCGCCGTCATCAGCTCCCTGCGTGGCTCGAGCGGCGGAGGAACGGTCAGCCTGAGCGGATTTGTAACCCTGGTGGAGAGTCCCCGCTACGAGGTGCGGGCTGACCTTAGCCAGGTCCGCGTGCGCTACCCGCCCAGCTTCACCTCCGTGATGGATGGCAATCTGCGCCTGGGAGGGAACCCCGAGCAGGCGCAATTGCAGGGTGACCTCATCGTCCGCCAGATTGTTGCTAATGAAAACATTAATTTCATAACGAAGATTATGGAATCTTCAAATTCCCTGGCGGAGCAGATACCCGTCATCACCTCACCCTTGGCCTCCAAAATTCGCTTGAATGTTCGCGTTACTTCCTCTCCCCCGGTGCAGTTGCAGACCCCCAACTTGCGGTTGAAGGGCGATATTGACCTCCGGCTGCAAGGGACCGCGGCCAATCCCGTGCAGGTGGGGAGCATCCATCTCCTCAGCGGCGAATCGGTGTTTCGCGGCAACCGCTTCACGCTGCTGCGCGGCGACCTGAGCATGACGAATCCCTTCCGCACGCAACTCTACCTGGATGTGGAGGCCCAGACCCGCGTGCAGAGTTATGACCTGACCCTCGATATCTCCGGTCCCATCGACCGGCTGAAATTCGCGTATCGGTCCGACCCGCCTTTGCCCACCACCGATATCCTCTCCCTCCTGGCCCTCGGCTACGTGCGGCAGGAGCAAGCCTTTTCGACCGTAGGGGGAAATCCCAGCGCCACCATCGGCGCCTCCGCGATTCTCTCCGAAGCTCTCTCCAGTCAGACCACCAGCCGCATCCAGCATCTGTTCGGCGTGAGCCGGATTAAGATCGATCCCAACGTGGCCGTGCCCGGCTTCGGCTCCGGCGCGCGCGTCACGGTGGAGCAGCAGGTCACCCACGACCTCACCCTCACCTATGTTACCGACACCTCCTATTCCCAGTACCGGATCATTCAGTTTGAATGGAACGTCAGCGATAAGGTTTCCGTGCTCGGGGTCCGCGACCAGAACGGCGTGTTCGGCATGGAAATCCGCTTCCGCCAGCGGTTTAAGTAAGCGGATGGCCGCCGGACGGAGCGCGGGCATCCTGCCCGCTGCTGTGCCACGGGCGTCCGAAGCTGTGAAAAAATAAACAATCTCACGCAAAGACGCCAAGGCGCAAAGATTCGCAAAGAACAACTGCCCTGTTTTCTTTGCGCCCTTTGCGACTTTGGGTCTTTGCGTGAAATGCTTTTGCTCTGCCCTGGATTTTTTCACACCTTCTCCCGCCCGTGAACCGTCACGGCCAAAGCCTGCCCTGAGCTTGCCGAAGGGATGGCCGTGCCACGAGCCCGGGCTTCCTGCTGGCTGTTCCTATCATCGTAACCCTCCGGTGAACCCATTCCGACCTTTCCCCAGCGCATCCCGGCGCTTATACTCCGTTACGTCCGAGCACAACATGAACGGTAGAATTCTGATTTGGGAGTGACGATGACATCAACGGGTAAGCGTAAGGGGCAGGCAGCACGCCAGGTTGGAGGACCTCGCGCCGTGGAGCACTTGAAGCCGGAGGAGGCCGTGGCGGTCTTGCGGCATCTCTTGGAGGTCCATCCCGAGCTTGCGAGCGAGGCCGAGGAGATAGCGCGAACGCTCCTGCACCAAGTGCATTACGAGGAGGTGGCGGCAGAGATTGAAGATGCAATACGGGCGCTGGATAACGAGGCCCTTCATGCCCGCGCGGGCCGTCATGAGTGGGGGTACGTTGAGCCTGCGGAGGCGGCATGGGAAATACTCGAGGAAACGCTCGAACCCTTCCGCGAGGATATGAAGCGCCACCTCAATCTGGGACTGGAAACGGAGGCGCTGGAAATCTGCGAAGGCTTGGTGCTGGGCTGCTATCGGCTCAGCGAGCGTGCCGGGGGCGACGTTTTGGGATGGGCGCCTGACTTCCCCGGTGAGGCGGCTGGAAACGTTCTCCAGGTCTGGTATACCGAAAGCGCCGATCCTAAGAACCGTGAAGCTCGAAAAAAGCGCCCTCCACTTCCTCCGGATTTTCTCCCGGTGGTTCCTAAGTGGATTCCCCTGATCGAACGTGTCGGGAAAAAGAGGGGGTGAACTCCGGTGTCCGGCCATAGGAACCCTGGTGCCGCCCCTCTTCGGCTAGTGCCGTTCCGCTCCCCTGATGTTATACTGGTCAGGTTGCCGCAAGCCTGAATCGCATTCTGGGAGCATGGCTCCAGGATGCGACTGCGGCGCGAAGCCACGGAGAGGTGTCCGAGTGGCTGAAGGAGCACGCTTGGAAAGCGTGTTTACTCGAAAGGGTAACGTGGGTTCGAATCCCACCCTCTCCGCCAGAATAATATCTTATTCGTAAATACCCGACAGAGGATATTTTGAAAATGTCGGTGGGCCGAGGAGAGTCTCTCGAGACTCCGGAGAGAGTTCTTGCCGTCGGACGACCTCCCCGCCGTTCCTACGCGGCAGTGGCCGCCACTCCTGCCCGTTCACCTAAAAACGCAAGCACCTTGCTGACCACGAGATCGCCCTGCACGAACGTTAAGTCGTGTCCAGCGCCGGGAATGATCTCCGCCTTCACCTGAGGAGCAACACGCTTCAGTCGCCTGACGGCTGCCTGGGCAGAGTAGATCTTCTCATGCTCCCCCACCAGGAATAGGCAAGGCACGCTGAACCCTTGCCACTCCTTGTCAGCGAAGACTTTCGGCCACGGCGGGTGGGGCAGAGCGAAGAGACGGTCGTACATTTCCAGGTCCGCAATGACCTGCTCGACTTCGGCTCGAGGGGCGCCGCCGCTTTGGATCGCGTCCCGAAACAACCACTGGAAGGTTTTGCGGACTCGCCCGCCAAACCCCGATATGGGTAAGGAAAGGAACAGGATTGAGACCATAAAGGCATATGATATGGGGAGCACGGTACCGCCCGGGGCCAACAGCACCACTTTCCGGACCCGGCCGGGGAATTGGAGCGCATACTGGCCGGCGAGCCAGCCTCCAAACGAAATGCCCAGCAGATTGACTGGCCCTTCCGGAACCAGCGCCGTCAAAACCTCGTCCAGCCAAATGACATAATCCTCCGACTTCGAGATGTCGTGACGATTCACGCTTAACCCGACATCATTGATGATGTCCAGGGCGTAGGTACGGTAGTGGGCCGCGAGAGCCGCGATATTGCGAATCCACATCAGTGAACCACTCCGCGCGCCGGGCAGCAGAACCAGGGGAGGATCGGTGGTGCGCCCGCTGGCGCGAACGAAAGTCTGCCCGGAAGGAGTTTCAATCGTCCTGGTCTCGGACGGGATTGGCCACCCCTGGCCCTCTCCAGATGAAAAGCCTCATACTCGGCTTTGGCCCGTTCGGACCGAAACGGAAAGTAGGGCTGTCTCTTCATTGTGTCGTTGCCTCCGGTAGAGAACGCCAAGTGCGATGATTTTGGGTCAAGCTGCCTGCCAAGTCAACGCAAAAGCGGGTAGTGGGTCAATTTGATGTAGAGGCGGCTTTACGCCGCCACTTGGCGAGGTAAACTCGCCGCTACAATATCAAATTGACCCACTACCCAAAAGCGAACTGATGGGACAAATGGCCCTCCAGGCCGCCAATACACGGGCAGCGCCAACATCGCATGTTATGTCGGCGACCGTTAAGAAGCCAGATTCCTTTAATCCCTGGAACCAGCGAAGACCCGTTTCGCCGGCATATTGCGTAAGAAGCCATTCGAGGATGAGGTCTAAATCGCGCTTTGCCTTGAGGGTTTGCTCAACGCGGAATGCCATGCTTCACACGTAGTTCTTCAAAAACTTCGTCGGCAGATTGGATGCGCCCTGCCTTCAAGTCATCATAGCCCTGGCGGATGCCTTCAACCGCTTCTTGATAGTCCTGGCGTTCCCAGTCGAGGTAAGCAGCCAAGGCGTCATCGAGTGCGGCGGCGGGGTCCTGGCCATGCCGTCGGGCGCATCTTCCTTCTTGTTATAAGTGGTTTTTTCTGTCGAACTGCTTGGGATGACGGCAGTTAATCGTTCTGTCGTGTGTGGACCTCCTGACTACATGGACGGGAGGGAGACGCCGAGAGCCTGGAGAATTGCTTGCTGGCGAGCGTCCGGTTGGGGCAGCTTGGTTATGGTAGTTTTCTCATCGACCGCGTAGTGCAACAGGCACAGGCGCGTCAAGGCCAGCAGCGCATCCGGCAAGGTGATCGCGTCGGCCCGGGTCGCGGTGGTGCCAAACGCGGCGCGTAATCGCCGCTCCATCTCGCGACTGACTTTCAACGCCAGCAGGCAGCAGAACACGTGCCCCCGCGTGCGGCTCTCTTTGCGCACCCAGACCGGTCGCACTTCCAGCAAGCCGGTCTTCAGCGTGCGAAAGTCGCGCTCTACCTTCTGGAGCGAAACATAGCTGTCATGCACTTGCTGGGCGCTCATGGCGGAGGAGGCCACGTCGGTGGTCACCACATAGCAGCCCGCCAACTCCAGCGCCCGGTCGATCGCTGCTTCGTTCCGTTGTAGTTTCAACTGCGTGCCTTCGAGCGGGATTTCTACCAGGCCCGTCAACTTGTGCCGCTCAACCCAGGATTGCATCGCCCGTTGGCCCGCTTCCGGCTGGCAGCGGGGGTGGGTGCGCACCTGCTCGTTGCGGGCCTGGATCTGGGTTTCCAGCTTCGCCAGTTTGTCGTCCAGGCGATGCTGCTCGCGCTGGGCCTCGTCCGGATTCCGGCGCAGGATATAGCGCACGCCTTCGCCTTGCACTTCGCAGACCTGCTCACTGAACAGACTTAACTGCAAGGTTCCTTGGGCCAGCAGCCGGCGAATCTGCGGGTCGGTCAAGGCCGTGATATCGCGCAGCCCCGCCCCCGTCAGCGCCTGCTTCCCCTTACTCTTCACCATCCCTCGGTCTCCCACAAAGACCAACTCCTCCACCCCGAATTGTTCCTGCAGAATCTGGATCTGCTCCACCACCGTGGTGGGATCACTGCGGTTCCCTTCGAACACCCGCACCGCCAGCGGCTCGCCTTCCTCGTCCGCCAACAGGCCGATGACAATTTGCAGCTTGCCCCGCTTCCCGTCCCGGTTATAACCGTACTCCCCCAACTCGTTCTTCTCCCCTTCCAGATAACTGCTCGTCACGTCGTAGAGAAACAGGCGGGGCGCTTGGCCGCGCCGCGCGAGGTAGCGGCGATACAGGGCCTTCTCGATCTTCCCCTGACGAGCCGCCAAGTCATCCAGAGCGGCATACAGATCGTCCGCGTCGAACTTCCCCAGTCCCAGCACTTCCGCCACCGCCTGATCCAGAGCCCAGCGCACGGCCGAAAGGCGCGAGCCCTGGTGAGCGACGCGGGCCAGCACCAGGAATAAAGCCAGTTTCGCCAGCCGACTGTGACCGAGCGCGGCGCCGATGCCCAGAGCCTCGGCGATCTGTTTGAGCACGAACAAGAGGCCGAACACGCCTCCGAGCTGAGGGGCCCGCGAGAGCTCGGCGGCCTGGTCGAACTCGCCCCGCAACAGGCGGCGGAGGGCTTCGACGCGGACCCTGGGCCAGTGGGAGAGGTTGGCGAGGGTGCGGTTCTTGACCTTGCCGTTCTGGCGGAAGGATTCCCGGAGGAGGATCGCGGGCGGGGAGTTGCGGTTGGGGACGGTGGCGATATACATGACTTCTACATACTACTAATTAAAAGCCATGTCAAGGACAATCTTGCAGTTACATGACTACAATATGCCGCACAAATTCCGCCAACCCTCTCGCATACAAAGACTTCAATCAACTACCGCAGGAAAGATCCGTCGGGCATAGTCGTCGAGTTGCGCCTTGCGCTCCGGCGTGAGATGTACTTCCATGCCTGTCAGTGTACGTGCGAGGGGCGCGGGATGTCAACGGGGCGCTACCCTGCTTACCGAAGGAGAAAGTGACCATGCCCAGGAAGAAACCGACCGCGGGACAGCGCATGATTGCCAGCGCCAAACAGGCCTTGGCCTTCGCCAGGAGCGAAAAAAACGCCAACATCGCATGATATCTCGGCGACCGTTAAGAAGCCAGGAAAGGCCATGGAGAGAACGCGGTGATGGAGATGTTGCACGTGTTCATCGGAACATAAAAGGCAATCTATGCGCCACCCGCGGAGGGGATCCCGCACGAACGCGGTGTTTACAGTCTTGGTAGGCCAAGACGCGCGAGGCTATCTTGAAGGAGTCGAATATCGAATCGGATCCCCTGCCGTAGTAGGTCTATATAAGCTTGGCGCAAATCCGGGACGAGGCCCGTCCGGGCACCCGCCTCGAGTATTCCCAAACATCCCACAATGGAAAGACCGGCATCTCGCGCAATACGACGGGCTTTCCACTCATCCAACAAAACGACATCGGCTTGGAGGCTCTTGGCCAGGAGAATAGCGCCGCGCTCGCCCGCTCCGAGGTTGCGGCACGCCTCCTCGAGCGATGGGTCCACAAGGGACTCGCGTGATGCTACTTCGATCCAGTTTGCCTTCCGGACCTCTTCGGCGCCAGGAAGACCACGACCTGCCACCGTCACCTCATTGTAAACCTCGACGGGAATCAGAATCCTTTTGTAGAAGGAGGCGAGAAGATTCAGCCGGCCAATCCGGGCGAGGGAGACCAGCGGTGAGGAGTTGGAAACGGCAATCACAAGCCGAGCCGTTCCAAGGTCCGGCGATCTTCTTCCAATTCGATAACCCCATAATGGAGCGGAACGTCGTGCCGGGCGGCAAACTCCATGAACTGCTCGACGGGCATTTGACAAAGTTCGGAGGCACGGCCCAGCGAAACCTTGTCCTCGCGGTAGAGGACTAGCGCTAGCAACCGGGCCGTTTCCGCTGACAGGTTGCTGGTGTCTAATCCTGCCGCCAAAACCAGCTCCGTTGAGATTTCCACGCTAACTGTCTGCATGTTTTCAAAGTACCTCATGAAAGGCTCTGGCGCAACCCCTTTACGTCAAACGAAAAGAAACAAGGGTCACGGGCCAAGCGTTTCCACACTGCAACGAAAACCGTAGTTGAGGCTTCTTTGGTTCGCCAGGACGAAATTGCGGAGCGAAACGCGGACGCGCCCGGGATAGTTGCCCCAGGACCCGCCCCGCACAATACGGAACTGCCCGCCCGCCGGACCTGGGGGGTCTTGCGTGGGACTGAATTGGTAATAATTCCCGGCAAACCAGTCACTCACCCACTCCCAGGCGTTCCCCAGCGTGTCGTACAGGCCGAAGGCGTTGGCGCGCTTCTGGCCGACTTCGTGCGCGCCGTTGCCGTTTTCCTTCATCACGTTGTCGTCAGGTTTGCCGCCTCTCGCCGTCCCCCCGATATTCAAGCGTTCACGCCCGCTGTTATCCGCGATCCAGGCGATTTGATCCACATCTCCATAACGCGCGCCGGTGCTCCCGGCTCGCGCCGCGTACTCCCATTCGGCTTCCGTCGGCAGCCTTCCCCCCGCCCAACTGCAATATGACTGGGCCTCATCCCAGACCTCATCGACAATGGGCATGGCCTGGTCACCCCAGCCAGGGTTGAGCGGCCTTCCGTTAAGGTTCGGCTCCGGCGGCATTTGTCTTCCTGTGGCAAGGACGAAGCGTTTGTAGGCGCCCACCGTAACCTCGGTTTGCCCCATCCAGAAACCCTTCGTGATCGTCACTTGATGCGGGGGATGCTCCTCCCCGCTGCAATGGTCGTCTCCCGGCGAGCAGCCCATGGTGAACGTTCCAGAGGGAATCCAGGCGTACTTCAGCCCGTCTTTCGGGTTCTCTTTTATTGTTCCGCCGGCGGATTTCGGCTTATCGATATCCGCGAGCGCCGCCTGCACGTTGGAAGTCTCCCCGGCCGTGACCGTGACCTGCTGCTCATAATCCCGCTTGCCGGCAAGGGAGATGCGCAGGGTGTGATCGCCGGGCCTGAGGTTTGGAACCCTCAGCCGGCCTTGCGGGCTGGCTCGGCCGGCGAACTGGTCGTCCACATAGACCTCGGCGGCCGGCGAGGTTTGGACATCGATCTCTGCGGGTTTTGCGGACGGTTTAGGCGGCGCGGGCGCCAACTCGCGAAGTGCTGCCACGAGCGAATCCGTGGCGCCCGCTCGCCGCAACTCGCTTTCGACCTCGGGGGTGATTTGGAAATCGATGCCCCGCTGCCGCGCCAGCATCGCAACTCGGTTCGGGGATACCTCCCCCTTCAGAAGGCCCACGATAGCCTCTTTGGAATAAGGGCGCTGCGCCGCCTGCGCCCAGCCACTGACCGCGCTGAGCCCCACACCAAGAACCAGGGTTACAAGCGGTGCGGTGGATGTTCGGAAGGTTCGCCGTGCCAACATGCTGATGTTCTCTCCTATGGCTTCTCCTCGAAACCGCCCCTGCCACTAGCCCGGATTATTCACGAATCTGCTGGAGGGCTAAGCAAGGCATACAGTTTCACACAGAGATCACAGAGGCAACTCACAGAGAACACGGAGAGGTCCCCGAGATCTTCTCTGTGCACTCTGTGGCTAACGAGCGCGGTCGTGCTTGCGGACAAAGGGCTCCGTGAACTCTGTGTGAAACGCTCTTAAGTCGCCCCGGTGTTATCTCTTTCATGAATAATCCGGGCTAGAGCGTCTTTAATTTAAGTGTATACAGCGCGGCGAAGCCGGAACCGGAGACGTGCCACGGCCGTCCTGGCCGTGCTCGGGCCCGTGGCACGAAAACTTCGCCTCCAAACCGGCCCACACTCTGAATCGCTAGACGTTGCTACTTCGCTCGCCCTGCGCGGGCCCGTTCCGCGTCGCTGCCGGGCACGGTGTCGAGGGCGGCGCCCAGGCGGCCTGGTACGCGCCGGCCCCCGTACCGCAGCAAGGGTGATAAGTCCAGTTAATGATTCCATTGACGATACTGTTGCCGTCACTCGAGATCTGGCCGGTTAAAACGGCAATTCCCGGATACGGCCGCAAGTCGGTGCGATGGATGATGACCGATTCGCGAGTAAAGCTCTCGACGGTCAGTTTCATATCACGGCAACGATCCGCTCCACAAAACTGCCCATTTATCCATACTAATGTGGCACAGTGCTGGGAACACCAGTGCATCACGCCCGGAATGGCCAAGGAAGTCTTGCCCGTCGTCTGCCAATTGGGAGATTGTGCTGGCTTCGCTTTCTGCGGAGGTTTCGGGTCTTCGATATTCGCCAGCGCCGCTTGCACATTGGAAGTCTCCCCCGCCCCGACGTTAACCTTTTGTTCGTAATCGCGCTTGCCGGCCAGGGAGACGCGCAGGGTGTGATCGCCAGGGCTGGGGTTTGGAACCACCAGCCGGCCTTCCGGGCCGGCTCGGCCCTCAAACTGGTCGTCCACATAGACTTCAGCGCCCGGCGAGGTTTGGACCACGATTTCCGCGGGCTTTTCGGGCGGTTTGGGCGGCGTGGGCGCCAACTCGCGAAGTGTCGCCACGAGCGAATCCGTGGCGCCCACTCGCCGCAACTCGCTCTCGACCTCGGGCGTGATTTGGAAATCGATCCCCCGCTGGCGCGCCAGCATCGCCACTCGGTTGGGGGACACCTCCCCCTTCAGCAGGCCGACTATAGCTTCCTTGGAGTAAGGGTGCTGCGCCCCCTGCGCCCGGGCATTGATCGCGCCAAGCCCCACACCAAGAAGCAGGGCTACAAGCAGGGCGATGCAGCTTGGGAAGGGTTGCCGCAGCAACATACTGATGTTCCCTCCTCTATTGATTAAACTTTTTCTCTGTCGCCTGGGCAATTTGCGCGCGCCGCAGGGCCTGGAGAAGCTGAGGGTTACGCGGGGCCAGCCTCAGCCCTCCCTTATAGGCGTTGATCGCTTTAACGTACTGCCCGTTATCAAAATATTCGTCGCCTTGCCTTTTCGCAGCTTCGACCCTCGTCATCGGTAAGCTCTCGACAGAGCTTTGTGACCCGGAAGGAGTTCCGACGGCGGGGGCTTGCTGACCGGCCCCTGTCTGGGGTGTCCCAGGCTCGCCCGGCGGTTTCACCACCGGCGGATTGGTCGATGGCGTCGAGGTTTGAGGTGATGCCTGGGTTGGCGAACCGCTGCCTTGGTGCATGGCCGAGGACAAGTACCACCCCCCCAGTCCCAGCACGAAGGCCACCAGAGGAACTCCGACCCAAAGGGCGATCCCCGATTTGCGGGTCGCTCGGCTTGCGGCCACGGGTCCAGCCACGGGAACGGGGGGCGGCGCCGGCGGCGGTTGGGGCTGGAACTTGGGCTGAGGGAGGATCGCCGCAGGAGCCGGTGGCGCGATGGCGACGCGTTTCCCCGATTCCACCCCGGACGGTCGGGCAACCCTCATGGGCGGCGGAGGCGTCCCGGCTTCGACGTTGCGGGTCCCCTGGGCTGCTTCTGCGAAGGCGCGACCGAAGGCCACCACGGAGCCGTAGCGCGCCTCGCGGTTTTTCGTCAGCGCCTTCATCACCACCGGCTCGAGTTGCGGCGCAGCGGCCAGCTCCGGCTTCACGGCTCGGAAGGCGGGCGGTTCCTCCATCATGTGTTTGCGCAAATAGCCGATAGGCGTGTCGGAATCAAACGGCACGCGCCCCGTGAGCATCTCGTACACCACGACGCCCAGCGAATAGATATCTGAGCGCGCGTCCAGTTCGTCACTCCTCATGCCGCAAGCCTGCTCGTAGGACATGTAAGCGGGCGTGCCCAGCACCATGCCGGTCTGCGTGTGGGTGTCGGACTCGCGCAGCTTGGCGATGCCGAAATCCACGACCTTGACGATCGTGGCGTCTTCGTCGCCCTTCGTCAGAAAAATGTTATCCGGTTTGAGGTCGCGATGAATGATGGTCAGCTTGTGGGCGGCATTCAAACCGCGCGCCGCTTGCTGAAGAATTTCCGCAACCTCGGGCACGGGAAGCGCGCCCCGCCGCGTGAGGGTTTGACGGAGCGATTCGCCTTCGAGGTACTCCATAGCGATGTAGGGCGTGCCGTCATCGGCTTGGCCCGATTCGTGAATGGTGACGACGTTGGGGTGATGAATGCGCCCCGTGGAAGCCGCTTCATTCTGAAAACGCATTAGGAACTCGGGGTCGTCCAGCAGCTTGCGGCTCAGAACTTTGAGCGCCACCGGGCGATTCCCAACCGCAATCTGCTCGGCCAGGTAAACGGCGCCCATACCGCCAGCGCCCAGGCGGCGGATGACGCGAAACCGGCGGAGGAGTCCCGCGGCAAGCTGCGCGCGGGTATCCTCAACTTGTGCCACAAGGCGAGTGCCGTCTTGCAGACAGAACTCATCGTTATCGGAATAGATTTGCTCACAAATCCGGCAAATTTTCATGAGCGCCTACATCACCCTGAGCTTATAGGGATTCTAACAGAATTATTGCCGCAAAGGGAATAGGCGTGGGGATGTGTTATGCTTAATTTGCTTGCGCTTGCGCCCGATGTTATAATCGGCAGCAAGGTAAGGCCCGCGTTGGACTGAGCCCTTTGGGGAGAGCAGGCGCCAAGTAAGGCTCCTGGATAAGGGTGAAGTCGAGGAGCGCTGTAAAGGGCGCGCGCGGCTTGGGTGAATGGGAGGGGACCAGGTTCGTATGGGCGCCGCACGTGCGGCGACAGAGCCTCCATGCACAATTGTTTCCATTCACGCTGGGTCGTCCTGCTAGGCGGGCTTCTGCTTTACACATCCCTCCTTCCTATAGCCGCTAAAGCCGACCAGATTGTGGTGCTGGTGGATGAGCACGGACGCAAGATTTACGTGAACGCCGGTGAAAGCACCACGCGCGGGAATTGGGTGGCGCACAACTTCGGCGCCAGCACGTCCGCGAGTACGGGGCAAATCCCAGCGAACATCAACGAACTGGTGGAGCAAACCGCCAGTCGGTTCCAAGTGGATCCGGAATTGATCCGCGCCATGATTCGCGTGGAGTCGGACTACGATCCCAAAGCCGTTTCGAGCAAAGGCGCCATGGGCTTGATGCAATTGATTCCGGCGACGGCGCACCGCTTCGGCGTGGCGAACCCGTTCGACCCCAAGCAGAACCTGGAGGGCGGCGTCAATTATCTCAAGTACCTGTTGGGTCTTTTCGGCGGCGACCTGAACCTTTCACTGGCAGCTTATAACGCCGGTGAGCACTCAGTGCAGCGCTCAGGAGGCATCCCCGCGATCCCCGAGACGCAAAACTATGTGCGCAAAGTCACCAGCATCTATCAGACGGGGGACGCACCGATGGCGGCCAAGGCCACTTCCAAGGAGCCACCCAAGACTCTCATCACCCGATACGTTGATGAATACGGGGTCGTGCATTACACCAATGTGGATTAACCACGGCCATGGTCGGTCATGGGTGGGCAGTCGTGGTTTATCCACAATCGCTCTCACTGGGAAGGGATAAGTGACGACCTCTCCGGCAAGATGAGGTTAGAGTTGAGGGCCATGGGTTTGCCAAAACGATTTAAAGTGGCGTTGTTCCTTGCCGGACTGTCGCTGTGCGCCGCGGCGGCCTTTTCCACCGTATCGCCGGCCCGCCGCCAGCGCGCCATTGCGGCCTTTGAAAAGGCCCAGCAGATGCGCGACGCCCTGGAAGCTCAACCGGAAAGCAAACGCCACCAGGAGGATTACAAGAAAGTCATCCACGCCTATTATGAGGTCTATCTTCAGAACCCTGCCTACAGCAAGACGCCGGTGGCGCTAACGGCCATTGCGGAACTTTATCGCGAGATGGGGCGAGAGTATTCCACAGACTCTTACTTCTTGGAAGCGATCCAGTCCTACCGCTTCCTCATCAAGGAGTATCCGTATAACCGCTTTTCGCGCGAGGCGCAGTTTACCCTGGGTGAGGTTTATCGCCAGGACCTTGAAGATCCAGACGAAGCCCGCAAGGCTTTCCAGGAATTCCTTGCGTTGCATCCCAAATCCGAAAAGGCAGGCGAAGCCAAGGATATTCTCCAGCAACTTGACCGGCAAACCGCGGAACACGCCACGGCTCGCTCGGCTCCCATACCGGTGGAAAAGGTCCCGGAGAAACAGCATTCGGGACTGCCGCAGGCGGAAATGGTCCCGGAGGAACGATCCTCGGGAGTGCGGCAAGTGACGGCGATACGGCGTTGGGTGGGCCCGAATTACTTGCGCATTGTCATCGAAGTGGGTGGCGAAGCCAAATTCGATTCGGTGCGGCTTTCGAACCCCGACCGCATTGTCGTGGACGTTCAGAACGCGCACCTCAGCCGGGAATTGGTGGGCAAGACGTTTCCAGTAGAGAATGGCTTCCTGCGGCAGATTCGGGTCGCGCAGTTCACCGCCGACGTGGCGCGCGTGGTGCTGGACGTGGAGAAGATTGAGGCCTACTCAATTTTCTCTCTCCCCAATCCGTTCCGCTTGGTGATCGATGTCCAGGGCGCGTCGCCGACCCAGATGGCCAAGACGCTCAAACCTGCGCCGGCAGCAAACGCCGAGGGTCGAAACCCGGATAAAGCTCGTTCTCCTACGCCCCCCAATCCTCCGTCCACAGCGCAGGCTCAGGCTGCCGTTAAATCCCCGCCACAGGTCCCGACTCACGCCAAAACTGAGACCAAACCCTCCACTTTACCGGAGGATAAGGAGAAAGAGTCTGCCTCCGTCAGCCCGCCCATAGCAAGTGAGCCCGGCAAGAAATCCAAGGAAGAAACCAAGGCCACCGCAGCGGATGCTTATCCCGCCATCCAACCCGCTGCCCCCACCGAGTCAGGCTCTCGCACTTTGACGCGCGCGCTCGGCCTGAAAATCGGCCGGATTGTGATTGATCCCGGGCACGGCGGCCACGACACGGGAACCATCGGACCTACCGGATTGGAAGAGAAACAGGTTGTCCTGGATGTGGGGCTAAAGCTTAAGAAACTTCTGGAACAGAATACCGGTTGCGAGGTCATCATGACGCGCAGCGATGACACGTTCATCCCGCTGGAAGAACGTACGGCCATCGCCAATGAAAAAAGCGCCGATCTGTTCGTCTCCATTCATGCCAACGCCAGCCACGACATGAGTGCGCGGGGCATTGAGACTTACTACCTGAATTTCACCACGAGTCCCGACGCGTTGGAGGTGGCGGCTCGCGAAAACGCCACTTCGCAGGAGGCGGTGCATCAGCTCCAGGACTTGATCAAGAAGATTGCCATGACGGAGAAGATCGAGGAATCACAGGATTTTGCCCGGCAGGTCCAACGCGAGGTCTATACCCGCGTGACCAAAGTCAGTGGCGCGCAACGCGATCGCGGCACCAAGAAAGCCCCCTTTGTGGTTCTGATCGGCGCCAACATGCCTTCCGTCCTGGCGGAAATTTCCTTCCTCACCAACCCCCACGATGAGCGCCTTTTAAAGCGGTCCGACTACCGGGAGAAAATCGCCTACGCGCTCTACGAGGGGATTTTGGATTACGTGAAGAATCTCGGCGAAGTGAGGACCGTGCAGCGGGTGGCCTCGGATCAAACTTCCGCCGCCGCCCGGCCGGATTTCTGATATTCTGAAGTTGATGGCACGGATATTCGCGAAGCACGCTGGCCTCGTGGCCGTCTGCACGGCCTTACCCCTCTTCTGCTTTGCCCAGGAGAAGCCCCGATTTATACCTGTGGTGCCCGCGGCCGATTGGCGCCAAGCAGACTCCCAAGCCTTGCCGCTCGTGGCGATTAGCAAGTACGGCGGCGAGCCGGCGGTGGAACAGGAATATGGGGTGAAAGCGCTGGAGTTGCGCACCTACCAATTGGGCAAAACCCGGACGCAGGTGGTGGTGGAACCTACGCCGGACCCGATCGCCGCTTACGGGCTGCTGACTTTCTACCAAACCTCGGCGATGAGTCCGGAAAGAGGCATCCAATTAGCCATCGGCGATGCAAACCAAACGCTGATGGCGCGCGGGAGTAATTTCATCCGTTTCCTGCGCGGCCATGATTCCCAACTCTCCGAAAACGACCACCAGGCGTTACTCATCTTCGTGGGAGGAAGCCAACCCTCGGCAAGCGTGATGCAGGTCTTGCCCCGCCCGATGCCCCCGAAGGGACTGATGCAAGGGAGCGAGAAATACCTCGTGGGACCCGAGGCTGCCAAACGTGTGCTGGCTTCTTTCCGCACGGACCTTATCGGATTTGAGCAAAGTGCGGAAGTGCAATTGGGCCGGTACCAAAGCGGCAAAGGCACACCCACCCTGATGTCGATCGAATATCCCACCCCGCAAATCGCGCGGGTCCGCTTCGGAGCGCTCACAAATTTCCTGGGATTGAACCAGGACAAAGGAGCCGATTCCGTTTACGGAAGACGTCACCACTCCTATGTGTTCCTGGTTCTGAATGCCGGGAATGCGCAAACCGCCTCCGCACTGATGGATCAGTTCGATGTAACCGCGAGTGTAAGTTGGGACCAGAAATACAATCCCGAAAGATCTTTCACCTTGCAACTCGTACACATGATACTTGCCATCTTCCTTCTTACAGCCTTCCTGATCGGAGTATGCGTCGTTGCGGGAGTGCTTTTCTTCCTCTCACGGCGGATTGCGGCAAAATTCTTCCCGGACTCGCAATGGGGTCACACCGATGAGGACCAGCTTATCCGCCTGAATTTGAAAGCGTGGTAACTCATTTTTAATCAGTCAGTTATCTGCATGATGGGGTGCCGGGGCGCGATTTACTGGGCTTTTCTAAGGAATTCATTCTTGCCACCCAACCTTGGCTCTAAAAGACAGAAAATAAATGGGTTAACTCCTCAAAAAAATCCTGAAAATTCCCTTGACATGGCCGGAGGGTTTTTCTAGACTCGCTAGGAGCTTAGATGGCGGGGCGCGTCCGTCATTCTATTCTCCTCCGAAAATGCTCACCCGCTGGAAGGGCGGAAACGCTGGACCTGCTGGGTGAGCATTTTTGTATCGTTCAGCCGACGTAGCTCAGTTGGTAGAGCATCGGTTTCGTAAACCGAGGGTCACCAGTTCAAATCTGGTCGTCGGCTCCAGCCTCTCAATAACTTGTCGGAGCAGGTATTTCTTGGGTCACAGTTTGGGTCACAGATAAGGGCTGAGGCAGGGTCTGAGATTCCGCCTTCCGCTTCTCTTCCAGTTCCTTCCGAGCAACTTTCAACCCCTGCCAAATGGCCTCGGACGGATCTTCCTTCTAGTGATTGACTCAAAATCCTTGCATCGAGAGGGGTTGTCCTGTTTTTGGGCATCATAGTGTAGTCATGTATATTGAAGATTGTCCTTGACATTGCTAGATTATGATGGTATACGGGAGTCATGTATATCACAACCGTCCCTAACCGCAACTCCCCGCCCGCCATCCTCCTGCGCGAATCTTTTCGCCATCACGGCAAGGTTAAGAACCGCACCCTCGCCAACCTCTCGCATTGGCTCCCCGCCCGCATCGAAGCCCTCCGCCGCCTGTTGCGGGGCGAGTTCGATCAGGCCGCCGAGCTCTCCCGGGCCCCTCAGTTGGGAGGCGTGTTCGGCCTCTTGTTCGTGCTCAAGCAGATCGCCAAGGCTCTGGGCATCGGCGCCGCGCTCGGTCATAGCCGGCTGGCGAAACTCGCTCTGTTCCTGGTGTTGGCCCGTGTCGCTCACCAGGGCTCGCGCCTTTCCGCGGTGCGCTGGGCCCAGGATCAGGCGGTGGCCGAAGTGCTGGGCCTGGGGAAGTTCGACGAGGACGATCTGTATGCCGCCTTGGATGACTTGGCGGCTCGTCAGGGGAAGATGGAAAAGACCCTGTATCGCCGCTACCTGGCTCGACGCGGCCAGCCGCCCCGGCTGTTTCTCTACGACGTGACGAGCAGTTATCTGGAAGGGGAGAAGAACGAGTTGGGGGAGTACGGTTACAACCGCGACGGAAAGCGGGGCAAGTTGCAAATCGTCATCGGCCTGTTGGCGGACGAGGCAGGCGAACCGCTGGCCGTGCGGGTGTTCGAAGGGAACCGCAGTGATCCCACCACCGTGGTAGAACAGATCCAGATTCTGCAGGGACAATTCGGGGTGGAGGAATTGGTCTTCGTGGGGGACCGGGGGATGGTGAAAAGTAAGGGGAAGCAAGCGCTGACGGGAGCGGGGTTGCGCTATATCACGGCCTTGACCGACCCGCAGGTTCGCCGGCTGCTGGCCCAAGGAACCTTGCAGTTGAACCTGTTCAGTGAGACCGTCTCGGAAGTGGAAGCGGAGGGCGTGCGCTATATCCTGCGCCGGAATCCGCAGGAGGCACAGCGCGAGCAGCATCGCCTGGACGACAAACTGACGAAGCTGGAAGCCCAGATCCAGGCGCGCAACGAGCAGGTGCGCACCCACCCCCGCTGCCAGCCGGAAGCGGGCCAACGGGCAATGCAAGCCTGGGTCGAGCGGCACAAGTTGACGGGCCTGGTGGAAATCCCGCTCGAAGGCACGCAGTTGAAGTTGCAAAGGAACGAAGCAGCGATCGACCGGGCGCTGGAGTTGGCAGGCTGCTATGTGGTGACCACCGACGTGGCCCCCGCCGCGATGAGCGCCCAGCAAGTGCATGACAGCTATGTTTCGCTCCAGAAGGTAGAGCGCGATTTTCGCACCCTGAAGACGGGCTTGCTGGAGGTGCGGCCCGTCTGGGTGCGCAAAGAGAGCCGCACGCGGGGGCACGTGTTCTGCTGCCTGCTGGCCTTGAAAGTCAGTCGTGAGATGGAGCGGCGATTACGAGCGGCCTTTGGCACCACCGAGACTCGGGCCGACGCCATCACCTTGCCGGATGCGCTGCGGGCCTTGACCCGCCTGTGCCTGCTGCACTACCCGGTCGATGAGAAAACCACGCTGACCAAGCTGCCTCAACCGGACGCCCGCCAGCAAGAAATTCTCAAGGCACTCGGCGTCACCCTGCCGACTATGTAGTCAGGAGCTCGACGTCCAAGACAACGCGCAACTGCCATCATCCCAAGCAGTTCGATAAAATATCCCGCCTAAAACAAAAAGGAAGATGCGTCGGAAGCCGCCAACTGAGTCGCATCTCCGATGTGAGAGTAAATCATGTTCGTGTTCTCGGAAACGTGACCCAAGCGGTCCATTCGGGTCTTCACATCAACTACTTCATTGAGCATCACGGAATTATTGAGGTGGCGAAGGGCATGCCAGTGAATTCCTCCAATTCCAAGTGCCTTGGCGATTGGTTCGATGTGCTTGCTCATGAGAGTCCCAAGTCAAGTGGGCGGTTGCGCGTGCCGGGGAATATCCATTCCTCCGGTCCGGCATCGGGGAAGCATCTATCCTTATACTCTTTTAACTCGGCCATTTGGTTTGATATGAGCACGAGCTTGCGATTACCCTTTTTGGTTTTCGGCGGAGTGGAGTTCCCTTCCCAAACTGACTCCGTTACAACGATGGTGCTGTGCTCCCACACCACACTCCGCCATCGCAGCCCGCGAATCTTGCCGCATCTGTTGCCCGCCCAGAGAAAAAGTTTCCAAGCCATGCGGTGACGAGGATCAGTGAGCTTCTCCTCGATAGTGACTGCCTCATCCGGAGTCAGGTGAGTGCGCGCGCGCTCCGGTCCCTGCGAGGGCAATTTCACGACGCGAACAGGATTGTAAGTAACGCCATACTCCAGTCGCATTGCGGCAGTGTAGACACTGGACAGGTAGGTCTTATACTTTAGCGCCGTCTGTCTACTGATCTTTCCGTCCAGTGTGGCCCCGATCATACTTACCAGGAACTGCTGAGTCTCCCCTGTCTTGATCGAGTCCATCCGTCGGGGGCCGAATCGGGGTGACATGACCTGCATCATTACCGACTTCATGTCCCGTCTCGTGCTGGGACGTTTACATTGTAATTCGTCCCCGTACAGATCCTTTTCTTCGTCCCAGTAATGCAAATTCCAAAAGCCTTCAAGGGTAATGGAACTACGGGCGATATCGCGTTGCCGGTTGATCTTCTCCATCCACAGGCACCTCGCTCGCTCGGCCTGCGATGCGGTCATCTCATCGCGCCAACCAAGCTTGTGCGAGGGCCTCCTGTTACCCTCCGGCCACTGGACCAGCCAGAATTTGCGCTTGCGTCCATGGACCAGGAGGGAACCTTTCCTCTCTCGGTTCCGGGTCATTTCAATGCCTCCCCGGACCGACGAGCCCGACATAGGAACCCTAACCCAAGTTCGTCACGAAACAGGGTAAAAGCCGGTTAAGGCTTGTCGAATCAGTCAAGCGGTTGCCGAGTTTACACTACATTCGAAATTCAAATCGAAGTGCTGGGGAAGGGTTATGCCCAGCAGTTCCAGGACCGCGCTCTGTTCGGGCGAGGGCGTGGTGACGCGGCGCAGGCGGATTTCGCGGCCGTCGTTGGTGGGCAGGACGATGTCGGCGCTTTGCACGGTGGCCAGCAGGGCGAGCACGCGGGCCGGTGTCAACGGGCTCTGCTTTCGCTGCAACAGGTGTTTCAACGTCACCCACAGCGCGTAGCCGAGAAAAGCCACCAGGATATGCGCCTTGACGCGCGGTTCGAGTTGATGGAACAGGGGGCGGATCGACAGCGCGCTTTTCAGCGTGCGGAAGGCCGCTTCCGCCTCCGTCAACTGCATATACTTCGTCCACAACTCCGCCGCCGATTCGGCCGGCAGGTTGGTGCGCAGCAGGTACGCTCCTTCCCGCGTTTCCTGCCAGGTGCGTCGCTCCGGCCGCATCTGCCAGTCGACGCGTAACCCGCCCTCGGTTTCCAGGAGTTGCATTTGATATAAATCCGCGACGGAGGGGTAGCGGGCCTCGATCCTTCCCAAGCGCCGCTCGATCTTGCCGCGATCTTTCAACTTGCCGGAGGCTACCCGTTGCGCCAGTTGGCCGAGCGCCTTTTCCATCCGCACCGAAAAGCGGCTGCGCATGGCCTTCTCTTTCTCCCGCCGCGCCGTGGTCCGGCAGAGCACGTAGGTCTCTTCGCCGCCCGGCATCGCCACGCGTTTGACCTCCACATCCTCGCGCACCCGCTCCCAGCCCTCCCCCAGCAACTCCGCCTCGAACTGCTTCAGCTTCGCGCGCGGGGTCCCCACCAGATACTGACCGCCCCGCTGCCGCAGGGCCGCTAAGTTCTCTTCGCTGACGATCCCGCGATCAAACACCCACACCCGCCGCGCCCGCCCATACTTGCGCTCCACCATGCGCATCACCGCTTCCATGGTGCTGACGTCCGCACGGTTGCCGTCGAACGTTTCGTAACTCAAGGGGAAGCCTTCTGCATTCACGATCAGCGCGATCACCACCTGCTTGCAGTCGGGACGATGATCGCGCGAGTAACCCCGCTGCAGCATCGGATCTTTCTCCGCCGCCCCTTCCACGTAGCTGCTGGTCAGGTCATAGAGGAGCACGTCGAACTCCGCCCCGAACAGCTCCCCATAGCGCTCGCGTAGATGCCGCTCCAGTGGCGTCTTGTGCGGAAGCAGCCGGTCCAAACACCGATACAGCCGCGTGTCATTCAGGCTTCCCTCTGGAATGGCCAGCAGATCCTCCAACGCCGTGGTGGGATACCAGCGCTCCTCGATGGCCAACTCACTGCCCGGTGCGCAAAGCCGGTTGATCGCCAGCACCGCCGCCACCCGCGACCAGGGCACGTCCGCCACCGCCGCGTCCAGCCGACCTTCCCAGAACTGGTCCAGTCCCAGCCGCCGCCAAAGCTCCAGTCCCAGGAAACATGGCCCCAACTGGCGCGCCCGCTCCAACCGCACCTTGTTCAACAGCACCCGCGCCACGTTCGGATCATCGTCGGGCGCCTCCACCTGCGCAGGAAACAGTTTCAGCTGCCGGCTCTCCCCGTGCTAGTTGAAGACCGCGATGGTCTTCTGCCAGCGCGCCTGCGCTGACGTGTTCAGCTCCCCCAGGTAGCACAGCGTCCTCTGCCGCGGTCCCTCCGGCGTGCGCACCGTCTCCACCAACGACCAGTAGCTGTGCTCCTTGCCATCCTTCCTCGGCCGCAACTCGCGCAAGAACATAACTGCAAATTGCCAGCTATTTTCGCGGGAATCAAGGGGGTAGGTTTGCACTACACCCCTTTTCCGCAACACCCTCATTGAACCGCAAGAACTTCGCCGCCGTGAAGCCCTGAAAAAAGTTGTTTTCTGGGTTTTCGTGACGAAGTTGGGCTAACAGAGAATCTGGCCGAGAGGAAAAAACGGCTTCATCGTTCTCATCTTATTGCTCCCTCTCCTCATGATTAGGTTCATGGATAGCCATGGTAGGAGGCTGTCGCCGCCCCCGAATAGGAGTTGGTTGTCAAGTTTGTCGACCCGTGAAAAAAAGTTGGAAGGTGACGTGCGGAGGATCGCTCCCCGTAGTTCAGCGGACGGTCGCCAGCAGCGCAGTTATTGGGACCTCATGCGTAGGGGGAGTGCTCAGGTATGCTGAGATCGATTGTCACAGCACCAGCTCGTGTAGGATCGTGGCGCCTGTCCCTACCTCGCGGACAAACCCGCGCTGTATCAATAGTTTGAGATGGCGCCGGAGGGTCCGGAGGTTCTAATTGAGAACCGCGTCAGCCCGCTATTTTAGGCACAGTGGTTACACCATTCCCTCAAGCCCCCACCTTCTCACGGTCGAGTTGTGTCCAGGAACACAAAACAGGGGCCTTTGCGATGTAACTACGAGCACCCACTCGTGCTTCCGCAGTTCAGGCAGCGATAGCACGTGCCGTTGCGGACCATGATCGCGCCGCACTCCCGGCAGGCCGGCCCATCTCCATTCCGCCCGACTTGCGCCAAGTCCACTTGGGGCATCAGAGCTGCAGACGGTACTAGTATATCGTTTCACTAAAACATGTTCATATCACGTCATCAAAGCGTCGAACTTCTTCCAGCGATGAACCACCGGTGCCGCGTTGATTTCGGCGACTCCGAGCAGGATGCGATCCCGCAGTTCCTCCCACGACTGCACACGCATCTGCCGCAGGAAGGTGCGCGCCATTTTGCCGAACAGGGTCTCGACGATGTTCAGCCAGGAGCCATGGGTAGGCGTCAGCACGTACTTGAACCGGTTCGGGCGCGTGGCCAAGTAGGCTTGAGTCTCCTTGGAAAGGTGCGCCGAGTGATTATCCAACACCAGACGGAGCATGCACTCGGGCGGATAGTAGCCATCCAAATCCTGCAGCAAGGCAATAAACTCGCGGCTGCGATGGCGATGCTCGACCCGCGCCGTGACGTGGCCCGTGTGCAGGTCGAGCCCGGCAAGGATCGAAGCCGTGCCCAAGCGCTTATATTCGTGATCGCGCCCCACCGTGGGGTGCTGACCCGCCACCGGCGGCAGATCGGGCGCCGTATTTCCCAGGGCTTGCAAGCCCGGCTTTTCATCCACGGAAATGGTGATCGTATCAGCCTCGGCGCTGCCGCCGTTTTGGTTCTGCAGCGTCACTTCTTGATAGACCAGCAGCACTTCCCGCATCTTGGGCTCGAAGTTAGGATCGCGACGCTCCAGGTAATAAGTCACCTTGTCGGGGCGCAAGGCCTGCTGGGTCAGGATCCGCTGCACCGTCGCTTTGGCCGCGCGTGCCAACGCCGGATGCCCGGCCTCCACCGCGTGCCGACGCACATGCTGCGCCAGCGCCTGCCGCGTCCACAGTTCCGCCGCGTAACCGAACTCCTTCGGTTTCGAGCAGGCCCAATGCACCACCCAAGCCTTGGCCGCCTCCGTAATCACCGGCTCCCGCGGCCGGTGGTAGGCGTCTTTCAAGGCCGCCGCCAAGCCGACATTGAGGGCCTTGCCCACCCACTTGGCGACGCTGGTCCGAGTCATGGAAACCTTACGAGCAATCGCGGCGATGGTCTCGCCGGCCAGATAGCTCCCCAAAATCTCGGCCCGCTGGACCTCGCGCCGCGGTGCCGTCTGCGAACGACGCAGGCGCTCGAGTTGCTCCACCTCGGCTTGCGTCAACACCAACTTCGCCCGTCTCGATTTTCCTGCCATGCTGCCAAGGATATCAGGAAAGGACGGCAATGTGAATATATGTTAATGAAACGATATACTAGTTCGTGGCCGACTTCTCCGGCCACGCTCTGGTCTGCGACCGCCATTTCTTCCTTCGGCAAGAACTTGATAGCGAGCCAACGGAAGATTGAAGACACGGCGTCTGGCCAGCCGGTCGGGTGTATACTGCCTTCGCGAATGCAGAGTCCGAAATAACCACTCTAACGCAACGGGCTGGCTAACCAGATGGACCCATGCAAGCTGGAGGGAAGTATGTATTGGCAGAAATGGTCTGATAGGTTGAAGAAGGAATTGAAGCTCGACATGGAACCGGTCGCTGTGACCTTCGCAGGTGCGCTAGCACCTGGGACCTCACCTCCTCAGGGGAAAGTTTCCGTGTGCCAAGCCTTGAAGCGAGCTGGAGAAGGCGAACTCATCACCATCACGGTGGAGACCTGTGGGTGCCCTGGGGGTCTGGTCAGTCTCGGGCTCGGACAGATGCCGTCAGAAGGGAGAGAAAGGCTGGTGCACTTCCTCGTCGACAAGGAGAAAGTCTACTGCTCGCGGGTGGCGATCCATCGCGGCCAACAGAGTGTTCCGCCGCCCCTGGGGATGGCAAGTCATGTCTTCTTCGCGCCTCTGTCACGAGCGGAAAGCCTACCTGACATTGTGGTGTTCATTGGGAAACCCGGTGTCCTCCACCGTCTCGTAAGCTATGCAGGCTATTGGGAGGGTGGCTCCCTCAAGGCCGAGCTTTCTGGCCCCGCCTGCCGGACTGGGGTGACCTACCCAGTGGTTACCGGTGAGATAGGGCTTTCACTGCTCGATTTTGGAGCGAGGAGGTTAGCTGGCTTTACCGAAGACCAGCTCCTTGTCTCCGTCCCTCTTCATAGGATGATGGGCATCCTCCGGGCCCTTGATCAGGGGGCTGGGGGAACGGGCGGGGAGGACGCCGAGAGCATTGAGCGTCAGATCGAGGAACTCGGCAAAGTGGCATAAAGGCGCCATCCACGCACTCCACGGAATCGATACGGTGGCGCCCTCGCCGGATGTGGCGAGCGAGGGGCAGCCGCGACTCGAATAACATCATGAGGGTTCTTCTCGTCTCCGCGAACATTGAGAGGATGAACATCCTCCCGCTGCCGCTGGGGCCGGCGCTGGTGGCCGCCGCCTGCCGCCATGCCGGCCACAACGTGGATTTGCTGAATCTGATGTTTGCGGGAGACACGCAGTCGGCCATCCAGGACTGCGTCGAAGGATTCCGGCCTGAAGTTATCGGGATTTCGGTGCGCAATATCGATGACCAGAACATGGCCGATCCGAAGTTTCTCTTGCCTCCGGTTCGTGAAGTCGTAAAGACCTGCCACAGCATGTGCGCTGCTCCGATTATCGTGGGCGGGGCAGGTTATAGTATTTTCCCCGAGAGCGCCTTGCGCTACCTGGGGGCCGACATGGGAATCTGCGGAGAAGGGGAAGTAGCCTTCGTGGCCCTGCTGGAACGCGTGGCGAAGGGGGCGCCGGTGTCCGGACTGCCGGGCCTCTACCTTCCCGGCCAACGGCCTGCTGACAGAACCTTCGCAAGGAACCTGGACGATCTTCCGCTCCCTGAGTCCGGGCTCTGGATTCCCACCGTTCGCGGCCAATCCGAGTTCTGGGTTCCGGTCCAAACCCGCCGAGGGTGTCCCCTGGATTGTAGCTTCTGCTCGACCAGCGCCATCGAAGGACGCACCCTCCGCGGACACTCTCCGGAAGCTATCGCGGCATGGCTGGAACAAATCGCGTCGAGCGGGTTCACCCACTTCAACTTTGTCGATAACACCTTTAACCTTCCGCCCGAATACGCCCAAGAGCTTTGCCGGAAGATCGTCGAACGAGGCCTCGCGATTAACTTCTGGTCCATTATCTACCCCAAATGGGTCGATCCGGAGTTGGTGGAACTGATGAGGCGGGCCGGCTGCCGCGAGATCAGCCTCGGGTTCGAAAGTGGCTCCGAGCCCATGCTGGCAAGCTTGAACAAGATGTTCAATACCCAGGAGGTGAGAACCGTGGCGAAGATGTTTGCTGACGCCGGCATCTTCCGCCGAGGATTCCTACTGCTGGGAGGTCCCAGCGAAACCCGGGAGAGCGTCGAGGAGAGCCTTGCGTTCGCTGACTCGCTGAATCTTGATGCGCTAAAAGTCACGGCCGGCGTGCGGATTTATCCGGAAACTCCGCTTGCCGCCACCGCGCTCGCCGAAGGGATGATCCGGCCGGACGACGACCTGCTCTGGCCCCGATTCTACCTGGCCCCTCGATTGAAGGACTGGCTCCCGGAACGGATTGCTGCTTACAAGACCGCACGCCCCTGGGTAATGTAGGGCGTTGAATTCTCGCGGGCGATCATGAGATGGCAGCCCGGTTCCTTGTGAAAGGGCTCCCCGGTGGCGCGCCGTGCTTCCATTGAGGTGCTAGAATACATGTAGAGGTTGCCATGAATGCGCACCGCAGCAACCCACCCCAGAGCCTCGCGTGGTTCTTAATTGCATTTGTCCTGTTCCCTCACACCCTTCCTTCCCCGCCGGTGGCGCGGCGGGTGATCAAGGAAATGGACCGGCAGGTGAGTGGCCTGGTGCTCGACGAGCACGGTCTCGCGAAGCACGGACTGCTCATTCGTCATCTGGTGATGCCGCGAGATATTGCCGGCACGCGCCAAGTGATGAACTGGATCGCCCAGGAACTTTCGCCCACGACTTACGTCAACTTGATGCACCAGTACTATCCGGCAGGAAAAGTCACAAAGCAGGAATATGCAGAGATCGACCGGCATGTGACCCCGGCCGAGTACGAGCAGGCGCTCCAGGAGGCGCGCCGTGCGGGCCTCAGGCGCCAGCACCCATGAAGGGGGGCGCCTCCCATATAGCCGACTCACATGATAGGGATGCTTATAAACTTATGCATATTTCAAACAAAGGCTTGTACGCTCTCGAAGCCATGATGCATTTGGCTCGGGACTTTCATAACGGCCCGATCACGACTCACACCATCGCCGTCTCGGAAGGAATTCCCGAAAAGTTCTTAGAATTGATCCTTCTTGACCTGAAGGCAGCTCGCCTGGTGGAGAGCATACGTGGCGCCAAGGGGGGTTATCGCTTGAAGCGGGCGCCCTCCAAGATCTTCTTGGGTGAGATTATTCGCACCATTAGTGGTCCGCTCGCTCCGTTGGCCGATGCCGAGGGACTGCGTCGATTGGTGAAGTGCGACAAGAAGCATGCTACGCTTTATAAGATTTTTCTCGAAGTGCGCAACTCCGCCGCCCGGATTCTTGATCACACTTCGCTTGCCGATATTAGTTCGGGCTCGAGTGAATGAACGTCAGGGCGCATTTTTCTAGCTTTTGCGCTACCTGCTTTTGCATCCAATTACGGCTACTGCCTTGGCCATGGCCTCATCGAGTCGAGTCTGTTCTCTCAATTGGGGAGCGAGCTTCCCGTACAAACCTGGACATGGATTTGGACATCTGCGCAAGGACGGTGATCCACTCTTCCAGGTGCTCTTTTCCTCGCGGTGTCAGCTCGTATAACCTTCGGGCTGGCCCACTGCCTTCCACGTCCCACTCGGAAGTCAAGCAGTCGTTATGTTCGAGCTGCCGGAGGGTCCGATAAAGCGCGGAAACTTCAATCGCAGCGTCCGTGAGCGCATGCTTGCGAACCTCGGTCGCCAACTCGTAGCCGTGAGCCCGGCCCTTTCGCTTCAGCAGGAACAGCAACACCGGCTCAACAAAGCGGTAGAGGTTTCCCATGGCGCAGGTGCAGGGATGCTGGTTTCCGTGCCGCGGACAGGTGCGATAGGGCATTTCCTTTTTTCCTCTTGACGGAGGATAGCACATAGGTGATGATATGCGCAAGTTACATCTATAGCGTACCTTCCAGGTTCGCAGAAATCATTTCTGGGAGCTTGGGAAAACGGGGGGTTGCACCAGCGAATGCCGTTCATACCCACGGAGTCTGGATGGACAAAATTCAAACCAAACCGGAGATCACCATGATCGATACTCGGCACGCTTTCAAATTGGCAGCCGTATTGGGAACTCTTAGCTTTCTGGCTCTGGCCATTTCCATCAGCGGCACGATCCGCCCAACCGCTGCCGCGCCCGCTGGAGTCAGCCCTGCTTCTCCGCACGGCAATCCGCCCGATGCTTCTTCATTAAAGGCGGAGGTGCTCATAAACCCTGAGGACCTGGCGAAAATCCTTCAGTCACCCCAGGGCGCAAAACCCCTCATCATTCACGTGGGGTTCCAGGTTCTTTACACCCAGGGGCATATCCCGGGTTCAGAATACATTGGCCCGGCCTCCCGGGAAGAAATGGTGGAAAAGCTGCGAAAGCGCGTGGCATCGCTCCCCCGGGGGAAATTCATCGTGCTCTATTGTGGCTGCTGCCCCTGGATCAACTGCCCGACGGTAAAGCCGGCTTACGAAGCTCTTCATAGCATGGGCTTCTCGAAGCTCAAGGTGCTCTACATCCCGAACAATTTCGGCCGGGACTGGATTGATAAGGGGTTCCCGGTAGAGAAAGGCCAGTAGCGGTGGGGGATCTAACCTCCAGATCTGATGATGCCGCCAGGAATGAGATATGGCCAAGACCGCGCTCTAATCGCCACCGCTTGTCATGTCGGAAGGCTGACTGATCTTGACTCCTGACGGCCGGAGTTTAGGAGGGTTCCCATGGCGAGAATGCACACTGGTCTTTTCGTTTTAATGGCAGTCTTCTCCTCTCTCCTATGGGGGCGCGTAGAAGATACCCGCGCGGCTCTCCGGCGCGCACAGGAGCTCGAGAAGGCCGGGCAAAGCCGGGAGTCGATTCCTATTTATCTCGGAGTATTGCACGCCGACCCTCAATGCCCAGAGGCGGATGTGGGTTTAGGCCGGAGCTACTATGCCCTTGGTGAATATGCACAAGCGGTTGCAGGCTTCGAAGCGGGGCTTCGGCTCCGACCTGGTGACCCCGAGATACTCATCTGGCTGGGCCGAAGCTACCTTCAGGAAAAACAGCCGGAAAAAGTCCTGGAGCTGGTAAGCCGCGAGGGTCCCAGCAGCGGCAATTACCCTTCGATCCATCTGTTACTGGCTCGCGCCTATGACGTGCAGGACAAGTTGGACGAGGCCATTCGAGAAATTCAACAAGCTCTCAAGCTTGATCCCCATTGCCACGGAGCACACTTCGCCCAGGGGTTTATCGCCTGGGGCACGGGCGATCTGGTGACGGCGGAACGCGAATTCCGGCAGGAAATGGATTTAGATTCCCGCGAGACTCTGGCCGCCTATTACCTGGCGGACGTCTTGGAAAAGCAGGGCAGGTTCACAGAAGCAGAGGCTGCCCTCACCCAGATGGAGCACGATGCTCCGAACACGTATCTCTACCATCTTGGCGCCGGAAAGGTGTACGAACGGAAGAAGAACTATCCCATGGCAGCAGAACAATACCAGGAGGCGATTCGCCTGGACCCAAAGCAACTGGAGGCTCATTATCGACTGGCGTTCGTGCTGCGGGCGCTGGGAGAGACGGCGAGGGCCAATGAGGAATTTCAAGCGTTCAGCCAATTGCAAACCCATACGGAATATGGGGTCGGCCAAGGTATGGGGAGAATGCGCCCACGCATCCCCGATTTTGAATAGTGCAAACCTCGGGAGGACAATGAAAGGAATTCCTCCGACCCTGGAGGGGTCGAATGGTTCGACCCCTCCAGGGTCGGAACCTGATTCCCCGGGGTTTCCGTCCATAGGTTTCACCTACGGCTAATGCATTTGGGCGAAGGCCTTCCATGGCTGGGGAATGTGGCCCAGTTGTTGGTGGCGGGGCAACAGGTCTTTCAATACCCTTATACCCGTGCGCGTCGAAATAACGGTGCTGGGCAGCCTGCACTATATCAAAGAGAACTTGGATGCCTGGCTTGCTTTGGCGCTATTCGAGTCGCATAGAACTCTGTAGGTCATGCGGAATGTTCCCGAATGGACACCCGGGCTGACTTCACGAACGAACGGATGAGACCCGACATCAAACAAAAGCCCGGCTGATCAGCACTAGCGCGGCCAACAGAATGACCCCGGCGGCGAAGGTGTACCAGATCAATTGGCGCTCAATGGGGAGCAGCGGTTCGTACTCACCTTTCATCTTCTCGAGCTCTTCCGACAATCGAGGTTCGGTCATAAGTCACCCCTTTAACACCGGCGGTAGGATTCCGTGGAAGAACAGCCATGAGATCAACAAGCCCACCCAGATGATGTATCCGAACAAACAGAGCACATAGACGCCCGCCAGCTTGGCGATGCCTTCCTGCCAGAGTTTGCGGAAGTTGGAGAGCATTCCGATGGCAAAGAAGGTCATGACGAAGAATAGGGCACGAAACACATTCGCCTCGGCCATCGATGCCTTGATTTTGGGTACGAAGCTGGGAAGGGCAAGGCCGAGTGCGAGGACGAGAAGAAATGTGGCCACGTAGCCGAGGATGAACTTGGGGAAGCGCTGCCAAATCTCCCGAGCGCGCACCTTCTCCCCCTTGCGAGGCTCAATCTTGGCCGACCAAACCCAAGCCAGTACAAAAGCCCAGACCCCGATGAAAATATCAATGAACACCTTCACCGTCGTGCTCACCCCCATGATCCAACCGGGCTGATAAGCTATCCCCGTGGCGGCCAGAGCCTTGGCGCGGATGAGGGCATCGGCAATGGCGCCGCTGGCGACCGCCGCACCATCCGTCTTCACCGCCAAGCCCATCCATGCGCCAGCCACGAGGGGCTGGCTATAGAGGTAGTGCTGGGCCACGAAGGGAAGCACCATCAGCTCAACCACCGCAAATATGACGACCAGCGATGAAACCATGATGGGCACAACCGGCCGCGCCTTAATGGCGCTGCCGGTAGCAATGGCGGCCGACACGCCGCAAATCGATATGCCGGACGCCAGGGGCGCAGCCCACTCGCGGCTGAAGCCGAAAAAGCGGCGAGACACAAAGTAGACGATTGGCCAGTAGATCAAGTAAGCCTCAACGATGGCGCAGGCGCCGCGGAACATTACCGATGTGGCAAGATGGCGCTGTTCCAGAGCTGCGATCCCCAGAAATCCGCCCAGGATAACGATGGCCGTCTTGATGTAGAGTTCGGGCCGGATGGCCTCCCTGAGTGCATTGCAGGCGCGCGAGGAGCAGTTGGCGATCAGCAGGCCAGCCAACAGAGCGATGATGAATCCGGACTCATTGGTCAGATTGAGGGACCATCCGATTTTCAGCGCTTGCCGCTTGTCCGGTGTGGCTGCAATGAATGCCCAGCTTCCCAGAAACCAGCAGGCATAGCTCACGATGAATACCGTCGTAAAACCTCCGGCGAAGCGCGCCAGATTGATGCGAAGAGCTTTGGCGCCAGCCAGCAAAATAACCAAAAGGAAGACATAGGTTGCAATAAGAGAAACGAATGCAGGGAGATGGGCGTAATATTTCGAGGCTGGTGCGAGCGCCTTCGCCGGGCTTGTCCAGACCGAGGTGGTGACTGCCCAACCCAAGAGGTCGGCCCCGAAGAGCAGGCCGAGCGAGAGTGCGAATACCAGTAAGCCTATGTACACCGCCAGCCAGTCTTCGTTGATGCCCCGCTGAGGAAGCGTGACTAGGACGGGCCGTGCCGGTGGTGAAGGCTCAAAGAACTCTTTCGGCAGAGTTGCCATGGCGTGCCTCCTAATTGAAGTTGATTTCTGTCAGGGGACCTCCCGATATACCGTGCGATCTTGTAAAACACACGAATCATCAACGCCCCGAGGGTGTGCGAAGCACCTTGGAGTGCGGCGGCTCGACGCCGCCTTTGTCTTAATCGCTACGCGTCATTCCAAGGCGGCGTCGAGCCGCCGCACTCCAAGGTGCTTCGCACATAGGCATCGACTATGGTCCGGCCCTCGGGAGGAGAGCAAGTAGCATTCCTAACCGGCAAGCCCCCCTCCGCAGGCAACCCCGCGGAGGGGGACGCATTGCCAGAAGGGAAGTGCATCCTATGCAGCCGCAGGATACACCTTGACCCCGCGTTTCTCAATCGGCACGAAATCGCGCACGTCGTAACCGGTATAAACCTGTCGCGGCCGCGCGATCTTCTGCTCGGAGTCGCAGAGCATTTCCTGCCATTGCGCCAGCCATCCCACCGTGCGGGGAATGGCGAAGAGCACCGTGAACATGGCCGGTTTGAACCCCATCGCCTGGTAGATGATCCCCGAGTAGAAATCCACGTTGGGGTAAAGCTTGCGCTTGACGAAGTAATCGTCCTGGAGGGCAATCCGTTCCAGCTCCAGGGCGATTTCGAGCTTGGGATTCTTGCCGGTGACTTCGAAGACCTGGTCGGCGGCCTGCTTGATGATGCGGGCGCGCGGGTCGTAGTTCTTGTAGATGCGATGGCCGAAGCCCATCAGCTTGACCTGCCCGGCCTTGACGCGCTCGATGTAAGCGGGGATGTTTTCCTTCGAGCCGATCTCGTCGAGCATCTTCAGGACTTCTTCGTTGGCACCGCCGTGCAAGGGGCCGGAAAGCGCGGCCGCCGCGGCCGCCGTCGCCACAAACGGGTCCGCCAGCGAACTGCCCACCGCCCGCATGGCATTGGCGCTGCAGTTTTGTTCGTGGTCGGCGTGCAGGATAAACAGGATGTCGAGAGCCCGCGCCATGGCGGCGTTGGCCTGGTACTTGGGCTCAACCATCTTCCACAGCATATTCATGAAATTCTCGGGGTAGCTCAGGTCGTTGTCGGGATAAACATACGGGAAACCGAGGCTGTGGCGATACGTGTAGGCCGCGATGGTGGGCACTTTTCCAATCAGGCGATAGATTTGGAGCTTGCGCACCTCGGGGTCATGCACGTTCCTCGACTCCGGGTACACCGTGGAGAGCGCCGCCACGGTACTGATGAACATGCCCATGGGATGGGCATTGTAACGAAAGCCCTCCAGGAATTTCTTGGTCGTCTCGTGCAACATGGTGTGATGGGTGATGTTGTTGACGAAATCTTTCAATTCCGCCGCCGTGGGCAGCTCGCCGTTCAGCACCAGATAGGCGACTTCGAGAAAGCTGCACTTTTCTGCCAGTTGGTCGATGGGATAGCCCCGATACCGCAGGATGCCTTTATCGCCATCGATGAAAGTGATCGAGCTCTGGCACGATGCGGTATTCATGAAAGCCGGATCATAAGTCATTAACCCAAAATCTTCCGGACCCGTTTTGATCTTCCGCAAGTCCATGGCTCGGATGGTTCCGTTAGAAATCGGGACTTCATAGGTCTTTCCGGTGCGTTTGTCGACAATACTCAAGACTTCGTTTTCCATGACCTTTCCTCCCCTCTAGATTGGCTCTTGAACGCCAGCACCGATTGCGACAGGACATCGCTTCCGGCTTGCGGCGTTCACGAGTGCGTTTCGTATACATTCAAAAGTTGAAGCCTGGTTGCCTGAAGACGGTTTTCGATGATGTTTACAAACCGTTTCAGGAGCTCATATCCCAGATGGTTGTCCCGTTCCGATTTTTCACGCAGGCATTTTCCGTCCATGTAAATTGCCCGGGTAACCTCCAGGGCTCGGGCCGTAAACTTCCAGCGATAGGGCGGAGAGAGCCAGGACCACCCCATAATGTCACCCTCTTCAAGAGTCGAGATGGTCAGGGGGCCCCTTCGCTCCGCGAACAATTGCAATGCGATCCTCCCACTGCGAATCAGATAGAACTTGTTCGCTTCTTCCCCCTCGCGGAAGATCACGTCTCCACTTTCGAAGCGCACATTGCACGCGCATCCCACTAGTACATGGAGCAAATCTTCTTCCATTCCATGGAAGAAGGGATGCTCGGCCAGAATCGGTTCAAGCGTTTCAATCATGGTTACCCCTTTCCACCCTTTGGTAGCGTTTAGGATTCATCCTTCATTTAACTGCCGGGAGAGGAGTCGCGGCGCCTTCCTCAACCCACGTCTCTGCCCCTTCTCTGACCGAGAGGGTAATCTTGTAAAAGATGGTGATCGCGAGCGCCCCCACTGCCCAGATTGCTAGACTAATTAACATCTCGGGCAACGTGGGGACATAGGGTGTCATGGCTCCGAGCGGTGAGGGCATGAAGCCGGATACCACCAGACAAATCCCTTTGTCGACCCAGAGAGAGATGAACGTCACTCCGCAAGCCGCCGCGAGCAATCGTTCATTTCTACGGGTAGCCGGCAGAAGAAGCAGAAAAAGCGCAACGGCCATCAGGAGTAGGGAAGTTCTCCCCCAAAAGAGCATCGGGGTGGGTTGGCCGGGCGATCCCGTGTAGAGATTTTCAAAGTGTTCCATCATGGCGGGAATCTGGCTGTAAAACGATGTGAAGAGCTCCATCAGCAAAAAGAACACATTGATGATCATTGCGTAAGTTACGATCACCGCCAGTGTGCGAATGGCCTTCGTACCAACGTCGTAGCCTGTCAGCCAGCGCACCAGCATGCAGAGGAGGATCAGCAGGGCGGGCCCGGAAGCAAATGCCGAGGCGAGGAAGCGGGGCGCGAGGATCGCCGTTAGCCAGAAGGTACGCCCCGGCAAGCCGGAGTATAGGAAGGCCGTGACCGTATGAATGCTGATGGCCCAGGGGATGGAGAGCAGAATAACCGGTTTTATCCACGCCGCCGGGGTGACGCCCTTTCGTTCCGCATCGAGTGTTACCAGAGCGATCACAGCGTTCAGGGCCAGGTATCCGCTCAAGGAGACCATATCCCAAAACATCATGGAACGCGGCGTGGGGTGCAGCATTACATTCATGATCCGCCAGGGTTGCCCCATGTCCACGAAAATGAAGAGCATGCACATGCACACGGAGGAAATGGCAAGGAACTCGCCGAGAATGGTCATCCTCGCAAATTCTTTGTGGTTGTGTAGATAATAGGGCAGGACAACCATAACCGCGGACGCAGCGACTCCCACCAGAAAGGTGAATTGTCCGATGTAAAGTCCCCACGTCACATTCCGGCTCATACCGGTGATACCCAAACCGTAATTCAGTTGCTGGAGGTAGCAGAAAAATCCCACCCCGATGACCGCCAACAGGCAGAGAATCCACGTCCAATAACGCCTGCTGCCCACCACCGCCTTTTCAATCATGAACATAGGCAAACTCACACCAGGTAGAAAACATCCGGTTGCGTACCTAACTCCGGCTTCCGTCGGATGGTGTAGCGGGACTCAAGAAGCTGCCGGACCTCCGATTTAGGGTCGGCCAGATTGCCAAACACCAGAGCCTTTTCCCGACACGCCTCCACGCACGCGGGAGGCCGGCCCTTGGAAAGCCGCTCTTCGCAGAAGGTGCATTTCTCCACTACTCCCTTGGTGCGCGTGGGAAAATCCGGATTCAATTCCGCGAGGTAAGGGCGGGGGTCGAACCAGTTGAAGCTGCGCGAACCGTAAGGGCAGGCAGCAACACAATACCGGCAGCCAATGCAGCGGTGCCAGTCCATCATCACGATCCCGTCCTCCCTTTTCCAGGTGGCTTGAGTCGGGCACACGCGCACACAAGGAGGGTTGTCGCAATGGTTGCAGAACACCATGACCGGTTTGCCCCGGAACTTCTTCTCGGTATAGGCGCTGGCCTGCGAGGGCAAGGCATTTTCAAAAGGTTCTCTCCAGATCCACTTGATCTCGTGAAGGGGATCGTTGATGACCGGCACGTTGTGGGCCTTGTTGCAGGCGTTGATGCAATCGGTGCATCCATCCGTCTCCAGGCACTTGGCGGGATCAACCACCATGGCCCAACGGGTGGCCGCCGCTCCCGGCTTTGAGGGTGTCTCCCCTTCTTCCCTGCCCAACAATTCGCCGATGGCCGTCTTGCCGGCCACCGCCAGGAGCGACAGCCCGCCAATCTGCAAGAATCCTTTTCTCGAAATCTTCATTGCGCGCTCCTGCGGGCCAATTTCGGGTCTACGTGACAATCCCAACAGTAGACCGAGACCCCCGCGTAGTTGTGGCAACGGTCGCAAAAGTCAGCCTTGTTGGTGTGGCAGCCCGTGAGGCAGGTCCCCGTCAGGCTCTTGGTATAGGTCTTGCCATTGAAAGCTTTGAAGGAATGTTCGTCTCGCCTCACCACCGTATCGCGCCAGTCCATCAGCATATTCATGTGGGAGGTCCGCATGTAGCTGAGTGGGGCCACACACTGTTTTTCCTGCTTGGGCAGGATGGGTTCCGGTCCCCGCGATGTCGTTCCTGCTGCCAGGTCGTGCCAGACGGGGAAAGTCATCAGCGTGAGGAAGATGAGTAGGCCGGTGTATATCACGCCGCGGTCACGCATGGGCGGGAGCCTCCTTGACCAGGAGAGGTTCGCCCCTCAGGTCCACGCTTCTTTCCCTTTCGCCTTTCATGATCAAGGCGTTGCCGACCAGTTCGTGCACACCCGCCACTTCCACGCCGGGCGCCCAATATTCCAGCAAGGGAGGCAGCGTGGCTTTGTCAATCGCACAGATGCAGGCGAGAAGGTTAACGCCGAACCTGTCCCTAACGTACTTGACGGCGTTGGCGCGTGGCAGGCCGCCGCGCATGCGCATCTCGAAGTTCTCGTCGGTGCCCAAACCCGACCCGCTCCCACAGCAGAACGTCTGCTCGCGGATGGTGTTCTCCGGCATTTCGTGAAGTTCACGGCACACTTGACGCAGAATGTAACGTGGTTCCTCGAGCAGGCCCATGGCCCGCGCCGGGTTGCAGGAATCGTGAAAGGTCACATTCCAGCGGTCGTTGCGGCTGGGGTCCAGGTTGAGCTTACCGTTATGGATCAGGTCAGCCGTGAATTCGCAGATGTGAACCATCTTGGTCGAGCGCGCATTCTCGAAGCGGGTGCCGGTGACAGGTGAGACGGGCTCTTCGAGAAAATCCGCCGGGCCGTTCAAGGTATCCATGTACTGGTGGATGACCCTCCACATGTGCCCGCATTCGCCCCCCAGAATCCACTTCACGCCCAAGCGCCTGGCTTCGGCGTAAATCTTCGCATTCAGGCGCTTGATCATTTCGTGCGAGTTGAAGAGGCCGAAGTTTCCACCCTCCGAGGCGTAAGCGCTGAACGTATAGTCCAGTCCGACCTCGTGCAGCAGCGCCAGATAACCTAAGAAAGTGTAGTAGTGAGGCGTGCCAAAATAGTCGGCAGAAGGTACGATGAACAGCACTTCCGCGCCCTTGCGGTTGATGGAGGCATCGACGCGAATGCCGGTGAGTTCTTCCAGTTCCTCCACCGCGAAATCGACGCTGTCTTTGAACCCATGCGGCTGGACGCCCAGGTGGTTACCGGTGCGAAAGCAATTGGCCGCCGGTTCCAGCACCCAGTTGATATTGCAGCCCACGAGGTTCAACAGTTCGCGGCCCATCATGGTCACATCGGCGGTGTCGATGCCGTAAGGGCAGAAGACCGAGCAGCGGCGGCACTCCGTACACTGGTAGAAGTAATAGAACCATTCCTTGAGAACATCTTCGGTGAGTTCGCGGGCACCCGCCAATCTGCCGAATAGGCGGCCGGCAAGGGTGAAGTATCGGCGGTACACCGAACGAATCAGCTCCGCCCGCAGCACGGGCATATTCTTGGGATCGCCCGAGCCGATATAGAAGTGGCATTTATCGGCGCACGCCCCGCAGCGGACGCAGATGTCCATGAAGAGACGGAATGAGCGATACTTCCGCAGCCTCTCCCGCATTCCCTCCAGGATGATTCGTTTCCAGTCCGGCGGCAGCTTCCAGTCTTTGCCGAAAGGCTGCCATTCGCGGGGATTGGGAAGCCCCAGGTATTGCAGGTTCTTGGGCAAGGCGCTGTAACAGAAGGTCCCCTTGCGAAACTCCACCGCCGGGTCCATCCAATCCTTGCGTGGAGGGCGATAATCAATCTGGGTCAGTTGCTCGGGCTTCGGATTGGCCATCTTCGATCACTTCCAAATGTAGCGCCGCCATCTTGGCGGCCCGGGGCCGTAGCGCCGCCCTTTAGGGCGGCAGGTGCCGGGCTAAAGCCCGGCGCTACTTATCGAGCGGCAATCCCGCGGCGACGATCTTGTCGTGGAACTCCGTCTCCCATTCTTGATAGGTATGAACCTTCACGGGATAATCCCAAGGATTGACGTACCGCTTCATGCGATTGTTGTTCGCCAGGTTCCGCGTGGGGCTCAGAAAAACGCCGCCCAGGTGCATCAGCTTGCTGAAGGGGAAGTAGGCCGCCAAGGTGCTCAACAGGATGAGGTGGACGAAGAAGAGCGGCCCAACCTCTTTCGGCACGATGGGCGAGAACGTCACCAGCCCAATGGCAAGCTGCTTGATAGCGACGATGTCCACGCGGGTGAAATAGCGCATCCAGATCCCCGAGAGCGCGAGCCCCAGAATCAGAAAGAGGGCAAAGTAATCAGCCAGCAAGGAAATGTAATGGACCTGGGGATCCGCCAGACGTCTTTCCAGCAGATAAAGCAAGGCCACGATGATGACGACATCGGTGACGTACAGGATCGGAGCACCGATTTGGAAAAAGCTGTCCACCCTGTCGAGCCCCAGCACCCAGTGCGGAACGGGCTCGGTAAAGAAGCGCAGGTGTCTCAGGAAAATAATGAGGAAGGACCAGTGGAACGCCAGCGCCCCGAGCCAGAGGAATTTGCTTTCGCCATAAACCAGCCGGGGGCCTTCGAACGTAGCGCCGCCATCCTGGCGGCCCCGAGCCGGCTGGGAGCCGGCGCTACTTTGCCGGAGCTCGACCTTGGTGTTCCTGAACAAAGAGCGGAAAAGCAAAATTTCCAGGAGCATGCGGCAGATCACGCCAGAGGTGCGGTAGGGGTTCTCGAGCCAGCTCGCCTTGATCCAGGGAAGCGATTTCTGCTGCCCGCAAGTCGTGGGGATTCGGAACGGGACCGGTGAAAGGGACCAGCGAACGACGCGATAGGAAACTCCCAGCAGAAACGTGGCTACGGCCGCATAAGGCACGATCACCCCGAGGATTATTCGAAACGGCTCCAGTCGCCCGAGAAAAAAGACGGCGACCGCCAGTGCCACAACGATGCTGAACGAGCCAAGAGCCTTCATACGCTTGCGCTTTGGGCCGGCTGACCCAGCTCGTAGGGGCAACCCTCGTGGTTGCCCGAGGGCGGCCACGAGGGCCGCCCCTACGCCCGCTGGGACAGCCTTTCTAAGACGTATACCTTCCTTTGGGCCTCGCGTGCCTTAATCTCATAGATCTCTTCCCGGCATTTCATGAACAGATCGAACGCCAGCAGGGCCAGCTCGTCGATCCGTCGCTGTACGGCCGAGGAGGCTCCTGACGTAGCGGCGGGTTCACCCCGCCATGGCGGCGTAAAGCCGCCGCTACGGCTCGGGGCCGCCAAGATGGCAGCGCTACGTTCGCCCCCCAGTTCCTCATCCAGGATCTCCCGCAGCAAATAAACAAAGCCCACTGCCTGGCTGGGGGTGAAGTCCTGGACAGCGCGGAGCCGCACGATACTTTCCAAGGCGGGCCGGATTTTGGCAGGGTCCATCTCTCCGGTGAGCTCGTCGAGGAGAGTCGCAAGCCCTTCCCTCAGAGTGTGACCCACAGGATTACGGAAGCGGTCCTTTTCGCCTTGCAGAAACCGCAGGGTCTGGCTGGGGTAGGTTGCCAGCGTTCGCTCCAACCACTTCTCGAGGAGAGCCCGCTTTTGATTGGCAAGAGTCGGCATAGACTCAACCTTGTCCAAATTCACCTGCGCCGAAGGCGCCTTGGAGTGCGGCGGCTCGACGCCGCCTTCCCTTTTGCTTCTCGGTCGGAGTATGACCCTGGCAAAAAAGCGGCGTCGAGCCGCCGCACTCCAAGGCGCTTCGCGCATTTCATCGCACGTGTCTTACACACACCCCGTCGGTTTGGGCAGCCCCGCCAGTTTGCAGGCTCCCTTGGCAGGACCCGAAGGAAACATCTCGTAGATCTGGTTCAGCTTGAAGCCCGTCTCCTTGCAGAGCTTCCTGATCATCGGGGCGATACCAAATTGCAGGTAATAGTTCCGGAGATAATTGATGACCTTCCAGTGGTTTTCGGTGAGTTCGGCCACGCCTTCAGTAGTGGCAAAATCCAGCGCCACGTCCTGATTCCAGATGGCTGGGTCATCCAGGAACCCATCTTCATCAACATCGTACGTCCTTCCATGAACCTCAAAAACTGGCACGGTTTGATCCTCCTTGGGTAGCTTGCCTCGTAGCGGCGGGTTTACCCCGCCATGGCGGCGTAAAGCCGCCGCTACGTCGAGCCATCGCGGGGTAAACCCGCCGCTACGTTTCTTACGTGCCGGGCTAATGCCCGGCGCTACGTTCCGAGGGCCGAACGCCGTTCGGCCCTACGTCCCATGGCGGGGTAAACCCGCCGCTACGTTCTAAATCATTTCGATGAACCCGCAGGGGCAGGCATCGGCGCATTTCTTGCATCCGTTGCACACTTCGAGTTTGGCCCGATAGTGCTCCCCCTTGGGCAGTTTCACAAAGCAGCTATTGGTGCAATACATCCAGCAAGTCTCGCAGTCCATGCACAACCCGCAGGACATGCAGCGCTTGGCTTCTTCCAGCGCCTCCGCCTCGGACAAGCCCGCCTCGATCTCGGCGTCCATGGTGCGTTGCTCGACCGCGACATGGGCACGCTCGTGGCGCGGAGACCCCTTATACCAATCGAGTTTCACCCGCTCCGGAGGGACGGGCGGCGGCAAGACAGGCTTCTGCAAATGCTTGCTGCGCAGCCGGGCGTCGATAGCTTCAGCGGCAAAGCTGCCTTGCGAAATGGCGATCGTCACCAAGCCCAGTTCCACATCGTCCCCGCCCGCGAAGACGCCTTCCGCGCGCGTGGTTCCCCACTCGTCCGTCTTGATCCAATCCTTTCCCTCGTGCAGGCTGACAAACCCCTCGAATTCGGGTTCCTGGCTGATCGCAGCAATGATACTGGTCGCTTCCACGTCGAATTCGGAGCCGGGTTTGGGTACGGGCCGGGGCCGTCCGGAAGCGTCCGGGGCACCCAGCTCCATGCGGATGCAACGAGCTCCGACGGCGGTTCCGTTTTGCCTGAGGATCTCCACGGGTGCGGCGAGGAACTCAATTTTCACGCCCTCTTCCAGCGCCCCTTCGATCTCCGGTTTGATGGCAGGCATCTCGGCGCGCGTCCGGCGGTACAAGATCGTGACTTCGGCTCCCAGGCGCCGGCTGACGCGGGCAGCGTCAATGGCCGTATCCCCGCCCCCGATTACCAGGACTTTGCCGCCGATTTGGACCTCTTCCCCGCTATTGGACTGGTTGAGAAACTCCGTTCCGGTGAAGACATTGGGCGCGTCCTCTCCGGGTACGCGCAGCTTCAACCCTTTGTGGGCGCCAATGCCCACGAACACCGCCGGGTAGAGGCGCCGGAGTTCTTCGAGCGCCATGTCCTTCCCGATGGTGAAGTTACACTTCAACTCCACTCCCAAATCCAGAATCCTCTGAATTTCCGCGTTCAGGACTTCCCGGGGCAAGCGGTAGCCTGGGATGCCGTACCGCAACATGCCCCCCGGCTGGCTGAAAGCTTCGAAAACCGTTACCGGATAACCCCGCCGGGCAAGCTGGTAAGCACACGAAAGGCCAGCCGGACCGGCACCGACGATGGCAACTTTTTCGGGGTAGCGCTCTTCCGTGAGCTTCGCGAGCTTCCACTGCTTGGCGATGCCGAAATCCCCGACGTATCTCTCCAGCGCATTGACGGCCACGGCGCCGTCTTTAGCTTTGCGGTTGCACCCGTCCTCACAGGGATGTGGGCACACCCTCCCACAGACTGCCGGGAAGGGATTCCGATCGGTAATTTTGTCCCAGGCAACCTGGTACGCCTGTTCGGGGGTTCGACCGTAGGCTTCCGCCTGAGCGATGACGGTCAGCCATCCGCGGATGTCCGCACCGCAGGGACAATTGCCGATGCAGGGCGGAGTTTTCGGCACATACCGGGGCCGCAGCGGGCTGATTTCGGCCCCGGTCGCGCCCCCTGCCTTGATGACCGGTTTCTTGACTGCCTTGAAAAGAGCCATAATCCCAACCTATCGTAGGGGCAACCCTTGTGGTTGCCCTTTCACATCAGGGGCAACCTTGGCGGTTGCCCCAGGGGCGGCCACGAGGGCCGCCCCTACGTCAGAACCGGATATGAGTGGACCGCGCGTAGGTCTGTCCGGCGTTCTTGAAGTCGTCGATGTGATAGCGGGTGAACTCAATCCCGGTCAATTGGAAGAAGCGGGGCCAGCCGATGCGCTCGATCCACTCGCCCACGCGCTCGAATTTCTTGGCGTTCTGGGCATAGACATTCACGATGTTCACCACCGCATCCACCACCTCGGGCCAGCGCGGCGGGTTGTTGGGCAGGAAGGGAATGGCCAGCTTGGTGAATTTGGGGGCGGTGCGAGCGTTGCTCACCTTGCCGCCCACCCAGATGGAAATGCCGTCGTTCTCCGGGTCATTCATGGGCATCGCGGGGCAAACCGTGTAGCAGTTGCCGCAATACATGCACTGCTCTTCCACCACTTCCACGGACGGCTTGCCGTTCACCGTGGCCGGCCGAATCGCGCCGGTGGGGCAGGAGGCGATCAGGGTGGGAGGCTGGCAGACCTTGGGGAGAATGTCGTGCATAATCTTGGGCGGCTTGCGGTGAATACCCAGGATCGCAATATCCGAGCAGTGTACAGCGCCGCACATGTTCAGGCAGCAAGCCACCGCAATGCGCAGCTTGGCAGGTAATTTCTCTTCCGTGAAGTGATCGAACAGGGCATCCATGACGGATTTCACCAAGCCCGAGGCGTCGGTGGCGGAGGAGTGGCAATGCACCCAGCCCTGCGTGTGCACGATGTTGCTGATGGCATTGTTGGTGCCGCCCACCGGGAAGCCCGCTTCCCGCAGGTCCTTTTTCAAAGGCTCAATCTGGGCGGGATCGTCGAGCAGGAATTCCACGTTATTGCGGCTGGTGAAGCGCAGGTAGCCACCGCAGTACTTGTCCGCAAGGTCGGCGAAGAAGCGAATGGTTTGAATGCTCAGCAGCCGCGGGGAACCCGCCCGCACCGTGTAAAGCTTTTCCCCAGACTCCGAGACGTGGCAGAGTACGCCGGGAGCGAGCGATTCATGGTACTTCCACTGCCCATAATTCCTTTTGATGATCGGGGGAAGAAAGTTCTCATAATTCGGCGGTCCGATATCGGTAATGCGTTTCGGTTTGGGTATCGGTTGTGTTGCCATCGTCTTATCTCCTTGGTGACTTCTCTTCTCGCTGATGTAGCGGCGGCTTTACGCCGCCATGTGGCGATGTAAAATCGCCGCTACGATTCCGCGGCAATGTGATATCGCCGCTACTTCTCTTCCTTGGTCTGGAAGAAAATATACGGGTTGTCGCGGGGAGCACTGATCATCTCCGGCGCCGGTTCCAGGCCGATGGCGTCCAGGAAGTTGGCCATCCCCACGCGCTGAATCAGCTCGCCGACTCGCTCGCGGTTCTTGCCGTACTCGTCCCAGAATTCCCACACGCGGCTGAGCAATTCTTTGATGGTGTCGAAGAGTTCGGCGGCGGGAATGAAGGGGACCAGCACCGAGGAAAGCAAGGCCCCCGCGACGATGGGCGCCTTGGAGCCGATCAAGATGGTGGCGCCTCTTTCCTTGCCCGGCCGCAAGGCCTTGGGCATGACGTTGATGCAGTGCATGCAGCGCACGCATTCGCCGTTGGTGATGGTCAGTTTGTTGCCGTCCCAATCCATGCACCGGGTGGGACAGCGGTCGCACACGTCCTTCTGGATGTCGAGCCCGGCGGCGGCATACTCGGCCACGGCAGCGTCGTCCTGCCGGATCTCGTCTTTCCAAGTGCCGATAACGGAGAGGTCCGCCCGGGCGATGGAGGCCACACAATCGTTGGGGCATCCGGAACACTTGACTTTGAACTTGTAGGGGAAAGGAGGGCGGTGCAATTCGTCCTGGTAGGCATGGGTCACGTCGTTACACAGCTTCAGGGTGTCATAACAAGCCCACTCGCACCGAGCTTCACCTACGCAGGCGGAGGGAGTCCGCATGCACGAACCCGAGCCTCCCAGGTCGAAGCCCGCTTCCGTGAGTTCCTTGAAGGTGGGCTCCAGCTCGTCGGTCTTGGTGCCCAGAAACACGATGTCTCCGGTGGACCCGTGCATATTGGTCAGGCCGGAGCCATGCCGCTCCCAGATGTCGCACAGGGTCCGCAAGGCGTCGCTGGTGTAAAACCAGCCGGAAGGTTGGTTGATGCGCAGGGTGTGGAAGTGCGCGACCTTGGGAAACTTGTCCGCCACATCGCTATAGCGGCCGATGACGCCTCCCCCGTACCCCAGAACACCCACGATTCCGCCGTGCTTCCAGTGCCCCTTTTTCTCCTCGTAGGAAAGCTCGAGCTGCCCGAGGAGGTCCTCGCACATGGGATTGGTGGCGGTGGCCTTCTTGATCTCCGTCACAAAGCTCGGCCAAGGTCCCTTTTCGAGGTCATCTAACAGCTTGGTCTTTGATTTCGTATCATCAGCCATGTTAATTATCTCCTGGTAATGATTGCATTGCGTTTAACCGAAGTTCAAAAATGTGCGCAGCACCTTGGACTGCGGCGGCTCGACGCCGCCTTGGAATCACGCCGAGGACCGAGCCAAAGGCGGCGTCGAGCCGCCGCAGTCCAAGGTGCTGCGCCCAACCTTCGACCGCCAGGGTCCCGCCCCGGCCACGGCAACGGTGCGATAAGCCAGGTGCGCGAACTTGGAATAAGGCGCGTACAGAAAAAGCGTGAATATCAGCACCAGATGCACAAAATAGACTGGGTACATCACCGAAGCGAACTGAGCCAGCCTCATCACTTCGGCGAGTATTCCCGTCAGTGCGACGCCCACCAGCGTGAGGAGGAGGAACCAGTCGAAGTAGTTACTCGCCGCCCGCTTGATGGGGTCACGAACCCTTTCGACTAACAGCACCACGCCGCCACACAAGATCACCACCGCACTCAGGTTCGCAAAGATCTTCAGGCCGCTCGTCAAAGCCAAAGGGGTACGCAAAACTCCGACCATGGTGCCAATGCCTGTCACCGTGCCCACTATGCCCAAGCCCACGAATCCCCACATGGTCAACAGATGGCCCAGAGACCAGTTCTTCATGTCGCAAGCCCAGAACCGTTCGTGGGTCATGATTTCCTTGAGAGCCGGAGGGAGCCCGCGCGCAATGCTACCGGTCGAGCCCATGGCCTTCGTGGCTTGAATACAGCGGTAGAGTCCCACGCCAAAAGCCAGCAACACCAAACCGGAAACGGTAAAAAAAAGCGGTTCCAACACTGGAATGGGAAAGACATTGGCGAATTCCAGGTGAGGAGTGGGTTGCCCCTTGGGCGCCCACCGGGCGATGGCCAGGAAGATCAAGGTGGGTAGCAAAAACAACAGCGGCAATGCCTGGGGACTGGCCACGAGCCGGCCCATGAAGCGGGGGAAGGCGAAACTCTGGATCGCCACGTTTCGCAACGCTCCCAGAACCTCACTCGGGTGGGCCCCACGGGGGCATTGGGTTGTGCACTCGCCGCAGTTGTGGCACAACCAGACCGCCGGGTCGCCCATAAGCTGCGCTTTCAGCCCCCACTGCGCCTCGATCATCTCCTTGCGCGGGAAGGGCGATTCTTCCGGTGACAACTCGCACACCACCGAGCAGGTGGCGCATTGATAGCATTTCTTCAGGTCGCCGCCTCCCGCGGCTATCACGTCGCGCAGGAACGCCGTGTCGGGTTGAATGACCGTCGCTTGCACAACCACCTCTTCCGCCTCGCGCTGTAGCGGCGATCTCCGATCGCCGCGCGTCGGTCGGAGACCGACGCCTACAGTACCCTTGTAGCGCCGCCCTTTAGGGCGGCATGTGCCGGGCTCAAGCCCGGCGCTACTTTTGCCCCTAAAATCCCTTGTAGGGATTCGGACCCAACTCCCGGATCCGGTCAACAAAACCGTTGATCAGCGCCGGCAGCTTGTCGCACTCGTTGATGGACAACTGCGTTAACTGAAGTCTTTCCGGCTCAAGCTGGAGGCGCTGCAAGGTTTCCTTCACGTTCTCCAGCCGCCGCTGAGCTAGTTCGCTGCCGCGAATAAAGTGGCACTGATAATTGTCGCCATACTTGCAGCCCAATAACATGACGCCGTCAATGCCGCGCGAGAGGGCGTCGGCAATCCACACGATGTTCAGCGAGCCCAGGCACCGCAAGGGAATCACGCGGACACTGGGGTCGTACTGAAGCCGCCGGAATCCCGCGATGTCGAGGAGGGGGTAGGCGTCGTTCTCGCAAACGAAAGCCAGCACCCGCGGCTTCTCTTCCTCTTCCTCGGGAACCTCGATGGCCTTGATCATGGAAGCGATCATGTCCACCGAGTAATTCCGGAAGGAGATGATGCGTTCGGGGCAGGCGCCCATGCAGATGCCGCATCTCCGGCAGCGGTAAAGATTGGGCTTGGGCGTCCCTTTGGCGTCCTCGTCGAGCGCGCCGAACGGGCACTCTTCCGTGCAACGCTTGCACTGCGTACACCGCTGGAGGAAAAAGCTGGGAACCGAAAGATCGCCCGCTCGCGGGTGCACGGCTTTGCCCCGCGAAGCCATTTCGATCGACTGGATAGCTTTCAGGGCGGCGCCCAGCGCGTCTTCCCGCGCATGAGCGGAGTCCATGGGGGCGCGCATGGCCCCGGCCGCGTAAATCCCCGTCCGCCGAGTCTCGTAAGGAAAACAGACGAAGTGAGAATCCGGAAACCCGTTCCTGAGCACGGGCAGGTCAGGTCCCTGGCGATAGGTGAGGTTCAGGATGGCGGTGTCTTTGTGCTTCCCCAGTTCCTCGACCTTCCGTGCGGCATCCGCCTGCTGGGCGCCCGATCCACCCTTGGCGACCACCCGTTCGGCGTCTTCCAGCGCCCGGATTGCCTCCCCGTCCGCCGAGTTCGCCACCATACCCGTTGCCAGGACCACCAGATCTGCGTGCAGGACAATCGCCTCCCCCAGCAAGGTATCTTTCACAGTGACCGCCAGCTTGCCACCGGCTGCCTTTTCTACGGCCGTCACCTCACCTCGAGTCAGGAAGTTCAGCGGGTGGTTTTGCACGGTGGCATAAAAGCGCTCGTACTGCCCCGGCGTCCGGATATCCTTATAGACAACGTAAACCTGGGCGTTGGGATTCTGCTCGCGAATGTATACCGCATGCTTCAGGGTGGCCATGCAGCACACGGACGAGCAGTAAGGCAGATGTTCCTTGTCGCGCGAGCCGGCGCACTGGATGAACAAAACGCTCTCCACCGGCCGACCGTCGGAGGGGCGGACAATAGGTCCCTGCGCGGCCATCTTTTCGAGCTCGACGTTGGTCATCACGTCGGGACTCAATCCGTACCCGAGATGCGCGAGGCGGGTGGCGTCGTAAGGCTTCCAGCCGGTGGCCATGACAATGGCGCCGACGCGCCTCGCGCACTCCCCGGCCTCGTTCTTCAGGACCACATCAAACATGCCGGGCTGGCCTTCGATCCGCACGATTGTTGTCGAGGTGAGGACTTGAATATTCGGATGGTAGGCCGCGGCGTCGATCCGGCCGGCGATTCCGTCTTTCATCAGTTCGGTGTAGGGAGGCGCGGTGGGGAAGCGCTTCTTGAGGGGGGCGACAAAACCGCCGAGGTGAGCCTGCTTCTCGACCAGCACCACCTCGTATCCAGCCTCCGCCGCTTCCAGGGCTGCGGTAATCCCCGTGATGCCCCCGCCCACCACCAGGAGCTTGCGGGAGATGGTCTCCGCCAAAGGTTCCAAGGGCTCCGTCTTCTGCGCTTTGACGATCCCCATGCGCAGATAATCCTCGGCGAGCATCTGCGTGTCTTCGTTGTGGGGCTTGTGACACCAGGCGACCAGCTCGCGAAGGTTAACTCGTTCCGGGACAAAGCCGTCGCCCAGGGCAAAAATGTCCGTTTTCATGCGGGGCGAGCAGGCGGCGATGACCGGGAGGGTTACGGCTCCGGCGGCCAAGTCCTGCCGAATCAAGCTAACCCCTTCGCTGCCACAAAGATGCGGGTGAACACGGCACACGGCCCCTTTCGCTGTACTGCCCACATTCTTGGCGATCTGTGGGGTATCCACAATGTCGCCAATCCCACACCCGCCGCAAATGTAAATTCCAAGTTTCTTATCCATGCTGAGAAACTCGAGCCACACACTGGAGAGCTTTGAGCGCTGCTCCCGTAGCATCCTGGACAGCAGCCGAAACCTCTTCCGGCCGATGCGCGCAGCCGGCACCGTAAATCCCCGCGGCGCCCTCGGGCGCGCTTAGAAAACGAAACTCATCTAACGTGAATTCCTTGGGCAGGTCGTCAGTCTGGGGAACGATACCTGTGGCCAAGACGACTAGGTGAAAGCGTTGCGTCTTCTTCTTCCTACTGAGGACATCTTCCGCCGTCACCAGCAGATCGTGAGTCCCCGGCTCCTCTTCCACTTTCGCAACTTTACCCTTCACGAACCTGACCTTCTCGTCCGCCGCGACGGTCGAGTAGAACTCTTCCAGTCGGCCCAGGGTTCGGACATCGATATAGAAAATGCTGGCCAGCGCTTGAGGGTAAAGAGTGCGAATATAGGTGGCCTGTTTGATCGAGGCGGCACAGCACACTGCGGAACAGTAGGGAAGATGATTCTCGTCCCGCGAGCCGGCGCATTGCACGAAAGCCACGGTCTCGGGCGCTTTGCTGTCCGAGGGGCGAAGAATGCGTCCGCCCGTGGGTCCATCGACCGCCGCCATACGCTCCAAGATGACGTTCGTCACCACATTGGGGTACTTGCCGAAACCCCAGGTTTTCGATCTTGGTCGCGTCATAAGGGGCCCAGCCGGTAGCCGCCACCACCGCGGCGACACGAAAGGTTTTCTTCTCCACCCTTTGGTCAAGGTCGATGGCGCCATAGAGACAGGCTTGCTTGCAAGCCTGGCAACCTTCAGGACAGGCAGCCCGATCAATGACGTAGCGTGCGGGGTAGGCCATGCCGTGAGACGAATAGGCGGCCTTCGTCTTGGAAAGGCCGTAATTGAAATCGTCGCGCCTCTCTACCGGGCAAGCCTCTGCGCAAGCGCCGCAAAGTGTGCACGCCTCAGTCACATACCGTGGGGAAAGACGCACGTTGACTTCGTAGTCACCAGGCGATCCACTGATTCCTTCCACTTCCGCCATGGTCAATACGGTGACCTGCGGGTTTTCGCGTAGGCGGCGGAAATTGATCTCCAGTCCACAGGACGGCGGACAGAGCTTTGGGAAGTATTGGTGCGTCCGCGCCACTCTTCCACCCAGGTGCGGAGTTTTCTCCAGCAGGATCACCTGGCAGCCGGCCTCCGCCGCTTCGACGGCGGCCGTCACCCCCGCGATGCCCCCTCCGATCACCATGATCGGTTTGCCGCGCGAATTGGATGAAAGCACCGGTAAGTCCGTCACACTGCACTCCCTGGGGCACCCGGCGTCGAGCCTTGACTGGGGGCCTGTTTCCTGGCTTCCACGACCTCTCGGCGAATCTTCATGGTCTTCTCGCCAAACAAACTGAAGCGCAGCCACAGCAAGCCGAATTCCAGCAGTTCCTCGTCATCGCCGCGCAGCGCCTCCACCCTGGCCTCGTCAATCTCGAACAGTTCCAGGAATCGCGACTCGAAAACAAATCGCCGGAAGCGGTCCAGATCGTAGCAAGCCATGTAGAACATCTCGGCCTGCTGAGGTGTGAGGGCGGGCCCGCGATTCCAAAAATCGTGGAGTACGAGTTCCTGGAAGGATGCCCCCATCATTTCGTACTCTTCAATTCCCTGTTCCGCGATCCACTCACGCACCGTGCGTGTCTTTCCTTGGCCGTGCCCGTGACAAAGCTCCTCGTGCAGCACGAAATAGAAAGGCTGATCGGTGGGCGTTGGATTCTTGGGTTTGGCCACGCCCAACGGATACATGCGGCACGCCCAGGGACGATCCGCGTACACCTGGCAACCTTGTTCGGTGACGAAGGGACACTTCTTGGTATCAGGGTCCATCCTCAGGATCGTCAGGGGGAACTTTTGCTGCTCACCGAATAAGGGGAGCGTGTGCTTCTCCAGGAATTGCGTCGAGTCCATCCCCTGGGCTTTCTTGAGCCGCAGGATGTCATAAGGCGTCAGCACAATGGAAACATCATGGCAACACTTGGTGAAGCAATCCAGATGGGGGCCGCAATGGAATGTGAACTGGTCATCTGGGGTCATCCGCGCTTGGTCTTTGAGGATGCCTTCCGCTGTAACCACCGGGTCAGGCATAAGGGGCCTTCACTTCTTCCGCGAGGATACTGGACCTGAGTGCGTCTTTTGACCAGACGGGAAGCGGACCGCTTTCGCCGGTCAAAGGGTCAAATCGAAATCGATACGATGCGAAAGCCGCGAAGTGGTCTCGCATCCAGGCCCAACCCCGCACGAAATAAGGGCATTCATCGTTGAAGCAGACATGCTGAAATTCTCCGCCCCAACTGCTTCCCTGGGGGTTGGACCAACGAACCAGGGGTTCCCGGCAATATGGACATTCCTGCTTCATGACTTTCGCCATCGGAACCCTGCAGCGGTTCAAATTCAGTAGCCGTGGGCAAGGGCACGGTTTTTATGCCCGCCGCCCACGGATAACGCCCCCCGATGAGGTCACCGACCCTGGAGGGGTCGAACTGTTCGGCCCCTCCAGGGCCGGCAGGTTTCTCAACGCACGCTGACCGTGGGTTTCACCCACGGCTACTCATGTCACTCCCCTTCAGGGAGCCTCGAGATGCGCAGCCCTAACCGCCCAGCATTTCGTATTCCTTGGGCTGCGGGAAAACGTGCTTAATGGGCCGGCTCCGCGTCTCCCACGAATCTTTCTGGGGATCGAACCGGCAATTGGCGAAGACGTGCCACTTCTCTTCGTCCAGCGCCGGCTTGTCGGCACGGAAGTAATACCCCGGCCAGCGCGTCTCCTCACGGAACAACATGGTACGGACATGCGCTTCCGCCTGCCACATGCGGTGCGTGTTCTCCCAGCAGCGCATCAGTTCATGTAAGTTCGAAGCTGCCAGCTTATGGGAGTCCTCACGCAGCATGCCCAACAACTCCAAGGCCTTGGTCAACAAGGGGCCATTGGTGGTGAATTGGGCCGTGATACCACCCGCGTACTCGTCCATGATCTTCTGGAGGCGGAACATGAACATGCGGGGCTTGATGTAGTGGGGGTTGATCTCCGGATCGGTGGTGGCGTTTTTCTGCTCTTCGTAAAGATCCAGAGGCCGGAGGATCTCGGCTTTCAGACTTTCCAGCTTTGCCGCATCGACCGCCGGCATGGTGTTGTTTTCCACCACGAACTTGACCGCGGCTTTAGCGGCGATGCGTCCCTCGGCATGGGAACCGGAGGAGAACTTATGACTGGAAGCACCGGAGGCGTCACCGGCACAGAACAGGCCTTCCACCGTGGACATGTTCGTGTAACCCCAGAAATAATCCGAGCGGGTTTCATCCGTCTGCAAGTCTTCCGGCCCGCTCACCCAGGCCCCGGAAGCACCGGAGTGGGAGCCGATGAAATAAGGCTCCGCCGCGGCGATCTCCGAACTTCGCTGCTCGGGCTGAACATTGGTGGAAGCCCAGAGGATTGCCTGTGAGATCGTCATGTCCAGGAAGTCTTCCCAAGCCTCGGATTCGAGATCCTTCATCTTTTTCTTGTAGGCTTTCGGGTCGTCCTTGTAGGTGTCGGCGATTTTCTGGAGGGCCTCCTCGGTCCGCATACTGATCGGCCCCTTGCCGTCCATGATATCCAGCATGCCAAGGTAATTGCGCAGATTGGCGGGCACGGGCTTGACGCGGCCGTAGGGTCCCCACTTTTCGAGCTCCGGCCGGCGCTCCACCATGTAGTCGCCCCCTTGGGAGTTGGTGGCCCGGGATTTGAACAAGAGGAACCATGCGCCCACCGGACCGTATGCGTCCTTGAAACGAACGGGAATGAAGCGCACTTCCTGGCAGGTCATCTCCGCCCCGGCCCGAATCGTGAAGTAGGCCGAAGAGCCCGAGTTCCAGGGCGGGTACCAGGCGCGACCCATGCCTTCCCCGGAGCTCCGGGGTTTGAAGACGTGTACGGCGCCCCCCATAGCTACCAACGTAGCTTTGGATTTGAACACGTAAAACTTGTTCTCGCGCACCGAGAACCCTACCGCCCCGGCGCAGCGCTCGCCATCCATGAGCGGCCCCACGATGAATACGCGCTCAAAGATCTGGCCAACGCCGCTTTGCAGCAAGGCGTTCTTGGCAGCCTCCGCCACGACCACCTTGTAAGACTCGCCATTGATCATGAGTTGCCACCGGCCCTCATGAACGTAGGCGCCTTTCTCATCTTTCCAGATCGGCAAGCCCCACTTCTCAAACAAGTGTACGGTGGAATCCACGTGCCGGGCAATGTTGGCCACCAAATCTTCACGGGTGATGCCCATCAGATCGTTGCGCACGTAATCCACGTAGTCCTTGACGGTGTTGGCGCCATCCCTCAGGCCGACGTACTGGTTAATCGCGGACAGCCCCATCGCCACAGCGCCGGACCGATCGACTGCGGCTTTATCCACCAGCGTCACCTTCAAGCCGTGCTGCTTGGCCCAAAAGGCCGCTTCCACCGCCGCTCCGCAGGCGGCCATGCCGCCGCCCAGAATGAGCAAGTCGGTTTCTACTGTCACAGTTTCAAAATTGGCCATCGGTTTCCTCCCCTTCCTATCGTCTCAGGGTAAAAACTTCGGGCAGACCCAGCGACGCGGGCTCGGTGAAGAGATCGGGCGTGTCTAAGCCTCCCTTAGTTTCAAAGCCGCCGTCCGGCACCGCTGCACCTTCGGCAGTGGTGCGGATCGGGAATTTGAAGCGTTTGATCATTCCGTTACGAAACTTCACCGTCCACAGGATGGAATCTGTGGAGCGCATGGGCGTAGCGGAAGCCCCCAGCGGGACGAAATCGGCATAACCGCGTATTTCCACAGCCTGTGTGGGACAGATCTTGACGCAGTTGTAACACTCCCAACACATCGATACATCGCGGTTGTAAGCCTTCATTTTGTCCTTGTCCAAGACCATCAGGTCATTGGGACAGATGTACTGGCAGGCGGTTTTATCCAGGGCCTTGCAGCCATCGCATTTTTCAGGATTGACGTAACTCGGCATTAGTCCCCCTTTCGGTCACGAACGACATCCGTGCGCGTACCGGCACGGTCTTGCTCTTCCGTCTGATGATGCTGGTAAAAACAGTTCCTCTGGCCGTATTTCTGAAAACGGCATACATCGCGAAAGTAGATTTCGCACTGCATACACACCGCGTTCGGGTCGGCGCCGCTGCTGGTGATAGCGCCCGCCAGGCGGTCCAGAACTTCGGAGGTCCGCCGCAACTCGTCGGCGGAGAACTGCGAGAACACCGCCCGCGCCCGCTGATCGCGCGCGCTGATGTAAGCGTCCATCAGCTTGCGGCTGGTTTCGGTCAAGGAGAGCCGGCTGGTGCGCCGGTCTTGCTGGGTTTCGGCGCGGCGCAGCAGGCGGCGGCGTACCAGCTTGTCCACGGCTTTGCTGGCGGCGGGGGGGCTGACCCCCAGAAAAGTCGCCGCGTCGGTAATGTTGAGAGTGTCGGTGTGGGCCACCAGGTAGAGGAGCTTCAGTTGGGAGAAGGTGAAATCCTTACCTGCCACTTCGCGGAGTACGGTCCTCTCAATCACCTCTCGAACCGACCACGCAAAGACGCGCGCGCTGCTCAGGAACTCATTGTTCAACTCCGGTGTGACCTCTTCGCGGATCGCGGTGTCACTGTTGCGTTCCATGTGCTGGCCGAGCCGCCTCCTTGATCCAACTGCCTAACTGAGTCAAATGTTAATCTCATTAATGGTCAATGCAAGAGGTTTTTGCCTGCTTTGATACTTAATGTCCGAACAAAATTCTGACATTTATCAGTTTTTTGGGAATAGCACTCTTTATGTCCGAAAAATCTTCGCTCCCTTCCCTCCGCGGCTGCAATCCCGCTTGACGCGCAGCCCTCAAACCATGGTAGCGTTCCATTCGGAAGCGCGATCATCATACTGGAGCGACGAATTAAAGGATCAACCAAGATATAAACTGATATGTGTTCAGGTGATGCAACTTTAGAGGTTAATGTAGTTATAAAAAGCTCAAAGCAGCCCGGCGGCGTTCCGAAAGAGCCCGGCCCACCCACCCGCATCGAATGTGCCACCTGAAGAGTACTTAGGGCGTCGCCCTCGATTCATAGGTCGAAAATGCGTGACCTTCCGCGTGCCATCAGTCCGCTTTCGTCAGATCAATGGAGAGACCCATGGCTCTTAAACTAAAGGCTAGACTTCTACTTGTCGCCTGCATGGTCATCCTCGCAGGCAGTCCGCGGTTAATCAACGCCGCCGATCAAGTTTCCCTCTCGAATGTCGCCAGCATGACACCAGCCCAAACGCCGAGTTCAGATCCCGCCAAGAGAAAATCTCCCCCGTTGACGCGCCTGAAGGCAGCGCCTGTGGCCGCCAGCCCTGCGAACCACGGGGGAAGCCAGCCTTCTCAGGCTGCGGCGCGGGTTGAACGCGAGGGCAAGGTGATTGCCTCGTTGCAGAATCGACTTGAGCGGCAGGAAAAGTTGCTCGCCCTCCAGCAACAACAGATTTCCAAGCTCGTCGCCACACTGAATGAGTTGATGGATTCGGTAAAGGGCGCTCGCGAGGTTTCATCTGAATCTGCGCGGCAGCACCCAGGCCCGGAGGCTGCGACTGCCCCTGCGGAAACAGCGCTGGTGCGCACCGGAGACGCCGTGGCAAACCCCTCGCCATGGACGACGCCTGGCGGCAAGGCCCTGTATCCTGATCTCGTTGCGAGTCTCCAACCAACCGTCCTGTCACCCTCTGCTGGTCCTGCTCCCTCTGGCAGGTTGGCTCGTGCGACCTCATCCGCATCACCGTCGCCTGTTCCCCCCCAGGCGGCGCCGGACCAAACCCAGCCTTACACGACTCGATTAGAAACCCTCAGCCAGCAGGTGGAAGGCATCTCCAGGGGAATCGCAGGTTTCAGGTTCAGTGGAGATTTTCGCGTGCGCGCCGACGGGGTTTTCCGCTCCTCGAACGCTGTGGCGGGCCCCGAGCAGGATGCTCGGGCGCGTTACCGGGCTCGGCTGAACTTTGACAAGGGAATTGATCCGCAGTTAGATGCTCATTTCCAACTGGGCTCGGGGACTTTTGAGAATCCGCTGACGGACAGCACCGACTTCGGGGGAGGCATTGTCAAGGGGCCTATTTTCTTGAGTGAAGCGTGGGTTAACTATCACCCCAACTCCAACCTGAGCTTCCAAGCGGGAAAGATGCCGGAGGTCTTCTCGGATTTCACTCGCTTCTTGTGGAGCAATAACGCCAGATTCAATGGTTTCCAAGAGTCCGTTGGAACGTCGCCAGGCGACAATTTCCTGGGGATAACCCGAATTAGTATCCGGGCTGGTCAATACATTCTGACGAACCCCAATATTCAGGTGTTGCCTACGGCCGCCAAATGCGCGTCTGCTTCTCCACCGGCTGCTTGCATTTACCTTCAGGCGGGATACCAGCCCGGTGAAAATGTTCGTTCTGCGGACCTTTTTGACGAAGGGTTGTTTGTGGATGGAAAGATCAAGCCGGGGTGGTCCCACTATTTATTCGGCAACTTCCTTTCCTATCGGAACGCTAACCAGATTGCTCTGGGATCCACCAGCAGCGGTTTCACGTTACTCGCCAATAACGAACTGGGACTCGACATATCCGGCCCACTGCCGGGGACGGGCAGTGCTACGACGCTGCCCGGCGGCGGCCTTTTCACCGCCAGCCACTATCAGATTGGTCATTTGTCTTACCGCGTCACCAAGGAAGGTATGATGTTCCACGGCGAGGAATTCCCCATTTTTGTGGACATGCAAGCGAGCCGCAACTTTGGCACAAGTTTCCTGCGCAATGCCTGGATGGTGACGCTCAACGCCGGCCAAATCCGGAAGGCGGGAGACGTGCGATTCCTTTACTTCTACTCCGTGAAGGACGCTAATTCCATGGTCTCCGAATTCACGGACAGCCAGTTGGGCACAAACTCCGGGGTCAACGTCCGAACCCACTCCTTCCGGTTTGATGTGGGCTTGGCAAAGTTCTTGCAGTGGCAGAATATTTTGTACATACAAAATGAGATCAGCCCCAACGATCCAGCTCGGCATTTCTATGTTCCCATCCCGCAGGGGGCCGCGACCCAATTTCGGGTTCAGAGCAGCCTGTTTGCTAATTTCTAATGTGTCCCGTGGGTGCGATGGGAAGCCCGTATTTTGTGAGAGAAAGACCATGTCGTATGATGTCACCGCCTGAGACTTCATGAAAGTAAGATGGGATTGAAGATTGGTAGGTCCTTGGCTCGTGGAGGTGGTCCTCCCGATGCCTGAAGGGAAGAGATGGCCGCGAAGGCTGAAATCTACATACTGGATTGTGTGATCCAAGCAGAGGGATAGGGACGGAGTGAAAACCCATGCAAACGGAGAATAGCCTATGGGCACTGATGCCTCCCACCCCGGGCGGCCTGAATTCCTGGCTTCCGAGAGCTACCGGGCAATGCCGGGAGCATCACTGCGAAGCTTGTATTGCGATTTTGATGGAGGCAGTTCATGCCGAGCCCAATAATTACGCGATTCATTTCCAACTGGGAGTTTGTTGCAGTGGGGGCTGTCGCGTTCACTTGCAAACGTCCCCAGAGATTTCCCTCACTTATTTGCGCCTTGCACTGACGCTCGTCAGTCCGTCTGAACAGCCCAAGGAGCGTGCGCAAATCCTTAGTGCGATGGGGAACACGTGGCTGATCTCGGGCCAGGAGTCGCCCACCGTGCGCTTGCAGGCGGCCATAAGCTGTTTCCAAGAGGCGGCGCGAATCTATCTGGGAGTTGGCGACCTGGAAGCATGGGCGCGAGAGGAGTTCAACCTGGGAAATTCCTACTGCGAGCTGTCGGAGGAAACGTCGCCCCGCAAGTGGGAAGAGGCCGTGTCGCACTATCAGAAAGCCCTGCAAATAAGGACGAAAGAGAGGGATCGGGTGCGCTACGCGGCGACGCAGGAGAACCTGGGCACCGCCTACCGGGGGTTGTCTTCCGGCGACAAGGCTGTCAACGTTCGGAAGGCCATCCTATGCTACCGGCAGGCTCTTCAGGTTTTCACACCATCGGAGTTCCCGCCTCAGAACGCTGCGTTGCACAACAACCTGGGCAACGCCTACGTCTCCATTCCCTCCATAGACTTCACCGAGACGGGCAAGAACTTGCATCGTGCGCTTCGCCATTTTGACCGCGCTCTCCGCTTTCGTACCCGGGTCAGTTTCCCTTGCGATTATGCAGTGACTCAATTTAACCGGGCCACCACATTTCTCCGCCTGGCACTCGATGACCCCAATCCCCAGCGGTACTTGCGAAACGCACAAGTCTGTTTTAAAGAGGCTGGGACCGCCTTCGCACAAGTTGGGCAGGTGGCGCGCGCCCGGGCGGCGCAGGACCAGGCGGAACGAGTCCGTACTTGTTTGCAATCCGCACGGCGGGGAAAGGCTCAGGAGGCAAAGGCCGAGTTGCCGGCGCGAGTGAAAAGCTAGTGTGGTGTGCCATCTTAGAGTTGACAATAGGCGAGACCCCCTCACCCCCTTGGGGGAGAGGGGGTCGGGGGCATAGGCGTTAAAATAAGGGTTAGGGCACCCGTGAGAGCCCGCGAAGCGGGCGCATCCTGTAGCCCACGGCGAGCAAACCGTGGGATGCTGACGGCATAATACGGTGATGAACGAACCCCCTCACCCGTCTCGCCTCGGCTGATGAAAGCGCCTCGTCGAGTCACCCTCTCCCCCTAGGGGGCGAGGGCGTAGATTCTATTTAACTCCCCCCTCGCCCCTTTGGCGGAGAGGGAAGAAGAGTCCTTAGTTTCAGCGCTGTATTCATGATTTTCTCTGCCCTCGCCCCCTTGGGGGAGAGGGAGACCGCAAGGCGGTGGGTGAGGGGTGTGACTGGACCCATAACTTTGCCGTTTTGGACCCATAACATTGCCGTTTCGGGGTGTAATGGGGATCTATGTCGGCTCCGTAGGTCGTTTTGCACCTTCCATCGATGGATCAATTAAGCGGCGCAGGGCCACGAGATGTGCGGCGGGGGACAAAACAGGTTGATCGAGGTGATTCTGCGTCGGTTAGTCTCTGCGTGGCAACGAGGGATGGGTGTTGATGGGACCGAAAAGGCTCTATTTCAGTCCGAGAAATCGCCGCGCCCTCCTCACCGATCGCTGGAGGGCGCGCCATTCCTTGAGGGAATCCTTGCTCTTCAGTAATGCAATCCGAGTCTGAGTTGGATTTTGGCCACGAGCCCGAAGGTCGCCTGCGATTCGCCGAACTTCCTCGTCGAGCGCCTGGCGTCTCTTTCGAGTTTTCTCCTTTTGCCATTGGGCGTGCCGAGCACTAATGGCGCGACAAAGCTCCGGGCATCGCTCGTATAGGGTTGAGTGCGAGATCTGCAACCTTCGGCAAACCGAACTCAGGGAGGGCGCAGGCTCTTCACTGAGGATGGACCGTAGATTGCCTCGCAACCTCTCGATACCCTTTTCTTTGTGGAATCGTCGGCACGCCAGCAGCTCATCGCATTCTTCCGGAAACTTCTCTCTCAAGGTGGAAGAATTCCGAAAACCCAACTGGGTGCTTATGGTGTGCAGGGTCGGAGGCGGGCCTGCAGCGCAGACACTCTCCAATGCTAAACGCATTTTGTCCCATCGTTTGGCCAGTTGTTCCTCAAGTCGCATAGCGATGGCATGGCAGAGATCTGGGAATTTTCGATGGATGTAGCCGCCATTGACATATCCAGCGATCGCGGCGATACGGCGAACAGACGTAGGTGTTTCCTGAGCGAGGGATTTTTCAAGGAGCCGTCGAAGTGTCTTTTCGTCACAAATTCTTCTGGCTCCTGGCTCCCTCCACCAGTGAGTTCGGTGATTTCTTCGATGTCTCGCCGTAATCCGGTGGCAAAGCTCTCGGTCGGCCTGATAGAGGCTTTCTGCCCTTCTGTAACCCAACCGACTGGTGAGGTCGCGAAGGCTGGGGCAATCATTTTCCCGCAGTGCCGCCAGCAGGAGCCGTCTTACTTGCCCAGAGGAACGAAACGTTCTGGTTGGATGCCTGTCTGGTGGAAATGCAGACTTGACCGCCTTCCAATCGACCGTTTTCTCCAGGCGATCGTTCAACAGCATGGTGGCGGCAGAAATGTGCAGGCGCGAGCACAGACGCAAGACCATATCGAGACGGGGATACATAGCTGCATGCAACCAGAATGAGATGGCTGTTTCACTCACTTGGGTGCGGCGGGCGAAGGCTGCTGTATTCCCTGCCGCTAAACGTTTGACGCAGATCCGCAGATTCCTTCGAAAGCTTGCTGCGGGAACGCTTCCCGCAACACTGGTCGTGGCGAGTATTTCGCCGACCGCCGATGCTTGGTGTAACTCATTTCGGAAATTTCTAGTGCGATTCCCCGACTTCGGAGCTATCTCTGATGATGGTTCGCCAAGCCAGTTTCTGCACGCTGAGCAAAAACCGGGTCTCGAGCTCACGGCCAAGGCTGGCTGTTGTCGATTGCAAAATGGACAGTGCTTTTCCAGAGGACGCAAATGGAAGGGACAGACAGCCACGATTTTAATGGCCCACGGAAGGCGCTCGTACACCAGCCCTGACTTTTCGTCTTCATGATAACAAGATGGGCACCACGCCCGGCGCCTTCGCAATAGGAACATGCCTGAGATGACCTTCGTGAGTGGAACCAGGGTCAGCCTGCTGAGGTCTTGACGATGGGTCGCCTCCTGAAAAGCGCCAATCCACTTGCATGCCTTCCGGCACATCCCATTAATATCGTAATCAGCAGCATGAAAAGCGTGGGACTTGGGACGAGAGCGAAAAAATGTAGTGCGTTTGTACAGACCACTGCGGGCGTTGCTGAATGGCTTTCGCCCGACGAGATTCCCAACAGAAAGATCGTGCGCCTCCGCCAGACGGGCGACGTAGCCACTGAGACTCTCGACTTGGGGGGTCCCGATCCCCACAGGCTTCAAGCAATAGAGGAGACTCCGCTTTGGAATATCGGGCATTTCCACGTCCCAATGATCGTAGAGCTCATCAAGAGGCATGGCCAAATCCCACGTTTCCGACGAGGTCTCGCTTGGGCAGCCGCTGGCCCGGTCGCCAATTCTTCCGCCTTCTGGAAGCGCCTACCTGCGGCACGGCCGGCGGCGAAGCAGAGCGCTCCTCCAGACCCTTCAATCCCAGTCGAGCGCGCAAGCGACAGCGGCTCTCGCTGTTTTCGGTCATTCGCATTTCCCCTTCGATACACTCGGTGAGCATCTTATCGCATTGCGAGACGGACAAGGCGCACGTCTCAAGGTCCACTCGTTCGAGGGCCTTTTGCCCTCGCCTGAGAGCACGCGAAAGTGCCCTCACCAACCATTCTTTGAGGACGCCGACGCACCCGATGCTCCTTTCGTACAGGTATTCCCAATCCTTCGTCAGTTCGATCGACTTATCTATTGGCAACTGCGTCTCGAAGGACCTCACCACGTTGAGGAAAATCGCCGCTTCATTGGCACGCTCCGCCCGATATCGCCCGAAATGCACGTCGGTACTGCGGCGGCTGAGTTGCCCATTCAGGTTCCGAAAAGCCAGAAGATCATAGGTGCCCAGCAGAACATGGGGTATGCCGCTTCGGTTGGCGAGTGACTTGATAACATCCAATTGGTCCAGAAGTCTGCGTCCGGAACTCATCTTCGACATATGCTGGGCTTCGTCGATGAAGACGGCTGCCGGCCTGCGGTAGCGTAAGGCGAGTTCGACGGAGTGCTGGTACTCAGCCCCCGCCCCTCGAGTGGACGGGTCGAAGGGGAAAACAGGCCTTCCCAAACCCCAAGGTTTTCCCTTTCTGCTCAGCTTATAATCGATCGCCGGCTCGCGCATCGCGTCGAGTAGACGCTTGAAATGCTCTCTCCAGCTGAAGTTACCGGACTCAGGAGCAACCGCCTCAACGCTGACCACCGGAAGGCGCTCGTAATCATTCTCCAGTTGCTTGGCGAGCCCCACTGTGAGGTCCTTTTCAATCTTGGCGCGAAGGGTTGTCTTGCCCACTCCCGTCGGCCCCAAGACAAACACGAGAGAATTCGGAGCCGAATCCAATAGCGCCGTCATCAGCTGCTCCTTGGCTGCCAGCAGGTGCGGGTGGGCGACAGTGAAAGCCCTGAAATTCCGCAGCTTGGCTTCGCACGATTCAACCGGATGATCTCGCGTCAACTCTGGCTCAGAGGTCATCAGAATTCTCCGTAGACTTCCGGCGGGACATCCGCAGAGGAAAGCTCGACATTTTTGTTGGCTATTGGGATACTCTCTTGCCCCGCACACCCGAGTGCAGACCCACAATGACCCTCCCGAATCCCCACAGTTTCGTGGTCTCGAAGCCGCTGCATTAGCAACGTCTCCTCCGCTTCCACCGATTCCAGGAATATGGCCAGCGTCTTGGCATTCAGATTGAAACGCTGCTTCGAATGTTGCTGATGCTGCCGATGGAGTTCCTGGGTCGCCAGCATCACCTCTTTTTCAGAACGGCCACGGAACACCGCGTAGTATTCGGAATGGCATTCGACCCACTGATTCCGGCAAAAGGCGTACGCCGTCCCGGCGTCAAAGGGGTCGTAGCAGACCGCGAGCTGCCGCAGCTCAAATTCAGGATCGCGAAGAGTATCTGACCAATAGTACACGTGGTTGAGCTTCACGCCTCGACCTGGAGAGATCTTCGCCGTTCCTTTGGCCGTGGTCGGCATCGTACACATCACGAAATCCTGGTCGTAACGGATCATTCGCTCTGGCCGAAAGCCGCTCCTTTCAAGGCCCATTTCGAATGCTTCCCGTGGGGTCTGTCCCAGGGCAGGGTGTTCCATTTTGTCGTAAACTTGAAAGAGGTACTCCTCGATACGCTCATTCAGCCCACTGAGAGACCATGTCGCCATTCCGCGGGGGTCAACGGATTTAGTGACTTGGCGTACGTTCCGCGTCATCTGCGTGTTGCCGCGGAGATTATAGAGGAGCTGTGAGCTCACTGTGCCGAAGAGTCGTTCGCAGACCGATCCAAACCTGGGTTTAGCCGGCGGCCTGGTTTTCTTGGTGCAGGCGTACCGGGCGAGCAGAGTCTCAAGATAAATACTCTTGAACTCGGCCCCTCCGTCCACAACGACCATCTGTGGAAACCGACCGTGGCGCCGGACGCAATCTCGCAAGACCATCATGCAGGAACGGTAGCTCGGCGGATCGAAAGTCAGGTACAGGCCGAGAATCCGCCGTGAGAAGGCATCGACAAGTAAGGTGATCCAGGGACGGCCTAAGGCGTGGCCTGTCGCCAGCGAGCGTACTTCCACATCCAGTTCCGTATGATCGATATGAGCAATCTCGAACGGTCGATCACCGTGGCGTGGTGTCTTCATCTCCAGTTCCCAGAAAGCAGGTTCGTATGCGTACGCGGCGCGGCGACCTTGTCGTTTGAGAGTCTGGGAGAATCGGTCACGTTTTCTCACTGCCCGACGGAAAGTCCGATAACTTGGCGCTGCGATTCCCCGCTGGTCGCACACATGCTTTAGAGAGATCCACGATGAGTATTTCGATTTTTGCTTAAAAGTTTCAAAGTTATTCTCAATGAACTCGGCCATTAGCGCCCGCGCCGGCTCGGGAAGCCGTGCTTGGCGATTGCCTCGATCGCGGATCCGCGGCAGAAGACCCAGATACCCGTCGCCGATTGCCACTTCTGCCTCTCGGAAGCGCGCCGCCCACGATCGCAAGGTTCTCGACGGCACGCTTTGACCACCGTTTCCTTGTAAGTGAGAGCCGGACTAGCTCTTCCTCCGTCTTCCATTCTTCCCAGCCCGCCGCATCCTGGCGAATCAGGAAGAAATCTGGGGTGTGCATTACCGTCAGGCGGCGACCCGCCGCACTGAAATAGTTCAGCTTGATAGAAGGCGGTTGGTCGTAGAACTCCATCACAGAGTGGTCGTGCTCCATCTCGTAAATGCCGGCGAGTTCGACGCGATGGCTTTCGAACTGGATCGTCAAGCCCATCTTACGGCTGGGGTAGCGCCCGCTCACGTTCCGGGAGCCGCCGCCCACCTGCCTTGCCGGCTGCGAGGAGCGCACTTGATCGATTACTGAGCGAGCCGGGGAGGGAATGTGCAGCCGCGAATACCAGGCTGAGAGTTCCGATTCAGTGAGCATTGACGTGCTCCTGTTGGCAGCCGGGGCTAGCCCTTCGACTTCTGCTGCTCCTTAAGCGCCATCAAGTAGCGGATACCTGCTTGGTTGATCAGTTCGTGCAGTTGGCGGCCATTCCGAATGGCCCGTTTGACCTCTGGAGCTAGCCTCTCAGGCACATACATCGAGAACCGCCGACTCCCACGCCGACCGTAGAGTGCGTAGTTGGTGTGAAGCTTACCGGCCGCGCAGGCCGGACAATTCGGTCGAATGCAGCGGCCTCTTCTCAAGGAGAGTGAGCCGATGGCCACGGGCCACATTTGTCGGATGGCTCCGATAAACCAAGACCGTACATCTTCTGGTGTTTCGCGCCTCATGTACGCATGTTACAATACATTTATACATTCGGCCTGTCAAGCACTTTTCGCTTCCAGCGGGACCGTCCCGAAGCTACCCGCCAAGCTTTGGATCCGAAGTGCTGCGCGTTGCAAGCGGCTGACCGAGTATGCTTTCGCGCCTGTGATAAGCTTGGCAGGGATTACATGGACGTCCAACCCCTGCTCGCGCAACTCGAACGGAACGAAGGCCACTTTCCTAAAGCCGCAATCCGTGAAGCCATCGCCCACCGTGAGGAGATCATCCCGCCGCTACTCGAAGTTCTTGAGGCCGTGGCCCGCGATCCTCAATCCTTCACCACCGACCCGAAGCGGATGATCCATATCTATGCTATGTATCTGCTGGCTCAATTTCGGGAAACGCGGGCCTATCCGCTCCTGGTGCGAGCCTTTTCCACGCCTGGCGAGTTGCCAATGGACTTGGCTGGCGACACTGTGACCGAAGGTTTGGAGAGCATTCTTGCTTCGGTTTCAGACGGAGACATGAGCGGCATGGCCTCGCTCGTAGAGAACGAGCAGGCCAACGAATACGTCCGCTCAGCAGCCCTGAGGGGTCTGGTCGTGCTGGTAGCCTGCGGCAGGCGCAGTCGCGACGAGGTGATGGCCTACTTCAAAGGTCTGTTCCGCACCCTGGATAGGACCCCGGGCCTTGTCTGGGGCAGCTTGGCCAGTTGTTCCGCGGACTTGTACCCGGAAGAGGTCGTGGAAGAGCTCCGCATGGCCTTTGATGAAGGACTGATTGAGTCCTTGTTTATAGGATGGGAGAACATCGAAGACGCACTCAAAGCTGGCAAGGCAGCCGCCATGATGAGACTCCCGCAGCGTTATCCGCTCATTGATGATGTGGAGAAGGAGATGGCTTGGTGGGCATGCTTCGAAGAGAATAAAGAACGGAAGTGGGACCTGCCGAAGGTTCGATTCGTTCCACCGCCTGTCAAAGCTCGGGCCAAAATAGGGCGGAATGAGCCGTGCCCGTGCGGGAGCGGGAAGAAATTCAAAAAATGCTGCGGCCCGCGCGGATTCTGACGCTAGAGCCCCACGCAAAAACAAGCCCTGCGCTGCGGTAGAACTTAGGATGGCTCGACCACGATCTTGCACTCACGGCAAACTTATGGGTCCAATCTGTACATTCGGCAACTATATGGTTCCAACGGGCCAACTACTCCCAGACAGCGCCATTGAAAACAAAGGGTGTTCTTACGCCCCGCGGCCAACTTATGGTTCCAACCGCGGCAAAGTTATGGGTATAGTCACAAGGGGGTCTTGTCACTCACTTTTGCAGTCCTCAATAGGAAGCCCCCGGATGAACTCAGCGAGATTTTGCGGACGGGAAAGGTCCCGCCCCGGTTATAGGATGGCGGGTCTATAGACTAAAGTGAACATTTTCGAACATACCCTCTTGATCGGGCTGGGATCGTTAGCGGCAGGCTTTCTGGGCGCATTGACCGGACTCGGTGGAGGCATTGTTATTACTCCACTTCTGACAGTGTTGTTTGGAGTTGATATCCGTTACGCCATCGGCGCCTCTCTGGTGTCGGTTATTGCCACTTCTTCGGGGGCGGCAGCCGCCTATGTCAAGGAAGGTTATACCAACATCCGCATCGGGATGTTTTTGGAGATCGCCACGACGGTGGGCGCGGTGGTGGGAGCTTCCGTCGCCTCCCGGGTCCCGACTTCCACCATCAGTGTCATTTTCGGACTCGTCCTTATCTTCTCTGCCTACGCCTCGACCCGCCCGGCGCCCAAGATTAGCTCCGACGGCGCCCCCAACTGCTTGGCGGAGATGCTCAAGATGGGCTCTACCTATCCCACGACTCGGGGCCTCCAGAGCTATCACGTGCGCGGCGTCCCCGCCGGATTCAGCTTGATGTTTGTGGCGGGCGGGCTCTCCGGACTCCTGGGCATTGGCTCGGGAGCGCTCAAGGTGATCGCCATGGACCAAGCGATGCGCATCCCATTCAAGGTTTCCACCACCACCAGTAACTTCATGATCGGGGTCACGGCGGCCGCCAGCGCGGGGGTATATCTCCAGCGCGGGTACATCGATCCCGGTCTTACCATGCCTGTCATGCTGGGCGTGGCGCTGGGGGCGCTGCTGGGGGCGCGAGTTTTGGCCAGAACACGCACCGCCGCGCTGCGCGTGGTTTTCGGCATTGTGGTCGCGGTGCTGGCTTTCGAAATGATCTATCACGGCATCACCGGGAGGCTCTAAGATGAAACCGCCGTCCGTCGCCTGGACCGATCAGCGCGTTGAAACTATCGTCGCCAATCTGTTGCGCGCCGGTGTCTGGCTCGCCGCGTCGGTGGTCGCGCTGGGAGGGATTATCTTCCTTGTCCGCCACGGCCGCGAGATGCCTCAGTACGCCAGGTTCGTGGGAGAACCCTCTGAGTATTGTACGGTTTCAGGGATTATCCGGGGTGCCGCGACGTTTCACGGCCGCAACATCATTCAACTCGGTCTGCTGCTCCTGATTGCCACACCCGTAGCACGCGTGGCCTTTTCGGTCGTGGCATTTGCGCTGGAGCGCGACCGGCTTTACGTGGTCATCACCCTCATCGTCCTCGCCGTCTTGTTGTTCAGCCTCGCCGGCGGGCATTTGTAATCAGGGGGGCCACGCTTGAATTCGATTTCGCCTCGCGGCCCATCGAAGGAGAAGAACCCCCACTTACCGCAGTAGTCGGGACCCCTGGACCCTGCCGGGAAAGACAGAGATTCCCCCTTACCCTTTGGCGATGGTTCAGAGTGAGGAACTTGGGCGCTTTGGCAGATCTTCGGACGATCATCCGCCCACGTAGAGGTTGATCAGTTGCAGCCTCGTTGCTTGGAGGCGTTCCTGGATCACCCGCGCAAACCGCTTAAGAAGCTCGAAGCCAAGGTCGTGATCTTGCTCGGATTTGTCGCGAAGGCATTTACCATTCAGGGCAATGGCCCGGGTGGGTTCGACTGCCCTGGCGGAAAACTTCCAACGATAGGGAGGAAAGATCTGCGACCAACCCAGGACATCTCCTTTACCAAGGGTCTGGATTATGATCGTGCCGCGCGGAGGAGCGTCGATCTCCAGGGTCACCTTGCCCTCACGGATGAGATAGCACTGGTTGGCTTCCCCTTCCTCCAGGAAAACGAATTGGCCGGGTTCAAAGCGCACGTTGGATGCGCATCCCACGAGAAATTCGAGGTAGCGCGGTTCCAAACCCTTCAGAAACGGATGTTCTGCAATCACGTTCTCGAGTGTCTCCATGTCTGCCACTCCTTAATTAAAGTACAGGAGGTGACTCGGACCTCGGGGGGCGGAATTTCGTTGCTCCCCCCTCCGTATTCAAGCCTAACCTTAACACATTGAGTAAGCTGGCGCTTTGTAAAAAGAAGAGACCTACAAGAAGATAGGTGTGGTCCCTCCTCCGTCACGCAACATCCCGGCGGCTGATCGTTCCTAAAATATTCTCCACTCGATGGATGAATTGAGCCTACGATTGGCTAATCGGAAAGGGGGGAATACTGCAAAAAGGGCGCAGGTCAACGTAGCCTGACGTGGTGAGGATTGCCTCACGAATTCTCTCCAAGTCATCGATTTCTTTAGAGAGCACCCCACACACAACCCAATAGAGCTCTACGGAATTCAACAACGAAATCGACTGCTCCTGTGCCTCTTCAACGACCCGCGGCGAAAAAATGACCGTCCCCAACCTAGTGCCGGGCGGGGTTTCATTGAATCCGTTTCCAACAAAGACCCTCTTGCTGGGGACTTGAGTGTGCTTGTTGTCCTCAACCACCTTCGGGGCGAACATCTTAAATTCCTCGCAAGTGATCTGCCGGCTCGAGGCACCCACCTGTAGGACCCCTGGCATGGATACACCACGAATTCTTCCACTGATTTCGATCGGGCACCCAGGAAGAACCTCCGGTGGCGTAGTTTGAAACCCGACCAGGTCCAGCGCATTTCGAACCGCTGCTTCCAGGTGAACCCTCCCCTGCTGATAAAGCAGATTCTTATGCCCCAATAATTCCTCGCGTCGCTCAAGTTCCGAGGCTTGTTTCTGCTGGAGTCTCTTAATCTCGACCTGAAAGCCGGTGATCCGATTGTTAGCTTCGTACTCTCCGGGCAGATATATGCTAGGAATCCACAGCGGTGGATTCGCCTCTTGCCGCTCAGAACGATAAGCCCAGCAGGCCGTCAGAAACTCCTGCTCATTGAGCCTCTCAAAATTGGGAAGAGTAACAATGTGGCCTCCTGCACATTCAAACACTGCGCCGATAACACGGTCCGAGGTATTCCGGGCGAAGATTTGTGGGTTGTCATACGGGCACATCGGCCGCCGCTCCAGGAAGGCTGTCCAGCGCACCGAGCTGTTTTGGACAACCTTGGAGAAAGGCGTGGAGGTGTCTACAAGGCGTACGTCTTGACCCGATCCGTTCGAGACACAAGAATGAAATTGTTCGTCCAGGAAGTCATAATTGCTGATCTTATGCACTCCGGCAAGGTGCGGATGGCCGGTGGCATAAGGATTCCACTTTAGCACCTCGATGCTGTCCAAAATAACGACGACGAGGCCTCCCCGTCCAAGCAGCCTGAGGATGCCTGATTTCGCCCTGGTCACAACGGACTCGACCTTGGCGAAGTCGCTACCCTCGACCCAGCATTCGCTCCCAGCCCGGCTTACCGGATGGTTGAGGAGCCACGTGAGAGGGTGGGGGCGAATAACGACCACGTCGTAGTCAAACAGGGCCTTGGGAGTGGCGAGAGAGCGCACATGGTCTACATGGCTTTCAATGAAAGGAAAATTGATGGATACGAGACGGAGACTCTTTCCCATGTTCGAAGGTTAACCTCGAAGGCTTGCGCTCAAGTCTCGGCGGAAACGCGAGATCGCCTCAACAAGCCCATGGGCTGCAACGCCTGGCGCGAGGGCTCTTTCCTTTCACCCGGAAGCGCGGTAACCTCTATTTCCGTTGTTTCATTTTCCCGCTGCCTGCGGGCGTCCCCAATCTGGGGAGACCTGGAAGTAATAGTGGTTTTCATTCTTGGATTCGAAAACCGGAACCTGGACCCGGAGGTATCATGGCCAAGATCGCCATCATTTATTGCAAACGTATCAAAGACCACTCCTGCATTGCTTGCATGAAGTGTTACAAAGGGATCAAAGAAAGAAATGGGGAATTCGGGCGGCACAAGGAAATTGACCTTGTGGCAATGACGGACTGTGGAGACTGCCCCGGATTGGCCGTTCCACGTGTCAGGTTCCTCATGGACTATGCCAAAACCCTTGGCCGTGAGATCGAGACCCTGCATTTTGGAACCTGTGTTAAATCGGCAATGGCGACCGCGCAGTGCCCCCTCGAATACGAGGACCTGAAAACTACCCTCGAAAAGGGATGCGGCCTCCAGGTGGTCCTGGGAACGCATTCGTATTGACGACGGCGTGAGGCCCGCCGATACGGGGGCCGTAATCCATACAGAGAGCTTCTCTGGAGTTTCTTCCATGGAGGTTGGCTCCTCCGCGTCCAGGTGGTCGGCAGCCGTCCGACGGACCCCTCACCGCCACTCCCATTCGATGAACCCGGGTTTCACGTCGGTCATGGCGTTAACAATCAACTCGACCAGACCCCCATAGAGGATCGTGTGCCGTTTCCAGAGATCATAATAAGCCAGCATATCCCGGAATTGTCCTTTGCAGTTGCTGCAAGGAGCACAGATATATTTGGGGATGGACGGATCCAGGCAGTCCTGGAAAGCGTTGAGAATCTGTTCCAGCTTCTTGCGCCCCGACACATGGAAGCGCCAGTCAGGGAAGTTGTTGCCACTCATGATGGCGAAGCCGCTCCCTCCACCGCAGCAATAATTGTCCACGCCGTGGGGTTCCATCTCTCGAAACTGGGGACACAGTTTTCGGACGACCTCGCGCTGCGGCTCCACCACACCCATGAGCCGCACCAGGTTGCAAGGGTCGTGTAATGTCACGGGAAAGTTGTTGCGGCTGGGATCGAGCTTCAGGCGCCCCCCATCACGATTTCGCGGAGGAGAGTCATGGAACTCTCCCTTGGCACGTTCAAGTCTCCGCCCAGAATCCGGTCGGCAATTACCGAAAGGGCCTTGTGGGCATGGCCACACTCACCCAGGACGATTTTCTTGACTTTGAGTTTCCGGGCTGCTTCCGCGTGCTTCAGCGCCACCCGCGCAAACTGCGCGTCGTCATACCATAGCCCATAGTTGATGGAATCATAGCCCGCCAGTTCCGAGGACATGGTCCAGGAAATCCCCGCGGCGTTGAGGATGAGGGCGAAAGCGCCGGGGTTCTCGGGCCAAGCCAGAATTTCGCCGGCGTTATGGATCAAAAGGACGTCCGCCCCCTCCACATCCCAGGGAGTCTTCACTTCCATGCCGGTCTTCTCGCTGATATCTTCGTCGATGAACGCAATGTTGTCCTTGACGGCTTCCGCATTCATTCCCGTGGAGGAGCCGACCTTGAGCTGCAGCATCGACCCGTTGTCATGGATTTCCTTGGCGGCGATGCCCATTTCCTGGCTGAACAGTTTGCGAAGTTCATGAGCCACCAGCCCGTTGTCCGCACCGATCGGGCAGGTCTGCGCGCAGCGCCGGCACAAGTTGCAGCGGTAGGAGAGCTCGATGAGCCTTGCCACCAGCGGCCAGTTCAGCTCGATGTCGCCGTGCTGCCAGGCCGAGACCAAGCCGCCGCGCTTGACGTACTTGAAATAGAGGCGGCGGAGGATTTCGGAACGATAAGTCGGGCGATAGATTTCGTTCCGCCCGCTGGCCTCAAAAATGTGACACGCCTCGGAACACGTCTGGCATTTGGCGCAGTGCTCCATGGTGAGAAGGAGCGGCTGAAGGAAAGTCCAGTTGTTCTCCTTGGTGAAAAGCTTTTCAAGCCCGGAGATGAATTTACTGACCAGTGCCTGCTCTTCCTCGCGGGTTTTTGGCTGAGGAATGCTCACCGCGCAGGTGTCATCCAATGAGCATTCATACTTTTCCTGCACCTGCGTGGATAACGGCGTCCACTTATGGTCCTTGGAGGCGCCGTCGAGGGGTGGAGGCAAAGGCATCAGATCTTCATTCTGCACGTGAACCAGGGGCTTTTTCTCCCGCTTCGACATGTCGGAGAGGCTGAGTTTCTGCTTGTTCATTTCCTGCCCCCTTGCGCGGGATTGGCAGAAGCGATTTCGACCCAGGTCTTGACGCCGTCTGCACCGACATGCGGTGCCGCCCACCGCGGCCGGTAGGTCAGATACTCGGCTACCCTTCTCGCCACGTCACTTCCTTTCAAGTTGGGTCGATCGTCCCAGCGCACGGCGTGGTAGGTGAAATACTTGGCAATAAAGTGGGACATGTGGGTCATCGGGATGTAGGCGGTTAACAGGCCACTCAAGAATAGCCCAGTGGCCAAGAGGGGATGGAAACGCAGCGTCGTGTCAAAAGTGAGGACGCCCTGCGCGAGCGCCAGCCCAGGCGGGGACCCCGCCGGTCGAAACAAGTAACCCGCGACCAGGCAACCCAGGGTGACGATGAAGAAAAGCAGGTTAAAAAGATCTCCTGCCGTCGTATACGTTTTGAGGTCTTCGTCGGTAAGGCGGCGAAACAGCAGACCGAGAGCTCCCACGGCGGCCAGCGCGGCTCCGCCCAGCCAACCCACCGCGCACGTATAGTGAAGGACTGTTCCGGCCTCTCCCGACATCACGCCAGGAGCCCAAAGGGTGAGTAAGGCGCGCAGGCCCAGGAGCCCCGTCGAGCCCACGAGCAGGTAAAGACCGAAATGAAATGGGAATGAGAGGAACCAGAGGGTCCGGTTGAACTCCCAGAGAGCTTTTTGAAAAAGCATCTCCGGGAGCATGGACTTCAATTCCCCGAATAGGTTGTACGGAATCGGTTTTTTCCACCAGTCCGTTACCTCGAAATATGACCCCCCGTGTTCCGCTCGCGCGGTTTCCTCGTGAGGCACCGGGTATAGTTCCCATCGCAAGTGAAGCGGCAAGCGGGCGAAGTAGGCCGCGCGCACCCCGCAGGCGATGAGAAAAACGAGCACCGCCATGTACATGAAGCCGTAAAGAAGGATAGTAGTCATCATCGTGGAACAACTCCATCCGACCAAGCGCCGTTACTGCCTGTTAGGTACCGTATAATCAATACGCTCGCCCCCATGAGACCCCCGGGGGCCCGACCATTGGTCGAGTTCCCGAAGCTCAATTTGCAAAAAGAGCCTGCACAACGCGAACGTATCTTTTAGGTCAGCGGCTCGTCCCCTGGGGCTAAGGAAAAGCTGCGGACCTACAAGACGGGTCCGCGGCGCCCTTTCTCAGCCCGAGTTTTTATCCCTCATGGGCAGCCGCAAGACTGTCAATGCTCAGGATGACAGCGGCGGCGGCCAGAGGTCACCGCTATGCTTCACGCCGCCTTGGTTTCTCCGGTGGCGCCGCGGTGCAGCTTCACTTCCACCTTCTCCTCGAGGCTGTCGTAGTACTCCTTCAGGATGGCGATCACCTCGGGCTTGGAGAATTCCGCCGGAACCGGTTTCCCCTCGCTCATCAGTTTACGAAGTAAGGTCCCGGAAAGCAGCAGACGGGCTCCGCCCTTATAGTTGCCGTTTTCATCAATCACGGCCTTGCTCTCGTGCGGGCAGGTCTTCATTGACGCCATACTCCCACACTCGTAGCAATAGAAGGTCCAGTCCATGCACAAAGGGCGCAAGAGTAACGCGTCGGCAGGAATCTCATTGAAGATCTTCTGGGCATCGAAGGGTCCATAGTAATCGCCCACGCCGGCGTGGTCGCGCCCCACAATCAAGTGCGTGCAACCATAATTCTGACGGAACACAGCGTGGAGAAGAGCTTCGCGAGGCCCCGCGTAGCGCATCTCCATGGGGTACCCGCCCTGGATCACCCGATCCCTGCGGAAGTACTTGTTGACCAAGGCATCGATAGCCTTGACCCGAACTTCCGCCGGGATGTCGCCGGGTTTGAGCTTTCCCACCAGTTGGTGAATATACACACCATCGCAAACCTCGATGGCGACCCATGCCAGGTAGGCGTGGGAGCCGTGCATCGGGTTGCGGAGTTGTAGCGCGGCCACGGTGTTCCACCCCCGCTCCGCAAACAGCTTGCGGGCTTCGGCGGGACGCTGGTAAATACCCTTGAACATCTCCGGGTAATAGGATTCCGAAATAACTTTCACGGGACCCGCGAGATTCACCGGTCCCTGCTCCATCACTTTCTGAACACCAGGGTGAGCAGCGTCCTTCGTGCGGAAAACCTGTTGGCACTCATGTTCTTTGTCGATGGTGTATTTTTCCGTGACTTTCATAGTGCCCATAATGGACTCGGTTTCCGTATCCCAGAGCGCCACCTCTTCACCGATCGCAATCGAATCAGCCAGGTTCTGATCGGCCGAGAGGGTAATGGGTATGGGCCAGAAGAGACCTTTCTTGCTGGGCAAGCTGTATGTGTCACAGCAGCCTTGCCAGTCATCCTTGCCCATAAACCCATCCAGCGGCGTGAACGCACCGATTCCCATCATGATGAGATCGCTTGTTTCCCGCGTTGTCATCGGGACCTTTTTAAGACCTTGCGCCTTCTTGCTTTCCTCCTCCAACAACGCGCCTTCCAGGAGAAGGGGTTTAAGTTCTTTACTTCCGTGAGGAAAAATCAGGTTGCTCATTCAGACCTCCATTTAGAACTGTATTTTTTCTCCATGACAAGCTCTAGCGTAAACCGTGATAATCATCGTGCTCTTCAAAATGATCGCCATCACCAGACCTGGCTCGGCCAAGTGGGCAGTGTTCATGAGGGGGATGCACACACCCCTCGGAGCGAAAAGCGCCGCGCGGCATGTATTAATCCCGCTGTCCATTCGGGAGTGGCCAGCGCATGCAAGTGCGTGTAGCTGGCCCAGAGGTTCCCGACCACCACGCCATCACGGCCGCCGCCGCAGCCGACGCCGCGCCGCACCGCGCAGGCAGTGCTGGGCAGGTCGGTTCCCGGGGGAATAGCCGAATAGTGAAATTCGTGACCCCGGAGCATCAATCCCACGGGAAAGAAGGCGTTCTCGGCGTCGACGCAGAGTTCCGTGTAGCCGTGGCCTTGCGGATGAGCGCAAACCTCTACCTCGAAGGGGAGCACTCCCGCCATCGAGTAACGCCGCCCTTGCCAGAGGATTGCGCGGGCCAGGAGCATCAGGCCTCCGCATTCCGCATAGATCGGCAAGCCGCGCTCAGCGGCACACCGGACCGACGCCAGGAAGGTCCCGTCGGCCGCCAGGGCTTCACCGTGCGTTTCCGGAAAACCACCGCCAATGTAAAGCGCGTCAAGATCTTCCGGCAGGGAGGTCGCCAGGAGCGCAGAAATAGGGACCAGTTCTGCGCCGGCAACCCTCAGGGCATCCAGATTCTCCGGGTAATAAAAGGTGAAAGCAGCGTCGCGGAGATATCCAATCTTCAGCCCCATCCCATCGGGCGGGCTCGGTTGGAACATCATGGGAGGATCAAGGTCGGGGGCGTTACAGGAAAGCTCCCAGAGCTTTTCAAACTCCAATCGACCTTCCACCAATTCCCCCAGGGTGGCGCGCAAGGCGTCCCGGTCCGGGTAATCCTCAGGCACCACCAGACCCAGATGGCGTTCCGGAAGCAAACGTGTGGTTGGAATTCTGGGGATGGCGCCGAGCACAGGAACTCCGCAGGTATCTTCGATAGCCTCTCGCAACACCTTTTCGTGCCGTGGCCCGCTCACTTGATTGAGAATCACTCCAACGATCTTGACACTGGGATCCAGTCGTTGACAGCCAAGGACCATGGCCGCCGCGGTGCGAGTGACCTTCGTGGCGTCGAGCACCAGCACGACGGGCGCTCCTAGTGACTTGGCCAATTCGGCTGTGCTGTGCGTACCTCGGGCATCGAAACCATCATAGAGGCCACGGTTGCCTTCAATGACATTCAGCGCTCCCAATGTTGAATTGGCGATGAATGCAGCGGCGGCACCATCATATCCCATCAGGAAGGTGTCAAGATTGTGGGCAGGGCGGCCCGCCGCCCAAGACAACCAGGCAGCGTCGATGTAATCCGGACCTTTCTTGAATGCACTGGCCATCACCCCACGGCGCTGGGCGGACAGGAGCAGCCCCAAAGAGACAAGCGTCTTACCTGATCCGCCGCTTAGTCCCGCAACGACAAGACGCGGCATTGTGTTCGGTACTTTCACGTTAGCCACAGGCCACCAGGACCAGAATCAAGGTGCAGCGTCCGGTTTCGGAGGCAATTGGATGTATGATCCTCCGAGGTAACTGTATACGCAACGGCTGGAATCAATCAGCAGGCGGATGGCCTTCTTGCAGTCCTCTTTGTCGCAAGCTCCCTCGCCATGCTTGGCAATCATGGCCTTGGTCAGATCGCCTGCCTTCAGATTCTTTTTCCCTGCGTATTCCGCGACCATTTGATACATGTCTTCTGCCAGAGTCTCGATCGTGATTTCGCCCATTCTCTATCTCCATCTCGAGCCGGACTTGTAACCAAGTAGAATGTTAGTCTCGTTAATTTTCAACACAAGAGTTTTTTATCTACTTTGATTCTTAATGTCCGAACATTTTTTTGGGAGACCGACAATTTGACTGAGGAAATGACCTTACTGTCCGCAACCGCTTCGGCCCGTCCCGTGCGTGGCTCAATCCCCGCCCGACGAGTACCCCTCGTCATAGGTCAGTCTAAGCCTGGGTGAAGCCTCGTTTTCCTGGCCTTTTCCATAACGCAACTCATTGTTGGTTGTGAAAACGACGATTTTTGGGCCTCTGGTGCCGTTGGAGACAACGATTTGGCTCAGCGCTTGCTAAGCTAAAGTCAACCGGAATATGGGGAGGAACGCACATGGCTGAGCAAACATCGTGGTATGGGAGTTTTCTGGCGAAATTCTCGCCGCAGGTGCAAGAGAAACTTATGGCCCTTGCTGAGCCTTTTCAATTCAAAGCTGGCCAGGACATTATTGGCGAAGGCGACTCCAGCCTGTATGTGTACATCGTTAAGAGCGGCCACGTGGCGGTGGAGATGGACGTGCCAACTAGGGGACGCTGTGTGATGCGCACCGGGGGCGCTGGTGACGTGTTCAGTTGGTCGGCGCTAGTGGAGCCACGCTTGGCAACGGCCGCGGTGCGAGCGATGGAAGATACTGAGGCCATTGGCATCAAGGGTGCGGTGCTGATGGACGAATGCCGCAAGGACTATGAACTGGGGTTCGAGCTCTACCGCGCGCTTACGGAAGTGATTGCGGGCCGGTTAATGGCGACGCGACGGCAGTATGTCAACATTTTGTTGGCTGGCTAGGAATCCAGAAGCCCACTTTGATTTCTGATGACGGCGAGCGCGCAACAATTGTGTGGCGAGTGAGGCATCTTCCTCCCAACGCCTCTACCGTGGGACGAAAGAGACCAGCCTGCCAAGTCGCTGGCAGAGACGACTCTTTCGCATGAGTTCCGGTTACGGGCTGGCCGGGCTGTTGCGGACTTTTCGCGCCGTTACGATCACCGTGCCCCCGGGGAGATACTCCGCGTGTACGTCGCGGAGCCCAAGGGTTTCGAGCGCGGCGCGCAACCGGTCAATGGACCAGCTCCCGCCGGGCCGGCAAGTGAGGTGTCGCCCCAAGGCCCCGAGCACCACCTCGGGAGGAAGGACGCCACTGGGCAGAAAGGCGTCGTGAAGGATCAACACGCCGTCGTCTTGCAGGGCCGCGGCGGACATTTCCAGAACCCGCTCTTCCTCGCGGGCCCACCGGGCGACCAGGCCCGACAGCACTATGGCTCCATAGGTATTGGCCTGGGGCACGGACAGCGGGTCGGAGCCCACCAGCGGATTCCTGATTTCCAAAGCAAGATCAGGCCAGCGCCGGGCAAGAGCTGCGCGGTACGCTTCTCCTCCCCAACCCAGCAGGAGCACTGGGCTCTTTTCAGCCAGATCGAGTTTCTTCACGACCGCGGGGGCAGAAAAGCCGGCCAGACACTCACAGCAGTCGAAGTCGGAAGCTTCTTGACCGGACGGCACTTGGCCCGGTTCGCCGGTATAAGCATAGGCTGCCACCGCTTCCCAGCGACTGAACTGAGCTAGTTCATGAAGCAGCACAGGCTTCAAACTCCGGAGTGCATCGCTTCTCAAATAGACTGACGCCAGCGCCAGGTTTCGGTAACCATCTGCGGCGGATTCGAGCAAGCCTAGCGCCACCAAGCTATCTAGAATCTCTGCTGCAGCGCCAGCGCGCAGATCAAATCGGTGCGCAATGGCTGCGGCCGATTGCCATTCCTCCAGGTGGTCGAACAGCGCCAGCGAAAGGGCGAATCCAAGCACCTGGCTGCCCAGCGCGGCCATTGCCATTCTCAGGAGCTGATCGGGCATGGGCGCCGCCCCCCAACGCGGGCTAGCCTCGGAAGGGTGGAGGTCGCGCTGGGAGTTTTTCAGTTTTTCCCGCAGACGGACCACTTCTCCCACCACCAGCGTCGCGGGAGGTTCGATTCCCGCTCGCTCGACCTCCGCCGCGATTCCGCCCAGGGTCCCGGTAACCACTTTCTCTTCCGGCCAAAAGGCCATCTGGATCATCGCGGCGGGCGTGGCGGGGTCGCGGCCGTGCGCTATGAGCTCCTGGGAAATTCGCCCCACGTTATGCACTCCCATCAGGAAAACCAGGGTATCCATTTTGCGCAAGGCGTCCCAGTCCACTCGACTGGTGTCTTTGGTGGCTTCGTGGCCAGTGACAATCGCCACAGAGGAAGCGGCGTCTCGGTGCGTCACGGCAATTCCGGCGCTCAAAGGCGCCGCCAGGGCGGAGGAAACTCCCGGAATCACCTCGAAGGGAACATCGTGCTCGGCGAGGAACTCGGCTTCCTCTCCGCCTCGCCCAAATAGGAAGGGATCCCCTCCCTTGAGCCGAACCACCACTTTTCCTTCACGCGCCTTGCGAACCAGCAGTTCGTCGATTTCCGCCTGACGCGAATCGTGTTTCCCCAAAGGCTTACCCATATAGATTCGCTCTGCGCAAACCTTGGACAGTGCGAGAACTTCCTCCTGAATGAGGCGATCATATACGATGACGTCAGCAGCCTTCAGGAGCTCAGCGGCTTTCAGGGTCAGCAGTTCGGGATGGCCCGGACCGGCGCCTACTAAATAAACTTTCCCTCCTTGAATCAAGGCAGTCGCCCTTCCACTTCCGATAGCATCCCGGCGTATGCACCACAATCATACCATGATGAACATAGATGTCCTCTTACCCAGATTTCCGGGACGAACTGAAAGACTGATCCTTTCCATGGCCCGCGGAAGGAGTCAGCATTGAAAACTCGACTGGACCTTGCATTAAGGGGCGGTCCGGTGTAGGTTACCGGTCGGACGGAAAATAAAAACGAGAATTCCGGATTAATCGTCCGGCAGGCAGGAAATCGTCATTTTCCGCTTGTTGCCATCGAGAAAACTGCTGCATAGGAGGACGTGCCATGGTTGTAGAAAAGCTTCAACGCCAGGACATTTTCGCGCTCCTGGACCAGAAAGAAGTGGAAGTGCTCAGCGACGCATGTGGGGTCGTGAGCCTCAAGAAGGGCGAAAAAGTCTACTCCGAGGGGTTCCCAGCAAGTCACCTCTTTGTGCTCCTTAAAGGGGGAGTAGAACTGAGGAGACCCACGAAGGGAGGGCACAGCTTCCTCGTGGACGATATCCACGAAGGGGGCGTTTTCGGTGTCTCCTCGCTGGGGATCGGAGAGCGGTACTTATTGAACGCCGAGTGCGTAGAGGACTCGGATGTGCTCAAGGTGGAAAGTCGCGTCCTGCGCGGTCTCTTGGATAAGAACCCCGTGGCCGGCTACGCCACCGAAAGGAGAATCTCCCAGATTTTCTTCAAGCGGTACGTGGACGCCATGGAGAGGCTCCAATCCATCGTGCAGGCGGTCCCCTTAGAGCCCACATAGCGGAGGCTTGCGCCTGGCAAATGAGCGCCCCCCTCGGGGTGGACTCATGCCTACCTTGTCTCAGGGAAGCAGTCCAAGTACACCGAGCAGCGCTCCGAGAGCGAGGGTCACGGCGGGAGGCCAGCGAAAACGCACCAGTAGAAGGGAAGCTAGAAGCGAGAAAAGGGCGGTCTGCCAGGAAACAATAGCTTTTCGCCCGAGCAGAATCGCCGCACTCAGGACGAGGCCCACCAGAGCAGCCGTCATGCCGGCGAAGAAATCTTGGAAGTGTGCGCCTCCCTGCAAGCGTCCGTACCCGTAACAGAGAACGAACATCAAGGCCAAAGCGGGGAGGTAAAGCCCCACTGTCGCAACTAGTGCGCCCGCAACGCCACAAATTTTGTAGCCAAGAAACGTTGCCAACACACTTATAGGACCGGGCGTCAGATTGCTGATGGCCACCCCGTCGAGAAACTGTTGTGGGCTAAGCCAGGAGAGCTCCGTCACCAGTCGCTGGTAAAGGAGTGGCACCAGAACGTAGCCGCCGCCGAAGAAGATGAGCCCGACTTTGAAAAAAGTGAAGGCTAATGCCGAGAGGGCTACCCCCGAGGCAGAAGGCGTGATCGCGAAAAGCGTTCCGGCAAAGCCATGGAGGCCGCCGCGCCCGTCCTTTGCGGGAGTGCCTGTGTGAGGGGCCAAACCTGACAGGTGTTTCGCCCCTTCAATTCTTTCTCTCCCTAGCAAGAGACCCACCGCGCCGGCTCCGCCAAGTATGTACACTGCGCTGAAGGTGTAGCGGACTCCAAGGAAAAAAGAGAGCATCAGGAGGGCTGCGGCAGATAGGGTGCGCACGGCCTTTCTTCCCATCGACCACCCGGCGCTGATGATCAAGGCGATCACCACAGGGCTTGCCCCCAGCAAAGCGGCCTGCAATGCGGGGATGGTGTGGTAGGCAAAATACAACCAGGAAAGCAGCAGGACCATGACCATCGAAGGCGCCGCGAAGGAACCGGCGCCCACCAGCGCTCCCACTGGGCCATGCAGGCGGTACCCGACGAAAAAGGCCGTGTTGACTGCAAAGGGGCCAAGCACTTGGCCGAGTCCCACTCCGTGTGCGAATTCTTCCGCGCTCAACCAGCGCCGAACCCCGACAATTTCCCTCTCCATAATGGCGATGATCGCCATTCCGCCGCCAAAGCCAATCGCTCCGATCTTCAGAAAGGTAAGGATGAGTTGCGACAGGGGCGGTCGGCCCGGCGGTGAACTCACTTCAGTCACATGGGTACTCGGTGGCATTGCAGGCGCCTTCCGGACTTTCTTCTCGATCCAAAATCTGGAGGTGATGGGGGGTCGAGTTCGCCGCTCCGCGTCACAGTAGAACCACTCGGGAGAGTATCAGACTTCCCCAGATTCCGATACTACGAGAGGTTATCGGTGTCGTCATCAGCGGCGCCGTGGAAGGCGAGGGTGGGGCGCTCAATTGCTTGTTAGCGAGCCGGGATTGACCTTCGCCAAGACAATCTCTCTCGGCGGAACAAACTGGCCGCCAAGCACACTTTCCGAACTGTACGGATCGCAGATACAGCCAAACAAAGAATGATTTGACTTTGTGCAACTATGAGGTTAATTTTGCTGCCCGAATGGAGGACGCATGTCCGTAATCACAATCTCGCGTGGTTCCTTCAGTGGGGGGAAGACCCTCGCGGAGTGCCTGGCTGTCAAGCTGGGTTATCGCTGCATCGGACGGGAAACCATCGTCGAGCGCGCCGCGGCGAGTGGCGTTTCCCACGAGGAACTGCTCGCCGCCTTGCTCAATCCCCCGGGTTTCTTGGAACGCTTCCAGCATAAGCGGTACCAATATCTGACGTTATTCCAAGCCGCTCTGGCCGAAGAGGTGAAGGATGGAAGCGTGGTCTACCACGGGAATGCCGGGCATCTGATGTTGAAAGGTGTCCCCGCCGTTTTGAGGATCAGGATCATCGCCCCGATCGAAATGCGGCTGAGGATGGTTCAAGAAAGGCTGAAGCTCACCGGCAATGAAGCGCTCGACTACATCCAGAAAATGGACGAGGGCAGGAGAAAGTGGACGCAGTTTCTCTATGGTGTCAACTGGGAAGATCCTGCTCTTTACGATCTGGTTCTCAACCTCGAGCATATGGACATTGAGGAAGCATGCGAGGTCATAAACGCCCTCACGCGAATGCGGAGGTGTTTTGAGCTCTCTCCGGAATGCCGCGCCGAGTTGGAAGATTTGGCGGTCGCCAGCCGCGTGCGCGCCGCTCTGGCGATGAATCCCAGCACCTCGCACCTCGAGGTGGAGGCGAGCGCGAGAGGCGGGCACGTATCTATTCGGGGCAAGGTGACGGAAACGGGTGAATTGGATGAGGTCAGACGAGTGGCCATGGCAGTTCCCGGCGTGACGGGATTGAACCTGGACAGTCTGATCCCAGCCAGCCGCGTTTGATCCTGCATGTGGCGCCAAGCGTCCATCCCCTTCCTGGGGACGGTGACATGGCAGCGTTAGTGCTCAGACTTCGCCGTTCCCGATTCCGCGCGGGAGAGGGGGAGGCAGCGCCTGAGCCGCTTCAGTGAGCCCTGCGCGAATGCGAGATAAGAACCTAAGAGCGCCTCTCGATTGCATCTTCGACCCCTCGCAGAAGACCCCGATATCCGCTATGACTGGAGATGTCACGTGTCCAGTTGTTGAGCAGCAATGCCGAGGTTTAGAATCCCCGAGGTTGATCAAGGATCTCGCGCCGAACGGTGGCTAACATGCACGGAGTCGTAAAGGAGGGAGCTGAGGAGTGTCCATTTTCCTGCCGGTTGCCGGCATCAGCCTCAGTTTGCTTTATGTGCTCAGCATCGGTACTTCCGTAGGGGTGCTTTCAGGGCTGGTGGGTGTGGGCGGAGGGTTCTTGATTACTCCCGCCCTTATGATGATCGGCGTTCCTCCCACGGTAGCGGCTGCGTCCGGTTCCTGCCAGATGGTTGCCACCTCTTCGTCCGGCGTAGCGGCACATTTTCGTTTGGGGAACGTTGACATGAAAATTGGAGCCCTGCTGCTGGCGGGTGGCTGGTTGGGTGCGGCCGTGGGTGTCCGGGTCATCAAGGTCCTACGCAGTTCGGGCGAAGCCGACCTTCTCATCACCCTGACTTATGTACTCGTGCTTGGCGGTCTCGGCGCCTATATGCTCGTGCAGAGCTTGCGGGCAATGCGTCGTGGGACCATGGTGCGCCGATCATCGAAACCTCGAAGCCGCCAAGGGGTGTTGTCTCGGCTGCCGTGGCAAATGGATTTTCCCCGTTCGCGTGTCCGCCACTCGATTCTCATCCCTCCCGTGTTGGCTTTCTTGGTTGGCCTCTTAGCGTCGATCATGGGGGTGGGAGGGGGCTTCGTGATGTTGCCGATGATGGTCTATCTGCTCGGCATGCCCACTCATGTTGCGGTCGGCACCGACCTCTTTCAGATTCTTTTTTTGTGCATCGGCGTGACCTACATGCAGGCCACGACGAATCAGACGGTAGATTTTGTTCTAGCCCTGGCGATGGCGGCCGGTTCGGCGGTAGGTGCGCAAGTGGGCGCCCGTTTGAGCCGGCTTCTGCGAGGCGAACAGTTGATGATTGTGCTGGCTTCCCTGGTGGTCGGCGTGACCATAAAAATGGTGTTCGGCTTAGTCTTAACGCCCTCAAACCTGCTTCATCCCGCCGAGGTCATAAGCCCTCCGGCAATCGCGCGTCCAGTTCCGGCCCTCCCTCGCAGTGGGCCGTCTCCAGGCCACCTGTAGCTCGAGGGTTGTGAGGCCATCATGTGGATACTTCTCCCCGTGGCAGGAATGAGCATCCCGCTCCCGATTATAGTGGGCGTGGGCGCCCTGGTGGGTTTCCTTTCCGGCATGTTTGGGGTCAGTGGGGGGTTTCTGCTCACCCCAATTCTGATGATGATTGGGATCCCGCCCACCGTGGCTGCCGCCTCGGATTCCTGCCAGATCGTGGCAGGATCGTCTTCCGGGGCGGCCGCCCATTTCCGTTTGGGGAATGTGGACGTTAAGTTGGGTTTTGTGTTGCTTCTGGGCGGTTTGGCAGGGGCAGCGGTGGGCGTGCGAATCATCAAGGTCCTACGCGCCCTGGGCAGCGCAGACTTCGTCATTACGGTGACCTACGTGATCGTGCTGGGGGCGATCGGCAGCTACATGTTCTTCGAAAGCCTTCAAAACTTGCGGCGAGGGGCGTTGGTCCCGAAGTCCCATCGCGGTTCGGCCGAGCAAGGTCTTCTCAGCCGCCTGCCGTTCCAGATTGACTTCCCCCGCTCCCAGGTTCGTCATTCCGTTTTCGTCCCCTTCGTACTATGCGGGATCGTGGGAATCCTGGCCGCCATCATGGGGGTGGGCGGTGGGTTCATTATGGTTCCCATGATGGTCTATCTGTTACGCATGCCCATGCACAAAGCGGTGGGAACCGACCTCTTCCAAATCCTCTTCACCTCCGCCGGGGTGACGTTCTTACAGGCGACTACCAACCACACCGTGGACTTGATGCTGGCGCTGCTCCTGGCGGCGGGGTCCACGATTGGCGCGCAGATCGGTGCCCGGGTTGGCCGCCGGTTGCGAGGCGACCAACTGAAAATCCTGCTGGCCTCGATTGTATTGGTGGTCATGGTCAAGATGGCGGTGGGCCTGCTGATGACCCCCAGCCTGCAAATCACTCCGGCCAGAGGGCACTAATCATGAGACAGCGAAACCTATTGGTCCACATTCTCCCATTCCTAGCCCTATCGTTGTTCGCCCAAGGCGCTGCGGCGCTCGATCCGGCCAAGGTGAGAATCACTCCGCCGGTCATGGAATTGGGGACGTTTTATGGCGGCGCCAAGATGCACCTCGCGGGGATAGCGGGCGCCGGCAGCAAGGTCATCGTCGTGGTGCGCGGCTCATCGGGCGCCGAAGTCTTCAACAAGGTTGGACGCGTGGGGCCGATCTGGGTGAACACCGGCAAAGTCACCATCTCGGCGGCTCCCACCTTGCTGTTCGTCTTCAGTTCCGAGCCCGTCAATATGTGCCTCAATCCCGCCTTTATCGATCAGTATCAGCTTGACCTGGGATCCCTCAAGAAGCATATGCAGATTGAAACCAAGGCGCCGGACCGGGACCGTGTCGCCGACGACTTCCTGGCCTTAAAAGCTCACCAGCAAACTTACCTGATCACTTCGGGCAGTGTCCAATTAGGCGCGCCGGATCAGGGCGGGCTTCCCTACAGCCTGGACTTCAAAATGCCGCGGTCAGCGACACCGGGAACATACCAGGTGAGCGTACTCGAATGTCGAAACGGCGAGGTCGCTAACAAGTCCGACCTGGACCTGCGGGTTGTGGAAGTCGGCTTTCCAGCCTTGGTCGCCCGGCTGGCGAAAGAGCAGGCCTCCCTCTATGGAATCATGTGTGTCATCATCGCCATGGTGGCGGGGTTTGGCATCGACTTTATCGCCTCCCGCATCTTCAAGCGGAAAATGGCCGCCCACTGAGGGGTTAAGATGAGCGCATGGGCCGGGGCGCCCTGACTCGCCCGAACGGGAGTCCTTTATGTTCTGGTGGCGGCGAAAAAAGGATCCGAGCCATGCGGCAGCCTCAGCCGAAGTCAGGCTGCGGCAGAAGTACACCACCTTTCGCAGGCTACTCTCCTTCAACAACGAATGCCTGGAGCAGATGGCGAGTTTGCAGGAGGATCTGCAATTCATTTCCCCTCGTCGGGAAGTGGCGGAGGCGCGCGTCGCTGGCATCTTCCAAAAAGCGCAGGGCATCGTTGAGGAACTCGCCACACTCACTGGCGAAAAGGAGCCAGCCTTGACCCGAGTCCTCGACGAGCAGCGGCAGGCCGTCGGGAGTTATATTGCCACCCAACAGGAGCAGCTCATCCCCCGGCTGGCCGCGTCGCTGTCCGAGGTCGGGTCGAGCACTGCCATGGAAGTGGGGGGAAAAGCTGCGGCGTTGGGAGAAATCAAAAATCGGCTTGGGCTGCCAGTCCCGGACGGCTTCGTCCTGACCACCGAAGCCTATCGCCAGTTTTGCGGCATTCCCTTGTGGTTGTCAATCCGCGACGCGCTCCGGGACAGCGACCTGGCTGACCTGGAAGCGTTACATGCGACCTCCAGCCGGTTGACCGATATGGTCATGGAGGCCCCCGTTCCCAGAGCTGTGGAGGTGGCAATCACCGAACGCGCTCGAATTCTGGGGAAGGGTGAGTTCGGCTTGGCCGTGCGCTCGAGCGCGGTCGGCGAAGGCGGAGTAAGAACGTTCGCAGGCCAGTTCCTGAGCCTGATTAACGTCCCTCCCGAACAGGCGGTGGACGCTTACAAACGAGTTGTGGCTGGACGCTTTAGCGAGCAGGCCATTTCCTACCGGCTCTCGACGGGGCTGCCGGAAGTCGAAAGTCCCATGGCCGTGCTGTTCCTCCCGGTCATCAAGGCGCAAGCCTCCGGTATACTCTACACACGCAACCCAAGGGACCGGAAACGAGACGTTTGTTGGGTGACTTCCACCTGCGGATTGGGACTTGACATTGCCAGTGGCCAAATAACGCCCGACCTGTTCATCGTGTCACGCAAACGGCCCTACGCCCTTATCGAGTCAAATATCTCCCCGAAAGACAAGGTTATTGTACTGGGAGAGGGTGGGGGCGTGTCGTACAAGCCGCTGGACTTGACCGAAGGCGCCCTGCCCAGTCTCAACGCCGAGCATCTGCAAGCCCTAGCGGAGTTGGGCGCCCGCTTGGAGGAGCACTTCGGAAGCCCCCAAGATGTGGAATGGGCGTTGGACGAAGGGGGAAAGATCTGGGTCCTCCAGTCCCGTCCCTTGGCACTGGTGGAGCGGACAAAATCGAAATCCAAAGCCCGCGGTGTGGCACTTGTCTCCGGCGGCCTTACCGTGTACCCCGGTCAAGTCTCGGGTCAGGCTTACTTGGCCGAGGATCGCGAGTCCCTGCGGAAGACTCCTGAGGGCGCTATTGTCATCATTCGACGCACATCGCCGGAAATCGTCGAGGTTCTGCCCCACATCGCCGGACTTGTGGCCGAACGCGGAAATATCGCCGGGCATGCCGCCACCCTCCTGCGCGAGTTCAAGGTCCCCTCGGTCTTGCAGATGCCCGGAGTTTTCGATCACATCAAGTCGGGAGAGGCAATAAGCCTCGATACCGTTCAACCTGGTATCTACAGTGGCCTTCTATGGCCACCGCCTGCCGGACTCGTCAGCCTGACCGAACGGTATCGCGCGAGAGCCGGGGATGTGATTAGCCGAGGGTTGCTCACACTTCATCTGTTGGATCCCGGCGCCTTCAACTTCCGACCCGGAGGCTGCAAATCCGCCCACGACGTGCTCAGGTTCTGCCACGAAAAGGCGGTCGAAGCCATGTTTGCTCTCCAAGACCAGGAGTTAGAACACCACTCGCACCGTTCCCGAAAGCTCCTGGCGACGGTCCCTGTGAATCTGTTTGTCCTGGACTTGGGGGGGGGCTTGGCCCCAGAGAGTGTGGGGGACGAAATCGAGCCTGGCGAGATCCTGTCCCGGCCATTCCAGGCCCTCTGGAAAGGAATTACCCACCCAGCGGTCAGTTGGACTCGCCAAATGCCCGCGAGCTTCAGTGACTTTGCCTCCGTGATTACCGGCTCGCTTTCGTCCCAAACCAGCGAGGTTCGCGCCCTGGGCGAGCGCAGCTATCTGCTGGTCGCCGACGAGTACTTAAATCTGAACTCGCGGCTCGCCTATCATTTTTCGCTCGTAGATGCATGCCTCTCGGATATCCCTTCCAACAACTATATCTCTTTCCGCTTCGCGGGAGGAGGGGCAACTCACCAGCGACGAAGCCTGCGCGCCTGCTTCATAGAAGCTTGCCTCCTTCACTTCGGCTTTGTGGTGGACCGTCGGGGAGACTTAGTGAATGCGTGGTTCAAGCGAGCGCCCGCTGAGGACACGGAGACGAATCTTGACATCCTCGGCCGGCTGATGGCGTGCAGCTCTCAGCTTGATATGTACATGAACAGCCACGATGCCATGAAGTGGTACACTCGGGAGTTCCTGGCGGGCAACTACTCGTTTAGTGCTGGCAGTCCGGAGGCCTCAGCCGGCCCTGCCACTCCACCCTGAGGTTCACTTCTTGGTGAGCTTGGCTTGGCGGAGGAATTGCTCGAAGGCGCGACGGGAGGCAAGCCGCCGCAGGAGGTGCTGGCGTCGCGCGGCCGGCAGCGGTGCTCGAAGCAGATCTTCGCGCTGGCGGCCGAGGTGGTCCAGCCAAGGGCCGTACTCGGGACCGAAGAAAGACTCCATTTCCTTTCGCAGACGCGCGGCAAGTTCCGGGCTCGAGCCTGCGGTGGAAATTGCGATTTGCAGGTTCCCCCGTCTCAGGACCGCTGGGTAATAGAAGTCGCAGTTGCGGGGATCATCCACGGCGTTACACAGGACGCCGCGCCGGCGGGCCTCTTCAAAGATGCCCGCGTTCGTTGGGTGCGAGGATGTTGCGGCTACCACCAGGAACATGCCGTCCAGGTCGCGCGCGGTGAACTTCCTCTTGCGCCAAACGATTTCCGCGGACTTTGCGAGGCGCTGCACGTCTGCCGTCACCTTTGGCGCGACCACCTTCACGCGCGCTCCCGCCCGCAAGAGGCTCTTGAGCTTACCTTCTCCCACGCGCCCCCCACCAACCAGTAGACAGGGGCGTCCTTCGAGTTTGAGGAACAAAGGAAACATCTCCATCAATAGGTCCTCTCGCCGATGGTACCATGACCACTATTCTCTGCAAGACTATCGGCGCATGATCATCATGCTGGATGCGGACGTGGTGGGGATGAGTCCGGTCGACGTCGAGCGGGTTCTGCATGGGGCGGGCCGCTGAGCGCCAACCTCGATCCTAAGTGTGACACGAAGTTTATGATGGGGACCTTAAATTCGATTATAATGCCCGGCGAAGCGGCCGAGGCGGAGGGGGTGGATTGATGTCTATTTTCGAGTTTGCAAATGAGACGTACACGATCGATACCGACGAATTCCTTGCGGACTTCCATGCTTGGGATGAGAATTTCGCGCGCGGCATGGCGCCCAAAGTCGGAATCATCGATGGGCTGAGCGAAGACCACTGGAGAGTTATCTATTTCATTCGCGACCAGTACAAGAAAACGGGAAAGTGCCCGCTGGTCTACGAGACCGCGCGGATGAACCGTCTGCACCTGCAGGAACTCAAGAAGCTGTTCCCCGCGGGATACCTGCGTGGTGCATGCAAACTTGCGGGCATCACGTACCAGGAAGGCTACCTCGAACAATCCTGGGTAGAGGGTTTTGCCGAAGAGATTACCGTAGGCGGGGAAGGGAAAACGTACGAGATCAACGTTCGCGGTTTTTTGGTCAATCCTTCCCAATGGGACAAGCGGTACGCCCTGCACAGGGCATGGGAAATGAAGATGCCCAGGCTCACCGAAAAACACTGGCAAATTCTCGAATTCCTTCGCCAGCACTTTGACACAAATAATATTGTGCCTACCGTGTACGAAACCTGCGAGGGGAACCACATCGAACTGGAGGAGCTTCAGAGATTGTTTCCCGACGGGTATAATCGCGGCGCGGTCAAGCTTGCCGGGCTGAGGGTAAGATAACCAGAGGATCAATATGGAGCTGACAGATATTGCGGAGTCGCGGTTCAGGAATGGGTACTCCTGTTCGCAATCGGTTTTCTCAACTTTGGCCGAGCGATGGAATATCAGTCCCGATGTGTCGTTGAGAATCGCGGCGGGATTCGGCGGCGGGCTGGCACAATCAGCGCGGACGTGCGGCTGCGTGACTGGGGCTATCATGGCGATTGGATTGGCGCAGCGAGGGATCACACCCGAAGTGAACCGTTTCGAAAAAGAGAAAACCTACGAAGTGTGCCGACGGTTTATGCGTGCATTTGAGGAGCGCAATGGTTCTATGCTTTGCTCCGAATTGGTGGGTTGCAATATCAGCACACCCGAGGGACTGGCAGCGGCGCGCCGGGAAGGGCTCTTCCAGTCACGATGCCCGAAGCTGGTGCGCGACGCAGTCGAGATCGTTCAGGGTATGCTCCCTGATGTTCGCGGCCCGGGGCAGGGGTCGGCCGAGTGACCGAACCAGAACCGAAGGGAGAGGCGCTTGCTCGTTACGGGAGGCCCATGAGGCATATGAGACGCGCCTAGGACGACAAGTCCAGCACGAGGCGAAGAAAGTGGGACGCTTCGCTTTTCACGAAATGGAGCGCTTCAGGAGGCCTCCGATGAAGTACTGCATAAATCTCACTGCATTGATTCTTTTGTTATGGTCGCCGACCGCCGCGTTAGCCTCATTGCCAGGAGCGTCCTCGGCCGCATTCTGCGTGCAGTGTCATAACAAGGCAACCCCAAAGATCGTGGCCGATTGGAATGCGAGCAAACACAGCGAAGAGGGAATCTCCTGCGACGCTTGCCACGGCTTCGACCACCGGACCTCGACCGATGTTGCCAAAGCGAAGATCCCTACTCTGGAAACTTGTGCCCCTTGCCATGCAACGCAAGTTGCGCAATTCAAGAAAGGCAAGCACTCCATGGGGTGGGCGGCCATGGAAGCCATGCCGACAATTCATTGGCAACCCATGGCCCTTACTGAGGGTATGAAAGGATGCGGGGCCTGCCACAAGCTGGGGGTGAAGTCAAACGATCAGATTGCCGAGCTCCAGAGGGAAGGTTCGCGATTTGGGATTGCTTCCTGTGACGACTGCCATACACGCCACACCTTTTCCGTCGAGGAGGCGCGATCACCCCAGGCGTGCAAGACCTGCCACATGGGTTTCGACCATCCGCAATGGGAAATGTATTCGTCTTCCAAGCACGGCGTGCGCAACGAACTGAGGCAACTTAAGATCCAGAGCGAAGCTTCCGCTGCCCCCACTTGCCAAACCTGCCACATGCAAGACGGCAACCATGAGGTGCGCACCGCCTGGGGATTTCTGGCGGTGCGTTTGCCGATGCCTGAAGACAAGCAGTGGGCGGCAGACCGAGCGACCATCCTGCAAGCGCTGGGGGTCCTGGATCCCGACGGCAAGCCGACCGCTCGGCTTGAGGTGGTTAAAGCCGCCGATGTGGCCCGGCTTGATCAGGCTTCCTGGCAGGCGGAACGCGATAAGATGCTCAAGACTTGCAATCAATGCCACTCCATCGACTTCGCCAGGCAACAACTTCAATACGGGGATGACATGATCAGAAATGCTGACCACCTGATGGCGGAAGCGATCCGCACGGTGGCGGCCCTTTACAGAGACGGCCTCGTTCCCAAACCGAAAACGTATGTGTATCCCTTCCCCGACCTTCTGACCTTCCACGACGCGCCTACGGTGATCGAACAGAAACTTTTCATTATGTTCTTAGAGCACCGTATGCGAACTTTCCAGGGGACATTCCATTCCAGCCCGGATTACGCTCTTTGGTACGGATGGAGTGAAATGCAGCGCGACGTGACGGAGATAGAAGAGCTGGCAGCGGAAATTCGCCGTACCGGCCATCTCCCCGCAGCGCTCCCCGCCGCTGGGGAAAAGGGACCAGTAAGTAACGGCAATTGATTGTTTCGTTTTGGACGCACTTTGGTCGCGGGGCGTCCTCCGTGGTGAGTAAAGGCTCGACACGGAATTCACTAAGACTTTCCGTGATGTCAGTGCTATTGGTCGAGACACACGGAGTATTTGGTTGTTCATCATTTCCGCTCATTTGCTCCAACGCGAAAGGAATCCGGCTGAAGGTCAAGTAAATCCTTCAGTCCCCGGCTCAGTTCCCCGTGGGTAGTTCCGGGCTTCCTGGATAAATCGTATCCGATGCCAACTGGAGCAAGGAATACTGGGCGGGGGCATCCGTCAGCTACCGGAACGACTACGGGCGCGCGCCCAATCTCATTCTGTCCGCTGGTCTGAGGACCTCGTCACCGCTGGCGCGCACGGTGACATCGTCCGTCAGGTTCACCCAGCCCGCCGTGCCGATGGGGTCAATCAGGAATTCCGCGGGCCGCGCAATGTCCACAGGTTCGGCGTTAATTTCTGCCTGGGCTTGGCGCGGTAAGCCATCGACTGGGTCTGATAACCGAATACACCACTTATGCCTACCGTAATTTTGCGCGTCGGTCTAAGCTCTAAGACAGTGCCGGGGATAAAATACGATCTCCGCGGCACACCTTCAGATCAGGAGGCGTACCAGCAAGATGAAATCAAGGTATAAAGAGCCTGAAGCTGAACGGAATTTCATGGCGGCGTGGCCTGCCTATGAGAGCACTCGCCAGTTGGATGTCCTCCGCGCGGCGGAATATTCACGCCTGGACCGGCTTGGACATATCTACCTCGATTACACGAGCGCCGGCCTGAATGCGAGTTGTCAGGTGCGCGAGCACCTGAGCCTTCTTGAGTCGCACGTTTTTGGTAATCCCCACTCCCAAAACCCCACGTCGGCGATGATTACAGAGCTGGTCGAACAGTGTCGGCGCAAGGTCCTGGATTACTTCCATGCCTCTGAGGTCGACTATACGGTCATCTTCACGCCCAACGCCTCCGGAGCGCTCAAACTGGTGGGGGAAGCCTATCCCTTCGGCCCTGACAGCCATTACTTGTTGACTTTCGACAATCACAATTCCGTCAACGGGATCCGCGAATTTGCGCGGAACCACCATGCCGGCATCACTTATGTCCCTTTAACACTGCCCGAAATGCGCGTCGACGAAGATGCGCTTGAGGAGTATTTCAAGCGGGTGCGACCCAACAGCCACAACCTGTTCGCTTACCCCGCGCAATCCAACTTTTCGGGCGTCCAACACCCCTTGGAATGGATTCCCCGGGCCCAAGCAATGGGCTGGGATGTTCTGCTCGACGCCGCGGCATTTGTTCCGACCAACCGCCTTGACCTAAGTATTTGGCATCCGGACTTCGTCAGCATTTCCTTTTACAAGATGTTCGGTTATCCCACGGGTGTCGGCTGCTTGCTTGCCACTCGGGGAGCCCTATCGAAGCTGCGCCGGCCCTGGTTTTCCGGAGGTACCATCACTGTGGCATCGGTCCAAGGCGACCGTTACTTTCTGGCGGAAGGGGGATCCGCATTTGAGGACGGCACGCCTGATTACTTGGCTATTCCGGCGGTTGAGATCGGCTTGCGGCATTTGGAAACAGTCGGTCTTGACCTGATTCATTCGCGGTGCCAGTGCCTCACGGCGTGGGTGATCCAGGAACTCCGGTCTCTGCATCACACGAACGGCCATCCCCTGGTTCGTGTTTACGGACCGTTGGGCACCCAGCGACGTGGTGCAACCGTGGCGATGAACCTCTACGATCCGGCAGGCAGGATCATCGATCATTTGCGCGTTGCAAAAGCAGCGGCAAAGCGCCAGATCTCGTTACGCTCGGGTTGCTTCTGTAACCCCGGAGGGGGCGAGACTGCCCTCCGTTTGTCAAAGTCGGAATTGATCGGCTGTTTCAGCCAGCACCAACAAGAGAATTCACGCTTCACCCAAGAGGACTATCGCCAGTGTGTCGATAGCAAGGGAACGGGCGCTGTCAGGATTTCTCTTGGAATCGCCAGCACCTTCGAAGATGTCCGGCATTTTGTCGAGTTCGCTGGTGAATTCCTCGACTGACCCGGCATTGAAGAACTTTGCCTCCCGTTACTTTACCTCTGGAAACGCATTTCGACAGCCCGCTTTTTGTGGCACCTCCTGGTTGATGGCTTCACCCAACCTTACTGGGTGATTGCGCGCAGACTTTCCGAGCGAATGGCTCCAATTGGGAAGGTAGTACAGTTTCGAAGATTCGATACTGATTGACTTTCGGATCTGATCGTCAGCGTTGCGGCCCAAGCAAGGAAGCCTGCCCCAGGGTCTCTACTAACCGACTGGCTCGCAAGTGGTTAGGCAACCTTAACGCGCTGGGACCTCCTCGCCGGGCCGGGACCCACCGCTCATTCCCGAAGCAACAGCTTTGTCGCGTCTTGGCAGGTAACTTGCATCCGATTTAGACGAGACTCTTTGTCTTGAGGAAATCGATGCGCTCAAAGTTGAGTCGGCGGGAATTCTTCCGGCGGTCAACCGCTGCGGGGGCCGTAGCAGCGGTCGGAGAGGTCACGGGAACCGGTGCGATCCACCCGCCGGGCTGGCGCGGCACGACGCGCGTCGAGAAAATCGCCACCAACTGCGAGATGTGCTTCTGGCGCTGCGGTGTCCTGGCGGAAGTGGCGGACGGGAAAGTCCTGAAGCTGGAAGGCAACCCTGATCATCCTCTGACCCGCGGGAGATTGTGTGCACGAGGCAACGCGGGAACCGCACTCCTCTACGATCCAGACCGTTTGAAATATCCCATGCTGCGGACAGGGCAACGAGGCGAAGGCAAATTCCGGCGCATCAGTTGGGACGAAGCCCTGGATTTCCTTGCGGCACGCTTGAACGACCTCAAAAAGAAGTACGGCCCGGAGAGCGTTGCGTTCTTTCCCCACGGTGTGGCTTCGGGATTCTTCAGTACGCTCATGAAAGCGTATGGAACGCCCAACAACGCGGAACCCGCCTTCGCCCAATGCCGCGGCCCGCGCGAGGTTGGTTATGCACTGACGTTCGGGCAAGGACTCGGTTCGCCAGAACCCGTTGACCTGGAAGAGTCAAAGCTCATCATCCTTATCGGCTCGCACATTGGAGAGAATGTTTTCACCTCGCAGGTCACGGCCTTCGCGGAAGCCCTGTCGCGCGGGGCCAAACTCATCGTCGTAGACCCGCGCTTTTCCACTGCGGCCTCGAAGGCTGACTGGTGGCTGCCCATCCGTCCGGGTACGGACATCGCCCTGCTCCTGGCCTGGATGAACGTCCTGATCAGCGAGGAGATCTACGACCGGGACTACCTCGAAAAACACGCGCAGGGTTTTGCCGAACTCGAAGCGCACGTGCGCGAGTTCACGCCGGAATGGGCGGAGCCCATCACCGAGATTCCTGCCCGGCAGATTCGCGAAACGGCGCGGGCCATGGGAGAAGCCAAGCCCGCCGTGGCCCTGCACCCAGGGCGTCACGCCACCTAGTACGGTGACGACACACAACGGGCACGGGCGATGGCCATTGTCACGGCCCTGCTGGGGGCCTGGGGGCGTAAGGGTGGCATCTTCCTGCCAACACCTCTGAAGCGCGGAACGTTCGCCCTTCCTCCCTTCCCCGAGTCGAAGCGGGGACGCGCCGATGGCGCGGGCACGCGTTATCCGCTGGCTTCGGAAGAACAGGGAGTGACGAACGGACTGGTGGAAGCGACCCTCACTGGGAAGCCCTACCCCATTAAGGGCTGGGTGGTTTATGGCCAGAACGTGCTTGAAAGCATACCGCAGCAGCAGAGGACTCTCGAAGCGATCAAGCATTTGGAGTTGATGGTGGTGGTTGATGTGTTGCCAGTGGAACAGGTGAACTACGCGGACCTGGTTCTACCTGAGGCCACGTATCTCGAGCGCTACGACGCACCCGCCATCGTGGAGTCCGCCAAAAGTCCCTTTGTTGCAACCCGCTTCCCCGCCGTTGAGCCGCTCTACGAATCGAAACCGGGATGGCGGATTGCCAAGCGCTTGCAAACCGTCTGGGTCTGGGAGGTTACTTCCCATGGGAGACACCCGAGGAACACCTCGCCCGGCTGATCCAACCACTGGACGTGAATCCCAATGTGCTGCACGCTCGCGGCGCTGTGGCGTTCGAGGGGCGCCCCTATATCGAGCAGCGCAAGCCCGAAGACGGCCCGCTGTTCGCGACTCAAAGCGGGAAAATTGAACTCTCCTCACCCATCCTGAAGCAATTGGGTTCCGATCCGCTTCCTCGCTATACGCCTGTCGTGGACCCTCCCTTGGGTTACTTCCGTCTCATCTACGGTCGCGCGCCGGTCCATTCCTTCGCGCGCAGTGAGAACAACGCCGTCCTCGACGCCTTAATGCCGGAAAATGAGGTATGGGTGAATGAAGTTACGGCGCGCGACTTGCGCCTGGACGACCAGCAGCGCGTGATCCTCGAAAACCAGGACGGGGTAAAGAGCCTGCCCGTTCGCGTGCGGGTAACCAAAGGCCTCCGGCGTGATTGCGCCTACATGGTGCACGGCTTTGGGCACCAATCGCCGCAACTCAGACGCGCCTATCACCGGGGAGCTTCCGACACTCACCTCATGACGCGAGTGCAGGTTGACCCGCTGATGGGCGGAACGGGCATGCGCGTGAACTTTGTGCGCATCCTCACAGCGTAAGGTGAGGACACGAGCGTTTCGGACGCTCGCGTTGGGAAGTGGTCACAGGTGACCCGATGGCACGATATGGAATGGTCACGGATTTAACGAAATGCGTGGGCTGCCAAGCCTGCACGGTGGTGTGCAACTCCGAGTGGGAAGTCCCGTTAGGTTCCGCCAGGACGCACGTTCGATACACCGGCGTGGCCGGCGTATTCCCGGAACTCGTTGCCTGCTTTTACGTGGCCCAGTGCAATCACTGTGACCGGCCTGCCTGCGTTGCGCCTTGCCCCACGGGCGCCACGTTTCAGGATAAGGACGGGATGGTGAAGGTCGACCGCAAACTCTGCATCGGCTGCGGCTACTGCGTCGAGGCGTGTCCGTATGACGCGCGTTACATCAACCCTGTTACCAATAAGGTTGATAAGTGCGACTTCTGTGCTCCGCGCATCGAACGCGGACAAGAGCCCGCCTGCGTCGCCACTTGTACGGCCCATGCGAAGTTCTTTGGAGACCTAGAAGACCCCACGAGCGTTGTTTACAAACTTGTGTACGAGAAAGGGTCGCGGCGGCTGGAAACATCCCAGGTGGCGATCGGGCCCAATGTGTACTACTTGGGGAAAAAAGAGCACATTGACTTGCTGCTGAACACGTTTCCCCCGCGCCGCCCCGGCATGCCCAAGCCGGGAGAATGGTGGAGCAAAGTGCTTAAACCCCTGGTGCTCACCGCCATCGGCGCGACCTTTGTGGGACAGGCAGTGGCCTTCTTCCACCAGCTACGAACGGGAGAGAAGGAATTCGAGGATTAGGAGAATTGGCCGTGGATCTTCAAACCGTGCCGACAGCGCCTGCCCCGCTGACGCTAAGCCAAGCCGAAGCGATGGCGCAGCGGCAGATCAAGAAGCACCACGTCGCCATTATGCTGCTCCATTGGTTCAACGCAATCGTGTGGTTGCTGGAGTTGACCACCGGCGCGGCGCTCATCACGTCTCCGCACTTCCGCGTCGCTCCCGAGTGGTACATCAACATCGTTCAAGGCTTCTTCGGTGCGCGCTCGAACATGCTAGCCTTCCACATCGCCGTAGGTGCCACCTGGATCATCGTCTTTCTGGTTTACGGAACCGTCGGCTTCCGCGCTTACCTGGCGAAAGAAGTCTTGCAAAAAGAGATCGGCCTCGATCGCGACGACATCGCGTGGCTTAAGTTTCGCACCCTTCGCTTGTTAAACCTTGCCCAGGATCCTCTTCCTCCCCAGGGCATTTATAACGCCGGCCAGAAGGTCTTCGCCGTGATGGTTTATGCCATGATTCCCGTCATCATGGCGACGGGACTGATCATGACACTTCATCTTTTCAGCACCACGGCCGTTCAGTGGGCGGTGGTGCTGCACTTTGTGGCTGTGGGCCTCGTCGTATCGGGATTGATGATTCATGTCTATATGGGCGCGGTCTTTCGCGAAGAGAAGCCGGCCTTCTTTTCGATGATGACCGGCACGGTCAATGAACTCTACGCGTACCGTCATCACTTCAAGTGGTGGAGAGAGATGAAAATGCAGGAAGCCGAATGGGAGCAGGATTTCACGAAGAGCTCCGGGGCTGCGGGCTCCGCCGGAACCCGTGAACATGTCCCAGACGAAGCGCCAGTTGCTCCAAGCCCCTCTGAATCCAAGCCGGGTGTCATCCGATTGGCGCTCGCGCGTGCATTCCGCAAGCCGGAATACTGGCCGCCCTACGTCGCCGGTATGGGCCTGGGTCTTACCTTACTCGCAACTTTTGTGCTGATGGGTGACGGCCTTGGGGCATCCGGCGGGTTCACGCGATACCTGGTGGCCGCCATCGCCTGGGTTGCTCCTCACTACGCGAGTTCCAACTCTTACTGGAGCCTCTATTTCCAGCCGGGCCAGTCACCGCTTATCGATTTTCTGGTTTTTGAACTAATCGGCGTGGCGGTGGGCGGCTTTGTGTCGGGATGGCTCGCGGGGCGGTTGGGTATCGCTGTGGATAAGGGGCCGCACATCTCCAGGCGCGCCCGGTATACTCTGGCGCTGGGCGGTGGAATCCTGACGGGTATTGGCGCACGTCTGGCCCGCGGTTGCACGAGCGGCCTGGCCCTGTCGGGCGGCGCCGTGCTCTCTGCGGGCGCGTTCATCTTTATGATGAGCGTCTTCGCGGCGGGGTTCGCGGGCGCCTACTTCCTGCGGAGGTGCTGGCTATGAGTGCTCCATACTTCTCCAGCTTTTCGATTCCGGTTTACTTGACCTGGGCGGTGGTGCTCGGCTTTTTCTTCGGCTTCTTTCTGGAACGGGCGGGCTTCTCGAGCGCCAAGAAATTGACCGCGCAGTTCTACTTCCGGGATTTCTCGGTCCTGAAGGTGATGTTCACGGCCATTGTCGTGGCCATGCTGGGTATTGCCTACTTTGCGCTCGTGGGCTGGCTCGACATCAGCCAGGTGTTTGTGCCGCCGACCTTCATCTGGCCGCAGATTGCGGGGGGGTTGCTGCTGGGAGCGGGTTTCATCGTGGGCGGTTATTGCCCGGGCACTTCCGTGGCGGCGGCTGCCATCGGCAAGCTTGACGCGCTCTTCTTTATGCTCGGCATCTTTATCGGCATCTTCCTGTTTGGGGTGGGCATCCCCCACTTCAGCAAATTCAACTTCTCTGGGGCGCGTGGGGCGCTGACCCTGCCGGTGTGGTTGGATGTCAACACCGGGATCGTGGTGCTGGCCATCGTCCTGGCAGCTTTGGGAGCCTTCTGGGCAGCGGAAAAGTGCGAAGGCGATTGGCGACTGTTCGCACGGACTTATGGAAAGTCGTCGGAAGGAGAAAAGCGCTGATGAAAATTGAAATCACAGCAAAACGCCTGGCGGCCGCGGGCGCAGTGTTTCTCGGCGTGGTTTTAGCGTTGGCCAATTCGATGGCGCGCGGCACCGGAGCCGGACCTGTCGACAACACCCCGGCACTGGTCCAAACAATCATCGAGGAAAAGGATCACGTGACACCGGGCGAACTGGCACGTTGGATTATCGAAAAACGCCAGGACTATCAGCTCATCGATATCCGCCAGCCCTGGCAGTTCGATGACTACCACATCCCCACAGCCATCAACATTCCCCTGGAGCAATTGTTCCAGGAGGCGGGCCTTCAGCAGCTTTCACGAGGCAAGCCGATCGTCCTCTACGGGCTGGGAGCAGGCCACGCCGCCGAAGCCCAGTTACTCCTGAGCCTCAAGGGCTATAACGCCCTTTCGCTGCGGGAAGGCATCAGCGCCTGGTGGGACGACGTGATGACGCCCACGAGCCTGCGCTCAGAAACTCAATCGCCGGCAGGGTACCGGCAGGCTAAAGATCTGCGGGAACACTTCACGGGAACACCGTCAGGAAGAGGTCAGATTTCGGCGTCCACACCGGAAGTGCCTGCGGCGCCTCCCGCCGGAACTGCGCCGGAAGGCAATCAGCCCGCTAAAAAACTCAAGCTCGGGCGTGGGTGCTCATAAAAGCGACAGCAGTTGTCTCCACGAATTTGCAGAGGTGAAATACTTGTGAACGGGAATGAACTGAGGAATGCCAAGACCGCGTACCTTTTTGAAAGACAGGCGCAGGTCTGCAAAGCATTCGCGAATCCCACACGCCTTCACATTTTGGAGCTATTAGGAAGAAGAGAACGGAGCGCCGCCGAGCTTCTGGAAGCACTGGGCGTCTCGAAGGCCAATCTCTCACAGCATGTGGGCATTCTGCGAAGCACCGGGGCGGTGGTCACTCGCCGCAAGGGGAAGCATCTTTATTGCGCGTTGGCATTCCCCGAGATCAAGCAGGCTTGCCTACTCATGCGTGAGGTGCTGCGACGTCTCCGGTCCAGGTGAATGGGGTCACAAAGGACCTTGCCGACCTTGATGGCTGATCCACTCCCTGCGTTACTTAATGTGTCCAGGCTGGTCCACTCAGAAGGCCCGACAGCAGAATCTCCTGCGGTACTCCAACGTCTGCCAATATTGTCTTGGATAGCGCATCGCCCTCTCCGTTTTACATATGAGGAATGTGTCCTTCCGGCAAGGCTGCATGACTTGATCTAACCGAAATTGCTAATGTCTGTCTTTTGCCCAGGAGGGCAAGGAGGACAGACGATGGCCAACGAGATTCCTGATGTCCCCCGTGACATGCGGAAGGTCTATTTGCGTCTCCGGCGCATCTTCCTTTTTGTTTTAGGCGGGATATTTTATCGAACTGCTTGGGATGATGGCAGTTGCGCGTTGTCTTGGACGTCGAGCTCCTGACTACATAGTCGGCAGGGTGACGCCGAGTGCCTTGAGAATTTCTTGCTGGCGGGCGTCCGGTTGAGGCAGCTTGGTCAGCGTGGTTTTCTCATCGACCGGGTAGTGCAGCAGGCACAGGCGGGTCAAGGCCCGCAGCGCATCCGGCAAGGTGATGGCGTCGGCCCGAGTCTCGGTGGTGCCAAAGGCCGCTCGTAATCGCCGCTCCATCTCACGACTGACTTTCAAGGCCAGCAGGCAGCAGAACACGTGCCCCCGCGTGCGGCTCTCTTTGCGCACCCAGACGGGCCGCACCTCCAGCAAGCCCGTCTTCAGGGTGCGAAAATCGCGCTCTACCTTCTGGAGCGAAACATAGCTGTCATGCACTTGCTGGGCGCTCATCGCGGCGGGGGCCACGTCGGTGGTCACCACATAGCAGCCTGCCAACTCCAGCGCCCGGTCGATCGCTGCTTCGTTCCTTTGCAACTTCAACTGCGTGCCTTCGAGCGGGATTTCCACCAGGCCCGTCAACTTGTGCCGCTCGACCCAGGCTTGCATCGCCCGTTGGCCCGCTTCCGGCTGGCAGCGGGGGTGGGTGCGCACCTGCTCGTTGCGCGCCTGGATCTGGGCTTCCAGCTTCGTCAGTTTGTCGTCCAGGCGATGCTGCTCGCGCTGTGCCTCCTGCGGATTCCGGCGCAGGATATAGCGCACGCCCTCCGCTTCCACTTCCGAGACGGTCTCACTGAACAGGTTCAACTGCAAGGTTCCTTGGGCCAGCAGCCGGCGAACCTGCGGGTCGGTCAAGGCCGTGATATAGCGCAACCCCGCTCCCGTCAGCGCTTGCTTCCCCTTACTTTTCACCATCCCCCGGTCCCCCACGAAGACCAATTCCTCCACCCCGAATTGTCCCTGCAGAATCTGGATCTGTTCTACCACGGTGGTGGGATCACTGCGGTTCCCTTCGAACACCCGCACGGCCAGCGGTTCGCCTGCCTCGTCCGCCAACAGGCCGATGACGATTTGCAACTTGCCCCGCTTTCCGTCGCGGTTGTAACCGTACTCCCCCAACTCGTTCTTCTCCCCTTCCAGATAACTGCTCGTCACGTCGTAGAGAAACAGCCGGGGCGGCTGGCCGCGTCGAGCCAGGTAGCGGCGATACAGGGTCTTTTCCATCTTCCCCTGACGAGCCGCCAAGTCATCCAAGGCGGCATACAGATCGTCCTCGTCGAACTTCCCCAGGCCCAGCACTTCGGCCACCGCCTGATCCTGGGCCCAGCGCACCGCGGAAAGGCGCGAGCCCTGGTGAGCGACACGGGCCAACACCAGGAACAGAGCGAGTTTCGCCAGCCGGCTATGACCGAGCGCGGCGCCGATGCCCAGAGCCTTGGCGATCTGCTTGAGCACGAACAAGAGGCCGAACACGCCTCCCAACTGAGGGGCCCGGGAGAGCTCGGCGGCCTGATCGAACTCGCCCCGCAACAGGCGGCGGAGGGCTTCGATGCGGGCGGGGAGCCAATGCGAGAGGTTGGCGAGGGTGCGGTTCTTAACCTTGCCGTGATGGCGAAAAGATTCGCGCAGGAGGATGGCGGGCGGGGAGTTGCGGTTAGGGACGGTTGTGATATACATGACTCCCGTATACCATCATAATCTAGCAATGTCAAGGACAATCTTCAATATACATGACTACACTATGATGCCCAAAAACAGGACAACCCCTCTCGATGCAAGGATTTTGAGTCAATCACTAGAAGGAAGATCCGTCCGGCGATGGCGGAGTTCGCACGCTCGCCGTGTACCGCTTCCGGATTCTTTGTGGGCGGCGGCGGGAGAACTGGCGCGGCAGCACGGGATAAACCGCACGGCGAAAGCTCTGCATCTGGAATACGGCAAGCTGAAGGAGCGAGCGGAAGCGCCGGGGCAAGAGAAGAAGGTCGTGAGGAAGGCGCGGTCCGTGATCCCACGCCACGCAGGACCGCCCGCCACGCCGACATTTATGGAGTTGATTGCGCCGCGGCCTGGCAGTGTGGCGAGCGCCGTGGTGGAGTTGGAAGGACCGCGGGGCCGGATGAAGATCGAGTTCAAGGGTGTGAGTCCGGCAGAGTTAATGGCGCTGAGCCGGACCTTGTGGGATGACGGGGCATGATCCAGATTACACCGCAGATGCGCATCCTGGTGGCGGTGGAGCCGGTGGACGGCCGTAAAGGCATCGACTCGCTGGCGCAGTTGTGCCAGGAGAAATTGCTAACCGACCCTTTCTCGGGCTGCCTGTTCGTCTTCCGCAGCCGACGCGGAACAGCGATTCGCATTTTAGTATACGACGGCCAGGGATTCTGGCTCGCGCAGAAACGGCTTTCGAAAGGGCGTTTTCGCTGGTGGCCGGAAGGGCGGAGTCCGCGCGAGGTGGCGCGGAGCCTGGCGGCACATCAACTGCAAGTCTTGTTGGCCGCGGGTGATCCCACGGCGACCCAGGCGGCCCCAGCGTGGCGGCCGGTGAGTGTTTCGAGTTGAGAAAAAGCAGCATAGGGCTTGCGTTCTAAATACATCTCTGGTACCCTCGGCGGCATGGAAGGAGAATTCCGCTATCGGGGCCGGGTGATCACGGCAGCGGAAGTGGAGTTCATCCGCCAGCTGATCACGCAGCATCCAGGGGCCAATCGGCGGCAACTTTCGTTGCGGCTGTGCGAAGCGTGGGGATGGAGACAGGCCAACGGTGCGCTGCGCGACATGGTCTGCCGCGGGCTGCTGCTAGAACTCGCACGGGCCGGGCATCTGGAATTGCCATCAGCGACCCATGTGCATCGCAACCCGACCGTCCGGCGCGCCACGAGCGGGCCAGCGGTGGCGCCGCTCCTCCTGGATACGACTCCTCTGGAGGTATCCCTGCGGGCGCTGCGGCCCTTGGAATTTCAACCCGTGCGACGCACGCCGGAAGAGCCGCTCTTCAACTATCTCGTCGCCGAGTATCATCCGCTGGGTTACGCGCGGCCGGTGGGCGAGCACCTCAAGTACCTGGTGTATGCGGCGGGACGCCCCATCGCCTGTGTGGCGTGGTCCTCGGCCCCGCGGCATCTGGGCGCTCGCGACCACTTCATTGGCTGGTCGGCCGAGGCACGGCGTCGTAACATCCGCTTCGTCGCCTATAATCCACGCTATCTCATCTTGCCTTGGGTCCGGGTCGCGCATCTCGCGTCGCACATTCTGGGTCAGATGGCACGCCGCATCGCTGCCGACTGGGAGCAGGTGTATGGACATCCGATCTATTTCTTGGAGACCTTCGTCGATCCTGAACGCTATCGCGGCACCTGCTACCGGGCAGCGAACTGGGTGGTGATGGGGCGAACCACCGGCCGGGGCAAGAACTGTCCCAACAAGCGGCCCAATCGGTCGATCAAGGAAGTGCTGGGATATCCGCTCACGCCGCGCTTTCGCCGGTTGCTGGCAGAGGTAGAAGATGAAGCCGGAACGTGAGGTGATCGAAGTGAATTTTGAGGAGCTAACCACGCTGCTGGAGCGGGCGCGCCAGGGGCCCTTGGCAGAAGAGGATTGTCAGCGGCTGGAAGGTGCGATCCACGCATTGAGCCATCTTATCGAAAGGATCGGGGAGAAGAACACGACGATCAGCCAACTGCGCGCGCTGTTGGCGAAGCCGAGCACGGAGAAGACGAGCAAGGTGCTGGAGCAAGCCGGGATCAAGGTCCCTCCGCAAAACCCTCCGCCTTCCAAGGCAAAGGATCCACCGAAGCCGGGGCACGGGCGCAATGGCGCCCAGGCGTATCGGGGCGCCGAGCGAATCAAAATCGCGCACGGTTCTTTGCAGCCGGGAAATCACTGCCCAGGTTGTTTGAAGGGAAAGGTGTACCTGCAGAAAGAGCCCGGACTTCGCATCCGAGTGCTGGGCCAGGCGCCGATTGCGGCCACGGTCTATGAACTGGAACGTCTCCGCTGCAACCTGTGCGGCGAGATTTTTGAAGCGGCAGCCCCGGCGAGCGTGGGCGAGAAGAAGTACGACGAGACGGCGGCGGCGATGATCGCGCTGCTGAAGTACGGTAGCGGGGTGCCCTTTTACCGGCTGGAAGGACTGGAGGCGAGTCTGGGGATTCCCTTGCCGGCCTCGACCCAGTGGGAGATCGTCGAGGAAATCGCCGCCGTGATCCGGCCCGCTTTCGACGAACTGATCCGCCAGGCAGCGCAAGGCGAGGTCTTTTATAACGATGACACCAGCATGAAGATTTTGGCGCTGGCCCGAGCGAGTCCTTCCCGCCGCAGAGGGGAAAGAGGAATCGTCGAGCGCCCACGAGCGCACGGGACTGTTCACCACCGGCATCGTGTCGACGACACGGCAGGGGCAGCGGATCGTAATGTTCTTCACGGGGCGGAAGCACGCCGGGGAGAACCTCGCCCGCGTGTTGGCCGAGCGGGCCCAAGGGCTGGCGCCGCCCATTCAGATGTGTGATGCCTTGTCGCGTAACGTGCCGAAGCTGCCCGAGAAACTGGAAATCCTCTTGGGAAACTGCAATGCGCACGCTCGGCGGCGCTTTGTGCAGGTGACGCCCAACTTTCCCCAGGAGTGCCAATTCGTGCTGGAAAGCTTGCGCGAAGTCTACCGCTATGATGCCGAGGCCGAGGAACGAGGCCTCACGCCCGAAGCGCGGCTGCGCTTCCACCAGGAGCACAGCCAGCCCGTGATGGACGCTCTGCATGCTTGGTTCCTCGCCCAGTTCGCAGAAAAGAAAGTGGAGCCCAACTCGGGGCTGGGCGAGGCGATCTCTTACTGCTTGAAGCGGTGGGATCGGCTGACCCTCTTCCTCCATCAAGCCGGCGCGCCTCTGGACTCCAACCTCGTCGAGCGCGCTCTGAAGAAATGCATTCTGCATCGAAAGAATTCTCTATTTTATAAGACCACCAACGGTGCCGAGGTAGGTGACCTGTTCATGAGCCTGATCCATACTTGCGAATTGAATGACGCCAATCCCTTCGACTATCTCACCGAACTGCAGAAACACGCCGAGGAGTTGGCGAAGAGCCCGACGGTGTGGATGCCCTGGAATTATCGTGCGACGCTGCAGCAGCAGGCCGGCACAAGCTGAGGTTCCGCTTAGCCCCCGCTAAGAGTAGAATGCTCCCTACCTGGCCGAAAAGGATCCTCTTCGGCCAGGCCGGAGCGACACTCGAAAATGGGCGCAAAACGGGCCTCCCGCAAGACGAAATCGCCAAGGGTTTTTGGCCACCCCCCTCGCCGGGCCAAAACCGCGTTCCGGGTGGGCCTCTACGCCCGCGTTTCTACCCAGGATCAGCAGACCATCCCGATGCAGACCCGTGCCCTACGGGAGTATGCGGCTAGGCGGGGTTGGACGATCACTCTACAGGTTAAAGAAATTGGCTCGGGCGCTTCCCAACGGGAGAGGCGGGAGAAACTTCTGGACGCGGCGCGCCGCCGCGAGATCGACGTGGTGTTAGTATGGCGGCTGGACCGTTGGGGCCGATCGGTAACCGACCTGCTGGCGAGCCTCCAGGAACTGGAGCATCTGGGCGTCGGCTTTGTGTCGCTGACGGAAGCGCTGGACCTGACGACCCCGGCCGGTCGCGCCATGGCGGCCTTCTGGCCGTTTTCGCGGAGTTCGAACGGGAGATTCTCCGGGAACGAGTCCGCGCCGGGTTGGCGCATGCCCGCCAGAACGGCCAACGTCTGGGGCGATCCGCTACGGCAGGTCTCCATGCTGATAAGATCCGGAAGCTCTACCGCGCGGGCACGAGTAAATCCGAAATCGCCCGCCGGTTGCAAATCGGCCGTACCTCCGTGCGCCGCATTTTGCAAGAGCATAGGGGACACTGTTTCCATGCCAAAAGCTAATCTTCGCATACTACAGTCTCAGCTTGGACCCTTTCACCAAGCGAAATGCTCAGTGTGTGGTGAGCACTTTTATATAGGCCAGGAATCGAGGGCCGTCAAAGCCGACATGCTGAAGCAGTTCGACGCCCACCTTCACACCTCCCATCGCAAACAGTGGGATGCACAACAAAGAAAGAAAGTCAAGCGCGCGAAAGTGGACGAGCCGACTCCCAGCGCCATTCAGAAATCGGCGAAGGACTAGCGGCAAGCGCGGGTTCGCAGCTACGCAGGATTACCGAAAGCACACGGAATTCTGCCAGGGCTCCATCCAGGTCGCCCTTTTGCCGGAGCGCGTCGGCCAGGCCACCGGGGGCGAAGCGGTTGGAGGGATTCAAGCTGAGCGCCAACCGGTACTCGGCGATAGCTTCATCTGCGTCGCCGCGCTCCAAAAGGGCCGCACCGAGATTGTTGTGAGCCATATCGTAATCGGGCACCAGGCGCACGGCCTGGCGATAGGCAGCGATGGCCTCATCCGGGCGGCTCAATTTATCGAGGGTTATAGCATAGGCGTAGTAGGCCAAGCCATTGTCCGGGTCCAAGTGCAGCGCGGCGGTCGCGTATCCCAGAACCTTCCTGTGGCCTGCCTTCGGCACTCAGGGAGCGGGACAGGCCAACCTGTAGGTCCGCGTTCCGGGGGTCCAGCAGAATGGCGGTACGGTATTCATCGGCGGCTTGTGGGGGGAAACGAACGAACCTCCTGCCCGTCAGAAGACAACTTGAAAATCGAATGAGGGTGAGAGAGGGCGATTCCGGGAAGGGTTCCTCGGCGAATTGTCCCGCCCGGAAGGCCGCCGTGGCGAGCCCGACGTGACGTATGATTTCGCTTTGAAGTGCCTCGAACGCCGGGGCAATGTTGTTCGGCCGGGTGACCCTCGCGATCTCCAGAGCGTGCGTCAGTTCGTAACCCGTCCCAGCTACCCGGAGTTGCGCTAGATCATCAGGGGTGACGGCAAAATCGATACCGCGCTCCTGAACCATCCCGGCAATACGGTGGCTCGTGAGGTCGCTCGCCAGCCAGGCAAAGATCTCGGTCTCTCTCATCGGCGGGGCCGGCGCCCTCGCCGCCATCGCCTGAGTCACTCTCATCAGAATCAGCAACAGTGTCGCAACCTGGAGTCTCTGCATTTGCTCCTCCCGCTGTTGGCCATATTACTCCAACGGGGACGTCGCATCTTGCACCGGCAACGCATAGCTGAGTCCTGTTTGGCTCAATTTGCCCACGTTCCTCACTTGGCGGTACTGGCTCCTCCCTTGTCGCACCCACACCTTTCGATGCTTGCCTTCATTGCGTTGCTGCGGCGCTGAAAGACTGTGGGCAGCAAGCTTCTGTTCACCGCGAGAATCGGCGATAGCATAGCACCGCATGCAGTGACCGTGCGACAGCTCGAAAGTAACGTTCTTAGATTACTTAACCCGTTCTTCTATTCCATCTCGAGGCAAGGCCTGATGACCCATGATCAACGGGCTAGCATGTGTCTACCTAGCACAGTCCACTTTGACGGTTATTTCGCCTACCATGACAGGTGCTGAAGACCATCCACGCCCCAGGTGATGCGTTGGCTCCCCTGAAACGGGGTTCTGGGAAGTCGATAGGGCAACGTTCAGGTGTCACAGGGCTTCGTTCCAGGCGCCTCACCGAAACGCAACAAGACAGAGCCAGGGAAAGAGGAGATTCTCCTCTCCCGCTGCTCTTCATATGATCACAATGAAGGAAAGAACTATGTGGTAGTAAATGGACACCAAAACGAAGGCCGTACCCTCAGAACGGTTTTGCGCGGTTGGTGGCGTGTCCAGTTTGCTAAGCGACGTATTTTGTGTTGACTACGAGACTTACGTTCTCGGTCGTGTCCACTTTCGGTGCTTGCTGTTACAAGCAGATGACGGGCGCCCTACGGTGACCGTGATCATTCCAAGTCCGGCAGCTTTTCACGCGGGATCAGGAGTTGGATTGAGCGAGCCTGGCCGGGCGTTCGTGCGATGAGCCCGCGCTCCTCGAGTGCCAAGATCATCTGGTGAACCGATGGCGGTGAGACGCGGAAGTAATGTTGCATTTCGGCCTCGGATGGCGCGCAACCGTGGGTCTTGAGGTAGTAATGGATAAAGGCCAGATACTGGCCTTGTTTCTGGGTGTAGGGTGGTTTCATAGCTCGGCGATGATTTTACTTTGAAACTCTTCGCGACGCTCCCTATCAGAACGAATAACGCCGTGTTGTTCCTGCGGAGTTTCCGCCGCCGGCACGCGAGACGCTACGCAAAGGCTTGAGAAGTGGCCTGTGCATTTCCTCGGGGTCGAGGCCGAGCCGGGCGGCATTGGCTTCCATAACCGCGATGCGGGCGACCAACTTCTTACTTCGCTGGCGTTCGTTCTCCAACTCTTGCGTGAGATCACGAATCCGATCCTTATAGATCTGCTGCTCGGTGACCGCGCCAGCGCGGCCCGTTTCCTCTCGCTGGCGTTGTTCCGCCGCATTGATTTCCCGGTTCAGACCATACTTGTAGAGCGTCGTAGGGCTGACGCGAAGTAGCGATGCGACGCTTCGCACATCGAGAGGACATTCTTGCGGCGGGTGAGTTTCGGCGAGGGCGAGATGCTCGCGCAACCGGTGTTTGAGTTCGTCGTGAATGCTTAACCGGGGCATGATTTAATCTGCGAGCTTATTGAATCGGCTCGGCCCGCCAGGCGATACTGGGACCAACGAGCCGTCCATGGGACTCGTCGCGTCGTCCACCGCCAGAGCCTTCTTCACGCCCGCAATGGTTTCCTCACAATGCCGGACCCAGGGTTCAGCGATCTCTTGATTTCCCCGAGCGGAATACGCCTTGGCTGAGGAGAGCGCCCGTTCTGTCGCCTGTTGAATCTGAATTAGTTGTTGGCGTTCGCGCTGGTTACCTTTGGTTCGCAGGTAGTCTGAGCATCCCCGCACGCAATTGAGATGGTAAGGGCAGGGAGCGACCGCGAAGTCATGGAGACAGAGTCCCAGGGCGGTCACATGAACAGCCTGTACCTCCCCGTCGAGATAACTATCTCGGCAGGTCGGCGCGAGTTCGAAATACATATCGGCCTTGGGGCCGCTCAGTCTCCCGTCGCGAATTCCTTCTTTGACCCACTGCAGCCTTTCCTCCACCGTGGCGTGGCGGTAGGCATCGGTGTCGCGGGGGTTCTCGCGCCCCAGCCAGCGTGTCTGCAAGTCGATCGGGAGTCCGCCTTTGTCGGCAATGTAGTTCAGCCAGTGCCGGAACTGATGTGAGGTCATCTGGCAGAACGAGCCATCGAGCTCGCGAATGCCAAAGCGTTCGAAAGCCGACTTGGCCCCCGCTCTTCCCGATAGAAAGTCAGATATCTGTTGGATGAGGACGGGTTCTGCCAAGAGGGGTTGGGCCGACCGACCTGGGTGAAAGAATCTCTTAGGGGCGATCAGGAGTGTTTCCGAAAGCATCTGGTGAGTCCCATCGCGGCGATCCACGGTCCACAGACGCTTCGCCCTTTGCAACAGCAGGTAGGCCTCGACCTCGAAGGTACGATAGTAGAATCCGCTTGCGCAGAGATGGCGCGGCAGCTCGCGGGCGGGAATGCGGTGAACGCTCACCGCGTATTGCACGCTTAAAGCCTGCGCTACTTCCTCCACCGTCATTCGGCTTCCCCAATGAAACCCCGGGATTGTGACTCGATGAGGACTCTTTTCCAAGATACGGGCACGTCGGCGCGCTCCGTCGGTAAGTGCGCGAATCTCAGCGACCGCTCGTCGAGACAAATCGGCACCAGTCGGCGTCAACCAGCGAACGGCGAACATCTTCGCTCCGCCACGAGCTTTTTCTTTGTAATAGCGGAGTCCATAGCGTGGCTTGCCGCCCCGTACCTCTTCGACCTCGCAGTCAACCGGCAGGGTGAGTAGTTCACCGATGCGGAAGCCTGTGACCACGAGAAGCGCCAAGGCAGCGGCGCGCAGGCGATCGCGCGGTTCCATCGCGTATTCACGGTAAACGTCGGCCAAGCCATTCAGTGCGGCCTTGGACGGTAATTTATCCCGCCGTGCCTCCTGGCCCGCAATCGTGTGCCGGTTAAAGTCCTCCACGCGTGGAGTTTGAGGTGTGTAGTAGAGGACCCGGCAGATCCTTCTGGCGGCCAGGAACCTGGTCAGCACCAACAGACTGAGGATCTGCCTGTAGGTGGTTGACTGGTTCCACTTTTCACGCATGAGGATTTCGCATTGGCTGATATCCTCTTCCGTAAGATTCTCCCAACTGAAATTTTCCGGTTTGCGTTGGCGGCGTAGCAGGACGGCTTCCCATAGAATGCGTGCTGCACTCAGCCTCCCGGCCATGTTCCCGGCAGAACGTCGATCCAAGATGATCCAGCTCTTCACCACATCAGCGTAGAGCGGCGGCAGCACCTGATCCGTTGTACCGTAGCGTGTGAAGTAGACTCTTCGAGTCGCCTTGTTGGTGCTTCGGTCTTTTAAGCCGCTGATGTCCCAGGCTGGAGCGTCGAAGGTGAAAGCGTCAGGGTCGAGATCGGCGGTGAATTTCTCCCGGCCTGCTGCAACCAGCGTCCGGATGGGTTCGGCGGCCGCGCTGCCTCGTCGAAGGGCGAGTGCGTTCATGGTTCCTCACCTTTGTTTCCCGCGGGCGGGCTGAGCTGTTCCAATACTTGCTGAATCGCGAGGCGAACGTCCTCCAACTGCATCAGGATGCGTCTGTCGCTTGTACCCTGGTTCAGATGTAAAAAGTTTTGGATGGAATCGAGCATCTGCTGGTGAGGGCCGGTCCGAAGAGCAGCGAAGGAAGGGCACAGGTAACAACTCACGGGTGGAAGCAAACGGCAGGGGCCGTCTTTCCGGACTTCCCGGCCACACAACCCAATACCTCCAGCGTTGAGATGAAAGATGTCCAGATCAGGCGCAATCGCCGGGATGAGCTGATTGGGCAAGCCTTCAAAGGCCACCGCTTCATTTGGATCAACGACTTTGCCTTGAAACCTGCGAACCAGCGGCGCCAATGTTGCGTCAGTGGCCTTGGCGACTGAGTCGGCAATTGACGACACCGTCTCGACATACACCATCACGTTTTGGGTGTCGGTATGATCAAGGACTTCGGCGATATGGAACGCGGAGGCGCCTTCTTCGGCCATGTGGGTGGCGATGGAGAAACGAAAACGTCTCGGATTGATTACCAGCGGGCGTTGTGTTCTCGTTGAGACCAGGTTTGTCGCCTTCGCAAAGCGCCTCATGGAGCGGTTGATCCCTCCCTCTGGATTTTCGGAGGGAAGCCAATGCAACAAGGGATCCTTGGGGACACCGTGTTGCATACACTCCAGCAAGCGGCCCAAGGCAGTACTGATGGGGCGACTCTTCGTTTCGCGTTGCGGGGTTCGCTTCTTTACCCGCGGTACCTCCAACTGGTAAGCGACTGCCGACTTCGTCTCATACCGCACGAGGTCTTCGTTGCGCAGCCGTGCGCTGGCATTAGGGTTATGGCCCAATTCCAGGTGAAGCATCACAAGAGCCCGGTCCTTATTCGTGCCTCGGCCTTCGGCCACGGCCCTGCTGATTAACAGGAGTTCGTCCGGTGAGAACGGTCCTCTGACCGGGTCCCGGAACCGCACGTAATGTCCCTTGGAGTTTCCCACCGCCGTGATGGATTGCAGAATGCGGAATATGGCGGGGTCGAAATCGCGATGCTGTCGAGCGACTCCCCAACGGTAGAACGTACGGAGCCGAGAGAAATCGTTTCCTTTGTCTGCAGTGTGCTCGACGCCGTGCGCCAAAAATGCGCGTGCCAGTCCTTCCGTTAAGTCCGCCCACTCAAAGGGTGATCGTCGTGCGGGACCTAGCCATTCCTGAAGGCGCAGAAACATTCGGAAGTCATTCTCGATCGTCCGCGCTTTCTTACGCGAGATCTTGTCGGCGATGAACAGCTTTACCAAGAACCGGGCGCGGCCGCTCAGTATGGCGGGTTGGTCGAGTCGTGCCCAGGGAATGGGAATTACCTTGCCGCCGTCCGACGACGCCCGGAAACACCAGCACGCCGTACTAGTGTCGACAAGCTGGCCGTCCATGGAGACGACCTGCGTTGGAAGGCAAGGTAAATCAACGCAGCGATCGACAGCCCTATGAGCCGTGCCCTGCATTCGCTGCCTCCTCATAGAGCTTACGGTGATAGTCGCGTAAGACCTCTTCCGCTTGCTTGGCTAGTGCCCGCCGGATGCAGTGCCTTGCGGATAGTGGGTTGCTCCACCCGCCCAGATAAACCAGCCGATCCATCCCGTTCGGCTGGTCGGCGAATAGTTCCGCCATCCTTTCCGCCCACGTGTGACGGAGCCGATGCCAAGACAAGGGAGTGACGTTGCTAACCCGCCCGATCGCGGCAATAATGTCGTCGGCAGTGTCAATTGAGACTGGGTTGCCAGAGCGCGTCACGAACAAATAAGAACTTTTGCCGGAGACGCGCCCCAGCGGTGGTGGGGAGGTTAGATACATCTGTACGGCTCTCCGCAGGTCCCGCGACGATGGTATCACTCGCTCTGCGGTCTTCACGGCTGGCTCCTTCGATCGTGAGTCGTGAGGATCATCCGGACGACGGAGGATGCGAATGCCCTCTTCGGCAGCCCGGGGCAGAGAATCTAGCCTCAGCTTGAGAAGTTCGCCGCGTCGGATGCCGAGTTCCAGAGCCACCTCGAACATCAGCCAATTACGCAGTTGGGTGTGACACGAAAAGACACTGGAAAATAACAGGTGGCCGCCGGAATCGCGCCTGGGTCCAATAGCCCGGCGAATCGCTTCGATGTCTGCTTCCTCCAACGGCTCAATTCGGGTTGACGGGCGTGCCCCAACTCGGAAGGATCGGAAGAACTCCTCCATCCGCTGCCGCTCCGCCGTCAACTGCTCGAGTGAGAGGACGCAGCGCCCACCCCGGTTTTCACTGTCCAGTGACCACTTCAGGAAATCCTCGACCACCGCGAGGTGCTGGTCGAATGCTCCCGTGTCGAGGGTATGGGTATCGGCCTTCGCCCGGAGACTGTTCACGAGAGATTCAATCTCCCGATTCCGGAGGATCTGTCCCTGGGTCAGAAGGTCGTCCAGATCGAGCCCCGCGCAATCCCGGGCCCACCCGTATACACGCGCCAAAACTCGCAGGTTGTTCGCCAGCGTTGATGCCTGAACCCGATAACGCCGGTAACGGACGGCCCATCGGGTCGCTACCCGAACTGGAATCCAAGTCGCCGACTCCACAAGACACGGCAGACGTTCTCCCGAATCCAACACGACGTTGAGGACCGTGAAGGGTGCGGGCGTGGCAACCTTTTTCGCCTCGGCAGTGGTCATGGAACCCAGTGTCCAGCGGAATCCTCACAAGGGAATAACGGTTCGGTGAAATCTGGATACGTTACCTTCCCCGTTTTAGATCCATGTTGGATGGGATAAGTGGACACTCGCTCTTCTGGGGCAAAAGCGGGTATGTGGGGTGTCGACGCGAGGTCTGTTCCGGCTCGCAAATCGCTCCGGCCTACGGCCTACGCGATTCGCGAGCCGGAACAGAAAAGCGGAAGGATGAAAGAGACAGGAGGAATACTCCCTCAAAGTGGACACGTACGCAAAACCCCGTTTTAGAACGGGATGTCCTGCTCCTCAGTGCTCTCGCTTCCCGGCTCGTTGAAAGGACTCTCATTTTCATCGACGGGATCCGAGGGCTTCGAGGATTCGGCGGCCTTCGCACCGTTCCCGTTCTTTGACGGCCCCAGGAACCTGAGCGTGGTGACGACTACTTCTGTCACATCGTGCTTCCGGCCTTCGCGATCCTCGTAATTCCGCAACTGGAGTCTTCCTTCAACGTAAACGAATTTTCCCTTGCCCACAAATTCGCCGGCAATTTCAGCCCATCGCCGCCAAGCGACACAGCGGATCCAGAGCGTGCTGGTCTTCTTCTCTCCGCCGCCATTCTTGTAGGTTTCATTCACCGCCAAAGAGAAGTTCGTCACCGGGATGCCGCCCGGGGTGAACTTCATCTCACTGTCGGCGCCCACGTAACCAATTAACATCGCCTTGTTCAACATAATGCGTACCGCGGGACGCACAGGCTGGAACGAGCCTGCTCGTCCGTCACGCGCCTCCTTTTTGTCCTGGATGGATCGAATCTTGTGTGTCGTCTCTCAGAGTCATTCTTCAGCGAACCGGAATTTTCGACTAACGCGGTCACCAGCCAGCGCGTCCATCTGAGTGGCGAGTTCTGCCATGCCCTCCCGTACCCGGGCGCGAATCAGCGGCATGTTCCGCAAGGCATCCGTGCTCACGCCCTCCAGCAGGGCTCGTGCCTTATCGACCTGTTCCTTCAAATCCTGGTCGTCCACCACGTTGCGCAAGTCGAACGTCCCCAGGAAATCACGCAACTTCTGCAGGGTTGATTCCCGCAGACGCTGCGCCTTTCCGTCCGCCTGATCGGCCAGCCGGTCGCGCAGGTGACTGACCAATTCCAGCAGCGAAGCCCGCATGACTTGCTGGACTTCGGCACAAGCCTCCGACATCGCTTGTACGGCCTTGTCGCGCTCGGCGTCCACTTCGACCTGAGATGAACTAACCTTGCGACTGTTGCCCAGCAAGCCCAGGTGAACCTTGATGAAGACCGTTTTCTTGGCAAGGTCTGTGCCAGGTTCCTGAATATCAAGGATTGGTAATGCAGTTGCCATTTCATCCTCCTTTGTGTAGTGGAAATTGTTCAGACGGGATTTCGACTTGCCAGAAGTTCTGTGATGGGGCAAGGTCGAGGGAATTCCCTCGCAATCCCTGCATAGTCTGGCAAGAGGTATTCAGACCTCCGATTTCGAGGGTGGCATGACGGTAAGCGGTCCCTCCAGCTCCCGCATGATGCGCCGCCCCACCGCCGCGGATTGCTCCTCGTAACGGTAGATGCCCGGCGTGGAGGCGCTGATGAACTTCCCGGACGCCATCTGGCGTAGCGCCTTTATCTGCTCAGCCGCGGAACGTGAAACCGGCACGATGTACCGCGCTGCCTGGGCGAGAGTTATTCCCAACCGGTGCGCCTTCCGGCAGCACTCTTTGATTTCCGCGCCCGTCCAGCCTTCGTCGTTCGGTAGCTCGCCCGACACGCCGCACTTCTTGAGATAGATTTTCCAGATTGTCCCGCGCTCCTCGGCTGTTGGCAGGTCGAAGAAGAACGTGCCCAGCGTGAAGCGCCTACGCAGTTCGGGTGGCAAGCTCGCGATGGAATTGCAAGTCGCAATGAAGAGCATGCGCCCCTGTGAAACCGCGTCGATGATCTGGAGCGCCGTGCGCAGCCGTTCGGTCGAAGCTCCCACCAGCGAACTCTCCATGGCCGCCAAGTCAAAGGCAATCGTGGGAATTCCCGCTGTACCGCCCGTAGCCTTTGCTGTCACGCTTTTAGCGCTTCCTGGTGGACCAATAAAGACGCTACCATCGGCCTCACGGTCCTGCATGTAGCTCAGGATCGTCCCCGTCATTTCCGTCTTTACGCCAGAATGGTAAGTGCCGGTCCCTGCAAATGCCTTCTCGATCTCATCAATGAACACGATGACTCGGGGAGGATCAATCCCTCGAAGGACTGCCAGTAAAAAGTCCTTTACGTTTTGGACTCCGCCAATATCTTCAAAGGTCTCGCCGCCCCGCCACACCGACAGGCCCGGTGTTTGCTCAATGATTTGGCGTTTGCGCTCCCAGAGGTCTGCGGTGTAGAGTTCGCGCTTAACCAGCGACATTGCCAGTGCCTGTTCTGCCGGGAAAGCGGCCAAGCCGACGAGGGCATCGACCGCCCTATCGATCACCGGGCGCTCGGGCTCATGCAACTCGGCTGCGTTGAAAGTCTCCCCTACGATTTGCTCCAGGTGAGTAGTCGAGGGGAGAGGCTCGTCAAGAACCAGGACGTCCTGACCCAATTCCGCTGGCATCGTCGCGCCGGGCGCTGCCAACAATACCAGCATCCGCCCCGTCGCTTTGAAGGGGTCGCGCAGGTCCCAGATCCCTTGCATCACCCCGGGGTCGTACCAGAAGCGGTGACCGTTCGAATAGAGCGAGATCCCGTCATCGCACAGTTGCTGTGCCAAAAACAGCGCGTCGACCAGCCCTATCGTCGCAGCCTGACGTTCGCCCAGCACGTGCGCCAATTCCTCGCCGCTATCCCGGCCGATTGCATAGAGGCCACGGACCACGTCCCATCCAAGGAGCGGGGAAACCTTGCGGCCTTGCTTGAGAGTCTCGATGACGAATTGCGTTGTGCTTGCCGGATCGGCCGTGCGTACCGACACCAGCGGCGTCGAGACACACCGCGCGGCATGGAACGCCGACCGAAACTCTTCCATAGACCGAATCATGTCAGGTCTCCTTTCGGGAGGGACTTTTAAAAAGGGGAAAGTAACGAGGCAAGCCGAGGAGGGTTCTACCAGGGAAGGCCAAGGATCGGGAATCCCGTGACTTCCGCTCGGCCGCCTTCGTGAATATTGACCTCAATCAGCTCTTCAGTGAAATCGGCAGGGGTATAACGGCCGCTGAACAGCCGCAGAACCTGATTGCGACTTGTGCGCAGCGGCAAACTGCTGGGCTGAGCCTGATTGAAACGCCCGAGGATGGCGAAGTCGAGGCGCGCACGGATTTCGTGCCAGAGACGTTTCCGGCGCGGTTCAAAAGAACGATCGCCCCAGACCCAATAATGACCTTTGGCGAGTTCGTGTTCCGCATACCCGCTGAACATGCCGAAGCTTAGCTCTGAGGCTTGCTGACGCAGGCGTTGAATCAATCGCAGCAGATCGTCCCCTTGCTGCATGGGCTCGCCACCGGACAAGGTCACACCTTCTAACGTATGTTCTCGGTGCGCCCGCAGCACTTCCTGAACTGCGGCATCAACCGTGACTTCCGTGCCGAGAAACTGATGTGTCGAAGGGTTCCAGCACTTTGGACAACCGATTGAACAACCCTGGAAAAACACCACGGTGCGGATGCCTGGTCCATTAGCACGGCTGGCGGGAATCAACGCATGAAGCAGCATGTCGGACCTCCTTCAGCGTCGGCTCTTTTCTCGCTCGATCTGCTGGCCGGAATAATAGACAGGCTTCTTCCGCTCCACTTTCACGATGTCCCCGCCACGGATGTCATCAAAGACCTTCTCGCAGCCTTGTCCTGCAAAGCCCTCCAGATCGAGGGTGGAAATTCCTTGCTCGTCAATGGTGATCGTAATCGTTTTCTCTTGCATCGTGGCCTACCTCCGCGCGACAAACTGGAGTCGCACCTGCTCACCTTGCGAGGTCTCAATCACCTCGCGACTTTTCAGCGTGTAACCTTTCGCCCGCGCCATGGCCAAGGTCTGCTTCTCTTTGTAGAGCTGCTGGACGCGGCCAAGCCATCTGGCGCCGTAGCCGCGGTACTCGTCGAGTTCGTCCTTGATCATGGCAAGCTGCCCGTCCGGCTGGCGCACAAACCCGACATCACCGTAAGCCCCCCGCAGTTAGTCCCGGCGGATAATAATGTTCGCGATTTTTGCCTCTTGGTCGGAGTAGTAAGAGTTCAAGGGTACGCCCTCGGCGTGGACCTCGACGCGGTAGCCCATCTCTTTCAGAGCCTCCACGAGATATTTCTCTTCGCGCAAGACCGTCTGATTGACACTATATTTCGACATTCGATGCCTCCTTCTTTTGCCCGTTAAGGCATGTTGGACTGGTTGCGGGCAGCTCACCGCCGCCCGAATCATGTCTCTCGTGCATCCGGCCCAGCATATGTACTTGCGAGGGCCCTCGATCGAGATCGAGAGGCTATCTCCGCTGCGGACGTGCCCCCTTTACGCGCAGGATTGGCAGCGGGTAATATTGTTGTGCCCCACAGTGCGGGGTTTGGTGTTGATGTGGTCGAGGATCACAGTGGATCGAAATGGTTGGTCGAGCAGGCGAGGAAATTAAACCTCCAAAATCGTTTGGGATTCGTTGTCAGTCTCGCTCTGGAAGTAGCCGAAAGAGGAGCGTAGTGCATCGCAACCCAGGGGAGAGCCTCTGCGACACGGGCTTCGAGTCTGTCTTGAGCTAGCGCCGTCAGCAGAACCTCGGCCGGATTCTTCTGAGAGAGTTGAGTCACAGCTTGGGTCATAGATAAGCGCCAAAAGAACCATTTTCCGCCTAGTTGTCGGGCTCGGCGGTCCTGTAAATTCAATGGTTTGAGTGTCCTTTAAAAGCCTTCATCGGTTTCGTAAACCGAGGGTCACCAGTTCAAATCTGGTCGTCGGCTCCAGCCTGTTCAACGTCCCATTACATTTTGAAGCCCAGCCACAGGAGGGAGTCTTTGTTGATGCGAGCTCTTTGTGCAGGGCCGCCTAGCCACGGCTCCTGCCTGTTGCAAGAAGCTTCTCCTGGTCATGCCGCTTCCCACTGTCGAGGTTTCCCCCCTGTGCTCTCGGGAACCATACGGATCCTCACCTCCATGTTCAACCGGCTACGGCGGAGATGTCACGGTGCCGATGGGTTGCGGTGAGGCCGGCGCGAGGTTGAGAATGATTTGGAACCACCAGTTGGGGATGTAAGTAATCTGGATGGGAGCGCCGCGCAGGTTTCCCTCGGTGCCCAACAGGATATCAAATGACGACTTGGTTCCTGTGTCGTCGTTCACCACCTCAAAGTGCGCTTCCCGGAGATGGCGATAAGTCTGGTCGAGGGCCCCGCCGTTCTTGCGGAAAGTCACATGTACCTTTTTTCCCTCGACGGGATGAACGCTCAGCAACGTTGCTTTATAGTGGTGGGCATTGTAAATATAGCAAAGCGAGTCGGGCGTGGGGTGGCCAGCCACTGCGTCGTCGATCAATTGGAAAGTCGTGGACAGAAACTCCCCGGCGCGTGGACACGCCCGCCGCGCCGCGCTGTCCAGACTCCGGATGTGGCGAGAGGGATTACTCTCCAGTTGTTGCAAGGTCGCTTTTTCCGCCTCCGCGTATTGGTGCACATCAAAATCCCGGTTCGAGCTATAGGGAACAGTGGTAGAAAGTGCCCGGTCGTCGTCCACCCGACTGATAATGCCCTCAAAAAGGTGGGTCCCGTTGGCCTTCTCCTTGGAAAGCTCACTTTTCATCGCGAGCACCGATTGACCCTTCGACGATTTCATAAAGCCAAAGAAGGCGCTCGCCACCGGCTGACCGGAGTCAGCACCGCGCAGGACTTCCGTCCCGGCGCCCCAGCGGTTGATGGCCAGCGGCGCCTTGGCGGGGTCTGATCCAAAAAGGACCTGGATCATCTGCTGGCGCTCATCCCCTGACGCCTTCCCAACGCGAACGTACCCACCGCCCACGTCGTCACTCCCGGCCCAGAAAAGCAGCAAACGCAATTTGCAGGTCATTACGTAATGATATTCAGTTTCAACCTTGTCCTCGTGCCCGATCCAACTGGCGGCTTCCTGAATGGCGGCTTGATCAGCGGTGTCTTAACCCGCTTGGGCGCCAGCGACCGCCCCGAAAGGCAGGCTAGCGGCAAGAACCGGAACTAGCAAAACAGTAAGAATGCGGTGGTGCCACATGCTTTGGAAAGGCCTTTCCTTTAGTCCTGCGTTGCCAACTTCACGCCATCGCAGGGTACCACGTGCCAGATTTCGGATGCGTACTCCTTGATGGCGCGATCCGAGGAGAACTTTCCGGCGCGGGCCACGTTGAGAATGGACATTCGGTCCCAAACCTCGTGGTCCCGATACGCAGCGTCGACCCGCTCCTGCGTTTGGATGTAGTCGCGCATGTCAGCCAACAGCATGTAATGGTCGCCACCCTCGAGCAGCGATTGGACGAGTGGCTTGAAAATCCCCGGCTCCAAAAGGCTGAAAAATTCCTTTTCGATCAGGGTGAAAGCGCGCCCAATCTCTTCGTCGCTGTTGTAAATATCCCAGGGATTGTAACTGCCACGGCGTTGCTCAACCTCTTCGCTCTGTATGCCGAAGATGAAGATATTCTCCTCCCCAACCTCCTCCATGATCTCAACATTGGCCCCATCGAGGGTGCCGATGGTTACCGCCCCGTTGAGCTGCATCTTCATGTTGCCGGTCCCGGAAGCCTCCGTTCCGGCCAGGGAGATCTGCTCGCTCAGATCTGCGGCAGGGATAATTCTCTCCGCCAAGGATACCCGGTAATTCGGCAGAAACACCACCTTCATCTTGTCGCGAACCTGAGGATCCCCGTTAACAACTTCCGCGACCTGGTGGATCAGCTTGATAATGAGCTTGGCCATGAAATAGCCCGGCGCCGCCTTGGCCCCAAAAATGAACGTGCGGGGAACAATATCCAGGCCCGGATTCTTCTTCAGGCGGTTGTAGAGGATGATGATATAGAAAGCCAGCAGCAGTTGGCGTTTGTACTCGTGCAGCCGTTTGACTTGGACATCAAACAACGAATGGGGCGAAACGTTGATCCCGGTTTCACGGGCGATGAGCCGGGCCAGCAGCTCCTTGTTTTGCTGCTTTGCGGCACGGAATCTTTGCCGAAAAACCGGATCATCCACCAACGGTTCCAACTTCCGAAGCTGATCCAAGTCGGTAATCCATTGGTCGCCGATATACTCAGTAATCAGATGGGCAAGAGCCGGATTGGCGCTGAGGAGCCAGCGCCGGGGGGTGATCCCGTTGGTTTTGTTGTTGAATTTCTCCGGCCATAACTCCGCAAAGTCCCGCAAAACCTCCTTCTTGAGTAGCTCGGTGTGAAGCTTGGCGACGCCGTTCACCGAAGAGGAGCCCACGATGGCCAAGTGAGCCATGCGCACGTATTTGTCTCCCGCCTCATCGATGATGCTCATGCGACTGAGGCGGTCATCCTCCAAGGGCCACCGGGTGGCGACATTCCGCATAAACCGGGCGTTGATTTCGTAGATGATTTGCAAATGCCGGGGGAGCAAGCGTCCGAACATCTTGACCGGCCATTTCTCCAGCGCCTCCGGCAGAATGGTATGATTGGTGTAGCCGGTGGATGCCGTGGTGATTTGCCAAGCCTGATCCCAGCCCAATCCCTCGCGATCGATCAGCAGCCGCATCAGCTCCGGAATGACCAGCGAGGGGTGCGTGTCGTTCATCTGAATAAAGGCTTTGCGGGGAAATTCTTCCCAATCTTTATCGTCGGTCTTGAAGCGCCGCAGGATGTCCTGAATGGAGCAAGATACGAAAAAGTACTGCTGTTTCAGGCGCAGTTCCTTTCCTTCGAACACGTTGTCATTGGGGTAGAGGACTTTGGTGAGATTCTCCGCCAGCACTTTGTTAGCCACCGCGTCCACATACGAACCGCGATTGAAATCATCCAAGTCGAATTCGGCCGCCGCCTTCGCCGACCAGAGGCGGAGGGTGTTCACCGTGTGCCCGCCATACCCTACCATGGGAAGGTCATAGGGCATGCCCACCACCGGCTTGGCATCCACCCAGTGCCATTCTGAGCCATTGGGTCCGGGTCGGGATTCGACACGGCCTTCAAACTGCACGGGGAAGGAATATTCCGGATGGGAAATCTCCCAGGGATAGCCGAGCTTCAACCATTCATCCGGCACCTCCACCTGGTAACCGTTCACGATGCGCTGGTTGAAGATGCCAAAGTCGTAGCGCAGGCCGTATCCGAACGAGGGAAGGTCGAGAGTGGCCAGCGAGTCCTGAAAGCAAGCCGCCAAACGTCCTAATCCCCCATTGCCCAGGCCCGCATCGACTTCCTGTTCGAGGAGATCGTCCCAATTGAGCCCCACATCCGAAACCGCCTGGCGGCAAGCATCCTCGAGGCGAAGGTTCATGACATTATGTTCAAGCGAGCGGCCGATCAGGAACTCCAGCGACAGGTAGTAAACCCTTTTGACATGCCGGTTGTGGTGCGTTTGCTGGGTGGCAATCCAGCGCTCAATAAGGCGGTCGCGCACGGCGAGAGCAAAAGCGTAATAGCGGTCGCGAGTGGTGGCGGTGTAGCGATCCTTGGCGAGCGTGCGGCGCAGGTGGTGCTCGAAGGAATTGCGCAATTCTTGCACTGAATTTCTTGCGTCATCGCTTGCGGTTGCGGGACTCACGACCTTTGCTTCGGATTCCATTCTTCCCTCCCTGCCCAAAATCGAAACTCGAAATTCGACGCGAGCAAGCTTACCCGCGCGAATGCCAAAGCCCAGACGGCCCCCCGTTCCTCATCTCGCGGGAACGGCGGACGGGGCGAGTATTCATGTTCGCATTTCGATTTTCGTCACTCCCTGGCTTCCCGCGCCTAATCTGCTGCCGGCGTTCCCAGCGCTCTCGCGATCAGAGCGCGTCCTTCTTCCTGGATTCGGTGCAGGTGCTCGATCCCGTTCATACTTTCGGCATAGAACTTGTACACATCCTCAGTCCCGGAGGGCCGGGCGGCGAACCATCCGTGTTCGGTGACAACCTTAATCCCGCCAATTGCTGCGCCATTGCCGGGAGCATCGGCAAACTTCGCCACGATCTTTTCGCCTGCCACCTCCACATCCCGCACCTGGAGGGGTGACAACTTCTCGAGCGCTGCCTTTTCTTCCGGAGTGGCGGGCGTGTCGGTGCGCTCGTACACCATTTCGCCAAACTTGTTCGTCAGGGCGCGATAATGCTCGGCCGGGTCGCGTCCGGTCTTAGCTATTATTTCGGCAGCCAGCAAGCCCATGATGAGGCCATCTTTATCGCTGGTCCAAACTCCTCCGTTGGAGCGAAGGAACGACGCACCGGCGCTCTCCTCCCCCCCAAAGCCCAGCGCACCATTCAAAAGGCCTTCGACAAACCACTTGAATCCGACCGGCACTTCCACAAGCTTCCGCCCCAAGCGCTGGGCGACACGGTCAATCATGCTGCTGCTGACCACCGTCTTGCCGACCGCCGCGGTGGCAGGCCAACCCTTGCGGTTGGGAAAGAGATAATCGATGGCCACGGCGAGGTACTGGTTCGGATTCATCAGCCCTCCCTCGCGCGTCACAATCCCATGGCGGTCGGCATCGGTATCGTTGGCAAAGGCTACGTCGAAGCTTCCCTTCCGCGCGATCAGGCTCGCCATGGCGAATCGCGAGGAGCAGTCCATGCGGATTTTCCCATCCCAATCGATGGTCATGAAGCGGAACGTCGGGTCAACCAACTCGTTGACGACGGTCAGGTTAAGATGGTAGCTGTCGCGAATCGGTCCCCAATAATCGACGCTGGCGCCTCCCAGGGGGTCAACTCCGATTTTCACTCCGGCACTTTGAATGGCCGCCAAATCGACCACGGCTTCAAGGTCCTTCACGTAGGCGCCGACGTAATCATGGAGATGGGTTGTTTCCGCTGACCGCGCTCGCGAGTAAGGCACGCGCTGAACTTCCCGGAGGTTATCCTCCAGAATTTTGTTGGCGCGCTGCTCGATCCATTCAGTTACGCCCGTGTCCGCCGGTCCGCCATGCGGGGGGTCGTACTTGAAGCCTCCATCGTCAGGGGGATTGTGCGAAGGCGTGATCACAATTCCATCGGCAAGGCCCGCAGGCCGCGGGCGATTGAAATTCAAAATGGCGTGGGAAACGGTCGGCGTGGGAGTATACCCCCCGGCGGCGTCCACCATCACGTGAACGCCATTGGCGGCCAGCACTTCCAGTGCGGTCACAAAACCACACTCCGAAAGCGCATGCGTGTCCTTGCCGATGAAGAGAGGGCCTTCAATCTTTTGCAGTTTCCGGTATTCGCAGATCGCTTGGGAGATGGCCAGAATGTGATCTTCGTTGAAGCTGCACCTGAACGCTGACCCCCGGTGGCCCGAGGTGCCAAAAGCCACGCGCTGCTCTCTTATCGAAGGATCGGGGTGCTCACTAAAGTAAGCCGTGATGAGCTTTGGGATATTGACTAAGTCACTCGCCTCGGCGAGTTTGCCAGCCTTAGGATTCACCTGCATTTGGAAGCCTCCAGATTATTGTAACGGACTCTTAATTCTAATCTCAGAGGGTCAATACTTGCTGGTATTTGTTCGTGACTCACTTGGGCATGGACGGAACTTACACACGCCCGGGCTAAACTCCCGCCCAACAACCAGATTCTTGAGGATAACCCTTCCCTCGTGAAGTTTGTTGCCGGTTTATATGAACCTGGAGTTAAATCCCGTGAACACGTGAGCATCGCGCCCTTAAATTTTCATCCTTTTTTGGAGCAAACTCAGAAGCGGCCGGTCGAGTTGGTGGCCGTGCCAGTCTTCGAATTTGGTTCCGGGGCGCTCCGTGTCCAGGATTCCAAAGGGTCCGCGGAAGTTCCATAGCGCCCACCCGGTGTGCAAGTCATTGAGCACGTCCAGCGTGTCGTCAAACCAGGCCAGCACGACATTCGGAGGGGTGTGCTTATAGGCGCCCATTTCCCCAAAGTGGATGGGAATCCCACGTTGGTTCAACTCCCGCCAGGGCAGGAACCGGGTGGCGAGCGCGGCTCGGTCGATGACGTGCCCCGCGCGATTCTTGAGCGGCCAAGTCGGCAGTGGCGTGTCACTGGTAACAAAGCCTCGGGCCCACTCGCATTGATAGTGGGTTAATTGCACCGGGTAATAAGTGTGGCAGCTTTGAAGGATACCGGTGTCGATGAGATCGGGAATGGCCGCATCTCCGCCCAGGTACCCGTCGGTGATAATCCGGCGCTGCGGGTCGTGCGCGCGGATGCCGTCAATGGCGGCTCGAGCAATGCGCACGTATTGGTGTTCATGCCGCTCGCTGAGCTCGCGGCTGAAGCCGTCATCGGATTTGTGGGATTTGAGTTCGGCGGTTTCAGCCGGGGTGGGCCTGACCATGGGTTCGTTCACCAGATTGAAGCTGAGGCGCTCGCTGGGAGTGCCCCGGTAACGCTCGGCGAAGAAGATCCATTGATAAACAAATGCTTCCAGCGTGTGTGGGTCGTCATAGACGCTGGTCTTTTCCTCGGTGATGTGGATGCCTGTCAGGGACTCATTCATGCCATCCAGAATGCACTCTCCCGGCGCCCGGTGCAGACAGATATTAACGTGTATCCCATACTTTTCGCCCAGGCGGATGGCGCGGTCGATGGGTTCAACCGGCTTCTCGTTAATCTTCATCAGATCGTTCGGATCGGTCCAGAACCGGTAATCCATGGGCAGCCGGACAAAGTTGAAACCCCAATCGCGCATCCAGCGGAAATCGTCTTCCTGAAACATCCCATCATTCTTGTAAGGAAAGTACTTCATCCAGTCCGGGTCCGTGGAAAAGTACTCCAGCAGGTTGAAGCCGAACCAGGCGGGATTCTTGACCGGCGCCGGGGTTTCGCCCCGCCCTTCCTCGAATCCACTTTTGGCCAGCGCACTCGCCCCTGCCAGCGCAGAGGGCAGAGCGCCAGCAACAGCGAACGCCGCCAACGATTTCAGCATCCTGCGGCGGGTCGGGCGCTCCCGAGAACGTTCAATTGCCTGTCCATTCGTGCTGGTAACGGCAGGTTCATCCTCGGTGTCTGAGTATACGAATTCGTGGTTATGAGTCATAAAACATCCCCCTTTTCAGTGGAAGTCGTGATAATGCATGGCGGCAACGATTCGACCGGCAGGAGTTCGGAGCTTTGATTTCATCGCAATCCTCCCTTTCTGACAGCGATGGTGACCCGCATTGTACACAAGTTTCAGTAGTGGTGCGGTTTGATGTAGAGGCGGTTTACGCCGCCGTTTGGCGAGGTAAACTCGCCGCTACGGCACTCGCGCCGAGGCCAATAGCCGTTAATAGGTGGAGTCCGAGAAGGAAATCTGAGATAATCTCCGCTTCCCATGGCGCTTGGGTTTTGGTATTGATGCTGCCTCAAAAGATCTCACTGCTCAACTCTGGAGAACTTATGCGTCGCATAATGCTGGCATGCCTTTCCGTGCTTTTCGCCTCTGCCCTGACGTTCTCGGCGGATTCGGGGCCGTTGCTGTTGCAAAGCCCCACGCTCAGCAAGACCCAGATTGCTTTCGCCTTCGGCGGAGACATCTGGATTGTCAGTCGCGCCGGCGGCGACGCCCAGCGCCTGGTGACCGGCACCGGACTGCTGAACGATCCGCACTTTTCGCCGGATGGCTCGATGGTCGCGTACACCGGTGATTACGAGGGCAATCTCGACGTGCACGTGGTCCCCGCCTCGGGGGGTGAACCTCGCCGCTTGACTTTCCACCCGGGCCCGGACTGGGCCGTCAGTTGGACTCCCGATGGCAAATCGGTTCTCTTCGGCTCCCATCGTCTCAGCTACTCGGACCCGAACCAGCTTTTCACCGTTTCGGTGGAGGGCGGCTTCCCCACGGCGCTTCCTTTCCCCATGGCCCAGGATGGCGCCTATTCTCCCGATGGTTCCCACCTTGCCTATTCGCCCTACTTCCAATGGGAGCCCGAGTGGAAGGGCTATCGCGGCGGGCAGACCACGCCCATCTGGATCGCCGACCTCAGCGACTCCAGCATCGTGAAGGTGCCGCGCGACAACTCCAATGACCGGAATCCGCTTTGGATTGGCGACAAGGTTTACTTTCTCTCCGACCGCAATGGCCCCGCAACTCTTTTCGAATACGACCCCAAGTCGCAGCAGGTCAAGCAACTCATCAAGAACGAGGGGTTCGACATCAAACATGCCTCGGCGGGGCCGGGCGCCATTGTCTACGACCAGTTCGGCGCCATTTTTCTCTACGACCTGCATTCCGGCAAGACCAAGCGGGTGAACATCACGGTGAGCGGCGATATGCCGCAGGTCCGGCCGCATTTTGAGAAGGTCGAAAAACAGATTCAGAACGCGCAGATATCTCCCACCGGTGCGCGGGCGGTGTTCGAGGCGCATGGCGAAATCTTCACGGTCCCCGCGGAAAAAGGCGATGTCCGCAACATCACCCAATCCCCCACGGTCGCCGATCGTGATCCCGCATGGTCGCCCGACGGCAAATCCATCGCTTACTTCTCCGACGAATCCGGTGAATACGCCCTGCACATAAGCGCGCAGACCGGCCTGGGCAGGGTCACCAAGATCGACCTGGGCAAGCCTCCTTCATTCTTCTATTCGCCCACGTGGTCGCCGGACAGCAAGAAAATCACTTATTCCGACAAAAGGTTGAATGTGTGGTACGTGGACCTGGAGAAGAAAACACCTGTGCTCGTCGACACGGACCTGTTCGAAGGCCCGACGTTCAACACGGTGTGGTCGCCGGACAGCAAGTGGTTGGCCTATTGCAAACAACTTGATAACCACATGCACGCGGTGTTCGTTTATTCGCTCGACACCGGAAAAGCCACGCAGATCACCGACGGCATGAGCGACGCGCTCTTCCCCGACTTCGACAAAGGCGGCAAATACCTCTACTTTACCGCCAGCACCGACATCGGATTGGTGGCGGCCGGCGACATGTCGGCGATTGACCGCCCCGTTACGCGATCCGTTTACGTCGTAGTCCTCAAGAAGGGCGTGGCCTCGCCCCTGGCGCCCGAGAGCGACGAAGAAAAACCCGCCGAGGAAAAAAAGAAAGAAGGGGCCGAAGCCACCAAGGGCGCGGCGGGTGAAACGGCGAGCGCCGACAAGTCCAAGGAATCCGCGGAGTCGAAGGACAAAGAGAAGCCCAAGGAACCGCCCAAAGTGGAGATTGACTTTGACAGGATCGGCCAGCGCATCCTGGCCATGCCCATCCCCGCCAAGAACTATTTCGGGCTCGCCGCCGGGAAGGAAGGCGAGATCATTCTGGAGGAGGGGCCGCCCACGATTCCCTTCGATGGCCCGCCTGTCCTTGCCGCCTCCAAGTTCACCTTTAAGGAGCGCAAGACCGACAAACTGGTGGAGGGCATCTCGGCGTTTGCGGTCTCTTCCAACGGCGAGAAGATGCTTTACCAGCAGGGCAAAACGTGGTTTATCAACCCCACCGAGAAGCCTCCCGAAGCAGGCAAGGGCAACTTGAAGACTGCGGACATGGAAGTTCATGTAGACCCCCGCGCCGAGTGGAAACAGATCTATCATGAGGTCTGGCGGATCGAGCGCGATTTCTTCTGTGATCCCCACTACCACGGCCTCGATTTGCAGCAGGCGGAGAAGACCTTTGCGCCTTTTCTCAACAACATCACCAGCCGCTCGGACCTGACCTACCTGTTCCACGAAATGCTCAGCTACATGTCGGTCGGTCACATGTGGGTGGGAGGCGGCACGCAGCCGGAAATTCCCAAAGTCAAGGTGGGATTGCTGGGGGCTGACTACAAAATAGAAAACGGCCGCTATCGCTTTGCGCGCATCTACGACGGCGAGAATTGGAATCCCAAACTCCAGGCGCCCCTCACCCAGCCGGGTGTGGACGTGAAGGAAGGCGATTACCTGCTGGCGGTGAATGGCCGCGACGTGCACGGCACTGACGACGTCTACAGTTTCTTCCTGGAGACCGCCGGCCAGCAGACGGTACTCAAGGTGGGGCCCAATGCCGATGGCACCGGTTCCCGCGAGGTCACCGTCGTGCCGGTCGATAGCGAAGATAACCTGCGCAACCTCGCCTGGGTCGAGGGCAACCGGCGCAAGGTAGATCAAATGACCGGCGGACGGGTTGGCTATGTTTATGTGCCGGATACAGGCGTGGAAGGCTACACGAATTTCAATCGCTATTTCTTTGCGCAGGTGGGGAAAGATGCCGCGATCGTCGACGAACGGTTCAATCACGGCGGCTTTCTCGCCGACTTCATTGTCGATTACCTTCGCCGGCCGATCTTGAGCAGGATCACAACCCGCGAAGGCAAGGATGCTTCCTCACCGACGGGCGCCATCTACGGCCCCAAGGTGATGATCGTCAATCAATTCGCGGGTTCCGGGGGCGATGCCCTGCCCTGGTATTTTCGCAAGCTCGGCATTGGTCCCATTGTGGGCGAGCGCACCTGGGGAGGACTGATCGGCATCGGTGGGTATCCCACGCTCCTCGACAATGGATACGTGATGGCCCCGCGCGATGCGATTTACGGCCTCAAGGGGGATTGGGAGGTGGAAAACCACGGCATCGCGCCCGATATCGAAGTGATGATGGACCCGAAACTGGTGCGCGAAGGGCACGACCCCCAACTCGAGAAGGCCGTCGAAACGGTGATGCAGTTGCTCAAGGAACATCCCATGCCCGAATACGTGCGGCCCGCGTACCCGGATTTCCATCCGGTGCTGCCGCCGCTGCCGTGAGGGCGACAAAGGTCATCAGTCATCAGTTTTCAGTCGTCAGTAAAGGGCCTGCGCGGGGTGGCCTGGAGGCTGCACGCAACCAAACCCATCTCGTAGGGGCTGGGCTTGCCCTGCCCTCGTAGTTTGTATGTGGTATAGAACGAAGGCAGGGCAAGCCCCTACGAGATGCCTAAATTGTTTGCTAAGAAAACAAGAATTTACGGTATTGCATTGCAGAGTGGCTCTTACTGATGACTGACAACTGACGACTGGTTTCTAGAACCGACCACGAAAATCAAAGAGGTCACGAAGGGGCAATCGCCAGCCGGGAAAGAGGTTGGAGGTTAGGACCTGGTCCCCCGCGAGCAAGGCTTCCACGCGATACTTATTCCCTTGGAGTTTCAGCACCTCTACGGTTTTGGCCTGCGAGTCAAGGAGCCAGACTTCCACCCCTACTTGCCACCTGCTTTCTACTTCCCTCCCTTCCCACAGCGACATTTTGTAGGCTCCAGATCGTTTATTTCGCTTGACTTTAATAGCGTATGCTGGTAAACTATAGAGTGTTATAATGAGGTGTTGTCATGTCCGTGCGCAAGTCTCCCTCCCTTTCGAACCTCTACCCGTCCAGCCTACGAAATCCGCAGGTCGGAATTCAGGTGCCAGGTTCCGGGGGGACGGCAATGCGTTGTTCATGCAAGGAATGGAAAATTCCAGCCGGCGCCAATTGTAGCGGCTCACGCAGGCGCCGGTCAAGGTCAGGAACGGGGCGCTGACCCTTAGAGATGTTAAAAATGAAGGAACCTCCGGGGATGTATATGAAAACACAGGCGACGATGACAAAATGTCCGTAGAAAAACACGGCTTTTGCACGGAAATGCCTCAATTCAGCGATAATCGGCACCAATCCACCGGGTTTGTTATCCGAAAATGCACACATTAAGCGATAAATTAGCGCGAAGCTCTTCTCCGATTGGCAACGAAAAGCCGCGGACCTACAAAAGCAGGTCGCGCTACACTGACTTCTTAATTTGGTGGGACAGCGCAACGTTAGTAGGTAGAGTCTGGGAAGGAAATCTGGGATAATCCCGCATCTCGAATTGATTGGGTTTTGGTATCCATGGCGCCTCAAAGGATTGCACTTCTCAACTCTGGAGAATCTATGCGTCGAATACTGCTGGCAATGCTTTCCGTGCTTTTCGCTTCCATTATCACTTTCGCGGCGGATTCCGGGCCGTTGCTGCTGCAAAGCCCCTCGCTCAGCAAGACCCAGATTGCTTTCGCCTTCGGCGGCGACATCTGGATTGTCAATCGCGCCGGCGGCGACGCCCAGCGCCTAGTGACCGGCACCGGAGTCCTGAGCCATCCGATTTTCTCGCCGGATGGAAGCATGGTCGCCTATACGGGCAATTACGATGGGAACGATGACGTTTTTGTGGTGGCCGCCACCGGCGGTGAGCCGCGCCGCCTCACCTACCATCCCGACTCCGATGTGGCGGTGGGTTGGACGAACGACGGCCGGAGTATCCTGTTTCGCACCACGCGCGGCAGCTATTCGCGCTTTGAGAGGCTTTACACCGTCCCTGCCACGGGCGGTTTCCCCACGCCACTTCCCTTGCCCATGGGGGTAGAAGGCTCGTACTCTCCCGACGGAACCCACCTTGCCTACGTGCCGACCTGGAACCGGCGTCTCGGCGCCATCGATGCCTACGTCGCCATCAAGCACTATCGCGGTGGCAAGGCCGCGCGCATCTGGATCGCCGATCTCGCCGATTCCAGCGTCACGCGCATTCCGCGCGAAGGCTCCAACGATTTTGACCCCATGTGGATTGGCGATCGCATTTATTTCCTCTCCGATCGCGAGGGCCCGGTCACGCTGTTTTCTTTCGATACCAAAACCCAACAAGTGAAGGCCCTCTTCAAGAATGACGGCTTCGATCTGAAGTCCGCCTCGGCCGGCCCGGGCGGAATTGTTTACGAGCAATTCGGTTCGATTCATATTTACGATCTGCATTCCGGCAAGTCGCACGAGGTGCCCATTGGCGTGGCAGGCGACATGCCACAGGTCCGCCCGCGATTCGAGAAGATCACCACGCACCAGATGGTGAGCGCGCGCATTTCTCCCACCGGCGCTCGCGCCGTCTTTGAAGCGCATGGTGAAATCCTCACCGTACCCGCGGAAAAAGGCGATGTGCGCAACGTCACCAATACGCCGGGAGTGGCGGAACGCGACCCTTCCTGGTCGCCGGACGGCAAGTCTATCGCCTATTTTTCGGATGAGTCGGGGGAATACGCTCTCCACGTCCGCGCCCAGAACGGCCTGGGAACGGTTACCAAGATCGACTTGGGCAAGCCGCCGTCTTTCTTCTACGCGCCCATCTGGTCGCCGGACAGCAAGAAAATCGCGTACAGTGACAAGCGGCTGAACCTCTGGTACGTGGACTTGGGTCACCCCTCGCCGGTCAAGGTGAGCACGGACCGCTTTGATTCGCCCCTCCAGCAATTCGATGTGCAATGGTCACCCGACAGCAAGTGGCTGACCTATACGCTGCAACTCGAGAATCACATGCGCGCCGTCTATGTCTATTCGCTCGAAAGCCAAAAGGCCACGCAAGTGACCGACGGCATGAGCGACGCCCTCTTCCCGGTCTTCGACAAGAACGGGAAGTCTCTCTACTTCACCGCCAGCACCGACATGGGACTCACCACCGGCTGGCTGGATATGACCAGCGAAGCTCATCCCGTCACCCGGAGCGTCTATGTCGCCGTGCTGAAGAAGGATCTGCCTTCGCCCCTGGCTCCGGAAAGCGACGAAGAAAAACCTCCGGAAGCGAAGAAGGACGGCAAGACCCCCCAATCCGGCGCCGACGCGGATAAGGAAAAGCCCAAGGAGGAGGGAAAGAAACCCGAACCCGTCAAGGTGCAAATCGATTTTGACGGCCTCAGCCAGCGCATTCTGGCGATGCCCATTCCCGCCCGCAATTACGTCGGCCTGTTTGCCGGGAAGGAAGGCGTTCTTTATCTTCTGGAAGTTCCCCTGGTTAGTACCGAGCCGGGCCCGCGACACGTCACGGTGCAAAGATTCGAGTTGAAGACTCGCAAGACGGAAAAGACGGTGGACAACGTGGAAGCGTTCGATCTGTCCTTTGACGGAGAGAAGATTCTCTACCTTCAGGGTGAGCACTGGTTCATCAACCCGGCGGAAAAAGCGCCCGAGGCCGGCAAAGGCATGTTGAAAACGGAGGCCATGGAAGTCTACGTAGTTCCTCGCGAAGAATGGAAACAGATGTACCACGAGGTGTGGCGAATTGAGCGTGACTTTTTCTACGACCCCCATTTCCACGGCCTCGACATCCAGAAAGCCGAGCAGGTTTACGCGCCCTTCGTGGCCGGCCTCACCAGCCGCGCTGATTTCAACTATCTGCTGGCGGAAATGCTCAGCAACATCAATGTTCAACATATGTACGTCGGCGGCGGCAAGCATCCTGACATCCCGGTGGTGAGTGTGGGCCTGCTCGGCGCCGACTACACCATCGATAGCGGCCGCTACCGCTTGGCGCGCATCCTCAATGGCGAGAATTGGAACCCGCAGCTCCACGCGCCGCTTACCCAGCCCGGCGTGAATGTGAAGGAGGGTGAATACCTGCTGGCGGTGAATGGGCGGGACCTCACCGCGAACGACGAAATCTACAGCTACTTCCAGGAGACGGCGGGAAAGCAGACCGTGCTGAAGGTTGGCCCCCATGCCGACGGCTCAGGCTCGCGCGAGGTGACCGTGGTTCCGGTGGAAAGCGAAACCGGCCTGCGCGGCCTTGCCTGGATCGAAGGGAACCGCCGCAAGGTAGACGAGCTCAGCGGCGGCAAGCTGGCATACGTCTATCTTCCCAATACCGCCGGCGCCGGTTACACCAACTTCAATCGCTACTACTTCGCCCAGGTGGGGAAGCAGGGTGCGGTGCTGGATGAACGCTTCAATGGCGGCGGCCAGTTGGCCGATTACATCATCGATCATCTGCACCGACCGGTGATGAGCCAGATCATGACCCGTGAGGGTGAAAGTTATAATGAACCCGAGGAAGCCATCTTTGGCCCGAAGGCGATGATCATCAATGAATTCGCGGGTTCGGGCGGCGACGCCATGCCCTGGTACTTCCGCAAGGCCGGCGTCGGTCCGCTGGTCGGAACGCGCACCTGGGGAGGCTTGGTGGGAATCGGCAACTACCCACAGCTTATCGACGGCGGCTCGATTACTGCGCCGCGCTGGGCCATTTATGGATTGAAGGGGCAGTGGGAGGTGGAGAACCACGGGATCTCACCCGACGTCGAAGTCGAGCTCGATCCCAAACTCGTGCGGCAAGGTCACGACCCACAACTCGAGCGCGCCGTGGAAGTGGTTCTCGATCTGCTGAAACAGCATCCGCTTCCCACTTACCCCGTCGCGCCCTATCCGAATTATCACGACACGCTGCCGGCGCCGGTGCGGTAGGCGGTTGCGCATGTCCCGGCGCGTGACATGCCAATGCACTGCGGGCTTTCGTGCTGGGCCCATAAAACAAAGAACCACGGTTGACCGGAATGCGGAATCAACCGTGATTCGCATGACCCGACGACCTGAAGAGGAGGTAAGCAATCAACAAGCGCCGTGCGACAGTGGGTTAGTGGTGCCCGCCACCACCACCGCCACCTCCGCCGCCTGAGGAGCCACCACCAGCGGAGACCCCTCCTCCACCACCTCCACTGGAGTGCCCGCCACCTCCGCCGGAGACGCTGCCGCCGCCACCGCCGGTGCCTCCTCCGCTTGATCCATGGGAGGCTATGGCGGCCCCGGACCCGCCGGATGAGTGCGATACGATGGCGCCACCCGCGCGACTGCTCATTCCGCTCGCGCTACCGTTCGTGCCGCCACCAGCGAACGCATTGCCGCGGAATTCACCTGGCGAGCCATGCGCAGCGTAATGTCCTCCCAGGGTTGTACCTTCAGCGGCACGCAAGGGTTGATGACCGAAATGGAAACCATGATGCGCCAGCAGCAAGCTCTCCTTTGCCGGATCGCCTCCCATCAGGATGGTGGAAGGTGCGGATGCGTGGCGCCATGCGAAGCCTCGCCCCAACCCGGCGACCAGGACGGATGCGGGCCTCGGCGCGGCGCCCGCAGTTTTGCTCGTGACGGTTGTCCCCGCGGCTGGCGCCGGCGAAGTTGCGGCGCTCAAAGGCCGCGGACTCGGTTCGAACGGCGGGCGCTCAATCATCATCCCCGCCGTGGACGCAACGCGGTCCACTATTTGAGGCGTAATCACCTGCCGATTTTGAACCACCGCGGTCGGAACCGTGACGATTTCCCGGGCGGCCAGGATTGGGCGGAGAGGTGGGCCGGGTCGCGGCGGCCTTGGCGGACCGCCGCCGGGATGAACCGGCTTGGGATGGCCCGGGCCCATCGGCGCCCAGCCGATCCATCCCGGTCCCATGTACCAATTCACCAGCGAAGCCTCCCAGAGTCCACAGCCGAACAGCGGGTTCATCCAATACCAGCCGAAGCTGTCGTCGAAATCCCAAAGACCGCAGTGGTCCGTTACCCATCCCCAGGGTTCGCCGGAAATCCACGTCCAGCCGAATCCCGGGTACCAGTCCCAATGGCCATTGGTATAGGGAGACCAACCTCCCCGCGCGTAAGGCGACCAGCCGAATCTGCCCCCGGGAAGCGTCACCCATTCGCCATAAGTGTCAAGCTCACCCCAGCCGTAGCGCGGTCCATTGGGATGGACGGCCTCGTCTTTTTGGGTAAGCAGCACCTGCTTATCCCGTGCCTCCGTCCACTGGTCCCACGCATCCTTGACAATCCCTTGATGGATATTAAAAGCCATCAGTGCGCTGCCGGACTCATGTTCCAGGACCTTACCCTCGCCGAGATGGGAAGACAGGGTGGGAGTGGACACATTGACCGAACCGCTGAAAACTTCCACGCGGTAGCGATCCGGTTCCAAGTCCGTGCGGAATTTGCACTTACCGTTGGCTGTCAGCGTGACATCGGCGATCTTGACGTGATAGACGTCTTGGTTATCGGGCAAAAAGTCGATGGCACCGTTTCCTTCATGTTGAAGAGGAGAGTTGTGCTCCGGCACAAAGTGGAAAGTGGCATAGCCCTGTTCGAACGTCATGCCATTCAGTTTGTTGCCGTTGGCGTCCAGCGCCAGTTGATGGAAAAGCAGCTTGGAGAGTTCGCCCAAGCGGGCGGTGGAACCGTTTTCAAATTCCACTTCGGCATAACTGCCGCTGGATGTGGAGAGCTCGAAACCCTCCTGGATCGGTGTGTTCAGCATCGCCGGTTCCGCTTCCGCCGAACCCGGCCGCTTGAGCATCACCGAGCCACTCACGTAGCTCAGGCGAACCACGCGCGCGTGCGATTTGGCAACCTCCGCGTCCGCCGATGGGTGGTACTCCATGAACCTCCCCTTACCCAGGGTCAGGGAGCCGGAGTGGGCTGAGGCGATGACGGAGCCCCCCAGCACGCGCACCTGGACCTTCCCCTCGGTGAAGTCCGTTTGGAATTCGGCTTTGCCCTGGGGAGACATGGTGGCGTCAGCAATCTCCACCTTGTACACGTCCTGTCGCGCCGGGATGAAATGGAACTCGGCGTGTCCTTGTTCCAAGGTGACGACGCTCAGTTTGTTTCCACCCGCATCCGTGTTTAATTGCGTAAAGTTGGCGTTGGTGAGTCCGTCCAGTTCAACCGTGGAGCCGTTCTCGAGCTTCACCACGGCAAACCCGCCATCCGATGTTGACACTTCAAAGCCTTCGCCGATGGGTGTATTCAGTTGTGCGGCGACCCCGTCGGTTGCGCCGGGACGCTTGACCGTCACCGTGCCGCTGAGGGAGCTCAGGCGCACCGAGCGCGTCTGGGAAGGGTTCGGTTGTTGGCTGAAGAGAGCTGCGGGCAGGAAGAGCAGCCCCGCGACCACCACCACGAGTACACGTCGTATGCGATCGTATCTCACGGCCGGCCTCCGGCGGGGATTTTACATCCACTTTACATATCCTCTGACGATTCATCTCACGATAAAGTTGCCGCTTTTGGACCCGATTTGAAAAGAATTGTGAATCGGAGGAAGGACTGCGCCCCATGCACAGAAAACCACGGTTGACCCTCATGCGGAATCAACCGTGGTTCGCCAGACCCGACGCCAGAAGGGAGCAAGGAGCAATCAGCAAGTGCAGTGCAGTAATGACTTAGCGCGGCTAAGCCCACATCGGCGTTCTCAGGATCGCCGCCGATGAAGAAATCAAAGCGGGGGTTGGGCTATGGACAACTTTCCCCCTCCGCCCGTTAGTGATGCCCGCCGCTCGAACTGGCACTATGCCCAGAACCAGCGGTACTGCTCATGGTGGCCGGAGCGCTGCTCCCATAGCTAGCGCCCCCACTCGACATCCTTCCGCCCCCAACGCCCTGTGAGGAGGGTGAGGATTGTTGTGCGTGGGACAGTATGACGGGTCCACTCGTGGAGGCGCGGCTAGAGAATCCGGGACCTTGAGGCCCATTCATTCCTTTTGGCCCTCCCGCTCCCCGTGCCCCGCTGAAGGCATTGCCGCGAAATTCACCGACCGCGCCGCCCACGGAATAATGCCCACCCAGGGTTGTACCCAACCGCGCACGCAGCGGCTGGTGGGCTGCGTGTCGGCCTTGCAACGATTGCTCTTTTTCCGCGTCGCCCCCCGCCAGAATCGAAGTCGGGGCCGCCGAGTGCGAGGCCCCCTCGTGGGGGGTGAACAGCGTTTCCGCATTCGCCGAGAGCCGCGGTCCGGGGAGCATCGCTCCGGCGCCCGGCTGGAACGGCATCCCCTTGATCGGGGTTCCCGCTGTCACCGGCATGTGGTTCACGTTCGTGGGTTCAATCATTTGGCCATTCTGAATCACACCGCCCGGGACGGTGGTCATAATATTTTGTCCCCACGCGCCCACCGCGCCCAGCGGCGCCCAGCCAACCCATCCCGGCCCGGAATACCAACTCACCATCGCGGGAGACCAATTTGCCATACTGCCCGGCATCCAGAACCAGCCGAAGCCGGGGGAGAAATCCCAGTTGCCGTAGTGATAAGGCAGCCAGCCCCAGGGCTCACCGGAAATCCAGGCGTAGCCCATGCCCGGATACCAGCTCCACATCCCCATGCCGTAAGGCGACCAGCCCGCCGAGGCAAATGGCGACCAGCCATAACCGAAACCGGGGAAGTATCCCCACTCGCCGTAAGCGTTCAAATCGCTCCAGCCATACAGCGGGCCGCGCGCCGAGACGGCTTGGTCCGCGAGTGAAAGTTGCGTTTGGGTATCGCGCTCGGAGGTCCACTTGTCCCAGGAATCCTTGACGATTCCCGGCTTCGCGTTCAAGGCCAGTTGTGTGGCCTGGGGATCGAATTCCAGAACTTTGTCTTTGCCCAGTTTCACGGTTTGTGACGCCGCCGTCAGCTCCACCGAGCCCGCGAATACTTCCACTCGCAACCGGCCGTGATCGAGGTCGGTACGAAACTCGCTTTTGCCGTTGGGAGCGAGCGTCGCTTCCGCAATTTTTACGCTGTACGCATCCTGGTGTTCGGGCAGAAAATGGAAGGTCGCGTACCCTTGTTCAAACGTGAGGCGATTCAGCTTGTTGCCATCCTCATCCATCGCCAGTTGGTCAAAGTTCACTTTGGAGAATTCACCCAGCCGCGCCGTGGAGCCGTTTTCAAATTCCACCTCGGCATAACTATGGGCGGCCGTCGACAGCTCGAAGCCTTCCTGGATGGGCGTGTTCACCTGCCCCTTCGCCCATTCCGTGGAGGCGGGCCGCTTCACGCCGACGGTGCCGCTCACGTAGCTCAGCCGCACCACTCGCACGTGGGAAAGATTTTTTTGCGCAGACAAAATTGTGGGGAGAATCAGGATCCCCACCACGACCAACGGGAACCCACGACGTAAGGCCTTACATCTCATCATTGGCCTCCTGCCTGGAGATAGCAAGATTATACGCCAGATTAATCGGGGTTGTAGGAATATATTTTCTTCCCGCGCCTGGCGCGCGGTTTGCCGTCGCGGCTGTCAAGGAAGACGGCAAGAGCCTTGTAGCTCCGCCCCGTCCATCGGTCTTAACTTCCGGATGCCCCATTGGAACGCAGCCGCGCGGCGCTGGCCTGCTCCTTCCATCGTTGAACGTTCACGCCCATCACCAGGAGCCACAGGCACAGCGCGACTTCTCCGATCCCGGTAACCATGAAGTAAGGGAAGATACGGGCTTGTAGCGCCGGGGCGAGAAAGGCCGTGAAACTGTTGATGAGGTAGCCTAAGCCCTCGATCGCCAGCAGCACGCCGAGGATGCGGGGAAGGAAGGTCGAGCGGACGATCAGGTATGCCGTCACGAGGCAATCCCATCCGAAGAATACCAGGGAAATAGCAAAGCCCTGTTCAAACAACTGGAGAGACATGTAGGCAGAAGCCTGTAATTGTGCTACGGTGAAGGCGCTCAAGTAGGGCCCGCCCCCCAAAAAGACCAAAGGCGCGAAATGAGCGAGCATACTGATGCTCTCCGTGGCCGTCGTCACCAAGTCGAAGAACACCATCAGCAGAGCGACGTTCTTGTTCACCACCTTGAACAAGTTATAGAAGATGAGCAGAATGGGTACATTGCAGAACGCGCAATAGAAGACCTCGACGGCAAAGCCCCAGCGATAGAGCATTTCGTGGGTCACGATGTTGTGCGCCGTAGCCGCGGCATCCCCGTGCACGACCAGCCGGCCGCGAACCAAAACCTCGGCGAAAATGCCCCCGACGATGACGATCAAGTACAGGAACCCGGCGATCCTGGCCTGCACGCGCGGCGACGCTCCGGCAATCCGTGCCATCATTTCATACCTCCAGGAGGGGCCGCCACCTGATCGTGGCGGCCCCGAATATTCCCACGCCCATCAGGTCCGTCCGCAATCCGCCGATAACGACGCGTGGACCTTGTCGGGCGCACGGCCATGCACCCGCGCGCCCCGCAGGGTGTACCCTGCGGGGGCACGTAGGGGTAGGGCTTGCCCTACCCTGGCGCGCCAATGGCGCGCTGCAAAAGGGGGCGGCAAGCCGTCCCCCTACACGATGCGTCGTTATCGGCGGATTGGGGTCCGTGATCTCCTTGTTGGCCGGGCGCTTAGTACTTACGTACTCTTTCTTTTGCATCAAGGAAGAATATAGTTACACTCTTCAGTTCACCAAGAAGCGCGGCGGAGTCTCCACGTGGCGTGCCTATCCGTCGGCAAAGCAATTCGGTGCGATTCATCCCCCACTTCATCGAGCGCCGAGGAAGGCCTGCTCCGACCCTGGTTCACAGCGCCCGGTCCCGGAGCCCTACCTCAGCGGTGGCGTGCACGGCCATTGCCCATCTCGGCCAAGGGAGGGGCAGATGCTCTGGTCTGATGGTGTCCCCACCGTATCAATCGCATCTATTGATTTTATAGCTATAGCAGCTATCATCTTCGCGACCATGGTTGTGACCCTCTTCATCCTGGCCTCCTCCACGGGATTATTCTTCTTCTATTTGCTGGCCGTGATCCAAAAAATCCTACGCCACAAGCGCTAACGTGGATAGTCAGTTGGGTATTTTGTCGCGGCGGTCTCTGACCGAGCCTGTCCAAATTCGCCATGGCCAAAGCTCAAAACGAACAGGCATCAGGCCTGTTCCCTGATGGGGGGCAATATCATTCGGCGTAGGGGAAACCTACGGGAAAAGTAGGGGCGGTTCGCGAACGGCCCCTTCGCCTTATCAGGGGTCAAAATGGATGCCCTCCTCATTTTTGCCCTTTACCCTTTACCATTTACCATTTACCATTTGCCCTTTGGTTTTTGGTTTTCTCCTGGGGTTCGGCCGCCGGTACGCATGCTTCCATGAACTCCCTCGCGCCAACACGCATTCGCTGGATTCTGGTGGTTGCGATCACGTTGATGGTGGGGATCTTTTTCGTTGACCGCGTCAACATCTCCATTGCCGGGCATTCCATCGCGCAGGATTATCACCTTACGGACGTGCAGCTTGGCAAAATCTTCAGCGCATTTTTTCTCGGCTATGGACTTTTTCAGATCCCGGCCGGCTGGGTGGTTGACCGGCTCGGACCGCGCCGCGTGCTGGCCCTAGGCGCCCTATGGTGGGCGGTCTTCGCCGTCCTCACGGCCAGCCTTCCTGTCGGCCTGGCGTCGGCTTTCCTGATCCTCTGGTCCGTGCGCTTCCTCCTGGGCGCGGGTGAATCGGTGATATTCCCCAGCTCGAACCGCTGGGTGGCCAACTGGATCCCCACCGCCGAGCGCGGCTTGGCCAACGGCCTGATATTCGCCGGCGTCGGTGGAGGCTCAGCCTTCGCGCCTCCTCTCGTCCGCTACACCCTGGTCCACCTGGGTTGGCGCGCGGCCTTCTGGGGTTGCGGCGTGCTGGGACTCGCGGCCGCCGCGGGATGGTATTGGATGGCGCGCGACCATCCGGACCAGCACCCCTGGTTGAATGATGCGGAAAGGAAATGGATTCACCAGGGCCTCCCGCAGCATGACGCACGCGACGCGCCCAAAATCTCCTGGGGAACCATGCTGGGGAGCAAGGACGTTTGGGCCCTCACCATTAGCTACTTTTGCTTCGGGTATTCACCTGGAATTTACTTCACCTGGTTTTTCATATACCTCACCCGGGTGCGCGGCGTGAATCTTCAAACCGCCAGCTATTACACCATGTTGCCTTTCATGGCCATGTCTCTGGGATCGGTGGCGGGCGGCTGGCTGGCGGACGTGGTGTGCAAACGGTTCGGCCGTTGGTGGGGACGCTGCGGCGTGGCGGCCATCGGCTTGGTGGGCGCCGGCATCTTCTTAGCCTCTGCTTTTCAAGTCTCGACGGCCACTGCCGCCAGCGTGATTCTGGCGGCCGGCGCGGGTTCGCTCTACCTCGCGCAAAGCGCCTACTGGGCGCTCTCCGCGGACTTTGGAAAGGGCTCCGCCGGGTCGCTTTCCGGCTTCATGAATATGGGCTGCCAATTGGGCATCGCCCTCACCGCCATTACCACACCCCTCATCGCCGCGCGTTATGGCTGGCCCGCTTCCTTTCTGACCGCCGCCGTCCTCTGCATCCTCGGCGCCGCCCTGTGGCTGGTCATCAATCCCAACTGCGCCCTCGCGCCCCGCGAGCCGCAACCGTAGCTCCGGAATGCGGGGTTCGGGGTTCGGGATTCGGGGTTCGGGATTCGGGGTTCGGGGTTCGGGATTCGGGGTTCGGGATTCGGGGTTCGGGATTCGGGGTTCGGAATCCGGAATCTTGAATCCGAAATCTGAGATCTCGCACTCCGCCGTAAACATTCAGTAATCCCTCACACCTTCTTGCGCGGTTGTGCTACTATCGCGCCACACGATGAGGAGCCACTTCCTGGGAGTGGTTCCGGTGCTCAATAACCTCCTAAGGAGGACGCAAATGAAAAAGACTATGTTTCGGCATAGGCAGGCACGCTGCCCGTGCAAAACTATCCTCAGGACTGCCTTCTGGTGCATGTCGATACTTGCGTTGATCATCTCGTTTTCGGTCTCAGGATTTTGCCAAGACCCAGCTACCACGGGACCAGCTAACATCGCCTATTGGAACGGCGGAAACGGAGCTTGGTTCGGATCCGGGGGCGGCACCAACTGGGTTTGCCAGGTCAGCGGGAGTGAGTACAATTGCGTGCCACCCAACGACGCCTCGTGGACCGCAGTCATCGGCGCGGCGGGCCCAAACCTTAATGGCAACGTCGGGTTGACTTTGAACTCGTCCACCACCGTCGGCGCACTGCTGGTCGGCGATGGGACCAATGGTAGCTTGGTCGTAACAGGCGGCAACACGCCCGGCCCCACGCTAACCGCCGGTACCATCGTCGTCGGAGTAACGCACTCAGGTTCCACCCCAAATCCGGACAGCATGACCATCAGCAACGGGGGCATGGTCAACGACCTGAACGGGTACATCGGGGATCACGGGAACTCCACCATTCCCAAGTACTCCAACGGTGTGGTCACGGTCACTGGGGCGGGGTCTCAGTGGAATAACTCGGGGACGCTGGAAGTAGGGCTCAATGGAAGGGGCACGCTGAACATCAGCGCGGGAGGGTCCGTTACCGCTGGGATCGGCATTGTGGGAGCCAATGGGTCTTCAACTGGGACCGTTACCCTGAGCGGCAATGGATCCACTCTAACCAGCTCCTTTCTCAATGTGGGCCTCAATGGCACAGGCATGCTCAATGTGGGCAGTGGCACAACGGTTACCGCACCCCAGATCCTGATTGGGACGCTCGGGACCGTGAACGTGGGTTCGTCCTGCCCAGCATGTACGCCGGTAACCTTGGGTGGCGCACTTGTGGGCAATGTAACCAACAATGGCACGCTTGACCCCATTACGGTGACGAATATCGTAGGGAACTACACGCAGGGTGGCGGTGGCACAACCATCCTCGATGTGTCCAGCGCCACTTCCTACGGCCAACTTGACGTCAATGGAAATGTCGATATTAGCGGAACACTCGATATCTTTACCAATGGCTTTGATCATCCGCGTCCGGGAACAACTTTCGACCTCATCAACTATACCGGAACTTTCAGCGATGACGGCTTGAAGGTGCATATCATTGGATGCCCCAATTGCATCTGCATGGAGGGAATACAACCCCTCATTGGAGAATTTAGGTGTACGGTGGAGCCGCCGCCGTCTCCGGCGGAGCCCGGAACCGTGGTCTTGCTGGCTATTTCTTTGATTGCCATGGCGGTGTTCGTCGGGCGCATGAGGCACTCCATACTGCCTGACTTGAGAATATGAAAAGGGCCGTCTTTTCGGCTAGCCCCGGCTTTATCGCGGGGCTCACAAAGGTCGCCTGAAAACCCGCCTTGGGGGGCGACATATTGTGGCCCACGGCGAGCCAGCCGTGGGATGCTGCCGGCATACAAGATTCGTCAGCCCCGGTGGGGGACATCCGGCGGTCGTCGGGCAAAAACATGGCGCGGGTGCCGTTGCGGGCCTCATTCAAACCATGACCAGATGTCGCCCCTGGCGGGGCTCAGGAGTCTTCTTGCTGCGTCCTTTCCCACGGCTGGCTCGCCGTGGGCCACACTATGTCGCCACTACCGTGGCTCAGACTTTGCCCAGTGCGTTTATCCTAGCGCCTAGAACACCCACCCGCCCGATTGCTTTCGAGGCGAAGGCGGCATAAGATACTTCCAGCGGAGGTGGAGCGTGAAGATCAAGGTGGTGGTTCACGAGGCGGAAGAAGGCGGTTTTTGGGCAGAAGTGCCAGCCATTCCGGGTTGTGCGACGCAGGGGGACACCTTGGACGAATTAATGAGCAACGTCCATGAAGCGGTCGAGGGGTGCCTCTCCGTCGAATCCGATCTCGATTAGCCCCGTGCCTCACTCCACATAGACATCGCGTTTATCCGGTGCTACTCTTCCCCCCGCAAAATGGGTGGTGGGTCAATTTGCTGTAGAGGCGGCTTTACGCCGCCATTTGGCGAGGTAAACTCGCCGCTACAGGATCCATTTGGCGAGGTAAACTCGCCGCTACAACATCCACTCGGCGAGGTAAACATGCCGCTACAACATCCCATTGACCCACTTTCGCGAAATCCGTTTCATAGCAGGAGGTCATAAAATGAAGAATAAATCGGACAAGCCAAACGTGGCGGAAGGCCGCAGCGGTCTTAGCCGCCGCGAATTATTGGTGGGGGCCGGCACGGCTGCCATGGCATTCAGCATCATGAAGCCCGGCCTGGTGCGCGGGTCGCAGGTGAATTCCAAAATCACGCTGGGATCGATTGGCTGCGGCAGTCGCGGTACGTGGATCGCGGGTCTTTTCCAGAAGCATGGCGGATACGAAATCACCGCCGCCATGGATTATTTTCCGGACCGGGTGAACGCCTTTGGCGACAAGCTCAACGTGCCTGCGGCCCGGCGCTACACGGGCCTGAAGGGTTATCAGAGATTGCTGGACGCGAAGGTGGACGCGGTGGCGATCGAGAGCCCTCCTTACTTCCATCATGAGCAGGCCGCCGCCGCGGTGGAAGCCGGCGTCCACGTTTACCTAGCCAAGCCCATGGCGGTGGACGTTCCCGGCTGCCGCAGCATTGAGGCAAGCGCCAAGCGCGCCGAGGAGAAGAAGCTTGCCTACCTGATCGATTTCCAGACGCGCACCGATCCTTTCTACCAGGAAGCCATCCGGCGTGTGCAGAAGGAAGGCAACATTGGCCGCATCGTTAGCGGCGAGGCGTCGTATGTTGCCGGCTCCCCCTGGCCAAAGATGATTAAGGAACTGGAGGTCAACCCCCAGGATCCCGAACTTCGCCTCCGCGCCTGGGGAATCAGCCGGGCGCTTTCCGGTGATATTATCACCGAGCAGAATATCCACTCGATTGATGTCATGACTTGGATCCTCGACCAGCATCCGGTAAAGGCGCTGGGGACGGGCGGGCTCAATTCCCGCACCATCGGCGACGTGTGGGACCACTTCTCGGTGATTTTCTGGTTCCCCCAGGACGTGCTCGTCACTTTCTACTCCAAGCAGTATGGCGAGGGCGCGGACGATATCCGCTGCGAGATGTACGGCACGGAAGGCGCCATCGATACGCACTACGCCGGCGATGTCACCATCAAAGGCAAGGTTCCTTTCTCGGGAGGACGCGACGGGGGAATGTACGCCAACGGCGCAATCCGCAATATCGCCACGTTCTACGACCAGGTCACTTCCGGGCGACGCGATTACTCCACCGTGGCGCCCTCGGTGCGAAGCAACCTCACAACCCTCCTCGGCCGAACCGCCGCTTACAAACAGGCGGAGTTCACCTGGGATGAGTTGATGAGGTCGGAAGAACGCCTCGACCCGCGTTTGGATGGGTTGAAGGATTGAGGAGGAAATAATGCCGAAGCAAAATAACACCGCTCTGCGGCAACACTTGGTGAGCCTTCTCAAGGGAGGAAACGCCCACGCGGATTTCGACGCGGCCGTCAAGGACCTCCCCGTCGGTGTGCGTGGCACAAGTCCCCAGGGCGCCGAGCATTCGCCCTGGGAAGTACTCGAGCACATGCGCATCGCCCAGTGGGACATCCTGGAGTTCTCCCGCAACCCGCGTCACCAATCGCCCGAATTCCCAGAAGGATATTGGCCCAGCTCGCAGGCGCCCGTGGACAAAACTGAATGGAACAAAAGTGTGCAGGCCTTCCGCAAGGATTTGAAGGCCATATGCGATCTGGTGGCCGACGAAGCCACTGATCTGTTCGCCAAAATTCCTCACGGCAATGGTCAGACCATCCTTCGCGAGGCGTTGCTGGTGGCGGATCACAATTCCTATCACTTGGGTGAATTCGTCCTGCTTCGTCGCCTTCTCGGCGCCTGGCACTAATCCGGACTTTTCACGAATCTGCTGGAGGGCCAAGCAAGGCATACAGTTTCACACAGAGATCACAGAGGCAGCTCACAGAGAACACGGAGAGGTCCCCGAGATCTTCTCTGTGCACTCTGTGGCTAACGAGTGCGATCGTGCTTGAGGACAAAAGGCTCCGCGAACTCTGTGTGAAACGCCCTTAAGTCGCCCCGCTGTTATCTCTTTCATGAATAATCCGGGCTAATGCCTGGGGCGTGCGTTGACGGGAGAGAGGTGAACCGATTCGAGCAAGCGGACCTATTTCAGAAGGTTCGCGGCTCGTCTCGGATGGGCAGGGAAAAGCCGCGGAGCTACAAAACAAGTCCGCGCTACCCTGCTTGCCACCCTGCTTGCTTTAGGCCGTCAACGCAACCTCGAGCGCATGATCCGGGGTCACCGAGATCTCGCGCTCAAAAGCCACCACTCGCCGCTGCGCCTCCTGTTTCAAATCCGCCCGCAACGCTTCCGTCCCTAACCGCGCCGAAACTTTATTAAATTGGCCCTTGGTAAGGCCGTTCAGGGCCAAGCGTTGCACGACAATCGAGCCCTCGGCCACCTGGACTTGCACGCTCTGGCCCGGCGGTTTAAGCGTGTGCGTGAAGCTGCCCCATCCTGACGGGACCGACCAGAAGCAGCGGAACGCCTGGCGGCGGGTGCGCGGCATCACGGTGAGTTCACGCTCGGGAGCGGAATAGTGGAAGCCGCTCCAGGCGGCAAAGCAGGCCCAGCTCGCCAGGGCGCGCGCGTAGTGATGCCCGCACTCCGGCTCGTTCCAGGGATTGCGCCGCTCGCCGTCAAAGCGCCGGCGCGTGGATTCCACCACGCTGAGCGCCTCCGTCATCATCCCTTCGAACGCCAGCGACGCCGCAAACTGGTAGTCCAATCCCGTCCAAATCTCGCCAAAATAAGGAAAAGGAGTTTCCGGACGTTTGCCCAGGGGATAGGTGGCCACCACCACTCCGCCTTCGTCGTTCAACGCGTAGGTGCGCTGGAGATCCACGTGCTCGCTCAGGTTCGGCCGGTAGTTATACTTGTAAATCGACTTCAGTGCGGCGCGCACATGCGCCTCATCCAGTAAATATCCCAGGCCCGCCACGTGCGCCTGCATTTGGCCCAGCAATTGGTCCGCCAGGCAGGCGTTACCCATCTGGTAGTCCGGCTTGAGGGTGTCCCCCGCCCCCATGCCGATTCTTGTACCCGCGGCAATTTGGCTCTCCTGACGTCCCTCCACTTTTTGAATATAGAATTCGCCGTTGAAGAGGTTCTGGTCAAACCAGCGGCTGCCGTTCGCAAAGAGCCGGTGATACTCTACTGCTGAATCCGTGTCTCCGAGGACGCGCGCCATCTCTTCGCCCGCCCGCAAAGCTCCCAGGTAATAAATCCCACACAGAGGATTGGGGCCGTAGAACTCCACGTCGTAAGTGTTGTGTTGAACGCCCTCGGCGACGCCGTCGCGGTTCCCATCCCAGCCGTTTTCGATCCAGGCGAACTCGAGAGCTCGCTTGGCGCTGGGCCACAATCGGCGCAGCCAGTCCGTGTCGCCCGAGAGCCGCCATTCGCGGTAAAGCTTGATGAGGCAGCCCATCTGGCCGTCGGCCGCGGCCATCTGCCAAATCTGCTTGCCGTCGGGCAGATAGGAGCGGAAACCCATCAGGCCGTTGGTATCGGTGTTGCGCAGGAATTCCGACTCGCGCAACGAGTGCGCCAGCGTGGGAAAAATCTGCGCCGTGGCCTGCTCGTAATTCCAAACGTGCGTGCAACTGCCGTGGCAACAACCCTGATGGTCATTACAACCTTCGAATCCATGAAACTCGCCATCCGGCGTGCGGAAGCAGGTGTTCGTGCGCAAGGTGGAAAGCGTGCTGGTGGCCGCATCCAGCACCGCCGGCGGCAGCGTGGACGCCTCGATGGCCTGGGCGAACGCGCGGGTGCGCGTTTCAAGCTGGGGGAGTTGAGCGGCGGCCTGCCGACTGGCATCCCAGGCGTCCGCAAAGCGCTCAGTATAGGCGTTGCCCACCACGGTGGTCTTGGGCACGCTTTCCGGAGCGGGCCAGCCGCAGCGCTCCGGGGTGCGATTGGGAAAATGCCACGCCAGCAGAAAGGTCACCGCCGCTTCGCGCCCCGCGGGAATGCTCTGCGTCACCGCCAAAGAACCCACGGGCATGGCGGCGGGAGAAGTGGAATCGAGCGCGCCGTCGTCAGTGAAGTCATCCCAGAAAATCAGCACCCCATCCCACCATCCGGCCCGCTTCCAGCCACGCAGATAGGAGACGCTGCCCTCCGGCGCACCCACCGCGCACAATGCGAATGAGCCTTTCAAAGGATGTGATGACGAGAGAAAGGGGTTATCCATATACAAACCGCTTAGACCGGGGACCTGGCGGAATGCTGCCTGCCTGCCAGCTTCACCGACCGGGTTTTCGATGCTCCATACCATGCCCACCCGTGCGGGCGCGCTGTTGGCATTGCGGATCGTGTAGCGCAGAATCGCCACGGGCCACCCGGAAGCGTCAACGTCCAGGGGCACGAGCGGGTTGAAAGCTTCCAGGCGAACCTCCACCGGCAACTGGGGATCACGAAACGCCATGCGGGCGAAAGGGTACGCGCCCGTAAAGGTGGCTTCGGCCAAGCGCGGCAGACCCGGAGCATTGTCGGAACCGAGGCCGCTGGAGTTCATTTCGTAAGGCGGCTGGAGGCGCGATTCCAGCACGCGCGCCACGGGTTTGCCCTCTCCCACCTTGACCCAAATCGCCGGGAAGGCGTAACTCAATTCGTTGCCCTTGTCCGGCCGGTTGAAGAGTTCCCAATCGCGGAGTTGCCCGCGGCCACCGAGGGAAACCGTGCCCGTGCCAATGCCGCCCAACGGAAACGCAATCATCTTCAGGTTCCGCCCTGTAAAGGTGCGGGGAAAATCGATGGGCGCGTGCGGCTGCAATGATGCCTTTTCCGCAGCGCTACCGGGGGCGGCTCCGCCGGACCTCGCGGGACTCGTCTTGTCACCTTGCCCGGCGTACGATGGCGTCCCCAGGGTCGACGCCACTGCGCCTCCAGCCGCAACTTCTTTAAGAAAATCGCGGCGAGCGTATTCCCTGCCTTTGCGTTTTTCGGCCATGTCATCCCCCCGTGCTTTACAGGCTCTTGCGCCAACGTGCTGAGCCTGGATTCTCGCTCAGCAATAATCCATGTCAAGAGAAAAAGGCTGGTATAGCGCGGCATCTTGCCAGATGTGGTACAAGCGACATGTCCTGCGTTTTCCCCGTCGGTCTGGGCATTCTCCACTGCTTTTTAGTTAACCATTTATTTTCATCAACATAGTGGCAAGAATGGTTTATCTCCTTTCTTTTGAAGAATATAATGGCAAGGCGAAAGTCAGACATTTTTTCTATATTTGTTTTCAGTAACTTACGGAATTCCCGCCCCAATTTTGACCCCTTTTTTTTCTGTGACCCTGGCCAGCGAAGATCAATGTAAATCATTTAATTTCAGTGACATGGATTTTTGCAGAGTTTTCGCGATTCGTCGCTAATCCATTTTGTTTCTGTGACATAATGGCAAGCCGCGCCCTTTTTTTCTCCCCGTTTTCAAAATCTCAAGCTAACCGCCTTTGTTTGAGTGAGATAAAGCCTTTTGACATTCTGACTCTAAACGACGAACCCATTTTATTTCTAGTACATAATGGCAAAACGCGCTGATCGGAATCAGCGGCCCACCAAGCCATTTTTGATTTTCGATTGCCGGTGGTCGATTTGTGATCTTGCAACTTTCGTCGTTTCCTCCGGGGGACCCGGTGACGGGGCCGCGTTCCGCCCCCCTCCCTGCGAATCTAGCCTAACAAGGAGCCCAGGTGTCATGTCAAGAAAATTCTGCGCGGTTTTTCCTACCGGCAGGAAAAAATCTTACGAAGGGCTTCACTTTTCCTACCGGCAGGAAAAACCGGAGTTGCGGGTTTGCGATATTCCGCCTCGTCCGATAATGTAGAATGTTCTCGGGGGCACATTTCAAGCGGGTTCCCGCTTGAGGCATTCAAGATTTTCAGAGTCGGAGATCGAGCCAGCGCACCGAGCAGTTCATTCACGTGGGTATTTTGGGGATCAATGTCCGCGCAGAGGTTTAATCGAAAAACCACCGCCTTGACGCTTGCTACCCTGCTCATTTTCGCTGTAAGTGCCGGGCTGAGCCAGGTGAAGCCGTCCTTCCAAGTAGAAGGTATCGTTCGCGACGGGACGGGCGCACCCCTACCGGACGCCGAAGTCACACTGAGCAAGGGCGGCTTCCACACCCGCCAATCCACTGACCGGGAGGGGCGATTCCATTTCATCGACCTGCCCATTGCGGCGGGGACGCTCACCGTGCGGACCGACGATTTTGGCCCCGGTCAACAGAGTTGGGACGCGCGCACTCAGGGTTCACGGCCGGTGGAGATCACCCTCGCTCCGAAGGCCCTGACTGAACGCGTCACCGTCACGGCCACCCGCACCGAACAGCGAGTGAGCGACACCGCCTCGAGCGTGACGGTGCTAAGTCATCAGGATCTCGCCACCAGCGGAGCGCTGACGCTCGACGATGCGCTCGGCGAAATTCCCGGTTTCATGCTCTATCGCCGCAATGGCAGCCTGACGGCCAATCCCACCTCCCTCGGCGTCTCGCTGCGCGGCGTGGGGACGAGCGGGGCCAGCCGCGCGCTGGTGATTTCCGACGGCATTCCGCTCGCCGACCCCTTCGGGGGCTGGGTTTATTGGGACCGCGTCCCGATGACTTCCGTGAGCGCCGTGGAGGTGGTCGAGGGTGGCGTTTCCGACCTCTATGGCGGCGATGCGCTGGGAGGCGTCATCAACATTATTCCCCGCCGTGCGCGCGATTCTTCCCTTTCGCTCGCAACCTTTTACGGCAATGAACAGACGCCGGATGCCTCCCTCACCGCCGGCCTGCGCCGGGGCCCCTGGCTGGCCACTGTTTCCAGCGAGGGGTTTTCCACCAACGGTTATGTTGCCGTGCTGCCTCCTTTGCAGGGCCGCGTGGATAAACCCGTGGCCTCGGAGCACTTTGACGGACAGTTCAAGATCGAGCGGCTGTTCTCCGAGCAGGGAGGAGTGTTCGCGGGCGGGTCGATTTTTGAAGACTCTCGCAAGAACGGCACCCCTCTCCAAAACAACGACACGCGCCTGCGCCAGCTCGACGTGGGCGGCGACTGGCAATCACCCGTAGCGGGCGCCGTGACCTTTCGCGCCTACGGGGGCCCGGAGGACTACGATCAAACCTTCTCCTCGATCGCGGCGAACCGGGATAGCGAGACCCTCACCGACATCCAGCGCGTGCCTTCGTACCAAGCCGGGCTCTCTTCGCAGTGGACGCGCACGGCCGGCACTCACCAGACGCTCGCCGCCGGCTTCGACGGCCAGGAAGTGCGGGGCGCGAGCAACGAGCTGATGTACTCTTCCGGCAGTATTTCATCCGCGGTGGGGGCTGGCGGACGGCAGCGCATCTGGGGACTCTTCGGAGAGGACATCCTCCGCCTCAACACGCGCTGGCTTATCACCGGCGGCGCGCGTGTGGATGACTGGAGCAATTATGACGCGCTCTCCGTGAAGCGCCCACTGGCCACCCCCGGACCTTTGCAAGTCACCCATTTCAACCCGCGCCGCGAGCAGGCTCTCAGCCCGCGACTCTCCACCCTGTTCCGGGCGAAGGAAAACCTGGTGTTTCGAGCCTCCCTGTATCGAGCGTTTCGCCCGCCCACCCTGAATGAACTCTATCGGAATTTTCGCCAGGGGAATACGCTGACCCTCGCCAATAACGGTCTGACCGCTGAACAACTGACCGGCGCGGAAGCCGGAGCGAGCTACAGCGCATGGCATGAGCGGCTGAGCGTGCGGGGCACCTTCTTCTGGAGTGACATCAGTGATCCCATCGCCAACGTGACCCTCTCCACCACCCCGAGCCTGATCACCGCGCAGCGACGGAATCTGGGCGAGACGCGCTCGCGCGGGGCCGAGCTCGATGCGGAAGCGCGGCTGAGCAGCACCGTGACCCTCTCGGGCGGATGGCAATTTGTGGACGCTACCGTGACGAGTTTCCCCGCGAACACGCAGCTTATAGGTTTGCGGGTCCCCCACGTTCCCCGCCATGACCTCAACTTCCAGGCCCGCTACTCACGCCCGCACCTGCTGACCGCCGCTCTGCAAGGAAGTTTTGTGGGCTCCGCCTTCGACAACGATCAGAATACCCTCCTGCTTCGTCGTTATTTCCTACTCGACGCGCTGGCCTCGCGGCCGCTGGGGCGCGGCATGGAAATCTTCGTGGCCGGGGAAAACTTCCTGGACCAGCGATACGATGTGGCCCGAACCCCCGTGCTCACCAGCGGCCCTCCCTTCCTGTTTCGAGCGGGCTTTCGGATGACGATTCGATAGACGCGAGCCCGCGCCCAGCTTGCCCTTCCTGATCGCATCGTGTCAACTAAATAGTTGACAGATTGAGCCTTTTGGCTTAAAGTGCACAGATGGTTGGCAGCTTCCGACATAAAGGGTTGGAAGAGATCTACCTCACCGGCAAGACACGCCGGATTGGCGCGCCCTATCTCAGGAAGTGCGTGCGTATTCTTCAGGCACTGGAGGTGGCCACGGGGCCCGAGGAGATGAACCTGGCTGGGTACAGGTTCCACCGCCTGCGCGGCAGCCCGCAGTGTTGGTCAGTGCGCGTCACCGGAAACTACCGCATCACGTTCGCCTGGTCAGGCGAAAACGCCGAGGCCGTCGACTTTGAAGACTATCATTAGGGAGGGAACGATGGATCGCAAGAATGGATTGCCACCCGTACATCCGGGGGAGATTCTCAGGGAAGACATTCTTCCCGAGGTCGGACTGTCCGTCACGGCCGCCGCAAAAGCGCTCGGCGTGTCGCGCCAGATGGTCCATGATATATTGGCTGAGCGAAGGCCTCTTTCTGCGATTATGTGCCTGAAGATTTCCCGCCTCCTGGGCAGCTCTCCCGAATTCTGGATGCGCTTGCAAGCAGAGTATGACCTGAAGAAGGCGGCCCAAAACAAAAAGGTCATGGAACGCGTCGCGCTGATCGTGCCGGTGCAGCCACCAGCAGAGGCTCATGCCTGACTGTGAGTCGTCTCACCCAGAAGCCACACCCAGGGAGGGTTCCCATTCATGCGCCATCGCTTGAATCGCCGCAGGTTTCTGAAGCAAAGCGCCTCATCGTTGCTCGCCGCCTCGGCGTGGCCGGGGGGCATTCCCGCCGCCCCGCCGCCGGATTCCAAACCCGACTGTGAATGGCGCGTTTACGGCGGCAATCCTGCCGGAACGAAGTATTCTCCGCTCGACCAGATCAACAGGTCCAACGTGCGCAAACTCCAGGTGGCCTGGACGTATCACACCGGAGACAGCCGGCTGAAACCCGCCACCACCATCGAGTGCAATCCCCTGGTGGCGCACGGCGTGATGTACCTCACCACCGCGCAACTGAAGCTCTGCGCGCTCGAGGCGGCCACGGGCAAACTCCTTTGGCAATACGATCCGTTCGAAGGCGTCGATGAAGACATACCGCGTGGAGTGAATCGCGGGGTGGCCTACTGGGAAGACGGCAGCGACCAGCGTATTTTTTTCGTCGCCCGCGCCCGGCTAATGGCGTTTGACGCCAAGACTGGCAAGCTCCTTCGCGATTTCGGCCAAGGCGGCAGCGTGGATTTGAAGCGCGGCCTGGGCCGCGATATCAGCGGGCTCGAGTATGACGTGACCTCGCCCGGCATCGTTTACAAGAACCTGATCATCCTCGGCTCGATGTGCGGAGAAGGCCCGGAACCCGCCGCGCCCGGTCACATTCGCGCCTTCGACGTGCGCACCGGCGTGATGGCCTGGATCTTCCACACCCTTCCCCGACCCGGCGAGGTCGGTAACGATGCCTGGCAAGGTGATGCCTGGCGCACCACGGGCGGCGCCAACGACTGGGGAGGAATGACGCTGGATGAAAAACGCGGTTGGGTGTTCGTTTCCACGGGTTCCGCGGCGTTCGATTTCTACGGCGGCCAGCGCCTGGGCTCCAACTTGTTTGCCAATTGTATGATGGCCCTGGATGCTGCCACCGGCAAACGCATTTGGCACTATCAGGTGGTGCACCACGATTTGTGGGACCGGGACCTTCCCTGCCCGCCCTCTCTGGGAACGCTGAAGATCGGCGGCAAGCAGGTGGACGTCGCTGTGCAGCCCACCAAGTTCGGCCAGCTTTTCATCCTCGACCGTGCCGCCGGCACTCCTTTGTTCCCCATTGAAGAGCGGCCCGTACCACCCTCGGATATTCCCGGCGAACAGGCTTGGCCCACCCAGCAGCAAGTGCTGAAGCCGCCGCCTTACACGCGCCAGGTCTTCACCGAAGACGACGTCACCAACCTCTCGCCGGAAGCGCACGCGTATATTTTGGAAGCCTTCAAGAAATCGCGCAGCGGCACCTGGTGCCCGCCCAGCTTGGAAGGCACCATCGTGTTTCCCGGATTCGACGGTGGCTCAAACTGGGGAGGCGGTTCGTTCGATCCCACCACCGGTTGGTATTACATCAACTCCCACGATGAACCTTGGATCATGACCCTGGTACCCGCCCCGGAAGGCGCCGGCTATCCTTACACGCACACCGGCTACAATCACTTTGTTGACCAGGAAGGGTATGCGGCCATCAAGCCGCCCTGGGGACAGCTCACCGCCTTCGACTTGAATCGGGGAGAGATCGCGTGGCAGGTGGTGCTGGGCGAGTTCAAAGAATTGACGGCGCGCGGCATCGCGCCTACCGGCACGCAGAATATAGGCGGCTCCATCGTTACGGCCGGCGGAATCGTCTTTATCGGATCCACCCAGGATGAAATGTTCCGCGCGTTCGACAAGACCAACGGCAAACTCTTGTGGGAAACCAAGCTCCCCGCCGGCGGCTATGCGACCCCGTGTACTTACGAAGCCGGAGGCAAGCAGTACGTGGTCATCGCCGCGGGCGGCGGGGGCAAGATGCGGACGGCCTCTGCCGATGCCTATGTGGCCTTTGCCTTGCCGTGAGTAGTCTCCAGCGCACGTGGCACGGGCGTCCCGCCCGTGGCCAGTCACGGCCAAGATGGCCGTGCCACAATAGTAGGGGCACGCCATGGCGTGCCCCTACAGCAAACTGATGTGCTGCCCAACGGAGCTACGGATTTGTTATCAAATACAAAACTGGCGCCTGCCCTGCCAAACTCCCAAGCGCTTCGCGCCTCGGTCATAGCACTCGCTATCTTCGCGCTTACGTGGGGCGGGGCCTTGCGCGCTCAAGACAAGCCCCCCGCGCCGCCGGCCGCAAAGCCGCAGCCTCTTCCTTTTAGCCACAAGCTGCACACGCAATTCGTGCAGGAGTGCCAGGATTGTCACCAAGTTTCCTCCGACGGCTGGACCATGAACTATCCCCCGGAGGAAAAATGCATGACCTGCCACGCGGCCATCAAGGCAGACAGCCTCGCCATCAAGAAGCTCGCTGAGTATGCCGCGCAGAAAAAGCCTGTGCCCTGGGTCCGCATCTACGCCGTCCCCGACTACGTGTACTTTTCCCATCGCACTCATGTGAAAAAGGCGAAACTCGATTGTGAGGCCTGCCACGGCCCCGTCCGCGAGCGGGACGTGCTATCCAAAGAGAAGTCCACCTCCATGGCTGCCTGCATCACTTGTCACAAGGAAAAAGGCGCCCCGACTGGTTGCCGCACTTGCCACGATACGATTTGATGACCGGATAGCAAGCTGAACAGCTCATCCATGTAGGCGTACGAAGCGAAGCTTTGGAGTGCGGCAGCTTGCTGACGCTTTTTCACCAGCCAGCTCGCTGGCTGGTCTGAAGTTCTAACTCTCACAAGTCAGCTCAATGGGCAGTGAATTGTGCAGGGGGTAAGACTTCCCGCGAGCAAACTCGCGGGGAGGAAAGCGGCAGCAAGCTGCCGCACTCCAAAGCTTCGCACGCCGCAACCCCGGATCATCACCGTGGCGCGTAATTCTTGGTCTCCCCGTTGCGGCTATTGGTCACGGAGAACCCGCCATCGAGGTCCGCGGAGACCTTGATCCAGCTCACGCTTGCGTCCTGGTCTACATTGACGATAAAGGGCTCCCGCGTGTTATTTTCCGGGCCCGCATTCTGGGCGTAGTGTAACTGCCAGACGTCCTCAATGCCCGGGGAAGTGCGAATGGTCTGCATCGCTTCGAGCGAGCCGCCCTTCGTGGCGCCGTTATTGGTAACGGCCACACGCGGGTGGAGCGCATCGACAATAGCCGGCGAGTTGGATTGGTCCAGGCCGTGGTGCGTGCTGAGGTAAACGTCCACCGTCCCCAATTTGTTGACCGGGCAGACGAGCGCCAGCTCTTTATTCCAGGTCAAGTCGCCGAGATCGATCATGCGAAATTTGCCAAAGGTAATCACCATACCAATCGACTGAGCATTTTCAGAAGGATCAACCGCACGCGGTTTGCAGGCCGCGCAAAATGGATTCGGTTCACCGGCTCCCGCCAACGGCCGCTGAATGGCCTGCCCGGCAGCGGCCACAACTCGCACGTTGGTCCCCTCGATGGGAATCTGGTCCCCCGCCCTGACGATCAGGTGAGAGGCACGGTCCCTTTCGTGTACGTAGGCGCGGACGAGGTCATCAGCTTCTTTCCCGGTTTCCACGCATCGCCCGTGATCCACATAGGTGCCCACGGGAATGCGCGCGGCGAGTTGCGGCACACCGCCCACATGGTCCATGTGGTAGTGGGTGATGACCACGTAGTCGAGGCGCGTGACGCCTGCCGCCTTGGCGACGGTCACGATGCGCTCCGCGTCGCGGCCGTTGAACCCCGGCCAGCCCGTATCCACCAGCATCGACTTGCCGGAAGGAGTGACGAAGAGCGTGGATTGCCCGCCTTCTACGTCAATGAAGTACACATCGAGGGTGTCCGCCGCCCGCAGCGACGCGCTTAGAAATGCCAGTGAAACAATCAGGAAGAGTTTGCGCATGGAGGGCATCCTAACACAAGTTGTTGGATGAGAGGATACCGGGTAACGGCATTAATCAGGGATGGCGAGGGTTATATCGGCCTCGGCTTTAGTCCTGCCTCTGCCCGCCGTTGCCGGAGCGGCCGCGCAAGAAACGGTCGATTTGCTCAGTGAGCCGGTCCAAGGCAGCCTGGGTCAGGAGTTGACGGTCGGCGAGCAAGTCGATCTTGCCTGCCAAGCCCCCAACGATCCCGCCCAGAGCTTCGAACTGGGAGTCGATTCGCGCGTGGCGCTCTTCGTCCAGTCGCTCGTGCCGGTCGAGCAATTGGGCCTCGACGGTAAGGGCGTCCTCGAGTTTCCTGAGCCTTTCTTCCGTGGTCATCTAAAACCCTCAGCGCCAGTATACCGGAAGCCACTCGCAGCGTCCAACTTTGCCACAGCGATTCGGTACGGCATTAGCCCGGGACGGTGTCGATGACGATGTGCTGGCTCGCATCCCAGCCCGCGTAATAGAGCTCAACCTTCAGCTCCGGCCGCTCCTTGGCAAGCGCCGCCCGCGCCCGCCGCAGGTCCTCTTCCTGGCGCTGGCGAGGCTCCGGGGAAGAGTGCAGATGATGCGGCAATTCCTTGTACCAGCCGCAGTCCTGATGCTGAATCAGAATCAGGCGGTTCAGGCCATGCGCATCCACCAGGAAACGGAACCATTTCCAGCCCGCCCAGGAAAACTTCGGCAAATATTCCACCAGCGTCAGGCATTGCGGGCCGCCGGGCAGCACCAGCAGGTCGTAATTCTCCTCGAGGTTCAACTGGCGATTCAGGAATTCATAAAACCCGGCTTGGAAGCGGTGGTCACTGCAATGGATGGCCAGCACCTCGGCATCCGTCTCGTGCACGGTGGAGGAAAGCTGAATGCTCGGCATAAGTCCTGTCTCCTGCTCGCCTACTTCTTATCTGGGTTTTGTTCCGCCTTGGGCGGCGCCGGTTGCAGCGTCGCGATCAACTTCTCGTCCAGGCCGAGTTGCGCGAGCACCGTAGGAATATCCAGCCCTAACGCCTGGAGCTGCTGGAGCAAGCCAAAGACCAACGCCGGGCCCGTTTGCGCGATGCGCCCGATTCCGCCCGTGCCCTCCGCCGCCCCGTTGCCCTGCTCAATGACCACTACTTTATCAATGTTGCCGAGCGGGGCCGCCACGGCGCCAAATATTCCCGCCGAGGCTTGCAGCACGCTGGGCAGCTTCTCGAGCAGCGTCTGCAACTTCGCCGCGTCGTTGAACTGCCGCCACGCTTCGGCTTTTTTCAGGATGGCCTGCGCTTCCGCCACGCCTTGCGCTTCAATGGCGCGCGCTTGCGCCAAGCCGATGGCTTCGACCTTCGACGCTTCCGCGCGGCCTTCCGCTTCCACCGCCGCCGCGCGGCCCAGACCTTCCTGCTTTAACTTCTCCTGCTGCGCTTCAGCCAGGGCGATCTGTGCGGACTTTTGTCCTTCGGCTTCCAGGATGGCCGCCTGCTTCTTGGCCTCGGCGCGCACGATGGCCGCCTGCCGCTCCGCCTCCGCCGGCTTGATCACCGTGGCCTCAAGCTCTTGCTGCTTGCGCAGGACTTCCTGTTCCTGCACGGAGATCTGTTCCTGGGTGCGCGTCTTCTCGACACGCACTTCTTCCGCCACCACCGCCTGCTTCGCTTTCGCCTCCGCCAGGGGTCCGGCCTGCGCAGACTTGGCCTTTTCCATTTCAATTTCGGCCTGGTATTGCGCCTGCCTCACCTGGAACTCACGATTCGCGCTGGAAATATTGGCGTCCGCGTCGAACTTCGCCTTCTCGCCTTCTTGCATCGCCACCGCGGATTTGATCTTGGCGTCGCGCGTAGCCTCCGCCTCCCCAATGGTCCCGTCGCGTTTCACTTCCGCGGTGCGTTTCTTGCCCAGCGCGTCGAGATAGCCCTCTTCATCGCTGATATCCTGGATGGTCAGCACGTCCACGCCAATGCCCATACGCTCCAGGTCCAGCGCCGCTTCCGAGGTCAGCTTCTGGGCAAAGCTGGCGCGGTCGCTGTTCACCTCCTCCACCGTGAGCGTGCCCAAGATCGACCGCAAATGGCCTTCCAGGGTCTGAAAGATCACCTTCTGGATGGTATCGTGCGGCATACCCAGGAAGCGCTCCGCGGCCGCCGCCAGCGACTGGTCATCGCCCTTGATCTTCACGTTCGCCACGGCCTTCACGGCGATGGGAACGCCCTTGAGCGTATAGGCGCGCTTGATTTCGAGGGGAATCGTGAAGACGTTGAGCGACAAGTAATCCACCTGCTCCAGCAACGGCCAGCGAAACGCCGCGCCGCCCCGCACCATGCGATAGCCAATGACGCGCCCGTCGGCTGTCTTGTGGTGGCGGCCACTGAAGATCGCCACCGCGTTGGGCGGTACTTTGATGTAGTTCTTGGCGAAGCGGGAAATCGCCACCAGCAGCGCGATGGCGGCAACGGCCGCCACAATAATAATAAACGGCGAAAAATGCTCCATGATAATCCTCCCGAAGAAAAGTGCGAGTCACCCGCTCGCAAGTCGAAACTCGAAATTCACGGCGAGTTTCGAATTTCGAGTTTCGAGTTTCACCCTTCTGCCTCTCGTCACGGGCCACTACGCCCCTACTCGGCGCGATCCACCAGGACGACCTCGCCGACCAGGGCAGTGATTTTTACCAGAGTGTTGACCGGAATCTCCTGGTTATTTGCCGCGCGGGCGACCTTTTCCACCACCGTGTCACCCAGCGTGCAGCGCACCTGGCCCACTCCTCCTTTGGGAATGGCGACGCTCACCTGCGCCATGTTCCCCACCAGGTCACTCGTCCGGACGTGGCTGGAGGCTTGCTGGCTGTAAAGAAAACTGGCGAAAGCGTAGATCACTCCCGCGAACAGCACTCCGCCCCCAAAGCCCAGCGCCGTGCTCACCCCCACCCCGTATCCGGCGTGAATGCCGATGGCGCCGAAACTTCCAAACGCGGTAACGAAGACGCTCAGGATGCGGCTGCTCAGCAGACTGGGGCCCCCGCCGTGGCCATCGGCGTCGTGGCCCAAGTCACCGTGCTCGAACATGTCACCCAACATGGAACCGGCGATCAGAAAGACAAACCCGAACACCGCAATCGCCAGGAAGGTTACAAATGCCGATGTGCCTGCCAGCAGAATCATGTCGGTGGCCTCTGCATAAGGGGAATGCTCTACACCTCGCGAGGAACCGTCGCGGTGCGGACGATATCTCTTGTGGTGAGGGCTACTTTAAGGCCGAGCCGCAGCGAAGTCAAGGCGGGCCGGCCCCGCCGCAGGCTTTTCTGTCCGGGGGATTTATGGCACGAAGTACATGATCCAACCGAGCACGACCGCCACGCCTACAAAGGCCGCAAACACCTTGGCGCCGTAAACTAGCCGCTCGCGTGGCGTGTTCTTGCTCAAGACTCCGAACACCACGGAGACGAGAAAGGAGAACAGGAGCATCGCGGGAAAGTGTGGAACAGCCATATTTGAACCTAGTGAAAAGTGACGAGTGACGAGTGACGAGCAACCGAAAGACGAAAATGGAAACTCGAAAATCGAAACTCGCCACGATTTTCGAATTTCGAGTTTCGAATTTCGGCACCTGCCGGCTCGTCACTCATCACTCATCACTCTTCACTGCCTTCAGGGCTTGCGCCCCATGGCAATGTCGTATGTATCCAAAATCGAAAGTGTGTTCAACATGCCGGCCGACACCAGATAGGCGGTGCCGAAGTCAGCGCTTGCAAACAGCGGATTGCCTCCCGCGTAGCCGAAAAAGCGCGACAGCGGCATGGCCAGACCCACGCACAACTCGCCGAAATAACCGAGTGTTTGGAGGTAAGATTCTGATCCGGTGCTAAAAAACTCACCTTGCATGGCGACGCCCATCAGGAACATCGTCACAATCGCGGAGAACAGGATCAGCGCCCGCCACTTGCGGCCGAGCAGAAAGTGGCCTAGGCCCGGGACGATCCACGCCGCCACGCACAACCGCACCAAGGTGGCCGGCTTGGGCGGAGCTTGCGCGGAAGGCTTCTCTTGCACCACTTTGTTTGCCATAAGAAAAGGATTTAGGATTTAGGATCTCAGATCTCGAATCCTGGCGCCTAGATCCTGGATCCTGAATCCTGCTCCGACTCTTCAAACGTAACACACCTTATCCAGGCGCGGCAAGGATGGGTACAATCTCCTTTTGGATTTCCCCGGTCACACCAGCGTCGCGGGCGCCGGTGAACACATTCACCTCACTGCGGATACCGAATTCGTGCAAATAAATTCCCGGCTCGATGGAAAAGCAGGTACGCGGGATGATCCGGCGCTCGTCGTGGGTTTCAAAATTATCCATGTTGGCGCCGTTGCCGTGCACGTCTTCGCCAATCGAGTGTCCGGTGCGATGCACGAAGAAAGTGGCGTAGCCGTTCCGGTCAATGACCGCCCGCGCCGCGTCATCAACCTCGTAGCCGTAGAGGATGCGCCCGGCCTGCAAGGAATTCTGCACCAGGCTGATGGCCGTGTCGCGCGCCTCGCGGACCACGTCAAAAACCTTGGTGTATTGCTGCGGAACTTTTTCGCCCACGTATGCCATCCAGGTGATATCGAAATAGACGGCGCCGGGCTTATTCTGCTTGCCCCAAACGTCTAACAAAACAAGGTCGCCGGCATGAATGGGGAGCGACTCCTCCCGCGCCGGCGAGTAGTGCGGATCGGCAGTGTTAGCATTCACCGCCACGCAGGGGGGTTCGTCGGCGACGAGGGCGTTCGCCGCAAATACCCGCACCATTTCCTGTTGCACATCGTATTCGTTGATCTCCTTGGCGGCGCCCACCGCCGCGCGAATGGCTGCGAACGCCGTCCGCACCGCCTCATGCACTACCTTACCGGCGGCCAGGTGCGACTGCCATTGCTCCTCTGACCAGCTCGCCTCAAACTGCTGCACCAGGTCCGCCGAGGAAACCACTTCCACCCCGCAACTCCTCGCCAGCTCCACCGTGCCCGCATCCACCAGCCCCACGTAAGGGATGTTGTTCAGGGCCGAGTATTGCATCGCCACGCGCTCTTTGCCGTGCAGCAGCCGGCAGAGCCCTTCGCGTTGCTCCCGCCAGGAAGAGTACCGCTCCTCCGTGCCCGGCAAACCATCCAGGTTGTGGGCTTCGATCCGGTGCACCAGCTTCCCCGGCTCACCCTCTTTGGGGATCATGTAATACCAACGGCGAGTACACATCACGGGATTAATATTGAGTACACGATAGGCAATGGGATCGCGGCGGTGGTGGTCATAAAACAGCCAGCCGTCAAGCTTGGCTTCGCGGAGTGCAGTTTGAATCGCCTCAAGATTCATAGGAAGGTCCCCCTTTGTGCGGTGAAAGTCCCAACACATAGCCGCAGGTGTGGATTGCCACCAATCCCCAGCACCTAGCCCCCAGCTCCCCGCCCTTGCTCCTCCCCGGGCTTGAGGACCTTATCGTAAATCACCATCAGCACGGCTCCCACTAATCCCACCGCCGTCACCACCCACCACATCTGCTGGGGACGGTGCAGGACGTCGCCAAATTCATGGAGGAGGTATCCGCCCAAGGGACCGGCAATGAAATACCCGATGGCGATGGGCAGAAAGGCATAACCCATGTATACCCCCTGCTGGCCGGAGGGCGCCAGCCGTGAGATATATTCGTAATACCGCGCCGATTGGGTGATTTCGCCAAGCGCCAGCACGATCAGCGCCGCCACCAGCCCCCGAGTTGATGGATGGATGGCCAGGAACAACCAGGACAGGCTCGAGATGACCAGCCCCAGCGTCATCGCCGGAAAGGTAGGGATCTTGCGGGTCAGATAGCTCACCAAGATCTGAAAACAGATCACCGTGAACGCGTCGATCGAAAGCAGCAGATCGACATTGGCATTGGGGTCCACATAGCCCCGTATAAACAGTGGCGCGGAGATAAATTCCTGCCAAAACACGATGTAGAAACTCGAAAATATCAGCAAGAACAAAACGAAGCGGAGATTACCCAGCACCACGAACATGTTCTGGATGGCATGCGCGACGCTCGCCACCTTCTGCTCCCCTGACCGCGCCGGCTCACGAAAAAACACCAGCGTGACCAGAAACATCAGGAACACGCTCAGGGCGGAAACGCGAAAGACACTTTCTATACCCCAACCTAATTGCTTGCGCACCAGCCACGCCACCACCGGGCCCAGCGTGCCACCGATATTTACAATCGTGTAATAAATTGAATAACCGATGGAGCGGACGTTCTCTGCCGAAGCGCGCGCCGTGGTTCCCGCCACGCAGGGCTTGACCACCGCCGGTCCGAGCGCCGGAATCATCAGGATGCCGAACACCAGCCACTTGTCGCCGAGCGCTTGGCGCACCCCATGCATCCAGGGCGCCGAAAGGGAGCCCAGCAGAAAATAGCCGATGGTCATGACCAGGTACGCAAACATCAACGCGCGGCGAAAACCGAAGCGGTCCGCGAGCGTCCCGCCCAGCACCGGCAGCAACCAGACCACAAATCCGAAGGTCCCCATCATCCAGCCGGTGACTTCTTTCGAAAAATGCAGTTGCTCGCTCAGAAAGATGGCCAGCACGGCGCTGGCGGCGTAATAAGCGAGGCGCTCGAATAATTCCGTGAAATTCGCCACCCAGAAGGCGCGCTCGAATCCCGTGCGAATTTCTGTGACACGTTGCGCGAAGCTCAAGGTTTCCACTCCTCACCGGGGGAATTCGAAACTCGATACTCGAAATTCGAAACTCGAAAATCGCCGCGAGTTTCGAATTTCGAGTTTCCAGTTTCTTCATTCGCTTCCCCGTCACTTGTCACTCGTCAATGTCTCTTGGATTCCCGCAATGCTGTCATCCGCCGAGCGCCCTGTCACGCGCAGCAGTTTGCGCCGCGCCTTATGCCCGGAAAGGATCACCACGCACGCCTGGGGCAGGCGTAGCGCTCGGGCGAAGAAGTGAACGCAAGCTTCATTGGCCTGGCCCTCCGTGGCGGGAGCATGCAACTCCAGGCGCAGCTCACCTGCGGCGTCCACCGTCAAACGCTCACGCGCGGCGCGGGGCTTCACCCGCAGCCAGAAGCTTACGTTTTCGCGTTCGACCTTAAATTCAAGCATAAAAGCGTCCTTTGTCAGTTGTCCGTAGTCCGTTGTCAGTCCTCATTCGTCAGTTTTCAGTAAGAAATATAATCTCTTCCGGACGGATGCATCCTGTAAATGCAGAATTCGAAGTCCACAACTGTCAGGGGATCACGGGCAACGGGCAACTGACAACGGACCAAGGACAGCCTTTATTCCCGCTCACCAAAAATCGCAGTCCCAATTCGCACCATCGTGGCGCCTTCTTCGATGGCGACTTCGAAATCGTGGCTCATGCCCATGGAAAGCTCGCGCATGGAAATGTTGGGCAGTTTCCGCGCCTCGATATCGCCCGCCAGGGCGCGCAGTTGCCGAAAGTAAGGGCGGACGTCTTCCGGATTCTCGAGGAAGGGCGGGATCACCATCAAGCCGCGCAAATCGAGTGTCTCCATGGGCGCAATCTGCTCTGCTAGGGCCGCTACTTCCCCGGCTCGAACCCCCGCCTTGGTGGTTTCTTCCCCCAGGTTCACTTCGATCAGCACCGGCAGGCGCGCGCCGCCGGGGGCGGCCGCCTGCGCAAGTTTTTCCGCCAAGCGCAACGAATCCAGCGAATGCACCCAATGGAAAAGTTCGCGCGCCGCCCGCGCCTTGTTGGACTGAAGATGTCCCACCAAGTGCCAGGTGGCGTCCAAATCGGCAAGGGAGGGGCGCTTGGACACTGCTTCCTGCACGCGGTTCTCGCCAAAATCCCGCAGGCCCGCCGCAAATGCCGCGCGGATCAATTCGGGGGGGTGCGTTTTCGAGATGGCCACCAGCCTCACGGCCTCACGGCGGCGTCCGCTGCGCCGGCAGGCAGCGGCGATTCGCTCTTCCACCCGCGCGGTGTTTTCTGAAATGTTCGCGATCATCTCTCCCGGCAGACTCGAGCGCGGCGGAGCCCCGCGCAGGTTTTTCGGACTTGGCAAATCGAAACCGTGTCATTCTATCACTGCCCGCCATGCGTATGAGCGGCTTGTTACGGTCGAGGGCGGGTGTTAGGATGCAGGCTTTGTCCGTTGTCCGTGGTCCGTGGTCCGTTGTCAGTTTTTAGTTAGGACCGGGATTACCTTCCGTGGACCTATGTTGAAAGCACAGTCCCGGCGCCGGTAATCTTCAACGGACCACGGACAACGGACAAAGGACTATGGACAAAGGACAAGCGCGGCATGCAACGTGGCCTCTTTATTACTTTTGAAGGGCTGGACGGCGCTGGCAAGAGCACGCAACTACGCCGCGCTGTCCAGTACCTGCGCAAATGTGGTCATCGGGTGCGGGTGACGCGCGAGCCCGGAGGAACGCGCACGGGGGAGCGCATCCGCGACATCCTGCTGGCGTCGAAAACCGGAAAGCTTGCGCCGTTGGCCGAGTTGGCGTTGATGTATGCGGCGCGCGCCCAACTGCTGGAGGAGGTGGTGCGTCCCGCGCTGGCTCGGGGCGAGGTGGTGGTGAGCGACCGCTACAATACCGCGTCGTTCGCCTATCAGGGTTACGGGCGCAAGCTGGGCACGCCCACCGTCCGTGCCTTCGACCGCGTCATTTGCGGCAAGACTCAGCCGGACCTGACCATCATTCTCGACCTCGATCCGGAACACGCGCGGGGGCGCGCGCGGGGACGGGATACGCGGCGGCAATCGCGCCTTGACCGCATCGAAGCGCAAGGGTTAGCCTTTCACCAACGCGTGCGGGCCGGATACCTGGCTCTCGCACGCGCCGCGCCCGGGCGCATCAAGGTAGTGCGCGCTGATCAATCTATCGACGAAATGCAACGCGAGATTCGCGCGCTTATTGACCCGCTCCTCGCCCGGAAGGACCGAAATTCGAAAATCGAAAATTGAAAATCGAAAATCGCAGCGCGAAGACCGTGACGAGTTTCGGGTTTCGATTTCTGCACTTAAAGCCATGGGCTTTGATTCCTTTATCGGCAATCCGCAGGCGGTAGCGACGGTGCGCGAAATGCTGGCGACCGGGCGCCTGCCGGGCGCCCTGCTTTTTAACGGGCCGGAGGGCGTGGGCAAGAAAACGCTGGCCTTGATGCTGGCCAAGGCGCTGGTGTGCGAGCGCGACGCGGCGGACTTCTGCGACCAGTGCGCACGCTGCCGCAAAGCGGAGCAGATGTTTGCCACCGCGCGGGAGGATTTGGCGCGACGCCGCGAAAGCAAAGATTCGGCGCGCCGGGTGGAAGGGCTGGTTTACCTCGATCTCCAGATCATCGAGCCGCTCACGAAATTCATCCTCACCGAGCAGATCCGCCAGTTGCGCGCCATCGCTTATACGCGGCCCTTCGAGTTCCCGCGCCGCATCTTTATTCTCGATGAAGCCCAAACGGTTCATTGGCAGGCCGTGGACCTTCTGCTCAAAGTGCTGGAGGAACCCCCGGAGACGACGAGTTTCATCCTGATTTGCCCAAACGCCTTCGAGCTGCGCTCCACCATCCGTTCGCGTTGCACACGCGTCGTCTTTCAACCGGTTGACCAAGCCCTGATCCAAGACCTGGTGGTCCGCGAGCGGAAACTCACCGAGCCCCAGAAGGCGCTGGCCGCGCGCGTGGCAGCAGGAAGCGTCGCCCGGGCGCGGGCCTTCGACCCTGCCGAGTACGAGCGCCGCCGCCAGCCTTGGCTGGATTTTCTGGAAGCGACGGCGAGCCGCCCCGGCCCCGGGGCCATGGCGGACTGGCGGATGGTGTTTGACTCCGCCCGCGCCCTGGCGGAGAATCGCGACGATTTCGAAGGGACCCTGAAAGTTGGCTATTCCCTTCTCTCCGATCTTCTGCACATCCTGCTGGACCCGGCGGCCAACGCGGTGGTGAACGTTGACTTGACGGCACGCCTCCAGAGCTGGGCGCCCAAGCTGACCCTCGGCGGAATCGAGAAACTCAAAGCCGGCCTCGATCAGGCTTACCGCCTGCAAATCCGCAACGTCAATCCCCAACTCGGATTTGAGACGTTGGGCATCGATGTTCGATCTTCGCTTGCCGATTGACGATGGCCGATCGAGGATGTCTTTTCAATCGACCCTCGTCAATCGGCAAGCGAAAACTCGCTGGGCGGGCAACGAGGAACATCCACCCACCATCCAACTCTATGAATCCCGATCGGCCAATGCTATTGGTTCGAGGACCAGTCTGAAGGGTGCGGATCCCGGCTAAAACGATTGCGGGCGGTGTTTGCCTGTGTTACTATGCATTCCATTCGCGGCTGTGTCCCGAGCAAGGTCATTATTTTATTGGCCGTATGAAACCGAGGCGCCTCGTGAAGCGTCTTTGGTAAACAGAGAGGACCCGCGCTTTTCACCGGGATAAACTCGAATCCGTGCCCATCCGTTTGGGCTTCAGGAGCAAACCAACATGAATCGACGACTAATCCGTCCCACCCTGTCCGATGTGCAGGACCAACTGGGCGCGCGCATGCAGCGCAAGAAACCCGCTCCACCCGAGCAAACCAACGCTGAGAATTTCTATTACCTGAAGCAGATGCAAAGCCGCACGCCCATGGTCGTGGTCTTGGACGACGGGGAAACCATCCGCGGGGTGATCGAATGGTATGACAAGAACTGCATCAAGGTGCATCGGGCGAACGAACCCAACCTCCTGATCATGAAATCATGCGTCCGGTTTATGTATAAGGATGGCGAATCGCGAAATGGGGCCAACCCCGAACCGGACGACCATCAACCGCCCGAGGCAGATTGAATTGTCCTCTGAGTCACGTGGCGTTTGCAGCTAATCCGCCCTCGCCGGAAGAGCGAGAGGTGGGTCAGCGAATTCCTCGACGAGCAAGCATGGTGAGCCCGTCAGGCACTGTTGCCACCCGCGGGGGATGCCTCCAAATCGCCCCATTCCGGAGGGCGCTTGACAGCCTGCGGATGCGCGCCTAGCATGAATTTGGGTCAGGATTATTGATAACGGACTCGATCGTGAAGGTACCCAACTTTTCTAATTTCGATCTGCAAGCCATTCGACGCGCCAGTGGCTGGCTGGCATTAGGGGTTTCTGCCATTCTCTTGCTCGGGTGCGTAGCCTTGGCGCAGCAGGAAGAAAAGCCCAAGATCCCGGGGCTCGACAAGATCATCGCCGCCAACGAGCACTTGGCCTTCACCGGCACGGTTAAATCGGTCGACGAGAAGCACAACATCCTGAGCATCGATTCGGTGGAGGGGGGAACACGGAAATCTTCCCCATCAAGCACAGCACTCATGTGCTCACCGCCGACGGTTTTAGAAAGAAGCTGGACGTTCTCTCACCCGGCACCCGCGTCATCGTCTATTACGACCAACGCGCCGACCACCGCACGGTAACCCGCATCGAACTGTTTGCCAGTGAATCCAAGAAGAAGGGACCCCCCGCCTAGCCGCGTCGCGGCGGCTGGGCTGCGGATTCCCGGCGGACCCCTATGCGCATCGGCATCACGTGCTATCCCACCTACGGCGGAAGTGGCGTAGTGGCCACCGAGCTGGGCATCGAACTGGCCGCGCGCGGGCACGAAATACACTTCATCAGCTATGCGATGCCCGTGCGCATCACCGAAGCCTCCGGCCGTATCCACTTTCATGAAGTGGAGATGCTGAATTATCCCCTCTTCGACCACCCACCTTACACCCTGGCGCTGGCCACCGCCATGGCCAACGTGGCCGTCAACGAATCCCTCGACCTGCTGCACGTACACTATGCGATTCCCCATTCGGTCAGCGCCTATCTGGCGCGCGCCATGCTGAAACCGCGCCGCCTTCCCTTCGTCACCACGCTGCACGGCACCGATATCACCCTGGTCGGCCAGGATCGCTCTTATCTCCCCATTACCCGTTTTTCCATCGAGGAGAGCGACGGGGTCACGGCCATCTCCGAATACCTGCGGGAGGTCACCCAGCGCGAATTTGCAATCCACCGCCCCGTCGAGGTCATCCCCAACTTCGTCAACTGCGACGTTTTTCGGCCCGCCAACGGCCGATGCCGGCGCGAGGAATTCGCGCCGCAAGGCGAGAAGATTCTGGTCCACCTGTCGAATTTCCGGCCCGTCAAGCGCGTGCCGGACGTTGTTGAAATTTTTGCGCTGGTTCGCCGGGAAATGCCCGCCAAGCTTCTGATGATCGGTGACGGACCGGACCGGACGGTGGCTGAATGGATGGCCCGTGAAAAGAAGCTCAGCCCCGATGTGATCTTCCTCGGCAAGCAAAATCAAGTGCAGGACTTGCTCGGCTGTGCCGACGTGTTGCTGCTGCCCAGCGACCTCGAGTCGTTCGGATTGGCGGCGCTGGAAGGCATGGCGTCCGGAGTCCCCGCCGTTTGCTCCCGCGTGGGCGGCGTGCCGGAAGTTCTGCGCGATGGCGTGGAAGGGTTTTTGGTCGAGCCGCGCGACGTTCACACCATGGCGGCGCGGGCGCTCGAAATCCTTTCCAACCCCGAACGGCAAGCGGAGATGTCGCGCGCCGCCCGCGAGCGCGCCCTCCGCTGCTTTTGCAGCAACAACATCATCCCCCTTTACGAAGACCTTTACCGGCGGGTCCTTGGGAATTCTTGAACGCACCCCCGCCGGGCATCGGCCCTGGGATGATCACCGTCGGCAGCCCGCCCGCGTCGCAGGCCTGGAGTTTCTACACTTCTGACCGGGATTCCCCCCTTCCAACCTTTCGAGACGACGGTCCAGACCATGTATCCTTTATGGCCGTTTCTCGGCAAGGTGAATTACTTAGCTCCTGGCTGCAATGGGTTTGGTGCCCCTTTTCAGTCGGAAATGAAATGTAGTGCGGACGAGCCCAAGTCTGGCAAAGTCCGCCGCGGTCCTTGAGCTCCAAAGGGGCGACCTAACGAAGCCCAGGTTTTTGAGCCCCAAAGGGGGCGGCCCAACGAGGCCCAGGTTTTTGAGCCCCAAAGGGGGGATTTAACGAAGCCCAGGTTTTTGAGCCCCAAAGGGGCGAAATAACGAAGCCCAGGCCAACGGCCTGGGTCAACGGAACCCCCATCAACCCCCGAGCCCTGAAAGGGCGACCTACCCAACCCCCCAACCAACCTTCACCACGGAGGCACGGAGGCACAGAGGAAAACCGGCGGATGCTCCGCGCCACAGGCTGCCAGGGCGGATGGACTTCCCTCCTGATTCAGGAGGGGCCGGTGGCTTTCGCCTGGGGGGTACGGCCCCAGGCCTAGCCATCGGAGCAATCTTACGGTTACAAGGACGATGCGGCCGCACAATTGGCGGCATTCGGAGTTGGGAAGCATCACCCAACATAGAGAACCATTCGATTATTCACAGCAGAAATTAATGTAATATTCTGAATTCGACAAAATACTCATATATTTCAATACTTTCTGATTTTGCCATTAGTTATTCATAGATCGTGCTGAATAAGAACTCTCTTGAATTTCAAGAGATCATTGACTATAATGGTATTCATGTATGCAAATAGGAGGAGACATGGACACAAACGAGTCGCTACTCAGGGCAATTTTGGCCACTGTGGCCCGTGGCGCATTTCCACCTGCTGTAATCTATAAGATCGTTGCGCCAGTGGCCGGGAGCGACAAGCAACTCGTCGCCTTCAACCTGTGCGACGGTCAAACCCCGCAGGCAGAAATTGGCAAAAAGGCAAAGCTCGATCCAGGCAACCTAAGCAGGTCAATCGCCCGCTGGATCGAAGCCGGTATCGTCGTGCGCGTCGGGAAGGAGCAATTTCCGATGCATGTATATCCACTTACGAAGAACGATTTGAAATGACTAGGTGAAGAGAGGTGAACAGCATGTCCGATGACGTATTGGAAAGGCTCGACATCCTGATTAAACTTCAGGCGGCGGCGCTGACGGCACAAATGGAATCGACAAAGGACAAGATAATCTTTTTGTCTGGGGCGGGACTTCGACCTACTCTAATCGCTGAGATAGTTGGAACCACAGCCAATCATGTAAATGTTGCGCTCTCGAACGCGAGGAGTTTGTCCAAATCCAAGAAGAGGTAGAACTGCGAAACCGTGCTCAGTCGATTCGTTATCTAGAGGCTAGGAGAGATTATGAACGATGCCGGCATGAAAACTTTGCTTCAAGAGCTAGAGTGGATTCGTAAACTTCTCGTGGTTAAGTTGTTGATGTCGGGTTGTAAACAGAAGCACATTGCGGCTGCGCTTGGAGTGAGCGAAGCCACTGTTAGTCTCATGATGCCAAAAGGCTTGGCCAAGAAGATAAGAGCGGGCGCGGAGGAATAAATGACGAACGAGCAAGCTGATCAGATTATTAAAGAGCTCGAAATGCTTCGAAAGCTTAAGATCCTTGAACTCTTTGATAAGGGCTATTCGCAGGCACAACTCGCCCAAGCGCTTGGCGTAAGTCAACCGACCATCAGCCGCATGGTTCCGAAAATATCGACAAAAAAGGATTAGGACAACGTGACCGAACGCCTGTCAATTGTCAACATGCCCGGCGACTTCGAAGAAACGCTTTTGCAGTTCGCAAGGCATCTCGGTACGAACAAACTCCGCCGCAGGATATTTAATACGATCTATGGGCGAGGGTCCAAACCGCGGTCGAGACATCAGGTTATGCGGGCCGCGAAGATTCCTGGGCGAAATGGGCAGCAAGCGCAGAACGGGTTGGACCATCTTGCAAAGCATGGTCTCATCGTTAAAGTGAAAAACGATGGCGTAGTCAAAGACCGGAGTAGATATCTTTATCAGAAGGACTCAAATGTTCGAGCAAACCGCCTAAAAATCACCAAATACGCGGATAACCCGCGTGCGGCTGAGCGGGTTCCAACGAAACGCCGACCGCAAGTACGCGCGATGCCCTCCACGAGAACAATTAACCGCCGCGCGTTGCGAAAAAAGAAGCACCTCAGCGTGTTGTATCTTACAGCGAATCCCGATCCAAAGCGTTCGCTTCGAGTCGAAGCAGAGGTCAGGCAGGTCCAGGATGCCATCCGTGGGTCCGTATACAGAGACAGTATCTCTGTCGAGTACCGTCCAGCTGCCAATCTTGATTCCCTAATCGAAGGCCTTAATGACCATCGGCCCGGAATTGTACACTTCTCTGGGCACGGCAACAAAGGCGGCATTGCGGTTGACAGCCCAGAGGTTGCGAGGCGTCGAGTCAAGACCGTATCGTTCGATCTTCTCGCTGAGGCAATTTCTGCCACTGATACACCACCTGAAGTCATTGTTCTGAACGCATGCAAGAGCGTTGGCGCACGGAAGGCGTTCTTGCCGACAGCGAAAATCCTCGTGGTAATGCGGGATTCAGTTACTGATTTGGCGGCGGCTGCGTTTGCAATGAAATTCTACGCGGCAATTGCAGCGGGCCAGTCCGTAAAATCAGCTTTTAAGCAGGGGAAAGTAGCTATCGAGCAGGTGTCCCTGAATGAAGCCGAGACCCCCGAACTTTTGGCCGCCCCAGGTGTTAATCCAGGCAAAATCGTCTTAACTTGACTGCTTCCAAATAATTAAACTCATATGCCATGGGGACCAAGATTCCAAAGGGCTCATCGCCGAGACGTGGCACGAGATTGCCCTGCCCCCCATTTTTAATTCCACCGATAGACCTAGTTAGTCGCAACGAAGGCGCGATACGCATACCCGTGCGGGAATCGCTTGTATCAACGCATGGTTGAGATGTAGATTGGCAAGCGACGTGGCGCAGTACGCCGAGGAGCCGGTGCGTGCTCGCGAATGGACGCTATCGTTATGAAGTGTGTACAGTTCAGAGAATAGGACTTCGAAAAGGACTGCCATGAACGCTCAATCAGGGTCGGGCTCAGGTAAACCAGTGGAGGATTACACTCCGTATTGTGAGGGCGATGTCGATCCCACGCTAAACAAGAAAATCCGTACTCTTGTCGACAGTGACAAAGACTACCTCATCTACCTTGACGAGGATATGTACGTTGAATGGACGTTCATTTGCGATTCACCCGCAGGGTTCGAGGACACCGCAAACTTAATAGGACACCTCGAAGCGCAATCATTGACACAGCTTGACGAGACCCAGCGGGAACCATTTGAACGATATCTTGGCGAGGCGATGGCGCGCATACTCGGCGACCACAACGAGGAGAAGGCACAGGCAGCGCTCAACCAGGCCGAAGCGTACCTAAGGGCACGTGGAACCGAAAATGCGAGGGTTTGGTATCTCACCGGGGCGGCAATGACAGCCCTCTGCGCGCTGATTATAGGCGCCATTCTCGTCCTAATTTGGCACTCGGTCTCTAGCCCAATGTGGAGAAGCGCACTTGAGGTGCTTAGCGGTGCAACGATGGGCTCTTTGGGGGCTTTTCTTTCTGTCGCCGGCAGAACCGAGTCAATTCATTTCGAACCGGTCGCCGGCCCAAGAATTCATAAGGTCGAAGGAGCGACTAGGGCAATAGTGGGTGTTTCAGGAGCACTCTTTGTGGCCCTCGCGATAAAAGCTGATCTTCTACTCGGAGTGTCTCAACGCTTGAGTCACCCATTTCTTGCCTTGCTTGTAGCTTGCTTCGCCGCCGGGGCGGCGGAGCGATTGGTTCCGGGCCTGATCGGCAACATGGCGAAGTCTCTTTCGGCTCCTGCCCGGGATTGACGGACTGCGCAGCCGCGCTCCAAAAGCCGGCAAGGCTGAGTCTGGGGGTGTGGGCAGGTGAGCCCCAAAGGGGCGAAATAACGAAGCCCAGGCCAACGGCCTGGGTCAACGGGACCCAAACCGATCCCCGAGCCCTGAAGGGGCGGAACAATCCTTTCAATCCCACGCGTACCGCTCATCGTACGCAATTCCGTGCGCGTCCAGGAGCTTCCGGAATTCCTCTTGAAAGCTGACCACGCGGTGATGGATTTCCTGTTGCGCGATGTACTCCACGACTTCTTCCACATCTGCCGCGCTCACCGAAAACGCGCCGTAGCCGCTCTGCCAGTAGAAATTCGCTAACCCGCGCCCTTGCGTCTTGACCCATTTCGAAGAACTGGTCTTCACTTCTTCCACGATTTTTGCCAGCGCCAGGTTTTTCGACAAGCGAAACAGCGCATGAACGTGGTCGCTCATACCCCCGACTTTCAGCGCCGGGGAATCCTGGTTATTGAGAACCGCCGCCAGGTAGGCGTGGAGGTCTTCTCGCACGGGCGACAATAACATCGGCTCGCGATGTTTGGTGCTGAAGATCAGGTGAACGTAGAGTTGCGAAAGCGATTGCGGCATGGGGGAACACCTATCTCGCCCTTTCAGGGCTGGGGGTAAAACTGGGGGATCATCTTAGCCCAGGCCGTTGGCCTGGGTCAACGGGACCCAAACTGATACCGGAGCCCTGAAGGGGCGGAACAATCCTCTTCAATCCCACACGTACAGCTCGTCGTGGCGATTCCGTGCGCGTGCACACGGTAGTGGGTTTGTTGATGTGCGGTGTAGGTAGAGGTGCGAATGCGATTGCGGGAACACGTATCTCGCCCTTTCAGGGCTGGGGGTGAAAATTGGGGGATAATCTAAACCCAGGCCTACAGCCTGGGCTTCGTTATTGCGCCCCTTTGGGGCTCAACTCAACCGGGCACGGAGCCCCGTTTCCCGTCCTTGGCCCCCTCGCCGTGCCCCCGACACTCCCGCGCTTCGTTTATCGGCGGAAGCGTGGAGGAGGATGAAGGAATGTTCTTGGTTGGCGGCCGGGCCCCTCGGGAAGTGACCCCTCATCCGGCAGGTGAGCCCCAAAGGGGCGAAATAACGAAGCCCAGGCCAACGGCCTGGGTCAACGGGACCCAAACCGATCCCCGAGCCCTGAAGGGGCGGAACAATCCTTTTCAATCCCACACGTACCGCTCGTCATGGGCGATTCCGTGCGCGTGTAAGAGTTTCCGGAATTCATCTTGAAAGCTGACCACGCGGTGATGGATTTCCTGTTGCGCGATGTACTCCACGACTTCTTCCACATCTGCCGCGCTCACCGAAAACGCGCCGTAGCCGCTCTGCCAGTAGAAATTCGCTAACCCGCGCCCTTGCGTCTTGACCCATTTCGAAGAACTGGTCTTCACTTCTTCCACGATTTTTGCCAGCGCCAGGTTCTTCGACAATCGAAACAGCGCATGAACGTGGTCGCTCATACCCCCGACTTTCAGCGCCGGGGAATCCTGGTTATTGAGAACCGCCGCCAGGTAGGCGTGGAGGTCTTCTCGCACGGGCGACAATAACATCGGCTCGCGATGTTTGGTGCTGAAGATCAGGTGAACGTAGAGTTGCGAAAGCGATTGCGGCATGGGGGAACACCTATCTCGCCCTTTCAGGGCTGGGGGTAAAACTGGGGGATCATCTTAGCCCAGGCCGTTGGCCTGGGTCAACGGGACCCAAACTGATACCGGAGCCCTGAAGGGGCGGAACAATCCTCTTCAATCCCACACGTACAGCTCGTCGTGGCGATTCCGTGCGCGTGCACACGGTAGTGGGTTTGTTGATGTGCGGTGTAGGTAGAGGTGCGAATGCGATTGCGGGAACACGTATCTCGCCCTTTCAGGGCTGGGGGTGAAAATTGGGGGGTAATCTAAACCCGGGCCTACAGCCTGGGCTTCGTTATTGCGCCCCTTTGGGGCTCAACTCAACCGGGCACGGAGCCCCGTTTCCCGTCCTTGGCCCCCTCGCCGTGCCCCCGACACTCCCGCGCTTCGTTTATCGGCGGAAGCGTGGAGGAGGATGAAGGAATGTTCTTGGTTGGCGGCCGGGCCCCTCGGGAAGTGACCCCTCATCCGGCAGGTGAGCCCCAAAGGGGCGAAATAACGAAGCCCAGGCCAACGGCCTGGGTCAACGGGACCCAAACCGATCCCCGAGCCCTGAAGGGGCGGAACAATCCTTTCAATCCCACGCGTACCGCTCATCGTACGCAATTCCGTGCGCGTCCAGGAGCTTCCGGAATTCCGCTTGAAAGGTGAGCACGCGGTGGTGGCTTTCTTGTTGCGCAATGTACTCCACGACTTCTTCCACATCTGCCGCGCTCACCGAAAACGCGCCGTAGCCGCTCTGCCAATAGAAATTCGCTAACCCGCGCCCTTGCGTCTTGACCCATTTCGAAGAACTGGTCTTCACTTCCTCCACGATTTTTGCCAGCGCGAGGTTCTTCGACAATCGAAACAGCGCATGAACGTGGTCGCTCATGCCTCCGACTTTCAGCGCGGGGGAGTCCTGGTTATTGAGAACCGCCGCCAGGTAGGCGTGGAGGTCTTCTCGCACGGGCGACAATAACATCGGCTCGCAATGTTTGGTGCTAAATATCAGGTGAACGTAGAGTTGCGAAAGCGATTGCGGCATGGGGGAACACCTATCTCGCCCTTTCAGGGCTGGGGGCAAAATTGGGGGATTATCTTAACCCAGGCCGTTGGCCTGGGCTTCGTTATTTCGCCCCTTTGGGGCTAAATCAACGGCCCTTTGGAGCTGAATCATCGCCCTGAATCAACAGCCCTTTGGGGCTAAATCAACGGCCCTGTGGGGCTTAAAATACTGGCAGGTTTCTCCGCAACCAGCAAGCACTTGGACGTGGTCGCCAACCCGTCGATGTGGTCTGCGATACCGCGCCTCGCCAACCTATCTGAGTACGGCCATCTTGGGAGTGACCGGGACGGGCAGAGCGGGTTAGCGACGTACGCGTTCTTTGCGTTCGCCTGCGGCTCTTTCCCTCGGCGTCGTTGCGAAAGGTGTTTCGCATGGTTTCCAATGCGTGTGGGCTGGCCGGCCGGTAACGACACGCGGTCGACCGACCGCTGGGTGTGAGCGGCGGGTGGTTGAGTGTCCATAAGAAATCATTTCCCTAATGACAAATAGTCCATATCTAGTTTTGTGTTCATGCAGGATATGTCGTTGGTTCGAGTTGCTGGTTCTCGGCGGGGTGCGGTGGACGGACAATGTGTCGTTCATAGGCGGACAATATGTCGCGCTACAGGTCCGCGACTCCTCAAGGCGTAGGACTCACCCAACCCGCCGAGTCGCAGGGAACTTTGGGGATTCTTGAGGTATCCACAATGAAATCCAAAGCTTGATCAGAATCAGGACGCTTCCTCGTCGATCCTTCCCAATGCTCACCACCGCTGCTCATGTTCGCTATACCCCCCGGCGGGGGCCGGTGATTACTTCGGGGTCACATTGCCTTCGTAGTGCTCCTTCCACGCGTGATGGTTCTTATCCAGGTAATCAGCCTCGATATTGAACTTGACGAGGAGGCCGGAATCTTTGGCGATCCAAGCTGTTCCCTTGCAGTCCTTGATCGTGGTCAGCACCATGCGCGCGGCATCCAAGCCCACTTTCTGAGAGGCCGTGGCAGCGGTAGTGTCAAAGGTAAACTTATCGGCGGGGGTGCTTCCCACCAAATCGGTGCTCGGCGGAGCCGCTACGGCGGCTCCCAGCGCAATAACAAAGGTCGGACTGGTCATCACTCCGAGCGTCGTCAAGTTCGCCATGTCCCAATTCATCTCCTCGCCCATTTTGGCCTTGGACGTCCTGGTGGTTGAGCCGCGCGTCTCGATCAAGTTGATTTCCTCCGGAGAGACGTCCGCTTGCAAGGCCACCGGGCCAACCTGGGGCAGCTTGGTCTTGTCCTCAATGAGGTTTTCTTGCCCCTTAAAGGAAAAATGGAATTTGCTGGTCGGCCTCTTCATCGCATCGATCAGTTTACTCGGGCCGTCGCTGAGTCGTTTCGCATCGGTCACGTCCGGCGCGGGAGCGATGGGTTCCGGCACCGAACTCGCGACGGGCGTGGGATTGTTGTTGCACGCCACGAGAGCGGTCACCATGGCCAAGGCCGCGAGCATGGCAAGCAGTTTCTTAGATGAGTTTACGCACTGCATCAAGGTATGACTCCTATCCATAAGAATCCGCCCGTGGGAGTGGGCTGAAAATGCCCCGCCCCTGATCTTGGGAGCGGCCCTGGCGACTATTTGCCGGGGGCCGAGGCGGCAGGGTTGCAGACTTCCGCCGTGGTGACCGCGCGAACGCCGGCGGCCGCCATTTCCTCGAGCCCCTTGCCGCCGCCCTCCTCGGTGATGGGCTTGATCGCATCAACCACTACATCCACCTTGCAGCCGTGGCGGCGCAGAGCCAGAGCACTGGCGAGCACGCAGCATTCCGTAGCCACGCCGAACACCACGGCGCGCCGCAATCCCAGCGCGTGCAGAATGGCGTCGAAGTTAGGATTGTCCTGCACAGAGTAAGTGGTCTTTTCCACGATGAACTGGCCCACCCAGCGCGCTGGAGGGTGGAAAGCGCCGGGGCGGCTGGGAATGACCACGGGCTCGGGAAACGACGTCTCGGGAATGCGCCGCTGTCCAGGAGTGCCGATGACGCAATGGGGCGGCCAGATTTTGAACTCGGAGTCGTCGGGGGAGTGCGCGTCGGCCGTGGAAATGACCGGCACATGATTCCTGCGCGCCCAGTTCATCAGGCGCTGGAGATTGGGCACGATCTCGTCCGCGCCGGGCACGGAAAGACTCCCCGTGGGGCGCATGAAATCCACTTGCGTATCGACATCGAAAAAGACCAGAGGCTCGCTCGCGAAGTTCACTCCTCAAAGTCTCCTTCTTGGTGAAATGATTTCGCCACGCCAAAGTGCTGCACGCGAACATCCTCCAGCAACTGCTCGAGGCACACGCTCTTCTCGACGGGATAAAGGGGCGCCCCGCGCAACGCCCGGTAGGCTTCCGGCAAGCAGGCGAGGTTGGCCAGCGTGCGCTCCCGGATCTCTTTCACCGCGGGGGGCGGGGCCAAGCGGTGGCCGGCGCGCATAACGGTCTGGAGCAGGGGCGCAGCCTCGGGATATTCTTCCTGGGCGCAGGCGAGCAAGTCGTGATGGTATTGTCCTCCCGGGGAAAAACGGAAGACCTGCTTGCGGCCGGGCCAGTAAACCTTCTCCTCGCTGAATTTGGTTTTCGGCTGCACTACGCCGCCGGCTTCAGTCTCCACCAGCTTGTAAACCACGCTCAGGGCGGGCACGTCGCGCGAGGTCACAAGGTCCGTGCCTACGCCGAAAGAATCAATCGGCGCGCCCCTGTCCACGAGTTCTTCGATCTTGTATTCATTCAAATCGCCGCTGGCCACGATCTTGGCGTCGCGCCGGCCGTGGCGGTCAAGGATTTCCCGAACGTGCTGGCTCTTTTCCAGCAAATCGCCGCTGTCGAGCCGCACCCCGGGGATCTTTGTGCCCAGCGTGGCCGCGATCTCCGCTCCCGCCAGCGGATCATAAGTGTCCACCAACAGGATGGCGGTATCGGGAAAAGTCTCGAGCAGAGCCTCGAAGCTGCGCCGCTCGCTGGGGAAAACCTGCGTCCACGAATGCGCTGCCGTGCCCGCCAGGGGCAGATCGTAAAGCGCGCCGGCCAGCACGTTGGAAGTGGCCGCGCAGCCTCCCACGCACGCTGCCCGCGCGGCGCGCACGCCGGCTTCCGGACCGTGCGCCCGGCGCGTTCCAAATTCCAGAACGTCGCGCCCCCCCGCCGCGCGCACCACCCGCGCCGCCTTCGAGGCCACCAGCGTTTCATAATGGATCACCGAGAGCAGATAGGTTTCCGCAATCTGCGCTTCCAGCACCGGCGCGGTCACTTGCAGCAGCGGTTCCTCGGCAAAAACCAGCGTGCCTTCCTCCACCCCGCGCACATCTCCATGGAAGCGGAATTCCCGCAGATAAGCGAAGAATTCCGGCGAGACCGTGTGGAAGGCGGGCTGGTCGCGCAGAAAACTCACATCATCGTCAGTGAAATGCAGGTTCTCCAAATAGGTGAGCGCCGAGTCCAGCCCCGCCGCCACCAGATAGGAGCGCTGCGGCGGCAAGTGGCGCACAAAGAGCTCGAACGTCGCGTGGCAGTCAATGCCATGCTCGAAATACGCCGCCGCCATCGTCAACTCGTACAGGTCTACCAGTAACGCTCGATCCGTATTCATCTCACCTCTGGCCGTGCGGCCATTTTCGATTTTCGATTGGTGATTGGCGATTGATCTATCGCTTTCTTGATTCACCCTTGGCTTTCGCCGCCCGGCATCGAAGTTTCGGCAAAGGTGTGAAAAAATCCTAGAACGAACAAAAGCATTTCACGCAAAGGCGCAAAGTCGCAGAGGGCGCAAAGCGGACCAACGAGCTGTGTTTTGCGAGTCTTTGCGTCTTGGCGTCTTTGCGTGAGACTGTTTATTTTTTCTCAGCTTCCGCCGCTGATACCACGAATACGTTTCCTCAAGGGCAGCCGCGGCCGCGGCCCGGACGAGGAGTTGCATCACTGGGCGCGGCTCCGAATCCGGCGAACCACCTCTTCCCAAGCAATGCCCATGGGGCCTTCCCGATCCAGTTTATCCAGCCGCCGGTCCAATTCGTCGCGCTGGGCAAGGGTCATGCGACTCGCCTCCGGCGTTTGGGACAGGCTCTCCCAAAGCTCATCCAGGAGCCGCAGCCGTTCTTCCAAGCTGAGACTTGCAATGTCGATAGTGGCCATGCACCCAGTATACCGCACCTTTCCTCTCGACACAGAGGCCGCCGAGTCATTGTGGAGTTGGTAATGGAGACCTCCATGGGTGGTGCCGACATTGCCTTTAAGGTCGGCAACCATCAAGAAGCTAGGACAAGCTAGGGTTATGACGCGAGGGCAGAAATGTTGCGGGTGTTGCCGGAGCGCATACATAAAAAGCACTGTATGCGCCACCCGCGATGTATTTCACAAAAAGGGTGCTGTCAACCGCTAGATCATCTGGTGAGCGGGGGGCGCTAGGCCTTGCGCCACTCGGCAAGCTGCTTACGCACTTTGGCGGCGTTGGGGTCCTCGATCTGCTCGAAGATTTTGAGGGCGGCTTCGGCATTGGCGATGGTCTGGGCGCGCTCGCCAAGTTGATCGAGCGCCAAGCTCTTGTTCCAAAGGTCAGTGCCCTCGCTCCGGCGGTCGCCAATCTTGCGTGAGATCTCAAGCGCCTTCTCGTAGAGCTCGATGGCGCGGCGGGTCTCGCCCAACGCAAGGTACGCGGTACCGAGGTTGCCCAGATCCTGGCCTTTGCCACGGCAGTCGCCGATCTCGTGGTGAATGGCCATAGCTTGCTCGTAAAACTCGATGGCGCGGCGGGGCTCCCCCAGTTCTCGATAAGCGGTGCCCAAATTTGCCAGCGTATTGCCCTCGCCCTGGCGGTGGCCGATCTCGCGCTGGATGGCCAGCGCTTGTAGGTAGTAGTCGATGGCACGGCGGGTCTCGCCCCAGACCGCATTGGCGATGCCCAGGCTGCCCAGCGCGTTGCCTTCGCCTCGGCGGTCCGCAATCTCTCGCGTGATCGTCAACTGCTTCTCGAAGTAGTCAATGGCGCGGCCGGTCTCACCCAATTGCCTGTAAGCATTGCCCAGGTTGCCCAGGGCGATGCCCTCACCCTGGCGGTCGCCAATCTCGTGTTTGATCTCAATCGCCTTCTCGTAGAACTCGATGGCGCGGTGGGCCTCGCCCAAAGCCGCATAGGCCAAGCCCAGGTTGCCCAAGCCGCGAGTTTCGAACCGCCGGTCGTTCAGCCTCCTCGCAATCTCCAACGCCTCGGTCCAGTGTTTCCGGGCCATGCGAAAGTCTGAAAGCCGAAAGTACCTCTCACCCAGGGCGTTTAGCACGGCGAGACGCTTCCGGAGGGTGATGGGATCGTCACACCCTCGTGTCTCATTCAGTTCCTGTAGCAAGCCACTGAATTCTTGAAGCTGTTTGCGCGTTTCATCCGCGGGCTGGCTGGGGAGCGATTTGTAACTCCCCAGCAATTGGTCCAAAGCCTTCGCCTCGGCGGCTGGACCGCCGAAGTGGAAATGCCCACTGATCCACTGCGTGAAGTCGGGAGCTTGCTTCAGGAGGAGGGTAAGGGATTCGCTTTCGAGCCAAAGGACGATGGGAAAGGGCAGGTCGCGGGCAATGCGCTCGCGGTCAAAGTTCAGGCGAGCGATGAAGGGCGTCCGCCCCTCGCCCGCAAGATTCTCCTGGCTGGCGGATTGGTAGATCAAACCGTCAATTCCGGTGACCATCACCGCCATCCGGGCGCCGGTCGGAAAGCCGTCCAACTGTGTTTTTACTGCCGCGACGAAGTCTCGGGAGTAGTTCGAAAAAATATCGACCACTTTCACGGTCACGCCTTTGGCAGCGGCATCGGCGGAAACTCGTTGAAGGATTTCCTTTCGCAGTGAGGGTAGGTTGCAGCGGGCTATGGCGAATGTGGAACCGGAAGCGAGGTCCAAGAAGGCCAGGAGCTTTTGGTAGGACTTCTCCGTTGCCTCATCGAGGGCGGCGTTTGGGGCGGCTTCTTTTGATGGCAGACTGGAACGCATCGATGGGCTCGATCAGAGGATTCACGTCGTGCCAAAGCTCCTTTCCATTGTACTCCAGGATAGCGAGGTTCGAGAGAAGTTGCATGGTAGCGTCGTCTTTTTCGATGCTCTTGGTGCCATGAGTGTGAGCGAGCAGTTTGTAATCCGAAGGCTCCAACATGCGCTCGTAATCCTGTTGGATGGAGCGGGCGGCATCCTCCAGAGCTTCGCTGTCGAGGGCTGCCAGACCGCGCGCCTGCGCGCTTTGTATGGCTTCACGAAGCAGGCGAATCAATTGGCGAAGCGACCCACCGCTGCGCTGGACAAATTCCTCCGCCAACCGTGAAGGCTGAGGCAGAATTTCGACGCTCAGGCGTTTTTGAATGACCTCAAGTAGCGCCGCAATGCCCGGCCCATTGGGTTCCGAACTGGATTTATTCGCCCGCAGCTTGACGTTGGGAATGATCTGGCGGTTGGGGAAAACGTTGGCCAAGTGGCGGCGGGAGTAATAGGTGTCAATTGAAACCGTATAGATGGCATGGCAGGCCATTTCCTGAAGCTGCGAGCCGTGATCGAAAAAGAGCCCCTCACTCTTCTTGGGGGGCAAGCGGTCGAGATTGTCGAAGACGATCAAGAGCTGATACGGTTTGTTCGCTTCACGCAGAGCTTGGGATGCTGCCGTCAGCAGCACGTTGGTGCTGCTGGACAGGCCGCTAAATTGACGGTCAAGCTCTAACCGTGTGGTGGTAGTGCGGGAAGATCCCGCCTTGGCGTCAGCCGTCAGCTTGGCGAAAAGACGCGCGATGAAAGGGATCTCTATGCCGGCCGTAGCCTCAGTGCTCACCCCAGCCGAGAGCTTGACGGACTCTTGATTCTCCTTGGTAACCTCCATAAACCATTTCTCAACGTCGCGCAGCAGGCTTTCGCTCAAAGACACTTTCTTTCCATGCAGCGTTTCCAAGATTTGCCGGCAGACCAACAGAAAAAGGTCGGTGTAGTCGATATCCTGGGGATCAAGAAAATCCGTCACGTCGATGTAAAGCATGAAGCAGGAAGATCCGAGGGCTTGTTCTAACTGACGCAGCTCCGTGGACTTGCCGGAACCCCGGTGGCCGCTGAGGACCATGGGCGAGTATTGCCCTTCGCCGCAATTCTGAATCGTCTGCTTCATATAGCCGGTGGCGCGGGAGTTCCTGGCCTGCGCGAGGTAGACGTAATACGGGTCCCCGGACCCCAGGGATTGCTGCGGGTTCGTGGCTTGAAAGGCTTCGCGAAGCGTCGTGGCAGGTTCCATCGTGGTCGCCTCCACGTCGAAGCGTACCATGAGTTGCGCAGGGGTTGCTGCATTCCATTGAAGGTGCAGCAATCCGAATGCCTTTTTGTCCGCGCTGGAAAGGGCGCGCAGCAAACATCGTGGCCCCCACCAGAACTACGGCGCGGCGGAAAAGCGGCCCCGATTCATCGGGGCGCTACCTAATTTCTTACGGGCGGTTCGCGAACCGCCCCTACGACCCGCTCGGAAACTGGCGGGCCCGCGCCGCCATTTTCCTGCCCGTAGGAATTCTCGAAAAAAATCAGATGTTATGTCCCGGTTTTGAACGAATTCTCAGGCATCCCCATCAACCTTGGTCGCCAACAAGCTAGGTTAAATAGTGGAGAACTGTGTCGGGGGGGAATGGCGCAGTGAGGCTAGGTGTCAGGTGCCAGGCGTCAGGTGTCAGGGTTAGGTTTTGGGTACCAGGTGCTGGGGGCTGGGGATAACCTCTAGAAGCCACCCCCGAGAGGCTAGGGGCTCAGCAACCTTATGCTGAAGATTAAACGGGTTGGGCCGCAGGTGGAAGGATTAGAAAAAATGCGGCTCTCACGATATACTAGAAACAAAATCGGTTAGTCGCTTAGAGTAAAAATGTCTGAAAGCTCTATTTCATTCAAATAAAGATAGTTAGCTTGAAATACGGGAGCGGGATAGAAAGAAATGAGCGCGGCTCTCGCGATATATTAGAAAAGAAAAGGGGTTAGCAATGAAGTGCGAAGATCGTTCAAAAACCTATGTCATTGAAATTAAAATGGTTAGTCTATCCGCAGCGGCCAGGGTCATGAATAAAAAAAAGGGGTGAAAAATGCGGTTAAGCTTCGTTAAGTTATTGAAAATAAATGTAGAAAAAATGTCAGCTTATCGGCCTCTGGCGATGTTGATGATACCAAAGGGGTTAAAATCATTCTCTGGCGATGTTGATGAAAATAAATGGCTTGTCGGAAAGGTATCAGGCACCGGGTGTCAGGGACGGGGAGTCGAAACCGCCTACACACCTAGCCAATCCGGGTAATGGGAGGGCAAATCCATGCGCACAAGGAACTATCGTAGCGGTTCGGGCCGAAGAGTCCTACAAGGGATGCTGCTCATAGGGCTGGGCATGATTATCGCCTTAATGCCAGTGGGCAGGAACGCCTCACCCAGGGCGCAGACGGCGGATCGTCCCGCGCCAACCTGGCGCCACCTCACGGCATGGAAAGAATCCAGCACGTCATCTGGATCATCCAAGAGAATCACAGCTTTGACAATTACTTTGGCACGTTTCCCGATGCGGATGGAATTCCACCCTCGACGTGCCTCGCGGAAATGCCGGGGAGCAAAAAATGCGTCAAGCCTTTTCACATGCCGGCGGGGCAGCCCCTGCTTGACCTGGAGCACAGTTGGGAAACCGCCCAGGCGGCTTACGACCACGGCACGATGGACGCTTTCGTGTGGGTGGAAGGCTCTCCCTACACGATGGGATATTACGACGAGACTGACATCCCCAACTACTGGCGGTACGCGCACCTCTTCACCCTCTGCGACCGCTTCTTCTCCTCGGAGATGACCGGGAGTTCGCCCAACCACGTCTTTACCGTCGCGGCGCAGTCCGGTGAGATCAACAACATCGGCTCGCTGGAAGAACTGGAAGACGAACTGGACGAGCCCGAGGGCTTTCCCTTCGAATCCATCGTGAGGAATTTCGGGATCAAAAACGTTTCCTGGAAATACTACGTCGAGACTCAGCCCAAGCCCGCCGATTGGGCGGAGGTGAACGCCAGCCTGTCGCGTCTGGCCTTCCCTGATCCCAAGGGCTTCACGCTGTGGAATCCCCTGCCCGGGTTCAAGTCGATTCGCGAGGACGAGTCGCGCCTGAATCGTCTGGCGCCGGTCAATGACTACTACGACGACCTGCAAAAGGGGACGCTGCCGCAATTCGCATGGATCATTCCCGACTTTCAGGATAGTGAGCATCCGCCCGAGCCCTTGGACCAAGGCATGTGGTACGTCACCCGCATCATCAATGCGCTGATGAAGAGCCCCTATTGGGGCAACACCGCGATCTTCCTGACCTGGGATGATTACGGAGGGTTCTACGATCACGTGCCGCCGCCGGAAGTGGACGCCTATGGCTACGGCCCCCGCGTGCCCATGCTCGTCATCTCACCCTACGCCAAGGCGGATTACGTGTCGCACTCCAATTACGATTTCACCTCGGTGCTGAAATTCATCGAGGAGCGCTGGAACCTGCCGCACCTCACCGCGCGCGACGATCGCGCGAGCGATATGCTGGATTGCTTCGATTTTCATGCCCCGCCGCGCGCGGCGGAGATAATCCCTGTGCCGCCCGGCATCCACTCTCGCCTTCTGCCGGTACACATTACCTATCCGTCGTACATTCATCTTCCCAGCCAGGACCGCTCCATGGTGAAAGGCGCGCAGAAGAAAGGAACCCAGGCGGTGCCCTATATTCCACCCGCGGCGCATTGAGGGAGGTGCATGGCGATCTTGGTGATTTGCGATTGGTGATTGATGATTGGGGATTGGTGATTGGGGATTGACCGGACCTCGAAGAGGTCCAATGTCATTAGCCGTGGGTGAAACCCACGGAAACGGTGTCCCCGACGAGTTACCAACCCCAAAGGGGTTGAATGTGTTTGGCGCCGAGTTTATGGGAAGAATGTTCGACCCCTTCGGGGTCGGGAACTCGATTGATTGGAGGGTCCCGATCCGTGGGTTTCACCCACGGCTAATGAAATTGTTCCCCTCCGGGGAACTCATTAGAAGTGTGACGCATGGAGTTTCAACGGAGCAGCAGCAAGGGATTTCGCTCTGGTCGCCTTTCGGCGTTAGGACGTAAGTTCCACCTCACCCTTGGGGCATGCGAGGCGCGCGCAAATCAGTGGTTTTTCGCCAAGCTCTATGGGGACCTCAACGGCCAAGGTTTGCAAGATGCGCGCCAACTCGGACGCGTCCGGGGATTGCAGGTGAAAACGCCCGAGTTGGCATCCGGAGGGCGCGGCGGCGGCGGGGTGAACCGAGTCGCGGTTCCACTCGATGAAGAACGGCAGCAATCCGCCGCGGTCATCCCACAAATGGAACAATCGCCAGCTCAGAATTTTGCCGTCCGGACGCGAGCGCGCGCCGTCATGGGGTCCGTCAATAGGCAGGCCCGCCGCGGCGGCGGTTTGCGCGAGCAGGGTGAGATCCGAGGTGTGCACGGCCCAGGCAATGAGTCTGGGGTCCGTCAAGGTGAGCACCTGGGTGAACCACGCCGGCGAGGACTGTTGGGGATCGGGAGCGATGATTTCCAGATAGCTGCTGGGCCCGAGCGCCACGAGAGCGTTCCGAGTGCCGCGACCGGGATGCACGCCGCCGAAGAGGGCGCGCACGCCTGTACGCTCCTCCACCCAGGCAACGCCCCGGTCGAGATCGTGCGTGCCGAGGACAATATGGTCGAGACCCGTCAGCATAATTTCCCCCTTTGCGAAGCGGGTGTGGCGCGGGCCGGTTTTGCGGGTCCGCGGCTCGCCCGCCATGGACAAGGAATGGCCGCGGACCACCAAAACAGGTCCGCGCAACCCTTCCTTCTAAAGGAAGCTTTTCAAGCGCTCCAAAAAATACCGGTAGTTCTCATACGGCGTGTCGGGCGTGGCGCTGTGGTCGAGCATGGGGAGGTAGCCCCGGTCGTCGATGAGAGGCTTCACGCGCTCCAGCTCCCGGTCGATGGCCGCGCGTCCCACGGTCAAGGCGCGTTTGTCGATGCCGCCCCACATGCGCAGGGCGCGCCCGTACTTCTTCCGCACCGCCCGCACATCCATATTCGCCTGCACCTCGAAGGGATACAGGATGTCGATCCCGGAATCCATCCAAACCGGGATGAGCGGGTCGATCTGCCCATCGCTGTCCACGCTGAACAGGTGCACACCATGGCTGCGCCCGAAATCTACGACCTTGCGGTAACGCGGGAGCATGAACTTCCGGGCCAGTTGCGGCGAAAGCAGGGGGGCCGTGTGGTAGGCCATATCCTCCCAGAATCCAAAGACATCGATGTCCGTCTCCTCGAGCATTTGCGCCAGCATTTGGATCAGGAAGTCCGCGTCGGCGTCCAGCATCTCTTCCAGGAAGGCGGGGTCGTCATAGAAAAGCGTGCAGAGGCGCTCCACGCCCAGCAGGTTGCGCAGGGGGCCGAAGAATCCACCCCAGCGGTCGGCAATAACCACAAAGGGAAAGTCGCGATCGCGCAAGGCGCGCAGGCGCTGGCGCCAGTCAGGCCCCAGGCGCTGGGTGAGATCCGGCTGCATCCTCTCGCGCCAGTACTTGCGGAAGTCTTCGCGGGTTTCCACCGGATAACGGATGAATTGCGGCATGGAACTGCGGGGATGGTTCTTGAATTCCCGCATCACGATGCCTTGCGGGTCCACGAAGGTCACGTGCTCGTCATCCTCCGACAGGATCCGCAGCGGGAAGGGAGGTTGCGGCCAGAACCAGGTGAATTCCACCAACCACTTGTCGCAGCCAAAATCGGTGTGGCCCGGAATGTAACCGCCTTCCCCGGCCCACCTTTCCTCGGTCTCCGGCCAGGCGGGCCACATGAATTCATAGAGCGGGGCGCGGTCCGTCGCATGGTAATCCATCGTGCCCAGAAAACGCTCGCGATCGTTCATTGGAGCCCGGTTTTTACTTTCCAAACTAACCCCCTGCGTTCCCGCCGCGCTTTGGCGAACGCAGCCTTTTGTAGCGCCGACCCTTCGGCCGGTTTTCTGCACGCATGCTCCATCTGCCGACTGGAAGGTCGGCGCGACATCAGCATGCGCCGACGCTGCGCAGCCGCTCACGCAGGTTTTAGAGGTCCCAATTCGCTCCGCATTATCGCACAACCTGTGTATTTTCGGGCAAAAAAGCCACGAAGATTCCGGTCCATTATCACGTAATTATATATCATAACATATATTATGAGTATATGTCAATATATAATACTAAAATGCTGCCTGCCGAACCAAAAGCCTAATCAAAGTCTGAACCCTCCCTCCGTGACACCAGACCCCCGCAGATAAACGGCAAGACAATATCTTCAAGATTACTGGAAGGCCTGCCGATATCTATGCGGAAGAATTGAGAACCCCAATGAAGGAGGAATCAGAGTGCTTTGCAAAGATTATGACCGAAATAAGATAACACCTTTTTCTGCACTAATCACTACTCTTATACGCTCTCTTAGGAGCTGCCAGGAGAGGCGCCACACCGGACGCTTCGCCAAATTCCACTTCCCGGTCTTGCTTCTTATCACGGTTGGCTGCCTCACCACGAATGCGGCCGGAACCCCGTCGCTCAATGTTAGTCCAACCAGCGCGAGTTTCGGGAGCGTCATGTTGGGCGACAGCAGCACGAATACCGTCACCCTGCTCAACCCTGGCACGACCCCCATCTGCGTATCACAAGTTACCGCGACCGGACCGGGCTTCAGCATCGGCGGCCTCTCGCTGCCGCTGACGGTGGCGGCCGGCGGCGGGCGTGCCACTTTCAGCGCCAGCTTTGTACCCACCAGCACCGGCAGCGTCACGGGCAGCATTTCGATCGTCAGTAGCGCCAACAACTCACCCACCTTGGTCGCGCTGTCGGCCACCGGGGTGGCAAATCCCTCTCTCACCGTATCTCCCGCCAGCCTGGGGTTCGCAGGCCAAATCGTTGGAACTACCAGCAGCGCCCAGACCGTGACGCTGACCAATAACAGAAATGTGGCGCTCACGATTTCGAGTATCGTCACGAGCGGTGACTTTGCTCAGACGAACAATTGCGGGTCGAGCGTCACAGCAGATGCGAGTTGTGCAATCAATTTGACCTTTATTCCCAGCTCGACGGGAGCTCGAACCGGTTCGCTCACGATAACGGACTCGGCATTAGGGAGCCCCCAGGTTGTCGGCCTCTCCGGGACAGGAACGGCGCCGGCCGCCAGCCTTTCTGCCACCAGCCTTTCCTTCAGCAACCAAAACGTTGGCACCACCAGTGGCGCGCAGGCTCTCACCCTGACCAACACCGGAACCGCCTCCTTGACCGTCACCAGCATTGCGATCACGGGTTCCAATGCCGGCGACTTTGCTCAGACCAATACTTGCGGGAATTCTGTGGCGGCGAACGCCAATTGCACCCTTACGGTGACCTTCACTCCTTCCGCCGCCGGAAGCCGCGCCGCTTCGCTCAGCATCGCGGATAATGCGACGGGCAGCCCCCAGGTTGTCGGCCTCTCCGGGACAGGCACCGCGCCGGCTGCCAGTCTTTCCGCTTCGAGCCTTTCCTTCAGCAATCAAAACGTTGGCACCACCAGTGGCGCGCAGGCTCTCACCCTGACCAACACCGGAACCGCCTCTTTGACCGTCACCAGCATCGCGATCACAGGTTCCAATGCCGGCGACTTTGCTCAGACCAATACTTGCGGGAGTTCCGTGGCGGCGGGCGCCAATTGCGCCCTCACGGTGACCTTCACGCCTTCCGCCGCCGGGAGCCGCGCCGCTTCGCTGAGTATCTCGGATAATGCGACGGGCAGCCCACAACTCGTGTCGCTGTCCGGCACCGGGACATCGTTACTGATTAGTGTTAGCCCCACCAGCGCCAGTTTCGGCAATGTTGTGCCCAACTCCACCGCTTCGCTGCCGTTCGTCCTCACCAATACCGGGACGGGCAGCGTGACCATTTCCCAGGGCTCCGTGACGGGAACCGGGTTCGCCATCAATAACCTCTCGCTACCGCTCACCCTGTCAGCCGGCCAGTCGACGAGCTTCAATGCCACCTTCGCCCCAACCGCGACAGGAAGTGCCTCGGGCAACATTTCGGTGGTGAGTAACGCCTCCAACTCGCCGACAAGTGTAAGCTTGTATGGGACCGGAACGAATAGCGCACCACCGCCCTCCGCATGCGTCGGTAGTGCGATAACCCAGACCCCCATGGATGTGACCTCCCTGCTCACAAGCGTGGCCGCGGGTGTCACCGTGACCCAACTGACCGATAACAGCGGAGCCAGTTGGAACACCTACGCTGATCTCCCTGCTTTCAGCTCCTCCACCAATGTCATAACCTATAACTACGGAACTAATCCCAATGCCGTGGCCACCGTGGGGCTGGATGGCACGCAGTCTCAGGTGATCTCCGGCAACGCGCAGGGCACGGAGGTCCAGGTCACGATCGATGGCCAGTTCGCCTATTACGAGGGGCAAAACCACAACGGTAGTGCAGATGTTTACGCTGTACCCCTCACGGCGTCCGGCGCCTGCCAAGCCATTCGCCTGAGTCAACTGAACATGAAATTCGTCGCGCCGGCGCAGGCCCTGATCATCTCAAATTCCAGCATCGATCCGGCCACCGAACATAACGTGGTGGCATTCTCCGAGGGGACGATCTTGCACCGCGTCCTCGATGATGGGACCGCCCTGCCCGACCTTACCCTGCCCGACCCCGAGAATGCCGACGTCTTCCACCGCATGCGCCTGAACCCGGTTTTCCCCAACATCCTGTGGTACAAGCGAGACCAGCCGGCCCCCAACCCCAACGGAACGGCGCAGACGGAAATTTGGGTTATCGACCTGAATCAGCCGGGCACGGTCTACAGCCTCTCGGGAAGCACCGGCCCCAACAGCCCGGCGATCGACCACGCCGCATGGTCGAACGACGGGACGAAACTCGGTTATATCTATCAGGGTTACTGGTGGGTTGCGAACGTGCTGAACGCCGATGGAACCTTCAATTTCAATTCGACTGGGGCTTTCACACTGAACCGAATTGGACCGCCAACCTCCAGTGGCTTTTGCGTGGATTTTTGCACTCTCTCTCCGGACAGTTCCGTATACGTCTGCGCGGAAAGCTACAAGGCAATCTATCTGATGTCGCTGGATGGCACCCAGACCCAGTTCCTAGCCAATCCCGATTCCAGCTCAACGGAGGCCATCTACAACGGCATCCCGAAGCCGCGTTTCCTGGATATGCAGCACATCATGTTCTCGAGCGACCGCACCGGCGTTCCCGAAGTCTACGTGATCACGGGGTTCACCACAACCTTCCCCTAGGCTGAATTTCGATGAGCCGGAAAATCTCGCGTTCTCGTAGGGCGGCAAACGCACACGATCAATGATGGGCCCGTATCGGCGTTCCCGTTCGGCGGCGCAAGATGCGGGCCCGCAAAATCGCCGCCACCCGCGCCGAAATCGATAACCGGGCTTGACCAAGCCAAGCCCGGGTGAGCTGAAAGAGCCACTTACTGCTGGATGAATACTGGGGCATCGGCGCGAAGCGCGGTAGGGACGCCAAACTCTGCGCGCGTTGAGGCCAGCGGGTAGCCGGGGTCAGTGGTTTGTTGACCGTGGGTCCATGGATTCAGATCCAATTGAGGATGACCTTGGCGCATTCGCCCGACTCCATGGCCTCGAACCCTTTGATGAATTCGTCACAGGGGAAGCGATGGGTGATGACGGGACTGATATCCAGCCCGCATTGCAGCATGATGGTCATCTTGTACCAGGTTTCGTACATCTCGCGGCCGTAGATTCCCTTGATGGTTAGCAATTTGAAAATGATGGGGTTCAAATCCACCACCGTGGCCCGCTTGGGAATACCCAGCAGGGCGATTTTCGCGCCATGGCTCATATTGTCGAGCATGTCGCGAAGGGCATCCCCATTGCCCGACATCTCCAGCCCTACGTCGAAACCCTCGAGCATGCCTAATTGCCTTTGCACTTGGAGCAGAGTACCTTCGCGAAGATTCAAGGCTACCGTCACACCCATCGTCTTGGCTAACCCAAGCCGAAAGGGGTTAAGGTCGGTAATCACCACGTACCGGGCCCCCGCATAACGAACGACCGCCGCAGCCATCAGGCCGATCGGACCGGCCCCCGTGATGAGCACATCTTCTCCCAGCACCGGGAAGGACAGGGCGGTGTGAACGGCGTTTCCGAACGGATCGAAGATGGCCGCGATATCCTGATCGACGGAAGGGGCGTGACGCCAGATATTGGCCATGGGCAGCGCGATGTATTCCGCGAATGCGCCGGGCCGGTTGACACCGACTCCCTGGGTGTGCGCGCAAAGATGACGCCGGCCCGCCAGGCAATTCCGGCACCGGCCGCAAGTCACATGCCCTTCCCCGCTCACGATGTCCCCAGGATAAAAATCGGCGACGTTCGAACCGACCTCGGCGATTTCGCCCACAAACTCGTGCCCGATCACCAGGGGGATATTGATGGTTTTTTGCGCCCAGTCGTCCCATTGGTAAATGTGCAAATCTGTGCCACAGATGCCGGTGCGATGCACACGAATGAGCACATCATTGATGCCAATTTTTGGCGTTTCTACGTCCTCGAGCCAAAGCCCCGGTCCCCTCTTGCTCTTGACGAGTGCTTTCACTTTGCCCTCCCACGGATTCTATAAGGATTAAGAACGGCCGCCGGAGTTAATAATGAAATGAATCAAATTACAATCGAGGTGCTTGTCGCGCTCCGCCAGCCCTAATGCTGTTTACTTAAACATTGCCAGGGAGGCTGTTCCCCGTTCGCCCTAAAATTCCCTCGCGCGCCTTCCGCTTGTAACCATACTCCTTCTTAAGCTTGTAAGTAATGCTGTCCACCAAGGCCTGCCAACTGGCTTCGATCAGGTTTTCGGAAACGCCCACGGTCCCCCAGGTGTCATGGCCATCGCTGGATTCGATGAGCACGCGAACCTTGGCGTCGGTGGCGCCTTTGGGGTTGAGCACGCGAACTTTATAATCAGTCAAGCGGATATCCTTAATGCAGGGGAAAAAAGTTGTCAGTGACTTCCTTAAGGCTCTGTCCAGTGCGCTGACCGGGCCTACACCTTCCGCCGCGGTGTGTTCTTCTTTGCCGTCCACGCGCAGTTTGATGACCGCTTCCGAATAGGGCTCTCCCCCTCCCTTCTTTTCCGTGATCAGGCGAAATCCATCCAGCTCAAAGAAATCTCTGGAGTGGTGGACCAGCTTGTCGAAGAGCATTTCAAAGGACGCTTCCGCGCCCTCAAACTGGTAACCGTCGTGTTCCATCTCCTTGAGCTTATCCACCACCACTTTGGCGTCGGGAGAAGATTGGTCGATCTTGAGGCCCAGTTCCACTGCCTTGTAAATCACATTGCTCTTGCCCGAAAGTTCCGAAACCAGGACGCGCCGTTCGTTGCCGACCACCGCGGGGTCAACGTGTTCGTAGGCGGAGGTATCTTTCATCACCGCGCTCACGTGAATGCCGCCTTTGTGGGCAAACGCACTCTTGCCAACATAGGGCAGATCCTGGCGAGGGGGCAGGTTGGCCAGCTCGCTGACATAATGAGAGACTTCCGTAAGATGCTTGAGGTTCTCTTTGCCAATCGAGCGCATTCCCAGCTTTAATTCAAGGTTGGCCATCACCGAGCACAGGTTGGCATTACCGCACCGTTCGCCATAGCCGTTGATCGTCCCTTGCACCTGCACGGCGCCCAGTTGCACGGCGGCAATCGTATTGGCCACCGCCATCTCGCAGTCGTTGTGGGTGTGAATTCCCAGGGGCGCTTTGGCCTGTTGGGCTGCGGCTACGAAACGCTCGCGGATGTCGTTGGTCAGTGTGCCGCCATTGGTGTCACACAGAACCAGGAAGTCGGCCCCCGCCTCTTCCGCCGCCCGCAGGGTCAGGAGGGCATAGGCCGGGTCGGCTTTGTACCCATCAAAGAAATGCTCGGCGTCATAGATCACTTCCCGACCATGGGATTTCAGGAAGGCCACCGAATTCCGTATCAGGTGGAGGTTTTCCTCGAGCGATACACCCAAAGCGACTTTCACGTGCAGGTCCCAGGTCTTTCCGAAAATCGTCACCACCGGCGTACCCGCTTCGATCAGCGCTTGCAGATTCCGGTCGTGGGCCACACTTTGGCGCGGGTGGCAGGTGCTGCCAAACGCCGCGAGTTTGGCATGTTTCAATTTCAGCTCCCGCGCGCGCTGGAAGAAGGCCACATCCTTGGCGTTCGAACCGGGCCAGCCGCCTTCGATATAGTCCACCCCCAGATCGTCAAGTTTTCTCACGATGTGCAGCTTGTCTTCCAAGGAGAACGAGATGTTTTCGCCCTGCGAACCGTCGCGCAGAGTCGTATCGTAAATGAGAATTCTTTTCATAGTTGTGCTTTATCCCAGAAAATCAGGATAAGGTGAGAATGACCAATCCGGGGCAAGAAGTCAATGTTCTACCCGGCATCGCCGCACCTGGGCAGAGACACGATCTCCCTGGTGTTTGTGGTGCGCAACTTCTGTGGGAAGGTACGAAGCTTGGAAACTCACTTCGTACCCGGGCGAACGCTCGTAGCACGTGGTCCTTTTTCGCCGCGCTCCATTTCAAACTCCACGGCTTCGCCTTCTTTCAACCCATCGAAGTTTAATTGTTGAAGGCTGCTGCGATGAAAGAAGATCTCTTGGCCGTCAGTAGAGCGAATGAACCCAAATCCGCGGTCGCGGATGACTCGCTTGATTGTGCCTTGCATAGACACCTCGATTATCGTAGGGGACCTTGTATGGCGGGTTAAGCAACATTGCCACTGACATTACCTCTTGCACACGTTGGGGCCACTGTACCAGCACGCAATGCCTTTGTCAAAGGGGGGAGAATGAGGGAAGGACGGGGCACCGACAATATGTCGTAGCGGCTCCCTCGCGCTTACTGGCCTTCCGGTTCAAACGATTTCACCGCCGCTGCCAGGTCTTCGTAGATTTCGAAAACCGTGCTGAGACGCGTAATCTGCAAGAGTTGATAGACTCCGCGGGGCAAATGGAGCAGCTTCAAATTTCCTCCGGCATTGCGCGCGGAGGTATAACCGGCAATCAAGGTTGAGAGTCCTGCACTGTCAAGATAGGTAACCTCTCCCAGGTTCAGGATGAGGCGTTGGTGGCCAGCGTTGACCAATTGCTTCAGTTTCGTGCGCACCGCTTCCGTCTCCGGACCCAGCGTAATGCGCCCCCGCAAATCCACCATCATGACACCATCGACGATCTTTTCGACGATATAGACAGCCATACGCTTTCCTCCGAGCTGGGAGTATGCATTGAAACTCGCCACCGTAAACGCGGCAATCCCCCCGAAGCCTGATTACTTAGATGCGCATCCTATCACGGCCTCGGGGAATTTGCGAGAAAGACATGGAGGGCGGATTCCGGAGCCAGAATCGCCTTCGAGATCTCCGATTTGAAATGCCAAACCTTTGCGCCTCCTCGCCTCGCCGCTGAGAAGATCTCGGATTATCCCGCGATCGCGCCGGTAACTTTGAACGTGATGGCGTGATCGCAGGGCTTTTGCTCGGGCATCATTACCGTCAGGCCAGTGTTGTCCTGCGACCATTCGAGCTTGCCGTCGAACCCCAAGAGTTCGACATTCTGAATCTTGCCGACGCGCAACGCGGTATGAGTGGCCAAGGGCCGAATGACGACTTGATATTCGGGCCAGCCCATCACAAACGCATAAAGGGTCTCGCCCTGGGTGGTGAAGCGGACGTCCGCCGCCGTCAGGTCCTTCCGTTTTTCTTCGTTAAAAGAGGCTTCATTGGCAGCCGCGCCCGGCGCCGGACCCTCGCCAAAAATCTTCCAGGGTTGCGAGGCATAGATGGCGCCGCTATTGACGGTCATCCATTTGGTAATCTCCGCGAGGACACTCAATTCTTCCTCATCCAAAGTCCCGCGGGCAGGCAGGGGAAAATTCAACATCAGGTTGCCGTTGCGGCTAACGATGTCCACCAGCATATCGATGATGGTCTTGGGCGTCTTATACTTCTGACCGCGTCGGTAGTGCCAATCGCCGATGCACGTGTCCGTCTGCCAGGGGCGAGGCCAAATGTCGCTCACGATGCCGCGCTCGACGTCGAGCACTCCAGTGCCCTGCTCGGTGTCTGCCAGACGCTTGGTGGTGTATATCGCCTCCGTTTTGCCCCCATTTTTCTTGGCATTCAGGTTGTAGAGATGCGCGACGAGGCTGAGCCCGTATTCCTCGAAGGGAAGTGGTCCGTCGGTGTAGAGCAAATCCGGTTGGTACTTGTCGACCAGGTCCTTGATCCGCATAAACCAATGGCGCTTCCACCACAAGGGGATGCCGGTTTCGTCCCAGTCCAAGTCCTCTCCCCAGACCTGGTCGGAATCAACATACAGACTGTTGTTGCCGGCGTCGGCGCCGTCGTAAGGCACTCCGGCGTAGCGACCCGTTTTATCATGCCCGTGACTTACCGAAAACCACTTGTAAGTGATCCAGAGATGGTCGCTCGCAGCAAACTTGAGTCCGGCATCACGCGCCGCGTGCGCCCACATGCCGATGATGTCTTTCTTCGGCCCCTTATTGGCGGCATTCCAGGGCTGATAGGTGGAATTCCACATGTCAAAGTTATCGTGGTGCACGCCCATGCTCATGAAGTATTTCGCGCCCGCTTTCTTGTACAGGCCGATCAGGTAGGCGGGGTCGAAATCCTCCGCCTTCCAGAGGGGGATGGTGTCTTTGTAGCCAAACTTGGAGGGATGCCCGTAATGCTCCACGTGATAGATGTTCTGCTCGGACCCTTGCATGTACATATTCCGCGCGTACCAATCCCCGGCTTCAATAGCGGATTGCGGACCCCAGTGCGCCCACATGCCGAACTTGGCATCGCGAAACCATTCGGGTATTTCGTACTTGCTCAAGGATTCCCGCGTCCCTTCAAAAGGCCCGCGCTCGATCTCGATGCCGGGCGAGGGCTCGTGTTGCGCCGCCCCCAGGTTCAGCGCCGGAAGCGCTCCCGCAATGAGTTTGCAAGCGGTGCGTCTCGTCATGGTCATGGTGCGTGCCCCTCCGCTTTGCTCCTTGTGCCACGGCCATCCTGGCCGTGCCGATGTGCCACGGCCATCTTGGCCGTGTCGGGTTCACGGGCGGGACGCCCGTGCGTCGAGTTTCTACATTTCGAAGCGTGCGGATGAGAAGTTCCGCCCTCGCCCCCTTGGGGGAGAGGGTGGACCGCAACCCGCGCTTTCACCAGCGGGGGCGGGCCGGGTGAGGGGGTCCAAACCAAACGCGCTCAACCCAACGCCACCGGTAGCGACCACACCAAGCTTAGCACCTTTTGCACGAATAACTCCGGGGCCTCAAGAACTATACGGTTGGGGAACCGCCGCACAGTGTATCCCAGGGTCTCAAGGTGCGCGTCCCGTCCCGCATCGCTCCTCGCCTAGCTCGGCTGCCCATGCACACCCCCGTCGAGCTCGACAATCAGGCGTCGCTCCACACAGCAGAAGTCAGCATGGAGTCTTCGCGGGTTTACCCCCTCACCCGTCCGGCCCCGGCTGATGAAAACGCCGGTGGCCGGCCACCCTCTCCCCCAAAGGGGCGAGGGCGGAGAATCTCGCATTCGACCGTTCTGTTTCTTGCATCATTCACTTCATCAAGAATGTACAAACTCCAGGCACGGGCGGGACGCCCGTGCCACGTTGCCTTGCGTGGCACGGCCGCCCACGCGTGAGTAACCCTATCACGATGGAACGACGCCGCGCAACTGGCGGTGACCACGATGGGGCGAGGGAAAGAAACTGTGCGAAGCACCTTGGAGTGCGGCGACTCGACGCCGCCTTGGCTCGCCGCGACTCGTCGCGGCGCATGACCGACCGCTGACGCGTCAGCGGTAGAGAAAGCGGCGCCAGACCGCCGCACTCCAAGGTGCTTCGCACATCGGTATCGGGAACTGCGCACCCCTCCCACCCCCTCCGCGCCCGCTGAAAAAAGTGCTTGACATTGGGATCGTATATGCTAATAATTTAGCACGATGCTATAGGATTAGCATCGTAGGAGCAGCCGATGCCGAAGCCTGCCGACCACACTCTCAGCCGCCGCGAGCGTCAAATCATGGATGTGCTCTATCAGTGCCACCGGGCCTCCGCGGCGGACATTCGGGAGGCGCTCCCGGACGCTCCCAGCTACTCCACGGTGCGTGCCCTGCTCCGCATCCTCGAGGAGAAAGGACACGTCCGGCACGAGGAAAAGGACCTGCGTTACGTGTACTTCCCCAAGGCGCCGCGCGAGCGCGTCCGGCGCCGGGCGCTGCGGCACCTGGTGGAAACCTTCTTCGACGGCTCCGCCGCGCAGACCGTCGCCACGCTGCTCGATCCCTCGACGGCGCGGGTCTCCGACGACGAACTCGATCACATTGCAAGGTTGATCGCGAAAGCCCGGAAGGGTGGTGGATAATGACCGGCGGCATTTCGTGGCTTCTTCAGGCGTCGCAGTCTCTCCGTGGCTTTTCGGCGCAGGGCCTTACACTTCTCTTCGCGGCAACCCTTAAGGGAACGGTTTTTCTCCTGTTCGCCGCTGCGTCAACTCGGGCTTTGCGGCGCGCCTCAGCCGCGACACGACACCTGGTTTGGACGCTGGCCTTGGGAGCATTGCTGGTCCTGCCAATCGCCTCTTTGACCGTGCCGGCCTGGAAGGTGCCCATGATTACGTCATCACCGGGCGACACTGCTGAAGAGCCGACCAGGATCGCAGATTTGGCGGTGGCCTCCGCGAACCATCAAACCTATGCAGTACACCCCGCGCAACGGACGGCATCCGCGACTTCTGAGAAAGCCGCCGACTCGGCCTGGCCGGGATGGGTACTGTTCTTATGGGCCGCCGGATCAATGCTATGGGCGGCGCGGACTCTCGTCGGGGAGATCCGGGTGCGTCGGCTTGCCAGGCGCTCGCAGCCTCTCGAGACGAGCGAGGCGAAATCCAATTTGGAGATGATCCGCCGGCGCCTGCGCATGAACCGCGCCGTCGAGCTTCGAACCAGCCCCGAGATCGCCATCCCCTTCACTCGGGGAGCATTCCGTCCGACCGTATTTCTGCCGGCGGAAGCCCACCAGTGGTCCCGAAAGCAGCTCGAGTCCTTGCTCGCCCACGAATTGGCTCATGTGAAGCGATACGATTGTCTGACGCAGGCGCCAGCTCAAGTCGCTTGTGCTTTATTCTGGTTTCATCCCCTCGTCTGGCTTGCTGCGTGCGAGATCCGCAAGGAACGGGAGCGGGCCTGCGACGACATCGTGCTGAGTCTCGGTCACCCGGCCACGGATTACGCCGAGTTCCTCCTGGAGCTCAGCCGCACCCTGCGGGGTCTGAACGGTGTATGGCTAACGAGCTTTGCCATAGCTCAATCCTCTCAACTGGAGGTTCGAATGAAAGCGTTACTTGATCCCCAACTCAATCACCGGCCCTTAGCGGCAAGGCGCGTCCTATTCGCCGCGGCTCTTGCGGTGGCATTGCTTCTGCCCGTGGCGGCAATTCGTGCGACGGCCCAAAACGCTGAGGGGAAAGTCTCCGGCACAGTTCATGACCCCAGTGGCGCGGTTGTTCCCGGCGCACACGTCACCCTTATTAACATGGAAACACAGCACAGCATTGTCGGGCACACGGGTGAAGACGGCGCATTCGAGTTTCCGGCGATCCCGGCTGGCCGCTACCGGCTGGAAATTACCAAGGAGGGATTCGCCATCGCGAAGAGCGCCGACTTGGAGCTGAAACCCTCCGCCGATCTTCATCAGGATATTACCCTGCCCCTTGGGAATGTGACTCAGGAGGTCATCGTTCACGGACACAAGTCCGCGGAAAACCCGCCGACCCCACCGCCCGCGCCGCGGCGCATTCGCGTAGGAGGCCTGGTCCAGGCGGCCCACCTGATCCGTCAGGTAAAACCGGATTACCCCGCCGGCGCCCAGAAGCAAGGAATTGAAGGCACCGTCGTTCTGCGGGCGGTCATTGGGACCAGCGGCCAGATTCTTTCGCTGGCGCCCAACAGCGGCCCTGACCCCGCCCTAATCAAAGCCGCCATGGATGCCGTCAGCCAATGGCAGTACCAGCCGACTCTCCTGAACGGCGTTCCGGTCGAGGTCGCCACCACCCTTGAGGTCACTTTCCAACTTGATGATTAATCGCGCTCGACAAAAGACTTTAGCCTCTCCAGCGCCTGGCCCCACTGCGCGGATACGAGGTCGAGATATTTCCTGACCTCTTCCACGGGCTCCCGCTTGAATTCAAATAGCCGCTCACGGCCCCGGCGGGAGCTGCGCACCACTCCCACCCTTTCCAATACGCGAAGGTGCTTGGTGATGGCCTGCCGGGTCAACTTCGAGCCCGCGGTGAGCCGGGCGATCGACTGCGGTCCCCCGCCCCAGAGCTTCGCAACCAGCGATAGCCTCCGTTCGTCACCCAAGGCGGCGAAGACGGCGGCATAAGCCCGTGGCTTGGCGCCGGCCCTTTTACGAACCGGGCTCGACATGGCGTTCAATGTTTTTCATCTGCTCCGTCCAGCCGCCCTCGTTCATGCGGAAGGCCTCCAGGCGCCGGTGGCTGGGGATTTTTTCGAAACCGGACTCGGTGAGGGTGAGCAGGGTGCCGGTGCCGCTCTTCTCCAGCCGGAATTCGACGAGCGTCGGCGTCTCGTCCGAGTAGTCGATTTTGGGATCGATGGCGTAAGGATGCCAGGTGAAGGAGAAGAGCCGCTCCGGCTCCATCTTCTGCACGACAGCCTCCCATTTGAGGTGCTCGTAGCCGGGATAGGTGATGTGACCGCGGGATATCTCACCGGGCACGAACGGACCTTCCAGCTTCACCCGGAACCATTCACCAAATTCGCGGTAATCGGTCAGCGCTCTCCAGACCCGGGAAATCGGGGCCTTCAGTTCGATGCGCTTCTCAATGCGATCGTTGCTCATGTGCAACCTCCTGGTTGCATATTAATATCGTGCGGAAGATTGTGCAACCATTATGTTGCGCATTTTCCACGCACGGCTTTCGAAACAGTAAGGAAATAGTCGGGGCGATTTGTAGCGGTGATTTGTGAGGAACTCCTTCGGCCTCGCCGCAGGGGAGGAATATCATTAGCCGTCCCGATGAAGTCAATCGGGACGGAAGCGAAACCCGGGGAATGAGGTTCCGACCCTGGAGGGGTCGAACCATTCGACCCCTCCAGGGTCGGAGGAATTCCTTTCCGTGTCCTCCCGATCCGTAGGTTTCACCTACGGCTAATGATATTGTTCCCCTTCGGGGAACAAGACCAAATGACCGCCCGCAATACCAGGCAATGGATTAGTTTGATATCGTAGCGGCGAGTTTACCTCGCCAAATGGCGGCGTAAAGCCCCCTCTACACAAAATTGCCCCACGCATACATACAAAATGTCCAAAATTATGGTACTCTGTAGTTATCATATAGTTATTAAAACTCCATGCCGAAAAAAACCGCAACACATTAAAAATAATTAAAAAAACACTTGACAAGGGTCAGTGATGGCTTTAAAGTCGGTGGACAGAAGTGGAAAAAAATGGGAGTCTGGATCGGTTTGAAGCGGTTTTGAGGTCGGAAGGGATTGCGGGGCGGGTCCGATGTTTCGCGGCAACAATCCGGCGACCGTGGACGAAAAAGGGCGGCTCAAGATCCCGACCGCCTTCAAGGCTGATCTTGATGAAAAGTATGGCCAGGATTTCTTTGTGACCAGCCTGGACGGCAAATCGGCGCGCATTTACCCGCTTCCGGTATGGATTCAGATTGAACAGAAGCTAGCTCCCTTGCCTTCCATGAACAAAGCGAAGAAGGACTTTCTAGATCGTACCAACTATTGGGGGCAGATGGCAAGGGCGGACGCGCAAGGACGCATTTTGATCCCGGCGCATTTGCGCGAGTCCGCTGGGATGGAGGGGGAAGTGGCGGTCATCGGGCACCTCGAGGAGTACTTGGAAGTCTGGAGCAAGGAACGCGTTCATGAGCCCATGACCCAGCCATTCTCCGATGAAAACATGAACGCGCTGGGCACTATGGGTATCTGACGGATCGGGGTTCGGAATTCAGCATCGGGTCGGAGATAAAAATGCGTGCCCTGGATTTAATCGTTCCAATGTTTTTCGCGATTCAATTTGTAGTGGTTCTGGTGGCACTGGTCTCCGCGATGCTGTTCGCTGACCCGGAGGTCTCGCATTTCACTCGGAATTCGAGGTAGGGATGGAAATCCAGTGCACCCGGACGCGCAACGCGAGCCCCGATTCAGCGAGTCCCGATACCCGAAATCCGGCTCGCGGCTCCTCCATGTTCCAGTGCTCGTCCGCGAAACTCTCGATTTTCTCAACGTCCGGCCGGAAGGAATCTACATCGACGCGACGCTGGGGGCCGGCGGGCACGCGCAAGAAATCTTGAAACGACTGGGAAGCGGCAAGCTTTTGGGCCTGGACCGCGACCCAGGGGCATTGGAAGCGGCCCGCGATCAGTTGGCGGGCTTCGGCGAGAAGCTGATCATGCAGCACGGGAATTTCGCGCAAATCGATGCGTGGCACGCCGCCAACGGATTGCCGCCGGTGGACGGCGTGGTGGCCGACCTCGGGTTGAGCTCGATGCAGCTCGACGATGCCTCCCGCGGATTCAGTTTCAGCTCGCCGGGGCCGCTCGACATGCGCATGGATCCCGGCTCCAAGATGACCGCCGCCGACCTGGTCAACCACGCCAGTGAGCGGGAACTGGCAGACATTTTCTTTAAGTTGGGGGAAGAGCGCCACTCTCGCCGAGTTGCGAGAGCCATTGTGAAGGCCCGTCCGTATCGAATAACCACCGAACTGGCGCAGGTGGTGACGCGAGCGATCCCCTCCCGGGCGGGCCTCCACCAAATTCACCCGGCGACGCGCAGTTTCATGGCGCTCCGCCTGGCGGTGAACGCGGAGATGGAAAATCTCGAGGAATTTCTCGACAGGGTCCTCGCGGTCCTCCGGCCTGGGGGGCGGGTGGTGATCCTGAGTTTTCACTCGCTGGAAGACCGCCGGGTCAAGCAAGCCTTCCGGCGCTGGCAGGGCGAAGGCCGGGCGAGCATCCTGACGCGCAAAGTGGTTCGTCCGGGGGAAGAAGAAGTACAGATCAATCCGCGCGCGCGCAGCGCCAAGCTGCGGGCGGCAGAGAAGCGGGGACTAGGTGCTAGGGACTAGGTGCTGGGTAAGAGCCGCAAGGCGCCCCAGTCCCCAGCCTCCAGCCCCCAGAAACCTAACATGGCCACAGCGGCAGTTACCTTACCGAAGACCAGACGGCGTCCGAGAAGCGCCCCGGCCGCGGGCCGGGCGAGTTTCCCGGAATTCTACTTTGTGAAGCACATCGACAATTCCCGCTTGGTGCGGGAAGTTGACGTGGAGCGTCGCCGTGAATGTTTCAGTCTCCTCGGATTGGGTGTACTGGTTTTTCTTTTTGTGCTCCTGTTCGCATGGCAGCATTTCCAGTGTGTGCGGCACGGTTATCAGATTGAGCAACTCAAGGCCGAATACGCGACGCTGGAGGAGCAGAACCATCAGTTCCGGCTGGAACAAGCGGCGCTCGCCGATCCGAAAAGGATCGACACGCTGGCGCGGACCCGGCTCGGGATGGTCACACCGGACCCGCAACAATTGATCCGCCTGGGCGGACCGGAGCCGGTGGCGGACGCCTTCGAAAGCCCGGAACTGGCACGCAACTTCTCCGTGGGTAGCGGAGATATTCCACACGAGCCGTAGCTGCAATGGGCCGACGCAAGGGTGATTCTCGCACGGCGAAGCCCGATCGGTCTCGCCTGGAGAGGCGGCGACTGGTGGTGGGCGTGGTTTGTTTCCTCTGGTTCGGGTGCGTGGCCGCCCGCCTTTACTATTTTCAAATCATCCAGTATGTCGAGTTGCTTGGGCGCGCGAAGCACCAGCAGCAGCGCACCATTGAGGTGGCGCCCCAGCGCGGCGCCATCTATGACCGGCAAATGAACCCCCTGGCAATGAGCCTGGCAGTGGATTCAGTCTTTGCGGCGCCGAGCGAGCTTACCGAGCCGCAGATGGTGGCTTCGCTGCTGGCCCCGGTCCTGGGGGTAGATGCGGACGAACTCCGCGATCGCTTCCAGGCGACGCACTCTTTCTGCTGGGTCAAGCGCCGCGTCACGCCGGAGGAAGCCACGCGCGTGCGTGATTTGAATCTGAAGGGCGTCTATTTCGAGCGCGAGCCCAAGCGCTTCTATCCCAAAGGAGACTTGGCCGCGCAAGCGATCGGGTACGTGGGCTTGGATGATAAAGGCCTGGGTGGGATCGAGTATGCCCTGGACGACCAGATCAAAGGCAAGCCCGGACGCGTGCTGCTGGCCACCGATGCCCGCCGCCGCACCTTTCATAGCACGGAGTGGGAGGGAATTCCCGGCAAGAACGTAGTGCTGACGCTCGACGAGAAAATCCAGTACATCGCGGAAAAGGCCCTGGCGGAGGAAGTGACGAGCGCGCACGCCGCGGGGGGCGTGGCGATCGTGCAGAATCCCAACACCGGTGAGATTCTGGCTTTGGCCAATCAGCCCACCTTCAATCCTAATGATATTGACGCCAGCCCCACCGCCTCGCGTTTGAATCGCGCCGTGGGATGGGTTTATATGCCCGGTTCGACGTTCAAGTTGATCCCGGTCGCTGCTGCGCTGGAAGAGAAGCTGGCCTCGCCGGAGGAAATCATTGATTGTCAAGGCGGCAAAATCGCGTTGGCGGGTCACACGATTCACGACGACAGGCCGCACTATGTATTGAGCCTCACCGATGTGGTGGCCGAATCCAGCGATGTGGGCGCCATCAAAATGGGACTGCGGCTTGGCGAGGACCGCCTATATCGTTACATCCGCGCCTTCGGCATCGGCTCCAAAACCGGCGTGGAACTACCTGGCGAGGAGCGGGGTCTGCTCCAGCCACCCAATCGCTGGTCCGGGATCTCCATCGGCGAGATGTCCATCGGGCAGGAAGCCGCCGTGACCCCCCTGCAAATGGTGACGATGTATTCCGCCCTTGCCAATGGCGGAATACTCTTTGAACCCCGCATCATTCACGACGTTTTCCTGGGCTTGCATCATGATGCCTTGCCCCCGGCCGGGGGCCATCGCGTGCTGAGCGAGCACACGGCCGAGATGATGCGCCAAATTCTTACCGCGGTGGTTGACCACGGCACCGGCAAGCCCGCCCAATTGGGCGGATATACCTCCGCCGGCAAGACTGGCACCGCGCAAAAGATCGATGCAAACGGTTCGTACAATCACTCGCTTCACATCGCTTCCTTTATCGGCTTTGCTCCCGCTACACATCCGGCAGTGACTATTCTGGTGGTCATCGATTCGCCGGTGGGAGCTTATTACGGGACAGAAGTGGCGGCTCCGGTTTTCCGATCCATCGCAGAGCAGACTCTTGAGTATTTAAACGTTCCGCAGGATAATCCCTCCAGATGGCCTCAGACCGTAACCCCTAAACCGGCGAGAACTCCTGGCCAGAAACAGGAGGACTTTCTGGGATTCCTTCCCTCGGATCGAGAATCCTTTGGGGCTGCCACTTCACCCGTTCAGTCGGCATCTTTTTCCAACCGGCCACCGCCTAATGGACCCGCGCAACCAGACCCCTCTTTCGGAGGCGCTGCTCCTGGCACGGTGGTTCTGGGCGATGGCCCCTTGGTGGCCGTTCCGGATTTTTCCGGATGGGCGGCGCGGCGCGTGGCCCAAGAGTGTGAAAAATTGGGCCTCGACCTTAACGTTGTGGGGAGCGGCCTGGCGGTGGAACAAAACCCAATTGCCGGAATGAAGGTGCCTTCCGGCACCCGCATCTGGGTGCGCATGGCACGATGAATTGACGATTTTCGATTGACGATTGATGATTGAAGAGAAATGAAGCTGGGCGAACTCCTCCGCGATTTGCCGGTTCTGCACACGGGTGCAGACGCATCGGTGGAGGTTTCCTCTCTAGCTTACAACACCCGCGAAGTGGGGCCGGGAACACTGTTCTTTGCCATTCAAGGTGAGAAGGCCGACGGCCACGCTTACATCCCTCAGGCGCTGGAGCGGGGCGCGGTGGCGGTAGTCAGTGAACGTATCGCACCACCCGAATTGGCTTCCCGTTGGATCCAAGTGCCGGCCATTCGCCGGGCCTTGGCGGACGCGGGCCGCGCCTTCTTCGGTCATCCGGAAAAGCGCCTCCAGCTCATCGGAATCACCGGCACCAACGGCAAGACCACAACCTCCTATTTGGTGGAAAGTGTACTGAGCGCGGCGGGAATTCTGAGCGGAGTATTCGGCACCATTGAATACCGCATGGGCGGCAAAACTCAAGTAGCCACCAACACCACGCCGGAGTCGCTCGATCTGTTGTCCTATTTTGCGGAACTGGTGAAAGCGGGGGGCAAGGCGGCGGTGATGGAAGTCTCATCCCATTCGCTTGCCCAGGAGCGCGTGTGGGGATTCCATTTTGCCGTCGCCGTGTTCACCAACCTGACGCAGGACCATTTGGATTATCACAAGGATTTTGAGCACTACTTCCAGGCCAAACGGCGCCTTTTTGAGGGGCTGGGCGCACCACCTCCGGCTTGGGCCGTGATCAACACCGATGATCCTTGGGGAGCGCGATTGTTGGAATTGCCGTACCCGAACCGCCTGACCTATGGCCTGAACGGCGACGCGCAAGTGACGCCCAGGCACGTCGCATCCAGTGCAACAGGAACGGAAGCCGCCGTCGTGACACCGGCGGGGAAGCTGCACATCGTTTCTCCGCTGTTGGGGCGCGCCAACCTGGCGAACATTCTTGCCGCCATTGCCACGGGGGTGGCCATGGGGATTGCCGGCGCCAAGATTGAAGAGGGCATCGCCAAGCTTCATGCGGTGCCAGGACGTTTCGAGCGGATCGACGAGGGGCAGCCGTTTCTGGTGGTGGTGGATTATGCCCACACCGATGACGCTTTGAAAAACGTCTTGAAGACCGCGCGCGAACTTACCCGCGATCGCCTGATTGTTCTTTTCGGTTGCGGCGGCGAACGCGACCGGACCAAGCGCCCGCGCATGGGGGAAGCCGCCGGCTCGCTGGCGGATTTTGTGGTGCTGACTTCCGATAATCCCCGCAGCGAAGACCCGCTGCTGATTATGGCGGATGCCTTGGTGGGGTTGCAGCGTACGGGTACGCCTTACATCGCGGAAGTCGATCGCGGCATTGCCATCCGCAAAGCGCTGGAAGAGGCTCGCGCGGGCGACGCGGTGGTCCTGGCCGGCAAAGGTCACGAGACCTATCAGGTTCTTAAAGATGGAAAGGTTGATTTCGACGACCGGGACGTGGCTCGCAAGGTCCTGGCGGAGATGGGGTACGGAAGGTAATTGACGATTGTCGATTGACGATTTTCGATTGGAAGTCGTCAATCATCGGTAGTCAGTAAAAGCCTTTACTGAAAACTGAGAACTGAAGACTGAAAACTTTCCTAAGTTCAATCGTCAATCGAAAATCGACAATGAAGTTGACGATGGGGGAGGTGGCGGCGTATTTGGAAGCGCCCTGTGGGGTGCCGGATCGCCCCGTCGAGGGGTCCTCCATTGATTCGCGCTCGCTCGCGCCCGGCCAGCTTTTCTTTGCCATTCGCGGACCACGGTTTGACGGGCACCAGTTTGTGGAGCAGGCGCTGGACCGTGGCGCCGCCGGTGCGGTGGTGGAGAAAGCCTTCTTTGCTAGCGCCCCAGTGGAATGGCGGCCCGCGCTGCTGGCCGTTTCGGACACGCGAAGTGCGCTTCAGACGCTGGCCCACGAAGTTCGCCGCAAATGGGGCAAGCGGCTGGTAGCCGTCACCGGCAGCACCGGGAAAAGCACCACGAAGGAAATGATCGCCGCCATCCTCAGCCAGCGTTTTCGCGTGCTGCGCTCTCCGGGGAATTTGAATAATGATTTTGGACTGCCGTTGGCGCTGCTGGGGCTGGAACCCGAGCACGAGGTGGCGGTGATGGAATTGGCGATGTCCGCTCCCGGCGAAATTGCTCGCCTGGCGCGACTGGCGGAGCCGCAGGTTGGCGTGGTTACCAACGTTGCCCCCGCGCACTTACAGTTCTTCGATTCTGTCGACGCCATCGCGCTGGCCAAACGTGAGCTGATTGATTATCTCGCCACCACGGGCCCGGGGGCAGTCGCGGTTTTGAACGAAGACGATGAGCGGGTGCGAAAGTTCGCCGAGGGCTTTCCCGGACGCGTTTTGACTTTCGGATTTTCGGAGAAAGCGGAGTTCCGGGCCTCAGAAGTCAATTGTGCAGAGGGTCTCAGTAGCGCCCTGAGGGTCAAAACTCCGGACTGGATGTCCGAATTTACAATCCCTTTGCCGGGCAGACATAATGTCGAAAATGCTCTGGCGGCCATTGCAGCATCAAGTGTCTTCGACATTTTGCCCGAAGACATTCGCCCGGCGCTGGCGGAATTTCAAAATTTACACCAGCGGAGTGAAATTCTTACTCTCCCCGGTGAGGTGACGGTCATCAACGATTGCTACAACTCGAACCCCCTGGCCATGGAGCGCCTGCTTGAGACGCTTGCCGAATGGCCGGGGGCGCGCCGGCGCATCGTGGTGGCGGGTGAGATGTTGGAGTTGGGGCCTACGTCGCCGGAGCTGCACCGGGGCGTGGGCCGCAAGTGCGCGCAGAGCGGCGCGGCGTGGGTGATTGCCGTACAAGGCGACGCACGGTTTATTATGGAAGGGGCCCTCGAAGGTGGAGTTCCTGCGTCGCGTGGGCGATTTTTCCCCGACGACACCTCGGCGGGCGAGTTCTGTCAAACCTTGATCGCGCCCGGCGACGTCATCCTGGTAAAGGGCTCGCGCGGGGTTCATTTGGAGACGGTCGTTGAAATGCTGAAAAAGCAGAAGCTAGAAGCTAGAAGCTAGAAGGCAGGACATCGGCATGTCTATTCTAGCTTCTAACTTCTAGCTTCTAACTTCTGATTCCTTATGTTCTACTACCTCTATACCAAGCTCCCCCACGTCTTCAATCTCTTTCACTACATTACTTTTCGCACCGCCTACGCCAGCATTACGGCGCTATTCCTCTCTCTGGTGTTGGGCCCGTGGGTGATCCGCAAGCTCAAGGAATTCCAGATTGGCCAATACATTCGCGAAGACGGGCCGGCGGCGCACCATGCCAAGGCGGGAACGCCCACCATGGGCGGCGTACTTATCCTTCTCTGTATCATTGTTCCCACGCTGCTTTGGGCGGACCTCAGCAACATTTTTGTATGGCTCACCCTAGTTACCACGATGGCTTTTGGCGCCATCGGCTTTTGGGACGACCACCAGAAAGTCCGGCACGAGCAGAACAAGGGGCTGACGGCATGGGGAAAGTTCTGGCTTCAGGTTGTGGTCAGCTTTGTCTTCGGCCTCATTCTGGTTTCCATGTCGGCGCGCGGGCTTTACTCGACCACTCTGACCTTCCCGTTCTTCAAGCGTCTGCACCCGACTTTTCTGATTCCGCGCTTTCTCGGGAATATTTGGACGTACCCTTTAGCATTTCTTCCCTTTTTGCTCTTCGTCATTCTGGTTCTGGTGGGTTCTTCCAATGCCGTCAATCTGACGGACGGGCTCGACGGCCTCGCGATCGGGTGCCTTTTGATATCGGCGTCGGCCTTGACCGTGCTGACCTACGTGGCCGGACACGCCGTATTTTCGGAGTATCTCGACCTCGAACATCTGCCCCGCGTCGGAGAACTCACCATCTTTTGTGGCTCCATGGTGGGTTCCAGCATGGGTTTTCTCTGGTACAACGCCTACCCGGCGGAAATTTTTATGGGCGACGTGGGCTCGCTGTCATTAGGCGGAGCCTTGGGCGCCGTCGCGGTGGCAATCAAACAGGAATTGCTGCTGCCCTTTATCGGAGGGATTTTCGTAGTCGAGGCCCTTTCCGTCATCCTCCAAGTCGGTTCGTTTAAATTGCGAGGCAAGCGCATCTTTCGCATGGCCCCGCTGCATCACCACTTTGAGCTGTCCGGCTGGAAAGAATCGAAAATCATCGTGCGCTTCTGGGTCGCCGCGCTGATTTTCGCGCTATTTGCGCTGACGACGCTGAAACTGAGGTAGGGCAGGAAAGGTGTCAGGTATCAGGTGCCAGGTGTCAGGCGCTGGACGCGACGGTTCTGTGGAAACGGCAAAGGACAAATTGTAAATGGTAAATGATAAAGGGTAAAGGGAGAGTAAGCTTCGAAATTTACCATTTACAATTTACCATTTACACTTTCTGCTCTCCCTGACACCTGACACCTGATACCTGACACCTAGTTGAAAAATGAACGTCCAAAACAAACACGTGCTCGTCGTGGGCTTGGCGCGGAGCGGGCTTTCCGTGGCTCACGCCCTGGCGCGCCGCGGCGCGGTGGTGACGGTGACGGACCGCCGGCCGCCCGCGGAGTTTCGCGAGATTCTGCCGGAGCTTCTCAAGGAAAAGGTCGGATTGGAGCTCGGGTCGCAACGCCTGGAAACATTCCTTCGGCACGATCTCATCGTGATCAGCCCGGGGGTGCCCTGGGACCTGCCGCAGCTTCAGGCGGCGCGCGAACGCAAGATTCCCGTTTATCCGGAAGTCGAGGCCGCCTCCTGGTTTCTGGAGGGCACGCTGGTGGGCATTACCGGCTCGAACGGCAAGACCACCACCACCGCGCTGCTTGGCGACATGCTCAAAGCCTCCGGGTTCCCGACCTTCGTGGGCGGCAACATTGGCAATGCCCTGAGTTCGGCGGTGGACCACGCCCGGCCCGGCACGAAGTATGTCACCGAGTTGAGCAGCTTCCAGTTGGAAGGCATTCACGAATTCCATCCGCAAGTGGCGGTCATGCTCAACCTGTCGCCCAACCACCTGGACCGGCACCCGAATCTGGAAGCCTACGCGCAGGCCAAGCGGCAGATTTTCCGCAACCAGCGTGGTGAGGATTATGCCGTCCTGAACGCCGACGATCCCTGGGTAGCCGGCCTTCAGGCCACCGTCCCCAGCCATCCCGTGCTTTTCAGCCGCCACCGGGAACTCGCGAGCGGGGTTTTTGTTTCCGGCGGCAGCGTCTACTATCGCGTGCGGCACCTGGAACGCGTGCTGTTTGAAACGCGCGACGTGACCCTGCGGGGCGATTTCAACCTGGAGGACGTGCTGGCGGCCACCACCGCGGCCTGCGTGCTGGGCGCGGATTTCACCGCCATTCGCAAGGCGGTGCGGGCCTTCCAGGCGGTCGAGCATCGCCTCGAGTTCGTCCGGCAAATTCAAGGAGTGGACTTCTATAACAACTCCAAGGCGACGAGCGTCGACGCCACGCTGAAATCCCTCGAAGCCTTTGAGCACGGCGTCCACCTGATTATGGGTGGCAAGGACAAAGGCGCGCCCTACACGCCGCTCCTGCCGCTTATCAAGGAACGCGTGCGCGAGGTTTTGCTGATTGGCGCCGCCGCCCCGGTGATTGCCAAACAACTCGCGGGGCAGGCGGAACTGGTGCAGGCGGGAGATCTTTCGACCGCCGTGTACGAGGCCTTTGCCCACGCGCGCCCCGGCGATACGGTGCTCCTGGCCCCGGCCTGCTCGAGCTTCGATCAGTTCAAGGATTACGAAGAGCGCGGCCGGGTGTTCAAAGAACTGGTTAAGGGACTCGGGACACGGGATACGGGACACGGGATACGGGACACGGGACTCGGGACTCGGGACTCGGGGGACGCCATTCGGGATGCGGCACAAGAAACCGGGGACACGGGATTAGGGACGCGCGATTCGGAATCCGGAATTCGCGATTCGAGTATCGCTCAAAGTGCAAATCCCGAACTCATATCCCCCAGCCCCGAATCCGAAGTCCCGTGTCCCGTGTCCCGTGTCCCGTGTCCCGAGTTGTCCGGTGTCCCGAGTCCCGAGTCCCGAGTTGTCCCAAATTCCGAATCGGAAGGCCCGTATCCCGTGTCCCGTGTCCCGTGTCCCGAGTTGTCCCCTGCCCCGTGTCCCGAAGCGTCCCGTGTCCCGTGTCCCGTGTCCCGTGTCCCGTTAACTTACGTCTACGAGGTGGACGCGGTAGATATGGCGGCATCGGAATTGCAATTCCCGCAAGAGGACGAACCTGAAGTCGACATTTCGGCGAGCACGATCGAGACCCTCGACGATGAAGCTTTGCCCTTCGAGGCGCGCGACAACAAGTCCGGAGTCCGGCGTCCGGAGTCCGGGGTCGAAGGCAACGGGTCCGGCGCTCCGCCTTCACCGAAGCAGCCGAAGCTGTTTAAAGGCAGTGAAGAGTGAAGAGTGACGAGCAACAAAGGCAAACAGATGGGCAGGTGGTCAAACAGCAGGGTTCCGTCAAGTCCGGTGGGGTTGGGGGAGACCCCTCACCCCCACGACGTGCAGAACGTGGGGCACCCTCCGGCTTGCGGTCCCCCCTCTCCCCGAGAGCTTGTGATTTTTATTTTCTATCGCTCTCCCTGAAGGCGAGGGCGGAAAACCTCAAAAATTCTTCTTCCCTCGCCCCCTTGGGGGAGAGGGTGGACCGCAACCGGCGCTTTCATCAGCCGGGGCGGGACGGGTGAGGGGGTCTAAACCGCACAATGCCCACAACGCTTGCTCATCACTCGTCACTCGTCACCGAGTTTTTCTGGTTTGCTCATCACTCGTCACTCATCACTCGTCACTGATTTCTTATGGCCAGACAGCTCCAATCCGACAAGATCCTGTTCGTCGCCGTGGTGGGCCTCGTGCTGTTTGGCGCCCTGATGGTTTTCAGCGCCTCGGCGGTCGCGGCGGCGGATCGATACAATAACGGGGATTACTTCCTGGTTCGCCAATTGGCTTGGGCGGGAGCGGGCCTGATTGCGGTCGCGATCTTGATGCACATGGACTACCGCCGCCTGGCCAGTCCCCTGGTGGTTTTCCCCGCCCTGGCGCTGGTGTTGATGCTGCTCGTGGTTGTCCTGTTCATGCACCCGACCAACCATGCGCATCGATGGTTTCACCTGGGGGTGGCAAGCTTTCAGCCTTCGGAGCTTGCCAAGATTACCCTGACGGTCTTCCTGGCGTTTTTCCTGAACCTGCGCAAAGGTGAAGTGAACAACTGGAAACACACCCTGGCGCCGATCCTGCTGGTCGCCGGCGTTATGGGAGCGTTGGTGTTGAAGGAGCCCGACTTGGGAACCACCTTGGCCTTGGGCATGATTCTGGCGGCCATGCTCTTCTGCGCGGGGCTGCATCTTCGCTATTTCGTGCTGGCGGGGCTGGGCGCGGCGCCCGTCCTGTACTGGCTGATTTTCCACTCCACCTATCGGCTCAACCGGATTTTGGCGTTCTGGAACCCCTACTCGGACCCTTTGGGTAAAGGGTTCCACATTCTCCAGTCGTACATTGCCGTGGGAACCGGCGGCATCACCGGAGTGGGATTGATGGAAGGCAAGCAGAAACTCTTCTTCCTGCCCGAACCCCAGACGGATTTTATCTTCGCCGTGGTGGGAGAAGAACTGGGCCTGATCGGCGCCCTCGCCGTGGTGGCCGTCTTCGCGGTCATCCTGGTGCGCGGGCTGCGGGCCAGCGCGGGCTGCCGGGATGACTTTGGGCGCCTGCTCGCCCTCGGGTTGACGGTTATGATCGTAGGCCAGGCGCTGATCAATATGAGCGTGGTGCTGGGATTAATCCCCACCAAGGGCATTCCCCTGCCCTTTGTCAGCTATGGAGGGTCTTCACTCTTGGTGAATCTGGTGGCGGTGGGGATACTTTTGAATATTTCTCAGCAAGCGAGCTGAGGAAGGCTTGAAAGAGCAAGTCAAAAGTCAAAACGCAAAAGGCAAAAGGCAAAAGTAAGGAGCGGAAAGAACAAGTCAAAAGTCAAAAGTAAGGACGAAGAGCAAGGCAAAAGCAAGTGTAGCGCGGACCTGCTCTTTAGGTCCGCGGCTCTTCCTTGCCCATGGAGGACGAGGAAAGGCAGGTCAAAAGCCCGGGTAGAGCGGCGCGCCGCAGGTTGACGTAGGGGCGGCCCTCGTGGCCGCCCTTGGGCAACCACAAGGGTTGCCCCTACGACCCGATTTTCGAATTTCGAGTTTCGATTTTCGTCTTTTATGCATGTTGCGCGAATCCTTATGGTCGCAGGCGGGACGGGCGGGCACATCTTTCCCGCCCTGGCCGTGGCGGAGGAATTGCGCGCGCGCGGGGGACGCTACGAGATCGAATTCCTGGGCACGCACCGCCCGCTCGAAGCGAAATTGATCCCGGCGGCGGGCTTTCGGCTTCGTTCGGTTGACGCGGCGGGCTTGAAGGGCATCGGCGGCGTGCAGTGGTGGCGAAATCTTCTGGTGTTGCCACGTACCATAATCGAGGTGGCGAGGATTTTGCGGGAGTTTCAACCCCAGGTGGTGGTGGGCGTGGGCGGCTACCTGGCGGGACCGGTGATGGTGGAAGCGGCGCTGATTGATATTCCCACGATTTTGATCGAGCCCAACGCGCGGCCGGGTTTCACCAACCGACTGCTGGCGCCCATGGTACGCGCCGCGGCGGTGGGATTTCAAGAAACGGCGCACCTATACGGAGAGAAGGCGCAAGTGACGGGGCATCCCGTGCGCCGGGCGTTTTTTGAGATTCCACCGCGCCGACACGTGGCACCGGCACTCTTGCCTGTGGGTGATGAGACACAGCCAGGAGTGGCTGTGTCACCCTTTACGGTTCTGGTGGTGGGCGGCAGCCAGGGTTCGAGGGCGATCAACCATGCCGTGGTGGATAGTTTGCCCTTGCTGGCGCGCAACGTAGCGGCGGGCTTTAGCCCGGCACAGGGCGGCAATGCCGCGACCCGTGATGTAGGGGCCAGCGGCGCTGGCCCTGGGCCGAACGCTGTTCGGCCCTACATTCCGGATGCCGGGCTAAAGCCCGGCGCTACGGTTGCCACGACCGAAAATGAGGCATTCGCGGGCGGGATGAGAATCATCCACCAAACCGGCGAACACGACTATAATGAAGTTCGGAAGACCTATCAGGAACGAGGCTTGCCGGCTGAGGTTCACGCTTTTATCGAGGACATGCCCGCGGCGCTTTCCCAGGCGGATTTGGTGATTTCGCGCGCCGGCGCCACGGCGGTGGCCGAACTGGCCGCTGCCGGTCGAGCGGCGTTGCTGATTCCTTTCCCCGGCGCGACGGATCAGCACCAGTTGGAAAACGCCCGGGCCATGGAACGGGCCGGGGCCGCGCGCGTCATCGTGCAATCGGAGTTGACGCCCGAGCGGCTGGCGAGGGAAATCACGGATTTAATGGCGAGCCCCGCGACGCTCGAACGAATGGAAACCTGCGCACGCAGTTTGGCCCGGCCCGAGGCGGCAGCGCGGATTGCGGATATGGTGGAGCGTTTTGTGAGGAAGTCGTAGGGGCGCACCATGGCGTGCCCGTACGTAGGGACGGTCCTCGTGGCCGCCCTTGGGCAACCACGAGGGTTGCCCCTACGAGCCGATTTTCGAGTTTCGTCTGTTTCGAACAACGGACCACGGACAACGGACCACGGACATATGTTAGGCAAAATTCGCAAAATTCATTTCGTGGGCATCGGCGGCATCGGGATGAGCGGCATCGCCGAGGTGTTGCTGAATCTGGGTTTCGAAGTTTCAGGATCCGACCAGAAAACCACCCCTGTAACCGAGCGCCTGGCGAGCCTGGGGGCGCGGGTGTTTGAGGGCCATGCCGCGAGCTATGCCGCCGAGGCGCAGGTGGTGGTGGTGTCTTCCGCCGTGCCCGCGGACAATCCGGAAATTCAGGAAGCGCAGCGGCGGCAGATTCCCGTCATCCCACGCGCCGAAATGCTGGCGGAATTGATGCGCATGAAGTTCAACGTGGCGGTGGCGGGCGCCCATGGCAAAACCACGGTCACCTCCATGATTGCGGTAATGACGGCGGAAGCCAAACTCGACCCCACGGCGGTGATTGGCGGGCGGCTCGACGTTTTTGGCTCCAGCGCCCGGCTAGGCAAGAGCGATTTGATGGTAGTGGAGGCGGATGAGAGCGACCGGTCGTTCCTCTACCTGCTGCCTTCGATTGCCGTGGTCACGAACATTGACCGTGAACATCTGGACCACTACCGCGATCTCGACGATATTGCCGCCGCGTTCGTTTCGTTCATGAACAAAGTCCCTTTTTACGGGACCGTGGTGGCCTGTTTCGACGCGCCCTGGCGCGCGCTGATCGAGACTCTCCTGCCCAAGCTGCGCCGTCGCGTGGTGACCTACGGGATCGAGGCGGGCTCGGGCGTTCAAGGGATGATTCGCGAGCTCACGCCCACCGGCTCGGTGTTTGACGCAGTCGTAAAAGGCAAGGTCCTCGGACCGTTCTCCATCCACGTTCCCGGACGGCACAATGTGCAAAACGCCCTGGCCGCGGTCGCCGTGGGGTTGGAACTGGATCTTTCCGCCGAGCAGATTCGCCAGGGGCTGGAGCGGTTTCGCGGCGCGGACCGGCGCTTTCAGATCAAGGCGGAGGTGGATGGCGTCACCATCGTGGATGACTACGGCCACCACCCCACGGAAATTCGCGCCACCCTCGACGCCGCCCGCCTGCGCGGGGCCCAGCGCCTCATCGCCATTTTCCAGCCCCACCGCTATACGCGCACCAAGTTCTTGCTGGATGAATTTGCCGCCTGCTTCGCGGATTGCGACCGCGTCTACGTGCTGGATATCTATGCCGCCAGCGAAAAACCGATTCCGGGCGTGAGCTCTCCGCGATTGGTGGAACGCATGCATGAAATGGGTTTGAACAACGCGCGCTATGCGCCATCAGAAGAAGAGGTGCTGGAGGAGCTCGTGCGCGACGCGCTGCCGGGAGACCTGATCATCACCATCGGCGCCGGAAGCGTTTGGAAGATCGGAGAGGCCCTGGCGAAGCGGCTCCAGAACCCTTAATTCCGGATTCCGAATTCCGAATTCCGAAGATCGGATTACGAAGGAACGGATCGGAAGGCCAGATTCCGAAAGAGCAGGATGGAAGATCGGATTTCGAAAGAACGGGTCGGAAAACCAGATTTCGACAGAAGAAGGCGGAAGATCGGGTTTCGAAAGAAGGAACGTAGAGGGCATCAATATGAAGTACCAGCGGTTTGAGGACCTTACGAGAGAGGACCATTAGTATGAAGTACCCGCGGTTTGAGGACCTTACGGTACAGAGAGGACCATTAGTGTGAAGTACCAGCGGCTCGAGGACCTCACGGTACAGAGAGGACCATTAGTATGAAGTACCAGCGGTTTGAGGACCTTCCCGTGTGGCAAGCCGCCATCGCGTTAGGCCGGCAAGTTTATGCGCTTACCGACAGCCCTCCCTTTAAGAGCCGCTACAGCCTGCGCGACCAGATCGAACGCGCGGCGGTCTCCGTATCCAATAATATTGCGGAAGGGTTTGAGAGAGGGACGAACCAGGAATTGCTGACCTTTCTGTACATCGCGCGAGGATCAGCGGGAGAAGTGCGGTCCATGCTTTACCTGCTGAATGGGATGGAACCGTTTCGGAATCTGGAATCCGAAATGCGGAATCTGCGAGAACGGACGGATGGCATTTCAAAACAACTGGGCGCTTGGGCGCGCACCCTGCAAGACTCGGACCTCAAAGGACGGCGGTACGTAACAGAAAAGACAAGGCAGGCCGCCGAGAAGGCCCGCGGGCGGGAGGAGTTTCTAAAGCGGTTGGAGGAGATGCGAAAAAAGGGAAGCCGGGAATCCGAGGTCAAGAAAACGGAACCGGGAATCGGCAGGGCCGAAGCGGGAATCGGCGGCGCCAAAAAGGGAATCAGAGAATTAGAACCAGGAATCGGCAAATCGGAATCTGAGCCAAAGGATTAGCGTGGTGCATTCCGAATTTCGAATTCCGGTATCTGGAATGCGGAAGTGACTGATGGGAATCCGGAATGCCCGATTCGGAATTCGGAATTAGGAATTCGGAATTAGGGTTTAGAGCCCAGAACGTCCGGCCCTGGAGCGCGAAAATCGAGTTCGGCGTATCGGGTCGCGAGATTCGAGTTTCTAATCCTTAATCCAGGACTCGGAGACCCGATTTGAGTATGACTATGGAAACCGCCATGACGGAACAAGACGCACTACCGATGCAGGATGAGTTGGACGCGCAAGAGGAGTCACCCTATCTGCGGCGGCAGAAATCGATTCACGTGCGGCGCAGCCGGATCTCGCCGCGCTGGCGCGTGATGCTGTTTGTGATCGGAGTGCTTGTGCCCGTCGGTCTCGCGGGCTACGGTTTGGCGATGTTCGCGCTGACCTCTCCCTTATTCGTCCTGGCTTCACCGCAAGATATCGTGGTGGTGGGGAACCACGTGGTGGCGCGCGAGGAAGTGTTGGGGGCGCTGGATATGCCGTTAACGGGCAACGTCAAGGCGGGGACCAACATCTTCCGCATATCCCTGGACGGGAAGCGGCGGGCGGTGGAATCTCTCACCTGGGTGCATGCGGCCTCGGTGACCCGCCTCTTACCCCATGGGCTGCTGGTACACATCACGGAACGCACTCCGGTGGCCTATGCGAATGACGGCGGGCGGGTGAGCCTGGTGGACGATGAAGGCGCGCTGCTGGACAAGCCTGAAAACGGAGTTTTTGACTTCCCGGTGGTCTACGGGGTGGCCAGCCTTGCCAGCCTCGACGAGCGCCGGGCGCGGTTGGCTCTTTACCTGGAGTTCATGCGGCAATTGGGGCAAGAAAGTCCCCAGGCCGGGTGGGTGATTTCGGAAGTTTACCTGACGGATCCGGAGGACCTCAAAGCCCTGCTGGTTAACGGACAACAAACCGTGCAAGTGCACTTTGGGCAGAAGGATTTTCTCCCCCGATTCCGGAATTTCCTGGCCCTGCTCCCGGAAATCCAGAAATCGAATGATAAACTGGATTCGGTGGATTTGCGTTACCGCAATCAGATCGTCGTGGACCCGCAGAGGCCGGCGGGAATAAAGTAGCTCTCAGCTATCAGCTATCAGCGATCAGCTTTCAGCCATCAGCTAAAGCCATGGCGAATTCCTGATAGCGGAAAGCTGAAGGCCGAGAGCTGAGAGCGGAGAGCTGAAAGCTGAGAGCTGATAGCTGAAAGCTGATAGCTAAAGGCTGAGAGCTGATAGCTGATAGCTAGTTATGGCTCACAAGGACCAGTTCATCGTCGGGCTCGACCTGGGAAGCGTTAAGACCTGCGCCCTCGTGTGCAAACCGAACGCGGAAGGAAAGCTGGAATTCGCCGGCTTGGGCGTTGCGGAATCGAAGGGTTGGCGCAAGGGTCTGATTGTCAACCTCGATCTGACGGCGCTGGCGGTGAAGAAAGCCATGGAGGCCGCGGAGGCTGCCGCCGGAGCGCCCATTGATTCCGCCTATGTGGGTGTGGCTGGCTCACACATCAAAGGAGTGAATTCCCGCGGAGCCGTCACGCTGGGGAAGTCTCCCACCGCCACCCGCGAAGTAGAACGGGATGACGTGCGGCGAGTCATCCAGACAGCGCAAGGCATTACTCTGCCGGAGGACCGGCAGTTTCTGCATGTGCTTCCGCAAAAATTTTTGCTCGACGCCCAGGACGGCATCCGGGACCCGGTGGGCATGGTGGGGGCGCGCCTGGAAGTGAACGTGCACCTGGTTACGGCCTCCATCACCGCTGCTCAGAACGTGGTAACGGCGGTAAACCATGCGGGGGTGGTGGTGCTGGACACGGTTTTTGAGCCTCTGGCTTCGGGGGAAGCATGCCTCACGGCCGATGAGCGGGAACTGGGCGTCGCTCTGGTGGACATCGGGGGTGGCACGACCGATCTGGTTGTCTATCACGCGGGCGTGGTGCGGCATACCGCCATCATTCCCGTGGGCGGCGAACACTTCACCAATGACATTGCCGTGGGACTGCGCACCCCGATTCCGGAAGCGGAAAAGATGAAAAAGGCCTGGGGCGAGCGGGACCTTTCCAAGCCCGCCGACACCTTGCTGGAGGTCCCCAGCGTGGGAGAAAGGCCTTCCCGCGTGGCGAGTTACGCCATGCTGAGTGAGATCATCGAGCCCCGCGCGTCAGAATTGCTGGAGTTGATTCGGGCGGAAATCGGCCGCTCGGGTTGCGAGAATCAGTTGGGAGCCGGAGTGGTTCTGACCGGTGGCGGCGCCAAGCTGGGCGGTCTGGCGGCCTTGGCGGAGTCAACTTTCGGCATGCCCGTGCGGGTGGCCATCCCCACCGGCTTGGAATCGATGGGAGATACGCTCCCGGACCCGGCGTTCTCGACCGTGGTAGGGTTGGCGATTCACGGGTACCGCCGGCGCTTAATGCGTGACGCTAAGGAGTCCAAAGGGCTGTGGGGAAGGATTTGGAAGAAGTTGAAATGAAAGGGGGCCATCATGGGAAGTGATACCGGCATGGGCGACCTCCGGGTGGATTTCTCGGATGAACTGCGCGCCGGCGCCAGGATTAAGGTAATCGGCGTCGGCGGAGGCGGGGGCAACGCGGTCAACCGCATGATTGCTGCCGACCTTAAAGGCGTGGACTTTCTTGTGGCCAATACCGACGCGCAGGCGCTCCAGGCTTCCAAAGCCGCCTTGAAGATCCAACTCGGCACAAAGTTGACCAAGGGATTGGGTTCGGGAGGCAATCCGGAAATCGGACGGCGGGCGGCGCTGGAAGATACGGAAAAGATCATCGAAGCCCTGGAGGGGGCGGACATGGTGTTCGTCACCACCGGCTTGGGTGGGGGAACGGGGACGGGGGGCGCTCCCATCGTAGCCAGCTTGGCGCGCGAGCTGGGCGCCCTCACCGTGGCGGTGGTCACAAAGCCCTTCGCCTTCGAAGGCAAACGCCGCATGTTGCAGGCAGAGCAGGGTTTAGCGGAACTGAGTCAGGGCGTGGATACCGTCATCTGCATTCCCAACGAGCGCCTGATGCAATTTGTCGATAAAGGGACGAGCTTTTTCGAGGCGTTTCGCATCGCCGATGACATTCTACGGCAGGGTGTGCAGGGGATTTCCGACATTATTACCATCACGGGGATCATCAACCGTGACTTTGCGGACATAAAGACGATCATGGAAGGCATGGGCTATGCCGTGATGGGAACCGCCGTGGCCACCGGAGAAAATCGTGCCGTGGAGGCGACCAACCGCGCCATGGCCAGCCCTCTGCTCGAAGATGCGAGCATCAATGGCGCCCACGGCATTTTGCTGAACATTACCGGCTCGAATAAGCTTACACTGTATGAGGTGCATGAGGCCTCCACCATCGTGCAGAAGGCCGCCGCGGAAAATGCCAACATTATCTTTGGCGCCGTCCACGATGAATCGATGGGAGATGCCGTCAAAGTCACCGTGATTGCCACGGGTATTAAATCGGAAAAAATGGGCATTAAGCCTTTGTCAACGATTTCCCCGGCGGTGCGCACCGCGCAACAGAGCGTTAAGACCTATGAGGCCAGGAAAGAGAAACTGCCGCTCGAAGCGCCACCTCCCAATGTGACCACGGAAATCCAGGAGGACGATCTGGACGTACCGGCCTTTATCCGCCGCCGTAAAGCGGAGCAGAAATAATGGAATATCTCTTGCCTTCGGTGGTCAATTCACTGTATTTATCGAAATCCTGGCTTTGCGGCCCCAGCATGCGGAAAACCCCATGATGGGCTAACATCATCTGAGGAAGAGGCGCAGGTCTGCGTTGATCACCACTGGGGTAGAAGCAGAAATCCCCATGCTGCCGCGGCCGATTGCCATTCCCAGACGTAAACTGAAGGAGACTCTTGAGACGGACGCCCCAAAGTAGGCTGGCGAAGATCATGGGAGTAGTGCTGGTCGCCGGATTCTTAACAAGCTGCTCTTCCTCAACATCTACCAATCCTAACCCAGGCAACGGGACTTTAATCACCATTGTGCGTGACGTGCCGATTTGCAATGCAATTTCCGCCAATGTCGTCGTCGAAAACTTGACTTTTACTCCGGCAGAAGGCGGATTCCCCGTGGGGTACATTGCCACAACGCCCGCCTTCGCTCCGGAAATTCGCGTGAACCTCCAACAACTTCGTGATTTTAGTACTATTTTGTACGAGTATCCCGTCCGGGGGGGGACTTACAATCAGGCCAATCTCAGTTTTGAACTTGCGTCGTTGATAGCTTACGATCCGGCCCTCACCCCGCCCGTGCACATCTTCGGGGTGACCCTCACGAACCCCAAGCCCATTATTGATATCAATCCTCCCCTCGTCATCACCCCTGGGCAAGCCAACGTCATGATTCTGGACTTTGACGCCCTAAGCATGCTCGCCACGAATTCTTCAGGGAACCTCACCGGGCAGATCACCCCTGTGGCCAACATCACGCAGTTAACAGCCACCACCCCGACGGGAGCGATTAATCCCAATGGATTTACGGAAATAGACGACCTGTGGGGATTTGTGAGGAGCATCTCGACCACGAATAAGACTTCGAATCCTAACTATACGGGCAACTTCCAGATGCAGCTCCTTTCTACGTCAACGGCGGACGCCCCGGAGGTGCCCATAAACCTAACCGCATCGACCAACATCATTGGTTTTGCGGACCTCGGCCACCTCCTCCCAGACAGTTATGTGGAAGTCGATGCCATATTGGATAGCCAGGGGAATTTTGCGGCAAAGACGGTTGAAATGCAGGAGGTCGAGAACCCTTACCCTACTACATCGGGGACCACACCCAGTACGGCTCTGATCGGCCCGATTGTTTCAATTCAGACCGATCCCGCGGGGAACCCTAAACAACTAAATTTATGGGTGCGTGACGCCGAACCTGATGATCCCTCCACGCTGACGATGGATAGCATTTACCAAGTGGACCTTACTGCCAACCCTACCTATCAAGCCTCGGTCATGGGACCGAACTTTGCCAACCTTTCTTTTGGTCCGCAGAATTTGGCCGTCGGGCAGGAGCTTGTCGTTCACGGCGCCTATACCAAACCTCCCACGGTTGCAGGGACTACCTCGACCTTGCCCTTTAACGTCGAACCCACGGCGATCTACCTGAGATTGCAGTCGATGCAGGGGGCCATAAATTCGATGATACAAATCGGGTCCGACGACGAAACCGGCGCCTTCATTCTCACCCCCTGTTGCACACTGTTGCAAGGAACCCCCATTTACGTCGTCACGAATTACCAGACGGCATTTGTGAATGTGACGGGATTAGGTGGCATAACTCCAGTCAACACCTTACTGGTCAAGGGCATGCCCTACTATGAGCCTCGGGCGACCACCATCAACGGGGTTGCCATCCCTGCGGGTACGCTGGTCCTTCAAGCCAAGCAGGTGCACGTGCTCCGGTAGCACCCGCCGCGTCGTTACCACGCCGGCAGGTTCCGGGATTTCCTCCTTTTCTCTCCCGGGAGCTGCGTGAACTCCAGGTCTCTTCCTGTGACCATCTTGGTCAGCAGGATGATTTGCCCCGCGTGATGGGAGAAGTGTTCGGCGACATGGAAGGCGGCCTCCACTCCTGTCACGCGATACTTCTGGATAGTGTGAACGCGCGCCATGTCTTCGGGCGAGAGCTTGCCCAGCACGTCACACGCTTCCTTGACGGTTTTATCGAGGCGGCTCACCAAAACCCGCCGGGGCACGGGACCGCGCTCGCTGAACTCCAGGTCACGCTGCCGGACATCCGGTGTGCCGCCCAAGCCGGAAATAATCCACTGACGCACATTGCCCGTGAGGTGCAGCACCAGGTTCCCCACGCTGTTGGAAGCCTCATTGGGCCGCCACCAGATCTGTTCAGGTGAGAGCTGTTCCAGGCAAGTTGTAATGCGCGGCAGATAAACTTGCCGCAACACATGCTTGGCCTGGGCGATCAGGGGGTTGGTCAAACCGGTCTTGGACATGACGTTCCTCCGCGTTCTTCTCTACGCTCTCTTGGTCTTCATTTCCTGGTTCATCTTTCTCATCTCGATTTTCGAGCTTTGGCCTTGCGTTTTTCGATCTGCGATTTGAGATTCTGGTTCTCGAGGTCGGCAACTTGATTCATCTTCTCACCTGAAACCGCCGATACCCGAAGCGGGGAAGTGTGTCACGCGGGGGTATGGCCGTCGGCCCTGCCCACTTCTCTGTCAACCCGAGCCTCGCGAAGGATCTGGCTCTGCCGCTATTCCGCAGGACGACTGATCCCAGTTTGTCGGCCAGAATACCACGAGAATCCCCTCTCCTTTCAATAGCATTTAGGCCGTTGCCGTCCAACCCCTCAGGGAGCGCGGGCATCCTGCCCGCTGTGAAAAAAATCCAGGGCGAGCAAAAACATTTCACGCCAAGGCGCAAAGCCGCAAAGGCGCAAAGAAGACAAAGCAATTGTTCTTTGCGGTCTTTGCGCCTTGGCGTCTTTGCGTGAGATTGTTTATTTTTTCACAACTTCACAGGGGGCAGGATGTCCGCGCTCCCTCCCCTCGCCAGAGGGTAGCGGTACAGTTTGATATAGGGGCGGCTTTACGCGGCCACTTGGCGAGGTAAACTCGCCGCTACGACTGCAAACTGAACCACTACCCAGCAAAGCTGCTGCTTGACCGCACGACCGGCTACTCGTACAGTAGCCCGAGGCAAGTTGTCGGCGAGGAATAAGGCGCAAGCATGAAAGCCCACGTCCGATACGCGCTCGTCTTCATTGCAGCCACCCTTGCCGGAGTCTATCTCCACGAAATCGGACACGCGTTGGCGGGGTGGATCCAGGGGATTGCGGTTGTACCCACGCCCGCAAAAGAATACATCCTGCGATCCCAGGTGTCCTGGAACCAGGAAATTTGGATATCTCTCGGCGGACCGGTAGGAACTACCCTGGCGGTGGTGGGAGCGGCGCTCTACTTTTGGCGCAAGCGGCGTCCGGAAGGGGAGGCCGTGCTCCTCGGAGCGCTCATTCCTCCCGGCCTTTACACGATCCGTTTTCTTCTCGCTGGACGGGGGCATGATGGAGTGGAATGGCAAGCAGCTCAGACGGCTCTGGGCCTGGCGCCAGCCGGACATGCGATGGATGTCTTCTTCCTGTGCCTTTGGCTGGCAGGAATGATCCTCTGGGGCTCTCGCTTGCGCTTCCCGCTGCGTTACTCGCTGCTGCGATTCGCCGGCCTGGCGATAGCAGGCTTTATTCTACTGGTTGTCTTGCAAGTGGGCAATAATCGCCTGTTTGACCGTCACCTCTCTGATGCGAAAGTGGTGAACACCCCATCGGGACTCGACCCCCACTAACGGGGCTTCCTCACGACGGGGTTGGAAGGGTGACGCTGAAAGCAAACGCAGCGCGGACCTGTTCGCTTGGAGTGCTTTCTCTGTGGTCTCTGTGCCTCTGTGGTAGGTCTTTCCTTCGCGGCACTGGTCGTGGTCCTTCATTTCTTGATGCCGTCCTGGAACTTCATGCTGGCGTGGCTGCCATTGCAGAACGGCTTGTTGTCAGAGGCTCCGCACCGGCACAACGTCACTCGGTTGCGCGTCTCATAGCGCTTGCCGTTCGCGGACTCGATGGGAATGCCCCCTCGAACCCAGAGCGGCCCACTGCATCCCATTGCCGGATCTTCCACGACGCCAATCGAGGCCGGGAGAGGTTGCTCGATGGCCTGGTGCGTTTTCTTGTCGTGAATGACCAAGCGGCCCGCCGGACAATGCATCGCCTCGCGGATCACCAGTTCATGAACCTCGGGCTCATCGGTCCTTTCCATGAGCGACCAAATCTTTCCGCCCGGATCGCAGAACCGGGCAAACGCGCATAGGTTTTCAGCATCGCTCAGAACCAAGGTGGGCCCATCAAGGGTTTCCGCCTGCCGGGCGTAGGGCACGCGGCTCGCGGTCTCCCGGCCATCGAACCCGACCTTGGTATGCGAACCGTCACAGAAGGGTGCGTTCTGGGAATGGCCGCAGCGGCAAAGCGCGTAACCCGGCTTCGCGTCGAAAGTCTTGCCTTCCTTCCATTCCCAGGACATTCCCTCGCTGTCTGGGGTGATGACCTGAAGCGCCAGCGGTACGTCTCCCGATACCAGATAAGGACCATCCTTGCTCACGACAATTTTTCTCTCTTTCGCCATTTCCGTCATGTGCGTGACTCCTTTATTGCGCTTGTTTGATAGCTGAGATGGAGATTTCCATTTTGGCATCCTGGCAGCCCTCACTGTACACCCATGCAGGTGGTTCGCCATCACAATTTTTGCAGTCCTGATGCCAGCGCGCGGTTCTCGCCACTTGCCACTAACCACTAGCCACTGTTCTTCTGACCCCGGACTTCGGACTCCGGACCCCGGACTGTCTTTATTGCCACTCGCCACTCGTCACTGTTATTGTGACTTCGCACCGCGTTTCTCGCCACTCGTCACTTGTCACTCGTCATTGTTCTTATCAGTGCACTTCGAAATGCCGCGGACCTCACACCGCAGAGGCCCGCAGTACGTTAGGTCTTGCACCAACGAGTCCACGGACAAGAAGGCACTGTCTGTGGCTACCTGCTCCAGGGCTTAGAACCAGCGGTAGGCGTCCTTGCGGTGTCCAACAAATTCAATTTTGATGATGTTGGATTCGGGGAAGAGCGAGTAAACAACCCGCCAGTCACCTGCGACTTTGAAGCGGTAGCGGTGGGTGGTTCCCTTTAACTTTCTGCATCCCGGAGGGAAGGGGTTTTCGCCAAGGTCAATAATTTTCCTTAAAACGCGCACGCGGATGTGGGCGGGGAGCCGGTCAACGTCCCTTTCGACCGATGCCCGATATCTAATCTCCCAACTCATGCTTGTATTTTTTCAGGAGCTTGCTAATCGGCCGGACGGGCTCATGCTTGCGGGCATCGCAGATCAGATTTAGTGCTTCATCTTCGCTCAGCGGGCGCTTTTCGTATGGGATTCTTGCGCGCTCCATGACGGCGGTGACGCCGGGCGCATTGGGCGGAGATTCCGTATAAGGAAAAGGAGGGAGGTGCGCATCTACCGGGCTTACGGGATTCTTGCTCGGACTCGGCCTCGTCGTTGAGTTGTTGCGCCGTTTCCTCATATTTAAAGTGTACCTCGAATATCCGATCCGGCTCAACCTTATAACTCTGGAGGTAAGGGAGGGCAGGCTGTGCAGCGGTTGGTCTCTAGCATCTGCGATCTCCGAAGGGACTCTGCTCTGGCGGGGCATTATCGCGGGTATGGACTCCAGCACGCCCCTCACACATCCCGCAAAACGGAGTGTATGTGCTGTACGGGCTTGTCGTGTGATAAATTAGGACCCGTGGGTAAGTATCAGGAACTTCGACTTCGCATTCTACAAGGCGGGTCGGATGCGAACATCAATTTCGACGAGTTGCGACACTTCCTCCAGTGGTTGGGGTTTGAAGAGCGCACCCGCGCTAGCCACCACATTTTCAGGAGGCCCGGCGTCAGGGAACTCATCAATTTGCAGCGCGAAGGGAACAAGGCCAAGGTGTATCAAGTCCGCCAAGCGCGCCAGGTGGTTGTCCGCTATGGGCTGGAAGGCACAAAGGAGTAAACATGCACAAGTATGAGATCATCATCTATTGGAGCAACGAGGACCAAGTCTTCGTTGCCGAGGTCCCGGAGTTGCCAGGTTGCATGGCCCATGGCAACACTCAGGAAGTGGCGCTCGCACACGCCAACGAAGCCATTCAATTGTGGATTGACACCGCGCGGGAATTCGGCGATCCCATTCCCGAACCGAAGGGCGAACGTCTCATGCTGGCTTAGGTATACAAGAACTTTGGCGCGTTCCAGTTCGGTCGGATCGCGCCTTTTTCTTGTCAATCGGGGACGAACCGCTGATCTTATGAAACGAAGGGCTTTTCTTCCATTCCTGCTGACGCCGGCGCTGGCGGAGGTTGGCTCGCCGGCCTTTGCGCAGACCAGTTCCGCGCCCGCCATGAAGATCACGCGCATTGACACCACCTACTTCCGGCCGGACGCCGATTTACCCTGGGAACCCAATTGGGTGTGGGTGCGCCTCCACACCGATACCGGCTTGGTGGGTCTGGGCGAGACCTACCCGCGCAATGAGGCGGAGGCCAGCCTGGTGCACTCGAGCGTCGCCGGGATGTTGCTGGGCCGCGACCCGCGCGACATCGAGCGCATCTGGGCGGACTTCTACCGCACCTTCGATTTCCAGGTCACGGGAGGCACGGAGATGCGGGTGCTGAGCGCCATCGATCTGGCGCTGTGGGACCTTTTGGGGAAATCCTTAAACGTTCCCGTTTACCGCCTGCTGGGGGGAAAGTCCAATCCTGAGATTCGACTCTATAACACCTGCTTCGGCCATCGCTACGACTTCAACCGGGAACCGGAAAAGATCATGCATGAGTTAATCGACCGCTATGGCATCAAAGCCATCAAGATTTGGCCCTTCGATGAAGCGGCACGGCGCAACCAGCACGAATACGTCACTACGGCCGACCTCGATGAAGGCCTGGCCCCTGTGCGCAAGCTGCGCGACACCTTCGGAAACGACATTGAAATCCTCATGGAATTTCACAGTGGTTGGGATCTGACTTCCGCGATGCGGATTGCCAAGGCCCTCGAGCCCTATCGCCCCATGTGGCTTGAAGACATGCTCCTCCCCGGCAATTTCGCGCAGTACCGGCAGTTGGCCGAGTCCACGTCGATTCCCCTTACCATCAGCGAACGCATGGCGGGGCGCATGGAATTTCTGCAAATGCTGGAAGCGCGTGCCGCCCGCTACGTGATGTTCGACATCACTTGGTGCGGCGGGCTGAGCGAGGCCAAGAAGATTTCCACCATGGCTGAAGCCTTCGAATTGCCCGTGGCCCCGCACACCGCGGGCGGGCCCTTGCTTTTTTACGCCACCACCCACCTTTCCACGGCCCTTACCAACCTCGCCATCCAGGAGAGTTGCCAGGTCTTCTATGAAACTACCTGGCCCACCATGCTGGAAAACCCGCTGGTTCCCCGCAACGGTAAAATCCAAGCACCGGAGCTGCCGGGCTTGGGAATGGAAATCAAGCCTGAAGTATGGACGCACCCGGCGGCCATTACGCGGACGACAACGTAGGTGTCAGGTGTCAGGTGTCAGGTACCAGGTACCAGGTGTCAGGTGTCAGGTACCAGGTGTCAGGTACCAGGTGTGAGGGGTTAGGGGTCAAGGGTTAGGGGTCAGGCTTCAGTTGCCGGGGGTTTGGGTCTTACTGGCACCTGACACCTGGCACCTGGCACCTCTTTTCGTGCCCGGATTTCCTCCCGGACCTGGCTCTTCCATTCGGCATTTTCCCAGTAGGTTAGCCAGAGGTAAAAGGTGGCGTAGCTCCGCCAGCCCTGCCAACCCCGAGCCATTTTTTGCGCGCGCTCGGGGGTTGGCCGCTTGCGTAGTCCATAGAAATATTGGATGACTTTCTGCAAACCCACGTCCGCGGCGGGCAGGCAGTCCAAATGCCCTAGCGCGCGCAGTCCCACATACTGCGCCGTCCAGTGCCCCACGCCTTTCAGCTCCAGGAGTTTTTCGTGTGCCGCCGCCGGCTCAAGCTGCCGCAGGTTTTCCAGATCGAGCGCGCCCTCGAGGGCGAGACGCGAAATCGTGATGATGTAGCGAGCCTTGGGGCCGGAAACCTGAAGGCGCAGCAGTTCGGGCGGGGTGGTGACGCCCAGCGCGGCAGGCTCGGGAAACGCGCTGTACCGTTGGCCTTCGAATTCCACCCCGCGCCCGTATGTGTCAATCAGCGCCCTCTTCACCTTGTGCGCGAACGACAGGTTCACCTGTTGCTCGATGATGGCGGAAATGAGAATCTCAAAAACTCGAGGGGCTTGCGGAACCCGCATCCCGCGGAAGTGAACGATGAGTTGGCGAAGCACCGGGTCCGCCTCCACCCGGGCATAGAAGGGCTGAAGGTCAAGGCCGGTGGAGAATTGACGGGCCACCTCTGCCACCACGACCCGCTGCGCAAGGTCATGATCCGGACCCGCCAAAATCCGGACCCCCAGCGCGGGCTTCGCCGGCGGACCTTCCTCGCGCACTCCGTAGAGAATCAACTGTTCACCGAGTTCCATTACGCGGCGGTATTCGCCATCGACAAAGTAGTCCAACAAGGGGGCGAATTGCCGCCCGTTGAGCAAGGCGGGCGGAGCCAGGATAAACCGCAGGGTTTGAGCGAAGTTGAAGGGCGGGCGTGGATGAATGATCATAAGGTTTATCGTTCGTTGCTTCGGGTGATTTCGCGGCCCTCCCAAGGGTTTCTCTATTTTGCCCCGGGGCGCAAGGGCGCGCAAGGGCCGGTTTTCAGGTTAAAATGGCGGAAATGAAAACGCACACCATTGCCATCATCGGAGGGGGGCCGGCGGGAGCCACCACCGCGGAGAAGTTAGCGCAAGGCTGGGGATTGCGCGGCGCAGGCAGTGGACATCGGGTGCTTGTCTTCGAAGAAAAAATCGGTTGGGAGAAACCCTGCGGAGGGGGGCTCAGTCACAAGGCCTTACGGCTTTATCCCTTCCTGGCGCAGGCGACGGGAGGCGGGAATTTACTGCGCGAGGCGGAGTTCCTAGCTCCCTCGGGCGCGGCGATGCGCTTTCACCTCCGCGCCCCCCTGGCGGTTTATTCGCGCGCCACGCTGAATCACCTGCTCCTCCGGCGGGCCGAGGACGCGGGCGCGGAAATTGTGGCCGACCGGATTGTACGGCTGCGACGCAGGGATGCGGGCTGGGAAATTACCGGCCACGGAAAAACCTATCGCGTGGATTTTGTTGTGTTGGCGGCAGGCGCGCGCACCCGGTTGCGGCAGACGCTGGCAGAAGATTTTCTTCCGCACGACTTCATGCTGACTTTCGGTTATTACTTGCCGGTTACGTGCGAAGTGCTGCGCGTGCAGTTTTACGAGAAGTTTGAAGGCTATGCCTGGGCATTTCCCCGGCCGGACCATGTTTCCGTGGGGATCTGCGGAAAGGCGGGTGAGGAGCCCATGGCGGCGCTTCGTGACCGGCTGAGCGTTTTCATGCGAAATTCCGGCTACGCCCCGGACCCGCAGCGAATATTCAGCCACTTGTTGCCGTCCCTTTCTGCGGAAAGCTGGGACGGCCTGCGCCTCGCGGGGCAGGGGTGGGCCTTGGTGGGAGACGCCGCGGGCTTGGTGGACCCCATCACCGGCGAAGGGATTTACTACGCCATGCACTCTGCGGACCTGCTGGCCGAGGCTTTGCTCGAGGGTCTCCCCGAACTTTACCCGGAGCGCGTGCGGAACGAATTTGGTCGAGCATTGGCGCTGGGAGCGCGCCTGGCCCGCATGTTCTACCACGGAGAGTTTCTGGGTGGCGGCGTTACCACGCGCATGATAGAGTTCGGGGCGCGCAGCCGTAAGCTGCTCGAGGTCATGCAGAATCTCCTGGAGGGCTCGCAGTCTTACCCGGGGCTCATGGCACGCCTGTACTTGGGCATGAGCCGCGCGCTGCTGGAGACGGCGGTGAATCAGTTTAGATTGCGGTCCGCCCTTGGCGCTGGGGGAGAGTGAGCGGGCCGCATCTGCCCTTAGATCTACGACCCCCTCCGCAGGGAGAGAGCGGTGGTTCATTTTAATCAGATGGCGCTTTCCCCTGGCGGGAGAGGACTGTGAATCATCCTCGATTGTGGTTCCCCCTCGCGCTAGGGGAAAGGAACAACATCCATGCCCACTAAATCCCAGGTGCTTTTTGCCAAGGCCCGGCGGCTCATGCCGGGGGGAGTGAATTCGCCGGTGCGCGCCTTCCGAGCGGTGGGCGGAGATCCCATTTTCATGGCCAGCGGCAAAGGCGCCGTGATGACCGACGTCGATGGCAAGAGCTACATCGACTACGTGCTTTCCTGGGGGCCCCTGATTCTGGGCCATGCCCACCCGGAAGTAGTGGAAGCGCTGGCGAGAGCGTTGGAAACCGGAACCAGTTTCGGCGCCTGCACGCCATGGGAGGTGGAGTTGGCGGAGCGCATCGTGGAGGCTTATCCCTCCGTGGAACGAGTCCGGCTGGTGAACTCCGGCACCGAGGCGACCCTTTCCGCCTTGCGCGTGGCGCGGGCGGCAACCGGACGCGACAAGATCTTGAAATTCGAAGGCTGCTATCACGGCCATGGAGACAGTCTGTTGGTAAAAGCCGGTTCGGGAGTAGCCACCCTAGGCTTGCCCGATAGTCCCGGGGTGCCGCGCGCGCTCGCCGAGCTCACCGTGACGGTGCCTTTCAACGATGCGGCGGCCTTGGAGGAAGCCTTCAGCGTGCATCACCATGAGCTGGCGGCGGCGATTGTGGAACCGGTGGCCGGAAATATGGGGTGCGTACCACCACTCCCCGGCTTCCTGGAAAAATTGCGCGCTCTTACCCAAGACCAGGGAACGGTTCTGATTTTCGACGAGGTGATGACGGGATTTCGCGTTGCGTATGGGGGCGCACAGCAGATCTACAAGGTGGATCCGGACCTTACCACCCTCGGTAAAATCATCGGCGGCGGCTTGCCCGTGGGAGCCTACGGCGGCAAGGCGCGATTGATGGATCTCGTGGCCCCGGCGGGACCGGTTTATCAGGCGGGGACGCTGTCGGGAAACCCTCTGGCCGTGGCGGCAGGGCTGAAGACGCTCGAAGTTTTACGGCGCCCCGGCATTTATCAGCGGCTGGATTCACTGACGGGCAAACTGGCCAATGGGCTGGTTACCGAAGCGGCGCGCGTGGGCGTGGCCTTGACGGTGAACCGCATTGGCTCAATGTTTACAGCCTTTTTTACCCCGGACTCCGTCAGCGATTACTCGAGCGCTAAGAAGGCGGATACGGCGGCCTATGGCCTTTTCTTTCGCTCCCTGTTGGAATTAGGCGTTTACTTTCCACCCTCGCAATTTGAGGCGGCATTCGTTTCCACTGCGCACAGCGAAGGCGACGTGGCGGCGACGTTACAAGCTGCGAGTTTGGCTCTTTCCGGATTGCGGCCCTGAACCGAGCCGTCCAAAATCGTTTGCACTTTTTCGACGGTTGCCGTAAGGTCAACGGCCGCTCAGATCTTTATAAAGATGCGGTTCCGATATAGCCAGAAACAAAGATACCAGAGCATTCCCCAGACGACCAGGCTGGAAGCAATTCCCCCCGTGAGCTGACCGCCCCAGGCAAATAGACCCCTGATGAAGGGATCGGCGATTCTGTGGAACCACTCGGCCCCGCCCGTGTTCGTGAACAGGTAAATGAAGAGTGAATTCATTCCCACGATGTTGAAGAAGGTGCTCCACTTCTTATATCCCTTCACATCGATCAGCCAATAGGAAAATGCCAAGGCCAGCAGGCACCAACCCCCGCTCACGATCACAAACGAGCTGGTACAAATGCGTTTGATGATGGGAGTCAGGGGATTCAGCGCGTACCCGGTCACCACGCCAATGGCCCCGGCGACGGCCAGAATCCGAATCTTCTGAAAGGAGCTGCGGCTGCTCTTCAGAACTTGTCCGGCAAGCACTCCCCACATGGTGTGCGCCGTGGTCGGCACGGCGTTGAAAGCCACCCAGTGTCCATCGGAAAGCGTGTGCATGATTTTCAGGTCCACCCAGGCCCCGAATCCATGATCCGGCACGAAGGGCTGGTTGAAGCCTGCAACCGGCCACAGCCGATAGAGCAGTTCGGTCCCGATGAGCAGCACGAACGTGAAACCAAGCTGCACACCGGATGATTTGCGCATCATCAAAAAAGCAATCAAGTAGGTGAAGGAGAGTTGCGCCAGCACATTCCAAAGTTCAAACGTCAGCCGCCCAGGGCCGATGCAATAAAGGCCCCAGCCAAACAACAGGAGCAGCGCCGATCGCGTGAGGGCGTGGCGAAAAGTCATGCCCCAAGTGTCCCCCTGTTGCCACCGCTTGCCGATGGAGAAAGGCATGGCCACCCCGACGATAAACATGAAAAAAGGCTGGACCAGATCCCAACAGCGCAGGCCATTCCAAGGGTGATGATCCAACTGCCCGCCTATGGCGCTGAGCAGCGTGCCATTTAATGCGGGTTCCCTGAGCAGATCATAGAGACCGGTAGCTTCCCCGATGAGCATGAACATGGTCACACCGCGGAAGAAGTCGAGTGACGTTAGCCGGCCCTCGACAGCTAGTGACTGCCCGGCATTCTTGTCCATATCTTCACTCCTCGCTCTGTCCATCGTGAAACCCAAGGGCCGCATGCCCTCAAGGCCGAAAGCGCGCCCAGCGCTGCGAGCGCCACGGTCGATGCGACCCACCAGTCACCGCTTACGCCGCGGGCTACGTTCCTGCGCGGGCTAACTTCGTCAACGAACTTCTGACCCAGCTCACGAGTGCCAAGCTGCGGACTCGTTCCAAGATGGGATTCGTCATTGCCGTTTCCTAACGACGCTGATGGCCTTGAGAATCACCCCGTTGTTCGGAATCACCGGACCGAAATCATTGATCCACCCAGGATCGCCGCCGCGGAAACCCGAGGTACCCTTCAATCGAACCTCTTTGATCACTTTGCCCAGCCGCGGATTCGCCCACTCGAACGCGAAGAACGTGATGGGATTGCTTTCCGATCCGCCGACCGGCACGGCATCCGCGCCGTAGGCATAATCGTGCGAAGAATCGCGCTTGTCCCAGTTCCACTCTGCGATGTTCACCCCGTAGCGAATGGGAACGGTGGTGACGAACCCATCTTCATAAACCACTTCGTACCATCCGAGCATGTCGGCGGTGTCCTCGGGATCATAGATTAACCGGAAACTTTCCAGGTTCGCCGCGGGCTTGGCAGCGGCGTGCAGGAAGATCAAGCTGGTGGCGTCCACCCCGATGGGAATGTCCGCTTCTTTCGGCAATCCGCTGCTTTCCTTGCCCTCGGCAGCAACCAGGATCGCGTTCTTCCTGCCTGATTCATTGAGGTCAAACGAAACGTTGCCGAGGGAGACCGTTCCTGATTTCATCCCGCCGAGATCCACCCCCAGTTTCGGTTCGGTGGTTCCCAGATTGAAGCCGGCTTGAAGGTCAACCGCCGCGCGCGACGTTTCGGTCTGGCTGGGCGGCGGATTCCCCCTAAGCCGGACGCGGATTTCGGGCGCCATGGACTGGATCACGCCGGAGAGCTCCTTGCCGTCGATAACCTTCCCGTTCCAGAGAATATTGCTGCAACCGATAAAATCCGCCATCAGCTCTTTGCCGAAGCCGTTTTCGTTGGTGGCGAACCAGGCGGATGGCGCCCCTCCGATGATGGTGGCGCGCTTACTACGGCTCTCGTAATTGCGAATGTCCGGGGTGAAGTTCCCGTAAATCTGTTTGAATCCCATCTGGTCGAGTTGGGCTTCGGTCTGCTCGGCTTTCTTTTCATCCCAGAACCAGTTGAAGATCAGCGTGTCTTTGGGAATCAGCCGCTCCACCTGCTCGCGAGTCATACCCCCGGCGGCATAGTATTTCCAGCCATCGGGGGCGTGGTTTTCTTGCAAGCCCACACCGCGAACATCCTGAAGCAACATGTCACCCCAGACGGCGAGTTGAACACCTTTGGCCGCGAGATGGTCATGAATTTTCCTGACATCCTCGCCGTATCTCTCGCCGATGTCCTTGTTCCCGCACAGGGGACAAAGGCCGATCGGAGCGAACAGCTCGTCGTGCCCGGCGTGGATCATCCTTGGTTTCAAAAGATCGATGTATTCGTCATAGACTTCAAACAGCAGTTGGTAACTCTTCGGGTTCGATGGGCAATAAGTGTCGGGCCACTTCTCGCCGGGCACTTCCGCAAGTTCTTTGTGCATGCTCAGAAGATAGTAGCTATGGGTGAACGAGGGAAGCTCGGGGATCAGTTCGATGTGATTCTGCCTCACCCAGCGCGCCAGATCGGCCACTTCGTCTTTCTCGAGGAAGCCTCCGTCCGCCGTGTCCTGATGGGAGGAATTTGGCGTCAAGTCATGCGGCATGCCGGAAGGATAGTTCCGCCGGCTAAAGTTGACGTCTCGGGCGAATTCCAACCAACCGGAGTTCAGTTCGGGATGGCTATCCAGCCGCATGCTGGCGTTCATCTCCATGATCAGCGTGTTGTACTTGTAGAGGGCCATGAAGTCGCGGACGAAGCGTTTGAAGAAGGGGATATTGTTGCGCCCGGGAAGATAGAGCTTGAGGCCGCGGAAAGACTTGTCGGGCCAATCGCGGACGCGCACGCCGCGGAATTGTAACTGACCGTTTTCTCTCGCGGCTAACTGGCGGAGGGACTGCAAGCCATAGAAGGCGCCCCGATCGTCGCTCCCGGCGACCAGGACGACGTTGGGGGAAACCTGAAGGACATATCCTTCGGCGCCGGGGTTCTGCGCGCTCACTTCAAGGTGGTTCTGCGCACAATAGGCCTTGACCAACGGGTTGGCGATTGACCCTATGAGGATCACCCGCCTCCCAGACTCCAGGCGCGTCACGCGTTCGGTTCTCAGGTGCAGCGCATCGCGGTCCCCGAGTTCGTTCATCAGAAAGTGCGCCAGCAGCAGGTCTTCCTGCGACGCCGCGGATGGAAGGGCGATCGTAACCTGGCTGTCCAGGATGAACCCATTCCCTGCGACGGTGATTTCTCTGGGTGTCGGAAAGATCCACGAAGCGACGGCATCAGACGCGGCCAGGCACGGGGCGACTTGCCCAGTCAGGCAAATGGCCGCCAGAATGAGACGACGTGTAAATTTCATCATCATGATGTCCTTTACAAGTAATTTGCTTAAAGGGACGGCAGAGGTCCCTCGCAGCTTGAAACCCGCCCTCAAAAGGTTGGGCAGAGGCAGATGAATTTCAAGCCGGCGACGCCTTTCGGGCTACGGCGTCGATCTCCACTTTGATGCCGTCGCCCAGCACGCTCTGCACGGTTGTTCGGGCAGGCATGACGCCGGAAAAGAATATGCGATAAACGGCGTTGAAACGAGCGAAATCGTTGATGTCGGGGAGGTGGCACGTGCACTTCACCACATCGTCGAAAGTCATGCCCGCGGCCTTCAGTACCTTCCCGATATGTTCAAGCGTCAGGCCGGTCTCTTCTTCGATGGTTCCACGCTTCACCTTGCCGGAAGCAAGGTTGGTGCTGGAGGGGGGAGTTGGACTCCAGCAGGCCATTGATAACACGCAACTTATTGATTTTAATAAGCAGCGAAATCGCCAAAAACGCCCAATACGCCCGATTTGGGCACGTACAGGGCACACGGAAACGGCGGCCACCGTGATAGCCCAGGTGGCAAGTGGCAGCCCGTGGTTCTCTCCCGGATAGTTGCACAAAGCATGTCTCTCGGCTCCCATGAGCAGCCATGGTCAAGGGTCGGGGAGGTCCATCCGCCGTCAAAAATCAATACGTTCGTCAGCGACGGTTCACGGGATGGGATCAGGCAAGCAGATCCCACGTTTTCTCGATGCCTCTCCAGTGATGCACTTTCAGAATAAGAGCTAGGACGTGTCTCCCTATTTGGTCGGTCTGTTCCTCGCCGCTTGTTCGGTAATTCGACGCCTCCAACCATACCTGAAGAGCATCCGACAGAGCAACCCCCGCGAGTTTAACCACAGGACGGCAGACAACCTCCTTGCTTTCGAGAATTCGAGAGTTGAGCTCTGACTTCCGGATCAGTTGCTTCTCCTTAGGACCCGAGTGAATCCCGATCTCTCCCGCATGCGTGTGCCGACTGTGTGCACCCGCCGAACTAAGCGACGCAACTCTTTCGCCATTGAGAACGGTATAGCCGGCTTAAACTTGACCATATTTTGGTAACGGTCGTACGGCCCGGTATCGAAATAGCCGTTGTTCTCTACGGGAACCGTTATAAGGCTAGCCAGTGGATTCTGCGTGGCCATCTGCAGCGCTTCTGTCGTATAGGCAGGTTCTTCCGTATCCGCGCCATCTGCGGCTAGCGGTGTTTCATCTCCCGTACCGGCCGGATTCTCTGGTGCAAAAAACAGACGCAGACGCCAGCAATATCAATAGCCAAGGAGTGCTGGCAATGCGTGCGCTGTTTACGGCACTCGGCCAGCTTCGAGGAGGGTTGTGCCTTGAGGCAACTTGAAAAGAAGTCCGTCATAACCGAACATGCACTGCGTGCCAGGACGGATCGAGGAAACCCCACGCGCGAAAATCCGCCGGCTGAGAATATGCCATCGGGCCCATGTGGTTAAAGACCAACATGCGCACGCCGGCCTCGTTCGCCTCGCGCGCCGCTTCTTCGGGCGTGATGTGATAGTTCGCGGTTTCGCCCATGACCCTGGCAAGCTGGGCATCGCCGCTTCGCGACAATGCATAGACCAAGGCCTTCGCTTCCACCTCGCTCCGCGCCTCCTGAATCAGAAGGTCGGCGCCACGCGCCATGCGAACCAAATCCGGCGACATTGCAGTGTCACCAGAGATGACTACAGAGCGGCCGTTATAGTCAAACCGATAGCCCACGGCCGGGTAGACGGGTTCGTGGATGACCTGGAAGGCTGTGATCCTCAACCCATCGGCATCATAGATCACGATCGAGGCCATATGTGTTGACCGCTGGTCCGGATCGGCCAAACCGAAAGGCCGCGCCTCCAATCTGGCTGCCCAGGTATCGAGGTGATGCTTGATCGACCGGTAGCGGTCATCCGCCGCTATCAGAGGATTGGCGCCCGCCACGATATCCTCAACGCAGGACGGTCCATAGACGGACAGCGGGACGGAGCGTCCTGCGATCCAACTCAGAATGCGGAACTCGCGGAGGTCGCCGATATGATCGGAATGGAAATGGGTGAGCAGAATCGCGTCTATCCTGTCGAAGGGAAAGTGCCAGACACTCCGTGTGTTCGCTGGTCCCGGCCCGACATCGACGATGAAGATGTGCTGGCCGGCCATGACCACTGTGCATTTTGTGGTGCGCAGGAGGTTAGGCGGAGGCGCAGACGTACCACACGACAGGACCAGGGAATTTTCGACCTGCGAAATGGGGAGTTTCAACCGGCATTGGCATTTCTCTGATGTTTCACAGCAAAACACTTCCTCATCATCATGAAAGACAAGCTGATAACGTATCCGATCATTTGCGGGTTGAGAAACATCACGATCATTTTCCATGCATCCTCGGGGCTAATGGGCATAGTGGCAGGGCACCATCCAAACAATACTCCTCGGACGGTCATCTGCTCTCCCTCTCGCCGGACACTCTCCAGCGTCATCATGGCTGGCCCTTCGTCGAAGAGGATGTGAACAGCCTTCCCATCTGTGTCAGACATGAATTCCTCCCAGGGTGTTTCATTCTTGAAAGTCGGGGCGAGCAGCGAGAAAGTCTACTACCCGCCCTAACCTGCGAATGTCATTCCTTGATGCTGCCGCGCTTGACATCTTTTGCGATCCCTTGCTATTCCATCTCGAACGCGAGGTATTGGAACTGTCCCTGGCGCTCGATCCGCAACACCGCTGCGTCACCCGGTCTGAGCTGAGCCACTGCTGACTTCAGTTGCTCGACGGATGCGACGGGGGTCCGATTCAGCGAATGGATCACGTCGCCCGCGCGCAAACCGGTGTTCACGGAATTGAAACCCGGCGCCTGTCCAACGACGATCACGCCCGTGCCCATGCGCACATCCGGCAGCAGTGAACGCAGATCATCGTCGAGATTTAGTCCCCAAATGCCCAGCGGTCCGATGTGGCTCTTCAGTGGGTTGGCGACATCGGCGAGCTGATCCATACGGTCCCGCGGCAGGACGGCAGCAACGTTGAACGACAGCTTCTCCGTGCCCCGCAACACATCGAGTTTCATGACCTGGTCGGGCGGGTGCAGAAAGAGCGCAGCGGCGAACCTGGGCAGGCCCAGCATGGGGTGCCCATTTACAGCTAAAATAAGGTCGCCGGGCTTTATACCGGCCGCGTCCGCCGGTCCGTTCGGTATGACGTCGGAGATCACCACGCCCCAGTCCTGAGCTAGGCCGAGGCCTTCAGCCATGGTGGGTGTAATTGTTTGAGCGACAACGCCAATTTCAACGTGGTGCACGTGGCCGTACTTCCTCAGGTTCTGATAAACGAAATCCACAATGCGAGCCGGAATGGCAAATCCCAGCCCTTCACTGCCTCCGCCGCTGGTCAGGATGAAGGTGTTCAGGCCGACCACCGCGCCCGTTACGTCCACCAAGGGCCCTCCACTGTTGCCGGGGTTAATAGGCGCGTCGGTTTGAAGGTACACCATCGGGCTATCGGGATGGGGTTGCCGCCAGGCCGAACTGATCACGCCCATCGTTACAGAGTTCTCCAGACCTTCCGGACTGCCGAAGGCAAAGACCAGTTCTCCCGCTTGCGGAGGGCGATCCAGATTGAAACGCACCGTAGGCAAATTGCTGGCCTCAACCTTCAGCAACGCCAGGTCCGTTTCCTTTTGCAAACCGATTGCTTTTGCGTCTAGCACTCGCGCTTTCCCGGCACCCAACCTGTCAAAGGAATTGGCCGGCGGCAGCGGCAGAACTACACGGATCCGCTGCGCGCCTTCCACTACGTGGGCGTTGGTCATGATGTAACCGTCAGGGTCCACGATCACCCCGGCGCCGATAGCGTGCTGGCGCACGATCAGTGGCGTATCCTTGCGGTCGCCCTCCTCCGCTGGCCCGAACCCGCTAACCTCGATCTGAACGACGGCCGGAGAAACCTTGCGGGCGAGTTGTTGCAGCGAGCCGCTGAGCTGCGCGAGCATATCTGCTGGCACGCGTGATGCCACCTGATGACCCCCAGGGACCTCCAATGCCGGCTTAGCAGTGGGCTCTTGGCAGACACCATTAGCTAGTAAAGTTGCCGCGCAAACTTTAATCATGAATGAGCGCATTAGGTATCGATTCATGGATGATGTCTCCTGTGGCGTGCACGGTGTTCACGCCTTCGAGCCGCGCAGCACCCCAAGAGATGGATGCAAAGCGCGAAGGCGTGTGCCGCGCGACCACCCAAGTCAGTTGCTCTCCAACTTCTGCAGCATCTGCTGGCGCGCCTCTTGGCGCATGGCTTGCCATTTCTGCTGCTGCACCGGATCGAGAAGTGGCATTATTTTGGCGTCAGACGCACTGTCGATTTGCTTGAGCTGCATGAGCTTTTGCAGGGGCCCGAGGGAAGTATTCTCCTTCAGAGCCTTGAGCTGCTGCGCCTCCTCCTTCAAGATCGGCAGCATTTGCAATTTCTGTTTAGGAGTCAGTTGCAGCGCCGCCGCAATCTTCTCTAGCTTTGCCACAACCTCCTCCTTATTAAGGCCTGCGCCGCCCGATCCCCCGGTCCCTTGCTGTGCGACTGCCAGGTTCATAGGGATCGCCGCGGCCAAAATAATCATCATCACGCTCATCCTGAAGTTCTTCATGGTTGCCTCCATTTTTTCTCTTGTGCTTTGCTCGCCGAATGGAGCGAGCGGTCATTTGGCTCCTAAGCCAAAGTTTTCGTGCTTTATCGCCGTGGGCCGCCAAAGCGACCTCCGCCGAATCGTTGTCCACCAAAGCCGCCTAGAGACTTCTCGAACCGCTGGCTCCACTGCGAACCCCGTTCTCGGTTCTGAAGTTCTTGATTGAGTCCCTGTGGAGCCTCGCCTCCACGTGCTCCACGGGCGCCCCATCCGGGTGCGCCACTCTGCGCGGGTGCCGCCCCACCGGGAGCTGCCGAGGGTCCGGCTGACCGCTGTTGCGGGCTCGGTGCGCTTTGAGAAGAACTCGGTGAAGGTGGTTTACTGACGCTATTCGGGCTGGCGTTGTTAAACTGCTGCCATCCACTGCCAGCAGCCGTCGGTCCGGCTGAGCGCTGTTGCGGGCTCTGGGCGCTTGGAGAAAAGCTCGGTGAAGGTGGTTTACTGACGTTATTCCAACTGCCGTTCGAATACTGCTGCCATCCACTGCCGGTGTTCCGGTAGACATTCCCGTCATGGCCGGCATACAGATCGCCGCTCGCGTTTTTGCCGGCCCCCCACGTGTTCCCATTCGGGGTAACTACCCCGGCGGCCTTTCCCCCGGCGGATGTTTGAATGGAGCCCGTTGTGCCTTGCGCAGTAGTAGTATGTTGTGTGTATGCTGTGCCGCCCGGTCCCGAAACTACGGAATTACCCCATTGCGCGTAGGGACTGGAACCGGAGGCATGCGCCGCATACGTACCGGTGTAAGGGTTATAGGCTTGCGCCACGCTTCCGCTGCCGTAGGGCGTGGCGACCGAAGCACCTCGAGCGTAAGTTCCCGTGTAGGGGTTGTATTGAGTGCCCCAGGTTGCCGAGCCGTATGCGCCGTAGGCTGTCTGGGAGACTCCGTAAGCGCCGTGTACCGTGCTGTAGGAATACGCGCCATACACGCCGTAAGTTCCTGCATAGGCTACATATGCCGGGTAGCCGCCATACACCGGATAACCAAAATACGGCGGGTAGTAATACCCTGTTCCACTGAACACGATGGCTCCGAAGACAGTGCCGGTAATGAATCCCCCGAGATATCCGGATGTATAACTCGCTTCGACGTATCCCGTTGGGGTTACGGTCTGGGTCACATAAGTGACGTTGTAAACTGGCGAACTCGGCGGGATGGTGTAGATCACCTGCGGGACGTACGTCGCAGTTGTCCACGGTCCCTGCGGGGTTACGGACGTGAACCAGATCCCCTGGAAACACAGGTAGTACACGGTGCCTACCTGAATGACTTTGTCTTGGGTATTTGTGCCATAAAACAGCGAAGTCCCCGGTATCGGTGCAAATTGTGGCGGGCCGAAATAGGTAACATTGACATGCGCTGCCGCGCTGGCGGGGTTCACCACCACGGTCGTGGGGGTCTGTGCTAACAAGACGGCGTCCTTGGCTTCCTCCGTTCCCGGCACTGAAGTCAGCACTCTACCGGCGGGGCTTGCCGAGGGAATATGCATGAAATCGGATGGAAGAGAGGGTGTCGCATAAGTCCACGGTCCATAAAGGCTGCTCGCGCTAAACCAGCGGCCCGCCGTGAGGTAGTAAAACTGCTGCGTCGGGCTATAGAAAAAGACGTTGCTGGTCGTGTTGACGACGTAAGTGAGCCGCGTTCCCGGAATGGAAGCGTAAATGGGCGGCCCGTTGAATAGAATCACTTCTCCTGGAACTAAACTGAAAAAGACCATCGGCACCGGTGCGCCGGTCGGCGGGGGTGGAGGAATGACTTTCCTGAGCGACGCCAAGCGTGGGTCGTTGGGCAGCTTGCCCATCTCTCGAGGGAGCGTGTTGGTCGGCGTCCAGGGTCCCTCTATGGCAGTGGCGGTCATCCATTGGTTGCCGACCAGCAGATAGTATTCGGAGTTCTTTCGATCGAGGAACAGCGGCCACGTGGTGTTGGCCACGAATTCCAGCTTGCTGTTGGGAATCAGCGCATACTGCGGTTGGCCGTCCACAAACAGCAGGACCGCTGGACGGCTGCTCACGAATATCGCCGGCGGATCGTTCCGGAACTCCACTTTAGGTGCCGTCTCTTTTTTGGGAACGGAAGCTATCAGCCGGCGCAGGGAAATGTTCACGCTCGCGCTCGGCGGCAGAAACGCTCTTAGGAGTTGGTCCATTTGCGCATCGCTGGCCGGATCCAAAGAGGGAAAATTGATGCTGGTGAATGTGAGCTGGTTGACGATGACCAGGTCGTTTTCCGCGTCGACGATCGTGGTGCCATGCAGCACGGCCGTGTCCCTTCGGTAAGCCTGCTTAACTCAAGTATGCCATCGTGGTAGCGTCGGTCATATGCCCACCCAGGGCAGGGAGGACGTACGATGGCCGGCGAGATTCCTGATATTCCCACTGACATGCGGAAGGTTTACCTGCGTCTCAAGCGGTGGCGGAGTTCGCACGCCCGCCACGTGCCGATTCCGGATTCTTTGTGGGCGGCGGCGGGAGAACTGGCCCGCGCGCATGGGATTAATCCCACCGCGAAAGCTCTGCATCTGGAGTATGGCAAGCTCAAGCAGCGGGCGGAAGCTGCGGTGCCGACAGTGAAGAGGCGCATGGTGAAGGCCCTGGCAGGGGGCCCGCGCCGCGCACGGCGCACGGCACCAACGACGTTTGTGGAACTGACGGCACCGCCTCCTGGTAGTTTTCCTGGAGCCGTGGTCGAGCTGGAAGGGCCGCGGGGCCGGATGCGCATCGAGCTCAAAGGTGTCGCCACCGCCGAGTTGGTCGCCCTGAGCCGGGCGTTGTGGAGCGGCGAGGCATGATCCAAGTTGCCCCGCAGACCCGCATCCTGGTGGCGGTGGAGGCGGTGGATTTCCGCAACGGGATTGACGGCTTGGCGCGGGTGTGCCAGGAGCAGTTGCAGGCGGACCCATTTTCGGGTCGGCTGTTCGTGTTCCGCAACCGGCGGCGCACGGCGCTGAAGATCTTGGCCTATGACGGCCGGGGATTCTGGTTGTGCCAGAAGCGGCTCTCGCGCGGGCGCTTCGGTTTCTGGCCGGTGAGCCTGACGGGGGTGATAAAAGCCCTGGAGGCGCACGAGTTTTACGTGCTGCTGGCGGGCGGGGATCCCGCCTCGGCACCGGCGGCTCCCGTCTGGCGGCAGGTCAGCGTCCCCGGCTGAGAAAAAATGGCGCTGGGGGCTTGCGTTCTGATTTCGTCTCTGTTACGCTCGGGGGCATGGAAGGAGAGTTTCGCTACCGGGGCCGAATCATCACCGCGGCGGAAGTGGAATTTATCCGTCAGTTGATCGCCGAAGATCCCCACACCAACCGGCGACAGCTTTCGCTGCGGCTGTGCGAAGCCTGGGGGTGGAAGCAGGCCAACGGCGCACTCCGCGACATGGTCTGTCGAGGACTACTGCTGGAACTTGCGCGCGCCGGACGCCTGGAGTTGCCGCCCGCGCGGCAAGTGCATCGCAACCCGTCGACTCGGCGCGCGACGGACGGGAGTAAAGCCCTGGCTCCGCTCCTGCTGGATACCACTCCCCTGGAGGTCCCGCTGCGGGCGCTTCGGCCGTTGGAGTTTCAGCAAGTGCGGCGCACCCCCGAGGAACCGCTCTTCAACTACCTCGTCGCCCAGTATCATCCACTCGGCTATGCGCGGCCGGTCGGGGAACACCTCAAATTTTTGGTCTCGGCTGCGGGCCGGGTGATTGCCTGTCTGGCTTGGTCGTCGGCACCGCGGCATCTGGGCGCCCGCGATCGCTTTATCGGCTGGAGTGCGGAGGCGCGGCGCCGCAATATCCGCCTTCTCGCCTACAATCCGCGCTATCTCATTTTGCCTTGGGTCCGCGTCCCACATTTGGCGTCGCACGTTCTGGGTCAGATGGCGCGCAGAATCGCGGCCGACTGGGAGCGCCTCTACGGGCACCCGATCTATTTTCTCGAGACCTTCGTCGATCCCGAACGCTACCGCGGCACGTGTTATCGGGCGGCCAACTGGGTGGTGATGGGGCGGACGACGGGGCGGGGCAAAAACTGCCCGAACAAGCGGCCAAACCGCTCGATCAAGGAAGTGCTGGGCTATCCGCTCACGCCGCGCTTTCGTGAGCTGCTGGCGAAGATAGAGTAAACACCGCCCGGAGCAGAGCGAAGGGATGAAACCTGCGAAGGAACAGATCGAAGTGAATCTCGAAGAGCTGAGCGCCTTGGTGGAGCGGGCGCGTCAAGGGCCGTTGAGCCAAGAGGACTGTCAGAGGCTGGATGACGCGATCCAGGCGCTGAGCGTTCTGATCGAGAGGATCGGGGAAAAGAATACGACGATCAGCCAACTGCGCGCGCTGTTGTCGAAGCCCAGCACGGAGAAGACCAGCAAGGTGCTGGAGCAAGCCGGGATCAAGGTCCCTCCACAAAACCCTCCGCCTCCCAAGGCGAAGGATCCAGCGAAGCCGGGGCACGGGCGAAATGGCGCCCAAGCGTATCGGGGCGCCGAGCGCATCAAAATCGCGCATGGTTCTTTGAAGCCTGGAGATCACTGCCCAGGTTGTGTGAAGGGAAAGGTGTACCTGCAGAAAGAGCCCGGACTTCGCATCCGAGTGACGGGCCAAGCGCCGATTGCCGCCCAAGTCTACGAGTTAGAACGTCTGCGCTGCAATCTGTGCGGCGAGGTTTACGAGGCAGAAGCGCCGCCAGCTGTGGGCGAGAAAAAGTACGATGAAAGCGCGGCGGCGATGATCGCGCTGTTGAAGTACGGCAGCGGCGTTCCGTGGGATCGACTGGAAAGGCTGGAGGCAAGTCTGGGAATTCCGCTGCCGGCTTCGACCCAGTGTGAAATCGTCGCGGAAAGAGCCGAAGTGATTCGGCCCGCTTTCGAAGAGCTGATCCGCCAGGCCGCGCAAGGCGAAGTCTTTTATAACGATGACACCAGCATGAAGATCCTGGCGCTGGCGAGGGCGAGTCCTCAGCGCGCGGAGGAGGAAGCCGCGTCGATCTCCCAGGAACGGACGGGACTGTTCACCTCCGGCATCGTGTCGACGACGCGGCAGGGGCAGCGGATCGCGCTGTTTTTCACCGGGCGGAAGCATGCCGGGGAGAACCTCGCCCGGGTGTTCGTCGAGCGGGCGAAGGGACTCGCGCCGCCCATTCAAATGTCGGATGCCTTGTCACGCAACGTGCCGAAGCTCAAGGAGAAGTTGGAAATTCTCTGGGGAAACTGCAACGCGCACGCGAGGCGCCGCTTCGTCGAGGTGACGCCGAACTTCCCCGAGGAGTGCCGGTTCGTGCTGGAAAGCTTTCGCGACGTGTATGGTTATGAGGCCGAGGCCCAGCGGCGGGGTCTCGGGCCCGAGGCGCGGCTGCGCTTTCACCAGGAGCGCAGCCAGCCGGTGATGGATGCCCTCCGCGCTTGGTTCGAGGCCCAGTTCAACGAAAAGAAAGTGGAGCCCAACTCGGGGCTGGGCGAAGCCATCACTTATTGCTTGAAACGCTGGACCCGACTGACGCTGTTCCTCCGCCAAGCGGGCGCGCCGCTGGATTCGAACCTCGTCGAGCGGGCGCTGAAGAAATGCATTTTGCATCGAAAGAATAGTCTGTTCTATAAGACCGAGAACGGCGCCGAAATGGGGGATCTCCACATGAGCCTGATCCATACGTGCGAATTAAACGGCGTCAATCCCTTCGAGTACCTGATCGAATTGCAGAAACACGCCGAGGAACTGACCCAGCACCCGGCGGACTGGATGCCCTGGAATTACCGGCAGGCACTGCCACAG
>CAVQYM010000004.1:0-252649 GCA_963718175.1 uncultured Acidobacteriota bacterium
CGAGGCGCGAGCGGATGACCGATGCGCTACGTGTACTCCGCAAGGATATCGTCCATGCTGTCTCCGACGCCGTAGCCGAGATTGTGGCTGATGTTGCGTACGCGATCCAGCCTAGCAAGGAAGTCGTCCCGGGTGTTGACGGGCAATGTAATCGCAAGGGCATGGGCCTGCTCGAACGTATGTACCAGTGCGTTGAGGTAACTCTCGTCATCGTTTCCGAACTCGCAACAGAACCCCGCCGCCCGCTCGCAATAGAAAACCATCAACTCTGCCAAGCCACCGGGTTCGCCGACGGCCTTCTTGTAATTGGAAATGGCCTGCTTGGCTTTGGCGACGGAGGTGTCCTGATTCCGAAAGACGTCAGGCCAAAGCCAGCGATCTATAGTCTGCCTGTACGGTTTTAGGACGTCCTCGCTCAGGCCCAAACGGGCGTGAAGAAACACCTGATTATCCTTGTGCGCAGCGTAGAGATCCTGGACCAGGCTCAGCAATCCTGTACGATCAAAAGGGGCGAGCTTGGCCTTGACATCTATCCACGTCGGTTGCGATTTTGATGGACGATTGATCATATGCGGTTCGATTCTACCAACGCAGCATTCTGGATGGTGGGGGCCGACGTGAGTTCAGAACTGGTAACCTTGAGCCACCCAGTAGTGCCAATCGCCGATGGCCTCAGTGGTTGATTGGTCGGCGTCGAGGGCGGTTAGTTGCGACAGGGGAACGGCCATCTTCCTGCCCTGCCAACGGATCAGCACGAGCATGTCGCTGACGCAAGCATCTTCGGGGGCCAGGCGCTGGACTTCCACCGTTTCGCCCTTGCGGAGTGGTGAAACCGCCTTGGCCACGATACACTTGGCCTGGAAGGGGAAGCGGATTTTGTTCTCCAGGTAGTAATACCAGCCCAGGGCCTGCTCCTCCGGTCCATACGCGTCCACGATTGCTTCGTTCTGGATTCGGTCCTCTCGGATGGAGTCCTTTTTAAGTTTCGCCATCTTCGCTATCGCTCCTTCGCCGTGAGGATGCGCCGCACCGACGTCCGGCCGATCAGCAAGCGGCGGGCGATTTCCGCTTTCGTGACGCCGGCGCGGTAGAGCTTCCGTATCTGGCCGGCGTGGAGAGCCGCCGTTGCGGGCCGGCCCAGCTTCTTGCCGTTCTGCCGGGCGTGTGCCAGACCGGCGCGCACCCGTTCCTGCAGAATCTCCCGTTCGAACGCGGCGAACACGGCCAGTAACGCGGCCATCGCCCGCCCGGATGGTGTAGTCAAGTCCAGGGCTTCGTTCAGGGAGACAAAGCCGACCCCGAGATGCTCCAGTTCCTGGAGTGTCGCGAGCAGGTCCGTCACTGACCGGCCCCAACGATCTAAGCGCCACACCAGCACCACATCGATGTCGCGGCGGCGCGCGGCATCCAGCAACTCCTCCCGCTGTTGCCGTTGCGATGCGCCACTGCCGACCTCTTTAACTTGCGAGGCAATGGTCCAGCCCCGCCGGCCGGCGTATTCCCGCAGTGCACGGATCTGTAACGGAATGGTCTGTTGGTCATTGGTGGAAACACGGGCGTAAAGACCCACGCGGAGTTCGGTTTTGGCCCGTCCGGAGGGGTGGCCAAAAACCCTTGGCGATTTCGGCTTTCGGGAGGCCCGTTTTTCGGCCATTTCAGGATGTCCCATCCGCCTGGCCGCAGACTATCGTTTTCGGCCAGACCGCAGGCATTCTACTGCAAGGGGGGGCTTAAGCGGGAGGCTGACTTGTGCCGGCCTGTGGCAGTGCCTGCCGGTAATTCCAGGGCATCCAGTCCGCCGGGTGCTGGGTCAGTTCCTCGGCGTGTTTCTGCAATTCGATCAGGTACTCGAAGGGATTGACGCCGTTTAATTCGCACGTATGGATCAGGCTCATGTGGAGATCCCCCATTTCGGCGCCGTTCTCGGTCTTATAGAACAGACTATTCTTTCGATGCAAAATGCATTTCTTCAGCGCCCGCTCGACGAGGTTCGAATCCAGCGGCGCGCCCGCTTGGCGGAGGAACAGCGTCAGTCGGGTCCAGCGTTTCAAGCAATAAGTGATGGCTTCGCCCAGCCCCGAGTTGGGCTCCACTTTCTTTTCGTTGAACTGGGCCTCGAACCAAGCGCGGAGGGCATCCATCACCGGCTGGCTGCGCTCCTGGTGAAAGCGCAGCCGCGCCTCGGGCCCGAGACCCCGCCGCTGGGCCTCGGCCTCATAACCATACACGTCGCGAAAGCTTTCCAGCACGAACCGGCACTCCTCGGGGAAGTTCGGCGTCACCTCGACGAAGCGGCGCCTCGCGTGCGCGTTGCAGTTTCCCCAGAGAATTTCCAACTTCTCCTTGAGCTTCGGCACGTTGCGTGACAAGGCATCCGACATTTGAATGGGCGGCGCGAGTCCCTTCGCCCGCTCGACGAACACCCGGGCGAGGTTCTCCCCGGCATGCTTCCGCCCGGTGAAAAACAGCGCGATCCGCTGCCCCTGCCGCGTCGTCGACACGATGCCGGAGGTGAACAGTCCCGTCCGTTCCTGGGAGATCGACGCGGCTTCCTCCTCCGCGCGCTGAGGACTCGCCCTCGCCAGCGCCAGGATCTTCATGCTGGTGTCATCGTTATAAAAGACTTCGCCTTGCGCGGCCTGGCGGATCAGCTCTTCGAAAGCGGGCCGAATCACTTCGGCTCTTTCCGCGACGATTTCACACTGGGTCGAAGCCGGCAGCGGAATTCCCAGACTTGCCTCCAGCCTTTCCAGTCGATCCCACGGAACGCCGCTGCCGTACTTCAACAGCGCGATCATTGCCGCCGCGCTTTCATCGTACTTTTTCTCGCCCACAGACTGGCGGCGCTTCTGCCTCGTAAACCTCGCCGCACAGATTGCAGCGCAGACGTTCTAACTCGTAGACTTGGGCGGCAATCGGCGCTTGGCCCGTCACTCGGATGCGAAGTCCGGGCTCTTTCTGCAGGTACACCTTTCCCTTCACACAACCTGGGCAGTGATCTCCAGGCTTCAAAGAACCATGCGCGATTTTGATGCGCTCGGCGCCCCGATACGCTTGGGCGCCATTTCGCCCGTGCCCCGGCTTCGCTGGATCCTTCGCCTTGGGAGGCGGAGGGTTTTGTGGAGGGACCTTGATCCCGGCTTGCTCCAGCACCTTGCTGGTCTTCTCCGTGCTGGGCTTCGACAACAGCGCGCGCAGTTGGCTGATCGTCGTATTCTTTTCCCCGATCCTCTCGATCAGAACGCTCAGCGCCTGGATCGCGTCATCCAGCCTCTGACAGTCCTCTTGGCTCAACGGCCCTTGACGCGCCCGCTCCACCAAGGCGCTCAGCTCTTCGAGATTCACTTCGATCTGTTCCTTCGCAGGTTTCATCCCTTCGCTCTGCTCCGGGCGGTGTTTACTCTATCTTCGCCAGCAGCTCACGAAAGCGCGGCGTGAGCGGATAGCCCAGCACTTCCTTGATCGAGCGGTTTGGCCGCTTGTTCGGGCAGTTTTTGCCCCGCCCCGTCGTCCGCCCCATCACCACCCAGTTGGCCGCCCGATAACACGTGCCGCGGTAGCGTTCGGGATCGACGAAGGTCTCGAGAAAATAGATCGGGTGCCCGTAGAGGCGCTCCCAGTCGGCCGCGATTCTGCGCGCCATCTGACCCAGAACGTGCGACGCCAAATGTGGGACGCGGACCCAAGGCAAAATGAGATAGCGCGGATTGTAGGCGAGAAGGCGGATATTGCGGCGCCGCGCCTCCGCACTCCAGCCGATAAAGCGATCGCGGGCGCCCAGATGCCGCGGTGCCGACGACCAAGCCAGACAGGCAATCACCCGGCCCGCAGCCGAGACCAAAAATTTGAGGTGTTCCCCGACCGGCCGCGCATAGCCGAGTGGATGATACTGGGCGACGAGGTAGTTGAAGAGCGGTTCCTCGGGGGTGCGCCGCACTTGCTGAAACTCCAACGGCCGAAGCGCCCGCAGCGGGACCTCCAGGGGAGTGGTATCCAGCAGGAGCGGAGCCAGGGCTTTACTCCCGTCCGTCGCGCGCCGAGTCGACGGGTTGCGATGCACTTGCCGCGCGGGCGGCAACTCCAGGCGTCCGGCGCGCGCAAGTTCCAGCAGTAGTCCTCGACAGACCATGTCGCGGAGTGCGCCGTTGGCCTGCTTCCACCCCCAGGCTTCGCACAGCCGCAGCGAAAGCTGTCGCCGGTTGGTGTGGGGATCTTCGGCGATCAACTGACGGATAAATTCCACTTCCGCCGCGGTGATGATTCGGCCCCGGTAGCGAAACTCTCCTTCCATGCCCCCGAGCGTAACAGAGACGAAATCAGAACGCAAGCCCCCAGCGCCATTTTTTCTCAGCCGGGGACGCTGACCTGCCGCCAGACGGGAGCCGCCGGTGCCGAGGCGGGATCCCCGCCCGCCAGCAGCACGTAAAACTCGTGCGCCTCCAGGGCTTTTATCACCCCCGTCAGGCTCACCGGCCAGAAACCGAAGCGCCCGCGCGAGAGCCGCTTCTGGCACAACCAGAATCCCCGGCCGTCATAGGCCAAGATCTTCAGCGCCGTGCGCCGCCGGTTGCGGAACACGAACAGCCGACCCGAAAATGGGTCCGCCTGCAACTGCTCCTGGCACACCCGCGCCAAGCCGTCAATCCCGTTGCGGAAATCCACCGCCTCCACCGCCACCAGGATGCGGGTCTGCGGGGCAACTTGGATCATGCCTCGCCGCTCCACAACGCCCGGCTCAGGGCGACCAACTCGGCGGTGGCGACACCTTTGAGCTCGATGCGCATCCGGCCCCGCGGCCCTTCCAGCTCGACCACGGCTCCAGGAAAACTACCAGGAGGCGGTGCCGTCAGTTCCACAAACGTCGTTGGTGCCGTGCGCCGTGCGCGGCGCGGGCCCCCTGCCAGGGCCTTCACCATGCGCCTCTTCACTGTCGGCACCGCAGCTTCCGCCCGCTGCTTGAGCTTGCCATACTCCAGATGCAGAGCTTTCGCGGTGGGATTAATCCCATGCGCGCGGGCCAGTTCTCCCGCCGCCGCCCACAAAGAATCCGGAATCGGCACGTGGCGGGCGTGCGAACTCCGCCACCGCTTGAGACGCAGGTAAACCTTCCGCATGTCAGTGGGAATATCAGGAATCTCGCCGGCCATCGTACGTCCTCCCTGCCCTGGGTGGGCATATGACCGACGCTACCACGATGGCATACTTGAGTTAAGCAGGCTTACCGAAGGGACACCCAAGTCCGCGAGAAAGGGGACGTGAACCCGACCAGACTCGCAGTGACCGGGTCATAACCCTTAGGCGCCACAGGTACTTCCTCATTCTCAATGAAGGGGGCGGCGCGAGCTGATGAGCATGTTCCCACTCATACCCATACCCTGCAACCATAATCGCGGCAGGTATATTAGGCGACACCGTGGTCCCGCCCATCGGGCTTTAAACCGGGGGGTCCCCTCTGCTTGAGCAATTTTGACCACAGGTTCGTGCACTATTGAACTGACGAGCAAATCGCCTTGCCGTATAAACGCGCATGGGATCGTCTCGACGATTCTCACCAATTTAAGAGTTTTCGAAAGAAGAGGGGACAAAACAGATGAAATCAAGTACGCAGGATCAAGTCGAAGGCAAGCTTCATGAGATAAAAGGGAAAGTTAAGGAGAAAGCGGGACAGGTCACGAACAATCCCAACCTGGAGGTGGAAGGCCAAACCGAAAAATTCGCAGGTCAAGTCCAAAAGAAAGTCGGCCAGATTGAAAAGGTTTTCGAGAAGTGAATGAACCGGCCTCTCGGCAGGGCACGCTGGTGCATGGAAGGAATAACTTCCGCCCAGCCGGCCGCGAGTTAACCTTCTGGGGAAAGGAAAATCCACAATGTTGATACTCATTATCATTTGGTTGTTGGCTTTGGGTGTCGGTGGGGCGTACTACGGCCATAGGTGCTGGGGTTTCGGTGGCGGCGCTGGTATCGGGATAGGCACCATCTTACTGATTCTCCTCGCCGTCAACGTGTTGGGCGTTTACCACTGAGCATCTCCAGATGAAGATACACAAAATCATGCCCGGGCTTTTGGTATTCGCGAGCCTCGCAGCCATGGCAGTGCTTGCCAAGGCGCAATCACTGCTCGATTCCGGGGATTCCTCCGGCCCTGTTGCCATCACTACCCCGGTGCGAGGGGGCCTTGCGTATACGCGTCCGACCGAGACAACGAAGATCCGCAACTACCTCTTCGACGCGTTCGGCCCGTATCCCATCGTCAGCTCCGCAATCACGGCGGGCTTTGGGCAAGCCATGAATTCACCTCGGGAGTGGAGGCAAGGTGCAGAGGGTTATAGTAGGCGATTCACCTCTGACTTCGCCATAGCAGCCGCAGGCACCACGACGCGTTATGCACTGTCCGAAGCCTTCAAGGAAGATGCGTTGTACTACCACTGTGAATGCAAAGGCCTGTTGCCGCGGTTGGGCCACGCCGTGATTTCCACCTTGACCGCACGCCGCGGTGAAGACGGCCACCGCGTCTTCTCTATCCCTGCCCTCGTCGCGCCGTATGTCGGCACCATGACGGCCATCTATGGTTGGTACCCCCGCGGCTACAGTGTCAGGAATGCGCTCCGCATGGGCAACTACAGCATGCTGGAATATGTGGGCGCGAACATCTCCCTGGAGTTCCTTTCGAGTGCACCCCACTCCCTGCGCAATCGCCTGCATTTAAACAACGGGCACGGAGCCCCTAATCCGGGTTTGGAGCCATCGTCGACGGGAGCGTTATATAAGTGACCGAGAAGAGTTCGACGATTTCTAAACGCAGCGGCGCGGGGAAGGTCCGCACGCCGGGACAGTGGTGGGCGCCTGGACGCTGGTGGCTGATTACAGGAGCGTCGCTCATCGTCATCGCGGGCATCGTGCTGATCGTGTTGGCCTGGAACTGGCCATTCACGCAACAGGCGGTCACCAAGGCGCTCCAGGACCGTTTCGCCCGAACCGTCCAGATCCGCAGCTTCCGCAAAACCTACTTTCCCCCGGGATGCGTGGCTGAAGGGGTCAGTTTCCTGCACCGGAAACGCCGGGACCTGCCACCGCTGATCACGGTCCAGATGCTGATCATTCGCGGGAGCTACAATGGCCTTTTACGGATTCACCCGCGCTTGGATGAGGTCGAGGTAAAGGGGTTGCACGTGTTAATTCCGCCGCCGGGTCCGAGCGGCCAGCCGTCGAGTGTGATGCCGTTGACGACCAGCACCACGGGCGCTTCGATCACGATAGGCGAGATCAAAACGGAGGGCGCTCTCTTGGAGTTTATGCCCCGGCAGCCGGGACAGGAACCCTTCCAGTTGCAGATTCATCGGTTGACATTAGACGAGGTCGGTGAGGGCGGCGTCATCCCCTACCACGCAGCGTTGTTGAATACCGAGCCGCCAGGGGAAATCCAGTCGGAGGGCAAGGTCGGCCCCTGGAATGAGAATGACCCCGGCAGCACTCCGGTGACGGGTTCCTACACTTATGAGCACGCGAACCTGTCGGTGTTCGAGGGTATTTCCGGTACCCTATCGTCCCGAGGCAAGTTTAGCGGCACCATCAGCCATATCGATGCCAATGGCGAAGCCGACGTCCCCGACTTCCGCGTATCCGGAAGCAGCCACGCCGTTCACCTGACTTCGAGATTCCAGACGGTTGTGGACGGAACGAATGGAGACACGTATCTTCAGAATGTGGACTCGCACTTCCAGCGAACCACGGTGACGTCGAGGGGTAGCGTAGCCGGGCAGCATGGCCAGCACGGAAAAACCGTTCGGCTGGAGATGGCCGTAAAGGAAGGCCGCATTGAGGATTTGTTGTTCCTCTTTACGGAAGAGAAACACCCGTCGTTGACCGGCAGTATCAATCTGCACGCGAAACTACAAGTGCCGCCCGGGCCTCCGGGATTCTTGAGGAAGCTGGATCTTGCCGGTAGTTGCGGCATTGGCAGCGGACGCTTCACGAACGCAGACGTCCAGCAGCCGGTAGATGCATTAACCCAGAGTGCGCGCGGCGAGGACAAGAAGCAGCAAGTCGAAGACCCGGAAACAGTGCTCTCGCAGTTTACAGGGCAGGTGTCGGTGAAAAATGGCGTCGCAACTCTGTCCAATGTCTCCTTCAGCGCTCCTGGCACGCGCGCGCAGCTTCAAGGCACGTACAACCTGCTGGACCAAAAAGTTGACCTCCGCGGAATTCTGTACACCAACGGAAAGTTATCCGACACCACGTCGGGATTCAAGGCACTGGTATTGAAGGCAGTCGGTCCGTTCCTGAAACAGAAGTCCGTTACAGTGGTCCCCTTCGCAATTACCGGCACATCTTCCCACCCTTCCTTCGCGCTGGATTTCACCGGAAAACGCCGGGAATCCTCTCTCCCCGCACCCAGCCCGTGAGCCACTGCAATACGCAGAAGCCTGCTTAGAACCACGGGAATATCACGTTGCGTGCGACTTGACCACAGGGCGACCGGATTGTAGACGCTTTCTTAGCATTATCGCCGCGGTTATCACGATGACCAAAGCGGCGGTAATCGCTAGCAACCACCCCCAATGTTGCCCTAGATGTCGCAGACCGACAACGAAGCGGCGGCCGTAATGGGAGGCAATTGCGGCGATGGCGCCGTAACGCAATGCTCGGCTCACAGCCACGACAACAATGAATGTACGGAGAGGATAGTCCAGCACGCCTGCTATAGCGAAAAACGCGCTCGTCGGGAAGGGGAAAGGTACAACGGTAGAAACCACGAGAGCGCCCGTACCCCACCGCTTGAAATACATCAGCAGTCTGGCGACCTTGCGCTGTCCAAACTTGCGGTTGAGATAGTCCAATCCAGCCTTACGTGCTATTCGAAACGTTAAGTATGCGCCGATGATCGAGCCTGCCGTGGCGAATCCGGCATAGTAGTACCACGGTTCGCGCTGCCGCGCAGCGAGTATGGCGGTGAGAATGTCCAGGCCGCCGAATGTCGGGATGGGGGAGCTGTCGACGATCGCGAGAAGGAACAGCCCGAGTCCGCCCAAGTGCCGCACGAGCGCCGCGATCCCTTGCGGGTGTCGTGCTGCCGGTTGAACAAAGTTCATGAGCGTTGCGAGAAGCCACACAGTTACACAGCGTGTGGAGTTCGGCCCAAACCTATGCACACGGTTGCGGGCTTCATCGCTAGATAGCCCGCTCGTCAATAGTTTCGGAGGAACTGCCGCGGCCGGAAGGGGAGACGACGGTGAGCGCATAGGCGCCGGTGTCATGGCCCGGCCTCGCATTCGAAGCGCATCATGACGTCGCGTTTTACCGGAATTCCCAATTTGGGTAGTTGGGTTGCTGACAGTATTCACCTCTCCCCTGCGAACGGACGGCACATCGCCGGCGGTTACGGAAAACGCCGTCGAGGGTAAATAACAATCTCGAAGGGACTCCCGGCATGCGCGTTGGGCGTCCTCAACCGTTCAGGCGCAATCCGCCGAACAGGTATAGGGCCACCAGGACGATCAGGACCACGCCGACGATCCCGATGCCTCCACCCGAACCCCATCTCCGATATCCGTAATAGCCTCCGCCTCCGCCGAACAGGAGCAGCAGAACGACAATGAGCAAAATCAATCCCATGGGATTCTCCTCTCAGTTATTAAACGCTTTAACCAGAAATATTGCTATCAAGATGGATCCCTTTGGCGCGTTGCTTTTACACCCGACAGAATCCCTAGGCCCAACAATACGATCGCACCCACGACAATCCAGTGTGCCGGGACGTGCATCAAATGAGCGCCGTAGATCAACCCGCCAATCACAATCGCGTATCCCGCAGCATAGATTCCAAACGACATGGCATCTCCTTTTCAAGCAAACAGAGGCGCAAGGCCATGTGCCCCAGCGCGCCTTCCCGCCGCTTACTGCGTGGGAGTGGAGGCGGCCTTCTGATTCGCAATTTGCAGTTCGTTCACCACCTGTAGCACATTGGGAACGGTTGAGGCCACTTGCGCAACCTGTGCGCGCTTGGCTTGATGCGCGAGGCACTCCTCTTTTACCCTTGGCCTGATTCCGTGTCAGTTCAGAACCGCTCACCGGTTTGGTCAAAATTGCTCACGCCGCGTCAGGGAGTCGGAGGCGTGCTTGCACGGCCGGTTTCATCAGGGAGCATGGTCCTCACCCAAGGTCGTGCCTTGGTGGTCCGCGAGTATCTGGTTGAGAATTTCGGTTTCGACGATCGGCGGCTCAAGACACTGGGAATGGGGAAGAAAACGGGCACAAGCCCTGAAACCGGTTGGGGCGCCATCCAGATCCTTGTTTATCCCGCCGGCACAGAAATGCCACCCGCGAAGCTGGCGCAGAATAGCACTCCGCCCAAGACTACCGCAGAACTGCCGGTTGCCGAAGCTGCCGCTACCCTTTCAAAACCACAGTAGCCCCCCAGTCCCCCGGCGAAAGTTCAGAGTCGGACCTCGCCGGCTTGCAGCATCGCTTCGGCTCATTCCGCTTGCAGACGCGCGGATTCCGCTCGCAATTCTTCGGGAGAAAGCTCGACCACTTTGCCTTCACGCCAGATAAAAATTGGCAGGCCTTGGCGCGCATGCTCGACAATCACTTCCTCGACGGCGGCTTTGAAGGCCATCTCGGCCCGTTGTTCCAATGGCAATTCAAGCACGTTTGCAGGTGGCTTGGTCATGATCCCCCGTAGCGATCCATCAGTGTGTTATAAACCTCTCGTTTCATTATATGGGACTTGCCCTCTTTCTCAAAGGCAATGACAACCGGCGTCCCGCCTGAATTGTCAAATAGGATCCACGAATCTCCTAGCTGGCGATAGAAGGCAAAGAAGTTGCGCATGGAGCGGCCAAAGCGTCGACGAACCGCAGACTCGGGAATGTCGTGACCGCCTTCCAAGACCCGTCCTCTGATTCTCGTCAGGGCAAGATCAACGGTCGGCACCATCACATAGAAGAAATGCACCTGGTATCCGCGCTTCTTGAGACGGCGAATCAGGCCGAGATAACTCCGGCCTGCAAGCGTTGTCTCGAAACCGAAATCCTCGCCACGCTCCGCGTGGCGATCGATTTCTTCCAGCATCAGGCGTCCAGCGCGGAAGGCAACCGCGTCCGGTGAAAACGGCGCTACCCCTTTTGCAATCAAATCGGCGTTGATGAAATTCTTACAATCAGCGTAGGTCGGCAAAAATTTTATCGCGAAAGTTGTCTTACCTGCACCGTTTGGTCCGGCAATGATGTAGAGATTGGGGCTCATGATTATCGTAGAGCGGTCATCGTCGGCATTATCTCACAGCGCTTTGGTTTGGGACAGGCAAGACGGAAATCCAGTATGGATTCACGAAGTGAAAAGCCGCACAGGAACGCAAAATACGCGCACCTGTGCGCTACCCGCTCAAGTAGTTCTGAAGATGCGCCAGAACTGCAGCCCGCACCCGCCGGGCTTCCTCGACCGCGTGCTCGGCTGTCTGAAGATCCGCCACTTGATCGCCTGGATAACGGAATTCAACGCCAAAGGGTGTTAACGCTTCCGCCGACGCTAACTCCCGCTTCAGTGAAGCGTCCCGCGTCGCGGCCAGCTCGACAAGTTCCTGAATGTCATGCGTCTTCCCGAAAGGAACCTGGTGGCGAACCAGGAAGGCTTTCAGAAGCTTCTCGGCTGCTTGTTGGGCGTGAAACGCCGCGGTGAAATAATCCTGTTGCTCAAGCGCCAGAAGGTGTTCGGCAGCCCGAAGATGAGCTTTCCGCATCCATTCCTGCACGAAATCCCAAATCACCTGCTCACGAGTTCTGCTCATAGAGAAACTTGCCGCCGTGAGAGGCGGGATAAGCGATGCCGCCAATCACATTCCTGGTTTCTTCAAATTGCTGGCTTTCCATGAAGAGGATTTGCAGTCTCACGGGAAGATGAGCTTGCCATTCGGATTTGATGCGGGAAGCTTCTCGCCATCCCGGCGGGTCGGCCATGACGACCAGCTAATCCACGTCGCTGTCAGCGGTTGGCATGCCCGTGGCGTAAGAACCAAACAAAATCACCCGGCAGGGCCTGAACCGCTCCACGATCTGATCCGCGAGTTTTTGAATGTCCGGAATCGCCACCGGCGCCGTCGCTTGGGCCATCGCTTTACCTCCCGCTCGCGTCAGACTGCGGCTACTCCAAACCTACCATCAGCCCTGCCCTCTTGTCTTGAAAATCGATTCCATCTATGGCCTCTCGAGCGGGGTAGCGCAGCGCGGCGGAGCCGCAACCCAAATGTGCCACGGCCATCTTGGCCGTGCCCCTTCACGGGTGGGACGCCCGTGGCACGCCGTCGGCCGAACGCTGTTCGGCCCTACACACGGCGGGGAAATTCTTGCCGAAAACACAAGAGTTTACGAGCTTGCAATGCAGAGCATAGCAAGCGTACCGCGGACCCCCGTCTTTGGGGTCCGCGGCTCTTCTCTTGCAGAAACCGGGAATCTCAAACGCAGACGTCAGCCTTCAGGTTCGGAAGCGCGCGTCTTGGGAAGAACCGCAGACCTCAAAGGCGGAGGTCTGCGCTACGCTCGCTTGCCCGTATCACCGCCCCGGCAGATCCTGCTTGGGCACGCCTGTAGAAGCCTAGCGCAGATAAATCCACCACAAGCTGACACACATGCCAGCCGTGGCCAAGCCCTCAAGCCAGATTGCAGACATCATACGGCGGGGGTGCGCTACGCTTGCTCAATCCTCACATTCTCGAGAGTCGCAAACTGGAGAATCTCTAGGTCCGCGGGACTCATTTGACAGCGGTCGGTTATAACACCAACCAATGGATAGCTGAGAGTGCCGACGAGCAGCACGGGGCCGCCGCTCAAGCCTCCCATGTCCGTGCCCGGCTCTGGCAACCCCCCTCCGCAGAAACTGATAAGGTCTTTCCGCTCAATCACGCATTTGCAATAGCCTGCCCCGGCAGTCGTCACCCGAAATACCGCGGAATGGGGACCTGCGGCGATCCAACCTGATGATGGATCTTCCTCCCGAAGCGCCTTAGGGTATCCGGCCACTAGCACCAATTGTCCCTCCTGTGCAGGGCATGGCGGCCACTTCGGGGGAGCCGATATGATGCAAGGTCCGATGCAGCGCGCCTCATTCTCCGAAATGCGCAACAGAACGATATCTCTCTCGCTATCCCTCCACGCGACGCGCGCAAGTGGATCGAACGGAGGAAGGTCGCCGATTTGCCAGTTCAGCACCTCACCTGAGCGAATGCGTTCTTCATATCCGGCCAGAACGTGAGATGCGGTGACAACGAATGTGCCCGCGTTTAATTGCAGCACACAGCCACTCGCGCCGTTGACCTTGCCTCGAATACTCAACGGAGGAGCAAAGACAATCGGCACGGCATGATCTCTGGCGAGCCTCGCCATCTGCTGACCAATCGCGATGTACCGCGCTCGCACCTCGGCTGAAAGCTGCCGAAAAAGCTGAGCGCCACCGGGTTCATTCATAAATTGAGATTCTAGCGTCTCGCCCATGTGGGCACCACTCTATTTGTCGCCTTCATCGCGTTCGCGGGCTGGCGCAGACGGTCGCTTTCTAGCGTTTGCGCCAGGCGGCCGCTCCAATGGTACCTGCTCCCATCTTGGGTCTAATTGGCACATTTGCTACAATGAATGAGCATGGACAAATCACGTTTCATGGAATCCGCGCGGGCTTGTCTCGCTAACGGAAACCACATCCTCAAAGACGTGGAATGGGCGGAATTCTTGGGGGATCCTACCTGGATCTCGTTCTATCTTGCGGCGATAGCGCAGGAAGAATTCGCCAAAGGGTTCTTGCTGTGCCTAGTTGCGAGGGATGTTATCCCCTGGAACCCTCTCATTTATCGCGCGAGCCATGACCACAAGTGCAAGCAGTTATTGGCCCTCATCATGGAACATGTGATCCCGGGTCATGAGGGATTCGAAATGTGGTTGGAGGACAGGCATCTCAAATATGTCGAGCATGGCAAGCTAATCGATGCCCTGCGGGAAACCCAGAACCTCGAAGAGCGAAAGAGAATTTGGGAGAGAATAGACGCCATCAACGAGTCGTTGGACCGTTTACCGCGCACCGTCGCGGACGCAATAAACATTCTACGAGAGAAGATTGGCCGCTGGGACTCCTGGTTCTGTTGGGCCGAGGAGCCAAACTTCGACAGGACCGCAAAAGAGGTGGGCGATGGAAAGGCAGAGCGAGAGAAGCAGAACGCGCTGTATGTGCGCCTAAACAAGAACGGCGAAGTGATTGGAGTTCCCGGAGGTATTACACCGGAAACCGCCAAACATGCAATGGATAGGGCGAAGAGAATGGGTGGGTTAGTGGAAGATTTACTCGCCGGCCAATCAGGAATATTCGATTACGAGAAGATTGAATCAGCCTTCAAAGTGGTATTCGCCGATCTCGCGGCAAGAACTAAGCCCGATGCCGAGTGCAACGGGTAGCGACGGCCAGTGTAGTCCTGACCGTGGCTGCCCGCTACAGGGCAGGCAAGGGTTTCACAAGCTTGACGGTTTCAACGCTCACGCGAATGACTTGGCCCACGAGGCGCACGATGTATTCGGGGTCGTCGGGGCGGTTGGGGTCGGAGCGGATGCCGCTGTGCTTGTCTTCCGTCACCCGATATTGATCAATCACCCATTCGAGGGCGCTGCGATTGCCCAGGCGGTATTCAAAGGTTTCGGGTGGGATGCCGCCCAGTGTTAGGGAATCGTTCACCTTGAGCGAGCGGTGGTCCTTGGCGAGCCGCATTTTATCCTCGACGCGGTAGGAGAGCGGGACCGTACCGCCGCCGTCCCGGCGGCTCCCGAGATGCCGGCGGGACGCCGGCGTTACGGCGGTCGCCTCGATAAATTTCAATGGCCAGGGTTCCAGCTTTTCGTAATCTATGTGCAGCCGGGCGAGTTCCTTCCCGGCCTTCGAGAATCCCCAGAAGTCTTTCGCCAGCGGAATGCGCGGCAGTTCGCGCTTCAGGTTCTCGGCGTATTTTGTGCGGTATTCGGGATGGTGCAGAACGCCGTAAACGTAATAGAAAATGTCCCACTTGGTGATTTCCTTGTCGCCAAAGTGCTCGCGGAAATGTTCCAGCGCCCAGTTGGTGATGTTTTCATGTCGAGTTTTGCCATCTGACTCGTAGATGTAGTATGGGAAACATTGATGCCCATCCACCGACGCGCAAACATGCAAATCAGTCGCGCAGTTTGAAGCAAGTACGTTAATGTGGGGCGAGCGATACGCGATGTCGCTTGTAGCAATTACCTGGTTATCCGAATCGTGGGCCTCATTCGGAAAGAACGACCCGGACATACCAGGCGAGTCGTTTAAGAGGTCTGCAAGGTAAAGAAATCGCTTGGCAAAGGGACGGTAGAGTCCGGTTCTTAAGCAAGTCTCGTCAAACTGAGCATCTCTTCCCCTCGTGAGATCCTTCTTCAGATCTCGACTCCACTTCACCTTCGAGTAATCGAGGAACTCGTCTAGGGCTTGGCCCTTTGCACCCTTCCCTCTACGATTGTAGCGATCAACTTCGGCGTTGTAGTTGTCGAAGAATGAGTGGACTCGGTCAGCCAAAATATTCTGGTCATGCGCATAAGCTACATCATCGCGCGCCGTAGAAACCCCCGGCGAATAGGTTTTGAATATCGTATTTGGCTCGTATTCCGCTGCTCTTCCAATTTTCGTGGCAATGGGTATGAACTCGTTAAAATCGTTCACCCCCGTGCCAAGCCATTGGCCCGACGGTGGCGTTTGCCATTCGACCCCGGCGATACTCTGCTTTGCCAATAGCCAGGCAAGCTTCTCCTCTTTCCTCCAATTCTCGGGAACACGATGATAATGAAGGCGATGACCACTTGTGCCATTACGGCGCACCGCAATAGATATTCCAACGCCGACTTGGATTCCAAATACATTGTGGGTTGTACCGCTCAACTTGGGATTCTTCCGTACGTTTCCGTGTAAATCCACATGGTAAATATCACTAAAGTCTCTCAACAGGTGTTCCTGCATGCCGTCAAAGGCTTCCTGATCTATGAAACTATTGTTCGAGACGAAGCAAACTATGCCGTCACGCCCCCCAAGGCGATCCGTGGCCCACCGAAAGAATTTGACATAGGGGTCGTAGAGCTTCGTTTTCAGAGTAGCCTTTGAGGCTTTTGCGTATGTCTCCTTGATCCTGCCGTCAACTCCCGCATACTGCCGGTTCTTGTTATTGTCATTCTCATTCTGCTGCCCCATGTTGTACGGGGGATTTCCGATGACCACCGTGATGGGAGTGCGGCGCTGGCGCTCCACGCGCTCTGCATTCTTTTCCGTTACATAAAGATGAGGTTGACCGGATTGTGCAAGGTCGAGCGTATCCACGAAGCACAGCCCTTCGAACGGCTCATATGTGCGGGTCAGTTCGTAGTAGGCGTGTTCTATATTGAGCGCGGCAATGTAATAGGGCAGCAGCATGACTTGGTTGGCGAAAAGCTGCTCGCGGTATACGCGGGGCAAATCACGGCCGGGCATACGGCGCAGCAGGTTTACAACAAAATTCCCGGTGCCGGTGCAAGGGTCAATGATGTAAACGTCCGGGCTGGAAAGGCTCTTACCAAATTCCTTTTCCAAGACCTCGGCCACGCTCGCGCACATGAAGTTGACGATTTCCTGGGGCGTGTAGACGATGCCCATCGTGTCGGCCAGCTTCACTGAATAACCCTGGAAAAAGCGCTCGTAAACGGTGTTCAGGAAGTGCTGCTTTTCGCTGAAGTCAGGCAGCAGGCGCGCGGCGCCTTCAATGGCCCGGTAGAAACGGTCCAGACTCTTCAAATACTCGGTGCGGTCAAAGCTATGGCTCACCAGGGCGTCGATGACGCGCTCCACTTCAGCGGCGATGGCATTGCGCTTGACGAATTCCGGGTTATTGAAGACGGTGCGGAACAGGCGCTCGGTCAGCAGGTGCTGCACCAGCATCTCATCCACGGCCTCAACGCGGATATTGGGATTCAGCGCGGTGCGGCAAAGGTCAAAAAACTTCTCGAAAGCCGCCTGGAACCGCGCGTTGCCCTTGTGCGCCTGCTGGATCTTTTCCACCAGGCCGCGCGCCAGGTCGGGCACGCGCTCCTTGAATTCGTCCACCGCTTCTTCAAAGCCTTCAATATCCGGCTCGGTGTAGGAGAAGAATTGGTTCAGAAGGGCGGCCAACTCTTTGGGGTTGCCGAGACTGTACGGCCCGTTGATCTTCTGCTTGCTCTGAAACAGGACGCCGGTTTGGGTGTCCTCAAAGATGATGTTGGAGAGGGGGTAGCCGCGCGCGATCTTCTTCTTGATCTCGGTGTCAAGATCGTCCTGGGTGTCTTTGGCTTCCCAGTAGCCGCGTGGCAGGCTGTTGCGGTCGCGCAGGGTGCCGTCAGGACGAATGACCGCGCCGCCGGACTTGCCCGAAAGCTCGGCGATGAAGGTCCAGTCCTTGAGCCGGGCGGTCTCCTGGAGCAGGGACTCGAAGGGCGAACGCACGTTCATCTCGTTCAGCACACCCTGGGCCTGCAGGGCCGCGACGTTTTCGTAATACTTGCGAATGGAGCGATGCGTGGGGGCAATAAGTCCAGTCATAACGATGGGGGCAATACTAGCACTTTAGCCAGGGGCGGGCCAAGCACCAATCCTTTGTGTCGGACGTTGGACATGGTCAGCGGGCGTGAAAAGCCGCGGACCTACAAAACAGGTCTGCGCTACACTGGCCGATCATCAAGATATCCAAAGGCTTTTTCCCGGTGGAGGACACGGGAGCGATCTCCGGTCCACCATCCAATCCGACACGACGCAGGATCTTACCAAGTGGGCGCCGATCCTACAGAGTGCGATGAAGCGCCTGCCCGGGCTTCAGGACGTGAGCTCCGACCAACAGAATGGCGGTCTGGACGAGTTGATGAACTACGATCGCGTCACGGCGGCCAAGCTCGGCCTTACCGCCAAGTCGCTGGACTCGGCGTTGTACGGCGCCTTCGGCCAGTCGCAAGTGTCCATCATTTACACGCAGTTGAATCAGTATTACGTGGTGCTGGAACTGGCGCCCCAGTATTGGCAAAGCCCGGAAGGATTGAAAGACATCTATCTTCTTACCTCCAGCGGCAAGAACATTCCGTTGGCCACCGTGGCCAACGGCCGGCCCAACACCACACCCCTGGCCGTCAACCATACGGGTTTATTCCCCTCGGTCACCGTATCCTTTAACCTCGCGCCGGATGTGTCTTTGAGCGATGCCACATCGAACATCACCCAGATGCAAACGCGGCTCGGCGCGCCTTCCTCGCTGCAAGGTTTTTTTGCCGGCACGCTGCTGGCGTACCAGCAGTCCCTGGGCACCGAGCCCCTGCTGATTTTGACGGCGCTGCTGGCGGTATACATCGTTCTGGGTATTTTATATGAAAGCCTGATCCATCCCCTGACCATCATTTCCTCTCTGCCCTCGGCGAGCGTGGGCGCCATGCTGGCCTTGATGCTCTTTAAAGTAGATCTCAACATCATCTCCATCATTGGCATTGTGCTGCTGATCGGAATCGTAAAGAAGAACGCCATCATGATGATCGATTTCGCTCTGGAAGCAGAGCGCAACCAGGGGAAGTCCCCGGCCGACGCGATCTTTGAAGCGTGCATGTTGCGCTTCCGCCCCATCCTGATGACGACCATGGCGGCGTTATTGGGCGCTTTGCCGCTGGCGCTGGGGACGGGCACAGGGTATGAGCTCCGTCGCCCCTTGGGCATCACGATTGTGGGAGGGCTGATCTTGAGTCAGATGCTTACGCTCTATACCACGCCGGTCGTCTATCTGACGTTCGACCGGCTGCGGCTACGGATGCAGGGAAAGCAACAACCCATCTTTAGCCGTGGGGCCGGCAAGCCATCGGGTTGTCCAAATTAGCTGTTGCGGGTCCAATTGGACGGATTAAGTCCCTTGTTTTCAATTTGATTTCGGTCATGTTGGCAAACAGGTTCCAGATGCAGAAGCTTGATGGTCAAATTAACCGAAAAAGTTACCGGGGTCCAGAGAATCCTCACAGAGGCTGGAAAAGCGACAATTTGACGCCGCGCTGCGGACTCGGGCATAAGCCAGCATTCTCGGGCATGCTTGGACTATCCACAATGCCCGGGCACGGGAGACCCAATTCGGAAAATCCTGAGCAAACCGCCTTTTTACATCGAGGTCAGTGGGTGCATATGTTAATGATTTCATTTCATCGCAGAGCCGCAATCTGTTTCGCCTTGACCGGTTGCTTTCTGGCCGGGTGCAACGTCGGGCCGAAGTATCACACCCCTCCCGCGAATCCTCCCACCGCCTACAAGGAGCTCACTCCCGACGACTACAAGAACACCGACGGTTGGAAGGTGGCGCAGCCAAAAGATGATGCGCTTCGCGGTAAATGGTGGGAGATTTTTGGCGATCCTCAATTGAATGCGCTCGAAGAGAAGGTCAATGTTTCAAATCAAAGCATCGCCGCCGCAACCGCGAACTTTTTTGCAGCGCGCGCCCTGGTGAAGGAAGCTCGATCCCAGCTTTTCCCTACAGTAACGACCAGCCCAGCCATTACCGTACAACGGCCGTCGGCCAAGGTATCCGGTGGCAAAGCGGGAGGTTCCACATCCGCCACCGCGACGACGTTTACGGAATATACCCTCCCGTTTGATGCCACCTGGCAGCCGGACTTGTTCGGCCGTATCCGGAACACGATCAAATCGGCTGCCTATGGAGCGCAGATCAGCGCGGCGGATCTGGAGAATACCCGCCTCGCGGTTCAAGCCGATCTTGCTGTGGATTACTTTCAACTTCGCGGAGAGGATGCGCTAAAGCAGTTGTTGGATTCAACGGTGGCCACTTATCAACAGTCTCTCGATTTGACGAGGGCTCTGTACGAGACCGGCATCGGCACGGACGAAGCCGTAGCGGAAGCCGAGACTCAACTCGAAGCCACCCAAGCACAGGATGTCGCTCTGGGCATCCAACGCGCGCAGTTTGAACATGCCATCGCCATGCTGACCGGCCAACCGGCGTCGACGTTTTCAATCCCCATCGAGCCGCTCACTTCAAGCCCTCCCGCAATTCCCATCGGCGTTCCCTCCCAGCTTCTCGAGCGGCGCCCCGATATCGCTGCCGCCGAGCGCCTGATGGCTCAGGCCAACGCCCAGATTGGCATTGCGAGAGCAGCATACTTTCCCACGGTTACGTTAAGCGCCGCGGCAGGACTCGAAAGCACTGTGATCGCGAGCTGGTTCACCTGGCCGAGCCGCTTTTTCTCGGTGGGCCCGGCGGCGGCAGAAGCCATCTTTGACGCGGGGTTGCGCCGGGCCACGATGGAGCAATTCCGAGCCCAATACGACGAGACCGTGGCCAACTATCGGCAGACGGTGCTCACGGCTTTTCAGCAAGTCGAAGATAACCTCGCCTCGCTGCGCATCCTGTCGGGGGAAATTCAATTTCAGGACACGGCAGTCAAATCGGCGGAAAGAAGCCTCGCGATCACCCGGGATCGCTACAAATTGGGAATCGATCCTTACCTGAATGTGCTTACCACGCAAACCGCATTGCTATCCAATCAAGAAACGGCGGTCAATCTTCGCATTCAGCAGATGACGGCCAGCGGAGGGTTAATCGAGGCGCTCGGTGGAGGTTGGAACGCCTCGCAGCTCCCATCGCCAGCGCAACTGATCAGCAAGGTACCGTAGTCTCACGCTGACGCAACCCTTGCATGTGCCAACTCCGGCTCGCCCGCCAGATCCTCAAAAAGCGTCCGAAAATGAATCATGGCCTGGCGCAAGTCCTCGGTAGAGGCATGTCCAAGCCCTTGGCGAACCGCGATTTCGTGGGCTTTACGATAATTGTCGATCACCAACGGATGGTCCACCGAGACATCTGCCGCCCGCTGTTCAAAGTCAGTTACCGGGTAGCCCCGGGTCGACATCACATCGCGCAGAAGTTGGTCAGCGTCTGTTACCGCACCCCCGGGACTGTCAACGAACCGCCCCTGGACGCCGCGCCATGACTCTGCGAACCGCGTCCGGTCGCTTGGGGCGAGTGGTTGGATATGGAGAGACTCGATACGGTCGTTGCGCCGGTCGAGCCCGGCTTCCCCATGCCGCCGGCTCCCGCCCTTCACCATGGCGCGGTCATATTCAGCGCCACCAAATTGAGTGCGCAACCTTTCTGTACGGCGCTTGCGGAGAACAAACATCAAGGCGATGCCTGCAATGACAATCACCCCAAATGCAATGAGTAAGACTATTTCTATCGGACTTAATGCTGGAATGTTCATGATCTGCCTCCCGTTTTCTGTGTCACTTCTCGATCTGCCTCTCGGAACCGTCGCGGCCTTATCGGCAGCGGTGTGATCTTCGCGCTCGTTGCCCATGTGCCCTTTCCGTTGTAGCTATTCTGACGGCAGGACACTCCATTTCAGATGAGGCAGCATGGTATTGGGCGAAAGCATCGCACCAGATCTGAGAGACGCAGTTGTTATACCCTGGGCTTGGCTCAGTGTCAGTTCACTACCGCTCAGGTGCTTGGTCACATTAGCTCACTCGATTTTCGGGGGAGCGCCTACAGTCTGGGATGGATAGAAACTTGAGTTGATGAGCGCGTCAGGAGGGGCATTCCCCGCGCGCAAGTAACCGAAAATGGACTTCCGCCCGAAAAGACCGTGACCAAAGTACTGGTCCGCGTCGATCGTACCCAAATAAAGATCGAGGTCTCGCCTGTTTTGCGCGGCTGCGTGTATGAGAGGGAGTTGCGCACCGTTTCTCACGCAGTGGAAGAGGCGTTCTGGCTTTGCCGAGATGCGCGTCGTGTCGTTCGCCGATCTGTACGGCGGAAGAAATCGTTGCCGCCCTTGAACGTCAGCATCCCCGCGATTTCTTTGATGTGCAGGACATTCTTGCGAGGGTAGCCGCACCAACCAAATCCGCGCGTCGCGTCCAATGATCTGGCCATTCTTGCGGGCCATTAGTACACTGCAGGTGAGGCGCGGCACACAATTGGCACACAGGAGGCGCTATGTAGTTCATTTTGGCGGATTAAAGAGAGGAATCCTGATGGGGAAGTCAGAGGCCAAGTCTCGGAATGCTCCACGGAGCCAGAGCGGGGGCAAATGCATGGCGCCACATAAGGTCCATGCGGGCAGCCGCTCAGTGTCCAGGAAAGGGATTTTCAGAATCGTCATTTTCGCGGATCCTATCTGTCCTGCCCTCAATGATTTGAAAATGATCGAACAGGCGCGGAGCCATCGCCATCGGAATTGGGTCAAGGCAAATTTTGGCTGACCTAATGCGGTGCCCATGGCCCATCATAAGAGACGCTTACGCGTTCGAACCTTTGGCACGCAGACAATACAAGCACTTTGGTGCAGATGGGCCGGAGTGAGTAATCTGCAACCTGCACGGATGTGGAAAACCATGTCGTCATCATTGGCAATAGGTATAGGGTTGCCGGTCAGCCGCGGGTAATCGAATTAAAGCCCTTTGGGGGTATCAGCCCGTGCAAGGCGCAGAATACTACCGCTTCTTCAGGAACAGCGTTGCTCCCGTGGCACTATCAGGGATCCTGATCAGCACGGTGCTGGGGCTCCATCGAGGTACCACCCGGCGCCTGCCTGGTCAAGCTTTTCCAAAATCCAACCGGACCAAGGCGCATTCGCCCTCCCAAATCTCACTTTCCTTGACTCTCCCACGTCAACTGAATAGGAAGCAATCCTCATTTCTCGAATCGAAATGTTTTTGAGATGGTGATGCCGGGGGTCGCAAAGCAACTTATTCGTTCGTTTAAGGGTTAACTGTGGCCGACTGGATTCGGGCGTGGAAGGGCGTTTTTCGTTCCGAATCCAGAGAGCCTCTGGTTTGGGCTGTTATCGAAGGCGAGGAGTGGCTCAGCTCACTGCTTTTTTGCCGTGAGCCACAGAATCAGCGCGGCGTGGGCTGGACCGATGTGCAAAAAATCATTCACTCATTGTAAGATATGGACTCACCCTTATGAGCCAGACCATTACTTCCGACTATAGCCTCACCGGCGTGAACGCGACGCTGGCAATTGAAAAAGGCCTCGCCGAGGCCGAATGGTACACCACGCCCGTCCCGAAGGTGGAAATGCGCAGGCTCCTCGAGCGCCGCAACGGCCCGGCAATCCGCGACACGGCGATCCTGTTCGTTCTCCTGTTGGCAACCGGCTATGCCACGTTTGCCCTCTGGGGCACTTGGTGGGTGGTGATTCCTTATCTCATCTATGCCGTGCTTTACGGCACGAGTTCAGATTCACGGTGGCACGAGTGCGGTCACGGGACGGCGTTCAAGACTGACTGGATGAACAGCGTGCTGTATGAGGTCGCCTCGTTCATGGTGATGCGGGAATCCGTGGTCTGGCGCTGGAGTCACACCCGTCATCACAGCGATACCATCATCGTCGGCCGCGACCCGGAAATTCAGATTCCCCGTCCGCCCGACCTTCGCGGGTTGATCCTGAGCCCTCTCAACGTGGCCGGATACCGCACCTATTTCCCGAGTCTTTTCCGGCACGCACTGGGCCGCATGTCGGCGGGCGAACGCACGTTCATTCCGGAAAGCGAGTTCCCCAAGGTCTATCGGAACGCCCGGATCTGCGTCGCCATTTATGGGCTGATGATCGCCTCGGCCATTTTCTGGCAGAGCTGGATTCCAATCTTCCTGTTTGTCCTGCCGCAATTTTTCGGCACCTGGCTGATGATCGTCCACAACACCACGCAACACGCCGGGCTGGCCGAGAATGTCCTCGACCATCGCCTCAACTGCCGCACAGTTTACATGAACCCGGTCAGCCGCTTCATCTACTGGAACATGAATTACCATGTCGAGCACCACATGTTCCCGCTCGTGCCGTATCACGCGCTGCCCAAATTGCATGCGGTCATCAAATCCGACTGTCCGCCGCCATATCCGTCGATTCTTTCTGCCTGGCGCGAGATCCTTCCCGCCGTTCTCCGGCAGGTGAAAGATCCCGCCTACCACGTCAAACGCCAGTTGCCTCCGGCGCGGACGCGGGCTGCGGAAGGCATCCGCGCCGCGAACGCCACAACCGATGCCGAGGGGTGGATCGAAGTCTGCGCGGCGGCCGATCTGGGCAAATCGGATGTCATTCGTTTTGACCATGATCGTAAAACCTACGCGCTTTGCCGCGATGCCAACGGCTCGCTCTTCGCCACGGACGGCATTTGCACCCATGGCAACAACCATCTGGCAGGCGGCGTCGTCATCGGCGGCACAATCGAGTGTTCGAAACACAACGGACGCTTCCACCTCGCCGATGGTTCACCCGCCCGCGCCCCAATTTGCCGCGGTTTGTGCACCTATCCGCTGGAAGCCCGCAACGGTGGGCTTTTCCTGAATCTTAATCGTCCCGGCGGCGCGGGCGCGCGTGCAGCCAGAACGGTCAACCTGCGCGTCATCAGCAATCGCAACGTCTCCACGTTCATCAAGGAACTGGTCCTTGGACCGGTGGACGCCTCTGCCAAAGTGGACTTCACGCCCGGCGACTATTTGCAGTTCGAGATCCCGGCTTATGGCACGATCCGCTTCCGTGATTTGGACATCCCCGAGCCGTATGCCTCCGTGTGGCGTGCGCACCACATCTTTGATCTCGTCGCCCAGCATCCCGGCGATGTCCGCCGCAACAACTACTCGCTGGCCAGCAACGCCCGCATCGAATCCACGTTGCGCTTCAACGTCCGCATCGCCACGCCGCCACCGGGACAGGATTGTCCGCCCGGCGTCGGTTCGGCCTACATGTTCAGCCTCAAGCCCGGCGACACGGTCAGCGCCATCGGGCCGTTCGGCGACTTTCACCTCAAGCCGACGCAAAAGGAAATGGTCTATATCGGTGGCGGCTCGGGCATGGCGCCGTTGCGGGCGCACCTGTCGCACCTGCTTGAAACGGAAGCCACGGCCCGCCGCGTGAGCTTCTGGTATGGGGCGCGTTCCCGGCAGGAAATATTTTATCAGGATTACTTTGAAGGCCTCGCCTCGAAATTTCCGAACTTCCGCTTTCACCTCGCGCTATCTGCCGCGCTGCCGGAGGACAACTGGACCGGTCATCGCGGCCTCATCCATGAAGTCGTCCTGGAGCAATACCTCAAATCCCACGCGAACCTCCGGGGCGTCGAGTTTTATCTCTGTGGTCCGCCGCAGATGATCGCCGCCTGCCGCAAAATGCTGGGCAGTCTCGGCGTGGTGGATTACCAAATCGCCTTCGACGAATTCTAATCATGCGCACGATCTCAACGACGGCTCGGCCGATGAGCCCAAGCTCAGAGTTTATCTGAACCTGGACGACCTCGCAGACCTTCGCCCGGACATCCTCTGGCCCGGACTGGAAGGGGACGAACGCATGGCCCGCCTGCGCGCGGACGGCTTTGATGGCGTGCAAGTCACCAGCGGCGAACCGCCGTCTCCGGGCGTGATGCCTTTCTGTGGACTTGACCGCATCAACTCGCCGCAGGAATCACTGCCCATCGCCACCAAGTACGCGGATCCTGCTAAGGTCTAGGTCACAAGAACGGTTAAGCGGCTACACGGCCGAGTGACGAGATCGATTTTGATTCTTCCCACCGTCATGGAAGGGCGTTTCCCAGGCGGGATGCTGGAGGCTGGATATAACCGGAATCGGCGGACAGCTTCCGGGTTCTCGGCCCGGGATGAGTGGCAGGGCACGGTCGCACAGGACCGTCGCGGGGTCTTGTCTCCCTACTTTTTGCTTGCCCGTTCGATGTTCCGTGCAACGCGTGAAGCTGCAGGTCGGCGGGGGACGCCGGCGCACTCGGCCCTCGCCTTTGTACGATGCATGGGAATCTCCCGCCAGGATCCCCGCAAAGATGCATTTCATGCGTTCCATCGCGCCTTGACGCGCACTAATCCCATTGGTAAAGTCAGGCATTTAGGGCATCCCACAAACAAGGGGGTAGTTATGACCGCAAAGCGACTATTGCTCTATGCATTGGCTTCCCTGGTGCTCCTGTTGACCGCGCACTCTTTAGATCTACGTTCGCAGTCGGCCAATTCATCTTTCCCGCCTGTGGCGCCGACGAGGCCGGTCACCGAGGATTACTTCGGGGCGAAGGTCGTAGACCCCTATCGCTACATGGAGAATCTGCGTGACCCGGAAGTACAGGCGTGGTTCAAGGCCCAGGATGACTACACGCGTGCAGTTCTGGGGAGGATTCCTGGCCGCCAGCAACTCTTAGAGCGCATTAAGCAGCTCGACCAATCCGCTCGGTTCCAAGCAGCTGACGTCCAGAGATACCAGGGCGAAAAGTATTACTACCGGAAGAGATTGGCGAGCGAAGAGGTGGGGAAACTTTACGAGCGCGAGGGGATCAACGGAAACGAAAAACTGCTCGTCGATCCCGGGAAATTCGTCACCGCTCCCGGGACGCACTACTCGCTCAACTACTATGTGCCGTCGTATGACGGGCGATACGTTGCCTATGGCGTTTCCCCCGGAGGGTCAGAGGATGCGGTGATTCATATCCTGGAAGCCTCCACGGGCCGCGACACCGGGGAAACGATTGATCGCAGTTGGTATGGCGGCATTTCGTGGCTTCCGGACAGCCGATCATTCTTCCATATCCGGTTTCAGAAGCTCGGTCCGGGTGCCGATCCCGCGCAGCGCAGGCTGAAAAGCCGTGTGTACCTCCACCGCGTGGGGACTGACCCCGAAAGCAATGCGGCGGTCTTCGGTTACGGGGTCAGACCCGAGATCGAGCTTGACCCCACTGACACCGCCTTCGTCATCGCCGACCCTCGTACGACCTATGCCCTTGCCGCCGCAAACCGCGGTTTCCAGAACGAACTGGCGATTTATGTGACAACGCTCGCGGCCTTGGGCAAGCCCGATACGCACTGGAGGAAGCTCTGCGACCCGGAGGACGCGGTCACCACCTTCGACTGGCAGGGCGAAGATCTGTATTTGGTCACGCACAAGAACGCTCCCCGTTTCAAGGTGATTCGCACCAGTCTCTCCCGCCCGGACTTGGCTGCGGCGCGAGTCGTTATTCCCGCGGGTGAGGCTGTCATCACCAACGTCACAGCGGCGCCGGACGCCCTCTATGTGCAGGAACTCGACGCCGGCATCGGAAAACTGCTTCGGCTGCCCTATGCCGGCGGTGCTGCTGAGCTACTTTCGCTGCCATTTGAAGGAACTCTGGGGCTCTTTGGCGGAGACCCACGCCTACCGGGCCTCCTTTTGGCGCTCACTTCGTGGACGAAAGCCTACCGCATATACCAGTACGACCACGATACGAGGCAAGTTAAGGATACCGGGCTTCAGCCCCTCGGCCCTTTTGATGATCCGGCTGACGTCGAGGCGGTCGAAGTCAGGGTCCGAAGCTACGATGGGACGCTGGTTCCGCTGTCCATCGTTTCCAAGAAAGGGTTGAAGCTGGACGGTTCACATCCTACCCTTCTCTCCGGCTATGGCGCTTATGCGATAAACATGTCCCAATACTATGACCCGATTTCGCTGGCGTGGCTGGAGCGCGGCGGTGTGCAGGCGGTGGCACATGTGCGGGGCGGCGGCGAATACGGAGAAGAATGGCATCAGGGAGGTATGAAGCAAAACAAGCCCAATACGTGGCGCGACTTCATCGCTTGCGCAGAATACCTGGTGCAGCATGGATATACGGAACACCCCTTTCCACCACCAATCGGGGAATAGGTCCTGCCTGACGGCGTAGTGTTTACCGACAGTACCCAAACACCCCTGCACTCCCATGAGCAGTATCCCTAGTCGCAGGTTGTGTACCGTTGAGGATCGGTCGGTCGATTGGGCGGAAGGTTGTATGCTAGGGGGGCAGGTGTACGTTGACGGGGGTCGAGGAAATAAATGTGGCAATCGTGACCCAGAGGAGTGGAGAAAAATGAAGATAACCCGCGTTCGACCTACTGTAATGGGCGCTCCCTGGCGCAATCTCACCTTCCTCATTATCGAGACCGACGAGGGACTGAGCGGCGTCGGAGAAGTTCGCATGGTCAACAATACGGATGCGCTCCTCGGTTATGTGTCCGAAGCGGCGCCGCGACATGTGATCGGCAAAGATCCTTTCGATCGGGAACTGATTGTCAACAGTATGTTCCGGCACGACTTCGAGCGCGCCGGCGAGGTGGCCATGAGCGGGATCGCGCTCATTGAAATGGCTTGTTGGGACATCGTGGGAAAGGCGCTGAATCAACCTGTATATCGGCTGATGGGAGGCGCGGTTCGCCAGAAGATTAAAGCCTATGCGAACGGCTGGTACACGGTCGAGCGAACTCCGGAAGAGTTTGCGAAGGCAGCCCGGCGGGTGGTTGAACGTGGCTATGGCGCGGCCAAGCTGGACCCGTTCGGAGCGGGATTCTATGAACTTGAACGTAAAGAGCTACTGCGTTCAATCTCCCTGGTGGAAGCCGTACGGGACGCTGTGGGGACTGATTTCGAGATTTTCATCGAGATGCACGGGCGCTTCAATCCCATCACGGCAATCCAGATCGCAAGCGAGCTCCAGCCGTTTCGCCCAGGTTGGCTGGAAGAGCCAGTGCCGCCGGAGAATCTACGGGCACTCAAGAAGGTTGCCGAGGCCGTGCACCAGCCGATCGCGACCGGCGAACGCCTGCATACACGATTTGAATGCCGGGAGCTTTTCGAACTTCAGGCGTGCGATATCGTCCAAATCGATTTGTCGCATTTCGGCGGGATTTCAGAGGCGCGTAAGCTGGCCGCCTGGGCGGAGAGCTATTACCTGCTCATGGCTCCCCACAATGTCTGTGGACCCGTGGCGACGGCGGCCAACCTGCACCTTGCAGCGTGCACGCCGAATTTCAAGATCCAGGAGCACTTCAACGACTTCGCCGATGCCTGGGTGAAGGGCGCGGTGGATCACTATCCCGAGGTAGTTGATGGTTACTTCGAACTGCCGGACAAACCCGGTCTCGGTGTGACGTTGGTGGAAGAATTCGTGGCGGAACACCCCCGCGAGCACACATTCTTCAACCTGTTCGAAGAAGGCTGGCAGAAACGGCAGGCGAAAGCACGAGACTGATGCCGTAAATTGTCTACGGCACCCCAAACACGTGTGACGATGCCCGACGTGGCGAGTCGCCTAGCCACCAAATGGCGTAGGACATGCCGGTCGGCTGGATTCCGGCGGGGAAGGGCGTTTTTCGTTCCGAATCCTGCGGAGTACGCGCTCAACATAGTTTCCGAGTGCTCCCCGTAGGATTTACGTATCAGAGTTTACTTGTCGTTTTACCGGATAAATGAACATACCCCCTAAGAGTGGTGGGGCAATCAAATCCCGGATTACCCGTCGAAAGTCGCTTACCCTCTGCAGGGTTTTGGGTTGCAAGACCCTCGAAAAATGGGAACGAGAAGCATGCCTACTTCGTATCGGACCACAGGACGTTGATCAGTTCCACCGTGCGATCCACCAGGATCTGGCCGCCTTCCGGGCCTACCACATTGCTTTGCGCGATGGCACTGTAACTGCCACCCCGAACGGCCTTCTCAGTCGGCAGGTAGGAGCCGGCTCCGACCAGCTGGATTACAAACGTCTGCAGGGCCTTGCTGCGCGCCTGGATGCGAATCCCGTAGTCGGTGAAAAGCTCGAAGGGGTTGGTACACAGAGCCACATCCCCGATGCGAAGCACGTGCAGCTCAATCTCGTATTTCGGTTGCGGGTCAGTTCTCTGTCTCTCAAACCGCTTTACGACCCCTTCATTCCACTTCAGCCGCATGTAGACCTGGTCGGCCGCCTTGGGGTCTGCGGCAATCTGTGCCGCGGCTTTGTCGCACTCCGCCTTCGCTTCCGCGTATTCCAGCTCGGTGACTAGCCGCATCGGCAACGCAAGCGTCTCAACCTTGTGGACTAACGGTACGTCGGCATGGCGATCATTTTTCACGGTTTCGTAGGCTTCCTCCACGGCAAGCACGATACGCCGGGCTATTTCGTCAAGACGGGTCAAATTGCGGAGTGTGCGCATCCGTTCCTCGGCCGCCTTACGATACATCAGGTGGGGCGACTGGTCGCCCGCTGCACCGACCATGCCCAGCACACAGAGATCCCCGCCAAAGCGTTGCCGTAGTGCCACGCGCACCGGATGCCAGAAGTCAGCGTTCACCGTAGTGTCATTCTCTACTTCTTGCGCCGGGCAAGGCACCTCGACGATCGTGGCGATTAGCTTCCCGTCCTGATTCCAGAAGAAGAGCACGTTGACGTCGTGATCTTCGTAGCCCTCCAGGCCCCGGAACTCCGGTACATTGGTAGCGCCGTACATCTGCGACGAGCCATCGGCGTATGTAGTGCGCCGGTTGTAGCCCACCACGGCATGACTGAGGCCCCACGTAACGCTCCCGGCCTGGCGGCCGTTCCAGGCCTGGGTGATCGCTTCGGACACGTGTTGGACAAAGAAAGCCCGGTAGGCATCGACCTGCGTCACCCCTTTGGGAATCAGATAATGGTCATCCACCACGGCCGCGGTGTGCGTGTGGATTGCGTTCAAGAAGATCTTGTTCACCTCTAAGTTGGGCAGACTTTTGTGCACCTCGTCGCGGACCTGGGCAAGGAAGTCGTCCGGGATCCCGACAAGATCGCAGGAGACCAATATCGCCATGCCGAATGATCGGCCCCCTTCGCTTGATTCCAGGGCAACGACGTTAGCCGTTAGAGGTGTCGCAGCCGTGTGGGCGATCCGCAGATTGAACTGCCCCCCCAGGGCCGCGGGCAGCGCTGGCGTGATGTCGGCAGTCGCCGTGCCAATACGCAATTCGGCTGAGTGCAAGTTCACCGCCCACAAAATTTTGATGAGAAAAAGGCCGACGGCAATTGGTTTGAGTTGCCGCATGAGATCCTCCTGTATGGATTACGTAACAATTCCGATAGAGACGCCCCCCACCGCCCAAACGAGGCAGTGTGTGGTATATTTCGGCCGTCAGAAATGCTAATTGGCAATTCTGGCTTAATGTAGTTTACCTCTATCGATTCCAAGATGATTGTCTGACTTGAAGGCTCCGATGGCTCGTTTCCTTGACTGTATTTCCAAAAACTACCAAAGGGTAAAAACATGATGAGGTTCCGGCACGGACAAGTGATCGTTGCTACTTTAACAACTCTTTTGAGCATGGGATCCATTCTTGCCCATGCACAAAGTATCTGCGTGGTTGACGTTTCAAAACCAGGGGCAGTGGTTGCCGATATTTGCCGAGGGCAGCAACTGGAAGAATTCAACTACCAGTTCGAAGGAGGATTATACGCGCAGCTCATCAACAATCCTTCATTCGAGGAGCTTAAAAAACCCATCGCTCAGTGGTATTTGGTAAAAGCCGGATCCTCCAATGGTAATTTATACGCACAAACTTCTTCCGATACCGGGATGCTAAATAGCCGTCAGCAGCATGGCATTAAACTTGAAGTTACTTCGGTGGCTTCAGGAAATGTGGGCTTGGCGAATGGAGGTTACTGGGGAATCGGGTTGCGGAACAATACGACTTACAAAGTCTCTTTCTGGGCTAAGAAAGGTCCACATTTTACCGGCACTTTAAGAGCCAGGCTGGAAAGCAATGACGGCGCTGTTTATGCGGAATCAAAGGAATTTAAGCCCGCGGCGAACTGGCAGCATTTCGCCTGCGACCTCACTACCCGCGGTGTGTCAAAGGTTACCGGAGACAACCGCTTCGTTTTATATGCCTCCACACCAGGGGATGTATATTTTGACGTCGTGACCGTCATGCCGCCTACCTGGAAGAATCGGCCCAACGGCCTGCGGCTCGATTTGGCGGAAAAGTTGGTCGCCCTGAAACTTAAATAGATACAGTTTCCCGGAGGTTGCACGGCTGAGTCCTGCAATATGGATGTCACTTGGAACTGGAAGAACTCTATCGGCCCTCTTGAACAACGGCCCGGTTCCACAAGAAATAGATGGGATTATAAAAACGACCTGTATTTTGGTCTGGATGAGTATCTTCAATTGTGCGAAGACTTGGGCGCGGAACCGGTTTATGTCACCTCGGCGGGAATCAGTGAAAATCCCGGGGACAAAAAGTGGTTTGGAATTTGCCCGCTGGATAAGATGCAACCCATCATAGACGACATTCTGGATTTACTGGAGTACTGCAAGGGGCCAGCCTCCAGCACCTGGGGAGCCAAGCGCGCGGCCAACGGCCATCCGGCGCCCTACAATCTCAAGCATATTGAAATAGGCAATGAAAATGGGGAGGGAACGCTGCGTGAGTATGGCCCACGATATGTCATGATCCATGACGCTATCCTGGCGCGTTATCCTGACTTAAAGATTATGTTCAACGCCCTTCGGCAGAAGGATGTGCTTCCGCCCACGATGCGCAATCCGGTTGATTTCGTCGACCAACATTTTTATCAGAAGGATCTTTCCGGCTTATACGACAGGTTCAACACCATCGATCCGGCCTGGAAGAAGGTGTGTGTGGCGGAGTATGCATCCTCCATCCGCGGAAACGGAGGGAATGTCATCGGCAATTTTGGAGATGCGCTTGGAGACGCTGTATTTATGCTGGGTTGCGAGGAGAATTCCGAGAGAATGTGGTGGACGGGGTTTGGCAATTATGCCGGCCTCGTAGGCCACGGTAATTTTGGACCCTGTATTGTCTGGAATGACGCTGTGTCTAACTTTGGATCCCCCTCATACTATATGCAGAAAACGCTGTTTTCCGACAATCAGGGGACCCGTGTTTTACCTTTCACGCAAAATTCGGCCCGTTGCTTCTGGTCTGCATCCGAAGACATTGCATCCGGAAGAAACGATATTCTGCTGAAGGTCGCCAACAAATCAGGGACGTCCGAGGAAGTAAATATAACTCTCAAAGGTGCTGGCAAGGTTAATTCTGCCAGTCATTCCATTACCTTGACAGGTGCGCCTGAGGACGAAAATTCACTTGCGAACCCCACCAAGGTGATTCCCTCAACAGGTTCATTTGCTGCAGGCAGCACTTTCAAATATCGTTTCCCGGCTTATTCGGTTACCGTTTTACGGATTGGATTTTCAAAATAGAAATGTATGCGAGGACAGATTCGGGTACTCGCAACCGGCACTGCGGGCCAGATACGGGGTTGCGGGAAACAAAACAAGAAGTCCTCGCCGAGTGGTCGTACTCGGAAATTACTCTGAAGTGGCCGCAGAAGAACATATTCGCGCATCACGCTGCAGCCCACTGCCGGTCAAGAGGTTACGCTGGGTTTTAGGGATTCTGCCTGTGAAGTTGCCATCCCGGATAGCATCGTGTCTCTGCTTCGTGGGCGCGTGACAGCTGATGGCAACAGTCCTTCCCGTCACCGGCGCGAAATAGGTTTACCGTTTGCTTATAGAGGGACATCGGCAGTTAATCCTACATTGACCCACGCCCTCGGGAGACATCCGGTTCGATCACGGCATGATCGAAAGCTACTTGAAGCCTGTCGGAGAAGGCGGTAAGGTAATTATATTAGACTCGGTTCGAAGGGGTGTGCAAATGGCTCGACGCCAGGATCGGCGAGGCAGTCTCCGGATCAATGACGGAAGCGCGTGTATCCGGTGGACGGAAGGGCACCACCGTCCTTCACAAAGGCTGGGATGGGTGAAAGACCTTACTAGCCCGTCACCGCTTAAAGTAGCCGGACAACGGATTCGGAGTAAGGAGTTCATTGTAAGTTATTGAAAATATGCAGGATGGGCCCATAGCTCAGTTGGTTAGAGCAGCGGACTCATAATCCGTTGGTCCCAGGTTCGAGTCCTGGTGGGCCCACCGTCCAACCTCATGCTTGGCATAATGTCAGCCTGGATGGCCGCTCCCCCCGATCCCCGGAGGCTTTTCCAAGTCTCAAGTCCGCACGCTACGGTTTTTTCCGCAAAAACACAGGATGATTGGGAATGCCAAGCCAACGCCGACACTCTCGGGCCTAAAAAGGGCAAAATGGAATAAGTAGGGGATCCTTCATTGCCATTCCTTGATTTGGCTCGCGAGCTGCCGTTCCCCATGCTGGACAGGTCGGGCATCGGTACGTTGGTGCCCGCACAAAATGCAGAAGCAAGCGGTGGCAAATTCATTCTTGATGCACCCACCAATCGGTGAGGCACACAACGAACTCAGGCGAGTTTCCTCCGCAGGGTGACGATATTCTTCCCCGCAACGCGCTGGTACTCGACGCTGGTCATGATTTGGCGAATCAGGTAGATGCCCAGGCCACCCTCTTTGCGCCCCTGTAGCGGGGCATCAAGATCAGGGCTGGGGTATTCGGTGGGATTGAACTCCACTCCATCATCTTCGAAGCGGGCCACGAATTCATTTTTGTTCACGGTGATTTGCAAGGTGTAGAGGTGCTCTCCGCCCTCCGGGTAGGCGTATTTGGCCACGTTGGTAACCACTTCATCGAGGGCCAGATTCAGGTCGTATTCGGTCCCCGGAGGAATGGCATTCCGGACGCAAAGATCGGAGACAAAACTCATCACTCTTTCCAGTTCCGATACGTCATCCCTCAGGATCAATGTGCTTTGCTCAGTCATGACATCCCATCTTTACGTTATCACAAAAAATGCAGAAAGGCCGGTAGAGTAGGAGAGAGGGCGACTCCGCGAATGGGGTGACCCACTCTCCCCTCGACGAACCGGACATGAAGATTTCCCTCATCCGGCTCTCGGGAAAGTTTCCGACCACAGGCATGCGCTGGTCGTCACGTTCGAGGACGGACCAACAACTGCAATCCCATTTGCAGGAATTGCTGGGTGTAGGTCTTTCCCTCGGGCGGACGGAAGGGCCGCTGGCTTCTCCGTCCCACGTGGTAGTAGAGACGTTGCAGTACGAAGGTGTTGATCCACCCGTAAGCCGCGCGTGGATATCCGAAACCGAAGTAGTTGCCCCAACCTTTCAGGTGTCGATTCAGCTCCGCAATCAGTCGCGGCAAGGGCTTATGACTTTGAGCATAGCCGGTCATGGCCCGTAGTCGATCCCGCTCCCGTTGCACCGCCTTCTTCGATGGCACCACATTCAGATAACGCCCGCGACCCGGCTGGCTGCGGTCGTAGCGAAACGTGTACCCTAAAAAGTCCAGGCTCGCTTTCTTCTCTTTCAGGTTCACCACTTGCGTCTTCTCGCGATTGATCTCCAACCCCATCCAGGTTTCCAGCTTCGCCTCGATATACCCGCTCAGCTTCGGACTCACATAGCGGGGGGCCAGCACGACAAAATCGTCGGCATAGCGCACCAGCTTCGCCTTCGCCCAACGGGCCGGCCCTTGCGAGCCGTGGAACACTTTATCGAACCAATGCAAGTACAGATTCGCCAGCAACGGAGAGATCACTCCGCCCTGCGGTGTTCCCTGTTTAGGACGGCTCACTTGCTGCGTGCCGCCCTTCACCTCCGGCGCTTCCACCACCGGCGTCTGCAACCACATCCGAATCAGCTTCAGGACCGAACGGTCCGCGATCCGCATGCGCAGACACGCCTGCAGTTTGTCGTGAGGAATCGAATCGAAGTAGCCCTTTAAATCCGCGTCATACACCGCCTGATACCCGGCTCGCAAGTGCCCGCGTATCTCCGCCAGAGCCTGGTGCGCCGAGCGTCCCGGCCGGAACCCGTACGAACAATCCAGGAAATCCGCCTCAAAGATCGGCTCCAGAATTAACAGGGTCGCCATCTGTGCCACCCGGTCCCGCACCGTCGGTATTCCCAACGGTCGCAGCTTCCCATTCTCCTTCTCGATGTAAACGCGTCGTACCGCTTCCGGCGCGTAGCTCTTCGTGCGCAGAGATTCCTGCAAGTCATCCAAAAATCCCTTCACTCCGGCGGGAGAGGCTTCAATCTGTGTGATCTTCACCCCATCCACACCCGGAGCGCCCCGATTGGCGCGCACCCGCTCCCATGCCGCTTCCAGCGTGTCCCGCCGATAAATCCGGTCATACAGCACATAGAACCGGAACTTCGGCTCCTGCTTGGCCTTTTGGCCCAACTTCTGTCTCAGAAGAGAGAGTTTTCCCGGCAGCATCGCCTCGCGCTCGCTGCTCATCAGCGGCTCTGCGCTCTGCTTCCGTTCTTCCGTAGTGGGGGTCTTCTCCAAGCGGACTTCTCCTCCTCTTACTGAAGTTCACTTCCTCTGAGGCCCCTTCGCTCCACGGTCGTTACCCGCTTCGCCGCTACTATGAGCCCCTCCGACTCCCGACGATACAGCCCTGAAGGTTATTTATTCCCCCCAGCGCCTGGGGTTGAGTCTCCTCTTCCCGGTCCCGTCGGGTCTCCCAGGTTCCTCGACCGATCTGTCCCCGCGCGCCGTCTCCTACCACCCCGGAAGGTCCCATGGGTGCTCCTACCCATTACTTCCCCATCGGTGTCAGGCTTCACCACTCTCTGGCGGGCTGGCCACCTTCGTCTCAACTAACGAGGCCGAAATGAGTTCGCTTTCGCTACGGCTCACGAGTTCGCCCCTGCAAGGCTTCGCCAGTGGGATCACTCCCACTCACGCTTGCCGGGCTACTTGTCGAACGGGTAATCTACAAGGTGAACTCCTTTCAGTTCACAAGATCGGCCAGGCTTGTCCTGGCACTCCAGAGTAATCCCGCTGGGCGCTGGATGGGTCGGCGCCTGCTGCCCGCTTTGGACTTTCGACCTTTGATCCCGCCCCCGATTGGCAAGAAACAGCCGCGGACCTGCACAACAGGGCCGCGCTACAAGGGTTTCCGGCTGCGACATTTTGTAGGCTCTATGGCGGTATATTTATCTTGACCTTGAAAGTATACGTTAGTAGTCTAACGAGGTGTTACGATGCGGCGCCGTCATGTTCATGCGCATGTTTCCCACCTTCTCGGAGTCCAGGCCGTCCAACCTAAGGAGCCAGCCGGGCAGAATTGTCACTTCGGAGTTCAGGTTTCAGGCAGAAGAGGATCGGCGGCGACGCGGCAAAATCCTGCGAACCTTGAATGTTTATGAAAACACAGCCGTTAAGGAATTATCCGTTTTTTCAATGGCCGGCACGAAGACCCCAGCCTTTGAAAACAAAGAAATTACCAGCACCACACATAGGCTACAGCAGAGACAATAAAAAAGGATGTTAAATGAAGGTATTACCTTGAATGTTCAAGAAAACAAATAAGATATAAAACTGATTAAGATCAAATTCACTCCGAACCTTGAATGTCCATGAAAAATAAGCCACTTATCGCCTCGAACCTTGAATGTTACAGAAATGAAAGGAGAAAGCGCTAGAACGGAGATCGAGGAAAGCCCGTGCCGGCTTGGTATTGGCGGAGAACATCGGGGTTAGAGATATCGGGACAGCCGCACCGCAAGCATCATATTCTCGACATTTCGTCCGATCGGTTCCTCCTGCTTCTTGAGGATGGTCTTCCGGTTGCTACGTCTTCCACTGGATGAGCCAAAGCGCGAGGTTAAGCCGGCGAAAGTTCATGCAGATCACTGCCGCGGCCGCGGCCGCGGGGCCCATGGTGTCGTGCCTCGGCCCCGGCAGTCCCTGGCGGTGCTTGAGCGAAGATGAGGCTCGCACCCTGGAAGCGATCTGCGAGCGGATCATCCCGGCCGACCATGACCCGGGGGCAGCATGGGCCGGGGTGGTCAGCTTCGTCGATCGGCAACTGCTGGGCCCGTACCGCCGGCTCCGGAAGACCTACCGGTTGGGCATTGCCGGCACAAGCGCGACCGGTCTCGCGATGTTCGGCAAGCCCTTCGTGGCATTGACTTCGCAGCAGCAGGACGCTGTGCTGCACGCCATGGACACAGGTCAGGCGCGGGGGGAATGCTGGAAACAAGTTTCTGCCAGGTCGTTCTTCAACCTTGTGGTCAGCCACACGATGCAGGGGTTCTACGGCGATCCGCGCCACGGCGGCAATCGCGAGCGGGTTAGCTGGAAGATGCTGCGGTTGCCCTACCCACCGGTGCGGGGGCGACTCCAGGCCGACGTGACGAAGCAATCTTAGCGCCCATAGCGACAGGCGGTTTTAAATAAATGGCACTTCCCCGAGTCAACGCGGTGATCGTCGGAGCAGGAGCGGGGGGGGGCATTGTGGCCAAAGAACTGGCCGAGGCCGGCCTGTCGGTGGTCCTGCTCGAACGCGGCAAATGGTACACCGCCTATGATTGCCGCAAGGACGATCTTCGCAACCAGCGAACCTCCGTGTTGGGGTGCGCGTTTGGACCTGACGACGACCGCAACCGGCGGGTGCTGGTGGGCACCGATGGCCAGGAAACTGTCGTGTTGCCGAGCGATGGCGCGTACAACAACGACGCTGCCTGCGTGGGCGGTGGCACCTTTAGTTACGGCGCCATGGCGTGGCGTTATCTCGAGAAAGACTTCCGCATGCGTTCCACCTACGGCGCGGTGGCAGGCAGTACGCTGGACGATTGGCCCCTCAGCTACCAGGACCTGGAGCCCTACTACACCAAGGCAGAATGGGAAATCGGCGTTTCCGGCGACGACATGAACAACATCTTCAAAGGGGCGCGCAGCCGGTCCCTCCCCATGCCGCCGTTGCCGCCCAGCCGCGAGCACCTGATCCTGAAAGCCGCCGCGGTGCGCCTGCATCTCCACCCCTTTGATATTCCCATGCTGCGCAATACCGTCCCTTACAACGGCCGGGGCGGGTGCATGCGTTGCCGCTGGTGCGTGGGCTTTGCCTGTGAAGTTGACGCCAAGTGCGGCACCCACAACACGGTGATTCCGCGCGCCATCTCGACCGGCAACTGCACTTTGCGCGCCGAGTGCGTGGCCAGGAAGATCGTGACCAACGATCAGGGCCGGGTGACCGGGGTCGAGTACTTCGACGAGCGTGGCCGCCTGCGCGAACAACCCGCCGACCTCGTCGTGGTCTCCGCCTCGGCCACGGAATCGCCGCGCCTGCTGCTGAATTCCGCCAGCCGCCTTTTTCCCAGGGGCCTGGGCAATCGCTACGATTGGGTGGGGCGCAATCTGATGGGGCACGCCTACGCCGGCGCTTACGGGCTGATGGAGACCGACACTTACGATGATCTTGGCCCCGGAGCTTCCCTTGCCGTCTGCGATTACAACCATGGCAATCCGGGCCTGGTGGGCGGGGCGATGCTTTGCAACGAGTTCATCCGCCTGCCCATCCACTTTTCCGCGTTGCGCCCGCCGGGGGTGCCCACCTGGGGCGCTGCGCACAAGGAATTCATGCGCAAGTTCTTCAATCGCTGCATCGCGGTGCACGGCCCCGTGCAGGAAATGCCGGTCTTCGATGCGCGCGTACAAGTGGACCCGCGCGTCGTGGACGACTGGGGAATTCCGGTGGCTCGCCTTTCCGGCGCGAGGCATCCCCACGACCTGGACGTCGCGAATTATATTTCGGGAAAAGCGGCAGTTTGGTTGAAGGAAGCCGGCGCCAGCATGACGTGGCCGAAACTTCCCGGCAAGGGCCTGAGCGGCGGTCAGCACCAGGCCGGAACCTGCCGCATGGGCAACGACCCCAAGACATCGGTGGTGAACCGCTACTGCCAAGTGCACGATGTGGCGAACCTGTTTGTTATCGATGGCAGCGTACACGTCACGAACGGAGGGTTCAATCCCGCCCTGACCATCATGGCTATTGCCTACATGGCTTCGGAGCAGATCGTCCGCGCCTGGAAGGGCACGCAATTGCGCGGATAGTACTCGGTGCTGAGGAGGTGGGGAGCAGTTGATAGAGAATTTCTGAATTGTGAATAGTAAATAGTGAATTGCGGACATACGAACGGTTCTAGCTTTCACTATTCACCACTCACTATTTTCAACCCCAGCACCCCGACTTGGAAGGACAAATGCCTGATCCACGCCCCTATTCCCGCCGCCTGCGAATCCTGGTGATCGCCCTGGGAGTGGCGATTCTGGCCTTCCCGGGCGCCAGCATCTACTACGAATACTCCGGCGGAAGAGCCTGCGCGCGCTGCCATGAGATCTGGCAACCCTATTCCGATTGGCATACCTCCACCCACCGCGCCATGGCGTGCGGCGCGTGCCACGGCAACGTCTTTACTCTGGACGCGGGATTCCACATCAACAACATGCGCCGGGTGTTCAACCACCTCAGCGGTGAGGTACCGGAACAGGTGCGGCTCAGGACGCGTGATGTTTTCCGCGTCAACGAGCAGTGCAAGAACTGCCACCAGCAGGAGTGGGCGGAGTGGGCATCAGGCCTGCACCACGCGGCGTACAAGGAGGTATTCCTCGACACCAAGCACAACCATCGGCGTCTGCTGATGGACGATTGCCTGCGCTGCCACGGCGCCCACTACGACGGCAGCATTCGCGACCTGGTGACGCCCATCGATACGCAGGGCCCCTGGAAACTTCGCGATCCCGCACTTGCCGACCGACCCGTCATCGTCTGTTTGAACTGTCATGTTATGCATCACCACGGCAATCCCCTAACACGGCCGGCGGAGAAACCGGCGACGAGTTCGACCCAGGAATTGAACCGGCCTTCCCTCGCGCTTTTTGACCGGCGCGAAATGCAATCCATCGCTTTGGCCGATCTGCCCTTGCCCGCGATGCGCGAGGGGGACCGGGAAGTGAAGACCAGCCGCGACCCGCGGCAGGCGCTCTGCTACCAGTGCCACGGACCGGATGCCACGCGTGTGCTGCACACCGGCGACGACCGTACTCCCGTGGGGGTTCATGAGGGCCTCAGTTGCTTCGCCTGCCACGAAAATCACAGCATGCGCACGCGCGCCTCCTGCGCCAATTGCCATCCGCGCTTGTCGAATTGCGGCCTCGACGTGGAAACCATGGACACGACCTTCAAATCCACCCAGAGCCCGCACAACGTCCATTTCGTGAAGTGTACGGACTGCCATACGAAAGGCATTCCCAGGAAGCACCGGCCTGGCGCGCCGGCCAGTCTCACCTCGTCCGCGGGACAGTGCTCATAGGAAGTCAACGCTAGACATTGCTGGAGGGAACCATATCCAGAACCTCCCGGACCTTATGGGCGAGCGCTTCCGGTGAAAAAGGTTTTTGTAGAAAAGGCACACCAGGATTCAATACTCCGTGATGAGCTATCGCATGGTCGGTATATCCCGACATATAGAGGACCTTGGTGTTGGGGCGGGCCGCGCTGATCTGTTCGGCAACCTCGCGCCCATTCATCTGAGGCATTACGACGTCGGTGAATAACAGATGGATGGGCCCCTCGAACTTCTTACTGATATCCAGAGCCTCATGGGGGTGGCCGGCTCCCAAAACCTTGTATCCATGCGCCTGAAGAATGCCCAGCACGAGTGACCGGATGCTTTCCTCATCTTCCACAAGCAGAATCGTTTCTGAACCTTGCGGCTGGGAGGCGCGAATGAGGGCCGGCTGCGGAGGTTCCACAGTCTCGACCACACGGGGCAAGTAAATCTTGAAAGTCGTGCCGGCTCCCGGTTCGCTGTATACCCAAACATTGCCGCCGCTCTGTTTGATGATACCGTAGACGGTGGCCAAACCCAGGCCGGTCCCCTTGCCCTTTTCCTTCGTCGTGAAGAACGGTTCAAAGATATGGGCGCGCGTATGGGCATCCATTCCGGATCCTGTATCAGTCACCGCGAGCATCACGTAAGGCCCGGAGGTCACCGCCAAGTGGGTGTCCGCATAGGTTTGATCCAGGTCGACGTTGGCGGTTTCGATAATCAGTTTGCCGCCCTTCGGCATCGCGTCGCGGGCGTTCACCGACAAGTTGATAATAACTTGTTCGAGCTGTGCCGCGTCGGACCTCACCGCCCCCAGCTTGGGCGGCAATACCGTCACGACCTCGATATCCTCTCCAATCAGCCGGCGGACCATCTTCTCCGTGCCTTTCACGATACTGTTCAGGTCAAGCACCTGGGGCTCCATGGACTGCCGGCGGGTAAAAGCCAGCAGCCGCCGCACCAACGCAGTCGCCCGCTCGCCCGCCCTGAGAATTTCATCCATATAGGAGTGAAGCTGGCTATCCGGCCCCAAAAAATCCTGGGCCAACTGGGCGTACCCGCAGATGATCGTCAAGAGGTTATTGAAATCGTGAGCTACGCCTCCGGCGAGGCGCCCCACAGCTTCCATCTTTTGCGCCTGGCGAAATTCTTCTTCCAAATGCTGGTGGTCGGTGATGTCAACCATTACGCCGCGAAGTTGGCGTATCTTGCCGCGACCATCTCTCACCACGCGGACAATATCCTGGAGCCAGATGGTCTTGCCATTCGCCGTTATCGCCCGGTATCGGAAGCTGTAATCTCTCCCCTCCGAGATGGCTTTGCGGCACCGCTCGATGACATGTTCGCGATCCTCAGGATGGACGTGTTGGACCCAGAAATCCGCCTCCTGCAACCACTTTTCCATGGGGAAGCCCAAAATGGCCTCCATCTGACGGCTCACAAAAGTTATTCTGAGGCTTGGTACGGTCATTTCCCAAATCCCCGCATTAAGATCCTCAAGGAGATTGCGAAACCGCTGGGCCATTTCCTGTGCGGCAATCCTCAGATCTTCACTCTGCGCCAGGGACTCGGAGGACTTTCCGATTTGCAACTCCAGCGTCCTTTGAATATCTTTCAGGCTGCGAACCTGACCCTTGAAGCGCCGAACTTCCCTGGCGAGGTAACCACACAATACCGCCGTGATCAGGAACAAAGGGATCGGCAACAAAGCCCCATGGTCTCGAAACAAGTGACCGCCCCTTTCGCCGAGGAACCAGACATAGACTGCCGAAATCCCAAAGCCTATTCCCACACTCTTCGGAACGGTCTCGCCCAGGGTCGCCATCAAAATCGTAAGGTAGAAGAGCAAGAGCCAGGAAGGACCGCTCCCGTACATGTAATAAAGGATGAGGGTGAGGATGGCGATATCGGCGAAGAACAGGCCATAGCCCAGCGAAGGACTCTCAAACCGGCTAGCCGGGAAAGCGCGCAATACGAGGTTTGAGGCAAGGTAGATAGTCGCCAGGAGCCACAAAATGGATGCGTTTTGCTGGTGATGATAATATACGAGAGCCAGAACCACTATGGAAAGGACAGCACGTAGCAGAAAGAAGTTAGAAAAGCGCCGCTCAATTTCACTCATGGCGAACTCGATGTCCCTGGGGGAATGCAACGTCCTGATGATTCAACTCTCCACCCGATAGTAGCCGGTTGGCATGGGCCTGTCAAATGATGTCCGGTAACAAGCTGAATTGTCGGCGCTACGCTTTCCGCATATAATCGGCGGCTGGCTCCACGAGACCTGCTCGTAGTCCTTCCTGCGTATGTATTTGATCTACAGCATGCTTTTCTCGGTGGGCGCGATACTGACAGCGCCATTTTATTGGTGGCGAAAGGGCCGGTCGCAGAAGCGCGGCTACTGGGCCGAGCGGTTCGGGATGATTCCGTTTCAAGAAACCTGTCCCGGCGCGATTTGGGTTCATGCCGTCTCCCTCGGGGAAACACTGGCGGTGGCAGGCTTGGTCAAGGAGATACAAAGGGCGTTTCCCGCGCGCCAGATCTACCTGAGCCACGTCACCCCGGCGGGACGCGAAGCCGGGGAGAAGCAACTGCCTGCCGTCGCCGGCCGCTTCTATATTCCCCTGGATTGGCGCTGGGCAGCGCGCCAAGTGCTGGCCCGCATCAAACCATCGTTGCTGGTGATCGTCGAAACCGAACTGTGGCCCAATCTTTTGCGGGCCGCGCAGGAAGCAGGCACACGGATAGTCATGGTCAACGCGCGCCTGTCAAAGCGCTCTTTGCGTCGTTATCAGCTCGCGCGGCCCTTTATGCGGCGCGTCCTAGCCAATGTGGACGAGATCTGGGCGCAAACCGAAGAAGATGCGGAACGGTTCCGCCAGATCGGCGCCCAACCGGAACGTGTCAGGATGGTGGGAAATCTGAAATTTGATGCCCAACCCCCCAAGCTCGGGGAGTTTGCGCGCGCCTTGAAAGCCGCTCTCCGGCAAGCTCAGCGCGGCCCGGTTTTAGTGGCTGCAAGCACCATGCCCGGAGAGGAACCGCTGGTGCTTCAGGCCTGGGACTTAATTCAGGCGCGCTACCCCAAAGCGCTTCTGATCCTCGCCCCGCGCCATCCCGCCCGCTTCGAGGAGGTCAGCCAGGACTTGGCGCGGGATCAACGCGGCTTTGTGCGCCGCACCACATTGCACGTTGAAGAGGGGGCATTATCGAGCCTATTGGCCTCCACGGCCATACTTCTCTTGGACACGATCGGCGAGTTAGCGGGGGTTTTCGAGCTGGCTGATATGGTCTTCATTGGTGGCAGCCTGGTTCCCACAGGTGGGCACAACTTGCTCGAGGCCGCTTACTGGTCAAAGGTAATTGTTTTCGGCCCGTCCATGGAGAACTTCCGCGACATCGCCAAGCGGTTCCTGGACGCCGAGGCAGCCATCCAAATCCGAAGCCCGGAGGAGCTCGCCCACGCCACGTGGCTGCTGGAAAACCGCGAGGCGCGCGAGGGTCTGGGCAGGAGGGCACGGCAAGTGTTGGAGCAGAACTCCGGCGCCACCGCGCGTGTACTCGATGGCCTCCGGAAATATCTGGGCCCTGATGTGCAAGGCCGCGCACCTCTCTCTCACGAGGTCAAGTGAACCCGCTCTTGCCAATTTCCGCGGGATTTCGGTTGGGCGTCGCGTTGCGCCACGCCGGCTACCAACACGGCTGGTTCAAAACCCGCCGCTTGGCGCGGCCGGTGGTGAGTGTCGGCAACCTCACAGTGGGTGGAACCGGCAAAACGCCCCTGGTTGCGTGCGTCGCGAAAATCCTGCTACGCCGGGGATGGAAACCCAGCATTCTCACGCGCGGGTACGGCCGTAGGAGCAAGGCGGAGATGATCGTTCTGGCCCCGGAGGCAGGCCGCCGCGCGAACGCGCGGGAAATCGGCGACGAACCGGCGCTCCTCGCCCACACGCTTCCGGAAGTCCCACTGGTCATTTGCGCCGACCGATTTCGCGGTGGTCAGGTTGCGGAAGATCGATTCCAGGTCGATGCCCACATACTCGATGACGGCTTCCAGCATCTGGCGCTCGCACGCGACGTAGACTTGCTGGCGCTCGATGCGACGCAGAGAATTTCCGACTGGCAATTGCTCCCCGCCGGCCGCCAGCGTGAACCGCCCTCTGCCCTGCGGCGCGCCCAGATCGTGGTGCTTACGCGCACGGATTCCGCCGATCCGCAACCTCTGGAGGAATTAGTGTTGAAGGTCCACCCCGCCGCCAAGATCTTTCGGAGCCGGATGAAATTGGTAGGATGGAGGGACGTTTTGAGCGGTGAGGCCGTTTCCATCAAGGAAATTCTTGCTCAGAAAGTCACGGCGTTCTGCGGAATCGGCAACCCGCAGGCATTCTTTGGCGATGTGGGCCGCTGGGGATTCAGCCTTGTCGCTGAGGATGTATTTCCCGACCATCACGTATACACTGGCGATGAGATTCGACAGTTGGTGGCACGGGCCCTCCAGAACGGTGCGGCCGCTTTGTTGACGACCCAAAAGGATGCGGCAAAGTTCTCCGGCGATTGGACGCCGCAACTGCCCATCTTGGCATGTGAAATTGAGGCTCAAATCCTGGACGCCGAGGATTTCGAAAGAACCCTGCTGACTTATCTGGAAAAGGCGCATTAATGACGGCTGCTGCTCGCATTGCGAACGTACAGCGCATTCTGGTGCGGTCCACCAACTGGGTGGGCGATGTGGTGATGTCACTTCCGGCGCTGGATGCCCTGCGCGCCCGCTTCCCGCGCGCGGAAATCGTCCTGCTTTCCAAGCCCTCGGTCAGTGAACTGTATTGGCATCATCCGGCGGTGAATCGCCAAATCATCTATAAGCCCGCGAGTGAGCATCGCGGGCCCTTGGGGTTCGCCAGGCTCATCCGGGAACTTCGGGCAGAGCGCTTTGACGCCGCCCTGCTTCTCCCCAACGCGTTCCAAGCTGCCTGGATAGCTTGGCTGGCACGCATCCCATTGCGCATCGGGTACGCGCGCGACGGCCGCGGCTTCCTGCTCCACGACGCCATTGAACCGCCCCTTCCTGCCGCCTATGGGCACCAGGTTTATTATTACTTGCAGCTCATTTTTCGCGCGGGCATGATCGACAAGCCACAGCCCGTCGAAGAAATTCGGCTTCGCCTCACCGAGCCGGAAAGGAATTGGGCCACGAAAAAATTGGAGGGGCTGGGATTGAGCGGCCCGCGATTCCTCGTGGGCCTGGCTCCGGGAGCGGCCTTCGGCCCGGCCAAGCGCTGGTTGCCGGAGCGTTTTGGGGGGCTGGCGGACCGTCTGATTGGTGCGTTGAATGCCGATGTGCTAATCTTCGGGTCCGCGGCGGAGCGGCCTCTGGCGGAGGAAATCGCCGGCTCCATGAAGCACACGCCCGCCATCACTGCGGGTGAAACCTCCTTGCGGCAATTGCTGGCGCTCATGGCCCGGTGCCGATTGATGGTGACCAACGACTCGGGCCCCATGCACCTGGCAGCGGCGCTCGGAATCCCCCTGGTCGCTATCTTCGGTTCCACCGACGAGCGCGCCACGGGGCCGGTGGGAAGGCGGATGCGGATTATCAACCTCGGCGTGGAGTGCAGCCCCTGCGGGCGGCGCGAGTGTCCAATTGATTTCCGGTGCATGCGTGACATCTCGGTGGAAGAGGTGTTTCGAGCCACTCTGGAACTCGTCAAGCGCTGGAACATCACGTATGACCATTCCGCTTAGGCGGGATTGCCGACCAGGGTAGGACACGGTTTGAGGACTCGCCGTAAGGGCGAGGCTTCAGCCCTGATGAAATCGCGACTTCCGTCCTCAGGAAAGGATACGTATGCTAGAACTAAGCAAGAAATGGGCACCTGTTCTTCTGGCTCAACCCGAAACCGGAATGAGCTACCGGATAGTTTCAGTTCTTCTGCGCGACGGAAGGCGCTTTGACCGGGTGACCATAGTCGGTGGCACGATTGCGGAGGTTAATGGAAAAAAGGAAATCCCATTCAGCGAGGCGGAGATTGCTGACATTAAGGTTACGCATGGCAAATGATTTAACGGCGCACATATTTACATGCCTGCTGACGCTGTTTTCTTCGTTGAGCAGCTCGCGGAATTAATTGAATCAGACCTATGACGATCCTTTCGTCTGACCGTACAGCGTTGCTAGCCCTGGTGGAACGCTTCCCGCGCCAGCGCGTCATCATGCTCGGAGACCTCGTCGCCGACGAGTCCGTCTACGGTGAAATCACGCGCGTCTCGCGCGAGGCGCCAGTGCTGATCCTGAAGGAGCGCGAGAGGCAGGTGGCGCCGGGCGGCGGCGCCAACGCCGCGAACAACCTGGCGGCGCTCGGCGCCCACGTCACTCCCGTAGGGGTCGTCGGCAATGATGACTCTGGCCAGGCCTTGCTCCACTACTTTCGCGAGAGGCATATTTCCACCCGGCACATCATCCGCGTGCCGGATTACCTGACTCCCACCAAGACGCGCATTCTGGGAGGACTTTCGCACTGGCAGCGGCAGCAGATTGTACGCATCGACAAGGAGCCGACCCACCCGCTGACGGCGGAAGTGCGAAGCCGCGTGACCAGGGAAGCGGTGGCGTTGCTCGGCTCGTCGACAGGCGTGCTGGTGGCCGATTACGGTTACAGCACCACCAACGCCCAGGAAGTGGATTCGCTTTGCCGGCGGGCGCAACGCCCTGCGCTGCCCATCACCATTGACTCCCGCTACGACCTCCCGACTTACAAAAACCTGACCGCAGCGACGCCCAACGAACCCGAGCTTGAGGCCGCTTTCGGCCAGCCGATTGGAAATGATCTGGAGCGGCTTCACACTCTGGGGAGGAAATTTCTCCGCCGCCAGGGGCTCCAGGCGTTGCTGGTGACGCGCGGGCGCGACGGCATGGCGCTGTTTGAACCGCGCCGCCCGCCACGCCACCTTCCCATTTTCGGGTCTGACCAGGCCGTCGACGTGACAGGCGCAGGCGACACCGTCATCGCTGCATTCACGCTGGCGCTGGCCGCCGGGGGGAGCTTTTTCGATGCCGCCCGCATTGCCAACTTCGCCGGCGGGATCGTGGTCATGAAGCGCGGCACCGCCACCGTTTCCCTCAGCGAAATCACGGAGGCCATCCGCAACTCATGAGCGCAACCCTGGTCCCGCGGGAAGAAGTGCGCGTCCTCGGCAATCGCCTGCGCCGGGAGGGCCGCCGCATTGCCTTCGCCAACGGTTGTTTTGATATTCTCCACGTCGGCCATGTGCGTTATCTTGAAGAGGCCAGGCGCTCGGGCAATGTGCTGGTGGTGGGTGTGAACAGCGACCGCGCCGTAGCCGCATTGAAAGGCGAGGGGCGGCCGATTCTCCCCGCCGAAGGCCGCGCGGAACTGGTTGCGGCGCTCGAATCCGTGGATTACGTCGTGATCTTTGACGGGCTGACGGCGGCGGAAATCCTGCTTGACCTGCTCCCGGACGTGCATTGCAAGGGCACCGACTATTCCGCGGAGACGGTGCCCGAACGTAAGGTGGTCAAGAGTTTCGGCGGGGAAGTGCGAATCGTGGGCGACCCCAAGAATCATTCCACGCGAGAACTTCTGGCCGAGATTTCCCGCCGCGCGCAAGGAGAATAACACCGCCGGCGCCAGAGTTCTTTTCAGGTGGGAGGGATGACGGACCCGGCGCAGCGATTCCTGATTGTTCGCCTCAGCTCGATTGGCGACATCGTCCACGCGCTGCCCGCGGCGGCAGCGTTGGCGGAGTCGTTCCCGCAAGCGCAGGTCGACTGGGTCGTGGAGAAACGCCACAAGTTGCTGCTGGATGGAAACCCTCATTTGCACCGTATCTTGGAACTTGACACCTTGGGATGGCGTGGACATTTGACCTCTTCTGCAACCTGGCACGAAATCGGGATTGGCGTAAGCGATCTGCGCCGGACCCTCTACGACGCGGCCCTCGACTTCCAGGGACTGTGGAAGTCGGCGGTGGTGGCGTGGCTCAGCCGCGCCCGGGAACGCATCGGATTTGCCGAGCGTTGGTTGCGCGAGCCCAGCGCCGCGGTTCTCTACACCCAGCGGGTTTCACCGCCCGAACGCGTCCACGTGGTGGAGGAAAACCTGGCGCTGATCGAACGGCTGGGAGTGCGCGCGCAACGCTGGCAGTTTCCGTTGCCGTGGAATGATAAAGATGACGCATACGTGGACGGGCAACTCACCACGCTGGATTCCGGGAACTTCATCATCATGAACCCCGGCGGTGGCTGGCGCTCGAAATGCTGGGCGCCGGAGAACTACGCTGCGCTGATCCGGGAGTTGGCAGGCATCCGGCACGAACAAGTCCTTCTGACCGGCTCCCCCTCGGAAGAGCCGATGATCGGTGGAATCTTGCAGAGCCCCGGAGTCCAACGCGCACGATACATTCCCACGACCTTGGTGCAGTTCATCGCCCTGGCAAGGCGCGCGCGGCTTTTCATCGGAGGCGACACGGGTCCTTTGCACCTGGCGGCCGCCGTCGGCGCCCCCATCGTCGGCATTTACGGCCCCACCGACCCGGTGCGCAACGGCCCGTTTGCTGCCGACGACATTGCCCTTTCGAACCGCAGCCCGATCGACCACACGCGCCGCGGGGCAAACCCCGCGTATCTTTCCGGAATTTCCGTCGCCTCGGTGGCGGCCGCGGTGGAGGAGCGTCTGGCGAGGGCACATGGATAGCGCCTACACTCGATGGGCCGCGCGCTGGCGTGTGCCGCTGGGTTTTCTGTTCGGCGCCGCCTACCTGGTCTTTTCCCGGCCCACAATGAAACTCCTCATCGCCGGCGGTGCCGTGGCTGCGGCGGGGGTGGCGCTCCGCGCCTTTGCCGCGGGCCATCTTGCCAAGAACCAGAGCCTCGCAATGGGTGGTCCTTACGCCTACACGCGCAATCCTCTTTATCTCGGCAGCGCCTTGATGGGAGCAGGGTTCTCGCTGGCCGGAGGCAGTTGGATCCTGGCTCTGGCTTGTGGGGTTCTGTTCGCGGCGATCTATGGGCCGGTCATCCGCCGCGAGGAAGAATACTTGCACCGGGAGTTCGGAGAGGTTTACGATTGTTACGCTCAGCGTGTCCCCCTGTTCCTCCCGCGCTTTCGCCGGCCGGCGGGCGGTGAGAGATTTCAGTGGAAGCAGTACCGGAAAAATCATGAGTACGAAGCCTCTCTGGGCTACCTTGCCGTGATGATTTTTCTGGCGTTCAAAGTCTGGGTCCGCTAGATTGTGCAAGGCTGCGTTTATGCGGCGCTCCGCGTCTAACTGGTTTATGGAAACTCCTAACTCCCGCCGGGTCCCTGCGTTGCTTCTCCCCCTCCTGCTCATCACGCTTGCCGCAGGGTTTGCGCAGAATCCCTCTGAGCCTTTCACACCGGGTGAGTCGCTCACCTACGATGTGATGTGGACGGTCTTCCGCGCGGGTGAGGTGACCTCCACCTTACGAACCGGCGGCGAAGGGAAGCACGACGCTTACGAGGTCATCGCCACGGCGCGATCGCAGGGCTTCGTCCCTCTCCTGTTTTATGTCGACAACGTTTTCCGCGCCACCTCCAGCTCGCAAACCCTATGCTCAGAGGGCATCGTCAAGAAAGTGAATGAAGGCCATCGGCACAAAGACACCCAGATTGCTTTTGACTATGCTCGAAAACAGGCTCTCCTCGATGAGCGCGATCTGAACCATCCCGAGGCGCCCCCCAAACACGCCGAATTCGATATCCCCCCTTGCGTCGAAGATGTCGTGACCGCCTTCTACTATCTCCGCCGCCAACGCTTGGAGGTCGGCCACACCCTCGAATTACCGGTGAATGACGGCTCGAAAACCCAACGCGTCATTGTCGAAGTGCAGGCGCGCGAAAAGGTGCAAACCCCCCTGGGAACATTTGATGCGGTGCGGGTGGAGCCTAAGGTTTTTGGCGGCCTCCTCAAAAGGAAAGGTCGCATGCTCATCTGGTTCAGCGCCGACGAGCGACAACTGCCCTTGCGCATCAAGGCTATGATTTCCGTGGGCTCGATCACCGGCACCCTGCGGTCCGTGACCTACCAGAAACAGAACGTCCCGTCCGCCCAACGCTGAGCGTTTCTCCCCCGAGCCTAAATACGACTAGCCCTGAGGTGCGAAAATCGAGTATAAGCTTACCTCCAGGCGGGATTTCTCGGTGTGATCATCGCCGCGCAACGGGAACTGGGTGCTCGGGAAAATGCCAACCGCACAGTCGACACGAAAAGGGGAAAGCATTCGAAAGCGTTGGGTGAAGGCTCGCCAGGTGCTGCGCCAAGCCCTGCTCAACTTTCTGGAGGAAGATTCGCTGATGGTGTCAGGCTCGATCGCCTACCACAGCTTGCTGGCCATTTTCCCCCTGCTGCTCTTGTTGCTGGGGTTGAGCGGGCTTTACATTCGACGATTCGAACTCATAGGGTATCTTTCCGTGGTCCTCCAACGTCACCTGCCCGTCCGGACCGACATCATCATGCAGAACCTGGTTGGCATCAGCCGGGCTTACGGAAGAGTTAGCCTCCTTTCGTTTCTGCTTCTCCTGTGGAGTTCCTCGGGAGTGTTCCTGCCCCTGGAACAAGCTCTGAATCGCGCCTGGGAAGTCCCCAAAGTGCGCAGTTGGTGGCAAAGCCGTCTGGTGGCTTTGGAAATGGCCTTCATTGCGGGTTGTCTGATCCTGATCGCCGCCGCTTTTGTGGGCGTGGAGGTCTACTTCCGCCGGCAATTGGAGGCCTTGCTGGGACCCTCGCTGCATCCCCTGGGCGTATTCCTCTATCACTTGTTGACCGCCACCAGCTCCTTCGCCCTCTCGCTGTTGATGTTCCTGGTCCTTTTTGAGCGGCTCCCCAATCGTCCCATGAACCTGCGCCGCGCCTTGCCCGGAGCTTTGCTCACCACCGTTCTTTGGGAGACCGCCCGCTGGCTTTTCACCATCTTCCTTCCCTTCTTTAACTATCGCCAGGTTTACGGATCGATTGGCGTTATGGTATCTTTTATGACCTGGGCATATATATCCTCAACGGTTATGCTTTTCGGAGCCCAGGTATCGCACGCCCTTTACGGATCTCTCAAAGCCAACGAGGCGGCGCCCAGCAAGGTGGTCTCCATCTCTCCCCCCCAATCTCCCGAAGGGTAGCGCCGGATACCTTCATCGAAAGGGATAAGAATCATGAACATTATCCTGCCGATTCATCGTTATTCTGCCTTGAGGACTCCCGATTAGACGGGCAAAGGCGCTAGAATAAGCACCGTCGGCCGCCAGCCCGCGTAGCGGGCGTGGTCATCTAGCCCACGGCGAGCCAGCCGTGGGATGCTGACGGCTTTCGAGATTCGCGAGCCCCGGTAGGGGCGGCATCCGGGCATCGGGAGACGATAACCTACCAAGGTGCGCCGCTGCGGGGATCGTTCAAACCATAACCAGCGGTGTTAGCCAGCGTAGCCTGTTCTGTAGGTCCGCGGCCCTTGGGCGCCGTCGGTGGGAAAAGCGCGCAGTTACCCCATGGTTGCGACCACCGCGGCCCCAGCAGAATCGTCGTGGTGCAGGATCATCAGGTACCAGCCGAGCGAAACCAGTATGGGCAGTTCTTCCAGGCCGTATGCAGACGGGTCGATCTCGACCAGCGCCTGGTACTTAAAAAAGTCCGACCACTTGCCTTCCTCCGCGCCTGGCCTGAAGGTGACGGCGGCCCGTTCGGCGCCGTCGACGAAAGCGTACCGGGTAGCCCAGAAGTTGGCAGGCTTCCACCCGTAGGAGTGGCCATCGGCAAACTGCAACTCGCCTCCCGAGCCCCAACCCTTGGGCTGATAGACGGCCAGATCGACTTCCTGACCGGAGGGGCGCACGGTCACGCGTGGACGAAAGAACCCCACTCGTTTGAACGTCCACTCGCCCGCCGTGAAGGAAGCCGTGGCCAGCGAACCGCCAAACTTGGGAAAATGGAGCGTGCCGAGCAGTCGCTCGCCGTCTCGCAGCTCGAAACGGCGTTCCATGGTTCGGGGTTGAAACCAGCTCGGATGAATTTCGGGCGTGACGCGCAGTGATTCCACCCTGGCACCTCGAATGGCGAGAATTCAACCGGAATTCGCTTCTTGGCGTTCCGGTGCCTGCGAGTATACACCGGTTTATTTTCGCCAGAGCACTTTCGGTGCATTCTCCCTCGCCGTAACATGGCTTCGGCGTGTGGAGAGAAACGATGCACAGATTGTTGGTAGTTTGCCTCTTCGTTCCGATGTTGCACGCCCAGACGGCTTCCCCTGACCAGATTCGATCCGCCGCGAACCGCGCCGTCGCCCTCGTTCAGCAAGGCTCGACTGGCTTTTCCAAGGTGATGCAGTGCTTCTCGTGTCACGATCATGCACTGCCCATGCTCACACTGCGCACCGCCCGCGAGCGAGGGGTGGCGGTGGACGAAGCTGCGGCAAGCCAGGTGGCCGCCAAAGGATTCCTCTCCGCGCCGGACCTTACCTCCGTTGATCACGCCGTGCAGGACACCATGATTGTTGACCCGGCGCCGTCGGATGGGTGGGCACTGCTCGCCGCGCATGCGGTGGGAGTGCAACCCAATCTGGTCACGGCCGTGTACGCCCGGCGGATCGCCACCTGGCAGCGGCCGGACGGTCATTGGCCAACTGGGGACGCCCGCCCGCCGCAGTCCTACAGCCTCTTCACGGCCACCGCTTTAGCGGTGCGCGCCATGCATTTGTATATGCCGGCGCAGCTTCGCGAAGAAACCCAGGAGCGCTCGGCGCGCGCCATGACTTGGCTGCTCAAAACGGAACCTCACAGCACGGAGGACTCCACCTACCGTCTCCTCGGCTTGTACTGGGCGGGTGCGACTGCCGATGAATGCAGCCGTGCCGCGCACGACCTGCTGGCGCTGCAACGCCCGGACGGTGGTTGGGCAGAACTCCCCCACATGCAGCCGGATGCCTATTCCACGGGTGATGCCCTGGTAGCTCTTCACGAAGCCGGAGCAGTCGCCGTGACCAACGCCGCTTGGCAGAAAGGGCTGCACTACCTGCTTGCCACTCAGCAAGCCGATGGCTCATGGCACGTGCACACACGCATGCTTTCCCCCGCCGCAGTCAGCCCGCCCTATATTGAAAGTGGCTTTCCCTACGGGCACGACCAATACCTTTCAACGGACGCGACTTGCTGGGCCGCCATGGCGCTCATGTTGGCTCTGCCGAAAACCGCAACCCCGCCCATCACCGAAGTCCCTGCCAACCTCTCGCCCCAAGGCCTGAAACCGTGGATGGAGACGGCCTTGTTCGGCACAGCGGAGGAGCTGAAAGCGCAACTGGACGCGGGGCTTGACCCCAAAAGCAAAACGCCGGAGGGCACAACCCTGCTCATGATGGCCGCGCCTGACGCGGAGAAGGTGAAGCTTCTGATCGACCGCGGCGCGGACGTGCGCGCAAAAGCCAAGTCCGGCTACACCGCCTTGATGGTGGCAACGACTTATTTCGGCACTTCGCCGTCCGTGAGGCTATTGCTCGAGCACGGCGCTGAGGCGCGCCCGGGCAAGGGGGTCACGTTTGAGGCCTCGCCGCTATTCCTGGCCGCGCTGGCGGGCGATCGCGACAACATCGCTTTGCTGCTGGCCAAGGGCGCCGATCCCCAACCGAAGGATGGATGTTTTCGGCATGTTCCCCAGCAGTCCTCTGTTCACTGCGGTGGCGTTCGGCGAGCCGGGGGTTGTCCCGGCGCTCCTGAAAGGCGGCGCGGATATCCACGAAAGGGACAATGACGGCATGACCGCCCTCCATTGGGCAGTCGTGGCCCATCACCCGGAGGCGGTAAAGGCATTGCTGGCAGCCGGGGCGGACGTGAATGCGGTGGATCACTTCGGCTATACGCCGCTCCTCTATGCCGCGACTATTGATTTTGGAGATTCCGAGACTGCGACGATGCTTTTGCAGGCCGGCGCGGATCCCAACCTTAAGGATAAGAAAGGTAAGACAGCTCTGGCGCAGGCCCGCGAGTATCCCTACATCCGCGCCGCCTTGGAGCAGGCTGGCGCGAAGCAATAGGGCAGACCTGTTTTGCGGGAAGAGCCGCATGTTGATGAGCGTGTCCGCGCTACCAGGCTTGGGAAATGTAGCGCAAGGCTCGATTTCCAGCCTTGCGGCTTTACCACCGCGCCATGGTCTGGGCGGCGCGGCCCAAGATAATGCGGATTATCTTGTCTGCGACGCGGCAAGAGCCCACACGTGCTGGAAAAGCCGCAGGGCCGGAGAGCGGGCCCTGCGCTACGTTCCCGCCGGGTTATCCAGCCAATAGATCGTCAAACCGGAGAGCAGCTTAGGGTAGAAGTCGGTGGATTTCTGGGGCATCGGGCAGTCGGCGAGGGCGTTTTCGTGAACGGCGGCGACGGGCGTAGGATTGAGCAGAAACGCGATCTGTCCCTTGCCGTTATCCACGCCTTCGCACGCGAGGGTCGCCTCGCGGAAGTACGACAAGTTCTTCTCCTCGCGCACGGCTTGTATATTGATACCTAACAAGCGCTCCAGCACCAGCCGATGCAGCAGGACCACGTCGAGCCGGCGCAGCGTGGGAGCAACGTCCGGGAGCGCCCCGCCCAAATCAAAATCCGGACGCAAGCGCAGCAACGCGAGTTTTCCCGGGCCTGCATAGGCGCCCATCGCCGGCCGCTCCCCGCCCGCCGCCGCGAGCCTGGCGAGGAATGGCGCCGTCCACTCGCTCGGTTGTCCCTGCGCGGCGAAATCTTCCCATTCGAAAACCGCGCGCGCGTCAGCAGCAAATCTACTCCAATCAAAGTTCGTCAGACTGTGCACCAACCGGTGGGTAGGCAGGATGGTGAGTCCGTCAGTTTCCATGCGCACGAAGGTCACCATCACATATTCCGCGCGGCCGTCGTGTCGGCCGATTTCCCGGCAGTAGTCGCGATAAGCGAGCGCCGTTTCGTAGCGATGATGGCCGTCGGCAATCACTAGACGCCTGTCGCGCATGGCCGCCGTCACCCCGGTAATAATCTGGGGATCAGCAGTGCGCCACACGCTGTGCCGCGTGCCGTACTCATCCGTAACCTGCTCCCAGGGCGTCTCGGCAGCAGAGGTGGCCAGCAGGCTTTCAATCGCCCCGGCGGGATTGCTGTAAAGCATGAAGATCTGGCCATAGTGGGCGCGCGTGGCCTTCAGCAATTCCAGGCGGTCGGACTTGGGACCGGAAAGCGTCTGCTCGTGGCGGTGCACCACGCGCGCCGAGTAATCCTCCAGGCGCAACAAAGCGATAAAACCGCGCCGTTCCTTGCGCACGCCGCGCTGCCCGGGTAATTCGTATTCCTGGTAATAGGGATAAATGGCAGACTCCTGCTCGGAGACGAGCACGCCACTTTGAATCCAGGCCTGGAAGTCGCCCGCCGCGCGCGTGTAGACGTTGTCCGTGGGGCCGTCCTGCGGCAGCGTCCGGCCGCGAATGATGCGCACCAGGTTGTGCGGGCTCAAGCCGTAATATCGCGCCTGCATCTCGGGAGAAATCTTGTCGTAAGGCTGCGTTACCACTGCGCCGAGGTCGGGAATTTTCCGCGGGTCATAATGAAGGGCGCGAAATGGGATTATCTCTGCCATGGGCCTCACTTCCAGTTGGAGTGCATACGAAATCTCAAGCTACCATACGACACGCTGGGCGTCGAGGATTGTGTGCGAGGAGGTTAAGCCCACTGGGGTCGTGGCACGGCCATCTTGGCCGTGACGGGTCACGGGCGGGACGCCCGCGCCACAGCGGGTTCGACCCCTTATCCCCCATGACGTAGCCGCCAATCCACGCTAGAATGAGAGGTTAAGGAATTACCGCCGGCACCTTCTCAAGTTTGTCGCGGCGTGCGCCATCGCGCTGAGCACACATTCTATTTCGAGAGGCTGCGCACATGGCTGAACTGCGGTTGGACCCCTTTACTCGACGCTGGGTGGTTACCGGCAAGCGTCCGGTCATGCCGGATGTTCACGATGAGAGCGGGGTTTGCCCCTTTTGCCCTGGAAACGAGCACATGACGCCCCCCGCCATCCGCGAGAACCGTGACTCCACGGGTGCTTGGACGGCGCGGGTGTTTCACGATCGCGCCCCGCTGTTCCGCGTGGAAGGGGACACGAACCGCCGGGCCGATGGCATGTTCGACCTCATGAACACCGTTGGCGCACATGAAATTGTTGTCGAGACGCCGGTGCACGGCGAGACGCTGGCGCAGCTTTCCGAACAACGCTTTGGCCAGGCGCTGGAACTCTTCCGCAACCGCATCCTCGACCTCAAGCGGGACAGCCGCCTTCGTTACGTCTCGCTTTTCAAGGATCAGCATGCGCCCTCTCCGACCCTGCAAGGGCATGCTCATTCCCAGGTCCTGGGATCGCCGGTTTTGCCCCAACTGCTGGAGATTGAACTTCGCTGGAGCCGGGCACATTTCCTGAAGCACGAGCGGTGCCTCTATTGTGATGCGTTGCACCAGGAGTTGCGCGAGGAGAAGCGCCTGGTGGACCAGAACGAGGATTTCGTAGCCTTCTGCCCCTTTGGCTCGCACTGGTCCTATGAGCTCTGGGTGGCTCCCATCCGCCATTCCTCGTCGTTCGAAAGCGATTTGGCGGAACGGGGACGTGTGGCCACGCTCGCGCCGTTTCTCAAGTCCTGCCTCCAACGGGTAGAAAAGCTCTCGCCATCCCTCCACCTGGTCGTCCACACCGAGCCGAATTTGCAGGCGTCGAAGCCCACTAAAGAGTGGTGGAGCACCCTGCCGGATGACTACCACTGGCACATCGAAATTCAACCGGACGTTGAGGGACGGAGGCGCTTCCTCGGCACCAAGGGTTTCCACTTCAACCCCATTCCGGCGGAGCAGGCCGCTTTGGTTTTGCGCGCGCTGGAGCCCGGAGTCGAGCCACCATTCACCGCTTAAATATGGACAACTCCATGAGTTCAGACTGGAAACAGGTTCGGCTGTTGGTTTTTGACCTTGATGGCACCCTGGTGGATAGCAAGCAGGACTTGGCATCGAGCGTCAACGCCATGCGAACGGAGATGGGACTGCCTCCCTTGCCGCTCGATCGAATTGGCTCTTACATCGGCCACGGCGTCACGGTGTTGGTGCAACGCTCGCTGGGAACACGCGCCACCAGCGAGAATGTCGAAAAAGGTCTGGCGTTCTTTCTGGCTTACTACCATGACCATATGCTCGATAACACGGCGCCTTATCCAGGAGTGGCCGAGGCGTTGGAAAAACTCCGCGGCCATAAAATGGCGGTATTGACGAACAAACCCGTCAACTTCAGCCGCGAGATGCTGACCCGGCTCGGGTTCGCGCCCTACTTCGCCTATATCTACGGGGGCAATAGCTTTCCCCAAAAAAAGCCGGATCCCATTGGCTTAAACACGTTGATGGCAAAACTGCAAATTTCTGCCCGCGAGACGCTCATGGTCGGAGATTCTGATACCGACATACTCACCGGGCGGAACGCCGGCGTGTGGACCTGCGGCGTCACTTACGGACTCGGAGCGCACACGTTGCAACGGGTTCCTCCGGATTTGGTGATTGACGATATGCGCGAGCTCCCCCCGTTGTTGGACGGCACCCGCAAAAGGTAACGCCGGGAGAGGGTTGGAAGAATGGCGCGGCAGGGCAAAGGGCGCGAGCGGCCGCGTGCCGCAGGCGCTCCAACTTGTCCTGAGACTTTAGCATCCAACCATGGACGGAAATTGGTGCTGTCCTAATCTGAACGTAGCGCCGCCATCTTGGCGGCTCAATGCCGGCTGGAAGCCGGCGCTATGTTCAAATTAGGGCAGCACCCGGAAATTCCTATGATGAATCGAGTGGAAGCGATCGGGCGGGCCGCGCCGGGCAAGCCCCTGATCATGAGGCGTGCCCTTCGCTCGCGCGCCGGCGTGCTGGGTCTTTGGGTAGGTCTTTGCCTGTTGTCCGGGGTTTCAGGGTTTTCCCAACAGCCACCGTTGAAACCGCAAAAGGAATCCGCGCCGAGTCCTGCGCCGGCAGAGGCGGGCGCCGACCAGGAACCACCGCTCCCCGGCGATTGGGGTCCGGAACTACTTTACGGTATCCTCAGCTCACCGAACGAGGAGGCGCAATACGGGCTGCTGCGCGCGACCTTCGCCGCGGGACCCGCCATTATTCCGCAGCTCACTGCGGCGCTAAAGGACGATCGCACGGCCGAGTACGCGGCGCAGTCGTTGGCCTTTATCGGAGGAGATCAGTCGCTGCCCAACCTATGGAATCTGCTCTCCGATCCTCGCGACCTCAACTTACGGCGCTTCACCTATGGGGCGCTCGCCGAATTCGATTCGCCTCAAGCTACCAATATCCTTTTCGACGTCATCAACAAATCCGACGATGAGCCGGACCGCACCGTGACGGAATGCGCGGTGATTGCTCTTACCGTGCGCACCGACACGACGCTGCTTCCGCGCATTCAGGCCGCGGAGAAGAAGCTCCAGGACGTCGTCATTCGCGACGACCTGGACAACGCCCGCGCCGTCATTGAGGAACGTGCGAAGTACCTGGCGTCGCCGGAAGGAAAGAAAGCCGGAGGCTCGATCGAGTCCGCGGTACGCACCTATTTCCTACCGGCGCTGGAAACACCACCGGCGCCGGAGGCCCCTGCCGCCTCTCCCGCCAAGAAGGTTATTGGAAAAGCGCCTCCTCCGCCCTCCCTGGCGAAGCCGCGGCCACTGATCAACGTCGATGTCCGCAGCGTCACCCTCTCGCCCGACAAAAATCGCGCCCTCGCGCGGGTGGTCTTCGAGGACCCCACGGCGATGGCCTACTATGATTTCGTCCTGCAAAAACGCTTCGGCAATTGGACACTCGCCAGCGTCTGGCTGGGGCCGGAAGTGGAAAAACCGGGAGTCGGAACACGGGATGCGGGACCCGGGACTCGGGACTCGGGACCCGAGGCCGCGCATTAGGAATACGAGCCATACGACGATAAGTGGAGTTACAATAGGCCGATTCGCAACCCGCCACAAGTCGGGCCCGAATCCCGAGTTTCGAGTCCCGAGTCCCGCATCTTATGCGCCACGTTATCGTTGGAACGGCCGGCCACATTGACCACGGGAAATCGGCGCTGGTTCTGGCCCTCACGGGCACCGATCCTGACCGCTGGGAGGAGGAGAAGCGCCGCGGCATCACCATCGATCTGGGGTTCGCTCATCTGGATTTGGGCCCGGATCTGCGCATCGGATTCATCGACGTCCCCGGCCACGAGCGCTTTGTGAGGAACATGCTGGCGGGGGTGGGCGGGATCGATCTGGTCATGTTGATCGTCGCCGCCGACGAATCCATCAAACCTCAGACGCGCGAGCACTTCGACATCTGCAAGCTGCTGGGAATTCGCCAGGGGATGATCGTCATCACCAAGTCCGACTTGGTGGACCGCGAGATGCTGGACTTGGTGCGCCTGGAGGTCCAGGAATTCATAGCGGGTTCGTTCCTGGCGGGCGCGCCGATGGTGGCCGTAAGCGCCCGCACCGGCGAAGGGTTGGATGAACTTAAGAACGAACTGCGGCGGCTGAGCCTGCAAACGCCTCCCCGACCCGCCGATCTGCCCTTTCGGCTCCCCATTGACCGCTCTTTCGTGATGAAGGGGTTTGGAGCGGTCGTCACCGGGACGCTGATCACAGGGACCGTGGAAAAAGAGGCCGAGGTTGAAATCTTCCCTTTGGGAAAACGCGCGCGCGTGCGCGGCATCGAGGTCTACAACGCCTCCGCCGGCCGCGCCACGGCGGGCCAACGAACAGCTCTCAACCTGGCGGGAATCGAGGCCCGGCAGATTACCCGCGGCATGGTGCTGGCCGTGCCCGGCCTTTTCCAACTTACCACCTCGCTCGATTGCACCCTGAGCCTTCTGCCCAGCGCCCGGCCATTGAAGAGCCATGCGCAGGTGCATTTTCACTGCGGGACAGCAGAGATGCTGGCGCGAGTGGTCCTGCTGGAAGGAAAGGAAATGAAACCGGGAGCAACCGGCTTTGTGCAGCTTCGCCTTTCCGAACCCGGTCTGTTTGTGCCCGGCGACCGCTTCATTGTCCGGCAATTTTCGCCTGTCACCACTATCGGCGGCGGCGGCGTTCTCGACAACGCTCCCCCCAAGCACCGCCCCGGCGATCCCGCCACGCTCGAATTCCTACGGGTATTGGAAAGCGGAGAACCGCAAGCGCGGCTCGAACTTCTGGCGCAGCGGGCGGCTGAAGCGACCCCCGCGGTTCTCGCGGCCCTCACCGGGTGGAAACCTGGGGAAATCCTCCGGGTGGCAAAGTCCCTCGAGGCCCAAAAGCGCCTGGTGCTACTCGGGCAGCCACCCAGCCTGCTCGTCCACGTGGCGCACTTCGAACAATTGACGAAGCTCCTTCTGGAGCAGCTCGATGAATTTCATGCCGCAAATCCGTTGGTGGCTGGGCTGCCCAAGGAGGAACTGAGGGCCAAGCTAGGCGCCGGCGGCGTGGCGCAGGCCACCCCCTCCCCCATGCTGCTCAACGCTCTGCTGCAATCCCTGACCGTGCAGGGCAAAATCGACGTTCAAGGTGAGACGGTTCGCATGGGCGGTCGCACCATTCAATTGTCCGCAGACGAGATCGCGGCGCGCGATCAGATCGCCGCTGCCTTTGCCAAAGCGGGATTGGCCGTGCCGACCGCTCGGGAAGTCCTGGCAAGCTTGCTGCTCGACCGGGCGCGCGCCGAAAAATTGCTGAGGATCCTCTTGAAGGAGAACATCCTGTACAAAGTTACCGAGGACCTGATCTTTCACCAGTCGGCACTGCGCGAGCTTCGCGATATACTGGCCCGCCGCAAAACCCAGAACAACCGACTGGATGTAGCGGCCTTTAAGGAGTTGACCGGACTTTCCCGCAAGTACGCTATCCCGCTACTTGAATACCTCGATCGCGAGCGGGTGACGCGCCGCGAGGGTGATGTGCGAATAATTCTTTGAGAGGGCCGGGAATCAGAAGTCAGGAGCCAGGAGCCAGAATACGGAAAATCCCCCGATCATTTTATTCTGACTCCTGACTCCTAACCCGGATTTCTCGCCATGGGGGGCCTTTTCTGCCGTCCGCCAGCGACAATTTGACGTCATCCCTGTCGGACAATTTGCACCCCATTTTCAGTTTGCGTGGGGTTTTTTGTAAGTGGGTTTGTTTTCAGAATGTTGTCAGCTTCGTTTTCAAAAAAATGGGGTTTTCGACCCTTTGTTTTCGGTAAGTTCTCAGCTTCGGACACATTGTCTGACCAGGGCAATAATGTCGCACTGCCATTCCTACAATTTGTCGCCCTGTCTCATCATTGATCATAGGACTTGCTGCCTAGCCTCTGGCTCCGCCGCAGGCGCCACCCGCCCTCACACACAGCTACCAGGATAGCCTAAATCATCGATCGTGTCAAGAAGAAAATGAAGCGCGCTTCAAGGGGTCATGCGGCCACCTCTCAGGCCCCTCACACTCTGGTGACAAACCCGGCCTAACTCCTAACTTCCAGCTTCCAGCTCCTTATCCTTCGCAACCGTCTTGAGAACCTCATAGAGCAGAGAAATCGGAAGCCCGACCACATTGAAATAACAACCGGAAATGCGCGTCACAAACTTCGAGGCCAATCCTTGAATAGCATAAGCGCCGGCTTTGTCAAAGGGCTCGCGGCTGGCCACATAGGCGCGAATTTCGTCTCCCTCCAGCTCGCGGAAGGTCACGAAAGTGGTTTCGTGTCTCAGTGCCACAATCTGGTCGGGCGCCCTCACTAAGCAAATCGCCGTGATGACTTCGTGTGTGTGGCCGGAGAGCAAACGGAGCATACGGGTGGCATCGAAGGGTCCGCTGGGCTTTCCCAGAATCAAGGCGCCGATCCTCACAATCGTATCGGCGCCCAAAACCATTCGACCGGGGGGCGCGCCGGCGGCCACGCGCAGAGCCTTAGCGCGAGCGAGTCGCCGGGCGTAATCTTCCGGAAGATCTCCCGGAATCGGCAGCTCCTCCTCGATGTCGCTGGGAATAACGTCAAAATCGAAGCCGGCGTTGCGGAGCAACTCAATTCGGCGCGGGGAAGTGGAGGCAAGAAGCAGTTTCATGCGCCTAGTATTATAAAAACGTTACTGCCCCATCTCAAGTCATTTCCTCGCTACCGCGCAATGTGCTAGACTGAGTGATTCTCTGGACTTCAAATGTCTGCGCTGGGAACGGCAAACGTGGATGAAATCGGCAAAATCTTGCCTTCGCTTTTTGGGAAACAAATCCGCCGCGAGGAGCCGCACCTGATTGAAATCCTGCTGCCCCTTTGGCCGCGCATCGCGGGCAAGACTATGGCGCAACGCTCCCAGCCTGTTTTCTTTGCTTCCGGCGTATTGACTCTCGCCACCGACTGCGCCACGTGGGGCACACAGCTCCGGCATATGACCGAGGAAATTCGCGCCGAGATTAATGGCTTCCTGGGCCAACCGATTGTGAGAAAGTTGCGGATCAAGACGGTGACTCAACCCAGCCTGTTTTCTCCTTCACGACCATCGCGAGGAACAGCCCCGCCCGCCCCTTGCGGGGTGGAACAACCGTTGGATACGACTTTCATAGCTGACCGCGAGGTTGCCTCGGCGCTGGCAAGCTCATATTCCAAGTATTTCAACCGCCCTCGGAGATAATTAAACCCGTGGCTTTTACGGAAAAAGACGTTCGTTACGTGGCCGAACTCGCTCACCTGGAACTTACTGAGGAAGAGGTGAGGAAATTTCTTCCCCAACTCGCTTCGATCTTGCAATACGTGCAAAAGCTGAACGAGTTGGACACCTCCGCAATCGAGCCCATGGCGCAGGTCACTTACCCGGGCTCGCAGAATGCCGCCTTCCGGGCGGACCAACCGCGCCGGAATTTTTCCCAGGACGAAGCGCTGGCGAACGCTCCCGAGTCGGGCGCGGGATGTTTCAAAGTGCCGCGGGTCATCGAGCGGGAGGAATAGGCTTCATTTTGGATTTTAGATTTTGGATTTTGGATTCGAGAATACCTATGCGCGCTCTTTCGCATCAATCCAAAGTCGCAAGTCCAAAATCCAAGATGGAGATGGCAGGGGCTATTAACGCACAATGGATTTCACCACTCTAACGATCAGCCAAATACATGAGCTTCTGGGGACCCGGCAGGCGACGGCTGTCGATATCGCCCAGGCCCACCTGGCGCGCATTGAACAGAACGACAACGAAGTCCGCGCCTACCTTCGCTTGTGCCCAGAGCGGGCCATGGCGCAGGCAAGAAAGGTGGATGAGGAAATTGCTGCCGGCAAAACACTCGCCCCCCTGGCCGGCGTGCCAGTTGCGGTTAAGGATGTCATCCTGACCCGCGGAACCCGCACCACCTGTGCGTCTCGCATCCTGGAGAATTTCGTCGCGCCTTACGACGCCACTGCGGTCGAAAGGCTAGAGGGTGCAGGAGCTGTCATCCTCGGCAAGACGAATTGCGATGAATTCGCCATGGGATCCTCGACGGAAAACTCCAGTTTCTATCCCACTCACAATCCCCGCGATCTGACTCGCGTGCCCGGAGGATCAAGCGGTGGTTCGGCCGCCGCCGTGGCTGCCAGTTTTGCCACCGTCGCCCTGGGATCGGACACCGGCGGCTCCATTCGGCAACCCTCAGCGTTCTGCGACATTGTGGGCATGATGGGAACCTACGGCCGAGTTTCCCGCTATGGTTTGGTGGCGTTCGCCTCTTCCCTCGACCATATCGGGCCGTTTGGACGCTCCGTGCGTGATGTGGCGTTGGTGTTGCAAACCATTGCCGGGCGCGACCCTCTGGATTCCACATGCGCGGCTTTGCCCGTGGACGATTACGTAGGCGCGCTGAGCGGCGATGTTCGGGGGATCCGCGTGGGGGTCCCGACAGAGTACCTCAAGGGATTGAACGCCGAAATCGGCGGCAACATCCAGAAGGGCATCGACCTGTTCAGCAAGCTCGGTTGCGAAATCGTGCCCATCAGCTTGCCGCATACCGACTATGCCATCGGGTGCTATTACATCATTTGCACGGCTGAAGCCAGTTCAAACCTCGCCCGCTACGATGGCGTGCGCTATGGATTCCGGTCTGCCCAATACGAAGATTTGCGCGACATGTACCGGAAGTCGCGCAACCTCGGCTTCGGGGCCGAAGTGAAGCGGCGCATCATGCTGGGAACTTACGTATTAAGTTCCGGGTATTATGACGCCTACTATTTGAAAGCCCAGAAGGTGCGCACCCTCATTACCCGCGACTTCGTCGAGGCCTTCGACGAAGTTGACGTTATCGTTACTCCCACGTCCCCTATTCCGCCCTTCAAGCTCGGCGAACGGGTGGACGACCCCCTCCAGATGTACCTTGCCGACATCTATACCGTCACCGCCAGCCTGGCCGGCATCCCCGGAATCAGCGTCCCCTGCGGCAAGACCGCAAGCGAGCCACGCCTTCCGGTGGGCATGCAAATCCTCGCCAAGCACTTCGACGAGGCGCGCCTGCTGCGAGTGGCCGATGCGTTTGAGCAGGCAGGAGGATTCGGGGTAAGCTAACCTTCAAGTATTCTGCGCTTGCCGGCGATGACCAGCTTGGGCATTCATATAGGCGCGTAGGATGGCGTTAATTCGAGTTTGGTAGCCGCGCTGCTGGCGGAACCATGCCAGCAAATCGCTGTCCAGACGCATGGTGACAACGGCTTTTCGGCTGGGCCAAACGAGTTTGGCCCTCTTCCAGAATTCCACATCGGTGGCGCGTGCGTCGGGGTCAGACACGATGCCCTTTCGTATTTCGGCATCGGTCATGCGGCGTAGGCGGCTCCAGTCTGTGCCGGCCCCACGCTTACCACGCGACGTATCGCCAATAGGCGCGTCTCTCGTGCGCTTCCGATCTCCATGCCGAGATGATCCGTCTTTCGTCATTATTTCTGTCTGTGAAAACCACCGTGATTTCCAGGCCGTTTACAACGCCTATGGCATAAACCCTGATTTCGCCATAGTCGAAGCGGTCATCGATCTTCTCAACTGTCGGCCCCTCGAAAATTCGGACCGCATCTTCAAATGAAACGGCGTGCATTGCGATATTGCGGCGATTTTTCTCCTCCTGCCAAGTATAGCGCATTGGGTATATTTACACTATGTAAATATATATCGCCGGCGGGTGCTCAGGATACCAAATACAAGGCCGGCGGATTTTCGTTGAGTTAGCCATGTGGGTCAATAGAAAATTTCCATCCGCAAACCTATACGATCGAACATAGGCTTCTCCGGGAGGTGAACGGCCTGTTTCTGGCCGATGCGCACGGCGGACCAGGCGGCCACGGCAGCGTCAAGAAGATCATCAGGCCCTGCCAGACTTCTGTCCAATTGATCCAGGTGCGTTGGAATTTGTGGGTACAATTTTGATAATAATTTTAGGCGTTCGCTCCTGCCGCTTATGGAAAGCTTACCGAATTGCATCGCCTTACCATCATTGAGTGCCCAAAAGCAAAGTTCAGGATGAACCTCATAAACCCAATTTTGTAGTCCGGGACTTGTGACTTGATCCACCTCCCGCACCTTGGACAGAATGCCAAAAGCCTGTTTGGAAATCTTCTTTCCGTCGGCCCTGAGACTTTTCTGGCATGCCTTCTCATAGGTGGTGGCGCGCAGGATCGGCCGGATCGGAGCCGGGAAGACGCTGTTGCTCCGCGGCTTTCCTAACCGCTTGCGGGCCTCGATGTCACACGCTCTCGCCCCCCTTTCGGTAAGTCCTATGGGGATGTCTACTGCGACGACATCCGCACATTTGAAATCGATAATCACATCGGCGAAGTGCGGCAAAATGCGGAAGTCAGTTTCGTAATTGTGGAGGTCAACCATGAAATATAGCCATCCAGCCTTACACCCATCCACGCCTACGTAAAGCCCCCCACCTTCCACTCTTGCGCTTGGAACGGAGGTCTGTGTGGCAATATGCATGTAAGTACTTCCTGAATTCGTCTTAAGATTGCCGCCTTCGGTGTTTTGACACCGCGATGAGTCTAGCAGCATGCAGGAAACCAATCAAATAGTGAGAGCTTTGCAGTCATGAATTAGATCTGGGAAAAGGGCTGGAGGGAATTACAAAGCGCACTGAGGCATCTTTAATCTTTTTGCGCTTTTCTTGCTATGAGGGCGGCGTGGTGAACAGATGTCAGGGGCCAAGTATCAGTCTCTTGCTCTGCTGACACCTGGCACCTGACACCTTGCGTTTCTTTACTGCGTTCTCGCCTCGTCCTCGTCCGCCAGTTCCACGGCTGCACCGGGCGCCGTGGGGATAACAGGCTCTGTCGGGGCGGGAAGAGTTCCAGCTTCCGGCTGCGGCGGCTCCGCTTCCGTGAGCAGCTTGAAGTTCCGGTAGAATTCCAAGCCGGTACCGGCCGGAATCAGCCGGCCCATGATGACGTTTTCCTTCAGGCCGCGGAGATGGTCCACGGCGCCGCGGATGGAGGCTTCCGTGAGGACGCGCGTCGTCTCCTGGAACGACGCGGCTGAAATGAAGGAATCGGTAGCCAGCGACGCCTTGGTAATTCCGAGCAGCAACGGCCGCCCCGTGGACGCCTTGCCGTCCTTGGCCTTGGCGCGGTCGTTCTCCTCGCGGAATTTAAACTTGTCCACTTGCTCGTCGAGCAGGAATTCCGTGTCGCCCACCTCTTCCACCTTCACCCAACGCATCATCTGGCGCACAATCACTTCGATGTGCTTGTCATTGATATTCACGCCCTGCAACCGGTAGACTTCCTGGATTTCATCCACGAGATACTTCTGAAGTTCTTTCTCGCCCAGGACCGCCAGAATATCGTGGGGATTGCGCGGGCCATCCATGAGTGGCTCACCCGCCTTCACGCGCTCACCTTCCTGCACGGAAACGTGTACGCCACGCGGGAGCAAGTATTCCTTGGTCTCGCCCTTATCCGGGACCACCAGAATCTTACGCTGGCCTTTGACCACGTCGGCATAACGAACCACGCCGTCGATTTCCGTGATCACCGCGGGCTCGTGAGGCTTGCGGGCTTCAAAGAGCTCGACCACGCGCGGCAGACCACCGGTGATGTCCTTGGTTTTGGTGGTTTCACGCGGGATCTTGGCCAGGACATCGCCCGGGCTCACTTCGTCGCCCTCTTGAACCATCAAATGGGCACGCGAGGGCATCAAGTACTTCTTGGTGCCTTTCTTTTCGTTGCGGATGACGATTTGCGGCTGATACTTCTCCTCCGGCGCTTCCTTCACCACCCATTGCGACAAGCCGGTGACTTCATCCACCTGCTCCTGCACGGTGACTCCGGCCTCGAGGTCCTTGAACTGCGCGGTCCCGGCGACTTCGGTAAGGATCGAAAACGTGTAAGGATCCCACTCGACGATGATCTCGCCCATTTTCACCGGGGAGCCCTCCGCCACCTTGATGCGGGCGCCGTACACCACCGAGTAGCGCTCGCGCTCGCGGCCCTTGTCGTCCACGATGGCCACGGCGCCATTGCGATTCATGACCACGTGGGCGCCTTCGCGGTTCATAACGGTCTGAATGCTGTGGTACTTCAGGAAGCCGTTGTTCTTGGCCTCCAGAGTGCTCTGTTCGGAAATACGGCTGGCCGTGCCGCCGATGTGAAAGGTCCGCATGGTAAGCTGTGTGCCTGGCTCGCCGATGGACTGCGCGGCAATCACTCCCACCGCCTCACCCATTTCCACCACCCGCCCGGTGGCCAGGTTGCGCCCGTAGCAGCGCACGCAAACGCCGCGCCGCGATTCGCAAGTCAACACCGAGCGAATCTTCACGCGCTCGATGCCGGCCGCCTGGATGGCCGCCGCCAGGTCCTCATTAATCTCCTGGTTGACATCCACAATCACATTGCCTTCGTAATCGCGAATCTGCTCCAGCGAAACTCGCCCCACAATGCGATCGCGGAGCGGTTCCACCACTTCTCCAGCCTCTACGATGGGCTCCACATAGATTCCGTCCAGCGTGCCGCAATCGAACTCCGAAATGATCACATCCTGCGCCACGTCCACCAGCCGGCGGGTAAGGTAGCCCGAATCCGCGGTCTTAAGAGCCGTGTCCGCCAGGCCTTTGCGCGCGCCGTGCGTGGAGATGAAGTACTGCAACACGTTCAGGCCTTCGCGGAAATTCGCGGTAATGGGGGTCTCAATAATTTCCCCGGAGGGCTTCGCCATCAGGCCGCGCATGCCGGAGAGCTGGCGGATTTGCTGCTTCGAACCGCGCGCGCCGGAGTCCGCCATGATGTAAATGGGATTCATCTGGCCGGTGGTGTCTTGCTTCTCCATCACCTGGAACATCTCGTTGGCCACGTCGTCCGTAACGTTCGACCAGATCGCAATCACCTTGTTGTAACGTTCGCCGTGGGTGATGGCGCCTTCCTGGTACTGCTTCTCAACCTCGATGACTTCTTTTTCCGCAGCCGTCACCAAAGCTGCCTTGCTTTGCGGCACCACCAGGTCGTCAATGCCGATGGAGATTCCCGCCTTGGTGGCGTACAGAAAGCCCAGGGTCTTCACGCCGTCCAGCATCGCCACCGTGGTTTCCAGCCCGAAGCGCAGGTAGCAGTAGTTCACCAGCGCGCCCAGGCCTTTCTTGCGGAGCAAACCGTTGACGTAGGGCATCCCCTTGGGCAGGTGGTCGTTGAAAATCACCCGGCCCACCGTGGTGTTAATGAACTGGCTCTTGATGGTGATGGGCTCCGTGTGCAGCACGTCCTGATCATCGTAGGCCGTGGTCAAGTCGATCACGCGCCCGGTGTAACGCAGGCGGATAGGAGTCAGGGTTTCAACCTCGCCCGCCTCCAAGGCCAGCAGAACATCATCCGAATTGGCAAAGGCGCGGCCATCACCCTTGGCCCCGCGCTTGTCCTTGGTCAGATAGTAGACACCCAGCACGATGTCCTGGGTGGGGACAGCGAGCGGCTGTCCATTGGCCGGCGAAAGAATGTTATTCGCCGACAACATCAGCACCGACGCCTCGATTTGTGCTTCGGGTGAAAGCGGAATGTGCACGGCCATCTGATCGCCGTCAAAGTCAGCGTTGAACGCCGTGCAGACCAGGGGATGGATCTTGATGGCTTTGCCTTCCACCAGCACCGGCTCGAAGGCTTGGATGCCCAACCGGTGCAGCGTGGGAGCGCGGTTCAGAAGCACGGGGTGGTCCTTGATGACTTCTTCAAGAATATCCCAGACCACCGATTCCTGGCGCTCCACCATTTCTTTTGCCGCCTTGATGGTGGTGCAGTGGCCTGCCTGCTCGAGGCGGTGATAGATGAAGGGCTTGAAGAGCTCGAGCGCCATCTTTTTAGGCAAACCGCATTGGTGCAATTTCTGCTCCGGACCTACGACGATCACGGAACGGCCGGAGTAGTCGACGCGTTTTCCCAGCAGGTTCTGGCGGAAGCGTCCCTGCTTGCCTTTCAGCGTGTCCGACAGGGACTTGAGCGGGCGGTTGTTGGCTCCGCGCAGCACGCGGCCCCGCCGGCCGTTGTCAAACAGCGCGTCCACAGCTTCCTGCAACATGCGCTTTTCGTTGCGGACGATCACATCCGGCGCGTGCAGCTCAATCAGCTTCTTGAGACGGTTGTTGCGATTGATGACGCGGCGATAGAGGTCATTCAAATCGGAAGTCGCAAAGCGGCCGCCGTCGAGGGGCACGAGCGGGCGCAGTTCGGGCGGGATCACCGGGATGACGTCGAGAATCATCCACTCCGGCTTATTCCCCGACTTGCGAAACGCATCCAGGACCTTCAGGCGCTTGGCATACTTCACCCGCTTCTGCTGCGACGGGTCACTTTTCATTTTCTCGCGCAAATCATCCGCCAGCGTGTCGATGTCAACCTGCTTCAGCAGTTCCTTGATGGCTTCCGCGCCCATCGCCGCGCGGAACTTTCCGGGGAATTCCTGCTGAAGTTGCCGGTAGCGCTCCTCGGTGAGCAGCTCTTTCTCTTTCAGGGGAGCTTCACCAGGATCGACGACGACGTAGTTTTCAAAATACAGGACGCGCTCGAGGTCGCGGAGCGAGATATCCAGCAGGTGGCCGATGCGGCTGGGGAGGCCTTTAAAGAACCAGACATGCGAGCAGGGGGAAGCCAGCTCGATGTGCCCCATGCGCTCGCGGCGAACCTTGGAAAGGGTCACCTCGACGCCGCATTTGTCGCAGATCACGCCGCGATGCTTCATGCGTTTGTACTTACCGCACAAGCATTCCCAGTCGGTGACCGGGCCAAAAATGCGGGCGCAAAACAGGCCGTCACGCTCCGGTTTAAAGGTGCGGTAATTGATGGTTTCAGGTTTGGTCACTTCACCATGCGACCAGGACCGGATCTTCTCCGGCGACGCCAGGCTGATGCGGATGGCGTCAAACTCACCGATCAGGCTTACACGATCATAAGGGCTGCTTCGGAACAAGGTTTCCTCCTTCAAAGGAGAGAAGAAATTTTGTCGAGACTGCGCCCCCGGGGCACCGGCGCGGTGTGCGGCGCGGCGCGAGCCCGGCGGATCTCACTTTCTACTCAGCGCTCACCGGCGCGAGTTGTTCCTTGGGCTTTTTGATTAATTCCACGTCAAGGCAAAGGCTCTGCAACTCCCGCACCAGTACGTTGAACGACTCCGGCACGCCGGGTTCAATGGCGGCCTCGCCTTTGACGATGGCTTCATAGATCTTGGCGCGCCCGTATACATCATCGGATTTTGCCGTGAGGAGTTCCTGTAAAATGTATGCTGCGCCATAAGCTTCCAGGGCCCATACTTCCATTTCGCCGAACCGCTGGCCGCCGAACTGCGCCTTACCTCCGAGGGGTTGCTGAGTGATGAGGGAGTAAGGCCCGATCGACCGGGCGTGGATCTTGTCGTCAACCAAGTGCGAGAGCTTGAGCATGTAAATGTAGCCGACGGTAACCGGTTGCTCGAACTTCTCCCCGGTCATCCCGTCGTAAAGATTGATCTTGCCGGAAAGCGGCAGGCCCGCCTTTTCCAGGAATTCCTTGATTTCCTTTTCCGTGGCGCCGTCGAACACGGGGGTGGCAAAGGCGACACCATTCAGTAGCGTGCTGGCTTGATCGAGAACCTGTTCGTCCTCCATGGTGTCCAGCGCCGCCACCAGGGGGTTGTTGCGGAAAAGGCTTTTCAACTCTTTGCGCAGCAGTTCGGCGCGAGTTTCCGTGGAGAGGAGCTGGCGAATTCTGGTGCCCAACTCCTTTGCCGCCCAGCCGAGGTGCGTCTCCAGAATCTGGCCCACATTCATGCGGGAGGGGACGCCCAGCGGATTCAGCACCACTTCCACCGGAGTGCCATCCGGCATGTAAGGCATATCTTCCTCCGGGAGGATGCGGGCGATCACGCCCTTGTTCCCGTGCCGTCCGGCCATCTTATCGCCGACCGAGAGTTTGCGCTTCATGGCGATATAGACTTTAACCAGCTTAATGACTCCGGGCGGAAGTTCGTCGCCCTTCTTAAGCTTTTGAATCTTCTCGTCGGTGATCTTCCGCAGGATATCGATTTGCCGCGAAGTCATCTCTTCAATTTCATCGATCTTCTCGATCAGGGTCGGGTCCTTCTTGGCGATCCTCATCCGCTTCAGATTGCGCGTGGTGACGCGGGCGAGAACATCGCGGGTGAGCTTGGTGCCCTTCGTAATCAACCGCTTGTTGGTTTTTTCGTCGTGCAGGTCCGCCAGAAGCTCTTCCCCTTCCAGCAACGCGCAGAGGCGCTTCAAACGCTCATCCTGGAGAATACGGATTTCATCGTTCAGGTTCTTCTCCAGACGGGTCACCTGCAGACCTTCGATGTTCCTGGCGCGTTCATCCTTATCCGCGCCCTTGCGCGAAAAGATCTTCACGTCCACCACGATGCCTTCAATGCCGGGAGGACAGGTCAGGGAAGCGTCGCGGACGTCTCCGGCCTTTTCGCCGAAGATCGCCCGCAGCAGTTTTTCTTCGGGGGTCAGTTGCGTCTCGCCCTTGGGCGTGACCTTGCCCACCAGAATATCGCCCGGCTTGACGTAAGCGCCGATGCGGATGACGCCGCTCTCATCCAGGTCTTTCAACAGGGATTCGGAAAGGTTGGGAATGTCGCGGGTAATTTCTTCCGGTCCCAACTTGGTGTCACGGGATTCGATCTCGAATTCCTCAATGTGGATCGAAGTATAGGAATCCTCCTTCACCAGTTTTTCGCTGACCAGGATAGCGTCTTCAAAGTTGTAACCGCGCCAAGGCATGAAAGCCACCAGCACGTTGCGGCCAAGGGCCAACTCGCCGTGATCGGTGCAAGGGCCATCGGCCAGGACCTGACCGGCATGAACCCGCTGCCCCTTGTGGACCACGGGCTTCTGGTTGATGCAGGTATTCTGATTGGAGCGGCGGAACTTGATGAGCTGATAGATGTCCGCGCCCACTTCGCGGGAGAGTTGCCCGCTGTGGCCGTCGCCCTCGACGCGCACGATGATGCGTTCGCTGTCCACGCCATCCACCACGCCGTTGCGGCGGCAGATGACCACGGCGCCGGAATCGCGCGCCGTGACTTCTTCCATACCCGTGCCCACCAGAGGCGATTGCGCCCGCAATAGGGGCACCGATTGCCGCTGCATGTTGGAGCCCATCAGCGCGCGGTTGGCGTCGTCGTTCTCGAGGAACGGGATCAGGGAAGCCGCCACGCTGACCAGTTGCTTGGGGCTGACGTCAATGTAATCGATCTCATCGCGGTGCTTGAGCACAAAGTTCCCGGCTTGCCGCGCGTTGACCAATTCGTGAATGATGCGGCCTTTGTCGTCAACGCCCACGTTGGCCTGGGCGATCACGTACTGGTCCTCTTCCCACGCCGACTGGTAGAAGGAGAACGGTTCGTGTTCCACCAGCTTGCGCTTTTTCTCTCGCAGCTCTTCGTTGGTTTTGTCCACGATGCCCGATTCCACGTGTTCGCCCACTTTCCAAGGCCCATCGCCACCGTGCGTCACGGTGACGTAATCAACGATGCGACCGCCCCGAACCTTGCGGTAGGGGCTTTCGATGAATCCATATTCGTTGATCTGCGCGTAACACGAAAGCGAAGAGATCAAGCCGATGTTGGGACCTTCCGGCGTCTCGATGGGGCAGATGCGCCCGTAGTGCGTGGGGTGAACGTCGCGCACTTCGAAACCAGCGCGCTCGCGGGAAAGACCGCCCGGCCCCAGGGCGGAAAGCCGCCGCTTGTGGGTAATCTCGGAGAGCGGGTTGGTCTGATCCATGAACTGGGAAAGCTGTGAAGATCCGAAGAATTCACGGATCGCCGCCATGACCGGTTTGGCGTTGATGAGGTCGTGCGGCATGGCGGTGGACATTTCCTGGTAAACCGACATCTTCTCTTTAATGGCCCGCTCCATGCGGACCAAGCCGAGGCGGAACTGGTTTTCAATCAATTCGCCGACGGCGCGAACGCGGCGATTCCCCAGGTGATCGATGTCATCCACGGAATAGATGCCGCCGGGGTTTTTCTTCAGGGTCAGCAGGTAGCGGATGGCCGAGTAAAAGTCTTCCGGCTCCAGGGTCCGCTTATCGAGCGGCAACTGCACCGGCGAGTGCTCGGAATGATCGGTGGCCAGCGTGCCTTCGCAGGCGCGGACGACCTCGGAGCAGATATTCCCTTCCCGCTTGCCCACAAACATCTTTTCCTCATCCACCACAACGTAAAAATTAGCGGCGGGGAAATTCCGGGCGTCTTCAATCTCAAATTCCTGGGACTTGTCGTCCAGGCGAACCTTGAGCTTGGAGTAGTAACCCAGCTTGATATTGAATTTGAGCCGCCCCACGCGGGAAAAATCGTACTTGCGAGGATCGAAGAACATTCCGTTGAACAGCGAGGTGGCGGTTTCCAGCGTCGGGGGGTCACCCGGGCGCATTTTGCGATACATCTCGATCAGCGCTTCCTGCGGTGTCTTCAAGGTGTCGCGCTTCAAGGTCTGAGCCATGACCACACCGGAATCGTCCCGTTCGGGGAAGAACACCTGCAATTCCTCAATGGCGGAATCCTGAATGGTGTTGAGGACGTTCGAGCTGATTTCATTGTTCGCTTCGAGCAGCACCTCTCCCGTGGCGGGGTCAACGATGTCGGTAGCGGTGAAGGCCCCTTCCAGATCGTGGGAGGCCACTTCCACCTGGGTGATCTTGGCCTTTTGGATTTCCTTGAAGGCCGCGGCCGAAATCTTTCGTCCGGCCGGCACCAGCGCTTCATGCGTGCGGGGGTGATCGATGCTCTTGGAGATCCGGTTGTTAACCAGTCCCGTCGAAACCCCCCAGAACAGCTTGCGATCCTTGAGTGAGATTCTCTCGATTTGGTAAAAGGCCTTGACGATTTCGGCGTCGTTCTTCAGTCCCAGCGCCCGCAGAAAAATGGTGGCCAGAAATTTGCGCTTGCGGTCAATCCGGACGTAGAGAAGATTCTTGGTGTCGTACTCAAACTCCACCCACGAGCCGCGATAAGGGATGATTTTCCCGAGGAAGTAAGTCTTCTGAGAATTCGCCTCGAAAAAGACTCCCGGCGAACGGTGCAATTGGCTGACGATAACACGTTCCGTCCCGTTGATGATGAACGTCCCGTTTTCAGTCATCAGGGGAATTTCACCGAAGTAAACTTCCTGTTCTTTGATATCGCGAATGCTCTTGTGGCCGGTATCACTGTCTTTGTCATAGAGTGTAAGGCGGATGGTAACTTTAAGGGGCGCCGCGAAGGTCATGCCGCGCTCTTGGCATTCCGTCACGTCGTACTTCAACTGAAGCGCCACGGGGTCGCCGCACTTGTTGCAGAAAGTCACCACATTCTTATTGAAGGTGCCGCACTTGGTGCACAGGACCTCGCCCACCTTGAAGGGATCGGTGATAACCGTGTGCCCGCAGTTCTTACAGGTGCTGCGCAGGTGGTGGAGCCCCTTCAGGCTTCCGCATTTGCACTCCCAATTGCCGATCGAGTAATCCACGAAATCCAATTGCGCGATGCCACGGAAATCCGTGATGGGGAAGACAGAATTGAAGACCGCTTGCAGCCCCACGTCCTCCCGCTCCGAAGGCAGAAGGTTCATCTGGAGGAAGCGTTCGTAAGAGCGCCGCTGGACCTCGATGAGATTGGGAATCTTGATGACCGTCGGTATTTTGGAGAAATTAATGCGCTGACGCACAGCGCCGTTCCCGCCGTTAGGCATTCCTTTTGCTCCTTGCTTGAAATTTCAAAAGCCGCTCGGAAAATAGTGACACGCGCCCCTTAATGATTTGGATGCACACTTCGCCTGTGAGGATGCAATCGAATCACCCCGATGGCCCAGCAGTCCATGGGTCAATCCGTGCCACGATAAAGCAGTGACAAGTGACAAGTGAACAGTGGGAAGCCAAATGGCGAAACTGCGGTCGTTCTTTCTGCTCGTCACTCGTCACGATTCACTCGTCACTGTACAAGAGTGAGGGCCTTGCCACCAGGTAATCTCCCCCAGGGGAAGTATGCGTTCAACCCCTTCTTCCCTGAGGCCTGGCGGGAGGACGATTATTTCACTTCTACGGTAGCGCCAGCTTCGGTAAACTTTTTCTTGATGGTCTCCGCTTCTTCTTTGGAGACGCCCTCTTTAATGGGCTTGGGAGCGCCATCCACCAGGTCCTTGGCCTCTTTCAGGCCGAGGCTGGTGACTTCGCGGACAGCCTTGATGACATTGATCTTGTTGGCGCCGATGGCAGTCAGGATTACCGCAAACTCCGTCTGCTCCTCAACCGGTGCAGCAGCGGCGGCGCCGGCCGCACCCGCTCCCGCCACTACCACGGGAGCTGCCGCTGCCGCGGACACACCCAATACCTCTTCGAGCCGCTTGACGAGCTCAGCAGCCTCAAGCAGGGTTAAATTCTTCACTTCTTCAACGATCTTCTCTACCCGTTCCGACATGCTAGATTCTCCTCTTTAATGTAGCTGATAGCTGACAGCTAACAGCCCACAGACAAACAGGCCTTCAACTGTGAGCTGTCGGCTGCTAGCTGTGAGCTGTTTCTTGGAACTTCTTCTCTTTAACCGCCTGCGAAATAACATAAGCGAGGTTGCGAGCCACGCCGGACAGCGTTGAGGCCACCCGTTGCGCCGGTGAATTGAACAAGAACAAAACTTTGGCAAGCACTTGCTCCCTGGGAGGCAAGGTGGCGATGGCGCTTAAGTCGGCCAGGGATACAACCCTTCCTTCCACCACCCCGCACTTAAAGGTCAGGATAGGGTTTTCCTTGGCGTACTCCGTTAACGCTTTCGCCAGCGCCACAGGGTCGGTTTCGGTCAAGGCCACGGAGGTTGTTCCCGCCAGCGCTTTGGCAATCGCCTCGGCGGATGTCCCTTTGGCCGCCCGCTCAATCAGGCTGTTCTTCACCACCTTGTATCGCGCGCCCGTCCCGGCAATCTTCCTGCGCAGTTGAAAATCCTGGGCCACCGTGATCCCCTGGAACCCCGAAAGGATAATGCCCCGTGCTTTCTTCAGCTCCTCGTGGAGCTCTTCCGCATTCTTCTTCTTTTCATCCCGATCCATGCCTACTCCTTAGAGAGGAGTTCGAAGTTGGAAGCTAGGAGTTAGAATGAATACGCCTTTCGCCTGACTCCTGCCCCCTGTCTTCTAACTTCTAACTCCTAACTTCTAGCTTTATTACTTACGCTGCTTCCACGGAATCCAGACTAATCGCGAGGCCAGGCCCCATCGTGGATGAAATCACGATGCTCCTAACGTACTTTCCCTTTGCGGACGCGGGCTTGGCTTTAATGACGCTGGAAATCAACGCACTGGCGTTTTCCGCCAGCTTGCCGGCCTCAAAAGAGACTTTGCCCACCGGGCAGTGGATAATGCCTGTCTTGTCAACGCGGAATTCCACTTTGCCAGCCTTCACTTCCCGGACGGCCTTCGCCACATCCAGCGTGACCGTCCCCGTCTTGGGGTTGGGCATCAGCCCGCGCGGGCCCAGCACCTTGCCCAGCCGTCCGACGGATTTCATCATGTCGGGGGTGGCGACGACGGCATCAAAGTCCATCCAGCCGCCTTGTATCCGCTGCACGATATCGTCCCCGCCGGATTCATCCGCGCCTGCTTCCCGGCCCTCGCGCACCTTGTCGCCGGAAGCGATCACTATCACGCGCTTGGACTTTCCCAGCCCGTGCGGCAGAACCACCGTTCCCCGCACCATCTGGTCCGCGTGCTTGGGATCAACTCCCAAACGCATGGCGACTTCCACCGTCTCATCGAACTTCGCAAAGGCCGCCTTTTTGAGTAACGGCATGGCATCCGCCAGCGTGTAAGCGGGTTTGTCAACCAGCTTGGCGGACGCTTCATACTTCTTTCCAGCCTTAGCCATTCCAGCAACTCCCTTTCGAAAATCGAAACTCGGCTTCCTGCACCGCGGCTCTGCATCTTGTAACGGCGGCCTCATGCCGTTCCTTTGAGACTCGAAAATCGAAATTCCTAACCAGGCTTACTGGACGGCGATTTTCGAGTTTCGAATTTCGAGTTTCGTTCAGGCCGCGACGTCAATCCCAATGCTGCGCGCCGTGCCCTTGATGGTGGCGACCGCTGCCGCCAAATCTCGAGCATTCAGGTCGGGCAACTTCAGCTTGGCGATCTCTTCAACCTGCTTCAGGGTAACTTTTCCAACCTTGTTGCGGTTGGGCTCCCCGGAACCCTTGGCAATTCCCGCCGCGCGCTTCAGCAGGACGGCAGCAGGAGGAGTCTTGGTGACAAAGGTGAAACTGCGGTCGTGGTAGACCGTGATGACCACGGGGATGATCAAGCCTTCCTGATCCTTCGCGGAGGTCTTGGCGTTGAAGGACTTGCAGAAGTCCATGATGTTCACGCCGTGCTGGCCCAAGGCCGGCCCCACGGGCGGCGCGGGGGTGGCTTTCCCCGCGGGAATCTGAAGCTTCACCATAGCGGTTACGCGTTTTGCCATGCTCTTGTCTCCATAAGAAACTGGAATTTGCAAACTGGAAACTCCGCAATCCAAAATGCACGAGGGTTTCCATTTGCGAGTTTCTAATTTCTAGTTTCCGCTCTTAAATCTTCTCCACCTGGTAGAAATCCAGCTCCACGGGCGTCGCGCGGCCAAAGATGGTCACCATCACGCGCAAAGTGGAGCGGTCCTCGTTGATCTCGTCCACCATACCATTGAAGTCCTTGAATGGGCCGTCGGTAATCTTGACGTTCTCGCCCCGGTCAAATTTGAGCTTGGGCTTGGGATGTTCGGCCGCCACTTCCACGCGATGGACAATCCGGTCAACTTCCTCGGAGCTCAAAGGGCTGGGCCGCTGACCGGAACCCACAAACCCCGTGACGCGCGGGGTGGAGCGCACCATGTGCCAGGTGTTGTCGTTCATTTCCATCTCCACCAGCACATAACCCGGATAAAATAGTTTGGGCGTGACCACTTTCTTCCCCTGCCGCATCTCGATGACGTCTTCCGTGGGGACCATGATCTCTCCGAACTGCTCGGTCAGACCTTCGGCGTCAATCCGGCTTTTCAGGGTCTCCGCAACCTTCTTCTCGAACCCGGAGTAGGTGTGGAGGATGTACCAGCTCTTTGCCATGCTCGTCTTTCCAATGTTGAGTTCTTGTTCCGCCAATTTCTCACCTAACTTGTGGAAATTTTGCCTCACCCACGGTGCAAGAGATAGTTCAGCAGGCTTCCCATGGCTCGCTTAAAAGCCATATCACAGAGGGCGAAATAAATCCCGAAAAGAAATGTCGTCAAGACCACCATCACCGTGGTACCGTAAATTTCCTGTTTGCCAGGCCAAGTCACGCGCTTGGTTTCAATCTTCACCTCGGAGACGTAGTGGCGGAATTGCTGCCAAGCTCCCTTGGCGTGCTCCAAAGGGACCTGCAACGCGCTGCTTTCACCTCTGGCTTCATTACCCATGTCGCTCTCGATCCAGACGAGCGGTTCATCGCTCGCCCAAGGGAATCCTCACACCCAAGAATCTGGCAGGGGCGGAGGGATTTGAACCCCCATGACCGGTTTTGGAGACCGGCAGATTAGCCGTTAATCTGACGCCCCTAAGAACCTGGGGCTGGGCGCTGGGGCCTAGGTGCTGGGGGAAGCGCACGGAAGATAATCGTGAACGCTTTGGCTTTTCCCCAGTCCCCAGTCCCTGGCACCTAGCACCCGCACTACTTCACTTCCTTATGGACCGTATGGTGGCGGCACGCGGGGCAAAACTTCTTCAGCTCCAAACGGTCCTGATTCTTCTTCTTGTTCTTCGTCGAAGTATAGTTGCGGTTTTTGCAGTCACCGCATTGCAAGGTAATAATTTCGCGCATCGCTCTCTCAGCTCTCACCCATCAGCCATCAGCAAAAAGCTATCAGCCGATGTTCTAGCTGAGAGCTGATAGCTGAAAGCTCTATTTCAAAATTTCGGCGACGGTTCCGGCGCCGACCGTGTGGCCGCCCTCGCGGATGGCGAAGCGCAGCCCTTTCTCCATGGCGATCGGCGTGATCAGTTCGATCTCCAAGCTCACGTTGTCTCCCGGCATCACCATTTCCGTCCCCGCCGGCAGCGTCGCCACCCCGGTCACGTCCGTCGTCCGGAAGTAGAACTGCGGACGGTAGCCGTTGAAGAACGGCGTGTGCCGTCCCCCTTCTTCCTTGGTCAAGATATACACCGAGCCGTTAAACTTGGTGTGCGGCGTGATCGACCCCGGCTTCGCCAGCACCATGCCGCGCTCCACGTCGTCCTTTTCCGTTCCCCGCAACAGCACCCCGATGTTGTCCCCCGCCTGCCCTTCGTCCAGCAACTTCTTGAACATCTCCACGCCCGTCACCACCCGCTTGAACGGCTCCGGCCGCAATCCTACGATCTCGATTTCTTCCTGGATTTTCACCTTGCCGCGCTCCACCCGCCCCGTCACCACCGTGCCTCGTCCCGAGATCGAGAAAATGTCTTCCACCGGCATCAGGAACGGCTTGTCAATCTGCCGCTCCGGCATCGGGATATAGCTGTCCACCGCGTCCATCAGCTCGTGGATCGACTTCTCCCACTTCGCATCCCCTTCCAGCGCCTTCAGCGCCGAGCCCCGAATCACCGGAATCTTGTCCCCAGGGAACTGGTACTTCGACAGCAGTTCCCGCACTTCCACTTCCACCAGCTCCAGCAACTCCTCGTCCTCCACCGCGTCGCACTTGTTCATGTACACCACGATCCAAGGCACGTTCACCTGGCGCGCCAGCAGCACGTGCTCGCGTGTCTGCGGCATCGGCCCGTCCGTCGCCGCCACCACCAGGATCGCTCCGTCCATCTGCGCCGCCCCGGTGATCATGTTCTTGATGTAGTCGGCGTGCCCCGGGCAGTCCACGTGCGCGTAGTGCCGGTTCTTCGTCTCGTACTCCACGTGCGCAATCGCGATCGTGATCCCCCGCGCCTTCTCCTCCGGTGCGTTGTCAATCGAATCAAACGCCCGGAACTTGACCTTGGGGTTCTCCTTCGCCAAAACCTTGGTGATCGCCGCCGTCAACGTCGTCTTCCCGTGATCAATGTGCCCAATCGTCCCCACATTCATGTGCGGCTTCGATCGATCAAATTTTTCCTTGGCCATGGTTGTGCTCGCCTCAATTTGTCAAAGGATTTCGATCTTCAAATCGGGAAAATCCTTTAAACTTTTTTCAACCTGTTCCACGTAATATTTTTTCAGCTCGCCTTTCTCGAAGTCGAGCAGCATCGAAAATAATTCCCGGTTGAGCGCACTCGGCAAACCACTCTCGGACCCGGGTCCCTGCTCGGGCTGGCCGAGATAAAGAACCACGTTTTCAAAGTCTCTCATTGCCACCCCAGCGCGCTTAAGGGCAGCGAAGAATGAACGAACCCGCTCGCGGCGTTTGTCGCACGAACCCTTAAGCTCGTCCCAGATTTCATCCTCCGAAATACGACCGAACACGGAGTTAATCCCTTGTTTAAGTCGCCGGGTCGGATCACGATGCCCCATTAAATACATGAATGCGGCAGCGCCAAGTTCCAAGCGCGAGCCTCTGCGAGGATCCAAATAGCTCTCGCCACCATGTGACAACTCCAGGTTCACGAACTCGCGGACGATCTCTTGCAAGGCAGAATCTTCCGGGGCGTTCGTTTCATGTAGCCTCTCACGTATCAACGCGAGCGCTCCCTCAGTAAGATCGACCTGGACGTCGCAACTAAGGCTGCCAGACTGGAGGGTGACGTCGAAGCGAACGGCCGGCTCAAGCCCCGGAAAGCTAACACTCGGCCCCACGCGCTCGATCTTGGCGATACTCCAAACAGGTCGGACAATCTCATCAAGATCGCCTGCGTCGTTACGCCGAAGGTGTTCCTTGTATCTTTCAACAATCGTCTCAACCTCTGACAACTTAGAACCGTCCTTGACCACGATCTCGGCAAACCAGCCGTCGGGAAACTCCAGGAATTGGGTCTGACCCTCGTCCAGGTACTGGAGCAGGCCAGCTTCCTGTAACGCTCCTCGGACGGATTGTTCCACGTCAACGACTGTCATCATTAAACTCGATCTCTGCTCATTAACGCAGACTATTGCGTGTGCTGTGGAAGAGCCAGTAAAACTGCGTCTTTGCTCGCTTCAATTTGCTGCTTGTGACCAATGCCTCCGGGACGGGCCATTCTGGCTTGTAGTCCGAGTTGCGGCGATCCTCGCGTGCCTGCTGGAGGAATCGGCCAAACCACTTCCCCAGCAACGCTTGCATCTTTGATTGAAGTTCACCATGACTGTCGGCTATTTTCTCTACAGCCACAGGATCCATCTGTCGGCCCAGCAAGTGCGCGTAGCAAACATGAAATAGCGCGTAATACGTACGGGAAAAGGCGGTTCGAATCTCATACTCAGCAGAGCTGTCGCAAACCGCAGCCGAGCTTATGAAACCTTCACCCAATTCCAGGTGCGCATTTGCCCTGGTTATTACCTCCGGGCTTAGCATTCGTTCATCCTCACAGCTAACAATTTCTGGAGCCGATGAGCGGAATTGAACCGCTGACCCCGTCCTTACCAAGGACGTGCTCTACCAACTGAGCTACATCGGCCCCTCGCGCTAGAAGGCGCGCGAAACTCGAAAATCGAATCTCGAAATTCGCCTCTCACCGTCGGGGGTACCGAGTTTCGAGTTTCCAGTTTCGAATTTCGAACTGGAGCGGGAGACGGGAATCGAACCCGCGACCAACAGCTTGGAAGGCTGTGACTCTACCACTGAGTTACTCCCGCCCCTCTTGCAGTGGTTAGTTGTTAGTGGTCAGTGGCTAGCCAACCCCCCCATGCACATCACGCGTCCGCCGCTAACCACTATCCACTAATCACTAACAACTGCTTTCTTGGTGGACAGGGGAGGGTTCGAACCTCCGTAGACCACAGGGGTCGGCAGATTTACAGTCTGCTGCTTTTGACCACTCAGCCACCTGTCCGCTCTGCTTTATCATTCTCCGTACCCTGGCAAGCCCGGGCACAGTCTTGCGCTTCGCCCCAAAGACCGGATTCATTTGAGCCAAGTGGGTCAAGAATGCGATTGGGCGCGGACATACGTGCTTGCCCGCGCAGTTCTGAGTAATCCAGATTTGCTAAACCCGCTCCCGAATCTACCGACCGGCGACCGCTTGCCAGATTTCTTGCGACTGACCTCACTCAAACTGGAGCTGGCGAAGGGATTCGAACCCCCGACCCTCTGATTACAAATCAGATGCTCTACCGGCTGAGCTACGCCAGCCGCTGCAAACTTACTATTATACTAATCGGCAGGCAAATTGCAAGGAAAACCTGTAAATTTCTTTGGCTGCTGAAATGCCGACTTCCCGGGATTTCCCCCCCGCCAACATCAACCTTGCCTCTCGACATCCAACCCCTTTGCTTGTTCTTAGTTACGGGAACCGGCACGCCTGCGCACGGGCTTCGGCTCGCGGCCAACCCTAATACAGTAGCAATGTTGCTTCTGCGCCGCCTTTCACGGACACCTAAAGCCTCAAGACGACTTGCGCAGGTCCAAGGTTACTCGTGTAAATATTTCATTGGGTTTACGGGGGTATCGTTGACCATCACTTCGTAGTGCAGATGTGGACCCGTCGCCTTGCCGGTCATTCCCACAGCGCCAATAACCTGCCCGCGTTTTACTTCCTGGCCCACGACGACAAGAATCTTGCTGAGATGCCCGTACTTGGTCGTCATCCCAAATCCGTGATCCAACACGATCGCGTTACCGTAGCCGGAATCGAACCCCGCTTCCAGGACGATGCCATCACCGGCGGCCTCCACTCGGGTGCCGTACGGATTACGAATATCCACTCCAGAATGGAAAACGCCTTCCCCACTGAAAGGGTCCAAGCGCTGGCCAAAACCCGCCGAGATCTGCCCACGAACCGGCCAGATGGAGGGCATGGTTTCTCGCCCCAAATCCGCGCTGGGCAAGATCCCTAGCGCCGTAGGTGGCCGGGAAGGAAGGGGGGAAAAATTCCTGATTAAGTTGAACGCGTAAAGCGAAGCATGGTAGCTGGACTCGAGGGTGGAATTGGTCTGCGTGGCGAGCGCCAGCACCCCCTCCGGAAAGCGCGGACGACGGGCTTCGCCAAAACCGTACGTCAAAGCAACTTCCGTGGCCAATGATTGCAAAGAGTCCAACTTTGCGTTCGTTGTGGTTACGGCGTTTTCCAGGCTTCGGTTCTGCGTCTTAAGGGCTTCTCGCTCGGTCCGAAGATTGTTGTAATTCGAGACTTTCAGCAGCATCCGGGCATAACTGTTGGCCAGCGCAGCAATGGTCATAATTCCCACCACACTAAACGCCAACACCATATGGACTACATAAAATGGAAGACGGATCTTATGCAGATTCCCATGCGCACCCGGAAAAATCAGGAAGGTATAAAACTTCTTATCCATTTATTAGACCACCCAAGACAAATTAATTCGACGCTTATGCTCCCCAGCATGAGTCCCCAGCCGAGAGCTAGAAATGAATGCTACATGAACCGTACTAAAAACACGCGGTGCATCGTATTGAAGATCGGATCGATTGTCAAGGAAATATGACACGCATGCAAAGTTTCCCTCCTCCCAGTTCGGGCGGGACCAATCGATTCATAGTCTGCTCAGACTATTATTCGCGCCGCGGACAGCACCGCCTCTTACGGCGGCCAAACTTAGGACGGGCAAGAGGGGGAAAGAACTCGGTTCTATGGCTAACCCGCTGACGGGCTTCAGCTTTCTGCCGGGCGACACGAATCCTAGAGAGGACATCGCACCCGTGTTCCATGATGAACAAACTGCCTTGTCATCAATTCCGGGGACGATTCCTCCCCCCTTTGAACTTTAGGCTAAGATGGACATCAGAGAGGTGGGCGGCCTCTCATTTCGAGCACTTCATGCACGAAAAGTCTTTTTTCAAAAGCGAAGCGGAATTCATTGCCTGGATACGCCGCCGCACCCCTCGGCGGGTGGCAGGCCTCACACTAGGCATTGGCGATGACGCCGCCCTGGTGGATGTCCCTCCAAGGCGAGAACTGATTCTGACGACTGACATGTCGATCGAGGGCGTTCACTTTACTTCCACCCTCCACCCGCCGCAGGCGGTGGGGCATCGGGCGCTAGCACGTTCTTTGAGCGATATTGCGGCGATGGGAGGGACGCCGCGCTATGCCTTGGTTTCTCTGGCCGCATCACGGCGCACTGGGCGAGCGTGGCTGGAAGGCTTCTTTGATGGCTTGTTCGCTCTCGCCCGACGATTTGCCGTGGTCGTTATTGGTGGTGACACCGCGCTCGTCAAAGGCCCCATTGCGATTGACGTGATTGTAGCTGGCGAAGTCCCGCGTGGCCAGGCTTTACGCCGTTCGGGCGCCAAGCCCGGTGACAGGATTTTCGTCAGCGGACACCTCGGCATGGCTGCGTTGGGACTGCGCTTGTTGCCGTCACGGTCGCGCGTTCGAAAACCCATGGAGAGGGCGGCCATCCGCAATCATCTCTTCCCTCACCCGCAATGCTCCCTGGGCCGATTCCTTTCCGAGCACCGTTTGGCCAGCACGCTGATGGACTTGAGCGATGGTCTTTCCATTGACCTCCGACGGCTTTGTGACGCAAGTGGGGTCGGAGCGATCTTGTTCCGAGATCGAATCCCTACCCCTCCTATCCCCGATGCGGTAGACGCCCTGAGGTTGGCGCTTCACGGTGGCGAAGACTACCAATTGCTTTTCACCGTCTCAACGGCCAAGACCTCGAAGATCCCTCACTCCTTTGGCAGAATCCCTCTTCACTGTATCGGAGAAATCCGCACCTCGCGAGGCATCGACATGGTTACTCCTGATGGCAAGACACTGCCCGTGGAAACCCGCGGATATGACCATTTTTCCCGAATCTCGCATCTATGAGATAAGGGAAGTTATTTTTGTAATACCTCGCGGCCCGACCACGTGTTCGGGTAGGGTCGATGCAGGCGTGACGCCTGAAGGCCGCAGCGAACTGGTTAGCTTGTTTCAGGCCATAAAGAGTGTTACGCTTCCTTTAATCAGGAGGGTATATGCGCAGACTGCATATCGTTTTATTGGCGTTGGCGATTGCTGCCGGCACTAATGCCTGGGCCCAACGAGGGGGAGGGGGACATGGCGGCGGTGGCGGCAGGGGTGGAGGTGGAGGCGGTTTCCATGGCGGAGGGGGCGGCTTTCGCGGTGGTTATGGGGGAGGCGGCTTCCGCGGAGGTTATCGAGGTGGTCACGGTGGATGGGGATATGGACGCGGTTACGGCTACCGAGGCGGTTGGGGGTATGGGCGGGGCTTCGGGTTAGGCTGGTGGCCTTGGGCCTACTGGCCTGGACCGTATTATGGATATTACGAACCATATGGATATCCCTATTATTCGTACTATCCTTCCTATTCCTACCCTTATTACTCGTCTTCCCCATGTTATCCCTATGGTCCGTATGACTGCCGTATTTCCGGGTACGGCCCCACTGCTTATGCGCCCGACCCCGCTCCGGCTGGGCCAAATCCGGCCGCGTATTCCCAGAGGAATTCCCCACCGGTGGCATCTTCCCAAATGACCGCTTCGCCGGTGACGCGCACCGCCTACGTTGGGGACGGGCAATGGCACCACTTCGGCCCTCAACCCGCTCCGGCCATGCGCGCGTCTTCGCCTCAATCCGCGCCGCATTCCCAGACCAGCGAGCCGCGTCGCACTTACAATGTTTCCGTGGCGGAGGCCCGTTGAAGCCGCTTTTCCGAAGCTGAGGGTAAGTGAAAGCCTACGTTAAGGATCCCCCGGCATAGGCGGGGGATCCTTCCCGGGTTAGGTCCAAACCTCAAGTCGACCGTCGGCCTTGCCGGTTCGGGGTGCCATCTACTCACCGCTGACCTTCAAGAGAACCAAACTGTGCGGCGGCAAGGTCGCGCGGAAGTACCCACCTTCGGCGAGCGCGATATCTGCGTGCTTCCACAGGTCACGAACCTTCTTCGCCGGGCCAAGGTACTCCAAAACTTCCTTTGGCTTGTCACTGCGATTCAGCACTGCGTAGGCCGTGCTGTGGCCGCTCAACTCCTTGCTCCAGACTTGCCAGTCACCGTAATCACGATACTTTACCGCCTGATGGCCGAGTGGATCCTGGTCAACCGCGATCGCTTCCTTGTTGGTCAGGATTTCACGGATTTCCGCAGGCATGTTGCGTAAATCGTTCCCCGCCATCAGGGGCGCGGCCAGCATGCACCAGAGGCTGAAGTGCGCCCGACTCTCATCGACGCTGAGCCCCGGATTACCCACCTCCAGCATGTCGGGATCGTTCCAGTGGCCCGGGCCGGCAGCATCCCCGATGCCCGCCTCGATGTCGAGAATCTGCATCACCCCCAGCGAGTCACCCCCCCAAGCCGTGCAGCTCCAGCAATCCGTAATATCCCCCGTTGTGCGCCAGAGGTTTCCGATGTCCCCAGCCCATTTCCAGGGAGCTTCCACACCCCACTCACAAAGGCTGAAGACGATGGGGCGGCCCGAAGCCTTCAAGGCGTCGCGCATGATCGAATAGGAGGACTTCACCTCCTGCGTACTATGATTGCACCAGTCGTATTTGAGATAATCCACCCCCCAAGCGGCGTATTGGCGGGCGTCCTGAAATTCGTAGCCGCGGCTGCCGGGACGGTCCTGACACGTCCCGGTTCCCGCGTCGGAGTAAATTCCAAACTTCAGACCCTTGGAATGGATATAGTCCGCCAGCGCCTTCATGCCGGAAGGAAAGCGTTGCGGATCAGGAACAATGTTCCCGTCACCATCCCGGCTGACCTGCCAGCAGTCGTCGATCACCACGTACTGATAGCCTGCATCCTTCATTCCACTCGTAACCACGGCGTCGGCCATTTCTTTGATAAGCTTCTCGCTGACATTGCAGCCGAACTTGTTCCAACTGTTCCAGCCCATGGGTGGGGTCCGCGCCAGCCCGTTCTCCAAAGCCCGCGCCGGGGCCAGGGCCAAAAGAAAGCAAGCGATAAGCAGAAGAGACGTCTTTTTCATAACCTATCCCCTTTTCTTGAGGATCTCACTGGAATGCGAATCAACACGTAGGCGATGATGGCGAAGGCGGCCAGCGAAATCCATCCGCCCCAGCGCTCGACGAACGAGAAAACGTCCTGACCGGTAAAGACATGGGTAATGGACTTGACGCCGGTGAGAAACAGTGCGGCGAGCAGAATGCCGGTGATGGCTTCACCGGCGATAAAGCCCGAGGCGAGCAGCGTGCCGCGCTCCTCAAATTTGGCTTTTCCATCTCCCTCCAGCTTGTGGCGTGCGGCCCATTGATCGGCGATCCATTTCATCACGCCGCCCACGAAGATAGCGCCCGAGGTTTCCAGCGGCAGGTACATGCCGACGGCGATCAGCATGGGCGAAGGCGCGCCAATCATCACCAACGATACAGCAAATAAGCAGCCGATGATCAATAACCCCCAGGCCATCTGCCCGCCCACGATGCCCTGGGCGAGCTGTGCCATCAGGCCGGCTTGCGGCGCCGGCAGTTCCCGCCCGCCGATGCCGCCGCTGGAAAGGTTTGCTTCGTGCAGCGCGATGATGGGCAACAGCAGGAAGAATGAAACCGCGATGACGCTCAGGATTTCCACCACCTCCATTTTCCAGGGCGTGCCGCCCAGCAGGTAACCGGCCTTCAGGTCCTGGATGAGGCTGCCGGAAACGCAACACGCGCAGCAAACCACCGACGCCACGCCCAGCACCGCGGCCACGCCGCCTAGACCTTTGACCCCAATGACCACCATCATGATGGCCGCGACCACCAGCGCCGCGAGCGTGAGCCCGGAGACCGGCTGGTTCGACGAACCCACCAATCCCACCAGGTAGCCGCCCACGGCGGACAGGAAGAATCCGGTGACGGTCATGACCACCGCCGCCACCAGCGCCGCGCCCCAACTGTGCGCAAAATAGTAATAGATGATGGTGATGGGAACCAGCAGGGCGGCAATGGAAATAATGATCCACTTGATGGGGATGTCGGTGTCGAGCCGGGTGCGCACCGTGGCGCCCTCGCCCGTCGCCTCGGCGGCCTGGAACGCGCCTTTGATGGACCGCAGGATCGACTCGCGCATGCTATAGAGGGTGTAAGCCGCGCCCACCAGCATCGCTCCCACCGCGATGGGCCGCACCACGTTGTACCAAACCGTGTAACTCACCAGGTCCCACGGCGCAATGCCGCCCGCCGTCGTCGTGCCCACACGGTGGGGAAGTTCCGGATCAATAAAAAGCACCAAGGGAATCAGCACCAGCCAGGCGATGACTCCGCCGGAAAAGTTGATGGCCGCCAGGCGCGGGCCGATGATGTAACCAATGCCGATCAGCGCCGGCGAAGCCGAGGGGGTAGCAAAAGCCACGCCCCCGCCATAATCAACCTTCCCGAGCAGTTCCTTTTGATAGCCGAAGTATTGCACGACCGACTTGGGGAAAGCCCAGAAAAAGCTCACGGAATCCTGGAAAATTTGGAAGCCCTTTTCATCTTTGAGCAATTGCAGAAAAGCGGCGAGCCCCATCGCTCCGAAAATGTACTTGGGTGCATCGGTGTTGCTTTTTTGGCCGGCCTTGACGATTTCGGCGCTGGCGGTACTTTCCGGAAAGGGCAAATCCGACTCCACGCACAGCGGCCGGCGCAGGATGATGATAAAGAAAACACCCAACAGCCCGCCCACCAGGAGAATCAGCGTGCCCGTCCAATAGTGGCTGCGGAGGTCGGTCCATAGGCGCTGGCCACCCACGTTCACCATCATGAAGGCGGGAATGGTAAAGATGGCCCCCGCCACCAGCGCCTCGCCCACCGAAGCGGCGGTGCGCGTCAGGTTCTGCTCGAGCACGCCGCCGCGGAAAAACGGCAAGCGGAAAAGCGCGATGGCAATCACCGCGGCGGGAATAGTGGCCGCCACCGTCTGCCCGGCTTTCATGCCCAGATAGGCATTGGCCGCCCCGAATATCGCCGCCATGATGATGCCGGCCAAAACGGCTTTAAGGGTAAATTCACGCTCGGTGGAATCGTGTGGTACGAACGGTTTAAATTCAGCCAAGGACACGCTCCAATCAGAAATTGACAGTCGGGGCACTATAGCACGGGTTATGGCGGCGAGTTTACCTCGCCACATGGCGGCTTAAAGCCGCCTCTACATCTGACCCACTCCCTGGATTTAAGGCGGCTTGAATCTGCATGCATTTCAAGTCATACTATGAAGTATGAAAATAGGAGAACGCGGTCAAGTCACAATACCCAAGGAACTGCGGGAGAAGTTCGGGCTGAAGCCCGAAACGGAAGTGGAATTCCAAGTCGTTAACAACTCCATTCTCCTGCGCAAGAAGCCGCGAAAGCTCGCCCTGACCCGATGGAAGGGCCGGTGTAGGAAAAGCTTTGAGGAGTTGGGCTACACCCGCGTCGATGAATTTATCGAGGACGTGCGGGGTCGATGATCACCGCCATCGACACCAACGTTCTCCTGGATATTCTCGCACCCGACCCGGAATACTTCGCGCGCTCCATTCAGGCCCTAGAGGAAGCAACCCACGCCGGCTCACTGGTGGTGTGCGATCTTGTCTATGCGGAGTTGTGCGTCCACTTTCTCCGCCATGCCGACTGCGACCAGTTTCTTCAGCAAAACGACATTCGGGTTGAGCCCTTAACCCGCGAGGCGAGTTTCCTGGCGAGTAGGCTTTGGAGGACCTATCGTCAGGAGGGCGGCAAGAGAACCCGGATTCTGATGGATTTCCTCGTCGGCGCTCACGCCCAGATCCAAGCGTCGCAGCTCCTTACCCGCGACCGCGGCTTCTGCCGAGAGATTTTTCGATCGCTCATCCTGGTCGATCCCGCAAACCCAAGCCGCACCCGACGAACTAGCTGATGACTTCGCCGCCAGGTTTTTAGTTCGGTGATTCGCTGCAATACATCTCCACACGTAATCGGCCCATAAAGCCTACTGGCCAGGGCCAGCCCTAACAAGGATATTTGTTCGTGGCTTTCGGCTTTCGACTTTCGACTTTAAACTCTTGATCTCTCCTAACTCTTTCAACTTTCAACTTTCGACTTTCAACTCTTGAACGACTTTCCCCTTCACTGCCCCAGCAACTCCAAAAACCTCCCCACCGTTTCGATGCCGCGATAGAAATTCGGGAGGTAGAACTTCTCATTGGGGGCGTGCAGGTTATCATCGGGGAGGCCGAAGCCCATCATGACGCTGGGCGCCTTCAGGAATTTCTGGAAGGTGCCCACCACGGGGATGGAGCCGCCCGAGCGCATGTAGACAGTCTTTTTCTTGAAGATCTGTTCCAGGGCTTCGGCGCCAGCCGCGATCCAGCGGCTATCGGTGCTCACCACCGAGGCCGGGGCGGAGCTCAAAATGCGCACGGCTGTACGGATGCCGCGAGGCGTAATCTTTTTCACATAGTTCTTGTAAAGGCGGATGATTTCATTCGGCTTCATTTCGGGAACCAGGCGCATGCTGATTTTTGCGGTGCTGACGGCGGGGATCACGGTCTTGGCGCCTTCCCCGGTAAAACCGCCGCGGAAGCCGTGGACTTCCAGCGTCGGCCGCGACCACAGGCGTTCCAGCACGGAGAAGCCCTTCTCTCCTACCAGCGCGGTGGTGCCGATTTCTTTCTTCATAAAATTCTTCTCGTTGAAAGGCAGCTTCTTCCAGCTTGCCAGTTCCGCCGGCGTGGGCTTTTTCACGCGCTGGTAGAATCCGGGAATAAGAATCTTGCCGTCGGGTCCTTTGAGTCTAACGATCATCTCGGCCAGCGCCTGCAGGGGATTGGGCGCCGCTCCGCCGTAGTTTCCCGAGTGCAGGTCGTGGGCGGCGGCGCGCGCTTCCAATTCCGTGTAAACGAGGCCGCGCAAGCCCGTGGTGATGGTGGGCAGCTCCGGCGCAAAGAATTCCGTATCGCACACCAGCGCCGCGTCGACTTTCAGCCGGTCAGGGTGGGCCTCCACGTATTCGTCAATGTGTTCGCCGCCCACTTCCTCTTCCCCCTCGAGCAGGAATTTGACATTAAGGGGCAGCTTGCCTTCCGTCTTAAAGAAGCCTTCCACCGCTTTGCAGAGCAGATAGACCTGCCCCTTGTCGTCCACGGCGCCGCGCGCATAGATGTTGTCATTGCGGATGGTGGGCTCGAAGGGTGGCGAGATCCATTCATCCAAAGGATCGGCAGGTTGCACGTCATAGTGGCCATACATGAGCAGAGTGGGTTTGCCGGGCGCGTCCAGCCACTCGGCGTAAACCAGCGGATTCTGCTTCTCCTTGCCGGCGATGATCTCCACGTTCTTCATGCCCATCTCGCGGAGTTCGTTGGCTAGAAACTCTGCCGCGTGTTGAATGTCGGGCTTGTGCTCCGGCAGGGCGCTGATACTGGGAATTCTCAGGAGCTGAAAAAGTCCATCCAAATTCCGTTGCTTGTTCGCCTCGTAGTAGTCGAAAAGTGCTGTGCTCATAGTCCTCCTCTTGTTCCCCCAAAGTTCACATTTCCCGGCTTGTCACCGGAAAAGTGATGGCCGCTCGTGGCGGCTCCCTTCTCTGCGAAGCGCCAGTGTACTCTTCGCTTTCGAAGCCGTCAATTTAGTGATCGGTCCTCCCCCTTCAATCCTGGCCGATGTTTTGCTACTGGTCACTTTTTGCTCATCACACGCAGATATTATATTACTAAATAAGTAAATCATAGGAATATTTCATAATTCATAATTCATAATTTCCGACTTCCATCTCCTTTGTTTTCATTGACATCGCCAGAGAGCGATTTTAAGTCGTTTTGTTTCATTAACATCGCGAGAGACGGGTTTTCGGACATTTTTGCTACATATGTTTTCAATAACATCGCCAAACTCTCCTTCATTTTTTCCCCCCGCGTTTTTGGAGTCGACCACAACAAGAAATGGCTAACATCTTTACTTTCAATAGCTTAACTCTTTATGCGGAATCGCGAGAAATGTCGCTAACTACATTTGTTATCATCAACATCGCGAGAGAACATAACATTTCTTTTGGCCTCGATGAATGACTTCCAAACCCCCGAATCTGCCTCAGTCCACGCCATCGGCAATGTAGGGCCGAACGGCGTTCGGTCTCCAGCGCGAGCGCAACTCGCCCGTAGAGTTCAATACCCACATCCTCCGCCACGGCCATGCAACCTCCCCTTGCGTCGGATGATTTCCTGCGTTTTCCGGTCTGGGCATTCATTCTTTCCTCCGGACGACCCGGTGAGGGTACCGCGTTCCGCCCGGCTCTCTACTAGGCTAATCACGAGCCCAAGTGCCCTGTCAAGAGAATTCTGGGCCGTTTTCCTGCCGGCAGGAAGAATTTTGCAAATTGGCTTCACTCTTTCCTGCCGGCAGGAAACCCTCAAGCGATTTATTGGACGATTGTGCACCTGGCAGAGATTGAGGCCATGAAGATCCCGCTGTGCATTCAATCCCACCGCATAATGAGTTGATAAGTCGACAGCAGCTCCCGCATCTCAGCGTCGGTCAGATCCCTTTGTTTTCCTTCTTCGCTGACAACGGTGAGACTCCTCATCTCACGCAAGTCTCGCTCCCGGAAACGAATCGTCCCCGACGCGTCGGACTCTGGAGCGCGGGTCGGTCCGCAGCCGACTCCGCAGCCGCCGAAATTCATACAGGCAGTGAGGTGAGCGTGCACGATGGGCTGATTCCCTGCCGTCTGAAGGTGGATGACGTAGTCATACTCGGGCAAAGTCCACAACCGTTTGAGAGTGATCACGGGCTCACCGCCGACGATTAAATCTTGCCTGGCGGAAAGTGCCTTCCCGGCCGGGCCGTCAGCCTCTTCCTCGAAGTATCCAATCGAGAGGGCGAAGGAGGAGTTGGGCGCAACGACGGCAACCTCTCCCTCAGCACTAGTCGTGAAGACTCCCAGCTTTATACCCACTGCCACACCACAGTGGTTCTCGCTCGACCCATACAGAGAGATGGGCACCCCCACGCCCGCCAGAGGTTTGCCCTCGGGGTAAAGCAACCGAAACGTTCGCCGAGTAGGCGCCGCCAAGACAAGATGGCTTCCGTTAAGGTGACCGATCTGTTGAAGGGCTGTCGGCCAGTCCTTGCCGAGCTTCTCCGCGGCGAGCGGAGGGGAAAGATAGATGGTCGAGAAGCGTTTCAAGTATTCTGGCGCCTCAACTGTGCCATAGGCAAAATCCTCAACCAACGACGCGGGCGGTCCCACAGGTCGGTCCGCGACGGCCAGGAGAAGCTTGAAATCGAAGGCCTGCTCCCAATACTGCGGAAATTGGACAGCCTGTCGCACGTTGAGTTTGCCGTGCCGAATCGACGCAACGAGAACGCCCGGATATGCTCCCCAGCGATTTGCAATCAGCCATGCTTCACCGGCCACAACCGCATGTGGGGGGTTCCCGAAGAAAACCCGCATGGGTTGGGCCATCCCTGGCAGTGGTCCGAACATTGCCACCAACAACATAATGGTCGCCACTGGCCTCCAGAGCACCGGGGCAGCGATGGGGATACGATGCCAGGGCATATACCGCCAACTCCGGCGGCGGAAGGTCGTCAATGAATGGATATCCCTGGAAGTATCAAGCACGGGCCTGCCCCTTAAAAGCACCTTTTAGGTGCTGTAAGAGTACCCTATCTTTATGGTGCGCCAAAGTCCAGCGGTAGTGTCTCGGTTGGATGATGATAGGGGTAGGGAGAGCGTAAGACGCTCCCCCTCCCTCCGAACCGGACGGGCGGATCTCCCGCATCCGGCTCTCCAGTCGGTGGTTTTACCTCGAAGAGGAGTGATGAACAGTCGTCCCGTCGCAGCAGAGATTACGGCAGGAGGCCAGCGGCAAGACCGCCTCGATATCCGAGTCATCACCATGAGTACGTGTCCAGATCAGCACTCTCGATTCCCGCGCGGGCGAACCGAGTCCCCCACCGGCACAGCCCGAAGGCACTGGGCGGAAGAAATATGTGCCGCTGTTCATCCTCCCTCATCCACCTTCCTGCGTCCCTTCGCTCCAGACCCATTACAGGCCCTTCTTCGCTCTTATGGACGCTCTGACTCCTGCCCGCCCGGTTCTTCGGCCTTCTCCAGGCATGAACTCCGGCTCCTGCACGAGCAGGTCTCCCTGATTCACGCACCCGGCCTTCCGACCATTCCGTCTCCAACCACCTGCGGACGCTCCGTCTCGTCAGGGCACGCTACCCCTCGACGGATCGAACCGAGATCGCTTCCCCACGGGTCTTCTCCCAACGGGAACTCGGGGCTTCGCCACTCGCTAGCAGGCTCGCCACATCTCACCGGCCGAATCGAGTTTCTTATCGTACGGACTGGCCGTTCACCTCCTGCTGCTCCCCACCTCGTGTCACCACGACGCAGTTGCAGTCGATTACAAGTTACGTTGACTTGGAGAGGACTTTCACCCCTCCAACCAGGTGCGCTCTCAGGCGCACTAGCGGCGAGTTTACCTCGCCAAATGGCGGCGTAAAGCCGCCTCTACATCAAATTGACCCACTACCCGATCCCGTCGTTGATTCGTGCCGCGGGGCGTGGTAAGGTATTCAAGCGAGACAGGGCTCTCCATCCATATCCCAACAAGGAGTCAGGCCATGGCCACGCCTCATTCTTCGCTTCGGGCTATGCTCGCCGGCGCGATGATAGTTCTTTGCCTGGCGTTTGCCCATCCCCTGCCGAGTTTTGGCGACCAGAGCGTTACACTTAAGGGCCAGGTTCTGACCCGGGACGGTCAGGTGATCGCTTCCGGAGTGACGGTTTCCCTGGAGACCGAGCAAGGGGCGATGATGGGAAACCGTCCTGTGGATGCTTTCGGCAACTATTTATTTGAGGGGCTCGCCGCCGGGACCTATCACTTGACGGTTACGGCTGACAAATTCCAGGTCTACGAGCAAGACGTGGAGATCGACTTCCGCCAGCAAACCTACACCGTGAATGTATACCTCACCCCCAGCAATAAAACTGAGGTCAAGGCCCCGCCGGCGCTCACCGATGAAGCGGCGCCTAAGACCGCGCGCAAAGAGTTTGAGAAGGGGGAGCAAGCCTTGAAGGGGAACAAGCTGGCGGAGGCTCGCCGCCACCTGGAAAGAGCGGTGACGGAGTACCCTTGCTACGCGCGGGCGCAGACCTCGCTCGCGGAAGTTGATCTTCACGACGGCAAATCGGATAGCGCCGAGGCCTGTTTCAAGAAGGCCATTCAATGCGACGGAAGCTTTCTGAACCCCTTTTCGGAGCTTGCCGAGCTCTACATCATCGAAAAGAAGTTTGCGGAGAGTGAGACCATTCTGAACCAGGGGCTGCGGCTCTCACCCCAGGCCTGGCTTTTCCACTATGAGATGGGACAAGCTCATTACGGAATGCAAAAATACCCGGAGTCCGTGCAGGACTATCTGCTGGCCCAGTCCCTCCATCTGCAAATGCCCGCGAAGTTTCACATTAAGCTCGCGAACGCTTACCTGAGGACCGAGGCCTATCCCAAGGCTTTGGCGGAATTTCAAACCTATCTGCGGCTCGAGCCGAATGGGCAATACGCGCCCGCGGCCCTCCGGGTTTCGGAGATGATGCTCAAGGGCGGCATTACCGCCGCCGCGTCCGCGCCAAGCACGCCCGCGGCCTCCAAGCCTTAAGAGTAATTCCGACACTTCACGAATTGCTGTGAAGGAGACGGTAAAACGACAATTGCGCATCGCCGTGGCGCAGAAGTCGCGTGCGGTGGAGGGCGAGGTAACCCTCTTCCAGTTGAACGTGCCGGGAGTGCTCCGCGACGACGATCGAAGTGGGCATGAGCAGCAACCCGCGTGCGAGTTGCCGCAGCGTGTGATGGTACTCGCGAATCTCCTCGTAGGGCGGGTCGAGGAATATCACGTCGAAACGCTCACCGTCGCGCTCCAACCGCTCGAGGCCGGTCAGCACGGCGCAGGTGAGGAGCGCGTATCCGGAATCAATCTTGAGCGCCGCGAGATTCTGCCGGATAAGCTGGGAAGCGGCGCGGTGATGCTCGATGAACACCACGTCGCGCGCGCCGCGGCTCAAAGCCTCGATGCCCACCGCGCCCGTGCCGGCGTAAGCATCGAGAAAAGTCGCGCCCTCCACGCTCGGCCCGAGGACGTCAAACAGAGTTTCGCGCATCTGGTCGGTCGTGGGACGCAGATTCCCCCCCTTCAAAGTGCGCAGGCGAAGACCGCGGTAAGTGCCGGAGATGATTCTCATGGGAAAAAGCTCTCAGCTTTCAGCCGTCAGCTATCAGCTAAAGCTAAGGCGACCCAAGCTGAGAGCTGAACGCTGATAGCTGATCGCTCCAGTTACGCCACGCTCGCCAGGCCGTAACGGCGGGGCCATTCGGTGCGGAGGTAAGTCACGAAGGCCTGCAACTCTTCCTCGGAAGGTGGGTGCGCGACGAATTCCGCCGCCTCGCGCTTGGCCCATTCCAGGATTTCCTGGTCGCGCAAGAGGTTGGCGATCCGAAACGCCGGAATTCCCCACTGGCGCGTACCAAAGAACTCGCCCGGACCGCGCAGCTTGAGGTCGATCTCGGCAATGCGAAAGCCGTCGGTGGTGGCCACCATGGTGTTCAGGCGCTCCTGGGAGACTTCGCTGCGGCGCTCCTCCGCCATGAGCAGGCAATAGGATTTCTTGCTGCCGCGCCCGATGCGCCCGCGAAGTTGGTGAAGCTGCGCGAGTCCAAAGCGGTCGGCGTGCTCGATGAACATGATCGTGGCGTTGGGCACGTCCACACCCACTTCCACCACCGTGGTCGCCACCAGGATCTGCACCTCGCCGCCCTTGAAGCGCTGCATCATTTCTTCCTTCTCGTCGCTCGCCAAGCGGCCGTGCAGCAGGCCCACGCGAAATTCCGGAAAGATGTTGCGCGCCAAGTGCTCGAACATGCGCACGGCGGGCTTGAGGTCCAGCTTACCACCCTCCTCGATGACCGGGCAGACCACGTAAGCCTGCTCGCCGCGCCGAACCTTTTCGCGCAGAAAGGCATACGCCCTCTCCCGGTCGCGCTCCTCGATGAGCCTGGTCACGATGGGCGTGCGATGCGGTGGCAGCTCGTCGATCACGGAAAAATCCAGGTCGCCGTACAGCGTCAGCGCCAGCGTGCGGGGGATGGGCGTGGCGGTCATCACCAGGACGTCGGGATGATAGCCTTTGCGCATCAATTCGAAGCGCTGCAACACGCCGAAACGATGCTGCTCATCCACCACCACCAGGCCAAGCTGCGCGAAGCGCACGTCCTCCTCAATCAGGGCGTGCGTGCCGATCAACAGATTCACGGCTCCCGCCGCAATGGCCTGCTTGATTTCCGCCTTTTCCGCCGCTTTGCGCGCGCTGATGAGCAGTTCAACGCGGTAATTGAGCGTCCGGAACAACTGTTTGATGTAAAGATAGTGCTGCACGGCAAGAATTTCCGTCGGCACCATCAGCGCTACCTGATAACCGTTTTCAATCGCCAGGATGGCCGCCTGGATGGCGACGATGGTTTTGCCCGAGCCCACGTCGCCTTGCAGCAGGCGATTCATGGGGCGCACCGAACACATGTCGTCCACGATTTCTTTGAGCACCCGCTTCTGCGCGCGGGTGGGGTGAAAGGGTAGGATTTTGCGGATGGCCTGGCGGGCGCTGTCCTTCACGCAAAACTCCACGCCCGCGACAGCCTTGGCTTTGCGGCGTTTTAGCGCCAAACCCGCGCCCACACTGAAAAACTCTTCGAAGATCAATCGCACTTGCGCCGGAGTGCGGAAAGCGCAGAGTTTATCCAGATCTTGCTCGCCCGGGGGAAAGTGCGTCTGGCGAACCGCCGTGGCGCGGTCGAGCAGGCGGTTTTTCTCGACCACGGTGGCCGGCAGCCGGTCCGGGATTTGCCCATCGAGCCCCTCGAGCGCCGCCCACATCAGCCGCCGCAAAACTCGCGGCCCGAGCGACGCGATGGATTCATAAATGGGCACCACGCGGCCTATTTCCAGAGAGTTCCCGCCCTCCGTTTCTTCCTCCGGCAAGATTTCAAATTGGGGCTGGACGATCTCCATCGTCCCCGTGCCGTACCGGTCGCGGTCAACTTTGCCATAGAAAAACACCTGCTGCCCGGTATGGAAAACCTTGTTCTTCTCCAGGTATACCGCGTTGAACCACTTGCAACGTAACATGCCCGTGGAGTCGCTGGCGGCGAGGTCGTAGATGTACATTCCGCTGCGGGTGCGCATCAGGCCGCAGGTCAGGACTTTGGCAAAGACCGTGGTCGTCTGGCCGGGCACCAGGTCGCGAATGCGCGTCAGGCGCGTGCGGTCTTCGTAACGAAACGGGGTGTAATAGAGCAGGTCTTCCAGGGTGCGGATGCCGCGTGCGGCAAGATGTTCGGCGCGCACGGGACCCACACCTTTCAGGAACTGAACTTCCGAAGCGGCCGTGAGTTTGGAGTTCGCCATTCTTCTCCGATTTGACTATTATAACCGGGACACGGAAACTGATGATCCGGTGATCGGGAGGTCGGGTGAACGGTTCATCGGTTCCTCGACGAAAAAGTAAGACCGGAAGCTTTGCAACCATGCCTCTTCCGCGCGTCAAATGGACAAAATATCTGGTCGCCATCCTGCTTGGCAACGGCTTGTATTTTGCGCTGTCGCCGTACCTGCCGCCCGCCGCGCAACACCACTCGCCGGCCTTTGACCTGGGAACTGTGGTCGACTTCTGGTTTTGCCTGCTCGTCTATGGCCTCCTGGAACTCGGCCCCTTCCTGCGCCGGGATGATCCTGGGAAGCGTGGGCCAAAGAAGTAGCGGCGAGTTTACCTCGCCAAATGGCGGCGTAAAGCCACCCCTACATCAAATTGCCCCCCTCATCCACGCTGTCTTGCCATTTTATGGCGATTCTATTAGGAAGGCCCGCCAGGTTCACCCAGGGGCAAAGGGGGCAGACACTCCCGGTATCTTATTAGACCTATAACTATTTTTTGCTTGCTAAAGTGTCCTTTTCGTACTAGGGTATTGTTTTACGGCTTGATAAGGTGATTTGCATACCACGCTCAGCACGAAAGCTCAAGTAACGTGTTGTACCACATGTTGACCTCGTCGTAAGCCGGCGGCTCCAGGCAGCAATAACCACGCTTAAACAGGGGGTAGAAGGCCTCGTTCTCGAGCGAAAGGGAATGTGTGTGCGGAGTTAGAAGTTGGGGAACGGCAACAAATCTCTAAAGTTTATGGCAGCGATTGCCGAATATACACAGGAGGTGCATGGAAAGTGGAAATGAATGAGCATGTCGGTGTTACCGCTGGAAAAGTCTGGCATATGCTAAATGATTTCGGTCCGCAGACCTTGGCCCAACTTAAGAAAAGGCTTAACGGCTCAAGTGAACTGGTTGGGTTTGCCTTGGGCTGGCTGGCGAGAGAAGACAAAATCGACATTTCGCAGGAGAAGAAAAACTTTAAGGTGGCCTTGAAGTAATCACGGAGGGTCCCCAGGGGCCAAACCCCACGAATATGGCAAGCCCGACGAGGCAACGCGGAAGGTACCCGGCGGGTCAAGAACCGAGGGAGGGCGCCAGTACGGCACGGTCCGGAGGGCAGCGTATTCGCATTGCTAAACTGCCGCAGGCTCACTCTCCCCCCTGGACTTTCCAGGTACAGGTTCCAACAACTCGCTGCGCGACGGCGTGCAATTCCCGAGAGACCTTAGCGTGATGGCAAAAGGAACAGAGGCCGCAATAAATCTAATGGAGCGCTTATGATGGAGAGAATCAAAGCCCTGCTCGTCCACCACAATTCCGAAACGCTGGCCACCCTCAAAGGCGCTCTGGAGCGCCAAGGTATGAGCATCATCCACGCCGAGTCGCAAGCACAAGCCCGGCGCATGCTTGGCGGGCTGACCCCCCCCCTCTAGTCTTCACGGACACGCAACTGCCCGATGGCACCTGGGCCGACATTCTGGCCCTGGCCGAGAAGACCGCACAGCCAGTGAATGTGATCGTCGTGGCGCGAATCGTGAACACACGTTTTTACGTGGAGGCCATCGAAGCCGGCGCCTTCGATTTCCTGGCCCCTCCCTTCAATGCCACCGACCTGGCTTACGTGGTCCGGAGCGCCCTCGACAATGCTGTGGCGCGCCGTGCTGCCCGTCCTCATGCCGCGCACCCTGCTGAAGATGGCCTGCTTGCCGAGGTTCGTGAAACCGAGGCCCGAGCGAATCCAAACTGAGTCCATTAAGTCGGCTCGAAGTGCGCGAACATGTTCTGGAATTCTGGCAGGTTGGAAGGAGTCTCATACCAACATACCGCCTCGAAACGCTTCCATAAATCGAGGACGATAGGGTTCTTATGGGCGCCAGCGATGGCTTCCTGTGAAACCCATTCGAAGATCTCGACGATTGTTCCATTTGCAGTGCGCATCACGATCGGCGCACGTTCCTTTACGAGACCCTCGGCGCTGAGCGGCGGGAGATGGTTGCGAACCAGTTCCAGCAGCGCTTCCTGGCATCCGGGCCTCGGCTTGTAACATGCGACTGAGATCGATCCCATAGGAGCACCTCCGTAACCTATAGCGGAAGGGGACGAACTGTCTGAAGGATTATCCTATAGCCCCTTGGCCATTCTAACCTTACTGATCCTGGCGCGACGCTGCCCACGGTCCAATGCAGATTTGGCGAGAGGACACGGTGTATTTCCGGCCGACCTACTGCGGGGTCACAAGCCCGGCGTACGCAGGGAAAAAGCTACGAAGGGGCAAGCTAAAAATCCCGTCTGGATCAGGATGCCGCGCCCACGGGTTGCGAAGGTTCACGGTGGCGGCGCCGGAATCGTAGCCGAGTACGGTGTAACAATGCGCGTTCACGTACCAAAGGTCGGTGTCGGGCGGCAGGGATTGACCCTTGACCACCTCCTGGTAATAGTGGCTGCCCCCGGTGCAGGCCACGATGGGCATGCCATTCTTGACGGCCTCGGCCAAGGCCGCGCCCACCTGTGATTCGGATTGATTCTCCTGAAAGTGTGTGCTTCCCCCCAACGTTTTCATCACGCGGTCGGCGATGCCACCTTGGCCCACCGCTCGATAGGCACCAAATAACTCGCCGTTCTGTTGAATCATCGTCACCATCTTGTCGAAAAACCCTCCGCTTTCGAGAAGGCCGATCAGGGAGTCTTTGATGGAATCCGGCACCGTGATGGGCGCCATTTCTTTCTTGAGGCTGGCCTCCAGCTTGGCGCGATCAATGTTTCCGTCTTGGTCCACCTGCGCGCGAATGGCGCGATCATAGGCCAGCACCAGCGGGTCACTGGAAGCCGCCAATTGTTCGGCCGGTTGCTTCAGCATCGGGAAAATATCGCTGCTCTCGATCGCCTCCAGTAGCGACTCGCGTAACACGCGCTGCGCATAGGCGCGAAACAGCACCGCCACCCATTCCCCATCGGAAAGCTCATACCCGCTATCGTGGGCGTAACGAAGGTCCTCCGGGTAAGCGGTCTCCTTCTTGCCATCTCCGAAGGTCACCGTGTAACTGCCGTCAGGGTTGGATTGAATCATCTTGCGGATGCTATCCGCGCGGCGCTGTGCCAAGGCCGCGATGACCGCGTGAAAATAGCAACTCCCGAGTTTCCCCTGGCGCACCGCCTCGGGGGTAATGCCCTTGGAACCATAAAGATCGTCGGCCGCCTTGGCCCCCGGCAAGGCAAGGAAAATAGCCATAACGCCAAGGACAACGCCCACACATTTCAGCATGGTTAGCTCCCGCAGATTCACTTTTACGTCGAATCTTGATCCTGAACTTGTCGCTAGGATACAAGGTGTTCTAAACGCCGTCAAAGGGTTTGTTTAAAATGATTCACGATTTGATCTTCTGCACTTCGATCTTGTAATGGCTGAGGAGTACGCCGGTGGCGTGGTCGACGGCGGCGCGAGCCAGTTGGTAGTTGATTTCCGCCTGGAGCACCGCAGCCTCCGCCGAGGCGAGCACGGTTTGCGCTTGCAATACAAAGAAGATGGTTTGGGCGCCGAGTTGATACTTGCGCTCCTCGGCCTCCAGGCTCTTGCGCGAAAGGTCATAAGCGACGCGCGTGGCGTCCAGAGAGATGCGGGCCTGTTCAAGCTGATGGACCGCCGTGGCCACCTGGAGCGTGATGTCCTCTTCTTGCTGGCGCGCCTGGTACTGGCTGCGCCGGCGGGAAACCATGGCATTGCCCAGGTTCGCTTCGGCGCTATGGTTCTTGATGGGAAGATTCAGCGACAAGGTGAAACCATATGCGGGGTAGCCGAAGCCGCCGATCTGGCTGAAAGCATCACTCAGTCCGCCGCGGGAAATCAGCACGGGCGGGGTAACGGAAGTGTTGTACTGATTGCCGCCTAATCCGTAGGATTGATAGAGCGCCGACAAACTGAGGCTGGGCAGCAGATTATTGCGGTCGAGCCGGACCGTGATGTCATTCGCGATCATCTGCTGGCGCAGGGCTTCCAGCTCAGGACGGTGCGCAAGAGCGGTAGCTACGGCTTCCTTCGCCTCGACTTGGAGAAGCTCACCGGAAGGCTCGGGATTCTCTACCAAGTCCAGATCCAAGGCACGAGCGTCCGCGTCCTGGTCAGCACCCAGGAGCCGGCGGAACTGGTCTTCCGCGGACTTGAACTGATACTGCGCCTGGATCACCGCCACTTTGCGATTCGCAACTTCTGCCTCTGAGCGGTAGATATCGAGAGGCGGCAGGGCTCCAAGTTCCAGAGCGCGCTTGTCGCGATCGTAGGAAGCCTGCGCGAGGTCCTGCGATTTTTGTGCAATCTTCATGCTCTCACGTGCCTGCACGACGAACCAATAATCCAGCACAAGTTGATAAAGCGAATCGCTCACCTGCCCTTCAAACTGGGCAGCGGATTGCGCCACGTTGCGGCGGGCGATCAGGATTGGAGCGCGGTTTACGAAGCGCCCGTTGCCCCGCAGCAGGGGCTGGGTAAAGCCGAAATTCAGGTTGGCGAAAATCGAGGGATTAAGAAAATAAAAGATGCTGTTCGTAGAGGATTTGTCAGCACTCAGGCCGATGTTGAAATTTGTGCCGGTCTGCAACGTCTGAGTGTAGCCGAACGTCGTTTGCTGTTCCAGGTCGCTCAGGGTGGGCGCGCCCTGCAACTGGGAGTCGGTGGGGTATTTCGACCGGTCCGTATTGAAAGAGGAAGTCAGCGCCGGATCGAAATTGGCGAAAGCGCGCACCACATTGTATTCCGCATCGGTCAAGGCAAGGCGATCGATGTGCACTTCGGTATTGTGTTCCAGTAAAAGGAGTATGGCGTCCTGGAGGGAAAGGCGCAGCTTGCCATCAACAACGTAGTCGCGGAAGCTCTTGGTGTCCGGCAACGGCCGCGGGGGCGGCGGCGAAAAGATCTGCTCATGGAAATAGCTGGGCATGGGGAAGGTCTGGGCGCGGGCGGGCGCGACCCACACGCTGATGACGAGACAAGCAGCAAGAAGTTTGCAGCGCATCTTCGAATACTCCTATGGAAAATGATTGCAACTACAGGAAGCGGAACGGCATGGACCCCGGCAGTCTCCGCGGGTTCCGCGGATCAGAAGTGTAGCGCAGACCTCCGCCTTTGAGGTCTGCGGCTCTCCCCTAGACTTGCGATTCCCAACCCGCGGGCAGGTGTCCGTCTTTGGGATTTGGGGTATTGGCAAAGGAAGAACCGCGGACCCCAAAACCGGGCGTCCGTGCTTGTATCTACCCCCTCATTCGTACCGTAAGGCTTCGACCGGATCGAGCCGGGCGGCTTTCATGGCTGGATAGATTCCAAAAACCAGGCCCACTGCCGCCGAAACCAGGAAAGCGAGCAGGATGGAAGTGAGCGTCACAATGGTGGACCATCCGGCCAGCCAGGCGATCAGACGGGAAATTCCGATTCCGAAGAAGATGCCGGTGACGCCTCCCACAAAGGAAATAAGCAGCGCTTCGACCAGGAATTGCCGGGAGATATCCGATTGCCGCGCCCCCACGGCGCGGCGGACACCAATCTCGTGGGTACGCTCCAGAATTCCGGCGAGCATGATGTTCATGATCCCGATCCCGCCGACCAGCAGCGAAATGGCGGCGATGGCCACCATGACAAATTCGAAGATGCGCTGGGTACTGCGCTGCTCCGCCAGTAGCTCGGAGGGCACGATCACGCTGAAATCACCGGCGTTGTGGTGCGAAACGTTCAGGATGCTACGCACCACCTCCGCCGTCTGGAAGCTGTCTGTGCGAGCATCCAGGTGAAGATAGATGCCGTCGATTTCGTCGCGGACCCTGCTGTAAGTGTCTTCCAAGCGCAGCATGGCGGCATAAAGGGGAACATAAATCAGGTTGTTCAAATCCTGCGCCGGCAACCCGGCCAGGGGAGTTTGGGCGCTCAGTTGAGGACCGACCACGCCGATGACGTGGAACCACTGTTCGTTCACCTTGACGTACTTGCCCACGGCTTCCTGCTGTCCAAATAAACTGATACTCGCACCCTCCCCCAACACGCAGACGGCCGCCGCGGACTCATCCTCCTCCGTGTCGAAGAAGCGCCCCGCTACCACCTGCAGGCTAACGATCTGCTGGTAGACGGGGGTTACGCCGTAGACAGTCGGCATATCCTGCTGGGGCTTGGGAATCATCTTGGAGGGGGTGAAGCGCTTGCGCGCCGTGGAGAGCTCAATTCCGGAAGCATTGGCGAGTATGGTGCGCACGTCCTGGAAGGTGAGGCCGGGGGAAATCTGGCGGATTTTTTGCTTGGCCTGCCAGTCAGTGACTTCCTTGCCTTCGATGATGAGGTTGCTAACGCCAAGCTGCTCGATAAAGGCCATCACCTGCTGCTGCGCTCCCGCACCGATGGAGAGCATGGAAACCACCGCCGCCACGCCGAAAATCATGCCGAGCATGGTCAGGAAGGTGCGCATCTTGTGGACAACGAGCGTGTCCAGGCCCTGGCGGAATTCCGGCAGAATGTTCCACCAGCGCTGCGGGGCATTCGGCGCCTTGGGGGCGGGTGGGGCAACGAGAGTGGCAGGAGCGCTCATTTGCCGCCACCTCCCAGCGTTGGAGACGCGGTGGTCGCAGCCTTTTCCGGCTGGAGTTCGGGATTCACCAGGGCCACTTCCGTGCCCTCGGCGAGGCCCTCCACCGCCACCCGCGTCTCCGAGCGGCGCGTGATTTTTATTTTCTGCATCACGAAGTCATTCCCCTTGCGCACGTAAACCACGGGATTATCGTCTTTGGCGAAGATAGCCTGGCGGGGCAGATAGAGCACATTTTTTATGATGCCGGCGGAAATCTCTACCACCCCGGTTAGCCCCGGGCGCAATTGCGGGTCAGGATGATCCAGCGCAATGACCACCCCAAACTTGCTCGTGCTGCTATCGCTAAAGAAAAAGCTCTGCAAAGCCGTGCCGGCGACGTCTTTGACCTTTCCCGAAATCTTCAAGTGCGGCAACGCATAGATTTGGATATCGGCAGGCTCACCAGCCGACAGATTGGCCCGGTCGATTTCGAGGACTTTACCCTGCAGCTCCATTTCCCCCATGTCCACAATTTGTACTACGAAGGCCCCGGGCTGAACTTCGTCGCCCTGGTGATATTCCGTGAAGCGCATCCCGGAATAAAACATATTGACGTTGCGGTTTTCCTGCACCGCCACCAGTCCGTCCATGGGAGCCTTCAAATGCATGTTTTGAATGTTTTTTTGAGCCAGCCCCATGCTCAGCTTGGCCTTGGCGAGTTTTTCCTGGGCGACATCAATCTCCGCCTGGTTGGAAACCGCGTGCGAGGGAATATCCTGCTGCAACTGGGCCAGGTGGCGCCGCGCTTCGTCGAGCGCCAGCACATTCTTTTGCGCATCAATGGCGCTGACCAGGTCTTTCTTGCTCACATCCATCTCCGCGCGCTTGACGTCAAATTGCGCCTTCAATAGATCGACTTTGTCCTGCGCATCTTGCACAGCCGCGTCGGATTTAGCTTTGGCGATGGATTGCTCGGCCTCTTTCAGGTCGGAGGTGGCCACTTCCAGGTTGTGCTCCTGGTCGCTGGGATCGAAATCGGCCACCAAGTCCCCGGATTTTACGTGGGTGCCCGTGGCGGCAAGGAAAATCAAATGGAGTGAGGTTCCCACCGAGGGGGCGGTCAGCATGGAAGTCTTGCCGGCACGCAGTTCTCCTGACGTATAGATCTTCACGTCAATGTCCCCGCGCGCCACGCGGGCGGTGGGCACAACTCGTTGCGGCTTATTGAGGCGCTTCAGTCCCATGGTGGTTCCGGCCGCAGCCGCGGCCAGCAGAAATACCACCAGGGAGATTCGGATTATTTTGCGCGCGCTCATTTCTTTTCCGCCGCCAGCGTAGGATCCTTCAGAGCCACTTTTTCCCCTTCCTTCAATCCGGACGCGATGGCCAGTTGCTCATCGTTGCGGAGCCCCACGGCCACAGGCCTGGGCACAAACTTCGTGCCCGCCAGAACATAAACAATGCTCGATCCGTTTTGGGTGAACATCGCACCGACCGGAATCAAGATTGAGCCGGGGACGCGATTGACGGCAATTCGCCCCATACTGCTCATGCCCGGGCGCAGGCGGGTATCTTTGCTGTCCAGTTGCAGGGACACGTCAAAATTGCGCGGGGGAGGCCAGGTGGTAAAGTCCGTCTTGGCCAGCGCGCTGATTTGGGCGATGTGGGCCTGGAATTCGCGGTCGGGAACAGCATCCACGCGTACCGTGGCGGTCTGCCCCAACATCAAGCGGCCGCGGTCCACCTCTTCAATCCGGGTGCTCACTTGCAGGGTGGAGAAATCCGGCAATTCGGCGATGGCAGCGCCATTCCAGGCGCGGTCGCCGGGGCGGAATTCCGGGGGATTGTCAGAGAACCACCCGCCGGCGCGCCAGTTGGGAAAGAGCGTCACCACGCCGTCCGTGGGGGCGCGCAAGGTCATGGCGGCGATATCGGTCTCCGCCCGGCGCACGTCCGCTTCCGCCTTGGCACGATCCTGCACTTTCCCGTTGATGGTGGCCTGCGAACTGGCTTGGTCAGCTTTCTGCCGCGCCTCCACCTCGCGAAGTTTCTGTTCGGCATCGGCCAGCGCCAGTTTCTTCTCCGCGCCGTCAATCTGGGAAAGGATCGACTCCTGGCTCACGTCCAATTTGGCGCGTTCCACGTCATAACGGGCCTTGAGAAGGTCGGTGCGGTCCTGCTCATCGAGCAGGCGGGCCCTGGCGCGCTCCTCCCCGATTCCCGCCTCGGCCTGCTTCATGTCGGAGCGCCGCTGATTGAGCGTGTCCTGGAGTTTGGCGGTATCAAACTTGACGATCACATCCCCCTTCTTGGCGGCGGTGCCGGTTCTCGCCAGGAAGGTAATCTGAATGTCGCCAGTAATCGCCGGCGCTTTGATCTGGACAGACTTCTCGGCGATGACCCGGCCGTGGAATTTCACGCTTTCAAGGAATTCTCCCCGCTGCACGATGGCCGTGGGGATGGTGGGCACTTCCCGGGTAAAGCGGGCGGCGCCGTAAGTGATTCCCGACACCACTACCAGTCCCAACACAATGACCGGGATTCGATGCCGCCGCCAAATTTTCTTAACTGTACCTGGCATTTCACTTTCCGCGTGGAGCTTCTTCCGGATTCCGTTTGACCATATCCCCCGCCGCCAGGCCGGAGGTTACAACCACATCGACGTCATTGGCCTTGCCCAACACTACGGCGCGTTTCTCAAAAGTGGTTCCGCTCTTTACACAGGCGTAAGTCTTGCCGCTTTCCGTTACGAAGGCATCGCGCGGAGCCAAAAGCACATCCGGCACGCTTTCAAGCTCCACGTCCGCGGAGGCGGAAAGGTCGGGGAGCAGCCGTGGGTCCGATCCTTGAATTGAAAAGGTCGCATTGAAATTGTGGACCGACTGGGACAAGGTGCTGGCCGTGCCAATGGCGGCAAGGTGCTCGATGGAGCCTTTCAGCACGAGGTCGGAATAAGCATCCAGGCGCACTTCCACGGGCTGCCCAACGTGCAGGTAGGGGTAATCCACCTGGTTGACGCGTGCCGTCACCTGCATGGAGGCAGGATCTACTACTTGCATGAAGGCCGAGCCCGGCCACACCTGGTCGCCTTCCTGCGGGTCGCCCATCCCGCTGCCCTTCCAAATGGGGTTCAGCACCACCAAGCCGTCCAAGGGTGAGTGAATCACCAGGCGCTGCGAGTTCATCTGCGCGTAAAGCATTTGCCCGTGGGACTTGTCGCGCTGGACTTCCAAATCCTTTACCAGCGACTGGCGGGCTTGCTCCTTGAGGTCGAATGTTTGGCGAAGCTGCTTTAAGGTGGCTTCGGTCTGCTGGAGGTTCAGGCGGTTCTTGTCCGCGTCTATGCGTGAGACCACCTCGTTGCGGGACATTTCCAGCTTGGCTTTGGCGTAATCGTCCTCCGCCGCCTTGAGGGCCGTCTGGTCCTTGGCAAGTTCGGTGGAGTTGTCAGCCCTCTGCTTTTTGATTTTGTCCAGGAAGCCCAGGTAATCCGCCTGGCTGTCCCGGTATTGCTTGAGTTGGTCCTGGGGGTCGAATTCCGCGAGGACATCGCCCTGATGGACACGCGTTCCGGCCTTGGCGATGCTCATTAAGACCATCATTGATTCCGCCCCACCTGCCATGGTGGGCGATTGCACGGAAAAAGCCCGCACGGCCTCCGTGGAACCCGAAATGCGAATGGTACGGAGAAAATCCCCGCGCTTGATGACCGCCGTGCGCCCTTCGGCGGCAGATACCAGGGTTCCCTTCTGGAGATGAGAAGCCAAGGTCAAGATGAGAGCAGCAGGAATTGCCCAAAAGGCGGCTCTGAAAATCCATCGGCGCATATGAAAAAAGAAGAACGCCTTCGGCAAGGGAACTTGCATAAAAAATAGTCTCGTAGGCAGGGACTCGGCTTCTCCGTCACCAGTATGATGCAAGATCTCAGAAAAGGATAGCATGGGCTCCTGAAAAGGCCGTTCCGATCACCCCAAATGAAACCTGCACGGGACTCCGCTCTGTTCGGAGAATCAAAACTGGTTGAAGCTTGTTGCCCGGCGGAACGCTTCCACGTAGTGGCCGTCCTTTCTGGTCTGCTGTTTTTTCAGCTCCTCCTTGGCCTTCGCGCGCATTGCGGGGTCCCAATCTGGCCGATACTTGTTCACGGCAGGCTCAAACTGACTTACCTGCTTGAGCGCGGCATCGGCCTTGAGATCGGCCACGCTCTCGATGTTCACAAAGGTGTTCGCTTCTTGTGGCGAGGGATAAAAGAAATACATCACCGGCACCCGGTAAGGTTCGAGTCCGAGTTCGAGCTTCTGGTTGGGGAAGTAGAGCCAGAACTCGGCCGCGCGAACGGCATCGATGGTATTGAATGCCGCCATGCGATGGTCGGTCTTATGCCAGCGCTCGTACCACTCACCGGGATCGACGCTCAACAGCACGTCGGGACGGATGCGGCGGATAATGGCTGTGGCCTCTTCCACCAGCTTCGGCTGCGGCGCGTACTCGAGCATCCCGTCGTCGTAGCCCATCCATGAGATGTTTTCCTTGGGCGTGCCCAGCAGGCCCTCCGATTCTTCCTCTTCCTGCTTGCGGATGCTCGCCAGGCGTTGGGAAGTCATTTCAGGATCGTATGACCCCTTATCGTCGTTCGTATAGACCATGATATACACCCGATTGTGACTTCGATTGAGCAGAGCAATCGTTCCGCCCGCCCCGAAAACGTCGTCATCGGGGTGCGGCGTAAATACCAGAATGGTTTTGTCGTGCAGATCCTCCAGCCTGGTCTCTTGCGCACACAGTGGAGCGCACAGCGCCAGAGCCCCCAAGAGACACAACATCCCCCTCGCCATCCTATCCTCCTTATCCGGCCTTCCCTGGTCCCAGCCGGAATTCCCGTTTTTATTCTTCGAGCGGCCGGTAACATACACCTGACTGCCTCCCGCTGCAAGCTTCCAAAATGGCAACCCTCTTTGGGAAAACTGAAGAAGGACCCGAGCCGCCAGCGCCCAAAAAAGTCGCTATTATGGTCTCGCATATTTTGCCCGCCCGTTAGTTTGGCGATGGCGGAAGGACAAAAAGGTTCGCAAGTCATTGATCGAGGTAACATGGAATCGATCCAGGGTCATTTGGAAAATGCGGTGATTGAAGTGGGACATTCCCGCCGCAGCCCCTGCGCAATGGGTGAGCGGTTTCCTGATCGATACGAATGTTCTGTCCGAGTACAATCGGCCGGGAGGCCCTGATGCCGGCGTCAAGCGCTGGCTGGAGACCACGGATCGTCTATCCCGGCATGTGAGCGTCATCACCCTGGCCGAAACTCAAAAGGGAATCGCGTTGCTCGCCGAGGGCAAGCGCTGCTCCCAACTTGAACAGTGGCTCAAGCAAGACCTGGAGGGATGGTTTTCTGGCCGCATAATTCCAGGGGATCGCCCGGTGGCCGATCGCTGGGCATCGCTGGTGGCTCAGGGAACGCGGCGGGGAGGCATCTGCCCACAATTGTTATAACTCGACCAGCATCCATCTTCCAGCAACTCCACCAGCCCTTTGCACACGGGGCCTAACTATTAAGATGGGCTATTCGTTCGCCATCAACGGAAGACCCCACGGTCAGGAATGCACTGACGATGGCTACCCCGCTGCGCCAGCCAGCCCAGACGCATCTTCCTTCTTGTTATAAGTGGTTTTTTCTGTCGAACTGCTTGGGATGACGGCAGTTAATCGTTCTGTCGTGTGTGGACCTCCTGACTACATGGACGGGAGGGAGACGCCGAGAGCCTGGAGAATTGCTTGCTGGCGAGCGTTCGGTTGGGGCAGCTTGGTTATGGTAGTTTTCTCATCGACCGCGTAGTGCAACAGGCACAGGCGCGTCAAGGCCAGCAGCGCATCCGGCAAGGTGATCGCGTCGGCCCGGGTCGCGGTGGTGCCAAACGCGGCGCGTAATCGCCGCTCCATCTCGCGACTGACTTTCAACGCCAGCAGGCAGCAGAACACGTGCCCCCGCGTGCGGCTCTCTTTGCGCACCCAGACCGGTCGCACTTCCAGCAAGCCGGTCTTCAGCGTGCGAAAGTCGCGCTCTACCTTCTGGAGCGAAACATAGCTGTCATGCACTTGCTGGGCGCTCATGGCGGAGGAGGCCACGTCGGTGGTCACCACATAGCAGCCCGCCAACTCCAGCGCCCGGTCGATCGCTGCTTCGTTCCGTTGTAGTTTCAACTGCGTGCCTTCGAGCGGGATTTCTACCAGGCCCGTCAACTTGTGCCGCTCAACCCAGGATTGCATCGCCCGTTGGCCCGCTTCCGGCTGGCAGCGGGGGTGGGTGCGCACCTGCTCGTTGCGGGCCTGGATCTGGGTTTCCAGCTTCGCCAGTTTGTCGTCCAGGCGATGCTGCTCGCGCTGGGCCTCGTCCGGATTCCGGCGCAGGATATAGCGCACGCCTTCGCCTTGCACTTCGCAGACCTGCTCACTGAACAGACTTAACTGCAAGGTTCCTTGGGCCAGCAGCCGGCGAATCTGCGGGTCGGTCAAGGCCGTGATATCGCGCAGCCCCGCCCCCGTCAGCGCCTGCTTCCCCTTACTCTTCACCATCCCTCGGTCTCCCACAAAGACCAACTCCTCCACCCCGAATTGTTCCTGCAGAATCTGGATCTGCTCCACCACCGTGGTGGGATCACTGCGGTTCCCTTCGAACACCCGCACCGCCAGCGGCTCGCCTTCCTCGTCCGCCAACAGGCCGATGACAATTTGCAGCTTGCCCCGCTTCCCGTCCCGGTTATAACCGTACTCCCCCAACTCGTTCTTCTCCCCTTCCAGATAACTGCTCGTCACGTCGTAGAGAAACAGGCGGGGCGCTTGGCCGCGCCGCGCGAGGTAGCGGCGATACAGGGCCTTCTCGATCTTCCCCTGACGAGCCGCCAAGTCATCCAGAGCGGCATACAGATCGTCCGCGTCGAACTTCCCCAGTCCCAGCACTTCCGCCACCGCCTGATCCAGAGCCCAGCGCACGGCCGAAAGGCGCGAGCCCTGGTGAGCGACGCGGGCCAGCACCAGGAATAAAGCCAGTTTCGCCAGCCGACTGTGACCGAGCGCGGCGCCGATGCCCAGAGCCTCGGCGATCTGTTTGAGCACGAACAAGAGGCCGAACACGCCTCCGAGCTGAGGGGCCCGCGAGAGCTCGGCGGCCTGGTCGAACTCGCCCCGCAACAGGCGGCGGAGGGCTTCGACGCGGACCCTGGGCCAGTGGGAGAGGTTGGCGAGGGTGCGGTTCTTGACCTTGCCGTTCTGGCGGAAGGATTCCCGGAGGAGGATCGCGGGCGGGGAGTTGCGGTTGGGGACGGTGGCGATATACATGACTTCTACATACTACTAATTAAAAGCCATGTCAAGGACAATCTTGCAGTTACATGACTACAATATGCCGCACAAATTCCGCCAACCCTCTCGCATACAAAGACTTCAATCAACTACCGCAGGAAAGATCCGCCAGATTGCGCTCCATCGGGCGGGCGGCACACCTCTGCGCCCCGCTGTCTCACCGATCACGTCCGAGGGCCGCCGAATCAGCAAAACAGGTCGCTCCCCACGGTACTCCTGTATCTCAGGAGGACGGCCATCACAGCCATGACCATAGCCAGCAGCAAGAAGGTCGAAGGCTCTGGCGCCTTGGCCGCTCCTTCATAAGTCAGGTCCACGCAGCCCGTTGTCCCGGTCGGGCAGGCGGTGTTGTATGACACCAGCCAAGCATCGCCCTTCGGCAACTCCAGATTCGAGAAGGTACCCGAAACGAGACCCGTTCCGGTTGACGTCAGCAGGAAGAAGTTCTCGTCCAAGGTCGGATCAAAGCCGGACACAAAGTCCACGTCAAGCTTCCCGTCCAGGGTTGCTGTGCCGTCCACAACCAACTGGCTATAGCCGCCAGGCGCCGTGCCTCCCAGGAAAGCCTCCAGCGTGCCGCCCGAACCCTGCGAGTAGTTGCCCATGATGGTCAAAATCTCAGGAATTCCCGGGTCAGAGGCGGTGACTCTGCCCCCGACGTTGTTGACGTTGGCGGTGATCGTGCCGCCGCCGGAAACCGTGCCGCGGTTAATCGTGGCGGTTGCCGCCGTTAAGGATCCGTCCACGTTCAGGCTGGCACCGGAGCCCGACTGCGTGTAGTTGTTCTGGATCGTTAGGGTCTCATTCGAGCCCACGGTGACCGAGCCGGCGTTTGAGAAGGCGCCGGCACTCAGGGTATCACCCGATCCGTCCAGTGTCACCCTTCCGCCGTTGTTACTGAAGGTGGTGGCAGTTAGGGTTTCACCACAGCCCACACCACACTGGGAAGCCAGCGTCACCGTTCCTGCACCATTATTGAAGGTGGTGGCGCTTAGGATATCACCCGTCCCATTCAGTGTCACCCTTCCGCGGTTGTTACTGAAGGTGGTGGCAGATAGGGTTTCACCCGACCCGTCCAGCGTCACCAATCCGCGGTTGTTACTGAAGGTGCCGGTACCTATGGTTGGCCCTCCCCATACCCCTGCCCCCATCCCGTCCAGCGTCACCGTTCCGCCGTCGTTACTGAAGGTGCCGGCACCTAGGGAATCAAAGGTCCCTGCATCTGTCACTGTCCCTCCAGAGTTATTGAAGGAACCGACACCAAGGCCAACACCGGGTCCCCCCTCCCCGTCCAGCGTCACCGTTCCGTCGCTGTTGTTGAAGGCGCCGCCAACCGACATGAAATTGGAATCGCTTTCCACTACCACCAGTCCGCTGTGGTTGTTGAAGTCCCCCCCCACAAACACACCGTTTACATCCCCACTCAAGTCTAGGGAGCCGCCGTTATTGTAGAAGTTTCCCGCTACGCCCAAGCCGCCGCCTTCCGCCAGCACGGATACCGAGCCGCCGCTGTTGTTGAAGGTGCCGACACCTAGAGATGAATTCCCATTCACCACCACGAGTCCGCCCTTGTTGCTGAAGACGCCAGCAACGCTCATGAAGCCAACGTTGAGGAGCGCCACCGTTCCGTCGTTGTTGTTGAAGGTGCTGGCATTTAGGTTCTCAAAAGACCCCCATACCAATACCAAGCCGCCTTTGTTATTGAAGGTGCCGGTATTCAGGGTATCATCTCCTCCGTTTAGGGTCACCGATCCGCCTTGGTTATCGAAGGTGCCGGTACTTATGGTATCAAACGCCGCGGATGGCGTGAAGTTGATCGCCCCCACGTTGGTCACGCTGGCGGCGCTCAGGGAGTCAGACTCGCCGTTCAGACTGATCGTGCCGTTGTTGATAAGGCGGCCCGATACGGTGACCACATTGTAGCCCGCGTCGTTGACCCCGTTCCCGGTATTGATGGCGCCGGAATTGGTAAGGGCGCCGGTTATGGCCAGCGTCGAGGACTGCTGCACATTCATGGTGCCCGAGTTCGTCAGCATCCCGCCGCCCGGCGTCACGTTCGTCGTCTGCTGGTTCGCCAGAGTCAGCGTTCCCTCCACTGAGTTGAGGCTGCCCAGCCCGCTCGCCGCCGGGTTTCCGCCGATCTCAAACGTCCCTTCCAGACTCAGCCCCGCAGCTATCGGAATGTCGGTAATCCCTTTGGGTTGGTCAGTCAGGTTCAGGGTTCCCCCTGACCCAATGTTCAGCGTGCCCGCCGAAAGCGTCAGAAGGCTAATCGAAATGCTGGTTGGGCTGGACGTATTGTCCAACGTGAGCGTATTGTCGGGTGAGTCCAGGACCGCCGCGAAGGTATTACTAACAGTGTTGTTCGGCATGCAATTTCCGGGCCCGAGGACGCAAGTCCATTCGTCAGGCGTGGTCCAGTTCCCGCTGCTGGTGCTCCAAGTCGACGTAACCTGGCCCAGCGCGGCCGGCGTTGAAAGACAAAGCGCAGCGAGCAGGGCCACAACCGCTCCAGCCCAGCGAATTGCGCGCCCTCCGAGTTTCTCTTCAATCGATAGAATAGATGCAGTCAACATGGCAGCATTTCTCCTCTTCCCTTATCGCCAAATCAACAATGGCCTTGGCGAGCATCGATAATGCTCAATACTCTAACAGGGTCGGCTCGCGCGGTACCATAAAATCCGACTTTCTCATCAGCAGTCATCCGGCGTTAGTAACGATGCAATATAGTGCGACTAAAGATGATCGAATTACCACTTCAAAAATCCTTGTAATCTATAACCTAGAAGCATACAAGAAATACCTTGCATGGTTACCCGGCTGGCGGCCTTGAAAATCCTTGCCAAAACTGGTTTACCGGCCTTTTTTTATAGCCCGTGTTCCTGATTCTTCGCTGGGAGAGCTAAAATTCTAGGCAGGTTGTCGAACTGCCTCAAGCTTCTTACCGCCAAATGTGAAAACGAAGCGATTTACCGGATTGAGGGCGAAAACACCCCCAAATTGACGGAGCAATCACATTTCCAAAATACCGTCCATGCACCGCGATTTTTCAGATCGCAGGGGATGGCCAGTTGTGCACCAGGCATTTGGAAAGTGATATGCTACGGCACCGTCGGCCGGCACTCTGAGAGGCACTTGAACATCCCAGCGGACGGAGACTAAGCGCTGGCGGAATAACATCAGGGACGTATTTGGCAAGCAACGGAGGAGCATCATTGCCCTGTCTTTGGGGGACTACCTCTTCCGCGGTTCGAAAGAAACTACAATCGACGAGGTGGAACATGCAAGAGGGCAATCGATGGGCGGTTGCGATGCAGATCGTATGGACGGTGGCAGGGGTGTTCGTGATCGTGGCGGCGGGGACGTTCATTGCGGGTAGAGTCCGGGGCCGGGAGGTGAAGTTTCCGACGCCGTACCAGGCCGTCCTCTTGTCCAACGGCTCCGTTTATTTCGGGAAGCTGGCGGGCTATGGCGGCCCCCAGCCGGTGCTCAGCGAGGTTTATTACATCGTCAGCCAGACCAATCCGGATACGAAGCAGGTCTCCAACGTTCTCGTGAAGCGTGGCAAGGAACTGCACCAGCCTGACCGGATGTACCTGAGTCCGAACCAGATTTTATTTGTGGAGCCGGTGGGCCCCAGTTCCAAGGTGGCCAACCTCATCCAAGAATCCAAGGCCAATCAGTAATCAATGAGATTCCGAAATGATATGGCGACGGGATTCGTTGGCCGGCGTCTACCACCTGCTGAACAACGGTTACGTGCGCTCAGATCATCGGCCGGGGAGAACGGGCCGTGAAGGGCACCCGGTTATTGGTCACTCGGATAATGGTACCCGGCTTGCGCGATTGCCGTTCCCCAGTTTCCGGAGTTGTTTGCGTACTGGCCGGCGAACCACATGGTTGAATAATTCGCAATGGTCAGATCGGGGGCCGTCGCGGTGTAGTCCCCCCAGCGAAACTGCCCGTAGTATGCCCCGCCGCCCACCAGATAGCTCCCGGCGCCATTCATCAGGCTATCGCCATAGGTCACCCGCCGGGAGGTAAACACCAACCCCGGATAGGCCTTGTCGGTCGAGTAGTCAAACACCATCACCAGGTTATTCTCCTGGTCCGGTTGCAGCGTGGCATAGTAAGCGGAGCCATGGTCAACCCAGCCGCCGCAGTAGAAGCAGTCCTCCTGGCGTTCCTCGGCGCTGGTGATGGTGCTGTTGCCGTTGTTCACCACCGGGTGCACGTCGAACCAGATGGGGCCGGCGGTAGAAGGACTGCCGGAGACCCCGGTTTCGAGCGCCCCGAACAGCTCGCCGGCGTGGTACTTCACTTGCCCGGAAATGCGCTTATCGCCGGTATCCACACAGCCCGAACAGACCCCGTTATTCGCGGCGTTCGGCTCGTCGGCGTTCGGGGGAAAGGTGTAACTGTGAGCGGTGCCCATAGCCACGCCGGCAAGCACCGGACCGTTGCCCCCTTGCAGGAACGCGAAGGGGTTGTTCGGGGCGACCACGGAGCCGGTAGTGGGGCCGGAGACGCTCCAAACCACGAGGCCGTTACTAGGGTCGCTGAACCCGAGGTTATAGGAGTTGACCAGGAAAATCGCATCCGGGTGGTCGGATCGATCGGTCATATTAGCGGGCTGAATCGTATCCACATCGATTCCACTGACGTAGAGGTTCGAGAACCACCAATAGCCGTAACCGGCCCCGGCGTAAAAGGCGTCCTTGGGAAAAAAGAAGACATAGTTCCCCGTAAACGCAACCCCCGAACAGTTACCCGAGCCCCCAAACTCGTTGATCCCGATGTAGACCCCGCCCTTTGTGGCAGAGGTTCCCCAATTATTGGAGTCGTGGCCCAGGGTGGGAAAGTCCGGGCACCCCCCGGAAGCGAATGTGATGAGCGAGTTGTAGACCCACCAGCCTCCCCGGGGGTCGTACGTCTTGCTCGCCGCAAGCATAAGACGCCCGGTATTGGTGCCGCTGCTCGGGCTGCTCTGGGTGAGCATGACAAAGACGAAGCGATGATTCCCCCAGTCATAGAACCCGCGGGGGTCGGTGGTGTAGGTCCCAGAGGGGAGACCAAAGAAGGTGTCCGCATCCTTCGGAAAACCCGCCTGCAGGTTGCCGTTCTTGTCGTATATGGCGATGTACGTGTTGACGAACTGCACCACGAAGTTTTCTCCCACCGCCAGGGCCATGTCCGGCGGCGTGCAGCAGACTTCTTGCTGCGCGTAGAAACCTTTACTCCAGCCGACCGAGGCAGTCACCTTTGCGCCGCTGACGGCGGGAGACGCGCTGCCGGGCTTGCCGGGGATTCCCCCGCTTCTGGCTGCGGCCTTTTTCGCCGCGTACTGCTCGTCGGTCAGGCCATCCAGCGGACGGAAGTGTTGGCTGATGGGCATTTTGCTGAGCTGCTGCTGGATGGCTTGGGGCAGAGCATCCATGACCACCTCGCCAGCTTCGGCGCCCTGACCCATCCCTCCGGACTGCGCACCGACGGTGCGCGCTGGGCTGGCGATTCCCGTATTGAGGGTCTCCCCACCGATGGCGCCCTCCTGGGCCAGGGGGCTCGAGACCGCCATCAGACATGCCAGAACCACACCACAGCACACGGCTACACATGTCAAAAAGACCAAACCCTTCTCTATCCTCTTTTCTGACATAATCTCTTCTCCTTTCGGAAAGGTTAGTGCTGTCCTGCCACGGCGGCTTTAGGCCCGGCTGGCGGCTGCACCTTTTTCTGGAACCTCTCGGTCAGATCGGGTAGCCTCGCCGTTTCGAATCCCTTGCGGTGGGCCACAATCCGATAATCGAACTGGACGTTGGACTTGCCGCTTTTCAGCTCGTGTACTTCGAAAGCATCGGGGCCCTTCTGGGTTACGTAGAGTCCTTCGCAATCGCCATTAGGTGTCAGGAAAACGTGATAGCTGGCGTCGGCGGTCACGGTCTGAGCAAACTGCGGTTCGATGTTAATGGTGGCCACGCCATTAACGAGGGCGCCGGACCCGAAGTCTTCGATCCAGTTCTCAGACGATTGGAGGGCATAGAGTCCCACCTGCCGATTGTCGGACGCCTTTTTCGCGGCGAAACCCAACGTTCCGGTGCAGAACAGGTTACCGCTGACGTCGATGGTGCACTCACCGCCAAAGTTGTAACCTTTGGCGTCGAATATCAAGTCTCCGGCACTGGTCGAGTCATCATTCTCCAAGTACAACGTGGGATTGGTCGAATTCGTGCTGTCGTTATATCCAAAGAGGGCTGTGCCGGCGCCCGCTCCGTACGCGTAGAGATAGGGTTCGGCGTACAACCCTTTCTGAAACCAGCCATAGCCGCCCATAAAGGTGTCGTAACCATTGAAGGTGTTGTTGGCAACTAGTCCCGGTACAACCGTGGGATCGATACCCAGGATTGGAGTCTGGCCGCCGGTTGTCGTGATGCCGGAGGTGACCCCGACACCGAGGACGCCGGTGTTATTGATGGTGCCCGAGGTGGTGATGGTTCCGCCGGATAGCCCGGTGCCGGCCGTGATGCTGGTCACCGTGCCCGCGCTCGCCGCTGCACAAGTGGGCGCGCCATTGCGCGCCAGAGCCGTAACCACCGCACCCGCCGCACAGGCTCCAACCCCCGAATAGGGACTCGCCAGCATCGTGTCCGTCACCCCGGCGGCGGCAATGCTCAGGGTTCCGATGCTGGTGATCGGTCCACCCGTCAATCCCGAACCGCTGGCCACGCTGGTCACCGTGCCCGCGCCGGCGGTTGTGCAGGTGGGCGCGGCATCACGGGTCAGAGCGGAAACCAATTTGCCTGCCGCACAGGTTCCAACCCCCGAATAGGCATTCGCCAGCATCGCGTCGGTCACGCCGGCGGTGGCGATGCTCAGGGTTCCGGTCTTGGTGATTGGTCCGCCCTTTAGTCCGGCGCCGGTCGCCACACTCGTCACCGTGCCGGCGCCGGGGTAGGTCTGCCCGGCTTTGAAAGTCACCAAGCCATCAAACTTCGCCGTCCCATTCACTTCCAGAACGGCGCCCGGGGTGGTGGTCGCAATCCCCACGTTGCCGTTGAAGTAGTTGGTCCCGCCCGCCGAGTACACCCCGTAGGCGCCCGGCACCACGGCGGTGGGACTGGCGATGTACAGCCCGGTGAATTTCGAGAACGTGCCCGTGTTCGAAGGCGCGTTCACGTACACTCCATAGCCGTTGGTGATGGTTCCCGTGGAGGCGTTCGACAGGCTCGCGTAAACTCCATAGGCGTTGGTAATCGTGCCGGCCGCCTGGTTGACCACCGCGCCATTCAACCCGAACCCGCTGGTTACCTTGCCCGTGCCATAGTGATCAAATTCGGAATTCAAGGCATAGAGGTTACCGAAGAAATTATGAGTGTTGCCGGTCGCCGCCTGGAGGTTCGAAAAGAGCCCATCGGCGGATGCCGTGGAGGTGCCCGTGGGGCTGAGGGTGGTCAAGGCCCGCTGGCCCAGCAACGCTCCGCTGATCGCGGTGGAGCTAAACTGCACATCCAGCAAGGCGCCCGGCGTGGCCGTGCCGCCCACCGCGACGCCGGTCCCGGTGTCCCGGATCAAAGAGTTCTGGATATTGCAGGCGGCGGTGAACTTGGCCACGGTGTTGGCGGTGGCCGTGCCGTCGCTGGTGACCGCGGTGCAGGCCGTCAGCGGTAGCGGCGATGAGGTGCTGCCCGCGGCGTTCGCTGGGCCGCCCGCCGAGGTGCTGGTCGCGGACGCGGAAGAAGGCGCGGCGATTCCCGCCACCTCCACCGTCGTCGGCGCTCCCGCCAAGGCGTAGGCGGAGGCCGGCTTGCCGCCCAAGGTTTCGGAGTCCACCGCCTTCAGGGCATAGGGCACGGCGGCCAGGAGCACGCGCGGCAGTTCCCCGACTCCCGCCAATTGCGGTTGCACCCCCAGCCACAACGCCTTGCCGCTGGTGAACAGGTCAAGGGGCAAGCCCTCTGGAGAAGCGGCGCCGAGGAGAACCACGTAGTGGCCCTGCTCATCCAACTGCACGCTCTGCGCTTCCGACCAGAGTGGACTGCCGCCCTCCTGGAGCGCATAGAGCGAGAAGGTGGCGGTGACCAGGGGCGCCGAAGCGCCGTTGCTGGTTCGATTCTGGGTCGCCTGCGAAGTGATCACCCCGCTGAACTTGATGAGGGGGGGTACCACGGAGGACGCGCCGGTGGCAACGTCCTGACCCCTGAGTGCCGAAGCGCCCGCGAAACCGAGGGCTAAAGCGATTGCAAGGGTACTAGATGCGATGCAAGTGAAACTTCTCATCAGAGTCTCCTTTTACCGCCGAGATATAACCGAAATTTCCATTACCCACTTCTTTCCGACCAAAGACACACGCCACCCAACACCATGATCAGCCGGGTTTGCCGTGGCGCAAATGAATCCACACGAGGGCGAGGAATGAAGGGCCAGTCCATGCATAGCCGAGGACAGTCCTCCTCGTCGCGGCATTCCGCGGGCGGGTAGCGGTGACGCTCAGGTGCACGAGCAAACTCTTTGGCGCGATAATCTAAACGAATGCGCCCAAACTAACTCCCAATAAAATAAATTTCAAGTGTTTATATCGTAAGCAGACATAGTGTCGGCTAATGGAAAGGATACGGTGGAAAGCCGAGGATCACCTCGCGGGTATCTGGAGGTCGATCCAACTGGCAATCCCGTCGCGTCCGGCGTAGTTTCGCGGCCAGACCTTCAGGCGATTGCGTCCGGCGTGCAGCTTCCAGGGGAAGATGGCCGTGACCCGGGACTTGTCACCTTCATCGATCTCGGCCATAAACGCGTAGAAACCAGGGGTCTCGGTATCCAGGTGGACCCGGAATTCGCCTCGCGTCGAGGTGGGTTCGAGAGCGTAGTGGGCCTGGTTGAGGGTCCATTCGAAGTTGCCATACCGCGTGACCAGGTTCGGATGGATCAGTTCGGCGGGCACCTCGGCATCGGTCCAGACCTCGAATCCGGGCCAGGTCCACGGTCCTTTGCCATTGTTGAGCGGCAAGGGCCACTTCTGCTCGAGGAAATTGCTCCTGGGGATGAGCCGCATTTCGGCGAACGACATGTCAACATCCAGCCCGCGCCACTTGAGCACCGAGTCCACGATATGCACGATCCGTGTGGGTTCCACCTTCTGGCCGCGCAGCACCCGGAGCTGGCGCTGCCGCACCTCAAACAGCGATAGCGGCACGCCGGTGGCGCCGTCCGCCGGGTAATAGGCGGCCGTGCCATCCACCCAGATCCACTTGCGGAATTGGTTCGACCAGATTTCCATCGGTTCGTGACCGATGACGGTGGGACGGCCGAGCGTTCCACTGTCGATGGAAACATCCCTGCCCACGAATCCGAAACTCTCGCACGCCTGCAAGAACACCACGTCGTATTGCTGGCAGAACCCGCCGACCGGTTTGCCGTCCGGGCCTTTCTTCAGGATTTCAAAGGCGTCCCACGCCGGATAGAATTGGTCCAGGTGCCACTGCTCCCAGGGCCATTGGCGCGATGACCAGGCCGCCAGCTTGGTGATGATGTCGAGTTCGGTTTTCGCGCCGCTTACGACCTCGTCGAGCCGATACCGCGCTCGCAGTTCCTTCAGTTTCGGCTGGGTGAACGGCTCGTAGCGGAAAGGGATGGAGGTGCGCACGATCTCTTCATTATGGGAATCAACAACTTTGACCGCCTTCGTCCAATCCGTCGCCAGTTTGGGATCGGTGGTCAAGGTCATCTCGCCCAGCTTGGGCGTAACCCGCGGGTCGGCAGTGGCGAGTGTAACCTCGACCTGAACATATCGGCCGTGCGGCGCGGCGAGACTGCCATCGCCGCCCAGGGGCATCCACTCCGACCACGTTGCCGGGCTCGGCACATACGCCGTTCCGGATCGCACCCGAAGGGTCACGCCGGTCTTGGTGCCCGGCGGTGTGTCAATGGCGACCCGAAGCGGACCGGGCACGGTGAGAGGCGGCGCGAGCGGATTCCCCTTGAGATTGGCGACGTCCATCACCGGCAGCACGAGGGAAGCGCTGGGGGGAAAGTGTTCCAGATAGACTCGGACGTAGTACTCTCCCGCAATGTCGCCGGCCGGACCCAGGCGGTCTACGCTCCAGGACTTGCCCCCATCGGCGCTGCGCGCGCTGCGGTGCGGCAAAGCTGCGTAAGAATCGTCGGCGCGCGCAATGCGGACCATCCCCGTGCCCGAAATGACGAGGTCGTTCAATCCCGGCTTCAGTGCCGCGGGATCAATGTTGTAGGCCTGCCATTCCCCCCAACCGGTCTTCTGGGGCGCCGCGAGCTTCTGCGGGTGGCCGTTCACCTCGACTTTCAGGTCGCCGCCGCGGCTCACCATCAGCACCGCCTTGCTCGCCCGCGGGTCGGAAATCAGGAGTTGCTTGCGAATCCTGATGCCGGGAGAAAGCGTCTCTTCGTTGGGCTTATAGGAGAAGCCGGAGGCGGGCCCTTCGTCCTGAATCACTTCGCCGGACTTGAGTTGCAGCGCCGAACCATCCGGGGAGAGGGTAATGTTGCTGCTCACCGCGCGTTCGTAAATCGTGCGGGCATTCAGGCGCAGCGTCGCCGCCTGGGCTGGGCCCCAGACCAAGGCCGCCAACACCGCGGCCCCAAGGGACTGTCGAGCAATCCGTAACCATAAGGGCATAGTATTCCTCTTGTTCTCATAAATACTTCAGTAATTCATTCAAGGTTTTCTGGATGCCGGCGTAAGGATCGCCGGGGCCGTCGAATTCAATCGAGTAGACTCCCCGGAAGCCCGCGCTTTTGGCAATCGCCATCGCTTGGGAAAAGTCGAACTGCGTTTCCGCTCCATCCGCGTCAAATTCCAGGCCTTTGGCGTGGCACACGGTGGGGGCGTAAGGGAAGAGCATCTTCAGTCCCTTCTCGCGCGTGGGTTCATCGGAAAAGTTGGCGAAATCCGGCAACGCGCCGATGCGCCCGGGGCCGGCGAGCTTGAGGAGCTTCACCAAATCCTCCGGATCCTCGGCGCCGAAGGCGGGGTGGTTTTCCACCACCACGTGGACGCCCCGGGTTTGCGCGTAGACCGCGAGCGCCTTATAAGACTCGACGGTCGGCGCCAGGTTCTCGGGGTCCACCTTGCCAGGACCGACCCGCACCGATTTCGCCCCCAGCTTGTGCGCAACGTCCACCCAGGGCTTGACGGCGTCGAGGGCCGCCCTGCGCACTTCCGGGTCCGGGTCGGAGAACGTCCCCTCGCTGCCACACTCCGCGATATCCACGGGCATATTCACAACGGTCGAATGCGTGTGCACCAGCACGTACTTGAGCTCCTGCAAATAGGCCGGCTCGGTGGAGGGAAAGTGCGTGGTGTAAAACTCGAAGTGATGCACCTGGTATTTGTCGACGATCATTTCGGGAAAATCGAGCAGCGCCAGCATGGGGCCGGGAAGGTCGAAATCGCTGCGGCGCGTCGCGCGGAAGTAGTTGCGCAGACTCCCCGTGGAAATGGCAATTCGGTCCAGCTTGGGCGAGGCCTTGGGTGCCGGGTGCGGGTGCTTCTTGTGGGTGTAGCCGAACGCGGTGCCGCCGCGCCCAAGGCCCACCGCCGCGGCGCCGCCCGCAAGTCGCGTCAGGAAATCACGCCGTACCATCACACCTCCCCTCGGCGCTTGCGCGGCGAATCCAGGATTCAAAATTCCGGATTCCGGATTTGGCGGCGCAACCATTATCAATCCCTTTCATGCCATATTTCCCATGCGCGGTGCTCCGCACTTTTGCCTTTTGACTTTTGCCCTTTGCCTTTTGACTTTCTCTTGCGGCATCGCCACGCCCAGCTCATTGCCCACTGCCTACTGCCCATCTGCCCAGTGCCTACTGGCCACTGCGCACCACCCGAAAACCGTAGTCGGCGTACTGAAACGCCGGGGGAATGCTGGAGCGGGCGGCTACGCGGCTCACCTTGATGTGATGCCGCCAGGAGCCACCGCGCGAGGCGCGGCGCTCGCCCGCCGCGGGTCCCGAGGGATTGTGCGCGGGCGATTGCGCGTAGTAATCCGCCTGGTACCAATCCGCGCACCACTCATGCACGTTTTCGCAGAGATCGAAAATTCCGTAGGGATTCGGCGCGCCGCGCCCCACGGGCAGGGGTCCGCGCACGTCGCCACCCCAGCGCTCTTGATAATCCGCGCGCGATTGCGGCGGATCGTCACCCCAGGGATAAAGCCGGCCCTCGTCGCCGCCGCGCGCGGCGCGTTCCCATTCCGCCTCAGTGGGCAGGCGATAATGGCGGCCGGTCAAGCCCTCGAGCCACCGGCAGTATTTCTGGGCTTCGACCCAACTGACGGCGACCACCGGATGGTCGGGATCGTTGAAGCCGTCCTGCTCCCAGTTGGGCGGCGCCGGATGCCCGGTGGCATGCATAAAAGCGGCGAAGTCCCGATTGCGCACCTGGTAAATCGCCATCTCGAAAGCATCCACCCAAACGCGATGCACGGGGCGCTCCTCATCGCGACCCTGCTCACAACCCATCAGGAAATCTCCGGCGGGAACTACCACGCATACGGGTTCGACGATTGTCTCCGCAGCTTGATGGGAAGGGGTGGCACTCTCCTGGTTGGGCGACGAAAGCACGGGGCGAACTCCGCTTTGAAAATGAATGTGCCGGAGGCACCTTGGACTGCGGCGGCTCGACGCCGCCTTGGTCCTGCTTCTCGGCGTTATTCCAAGGCGGCGTCGGGCCGCCGCAGTCCAAGGCGCCTTCGCGCATTTTCATTTATCGTAGCGTGCCCAAGGCTCATGCGCCCCGGGGGCGAACACGTCGCGCGGAAACTACGGCGCCTGGTAGGAAGCCAGGAAGGTTTTCATACCGGCCGCGTTGAGCTTTAATTTACCGGAGCGGATATACTGTTCCTTAAGGTTCTCGCGATAGATCTCAAACTGCAGGTCGCGTTTCTGGTCCAGCAACTCCTCGCGGAGCTGGTCGCGCTGGCCGGCATAACCCGCTTCATTGGCGGGCGTGTGCGAGACGACTTTGAACAACACCTGGTTGGAGCCCGCGGAGATGACACCGCTCACTTGCCCGGGGTTCAGCGTGAAGGCGTCGCTCAGTTGGGTGCCGCTACCCACGCCTTCCACGTACTCATTCTCGCTGAAGTCATTGCTCTGCTTGGCGGTCAGGGCCAGGGATTTCGCCGCCTTGTCAAAGTCCTGGGTCTTCGCAAGCTCCGCGAGTTTCTTGGCTTTGTCCTGAGCCAACTCGATGGACTGGGCATGGCGATAATCTTCTTCCACCTCCGCGCGCACTTCCTCCAGCGCGGGAACGTGCTCGGGCACGATCTGGACCAACTGGATAATCGCTTCCCCCTTGGGGACGGAGATGGGCGTGCCCACTTCGTTCAGGCGAAGCTGGAACGCCAGGTTCTCAAACGCGTCGGCTTTGCCGAGGTCGGCAATCGGCTGGTTGTACTTGAACAGCGGCGATAGCTTGGGCTCCAGTCCCGCCTTGCGGACAATCTCCTCAAACTGCTGCGGGCTCGCTTTAAGCTGCGCTTCCAGGCTGGTGGCCATTTTCTCCTGGGCGTCGGCAAGCCGCTGCTTTTCCAGATCACTCTGAATGGAACTCTTGACCTCTTCAAAAGACTGCAAGTGCGCCACCTGTTTGTCTTCGACTTTGAGGATATGGATGCCGTACACGGTCTTGACCAAGCCGCTGACCTCGCCGGGCTTCAGAGAAAAAGCCATGGAGTCGAACTCCGCCACGGTTTGCCCGTGAACCAGCCAACCGAGTTCGCCGCCCGCCTGGGCGGTGCTGTCTTCGGAATACTTCTTGGCGAGGTCGCCGAAGTTGGCGCCTGCCCGGATCTGGTTCAGCACATCCGCCGCGGTCTTCTGAATGGTGGCCACTTCCGCCGGCGTCTTGCCCGTCGTCTTGAAGAGGATGTGGGCAACCTTGACGCGGTCGGGCACCCGGTAATCGGAGAGGTGCTGGGCATAGTACTGGCGTAATTCCGCCTCATTCACCTTCACCTGCGCCCGCACCTGGTCGGGATCGATCACCACATAGCGCACCTGGCGCTGGTCGGGAAGCTTGTAGTGGGCAGGGTCCTTCTTGAAGAACGTTTCCAGAGGTTCCGGCGTCACTTTAACGTCCTTCAGGAATTGGCTGGGATCAAAGAGCACGTAATCAATCTTGGCTTTGGTGTTGCGATGGCGGAATTGCGCCAGGACCTCGGCGGGCGTTACCTGCACATCGTCCGTGACGATGCTGCGGATTTTCTCCTCCAGCAGACTGTCGCGCAACATGCTTTCGAACTGGGCGAGCGATTTGCCGGTGTTCTGCGCCACCAAGTCCGCGGCGCGGTCCGTGCCCACAAAATTTCCATCCGGGTACAGCCAAGGGATCGTCTGGGCCGTCTTTAACAACTCCCCGTCAGAAACCTCCACTCCCATGTTCGCCGCCTGCTGGATCAGGATCTGCTCGGTCACCATCTGATCAAGAACGCTGGGCGCTATCATCGGCACCATTTTCGTGTCGAAGCCCATGGGGGAGTTCTTGAACCGGTCGCGGATCGATTGATCCAGCTCCGCACTGGTAATGGTCGTCTTGCCGATCGAGGCCAGCACATTGCCTTGCGGGGTGCTCGAATCGCCGCCCGGGATGGGCGCCATCACCACCACCATGCTCAGCGACACGATGCCCAGGAAGAAGATGAGGAGGTATTTCTTGACTGCCTCTTTGTTTTTCCGAAATAAAGCAAACATGATTGCTCCTGCAATTTGGCCAAAACCCTTTTATTATAGAAGACATGCGCCAACGGCGGCAAGACCAGGGTTTGCGCGTTGCTCGCGCATCGGATGATCGGGAGATCGGGCCATCGGGCCATTTGAGATTTGCGATTGGTGATTGGCGATGGAAGCGTCGGTTCGTCTGCCCATCGGCTCATCCGATGATCGCGAAATCTGCGCTTTGCGCTCGCCAGTCTAACATTTGCAATTTGCGATTGGCGATTGGCAAGGGGATCGAAATCGTTCATCTCATCATCTGAAACTACCGATAGCCGATATGGGTTAGTGTGTCACGCTGAAGTTTGGCCGTTGGCACTGCTCACCTTTCCGTCGCTGGATCGTATTGAGTTGTCCTCCCACGACTCTCGTCGTTCGCCCCTTTTATCTTCAATAACTACCTTCCTTTTCATCAACATCGCCAGAGAAGAACTTTATGTTATTTGTTTTCATCAACATCGCGAGAGACCGGAAAGCTGACATTTTTTCTATGTTTGTTTTCAATAACATCGCCAAACTCTCCTTCATATTCTCCCCCCGCGTTTTTCGCCACATGGCCACCACGATGACTGTATCTAATTTATTTTGAATAACATAGCGTTTTGCGGGGTTTATGCTCTTCATTGCTAACCCCCTTTGGTTTCTACTACATCGCCAGAAACGACGGCCATGATTGCCCCTTTTTTTGCACTATCGAGCTTTCGGTTGGCATGCGCTGACCTGAAGGTCGGGGCTAGACCAGCGTTGGCCGACCCATGCTCGATGTGCAGGGGAATGCTCTGCAAGTTGTCGGAATACGACCGACCGCGGACGGCAAACCCCTAGCCCCCAATCCTGTCCTCGAATCCCCCCGAGGGCCAGGTTCTTCTCGGTCAATTTCCGTCCCTGGATCAGCGACATTGGGAACCGCACTCGTGACAAGGAGGGCCAGCCTGGGCGATGGCTCGGCAGGCCCGAGCGAGGTTCGGCAATAGCCTCCAATACCTAGACTACCAAAAAGCGCCGGGGGCATGTCAACAAAATTATGGGTGTTTTTCGTGAAAATCGTACAGAAAGGCGACGAATTGTCCCCGGCATTCCTGCCGGTAGGAAATGGCATCGCGGAACAGTCATGCAGAGCCTAAAGCTGACAGCCGACAGCTCACAGCTCAGAGCTTGCGGCCGGAGGTGGTATTGCGACCGGTGCGAGGGATCATGTAGGGGCGGTTCGCGAACCGCCCGAACCGTCAATCCTTTGTGCCGTGTCCGGAATCCCGTGTGCCGAGTCATGGGTCTCGCCCGAATCTAGAGTTCCCGTGTCTCATAGACCCAGCGACCGACCACGTGAGCCGGAGCGGGCTGGCAATAGGTTGCGTTTATTGGCCGGTCGATGAGACCGTAGTGGGCCTTAATATTCGTCCGTTCTGAGCCATCTGATATGAGCCGACAGCCCATCCAAATCCGGGAAGAGCGAGGCGCGATGGATCCCGTATTTGTGAAGGGTTTTCTTCAGCGGTTTCCGTAGTCTATTCCTGATGATCAAGCGGGTGATCTCAGGGGACTCGAAGGGTTGTGTTGGATTGGGGTGAATGGTGAAGAGCCCCACCTGCGCCGCGATTCTTTTCGTAACGTGGTTCGGGAGGAACTTGCCGACTTTGGGCCTCGCGAAAGGGTCGAGGTTTTCTTCCGTGTTTGTAAAAGTCGGATTGTGATACGCGTAGATTACGCTTCGCCCCTCGTGCTCCTTTTCGACAGCGAAATATGCGGCGACGAGCGGGTTTCTCGTCCAGTCCAGAAGACGGGTTGGGAGGCCGTGATGTTGAGCTATTGCAAGCCATTCCCAGTCGCCAAGTGGTCGGAAATCCAAGTATGGCAGAGCTTGATCCTTGAAGAGACGAAGCATTGTGCGCTCTTCCGTCACCATGTCGGATGCTGAAAGATTCTTAAATTTCTCATACCGCCCCACCGTCGGAATCAACTCGAACGACGGATCTCTCAATCCCCTATAGATGATGGTCTTATTCCCAAAGGACTCGACCCATTTGTGTACTGGAAGAAAGAGTGGATCGCTCCCAGACGTGCATTTCGCGTACGCGCACTGTTCTTACGTACGCCTTCCAGGTGATCGAGGAAGAGACCAATAAAAGGTGCATTGAGATCTTCGACGCAGAGCTTGGATGGCGTTTTGCCAAGTCGCTCTTTGGCGAAATGCAGAAGCAGGCGGAAACAATCTCGGTATCCCGCTATCGTATGCGGGCTCGCTTGCCTTTGCTGAAGTAAGCGATCGGTAAAGAAGGATTGAAGAAGAGAGGAAAGGTCGGCGGAGATCATGGCCGCACCTCCCGTTCGATCAACCGGTCGGTCGCCAACTGGAGGAGTTCGGGCACGGCCTCCAGGTACCAATAGGTATCGTTCACGTGGACGTGCCCCAGGTAGGTGGCCAATTTGGGAAGTTCTCGTTCAACATCGAGCCCGGCGCGATACCAGTGGATCAAGGTGCAAGCCGCAAATCGGTGTCGCATGTCATGCAGCCGTGGACCGCGGCCGTGACCCTTCACCGATGGGCGGAGACCGACTTGCTGCGACACTTTGGCGAAGGTGTATCGCGCCGTCGCGTCGAGAATCCGGCTACCGCGCTCGGAGACAAAGAACACAGGACTGAGGGGTGCAGGAAAGAGGCGATCTCGGGCTCTGGCGTACTGCTTCAGAGCTTCGACGGTGGAGGGATGAACCGGCACGTAGCGTGATTTTCCAAACTTCGTCCGCCGTATGAAAAGGGTTCCGTGATCTAGGTCGACATCCGGTCGGTCCAGACCGAGAGCTTCGTTCACTCCCATCCCGGTCACCACCAGCAGACCGAAGAGAGTTGTAAAGGTGCGGGCGCGCAGTCCCTTACAAGAGGGGAGCCGTTGGGTTCGGCGAAGGAGCTTTTCGATTTCCTCGTCGCCGTAGATGTGAGGAGTCTTGCGTCGGTAGCGATGCGGGAGAGGGCCAGGCGAGGGAATCTCGGTGCAAGGCTCGGTGGCACTAATCCAAGTGGGGAAACGCCGGACCATACCCAAACGCCAAGCCCAAGTAGAAGGTTGAGCCTTTGAGGGCTGGGTGGCCCAGCGAAGCGCCAGTTCCGTGGTGATATGCGAGGCACCGGCGGCCTGGAGAAACGCCACAAAACTCCTCAATAAACTTCCTGGCAGCCGGAGTCGGAATCCCAGGCTGCGGCGGATGTTGAGGTAGTCCTTTAAGTCTTGTTCCAGCCGGTTCATCGTCCACCTCCCGTCGGCCATGGGAGAGCCACTGAGCGCAGCCCCTCGAAGTCCACCTTGGCGTAGATTTCTGTCGTGGCGGGTAGTCGATGGCGAAGAACCTCTCCTATTTCCCCCATCGTCGCCCCGGAGCGAAGCAAGGAAGTGGCCAGACTGTGACGAAGCAGGTGGGCTCCCTTCACGGCAGGATGTAACTGTGCGCGGTGGAGGGCTCGACCAACAATCGATGTCACGGCTGAATGGCCGTTAAAGCCACCGCGGGGTGCCCTCATGCGAACGAATACCCGGCGCGTTTGACAGGCGGGGCGATCTCGGAGCAGGTAGGAGGTCACCGCTTCGCCCACTTCCACTGGCAAAGGCATGCGCTCGTGGCACAACCCCTTGCCACGGACAAGGATCTCGCCGGCTCTCCAATCGACGTCATCCAACTCGAGAGCAACCACCTCACCGGCACGGAGACCGAGGCGGGCCAACAGAAGAAGGATGGCGTAGTCACGACGGCCCGTCGCAGTGCGGCGGTTGCAGGCTTGGAGCTTCCGGCCGACTTCTTCTGGAGTCAGGTACTTGGGCACGGTGGACAGCCGCCAGTCAGCTACCGTGGGTGCCGAAGCAGCCAAGTCGGCTTTGAGTTCCCCATGCTGGAATAGGAACCGGAAGAAGGAACGGAAAGCCGTTGTCATCAGTTGAGCTCTTCGGGGACTCATACTGGGGCCATGCCGCAAAACGAAACTTGAGATGTCGGACGGTTGTACCTCCGCAAACTGGAACGGCCCCGCGCGGAAGCGCTCGACGAGAAACTTACGGACGAAAGACTGATAATTGAGGATCGTAACTACGACGAGCCCGCGCTCCGAGCGCAAATGCTCTTCGTAACGGCCCAGGATTTCGGCCAGAGGCGATCGGTCACAGGCCGGTTTTCGATCGGGAATCACGCCACGCTTTCGCAGATGATCGCGAAACTGCTTGAGCGTTTTGGGGTCGCCCCTCCCTACTTGCTGATAGCGCCTGACAAATGCCTCCACCCGAGGCTCATTAAGATTGGCGACGCTGAGCCCCTTAAGAAATGGAAAAAGCTTGGCTGCCTCTTAATCAGTAGGTTGGGGGTTCGATTCCCTCACGGCTCACCATCTAAGTTGCGAGTTTTCAATGCCTCACATTCATCATAGGCTGCCTAAAGTCTTGAAGTGTTCCAAAACCGGTCAGTTCGGCTCGGTTGTTCCAAAAGTCATTCCGTGCTCATTGGCTCGCCGCTCCAATTGTCGTTCCTTACCTCATCGTCAATGAGCACTTGTTTTTGCGGTGCTGGCTATAGTTCGGCACGGTTGCCAGTTCCGGCGGCCCAGTCAGGGGATTATTTGCTTCCCACTATTTGACTAAAGCATCCAGCGTGTTCCCTGCCTCCTCATGCAGGTTGGGTGACGCGCCGTAGAACACGTGCGCAATCTTCCCCGACCGGTCAAATAGGAACATGGTCGGAACGGCGGTGATATCGCCGAAAGCTCGTCCCGTTGCAGGATCGGCGATGGCCCAGTGCAAGCTGGCGTCGAGCGAGCCGACCGTGGAACGAATCTTGTCTTCCGGCGATTCCACGGCCAGGGCCAAAATGGCAAGATGGTTGCCGTACTTGTGTTGGAGCTGGCCTAACCATTCGAGGGTGGAACGGCAAGGCGGGCACCAGGTGGCCCAGAACTCGACCAGCACCACGCGTCCGGAAAGCTGCTCCGCCGTCAGGGTGCGTCCGGAAAGGTCCGTCAGGTTGAATTTGGGGAGGGTGGCTATTTCTTTGGCGCGGCTGGCGGTTTCCGCCTGTTCCTTTCTTACCACCTCTTTCTTTCCGGCCAAAATTAGATCAACCATGCGGGTCAGGTCGGTCGTGAATTTTGTTTGATTGTCGGCATTGCGCCAGGGAGCGTAGCGGCCTGTCCCCTCGACTTCTCCGAAGTAACCGAAGTCCCGGGGGCAGGCAACCAGCACGTCGTCCACAAAAACGGCCGGAAAGCCTTTCACACCGTATTGGTCGGCCAGCTTGGAAGCGCCAAAGTTTTCACTGACAAAGGTGACTTGACCGGGGAATTTCGCTGCAACTTTCTGTACCAGCAAACTTGCTGGGTCGGAAATTTCTCAAGTGTAGGGCCAACGCACCAGCGTGAGATCAATCGCCTTCCCGGAGGCTCGCGGTAGCGCGGCGGGCGGCCGCTTGGCGGCGAAATAGGCGGGCAGCACCTGGTCAACGATGACGCTCGCGCTTTTCCAATCGTCCTGGCTGGGTGCGGAACCATCGGCATGCCGGACATCGGATTCGGCGCGCTCGAGCACGATCTGGGCGATGGAGTCGTCGTACCCGGAGGCCTCAAGCTGTTTCTGCATTTGGGCCATGGCGCGGATCAATTCCGCTTGCCGGGCGGGATCAGGCGGCACGGGGTCGAGCAAACCATACTGCCACACCGCCACGAGATATTGAAACAGCGCCCCGGCATAGAACCTCTCCGCGTCGAGCTCCTCTCCCAGTTTGAGAGCAGAATTCAGAGTAATGAAGGTGGATTGGAATTCGATGGAGCGCGGCGGTTGAAAGGCCGCGTTGGTTTTATCCTGAAGCTTTTGCAGCTCCGGCAACATGGAGCGCAAAGCGTTGGGCGCCCCCTTCCGTGCGAGGTTTAGAGAGGCGCAGAACTCGGCGAATTGAGCTTCACCCTGCGCCTGGCCCAAGTAGTTCAGGCCTTCTTCCGGCCCCTGCGCGGTGGCAAATCCCCGGCCTGATTCCAATAGTGGTACGGCCTTAGCCTGAGCGGTTTCGGAAAGCGCCCGGATGGCCGCCGGGGCCTCCGCCCAATTTCTTCCCCGGGCCTTTCGGTTGAGGGCCTCGACGTCCAGGCTCACTCGCTTCCACTCGGTCTCGAATCCGGGAAAGCCGCTTTTCGCCGTCTCCGCTCTTTTTTCTTCCGCCTTCCGGCCCCCTTCGAGCGTCTGGGCTACTCCCTCCAACTGCAGAAGACTTGGATAGAGCCGGCCGGCGTCGGCTGCCGCCTTCACTGATTTGAGATCGCCATCGATCACGGAATTCGCGTTGGGGAACCACGCGATTGACACCGGCTTGTCCTTCAGGGATTGCTGCAAGCGGTTGGCCTCAGCTTTGATTTGGGAAACGGCATCCTGGCCGGCAGCAGGCAAGACCAGGATCAAGAAACAGGCAAGAACCTGCCATGAGCAGCGATAGATTGATCTCCGGCGGATCGCTCGCGCACGCATGGGAACGACTGCGGACTGCTTATGATTAATCAAAGCGGTTACTTCATCTCGGGACATAAATTGTCTCCCTACGAATGCGGTCAAATCGAATATCGAAGGTCATCATTCATACCTCAAGGCAACGATGGGATTGACCTTCATCGCGCGCCGGGCGGGGATGTAGCATGCTGCCAGCGCGACCAAGACCAGCAGGGCCGCCACCCCGGCGAAGCTCAGCGGATCATGGGCGCTGACCCCGAAGAGCATACTGGCCATCAGGCGCGTCAGGCCGAAGGCGGCGACTAGGCCGATGGCAACACCCACCAGCGCCATCTTCGCCCCCTCGCCAAGAACCATCCGCAGCACATCGCCCCGCTCCGCGCCAAGCGCCATGCGGATGCCGATCTCATGGGTGCGCTGGCCGGCAAGATAGGAAATCACCCCATAGATTCCGACGCAGGACATCACGAGAGCGAGGACGGCGAAAACTCCCAGGAGAGCCATGGTGAAGCGCCGCGCCGCGAGGGAGTCAGAAATGACTTCATCCATGGTGCGAGTGTCGTACACCACCTGCTCGCTATTGAGTTGGGATAAGGTCCGCCGAATCTCGCTTTCCTGCGCCAGCGGGGGACCATTTGTCCGAACCACAACCCCAATGCCTCGGCTTACCAGCGACGCAAACGAATCGGGAATCTGCTCCAGCGGGAAATAGCATTGGGCCTGGAGGGCCGAGGTTGCGTCCCGATCGAGGCCCCATTGTTTCACGTGTCCCACCACGCCAACGATTTCCAAGGTGGTGTTCAAGATGGCGAAGTTGACCCGTTTGCCGATGGGATCCTGCCCGCCAAAATAGATCTGGGCGAAACGATCATCAATAACCATGACGCTGGGCGAATGCGCTTTGTCATCAGGTGAAAGAAAACGGCCGCGCTGGAGCGGAATCTTCATAACCCGCAGATAGTCCGGTTGCACGAGGTAGAAGATGGAAACCTTCATCTCGCCGGTCGTCAGAGGTTTGGGTTGACCGTCCAGCCAGAACGGCAGTTCGGCATCGCCTCCCATGGGCATCGCCGAGGCGGTAAGGGCGGAAGCCTCGAGGCCGGGAGTGGCACTGAGGGTGTTATGAATCAGGCGCCAATGGGCACGGATGGCTTCCGGAGATTTGAGGGTGGAGGGCAGCGTCATGGCGAAGTTCAGCACGTGGTGGGGATCGAATCCGGGATTGACCCCCCAGAGTTTGGTGAGGCTTCGGATCATCAGTCCGGCGCCCGCCAGAAGGACAAGGGCCAGCGCCATTTCCACGACCACGAAAATCCTCTGGGCGCGATGCCGGGCGCCGCTCGCCCCGCGCCCTCCTTCCTTAAGCGTTTCCTGAAGATCGCCTTGTGAATTCTTGAGCGCCGGCGCCAAGCCGAACAGAACTCCCGAGAATAAGGAAGCGCCGAGCATGAAGAGCAGGACGCGGCCGTCGAGATGGACTTCCTCGACCCGCGGCAAGGCCTCGGGCAGCACTCGCAGGGCCGTTCGCAGCCCCCATGAGGCAATGAGCAAGCCCAGGCTGCCTCCTGCCACGCTGAGCACGATGCTTTCGGTTAAGAGCTGCCGAACCATGCGTCCCCGGCTGGCCCCCAGCGCGCAGCGAATGGCGAACTCCTGGGTACGGGCGGTGGAGCGCGCCAGCAGAAGATTCGCCACGTTAACGCAGGCGATGAGGAGGACAAAACCCACCGCCGCCAGCAGCGTCAGCAGAAGCGGCCGGATGTCGCCGACCAAGTCCTGTTTGAGCGGAAACAGCGTGGCGCTGATTCCTTTATCGGCTTCGGGGTATTCTTCCGCCAGATGCCGCCCGATCGTTTCCAAATCGGTCTTCGCCTGCTCGAACGTGACGCCGGGCTTGAGCCTTCCGATCCCGTCCATACCCATACTGGCCCTGCGGTCGCGAAAGGTGGGGTCATTCCACTGGCCGATCGGAACATAAACATCCTTGCCCCTGTCGAAGTTGTTGGCACTGTAATGAAAATCCGCCGGGATCACGCCGACGATGGTGTACGCCACGCCATCGAGGGTGAGGGACTTTCCCACCGCATCCCGCCCGCCGCCGAACTTGCGATTCCACAAGCCACTCCCAATCAGGGCCACCGGCGCCGCGCCCAACTGGTCTTCTTCTGGAAGGAACGTCCGGCCAATCACCAGGTTCACGCCGAGCAAGGGGAAAAAGGTGGCGGAGACCATCTCTGCCGGCACGCGTTCGGGGTCGCCCATCCCGGTCAAGTTGAAGTCCTCCGACCGGTAAGCTGCCAGGCTGGAAAAGGAGCGGTTCTCGCGCACCCAATCAAGAAAGTTGGGGTAAGAAATGGAGAACTTCGGATCGTTATAGGTTCGCGAGTAGAGTGCGACCAGCCGGTCGGACTGAAAGTACGGCAGCGGATTCAGCAGCACGCTGTTCACCACGGAGAAAAGTGCGGTATTGGCGCCAATGCCCAGCGCCAAGGTAATAATCGCCACTGCCGTGAAGCCGGGATTCTTCACCAACGTGCGCAGGCCGTAGCGAAGGTCCTGCCAAAGCGTCTCGATTGAATTCCATCCCCACATGTTCATGCTCCTCTTTTGCGCCGAGGTTACTCCGCTTAGGGATGCTCCTCGTCGCGTTTTCTCCACCTCTCCATCACGCCATCTACTGGAACTAACGAGAGCTGAGACATGAATGTTCCCGGCAATGCCAAACCGTAGATCTTGTTGTCCTATCAGACAATTTGCACGCCTCGTAGGGGACTAGGGAATCTTGGTGGAATCGTCGAAGCCCAGGACGACTTCCACGGTCTTCCCTTCCTCGATTCTTATCGGCTCGGCTTTGTCCATGGCTTTTCCGTACACACCCTCCGGTGAGCCGGAGACCGGATCGGAGAGGCCGTCATAACGTCCACTGGGGTCCAAGAAGGCCGCCGCATAGACGGGTGAGACCCCGAGGTCTTTGAAGGTGATGGTCTCATTCTTGCCCGAGGTGCTTTGGCGTCGCAGAATATGACTAACGCCCGCCGCGGGGGCGGGAGGTGTGGCGGCGGAAGTCGAATCCACGAGACTCGTCGCGGTAAAAGGATTGGCGTCGAACAGGAGAACATAGATCTTGTGCTTTTCGTCCACAATTCCCGTCCCGCGGTAGTTCAACTTCACCCTCAGCGCCCTATGGGCGGACGCCGCTCTGGCGCTGACGTAGGTCAACGCCAGAGCAAATACCGTCATCAAAACCAATGGAATTGAGCTTTGCTTGTTCATCTCCTTCTCCTTTTCTGAGAATAGAACATTCCTGAGGGGACAAACCCTATTCCAGCGCGTACAGGTTGCCGTCGGTGCTGCCGACATAGATGATGCCCCCCTCCACGGTCGGCGAGGAAACAATCGAACCCAGGGAGAACAGCTTATCGACGGCGCGATAGATGTCGTCATAAAACTTGGAGCGGAAAACCGACTTGAAGTCAGGCCGTCCGTCCGGGCCGACCACCCCCAACGCGTCCTTTTGGCCGGCCTGGGTCTGGAACTCCCAGGCGAATTGACCTGTCTTGAGGTCCACGGCGTAGAGTTTGCCGTTAAAGGACCCAAAGTAGGCCATTCCGCCGGCCAGGGCCGCCGACGAGAAGACCATCATGCGCGCGTCCAAGTGGAATCGGACCTGGCCGGTCTTGATGTCCACGGCGCCGAAGTAGGCGGGAATGGACAAGCCAATGTAGGCTCCCCCTTGGTAAATTGCGGGAGAGGTGTTGATCCAGGTCCCATGGGCGTCGAAATTCCACTTCTCCTGGCCAGTCCGGGCGTCCAGCGCGTAGAGGTGAGCATCTCGGCATCCGAAATACACCACTCCGCCGTCCACCGCCGGTGAGGATTGGATCCCTACTTGGTTGAAATTCGTCTTGTCTTCACCCGTCTTGAACTTCCACTTTTCCTGCCCGGTTGCGGCATCGAGCGCATAGAAATAGCTGTCCCAACTTCCGAAATAAACCACCTCGCCCGCGACCGCGGGCGAAGAGTGGACCACCCCTGGGTCGCGAACTTCCATTTCAAGCCCCCGGTTTCAGAGTCGAGCGCATAAAGGTTGCCGTCGCCGCTGCCGAAGTAGACCCGACCGTCACTGACGGCAGGCGAAGACAAGAAGAAATCCCAGGGATCCGGCACGGTCTGGGCGCGCGGCAAGTAACCGTGCAGGCCTTTGGCTTCAAACTGCTTCTCTCCCGCGGTTTCGAACTTCCACTTCAGTTTGCCGGAGGCCGCGTCGACGGCATAGAAGCTCCCATCGTAGCTGCCGAAATATACAGTTCCGGCTACCACGGCCGGAGAGGAACGAACCGGCCCGCCGGTGGAGAATTTCCACTTTTCCTCCCCGGTCATGGCGTCGAGTGCGTAGAGATTCTTGTCATCGCTCCCGACGTACACGAGGCCGCCCGCCAGCGCCGGAGAGGAAATAACCCAACCGTCCGTTTTGAATGCCCACTTGACGCCGTTAAATTGGCGGGGACCATCAGTTGCGTAGACGCCGGTCCGGGCGGGATTGCCCCGGAACATGTTCTGACAAAATGCCAATGGCGAGATCATTGCGATCAGTGCGGTAAGTAAGAGTGTGCGTTTCAATGGAGCCTCCGGCTCGAAGAGTCACCTGGGTTTCCGCGGTGTTGCCGCCGCGCCCAAGGGGTCATTGACAAACGGAGAGGGCCAGAGCGGCGGCTGCTCCGGCCCTCGACTTTCCGTGTCAAAGTGCAGCTTTGGACTTGCCGGTCGTGGCAACGGGCACGATCTGGGCTAGTTCCCGCTCCTCAGGTGCGGTGAGGTGTTTGAAGTGGTGGGGCGCGTACTGAAGGACCACCCCAATCGAAGGGAGGCTCAGAGTGCGCACGGCACCCCGCACGACGGTCAATTGCGCGCGACCAGAATCAGCCTGGGTATTGGCCTGGGCCAGAAGCATGGCCACGACTCTATTCCCACGGTAGACCTGCACCAGGCAAGCCGGGTCCACACTGTCCAGCCGGAACGAGTAGTCGCCCGCCGGCAAGATGGCCTGGCCCCAGCGAGCCTCGAAGGGCAGGGTAAATTTTCCTTGGAACACCTGGGCGCTGGCGTGTCCCGCGTTGAAGCAGACCGCCAACAGCGCCAGCCCCAACAACCTCAGCAATTTCGAATTTCGGATAGTGTTCATGTTGTATCTCCTCGATTTTCTTGGTTTGCGGGGCAAACACTCTCTTGCCCTCACCCTATTAAGCGGAAATGGGCCGCGCAAACTGGCATGGCGGTGAAAAATTTCTATCGAGCCACCGACGGCACAAAGGGGTGCACTACGCCTGAGGGATCACCTTTCACTTTTATGCCGCGCACCCTGGGGCGGTTCGCTAGGCGCAAAACCCGCTAATTTGAGCGATACTGTAAGTTTGCCAACCGAAGCAGAGGCCTCCGGCCGCCCGGAAAGAACCTCGGGGAAGCCTGCGGATGCCGGAAAGCTAAGTGGCTAAGGCTCCGGTGGCGAATGATAAGGGCATGACACCCGAGGAGCATCAACAGGCCGTGTATAGCCGGTGATTTGCCGGAATTGAACCGCGCCGGGCGGAGGTGTGGCGGAGCCTCGCCCGTCATTACTTTCATCGATGGGTAAATCCGGCGGATACCGTCCTGGATGTGGGCGCCGGATACTGCGAGTTCATCAACAGCATCTCCGCGGCCCACAAGTATGCGCTGGACTCAAACCCTGACACTCGGGATAAAGCCGCCCCCGGCGTTACGGTGCTTTGTCAGGACGCGACCCAGCCGTGGACCCTACCCTCGGAGTCCGTCGATGTGGTCTTCAGCAGCAACTTCTTTGAACACCTCCCGGCCAAACAGGATTTTGCCCACTGTCTGGCTGAGGCGTACCGGGTGCTGCGCCCGGGGGGGTTGCTGATCGCTTTGGGGCCGAACATCCGGTTTTGCTTTGATGTCTACTGGGATTTTGTGGATCACCATCTGCCTCTCAGCGATCGCTCGGTGGTGGAAGCGATGGAAATCGCCGGGTTTCGAAGGGAACTCGTCCTGCCGCGCTTCCTTCCTTTTACCATGAGCGACCGAGTGCCTTACCGGGCGTTCCTGGTTCGCCTGTACCTGCTGCTTCCCCTGGCGCAGCGATTGTGGGGAAAGCAGTTCCTGGTGATTGCGCGCAAGCCTTAGGATGACTCTCATGCTACTACCGACAGCCCGATGGATCGGCTGGCCTGCCTGTTTCACCCTGGTTTCTGTGTCGGCGTTTTTCCTCAGCGGAACGCAGCCCCCCCCGCTCGAACTTGATCCCTCCTGGCACGTGGCGCTCGAATATGCCGCCGCGCATCATTTGCAATTCGGCACCCAGATTGTCTTCACGTTCGGACCTTTGGGGTTCCTGAGCGCGCGGACCAGCCTGGGACATCTCGTGGGCGCGCGGATCGCCTTCGCTCTCTTCTGGAGCGCGATCGTCGCTCTGGCGGCGACGGCCATGGCCAAACGTCTGACCGGATGGGTCCGCTACGCGTTTCTCGCCTGGCTCGTGGTTTTCACTCTTTCCGAGGGGTTGGACCAAACCGCTTTCTTCGTGATGGCTTACGGCGCATGGCTATTGCTTGTCGACCACCCCAGGCAGCGCTGGCAAGCGCCCCTCTTTGTCTTCGTCTTTATCGTCCTATCACTCATCAAGCTTTCCTTCCTGACGGCGGGTTTGGGAAGCCTTGCGTTGGTTGTCCCCTACTGGCTTCAACAGCGTAAAATTCGGAAAACGATCGTGCTGGCGCTGGCGGCACCGTCAGGATTTATTGCTGGCTGGGCGGCCTTAGGGCAGTCGCTCTCCCACCTTGCCCCCTGGTTCCGGCACGGCCTGGAGTTGGAGTCAGGGTACAGTGCGGCCATGAACCTGGTTCCCAAGACCCCGGTCCTCGGCGCTGCCCTGGCCGCACTAGCATTGTTCGCAAGCGCCTTGGTCGCGACCGCTGTGCGCGCCCATCGCAGCCTGCTTACCTGGGCGGTCATAATCACGCAGGCACAATATGCTTTCCTTGCGTGGAAGGAGGGATTCACGCGGTCCGGGGACTGGCACACCTTCGTGTTCCTGTGGTTTCTGCCGCTGGGCATGGCTTTTTGCTTCCTCGATGACCCGCCAAGTGCGCACCCGGCTTCTCACCGGTGGGTGTTGCATGTCACCTTCGCCATCAGCATGGCGCTATGCCTGGCGGCAGCACACTTTCAGACTGCGGGGTTCGCGGGGCAGCAAATCACCCATTGGCCACGGCGCGTTGCCCATAACGCGCAGACGATCTTTGCCGCCTTGCCGGGCCGTTGGGACGAACTCTTTGCTGGCTGTCGCGATTCCAAGCATGATCCCATGCTCCTTCTCGACCACGCGAAAGACGTGATCGGGAACCAATCCGTGGACGTGATGAATTACCTGCTTCTGGCGGCCGTGGTTAATGACATGAACTACCAGCCGCGCCCGATCATCCAAGGGTTCGTGGCCTACACTCCGACGCTTCAGAGCCTCAACGAGGAATACTTTCGAGGCGCCGGCCGGCCGCATTTTGTGATGCTCTCCCCGCAAGCCACGGACGGCCGATTCCCCACGCTGGAGGATTCTGCTGCGCTGAATTACGCGCTCAATAACTACGTACCGGTGGCGCGGGACGGGCGCTTCCTGATTTTGCAGCAGCGGACTGCGGAAGACCTTACCTTCCAGCTTGTGCACGAGGAAAGCCTGCGCTTCGGCGAGAAATTTGACCTGAGCCCCTGGACGCAAGGGCCCTTGTTCATGACCGTGGGGATCGCACCCACGGTGCTGGGACGGGCGGTTACTCTCCTGTACCAACCGCATCCACTCTACATGCGGATTTCAACGGGTCAGGAAGAGGAACGATACCGCATTATTCCATCCATGGCGGAGGGACCATTTCTGGTGAATCCCTTGCTGAATAGCAACTATGATGTTATGAATCTTTATGATGCCTGTCACGGTAAGGAGCTGGAAAGTGTCACCTTCGAGCGTCCCGCGCGGGGAGCGTTTGAGTTCCAGGATCATCTCGCCGTGCGGCTCTATATCGCCCCTGCTTTTCCAAAGGCGGCGAGGCAGGTACCCGTTGCCCGCATGATCGCCGATGTGCAGGGTCGCGTATTCTGGCCCGAGCCGAAATCGGTGGGGAGCGCAGGCCCCGCGCGGGTGATGATTTTCCACGGAACTCCCGCTTTGATCGTGCGCGCCCCCAGCAAGATCGAAGTCGAAATCCCGCAGAATGCGTCGTCGTTCTCGGGTTACTTTGGCATCCCCGAGGAAGCTTACCGCGGCGATGGCAGGACGCAGAGTGTGGAGGTCTCGATTGCAGTTCAGGACCGGTCCGGCCAAACCCGATGGGGGCTTGACCGTTTCCTGCAACCCTTGTCCCACGCCGATGACCGTGGCCGATTCTCCTTCCGCATTGCGATTGATGGCGCCCGCGATCGTAGCATCACGCTCGCAACCGGCCCTGCCCCCTCCGGCCGGGCCGAGGATAGTTGGTCAGTTTGGTCCCAGTGCCGATTCGAGGAGTTACGTTCGCCATCCGAAGGGCAGTGAACTTAAATCACTGCGCCCTGCGACGACCGTGACGACAGCGCGCTTTCTACCCGCAGGGGAGGGAGTTGTGTTAATCTAGGGTGCGTTTCTCACGGGAGAAGTTTCCACCGTGGGACTGCACTTATGATCTTTATTGCGCCCAATCTGTTGGCGGCGGATTTTGCTCGGCTCGGGGAGGCATTGCACCTAATTGAAGAGGCGGGGGCGTCCATGGTACACGTGGATGTGAGGGACGGGCACTTTGTTCCCGACATCAGCGTGGGCCAGCCGGTTGTCAAGAGTTTGCGCAAGGCCACGAACCTGGTTTTGGATCTTCACCTCCTGATTGAGCGGCCGGAGCGCTATGTCCCGGAATTTGTCGAGATCGGCGCGGACCGCATCGCCATTCATGCGGAGGCAACACCGAACCTTTACAGGGGTCTGGGTCTAATTCGGAGCGGAGGCGCCAAGGCGGGTTTGGCGCTCAATCCTTCCACGGCGATCGAGTCTGTTTCCGACGCGCTGGAGAACATCGACTACCTGCTGATTCTTTCGGCGGATCTGGGGTTCGCAAATCCCTCGTTCCTCCCCAGGACGCTCGCGAAGGTTCAAACCGCCTGTGCCTTGCGCCACGAAAGGCGTCTGGATTTCGCGATTCAAGTCGAGGGAAGCATCGGCCAAGAGCACCTTGAGACGCTGGGGCAAGCGGGGGCAGACATCCTCGTGGCCGGTTCCGACATCTTTCAAAAGGACCCCAAGACGCGCTTAGTGCAGATGATTCGTCAAGCGGCATCTGCGGGCCAAGTTTCCAGAGTTTGATTCTGATGAGGAGCTAGGAATCTGTTCAAACGATCCACAAGGATGACCTTTCGAAAGGCCTCCGTCATCCTCGGCTTGCTGGGGCTTGCCGTGGCATTGCTTCCTGGCTGCGCGGCGGTAAACCGGCTGCACCACCCCGACCCCGGATTGATATTTGCCCCCGGCGAGCAGCCGGACAAGGTTCTTTTCCAGAAAGCCAATAACGAAATTACCCACGGTCGATATGAAGTGGGTCGGCTGACGCTGCAAACCCTCATCAACACCTACCCGGATAGCGAGTACCTTTCCAAAGCCAAGCTGTCGATTGCGGATTCGTACTACAGCGAGGGCGGGGTGTCCGGATTGACCCAGGCGGAAGCGGAGTACAAGGATTTTATCACCTTCTTTCCCACCGCACCGGAGGCGCCGGAAGCGCAGTTCCGCGTGGGGATGGCGCACTTCCGAATGATGGCAAAGGCTGACCGCGACCAGACCGAAGCTGAGCTGGCCGATGCGGAATTCAAGGAATTCCTGTTGAAATATCCCGACAGCCCCCTGATCTCGCGGGTCAAGCGGCGCTTGCGGCAGACTCAGGAGGTGCTGGCGCAGGGCGAATACTTCACCGCTAACTTCTATTATATGCACGGCGCCTATATGGCCGCGCGATCACGCTTCCAGGAAATTATTGACAAGTACCCAAATTTCAGCGGAGGTGACGGCGCGTTCTTTTACCTTGGCCAGAGCCTGGAGCACCTGAGGAGAGGGCGCGAGGCGGTCCCTTGTTACTCACACTTGATTACCGACTTTCCTTTGAGCCCCCTGGTTTCCCAAGCCAAAGAGCGGTTGACCGCCATGAGAGAGCCCATTCCCCGGCCCACGCGCGCCATGCTGGCACGTGCGCAAGCGGATGCAAGCCATCACGTGGAGCGCGACTGGTTAAGCAAGGTGGGTGGCATAATTTCCAGCGCTCCTGATACGAGCACTACACTTTTCGGCCCGGTGCATCTCGGTGGAACTTCCGGGGGTGGAGTCGAGGTTGCGAGGACCCAGACCTCCGCACCTTCTTCGAGTACCGCCATCGTGGCCACCCCCGTGAATGAAAATAGCTTGGAATCGGGGAAGCCCGCGGAGCCCACCGCGAGCCCCAACAACGACAGCGGAAAGGCCACGGAAAATCCCCCCGAGAAAAGTAAGGCCGACGCTGCGGCACCCACGGAGCCAGCCAAAAAGAAGGGCCACTTTCACATCTTGAAGAAAATCATTAAGCCCTTTTGACCTCCTTGCGCCATCACCCTAGGGAAATACGCAAGCTCAAGATTCCCAATTAGTTGCGCCTTGACTTCCCGGTGGCGTCATGGTACTTCTCGTACAAATCTGGTGTGGCGCAATATAGGAGAGTCCCGTGGCTCGGATTGTTCTGGTTGCCGACGACAGTCCCACCATTCAGAAGCGAGCGCTCGGAATACTGAAAGGTGAAGGATTTGAGGTTGAAACTGTTTCCAACGGTGTGGCCGCCATTAAGCGGCTGGCGGTGCTTCATCCCGTGGTCATTCTCGCTGACGTCTCCATGCCGGGCCGGGATGGCTACGAAGTTTGCGATTTCGTGAAGAAGTCGGCGGACCTTTCGCAGGTGCCGGTGTTGCTCGTCGCCAGCGATATGGAGCCCTACGACGATGCGCGGGGGGCGGAAGTAAGGGCGGACGGCATCATCAAGAAACCCTTCGAGGCGCAAGAATTAATCTCGATCGTGATGAAGTTTGCCGAGGAGTTTGAAGCGGCGACGCGCCCGATTGCTGCACCCGGCGTGCCCTCTGCGGCGCGGGAGCCCACGAAAGAGTTTGCCTTTTCCGTGGAAGGTTTAGATGAGGCGCCGACCGTGGTGCAGCACGTCACGCCGGACGTTTCCCCGGCCGCGGAGGGAGTCCCGATCGCTCCACCCGCCGAGGATGCGTCGCCAGAATATTCTGTCGAGTCTCAGCCAGACGAAATGGAAGCGTCAGCGCCGCAAGCCGAGGCGGAGGTCGTTCTGAACCTTACCACCGCGCCGGAGTTCGTCGACACGATTCCTGCTTCCGAGCCGCCGACTGCCCCTGCCGCGGAAACTCCCTTGGTTGTGGAGGAACAGCCCGCTCCCATTCCGCTTGCGCCACCCCCGCCTCCTCCCCCGGGGGAAGCTCCATCGTTTGTCGAGGGCTTAGAAGCCGCAACGCCCGAGCCGGTCTTTATCGAAGAGCTGGCCGCGCAAACTTCCGAGCCGCCCGAATCGGGCGACGAGTTTCACACGATGATTTTCCGCGCTCCGCTGGAGCTTGCCGAGCCGGTCTGGACAGATGAGACGATGGCTGCTCCGCCCGCGCCCGAACCACCTGGCCCCACAGCCCTGGAACCGCAACTCGAAGCCGAAGCTCTTGCTGCTTCTCCAGAAGTTCCCGCCGAGCCGCCCCCGGAACCTCCAGACATCGCTCCACCGGTGGCCGCCACGAGCCTCGACAGTTTTTCTTTAGAAGCTGCCACCGCCGGACAAGTGCACTTTGTTCCGCCAGTGGCGGAAGTCGCCCCCGTGGAACTTACCTCTGTGGAAACTGCGCATGAGGAAGTTGCCTTTGCGGAAGTCGCCTCCCTACAAGTTGCACCCGAGGAAGTCGCCTCCGTGGAAGTCGCCTCCGAGGAAAGCGGCCCCGAGGAAGTTGCGCTTGAGGAGGTCGCCCCTGAGGAAGTTTCCCTCCTGGAAGTTGGACCCGAGGAAGTCACCTCTGAGGAAGTTTCCCCCCCGGAACTTGGGCTTGAGGAAGTCGCCCCTGAGGAGGTTGCGCCTGTGGAGCCTGTATCTCAGGAAGTTGCTTCCGCGCAAGGCGCGCCGGCGGAAACCGCTCCGGTAGAAGTTGCTTATTCCGCGCTCGCGGAAGAAGCTCCCGCCACGGAAATTGCTCCCCCTGAGCCTGCGCCGGAAGCGGCCTCTGCGGGAATCGCTTCCCAGGATGCCACAACGGAAGCGGAGCCGCCCGAGCCTCTAGCCGAAGTTATCGCGCCTCTTCCGGCAGTCGACTGGGGCTTGATTTACTCCGTCGTCCACAAGGTGGTGATGAAGATGGCGCCTCCCGCCTTGCCCATGGAAACGGTGGAGGATCTGGCCAGGCGGCTTGCCGAAGATATCGTCACGGAAATCGTCAACGAATCGTCTCAACCCCCGGCGTAATGGCCGTGTGCCCAGAGGCGAAGAAACTCGCCCTGTGCATTTTCAAAGCAGTGCCAGACTTTTCCTTCGCAATGCATAGGACTCCTTACCATGACCGTGCCGATGGGTTGTTCCGCAGCCCGCCGCGCCTCCGTGGACATTGACACACCCACGGAGGTTTGACTCACTTCCACGCTGCCGGTATGCTAATTTGATTTCAATCTGAAGCAGGATTCATTCAGGAGAGGGTTCCTTTGGAAACCGAGATCCCCAAGGTTTATTCGCCGGAGAGTATCGAAACCCGCTGGGCCCGCTTTTGGGTTGAGCAAAAACTCTACCGGCCCGCGGACGAAAGCGTCCGCCCGCACTTCTGCCTGGTGATTCCTCCGCCGAATATCACGGGATCCCTCCACATGGGGCACATGCTGGAGCATACGGAAATTGACATCATGATGCGCTGGCATCGCATGCGCGGCGAAAACGTGCTCTGGCTGCCCGGCGCGGACCACGCCGCCATCGCCACGCAAATGATCGTGGAGCGCGAACTGGGCCGCGAGGCCCTGCCCGACCTGGAAGGGGCGCAAGCCAAGAGCGCCTGGCAGCGCGAGGGACAACGCCTGCGCATGGCGATGGGCCGGGAGAAATTTCTCGAACGCTGCTGGAAGTGGAAAGAACAGAACGGCGGCACGATCCGCCGACAGATGGAACGCCTGGGCGCCTCCGTGGATTGGACGCGTGACCGCTTCACCATGGATCCGGCGTACACGCGCTCCGTGCAGGAAGTTTTCATCCGGCTTTACGAGGAAGGACTGATCTATCGCGGGCAATACATCGTCAACTGGTGCCCGCGCTGCGGCACAGCGGTGTCAGATCTGGAAGTTGTCCACGAAGACCGTCCCGGCCACCTGTGGTACATCCGCTACCCGTTTGAGGATGGCCAGGGTTACCTGACCGTGGCCACCACCCGGCCGGAAACCATGTTGGGTGACACGGCGGTGGCCGTGAATCCCATCGACGAGCGATTCCAATCCGCACGCGGCCGGAAAATCCGATTGCCTTTACTGGGACGAATCATCCCCGTGGTTGCCGATGAGTTTGTGGACCCCAAGTTCGGCACGGGTGCGGTGAAGGTGACACCGGCGCACGATCCTAATGACTATGCCATTTCTCAGCGCCACAAATTGCCGCGCGTGGTGGTGATTGATGACAACGCGCGCATGACGGCGGACGCCGGGCAAGCTTACCAGGGACTCGATCGTTACGAGGCGCGCAATGCCGTGGTGCAGGACCTGCGTGAGCAGGGGTTGCTGGAAAAAATCGAAGATTATCCACTCAGCGTGGGGACGTGCCAGCGCTGCAAGACGGTGATTGAGCCTCTGCTCTCCACCCAGTGGTTTTTGAAAACGCAGGCGCTGGCGGAGCCCGCCATTCGTGTAGTGGAAGATGGGCAGGTGCGCGTCACCCCCGACAACTACCAGAAGATCTATCTCGACTGGATGTACAAGATTCACGACTGGTGCATTTCGCGCCAAATCTGGTGGGGACACCGCATACCTGCATGGTATTGCGACGCCTGCGGTGAAGTCATGGTGGCCCGCCAAACACCCGCGCAGTGTCCGAAGTGCGCTAACGCCTCCCTGCGAGCGGACGCGGACACGCTCGACACGTGGTTCAGCTCGGGCCTCTGGCCTTTCGCCACGCTGGGTTGGCCGGAGGAGACCACCGACCTGTTCCGTTTTTATCCCAACAACCTGATGATCATGGGGTTCGATATCCTGTTTTTCTGGGGGGCGCGCATGATCATGCTGGGACTGAAATTCATGAAGGATGTGCCCTTCCGCGAGCTTTACATCCACGCCCTGGTGCGCGACGCCGAACGGCAAAAGATGTCGAAGACCAAGGGCAACGTGCTGGATCCGCTGGAGGTCACCGAAAAGTACGGGACCGACGCGGTGCGCTTTGCGCTGGCCATCAGCGCCGCTCCGGGGACGGACATCGCTTTTTCCGAGGACAAGGTTGAATCGTATCGCGCTTTCGCCAACAAGATTTGGAACGCCGGCCGCTTCATCCTGATGAACCTCCAGAAAATGCCCGAAAGCCTTCGCGATCAACTGGCGCGGGCGCTGGAACCCATTCCCGGGCTGGGCTATGAGCCCATGGCGGCGGCCGAGCATTTGGCTCTCGCGGATCGCTGGATGTTCTCACGCCTCGCGGCCGTTACCCGGGAAATGGAAGAGGCTCTCAAGGATTACCGTTTCCACGAGGCGGCGTTTAAAATCTATCACTTCTTTTGGCATGAGTTCTGCGATTGGTACGTGGAATGGGTCAAGCCGGAGATCACCCGTCCAGCGGACGGGGAGAAGGCGCCGCCCGCGTGGATCAACCTGGCGCGCGTGTTTGAATCGTCGCTACATTTGCTCCACCCTTTCATGCCGTTTATCACCGAGGAGTTGTGGCATTTGCTTCCCCATCGGCACGCGGGGCCTTCGATTTCTTTGACCGATTTCCGCTTGGCCACCGAGCGCGTGGCCGATCCAGTTTCAGAAAAGCAATTCGAAAAAATTCAGGAGCTGGTGGTCATGGCACGCAATGCCAAGGCGGAAATGGGCCTGCAAAACCAAAAACCCAGCCTGCAAGTGGCCGCGGAGGATTTGCGCCTGCTGGAAATCTTCCGCACTCATCAGGACACCATTCTGCGCCTGGGCGCGCTGCAAGCCATGCACTTGACGAGGGGCCGTTTGGGGGCGGAGGCGCCGGACGTCCGCTCCGGCCCCTCCTTCGATCTGCGCATTCTGCACGAGGAGAAACCAGACCACGAGGCCGAACGCGCGCGCTTGCGGAAGGAGAAGCAGAAGCTCGAGCAACAACTTGGCCAGGTCCGGACGCAACTGGGCAACCCGGAATTCCTGGCGCGTGCGCCGCGGGAAATCGTGCGGGGGGCTGAGCATCGGCGTAAAGAGCTCGAAGAGCAATACCGCAAGGTGCTGGAATCTCTCGAAAGGTTGGGCTGAACAGTGGGCGGATATCTCAGTCCTCCGGCTGCCGACGAATCCTCCCAGTCCCTGGATTTTTCCTCCGAGGAACTTCGCGACTTGGTTTTTCACGCGCTGGCCGAGGACTTGGGGCAGGGTGACTTGACGACGCGCGTTACGCTTCCCGGGGTCATGTCGGCGCAAGGTACCTTTAACAGCAAGCAGCGGCTGGTGGTGGCGGGATTGCCTATCGCGCAAAAGGTCTTTGAGATTCTCGACCCCTCCCTGGCGTGGCAGGGCGGCGTGGAAGAGGGGACGGAAGTTGCGCCGGGCACGCCGCTTGCCTCGATCTACGGGGCAGCGGGTCCGCTGCTGGCCGGCGAGCGGGTGGCGCTGAACTTCCTGCAACACCTCAGCGGCATTGCCACTTACGCCCGCCGCCTGAAAGATGAGTTGGCGGGAACGCGCGCGGAGTTTCTTGATACGCGCAAGACCACGCCCGGTCTGCGCAGTCTGCAAAAATACGCGGTGCGCGTAGGCGGCGGGCGTAATCATCGCCTGCGCTTGGATGATGGCATCCTGATCAAGGGCAACCACCTGCGCCTGGTGGGAGGGATTCGCACGGCCGTTGAACGCGCGCTCCAGCAGCGTCCTGCGGGTTACCACGTGGAAGTGGAAATCACTTCCCTGGAGGAATTGGAGGACGCCATCCAGGTCGGCGCCGACGGTGTGCTGCTCGATAACATGTTGCCGGAGGAAGTGCGGGAGTGTGTCCAACGCGCGGCCGGGCGCGTACGCCTGGAAGTTTCGGGGGGCATCGACGCCAGTAACATTCGTGCTTATGCGGAGGCCGGCGTCGATTATATTTCTGTCGGCGCCCTCACCCATTCTGCTGCTGCCGTGGATATCAATTTCCGTATCGCGCCCTTGGCGGGAAACGGGATACGGGACACGGGACACGGAGCTGGCCATTAGGGCAGCGTGCGTGCCTTTGTGGGGTCCCTGTTCAGCCGCGCTGATTCGCCGTAGAAACCGCGTCTTGGTTCCCGTATCCCGTGTCCCGTATCCCGTGTCCCGAAAATGGTCACTGATCGCAGAATCGACAAGCTGATCCATCTTCTGGTGAAGAACGCCACCGTGGTGGTGCCGGGCCCCAAGATTGCTTCGGAGATTGGCGTTACGCGCCAAAAGGTTTGGGAGTGGATTGAACGCCTGCGCTTGTTGGGGGTGGAGATCCGCGGAGTGCCGGCAGCAGGTTATCAATTGGTGACCATCCCCGACATTCTCGTGCCCAGCTTGTTGCGTGCGGAACTGGGCGATTGCCCGATCGGCCGCAATATCATTCATTATTTCCGCACCGACTCCACCAATGCGGTGGCGCTCAAACTCGCGGCGGAAGGCGCCGAGCACGGAACCGTGGTGGTGGCGGAGGAGCAAACGGCCGGGCGGGGCCGCTTGGGCCGCGCCTGGTACTCGGAAAAATCCAGTGGCATTTACACGTCGATCATCCTGCGGCCGCCGCTCTCTCCTGCCGCCGCTCCTGTGCTGACGCTGATGGCGGGCTTGGCGGCGCAGAAGGCGGTCAGTTCCGTCACCGGACTCGCGGCGGACATTCGTTGGCCGAACGACCTCCTGGTGAATGGGAAAAAGGTTTGCGGAATTCTGACGGAAATGAGTGCTGAACTCGACCGTTTGCACGCCGTGGTGCTTGGTATCGGCATCAACGTGAATCACAGCCTGATGCCCACGGAACTGGAAGACATTGCCACCTCGCTGCGCATGGAGGCGCACCGGGGTGTTTCTCGCGTCCAGGTTCTCGTCGCTTTGCTCCGTGAACTCGATCGGCATTACCAATTGCTCCTGAAAAATGGGAATAAGGCCATCACCGAACGCTGGGAGGCGGCTTCGAGCTTTGCCCATGGCAAGCGCGTCCGCGTGGTCCTTGCGGCAGGCGAAGCGCTTGCGACCACCACCGGCGTCGACCCCAGCGGCGCGCTGAAAATCCAGTATGACGACGGCCGCCAGGAATCACTCATCGCTGGGGAAGTGGTGGGAGTGAAGTAGTGCAAGGGAGAATTTCCGTGGAAAACCCCAACACCACCATTCTTGTGATCGACGTAGGAAACACCAATACCGTGCTGGGCTTGTACAATGGCGCGTCCTTGCGGGCTCTCTGGCGGCTGGCGACGAGCCGCGAGCAGACGGCGGATGAGTATGGGATCTTGATTCACAACCTTTTCACCCTGGAGAAACTCCCGGCCACCGACATTAGCGGAATTATGATCGCCAGCGTCGTGCCGCCCATGAATTCTGTACTGGCGGAAATGGCCAGGAAATACTTCAAAATGGAGGCGTTGTTTCTGGAGCCGGGAACGCGCACGGGGATGGCGATTCTGTACGAAACTCCACAAGAGGTGGGAGCAGACCGCGTCGCCGACGCCGTGGCGGCCTATGAGAAATACGGCGGCCCGTGCATCGTCGTGGATCTGGGAACGGCCATCACTTTTGATTGCATTTCCGCCAAGGGTGAATATGTGGGCGGGGTGATCATGCCCGGAATCGGCATCGCGGCCGAAGCTCTGTTCGAACGCGCGGCCAAGCTGCCGCGCGTGGAAATCCGCGAGCCGGACCGCGTGATGGGGACCAATACCATTAATAGTATGCAGTCCGGCCTGTTCTACGGCGCGGTGGACGCGATCGACGGAATGCTGGACCGGCTCTGCGCGGTGATGGGAAAACCCACCAAAGTCATCGCCACCGGCGGCCAAGCCCCGCTTGTGGCAGGCGCATCCAAGTACAAGCCGACCATAGATTCTTCTTTGACCCTTGATGGCTTGCGTATTATTTATCATCGCAATCAATCCGCCCCGCGGCGCAAGTAGGTGCGAAATACCAGGTGTCAGGTGCCAGGTACCAGGTGCCAGGGGCGAGGTTCTGGGAGCTGGGGAACTGGGTAAGCGTCAAGCCTGGGATTCCAGCTTTTGAATCGGGTTCCTGGCACCTGACACCTGGCACCTGACACCTGATACCTGGTTTACCGTGGAAAATTACTTCAACTACTTCACCGAAATCGAGGAACACTTCCGCAAGTGCCGCGCGGAAGCCGTACTGCTTTCCCCGCTCGATTGGGCGCTGATCGAATCGTGGAAGGAGCAGGGCTTTCCGCTGGAAGCGGTATTGTTGGGGATTGAGCGCTCTTTCGAGAAATTCAAGACGGGAAAGCGCGGCTATCGCAAAGTGAATAGCCTGGCGTATTGTTCGCAGGAGGTTTTCCGCGCGGTGGAAGAATCGCGGGCCATGGCGGCGCAGGGAGGAACCCCTCGCCCCACCAAGGCTGAGACCCCAGCCCCATTTTCGGCGGAAGAGATTTCGCGTTTTCTCGCACGTTGCGCGGCGGCAGTGGAAAGCGCGGGCCGGCAGGCACAGGAAGATGGGAAGCGCGGGCTGGCGGAGGAACTGGCGGAGGCCGCCGCCACGCTTCAATCCCTTGGGGGACGCGCCCCGGCCCAGCCCGCCGGTGACTTGGAAGAGACGGAAAGGAACCTGACGGCCCTGGAGGAAAAGCTGCACGCGACACTTCTGCGCGGGACGGCGGTGGAAGTCCTGGCGCAATTGCGCGCGGAAGTGGACCGCGGCCTCATCCCGTTTCGCCGCAAGATGGCGGCCGCCGAGGTGGATTTGCTGGAGCGGCGTTTTCTCAAAAACCGATTGCTTGAACATTACAAAATCCCGCGCTTGAGTTTGTTCTATTTGTAGAGTGTGCAAGTGTCATCACCTTTCGAATTTTCGCCGGTCAAGTTGATTTACGGCGGCGAGGCGCTGGGCTTCCAGGCCGGCAGCACGGTTCTGGCGCCGCGCGTGCTCCCCGGCGAACGGGCGGAAGTGGAGGAGGTCCGCCGGCAAAAAGGTGTAGTACACGCGCGCCCGCTGCGCATTCTGGAGCCGTCGCGCGAGCGCATCGAACCCCTGTGTCCGTACTTCGGCCGATGCGGCGGATGCCAGTACCAGCACCTCCCCCACGCCGCGCAGATCACGGCGAAAGTGGAAATCCTGCGCGAAACGCTGCGCCGCCTCGGCAAGGTGAAATGGGAGGAGCCCATTCCCGCGCATTCCGGCCCCGCTTGGAACTATCGTAACCAGGCGCAATTGAAAGTCGGAAAGCTCCCGGACGGCGCCGCGGCGCTGGGATTCTTCGAGGCGGAGTCGAATCGCCTGATTCCCATCGATGCTTGCCCGATTCTTTCTCCCCGCCTGAACGCACTGCTCGCGGTGTTGCGCAGCGAGCCTTGGATCAACGCGCTGGCGAACGGCCGAGAGGTCGAACTTCTGGCCGATGATCGCGACGAGAAGGTGATGCTCACCCTCGCCGGGAGCTGGAATGCGCAGCAAGCCGAAACGCTGGCCCGCAGGTGTTTGGGGGAACTCGCCGGCGTCGCGACGGTCGCCGTTGTTCAGGATGCAAGCGTGCGAGTTTTCGGTGAGCCGCATATCAGTTATCGAGTGGGAGAGTTTGCCTATCGCATCAGGCCGACGGCCTTCTTCCAAAGCGCGCGCTTTCTGTTGCCCGAACTCGTAGCCGCGGTTGTAGCGCCGGGCTTGTGCCCGGCACATGCCGGCCTAAAGGCCGGCTCTACGTTGCTCAGGCAAGAAGAATCCGGCAGGGTGGCGATTGACCTTTTCGCCGGCGTGGGCCTGTTCACGCTGCCCCTGGCGAAACGGTTTGAGCAAGTCATCGCGGTCGAGGCACACCCGCAAGCGGCGGCTGACCTCGCAGCCAACGCCCGCGCCGTGCCCGGCACGAAAATTCGAGCCATCGCCGGGACGGCGTTTGATTTCCTGCGGCGTTGCGCGCAGATGGAACCCGACTTGGTTGTCATGGACCCTCCCCGCGCGGGCGTGGGCGCGGCCACTTTAAAGCTCCTCTTGGGCTTGCGGCCCCAGCGCCTGCACTACGTTTCCTGTAGCCCTCCCACCCTCGCCCGCGACCTGGGCTTTTTGCTCCAACACGGTTACCGCCTCGATAGTTTGGAGCTGTTCGATTGCTTCCCCCAGACCTACCACATTGAATCCCTCGCGCGGCTCTCGCCCCTTGGCCGCGAGCGTGCTTGATAATTCCCGCAAGTCCGGCGGCAGGTGGGCGCGCGAAAAGCCGGCTTACCTGCCTCGCAACACGATTTGAATGAGTCAGGTAGGATTCCTGAAAACTGGCAACCCGATTTTGTGAGCCAAATCGGGAATCCTGGGGAAACAAGGGTTCCATTTCGGAACGAAGTAACGAGACGTCGAGCTTTCGCCCTCCCAGCAGGAAGTGACCTTTGCCCGACCTTTTGCACAACCAAAAGCATCGACCCCGCTTTAAGTCGCCATTGGCAGCGTTGTCTGCGAGTTTTGCTTTGGGGATTGTGTGGGCGCATTCCTTCCGCCCCACGTTCGGGATTCATTGGTTCCTGGTGAGTGCGGCGGTCTGCATTCTCCTTGCACTGCTCCTCCTGCGCGCGGGCTGGGGCGGCGTGGCGGTGTGGCTTACGTTGGCGGGCATGATGTTCACCGGCGTCGCAGCGTCGCGCCGTTGGGAGCAGCGTTTCCCGTTGAATCACGTATGTTATCTGGAATCGCGAGGCGTGGACGTGAATGACCCCGTGCGGATCGAGGGGCGGGTGATCTCCACCCCCTATCGCACCGGATACGGGTTGCAGTTTGACGTGGAGGCGCGGCGGGTCGAGTCGCACACGCATCTTTACCCCGTCATGGGGAAGATCCGCCTGCGCGTGCAAGGCTCGGAAGATCGCGATGGTTCCGGCGGCAGCGGGGAAATCCAATTCGGAGACGAAATTCAAACTCTCGTCCACCTTCGCCAGCCGCATATCTATCAAAACCCCGGCAGCTTCGATTTCCGTCGCTGGATGGAGGATATCGAGGACCTTTACTGGGTGGGAACCGTCAAGAATCCTCGGCTGATGGAGAAAGTTGGCCACGCTGCGGGCTTCCATTTTGCGGAATCCACAGAACGCGCGCGCCAACGCCTGCTGCGCGGCATCGATGACCAGTATCCGCCGTGGTCGGCCCAAGGGCGTTATGGCGCGGTGCTGAAGGCAGTGTTGTGGGGGGACAGGACAGCGCTCGATTCCACCACCATTGACGATTTCCGCAAGACGGGCCTCTATCACTTGCTCGTCATCGCCGGGCTGCACGTCGGTTTGCTCACGCTGCTCGTGGAATTCCTGCTGCGGGGGTTGGGATGTCGGCGATTGACCCGCTCGCTTATGATGTTGGGTTTCCTGGTGGTCTACGCTTTCTTGGTCGAGCAGCGCGCGCCCACGCTGCGCGCCACATTGATGATTGCGCTTTACCTCGTGGCGCGCCTTCTCGACCGTGAGCATTCCGCGCTGAATGCCATTGGCGGCGTGGCGTTGATTCTTCTCTATCTCCGCCCCGCGTGGCTGTTCGAGACAGGCTTTCAGCTTTCCTTCGCCGCGGCATTGCTGATCGTCAGCGTCGTCGTCCCGATTCTCGAGCGCACCACCGAGCCCTACCGGCGGGCATTGCGGCGCCTGGACGATGTATTGCTTGATGATCACTTCGCACCTCGTCTCGCGCAGGTTCGCCTGGATTTGCGCGCCCTGGTCCAGGGGTTGCGCCGGCGGGTCGGATTCTTCGACCGTTTTCCTGCTTTCGCGCGCAACGTGGTGGTCGCGCCTTTGAAGCTTCTGGTGTGGGTGGCCAATATCCTGATTTTCTCCGCCGTCCTGCAATTGGGATTGCTTCTGCCCATGGTTGAGACTTTTCATCGCGTCGCCTTTGCGGGCGTGGGATTGAATGCCGTGGCGATTCCGGTCATGACCCTGCTCCTGGCGCTCGCCCTGCCGATCAACTTGCTGAGCGTCGTGTCACCGGCAGCGGCGGCCGTGCCGGCCAAGGTGCTGACCCTGGTCATCGCCATCCTGTTTGACATGACGCATCTGCCCGGACTCGCATCGTGGCTTTCTTATCGGATGCCGGCGCCGCCGCTGTGGGTGGCGTGGGGATTTTGTGGGGCGTTTGTGTTTGCAGCCTTGGCTCTGCATTTTGCGCGGCGTGCCTTGGGTGCAGCGCTGGCTGCCTGTGCGATTTTTGTGGTCTTGGTGGCCACTCATCCCTTTGCGCCCCGCTTGCCGCGCGGGGTGCTGCAACTGACCGCGCTGGATTGCGGCCAGGGTGACGCCCTCTTCCTGGTGCTTCCCGGCGGGACCACGATGTTGCTGGATGCGGGAGGCAGCCGCGCGCGGGGAGCGCGCGAGGGCGGCTTCCAGGGCCGACATTGGGATTCCGGCGAGGATATTGTTTCACCATACTTGTGGTCGCGCGGCATCAAGAAAATCGATGTGGTGGCGCTCACCCACGCGAACCCGGACCACGCCGGCGGGCTTTACGCCATCCTCGAAAACTTCCACGTGGGCGAGTTCTGGCACGCTCCCGAAGCGGAGACTTCCGAGTACGCAGCACTTTTGGAGATGGTGGCGGAACGCGGGATTCCCACTCGAACCCTCATGGCGGGCGATGTCCTTTCCTTTGGCGATGCATCCCTTCGCGTGCTGTGGCCGGGACCGGATCCCAGCAACGTAGCGCCGGGCTTTAGCCCGGCATCCGGACGTGCCGACGTAGCGCTGACGTTGAGGCCAGCACGTGCCGGCCTGAAGGCCGGCGCTACATTGGCCTCCCACGGCCACGATGACTCGCTGGTCATGCGGATCAGCGTGGGCGGAATGAACTTCCTGCTGCCGGGAGACGCGGGCGGTGATGCGGAGAAGGGAATTCTTGCTTCTCGTGAACCGCTGGAAAGCCAAGTGCTCAAAGTGGCGCATCAAGCGTCGAAATCGTCCACGAGCCGGGCTTTCCTGGCGCGCGTTGCTCCTCAGGTGGCAATCATCAGCGGGGAGAGCGATGGAGGCCGTGGCTCGCCCCATCCGGAAATGCTGGAGGCTCTCGAAAATGCCGGCGCCAGAGTTTTCCGTACTGACACCGCCGGCGCCCTGACCGTGGAATGGAAGGACGGCGCTTTGGCGGTTCGTGCGTTTAGGGGTTCGGAAACCGTGGCCATGCCGGGGGCGGGCAGGCTGACGCTCAACCACTAGCCTGTTCATTTGAAGAAAAGATTCCATAAGCGATGGCCTGGGAAGAGCCCGGCGCGGCTGCCGGACTGGTGTTCGACCTAAATCAGGAGCCGGGCGCAATGTGCTGCCGATCCTTCTCGCTCACGCACTCAACGATTTTATCCTTTATTATCAACAACATCGCCAGAGAGTGATGGCAACTCGTTTGGTTTCATCAACATCGCCAGAGAGCGATTTACCGACATTTTTTCTACATTTGTTTTCAATAGGTTAGCGTAACTTAACCGCATTTTTTCACCCCCTTTTTTTTTCATGACCCCGGCCGTCGAGAATCGACTAACTAATTTATTTTCAATAATATAGATTTTTAGAAAATCTTCCGACTTCATTGCTAACCCTCTTTTTTTCTAGTACATTGCGAGAGCCGCAGCGCTTGGTTTCGCCCCGTCTCCCGGGCTTCGAGCTAAATCTCAGCATTTGAATGAGATAGACAGTTCAGACATCTTGACTTTACACGCCAACCCCTTTTGTTTCTATCACATCGCGAGAGCCGCGCCGGGGTTTTTCCTGACTCCTCTCTAAAGCTTCCCTCTGAAGCTCATAGCGTTTGAGCCTCAGCAGCAAGTTGGTGACCCGCCGGATCTCCCGAAAGTTAGTCTCTTGCATTCTCCGCATCACCCGCGCGTTGGGGTGGGTGGGAGCGATTTCCGCCGCGCGCTCATAGGGTGACGGACCCTTCACGGACTCCTTCAGCAGGGCCTGGCGCTGCGCCTCGCAAATCTCCGCCTGCCGCGTGAGGATATTTTCCAGAAGCTGGCGCGGTCGCTCCCGCGCCTCCCATTCCGCCGCGCTGATGTTGGGATACCGCTCATCCTCCACTTCGGCAGCGTCGGCTACCGGCTGGCTTTCCTGGGGCCGGCTGGTTGGCGGCGGCACGTACCCCGGGGGCGCACAGTCGGGAGTTAGACCAAAGATCTCTCTAATCCTTGCGGCGGCCCTGCGACCCTGCTCGTTGGGGTCGATACCGTGTTCGTCCGTGCCCGGCGCCTGAAGTTGGTAGAAGAGGGCGAGAGCAATTTCGCCCATGTCCTTCAACACTCCATCCTGGTGCAAGCTTTTCATCTTCTCTAGGTCGGCGGGAGTGGTGACGTAATGATCATGCGCAACCGATTGCACCAGCAATCGCAAACTGTCGGCCATGATCTTGAGGCGCATCATTTGCGCGTGCAGCCGGTCCTGCCGCCCGCTGCTCACCTCCTGGGCCTGGCGCAGCGCGCAGCCTTCCTGCATGCGGACAGCGCGATTCATCAACCACGTACACCGCGCCAGATGAATCACCAGTCCCTCTTGCGCGCCGTCGCTGGGTTGATAGGTCTCCCAGAGTTCTTCCAGCAGTTCCTGGTAGTGGGCCGGGTCTTCACCGAGGGCGCGCATCGCCACCTCTTCCGCCTGCGCGCAAAACCCATGGCGCAGGGAGGCGGCGCGGATGCGCTCGCGGCCCTCCGCCGTCGCCGGACCATGGGCAAGCTTCCGGTTCCGCGCATTCGCGGCCACTTTCTTCTCGGTCATTTCTGGTTTTTTGGTGAGTGACATTGAAGCCTCCGAGTTTCCGGGTCCTGGGGGCTGGGTTCCGGGGTTTTCCCCAGCACCTAGTCCCCACCACCTGGCACCGGTCTCTTGGTATGGATTACGCCGACCCCTTGAATAGGTCTGCGCCCTTTCAGCCAGTTGGACTGGCCTACCAATAAGTATATCGAGGCTATCGCATATGTCAAGCGGAAAATGCGTGGCGGCTTCACGCAGTTGGCGAAAAGAGCCGCAGATCTTGAAAAACGGGGCTGATGCGCTACCGGCTTGGCCGAATTTCATTATGGACTTCGGCCCGAACGGTAATATACCCTTGACCGTCCCTGAACGATATTGGGAGTCGGGGGTGCTTCGCATCCCGCTTAGCCCCGATTGCAGATCAAAGGGAAAAGGAAGGCATCCGATGAACCGACGAAGCTTCTTTAAAGCAGGGGGATTAGCGGCGGCGACGGCCGGCCTGCGCGCCGGGGTGGGAAGCGCCTATGTTCCCGCCCATAATTGGGACAGATATGATTTTGGATACGGCCCCTCCATTACCAATCGCCTGAATCAGGGGCCCTTTCCTCAATATCCGCCGGAAGCGGTCTTCCCCGGTGGCGACGTAGTAATGGCAACAACCCCTTCCCCGGAGGTGGTGCCCAACTTTGGCAAGGGACTCGTGACCTACATCACCGCCGACATGGGCACGGCAGAGATCAAATCCGACAATATTCCCAAGGCGATCGAAGACCTTGTACGGCTCCCCCTGGGAGAGAAGCTCTATCTCCGCCCGACTTGGCGCGAGGTGCAACAGCGTCGTGGCCGGCTGGATTTTCCGGACTACTGGAAGCTCACCTTCGAATTGGCGAAGCAATATAAGAAACGTGTCGGGTTCCGAATCCAGATGCGGGCTCCGGATTATGCGGAGGAAGCCTTGCCGGACTTTGTTCTCGACAACGTTCCCATGGTGAAACTGCTGGGGGAATGGAGAACGGAACTTGCCGGGCCCCGCAGAAAAGCCGCCTACTATGAGCCTCGTTACGATCACCCCTACTTCCAGGAAGCCTACCGGGAGCTCAACGCACTGCTCGCCGCGGAATTGGATGGAAATCCGTGGGTCGAGTACATGGATACCTTCATGTACGGCTTCTGGGGCGAGGGCCACACCTGGCCGTTCCAAAACAACCCCTTTCCTGATTACCAGACGGCGGAGCGCACCTGGATTCAGATGTTCGAAACGCAGCAGCAGCAATGGACCAAGACGCCCCTGGTGACCAACACCCAACCGGATTTCAGCCGCGTGGGCAACAGCGAACTTGTCGACCGTACGGTGCGAAGCGGGAATTGGCTGAGGACCGACACCATCTTCATTGAAAACGAGCAGATCGAGACCCTCAGTAATCGGCCTCCCTGGGTTGGCGCCATTGTTGAAGTGGGCATGTCGGACGGGACACCCAAATCGCTTCGGGTTGAGGAGGGGGTGACCTACACGGATAACGTGATTGCCCATGTCACCGACGTAGGCGCACATTACTGGTCGCTGTGGAATTTCCACAAAATCAGCGCCGAAAACATCATGAACTACTATCGTCAATACCCGCAGGCCATTGACCAGATCGCCCGTCGCATCGGCTACCGGGTGCGGCCGTCGTTTATCTGGCAATACCAGGAGGGCGAAACTCAGGGGCTAATTGCAGGGTTTGCCAACGATGGGATCGCGGGTGTGCCGGGGGCGCTGCGCGTCCAGGTGACGAGTGATGACGGGAAAGTGAATGTGGGGGGAAGCCTCGATCCTGGGTATCCATTACCCGGCAAGATCCGGCAGGCACAGATTGTGCTGCCCAGAGGAACCGATTGGAAAGGGCTAAAACTGAGCGCCGAAATTGAAGTGAAAGGCATCCGTCACCAGGTGAAGTGGGCCTGTCATCAGAAGTTGAATAGCGATGGCTCACTCACGCTTCATCCCAACCTCCGGGGATCCCTGTAATAAAGCAAGTGCCCTGGTCGGTGTATTTTATCGGTCGGGCCGTAGGTCGATCATGAAAATTCCAGAGTAAAGGAGGAAACACTATGATCGATAGATTGGAGCGCCGGAGATTCCTGAAGGTTGCCGGGGCCGCCGCGGGTTCATTGTGCGTAAATCTCCGGGGCGCAAGCGGCCCGCAGGAAGGAGCTGCCTCAACCCACCCCCGCCTCCTTACGGGTTGTTGTGCGTACTCCTACGGGAAATACCTGGAGTCCGGCAAGATGACGATGGAGGAGTTTATCCTCAAGGCCGTCGAACTGGAGGTCGTGGGCGTTGACATGACGGGCTACTGGTTGAAATCTAAGGAACCGGCTTATCTCCACAACCTGCGCCATCTCGCCCTCAAGCACGGGATTCTCTTCTCGGGGGCCGCCTGCGGAACCGAAATGTGCGAGCCCGATGCCGGCAAGCGCGCCGCCCTGGTTACGGAGATTGCGCAATGGGTCGATGTCGCCGACCTGCTGGGCGCTTCCCACTTGCGCGTTTTCGGGGGCGAGCTTCCCCCCGGCGCTACGCTGGCACAAGGGAAAGACTGGGTTGTAGAAGTCATGAAGCCGGCTTGCGATTACGCCGCCAAGAAAGGCGTGACGTTGGGCATCGAGAGCCACCATGGAATCACCTCGATGGCGTCGGACATCATCGAAATCCTTCACCGCGTTGACTCACCGTACGCCGGCTGCAACCTCGATATCACTCACTTCCCCAAGGACCCCTACGCGCAGATCGAGGCCCTGATCCCTTACGCCACCATGACCCACATCCGCGATCACTTCGACGAGCCACGGCCCGACCCCATCGACCTCGAACGCGTCTGGCAGATGTTTGCAAAAGCGGGTTACCAGGGTTTCATGGCGGCCGAGTACGAATCGGAGGAAGACCCCGCGACGGGCGTTCCTAAACTCCTCGCGAAGATCAAGCCACTTTGTAAGAAGTATTCGAGTGTCTGACGGAACGAACTCTCATTCAGGCCGGATCCTGTGCTGGGCCTGGGCCTTGGAATGAGCCACCCGGATGTTTAGATTCGGCGACAGAGGTTTGATAAGGGCGTCCCACAGCGGGTGGGCACGGGCCGCTTAAGTGACGGCCACCACCGATCTGGTCTGCGCGGACTTCTCAGCCGCCGCCAGCACGCGAGCGACCGCCAGGCCGTCTTCTCCCGTGACCAGGGGAGGCCGGTCGTTTACCACGCATTCAACAAAATGCTGGATCGACGCCACCGCGAATCCCACCGGCCGCCCGTACAGGTCCGCGGCCGCGGAAACGTCCGGAAGTTCCACCCCCTTTTCGCTATAGACCTCGGCCATGCGGTGATGACTCGCGTTCACGTAGGCCGTGCCCTTGCTTCCTACCACTTCGCATTGGAAGTCGAAAACGCTGGGAGCGTGCTCGTCCAGAATCCAGCAATTCTCCACCATCGCGGTCCCGCCCGTCGAGAGTTCCAAGATCGATTGAAAGAAGTCCGGGGTGTCGATTCCGAGGCCCTTCAGCACGACCGACCGGCTGACGGCATAGACCCGTTCGATTTCCGCCGCGGATAAGAAGCGAATGAGATCGACCAGATGACTGCCCAGGAAATGCAATGGTGAGGACTTCGCGGCCCAGCTCAACATGCGCGTGGGAACGAACCGCGTGTCATTGAGGCGCATGTTCATCATCAGGAGGGCGCCCAATTGTCCCGTGGCAATCGCGTGGCGGAGGTTCACAAAAGGCAGACTCCAGCGATTGTGAAAATCCACCATCAACTTGACCCCCTGTGCCGCTCGAGCGGCCACGATCTCCTCACACTCGGCCACGGTCGTGGCGAGCGGTTTCTCCACCAGGACGTGCTTCCCGGCCTGGATGGCCGCCAGTGCGATCTCTCCATGCGCGAAATCCGGGGTGGCGATTCCCACCGCCTGGACGTCGGGGCGGGCGAGTGCCAGCCGCCAGTCCGTTCCATGGCGGCTAAATCCGAATTCTGCTGCGAAGGCCGCCGCCCGGCCGGCGTCCTGATCGCAGACCGCCACGAGTCGAGCCGAGGGGGAATCCGCATACGCGCGAGCGTGAACGCGGCCCCACGTGCCGCATCCGATCAGAGCGATACCCACCTTGTCCATGGTTTTTCTCCCTGAAATCCTATGGGGCAGCAACACCGTGGCGCCGGATTACCAGGCAAGAAAGCCACCGTCGATCACCAGCGCCTGCCCGTTCATATAACCCGCGGCCGGAGAAGCGAGATAAACGATGCTGGCCTCGAGCTCCTCGAGTTTTCCCATGCGGCCCATGGGCACTTTGGCGAGCAACTTTTCCCCCAATTCCTGGTTCTCCTCGAATGCCCAAATGGTCTGGTCCGAACGGAAGAAGCCCGGGGCCAGCGCCACCACCTGGACGCCTCGCGGACCCCATTGAATCGCCAACTCGCGAGTCAGGCCGAGCACCCCGGACTTGCTGGCCACGTACGAGGCCTGCGGTACGAAACTCGCCGCCGAGATCCCGTACATGGAGGCGATGTTGATAATTCTTCCGCTGCCCGCGCGAAGCATGTGACGGCCCACACCTTGCGCACAATGAAACAGACCGGTCAGGTTGGTGTCAATGACGCCCTGCCACTGCTCTGCGGTCATGTCCTCGGCGGGGGCCACCGCGGAGATGCCGGCGTTATTGACCAAGATGTCGATCCTACCGAACTCGAGGAGAGTCTGCTGCACCATGCTTTCTACGTCCCGCGGGTTGCGCACATCGGCCCGAATGGGAATGACTTTGGGGCCTAGACGCCTGAGTTCCTCAGCAATCTTGGTCAACGCCGCGAAGTCTCGCGCCACCAGGACCACGTCGCATCCGGCTTTCACCAGCCCGCGCGCGAAACTGACACCGAGGCCTCGTGAGGCGCCGGTAACGATGGCCGCCCGCCCCGTGAGGTCAAACATTGACAGAAGACTTTGATCCATCGGCTCACCTGCTATCGTCTCGCATCATCGCAAGACGATTCCCTTTCCGGAATCCCAAGCCTGGCGGCTTCACTTCAGGGCCCATCAATGGGGAAGGCCAATATAACAGAAGTTCCCTCGCCGGACCTGATTTTTGGCTCGATTCGTGAAGCCGCCTGATCCCTTGCCCGGGAAGGAGTTGCAGACGCTGGCGAGCCATAGCGGCGGAGTCATGGCGGTGGCGACGATGCCGGACGGGAAGCGCGCGGTCTCGGCCTCGGCGGATCAGACCCTCAGGGTGTGGGACCTCGTGACAGGGAAAGTAGTCGCCGCTCTTACTGCTGACTCCCCGCTCCTCTCCTGCGCGGTTCGAAGATTGGGCTGGTAAGCCGGTGAGAAGAGCCTATTGCTCCCAGCCACCGCCCAGCGCGCTGTAAATCTGCACCAGGGAGAGCACCTCATTCCGCCTCGCCTGGGAGAGAGCCAGCTCGGCGGCCAGGTAATTGGTTTCGTTGGTCAGGACTTCGAGGTAAGCGGTGCGGCCACCATCGTAGCGCACGTGCGCCAGACGGGTGGACTCCTGCGCGGCGGCGGCCAGGAGCTCTTGTTGTTCCCGCGCTTCGCGGGTCTTTTGGTAGGCTACCAAAGCGTCGGAAACATCCCGAAAGGCATTCTGGATCGCCTGCTGGTACGCGAGCAAGGCTTGCTGCTGTTGGGCCTCCGCGAGGCGCACGCCGGCCTGAAGCATGCCCCCCGTGTAGAGCGGCTGGGTGAGGGAAGCGGCGGCATTCCAAGCGCCTGCCGGCTTGGTGAACAGATCGCTCAAGGCGGAACTGAGAAACCCGGCCGTTCCGGTGAGGGAGATGGTGGGGAAGAAGGCGGCCCGAGCCGCTCCGATCTGGGCATTGGCCGCGATCAGTTGCTGCTCGGCCTCATGAATATCCGGCCGGCGTTCGAGCAATTGGGAGGGCAGCCCCGCGGGAACGGCGGGCGGGCGCACCTGTTCAGTCAGGCTGCGCCCGCGCGGAATAGGACCCGGGTTTTGAGCCAGCAGGAGGCGGAGGTAGTTCTCTTCCTGTTCGATCTGCCGCTCGAGGTCCGGGATGGTGGCGGAGGCCGCATAGACAAGCTGCTCCGCCTGCCGCACGTCCACCATCGAGGCCGCCCCGTGATCCGCCAGGACCGTCGTCAGGCGCAGCGATTCCTGCCGTGAGGCCAGGGTGCGCTGGGTGATTTCCAGATCCAGGTCCAGCGCCCGGAGCTGGAAGTAGGCGCTGGCAACATTGGCCACGAGGGTGCTGGTCACGGCGCGCTTTCCCCACTCGGTCTGGGCCAGGTTGGCGCGGGCCGCTTCCGTGGCCCTCCGGTACTTCCCCCAGAAGTCGATGTCCCACGACGCGGCTCCTCCCAACTGAAGATAATCCCAGCGATAAGCGGAGGAAAACGGGCTGGAGGGCTCGCGTTCCGCCGTGCCGCCGACCCCCACCCCGGCCGACGGATACTGATTGGAACGCGCGATGCGGAGTTGCGCCTGCGCCGCCAGCACGCGTTCCGCGGCGATGCGCACATCGTAGTTCTGTTTCAGGGCCGCGCGAATGAGGGCTTGAAGCTGCTCATCCTGGAAAACCGTCCACCATTTGGCATCCCCTAGCGATTCGGAGGAAGCAGGAACCGGAGCGGTGGCCGGCACACCTCGATAGCCTCCCGGGACCTCAGTTTTGGGACGCTGGTAATTCGGCCCCACCGTGCAGGCCGCCAAAAGAAGCAGCGAAAGCGCAATGGAGAAGCCCCTTGCGAAGCGGATCATGCTAGCTGCTCCCCCTGGGGTTATCGGCTGCCGGTTGCGCTTTGGGGTGGCGGCCCAGCCGGGAAGAGAGGCCTTCGACCACCGCGAAAGTAACCGGAATCAGGAAAATGGCGATCAAGGAGGCGGCCGACATGCCACCGATGACCACGGTTCCCAGAATGCGGCGCCCCACGGCGCCGGACCCTTGCGCCGTCCAGAGTGGTACGCAACCCAGGATGAAGGCGAAAGAAGTCATCAGGATGGGACGCAGGCGGAGCCATGCCCCAGCCAAGGCGGCGTCCACCGTGCTCTTGCCTTTTTCGTGCTCGCGTTTGGCAAACTCCACAATGAGGATGGCGTTCTTGGCGGTCAGGCCGATGAGCATGACCATGCCGATTTGCGTGTAGACATCGTTTTCAAAGTGCCGCGCCATGAGCGCCAGGAACGCTCCGGCCACCGCGATAGGGGTCCCCAGCAAGACGCTGAAAGGCAGGGACCAGCTTTCGTACAAGGCGGCCAGGATCAGGAACACGAAGAGAAGCGAAAGGCCGAAAACCGCAGTTGCCGGAACACCCTGCGCGGCTTTCTGTTCCTGGAACGACATACCCATGTAGTCAAAGCCCATCTCGCGCGGCATGGTCTGAGCAAATACCTCTTCCATGGTTTTCATGGCCTGTCCGGAGCTGATCCCGGGAGCAGCGGTGGCGTTGACCTGCGCCGCGTTGTATTCGTTGTAACGCATCAGGAACTCGGGACCGCTGATGCTGCGCAGGTTGGCCAAGGTGCTGAGCGGCACCCGATCCCCGTGGGGGTTGGTCACATAAAACTGTCCGATGTTACTGGCCTTGACGCGATATTCACCTTCCGCCTCCAGGTAGACCTGCCATTGGCGCCCGAAACGGTTGAAGTAGTTCACCAGATAGCCACCCATGAAGGTCTCCAGGGTTTGGTACACTTCGGCAAGGTCAAGCTGTTGGCGCAACACTTTTTCGCGGTCCACGTCCACATAAATCTGGGGAACATGGGCGGCGTAGCTGGCGATGACGCGCGCCAGTTCCGGCCGCTTCTGCGCCGCCGCCACAAACCGGTCAAGGTTGTCGGCAAAGAAATCCCCTCCCCGCCCCGACCGGTCTTCCAGCACAAAGTTTATGCCCCCCGCCGCGCCGATGCCTGGAATGGCGGGTGGCGAGAAAGCAAAGCAAATGCCTTCGCTCACCTGCGCCAGGTCCCGATTGAGGCGCGCCTGGATGGCCTGCGCCTGCTGTTCCGGCGACCGGCGCTCGTCCCAGTCCTTGAAGCGCACGAAGAAGATGGCGTCATAGGTACTCTGGGTTCCGCTCAGGATGCTGAACCCCATGATGGAAGTAATGGATTGCATTCCCGGTACTTTCCCGACGATGTCTTCGACCTTCCGTACCGCCGCCGAGGTGCGCTGCAATGACGCGCTATGGGGCAACGTCATCGTGATCATCAGGTAGCCCTGGTCTTCTTCGGGAAGGAAGGAAGTCGGCAGCTTCCTTCCCATGGCCACGCCGAGTACGGTGATCAGTGCCAGGAAAAGCAGGCTGAAAGCCGACTTGTGGATGAGCAGGCGAGAGATATTGATGTATTCATTCCGCGCGCGCCCGAACACCCGGTTAAACCCGTCGAAAAACCAGCCAAGCGGACCGCGGGTGTGGTGGCGGGGCTTCAGAATCAGCGCGCAGAGCGCCGGGCTCAAGGTGAGCGCGTTGAAGGCGGAAAAGATCACCGAAATCGCGATGGTCACCGCAAACTGCTGGTAGAGCCGGCCGGTAATTCCCGGAATAAACGCCGTCGGCACAAAGACCGCCGCGAGGATCAGGGCAATGGCGATCACCGGTCCCGAGACCTGTTGCATGGCCAGCAGAGTGGCATCGCGCGGCGTCATGCCCTCTTCAATATGGTGCTCAACCGCCTCCACCACCACGATGGCGTCATCCACCACCAAGCCGATGGCCAGGACCAATCCGAACAACGAGAGGGTATTAATCGAGAATCCCAGCAGCGGGAAGACCACGAAGGTCCCAATCAGCGAGACCGGCACCGCCAGCAAGGGAATCAGCGTGGGACGCCAGCCCTGGAGGAAGATGTAGACGACGAGAATAACCAGCAGCAGGGCCTCAAACAGCGTGACGAGAATTTCATGAATGCCGGCGCTCACCGCTTTGGTGGTGTCCACACCAATTTCGTACTCCACGTCTTTGGGCAGCCGCTTCGCCAGTTCGTCCAGCTTGGCGCGAACTCCCGCGGCGGCGGAGAGCGCATTCGAGCCCGGCAATTGGTAAATGCCGAGGGCGGCGGCGGGCACACCGTGGAAACGCCCATCGAAGCTGTAGCTTTGCGCACCCAACTCCAGGCGCGCCACGTCCTTAAGCCGCAGGGTTGAGCCGTCCGGATTGGCGCGCACCACAATTTCGCCGAACTCCTCGGGCATCACCAGGCGTCCTTGCGAACGCACGGTGTAAGTGAATTCCTGCCCCTTGGGCACCGGTTCGCCGCCGATTTGGCCCGACGGATTGATAGTGTTCTGCGCTTCCACGGCCGCGACAATCTGCGGAACCGTGACCCCCAGCTTGGCCAATTGGTCGGGTTTCACCCAAATGCGCATCGCGTAGGGGCCGCCGAACACCTGCACGCGCCCCACGCCCGGCACCCGCGAAAGCTCATCCACGTAATTGATGTAGGCGTAATTGGTCAGAAAGTTCCGGTTGTAAGTCGCGTGGGGTGAATAGAACGAGATGACCATCATGGCGGCCGCCCGCGACTTCTGCACGATGACGCCGGTGGTATTCACCATGGCCGGCAACTGCGGGGTAGCCTGCGAAACGCGCAGTTGCGTCAGAATCTGATCGGTATTGGGGCTGGTCGTGACGTCGAAATTCACCGTCAGCGTCGAGTTGCCCCCATTGTCGTTGGTGGAGTACATGTAGTTCATGTAGTCCACACCGTTCATCAAACTCTCGATCGGAGTGGCGACGGACTCCATCATGGTGCGGGCGTCGGCCCCGGGGTAAGTAGCGCGCACCTGGATTTCGGGTGGGATAATCTCCGGGAACTGAGAAATCGGCAGGGTCAACATGGCCACCGCTCCGACGATGACCATGACAATCGAAATCACCATCGCGACGATGGGGCGGTCAACAAAAAACCTGGAAATCATCGGTTTCCTTCCGGCCCCGGGGTCTCGAGCGTGGGCGTTACCGCCATGCCCTCGCGCACTTTCGAGGTGCCCTCCGAAACCACTTCTTCGCCCGGAGCCAGGCCCTCGTCGATGACCCACCACGAACCGACGCGATCTCCGACCTTCACCTTGCGGATGGAAATGCTGTTTTGCGCAGCCACGACAGCCACTTCGTAAGTTCCCTGGAGTTCCGTCACGGCGCGTTGCGGAACCAGAACTGCTCCCTGGCGCACGCCCAGCAGCGCCCGGACACGCCCAAACTGACCGGGGCGGAGGATATTCCCGGGATTAGGAAATGCCGCGACGACCCGGATCGTTCCGGTCTGCGGATCCACCTGCCGGTCAGTGAAAATAACCTGCCCCTTGCGCGGATAAGTCGAACCGTCCGCGAGCACCAGTTCCAGGACCCGGGAATCTGAGGCACGCAGCAAATCGCTGGATGAACTCTTCTTCAGCAGTTTGGAAGTGAATTGGAGGTACTCCTGCTCGCTGATGGGAAAATAGACTTTGATGGGATCGAGCTGCGAAACCGTGGTCAGAACCGTCGAGGGCGAAACCAGGTTGCCCATCTGGGTGGTGGCGATTCCCGCGATGCCGTCCACAAGGGAGCGGACGCTGGTGAATCCCAGATTCAGTTGCGCTTGCTCGACAGCAGCCTCCGCAGCCTGAATGGCGGCTTGCGCCTGCATTTGCGCAGCCGTCTCGGTGTCAAGCTGGCTTTGGGCGATGGCCCGCTCCTTCACCAGGGGCGTGTCGCGCTTCACATTGACGTCGGCCAAATAAAGTTGCGCCTGCGCCTGGGCCAGTTGCCCTTTGGCCTGGTCGAGCACCGCCTGGAAGGGCCGTGGGTCAATTTCAAAAAGCACCTCACCCTTGTGGACATAGGAGCCTTCCTGGTAATTCTGGCTGATGAGGTAACCACTCACCTGGGGCTGAATCTGGGCATTGACATAGCCATCCAGGGTGGCGACCCATTCGGCATGGACAGGCACATCCATCTGGATTGCTTTCACTACCGCTACCGGCGTGGGTGGAACGGAAGGGGCGGACGACGGTTTCTGACCGCCACAACTCGGACCCGTCAACACCACGGCGGTCAGCGCGGCCAGGAGCAGGCCGGCGCGTACTCCGGCCGGCGCCCCACCGTAAGAGCCGCGGACCTCAACCACGGAGGTCCGCGCTACCATTGCCGGACAGGCGGCCGGTGACAACACCGGAGGACTGGATTGTTTTGGTTGGCGCCAAGAAACCAAGTCTATGCGCATCAAATTCCGCACCCTTTCTTGTCAACGTCTGGTACATCTTGGGACTCCTAATCGCCTTTCGATGGATTTCCATAGATAGAGAGGTGGTTACCGTCAGGGTCATCGAAGTTGGCGACCCACGCGCCGGGAGCGACGCTTCGTGGTTCGTGAGTGAACTGGACTCCTTTCCCTCGCAGCGCTTGATAGGCAGCGGTTACGTCCTCAACCGAGAAAACGATCTCGCCGGCGCCGGCAACCTGGCCACGGACTTTAGCCGCAGGCTCGCTGAGGCACAAGGTGATCGCGCCGGCCTTCACGAACGCGAAGCCAGGGATCTCACGCTGAACCTCCAGGCCCAGCTTGTCGCGATAGAAACCCAGCGCGCGCCCCACGTCGCGAACACCCAGCATAACGACGCTGACTTGGGTGAGCTTGTAATCCGTCGGTTCCATGTTTGTTTAGTCTCCTTAGGGACTTTACCATGCTGCGGCACTGCACATGGCAGCCCGCTGGGCTGCTCATGAGAAACCCCTCGTCCAGCAGGCGCGGACATCGATGGCTCGCCCCGGAGTCACGCACCGCGAATTGGTCGAGATACTCTGCACTTTGTTGCGCCAATTCATCCGGGTTATTTTAGGCGACTTCCTACCCGACTGTTACGGAAAGTTTGTGAGTCAGGCGGCATCCGGACCGGCGCGTAGATTTCCCTGATCAACCAGGTGGGCAGGGGATATATGAACCGGAGGCACCTTTTCGTTGTGCAAGCAGAGTGGGAAGAGAGGTTTTATCTAGAGCGCACGGGAGCCATGGCCTCGCGAAATTCGCTGGGGTGGGGGATAGTAATGCTTCCCGCACCAACGAGAATTACCCCTCGTTGCTTCCAATCGCTGAGGATGCGGCTAACGCTCTCGCGTGAGGCGCCAATGTTGCGAGCGATTTCCTCATGCGTCATGTGCAGGGTGATGCGCAAACCGTCAGCCGTAGACTGGCCGTGCTTGTCTGCCCATCCGAAAAGGAATTGAGTGAGTTTGGCATGCGTGTCCGGGGCCAGCGCCAGCAGACGCGTCTGCTGCCACGCTTTATTGATTTCCATGCTGAGATGCTTAGCCACACGCAGGCAAACATCGGGATGCGCACGCATCAACTGAAGAAAAGACAGACGAGGAAGGAATCCCACCTGGGTGGGACACAACGTTTCAGCCGTGACCGGGTAGGGTTCATCCGCAATCAGGGAGCTTAGACAGAGCACTTCACCTGGCTCCACGATCCGCAGCGTGAGGCTCTGTCCTTCGGCGGAATTCACGTAGAGCTTCGCTTGGCCAGCGCACATGAGGAAGAGTCCGCGAGTCGGTTGCCCCTCAACAAACAACAAGGCCCCTTTGGGGTAGAAAGAAGTTTGGCGGAGATTATTGAGCTCGGTCAGAGCACCGTGGGGAAGTTGACAGAATAGCCCTTCGTCCTTTGTGACACACCCAAAGCAGTTTTCAATGACTTTCAAATTGTACGGGCCGCGTGGTGCATGATCGGACATGTGGTCACCTTGCTGGTACTATTATGTTGCAAGGTGCAACATCGAAGCTAGGAAAAAATCGACAAAAGACGATTACTTGCGTCAGTGAAGGCAGGAAAGCCCTGATTGTCGGGCTTTGTGTCTGCTTTTTCGAGTCCGTTGTGACGCAGGTCACAATCCCGCTGGTTACCCATCACTGACCCAATCCCTTGTTCCCATTTATCCTTCGACTATGGTGCAGTTGCTCTTTGAGGTCAAAGGCTGCCGATGTCCTCTGCTGGGCAGGGGGAATTGTCAGTATCTTGAGTTTGAGGTGAACACATGAAGAAAAATCTACACCACGTAGTTGCACTTAGCTTCCTGCTGCTTAATTTCGGGGCCCTGGCGTTTGCCGCGGACATCAAGGGCAAAGTCACGACCAAGGGGATGAGGTCTGCGGAAGACATCGCCGTCTATGTTGATGCTATCCCTGGCAAGACGTTCGATGCGCCCTCCAAACCCGCGGTGGCGGATCAAAAGAACATGACCTTTGTCCCGCACGTACTCGTCGTTTTGAAAGGCACCACCGTGCAATTCTTGAACAGCGATCCGGTGGGGCACAACGTCTATTGGCCCTCCATCAGTGGCAATAAAAAGCTTGCCCACAATATGGGCACTTGGCCGCAGGGTCAGCAGAAGTCGTTCACCTTTAATGATCTCGGAGTTGCCGCGCTGCTATGCAATGTCCACCCGGAGATGTCCGGCTACGTGGTGGTCGTTCCCACGCCTTATTTCGCCGTCACGGATAAGCAAGGAAACTTTGAGATCAAAGACGTACCCGACGGCAGCTACACGCTGAAGACGTGGAGCGAGGTCGGCAAGCCTGCATCGCAAACCGTGTCGGTCTCCGGTGGATCGGCCTCTGTCGAAATCACAGTGACGCGCTGAGCTTGTGGCAAGAGATTTCGAATGGGCAATTGGTCGGAGTCAAATGAGTGCGAATCGCGGACCTCGAAGAGGTCCAATAGCATTAGCCGTGGGTGAAACCCACGGAAAAGACACGATCCACGAACCCCGAAGGGATTGAATTTGGTTTTGGCGGCGGAGGGGGAAGGGATTGGGCCCCTTCAGGGTCGGCAGGCATTTTCGTAGGTTGGTTCCTGTCCGTAGGCTTCGCCTACGGCTAATGATGTTGTTCCCCTCCGGGGAACAAGCGGAGTAGCAACGTGATCGAGCAGCGGACAAAACTCGTTGACCTGGACTGGCTGGAGTCGAACTTCCCTTGCATGCAGGCCTGTCCGGTTCACACGCAAGCGGGGCGGTATGTGGCCCTGATTGCGGAGGGCCGATACGAGGAGGCCTACCGCTACGCTCGTGGTCCGAATCCGCTGGCCTCAATTTGCGGCCGGGTTTGCGGCCATCCATGTGAAACTGCCTGCCGCCGCGGCAAGTTCGATACTCCCATTTCCATTCGTGCCCTCAAGCGCTTTGTTACGGAGCGCCACGGGCCGGAATCGCGCAACCCGGTGGATCTCCACGCGGAGAAGCCGCGCGTCACTCATGCCGAGCGTGTGGCGGTGATCGGCTCCGGGCCCGCGGGCCTTGCCGCCGCGCACGATCTCGCCCTGCGGGGTTATCCGGTAACAATTTTTGAAGCTGCCCCGGTGCCAGGCGGCATGTTGCACCTGGGGATTCCTGAATACCGTCTGCCCCGCGACGTGGTGCAGGCGCAGGTGCGCGAAATCCTCGCCCTGGGGCCGGACTTGCGCCTCAACAGCCGCCTGGGTGATTTTTCCCTAGAAGACCTGCGCGCCGAAGGATTCAAGGCCATTCTGCTGTCCATCGGCCTGCACCGCAGCCGCGAGCTGATGCTTCCTGGGCGCGAGCTCGACGGCGTCATCACCGGCACGGATTTCCTGCTCAACGCCAACCTCGGCTACCGCTTTTCGATTGGCAGCAGCGTGGTGGTGATCGGCGGGGGCAACGTGGCGATTGACGTAGCGCGCACAGCGCTGCGCCAGCAGCAATCACAGACACTCGATGCGCTGAGCAAATCCCTTCTTCCTGACCGTCTGAGCGACGCGGAACGCGATGTGGCCATGAAGGAGTTAATGGACGTCACCCGCACCGCGCTGCGGCTGGGCGCGCGGGAAGTTCACATGGTGTGCCTTGAGTCGAGGGCGGAAATGCCGGCGTTCGAGGAGGAGATTACCGAGGCTCTCGACGAGGGCCTGAAGATTCACCCCTCGCGTGGCCCCCGGGCGTTCGTCGGCAAGAACGGGAAGCTGGTGGGGCTCGAAACTATTCACTGCACGTCGGTATTCGATGCCCAGCACCGCTTCAATCCTGCTTTCGAGCCTGGAACCGAGAGCGTTCTTGATTGCGACACCGCCATCCTGGCCATCGGGCAGACCTCTGACCTCTCGTTCCTGAAACCGCAAGACGGAATCGAGACCACGCGGCAGGGAACCGTCAAGATCGATCCCGACACGCTCAAAACCACGGCTCCGGGCGTTTTCGCCGCAGGCGATATCGCCTTCGGGCCGCGCCTCATCATCAGTGCAGTGGCGGACGGCAAGAAAGCCGCGGAAGAAATCGATCGTTACCTGCAAGGTTCTGACTGGAAGCCTCAACCTCGCTATGTGCGGATCACGGTGCTCGAACATCATCAGATGGCGGCGGGCTACGATGAATACTCGCGGCTCACCGTTCCCACCATTTCGCTCGACCGCCGCACGGGCGTGGCGGAAGTGGAGACCGGGTACACCGAGGAACAGGCTCGCGAGGAGGCTTCCCGCTGCCTCAAGTGCTGGATCAACACAATTTTTGAAGGCAACGAAGACCAAGGCTCGGAGTGCATCCTTTGCGGCGGATGCGTGGATGTCTGTCCGGAAAATTGCTTGCAACTTGTGCCGCTCGGCCGGTTGAGCATTTCCATTGTGGATAAACCAAGAATCCCCGAGGCTGTTAGCTCAGACCCGATTACTTTTCAGCATCTGACGCCCGGCGACCTTTTGTCCGCGGAAGGCTCGGTGATGGTGAAAGACGAGACCATCTGCATCCGCTGCGGACTCTGCGCGGAGCGCTGCCCTGCCCATACCATCACCATGGAAGCTTTTGAGGTTTTTGACCACGATCCCGAGGGGGTGCAGGAAGAGACCAGGGAGAGTCAATATGTCCGATGAACCGAAGGGTCCGGGAAAGCCGGAGGAAAAGAACGCCGTCAGCCGGCGCGATTTCCTCAATGAAATCGCGGGGGGAGCTCTGGCGATTGCCGGCATCGGCGCCGTGGTGGTCACCGTGAACTATTCGTCACCGAATGTTTTGTTTGAGCCGCCCACCACTTTCCGCGCCGGGTCGCCGGATGACTACCCCGTCAATTCCGTCACTTACCTTCAGGACCAGCAGGTTTACATTGTCCGCACGGACAATGGGATGTGGGCATTGTCCGCGGTGTGCACGCACCTCGGGTGCATCACGCAATGGAAGCCGGAATCCGACCAGATCGCCTGCCCGTGCCATGGGAGCAAATTCCAGAGAACCGGAACCGTGCAAGCCGGGCCCGCGCCCCGGCCGCTTCCGCACTTTTCCCTGGTGCTGGGTGAGGATGGATCGTTGGTGGTCGATAAGCTCGAAGTTGTCAAGGAAACCGAGATTCTGAAGGTCTGAGGACGCATGGCCACCACCGCTTGGAACCCGCAATGGCTCGAACAGCTTCGCCGAACCCGTGTCTGGCGCTCGATCTTTCGACGCGGCCCGGCGCGCACCAATCGCACCCGCAGTCTGGCGGTGTTCGGCAATTTGGGGCTGCACATATTGCCCGTGAAGGTGCGCGAGAAATCCCTGAGGGTCCGGGCCACATACTACCTCGGGTCGATTTCCTTTTTCCTCTTCGTGGTCCTGACGATCACGGGAATTCTGCTGATGTTTTATTACCATCCGGCCGTCCCCGACGCCTACCGCGACATGAAAGATTTGATTTACGTGGTCTCGAATGGAGTCTTTCTCCGCAATCTTCACCGTCTGGCGGCGCAGGCGATGGTGGTGGCGGTGTTCTGGCACATGTTCCATGTTTTCTACCGCGGCGGCTACAAGCCCCCGCACGAGTTCAACTGGGTGATCGGTGTGGGCTTGCTGCTGATCACGCTTTTCCTAAGCTACACCGGTTACCTGCTGCCCTGGGACCAACTGGCCTTCTGGGCGATCACGGTGGGGACGAACATCATCAGTTACGTCCCGTGGCTGGGACGCCCCATTCGTTTCCTGTTGCTGGGCGGCCACATCATCGGGCAGAACGCGCTGTTGCGTTTTTATGTTCTCCACTGCGTGATTCTGCCTTTGGCGGCGGTCGGTTTGATCGCGATTCATTTCTGGAGAATTCAAAAGGACGGCGGACTGACGGTGCGAGGCGATCATGAGTGAGAAAAACCCCTACGAAGTTGGCATCAGCTCGGACGCCGTTCGGGAGCCTCGGCGCGTTGTCTTCATCACGCGGAATACCTCCGCCAAGGTCAAGGAGGAAACGGGCCCGCAGCTCATGACTTTCCCGAACGTCATTCTGCGAGAAACCATTGTTTTTCAATTACTTACCATCGTCCTGGTGGTTTTGTCGCTCGTTTGGGACGCGCCCCTCGAGCAACTGGCCAACCCGCTGCTGACCCCCAATCCGGCCAAGGCGCCGTGGTATTTTCTGGGACTTCAGGAGCTGCTCCATTATTTTCCGCCGGTGCTCGCCGGAGTTCTGCTGCCCACGCTGGTGGTCCTGGGGCTGGTGGTCATTCCCTACTTTGACATCAACATCGAAGGCGAGCCGCTCTGGGCGCGCCGCAGTCCCCGGCGGTTGCAGATTTATATCGGCTTGTTTGCTGGGCTATTTGTCTTGCTCGCCCTTTACGACGCCTGGACCGTGCTGATCCCTACGGTTCTGGTGGGGGCGCTCGGCCTGGTTCCTTATTTCCAACCCACGGGCAACTCGCGCTTCCAGAAATTTCTGGGGTCGCGCCCGCTGCCGTGGTGGGTGATGACCTGGTTCATCGCCGTCGCCCTGACGCTCACGGCGGTAGGGACATTTTTCAGGGGCCCGGGTTGGTCCTGGGTCTGGCCGTGGAGCTGAAATGCCTGCTGAAGACATGGGAAGGGTCACAAATCGCCTGCGTTTGATCTTCGCCGTCTCGTGCGTGGTGTTCCTGATCGTCCTGGCCATTTCCCCGGTTCGCGACCACCTGAGCGCCTGGAGACGCTACGAGAGGGATTACGTCCGTTTCGCGGAAACGCGGCCCGACACCAAGCGCCTCTTGGCGGACTTTCGCCCGGAGATCGACCAAATCTGGATTCCGCAAATGCAGGTGGTGGATCGCTGCACGACCTGCCATCAAGGCATCACGCGGCCCACTCTCGCGGAGACCTCCGTGCCGCAACCTTTCCGCGCCCACCCGCCCATTCCTCACCGCGTGCGGGATTGGGGATGCGTGGTTTGCCATCGTGGCCAGGGTCTGGCCACGACGGTTCGCGACGCGCATGAGACCACCCTCGCCTGGGAGCAGCCGGTGCTGCCCGTGCGCTACATCCAGTCGTCCTGCGGAGCCTGCCATCGCTCCGAATTGGCGCAGGCGCCGCGCCTCGATCGCGGCCGCCAGCTTCTGGTCACGCTCAATTGCGTCGGCTGCCATCGTCTGCAAGGAGTGGAACGTCCGCCCATGCTCGGTCCGGACCTCACCAACCTCGGGACCAAGGTCAGCCGCGCCTGGATTTATAAATGGCTGAAAGATCCCCGTACCCTCCTGGCCAGCGACGGAAGCGTGCTGGTTAACGGTTACGAAAACGAAGACGAGCCCCGCATGCCCAAGTTCCGGCTGAACGACAAGGAACTGCGCGCCCTTTCCGGCTATCTCAGTACGCTCGCGAGCGAACCCCTTCCGCCTTACAAGTTCGATCCCCGGACGGTGGCCGCGTGGTCAAAGCGGCCCGACCTGGTCATGCAAGGCGAGACGCGCTTCCGGCAGATGTTCTGTACGACGTGTCATTCCCTCGCGGTCACGCGCGCCGGCGAAACCAAGTTGATCGGCGGCGATATGGGACCGGAACTCACCAAAGTGGGGAGCAAGGTGAATCCCGATTGGCTGGCGGCCTGGCTGCGCAACCCGCAGTCGTACCTGCCCCATGCCGAGATGCCGCGTTATCAGTGGTCCGACCAGGACCTCTATCTCGTGTCGCAGTATATTGCCGCCAAGCTGACCGATCCCGGCCTGCTCAGCGATGCCCCCCAACTCGCCGCGCCTTCCAGCGATGAAATCCAGCTTGGGCGGCGCTTGTTCGCGGAGAAGGGTTGCTCGAGTTGTCATGTCATCAAGGGTGTGCCGCCGCAGACGGACTTTGGGCCGGACCTGGCGAGCCTGGGCGGCAAAACCGTGTCGCAACTGGAATTCGGCAACTCGAAGATTGCCCGCACTCCTGTGGCCTACATCGAAGCCAAGATCACCGATCCGGTCTCCGTGAATGTGGCGGCGCGCATGCCGCAGTATGCCCTCGCTCCCGGCGATCTGGATGCCCTCACCACGGCGCTCTTGAGCATGACCGGAAAATCCGCCTCGGCTGGTTTGGAGGGTCTGATTCTCCCTGCCGGCCGACCGCAGTTCCGCCCCGCCGGAGCGTTCGGCGAAGTGTATGAGCGCTACAAATGCTACGCCTGCCACCGGTTTAACGGTTACGGCGGAACCCTGGCGCCCGACCTGTCGAGCGAAGGCAGCCGCGCGAAGAAAAAGTGGATGGCCGAGTTCTTGAAGAACCCGCAAACCCTGCGCCCCACGCTCACCTTCCGCATGCCGCAGTTCAACATGACCGACGAAGAGGTCTCCGTCCTGGCGGATTACCTCAGCATGGTGATGCAGACACCCGCGGTGAACCCGGCCAGCCTTGATGCCCAACAACTCACTCCGCCCATGGCGAGCCTCGGCAAACAACTCTATGAAGTGAAGTACCAGTGCCAGTCTTGCCACACCATCGGCTCGACGGGGGGTTACGTCGGCCCCAACCTTACGAACGTGGGCAACTGGATCAACGCCGCCTGGGCCGAGGAGTGGCTGAAGAACCCGCAGTCTCTACAGCCGGATGCTATTGAACCGCACCGGGATTTTACTGACGAGGAGCGCACGGCCTTGACCGCTTATTTGATGACGCTCAAACAGACCAGCCCCGTCCATGGCGGCGGAGGATCGGGGAAGGGCCAATGAAAACTCGACTGTTCTCCGCCGATGTAGCGGCGCCGGGCTTTAGCCCGGCATACGGAAGGGTAGCGCCGGGCTTCAGCCCGGCATACGGAAGGGTAGCGCCGGGCTTTAGCCCGGCATGCGGAAGCGTAGCGCCGGGCTTTAGCCCGGCATACGGAAGGGTAGCGCCGGGCTTTAGCCCGGCATACGGAAGGGTAGCGCCGACCTTGAGGTCGGCACGTGCCGGGCTAAAGCCCGGCGCTACCACCGCCCTGCTCATGGTCCTCATCCTCGCCGCCGGTCTGGCCACCGCTTGCCGCCAGAACCGCGCGGCGGTCACGCCCGACCCCCTGGCGCAGGCTTACGATAGCGAGTCCGATTGGAGCGATTCGTCGAAGGTAATTCCGCTCGACTATCAGCAGGCGCAAGGCAAGCGGGTGTTCTACCAATACTGCGTTTGGTGCCATGCGGACTCGACGCCCGCCGGCCCTTCGAACCGCGCGAACCTGAATCCCAATCCTCCGCTGGCGAGCGAGGGCGCCACGCTGAACGCTCTCAGCGACGATTTCATGCGCAACGTCATTACGATGGGGGGAGCCGCCGCAGGGAAGTCGGCTGCCATGCCCCCCTGGGGAAAAACGCTTCGTCAAGATGACATCGAGGCGGTCATCGCCTTTTACCGCGCCATCGCTCAGCCTCCATACCAAGCTCCCGCGCGGCCGGGGCCCAAATATTCGGTGAGGTGAAACGTCGAGGTCTGTTCCCCGAAGGGGAACAATGTCATTAGCCGTAGGTGCAACCTACGGAAAGGAAGCCCCGAGAATAAGTATCCGACCCCGAAGGGGTCGAACATTCGACCCCTCCGGGGTCGGGGAAATTCGTTTATTACCGTCCAGATCCGTAGGTTTCACCTACGGCTAATGATATTCCTCCCCTTGGGGGAGGCAAGGCTAGGCCTCCCCTTCGGGGAGGTTGGGTAACAACCCAATAAAGGAGACTGTTATGAAAAAATTGATGATATCTCTGCTCGCGTCAATTCCGGCGCTTTCGATTGCATTCCTTGCCACCGTGAATCCGAGCAGCGTGCGGGGTGTTCCCAGCTACGCGCGCCAGACGGGGTTGCCGTGCAGCGGCTGCCACTACACGCCTCCGGAACTCAACCCCGCGGGACGAAAGTTCAAGCTGCTCGGGTACGTGGATAAAGACAAAGAGAAGAAAGGGATCACGGTCGAATCCAATAAGCGGAAAGCAGGGCTTGATCTGCTCGCCTCACTGCCCCTTTCCGCGATGTTTGAAACCTCTTTGACCGCGACGAAAGCGCCTCAGCCGGGGACCCAGAACGGCAGTTTCGAATTCCCTCAGGATGTGTCGCTGTTTCTTGCCGGGGCCTGGACAAGCAACGTCGGCAGTTTCCTGCAAGTAACGTATAATGCCCAAGACGATCATTTCAGCATCGATAACACCGATATCCGCTATGCGAACAAGCGAAACGTCGGTGGCAAGGATCTCGTTTATGGCGTGACCCTCAACAACAACCCAGGCTTGGAGGACCTCTGGAACTCCACGCCGGCATGGGGTTTCCCGTGGATCGCGAGCGATTCTGCGCCCACGCCTACCGCCGCTCCCATCCTTGCCGGCCCGCTGGCGCAGGACGTCGCCGGAATCGGTGGCTACGCCATGTGGGACGATCATCTGTATGTGGATGGGACCATTTATCGCTCGGACCATGTGGGCACTCCTCAACCCAATGCCGGTAGCGGGGCTGGTTACAACATCCGCGGGGTGGCGCCTTACTGGCGCGTGGCTTGGCAGCAATTGACACCGAAAACGCAGTATGAAATCGGCGGCTATGGAATGCACATGGCGACGACCCCCGGCGCGGTCGTCGGCCTCCAGGATGATTACACGGACTACGGAGTGGACTTCCAGGTTGATCGGACGGTGGTGAGGAAAGACGTGTTTTCGCTGCGCGGCACGTATATCCGCGAGAATTCCGATTTGATCGCCACCTACTCAGTGATGGGAGCTCAACAGAGCGCCCACCACCTGGACACGATTATGGCCAATGCCGAGTATCACTACGGCAATCGCCTTTCCGGAACGGTCGGCTGGTTCGATACCGGGGGAACGGTGGACTCCTTGCTGTTTTCACAGAGTCCGCTGAGCGGCAGTGCCAATGGCAACCCTCGCGGCGCCGGGTATACGCTCAACTTGTCGTATTTCCCGATGCAGAATTTGCAACTCGGCGTTCAATATGTCGGATACACACGTTTCAACGGCGCCGCCACGAACTATGATGGCGCGAATCGCAACGCGAGCGGAAATAATGCCGTGTATCTGCTGGCGCGCTTCGTTTTCTGAACCGTAGCGCGGCGGAGCCGCAACCAACACGTCTCGTAGGGGCTGGGCTTGCCCTGCCCTCGTTCCATACCACATATAAACTACGAGGGCAGGGCAAGCCCAGCCCCTACGAGACGTACAAATTGATCGCTTAAAGAACGAGGATTTACGACGTTGCCATGCAGACCTCTGCCTTTATGGTCCGCGGTTCTTCCTGGACTCGCGCTCCCGAACTCGAGGGCCGGCGTCCGTATTTGAGATTTGCTGTGTTGGCAAAGTAAGAACCGCGGACCCCAGAAACGGGGGTCCGCGCTACGGTCTGCGGCTTAACGCGTCGACTTTCCGAGCCGGAGAAAGCGCCGGCTGCGATGTCATTTCCATCCATGAGCCTCCAGAACGGCGATCGCGTCGCCATCGTCGGCGGTGGGCCGGCCGGTTCGTTCTTCGCCATCCAGCTTCTTCGGGAAGCCCGGCGTCTCCATCGACAGCTTGACGTCGTCATCATCGAAAAGCGCGGCCCGACCGGCCAGGGCTCGGATGACTTTCAATGCAAGGGATGCAACTTTTGCGCCGGCCTGATCTCGCCGAGGTTGAATGAGATGCTGGGCGCGCAAGGTCTCGTGGTTCCGGATGAGATCATCCAGGGGCACATCGACTACGTCTGGATCCACGGGCAGTGGAAGAACTTCCGCCTGCGAGTTCCCCAAGACGCGCAGATGTACTCGGTATTCCGGGGCTCGTTACCGGGCAGAAGATTGGGCAGACCGGCGGGCTTCGATGGGTTTCTGCTCGGCGAGGCGGTGAAGGAAGGCGTGCGCATCCAGTATGGCGAAGTGCAGGCGATTGGCTACGGCGCCTCGGGGATGCCCAATCTGACGGTGCGGGCGCCCTCCGGAGAGACGGTCACGCTTGATGCCAGCTTTGTGAGTATCGCCACCGGAATCAATGCGCACTGTGGCTTGGATTATCGTGACGATGGGCTTATCGCCTCCGCCCAGCGCTTGAATCCGGCGTTCGTTCCCGGCAAGTCGCGAAAAACCCTCATCTTCGAGCTCGACGTGGGTGAGGATTATCTCCGCCACAATCTTAACCGTGAGATTTATTTCATCGAGCACGGCTCGAAACGCCTCGACCTTGAACACACGGCCCTCATTCCCAAAGGCCGATTCTTAACCGTCGCCATGATCGGCAAGTATATCGACGAGGCGGTGTTGCCACGCGACACTCAGCAGATCGTCCACGATTTTCTGACGCTGCCGCAGATTGACCGCATCTTGCCAGGCATCGCGGCCGCTCCCCTCGCCTGCGCCTGTGCTCCCAGAATGACCGTGACCACGGCGACCTTTCCTTTCGGCGAGCGCTTTGCCATCATCGGTGACGCGGTCGGGTCGCGGCTGAATAAAGACGGTCTCTACTCAGCCTACGTGACGGCGAGCCGGCTGGCCGAGACCGTGCTCCATGCGGGAGTCGACAAACGGGCTCTCGCCAAGGCATATGGGAAGACCGTCAAATGGCTGAGCGCAGACAATCGCTTCGGACGGATGGTGTTTGCGGCAAGCCGGGTAGCGTTCACCATGCCCGTGGTAAGCCGCATTATGTACCAGGCGTTCGCCACGGAGTTCAAGGTGCGGGACGAGCGGAGCCGGCCCTTGAGTGTGGTTCTATGGAAGATCGCCAGCGGCACGGCCGACTATCGCGAAGTGCTCCGCGAGATGTGCGGCTATGCGGTGCTGCGATCCATTCTCAGCGGCGCGCTGGTGACGCTCAGGAACGTGGCGTTCGAGCGGTTGTTCGGACTGCAATGGGGCGAGTACGGACGGTACCCGACCGTGGTTCTGAAGGAAAAGCGCGAAGTGCTCAAGGAGCAACTGGCGTCCGGCCTGGGCATGGAACTCGGCAAGTCGCCCGACTTCGAACGGATGTACGTGATCAAAATCCGCGGTTCCGCGGAAGAGATCATGGAGGAGCTGGCCAAGTTCGGCCGGCCCCAGGCGAGGTTCGTCAAGCTGCGATTCCTCGACATTCAACAGGTCCGGGGGATGCCCAACCAGGTCGGATCGGTGATTCGATACCGGATCCCATTCGTCGGGTGGGGCGCGAAAATGCGGCTCACCAAAAGAGTCGGGCTTGAAACCTTGCTCTATCAGGTCGACGAGGGGCCGGTGGACAACCCCAAACTCATCTTCAACGTTACGCCTACTAAGGAGGGAAACCGCCGGCTCTCTATCTACACGGCATTCGACTACAAGCGAGGTAAGAGCTTCGCGAGCCGGATGATGTGGAAGGGCGCCAGAATGTTGTTTCCCGAGTTCGTACACGACGTCGTGTGGAACCATGCCCTGTGTACCATCAAGGAAGAGGTCGAGCGGAAGCACGACCATATCCTCCGTGCATAGGTGCTTGACGCCCAACTTTCCGTCCGTGGCGCGGGTCGGGTATCATTCCGATATGACCCTGGCGCAACGCTCGCCATTTCCGCATATTTCCCTGCTGGCCGTCCTGCTGGCCGCGGCATGCCCGGCGGCGCCGGCGGGGCCACGCCCAGCGCCCACGGGGGCGGACGCACCTTCGCCGGTCATCCTCATTTCCGTTGACACACTGCGCGCCGACCATCTCAGTGGTTACGGCTACACGCGCTTACGGACGCCGCACATCGACTCGCTCGCGCGCGGCGGCACGCTCTTCGCCGAGATCAGCAGTCAGGCGCCGATCACCTTGCCCTCGCACGTGTCGCTGTTCACCTCCACCTATCCCTTTGCGAACGGCATCAAGGAGAATGCCCAGGTCCTGCCGCCCGGAGCCGTGACCCTCGCCACCGTCCTCACCGCGCATGGCTATAAAACAGCGGCCTTCATCGGGGGATTTTTTCTCGATCGCCGTTACGGCTTGGCGCAGGGATTCCAAACCTACGACAGCCCTTTCGGCACACGCGTCCTCAAGGGCGCGCTCGACCTCAAGCGCCCGGCATCCCAAGTGCTCGATGCCGCGGAACATTGGCTCGAGCCGAATTCCGGCCACCCCTTCCTGCTCTTCGTCCACCTGTTTGATCTTCATCAGCCCTACGACGCGCCCGCCGCTTACCGCGCCCGCGCCCCCGCCAGCGAGTACGATCAGGAACTGGCTTACGTGGATGACTCGCTGGGAAGTTTTTTTGAATTCCTCGCGCGGAAGGGGCTGGACCAGCGGGCGCTGGTGGTGCTGTTCTCCGATCACGGTGAGAGCCTCGGCGACCACGGCGAAAGCACGCATGGGTATTTCATCTACCGCAGCACCCTGCACGTGCCGCTGATCTTTCATTGGCCGCACACATCCGAAATTCGAAACTCGAAACTCGAAACTCGGGAAATCGAAACTGGAAAATCGCAAATCGAAAATCGAGAGCTCGAAATTCGAAATTCGAAATTCGAAAATCGAAATCCACCCCGAGTTTCGAGTTTCGAGTTTCGAGTTTCGTCTCCCGCCGGGCTGATCGATGTTGCGCCGACGGTGCTGAGCTTCCTGGGATTTCAGGCGCCGGCGGAGTTTTGCGGTCACAGCCTGCTGGAGCTTGCGAACGACGGCAATTCGCCGCCGCGCGACGTCTACAGCGAAAGCTCCTACGCGCACGATAAATTTGGATGGGCGGCACTGCGCAGCCTGCGCCGGGGAGACTATCAATATATTGACGCTCCGCACCCGGAACTTTACGACTTGAAGCACGATCCCGCCGAACTGCACAATCTTCTGCCCGGCCAAATGGCCCTCGCCGCATCGTATCGCGAGCGCCTGGCAGCGCTGGTTGCAACTTATCATTCCGTCCCGGCGGCGGCCGGTCGGCCCGCCCCTGCCGCCGCGCCGGGAGCCGCTGAGAATTTGCGCTCCCTCGGCTATCTCGATATCACCTCGCGCCAAGCCGCTCTTGATGATTCCGGCGTTGATCCCAAAGACCGGGTGTTTGAATACCAACGTTATCTGCTGGCGGGGCATCTGGCGCGCATCGGCAAAGCGGATGAGGCGGTGGCGGAATTTCAGGCCATCCTTGCCGACGATCCTCGTAACCTGCCGGCTTATATCGAGTTGGCGCGCTTGGAGGTGGCGCTGCACCGCTATCTCGATGGCGCCAGTAGGCTCCAAGCCGCAGTCAAGCTCGACCCGCACAACGTCGAGGCGGAAGAACTGCTCGGCGACATTTGGTTGACCGTCGGCGACTTCGGGCGCGCGGCCGCGGAATTTCATCAACTGCTCACTTTCGCGCCGCAAGACTACGAGGCGCATTTCGGATTGGGGCTCATCGCTGCGCGTCGGGGCAGGAGCGCGGAGGCCGCCGCACACTTTCGTGCCGCTCTCGCCAACCCGCGCTCTGCCGAGGCGCACTATCAATTGGGCCTGATCCTGGAAGCGCAAAACCTAAAGCCCGAAGCGGTGCGGGAGATTAAGACAGCCCTCCAGATTGATCCCAGGTTCCAGGAGGCGCGCCGGGAGCTTGTCAAGCTGAACTCGATCGGCCACTGAGCCATCGGGTCCTCGAATCATCGGGTGATCCGGTGATCGGGCGATTTGGGATTTGCGAGTGGTGATTTGCGATTTTCGAGATCGGCAGATTGATTCATCTTCTCACTCGAAATGGCGACGTAAAGCCGCCTCTACATCAAACCGAGATCCCATGTCACCAAGGCTTTGACATGGCGGTTCGTGCTATAGTAGTTTTCATTGGGGCGGGATTGCTCCTCATTAACTTAGCCATTTGCTCATGATTGGCCAGACGGTTTCCCACTATCGCGTGTTGGAAAAGCTCGGTGGCGGAGGGATGGGTGTCGTCTATAAGGCCGAGGACACTCGCCTGCGCCGGTTTGTCGCGCTGAAATTCCTGCCCGAGGCCGTCGCCAAAGATCCCCAGGCAATGGCGCGATTCCAGCGCGAAGCGCAATCCGCCTCCGCCCTGAATCATCCCAATATCTGCACGATTTACGACATTGGTGAACAAGACGGCCAGGCGTTCATCGCCATGGAATTCCTGGATGGCATGACATTGAAGCACCAGATTCAGGGCCGGCCCATGGAGTTGGAACAATTGCTGGAGATCGCCATCGAGGTCACGGACGCCCTCGATGCGGCTCACGGTCAGGGCATCATCCATCGGGACATCAAACCGGCAAACATCTTTGTCACCAAGCGCGGACACGCCAAAGTGCTGGACTTCGGCCTGGCGAAGTTAACTGTAGCGGCGGTCTCCGACCGCCGTCGAGTCGGCGAGGGGGACCCTTCGCTCCACTCAAGGGCAGGCATCGCCGCTACAGCCATGCCGACCGTCGGGGCGACGGAAGAGCATCTGACCAGTCCGGGGACGGCCCTCGGGACGGTGGCCTATATGTCGCCGGAGCAAGTACGGGCCAAGGAACTGGATGCTCGCAGTGATTTGTTCTCCTTTGGCGTGGTGCTGTACGAAATGGCAACGGGGATGTTGCCCTTTCGCGGTGAGAGCTCCGGCGTCATCTTTGAGGCCATTCTGAACCGCGCGCCGGCGGCTCCGGTGCGACTGAATCCCGAGTGTCCTCTCGAACTTGAACGAATTGTCAATAAGGCGCTGGAGAAGGCCCGGGAGTTGCGCTACCAGCACGCGTCGGATCTGCGGGCCGACTTGACGCGCCTGAAGCGGGATACGGAATCTGGGCGGCCTTCGTCCGTGAGCGAGGCGAGGGCGACCGAAGTTCCCGTGGCAGGCAGGAAATTCTGGAAGGTTCTTGTTTCCGCAGCCGTGATACTTGTCGCTGCAGTAATCGCGGGAGAGTTCTACTTCCGATCTCGCCGGACCACGCACCGCCTGACCGAGAAAGACAGCGTCGTTCTCGCCGATTTTGCCAACAGCACCGGCAATGCGGTGTTCGACGACGCGCTGAAGACAGCGCTCAGCGTTTCCCTTCGGCAATCGCCTTTCCTCAATGTGCTCTCCGACAGCGAAGTCGCCAAGACCCTGCAACTGATGACCCGTCCGGCCAGCACGAAACTCACGCCCGAGGTGGCACGAGAGCTTTGCCAGCGAGCAGGCAGCAAGGCTTACATCGCTGGATCGATTGGCAGTCTGGGCAACGAATACGTGCTGGGATTGAAGGCGGTGAGTTGCCAGAGCGGAGATACGCTGGCGCAGGAGCAGATCACGGCAGCAGCCAAAGAGAAGGTGCTGGACGCGCTGGGGGAGGCGTCGTCGAAGCTGCGGGGCGAACTGGGCGAGTCTCTGGTGACCGTACAGAAATTTGATGTTCCGCTGGCTAACGCTACAACCCCCTCGCTAGAAGCTCTGAAGGCGTACAGCCTTGGGGACAAGGCCTTTCATGACAAAGGCATCGCTGAAGGCCTGTCTTACCATCAACGCGCCATCGAACTCGATCCCAACTTTGCCATGGGGTATTGGGGAGTAGGCGACGATTACTCGCATCTGGATGAGCAAGAGCGGGCCAACGAGTATTTCACCAAGGCTTTCCAGTTGCGGGAGCATGCCAGCGAACGGGAAAGACTGGTGATCGCCGCCACCTACTATGAGAATGTAACCGGGGAACTGGACAAGGCGGCACAGACCTACGACCAGCAGATTGGGAGCTACCCCCGAGACAGCAGGGCCTACATCGACCGGGCCTACGTCTATGCGGAGCAAGGTCAGTACGAGAAGGCCATCGAGGTGCATCGCCAAAGCCTGCGCCTCGACCCGGATAGTGTCGCCCCATATGAGTTCCTCTGCGGCTACCTGCTCGCCTCGCAGCGTTTCGACGAGGCGCGACAGATAATCCAGCAGGCGGAAGCGCGAAAACTGGATGACTATGCGCTCCACAGTGCTGCGTATGCTCTGAACTTTCTCGCGTCTGACTCCAGCGCAATGGCAGTACAACAGGAGTGGTTTGCGGACAAGCCCGAGTATGAGCACTTCGGTCTCAGTCTCGCCTCCGACACCGAGGCATACGCAGGTCATCTGGGCAAGGCACGGGAACTGACCATGCGGTCGGTAAACTCCGCCCTCCGCGCTGACAGTAAGGAAAACGGGGCCATATGGCAGGAGAATGCCGCTTTGCGCGAAGCCGCCTTCGGCAACGCGGCAGAAGCGCGGAAAAAGGCGGCAGATGCTTTAAGACTCGCTCCATCGAGTGGGGTCGTCAAAGTCGAAGCTGCGCTTGCGTTCGCCATGGGGGGCGATGTTGCGCGAGCCGAATCCTTGATGCAAGAGGTTAACAAACTCTCTCCGCTGGACGACCAGATGCAATCACTTTGGCTCCCGGCGATCCGGGCGCAATTGGAACTCAATCGCAAGAACCCCACTGCTGCTCTGAATGCTCTACAAGGCGCTTCACCTATTGAGTTCGGGACAATTCCGTTCGTCGCCAACAACTCCTGCCTGTATCCGACGTATACGCGTGGAGAGGCAAATCTTGCGGCGGGGCAGGGCAATGCCGCAGCCGCCGAGTTCCAGAAAGTTCTCGACCACAGCGGGATTGTCTGGAACTGCTGGACGGGAGCATTGGCGCATCTGGGCGTGGCTCGTGCCAATGCCTTGCAGGCGAGAACCTCGCAGGGAGCGGATGCCGACGCCGCACGCGTCCGGGGGCTCGCTGCCTACAAAGATTTCCTCACCCTCTGGAAAGGCGCCGACCCGGATGTTCCCGTGCTGAAGCAAGCGAAGGCGGAGTACGCGAAGTTAAAATAATCCCTGCGCTTCGACTTGCGCTTCCTGGAAATTCTACGCCGCATGAACTCCCCGCCGCAACCACAGGTGTTGCGTGCCACGTGTCGGGGATGCGAGGTCGGGAGTCAGGCGAAAGGCCGTAGGCAGAAGGCAGGCGGAGAAAACGAGAATGGACACGAAGACTGCGGTCCCTGATCCAAAACCCTTCATCTCTCATCCCAACTTGAGCGACGAGGTGAATCGGAATATCGTGCAGTCGGAGATCGAAGGTGGTGTGTGCCTGGACGATTTATCCGCGGGCGCGCGATTGGAAGTGGAGACGCAAAATCGTTGGTACACCATCTTGATTGGCGATCGCGGCAGGGAACTGATTTGGGGCCACCCGCAGTACTGTCCCGATCCCGTCCCGGTGAGAATCGCGGGGTCCACGTGGGGCGGCTCGATGCTGAAGCTACGGTTTATCGGGCGAGGAATGCACCTGGAATTCTGGCATCCCGTATTTCGCACCATCAAAACCTCACGGATTGTGGATATCCGCGCCACGGACCAGCTCGGGAGCGACGCTTGAGCAGATCAGTGTAATCCGTGTTCGTATACTCCTCGAAAGTGAAGGGCAGCGATGCTGGGGAAGACAATCTCCCATTACCAGATTCTGGAGAAACTCGGGGGCGGCGGGATGGGTGTGGTCTACAAGGCCGAGGACACCAAGCTCCGTCGCTTCGTGGCGCTCAAGTTCCTGCCGGAAGCCATGTCCAAAGACCATCAAGCCTTGGAGCGCTTCCAGCGCGAGGCCCAAGCCGCCTCCGCCCTCAATCACCCCCACATCTGCACCATTTACGATGTTGACGAGCACGAGGGCCAGCCGTTTATTGCCATGGAATTTCTGGAGGGGCAAACGCTCAAGCACCGCATCAGCGCCCAGCCCTTCAAGACGGATGAGATTTTGGAACTGGGCATCCAGCTTGCCGACGCTCTGGACGCGGCACACGCCAAGGGCATCATCCATCGCGATATCAAGCCGGCAAACATCTTTGTCACCACGCGTGGACAGGCCAAGATTCTGGATTTCGGTTTGGCCAAGCTCTCCCCGCAACGCTCCCCGGTGGCCGAAGCGGTGGGGGCGACAACCATGCCGACCCTGGGGGCGGCGGAGGAGAATCTCACCAGCCCCGGCGTGGCGATGGGTACGGTGGCCTACATGTCTCCCGAGCAGGCATTGGGCAAGGACCTCGACGCGCGCACCGACCTGTTCAGCCTGGGCGTGGTGCTCTACGAGATGGCCACCGGGCGGCAAGCCTTCCCCGGCACCACCACGGCCGCCATCTTCGACGGGATTCTGAACAAAGCCCCCACCTCGCCGGTACGCTTGAATCCGGAGCTGCCCGCCAAGCTGGAAGAGATCATCAACGAGACCCTGGAGAAGGACCGCGAGTTGCGCTGCCAAAGCGCGGCCGCATTACGCGCCGACCTGAAACGCCTGAAGCGCGATACGGATTCGGGACGATCCTCCGCCACCTCCCCGGCAACGATGGCGGAGCCCACGCCGCACGCGGCGGTTCGGCGATCGGGGCGTGCGTGGGCGGCTGCGGCGGGGGCCGCCGTCGTCATCGTTGCTGCCGTCCTGGCTTATGTCCTGAGCCGTCCCTTGCCACCGCCGAGATTGTTGGCGTACGCCCCCATCACCCACGATGGGCGCCAAAAGCCTGCGCTCTCCTGGGCTAATCAAATTCCCCCGCCCTTGCTCACCGACGGCTCCCGGGTCTATTTCTATGAGTTTCTTCCGAGTGAGCTTGCCCAAGTCTCGACCTCGGGGGGCGAAGTGGTTCCGGTGAATATGGCGCTCCCGAACGCCAACCCCTATGACATCTCGCCGAGCGGATCGGAAATGCTGAGCGGGACTAGCCCCTCCATGGGCGCCCTGCCAACTCTTTGGGTTGTTCCCCTGCCCGCGGGATCGCCTCGCCGGGTGGGAGACGTGATGGCTCAGGACGCCACTTGGTTTCCGGATGGCCAGCGGATCGTTTACGCCCGAGACTCGGACCTGTACGTTGCCCGAAGTGACGGAAGCGAAGCCCGTAAGCTCTGGACGGGGGCCGGTCGCAACTGGTGGCCGCGGGTTTCTCCGGACGGGGAGCGGATACGATTCACCGCCGCCGATCAAGCCACCGGGGTGCGCTCCTTGTGGGAGGTTTCCATCGATGGCAAGAACCCGCACCCGCTACTCCCCGGATGGAACCCCCCTGGGGCCGAGTGCTGCGGCAACTGGACGCCCGATGGAAGGTACTTCCTCTTCCAATCCACTCGAAACGGCCGGACGGATATCTGGGCGCTTCGCGATAAGGTGCCTCTCTTCCGCCCACGCGATCGCCAGCCGGTGCAGTTGACCAACGGCCCCTTGAACTACTGGGCGCCCCTGCCGAGCCGGGACGGGAAACGGGTCTATGTGGTGGGCGAGCAGCCGCGCGGCGAGTTGGTGCGCTACGACCTCAAGCTGCGGCAGATGGTTCCTTACGTGGGGATGTCGGTGGAGCAGGTCAGGTATTCCCGGGATGGCCAGATGGCCGCTTATATCGCTTATCCGGAAAACACGCTGTGGCGGATCAAGGCGGACGGTACCGAGCGGCTTCAGCTTACCTTCCCTCCCAAGGTGAGCGCCATGCCGCGGTGGTCGCCGGATGGGAAACAGATCGCCTTCGACGCCGCTGACCCGGGGCACGCTTGGGGAATATATGTGATTTCGGCGGATGGGGGAACGCCGCAAGCAGTGGCGACGCAGGCGTCGAACCCCATGGACGCTGACTGGCTGCCGGGTGGGAACGCATTGATATTCGGTGATGTATTCGTGACCCCAGCCGCCATCACGGGCCTTCATTCATTGGATTTAAGGACGCACCAGGTTGCCAATCTGCCCGGGTCGGATGGCTTGTGGTCACCCCGCGTCTCACCCGACGGACGTTATGTGGCCGGTCTAAACCGGGATTCCAACCTCCTCATGCTCTATGATCTGACTACTCACCAGACTACTGAACTCGCGAGCGGCGTCTTCATGGGCTGGCCGGAATGGTCCCACGATTCCAAGTCTGTCGTTTTCGTGTCCAGGTTACGCCGCGACAACAGGAACAGCATCTTTCGGGTGCGGATTGGCGATGGCAAGCCTGAGGAAATCCTGAACCTGGGAGGTCTGCTGCTGGAGGGCGCCTTCGGCGACTGGCACGGACTGGCTCCCGATGATTCCCCCTTGATGCTCCGCGACGCCGCCAGCCAGGAAGTCTACGCCCTCGACTGGGAAGCGCCCTGACGAACAGTAGGCAGAAAGCAGTAGGCAGTATGCAGGAGTAGCGCGGACCTACAAAACGCGTCTGCGCTGCAATTACTCCCCACGCTGCCTCGCTCTTTTCGCCGACACCAGGTGGTAACTGCCCTCGAGGAGTTCGCGAATTTCTTCCCAGTCGAGCGGCGCCGCGTGCACACGCAAGGTTACCCAGCCATGCTTCCCTGCGTAAGGCGTCATGAAGAAGCGGGAATCCTTTAGGAATACGCCCTGCATCAACTTCCCCACCATCAGCGCGATGCCGAGCACGCCCTTATACTCTTCCAGGACTGCGAAGGTCTTCCCGGCGACTTGAAAAGTGGGGTGCCCAAACGTAACCGTCTCCGACGCTCCCGGCATTGGCAGGCAGGTTCTGCGCAGTTTTTCCAGGATAGTTTTTGGAGATTGGACGCGCAAGGGAGTTCACCGGCTAGAACACAAAGTAACCGTTGGGGGCGCTCACGTTGTTGGGCACGGCGGTTCCTGCGATTCCCACGAACACGCTGCGGCCGAAGAAGAACGGCAGTCCCAGGTCAAAGTAATCCGACGACAAGCCATCGCCGCTTTCCCCTCCCAGGTTATTGAAAACAGCAAAGTCGGGATTGGCGCCAAACAGCGCGTCGGCGTTGACGATATTCAGCGTAACTGACCCCGAGGTGCCATTGGCTCCGTAAGTGGTGAGGGAGAGAGCCAACGGTGCGGCAGGGCAGTAGTAAGGGTTGTCCGTGCAATTCTGAGTGCCGAGGGTTTGCGCGTCGGAAACATAAAGGGCATTCGAGCCCGTGTCGAGGAACCCATCGGATGTATATGAATTGCCATTATAGACCACGGTGGGGAAGTTGCCGTTCTCGTCCGTGGCGTAGATGCTGGCGGTCCCCAGAGCGTTGTTGGATTCGGTCCCCACCCCGAAAACCAGGAGTCCGGCGGGGATCAAGCTGGTTCCGTCCGCACTCGTGTAAGGAAGTGAGGGCGCTCCGGCCGAGGAAATCGCGGGCAGGAGAATCTCCACGCCGTTATTATCTTTGGTAAAGAAGGCGACGGGATTCGCAACTTGTTGCGCCACGGGGAGAGGCGTAATTTGGCATTCGTTCTGCGGGCAGACGTAATAGGGATAAGGGAGAAAGGTTTGGCCACCCGCGCAATTGAGGCCGCAATCCTGAATGGAAGTGCCCACGCCCAGGATGCCGTTGGCGCCCAAAGCCGCCACGGTGTCGAGGCTGGGGCCGGGGCCGAGGCTCAGGCAACTGGTTGCAGGCACGGTGAACGTGGTATCGCCCATCACCTGAATGGGAACGCTGGAGGCCCTTTCGCCGGCCATCACCACATCGGCAATCAGCACCGGTCCCCAAGCGTAAGAAGTATCACCGAATTGGACGCACTCCTGCACTTGACTCCCGGTGGAGTCCAGAACCGTGGTGAGCTCCGTGGCCGGAACCGTGGTGAGCGCGGAATTGAGAACGCGCAAGCCCACGGAACCGGTATCGACCAAAACGTCCGGGATAATCTGGCAGTCACCAGTGCCCGGCAGGCAGACGGTGACCGTGGTGAAAAGTCCGTTGTAGTATGCGGCGCCGGCGTTCCCGGAGTTTCCATTGGGGCCAAAGTCGACAAAGAGGGGCGCGGCGTTGCCGGCCGTCAGCGTTAAGGTGGTGGAGGCGGATTGGGCGGTGTTGGCCTGGCTGGTGGCGGTCACGACAATCGTGGGTGGATTGGGTAGGGTCGTGGGCGCGGTGTAAAGTCCGGCGGCGGAAATGGTGCCTGCCGTCGAATTGCCACCCTGCGCGCCATTCACGGACCAGGCAACGGCAGTGTCGGCCGTTCCGGTGACGGTGGCCGTAAACTGCACGGTCGCTCCCGCCAGTGCCAAGGAGTCGGTGGGGGCCACACTCACCGTGGCATTCACCGGGGGCGTAATCGTAACGATCGCCGCACCGGAGGGATTGGTTTCCGCCGAGCTGATGGCGGAAACCGTCACCGCGGCCGGATTGGGGACGGAAGCCGGCGCCGTGTATAATCCCGAAGAGTTAACCGTACCCACTTTCGAATTACCGCCGGGGACGTTATTTACGCTCCAACTAATCGTGGTGGTGGTCGTGCTGACCACGGTGGCGGTAAATTGCGCCACCCCTCCCGCCGGAACCGACGCGGAAGCGGGCGAGACGGTGACGACCGGCAAAGGGACCTCGTTGTAGCTGCCGCCCGAAGTGCAACCGGTGAGAAACATCCCGCCCGCCATCACCACCAGAAGGCTGGCCAGCGCGGCGGCGGAAACTTTCGGGAGCCTCATTGCACCACCTCCGGGGAAAGGTTGGTGGGCAAGAGGCTGGGCACGTAAGCGCGGCCCCGGTACGAGCGCATGTGCCCGCCGCTGGTGAAAACGAAATCGTCCTTTTGAATCATCAAGGGGCCGCCACGGCGCCTCGTCTGGGCCTGCGCGTACTGTTGGAGGTAAGTAAAATAAGACCCCAACAACTGCTGCATGTTGGGCACGTAGGGCCCTTGCCAGGAAACCCCAAAGACTTTGCCCGCCGGCGAGACATACTCGCGGATTACGGCGCCGCCGGCATCGGTAATCTGGTGGAGTCTGTAGCCCTGATGGGCTTCTTCGCGAGCTTGACCGCGCAGGAATTGCCGGTCCGCGCGCACCGACGATTCCGGCTCGCCGAGCGCTCCGATCAGCGTCGGAGCCCCCAACATGAGCATGAGCAAGACTCCCAAAAAGGTTCTCATGGACCTCCACCCGTGCCTTTCTTACGCTTCCCTGCGCCGCCTTTTTCTCGATCTACCCCTCCGCCGGAAGAGTTCCCGCGTGGCGCTAAACCCCCATCAAAATACCACAGAGTGTTACAAGCCATCCAGATTTCAGATGTAGCGCCGGCTTCCAGCCGGCATTGAGCCGCCAAGTCCGATCTGCGGACTCCGATGGAGTCCATCGGAGTCCAGAAATCGGAGATGGCGGCGCTACGAACCGGGTACTGACCTAATCTCGCGCCGGCTTCCAGCCGGCACCTCGAGTTTCTACATTTTGAAGCGATGAATTCGCTCCGCAGCGCGCCAATAGTAGCAATAAGGCCGTCAGTTGCTGTCAAATGCATGTGATTTTGTGTCAGTGTCGTGTCGTTTCGCAGATAATGTCCGTTTTCTCGTCGGACAAGTTGTCATTTATTTCTGTGTTTTCATAGACTTACTGGCTTCGGTCGTATAAAAAAAGAATTCTTTTTTCTTAGAACCCCAGCGGCCGCAATGCAGCCTCCCCTCCGTCGGATAATTTATCCTGCGTTTTCCGCGTCGGTCTGGGCATTCGTCCTTTCCTCCGGGTAACCCGGTGGGGGCGACTCGCTCCCCACCCGTCCCTACACCTAGGCTAATCTAGGGCCCAGATGCGTTGTCAACAAAAATCTGGGCGGTTTTCCTACCGGCAGGAAAAAATCTTAACCATGGACCGCATTTTTCCTACCGGCAGGAAACCTCGAGTTGCGGGCTTTGGATATTCAACCCTCTTACCGCCTTCTCACACCGGCTGGCACCGCGTGAACAATGTAGAAACTCCAGGCGCCGGCTTCCAGCCGGCATCGAGCCGCCAAGTCCGATCTGCGGACTCCGATGGAGTCCATCGGACTCCAGAAATCGGAGATGGCGGCGGTACGTGCAGCGGTGAAGGCAATTGGATGCCTGGTCCACAAGCGCGGTTGTAACAGGTAAGCTGTGAAGAGCATGAAGGCCGGCAGGGGCGCAGGGCCGATGGGTGAAGTCCATGGCCCGCGCCCCTACTCGGAGAGCAGACTAAAACGCCCAGTAACCGTACGGAGCGCTCACGCCGGTCGGGAGAGGTAATCCCCCCGCGATCCCCACGAAAACGCCGTTGGGTTGGCCGAAGAACCACGGCATCCCGAAGTCCCAGGAATCATTCGACGGGTCGGTGCCGCCGCTTTCATACCCCAGGTTGTTGAACGCCGCGAAAGTGGGATTGTCCTCAGTAAGCGTAAGGGCATTGGCAATGGATAGCGTGATCGTTCCCGAGCCAACGCTACCGTAACCCGAGACCTCCACCGGCAGGCTAAGGGCCGGAGGATACGGAGTTGGACAATAGAAGCCGACATCCGTAGTGCCCGCCATACAGTCGCTTACGGTTATGCTTTGCGAACTGGCATAGGTGTTGAGCGTGGTGGCATCGGAAACGAAATTGGCGAACGAGCCGCTGTCGATATAGCTCGGGTTATTCCCCCCCGTACTGGGAGAGGTATAGGTGACGCTGTTGAACACAACCTGTGGGAAGTAGTTGTAGTCATCCTGAGCGTAGACTTGCGCGTTGCCGAGGCCATTGGGGGTGCATCCTGCCGGGGAACCGGGACAGGTTTGCGTCCCGATCCCGAAAACCAGCGTCCCGGCAACTGTGGCTTGTCCCGCAGCGGGAATGGACGGTAGCTGGAGCACCACGCCATTGATGTCGGCCGAAGCAAACGCCGCCACGGGATTCCAGACCTGATCCGCCACGGGAAGAGTACTGGGTACACCGCACTGCTGAGTGCTGGTACAGAGAACATAGTACGCGTCGCTTGAGCTCGATGTGCAGTAGTTGGTGTTTCCCGAAACGCAATCCTGGGGGGTGCTGCCGACACCCAGGATGCCGTTGGCTCCCAGAAGGGTGATGGTATTGGCGTTGTATGCGCCGGGAGTGGACAAGCAGCTCATTCCTGCGGGAGGATTCGAAGTGTTACTGATGTTCTGAATGGGAATCCCCTGATTCGCCGTTCCGCCCTCGGCGGCCGGGACTTGCGAGGCCGTTTCCCCGCCAATCTGCACCGTGGCCCACTGGACGGGACCCCAGTTATATGAACCGTCTGCGTACCCGAGGCACTCATTGAGGGTGTCGTTACTCGTATCCGTGATCGTCGTAAGCGTGACTCCGGTAAGCGCGCTATTCAGAACCCGCAGACCTACCGAGCCGGTATCCACCAGGATGTTGGGGATGGACGTGCAGGTCGTGGTGCCGGGCTCGCAAACGGTGACGGTCGTGAAGATCCCGTTATAATACGGGGACCCGTTGGCGGTTATAGTCCCTTGTCCGCCGGGTCCAAAATTAACAGCGACGGGCACCGAGTTGCCCGTGAAGCCCGAGCCTGCGAGCGTGACTGTCTGCGTGGTCCCCGCCGTCCCGTTGCTGTTATCCGTGAGGGTCAGGGTACCGCCGGCGACCGCGCCAACCGCCGTGGGTGTGAAGGTCACGTTGATGGTGCAACTCGCGCCCGCGGCCACGCCGGCGAGGCAGTTATCCGTTTCGGTAAAGGGGGTAGTCGCCACGATGCTGGTGAATGCAAGCGCTGCCGTTCCCGTGTTATTGACCGTCACGGGCTGCGCGGCGCTGGGGGTGCCCACCATGACTTGTGTCGAAAAAGTGATACTCGTGGTGGAGAGGGAAACCGTTGAGGCCGAGCCCGTTCCGGTCAAGCTCACGCTCTGCGGACTGTTGCTGGCGTTGTCGGTGATGCTCACGGCGCCGGTACGCGACCCGGATGTCGTGGGCGTGAAGGTCACGGTGATCGTGCAACTCGAACCGGCGGCCACACTCGATGTACAGTTATTCGTCTCGCCAAAATCTCCGCTCGCCTGGATGCCGGAAATGGAGAGAGCCGCCGTCCCCGTGTTATTGAGCGTGACGGTTTGAGTGGCGCTGGGGGTGCCGACGGGTTCGCTGGTGAAGGTCAGGCTGCTGGCTGACAGCGTGACGGTTGGGCTGGTGGGGGGGGCGGTACTGCTCGAGCCGCCCCCGCAACCGGCCAGAAAGACCAGGCCCGTAACGACGGCGAGAACACGGCATAGCGTCGCGATGGAAACATTTCTGAGATTCATTGCACCACCTCCGGCCCAAGGTTGTTGGGTATCAGGCTGGGCACGTAGGCGTGCCCCTGGAAAGACCGCATGTAACCGCTGCTGATGAAGACGAACTGGTCTGTCCGCACCACCAGCGCCCGGCGGCGGAGCGTCTGCTTTTGGGCTTGCTGGAGATTGGTCACGTAGGACCCCAACAACTGTTGGAGGTTGGGCAGGGAATGTCCCCGCCAGGAGATTCCAAAGACTTTTCCTTGCGGCGACACATATTCCCTGACAAAGCTGCCGTCCGGAGTGGTGATTTGGTGGAACTGATAACCCTGGCGGACCTCCAGGCGATGCTCGCCCTTGACATACTGCTGGTCCACATTCACCGATGACTCGGACTCGCCAAGCGCCGCCCAGGCTGGAAAACTTCCCATCAACAGCATGAGCAGAGTCGTAAAGATGCTTTTCATCAATCGCTATACCACCTTTCCTTGAGTTAATTCCCCATGGTCTGTTGCTTGGACGGCATTTGGCTGGCAAAAGGTTTCCAATGGCATGTTAAATTATTGCAAAAAGGGGGCGAGCGGGATCTGGTGCTACCGCGCTCCAGGAAAATCAGGAGAAAAGCGCCTTATCCCCGATCAATCGAGCTGGGTGCTCAGCGCCTTGCGCACCAGTTGCAGTTCTTCCAGAAGGCTGGTGCATTGAAGAGGCGTTAATGTCTGGGACATGGCTGTAGGCGAGGCTTCCTCCAGAGCCGCCATCAAACGTTCCGCGCCCAATAGGGTGGTGCTTTCCACGATGGGAGTGAAGTCCACGCGGTGGATGGCGGAGGAATTGATTGACGATTTTTGCAGCGCCTCGATGGCCTGGTCGACCTGGGCCGCGAAATTCTTAGCGATCCTCCGGTAAGCTTCCGAGGTTAGGGAGTACCGGCTGATGACCTCCGACGAACTCAACAATACGGCCTTTTCCTGTTGAAAAACCTTCGTCACCCTTTCGATCAAGCGGGCGGGCCTGACCGGCTTCAGAACATATTCTTTGCAGCCGAGGGCCACGGCCTGGGCGACGGTCTCCCCGTCATCTCGGACCGTGGTAATGATGGTAGGGAGATTTTTCCAGGTCTCGTGGGCCCGCATCGCCCGGAGCAAATCCAGCCCGCTGGACTCCGGCATCATGATGTCGGTGATCACCCCCCGAATGCCGGGGTCGGAAGCTAACAGATTTAAAGCCTCGGAACCGTTGTGCGCCAGGACAACGGTATAGCCTTGGCGGGAGAGGACCCCCACCATCAGCGTAGCCGTGACCGCGTTGTCTTCTGCCACTAAGATTTTCATGCTGGTAGTTCTCCGGAGGAAATCCCTCGGGAACGCCGGGAGCTAACTCCTTGGTACGCCGCGAAAATTTTTGACCATCCTGATTCAGGCAACTCTTTTCTCAATCTTGCGCAGTTCGGGTACCAAGCGATCAAGGGCCCCCTCCAGGCTCATCAGTGCGGCGCCGGCATCGTCGAGATTGCCTTGCCGGGCCATCATCTCCAAGGTGCGGGCGGCATCGAACGCCTGGGGCGCGGCGATATCTCCGACCGAACCCTTGAGCGTGTGGGCGGCCCGTTCCAACAAGGAGGCGTCATGCTGCCGAGCGGCACGGCGGACGCCGTCCAGAAGTTTGGGGCACTCCTGGAGAAACATCTCGATAATCTCTCCCCCCAATTGTTCGTCGCCTTCTAACCGGGACAGGAAACAGGATCTATCAAAAACCACCGGAGGGGGAGCCTCCGCCGGGACGGCCCGGTCCGAGCGACTCATCACTTGTTGGATGATTTCAAATAAGGCGCTGGGCCGAAGGGGTTTGGCAAGATACCCCTCGATGCCGGCGGCTCTAAACTCTTCCTCTTCGGCCGGCACGGGGTGAGCCGTCATGGCGATAATGGGCAGGCGCCTACCCGTTTTGCGCTCGATCTCCCGGATCGCCCGGGTTGCCTCCAGCCCATTCATGCAAGGCATTTCCGTATCCATCAGGACCAGATCAAAGTCCTGCGAACCCGCATTCTGGACAGCGGCAAGAGCCTCCAATCCGTCCGCCGCCACGGAAATCTGGTGCCCGCGCTTCTCCAGGAGGTGGGTCACCAGGACCTGGCTCACCTCATTGCTCTCCGCCAGCAGGATGCGCAGCGTGCGTCCGAGTTCCTGCGAGGAGCCCCAGGTCTTCGTCGCGGCGTCTCCCGCCGTCGAGGTTTCCAGCGCCTTGACCATGGCCTTGACCAGGTCCGATTCCCGGACCGGCTTGGTGCAATAGTCCACAATGCCCAACTCGCGGCAACGGGTTGCCTCGCGCTCAACCTCGGGGGGAGGAAACATCATCAGGATGGGGGCGCAGAATCCGGGGATGCGGCGCGCCTGTTCCGCCAGGGCAAATCCGTCGCCGCCCGGCATGTGCGCATCCAAGAGCGCGAGACGGAAGGGCGAGGCGGAATTCTGTGCCTTGCGGATTGCTTCCAGGGCTGCCTCGGCGCCCTCCACCACGGTTGGAACCATACCGCGATGGCGCAACATTTCCCCCAGGATTTCACGGCTGGCGGCATGGTCATCCACCACCAAAACCGGCATGGCGCGCAGGAAGTTGCCGGCTCCCTTATCCGGAGGGGAAGCCGCGCGCGGGTCCAAGCCCAAGCGCACGGTAACGTGGAACGTGCTTCCCTGACCCGGCCCGCTTTCCACCCAGATGGCCCCTTCCATCATCCGCACCAATTCCGAGCAGATGGCCAGCCCCAACCCCGCCCCCTCGAAGCGGCGGGTCAGAGAGCCATCGGCCTGCGTAAAGGCCTCGAAGACCATTTCGATTTTGTCGGCCGGGATTCCCACCCCCGTGTCCTCGACCGCAAGGTGCAGCGTCAGGTCCCTTTCCTCCTTCGATTCCACCCAGGCGCGCACAATCACTTCACCCCGTTCGGTGAATTTGATGGCGTTGTCAACCAGGTTCACCACCAACTGTTTCAACCGCACGGGATCACCCACGAGCGGGGACGGAATGGCAGGGTCCAAACCGCAGGCCATCTCCAGGCCTTTGCGATACGCCGGGATCGCCAGCGGACGAATGGCTTCTTCCAGCACGTCCGCCAGGATGAAGGGGGTGGCCTCCAATTCGAATTTCCCGGCTTCGATTTTGGAGAAATCCAGAATGTGGTTGATCAGCTCCAGCAAGGAGTCCGCCGAGGACTGGACAAGCTCCAAGTAGTGGCGCTGCTCCGGGTCCAAGTCGGTGGCCAGGGCCAGTTCCGTCATGCCGATGACCGCATTCATGGGGGTTCGGAGCTCATGGCTCATGTTGGCAAGAAATTCACTTTTGGCGCGATTGGCTTCTTCGGCTGCTTTCATGGCTTTATGCGTTGCAACCTCCACTTGTTTGCGTTCCGTAATGTCCTCGGCAATGCCCACGATTCGATAGAACTTCCCTGCGGCGTTGCACACAGGAAAGGTGCGGTGTCTGATCCAGCGAGGGGAGCCGTCCGGGCGCACGATTCGATACTCCATGTCGGTAGCCACGCCCTGCTGCGCCTGCGCAAGAATCTCGAACGCCCGTGCGCGGTCCTCCAAATGAATCGGTTCCACCCAGGCGGCCGGAGAATTCAGGACTGCCTGGCGGGGACGGCCCCAGATTTCGTCGTAGGCCGGGCTCAGGTACGTGACCCGGGACGGTTCTGGCGTGGCGACGAAAAAGACTTCGCGAATGTTCTCCGCCAATTGCCGGAAACTCTCTTCGCTTTCCTGCAACATTTGCTGGGCGCGTTTGCGTTCGGTGATGTCCTCTACGATTCCGTCGTAGCAAATAATCCGATTGTCTTCTCCCCGGATGGCTCGGGCGCTTTCCCGCACGAAGATCGCCGACCCATCGCGCCTTGCCCAAACCGCCTCCAAATCCTTGACTTCCCCTTCCTGCGCCATCCGTTCGTGGAACAGGTGCCGGGGGTAAGTCGGCTCGAATCCCTGGTCTTCCAAGTTGCGTTTAACCAACTCCTCCTGGCTCTCGTACCCCAACATTTTCACCAGGGCGGGGTTTGCCACCAGGATCTGCCCCGCGGGAGTGGTGCGGTAAATGCCGACGGTGGCGTTTTCAAAAAGGCTCCGAAAGCGCTCCTCGCTTTCCTGGAGGGCAGTTTCAGCCCGCTTGCGCTCAGTGATATCGCGAATGATGCCAATGGCCCCGACAATCTCTCCGCCAGCGTCAAAGTGCGGGCTGTACACGCTGGAAACCCAGCCGGTCTTGCCTGACGCGGGTATGTGGAAAGGCATGTCCGGGCTGTGCACAATCTCCCCCGCCAAGGCGCGGCGAATCCTCAAATCCGCGTTTCCCGCTCGTAAGTGCGGGAAGAGGTCAAGCGCCTGTTTGCCCAAGGCTTCCGAGGCCGGCACGCCCGTGAGTTCTTCGATGAAGCGGTTCCAGACCTGGTACCGCAATTCGCGGTCATAGACCACGACGCCTTCCTGGGCACTGGCGATGACCTCCCGACTGAATTGCTCGCTCTCGCGCAGAGCCTCCTCCGCCCGCTTACGTTCGGTGATGTCGCGCGCGAAGGCGAAGCTGTACTCCTCCCCGTCGAACTCCAGATAGTTCGCATTGACCTCCACCGGATAGACCCTTCCCTGCTTGGTCTGGTGCTCGGTTTCAAAAGTCATCGAACCGCGCACCTTGACCTCTTCCCACCACGACGCCCAATCTCCCCTCGAAGAAGGCGGGTGCATATCCGAAATCGTCAAGGCAAGGAGTTCTTCGCGAGAGCGTCCCAGAGCGCGGCAAGCCGCCTGGTTGACGTAAACGATATGGCCTTGTGAGCTCAACCAAAACACCGCGTCCGAGGCATGTTCCACTGAGAATTGCGTCAGTCGAAGTTCCTTTTCCGCCTGTTTGCGCGCGGTGATGTCACGCGCGAAGGCGAAGCAGTATTCCTTCCCGTCGAACTCCAGATAGTTTGCAGTTACCTCCACCGGGAAAACCCTTCCCTGCTTGGTTTGGTGCTCGGATTCAAAAGTCATAGAACCGCGCGCTTTGAACTCGTTCCAGGGCATCTTCGAAAACTTATCGGAGAACACGGGATCGATATCCGGGAGCGCCAAGGAAAGGAGTTCCTCACGAGAGCACCCCAAGGATCGGCAAGCGGCCGCATTGGCGTAAACGATCCGGCCATGGGGGTTCATCCAAAACACGCCGTCCGAGGCATGCTCCAACGAAAATTGCGTCAGCCGAAGTTCCTCTTCCGCTCGTTTGCGCTCGGTGATATCCGAAAGGAGGCCTTGCAGGTATTGGACGCCGTCCTTTTCATAAGCGCCCACGGCCTGAGCCCGCACCCAAATCCATCTCCCGTCTTGGCGTCGACCCCGGTACTCGACATCGCGCGGTTGATGGTCCCGGAAGGCCGCTTCCAAGGTCTCCTTCATGGCTTGAATTTCCTCGGGATGAACCGTCTGCAAAAACAGATCCACGCCGCCCTGATAGAACTCCTCCGAGGTATATCCACTGAGCCTTTCAATATTGGGGCTGATAAAGACGATATGGCCTTGGGAATCGATAGTCCAGACAACATCGGGAATATTCAAAACGATGGAGCGGTATTTCTCCTCACTTTGACGAAGCGCCTCCTCAGCTTGCAGGCGCTGGGTGATGTCGCGCATGATGGCGGCGCTCCCCACCACCTCCCCACGGCCATTCTTGAGGGGCGCCTTGCTCAGCGAGACGGCGATCCTCCTCCCGTCCTTGCCCACCCTGACGGTCTCGAAATTGGTGATGCTCTCCCCTTGCCGCACCCGTTCGAGCAGGTGGGATGCTTCATCGGAAAGGCCGGGCGGCGCGAGCATGGACGTATGCTTCCCCAGGACCTCTTCGAGGCGATAACCGAACAGAACTTCCGCGCCCCGGTTCCAACTGGCAAACGTACCCTGAGCCGTAACGCCCACGATGGCGTCGTTGGAGGATTCCACGATGGCGGCCAATTGCGCGCGAGTTTCCTCCGCTTGCTTGCGGGCCGAGATGTCCTGCCCAATGGCCACGAAATGGGTAATCTCACCGGAGGGGTTGCAAACCGGCGTGATGGTCAATTCCTCGTTGTAGAAGGTTCCGTCCTTGCGCCGGTTTTCAATCTCCCCCTGCCACACCCGCCCGGCCAGGATGGTGTTCCACAGGTTGCGGTAGAACTCCCGGTCATGTTTGCCGGATTTCAGCAAGCGGGGATTCTTGCCAATGACCTCCTCCAAGGGGTAGCCCGATAAAGCCACGAAAGCAGGATTGACCCACAGGATTTTGCCGCCGTGGTCGGTAATGACGATTCCGATGGCAGCAGCCCGGAGAGCGGCTGCTTGCAAGTGGATCTGGTGTTCCACCTGCTTACGCTCTGTCACATTGCGGGCGATGGCCTGCACTCCCACCACCTTCCCGTCCTCGTAAAGCAGCCGGCTGCGAATCTCCAAGGCCACCCGGGCCCCGTATTTCGTGATCACTTCGACTTCAATGTCCCCCGGCGCCTCCCCGGCAAGGGCTTTGCCCATTGCCGGGGGGACCAGATCGCGATACTCGGGGGCGACGACCTCGACAATGTTCATGCGTAGCAGTTCTTGCCGTGTATAGCCCAGGGTCCTGACGGCCGTGTTGTTTACCGAGGTGAAGTTCCCTTGCAGGTCGCGCGTATAAACCGAGTCAATGGCGTTTTCCAGCAGGTCGCGGTATCGCTCTTTAAGCGCCGCTTCGCGCCGCAGCCATTCCCGAATCTCCCCGGTCTTCGCCCGCACTTGCTTTCGCAGGATAATCACCCAGGCGGCGGTGGCAAGCATGAGTGCGCCCATCAGTCCCAGCACATTGCGCGTCCTTTGCAGGTTCCACCACGGAGCTGCTTCCAGCACCTCCACGTCGTGGGGCGAGCGCGCCAACAGGCGAAACGCCGGGGGGGCTCCGTTTTCGTCCGCCAACACCTCGCAGACTCCGGTGATCCCCACGCGGCTTCCCACCTGCAACCGGCTGAGCGCCGCCTTGGCCCCTTCCCCGAGCACCTGAGCCCGGAAAGCGACATGGCCCGACGCCAACATCACCGCGGGAGGATTGCCTTCCGTCAGCAGCCTGAATACTCGGCCTTTCAGTCGCACCAGCGAACCGTCGTAAGTGCCCTGGACCGCATCGTCAACGGAAATGTCGACGGGCACGGGTGGTGGGCCGCTGGCGAGTTTGCGAAACTCGGCATTCTCAAGCTTTCTGGAACCCTCTCCCCACGCCGGGAATCCCCAAACTTCCACTTCATCACCCGGCTGGACGGTGGTCGTCTGGGAGGTTTCCACCATGAGGCTGTCCGCCGCGTCCATGATGTACAGGGAGCGGGAAGGCCTGTGCAAGGTCACGATTCCACGGATCTTCACCCGATGGCCGGAGGTGGTTCGCGCACTCAGCCTGGCAAGCTCATGAATCGAATCTACAGGGGAGGATTCTGCCGTGACGGGGCTCGGCTCCAGGATTTGGATGAAACTCATGTCTTGTACATGGATGACAATTCCCACCATCTGATTCCGCGCGTTAAGCACGACCCCGCAAGCGCCTTGAATCCGGATTTTGGAATCCAGCAGTTTGGTCAGCGCGCTCTGGGGGTAGTTCCGCACGTCGACCCTGACGCGGTCTGCCCCCACGGCGAGAGAAAGGACAAGTCGCTTCGAAGGCTCTTCCATCTGGGTGGAATGCACGATGCCCGCGATTTCAACCCACTTGCCGTCTTCCTGCCCTAATGCCAGTCCCTCCATGCGGGGGTGTCGAGGCTCCGGCAGCGGTGCGCGGCCGAGAGCGCGGATCTCGGGCTTTTCAATCTGGTTTGCAAAAAACCCATGGCCGGTAACTCCTTGAACCTCCACAAGGTCACCAACCGTGAAGCCACGCTCCCCTGCCGAGGTCAAAACAAAGATACCACCCGTGGAATCTTGGACAAAAAACGGGTCGGGCCCGCCATAAGTCACCACGGCTCGAATTCGGACCGGTTGGCCCCGTTCGGCCTCTTTGGCCGAAAGTGCATGGATGTCGCTGATCCGCGTCAAGACCGGAGAGGTTGAAGGTTGCGCAGGGGTGCGGCCTTGCTCTCCCCACAGCCTCCCCTGGCCCATGCACACCAATAGGCAATAGAAAACAATGAGGAATCTTGGCGCTGACCGAGCATTCATAGCAGCAGCTCAGTTTCCCTGCATCTTGGTTTCAGACCCGCCGGAGTTTTCGCAGTCGGACCTGCACGCACGTGCGGGCTGCAAGGTTTCTCCCGGCAGACGGTCGGCCGCATCGCAGAAGCAGAAGCCCGGCGAGGACTCTGGAGTGAACCGGAAAGAGTCCCCGAACAGGCCCATGAAGCCTTCCTCTACTTTTTCGGCAGATTGCGCAATAACTTGATGGCAATTCCCGTATGTCTTGCGCGTCAAGGCAGAAAGCCGAAGGCGGTGTGCGGTAGGCAACAAGCGCTGGTTGCGAACGGCGCGCCGGGAGAAGCGGCGGCCTGGCACAATTCTGAGTTTTGCGCTTGGCGCCTTGCGGCTTAGCTCTTATTGACTGCTGAGGAGGTCAGCTCCTAACGCCCAGGTTGAACTGTTAGCTCCGGTTGCGCGGTAAGCGGTATGGGCTTCAACAGGTAGTTGTGAATGGACCCGCCCACGCCCACGCCGATGTGCGCAATGGAAACCCAGCGCTCCAGGCGATGGTGGCCGGTGCGATGGAAAAGATAGGAAACGCCGATGGAAGCCGCCGTCCCGGCGATTTCAATTCCCACAAAAAGGGGCCGGTTATCGACTATGGAATTGGTAAGCAGCCATTCGTAGTCACCTTGATCTCGCAGGTGGCGGGTGGAAGCATAGTCCAGCGCGCGCGCGGCGCCCACGCCGGTGAAGAGGTAGAGGTTCTCGGCGTCCCAGAATTTGTGGGGCCGCGCCTGGCCCTTGGATTTGGCGGGCGGCGCAGCCGTGGGCACCCCTGGATTCTCCTGCGCCCACAATCCTCCCGTGTAGGCCAGTAGCAGAGCGAGGAAGAAGACGCGGCGAGTTCTTGGCATGGAGGGCATTCTAAAATCAATAGTAACCGCGCGCCATGATTTTCACAGCCTGGCCTGGCTGTGGGGGGTACGGATTACCGTACTCACGGGTTCGGCAGCGCGATGGCAACTCAGAGGGTGCGGCAAGCCGTACCCCTACATCGGCAGCGGCGGGCAGCCGGGGAATTCCGCCAGGTAGGTGTTGCCGATATACTCCAGATACTTGATGCCGATTTCGCTGGTGAAAAATCCATCCGCGGTGAGGTCGCGCAAGAGGGAGAAAAACTTGACGCCGGGTCCGAGCGCCGGATCCTTCCGCGCATTTTCACGGTAAGCGATTTGGTCGAGCACTTCCGTCTGCTGCGCCGCCGCGCATTCCAGAAAAACCTTTCCGTAACGGTCGTTGCAAGTCGAGTCGAGCCAGGCAAGTCCCCCGCCCAGGGTCAACTGGTATTCCTGGTTCTCGCTGGTCAGCAAGTCAGTGAACTCCGGCGCGCCCGCTTCCAGCGCGCCCCCGCCTTTCTCGTCCGGAGGAATGATCGTCTGGCAAAGTGACCGCAGGGTCTGGTACGCGTGGGCGGAGAAAAACTTGGGCGTGTACCCGCCGGCGGACGCCTGCGCGCGCTCCTCCTTGACCATCTGGTGTACCTGCGCCGCCGCTTGCAGGGGAATCATGCGAAGTACCGACCCCGCCGAGACTCCCATGGTGAGACTCTTTAATATATCGCGGCGTGATAGGTTATTCGGCATGGTTAAAGATTCCCCTTCCTCGCCTCATCCAGCAAGTATTCGGAGGCTCGCCAGGATAACGCCAGAATCGAGAGCGTGGGATTCTTGTCCGGATTGGTCACGAAGCAGGCGCCGTCGGTCACGAACAGGTTTTTCACGTCGTGGGCCTGGCAGAATCCGTTGAGGGCCGAGGTCCTGGGATCCTTCCCCATGCGCACGGTTCCGGTTTCGTGGATGATCTCGCCGCCCATGGGAAGGCCATAGGGAAATTCCCCGGTCAATTGGGTTTTCGTCAGATACGTGCCGCCTACCGCCTCGACGATGGCGCGAAAGGTTTCCTGCATATCGCGCGCCATCTTGATTTCGTTTTCCCCCCATTGGAAATGGAAGCGCAGGACGGGGATTCCCCATTCGTCGACAACGCTGGGGTCAATCTCGCAGTAAGTATTTGGGTTGGGAATCATCTCCCCCCGGCCCGCGAGGCCGATGAACGCCCCGTATTTTCCCTTGCAGCGCCGCTTCAGGGCTAATCCGTAACCTTCATATTGGTGGCAAACGCCATGGAACTGGCCCGCCCCCGGCATGTCGCGCCCGCCGCCGAACTCGACGTGGTAGCCACGCAGAAACTCATTCTTCCGGTCAAACTTCCACCAGGGGATGTAAAGGTGCATCCCCCCGGTGCCGTCGTGATTGTGCGGAGGCATTTTTTCCAGCGCCGGAACGTATCCCCCGCCGTCGCTGCCTACCGAATCCATCAGGTTGCGCCCCACGACGCCGGAGGAATTGGCGAGGCCCTGGGGGAAGCGCCGCGACCGCGAATTCAGCAGCAAACGCGTGGATTCGCACGTGCTTCCCGCCACCACCACGGCTTTGGCGCGCACTTGCTGGTCAAGACGCGTGGTCTTGTCGATGTAAGAAACGGCCGCCGCCTTGCCCTGCTCATTCACCAGAATTTCCCGCGCCATGGCGTTGGTCACCAGGGTCAGGCGTCCCGTCGCCATCGCCGGCGGAATCAAGACCTGGCTGGAGCTGAAGTTTGACGCCGTCTTGCACCCGCGTCCGCATTGGGCGCAGTAGTGGCACGGCGCGCGGCCGTTCACCGACTGCGTCAGGATGGCCAGGCGAGAAGGGACGCAGAGGATTCCCAGCTTGTCGCACCCGCGCTTCACCAGCAGGTCCGAGCAGCGAGGCTTGGGCGGGGGCAGGAAAATCCCGTCGGGGGCGCTGGGGATGTTCTCCTTGCTTCCGAACACGCCGATGTAACGCTCGACTTTGTCGTAATGCGGGGCGAGGTCCTGGTAAGTAATCGGCCAATCGTCGCCGCGGCCGTCGCGCGAGTGCGAGCGGAAATCCGCCTCGGCGAAGCGCAGAGCGATGCGGCCCCAATGATTCGTGCGCCCGCCCACAATGCGCGAGCGGAACCACCGGAACTTGGAACCCGGCGCACTCGTGTACGGCTCACCCTCGATGTTCCAGTAGCCATTCGGGGCCAGGAATTCCGTTTGCGAGAAATCCCCGATGCCCGCGCCGCCGATCCCCGCCCCGCGATGCGCCAACTCGTAAGGCCAGACGTGCTCCTTGTAGTCCGTTTCGGGGTGCAGCATGGGTCCCGCTTCGAGCATCACCACGTTCAGCCCGCCTTCCGTCAACACCTTGGCAGCCGCGCCGCCCGCCGCCCCCGAGCCGATGATGCACACATCATATTCTTTTCCCGAACGGATGATTTCCAACATTAATGGCAATCCCCCTTGCGGAATCCCCGAAAGAACGCGGTACGGAATGCGTCAGTCCCCAGCATAAGACAGCATACGACAGATTAGATGGAAATTGTCTACCAAGAGATTTTCCCGATTGTCCCGAGTTGCCAATTTCGCGTCCAACGGCTTTGTCCTTTCTTTTCATTAACATCGTGGAGAGAGTGGTTTAACTCGTTTGTTTTCATCAATATCGTGGAGAGGCGGAAATCGGGCATTTTTTCTACATGTGTTCTCAACAACTTAGCAAATTTTCCATTCATTTTTTTACCCCCCTTTTTTTTAATGACCTTTGGACATCGGTGATCAACTAACTATTTTAGTTTCAATGATATAGACTTTTGCAAGATTTCCGCTCATGAGTGCTAATTCCTTTCATTTGTAGTACATCGTGGAGAGCCGCGTCTGTTTTCTCGCCTTGGTTCCCTTGTTTCAGCCTAACTATCGCTATATGAATGAGTTAAAGATTTCAGACATTTTCACTCTAAACAACTAACCCGTTTTTTTTCTGGCACATCGTGGAGAGCCGCGCCTGTTTTTTTCGCCCGGGGTCCCATATTTCAAGCTAACTATCTAATACTTCAATGAGATAAGCATTCGGACATCTTTACTCTAAATAGCTAACCCCTTTGGTTCCTAGGACATCCTGGAGAGGCGCCAGGGGTTAGCCATAGGTGACTAGCCTCTCCCCGCATGCCGCTTGACACTTGCCCCGAAACCCGACACCTGGCGACTGCCACCTCTCCCCGCTGCGCCATTCCACCCGGACACCGTTCTTCGCCCCTGCTCGCCGCAAGGTGCTGGCCATAGGCTACGGTGATTTGGGCGGTTTTCCCGCCGGCCGGAAGAATCTTTAAGGGAGGGCGTGTAATTGTCCGAAACCGAGGCTGCTCTGGCATATTCCCCTCGTTATTGAGGAGGGGGCAGGGGGCGGTCAAGCAAGCATATTCCAACCAGCCCGCGTGGCGGGCGGAAGATCGTAGCCCACGGCGCCAGCCGTGGGGGGGCTACCCGCTCGGGTGCCCCCCGGGTAATTGATCATTTCGCACCAGCAGGCGGAAGGAACGGCGACTTCAAGAAGCTGAAGACTGTTCTCCTTAGTGAACCGTGGGGCGGCGAGGTAAGCAAGATTACGTCCCAAGCCCAACGGTCGGGACGCTTTGAGTTGGGGTTGTCTTCTTCAATCCTGGCGCGATAACGGAAACGATTGCCGTATTGGTCGACTCGGTTCGAAAGATGATAATCCAACGAGATGCGATCAACCCCGAGCTCTGCAAGTGTGTGAATCTCGTTCGGTTCAGCGATGCCGTTATGGTTGGCATCGATCCACAGCCGCAGCTTGGTATAGACGGCGTCTCGCCTGTCGATGACGCCGTCTCCGTTGCCGCCGTTTTCCGGTTTGTCGAATACCGCCAGCGCCAGAAAACCGTTGGGGTCCTCGGACGGAGGTTGGGGAGTGAGGTCTCCAAACAACTCTGCGCCATCGTCGATTTTGCCGTCGCCGTTGCGGTCCAAAGCCAGGAAAGCGTTCGTCGAACCCGGCGCTGTCCAACTTACCTGGACGGGCCGGCCGAGGTCGAACAGATTGAACTTCACGCCGCCGGCGTAGTCGGTAAGATCAAATCCCGACCCATCCACGTCGATAATGATGGGGGTGCCGGGGCGCTGGCAGGTGCCAAGGACACAATTGTTAAAGGCGGGGCAGCACTCACAATTTGGCCCCGGACAATCGGTGGTAGAGCAAGCACCTCCGAGTCCCAAGCAGCTACCACACGAGCCGCCGATGCACTGGTAGGGGGAGCAGCACTCCCCGGGTAAACAGGTAGAGTTAAGTGGCGCGCAAGACTGGCAGATGCCCTCGATGCAAGGTGTATTGCAGCACTGGTCGCTGTTGCTGCAGAACTGATAATTGCCTATGCAACACTTCAGTATATCTGGGTCGCAGGTAGCGTTACCGCAACATGGGTTGACGCCGTTGTTACACTCGTCAACTGCGCACGTCACCTTAAATTTTAGGCAGCACTGGCTGCACTCCCACCCCGGCGGGCCATATGTAGAGGGTTGCTCACAAGACGCACCCCCGCACGGAGTTGAATTTTCGTCCGCATACTGGAAGCCGTTGCCGTACTGGTAATAGTTAGTGTAGGTTCCAGGCGTGCAGCTCCCTGGGCACGCTGTGTTTGGATTGCTCAGAATGGTCACACAATCTGCGGCGTGCGCACGCACTATGGAAACACCCGGCCCTCTCAGGAAGAGAAGGACACAGCCTGCCAACACCAGCACTCTCAATAGGTCGTATCTGTATCTTGCATTCACGGGGGGCCACCTCCCTTCCGTGGCTTCAGCCGACTGTAACGTGCGGCCAGCCTGGATTGCGAAAAAAAACTGAGACAGATCCGAACTCAGTTCACTGGGGGATTGGTTTAGGCCCAGCGGGAAGTCCGCCTTCACCCTCTCGGGTGAAGATGCCGTCCGCACCGGGAAGAGCATAACCGTAGCCGAAGTTCCCCCATATCGTTCCATCATCGAAGTGAACAATAACGATCCCGACATTGAACTTCGAAACTTCGCGGAAGGCGCACCCGGTCTTTGAGTTCGCGCGGCGGGCGCAAGGCTCTATATCCTGCGCCTCCTCTATTCCTTCGCGGGAGACCATTCCATTCAAGCTGTCGGAGAAACCGTGTCGTGGGTCGGTCACCACTGTGAGACTGTCGGCACGGCCAGCCAGGGAAAGCGCGATTTGCTGGCCCGGAGGGAACTCCAATGACTGCTTACCCTGCAGCGGCATCCCTGGACCGTCGAGTGAGACCCACCTGTTGTCGGCGCGGAACCGGGCCTCCAGGCCCGGCGTAGTCACGTCAGGTATTCGGCCCCAGTGCAGCGATTTGTGGACTAGTGCCGGGCATCCTCCCTCGCACCAGTGCGGATGGGCATCGCACCAGGCGTCATGTGGCGACTTGTCACCCGTGATGTCGGAGCACTCGTAGCCGGTCTGGCGCGCCGGGAACACGACAGCGATTCCCACGGAGACGATGTTCTTCGACGTATCGTTCTCCACCACAAATGACATGTCCTTCAGCCAATCGTCCACGGGGTTGGGGTTGAGGAAGTGATCGCCCGATGCCTCCGGCATCTGGTAAGTTCCCGGCACAATTTCCTTCCCATCTTTTAGGATTCTGACCAGCTTGACCGGGTCACCCGGTTCTGACGGACACACTTGGAGCGTTTTCGGCCACGTCCACTCCGCGTCCCACTTTGTCCACCCAGGTGGAGCAGGCGGGCGCGAGCGTGGCAAGACTTGCGCTACCAGCACCGAGGCAAGTGCGCCGGCCAGCAAGCAGATTGCTAGTGCGTTCAAGCGTTGGAGTACCCTCGAAGTCATGGCGTTCCTCCTCCCCTGTCGTTGCTCACGTCTGGCGCTGTCGGCCCATGCGCCGGCCCGGCGTTCGTGCGCTTCAGGACTCCGGCCCTTGATCGCCGCTGCCCAGTGAAAGCTACAGACCGGCACACCTCATAGAGAAGCGTTCTTTTTCAAAACCGCCAAAACATCCCCCTCTTGTTCCGGCTGGAGTTTCCCCTGCCACACGTCTGCGACCTTCCCGAAGTTGTCAACCAACAGTAGCGTGGGTGTTCCTGAGACTCCGATCACGCTCAGCGTGGCCTGCTTCACGTCGTCGACCTGCACACCCTCTCCTTCGAGATACTTCCGACCTTCGTCGACTGGTTGCGGCAGGACGGCCACCATTTTCAGACCCTTGGCCGTCTGCTGGTGGATTCTTTGGAAGAACGGGGCGCTATCCGTGCAAAAATGGCAATGAGTGGAAAGGGCCAGAACCAGGGTCCGCTTGTTCTTGGCCCAATCGACGCCGGGAAGGGGTTGCGTCAAACTCATTCCGACGCGTGGCTGCGCGAGGTTGGGCGCGGGGCCCGGCTGTGGTAGCAGGAAGACTTTGACCAAGACGACCGAAAGCAAAGCTGATACGAGAATCGTGGCGAGATTGGCGATGTCTGCCAACTTGTTGTGCCCGCTCGTGGCTTCCATGTATTTTGCCTCCTTCATAGCAATTCAGGGCGCGCCTGGAAAGACCGAGCCACCAAGGAAGTCCTTGTCAGCGTAGTCTCTTCCATGGCGCAACTGAACCTAAGGGCCGAGGACGAGTCGAGGTTATACGGTATTAAGATCTTGTCAATGGCGATCTATTGATAAAATGTGCTATTACTTGTCAGAATGTGTTATGACGGAAATGGGCCGCCGATACGCCAAAGAGCTTCTTGAAGTCGTGGCTGAAACTTGAGGGGGCTGGATAGCCACTGCGGAAACAAATCTCCTTGATGCTCAAACGGTAATCGGCCAGAAGCAATTTGGCTCTTGTCAAGCGAAGCCGTCGCAGGCGCGATTTATAGCCCTCGCCTGTGGATTTCTTAAAAAGATGCTCGAAGCGAGATCGGCTTAGGCCCACCTCTGCGGCGACTCGAGTGACTGCGAGGCGCTGCGCGGGGTCGGCTTCCATCCCGGCAATTGTGCGGAGAATCCTTGTGTCCATTGTCCCCCCTCGGGCATTCCTTACAGCCTTGCACAGGAGAGGGCACCGCTCCATTTTACGAGCGGGATGCCATCACGGACAGCGCATTTCTGTCCGTGGCTTTCGGTGCGAATTGAATAACGCAATAGGCGTGGCACTAACCCAGTATACCATACCTTACGCGCCAAGCCTGGGGAACTCTGGAAAGATTGGCGCCACCATGCCCGAACTGCGAAGAGCGGCCATGGATTCGCCCCCTCGCCCGCCGGGCGACCAAGGTCGATCCCATGGTGGCGCTGCGGCATGAGTAAGGCAGTGGTTAGTGGCGAGCCGCCAGGTGGCACAGGCACTCCTGCCTGTGCCCAAAGCTGGTGCATGGTATGCATGGGGCACAGGCAAGAGTGCCTGTGCTACTACCTTGGTGGCACATACATTGCCCTTTCTGTATGTGCCCCCCGGCTCCCGTATTTCAAGCTAACTATCTAATATTTTAATGAGATAAAGCATTCGGACATCTTTACTCTAAATAGCTAACCCCTTTGGTTCCTAGTACATCTTGGAGAGGCGCCAGGGGGTAGCCATAGATGACTAGCCTCTCGGCACGTGCCGCTTAGCATTTGCCCCGACGCCCGACACCTATCGGTGTGGTGCGCCATTCCACCCGGACACCGTTCTCCGTTCTTGACTGCCGCAAGGTGCTGGCCATAGGCTAGGGTGATTTGGGCATATTTCCCACCGGCCGGGACAATCTTTAAGGGAGGGCGGGTAATCGTCCGAAACCGAGGCTGCGCCGGCTGACTCCCCTCCTCATTGAGGAGAACGTAGCGCCGCCGTCTTGGCGGCTCCATGCCGGCTGGAAGCCGGCGTTACACTGCAAATGCGGGCATTACATCCCGTCCTGGGCTAATCAGTTCAAGGTCCAAGGGGGGGAGTGAAGGGTCATGACGCTTCACTTCCTGCCTGCGCAATTGACGATTTGACTCCAACTACCTAAATTTGTTATAGATAGAATGAGCAAGCAGCGCGGCAGGTTGGCTATCTATCCCGGCTGATTGCCTAACATACTGAAATGAAGATACTTAAGTCAACAAAAGGACATGCCATAGCAAGGCCACGAAAGCCTGCATCCCGAGTGGGTCACGTGATTGGTCGAGAACGAAGCAGTTCAGGTGCAAAGGTTCGATCACGTCACACCCAGGCGGGCAGACCCGTTCACCGCGCAACAACCACGACGGGACATAAGGGATTTTTTTCACCAAATTCCGAAAGGCCGAACGTGGACCTTCAGTACCAAAGTGCTATTAAGATCTTCGAGTCCGGTGTACGAGCTTTCCAAAAACAAAATTACGACAAAGCTGCCGAGATTTTTGAAAAGCTCGTTGATAGCACCGCTCGCGACGTGGCTGATCGCGCCCAAGTGCACCTACGTCTTTGCCGGCAAAGGACCGGGCGTCCCGCGCGGCCTCCCAAGTCGGCCGACGATTACTATACGCTAGGTGTCGCCTGTTTGAATGCGCGCCAGTTCGGATTGGCGGTCGAGCACCTGAGCAAGGCCGACAAAATGAAACCCCATCAGGATCACATCCATTACGCTCTGGCGGTATCGCATTCCCTGGGAGGGCACTCGGATGCAGCCATCGCTCATCTCGAAGCGGCTTTTGCCTTGCGTCCCGAAAACCGCATCCACGCGCGCCGCGACGAAGACTTCCAGGGGCTGGTCGCTGATCCGCGCTTCCGGCGCCTGACTTATCTGGCGGGAAATTGACGATTGCCGATTGCCGATTGCCGATCGATGATTTCCGGTTGAGGATTTTCCGACCATGCAATCGATAATCGTCAACCGGCAATCGAAAATCGGCAATCGAAAATCGGCAATTTCCGTTGTCGCCATCGGGGGGGGCACGGGTTTGTCGACGGTTCTACGGGGCCTCAAGCACCACGTTACCGAACCCGCGCGCCCCGCCCAGTTTCGGCCTGAGATCACGCGCCTCACTGCCATTGTCACGGTCACGGACGAAGGCGGCAGTTCCGGCCGGCTGCGTCGCGATTTCCGCATTCTTCCTCCCGGCGATATCCGCAACTGCCTGGTGGCGCTCGCCGAGGACGAACGACTCCTCACCCAGCTTTTCAATTTCCGCTTTTCCAGCGGTCACGGCCTGCGGGGCCACAATCTGGGCAATCTCATTCTCACGGCGCTCACCCATCTGACCCACGACTTCGCCAAAGCCGTCCGCCTGACGAGCGAAGTGCTGGCCATTCGCGGCGAGATTTTCCCCGCCACGCTCTCCGATGTCCACCTGAAGGCCGCGCGTACGGATGGCGTGGTCATTCGCGGGGAGCGCAGCATTACCAAAACCCGCGTGCCCATCCAGCGTTTGCACATCGTCCCCAGCCGCTGCCAGCCGCTGCCGGAAACCCTGGCGGCGATTCACGACGCCGACCTCATCACGCTGGGGCCCGGCTCGCTTTACACTTCCCTGGTTCCTAACCTGCTCGTGCAGGGAATCGCCGCGGAAATTGCGCGGTCGCGCGCCGTGAAAGTGCTGGTCTGCAACCTCATGACCCAGCCTGGAGAATCGCGCGGCTATTCCGCCGCCGACCATCTCAGGGCCCTCCACGAGCACGCAGGGCGCAAACTGTTTGACTACATCGTGCTCAACACCCGGCCGCTTTCGGGTGCGCTCTTGAAACGGTACGCGGCTGAGCGGGCCGCGCCCGTCGAAATGGATCTCGACGCCGTGCGCAAGCTGGGCGTCAAGCCCGTGTGCGCCAACTTGCTGCTCGAGGACCACGTAGCCCGCCACGACTCCCGCCGCCTGGCTCGATTGCTGCTTTCTCTCGCCGCAAAACGCGCCCGGTAGATGATGGCTAGGGGAGTTCGTACAATCCAAGATCGTTCCACACGTACATCCGCCCATAACGAGCAGCACAATGAAACGGCACATACCATCCACTGGTAGTCGTTTCCGGCGGGCCTCCAGCCATCTTAGACAGAATTGTACCCTCTGAATCTACTAGTTCCCATACCATTTCATCCGCCCGTTCAAACGTTCGGGTCGTAAGATAGGGCTTATTATAGACGGGAAAGACCACGAGACGCTCACCCCGCACCGCAACCGCTCGATTGGCCCCAAAATCTTGAAGGACATTCTGTAATTGGAAGTCTTTGATCCGAACCAATGGGAAATCGGAATAGTAGGAGAGCAACACTGAGGAGCCCATAACGTTTAGTGAGTAGCAATCATCGATGAAGGGTAACTCGTATCGCTTCGCAAAATCATCGAATTGGAACATGGCAATGCCCTGGGGGTCAAAACAGACCAGTCCTGCGCTTCCGATACCCCCGCCATACACTCCTTCATCGAAGTAGCCCACCCATATCTGCCCGTCAGGGGTTGTCTGTATATGTTCACTCGCATCGCCCAGATCCAGTGTGCGAAGTAAATTCCCCCTCTTATCGAAAACGCGCGTATGGCCCCCGCGTGCTTCCCCGAGCAACCAGCCATTTTCGAACGGCTGTATGTGGGATGTCGTCAGCAAGCAAGTTGGGTTGTCAAACCGAACCTCAGTAGGAGCCCCTTTGTCGCAATACACCAGAATATGGGCGCTGGGCGGCGACTTCAGCCATGGCAGAAGTGCATCGGTGCCCGCTTCGCCAGGGGGACGGGGTGGCTTTCCCTCCTCGAAGAGAACCAGCGGCTCACCGGTCCAGTCAATCGATACTCGCCGCAGACGCCAAGACTTGGGAAGCAGACTAAATTCGAGGCGTTTATTAAGTTGTTTAGTCTCTCGCACGATTACTTCCAGTGCTTAAGGCGTTGGACAGCAGCTCTATTCTACCTAGATTTTAGGGAAAGAACTCAATCGGCCTTGGCGACGAGGAGTTAATCCGGAATTTCATACGGAAACGCCCGGCGAAGTTTTTCCGGGCGCTTATCAGGATGGAAGCCGGAAGTCAGGAAGTCGAGCCACGTAACAATTTCCTGCGCCTCCACGGAAGGCGCGCGCAAATCCAGTCCGCCATAGCTGTAACGGTCGCGGCTGTAAGGAACCAGGCTCTTCTTGAAAAAAAACACCAGCGTGTGGCTGGGCTTGGGCGAGAAGACTTTCATTCTTGCGCGATTAGGAAGGCCGTTGGGCAGGGGCGCCTGCGCTACAACTTCCAGGCCCGTGCCGCTGGTTTCAATCTCGAAGGGATGGGCGGAAGCTTCCGCCGCCGCCGCCACCGCTCCGGCAAGGGAATTGGCCGCGATTTCCCCTCTGAGTTTTTCCGCGACCGCGGGTCGAGCTTGATTCGCAATCATCGTCGAGAGCCTCGGCTGGGAATTCGGGTATCGCCCCCTAATCCCTAAACCCTATTCCCTAACCCCGAGTCGCTGGGCGGCGTCAGGATTTCCGAACCGGTGATCTTTTTGGGCCGCATCTTCCACGCGAAGTAGGGGCGTGCCAGCCAGCGTGCCAGCGCCATTTCAGCGTGGTAGAGAGAGGATGCCAAATTGCGCGGCGCCAGGTACCGAGTGTCACCCGGCTGCACGATCAGGCTCACCTCGATGTTGGGCGTCACATCGATGGGAATATGGTTGCGGCGACAGGCTTCGTACAGGTGACGAAAAACCACCAGCATGTCTTCGTACGGCGGCGATGGCCACTGTTCCATGTCAGAACCAATGGTGGGACGGAAAATGCAAACGGTGGGGAATGCGCCGATGCCGGTAATGTAATCGATGGCGCGCAGCGTGTCTTCAAGGGGCTCGACGCCGGCAACGATTTCGCCCGAGCACGATCCTTTGCCTAGCTTTTTCGCCGTGTATTCGAGCGCACGGAAAAAGGTCTGCTGGCCCACCAATTGCTGCTTGCCGGGCAGGATGCGCGCGAAATACTCCGGGTTGTGGAACTCGTAGCAAAAGCTGAAGTGGTCCGCGCCCAGGTCAATCAGCCGGTCGTATTTCCAGAAATCTTTTGTGGGAATCAGTTGCAAGCCCACCAGCGTTCCCACGCGCGACTTGACCGCCTTCACGTAGGGCGCCGCCTCGTCCAAATCACGGTCGGTCTGATAGCCGGAATTGAAATGCACAAACGTGGCGCCCGACTCCTGCTTGGCCGCGCGCACCACTTCCACCACGTCATCGATGTCCTTGCGCGCCACCTCGTTCACGCCCACATTCAGGCCCGTGGCGCAAAACTTGCAGTTCACCGCGGGCGAGTGATACCAGAACCCGCATGAGTTCGATATGTAGATGCCGAGGTAAGTCCCTTGCAGCACCCCGACCTTGTGCATGGGCGTTCCGCGCGTTGTGTGGCGCGTGTACCATGCTGGCTCGGGCGGAATGCGCACGGCGTAGCGATGATCGAGGCGCGCATCCTTCACCCAGTATTCACCCTGCTCGCGGACAAGCTCGTAACACGACTGCTGCGCGAAGTCCTCCTCCACCGGCACGTTCACCCACACATCTTTGATGGAACCGGGAATGACCAACTCCAGCCCGCTGCCCAGCCCCGCCCGGGTGCGGGAAATAAAACGCGCATCCTCTTCGAGGGCACAGGATGGGTCAATGCGCATGCCTTTACAAAATAGGTCGATTTCGAGTTCGCAGGGATTGTGGATAAAGGGCGGATCGGCACCCATAATGGCAGCAGCCTGCGCGGGGGCGCCGTCATTTGCGACAATTTGTCCTTTCGTGGACATTAACTCACCTTTTTGGAATCTCTGCACGCCGCGGGCCACCTCAAACTATCGGCTGACCCGATGATCGGGTGCTCAGGCGATTGAAAGGGCGGGACCACGATTGGGTGTCAGATAGGGAAAACTAACATTATGTCGTTTGAGGTGTTTTATGATGCGCAGCCAACCCTAAAGGTCTATACTCTCCGCCAGCGAAGGGAGACCTTCGATTGCGTCAACGAACAACTGAAAGGAGGTAGTCATCGTGCTTCGCTGGCTGACGGTTCTGTTTGTATTCATCATGCTGGTTTCGAGCGCTTCGATGTTCTTTTCTCAGACCAAGGCCGCTTCGGGAGCCTCGTATCTGACGGTGCAGGACGTCGAGAAGATCACGGGACTTCATGGAGTTAAACTCGTCCCCCCCGATCCATCGAAAGGGGCAGGCGGCGACCTGAATTTTGCCGACAAGGATGGCAAGCTGATCCTGATGGTTAATAGGAACCTTTCTTCCGATATGCTTTATTCACAAACCAAAAAAATGAAGGATACGGTGAAGGAAGACATCAGTGGGGTGGGCGATGCCGCGTTTACCGGACCGGCCGGCAATCTCCAGTACTTTGTCAGCTTTAAGAAAGGGAAAGGCTCCGGATCAGTGGCCACTTTCTTGACTTTCACCGGGACTCTGCTTCCTCTGGATCAGGTCAAGAAAGTGGCTCAGCAGATGGCCTCGGGGATGTAGTCACCCATTCCAGAAGGAGGAATCGTGCGTCGAACAGCCGGGCTTATTCTCGCAGTTTCCCTTGTGTCGGCCAATGTTTGGGCCCCCGGAAAGTCGGACCCGTGTGCCGCGCCCAAACAAGCCTGTCAGGCGGCTATCAAGGCCGATACGGACGCGCTGGCCAAACTTAAGGAGGCCATTGAGAAAAACAAAATCGCCGGTTCGGAATATCGTATAGCTGACCAAGAGTGGCACCTGGCACTCGATAAGTGGGTCGCCTGCCTGGATACCGGCGCCGCATGCAGTGCGGAAGCGCAAGCCGAGCGCCAAATGAGGTCGCGGAAGAGTCGGGCAGAGAGGGAGTATCGGGAAGCAGCCAAGCAAGAAGATGACGCGCGAGACGCTTTTCACAAAACAGGCGACGCCTTGTGCGACGCGTGTGACAAATACGCGGGTTGCCTCCACCCGAGCAAGGTGTGATCCCCTGCCCAAGGGTATTCAGCCCTGCTCGCTCGTCCACGATTAACAAAATTCGGCCCGCCGTGATGGGGCTTCGCTTCCCCGCCTGCGCCCCCGCGAAGCGGTGAACCGTCATCGGAAGTTTCGCGGCTGGCCGTCCATGGGCCACCAGCCTTGATCCGGAGACGTACCGGGACGCTTGGGCTCAGGGAGCAGTTGGGGGCACGCACGGAACGGAATCGCCGGAGGCAGACGTAAGAAACGGGGAAGTCAGATGCCGCGGGCGATCTTACGGCGGGAAATTCATGCGGCGCACCAGGTCCTGGAAGCGTGGGTCGGAGCGCAGACGGTCAAACCCCGGCTCGGATTTGAGGGTAAGCCCTAACCAGGGGTCGCGTTCTTCATAGGCTTTCTCCAGCCAGGCAAACGCCTGCTGCTTGTCCCCAACGTCCGAATACGCCAATGCCAGTGAAGTCGGCATCACGTAGCGGTGCCTGGAAATCTGGTTCAGCTCATCGAGTTGCTTAAGCGCCTCACGTTTTCTGCCTAGAGCCGCATAAGCTCGCACCAAGCCCAAACGCGGGTAGTAGGGGCCAGGCAGAAGACGTTCGGCCTCAAGGGAGTCCGCCAGGGCCTGCTCGTACCTTCCCTTTTGCAAATAGATTTGCCCGCGAACGTAGAAAATGACTGCGTGGTTCGGATCCACGTCCAGGCCCTTCTGGACCGCTTCCATCCCCTCGTCATATCGGCGCGCAAGGTATAAGATCCACGCCAGAATTCCATAGCTTCTGGGCGCGAAGGGGTCAAGCTGGCAAGCTCGCTTAAGTTCCGCAACGGCCTCCTCATACCGCCCCACGGACTCCAGAAGCTCCCCATGAAACTGGCGGGCCGTCGAATAGTTGGGGTTCAGCTCAATCGCCTGCCGGAATTCTCTCTCCGCGCCTGCCCAATCCCATTCAAAAGCCTTCATTACGGAAGCGAGCGAAGTGTGTGCCTCCGCCAGCGTGGGGTCAATTTCCAGTGCCCTCATCGCCGCGGCCCTGGCCTGAGGAAAGACCTCTTGGGGCCGGTGGAAGCCATTGTCTCCCAATATCGCGTAGCAATCCGCCAAGCCGGCGTAAGCGGGTGCGTAGCGGGGGTCTTTTTCAATGGCTTTCTGGAAATACGCCGTGGCTTTCTCCAGGCTTTCCTCAGTTCTCATATTCCACTGGTAACGGCCCCGGAGGTAGGCCTCGTACGCCTCGGGGTTGACCAGACGGCTGCCGCCCATGCGGAGTTGCTCGTTGGGCGTCACCTTGATCTGGATCTCGCTGGCGATGGCGCGCGCCACTTCGCTCTGCAACGCCAGCACGTCGCGCAGGTCGCGCTCGTACCGTTCGGCCCAAAGGTGCCGGTCGGTGGACGCGTGCAGCAAGTTCGCCGTGATGCGCATGCGGTTTTCTGAGCGCTGTACGGTGCCTTCCACGATGGCGTCCACGTTCAATTCGCGCGCAATCTGGGGCAGCGGCTTCCTGGTCCCCTTGTACTGCATCACGGAGGTCCGTGAGATGACCCGCAGAGCGCTGATTTTACCGAGGTTGGTGATCAACTCCTCGGTCATGCCGTCGGCAAAGTATTCCTGCTCGGGGTCGTGGGAAAGGTTTTCAAAGGGCAGGACGGCAATGGATTGGATTTGTAAGGGCGGTTCGCGAACCACCCTTCCGGACCTTAAAACGCTGTCGCGCAGGCCAGCGATGTTGAGGGCGAAAAGGACGGCCACCACGGCCGCCACCAAGCTGCCCGCCACCGCGACAGTCCAGTGTCTTCGTGGGGGCGATTCCTGGATCGTCCCCGAGCCGGTTATCGGCAGGGGCAATTCCTGCATTGTCTCTCCATCCACCGGGGCGATAAAGCGATACCCATGCCGCGGTAACGTCTCGATGAAGCGCGGCGCCGCCGGGTCGTCCCCTAAGGCCTCGCGCAGCCTTTTGATCGAGCTGTTGACGCTGTGTTCGAAATCAATGAAGGTGTCCCCCGGCCAGAGCTTCTCGCGGATCTCTTCGCGGGTCACCAGTTCACCGGGACGTTCCAGTAGCAGGGCGAGGACTTGAAAGGGCTGGCCGTGCAGCTTGACCTTCAGTCCTTGCTTGCGCAGTTCTCCGGTGCGAAGGTCAACTTCGAAAACACCGAAACGCAACAAGCGCGGGCGGGCGTTAATGTCTATCATTGGGGTCACTTCCCCCCTCTTGATGGCAAGTGTACCACTACACGAATCCCCGTTAAAGGCCCACCACCAAATGTACATCGGAGGGTAAACCGGCTCTCCTCAGGAAGTTAGCCAGGTACAAACATTTCACCTCGCTGTTACCTGCTTTGCATTGACGTGGAGATGCGCCGGGAACACTGTGGCGCCAACACGGCGACGCGGGTTGGGTGAGGTTGCGTCCTGTGGCCGGACTCCGGCGGCGGATCAAGGCGCTACCGTGCGGTGCCTCACTTTGACTTGACCCCGAGCGGGCCAGGATGGGCACAGTCCTGTCCGTGGGGCGGCCCCCCGGACCATGGCCTCCAGAGACGGCCTGTTGCTTGTTAGCGGTCGGATCGAAAAAGGAATTCCCAGTTGAGAGGAGACCACCATGAGCGACACACCTGCTTATTCTCTACTTTCCGATTATTTCTCTAGTTTCAGTTCCAGGCCCGCGAGGTATCGGACCGGATTATTCTGGGGCTGGACTGTCCTCTTGCTTTCTCTGCTCGCTTTCGGCTCGTCGGCGTTTGCACAAGCTACCTTGACCCCTGCCACCCTGTCCTTTGGCAATCAGGGTCTTAATGACACCAGTGCCGCGAAAACGGCGACATTCAAGAATGAGCAGGCTAGCCCTCTGACCATCACCAGCATCGTGATCTCGGGCGGCACGGCGCCGGCTGATTATGCCTGGGGCGGGAACTGTCGTCTCACCCCGAGTACGCTCGGCGCGGGAAAGAGTTGCGGCATCAAGGTGACCTTTACGCCCTCGGCTCTGGGAAGTCGCACGGCCACACTGACGGTTACTGACACGGCGACCAACAGCCCGCAAACGGTTTCTCTGACCGGGACGGGCGTGCAACCGGCGACGACTTCGGTCGCGACCCTCGCTTTCGGCAATCAGAGCGTCAGTAGCACCAGCGCCGCGAAAACGGTGAAGCTGTGGAATAACGCCAGCACGGCCATTACGCTCTCCGGCAACACCCTTACCGGAACCAATGCCAGCGCGTTTGCCGTATCCGCCACGACCTGCGGCGCCTCGCTGGCGGGCCATACCTCGTGCACCATCAGCGTCACTTTTACGCCCGCGGCCACGGGGGCCATGACGGCGACGCTCTCGATGGCGGACAGCGCGAGTAACAGTCCGCAGACGGTGAGCCTGACTGGAACAGGTGTGCAGCCGGTCTCACTTTCCCTCAGCAGTTTGAATTTCTTCACGGTGCTTCTCGGCACCACCAGTGCGGCCAAATCGGTCACGCTCACCAACTACCAAAACGTCGCCCTGGCATTTTCGAGCATCCTGACCACGGGAGACTTCGTGATTTCCAGCAACACCTGTGATGCGAGCCTCAAGGCCGGGGCCAAGTGTACGGTGGGCGTGACGTTTTCCCCCACCGCCACCGGCGCGCGAACCGGGGCGCTGACCTTCAGCGATAATGCCGCAACCAGCCCTCAGGCCGTCAGCCTGACGGGAACCGGCTCCGCGCCCGTCACGGTTTCCCCAACCGGCCTCGCGTTCATCAGCACCACGGTGGGCGCGACGAGCGCCGCGAAGGTCGTCACGCTGACGAATCATCTGAAGACCTCCCTGACCCTCTCGACGCCGGCGGCCACAGGAGATTTCGCGGTGGCCAGCAACACGTGTGGAGGGAGCGTGGGCGCAGGACTTACCTGCACCATCGGAGTAACCTTTACGCCCACGGAGGTTGGGTCCCGGAAGGGCGACTTGACGATTCCCACCAGCGCCTACGGCGGCCCCAGCGTGGTCCCCCTGAGCGGCACCGGAAACGCCACGGGACTAGCTTCAATTACCGTGACCCCGGTGAATCCCTCGATCCTCATGGGCCAAATGCAACAGTTTACCGCCACGGGAACTTTTAAAAGTGGCAGCACCCAAAATCTGACCGACTCGGTTACTTGGAGTTCATCGGCATCGGGCGTAGCCACGATCAACGCAGCGGGGCTGGCGAGTGCCGTCGGGCAAGGGCCAACAACGATTGAGGCGGCCCTGGGCTCGATCAACGGCTCGACGACCTTGAACGTCCCAAGGGACAGTTTTGTTTATACCGGCAGCCTGAAGACTGCGCGCGTTGAGCACACGGCGACGCTGCTGAACAACGGCATGGTGCTGATGGCGGGCGGCTATAACGACTCCGGCTCCAGCTATTACTTAGCTGGCGCAGAGCTGTACAATCCAGCGACTGGGACCTTCGCCTACACCGCCGGAAGCCTGAACACCGCGCGCCGGGGTCACACGGCGACGCTGCTGAACAACGGCATGGTGCTGATGGCGGGCGGCTGTTGCGACTCCAGCGGTGACTTGGCCAGTGCAGAGCTGTACAATCCCGCGACTGGGAGCTTCTCGTACACCACCGGCAGCCTGAACACCGCGCGTTTCGATCACACGGCGACGCTGCTGAACAACGGCATGGTGCTGATTGCGGGTGGCTATAACCACAACCTCGGCAGTAGTTTAGCCAGTGCGGAGCTGTACAATCCCTTGACTGAGACCTTCACCCCCACCGGCAGCCTGAACACCGCGCGTTTCGATCACACGGCGACGCTATTGAACAACGGTATGGTGCTGATGGCGGGCGGCGGCGGCTCCAGCGGTGACTTGGCCAGTGCAGAGCTGTACAATCCCGCGACTGGGACTTTCGCCTACACCACCGGTAGCCTGAACACCACGCGCGTCTGGCACACAGCGACGCTGCTGAACAACGGCCTGGTGCTGATTGCGGGAGGCTATAACGACTTCAGCGATTCCTTAGCCGGTGCGGAGCTATACGATCCGGCCACGGAGACCTTCACCGACAGCACCGGCAGCCTGAACACCGCGCACTACTATCACACGGCGACGCTGCTGAACAACGGCATGGTGCTGATTGCGGGCGGCGTGAACTTCCGCATTTATTTAGCCGGCGCCGAGCTGTACAATCCGGCGACCGGGACCTTCTCATACACCACCGACAGCATGAACATCGCGCGCGAAAGGCACACGGCGACGCTGCTGAACAACGGCATGGTGCTGTTGGCGGGAGGCTACAGCACCTCGGCCGATATCGTAGCCAGCGCGGAGCTGTACGGACCGCCTACGCTGACTCCGCCCGACCTCGAGTCGATTGCCATCATACCTACAACGCCGACTTTGTCCCCGGGAACAACGCAACAGTTTATCGCCACGGGCACCTTCAGCGACGGCAGCACCGAACAGCTTGCCTCGGTGACCTGGATGTCGTCGAACACCACTTTGGCGCAGATTAACAACGATGCCGGCAATCACGGATTGAGCCTGGCCATCCCCCCAGGACCCGCCACCAGCACTGCCGTCACCATTACCGCCACCGCCGGGAGCGTCAGCGGCACGGCGGCGCTGACCGTGCGCCCCACCGGCTTTGTTTACACCGGTAGCCTGAACACCGGTCGCGGCCTTCATACGGCGACGCTGCTGAGCAACGGTATGGTGCTCATTGCGGGCGGCATTCATGCCTCCTCCCCGCACAGTCCCGCGATAGCCAGTGCCGAGCTCTACAATCCCGCGACCGGGACCTTCGCCCCCACCGGCAGCCTGCACACGGCCCGCTACTTTCACACGGCGACGCTGCTGAACAACGGCATGGTGCTGATTGCAGGCGGCTATAACACCTCCAGCGGTTACTTAGCCAGCGCGGAGCTGTACAATCCTGCGACCGGGACCTTCAGCCTTGCCGGCAGCCTCAACACCGCGCGCGGCCAGCACACGGCGACGCTGCTGAACAACGGCGCGGTGCTGATTGCGGGCGGCTATGGCGATGGGTCCAGCGGTTACGTCGCCCGTGCGGAGCTGTACAACCCCGCCACCGGAACCTTCTCCTACACCACCGGCAGCCTGAACACCGCGCGCTGGTTGCACACGGCGACGCTGCTGAACGACGGCATGGTGCTGATGGCGGGGGCGCCGGCTCCAGCGGTTTCTTAGCCAGTGCGGAGCTGTACAATCCCGCGAGCGGGACCTTCGCGTACACTACCGGCAGCCTGAATACGGCGCGCGACGGGCAGGCGGCGGCGCTCCTGAACAATGGGATGGTACTGATGGCGGGCGGCTATGGCCCCGGCTACGACTACTTAGCCAGCGCGGAGCTGTATAGTCCCGCCACCGGGACCTTCTCGTACACCACGGACAGCCTGAACAATGCCCGCGCCGGCGCCACGGCGACGCTGCTGAACAACGGCAGGGTGCTCATTGCCTGCGGCTATAGCACGTCGAGCGGTGACCTGGCCAGTGCGGAGCTGTACAACCCCGCCACCGGGACCTTCACTTCAACTGGCAGCCTGAACGCCGCGCGCGAAGAGCCCACGGCGACGCTGCTGAACAACGGCATGGTGCTGGTTGCGGGCGGCTATGACAATAATGTCGGTCACTTAGCCAGTGCGGAGTTGTACTAGACAGAACAAGCGTAGCGCGGGCGCAGAGGAAGGCGCCGTTAGCCTTCCTCTGCGGCTCTTAAAATCGAAATCTCGACCGGTTCATTACCGTGCCATGAAAGGGCCGCAGAGTAATCCCGCTCGGAGCGTGATAACTCTGTGCTGACAATTGTGTTCGGTAGCGGTAAGGAATACGCCTTTGGCGGGCGGAAAGCGAATATTGGGAATTGAGGGTTATATTTCAGCGGTAAAGGAGACTCTGATGAAGAGTGCCGCTCACACCACCTTCGTCGCACTTGTGCTTGCGTTTGCCTTCAGTCTCGCGGGCACGTCGGCCCTCAGGGGCCAGGACGTTGCCAGCGGCGCGTCCTCCGTGGTACCCCCCCTCATCAAGTTCAGCGGGGTGATCACTTCGCAGGCGACCCAGAATCGAACCAGCAACAGCGCTTCGGCGCCCCTGGTCACCGCCACCTTCTCGCTCTATGCGCTCCAGGAGGGCGGCAGTCCGCTCTGGTCGGAATCACAGAGCGTGCAGTTGGACGAGCAGGGCCGCTACGTGGTTCTTCTCGGCGCCGCTTCTCCGGGAGGCTTACCCCTGGACCTGTTCACCAGCGGCAAGGCGTTGTGGCTGGGGGTGCAACCGCAATTGTCCGGAGCCGGGGAGCTGCCGCGCGTGCTCCTGGCCGCCGTGCCCTATGCCCTGAAGGCGGCGGACTCGGAAACCTTGGGCGGCAAGCCGGCCTCCGCCTATGCCCTGGCGGGAGCGCCGACGATGGTGGAGGTGGCGGGAATCGCCACGCCTACGTCCACGACCAGCACTTTGTCGGGCGGCCCAGCGAACGCCACGGCGGGCAGCACCTCATCGCCTCAGGCAGCGACTCCCTGCACCGCCCTCACCAGCGACGGCGCGGCAACCGCCAACAATGTGGCCAAATTCACCACCGCCTGCAATATCGAGAACTCTTTGATCCGGGACACCGGGACCGCCGTCGCGGTGGGCGGCACGGCCACGCCGGGCGCCTTGCTGGATGTGCAGTTTAGCTCCACTGCGATCAGCGGAGCGTTGCTGGGCCAGCGGGCCTTGACCACCCTCAGCCCCACGGCCACCTCCACGGCGTCCGCCGATGGGCTCTTTTCGAACCTCCAGACGGCGACCGGCAACACCCATAACTTCTTCGGTAACCTCTATGCCTTGAATTCCGAATTGGATCACTATGGCACGGGCAAGCTGACCAGCGGGTTCGGGTTGAATGGCGCGGTGGTCAACCAGGCGGCCGGCACGATTACCAACGCCTATGGAGTTTACGCGAGCCTGTCGAACGCCTCCACGGGAACCATCACCAACGGGTATGGAGTGTACGTGAACGCGCCTTCGAACACGGGCACGTTCTCGAAATTCACCGGGTTGTACATCGCCAGTCCCACGGCCGTGGTGCCGGGCGCCTACGGGGTGTACTCGGCGGGCGGGACCAACTACTTCAACGGCAACGTGGGGATTGCGACCACCACCCCGGGCGCCGTCCTGGAAGTGAATGGGACGGCGAAGTTTGATGGCTTGGTGACTTTCAAAGCCGGGCAGACCTACCCCGGCGCCGGCACGGTGACGAGTGTGGCCACCGGCGCCGGACTAAAGGGCGGACCAATCACCAAGACCGGAACCCTGAGCATCGCCACCGCCGGGGTAACCAACGCCATGCTGGCCAATCCGTCGCTGACGATCCTTGCCGGCGCCGACTTGACGGGTGGCGGCGTGGTCCCGCTCGGGGGCGCCACGACCCTCAGCCTGAATACCACCAGGGTGCCCCAGCTTGGCACATCCAACACCTTTGCCGCTACGCAGACCATCGGTAGCGGCGACCTCTCCGTCAGCAAAGGCAACCTTAACCTCCCCGGCACCGCGGGCGCGACGGCGGGAGTGATTAATGTGGGCGGGACTCCTTTCATTCACGAGTGTTGTTACGATTCCGCGGACGGCTATACCAATACGTTCGTCGGCGTCTCCGCCGGAAACTTCAGCGGCACGGGCGGCTACAACATGGCCAGCGGCGATTATGCGCTGTTCTCGAACACCAAAGGGTTCGGCAACACGGCCAGCGGCTTTGCGGCTCTCTGGAAGAACACCACGGGGAGCGCGAACACGGCCAGCGGCGCTTCCGCGCTGCAGCTCAACACCGCGGGGTCCGAGAACACGGCCGGCGGCTATCAGGCGCTGAACCAGAACACCACGGGGAACGATAACACGGCCAGCGGCGATTATGCGCTCCAGGCGAACACCACGGGCTCCTACAACACGGCGGGCGGCGCTGATGCGCTCTGGGCCAACACCCAAGGGAGCAACAACACCGCCAGCGGCTATCAGGCGCTTCTGATGAACACCACGGGCTATGACAACACGGCCAGCGGCGATAAGGCGCTCTACTCGAACACCACCGGGAGCCTCAACACGGCGCTCGGATTCCAGGCTGGAGTGAATAGCGCCTTCACACTTCCCACCACCGGTTCCAACAGCACGTTCCTTGGTGCCTTCGCGACCGCTAGCGTGGACAATCTCACCAATGCCACCGCGATTGGATATAACGCCCAGGTAGGTGAGAGCAACGCGCTGGTGCTGGGGGGAACGGGTGACGACGCGGTCAAAGTGGGCATCGGCACGACGGCGCCGGCGGCCACGCTGGAGGTGAACGGCACGGCGCAGTTTGACGGCGCGGTGACGTTTGCCAGCACGGAGACGACCACCGGCAACGTCAGCACCAGCAACCAACTGATCTCGACCGTGGCCACGGGCACGGCCCCGCTCTCGGTCGCTTCCACCACCCTGGTTCCCAAACTCAATGCCGACACCGTGGATGGACTGCACGCGAGCGCCTTCCAGCCCGCGGGAGCCTACGCCACGTTGGGGGCCAATACGTTTGCGGCCGGTCAAACCATCGGCAGCGGCGACCTGACAGTGAACGGCGGCAACGTTTCCCTGGCTCAAACCACGGGCGCGAGCACCGGGGTCATCAATCTGGGTGGCGGCTCATTCATCCATGCCTGTTGCTCTGGCATTCAGTACAATACCTTTGTTGGGTCCGCTGCGGGGAGTTTCACAACCGCTGGCGCTAACAACACCGCCAGCGGCCACGCGGCGCTCGGCTCCAACACCACGGGCGACTCCAACACCGCCAGCGGCACCTGGGCGCTCTCCTTCAACACCACGGGCGACTACAACACCGCCAGCGGCGTGAACGCGCTCAGCTCCAACACGACGGGCTACCACAACACCGCCAGCGGCTACGAGGCGCTATCGTCCAACACCACCGGCGGCGACAACACCGCCGCTGGGGCTTATGCGCTCTTTCACAACTGCGAAAACGTCAGCAGTAGCTGTACGGGAATCAACAACACGGCAGTAGGCTATAACGCTGGTGTGACCGCGTTTCCCGCAAATGCCAACATTACGGGCGCCAACAACACCTTCATTGGCAGCAATAGCGGGCCCGGGACAACAACCCAGCTCAACAACGCCACCGCTATCGGCGCCAACGCCCTGGTCTCCGCCAGCAACGCGCTGGTGCTGGGCGCACCCGGCGTGAACGTGGGCATCGGCACGACCAGCCCGGGGGCCACGCTGGAAGTGAACGGCACGGCGCAGTTCGACGGCCTGGTGACGTTCGCCCCCAGCCAGACGTTTCCGGGGGCAACGGTCACGGGAAGCGAGACCGTCGAGGGGAACGTCACTGCCAGCGGGCAGTTGGTCTCCACCGTGGCCACGGGCACGGCGCCGCTCTCGGTCGCTTCCACTACCCTGGTTCCCAACCTCAATGCCGACACCGTGGATGGGCTGCACGCCAGCGCCTTTCAGGCGGCGGGCTCCTACGCCAGCCTGGGTGCCAACACCTTCAGCGCGGCCCAGACCATCAGCAGCGGCGACCTTTCCCTGCCTCAAACCACAGGCGCGAGCACCGGGGTCATCAATCTGGGTGGCAGCCCATTCATCCATGCCTGTTGCTCTGCCAGTCAGTACAACACCTTTGTTGGGTCCTCTGCGGGGAATTTCACAACCACGGGCAGCGAGAACACCGCCAGCGGCAATGCGGCGCTCTACTCCAACACCACGGGCGGTTACAACACCGCCAGCGGCGCCGAGGCGCTCTTCGCCAACACCGCGGGCTACTACAACACCGCCAGCGGCTACAAGGCGCTCTTCTACAACACCGGGGGCGGCTCGAACACTGCCAGCGGCCTCCAGGCGCTCTACCACAACACATTGGGCGATAACAACACCGCCAGCGGCAGCGCGGCGCTCGTCGAGAACACAACGGGCAGCTTAAACACCGCCATCGGCTTCGCGGCGCTCTACAAAAACTGCGAATATGTCTCCGGTAGCTGTACGGGAAACAATAACACCGCAGTAGGTGACCACGCCGGTCTAACAGCGAACGAGGACAATGCCAACATTACGGGCGCCAACAACACCTTCATTGGCAGCAACAGCGGGCCCGGGACGTCAACCCAGCTCAACTATGCCACCGCTATCGGCGCCGGCGCCCTGGTCTCCGCCAGCAACGCGCTGGCTTTGGGCGGAACTGGCAGCTACGCCGTGAACGTGGGCATCGGGACTCCCGCTCCTGCAACCACTCTGCAAGTTGTGGGCAATATTCGCGTGGGAAACAGCGGCACCAATGGTTGTGTCCAGAACTTTGCCGGCTCGGCTATCGCCGGTTCCTGTTCCTCCGACGCGCGGCTCAAGCGTGACGTGCAGGCCTTCCCGCCGACGCTGGGCAAGCTCGTCCAACTGACGCCGGTAGATTTCTACTGGAGGGCAGACCAGTTCCCCGAGAGGCACCTCGGGGGGTCCCGCAGTTACGGCCTGATCGCGCAGGAAGTGGAAAAGGTGTTCCCGGAAATGGTCGCGCAGGACGAGCAAGGTTACAAGACTGTGGACTACACCCGCCTGCCTTTGCTGCTCCTTCAGGCGGTGCGGGAACTGAAGGCGGAAAACGAGGCTCTGCGCGAGCAGATGCAGTCCCAGCTTCGCACCCAGGCGGAGGAACTGGAGAGTCTCAAGGCCGAACTCGAGCAGGCCCGTGCGGTGTTGCGGGGCATTCAATAGCGGGTAGCACTACACGAATCCCCGTTAAAGGCCCACCACCAAATGTACATCGGAGGGTAAACCGGCCCCCCTCAGGAAGTTAGCCAGGTACAAACATTTCACCTCGCTTTTACCCGCAATGTATTGACGTGGAGATGCGCCTGGAACACTGTGGGCGCCAACACGGCGACGCGGGTTGGGTGAGGTTGCGTCCTGTGGCCGGACTCCGGCAGCGGACCAAGGCGCTATCGAGCCGTGCCTCACCCGACCCACGGAAAGCCGTCATGAGGAGGAAGCCTATGTCCGGCCTGCAACGAAGTCTCATAAGCTTGGTCTCTTTTCTAGCCATCACCATGCTCATTCCAACGGAAGTACTGGGTGATGGCATTGTACTGTCTCCGGCACTCAGTGTCGTCCAACTAAGGTGCGGTGGTGAGCCCGATAAATGGTCTTCAGCCGAGACGACCGTTACCCTTGGCTGTGATGATCAGTGGGGATACCCGGGGCCGGGGGGGTATCAGGAATTTCAGGTGGTTGCACATGCCAATACGTATTTTGGATCCCGGCCGATGGTGGACGTCAAGGGCAATGTCTGGTATTCCGGTAATGGCTCAAATTGGGCGCCTTTTCTCGGCGAAGCAACTTTGGATTACTACATGGCAGCATATGAAACCAGTACCCCTCCCGCACCTGTTGTGACCATCCCCGTGACCATGGACTGGACGGGCCATACTTCGGGCGTAGGTGTGTGGGAATCCCATATCTCTGCCTCGTTTGCCGGCACCCCGTCCTCTACGCCGGGAGTTGTGAATTTACAACTCGTGCCAGGAGCTCAGTACCTCGCTTCGATTGATGCGATCTGCACAACCGTGGCCGCTTATAATGCTCCCCACTCGGAATGCCAGGCCGTTGCCGACCCGGTGTTCAAGTTCGATCAAGCCGCGTTCGACGCTGAGATGGGCAGTAAGACATTTCCGCTGGCAGACTACTTTAGTTTCGGGTTCAGCCCGAATCTAGCCACCGTACCTGAGCCGTCAAGTCTGATCCTGCTAGGCATCGCGATGCTGGGCATCGGGATGCTGGGCCTCGTAGGCGCGAACAAGACGACGCGGGTGGGGTGAGGTTGCGTCCTGTGGACGGACTCCGGCGGCGGATTAAGCGAGCGCAGGGCAGGCGCCGTTAGCCTTCCTCTGCGGCTCTCAAAATCGAAATCTCGACCTGTTCATTACCGTGCAATGAGAAAGGTCCGCACAGTAATCCCGCTGGGAGCGGGATAACTCTGATCCACTACCTGCCTGAGGCTCATCGTTAAAACAGGCAAGCAAGGTAGCGTAGCGCGGCGGAGCCGCAAACAATCATTTAGGGAGGAGAAATGAACGGACATTACACACTGAAGTTCTGCTTTCTGTGTCTCGGTATCGTCTGTGCCGCTACGTCGCTGCACCCACAATGTCACCCCGAAGGACCGTTCGAAAACGACAAGTTTAGTGCCCGGTCGTCTCCGGCAACAGTCACTCAGGAATCCGCCGATTCTTTGAAGCAAAAAGGATACTTTTTGATAGCGACGGTCACAGTGGAAAACAACCTCGAAACCTTTTGGGGAGACAAAATTTCCGAAGAGGAGCAACGACGTTCGGTTAACGCTCGAGGTCAGAAAGATCTCACACCAAAACTCCTTGATATGGCCGCATCTTGCGGAGGCGACATGGTGACGCAGCAAGAGAATAATTCTCTACAATTCCGAGGAAAAGCCAGGGACGGGAGATGCCTTTCTTCGAGAGCGGAAACGGATTGGGAAACGAGCTATATCCCCAGCCCACATCAAGTGGAAGTCCATAGAATCATATGCGAACAGCGTGAAATGGTGGGGGGCACCCAATGGTATGTCCACAGCGTCGGGTCGGTTTGGCGTCTCGAGCCGGGCCTGGACAAGGCAATCGCCGAGAGAAAGGAGAAAGACAGAATTCTTCATACTGAGCACTTTAGGGATGAGCGCGGCGCTCTGAAACGGTTCAATTTACATGACAAATGGGGGTTCGAGGACGAAAGTGGAAGCACCGTCATCCAACCTCAATTCGATTTTGCCGGGCCATTTGTCGATGGCCTGGCACTGGTGAGGATCAATGGGAAGTTTGGCTTCATTAACACCACAGGTGCATTCGTAGTCAGTCCACAGTTCGAGGATGCCCCGTCATTTGCCGACGGCCTGGCAGCGGTGAAGATCAATGGGAAGTATGGCTACCTTGACACCACCGGTGCAATCACCATCAATCCACAGTTCGAGGCTGCCCGGTCATTCGACGACGGCCTGGCACTGGTGGAGATCAAGGGGAAGTATGGGTACATTGACAGAACAGGTGCATTCGCAGTCAAGCCGCAGTTTGATGATGTCGGTTGGGAATTCTTCGACGGCCTGGCACGAGTGAAGATCAATGGAAAGTATGGCTACATTGACAGAACACGTGCAATCGCAGTTAAGCCGGAGTTTGCTCAGGCCGGGGATTTCTCCGAAGGTCTGGCGTGGGTGACGCTCGATGGGCAGTCTCCCCAAAAATGGGGATACATCGATACGAAAGGCGCATGGGTGATACAGCCTCAATTCATTGAGGCCCACTGGTTTAAAGAAGGAGTGGCAGCCGTAGGAATTGCCTATGACGGGCAAGATGAGGACAAGGAGCATGGCGCCAGGAAATATCTCTCCCCCCCGAAGCCCGCTGGGGCTATATCGACAAGTCCGGAAAATGGGTGGTCCCTCCCAGATTTGACGAGGCGACGGATTTCTCCGAGGGGCTGGCGGCAGTTGCGGTCGGAGAAGGGAGGAAATGGGGGAAGGCACTGGTGCGCATCACGCACTGGGGGTATATCAACAAGGATGGACTCCTTGTCGTCGAAGCCAAATTCGATAAGGCCTTCCCCTTCTCAGAGGGAATGGCCGTAGTATTGAAGGGCTACAAATACGGTTACATCAACAAGACAGGGGAAATTGTTATTAAACCTCAGTTTGAGGACGCGGACTCATTTTCCCAGGGTGTGGCCGTGGCTGTTCTTTCCGGGAAAGCAGTAACTGTCGACAAATCCGGACAGGTTTCCAGTCAAGACAAGTAAAGCCGATGCCCCGACGTTTGCGGTCTTGGACGGGTCGGAGACTGGCGTTGGCCACGGAGCACAAGACTGGGCCGGGTGGCCCACTTTCGCGTTCATCTCTTACCTGGAATCCTTGCTCTGGTTTCTGGAGCGTACCGCGGTTCGCGAGGCTGGGGGATTTCCAGGGAGCGATGAAAAGGAGGAGTGATGAAGGAGACTCTGGTGAAAATTCTTTGCGTGGTGTTTCTCGGCGTCGCAGCCGCATCTGCAACGGCCCAGCAGACCGAGCCGAACCTGCCCTACCGCGTCCAAGATGCGAAACTCTACGGCTACATCGACGGCACGGGCCGGGTGGTCATTCCCATCAGCTTTCAGAAGGCGGGTGAGTTTTCCGAGGGGCTGGCAGCCGTCAGCGTGGAATCGGCGCAATCGGGCTATGGGAAGTGGGGTTACGTCAACCAGGAAGGCAAGTTCATTGTTCCGCCACAGTACAAGCGGGCCTCCGATTTCTCTGAGGGACGGGCTGCCGTATGCATGGAGCTCTGCGGCTACATTGACCGTACGGGAAAGCTTGCCATTCCACTGCAATACGCCTTAGCAGACGACTTCCACGAAGAACTGGCTGCGGTGCTGGACAAGAGAGGCTTGTACGGCTATATCGATCGGGGCGGTGCACTCGCGATCCCGTACCAGTTTACTCGTGCCGATGGTTTCTCGCAGGGACTCGCCGCAGCGGCATTCGAGGGCCCCAGCGATCCGGTGCTGGAAATCATTGCAAAGGACCATGGAGCCGCGGTCCCGTGGGCCGCGGGACACAAGAATGTCGGCTTTATTGACCGCACGGGGAAGATGACCATTCCTGCGCAATTTGATGATGCCAAAGGATTTTCCGGCGGACTGGCGCCGGTGTGCCTCGACCGTAAGTGGGGCGCGGTTTACACCTCCGGCAAATTGGCCATCACGCCGGACTGGGGGAAGATGGAGGAGTTTTCCGGAGGGCTGGCAGCCGCAGCATGGATTGCGACAGACGGCCTGGGCAAGCCGCTGGAGGACAAAGACACGGGTGGGCTTTTCGACGCACCAGCTTTCCAACTGGGCGGCTGGACGTTTCTGACTCCCTTAGGACAACCGGTTGCCGACAAGGCGAATAGTCTCAGGGAAGCTGGCTCGTATCACGAAGGGCTTGCGGCAGTGCGTGGACGTTTCGACGGCTACATGGACCAAACCGGCAATATGGTGATCCGCATCCCTGGCGTGTTGTCCTTGGGGCCGTTCCGCGGCGGTCTGGCTACGGTCTGTAATATACCTTCACCGCTGGAGGGCACCCTGCCCACGCCGCAATGCGCGGTAATCGACAAGCTGGGTCACCCGATTTGGAGAGCGTCGACATTTTTTTAGCGCCGCAGCAAGGTAGGGCAGAGTTGTTCTGTAACTCTGCGGTTCGTACCTGGGGAAGACAAAGGCCGCAGACTTCAAAAACAAGTCTGGGCTAGCCATTTAAGCACGAAACGAAGAAGCATCACTAATCTCTCAATCCTTGGAGGCGAGTTTATGCGTAAATTATTCAGCATGATGTTTGGGGTGGTCGTGCTGCTGATCTTCAGCGCACCAGGGACCTGGGCTCAAAACGTCAAAGTCTGGGACCTCGGCACATACTCGAATGGAACCTGGGCCGAGGCGGGGGGCATTAACGATTTCGGCGTTGTGGTTGCGCAAGGCAATGCCGCTGACGGAGACAACCATCTTTTCAAGACCGAACTATTTGGTTCCCATGCGGGGCAGTGGTTCGACCTCGGTGGATTAGGCGCCTATCAGGGATGGTTCGCTTGGCCGCTGATCTCGGACACGGGCCTGATCGTGGGCTACGCCGCGACGAGCCAGGGCTATGTGCACGGCTTCGTCTGGACGGGAAAGTCGGAAAGAACTGATCTCGGGGCACTCCCCAGACTTGGCCGCAATAACAGCATAGCGGCGGCTGTGAACAAACTCGGAACGTTGGTCGCGGGCTCCGTCTGGGGCGAGACGCCCGGTTATTATCCCGTCGTTTGGACACCGGACATCGCGTGGAATTCGGGCCGGCTGGCTGTAAGCTGGAAGATCCATGCCCTCGAGACCCCCAACGGATTCCCTTACGGCTACGTGAATAGCGTGAATAATCTCGGGCAACTGGCGGGCGCCGTCTATAACGATGGCGGCTTCGAAGTCGCTGCCCTCTGGAACCCCGTCCAGGGTGGAAAAGGCTGGGAATTGATCGAGCTTCCCGGTTCCAAAGATTGGCCCGACGTTGCCATCGTGGGTGACATCAATGAGAAGGGTGAAATGGTGGGTGATGTCCTCTCGCTAGATTGGGCGCATGGCTATAGCTCGCTTTGGCAGCCCGTCGACTCCCAGAGGCGGACCTATAAACTGACTTTGTTGCCAAATCTGTGGGGTTTGCCGCAAGGCGACACCGCGGAGGGCATCAACGACCTCGGTGAGATCGTAGGCGCTAGCTGGGATAAGGACTATAACTTCGTTGCCGTGCGCTGGACTACGAAGGACCCCACTTCCGTTCAATCACTCGGCTTCCCGGGGGATTGGAGCCTCGCATTCAAGGTGAACGAGCTCGGGATTGCGACGGGGACGTACGGTGGCGGGCTGTGCGCGAACGAATGTGTAGCCGCCGTGCAGTTCCGTCCTAAGTGAGGTTCGTTAAGCAGGAGGGGAGCATTTTCATAACAGGCGGCACAGCCGCTCAGGTTGGCTGTACCGTCACCCAGGTTGCCACCGGGCGCCACCGCAGGGGAGGAAGTCATGTCTAACCAGAATGCATTTTCGACCCTCATTTTCACGTGCGTGGCCGTGTCGGGCTTAGCCATATTGCTGGGCGCTGGTCCGGCCCTGGCCCAAAGCAGCTCCGCTCATTACACCTTCCTGGTGGGCGCGGGATTTCTTTGCAATTCCGGTGACTCCACCACTTGCCCGGCGCTGGTCAAGTCAGCCAATGGTGACAGCTACGAGATGAGCGGCGCCGGCACGCTCACCACGCAAAGCAAGTCGGTCACGGCAGCCGGAACTTTCACCCACAAGTCCACCGACGGAATGGTGCTCGAGACGGGTGTCTGGATCGCGAGTGAGCTCGTGAGCTTTGATTCGTACGGGATCGCGCCGGGTGCGCTCATGCGTGGAGGCCAGACCTTGGGTCCCCCACAGTTCGGCCCCATGCATATGCGAATGTTCTCTGGATCCATGCCGGCAGGAGGTCTGGCCGTTTTCCGCATCCGCCTCTTACCGATACGAGGGTTATCGAAAAACGCGACGCTGCAAGTTAACTGCGCCATCGGCAAAGTGCCTCCCGAGCACCCACTGGAAGGAATTAGGCTGGCCTTCGAGGGAGGCGGGGTGGCATTCGATGAGGAAGTCAGCGGGCGGGCCATGTTCCTCTTGACGAGGCCGGGAGCGGGCGCCGCGGCGAAGGCACCCACTCCGGAGACCGAGACAAACCCTGCACCGGCTGAGGTCCAGCCGTGAGTTATTTGTCATGTGGGGAGTTAAACTGAAGCCGGCAGAAACAGGTCAGGGTGGAACCAAGCCGATTCTTCCGGCGCCGGCGGGCTGGCGATCCGACGAGTCGGGGCGATCTAAAGAATTGCCCCCTTCCGACCTTGTCGGGACACATTCCAGGTGCCTCTGCGAAAAACATCTCCGGCAGCGGGCCGGTCTACAAGTCACCCGAAGTATCAGCTCACCGACACGGAAATCTGCACGCTGTGGGGGGTGACGCTGGTGGATGTGCCGGTTATGGTGACGGTCCCCGATTCAGCTTGCGGGGGGGGTGTACCGCCGCCACCCCCGCCACAACTGAGGCTGGCCAGCAATAGGGCCGCGAGAATCGCGCCGAGCGCCACATGCCGCAAGTTCCACATGGGGGCTGGGACACCACTCTGGCGCCGTCGGGACAGGGAGATCAGCAGGAAGCCAAGCAAGGCGACGCCTGCCCACCACCATCCGCCGAAGCGAGGATTCCGGGGCAAGGCCGGATAGGTCGTCGCGGTTGAGGAAGCGGCTATGGTGACGGTCGCGGTGTTGTTGCCGCTCAGGGTGCCGACCGTGCAGGTAACTCCGGAGAGCGTGCTGGCTACGCTACAAGTAAGGGTCGCATTCGCCGGCAGAAAATTGTCGATAGGGGTTAAGGTGAGGGTGGATGTGCCGCTGCTGCCGGGGGCCACCGTGAGAGTGTCGGGTGAAACACTAAGACTGAAATCCGGAGTGCCGGTGCTGAAGACGAAAACGTTTGACCAGGCCGCAGTTCCGCTGCTGGTGGAGGGCTCCAGGGCCTGTACCTCCCAGTAATAGAGGGTGTTTGTGGCCAAATTCGCCGTCGGAGTGTAGGTAGTCGGGCTGTTCCCGCTGGTCACATCGAGAATCGTGCAACCGCTACAGGCCGCTAACGTAGGGTTGGTGGTGAGCAGGGTGGGACTGGATGCAACCAGGATTCGGTAACCGGCGGCGCCCGTGACCGCCGTCCAGGTAAAGGTGGGCGAAAGCCCTACGCCCGCCAGCCCAATGGCCGGAGCGGTCAGGGTCGGCGCCGGCAGGTTCCCCGCCCCCGATGAGCCCCACGCCGTGACCAGGTTATAGGCATCGACCGACCCCAGACCGGTCGCCTGATCATAGCCGACCCCGGCGGTATAGCCGATCTGAAACGGGGCGCTGGCGGGACAATCCGGAGTCCCCCCTGTGCAAGGCACCTGGTTGTTGCCGGTGGTGATGTCGTGGAACGCCGCGGGCGACGTGGCGGCCATGGAATAAAGGATGGGGTTAATGTTGCCCTGGCCCGGTGGCGTATTCGGGTACTGCTGATTGATAAGGGCGACAATTCCCCCGAAGGTGGGGACGGCCGCGGAGGTTCCACCGACCACGGTGAGGGCATTGGGGACAGTAGGATTGTTGGGGTTGCGAAATCCGTTGACGCAACTCCCCTGAACACAGGTCAAGTAGCCGTCATGGGCGGGGGAGGCGTTCAAGGAAAGGTCCGGAACGTCCCGGAAGCCGTCGCTGGGAACGCCGGTCCCGGTTTGCCACGAGGGCTTGGGAATCGTGGTGCTTACTCCCCCGCCCCCTGCCAACAGACCATTCGTGGCTGACGTATCGTTCCAGGCCATCTCGGGGATATAGAAAAGAGCGGAAGTGGGAACGTCCACCCCATTGGGGGCCGTGAGCCAATAATTCCCCGCCCCTTCTGAGAATTCGCTCCCGCCCATCGCGGTCACGTAAGGGGAACTGGCGGGGAAATCCACCGCCAACCCATGCGTGGCAGAGGTAATAACCGTAGTTGGCGAGGTCGACCCGTCACAATCTGCCGCGCCGGAATCGCCCGCCGCGGCCACAATGGTCTGCCCTTGCGAATTCGCCTGTTGGCCAAGCGTCGCAAGAGTCGCCATATCCGCAGCGCTCCAGTTGGCTTCGCAATTGCCATAGCTGACGGTAATCACCGGCGCCAACGTATTGTCAATGGCATAGGGGAGTGCTTGGGAATAGACGCCCCCAGCCCCGCCATTTACATAAATTATGGTGGCGTTTTTGGCCACGGCGCCTGCCCATTCCACATCCAAGCTGGCCTCTTGGATATCCGCAGTGACGACCCCCGGATCGGCTAAGCCAGGAACCAGCTTGACCACGGGGGGATTCGCGGGGAGATTTGAGACGCTGCGGAATTTGGTGACATCACTCGCCGGCCCGGTACCGTCGGTGTAAAGGTCCGTCTGCCCCATCACCGCGATGGACTGCCCGGTGCCGTCAATGGGTGTAGTTTCATTGTAAAGGGCGTTCACGTCATAAATGATGGCGAAATCCGCGGGTGCCACAAAATCCTTACCGCTGAGGTTGGAAGTGAAGTCGGGGTTGGGACCCGCGTCCACCTGGCGAAAGGCGCTGCGCGGCTTAGGACCGTAGTTGTCAAGCGCGCGAAACCCCAGCACCACGTCGGCAAGCGCGGCGGGCACGGCAGGCTCCGACGCGTTGGCGTAATACGATTTGCCGTTCACGGAGTAATAATGAATCTCCGTGTGAAAGGCGGATTGCACCTGCCCGGCGGCGCCGGAGAAGCTGACCCAGAGGCGGCTGCGGGCCGTTTGGGTCATGGTGAATCCCTGCGACTGCAACCAGGCGGCGACCTTGGCGATATCGCCCGGGCTCAACCCGAAACGATCCGCGAACTGCTCCGGCGTCAGCCAGTGATGATAGAGGGGCGATGAGCGGTCCTGTTGTTGCTCGAGCAATGCCGCGAGATCAGCCTGCTGCTCCGCCGTGAGCTTGAACGTCAGGGTGATGTTTTCCAGCCGGAGCGAGTCCGGCGCCGCGCCCTGATCATTCTCCGGTTGGAAAATGGACCGGCGGTTGCCCTCCAGCCAGACCGGCGAGGATCCGGCAATCGGCCCCGCAAGGCGATCCGGGTTCGGCGATTGCGTGAAGGAAACCCGGCTAAGCCCGAACACCAGCCCCAAAACCGCGAGCCCATTCAGAACGTGGATGGTTTTTCGTCGCATCAAGATTCCGTCCCGGCGCCTATTAAAAAGTAGGGGGTACGTGATTCGGATCCGGCGTCGCTTGCGCTGTCATTCCGAGCCCGCATTTAGTGTAAGGTCTTGCCCCTTGGCGAATTCGATAACTTCTGTCGATAAGGGCGAGTTATCGAGACTTTCGGTGGAGGAGAAGAGGAATAGGGGGCACTCGTCGGGTAGACCTTGATCCCTAGGCCTAACACACGCAATACCGCACGCAAAGTATTGAGCTTAGGATTTCCGCGCTTCGAAAGAGTTCTGTAAAGACTCTCTCTCCGAACGCCCGCTTTACTTGCAACGATTGACATTCTTCGTGCCTCACCTACATTTCGAAGAGCTTGTAGAAACATCTCCGGGGAGTCGTTGAGTGCTTCATTTAGATAATTGGAGGCCGTTGCCTGATCTTTGAGTTCCTCCATTAGCCAGGCGTGGTGATCCAACGTCCTCTTAGGCATTGTAGTCTCCCCAGTACTGCTTTGCCGACTTGATATCCTCGTCTTGAGTCCCCTTATGTCCAACGCAGAGAATCAATACAAGGTCTCCGTCTTGACCAAAATAAACTCGGTAACCTGGACCAAAATCTATGATTAATTCGAAAACTCCCTCTCCAACGCTTTTACATCTTCCAAAATTCCCACGAGCGACCCTGTCAAGCCTCTGCATGATCTTGGCATGTATAGGGCGTCTGCGAGCGGCCCGCATCCATTCTTGGAAAGGGCAACTCCCGTCGGCTGCAACGTAATGCGCGATGCGGCGCGGCCTGGCTTCCACTCTCTCTATCGGCGCGTGGGTTGTAACCTTAAAGTCACAATCAAATGCTAGCACCGCCTCCCAGGATTTGCAATAGGGCCTACCCATTGCCCGAATTGTGGCTTAAAAGCAAGTGCGGGAGTGGCGGTATTTTGGGCCATCAACGTAACTCTTACCGGCCCCTTGGAATTTCATTGCTGCCCACGGCCTCGTTACCTCTGGTATAATAACCGCCCTTGCAGGACTCGCCGGTAAATGGGCGCGCACGGGATCGCGTCCTGGCCTTCTTACCTCGCATGAATTCCCGCAGTGAGTTGTCCTCATGCTCTTTAAAACTTTAAGCGCCTCTGTCTTTGGTATTGACGCCTACCCGGTGGAAGTGGAAGTTGACGTCACCGCCGGCAAGGGCTTGTTCTTGACCGTGGGCCTGCCGGATGCGGCCGTGCGCGAAAGCAGCGAACGCATCAGGTCCGCCATCAACAACTGCGGTCTGCAATTTCCCTGGCAAAACATCACCGTGAACCTGGCGCCCGCGGACGTGAAGAAGGAAGGCTCGGGATTCGATCTGCCCATCGCCCTGGGGATTCTGGGCACGACGGGCGCGCTGCTGAAGACCGAATTGAAAGATATTCTCTTCCTCGGCGAACTGTCGCTCGACGGCAGCCTGCGGCCCATCAAAGGCGCGCTCTCCATCGCCAGCATGGCGCGGCAGAAAGGTTTGCGCAAACTGGTGCTGCCACAGGAAAACGCCGCGGAAGCGGCCGTGGTGCAGGACGTGCAAGTTTTCGGCCTGCGCTCGCTGCCCGAGGCGCTGGACTTCATTAACGAAACGCGCGAGTTCAAGCCCGTACACGTCAACACCGCCGCCATGCTGGCGCAGGCCTGCCAGTACGCGGTGGATTTTCGCGACGTCAAAGGCCAACTCCACGCCAAACGCGCCATCGAGGTGGCCACGGCCGGCGGCCACAACATTCTTATGATCGGGCCGCCCGGCGCGGGCAAAACCATGCTGGCCAAACGCATTCCCACCATCCTGCCCCCGCTGACTTTCGACGAGGCGATCCAGACCACCAAAATTCACAGCGTCGCCGGAGTTCTGGAGTCAGGCGCGGGGTTGATGGGCGTCCGCCCCTACCGCTCGCCCCACCACACCATTTCCGACGCCGGCTTGATTGGCGGCGGCGTCATTCCCCGCCCGGGCGAAGTGAGCCTGGCGCACAACGGCGTGCTGTTTCTCGATGAGCTGCCGGAATTCCAGCGTAACGTGCTGGAAGTGATGCGGCAACCGTTGGAAGACGGTATGGTCACCATCGCCCGCGCCTCCATGACCCTGACTTTCCCCGCGCGCTTCATGCTGGCGGCGGCCATGAATCCCTGCCCGTGCGGATTCTTTAATGACCCTTCGCGCGAGTGTACCTGCACACCGCCGCTCATCCAGCGCTATGTTTCGAAAATTTCCGGGCCGCTGCTCGACCGCATCGACATTCATATTGATATGCCCGCCGTGCGCTTTCAGGAATTGCGCCAGGAGGCAGGCGGCGAAACCTCCGACGCCATTCGTACCCGCGTCATCAAGACGCGGGAACGCCAACTCGAACGCTTCCAGGGCGAGAAGATTTACTGCAACGCCCAAATGAGCTCGCGGCAAATCCGCAAGTACTGTAACATCGCACCCGACAGCGAGCGCATGCTGGAAAGCGCCATGAATCGCCTGGGCCTATCCGCGCGCGCCCATGACCGCATTCTGAAAGTGGCGCGCACCATCGCCGACTTGGAGGGCGCGGAAGATCTCCAAAACGCGCACGTGTCGGAAGCCATTCAGTACCGTTCGCTCGACCGCAGCTATTGGACGTAGCTAGTGCGCATCTATCCATACAACCGCGTCGGGCGTGGTTTGATAATTTGGAATTCTTGGCTTACGTTGGGTGGCGCATACAAGAGAATCAATTTATGCGCCACCCCGCGGAGATGAACCGCTCAAAAGAGGGTTCCGGCGATTGACGAGAAAACTGCGGAGCCGGAGCATTCCCCCGCCCATGGCACCATTCGACAGCGTGCCCCCACGGCTTTTGTGTCGTTCCCCAAGCTTTCATCTACTTCTTCGGAGCGGGCTGGACCTTCGTATATCTAGACTCCTCGCAGGTCGTCCATGTCTTGCCATCGAGTGAGAGTTCGTCCTTGAAGGTCCCGCTCGCCAAATCGGGAGCAAACGTAAAGGTCCCCTTGTACTCATACTGCTTTCCTTCGCTGACCCACTTTCCTACACGGGTCCATGTGTCCCCAGTGATGGTTAGTACCGAGGAGCCTCTGCTTCCGTCCTCAGTGTAGCCGTCATGGGTGAAGTTCTTGTTCACTGGGTCGTACCCGTCAATCTCAAGAAACCGAAACTCTCCGTCAGGCTCCTTTTCCGTAAACCAACACTGGCGAAAGAACCCTCCTAGAATCATCTGACAGGTCATTTCGCCGGTAAACTTGCCACCGAGGCAGCCCGGTCCCGGCTTGGCCTCTCCCTCGTATGTCCAATGGCCCAGGCCGGCGTGCAGCTTCTTGACCTCGGGGTCGGGCTTCGGAGGCGGTGCTTGGGCCTGCATGGTCATGGGGAAGAAAACGACGAGAACGAACAGCAAAAGACTGATTCGTTGCATGATGCCTCCTCGAAAACGAAGTCGTGATCTTGTTGCGGGACCGGGGCCGCCTTCGGCAAGGCGGCCCCACCGTTCCCGTCTCGTCCTGTCGGCTGTCGGTCACTTCTTCGGGGCGGGCTGGACCTTGGTGTATTTGCCCTCGTAGAAAGGAGTCCACGTCTTGCCATCGGAGGAAATTTTGCCCCTCTCCGTGGCGCTCATCAAGTCCGGTGCAAATATCATCTGTGACTTAGCCAGATACTGTTTTCCACCAACGACACGCTTCCCTGTCCACGTCCATGTGTTTCCACTTACGGTTAGTACGCCTGATAATCTGGTTCCGTCGCTCCAGTACAGGTCTTGGTCAAACTCCTTGTTCACCGGGTCGTATCCGCATACCTCAAGAGCCTGCCCTCCTTTATCTTTATACTGGCCCTGGAAAAAAGACCCTCCGAGAATCATTTGACCGACATATTCGCCAGTGGCTTTGCCGCCAGGACCCCACGGTCCGGGCTTGTCCTCTTCTTCGTACGTCCAATGGCCCACCCAGACATGCAGCTTCTTCATCTCGGGGTCGGGCTTCGGAGGCGGTGCTTGGGCCTGCATGACCGTAGGAAAGCAGAACACTAATAGGAACAGCATAATGCTGATTCGTTTCACGATGAGCCACCTTGAGATGAAGTCGTGATTCTGTTGCGGGGCTGGGGCCGCCTTCGGCAAGGCGGCCCCGCCGCCTCTGATTCGTCCCGGCAGCGGCCAGCTACTTCTTCGGGGCGGACTGGGACTTGGTCCATTTAGACTCGCTGGAAGTTGTCCACGTCTTGCCATCGGGCGAGATTTCGGTTTTGTAGGTCCCGGTCGCCAAATCAGGCGCAAGTACAAAAGTCCCTTTGAACTGATACTGCTTGCCCGCCATGACCATCTTGCCTCCATAGGTCCATGTGTTCCCGGCAATGGTTAGTGTCCCTGAGAATCTGCTTCCGTCATCAAAATAGAGCTCACTGGAAAAGTTTTTGTTCACGGGGTCGTACCCGTCGAGCTCAAGCCCCCGCCCCTCTCCAGTAGGTCCCTTTTCCGTCCACCGGCCCTGGAAAAAGAACCCCCCGAGAATCATCTGACCGTCATCCTCGCCAGCGAACTTACCGCCCGGTCCTAACGGTCCAGGCTTGTATTCTCCTTCGTACGTCCAATGGCCTAGGTCGGCATGCAACTTCTTGACCTCGGGGTCCGGCTTGGGGGCCGGAGCCTGTGCCTGCATTGCCGTAGCAAAGCAGAACACTGATAGGAACAGCAGAATGGTGATTCGTCGCACGATTATCCCTCCTTGAAAATGAAGTTGTGATTTGTTGCTGGACTGAGGCCGTGAGGAGGAAGCGGGCAGCCAACCCCGCAGCGCACCTTGGGAGCGTGTGCAGCGCAAGACGGGAGTGGGCACAGGCTGTCATTACGCCCTCCCTCTCGGCCTTGCCATTGAGCTAGGCTGATTGGCGAGATACTCCCACCCGCAGGCGGGGATGTCAAGGCAAAACGGGTTGAATATCGGAAGCCCGCGACTCCGGTTTTCCTGCCGGTAGGAAAAGTGAAGCCACATTGTAAGATCTTTTCCTACCGGTAGGAAAACGGCGCGGAATTCTCTTGACAGGACCCATGGGCTCGTGATTAGCCTAGTAGAGACGCGGGCGGAACGCGGTCCCCTCACCGGGACGCCCGGAGGAAAGATCGAAAGTTGCAAATCAGAAATCCAAAATCGGCAATCGAAAATCGAAAATCATTCGACAGCCGACAGCCCGATCGCCGCGGCTCTCCACGATGTGTCAGAAAAAAAAGGGGTTAGCCGTTTAGAGTAAGAATGTCTTAAGTCTTTATCTCACTCAAATAAAGACAGTTAGCTTGAGATAAGAGGAGCCGGGAAGAAAAGGGGAGCGCGCCTCTCCACGATGTGTCAGAAACAAAAGGGGTTATCGGTGAATCGTGAAATCCTTGCGGAAATTGATGTCATTGAAAATAAAAGATTTAACTTATTTCGCAATGGACAGGGTCGTTAAAAAAAGGGGAATTAAAAATGAGGCAGAAATTCCATAAGTTATTGAAAACAAATACAGAAAAAATGCCCGTTTTTCGCCTCTCCACGATATTCATGAAAACAAACGAGTTAGAGTATTCTCTCCACGATGTTGATGAAAACAAATGGACTTAACAAAAATCATGAGAAAGCATCATATCACGCGTAGGGACTGCGTAATGCTCAGCGTGGGGGTGGTGTCACCGCAGCATTGCTACCCCCGGCGGGTGACTTTGCGGCCTTGGCGGCCGCGGGCGCAGAGGGTGTTTGCATCACCCTCTGCAACCATTGGAGCTACATCGGCAGTGGCTGGCAGTTGGGAATCGAGTCCCGCGTGCTTTCGGCGGAAGACGCGAGGGGAATGGCGGACCGCTCGCCGCGGCTTTCTCATTTACCCGTCAATCGGAATGCATAATGTCCCGAGCCAACTTCAAAGGTAAAACGGTTTCGATCCTGTTTCGCGGCGCTGATGCCCGGCCGGCCGGGCACGAAATGGCTTTTCTCCCAAACCACCTGGTCACCCTCCCGGATCACAATTTCCGTCATCTCGACGTCGGAAAGAATCGACACGCTGGCCGCGCTGTTGACGGGGATATCCACATCGAGGGTCACATTGCCGGGCGAATGGGTCCAGGAGGAGGTGATGTCCCCCCGCATCGTACCGACGGTCGAGCTCAGCCATTTCAAATCGCGCACGATTTGCGGCTCAATACGGATATGTCGGTACCCCGGATTGTCGGCGTCCGCGTTGATCCCTCCCAGGGCCTCGTACAGCCACGCATCGACGCTGCCCATCATGTGGTGGTCGCGCGAATTCATCGCGGGGCCAGCTCTCTCTTGCCAGAGCTCCCAGAGCGTCGTGGCGCCCTTCGCGATCATGTAACCCCAACTTGGGTAGGTCGTCTGGGTGGCGGATCGTAGGCCAGGTCGGAGTTGCCTGCCGCCGTGATCACCTCGTCGTTGTGGGAGTTGGTGAGCACGGGCATGACGTAGCGGAGGCCGATGAAGCCTGTTGTCAGGTGCGTATTATGGCCATAAACAATATTATCGACCAAATTGCTCTCTACCTCGCCGCGGTGATCGCTGGGCGCCAAATCCATGTACAGCGCCAGGGCGTTGGCCGTCTGGGTGCCATTCGCGTAGTTGTGGGTCTTGGCGTCAAAGAACTCGTGGTTGAAAGCGTCCTTGATCTGGGCGGCAAGTTGCGTGTAGGTGGCCACATCGGCGGATTTGCCCAGGACGCCCGCCATCTCGGAGAGCAAGAGCGTGTCATGATAGTAGTAGAAGTCAGAAACCAACTCACCGGGAGTCTTTTCAATCGCCACCCAATCGCCGTACCAGCTATAGCGCAAAACGTTGTCGGGGGCGCGGGTGCGGAGAAACTCCACGTACTTCTTCAGCCCCTCGTAGTTGTCTTCCAGAATGCGCCGGTCGCCGTACTGCTCGTAGAGAGTCCAACAAATCGTGGGGTAAGCCGTGCCCCAAGCGGGATCGGCGGGCCGGCGCCCAAAACCCGGCTCGCCGCTGGCGGTGAAATAATTGGGAACGGTGTCGGTAACCGTGCCGTCCGGGCCCTGCACGTCCTGGATATCCCGCACGAAGTTGGTGAAGAACGCCGCCATGTCGAAGTTCAGCGTCATGCCTTCCGCGCTGGTCTGGGCGTCGCCCATCCAACCCTGGCGCTCGTCGCGCTGGTCGCAGTCGGTGGGAACGCTAAACAGGTTGGTCAAGTCCGACCAGCGAATCATCTTATGAATCTGGTTCAACAGGGGTTTGGAGGTCATGATGTTCCCGGTGGGTTCGACGGCCGTATGCACCACGCGGCCGCGCAGAGAATCGAGACTCGGCGTTCCCGGAAAGCCGGTGACCTCCACGTAGCGGAAGCCGTGATAGGTGAAATGCGGATGGAAGGTCTCTTCGCCCTCCCCGCTGAGGATGTAGACGTCACGCGATTTGGCAAAATCCAGATTCTCGCGATTGATGGCGCCATCGTCATAAAGCAGCTCGGCAAAACGCATCTGGACTTCCGTGCCGCGTGGGCCGTGCACGTAAAGCTCCGCCCAACCGCTGATGTTCTGGCCCATGTCGTACACATACATGCCGGGCCGCGGGTTGGTCATCGCCAGGGGGACGATGGAGTCAATGACGCGAATGGGCGGCATCATCTGAGCAGAGAGCACGCCGCCCGGCGCTTTTACGATGGGCGCCGCCTTCCAACTCGAGTCGTCAAACCCCGGCATGTCCCAGCCCGGGGTTTCCAGCCGGGCGTCGTAGACCTCGCCCTCCCAAACACCATCACTGGTGATGGGGCCATTCTGGGCTTTCCAGGCGGGGCCGCTGGTGATGCTCATCTGCTTGCCGCTGGCCAACTCGATGTTCAACTGCAACAACAGGGCGCGAGACTTGTACCAGCCTTCACCGAGCATCACTCCCAGGGCATTCGCGCCGGCATGAAGGCTGGGAGTGACGTCATAAGTGACGTAAAGCAGGCAGCAATACGTGGCTTTGCCTGTTACTGGTTTCAGCGTATTGCTCTGCGCATCCGAGAGGAACTGGCAGCCGTATTCCTGCAGCCAGGTTTCTTCGTCATCGCACCCGGAGCGAAGCAGCGGATATTCGCTGGCAAGCCCATGCTACGGCATCGTAGATGTCCACGTTATGGCCGGACCACAAAGGGGCAGATGGTGAGGTGAGCAGATGGGCAGTAGAAAGGCGGGCATCCGGCAGCGGGCATTGGGCAGTGGGAATCGCTCCATCTCCGATCTGCCAACCTGCCGACCTGCCTACCTGCCTCCCTACGAGTCCCGCTTCCTTCGCAATCTCGTAAAACTTCCCTGTCGTCCCATTGGGCGTGGAAATAACCTCAATGGAGTACCCGCGCGTGATAATGGGAAAGCAGGCGGCATAGATCCGGCGCGCGTCGCCATGGAAGGCGAACTCATCCAGCACAATGTTCCCCAATAGCCCCGCGCCGTGTCGGGATTGGCCGGCAGGCCGATGATGCGCGAACCATTGTGGGGGAAATAGACTTCCATGGTTTTGTCGTCCGTCTCGGCGCCATTACGAAGGTGCGCAATTTCTTCAGTTTCTTGAACACCACGCAGAAGTCCTGAACCTTCTCCATGAACATGCGCGATTGCCGCTCGCCCTTGGAAAGGATGATGTACTGGGGTGCGCTCTTCCACGCACTTGATCACCGCGCGAAAAGCGGCGGCGAAGCTTTTGCCGCTCTGCCGGCTCCAGACCGCAACCTTCAGTTGGGAATCGTCGCGAATCCACCGTTCCTGGTAAGGAAGGACCGGAATCGAGTCGTAATAGAAGGGGACCTTGTCAATGGTGTCGGTCATGTGTCTCGGTCTCGCGTAGGGGTAGGGCTTGCCCTGCCCCTGAGTTCTTAATTCGCCATGAAAGCCTGGCCTCATGCCCGAAGGGCATGAAGATCATTAGCCGTAGGTGGAACCTACGGACCCGAAGCGGACCTTGCCGGATGTTGTCCGGCCCCGCAGGGGTCGAATATTCGACCCCTGGGGGTCGCCACCTGATTTTGCGCGGCATCTTTCCGTAGGTTTCACCTACGGCTAATGACCTTGGGTCCCTTCGGGACCCCGCCGTCCGCTAATCTAGCGCCTCGCCCCCTTGGGAGAGAGGGAAGATGTCCAAACTCTCAGGGGTAGGGCAAGCCCCACCCGTACAAGCCTCGGTTTGGGCCTGGGGGTCTTGATCCTGACCCTCGGTTTGTTGCTGAATGCCGACCGGCGGCTGCGAATCGCTTACCTTGCGCTCGGGTTTTGGTCCGAGTCCAAAAACTGCCCTGATCTCCTGCACGACTTTCCTGGTTTTCTCTTCGCTGTCTTCTTCCTCTTCGTCCGGAGATTGATCGGGTTTCAACTGTCCGCTCTTAAGAGGAATTCCTGTTCCTTCAGCTCCTGGGCGCGGCACTTGAGCACGTGGTCTTTTACAGCCACCACCTGTTTGGGAT
>CAVQYM010000005.1:0-192787 GCA_963718175.1 uncultured Acidobacteriota bacterium
ACCGCGCGGGAGTAATCCTCCCGCCCCGGGGAGTGGCACGGGCGTCCCGCCCGTGAATGGTCACGGCCAAGACGGCCGTGCCACAGCAAATGACACCACTGCCACAAGCCGGACCCAGTCCTGTCGCGGGAGGCCGCTCCCATGAAAAACTGCCCATATTGTGGCTACTCCAATTATGACAATGCCGCCCTCTGCCGCAAGTGCGAGAATTCCTTTTTGGCGACGGGCGGCACCGTTTACCAACCCCGAACCTACTGGATCGGCCCCGAGCGCGGCAAGGTGATTCGAAGCCGGGCGCTTACCATGATCGTCCTGGGGCTGCTCATTAAGGTTTACTGGGGCGGCTATGGGCCCTGGCCTACCCTTGATTTTCCGATCCTCGTCACGGTGCGCGCGTTCCTGGAGCCTTTGCTGCTCTACGGTGGGGCGGTGCTTTGGGTCTTCGGCTGGATTGGGTGCTACATTTGAAAGGCCATCCATCGGGCTAGCAGTGACTCCGGGCGTACCGGTGCGCTCCCCGCTACCCGCTGGCTCTCTGGGCGGGGGGGTCAGGCAAACAAACCGTTAAGATCCAAGCGGAAGTCCGGAAGCTCTGGAAGAGTCAAGACTTGAGTGGCGCGAAAATGCTGGGCGGGCCGGGCGGGCGAGATGACCTCCGCGGTCTTACGTTGCGGGTCAAGCCACACCTGAATGACCTTGCTCTCGTAGTAATCCTGGCGCTTGCTTTGCATTTCGCTTCCTGTGTCGCTGGGCGATAAAATCTCAAAAGCTAGGTCGGGAGCGAAGGGGGTTGGTCCCTGGGGGTCAGCAGCGTCGTCGCGTTCTTTCCGCACCAGGGCAGCGTCCGGGCAGCGCCAGTTGCCGCTCGCCATGGTAAAAGCCGTATCCGTTCCGTAAGCAATCCACTCGGGGTGCTCGCGAGTGAAAGCCACAAGCTCATAGTCCAGTTTGACGTTGGTCTTGCCGTGCGGTCGAAAAACCGGCGTCATGAACACGACCTCCCCATCGACGTACTCCCACCGCTGCCCCTCTTTGCCTGCGGTGAGAAACTCTTCCCAGGTCATGCCGGCTTTTGTAGCCATCCGTTTCCCTCAAGGCTATTCTACCACGCTCCGCGATAGTTCTATGGGCACCTGAAGACTGGGCCGTGTCTGAAATTTGTGTCTCCCGAAATTCGCGTCTCGAAATTCATACGCCAGAGGATTGCCAGCCATTCCCCGGGATAGAGTGCGCCGGTTGCAGAAAAGGACTTGCTTCCGTTCCAAGGAGTTGATATTTTCAGCGCTGAAGGAAAGGACCGCACCGTCCTGCGTCAAAGCGCATCGGCACGTGTGGCCGCTTCGACCCCGCGAGAACCGCTCAATTCCATAAGGAGTGAATCATGGGTGAGACAACGATTGCGCCTCCAAAGCCAGAAGAGCAGCCGGCGGATTCTTTCCTGAGCCGGGCGCTCGGAATGTTCATCTCACCGGGACGGGCATTCGATTCGATCGTGCGCCGGCCGGATTTCCTCGCGCCCCTCATCGTGTCGATTGTGGGGTCCATCGTGGTCATCGAAGCCATGCTCGACAAGATTGGCGCCGGGCGCATTATCCGGCAGTCGCTCGAGGTCGGCGGCCAGGCTGCCAAGATGACCCCCGAGCAAGTGGATCAGGCAGTTGCCAGGGCCACCACATTCACGGCCATCACCATGCGTGTGATGGGCGTCTTGGGCGCGCCCATTTTCCTGCTCATCATCGCGGCGGTGGGCCTTTTCATTGTCAATGTCCTCTTTGGAGCGACGGCGAATTTCAAGACGTGCTTTTCGGTGATCTGCTACGCCAATCTGGTTCTCCTTGTGGAGGTGGTTCTGGGCTTGGTCGTGATCTTAATGGGCGACCCGGAGCAATTCAATCCGAATAACCCCATGCCCACCACGGTGGGATTCTTCCTCAACCAGCGGGAAACCTCAAAGGCGCTTTACGTGATTGCCAGTTCCTTCGACGTTTTCCGGGTGTGGGCCCTGATCCTGTGCTCCATAGGGCTTTCCGCCGCCACGGGGAAAAAAGTTAAAACGGTTCCGATTTTCCTTACTTACCTCGGGATTTGGATAGTCCTCGTGCTGGTGCACGCGGGCATTGCCGCAATGATGGGGTAGCCGGCAGGGGGGCGAGCCGGTGCAGAGCGGTAGGATAAGCGCGCGGGGCAAAGTCTGAGCCACGGTAGTGGCGATATCATGTGGCCCACGGCGAGCCAGCCGTGGGAAAGAATGCAGGAGAACGGGTGCTGAGCCCCGCAGGGGCGACATCTGGTGAGGGTTTGAACAATGCCCGCGACGGCGCACCTCTATCGGCAGTTGTTCATGAACTTGCGATTTGCCATCGTCTTTTCGCCCATGCTCCGAAGCAGCCAGAGCAAGCTTGCAGCAATCCACAAGTTTCATGCCCATCAAGTTTGAAATCCTTGCGGAAGACAAGGTCACGCGTGCGCGCGCGGGTTTATTACACACCCCGCATGGCGTGATTGAAACCCCCGTCTTTATGCCTGTCGGCACCGGCGGAACGGTGAAGGGCATGACGCAGGATGAGTTGGAAGCGCTGGGAGTGCAGATCCTGCTGGGTAACACCTATCATCTCTATCTTCGTCCCGGCCACGAATTGATTCGCGAGGCAGGCGGCCTGCATCGTTTCATGTCTTGGCCCCACCCGATCCTGACCGACAGCGGCGGTTTTCAGGTCATGAGCCTGAAGTCCCTGGGCCGCGTCACCGAGGACGGCGTGTGGTTCCGTTCGCACCTGGATGGCTCGTCGCATTTTCTCTCCCCCGAGCGCGCCGTGGAAATCCAATTGGCCTTGGGGCCGGATATTATGATGTGCCTTGACGAATGCGTCGAGTACCCAGCCAGCCATGAAACGCTCGAGCGCGCGGTAAGTCTGACGACCCGCTGGGCCCAGCGGGCGAAGGAGGCGTTGGCGCGGGATACGGGACACGGGACACGGGACACGGGGGACGGGATCCAGGACTCGGGACACGGGACACGGGACACGGGGCACGGGATACGGGACTCGGGTCTTGAGAACCGGGGTTCGGGTTCGGGAATTGGCGATTCGGGAGCCGAAACCCCGGCCCCGAATTCAGGATTCCAGATTACAGATTCCGGATTCCGAACCGCGAGTCCTGGAGCCCGAAACGCGAATCCCGAATCCCGCGTCCCGAATCCCGCGTCCCGTATCCCGTGTCCCGTGTCCCGTGTCCCGTATCCCGCTCTTTTCGCCATCGTGCAAGGAGGGACGGACAAGGCATTGCGCCGCCAGAGCGCCGAGGCGTTGCTGGACTTGGATTTCGAGGGCTACGCCGTGGGGGGACTCGCCGTCGGTGAGCCCAAGTCGGAAATGTATGACACGGCGGAGTTCACGGCGGAACTCCTGCCGCGCCACCGGCCACGTTACCTGATGGGGGTGGGCACACCGGAAGACCTGCTGGAAGGCGTGGCCCGGGGTATCGACATGTTCGATTGCGTCCTGCCCACCCGCAACGCCCGCAACGCCTGCGCCTTCACCTCCGAGGGCAAGGTCAGTCTTAAGAACGCGCGCTATGCGCGGGATGACAGCCCTCTTGACCCGTCCTGCACCTGCGATGTTTGCCGGCGTTATTCGCGCCGCTACCTGCGCCACCTTTTTGTGACCGGCGAAATGTTGGGAGCGATCCTGGCCACCCATCACAACCTCCACTTTTACCTTGACACCATGGGCAGAATCAGGCAGTCTCTCCTGTTTGGAGAGTTCGCGGAGTTCCACGGTAGGGTGCGCTCACATCTGTAGCGCCGGTGTAGCGCCGGGCTTTAGCCCGGCAGGTGCCGTCCGAAGGGACGGCGGTACATACCCGAAGCGAATCCGGAAAGCCCGAACCGAGAAGACTCGTGCTTGGCAGGCGGGTTTCTCATCCTAATCCCTGAGACTACGGCTCGGCCTTGATCGACTACCACTTCGTACATCCTATTCTCTTGGCGGCGGACCCTGGCCTGTCGGGGGCGCTGACGCAGTTGCTTTTCTTTTTCGCCCCCCTCTTCGCCATCTGGTATTTTCTGGTCTTGGCGCCGCAATCGAAGCAGCGCAAGAAGCTCCAGGAATTGCTCGCCAACCTGAAGACGGGGGATCGTGTAGTGACCAGCGGCGGCATTTACGGTACGATCATCGGCTTCCGGGATGGCACGGTGCAGTTGCAGATCGCCAACCAGGTCAAGGTTGACTTGGCGCGGTCGGCCATTACCGGGCTCGTGACCGAAGGGGAGTCGGATTCGAGCAAGCAGGAGTCCGGGGGAAAAGGGAAAAAGTAGAAGGGTCTGCTGAGGAAGTTCATTAAATGGAAACCAAGATTCGGAGCCGGGTGATTGTTATTCTCGTGGTCGTCGTAGCATGCCTTGTGGGAATCATCGGCTTTCCCAGGAATGTCAAGGAGCTCAAGGAGAATCTCCACACCCGCATCCACTTGGGGTTGGACCTGAGTGGTGGAACCAACGAGATATTGCAGGTGCAGGTGGAGGACGCCGTTAACATTACCTCCGACGAGGCGCTCGAGCGGTTAAAGGATGAACTGAAGGCCAAGAGCATTTCTTACGCGGATATCCAATCGGACGACGACAAGACCGAGAAGCCTCCCATTCATCGGATCCTGATCAAAGGTATTCCCCCGGAAAGGTCAGCGGACTTACAGACCATCGCGACCAATCAGTACTCCGACTGGGACTTGGTCCGGGTCCCCGGGGATGAGACCGCTCGGATGTTGGTCCTGAAGGCCAGTTCGGCCGCAACCATGCGCAACCAGGCGCTGATGCAGGCGATGGACACAATTAACCGCCGCGTCAACGCGCTGGGAGTCGCGGAATCGACGATTTCCGAGTACGGCCAGGGCGATTTCGAACTCGTCCTGCAGTTGCCGGGGGTGGACGACCCGACCCGCGTTCAAGACATCATCCAAAAGACCGCCATGCTGGAGTTTAAGCTCGTGCAGGACGGGCCGTATCCTTCCCGTGAAGCGGCCCTCGCTCAGCATGGCGGAGTGCTGCCTCCGGATACCGAACTGTTGCCGGGTAGCGAAAGTGGGAATGAAGTCTGGTATGTATTGAACCGCATTGCGGCGGTCACGGGGCGCGATTTGACCGGAGCTGACCCCTCCCATGATTCCTCCGGGCGGCCTGATGTGGACTTCACACTGAACCGCGATGGGGCCGAGCGCTTTGGCCGCGTGACCGGCGCCAACATCGGCAAATTGCTGGCCATTGTGCTGGACAATCGGGTTTTCACCGCCCCGGTCATTCACGGCCAGATTACGGACCGCGGGGTCATCGAGGGGGGGAATTTCACTCCCCAGTCGGCCAATGACTTGGCGTTGGTGTTGAAGTCCGGCGCCCTGCCCGCCACGATCACACCCCTCTCGGAGGAGGTCGTGGGTCCGTCGCTGGGCGCCGATTCGATCCGCCACGGCATCGTCGCCTCGATTGTGGGCTTAGTCGCAGTGATGGGCTTCATGTTGGTTTATTATCGCGGCGCGGGAATAAACGCCGACCTCGCTCTAACGCTGAATCTGCTTATTCTGGTCGCGGCGATGGGCTATATCGGCGCGGTTCTAACCCTGCCGGGCATCGCGGGAGTCATCTTGACGGTCGGTATGGGTGTGGACTCGAACGTGCTCATCTTTGAGAGGATTCGGGAGGAATTGCGCCTTGGCAAGGCCGTCGGGGCGGCGGTCGCCGCGGGTTTCGAGCAAGCTTTTCGCACGATTATTGACACCCACGTTACCACCATCGTTTCGGCGGCAATTCTCTTTGCCTTCGGGACGGGGCCGATTCGCGGTTTTGCCGTCACTTTGACGATCGGCTTGCTGGCCAACTTGTTTACCTCGGTTTTCGTCTCAAGGGTGATTTTTGATTACGGCCTTACGCATCGGGAAAAAGGCGCGGCGCTGAGTATCTGAGCGCATAGCTGACAGCTCACAGCCGACAGCTTACAGCCAACGGCAAGCGCCAAGTTTCGGTGGTGCTCGCGCAGGCCGTGAGTTGATGTGACGACCGGCAAGAAGAAAAGAACGACCCGATTTGCGGGCTTTTTTACTGTGGACTGTTAGCTGTCGGCTGTCAGCGAATCGTCAGCGAATTTTGTGGAACTTGCCGTGTCGCTGCGGTGTCAAGTAGAGTGCAGGAGTGTGAAGGGGGCGCATGGAGTTTTTCCACGAACCAAAGATTGACTGGATGGGAATAAAGTGGTATTTCATCTCTCTCTCTTTGGCCCTGGCAATGACGGGGATAATCTCCATGATCTTGCACCATGGATTGGTTTACGGGATTGACTTCCGCGGCGGAACGGTGGTGACCGTGAAGTTTGCCCAATCCCCCAATGTCGATGCCCTCCGTGGGGAATTGGACCGCGCGGGTTTGCGGAACGCTACCATTCAAGGATATGGGCCGCCCAGCGATCACGCGGTGATCATCGGGCTCGACCTTCAGACCACCACCTCCACCACGGCCCTCGATACCGGCAAGCAGGCGGTGGTCACCGGCCTCTCGAATCTTTATGGTAAGGGTCCCGAGGGAAAGTCAGATTTCAACAACGCCAGCCCGCAGACCGTGGCGGACCACCTGACGGCCGAGGATCCCCTGGGCGCGGGGGCAAAAGGGTTGGAAGTCGCCACCAAAACCTATCGCGATCTTGCCGATGCCCTGGTCAATTACCGGAATGCTCCCCCGCGCAGCGGTCTGCTGGGGGATTTTAACGATCTGCACAACGTGCCGGGTGCGACCCCGGGGATCATTTCGGCCCTGGCGAAGGACTTTTACCTGTCCACCTATGCCGTCACCGACACCAAAATCGTGGGGCCAAAGGTGGGGTCCGACTTGCGCCGCCAAGCCCTCTTCGTTACGCTGGCGGGCCTGGGCGCAATGTTGATTTACATTTGGTTTCGTTTTGAGCTAATCTATGGCGTCGCCGCCGTGGTGGCAACATTCCATGATGTGATTATTACGCTCGGATTTTTTTCCCTGCTGAATAAGGAAATTACTCTGACGGTCATCGCGGCCCTGCTGACCCTGGTGGGCTACTCCATGAACGATACGATCGTGGTCTTCGATCGAATCCGTGAGAACGTCCATGCGACCAAACGCCCGGAATTCTCGAAGCTCGTCGATCACAGTATTAACCAGACTCTCAGCCGGACCATCCTGACCTCGGGCCTGACCTTTCTGGCGGTGCTCTCCCTATTCCTGTTCGGAGGCGAAGTCATCCACGGGTTCGCTTTTTGCCTGGTGGTGGGAGTGATCATTGGCACCTATTCATCGATCTTTATTGCCAGCCCGATCGTGGTCTATTTTTACCAGCGTTTGGCCAAAGGTGCAGTGGGTGCAAGGGTCAAGGTAGCTTGAGCGCGTGCCGGCTCGGTCCCTTTGCCGGGGCCCTGGCCCCATCGCGCGGAGTTCTTGAGGAGGCGATAATCCATGTTTGAGGATAGCTTGCTGGAGTCCTCGGTTGAGAGGGCGCCAGTGTTGAGAGGCATACATTGGCTGATCTCGATCGTGATTGGCGCGGTCGTCTTCCTGGCAGGGTACATTATCCTGCCCATGGTCTCGGCGAACGAGACGAAGGTCATCGTGACCCAATCGGCGATTGTGGCCGTGGTTATTACAGGCTTTGCCTTAATCCTCTGCTATGTCCTGGCGGATTGCAAACGCCACGGGTTCAACCGCTATGTGTGGTTCGCCGTCAACTTTTTCCTGCCTCTGGTGGGATTTATCATCTATCTGATGTACAGCGCGGCTAAGACGGGCGACTGGCAGCGCGCCACCCTTCCCATCGCTTATATTTTTGAGGTTATCATCGTCGGGGTGTTGGTGCTGTTCCCGCTGATTTACACGGAGGCCCTGCCCAAGGCACAGTTGATGACCTTCCTGGCGGCGCCTCCGCCTCCGCCTCCGCCACCTCCGCCGCCTGCGGCCGCCCCACCTCCCCGCGTCATCCATCGGGTCAGCGCCGAAGATATGATGCGCGCCCCCACGGTCATTCCCAGGACGATTGCCAAGACCGAGAATGAGCCGCCTCCCGCCGCCGTGGGCGTGGTCGGGGGCGTTCCGGGCGGCGTGCCGGGAGGATCGTTCGGTGGTGTACTGGGCGGCGTGATCGGCGGGGTGCTTTCGCAGGCCACTCCTCCGCCCCCGCCTCCCCCCACACCGCAAGCTCCCAAGCGCATCCGGGTGGGTGGCCAGGTGGAATCGGCGAGGTTGATCTTCCAGCCGAAGCCCGAGTATCCCCCGCTCGCCAAGATGGCGCGCATTCAGGGTACGGTGCGCCTGGACGCGATCATTAGTAAGGATGGCACGATTCAAGATTTGAAAGTCATCTCCGGCCACCCGCTGCTGGTCAAAGCGGCAATGGAAGCCGTGCAGCGCTGGCGCTATCAACCCACCATGCTGAACGGCGATGCGGTGGAGGTGGCTACCGAGATCGACGTGAATTTCACGTTGGCCGAATAACCAGTAGTTGGTCCGTCAGGTTTTTGTAGCGGCGGTCTCTGGACGCCGGCTTGCGGTGCCAGGGATTCCGGCGGTCAGCGGCCGCCGCTACTGCCCACGGACCCACTACGGAATAACCAGAAGATTCTGGTAATTTTTGAGGAGGGAAAACTACACTATGTTAGCGACATACCTTATGACCTTAGGTCTGTGGTTACAGGAAGAAGCGGGGACGAGTTGGGACCCACTTGCCATGTGGCGTTCAATGGGGTGGCCGGCCCGCGCCGTGGTGATTGTGCTGCTCATCATGTCGGCTTGGTCCATTGGCGTCATGATCGACCGTTGGATTGCTTTCAGCTCCGCTCGCAAGCAGTCGCGGGTTTTCGCCCCGGCCGTGGCGGGTGCGCTGAAGGACGGGAAAATTGACGAAGCGATTTCGATCGCCGAGCAGAACAAACGGAGCCACTTGGCGAAAGTGGTCACGGCGGGCCTGCAGGAGTTCCAGGCGCATCAAGTGTCGACGGAAATCTCCGGTGAGACCATCGAAGCGTCCAAACGGGCTCTGGAACGGGCTGCGGCCATCGTGCACGCCGAATTGAAGCGCGGGGTTTCCACCCTGGCCACCATCGGTTCCACGGCGCCCTTCGTCGGTCTGTTCGGGACCGTGCTGGGCATCATCCACGCGTTCCAGGGAATTGCCGGCAGCAAAACGACCGGACTCGCGGCCGTGGCAGGCGGTATTTCCGAAGCCCTCGTCACCACCGCTTTCGGCCTGTTCGTCGCCATCCCGGCCGTGTGGATTTACAACTATTTCACCACCAAGATCGAATCTTTCGACGTCGAGATGGACAACTCCTCCTCGGAGTTGATCGACTATTTCATCAAGCGCTCGTCGCGGGGGAAGAAGTAAATGGCCAGAAAATGGACTTCGCTTGGGGCTGTTTCGGAAATCAACGTAACCCCCATGGTGGATGTGATGTTGGTCCTGCTGATCATCTTCATGGTGATTACGCCGATGTTGCAAAAAGACTTCAGTGTGAATATGGCGAAAGCCACCAACACCCGCGACATGCAGGATGCCGATAAAGAAGACGCGGTCGTGTTGGCGATCTCACGGGACGGTAAGATCTATTTGCACACGGATCCCATCCGTATGGACGAAATCACCCAGAAGGTGAAGGACGGGATTTCCAACAAGCTGGATAAGACCGTCTACGTCAAAGCTGACACCGGCGCCAAGTATGGCGTGGTCGTTAGTGTCGTGGACAATATCCGGGCCGCGGGAGTGGACTCGCTGGGGCTGGAGACTGAAAAGCGGGTCGAGCGCCGCCTGCCCACGACGCCCGAATAGTCGCGGCTGCTCTACGCTGGGCTCGGCTCGCTTTACCCGAAGGAGGGTAGTACTATGGCTATGGCCGTAGGGGGTGGCAAGAAAGGTCCCTTGGTGGACATGAATGTCACCCCGCTCATCGATGTGTTATTGGTGCTGCTCATCATTTTCATGGTGATCACACCCTTGACACCCAAAGGACTCGACGCGCTCGTTCCTCAACCCAGTAAGGACAAGGCGCCGGATCAGAATGTCATAAACCAGACGATCGTGGTCAGCGTCGACGCACGGGGGCACCTTAGAATCAACCAGGACCCCGTCTCGATCGGCGAACTCGGCGCCCGGCTGGAGGACATTTTCAAAACCCGTAACGAACGGATCATGTTCGTGAAGGGTGACCCGGACGTGGATTTCGGCCAGGTCGTACAGGTTATTGACATCGCCAAAGGCGCTGGGATCGATAAGATCGGGCTGATTACCAAGGCCATTGAGGAAGGTCAGTAAGCAAGGATCCTAGTTTCCCACTAGCTTCCGTTGAGGGAGGAACCCTGATGAAACGCTATAATCTCGCCCTGCTCTGTGGGGCGCTGCTGCTGGCGATTGCGGCCAGCGGTTGCAACAAGCTGAAGGCGCGTGATCACCTTAATAAAGGAGTGCAAGATTACCGGAACGCCCAGTTCCAGCTCGCCATCATGCACTTTAAGGAGGCCGTACGCCTTGATCCCAGCTTGCTCAACGCGCGCTTGTATTTGGCGACGGCGTATGCACAGCAATATGTTCAGGGCAATGAGTCCGAGGAAAATAAACAGATCGCGCAACAAGCCATCGACGCCTTTCAGGATGTCTTGAAGATGGATCCGAATAATACTACGGCCATCGCCAGCATTGCGCAGATGTATTACCAGATGAAGAAATTCGACGAGGCGAAGCAGTATAACCAGCGCCGCATCAGTATTGAACCCAACAATCCGGAGCCCTATTACTGGATTGGCGTGCTGGACTGGGCGATATGCTTCCCGCGCGCCCAAATGCTGCGGAAGGATAATCGCCTCGACATGGCCAAGGACGCCGCCCATCCGAATGACTTGCCGGTGATCCCGGAAAAACTCCGCAAGGGACTCGCCGAACAGAATGGGCCGCTCGTTGACGAAGGCATCAAAGATTTGCAAAAGGCCATTGAGCTCAAACCGAACGACACCGATTCAATGGTCTATCTCAATCTGATGTACCGTCAGAAGGCTGAGATCGACGAGGATAATGACACTCGCACGGCAGACCTGAAAGAGGCGGAGAATTGGGTGGATAAGGCGCTGGCGGTTCGGAAGGGGGGAACGGCCACCAACGCGAGTGAAGCCGCTCCCGCATCTTCACCCGCCCAATAGTCCGAAAGTTGTTCCGCTGACGTTTATGGCCGGACCTGTCTCGACCCACGAGGTCGACACCAAGTCCGGCCTTTTGTTTCCTAATCCCCGCCTCGGCTTTGTTCCCCGAAGGGGAACAATATCATTAGCCGAGGCGGAAACCCACGGACCAGGTATTCTCCAACATAAATGCTTCTCGACCCTGTTGTTCCCCGAAGGGGAACAATATCATTAGCCGTGGGTGAAACCCACGGATGGGCACCCCGCAACAAATCGAGTTTCCGACCCCGAAGGGGTCGAATATTCTTCCCACCAACTTGGCGTCAAACACATTCAACCCCTTTGGGGGTTGGTAAATCATCGGCCGCGCCGTTTCCGCCGGTTTCACCCGCGCCTAATGATATTCCTCCCCTTCGGGGAGGCCCGAATGAGTGCCGCGCTCCCAACGCCGATTTGAATCAGACGATGCGAAAAGGCTAATTTGGACAGGCTTGATATGGGGCCGCCCCTTGGGGGCGCAGCCACCGAAATTGCGAGGCCCGTTTAACCCCGATCTACTGGGCTAGATTAGGTCGCCCCTTTGGGACTCAAGTGCCTACTGTCCACTGCCTACTGCCCACTGCCTATCGCCTGGTGTTAGAATATCAGTGGTGAGTATGGTCCAATTCGAAGACATTCTTCGGGAAGTGCAGTCGTACCGGGCAGGGGACGATCTCTCTCTGCTGCGCCGCGCTTACGAATTCACGGCCTCCCAACATGCCCACCAGAAGCGCCTTTCCGGCGAGCCCTTCATTTCCCATCCGCTGGAAGTTGTGCATATCCTCGCCGGCATGAAACTGGACCCCATTTGCCTGGCGGCGGGTATGTTGCACGACGTGATCGAGGATACGCATACCACGCCGGAGTTGGTGCAGCAGGATTTCGGCGCGGAAGTGGCGCGCATCGTCGAGGGCGTCACCAAGATCAGCCGCATCAAGCTTCGGAGTCCGGAAGAACAGCAGGCCGAAAATTTCCGCAAGATGGTCCTGGCCATGGTGGATGACATTCGCGTCGTCCTGGTGAAACTTGCCGACCGCCTGCACAACATGCGCACCCTCGAGTATCTCCCTCCCGACCGCCGCCAAGTTATCGCGCGCGAGACCTTGGAAATCTACGCCCCGATCGCTCACCGCCTGGGTATGGGAAAAGTCCGCGGCGAGCTGGAGGACCTGGCCTTCCGGCATCTGGAGCCCGAGGCCTTCGAAGACCTGAAGCGCACCATCGAGAGCCGGCGCAAGGTCAGTGACAGCTTCCTGGCCGAGGTGCGCGCCCAGGTGGAAGCCAAAATGAAAGAGGTGAACATCCCGGCGCGGGTCGAGGGCCGCATCAAGCGCCTCTACAGCATCTGGCAGAAATTGCGCCGCCAACAGATTCCCATCGAGCAGGTTTATGATTTATTGGCCGTACGCATCATCACCGACAGCGTCAAGAACTGCTATGGCGCCCTGGGGATCATTCACAACACCTGGCGCCCCGTCCCCGGCCGCATTAAGGATTTCATCGCCATTCCGCGCCCCAACTTCTATCAGTCCCTGCACACTTCGGTCATTGGCCCGCACGGCCAGCCCTTTGAATTGCAGATTCGCACCGAGGAAATGCACCGCATCGCGGAGGAGGGCATTGCGGCGCACTGGAAGTACAAGGACGGCCACCCGCTTACCCAGCAGGACGAAGAGCGCTTCGCCTGGCTGCGCCACCTCGTGGAGTGGCAGCAGGAAATGCGCGACCCCGGCGAATTCCTCTCCACCCTAAAAATTGACCTTTACCCGGAGGAGGTTTACACCTTTACCCCAAAGGGAAAAGTCATTGTCTTGCCGCGCGACGCCACCCCGATCGACTTCGCTTACGCCATCCACACGGAGGTCGGCCATCATTGCGTAGGCACCAAGGTGAATGGCCGCATCGTGCCGCTCAAGTACCACTTGCGGAATGGCGACATCGTGGAAATCACCACCCAGGCGAGCCATGCTCCCAGCCGCGACTGGCTGGGCCTCGTGAACACTTCGCGCGCGCGTAATAAAATCAAGCACTGGATCAATGTGGCGCAGCGCAAGCAGGCGTTGGATATTGGCAAGCGGCTGCTGGAGAAGGAGGCGCGCAAGTACGATGTCGCTTTGAAGAAGCTTACTGATGATGATTACGCCCGCGTGGCGCGTGACTACGGCTGTGCGCTGGCCGATGATGTTTACGCCGGCATCGGCTACGGAAAATATGCGGCGCGCCAAGTGCTGGGCAAGCTGGCCCCCGCGGCCGCGCTCGAACCCGCACGCGTTTCGCGCCTGGCAAGCTCCGTCAAGCGTGCCTTGGGTGTGCCGTCCGGCTCGGCCATCCAGGTGGATGGCCACGATGACCTGATGGTCTATCGCGCCAAATGCTGCAATCCCGTGCGCGGTGAGGAAATCCTCGGCTATATCACTCGCGGCAAGGGCATCGCCGTGCATGCCAAGCACTGCTCCAACGTCCAAAACTTGTTGTATGACGCGGACCGGCGTATTGACGTCGAGTGGGTGGGCCCCAAGTACGCCCTTTATCCCGTCAAGCTGGCCCTGTCGACGGAAGACCGCCAGGGCATGCTGGCGGACGTTACCACCGCCATCGCCGGGGTACACTCAAATATTCAGAATATTGAGGCCCGCACCGGCGAAAACCGCGCCAACATTACCGTTACCGTCGACATTGTGGATGTCGAGCACATGGAAAAGATCATTTCGTCTCTGCGCAAAATCGAAGGCGTCTACCACGTCGAGCGCGTTCCGCAGCCGTAGTCCGAATTTCTCACCGTCGGAGGATCCCTTGAGCAAACAAGCCATTTCCACCCCCTTGGCGCCCGCGGCCATCGGCCCTTATTCGCAAGCGATTCGTTCCGGCAATCTGCTTTTCCTGTCCGGGCAAATCCCCCTTGACCCTGCAACCGGAAACATTGTGGAAGGCGACGCCGCCGTGCAGACCGCGCGCGTGCTGCAGAACCTTTCGGCCATTCTCGAGGCCGCGGGTTCAAGCCTGGCGCAAGTTTTGAAAGCCACGGTTTATCTGAAGGATTTGGCGGACTTCGCCATGATGAACGAGGTTTACGCGCGCTTCTTCACTGACTGCCCACCGGCCCGCGCCACCGTCGAAGTGGCGCGCCTGCCGCGCAATGTGTCCGTGGAAATTGAGCTGATTGCCGAAGTCGAGGGATGAGGAATCCGCGCTAGCTGACTTTGATAACTTTCCCCGAACGAATGCACGCCGCACAGGCGTAAATTCTCTTGCGCGCGCCCTGCACGAGGGCGTGCACGCGCCGCAAGTTAGGATTCCAACGGCGCCTCGTTACATTATGCGCGTGACTGATGTGATTTCCAAACGTCGGACCTTTTCCGCAAAGGTCGCAGGTACGAGCCATTGCTACACCCCTTCTGAAATCGCGAGCTGAAATAATACCAACTCTCATTCTACCAGAACGGCCGCAATTTTGCCCACGGCGAATGCGCATGGGGTTACAATGAAGACATGAACAAACGGTATCCTTCTCATTCTCTGATGACCGCGGCGGCACTGACGCTGCTGGCAGGCCTCACCCTGCTGCCGGGGTGCGGTGCCCGCAAGCCCGCGCCCGGGCAGGAGGTTTGGGCGGAAGTCGACGGCCAGCCCATTTATCACGAGCAGGTGGAACGGCTCTACCACAGCCGCACCACCCAGGGCACGGACGCCGCCACCCCCGAAGAAGCCGCGAGCTTCAAGCTTAATATTCTGAACGAACTCATCAACAATCAAATCCTGGTGATGCACGCTTCCCACTCGCGCATCACGGCTTCGGAAGCGGAGATCGACGCCAAGGTGGGGGAATTGAAAAGCCCCTATTCCCCGGAAGAGTTTCAGAAGAAACTGGCGGAGCAGGGCCTGGACAGCGACGGCTTGCGCAGGGAGATCCGCGAAAACCTTATTCTGACGAAGCTTATTAACAAAGATATCATATCACACATTAACGTTACCGACGCGGAAATCGCGGCTTACTATCAGAAGAACAAAGCCAACTTCAATGTTTCGGAGACCACCTTTCATATCGCTCAAATTCAGGTGACGCCCCGCCCGGATGCCGAGATTCGAAACTTGAAAAATGACGATGCCAAAACTCCCGCCGCCGCCGAGCACAAAATCCAGGCCCTTTACGAAGGCCTGATGCGGGGCGAAGATTTTGCCACGGTCGCGCAGAATTACTCCGAGGACCCCAGCACCGCGGCCGGCGGTGGCGACATGGGGTTCATCCCCGCCTCCGGCCTCAACGCGGCGCTGAAACAGGTTGTGAACTCCCTCAAAGTCGGCCAGATTTCCCCCCCCATTCGATCCAATATCGGCTTCCATATCTTCAAGCTCCTGGGGGTGGAGGAGGCCGGCCAGCATACCCTTACCGACCTGCGCGTGCAGAGCGCCATCCGGCAAACGTTGCGAAACGAGAAGGAACAACTCCTCAAGGCTGCTTATATCGAAATGCTGCGCAACCGTTCGCATGTGGTCAACCACATGGCGGTAGATGTGGTGAAAGCCGCCGGCGTTCCACCCAACGCCAGCTAGGGGTTGGGGGTTAGGGGTTCGGAATCGAGAATCCTGAATTGTGAATAGCGAACTCGAGATTGGATTGAGAATTGTATATGTCATATTCATACATAGCTATTTCAAGAAACCCTAACCCCCAATCCCTAACCCCTGCCTCACACCAGGCGCAGTAAGCGCGTTCCGGCCTCCACGCCCCGGCCTTCCGCCAGGTAGACGCGCTCGACGCGCCCGGCGCGCGGGGCGCGCAATTCATTCTGCATCTTCATGGCTTCGATCACCAGCAGGCCCTGGTTACGCTGGACTTCCTGCCCTTCGGTCACCAATACCTTCACAATCCTTCCCGGCATGGGCGCCACGATTTCCTGCGGGCCCTCCGCCTCGAGGGAGGACCCCGTCCGCCGCCACCGGCGCGGGTCGCGCAACTCCACCAGGTATCGCCGCAGCCCCACCACCACGCTGAAGGGGCCGGCGTCGCCCGGGGGATCGCCGGCGCGTTTCGAGATGTAGGCTTCGTATGGCCGCCCATTCATCAGCACCGAGTACACCCCCGGAGTAATTACTTCGCAGTGCGCCTCCGCGGTTTGGCTGCCGATGCGGAAGCGCCGCACGCCGTTGGCGGTTTCGTGCGCCATCAATTCCACTTCCTGCTCGAGCGCCTTGGCCCCGCAATGAAGCCGCGCGTGGAATATCATCAGGACCTCCCCCCGGCCCGCTCCGGGCGCCGGTGGAGTAAGTCGCGCCGTCCCGCCTGCTTCCATCCGTTGCGGGCCGTGGCGCCCGCCGGCTCCGCGCCGCCGTTCCGCTCCACGTGCAGCAGCGCCGCGAGCAGGGCCACCCGCTCCTCCTCTTCTGACGGGGGCTCTTCCTCCATCAATCCTGCCGCCAACACCCGATCGATAAATCCGGTGTCCAGGCGCCCCGCTACAAAATCCGGGTGCTCCAGCACGCGGCGGAAGAAGGGAATATTCGTGCAGATGCCTTGAATCTCGTATTCGCCCAAAGCCCGCCGCATCCGCGCCAGGGCCTCCGCGCGGTCGGGAGCCCACACCGCGAGTTTCGAGAGCAGCGGGTCGTATTCGAGCGGCACGTGCCACCCTTCATATACCCCGCTGTCGCGCCGGATGCCCGGCCCGGCCGGCGCCTGCAAGCGCGCGATGAGCCCCGGAGAGGGGAAGAAGTTGTTGGCGGCGTCTTCCGCATAAATGCGGCACTCGATGGCCGCCCCGCGCATCCGCACGTCCTCCTGCCGCCACGCGAGTCTTTCGCCGGCCGCAATCCTGATTTGCTCTTTGACCAAATCCATGCCCGTCACCAACTCCGTGACCGGATGCTCCACCTGCAAGCGCGTATTCATTTCCAGAAAATAGAAATTTCCCTCGGGGTCGAGAAGGAACTCCACCGTTCCGGCGTTTGAGTAGTCCGCCAGCTTGCCGATGCGTACCGCGGTTTCGCCCATGCGCCGGCGCAGATCGCTATTCACGGCGGGAGAAGGGCATTCCTCCACCACTTTCTGGTGGCGCCGTTGCAGCGAGCACTCGCGCTCGCCCAGGTGAATCAGGTGGCCGTGCCGGTCACCGAGAATCTGGATTTCCACGTGGCGGGGGTGCTCAATATACTTTTCCAGGTAGACCGCCGAATCGTTGAAGGCGTTTTGCGCCTCCGAGCGGGCCGTCCGGTAGGCGGATTCGAGTTCGGATTCCTCACGCACCATGCGCAGTCCCTTGCCGCCGCCACCGGCCGAGGCTTTTAGCATCACGGGGTAGCCGATCTCCCCCGCGATACACTGAACCTCCTCGAAGCTTTCGAGATTGCGATCCGCGCCGGGGACCACCGGTAATCCGGCCTCGAGCAGCGCGTGGCGGGAGGCGGTCTTCGAACCCATCAATTCCATGGCTCTCAACGGAGGACCGATGAAAACAACTCCCACGTCGTCGCAGGCGCGCGCGAAATCGGGATTCTCAGCCAGAAACCCGTAACCGGGGTGAATCGCTTCCGCGCGGGCGCAGCGCGCGGCGTCGAGGATCCGGTCGATGCGCAGGTAGCTTTCCTTGGAGGGTGCGGGGCCGATCGGATAAGCTTCATCGGCGTAGCGCACGTGCAGCGATTTGCGGTCCACATCGGAAAACACTGCTACGGTACAGATGTCCATCTCGCGGCAGGCGCGCATCACGCGCACGGCAATCTCGCCGCGATTGGCAATCAGAATCTTGCGGAACACGGTTTCTCCTTTGTCTGAACTTCTTTACCCTCCCCGTTTTGGCTGATTATACCCGCTTCCCAGCCCGGCGAGGCCGAGGATCGATTTGCTCAAGAGCCGTTGGCCTAGGATAGGGGGAGCCTGCGCCGCTCGCTCACCGGCAATGGCGGCACTTCCCCCCGCCCGAACCTAGTCCGAGCAGCCGCGTCGATCCGTAGGACGCGAGATCTTGAACTATGGCACCTAGTGGTATAGAATATATTTAGGCGCAACTCATGCGAATCTTCATATCGAGGTGGTTTCAACGCTTTACCCGAGAGGAAAGGATTGCCGATGCGGTCTTGCGTGAGGCGGTGCGGTTAGAAAGAGGCGATTTTGTGGAGGTGAAAAACCCATGAGCAAAAAGTACCGAAGCGATGCGATGGCGGCCATCCATGAAATGATGGAGGACCTACACGATGGTGGGGTTATCGACAAACAAACGATGCGGCGTTTCGATGCTGCCTGTCTTACGCCCATCCGGCCCTTGAAGCCGCGAGAGATCAAGGCGATTCGGGAGAGAGAACACGTCAGCCAAGGCGTTTTCGCCAACTACCTGAACGTCACGAGCAGCCTGGTTAGCAAGTGGGAGCGCGGCGAAAAGCGGCCTTCCGGGGCCTCGCTCAAGCTGCTATCGCTGGTCGAGAAGAAGGGGCTTGCCACCGTTGCATAGTTGCACGACACCCCGACACCGGTGGGCGTGGCAGGTGGAAGTCAGGAACGCTCTCAGTATTTCCGCGCTTTCTTAAGCGCGGCCTCGATTGTTGCGAGCGGCAGCAGCAGGGATAACGGTGCGTCCAGCAGCGGCATAGCTCCATAGCTCGCATACCATCGTGCCACACTTTCATTCTTGGCGTCGATCACAAGCACCACGCCGCCAACCTCCGCCGAGGCCAACAGGCAGCGTCTGCCCGAGTACGTCATGAACAAAAGGGAGTCACATGTTGTGGGCGTTGATTAAAGCGGAATATTCCCATGCTTCTTGGGGGGCATGGTGTCGGACTTGCCTTCCAGCATGCGCAGGGCGGCGATCAATTTGGGGCGGGTGTCGTGGGGCTCGATGATGGCGTCCACCCAGCCACGTTCGGCGGCAATGTAGGGATTGGCGAAACGCTCGCGGAATTCGTCCACTTTCTCGCGGCGGAGTTTCTCGGGGTCTTCGGCCTTTTGCAGGTCGCGCCGGTAAACGATATTCACCGCGCCTTCCGGCCCCATGACGGCGATCTCGGCGGTCGGGTAGGCCAGGTTTACATCCGTGCGGAGGTGCTTGGAAGCCATCACGCAATACGCGCCGCCGTATGCCTTGCGGGTGATGAGCGTGATTTTGGGCACGGTGGCCTCCGCAAAGGCGTACAGCAGCTTTGCGCCGTGACGGATGATGCCGCCGTATTCCTGCTGCGTGCCGGGCAGGAATCCAGGCACATCCTCGAAGGTGATGAGCGGAATATTGAAAGCGTCGCAGAAGCGCACGAAGCGCGCGCCCTTGACGGAGGCGTTGATGTCGAGGCAGCCGGCGAGGATGGCCGGCTGGTTCGCCACGATTCCCACCGCTTGCCCGGCGAGGCGCGCGAATCCCACCACCAGGTTCTTGGCGAAGTGCTCGTGAACTTCCACAAAGTAAGCGTCGTCAACAACCCGCGTGATAATGTCCTTGATGTCGTAAGGCTGGTCGGGCTCGACGGGCACCAGCGCGTCGAGTTCCTCGTCCCGCCGCTCGACGGGATCCCGGCTCGCGACGCGGGGCGGGTCCTCCTGGTTGTTCTGCGGCATGAAGCTTAGCAATTCGCGGATCAGCGCCAGGCAATCCGCGTCGTCGCGCGCCATGAAGTGCGCCACACCGCTCGTGGCGTTGTGGGTCAGGGGGCCGCCCAGCTCCTCCTTGCTGACCTCCTCGTGCATGACGGTCTTGATGACGTCCGGCCCGGTCACAAACATGTAACTGGAGTTTTGGACCATCACGTTGAAGTCGGTAATGGCCGGCGAATAGACCGCCCCGCCCGCGCACGGTCCCATGATGGCGGAGATTTGGGGGATGACGCCGGAAGCCAGCGTGTTGCGCAGGAAAATATCGGCGTAGCCCGCCAGTGACGCCACGCCCTCCTGGATGCGCGCGCCTCCCGAGTCGTTCAAGCCGATCACCGGCGCGCCAACCTTCATGGCCAGGTCCATCACTTTGCAGATTTTGGCGGCATTGGCCTCACTCAGCGAGCCTCCAAACACCGTGAAGTCCTGCGCAAAGGCGTAGGCCAAGCGGCCGTTGATTTTCCCGTAGCCGCTCACCACGCCATCGCCGGGAATGCGCTGCTCCGCCATGCCAAAGTCCTGGCAGCGGTGCTCGACCAGCTTGTCAATTTCCTCGAAGCTGCCTTCGTCGAAAAGCAGCAGCAGCCGCTCGTGCGCCGAGAGTTTGCCCTCCGCGTGCTCGCGGGCGCGCCGCTCCTCGCCACCGCCCGCCTCCGCCGCCGCATGGCGCCGACGAAGTTCTTCGAGTTTTTGCTCCCGAGTCATCCCCAACCTGAAGGGGACTATAGTCGAGAATGGCGATGGCAGGCAAGGGGCGGTGCAACAACTACGCTGTGAAATAATCTCGCGAGATCTCTATCACCGCAGTTCCGCATGAGCCTTAGGCTCGCAACTGTGCATGAAAATGCGCGAAGCGCTTTGGAGTGCGGCCGCGAAGCTGCCGCTTTCCGCCCTTGATTCATGCGTTTGGTGGGCAAGGGGCAAAGCGGTAGCTTCGCGGCCGCACTCCAAAGTGCCTTCGGCACAGCCATTTTCAAAGCAGAGACGCGGAGGCGCAGAGATTTGAAAACAAGAGCACGCGTAATGGGGATCTGCTACTTCAGGGAAAGCCTGCCTGGTCCGCAGGTTGCATCCCGCGGGGCGGGACCCCATGAGCCTTTAGCTGCTCACGGTATCCCGCTTCGCAGGATTCGGATGCGCGGGCTCGACGGCGGGCTCCAGTAAACGTCCCCGCGGCCCGCACCCCGCGACAATCACTACGGGGTTATTTTCGTGACCATCACTTCGAACACATAGCGGCTGGTGGAAGCTACGTCGTCCATTTCCGATATCACCGTGGGCTTGTCCAGGGGCACAACGGCCTCCACGTCTGACCGCACATGTCGAATCACCGGGTTCAGCGTGTCCTGTCTCGTCTCACCCCCCACACTGGAGTACTCCCAGTTAGTGCCGACCGCAACTTTGCCGTTCCCCATTGGCAAGAGGCGGCAGTCAATGTCCATCCCAACATCCATATATGAAAAGCTGTTGGATCCCGTACCTGTTGAATAAGGGACTTTGCTGCCCACCCGAAGTCGCTTCGTGTCGGTCCACTTGAGGGGCGCATCAGCTCGGATCTGCATGGAATAGCTGCGCGAATTGATCTTCTTCCCTTTGTCCAACTCATTCACCGTGAATTCCACCTTGTACGAGTCGGCGGGTTTGACTTGGGTCTCACCTTCCTTGGCGGGTTCCTGAGCCGCAGCCCGCGGGAGGCAGGTGAGGCACGTCAGGACCAAAGCCAGCGCTATTGCATGTGGGATGGCCATCCTGGCCATGACTTGACACAGGCGGGACGCCCGTGCCACGGTCGTAACAATCCTCTTTCGCATAGTTTCCTCCTCTGATCCTTGAGACGGTCGGGTGTTGGCCGGAGCGGCGCACCGAAATCGCCGAGTCGGCCAATCTCCCCGTTCTTACTTGTCGTCCCCACTTTCTGGTGGGGCGAGGGGTTCGATCTTGATGGCCGTGATGGTGAGTGGGGGAATATCCAGATAGTGCTCGGTATCTTGATCGGCATCCGGCGTGGGAGCTGCGGATGAACCTTGGAGCGACTGGACGTATACCAGCAGCAGCTTTTCCTGCTCGCTCAGCGGCCGAGGCGTGGGAAACTGCTGCGGGCGCGTATCGACCCTGCTCGGCTGGGCTGGGCGACGTGTCCGGTGAATCACGGGCGGCTGCACCGGCGGCGCGCTCTTGGCGACTCCGGGCGTAGAAAGCCTTGCCGGAGCTTTCGCGGTCAGCGGCATTGGCGCGGGTTGATGGCGAGGCCATGCAATCACCAGCAGCGTTACCATCACGGCAACGGCTGCCATTCCCGCGGCCCAGGCCCACGCCGTCCGCCGGCGCGCCGCCTGCTGCCGGGCGCGCACCCCGGCCAGGACCCGGCCTTCCAATCCCGACCGGGGCTCGCCCCCCGCGTAATGCCGCAGGGAAGCATCGAGCAATTCATCGATGAAGCGTTTTTCCTTATCGTCCACGACGTTTCTCCAACAATTCCGCCAGTTTCTCGCTCAACACAGCGCGCGCTCTGGAAACCCGTTGCCGCACCGAACCCTCGGGAATTCCCAGCACTTCCCCAATTTCTGCGGAAGTCATTTCCTCGACCGTGGAAAGTGTCAGAGGATCGCGCAGCTCCCTCGGCAAACTGGCGATCAGCCGTTCGACGAGCGCCAGCATTTGAGAGTGGGCAGCTACCTCTTCCGCGCTCGCACCCGCCGCGCGAAGGGTTTCAACCACGCCGGCGGCATCTTCCAGCGAAACCGCCACCGTCTGCCGGCGCCGATCCAGGGCCACGCGCCACGCCGTCCTCGCCAGCCAAGCGCGCAGGTTGCGAATCTCCGCCCAGCCTCGCTGCTGTCGAAGTAAGCGCAGGAAGGTCTCCTGCACGGTGTCCTCGGCATCGTGATGGTTCCTCAGCACCGCTTGGGCAACGCGGTAGACGTGCCGGGCGTGGTCGCGGACCGCGGCCTCGAAATCTCGATCCTTCGCGTCCGCGGATAGGAGCGCTTGACTCAAAATCACCTGCCCCATCGCTGCCATACAGCCCTCAGGGATATGACGACTGGCCTGCGCCGGCCGTTCAGATTTTTTTTGCCTGCCACCTAACGCTCTGGAACGGCCATTCTCGCCGCACCCGCGCGCGGGCCATATACGCTGCAGTTCCCGCCGCGAGGATGGCGAAGGCAAAGATCAGGGACCGCGCTGCTGCCGTCACCAGCACGTAGACCCATCCGCCTATCGAGATGATTCCGGGGACGGGGTAGAACCACATTTTGAAGGGCCGAGGCAGATCCGGTGAGCGGAGGCGTAGCAGGAAGAAACCGATGGTTTGCGGAAGGTATTGGATGAGCACGCGGGTGGCAACCAGGCTGCCGATGACTTCATTCAAGCGGCCCAGGCTGAACACGGAAGCGATCAGCCCTAGGGTGATAAGCGAAATGTGCGGGAAATTGCCCTTGGGATGCAGGCGCGCGAACGCGGGAAAGAAATTGCCGTCGATTGCGGCGGCGTAAGGAATCCGCGAGTAACCCAGGAGCAAGGAGAAGACGGAAGAAAAAGCGATCCAGAGAAGCAGCACCGTCATGACCTTCCCCGCCGCGGTTCCAAACAATATTTGAACGTAAACGGAGGCGATGTACCGGCTCTCGATGGCTTCGCGCCAGGGGATGACGCTCAAGAACGCAGCCGTCATCATGATGTACAGCACGGCCACGGCGAGGATTGAAAACATGATGGCGCGGGGTATCACCCGGCCCGGGTTGCGGATCTCCTCGGCCAGGTAACAGACGTTGTAATAGCCAAAGTAATCGTAGAGGGCGTAAAGCGTCGCGTGGCCCAGCCCCACCCAGAAGATCATGTTCAGATGAAAAGCCCCAGGGGGAAAATCGAATAGGCGCGCGGCGCTTAAGTGGGGAACGCCGGAAATTGCAATCCACAAGCAGCCCAACAGCACCCCCGCAACCAGCACCACGGAGAGGTTGCCGAGTGCTCCGATGCGGCGGTAAAGCAGCGCCACGATCAGCAACGGAAACGCCGCCGCCACCCCGCGGATTTCCCCGGCGGTAAGCTGAGGCGCCAAATAGTGAAGGTAGTTGGCGAAGCCGATGCTGCCGCTCGCCACCGAGAGAGGGGCGGAAAAGATGATCTGCCAGACCATCAGGAAGGAAAGCCAGCGGCCCATGCGATGCGGTCCGTAGGCTTCCCGCAGGTAGTTATAGCTGCCCCCGGCTTTGGGCAGCGCCGCGCCGAGCTCCGCCCACACCAGGCCATCGCAGAAGGCCAGCACCGCCCCCACCACCCAGCCCAGCATCGCCTGCGGACCGCCCATGGTGGCGAGCAAAAGGGGGATGGTGATGTACGGGCCGATGCCCACCATGTCGGTGATGGCGAGCGCGGTGGCCTGCACCAGGCCCAGTTCCCGCCGCAGACCTGGTTGGTTTGTCGAGGATGGCAATCATCACCTGTTAGGCGCAACTTTCCGCGAAATCTGGCGAAGCAATTCCGATTTCACGCGCGGATGGGGACGAGCAGGTTTGGAAGCGAGGCCCAGCACGTACACCGTCTCCGTGGCTTCGCGGACGCGCCCCAGGCAATGCGGGCACCCGCGCGCCAGGTGCTCGCGGAGATCCAGGGAGCTCTGCTCCGAGATCGCGCCCAGCAACCACAGCTCGTAAAGTTCTTCTAAATGTTGGCAGCCCATGTTCCACACACGGCCCGGCGGCAATGTTTCACAAATGTCACCGCGGCCCGCAAGGAGGTTCGTACTTTGCCCAAGGGTTCGCCCATCGCCACGGCGATTTCGGATTCGCTGAGCCCTCCGAACACGGCAAGCTCCAGGGCCTGCCGTTGCGGCTTGGGCAACTGATCGATCACTTTGTGGAGCAGTACCAGGCGATCATCAATCAAAGTGATTTCCTTGGGTTGGGGCAACCAAGCCATGGGAATGGGGCCCTCCGCCGGAGTTCTTCCCCCATCAGCGGGACGGGGTTTTATCGCTTCAGATTTTCCGATGAGTGATTTTGCCGCCGATGGCGCCAGGGCGGCAGCTTTGGACTTTCGCGTGTGGGCGATCGATCCTTTTACCCCGTCTGTGCGGAGACCTTGCGAGCCGGCGTCAGGCGCATTCATGCGCTGCGCGCGAAGTCGATCCACGGCGGCCTCACGCGCCGTGACCACCAACCATGCCACCACACTTCTGCCTTCCTGGCTCAGGCTCAAGCTCTCATTCCAGAGGCGGGCGAACACCTCCAGAAGAACTTCCTCGGCGCTGTCACGCGAGGGAAGGATGTGCGAGATCAGTCCGTAGACACACGGGGCGTACCGGTCATAAAGCTCGCTCAGCGCACCCACATCGTGTTGTTGCGCAACGCGAGCCAACAAATCTTCGGCTGCCAGTTCTTCACTCATCAAGTAATCCCGAATCGGCCTCGCCAGCGCGAGCCAAGCCTCTCGATCCGTACGCCTTCCCCCGAGCCCGAGGGCCAATGGAGATACATTTCAAACCGGAAGGTGGAGCTGCTCGCGTCGATTCCCGATTGTATCGCACCGCGATAGGTCAGACCCCAAAAATAAAAACGGACAAATTGCGGACTGGTTCTTTGATTGCTACTATAAAGAGAATCGATTGGACAGCAACCGGCCCTTGGCTTAATTATTGTACGAGTCCCGCTGGAGCATCGGATCCGCGTCGAGTTGACCTTGCCCCCAGGGCTTCGCGGCGCGGGCCGGTGCGGGACGGATTCCTCCTCTCCTTGTCTCCAAGCCCCTCGGTCATGCACAGCCGAGGGGCTTTATTTTTGTAAGAATCAAATGTCAGCTTCTAATCTCCTTGGCGATTCCATCCCACTGAACCATGCGCTTCTGGAAATACGAGGCGTTGGCCATGTGGCAGGCGATTGCCGTATTGTTTCCGAAGACGGTGTCCTCAATTACCGGCTTCCGGCTGCGTACGGAGTCGAAGAAATTCTGCATGTGCGCCCAACCTTCGTCGTAGCCGGTGGGAGGGCGGAAGACCACGGTCTCGGTGCCGGACTTCGCCAGGCGGGAATCGTTTTCGACGTGCCACTTCTTGGCGTAATCCTCCCGAAGGGTTTTGGGGAAGCTGTTGTAGTACCAGCCGGGGCCGTGATCGGAGCCATCCTGCGTGGTCAGGGTTAAACTCCCGTCGGCGATTTCGAGCAGGCCGCCCGTTCCGTAAAACCTCGTGGTTTCAGGGAATTCGCAGGTGAGGGTGAGCTTGATTATCACCGGGAATTGCGCGTAGTCGTAGAGCACGTGGTGAACGTCGGGAACATCCCGGCCGTCTTTGAATCGGAAAATTCCGCCGGTGGCGCGGGCGCGCTCGGGAGGCTGCGTGACACCGCCGACATAGTGGATGCCCGTCAAGAGGTGAACCATCAGATCGCCGGCGACGCCCGACCCATAGGCCTGCCAGCAGCGCCAGCACGCGAAGCGCACCGGGTTGAAGGGAATCTTGGGGGTGGCGCCGAGCCAGGTATCCCAATCCAGATTCTGCGGCGAGAGGTCCGGCGGGGGCGGATATTGCCACGCGCCGTTCGGAGAATTGCGGCCCATCGCGCCTTCGACCGTGTGAATCTCGCCGATCGCCCCCTGGGTGATAAGCTCCTTGGCTTTGGCATACACGACCGAGCTGGCGCGCTGGCTGCCAATCTGCACGATGCGATTGTTCTTTTGCGCCGCGGCGATCATCTCGAAGCCCTCGCTGACCATATGGGTCATGGGCTTCTCCGAATAAACGTCTTTGCCGGCGTTGCAGCAGTCCACCACAATTTGCCGGTGCCAGTGGTCGGGCGTGGCATTGATAATGCAATCGATCTCCTTGTTGTCGAGCAGGTCTTGATACCGGCGGGTGACGGCGATGGGCTTGCCCACAATCTCCCGGGCAAGGTCGTGCCGGCCATCGTACAAATCGCAAGCCGCTACGCACTCGACCCCCGGGTGGACAATTGCTCCGCGTAGCAGGCCCGAGCCCTGCATGCCAATGCCGATGATGCCGAACCGCAGCGTATCGCTGGGGGGAAGCGCATTGCCCGCCGCGTAGGCGCGGTCGGCGTCGAGCAAGATGGTTTTACTCGCCAGCGTGGCCCCGGCCGCAGCGGCCGTTCCCCGCATGAAGTCGCGGCGCGAAAAACGACGATTGCTCATGAAATAGACCTCCTAATCTTGGATATTATGCTGATTGAATCTTACGTGTGCCCTCATTCCACACGGCCAGGCGTTTCTCAAAGTAGGAGTGATTCGCCATGTGGCAGGCGATGGCGGTGTTCTTCCCGTAAACCGCATCCTCCACGGAAGGCTGACGCGTGCGCACCGACTCCATGAAATTATTCATGTGGTCGACCTGGTAGTCGTAGTTGAATGGAGCCTGGAAGCTTTCCGCGGATTCGATCAGCGTGTATTGGCCGGGCAAGGGCGCGGGATGTTCCTGGCGCCACTGTTGCAAGTATTCGGTCCTCAGCTTTAATGGCCAGCCCAGAATGGAATAGCCTTCCGGTTGGGGTTCGGTATTTTGCGGCGTGAAGGTCAGGACATCATTCTTGATTTCGAGCGTCCCCTTGGTGCCGAAGAAGCGCGACACACCCGGCGATTCGTTGTTCAAGTTGCAACGCAGCGAGAGGCGGAAGTTGGGGTATTCAAACAGCGTCCAGATCAGGTCGGGCGCCTCCCGGTTTTCGGTCCAGCGGAGGATGCCTCCCATGCTGGCGGCGCGCAGGGGCGGGGCGGTGACCCCGGCGATGTAGTGGATTCCCGTCAGCATGTGTACATAAAGGTCACCCGGCAAGCCCTCGCCGTAATCCCGGAAGCAGCGCCAGCGGAAGAAACGGACCGGATCAAAGGGGCGCTTGGGAGTGTCTCCCAGGAACTGGTTCCAATCGATGGTCTGCTCGCTGGCGTCCGGGGGGATGGGATAGACCCACGCGCCGCTGGCATCATTGCGATCGATGCAGGCCTCCGCCGCGGTCACTTGCCCCAGTGCGCCGCTATCGAAAATCTCCTTGGCCTTGGCATAAACAATGGAGCTGCGGCACTGGCTGCCCACCTGCACGATGCGCTTGTGATTCTGCATGGCGTCGGCCATCGCGAAGGCCTGTTCCACGGTATGGGACATGGGCTTTTCGCAGTAAACGTCTTTGCCCGCCGCGCAGGCGTCCTGAGTAATCCTGGCGTGCCAGTGGTCGGGCGTGGCTACCAGCACGGCATCCACATCGTTGCGATCCAGAATGGCGCGGTAGTCCTTGGTGGTGGCAATCTCCTTCCTCGCGTATTCCCTGGCGGCGGTGAGCCGGCCGTCGTAAAGATCGCAGGCGGCAACGATCTCGGTGCCCGGGCATCGAAGCGCCGCCTGCAAGATGGTGCAGCCTTCCACCCCCGTGCCGATGGAGGCGAAACGCACCCGGTCACTGGGCGGCACAGCGCCCGGCGCGGCCTGGAGAGGGCGGGGTGAAAGCAGCGTAGTCTTCGACGCCGCGCCGAGAGCCGCAGCGCCGGCGCTGGCGCCCATAAATTGTCGACGATTCATTTGATGGCTATCCATAAAAGCAAAACCTCCTGGAAAGTTAGGTAGTGTCCTAGTTTGAACGTAGCGCCGCCATCTTGGCGGCTCAATGCCGGCTGGAAGCCGGCGCTACAGTGCAATTTAGGACACTGGCGAAAGTTAGGCATTTTTGATCTGCTGCGCCGCGGCGTCCCAAACGACGGCGGTGCGGTTAAAGTAGGATTGGTTCGACATGTGACACCCGATCGCCGCGTGGTTGCCGAAGACCTCGTCTTCCACCACGTGCTGGCGCGTGCGCATGGCGTGGAAGAAATTGGTCAAGTGATCGGTTTGATCGTTATAAAAAGTGGGAGTGGCGAACACTTGCGTTTCCGCCAGCGCGGCCTTTGACGCGCTGCCCTTGAGCAGGGGATGTTCTTTCGTCCATTCCGACATGTACTGATCGCGCAATTTCTTGGGCCAGCCGTAGATGGTGTAGTCATCCATCTGCTGGCTGGAAGCCTCGGGCTTGAAGGTCAGCTTGTCGTCGTGGATTCCCATGGTTCCGTTCTTGCCATAGAACCGGAAGTATTCGCCTTCCCAAGCGTTGTTGTTATTGCAGCGTAGAACCACTTTGAATTTCGGATAGTCGTAGAGGGTCCAGAGCAGGTCGGGAAATTCCCGGCCATCTTTGTAGCAATAGATGTCGCCGCTGGAATAGGCGCGTTCGGCGGGCTGATTCGTGCCGGTCACAAAGTGGATTCCGGAAAGCAGGTGCACGAACAGGTCGCCGGCCAAGCCTGCGCCATAATCCTTGAATCGGCGCCAACTGAAGAAGCGGCCGGCGTCGAAAGGCCGGGGAGGTGCATCGCCGAGCCAGGTGTCCCAATCGATGGTCTGGGGGCTGGCGTCGGGGGGGACGGGGTGTACGAACGCGCCCCCGTCGGTGTTGCGATCCCACGCCGCCTGGATCGTATCGACCATCCCCAGTTTGCCGGAGTCCCAGATTTCCTTGGCCTTGGCGTAGAGGATGTTGCTGACGCGTTGGCTGCCCACTTCGCAGATGCGATTGTATTTGTTGACGGCGGCGACCATGGCCGCGCCATCCTCGACCGTGTGCGACATGGGCTTTTCGCAGTAGACATCTTTGCCCGCCTGGCAAGCCTCTTCCACCACGCGGCGATGCCAGTGGTCGGGCGTGGCGCAGATAATAGCGTCAATATCCTTGCGGTCGATCAGCCGGCGGTACTCGCGGGTGGTTTCAATGTCTTTGCCGTTCAGCGCTTCCTTGGCGGCGATGTGGCGGCCGTCGTAGAGGTCCGCTGCCGCAACGCATTCAACGCCCCGAATAGGCAGCGAGGATCTGAGCAGCGAGCAGCCTTCCACTCCGGTGCCGAGAATGGCGAAGCGAATCGTGTCCGAAGGTGGAACCGGTCGCGGCGCAGCCGCCAGGCGCACCGGTTCAAGAATGGTAACCTTGGCAGCCAGGCCGGATGCGGCCACCCCCGTGCCCAGCTTGATAAAGTCCCGGCGAGTAACGGTGGTTTTCTTCACGTGGTTAAAACCCCTCTCAAACTTTGGAAGTATTTCGCTTGCCGGCTCTATAGCCGTTTCCCGGCGCTACGCCAACAGGCAACGAGCCGTGATGAGCTTCGTGGCCTCGCGGCGCAGTCCGAGATTATGCCAGAAATGACTACTGGATGAAGAGATTTATTGCGATGGAAAGTGGAGGGGGCATTTTTGATCCCCTTTTGCAGCAAGCCCTGAAGGGGAAAATAGCATTGTGGGACGCGCTCCTTCAGGTGGGCCGATACGGGTTCGAGTGATGCAGCCGCGCTAAGCTGGTCATCCATCGCTCACTGTAACTTTGCGTATTCCGCTTTCGCTTGTTTTAGGATCGGGACGTCGGGGTCGGCGTCCTTCCAGAGGGTGAGGAAATCCCGATATGTGGTGCAGCAGGTCTTGCTAGCGCGGGCCGGAGCGTGGCAGATCCACCGCGAAGCCGTCCAGGCAAAAGGTGAAGGTTGAATGTCGATTCGTCGCTCGTGACACCTCACTTGTCATTGCTCTCAGAAGTTCTCCAGCAACCACACGTTGCTATCGAAGGAAAGCCCTACCATCGCCAAGTGATGGCCGTCTGGAGAGGGTATACCCGTGCCACCGGCAAACCGCTGCTGCCAGAGGACTTGACTGCCACCGTCCAAGTCTGCGTGGAGGAGGGTGGCCCTTGTAGCAGTTGGATTGGCTGAGACAAACAGGCCGTTACCCTCCGCTGCCCAGAACAAGCGGAAGAGGCCACTCCAACCTTTGACATTGACTTCGCGAACTTCACCGCCAGCCACCGGCAGGATTTGGATATGGCCCTCGCGCATATCCTCCTGAGTAAATGCGAGGCGCGAACCATCCGGGGATAGGTCCCAGCTATAAAACCCCCATGTCCACGGCCGCTTGGAATTGACCCTGGTAAGCTCCCGCCTCCTCGCCTGTTGTGACGGCTCGAACCCCGAGAAGATGAGTTGTTTGTGGTCCGGACTCTCCTCGCTGAAGACACACAAAGTCGCAGGAGACCGGGCACAGGCCAAGTAGGCGATGCCGTGTCCCTCCAGCACCTGTTGCGCGGGTCCACCCGAGGTGGGCACGCGCATGATGCGAACTGCGGTGGTGGCGGTGAATTCCGGGTTTGCCCTGGACAAGTACAGGATCCAGGAACCATCCGGGCTTACGACAGGCCACTCCTTATAGTCAGGGCCGGTCGCGACCGGCTGGGCGGTGGTTTGGTCCAACTCCTGTTTATAGATGCCCCACGTGCCGTTGCGATTGGACGCAAAGAGGACCGCTTTGCCATCCGGCATCCAGTGGGAGGGAAAGTCACCCGACTCTTCCAGAATTAGAGGACGCAGGTTCTTCACACGGCGGCCTCCGGCTTCCAGTTCCCCAACGTAAACATGCTCCTGACGGGTAGCCTTCGTGACGGTCAACTGCTTTCCGTCCGAGCTTCCGCGAACATCGATAACATTAGTCTCCATCCAGTTGGTGATTCGTCTTGGTTTGCTTACAGGTTTGCCCGTCTTCGTATCCACTCGCACTTCCCAGAGATTGCTTGCCTTCCCCAGCGACTCAGGTTCTGTCATCACGTACACAAAGCGACCACTTGGCAGCCACCAGAACAATAGGACCAACCGCGGGCCGGATAACATGACAGTGGGTTGGCCCCCTTTGAGGTCGCGACTCTCAATGGAGAATTGATCTTTGCCAGGTGTGCGCTGATATCTCCCGTAGGCGACTCGCTGGCCATCTGGGGACCACGCCGCCTGGTAGACCCTGTCGTTTTCAGAAGCGGCTACTACGAGTCTGCGCGGGTCTTCTCCCTGTGCGCCCATCACCTGGAGTTCGTCATAGACACCAGCAGCCAGGCTGTTTCCGAAGGCAATCAGCTTGCCGTCCGGGGAGACGGCCCAGGGGCTGGCATTGTCTCGAAGCTTGTGAGGAGGTCCGCCCATGACGGAAACAACCCAGGCGCTGGTGGGCTTTCCGGGCGCATAGGCGGAGGCAATGAACCTGGTGCCGTCAGGGAACCAAGCAGTTGGCCACCAGATATAGAAGTCCGGCGCCCGCCCTTCGGGTTGAGGAATGTTGAGCACCTCTCCGCTCTGAAGGAGCTTGAGGTGAAGTCCCACTTGGTCGCCGTAAGCCAGGTACTTCCCATCCGGCGAAATCGCACCCTGGTTTACCGGGTTGTCGCTGGGATTCGCCGTCAGGCGTCGCTCCTTCAGTTCGGGTGGTGGCGCGGGGGAGCGCGTGAGCCAGTAGGCAAGAATCGCACCGGCGACGACGACAACACTGGCCAAGGCAATCGCCAGCCGGCGGCGTTCCTGTAGCGGCGGTGTCCCCACCGCCGTTCGGCGATCTGAGATCGCCGCTACAGCAATCGCCGGTGAGGACAGCGGCGCCACCGCCATCGGCAATGGGGACATCGCCGCTACAGTGAGCGGGCGCTGGGGCGACCCCGCCCTTCCATCCACCGGCGCGATAAAGCGATAACCGCGGCGCGGCAAAGTTTCAATGAACCGTGGGTGCTCGGGGTCGTCGCCCAGCGCTTCCCGCAAGCGGCTCACTGCCGTGTTGATGCTGCGTTCGAAGTCAACGATGATGCCGTTTGGCCAGAGTCGTTTTTGGAGTTCCTCGCGGGTGACCACCTCACCGGGGTGCTCCAGCAGCAGGGTCAGAATCAGGAGTGGCTTGTCTTGCAGCCGTATCGTGGAGCCCGGCTTACGCAGTTCTGCGGAACGAAGGTCAACCTCGAAAACGTCAAAGCACACAACAGGCGGGGAGGCGGAAGAAGGAACCAAGGCGACCCTCCTCTAGGGCTGATACATCACTTACACCTTAAAAAACGGAAAGTCAACGACCGGAGTCAACAGGCGGACACAATGTCCTTATCCGCTGTCTTTTTCAACAAATCCTTCATCGCGTAAGAAACGTTTTACATCCGCGTTACACCCTGTCCATTGACGTTGAAATGCGCCTGGAGCAATGTGGACGCAAACAAGGCGACGCGGGTTGGCTGCTGGCACGAGGAACGGGTTGCGAGGCTGGTTGAACCCGGAGCTTGCAGCCGACCCGCTGCCGTTGTTGGGCGTCGCCAAGTTTCATTCGGCGCCACTGACAAGAGCCAAAAGGAGATGAACCCATTATGAAGAACTCAATTATATCTGCACAATTCTGGACAGCAGTGCGACGGAAAGGAGCGCTCGCCCTTTGCCTGGCCCTGTGCGTGCTAGGGCTGGGCCTTTCCGCGAATGCTCAGAACGGTCACATCATTAAGTTCGACGTTCCCGGCGCGGGCACAGGTGCGGGCCAGGGCACCATCCCCTACTACATCAACGGCGCGGAGGCGATCACAGGATGGTATGTGGACGCCAGCGGCGTGAATCACGGCTTCCTGCGAGCTCCTGACGGCACGATAACCGCCCCCATCGACGCTCCGCTCGCGGGCAATGAAAGCGGTGTGGGAACTACTCTCTTCAGCGTGAATCGGTTCGGCGCGATCGTAGGAAGCTCCACCGCCAACGACCAGACGTGTCAAAGCTTCCTGCTCGCTCCTAACGGCACGTTCACGATTATCCACCTTCCACTTCGGCTCGCCTCCCAGTGTTCGTGGGCCGACAACATCAACGATGCGGGAACCATCGCGGGAGCCTACGTGGACGCGAGCTCTACGGTTCACGGATACCTGCGGGCTCCCAACGGCACGATAACCGCCCCCATCGACGGTCCGGGCGCGAGTGCGGGCGACTATAATGGTACGTACATCCCAACGGGCTATGGCCTGAACCCTTGGGGGGAGATCACGGGGTTCGCCTGTAATACGATCACCTGCCAGGGGTTCGTGCGGGCGCCCGACGGCGTCATCACTGGGTTTGATGTTCAGGTTCCGGGTGCGGCGGGCACCGAGCCCCTCTCCATCAACCCGGCGGGGGAGGTCGCGGGAGATTACTGGGACACGAGCGGCGTGAATCACGGCTTCTTGCGCTCTCCTTACGGCAGGTTCACCACCTTTGACGCTCGGGGCGCGGGCAATGGAAGCGGCCAGGGCACAGGTGTCTCGAGCAACAACGCGTGGGGGGCAATCACAGGGGGCTACACGGACGCGGACGGCGTGAGTCACGGCTACCTGCGCACTCCTGACGGCAAGTTCACGACTTTCGATGTTCCGGGCGCAGGTGCAGCCCCCAACCAAGGCGAAGGCACCTTTCCCGCCGGCAACAACTCGGTGGGAGCAATAATGGGATTTTACGTCGACGTGAACCTAGTGAATCACGGCTTCCTGCGGATACCGTAAGCCCGCTGGCCATTTTTCCAGCACGTAACGCACGACAGGTTCTTTTGCTTACGCTAATGCTCCGCGCGGCTGCGTGGGTTTCCGACGCGCAGCCCGCGGCCAGCCCAACCGCTCAGGAAGTTGCAGGCGGGAGTGGCGGCGTGGAGATTTGCGTTATCCTAAGCGTGCTCATTCGCCTCTAACAGGGCGGGGCGGTTCATTGTGCGCGCGACCAGCGGCTCATTACTTTCGCTGTGGGCCACACTATTGCCCCGCTGCCGAGAGTCAACGGCTTGCAGGTTCTTTTTTGCATGCGCCGACAAGGGGGAGGAGATTATGTCATGCCAACGGGTATTTCTGAAACGGGTCATCGCGTGGGTCGCACTGCCGAGCCTGACCCTATTTCTCGCGGTTGTTCCGGCGATAGCCCAAACCAGCAACAGCGATTACACCCTCCTGGTGGGCTCGGGGTTTCTTTGCGATTCCGGCGACTCTTCCGCCTGTCCGGCGGTGGTCAAGTCCGCCGATGGCGCGAGTTACGAACTGAGCGGCGCAGGCACGTTCACCTCGCCAGGCAAGGTGGTCACAGCAGCCGGAATTTTCACCCACAAGTCCACCGATGGAGTGGTACTTGAGACGGGTGTCTGGGTGGCGAGCGAACTTGTCAGTTTTGATTCCTACGGAATCGCACCAGGTGCGCTGATGCGCGAAGGCCGCGCAATAGGCCCCCCACAGTTCGGCCCCAAACGTCAGCCCATGTTCTCCGGTTCCATGGCCACAGGCGGCCGGGCCGTGCTGAGCATCCGCCTGCTTCCGGTGTTAGGGTTAGCTAAAAACGCGACGCTGCAAATCAACTGCGCCCTCGGCAAAATACCTCCCGAACACCAAGTGGAAGGGATCAGGCTTGCCTTGCAGGGAGGTGGTGCCGAATTCGACGAGGAAATCAACGGGCGTACCCTGTTCCTCTTGACGAAGCCCGGAGCCACTACTGCTTCAAAGGCGCCCGCTCCGGAGGTCGATGCAAACCTTACACCCCCTGAGGTCCAGAAGTGATTTGAAATTGAAGGCAAAAGAGGTGCGGCTAGACAGAAAACAATTGGCCGCCTAGGAATTCTACAAACACCCCTAGCGGCGCGCGGCTGCGAGGTTTCACGAGCGGCTGAGCGTAGATGACCCGCCCCGGACCCTCAGAATGACAACCTTGACAGATTCTTCCGCAACCTCTTCAAACCGCAGCACGCTTTAGGCGAAACACATTTTCGTCGCGCGAATCACGCGTGCGCGGTGTGTGTCTGGCCCTCGGCAACCCGCGCCGAAGATTCCTGGCTCAACTCCTCCATAGCGCGGCGCGCGGCCTGTTGCGTCTCGGGGTCAAGTCCGCGCTCAACCATGGGGAAGAGGCGTCCGTTTTCGTCCAACAGGTGTTTACGCAACCAGAGGATATACCTCCGGCCGTTCTGCATGGCCTCATGCGGGTTGCCTCCTCCCTTGAGCAGTCGATCCAGGCTCTGGTGAAAAGTCTTCTCGGTCTGCTCGCCAGCATCGTGTTCGTGCCGCATGCGCTCAAGGGTGAATGCAATTCCTTGTACATGTTCTTGAAGTGCGGGGTAGAGGATTTGTTCTTCCTCCACGACGTGGTTGTGAAGGGCCTCGGAAATTTCCCGCCGGAGTCCGGTTAGCCGTTCCGCCGTCTTGCGGTGATCTCGCACCAGGGGTAGCACACGTAGCTGCTCCTGAAGTTCATTGAGCAAAAAAGACAACTCCTGATGCTCTTGCACCAGGTAGTCCGTTATGCATCGTGTCATTGGGGAAAATAAGACCTCCTCGTCTCTATATTTAGGATGCGGCGACGCCGAAAAGAGTTTTGCGGATATATTGTCGCTCCGACCTGGCCACCCTGCCCACGCCCGTGGCCGAGGCGGAATGCGCCCCGTGAAGATTGAACCATCTGCCCCGCGTTTTCGTATTAGAATCTGAAACAAGAGGACAGGTGCGTTTGCCTTCCCTGGGCCCTCCGAGGAGAATACCTATGCGCTTTGTGACCAAGACTAGCTGGATTCTGGGAATTCTGTTGTTTGCCGCCCCCTTGGCTGCGCCCAGGGCCGCGACGGAAGTCGAACCAGGCTCGATCGTGATTGTCTTTAAGGATGGGCGCCAACAAAGTTTCCGCTTGGCGGACATTGCCCGCATCGAGTTCAGTTCCCCCGCGGAAAGAGCCTCCGCCGGCCAAGCTCGTTTTCTGGGTGAGTGGAAAGTGGGCGACGGCACCGGAGGGACCTTCTTCATCACCCTCAAGCCCGACGGAGTGGCCCGTAAGACCCTGGGATCGGTCGGCGGCACCTGGTCCGTCGTAAACGGGGAAGCCCAGATTGCCTGGGAAGATGGATGGCACGACATCATCCGGAAGGTCGGCAGCAAGTATGAAAAGGCGGCCTACTCGCCGAGCACGTCTCTTTCCACCCCGCCCTCGAATGTTGCCGAGGCCGTCTATACCGAACCCCACTGAAACCGCTCGCCATAGATTCCCATGAGCCTGGGGCTCACTACTGTAAATGAAATTGCGCGAAGCGCCATGGACTGCGGCGGCCCGACGCCGCCTTGGAATTACGCCGTCCGGGAGGACCAAGGCGGCGTCGGGCCGCCGCAGTCCCAGGTGCCTTGGGCACATTCGTTTTCATAGCAGGGCGGCTGGCGCACACGCCTGCTCCGAAGCTGCGAAGCGCTCACCTCAGTCGGCTTGAGGAACGGCTTGCTGCCGGTACATTCCCCCCCCGCCCTAAAAAAACATTCATGAAGTTCTGACCCCCCGCCGATAACACATGTGAACGTCGAAAGAAGCCGGGACGAAGGGGAAGTTGAAAGCGCTAAGGCCGAACGGCGGGAGGTTAGAATGAGTGCCCTGCATCAAATAGTTCCAATGTTCCTCCTGATTCAGTTTATCGTGGTTCTAGTGGCATTGATCGCCGCGACGCGCATGGCTGATCCGCAACTTACGCTTCCCACCCGAAAGTCTTCTCGACGCGTGATGGCACGGCCCCTGCCGGGTTCACGCGCTTAATCCGCGATTCTCACCTGCCGGGGGGAGGGAAGCTCGTACGCCCCCACTACATCACCCTGCATCATCGCCAAGAGGTCCCGAAACAGCGGGGTCATGTGCCCCGCCAGCGTCAGGGCGTCATCTTACTTCCCGCGCAACCCTTGCGCAGTTTGACCCTATGGGCCGAGACCCACCTGACCCAGGCCTTCGCGGAGGCGGTTGAGCCAAAGTTGGTCGAGGAAGGAGGGGTCCCGTTCAGCTTCGCCTTTTTCGGCTTTGAGCGCCACATACTTGGTGTGGGCGGCGGAGGCCTTGTCGGCCTGGCCCGCCTGCCGGTAGAGCGCCTCCTCTTCCTGAAAAGCCTTCGCCGTATCCGGTGCGAGGGCGGTGTAGGTTTGGTAATCGGCGAGTGCTTTGGTGGTCTGCCCTTGCCGCGCCATCACCCGGGCCCGCCAGAGGTAGGGAGGTGCAGCCTGCGCATCGAGAGCCAGGGCCTGATCCAGCTCCTGGAGACTCTCCGCGAGGTTCCCCGCTTCAAACTGCGCTACGCCTCGCGCCGCGTGGTAGGACGCCACGCGCGGATTCAGGGTCTCTGCCTGTTGAAGGGATTCCTCCGCGGCCCGGAAATTCCCCTGCTCGATCTGGATAACACCCCGCAGGAAGTAAACCTCGTCGGGCTGGTGGGCAAGGCGGAGGGTTTCTTCGCAAGCTTGCAGGGCTTCCGGATAACGATGCATCAGGGCGTAAGTCACCGCAATTTGATACGGAATGCTCTCCGTTTGTGGGTCCAGTTGGCGCGCTTTGGCGAGCGTGGCGAGCGCGTCGGAGTATAGTTGCTCTGACCCTTGCAGGGTGGCATAGGCAAACTGGTAGTTGACATTCGTCGGGTCGGCAGTGACCGCCGCCGACAAATAAGGAACGGCTTGCTGGGTATTACCTGCCAGCAAGTACGCATTGCCGCGCAGGAAAGCCAGCTCGCCGGGGCCACCGGCCTCCTCGGGAACGCCTTTCAGGACGGCCAGGGCCTCGATGGGTTCGCCCGCCTTGACGCTGGCGTCGGCAAGCAGCAGCTTCAGCGTGACATCCTGCGGATTCAACTCGCTGGCATTTTCCAGCAATTGGCGCGCTTTCTGCGCCTGGCGATGATGAAGGCACAGGAACGCCAGGGTGGCGTCGAGTCGAGAATTCTCAGGGATGGCATCCATGGCCGTGTCAATGCTGGCCAACGCCTGAGGAGTTTCTCCGGCCTCGAATTCCGCCCGCACCAGGCTGGCCTGAGCCTCGGCATCACCCGGAGAATGAGTGCGCGCTTGCTCGAGATATGGAATTGCTTCTTTGGCTCGTCCGGCGTTTACAAGGGCGATGCCGAGCGGCGTATCCGCCTGGAAGAGCTTCGGGTCTTTGCTGAGGGCCGTCCGCAGTTCGCGAATGCCGGAATCCGGCGCCTTGTTCTCGAGATACGCCAGTCCCCAGTAATAATGCAGGTTGGCAGAATCGTTGCCCAATTGTTGGGCTTGCTTGAAGTGGGGGATGGCTCGCGCGGCGTCGCCGGCCGACAATTCCGCCACGGCAAGATAAGCGTAATTGGTCGCCGAGGGGTCCTGCTTGACCAACTCCGCGAAAATCTTCTCGGCGCGCTTGAAGTCATTGCCCTGGAGCGCTGCCTTGCCCTCCTGGAGCATCTCCGGCGGGGATTGCGCCGGCAGGGAGCAGGGCCGGGCCCACAAGAGCAGCGCTCCGATCACCAGCATCGCCCACCGGGGCTGGGGCCTCACTGCGACCCCCCGTGCGCCTGCCTAAGGCGCGCGACTTCGCGCCGAATGGACTCGAGGTCGGGAAGCAGCAGGTGTTGCTCGTTGATGATTTTCAGCATGGCGGCGTTGAACCAGCCGCTGCCATCCAGGTATTGGACGATCATCCGCCGCTCCCGATAGTCCGCCGCATCGAGGTCGATCGAGCGGTAATTCGCCTGCCGCCGGCTGTAATCGAAATGCAGCTTGGCCCCTTCATCGTGCATGCGGTAGCGGATGTTCTGAACGTACTGAAGAGCATTGGCGAAGAGGTCCTGGGCGGCGTAGGCGGGAAGGGGAGGTTCCGCCTGGCCCCAGTTGCGGTCCACCGCCATATCCAGGATTTCCGGAATCGAAACCTGGAAAAGGTGGCCGTCCGTGACCTGCACGTGAATCGGCGCTACCCGCACGTAAGGAAATTCGTTGGAACCCGTCGAGTGGAAACTTGCCAATAACTGCAAAAAAGCCTCCTGCACCTCCGGCGGGGTGGAAGGGTCCAGATAAATGGCGGAGAGCTTCTCGTAGCTCATGCCGCAGGCGCCACTCGTGTCGACAACGTTCAGGTTATCCAGGCGGACGTTCCCATAGTGTCCCTCCCGAACATGGAGGTAGAGAGTGGCCTCGCAATGTCCGTAGGTCGAACCCCCGTTGGTGCGGCAGGGGCAGGGGACGGCGCAAGGGCAGCAAACCACCCCCTCGCCCTTCAGGTGCCAGTCGGCGCCCGTGGAGTGAACGGTGCGGGAATGCGCCGACGCTGGGGCATCACACTGGGTAATTCCCAGGGCAGGAACCCATAAGACTGCTATTGCCATGTAAAGAAACGCGGAGTATCTGATGGTTGTTGCTCCCTAAACCACGACGCAGCGAACGTGATGATACCAGTTGTTCGTATATCCGTCTAATCGCGCGGGATCGCGGGTGGCCGGCTGCACTTGACCTTGCGAATCCTTCGCCCGGGCCACGAATTCCACGGCGCCCGGCTGGGTCAATTCCCAGGAAATCTTCCACACGACCCACTCCAGGTCCGCGGCGGAGTCCAGGGTCGCGGTTTGCCAGGTGCTGCCCGCGTCGGCGCTTACCTCAACGGAGTCTATTTTCCCCGCCCCCGTCCAGGCGAGACCTCGAATTTCCACTTTCCCCCGCTGCAGGACGGTACCCTGGCGGGGATCGACGATCACGGACTTCACCTGGACGCGGGGCAGCGGTTGCCGGTCGAGTTCGCCGGAAGGTGTCTGGTGGGATTGCTGATACGTCCCGCCTTCCGCCGGCAGGGGAGCGGCCGCCACCACGATGCGCTCCAGCCACTTCACCGAGTCCATCCCATACCAGCCGGGCATCAGGGCCCGCCAGGGCGCGCCGTGCCGAAGCGTCAAGGGGCGCGAATTGAGGTGGGTCGCCAGAATTCCGGCGGCCAGCGCCCGCTCCAGGGTGACGCTGCGTTTGTAGCCATCCCGGCCGAAGAGATGGAGATGCGCCGCGGCGCCGGTGGGCCGGGCCATCATGAGGATGTCTTTCAGCGGCCAGCCGGACCACGCGCCGTTGCTGACCAACCCGCTCGAACCCACCCGGTTCCCTGCGCATTCCAGCACCGCGCCGAATTTCCGCTCGCTCAACATCGCGAGGTCGGTGGGCGCGAGCTCCCGAGGCTTCTCCACCTCGCCTTCGATCTTCAGAGTCCCAGTCGCAACTCCCGCCGGCGCCGCAAAGTGGTCTCGCACATAGAAATCTTCGAGGGAAGTGTATTGCCCCTGGAGCGACGTCAAATCAAATTCCATTTCCAGGGGGTCCATGGAAATAACGTGATGCTCGGCCCTCAGCGCCTGCGAAATCAGCAAGCCGCTACTGAAAAGCGTCATGAAATAGCGTCGATCCATGGATGTATTCCCATTGTTCCCCGAAGGGGGGCAATATCATTAGCCATAGGTGAAACCTACGGATCGGGACGACAATGAAAGTAATTCCTCCGACCCTGGAGGGGTCGAACCATTCGACCCCTCCAGGGTCGGATTTCATTCCCCGGTTTCCTTTCCGTAGGTTTCACCTACGGCTAATGATATTCCTCCCCTTCGGGGAGGCCGAAAGATTGCCTCGCGCCACACTGCCTCCACAAATCAGGAGTTGCGAAAAGGCTAATCTGGGCCGGCCTCAATCTGCGGATCAAGCTGCCGGGCGCGTTCGAGCGCCTTTTTTGCGCCCTCGGGGTCACCGTCCTTGGCCAGAGCCAAGCCCAGGTTGTAATAGGCCCGAGCCTCATCGGGATTCAAGTCGATGGCGGTGCGAAGTTGGCCCATCGCCCCCTTGATGTCCCCAAGCTTCAGCAGGACTCCGCCGAGATTGGTGTGCGCTTGGGCTAGATCCGGCCATCGGGCCACGGCGGCCTTAAAGGCTTCGAGCGACGCGTTAAGGTCGCCTTCTCCAAGTTTCTGCATGCCCAGATTATATTGGGTGACGGCTTGCGCATAGTCGACGCTGGCGCGGTGTAGGCGTTCCACCTCCGCGAAGGCCGCGGCGGACTCCGCTGGTTTACCCATTTGCTTGAGCGTCTGACCTAAAACGTAATAAGCCTGGGCGTTGTCGGGCTGCAAGGAAATGGAGCGTCGCAGTTCGGTTTCCGCCGCTGGCAAGTCTCCCATCCTGTGCAAAGTAAACCCCAGTTGGTAATGAACGTCGGTACTCGAGGCGGCTAATTTTGCGGCGTTTCTCAGAACGTCCAAAGCACCTTGCAGATCGCCCGTTTGGCGTAAAGCGATTCCCAGATTCAATTGGGCATCCACCCAATCGGGATCGAGTTTCGCGGCCTGGCGAAATTCCTGGGCCGCGCCCGCCAAGTCGCCGATCTCCTGTAACCCCCCACCGAGTGAGAAGTGGGCTTCGGCATCCTGGGGTAACAGTTCAACCGCCTTGCGCTGGACCGCCAAAGCTTCCTCAAACCGCCCTTCTTCCCCGAGCACCGCGCCCAAGCGCATTTGCCCCTCGGCATTTCCCAGGCCGGCGGCGGTGCGGAACTCGTACTCCGCCGATTCCAGGTCATGCTTTTTCCATAAGGCCGAGCCTAGATTCAGGCGGGCGGGAGAGAAATCGGGTTGCATCGCGATGATCGCGCGGAATTCGTCAATCGCCTTGTCCGTCTCCCCCTTCTCAGCCAGCAGTTGTCCCAAATTGTTGCGCGCTTCCGCATATTGCGGATTAAACTTGATCGCGGCGTGGAATTCCTCCGCCGCTTCCGCCGTCTTCCCCTGTTTCTCTAAAGTCAAGCCCAGGCTGTTGAGCGCCTCGGGATAAGCGGGGTTGAGTTCCACGGCTTTGCGGAAATGCTGCTGAGCGCCGTTCAGGTCGTTTTCCTGGAGGAGCACCAGGCCCAAGTTGTAGTGGGCCTCGGGCCAATAGGGGCGGTCCCTCAAAATCCCGCCAAACTCCGCCACCGCTTCGTCCAGTTTTGCCTCGCGAGCCAGGGTGATGGCCAGATTCTCCCGGGCTTCCAGCAATCCCGAAGACGCTTTGACGGCCCCACGGAATTCCCGCTCCGCCAAGGCCAAGTCTCCACTCTCAAAGGCGGCAGCGCCGCCCGCGAGGTAGCAGGCGGGCCCCCTTTCCGCCTCCTCTTCCTGGGCACAGAGGGATGGGGTCAAGCAAGCGATTATGGTGGCACATGCCGCTGCTGCCGCGAAGCATGTAATTGGAAAACCCTGCTTCCAGTTCATCGCCCCTTCGAGTGGCTACCGGTGTTGCGGCGCACCCGATCCTCTTCACGAAATGGTACTTCTCTTTCCCTAATCGTTTCAACATATATTCGACTTGTTCGAGGCCGACCGATACTGCTATCACGCGGTGGCGGCGAATCCGGAAGAAGCGGCCAGCGTGGTGATCTGGAAACACAACGGTCGAGGCCACAGCGAGAACTGGCATGAAGAACAGGCGTTTCCGCTACCTCAATCCCCCCCTGACATCGTTCAATAGCGATTCTTGGGACTACCGCCTTCCTTGTCAACCTGGGCGGGGGGGACTTACAATGGAAAGGTTGGAGTCAGCAGGAAAGTAATCTATAGACTATGGGAAATTATCTACAATTCGCATTAGGTAAGGTCCTGGGAACGAAGAACGAGCGCGAGTTGAAACGCTTGAGCGCCCGGGTGATTGACATCAACGCCCTTGAACCGGAGATGCAAAATCTCCCGGACGCGGAATTTCCCTTGCGCACCCGTCAGCTCAAGGAACGCCTGGCGGGCGGGGCCAAACTCGACGAAATTCTCCCGGAAGCCTTTGCCCTTTGCCGGGAAGCGGGGCGCCGCACGTTGAACATGCGGCACTTCGATGTGCAACTCATCGGCGGCATGGTGCTGCACGAAGGCAAGATCGCCGAAATGAAGACGGGTGAAGGCAAAACGCTGGTGGCCACGCTGCCCACCTACCTCAACGCCCTCGAGGGCAAGGGCGTACACCTGGTGACCGTGAACGATTACCTGGCCAAGCGCGACGCGGCGTGGATGGGACCGATCTACCGCCTGCTGGGCCTGAGCGTGGGCGTGATCGTTCACGACCTGAGCGACGATGAAAGGCGCTCTGCTTACGGCTGCGACCTCACCTACGGCACCAACAATGAGTTCGGGTTTGACTACCTGCGCGACAACATGAAGTTCGACCTCAAGGACTACGTCCAGCGGCCTCACCACTATGCGATTGTGGACGAGGTGGACTCCATCCTGATTGACGAGGCGCGCACCCCGCTGATCATCTCGGGGTCGTCCGATGAAGCCACGGACAAGTACTTCCGCGTGGACAAGGTCATCCCGCATCTGGTTGAGGTAACCGATTACGAAGTCGATGAGAAGCACCGCCAGGTTACCCCCACCGATTCCGGAATCGCCAAGGCCGAGAAGTTGCTGGGAATCGAGAACCTTTATGACCCCGCCAACATCGAGTACAACCACCACTTCCAGCAGGCGCTGAAAGCTCACACGCTGTTCAAGTTGGACAAGGATTACGTGGTGAAAGACGGTGAGGTCATCATCGTGGATGAATTCACCGGCCGCCTGATGCCCGGCCGGCGTTGGAGTGACGGCTTGCACCAGGCGGTCGAGGCCAAGGAAGGCGTCAAGATCGAGAGTGAAAACCAGACCCTGGCCACGGTCACTTTCCAGAATTATTTCCGCATGTACAAGAAACTTGCGGGCATGACGGGCACGGCGGAAACGGAAGCGGCGGAATTCGAGAAGATTTACAACCTGGAAATCGTCATCGTTCCCACCAATCGAACCTTGATCCGGCACGAATATGCCGACGTGGTTTACCGCACGGAGCGCGAGAAGTTCAACGCGGTGATTGAGGAAATCAAAGAGGATCACCTGTGCGGCCAGCCGGTGCTGGTGGGCAGCATCGCCATCGAGAAATCCGAGCGGCTGAGCCTGGCGCTCAAGAAAGCCGGCGCCGTGCCTGCCCGCCTGCAAGAGCTTGCCAAGGCAGCGGGCCTGGAAGGTCCCAAGCTGAAAATATGGGTGGAGCGCCTGGCGCAAACCCCCAATGCGGGCCTCGAGTGGCTGACGCGCGCTGGGGTGGCAGTTTCCACGGTTAAAGAAATGCTGGGCCAGGGGCGTTACCAGGCGCTGGCGGCCGGCTCGAACGGCACGCGCCAGGTATTCCTGGAGGCGGTGCTGAAGCGGGCCCCCCGGGGATACCCCTACAATGGATTACCGACCCCGGACGAATCCATTCTTCCCGACCTTCTAGACCTTGCCAATAACACGGATGCGAAATATCTGCCGGTGCTGGATTATCTGGTCGAGCACCGCTGCCAGCCGGCGCGCGTCGCCGAGGTTCTGGGCATGAAAGAAGTGCGGCACAACGTGCTGAATGCCAAGCAGCACGAGCGCGAAGCGCTGGTGGTGGCGCAAGCCGGACGCGTCGGCGCCATCACCGTTTCCACCAACATGGCGGGCCGCGGCACTGACATCCTGCTGGGCGGCAATCCGGAAACCATGGCGCGCGAGGAATTCCGCAAGTCACCCGATAAGTATCGCGAACAGGGCATCAACCCTGAACCCCCCGACCGGCCGCCGGAAGGTTCCGGGTCAGATATCTTCGGCGCCTACGTCGAGGCCTACGCCGCCTGGAGAAAGCAGTGGGCGGAATTCGTCGACCGCTTCAAGGCCGTCACCGATACCGAGCACGCCAAGGTGGTGGCGCTGGGCGGGCTGCACATCCTCGGCACCGAGCGGCACGAAGCCCGGCGCATCGACAACCAGTTGCGCGGGCGCGCTGGCCGCCAGGGCGATCCCGGTTCCTCGCGGTTCTACCTTTCGCTCGAAGACGACCTGCTGCGCATTTTCGCAGGGGAGCGCATTTCCAACCTCATGCTCAAGCTGGGCATGGAAGAGGGCGTGCCCATTGAATCCCGCCTGATCTCGAAACGAATCGAGGACGCACAGAAAACGGTCGAGGCGCAGAACTTTGAATCGCGCAAACATTTGCTGGAATACGACGATGTGATGAACAAGCAGCGCGAGACCGTTTACGGCCTGCGCCGCCAATTGCTGGAAGGGACCGACCAGAAGGCCTTCGTCCTGGAGGCTGCCGACCGCGTGGTGGCGTGGCTGGTGGAGAAATTCTGCCCCAAAGACCAGCACTCCGACCAGTGGAACGTTAGCGGCCTGCGCACGGAAGTCTGGGGAAGGTTTGGAATCGACCTAAAGAAGCACGAGCTGACGCTCGATCCCAAACGCCTGGGCGAGCTCACCGCGCAACTGGAAGACCTGGTCCACAAGCACTACGATGAACGCGAGCAGGTGTGGGGCGCCGAGCGCATGCGGCTGCACGAACGCATGGTCATGTTGCAGGTGGTGGACGCGCAGTGGAAGGATCACCTGCTGGGCATGGATCACTTGAAGGAAGGCATCGGCCTGCGAGGTTACAGCCAGCGCGATCCCCTGGTTGAGTACAAGCGCGAGTCTTTCGAGATGTTCGAAGCCATGATGGACCGCGTGGAAGATGAAACCTTGCGCTACCTCTTCCTGATGCGTACGCCCGAGGAAGAGGAGGAAATGATCCGGCAATACCAGCAGCGCAAGCGGCGTGAACAGCGGGAAATGCAAATGATCGGCGCGGGGGCGGTGGAAAAACCGCAGCAGGTCATCCGGCGGGAAAAGATTGGGCGCAACGATCCCTGCCCGTGCGGGAGCGGCAAGAAATACAAGAAGTGCCATGGGGCGGCCGGGCCTGGAGCGGCCGGGCCTGGAGCTGCCGGGCCGGCGGCTGCCGGGCCGAAGGGTGGCCGGCCGACACAACCCGGCGCGGCGAGTCGAGCATAGCAGCAAGGCTCGGCCGCTTGCGGTGCGAAATAGATCAACCCACGCGCAGAACAGGTTGGTTGGGGAGCAACCACCACGGCAAGGCCCAGCCTTTCCACACAGACAGCCATGAGCCTCCGGCCCGCTACCAAAGATGAGAATGCGCGAAGCGCCTTGGAGTGCGGCGGCTCGACGCCGCCTTGGAATAACGCTGCGGGGGACGACCAAGGCGGCGGCGAGCCGCTGCCATCCAAGATGCCTGCGACTTACGCGAGTGTGGATCTGGGGGGGACGAACATCAAATGCGAGTACGGCGACGGGTCTGGACGGATCACCGCTTCTGATTCCACGCCCACCGAGTCCCACGAAGGCCCGCGCCGGGTTCTCGATCGTATTGCCGGCTTGGTGAATGCGCTGAGCCGTCAGGCGGGCTCCCCGCCCGCGGCACTCGGAATGGGATGCCCGGGTCTTGTGGATGTGAAGAACGGCATCACGAAATTCTTCCCCAATCTGCCCACCCATTGGCGCGACGTCCCGGTGCGCGAAATTCTCTCTCCCCAGGTCGGATGCCCGGTCTATCTGTTGAACGACGTACGCATGGCGACCTTGGGCGAACTTACCTTCGGGCACGGACGCTCCGCCCGTGCGATGGCGTTCTTCGCGCTGGGGACAGGGATCGGCGGGGGAGTCGCCATCGACGGCAAACTCCGCCTGGGACCGCTGGGCGCGGCGGGCGAGTTGGGTCACCAGATCATCCTTCCGGATGGCCCGCGCTGTGGGTGCGGAAACCGGGGATGCCTGGAAACTCTCGCCAGTGGGCCCGCCATCACCGCCGAAGGCATCCGGCTGATGCAAACGGGGCTTGCCCCCAAGCTCTACGAACTCTGCCACGGAGAAGCCTCGCGAGTGACCACCCGGGAGATGGCGGAGGCGGCGAGCGCCGGAGACGAGGCGGTGCGCGAGGCCATCGTTCGCGCCGCCGAGTATCTGGGGATTGGCGTCGTCAACGTGGTGGTCACCCTGCATCCGGACCTGATTGTTCTGGGTGGGGGAGTGTCGCTGATCGGGGATCTGTTGTTCGATACCGTTCGCCGTACCCTTCGCGAGCGCGTCCACATGTTCCCCACCGAGGGTATCGAAGTTAAACCTTCGCAGCTCGGGGAACACGCCGGAACGCTCGGAGGCTTGGCATTAGCGATGAAAGGCGGCCTCCTCGGTAACTGACTGACCCCGGAGAGCCGCAGCGAACTCATTTTTCCACATAACCGAGGGCCTTATGAATTACACCTATCTCGACATCGCCAAGATGATCGATCATTCCTTGCTGAATCCGAGCTTGACCGGCACCGACCTTGAAGCGGGTTGCCGTCTCGCCCTTGATTACGACTGTGCCAGCGTCTGCATCATGCCCTATTACCTGAAGCGGTGCGCCGAGATTCTGAAAGGCAGCACGGTGAAGGCGAGCACCACCATTGGCTTTCCCCATGGCGGCCACACCACCGCGATCAAGGTGGCGGAAGCGCAGCGCGCGCTCGAGGATGGCGGCCAGGAACTGGACATGGTCGTCAACATCAGCAAAGTGCTGAGTGGCGACTGGGATTACGTGCGGCAGGACATTCAGGCGGTGATCGAGGTGACGCACGGCCGCGGGCAGAAGCTGAAGGTGATCTTCGAGAACTGTTACCTCCGCGACGATCACAAGATCAAGCTCTGCGAAATCTGCGGGGAACTGGGCGCCGACTGGGTGAAGACTTCGACAGGCTATGGCACCGGGGGCGCCACCCTCGAAGACCTCAAGCTGATGCGCGCCCACTCGCCGGCGCGCGTCCAGGTGAAAGCCGCCGGAGGTATTCGCGATTTGGACATGCTGCTGGAAGTTCGCGCCCTCGGTGTGACCCGCGTCGGAGCGAGCCGCACGGCGGGAATGCTCGATGAGTGCAAACGCCGGCTGGGAATCTAGCCCGGATTACCTTTCCGTCTGCGCTTCATCCCGCGCCGAGGCAGCCACAAAATTCCCGAGGCAGGCCAGGTAACTCGCGCCGCCCACTTCCATCACATTGTTGTGACCTGCCCTTTCGATGGGGTAGAAGCGCTTGGGCTCAGGCGCTGCTCGAAAGAGTTGCTGTCCCATCTCGAAGGGCACCACCTCATCGCGTGCACCGTGGACGATCAGAATCGGCGCGTGCACATCGCGAACCTTCTGAAGTGAATCGAAGCGGGATTTCACCACGTATTCGATGAGGGGAATCGCGAATACGCGCCGCGCCATCGCCCGCGCGGTGGTGAAAGAACTCTGAACGATCAGGCCTCCGCAGGGCCGGCGAGACGCCAGGTTTATCGCGACCGCGCCGCCCAGAGAATGTCCATAGATGATGATGTCTTGGGCACGGAAATGTCTCTGCTCGATAAGATAGTCATAGGCCGCGTCGGCGTCGTGGTAAACGCCCGCTTCGTCGGGCTTGCCCTGGCTTTTCCCGTACCCCCGGTAGTCGACCGCCAGAATGTTGACCCCGAGCTTGGCAAGGGACCGCAGATGTTCAAGGCCGTAACCAATGTTTTCCGCATTCCCGTGAAACCAGAGGAGGACTTGTTTTGATGCGGGGTTCGAATGGTAGAAGGCGTTGATTCTGACGCCATCGGCGGTCAGCAGCCAGACGTCTTCAACTTCGCCCTGGTATGTCTGGGGTGGGGGAAAACCCTCCGCATAGCGCGGGGGAAAGTAGATCAGTTGATTCTCAATTACCCTTACAATGACAACAACGCTCAGAATTCCGGCCGCGACAGCCATTAGAACAATCGTCAAAAGTCTCTTCACCTTTGGGACAATCCCCATGCGCATACACGGTGCTGGGGACTACGGGCGGGGGGCTGGGGAAGCCAAGTTGCAAACCTGGTTCCCGGCCCCCAGTTCCCAGCCCCCAGCCCCTGGGTTTATTGACCGTCACCGCCGCCTTCGTCGGGGGAGATGACCACAAAGTAGCCATTGCCCTGGCGGTTGATCCGCAGCAGCGTCTGGCCTTTCGCTTGAGTGGCCAATTTATTGAAGTCTGCGACGTTGTGGACCGCTTGCCGGTTGATGCTTTCGATCACATCGCCTTCCTGAAGGCCGTATTGGCCGGCCGGGCTGTTCGGGTCAACTTGAGAAATCACCACGCCCGTCACATTCGAAGGTAGACCCAACTGATCGCGGATGGCGGGAGTGAGGTTTTGCACGTCGATACCGCGCAGAGCACCTTGCTGAACGCCTCCCCCACCGCTAACATGCACGCTGAGGTCGGCAGGCCGCTCGCCGAGCGTCACGTGGAGGGTCATCGGTTGGCCGTCCCGCAAGATGTCCAACGTGGCTACGGAGCCGGGGCTCAGGTTCGTGACGTGGAGAGTGAGTTGGTTGGCGTCCTCAATGACCTGGCCGTTCAGTTTGCGAATGACGTCACCATTCTTGAGCCCAGCTTTGTCAGCAGGTCCGCCAGGGGTGACGTCGTTGGCCAGAGCGCCCGCCGTATCCGGCACCTTGAACTGCTTGGCCAAATCCCCACGTAGGTCCGTGACCGTGACGCCAAGGTATCCGCGGCTCACCTTCCCGGTCTTAACCAAGTCCTCCATCACGTGCTTCGCCATGTTGGAAGGAATGGCAAATCCGATGCCGATGGACCCGCCTTCCCCGCCGGGTCCGGAATTCCCGCTCAAGATGGCGGTGTTAATGCCCACCACTTGGCCATGCACGTTTACCAGTGCCCCGCCGGAGTTCCCGGGGTTGATCGCGGCATCGGTCTGGATAAAGTTTTCGATTCCCAGTCGGCCCTCGATCTCATTATTGGAACGGCCCAAGGCGCTCACGCTGCCGCGCGTCACGGTGAAAAACTGCCCGAAGGGGTTCCCAAACGCCATAACCGTATCTCCCACTTTGAGCTGGTCGGAATCAGCGAAGGAGGCGGTGGGAAGACCATTCCCACTGATCTTGACGACGGCGACATCCGTCTGGGGATCTGCTCCCACCACTTTGCCCTTAAACGTCCGCTTGTCGGGGAGCGTCACCGAGATTTCCGTCGCCTTCGCAACAACGTGGTTATTGGTGACGATGTATCCTTCGGACGAGACGATCACTCCGCTTCCCAGTGCGTGCTCGCGCTGTTCGCGAGGAACCTGGGGAAACATGTTCCCGAAGAACTGCCGGAATAACGGATCGTTCAGAAAAGGTGATTGTTGAACTTTAGTAACCTGGGTGGACTGAATCGCCACGATGGCGGGCGTAACCGCTTTGGCAATCCGTTCGTACGCCTGGTTCTGCCGCTCCAGGATATCGATATCAGGCCCATCCAATCCTTTCCCTTGGGCCATCGCAAAATTCGGAAACACGTGGTTTCCCTGGTAGAGCATTAACGACAACCCCAGGGTCATGATCCCGATCAACGTCAGACTCAAACCTCCCAAGTTTTCCCGCCAGAACCGTTTGTCAATTCGCATAGAATTTTCCTCCTTCAGGCGACCGGTTGATTCCCCCTCGCCGCATGCTCGACGGGGCGCCACACCAGTCGTTGCAATCGCGCAAGCAAATCCTCTCGGCGCATCATGAGAGCCACTACCATCGTGTCACCTCGCCCCATGGTCATTCCCGGGCATCCAAAATCCGAGCCCCTGAGTTATTAGACGGAATTCATTTCTTTATGTCATCAAGGCAGGTGGCCGACCCATTCTCTCACCCAATACTTCTCCCTAACAGCTTTTCAATATCCCGCCCTAACCCCTCGATCAAACACCTACCAGTATTGATGCTTAAACAGGGGATGAAGGTTTACTTTTCATGGCAACGGGGAATCCTTCTTCGCCCCCCTTCGCCCCAAGAAAGACGGTAAGGGGTCGTACTCCCTTGCCTACCCGAGCAGGAGTTATACGGGGCATTTAGGAGGAAGCGCCGGAAGGCCGTAGCATCTCCATGAGGGTAGCGGTCACTTTCGGATCGTATCGACCCCGTTCCATCCCTTTGCGAATTTCACTGATGGCCACGCGAGTATCCCAAGCCTCATGATAGGGCCGCCACGAAGTGAGCGCACTGTAGGACTCCGCCACGGCGGTGATGCGCGCCCCCAACGGAATATCGTCGCCATGAAGGCCGTCCGGATACCCTGTTCCATCCCACGCTTCGTGATGATGAAGCACAATCTCCAGGAGGTGGGGGTCGACGTAGCCCTTTTGCTTGCAGGCAGCCACACTTTCATGCACATATTTTTCGATCAACTTTGACTCTTGGTCGGTCAAGCTGCCCCCCCGATTCAGAACGTGGTGGGGCACAGCTTCCTTGCCCAGATCCTGGAGGTAGCCTGCCAACATAATGGTCTTTTTCATCTCTTCGTTCAACTTCAGCCGATCGGCCAGAGCGTAGGAAAGAAGCGCCACAACACGGCAGTGGCCGACCGCCCCATCCAAAGCTTCCACTGCCAATACCACCTCCTCCGGTATTTCAATGTACGACTCCGCCTTCGCGTAAATTGCGGCAATCGCGGGAGGTATCACGGCCGGGTCCCTCCAGCGGTCCCTGAGGCCCGTCACCTCATAGACGGTGATCTTCTGCAATTTTCCTTTGAGCTGAATCTTCTCATACTCATCGCGTTTGAAGTTGGCATCGGCATATGCCAGCTTGATCTGCGTGGATTGGGGGTCCAAGGCAAGGGCGCGCTCAAAATAGCGAATGGCCGAGGTGGCATCGTGGAGTTCAAAATTCGCTTTGCCCAACTCATAAAGAAGTTCCGCGCTTTCGCTTTCCCGCGCGAGTCTTTCTTCCAAGGAAATCATGCGCTCGAGCATTTCGAGGTCTGATTGCCGGCCGTACCCCAGGTTGCGGAGCTTGTTGGCAACCACAAAGGGCTCAACGGCACGGAAGGTCGGTTCGTCGATGTAAACCTTGGTCGGTTCACAAATCTCCTCGAGCCGCTTCGCCACATTCACGCGGTCGCCCACCGCACTGTAAGCTTGCCGCCGCACCCCCAGCATGCCTACCACCGTGCTTCCGGTCGCGATCCCAATGCGCATGCGCCACGGCAGGTTCAATTTCTTGACAGTGTTCTGCATGCTGAGCCCGGCGAGAACGGAGAGGAGGGCATGACGGTCGTAGTCCACCGGTGCACCGAATTCCACCATGACGCCGTCGCCCATGTATTTGTCAATGTGCCCGCGGAAGAGATCAATGATGGGCTCAATCTGTCCCAAGAACCGGTTGAGTTCCTCCAGTACCACGTCTGCGCGGTTGCGGTCGGAATATGCCGTAAAGTTGGTGAGGTCGGTAAACATGATGCTGATTTCGCGTTTCTCGAACCGCAGCTTTCCCTCCGTGGCCAACTTCGCGACTACCGGGTCCATTGTGGCGTACAGGGCTTTCTCCACTTTCTCTTTCATTTCTTCCGTCACGCGGCTTCGTTTCAGCTCGTCGTAAAGCTGCCGCGTCTCCTCGAACCCTTTGGCGAGTTTTTCCTGCAGAGATCCCACCGCGGCGCTCGACAGAATTAGAAACCCGCCCCAGGTTGCCAACACCAGAAGGGCGTTGAGCTTCGTTCCCTGTACGGCAAAGTCCTCCGGCCGGTAATAAGCAAAGAGCACGCACGACAAGAAGCAGAGTACCGCGCCCATCACGGCTTTTTGTTTGCCAAGAAAGTACGAGGCCGACAGGACGGGGAGATAGAAAAAGTTGAGGAAGGCAATCTTGAAAGGGAATAGATAAAAGACAACTCCGATGATGGCCAACAGCACGAAGATAAATATCCCTTCCAAATGCCGGACGATAAAGTTACGAAATAGGAGCGGCCAAGCTCCACTTAAGCCAAACGGTACGGGGCTCTCATCAACCGATGTCGGCCGAAAGTCGGGGTTTGCCATGGTATGCTCTACTCAATCCCACTCGGATTTGGACTCCAAGAGTCTTGCCGCGTACTATAACTTCGGAATTCTGAAAGGGCAAGTTACGTTTGTGTATAGAGGGAGTAAAGAATATTTATTAACTTTAGAGTAACAACCCACCGAGAGTTCGATTGGCCTTCCCCCAATCCGCCGATAACGACGCGTGGACCTTGCCGGGCGCACGGCCATGCACCCGTGCGCCCCAGGCGACGTAGGGGTAGGGCTTGCCCTACCCTAGCGCGCCAATGGCGCGCTGCAAAAGGGGGCGGCAAGCCGTCCCCCTACATGATGCGCCGTTATCGGCGGATTGGGGCCTTCCTTCGGCCAATGTCACACCATGGGATCTCTAGTAGTATCGAGCTCCTTGCGGGAATGCCGCGGCATTGGATTAATTCTAGCACCAGGCAAATAAGTCGCTACCCAATCACTGGGTGGCTGTTAAACTACTCGGCGGGGATCCGGCGCCATGGCTCTTCGTGGAGTTGCACAGGTATGGACGTGAAACGGGATACGCGTTGACGCTCCGGCGTAGCGAGGGAGATTGACTTGAAGAATGACTTGTACTCCTGAGGTGGACCTTGCGCCGGATTGCCGCGCAGAGCGAAAACCTATGAGGCGTTTCCTCAAGCGTCTGTACCTATTCATCCTGATCGTCTTGCTGCTTACGATGGTGGGCAGTGGCCTATGGCTCCGATGGCGCACGCGCGCAAGCCTTCCCATCCTTGATGGCCAGATTCTCGCGCCGGAGCTCTCGGCGCGCGTGGAGGTTCTACGAGACGCGCGCGGGGTTCCCCACATTCGTGCCCAATCCATTGACGACGCTCTTTTCGCTCAAGGTTACGTCACGGCACAAGACCGCCTCTGGCAAATGGATTTAAGCCGGCGGAAGGCTGAAGGGGAGCTTTCAGAAGTCTTTGGTGATCGCACTCTGCGCCTGGATATTGAAAGCCGCACGCTGGGCCTCCCCCGAGTGGCGGAGAGAGCGCTCGCCGACCTCCTCCCGGACGAGCGCCGTCACCTTGAATCGTACACCCGCGGCGTCAATGCCTTCATCGAAGGCCATCGCGACCGTCTGCCTTTAGAATTCTTCATGATCCGATACCAACCCCGACCCTGGCGTGAGGTCGATTCCATGGCCGTTGCATTGAACCTGGCGACGGAGCTGAGCCAAACCTGGACGACCGATTTGATGCGCGAGCATATTGCCGCCAAGTTGGGGAAAGAGCTCTTCTCGGACGTGTTCCCTGACCACTCTGCCCTCGACGTGCCGGTTGCTGATGTCCCGCCCCGCGCGTCAGGCGGTGCCAGAACAAGGAGCCCAGAACTTTTAATCCATGCATTTGACTCGGGGGATTGCCGATGGTCGATTGCCGATTGTCGATTATCTCAATCGAAAATCGTCGATCCTCAATTATCAATGGCAGGCGCCGGGAGCAATAACTGGGTTGTAAATGGGTCGCACACGAAAACCGGCAAGCCGCTACTGGCGAACGATCCTCATATTGCGCACAGCATCCCCAGTGTCTGGTACATGGTTCATCTCAAAGCGCCCGGGCTCAATGTAACCGGCGTCAGCCTTCCCGGGTTACCTCTTATCACCATTGGTCATAATGAACATATCGCCTGGGGCATGACCAACACAGCGCCCGACGTTCAAGATCTCTATGTCGAGAGCTTCAATTTCCGCGACCCCAAGAAATACTTGCACAACGGTCAGTGGGTGGATGCGGAAGTGCGCGATGAGAGCATTAAAGTGCGCAACCAGCGCGATTACCATTTCACGGTCATGGTCACAAGGCACGGACCGGTCATTTCGCGCGACGGAGACCGGGATCTTGCCTTGCAATGGACATTGCTCAGCCCGCATGCGGTCCATTTACCGTTCCTGCGCATCAATCAAGCGAGCAACTGGCAGGAGTTCACCGCTGCCCTGCGCGACTTCAACGTGCCAATGCAGAATTGCGTGTACGCGGATGTCGAAGGCAACATCGGTTACTACGCCGCGGGACTTGTTCCCATCCGCAGACAAGGCAATGGCGCCGTCCCCGTGCCAGGCAGCACCGACGACTACGACTGGACGGGTTTCATCCCGTTTAATGACCTTCCATATTCTCTCAACCCATCGAGCGGGATGATCGCCACCGCCAACGGACGCATTGTTCCAGACAATTATCCGTATTTCATTACTGCCAAGTGGGATGCTCCATTCCGCACCGCGAGAATATTTCAACTCCTCCGTGAGGGGGGGCTCTTAACTCCGTCGGACATGCTGCGGATTCAGACCGATATCTTGAGTCTCGAAGATGTGTGGCTGGCCAAACAACTACTCGCCGCAGCCGAAAAGCAACCGCCTACCAGCCCCGACGCCCAGTTTGCACTCGGGGTCCTGAAAGGTTGGGACGGCGAGGCGCGCGCGGATTCCGCTGCGACGCTGGTGTTGGAGGTTACTCGGCACGCCTTGCTTGCCCGCATCCTGAAATCGAAGCTGGGTGACGATCTTTCCGGATATCGTTGGCCGATGAGCACAGTATTTCTTCAGAATGTCTTGGAGCAAAACCTCACGCGATGGCTTCCTCCGAGCGACAATGACTTCAACATGACCCTGATGAAGAGCCTGGATGAAGGGATCCGCCAGATCCCCTCCCTGGTTCACAGCCAGAATCACGCGGCCTGGAGATGGGGTGATACGATTCCCCTGACCTTTCGCCATCCTTTGAGCGGCGGATTGCCATTCTTGGGGCGTTGGCTCGACGTAGGTCCTTTCCCGCAGGCAGGAACGGGCACTACCGTGAAGCAAACGTCGCCTCGCCTGGGTCCTTCCATGCGGATGGTGGTGGATTTCTCTGACCTAGACCAGTCCATGCAAAACATCACGTTGGGAGAATCTGGCCAGTTTACCAGCCCCTACTATCGAGACCAGTTCTCGGCCTGGTACGAAGGGAAAAGCTTTCCGATGCTGTTCAGCGATGCGGCCGTTGAAAAGGGCGCTGTTCACAAGCTTGGGTTGGAACCCAGACCATGACGTAGCGCCGCCATCTCCGATTTCTGGAGTCCGATGGACTCCATCGGAGTCCGCAGATCGGACTTGGCGGCTCAATGGCGGCTGGAAGCCGGCGCTACACGGCAAATTAGGGCACTACCCAACTCCGGGTTTCCTACCGGCAGGAAAGGGTGAACCCATTGTGCAGAATTTTTCCTACCGGCAGGAAAACGGCGCAGAATTTTCTTGACATAAAATAGGCTCGTGCCTAGGCTTGGGGGGGAGGGACAGGTGCGGATCGCGGCGCCCCCGCCTGGTCTCCCGGAGGAAAGTTAGGTGCTAAGTACCAGATGCCGCGGGCTGAGGGAAAAGACAAATTAAAGAGTTCCTCAGAATATGTTGATGATAATAAAGGCAGTTAGAGGTATTTCCGATGATCCTATTAAAATTCCAAGTCGCTGGATTAAAACAAGTTATCCGGACGGTGCTCCCAAAAAAAAGGGGGACCCCAAAAATGAAGGTAAGTCTTTAGATGTTATTGAAAACACATGTAGAAAAAATGTCAGTTTCTACCCTTGTGTAGATGTTATTGATAACAAAAGTATTTATAATTTTCCTCAGTATATGTTGATGAAAAATAAAGGGCTTATTGAAAATGAAGCAAGCGTAGCGGGGACCTGTCCATGCGTGCGCGTGCTTCTGTTGTTCCTCTGCCTCACGCTGGGTCGCACCGGTGCTTTGCGGGCGGCTCAAGGGCCTTCTCCACACCCGCTCGACCTTGCCTACACCGTGCGCGTGGACCGTCCAACGACTCATTTGGTTGACATCGATATCGTCGCTCGCCAGGTGGAAACAGCCGATCTTCGATTCGTGTTGCCGGCCTGGGCGCCGGGCCGGTATGCGATTTATGATTTCGCCAAGAATATTCAGGAGTTTTCTGCGCAGGGCGCGGATGATCATCCCTTGCCCTGGATCAAACTCGACAAGCAGACGTGGCGCGTGGATGCCGGCCAAGCCGGGGGGACTGTCCAAGTCCATTATCAAGTTTTTGCGAACGACCTCACCGGGTCATTCTCACAGGTTGACAGCGTGCATGCTAACTTGAACGGCCCCTCTGTGTTCATGTATGTTGACGGACATAAACCAGACCCCCTCTCGCTAAGAGTTGAGACTCCGCCTGGATGGAAAGTCATCAGCGGGTTCTCGGATTCCCCATCGGAGCGGACCTTTCACGCACACAATTACGATCTCCTGGTGGATACACCGCTTGAAATCTCCGGCGAATGCTCCCTCGACCAGTTTCAAGAACAGGGGAAGATCATCGAGGTTGCGGTGCATACGTACACCGACGATGATAATGACCGATCGCGTCTTCTCATCGGGCTGAAGAAACTTGTGCACGTTGAGATGGCGGCAATGCCCCCGCCGGATTTTCAGCATTACGTCTTCATCTTCCATTTTGTGCCGGACATCTCCATGGGAGATGGCATGGAACATTTGAATTCGACGCAGATCATTATTCAGGGCAATGTGCGGGACAGCACGCAGGAAGCGCTGGAGACGGCGGCGCATGAATTCTTCCACCTCTGGAACGTGAAGCGGCTTCGCCCCGCAGCCTTGGGGCCTTTCGATTACACTCGCGAGAATTACTCGTCCTCTCTCTGGTTCGCGGAAGGCATCACCACTTATTGCGGCTACCTCTTCTCCCTCCAATCCGGGCTCTGGACGCGCGAGCAGTTTCTGAATCATCTGGTGAATGAGATTGACACGTTGGAATTGGAACCCGGGAGGAAGCTGATGTCGGCGGAATCATCCAGTTTCAGTGCCTGGTTTTTTGACCGGTCACCCCAGATGCAGGAAACGAATTTCGCCAACACCACAATTTCGTACTATAACAAAGGAGCCGTACTGGCAATGTTGCTGGATTTGGAAATACGCGCGCGCACCGAAGGGCACAAGTCCCTGCTGGACATGATGCGGTTCATGTACCACGAATTCTATCAGGCCCCCGCTGAGAGCTACTACGGCCCAGGCCGGGGGTTTGAGGAAAAGGACGTCGTGGAGGCTCTCGATTCCATCACCGGATCAGATTTCGCGCCATTCTTCGAGCGTTACGTCAAGGGGACCGATGCCCTCCCGTATCAGGAGATCTTGGCGAGAGCAGGACTTCAGCTCCGCACGGAGACGCCCCCCAGCGCCGCCCCGGAGTTGGGCGTTCTCGTTCAGCCCGAAAGCCGGGGGACGCGGATCATCTCGATTATTCCCGGCGGCGCGGCCGACCGGGCCGGGCTCAGCCGCGATGACTTGCTGATCGATGTCGACGATCAATCGCTGGCAACTGAGGATCTTGCGACTCGCCTCAAACCCTATCCGGTGGGCGCCAAGGTTCCCATCAACGTGGAACGGCACGGACGCCGGGAGAGAATTACAGCGACGCTTGACCCACCGACGCGCAGCCAATTTTCCATCGTCCCTTTGCCAACCGCCGCGCCAGAACAGGTGGCCATAAGGGAGGCGTGGCTTGCTGGGCAATAACCGGGGTGCTTCAGCTTACTTACAATCTGCTTCAAAGAACCGGGCGACGATGTCGCGAAAGGTCTCCATTTACGCTCTGGCAGCCATAACCCTGTGGCTGTTACCCGCTTGGCAAGGTCTTGCCCTTGATTCTACCCCCGGCAGTCAGGGCGCGGACGTGGAAGCACTGATCCAGGCAGGTCATTGGAAAAGAGCTCACGCCATTCTTGAGCCTCAAGTCACGGCACATCCCCAAGACGCCAGGGGTTGCTATTTGCTTGCCGAAGTGAAAATGTCGTTTAAGGATTTCGACGGGGCGCTTCCGCTTGCCCAGCATGCCGTCGACCTCGATGGCAAGAACTCCGACTATCACCTGAAGTTGGGCCAGGTTTTTGGAGAAATGGCTGCCCGGGCCAGCATGTTTTCGGCAGGGTCGCTGGCGTTGAAGTTCCGAAAAGAAGTGGAAATTGCCATCGAACTCAATCCCACGAATCTGGACGCGCTGGATTCCATGATGCAATTCAAGTTTCAGGCGCCCGGTCTAATGGGTGGAAGCAAGGACGAAGCACGCGCCTTGGCGGAGAAAATCACACTTCTCAACGCCAGTGAAGGATATATGGCCCACGCCGAATTGGCGGAAATGGGAAAAAATCCGGCCCAGGTGGAAGCCTACTATTTGAAAGCGGTGCAGGCAAACCCCAAAAACCACGGCGCGCTCATGGCGCTCGCGAGGTTCTACAGTCAACCTTCCCACGCAAAGTATGATGAGGCGTCGAAACTCGCCCAGGATGCCTTGCAGCTCGACCCCAACCGAGTCGGGGCGCACTGGATCCTGGCGCGGGTCTACGCCCTCCAGGAACGGTGGGGCGATCTCGAGCAAGCCCTCGACACTTCGGAAAAAGACGTTCCGGATGACCTGCGTCCGTTCTATGAAGCTGCCCAAGCATTATGGGAAGTCGGCAAGGAGTTTCCGAGAGCGGAGGGTTACGCCAGGAAATACCTTTCGCAGGAGCCGGAGGGCGAGGAGCCGGATAATGCCGAGGCACACCGTTTGTTAGGGCTGGTGTTCGAGAAGGAAGGCCGGAAGGGCGAAGCGCGCGCAGAAATTCAGACCGCCCTCCAGTTCAGGCCCAACTTCAAAGCTGCGAAGGACGACCTCAAGAGATTGGGAAACTGATCGGCTGCCGCATCTCATTTGGATTTTCTTCGCCGAAACAGGTAAACCAGAAACAGGGCCAGCAGGCAGCCGCCAATTGCTATTAGTCCAATGCGGTTCATTCGGCGCGCGAAACTGACAAGCTTGGCCCAGTTACTGCCAAATGCAAATCCCACGTAACCGATGACTAGTGACCAGCAAACCGCACCCGCGAAACTAAAAAGCAGAAAAGTCGAAAATGGCATCCGTAGAACACCGGCTAAAATTCCCGCAAAGATGCGCAAGCCAGTGATGAAACGTGCCGCAAAGACTGCCCATTGACCATACTTGAGAAACATTTTTTGGGCATCATCGTACTGCCTGGCAAACCGGGGGAAACGCCGTAGAAAACGATTGACGACGGAAGGGCCACCGTACCGGCCGAGCAAGAAGCCGCCAGAGGCGCCGATTGTGGCCCCGGCAATGGCGGTCAGAATCGCCGGCAGGATTTGGATCTTACCTTGATACGCGAGAAAACCGGCAAACAGAAGCACGGTCTCACCAGGCACGGGGACGCCGATGTTCTCCGACATCACGCCGAAGAAAATTACCCAATACCCGTAGCGTGCGAAAAAGTCAGACAATATTTGGAAAATTGTGTTGGCCACGACTCACGCGATTATGCACGAAGTTGGGCTTTCCCCACAGAGGATTCTGCACCCACGAGTACCGCTCCAAGTCCTACCGGAATTTGACAGGCCCGGCTGCATGGTTTAGTCTGGTAATTCGGGATTACACCGTCCGGGCTGTATTGAGAGACATTCAAAAACCTTTCCGAGGGTGGCGCTGCCCCCCGGCGGTGGACTTTCTTCCCAAGAGACGACGAGGTGGCGCACCTTCGATACTATCAGATGAAGAGGAGGAGTTATGCCGTTCACACTACCCGCGCTGCCCTATGCTCCCGATGCCCTGGAGCCTTCCATTGACAAGATGACGATGGAAATCCATCACGGGAAACACCACAACGCCTATGTGACCAACCTGAATAAAGCTCTTGAGTCCGCGCCCAACCTGGCAGGCAAGAGCGTCGAGGAATTGCTCGCCAATAACTGTGCGATTGTCCCCGAATCGATCCGGACCGCTGTCCGCAATAACGGCGGCGGGCACATCAACCACTCCATGTTCTGGCAAATCATGGGCCCCCACGCCGGTGGCCATCCCAGCGGCACGCTCGGCGCCGCCATCAACAGCACCTTTGGAAGCTTCGACACCTTCAAAGAGAAACTTTCTGCCGCCGGTATGGGCCGCTTCGGCTCGGGATGGGCATGGCTCATTGCCCACAACGGCAAGCTCGAGATCTATTCGACTGCTAACCAGGACAGTCCGGTTATGGAAGGCAAATACCCGGTCATGGGCGTCGATGTTTGGGAGCACGCTTACTACCTGAAGTATCAGAACCGCCGGAACGAGTACCTCGCCGCGTGGTGGAACGTGGTGAACTGGCCTGAAATCGAAAAGCGATTTCACTCGGTAAAGTAGACCGGCGGAACTAAACGCCGCCTCGGAGCCTGCGCAAAGCCCAGGCGGCGTGTTCTTGTACCAAGGGGTCGCGATGGTCGGCTGCCGCCTGAAGCCAGGGAATGAACTGGCGATCACCGGAGTTTCCCATCACCACGCATAAATTTCGCAGCCAGCCGCGATACTTTGCACGCTTGATGGGCGATCTGGCAAAGACTCGCTTAAAATCCTCTTCGGTGATTGAAGCCAATTCTTCCAATCGGGGATTGAAGAGCGAAAACGGCTTGGTGGTTGAGAGCAACGCGATCGTTTTGTTTTCAATCGTTGGTTCTGCAAGCGGGTCGCGCAATGTGACCTCAACGTGCATGGGCTGGAATTCGGGAAGGTCAGTTGTCGCCGCACGGGTCGGCGGAGAAGCGGTGTCTGGGTTCTCATTGCGCAGGGCATCGTGGTGCAACGGACCATGGACCACGGACAACGAACGATTATTCCAAGGACAAACATCCTGGCAGATGTCGCAACCGAAAACGTTCCTTCCGATCGCCGAGCGAAATTCCTCCGGAATAGCCCCTCTGAGTTCGATGTTGAAATAGGAAATGCAACGTGACGCGTCCATCACATAGGGCTCAACCAGCGCTCCCGTAGGGCATGCTTCCAGGCAGCGCGTGCAGGAGCCACAGCGGTCCGATGCGGGGAGTTCCAATTCCAATTCCAGATTGGTAAGAATTACACCCAGGAAAAACCATGACCCCTTCGGTTCGTTGATGAGGCACGTGTTCTTGCCCATCCATCCTATTCCTGAGAGCCGTGCGAACGCTCGTTCCATGATGGGCCCGGTATCCACATGGACTCGCATCTCCACATCCGGCGTTAGATTTCCGATTGCCATTCGCAATTGTTCCAGCTTCCTGCGAATGACATCATGGTAGTCCTTCCCCCAGGCGTAACGCGAAATCCAAGCTCGCGAGCGCATATCCTCGGTCGGGGAGCCAGGAGAGCTCGAAGCTTTTTCACCCTCGGTGGGGACAGCAATGTCGGTGGAATAAGGGTGGGGAGTGTTGTAGATCAATCCAACGCAGATGATGGATTTTATCGAGGGTAGGACCCGCCGCGGATCTTCGCGCCGGGGATCGGCAAGGTAGTGCATCTCCCCGCCAAATCCCTTTTTGACCCACCTCGGCAAGAACTCCAAATCCTCCAAGGCCGAGGGCGGCGCAATCCCCACAAGGTCGAAGCCCAACTCGAGGGCGTGCCGTTTGATGGTGCTCGCCGGGAACATGCCTGGCCATGTTAACCCGGCGGGAGCACCGAACAGAAGCAGTTATTAGGTCCGCATCAAGGAAAACGAGCGCCCGCTACTGCACCGTCTCCGCGGCGTCCCCTACCTGGGGAGGCGTTGGGCCGGAATATGTGCCCGTAGAAGAGCTCTCATCCGCCTGGGTGATTGTCACATCGCCCAGCCGAGTCTCCATAACTTTCAGGACCTTGCCTGTTGCCGGGTCGCGGATTTCCTTACCTTTGCGGAAAATCCCCAAGTGATCGCCGACCTTGACACCGGCTTTGGTGCCCACGTTCATAATCAAGGTATTGCCCGTAACATCCGCAACCAGCCCCGAGACAGGGGGGGGCTTCACGGTGGGCAGTGAGTCAGCCTTGTCATCAAGCTGCTGGCCCAAGTTGGCGACCGAGGCATTCACCGCTTCGCCGAGGATGCTTTCGGCAAAATTACTGCTGCCCATGTCGACTTGCCCGCCTCCGCCACCGCTCCAGCCGCCCCCTCCGCCACCGAGCTTAAAGCCGCCGCGCTTCGATTCTCCGCTGCCCGTGGCTACCGCCAGAATTTCCGCCGTGTTGATATCGATCAGCTTGGCGGTCACATTCACGACGGCCTTGGACTCATTCTTGCCGACTCCGCCAAGGCCATACTTTCCCAGACCATAGCCTCCACCGCCCACCCCCACGTGCTTATCGTCGCGGCCAAACTGAGTGATGCTGCCGGTGATGATGGCGCTTACGCCTAAAATGCGGCCGATTTTGGCGGCGGATGTAGCATCGACGCGGTCGCTGTTGGAGAAATTCTGTTCTTTAAGGATCTTATCCATGGCGTTGCGGTCGATCACCCGATATTTGCCGTCCTGAACGAGTTTTTGCTCCAGCAGAAGCGAGATGCCCTTGCCCACGTCCTGGTCAGTGCCAAAATAAGCCTGCACCGCCGAACGCACCGTGCCATAGTCAAAATCCAAAACCGCCACGAGCTTCTTGTCCTGCGCCCAGGCTCCTGACGTCACCGCCAGCGTTAGGATAACCACACCCAAAACCTTCCTCATTGTCTCCTCCGGAAAAGAACCTTGGATACTGGACCCGAGAATCGCGCCACGCCGAGCACGCGGTTGCTTCTCTTGCCTGCTAATACCCCCATGCTTGAAAAATCCACCACGGGCCATGGCTCCCCATCCTTTGCCAACTCGGGATGGTTTTAGTCCCAATATTGTCCGCCCCAGGTTCTCAAAAATCCACTTACTAAATCGAATGGCGAAATTATAGCACCTTGAGGACAAGAATAAAAGGCGACCATGCTTGCCTGAGCGCCTCGAATCACGTTACGATAGAAGTGTTCTCCCGGCCCGCGACGTTAACGGAGCTTGAAAATCCCGGGGATGGCGGGCCGAAAGGGTGGTGCGAGAATTCGTGCCGCCTCCGATGTTTGGAAGGGAGAACGCTGCCGGCTCCCAACACGAGCTGGTTTTCGGGGCGAGTGAAAAGACCGAAGTACACTTCACCCGGCTGGCTGCCAGGTCTGCCGGCTTGCCGCCGGGTTGGGCGGAACCATGCTGCGCGATAAGTTGGGACGCGAGATTCACGACTTGCGCATTTCGGTGACGGACCGCTGCAACTTCAGTTGCGTTTACTGCAAGTCTGCCGATCCCAAGAACTATTTCCCGCACCGCGACCTGCTGACCTGGGAGGAATTCCTGCGCCTCGGCCGCGTCCTGGTGGGCCTGGGGATTCGCAAGATCCGCGTGACTGGCGGTGAACCGCTGTTGCGCGAGGGCGTGGTGGATTTCATCGGGCGCCTCCGCCGCATCGACGGGCTGGAGGATGTAGCGCTGACCACCAACGGCTACCTGTTGCCGGAAATGGCGCGGGATCTCGCCGCGGCGGGGGCTCCAAGAGTCACCGTTAGCCTGGACTCCATGAACCCGGAAAAGTTCGCCAGGATTACGCGGACGCCGCGCTCCTACGAAAAAGTGATGGCCGGCATTGACGCGGCCCTGGAAGCGGGATTGCGCCCGGTGAAAGTGAATATCGTTCTGGTGCGCGGGTTCAATGACGATGAGATTGTGGATTTCGCGCGCCTGGCGCGCCGCCGCGACATTGTGGTGCGTTTCATCGAGTTCATGCCGCTGGACGCGGACCATGCCTGGAAACGCGAGTTGGTGGTAACGGCCAAGGAAATCGTTGACGCCATCCAGCCGGTATTTCCCCTTCAGGAAATTCCCCGTCACTCGCCCAGCGAAACAGCGCTACGCTATGGTTTCTTGGACGGCCAAGGCGAGCTCGGCATCATCGCGCCGGTTTCCATACCTTTTTGCGGCCAGTGTAGCCGCATTCGGGTGACGGCCGAAGGTAAGCTGCGCACTTGCCTTTTCTCGCTTAAGGAGCACGATGTCCGCCACTTGGTTCGCAACGGCGCCACCGACCACGACATCGCCAAGTTTATGGAAAAGGTGGTGCATCAGAAGGAGCCCAGCCACCGGATCAACGAGACGGACTTCGTTCAGCCTTCGCGCACCATGGTTTATATTGGAGGGTAAGAACTCGGGATACGGGACACGGGATACGGGATACGGGACTCGGGATACTCGACACAGGGTTAGGGATGCATCGTGCAAACGGATGATTTTCGAACTGGGACCGTCTCATCCTGCGGACGTGATACCACGAAGCGTATCCGAAATCCGAGCCCCGTATCCCGTATCCCGGCACTTAAGCTAAAATAGCAGCAGGGCAACCATGGCAACGGCAACTATGGATATACTCCTCGCGACCTATGCTGATCTCTCGGCGCAGGAGCTTGATGAGCGCATTACGCAGGCCAAGAGCGAACTCAGCTCGCGGCTGGTGATTCTGGGGCATCACTATCAACGCAATGAGGTGGTGAAGTTCGCCGACTATCGCGGTGATTCGCTCCGCCTTTCGCAGCTCGCCGCCCGCCGCCGCGAGGCCGAGTTCATCGTTTTCTGCGGCGTCCACTTTATGGCGGAGAGCGCCGACATTCTGAGCGGCGATCACCAGGTGGTGATTCTTCCTGACCTCAATGCCGGCTGCTCCATGGCCGACATGGCCAACCTCGAGCAAGTGGAGGTTTGCTGGGAAGCGCTCACGACAGTGAATAGCGGCAAGATCGTGCCCGTCACCTACATTAACTCCACCGCCGCCATCAAGGCCTTTGTGGGGAGGAACGGCGGCGCCGTTTGCACCTCCTCCAACGCCCGCAAGGTTATGGAGTGGGCGCTGGCGCGTGGGGAAAAGGCTTTGTTCCTGCCCGATGAGCACTTGGGCCGCAACACGGGCTACGGACTGGGGATTCCGCTCGATAAGATGGCGCTATGGAATCCGCGGGAAGAAAACGGGGGGCTCGCGGACAGCGAGATGGCCGCCGCGAGGATTTATTTGTGGAAGGGCCACTGCTCGGTGCACCAGCGTTTTCGCCCCGAACACGTGGAGCGCGTGCGCAAGAGCCATCCGGGCATTCGGGTGATCGCGCACCCCGAATGCTCGTGGGAAGTCTGCCAGGCGGCGGATGAAATGGGCTCGACGGAATACATCTTAAAGCGTATTGTGGAGGCACCCGCAGGGAGCGCGTGGGCCGTGGGCACCGAGATTCACATGATTCGCCGCCTGGCCCAGGAGCACCCGGACCGGCTGGTCATTTCACTGGACGACTGTATTTGCATGTGCAGCACCATGTTTCGGATCTCACCCCAGCACCTCTGCTGGACGCTGGAAAGTCTGCGGTCCGGCCGGGTGGTCAACCGCGTGAGCGTTGACCCCGAGACCAAACGTTGGGCGCTGGTTGCCCTGAATCGCATGTTGGAAATCAGGTAAGCTGACAGCTTTTAGCAAATCGCCTACAGGGAATGTCAACTGCCGGCTGAGGGTTGTGGGGTAGCGGATATCCAACCGTGCACGAAAGAGACGGCTTACAGTTTCGAGAGGCTGTTAGCTGTTGGCTGTGAGCTGTCAACTCAATATGGCCGAAAAATATTTTGATCGCCGAGAGGCGGAAGAACTTCTCCCCACCCTCACGCCCTGGCTGGAGGAGGCCCGGGACGAGAAACAGAAGATCGAGGCCTTTAAGAACGAATTGGCGCAGGTCGCTTCACGCATCATGGTGCTGGGCGGCACTTTCCCTCCCCTGGCAGACTTGTTACGGAAAAAATCCGAGCACGACAAAGCCGCCGAGCGCCTGGTTGATATCATCAACCGCATTCAGGAATCCGGGGTCCTGGTGAAGGATCTCGACGTCGGCTTGGTGGATTTTCCCAGCCTGGCGGACGGAGAAGAAATATATCTGTGCTGGAAACTTGGGGAAGATCACATCACCTTCTGGCACGGCATCGATGAGGGATTCGCCGGGCGCAAGCCGCTCGACGAACCCGGCACTGGGCGCACCCCGCCGCCGGGTCCCCGGTTGCAATGAAATTTGATGCGGTGTTAGAGTTAATAGGGGATGAAGATGAAGACGCTTCTTTCTATCGATGAATTCGAAAAGCTCCCTGAGCCGGAGCAGGGCGGCGGCTATGAGCTGGATGAAGGAGAACCTGTCTACGTGTCCCCCAACAGCTTCGAGCAAGGCGAAATCATCCACCGAATCTACGCCCTCCTGAAGGAATGGGCGCAAGCCGGCGACCACGGCTTGGTCGCTGCCGACACTTGGATCGAACTAGCGCCCGGTATAGTGCGTGCCCCGGACGTTGCGTATATCCCTCGCGAACGAATTTCCAATCTTGATCCCAAGCACTCTTTGAAGGTCGTTCCGGCGTTGGCTGTCGAGGTCCTTTCCGCGTATAACACGGCGCGTGAGATGAGCCGGAAGATTCAGCAGTATCGCGATGCCGGTGTTGAGTTGATCTGGGTGGTTGATCCGGAGAAGCGCGAGGTCGACGTTTATAGTCCCCTCCCCCTCAAGACCCTTCGGCAGGGCGACACCCTAAGTGACGACAAGATCCTCCCGGGCTTTTCACTTCCCCTATCGGTGGTCTTTGAGCCCGTGCTCTGAGTTCTGTGCCAACCCGCGAAACTGTTAGCGCAGACGGGCAGCCCTACATACGGTTAGAATCCGGCAGCCTGGATCTGGGCCGAGGCCCCACATACTCCATTTGCAATGCTGAGATAGGATGCTAACGATGAGTCGCGAGAACCCCGGTAACGAACTGGCGAAAGCCGCGAGCGCTTACCTGCGCTCCGCCGCACACCAGCCGGTGCTTTGGCGCGAGTGGAACGGCGCCGCCTTCGCCCAGGCGCAGGCCGAGGACAAGCCCATCCTGCTCGATATTGGCGCTGTATGGTGCCACTGGTGCCACGTCATGGACCGGGAGAGTTACGAAAACGCGGAGGTGGCGCGAATTATCAATGACTCGTTCATCCCCGTAAAGGTCGATCGCGACGAGCGCCCCGACATCGACGCTCGCTACCAGGTGGCGGTGAGCGCCTTGACGGGCCAGGGCGGCTGGCCGCTGACGGCTTTTCTCACCCCGGACGGCAGGCCGTTTTATGGAGGCACTTACTTCCCGCCGGACGACCGCACCGGCCGCCCGGGCATGCAGCGCTTGCTGGAAGCCATCGCGCACAACTACCGTACGCATCGCAACCAGATCCACGAAAGCGCGGCGAAGATTGCCGAGGCTCTCCGCGAGGTAGAACACCTTAAGGAAGGGGAGACGGCGGCTGACGAACAGGTGGTGAAGGCGATTGTCGAGCGTATCGCCGGCATGTTCGATGCGCAAAACGGCGGCTTCGGCCACGCTCCCAAGTTTCCCCACCCCAGCGCCATCGATCTGCTCTTGGAAGGTTATCTCGAGACCCGCCAGGAGTGGCTGTTGACCATGGTGACCACCACCCTCGAACATATGGGGCGGGGTGGTGTCTACGATCAGATCGGCGGCGGCTTTCACCGCTACTCGGTGGACGAGCGTTGGATCGTGCCCCACTTTGAGAAAATGTCCTACGACAACGCCGGCCTGCTGGGAAATTACCTGCGCGCCTACCAGATGACCGGCAACCCGTTCTTTCGTGAAATCGCCTTGGGCATTCTCGCTTTTCTTGAAAACGTACTGTCGCACCCGGAGGCCGGCTTTTACTCGAGCCAGGACGCGGACATCAACCTGGACAACGACGGCGATTACTTCACTTGGACTCTGGAAGAGTTGAACGTAGTGCTCGACGGGCCGGAATCGCGCGTTGCCGCCCTTTACTACCATATTGATGCGCAAGGCGAAATGCATCACAAACCCGCGAAAAACGTGCTATTCATTGACCAGCCCCTCAGCGCCATCGCCGCGCGCATGGAGCTTGACGAAACGAAGGTCGCGGAACTCCTGGCGAGCGCCCGGCGAAAGATGGCCGACGCTCGCGCCCAGCGCCAGACGCCCTTTATCGACAGATCGATCTATGCGAGTTGGAACGGGATGCTGATTTCCGCCCTTTTGGAAGCATATCGAGTTCTGGGAATTGCCGGTGATCGCGATCGCGCCCTCGCCACTCTCAACTTGTTGATCAGCAAAGCCTACGACCGCGAAAAAGGCATGTACCACACCTTGGTGGACGGCACGCCGCGTGTCGAGGGCTTGCTGGAGGACCAGGTGTTCATTATTGCTGCGCTTCTTGACGCCTATGAAATCACCGGGACACGCTCCTACTTCGAGCGTGCGCTCGATCTAATGGAAATCACCGTGCGCCGCTTCTGGGACGAGAAGGCGGGAGGATTTTTCGACACCGCACTAGACCTCGCCGACCGCCACGGGAGCCTTACCACGCAACGCAAGCCTTTTCAGGATTCACCTACGCCGGCGGCGAATGCGGTGGCGGCGCAAGTGCTCGACCGCCTGGACGTGCTCGCCGACCGCGAAGATTTCGGCGAAAAGGCGGCAGCCACGCTGGCGCTCTTTGCGCCCAAGGCGGGGCAGTATGGGCTGTTTGCGGCGACTTATGGGCTGGCGCTCCTTCATCACCTGCGTGCCCCGGTGGATGTGGTGGTGGTCGGCGGCGCCGATGACGACCGCACCCGGAGCCTTCTGCGCGCCGCTTACGACGCGCCCCGCGCCGGCAAACGCGTTTTCGCTTTAGAACCTGGCACGGTGCAATCCCGCAACCTCCCCGCCGGCCTTGCCGCCACGCTGCCGCAACTGCCTTTCGATGGCGTTCCCATAGCCCTGGTTTGCGAAGGCTCCGCCTGCCGTGCGCCCGTGCAAACCCCCGCGGCTGTCCGTGAGCTGCTCACCCGCACCTTGCGATGAATATCCCGAAGCTATGCCTTGGCCCGATGACTAGCTCAGTTTGTGGATTTCGCGAATTCGGGAAGTGGTTATGACCGGCTCGAAGAGGGGATGCTTGAATACCAGATACATTCCGCGCCCGATGAAACCGGGATTGGGAGCTAACAAGGGCCCGGCGGCTATGGAGCCTTCAACTTCCACCTCAATGGGTTCCGGGCAGAACGTGGGATGACCGGAAATGCGCACGTGCGTGTCGGCGCGCTTGACAAGCCGGTAGTGGTGATGTTGCGTTTCGATATCCACTACAGCCCCTTCGGGGAGGTCATTCAAGTAAAAGCCCGTATCTCCTCCAGGCTGTTGGGATGGGAGATCGATCGCCTGATTCGGATTCGGTTGAGGCATAAACAAGAACCTCCGCCCTTTCGAGTCAAAATAAAATCAAAGCCCGTTTGTTGGGTATGGCACGATGGTCACCAAATCAGCGGTTTTGTGCCAAGTTCCCTGTTTCTATTGTTTAGGGGTCCGTCCGCGGCGCTTCACCGGCCATCTGTAATGATGTAAGAATTGCGAGTCCTTGGTGGATAGGTGCAATAATGCGTTAGTTAAACATTGCGGCTTGCGAATCGCAGCCACTCGCCCGCCCTACAACGGCACGTGCAATGTTCCACCATCCCTGACCGAAGGTCTCGGAACCCCAGGCTGAAACCGGTTGTACCCGGCGGCGGCGCGGTACACTGTCATGTCCCATCAGGAGCTTAAGAAACCTTCATGCACCCCAACTCACCAGCCGATTAGAGGACTGAACACCGAGGCCGGTGGTAAGCCGCGGTCATCGTGGGCGTCGGCCGGTGGGGAGGCTCACATGGAATTCATCATCCGGATTGTCCTTATGTTCTTGTTCATTCAGTTTGTGGTGGTTATGACCATCATGAGCGTGGCACTGCTCCTGGCGCGAACGGAGGTACCGACGCTGGGCCGCGAGTTCGGGAACAAAGTCCTTCGTTCCATAGTGCGTTTGTTACACTTGATGCATTTGCGTGGCGTCCAATAACGTTGCGTGAAGTTTGGTTCCGTTTTTCTCTTTGGCCCTTTGGGATATACTTGAGCAGATTGAGGGCTGGCGGATGAGACTCATGCCTGAATGGAACGACAGGCTGGCGGCGGTGGCGCGCGCGCATTCCCTCGACATGCTCAATCAAGGGTACTTCTCCCACGAAGACCCGCAGGGAAGGTCCGTGGCCGCGCGAGTAAAGGCCGTCGGCATGGAATGGCAAGCGGTGGGCGAAAACATCGCCATTTACAGTTACTCATAAGAGCGGTGTTATGAAAATCTCCTTTGACGGAATGCTCTTCCTCCTCTCTGCGTGTCTCTTTCCGATATCCGTAATGGCACAGGGGCCGGGAACGCCAACTCATACCATTGGTTTTTCTGAACGGTTCGCAAAACCGAACCGGCTCGTGCCGGGAACGACAGAGGCCGCCCCACCCGATCTCGTAGACGGTGCATCGGCGACGGTGGCGCCCCTTGTTGCCGCAGGATCTGGAATCATTCTCACCGATGCCGGTTTGGTTGAGGGCGCCGTGAGCGGCGACTCGAAGGTGCACACTTTCAAGGGTATTCCCTTCGCGGCCCCGCCCGTCGGCGCTTTGCGCTGGAAAGCCCCCCAACCGGTGGCGAGGTGGGGTGGAGTCCGCAAAGCGATCGAGTTTGGGGCGCGCTGCATGCAAGCCCGCATTTACGACGACATGGTTTTCCGCGACCATGGGCCCAGCGAAGATTGCTTGTACCTGAACGTGTGGACTCCCTCGACTTTAGTGCAGGCGCGTCTGCCGGTCATGGTGTGGATCTACGGTGGAGGATTTGCCGCCGGCTCGGCTTCCGAACCGCGCCAGGACGGTGAGAACCTGGAAAAAAAAGGCGTGGTGGCGGTTAGTTTCAATTACCGTCTCGGGGTGTTTGGATTTTTTTCTCACCCTGAACTTTCCCGGGAGTCCGGCCACAGTGCGTCGGGCAATTACGGTCTATTGGATCAGGTTGCAGCTCTGGAATGGGTGCGAAAGAACATTGCCGCCTTCGGTGGTGACGCTGATAACGTGACGATCTTCGGCGAGTCGGCCGGATCATTTTCCGTTAGTGCCCTGATGGCATCGCCGCTGGCGCAGGACTTGTTCCAAAAGGCGATCGGGGAGAGCGGCGCTTTCTTCGGCAACACCCTCCCCGCACAACCCCTTGCCCTGGCGGAACAAGCGGACCAGAGATTTGCGGATTCGCTGGGGGCGCATTCCCTCGAGGCGCTCCGTGCCCTGCCCGCTGATGCGCTTCTCAAGGCCGCCCGGAAGCAGGACGAGGTCCGATTCCGGCCGATCATCGACGGCTACTTCCTGCCCGATTACGTACGTTCGATCTTCGCGAGCGGGAGGCAAAGCCAAGTCCCCCTGCTTGCAGGTTGGAATGCTGATGAGGGTGACGTTCACGACATCTTCGCGGGAGCAGACCCGACCGCGCCGAACTTTATCGCGCGTGCGCACGCCTTGTTCGGGGACAAGGCCGACGCATTTCTGAAGCTCTACCCGGCAGCGACTGACGATCAGGCCAAGCGCTCTGCGCAGGATCTCGCCGGAGATCAGTTCATCGCTTACTCGACCTGGAAGTGGGTCGAGTCGCAGGCTGCTACTGGAAACTCTCGCGTCTTCAGGTACGAATTCGATGACGCTCCGCCGGCGGCGAAGGATAGTACCGCACCTTCGCGAGGGGCCTACCATTCGGCGGAAATTGAGTTCGTTTTTGAGGCACTGGCCTCGAAAAACCTGCCTTGGCGGCCGGAGGACGAGAAGCTGTCTGATCTCATGTCTTCCTGCTGGACCAACTTCGCCAGGACCGGGGACCCAAACGGCCCGGGGTTGCCTCACTGGCCGGCTTACAGTAGTGCGGGCAAATACGAAGTTATGCATCTCAGTGCGAGCCCATATTCGGCTCCAGACATGCACAGAAGCAGATACGAATTCCTTGACGCGCTGGCCCTTCAGGAACTTGGCCGCACCCAGGTGTCAATGCAAGAGTTCGATGCCGCCAGCGAGAACCTAAAAAGCGCCCTTGCCGCCGGCGCGGGACCGGACGCGAGACTTCAGTACGTCGAGGCTTTGCTGGGCGCAGGGCGTCCCGTTGAAGCTAACGTCGAAATGAACACCTATCTTAACGGACGCGATGTAAAGGAAATGCCCGTGTGGGTCCGCCAAGTGTGGGCGAACGTTCAGAATCGGGAAAAGGCCGAGACCACCTACTTCAAGGGCCAAAAAGGCCAGGCGCACCTCGACTTCCTTCAGCACCCCCCACCGGACCTGACCCAAGGACTCGAACCCGCGAAGGACCAGGAGCGACTGATTCCCAACCTCGACGGGGTGGGCGCGAAGATCATGGAAATGGCCAAGAACTTCCCCAATACCAGTTCGCTCGAATTGATCCACCAGGAGAAACTGGGCCACAAGGGGGATATCAGCGACGAACAGAACCAGAAGTTTCGGTATTTGTGCATGGTCCCAAGCCAGGCCTGGGGGCCAGGCTTCGTTGAATATCGCTCTGACCTTTCCGGAACTGAGGCTCTGCCCCGGGGATTGGCGGAAGGCTTCATGTTGACCAAGGGATTTGCCTCCACCGAGCTCATTTTTCATCCCGACTATCGCTCCGAAAGTACCTTTCGTTACCTCGGGCGCCAAAAAGTGAGCGGCCGGAGTACCTTTGTGGTGGCCTTCGCCCAGATTCCCGGCAAAGCCCACCTCAATGGAAATTTCCGCCGGGGAGCGACCTCCATTCCCACGTATTCCCAAGGGTTGGCCTGGATTGATACCACCAGTTACCAGATCGTTCGCCTCCACACGGACCTATTGACCCCCTTGCCGGACCTTAAGCTGGATCGAGTAGTCATGAATGTCGACTTCAACGAGGTCCACTTTAAACAAGTGAAGGAAGTCTTGTGGCTGCCCCAGGAGGTCACCGTTACCCTCAATTGGAATGGCAGGGAACTACGGAACACTCACGATTATTCCGATTTCAAGATTTTCAACGTGGAAGCCTCGGAAAAAATCGGGAGACCTAAGGAACCTGCGCGGTCATCCAAGGGAACCCGCGTGTCCACGCTTCATCAGTGACTTGGGGAAAAAATCCTTTCTCTTGAGAAAATGTCATGAGCTGGCCCACACCACAGGAACTTGCCCATTACACGTGCTATCGAACTGCGGGCCCTCTCACCATCGACGGCAAGCTTGATGAACTTTCCTGGAAGCTGGCGCCGCGTTCGCGCCGGTTTGTGGATATCGTCAGCGGCAAGCCCGCGTGGTTTGACACGCGCGTGGCCATCCTGTGGGATGACACCTGCCTTTACTTCGGCTTCACCGCCGAGGAGACCAATGTCCGTGGCACGCTTACCCAGCGCGACTCCAAGATCTACGAAGATAACGACCTGGAAGTATTCATCGCCGGCAAGGACGCCTACTACGAGTTTGAAATCAACGCCTTGAACACCATTTACGAAGTCTTTTGGATATGGAAGGACATCTTCCGGCCCGGCGCCCCTTATTTCGGACGACCGGAGTTCAACCCCGCAGCCCACCCGACGCTGGAGATTTCCGGCATCGGCGGCCATGTGCATCCAAGGGGCGAGCGTTGGGGATTTCTTGATTGGGATTTTCCCGGCCTGCGCCACGCCGTGCATGTCGAGGGAGTCCTGAACAAGTGCGTCGGAACCGACCAAGGCTGGAGCGCGGAACTCGCTTTTCCTTGGAATGGCTTGGAATTGCTCGCGGACGGCCGCTCCCTTCCCCCTCAAGACGGCGATCTGTGGCGCATTGATTGCTCCCGCTTTCAGCAGGCCGGGCCGGACGGCCAGCGCCTGGATCCCAGCGCGGGGTGGACCTGGAACCGGCACGGCCACTATGACTCTCACATCCCCGAAACATTCACATACGTTCACTTCTCTTCTCAAGTGGTTGGAACACCTCTAAACGAGCGCTAAAAACAGACCTACGGGCTTCGCTGTGTTGCGCAGTCTGGTACCAGTTTCTAGCGCACCCCATGTGCAACAATTCATGATGCACACGCATCAGATGTAACAAAGATTTAGTATCATAATTGGTCGCCTGACAAGCAGGGAAGTTATGTCCCTTTTCTCATTGAAAAGATCTTGCCCAGACTGCCAAAGCAATGAAATCCGCAGATCCAGGCGCCGTGGGATAATTGAAATGGCCGTCCTCCCTCTTCTGCTGTTGCGACCTTTTCGCTGCAAGAAATGTGGCTGCCGCTTCGTCGGATTGTTCGCTATACGGGTCAAAGAGGAAGAATCCGATAAGCCAATTCACGGCAACATGGTTGATTTCTGAAGGATCCGCAGCTTATATCTCATCACATTCACGGATGCCGGCTCTTAATGCACCTCAGTGGCAACGCAATTGCGGTATATGTTCTGCCGTTAATAATGACTGAGTATACCTACCCATCCAGGGAAGGGAATTTATGTCGCTATTATTACCTGCAAGATATTGTCCGTTGTGTAATGGGGGAGATGTTCACAGGTCCAAGCGTCGCGGAGCCATTGAAAAGGCCGTTCTTCCTCTTTTCCTGTTGCATCCTTTCCGCTGCAAGAACTGCGACTCCCGTTACTTCGACCTGTCTTTCGCTGTGCGGATGCATGTGCCCCAGAAACAAATCTATGGCAGCCTGATCGATTTCTAAAGGGTCCGTAGGGAATCAGTGCTTGACCCGGCCGGCAAGAATCCAGGCTGCGTTAAGCCGCGCAGTAAAGCAAGGAAGGTGTGCGCTATCCAGCAGATGTGGGGCCCCGCGCCTCGTGTGAACTCCTCTCCGCCAACATACGCAGCGCGTTGCCGCTCACGCGCATGGTAAGCCATTCCTTCATCACTTTTGCCCCCAGGGATTCATAGAACTTGATGGCCGGGGTGTTCCAATCGAGCACCTGCCATTGATATCGCCCGCACCCTTTCTCCACGGCCACCCGGGCAAGATGCGCGAGCAGCGCTTTGCCGATTCCCTTCTGGCGAAATCGCGGCCGCACAAAGAGGTCTTCAAGATAGAGTCCGGGCTTTCCTTGCCAGGTGGAATAATTGAAAAACCAAAGCGCGAAGCCCGCCGGCTCGCCGTCCCATTCCGCAATTTCCACGTAGAAGCGCGGCTCATTCGAGAAACCATCCCGCCGCAGATCGTCGGGCGTGGCGATGGCCTCTTCGGGCGCGCGCTCGTACTCGGCCAACTCGCGGATAAATTCCAGAATCAAGGGAATGTCGTCAACGATAGCTTTTCGGATGTTTAGCATGCTAAGGCCGGGCCGCATGGTCGGGGCCGGTGATGTGCCTTTCGACGACGCTGATCAGAGCATTGAGACGCTCATCGGTAGTTTTCTGCGCTTCGGCCAGCTCGATCATCCGTTGGTCGAGGCGCGCCGAGCGTTCGTCGAGCCGGGTGAAGCGGTCGTCGCTGAGCTTTATCGATTCTCGAATGACCACAGCGAGGTCCGCCACCGAAACTCTGAGCTTGTCGATGTTTGCTTCCGAACGCGCCAGGTTGGCCTCAAACTGCGCCTGCATTTGCAGGATGAATTCAATCTTCTTGTCCAACTCGTCGGGCATCATGGCGCGTCCTCCGATGAAGGTCCATCTCACGACCGGTAACGTAATGTCAGGTTACCATCAACCCCGCCAAAAGGAAAAGGCTGCGCCAGCCTTTAGCCAGACCTCACGAAGCCGATCCCGCGACAGTTGACACCCGGCCATAGTCGAGGTTTAATAGCATCCCAATTCAGGAGGTGAATCCATGTTGAAGCGGCGAAGTTTCTTGGCAAGCGTGCTAGGGGGAGTGGCAGCGAGTGCGGGGATGGGGGTTCGCGATCTTTGGGCGGCGGGAGGGCTCGCCTGGCCCGGGCCGATCGGGCTCGAACTCTACACGGTCCGTGACCAGTTTGCCAAAGACCCGGCCGGGACCCTTCAGAAAGTCGCGGCGGTTGGTTACAAGGAAGTGGAAACCGGACCTTCCATGTCCGCGGCGAAGATGCTTCCCATGCTGCGCGCGAGCGGCCTGACCCTTCCCAGCACTTATGTTGAGGCGCCAAAAACGCTCGAGGATGGGAAAAAGATGGTGGCTTTGGGCAAGAGTTACGGGGTGCATTACATTGTGGTCGGCGACAATCCTCGGCTCTCGACCGAAGCCTGGAAGCGCCGGGCCGATCTTTTCAACCAATGCGGAACTCTTTCCCTTGCCGCCGGAATGCAGTTCTGCTACCACGCGCACTTTAACGAATTTGCGCGCGCCGATAACACCTGCGGCTACGACATCATGCTCACGCAATGCGACCCCAAGCTCCTCAAAATGGAAATGGACGTTTTCTGGGGCGTCTATGCCGGCATCGATCCGGTGGAGTACTTCCAGCGCTATCCCGGCCGCTTCCCTCTGTTGCATATCAAGGATCTTTACCAAGACGTGGCGGTCAACCCGCATGAATCTCCGGCCGACAATGGCCCCAACCCCTTCGCGCCGGTCGGCCAAGGGAAGATTGATTGGCACAGGATCTTCGCCCACACCGGCGAGGCCGGCGCCAAACACATTTTCGTCGAGCAGGACCGCTGCAATATGCCGTCGTTCGAGGCCATGAAGATCAGCTACGATTACTTGAAGAATCTACACCTGAGCTGACGGTCCTGCCGGCAGGGTCGGGAGCATCTCTCCCCATTGCCGCAGGCGCTAGAATAAGCGTCATCGGTCGCCAGCCCGCGTCGCGGGCTTTCGGGCATCGCCAACCGTTATTCCAGCGCCTATGCCCCATGGCCGGCCGAATTCACGACTCACATGTCGCCAAGCGGCGGCCGGGTGCATTTTTGGCTACACTGCCCACGGATTTTGATCGATTACCCCTCCGTTGCGGCATTTTCCCGTAAGAAATCGTCATTTTCACCAGACATTTTGTCATCCTCGCCTTTGTTTTCATACATATCCCCGGAGGTTGCTTCATTTCTAACATCTCTAGGGGTCGGCACCTCGTTTCGGACCCTCAAAAGTAGGTTCGTGAGCCGCCACAACTGGCGCAGGTTGGAATCTTCCAGCCTCTGCATGAGCTGCGATTTTTCGTCCAGGGGAGCCGTCTTCGCCGCCAGGATCTCCGGGGACTGCATTTCGTCGAGTCTCTCGGCGACCTTGATGCAGAGCCTTCGGTAGCTTTCGTCCATCCTCTTGAGCTGCGCCCGGGCCTTGCGGCGGGCGGCATTCCGTTCCGGGCCGGGTTCGAGCTTATTCAGGGACTTGAGGAGAAGGAAGAATTCCTTCATCTCCTCCGACGGGTCATCGCTGAAGTTTTCCACAAAGGTATGAATTTCGGCGGGAGTGGGGTGGTTACCGCGGCGCGTCAAGGCGTCGGCCAGATCCTCGTAGCGTTGCAGGTTTTTATAAGCCTGAAGGCGCTGGGGCCCCGTGTTAGCTTCCCAGATATCCGTCGCGGCCTGGATGCGCTTCAGGGCCAGGCCGTTCTGGATGCGTACGGCGCGCTTCATCCGCCACAAGGTATCGACAATGCGCTGCCGCAACTCGCCCTCCAGGCCCTCGACCAAATTGTTCTCGAGGGAATTCTTGAGATCGGCATACTCCTCCGGGTCCTCCCCCAAGGCGGTCAAAGCCCCGTTCGGCGCCTTGGCGTAGAACCCGTGACGCAAATTGGCCGCCGCCACGCGAGCTTGGCCCTCGGGCGTCACCGCCCCGTGCGAGTGGGCGCCGTTGGCGCGGTGCGCCGCCAGGTTCTCTTCGGTCATTTCCGGTTTCTTCACAAGCGACATATAAACCTCCAAGAGGCAGTGCCTAGTGGCTAGTGGTTAGTGGATAGTGGCGACAGGCGTCACTGCGTCGCCGGGACTTGGTTCGGGCGGCCTTCGCTAGCCACTAACCACTAAGCACTAGCCACTGCCTTCAAGTATGGATTACGCCGGCCCCTTGAATAGGTCCGCGGCCTTTCAATTCGGCCAGTTGGGCCTGGCCTTATGGATTACTATACCGTAACGATATGGGCTTGTCAACAGTTATTTTTTGCCTAGAGGCTAGAAAATTGAACTCAGGCAAAACTTCATGACCCTTCCCTGCCGATGGGAATGAGCAAGTGTAGCGCCCCGATGCATCGGGGCGGTTCTTCCTTGGCAAAAGTTTCGAATCGCAAAGAAGGCCGCCTGCCCCGGTGATCGGGAGCGCGAGCCTCGGGAAGAGCCGCCCCGATGCATCGGGGCGCTACGGTCGCTCGGCATTGGGGCCATTAACCGCTCAATTAGTTATGTTTCGAAACCGCATTTCTAAGAAACTCATTAAAAATGTCACAACAATTTTACTTGACCGGCGGGAGACTTTGATGATAGACCGTTCGCATCAATCCGAACCAAGTCTGGCCTTACTTGATGGCCCGCGTCCAGTCTGGCTTAGCTCGATTGCCCGTCACAAGTCCGGCCTAAATCAATCACGCACAACAAGTCTGACTTGACTCGTGCCTTCTGGGGCGCGGGGCTTCGACTCTCCAGGGGGGGGTGGGTTATGAAAAGCAGCAGATGGCGGGCATGGATCGTCCTAGTCGGCTCCATCGCAGTGGCGTGGAGTTTGGTATTTTCCGGGAGCCTGAAGGTCCCCACCGGCACGGCAACTTTGCGGGGCATGGTCTCCGGTCCCACGGCCACCTTGATTCCGGGAACGCACGTTTCACTTCAACAACCGCTGGCGAGGGCCGATCGAGACACTCGCAAACCCCGGCAGGGACTTTCGAGTTTGCCGGTGGCCGCCCAGGCGGTGGTTTCCGCCACGCTGGGACGGGACGATGCGCGCTACCAGGTGAGGCCGAAAGCTGGCGCGCCAGCGCGCCAGGCAGAAGTGCCACGGGCATCCTGCCCGTGCTCGGGCATGGCCAAGATGGCCATGGCACAAAGCGTGGGCGCGCTCAGCGCCCAAAACCCCGCCCAACAGCTTGAGGCGGATTTTACCCGCCAGGGCATGGACGTCCGCTCCGGCCAGGCGCACTGGCGGCTCGAGCTGAGCGGCTACGGGTATGGTGATCGCCTTGACAAGGTAGAAGGGGCCGCTCCCCAAAATCGAGCCAACCGGGTGGAGTACCAACGCGGGCCGCTGGTCGAGTGGTACGTGAACGGACCGGCAGGGCTCGAGCAGGGATTTACGCTCAGCGCGCCTCCGGCGCTCGGGACACGGGATACGGGACACGGGACACGAAAAACGGGACACGGGATACGGGACACGGGACACGGGATATCGAGCTCCTCCCCCCTGACTATCGCGCGTGAAACGGGGCTTGGGACACAGGCAGGAGTGCCTGTGTCACTTGAAGGCGCACAGGCAGGAGTGCCTGTGCCACCTGAGGACTCCTCACCTTTAACTATTGCGCTTGAGCTTGGCGGAGACCTGACGGCTACGGTCGACTTACCGGCTAATGGACAGGAAGGGGCGCGGGCGGAGGGATTGACGCTGCGCGATAGCCACGGCCAGGCGGTGCTGCGCTATACCGGCCTTGCCGCTCACGACGCCAGCGGACGCGCACTGGTGGCATGGTTGGAGGTGGACAAGGAAGAGTTGCGCCTGCGCGTCGAGGACGCCGGGGCGCGCTACCCCGTGGCGGTGGACCCGTTTGTCCAGCAGGCCAAGCTGACCGTCTCAGACGGGGCTGAGTACGACGAGTTGGGCATCTCTGTGGGCGTCAGCGGCGACGGCAACACCATTGTGGCCGGCGCACCTAACAACAACTCCGGCCAGGGCGCGGCGTATGTCTTTGTCAAGCCCGGGGGCGGCTGGGCGAACATGACCCAGGTCGCCAAGCTGACCTCCTCGGACGGGGGCGGCAACTTGGGCCGGTCGGTGGCCGTCAGCAGCGACGCCAGCACCATTGTGTCTGGCGCGCCTCAGCTTACGAGCACCGGCCAGGGCGCGGTGTATGTCTTCGTCGAACCCGCAGGCGGGTGGGGGAACCTGACCCAAACCGCCAAGCTGACCGCCTCGGACGGGTTGGGCGGCGACGGGTTGGGCTACTCCGTGGGCGTCAGTGGCGACGGCAGCACTATCGTGGCCGGCGCGCCTGCGGCTGCAGTCGACTCCAACGGTGGCGAGGGCGCGGCGTATGTCTTCGTCAAGCCCGGGGGTGGCTGGGAGAACGGGACCCAGACCGCCAAGCTGATCGCCTCGGATGGGGCGTCGTACGACGAGTTGGGCTACTCTGTGGGCGTGAGCAGCGACGCCAGCACCATCGTGGCTGGCGCGTTGAAGGCTAACATTGGCTCGCACCCCGGCCAGGGCGCGGCGTACGTTTTCGTCAAGCCCGGGGGCGGCTGGGCGGGCGACCTAAACCAGACCGCCAAGCTGACCGCTTGGGACGGGGCGATGCTAGACTCGTTAGGCTTCTCTGTGGGCGTGAGCAGCGACGGCAGCACCATCGTGGCCGGCGCGCCCTTTGCTGCTGTCGGCTTCACCAGGGAGCAGGGCGCGGCGTATGTCTCCGTCAAGCCCGGGCGCGGCTGGGCAACCATTTCCACCTTCACCGCCAAACTGACCGCCTCGGACGGGGCGGGGGGAGACTCGTTAGGCTACTCTGTCGGCATCAGTAGCGACGCCAGCACCATCGTGGCCGGCGCGTTGAATGCTAACATCGGCTCCCACCTCGGCCAGGGCGCGGCATACGTTTTCGTCAAGCCCGGGGGCGGCTGGGCGGGCGGACTGAACCAGACCGCCAAGCTGACCGCCTCGGACGGGGCGAGCGGCGACTATTTGGGCTACTCTGTGGGCGTGAGCAGCGACGGCAGCACTATCGTGGCCGGCGCGCCTTTTGCTACCATCGGCGCCAATTACGAGCAGGGCGCGGCGTATGTTTTTCTCGCGACTCCGTCGGCGAGCCTCTCTGCCACCAGCCTGAGTTTTGGCAGCCAAGCCGCGGGCACTACCAGCATTCCTCAGACAGTGTCACTTACCAGCGACGGAAATGCCCCCTTGCACGTGACGAGCGTCGCGGCCAGCAGCGGGTTTTCGACCACCAGCGAGTGCGTCACGGCCTCGCCCCTGGCCGTGGGCGCGTATTGCACGGAGGCGGTAACGTTTGACCCGGCCTCGGCCGTAGCGCTTTCCGGGACTCTGACCTTCACTGACGACAGCGGCGGCGTGGCAGGCAGCACCCAAACGGTAAGCCTGAGCGGCACGGGGGTGCTGGCGACCACCACCACCAGCATCATCCTGGTTGATCCCAGCCCCTCCGTGGTAGGCGAAGCGGTGGGGGTCGCTTTCGTCGTGGACCCGCCGGCTGACGACAGCCTGACGCCGTCGGGCACGGTCACGGTGAATGCCTCGACTGGTGAGAGTTGCACCGGCAGCGCTCCCGCCGGCTCCTGTTCGCTGACGTTCCTGACCGCCGGGACGCGTAACATCACGGCCACCTACAATGGAGACAGCAAGTTCACTGGCGGAGCATCGGCGCCAGCCAGTGAGACGGTCAACGCGCTCCCCATCCCTCCGACGGTGACCTTCACGGGAGCGCCGGCCAGCCTCGCGTACCAAGGGACGTTTACAGTGGCGAGCACCACCAACAGTTCGAGTTCGCCGGTGTATACGTCAAGCGGGCCATGCTCCAACAGCGGCCCGAAATATACGATGACCAGCGGGACGGGTACGTGCTACGCGATCGCAACGTGGGCGGCGGACGTCAACTACGCCTCGGCGAAAGCGATCCAGAGGACGACGGCCAGCAAGATCGCTCCGACAGTGACGTTCACAGGCGCGCCGGAAAGCGAGGCTTACCAAGGGACGTTCACGGTGGCGAGTACGACGGACAGTTCGAGTTCGCCGGTGTACTCGGCGAGCGGGTCGTGCACCAATGTTGGCACGCTCTATACGATGACGAAGGGCACGGGCGCCTGCACCTCGAAGGTAAGTTGGGTTACCGATGCCAACTACCTCAGGGCGACGATGACCCAGACGACCACGGCCGGCAAGATTGGCCAGACGATCTCGTTCACGACGGCGGCTCCATCCACCGCGAGCTACCAAAGCACTTTCCCGGTGGCCGCCAGTTCCGACTCCGGGCTGACGGTAGCGTTGTCGGTGGCTTCGGGCAGCGTCTGCTCGCTGGGGCCGCGGACGACGGGGGGTGGCGTGACCAGCGCGACGGTGACCATGAAGGGTGGCACCGGAACCTGCTATATAGACGCCAACCAAGCCGGCAATAATAACTACACCGCGGCGACCCAACAACAAACTTGGGCGGCAGCTCTGAAGATCGGCCAGACGATCACGATCACGACACCGGCTCCGTCGAGTGCGAGCGTCAACAGCGCCTTCCCGGTGGCTGCCGATTCCAGCTCCGGGCTGACGGTTGCGTTGTCCGTGGATGCGGGCAGCACGGGCGTCTGCAAGCTGGGACCGCGGACGATTGTTAGCGGGGTGACCAACGCGACGGTGACCATGCTGAAGAGTACCGGAACCTGTACCCTTGACGCCAACCAGGCAGGCAACGGCAACTACAGCGCGGCGGCGCAAGTATCAACGTCGGCCGGGGCAACTCCGTAGCTCGGCCGGACGAGAACGGTTCACCACGGAGGCACGGAGACCACGGAGAAAAGCAATTCTGCTGGCGCGGGTAGGGGCTATGGTTACTAATTGCGTTGACCCACAGCCTTTATCCGCGCCTTTTCTTTATGGACTCGATGCGTCGGGTACGAAAATGAATGTGCCGAAGGCACCTTGGAGTGCGGTAGCAGCAGCTACCGCCTTTATCGCTCTGCCTGTTGCGCGATCGGCCGTATGAACCAAAGCCGGAAGGCGGTAGCTGCTGCTACCGCACTCCAAAGTGCTTCGCACATTTTCATGTACCGGCCTTCTCACTTGGGAAGTGTCTTCACATACTGGGTGCCGAGAACATGCTGGTAACGGCCTTGCTTGCCCTTGGCTTCGACCACTTTATGGTCTCCCCAGGCGCCCACTTCTTCGCGCTTTGTGGCAATCACATCCGGCACGAGCCACAGGTAGCCATCGCGAAAGCGAAGGCAGGCGCTCCCGGCAGGGGGGCTGGCGCAATCTCCACTGTAAGACGGTTGTTCCTGGAATCCTTCGGGCGGCGCCAGTTCGTTCGAGGAAGGCTTGGAGGCTGCCCCCTGGCTGGTGGATTCTTGCTGAATCGGCACAGGCTCCGGCTTGGGCTTTGCCCGGTGTTGGTTGTGATAGATCAGTGCCCCCGCCGCCGTCAGGACTGCGGCGACGCCCGTCAGAATGCCAGGCAACGAGCTCCAAAAGGATTTCTTGTCCTTGTCATCATCAGCCATGCGCACCTCGCGGAAAAATCCCGGGCCATGTTTCAAGGCTAGATCCAGATCCGCCGGGATTGAACTATAGAATATAGACGCGAATTTTCATTTTGACTGCCAGAACCTCACATCATACACCGATCGAGAAAATCCAACCCACGTTTTTATGAGGCGGGGAAGCAACCGCTCCTTGACCTGGGTGTGAAGCTGAGCGACGGTGCTGGTGAACACCCATGCGGCCAGAACGGCGGAAGTCACCTTCATCCCTGGCGCTCCTAGCTTTGTCCCTGTGAAAATGAATGTGACGAAGGCACTTTGGAGTGCGGCCGCAGCAGCTACCGCCTTTATCGCTCTGCCTGTTGCGCGATCGGCCGTATGAACCAAAGCCGGAAGGCGGTAGCTGGTGCTACCGCACTCCAAGGCGCTGCGCGCCGGCGCAAACCGCACTGGTCTTGGATGGCCTGGAGAGGTCGCCCCAGCGATGGAAATACCAATTCCGTGTCTTTGGCGTATGATGAGCGACAGGCTTAAGGATGAAATCGAAACTCGGGTAGGTTCTCAGTTCAGGCGACGATGATGGCCGCGGCGGACATTCCGAATACCCCTGAATCGCGTCAACTTCAACTCGCCATGCGGATTTCCGTGGTGGTCGGCTTCTTCATGCTGGGGGCAAAAGTTCTCGCTTACGGGATGACCGGATCGGCGGCGATCCTCTCGGATGCTGCCGAATCGGTGGTCCACGTGATCGCGGTTTGCTTTGCCGCGTACAGCCTCTGGTTGAGCCAAAAGCCTCCTGACCCCGGTCATCTATACGGTCATGACAAGATTGCCTTCTTTTCGGCAGGGTTCGAGGGCGCCATGATCGTGCTGGCGGCGGTTTATATCGTCGATGAGTCAGTTCACCGATTGATTGCGGGGCCCCAACTGGAGAACCTGGGGACCGGGGCGATGCTCGTCCTGGCGGCAGGTCTAATCAATGGGACTCTGGGCGCCTATCTCGTCTGGGTTGGAAAAAAGGATAGGTCTTTGATCCTGGAGGCCGATGGTCGACACGTACTCACGGACTGCTTGACCAGTCTGGGCGTCCTCTTGGGACTGGGTTTGACCATGCTCACGGGCTGGGTGCGCCTTGATCCGATGGTTGCGATCCTTGTCGCCCTGAACATCCTTTGGATGGGCGGCAAGTTGATTCGCCAATCGATCGGTGGGTTAATGGATGAAGTCGATCCGAAGACCCAGGATCAAGTCCGGCGTCTGCTCATCGAGATGACTTCCCAAGCCGGAGTTCAGTTTCACGGGTTGCGGATTCGCAATGCCGGCAATACGAATTGGGTGGAGTTCCATCTGTTGTTTCCTAAAGACACTTCTTTGGAATCTGCGCATTCACTCGCCACCCGAATTGAAGAGAGGATCAAGCAAGAGTCGACCATGCGGACCGAAGTGATCAGCCATTTGGAACCCCTGGAAGATCATCAGAGGGTTCACAGGCATGGTCACTTTGAAGAGCTCGACAAGTAAGGCGAAGGTGCATTCAAATTGGCACTATTGAGTTCCCCGAAGGGGAGCAATATCATTAGCCGTGGGTGAAACCCATGGATAGGAACCCTCCAACCAATAGAGTTTCCGACCCCGAAGGGGTCGAATATTCTCCCCACCAACTTGGCTCCAAACACATTCAACCCCTGCGGGGTTGGTAATTCGTCGAAGGGTACCGTTTCCGTGGGTTTCACCCACGGCTAATGACATTGGACCTCTTCGAGGTCCCGGGTAAATGCCTCTTTGATTACACCCTCGTATAAGTCCCGGCGAAATCCCAGCCGAGCCTATAGCGTCAATTCATATTCGCATTGCTGCTGGAGTTTTTAGTGGGCCGGGGATAACTTGATTTGACCTGCCGCACGGATGGCAATGTCCACGGTATCGTTGACGCGAAGGAACAGCGTGCTGGGATTCTTTAAGCCCCAGCTCACATAGGGGACGGTGAAATGCGTTTCCGCGGTCAATTGCTCTCCCGTCAGGTGGGCGTGAACGACGAGGGTGAGGGGATGACCGGCCCCATGGATCGTGAAGGTCCCCGGAACCTGGACCTGGAAATCCCCCTGGGGCAGAACTTGCCCCTGCATCTGCTCCGGCGTGAAGGTGATTTCAGGATATTGGGCGCTTTCCAGGATGTCTTTGTGCATTTTGTGATCGCGCGCATGGCTGCCGCTGTCGCCGCTCGTGGCGTCAACCACCACCAGTCCGCTGGCCCGCCCCGTGGCGGGATCGAATTTGACCGTCCCACGCTTGAGTTTGAACGTCCCGTGCACGGTGTGAAGGACGTCGCCGAGAGTGAAGCTGACCTGGGTCTGAGCGGGATCGAGTTCCAGCACCGCTTCTTGCGCGACGGCCGGCGATGCCAGCGAGAGGGCAAGCAGCGCGAGCGCCAGGGTGAAGAGATTCTTCCGCCAAGGGTCGAGTTTGGTCATGGGTATAGGGGTCCCTGATTTGAAATTTCAACTGGGGGTGGCGAGCAGCCTCCAACCCAACCGGAAAATATTGCCGAAACCGAAAGTCCAAGGAGAAAAGGTTCCGGCATGAGCGGCCAGGAGCCGCTCCAATAAGCGCGGCTCCTGGGCGAGCGCCTCGAGGGCCCGGCGCCGGAGCCAGGCGCGGTCCTCCATCGCCAGCAGGATGCGGGACATCATCTCCGGGGGGCGATTGATGCGCCGGTGCGCCACCTCGTAGCGGCTCAGGTCATCTTTGGCCAGCGCCTCGGCCAAAGCGCTTGCCTGCTGGAACGCCAGCCCCAGCCCCTCGCCCGTGAGTGAGTCCACCGAGCCGGAAGCGTCACCCACCAAAGCAACGGGATCTCGACAGACCCTGCGCAGGATGCGCAGAGCGGAAATGGCGCCAAGATCTTTGGTGATGGCGGGGCGCCCTTCCAGTTTTTGCGTGATCGCGGGGAATCGGGTGAGCGCTTCCTTGAGCCGGAGGTGCGGGGACCGGGAGGTCACCACCAGGCATACTTCGGCGGGGGTCACAGGAGTAACAACGACCTGGCAATGCCGACCCCAATGAACTTCCACAAAGTCTGTCCACGGCGCGACACGGAAATGCTGCCGGAACCCAAAGCGAGTTTCTTGCGGGCGTCCTCGATCCAAGTCCGCCCACTTGCGCACCAGAGAGTTTTGCCCGTCGGCGCCGATGATCCAGCGGCACCGAACTCTGCCCGCGTCCAACCAGACCTCTTCCCGCCCGATACGCTTGACGCGCGTTCCCCAAAGGGATTGCACGCCCGCTTCCGCCGCTCTCTCCACCAGGGCCTGGTGCAAGGTGGTCCGGCGGATTCCCAGTCCATAAGCCTGGGGAAAGGCGCCCTCCGCCACCTGCCCTTCACTCCAAAAACGAATGCCGCGAAAGGGAACGGCCTGCGCGGGACCCAGCTTCACGCCGAAACCTTTCAGTGCCGCAACCGTCCGGGGCATCAGTCCTTCGCCGCAAGCCTTGTCAATCGGCGGCTGCGCAAGATCCGCCACCACCACACGCAGGCCGCGCTGCCGAATCGCAATGGCCGTGGCCAACCCCGCCGGGCCGCCACCCACGATGCAAGCATCGGTTTTCAAGATATCGGAGCCCATTAATTCCGCCGGTTCACCGTCCGGGTGGAGCGAGCCGCGGGCGCGACCACTCATGGGTCACCCGTGCTTGCACCCCTCAAATATTCACCACCCGCCGGGCCAAGCCCAGCGCCTCAGACCAGAAGGTGGTGGAGGAATGAATGGACTCCACGACCTCGCCCAGCTTGGTCACAAATTCGTCAATCTGGCCCTTTGTCACCACGAGCGGCGGGGCCACCTTGAGCACTTGAAAGTTGTTGCCACAAATCTGCGTGAGAATGCCTTGATCACGGAAGAGGTTCATCACCAGCATCTGCCCAAACATTCCAGGATGGATTCGTTTGAAGGTTTCGTAGGAAGCTCGCAAGGTCCATTGCCGTGGCGCCTGGAACTCGACCCCGCAGAATAGCCCCACGCCACGCACCTCTTTCACCATTTCATAGCCGGAGAGCGTGTCTTGCAGTCGTTGGCGCAGGTATTGGCCCAGGGACAAGGCGCGCTCGCCAAGCCGCTCGGATTCCAAAACCTCCAGCGTCGCCAGGCCGGCTCGCATCGCCAGACTGTTTTCGGAATAAGTGGAAGTGTGAATGATGGCCCGGTGGAGGGAGCTATAGACTGAATTGTAAACATCGTCCGTGATCAAAACGGCGCCCACCGGCACCAGCCCGCCGCTCAACGCTTTGGCGAGAATCACCACGTCCGGATCGAGGCCAAAATGCTGGGCGGCCAGAAACCGGCCCGTCCGGTACATTCCCGTCTGAACTTCGTCCAGGACAAACAGACTGCCATACCGATGGCAGAGCGCCTGGGCTTGCTGCAAATACTGCGCATCGGGAATCCGGATGCCGCCTTCGCCCTGAATCGTCTCCACAATGAAGGCGGCGCATTTTTTCGGGGCGAGCTCAACTTCAAGACTCTTCAGGTCGCCAAATGGAATCTGCTCGGCTTCCGGCAGGAGCGGGCCGAAACCCTCCCGCCAAAAGCCGCTGCCCATCAAGGAAAGAGCCCCACAAGTAAGCCCATGAAATGCGCCCTCGGCGAATAGCAGGCCGGTGCGCCCGGTGTGGGCGCGGGCAAATTTGATGGCGGCCCCCACCCCTTCGCTGCCGGAGCTGGTGAAATGGGCCTTCTTCAGGCGTCCTCCGGCGGTTTCACAGAGACGCCCGGCAAGCTCGCCCGCCAGTTCAGGCACATGGCTCTGAAGCATCACCGGCCCGCTTCGATCCAGTTCTTCCTTAAGTGCTGCGATAATATGAGGATGGTTGTGACCCGTGTTGTGAACACAATAGCCGGAGAGGAAGTCGAGAACTCTCTGCCCATCCGTCCGGAAAAGTTCGGCGCCCTCGCAATGCACAAACGGCACGTTCATTTGCAGGACGTCAAGCAACTGCACCCATTGGGGATTCACCCAGTTGTTATAAGACTTGTCACTTGCTACTGAAGTTATCATTGGCCACACGTCTACTCTTTCAGTTCAAGAGTTCACTGAATAGTTCTAAACATGCCCTGGAGCCGATGGTAGGATGCCGGACTTTGAGGGAGGGTTGGTAGAGATGTGTCAGGTGCTGGAGATTCGGCGCAACGGTTGGCACGTGCTGGAATCTCCGGACCCTTGCACGTGGCAAGCGCGGCACCGCACATGCCGCACGTGACCTTTCGAGGTCGCCCCGACAACCTTCATTAGGTGTGGGACACCGGGGCTGCTCCTACAAATCGACCGCAACCCCGCGGGGTTCGCGGCGGGGTTGGCGAGCGGGGTAACTCCCCTAGGCAGGGGGAAGTGGCAAAAGGGGGAGCATCGAGGGTGGGGTGAGGAGGCTATCGGTTCACTCGGGATGTATCGTGGTATGGCGATCCGTCATAGGAGCTTACCTCCGGCAGGGTCAGGGCAATATCGAGCTTCCATGGATCATGTAAATTACTGAAAAATAACCAAAAATAAATCTTGACATATGAACACTCATATTTTATTATGCTCTTGTACTAAGGTAAGTGAAGTTCAATGATATGGAGGCACACTAACATGGCGATTGTTCGATGGGAACCATTACGAAACTTGGTAGCGGCACAGAGCGAGTTTGACCGTTTCCTTCGCGAAGCCTTCTCTCCCGTAACCGGTGAGGGCGAGGTTTCGACCCGGACTTGGGCGCCGGCCGTAGACATCTACGAGGACGGCGACAACCTGGTGCTGAAGGCGGAACTGCCCGGCATCAATCCTGACGACGTGGAAATTCGCGTCGAGGACAACACCCTCTATCTGAAGGGTGAGCGCAAGTTCGAAAAGGACGTGAAGGAACAGAACTACCATCGCGTCGAGCGTTCTTACGGAACCTTTACGCGATCCTTCTCGCTCCCCAACAGTGTCGATGCGGACAAGGTTGCGGCAAACTACAAGGATGGTGTTTTGACGCTGACGATGCCCAAGAAAGAAGAAGCAAAACCGAAGACGATCAAGATCAACGTCAACAAGGCCGCCTAAACTGGCTCCTCCTTGCGGTGGGGGCTGAGCGGTCGAGCCGCCGCCCCTTGCGCAGGGCGGGTTTTCTGCCGCGTCGCGAGCGCCGGGACAGCTTGAACGCCCCGGAAGTCTCGGACGCGGTTTTTGTTTGAGGTTAGGAAGCTATCAGCGGTCAGCTTTCAGCGATCAGCTAGAGACCAAGGAAGTGCGCAGGTCTTTGGGGAAAACTGAAGGCCGAACGCTGAGATGAAAGAGATGTGAACGTACAGCCACCCAAGATCATCCAAAGGCAGAGGGATGGCAAGAGCATTGGCTGATAGCTGAAAGCTGACTGCTGACAGCTAAAAGAGGTGTTTCAACATGGCTACACGATTTGACAAATTCACAGTAAAAGCACAGGAAGCGCTTCAGGCGACGCAGGAGATCGCCGGTCGCAATGGCAACCAGCAAATGGAGCCGGTGCACCTGTTGCTCGCCTTGGTCGAACAGCCGGAGGGCATAGTTCCGGGAATTCTGCAACGCTTGGGGACAACACCCGCGGCGGTGAGCCAGGAAGCCACCAAAGTAATCGAAGCGCTTCCCAAAGTGGGCGGCACGACGGACCACTTTATCTCCCCGGCCCTGAAGGAAGTGTTCGACCAGTCGTTCAAGGAAACCGAGCAGTTCAAGGACGAATACGTTTCCACCGAGCACCTGCTGCTGGCCCTGGCCAAGAAAACCAACGATCCGGCGGGGCGCATCCTGCATCGACTGGGGGTCACGCACGACGCCATTTTGCAGGCGCTGGTGGCGGTGCGGGGCACGCAACGCGTTACCGATCAGAACCCCGAAGGCAAGTACCAGGCGCTGGAGAAGTACGCGCGCGACCTCACGGAACTGGCCCGGCGCGGCAAGCTCGACCCGGTGATTGGCCGCGATGAGGAAGTTCGCCGGGTGATCCAGGTGCTTTCGCGGCGCACCAAAAACAACCCCGTGCTGATCGGCGAGCCGGGCGTGGGCAAGACGGCCATTGTGGAAGGTATCGCGCAGCGCATCGTGGCCGGCGACGTTCCGGAATCGCTCAAGTCGAAGCGCATCGTGGCGCTTGACCTGGGCGCGATGGTGGCGGGTTCAAAGTTCCGTGGCGAGTTTGAGGACCGCCTGAAGGCCGTACTCAAGGAAATTGAAGAAGCCAGCGGCCAGATCATACTCTTCATCGACGAATTGCACACCCTGGTGGGCGCGGGAGCTGCCGAAGGTTCCATTGACGCTTCCAACATGCTCAAGCCGGCCCTGGCGCGCGGTGAGCTGCGCTGCATCGGCGCCACCACGCTCAACGAATACAAAAAGTACGTGGAGAAGGACGCGGCGCTGGAGCGGCGTTTCCAGCCGGTGCAGGTGGGCGAGCCCTCGGTCGAGGACACCATCGCCATTCTGCGCGGACTCAAAGAGCGTTACGAAAAGCACCACAATGTGACGATCAAGGATTCGGCGATCGTTGCCGCCACGGTGCTTTCCAACCGGTATATCTCGGATCGCTTCCTGCCCGACAAGGCCATCGACCTGATTGACGAGGCGGCCTCCGGGCTGCGCATAGAGATCGATTCCATGCCGGCCGAGATCGACCAGATTCAGCGCCGCGTGACGCAGCTTGAAATCGAACGGCACGCGCTGAGCAAGGAAAACGAGGCCGCTTCGCGCGAGCGCTTGCAGGCGCTGGAAAAAGAGCTGGCGGGGCTCAAGGAGAAATCCGATCAACTGAAATTGCGCTGGAAGGCGGAGAAGGAGGTCATCGCGAATATTGGCAGGCTGCGGGAAGCGATTGACCAGGCGAAAATCGAGGAAGCGCGCGTGACCCGCGAGGGCGACCTGAACAAGGCGGCGGAAATCCGCTACGGCAAGCTGGTGTCTCTGGAGAAAGAGCTCGCCGCCGCCAACGCCAAGCTTCAGAGTATCGACAAGACGGGCCGCATGCTCAAGGAGGAAGTGGACGAAGAAGATGTGGCGCGCGTGGTCTCGCGCTGGACGCACATCCCCGTCACCAAGATGCTGGAAGGCGAAGTGGCCAAGCTCATCAAGATGGAAGAGCGCCTGCGCCTGCGCGTGGTGGGCCAGGATGAGGGCCTGCGGCTGGTGGCCAACGCCGTGCGCCGCAGCCGGGCGGGCCTTGCCGACCCCCACCGCCCCATCGGCTCGTTCCTATTCCTGGGCCCCACCGGCGTGGGCAAGACGGAACTGGCTCGCGCCCTGGCGGAGTTTCTTTTTGACGACGAGCGCGCCATGCTGCGCGTCGACATGTCGGAGTACATGGAGAAACACGCGGTGGCCAGGCTGATCGGCGCGCCGCCCGGCTACGTGGGCTACGAGGAAGGCGGCCAGTTGACCGAACTGGTCCGGCGGCGGCCGTATTCCGTGTTGCTCTTCGACGAAATTGAAAAGGCGCACCCCGACGTCTTCAATATCTTTCTGCAAATTCTCGAAGACGGCCGCCTGACCGACGGCAAGGGCCGCACGGTGGATTTCAAGAACACGGTCATCATCATGACCTCGAACATCGGCAGCCACCTGATTCACGAGGCCATGAACGGCGTCGATCACGCCATCGGCATGACGACGAAGAAGGGAAGTGCGGTGGGTGAGGCGGGAGTGCTGAGCGAAGGACTGAAGAAACAGATTCAAGACCTGCTTCTCCAGCACTTCCGGCCGGAGTTCCTGAACCGCATTGATGAGATTGTGATCTTCAATGCGCTGGGCAAGCAGGAAATCGAGAAGATCATCGACCTTCAGCTTGAGAACCTCCGCCGTCAGCTCGCCGAACGCAAAATCGAGATCAAGCTGACGGAGAAAGCGCACGATCTGCTCTTCCGCGAAGGGTACGATCCGCAGTTCGGGGCGCGGCCACTGAAGCGCGCCATCCAGCGGCTCATTCAGGACCCGCTCGCCATGAAATTGCTCGACGGCGAAGTGGTTCCGGGCGATTCGCTCACCATCGATGCCGATCTAAAGAAGGGCGTGATGACCTTTACGCCCGCCAAAGTCAAGGCTGCACGAAGTTGAGGTACAATGGGAGTGGAGTGAACCGACCATGGGCAATGTGCTTACCCTGCCTGAACAGAGGGTGGTCCTCGAATACGTGAGCTGGGAGACCTATGAGCATCTCCTTTCCGACCACCTGGACAAGTCCGTGCCTCACTTTACTTTTGACCGGGGGAGGCTGGAAATTATGAGCCCGTCTTCGGAACACGAAGAGTACAAGCAGGCGCTGACCATGCTGGTGGAGATGCTGGCTGACGGACTCGGAATCGATATCCGGAATCTTGGTTCGACAACTTTCAAACGCAGCGAGCTTGAGCGCGGATTCGAGGCCGACGTGTGCTTTTACGTGCAAAGCGCGGCGCGAATGCACGGTAAGATCCACATCGACCCAGCCGTTGATCCGGCCCCAGATTTGGTCATTGAGATCGAGGTCACGTCCCCGGCCCTGAATAAACTCCCTATCTATGCGGAATTCCTTGTTCCCGAAGTCTGGCGGTACGATGGCACGCGGCTGGTGGTTCTTCAATTAGCCGGCACTGAATATATCGAGAGTGATAAGAGTCTGGCCTTTCCCCAAGCTTCCGCCGATGATGTCTCCCACCTGGTTCGACAGGGCCTCTCCTCGAAGCGCACCGACTGGCTGACCGAGCTTCGGAACTGGGTGCGCGAGCTGAAGTGAAACGCATCGCCCGCGCCTTCCCTGAATCCGCAGGAATTGAGCCACGGATAAGCAAGGATTCACACGGATTAAAGCCAAGCCCTTATCCGCGCTGATCCGTGTTCATCCGCGGCCTGGGCAAGGAAACATATATGAGAATGCCCGTTCTTTTCGTTGGCCTCGGATCGCCGATGCGGGCCGCAGCCTTCCGCGCCACGTCGAACTTCGAATACGGCAGCCTCTCGATGCGCATGGCCTTGTTCGGGGGGTCGGGCGAGCACGTGTAGCACGCACCTGTTTTGTACGTCCGCGGCTCGTCCCCAGTGGGCCAGGTAAAGCCGCGGACCTAAAAAACAGGTCCGCGCTACGCTTCTACCGTGCCAGTGGAAGTGACGTGCAGACCTCAACCCGCATCTAATAAAGAGTACGAACCAAAGGAACAATGAATATGTGGAATAATCTCAAAACAACCATCTTACTCGCAGGCATGACCGGCCTGATGTTGGCCATCGGCGAGTGGTGGGGCGGCCAGAATGGGATGATATTTGCCCTGGTGGTCGCCGGGGTAATGAACCTGGGCACTTATTTCTTCTCGGACAAGATCGCGCTGGCCGCCTCCGGCGCCCAGCCCATTTCACGTGAAGACGGCCCGCGCATTTACCAGATCGTCGAGCGCCTGGCCGCCAAGGCGAACATCCCGGTTCCCAAGATCTATTTCATTCCCACCGATTCACCCAACGCTTTTGCCACGGGCCGCAATCCCAGTCACGCCTCAGTGGCGGTGACGCGCGGCATTCTGGACATTTGCGACGACGAAGAAATCGAGGGCGTACTGGCGCACGAGCTTGGCCACGTGAAGAATCGCGACATCCTCACCAGTGCCGTGGTGGCCACGTTGGCCGGCGCCATCATTATGATTGGGCGCCTAGCCTGGTTTGCAGAACTGTTCGGGGGGTTTGGTGGCGGGGGGCGCAGCGATAACCGTCGCGGTGGTGCGTTGTCCATGCTCGCCATGATGATTCTGGCGCCGCTGGCGGCCACGCTCATCCAACTTGCGATTTCGCGCTCGCGCGAATACGAAGCTGACGCTACCGGGGCGGGCATCACCGGCAATCCCCAGGGTCTGGCCCGCGCCCTCGACAAGATCGACAAGTGGGCGAAGCGCGTCCCCATGCAAGTCTTGCCCTCGATGGCGCACCTTTATATCTACCAGCCCCTCACTTCGGGTGAAATGTTTTCCAGTTTGTTCTCCACCCACCCGCCCATTCGCAAGCGCATCGAGCGCCTGATCGGCCGCGACTTTGTTTAAAATGCCTCTGCACAAATTGGCCGCGGCCTCCTTGCCGTCCCCAAAAATCGCAACGTCCATTTTTGGGCTGCTCTATAATCAGCGCTTATGCCGTCCCGCTCTCCATCCGCCAATGGCCAAGGCATTATCGAGACCTTAACCGACGCCGTGCATCGCGCGGGCTATTTCTGGGACCGGGTTTCGGACGGGTTGGAGATTCAAACCCTCTGGTCGCAGTTTTTCTCCGAGGCACGCGCGAGCTACCGGCTCTATGACCGAGAGGTCGATTGGGACGCGCTTCGCCACGAAACGCGCCTCCGCCGGTTCCTGAAGATCAGCCAAACGCTGTTTTGGGCGATGCTCCTCAAGCTCTCGCCTGCGCGCCGCGTGTTCCTGCTGATTGTCTTCCTGCTACTGGGGCTCTTTGTGCTCAACATCCGGCCCGCCGGCATCCCGCGCGAGGCGGAATTCCTTATGGCCATCGCGGGCTTGGTTTTTCTGCTCGCGCTCGAGCTCTCCGACCGCGTCACGATGAAGCGCAACCTTGAAATCGCGCGCGAAATCCAACGATGGCTGGTGCCGCAGTCCCCCCCGAGCGTGCCGGGTGTGGACATCGCCTTTTCTTCGCGCCCTGCCAACACCGTGGGCGGCGATTACTACGACGCCTTCCTGCTCGACGACGGCCCCGCGCCGACGCCCGCTTCCCCGCGCCTCCTACTGGTCGTCGCCGATGTCGCGGGCAAGAGCGTTCCCGCCGCTCTCCTCATGGCCACTTTCCAGGCCAGCCTGCGCACGGTGGCCAACGCGGCCACCTCGCTCGCCGACCTCGTGGCGCGCATGAACGATTACGCCTGCGCCCATAGCCTGGGCGGACGCCGCTTTACCACCGCCTTCTTCGCCGACTTCGATCTCACCGCGCGCGTCCTCACGTATATCCGCGCCGGTCACAACGTGCCCATCCTGCGCCGCACCACAGGTGAGATCCACCGCCTGGAGGAAGGCGACCTGCCGCTCGGCATTAATCCCCACACGCGCTTCCCCTCAGGCTCAGCCACGCTTGCGCCCGGCGATCTGCTCGTAATCTTCACCGATGGCGTCATCGAGGCTGTGAACGAACGTGACGAGGAATTTGGCGAGGCTCGCCTGCTTGAGGTTCTGCGAGCCGCCCCCCGCGAAACGGCCGCCGCCACGCTCCAGCGTCTTACCTCTGCTGTCGATGCCTTTGTCGGCTTTACGCGGCAGCACGACGACATCACCTGGCTCATCTTGCGGATGGAGTGATTGCCTTTCCCCGCCGGTAGTTCGATCCTGCTCTTAACTCGCCCTGTCGCAAGGCATCAAATAAGATACCTTACTTGCCACCCCCGGCTCCCTTGGTGTGCGAGGCGCGAAGCTGAGTGGCTTCTTCGCGAATTTCCGCCAGGTCGCGTTTCATTTCCGCCCAACCGTACCAATGCTGGTAGTCAGGATTCATGTGGAAGGCGCCCTGGAAGCTGCGCATGCGGTGTTCGAGGAACATCGTGTAAAGCTTCTCCTCGATGGGATACTTCACCTCGTAGAAACGCAGCAAGTCGGGGACGGGTGGGCGGTCCTTGGGCCGCTCGAGGATGCCGTCGTTATAAAGGCCTTCGACGATATCGATGGCCTCGGCGACGAGCTTGTCGGATTCTTTGATGACGGAGTCGGCGGCGTCCAGGTTCTGCTGCGCGAAAGCGTGGGCGTGGCAACCCGTACATACGGCGATCATGCGGTCGCGTTCTGCCTGCCATTCTTCCGTGCTGAGGCGCGCCAATTTACCGACCTTGACGAGGTCCAACCGCGGTGTGGGTTTGCCGTCGGGCGTGAGCACGCCCAGGCCAATCAGGATTTTCTGCCTGTACTGGAGCCACTCCGGATCCTTCTCCGGCAGACGGAGTGCCAGGAATCCCCAAGCGGTGCGTACGCTGTGATCGCCATTGGGCATGTGGCAGGTGGTGCACACGGGCGCGCGCGGCCGATCGGCGGAGGCTTGGTCGGGGTTCTTGAACCAGTCGCTCAGCTCCAGGTTCCAATTCCAGTGGCTGCCTTCCAGGGCGTAAATCGATCCGTGCTTGGAGGTGGAGTACATCTCCCACTGCGGATGGTCGAAGCCCATGTGGCAGGTCATGCAGGCTTCCGGACGGCGGGCTTCCGCGGCGGCGAAGCGGTGGCGCGTGTGGCAGGAATCGCACTTGCCTTCGTCCAGCCCGATGCGATGGCAGCCTCCGCACCCTTTCATCCCCTCAATCAGAGCGTGGGGCTGCATGGCGGTGGTGGGCATGGAAGTCATGGCGACCCAAGCCACCGCATGTTTGCCCTGGGAGAATTGCTCGAGCCTGTCCGGATGGCAGACGGCGCAGTTGCGCGGCGAAACTCCGCGTCGAACGCGTTTGTCTTCGCAGGCAGACGTAGCGCTTAGAATTCCCGGGGCCGCTTCCTTTACGGGGATGTGGCAGTTCGCGCAAGCCACCTCCATATCGAAGTGCTTGCTCAATTGCCAGTCGCGAATGGCGCTGCCCGTGATGTTTTTTTCCATGTGACACTTCACACATGGGCGGCTTTCCTCAGGAACTTTTTCCAAAGCGAGGTGCGCGGAAGGCGGGGTCTGCGCTGTCCTGGCATTCAACCACGTGGGGCTCCACAACCAGCAACAGACAACTACGCCCACCATCACTGCGGCCAAGCTGCTGCGGCGGGAAAGATCAACCGAATTGGCGTTTCGCATAGATTCTCCCTCAGGAACTCAGGAGGATACGCGCGGGCAACTTGCCAGAAACCTCCTGCCAACGCGTGGGCACCATTTTACACGAACCAAGGAAGAATGAAATACAGAGGCGCGAAGCAAGGGACATTCTGTTGCATTTGGGTTTGCTTCAATTTAATCCGCCACGTCCGGGGGCTCGGACAGTTCATGATAAGAAAACTTTCTCTCGATCCCTTCGAATGGCTTCCCATCCACTTCGACATAGGGGTAAATAAAGTAGTTCAATGGCCCGCCATCTTGTTTCGGCTGGAGCGTTAAGTCGCGGCCCACGGAGAACTGCACGCGGTTGGCGTCCAACGCGCCAAAGAAATAGTCGTGCTTTTTAGGATCTTTCCAGGCCTCGGAAATATCCACGGGCACCCAGCCGATGCCGTTCAGAAAAAATTCGGCCCAGCAGTGATAGCCGGGAATGGTGCCCTCCGTTCCGGCGGGCACAGGGAAGCCAATTTCGAAACGCGCAGGAATTCCCTCCGCCCGCGCCAGTGAGATGAACAGCGAGTGGAAATCCGTGCAGTTGCCGTGCTTGGCATCGCACACCCAGAGCGAATCGCCCCGTCCCCAGCCGGTCCCGGACTTATCGTAGCGTACGGTCTGGAAGACATAATCGTAGAGCGCGTGCGCCCTTTCCACGGTGCCTTGCTTGCCGCGCGTATTTTCATCCGCCAGTTCCTTGATCCTGCCATCGATGGGAACCAGGCGGTCAGGCTCCAGGAATCGCGCCAGATATTTCGGCGCGGCGGCGGGCCCCTTGGCAGCCTTCACCAGGTTTTCATAATCGCCCTTGGAGTATTCCTTGCGCGTCACCAAGTACTCTAACGTGAATTCCGCCGGGCCGGGTTGAGGGCGCAGCATCTCTCCATAAAGGATGTGGTTGCCGAACGACGATTCACGCGTCTCGCGGAGGTGAAGCGGCCCGTTAACTTTCTTTAAGACGACGGTCTGATTCGTATCCGTGACGGCGCGCGGAATCCACACGCGCACGCGCTGCGCCCCGGCAGGAATATCTTTAATTGTTACCTGATAGGTGAGCTGAAAAGTTCGCGCGGGCGGAGAGAATTCCCCCGGCGCCCGCCCCACCACGGGCAGCGCCATCAGGGCAGAAAAGCAAAGGAGCGCGATCGCCTGCTTCGGCTTCATAGTTTCCTCCAAGTCTGATTGGGAATATGGGAGAACTGGCAATCGTCACGCGATCGGAAGCGTCACTCTCAGGTGAAGCCACTGCGGAAGGTGGGAAAGACGAATACAGATTGGTTCATTTCGAAGCCCTGCACCGGGTACAGACCATTCTATTGTTTTCTTAATCCCTTCGGGTTGTCAAGACGCCGCCAGGTTGGGAGTTTTGCCTTTCGCCGCAGGTCCGGGGTAGAATGCTGCGAGCGGAATCAGAGCGATAATTCACATTCCCAGAGAAGGAGAAACGTCATGGCAGGGACCTACAAAATCATTGAGCTGGTGGGAACATCGCCCACGAGTTTTGCCGAGGCCGTGCGCGCGGCGGTTGCCGAGGCGGCGAAGACGGTGCGCAACATGGCGTGGTTCGAAGTGGTCGATCAGCGCGGGCGCATCGCCGACGGCATGGTAGCCGAATTTCAGGTGACCGTTAAGATTGGGTTCAAGCTGGAAAGATAGGCCGTCCTATTCGAACGAAATCAATTTCAATTGGGAAAGCGGGACGGAAAAATCAAAAACCTGCTCGCTGGCCGGGTCATACTTTTCGGTAATGCCCAGGGCGCGGACTTCGGCGGGCTGAGTGGTCGGCATCAGGAATTTCCCCGTGACGCTTTTCCCCTCGCGCAGGGTGACGCTGAGCCGGTCTCCCTGGATCTCCACCCGATCGATCTTGCTGAAATCAATTTCATCCGCTCCCCCATTGTCCATCTGCACGGGGAAGCTCGTGCGCGGGGGAATCGACTCGAGCAGGGAGCCGCGGCCTCCCGGCGGATAAAAGTCGAGGTAGAGATCATACACGTGGGTGATCTTGCCAGCCTGATCGGTGATGGTCGTTTTGTACCCGAAGCGTTTCCAGACCTCCACAATTTGGGCGCGCCCGCTGGCATCGTTGACCTGGACGCGAAAGGGTAAGCTGCCCCGGTTCAGCCGCACCACCGTCACGCGGCGCTCTTTGAGATCGAAGTGCTTGTACACTACGAAAGACGAATCTTGCTGGACAACAATGGCGTCGCGTTGCAAGGCAATTTCCTTGCCCTGCGAAGTGGTCTGATAAATGGTGTCGCCGAAGAGCGGCTGCGCCAGGAGCACCAAGCATGACCCGATCAGCCAGGATACTTTCATCCGGAATCCTAAAGAACGAAAAGCCCCGCAGCGGGGTTGCGGGCGGAGCTGCGGGGCCAGCGGTCCCGAGAAAGAATCAATTCTTCTTTTTCTCTTTCTTATACTCCAGGTTGGCCTTGCCCGTGATGGAATCCAGGCTGGCTTGCGCCGCGGGAGCATTGGGTCCAGTGGGCGCGAGCTTCAGGTATGTCTGGAAGGCTTCAACCGTGCCGGGGGCTGGGACCATCGTCCCATCGGGCTTGAGTTGCGCCTTGCCCATCAGAGCCATACCGTACCAATACCAAGCGTTGGCGTTGGTGGGGTCAAGGTCCGTAGCCTTCTTCAGCGCTTCTGCGGCCTCGTCCATCTGGCCTTTGTTCACCATGATGGCGCCCAAGTTATAGTAGTAATTCGAGGCGTGCGTGGGGTCTAAATCCGCCGCCTTCTTGAACTCCGCTGCGGCATCCGTCGACTTGCCCATGTCAGCATACAGATTACCCAAGTTGTTGTGCAAAGAGGCTTCATTGGGATCGATTTGCAAGACCTTTTGGTAATAGTCCAACGATTTGGCTTGGTCCGCCTTCCTCGCGTCCGGATTGGTTTCGGTGCTAGCGGCCTTGGCCCAGGTATCCGCCAGTTGGCCTAAGACGATCGGAATATTCTTGTCCTTAGCGAGAGGCAGTGCCTTCTCGAAGACGGCGGCAGCATCGGCATATTGTTTTTGCGCATAGAGCTGGCGTCCCTGGTCAAACACCGACTTCAAATTGGCGCTCTGCTTCTGTTCGGCCATTTGCTTCTGATACTCAGGGTTGGCCTCCTGCGCTTTCTTGGCTTCCTCCGTTGCCTTCCCGATGTCAAAGTCGACCACCGTCGGGTCGCCCATCGTCACGCGCGTGTTATTGGGTAGGAGGACTTTGCCCTCCGGGCTCAAGAGCGTGAGTTTGTACGGCCCGGTTATCAAACCAATGTAGATGTACTCACCCTTCTTGTTGGTCTTGACCTTCGAACTCCATTTGATATCGGTGCGCTCAATTTGAATCGTATAGCCCGCCAGCGGCACACCGCCTTCCCCTATACACTTTCCTGACACGCCTCCGGTTTGCGCGAAGGCCGGAATACAAGTCAACAACGCCGCGAAGACGATCACCACCCCCATCACTCTCCGCGTCCAGGAACTAGCCATAAGTGCCTCCTCTTTTTATCTAACTCATCCCCATTCTATCCATTTGAAGCCTGGGACTCAACAGGTAAGCAGATTTTCTTAGTGGCCTGGGGATTCCGGCTTCCGCGGGTATGGGGGGCGCTGGAAATAGGGAAGGGGATCCTCCACGCCTGCCTCCTCGAAAGCCCGCAGGCGCAGGGCGCAGCTATCGCACACGCCGCAGGCCACCTCCTGCCCCTGGTAACACGACCAAGTGAGCTCGAAAGGCGCGCCCAGCTCGCGGCCGCAACGAACAATCTCACTTTTTCGCAGATGAATCACCGGGGTCACGATTTCTAATTGCGTCTCGGGTCTGGTTCCGGCGGCGATAACGCGATTGAACGCCGCATAGTATTCCGGGCGGCAATCGGGATAACCGGAGCTGTCTTCGGCTACCGCCCCCACGAAAATTTTACTCGCTCCCAAGACCTCACCCCAGGAAACCGCGATGGAAATGAAATGGGCGTTGCGAAAGGGAACGTAGCTCGAGGGGATATCCTGCCTCTCCAGATTGGCAAGCTCGACCGCCAGCTTGGCGTCGGTCAGGCTCGACCCACCGATTTGTTTCAGGTGATCCAGCCGGCACACCAGGCGATGCTCGGCTTGGTAGAAATCCGCCAGAGAGCCAAAAGCCCGGAGCTCGCGCGCTTCCGTCCGCTGCCCGTATCCTACGTGGAGCATCGCAAGACGATAATCAATATTCGCAATCGCCGTCGTCACACAACTGTCCATGCCGCCGCTGGCGAGAATGACGGCTAAGGGCTTGTCCTTAGTCCTTGGTCCGTGGTCCGTGGTCAATTGCTAACCGTCCCTTCTCCAGAACTGATTGCTCCAACCGTTCCCGTGGAGCCTGCTCCTCCTGCTGGATCTGGTGCACCCGTTGGCCCCACTGGCCCCTGTGATCCAGCGCCTCGAAACCATGCCGTCCGATCAGGAGGTACGTGCTTGAGAATTGGTTCCCCTGATAGGTAATAAAAGTCAATCAGGTTTCGAAGATGGAGAAGAAAGCTTTCCAGGTGAGCATTCCATGTGGTCTGAATTGTCTCCCCACGACCTTTCGTGAGAAACAATTTCGTTTCTGCCAGCATGTCAAGCTCATATTGAACATGCTTGGAGGCATCTTGAAGTTCCTGCTCTGTCTTTCCCACGCGCCACCTCTCAATTAGCGCTATTATTATAGCCTACTGTCTTCTGCTTACTGCCTACTTCGCTCTAAACCCCATGCTTGTCCGGGTCCCAAATGAACTTGTGAATCTGCAGACCCAGGCGGACGTCCAAACCGTCGCGCAGAATCCACTCGGCGAGTTGGCGCGGGTGCAACTGCCCAAAGACCGGCGAGAGGATAACCTCGTCAACCCGCTCGCGCAGGCCGTGCTGAACCATGAAATCGCGGGCGTAGTGGTAGTCATTCTCATCGACAACCACGAATTTGACCTGATCCTTCTTTTCCAGCGCGGCCAGGTTATCAGCGCAGAAGCTTCCGCCTTCGCCGCTGCCGGGACACTTGACATCAAGCACCTTGATAACCGCCTGCGGCAGACGGCCGATGTAGCGCTCGCCGCTGGTTTCCACCAGCACCCGAAACCCTTCCCGTAACAGTTGCTCGGAGAGGGGATTGACGTCGTCCTGAAGCAGCGGCTCGCCGCCGGTAAGCTCCACCAGTTTGCCCCCCAATTGGCGAACCCGCGCCATGACTTCATCCACGGTCAAGTTCTGACCGCCATAAAAAGCATAAGCCGTATCGCACCAACGGCATCGCAAGTTGCAGCCGGTCAAGCGGACGAAAACGCAGGGCAATCCCGCAAAAGTGGACTCGCCTTGAATCGACTTGAAGATTTCCGTGATAATCATTCGTTTGCGGGACCCGTCGGCGTCTACAAAATCCCCCCAGCATTTTACCCTAATTTTTCTTTGCCTCCCGTGGAGGCTGGGAGGAACTGCGTCGCAAAACGGGAATCCGTGTCCAAAATAGGGCCAAATCACCTACAAAAAGTCATTGGCGGATGGCGAAATTTGATCTGGATCAATTTTTTTGTTCCCCAATTAACTGAATCTAAGGGAGTTTCATTTTCAGCCGATATTGAGAAGGTAGAGAGCCAAATGATGGCCACCAGGTTGCATCCGAGTTAGCAGGAGCGAGGGAGCGAGTTATGCTAAGCCACGAGGAGCTCGAGAAAATCCGGGAAGAACGTGAAGTCATGGAAACCTGGCGGAGTTACTCCCGGCACGTGGTTGCTGACATGCTGGAAGCCTGCGCCATCTGTGGGACCCTTCGCGAAAAGGTCCAGTTGGCCCGCTGCCGCTGGTGTGAAGACACCTACATCTGCAAGGAAGGCGTCTGCGCCCATCAACACCAAGCGGAGGTGCATCCCGCCGTGGCTTTCTGGACTTGGTAAGAGGAAGGCAGAAGCTAGAAGTTAGGAGTTAGAAGTTAGGAGCCAGCAATCTGGAGCCCGGAATCGAGATCACGTCTCACCGTTCCACGGGTCATTCTAACTTCTAGATTCTAACTTCTAGCTCCTGACTCCTCACTGCGGCCGATAGGTCGCTGAGGTCGTATCTGTCTCCCAAACCGTTACCGCCTGAACTTGCAGGCCCCGATTTCGGACCTGCGGTTCCAGCTCATCACAAAAATACTTGGCGATATTTTCCGCCGATGGATTCAGCTTATCGAAGGGTGCAAGGTCATTCAGGAAGCGATGATCCAAGCGCTCCACCAGTGCCTTGATGGTCGTGCGCATTTCCACGAAATCCATCAACAACCCCGTTGAATCAAGCTGCTCGCCGCCCACGACCAATTGGACCTTGTAATTGTGCCCATGAACGTTTTCACACTTGCCTTTGTATCCGCGCAGGGCATGTCCGGCCGCGAACGTATATTCTACTGAAACTTCAAACATGGAAACCTCAAAAAGGAGACAGAAGCTAGAAGTTAGAAGCTAGAAGGAGCAGCTCCTGGCTCCTAGCTCCTAGCTTCTAACTCCTAACTTCTAGCTCCTCGCTTTCTCATTCTCGCATGAAGGCCTTCACGTCTTCCAGCCGATTCGTCTTGTGGTAAGGGGGGAGGCTTTCCAGGAAGACTCGTCCGTAAGGCATGCGCATCAGTCGGTGGTCCAGCATCACCAGGATGCCGCGGTCGGTTTCGCTGCGGATGAGCCTGCCGAACCCTTGTTTCAGAGTGATGACCGCTTGTGGCACCTGGTATTCGGTAAAGGCGTTGCCGCCCTCCTCATTAATTTGCCGGATGCGCGCGGCGGTGACGGGATCGGTGGGGACGGCGAAGGGCAGGCGGTCGATGAGCACCGCGCTCAACTGCTCGCCCTGCACATCCACGCCTTGCCAGAACGAACTGGTGCCGAAAAGCACGGCGTGGGGGGTGGAGCGGAAGCGGTCCAGCAATTCCGTCCGCGGCATCGATCCTTGAATCAGCAGAGGATACCGCAGGCGCGGCCGCACGCGCTCGTAAACGTCGCGCATTTGCGCGTAAGAGGTGAAGAGCACAAAGGCGCGGCCGCGTGTGGTCTTCAGCAATTGCACGATTTCTTCCGCCGCCAGGCGCGCAAAATCCGGCTGGCGCGGATCAGGCAAATGAATGGGGGTATAAAGCAGCGCCTGGTGGGCGTAATCGAAATGGGAGTCGAGAATGCGTTCCTTGGCGTTTTGGACTCCCAGCCGGCGCTTGAGGAAGTCAAAGGTTCCGCCCACCGCCAGCGTCGCGGAGGTCAGGATCACGGTCTCCACCTGCTGAAACAGCCGCTCACGCAGCAGCGTGGAGACGTCGATGGGCGTAGCCTGCATGAAGACGCCGCGTCCGCGCCGTTCCCACCAATACACCATGTTGCGCTCGTGACTTTCCAGCACCACTTCCAAAGCCGCGCGCAATTCCTGGGCGCGCCTCATCAGATTGCTGATTTCCTCCGGACGATCCGGCACGCGGCTGAGTTCCGTTTGGAGGAGCATGAGCGCGTTGTTCATCGCCGAGTAGGCTCCGCGATTGACTTCCAGGAAACTGTCGCGATGGTCAAAACTGGCGCGCCCTTCGGTGCGCGGGAAAAGCTCGAAGAACAAATCGGCGCGGCGCCGCAGTTCGCCCACTGCGCCGAGAACTTCAAGGCTTTTGATGCTCTTCATCCGCAATGTCGCTTCGGTGTCGCGCGCCAATTCCTCCATGCGGTAGCTGCTCACTTGCACGCCGAAATACTGCGTGGCCACGTCCTCCATCTCATGCGCTTCATCGAACACCAGCGCCGCGTAGTCCGGCAGCAGCGCGGCATAATCATTCTGCCGCAGGGCGAGGTCGGCGAAAAACAAGTGGTGGTTCACAATGAGCAAGTCGGACTCCGCCGCGCGCTGATGCATCCGAGTGATGAAGCAACGCTCGAACTCGCGGCACTTTTGCCCCGTGCAGGCCTCGCTGCGGGCATCCACCTTTTTCCACAACTCGCTCGCGTCCGGCAACCAGCGCAATTCCGCGCGGTCGCCGGTTTCAGTGTGTTCCTCCCACTGGCGCAGCTTCGGGTACTGCTCCACCTGCTCCATGCCGTCGAGGACAGGTTGCTTCTCCATGTCGTAGAGCTTCTGCCGGCAGAGATAGTTCTGGCGCCCCTTCATCAGCGTGACGCGCATCCGTGGGAACAATTTCTTGAGAAATGGAACATCTTTGTAGAAGAGTTGCTCCTGGAGATTTTTGGTTCCCGTGGAGATGACAGTTCGAAAACCGCTGCGCAACAGCGGCACGAGATACGCGAGCGTCTTGCCGGTCCCGGTGCCCGCTTCCACAATCAGGTGCTGGCGGTTTTCCAGCGCCGCCTCGACACTCTCCGCCATCTCGAGTTGCCCCGGCCGGAACTCGTAATTCGGGTGATGGCGCGCCAACCACCCCCCGGGAGCAAAAACCTTATCGAGAGGGAGCTTCTCCGTCGTCTTTGGGTTCGTTGAAGCCATAGGATGCAATCGGCGATCAGCTATCGCCGTCAGGCTCATTCCGAATTCGCTTCCTCAAAGCCCGCCGTTACCAAATCTGAAACACTGAAAACTCGTTGTATCCCAGAGCCACGGCCACCGATCTCGGTTTCGCCGCCTTTGTTTTCCAAGCTCTCCCTGATGCTGTTGATTTGAAGCTCGGGAAGATGCAAGGCGCCGAGCGCCTTTACAAATCCAGAGACCTTGAAAGGCCTGGTTGAAAATGGAACTCCTCCATGATGCAGGGGGTGTGCGCGCAGCCGGAATAAGCCGCCCCCCTCAGCGACAGCCCGGACCACATAAGGTCGTTCCTCGTATTCCCCGAAGCGGTCGATGACCACTGTGCCGCCATCGGGGAAAACCGCCTGTATCCGCAGTTCGCCCCCGACGGCGTGGACATAGCTTCTCAGCGTGCTGAGATACATATCCGCGCGTCGCTCAATCCTGGAGATCGAACTCTGCGGCACGTCCAGCATCTCGGCCATATCGGCTTGCGTAAGCTGTTTGGCTCCGCGAAGTTCTTCCAGAGCCATCCGCTGTAACTCCTCGCGCACCCGCTGTTGGTTGTCTGCACGGCTCGTGGGGTCCATTTTTGCCTGAAGTTCCTTGTAGTTTCGCGCCATACCTTTACTCTCCTCGGTTGCTCAGTCCCAGTACTCACAGCGGGCCTTTCGTTTGTTCGTTCTCCAGCTCTCGCAAATGTCGGTCGTATATGTCGTCTGCACGGGGCACATACTCCTCATACCAGCGGTTGTCGCCGGAACTCGACTTCCCAAGCTATTCCAGAGTATGTCATATACGACATTATGCCGTCAACAGCATATTTCGACTACTCTATCCGAGTAGCCGCTCGGACGTATTCCTTCGCACGCGGCTCAATGAAGAACTTCTGCTTTTTCTCCGCTGGCTGCAATCAGCGGCAGTGGTACAGTTTGATGTTGTAGCGGCGAGTTTACCTCGCCATTTAGCGGCGTAAAGCCGCCTCTACGTCAAACTACATCACTACCTCTTCGACTTATCCTGTGCACCTATGCGCATGCGTCGCAGCACAACGTTGAAAGGATAACACACCGGCAAGCCGACGAATCGGCTGCCCCCGCGTGCGTAAGGTATATGGTCTTTCGGACCGTATGAGCAAGGAGCGTCCCGTGATGGAAACTGACCTTGGCGCCGCGCACGCCAAGATACTCCAGGGTCGCGTAACCCAGTAGAGTCTCAGTTTCCTGGAGCGGCGCTAATCGAGTATTGACAATGATGATTTTGAGCGTTACTATGTTAATGATCGTTTGAAATCGAGATTATCTATGCGGTTTACCTTAACCTCCTCGCTCCTGTCGCTATCATCGCTTAGTTCACCTAAGTCTGTCGGGGCGGAGGGTTTTGCGTAAGCTGAAGTAAAGGAAAACTCCCAGAGCCGCCCCTAAAAAGGCGGCTTTTTTATTTTGCGCGGATGATGCAAATGGCAGACATGGCGGTCTCAAAAATCGCTTCTTGTGGGTTCAACTCCCTCTCCGCGCACCAGGATTTTCCCGCTGTGGCGCAATTTGGCGAGACGCGACGGTTTCAGAAGCCGTTATTCATGGTGGTTCGAATCCACCCAGCGGGACCAATTTATGCCCAAGTGACGCAAAGGGTAGACGTGCCAGCCTGAGAGGCTGGATCTTGGAGGTTCGAATCCTCTCTTGGGCACCGGAAGAATGGCCGAGCGGTAAGGCACCGGGTTGCTAACTCGGAGTCCGGGTAAGACCGGCGCAGGTTCGATCCCTGCTTCTTCCGCCACGGAGGGCGCTGCTAAACGGTTGGCAACTGGTCCTGATGCGAGTTCCGAAAATTCTGACCCCCTAAATTCCAGAAATTCTGAGCCGTTTGAGAAGAGCGGGAAGAGTTAGAAACTTCCCTTTGCGCCGCTTTGTTGTTGGTATTCGAGCGGGGCGGAGGGAGGAGGATGTTGGGGATGTTAAAACGACACGAGATCGAAGTCTTACTGAAGGCGGGTCACGCGAAGATTGAAGTGGCGGGGTTGGCGGGAGTTTCCCTGAGCTCCATCAAGCGTATCGCGGAGGAAGTTCCCGTTGTGCACGTTGACGATGCCGCGGAGCGAGGCAAGCGGCGGATTGGCCGGCCCAGCCAGGTCGAGAATTTCCGGAAACTCGTGGTGGAGATTTTGGAAGACAGGGCCGACCTGCCGTCGGTGGAGGTGTTGCGGCGAGTGCGGCAGGCGGGCTACGCGGGAGGCAAGAGCGCGCTGTACGGCTTGGTGGCTTCTTGGCGGCCGAAGGAGGTGAAACCCCTGGTGCGGTTCGAGGGTCTGCCCGGCGAATTCAGCCAGCACGATTTCGGGCAGGTGGACGTGGAGTTTCGGGACGGATCGGTGCGGCGCATCCACTTCTTTGCCTCGCGTCTGAAGTACTCGCGCTGGGTGCGTGTCTCGCTGGTAAAGGATGAGACGGTGGAGAGTCTGGTGCGGAGCTTGGCGCAGCATCTGGCGAGTTGGGGAGGAGCGCCGCTGGTGTGCGTGTTCGACCGGCCCAAGACCGTGGCGCTGAAGTGGCGGAGGAATGGTGAGGTGAGCGAATGGAATCCGGTCTTCGCCTGCGCCACCTTGGAGATGGGTATTGGGGTGGAGCTGTGTTGGCCTTACCGGGCGCAGGAAAAGGGAGCCGTGGAGAACCTGGTGGGTTTCGTGAAGGGCTCCTTCTTTAAGGTGCGCCGCTTCCAGGACCCCGAGGATTCTGGAGCAGCAACTGGGCGAGTGGCATCGGGAAGTGAACGAGGAGCGACCCTGCCGGGCGACGGGAGTGATCCCCGTCGTACGCCTCGCCGAGGAGGCGCCGCGCCTGCGTGCCTTGAAGGTGGGGCCGAAGGAGTTGGCCTTGCGCATCCCGGTCTATGTAGGCCCCACCGGGACCGTGATGCACGACGGCCATGCCTACTCGATGCCGCCGGAGGCGATCAGCATGCCGGGGACGCTGTATTTGTACGCGGACCGGGTGCGCATCGTGGCCGGCCGGCACGAAGCGGTGCATCCCCGAAAGTTCGCTCCCCACGAGGGCTCGACGCTGGCGGCGCACCGCGCGGCGCTAGTGGCCGCCGTGTCCGGTAAGCGTGGCAAGCGTTATCTGAAAAGGCAACAGCTGTTGGATTTGGGCGAGCCGGCTTTGCGCTATCTGACCGAGATCGTGCATCGCCGACCGCGGCAGTGGCTGGGCGAAGTGGATCGCTTGCACGAGGTCCTGCAGAGCCACGGTCCGGAGGTTTTACGGCGGGCGATGGAGGAGGGGCTCAAAGAGGAGGTCTTCAGTGCCGCCTACGTGGAGAACTTCCTGCAACGCTCCCTGGTTTTCCAGGAGGCGGTGCCGTGAGGAGATACCCCCGCCGTCGTCGCTGTGGAAATGTGGGAATCCGGCGTTCTTTGCCGGATTTCCAAGCGCGGAGGGAAGGGTGGAAAACTCGCCGTTTGAGTTTTCCACGCTTTCCTCGGCGCGTCATTTCCACAGCGACCCTCTCCTCTCTCCCCCTCGGGGTATCGAAGGGGGAGCAGCACCCGCGACGGCGGAGGTTCTTGTTTCGGGTACGAGCGCGAGGGGAGAAGCTTTTTCCCCAGGAGGTGAAGTCGTGAAGGGCGCCAACGATAATCCTGTTGCTCAGAGCCGGAGCCTCTCGGAGGCGGAGCGCGAGGCTCTGTTCAAGCGTCTCCACTTGGCACACATGCGCCGCATCTACCAGGACGTCGCTGTGCAGGCGGAGAAGGAAGGGTGGTCCTACGCCGACTTCCTCACTCTCTTGTTGGCGGAAGAGGTGGCGGGAAGAAAGCAAACGCGTCTGCAGCGCCTCACGCGCAGCGCCCACTTTCCTTTCCTCAAGACCATGGACGAGTTCGATTTCTCGCTCCAGTCCACGCTGCGCCTGGCGCTGCTCGGCTCCTATCTGGGAGCCGAGTTGGTCAGCGAGGGACGCTCCCTCATCCTGCACGGCAAGACCGGGCGCGGGAAGACTCATCTGGCCGTGGCCATCGGCTATCGTGCCATCCAGAACGGTTTCGAGACGCTTTTCACCACCGCCGCGGAGTTGATCGAAGATCTCTCCAACGCCAGCAAGAAAGGAAGGCTCCAGGAATCGCTCGCCACCTACACGCACCCCCACGTGTTGGTCGTCGACGAGGTCGGCTACTTAACCTATGCGCCCGACGCCGCCAACGTCCTTTTCCATGTGGTGAACAACCGCCACTTGCGCAAGCGGCCCATGATCTTCACCACCAACAAGCCCTTGAATGAATGGGGGAAGGTGCTGCACGACGAGGACCTGGCCGCCGCCATCCTCGACCGTGTCCTGGAACGAGGAAGGTTCATCCGCCTCGATGGACCCTCCGGACGCACACGTCATCTTAAGTTGGAGGAGCCCTTGCCAGGCACCACAGAACGGTTCAGAATATCTGGAAATAACGGCTCAGAATTTCCGGAACCCACACCTGAAAACCAGGGGAGGGTAAAACCTCGGGGTTCGACTCCTCCGTCCTCCGCCACTTTCTGGGAGCGTAGCAGAGTTGGCATATGCGGCAGGCTTAAACCCTGCGTCTTTTGTGGGTTCGAATCCCACCGCTCCTACCAGGCTAGGACGATTCGAGCCCATGGTTGGGGATTGTCTGCTAAAATCGGTTTGGTTGGTTGGGGTGATGGATGGCGATCAAGACAATCAGGGTGAAGAACTTCAAGAGCTTTAAGGACGTGGAAGTCCAGCTCGGAAACTTCAACGTTCTCATCGGGGCGAACGCCTCGGGAAAGTCGAATTTCATTCGGGTTATCGAATTCCTGCGCGACACTCGGCGCTACGGCTTAGAAGACGCCATTTCACTGCAAGGCGGTCCCGAATACCTCACTAACCTGAACATTGGCCCTCGGGAGAACCTGTCTGTGGAAATTGTGATTCCGAGGGAACCCGAAGAGAATTTCCCGGAGATCGGGATATCCCGGAGCCGATACCTAGTTTTCGATCGATACGAAAGTCACTATCGCTTCGCGGTTGGTTTTCCTGCAAACCGAGCGGGCTTTGAAGTCGTTGACGAGCGCCTGTGCGTTAAGGGTGAGTTTATCCTCGCGGACCGGGGCGAAGACCCCTGCACCTTGCGGCGCCAGGGCCCTGGCGAGATTCTCGTCATTCGAGACGGGGATAAGGCAAGCGTGAAGTTCACGCCGCCCGAGGGCCTGTCGCTCGAGGAGTATGATGTCGAGCCCTGGCTTGTGCGGCGGAACGTTTCCGGCCGCTCGCTCCTCCTGCAAAGCGATTACTTTTCAGTTGGCGCGCCGAGGGACATTGCCATCTACGACTTTGACCCCAAACTGCCCAAGAAAGGGACACCCATAACCGGCAAGGCCGAATTGGAAGAGGACGGCAGCAACCTGGCGATTGTGCTGAAGAGAATCATGGAGGACGAGTCTGCAAAACGAATGCTCGCCAACCTCTTGCAAGATCTGCTGCCGTTCGTAGTCGACTTGGACGTCGAAAGATTTGCAGACAAATCGCTTTTGCTCAGCCTGCGAGAAAAGTTTGCCGAAAACAAGCCTATTCCTGCTTCGTTCATCTCGGATGGAACGATTACCGTTGTTGCGTTGATCGTCGCTCTGTATTTCGAAAGGAAGCCCATCGCCGTTATCGAGGAACCGGAGCGGAACGTCCATCCCCACCTGATTTCTCGGATTGTTGCAATGATGAAAGAGGCCTCCCAGCGCAAGCAGGTGATTGTTACGACCCATAACCCCGAGGTTATAAGAAACGCCGACATCGCCGACGTGCATCTCGTTTCAAGGGACGCGGAGGGCTTTTCAACGATCACCAAGCCCGCGGAGCGTGAAGATGTGAAGGGTTTTCTCCAAAACGATATCGGCTTGGAGGAACTCTTCGTGCACAACCTTCTCCACAACTAAAATGGGTTTCAGGGCGCTTTACCTTTTCGTAGAAGGTGATGACGATGAGCGATTCGCCCGCACCGTCATAAGCTCGCGACTCAGTAACCGTTATGACTGGATTGACACGTTTCAGTATGCCCAGGAGAAGCCATCAAGGGTAAGCTCATATCTGCGGAACATCAGGGCGATGGGCGCAGAATATTTCCTTCTCGCGGATATCAATTCCTCCCCTTGCGTTCCCGAGAAAAGGCAAGACCTGCTAAGAAGGTTCACGGAGTTGGAGGGCAGACGGGTCATCATCGTGGTGAAAGAGGTAGAAGGTTGGTACCTGGCCGGGGTCCCCGGAAATAATCCGTGGGGACTACGCGGGCCGGCTGACACAAGCAATGTGACCAAGGAGCAATTTGATGCTGCTATCCCGCAGGTTTTCAGTTCTCGGATCGACTGCATGATCGAGATTCTCAAACTCTTTGACGTAAACACCGCCGGGGCGAGAAATGCGTCATTTCAGTATTTCGCCCGTCGCTGTGGGCTAACTGCCGATTGATAATTGGCGATTGGTGATTTGCGATTGCCGAGTACATGGAGCTGACAGCAGCTTTTTACACTTTAGACTTTTAGCTTTCGACTATCGACTATTAACTATCGACTTTTAACCTTCGACTTTCGACTGATTCCCCCATGGCCTTGCTTCCTCGCGTCGTGATTCTCGGACGGCCCAACGTGGGCAAGTCCACTTTATTCAATCGCCTCTGCAAACAGCGCCGGGCTCTGGTTGGCAACGAACCGGGCATGACCCGTGACCGCCTCTACGCTCGCGCCGAGTGGCTGGGCAAACCTTTCGAAGTGATCGACACCGGGGGCATTATTCCTTCGGATAAGGAGCTGATCCCCATCGAGATATATCGCCAGGCGCGAGTGGCGATTGAGGAAGCTGCTCACCTGATTCTCGTGGTGGACGGGCGCGAAGGCGTGGTGCCGCTCGATCAAGAGTTGGCGCAACTCCTGCGCCGCACGGGAAAACCCCTGACCGTGGCGGTGAACAAGGTTGACGCGGAGCAGCACGCGCCGCTGGCCGGGGAATTTCATCGGCTGGGAATCAAACATATCTTTCCCATCTCCGCCGAGCACGCCCTGGGGCTGGATGATTTGCTGGACCACGTGACGGCGGGATTCGCCCATGACGCCCTCGTAGAGGATGAACCTCCCGAGCACCACAAGCGGGACCGCTCATCTCCCCCGGGTCCGCTGGAACCAGAGGCGGAAAACGTATCACCTCAGGGCGAGATGCCTGATCACCCGATCACCCGATCACCCGATCACCCGATTCCTGGCTCTCCCGATCACCCGATTCATGTGGCCATCATCGGCCGGCCCAACGTGGGAAAATCCACCCTGCTCAACAAGCTCTTGAACGAAGAGCGCTCGATCGTCTCGCCGGTGCCGGGAACCACGCGCGATGCTGTGGACGCGGAATTGGAGGCTGACGGCCGGCGCTTTCGCTTTGTGGATACGGCGGGTATCCGGCGCAAGGGCAAAACCAAATTATTGGCGGAAAAGCTCAGCGTTATCCAGGCGCGCAAGCACCTGGAGCGGGTGGACGTGGCGCTGCTGATTCTGGACGCCCAGGAAGGGGTGAACGCGCTGGACACCCACATCGGCGGGTACGCCCATGAAAGCCGGCGCTCCGTCATCATCGTGGTCAATAAATGGGACGCCATCAAGAAGGGCCCCACCACCACCCAGGACTTTACCCGGGAAATTCGCGAGCGGATGAAGTATCTCGATTACGCGCCCATCGTTTTTATCTCGGCGCTGCGCGGACAGCGCTTGGGGAGCTTGTTGCAGACCATCGCGCAAGTTGCCGAAGCCCGCCAGCTTCGCGTGAGCACGGCGGAGATGAACCGGTTTCTGGCGGAGGTGGATTTCGAGCGCGCCACGTCCCCATCGGGAAAGCCCACGCGGCTTTATTATTTGACCCAGGCGGGAGTGGCGCCACCCATCTTCGTCGCCTTCACCAATCGCTCCGGAAAACTGCATTTTTCCTTCGAGCGTTTCCTCGAAAACCGCATCCGGGAGAGATTCGGTTTCCTGGGCACACCCATTGTGATCAAGTCGAAAGCCCGGCGATGATCCCTCCGACATGTCGAGGTCTTCACGCGGTCTCCTTCCGGGGTCGTGCTGGGGAGTATTGTTTCAGTAAATACTTATCATCAAGGACAACCATGCGTTATTAACTTGTTTCCATCATCTGCGAGGGGATGGTATACTGCGTTCCTCATACCGCAGGCTAATAGGGGGCCGGTAGAGTCATGTTAGAGCTGTGAAACGGTTCCGGAAGGAGGTTCTGTCTCATGTCATGGGAAATGGGAGTTGTCCGCGCTATATTTGTAATCATTATTACCGTGGCCGCAATACGTCTTCATCCTTTCGGCATGTCGGGGATTAGATCTGCGATTTTAGGCTTAGCCTTGGGGATTTTCTTCATTTTGTTCGAAATACGGCTGGAGAAAGCGAGCCTGAAGCGTCTGTTGGGTGCAGCTTTCGGATCCATCCTGGGCATTCTCGGCGCGCTGATGATCAGCCGTCTGCTGAGTCTGACGGCAATCGACGACAATGCAAAATCATTCTTTCAGGTGACCTTGCTACTGCTGATGGCTTACGTGGGCTTGGTGCTGGGCGCCAATAAAGGTGACTTGCTCAATCTCGGCGCACTGGGCGGACTTTTCACCACGGAAAAGGCGCCGCGCAGGAATTACAAAGTGCTCGACACGAGCGTCATTATCGACGGCCGCATCGCGGACGTTTGTGAAACGAGCTTTATTGACGGGACGCTGATCATCCCCCAGTTCGTGCTGCGCGAACTTCAGTTGGTGGCGGACTCTTCCGACCCCCTGAAACGCAATCGTGGGCGGAGGGGATTAGACATCCTCCAGCGCATGCAGAAGATGAGCAACATTACGGTGCAAATTGTCGAGGAAGATTATCCCCAGTTCCGCGAGGTCGACCTGAAGCTCATTGAACTGGCGCGGGCTTTCGAAGGGAAAATCGTCACCAACGACTTTAACCTCAACAAAGTCGCCCAACTTCAGGGTGTCCCGGTGCTGAATATCAACGAGCTGGCCAACGCCTTGAAGCCGGTCGTCCTGCCCGGGGAGATTATGCGGGTGTTTATTTTAAAGGAAGGCAAGGAATACAATCAGGGCGTTGCCTACCTGGATGATGGCACCATGGTGGTGGTGGACAACGCCAAGAAATTGATTTCCAAGACCATCGACATTTCCGTGACCAGCGTTTTGCAGACCACGGCGGGAAAGATGATCTTTGGCAAGTATGATGAACGGCGAGCTTTGGTCGAGACGGTTCACCAATAGATGAGGCATGAGCGTCTTAGCCATCATTCCGGCGGCGGGTACAGGCCTAAGAATGGGTGGTGCTACACCCAAACAGTTTCTCTCCCTCGAAGGCATACCCATTTTCGTTCACACCTTGAGGAAGTTTGCTGCTTCCGAAGCCATCGACGAGATTTTCTTGGGGGTGCGGCCGGAAGAAATGGATCGGGCCAGCAAAGAAATTGCCCATGAGCATTTTGCCAAAGCCCTGCGGCTGGTGGCGGGTGGGGCGTCGCGGCAGGAAACCGTGGCCCGGTGCCTCGATCAGGCCCCGCCAGAAACGGATGTCGTGGTGGTCCACGATGCGGTGCGCCCCTTCATTGCACTTGACCTGATTCGCCAAGTGGTTGACGCCGCGCGTAAGGATGGGGCGGTGATTCTGGGCATCCCCAGCGTGGATACCGTAAAAAAAGTGGAACGGCAGATGATTTTGGGGACCATTCCCCGCGAGCGCATCGTTCTGGCCCAGACGCCCCAAGCCTTTCGTTACCCTTTGCTGCGCCAGGCTTTTGACCGCGCCTTGGCGGAAGGTTATAACGGCACCGACGAGTCCAGCTTGGTGGAACACGAAGGCCACACCGTGACGGTCCTGATGGGATCGGACCGGAACATCAAAATTACCAAACCCTCGGATCTGCCCTTGGCCCGCCTCTACATCGCTCAAGAGCGCGAACACATCCGGGATGGCGCCTGATTTGGGGAAGATGAATCCTTTACGGAGCACAAAAAAAGGGGGCAGCAAGGACATTGTGTCCATGCGTGGTCCACGGAGCGGAGTGCTTGCGACCCTTGTCCGACCTTTACCCTCCCTGTTGCGGGTGGGAATCGGCAACGACCTCCACCGGCTCGCGGATGGGCGCAAGCTGATTCTGGGCGGGGTGCGCATCCCCTTTGACCAAGGCCCGGTCGGCCATTCCGATGGCGACGTGCTGGCCCACGCCATCTGCGACGCTCTGCTGGGCGCGGCGCGCTTGGGTGATATTGGGCGCCACTTCCCCAACACTTCTCCCCAGTGGAAAAAGGCGTCCAGCTTGCTCTTCCTGCGCCATGTTCGACAATTGCTCGATGTCGCCGGGTATAGCATCGTTAACATCGACGCCACCGTGGGCCTGGAGCGGCCCAAGCTGGCGCCACACATTGCCCTTATGGAAAAGAAAGTGGCTGCGGCACTGGGCCTCAAGCCCGGCCAGGTGAGCGTCAAAGCCAAGACCGCTGAAGGCCTGGATGCCGTCGGGCGTGGCGAAGCTATCCGCGCTGACGCTGTGACGCTGATTCAGGCCCGACTAATTTGAACGTAGCGCCGCCATCTGGGCGGCTCAGTGCCGGCTGGAAGCCGACGCTACAAAATTAGGACGGTACCCGCCTTCCTCGGCGCTTGAACGCACGTGCTTTTAATGGGATACTGTGTTGGTCACCAGAAAGTCACAATGCCTTTATGCTTAAACCCAATCGGCCGAGTTGAGCATCATAATGATGGAGTATAGGCTTATCGGGCGGTTCTCATGACCCGCCTAATGCATTTGGCAAAAGAGGAGAAGGTATGGCAGACAAAGACCCTAGCCCCGGCCACTCGATGTTTGGCCTGAACGATGAGCCCCCCCGGCGCGCGACAGCCCCCGAGAGTGCGCCCGCGACGCCTCAAGCCCATCCCGCAGTCCCTCAATATGTTGTAGTTCAGCAAGGCCCGCAATCGGTTCCCACCACAGGAGGCGGGAAAGCACTGCCTTGGCTGGTGGCGGCGCTGGCCGTCCTGGCCATTGCGAACCTGGTGTTGGTGCTCATGGCGCGCTCCCAATTTAACGACTATGCGTTGAAGCAGGCGGACGCTATGAATCTGATTACGCGGCGCATTGACTCCAGCGACGAGCGTTATGCGCAACTGCGCGGGCAATTCCAGGTGACTTCGGAAAAGCTCGGCCTAACTGAACAGGAACTGGCCCGCGCGCACGCCCTGGCCACGGAAGTTCAAAAACAGCAGCAAACCGCGGTGGCCCAATTGAACCAGGCCATCGCCCAAAAAGCCAGCGCTGACGAAGTGAACAAGCTTCAGGCTGACTCTAACGCCAAAATCGGCGGCCTGAGCACGGATTTGGCGGGAACCAAGCAGGACCTGGCCAACACCAAGTCCGAGTTTACCAACGCCCTCACCGGCACCAAGGGTGAGTTGAGCGGCGCCATCGCTCGCACTCACGACGAACTGGTGGCCTTGGCGCACAAGGGCGACCGCGACTATTTTGAGTTTACTTTGCCCCGCAAAAAGGCGCAGCAGAAGGTTGGAACGGTAACCGTGGAATTGGAAAAGACGGACCCCAAGAAGAACGTCTTCAGCCTTTTTCTCTACTTTGACGATAAGAAGACGGAGCGCAGCAACAAGGGCATGAATGAACCCCTGTTCTTCTACGTACAGGGGGCGACGAGCGCCCTGGAATTGGTAGTCAATAAACTCGGCAAGGATTCCATATCCGGCTATATGAGCACTCCGAAAGGGTTCTTCCCCAACACCACGAACGTGCTGGGTCAACGGCCCGGGGCGTAACCGCGCGCGGGATTAGGGTTTAGGGATTAGGGGTTAGGGACGCAAATCCCGGTTCCCGAATCCCTAACCCCAAATCCCTAATCCCTAGCGGGATCACTTGCTGCCGTTGCCGTTCGCGTAACGGCTGAGCACCTGCGTCAGTTCCTGTTCGGATCGCAGCCCGACCAATTTTTCCACCACGTTGCCTTCCTTCAACAAAACGAGGGTGGGAATGGACCGGATCGCGAACTTGTTGGCGACATCAGGCATCTCGTCCACGTTGATCTTTGCGAAAGTAACTTGTTCGCCGTACTTCTCTGCCAACCGCTCGAACGTGGGGCCGAGCATTTTGCAGGGACCGCACCAGTCCGCCCAGAAATCCAAAAACACTGGCTTGGCGCTGGTCTCGATTCCTTGCCAATCGGCGGGTTGAACGTGTAGAACCTTTTCCATAATCTTCTCCTTTTACCTCCCGCCTATATAGATGCAAACCCGTGCAAATCGATACAGGAGAAAGCACGCAGTGCGCGGGGATTTCCCGTACAATAAAATAGCTCGCTTCCTGGGTTGTATCGAAGGAGGGGAATTGCCCGCTGAATCCAGTGCTCTGCGCCTCCGCGCCTCGACGGTGAGAAAAAACCTAGAATCGATGCCCAACGCAGCTCATGAACTCGCCCAACTCCAGCGCCAGGTGGTCGTCTGCACGCGCTGCGCGAACCTGATTGCGTACTGTCGCCAGGTGGCCAAGGAAAAGCGCCGCATGTATCGCGATTGCGATTATTGGGGAAAACCCGTTCCCAGCTTCGGCGATTCCCGCGCCGAGCTCCTGATCCTCGGCTTGGCGCCCGGAGCTCATGGCGCCAATCGCACGGGGCGAATGTTCACCGGCGATCGTTCGGGCGATTTCCTCTATCGCGGACTCTATGCAGCGGGATTCGCGAATCAGCCCACCTCGCGGGACCGGAACGATGGGCTGGAGCTGCGCAACTGTTACATCACCGCGCCGCTCCGTTGTGCGCCGCCCAAGAATAAACCGACCCCGGAAGAATTGCGCAATTGCCAACCGTATCTGGAAAGAGAATTAGAAATACTGACGCGCCTGCGCGCCGTCCTGGTGTTGGGGCGCATCGCGTTCGAAGCTTACTTGCGCGTGGTCGGCAAGCGCGAAGGCTTCCCGCGCCGGTCAATCTTGATTTTTTCCCACGGGGCAAGTTTCCCGCTGCCCGCCGGCCTGCCCCGCCTGTTCTGCTCCTACCACCCCAGCCAGCAAAACACCCAGACCGGCCGCCTGACCCAGGAGATGTTTCAAAAGGTCCTGCGCGACATTCGCGATTTTCTTTTGACTCCCGCTCGGGAGAGGCGTATTTGAACGGACTTATAAGCGGACTTATTTAAGGACATATTCTCTCTTTACAATCATGTAATCATTTGTTATAAAATTGTTTAGTTTAGTTTATGATGCGGACATGAAAGCGGGCACAAAAGCGGCGGAAGACCGGGGCGAGATAGCTTCTCTTATGGAGCCTTTGCTGATTGGCGAAGGCTCCCGTCATCGCGGCGGCCTGACTGACCTAGCCCTGGAGCTGGCGCAAAAGTCTGCCGGATTTCGGCGCAGCCTACCGGAGAGCCTACTGGCCTCCCTTGCCGATCTGGTGCGCGCCATGAATTGCTATTACAGCAATCTGATCGAAGGACACAACACTCACCCGGTCGATATCGAGCGCGCGCTAAAGAACGACTATAGCCAAGATGCCCACCAGCGCGATCTGCAGTACGAAGCGAAAGCACACATCGCTGTGCAGAAGTGGATTGACGGTGGCGGCCTGAACGGGCGCGCGGCCACCACCGACGGCATTTGCGAAGTCCATCGCCGCTTCTGCGAGTTATTGCCCGAGGATCTGCTGTGGATGGATGACCCGGAAACGAAAGAACGTGTACGGGTCGTTCCCGGCGAACTGCGCAGGAAAGACGTCAAGGTCGGTGCCCATATCGCCGTAAGTCCCGGCGCCGTGCCACGCTTTCTTAAACGCTTCGGGGTAGTTTATGGCCGCCTCGGCAAGACGGATTCAATCCTGGGCACGGCTGCGGCGCATCATCGCCTCGCGTGGATTCATCCGTTTGCTGACGGCAACGGCCGCGTAGCACGGCTGATGTCCCATGCGATGCTGCTGGAGACACTCGATAGCGGCGCCGTTTGGTCAGCGGCGCGCGCCCTGGCGCGCAATGTTGATGCGTACAAAAGACACCTTGCCGCATGTGACCGCACCCGGCGCAACGATCTTGATGGGCGCGGTAATTTGAGCGAGGAGGCTCTGGCGGGATTCACCGACTTCTTTCTCCGAACCTGCATCGACCAGGTTGAATTCATGGAAAGCCTGATGCAGCCGAATCGCCTGCGGGCACGCATCCTGCTTTGGGCCGAAGAAGAAATCAGGCGTCATGGGCTGCCGCCCAGGTCCGCGAGCATTCTCGAAGCCGTGCTCTACCGGGGAGAACTGCCTCGCGCCGATGCCGCTGGCGTGGTGGGGGTGGGCGAGCGCCACGCCCGCCGTATGGTCTCCGCATGGATCGAGCGGGGAGTACTTGCCTCGGAGAGTCCGCGTGCGCCGCTGCGCTTGGTCTTCCCGGCGGCGCTTGCCTCCCGCTGGATGCCGGGATTGTTTCCCGAGAAGGCGAATATGCGTGAACAGCATGATCTAAGGTTTCCTGCGCCGGAGGAGAGATCTGTTTTTGACCGCGAAGTTGTCGTATTCTGGGGGCAGGACGGAGAAACACGCGTGCGCTGCGAGATAAGCAGGGAAGCCCTGGACGATCACTTCCGAGGGGACAACCGAGACAAGCTAGAAGTATTCAGAGCCAACCGTCAGATCATTGAGCGGGAAGCGCGGCGGAAATATCTTGCCGGTCGCACAGAAGCGGATGGGTCCGTTCTCATCTGCACCGGTGACCTATAGCGTTAAGACAGTCTCTCCGGTGTCCGCGCAAGCCGCTCGCGGTGTTCCGCTTCTTGAGCGAAGACTGGTCGCCCTGGGTCACGGTTCTGCACATGCGCAAGCGCTGGCCGGAGTTGCGGTTCGAGATGAAGGCGGGGTATCTGGAGATGGGGTGGATGTTGTAAAAAACGATGGCTGAGCACGAATCTCGCTGATGCATTGAATTAGCCTCAGATTGTCAATATGAAGCAAACTGTGCGTGCCCGCTGAGGGTTGCCGCGCACTGGATTTGGGGGGGATCGAGGGATGATCGAAAAATCCGCAAAAGGCTCGAACGGCAAGAGGAAGCCTGCTTTCGAAGTCAATCAAACTCTTCCGGAAACAACAGCGGAAAGGCCACCCCAGAGTTCGGCTTACGTCATTGTGGACAAGTGGCCGGGCAGGCGGTCAGGCGAAGCACGGCCCCTCGGCTCCGGTGCTGCTGGCCTCACATATAGGGCGCATTACAAGGGCAGAATCGATCGTGCCATAAAGTTTCTCTCACCTGACCCCACAGGTGACGAACAGGCTCAGATGTCACTAGTGACGCTTGCAAAAGAATTCAAGAGAGAGATTCAACTCCTAATTCGCCTGACTCATACGAACATCGCAAAAATTGTTGATTTTGGTGAGGCTAAAATCGACGGCATTGAGTATTCGTACTTCGTTACTGAATTCGTGGAGGGTAAGAGGTTCGACGAGTTTTGGAAGGAGTGTTCAGGTGCCAATTTCCTTGACATCCTGCGCCAAGTTGCCGATGCCCTGGAGTATCTGCACGCCAACAGTTGCTTCCATATGGATGTGAAGGAGGAAAACATTTTCGTCCAGGCAAAGGCTGGGAGCCGCCCCCATGCCATCTTGCTAGACATGGGAGGCGCAAAGCTATTTCCAGAACCGCGTGAGATGCTGACCGCTCAGACGAGGTACATTTCAACAGAAAAGGCCACACGGCCGGAGCGGCGGTCAAAGCTGGGCAAGCCAGTGACATACGAGCAGCTTTGGAAATGGAACGTTGATCTGGACCTTTACGCTTTGGGCGCGATGATCCAGCGGGCTCTACTGATTCAAGGACTCCAAAGTGCTTTGGCCCGAGATCTCGGCGATTCGGGCTACCGAGCATTGCAGTGGATTGTCGAAAAGCTAACCGAGGGAGCGGCTGACGAGGATATCTCAAGCAGACACTATATAAGAGCGCGAGCCAATTGGGAGAGGACCTGCGGCGACTCCATCCAGAACACGCATGGCCCGTCGGCATACGTGAATTGAGTCTCGTAGTCGGGCCGGACTCCGTGCAGCTTCCAAGGCAACGAGTGGGGCTCACTCCTGAATATTTGGAGATCGTGAATCACCCTGTAGTTCAACGGCTACGTAATATTCCTCAGCTTGAGTACGTCAATTTGATTTATCCTGGGGCTACGCACTCGCGATTCGAACACGCTTTATCGACGTTTCAGATCGCGCGCTTGTTCCTGGCTAAGCTGCTCGAGTACCCGGAGATAAGGATGCTAGCTACGCCGCGACACGTGCGGGCAGGACTTTTGGTAGCTTTGCTTCATGATGTCGGTCACTACCCCCTCTCCCATATGTTCGAGGACTTCACTGACAAGCGGCTCGCCGGTGCCGACCAGATTCTTTCCGACGACGCCCTATTCGAAAGCTTGGTCTGCACTGACACTGAGAAAGACTTGTTTCGTGAGGAGGTCGAGAAACAACTAAGAGCCTTAGGTGTCCGGGAGAGTTTAGGTGAATTGATCAATCGCCTTTTCCCCGGCAGCACCGAACTCCTCCACGAACTAATGTACCCTGGTAGGAAGGCGCCGGTTTCGGTCGGCCTACTACGCGCCATAATCAACTCTGCGATCGATGCGGACAAGGTCGCTTATCTTGGCGACGATAGCTCGGCAACAGGAGTGCCTTTCGGCCACGGAATTGACCTGACCGGCTTGATCGACGCCTTGGTGCCGCCTAGGGGAAGTGACGCGAATCGAGCGGTCATCGCAATACGAGAGGAAGGACTAGCCGCGGCCGAGTCTGTTGTGCTCTCGAGGTTCTGGATGATCTCCCGTGTGTATTGGCATCGCACGAACCGTGCCATCATGGCGATGCACAAATTTGTGATCGCACATCTGTTGAAGAGTAATTTCAGCTTCCTTACTTACTTTGCACGAACCCTGTTCGGGTCGCAAGGGGCCGCAACCGACGTCTTGTCCGACATGTACGACGAGAGCTGGAAAGGAAGCCAGATACCTCAAGCTAAAAATCCTCTCACTGGCCTCAGGGGAGCGAGCAGGCAAATCTATGATAGGCTTCTCACGGTCTCGCGGAGCAACGCCAAGGATTCCGATGACGAAACGTTGTATAAGCATATTGTGGCTGAGAAGCCGACAGCGGTACTTGATCTTGGCGAGGAGATCAGGGAGTATCTGAACAAAAATGTCCGAGATTTGGGTTTGGTTTACGGCAATGTAGCGATGGATGCGCCATACAAGCCGCGCGATGAGCTTGGCTACAACGTCCTCGTATACTTGGACAGGGCACCGGAGCAAGGCATATGGCTTTCTGGGGCAGACTCAGTTTCGCCAATGCTGCGAAATCTCAATGACGACTTTGAACAGAACGTCAAGAAATGCCGCGTATTCGTTCACCCAGGAGCAATGGGCAAAATGCGAGAGTTGGGAGTGATAGACCGTGCTAAAGGGTGCGTGCGGGAGTGTTTGGCTGAGAGGTATAGGAGATGAGTAAGCTTACGATCCCTAGGTCATCCGATGGTTGGTATGGCATGGCGGCGTAGCCACGGTCACCGCTTTTCGTGGCCGCGGGCTTTTCTCATGCCCCATACTCTAGCGGCAACCTCACATCGCCACCGTAGGAGGGCATGCCCGTACCATCACATTGTCCAAGGCGAAATGATGATGACTTTGGCGGCGACCACCCGCTCGACCGCTCCAACAGCCCCCCCGACACTCGATTCAGGCGCATACGTCATCGAAGACAAAGCCCACGGTCACGTTTGCCGCAGCCATGGCTGCGCGCTTAACCTGACCGTGATTACTTGATGAGGTTAGAGTAAACCGCGAAGGCCAACGCAGCCAGGGTTACGGGGCACTATGACGGGAAACCGCCAGACCACCCTTATGCCAGGTGTCGCTGGCGATGCTGAGGTTTTGTCGTCCTCGCCGCCGAACCTCGCCACCCCATTTCCTAGAAGCTGTGAAAAAATTAAACCTTGAAAATAGTTCTTGACAATTTAGCCCATAGGTCTAAGCTATCTCAATTCGATGTTCGGAGGAGATCATTTGAGCCCCCCTGACGAAAACCGACAACCTGGTATTTGGCCCGAGGCCGACTTGCCGCCCCGGCCGGAGGCGCCCGCGGCGCCGCTTCCACCCCCCTCGCCTGCCCCACCGCGCTTGCGATCGGTGAACCGCAACCAATTCTGCTGGCACGCCGTGGACGTGGAGAAACTGGTGGGCCCGGATCACTTGGTACGGGCTATCTGGGAACTGGTGGGCCGCCTGGACCTGGGCGGCTACACCCGCACGGTGAAGGCGGTGGAGGGAGTGGCGGGGCGTGGCGCCTATGACCCGCGGCTGCTGATCAGTCTCTGGATTTACGCTTACAGCCAGAAAATAGGGTTGGCACGGGAAGTGGCGCGGCGTTGCGAATACGACCCTGCCTTTCAGTGGCTGACGGGGATGGAGGTGGTGAATTACCACACCCTGGCCGACTTCCGGGTGGAGCATGAAAAGGCCCTGGACCAGATGTTCGCGCAGCTGCTGGGGGTGCTCAGCAGCGAGGGCCTGATCAGCCTGGAGAATGTGGTGCTGGATGGCACCAAGGTGAAAGCCTCGGCCAGCGGCAGCTCGTTTCATCGGGAGAAGAGCTTGCGTGCCCATCTGACCGCGGCGCGGCAGCGGGTGAAAGCGATGGGCGATCCGCGGCAAGAGGCCTCGAGCCCGCGGGCGGCGGCCCGCCAGCGTGCCGTGGCGAAGGAGAAAGTGGAGAGGCTGGAACAGGCGCTGGAAGAGATGAAGAAGGTGCAAGCCGCCCCCCAGGCACACGTCGAGAACTCCGAGCAGCGGGTGAGCGAGACCGATCCGGAAGCGCGCAACATGAAGCAGAATGATGGCGGCTACGCTCCCAGCCACAACGTGCAGATCGCCACCGATGCGGCGCACGGCATCATCGTGGGGGCGAGCGTGACGCAGGCGGCAAATGATAAGCACGAACTGGCGGCGGGGCTGGCGGAAGTCGCGCGACAGACCCAGCAAAAGCCCCAGCATCTGGTGGTGGACGAGGGCTATACCACGCGCGAGAACATCCTGGAGGCCGCCGCGCAAGGGGTGGATTTGATTGGCAGCAGTCTGGAGCCCCATCAGGAGGCGACCCGGCGCCGCCTCCAGCAGCGCGGTGTGGATGCCGCCTTTTATCCCGACCGCTTCCGCTACGATGCGGGCAGCAACCGCTATACCTGTCCGGAGGGCAAGCCCCTTCCTTATCAGAGCACCCAACACGATCGGGTGGGAGTGGAGCGCCACGTTTATAAGGCGCGGGCGGCGGATTGCCGGGATTGTCCCTTTCGTCGGCAGTGTGGTGCGGGAAAGCAGGGTCGGAGCATCGTGCGCAGCGAGCCGGTCCGGGTGGTGGCGGAGTACTTGGCCAAGATGCAGACCGAAGCCGCGCGGTCCCTTTATCGCTTGCGTGCCCCGGTGGCGGAGTTCTCGAATCTCTGGCTGAAGGCCAAGCTGGGGCTGCGGCAGTTTGCCGTGCGGGGGCTGCGCAAGGTCCGCTGTGAGGTGATGTGGGCCTGTCTCACCTACAACCTTCAGCAATGGTATCGCCTGCGCTGGAAAGTTGGGCTGCAGCCGGTGGAAAGCTAAAAAAGAAAAGCCCAGCCAGGGGCTGAGAGCCCCAGACCAGGAGTGGTGATCGCATGCCGTGCCCATAAGCAATCTCAGGGGTACTGCCTAATCCCCGCAAATTACTCCACCGCGGGAGAGTCGAAGCACTAAGTTTGCAAATTGTTCACAGCTTCCTACCGGCAGGAAATCGACGGTGGGAAGCTAAGATTTTTTCCTACCCGCAGGAAATTCCGCCAGAATCTCCTTGACATCGTCTCTTGCCTATGTGCTAGCCTAAAGGGGAGCAGGAAAGCCGCCGCGGGAGAAGCGCCGGCCGGGAAAGCTCTCCCTGCTTTCTCGCGATGTGCATGAAAACGCAAGGACTTCGGCGAGATTTAAGGGATTTCTGTGAAATCATATCTTATTCAATTAAAAGCATTTATCGTCCGGGTCGAGTCGGAGGGCGGGGAAAAGTGGGGAAGCTTCCCACCCCCGCCCGTCAGGGCGAATTTGTCGCTCCTTAAACGAACAAAAAGTCACATTCGAGGGTCAATCCGCAAAAAAGAATTCTTTTTTTGACGTTCGAAGCCGGTATGTGTATGAAAACAAAGAAAACATGGACAAAATGGACGAGGAAAAAGCGGACATATTCGGCAATATGACGCCGGTTTTGCAGAAATCCATGGCTTTTGACGAGCAAATTACCTTAAGTAACGCTTTCGCGACGGATTTTTGCCAAAATTTACGGCTACGACGGGCTACTTACCGCGCTCGCCCTTGGGCTGGAGGGGCGGGCCATGGACGCATGCTGTGGTGCGGAGAATATCCACAGGCCGGTCTGACTTCTCCACAGATTTTCCGGCTTTTGCACAAGATTTCCGCAGGCTGCATCGATGCGCAGCTTGTGGGAGGATCGAGTACAATTGATAATACTGCGATGCCGACTGCGACTGCCACCGAACGATCCGTTCCTCACAACCTGGAAGCGGAACGCGCCCTGTTGGGCTCGGTCCTCCTCGATAATGGCGCCCTCAATTTCGCTCTCGAACTTCTGGGCAAAGAAGATTTCTACTCGGAAGCCCATCGCCTCGCGTTCGAGAAAATGAGCGAGATTTCGGAGAAGAACCGCACCATCGATCTGGTGACGCTCTCCGAGGAACTCGCCAAAGGGGGGCTGCTGGAAAAAGCCGGCGGTGCGGCTTACCTGGCATCACTCACCGACGGCGTTCCCATCGGCACGATGGCGGCGATGGGGGAGTATTGCCGGATTGTCAAAGAGAAATCGACGATTCGCCGCTTGATCAATGCGTCGAACAACACCATCGCCCGTTGCCTGGAAGGTACGGACGACCCCGAGACGCTGATTGACCTGGCGCAAAGCCAGGTTTTCGAAATTGCCGAACATCGGGTGCAGTCGGGATTCGCGACCATCCGCGAGATCGTCAAGAGCAGTTTCGGAAAAATTGATGTTTTGTTCGACCGCGGCCAGCGCGTGACGGGCATCGAGACGGGGCTCGAGGACCTCGACAACATAACCTCCGGCTTGCAGGCCGGCGAACTGGTGGTCATCGCGGCGCGTCCCTCGCTGGGCAAAACGGCGCTGGCGCTGAACATCGCTGCCCACGCGGCCATCAACCACCGCAAGGTCGTGGGAATGTTTTCGCTCGAAATGAGCAAGGAATCTCTGGTGATCCGCTTGCTCTGCTCGGAGGCGCGGATCGATAGCCATAAGCTCCGCACCGGCTTTTCCAGCAAGGAGGATTGGAACCGCATGACGCCGGCGCTGGGCGCCTCTCGGAAGCGCCCCTCTACATCGAGGACACGCCGGCGTTGAGCATCATGCAGATTCGCGCCAAGGCCCGGCGGCTGAAAGCCGAAAAGGGACTGGACTTGCTGATCGTCGATTATCTTCAGCTCATTTCCGGCCAAGGCCGATTCGAGAACCGCACCCAGGAAGTCAGCTACATTTCCCGAAGCCTTAAGAGTATCGCCAAGGAATTAAAGGTGCCGGTTTTGGCGCTCTCGCAGTTGAGCCGCGCGCCCGAACAGCGGCCTGGCCAGCGCCCGCAACTTTCCGATTTGCGCGAAAGCGGCAGCATTGAGCAGGATGCCGACGTGGTCATCTTTATCTTTCGAGAGAAGCGGGCGGCGGAGGGACAAGACGGTGAAGAGGAGTTCCCGCAGGGCGGGTCGGAAACCCACCTGATTGTCGGCAAGCAGCGGAACGGGCCTACCGGAGATGTGCCGGTGGTCTTCCTGAAGCCCTATGCCAAGTTTGAAAATAAGGTCCACGAGGGCGGTGAGTCCTACCCGTGAATCTCCCCACTGATAAACTTCTGCGCCCGACCTGGGTGGAAATTTCGCTCTCCAAACTGCGCCGCAATTTCCAGCGGATTCGAGAGCTGGCCGGCCCTCGCAAAGTGATGGCCGTCGTCAAGGCCGATGCTTACGGCCATGGCGCTGTGCCGGTCTCCCAGTGTCTTGCCCAGTGCGGGGTGGATTGGTTTGGGGTGGCGACCGTCGAGGAAGCCTTGGAATTGCGCGCGGCGGGAATCGACCAGCCCGTCCTTTTGCTCGGCGGGCTCTACATGAGCGACCCGGCCCACCTGATCGAGTACCGGTTGACTCCCTCGATTTCCTCCACCATGCGGCTTGACACCTATGCGGAATGCGCGCGCCGCTATGGCCGGCCCATCGAATTTCACTTAAAGGTCGATTCCGGATTGGGGCGGCTCGGCCTGCCGCTGGACCGCGTGGCCGCCTTCGTGGACCATTACCGCGAGCTCGCAGGATTGCAAATGAAGGGGCTCTTCACCCACCTTGCCTCGGCGGAGGATTTGGTGGCCTCCCAGACCGATGAGCAGGGGGAGCGTTTTGCCGAGGCGCTCGAGCAACTGCGCGGGTTGCAGCTTGAGCCGGAATGGATCCATGTTTCCAACAGCGCCGCACTGCTGACGGGGAGGAGGTTTCCCGAAAACCTGGTGCGCATCGGCGCGCTGCTTTACGGTTACTGTATGCCGCTGATCGTGCCCCCGGGCCAGGAGCTTCCCCAAGTGCCGGAGTTCGAACCGATCCTCACCTTCAAATCGCGTATCGTTTACATGAAGGACGTTCCCAGCGGTACACCACTAGGCTATAGCGCGGCGTTCTACACGCGGCGGCCTTCGCGTATCGCCACGGTGCCGGTTGGTTATGCCGATGGCTTAAGCCACGCCCTCTCCAACCGCGGATACGCCATCGTGCGCGGGCGGCGCGCCCGCATTGTGGGCAGCATCAGTATGGATCTCTCTCTCCTCGATGCTACCGACATCGCGGGCACGAATATCGGCGATGAAGTTATTCTGATCGGGCAGGCGGACCACAGCTCCATTACCGCCGTGGAGATTGCCCAACTGCTTGATACCGTCCCTTACGAAGTCCTTTGCTCCATCGGCAAACGCGTGCCGCGCATCTATGTGGATTGACCAGGCTGGCGTCCGGCGAAGAACTCCGGGAAGACCTTGCGGTAGATGGACATTCCCAGCGCGGCGTGCATGCCGAGTTCCTCCAGCGCCGCGATCTCTTCGTCCGTAGTAATTCCACCCGCTGCGGTAATGGGGAGTTGGGTCACCGCGCGCAAACTGCGAAACCATTCGAGGTTGGTTCCTTGCAATCTTCCTTCCCCATCGATGTAAGTGCAGAGGAACCCTGAACAGTAAGGCTCGAGCTGGGGCAGCGCCTGCGCACAAGTGATCGGCAGCGTTTCCTTCCAGCCGTGAATCGCCACGCGATCGCCGAATGAATCCACGGCAATCAGGATGTTTTCGCGGGGCACGGCCGCGGTGAGCTCACGCAGGAATTCCTGATTGATGCCGTGTGCGGTAAAGGCGCTGCTGCCCACAATGGCCTTGAGCGCTCCGTCACCTACGACCGCCTGTGCCCGCGCTGTGCTGCGGATGCCTCCACCCACTCGGCAGGGCTTGCGGCGGCAAAGCCCGCGGACGATCTCTGCGTTGTTTTCCGCCTTGCCCATCGCCGCGTCCAAATCGATCACTTGGATTTCCGAATAGGCAGAGAATTTTTCGAGGACGGCAAGAGGTTCAGGCAGTTCGAGGAATTTCTCCTTGCCCTGAACGAGCTGCACAACCTTGCGATCCATCAAGTCGATGCAGGGAATGATCATAAAATTATGAATTATGAATGCCGAAATATGAATTCCTGTCGATTGCGCGTGGCGATATTGGAGACTCATGCAACCGTAGCTTTAATAATTCATGATTCAGCATTTATAATTCTCCTTCAAATCCTGACCGGCACGCCTTGCGTGCGCAGGTACTCTTTCAAGCTGCGGATGGTGTGCGTCTCGTAGTGAAATATTGAAGCGGCCAAGGCAGCGTCCGCGCAACCCCGCTGGAAAACTTCGGCAATGTGTTCCGGGCCCCCGGCGCCGCCCGAGGCAATGACCGGGATGTGCAAGGCGCGCGCCACCGTGGCGGTTAATTCGCAATCGAATCCCACTTGCGTGCCATCCGCGTCCATAGAAGTCAGCAGGATTTCGCCCGCGCCCAACTCCTCCACGCGCCGCGCCCATTCGAGTGCATCGAGGCCCGTGGGCTTGGTCCCGCCGTAGGTTACGACTTCCCAGTGAGGTGGCTGATCCTCTGTTTGTGGCACGGGCGTCCCGCCCATGCGCACGGCCGGGACGGCCGTGGCACGTCCGCGCAGCCGCCGCGCGTCAATGGCCACCACAATGGCCTGCCGCCCGTAATTCCCCGCGATGACCCTGACCACTTCCGGCGTTTCCACAGCGGCAGTGTTGACGGCCACCTTATCTGCCCCAGCGGAAAGCAAGCGTCGCGCGTCATCGAGCGTGCGGACGCCGCCACCCACCGTGAGCGGGATAAACAGGCGGCGCGCCACCCGCCTGACGGTTTCCATCAGCGTGGCGCGGCCTTCGCGGGAGGCAGAAATGTCGAGCATCACCAGTTCGTCGGCCCCTTCGCGGTTGTACATCTCCGCCAGGTCGCCCGGGTCGCCGGCATCGCGCAGGTTAACAAAGTGGATGCCTTTCACTACGCGGCCGTCTTTGCAGTCCAGACACGGAATGATGCGCTTGGCAAACATAAGTGACAAACTTGTCCTTTGTCCTTGGTCCTTTGTCCGTTGCCTTAGAACCCTCCAGCATGGCGCAGTGCAAGGGACCACGGACCACGGACAAAGGACAGTTTACAGACTCAGAAAATTACTGAGAACTTTCAACCCGACTTCACCTGATTTTTCGGGGTGAAACTGGACGGCCCAAATTCTATTCAGTTCAATCCCTGCGGCGAAAGTTTGGCCATATTCGGTGACGGCGCAAGCTTCGGCCGTTACCGGACCGTAATAAGAATGGCAATAGTAAACAAAGCTGCCATCGGCGACTCCGCGGAATAATTGTGTCGCGGGGCGGAGAACAAGCTGGCTCCAACCGACATGGGGAACCTTAAAAACTCCCTGAAAGCGCGTCACGCAGCCCCGCAGGATGCCCAGGCCGGGGACGCCGGGGGCTTCTTCGCTCGATTCGAATAGCGCCTGCAATCCCAGGCAGATGCCGAGGAAAGGTTTGCCCGCAGTAAAGGCTTCGCGCAGCGGGGTCAACATCTCGCGCTCCGCGAGCCCCTTCATCATGGAGCCGAAGTGGCCTTGCCCGGGGAAAATGATCTTTTCGGCAGCCCGCAACGCCGCGGGCTGATCGACCCTCTCAGCCGACAGGCCAAGGTACTCGATCGCCTTAAGCACCGAGCCCACATTCCCACCGCCGTAGTCGAGAACGGCAATCATAGAAGCCCCTTTGTGCTAGGAAGCTGCGATCGCAAGCGGCGGTCGCGCGAGCAGGCAAAGCGCAGCGCTCGCGCAAACGCTTTGAACAGGGCTTCGATGGCGTGGTGGCTGGAGCGTCCGTACGCGATCTTGAGGTGTACGTTGGCCGCAGCGGCAGTGGCGAAACCATGAAAGAAATCTTCCAGCAACTCGGTTTGCAAATCGCCCACGTACCGCACCTTCAGGGGAGCTTTCAGCACCAGGTAGGGCCTGCCGCTCAGGTCAATGGCGGCGATCGCCAGGGTTTCATCCATGGGCATCAGGAAATAACCGGCGCGATTAATACCCTTTTTTGAACCCAGCGCCTCGCGCAGAAGTTGGCCGAGAACGATGCCCACGTCTTCCACCGTGTGATGCTGATCGACGTCCAGGTCGCCTTGCGCCTCCAGATCCAGGTCGAAGCCGCCGTGCCGGGTGAGGAGCTCCAGCATATGGTCAAGGAAGCGAATGCCCGTCGAGATTTTGTAAGTGCCGCAACCGTCCAGATTCAGGCGCCCGCGGATATCGGTCTCGGCGGTTTTGCAATGCAAGGAGGCGGTGCGCGCTTTCATGCAAACCACCCTGTGGAAGAATAGGCCACCATGTTTTTCCAAGCCCGTGAGCCTTTGCGAGTCTGGATGAGACCTTGCGAGCGCTGAAGTTCTGCCATGAGGCGGCGTGTTTGCGCACGCGAGCCGATCGTGAATCGCAGGTACCCCTTCAGGTGCGGGTCGTAACTCCAGTCGCGCACCAGGATTTTGTTGTCGCGCAGTTGGCGGGCGATTTCCGGAGCGTGCTCGCCTACGCGAGTCAGGACGAAATTCGCGGAACTGGGTACGTAGGGGATGTCGTGGGCGTCGAGCCACTGGCAGAAACCCGCACGATTCGCGCGGATGGTCTCCGCGTACTTGCGCACCTGAGCGTCGTAGCGGATGGCAATGCACGCGCACATCAAGGCGAGCGAGTTTACGGCGAAGGGGTTCTGCCCGCGTTGCAGGGGGTCAATGAGCTGGGGGTTGGCAAAGAGACAGCCCATGCGTAGCGCCGCGAGGCCGAACGCTTTCGAGAATGTCCGCGTCACGATCAGGTTGGGATAGCGGCGAATCCAGGGCAGGATGGTTTGGCCGGAGAAATCCTGATAAGCCTCATCGACCAGCACCACCGTTTGCGGAGCAGCGAGCAGAATGGCCTTCAAAGCGGCTTTCGGGATCTGCGTGCCGGTGGGATTGTTGGGGTTAGCGAGCGCCACCCATCGAACGTTCTGCTTCTTTAGCGTGGCCACGAATTCATCCGTGGGCAAGCGGAAATGTTCATCGTAGCGAATGCGCAGGGTCTTCCCGCCCGCAACATTGTTGAAGAATTCGTACACCGGGAAAGTAGGGGCAGGGACCAGCAGTATGTCACCGGGATCGACGAAGGTGTCGCAGACCATCTTGAGCGCGTCGTCAGTGCCGTTGGCAAGAATCATCTCTTCCGGGGCCACGCGAAAATAAGCGGCGAGCGTGCGACGCCCTTCGTCGTACTCGGGATAGCGCGTCATCATTTCCGGATTCAACGCGCGGCGCAGCGCGCGAATCACCTGAGGAGGGCAGCCCACGGTATTCTCGTTAAAGTCCAGGCGCATCTTGCCGCCGCGGCCCTCTTGGGGAGGACGGTACTTTTTCAAAGTCTCAATGGCCTTGCGGGGTCGAATCATTTGCTAAGTCCTAAGGCGCTCCCGGATGCGCATTGTGGATAGTCCACGAATAAGGACGAATGCCCGCCGTATTCCAGCGGCCATCTTTTCCCTTAAACAACAGATTACATTGCACTTAACCATAAGAAGCGGCCTAATGGATCATCATGTCCGTGTTTCAGGCATTTTGCCGCAATCGTCCCCCCAAAGCGTCCGACTGCGAGCGTCAATTTGTCGACCGCATGCCACCCATCTCGCAAACAAGCATCTCTCAGGGTTACGCGCCTTTCCCCGCAAAGCGGGTCTGGACGGAATACGCATGCGCTTTCAGGCCCTCGGTGTTGGCCAAAGTGACGAGGGTCTTTTCCAGTCCTGCCAACCCGCGAGGGCTTAGTCGCTGGACGGAAATGGCTTTCACAAAATCCGCCGCGCTCAGGCCACCGCGCAAACGCGCCGCTCCGCTAGTGGGGAGGATGTGATTCGTTCCCGAGGCATAATCTCCCGCGGCGACCGGGCTATAGGCGCCCAGAAAGATGGAGCCGGCGGATTGGACGCGCCCCAGCAAGGTCGTGGCGCCCTCGAACAGCGTGAGGTGTTCGGGGGCCAGGCGATTGACGAGGTCCGCCGCCTCCGCCATATGGCGCGTGACGATGATGCCCCCCTGTGCAGCCAGCGCCTGGCCTGCGACGGGCAAGTCCAGCCGCGTCACGATTCCGCGCGCGGCCGACTGCACCTGAAGCGCCAGTTTTAAAGACGGGGTGATGAAAATCGCCACCGCATCAGGGTCGTGCTCAGCTTGCGCGACTAAGTCCGCCGCAATCCATTCCGGGTTGCCGCGCCCACCCACCAGCACCAATTCCGACGGTCCGGCAATGAAATCGATGCCGCACTCGCCCGCCACCAGCTTTTTGGCGGCGGCAACGTAGCGGTTTCCCGGCCCCACGATCTTGTCGACACGCGGCACGGATTTCGTTCCGAAGGCGAAGGCGGCAATGGCCTGAGCGCCGCCCAGTCGATAGATCTTCTTTACGCTCAACAGGTCAGCCGCCACCAGAACCGCCGGGGCGGGCCGCGGCGAGGTCACGATCACTTCGCTGACTCCGGCCTCTTGGGCGGGGATAACGCTCATCAGCACGGTGGAGGGCAATGGAAAGCGCCCGCCGGGAACGTAGCAGGCCACGCGCTCGAGCGGCCGAAGGATTTGCCCAACGCTGACGCCGGCGCGCGTAATGCACGTCCACGGCCGCGGCAATTGGCGCCGCGCCGCCTTGCGAAGGTTGGCCGCCGCCACTTCCACCGCCGCCACAAAGCCGGGGGGGACCTCGTGATAGGCGCGGCGAATCTCTTCGGGGGATACCGTGAAGCCGGTCTTGCCGAGGTCGAGCCGGTCAAACTTTTTCGCGTAACGGCAAATGGCGCGGTCGCCGTGGCGCCGGATGTCCTCCAGAATGGGGCGCACGACCGCCTCCGCCTCCGTCAAGGTTGCGGAGCGCGCGCCGAGCAGTCGGCTGATGGCTTTCGTATTGCTGCTTCGAATAATATCTATCATAAAAACAAGCTGTCAACTTTCAGCGACAGCAGGTTGTTCCACTAATTTTGGCTGAATGCTGATAGCTGACCGCTGATAGCTAGTGTCCTGAGTCAGAAGTTCGTGGTCAAATCGCTCCTACTATTTGTTTCAGGGCGACCCCCTCACCCGTCCCGCCCCGGCTGGTAAGAACGCCGGTGGCGGTCCACCCTCTCCCCCAAGGGGGCGAGGGAGTAAGTCCAACTCTCCCCTCCCCCCCTTGGGGGAGAGGGGCCGGGGGTGAGGGGGTTCTTAAATAATCAACGAACTTCTAACTCAGGACACCAGCCCCGACTTTTCAAACCACAATTTTATTCAGCGGATATTCCACAATGCCTTGCGCATTCGCGGCCTTGAGGCGTGGAATGATCTCGCGCACGGTTTTTTCTTCGATCACGGTATTGACGGCGACCCAATCGGAATCGCTCAAGGCCGAAATGGTAGGCCGCTTCAAAGCGGGAAGAACCGAAAGCACCTTTTCCAGGTCGTCACGGCGGACGTTCAGCATCAGGCCGACCTTGCCCGCGGCCTCGATGGCCCCTTGCAGGAGCATGACGAGCGTCTCGACTTTCCGGCGTTTCCAGGCATCTTCCCAGGCGGTGGAGTTGACGATAAACTTGGTATTCGATTCCAGCACGGTTTCGACGATGCGCAGGCCATTGGCGCGCAGCGAGGAGCCGGTTTCGGTGACTTCCACGATGGCGTCGGCCAGCACCGGAGGCTTTACTTCCGTGGCGCCCCAGGAAAATTCCACTTTGGCTTTCACCCCGTTGCGCTCGAGGTAGCGCCGGGTGACCCCCACCAGTTCCGTGGCGATGATCTTGTTTTGCAGGTCGTGCACGCTCTGGAAAGGGGATTTTTCCGGCACGGCGAGCACCCAGCGCACCTTGCCAAAAGTCTGCTTGGCATAAACCAGGTCCGCCGCTTCGACGACCTTGGCTTCGTTTTCTAAAATCCAATCTTTACCGGTCAAGCCGGCGTCGAGGATGCCGTCCTCCACGTAGCGCGCCATTTCCTGCGCGCGGATCAACATGCACTCGATTTCCTCATCATCGATGGAGGGGAAATACGAGCGCGAGCTGACACTGATTTCGTAGCCCGCGCGGCGAAATAGTTGCAGCGAGGCCTCTTGCAGGCTTCCTTTGGGCAACCCCAATTTCAACAGGCTCATGTCTGGCTCTCCGGGTGCTTGTCGTAGCGCCGGGCTTGAGCCCGGCACGTGGTTCCGTAGCGGCGAGTTTACCTCGCCATGGCGGCGTCCCGATCGGATCGGGACAGGTTCCGCCGCCGCTACGGTATGCCGCCCTCAAGGGCGGCGCTACCAGTGCTCATGTCTGGCTCTCCGGGTGCTTCTCGCCATAGACGCGGACAGGATCGAATTCACGTTCGAGGATGATTTCCTCACCTTTCCCGGTCAGCTTGCGGAAGAAACACGAGCGATAGCCCAGGTGGCAGCAGCCCGGCCCGGCCAACTCGGCTTGGATCAGCAGCGCGTCCTGGTCGCAGTCCACTCGAACTTCTTTCACCACGAGCCGGTGCCCGGAAGTCTCCCCTTTGGTCCAGAGCTTCTGACGTGCGCGGCTAAAAAAGGTGACGAACCCGGAATCGAGGGTTTGTTCATAAGCGTCCGCATTCATGTATCCCAGCATCAATACTTTTCCTGAGCGACGGTCTTGAATGATGGCTGGGATTAGACCATCCTCCTGGTAATTGAGTTCCAACATGCACAGCCCCCCTGCTTGAAAATGAAAAAGCCCGCTGATTGTTTTGTGTCAGCGGGCCGCTTTGCCGATCGCGCTTGGTGATTTAAGCATTCGCCCACCGACACGCCACCCCGAAGCTGAAGTGAGGATGATGGTGGTGTGCCAGCGCGCGCAACATAAGGTTAAAGACTAGCGTTTTCGGCCCGCCCTGTCAATACCGAATGTCACCTGGGGCTTGGGTGCTGGTGACTGGGTGTTGGGGGACTGGGGCCAGGGCGCGTATGCCCATGGCTGGCTCGCCATGGGCTACGATCTTTCGCTCGGTTTGCGGGCTATGCTGCGGTTGCCGTCCTACTGAAATAGTACTTCCGGACCATTGCTCCGCTTCCGTGTCTGCTCTTACTATTTTCAAGGAGGGCTGATTTGCTCGCACTGCTCGGAATTATTCTGGTTTTCGTCGCAGTCCTCGGGGGTTACGTCCTGGAAAATGGCAACCCCTGGGTCCTCCTGCAGCCGGTCGAGTTCCTCATCATTGGGGGGGCGGCCCTCGGGATCATCCTCGTCTCCAACCCACCGGTAGTGATCCGCAAAATGCTCAAGGGCCTGCGCGAAACGTTTCACTCGGCCAAGCACACGCGTGAATCGTATCTCCAGCACCTGCGCCTGCTTTTTGAAATCTTCTCGTTGGCGCGCCGGTCGGGCCCGATGATCCTGGAATCACACGTGGAGGAGCCGGACTCCAGCTCCATCTTTTCCAACTACCCAGACTTGCTCGATGATCGCGGCACGCTCGTTTTCATTCTGGATTCTCTGCGCATGCTGGTTCTGGGCGCTGGCGAACCACACCACCTGGGCCACCTGATGGATCTGGATATCGACATCCAGCAGCGCGGCCGCCACGAACCGGTGCGCGCCCTCAACTCGGTCGCGGACGCCCTCCCCGGACTGGGGATTGTGGCCGCCGTGTTGGGTGTGGTGATCACCATGCAGTCCATCGGCGGCGCGCCCGAGCTCATCGGTGAGAAGGTGGCGGCGGCGCTGGTCGGCACGTTTCTCGGCATCCTGCTGTGTTACGGGGTGGTCGGCCCCGTCGCGTCGCGTCTGGAAGGCCGCTGTGAGGCGCACACGCATCACCTGCAAGTGCTTCGCACGGGCATTGTGGCGTTCGCCGCGGGGATTTCGCCTATCCTCGCCGTGGAAGCCGCGCGCCGGTCCATTCCCGTTGAATGGCGCCCCAGTTTCGAGGAAATGCACATTACCGTCCGGCGTGAAGCCCATATCCCATCGGCCTCGGTGCCTTCCGCCGCCTAGGAGCATTGTGTCCGAGAACCTTTCCTCGCCGGCTGACAGCTTCTCCCTGGGTTCCGCTCCAGCGCGCCGCCGTCCAGGCGCACCACGGCGGGGCTTGGAAGGTGGCCTACGCTGATTTCGTCACCGCCTTGATGGCCCTGTTCATCGTGCTCTGGATGATGAGCTCCAGCGCGAAGGTTAAGGAGTCGGTGCAAGGCTATTTCCGCGACCCCAAGGGCTACAAGCTGCGGAGCGGCACCGGGGTCGGCAATCTCAGCGCCAGTTTGGCCGTGGACCATCGCACGGTGCGCGGCCTCCAGGAGAAGATCGAAGCGGCCCTGCGCCAATTACCGGAGTTCCATCAAATCCAAAAAAACGTCTTGTTCACGGTAACCGCCGAGGGGTTGCGCATCGACCTGCTGGAGACGGAAGAGGGCATGTTCTTCAATTCCGGCAGTCCTACGCCCACGGCCGCTGGCGAGCACCTGCTCAACATCCTGGCCGAAGAGCTGGTCAAGATGCCCAATAAGATTGTCATTGAAGGCCATACCGACGCACGGCCGTTTCGCACCGCCACTCCCACCAGCGGCTATAGCAATTGGGAGCTGGCGGCCGACCGCGCCAACGCCACCCGCCGCCTGCTCTACGCTGACGGTCTGCGCCTCGATCAAATCGTCGAGATGCGCGGCTTCGCCGATCAGATGCCGCTCAACAGCGCCGACCTCAACGATCCCCGCAATCGCCGTATTTCCGTGGTCGTGAAGACGGGCCAAGACCACGCGGGCGAACCGTAACTGCGCTGAAAAATCCGGGACAGGCACCATATACACCCTTTTTTGAGCCATCCTTCTGGGTTCTCGGTCATGCGCTGAGCGTCCCTGCGGGATGAACTTCTTGTGGCGTCTTGCGCGGACGACCGCGCGGCCTGGGTGTCAAGCGCCTCTGCACGAGTTCTTCCAGCGTGCGCGTGAACTCCGGCGGCCCCAAGGGTCGTCCCGTACGGGTCGAGCGCCGAATCGCGCGCAGTTCGGCGGCGGTTTCGCCCTCCGCCAGGAACTTCCGCCAAGCGTCCGCCGACCAGTTTTGGCGCCATGTGGACATTTCCAGGCAAGCGTCCGGATCGACCGTTCCGCAATGCGCCCCGGCGCTCGACCACGGCCAGGCCGCCGCCTCCGCCGCCATCCCTGCCCGCACCGGATTCAGTTCCACGTAGCGCAACGCCGTCCACAGATGGCCGGGATCCATCGGGCAGGAATAAAAGCGTCCCTGCCAGACGTGTCCGCTGGCAGCGTGCGAAGTGTTCCAATACGACGCGTACCGCCCGTGCAACTGATGGAAGGCCTCGGCCAACCCCTCCGCCCGGCGCGGCACCACCACCACATGCACGTGGTTCGACATCAGGCAGTAGCCCACTACCGACACGTCCTGCACCTCCACCGCCTGGCGCAGTAGATCCAGATATACCATCCGCTCCGCGTCGCTGGCTAAAATGCATTGCCGACCATTGCCGCGCTGCGTCACATGGTGCGCAACGTCTGCAATCACCACCCGAGCCACACGTGGCATCGTCCCTACCCTTCTGCCATGCGCCGAATCCGCAACGCCATCCTCCGGCCTTCCATTTCAACAGGGGAGTCATACGCCCGGCAACGCGGGAGGTCAAGCGAAAATGTCGGCGGAAGGGTCAATATGCCTGAGAAAAATTGGAAATATCGTGCCTGTCCCGGATTTCGAGAAGGGAGGGTCATGGACACCCCTTTTTCTCCCACACCTCAGGATGTGAAACGATACCGGAGGCTGCGAGCTCTCGCCGCCGACTTGATTTACCGAATCATGAAAGCCGTTCCCCGGCGGGCATTGGACGAGGTGGGAGAGGCGATCGGCATCTGGCGCGATGGCGTTCTCGTCTTCGACAGCATGGATATGCCCAGCGTGCTGGTAGACTGCTGCCTTTACGATTGGTTTCAAAACGGCAAGAACGTGGTCCAACGATATGCGGAGGCACACCCTCCCCAGCCAGGAACGGACGAGGGCTATCTCTTGCAGGCCTGCCTCCGAGCGAAGTATCGGGTGCTCGCGGCTGGCGCAGACACCCGTCGTTTGGTGTCTGCGATCCCGAAGGGGCGTTCTCTTCCGGTCCCGCGCTGTCGAGAGTAAACTCTCCTGCGCCACGCCCTTCTACCTCCGCGTTTACAGTCCCGGTGAACTGCAATTCATCACTGCTAGCACCTATCGCCGCACGCCCCTTTTCCTCCCCGATCGCGGGTGGCATACATCGTTTTCCAATGTATGTGCCCGTTGGTTTTGTCTCACCATTGGGCAGACTTTGTGGTACCTTTCCATCCTGCCATAAGGTTTCAGATGGAGATTTCACATCATTTCGCTCTCTGCTTAGAAAGGTCAGCAAGAGCGAGGAGGGGACCATGAGACAGCGGTATCAGATGGTGATTTCCCTGGGGATGCTTTTGGTCGCGGGATTTTCGGCCTCGTGCCAGAAGCCATTTCATCAAGAAACCGAGCGGTACATCCTGGTGGCCGCGAACATCAACCTTGAGTACTGGCAAGAAGCGGGGGCAGGTTTCAACGACGCCGCCCGCGGATTGGGTGTGAAGGCAGACTTCCGAGGGCCCACCTCCCACTCGCCGGAGGAAGAACTGAAAGTCTTCAAGGAAGCGGTAGCCCAACACCCCACGGGGATATTAGTGTCGCCGGCGCGGCCGGAGCTTTTCAACAACGCCATCAACGAGGCCATCGGCGCGGGAATTCCCGTGATCGCAATGGACACGGATGCCCCTGATTCCAAGCGCGTCCTGTATATCGGTACCGACAATCGCCAGGCGGGCATGGAAAGCGGAAGACAGATCGCCAAGTTGATGAACGGCAAAGGTCAGTTGGTGGTGGTCACGGTTCCCGGCCAGCTCAACGTGGAGGAACGCCTGCGCGGCGCGCAGGAAGTTTTTGCCAAATACCCGGGCATCAAGATCGCGCACACCCTCGATGATCAAGGCGATCCGATCAAGGCGAACGAAGTGGTCGGCGAGTTGATCAAAAACAATGAAAAGGTTGACGGCATCCTGTGCCTGGAAGCTTCGGGCGGCCCCGGCGCGGGCGAGATTTTGTTCCGCTTCGATTTGTATGGCAAGATTCCGGTCGTGGCCATGGACACGAACCCGGAGACGCTCGATTTCATCGAGAGAAAAATGATCTCCCTGACCATCGGGCAGAAGCCCTACACGATGGCGTTCTACGGGCTGCGGTTCCTCGATGACTTGCACCACAACGTCGTGCACGAGTTTAAGGACTGGCGGTCGGCGCCCGCTTCACCTCTGCCGGCGCGCGTGGACACGGGCACGGAGGTGATTGACGCCAGCAACCTGGCAGCCTTCCGCGCCGCCATGAGACCCCCGCCGAACCCGCTTTGATTCCGGGTGAGGCTAGATCAAAGTATCGGTCCCGGACTCGCCCATCGTGTACACGGACCACCGCATTCGCATCGCGCCCGCCGGCGCGCCTTATCCGGAGTAGGCGGGGAGGATTGGGTGGCGCGAAGGCGCCACCCTCCAGGGCACTATTTCCCGCACTTCACAGCGGCGCGGCCCAGGAACTCCGCGGCGCCGCCCAATTCCTCCTCGATGCGGAGCAACTGGTTGTACTTGGCGATGCGCTCGCTACGGCTGGCGGAACCGGTCTTGATTTGGCCCGTACCCATGCCGACGGTGAAGTCCGCAATGAAAGCGTCCTCGGTCTCGCCCGAACGGTGGGAAACCACGGAGGTGTACCCGTGACGGCGGGCGAGTTCGATGGCGCGGATGGTTTCCGTCACCGTGCCAATCTGGTTCAGCTTGATCAAAATCGAATTGGCCACGCCCTCTTCAATGCCGCGCGCCAGGCGTTCCGTATTGGTCACGAAGAGGTCGTCGCCGACAAGCTGGATCTTCGTGCCCAACTCCTTCGTGAGCAGCTTCCAGCCTTCCCAGTCGTCTTGCGCGAGGCCGTCCTCAAGACTGACGATGGGATACTGGCGCACCCAGTCGGCGTAAAGCTTCACCATTTCCTCGGACGATTTCTTTGACTTGTCGGACTTGAAAAAGACGTATTTGCCGTCCTGGAACATCTCGCTGGACGCGGGATCGAGGGCAATCGCGATGTCGTGGCCGGGAGAGTAACCAGCTTTGGTGATGGCATCGAGCAGGACTTCCACCGCTTCTTCATTCGATTTGAGGCTGGGGGCAAAGCCGCCTTCGTCGCCCACCGAGGTGTTATACCCCTCGTCCTTCAGAACCTTTTTGAGGGTGTGGAACGTCTCCGCGCCCATGCGCAGGGCCTGCGCGAAGCTCTCCGCTCCCACCGGCATAATCATGAATTCCTGAAAGTCCACGGTGTTGTCAGCATGCACGCCGCCGTTCAACACGTTCATCATGGGCACGGGCAGGACGCGCGCTTGCAGTCCGCCCAGATAGCGATACAAGGGGATGCGCGCCGATTGCGCCGAGGCGCGGCAGGCCGCCATGGAAACGGCCAGGATGGCGTTGGCGCCCAGCTTGCCCTTGTTGGGCGTGCCGTCGAGCGCGATCATGCGCTCGTCAATCTCCGCCTGGTTGCCGGCGTCGTGTCCGCCCAGGTCGCGGGCGATCACCAGGTTGATGTTCTCCACGGCTTGCAGGACGCCCTTGCCCAAATAGCGCCGCTTGTCACCGTCGCGTAATTCCACCGCCTCGTGCTCGCCGGTGGAGGCGCCGGAGGGAACCGCCGCGCGGCCAAAGGCGCCGTCGCGCAGAACCACGTCTGCTTCCACCGTGGGATTGCCGCGTGAATCCAGAATTTCTCTTCCCTGAATCAGATCAATTTGTGCCATGCGAATAATTCCTCGAGATGAATTTGAAAACCCGGAATTGTAACACACCGCGGCTTCGAAACCACCTTTTAAAGCTCAAGGGGGGCAATCGGTCTGACGGGGGGGATCTTCAATTAATGAGCTGTGGGCGTCATTGCAGATCCCTATGAGCCTGGGTTCGCCACTGTAAATGGAAATGCGCGAAGCGCCTTGGAGTGCGGCGGCTTGACGCTGCCTTGGCATCTGATCAACGCGCAAGGCGGCGTCAAGCCGCCGCAGTCCAAGATGCCTTCGGCACATTCATTTTCATAGCAGGTGGGAGTTTGAAAATATCACGGATGTGTTCATAATGTGGTGAAGGCGGTAGAGGAGCCTGATTTTCCACGTTAGCGCTGCGGATTTTGCCAAGGCGTTCGCAGGGCGTGGGAAAAGTTGCGGTTAGAGGTGGGCTCCTTGGCGCTTTCCCCGGAGGACGTAAATGAAAAATCCTTGGAAGATAGTCCTTTTGGTGGTGGTCATCGTCGTGGGGATGGCGGCACTCCTCATGTTCGGGATTTCTTATGCCCGACGGGTAAAGCCGAACACGGTGCTGGTGGTGCGAATCGAAGACGAGATTCCGGAGCAATTGCCGCAAAATTCCCTTCAGGATCTTCTCAACGGTCCGTCGACGACGGTCACCGACATCACCGAGGGGATGGAGCGGGCGCGGACGGACCCGCACATCACCGGCCTGGAGGTGTGGGTGGGCGAGACCTCCCTGGGGATGGGCAAGATTCAGGAGATCCGCGACCGCATTCGAGCTTTCAACCTCTACCGCAAATTCAGTGTTGCCTACCTGGAATTTGCCACGAACCGATCCTACTACCTCGCTTCGGCGTGCCAGACGCTCATCATGCTTCCCAAGTCCGAGTTCCAGATTCACGGGATGATGGCTTCCACCACCTTCATGCGTGGCCTGTTCGACAAGCTCGGGATATACCCTGACTTCTTCCACATTGGCGATTACAAGAACGCCACCAACGTCTACACCGAGAAAAAGTTCACCGCCGCCCATCGCGAGGCGACGAAGGAGCTGGTGGATGACTGGTACCGCCAGTTCGTGCAAGGCGTTGCGGCGTCGCGCAACCTGCGGCCCGAAGACGTGGAGAAGATCATCGCCGGGGGACCGTACAATTCTGACGCCGCCCCGGGAACAGGTCTTGCGGACCGCCTTGGGTACGGGGACAACTTCCGAAATTTCGTGGACCAGAAGAACCGTGGGTATGATCGGCGCATCAGCCTGCACCGCTACCTGGACCGGACGGAGAAATTCGCGGCGAATAAAATCGCGGTGATTTACGCGGTGGGGGAGATTGTGCCCGGCCGCAGCGGCGCCTCGCCGTGGGGAGACGACATGCTGGGATCGGAGACCATCGCGCAGCAATTTCGCCGCGCCCGGGCCGACAACTTCGTCAAGGCGGTGGTGGTGCGGGTGGATTCGCCGGGTGGTGTCGCTTTCTCTTCCGAGGTGATGCGGCATGAGTTGGAACTGACGAAAGGGGTCAAACCCGTGGTGGTTTCCATGTCGGACGTCGCCGCCTCGGGTGGTTATTGGCTGGCCATGTCCGCCAACCGGATCATCGCGGAACCCGGCACGATCACCGGTTCCATCGGAGTGCTGACGGGCAAGTTCAACATTCAGGGGCTCTACGCGAAACTAGGATTGAGTACGGATTTCGTCGCCACCAGCGAGAACTCCACGTTGGAGTATCCCTTCCAGAATTTCACTCCGGCGCAGCGCGAGGTGGTGCTGCGGAATATGCGCGGGACCTACAACGATTTTCTTCACGGGGTGGCGGAGGGGCGGCACATGAAAGTCGAAGAGGTGGATAAAATCGCGCAAGGCCGCGTGTGGACCGGCGAGCGCGCCCGGCAACTCGGCCTGGTGGATGAACTGGGAGGGTTGCACACGGCCATCGCCCGCGCGCGTGAATTGGCCAAGATTCCCGCGGGTGAAAAGGTAAACCTGCTCTTGCTGCCACCCCACCGCTCGTTCTTCGAGCGCCTGCTGGAAAGTTCCGGCGAAGACAGCGCGCTCGCCCCCACCGCCTCACTGCAAGGGTGGCTGGGGAAATTGGAGTCGTTGGCAAGTTATTCCGCGTGGACGATTCTGCCGGGAGTGCCGCAGGTGCAGTAGGCAGCCGGCCGTAGGTACCAGGCGATGGGCAGTGTCCTAATTTGAACGTAGCGCCGCCATCTCCGATTTCTGGAGTCCGATGGACTCCATCGGAGTCCGCAGATCGGACTTGGCGGCCCAATGCCGGCTGGAAGCCGGCGCTACGCTGTAAATGGGGACACTACCAGGCGATGATTCGCGCCCTTGCGTCAGCAAGGGCTATGGTATTCTAGCGGCGGCGCGCCGACATGACTGATCTGGCAGTGGAGACGGACGGACTCTGCCGCCGCTTCGGAGAAAGGGAAAACCGAATTCATGGCCACATCATTGGTGGCTTTCCAAGGGGAAAGAGGCTCGTTCAGCGAGGAAGCTGCATACAAACTCCTGGGCCGAGGAATCCGCGTGCTGCCTTGCGAGACTTTTATGGCGACCTTTGAGAGCGTCACCCGGGGGCGCGCGAATTACTGCCTGGTTCCGATTGAGAATACCCTGGCCGGGTCCGTCTATGAGAACTTCGACCTGCTGCTGGCGAACAACCTGCACATTGTGGGCGAAGTGAGCTTGCGGATTGTCCACAATCTCATCGCGCTTCCGGGCACGGCCCGCAAGGACGTGCGCCAAGTCTATTCCCATCCCGTGGCGCTAGCCCAGTGTGGCAACTTCTTCGCCAAGAACCCACAAGTGGAGCGGATCACTTTTTACGACACGGCCGGATCCGTCAAAATGCTGGCGGAGCGCCGTCCACCCAGCGCGGCGGCCATCGCCAGCCGCATCGCCGCGGAGGTCTACCACGCGCGCATCCTGGCAACGCATTTGGAAGATCACCGCGAAAACTACACGCGCTTCTTTCTGCTCTCCAAAACCGCGCGTGTCTCCCCCAAGGCCAACAAAATCTCCATTGTGTTTTCCACGCGCAACGTTCCGGGCGCCCTATACAAGTGCCTGAGCGTTTTCGCCCTGCGCGACATTGATCTGACCAAAATGGAATCGCGACCCTTGCGCGGCCGCCCGTGGGAATACTTCTTCTATCTCGATTTTATCGGGAACGTGAAGGAGGAGCATTGCAAAAAGGCCCTGGCACACTTGAGCGAGGTGACCAACTTCCTGCGTGTTCTAGGATGTTACGAAAGCGCGAAGAGGTAACAACTGAACCCTGCCCTCCTTACCACGCTAGAGCATAACGATATCCGCGCACATCGGCGCCCGCCGAGATGACGCCGGTCGTGGAATTGTATTCCACCATGGTCGGCGCGGTGGGATTGCTCCAATCTCCTCCCACCAGCAGCTTGTGGCCGCGCGCGCGAAGTTCGTCGAGCACCGCTTGTTCGAAGCGTTTTTCGACGTCCAGCGTAAGCGGATGGTCGTCATGCGCGTCAAAAGTGCTGTACATGGCTTCGGAGTTGAACCGCGGCGCTTCCACCGCCTCTTGCGGATTCATTCCGAACTCCACCACGTTCAGGAATATTTGCAACAGGGTCTGGTCCTGGCTGTCGCCGCCGGGAGTGGAAAACGCCAGCCAGGGCTGGCCGCCGCGCAGAGCCAGCGAGGGCGTCAGGGTGATGCGCGGCCTCTTGTGCGGGGCGATTTGATTGGGATGCCCCGGGGTCAGGACGAATGACTGCGCCCGCTCGGAAAGAGGAATTCCCGTGTCGCCCGCGATGACGGCAGGAATCCACGCGGCGCTGGGGGTGGCGGAAAAGAGGTTTCCCTGCTGATCGATCACATTCACGCAGGTGGTGTCCTGGTGCTCGCCGTTGCGGTGCTGGAATCGTGCGCGCGCAAATTCCTCCGGCGCCCGCGCCGCCATGTGGACAGGGTCGCCGGGAATGTGTTCCGCGGAAGCCTGACGCGCGTTTATCAATGGCCGACGGAGGTTCGCGTACTCCTTGGAAAGAAGAGCCGCGGGCATGGGAGTGAAATCGGGGTCCCCGTAGTAAGCATCGCGGTCTGCATACCCCAACTTTTCCGCTTCCACCACGGTGTGGACGTAGTCGGCGGAGTTATGCTTCAGGGCTTTCAGGTCGAATCCCTCGAGCAAGTTGAGGTTCTCAAGCATCACCGGGCCCTGCGTCCAGAAACCACACTTGTAAACCTGCACGCCGCGATAAGTCACCGTGACCGGTTCTTCCACGCGCGCGTGGAGGGCGGCGAAATCTTCCTCCCGCAGCAGACAACCCGCTTCCTTGCAGAAATCGCTGATGCGCTCGGCAATAGGTCCGCGGTAGAAGTAATTGCGCACTGCTTCGATGGCGCCGTCGCGCCCCTGTCCGGCGTGTTCCGTCTCCACCTTGGCAAGGGTTTGAAAGGTGCGCGCCAAGTCCGCCTGGACAAAAATCTCGCCTTCCTTCGGCAGTCGCCCACCGGGCATATAAACCCTCGACGTGGCAGGCCACTTTTGGGCGAGGGGCATGCCGCGCGCAAGTGCATGTTCCAGGCTGGCATTGACGGGAAAACCCTGGGCGAGCTCGATGGCCGGCTGGATGACCTCCGCCAGGCTTTTCGTGCCGTACTTCTCCAAGGCCAGCAGAAGTGCATCCATGGCGCCGGGCACGATCGCGCTAAGCGGACCGAAGGAAGGGATGATGCCGGCCCCGGCGCCAGCCACGGTGGCCTGCCCCACCGCGCGAGGATCGTCGCGCCGCAGGTGTTCGTAGAATTCCACCGTTGCCAGTTCCGGCGCGATGCCGTCGCCGTTGATGGCCACCACCGCGCCGTCCTTCAGCTTCATTAAGATCGGGCACTCGCCTCCCGCGCCGAAGCTCATCATCTCCACCACCGATGCGGCGAAGACCGCAGCGACGCCGGCGTCAACTGCGTTGCCGCCTCTTTCCAGGATGCGCAGGCCCGCCTCTGCCACCAAGGGATGCCCAGCAGCCACGACGCCGCGGCGCCCAGCCACCAGCGGCTTGAGTGTCGCCCCATCGCCGGAAGAACTTGCAAGCGGAAGTGCCACTGCCAGCGCCAAAAGAACCAAGTTTGCGCTCCAATTGCGCAGCCTCATGATGAACCTCCTGGAGAGCTTGCCCCGAACCGGAATAGTCGCGGAAAAGCCAGGGCTGCGCAACTACCTCAACCAGCGATGCCCTGGCCGGCCAGCGCAATGTTATTGCGGGTGGTGTTCTTGACAAGGTACATGGCTTCGTCCGCTTTGCGCAGCAGTTCCTTGCGGGTGCGGCCATCCTCAGGGAAGGAGGCGACCCCAAAGCTGGCGGTGACTCGGATATTCATTTTCTCATCCGCGAAAAAGACGCGATTGACCAGCAGTTCGCGGATGCGGCGCACGACCATCAAGGCATTTTCCTTGGAGGTCTGGGGAAGCAGCACCACGAACTCATCACCGCCGTAACGGAAAGCGTAGTCGATCATGCGCAGGTGCGCCTTGATGCTATCGCCGATCATCCAGAGGAGTTTAGAGCCCACCAAGTGTCCGTGCACATCGTTGACTTGCTTGAAGTGGTCGAGGTCGATGAAAATGACGCAGAATTCATAGCCGTAGCGATTGGAGCGATAGATCTCCGTGTCGAGGACGAAGTTGAGATGCCGGGCGTTGTAAAGCGCGGTGCAGTCATCGGTGATGGTGAGCTCGTGAATGCGTTGCACGTAACGGGCGTTTTCCAGCGCGATGGCGGCATAGTCCGCCAGGCTTTTGAGGATGGGAATATCTTCCGTGCCGAAGCTGGGTTTGCCGAGGGCGTTGACGAGTTCGATGACCCCCAGCACGTGACCATGCGCTTTGATGGGTACGCACACGATCGAGCGCGTCTCGGTGTGCGTCAACTCATCCACCTTGGGCGTGAAGCGCGGATCACTGCGGGGGTTTTCAATCAGCACGGGCTCGCCGTGCTGGGCCACCCACCCCGCCACTCCCTCCCCGAGCTTCAAGCGAACGTCCCGGAGCTTCTCTGCACCGCTGCCGATGGCAATCTCGAAATACAGCTCCTGCGTGTCCTCATCCAGCATCAACAGCGACCAGGTATCCGGCTGGAGCAGATCGCTGATCTTTTCCATGATGGTCTGAAGAATTTTCTGCAAGTCGAGCGTCGAGAAAAGCGCCTTGCCCACTTCGTGAAAAAGTGAGAGGCGTGCCACCTGGCGTCTCAGTTCACTGATCTCTTCTTCTGGGTCCATCACGTTTCCAAGATATATTGGAATAATGCGCTCATAGACTTTTTAAACTATTGGGCCAGGCTTTTCAATCCTTTTGTCAGGGAGTTGCTCCCGGGGTAAGGCCCGGGGACCTCCTATTAAACCATTTGACACTATTATGTGCGGGAAAATATGATGAATAAGGCTTGATACGTAAGGAGCGAATAAGGCCCCCTATGCCCGCCTTCGGTGAGAATCTTCGGCGCGAGCGAGAAATGCGCGGCGTGAGCCTGGAGGAAATTTCTTCCGCTACGAAGATCAGCATGCGTTTTCTCGAGGCCATTGAACGGGAAGATTTCTCCAAACTTCCCGGAGGGATTTTCTCCCGCAGTTTCATCCGCACCTACGCGCGCTATCTGGGTTTGGACGAAAACGCGTGGTGGCCGAATACCAGCTTGCCGCCCACCCCCAGGTGGAATTTGACCTGCGACGGATGCCAGGGGGCAGATCCAGCTCCGGGCACCCGGCGGCACGGACTCCGCTGATTGCAACCCTGGTCGCGGTGGTTCTGCTGGCGGGGGGCTACTTGCTTTTCCGGTACTCACCCCGAGCCGCAGAAGCTCCGGGCCCCCCCCCGCCCGCTCCCGTGGCGACCCCCAAGCCGGCGACCCCGCCCCCCGAACCTGGTCCCACCGCTTCCGGCGCTACCACGGCGGTACCCGGAGTGAATCCCGCGGCGGGCGTGGTGACGCCGGGAGCGGCCCACGGAACGCCCGAGGCGGCGGGGGCCACTCCCAATCCCCAGGGGGAACCGGTGGCAGGTGTTAACCCCGCCGCGCAGTCCAGCCCACCACCGGGAAATCCGCCCGGCACGAAACCCGCTTCCGATACTGACTTAGTTCTGCAAGTGGCGGCGACGGAGCACGCCTGGGTCGCCGTGGATGCGGACGGCAAGACGGTGCTCCAGCGCGTGTTGAATCCTGAAGAGGTGCAAACTTTGAAGGCGCACAGGTCTTTCGACGTGACCACGGGTAACGCGCAAGCCGTCATTCTCACGCTGAACGGCGAGACACTGAAACCTCTCGGCCGGCACGGCGAGGTGAAGTCCGTCCATCTGACGCGTGAGGATCTGAAGAACTCCGCACCGTGAGGTCCCAACATTTCCGAGCGCTTGGTGGATTTAATCCGCTCCGGCAAGGCGCCCGAGGTGATCCGTCGCAAGGGCGCGGAGGGAAATCTGCCTTTGCCGGCGGAAGATAAAATCGAGATCCTGACGTTGCTGGCAACCGCCCCGCAGGCGGACCTGCGCGAGAAGGCACTCGATACCTTACGGGGATGGGACCGCGCGGAGGTGCGCCGGGTGATGGCCAGCCCGCGGACGGCGCCCGCTGTGCTGAGTTTTGCGGCGAAGCAACTCGTCCCAGAGCGCGAAGAACTGCGGGAAATATTGCTTTGGAACCCCAGCCTTCCGGCTGAATTCCACAGTCTGCTGAAACCTAAGCCGGCTCCCAAAATCGCGGCCGCGGAGGCAGCGCCGATGCCGCCCACCCAGCCTCCGCCGGCCCTCTCCCCTCCGGTTCCGGTGCAGGAGGCCGCGAAAGAACCCCCCGCCAAATCTGAGCCCGAGCCTGCCCTTAAACTCGCCGCCGAACAGGCGACGGTTGAGATTCTAGCCAAGTTGGCGGCGGGGATGCCGATCGAGGGTGTGACGGGTGCGCCCGTGGAGGCCCCGCCCGAAGTCACCAAGCGTGACGATGAGCTCACCCCGAAAGACCGGGAAACTTTGATCGAGAAGATCAATCGCATGACCGTGGTGGAAAAAATCAAGGCGGCGCTGACCGGCAACCTGGAAACTCGCTCGATCCTGATTCGCGACGCCAATAAAATGATATCTCGAGCCGTGTTGCAGTCACCCAAGATCTCGGACACCGAAGCCGAGGGCTATGCCGCCGCCAAGAATGTTTCCGAGGAAGTGCTGCGCCTGATCGCCGCAAACCGGAAGTTCATGAAAACCTACGTGGTGGTGAGAGCCCTCGTCAACAATCCCCGCGCGCCCATCGACGTCACCCTGCATCTGATTCCCCGGATAAACGATCGAGACCTGAAGGGGCTTTCCCTTAACCGCAATGTTCCCGACGTCATCCGCGGTATGGCCGCCAAGGCGATCAAGCAAAAGGAAGAAGCCACCAAGGTGAAGCTTCCCAGCAAACACTAACCCCCTTTACCACCCATGCCCGCTACGTGGCGTACGAGGCCAGGATGGCGGCGAAAACTTCCAGCATCTGATTGTGAACCAGACCGTTGGAGACAAACACATCGTCGCCCAGTAAGTTGAAAGCTGCTCCCCGCACGTCGGAGACTCGCCCACCGGCCTCCGTAACCAGCAGCGTGCCCGCGGCTTTGTCCCAGGGGTTGAGCTTCATCTCCCAGAAGCCCTCGAAGCGGCCGGCCGCCACGCAACAGAGGTCGAGCGCCGCCGAGCCGGCGCGCCGGATGCCATGGGAAAGCTCCGTGAAGCGGAAATAAAACTGAACGTTCAACGCGTGATTGGGCGCAAAGGGAGGAAACCCCGTGGCCACCAAGCTCTCACTTAGATTTTCGGTGCGAGAAACGTGTAAGCGCTGGGCGTTGAGATAGGCGCCGGCGCCGCGTTCCGCCGTGTAGAGATCGTTGCGCGTGGGATCGAAAACCACACCCGCTATCACTTCGCCGCGGCGAGCGAGCCCAAGCGTGACACAATACACGGGGAAGCCGTGGGCGTAATTCGTCGTTCCATCCAGGGGATCAACATACCAGCAATAGTCGGAAGAAGCACGATGGTTCCCCCCTTCTTCGGCCACGATGGCGTGATCGGGAAAGCGCTCACGCAAACGCCCGACGATCAGGGCTTCGGAACGGCGGTCCGCCACCGTCACCAAGTCCGCCCGGCGCTTGTAGCCGATGTCCAGAGGCTTCGTAGATAATTCGGCGAGAAGAACCCCTGCTTCCCGTGCAATTTCCACGGCCACGTTGAGATAATCCGGCATGATTGCATACCACCTAAAGCGAAGAGCAAGCCAAAAGGCAAAACGCAAAAGTCACATGGCAAAAGGCATATGGCAAGGCCCAAGCATCAACCCCAGTTTGTCGGAGGTTTTTCACTTTTGACTTTTGCCCTTTGCCTTTTGCATTTTGACTTGTTCTCCTGCTTAGAACACCTCTTTAACGGCTTCGTTCAACTACCACGCGCGTCTGGCCTTCCCCTTCCGCCCAGACGGCGCCATCCGCGAAGTATTCTTTCTTCCAGACCGGCACAACCTGCTTAAGGCGGTCGATGGCATACTGGCAGGCCTCAAACGCGGCGCGCCGGTGTTCGGCAGTGACGATGATGGCCACGCTGGTCTCGCCGATCTCCAGGCGGCCCAGGCGGTGAATCATGCCGATGCCATCAATCGCGAACTTCTGCTTCGCCTCGCTCCCCAGTTCTTGCATCTTGCGAATCGCCAGGGGCTCGTACGCCTCATATTCCAGGAAGAGCGTGGCGCAACCCTGCGAGTGATTGCGCACAATCCCTTCGAAAACCACCACCGCTCCGTCTTTCGCCGCGCGGAGCTGTTTCGCAAGGTCGGAGGCGCAAATCGGATCGCGTGTGATACGAAAAAAATCACCGCCCGCGCCACCGCTCACCGGAGGCATGAACGCCACCTCGTCGCCGTCGCGCAGGGGCACTGAGCCCTTGGCGATTTCCTGATTGACCGCGACGAGGAGTGAACCCCCTGCCGACAACAGGCGCGGGAAACGTGTCTCATAAAGGCGCCGCAGCCCCTCCAGGTTTTCGCCCTCGGGGAGTTCAACCTGCTCCTGCGCGAAGCCCGTCAGGTCATGCGTGATACCGAAAAACAGCACGTTGACTTTCATGATGCGATAGAAACTCCGCTCCCGTGCGCCAATCCCTGCGTCCATTCAGTATACACGCCGGGCGCCGAGATGACATGGCGAAACCCGCCGGGTCATGGGTCAATTTGATGCTGTAGCGGCGAGTTTACCTCGCCAGGTGGCGGCATAAGGCCGCTGCTACTTTCCTATTTCTCGAGCACATGACGCAGAGCGTCTCGGAGTTGAGGGAATTTAAACTCGTAGCCGCTCGTCAGGAGCCGCTTAGGCTCCACGCGGGTGCTGGCCAGCAGGAGTTCGTCCGCCATTTCTCCCATGACCAGGTGGGCGGCAAAGGCGGGCAGGGGGAAGATCGTGGGACGCCACAAGACCCGGCCGAGGGTTTTGGTGAATTCCCGATTGGTCACGGGATGGGGCGCCACGGCGTTCACCGGGCCGCGCAAGGAATCGGAAAGAATAGCGTGCGAGATGGCTCCCACCACATCGTCGATGGCAATCCAACTCACGTACTGGCGTCCACTTCCCACGCGCCCGCCGATACCCAATTTGAAAGGCAAAAGCATGGCTGCCAGGCCGCCGCCCGCTGGGCTGAGAACGAAGCCAATGCGCAGATTCACCACTCGAATACCGTCGCGCCTCGCAGGTTCCGTCGCGGCTTCCCAGGCCTTCGCAACCTTTGAAAGAAACAGCGAGCCCGCGGAACTTTCCTCATCCAGCATTCGGTCACCACGGTCCCCATAGAAACCGATCGCCGAGGCAGACACCAGCACGATGGGGCGCTTCCGCAAATGGGCCAGAGATTCGCAGAGCAACCTCGTGCCCTTGACGCGACTCTCGAGGATGCGAGCCTTCTTTTCCGGCGTCCACCGGCCGACAATGCTCTCCCCGGCCAGGTGCACGACGGCGTCGAAACCTCCGAGGTCGTCTGTATTGATCGTGCCCGCGACGGGATCCCACGAGATATGCCGGCCACTGGCACGGGTCTCGGACCTGGTGAGCCGGACTACCTTGTGGCCGTCGGCCGTCAAGAAGGAAATCAACGCATGACCGATCAATCCGCTCGACCCTGTCAGGAGAATCCGCATATAAGTGACCTCCAACCGTCCGGCGAGAGGCGCGGAGGATTGAGGATGAGGAAGGCCTTTTCCCCATCGCAGCTTGAAGCGCATAATACCCCCTTCGCCCACTGGACGCCAGCTTGAACGCTCCGGTGAGTATCGCGGCTTTTCTAGCCCTATTTTGGATGATGGGTCGGTTGCGTACGATTCGCCCCGGAGGCTTACAGTGAGTCAAATTCTCATGGCTGGAAAAGACTGGCAAGCACGCGCCCTCCTGCGCGCGCAGCTCCTCGAAGAAGGGTTCGAGGTCGAAGCCTACGAGACCATTCCGGATGCTTTGGCGACGCTGGGGCCGGGCAGGAAGCCTCCAGATTTGTTTATCGCTGATATTTCCGCTAGCGACGACCCTTCCGCCGACGTGGAAGCCCTCTCCGCCTGGTCCCGCAAGGTCCCTATCTGGATCATCGCCAGCCGGTCCTTCATCGTCGAAAAGGGTCTGCGCGGCCACGGGTTCGAAATGATCCTGCTGCGCCCCGTGGATGTGGGTGAACTCGTGGACCAGGTCAAGCAGAAATTGGAAAAGAATTCGGAGATTGAATGAGGGCAGAACTGGGTGCGGGAAAGCCTAAAGGTTTGGGTCACTCGTCCTCCAGACGCGGTCCTCGGAGATGACATCAAAGGCCAGGTAGGCGGGTACCCTTGGAAGGGTCCTTCCATGCAGGCTCGCAGGGCATGAATCTGCCATTCTCTCACCGGCCTAACAGGCGGACGCCCAACTGCTTTGCTGCCTTCCGCAAATCGTCGTCGAGCGTCGCTAACGGCAGGTGGCGCCGAACGGCGAGGTCGAGATACATGGCGTCGTAGCTGGTCAGCCGGTGCGTCCGGCACAGGGCCAGCAGGTGGGTAAAAGCGCGGACGGGCGCCTCATCATCCACCTCGAGTTCCAACCTGCCCAGGTCGGCAATGAAGGCCTCAGACTGCGCACGCGTTATACGTCCTTTGCGCTCCGCCAGCGCCAAGACGTTGGTAATCTCGATGAACCACCAGGCCGGCACCAGAGCTGTCTCCCTCGCGAGGCGGTTCAGCAAATCCGCGGTCTTGGGGGTCGCTTCGTCTTTGAACGACCACGCCATGGCGAGGGAACAGTCGATGACGAAGGTGGGGTTCATCGACGACCCTCCGCCCTCAGATCCCTGACCTTCAAGCCGCCCAGGGAGAGGCCGGAGCCAAGTGCCTGTATTCGCTTAATCGCGGCGCTACGCTCCTCCGTGCTTGCCTTTCTTCTTACCGGCACCAGCTTCGCTACAGGCGAGCCGTGCTTGGTGATCGTGAACTCTTCGCCAGCTTCCACTTTTTCCAGCAGCTCGGACAAATGCGTCTTCGCCTCGTAAGCGCCGACCAGATTCGCCCCTGAATGCGTAGCCATCATCGCCCTCCATTAGACCAGTCATAAACCAGTCTATACGGGACGAGTCCCAGGGTCAAGCACTATCCCGGAGGCGATTGACACCAGCGCATGCCTTATTCTAACGATAAAGCGCCGGCTGCTGTTGCGTGAGGCAATGCAAGGTTCCCAATCCCCAAACTAAATCAACGGCGTGGATTCCCACCACGGGGCGATCCGTGAAAAGTCCTGTGAGGGTTCCCAGGGCAACGCGGTCCTGTGGATCGTTAAAGGTGGGGACCAAAACCGCGGCATTGGCGATATAGAAGTTCGCATAGCTCGCCGGCAGGCGCTGGCCGTCGAAGTAGACGGGTGACGGCATGGGCAGCGGCACAACCTCAAGCTTCGAGCCGTCTTCGAGGCGCATATCCTTCACGCGTTCCCAGTTTTCCTGAAGCGGAGAATAATTGGCGTCGTGCGGGTTCTTTTCCCAGCAGAGAAGCACCGTGCGTGGATTCACAAACCGGCACAAGTCATCCAGGTGACCGTGCGTGTCGTCGCCGGCGATTCCCTTTCCCAGCCAGAGGACATTGGTTACTCCCAGATATTGCCGGAAACGGCGGCAATTTCCTGGCGGCTGAAGCCCGGATTGCGGACTTGGGTTTCCGGATCGAGCAAGCATTCTTCCGTGGTCACAAGTGTGCCGCGCCCGTTCACGTCGATGCTGCCGCCTTCTAAAACAAACCTCCGGCCCTTCACCATGCAATCGAACATTCGCCGGCGCAATGCGCGCGCGGCGCGCTCCGGCACCTGGCAATCCTTTCGCCAGTTCGGATACTTCGCCCAACCCGTGAAGCCGAAACGCGCGACGGCCACGTCGGGGCGCGTCACGTCACGCTTCACGAACATCGGGCCAAAATCGCGCGTCCACCCGCGATCGGTGGGGAAGCGGAAAAATTCCACGCGCGCAACATCGACGCCAATCCTCTTGAGGATGCGGCGCGCCTTCTCCTCATGGGCTTTCGAGTTGACCAGAATCCGCACGATTTCGCCGGGGACGATCTGGCGGACGATCTCACCGTATGCCCAAGGGATCGGTGCGAACTTCCCCGGCCAGTCGGTGAGGTTGTGCGGCCAGCCAATCCAGGTGGCTTCGTGCGGTTCCCACTCGGCGGGCATGCGGTAGTGGTCTGGGGACTGGGTGCTGGGGACTGGGTGCTGGGGAAGAACCGAGCGCGAGGCGCCAAGATTAACTTCCCGGTCGCCAGCACTTGATTTCGAGGCGGCAGAGCCGTGGGTCCGGACCCCATCACCCAGCACCCAGTCCCCAGAACCTAATCCTTTTTTTGCCACGGATCCTCGTCCAGGAAACGGTGGGTGATTCCCGCGTAGGCGTCGATCCGCCGATCGCGAAGGAAGGGCCAGTTGCGCCGCACGTCTTCGAGGCGCGCCAGATCGATTTCAGCGAGAAGGACTTCCTCCCGCTCTGTCGATGCCTCAGCCAGCACAACGCCAAACGGATCGCAGATGAACGTGGAGCCCCAGAACTCGAGGCCGGCATCCGCGGAGGAGGTTTTTTCAAAACCCACGCGATTGACCGCAGCGACATACACACCATTGGCGATCGCGTGGCCGCGCTGAACAGTTTGCCAGGCGTCGCGCTGCGCGGTTCCAAACTGCGCCTTCTCAGCGGGATGCCAACCGATGGCCGTGGGGTAGAAGAGGATGCTGGGCCCTTGCAGGGCCGCCAGGCGCGCGCCCTCCGGATACCACTGATCCCAGCAGATCAGCGTCGCGATCCGGCCCACTTGCGTGTTGAAGGCGCGAAATCCCAGGTCGCCGGGCGTGAAGTAAAATTTCTCGTAGTAAGCGGGATCGTCGGGAATGTGCATCTTGCGGTAAAGGCCCACCACCTCGCCGCTCCCGTCAATCACCACGGCGCTGTTGTGGTAAACGCCGGGGGCGCGGCGCTCGAACAACGGCGCAACAAGCACTATGCCTCGCGCCTTGGCGACTTTGCCCAGGGTTTCCGTGGTCGGACCGGGGACCGTTTCCGCCAGATCAAACCACGCGATGTCCTCGCGCTGGCAGAAATACCGGGAGCGGAAAAGCTCCGGCAGGCACACGACCTCCGCCCCGCGCTGGGCCGCGTCTTCCACGAGTCCCGCAGCTCTTTGCAGGTTCTCCTCCGGGCTTGGCGAGCACGACATCTGCACCAGCCCGGCGATATATTTCGGTTTGGAAGGCATCAAGATGAGACTACACAAATTGCGCGAATTTGCCAAGATTACAAACGCTTGGGTGCTGTCCTCATTTGCACGTAACGCCGCCATCCTGGCGGCTCAATGCCGGCTGGAAGCCGGCGCTACATCCGAAATTAGGACAACGCGAACGCAGGAAGGTTGCAGCCGTTGAGGTACAGCCTCTTCTTACAGTCTAGCCCTTTACTACCAATCCCGAGATTTTTCGTGACGCACGAAGATTTTGTGCCACGGGCGTCCGAAGCTGTGAAAAAATCAAAAAAGACTTGACTAGCGATATGGCTATGATATACTTCCTCTGACGTTGCCGGAGGGAGGTCCAGCATGGGTTACCAGTCCACGGTGCAGGTGATTCAGCGGGGGGGCAAGAACCGCCAATGGTATCTGATTTGTCCGGCGCCCTTGGCGCAAGCTTTGGAGATCGAGAAGGGTGAGTTGATCGAGTGGGTGGTGGAGGACAAGCACACGCTGGTGTTGAAGCGCACTCCGCGGCCGACCGAGGCATCTCACGGGCGGAGGCGGGCGCATGCGTAAGGACGGCGCGGGGCAGCAGCCAACGATCTGGGGGGAGAGCGAGTGGCCGGCGGGGCCGCCCGCGGCAGAGGCGCAGGCGGGCGAGCCCCAGGGCCGGCCGCGTTTCGAGCCGATCAATCGCCAGCAGATGGTGTTGCGCACGGTGGACGTGGAGCAGTTGCTGGAGCCCGACCACCTGGCGCGGGCGATTTGGGAGATGACGGGGCGGCTGGACCTGGCGTCTTACACGGTCGAGGTGCGGGCGGTGGAAGGGGCGGCGGGACGTTCGCCGAAGGACCCGCGGCTGCTGATCGCGCTGTGGATTTACGCCTACAGCGAGCGGGTGAGTTCGGCGCGGGAAGTGGAGCGGCGCTGCGGCTACCACCCCGCCTATCAGTGGCTGACGGGGTGCGAGGTGGTCAATCATCACACCCTGTCGGACTTTCGGGTGGACCATCAGGAGGCGCTGGACGGGCTGTTCGCGCAACTGCTGGCGATTTTGAGCAGCGAGGGATTGATCACGCTGGAGCAGGTGGTGCACGACGGGACCAAGGTGAAAGCGGCGGCGAGCGGCCAGTCGATGCATCGCGAGCCGACCTTGCGGGCGCATCTGCAGGCGGCGCAGCAGCGGGTGCAGGCGATGGGGGATCCGCGGGAAGAGGCGGGCGATCAGCGTCGGCGGAAGGCGCGGGAGCGGGCGGCGCGCGAGAAGGTGGAGAGATTGGAGCAGGCGCTGGAGGAACTGCAGAAGGTGCAAGCCGCTCCCGAGGGGCGCCAGGAGAAGTCGGAGCGGCGCGCCAGCGAGACCGATCCGGAAGCGCGGGTGATGAAACAGAGCGACGGGGGTTTCGCGGTCAGTCACAACGTGCAACTCTCGACCGACACGGCGCACTCGATCATCGTAGGGGCCGGCATCACCCAGGAGGCCAGCGACCAGCAACAACTGGTACCGGCGCTGGAGGAAGTGAAGCGGCAGAACGGGCGGGCGCCAGGGCAGATGATTGTGGATGAGGGCTACACCACACGCGAGAACGTGCTGGAGGCGGCGGAGAGCGGGGTGGACCTGATCGGCAGTACGATGCAGCCGAAGAGGGAAGCGGCGCGGAAGCACTTCGAGCGGCGCGGCGTCGATGCGGCCTTCTATCCAGAAAAATTCCGCTACCACCCGGAGAGCGACTCCTACACCTGTCCTGCGGGTCATAAGCTGGCGCATCGGAGGACGCGACGCGGGCGCGTGGGGGTGGTGCATCAGGTTTACCAGGCGCGCGCGGCCGACTGCCGGGATTGTCCGCTGCGTGCGGGGTGCCAGCCGGGCAAGTACGGGCGCCTGCTCGTGCGCAGTGAGAATCTCCCCACGGTGGCGGCGTATGTGGCCAAGATGCAGACGGAGGAGGCGCGCGCCGCCTATCGTCGGCGCGGCCCGGTGGCCGAGTTCAGCAACCTGTGGCTGAAGACCAAGCTCGGATTGCGGCAGTTCTGCGTGCGGGGGTTGAAGAAAGCCCGTTGCGAGGTGCTGTGGGCTTGCCTCACCTACAATATTCAGCAATGGTTTCGCCTGCGCTGGAAAGTGCGCCGGGCCGCGCTTGCCGCCTGAGGAACCTGCCTCCCGGGGATGGCTGCGGCCCAAGCCCCGAGCCGAGGAGCCAAAGGCGGGGCGGAAAGGAAGGTCACCGAATGAAGCCACCATAATTACTTACCGTCGTCGACGATCAATACCTTCAAAACGCATCGTCGAAACTCCACCTCTCGATGCCGAAGGTGATTCTTTCACAGCTTCTCCCGCCCGCGCTCGAGCATGGCCGGGACGGCCATGGCACGGCTCGGGTTGCGGCTCTGCCGCGCTGTGTTAACATCGAATCCTGGGAACTCTACGGGTTCCTTTCTCGTATGTAAACATGGAGGGTCAGCCTTGCGAGTCTTTTGGCGAGTCTTTCTGATTACTTTATTGGTTTCCATCTTCCAGACCATCGTCCTCTGGCCGACTGGCTTGGCCCACAGAATCTGGCCATCTCATCCGATCCTCCTCATCACCATCATCGCCGGCGTTTCCGCTATCATCGTTCAGACGCTTTTATCCAATGAGGCTCGACGCCAGGATTCCAGGCGGCCTCGTTAGGGTTAGCTCCACTCCCGATCCCAAGATGTGTCGTGGTCCCACTGTGTTGTGGGTTCGAAATAACCGGTGCCTGGCTTCAGGTGTTGTTTCACCACGTCTTCATTGAGCGTCACGCCGAGCCCCGGCTTATCGGGTACGGTGATCCAGCCGTGATTGACGATCGGTTTTCCAACGCCCTCCACCAAATCGCTCCACCAGGGGACGTCGAGGGAGTGATTTTCGAGCGCCAAGAAGTTAAGCGTGGCCGCGGCGCAGTGGACGTTGGCCATGCAACTCACCGGCGTCCCGGCGAAGTGCATGGCCATGGGCACGGCGTATTCCCACGCCATGTCCCCGATTTTGTGGGTCTCCAGGATGCCCCCCGAGGTCGCCAGGTCAGGGTGAATCTTACCGACCGCGTGATTCTCGCAAAGAACCTGGAAGCCTTCCTTGAGGTAAATATCCTCGCCCGTCAGGATGGGTGTGGGGCTCTGGTCGGAGATCTGCTTCAAGAGGTCGGTCAACTCCCAGGGAATCACGTCCTCCATCCACGAGAGGTTATACTTCTCATACGCCTTGCCCAGCCGGATGATCGACTTCACTCCGAGGTGGCCGAGGTGATCCATGGAGAGCGGGATCTCCATGCCCACGGCATCGCGCACTGCAGCGACGTATTCTTCAAGCAGAGCGATGCCCTTATCGGTGACCTCCATCGCAAGGAGGGGATGGGGAATCTGCGATTTTTCCCATTGGCTCAGGTCGGAGCGCACGGTCACGGTGCCGGCCTTGTCCGCAACCATTTCCACTCCCAAGTCCATTTTGAGCCAGGTAAGGCCCATGACTTCTTTGCGCTCCTTCATTCTCTGGGCATAGATCTTCGGATCGTCGGACTCCGTGGTGTCTGCGTAAACGCGAATCTTGTCACGGAACTTGCCGCCCAGCATGACGTAGACGGGCACGTTGTAGACATTCCCCGCAATGTCCCACAAGGCCATTTCCACGGCGCACACGCCGCCCGCCTGGCGCGCCGGTCCGCCAAATTGCTTGATCCTGCGGAAGATTCGATCCACCTGAAGAGGGTTCTCGCCGAGAATCCGGCTTTTCAGCATCAGGGCATAGGTGGCGCTGGCGCCATCCCGGACCTCGCCGAGTCCGTAGACTCCCTGGTTGGTGTCAAGGCGGATAATGGGGCAAGGGCCGGGGCCGGGCTTCACCACGGTCGCCACGCGCAGATCGGTGATCCGCAGCGCCGAGGGGCTGGAATTCGTGTTGACACCTTGGGGGTAAGCCTCCATTGGCTCGCCGCTGAGAAGCGCGCCTCCCAGCGCGGCCGCCGAGCCTTTCAAGACACCACGACGGTCCATGAGGTGCGGGTCGGATTTATTCATCGTTGGTTGGCCTCTTAAGTGAAAATCAGCCCCCGGCCGGCTACTCTTCCGGCATCCGCAATTTCAGGCCTTTCTGTTCGAGCCATTTATTGAACTCCTGAATCATCGGCTTGGTCCACTTACGATCGATTTCGCCGGGCGTGTACTTGCCCTCGCGCAGCATCTGGTGGCCCCACTCATCCACCGCGTGGGTCATTTGGGCCTTATCGATGACCTCCTGGGCAAGTTGAGGAGGGATGAAGGTAATTCCCTCCGGGTCGCTCACGGCCACGTCCCCGGGCAGCACCATGACATGACCGATGCGGATGGGCACATTGATCCCCATCAGCGTCGTGTCGCGCAAGGCGGAAGGGTCGAAGTCTCGAACGAAGACGTGCATGCCTTTGATTTCGGAAATGCCCGTCGCATCCCGCACCGAGCCATCCACCACCAATCCATTGTGGCTCTTCGCGAAAATCGCGGTGGAGAGGTTGTCACCTGCGTAGGTGCCGTCCTTGATCTTTCCGAAAAGGTCCACCACCAGGACATCGCCGGGCGAGAGCATGTCAATCGGCCAGGAGTTCTGGGCTCCGACGCGCCCCTCAGCCTTGCCTTTGTCGTTGATCACGGCATTCACGTCGGGCCGCTGGGGCATAAAGACGGCGGTGAACACGCGGCCCACCATCCGCCCTCCCGGATTGATCTCACGCCAGCCGCCTTCGAACTGGAACTTGTAACCATGCGACTGCAAAACGCCCCAGGCTTCCTCGGCATCCACATCGTTCAAACCCTCGAGGATGGAATCGGCTACCTTGGGTCGCCCGTCGGGGAAACGATCTCCTTTCCACTCCCGCGTCAGCTCAAGACGCTGTCCATTCGAAAACATGCCTAATTGCGGGAATGCCGCTTCGGCAAGAGAAAAAATTAAAATTGCTGCGAAAGTGATTCGAAGGGGTGTTTTCATCTTCTTTCTCCTAACCTGGGATAAGGCTGAATCATGGCTCAGGCCGCCTAAGCCTACCACAAGTGGCAAGCACACCAAACAACCTTGAGGTGGCGTAAACTTGAAGTTCTCCGGCGCGGCGCCGATGCCCAAACTCTGCTATTCTCCAAAGCTCCGGTGCGCGGGACGAACCGAGGACGGTAGCCGCGATTTCGGCGGGGCTCCCGACATATCGAAACAGGTTCCGCCCCGCCCTTCCGGCAACAACTTACACCACCAAGAGGGCAGGCGATGAAATCACATACCGAGTATCTGTGGTTCAACACGAAAAAACATCGGGAGTTCATTAATATCACCGAGGAGGTTGAGAAGGCGCTGGCCAAGTCGCAGATCAAGGAAGGCTTGATTCTGGTCTCGGCCATGCACATTACCGCGGGCGTTTACGTGAACGATGCGGAAAACGGCTTAATCGCCGACATCGACGAGTGGTTGGAAAAATTGGCGCCCTTCCGCGCCGATTACCGCCACCACCATACGGGCGAAAGCAATGGGGATTCCCACTTGAAGAGTCTGCTGGTCGGCCACCAAGTCGTCGTGCCGGTTACCAACGGCAAGCTTGACTTCGGCCCCTGGCAGCAGGTTTATTACGCCGAGTTCGATGGCCAGCGACGCAAGCGGGTGTTGATTAAAGTCATCGGCGAGTGAGGTGACCAACAGGACTCTGCTAGAATCCAGAAGGGGGGGCACTGGCCGCCCATCCCGCCGAGGAAGAATTCTCCGCATGCCGCCCATTATTGAAGTCCACGACCTGACGAAAGAATTCCGCACCTTCCGCCGGCGCGAGGGCGTATGGGGTGCTTTACAAAACCTCATAGTCCATGAATACCTGACCGTACATGCTGTGGACCACATAAGTTTTTCCATTGAACCGGGCGAGATGGTGGGCTATATCGGCGCCAACGGGGCGGGCAAATCGACCACCATTAAAATCCTCACGGGCATTTTGTCGCCTTCGGGCGGGCGCGTGGTCGCGAACGGGTTCGTCCCCTATCGCGAGCGCCGCCACTACACGAAGCACATCGGCGTGGTTTTTGGCCAGCGCACTCAACTCTGGTGGGATATCGCCGTCATCGAATCGTTCAAATTGCTCAAAGCGATATACGAAATCCCCGACGCGGACTATCGCCGGCGCCTGGATGTTTTCGGTGAAATGCTCAACCTGAAGGAATATCTGCACACGCCGGTTCGCAAGCTGAGTCTGGGCGAGCGCATGCGCTGTGATTTGGCGGCATCTCTGCTGCACAATCCGCCGCTGCTTTTCCTGGACGAGCCCACCATCGGCCTGGACGTGGTGGCCAAGGAGCGCATCCGCGAGTTCCTGAAGGAGACCAATCGCACGGAAGGCACCACGGTGTTGTTGACCACGCACGACCTCTCCGATATCGAGGAGCTCTCCCAGCGCATCATCATCATCGACAAGGGGCGCATCCTGTTTGACGGCGACCTGGAGCAGATGAAGCAGCGCCTGGCCAAGTACAACCAGGTGAAGTTTTTTTTGAAAGACCGCTCGCAGGTCCCGCGCCTGGCGCAGATCGAAACCGACGGAATCGTCTGCCAGCGCGCCGATGAGCTCACCTACTTGATCCGCTTTGACCGCGAGCAGCATTCCAGCGCCGACGTGATTCGCCAGATCGTGAATACCCTGGAAGTGCGCGACCTGCTGGTGGAAGAGGAGCCCATTGAGGAAATCGTCAAGCGCATCTACCTGAGCGGCGAGGTGGCCTGATGCCGCCCCCAGCCGTCACCCAGGCCCTTCCCCGCCCAAGGCCCGCCTCCTCCCTGGAGAGACTCGCGCGGCTGTATGGGGCATTCGCCCGCATCGGCTTTGTCAACACTCTCGCCTTCCGCTTACGTTACTTTACGGGAATCGTCACATATTTTATATATGTCTCGGTGTATTACTTTATTTGGAAAGCCATTTATGCGCATAGCGCCTCGATCGAAGGGTTTGATTTCGCCCATCTGCTCACCTACATCGGCGTGGGATGGATCATCCGCTCATTTTATTTCAACACCATCGATCAGGATATCGCCTACCTGGTTCTGGAAGGCCGCCTGGCGATGGACCTGATCAAGCCCGTGAACATGCAGTTGATGCACGTCTCGCGGGCGGCGGGTGAATCGGTTTTCCGCCTGGCCCTGCTGACCCTTCCCACCGCCCTGGTGCTGTTTTGGGTTTATCCCCTGCGCCCGCCTGCCAGCCTCGGGCACGCCGGGGCGTTTCTGGCGAGCGTCAGCTTGAGCTTCCTGATCGTCGCCGCCATCAATTTTGCCGTGGGCACTTTCGCCCTGCGCTTGCAATCCATCCTGGGACTGATGCGGGCCAAGTTTTTTCTGCTCGAACTGTTTTCCGGACTCCTGTTGCCGATCACCTTTTTTCCGCCCTGGGCGCAGAAAATCATGGGCGTGATGCCCTTCCAATACATCAGCTACGTGCCCATGTTGATTTATCTGGGCAAACTGCACGGCGGCGGCCTAGCGCGCGCCCTCGCCGTGCAAATTTTCTGGATCATCAGCTTGCTGGTCATCGGCGAGGGGCTGTGGAGATGGTCGAGCAAGAAAGTCACGATTCAGGGTGGCTAGAAGGCGGCAGGAGATATAAGATGGGCAGGAGAGTGCAGAGATGCGACGACCATGTTTTCTAGCGATCCTCCTGACGCTGGCGCTAGCGCCCGCGCTGAAAGCCGATGACGCGCACCCGATTTTACCTCTCGGAGCTCCGGCGCCGGACTTCTGCTTACCGGGCATTGACGACCGGACCCATTGCCTGAAGGATTATGCCGCCCGCCAGATTCTGGTGATCATTTTCACCTGCAACCACTGCCCGACGGCGCAACTGTATGAAGGCCGCATCAAGCGGCTGGTGGCGGATTATGAGGGCCGCGGCGTGGCCTTCGTGGCCATCCAACCCAACGTTCCCCTGGCCTTGCGGCTTGATGAAATGGGTTATACCGACGTGGGCGATACGTTCGAGGATATGAAGATCCGCGCCGCATACCGGCACTTCAATTTCCCCTATCTTTACGACGGCGAGACGCAAAGTGTGGCACGGGCCTACGGTCCGAGCGCCACTCCGCACGTCTTCATCTTTGATGCGGAACGCAAGCTTCGCTACGAGGGGCGTGTCGACAATAATCCCCGCGAGCCCTACGTTACGCAGCAGGACGCCCGCAACGCTCTGGACGCCTTGTTGGCGGGTAAACCCGTCCCCGTCCCCAAGACGCCTTCCTTCGGGTGCTCCACCAAGTGGGCCGCCAAGGAAGAAGGCCGCAAGGCGGAAATGGCCGCTATCGAGCGCGAGCCTATAACCCTGAAGCTCGCGAGCGCCCAGGACCTCAAAGACCTGCGCGCGAATTCTACGGGCAAGCTTCTCTTGATCGATTTCTGGGCCACCTGGTGCGGGCCCTGCGTCAAAGCGCTTCCCGAGTTTCAAACCATGTACCGCATGTATCGCCATCGGAAGTTTGACCTGATCACCGTCAGCGCGAACTATCCCGACGCCCAGGCCGGGGTGAGGCAGGCACTGGAACGGGAACACGCCTCCAGCACCAACCTGCTTTTCGGGTCGATGGATATCTATGCGTTGATGGCCGCTTTCGATCCGGAGTGGAACGGCGCTCTGCCCTACACGGTGCTGATCAACCCCGGCGGGCAAGTGGTTTATCGGCGCCAGGGTGATATCGATCCCCTGGAGATACGCCGCTTGATTCTGGCCCATCTGCCGGACGACAACTACATTGGCCATCAGGCGCTTTGGCAAACGCCGTGAATTCCCTCCAACGACACTTCCGGCTCCTGGTTCAATATTTTGCCCAATACGCGAAAGTGCGCCTGGCGTATAAAGCGGATTTCATTATCGCCTTCTTTTCCTCCATGGCCGCCACCGTCCTGGGGTTTGGGTTTGTTCTGGTCTTATTCTCGAAAATCCCCCGCTTGCAGGACTGGTCGTTCAACGAGGTCATGTTCCTCTATGGGTTCTCCCTGATTCCCCTGGGCTTTTTCAATGTGGTCAGTTGGAATCTCTACGATTTCAGCGAGCTTTACATCATCGAGGGAAAGTTCGACCGAGTGCTTTTGCGGCCCGTCGCCACGCTCTTCCAGGTGATCTTTGAGAAATTCCGGCTGGAGTCGCTGCAAGAGGTTGTAACCGGCATCGCGGTGGTGGCGCTCTGCGTCCACCGCTTGCACCTGACGCTGAAGATCCCGGATTATTTCTGGTTCCTGGCGATGATCGTTTGTGGCGCAGCCATCTATCTCTCGGTATTCTTGATGCTGACGGCGGTGTCTTTCTGGTTTGAAGATCGGGTGGGAATTGTGCCGCCGGTTTTCAATATGCTCAATTTCGGCCGCTACCCCTTAACCATTTACAACGTCTTCATCCAATTTATGCTGAGTTGGATTATTCCCTTCGGGTTCGCCACCTTTTATCCCACTACCCACTTCCTGGGACGAACCGCATTCACACTGTATTTCCATCTAGTGCCCGTGGTTGCAGCGGGGTTCTCCGTTCTTGCGATTATAGTTTGGAACCGCGGCGTAGCCAATTACAGCAGCACGGGAACGTAGCGGCCGGGGGGCCGAGAAAGAAAGTCAAAAGTCAAAGGGCAAAAGTCAAAAGGCAAAAGTAAAAGCAAGCGTAGCGCGGACCTCCGCATTTGAGGTCTGCGGTTCTTCCCTCGACTCGCGCTGCCGAACCGGAGGGCAGGCGTCCGTCTCTGAGATTTGCGCTTTTTGCCAAGGAAGAACCGCGGACCCCAATGACGGGGGTCCGCGCTACGCGTGCTATTTCAGGATTTCAGAAAGGGGCAAGGAAAATCCGCTGAGCAATTCCGGCTCTTCGAACCGCTCACCTGCCTTGGCGCTGCGAACCTCGGGATCACGTTTGCCTGGAACGTAACGGTAGGCGAGCCGAGTGCTGGGATAGAAAAGCCAGACCGCCTGGACTCCCGCCTGAAGGTACTGCGAGACTTTCAAATTCAGATCATCGGCGCGGTCGTTCTTGGAAACGATTTCGATGACCAGATCGGGAGCGATCGGCAAAGGGACTCGTTCAAGATCGACACCCTCGGGGCGCTCTTTGCGGATGAAGGCGACATCGGGCCGGCGGACAACATCGGCGGCCAGCGTCATGTCCGTTCCGCTGGTAACTTCGCCATAGGGGTGAGCCTCAAGAAATGCCCGGATCCGGGCGTTGAACTGGTCGCGCATCCTGTTGTGAAAGTAGCTGGCGGAAGGTGTTACGATCAGCTCCCCTCGGCTTAATTCATAGCGCACACCTGCCGGTTCATCGAGGGCGGCGTATTGTTCGATGGTCAGCAAGGTTTTGGTCGCCATAGATCAACTCCTGATGACTCAAGATTACCATGAACTGGGGTTTCTTCCCGTAGTAGGGGCACGCCATGGCGTGCCCCTACAAGACCTCATCATAAACCGCCAGTGTCGCCTCGGCGGTGCGCCGCCAGGTGAATTCGCTGGCGCGGACGAGTCCCTTTTGCACCAGTTCCGCGCGCAGCGCCGAATTCTCAACCGCCCGGACGACTTTCTGCGCGATGTCCACAGGGTCGTGCGGGTCCACGTACAGAGCCGCTTCCCCGCCGACTTCCGGCATCGACGAAGCGTTGGAGGTCACGACGGGCACGCCGCTGGCCATGGCCTCCAACACGGGAATACCAAAACCCTCCTCCAGGGAGGGAAAAAGGAAAACACTCGCGGCCTGATAGAGACGAGCCAGTTGCGCCTCGTCAACGTATCCGAGCAGCTTTACGCGCTCTCCCAGGCCTTCGGTGTGGATGAATTCATGGATGGCTTCGCTGCCGTAGCCATTGCCTCCGGAAAGAACCAATCGGTACCTTGCAGGAAGCGTCTTCAGCGCCTTGAGCATATTGAGGGTATTTTTGCGAGTCTGAATCACTCCCACGCTCAAGACCATTTCTCCCTCACCGCCGAGAATGCGGGCGCGCTGCTGCAATCGTTCCGCGGGCGTTAAGACGACGGCGGGGGGATCGACGCCCAGGGGGACCACCCGGATTTTCTCCGGCGGCACTTGGGCGTGCGAAACGAGCAGGCTTTCCGTGGCGTGTGAGGAGGTAATGACCCGCGTGGCCCGGCCGACAGCTTGCAAAAGGAGCGCGGAGAATTTCTGCCGAAAGTCCGCGGTGGAATAGTCCTCACCGGTAATCGGGAAGACATCGAAGACGGTCACAATCTCCCGCCGGAAGTGGAAAGCCGGCGGGCGCTGGGCGAGACTGTGAAAAAGTTGCGCCTGCCAGGGCAGCCAGAAGGTCAGCGGCTCCTGATACACACGCACTGAAAATCGCGCCTGGGCGCCGGGAACAGTTCCTGGCCGCAGAAAGTACCGCCGCCGGCCAAGCCGCGACAGACGGTAACAAATCAGAAAGCGGTGCGGCGTCTCCAAGGTGAGCAGCGTTTCGATGAGGCGGCGCGAGTACACGCCGATGCCGGTAAGCTGCGGATCGGCGCTGTAAGTTGCATCCAGGGCTATCGTTGCCATCGTTCGCGTGAATCCTGCGGTTCCCCCACATGGGAAGTTCGCCCCTGAATCCTAACTTGAAAAGGTGAGGGATGTCGAATCGGAGCTCTACGCCTCCGCCTGGTTCACGTCCATGCCGTATTCTTTGAGCTTGCGGTAGATCGTGGTCTTGCCGATCCCCAGAAGTTTAGCGGCGCGCACTCGATCCCCGTCCGTGGCCTGGAGCGCCTGCCGGATCGCCTGCTGTTCCAGGGCTTGCAGGGTGGTCAGATCCTGTCGGGAAGAGGACTTGCGCACGAGGTGATAGAGCATGGAGGAAGGAAGATCCTGTAGTTGAATGAATTTCCCAGAACCCAGTGAAACCGCGCGCTGGATGCAGTTTTCCAACTCGCGAACGTTGCCGGGCCAGTCATAACTCATCAAGCGCCCCAGGGCCTCGTCAGAAATCAGGGCCACGGGTTGCTCGTTGCCGCAGCTCGCCAGGAAGTGTCGGACCAGTTCCGGGATATCCTCTTTTCGATCGCGGAGGGAAGGCATCTTGATGGAGACCACGTTGAGGCGGAAGAACAGATCCTTGCGAAAGGTGCCTCGCTTCATGGCCGCTTCCAAGTCCTGATTGGTGGCGGCGATGATCCGCGCTTCGAAGCGAATCCGCTCGTTGCTGCCCAGGGGCCGGATTTCATGTTCCTGGAGCACGCGCAGCAGCCGGGATTGCAGTTCGAGGGGCAATTCGCCGATTTCATCCAGGAAGACGGTCCCCGTGCCGGCCGCCGCCAGCAGGCCCTGGCGCGATTGGGCGGCCCCGGTAAAAGCGCCTTTGACGTGCCCGAACAACTCGCTTTCAATGAGCGTGGGCGGCAGCGCCCCGCAATCCACCGGAACGAAGGGCTGATCGCGCCAGGGGCCGTGCATGCGGATGGCCCGCGCTACCAGTTCTTTGCCCGTGCCGCTTTCGCCCATGATCAGAACGGGATGCCGCTGCAACGCCACTTTGGAAATCAGCCGGTAAATTTTTTTCATGCGCTCCGAAGACCCCACCAGGCCCGCAAACCCTGCCGGCGCCCACCCCGCAACGGTCCGGTCCGGTTCCGGCGGCGGGAGAGCCGCTTCCGGGGGGGATTCCAATACGCGGGCCAAATCTTCGATCTTCAGCGGCTTGGTCAGCAGCGGATATCCGCGCAATTGCAGGACTTGATGGGGTACGGCGTTTCCCATCCCTTCCACCATGAGAATGATGTTGATTCCGGGTTGGGCGCGTTGGGCGGCGGTGGGCAGATCGCTGCCTCCCACGCAGGCCAGACGGAAGTCCACCAAAACGGAGTCGAATCTCCGGCTTCCCAGCAGCGCCAGCGCCGCGGCGGCGGAATTCATCGTGCTGACCTCGCACGCGCAATCGCGCAAAACGCGCGCACACTGCTCCTGTGAAGATGGATCGTGATCGACGAGCAATACTTTCCTGGTCATGGCGGCGAGATTAAGGCCCATGGCGGACACGGCCTCCTTCGAAGGCAAGGGCGCTCCTAATGGAGGAGTAGTATACAAATACGATCAGGCATTGTCAAACAATTAAAAGTAACAAGTTTTTATTGGTCGATGGGGACATTACCATATGGGTAACAAGCCGGTGGAAGGCAGACCTTTTCTGGGTGCCCGCGGCTCTTCCCCGACAGGCGGGGAAAGGCCCAAAGCGCAAGCCGCCAGGCCCGCATAGGCAGTGGCGGCGACGGTATGCTGAAGAAATGCCCTTCGTTTCATGGATGCACCTGTTTGGCCAGATTGGGCTGCCGGGCATCCCGCTTAACCCAATGGTACGCGCGGATGGAATTCTTCCAGAAAAACTTCTCCGCCGCCGCCCGGCCCTTGCCGGTGACGTACTCGTGGACGACGTTCAGTACCTGCGGGTAGGAGCCCCAGGGGTCGCTGTTCGGCCAGTCGCTGCCGTAAAGGAGTTTGTCCTCTCCGAAAATCCCCCAGAGCTCATCCAGCCTCGAGCGGTAGAAATCCAGGTCATAGTGGACTTCGCCGTCCACGCGGCGGAGCACTTCGGAGAGCTTCACATACACTTGCGGGCGCGCCGCCAGTTCCCGCAAATCGGCTTGGAGCTGCCTTCGCGCCGCCGGTTCCGTGGGAGGGTCCACGTGCGGCAGATGATCGAGCACCACCCGCAAGTTGGGGATTTTATCGGTCAGCCGAACCAGGGTCGAGATGAGCGTCGGGTCCAGGTTCGCCGAATCCATCACCAGATGGGCCTCGGCAAGAACTTTGAGGTCGGAAATAAACTCCCCTCGCTTGATATCCTCGGTAAGATTCCTGCCCCACAGGTTTCCACACCGAATGCCCAGAAACAGCGGGTTCTTGTGAAACCGTTCGAGGTTCTTGCGGAAGTCCGGCTTTCCCGGCTCCAGGTCACCGACGGTTCCGACGATCATGGTGTCCTTGGCGGCGATATCCAGCACCCACTGGTTGTCTTCGAGCCAGGGACTACATTCAATCTCAATGGCGCCGACAATCCCGAGCCCCTTCGTGACGGCGCGATAACGATCGGGCAAAGCGGGCCGGTACAATATCTTGTCGTCCTTTTCGGGCCAGGGCACACCTTGCGGGCGCGTTGGGTCAAACAGGTGGATGTGGGTGTCGATTATCGGTATGGAGCTGCCCTCTGCGCCCATCCCCAGAGCAGCAAAACTCGCGGCAAAACCCATAAATGTCCTGCGATCCATATCATTCTCCCGCTGCGTGCCCATCCTCGCTCGAAGCGCCCACACGCGCGAACAATCTACACGCAATGCCGTGGGGAGGCAATAGTGAACCAAACGGTGGGCAGGGCCCCGTCAAAGTCCCGGAGACACGAAGAGACCCCTCACCCCCACGACGTGCAAAACGTGGGGCCCCCTCCGCCTTGCGGTCCCCCCTCTCCCCACGAGCTTGTGATTTTTTTAGACCGCGGGCCGGGGGAGGGTAGGGGGTAGTAGGAGGAGGTGAAAGGGCAAGGGCGGGGATGGAAATATTTCTGGCGGAGAGTGTGGTATGTGAGTTAATATGGCTGTTATGGAAAACATTTTGATGTTTGATGCTTCTAAAGTAGAAATGAGAGCCGTGGAGAAGAACGCCGAGGGTGCCCATCGGCAGGGCGGGAAGGCGGCGGCGGGGGCCCGGAGGGCGGTGCGTCTGCGCCGGCCGGAGCGTGGGCAGATGAGCTGGGTGGCGCAATGTCCGGACGACCTGGTGGGGCCGGAGCACCCGGTGCGGCGGGTGGCGGCGGTGGTGGAGCATTTGGACTTGGCGGCGTTCCAGGCGTCGATCAAGGCGCGGGAAGGGGTGGCGGGGCGCAATGCGACCGATCCGCAGCTTTTGGTGTCGTTGTGGCTGTACGCCTGCGTGCGGGGCATCGGCGGGGCGCGCGAGTTGGCGCGGCAGTGCGAGGAGAATGCGGCGTTTCGCTGGCTGTGCGGGGGCGTGACCGTGAACTATCACTTGCTGGCGGACTTTCGTACCGATCATGCAGAGGCGCTGGACGCGCTGTTCACGCAGGTGATCGCGGCGCTGGTGGACAAGGGGGTGGTGCGGGTGAGCCGCATCAGCCAGGACGGGATGCGGGTGCGGGTCGGGGCGGGGACGAAGAGTTTTCGGCGGGAAGCGCGGCTGGAGGAGTTGTTGGCGGAAGCGGAGCGGCACGTGGCGGAGTTGCGGCAGCAACTGGAGTCGCCGGCGGGGGCGGGGGTAAGCGTGCGGCAAGCGGCCGCGCGGAAGCGGGCGGCGCGGGAGCGGCAGGAACGTCTGCAGCAGGCCATCGCGCAGTTGCCGGAACTGCAGCGGCGGCAGGCAGCGCGTGTGAAGCGGACGGGGGGCAAGCGGGGAGAGAAGATTGCGGAGAAGGCGCCGCGGGTGAGCACGACGGACGCGGAAGCGCGGGTGATGAAGATGCCCAACGGCGGCTACAATCCGGCGGTGAATGTGCAGTTGGCGGCGGACCCGGAGAGTCGCGCCATCGTGGGGGTGGAGGTAACGGCGGAGGGTTCGGGCTCGGGAGGGTTGAGCGCGCCGTTGCGGGAGCAGGTGCAAGAGCGCACGGGGGGCACGGTGCAAGAGCACCTGTTGGACGGTGGTTACCTGCGGAAGGAAGACTTGGAAGCGGCGCATGAGGAGGATGTGGCGCTGTTCATTCCTCCCCACACGGCGCAGGATCGGCAGAAGCGGGGGAAGGAACTGGAGCCCCAGGCGGGAGACAGCGAAGCGATCCGCGCCTGGAAGCAGCGCATGCAAAGCGAGGAGGGAAAGAAAATCTATCGACAGCGGGCGGCCACCAGCGAAACCGTCAACGCCGATTTGCGCACCTATCGCGGCCTGGGTCAGATTCTGGTGCGCGGACTGGCCAAGGCGCGGTGCGTGGCGCTGTGGAGCGCCCTGGCCTACAACGTGATGCACTTCGCCCCGCACTTGCTGGCCTAAACCCACCGTGGCGGGCCTGAACCCGCCGCGGCGGGCAGCACCTGCCAGCGCCGAGCGAGCGTCCGAAACCGAACCGTGGCGCCACCACCGCTCCCCCGGCCGGTCCGAGCCGCCCCGCCTACTGCCCCAGGGCTCCCAAGGCACCCCCCTGCGGCCAGTGGCTTCAAAAAGGTCACAAGCTCCACGGGAGAGGGCAATAATCGAAGTGCGCGGAGGCGCACCACGAGGGCTACAACCCTCTCCGAGGGGAGAGGGTGGCCGAGGGACGAGGTCGGGTGAGGGGTCTTTTTCGTGCCCCGTCGGACTTTGGCGGAACCCTGAAACGGTGGGAGCGCGGGCATCCTGCCCGCTGTTGTGCCGTCGGCGTCCCGCCCGTGCCTCGAGTTTCTGCATTTTGAAGCGCGGGATTCGTTCCCCAGCGCTCTGGGTATTCGTCACTGTTTTTTGTTAAGTCCATTTCTTTTCACCAACATAATGGCAAGATGTTATTAACTCTTTTGTTTTCATCAACATAATGGCAAAGCGAAAATCAGACATTTTTTCTACATTTATTTTCAATGACTTAAGAAATTTTCGCCTCATTTTTAACCCCCTTTTTTTCGCGACTATAGCCATCGCAGAGCCTGATAAATCTTTTAATTTCAAGGACATCGATTTCTGCCGAGTTTTCGCGATTCGTCGCTAACCCTGTTTTTTTCAGATAGATCATGGCAAGCCGCGCTCCTTTTTTCTACCCGACTTCCGCATTTCAAGCTAACTTTCTTTATTTGAATGAGATAAAGCTTTGAGACATTTTTGCTCTAAACGACTAACCTTTTTTGTTTCTAGTACATAATGGCAAGCCGCGACGATCGGGCCATCCGCCGTCGAATGATTTTCGACTTCTGATTTGCGACTTTCGATCTTTCCCCCGGGCGACCCGGTAGAGAGCCGCGTTCCGCCTCCCTTCCCCCAAATCTAGCCTAACAAAGAGCCCAGGCGTCATGTCAAGAGAATTCTGGGCCGTTTTCCTACCGGCAGGAAGAATTCTGCAAATTGGCTCCACTCTTTCCTGCCGGCAGGAAACCCTGAGTTGCAGGTTTCCGATATGCAACCTTCTTAGCGCCCTCTCACCCGGACGGCGCAGCGTGAAATATGTAGAAGCTCCGGGCGGGAGCGGCTCGCTCGCGCTCGTGGCATGGCCATCCCTTCGGCAAGGTCGGGGCTGGGACTGATCACGGGCGGGACGCCCGTGCCACGCAAGCATTGTGCCATGGCCATCCTGGCCATGACGGAGCACGGGCGGGACGCCCGTGCCACGGCAGGCAGGATGCCCGCGCTCCACCCCCCCGAAAAGGTAGTGGTGCAGTTTGGGGTCGTAGCGGCGAGTTTACCTCGCCACATGGCGGCGTAAAACCGCCTCTACGTAAAACTGCACCACTACCCCCGGAAAATTTCTCTTGACAAGCCCCCTCGCATCTGTTACACATTGTAACGCTACGATGCTTAACACATCCACAAAACGGCCTGGGGCGCTCGGCGAACTCGAGCAACTTCTCATGGAATTCATCTGGTCGCGGGGTCCCTCCACGGCGGAGGCCTGCCGCGAAGCGCTGGTCCCCGTGCGCCCGCTCAAGGATTCCACCATCCGCACCGTGCTGCGGCGCCTGGAGGAGAAGGGTTTTCTCAAGCATCAGGTGGAAGGTCGTACCTTTCTCTACCAAGCCACGCAGCCGCAGAGACATTTCGCGGCGCGCGCCGTTCAACACATCATCGACCGCTTTTGCGGCGGCTCGGTGGAGCAACTTCTGGTGGGGATGGTTGAGAACCACGTGCTGAAGCCGAAGGATCTGGAACAACTGGCCCGCCGAGTGGCCCAGCGGCGAGGAGAAAAGGGATGAACACCTCCCAGCTTTGCGCGCAATTGCTTCGCTACCTCGCCGAACCAGCCCTTCGCGCGCTGGCGTTGGCCGCGCTGGCGGGTCTGGCGCTGGCTGTGGTGCGGGTTAAAGACGCCGCGATCCGCCTGGTGGTTTGGACGGCACTGCTTTACGCGGCGCTGGCCATGCCGTTCCTGGCCTGGGTGGCGCCAGTGATCCGGCTGCCGATGCCCGCTCTCAAGACAGAGCAATCCGCGCCCCCGCCCGCGCCCGTCGGCATCAGAATCGTTCCCACTAGCGTCCCGGCGCGGGTCATCGCCAGGGCCACGCCGTCCGCCCGGCTTCACCCCGCAGAACCCTCTGTGCGCCGCCGGACTCTGTCCTGGCCGCTCGTCGCCGCCGCGCTCTACGTACTGATCGCCGGGGTCTTGCTGGCACAGCTCGCAGTGGGCTTCTTGATCAGCCGGCGGGTAAAGCTCTCTGGCCGTCCGATTGACGACCGGCGGGTGCGGGCAGCACTGCTCGAGCAATCCATACATTGGGGCCTTGAAACGGCGCCCGAACTCGCCGAATCCCCGGCCGTCGCCGTGCCGGTAACGCTGGGGGCGCGACGGCCGATCATTCTGCTTCCCCTCACTTGGCGCGCCTGGAGAGAAGAAAAGTTGCAAGCCGTGCTCGCTCACGAGTTGTCGCACGTGGTGAGGCGAGACGGGTTGACCCGGGCGCTGGCGGCCATTCACCGCGCGGTTTTCTGGTTCAGCCCGCTGGCCTGGTGGCTGGAGCGGCATCTGGCCGCGCTGGCCGAGCAGGCCAGCGACGATGCGGCGCTGCGGACCGGGGCAGATCGCACTTTTTACGCCGAGGTCTTGCTCGGCTTCTATCACGATTTGCAGGGCGCGGCGCGACGCGTCCGATGGGAGGGTGTGGCCATGACCAGTGGAAAACAGGCTCAGAAGAGAGTGGACAGGATTCTGGATTCGAGGCGACGGCTTTCGGCAGGACTGAGAAAACCCGTCTGGGTGGCGCTCGCGCTGTTGGCCGCGCCCGTGATCTATCTGCTGGCGGCGGTCGAACCCGTCGCGGCGAACAAGCTTCACGCGGACGATGCTCGGGTGCTGGCCGCGGCCGTGACAAGTCCTGCCGCGGAACCTGCAGAGGCGGGGATGCAAGCTCCGCCGGCAGCTCCGGCTGCGCCCAAGGCCGCTCCGGCCCCTGCCCCGGCTCCGAAAGCCCCCACGCCGCCCCGGCCAATGGGGGGCGATTGGAACTATGGGGACTCGGGCGAGGACTGGGCTGTCACCTACGGCGTCGGAAGATTCTCCGCGCAAGGAACGTATCATGAATCCGACATGGGCCACGTAACGGCGCTACGCCGGCAGAGCAATGCGGACATCATCTGGTTCCGGCGTAATGGCAAAGCCTACATCATTCGCGACGCAGCGACCGTCCAGCAGGCCAAGGCACTTTTCGCGCCGCAGGAAGCCCTCGGCAAGCAGCAGGAGGAGTTGGGCCGTCAACAGGAGGCACTGGGCGCTCAGCAAGAGGAGCTCGGCAGGAAAATGGAACAGGTTCGTGTGGAGGTTCCAGATTTGACGGCGGAACTTCAGAAACTTCAGGCTCGGCTCGAGCAACTCCACAAGCAAGGCGCCACGCAGGAAGAATTGGGCGACCTCCAGGGCGCTCTGGGAGATTTGCAGGGCAAGCTCGGTGAAATCCAGGGCAAGGCCGGAGAGCGGCAAGGGGAGCTCGGCGCCAAGCAAGGCGAGTTGGGCGCGCTGCAGGGGAAACTTGGCGAACAGCAAGGCAAACTGGGTGAGGAACAAGGACGCTTGGCGGAAAAGGCTTCGCGAGAGATGAAAGGGTTGCTGGATAAGGCTCTCGCCAAGGGCCTTGCGCAACCCGAATAGCACGCTCTGCCACAACCCGTCGTACCGATGGAAGCTCATTGCCGATCCGGGCTTTCCCGTTACGCCCATCTACCCCAGCGGCCGGTCGATTCTTGCCCGGCCTTCGAGCGACACGACCTTTCCAGTGACCCTCCCCACCAGTGCCCAACAAGAGCCTCACCAAGATGCTCCGCCCGGGCCGCGGGTGTAGCGCAGACCCCCGCTTTTGGGGTCTGCGGTTCTTCCTTGGCCTCGCGCTCCCGAATTCGAGAGCAAGCCTCCTGTCATTGAGATTTGCGTATTTCCCAGGGAGAGCCGCAGACCTCAAACCCGGAGGTCCGCATTGCAATACCGTAAATTCTTGTTTTTTTGGCAAGAACTTCCCGGCCGTGTGTAGGGCAGAACAGCGTTCGGCCGGCGGCGTGCCACGGGCGTCCGAAGCTGTGAAAAAATCAAAAAAGACTTGACTAGCGATATGGCTATGATATACTTCCTCTGACGTTGCCGGAGGGAGGTCCAGCATGGGTTACCAGTCCACGGTGCAGGTGATTCAGCGGGGGGGCAAGAACCGCCAATGGTATCTGATTTGTCCGGCGCCCTTGGCGCAAGCTTTGGAGATCGAGAAGGGTGAGTTGATCGAGTGGGTGGTGGAGGACAAGCACACGCTGGTGTTGAAGCGCACTCCGCGGCCGACCGAGGCATCTCACGGGCGGAGGCGGGCGCATGCGTAAGGACGGCGCGGGGCAGCAGCCAACGATCTGGGGGGAGAGCGAGTGGCCGGCGGGGCCGCCCGCGGCAGAGGCGCAGGCGGGCGAGCCCCAGGGCCGGCCGCGTTTCGAGCCGATCAATCGCCAGCAGATGGTGTTGCGCACGGTGGACGTGGAGCAGTTGCTGGAGCCCGACCACCTGGCGCGGGCGATTTGGGAGATGACGGGGCGGCTGGACCTGGCGTCTTACACGGTCGAGGTGCGGGCGGTGGAAGGGGCGGCGGGACGTTCGCCGAAGGACCCGCGGCTGCTGATCGCGCTGTGGATTTACGCCTACAGCGAGCGGGTGAGTTCGGCGCGGGAAGTGGAGCGGCGCTGCGGCTACCACCCCGCCTATCAGTGGCTGACGGGGTGCGAGGTGGTCAATCATCACACCCTGTCGGACTTTCGGGTGGACCATCAGGAGGCGCTGGACGGGCTGTTCGCGCAACTGCTGGCGATTTTGAGCAGCGAGGGATTGATCACGCTGGAGCAGGTGGTGCACGACGGGACCAAGGTGAAAGCGGCGGCGAGCGGCCAGTCGATGCATCGCGAGCCGACCTTGCGGGCGCATCTGCAGGCGGCGCAGCAGCGGGTGCAGGCGATGGGGGATCCGCGGGAAGAGGCGGGCGATCAGCGTCGGCGGAAGGCGCGGGAGCGGGCGGCGCGCGAGAAGGTGGAGAGATTGGAGCAGGCGCTGGAGGAACTGCAGAAGGTGCAAGCCGCTCCCGAGGGGCGCCAGGAGAAGTCGGAGCGGCGCGCCAGCGAGACCGATCCGGAAGCGCGGGTGATGAAACAGAGCGACGGGGGTTTCGCGGTCAGTCACAACGTGCAACTCTCGACCGACACGGCGCACTCGATCATCGTAGGGGCCGGCATCACCCAGGAGGCCAGCGACCAGCAACAACTGGTACCGGCGCTGGAGGAAGTGAAGCGGCAGAACGGGCGGGCGCCAGGGCAGATGATTGTGGATGAGGGCTACACCACACGCGAGAACGTGCTGGAGGCGGCGGAGAGCGGGGTGGACCTGATCGGCAGTACGATGCAGCCGAAGAGGGAAGCGGCGCGGAAGCACTTCGAGCGGCGCGGCGTCGATGCGGCCTTCTATCCAGAAAAATTCCGCTACCACCCGGAGAGCGACTCCTGCACCTGTCCTGCGGGTCATAAGCTGGCGCATCGGAGGACGCGACGCGGGCGCGTGGGGGTGGTGCATCAGGTTTACCAGGCGCGCGCGGCCGACTGCCGGGATTGTCCGCTGCGTGCGGGGTGCCAGCCGGGCAAGTACGGGCGCCTGCTCGTGCGCAGTGAGAATCTCCCCACGGTGGCGGCGTATGTGGCTAAGATGCAGACGGAGGAGGCGCGCGCCGCCTATCGTCGGCGCGGCCCGGTGGCCGAGTTCAGCAACCTGTGGCTGAAGACCAAGCTCGGATTGCGGCAGTTCTGCGTGCGGGGGTTGAAGAAAGCCCGTTGCGAGGTGCTGTGGGCTTGCCTCACCTACAATATTCAGCAATGGTTTCGCCTGCGCTGGAAAGTGCGCCGGGCCGCGCTTGCCGCCTGAGGAACCTGCCTCCCGGGGATGGCTGCGGCCCAAGCCCCGAGCCGAGGAGCCAAAGGCGGGGCGGAAAGGAAGGTCACCGAATGAAGCCACCATAATTACTTACCGTCGTCGACGATCAATACCTTCAAAACGCATCGTCGAAACTCCACCTCTCGATGCCGAAGGTGATTCTTTCACAGCTTCTCCCGCCCGTGAAGGGGCACGGCCAAGATGGCCGTGGCACATTTTGGTTGCGGCTCCGCCGCCCTGCGCTACACGCACTGTGAGTTTCCGGCAGGATCGCAGCGGTGCGCTCGCCGTCAACCCGCATGCCTCTTGATTTCTACTCAAATATGATGCATATTTGAGTAAGAAAAAAGGAGTCCAGGAATGGCTAGAATCCAGCCGGTACTCACCAAGACCGAGTCCGAGCTAGTGGACCAAGTCGCCCAGCTTACCCAGTCGAAGAGGACTGATGTGATCAAGAATGCGCTGGCCGTCTACCACTGGTTTGTCCGTCATGCCGTGACGGGGGCGAGGGTGATTGCTCGCAAGCCCACAGGCGAAGAGGTTGAGCTTGAGACTCCGGAACTGGTTTCACTTGAAGCCCAAGGCCATCGCCTGAGCCCGGAGGAACTCGGCCTATTGGCCAAGAGGCTTGCCAACGCCAAGACCCCCAACGAAGCTGCGCACTTGCGTGAATCTATCACCCGGGGCTTTTATGGAATCTGAGTTGTAGGGCCGAACGGCGTTCGGCCCGGGGGCCAGCGCCGCTGGCCCCGACGCGCACAGCGGCACTGCCGTGGTGAACCATGCCCAAGATACGCCGCCACCATCTTACTCCCGCGCTGTTCCAGCACCTGCTGGACCGCATTCAGGAGCGTAAAATCCCTGCCTCCCAACTCGATTTGCTCGCTCGGTGGCTCGACACGGAACCTGAGGTCCCGCAAGGCGCATGGTATAAGTCGTTTTCCGCGATGACCGTCTGCGGCGATGGCGAGTTGATCAAAACCTTTCTTCTTCCCGGCCCGGCCCCAAACGGCAGGCGGATTAAGTAGGGGACCCGAACTTCAGCCTGGCGCTGATGGCCTGGATTTGATCGAGCGAGACGGCTTTTTCCAGGGCAGCGATTTGGACCGCGATATTTCCCGCTGCCGTCGATTCACTCGGTCCGCGCACCACTTCGATGCCGGTTACCTTTTCGGTCAAGCGATTCAGCGCCTCATTCTTCACGCCGCCACCCACGATGCAGATGCGCCGGATCGACTTGCCGGAGAGTCTCACTAATTCGCCCAGCACCTCCGCGTAGCGGCGGGCGAGGCTGCGGAAAATGATGGCGGCCAATTCCGGCGGCCGCCTCTCCTCCGGGAAGCCTGCGGCGCGCAACCCGGCATTGATGCGATCCACCATATTGCCGGGAGCAAGATAAGTGGTCGAGCCCGCCTGGAAGTACGGTCCCTCGGCGGGAGTCTCCAAGCATTGCCCGGCCAGATCGGCCGCGGTCAGGCATCGACCCTCCCCGTTCCATTCGCGCAGGCATTCCTGGAGAAGCCACAGGCCAATGACGTTCTGGAGGAACCGGATGCTGCCCGCCACGCCACCCTCGTTGGTGAAGAGCTTCCCCTGCTCGGTAACGCTCACCACAGGCTCGAGAAGGACGGTGCCCACCAGCGACCAGGTCCCCGAGCTGATGAAGGCCGAGCCCTCGTGGGAGAAGGGAATGCCGGCCACCGCCGAACCCGTATCGTGGCACGCCGGAGCAATCACCTGGGTGTCCGCCAAGCCCACTTCTTCGGTGACTTCGCGGCGAAGCTTTCCCAACACCGTGCCGGCTTGCACGATGTGCGGAAACTTCTCCAGACTTAGCCCCAGCACGGAGGCCAGTTCCGGGGACCAGGACCTGGTTCGCACGTCCAGCAACTGCGTGGTGCTGGCTTGCGTGTACTCCGCCGCGACGACGCCCGTCAGCCGGTAGTGGAAATATTCGGGAAGGGTCACCCAGAGGGACGCCCGCTCCCATTCCCGGGGGAATTCCTCGACGTGCGCCATCAACTGGTAAACGGTATTGAAGGGAAGCAACTGAATTCCGGTGATTTCGTACATGCGGTCCCGGGAAATCTTGGAAAACGTCTTTTCCATGGCGGGCACATTGCGGGCGTCGCGATAGCAATAGGGGTAGCCGATTCTATCGCCAGCGGCATCAAGCAAGGTGTAGTCCACTCCCCATCCATCCACTCCCACGCTATCGATGTGACCCTCGGTTTTGGTGGCGGCTTTCAACAGGCCCCGCAGGACTTCCTCCCACAAACGGTCGACCTCCCACACCAAGTGGTTGTCCACCTGCCGAGCGCCGTTGGGAAAGCGATGGATTTCTTCCAGGGTTCCTTCGCTGCCATTCCAACGGCAGAGGACCAGACGTCCGCTCTCGGCGCCAAAATCCACCGCCACCAGATTTCGAGGATTGTTCATTGCAGCAATGCCTCCACCGATCCCCCCGTTCGCACGAGGGTTCTTGGCCGGGAGGGAGTGGGAGCAAGGCGGAAAGGTCTGATATGTTCCTCTCCGCCTCGCTGAATTGCCCTTCCAGTTTGCTGGTTATGTTGATGCGTGTTGATCCGTGTGGATCCGTGGCCCGCAAAGGCCGTTGGTACTCACGCGTAGCTGGCCACGGCCCCTTTATTCTTCGCCCCGCGCTCCTTCGCCGCCCGCTCTTCGTAGCCAGAGGCGCGGAAGGCTTGGAGGGGATCCTCCGCCAATCCCTTGCTATGCCGCCATTCCTTGATAGCCGGACGCACATCGCTGCCAAAGGCTGCCTTCAGGCATTCTTCGGCGTCGATCAGCGCACCCTTCATCTGGTAATGGGTCAGTTTCTCGTGATCGATCAGCACGGCTTTGGAATAAAGTTCCTGGGCCGTGACGGCGGTTTGGATCATTTCCTCAGTCTTGTTCTTGAGGTTGTGGCTCTGGTCGATCATGTAAGCGATGTCGGCGCGCTTGCCGGTCTCCCTTTCATAACCGATCACCTCGTTGAAAATGCGAAAAACTTGATAAGGATCAATGGAACCGAGGGTCAGGTCGTCGTCCGCGTAACGGCGGTCGTTGAAGTGAAATCCACCCAACATGTCCTCGCTCAGCAACCACGCCACAATCTGTTCGATATTCTGCGCCTGATAATGGTGCCCCGTATCCACCAAAACCTTCGCCTGGGGCCCGGCGTGGCGCGAGAGAAGCAGCGACATGCCCCAATCGCCCAAGTCCGTGTGGTAGAAATACGGCTCGAAGGGTTTGTATTCCACCAGCATCCGCTGATGGGGGGAAAGGTGCGCGTGAGTCTCCTTCAAGCCCTCGGCAAACCATTGCTTCCGATGGCGAATGTTTGCTGTCCCCGGATAGCTCGAACCGTCGGCGAACCAGAGCGAGACGTCTCGGCTGCCCGTCTGCTTGCCGATCTCGACGCTTTCCAGAATGTGATGGAGCGCGGCCTGGCGAATCTCCGGGTCGGGATTTCCAAACGACCCGTTCTTGTAAATCTGGTCCTGGAAAACATTGGGGTTGATCGCGCCGAGTCGAACGCCCACTTTTGCCGCCGAGGCCATCACCGCCGACGTGCTCTTGAGCCCCTCCGGAAAATCCCAGAGGACGTGCGTCGCCACACTGGGACAGCAGCCCGTGAAATGGTGCACCTGCCCCGCATCGGCCAACTTCTCTTCCGTGGTCGTGGCTGCCGAGGCCTGGATGAATTTTCCAAAACGCGTACCGGTGTTCGAAAACCCCCAGGACGGGAGTTCGATTAAAAATGTGTCGAGCGCCTTATGAATCCGCTCAGTTTGAGCTGACGTTGTCATGCAACACCTCCCAAGGACTAAAGAGTCTAGACCGTGGCTCCCGCATCGTCAAGATAAGTTCGCACCCTCAAAAACGGCGCTCATAATACCTGAGGGTGACGGGGCCATCAAGGCTTGTGAATTGGCTTGTGAATTGGGGCCGGGGATTGGGGACCTGTGCCGCCAGGCGGTACAGTCCCTTGGCCGCCCTGACCGTACATCACGGGTGGGGGGGCGTGCTAGGGGACTTCCCGGCCGATTTCGGGGCCACCGGACAATGGAGAAGCCTTGTGATCGCTGCTGCGCCGGCGTTCGCCAGTATCATTCCGGCCGGGCGTATCGGGGGCGGGCGGGATTCCGTTGGCCCTGCGGTCGCCCACCCTCCGGTCCATATGCCTGCGGCCTTCCCGCCGCCTGCTATGCTTTCGCTTCTCGCTCAAGCTCACTCCTCGGACATGGTGAGGACCACTCGGTACTCCGCCTTCCCGCTCATCATTCTATCGTAAGCATCGCCGGCACGGTCCAGGGGAAACTTTTCGATCATGGGCCGGACGCCCGAAAGGACGGCGAAATTGAGCGTATCTTCGGAATCCGCGGACGTGCCGGCAGGCCAGCCCTGAAGACTCTTGCGCCCACCGATCAACTGGATGGGCGTCACCTGGATGGGCTCCATGCTGGCGCCTACCACCACCATCTTGCCATCCGTGCCCAGACCATCAAACAGCGCGGTCATAGCCTTGCCGCTGGGTGCGGTGGCCAGAATCACCCGCGCGCCCCCCAGCTTTTTCAATTCTTCCGCGGGGTTGGAGGCTTGGCTGTCAATGTAGTGGTGCGCGCCGAGCTTTCGCGCCAAGGCGGCGTTGTCCATGCCACGGCTGACGGCGGCCACCTTATATCCAAACTTGCTTGCAAACTGAATTCCCAAGTGGCCCAATCCGCCAACCCCTTGGATGGCCACTAGGTCACCGGGGCGCGCGCCGCTGTGCCGCAGCGCGTTGTAGGTGGTGATGCCCGCGCAGAGCAACGGAGCGGCCTCTTCCGCTGAAATGCCGTCGGGCATGACCGCCAAGGCATCGGCGGGGGCCACCATGTACTCCTCGTAGCCGCCGTCGTAAGAAATCCCGGGGATCGGAAGGTACTGGCAGTTAATGAAGTCCCCACGGCGACAGGCATGGCAGTGGCCGCAATGGCCGCCATACCACCCTACCCCCACCCGCTGGCCGCTCACCCAGCCGGTTACCCCCCCGCCGACCTCCTCAACCACCCCGGCGATTTCATGGCCCGGCACGCGCGGGTATTGAATGCCCGGCCAATGGCCTTCCTTGGTGAACATGTCGCTGTGACAGATGCCACACGCCTGCACGCGAACCAGCACTTCCCCGAAGCCTGGTTGCGGCACCTCCCGTTCAACCAGCTCGATCGGCCCTCCCGGCCGGGTCACTTGCGCTGCTCTCATCTTGTCCATGAAAATTCTCCTTAAGAGGAATTTGTAAGATAGAACACTCACCTGTGGCACCGCTCAATATTAGCCGGGACATCGAATGCCCACCAGCGCCAAAGAAATCGAGCTGCCACACCAAGTCAGTTCTTGCTGCGCACAATATATAGATGTGGTCATGGGCTTCCGCGATTCAGAGCATCCTGAGCCAATCTGACGCGCGGACGGGCTATTCTGAAGGGCTCTTCCCGTTCGGCCAGCGCATCGGCTGCTCTCAGCGCCTCTCCGTACATCTTGGAGGCCACGTATCCCAGCATGAACGGCCACACGAGGGCATTGCCAATGCCGTTGAGCAACTCACCGACACGCCCTCACCCCGTCGCGAGCAGCATGTTGCTGACAGGCGAAGGCTGATAGCTGATCGTTCGGCGCCAAAGGGATTTTGGCACTTTAGTGCCGGTTGGGGCGGCATAGTGTGCCGAAAATCGGCAGATTGGTGCTATTGACGTCGTTTTGGGGGGCTGATACTTTGGCAGTCAGATTGGGAAGCGGTGCTGGTCCTTCAGTGCCAATCGAGAATGGTGAGATTAACGAGCTGCCATTCTGAGCACCCAGTAGTCATAGACTTGAAGCGCTTCAGAAGCGCGCGGGCCGCAAGGCCCGTGCATCTCAACTCGCAATAATAGGCACCGCCTCCGTTTCGAACGCGGACGCCAGGAGCTTCGGAATCGGTGAATAGGCGTCGTTGAGCGCCGCTAAGAGCCATGCCTTTTTGACCCTCCACTCCTCCTTTTACTGATCCCTTCCTATTTTCGCATTCGCAGAAAAGGCTTGCTCTTATCCCTCTCTTATTGTATTTATACAATAAGATGAAAATCGAACCTCGCGGCTCGCAAGCTTCACGACTCCGCCAACGCAAGTTTGAACTGGCGCGGCGTTTCCATCTTCCCGACGATCTGCTGCCCGGCTCACTTTCCCTCTCCCATCTCCGCTGCGGCAAGCCCACCTGCCACTGCGCCCAGGACAAGCAGGGGCATCCCGTCTGGTCCCTCACCTTCATGGTGCGGGGCAAGAAGCATGTCCAGCACATCCCCAGCGCATGGGTCGAGGACGTCCGCCGCCGCGTGCACGCCGGACGGGAGTTTCAAGAGGCGGTGAAGGAAGTACTGGCCGCCAATGCTCAACTGCTGGTGCTGGCGCGCCAGCAAAGGCGCAAACTGCGGTGAAAGGGCCGACGCCGCGTCGCCTGAAGAAGTACGTCTCGAAGTGTCTGCGCCTGAAGTCCTACTTGCGGTCGCCGGGTGATGGCCGCACCCAGGGTCGCATTCCGGCCGCCACTCTGCTGTGGGCTTTGCTGATGGGTGCCTGGCTGCGCCGCGCCGCCTTCGCGGGCATTGAAGCGTTGGTGCGTTCACGGGCCCGCCGCGCCCTGGACGTTTCTCAGCGCTTCGGCAATGACGCGCTCGGGTATTTCACTGCCCGGCTCGACCCGGCGGTGACGCGCCGGGCGGCGGCCACCGCCGCACGGGAGGCCAAACGTCACAAGGCCTTCGACGCCAGCCGCTGCATCGGGCTGGTCCTGGATGGAACGGCCGTCGCACGAGCCCGCGAAAAAGTTTGTGATCTGTGTCGTCCTTACCGGAATAAAAAGAAAGAGATCCTCGGTTATCACCACCGGTTGGTCATGGCGAGCGTGGCGGGCACGGGCTTGACGCTTCCCTTGGATGTGGAACCTTACGGCCCGGGCGATAGTGAGTACAACGCGGCGCGGCGGCTCCTCCCGCGCGTCGTCGTTAACCTGGGTCGCCGGTTTGCCGATTACGTGGTCGTGGATGGGGAGTTTGCCCGCGCTCCCTTTCTGCACGAGGCCAACGATCTGGGGCTGTACGTGGTTGCCCGGCTGAAAGGCAATCTCCCGGAATTGTTCGCCGCCGCCGAGAAAAGGTTCTCTCGCCAGCCTCCTCACCAAACCTTCCGCCACGGCAAGGATCGGGTGGAAATCTGGGACGCCGACGACTTCGATCCTTGGGAAACCCTGCGGTGGGAAACGGTGCGGGTGATCCGTTATCGGCAGTACAAGCCGAACGGGAAGGTCCACGAGGCCTACTGGCTCACCGACTTTCCGCGCTCCCGCGTCAGCAGCCGCACCCTCTTCCGTATGGCCAAGAGCCGCTGGGAGATCGAGAACCAAGGCTTCAACGACGCCAAGAACCGCTACGGCTTCGAGCACCTCTGCCACCACGAGCGCCACAGTCTGTTGGCGGTCTGGCTGCTGACCTGCCTGGCCCTCACTATCGAACGGCTCTACCGTGTGCGCTACCTCCATCGCGGCACGCACCCGGTGCGAGCCGCCATCGATCTCCTCCTTCTCTTGCAACTCAGCCTGGGAAGGCCGGTCACCAGCGTCTCAGACTCCAGTTGACCATTCCCTTTCTGCGGGGGTCGGGTTTTCCTTTTCCCATGCTCCTCCGGCTGAGCCGATGCGGGGTGGGCGTGTCGGCCAAGAGCGAAAAAACAGGCTTGGAAAATAGGCGTCGGTTGACCGTGCCCCCGCGCTCAGCCGTCAAACGCGCCCCAAGCGAGAACTCCAGCGATTCACTATCGAGGGATTCCGAAGCTGCTGCGCGGACGCTGCCAAGGAGGAATGATGAATATGCGAAGATTATTGTGGACCATCCCCATAGTGTTCCTTGCTATGGGCGTGCCCACCGCCCGATCCGGTGATTTTACCCTCATGGGCAGTGGGTCGGCGGGCGCTCAAACGTGGACGGTAGCCGGCCTGCCAACCGAGGGCCATGGAGGGCCCGATTGGAACGGCGCGTCCTCGGACGGGCATAACATGAACATCGGCTACTGTCTCGCCACCCCCAACTGCGGGCTTACCTCGCCCCCAGGGGCCCTGCCCTACTGGGGTAATTCAAACGGCACCGCCGATCCCAACGTGTACTTCGCGGGAAACGGATCGAGTGGTAATGCCGCGCTGGAACTCACAATCGCGGGCAATGCCGGGATTAACGTATTTGGGTGGGTGCAAACCAACTCGAGCGGCAGCAGCATGATAGGGAGCCGGAGCGGCTTTTTCTCCGGCGGAACCCCAATCGGCACGACGGTCACCTTCACCCCAACCGCTTACTTTGCATTCTACCTGACCGGCGCCGGCAACACTACTTGGTATACCGTCTCGGGTCAAAACTCAACGGACACGAACGCCCAGCACTTCGCGTTTTTCCAGGGCGCGAATTCAACGATGTGGATTGGATCGGAGGATCTTCCCGTTGCAGAGCAGTGACAAAGACTATAACGATTTGGTGCTGGAGCTCCGACCGGCTGTCTTTACTCCTCCACAGGCTTCGCTGGTTCTGATGGGTACGCTGCTGGGCATAGCGGTTCTCGTGCACAAAACTGGTCAGGCACACTGACCCTCCGCGTCTCGAAAATCCCTACCGTGGCGCCAGCCCGTGATTGGGTCGGCGCCACGCAGTACGCGGCGAGTGTCACGTCAAACCGAGGAGAAGGGACCGCCTCATTGATTCTGCTCCCTCTCGCGAAGGTCCTCACTTTTTGATGTCCCGTCGTGCGCGGTCCGCTGACCCCCGTCACCCGCGGTAGGCCACCATGAAGAACGTGCTAAGCCCCGCCATATCTTGCACGCTGGGATCAGGCGCCCACCCGAGCCAAGCCATCAAGTCAACCAACGCCATTACCCCACGCATGTCCATGCCCACCCCACTTCGAAAAAAGGCCCCACCACGTAGGCGCACGATGCCGACTCGTGGAGTTGCGGCCATCGATCATGAGCATTGCCGGGCACGTCTCACGCCAGGTTTTGGAGCATTACTGGCATATCAGGCTCGCCGCCAAGCGCACCGCCTTGGATTCGATTGCCACGCCCCTGCCCGCCCCTGCCAGTGAAAATACGCCGGTTTTTAGGGGAGATGTGCACCAATATGGTAACCAAATCGGGATGCCTCAAAATGGTGCTACCAGTAGGTTATTGAACTGAATGGTGGACCTGGGGAGGATCGAACTCCCGACCCCATCGTTGCAAACCATGTGCTCTCCCGACTCAGCTACAGGCCCACTAGTGCTTCATCAATATAGTGACGGGGATTTTCGTAATCGTCAACCTCACTTCGCAGCATTCCCCGGTCCACCCACGGGATAAAGCTTGGGAATTCGTTCCTCGACGGGCGGCAACGGTGGAAAGGAGGGTGCGGCTCCGTTTGGTACCAGTAGGCAACCGAGAAATAGCTATCCGAGCGGTGATTGGCATGCCCATGCTCGATCGTGGCGCGAATCGACTTGGTAAAGGGAATCGGTGAATCCAAGTGGAAACGATAAACCGAGGATCGGCCTCCCGCCACTTCACTGCCTAGGCGCGGCACGCCGAATAGCACGTAGGAGAAGGGCTTGCCGCCAAAATCCCATGCCCCCAGGAAGTAATCCTCCGAACCCGTGCCCTCGATGGTGGGAAGCTTGTCGCCGTCGATGAAAAACATGTCGTCGCCTTCGCCCCACCATTCATCCTGGTTCTGTAACACCGACATGGTTTCACCTACATAGTGCCCACGCCCCGTGGCCTCAGCGCAAACGAAGTGACCTGACCAGTGAGGTTAGGCTTTTTGTCGACGTTGGGGTCGCCATTGCTGTGCCATTGACTTGTCGAGCCGTGGTTGGGAGTGGCTTGCCGATATTGGGCGTGGAAATAAAGCGTATCGGCGGGCAGGGGTTTTGCGTACACGCGATATTCAATATTAAAGTAGCAGTCGTCCACCTTCCGCGTGCCTTCGTTAGTCACCGTGATCCTGGCCCTTTTCTGAAAAGGCATGGGGAAAAATCAGTTCAAGGCTTTCACGGAACCGACGGCGAGGGGAAGAGATTGGTAAGTGAAATACTCGCCAAGGCCCAAGCCAAAGAAGTCGCCGATCGGGGCCTCAACACTGGGAGTGGGTTCATTATCCCAATACATGCGCAGGACCAGTTTTTTCAGGTGATAGCTTTCCCCGCTGGCGATGGTAAACCACACGTGGGTGATGACGCCGGGGCCGGAATCCTCGAGCACGGTGAGCGTTTCACCGGCGGCAATCGGACGCGAGTCGTCGTTCCCCCCGGTGCGGTCCCAGCTCCCGGCGCGCTTCAAAACATAGTCACGGGGTTTCGTCAGGTCCGACAGCAGCCCGCTTAATTCCTGAGCGTGCACAATGGGTACGATACAGATCGAGAGCAGAAGCAATCCCAGCCTTCGCATGGAGACCTCCTCGGATTTACTACCAGAATGCATGAAAACGCGGGGATTCTATCACACGCGGGGGTCAACCCCATCTCCCTTCGCCCGGCGGGCCCGGCGGCCTGTGGGTCAATTTGATGTAGAGGCGGCTTCACGCCGCCATATGGCGAGGTAAACTCGCCGCTACAACACCAAACTGACCCACCACCCGCCCGGCCAAGCATGTCAGCACCAAGCATGTCAGCCCTCGACTTCGCCTCGCCGCGGGGTTAAGCTATGATCGGAGCCATTAAAAGGCAAGGTCGTCCCATGCGCTTCACTAATCCGCGGGAAGTTGCCAGTCCTTCCAATTCCCTGATGAAGGTCTTCCGGCGCGCGCTCGCCGAGGGCACCACCAAGCAGGGTGGCTGGCGGTGGAAGGTCCGTTTCTGGTGGAGGAGGCGCTAACGCCGCTCCCCGCGTCAAGACTCATAGCGTGCTGGTCGCCAGCGGCGCGGGGAAAAGTTTTCCGCCTTACTCGATCGTCTGCCGGCCGAAGCTGAAATGACTTAGGTTCCTGACCGATTGTTTGCGAGCGTGGCGCAAACGCAACCCCGCAAGGAATCGCCGCGTTGGTGGAACTCCCGGCCTATAAGCTCGAGCAGGTTGTGGCCGCCGCAAAACCCTTGGTGGTGGTGGCCTGCCGCATCCAGGACCCCGGCAACTTGGGCACGATGATGCGCACCGCGCTGGCGTTTTCCGCTACCGCATTCCTGACTTTGCAGGAGACGGTAAGCCCCTTCAATCCCAAGGCGGTGCGCTCCTCGGCGGGAGCGATCTTCCGGCTTCCGCTCGTCTGCGGCCTCGACCCGAAAGAGGCCTTGCCTTTTCTGAGCCGCCGCGTTCGCATTGTGGCGGCGGAGCGCAACAGCCCGTCATCGCTCGCCCAAGCGGACCTGACGGGGCCAATCGCGATCCTCGTCGGGCGCGAAGCCAGCGGCTTGCCGGAAGAGATTGCCCGCTACGCCAGCCAGCTTCTGAGCATCCCCATCCGCAAGGAAGTGGATTCCGTAAACGCGGCGACCGCAGCGAGCATCTTTCTTTATGAGGCAGCGCGACAGAGAGGATTCAGATATTGAATCATCGAGTCATTTAAAGCTGTCAGATGGCCCGAAGTCATTTGAAAGAGGAAGCGGAGATCGCTGCTCTTAAGCCACTGACGGCTGCCCACGGACCACTGACTGCTTTTCAATGCCGACGACCCGATGATCCAATGATCGGAATCGCATGAGCTTGTTCGAGCCCACTCCCACCGACCACGCCGACGGCGCAACGCAGCGCGCCGCCACCCCCTCGCCTTTGGCTGACCGCATGCGGCCCGAGACGATCGAAGAATTCGTGGGTCAGCTTCACATCCTGGGGCCGGGGAAGCCGCTGCGGCGCCAAATCGAGCGCGATGAACTGGGCTCGATGATCCTCTGGGGTCCGCCGGGCTCCGGCAAGACCACGCTGGCCACCATTGTGGCCCGCAAGACGCGCAGCGACTTTGTGCGCTTCAGCGCCGTCCTCTCCGGCATCAAGGAAATCAAGGAAGTGATGGCGGCGTCGGAAAAATCCCGCCATTACGGCCGGCGTACGGTGCTGTTCATCGATGAAATCCACCGCTTCAACAAGGCTCAGCAGGATGCGTTTCTGCCCTACGTCGAACGCGGCGACATCGTGCTGATTGGCGCCACGACGGAAAACCCCTCGTTTGAAGTCAATGCGGCGCTGCTTTCCCGCGCCAAGGTCTACATGCTCTCCGCGCTCTCGACCGACGAGGTGCAGACGCTTCTCCGCCGCGCCCTCAAGATGAAAAGCGCGGCCTCGGCTCGCAACCCATCGAGATTTCGGACGAACTTCTGCGGCAGATTGCGGTGTTCTCCAACGGCGATGCGCGCGCCGCCTACAACACGCTGGAAACCGCCGTGGCGGCTGCCGCGCGCGATGCGGAAGGCCGCGCCACGATCACCGAAACCCTGGTCGAGGACGCCATCCAGCGCAAAGTCCTGCTCTACGACAAGTCCGGCGAAGAACACTACAACCTGATTTCCGCGCTGCACAAATCGGTGCGCAACTCCGATCCCAGCGCGGCGCTTTACTGGCTGGGGCGCATGTTGGAAGCGGGAGAAGATCCCCTCTACATCGCTCGCCGACTGATTCGCGAGGCCTCCGAGGACATCGGCATGGCCGACCCCATGCTTTGAGCGTGACCGTGGCGGCGATGCAGGCAGTCCATTTCCTGGGAATGCCGGAAGGAAACCTGGCGCTGGCGGAGGCGGCGGTTTACTCGCGCTCGCGCCCAAATCGAACGCGCTCTACGTCGGCTATGGCGAGGTGGCGCGCGACGCGCAGGAGACCATGGCGGAACCCGTACCTCTCGCATCTGGCAACGCGGTGACCGGACTGATGGCGAACTTCGGATATGGCAAGGGATACCAATACGCGCACAAAGCTGAAGATAAGCTGACCGACATGCAATGCCTACCCGACAACCTCAAAGACCGCAGCTATTTTCGCCCCACCGACCAGGGCTTGGAAAAAAGGTTGAAGGAGAAATGCAGGCCATCGAGGAATGGAAGAGGCAAAGGGCGGGCGGAAAAGAATAAACTGGTTGGCCGGCCCTACCCAGGTCGTTCGGCGGCAACGTACACAGAGGGGATGGCAAGCCGTCCCCCTGCCATTTGCGGTGGCGCCGATATGGCCATTTATATCGGCGACCGTTAAGGAGTCACGACAGCCAGGGT
>CAVQYM010000006.1:0-503209 GCA_963718175.1 uncultured Acidobacteriota bacterium
GGACGCCCGTGCCACAGCGGTCACGGGGACGGTTCGCTAGCCGCCCCTACTCCTTGCGCATTGCCCGCAAGTCGATACCCAACTGCTGACACTTCTTGTACAGGTAGCTGCGCTCCAGGCCCAGGGCGCGGGCGGTTTGGGTGATGTGATTCTGGTGGCGGCGCAGTTCGGCGATCAGGGTCTCTCGCTCGAAAATTTCGACGCGCGTGGCGAGCGTGCCCGCAGCGGGCACGCCCACGCCGCTCGGGGTTGCCGGCGACTCGCGCGGCAGGGCGGCGAGGACTGTGGCCACGTCCACGGTGTCACCCGTTGCGAGCAGCAGTAGCCGCTCCACCATGTTGCGCAACTCGCGGACGTTGCCCCGCCAGGTGTAGCGTTTAAGCTCGTCGATGGCCTCGCTCGCGAAGGTGGCGGGCTTCCAACCGTTCTGGGCGGCGATTTGGCGCGCGAAATGATCGACCAGGGCCGGAATATCTTCCGGGCGGTCGCGGAGCGGGGGAAGGAACAGGGGGAAAACGTACACCCGGTGGTAGAGGTCCTCGCGGAATTTCCCCTGGCGGATGAGTTCTTCGAGGTTGCGATGCGTGGCCACCACGATGCGCACATCGACGGCAATCGGCCGGTCGCCGCCCACGCGCTCGATTTCGTTCTCTTCCAGCACGCGCAGAAGTTTGGCCTGCATGGGCAGCGGCATATCGCCAATTTCGTCGAGGAAGAGCGTGCCGCGCTGCGCCTGCTCGAACTTGCCCGTGTGGCGCGTCCCCGCCCCCGTGAAAGCGCCCTTTTCATGGCCGAAGAGTTCGGATTCGATCAGCTCCGCCGGCACCGCGGCGCAGTTCAGGGTAACGAACGGGCCGGCGTGGCGCGGACTTTTCTGGTGCAGGGTGCGCGCGATCAGCTCCTTTCCCGTGCCGGTTTCGCCCAGGATGCACACGCGCGTTTCGCTGGCAGCGACGCGCTCGATCTGTGCCATGACGCGTTGCATGGCTTCGCCGGACCAGACAATCTCATGCTTGCCGAGGCGCGTGAGCAGTTCGGCGTTTTCTTCCTTGAGCCGCTTGAGGCGGAGAACGTTTTCCACCGTCAGCAAGAGCTTCTCGGTGGAGAGCGGCTTTTCCAGGAAGTCCACGGCACCCAGGCGGGTGGCGCGCACGGCCATCTCAATGTCCGCCTGTCCGGAAATCATCACGACGGGCGTGGGCAGGTCCAGGTTCTTCAGGTCCTCGAGGAACGAGAGGCCGTCCTTTTCCGGCATCACCACGTCGGACAGGATCATGTCGAACGGCTGGGTCTTCACCAGCTCCAGGGCGCGGAGGGCGGAGTCGCACACGGTGGCTTCGTAGCCCGCCAGGCGGAAGGCCCGCGCGAGCGAAGCCAGCGTGTTCGCTTCATCATCGACAATCAGCAAATGGGCGGGCATATAAATTACGAATTACGAATTACGAATTACGAATTGTGAATTATGAATTGTGAATTGTAAATTATGAATTGTGATTCCTTAATGATAGATGACGAATGATGTGTTACCAAGCGACATTATCCACAGTGTCGTCATTTCTAAATTCATAGTTCGTAATTAATAATTCATAATTTATGATTCATAATTCATACTTCTCAATTCGTAATTCGTAATTCGATCTTGAACGTGGTGCCCCGCCCGGGTTCGCTTTCGACGGAGATTCTGCCGCCGTGGTCGCTGACCACGGACTGCACGATGGCGAGCCCCAGTCCCGTGCCGTGCTGCTTGGTGGTGTAATAGGGCGTAAACAGGCGCTCGCACTCTTCCTTGGTCAGGCCCTTGCCGGTGTCGGAGACTTCCAGGCGGGCGCCGCCCTTGAGCGCTTGCGTCCGCAGGGTCAGCGTCCCGCCCGTGGGCATGGCGTCCATGGCGTTCATAATCAGGTTCTGCACGGCGCGATGCAGCAGGTCAGGATCGGCCTGAATCTTGCCCAGCGTCTCATCCAGTTCGGTTCGGGTGATGATGGGCGGCGTGCTGGGAGGGCCCAGTTGCGATTCGAAGAGCTTCAGGGCGCCCTCCACCACATCGTTGAGGTCCACCGCCTGAAGCTGGGGCGCCGGCATCTTGGCGAAATCGCTGAAGCGCCCGATGATCGTCTTCAGGTTGGCGAGTTCGGCCAGCAGCGTCCGGGTGCTTTCCCGAAAGACCTCGTCAAACTCGCGGGGATCAAGCTGGCGGGCGCGCACCAGGTTCTCCACCGTGATCTGAAGAGGGAAAAGAGGGTTCTTGAGCTCGTGGGCGAGGCGGCGCGCCAGCTCGCGCCAGGCCGCCACACGCTCGGTTTGCACCAGGCGGTCGCGCTGCTCGGTAAGCTGCCGGGTCATTTGATTGAAGGCGCGCGCCAGTTCGCCCAATTCATCCTGCGAGCTCGCTTCCACCCGCACGTTCCAGTTTCCCGCCGCCACTTGCCGCGCCGCCGTGGCCAAATGCCACACCGGCCGGGTGACGCGCGCCGCCGTCCAGCCGCTCAGCGCCACACCCAACAGGATTCCGGCGGCGGCCACCACCAACGCCACCACGCGGATCTGCTTGTCCAGTTCCACCATCTCGCGAATCGAACTGCCCACCAGGAACATCCCTAGAGTTTCCCTGTGGAGTCCGGTCAGGGGGATCACATGGAAGATCTCGGCGCTCAACGGATCGGCCGTCCAATTGATTTGGGCGGACGTTTCCGCCGGCTCGCTCCGGACGCGCGTGATGAGCGGCATCAGTTTGCCCGCCCAAGGAAATGGCCCGTTCTTATCCACCAGGCGACCGTCCGCCGCACCTTTAGTGTTGGGGGGGCGGCGCTGGTGGGGCCGCCGCTCGGCGTTCCGGGAACCTGGCCTGAAGCCTGGCCTGCCTCCTGGTAGAGCAAAGTTCGCATCCCGGCCGGCAAGACCAGCGAGGCGAGGAATTCGCGGTCCAGCCGCCTTCCCCCTACCACGTAAAGCCGGGTGTCGCCCACATGCACCACGCGGACCGCCATCAGCGCCAGGGCTTCTCCATCGGCCAGATCCTCACGCCGCAGAAACGCGCCCTGCGCCACCCAGTCGGTGGGCGCGGTGGGGTCGATGACCCACGATTCTTTGTAACCGAAGCGGGCGGGCCACTGCGCCGAGGAAATAATGGTGCCGTCGCGCGCGATCAGCTCCAGAAAATCCAGTTGGTGGGCGGCGGCGAGCCCAGTAGCGTCGTCGACGTGGGACGAAAAGTCCGGAGCCTCGCCACTGAGGCTCACGGCCATGTGCAGCGTCTCATCGGCGTTGGCGATCCCTTCCACGCGCCGGGTTACCTCTTCCGAGCGCCTTTGAAACTCGCGCTGAAATTGTGCTACAAGTGCATCGGTTCTTTGACTATTGATCCTTTCAAAAGCGTCGCGCATCAAATAAGAAACTGCCCAAGCCACCAATCCGACCGAGAGGACGACCGTCAGCGTGAAGACGGCCAGTAATTTTGCCCAGAAACTCACGGCCTCTCCCCTGCGAGCGATACGCGTTCCAGGCGCCAGGCGCCCCAAGGCGTCGCGGACCAGTCCATGACCCGAGGACCGATGCCGAGCAGCTCCGGGATGTGGATGAGCGGAATGACGGCCAGGCTATCGACAAATTGCCGCTCGGCAGCGTAGGTTTGCTCAGGGCCGCCCGGCCCACTTGAGGATGGCCATAACTGGGCTGTAGCCCCCATTCGCCCTTTATCCACAATCGGCCCGTTGATTCGGACACGCTGTACCACTAGGTCGGCTCCCGGGTCGGCCGTGCGACTCCCTCCGGCAGGAAGCGGCACCGCCAGCAACGACATGCCCACCTCGCGAGCGTTCACGGCCACGCGCTCGGCGATCTGGCGAGCCAGCGTGTCGCTGGGATCGTAACCCACCTTGAGCGTCGCCGGCGCGCCGATTTCCCCGCGCAGTTGCCGCGCCTGATCCAGATTCATCGCGGTGGAGAAGAGAAACGTGTAGCCACTCAGCCATTGCGGAAAAATGCTTCCGGCAACGTCACCGTAATTCTGGAGCAGCACTTTCTGGATCGCCGCGCGGTCGATGGAATCGGCCAGGGCCAAGCGCACTCGCCGATCCTGCACGGCAGTCCGGTTCGGGCTGAAGCGGAGGCACAGGAGTTCCACCGGCGCGGAGGTCCAAACCTTCTTGCCTTCCTGCTGTGCACGCCGGGCCTCCACCGGGTCGAGTCCCACCACGTCCGCCTTTCCCAAATCCAGGTCAAGCAGTTCATCGCGGCTGGCGCGGCCCATCTGAATCTCGATGGAATCGAGGTAAGGGCGGCCATCCCAATAGTCTTCGTTGGCCTGAAGCACGGCGCTGCGTCCAGGTTCCCAACTCGTGAGGCGGAATGGCCCCGTGCCGATGGGGAGGCCGCCCACCGAACCCCCCGGCAGCGGCTGTGTCGCCGCAGTCGCGCGGCGGATCGCGAGCCCATCGTCGGTGGCGAGGGTTTCGAGCAGGCCGGGCGCCGGTCCCCCCGCGTCGATTTCGAGGCTGTCTCCCTCCAAGCGAACCGAAGCGCCGGCCCCCAGGCCCTCGAGCGCCGTCACCACTTCTTCGGGAGTGAGCGGCGCGCCGTCCTGCCACTTCACACCCGGGCGAAGCTTGAACCGCCATCTCGCCGCCGGCGCATCATGTTCCCAGGCGAGGGCGAGGGCGGGTTGCGGCTGCCCCCGCGGATCGAGCCGGACCAGGTGATCGTAAATCAACGCGTGAAGCTTGCGCACGGCCTCAGCCTCCGCCACGTCAGCGGCCTCAGCCGTATCGAAGGTCGACGCTTTGCCCTGGATTTCCACCCGCAGCGTCCCGCCGTAACGTGGACGCGTGGCCGCCCCCGCCGCCAGAACCAGGCACGCGGCGCTACTGGCCGCAAGAAACCGACAGGCGATAGGCCTCATAAGCTTCCGTCCGAAGATTGCGAGCAATGGCGATAGCTCCTGACCCGTTGGCCTGAGGCCGCAATTCCGTGATCGGCCCGTCAAACATGGCAGGTCCACTCACCGGCACGGGTTTGCGGTTGACGAATTCGTAGGCCTGCACCGCGTCCGGTTCGTTGAGATCCCCCGCTTGGCTGGCCAACACCTGCCAGCCATTGCCGCAGCCGGATTGGACGCCAACGATCTGGCTGCCCCAGCCGCCCACGTCCACCACCGGTTCCGCATGGCCGCTGAGGAGTTGGGCGCGGCCGTCCAGTCCGCTCAGCACCCACCCAGGCGCCCCGGTAGCGGTGGGCGTTAGCCCGGCCATAGCGCCGGGCGAAACACGACCCGACAACGCCGGGAGCCCGGCACGGGCAGCGCTCTTCGCCGGCATGATCACGAGGGAAAGGAAAGGAAGCAACTTCACTTCGCGGCCATCATCGAGTTTAATTCGGCCGTCAAAAAAGTTGCGGTCGGGCGTGAAGTAAGCTGCCGGTTCACCCCAAGGGTCGGAGATAGCAGCGATGCTCTCCCTCTCTCCGCCGGCCAGAGGCCACGGCTCGTCGCTCTCGTGGCACTCCAGGGTGAGAACGGGCTCGCGTGTTCCACTGCATTTCGTTCCCGGCAGGTAAACATCGAAGCGGCTATCGGGGAGAACGATGACCCGTCCGCGCGCGTCTCTTGGCCAGGGGCGAAGCCGTGGGACGGGCGCCGATTGCATCGGGCGCCACTGCCCCACACTCTTGCTGTCGGTTTCGGGAGTCGCCGCTTGTTCATAAAGGGAGATGCTTTCGAGCCCCAGCACCAGAATGCGAGCTGCCACACTCGCAGGCACGGGCGAGCTTGCCGTTCCCGCGGGTGGGTTATCGAACAGCGCGACGTCCAGCATCGGGTCAGACTGTTGGTAAAAACGCATCTTGCGAATACTCAGGGGCTCGGTGGTGGGTTGATGGTCGTCCAGGTTCCGGCGCGCCGCAGTCACCATCACTACGGGGTTTGCCGCGTCGTCGCCGGGAGAGATGGGGGAAGCGAGGTCTCGAATCTCGGCAATCCAGAGGTAACCCTGCGTGTTCTCGGAGAGCGTCACCTGAACGTCGGCGTTCGCTAGCTTGCTTGCTGCCAAACGGCCCCCCCGGCTGCGGAGTTGGGCTCGCAGCGCGCGCCGGACCTGCACAACGTCATCGTCTCCCAGCGAGGAAATGTTTTTTACCGTCAGTGCCAACGCGTTGCCTGAAGCCATGTGGTCGAGGATCTTTCCTGCCAGCGCTCCCGCTGCCTCGCTCCAGGCCTCCTCCGCCGTAGAGGCAGGGCTTGCCGCGGGCGGATTTTGGCTGGCAGCGAGCATAGCGCTACTCGCCGTGGCACGGGCGTCCCGCCCGTGGGCCGTCATGGCCAGGATGGCCATGCCACGACCCCGTGGGCTTTCCGTGGTCAATCGGGCACGAACCGCAGACCGACCCATCAAGTCTGCGCTGCGCGCGATACTTGCAGGGTTTGCCGCAGTCAAAAGCAGAAGCACCACTGCCAGAATCGGTGCGCCAATTGAGAAGGGGATTCGGAGGGAAAAACGCATCAGCGTCGCGTACCTTTGCGCGACGGCGATTATAACATGCCGTGTCGGCTGCGGGGGCTGTGGGACAGTGCGCAGAAGGTACTGCGCAGTTCGTAGGGGTCAGGAAAAGGGACACATTGTCCCAAATCGCGCCCCCCTACTGAAAATAGATCTTTAAAAATTGACATCCGTCATTGCTTTAATTCTCGAACAGGTGTAAACCGGTTGGCATATTGGTATCCAAATCGCCGGTTGGAGAGGTGGCAGCTTAAGGCTGCGAAAGTTTCACTCCAGAAAGAACCGGTGCCTTCTGTGGTCGCTGAGGCGCTCATCCGCGAAAACCACATCGGACCATTGCAGACAGGGGGCATCTCGCAAAAGACCGCTGACCTCGGGACGGGTCCCCGAGTCGCGTGAGGAGGAAGCGTAACATGAAGCATCTTTTCTCCACTCTAGTTCTTGCCATGTTCTGGGCCATGTTTCCCATCGCTACGATGGCGGGCACCATCCCGGTGGGCGATATTGAGTTCAATAATCTCTCGTTGGGCATAAACGACTTCACGGTCAACAACTTCACGGGCAGCAACAACCTGGGCTTTTTCCCGGTGGCCAACAACGTGACTTTTGACAATGTCGTGCTCACGGCCACCGAAAGCAATAGCACCGTCTTGACCTTTGATCTCGGCAACCTGGCGCCGGGGACGGACACTTCCGCGCAGGTGGCGGACAGCCTGCTTTTCACCCAGGTGGTGTTCAGCGCGACCCTCAATCCGAGCATATTGTCCCTTACTAACGGCTCGTCGGGAACTTTCGTCGTGGACCCGACGCTATCGTTCACTTTGTTGCCCTCCAGCGGATCGTACCTCGTGGCGGGAGTCGACTTGGGTACGCTCAACGCCATTACCAGTCCTGAGCCGACCACCCTTTGCCTTTTGGCTTTGGCCTTGCTGGGAATGCTCGGAGTTCGGGCCAGAAAATATCGGACCGCCCATCGCGGCTGATACCGCTTCGATTGGCAATACGTTGACCGAGGGCAGACACAACCCAGCCTCGGCCCTGTCGAACTGACAACCTCTGCTGCGGCGACCGCGGGTCGTCGGGAGGGAGCTAGCTATGGACTCGATGATTCCCCAGCCCCAACGTTTCGCAGGTCTTGGCGCCTTGCAGCGCCGCGGGGTGAGACGCGCGCCCGCGTGGCTTTTTCTCCTGGTCGGGCTATTCGTTGCAGCCTCTCCGGTCTGGGCGTCCGCCAAAGTGACACTCAGTGCGACGACTTCTCCCACGGCCGGTCAAGCCGGCATCACGAGTGTCAACGTCACTGGCTCCGGTTTTCCCGCCGGGGTAATTCCCGCCTCGAACGTCACGGTCACGCTTCAGCCCTCCGGGTCAAGCGGAGCGAGCGTGACCGCCACTGCCAGCGCGGTCACGACCATTCTGGGCACGGTACGCCGCGTGACCTTTCAGATTCCAACTTCGATTGGGGTTTCCACGCCGACCACTTACAACGTCTCGATCGCGGGCAGCACTTCGACCGGCGTCGCCTTTTTGAGCGGCAATGCCTCGGCCCTGACCGTTAATCCGCCTTCGCAAATCGTTTCCGTGTCACCCGCCCGGGGGTTAGCCGGGCAAACCCTCTCTGTGCTTTTAGGGGGGCAATACACGAATTTCGTGCAAGGCGTGACGCAAGCGAATTTCGGAGCGGGAATATCGGTAGGCGGAGCGGCCGAAGGGGCGTCGGGGCCCGTAACCGTCACCTCCCCCACCACGCTTACCGCGCAGATTTCCCTCGATCCCGCCTCGGCACAGGGCGCCCGGACCGTGGCCATCGCCACAGGTGCGCAGCAAGCGGTTCTGGCCAACGCATTCACGGTGGAGGCGCTGGTGTCGATTGCCGTGACCCCGGCGAATCCCTCCATTGCCGTCGGAGCTACGCAGCAGTTCACGGCCACGGGGACATACGGCGACGGGAGCACGCAGAATCTGACCAGCACCGCGACGTGGAGTTCGTCGGCTACGGGTGTGGCGACGATCACCACGGGAGGGCTGGCGAAAGGGGTGAAAGCGGGCGCCTCGACGATCAGCGCCACGCTGGGCAGTATTGTCGGCTCGACCACGCTGACGGTGACGGCCCCGGCGCTGGTGTCGATCGCGGTGACCCCGGCGAATCCTTCCATTGCCGTGGGGACGACGCAGCAGTTCACGGCTACGGGGACATACAGTGACGGGAGCACGCAGAATCTGACGAGCACCGCGACGTGGAGTTCGTCGGCGCCGGGTGTGGCCACGATCACCGCGGGAGGACTGGCGAAAGGGGTGAAAGCGGGCGCCTCGACGATCAGCGCCACGCTGAGCAGTATTACCGGCTCGACCACGCTGACGGTGACGCCGGTGCTGGTGTCGATCGCGGTGACCCCGGCGAATCCCTCCATCGCCGCAGGGAATACGCAGCAGTTCACGGCCACGGGGACCTATAGCGACGGGAGCACGCAGAATCTGACCAGCACCGCGACGTGGGCTTCCTCGGCGCCAGGTGTGGCGACGATCACCGCGGGAGGACTGGCGACAGGGGTGAAAGCAGGCGCCTCGACGATCAGCGCGACAACGAGCAGTATTACCGGCTCGACCACGCTGACGGTGGCCGCTGTGGTCCTGGAGTCGATCGCCGTGACGCCTGCAAATCCTTCAATTGCCGTGGGGGCGACGCAGCAGTTCACGGCTACGGGGACGAATAGCGACGGGAGCACGCAGAATCTGACCAGCACCGCGACGTGGAGTTCCTCGGCTCTAGGTGTGGCGACGATTAGCACGACGGGGCTCGCGACTGCCGTTGCGGCAGGGCAAACCACGATTGAGGCCGCCATGGGCGCGATCAACGGCTCGACGACTTTGACCGTCACAACCCTGACCGTCGGAGGCTTTACTTTGACCGGCAGTCTGAACACCGCGACCAACACCCACACGGCGACGCTGCTGAACAACGGCATGGTGCTGATTGCCGGGGGCAATTCCACTAGCTTTGTCGCCGGCACTGCCATAGCCAGTGCGGAGCTGTACAATTCTGCCATTGGGAGTTTCACCGCTACCGGCAGCATGAACACCGCGCGCAACGCCCACACGGCGACGCTGCTGAACAACGGCTTGGTGCTGATTGCGGGCGGCATTAACCCCTCCATCAATTGGTACGCCAGCGCAGAGCTGTACAATCCCACCACCGGAACCTTCACCTATACCGGCGAGCTGAACACCGGGCGCTGGGCGCACACGGCGACGCTGCTGAACAACGGTATGGTGCTGATTGCGGGAGGCTGCGATGCCGGCGACTGCGGTTCCACAGCCAGTGCGGAGCTGTACAATCCCGCCACCGGGACTTTCACCCCCACGGGCAGCCTGAACAACGCGCGCGCTTTTCACACGGCGACGTTGCTGAACAACGGCATGGTGCTGATTGCGGGCGGCTGCAACGACTGCTCCGTCGTTTCCCCCCCTTACATAGCCAGTGCGGAGCTCTACGACCCCGCCACCGGCACCTTCACCCCCACTGACAGCCTGAACAACGCGCGTTACGTGCACACGGCGACGCTGTTGAACAACGGCATGGTGCTAATGGCGGGCGGCATTGGCTCCACCGGTGTCCTAGCCAGTGCGGAGCTGTACGATCCCGCCACCGGGACGTTCGCGCCCACCGGCAGCCTGAACACCGCGCGTGACTGGCACACGGCGACGCTGCTGAACAACGGCATGGTGCTGATGGCGGGCGGCGCGAACAGCGGCGGTGGTTGGGCACCCGTCGGCTTCCAAGCCAGCGCCGAGCTGTACAATCCCGCCACGGGGACTTTCGCGTCCACCGGCAACCTGAACACCGCGCGCAGCTATCACAAGGCGACGCTGCTGGACAACGGCCTGGTGCTGGTTGCGGGCGGCGCAAACTCCAGCGGTATCTTAGCCAGTGCCGAGCTGTACGAAGCGGCTACGCTGACTCCGCCCAACCTCGAGTCGATTGCCATCACGCCCGGAACGTCCACTTTGTCCCCCGGCGGAACGCAGCAGTTTATCGCCACGGGCACCTTCAGCGATGGCAGCACGCAGCAGCTTGCCTCGGTGACCTGGAGCTCGTCGAATCTGGCCGTGGCGCAGATCACCAACGATTGGAGCAATCACGGCTTGGCCCTGGCCATCGCCAAGGGAACCGCCACCATCACGGCCACGGCCGGGAGCGTCAGCGGCACGGCGACGCTGACCGTGCAATAGGCTTTTGACTGGTAGCGCAGGGCTCGCTTTCCGGCCCTGCGGCTTTTCCAGTGGTGCGCGCCGGGTGAGGTGTAGCGCGGACCCCCGTTTTTGGGGTCCGCGGCTCTTACTTTGCCAAAACCACAAATCTCCACGAGGGACGCTTGCCCTCAAGTTCGGGAGCGTGAGTCAAGGGAAGAACCGCAGACCTCAAAAGGCGGAGGTCTGCGCTACACTTGCTCACCACCTCTGCTGCGACGGCCGCAGGTCGTCGGGAGGGAGCTAGCTATGGACTCGATGATTCCCCAGCCCCAAGGTTTCGCAGGTCTTGGCGCCTTTGCGCGCCGCGCGGTGAGACGCGCGGTCGCGTTACTTTTTCTTCTGGTCGGGCTATTCATTGCAGCCTCTTCTGTCTGGGCGTCCTCCAAAGTGACCCTCAGTTCGACGACTTCGCCCACGGCCGGTCAAGCCGGCATCACGAGTGTCAACGTCACTGGCTCCGGTTTCCCCGCCGGGGTCATTCCCGCCTCGAACGTCACGGTCACGCTTCAGCCCTCCGGGTCAAGCGGAGCGAGCGTGACCGCCACTGCCAGCGCGGTCACGACCATTCTGGGCACGGTGCGCCGCGTGACCTTTCAGATTCCTACGGCGATTGGGGTTTCCACGCCGACCACTTACAACGTCTCGATCGCGGGCAGCACTTCGACCGGCGTCGCCTTTTTGAGCGGCAATGCCTCGGCCCTGACGGTTAATCCGTCTGCGCAAATTGTTTCCTTGTCCCCCGCCCTGGCGTTAGCCGGGCAAACCATGTCCGTGCTTTTAGTGGGGCAATACACGAATTTCGTGCCAGGCGTGACGCAAGCGAATTTCGGAGCGGGAATATCGGTAGGCGGAGCGGCCGAAGGCGCGTCGGGGCCCGTAACCGTCACCACCCCCACCACGCTTACCGCGCAGATTTCCCTCGATCCCGCCTCGGTACAGGGTGCACGGACCGTGACCGTCGCGACAGGCGCGCAGCAAGCGGTTATGGCCAACGGATTCATGGTTGAGGCGCTGGTGTCGATTGCCGTGACGCCGGCCAATCCTTCCATTGGCGTGGGGGCTACGCAGCAGTTCACGGCCACGGGGACGTATAACGGCGGGAGCACGCAGAATCTGACCAGCACGGTAACCTGGGCTTCATCGGCGCCGGGTGTGGCGACGATCTCCACGGGAGGTTTGGCAAAAGGGGTGAAAGCGGGCGCCTCGACGATCGGCGCCACGCTGGGCAGTATTACCGGCTCGACCACGTTGACGGTGACGGCCCCGGCGCTGGTGTCGATTGCCGTGACCCCGGCGAATCCTTCCATTGCCGTGGGGACGACGCAGCAGTTCACGGCCACGGGAACATACAGCGACGGGAGCACGCAGAATCTGACCAGCACGGCGACCTGGGCTTCCTCGGCGCCGGGTGTGGCGACGATCAGCTCGGGAGGACTGGCGAAAGGGGTGAAAGCGGGGACCTCGACGATCAGCGCGACGCTAAGCAGTATTACCGGCTCGACCACGCTGACGGTGACGCCGGTGCTGGTGTCGATCGCGGTGACGCCCGCGAATCCTTCCATCGCCGCGGGGAACACGCAGCAGTTTACGGCCACGGGGACATATAGCGATGGGAGCACGCAGAATCTGACGACCACCGCGACGTGGAGTTCCTCGGCGCCGGGTGTGGCGACGATCGCCGCGGGAGGTTTGGCGCAAGGGGTGAAAGCGGGTACCTCGACGATTAGCGCGACCCTGAGCAGCATTACCGGCTCGACCACGCTGACGGTGACGGCCCCAGTGCTGGTGTCAATCGCGGTGACCCCGGCGAATCCTTCCATCGCCCCGGGGACTACGCAGCAGTTCACGGCCACGGGGACGTATAGCGACGGGAGCACGCAGAATCTGACCAGCACCGCGACGTGGAGTTCCTCGGCTACGGGCGTGGCGACGATTAGCGCGACGGGGCTCGCGAGCGCCGTTGCGGCAGGGCAAACGACGATTGAGGCGGCTGTGGGAACGATCAACGGCTCGACCACCTTGACCGTCTCGGCCGGCGGAACGTTCGTTTGGACCGGCAGCCTGGACGGCGAGCACTATGCTGAGCCGCCGTTGACGCTGCTGAACAATGGGATGGCACTGGTGTCGGGCGGCTGTTGCCCCAACACACCCCAACAACCTGCGGAGCTGTACAATCCCGCGACCGGGACCTTCACCCTTACCACCGGCCAGCTGAACGCCGCCGTCGGGTCAATCAACACGGCGACGCTGCTTGACAATGGCATGGTGCTGATTGTGGGCCAGATTTACACGGACGTTTGGTTAGGCAGTGCGTCGCTGTACAATCCCGCGACCGGGACTTTCTCTTACACCACCGGCAGCCCGAACATCGCGCGCTCCTGGCCGACGGCGACGTTGCTGAACAACGGCAAGGTACTGATTGCGGGCGGCTTTGAAGGCAACGGCACTCCCTACATTGACCTAGCCACTGCCGAGCTCTACGATCCCGCGACCGAGACCTTCTCCTACACCAACGGCAGCCTGAACACCGCGCGCGTCTCGCATACCGCCACGCTGCTGAACAACGGCCTGGTGCTGTTGGCGGGCGGCGGTGACTCGAGCGGCAATGCCTTAGCCAGCGCGGAGCTGTACAATCCCGCCACCGAGACCTTCTCGTACACCACCGGCAGCATGAACACCGCGCGCGCCTCTCATACGGCAACGCTGCTGAACGACGGCACGGTGCTGATGGCGGGCGGCAATAACTTGAGCGGCAGTGCCCTCGCCAGTGCGGAGATGTACAATCCCGCGACCGGGACCTTCACCCCTACCGGCAGCCTCAACACCCCGCGCACCCTCGACACGGCGACGCTGCTGAACAACGGCATGGTGCTGATCGCAGGCGGCATGAACAATACCGGCTGGGTTGGCGCCGGAATCCTGGCCAGTGCCGAGCTGTACGATCCTTTGACCGGGACGTTTGCGTTCACCGCCAACATGAACGCCGGGCGCAACTGGGACGTGGCGGCGCTGCTGACCAACGGCATGGTGCTGATGGCGGGCGGAGTTCTCCAATCCAGTGCGGAGCTGTACGAACCGGCCACGTTCACTCCGCCGAACCTCGAGTCGATTGCCATCACGCCTGGAACGGTTACTTTGTCTCCGGGGGGAACGCAGCAGTTTATCGCCACGGGCACCTTCAGCGACGGCAGTACGCAGCAGCTTGCCTCGGTGACCTGGAGTTCGTCGAATCCAACCGTGGCGCAGATTACCAACGATTGGAGCAATCACGGACTGGCCTTGGCCATCGCCAAGGGAACCGTCACCATTACGGCCACGGCCGGGAGCGTCAGCGGCACGGCGAAGCTGACCGTGCAATAGGCTGGGTTTTGACGGGTAGCGCAGGGCCTGCTCTCCGGCCCTGCGGCTTTTCCAGCGGCGGGTAGCCACGGCCAGCGTCTCTCTGACCGCGGGCTTTTCTCATGCGCGATACCCCAAGGGCAATCGCACGGAATCAATCTGCATGGGACACGCAGCCACCGTCGCTTTGTCCAAAGCACAATTGTTGTAACTCGACCACCGCAAGAAGAACCCCCGCTCAGAACTGCACTGACCGTGGCCCCGCTCGGTGGAGTTGAACGGCGCTAAAGTGCAAGTGCCTTTCTGGGCCTACCTCCCAGCCTTCCATTGGCTTTGGAGGCCGCCCTCTTGGCGCGGCTGCGGGATTGGCCGCCCACCTGACCAAGCCTCGAAGCCATCCAGCTTTTCGAACCGAGGAAACCCTCCAGGAGTCCTGGTACGTAGAGATCGGCATCGAGCTTGGGAAAGTGAACTCCGAAGCCTGATGGACTGACCTCAATTTCTTCAAGCTGCGAGGGCTTGGCGTTCTCGAGTCCTTGCGCGTCCCGCGGGGAGAAACTCAGAATCAGGTTGGAACTGAGATGAATCACAATGTGCCCGGTTTTGCGGTCGTAACGCGCCGAGACGGCCCGGGGAATGGACGCTTGAACGTCCCTAGCCCGCTGATTCGCCCGTTCGAAATTTTCATCGTGCGCCATGAATCTCCTCCCATGCCCGGCATAGCTCCTCCAAGTGTTCCGTCAACACGGCTTGGAGAGGTGTAGTTTCCCGCCGTGAGAATCCGTAGTTTTCCCGAAGCTCAACCGGCCCCGCCGGACAGTTCAACTTGAATACCGCTTCGCGGCCGCTTCCGATCACATGGACATGAGCGGGTCGGTGGTCGTTGGGATAGATTACGACCCGCAGCCCGTCAAATCTTAGCACTGTCGGCACCAGGGAATCTTACCACAAATCCTAAGCGATTAGGTTTTTCTTTAGGGGACGCGGGGAATGTGGAAGAAAGCGGGTAGCCACGGTCAGCGTTTTTCTGACCGTCGGCTTTTCTCATGCGCGATACCCCAAGGGCAATCGCACGCCATCCATCTGGATGGGACACGCCATGCACCGTACGGTGCGTGGCACGCCGCCACCGTTGCCTTGTCCAAAGCGAAATTGTTGTAACTCGACCACCGCCAATCCTCCCGCCGCTTCACCAGCCCTTTCTTCCCTGGATTTAGGTGCATGTACTGCAGACGCTCATGGAATTCTTTCTCCTCGCGCACAAAGCAAGCGAAGCGCGGACCTGTTTTGTAGGTCCGCGGCTTTTTGTTTTCGATGGGGGACAAATTCGCTTTGGCCCGATTTCTGTTCATCATCCAGAATTCAAGAGAACTGTTCACAGTCCATAGTTTACAGTTCATAGTAAAAATCAAGAACGCATTGACCGTTAACCGTCGACTGTCAACTGTGAACTTCTCTTGTCAGTCGTCAGTTGTCCGTTGCCAAAGCCGAACTTGCGCAGCGCGCCCGGTCCGTGGTAATTTTCGACCATGAGCGCGAACGAAGTATTGGAGCAGGTGAAGGTGTTGCCGCCTCGGGAGCGTCGGAAATTCTTCCAGGGCGTCCACGAACTGGAAACGGCGTTGGAGGTGGAACCGGCGACCAGGCGCAAACGCCCGATTCGCTGGCCTGACGCTACGGCTCGGCGGCGTCGAATTTTTGGCGACAAGGTTCTGCCCAATTTGGTCCTGCTGGCGCGGGAAGCGTAGAGCGCCGGTCGTTTGCTGATGGAGAGGAGTTTATGACGTTTCATCTCGACATCCCCGAGTCCATTGCCCAGAGTCTCCGGCTGCCGGCGCCGGAGGTTGTGCCTCGCCTGCGCACCGAGCTTGCGGTCGCTCTCTATGCTCGCGGGATTCTCTCTTTTGGCAAGGCCAGCGAGTTCGCGGAAGTGTCTCGTTTCGCCTTTGCCGACCTTGTGGCCCAGCGCGACATTCCGCGACACTATACGGAAGATGAGCTAACACAAGACCTCGACTATGCGCGCCGTAAGTAACACTTCTCCCATTTCCAATTTGGCAGTCATCGGGCGCCTTGACCTCCTCAAATCACAGTTCTCGGAAATCTGGATCCCTGAGTCCGTCTCGAAAGAATTAGGCGCCCATCCCGACCCGGTGGCGCTGGCGGCGATTCAGGATGTGCTCGACAAGGGGTGGGTAAGACGCGCCTCACCGTCAGCGTCCCCTCTTCTCAGCCTCCTCTCCTTGCATTTGCACCGTGGCGAAGCCGAAGCCATTGCCCTGGCTGTTGATTTGCACGCCGACGTGGTGATGATCGATGAGCAGGAAGGCCGGGAACTTGCTGCCCAGGCGGGGCTTCAGGTGATCGGCGTGCTCGGGATCCTCCTGCGGGCTAAGCGGGAAGGTCAGATTCCTGCCCTCAAGCCGGAAATTCAATCCCTCCGTAGGAAGGGTAGATTCTTCATTGCCCCGCTTCTCGAAGCCAAGGTGCTCGCCGCCGCAGGTGAGTAACCCACGCCCAGAAGATAAGGATTTCGCCCAGCGGCTTTATGCTGACTTACAGGCGAAGAGCGTCCGCTGTTGGAAGTTTGACGAAAATGCCAAGTGGGGTGAACCGGTGTGGGGTGAGATTGACACCGCCACCCGGCATTACGACAAGCTGGTGGTGATCTGCTCCAGGCATTCGCTCGAAAGCCCACCCGTCATTCGCGAAATCGAGCGCGCCTTGCAGAAGGAAGACCGCGAACATAAGAATGTGCTCTTCCCCATCCGCATTGACGATTACCTCTTCGAGAGATGGGATCACCCCCGCAAGGCCGATGTGGTGAGCAAAGTGATCGGGGACTTTCGCGGGTGGGAAAATCACCGGACCTACAAAAAGGCCTTCCCCCGTTTCCTCGACGCGCTCAACCGCCCCCAGCAGGCCTCCAAGGGCACGTAGCGCCCCGATTGATCGGGGCGGCTTTTCCAGCGGTGCGGTCCGGGTGAGGTGTAGCGCGGTGCATGTTACGCTTGCTGCTGCCGGCGCTTGACCAGCACATCGTAGAGGATCGCCACAGCCAGCCCGGCCACGGCGTAGAAAGCGTAGTGGCGGAAGGGATTCTCGAAGCCCAGGACCTGATGCCTAGGCCCAAACCCGAGCGCGGGATACACGTTATACCGGAACGGCCCCAGATCGTGGATGTCGCCGCTCGCCGTGAGGTAGTGGTGGAAGTTTTGGGCGAACGGGTAATAACTGATGTAGAGGCCGAGGCAGGCAAGAAAGAACAGGATCGGCAGGTAATTCTCGGCCACCGTCAGGAATTGGAAGATTCGGCCTTTCTTCTCCGGGCGGACCCATTGTTTGGCGTTGACGTATGCCACCGTGAGCAGCGTGAACAGGCCGAAGATCACGGTCAGGCCTGCGAACAGGTTGACCATTAAAGCGCCCCAATTGTAGTTGCTGATCTGCGCGAGAGGATCCCTTCCCATCGCCAACTGTTGGTTCATCTGTGCCCGCGCGTATTCGACGGTAGCCGCCTCGTCCGTGCGGTGCATTTGACGCAGGAGAGGGACCAGGCGGTCATAGGCATCGAATTGGACGGCGGCCGCGACCAGTTTCTCGGAGAAGTCAATCCCCGAGAGTTGCATGCGCTCACCGAAGTGTGCGACGCTCCAGTAGTCGTTGAGGGCCTGGGGAAGTTTCTTGGCCTCTTCCGCGTCCTTGCCCAGCTCCTTCACCAGCAAATTGTCGTAATTGCGGATGTTCAGGAGATTCGGGATGGGATAGCCTGCCACCGACGACACCAGGATGTCGGCGCGGGCCAGACGGTGCTCGATCAGCCACGACCGCTCCAGGTTGAATCGGCGCATGGCGTACGAGTCATAGCGCGATGCGGTAAAGGCCTTCTGCATCGCCTGCCGCCATTCGGTTTCGTTCGCCAGGGCCTCGAACTGCTCGGGTAGCGGCCATTGGTCGCGCTTCTTGTAGCAAATCCCCTCTGCGGCCACGAAGTACGGGATGGCATTGCCGGGGTCCCAGGCCTGGAGTTTGGCGGACCATTGGTCAGAGACGGGATTAGCCTTCTCCCGATAAGCACGGATCAGGCTGTAGTAAATCCACGTGTATTGCGGGTCCAAGGCGACAGCCTCGTCCGCCAGGCGAGCGCCTTCCGCGCCGATGGGGTAACGCAGCGCTACAAACGCCAGCGTCCGGGCATCGCGGCCCTGCTCAGCGAGCTTGGCGGTGTGCTCAAGCATCTTATCGGGCAACCGGCCTCTTACCACAAACCGGGACCAGTGGGCGGCGCTCATCAGCGGCACTTGGAAGCTCTGGCGAAAGTCGGGGATGAAGAAGAACGCGATCGCCCAAACGAAAAACAGAAAGCTCATAAAGCGGGTGCGGCGCATGGCTGCCTCCGGAGGGGCCAAGTGGTATTTGAGTGCCAGCTCCCAACTGCCCCACATCATATACTCTTCGCGGGATTCCAGCGCCCTTTTCTTTCGTTGCACGGATCCAGCGGGTCAATTGCATTTTCTCCGACCGCCGATTAGAATCGAGGGCGAGGTGCAAAAAATGGAAAACGACGTCCTGCGGATTGCGGGAAGGGAATTTCACTCGCGCCTGATTGTGGGCACGGGAAAGTATCGCAGCTTTCAGGAGATGGCGCGGGCGCACGAAGCTTCCGGGGCGGAGATCGTCACCGTCGCGGTGCGGCGCGTGAATCTGACCGACCGCAGCAAAGAGTCCATGCTCGACTTCATCGACCGCAAAAAACTCTTCATCCTACCCAACACCGCAGGCTGTTACTCCGCCGACGATGCCATCCGCACCGCGCACCTGGCGCGGGAGGTGGGGCTTTCCAACTGGATCAAGCTGGAGGTGATTGGCGATGAAAAGACCCTCTTCCCGGACAACTTCGAGCTGCTTACCGCCACGGAGACGCTCGCCAAAGAAGGTTTTGTGGTGATGCCTTACACGAATGATGACCTGATTTCGGCGCGGCGCTTGATTGACGCGGGGGCCGCGGCGGTGATGCCGCTGGGCGCCCCCATCGGCTCGGGGCTGGGCATCCAGAATCCCACCAACATCCGAATTCTGCGCGAAATGATTACCCAGGTCCCCTTGATTATCGATGCGGGGGTGGGCACCGCTTCCGACGCCGCCCTCGCCATGGAGTTGGGCTCGGACGCCGTGCTGATGAACACCGGCATTGCCGGCGCCCAGGACTCCGTGCTGATGGCGCAAGCGATGAAGCATGCGGTGCTGGCAGGCCGCCAAGCCTTCCTCGCCGGCCGCATGGCCAAGAAGCTTTACGCCACGGCCTCCAGCCCCGTCGAAGGCGTGATGCGGTAGGGCGGAGCAGGTGTAGCGCCTGTTTTTTAGGTCCGCGGCTTTTCCTTGCCATTCGGGGACGAGCAATAAACGAAAACGCGCGAAGCGTATTGGACTGCGTCGAGCCGCCGCAGCCCACGGTGCTCTGGGCACATGGATTTTCATGGCAGGTGGGTCATTCCAGGCTGTATGCCCGCGCCCGGGGAGGTGTGGAGCGAAGGATCGGCCTACTTAGGTTCTATGATCGTCAATCCCTTGACCTGGGCAAAATGGCGCTTGTTGAAGGTGGCCACACTGCTGCCGCGTTCTAGAGCTGTCGCTGCCACGATGAGGTCGTAAACACGAATCACAACATCGGCATCGAGGATTATTGCCATTTGTCAGTGGGCGCTTTTAAGGCCGTGCGGGCGCGATGCAAGTCACGACGCCACGCTTTTGCTTCGTCGGCGGGTAATGTGGTTTCGGCAAGCGCCTCGGCCAGTTCGCGCCCCAGGCAAACCTTCTCATTCTCCGGGCCCAGACGGGCAAAAGGGGAGCCATTCTTAAGCAGCACAAAAGTGGCCTTCTGATAATGGGCGCGATTAACATAATCAGCGAAATTGCGCGCCGCGTCGGTAACGCTGATGGTCGTCTTTGCCATAAAATCAGATTATCAGATTTCACGGTTGGGGAGAAGTTTCCTTGCCGGCGGGAGGTAGTTGATGGGCAGGGGCCCTATCGGGGAGCGTGTAAATTTTCTCGCCGGGTTTGGCCAGGTGCATCTGCTCGCGGGCCAGGCGCTCGACGGCGGCGGGGTTTGACTTCAGTGCCCGGTTCTCTTTATCCAACTGCTCATTTTCCTGTTGGATCTGCCGGATCTTTTGCTGAAGCGTCTGGAGCTCTTTTTGCTGGTGGCGCAAGGCCAAGTATCCGTTCTGGCCGAAGATGTTATGGACAATGAGGGCCACCGACAAGAGAAGCAGCACCAGGATGCCATTACGGTAGAGCGCGGTATGGTCAGAATTCGAATCGTTCATGGCTCGCAGGCTAGAACTCGGAAAGTCGTAGCGGCGAGTTTACCTCGCCCCATAGCGGCGTGAAGCCGCCTCTACAGCAAAATTACCCACTCCCCCTTCAAGGGGTTGCTTCTCATGCTCCGCTCATTGTATCTTCAGTGGCAGGTTTTGTGCAACGGCTTGATCTTCCGGCCCAGGCCTGGCCGCAGGGAGGAGTTGTGACCGACAAGGTCGTCATCCTGGTGACGGTGGCGAGCAAGAAGGAGTGCCGCAAGATCGCCAAGCACTTGGTGGAGAGCAAGCTCGCCGCCTGCGTCAACATTACCCAGCACCTCGAGTCCATCTATCGCTGGGAAGGGAAAATCGCCCACGATCAGGAGTATCAGCTTTTCATCAAGAGCACCCGTGAGTTGTTTCCGGAAATCAAGGCGGCCATTTCCAAGCTGCACAGTTATCATACCCCGGAGATTATCTGCCTGCCGATCATCGAGGGCTCGCGACATTATCTTCAGTGGGTGGGGGATTCGGTGAAGCCGGCCGCTTCCGTGGAAAAAGACGCAGCCAACATATAACGAGGAGGTCCTATCCCATGTCTTCATCCCTGCGCACTAAACTCTTCGTGGCGGCGTGGGTTTCCACCAGCTTGGTGCTCTGCAACGGCTTCATCCGCCTCGCCCATGCGCAGGCCGGGAAGCCGAGCAGCGAAACTGTCAATATGATTGTGCTCGTGAAAGAAGCCGACACCGGACAACCCATCAGCCAAGCGCACCTAACCCTGCAATTCACGGAGCCTGGCGACCTATCGAGGTTTGGGAAGGCGAAAAAAATTCTTTACAACGCCAAGACCGATACCCAGGGCCGCTACAAATTTGTCGGCATCAACAAAGGCACGATCGTTTTAACGGTCACCGAGCCTGGGCACCAGACGTATGGCAAACAACTGCAACTGGAAAACGATAACCAGGTCTTCGAGGTCAAACTCAAAAAGCCCCAGCCGCTAATGTAGGTAGGAAATACCCGCCCATTATAAGTATATTATTGGCAAGTTATTGAAGGGGTTGCATTTGTCCTTGTGGAAATCACGAAAAAAAAGTAATAGATAGTCGCTGCGAGCATTTCTATAGCCAGGGGGGAAGGATCTGCGGGAGGGCACGTTTTTTTTGCATTACAACGATTGCATCAGGTTGGTGCAAAGGGTTAAAACCCATTCAAGATTTTAACCTTACCTTAATCTGAGGTTACTTTTCCACAAACTTTTCAACAGAGCTTGTTGAAAACCCCATGAAGAACACGGTCGAGAAGGGCCAACAAAGTGCAAGCAAGAATCTCGAGGTCTTTCGCTCTACGAATCCTCTCCCAGTTCTCAAATGGAAATTCACCTCCGCAGCGAAGCTTCAATTTTCTAAATGAGTTTTCCCGTTTTGTGTCTCGCCGGGCTCAAGGTTTCGGCGGCCCATTAACGACCGGTGGGCCCAGGCTGGGCCCAGCTTGCGGTTTGGGTGGGGCGGCGAAGTACTGGTCGTCCATCCACACGGCGGCACTCTTTTTGACCTCTGCCATGGCGGCGTCAACCTTTTGTTGCCGCAAGTTCTTTTCGATTTCCGGGGTGACGTCTTTTAAATCGGCGCGGCTATGGCCGGTCACCTGAAAGAAAACCAGCGCTTGGGGGACATCCATCGGTTCAGAGATCTCGCCATCTTTTAGGGCAAATGCTACCTTTTCCATTTCCGGGCGCATACCTCCGTGGCGAATTTTGCGGGGGTCGGCTTCGATGATCACATCACCGGGCGCCTTGAAATCGTCCATGACTTTTTTGATGTCGGTGCCCGCAGCCAATTCTTTGCGGATGGCCGCGGCGCGGGCCTTCGCCTCCTCCGGAGAAAGGCCCGGGGCGGTGGGTGGAGTCGCGGGTCCAGAGCCCGCCTGAGGAGCGGCAGGTTTAATGCGGACGACGATTTGCCGCACCGAGATCTCGTCGTAGTCGGCCGCATGCGCGGTGTAATACTGCTGGACCTCTTCCGGTGTTACTTTAGCTTGCTGATTGATCTCTTCGTAGGCACTTTGCGCTTCCAACTGCTGCTTTTGAAAGGCCAGCTTGTGAGCAAACTCGGGCGTTTGGTCCAAGTGATGGGTCTCCGCCTGCCGGGAAAGCATCACGATGAGCGCAAACTGTTCCGCCAGCGGTTTTTTCCCTTGGGTTGCCAGGGCGCGCTGCGCTTGTGGGGGTAAATTCCCAATCAGGGAGTCCATCTCGGCTTTGGTGAATTGTTTATCGCCAACCTTGAGCACTACCTTATCGGGTGGCATCGGGGCCTCAACCACAGGGCTCGCGGGCTTGCTTGCGGCGGGAGTTGGGCTTACAGCAGGAGGCGGGGTGGCAATCGGGGGAGTGGGCGTCTGGGCCCAAGCCGCGCCCGTTACTAATCCTGACAACAAAAGTGCGACGAGCCATTTCGATATTTGCCGTGAGCAGATTTGATCCATGAGTCCCCATCCTATACCAGAAGAAGTTTTTCGCGCGGAAAGCCCTACTATCCTAACACAGATTGCCGGACGGGCGTGTTAAGAAGCGTGGCACCTGACACCTGGCACCTCACACCTTATAATGGTCTTTTCACTTTCTGCCACAAGAGTGAGTGTGGGTGATGGACTTTAAACTTGTTTCCGCTTACCAGCCGCGGGGCGATCAGGTAGCGGCCATTCGCGACCTCATCCATGGAGCCGAGGACGGAAAGCAGCACCAAGTGCTGCTGGGCGTTACGGGCTCGGGCAAGACTTTTACCGTGGCCAAGGTGATGGAGGCCATCAATCGCCCCGCCCTGGTGCTGGCTCACAACAAGACCCTGGCCGCGCAGCTTTACCATGAGTTTCGGCACTTCTTTCCCCAGAACGCGGTGGAATACTTTGTCAGCTACTACGACTATTACCAGCCGGAAGCTTACATTCCCGCCGCTGACGTTTACATCGAGAAGGAAGCGACCATCAACGACGAGCTCGACAAGCTGCGCATGTCGGCTACGCGCTCACTTTTCGAGCGCCGCGACGTTTTGATTGTCGCCAGCGTCTCCTGCATTTACGGCATCGGCTCCCCGGAAGCGTATTACGGCATGCTCGTCATGCTGGAAAAGGGCCAGAAAATCTCGCGGCAGGATATCCTGCGGCGGCTGGTGGAGGTCCAGTACGAGCGCAACGATGTGGATTTCCGGCGCGGGACTTTCCGCGTGCGCGGCGACGTGATCGAGGTTTATCCCACTTACGAAGACAATGCCTATCGGATCGAGATGTGGGGCGAGCAGGTGGAGTCCCTGGCGCAAATCGATCCGCTCTTCGGTCAAGTCAAACAATCGCTCGACCGCCTGCCGATTTATCCGCGCACCCATTATGTTTTGCCCGCCGAGCGCAAAGACACGGCCATCGAGCGCATCAAGAGTGAACTCGAGTGGTGGCGCGGCGAACTGGAGAAGCAGGGCAAGCTCGTGGAAGCCCAGCGCGTCCACCAGCGCACCATGTTCGACCTGGAAATGATGAAAGAAATGGGTTACTGCCACGGGATCGAGAATTATTCCCGCCACCTTTCGGGGCGGCTGCCGGGAGAGCCTCCTCCCACGCTCCTCGATTATCTCCCCCAGGATGCGGTGATGTTCCTTGATGAGAGCCATCAGACGGTTCCGCAACTTCGCGGCATGTACGCGGGCGACCGCTCGCGCAAGCAGACGCTGGTGGAGTATGGTTTCCGCCTGCCCTCGGCGCTCGACAATCGTCCCCTCTCGTTCGAGGAATTTGAGCACCGCGTCGGCCAGTCGATATACATCTCGGCCACGCCCGGACCCTATGAGTTGACCAAGACGGGCGGAGAAGTGGTGGAGCAGATCATCCGGCCCACCGGATTGATTGACCCGGAAGTGGAAGTGCGGCCCACGCGCAACCAGATCGACGATTTGCTCGGGGAAATCCGCGCGCGCGCGGCAGCGAACGAGCGCGTGCTGGTAACTACTCTCACCAAGCGCATGGCCGAGGATTTGGCGGAGTACTATGCGGAAGTGGGCGTGCGCTGCCGCTACCTCCACTCCGAGATCGAGACGCTGGAGCGGGTCAAAATCCTGCGCGACCTGCGGCGCGGCGAGTTTGACGTGCTGATCGGAATCAACCTGCTCCGCGAAGGCTTGGACCTGCCGGAAGTATCGCTGGTGGCCATTCTGGACGCGGACAAGGAAGGCTATTTGCGCTCGGCCGGCGCCCTGATCCAAACCATGGGCCGCGCGGCGCGCCACTTGCGCGGCAAGGCGATTCTTTACGCCGATCGGCACACGGATTCCATGCAACAGGCCATCGGTGAGACCAATCGCCGCCGGGCCAAGCAAGTTCAGTACAATCAGGAAAATGATATCACCCCCGAGAGCATTATCAAGCCTGTCGATATGGCCCTGGCGTCCATCGTCGAAGCCGATTACGTAACCGTGCCGATCGAAAGCGCGGACGAGGAGGCGGCGACCGGGGATCAGCTTGAGGAGTTGATCAAGACCCTCGAAACCCGCATGCGCGAGGCGGCGAAGCAATTCGAGTTCGAAAAAGCCGCCCAGTTGCGCGACCGGATCAAAGGACTGCGGGAGAAGGGAGTGTAGCGCGGAGCTGTTTTGAAGGTCCGCGGCGTTCCCTTGCCCCCAGGAACTTAAGATGCACGCGGCGAAGTCGCAAGAGAAAGTCAAAAGTCAAAAGTGAGTTGCGCTCCGCGGCCTGTGGCCCCACCGCAAGAAGGATTTCACCACGGAGGCACAGAGGTCACGGAGAGCAGACGGAGAAAACGCTGTCGGTCAACAAGTTAAGGAGCTGTACCCTCAAACCGCGCAGTTTGAACTGCTCTTCTCTCTGGTCTCTGTGCCTCTGTGGTGAATGTTTATGTCGCGGGACGACTACACGCTGGGATGAACCTCGTGCGTTTTGAAAATGCCGAAGCACAAACCAAATCGCAGCGTTGCCATCATCGGTGCAGGCCGTATCGGTCAGGCGATGGGCCGCCTACTGGCCCAAGCGCACGAACCCATTGCATTCGTTGCGGCGCGCAACCCTGCTGCGGCGCGCCGGGCCGTCCGGTTTATTGGAAAAGGAGAACCCACCGGGCTGGCTGATCCCCGGTTGCAGGACGCATCGGTTTTGCTGATCACCACTTCCGACGCGGCCATCGCCCCCGTGGCGCGCGAACTTGCCCAACTAGGGAAGGGAATTGATGCCTGGCAGGGCAGGGTGGTGCTCCACACCTGCGGCTCGCTGCCCAGTGCCGTGCTGCGTCCCCTCCAATTGCGGGGCGCCGCCATCGCCTCGCTCCATCCTTATCAGACGGTGCCCAATCCCCAAGCCGGGGTGCGAAACCTGCGCGGCTGCTTTTGGGCGCTCGAGGGCGACCGCCGGGCATTGCGCGTGGCGCGAAGTTGGGTCAAGCTTTTGGGCGGGGTTGGCTTTTCCATTCAGCCGGAGGCGAAAACCCTCTATCACCTTTCCGCGTTTCTCGTCTGCCCAACCGTGGTAACCCTGATGGCGCAAGCCATGAGCTTGCTCAAGCAGGCGGGTGTGCCGTCCGGAATCTCCCGCCCCATGCTCCGGCAGTTTGTAACCGAGACCGCGAAAAACTTTGCGGAGTTGGGGGCGCGCCAGGCGCTGACGGGTCCCGCCGTGCGCGGTGACTGGGCAACCATCCGCCGGCATTTGACTGCGCTCAAACGGTCAGCCGCGGAGTTTGTGCCGGTCTATCAATCCCTGCTTAAGGCGATGCTTTCCCTGGCGGGAGTGGGAAGGGGCCGTGGCCGATCGTAGAGGCGGCTTTACGCCGCCAGCGCCGCGATGTGCGCGACGTGATAATGGCGGGATAAACCCGCCGCTACATCGGCATTCCGCCGCGATGTGCGCGACGTGATGAATGGCGGGGTAAACCCGCCGCTACGACGTATTACCGGGCACAAGCGAGCGTAGCGCATCAGACCTACAGAACAGGTCCGCACTACGCGTTTAGGGTCACCCTACCATATGCCTGGGGTTACTGTAGAGGCAGCCTCGTGAATGAACCATTGCGGCAAACGAATAGCTGATCGGTCAGATGATAAGATGATTCTCTTACCGCCCGCCCAGCCAGTTCTCTCAGTTTGGCAATCCCGGCCGGGTTCCGCGAGCCGGTAACCAGCAGAAGATCGCGCGTCGGGATGGCGACGACGAAATCGCCGTCGACCCTGATCTGCCCGCTCCCGCTCGACCAAATCCCATCAAAAAGCAACAAACTCGCCTCGTAATTCCCGTCGGCCTTGACCATGGAGACAAGGGGGCCCGGAAGCACCTCGATCCTCGGGAGGAGTCGTTGGAGATTTTCCACCGCCAGACCCCTCAATTCTTCGCGCGCGACTCCCGTGTCTTGCAGGTTTTTCGGTGTGAGATATCGGATGCTCTTGGGATTGTCCTCCGCATATACGACCACGAGTTCCTCGTTCAGGTCGTCGAACACATTCTCCGGCGGTTGCTCCGCACCCCGCGCCTGGAGCGACTCTCGCATTTCCGCAAGCCACTTCCGATCCTTAATGATGGGAACAATTCGAGAACGGTCGAGGGCAGCCTCACTTCCCGGAAATTCCGCCAGGCCTGCGCCATATTTCTGGATCACGGCGGAAAGTGTCTTAGGATCACGCACGTAGTCCGCGTACGCATTGTCAAGGAACATGGTGGACTCCTTTCCCTTGGCGTTGGTGACCCGAAGTTCTCCTTCTGCCTTGATATCAACCGTCGAACCCGGCAGTGCGGATCCTAGCCTTTTCGCGAATTCTCTCGTGAATTCGGCGCGAGATAACGGCTCGCGAGCTCGTAATCGGACCACACCAAAGACACAGAGCACTATCGCAGCAAGGGCAATCAGCAGCCATATGGGAAGAGACTGCATGCACTGACTCCTGTTCAGCAGCTCATTATCGAGCGCGGTAGAGGTCATGCCATCCACCTGTGGGCAGCAGTGCGCCACCGCCGGCGCCGAGCAAAGCACCCAAAGGCGCCCCGACGGCCAAGCCCCAATGGTGGAGCGGTACAATAGTGTTTTGGCTTGAATGGTCAGCAGCCGCCCCAACGCCGAGGCCCACGCCTGCTCCCACGGCCGCGCCCATGAGCGCGTTTCGCCCCCGGTGCTTTTCCCCCTTTGACGAAACGCGGAGGACGTCCTGCCGCGGAAGCGTCTGGTCACCTCCGGGCTGCCGAAGCGTGATCCCCTTGTCGCTCACCGACTGAAACTCACCTTGATAGGATCTGGCGTTGTTCAGCACCACGCGAATTTCCTGACCCGGGCTCAGGGTTTGGAGGTTGTCCCAAGTGGGGTTGGCTGCTTGAGGGTTTGCGGCCCGCAGCGACAACTGAGCCGCCGCTGCGAACGTCGAAAGTGCCAGCGCCAAGAATAGAACGCGCATCTTTTTGTTCATAGCATTGACTCCTCTCCCCATGCATCGATGGGGAAGAAACAGCCGGATTTCGCTTCCTCGAAGCGGTTGCGTGTAAGCTGAAATTGCCCGTTTCGTTCCTTACTTACCGGTCTCTTCGGTGGTTCTCACTGCCCAAGAATCTTGCATATGCGAGGTCAAACTCGGCAAAATGGTCGAGCAGCCAGAGCTTGATCAGGTCCACACACTCGATGGTCAACTCATGTTTTCGCCTGACGACTTGCTCCCGAAATTCCAATAGATTACGCGCTAATCCTTCGTGTGCGGCTTTATGGCGGAGGTAATCCGGGTAGGAGCGAGCTCGCAATACCTGCTCCTCGGTGGCGAGGTGAGTCCTGGTGAGGTTGATGAGGCGGGTGAGGAGTTCGAGGTGCGAGTCACGGGACTGTTGGGCGGTAACCGACCCATACAGCTCGTTCAATAGGTCAACGATCTGCTTGTGCTGGCGATCGAGGGCCTCAACCCCGACAAGGTAACGCAATTCAAAAGGAAAGAACGGTTGCGTCGGATTGGACATCGCAAGGTACTCACTTACCAAAAAATCTCGTCTGTGATTTCATCGGCCCTGGGCAGCGAAACCTTAGCCAACGCCCCTGCGGCAAAATGGCACTGCACGGGCGGACGGCCGATGGCGCTATTCACGATGCCGCGGACCGGAGCCAGTGCTCCAACTGGTCGTGGCTTGCCACGCCTGCCTGCTGCTTTACCACGCGGCCACCCGAGAGGATCACAAAGTTGGGTATGCCCTGAACATTGAATCGCGCCGCAAGTTGAGCATTTTTTTCCGTGTCGACTTTTAGCACGATCGCCTTACCCGCCATGTCGGCCGCGGTGCGGGAGACTTCCGGAGCAGCGATTCGACACGGCCCGCACCATTCCGCCCAGAAGTCCACGAGCACGGGAACCGGGACACTGTGAACGACTTCATCGAATAACCTATCGTCGACCTCGAGAGGTTCAGCGAGGGGAGTCAAGGGCGATTTACAAACTCCGCAACGAGCGGTGCCGGTCAGATTTTTGGCGGGAATGCGGTTCTTCTGCCCACAATGACTGCACGCACGGATGACAGGCATCTAAGACCTCCGGCCAACCTGAATTGGCACTAAACATTGGATGCGCGGAGCTTACCGAAAGGTCAAGGGCGCCGGTGGCGCATACCTTGAGGTTTACATGTTCAAGGTGATGGCTACAAGCCCAACGTTTTGGGTCCCTTTTTGGAGTTCTACAAGCAGGTCTGGGCGCCGGGGGCGCTCGATCCGAAAATCAAGGAGCTGGCTTACCTGCGCACCTCGATTATGAACGGCTGTGTGTATTGAAGCCGCGCTCATACCGCTTCGGCGAAGCGGCAAGGCGTTACCGATGAGCAAGTCCAGGCCCTGAAGGAACCGGGAGGGTCCAGCCGGGATATTTTCACCGAGGAAGAACGCGCGGCCATCCAGTTCGCCGAGCAGCTTACGGCATGGCCCGCAGCGATTCAGCCCGCCGACCTCGAAACCCTGGGCAAATTCTTCAATATCGAGCAGATCGAGGAGTTGGTGCTCGCCATTGCCACCGCCAACCTCACCAATCGCTTCAACGAAGGTATGAAAGTGCCGGTGGATGTGTAGGGCGGGGTAGTAGGGGTACGGCTTGCCGTACCCTCCCTTCGTGGTTCGATCGCGCGATGAGAATAAAAAGGGTACGGCAAGCCGTACCCCTACTACCCCGCGCTTTTGGTAACCTCTGTTCCAAAGGGAGCGGGGGCATGGACAAGGGCGCTTGGAAAAGCATCGTCGGCAGCCAGCCCGCTTAGCGGGCGGAGTCCTGTAGCCCACGGCGCAAGGCGTGGGGTAGTCGCCCCCCCACCCCGCCTCCGGCACGCCTCTCCCCACCGGGCCAGTTAATGGGAAGGGGACTTCCTAGGCGGAATCCAGAAGCGCGTACGGAACTATCTGAGCTGCCCTAATTTGCAGTGATGCAAGCTAATAAGTTCGTTTGCGAACAACGGGAGAGTAATCTCCGCTTGCCACGTGGTTAAGGGGTTACACTGTTCATTTGGCGCTGGCCACCCATGTGGAAAAGTTGCTGTACCCGTCTCCGAGCATCCAGTCGTAGCATGGAACCCACGCAGATAAATTGAACCCCTTGCCCCAGTGCTGTCTAGGAAAGTGAGTTCTTTTTGGCGGTAGATCCTCATAATGGTTCCACGTCGCTCCATTGTGTTCATAGTAGGTAAGAGTCATGCCGTCCCCACTCACGACAAAACCCAAATAAGCGAAGGGATTGGGCCCCTGGCAGGCTGGCGCAGGGCGAGCGCAGCCCTGCGTTCCTTGCGGGCTTGGGACCTCAAGCCAGGCGATCCACGCTCAAGACGGACAAATCGTGAAGATAATAGAATCGGAAGCTTGACCAGGGCCATTGATCGGCAGAGCTGACCAGCCTTCTCTTGACGGGGTTGTGGTGCATGTAGTCGAGTTTCTCCATGTGCTTTTTCTCGGTGAAAACGTTAAAGGGGACATACCGCCTCTGCCACACTCGATGGTAGGAATCACTGTGGACGGTAGGGGGTAGCCGAAGCCGGGCCAGCAGGGCGCGGCATCGCGGATGGTGTCGATTCCTATCGAGAGCGGCGATAATCTGCTGGGCAGAGCGCTTTTTTAGTTCCTGCATGAAGCGGACGGTCGCCTCGGCGGGCTGGGGTCGGATTAGCAGGTGAAAGTGCTCGGGCATGAGCACCCAGCCGATCAGGAGGAATCCCGTTTCCTGCCGGAGTTGGCGCAGTGTTTCAACAAACATCCAGCAGAAACGCTGACACGTAAACAGCCGGTTGCGCCGATAAGTGCTGGTGGTGATAAACTGCAACTGGCCCGGCTCGAAATGGCGTCCGTAGATAGGCATACGATAAATATCGGCGGGCAGGGCCCGCAACGTGAGTCGCAGAGCTGGGCTCGCTCTGCGCCAGCCGGCCTATAGTACAGGTCACGCTACTCTTGCTAGCTGCAAAAATAAAAGCGCCCCACCAAGGGACGGGGGGCACTTGAGGTTGTTATTGCTAACGGAGCCTCGCGAACGAAAGTCCTTACTAAGATAAGCCGGGACAATCGCTGCTGAGATACACTGCGGATATGATACCCTCTTGCCCAAAGATTACAAGGGGGATTTATGCCAACCTCTCCGATACCTTCCGACTACATCCTCGGCATTGATCTCGGCAGCAATTCGGTTGGCTGGGCAATGGTCAGTAGGAGTGACGGCCAGCCGTCCGGCCTGCTCCGCGCCGGTGTGCGGGTTTTCGACGCGGGAATGGAAGGCGACCTGGAAGCCGGGCGGGAGGAATCGCGCAATCTTGCCCGTCGCAGTGCCCGCATGCAGCGCCGCCAGATGGCACGGCGGGCGCGCCGCCTCACCACGATTTTTCATATCCTGCAGCGGTTCGGCTTATTGCCACCCGCGGACCTTACCACACCAGAACAAAGACAGGAATTCCTGAATCAGCTAGACCGCAACATCCTCGCGGCGGCCTGGTTTGCAAGCAAACGGACAAGCAACAGCATAAGAGAAATCGACCACGTCATGCCCTATATCCTTCGCGCGGCGGCACTCGACGAATCCCTGGAGCCCCACCACTTGGGGCGCGCCCTTTACCATTTGGGGCAGCGTCGTGGCTTCCTCAGTAATCGTAAGAAGCCCATGCAGAAGGGCGAGGACGAAGGCATCGTGAAAGAGAGCATTGCGGAACTCCGCCAGAAAATGCAGGAAAGCGGAGCACGGACGCTGGGCGAGTACTTGGTGCGGCTCAATCCCTTCGAGCGACGGATTCGGCAACGGTGGACCCATCGCGACATGTACGAGCTTGAGTTCGAAAGGATCTGGGATGCCCAGGCCGCGCATCATCCCGAACTCCTCACGCCGGCACGAAAAAAGGAACTAAAGCGCGCCATCTTCTACCAGCGCCCCTTGCGTTTTCCGCGCGAACTCGTGGGCCATTGCGAACTTGAGCCCGAAGAAACTCGCGCCCCCCGCCACTACTTCATCGCTCAACGCTTCCGGCTGCTGCAATCCCTCTACAACCTCCGGCTGGCGTTGCCGGGCGAATCGGAACGCGATCTTACCACGCAAGAGCGGACAAAACTGGATAGCGAGCTTGAATTGAAGGGGGATCAGACCTTCGGGCAAATTCGAAAGCTGCTGGGCCTCAAGCGCGCTGTTTTCAACCTGGAAAGCGGTGGCGAAAAGCTCTTGCGTGGAAACCGAACGACGGCGCAATTCTACAAGGCATTTGGCGAGCGTTGGCTGGAGATGTCTGCCGCCGAGCACGAGGCAGCTCTCCAGGATGTGCGCAGCATCGTCAAGGAAGAGACCCGGCTGCGCCGCGCGCAGGAGCATTGGAAACTCGACCCCGAACAAGCCAAGGAATTCGCCGGCATCGCTCTCGAGCCCGATTATTTTAACCTTTCGCGCAAAGCCATGGAGCGTCTGCTCCCGCTGCTTGAGACTGGCATGACCTACGCGGCGGCCCGCCGCGAGCTTTATCCCGAGCGATTCCAGGCCCGCGAGGCGATGCCGCTGCTTCCACCCGTCCATGATGCGTTTGAATACCTTCGCAACCCGGCCGTGGAAAGAACCCTGACCGAGCTTCGCAAGGTTGTGAATGCGTTAGTACGGCAATACGGCAGGCCCGGCCAGATTCGCATTGAGCTGGCACGCGATCTGCGCAAGTCCCGCAAGGAACGCGAAGCGAACTGGAAGAAGAACCGCGATATCGAGAAATCCCGAAAAGGGGCGGCAGAGCGGATTATCGCTGAGGCGGGTATCGCCAATCCCTCGCGGGAGGACATCCGCAAAGTCCTTCTCGCAGACGAATGCCGATGGGTCTGCCCTTACTCCGAGCCCGAGCGGACCATCTCCATGCGCGCACTTGTAGGTCCTGAGTCCCAATTCGATATTGAGCACATTATCCCCTTCAGCCGGTCGCTGGATAATTCCTTCTTCAATGTGACGCTTTGCTATCACGAGGAAAACCGCAACCGCAAGCGGAACCAGACACCCTATGAGGCATACGGGAATGAGCCGGAGAGATTCCAAGCAATTCTAGATCGCGTTCGCCGCTTCGACTCCGAAACGGCGGACGAAAAGTTGAAGCGCTTTCAGATCACAGACACCGCGGATATCCTTCAGGGATTTGTAGATCGCCAGCTCAACGACACGCGCTACGCCGCGACGATGGCGGGGGACTATCTGGGTCTCCTGTACGGCGGAAAGATTGACCCCCAAAAGAATCTCCGCGTCCGCTCGACCACCGGTCAGGTGACCGCATACCTTCGCGACGAATGGATGCTGAACCGCATCCTGAGGGATGGGCCGACGGAGCAGGGCGGCAAGGTAGCCAAATCACGTGAGGACCACCGGCATCATGCCGTCGATGCCGTGGCCATCGCTCTCACCGACGAAAGCACCATCCAGCAACTTAGCCGCGCTGCCCAGCAGGCACCTCAGCAAGGCCGGCGCCGTTTTGCGCCGGTGCCCGCCCCTTGGCCGGATTTTGTGGATTCCGTGCGCAAGCAGGTTAGCTGCATTGTCGTTTCCCATCGCCCCAGCCGCAAGGTGAGCGGAGCGCTGCATGAGGAAACGCTTTACTCAAAGTCCCTACCGTTACCTGACTCCGGTAAAGACCATGAAAAGGCCGTGCGCGTCCGCAAGCCCCTGGAGAGACTTTCCAAAACTGAAGTGAAGGATATCGCGGATGCCCGGGTGCGGGAGATGGTCGAGGCGAAACTCGCCCAATTGGGCGGTGACCCGAAAAAATTCAGTGCGCCGGGAAATCTCCCCTTCTTTAAAACCGCCGATGGACGCGAGATTCCCATCAAATGTGTTCGCGTGGTTAAGAAGACCCCGACATTCAAATTGGGCGAGGGAATTCGGCAGCGCAACGTGACGAGCGAAAGCAACCACCATCTGGAAATCTTCGCCGAACGTGATGAACAGGGGGAGGAAGTGGAATGGGACGGCGTAGTAGTACCTTTGGCCGAGGCGTACCGGCGTTTGCGGACCAAGGTTCCCGTGGTGCAGAGGGAATTCGGAGCGCACCGGCAATTCAAATTCTCTCTCTGCCCCGGAGATGTCATCGAGTGCGACGGTGAACACGACGGACGGCGGCTTCTCGTGGTGAGGGGAACGTCCATCGAGGGGGGAGCGACGGGGCGCGTCGCCCTTGTGCCGATCAACGATGCCCGGCAAAAAAAGGAAATCGTTGCCTCCAAGGATTACTTGCGTTTTCCGCTTGAGAAGTTGCGCAAGCTACACGCGTGCAAAGTCAGCCTAAGTCCCCTCGGAGACTTGGGGACTGCCAATGATTAAGGGGAGGTTTCTGTGGGTGATCGCGTCATCGACTTTTCCGACCGGCCCGCTTATCTAAGCGTCAACAATTCCTTGCTGGTGATTCGCTTCGCGGCTGCGCCTCCCGGTCCATTGGCGCAAGGCGGGGAGGAGGTAGGGGCGAACGGCGTTCGGCCCACAGGGGCTAGCACCGCCGCCCCCGGCAAATCATCCTCGGCGCAAGGTGGGGAGGAGGGTCAGCAGGCATCCGCGAGTCAAGAAGCCCCGGCGCGCACCGAGGCGCACATGGTTCCGCTCGAAGAAATTGCCGTTGTGGTGGTCTCTCATCCGCAAGTCACGTATACCCATGCCGTCCTGCCGGGCTTGGCGGCGGTGGGCGCCATTTTGATCGCCTGCGACGCCAAACACATGCCCGCCGCCATGATGCTGCCTCTGGTCACGCATTCCGTCCAGACGGAGCGTTTTGCCGCCCAGGCCAAGGCTTCGGTGCCCACCTGCAAGCGGTTGTGGCAGCAGTTCGTCAAGGCCAAGCTGGAAGCCCAGGCGCAATTGTTGGAATACCGGAGCGGCCAGGACCACGGCCTGAGGGCACTGGCCGCCGAGGTCCGGTCGGGCGACCCCGAGAATCTGGAGGGGCGGGGTGCGCGCCTTTACTGGCCCGCCCTCTTCGGCGGTGGCTTCCGCCGCGACCGGGAAGCCGATGACCTGAACCGCCATCTCAACTATGGGTATGCCGTTTTGCGTGCCATTACTGCACGCGCCGTCTGCGCCGCCGGCCTTCATCCCTCGCTGGGAATCCATCATCACAACCGCTATGACGCTTTCTGCCTGGCGGATGACGTGATGGAACCCTTCCGGCCCCTGGTGGACCGCGCCGTGGTAAACCTTTACGACAGGCACGGCCCTGACCTGCCCATGGACCGTGATGCCAAGCGCGCCCTTCTTGCTTCGCTGCTTGAACGTTACGAATTTGAGGAGGAAGCCCGCACGCTTTTTGACTGGGTCAACCGCACGGCCTCTTCGCTCGCCTCCGTCATCTGTGAAGAGTCGGAGAAGGTCTATCTGCCGCGGCTCCGAAACTTCCGCGACGCCACCCATCCGCTGCTACAAAAAGATGCCTAAATCCGAATTCGCACTCTCAGGATATCGCGCCATGTGGCTCTTTGCCATGTTTGACCTTCCCATGGATAAGCCGGAATTGCGCCTCGAGTACGCCCGTTTCCGGCGCGGCCTTTTGAAGCGGGGCTTCACCATGCTGCAATTTTCGGTGTATGCCCATTACGTCGCCAGTGAAGAAAGCGATGAGACCTTGCGGAAGAAAGTCCAAGCAGCGCTGCCGGACCATGGCCAGGTGAGGCTGATCTCCATAACCGACCGCCAATTTGAAAAGATGGAGGTTTACGTTGGGAAAAAACGCCGAAGGGTCGAAGATCCGCCCTCGCAATTAATGCTTTTTTGACCCAAAGGAAGGGATATCCCCCCAAGATTCATGGATATTGGGGGGATATAGTGTATCTCAGCAGCGATTCCCGGCCAACCATAGCTGGTCGAGCGCAAGCTGATACTTGGCCCGCAGTGTATCTCAGCAGCGATTCCCGGCCAACCATAGCTGGAGAGGCGTGCGGTGGAATGGTCTCCTGAGTGTATCTCAGCAGCGATTCCCGGCCAACCATAGACATGCCGGTTGACCATGCCCCGCATTTCCAAGTGTATCTCAGCAGCGATTCCCGGCCAACCATAGCGGGCAATGTGAAATGCCAGGCTGGGGCGCTAGTGTATCTCAGCAGCGATTCCCGGCCAACCATAGCGGCATGTTCGGCAGTGCGCGCGGTGGGCAAGTGTATCTCAGCAGCGATTCCCGGCCAACCATAGCAAACTTCCCATTCGTAGCCGCGCTTCCATAGTGTATCTCAGCAGCGATTCCCGGCCAACCATAGCGTCTCACACGCCAAGCAGATGATTGGCGGAAGTGTATCTCAGCAGCGATTCCCGGCCAACCATAGCGGAGTGAACGGCAACCTCTTCCCCTAGTGCCAATTGTAATTCCCGCCCAGAGCAAAAGCTAGAGTGAAAGGCTGGGACCTCTGTCCTCATGAGCCGCCGATCTTAATGGCGGGCGACCGAAATTGGCTGCTCTTCCTTTGATCGCGAAGGTGGAACGTGCGAGAAGATAGCGCCCGCCATTAAGATTGGCGGGCCGGGGTTGAGGCCCGCCTCGACCAAAATTATCATAATCCTATGGCTGAGGGTGGAACTACCGATCACTGGTTTCGTGATGCGCTGGCAGCAGGTAGCCGGTCACAGCATTTCGGACCTTGCCTACCAGATTTCCCCTTTCTATGGTAACCCGTCTGCCGTATCCTGCCTTCAGCAATTCTTCGCCGATTTATTGCCGTTGAAAACGCGGTTGGAGAGGTTATCCTTCAGCAGCGTCCAGAAGGACGCGTCGAGGTAGGAGCGAATGGAAACGTAGCACCCGCCGCAGTCGTTGTTGGGCACCCATTCCTTGAGGATTTCCTTATGCGAGGCATAAGTCTCATCGAACATCGAGCAGGCGCGCAGGCCGCCCGTGGGGGTTACCACCATAAAGCGCCGGCCCGCCTTGCAGCCGGGGATGGTTCCGCGCTGGAAGAAATCGTGGATGCCCGAAAGCGTCCAGGAAGAATTGGCGATGCGGCCGTTTTGCGCCTTGAGGGCCAGCAGATCGTCGAGCGTGCGGCGGAGCAACGCCAGCTCGTCTGCCGACTGGATGTAGTGGTCCATGCTATGGGTGCGCAAGGGTGTGTAGGCGCTGTAGGAGATGCTGACCCCCCACTGCTGGGCGCGCTCATAAATGGCCCGTAGCGACGCCAGGTTCTCGCGCGTGATGGCGGTGTTGAGGGCCACGTCGTCGAACCCCTGCGCCGCGAGCGTGGGCACGAGCTTCGAGAGGTGCGCGTAGAGGCCGGGCGACCGGCGGAAGCCGTCGTGGCGCTCATCGGGGAAATCCAGCGAAATGGAGAATTGGTTCACGCCCAGCGCTCGCAAGGCGAGATACTTCTCCTCCGTGAATAACCGCCCGTTGGTCACCAGGATGGTGTAGGGCAGGCCGCTCGGTTCCTTGACGGCGCGCACAATGTCCTCCAGGTCTTTGCGCAGAAGTGGCTCGCCGCCGGACAATTGTACCGCCATGGGCTTGAGTTCGGCGCGCAAGCGTCGGTAATCGGCCGCTTGCAGCAAGCCTGCTGGCTCCGGTTTGATGCCTCCTTTGTCGCAGTGCCGGCAGTCGGCCGTGCAGGAGTGCGTGACCTCGAAGGAAACTACCAGGGGGCGGTCGGTTAGGAAACTCCACGTCCCCCGGGAGATCATGCGGGCGGCGCGCTTGAACGGAATGGCTTTCACAGTTAACTCCCCGAAACGAGCGTTTGGGCTATGGGATCTTCGACAAATCGGAATTCGACGGGACGTTTAGTCCATCCCGGTATGGCCAGGGCGCTGCGAGGCTCCTAGGAGAACCAGAATACTCTCCCTGAGCGTCGGAGACAAGCACAACCTCTCAGGATGGAACAATATGTCCGATGTTCAAGGGGCATCCTTGTTTTGTTGCCTCCCTCAGGATCCTGAGAAGCGGACATTTTGTAGCCGACCCGGCTGATCGATGAAAGCAATTCCGCCCGGCGAGAAATCGCTACAAAATGCCCACGCGGCGTTGAACATCCAAAAATTGCAGTTCAAGTTTGATTTTTAGCAATTCGGGGTATGCTCATTGTCTGTTTGCTCCGCATCTCTTACCCTTAAGCCCACTGGTTCTCTCGACTTAGGTCGACAGAACGCGAGGATTCAGTTTGACGATGGGCGGCGATTCTTGGGCATTCTTGGTTTATCCACAATCGAGGATTGACCTGTCCTCCCAACGCACTATCGATGAAACAATGAACCTCACCCTGCGGCGAAAACTTCGGTTCTGGAATACACGCCTGCGCGAGTGGCGCATGATCGCCAAAGGGCTTGCCTCGAAGCGCCACCCGGTCCTGGCCCACTTGATTCCCATCCGCCGGTGCAATCTCTCCTGCACTTACTGCAATGAGTTCGATACTTTCTCCAAACCCGTCCTACTGGAAGAGATGTTCCACCGCGTTGACCTATTGGCTGGACTCGGCACCACGATCATTACCATCAGCGGAGGCGAGCCGCTGCTGCACCCGCACCTGGAAGAGATCGTCCGGCACATTCGCCGGCACGGCATACTTGCCGGCTTGATCACCAATGGCTACTTGCTGACCCCGCAACGCATCGAGCACCTGAACCGCGCGGGTCTGGACCACTTGCAGATTTCCATCGACAACGTTCAGCCCGACGAGGTTTCCAAAAAAAGCCTGAAGGTGCTGGATCGCAAGCTTCAGATGCTCTCGCGCTATGCGATTTTCCAGGTGAATATCAACTCCGTGTTGGGCAGCCCGGTGCGGCATCCCGATGATGCGCTCACCGTGGCGCGCCGGGCATTGGAACTGGGCTTTACCAGCACGGTGGGCATCCTGCACGATCACGACGGCCAGCTTCAGCCCTTAGGGGAGCATCAGCAGGGGCTCTTTGCGCAGATCATGCAGATGGGCAAGCGCTCTTACGCGCGTTTCCATCAGTTTCAGAAGAACATTTCGCATGGCATCGCAAACGGTTGGCGATGCCGCGCCGGCAGCCGGTACCTCTACATCTGCGAAGACGGCCTGGTGCATTATTGCTCGCAGCAACGCGGCTTTCCGGCCATCCCTCTGGAGAAATACACGCCCGCGCACCTTGCCCACGAGTACCACACCCAAAAAACCTGCGCGCCGCATTGCACCGTCTCCTGCGTACAGCAAGTTGCCATGCTCGACAACTGGCGCTCGCCTCAAACCCGCCCCGCCTTTGTCCCTATCGAAAACCTGCTGCCGTTCCCGAACTCGCTCAGCGAGGGGTGAGGAACAAGGATCTAGGATTTAGGATTCAGGCTTCAGTCTTGCGTGGGACTTAGTCTCCGTGCGCTCCGTGGTGAGCGTCTTGTTGGCCCTTACGCTGTGGCAATGAGGGCGGCTGCTTCCAGGCCCATTTCTCGGATGGAGATTTCCCGCATCTTGTATTTCTGGGTTTTGCCGTTGATGGTGGTAGGGAAGGAATCAACGAACTTGACATAGCGAGGAATTTTAAAGTGCGCAATGCGGCCTTTGCAAAATTCCCGAATGGCCTCGGTGCTCGAGGTGGCGCCGGGCCGGAGCTTGATCCAGGCCATGACTTGCTCGCCATATTTGCGGTCGGGGATGCCGATCACTTGCACTTCGCTGATGGCGGGGTGGGTATAGAGGAATTCCTCGATGTCCCGCGGATAGATGTTCTCGCCGCCGCGGATAATAAGGTCCTTGGAGCGTCCGGTAATCTTGCAATAATCGTTATCGTTCATGGTGGCTAAGTCGCCGGAATGCAGCCAGCCGTTCGCGTCGAGGGTCTGGCGGGTGGCCTCCGGATTCTCATAATAACCTTTCATGACGGCGTACCCGCGCGCGCACAGTTCGCCGGGAGTTCCGCGCGGAACGATGCGGCCGGTGCGCGTGTCGACGATCTTGATTTCCGTGTGCGCCATGGGCTTGCCGACAGTGGTCACCCGCAACTCCAAAGGGTCGTCGGGAGTGGTCTGGGTGATTCCCGGCGAGGTTTCGGTGAGGCCGTAGACGATGGTCAATTCCGAGCAGTGCATTTCGCGCACTACGCGGCGCATGACGTCGATGGGGCAAGGCGAACCCGCCATGATCCCCGTGCGTAGCGAGGTGAGGTCGAATTCGCGGAAGCGTTCGTGCTCCAGTTCGGCGATGAACATGGTGGGTACGCCGTGTACAGCCGTGCAGCGCTCTTCGGCGATGGCCTGGAGCGTGGCCAGCGCGTCGAAGTAGGCCGCCGGAATCACCATCGCCGCGCCGTGCGCCACGCACACCATATTGCCGAGCACCATCCCGAAACAGTGATAGAAGGGTACCGGAATGCACAGCTTATCCTGGCAGGTGAATCGCATCCCCTGGCCAATCAGCAGGCCGTTGTTCACAATATTGTGATGGCTTAGCAGCGCACCTTTGGGCGAACCGGTGGTGCCCGAGGTGTACTGAATGTTGATGGGGTCGTCAAACTCCAGCGTCGCGGCGCGGGCCCGCAAGGCATCCTCGGGAACGCTCTCACCCATTTCCAGCAAGTCATCCCAGGGCATCATGCTGGGAGGCGTGGCGTCCCCGATAAAGATCAGGTTGCGCAAATTCGGGAGCTTAGACGATTGCAGCGCCCCCGGCACACTGTGGGCGGCTTCCGGGCAAATTTCGAAAAGGATGGAAGGGTAGTCACTCTTGCGGAAGCCCTGCGTCAGGAAGAGCGTCGAGCATCCCGATTGTTGTAGGGCGCGCTCAAACTCCACCGTGCCGTAAGCGGGGTTGAGGTTCACCAGGATGGCGCCGATCTTGGCGACGGCGAACTGCGTAATCACCCACTCGGCGTAGTTGGTGGACCAGATCCCCACCCGCTCGCCCTTCTGGATGCCCAAACGCAGAAGTCCCCTCGCAGCGCGCTCGACCTCGCGCCGGAATTCGTGATACGTGTAGCGCTTGTTCTGGTGGCGAACGATCAGGGCCGGGCGCTCGGCATAGCGGCGGGCGGTGCAGTCCAGGAGCTCGCCCACGGTAAGGCCCGAGAGCGGCGAAGTGCCAACACCCTGACTGTAACTCAGATTTCCCACCTCGTGTTGCTCGATACTCATTCACGCCCCCGTGATGGATCCACCCGCCATGGGCTCAAATCGCGGTAGTATCTGAGGCAAGGGGGTCAGATGTCAAGACCCTTTCGGCGTGCAGCTTGACAGCGCAGAGCGTGAGTTTCTATAATTTGATTTGTGTTATGCTGGAGGTTGGTCCGGCATCGGCGAGCGGGAATAACTCAGTGGTAGAGTGCGACCTTGCCAAGGTCGAAGTCGTGGGTTCGAATCCCATTTCCCGCTCCATAAAATTCAGTGACAAGTGAAGAGTGACGAGTGACGAGCAGGAACGAGCGGAAGTGGACCGTGTGCTCGTCACTCATCACTTGTCACGCTTCACTGTTCTTCGGGCGCGGTACCCAAGTGGTAAGGGAGAGGTCTGCAAAACCTTTATGCGTGAGTTCGATTCTCACCCGCGCCTCCAACATTCCCACCCTCACACATAGGCAGAAGAGCGCTTGATCGCTGTAGTACTAAAAGCCAACTTCTTCGAGTGCCGGGAAGATTAAAGATCCACCACAGAGGCACAGAGATCACGGAGAAGAGACACAGATAATAACTCTGGGTCAGGGTTAGAGCATGTGAGCGGAATGGAGGCCCAATGCGGCCCCGCCCACGATCAGCGCGGCGCCGATGAGAATCATCAAAAAGGCCTGGAGGCGCAGGCTCCCCTCGAGTTTCTTCTCGGACTTCGTCGAGATGAGATAGGTTTTTTCGTTTTCGCCTTTCTTGATGAGGTTACGGTCGTTCTCATTGGCGGGCGTGAGGTTTTCCGTGCAGGTGCCGAGCACATGGGTGAGGCGGCCGGCCGGCAGACAGTATTCCGTGAAGCGGTAGGCCTGGTTCCCAAAGTCCATGCTGATGCCGTCCGCACCGATCGAGACCCCCATCATTTGCATCTTCTGGGCAACCGCCAACCCCTTGTCCATGAGCTTGGCTCCGGGGAGGTTGGAAGTCTTGAGCGCCGCCCGCGCCTGGCTGAAGCTGCTGTTCAGATAGGCCCGCAAGTGCTCGTCGGTAGGAGCCGCGACGCCGAGCGAGGGGTCGACTTTTTTCGGGGCATGGCCGATGGACAGCAAAGCCGGCGGCCGGAGTTCTCCAAAGAAGGCTTGCGGCAGGTTGTAATCAGCCCTTTCCGGATTGACCAGAACATATCCGGTTTCGTCTTGCACGTAGAAGGAAACCTCCGCTCTGTCCTTGTGCGTTTCTTCCCACGTTTCCTGATTGTCCTTCTTCACCTTCTTTTCCACTTTCACTTCGTAGTAATAGCAGGGGACTTGCGTTAGCGGGCTGGTTAATGGCTGGCCGCCGGTGCTCGTGCCGGCCACGTGGGAGAGGCCCATGGACATGCTGCGGATAGGGATCTGGGGGGTATCCGCCAGGACTCGGTACTCGCGGTACTTGAAGAAGCCAAAGATGAACAGGATCAACCCCACCACCACCAAAGCTATGGGGATAACGGGAGAAACATGACCGCTGGAGGCGGCAAGTATCAGCGCCAGGATCGACATGAGCGAAGGTCTCCTTTGCTGCTTGTATTGTTGCGCTCAAATAACTGGAGGGTATCCTACACGCGCACTGCGGTCTTGTCCATCACTTCCCCCTTCCTCGTGGATCCGTAGGTTTCACCTACGGCCAATGATATTCCTCCCCTTCGGGGAGGCCTGGAGTTTGTACATTTCGAAGCGCCCCAACGAGACCCTTGGCCCTCGCCCCCTTGGGGGAGAGGGTGGACCGCAACCCGCGCTTTCACCAGCGGGGGCGGGCCGGGTGAGGGGGTCCAAACCAAACGCGCTCAACCCAACGCCTCCGGAAGCGACCACACAACTATGAAGCAAGCCCCATGCGACTCCTTCCGTCTCGGTCGGTATGCGGCTCAGCTCGCGCGCTTTGTCAATCTGTCCCGTCGTGCGTGCCAGGGAGCGCGTCTTGTGGTAGGTATATGGAGTGTTCACGGGTTTGACCCCCTCACCCGTCCGGCCCCGGCTGATGAAAACGCCGGTGGCCGGCCACCCTCTCCCCCAAGGAGGCCGTCTCAGAACTTGCGGCCTGGGAGAGGGATTGGTCCGCCGATTGGGTATCGAGGGTGAGTTGCCAAGTCCGGGGTGCGACGGCGCGCCCAGGCTCTGGAACCCCTCAAGCCGGGGTGAGCTGGTCGGCTACCCAATATTTGTACATCTTCTTCAAGTTGAACACCGCGCAGAGCAGCGCCCACTGGGTGCGGACATTTTCCAGTCCCCGCACCGTCCATCGGCGAAAGCCCATGGCTTGTTTGAGGGTGGCGAACACCGGTTCGATGATCGCCTTGCGTTGCCGCAGCAAGGCCTGCTTTACCGGATCGCGCCGCTTCTCGCGTTGCCGCATCACCGCCGCCCGTTGCGGGCTCAACTCGATTCTCCGCCCGTCCCGCCTCCGACTGCATAGCGCCCGCACCGGACACTGGGCATAATGCTCACAGTGATAGCTGCGCGCCACCGGCCGCTGCGGGCCTTTATTCTTCATGCCCTCGAACTTCAGCCGTTGCCCTTGCGGACAGATCACTTCATCCTTTTCGCTGTCGTATGCAAACTTGGCGCTATCATAATCCCCGCGCGGGGCTCCGCCCGTCTCCGCCCCCGGCGCCACCAGCACTTCGTACCCGCGCGCCTGGGCCTCGCCCAACTGCTCCGCCGTCGCGTATCCCCCATCCCCCACCGTCTCCTGCGCCACCGCTCCCACCGTCGCCCGCACTTCCTCCAACATCGGCACCAACTGCTGGTGGTCCGACTCCGCATTCACCGCCGTCTGCGCCACGATGATCCCCGCCTGCGCGTCCGCCACCGCCTGCGCATTGTAGGCCGGATCCAAGCGCCCTTCGCAAGGCATCAGCCGCGCCTCCGGTTCCTGCGGGTGCAGATGATCGCGCTGCATTTCCTCCATCTTTCCCAGCGACTCCCGGATCGCCTGGCGCAGCTTCGCCGCCTCCTGCAACCCCTCCGGTAATCGATACTCGCCCGTCTCTTCCTGCTCCGCCGCTTCCACCGCCGCTTCCATCTCCGCCATCGACGCTTCCACCCGCGCCAACAACTTCTCCAAATCCTTCCGATGCTCCACCGTCCGCCGCGACGCCACCGCCCGAATCTTCGTCCCGTCCACGGCGTGACAGATCATGCCGATCAACCCTTGTCCCGCCGCCACCTTCACCGCCGCGCGAAACACCGCCCGCAGCGGCCGCCGGTTCGCCGCCCAGAACCGCCACAGCGAGTTGTGATCCGGCGCGTGCCGCCCCGTCAGCCAGAGCAACGACAGGTGCTCCCGGCACGCCCGCTCCAACTCCCGCGTCGCCCGGATGCGCGCCAGATACCCGTACAACCATACCTTTAACATCAGATCGTTCGCATACGGCGGCCGCCCTTCTTCGCTCTTCCGCTCCGGAAAACCCAGCTCCACCAAATCCAAGGCATCCACGAACTCGCGAATGAATCGCGCCGGATGATCCCTCGGTACCCAGTCCTCTAGACTCTGCGGTAACAAATCCATCTGCTCATAGTTCGCGCGTATCTCTTGGCTCATGCCCTTTCACTTAGCATTCTGCTTTCCACTCCCCGCGCCGAGTTTTGAGACAGCCTCCAAGGGGGCGAGGGCTGAGACACTCGCGTTACACCGTTCTCTTTCTTTCATCGTTCAATCCGTCACAAATGTACAAACTCAAGTCCTCCCCTTCGGGGAGGCTCATCTTCGGGGAGGCGGCTACTTTCTTCCCAGCAACCGGATACGTGCAATAAAAGAGCGCCCCGGAGCTCCCGAATAGGCGTGGAAGTCAGGAGAATCGATGTTGGAATTAACAACGGTATAATTGCCGTGTTTGGTGATGTTGTCGACGCCGGCGCGCAGCGCCCATTGGAAACCCACGACCGTGAATCGCCGCTCAAAGCTGAGGTCGAGTGAAAAGTAAGTCGGGAAGCGTTGTGAATACGGTGCGCCCACCACCTCCTCGGAGTCATTCTGCAAAGTGAAGGGGAAGCCGGTGCGCCAATCGACAACGTAAGCCGCGTCAATTTTGTGCGTTAAAGGAATCCAGCCATGTGACAGGACGCGATTGGGCGCGTCCCACGCCAAGGGTCCGCCCGCCTGCGGGCTGAAAAGGACATAATCGATGTTGTATCCGAAGTCGGCATTAGTAAGCGCCCGGGATTGCGTGTAAGAAGCGAACACCTCGTGATTCTGCTTGAAGACGTGCCGCAAGCTCAGCGTGGCGGAGTCATAGTGGTCGTGGCGGTCATTGGTCAGGATGAACTGTCCGGAGAAGGGGCCCTCGGGCAAAGTAGAGGCGCCGGGATTGATGAAGGTCCAGATATCGCGGGCGCGCCGATCCACCAGCTCCAGGTGCAGGTAAGTGGTCTGCGGCAGTTTCTGCTCGAACGCCACGCTGGCGTTGGTGACGTAGGAAATGCGCAACTGGTCCGGGTCGATGGTGAAAGTGCTGAGCACGGGTGGCTGAAGCAGATTCATCCCGCTGGCGTCGTAGAAGGAATCCGTCCGCGTGCCCACGAGCGAGCGCGTAAGAATATCCAGATTGCTCGCGTCGCGGTAGACGCCGAGGCCCGCAGAGATCTTGCTGTCGCCATTCCGTTTCAGCATGAAAGTGGAAGCGAGCCGCGGTGAAGCCGCCACGCCGTGGACAATGCTGTCCGCATCGAAGCGCACGCCCGGCTCCAGAAGCCATCTCGGAGTTATCGACCAGCGATCTTGCGCATAGCCGCCCTCCTCCACGTCGTAGCGTGTGAAGGGCGGGGCATTGGTAAAGCTGACGCGGCGCGATACGGTGCCGTCGGCGCGTTCCACCAGGTAAGGCTGCCGGTTGTATTCCTGGTGATCGTCGAGGCGATCGAAATCGACGCCCAACTTGAACTCGTGTTTTCCCGCCGCGTGCAGAGGCGGCAGAAACAGGTTGCTGATGGCCTCCGTGCGCCTGCCCTGGCCGTGATCGGTGAGGTAGTAATTGCCGCTGGTGCCGTTTGGGGTGATGACGTAGGTTTGGTCGCCCATGGGCACCACGCGCGTGTAAAAGCTGCTGGTGGCCACACCCGCCTCCAGCAGCGTGCCGTTTTGAAAAAGATGCTGATCCTTGGCGTTGAACAAGTAGGCATTGGTGGAGTACCGCTGCGTGGTGGAGATCGGGTCGAGTGGGTCCAGGCCGGCATGAGGCGAGTCGAGCGAATTCACCAAGAGACTAACCGTAAGATTGTTATTTTGCGCCAGGTTTATCTGAACTTTGGAAAGGTTGCTCCCCCGCATGACCGCGTAACGGTCGGCGTTGGCGGGCAGCTCTGTATAAAAGGTCTGGTCGTACTCCAGCTCCGCCGCGTCCATGAACCACGCCTTGCCGGGGCGGATGGGGCCTGACGCGATGCCGCGCGGCGTCCAGTTACTCACATGGAGGCCCCGCCGGCTCGTCAAACCGGGGAAGGGATCGGTGCCGGCCACGCGCCAGTGGTTGTCGCCCGTGCCCGTGTGCAGGCTGATGACGCCGCCCGAACTCTTGCCAAACTGCGTGGAGTAGCGGCTGTTGGCGACGTCCACGGACCGCAGGGCATCCACGCTGATGCGCGTCAAGAACTGGCCGCTGGCGGGATCGGAAACATTGAAGCCGTCAATCTGGTCGTAGATTTGGCGCGTGCTCGCGCCGTCCACATGAAGCTGCCCGCCGGAATCCTGAAGCACTCCCGGCAGCATGGGCAGCGCATAGCGAATATCGCGTGATACCGGGTAGGGCAAGTCAATGATCTGTTCGCTGCTCAGCGTTCCACTCGCCTGGGTTTTGGCGGGGTCGATGGCGGGGGGCGAATAGACCACGTTCACTTGCTCGGAAAATTCCCGGACGTGGTGCAATACAACTTCCACACTGGCTACTTCTCCCACTTGGATGCCCGGCTGGGTGACCGCGAAAAAACCTTCCTTCTCCACGTGCAGCGAGTAGTCACCCGGGACGAGACCGGAGAATTCCTTGCGACCGGCGTAATCGGTTTCACCCTGCAAGGGTGTCCCCAGCGGGGGAGTCAGGGTGATGCGCGCCGAAGGAACCGCGGCGCCGTTCTCGTCCACCACCGCCATGTGCAGTTCCACGAGGGCCGGGCCGTCCACCGGCTGCTGGGGGGGCACAGCAGCCCTTGCCGCCGCAACCGGCAGCCCGAGGGTCAGCAACACAAGTATGAGTAGCATCGCTGAGGCAGCGACCCACGCGACGAATCCCGAGACGTACTTCCGATCTGGGATTCCTTCCCGCATAGCGGCTATTTTCTCGCACAAAGAGGCTTTGCGGTAGTCCTATGTTTGAGGGGTAGCGGGTCATTTGGAAGTGGCACGGGCATCCCGCCCGTGAACCCTCACGGCCAAGATGGCCGTGCCACAGCAAATGACACCAGCATTCGATCAGCTCGGCCCGCGCGTTCCCGGACAAGCGTCGGCGCTATTGAAAAGAAGGCGCAGCGTTTGCAGGGAGACGGATTCGAAGCTGGGCACAATCAGATCGGCGTGCGTTTCGCGGCGGAGATCCTCGGTGCAGAAGGAAGAGGCAATGGCGACGCATTTCATTCCGGCGCGTTTGGCAGCTTCGACGCCGACGAAGGAGTCCTCGAAGACCGCGCAGGCGGCGGGGTTTACTCCCAGCTTTTCGGCCGTCTTAAGGTAGATTTCAGGGTCGGGCTTGGGGTGGGAGATATCGTCGCCCGTCATCAACACGCGGAAGTAATCACCCAGTCCCAGCGCGGAGATGAGGAAACGCACGTTCTTGCCCATGGCGGCGGAAGCCACGGCCATGCTGATTCCCTGCGCGTGGCATTCCTCGATAAAACGGCGCACCCCAGGAAACGCGCGGGCATGAGGACCGATCTCCCGGCGAAAGTTTTCCTCCAGCTCTTCACTAAGCTCGGCCATTTGCTCGCGGGAGAGGTTCTCACCCATGAAGCGCGGAAAGGTCACATCATTGGGAGGTCCCAAGACTATTTTGGGAAGTTCCTCCTCGTCAAAAGGAATGCCGTGCGCCTGGAAAAGATCCCTCCACTTGCGAAGATGGAAGGGGTTGCTGTCCACCAGCACGCCGTCCATGTCGAAAATAATCGCTGCGGGGAGGGAAGTGGGCGAAGTCATATTAACGCGCGACCCGCGCGGTCGTATGCCTTTGCCGTAGTTCCTTCCGCTTGCTCGCCCAGTACTTTGCGTTGATTTCTACAGGCGGGCCGGACCTCAGTCCCTCCAACAGTGCTGACTCGACCCGTTCTTTGGTGCGGCGTTTCTGGTCTTTGCGGATGAGCTCGCGAACATATTCGCTGGGAGTGCTGTAAGTTCCTCCGGCAACTTGTTCTTCAATGTATTGCTTGAGGGCTTTGGGCATCGAGATATTAAACGAAGTCATGTCCATGAATTCGAGAGTAACGCCTCCGGCAGTTAATGTCAATAACTGCCAGAACGCGTACTGGCTCAATTTGATGTAGAGGCGGCTATACGCCGCCATTTGGCGAGGTAAACTCGCCGCTACGACGTGAAATCCATCCGCTGCCAACCCAAGCGAGATATCTACCGCGGCAGGGGGCGCAGGCTGGAGAGAAGCCCTTCCGGGGGAAGCGTATTGAGCACGCCCGACTTTTCCATCCAGCCGCGGCGCGCGGTGATGACGCCGTAGCGCATCAGTTTGAAGTGTTGCGGGTCGTGCGCGTCGGTGGAGATGATGATCTTCATGCCGCGATCGCGCGCCAGCTTCACTTGGCGGTCGCACAGGTCGAGCCGTTCGGGGTTGCCATTCAGCTCCAGGATGACGCCGAACTTCTTGGCCGCGGCAAAGACTTTTTCCAGGTCAAAGAGGAAGGGGTCGCGCCGCAGAATCTGGCGGCCGGTGGGGTGGCCAAGAATGCGCACGTAAGGATTCTCCAGAGCGCGCAGCAAGCGCGTGGTCATTTCCTCTGCCGGCATAGTCATCCGCGAATGGACGCTCGCCAGCACGATGTCAAATTGCTTCAGGAGTTCGTCGGGATAATCCAGGCTGCCGTCGCCGAGGATGTCCACTTCCGAGCCCGCCCAGATTTCGATCCCCTTCACCTTTTTGCGCGCGGCATGAATGCGGTGAATATGCTCGACGGCGCGCTTCTCATCCAGGCCGTTGGCGACGGTGACGGCTTTCGAGTGGTCGGTAATGAGGATGTACTGGTAGCCGAGCTGTTTCGCGGCGCCGGCCATCTCTTCGATGCTGGCATGGCCGTCGGAGGCGGTGGTGTGCATTTGCAGATCGCCGCGAATGTCGCCCAGCTCGACGAGCTTGGGCAACTCATCCTGATCCGCCGCCTCGATTTCGCCCAGGTTTTCCCGCAGCTCAGGAGGAATCCAAGGGAGGCCGAGCTTGGCGAAAATCTCTTCTTCCGTGCGGCTGGCCAGAACCTCCTCGCCATGGAATAGACCGTATTCATTCAGCTTCCATCCCTGGCGCTTGGCGCGCTCCCGCAGCGCCACGTTATGTTCCTTCGAGCCGGTGAAGTAGTGAAGTGCGGCGCCATAGGCGGAGCGCTCGATCAGGCGCACGTCAACTTGCAGATCGTTCTTGAGCTTCACGCTGACCTTGTCTCCACCTTTGGCCAGAATCGCGGCAATACCGGGAAATTTGACGAAGTGGCCGGCGATGCTCGTGGGGTCGCTTCCGGTCACCAGCAGGTCGAGGTCTCCCACCGTTTCGCGCCCGCGGCGCAGCGAACCGGCCGGCGTGACCTCCTCGACGGCCGGGCAATCGCGCAACCAGGCGGTGAGCACTTCGGCGGTTTCATACGCCGTGTCCAGGCGAAAGCGGCCTGCCGCGCGGCGAAAGACCTCAATGGCCTTCAGGATATTCTCCTCGGACTTCTCGCTCATTCCCGGCAAGCCGCGCAGGCGACCCTCTTTGGCGGCGGCTTCCAGCTCGTCAACGTTGCGGATGTTCGCTTGCTGGTAGAACAACCGCACTTTCTGCGGGCCGACGGTTTGAAGTTGCAGCAAGTCGAGCAGGCTGCGCGGGATTTTCGCGAGTTGCTCCTGGTGATAGGTCGAACGGCCGGTCTCAACGAGCTCGGCAATCTTCTTAGCCAGATCCGCGCCGATGCCGGGAATGTCGGTGAGTTTCCGTTTCGGGTCGCGCGCGATGTCTTCCAGGCGCTCGGGGTAGCTCTCAACGGAGCGCTTGGCGCGGTCGTAGGCGGCCGCCTTGAAGGTCCACTTGGAATCGTCCTGGAGAATCTTCATGAGGTTGGAGATTTCCTCGAAGACGGCAGCGATCTCATGGTTTTCCATGTGTGCCTCCCTGGATTTTTCCGGACCGAGGCCCGGCCTGCGGCTTCAAGCCTGGCGAGGGCATCGTCATGCCATTCCTCGCGATGGCCTGTTGGTTCCGTTCCCAGACTTCTGCATATTGGTCATCAAATTCTCTCACCGGATGGTAATGAGCACGCAAATAGAGACGAAGAGGGGCAGCGCTCCCATCGTCGCCAGGGTGGCGGGGCACGTCCAGCCATGCCGACCACATCACGAATCGCACGCGATGTTCCTCCAGCATCTCCATGGCGTTCTGCACTTGCTCGGGCCGGGTGTAGGCGCTGTCCGTGACGAAGGGCACCTCCGCCGGATCTTGCAGACCGAGCAGAAAATACTCATCACAATCGTCGGCTTGAAAGTAGAAATCGCCGGGGTGAGTGTGCTCGAGGACCCAGCGGTATTTTTCGTATTGGCCGGGATCGAGAAGGGCGGCGCGGCCCGCGGGCGCCTCAAGATATCCCTTCCAACCGGTTTGCGTGGCAACCGATTGGAGCGCCAATCCAAACAATCCGCCGGCCCAGGCCAGGTACGTGAGGGTGCGCGCAAGTTTAGTGGGAGACTGGTTCAACCACACAAAGATGATGAGAGCCGGCGGCGCGACCGAAACCAATCGGAGCCACACCGGGGAAGCAGCGATACCCAGGAACAAGAAAAATCCGACGGTGCTCACGAGCATGGCGCGGTCCCACGGTTCTTCGAGATGCGCAATTGCCTGGCGGCGATATCGTATGAAGAACCAAAGATACACGAAGGGCAGCAAAAGGTGCATGAAGAGCCAAAGCAGCAGGGCCGGCGCCTCCAGCCAAAGAGGCAAGTCCGGCAGGTCGGCCCCGTAGACATAGATGCTTCCCCAAAAGGATTTGGACCAGTACTTCATCAAGAAAACCACCGTGCAGTTGATGAAGAGTCTGAACCCGACTTTCCAAGCCAAGTAAGCCATCACGGGCAAGATGGTGACGAGGAACGGAATGACCAGATACATTTCGGCCTTGACCAACCAGCCCCAGCCCTGCTTTTTGGTGCGGCACTCCCAAAGCAAGAAAATGGCGAAACCGGCGACGGCGACGATCCCCCGGGACTGAGTGAACAAGGTGGCGAGACCGCAAAGCGCCCCTGCCGCGGCCAAGCGGGACGGGCTTCTTTTTGCCATCAAGACGGCAATGGCGATCATGCAGGCCAAGGTGCTGCACCAATGGTGGGTGGGGTCAGGCTCCGAGACAAACCCTAAGCCCAGAAAAAGCAGGCTGGGCAGATACACCGCCGCACCGCTCAGAAGTTGCCTGGAGATCACGAGACACGTCCAGGCCAAACCGATCCCCAGTGCGACCCACATGGCGCTGGGAACCCAAGCGCGAACCCCAAACCATTTGAAGAGCAGCAGGTAAAGCACCTGCGTTCCCGGCAGGGTAAACTCGAAAAAATCGCGGTAGATCACCTGGCCCTGAAGCATTTTTGTGGCATCCAATATCCAGATGGCCGCGGTACCTCCCTGGTAGATCGGAGTATGGGGAAAGATGAAGGCGTCGAGGTAGAGGCTGCCGATGGCCCCGAGTAAAAGGAGCGGACCCAGCCGTGCCCTCAAAGTCTGCAAGGGGGCTTTGATCAAATCGAGATTCTCCTCCCGGCACGGTTCGACATTAGGTTCCAGGCAGAATGCACCCTAAAACTCTTCGCCGAACCGTGGCTCGCACTTCAACGTGGATGGTCGCCCCAGGCACAAGCACGACTTTCAAATCTTGGGCGAGACCCGGAAATTATTCAAGGATTTTCCGGGGTATCCCTTGAGCTGAACTCCCGTGCCCTGCGCGGTAGGTTGCCTTCCGGGAGGCACAATGATAGTTTGAAAGTAGCTTGGGGTGCATGGGATGTTTGACCGCCTGAGTTTACAGGTCAAGATCATCGTCATCTTTACCGTCACCGTCATGGCGGTCCTCGGAGTGTCGACTCTCATCGCCACCTTCCTGACGCGGGATCCCTTGGAAGGCGAACTCTACCGCAAGGCGATCGCGCAGGCGCAATTGACGGCCCACCAGATTGCGGCCCCGGACACGCTGGCAAGGCCCGACCTGCTCGATCCGGCTCTGCGCCAGTTAAAGCACGATTCGCCGGGTATCTTGCAGGCGGATGTTTACGTGCATCACCCCGATCACCATCTGGTCGCCACCACCAATCCGCATGGCCAGCATTTGGAGCTTGACAACATCCCCAACGTGGAAAGTTTGAACGAGTATTGGCGGCCCAAGGAAGATCAGGAGAGTATTGAGACCGAGAATCCCCGGGCATGGATCATCAGCACCACCATCCGGGCGCAAGGGGAGCCGATCGGCTGCCTGCTGCTCACCGTTTCCCAGTCGAGCCTGAATGCCGTCACCTGGGACCTGGTGCTGCGGAACCTGCTGCTGATGCTGGCGAGCTTTGTGGTGGTGGTGTTGGTCATTCACTTCTTTTTCCTGCGCTCGGTGCGGCGCCCGGTAAGAGATTTGATTCAGGTGATGGAGTCGGCGGAACGCGGACAGCTCAACGTTCGGGCACGCTTGCAAAGCTGGGATGAAATTGGATTGCTCGCCGCACACCTGAACCGCATGCTGCGGCGCATCGAGAATTTCAGCAATGAACTGGGCCGCAAAGTGGAGGAAGCCACCGCCGAGTTGGCGCGCCGGAATGAAGAATTACGGGGCATTAACAAGGAACTCTTCGAGACGCAGAAAGATCTGGCGCGCTCGGAACGCCTGGCCGTGGCGGGACAGCTTGCCGCCAGTTTGGCCCACGAAATCGGCACTCCCCTCAATTCCATTTCCGGGCACGTGCAGTTGCTGGCGCGGCGCAAGAGCAATGATGAGGCCACCGCCCGGCGGCTGCTGGTCATCGAGAAGCAAGTGGAGAATATTGTTCGAACCGTGCGGCAATTGCTCTCCTGGACGCGCAAGTACGAACTGCGGCTGGAGACGGTGGATCTGCGGCACGTGCTGGAAGACGCCGTCCTGCTGTCGTCGCCGGTTTTGGAGCCGAGAAAAATCCGCGTGCACATGAACCTCGCCAAGGGGTGCCCGAAGATTTACGGTGATTCCGGTTACCTGCACCAGGTGTTTCTCAACTTGATTAACAACAGCACCGACGCCATGCCGCGCGGCGGCGAGCTGCGCATCGATCTGCGGGCGCCGGCCACGGAGGACCCAGGGGAAGTGGAAGTGGTCGTCGCGGATACGGGTACAGGAATGGCGCGCGAAACCTTGGCGCACATTTTCGATCCCATGTTTACGACCAAGCAAATCGGGACCGGAGCGGGGTTAGGGCTGGCCATCTGTGACCAGATTGTTCGCCAGCACGCCGGGACTATTCGCGCGGAAAGCCAACCGGGCCGCGGAACGACGTTTACAATCCGGCTGCCGCTGGATTGCCGCGAGAAAGTGGAAGGCCCGGCGCTAAGTACAGTGACGAGTGAAGAGTGACGAGTGACGTAGCCGAATTGCCGATTTTCGATGGCCGATGGTCGATTGGAGAAATTGCGGTGGCGAGTGACGAAGGACAAGTGACAAGTGACGAGTGATGAAAATACGGCAAACATTCTGGTGGTGGACGACGATGAGGACACGCGCGAGTTGTTGCGCGAAGTCCTGAGTGACGACGGCTATCGCGTGAATACCTCGGGTAGCGCCGAAGAAGCCATGGAGATCGGCCAGCGGGAATTGTTCGATGTGATCATCAGCGACATGCGCCTGGGAACGAGCCTGAATGGCTTGGACGTGCTGCGCGCCTATAAATTGGTTCAGCCGGAGTCGGAGGTGATCCTGATTACGGCCTTTGGCTCGATGGAAACCGCGATCGAGGCGGTGAAGGCCGGCGCTTTCGATTACATCTCCAAACCCTTCAAGATTGACGAAGTGCTCTTGCAGGTTCAGCGGGCGCTGGGGAATCGCAAGCTGCTGCGGGAGAATCGCAGCCTGAAGCGGCAACTGGGAACGCAGGTGCAACTCTCCAGCCTGGTGGGCAACTCCCCCAAGATGCTGGAGATTTACAAAAAAATCGCCATGGTGGCGGATTCCCGTTCCACCGTCCTGATTTATGGCGCCAGCGGGACGGGAAAAGAATTGGTGGCCAAAGCGATCCACTTCAACGGTCCGCGCGCCGAACAGTGCTTCTACGCCGTAAATTGCGGCGCGCTTACTGAAACCCTGCCTCGAGACCGAACTTTTCGGGCACGTGCGCGGCTCCTTCACCGGGGCCACGGAAAACAAGCGGGGAATTTTTGAGGAGGCGAGCGGCGGAACGGTTTTTCTGGACGAAGTCAGCGAGATGAGCCCGGGGCTCCAGGTGAAAGTGCTGCGCACCCTGGAAGAACAGGAAGTGCGGCGCATCGGGAGTAATGAAATCGTCAAAGTGGATTTGCGCATTATCGCCGCCAGCAATCGCAACCTGGCGGAGTGGGTCGAGGAAGGGAAGTTCCGCCAGGACCTTTACTACCGCCTGCGCGTCATTGAGATTGATATCCCGCCGCTGCGCGAGCGCCTGGATGACATCCCCCTGCTCGTCGAGCACTTTTTGAAGAAGCTGGGCCGCGAGCGCGAGCACGCTCTATCCATCTCGCCCCGGGCGCTCTCCGTGCTGATGAGTTACTCCTGGCCGGGAAACGTGCGCGAGCTTGAAAACGCCCTGGAATCCGCCGTGGCGCTCAACCGCACGGGCGTGATCGTGCCCGAGGACCTGCCGGAAAAGGTGCGCACCGAAACCCGCGAGATCACAAGGCTGGAAGATTTCTATGCGGAGTTGCCGCCCCTGGAAGAGGTGGAGCGGCGCTACCTGGCGCACGTCTTGAAAGTCACCGGCGGCAACAAGGTGAAAACCGCGGAAATCCTGGGGATTGACCGGCGCACGCTGTACCGCAAGGCGGAGAAATACAAGTTGCTGGTGTGAGAGAATCGGGACGCGGGACGCGGGGTTGGGGATTAGTGGCCCGAGATTCACGGGTGGCGCATCCAGAAAGGGCCATGTCTGCGCCACCCCTGCTTTGAGGGCAGATACTCACTGCAGAGCGGACACCTCCATCTTGGGCGCCTGCGCGTAAGGCATCAAGTAGGGAATCACCGGAGTAACCTGGAAGGGCATCTTCTCCGTGGCATCGACGAGCGGTACGGCCTTCCGGTTTCGGAAGGCGACCGTTCCATCCCAGGCATTGACCTGCACGCGTGATCCCAGGGGCAGCGCGGCGATCTGGTTGACGTTCCCGGGAGTGAGGGCGGGAGAGGCGTTGATCAACGCCGCCATGCGAATCATTTTATGATTGCCCTCGGTCAGCCCATTGCCCAGGTGGCCCCCGAAGAGACGGGGAACATTGGGAGCGGCCGCCGCGGCCGCCCGCAGAAACAGACCGACCGGAGCAAGATTGTCTTTGTACGGCGAATTCTTAAGGAACTCAATTCCCTTGGCATCCGCGGCCGCTTCCTCTTCGTTACTCCGGGCCAAATCCAAGGCGGCCAGCAATTCCTCATCGGAGACTTCCAGACGGTCGTTGAAAGCGTAATTGGTCCCCACTTTGTGTCCCAGAGCAATGTGCGCGACTTCATGAGCAAGAATCATGGCCAGACTTGCCTCGTCGGGCAAGACATCGATAAGCCCCCGGCTGACGACAATCGTGTAGGCCAGGCTGAACGATTCCAAAGTCGACGTCAACATGACGCGGCATTGAATGGGAGGCACGTTGTCGAGATGGTTGGTTGCCTTCAGGTTGTTGACCACGGTTTGGAGGACCTTGTCCACGGGTCCGGGCGGCGCGATGAGTCGCGCTTTTTCCAACCGGTCGAGCACATTATGCTCCGCTTCCATACTCAAAAGACGCCGGCTCTCGACGGGGGACCAGTCCGCCCCATGCTCGCTGCTGTCCCGGACGGGCACGGGGGCATCGACCTGAATACGAGTCCACTCCTGCTGCTGGCGGCGGGCCGTGAGGTCGTAGCCCCAAAGCCGCGTCATCGACCGGTAGCGCAGCCGCTTGCCGAGGTCTGATTCCTCGCTGTAAACGTAGACGGGCAGCCACAGTCCGGGTTGAAGGTTCTCGCGCCAACAATCGAAGTGTATATAGAAGTTGAGGCGCGGGGGATGTACCCGTACGCCGTTCAAGCGAACGATCGCATAGTTATGATCCTCCACCCAGATCCGTCCGATGAAGGCTCCTAGACCCACGGGCTTGCGGGGATGGACGTCAAGGGCCAGGCAGCGGATATCGCCCAAATACTCCCAGCGGACCGGTTCGAAAGTATAGTGCTCCCGATCAAAGGCTCCCAGATCGACCGCCACAGCTTCCAAGGCGAAGTAATCGGGACGGAGATGCGTGCGAATGCGGGGACCATGACGTAACAAGCCCGAGCTGGGATTTTCCATAAAAGCAGCTTCTTTCTCCATGTTGTCGAACTTCAACCGGCCCAGGAAGCTCTCGTCATCCCGGGCAACATCGCCCAATTCCGGGTCCGGCTGAACGTACTGAATGTAGGTTTCGACACGCGGGGAGTATTCCATGATCCTGCTGCGGTATTGATTCTCGCTGTCGATGAGGCGATTGATAATGCCGGCCAGGTCCGCCGACTCCGGCGGCACGCCCCCTTTGGGGGGGCCCGTTTTGCTTCTCCCGAACGATGGCAGGACCATCAAGGTAAGGAATGCCAGGACTAGAATCCAGGTGGCTCGTCCGATACGAAGTGTTAACATAACGTTTTCCTCCGAATTATGTGGTTTGGTCGGCCAGACGGAACTCAATGCGCAAGGTGGCGGGAAAATCCACCGGCTTCCCATTGTTCCGAGCTGGCCTAAAACGGATCTGTGCGGCAGCTTGCTCCGCCGCCGGTTCGAGCCCGTGTCCCAGGGATTTGACAACTTCCAGGATGCGGATCGTGCCGCTGGCCTGGAAGACCACAGACAGCGTGACTTCACCTTGAATTCCCAATCGCCGTGCCTCCTCGGTGTAGACGGGGGAAGGCTTAGAGAGCAGCTCGACGGGCTGGAATTCCGTGGGTGGTGGAGCCGGTAAACTTTTCAGTGGAAACACCGCAACTTGGCCTACCTTCTCGAAACCCCCCATCGCCACGCCGCTTCCACCGCGCTCCTGAACGTGTCCCGTCGCGGCAACCGGGCTGCCGAAACCGGCGCTGGCGACTACTCCCTGCCGCGGAACGTTGCCTGTCCTTTCACTTTGCGCCGGGCCGCGGAATGCTTCGCTGACGACCACACCCTGAATGCCCTGAGCTCCGCGGGCTCCGTTCCCGGCGCCGGGGCCTTCAGGAAGCCCGAAGGATCCCAACCGCGGAACGTTGCCTGCACTTTCAGTTTGCGCCGGGCCGCGGAATCCTTGCGGACTTCCAAATCCTCCTGTCTGCACTTGTTCCACCGGGCGTTTTGTGGTCGCGGGTTCCGACGCGCCGCCAAAAATGCCCGTGCGCACTTCGATGATTTGCACGGGTTGAACTTTGGGGGGCGGATTGGGCTGAGCAAATGATGGGGCCGGCAACGGGGGTGGCGGGAGACTCGCCTTTAGAGGGGGAGCCGGAGGTTGAATCTTGGGGAGTTTGAGATCGGTCGCCGCGAACACCGGGACGTCAGGAGTCACGGGGGATTGCAGTTTCGGAATATCCAACCGCGCAAGCTTGCGTGGAGAATCCACCACCGGCGCCCGCGGAATAAAAGAGGGGAGGAAAACCATTACATATTGCCTGGCGCTGACGGGCAACTTTTCAGGGATCAATAGCCCAAGCAGAATGGCGGCTCCAATCATCACCATCTGGACAAGCAAGCCGCTGATCAATGCGACGCTGCAACGTTTTCGAGTTTCAGAGGAACTTTCCAGGGTTGTGAACATCGCGGACGACATAGGCTCCCCCTCATGGCAAACCGTCTTACCGGACATCTTGAGGAAACGGATGAAACCTCGAGCCGCATTCCAGGACCGAGGTGTACGCCTGCCTATGATCCCAGCAGGTTGCCATAACCCCGGCCCAGTCCCGCACCGACGAGCGCGAAATTACAACCTTTCAAAACCCACGTCTATGGTACGGAGGTACTACCCGATATGTTATAATTTCTTCGTGACATACACTATAGCGGCCCATGCGCATCGCGTCATACTACAAATGGTAGTCAACGGCCAAATGATGCGAAAGCCCCAGAGAGGCACGGAGTCGCCGCTTAATAAAGTGGTTAACACGCCGAAACCAGCAGCCTTTCACCCGCTCCCGCCGCTTGACCCCCTGGAAGAGCACTCCGGAATCCGCTGCCGGAGCGTCGCACCATCGGAGGGAGGGTGCGCCGTTGCTGGCCGAATCTTACTCAAAAATAGAATTTGATAGCTACCTGAAGGAGGCGCGGATCGGCGGCGCTCACGACCTTCCCGAAAGAAGAGCTGCGGATGTTCCCGTTGACGGCTGCGGCTCCATAAAATTGTGCATGGTTGGCCACATTAAAGGCCTCTAGCCGGAATTGAAGCGATTTCGATTCCGTGAAGTGGACGCTCTTCAAGAGGGCAAGGTCGGAATTTGCAATGCCGGGGCCGTAGAAAAAGCGCCGCCCCGCCGTACCCATCTGGCCGAGCGCCGGGAGGCCAAATAACGAAGTGTTAAACGCAGGTCTGCCGTTTCGAGGGTCGGTGTTGATTTCCATGTTGCCGAAGGCAACGTTTGGGGTGTCCACGCCATTGTTATTGATCCCGTTGGGTATCGTGCCCAGCAGTGAAGTGTCATTGTTGTTGTAAAGAGTCACGGGGAAGCCGGTGCTGAATCGCGTGATTCCCGTGAGGCTCCAACCCTTCGTCAGCCGGTTCCGGCGATGAAGGAGATGGTCGATCGGTAGCTCGTACTTATAGCTCGCCACCAAGTTGTGCCGCATATCGAATGCCGATACGGCCTTGCTCAGGCTGGGATCAACGGGGTTCACGGGCTCGGCCAGGCTGGACGAAAGATCCAGAGATTTGCCATACGTGTAGCCCCCAAGGAATTCCAAGGGTCCTTGGTTGTGACGGAGATTGATCTCGAGCGCGTTGTAATTGGAGTTCCCGAGAGTCTTCTGATACGTGACAGCGTCGAACCGGGAACTAAAGGGGCCTCGGGTTCCTGGGATTACTTGACCTGACGAAGTGACGTATGTGCCCCCTTCGCCGAATGGTCCGCAGGTGGCGGTGCCGGGCATAACCTGGTTGGTCCGGCTCACGCTTAAACATTGGGCGGGGTCACCCGGGTTGGCGGAAATGAGCACCAAGAGATGATGCGCCTGCGAACCGGCATAGGTCAGGCTGAGAAGCGTGTTTCGCCCGATCTGCCGTTCCAAGGACAGCGTGTAGCTCTCCGTGTAAGGAGGCACATCCTGGTGGAAAAACGAGGGAACGCCGGTGATAGGCAAATACTGTGGCCAGTTCACGCTCGAATTGGGGTTCACCGCTGAGGCCCCAAACGCCGGAATCGGCTCGGGAAAGCGCTGCCCAATGTTCTGCCCATTCGCCGCCGTGACGAAAGGATTAGAAAACAGAGGGGGGGCAACACTCGTATAGTCGTAGCCATAAGGAGGGTTGGCACTCATGATGCCGGCGGACAGCCCCTCGAAGGCGGTATAGTACAGGCCGTACCCGGCGCGCACGCTGGTGGCGCCAGGGTTGCCTAGTATCCTTCCCAGCCAGCCGCCGTGATAGTCCGGGGAATAAGCCAGGCCAATGCGAGGCGCAAAGTTAGTGTACTTAGTCGGGGCCAACGTCGCGGGAATTCCCGGGTCACCTGGAAACACCAAGCCATTGGGCGCTCCCGGGTAAACCCGAGACTGCTCGCCCAGCAGCAGGGTTTGGAGTTGGTTGTACTTCTCCCGCCACGGCGGGAGCAGGTCCCAACGCAAGCCATAGTTGAGCATCAGATGCGGCTTCACCCTCCAACTATCCTGCGCGTAGCTCCCCACGTATTTGTCGCGAAGATAGAATGCCAAGGAGTCGGCTTGATTATAGCTGCTGGGGATGCCGAGCAGAAAGTCTGCGAAGTCCGATCCGGTTTCTGCTCCTGTGAATGAGAACGCCCCGTTGTAAGTGGCGTCGGGGTTGATGTTGACCTGGTCAATGTGGAATCCCCCCCCAACCTTGAGCACGTGGGTTCCCATCACTTTGGAGAAGTTCTCCGAAACCTGGAAGGTATTGTTGGCCTCTTTGAGTCCGGTGGTATCCACGCCGAAAGTAAAGTCATTGAACGAGACGTTTTCGATGCCTTCGATTGGCGGGTCCAGCGCATAGATGGAGGCATCGCCTGAGCCAGCAACGAATCCTTGCGATCGGAGGCTGGGGCCGACTCCGCCCTGCGGCTGGCCGACATTATTAGCATCCCGGAGATAGCCCCAATGAAATTCGTTGACCATGGTCGGGCCGAGGACCTTGGTCAGCCCAAGGCTCACCAATTGTGCGCGGCCGAGGGTGATGGCATTGAAGCCCGGAACACTGGCTCCCCCTTGGGCCGTCGGGTAAGGATTGTTGAGGCCAAAGTCGTCAAAGAAGTAGTAGCCGGCAAGAGTTCCCAGCTTGGTAGGAGTGTCGATTCGCGCCGCGCCCTTGTCGTCGCGAAGGGTTTCATCATCTGCGGCGGTGGAAAACGTACTTACCCCCTGATTGGGATTGGGAATAGAGCGTAGCAAGGCCCTAGCCGGCGCGGACCAGGCGTTGAGCGGAATCTGCGCGTCGGGCAAGACGCATTGCGCAGAGCGCGTGCACCCAGGAGTGTAGTAGGGCTCTCCGGGAAACACGGGGTAGCCAAGGTTTTGCGAAAGCAAGTTGGCCCACGACTGGCCGTTCACGGCGCCGTTGAGGGAGGGGGCGACACTTGACAGGTCGCCCGCCCGCTCCGAAATTGCGGGCACAGAAATCAGACCGGTTTCAATGCCCTCGGTCATCCGCGTCCCTTGATAATCTGTGAAGAAGAATGACTTGTCTTTTTTGATGGGACCGCCGAAGGTAGCACCAAACTGGTTTTGGTCGTACCGGGCGCGATCCGCGGAAAAGTAGTTTCGCGCGTCCAAATTCGTATTTCGCAAGAAATCAAAGACGCTGCCGTGAAACCCATTCGTTCCCGATTTGGTCGTGACCACGATCTGCCCACCGCTGTAATTGCCGTACTCGGCATCAAAATTACTTGTCAACAAGCGGAATTCTTGAATGGAGTCAAGGTTGGGGATGAGTGCTGTGCCCAGGCTGAAGTCTTCTTGAACGCTACTTCCATTAACGACGAATCCATTGTCGGTTTCCCGTTGCCCGCTGACCGATAAGTTGCCGGCGTTAAGGTCCCCAGAAGGCGCCGTCTTCGTGCATCCGGACATGACGACGGCATTGGGTTGCTGCGAGCTGGCCGGAACGACGCCCGGCTGGAGAGCTAATAAATCTGTATAGCTGCGTCCGTTCAAGGGAACGGAGGCAATCTTCGTCCTCGTAATAGTCTCGCCCATCGCGGTGTCGGCCGTATCCACATGGAGCCCTGATTCAGTCACCGTCACTGCCGTGCTTTGTTCCCCCAGTTCCAGCTTTAGGTCAATTTCCAATGCCTTGCCGGTCGCAAGGACAATCCCGGACCGAAGGACCGGGCGAAATCCCGCTTGGTGAACCTCAATCTGATACTGGCCGGGAGATAATGCCGGCAGAGAATAGAACCCGTCGGAATTGGTGGTCGTCGTCTGCCGCACTCCCGTTTCCACATTGCAGGCGACAACGGAAACACCTGGGATTACCGCCTCACTCGGATCCACAACTTTACCGGAGATGCTCCCCTCGGGACTGGCCCAAACCGTCAGGCCAGCGAGCAGTAAGACCGGGATCAATCGGCACGCAGCGCTGGCAACGCCGAATTTCGGTGGTCCAGATCGGCTCTTTATTGGGTCCATGTTCCCTTTCCTTAAAGGTCGCACGTGATAATCACCTGCAATTGACTTGCAACATATGGACTGGACTACGGTTTCATGTACATGTGGCTGCGTCTATTCAACTTGGAATTTGAGAATACCACCCAGGAGGCATATTCCCAGCGAAATAACCGGTTTTAACACCCAGTCCAGTGGGCGGAAAGCCACAGGAAGGTCCCGCTGCACCCATACCACTGTTCCCAGATCGGGGTAAAAGAAACAGATCATCGCGAAGCGGCACTAGCTGCAACACTGTTGCAACTAATGCGGCATTATTCTTCGCGCATGACATTATGTCAACGCTTTAGGTGCCAGCGGCAACTTTGAACGCCTGAACGGCGCGTAATTCTCCCCGGCTGGCTCGACGAACCAGGCTTTTGATGATGGGTGGACCCCGTCGCCGCCTTTGCTGCGGTGCCTGTCACCTGCGTCGAGGGGATGCGGCCACGCCTTCACCCCATGTACGCGCCACTTGACCGTATTACGGCCATAACCGCGGAAGTGCGCGCGGCGTCGCGGGCCGTTTTGAGATCACGTTGGAACCGTTCTGCACGGATGGTCGTCCAAACGAAAAGAATGCTCTATACCCCTGGACCTGTTTTAGAAGGCGAATGAGGGCGGTCCGGCACAGCTTGACGCCGGTCATGCGCCGTGGTATTACATTTATGAGAATGTAATGGGGGGAATATGGAATCGGCGATAACGCTCAAGGGCCAAGCCACGATCCCGAAGGCCATCCGGGAGCACCTTCGCTTGAAGCCCGGGGACCGCGTGAAGTTTTTTGTCCATCCTGACGGCACGGTGGTTCTCCTGCCCAAACTCCCTGTCTCGGCGTTACGGGGCATTCTTACGCAACCCCGCCGGCCGGTGACCCTCGAGCGAATGCGTGAAGCCATTGCGGAGGGCGCCGCCGGGCTCCATCCCCACGCCCGACCCCGATGATCGGGCTCGACACCCATATTCTCGTTCGCTACCTCACTCAGGATGACCCGATTCAATCGCCCCTGGCCACGGACATTATGGAGTTCCGTCTGACCCAGGAAAATCCCGGCTTCATCAGCATCGTAGCGATGGTCGAGACGGTGTGGGTGCTGGATCGCGCTTACGGCCTTGCGGACCATGAGATCGCTGCGGCTCTCGAGCGCATGCTCCAGGCTGACACCCTGGTGGTCGAAAACGAGCAGGAAGTGTTTACGGCAATGATCGCGCTTAAAGAAGGTAGTGGCTCGTTTGCCGACGCCCTCATCGGGGCGCTGGGGGCCCGGGCCGGCTGCGCTCGCACCTTGACCTTCGACAGGGCGGCATTGAGACTCCACGGCTTCGAGCTTCCCTGACCAAACCCCGTCAGAGAAGATTGCGTTATGGACAGCACCAGAAAGTTGGGCGCGAATCGGCGACTTCGACTATTCTGGATAGTGGGCTCCGTCGCTGCACGCTCGGTCGGGCGCAAACCAAAAGACCTTCTTCGTGTTCTCTCTGCCTCACAAGCTTCAACACAGAGCGCACGGAGCAGCTCAGTGACCGCTGTGTTAAAGCGCTTCTGACCACGGAGGACACGGAGGCGTTACCGACACGAAATGAGATATTCGCACATTGTCAAATCGGCCGCGAAACACCTATGGTCGGGCTTCAAGCGGCCCTACATGGTGATGTTTGAAACCACCTTGATGTGCAATATGTTTTGTGAGTATTGCATTTTCGGTGAAGAGGGCAAGTTCAACGACCTTCAGACCCGCGCCGTGCGCGACCGCATCTTCAAGCGCATCGACGAATTCTGCGAGATGGGGATTTTCGCGCTCAGCTTTTCCGGCGGCGAACCCCTGCTGAACCCGAGCACTTGCGACTACATCGCTTACGCCGCCGACAAGGGCATGTGGACCTCGATGCCCACCAACGGGCTGCTCATCAAAAAATACGCCGACGGCGTGGCGCGGCTGGATATGCTCGAGGTATCCATCGACTCGCTGAATGTGCAGCGCTTTGCCAAGCGCCGCGGTCTGAATGGCCTGCCCAAGATCGTCGAGAATCTTGACTATGTGCTGGCCAAACGCCGGCCCTTCACCACGCAGATCAACGCCGCGGTGAATATCGAAAACCTGTACGACCTCCCGGACCTGGCGGAGTTCTGCAAACAACGCAAGCTGGTGATGCATCCGGAGGCGGTCCACAACGTCATGCGCGACGGGGAACTGCTGCCCGACGCGGAATTGCACGGCAAGGACCTCGATACGGTGGAGTTGTACCTGCGCGAACTCCGCATGTCGTATCCGCGGAACGTCCGCTTTTATACTCACTACTACGCCTTCTATCGCCAGGGCGGTTTTGGGCCGAAGTTTCCCTGCCGGCACCCGTCTAAGCTCATCTCGATGAAACCCGATGGCTCCATCCACTTGCCCTGCGCCTTCGTAACCCTGCACAAATCGCAGGCGCCTTTGCGCGAAATTTTCGCTTCGGAAGCGGCCAAGAAAATCATCGCCCAGGAAGCCACTTTGTGGGACTTCTGCAAGGGATGTAAGATCGGCTGCCCTTATGAAGTCAGCGCCTATACCAATAGCCCTATGCTGGCGCTCGAGTCGGGGCTGAACTTTTTGCGATTGTTATGAGTGTCTAGCGGGAGAAGGCGGAAGGCGGAAAGCAGAAGGCAGAAGGCGGTGCGCGCCACCGTTGAGCAATATCGCAAATGCATGAGAATAGGCCCCGACCACAACGCAATTCACGCTGATGTGATGGGAGTAGGAATATCCAAGATTCCGGGATATAAAGACCTTCATCCTCCTCCAAAAACTATAGTTTGATGGGTACTGGATTCCAGGTCACAGTGGGAGGTGGGCAAGACTGACCTGCGGTCTCTGCCTTCTGCCTTCCGCCTTCTTGTGGGTTTGGAACCGAAGATGGCCATTGTCATAGTTGGGATCATTGCCGCAGTCGGGCTGGCGTTTGGCCTGTGGTTCTGGTGGGCCTGCACGGAGCCCTCTTCCACCTTCTTCCGCCCGGTCCTGATCCGCGGTCCACAAGAAGGCAGGCGCATATCGCTGACCTTCGATGACGGGCCGTCCGAGCACTTTACCGGAAAGGTTCTCGATATCCTGCGCGATCAGCAAGTCCCCGCCACGTTTTTCGTTTGCGGGAGAAACGTGGAGAAGCACCCCGAGTTGCTTCGCCGCATCGTTGCCGAGGGGCATGAAGTTGGAAATCACACCTATTCGCACTTGTTGGTTTACTTCAAATCCCGGCGGCGGATCGCCGAGGAGATCGATCGCACCCAGGCGGTCATCGAGAAGGTCATCGGTATCCGCCCCAAGGTCTTTCGGCCACCCTATGGCGCGCGCTGGTTTGGGCTGGTGCCGACGCTGAGGGAACGGGGCGTGCACCTGATCCTCTGGTCGGCCACCGGGTACGATTGGAAGAAAGACGTGGAGGGCATCACCGCATCAGCCTTGCGCGAACTGAAGCCCGGCGCCGTCCTCTTGCTGCACGACGGGCGGAACACCCTCCCCACATCTGAAATCGACCGCTCGCGCACGGTCTTGGCCTTACCTGGCATCATTGCCGGCGCTCGTCGGCAGGGGTATGCCTTCGCACCTCTCAGGGACTTCCTGCCGTCGATTTAACATCACTGGCATGTGGCATATTGCCGCAGAGTTCCAATCTTATGCTTTACAACCTATGATACGCTATGTGATTCAATTAAATGACTCCGGGCGATAATGGCCTTCGAAAAGGAGCCACCCTTTGATGTTTATTTGAGTTCTGACAATAAGTCATTGAAATGTGGCAATATGCCACAGCCGCGGAAAGATATTTCTGCGAATTTCCCGACCCTCTATCCGCTTCATTAGAAATTCTTAATTAAATCAATGATTTAGCTATTTATCTGCAATTTGGACCCCATATTGCCAGTGGTTAGCATGCGCGAGCAGTGGTGCTTTATCCACAATGAACAAGATTCTGGTAGTCGATGACGATCAGGAAAGCCGCGACCTTCTTTGTGAGGTATTGGAGGCCAACGGCTACGCCCCGCATGCGGTGGCGAATGGATTGGCGGCGCGCGAGGTCCTGAGCCGTGATGTCGAATACCGAATTGTCATCGCGGACCTTCAGATGCCGGAGGAATCGGGTCTGGAACTCATGCGCCGATTACGCCAGGAGAATTCCAAGCACGAAATCATCCTGATGTCTTCCTTCATGAGCGGCGCGGAAAAAAAAGCGGCGAAGGCGTTGGGCGCCCATGCCTTGCTCGACAAGCCCTTCCAGCTTGCGGAATTGTTGCAAAAGGTTGCGGAGCTCGCGGCGCAAAGTTCTATCGGTTTGTCGACGTAAGAAAGCCTTAGGGCTGCGGCTTGCATCCAAATCCTGTAAGAATAAGGAGTAAAGATGGACGTTTCACAGAAAGTCATTGAGATCATCGCGCGCGAGCAACACCTGGACGTGGCCAAGATCACGCCGGACTCGACCTTTGCCGAACTGGGGATTGATTCCCTGGACGGCGTTAACATTCTTTTTGCCTTAGAGGAAGAATTCAAACTCGACATCCCCGACACCGTCGCCCAGAATATGAAGAGTGTCCGCCAGGTGGTGGACAGTCTCACGCGCGTGATCGAAGGCAAAGATGTATCTGACCTGGTGGCCATGGCCAAAGGCGCACCTTCCGCCACCGTCAGCTAATCCACGGAAATCAAGGGGCCCATCGTGAGGAGAGTGGTCATCACCGGGATTGGAGTCTTTGCCTCCACCGGAAAGAACGTGGAAAGTTTTTTTGCCACACTGGTGGCGGGGCGCTCCGCGGTCCGCCGCATTCAGCAGTTCGACCCCACCCCGCTGAGTGTGCAGATCGCCGCGGAAATCCCCGATTATGATCCGCTCGACTATTTCCCGGCCAAGCGCCTCGACTTGCTCGATCGCTTCAGCCAGTTCGCTCTGCTGGCCTCCCAGGAAGCCATGGATTCCAGCGGCCTCCAACTGCGGGACGAGGAGCGGCCGCGTTTTGGAGTGGTCACCGGCACCGGCATGGGGGGCGCCAGCACGTTCGAGTCCGGTTATTTCAAGCTCTTCGCGCAACAAGCGACGCGCCTGCATCCTTTTACCATCCCCAAGATCATGCACAATGCGGCGACCTCGCAAATCTGCATGGAGTTCGGCGCGCAGGGGCCCTCGCTCACCACCGCCACCGCCTGCTCTTCCTGCGGGCACGCCATCGGGGAAGCCTTCCATCTGATCAAATTCGGAATGGCCGACCTGATGTTGGCGGGGGGGAGTGAGGCGCCCCTAACCTTCGGGATGATCCGCTCGTGGGAATCGGTGCGGGTCCTGGCCATGGGCAATGGCGATCCCCGCAAGGCCTGCCGGCCTTTTTCCCTCGACCGCGAGGGGTTGGTGATGGGCGAGGGGGCGGCGATGCTCCTGCTCGAGGAACTCGATCATGCCCGGCAGCGCGGGGCGAGGATTTACGGCGAGCTGGCGGGTTTCGGCATGAGTTCCGACGCCAACCACATTACCCAACCCTCCATTGACGGACCGGCGCGCGCCGTGCGCATGGCGCTGGCGGAAGCCGCGGTGAATCCCGAAGAAGTGGATTATATCAATGCCCACGGCACCGGCACGCGCGTCAACGATGTCACGGAAACGCAGGTCATCAAGGAAGTGTTCAAGGATCACGCTCGCAAGGTGGCCATCAGCTCGACGAAATCGATGCACGGACATGTGATGGGCGCGACGGGAGCGGTCGAGATGGCCGCTACGGTTCTGGCTCTCGACCGGGGGGTCATTCCCCCCACGGCGAACTACACTCAGCCGGATCCGGAATGCGATTTGGACTATGTGCCCAATCAAGCGCGGGAAAAGCCCGTGCGCGTCGCGGTTTCCAATTCCTTCGCCTTCGGTGGGCTGAACGCGGTGCTGCTGGTCCGGCGGTTTGAGTAGGGCAGAAGCTAGGAGTCAGGAGTCAGGAGCCAGGAGTCAGGAGATGGAAGGTCAAAGACATTGGGGAAGGCATAAGTTTGACGAAAGCCGCGTCCTGACTCCTGACTCCTGACTTCTTCACGGAGTTTTCAAGATGATTCAAAAGCGCGTCTGCATTTTGACCCTGGGTGTGGGCTCGGGACACTTGCGTGCTTCCGAGGCAGTGCAGCGCGCCCTTCACGGCGGTGATGATTCCCTGGATGTGAAGGTGGTGGATGCTCTCCATGCCGCTCGCCGGTGGTTCCACTGGCTCTATGTGGACCCGTATTGGTGGATGCTGCGGAACGCCCCCTGGCTGTGGCGAAAATTGTTCGAGCGCCGCCAGCGCAATCTACATCGCGCGACGGCTCCGCATTGGGTTTTTCGCCGTGGGTGCCGGGAGGTTTTGCGTCAAATCAAGAGCTATGCTCCCCACCTAGTGATGGTCACGGAAGTTGGCGCGGCGGAGATCGCCGCCTTGGGGCGCCGCGAAGGATGGTTCAATGCACCCATTCTGGCGGCGCAAACCGATTTTCAGACCGAGCCTCCCTGGGTTCAATCGGAGATTGATGTCTATTGTGTGGCCAGTGAAGAAGCTCGCGGGCAACTGATCGGATGGGGAGTTTTGCCCAATCGGGTATTGCTTTGCGGCATTCCCGTTGACACGGCGTTTGCCTTGCCCTTTGACAAGCCAGAACTCAAGCAAGCGCTGGGCCTGGACGCGCGCCAGCCGGTGGTTCTGGTGATGGGGGGCGGCATGGGGCCGGCGCCCCTCGACCAGGTGGTCTCGAGTCTCGACCTTTGCGGCGTGCCCATGCAAGTGCTGGCGGTGGCCGGCCACGACCGCCATCTGAGCCGCCGGCGGACTTGCTGCGGGGGCGGGTGACCCTGGACCTGCATCTGTTCGGCTGGACGGAAAACATTCCGGAGTTGATGGCGGTTTCCGATCTCTTGATCACCAAACCGGGAGGTCTCACGGCGGCGGAAGCGCTGGCGGCGGGATTGCCGATGATCCTGACCCATCCCATCCCCGGGCCGGAGGAGCGCCACGCTCGCTACCTGAGTCAAAACGGGGTGGCTCTGCACGCGGAGACTTTGAACGACATCCCGCGCCTGGCCGCACGGCTGCTCTCCTCTCCCGACGAACTCCGCGAAATGCGGCGCCGCGCCCGCGAGCAGTCGCGCCCGGACGCCGCGCACGCCATTGCCCAAGTGGTGGCGGCGTTGCTCGAAAAGGCCACCTATATCGATCTGCTCGCTTCACCCCTACTGCGGTCGGGGGAATCGGCGTATTTAATGTGATTAAGGACGAAATTCGAAAATCGGAACTCGAAACTCGGAGACGAGGCGAGTTTCGAATTTCGAGTTTCGATTTTCGTCAATATGTTCAGTCAAGCCCGCAAACTTTTTGAACGTGCCCTGGTGGGTGATTCCGTGCCGGCGCTGATCCGGTGGGGTAAACTCACTCCCCCCTCGGTGATCCGGAGGATTCGGGAGGATTCGTTTATCGAGGTCGTGCAGTACGCCGCCGAGCACCAGAAATTCTTTGCACGCAAATTGCGCGAACGCGGTATTGACCCCAAGCGCGTCCGTCGGCCCGAGGATCTGGGCGACATCTTCACCACCCCCGAGGACTTGCGGAGGCTTCCCGCGGAAGAGTTTCTGTGCCGCGAACCCGAACTGGTTTTTGAAACCACCGGAACCTCCGGCGGGCCCAAGCGAGTTTACTTTTCTTACCAGGAGCTGGATTTCGCCGCTCGTTACGAAGCTGCGGCCCTGTATGAGAACGGCGTTCGACCCGGCGCGCGCGTCGTTTGCACGTTTGATGCGGGATACTGGATCAGCAGTTGGGTTACTTTTCTGGCCTGCAAATCCATTGGAGTGTTTTGTTCCGCCGTGGGTAAGCCGCAGCCGCGCGAGGTCTACTCGCGCCTGAGCGCTTACCGTTACGACGTCATTGCGGCGGACCCCACGTGGCTCGTCAGCTTGAGCGAAATCGCCGAGAAAGAAGGCACGTTCCCCCTGCGCCTGATCATGGCGGCCGGCGACCGCATGACCGACGTGTATCGCGACTACGTGGAGAGCGTCTGGAAGTGCCCGGTCGTCCTCGCCTACGGCTCCACGGAGGTGGGGGGCGGGCATGGAATGCCTGCGCAAAGATGGTTATCACCTGGACGATTTTAATTATTGCTTCGAAGTTCTCGACCCGGACAAGGATGGGTATGGTGAGCTGGTGGCCACCACCCTGTCACGCCGCACCATGCCCTTCATTCGCTACCGGGTGCACGATGTGACGCGCTTTATGGACGCGCCTTGCCCCTGCGGCGCTCCCCTGCGGCGCATCGAACGCATCCGCGGCCGCCGCGACGAGATGGTGGTGATGGGCGCGGGAAATATGTACCCGGAGATCTTCGAGCGCGTCTTGCACGATGTGGCGGGCATTGCCGAGAACTGGCAGGTCGTGGTGCGCCAGGAGGGCCTGCACGACGTTTTGGAATTTCGCTTGGAGCTGACCAATGGCGCGAGCCCTGCCACCGTGGAGACCGCGATTCAAGCGAACCTGAAGACGCTCTATCCTGATGTTTGGGCCAACCAAGCCTGCGGCATGTATCAGCTCCGTTTCCGATTTCTCCCGCCCGGCAGCATCGAGCAGGGAAGGAAACGAAGAAGGCTGATTGATGAACGAGCGGCTTGAGGGTTTAATTACGAATTACGAATTATGAATTACGAATGCGGAATTCTGAATTCTGAATTATGAATTATAAAAAAAGCAAAACCAGCGTCTACTTACATAGCGCATGTTGTTTTGCCTTTTTTCATAATTCATAATTTATAATTTATCAATTTGAAAGGACGTATCCTTAAAGCATGAATAATCATTTACAGTCCGGTGAGGATTGGAAGAGCCCTGTCGTCTTCTGTGATTTTGACGGGACCATCACGCAGCTTGACGTGACCGACCAGATTCTGGCGCAGCTTGCCCATCCCTCCTGGCAGGAAATCGAGCAGGAATGGATGCGGGGGCTGATCGGCTCCCGCGAGTGCCTGGAGCGGCAGATGGCCCTGGTCGACGCCCCGGCCGAGGAACTGCACGCGATCATTGACGCTGCCGCCATTGACCCCAACTTCGCGGCTTTTAGCAAGTATGCGCGCAAGAAGCGGTTGCCGCTTTACATCGCGAGCGACGGGTTCGATTACGTCATCCGCCGCGTCCTGAAGCGCGCCGGAGTCGACCGGCACTTTCGCAGTGGTTTAAACCTGTTTGCCAGCGCCCTGCGGGTGGAGGGGCGGCGCCTCGCCCCTTCCTTCCCGCACTCACCCGAACCCTGCGCGCACGGATGCGCCACCTGCAAAGCGGCGCTCATCCACCGCCTGCGGGAAGGCCGGCAACCCGTCATCTTTGTGGGCGATGGCATGTCCGACCGTTTTGCAGTGGAGATTGCCGACGTGGTGTTTGCCAAACGGCACTTGCTGGCGTACTGCCGGGAAAGCGGCATCGCCTGCCATCCGTTCGAGACTTTCAAAGACGTCCAGGTTACCCTGGAGAAGTTGCTGGCCCCGGCGCCCGCCCGGCGATTGCGCCAGGCGGTTGCCGCGCTTTCGTAACCCGGACGCGTAATGTTGGACCCCGGCTCTGGTTGGGTACGCGTACTGAGTTTTTTTAATGCTTCTGAGGGATCCGCCGATAAAAGACTTGACCTCTAATTTATGGTATGATTTCTTTGTGCCGTGGCGCAAAGCGGTCAACTGGCAAGACAACTGAAATAAAAGGGGATAGTGTCACTGGAAAGGGGGCAGAGATCATGACCAAGACCAGGAAACCATCCCGTAGAATTGACTTGGTCCCGAAGGCACGAGCCAAGAAAGCCAGGAAAGGGCGCGAAAAAAGCCTGGAACAGGAATACAGAAATGTGTTCTCGCCCGCGTTGCTGCCTTACCGGGGCATTTACACAGATCAAGATAGCTTGGAGCAGCCGTCGGCACTGAAAGTGTACCCCACAACAACGACTCCTGGGGTCGAAATGGACGTTCGGCTTCAGGCGAGGCTTCATGCCCAATTGGAATGAAATTTTCCTAGAAATCCAGCAGCAGCAAATGCTTGCTGGGCAAGCCATTGACTCGACCCGCAAAAAATATCTTAATCAACTTCACGTACAAACAGGCAGGAACATTATCGCCTATTACTCTGGTTGGCTCTCGAAACCCGGCGTCGCCTTATCGGATATAAACGACGAAGACAAAGCCGGATTCATGACAACCGTCCATAAGTTGGACCGGCCATTGGGATTGGATTTGATTCTTCATACCCCAGGGGGCGGCATCGCGGCCACCCAATCCATAGTGAATTATCTTCAAAAGATGTTCGGGAGGAATATTCGGGCGTTTGTCCCACAGATCGCCATGTCTGCAGGGTCGATTATGGCATGTTGTTGCAAGGAAATTTGGATGGGCAAGCAATCGAACTTGGGGCCAATCGATCCACAGTTACGCGGGATTCCTGCCTACGGAGTAGTGCAAGAGTTTAAACGCGCCGTGAAGGAAGTTAAAATGGACCCAAGCCGAATGGTCGTATGGCAACAAATTATTGGACAGTACCGGCCGACCTTCCTTGGTCAATGCGAGAATGCGATAAAGTGGTCGAACGCATTTGTCGAGCAACAGCTTTCAGAAGGTATGTTCTCGCGCTATCAAGATAGCAAGAGGAGAGCCAAGAGAGCCGTGCGGGCGCTTTCCGATTATCCTAGCAACAAAACTCACGATAGGCATTTTGATGCGGAGGAATGCAAGGCATTCGGATTAGAAATCAAGGATCTAGAGAGCGACCCTCCGTTACAGGACCTGGTCCTCACCGTTCACCATTGCTATATGCTTTTGCTTATGAACTATTCCGCTTTTAAGATTATCGAAAACCACAAAGGCGTAGCTTTCGTCAAAAACGCACCAGCTTTTGTTGCCGTTCCCGTTCCCGGTCAGAAGGCCGAGATCCCCACCTAGCCGTCACCGCCCTCTTCGCGAACCCCTTAACGCCTTGTTCGTGAGCGGGTCGCTTGGCGGTTAGGGGTTATAATAATTTGCACGGCGGAACTGGATCAAGGAATGGCGGCCCGCGAAGGAATGAGCAAAGATCGGAAGGTTCAGCGTTGAGCAGAACTTCGAATCTGGAGCTGCCGATGAAACTGAAGCTGAGGATTGAGTGCGTGGCCAAGGAACGGGATGAAGCGCCAGCTACCCCGCTTTCCACTGCTAGCGATTCATTGCTCATTATTGAAGAAGCGCGGATTGCTGAGGTACGGCGGAGAGAGGCGACAGACGCTGGCGAGATCTATAACAATGAGAACGCCTTCGCGAGGCTGGACTCCTTTCGCCCCAGCCGCAGGGATGCATTGCCCAAATGACCGTCCTTTGGGCATCGACAATCGAAAATCGACGGTTAACACGGAGGCTCTTTGGCCATTTCTGATTCTACGACCCGCACGGCAGTTCTTCTGGCTCTCGAGCGCCAGTACTGCTCGTTTGGGGACACGGTGCACTATCTTGATCCCCCGAAAATCTTTGTCGATTGCGAGGGCAGCCACCTTTACGACGAGCAGGGAACCCCCTACCTCGATTTGCAGATGTGGTATTCGGCGGCGAGCTTTGGTTACAAGAACCGCCGCTTGAATGAGGCGCTGAAGCGCCAGGTGGATCGTCTGCCGCAGCTCGCCTGCCAATACCTGCACGCGGAAAAAGTGGAGGTGGCGGCGCGCATCGCTCAGTACTGCGAAAAACGTTTCGGCGTGAAGGGCCGCGTGCAATTCAACGTCGGTGGCTCGCAGGCCATCGAGGACTCGCTCAAGCTGGTGCGCAATTACACCGGCAAGAACCTGATGTTTGCCTTCATGGGGGGTTATCACGGACGCACGCTGGGCGCTTCCGCCATCACTTCCAGCTATCGCTACCGGCGGCGTTACGGCCACTTCGGGGACCGCGGGCAATTCGTTTTTTACCCTTATTGTTATCGCTGCATCTATAACCTCAAACCCGAGACTTGTAATCTTTATTGCCACGATCAGTTCGCCCAGCTTTTCGCCAATGAATACAATGGTGTCTGGGACGCCAAGGCGCAGTCCGCCGAGTTTGGCGCGTTCTACATCGAGGCGGTGCAGGGAACCGGCGGCTATGTGATTCCGCCGCGCGAGTATTTCCAGCGCTTGCAGCAAACCTGCCGCGAGCGCAAGATCCTGATCGTCGATGACGAAATCCAGATGGGCTTCTACCGCACCGGCAAGTTCTGGGCGATTGAGAACTTCGGCATCACCCCCGACATCATTGTGTTCGGCAAGGCCCTGACCAATGGCCTGAACCCCATCTCGGGGATCTGGGCGCGCGAGGAATTGATCACGCCCGAACTGTTCCCACCGGGATCTACGCACTCCACGTTCTCCTCCAACACGCTGGGCACCGCGGTGGCGCTCGAAACGCTGAAGATGCTGGAGGAGGAAGATTACGAAAAGCTGGTGAATGAAAAGGGGGCGTACTTCCTCGCCGGCCTGCGCAAATTGCAGTGCCGCTATCCGGGAATCATCGGCCACGTGGACGGCCTGGGCCTGGCCCTGCGTCTCGAGGTCTGCAAGCCGGACGGCATCACCCCCGATCGCGACCTGACCGACCGGATTTTTGCGGAAGGGATTAAAGGCGATCTCCAGGCATGTGGCCGCAAGTACGGATTGGTGCTCGACGTGGGTGGGTATTACAAGAATGTCTTTACCCTTGCCCCATCCTTCACCATCACCCAGGAAGAGATGGATTTGGGACTCGACCTGCTGAATCAGCTCTTTCAACGCTGCGTCGACAATAAGAACTGATATTCGGTTTAGGACGGCTTGCGGAAGGCCCCACGCGCACCAGGAAGGAATTGCCCCAATGTGAGGAGTGGAGATTGGAGCTCAAACAGGTCCGCTGGATTCGTCGGTTTGACTATTGCGGATTCTTGGGGGTACGATTCCTCCGCTTGGGGAGAACGCCACCGCGGAGGAACACGACCTACAGGTGAGTTAGAATGCGACCCGCTTACCACAAGACCATCTTTCGTGTTGACTACCGGCCAGCCCTTGCCTTCTATGACAGGCTGTATTCCGTAGCGGCATCTATGGGAGGGTACCCGGATTGGTCGACGGATGGACACAGCGTAACCTTACAGAATTTCGAAGATCATTGCAGTTTTCGCCTGGGCTATAACTCCGCGGTGTATGCACAGGATATGAAAGGAAGTCCTAATGAAGACAATGTGCGCATCCGCGAAGCTATCGTGTCTTTGGTCTCCATCCCGAAGGATGGAAGGTACCAACGCGTCGACCTTCGACGCATATACTTGTCGCCGACTCAGATGGAATTTGGTGATTTGGTTTCGCTTGTGGCCGACAAGTTTCTTCGGCAGGACCCAGAAATAAAGGATGGGATATGTCCAAGCCCGACTGACGTTTCCTATGTAGTCGTATTTTCGGAGGCGTCCGCAAAGGTTAACCTGACTGTCGGTCCAACACGGCGCGATGAACTGGAATCGCACCTCCAGCCGGACATGAATAATTTCTCGCCGAAGGAACGCGGCGTCAGTGTAAAGGACCTGTACCAGAGTTACCCCGAGGTGAGCCTGTTGATCGGAATCGATTGTGCTACTGAAGACGTCCCCCCTGAACGGCTGGTGGGCGTTTACGAAGATGCAGTAAGCTTGCATGAGAAACTGGTACAGAATGTAGTACACTATGTCTTTGGGTTATAAGATTCCTCGGGGGCTAAATGGTAAGCATTGCCCTTTCCAAGCAACCGGACCCTTATCCAAGCGCGTACGTGCGCATGGCTTCAAGTGTGGGATCTAGCTCTGGCGAAAGCAAAGCGCCCGACCGCCTCTATCCCCGAGCCTTAGTTGATGAGTCAATTGCCATCGGGTCCACTTCCGACATTACGGTGAATCCTAACCGTGAAGTACGCGACATCGCGGGAACATTTATGTTCGTTCATAACGGGGATCATCCCCGTGGCGGTGTGCTGAAAGTACTTCCCCGGCCGGACCGCTTGGCCGTTGAGTACGGGCCGCACTTGGTGCGCCGGACCATAGATGGGCTCTTGTCTTCGTTTGAAAGCTTCCGGGATTCCGTGGGCAACCCGGCGGCAGCCACGAAGGCTGCTGAAGTTCGGCTAAGCCTAGCTAATGCATACAGAAGTGTTGTCTTGAGGTCAGAGACCCGCAATTTCGCGACAACCATCTCGATGCTCCAGGACATGCTGAGGCCCCATTGGTCACAGATACCAATCGACAAGATTGACGCAGTAACTGCAGAGCTTCGTGCGATCAGTTCGGTGCAAAAGATCACCCCTTCTGTGATTGCGAGGTTCCACAAGCATGTGTCATCTGGCTTAGGTTCCCATATCTCACTGGATGTTCGTGAAGAACAGGATGACGCCGCCGGAGAAGTCCAAGGGGTGTAGTAAGTCGAAGAGTAGCGCGAGATCATTTCTCGATACCTCTGTTGTGATCAAGCAGCGTGCCGGGCAGAGTGCGCATAAAGCTTACCTTGCCTCTGTGATTCCCCACCCCCATTACGTGAACAATTACGTTAGAATGGAGTTTTGCAAAGCCCTCATAATGCATCTAATCCACCTGTACTTTGAGAGCGGTGAGTCTTTTCACCCCACATTTGGGGATGCGCTCATCTATTGCAGTGATAGGTGGGGCAGAGAAGCCAAGGCGTATTTGACCGCGGTGGGAGCCCTGATGACAGCCGATGGATTCTATGTTGGGCAATCCACGGATAAGGAAGTATGCCGCCAAAAGCTTCAAGATCTGATCTTTTCTCTGGCGCAGGACTTCGAGTTTTGGTACATAGAGACGGGCGACGATCCTTCGAATTGTGCGCGGGTGCGCTCGCCGCTGAAGATGCCCGGCAATCGGGGGCGAGACGAGTCGCTAATTGATTTTGAAAAGACGTTTACGGCAGTTAAGGATTGCAGGAAACGCTGCAGTATCGAACGTGTTTTGATGCCTGGAGGTAAATATCACGGCCAGATTCAAGCCATCCAGCGAAAGGCTAAACAACCAGGAGCGGACGAACGTCTGAAAGACCTTTCCGAAAGTTTGGAAAGAGGAGTAACGGACTGCTCGAAGGTTACATGTTCATCATGTGAGAAGTTGGGTGACGCGATTATTGCGGTCTCTATGCCCGCTGGCTGGAAATTGCACACATTGGACGGCTTGCATGGGCCTATCTGTGAAGCAATTCAAAAGGACTGCGAAATTCATCCCTCCGCCACCCAAATTAAGAAACAGCAGAAGGGGATGATGTGATGCCCTCCGCTAGGTTTATCCCGCCGGGAATTGACGGGGGTCAGGAAACCTGTCACATTGAAATCACATCCAACGTAGTTAAATGGACTAGCCGTTAAGTGGGGCGAGACCCGAACCCCGTGTCCCGTATCCCGTATCCCGAACTGAGGTGATTATGCGACGAACCGTTCTCTTGCTTTTAGTGGTGATGGTGCTGGCGGGGATTCCCCGGAAAGGCGCTGGGCAGGATTTCGTCACCACCGCCATGTCCGGGCTCCCGACGCAGACCCTGCGCGTGGAATATTCCAGCGCGGCCAAGCTGCGCAAGCTTCCCAATTACCAAAGTTTGCGCGGGAAATTCCTGGGACCGCGCTTGCAGCAGCTCGAGGCCTCATTAGAGCAGATCGGAATTCACGAGGACGACATCGACGAATTGATGATCGGATGGAAGCCGGGCGATAAGGAAATGAACCTGTACGGTTATGCCTCCGGGCGTTTCGACAAGGCGCAGGTGGCCAACCGCGCGGCCGCCCAAAGCCTTACGCCGACCCCGATCTCCGGACAACAGGCGTATTGTTTGACGGCAGGAGTGGCGGGGAGCTGCGTCGTCATTCTGGAGAATTCCCTCGGGGCCTTCGGGCCGCTCTCCACCTTGACCACGTTGTTGGAGGCGCACGCGGGACAGGCGCCGAACCTGAATTCCGACCCGCGTTATACCAGCCTGCTCGGCGACGTCAATAAGGACTCGCCCGTGTGGGGAATTGCTATGGCCAGCGCCATCGGCGATTGGTTCAGTGGGTGGCTGTCCAGCCAAAACAGTGTAAGGTTGGATTGGGGACAGGTGTTCCAGAAAGTAGATTCCCTGACCTATACCATTGATGCGGCCGACCAGGTGAACCTGAACCTGAAACTCAACTGCGCGACGGCTACGGACGCCTCCAGCTTGCGGCAGGTTATGGACGGCCTGAAAATGGCTCAACAGCTTGCCTGGTCGGCACAGAATCCCGGCCACCCCAACCCTTACTCCGCCATGAATGTCGACCTTCATGACAAGCAGCTTGACCTGAAAATCTCCATGGCGTATTCGGAGTTGACTCTGGCGAGCGGTGTCGGCGCACCCGGGAATTAACGTGTAATGCTTGATGTCCGTTGGCTGCTGCAACCGGTAGGAGGGGGATGGTCAGACCACAAAAAAAGTAGGCCCTACGCCCCCCCTAAAGAACCCCTACGAAAGGCCCTTTTCCTCCCAATGAGTGCGGTGATGTCCCCCTGAAAACCGCTTAGAAACGAAAAAAACCCTAAAAAAAACAAAATATTTCGTACCCATATACTTAGTGGTACCGAGCCGCAACTACACTACATCTTCTACAAATTTCCCTAAAAACGACAAAAATCCCCCCCTAAAATACCAAGAAACCCCTATAACTTACAAAATACTTCTTGACACGGAAAATGCCACAACGTATAAGCGCATCAGGCATGGAAGTCCGGAACGCTTTTTCACGATCTTGATTGGCCAGTGTAGGCGGGCACGATTTCGGCGGAAGGTTTATGAGCATGACAGAGACGAGAGAGGTCATGGACATCCGGGAAGCGTCAGAGTATCTCGGAGTCTCGCGCGAAACCCTTTATAAGTATGTGTATGAAGAAAAGATTCCAGCTTTCAAACTTGGTAATCGCTGGAAATTCAAGAAGACGGTTCTGGACCGCTGGATGGAGAAGCAAAGCGCGCAGTTCGAACAGCGAGGGAATCGCCGGGTGCGCGACACTGCTCGGTAGGGAGCATCGCCAATGTTTGGGTTAGGAAAAGCCAAGAGTCTGGTGGGATTGGATATCGGGTCGAGCGCCGTCAAGGCGGTCGAATTGCGCAAGAAGGGCAACTCCTATGAGCTGCTGAACCTGGGGATGGAACCTCTGGGCCAGGATACGGTGGTGGATGGCGCCATCATGGATGCTCTCTCGGTATCTTCCGCCATCGAGAAAATCTTTCTCGATAATCGCATCAAGACCCGGAACGTGGCGACGTCGGTCTCCGGCCACTCGGTGATCGTCAAGCGGGTTACGGTGGCCGCCAACTCCGACACGGAACTTTTCGAAGCGATCCCTTACGAGGCGCAGCAACACATCCCCTTTGACATGGCCGATGTCAACCTGAGCTACCAGTCCCTGGGCCCGGCCGCGGCGGGGAGCGGAATGGACGTCATGCTGGTGGCGGTCAAGCGCGAAAAGATTCTCAATCACACCAACGTGCTGAGCCAGGCGGGCAAGATTCCGACGGTCGTCGACTACGATGGATTTGCGGTTTATAACGCTTTCGAGGCCAACTATGAAGTGCCTCCCGATCAGATGGCCGCGCTGCTCAACATCGGCGCCAGCATTATGAACATCGTGATTGGGCGGGGTGGCAATCCGCTGTTCACCCGCGACGTCTCCGTGGGGGGGAACCAGTACACGGACACCCTCCAGAAGGAACTCGACTTGAGCTTCGAGGATGCGGAAAGGCTCAAGCAAGGATATGAGGTTCCCAATGTGACGGCGGAGCAGAAAATTCCCCACCTGCGGTCGGTGACCGAAATCCTCATGCTGGAGATCCAGAAGACGTTGGACTTCTTCCGGCAGACCACCTCGACCGAGAACATCCAGCACATTTATGTTTCCGGCGGGACCGCCCGAATCGAAGGCCTGGTGGATCAGCTCAAAGCCGAGTTCGGCATTCCCGTGGAGGCCATCAACCCATTCCAAAAGGTGCTGGTGGATGCCAAGAAGTTTGATGTGGCTTACGTGGACGAAATTGCTCCCCGTATGAGTGTTGCGGTGGGGCTGGCTTTGAGGAGCTTTGACTAGCCATGACCATTAAGATCAATCTGCTGGGAGTCGCACCGCCTCCGTCCAGGGTTTCGGCCGTGGGAGGACCACCGGCGCCGAAGGCTACTCAGGTGGTGATGTTTGTGGGAGCGCTGATTATCTTCTTCGGGATCGTCGGCGTCATTTATAAAATCTGGAGCAACCAAATCGCGGATCTCACCGCCCGGCGGAGTAAGGAGAACCTCCGCAAAGCGGAACTGGCCGGGGTGAAGTCCCAGAACACCAAATACCAGCAACGGCTGAGGGACCTCGAGACCCGCATTAATACCATTCAGGCCTTGCAGAGCAGCCGCGTGGGCCCCGTGGAATTGATGAGCGCTTTGGGAGACGTCGTCAACCGCACCAACGATGTTTATCTGTACACGATGACGCCGGCGGGTGACCGGTTACTACTCAAAGGGCAGTCGGGCACGGTGGAATCCATGGCCAGTTTCATCGCCTTCCTGAAGAAATCCGGATTCTTTAATGACGTGCAGTTGGATCAGTTCTATCAGGACGATATCAAGGAGCACTTGAATTACAAGTTCACGGTGAGCTGCCTGTTCAAATCATCCACCGGGGGGACTTCCCCCACGGCGGGAGGCCCGGCCGCCGGTCCCAGCGGTCCCGGGGGGCCGCCGGGGCGCCCAATCAACCTCCGATCACAAGATTAATGAGGTAGCAGAGGGTAAAGAAGATGGCCAAGAGCTTCAATGATCTTCCGGCTTCGATTCAGGGAGCGGTTTTGGTGGCAGTGGCACTCGTCCTGGCGGGGGGGACGTTCTGGTTCTTCGCATTGCCCTTGAATGATCAGCGGGACGCCCTGCAAAAGGAAGTGGCCAAACTCAAGGCGGATAACGACAAGAACGAAGCCTTCCGGCAACAACAGACGGAGTATCTGAACCGCATCAAGCAATTGGAAAGCCAGTTGGAGACGCTCCGGTCCATTGTTCCCGACGAACAGGCCACGGATGAGTTCATGAAGACCGTGTTTGCAGACGGCACGAGTACGGGCACCCAGGTGCGGACCTTTATTCCTAAACCTCCGGCGGTGAAGGATTATTACATGGAAATACCCTTTACGGTGCGCCTGGACGGAACCTATTACAGTTTGCTGAGCTTTTTCGATCGACTCGCGCATGAACAACGGATCATGAGTGTTTCGGGCCTCACTCTTGGGAGTCCGGAGGGCGGCGGCATGGGAGCCTACAAGGTGTCACCCACCGAGACGGTGGGGGCGAATTGCCTGCTGACCACCTATTACAATAAGCCCCTGACCGCGGCGGCGCCACCTCCCAAAAAGAAATAATGAGCAGGATGAGGACAATGGCTAAGCATAGGTTTCAACCCATTCGAAAGATACAGGCAACGCAGCTTGTGCTCGTCGCGGCTCTGGCGCTGGCTTGGGGAGTCTTGCCGAGTTGGGCGGGACAGCAATCCGCGCCGCACCCCTTGCCCAGCCCCAAGACGGCGCAGGGAGCCGGGCCGAAGATGGCGAAGCCCACGCCCGCAAGATCGGCCAAAACTCCAGCCCAACGCAAGGGCACGGCGGCCATCGCCCACATTTCCCCGATGGCGGCCGGGAAGCGGGACCCGTTCAAGCTTCCTGAGGTTTCGGTCGCGAAGCCCGGTGCCGCGAATAATTTCGAGTCAGCGCCGGGCGGGGTTTTGCCGCAAGGGAAGCGCGGCTTGCTAATATCGCATTTAACGCTCGAAGGGGTGGTGCGGGAGCAAGCCAGCAACAAAATGATCGCCGTGGTCACCAACGAAACGAAATTGGCCCATTTCCTGTATGAGAACGACGCGGTGTACAACGGCATAGTCAGCAAGATCACGCCGGACGCAGTTTACTTCAAGGAGAACGTCCTCGACGCCAATGGCCGTGTGACGACTCGTGAAGTGGTGAAGCGATTGGGTTCGGCTCCGGGAGAAGGAAGATGAGACGACAAGCGATTGTTCTGCTGACGGTGACATGGCTGATGCTGGGGACAGCCTCGACCCCTGGGGGCCGCGTCTGGGCGGCTTCGCAGGCGGCGGCTTTGAAATCGGTGGCGCTTTCCGCCAGCCCTACGGGCACGGAACTGGTCCTGCGTGTGGACGGTGTTTATTCCTACAAAACCGTCCAAGCCAGTCCCGACACCCTTTTCATCGACCTGGCGGGCGCCAAGGCAGAGGGTCTTGCCCGCAGCCAACAGTGGGCGAACCCGGTGTTTTCGGGCTATAAGCTCCTGCCCTATCGGGATGCTTCCGGCCAGCCGGTCGTCCGCGTCCAAGTGGACACGAAGCAAGCCGATCCCTTCGTCGTTCAAAAGGACGGTTCAAAGCTGCGGTTGCTCTTCGGGAAGGGACAATTTGTCAGTGCTGCGGCCGAACCTGCTCCGGTTGCCTCCCCGCAGACATCCGTAGCACCCGTTGTCCCACCTGCGAACTCCACGGGGCCCCTGCTGGTCTCGAAGGTAAGCGTCGACAAGCATGATTCCGGAGAGACTTTTGTGGATGTGTCAACGTCCCGGGACGCCAGCTATCGCGTCACGATGTTAACCAGCCCGGCGCGCTTGGTGGTGGATATTGACGGCGCTAAGGATACTTCCGCCCGGAAAAGTTACGCAGCCGACACGACGGTTCTGAAGGATGTCCGTATTTCACAGTTCCACAGCAAAGATCCATCCGTTGTTCGGGTGGTGGCAGACTTGAAGGGGAATCCCGCCTTCGACGTTCATGCCACATCAGCAGGCGTTCGTATTGAGTTGCGCCCACGCGGGATGGCGAAGTCTGTACCTCTCGTTACGCAGGTTCCGGTTCCGCCGGTGAAGCCCGCGGAAACCAAAACTGTTGCGACTGCCGACGTCGCGCTACCTCCCATCGCCGCCCCCGCGGCGGCTGCGCCCACGACGAGGGTGATTGACCGCAAGCCTGCCGTGGCTCCCCAAGTGAAGGCTGAGGAAACCAAAACTGTTGCGACTGCCGACGTCGCGCCGCCTCCCATCGCTGCCCCTCCGGCGCCTGCGCCCACGACGGAAGTGATTGACCGCAAGCCTGCCGTGGCTCCCCAAGTGAAGGCTGAGGAAACCAAAACTGTTGCGACTGCCGACGTCGCGACGCCTCCCATCGCCGCCCCCGCGGCGGCTGCGCCCACGACGGAAGTGATTGACCGCAAACCTGCTGTGGCTCCCCCTCTCCAGGCGGAGACCCAGGAGGCGGCGAAGCCGGACGTGCAGAGCACGTTACCGGCTAACGCCAGTTCCAAGCAGGTGGAGGCGACTCCGCTTCCGCCTCCGGCCAGTGTTACACCGGAAGCGTTACGCGCTGAGCGCGCTGCCCAGATGTTGACCGTGGGTAAGGATGCATCGCCATCAGAAGGGCAGGGAGCGCCTCCGGCAAACCCCAGCAGCCCCTCCGAGGAAGCCAAACCTCTTTACACCGGGGAGCCGATCTCACTTAACTTAAAGGATGTTGACCTTAAAGACTTCTTCCGCTTGATTCATGAAATCAGCGGCCTGAACATCATTATCGATCCCAACGTGACCGGAAGTGTCACGCTAGTGCTCGATTCCGTGCCATGGGACCAGGCCCTGGAGATCGTCTTGAAGGACAACGGCCTGGGAAAAGTCATGGAAGGCAACGTCCTGAGGATTGCGAAAATAACAACCCTCACGGCGGAGCAGGACGCGCAGACCAAACTAGCCGCCGCCCGCATGGACGCAGCCCCGCTGGTCACGATCTTCCGGCCCGTCAACTACGCCAAGGCGCAGGAGGTCGCAACCTTGCTCAAAACTTGGGTGGGAGGCGGCGCCCTCACCCGCCGGGGTATTGTGCTGGTGGATGTCCGCGGCAACACGTTGATCATTTCCGATGTGCAGGCGCAGATTCCCATCATCCAGAACATCATTTCCAAGATCGATAGGAAAGCGAAACAGGTCTCCATCGAAGCGCGGGTGGTACTGGCTAGTGCCAATTTCTCTCGCACCTTAGCAGCGTCCCTGCTCGGGGGTTATCAAAACAGGCAGACAACGGCGACGGGTGCCGGGGGCACGGGCAGCACGATAACGATCCCTCCTCCTACCGCGGCCCAACCGTTCCCCATTACCACCACGACGAACGCAACGGCCTCCGGATTCGGCGTTGCTTCGGTTACCAACGTAGGCGCGCGTTACTTTATCAATGCGGCCATATCTGCGGCCGAGGAGCGCGATCAGGCGAAGACCATTTCCCGTCCCAGCATCGTGACGCAAAACAACGTGCAGGGATTGGTCCAGCAAGGTGTGGAAGTTCCGATCCAGACCACGATTAACAACACCATCTCCGTTCAGTACGAAGATGCCACCTTACAGCTCCGGGTCACCCCGCAGATTACGGATGACAACAACATCTTCTTGATTATCGACGTGAACAACGCCTCCGTAGGCGCGTCGATCTCAACGGCCGGCCCCTCCATCAACACTCAACACGCCACCACGCAAGTGTTGGTTCCCGACGGCGGTACCGTGGTCTTCGGCGGAATTACGGTGACCAGCAGGAGCAAGTCTGCAACCTATGTACCTTGGCTGGGAAGCATCCCGATCCTGGGGCATTTGTTCAAGAATAGCAACGTCACGGACGAAGACCAGGAGCTGCTCTTCTTCGTATCGCCGAAGATCCTCGTGACCTAGTTTTTCCACCTCGTCAGCGGACCCGGTGGATTGCCGATCTTAAGGAGGAGACCTTGGGGAACCCTCGGTCTCCTCCTTTTTGCTCCTGCCTATGCCTCCAGACCCATCTTCCTCTCCATTCCGAGCCCGCCAGGAGCGGCTGCGGGCTCTTATGGAAACCCGCCGCGTCCCCCTCATTCTGGTCACCCATCTGGTCAACGTTCGATACCTGACGGGATTCACCGGTAGCGCCGGGATCGTACTGCTGGGCCCCCGGCAAGGAATCTTGTGGGTTGATCCCCGCTACACCCTCCAGGCGCAGGAGCAGGCTGAAGGCGTGGAGGTGATCGAGAAAAAGGAAGGAATTGTCAAGGCGGCAGCAAGCTGGTTGAAGAAGTATGGAGTGCGAGAGTGCACCTTCGAGGCCTCAAATCTTAACTGTGCGCAATTCGAGCAGCTCCGCAAGCAAGCTGGCTCGAGTCTTCGGTTGAAACCGGCGGGAGACATGATCGAGGAACTCCGCATGGTCAAGGATCGCGGTGAGATTGAGGCCATCCGCCGAGCCGGGAGAGTGTCGGCGGAGGTTTTCGCGGAGATGCTGCCGCAGGTCAAGCCCGGCGTGATCGAGCAGGACTTGGCGGCGGAAATCGAGTACCGGATGCGTAAAAAGGGAGCGGAAGGCGCGGCCTTTGAGACCATGGTGGTCTCCGGTCCGCGTTCGGCCTACCCGCATGCGCGCCCTTCCTCTAAAGCACTGCAAGAAAGTGAGTTGGTAATCTTCGACCTCGGTGCTATACTCACCGGTTATGCCGCTGACATGACGCGGACGGTCTTTTTGGGTGAACCGACTCGACGTGTTAAGAACCTTTACTCCGCCGTGCTGAAATCCCAAGAGGGAGCGGTTCGGTCGATCCTGGACACTACATCTGCCGGGCAGGTTGATTCCACGGCGCGCCGCATCCTGGCAAGACACGGCTTTGCCCGGTACTTTACCCACAGCACCGGCCACGGAGTGGGGCTGGAGATTCATGAAAGGCCGCGCCTGGCCAAAGGGGAAACCACCTGCCTGACGGCAGGCTCGGTGGTCACGGTGGAGCCGGGGGTTTACTTGGAAGGCTTCGGAGGCATCCGCATTGAGGATACCGTGCTGGTGGGCCCCGACGGCCCGGAAGTCCTTACTCCGGCATCCAAAGAGGATTGGGTCATAAGCTAGCGGTGTGCTCGGGACGGGATACGGGACAAGGGACACGGGATGCGACAAGGGTGATTAGTTATTCAGACGCAATTGTGATTTCTGGATAAGCGTAGGCCGATTATATCGCGCCAATAATACGGTCCGAAGTCCGAGTTCCTAGACCCGTATCCCGTATCCCTTGTCCCGTATCCCGTGTCCCGTGTCCCGAATTGTGAAGGAGCAAACGAATGCCCGGTAAGAACTCCACACGCAATGTTCCTGGGCCGGGGCGGGTCTGGAACCTGGATGACATTCAGGAGTTACTGGACCTCCTGGCGGTGAAGGAAATCACCGAATTTGAAATGGAACAGCAGGGCGTGAAGATTCGCGTCCGGCGCGGCAATTCCCCACCCGTGAGCGTCGGGAATACCAATGGATATGCCATTGCTTCCGGATCCGCGGCGGTCATGGCCGCCCCGCTTCCGGCCCCTGTGATTCCGGCGGTGGCGGTCCCTCCACCGTCCCCGTCTGCTACGACAGGGCCAGAAACGGCCGGAGAATCGACGGAGGGCCTTTTCATCATAAAATCGCCCATCGTGGGAACCTTTTACTCGTCGCCCTCCCCCAACGCACCTCCGTTTGTCAAAGTCGGTGACACCGTGCAGGTCGGTCAAGTCATTTGCATTATTGAAGCCATGAAGCTGATGAACGAACTGGAAGCCGAGCAAGCCGGGCAGATTGTTCGCACCTACGTCCAAAATGGCCAGCCGGTGGAGTATGGGCAATCCCTGTTTGCCCTCGAACCGGCGAGGAAGAAATAAGAGTTGATAGTCGATAGTTCATAGTCGATAGTTCGAACCAGCTTACAGTTGATGATTCGTAGTAAATAGCAGGTGGGAGCACCTAACGGGGTTGCGCTTTCGCTATCAACTATCGACTATGAACTATCGACTATGAACTATCGACTCCGAGAGGTGGCAACGTGCAGCGCTTCCAAGACTTGAAGGTATGGCAGCGGAGCCACGCGCTGGTGCTAGAGATCTACCAACTAACGAAAGACTTCCCCGGTTCAGAGCGTTTCGGCATCACTTCGCAACTCCGCCGGGCGGCAGTTTCGGTTCCGACGAACATTGCGGAGGGGACGAAACGGCTAGGCAGCCAGGACTATGTCCGATTCATTAACATTGCAGAGGGATCGCTCGCAGAAACGGAATATCTGCTCATGCTCAGCCGGGATTTGGCCTATTTGTCGCCCGAGGCCACCGCAAGGCCTCTGGCAGAGATTACTGAAATTGCTCGGATGCTGAATGCTCTTAGGGCAAGAGTTGAGCAAGGACTTTCCGTCAAAACCGCAAAGACAGTCGATAGTTGATAGTTCATAGTCGACAGTTAATACTCGTTTGCGTTACCACTGGGGGGATATGCCTTGGGAATTGTAGCTATCGACCGTGAACAATCGACTATTGGCTGCGGACTATTAACTATCGACTATTAACTATCGACTATCGACTATCAACTATCGACTGTTCTTCCCATGTTCAAAAAAATCCTGGTTGCCAACCGCGGGGAAATTGCATTGCGGGTGATTTGCGCCTGCAAGGAATTGGGAATCCCCACCGTGGCTGTGTATTCGGAAGCCGACCGTTACTCTTTGCACGTGCGTTTTGCCGAAGAGGCAGTTTGCATCGGCCCGCCGCGCAGCGCCGACAGTTACTTGAACGTGGCCAGCATTATTTCCGCGGCGGAAATCACCGGCGCGGAAGCCATTCATCCCGGCTACGGTTTCCTGGCGGAGAGCGCTTATTTTGCCGACGTTTGCGAGGCTTCCAATCTCACCTATATTGGCCCCCGCCCGGAAATTATCAGCCTGATGGGCGATAAGAATCGCGCGCGGGCTCGAATGAGAGAGTTGGGCTTGCCGGTGCTACCGGGCTCCGAGGTGATCGCGTCGGAGGCACAGGCCTTGCGGGAAGCGGAACTCATCGGCTATCCCCTCATCGTCAAGGCCGCCGCCGGTGGCGGCGGACGGGGAATGCGGATTGTGCACTCGCCGGATGACCTTCCTCACCTTTTTCGGGCGGCGCAGAATGAGGCCGCGGCCTCTTTCGCCACGCCCGATGTTTATGTGGAGAAATATATTGCTTCTCCCCGGCATATCGAGTTTCAGGTCCTGGGCGACCAGCACGGCAGGGTGGTCCATCTGGGCGAACGCGAGTGCACTATCCAGCGCCGCCATCAGAAGCTCCTGGAAGAATCCCCCTCCACCCAGATTGATCCCGAGACTCGCCGGCGCGTCGGCCATCTGATCATCGAGGTGCTTGAGAAAATAGGCTATACCAGCGCCGGAACGGTTGAGCTGTTGATGGATGAGAAGCGCAATCTCTACTTTCTGGAAATGAATACGCGCATTCAGGTGGAGCATCCGGTAACGGAAATGGTGACGGCGGTGGATCTGGTGAAGCATCAGATCCTGATTGCGGCGGGCGGGCATGTCCCCTTCGAGGGCGAGACAATGGGGCTGCGTGGCCACGCCATCGAGTGCCGCATCGTCGCCGAAAATCCTCAGACTTTTGCCCCCTCCGCGGGTAAGATCACGGTTTTCCACGAACCCGGCGGTACCGGTGTGCGGGTAGATACGGCCGCTTATGCCGAGTCCGTGATCCCGCCCTATTACGATTCCCTGATTGCCAAGCTCGTGGTGCACGGCAAAGATCGGCAGGAGGCAATCCGCCGCATGAGCCGGGCGCTGGAGATGTTCATCATCGAGGGCATCTCCACTTCCATCCCCGTTCACCAGAAGATTATGGCCGACCCGGACTTCCAGGCAGGGAATTTCGACACTAATTTCTTGACCCGATTTGTCCGCAATGGTGACAATTCGGGTGATCGGGTGATCGGGTGATTCTTCCCCGCCTCTATGCCATAATTGACCCTGCTCAGAGTGGCGGCCGTCCCCCCGTTGTGGTGGCGGAGGCTCTTCTGGCGGCGGGCCTCCGGCTTATTCAGCTTCGAGACAAGCAGGCGTCTTCGGGTGAACTCTACGAGAGTGCGCAGCGGGTGGGCGAGTGTGTGCATAGGGCGGGAGGGATTTTCATCGTCAACGACCGCGCTGACATCGCCCGCGCGGTGGATGCGGCTGGAGTGCATGTGGGGCAGGACGACCTGCCGGTCGAGTCCGCCCGGGCGCTCGTCGGTCCCGGCAAACTGATCGGTTTTTCCACCCATGGCCTGGAGCAGGTGACGGAGGCGGACCGTTCCACGGCGGATTACCTTGCCTTCGGGCCCATTTTTCCCACGGCCAGCAAGGAGAATCCTGATGCCGTGGTGGGACTGGAGGGTCTGGGTGAAGCACGGAAGGCCACGCGGAAGCCGCTGGTGGCCATTGGAGGAATAACCCTCGAAAACGCGCGCGCGGCGATTGAGGCCGGGGCAGATTCCGTTGCGGTTATTCGCGGCCTGGTGGGGGCAGCGGACATCACCCGCCGCGCCGAGGCATTTCTCGAGCAACTGTCAAGTTTCAGAAGCAGAGAAGGGTAAATAGTAAGGTTATGAAGTGTGAAGGCTGAACGGGTAATGAATCATCCCCAAGTCTTCAGCGTTCATCCTGTAGCCTTCATACTTCATCCTTCATACTTCACCCGGTATGGCAGAATCCAGGACCATTTCCAACCCGCTCCCCTCCGGGCTCGTCAAGGGCCTCGGCCTGTTTGATTCCACCACCCTGGTGATGGGCTCGATGATCGGCTCGGGAATTTTCATTGTGGCGGCTGACGTCAGCCGTCAGGTCCGGTCGCCAGGCCTGTTTTTTCTTACCTGGGTCTTCAGTGGATTGATGACCGTCATCGGGGCCGTCAGCTATGGCGAGCTGGCGGGCATGATGCCGACCGCCGGCGGCCAGTATGTTTACCTGCGGGAAGCCTATGGCCCGCTTTTTGGTTTCCTCTACGGATGGACGCTCTTCCTGGTCATTCAAACCGGAACCTTGGCGGCGGTGGCAGTGGCTTTTGGAAAGTTTCTCGGCGTATTTGCCCCTTGGGTTGGGGCCAAGACCATTCTTTGCAATCTGGGGACGGTCGGGGTCTTCGGCCACCCCATAGCTCTTACTTTTTCATCGCTACAACTAGTCGCTATTCTGGTGGTGTTTTTCCTGAGCGTGCTGAACATTTTCGGATTGCGTGTGGGCGCGGGGGTGCAGAATGTTTTCACGGTTCTAAAGGTCGCAGCCCTTCTGGGAGTTGTGGTGCTGGGCGTGTGGTGGGCTTTTGGCCATCCCGCACCGGCCTCCTCCACACAGGCCTTCTGGCAGGGCGCAAAATGGAATTTGCCCACCCTGACGGTGGTTTGCGTGGCCCTGGTAGGGCCGCTGTTTTCCTCCGACGCGTGGAACAACGTCACTTTTACGGGCAGTGAGGTGATCAATCCCCAACGCAACCTGCCCCTGGCGCTTTTTATGGGCACCACCGCCATTACCGTCATCTATGTTTTGTGCAATTGGGCCTATTACCGCGTTCTGCCCTTTTACGGAGTGGCCCATGGAGGGCTACTGGAGCAGGGAATCCAACACGCCGCCGAGGACCGGGTGGCGACGGCCGCCGTTCAGGTCATGCTGGGAGGACGCGGGGCGGGATTGATGGCCGCCGCCATCATGGTTTCCACCTTCGGGTGCGTCAACGGATTGGCCCTGGCGGGCGCCCGCGTCTACTACGCCATGGCGAAAGACGGGCTGTTCTTTTCTTCGGTTGGAAAGGTTCATTCCCGGTATCACACTCCCGCGGTTTCGCTCCTGATCCAGGCGGTTTGGGCGGCCTTCCTGACCCTCACCGGCACTTACAACGAATTGCTGGACTATGTGATTTTTGCCGCTGTGCTTTTTTACATTCTAACCATCGTAGGTATCTTCTGGCTGAGACGGAAGCGTCCGGAGGCGCCGCGGCCTTATCGGGCCTGGGGTTACCCTGTCCTTCCGCTGCTCTATATCGCCTTCGCATCGTTTGTGGAGTTGGCATTGCTGACCCACAAAACATTGCGGAGTTTTGCCGGTTTGAGTATCGTTGCCATCGGCATTCCGGTTTATTACCTGTGGCGAAGTCGGGGAACAGGAGTGACGAGTGACCAGTGACGAGTGACGAGCAAAACGCGGACAGCGAGCTGTGCAAGGTGCGCTCGTCACTGGTCACTTTTCACGGGAGGTTTTCATGCCGGGTTTGTGGAAGAAGAAGAGTCTTGATCTCTTGCGCGCGGAGGCCACGGAATCTGAGCATGGTTTGCGGCGCACTCTGGGACCGCTGGCGCTGATGTCGCTGGGTATTGGGGCCATTGTGGGCGCCGGGATCTTCGTTCTCAGCGGTGTCGCGGCGCAGCACACCGGGCCGGCGTTGGTGCTGTCCGTGATTCTTTCCGGGGTGGGATGTGCTCTCGCGGGGCTCTGCTATGCCGAGTTTGCCGCCATGATTCCCGTGGCCGGAAGCGCCTACACCTATTCCTATGCCACCATCGGAGAATTTCTCGCCTGGATCATCGGCTGGGATCTGATTCTCGAGTATGCGGTGGGCGCTACCACCGTTTCCATCGGCTGGTCGGGTTATTTCGTTTCCTTCCTGGAAAGAACCTTGCACATTCCCTTCCCGGCGGAGTTGAGCAAGAGTCCCTGGGAACAACCGATGCAACTTGCCGGTGGCACGACGGTCCACCCACTTTTCAATCTTCCCGCCGCCTTCATCATCGTGCTGATTACCACCCTGCTGATCATCGGTATCCGCGAATCCGCGAATTTCAACAACTTCATCGTCATGGTGAAATTGGGCGTCGTCGTGGTTTTCATCATCGTCGGCGCTCTCTATGTGAATCGGGCCAACTGGCATCCCTTTTTCCCGCCCAACCAGGGAGTTTTCGGCGAGTTCGGCTTCTCAGGAGTGCTGCGCGGGGCGGGAATTATTTTTTTCGCCTACATCGGATTTGATGCGGTCTCCACGGCGGCGCAGGAGGCCCGGAACCCCGAACGCGATATGCCCATCGGCATCCTGGGTTCTTTGGGGATTTGCACGGTTCTCTACATCATCGTGGTGTTGGTGCTGACGGGTTTGCTGCCCTACCGGCAACTCAACGTGGCGGATCCGCTGGCGATCGCCATCGATTCCACCCCGGCCCGCGCTTGGCTTTCGCCGATCGTTAAGATTGGCGCGCTGCTCGGAACCACGGCGGTCATCCTGGTGATGATGCTCGGCCAGACGCGCGTGTTTTATTCCATGGCGCACGACGGCCTTCTCCCCGAGGCTTTTGGGCGCATCCACGCGCGCTTCCGCACCCCTTACGTCAGCACCGCCCTGACCGGTGCTTGTGTGGCCATTGGCGGGGGCCTGCTCCCCTTGCGGATCGTGGGGGAATTGGTGAGCATCGGAACCTTGCTGGCGTTCATAATTGTCAGCGCATCCGTGATGGTGATGCGCAAGAGCCATCCCGAAATTCGCCGCCCCTTCCGCACACCCTGGGTGTGGTTGGTGGGTCCCCTCGCCATCGTTGTATGCGGCGGGCAAATGTTGGGCCTGCCGCGCGATACCTGGATTCGTTTGTTCGTGTGGATGGCGATCGGACTCGTCATCTACTTCAGCTATAGCCGCTGGCACAGCGTGTTGAATACTGCGGAGGGGAAGCGGGACTAACACGGGACACGGGATTCGGGACACGGGATACGGGACCAGGGGTCTGGGCTTCGGTGTCAGGGGTTAGGGATCCGATTTGCGGTCGCCCGTTCACGGGGATCGGATCGTGGAACTCCACAGATCGGTATTTCGCCCGAATCCCGAACCCCTAATCCCTAACCCCGTGGCCCGTATCCCGTGCCCCGTGTCCCGAGCCACGCCTATGCTCACGAAAGGGTTCGAACTCCTACTCCATGAATACCGGACGCACCGGCTGGCGCGATTCACCGCATGGGTCGCGGCTTACGGCGCCGCCTTGTGGACGGCGAACCGCCTCACTCGTGTTGCCGGCGGTGTTCCCACATTCTTCTGGTTCGTCTTCTGGGTTTGCGCGCTGGTTTCCGGCGTCTACTACCTTGCTCGTCTGTTGCGATTCATTCGCACGCGCTTGCTCTGGCGGCTCCAAAGGCGCTTGGTGGTGGCGTACGTGCTAATCGGCGTCGTCCCCATTTCCCTCATCCTGGTGCTGGTTTTGTTGGGAGCTTCCATCATCAATGGGCAATTCGCGGCCTTTCTGGTGGTGCACAGGCTCAATGATCATTTCGACGAAATTAAGCAAGTTAACCGCGTCGTCCTCCACGAAGCTCGTTACGGCGCTGAAAAGTCGCCGCCTGCCTTGCTGGCGAGGATTCAACGCTTCTACGTCACCGAGATGGTCGATTATACGAAGAGTTACCCCGGACTGATGATTACCCTGCATCTGGGAAACGTGACGCGCTCGTTCTTCCTGGATGGCAAGCCCGCGGATAATCCCGCCGTCGTGCCGAGTTGGGTGAAAGGTGAGGAATACGCGAATATCGTTGACGACCGTGGCCAACTCGCCTTGCGCTCCGTGGAGCGGACCGGGACCCCCGCTGGTGATTTGACGCTGGTGCTCTCGCAGCCTTTCACTCCGGAGCTGCTGGATTTGGTAGGGCAGGGAATTGGCCCCGTGAGCGTGGTCACAACCAAGCATGTGGAGCCCAGTGAGGTGGCGCGTGCAAAGATCATCTTTAACTCCGGACCCGCGGGAGCCTATGTCCCTGGCAACTCGATTAACTCCCGGTTCGTGAAGCTCCCGGACCCCGTCTATTCCTTCGATTATAAAGTCTTTGGCGCCTCCTCGCTCGATCCCATTCTTTGGGGAGGGGACAAAGAAGGGAAAGCCCCCGCCCCCGCATTTGTTGGTGTGTCGTCCCGAATTTTCGCGCTCAACAGCCAGTTGCTGGCCACCCTCGGCGAATATTCGGACGTCTATGTTTATGCCTTTAAGGCGGTGGCCATCATTTTTCTGATCATCGAAGGCATGGCCCTGCTGAGCGGCATCCGGATGACGCGCTCCATGACGCGCACCGTGGATACCCTTTACGATGCTACCGAGCGGGTTAAAGCGGGGGATTTTTCCTATCGAACGCACTTTCCTCCCCACGATCAGTTGAGCGCCCTGGGCGAAGCTTTTGACAACATGACCGCCTCGGTAGAGCGGCTGATGCAGGAGTCGCAGGAACGGTTGCGCTTGCAGAGCGAGCTGGATATTGCCCGCGAAGTGCAACGCCAGCTCTTTCCTCAGTTGGTGCCAAAGGTGCCGGGCCTGGATCTCTACGGTGTCTGCAAGGCGGCGCGCTCGGTGAGCGGTGACTACTACGACTTCTTGAAACTGGATGAATATCGTGTGGGATTGGTTCTGGGGGATGTGAGCGGCAAAGGAATCTCCGCGGCGCTTTTGATGGCCGCCATCCAATCGGCCCTGCGCGCGCAGTTTTACGACGGCGCCGGCGGAGGTGGAAGTTCCATCTCCACGCAGTTTTCTACGGCCCGCATCGTCGATCGATTGAATCGCCAGATTTACGCGAATACGCCGCTGGAAAAGTATGTGACCTTTTTCTTTGGGGTGTACGACGCGCGAACCCGCAATCTCTCTTACACCAACGCCGGGCATCTGGCGCCCATCCTTTTCCGGAACGGCCAGATTGAGCGCCTCCGCACCGGGGGAACGGTGGTGGGGCTCTTTCCTTCCGTCAAGTACGAAGTGGGAGAAACCCGCCTGGAACCTAAGGACCTCTTGCTGGCCTATACGGATGGCATTACCGAGCCGGAGAATACCTACGGAGAAGAGTTCGGGGAAGCTCGTCTCCTCGAGGTGGCGCTGGGCATGCTGAATGCTTCATCGGAAGTTCTGGTCACGGAGATTTACCGGAGCGTGGATGAATGGACGGGTAGCCCGGAACTCCAGGATGACATGACCTTGCTTCTGGCCCGGGGGTGGTAGGTGGTGCGGGCGTCCCGCCCCTGTGGAATCATAGCCAGGATGACCGTGCCGCGATACCAGCCGCACCACCCTCCGGCAACCGTTGCCTCAGGAGGGGAAGTTCGGTAGACTTTGCTGCTAATTCCGGTATCAAGGAGTTGACATGTGGCTTTCCGCAATCGCGTTGCCCTGGTAACTGGCGCCTCACGCGGCATCGGCAAGGAAATCGCCTTGGCGCTGGGGCGTGCTGGCCTGCGTGTGGCGGTGGCCTTTCGCACCAATAAATTGGGCGCTCAAAAGGTTCTGTCGGATTTGCGAGCGGTGGGAGCAGAAGGCCTGGCTTTGGCCACCGATGTCACCGACCCCGCGCGGGTCAAGGATTTAATTGAGACGGTCGCCAAACAATTCGGCCGGCTGGACGTCCTGGTCAACAACGTGGGTGACTTTGTGTGGAAGCCGGTACTCGAATCGACGGTGGAAGAATGGAACTCCATCATCGCGTCAAACCTCTTCAGCGTTTTCTACACCACAAAATTTGCCTTGCCCGTGATGCGCCGGCAGCGCTGGGGACGGATCATTAACTTGGGCGCAGTGGGTGCGGAGCGGGCCTTTGGGCAGGCGAAAATCTCCGCCTATTCCGCCGCCAAAGCCGGCATCGTGGCCTTCACGCGCTCGGTGGCGCTGGAGGAGGCGCGCTATGGGATTACCGCCAACGTCGTGAACCCGCCCGTGATCGACGAGAAAGAACTGTCACTGGAGGAAGCCCAGCGCCTGACGGACGTGCGCTTTCCCGTGGGTCGGCCCGCCACCGGCCGTGACATCAGTGAAGCGGTGAAATTCTTTGCCTCGGAAGAGGCCTCCTTCATCACGGGCCAGGTGCTTAATGTGAGTGGTGGATGGATGCTGTGAATAGCTCACAGCCGACAGCTTACCGCCGACAGTCAGGCGTAACTGTGAGCTGTTAGCTGTCGGCTGTCAGCTACTTTCAACATGAAAATTCTCACTGCCTCCGAGATGCAACAAATTGACCGTCTGACGACGGACAAATACGGCGTTCCCAGCCTTACGCTGATGGAAAACGCCGGGCGTGGCGTGGTGGAGTTTCTCGTGGCGCGCCTTGCGCCCCTCGCCCAACACCGCATCGTGATCCTCTGCGGGAAAGGTAATAATGGTGGCGATGGCTTGGTAGTGGCGCGCTTGCTCCGCGACCAGGGCTTCCACCCGCGCGTGCTGCTGTTTGCGGACCCCCATGTTCTGCGCGGAGACGCCGCGGCGAATTATGCGCGGCTCCTCTCCTCCGGCCCGCCGGAGGTCATCGCCGGCCCCGAGGCGTGGCAAGCCATCGTGGCCTCGCTTTCCAACACAACCCTCTTTATAGTGGCTTTGGTGGGCACGGGGCTGGCGAAGCCGCTGGAAGGATTCCTGTTGGAGGTTGTGCGTGACCTCAATACGCGATTCCCCGACGCCCGCGTGCTGGCGGTGGATTTGCCTTCAGGGATTTCGGCGGATTCCGGGGAGCTCATCGGTGAGCACGTTCGCGCGGATTTCTGCGTCACCTTTACGGCCCCAAAGATTGCCCACGTATTCCCTCCCGCTTGCCAACATATGGGCGAGTGGGTGGTGAAACAGATTGGGACTCCCCCCGAGGCCTTGGAGGACGACCCCCATCTCTCCCTGAATTACGTTTGCCGGCAGGACGTGGCCTGGATCGGAAAGTCGAGGGCCGCGGCTGCGAACAAGGGCAATTTCGGGCACGTGCTGATCCTGGCCGGTTCGATGGGCAAAACCGGCGCGGCAGCCATGGCGGCGCGCGCCGCATTGCGGGCGGGCGCGGGGCTGGTCACGGTGGCCACCGCCAGGAGCGCGTTGCCTGTTGTCGCAACCTTGGGCGTGGAATTCATGACCGAGGCGCTGCCTGAAACGGAAGATGGCGCGATCTCTCTTCGCGCCTTGGAAGGCCAGCGTCTGGATAAGCTCATGGCGGGGAAAACTGTGCTGGCCGTGGGGCCAGGGATCGGCGGATACCCTGAGACCGCGGAGTTCGTGCGGACCGTCGTCAATAAATATTCGCTGCCCCTGGTGCTGGATGCGGATGGCCTGAATGCCTTTGACGGCCGCATGGATTCTTTTCGCCAAGACCTCCGGCCTGTGGGCTCGACGGTTTTCACGCCTCACCCCGGCGAAATGGCGCGTCTGACAGGGAAGCCGACCGCGGAAATCCAAGCCCGCCGCCTGGCAGTGGCCCGCGATTTCTCCAAACAATTTGGCGTCACCCTGGTGTTGAAGGGATTTCGAACCCTGATTGCCGCCCCGGATGGACAGGTGGAGGTTAATCCCACGGGCAATCCCGGAATGGCCAAGGGCGGGACAGGTGATGTGTTGACAGGTTTGGTGGCCGGCCTCTTGGCACAATTCCCCCATCATCCGGTGGGCGAAGTCGCCACGGCTGCGGTATACTTGCATGGTCGGGCGGGCGACCTCGCCGCCGAAAAAATGGGGCAGCATTCCATGTTGGCAGGGGATTTACTGGAAGAAATCCCGCAGGCCTACCAAGAATTGGCGATTGGTGATTTGTGATTGTTGATTATCGATTGTCGATTGATGACTGAAAACGAGGAACGGATGTTTTGCTTTCCATCACCCATCACCAATGGTCAAGCTTGCTGAGCGCGTGACCCATTCGCCGGAGGAAACCGTCCTCTTTGGGCGGGAAATGGCGGTGCATCTGCAACCGCCCTGCCTCGTGCTGCTGGAAGGGGAATTGGGCGCGGGCAAAACCACACTGGTCAAAGGGATTGTCGCCGGTCTGGGCGCGGCGAGCGAAGATGAGGTCAGCAGCCCTTCCTTCACTTTGGTGCATGAATACGGCTCCGCCGGCAGGGTTTATCATGCGGACCTATACCGTATCGAAGGCGCGCGTGACCTTGCTACCCTGGGGTTGGATGAAATATCAAATCAGGCGGCTACGGTTCTTGTTGAATGGGGCGAGAAGCTTGGAGATAATGTCCCCATACCTTGTGTCAAAATCCGAATGGAGCATCTAGGCAGCCATGATCGTCGAATCCTTATCGAACGTGTGGAAACGTAGCTTTCAAGCCCGAGCGTGTGCGGTTCTCGGGCTCCTGGCGACCATTTTCGCCGCGGCGTGCGGTGGTGTTCCCAAGACCTACTACTACACCCTGCAAGTGCCCGCCGCGCCCGCGCCCAACGAGCCTAAAACGAACTACGTTTTGGGTGTAGAACACTTCCGCGCGCCCCAAATCCTGCGCAATGATCGCGTCGCCTATTATGTGTCCGCGACCGGGATGAACTTCTATCAGCATCATCGCTGGGGCTCAGACCCTGCCACTTTGCTCTCCGAGTTCACCGCCCAATGGTTGGATTCCAGCGGGGTCTTTGCGCAGGTGAGGATGCTCCCCGTGCGCGAGCGCGTGGACTACAGGTTGGGGGGGAGAGTTCTCAGCTTTGAGGAAGTCGATTCCGAGGCAAGCCCCAAGGTCCGCCTGGCCTTGACGCTCTCGCTGGTGCGAACCAGCGATTCTAAACTCGTATGGTCCGGCGAACAGCACCTGGAAACACCTCTTCAGGAGCGCGGCGTGGATGGCGTTGCCAACGCGTTGAATGCCTCTTGCGCCCAAGCTCTGCGTGCCATGGTCCCTGGCCTCATCACGCAGGTCGAGCAGGATTTTAAGAGCAGTGGAAAGTGACGAGTGAAGAGTGACGAGTGACGTTCGATTGCCGATTTTCGCTTGAGCATGGAAGATCGACCGAAACTGGCAGTCGACCACAGGCGGTGGCCAACTGCTCGCCACTCATCACTCATCACTCGTCACGGCCTTTCACAGCGGAGAAAATCTGATTATGACGGAAAATATGAGCCCCACCCCTTGGGGCTTGATTATTGGTTCATCGAGCGGTTTCGGAGCCGCCGCCAGCCTGGAATTGGCGCGCTCCGGACTCCATATCCTGGGGGTGCACTTTGATCGCCGCTCGAATATGCCTCAGGTTGAGCAGGTCATCACGAGCATTCGAGAAACCGGCCGCGACGTCATCTTCTTTAATATTAACGCTGCCGACCCCGGGAAGCGCACCGAGGCTTTGAACCAGATGCAGGAGTATTGGAAAAAATCCGGCGGCGAGCACTTCGTCAAGGTTCTCCTGCACTCCGTGGCCTTCGGTTCGCTCAAACCTTACTTGGGGGAATCTCCCGAGGAGGAATTAACCCAACAGCAGATGGACATGACCGTGGATGTGATGGGGAACAACCTGGTCTATTGGGTGCAGGATCTTTACCGCAGAAAAATGCTCGGCAAAGGAAGCCGCATTTATGCCATGACCAGCGCCGGCGGGCACAGCGTGATTCCCAATTATGGCGCGGTTTCGGCCGCCAAGGCGGTTATGGAATCGCACATTCGCCAGCTTGCCTACGAACTCATGCCCTTTGGCATTACCGCTAACGCCATTCAGGCCGGGGTCACCATTACTCCCGGTTCCAGCAAGATTCCCGGAATCGAAAGGCTCACGGAGTTCGCGCGACTGCGCAATCCCGGCGGGCGGCTAACTACTCCCCAGGATGTTGCCCAGGCGATCGCCGCCCTCATGAGCGACAAAACCCACTGGCTGACGGGAAACGTTATTCGCGTGGATGGTGGTGAAGATATCGTGACTTGAGAAGCTAGAAGCTAGGAGTTAGAAGCTAGGAGTCAGAATCTAGAAGTCAGGAGTCAAAACATGCGTGCATATTTTTTGACTCGCGGCGCTAGGCTTCTAACTTCAAACTTCTAACTCCTAACTTCTAACTCCTAACTTCTAGCTTCTAACTTCTAGCTTCTAACTCCTGCTTTTCCTGTGAGCCAGTTCTTCCAGTCCTCGGGGAGCGCCGCGAGGCTCAAGACTTTCCTGATTTGATCCTGGGTAGCGTGCTTGATTCGATAAAGCTCCACGAATTCGGCAATCGTCACTCTCACGGGTTCGCGGGACGGAAGAGGATAAAGCGGATCGCCCGCCTGGATGACGCCTTCCTGAAGGACGCGAAGATAGCAGCCGGTGCGCCCACTTTCCAAGAATGTCTTGGTAATACTCGGTGTCTCCAGGGCCAGTGCCAGCTTGAAGCAAGGAAAGCGCGGTTGGGTCACCACGAAGCGCGCCGTTCCAATCGCGAATTCATCACCGATGGCGACTTCCTTTTCGCCCAGCCCTTCCACGGTTAAGTTCTCACCGAATGATCCGGGCCTCAGATCGTCGCGTTGCAGCACTTTCTTCCAGCGCAGGATGTGGTCCCAGGAATAGAGATAAACGGCCTTGTCCGGGCCGCCGTGGACGGAGAGGTCTGCCTGCCCGTCACCTTGCAGGTTGAGCTTGCTTACCATGACCGGCCCGGTGACCGGGACTTTGAAGATTCCGGTCTCAACCTCCTTGCCGTGCACGCTCACAAAGCGAGGCATGGCGACGTTGACGGATATGACCTTCATATTCCCATGATAATCGAATTTTGACGAGCCCGCCCGATTCCTATAAAATCAAAACTTAGATTTTTCTTCGTCAGGGTAAGGGCTGAGTCGAGAAGCTGTGATGGCAATCAAGAAAGTGGTGCTCGCAAAACCGCGAGGATTCTGCGCCGGCGTCGACCGTGCTATCGATGTCGTCAACCTGGCGCTTCAGATCTATAGCTCCCCCGTGTATGTGCGCAAGGAGATTGTCCACAACAAATACGTCATCCGTTCCCTTGCCGCCAAGGGCGCGGTTTTTGTCGACGAACTCGAGGACATCCCGGATGGCGCAGTAGCAATCTTCAGCGCCCACGGAGTCTCTCCCGAGGTCCGAGCCCTCGCCACCGCGAAAAACCTGAAGATCATTGACGCCACTTGTCCGTTGGTCACCAAGGTTCACATGGAAGCGGTTCGTTACGCCAACGAGAATCGCACCATCATTCTGGTGGGTCATGCCGGCCACGAGGAAGTGATCGGCACCATGGGGGAGGTCCCGGGGCGAATTCAACTGGTCGGCAGCGTCGAAGAGGCGGAAGAAGTGCAGGTCCCGGACCCTGACCGCGTGGCGGTGACCACCCAAACGACCTTGGGCGTGGATGACGCCAACGTCATCATTGAAGTTCTTCGCCGCCGTTTCCCGAAGTTGATTGCCCCGGCAAGTGACGATATCTGTTACGCCACGCAAAACCGGCAGACGGCGGTCAAGATTCTGGCGGAGGATGCCGACCTCGTTCTGGTTCTGGGTTCGAGTAACAGTTCGAATTCCCGCCGCCTGCGCGAAGTCGCTGAGGGCGCCGGGGCAAAGGCCTATCTCATCGATGATGCCATGGAGATTGACCGCGCATGGTTAGAGGGCGTCGAATGCGTGGCCATCACGGCGGGTGCCTCCGCGCCCGAGTATCTCGTTCAACAAGTCGTGGCCTATTTTCGGTCACTGGGGGTGGAGCGAGTGGAAGAAGTCATGGTCATCGAAGAGAAGGTGACCTTCCTCCTTCCCTCGGAGCTCTCCCGCGAGATGAGCGCGCGCGGCTTGACCCAAATCAACTGACAGCGCTTTTGGGTGCCTGAAATTAGTGTTGATGTCTTTTTCAAATGACGAGAATCCTGCGATCTGAGTCGAGTGGATAGGCAGGTAACAGAAACCCAGTGCTATTTCTTCTCTGCAGGCTCCTGAGTTTCAGTTTTACTCGCTCCAGTTGTTTCAAAAATTGGTTTGATCGGACGCATTTCAATGTCGGGAAGATTAAGGATGTTTCCTGTCGAACGTTCATATTCCCTGAGATTAGCCTGAATCCCCAGAAGTAGTATCTTTGCAACCTCAACGGGCATTGTTACAGAAACGCGGTTCTCTACAACCATCTGCCCCTTCTCGTCAGTTCCTTGGACCTCTCCAAACGCTATACGCATATCCCAGCGTGTAGTTCCGACGAAGAACGCATGGTTCGCATAAACTGAGATGAAATCCTTTGACGCAACGAACCGCGGAATTTGAGATTCAGGCTTAGGCTGAGAAGATGTTTTTTCAGCTTCACCCGGCTGAAGCTCTGTGGCCCCATTCTGTATTTGAACCTCGGGTGAAGGCATAGAAGGGACTTCTGGTTTCCGGCTCTTCGGCATATTTCACTCCTTGGGGTTCAAATAGATTTTGGCTATTAACTGCACCGAGATTTGAAAAGGGTATCGCGATACCAGGGCTGACGTGCAGTTGAGGATTAAAAACATATCGAACGGTGTATGTTTTTCCTGAGCCTTGCGGCAAAGATGTGTAGGTGCTAAATACCTGCGGAGAAGTATAGCCCGGGAGAAAATACGGGTCGTCGTTAAACGAAGGAACTTGCAAACTTTCACGGCTGAATCCCTGAGTAAGAATTACCAAGTCCCTAAAACTCCTAAATCTGACATCAAGCACAACGTCAAAAGCCTCAGCCAGTTTTTTCAGGGTATTGATGCTCCAAGATGAGTAATTAACATTCTCGTACCTTGAAATCATCGACTGCTTCATTACGGCCAAATCTGCAAGGTCTTTCTGTCTCAACTCGCGGTGTTCCCGCAAAACCTTTATCTGCGTTGCAATCGAGATATTAAGGGATTCATCGGCGTAAGCGTGGCGGTAGCTCTTGTCGTCACGATTGTCGATAAACTGTTGTCTCACATCATCGAGAGACAATTTCGTGCTCACATCTTCTTGTGTCGGAGTCATCTATTACCTCTTGGCGGCGGCGAACGGCGGTTTCGCGTGCATTAGGGGGAACCCATTTCCAATCGCGCTCGAATGCGCCTTGCAGTAGAGTGAATTCGTGATCATTATCAATTGGTCCTTTGCAAAGTAGCGGCCTCAGGGCAACTCGACCATTAACAATAATCTTGAGAATATGTGCGTAACCTTTAAGCGGTCCAGCCAGTAGCCCTGTTCCTAAATCAGGGCCATTGTCCGCCAGCATTTTCAGTTTTCGATTCAACCTTGCTAGGTCTGGGCGCTGTAGTTCCCGACACCATCTGGCAAAGTCATTGGTCCCGCCGGCATCAACGTAATCGTACAGCTTCCATCCGTCCATAGTTTATATCACAAAAAAGTCATATGTCAATCATTTTCTTCTTGACAATCGAATCACTTTTTTGCTATATTTGTATCGTTATGAAAACAAACGGCCAGCAAACGCGATATCTCAATTCACGAGTGCTGGCCGTTTATTCTTATGGGGCTAGCTTCGGTGCCGCTGCGCGGGTCTGGACCGTATCAGCGGAGGGTTCGATGCCCTCTAGCTCCACTCCGGGCCGGTACCTCAGTTGCGTAGAGGAGCGGATTACTAATCCGCTTGTCGTGAGTTGGAGCCTCACCCGGCCCATCAATACTGCCCTGCCGATAGCTGGTAACTACCGGCAGAGCGCATCCTCAGGCCGAAGCCGAAAGGACGGGGTTTCTCAGTCCGCCGTCATTTTCGCTCTCGGTTCTGAAGAAAGCAAGGGAGAAAATGACGTGTCACAATTGCCGGATTGAATGTAGGAAATTTGGAAAGACTCGCAAGGGTCAGCAACGGTATCGGTGCTGCCAGTGCTACAAGACGTACTCCGATGCTCGCAATGAACACCTGGGAAGTATGTACACTGCCCCCGATAAAGTAGAAGGCGTTATCAATATCTTGGTCGAAGGTTGCTCCATCCGTTCGATTCAGAGGCTCACCGGCATCGACCAAAACACCATCATGAAGATTTTGGTGATTGCGGGAGATCGCTGCCAGCGATTGCTAGAATCGAAGGTGCATAACGTCCCGGTGTCTGACGTTCAATGTGACGAAATGTGGGGCTTCGTCGGCTGCAAAGAAAAGCGTAATTACACTGGCAATCCCGAGCGGGGGGATGCCTACTGCTTCGTCGCTATCGAGCGCAACACGAAGCTGGTGCTGACATGGCATCTTGGAAGGCGCACCGCTAAGGATACGATGGATTTCACGGAAAAGTTGGACGCCGCCACATCGGGACAATTCCAAGTTACAACGGATGGCTTCGGGCCATACTTCGATGCAATTCATACCTGCCTCGGAACGCGAGTAGACTTCGCCCAACTTATCAAGGTCTACGCCGCGCCAACGGATGACGAACACCGCTACTCGCCAGCCAGCGTGGTAGAAGCCATTGCAAAGCCACTATGGGGCCAGCCTGACCCCGACCGCATTTGCACTTCACACGTCGAAAGACAAAATCTCACCATGAGAATGCAGATTCGCAGGCTGACGCGCCTGACAAATGCGTTCTCGAAAAAGAGGGCCAACCTTTGGGCCGCGCTTGCTTTATATTTTGCTTGGTACAATTTCTGCCGAACGCATCGAACCATTCGATGCACACCAGCAATGGAGGCAAAGATCACAGACCACATCTGGACAATTGGGGAAATTTTGGGAGCAACACAGAATCAAGGCACTGCCCGCTTTTGGGGTTTTGTCTGGCCTGCTTCCACGGAGCGAGAACTCAGGCGGAGGGCGAATCTGCCCGGCGACCGGCAAGCAGCAAGCCGACCCAGCAGCTCACCGGCCAGGTGAGCAGCCAGGACAACCAGTACCAGTGCGGCCACCCCTTGCTCCAGTTGGGAATAGTCGCGCCGATGCCCATCACTTCCCCGATGACAAAGAACCAGAGTACGTGCCGCGCGGCCCGGCGCGGAGCAAAACGGGCGCAGAGCCAGGCGCAAAGGATCGAGACGACGACGAAGAGCGCTGTGCTCGCGAGGAGAGCGTTGTTGGAGGGGACACGGCCTCTGACGAAATCGCCCGGGAACAGGCGCGAGAGCAACGGGTCCGTTGCCAGGACAAGAACAATCGAGAGCAGGTAGCTGCCGACGACGACGGCGATGGATTTGAGCATCGGTTACACCTCCACGTAGGGCCTGAAGTTAATCCCACTTTCACGACTCACTGCGCGCCCACCGCGCCGGACGAACGCCGCCGCAACGGCGCCGGTTACGCTTGGCTACTTGATTTTGACCAACACGACGCCGTGCATGGGAACGTTGGCGGTAAAGCTATCCTGGAATGTTCCGAGGTCCTTTGCGGCCCAGAGGTCGCGGACGGCGGCGGCTTTTTTCAAGCCCAGATTTTTGAAGCTCACGGTGACAGGATTAGGACCGTCCCCGCGGTTGAACAGGCCGACCGCCTTGCCGCCATCGGCGAGGGGCTTTACCCAAACGTCCAGCGGGCCTTCTTCTGAAACCCGGTGGCCCTGAATGCCGGCGGCGTCCTGGTCCACCGCAATGACTTCGGCATTCGTCAAGATGGCGAGCGAGGCTGGAGAAATGATATTCAGGTCCGCGCTCGCCAGCAGCGGGGCCGCCAACAAGCACCACAAGCTCATCTGGGTGCGATTCTCGTCCTCGCTGATTTTCTTCAGGCCCACCAGCAGCATGTCCGGGTCGTTCCAGTGGCCGGGCCCGGCGAAGCGTTCCAGGCCGTCTTGCTGGAAGCCCACCAGGGATACCCGGTCGTAGTTGTAATCGAGGTCGCCGGTGGTGCGCCACATGTTCCCGCCCACGGAGGGAGCCCAGCTCCAAACCCTTTCGAGTCCATACTGACACAGGCTGTAAAGGATCGGCCGACCTGTGCGTTTGAGTGCGTCGCCCATTTTCCGGTAGGCGGCCTGCATTTGCTCCGGCTTGTAAACCTCCCCTCCGCTGCACCAGTCGTATTTCAGGAAGTCCACTCCCCACGCGGCATAAGTCTGCGCATCCAGCTCTTCATGGCCGTAGCTGCCTTCGCGGTGGCCGCACGTCAAAGGCCCGGGAGACGAATACAAACCGAACTTTAGACCTTTGCTGTGGATGTAATCGGCCAGGCCTTTCATGTCGGGAAAGTTCTTGTCCCCGTGGATCACTCCTCGGGCGTCGCGCTTCCCCTGCCAGCCGTCATCGATGTTGACGTACTCATAGCCGAGCGCCTTCATGCCGATATTCGCCATGGCGTCGGCCTGGGCGCGAATCAGGGCGTCCGTCACCTGCATGGTGTTACCGTACCAACTGTTCCACCCCATGGGTGGTTTTGGAGCAAGGCCTTGGTCTTGTGACCGTAAAATTGTGCAGGAAAAGTAAAGTGCAGCGAGTACAAGGCACTGCCCCACGACCCGGCAACGTGACCTCTGCTTCATGGTAGAACTCCTTATCTGATGAATCCCAACCTTGGGTTGGTATAAGGCTGTATGAATTATGTGGTATGACCTTCCGAGGAACGGCGGGTGGCAGTGAAGACGCCACCCGCCAGCACTAGGATACCCGTGCGGTTCCTATTTCTTCGTCTCGGGCGGATCAGGAATCATCGTGTCAATCGCGATCTTCCAGCCTCCGTCTGCTTGCTTCTTCCACACGCTCACGTATTTAAGGGTTGTTTCGGTTACCTTGCCTTTCTTGTCTTTGACACTCATCTTTCCGGTGCCCCATGTATAGGCGAGATCGCCGGACCGGGCAACTTCGACTTTCACTGGGGTCCAGGAGACTTCCGGCTTCTCACCCATCCATTTATCAAAGTACTTCTGCGCGTTCTCTTTGCCTTGAATGACGGGAGCATCCGCGCTCATGCCGACGACGTCGTCAGTGTAGAAGCTAACCGCCTTGGCGGCGTCTAAGGCAGCGACGGCCTTGATCATGTCCGACTCCGCCGCCCGGATGGCCGTCTCATCTGCCGCTCTCGTGTCTGGAGCTTGAGGCGGTGGCGGTTGCTGGCATCCGGCCAGCGCGAAAATCAATGCGATGACTGGGGTCAAAAGCAGTAGATACTTCACTCTTTGGTAGTTTGGTGTATACACCACAATGCCTCCTCTCGATGAGAATTTCCACTGGGACCTTCTGGATGCGCCTAGTATACGCCTACGCACTTCCGTTGGGACCACTTCTTTCATCTTGTGTTGATGAGCCAACTCCCGGCCCATGGCGTGCGCAGCGAGGACCGATGGAAGTCAAATCCCAGGTTCCAAAATGGGTGCGTAAGGCGTAGACTTACCCTCACGCAGGTTGACGAACCATCCGAAAGGAACTCCGATGAGAATCCGGAACAGTCTTATCCTTCTTATCACGGTATGCATCATGGGCGCCATTCTTCTGCCGGGACCGGCGCAAAGCGCGCAACACGATTCCGGAATGGGTTATGAGGACACGCCCATGCTGCCCGGCGGCAAGTGGCACGTCCACGATGCCAAGCGTCCGCAACCGGCAAAAATCACGGCGGGGACTTTCAGCACGCAGAAGCGCGCGGGGCTTCCGCCTTCCGATGCAGAAGTTCTCTTCGACGGCAGGGACCTTTCCAAGTGGAAAAACGCGAAAGGAGGTCCCGCCATGTGGACGGTGCGTGACGGCTACTTGGAGGTCGCACCCAAGACCGGCGACATCTACACGCGCGAGGAGTTCGGAGACATCCAACTTCACGTCGAGTGGAGAACTCCCGCCCCCCTCAAGCCGGGAAACGTGTGGCAAGGGAACAGCGGAGTTTTCCTTTTTGGCGTTTACGAGCTCCAGGTCTTTGAAAGCAGCCGGAACCTGATCTATGCGGACGGCCAGGCGGGAGCGATTTACGGCCAGTACCCGCCGCTCGTGAACCCTTCGCGCGACCCCGGCGAATGGCAGCTTTATGACATCATTTTCAACCCCGCGCGATTCAAGGATGGAAATCTTGAAACTCCCGCCTACATCACGGTTTTTCAGAATGGCGTGGTGATTCACAACCACACCGCCATCATGGGTGAAACCGGGCACCGCATTTTTCCGCGCTACACTGATCGCGGCCCGCAAGGTCCAATCCGCCTCCAGGATCATGACGACTTGGTGCGCTATCGAAATATCTGGGTCAGACCGTTGAAGGAGCAAGACTGAAACTCGGGGCGCGGGGGATGGGATTCGGGACGCGGGATCGGGCCTTTGGGACTGGGGATTCGGGATAGGGATTCGCGTGCCCTGCTCTCGCGATCGAACCATCGGGGTCCGGAATTCGGAATCTCGCCCTAATCCCGAATCCCGTGCCCCGTACCCCGTGTCCCGAATCCCGTGTCCCGTGTCCCGAATTTGGACTACAATGACCCTCGCACGATTCTCCGAATACCATTGCCCGGCGCATGGGATGGGTGAGGAGAGCGGGGAGCGCAATTTTCTTAATCGAGGAGGGTATTCAAGATGGACCGCAGGGACTTTCTTAAGGCTGGAAGCATTGCTGGAACCTATTTTATCGGATCGACGAAGACGCATTTGATGGCGGCGCCGGAGGCCGAGCCGGCCAAGCCCATCGCCGCGAACGACAACATTCAAATCGCCCTGATTGGAGCGGGTGGGCAAGGCCAGGGTGACACGAGGATGGCCGCGATGGTTCCCGGCGTCAAGGTGGTGGCGGCGGCAGACTGTTACGACGGCTGTCTGGAACATGCCAAGGAACTATGGGGCAATGACATCTTAGCCACGCGCGACTACAACGAGATCCTCGCGCGCAAGGATATTGACGCGGTCATTATCGGCACCCCCGATCATTGGCACATGCAGGCCTCATGTGATGCCATGAACGCGGGCAAAGACGTTTATTGCGAAAAGCCCATGATCCACTTTTATTCGGATGGGCCCAAAATCATTGAGACCTGGCGCAAGACCAACCGCATTATGCAAGTGGGAAGCCAGCGCGTGAGTTCGATCGTTTACAAGAAGGCGAAAGAACTGCTGGCCTCGGGAGCCATTGGCACGCTCAACATGGTGACGGTCTGGTACGACCGCAATTCGGCGATGGGCGCGTGGCAGTACACTGTTCCCTACGACGCCAACACCGAAACCTGCGATTGGCCGCGCTGGCTCGGCACCGCCCCGAAGATTCCCTTCAACGGCGAACACTTCTTCCAGTGGCGCAAGTGGAAGGCTTACGGAAGCGGCGTCGCGGGCGATTTGTTCGTCCACTTGTTCAGCGGCGTGCACCTCATCACCGACACGCTCGGCCCCACGCGCGCCCAGGCCACCGGCGGGCTGCGCTTTTGGAAAGACGGCCGGGATGTGCCCGATGTGATGATGGCGCTTTATGATTACGAGAAGGGCTTCAACCTCAGCGTGCGCACGAATTTTGTCGATGGCGGCTCCGAAAGTGAAGGGTTCGTCTTTACCGGCTCGGAAGGCTCGATGGTGATCGCCGGCGACACCGTCACCGTCACCCGCGTGCCGCGCGAGAAAGAGCCGGGCGTGCGCGTCGAACTGTATTCAGCGGCGATCCAGAAGCGCATGAGAGAAATCTATCACGACAAATATCCCATCAGTCATCCCACCGGGGCGGCCCTGCTGGGTGAAGAAAGATACGTTGCGCCCGACGGTTACAGCGACCACTACGACCATGTGAAGAATTGGATCGAAGCCATTCGCACCCGCCAACCCGTGGTGGAAGACCCCGTCTTCGGCTTCCGCGCCGCCGGCGCCGCCCTGCTCTCGAACGAGAGCTACGACAGCGGCAAGCCCGCCCGTTGGGACCCGGAGGGAATGAAGCTGCTGTGAGAGGTCGAGCAGCGGACGGTTTTCGAGGGGCCCTTGGGCGGTTTGATGGTTGACAAAGCATGAATGCCCATTAATGCTTAGTGGTAAGGGCACTTGGCTCAGGGGCGGCACAAGGGCAAAATGTCCGAGCAGAACCAGCTTGCCGACATTGTGTCTACCTCTGGACATAGGGGTACACTCCCCTCGTGCTGCCCGGAGGCCCTTGAGCGATCGGCGGTCTCTGTCAAGGTGCTGCCGATCAGCGGGCCCGCGGTCCCCGTAGTGGTCGCTTGCTGCCGCCGGCGACACGTCCCAATCACCGTTGTGACCCCACTCTTCGCAAAGGCAAGTCTCGAACCGCGCGTTTGAACTCCGAGCCCGAGATGACCCACCGTGGCCGCGCCAGCAGCCACCCTGCCGCGAAAGCCATTCCTACAAGGGAAACGGCGAGGATCAGAAACGGGGGCATCCCCCAGAGTTGCCAGGCAGCAGTCAGCCGAGCTTCCACCCGGTTACCGTATTTCAAATAAGCGGCAAGGGCGCCTATCGGTACCAGCGAAAGAACGCCAAGGCGCAGGAGAAAAGTGGCTCCCCTCCAGAACACGACGACCATGAGCGCCACAATGACTGCCGCAATCAGAACGGCGTAGCCATAGGTGTTCCATTGGGGGTGGCCCCCGGGCAAGAACAACGGGTCGCGCCAGAAGAACCCGATAGCGAGGATCGCGCACGCTACCAGAAAGATCACTATCTGCGTATAGCGGTGCTCGGCTGGTGCGCGTCTCCACCAGAGCACGTAGTTGTAAAAGGTTTGCAGAGGCAAATCCACAAAATATTTGAAAGCGTTTGCCGTTTTCACTCTGCCCGCGCCCGGTCCGAGATTCGTCAGTACACAATTCCGCAGCACCAGCATAGCCTTGGCGACGATTTCGAGCAGGATGACGGTGGGCACGTCCGCCAAGAGCGTCTGCGAGCCCACCGCATAATCCTCCGCGAAGAACTCCCTCTTATCCGGAATGTCCTGGAGAGCTTTTTTCGCGACGGCGGCGGAAGCCAGCGCGACTACCGTGGCATCCAGATCTCCGGCGCCGCCCCGGAACTGAAGCTGCGGAAGCCGGAATGAGAGCTCGGGTTGTTTTTCAACCTTCGCGGACTCTCCCGGCGCCAGGTATTGGTTCCATTCCATCTGCTCCTCGGCCGCATCGGCGATCACACCTTCGAGATCGGTAGTGATGATCTCGGACTGCGCGGCCGTAATCAGCCGCGTTTGCCACGGAATCACGCGACCGTTCTGGTCGTCATCGAACTCATTCAAGGCTTGGTCGCGCTCCGCCGATTCCTTCGAGAGAAGCCCGCGGAGCCAGTCGCGCAATTCGGTAAGGTCGCTTTGGTTCATTTTGGGAAAGACTTCCTCGAGAGGTATCACCGGAAGCTTAGATTGATCGAGGCCTAGCCTGCACCGCACTTTGAGCCGCAAATCTGGGTCATTGCCGATCTTCCGTAGTCTGTCTTTCGTCAGCAAAGACTCCGTGAGCTGACATGCCCCGTCCAGGCGGCCCCAGAGGATGTCGTTCGAGCGCCAGGAGCGCTTAAAGAAGGCTCCAAAGTGATAGAGCTGGACGCCGGTAACCTTCTCATCGATTGGACGCCGGCTGTAGCCTTTCTGAGCATCGAAAGGGCTGATGCGAACCAGGTTGATCTTGCTCTTTGAGCGCAGCCCGCTCGCCAGGTCCATCGGGTAGAGCCGCGCGTCCAAGGCTTCGAAATTGTTGTATGTGCGGCGTACGGGGTCGGTGAGGTTGATCAAGGTGTTTAGTATTCGAACGCTGCACGCCTTGATCTCGGCGAGCAAAGTCGTGTGACCGCTGCCGCCCTCGACCGCCTGAACAGCCTTTATGAATTCCTGAGCGCCACTATCGTGAGCAACTTTGCCAAGGGCGTCGCAAATATTTTTCGATCGGGTTTGCAATACCAGGTTCAGAGCGCCTAGCCACTTCTCGGTGAGCCATCCACTTTCGAGTTGCGTCCGGTCCAGGGTACTCCAATCTTCATGCTGGCTGGTCTTGTCCGTGGCGCCAGCAGCCTGCGGCCACGTCTTTCTATAATTGAGCTCTCGATCGGCAGCCTTGCCCTCCTGAGCCTTTTCCGCTACACGGTCCCATACCCAGTTTGCGTCCAAAAGCTTCTGCAGCATTGCTGCCACAATCCCCCATACCTCAACCGCGCTCATGCCAGGCGCCCCCGAGGCGCTGGCGGATCGGGGCCACGGCAGCCGCGCCTGGTCAAGCATTTCCTCCGCGACAACCTGCACAATCTGGAGGAGGTCGATCTGGCGGTTGAGAGCCAGCCACAGACGCGTGTAGTTACTCTGCCTCCCTCGGGCATCCCTAATGTACTGATTTTCGTTCTCCCAAAGCGTTTTCATCTCCGCCTGGCAGATTTCGGGCGGCTTGATGGACTCGGGCGGATAGAGCAGCCTCTTAATGCGGTGGACGACTTCGAACAGCCGCCGTTGTGGGAAATACACGTCGAACTGGTTCAAGATGTCGTGCTGGCCGTTGTCTTCCATGCATCCCAGAAGCTGGTCGAACTTCGGCAGCAGTTGCCTGGCCGCGTCTTTTTGTCTTGGCGTTTTGAGCAGTGGATCAGCGCCATCTTCTCTGAGCACTCCGCGCACCACGCGCTCACTGAGGGCAGCCAGCCGGGCGCGCGTATAGAGGGCGCCGCTCGGCGAGTTCTTGAAATCGAGCGCCCGCGCCGAGTCCCTGTCAACTTCGGCGCGAAATTGCGTCGTGAGGCGCTCATAGCGTTCCACTTCCGTGTTGTGCTCCGCCAGAGCTTGCAAATCTGAAGCAATGCTTTGATAGCCCGGAAGGGAGATCAGGGAATCAAGAATAGTGGTGGAAAAGGGGGGTTCTGGAAACGGCTCCTCAGGAGGCTCGAAGCGCTCCGGGTCAGGCTCGACGTACATCAGGAATCGCTCCACGTCAGAATCCGCCATGCGATAGAGGATCTCATCCAGCGTCGAGGTGAAGGGCTTGTTGTTAAGCACGCCTCCATCCACAAAATACTTGTACTTTCCGTCCTTGAAGAAGGCGTCCCGCTGCAGGGCTCCCCACTGTTGCAGGCGGCCGTCCGCACTCGAGAGATCGGGCTTTTTACCGGCCCACTCGACCTGCACGGGCTCGAAAGCGGCGGGGAAGCACGAGGTGAGACGAGCCAGCTTGGCCAGCGATTCGAAGGTAACCTTTTCGTCCGCGGTTCGGTCGGCGTCGGATGGCGGTTGTCCCTTCAGACCTGCTCGGCGCTGGGACTCGAAGTGCGGATTGAAAGGCTCCTTGCGGTTCTGACGATGCTTCAGTTGGAAGATGACGCGGTGATCTTTGACGTCGATCGTCGCGCCGAGATCGTCGAAGGTGGTGAACACCCGGCCTTCCACGTCGCTGCCCGCAATGAAAACATCCATCTCTTTGAAGCTCGAGACCAGTTCGGTCTTGCGTGTCTTACTGTCGATGGGGCTTCGCTGAGGGGAGGCGGCGTCGAATGCATCGCGCAAGCGCGGCTGATAATATCCCTTGCTGTCGAAGAGCGAGTGACAGTCATCGGGGTCTTTTCGCGGATCCCGCAGTAGAACGCTCACGTCGCCTTGCTCGCGCCAGAGCTTGGCAAAGGTCCCGAACTCGCTCTCGTTACAAAGGGCGTAAGCCAGAAAAATGCCATTGACGCCGCCGGCGGAGGCCCCACTGATAATGTCGACAACAACATCGGAATCGGTGAGGACCTTGACCAGCCGGTAGATGCCGCGCCCGCGCATGGCGTTAAAGAATTCGTTCGCCACGCCATTCATGTAAATGGCGAGCGAGACACCGCCGTATAGCACCAGGCCCAGGCGCACTTCCCGGCTCATCGGCTCAACCGAGTCGTTCACAACAGGGTTCGGTTTGGAGGCGTTGGCCTGGGGCGCGATGGCGACCTCCGGCGTTGGGGATGGGGGACTTTGTGGGGCCTCTGAGTTTGACATCTGCTCACCTCGGTTGCTAGCTGGTACCTCAGGAGCTAGGCCTGCAAAAGCGCCGGCGCTACGTATCGAAGCGTTCCCATAAGTATCGAATCAGGGTACAAACGAAAATTGCTCCCCACCCTGTTCCCATGACTCCAATTGCCCGGCTCCGTTTATCCTTACTCAAGAATCGGAAAAAAGGTGGCCTGTTGCACGATGCAACATCACTTCTTCAGGGTCAGGGTCGCCGGTGCCGGGGCCTTCTTGCCGGTAGCCGGCGATACTTGCACCTTCCATGTGGCGGCTTGGACTCCGGCAGGCAAAGGAAAGGTCACCTTCGTGGTCGAGACAATGTCAGGCTTTTCCACGGTGATGGTCTTTACTCCTTGTTTATCCGGCACCAATTGGAATACGAGGGGCGACCCGCCTTTGCACTTGCTGGTGTCCACAAAGCCCTGCCCGTCGACCTCGACGGTCTTGGTGGAGGTTCCACTGATTGTGGCCGAGGTTGTCCCCCGTTCGGTTTCTACGGCGAAATTGTTGTTGCCCGAAGGAGCTAACGCGGTGCCGACCGTGACCCGCACCTCCCAGCAGCCTGGGTCCTTGAGCGCGAGCGGGGCATCGAGGTCAATTTCGGTCGGCGTTGACGTGGTGGCAGGCTTCACCGTTACGTCGCTACCGCCACTCGATGGGTGGAGAACGACTTTCAGGGGGTTCAGGGTCGTATCTACAAAGTTTGTTCCCTTTACCGTAATCTTGCTGTCTGCGTATGTGACGTCCGTAATCGTCGGCGGCTCCAAGGGGTAGCTAATTACAAAAACGTAGGACATGCTGTCCACGGTCTTCGTTGCATCCTTGCTGTCAGTCTTGCTGACCACAAACGTCAACTTCTCACCGACCGGAACGGGTTTTGAGATGTTGAACGAGAAACGCAAAGCCTGGTCCGTGGAGCCGTCGGTAATCATGGCGATTTGCGTGATACCGAGTTTCGCCGCCTCTGCTATCGTTAACTTGCCTCCGGTAAGGTAGAGTCCTTTGATTGTGCCTTTCTTTACGCCGGACGTTGTCCACAGCGCCGGGTTGTTGTTGCCGTCGTCGAAATCAACCGAATCAATCTTGGCGGGGATCGCGCCGGTCTCGACGGTCATGATGCCGTCGATAACTACGCGGATGCTGTTGAGGCTTATTTTGCCGATCGTCATGAGCAATGCCAACTCGTTCGCTGGCGTTGCACTCGCGCAGGAACCTGCAAAGGCTTTCAGAGCACCTTCCAGAGGGGGACGGGTGGCAGAATCCGAGGCAGAACTGGGGAGCTCTGACATCGCGAGGAAACAGGGGAGATCCTTGGCCAGGTCCTTTACTTTGTCTTTAGTGATCCCCAACTGGTCTAATATATCTTGTGGATTGACGACCATGTGGTTGAAACGTGGTGCAAATGTCCTTTCGCGAGCACTCGTATCCAGGAGAACCTGGTACGGCGAGAGAAGGAGCGCCGGCTCATGAAGGAATATTTTTTTAAATCCCGGAGTGAGAAACCTGTCGATGGGGAAAAAGCACACAATGATGTCGGAGCCCTGTTTAGAGATTACTTTGTTGGTCTGATAGCCAAAGTCGCTGATCCGGTTGAGTTGTCCCACGGTTCCGTCGGGCAGAAAAACTCCCAGACCAGGAACCGCGGTCCCATTGAAGGCGGCAATTCCTTTGATGTACCCTTCCTGTTTGATCGAGAAGGTATAGGCAGAGGCCACTGAGCCCAATAATGTGAGGCCATTCACAAGGAGATTGCGAGCCGTCCAAGGCTGGGAGTCGAGAAGTTCTCCCCGGGCGATGCGGGACTCAACGCTGGCTACCTGGGTCGGAACAGTACATGCTTGGTTCGGGCTTTGGACCTTAGTATCTTTTATGACTTCTTGCTCTGTACCATTGGCACAGGTCGTCTGGTTAGTAGAGTTGAGTTGAGGAAATGCAAGTCCTGCCAGCACCCAGTCACGATAATCAATGAAAGCTCCCTGTACGATTAGGGCGGCGTCAGCGCTTCTATTGTTAATGCTCAACTGAATGATTGCGTATTTCTTGGCGATCTCCTTGCCGAAGACCCGTCGGCTGATTTCGTAAGGGATTAGCACCGCCTGCACGCTCACATTCCCCTTAACGGTCAAAGCGGTCTTGAGTGGAATCCCCTGATTTCCAGCCAGTGACGTTGCGGTCTGTGGTTGCGCCGTGCCGCTCGGGGGAGCCTCGGCCGCAACGCCGGTGCCCGTCAGCGCCACCACTTGCTGGCTATTCGCGACTCCGCCGTCATTGTCCGTGATGATTAAGCCGCCGAAGCGAATCCCGACGGCTTCGGGCGTAAATGTCACGTTGATAACGCAGGTTTTCTTGACCGCAATTGGTGTGTTTGGGGGGCATGTGGAGGTGGCGGAACCAGTGAAGTCACCATTTGTGATCAGCATATTGCTTATTGTGAGCGGCGCGTCTCCATTATTGGTCAGAGTGATAGATTGGGATGCACTAGCTGACACGAGGGCCTGGGAACCAAAGCTCAAGCTATTTGTGGATAAAGATACGGCCGGCTTTTGGGAATACGCCAACTTGGCCGAGAGTAGACTCAACAGCAAGGCGAAGGGCCAAAAAGCTCGTGGTTTCATTCGAGTTCCTCCATTTTTGTCAGGGTGCGGTCTCTGCGCACAGTACATGGAGTTTCAAAGTGTGTGATTCCCATCAACCTCAATGCTCCCGCGCAGGCCAAGCGGCCTGGGCTGGAACATCAGTTTGTCGTGTAATGAACCCGGGGTCTTGCCCTCGCGACATAGGCGCGGGGCTTCGCTGTTCGTTACTCAAATTAATTGTGTTGACGAACTACGTTTACCTAAACGCGGCTATTAAACACGCAGCCAATACGCTTGTCAAGACTTTTTTTAGGTAAGATAGTAGTTTTTTGCTGACGTTACATTTTTAACATAATTTTTGCCGCGGCGCAGAAAATTGCCATACATTGGGCACACGCTCTTTTTGCATGCGGTAAGGAGTTGCCGCTACGGGTTTTTCGCTGGCGGGCGGGGGTGGCCACGGTCAATTCGCGTTGGGAATTGAGCGCGGGTTCGTAAATCCAGGGAAAAAGCCCACGGAAGTGCACTGACCATGGCAACACCCTGACCTAATCGACATCGAAAGGCGCGGTGCCGTTCTACTTGTCGATGGGGATTCCTATTGCCCCTGCCAAGCGCGCCCGAAAAGCTTCCCAGTCATCTCCCTGGCGCGCGAGCAGCGTGGTGACATCAAACCACTCTGTCGTGGTCTGCGATTCTTGCTTGAGCTTGGCCAGCTCCAGCCCATGTTTGGAGATGATTGTCCAAAAATCCCTGAAACCCTTCTCCTTCGATTTCAAATGCGATTTTTCTGCCTCTCCAGCACGATTGTGAGCATTACTCACATCTGTTCCACCCTTCACCTCGATGGCCACCTTGCTGTGCAATTGGTTGCCCATCTCTTCGTATATGCTCACATCGGGATCGTGGGCTCGATTGATATAGACAATTGGTAGAAAGCAACCTGGCGGGTTGAAGCAGGCGGATTCAGGGAAACGCCGGCATCGGGTCTTCGTACTGGACCTGCTTGGTGCTGAACGGTCTTGGCTTTTTTGGTCACGGCGGCTCTATTCGCACTTGTGGGATTTGCGGAAGACCAGCCAGTAGGAGTGTTGGCGGCGCGAATGATGGGCCGTTTTCCACCTTGGATCAATGATTGGCCCCTTACGAATCTTGATGATGCAGTCGCAGGGTTTGAATCCAGCCTCCTTAGCTGCAAGGATAAATTCAACATGCGCCCACTGGTAGCGGTGATGGTGAACGTAGTCCGTAATTTTACAAAGCAGAATGCCCTCGGGCTTCAAAACTCGAAAAGCTTCCCGAACGAACGGCGGGTACGTGTGAAAAAAAGTGTATCCCAACTCTTTTGGCGACCGGGACCCCAACCCAAATCTTACAGTGAAATCCTTTTGCTGGTCTCTGCCCTGATTAGGAATATGAGGTGGATCGTAAACGACCACGTCAAAAAAATCGCCCCTGAAAGGCATTTTGGTGTTGTCTGCGATAATACTCGGTCTGTGGGAGGGTTCTATGTCCAGACCGACGATTTTGCGTTTGGTTCCTCGCCAGAATCTACCGCCATTCACCGTGGCGTCCAAGATACGCTTTGGGTCCTGGCGCGGATAGAACTGGAGCAACCTTTCGATCAGGTCAGCGTCTTCTCCGGTCCAGATCGAGGGGAGAGGAGTGTATTCTCTCGGCTTCGTCTGGCGTGCCATCAATGCAGTAGCCATAGGTTTTACTAGCTTCGGATATTCTAGCCCTAATTGGTCCGGCATCACCAATATTATCGGCGGAAGGAAACATCGTCATGAGTTGGTAGCGCGGACCTCCGTTTTTGAGGTCCGCGGTTCTTGCGTAGGGGAAACGGTTAATTTCAAGCGGGTAGATTCTCTCTTGAATTTCAAGAGTTTTTTCTTTCTAGAAAGGGTGCAGGGGAAACCTCTTTCTTTTTGAAAGTCAGGAAGCGACGCGAGCATTGGGTACCTCCTGAGGGGGAGTGGAATTGAGGCGAAAGAGTTTGGAGCCGTCGTAGCGCTGATGGGTTTTGAACATGGCGTGGAGAGCGTGCAGGAGTTTGCGCATGGCGGCGACCAAGGCTTGCATCTTGACTTTGCCCTGGGCGAGCAGATGTTGATAGAAGGCGCGCAAGTGCGGGTCGTGTTGGACGGCGACCAAGGCCGGCATGAAGAGAGCATGACGTAAATGTTTATTGCCTGCCTTACTAATACGCGGCTTCTTATGCACGGAGGTTCCCGACGTGTACTCGCGCGGGTCGAGCCCAGCGTAGGCTACCCATTGGCGAGCGTCGAGGTCGGGGGCCAGCACCCCCAACTCCCCCAGGAGCTGCACGGCACTGGTTTCCCCGATCCCCGGCACGCTGTCGAGGAGTTCGAAGCGCTCCGTGAGTTGGGGATCCTGGGCGATGAGCTTGCGCGCCTGGCCGGTCAAGCGCTCGATGGCCCGTTCTTGGGCCCGCAGGCTGCGCGCCAAGTCCCGCCGTACCACGGCCGGAATCGCCTGCGACAGCCCTGCCGCATGCTGACGATTCTTCTCCGCCGTCTGCATCTCGACCAACTCCCGCAGGCGCCGTGCCAACGCATGCAAGGCCAGGACAGTAGGCGAGGGCCGCGGCCAGGCTTTAAAGGGCATATGCGCGGCAAACTCTTCCAGCACCCCCGCGTCGATCTGATCGTTCTTGCTACGCTTCATCAGGGCCTGAGCGAAATGGCGCACGGCGCGCGGATTGGCCACCATCACCTCGAGGCCCTCCTGCCCGCTCAGCGCCAGCGCCAGGTCCAGACCGTAGAGGCCGGTCGACTCCATGCACACGCGCACCACGCGGCCCGCGCGCCGCAGGTAACGCAGGACGATCAGATGACCTTCCGGCGTGTTGGTGAAACTTCGCAAAGCCTCCAAGTCCTCCCCCCGCCGCAGCCTCACCACCAGTTCCTTCGCGCTCACTTCGATCCCGCACGTATCCAGGTTGCTCATCGTACCCTCCCGGAGTTAAGCTTCTGGTCCGGTCCCCCCGACCCTGTGCCGTCTCCCGTCGAGCTTGAATATGCAGGCTCATCCGGCCTCGGATTCTCCTCGGCGTGGGAGAAGAGGGCGGGGGGCCTATCTACCCCACAGGCTCGGGAGTTCCCTCCCGGCCTCAGCGCAGATCGGCCTCCGCCGCCGGACGCCGCTAACTCCAGGCTCTGTTTTACACCCGAAATCAACGGCCAAAGTAAGATACAAGCGCAGAGTCTCGGTTTTCAGAGACTCTGCGGCTCTTCCTCCGTCCTTTCGCTCGGCGGGTCTTGAACTTCGATTGGTTCTTCGGCTTTCAAATTCGCTTAGATTCTGCCGCGTGGGAAGAACTCGGCGGCTTAAGAAGAAAAACCGGTCCGACAAAACCCACCGCCGCAGCCGTGACATGCCTGCGCACTATACCGCCGCCACCCGTACCTCGAAACGAAGAGCCGCAGAGTCTCTGAAAAGCGAGACTCTGCATTGCAAGGTCGTAAATTCTTGTTTTTTTAGCAAGAATGTTTCACGTCCGCGCGCAGCGGCCTTGTAAATAGCGGCTCCGGCCGCCTAGACATTCTATGGGACGGACGGCTTTCCGCCCCATTTGGTTGCGGCTCCGCGGCGCTGCGCTACCTTGCTAAGCGTGCCGCATACGTGCGCGTTTGAGGTTTCGTAGTTTTCCTAAATCCTACGTAAGACCCTCGGACCCCAAGACCGGGGGCCGCGCTACACTGGCGTTCTGGATGTTGCAGCGAAGGTGTAGAATAGGAATGGGAGCGATTGCGCCCACGGCGGATTCGCCTCTTCCTGGACTCCAACGTCCTAACCGGGGGCATGGTCTCTCCGTGGGGGCTGGATAAAGCGGTCCTCTCTCTGTGCGCGGCGGGCATTGGCCGGCTGGTTCTGGCCGAGGTGGTACGCGAGGAAGTTGAGGAGAACCTCCTGCTCCATGCAGGGAGACTCAGCCCGGCAGATGCCGATCAACTCATCGAAGACTATCGCCGCATGATTACCCTGTGCAGCCCTGAGCGGGTGCCCTATCCGGACGCCGATCGCGTGCGCGCCAGTCGCCATTTGATTCGCCATGCCGCCGACGTTCCGGTGCTCCTGTCGGCTTTAGATTGCCGGCCGGACTGGCTCCTGACCCACAACACCAAGCACTTCAGCGAAAGGGTGGCAAAACGAACCGGGCTTCAAATTTCCACGCCGAGCGGATTCTTCCGAACCCTCGCTGCCTTGCTTCAGTAAGTTTTAGCTTCATGGATATTGACGGTGCGCATAAAACCTCATTCAACTAAGTTTACTTGGTTTAGCTTAACCTGGAAGCTTTTTCCGTCCCACCTTCCCGGGGCAGCAAGTAGGTCGTGTATACTCGCAAGCTTGGATGTGGGGTTTTCGGCAATGGCCCTTTCCCCACTTGGAGGAAAAAACCTTGCGCCGCACGGCAGTCAAAATCCTTGTCCTGATTTCCGCACTAATGTCTCTGGCGCTTGGCCTGCCGAATGATCCCCCGGCGCTTCCGTCTTATCCGGGGACAGGGATGTTCCTGATGCTTTCCGATATTCACTTCGATCCTTACGCCGATCCCGCCATCATGGAGCAGCTTGGGGCAAAGCCGACGGAGGCCTGCCGGGCTCCCGGTTCCCTGGAGTTTTCGAAATTTGGCAGCGATACCAACTATCCGCTCCTCAAGTCGACGCTCGACCAGATGGTGGCGACGGCGGCGGAGAATCACTTTCACTATGACTACGTGATCGTGACCGGCGACTTCCTGGCGCACCATTTCGACGGAAGCTATCGGCGATGCGTGGGGGGTGGGGAGGAAGCCTATCAGAAGTTTGTGCGCGACACGATCAGCTTTGTTGACGGCATGATTGCGAAAGCCCTGCCCGGAGTGCCGGTTTTCGCCGCGCTGGGAAACAACGATTCGGACCGAGGTGATTACGCGGAACCCACCGGGTTTTTCCTTCAGAGCGTGGGGCGGGATTGGAGCCGCGCGTGGGGAAACATCCCGGCGGCGGCGCGGGCAAGGGCACTCGCGTCCTTTGGAAGGGCAGGGAATTATGCCGTCCCCCACCCGACCGTACCGAACCATGAGCTCGTTATCTTGAACAGTAACCTCTGGGCGGCCGGCAATCCTCAAGCTTGTAGTGAAGCCGATCCTGACCCCGGCGGACAGTTCCAATGGCTGGGAGAAGTTCTGGATAGGGCCAAACACGCGGGGGGCACGGCCACCTTGATCATGCACATTCCCCCCGGCATCGACGCCATGAGATCGTCTGCCGGCGCGCCGCGGGTGCTCTGGACCGAGGGCTGCACACAGAAGTTGATCGCGGAATTGACGGATTTCCGCGGGGTCGTCCGCGAGATTTACGCGGGCCATATCCATCGCGACGATTTCCGGCTCCTTCCCGACCGGGAGGGACGACCGCTATTGGCGATTCACATTGTCCCGGCCGTAAGCCCCGTGTACTTCGATAACCCGGCGGTGGAAATTGGCTGGTACGACCAGGGTAGCGGCGAGCTTCGCGATTACGCGACTCAATATTTAAATCTCGGCGAGCTGAGGCCAACCTGGGCGACGGAGTACATTTTCACGCAAGCGTATGGCCAATCGCGGCCCAATCTAGCCTCGCTGGAGGAACTGAGTCGCGCGATTCACAAGGGCAATCCCCTTTTCGGCGTAGGCAAACAGTACGCGAACTACTATGCGGCGGGAGTGGGCCTGTTTCTGACTCCACTTAATTGGTCAAATTATTCCTGCGCGCAAACCGAAATCAGCCTTTCCCGCTTCGTCCAGTGCAAACACGCCGGTGCCGGCTCCAGACCTTGACTCGCAAGCCGGGCAGTGATATCCATGTTGCGTTTTTCGGGATGAATCGAAGTTGGACATTTGGTCCGAACCTCGGGAGCGGGGTGATCCGCCCTTTCGCCGGCAGTGGCGGGGAATCGCCCTTTATCCACAATCGCTGAACGGTGTGCTGCCGCCGCCCGCGCAGAAGGATGGCTCGGCGTTCTCGTCGTTACCGTTACGAACCGGGTGTCGGAGTGAAGAATCGCTGGCATCAAATTCGAGGCCCTCATGCTTGACGCGTTACTCGTTCATCGCTTGCATTTTGCTTATACCGTCACCTTCCATTACTTGTTTCCGCAACTCACCATGGGGTTGGCGCTGCTCATTGTGATTTTCAAAACGCTGGCGCTGCGAACGGGGGACGAACACTACAACCAGGCGGCGCGCTTCTGGGCAAACATTTTCGGGATCAACTTCGCCATGGGGGTGGTGACCGGAATTCCCATGGAATTTCAGTTCGGCACCAACTGGGCGCAATTCTCCCGCGCCGCCGGCGGAGTGATTGGCCAGACGTTGGCCATGGAAGGCGTGTTCTCCTTCTTCCTGGAATCGAGTTTCCTGGGGCTTTTCCTTTTCGGAGAGAAGCGCCTGGGCCCACGCGGCCACTGGTGGGCTGCCTTCATGGTTTTCCTGGGATCGTGGATGTCCGGCTACCTTATTGTTGCCACGGACGCCTGGATGCAATACCCGGTGGCTTACCAGTTGGGTCCGCACGGCGAGATCATGCTCGCAAGTTTCTGGGGGCTGCTCCTTAATCCCTGGGCGCTGTGGCAGTATGCCCACAACATGAGCGGCGCGGTGATTACGGCGGCGTTTGTCATGGCCGCAGTGGGAGCATTCTATCTGCTGACGAAACAATTCCCGACTCATGCGAAGACCTTCGTGCGGGTGGGCGTGATCGCAGGTCTGGTGGCCACGCTCTTACAGCTTGTCCCCACGGGCGACGCGCAAGGCCGCATGTTGGCTGCGCACCAGCCGGTCACGCTGGCCGCCATGGAAGGCTTGTTTGAGACGAAGCGAGGCGCGCCGGTTGCCCTGATCGGGCAGCCCGATGTGCAGAACCGGCGTTTGGATAATCCCCTCGAGGTGCCGCGGATGCTCAGCTTCCTCACCTATCGGCGCTGGATGTCGGAAGTGAAGGGTTTGGATGCTTTCCCTCCGCAGGATTGGCCGGACAGTATTCCGCTGCTCTATTACAGTTACCATATCATGGTGGGGCTCGGCTCCATTTTCATCGTCATCATGGTGATTGCGGCGTGGAAACTGCGCAAAGGGACCCTCTATGATTCGCCCGGCATCCTCTGGGCGCTCATGCTCTCGCTGCCGTTTCCTTACATTGCCAACACGGCCGGATGGATGACCGCGGAATTCGGGCGCCAGCCGTGGCTGATTTACGGCCTCATGCGCACCGAAGCCGGCGTCTCGCCGCAGGTTTCCTCGGGCAATGTTTGGTTTACCCTCATCGGCTTCATGGGGATGTACACCGTATTGAGCATATTGTTCTTGTTTTTGGTTTATCGTGTCATTGAGAAGGGGCCGGAAGCAACAGTGGGCAGTGGGCACTAGGCAGTAGGCAAGCAGAGGGCTATAGGGTGTAGAAAAGAATTGCCGCGCTCAACTCGGGATTTGGGATACGGTTCTTTTATCCCAGCCCTCGCCAAGGGTGCTCGCTGCCTTCTGCTGACTGCCTTCTGCCTACTGCCCTAAGGAGGGCGCATTCATGCCAACGGTTTGGTTTTGTCTTGTGGCCATCATGATCGCGATGTACGTGGTACTGGACGGTTTCGACCTCGGCGCCGGCGCCATTCATCTGTGGGTGGCGAGGGATGAGGCGGAGCGGCAGCAAGTCATCCGCTCCATTGGCCCGGTGTGGGACGGTAACGAGGTGTGGCTGCTGGCGGCGGGAGGAACGCTGTACTTTGCCTTTCCGGTTCTGTATGCCTCCGGCTTCAGCGGTTTCTACTTGCCGCTCATGATTGTCCTGTGGCTGCTCATTCTGCGGGGGATTGCAGTAGAATTCCGCGGACATCTGAGCGGCGCGATCTGGCTGAAATTTTGGGACGTCGTCTTTGCGGGGGCGAGCCTCTTACTTGCTGTCTTCTATGGAGCGGCACTGGGCAACGTCGTGCGGGGCGTGCCTCTGAACGATCAAGGTTACTTCTTTGAGGCTCTATGGACCGACTTCCGCGTGGGGCCGAATGCCGGCATCCTGGACTGGTACACGATCATCGTCGGGGTGGCGGCTCTTGCCACCTTGATGCTGCATGGGGCTCTTTGGTTGACGCTGAAGACCGACGGCCCCACGCACGATCGGTCTATTCATTTGGCGCGCGGTGTGTGGTGGATCGTTTTGCTCCTGACCATCGTGCTCACCGCGATTACCTTCGTGATCCAACCGGGGATTCCCATGAACCTAACGGCTCACCCCTGGGGTTACGTCTTTCCGGCGCTGGCACTTTCCGGTTTGGCGGGGATGGCATGGTTCATGCGAAAGCACGACGAGCTAAAGAGTTTCCTCGCCTCTTGCGCGTACATCGTGGGGATGTTGACCAGCGTCGTCTTCGGATTGTATCCGCTGGTTCTGCCCGCCAGCACCAATCCTGTTTACTCCCTCACCATCGGTAATGCCAGTGCCGGCGCTTACGGTCTGCGCATCGGCCTGGCGTGGTGGATTGTTGGCATGACCCTGGTCGCGGGCTACTCGATTTATGTCTATCGCAGTTTTGCCGGTAAGGTAAAAATCGGGGACAGCGAGAAAGGGTATTAGGATTTCACTTCGTCCGGGTGGCTGAAATTCGAGTTGCGCACGGGCTTCCATGCCACTCCAGGAAGCTCCCGTCAGTCTAAAACGGCTGTATGTTCCTTTAAAATCAACTATATAGACTTATGACCTATCCGGGCTTCCTAACTTAGAATTCAGGCTAAATGTCGCTTTATGCGAATTTTTCCCTATCTTTTCCCCTTGACAATCTACAAGGCGGAGCGTAAATTCTCCTTGTCGAGTGTCTAGGGGAAGCGAATCTCTGCCTGTCGGTTCGTGAACTTGAAAGCATAGGAAGGTGGCTATGAAATTCTTCCGTCGTCTGCGTGGGCTGTTCCGCAAAGAGCAACTAAACCAGCAGCTCTCGGACGAAATGTCGTTTCATCTCGAGAAGCAGATCGAGCTGAACCTGGCGGCGGGGATGACGCCGGAGGAAGCCCGCTACGCCGCGCTGCGCAAGTTTGGCGGGGTCGAGCAGGTCAAGGAAGAGTGCCGCGACACCTGGGGCGGGCGCATTATCGACACTCTGCTTCAGGATATTCGTTTTGGCCTGCGCATGTTGGCGAAGAATCCCGGCTTCACGGCGATAGCGATTCTCACTTTGGCGATTGGCATCGGGGCCAACACGGCAATCTTCAGCCTGATTGATGCGGTGATGCTGCGGGCGCTGCCGGTGGCGAGGCCCGACGAGCTGCGATTGGTCAGTCTTCTAAATCCAGTTTCCAGCGGCGAAGGCGAGCCCGATTTCACCAATCCGATCTGGGAACAGGTGCGCGACCGGCAGGGTGTCTTTTCCGGCGTCTTCGCCTGGAGCGGTGATCGCTTCGACTTGGCGCAGGGCGGAGCCGTTCACTACGCGAACGGACTTTGGGTGAGCGGCGACTTTTTCAGGACTCTGGAGGTTCGCCCCGCCGCCGGACGCTTGCTCACCGCCTCCGACGACCAGCGGGGATGCTCCGGCGCCGCGGTGCTGAGCTACGGTTTCTGGCAGGAGCATTACGGCGGAGCCGCGAGCGCCATCGGCAGCACCCTTTCCCTCAACACTCACTCGTTTGAAGTGGTGGGCGTCGCGCCGCCGGGCTTTTTCGGGATGGACGTGGGCAGCAAATTTGATGTGGCCATTCCCATCTGCGCTGCCGCGCTCTTTGACGGCAAAGAATCCCGGCTCGAGCATCGCTCCTGGTGGTGGCTGAACGTGGCAGGGCGCCCCAAGCCGGGGGTGAGCCTGAGCCAGTTGGCGGCGGGATTGAGGGTGGTTTCCCCCCAGGTCTTCACCGCGTCTTTGCCGACGAATTGGCCTCCCGACATGCAGAAAAACTTCCTGCAATGGGTGCTGGTAACCACTCCGGCCGCCACCGGGATGTCCTCCCTGCGCCGGCAGTTTGACCGGCCTCTGCAATTGCTGATGGGCGTGGTGGGACTGGTGCTGCTGATCGCCTGCGCCAATATCGCCAGCCTGATGCTGGCGCGCGCGGCGGCCCGGCAAAAGGACCTCGCCGTGCGCCAGGCTCTCGGCGCCGGCCGCTTTCGCCTCGTTCGCCAGTTGCTCACCGAGTGCGTCCTGCTTTCCACGGCCGGGGCGCTGATGGGGATTTTCTTCGCGCGCTGGGGGTCTATTCTGCTCGTCCGCTTCATCTCGACCGCCAGAGCTACGGTGTTCCTGGACCTCTCGCTCGACCGCCGCGTCCTGGGATTCACCGTGGCGATGGCGGTTTTCACCAGCGTTCTGTTCGGCCTGCTGCCCGCTCTCCGCGCCACCCGGGTATCCTTGACCTTGGCGATGAAGGGCAGCCAGGCCATTGAGAGCGCGCGTCCGGGGCGCTTGCGCAGCCGCCATTGGATTGTAGCCTCGCAAGTGGCGCTTTCGCTGGTTTTGCTGGTGGCGGCCGGCTTGTTTCTGCGCAGCTTTTCGAAGCTCGCCACGCTCGACATTGGCTTTGACCGCAACAACGTCTTGATGGTGGGGACCAACCTCAAGACTGCGAAGGTGCCGCCCGACCGGTACGTCGCCACGTACGACCAAATCGAGACCCAGATGCAGGCTCTGCCCGGGGTAGTCTCCGTCGCCCGGTCGGTGATGACGCCGGTCAGCGGAATGGGGTGGAACAACTTCATTCACACGGAGTGGTCGAAGGCTCTCACCGGCGCTAAGGGCGTGGTCTGGTTCAATTTCATCTCGCCCGGGTTCTTCGGGGCGCTCCGCATGACTCTCCTGGCAGGGCGCAACTTTAATAATAGCGATACCAAGACCTCGGCGAAGGTGGCGATCGTTAACCAGACCCTCGCGCACCGCTTTTTCCCCAATCTGGATCCGGTGGGAAAAACCTTCCGCACCGACGATGTCGGAGGGAAACCGGGCCCGCCCATCGAGGTCGTGGGGGTCGTCAGGGATTCCAAATATGAATCGGTCCGCGAGGAAGCTTCTCCCATCGCCTTCTTGCCCGACACCCAGGTCCCGGGAGTTCCTGCCGCCGAGGAAACCTTCGAGCTGCGTACGGGCGTTCGGCCCTCAGCCCTGGTCTCCGCGGTGCAGGCCGCCGTGGGAAGCGTGAATAAGCAGATTCCACTCGAGTTCCACACCCTGGCCGAACAGGTGAACGACTCATTAGTGCAGGAACGCATGTTGGCGCTGCTTTCCGGCTTCTTCGGCGGCTTGGCGCTGCTGCTGGCGATGATCGGCCTGTACGGCACGCTCAGCTATCTGGTGGCCCAGAGGCAGACGGAGTTCGGCATCCGCATGGCGCTGGGGGCGGAACCGGGCTCGATTCTGCGCCTAGTGATGCGCAGTGTCATTGCCGTCCTCGCCATCGGCATCGTCGCGGGCATCGGCATCTCGCTGGCGGCCACGCGAGTCCTTCGGGAATTGCTGTTCGGGCTCAGCCCCCGTGATGCCGTGACCATGATTGCGGCGGTGGCGGTGCTGTCAGTGGTCGCGCTGATCGCCGGCTACCTCCCCGCCCGCCGTGCGACCAAGGTCGATCCCATGGTGGCGCTGAGAAATGAATAGGTGTCAGGAAAAATGCTGAATGCTGAATTATGAATTCTGAATTGAGGAGAAAGGAAGCGCGGATAGGGAGGTAGCGCGGGCCGGGGCGGAGCGCGGGTGTCTCGCCCGCGCTCTACCGCCAACAGGAACCAATGCCGGCAGCGGAGCACCCAAGAGGAAAGTGCGCGAAGCGCTTTGGAGTGCGGTAGCAGCAGCTACCGCTTTCCGCCTTGGGTTCATACGGCAAATGTCGAGGGGGTGGAGGGGAAAGCGGTAGCTGCTGCTACCGCAGTCCAAAGCGGGCTGCGCCCGCTACGTCTAAGGTAGGTCGCTATGAGATTTGTTCGTCGTTTTCGCGCGCTGTTTCGGAAAGAGGAACTCGACCAACAACTCTCCGCTGAACTGAAGTTTCATCTGGAGAAGCAGATCGAGCAAAACATGGCGGCGGGGATGAGCGTGGAGGAAGCCCGCTACGCCGCGCTGCGCAAATTCGGTGGGGTCGAGCAGGTCAAGGAAGAATGCCGCGACACATGGGGCGTACGCTTCATCGACTCTCTGCTTCAGGACATTCGCTTCAGCCTGCGCATGTTGGCCAAGAATCCGGGCTTCACGGCGGTGGCGGTTCTTACCCTGGCACTGGGCATCGGGGCCAACACGGCGATATTCAGCCTGATCGACACCGTCATGCTGAAAACGCTTCCGGTCCCAAAACCCGAGGAACTGATGCAGGTGCGATTTCGAGACCCGCGCCGGGGCGGACTCAGCAGTTTCACGAACCCGCTTTGGGAGCAATTGCGCGACCGTCAGGATGTTTTTTCCGGCGTCTTCGCATGGGGATATGCTCAGTTCGACCTGGCGCAGGGCGGAGCCGTCCATCTAGTCCGGGGAATCTGGGTGAGTGGCGATTTCTTCAAGACTTTGGAACTCGGCCCCGCCGCCGGCCGCTTGATTGCACCCTACGATGACCAGCGTGGTTGCGCGGGCGTAGCGGTCCTGAGCTACGGCTTCTGGCAGGAGCACTATGGCGGCGCCCCGAGCGCCATCGGCAGTTCCCTTTCCCTCAGTACCCACCCCTTTGAAGTCGTCGGCGTCGCGCCTCGCGGCTTTTACGGCATGGACGTCGGCAGCAAGTTTGATGTGGCAATTCCCATCTGCGCGACCGCGAAGTTCGATGGCAAGGAAGCGCGACTCGATTCTCGCGGCTGGTGGTGGTTGAGCGTCGTTGGCCGCCCCAAGCCCGGTGTTAGCCGCGCCCAGTTGACCGCCCGCTTGGGAGGGATCTCGCCGCCAGCCTTCACCGCCGCCTTGCCTCAAAACTGGGACCCGGACAGCCAGAAGAACTTCGTGAAAAGGAGTTTTGTAGCGGCTCCAGCCGCCACGGGTACCTCCTCTTACGGTTTGCGGGGGCAGTTCCAGCAGCCGCTCAACATTCTGATGGCCGTGGTTGGACTGGTGTTGCTCATTGCCTGCGCCAATATTGCCAGCCTGATGATGGCCCGCGCCGCCACCCGGCATAAGGAGATCGCCCTGCGGCAGGCTCTGGGCGCCAGCCGCTTTCGCTTGATTCGGCAGTTGCTGACCGAGTGCATCCTGCTGTCTTCGGCCGGGGCGCTCGTGGGAATTCTTCTCGCGCGCTGGGGCGCTGCCCTGCTCGTGCGATACCTCTCGACGGCCCGGAACGTGGTGTTCCTGGACCTCTCGCTCGACAGTCGCGTCCTGGGGTTTACGGCGGCGATGGGCTTGCTTGCCGGCATTCTGTTCGGCGTCCTGCCGGCATTCCGCTCGACCCGAGTTTCGTTGACGGCCGCCATGAAGGGCAGGCAAGCCCTGGAAGGCGAGCATCATCGGCGCTTCCGTTCTCGCCAGTGGATTGTCTGCGCGCAAGTGGCGCTTTCGCTGGTCCTGCTGGTAAGCGCGGGCTTGCTGTTGCGCAGTTTCGCGAAGCTCGCCACGCTGGACCTGGGCTTTGACCGCGACAATGTTTTGCTGGTCATGGCAAATCTCCAGACCGCGAAGATGCCGCCCGACCAGCAATTTGCCACGTATGAGCAGATCGAGAACCGGCTGCGCGCCCTGCCCGGCGTCGTTTCGGTGGGCCGCTCCTTGATAACACCCCTCGAGGGGGGCGCTTGGAGCCAAAACATTCGCACCGACTGGTCTGGGGCGCTGACCGGTGACAACGCCGAGGCCTGGATGAACGCTGTTTCGCTGGGGTACTTTGAAACGCTGAGCACACCGTTGCTGGCGGGGCGCAATTTCTCCAGCAGCGACACCAAGACCGCACCAGCCGTGGCCATCGTTAATCAGACCCTGGCGCGCCGGTTCTTTCCCAACCTGAATCCCCTCGGCAAGACTTTTCGCATCATTGGGAGTTCGGGGCAGCCGGGCCCGCCCATCGAGGTCGTGGGCTTGGTAAAAGACTCGAAGTACGAGTCGGTTCGTGAAGACACTCATCCGATTGCCTTCTTCCCCGTCACGCAGGCCCGCAACTTCTTTCAGTCGGAAAGCTTCGAAATACGCACGGCGGTAAGGCCCTCGGCCCTGGTCTCGGCGGTTCAGGCTGCTGTGGCCGGCGTGAATAAGCAGATTCCACTCGAATTCCACACCCTGGCCGAACAGGTGAACGACTCGATGGTTCAAGAGCGAATGCTGGCGCTGCTTTCCGGCTTCTTCGGGGCGCTGGCGCTCCTGCTGGCGATGATCGGCCTTTATGGGACGCTCAGCTATCTGGTGGCCCAGAGACAAGCTGAGTTCGGAATCCGCATGGCGCTGGGGGCGGAGCCAGGCTCGATTCTGCGCCTGGTGATGCGCAGTGTCATTTCCGTTCTCGCCGTGGGCGTGGTCGCGGGCCTCGGCATTTCGCTGGCCGCCACACGAGTCCTTCAGCAATTGCTGTTCGGGCTCGGCCCGCGTGATGCGGGAACCATGCTCGCGGCGGTCGTGGTGGTGTCAGTGGTCGCGCTGATCGCGGGGTACTTGCCGGCTCGACGGGCCACGAAGGTCGATCCCATGGTGGCGCTGAGAAACGAATAGGCGTCAGGTGTCAGGTGCCAGGTGTCAGGAAGAAATGCTGAATTGTGAATTATGAATTCTGAATTGAGGGGATATTGCAACGTGTGGTCGCCGTGGCAACTTGGGTCCAGGGCGTAGCGCAGACCTCCGCTTTTGAGGTCTGCGGCTCTTCCTTGCCCCGAGGGACGAACCGCGAGTCAATGGCGTAGCGCAGACCTCTGCTTTTGAGGTCTGCGGTTCTTCCCGAGCCTCGCGCTTCCCCACGTGAGGCCAGGCGTCCCTTTTGGAGATTGGTGGTTTTTGCCAAGGAAAAGCCGCGGCCCCAAAGACGGGGGTCCGCGCTACACAGGCTGATGCGAACAGGCTGCAATAATTCGGACCTTGGGTTAAGGCGCGGTGGGATCCATGATCTTCAGGCGCTTGAAGTAGGTGCGGTAGAACCCCCGGTTGCGCGTCAGCAGCCGGTCGGATTGGAAGAGGGCATGTGCCCCGATCAGAAAATCCGCCACCACGCGGGTTCGCGCGCCGCCTCGCTGGCGATAGGTCTTCCACGCGATTCCAGCCTCGAGAGCCGCTTCGAAGGTCAGAGGGCTGAACTCCAGGTTCAACAACTTCAAGGCGTCCTGTGTGGCCGCAGCCGAGACGAACGAACCTGCAACCTCTGCCCACACCACCTCGCAGGCGACCAACTGGCCTTCTTGAAGGGCGGTGCGCAAGGCGTGGGCGGAAGCGGGGCCAAAAGTGGGATCGGCGCCCACGACGTCCAACAAGACATTGCTATCCACGGCGGTGATCATCTGGGCCTTTCAGGCCCCCGAAGTTCGTCCATGATCTCGTCCGTCGAACGGCCAAGCTTCAGGATTCCGTATAGCTTGTCGATCGCGTCGTGGGGCCTTGCCTGCTTGGTCATCACCAGCCGGCCACGCTCTTCCTTGACCTCCAGGACCTGGCCGACCCGGATTCCCAAGCGCACCCGCAGAGGCTTCGGAATGGTGATTTGCCCCTTTTCAGAAACTGTTGTTTTCATACTCTCATGGTATGAATTCCTATTGGAAAAGTCAAATCCGAGGCCTCAGACTTTGTCGAGCGGATTGAAGAATTTCAGGGCGGGGAAGCGCGCAAAATCGCGGTCCGTGGTGGCGAGGGCCGCGCCATGTTCGATGGCCAACGCCGCCAAGTGGGCGTCCGTAACGAGAGGTCCGCGCGCCTGTCCCTTGGTCATCATGTCGCGGAGAATCTGCCAATGCCTTTCGCCCGGATTCAGGAGGGTGACCGTGGGACGGGCGAGCCAGCCGGCGACGATCGCGGCAGCTTCTTCAACCGTAAAGGCATCTTTGCGAATCCGCGGGTTCGTGCCGACCCGGAGGAAGGCAAGCAGCACCGCCCACGCGAGCCCCACGGGTTCGGGCTCGGAAAAGGTGGCTTCAAGCCAGCGGCGGGCAGCCTCGTGATGAACCGATGAGGTGTCGGAAGCGTAGAGGAGGAGGTTGGCGTCAACGACAATCATCGGTGGTAGGGACCTTCAGCCTCTTCAAGGAGTTCCCAAACCTTGTCGTAGTTGAAGCCCTTGCTGCCGAGGGACCGCGCCTTGATCTTGTAGGGGGGAAGGGAAGCGGCCTGCGCTTGAACGTTCAAACCATTGCGCAGGACGCGGTTCACGGTCTGTTTAAAAGGTTCGCCAGACCGGCGTGCTTCCGCCCGGAGTTTGGCGGCCACATCTTCGTCGAGAGTTAAGGTGGTTCGCACATCTTGATGGTACATCTTGGACATCACGATGTCAAACGACAAGGATAGTGGCGACACAGCCCCCAATATGGAAGTGCGCGAAGCGCTGTTCGTTAGGTCCGCGGCTTTTCCTTGCCACGAGGGACGAACCGCGAGCAAGGGGCGTAGCGCAGCGCGGCGGAGCCGCAACCAAAACCGTCTCGTAGGGGCACCCCTCGTGGGTGCCCTTGTGATGGGCACCCACGAGGGGTGCCCCTACGAGACGTACACGGTATTGCAATGCAGACCTCCGGTTTTGAGGTCTGCGGTTCTTACCGAGGCTGGCGAGTTCCAACGTGCGGTCAAGCGTCGCGTTTGGAGATTGGTGGTTATGGTCAAGCAAGAGCCGCGGACCCCAAAGACGGGGGTCCGCGCTACGTCCGTTATTCACGATTCGATTTTCGAGCGGCTCTGCGGCGTGGTGGTAGGGGTACGGCTTGCCGTACCCTCTTCATTCTTGTCGCGCGGCCGAGCCACGAGGATACGGCAAGCGTGCTCCTACCACCAGGCAGTGACGTGTGACGAGGCTATTGCCGGTGACCAGGCTTGCGTGTGAGGGGGAATTCGGAATGGTGAATTCTGAATTCTGAATTGAGGAGAATCATGGGTAAGTCAATCGATCTGCTGCAAGGCACTTTGGATTTGCTGATCCTGAAAACGCTGGCCCTCGAGCCGATGCACGGCTGGGGGATTTCGCAGCGCATTCAGCAAATTTCGCAGGACTCGCTCCAGGTGCAACAAGGGTCGCTCTACCCGGCGCTGCACCGCCTGGAACAGCAGGAATGGATTGCCTCCGAGTGGGGCGCATCGGAAAATAATCGCAAGGCCAAGTACTACCGCCTGACGGAGGCCGGGCGCAAACAATTGGAAGTGGAGACCGTTAAGTGGGAGCGGCTGTCCGCCGCTGTCTCGCAAATCCTGGCAACGGCGTAGGCGGGGCGCCTCGAACCAAAAGCTCACCACAGAGGCACAGAGACCACGGAGAAAAGTCTTTCTGATTCCGCTGGTAGGGGCCATGGTTGCGTAGGGCGTCGATCGAAAGTCTTTGTCCTCGTCTTTTCTCAGTGACCTCTGTGCCTCCGTGGTGAAATCCTTCTGACGCGAACCAAAAGCTCACCACAGAGGCACAGAGACCACGGAGAAAAGCAGTTCTGCCTTTGCAATCTGCGGCGAATTGAGTACTCTTGAAGCAGGTGTGGCGCGTCTATAAACAGGCGCTACCCTGCTCATGCTGACTTTCAGGGGGGGATTCCATCTTGGGCATAAACTACTTCCCGTCGCCGGGCCGTTCATCGAATTTCATCAGGCTTGCGCTTGTCACTTGCGCGGTCACGCTACTGTTCTGCGCCCCACTCGATTCAGCGAACCCCGCGGCGGAGGAGGCTTCGAACGTCACGCGCGCCACCCTGGCCAATGGACTCCGCGTCGTGATTGTCCGCGACACGCTGTCCCCGGTGGTGACCACGGTCATGAACTATGAGGTTGGCTCGAATGAGGCGCCGGCGGGATTCCCGGGCACGGCGCACGCTCAAGAGCACATGATGTTTCGCGGGAGCCCGGGCCTGTCGGCGGACCAACTGGCTGACATTTCCGCCGCCATGGGGGGCGATTTCAACGCCGACACGCAGCAAACCGTGACGCAGTATTTCTTCACGGTCCCGTCAGAAGACTTGGATGTGGCGCTGCACCTTGAATCGGTCCGCATGCGTGGTTCTCTCGACACCGACGACCTCTGGAAGGAGGAGCGTCCCGCCATCGAGCAAGAGGTGGCGTCGGACCTCTCGAATCCCCAGTACGTTTTTTTCACGCAACTGCTCGAGGCTATGTTCCAGGGAACCCCTTACGCCCACGACCCGCTGGGCTCCCGGCCATCCTTTGACCAAACCACCGGGCAGATGCTCCATCAATTTTATGACACCTGGTATGCTCCCAATAACGCCATCTTGGTGATTGCGGGTGATGTGCAGCCGGAGCACGTTCTGGCTGAGGTTAAGGAACTCTTTGGCGATATTCCCAAGAAGACCCTTCCTGCCCGGCCCCCAGTCAACTTGGAAGCGGTGAAGGGCAAGGCCCTGGCGCTCCCCACCGACCTACCCTACGGGTTGGCGGTGGTTTCGTTCCGCATGCCGGGGACGAACAGCCCGGATTTTGCCGCCACCCAATTGCTCGCAGACGCCCTCAGCAGCCAGCGCGGCAGTTTGTATGCTTTGGTTCCGCAAGGGAAGGCGCTCTACGCCGGTTTTTCCCTGGCGGCGCTGCCGGATGCGAGCCTGGGCTACGCCTTGGCGGTCTTCCCCCAAGGCGGCAACGGGGATGAAATGGTCAGTGAAATCAAGAAGATCCTGGCGGATGACGTGAAAAACGGCCTGCCTGGTGATTTGATTGAAGCCGGAAAGCGGCACGAGATTGTCGACGCCGAATTCGAAAGGAACTCGGTTTCGGGACTGGCCATGGCATGGTCGGATGCGGTCGCCATCGAGGGGCGCGAGTCACCCGATGACGATATCCAAGCCATCGCCAAAGCATCCGCCGCGGATGTCGGCCGCGTAGCGGGCCAATATTTAAACCTTAATGAAGCCATCACCGCCGTTCTTACTCCGCAACCGTCCGGGAAGCCAACTTCTTCCAGTTCCTTTGGTGGCAAGGAGTCGCTGGCGTCCACCCAGACTCACGCCGTCGAACTTCCCGCGTGGGCGGCAAAGGCTCTCAGCCGCCTGGCCGTGCCTGAATCCAGCTTGCGTCCTGTGGTCACCATGCTGCCCAACGGTCTGAGACTTATTGTGCAGCCGGAGTCGGTGAGCAACGCGGTCAGTGTTTGGGGCCAAATCAAAGACAATCCCAATATCGAGGAGCCGGAAGGCAAGCAGGGCGTGGGAAGTCTTCTCAATCAGCTTTTTGAATATGGAACCACCACCCTCGATCGGCTGGCATTTCAAAAAGCCCTCGATGACATTGGCGCGGAAGAGTCCGCCGGGACGGCCTTTGCTTTGCAGACCTTACCTACGCAGTTCGACCGGGGCGTCCAGCTCATGGCGGAAAACGAGCTCCACCCGGCCCTGCCGGAAGACGCGTTCAAAACTGTGCAGACGCAGGTCGCCCAGGCGGTGGCGGGCCAGCTCCAGAGCCCCGATTTCCTGACCCACCAAGCGTTGACCTCGGCTCTTTTCCCCAAGGATGATCCCACTTCGCGGCACGCCACGCCGGCCACCGTGCAATCGTTGACCTTGCAGGATGTCAAGGATTACTACCAACGCGTTTTCCGGCCGGACCTGACCACCATCGTGGTGATCGGCAACGTCACACCCGATGAGGCGAAGGCCGTCATCACCAAGTACTTTGAGGGCTGGAAGGCCACGGGTGACAAGCCTGAAACCGACCTTCCGGCGGCGCCCCCCAATAAGGTCTCGGCAACGGCGGTCCCCAATGCGAGCCGGGTTCAGGACGCCGTCACCCTGGCGGAGACTCTGGGCCTGACACGCTTCAGTCCCGACTATTACGCCCTCGAACTGGGGAACCACGTTCTGGGAGGAGGCTTCTACGCGACCCGTTATTACCGCGACTTGCGCGAAAAAGGAGGCCTGGTTTATAACGTTTCGTCCTCCTTTAATGTGGGAAAGACCCGGGGGGTTTACGAGGTTCATTACGGCTGCGATCCCCCCAACGTCTCCAAGGCGCACAACATCGTGGCCCGCGATTTGAAGGACATGCAGACCGCGCCTCCCACCGACCACGAACTGGAGGAGGCGAAAGCGCTCCTGTTGCGAGAGATTCCGCTTTCCGAGTCGAGCGTCGACAAGATTGCCGGCGGTATGCTTTCCAGGGCAATAATGGGGCTCCCCCTGGACGAGCCCATCCAGGCCGCCCGCCATTACGTAGCCCTCACGCCCGAAGAGGTCCGGGCAGCCTTCGCCAAATGGATTCGGCCGGATGATTTGGTGCAAGTAACCCAAGGCCCCGCGCCGCAGTGAGGTGGGGGGAGCCGGGCAGGGCGGCGGAGCCGCAGGAGAAAGTCAAAAGGCAAAGGGCAAAAGGCAAAGGGCAAAGGGCAAAAGTGACAAGCCGCCCCCCCACCCCTCACCTTGCGGTCACCCCTCTCCCCCAAGTGGGCGAGGGAAGAAGGATTCTTAGTTCGTCGCGACAAAGCGATGATCGATGGCCTTCTGGAGTGATTTCTCGAACGTTTCCCATGGGCAGCCGGCATTTGTTGATGCCGATTCACAACCCTTGACTGCCAACTCTTCCTTGGCGGGCGGCGCGGCCAGGGTGAGGGGAGTGGCGTTTCGCATCTGCTCGAGTGTCTGGGCAAGATACTGGGTGCGCACGATGTACTGTCTGGTGTCCGGTTGCTGCCACAGGGAAAAGATGAGCGCGCCCCCGGGCGGCGTCTCGTCTGGTGGATAACCCGGCAATCTCCAAGAAAGGCCGAGCATGCCCGAAAGGTTCGCCAGGTTGGTATCGTGGCCCGACAAGATCAGGACCGCGACTCCCGCAGGGCCGAGTGCCCCCGGCACCGTCGTCCCGGTTTCCGCCTGCTCCATCGACCGCAACACATGATCGAGCAGGTTGGAACCCCTTGCCTGGGCAAGATACCGAGTTCGCCGTGTCAGGTCCGAGGACACGGCGTGCAGGTCGAGGATGCGCGACAAGTTGTCCGCGTCCAGGCGGCCCCAGCCGAGATCCTTGCCTTGCATGCCGTCCGCATATTCGAGCAACATATTCTCACTGAGGGTCGACGCTAAGTTCCACGGTTCATTCAGTTTAATGGATTTTTCGGTGGCTGTAACGGTGATCTCTTGCGGAGGAACGATCGGTTTCTTCGGCGTGTTTCCTTTTCCCGCCAACACAATCTGAAGCGTCTCCAATGCGCCTACGTGCAAGTCTATGAAATGCTGTGGGTTGTCCCCCAGACGCTCCCGCACCGCTTGGGCGGCGATTTCCCAGTCGGGCTTGGCGATGCCGGCTTCGATGGGGTCGAAAAGCGGGTCTTTACCGCCCCCCGGCACAGAATGGACATCGACTGTGCAGCCGGGAAGCAAGGTCTCTGCCAGAGCGCGGCCGGTCTCGATGGTGCGCTGGTCCTTGTCGGCGTGAATGTAGACCCGGCCAACGTCTCCGCATCCCTGCGGAGTCAGCAGACGTTCTTTGGATAGCCACTCGCGGTAGTAGGTCCCCATAAGTTGCATCAGGACTCGGCCGTGCGGGGTAAGGTAGCCGGGGGGAACGCCCCAATCCGGCCACGGCTCGGTCGCGTACGGATTGAGGCGCTCGGAGGTCCAGGTGGGCGAACGCACTCCGTGCCGGGTGATGATGACCACGTAGCGCAGTTGCGGAGGCGCGGCGGCAGCGGCAGCGCCGAAGCCGAGAGCCCACACCACCACGATCAAGACTGCGGTTCGGAGATGTTTCAATACGATTTCACGATTTAATCCAGACACTCAGTCCCCCCATTTGGGCCGATAACAAAGCTTTCACCACAGAGGCACAGAGACCACAGAGAAAAACACTTTTGCCGCCGTGGGAAGGGAGTACCGTTCCTCGTTTGATGACCCACAATGGTTCTCTCTGTCGGTTCTCCGTGCCCTCTGTGCCCTCTGTGCCCTCTGTGGTGAGGTCCTTCTCAGGTTGCCGGCTGGAAGCACGACGCTACTTAACGATCTCTACCGGCCATAAACCAAAACGTGGAAGCTTCCCAGCACGGCGGGGCCGGGCCGGCCTCCCGCCGAACCTGCCGGGGGAGCAAAATCCGCGGTATCCACGAAAAGGTGGTGGGTCTTGGTATCGAGCCCCATGGTTTTGGCCCCGAGTTCGGTCTTGACGATCTCGACCTCGCTGAACTTATCCGGCGAGTCTTCGTGGAAGATATGGATCTTACCCTCGCGCGTCGAGGTAAAGATCATGCCGGTTCCAGGTTCATAAGCGGCGGCATCCACGCCCCCCGAGATCGGGAACGACTGGATAACCTTTCCGTTGTCGGCATCCATCACCACCAGCATCGGCGGGTTACGTCCGGCGCTGAACAGCCGCCGGTGCTGCGTGTCCATGGCCAGGGCCGTGGGCCTTCCGGCCGGCGCCACCGGCCAGCGCGACTGGATGGTGAGCGCGCGGGAATCAATGGCCACCACCTCGTTTTTGTCTTCCATATTGACGAAAACAGTCCCCCTGCCGTCGGGGACGGCGAATTCGGGTTCTCCCCCCAGCTCGATGGTCCCCACCACCGTGCCACTCTTGGCATCGATCACCGTGGCGCTGTTGGGGTCTCCATTCATGGCAAAGACCCGCTTGGAGGCCGGATCGTAGGTAATGGAGTCGGCGTCGTTGTCGGCTTTCGCCTCGCCGATCACCTTGAGGGTCTTCAGGTCGAAACTGTTATCACCAGTGATTTTCAGGTGACTGATAGCCCTGAGCTCGAATTCGCACGGTGAGAAAAGGATGGTCGCCACCTAAAGGCTCATTCTCCAAAAAAGCCTGGGAGCGGCTGGCTCGGCGGTTTGAAGAGTTTAATCAGGAAACAGGCGGTTGCTAAGAAACCGCAGAAAGACTTGCGGATAAAAGCCTCCAGTGAATATCAAACTTGGGGTTCTCGCCTATGAATATCAAACTTGGGGTTCTCGCCTGCGCACAAGGCGAGGCAGGAAGCGCGGAACCTCACGGGCATAGTCCTCATAGGCTTTCCCAAAACGTGCGCGGAGTTCTCGCTCTTCAAGAGGCGCGACCACTTGAAACAACAGGACGCTGAGAAATGCCAGTGAAAAATATCCCACCGAGCCCGTAAGCGCAGCGAAGGCGAGCAAGGTGATCATGCACTCGAGGTAGCGAGGATGGCGAACGTACCCGTAAACCCCGGAGCGAATTAGCGCGCCGGCGGGATGGCCGGGGTTCAGTTCCGGGATGCCGAGCAGGAGTTGGTGGCTGAAGGTGCGCCTCCTCTTAAGCTCCAGCCACATCGCGAAAAAGAATAGACAGGCTCCAACTGCCCACGTCCAAGCCGAGCGCGGGATGCGCCCGGCAAAAACCCACTGCTGCTCGTCGACCAGGAGCATGGCGAACCCGCCCCATACCGGCAGAACGATCAAGTACCAGCGGGTTCCGACGCGCCGCCAGAAGCTAATGGCCGGGTGAATCAGAAACCAGAAGAAGGGAATGGGAAATATCGCCATGAGAAGAATCAGCGCCAGGATGTCAACTGCTCGAAGAAAGAAATTCCACATAAGTTTGCATATTATCCAGGACTTCCATTATGGCCCCCTTGGACCTCCACAGAATACTCCTGGTTGCCTCTCCCTTCAATCCCTTGGTTCTCCTCCTTGGATTTGTGACACAGGCTAGGCGCGCCTTGGGGGCTACGCCAGCGTTTCAACTTGCAGCGGAGCCTAACGCCAACATGACGCGGAGATTACATTTTTGTCATCTTCTTTTCGTCTCACCGTAATTTCTAATTCATACGCGCCCGTTAGTGTCGCGTAGCCAGCAGATTATTTCTGCGCCGGATCGCGATCCTGCTCTGCTCATATCTAGTCTAGGGAGCACGGGTCAGAACTGTCTCAAATCGGACCGAGCTCAAGGGAGAAGGTCGCACGCTAGGCGGGCCACGGGAAGAACTCGCTAAGCCATAGAAGCATCGGGACTACCACAATCATTTAGATTAGTATTGGAGGCTTGACATGAAGCAAGTTTACTCACGTTTCTGCCGCGTCCATCCTCGGGGAGGATCACTCGTGCCCAAGCTGGGGTGGCTCTGTGGCTTTTTGTTTTTGACTGCTAACCTCTACGGACAAGCTGACCGTGGCGCTTTGACCGGAACCGTCGAGGACGCTTCCGGAGGGGTGGCGCGGACGCGCACCGTGACGGTATTACGAGATGCCACGGGATTAACTCGTACGACCGTCAGTTCGAGCACCGGCGCATACAGCATCCCGGAGTTGCCGGTCGGCATGTATACCGCTACGGTGGCCTTAAAGGGTTTCCAGACGGTGAAGGTCGAGAATGTGGAAATCGCGCTCGAGCACACGACCACCCTGAATGTCGAGCTGAGGGTTTCCGGCGCCGCCGAGCGGGTCGAGGTGGTAGGCAGCACGCAGCAGCTTGATGAAACCTCCAACACGCTGGGCACGAATGTTGAACTCAAACAGGTTAAGGAACTTCCTTTAGACGGGCGGGATTGGGCCACTTTGACCACCATGGTTCCGACCGCGGTTGACACCGCCGGCGGACCCGGCGCCGGCAACCAGCGTTCGATTCGCTATGCCGGCCGAGGTCGCGACGATGACAACTATATTTACGACGGCATCGATGCCACCTATATTATCAATCAGTCCCAGCTCTATTTCGTGCGTCTGGCGGTTCCGCTCGATACCATCGACGAGATCCGCGTCGACCCCATGCTGGCGACGGCGCAGACGGGCGGGACGGCAGGGGCCCAGTTGGCCCTGGCCTCGCCGAGCGGCACCAACCAGTTTCATGGGGACGCCTTCGAATACTTGCGCAACGACGTTTTCGATGCCCTGGCTCCGCTTGACCCTTTAGATAAGACGCACCGGCCCCCTTTCCACTTGAATCAGTTTGGAGGGTCTTTGGGCGGACCCATCGAGAAGGATAAGACGTTTTTCTTTACCTCCTACGAAGGCTACCGGCAAGCCCTCGGTGAGACTCTTATCGGTTATGTACCCAGCGCTGCCTTGAGCGCGCTAGTGTTGGGGCAATCGCCAGCGCTTGCTCCGGTTATCAACGCCTACCCCCAAGGGCAGCTCTCTACCAGTAATCCGGACGTGGCCGAATTCGTGGGGCAAGGCAGACAAAATGGCACGGAAGACTCGGAGATGTTGCGCGTGGATCATCGCTTCTCCGAAAGGACCAATCTTTTTGTGCGAGCGAGCAACGACCGAGCCATCTACTTTGTCCCGTATTCCCCCAGCTCCGGGCAATATCTCAATGAACAAGAGGAGCTTAAGTCCTATCCGGTTAACAGCGTGATCGCCCTATCGCACGTCTTTTCTCCAAGCCTGATCAACGAAACCAAGTTTGGCTTCAACCGTGGCACGACCGACACCATCTATCTCAATCAGACCGGATCGCTCGACGCGATCTCCGTAGCGGGCCTCACGACCTTGAACAACGGCCGTGTCAGCGTCGGCGTGGGCAATACGTTTGCCGGAATCGATGATCTGACCTGGGTCAAGGGGAGAAATGTCATCAAGGCCGGAGTCGAGGTCCGCCGCGTGCAAATGAACCAGGGGGGCGGTTCCTATGGCACGGTCAGCTTTAAATCCCTCACCAGCTTCGAGGGCGACCAACCCTATAAGGCCAGCATCACGGGCATATACCCCGTTAACGGCCTGCGCAAGACGGACTTTTTCGGTTACTTGCAGGACGAGCTCAAAATGCAGCCCAATCTTACTCTGAATTTGGGCGTGCGCTACACCATTTTCGGTATCTTTAGTGAAGCCTATGACCGCGATATTCCTTTCGATTTTGCCACCTGCCTTAGCAACAACAATCCTTCACCACCATACAGCTATCCGGGCTACTGTAACAAGGGCGCGAGCTTCGGCCCGGGGAATTTTGGCGACGTCGATCCGCGCCTTGCCGTTGCTTGGGCGCCGTCTAGGTTCGGGGGAAGGACCGTCATCCGCGGCGGCTTTGGCATCTATCACGAGGACGGCCAGTTGGACGATCAGAACATCGCCGATAAGAACGAATATTTTAGCTATTCGCTGAATCCGGGGAATTGCCCAGGCCTCACCTTCCCGTTAGCTTTAGCGGCGAACGGCAGTCCCGCCTGCGGGACCCTCTCAAATACCACAATTTCACCGAGCTCGGAAGAGCGAGACCGCAAAGATACGTATGCCGACCAGTGGGGCGTTTCGGTTAAGCAGGCGCTGCCCAGCAATTTCCTCGCGACGGTCTCTTATGTGGGGAGCCTGGGCCGCCATCTGCTCGAGGAATCCTATGTTAACGTCGAAAACCCTCTCACCGGGGTGCGTCCCTATGGCCAATACTTCGGCTCCCAGATCGCTTGGCGAGGCACCATCGGCAACAGCCATTATGAGGCGCTATCGGTCTCGCTGAAGCGTACCTTCGCTCGCGGTTTGCTGGCCTCGGCCAACTACACCTGGTCCCACGAGATCGACGACGATTCCAACGGAAGCGGCGACGGCGACTCCATTACGCCGCAAAATGTTTCCTGCCAGCCTCCCGGAGCGCCGCCCTGCGGTGAGTACTCGAGCGGCGCCTTCGACGTCCGCCACGCGTTCAATGCGAATGCCATCTATGAGCTTCCTTTTGGTCCCGGAAAAGCGTTCCTGAATCAGGCTGGAGCGTTGCGCAGCATGTTTGGATCGTGGTCGCTCAGTTCGAACTTCATCGCCCGTACCAGCTTCCCCGTGAACCTCACGACTAGTGGTACGGGCCCGGACGGAAACACCAACGAGCAGCGTCCCAACCTCGTTCCCGGCCAGGCGCTGTATGTGGCCGGCGGGAATTTCAACCCCGCGGCTTTTTGCACTCCCGGAACTGCCGATTCGCTTTACCCGGGTGGTGTCTGCCCCCCAGGACTCAACCTCCCGGGCTTCGGCAATGTCCCCCGCAATTTCTTGCGAGGCCCCGGGGTCTGGCAAATGGATTTGGGGCTTTCCAAACGCATACCGGTTACAGAACAGTTACAACTTCAGTTCCGGGCCGAAGCGTTCAACATTTTCAACCGGGGGATGTATGCTAACCCAGATGGCCTCATTTCGGCTTCCGACTTCGGCATCATCTATTCGCCTTTGAATACCACGCCGGTCGGAATGGGTACGCAGCGTCAGCTCCAATTCATGTTGAAACTGCTGTTTTGAGAAGTGCAACAACTCGCGCGCAGCATGCATGCCGCAGGCGGCGATTCGCGGACTCCGGAAATCGTCGCCTGCCCGGCCCTGCGACAATGCCAGCGCCTGAGCGGCGGTTGGCACGATTTGAGTTCCCGCCAAAACCTCCATGTGCCGGATAAATAAGCCGCTTTTCGTGCCACGGGCGTCCGAAGGTGTGAAAAAATTGATTTTACTTATTTTGGCACTCTTTATTTTCATTGATTTACATTGTGGATAACATGCCAAGAATCGATTTTTTCACAGCTTCTCCCGCCCGTGCCCGAGCACGGGCGGGACGCCCATGGCACGAAATCTTCGCGCGGCAACAACGTCCTAGCGACTAGTGCTACAGGATATGCAAGCAGTTAAATCAAAACCCCTCTAGCCTGCCCGTTCAACGTCATTATTCCATTGTTGAAGACCTCCACAAAATTCTTAAAGTCACAGTGCGTTTTTACCGATATTGAGGGCGAACGTGAAATCGGGTTTGCCTTGGCCGACCCAAGGTTCGTGCCGGAGGAACTTGTCCGGCAAGAGACGCTGGATGCGGTGATGCTTGAGAAATCGGTCAAGATGTCGTATTTTCTATTTGCCGAGGTATGGGTAAGTTGGAATATCTTATAATAGTTTGTTCGACACTCGGGCGAGAGGGAGGACGATGCTCGATGAATTCCCAACCTAAAAGCCTACTCCGACCTCTATATGGGTTCGTGGCGCTGATGTTCTCCCTCGGCGCGCTCGTGAGCCCGACCTTTGCGCAAAGGATGCCCGAGGCGGCCTACGGACCGTCGGTGGCGTCGCACGCTCCCTTGGCCGGGAAGCCGGGCGATTATGCCGGGTGGCAAACCTGTGCGGGCTGCCATCGTGCTGAGGCCCAGGCCTTTGTGAAGACCCCGCACGCTGCGAACGAGCCACTGCCGGCCTCTCCTGCCACCCCCACGCCGGGAATGTCCGCATCGGCAGTGGCGGGAAAGAAGCTCTATGACGACATGATGTGCGCCGGCTGCCATATGATCGGCGGCCAAGGTGGGCAGGGCGGGGGAGAGCTCGATGATGTCGGGGTGCGCCGCACGCGGGCCGATTTGCTTGACCGGATGACCAAGCGCCGCGCCGGCACCATTATGCCCACATTGCCGCCGGAAACGTCTGATGAAAAAATCAACAATCTGGTGGATTATATGATGACGCTGAAAGGCGAGGCGCCGGCAGGGGGCAAGTCTGCGGCCGGTACGCCGCCCGTGCGCGTTACCGGATGTGAGACCTGCCATGGCCCCGGCAAAGCCCACGCCGAGGCCGAACAAGATGCGGCAGGAGACTCCGCCAAAGAAATGGCGGGCGCCAAGCTGATCTTCTCATTCCACGCCAGTCCCAAGGAAAATTCGGAACATTGCATGACCTGCCACATCACCAGCCAGAAACAGGAAGGCTTTGCCCATTCGCAGCACGCCGCGGCAGGCGTCTCCTGCAACGAATGCCATGCGTCCCACCTGGTTAAAGAGGTCAAAAATCAGAGCAGGGCCAGCCTGAGTTTCGCGCAGGCGGCCTTTTTCCAGGTGCCGCAGCTTCCCGAGACGGCGCGCTGGCTACACAGCAGCCTGCTGAAGGAATCCGAGCCGAATTTGTGCTTTACCTGCCATGGCAACATCCAGGCGCAATTCGCGCTGCCGGTACACCACCGGGTGCCGGAGGGCCTGATGAAATGCACGGACTGTCATAACCCCCACGGCAGCCTCAATCGGTCCAGCCTGAATGCCACCCAGTGGGAGACCTGCGTCAAGTGCCACGTGGAAAAACGCGGACCTTATGTTTATGAGCATGCGGCGGTGCGTGTGCAAGGCTGCGTGGTCTGCCACAATCCCCATGGCGACACCAATCACTTCATGCTGGTGCGGCGGGAAGGCCGGCAGCTCTGCTTGCAATGTCACACCGGCTTCCACGCTCAGGCCGCAGTTCCGCACAGCCGCCTGGGCTTTCAGACCAGCGGCGAGTGTACCCGCTGCCATGTGACGATCCATGGCTCGGAACTTGACCCGAATTTCTTGCGGTGAAGAGAGGGCGCATGAGACGACGAATTGGTGATGGGCGATTGGTGATGGGTGATTCGGGCGTGCCTCGGCCTCTCCTGACTATTGCGCGTCTCTTGGGTCGTCTTAATCGGCAATCGAAAATCGAAGATCGACAATGGACGTTGCTATTGATCTCCCTGGCAGTGTTGCTGCTCAGCGGCGGGGCATTGATGGCGCAGGACAACGCGGAGACTCCCCTTACGCTGGGCGGGTTCAATACCCAGGGGTCGGTGACGGTTGGTTACCGTTTCGATGACCTGAAGGGCTACCGCCCGATGTTTCAAGATCTCTCCGGCCTCGAGAAGGGGTTTCGCCTGATGGACTTTAACATGTTCGGCGAGGCCGCCAAGGGCGCCAACCCTTTCGCGGACAGCTACTCCCTTTCGGTCAGTGGGCTGGGCGGTGAGCCTTTCGAAATGGGGCAGCTTTCCGTGCGCAAAGACCGGCTTTATGACTTTCGGGTGAACTGGCGGCAGAGCTATTTCTATTCGAATCCCAACGATAACGTGGTCCTGCCGATTGCCGCGGTGGGCTCGGGACTTTCCACCGGCCTTACCGATAATCACAACTGGGACACCGTGCGCAAGTTCGGTTCGGCGGACCTCACCTTGCACGCCACCAACAATCTCCGCTTCAATTTCGACTACTATCGCACTACCGACAGCGGCCCCACCTTCACCACGGAGTCGCTCGATTTCTTCGATTCACCTTCGTACTGGGGCACCTTCGCCCGCGCCAATCCCTACTATTTGTACGCCCCGATCGACGATGACACCAATCGCTTCACCGGCGGGATCGATTACACGTTAAAGGGTTGGACCTTCCATTACAATCTTGGTTATCAGATGTTCACGGAGAACGTTGCCCTGAACAATGTCAGTTTGCCGGAGCTGAGCATTAATCCCGTCACCAGCTCGACGAAGGAGCCGCTGACCAGCCTGTCGCAGTCGGAATACCGGCGGCTCACCACGCCCCTCAGCGAGTTCTCCTTCACCGGCAAGCCGTTCTCCAAGTTCGAATGGCGGGGCGGTTACATCTACTACCGTTACCAGGGTCCCGCCACTTTCGACCAGTCTTACAGTGGCGCCGCCCCCAACAGCGCCGGCAAGCTCGAGCCCTACTCGGTGAGCGAGTCCGCTCGGGACACGGTGACGGAGCCGGACAACATCCTGTACCAGACCTTCACCTTCAAGCCCAAAGACTGGTGGGAGATCATTGCCGACTATCGATACTCGCGCTTTAGCACGAATAGTGTGGGGAATTTCGGAAGCACCCAGACCATCGTCACCACCTCGGCCGCCGCCCCGCCGGCCAACATCACCACGCCGGCTTCCGGCACGGACTCGGAGGTCTGGCGGGATGGCGTGAGTGACTTTGATTTCAGCATGCTCTTTACGCCCACCGCATCGCTGACGCTGCGCCCGGGGTTTCGGCTGCTCAAAGCGGATGTGGAGGCCTTCACGAACGGAGTCATCGATCCCGAAATTACCCTGCGTACCAAGACTGCCTGGCCCGAGCTCAGCTTCGGCTATCAACCCTCCAAGATGTTCAGCGTCCGCGGCGACGTTCACACTTTTGACAACGGTTCGTCCTTTACGGCCATCACTCCGCACACGGAAGTGGCCGGGCATTTGATCACGCGCTTCCAGCCGTTCAAGAAGGTAACCCTGCAAGACGACCTGAATCTCTCGAACGACAAGCTTATTGATTCCAGTTTCCAGGACAGAGTCCACACCAACACCTTGACCCTCTCTTATGCTCTCAATGACCGGTTTTCGGTTTTTGGAGGGTTCACCTACGACAATATTTTTGCCGCCGGCAACATCTTGTATGTCCGCGGCACGGCGCCGCTCAACGATTTCCTGCGGGATCAGGAAGTGGACCGCGTGGTGCAGGCCGGGGTCGAAGCCAAGCCCAGCAAGTATTTTGGCTTGCGGCTCACCGGCAACTTCGATCGTTCCACCGGCCTCGGGCAGATCAGCGGCGAGCCGCCCGCCTACGGCCCCCTTACCTGGCCGCTGGTCACCGGGACGGTTTATGTCAATTTCCCCAAGGCGGGGCGCTTGTCCGTGGACTTGCAACGCACTTACTACATCGAGCAGATCATCACCGCCAACAACTTCCAGGCGAATCTGCTCACTATCCGCTGGACGCGCGACTTTTAGGGCGGCTCCTCATGGTGACACGGCCATCCTGGCCGTGCCTGCGCACGGGCGGGACGCCCGTGCCACAATTTCGGCCCGCTGGACATGCGACTCTTAGGGGGGCTAGTAACTATTCGTATCCTTCACCGCTCCGGGCTTCACTTCTTTGTCCGTTTGAATGGGGATGCGGGCCGCGTGCAGGGCATTGCCGTTCAGGCGAATGTCCTGGCTCTGGGCGCCTTTCACTTTGAGGAAGATTCTTGTTCCGGGTGCGGCTGCCGAGTTGACGATGGTAGCGCCGTCCACCTGATCCATGACCACCGCCGGGTTTTCGGACTCCGCCTTCGCCGGCGCGCCCGAGAAACCTTCCAGCTTCAGTCCCTTGACATCCTGGAAGTACAGAGCACTTTGCCATTTCGGCGACTCGGGCTTTTCCCACTGCACCTGGACGTCTTTCACTTTCAGGTTCCGGGCGTACTGGAAATACATGGCGTGAATCGACCGGTCATAGGCCGCGGAGGGGTCCGTGGCCATGTACAGCTTGATGTTTTCGAGGTTCACATCGTCGAGCCAACTGTTCGGATGTCCCAGAATCAGGCAGGAGCCCTGGCCGTGGGCAATGATGTTGCGCACGATGACGTGCCGGATCGCACCCGCCGGCGGCTCATCGGGTTTCAGCGGCAAGCCGAGGCTCTCGCTCCGTCTCTGCACCGTGAAGTAGATGGGGTCGCCATTCCCCCACCAGAACCAGTCGAAGCGATTGGTATTGATGACGATGTTCGAGATCACCACGTTTTCAACTACCCCGCCGTCGTAAACCATAAAGGCGATACCGCGATTGGAATGGGTGATGACGCAGTTGTCGATGGCCACGTTGCGGACGGCCACGGCATTGCCGTCACAGAATTTGATGGCGCTCGAGGAGGAGGAGAGGCGGCAGTTGGTGATGGTGATGTTTTCGCACGCCTTGGGCGGCCCGCCCGAGGCGCTGGAGGAATAAAACACGATGGCGTCGTCGCCGGTCTCGATGGTGCTGTTGGCAATGATCACGTCACGGCAACTGTCCGGATCGATGCCATCCGCCCACACCCCGTATTTTTGGCTGGTACGGATATACACGCCGTCGATTCTCAACCGGTCACAGTCGTAGGGGTAGACGGTCCAACTGGGCGAGTCGAGGATGGAGATTCCCGCGATGCGAATGTCTCGGCAGCGCAATAGCTTGATCATGTGCGGGTAGATTTTGCGCTGCCCCATCTCTTTGGGAAACGACCGCATCAGGGGGACGCCCGCCGCCTCCGCCGCTTTCTGGTTGTCACGGATATACCCGTCATCAATGACGTTCATCCGCCAATCGTATTCGGCTTGCCCGTTGATGACGCCGCGGCCTTCGATGGAAATATTCTCGAGGTCCTCGCCGAGCAGCAGCGCGTCGGTGGAGAAATCGGATTCCGCCTTCGATCCCCATAGCGTGGCCCCCACTTCCAGGTAGAACTTGACGTGACTGCGCAGGTGCAGCGTTCCCGAGGTGTAATCGCCGGCCGGCAGGTAAACTTCTCCTCCCCCGGATTTTGCGCAGGCGTCCATGGCCTTCTGAATGGCCTGGGTGGCGATGTCCGCCTTCTTGCCCGTGGCCCCGTAATCCCGCACGTTAAAAACATCGCTGCTCGCTTGCGCGCGCAAAAATGATGCCGAAACCAAAACCTGTAAAGCCAGAAACGCCCAAACGGTTCTCACGAGAAATAGTCGTCGCATATTTATCCTTGCCGGTCATAAAGGAACGTACGCCGCATCTTGGACACGCGATCAATCTACGCGGGATGCCGTGCCGAGGCAAGAGTGAATCGATGGAAACCGATCAAGCCTGGACGCCAAACCTCCGCCGCACGCACCACATCGGCGACTTCCGTACCTGGAAAGATCACGACCCCTACCAGAAGTCGTTCGAACGCTTATTGCGCGACCTCAAGGCGTAACGCCGCCACAACCCGGAACGTGTCACGGCCGACCTGCCCCGATCCATCGGGGTCCCGCCCGTGGCCGAGCACGGGCAGGATGCCCGTGCCACGTCTCGTAGGGGCCAGCAGCGCTGGCCCTGGGCCGAACGCCGTTCGGCCATACATACGCGCGGGTATTGTGGGAACCTCACTGCGGGTTCAGAGCACGTCGCTCAGGCCAAGTTGCCGAAGGAGCGCCTCAGTCGTAAGCCAGGCGACGCCAGTGCCCTCAAAGTCCTTGTCGTTGGACCAGACTGGGACATTGAAGGAGAGGGCGAGAGCCAGTAGTTCCGCATCATCCGGGTCGCGCTGCCCAATGCGTTCCATCGCCTCAGGAATTGCCGCTGCGTAGTCTACCCGCCCAACGATGGTCAGAGGCAAAGCCCCCACCGCCAGAAGCACCAAGTCTTCCGCGAGGCGCCTCTTTTTCGCCAGGAGGCAGGCATACTCTTCCACCTCGGCCATGACTGGCTCGACGGTTAAAATCTCACTGATTTGAGAGGATTTAAGAATCAGCTTGGCGCGGCCACCGATAACTGCCGAAAGGAGAACATTAGCGTCTGCGGCGAGTCGCACGGCGCTCCTTCCGCCAGCGCTCGAAATCGGCCAGCACTTCTTCCTCGCGAAGCCCCCGCCGCTTGATTTGGCGTGCGATGACCCCGCTCAGCATGCCGAAGATCTCCCGCTTCAGTTCCAGCGGCAGCGTGGCTTGCGGGCAAGGGAAAAACACACCCGCCAGCCTGCCCCGGCGCGTCACCAATATCGGGTCTTTCGACCGGAGCAGCCCCGTCGCTCCATCTCGGAACTCTCGAACTGTGCTGATTTTCATGGTGGCCACCCCAGTGACCATTATACGCCGGAATTGGTTACGCGGGCCAGGAGTGAGCGCCTCGCCGGCGCCCTCGCCCTATGCTGATTGAGTGAAGAATCGTTTTCCGGGAGTCTCCGGCTGATGTCCGGCGGCGGCGTCCCCCTTGGTGAGGTAAGCATCGATGCGTTTCTGGTCGGCAAGTGAAAGGTCAAGGAAACGTACCCCCATGCCGATTTTCCCGACCGCGAAGCGGACCTCGCCGTCAACGATGATGGTCGGCCCATCGTCCTCGAGATTAAAACGCATTTTGAGATGCGTGCCCGTGGCCACCGGATTTTTCGTCTCAATGAACATACCGCCCGCGCTGATATTGCGTGCAAAGCCGATTTGTGTTCCTCCCGCGTATTCGACTTGCGCCGCCAGCGGGGCGCGAGAAAACTGCCGGGTTTCTCCCGCCCGGTGCAGTATAAACCTCATTAATCTCTCACGATACGCGGGATCGATGTCGAGGAATTCCATCCCCATGCCTTTGCCGGGAACCAGGTAACGAACCTCCGCCTGCACCTCCAAACGGGGAAGGTGTTTCGCCGGCCGGAACCCAATCGAAAGCCTGGCGCCCACCGCGAGGGGCTCGGGATCCGCCAGAAAGAGCCCGCCTCCGCCCAGAGTCAAAATGCGAGCACGTCTTGTGCGGGCGTTGAGGGTGTAAACGGCCGGCAGGTCGATGGGTACTCGGGGGTATTTTCGCAAGTGCGTCCATTCCATGAGCAGCCTTAGCCTCCCCAGTCAAAAAGGGGATTATATCTTTTTTGGTTAACCTGTCCGAGTAAAAACTGATAGCGCGGAGGCCGAGCCGGTCATTTGTGCGCGCGGAGCCATTCCTCCAGCACCTTTGGCGCGTCTGCATCCAGCGGTTCGACTCTGACGGTGAGGGCGGGCGAAGCCTCTGCCGCATCATACGCTGCACGAACGGGCACGAAGGCCGCGCGCGCTTCTTGCTCAGTCATCTTGCGAGTCAAGGGGTCTTCCGGGTTCAATACCAGCAAAGGCCGGGGAGCGAGCGCCGCGAAGACGTCGGGGAGGTCGAAGTCCTGGAGCACTCCGGGCAATAGGATGAAAGCGGGCTGCTGGTAAAGCTCTGATTGGGCAATCGCGCCGTAGGACGCCGGTAGGCCTTCCCCTGCCACCGGCGAAATGTTTGAATCGAGAGAAGCGGCGAACAGCGCAGCGACCCCTGCCCACCCTCGTCCCACCACGGCCACGCGTTGGGGGTCAACATCCGAGCGCGTGCGCAAATAGCAAACCACCCTAAGCGCGTCAAGGGCGCGCATTCCCAAAAGCGGGCGCCCTAGAAGGAACGCCGCGTAGGCAAAGTCCGCATCCTTGCCATCGCGAGGGTGGAAGTAGTCTGGGGTTTCTTCCCGCACGTCGCGCGGCGCCCAAGTCTCGCCAAAGCCGCGGACATCCTCGACGGCTACAACCTGACCTTGCTCGGCGAGGGACGCGAACAGGGCCGCGCGGTCGCCTTCACCTGTGCGATCGCGCAGATAGACCACCGCCGGCGTTCTCCCCTGCAATCCCTTGCGGTGAATCACTCGAGTCGGAACCGAGATGCCGGGTTCGGTTTCGAGCAGCAACTTCTCAACCACCAGGTCTCCCACTTCGATTGTCGCGAGGGTCTTCGGAACAGGCGCCGTCGCGTTGGCGGGCACTGCCAGGCGGCTGCGGATTTTCCCGGCGAGATTCGCGTGGAAGTCAGAAGAGCGGCGGCGCGCCTCCAGCCGACTCAACTCATCTTCCGCCAACGCCCGGTTGAAATCGTAAACGCTCTTGCCGCCCAGGGAAGTAATCACTTGGCCGGTGGGTGTGCATTCGAGGGTCGCATCTTTCTCCGTGACGATTGCCGGCTCGTGGGCCTCGGCATCGACGCCTTTCAGCCAGTGGTCGAACCAGGCGTAAGTAGCTTCCCGCAGCGGCTGGCTATACATGTGGCGGTGATCGAACTCCACCATCTTGAGGCGCTCGGGCTTGCCGAGTTTCTTGTAAAGAGATTGGGCCTCGGCGAAAGTCTGGCGCGTCCCCGCGATGGGGAAGAAGTCACGCGTAGCTGCCCCGATCAGCACAGGCCGCGGAGCAATCATACCCACGAATTCGGTTTCGTCGATGCCGGCGGCCAGTAGGCCAGGAATATCCTGTTCCGGGTCGGCTTCCACATCCAGGCTGCGGGCGGCGATTTTCTGGGGCAGGGAAGTGATGAAGCAGACGATGGAGGCTGCCTTCACGCGCGGATCGAGCATGGAAATGTAAGTGGTAAGCGTGCCGCCCCCGGAGCTGCCCGTCACCCCGAGGCGCGAGGGATCCACTTCCGGGAGGCTCGTGAGGTAATCGAGGCCGCGAATTCCATCCCAGATGAAGTAGCGCGCCAGGTTTTGTCCGAGCAGCATTTCCTGAAGACCCGCCATGGCGTGCTGGTTGTCGGTGCCTTTCAACAAGGTTTCCTGTTGAAGAAAGTTCCAGTATTGATACCTCTCGCCTTGCCCCACGGGATCGTAGCTGAGGACCACGTATCCCCGCTTCGCGAGCCCGATGAAAAGATGCTGGTACACGTCATAGGCTTTTCCGTTTGCGGAATGGCCACACGGCGTGAGAATGGCCGGGAACGGTGCGTTGCCGGTGGTGGGAACATAGAGGTTCGCGGTCACGTAGTATTCGGGCAGGCTCTCGAAGATGACCTTGCGGATGACATACCCCTCGCGCGGAATCTCCCCGGTCACTCGCGGATGCAGCGGCGAACGCTCCGTGGGCAAGCCTCCGATCAAAGCCAGAAAGGTCCGGCGGTTTGCCTCCTGCCAGTTGCGGAATTCGGTTTCCGACTGGACCTGGTTGAAGCGCCCCAACCTCTTCTCGGTGGCCTCGCGTGCCAGCCGGTTCAAATAGGCCGGTAGCATCTGGTGCATTTCTGAAGCATCTGGAATGACCCGGAGGTCAGCTTGGGCGAGCGGTGCTTGGGCGTGCGTGACCTGGGACGCGTAAGCAAGAACCTCTATCAAAAGTGCGCAGCGAAACGTTCGATTCATCTGGACCCTCCGGCGAGGATTATACTTTCTCACCGAGAATTCGCTAAACCCGTTGGCGGTAAAATGCAATTCGGATTCTACCGCAATGTATCGGAAGCAAAAGAAACTTTGCATACCCTTCGTTCTTGTAATGTGATACAAACGCCCTGCAAATCCGGGTTACGAGGAGGCGAGAACCTACCATGTCATCGAGACTGATTTTGGTTGGCTTTTTATTACTGGCAAGTGCAGGGAATGCGCTCGCGCAAGTAGAAACCACCATCCTCCGCCCCAAGGAGATCAACGAGGTATTGGTGAATCCGGGGATGGGAATCGAGACTTTTCAGCGCTTCAATGGGGATGCGATCAACCCCGGCCTCGGCTGGTCAGAAGAGGGCCCTGTCGGAGAGTTGGCGCCGGCGGCAGGTGCAGTGGATTTCCCCCCGTCCACGATTTCCTATTGCCGCTGGTTCTGGGAGGCGCTGGAGCCGGAACAAGGCAAGGTGCGCTGGGAAATTCTGGACGAGGCCTTGCGCCAGGCGCACGTCCACCATCAAGCGCTGGCGATCCGTTTGATGCCGTACGATCAGAAGCATCCGCTGCCGGAATGGTATCAAAAGTCGGGAGCGCGGCGTGCGAATCAGGCGACGGACAAGGACGGGAAAATCTGGCAGCCGACTTTTGCCGATCCGTTGTACCTGAAGGATTGGGGAGCCGTGGTGGCCGCGGCAGGGGAACGCTACGATGGGCATCCGGATTTGGACAGTGTGGATATTTCATCGGTCGGCTACTGGGGCGAAGGGTGGAGCGATTACATGCCGGCGTTCGAGGTGCAGAAAAAACTGGTGGATATCTGGCTGGCAGCGTTTAAGCGCACTCCGTTGCTGATGAATTTCGACCAGGAACAAGCCTTGGCGTATGGAACGCAGCAGGGCGCGGGCTGGCGGCTGGATTGTTGGGGTGACATGCGCGCCACCACCGGGGCACATTGGTGCCATATGTTGGACTTTTATCCGCAGCAGATCGTGCGCGCGGGGATTCAGGACGTGTGGCAGCGCAGCCCCGTGTCACTTGAGACGTGCTGGGTGCCGGGCGGCTGGAAAGAAAAAGGTTATGACCTGGATTACATCATCGCCCAGGCGTTGCGCTGGCACGTCTCGTCGGTGAACATCAAATCGTCGGCGATTCCCCCGGATTGGAAGAAGGCCTTCGATGAATTTCAGAAGAAAATGGGGTACCGATTCATCCTGCGGCGGCTGGAGTATCCGCAAATCGTTCTGGCTGGCACCATGCAAATGATCCACATGTGGTGGCTGAACGCGGGAGTGGCGCCGGTCTACCGTCCGTACGAGCTGGCGATCGAGCTGCATTCCGCCAGCAGCAGCGCGGAAATCAAGCTGCCGGTGGACGTCCGCAAGTGGCTGCCCGGTGATGCGGTATATGACGGCACGATTTATATTCCCGAGAGCTTGAAGCTGGGGAGCTACCGATTGCGCGTCGCGATGCTCGACCCGCGAACGGGGCGGCCGGCCATCAAGCTGGCCATCGAGGGCCTGCAACCCGACGGTTGGTACGACCTTGCGCCCATCGAGGTGCGGTGATACCAAGGAGGAAATTTGATATGAAAAGGGCACTTATTATTATTCTGTGTTGCTGGGCTGCCATGACCGCGGTGATGTTGGGCCAATCCCCGGGGTTGCGCGACCGCTGGGTTTACGTTTCGACGGATTTGGACAGTGAGCAGGAGTTGGCGCGGGTCGAGGGCGTTGCGCGCACGGCGAGCGAGCATGGCATCAACGGTATGCTGCTGTCGGCGGGCTTCGACTCGATGGACTTGAAATCTCCCGAGTCCCTTGCGCGCCTCACGCGCCTGAAGCAGACCTGCGACCACCTCGGGGTGGAGATTATTCCCGCCGGGTTTGGCGTTGGCTATGGGGGCGGTGTGATGTCGCATGACAAGAACCTGGCGGCGGGGCAACCGGTGCGTGGAGCGCTCTTCCTGGCGGGAGAGCATGAGGCGCGCTTCGCTGCGGACCCGCCGGTGAAGATCGCCAATGCCGGCTTCGAACAACCACAGGGGGACCTGCCGGCAGGCTTCACGGCGCATGGAGCGCGGGCCGCGCTGGATACCACGGTTTCTCACTCTGGCCATGCCTCCGTGCGCTTTGAGGACTTCAGTGGTCTAGAGGGTGAGGTCTATCTCGCGCAAATGCTGCGCGTGCATCCTTATCGCTGCTATCGCTTGAGGGCCTGGGTAAAGACCGAGGGGGCAGGGCCGCGCATGGCCATTCATCTGCTCGCTGTCGCTCCTGATGGACGTGACCTTTCCTACATGGAACCGCCCTTGCCGGAAACCAGCGACTGGCACGAGATGACCTGGGGATTCAACAGTTGGTACGCGGACCACGTGGAATTTCGCGTGGGCGTTTCCGATGGCAAGCGGGGCAAGGTTTGGGTTGATGACGTGGCCATCGAGGAAGTGGGTCTCACCAATGTTCTGCGCCGTCCCGGGACACCGGTGAGGGTTCAGGATGAGAAGACGGGCACGGTTTACGAGGAGGGTCGGGACTTCGCGGCCATTGCCGACCCGCAGCTCGATTTCAGTTGGGACCACGAAGGGCCGGCGATTGCGCTCCTGCCCGGCAGCCGGGTCCACGCCGGCGACCGCTTGCGAGTTGACTATTACCACGGCACCACGATCTATCGCGATCAGACCACGATCTGCATGTCGGAGCCCGCGGTGTACGAAATATGGCAGCGCCAGATTCCGCTGATCGAAAAGTACCTCGCGCCCAAGAAGTACTTCCTCAGCATGGATGAAGTGCGCGTGGGCGGCTTTTGCGAGGCCTGCCAGCACCGGCATCTCTCCATGGCCCAGATCCTCGGCGAGTGCGTGACCCGTCAGCATCAGATGATCCGCGCGGCAAACCCCAAGGCGGAAGTCTACGTCTGGTCCGACATGTTCGATCCCAACCACAACGCCAAGGAGAAATACTACCTGATTGACGGCAGCTTTCACGGCACATGGAATTACATTCCCAAAGACCTGGTGATCGCCTGTTGGGATTACGATATTCGCGACAAGAGTCTCGACTTCTTTTCCAAGCTGGGATACCAGACTCTGGGCGCCGCTTACTACGATGCCGACGACCTCGAGAACCCCAAAGGCTGGATCGAGTCCCTCGGCCGAACGCAGGGCGCGGTCGGCATCATGTACACGACCTGGGAGAACAAATACCAGTTGCTGCCGGGTTTTGGCGATTTGGTTTCGAAGCGGTGAGGGTGGTGGTGGGCAGAAGGGGTGTCATGGTTCGGCGCCGTTCCGGTTTTTGCTTGACAAACAATGATAAGGTATCAAATGAGCTTAATGTCCCGCGAAAAACCTCCTCGGTGGGTAAATCCAAGTGTGGTGCTTGAACCTCGGCGTGCTCGATGACAAAGCCGGTTAAGGCGTACAACCACCAAGGTAGGCGCAATTCTCGTTCTGGAAGAGGATGCCGTATTTTCCTTGAGCCGCCGGAACGGAGATAGTTTGGTTGCCCGCGTCGTCTAGCATGTTAACCAGGTAGTTGGAGGTCGCAATCGATCCCGGGTAGTAGTAAATAGCAAGATCCTTCTGGGACTCATTGAAGGTAACAGCCCAACTGTTCGCCCAATAGTCCTGAACGTAGTTCGCCAACGGATATAAGTTACTCCCTCGGCAGCAGGGACGCTCGACCACGTACTCGGCACTATTCCCGATCAGACCGGGTTTTCCCGACGGGGGTTGCAGGCCATAGGTGGACCACGTTTGCGTGGTCAAATCCTCCAGATACACGTAGCCTTGCGTGGCGCTGGTATCCCAAGTCGCAACATAGAAATCGTCACCAGGGTTCACGGAAAATTCGCCGATGCTCGAGTTTGGCCACCATTCGATCCAGGCCCAGTACATGGTTTGGGTGGTACCTCCACTACAGTAAGATGCCGACAAGGTACCGCCCTGAAGCAAGGCATATTGATCCCCGAAGCCGTCGATACCATTCCAGCTCGATTCCATGTCCCAACCGCCGTCGCAGACATTGCCGCTTTCGCTGGCGGAAGATTTAAATGCCTGCTGAGCGACGGGCACATTGAACTCGGAGACGACCTGGTAAAAGGAGCTTGTCTTGTTCCATTTGGTGAGCGTGCTGGTGTTGACGAAGGCGCTCCAGTTGGAAGAGTATCCGGTGGTGGGCACTGTCTCCCCTAGGGCAGACGCTTCCGCCGGCGCTGCGGCCGGTCGCATCGGCCCGTGCGAGATGTCCGTGACTTTGAGTTCTCCACTCCAGCGGTTCTTCGCCGCCGCCATGGCCCTTGCCCACTGCGCGTAATGATCGGCATCGTTCTGAGGGGGGCGTGGGGGAAAACCGTAAGTGGCGATTTCTTCGTCCGTCGCGGCCAGGGGATTGAAGCCGGCCGGGGGAGCACTGAACGTGCGAACCCCTTGCAGGTTGGTGGGTACGAAGGCGGAGGCATCATAGACTGCTCGCGCCGCGCTATCTTGGGCTGCCGCCCGCGTCGTGAATCCGAAGGCCAGCGCGGTTAAAATGACGAAGTGGACCCATAGCTTTCTCTTTCTCATGTTTCCTCCCTTGGAAACGGGTGAGCGTACAGACTGAACGCGCGGCTACACTAACCGGCCCCTCATCTGTCGGTCAATAGTACTTCGGTCCCGCCCGCCTTCGACGGCTCGGTCCGTCGTAGTGATGGCGCCCCGGGCGCCTTATACGAGGGTGCAATCCAAGAGGCGTTTACCCAGGACCTCGAAGAGGTCCAATGTCATTAGCCGTCCCGATGAAGTTAATCGGGACGGAAACGGTATCCTCAGACGAATCACCAACCCCGCAGGGGTTGAATATGTTTGGAGCCGAGTTGGTAGGAAGGATATTCGACCCCTTCGGGGTCGGAAACTCTATTGGTCGGTGGGTCCCTATCCGTGGGTTTCACCCACGGCTAATGATATTGTTCCCCTTCGGGGAACTTCGGGGAACTCATGAGTGCCAATTTGAATGCACCTTCGCCTTAGTGGTAAGGGAGGCTTCGCAGCAGTTCCTCTTCGGGGGTGGGTGGCCGTTGGCTTAACGTAAAAGCGCGACGCGGGAAAAAGGCCTGGGAACTTCCGATAGGAAATTGCGCCGGATGGGCAGAGCTCAATTCGAGCTGAGGGCTCAAGCGGGGAGCGCCGGCCAAAGTGCGCTCAGATTCGCCGAGTGCGGCGAGGTACGCCGTCCCCGACCAGGGGGGGAGCGAGGCGGTGATCGTGGCGCGAAGCTGGATTTGCAGGTCCTTCACAACCTTCCGATACTCAGGGGATTTGGCCAGATTGACCTTTTCGGCGGGATCGCTCACCCAGCGATAGAGTTCTTCGTCGCCTTGCGAGTCGCGCAGATACTGCCATTGGGGAGTAGTCAAGCTGATGGGGGAGGGAGACGGCATCCCCAGGGATAATTCTGAAACCACAAAATCATCAAACTCCCCCGGTTCAAATCCCGGCCTCCAAAAACGCTGGAGGCCGGCCCGCTCGAACGGCGGGTTGTCCATCCCGGCAAATTGCAGGACGGTTTCAAAGAGCTCCTGGATCCGAACCAGGTGTGAAATGCGCAGGCCGGCCGGAATCTTAGGTCCAAAGACCACGAGCGGGACACGCAAGACCTCCCGGTGGAGGTTGGAAGCATGACTGTAAGTGCCGTGCTCGCCGAAGCCCTCTCCATGGTCGGAGGTGATGATGACGATGGTGTTTTCCCATCCGGGAAGGCGGGAAAACGAATCCAGCAGCTTACCCACCGACTCATCCAGGTAGGCCAGGCAGTTGTCGTAGCCGGTAATCAGGGATTCGGTGTCCTGGGCGGGGAGGCTCAGATGGTTGTTTTCCCGGTCCATGACCGATTCGATTCTGCCGACCACCCAAGGCGAAACGTGACCGAGGCGGGAAGGGTAGTGGGCCGGCGACAGATAGGGTTCGTGAACGTCGAAGTAGTTGATGAAGAGATAGAAGGGCCGGGGCGAGCGGTGATGAAACCAGCGGAGAACGTCGCGGTTGATCTGCTCCGCGTCCCGGCGGTCGAAGCTGTCGGGCCGCACATACTTCTCGTAGAAAGGTTGGAGAAGCCGGTTCCCCAAGAGTAAGCTTTTCAGGTTATGCCGCAGCGAGGCGCTATCGTCGTCATAAAGCTCGAATCCGTTGCCCATCCCCAGGCCCCGCCAGCCATTGCCCAGGTTGGAAGTGAAACCCGCGGTCTCGTAACCCCGTAGGCTCAACACCTCGGCCAGCGTCCACCAGCTCGGGTCCAGCGGTTTGGCCCAATCGGCGCCGTGCTGGTGAGGCAGCAAGCCGGTGAAAATCGAGGCATGGGAGGGCAGCGTCCAGGACGAACTGGCGATGGCGTTCTCAAACACCACGCCTTGATGCGCCCACTGGTCGATTTTCGGGGTGGTCGGGCGAGGATACCCGTAGAGAGAGAGGTGGTCGGCCCGCACCGTGTCGAGCGTGATCAGGATAATATTGGGTTCAGCGATCCGACCGGCGGGTTGAGCCGCAACCGCAGCCCGATGCAGGGAAGGTCTGATGGCGTAGACGCCCACCCCACCCAGCAACAGAACATAAACCCCCGCGAGCAGGGCGCTCAGGGTTCGGAGAGGGAGCAGTCGTCCCCCGATGAAAATCCCTGCCCCCACCCCAAGAATCCCCGCTCCCCAGGCCAGGATGAAGGCGAAGGGGATTCGACCCTTCACAACCATCACGGCAAGGTCCCGCAGGTCTTCGCGCATGGCGAAAACCAGCAAGGCGGCGAGACATACTCCCACGGTGAGGGAAACAAGCCGCCAGATTCGCTTGTCTCGGCTGGCGACAAACCATCCCGCCAGCAAGCCGAAAAATCCGGCGGCCAAACCATCCAGCAAGGGGGCCAGAAATAAGATGACGTAACTAACACTCGGCTTGAGAAAAATCCGCGGGTCGGGATATCGGTAACGACACACGCCTTCCAAGGCCCCGATGAGTAATCCCACCAGGATGCCGAGGGCGGTGTATCGTTGTACGGAAGCGCGATAAGATGGCAATTAATCCAGGCCTTTATACTTGAATCCATTATAATGCGTGAAATCTTCGATGTTACGACGTACCCGTAAGTAATGAATCGGCGCGACCGGATAACCCAAGCGCATGGTAAAGCCTATTGTGAAATTGTTGGGAACATCCAATAGCCTCTTGATTTCCTTTTCCGTTTTCTTTTCGGACAGCGAGCTTAGGATATGGACTCCGATCCCGAGAGAAACGGCCATCAGCCACATATTCTCCATGGCGCAACCGAGGCTGATGGCTCCCAGGAAATCATTTTCCGAAGCCGGCGCTCGCCGACGCGGATCGTAGAGCACAAAAAGCAGGGCGGAACTCGACACGATCTGCTCGGTCATGACCGCATCCCAGTCTTCGTTCGCGACGTCTTTCAGTTTCGGATTGGGCGTTTGCCAGGACTTCGGGAACATCGCACCCAGGATTCCGGCTTTCCTTTGGCGCAGTTCGTCTTCGGAAAAAGACAGTTGCTGGTAATTTTCTCGGATGAAGGTCAGATTGGGGGGTTGCTTGATGTCGCTGATCGCCGCCAGCAATTTCTTATCATCCACGACTACGATTTCGAAATTCTGCATGTTGTGGGCGGTGGGCGCCCAGCGCGCCGCTTCCAGGATTTTCTCCATATCCTCTCTGGGAATCGCCCGCCTCGGATCAAAAAGCCCTCGGGATGATTGCCGGGTTTCGATGAGTTTTAGCAATTCTTCTATGGGCATGGTTAGCATGGGATTCCTTGAATGGCTATAGATGTTCATGCCTTACAGCTTCAGTATGCGCTCTCCGTTGCGATGGGATATGGCACGCATTTGCACATTATAACCTTTGAAGTGCTAGAATGCGTGCAGAGGTTGCCATGAATGCGCTACGGAGCAACCCACCCCGGACCCCCGTGTGGTTGTTAATCATGTTTGTCCTGTTGCCAACCACCCTTTCTTCCCCGCCGGTGGGCAGGTCGGAGACGGGGGAAGAGCGTTCGCGCGCGGACTCGGCCGAATTGCCGGAGACGCGTGAGGCGCGGGAGCGAATGGTCCAGGAGCAAATTTTCGCGCGCGGGATTCGCAACCCGCGCGTCTTGGAGGTCCTTCGAAAAGTTCCGCGCCACCGGTTTGTGCCGCCGGAGATGCAGCCCTCCGCTTACGAGGACTCCGCTTTGCCCATCGGCCTCGGACAGACCATCTCGCAGCCCTATGTGGTGGCCTTCATGACCGAGGCCCTGGAATTGCAGTCCCAGGATCGCGTGCTCGAGATCGGCACAGGTTCAGGCTACCAGGCGGCGGTGCTGTCGCTGCTGGCGCGCGAGGTTTATTCCATGGAGATCGTCGAGCCGCTGGGCCGGGCGGCGGAGGCGCGCCTCAAGGAAATGGGTTATGCCAACGTGCGCGTCCGGATCGGCAATGGTTACCGCGGCTGGCCGGAAGCGGCGCCCTTCGACGCCATTATCGTAACGGCCGCACCGCCCGAGGTGCCGCCCGCGCTGGTCGCGCAACTCCGCCCGGGCGGCCGCATGGTGGCGCCGGTGGGCCGCTACGTGCAGAATTTGATCCGCCTGCGCCGCACCGCGAAAGGCCTGGAACGCGAAAGCCTGCTGCCCGTGCGCTTTGTTCCCATGGTGCCCGAAAGCGCAAGACCGCCGAACTAGTAATATAGCCTAGCACATCATGCCTGTGCCCAAGGCTGAGGCTCGTAGCCACGGTCAGTGCGGTTCTGACCGTGGGCTTTTCCCCCGATGTCATCCTGGCAGACGGACAATCGACCCGCGGTTTGTAACCGTAGGAAGAACCCACAGTCAGAAATGCACTGACTGTGGCTACCAACTTACGGGTTGCCCCTTCCCGACAATGAGACGGATTGTGAATTGGCGCTGTCGTTTATGGTCAGGGTTCCCTCCTCCAGACCCACGCTGCCGGGCGTGAACCTAACCACGATGGTGCAGTGTCCATGCGGTCCCAGCGGGCTCAAAGTCGAGCAGGTGCCGCTGTTGGTTACGCCAAAATCGCTGAGGTTGGCGCCGATGTTCGAAAACGTCACGCTGGTGCTTTGAGTGTTAAGACAAGTTACGGTCTGCGTCGGGCTGGTTGCATGACAAAAGATCCGAAGTTCAGAGGCCGGAATGCGAGGCCGGGAGTGGAAGGCTACGGGAAGTTGACCACGCTGCCCACGGAAGGATGCCGGATTCAAGATTCCGGATTCCGGAAGCGGGCGGCTAGAAAAACAACTTCACACCGAACTGGATGGTTCGTGGGCGGTGCGCGTCAATGGGATGGAGGAAGGCATTCCCCAGAAGGCAATTGACGCCGCCTCCGGCAAAACCGGCGAGGGCGTCGGCGCCGCCGTAACAATTGATGGTATTCGTACCGGTATTTCCGCGATCCGAATTGTATATTCTGAACTGAGTGTGATTGAAAACGTTAAATGCTTCTCCGCGAAGCTCCAGGCTAAAGGGCTCTTTCAACTGGATATGTTTGAGCAGCGCCATATCGAAGTTGGTGCGCCGGGGATTCCGCATGGAGTTTCGTCCCGCATCCCCGAAGGTGAGGCCCTCGGGGGCAGTAAAGGCGTTGGGATTGCCAAGGATCGGGCCAAAACTCAGGGGGTTGTTACCTCCGCCGGGCCGTATGGTGCCGGCGCCCTTCACGATGTCCGGGTAAGAGCCGGCCCCTGTGCCATTGGCTACTCCAGCGTTGTCAAGCACGGAGATTCCGGTGCCCGCGCTGCCGCCATTGATGATGCTGAAAGGGGTGCCCGTCTGGACAGTGGTGATGCCGGAAAGCTCCCACCCTTCCAGGAATTTCCGTGCCAGGGGTCTCTGCCCGAACGCAGGTGGGTTGTAAGGGCGCGCGAGCTCGGCGTCACTCATATGGAAAAGATCCCAGAGACGGCCGAGGCGAGCCAGATTGGGAATCTGGTATACGTAGCCGATATTCAGGAGGTGCCGTTGGTCGAAATCGGAGGGCGCGTAGTTCGACCTGAGGTCGTAGGAATTCACCAACGTGGCGTCAAAGCGGTCGGAGGAATCGTCGGCAGAGTGTCCGTACGAATAGCTAAGAGTGGCGCTCAGCGGACCTACGGTGCGGCGCAGCGTCGCCTGAAAAGCGTCGTAGTAGGAGTTGGCCACGTTCTCGAGTGAAAAGATCCTCCCCAAACCGGGGGCGAACTGCCGCAGCGTATTGACATCGGGGAAGAGGCGGCCTCCTCCATAACATGCCGCCTCCAGATTGATGAATCCGGGCTGCCCACTGGTGACCGTGATCGGCATCGGGGGAGTCGTCGTGGTAGTCCCGAGGGTAAAGTGTGTGCCGTCGAAGGTATTACAGATACCAAAGGTGAGAGGCTGTCCCGGAATAAACGGGTTATCCGCGGCATCCACAGGGACCAACTGGTTGATTTGACGCAAGGCGGTAAGATGCGACCCCTTGCTGCCGACCAGAGCCAACGTCATAACCATGGAGTCTGGGAGCGCGTGCTCCATACTGAAGCTCCACTGCTGAACGTAGGGCCAGACGGCGTGAGTGGGAATCGCCGTCACGTTAAGCGGGTACGCCCCGGCTCCACTGCAACCGGTGCCGGTTCCACCGATGCAGTTATAGCCGAAAGGGAAGTTCTCGGTCATGTCGAGGACCAGTGGCGCACTGCCCTCGAGTGAGCCGGTATTCGCCTCGTTACCGGTGCCGTGGTAGAAGAAGATTCCATAGCCCGCACGGATCGACGTCTTACCATCGCCTCGCACGTCCCAGGCAAAACCCACCCGCGGAGCGGTATCGATCATCGGGCCCAGACCGTGCTGGTTAACCATGCAACTGACGGGCACGTTACCCTGCCCGCAGCGCACGATGCCGTTGGTGATGCGCGGGTCCAGGTTGTTCAAGTCCAGGGGAATGGTTGACAACGTATTAGAGTCTATTAAAACCCCTGTCAAGGGGTTGACCGCCAAGGCGTTCGCAGGGCTGTAAGCCGATTGTTCCCAATTATATGCATTCAAGTTTTTCTCGTGCCACTTTCCGAATATGCTCACCCGCATCCCTAGATTCAGGGTTAAGCGCGGATAGAAGCGCCAATCGTCCTGGATATAAGGTTCGGCGGTTCTGTAGCGGTTGTAATATTTCAGGCTGCCGCTATCTTGCTGAAAGGATCGAATGTTGCCCGCCAAGAAATCCGCAAACGAGTTGGAGCTACTGAAAATGCTGTTGACATTCTCAAACTGGATGATTCCCTGCAAGTCACCCGTAATGGCGCCGCCGGGTGTATCGTTTTCATTCTTCTCGCCATTAATGACGTGGATTCCAAATCCCAGCGTGTGTTTGCCCATGACCTTGGCCGCGTCGTCCCGCAAGAGGAAAGTCGGGTTGGTATGGTGGTAGGGCGGGAAAGAAGGATCCACCTGGAAGCCATTTCCGCCGTACTCCGCATTGGTGCCCGCGATCTGAATTCCCGGCAACTTCCCGCCAAAGCCATTATTGAACAAATATCCCGCGGTCAAGCCTGCGGGGCGCTGCCATTGACCCCCGGGGCCGTTCAAATCGGCCAGGCTGATGTGGTCCGTGGTGTAACTTATGGCCACTTCATTCAAAAAGGTAGGCGAAGCAACCTCCGTTACCCGCGCCACCATGCTGACACCCGGCCCAATAAACTTGTTTTCAATGCTGGGAAAACTGTTTTGAAAGAAGCCCCATTGTGGGGTGGCCGTAACCGTATCCCACGAATCATGGATGTAGTGAAACATGGCACGGAAGGTCGGGCTAAAATTCTGATCAATTCGGAACAGTTCTTCCCGCCAGTGCGTGGGCGGGGAAACCGTTGTATCGTAGCAAGATCCGATGGTGGAATTGCAACCCACCGAGGAGTTGGGCGCGGGAATAATACCGCTGCCCATGAGGAGGGCCGCCGTGGGATCAATCGGCACCTGGTTTCCCGGGAAGGTCAGCACGTAGCCCACGGTATCGGACCCGGATCTCTGTGGGCAATCGGGAAAGGCGGTACGCTGAAAGTAGACCTGTTGTCCGGGTTGCCCGCCAATTCCCTGATTAGAGAACGGGCAAACGTCACTAAAATCTCCTTGACGCTCGCTCATGGAGGGGACCGCCTGATTGAAATCCTGGGGTGTCTTCTCGGGCCGGACTTCTTCCGAATAGAAAAAGAAGGTCTTATCCTTGGCGGTTGGAAAGGATCCTTTGTCCTTGGTGCTATTGTAAATTCCGGGGATAAAAACCGGTCCGCCGAGCGTGAAGCCGAAGTCGTTCCTGCGGTATAGGGGAGCTTTATAAGTCTGGTCAAAAAAGTTACGCGCATTGAAGATTTCATTGCGGACAAACTCGTAGCCATCGCCGTGAAATTGACTGGTCCCGGACTTGACGGATACCAACACGGTTCCGCTGGCGCTGCGTCCGTAAATGGCCCCGTAATTGGACGTCAGCACCTTCAACTCCTGGATGGCGTCGAGGCTGGGAAAGACGATCAGGGTGCTCTGGCTCCCGTTGATACCGGCATTCAAAACGTCGCTGCCGTCCACGTCGAAGGTGTTGTACTCGACGCGGCCTCCGTTCACGCTGTACTTGACGCTGCCCTTCACTCCCACCACAGCTTCGTCCTGGTTCGTTTGGTTGCTCACGCCCGGCGCCAAGGTAATGAGCTGGGTGAAGTTGCGCCCGTTGAGTCCAAACGAAGTGATCTCTTTCTCGGTGATCTGGCCGGTCATTTGCGAGGTCTGCGTTTCCGCCTCGGCCGTCTTCTGGCCAGCCACGGTTACGGAAGAGACGGCTCCCGCCGGCTCGATCGTCGCATCGATCTGGGCATGCTGGCCGGCCGCAAGAGTCAGAGATTTGGATTGAAACTCTTTGAACCCTTTGAGGGAGATGGACAGTTTATACGAGCCGGGCGGCAACCCCGTCACGGAATAGACGCCACTATCATTGGTTGTGACGTCTTTTTTTAGGCCACTATCGTTTGAAATGGTACAGACGATGCCTTGGACTATGGCGCCGGACGTGTCAAGGACGGTCCCACTGATGGAACCGCCTTCCTGGGAGAACGCGGCGCACACAAAAACCAAAATGGCAAAAAAGGCACAAGGAAGCGGTCTATAAAATTTCATGCGTCTCCATCATTGCTATAAAGGAGTTCGAAAGTGACCATTACTTATGCGGCAGAATGGTTACGCGGAGATGCTGGAAAGGTTAAGCGCATATGAAGAGTGGGCATCAGCGATTTCGCCGGCATTCCGGAAGGGCGGCAGACATATTCGGAGGTTATCCTCGTAAATCACATCGATCAAGGTCAAAATTACCGCATGAGCCCACTATCAGGGGACTAATTTCCCGAAGACCCGGCTAAGGAAGCAAGATCGGGCAGGCCAGACATTACCTCCTGGCACCATCAGGTCTCATAAAGCTTCACCTGAATTTTACCTTGCCCTAATCCCGGCGCAACACACCTCAGATGATAATCGTCGCGCTCGCTACGGAAACTGACTAGCAGACAATCTGGCTTGCCCGGCAATGAATCGGTCATCGGGGCGAAGGTATGGACTTGGGGCAAGCTTCGTGACTTGCAGTCAGCGTTCCTAATCTAAAGTGAGCATTCTAAACGAACTACCATGAGGAGGATCAATTATGACGAATAAAGTTGCGAGTCTGGCGACAAGGATGAAGCTGGGGGTTCTGGCTCTATCTATGGTCGCGGCGATGTCACTTGCGCAGAACGGTTTTGCAACAGGACCCACCGTGATTAACATTGTAGGAAGCTCGGCGGCGTTCAATTCATTCGGACTGGCCGCACGGTTTGCCACCAGCGGCACGGGCCCTGGTGTGTGCGGTGGCAATAGCTGGAGTGTCGGATCCGGCACGGCCACCGGTTTTGACTCCCGTTCAAGCGAGATTTCCGCGGTGGGTGGAAGTCTCTGGGTCGTTTGGGACACGGAGCCCAATCCCACGATTGTCTGTACCTACCTCAATATCGATTCCGTAGTGGGCACTAGGCTCTTCTTCGCGGTCCCGAGGGGCACGCTTACTTTGCCCTCCAGCGCCGTGGGTACGACAGGTACCAATCAAGTACCGACTTTCACCGACACAACCTTACCGTCGGACGTCCAGTCTGCCGTCAACGGAGTGGCGTTTACCGCGGCGGCAACCGACATCCGGCCGGAAGACGCGCTGTTTGCCACTACCCGCGCCTTGACAACGCTCGGAGCGGTCGTTGGGGCCTATAAAGGCGAGGGTTATGGCCCTGGTCCGGTCGGTACGGTAATCCTCACCGACTTCGGGAGCGGCAAGTCCGCGCAGGTGGTTGATTTTGCCATGACCGGTACTGACCCCATCAACGGCGAGGCTATTCCAGCCTATACTGTCACAAACATTGGTGGGCAGGTCTTGATGGTCATCGTCAACACAGCGGATACCAGCTCCGCCGGCCTTGGCAACTCGGCGTTTAGCAATATTGATCGCTTTACCTTGGCGCATGTGCTCGCTGGCCTATCAACGAGAACTCGTGACCTCATTCCCAGCTCGGGGTTGCCATCCGTAGGCCTGCAAGTGATCCTTCGCGAGCCTCTCTCCGGAACTTGGAACACCATGGAGTATTGCATCCCCAATTCCAGAGAAATTATCCTTTCCCAGGAGACCGGAGTGAACCCGGCTGTGGATAACCCACTGAATCAGAGCAGCGCGGATGGCGCCACGCGCCGGAGAGCCATTGGGACGGGCGAGATGGTGAAACAAGTTGGCCTTATCTCTGACGCCATCGGGTACACCTTCTTCAGCTTTGGCAACGTCAAACCTGACCTCGCCACCGCCAAATACCTCACCGTGGATGGCGTGGACCCAGTCCAAGCGACTTACACCGGCGGCGCTTTCCCCACCTGCACGGCTCCATGCCCCGGCGCTGTTACCTTCCCGAATGTAATTAATGGATCGTACCCCATCTGGAACATTTTGCGCCTCGTCACCGACAAGACCGTGCCTTCGAAAGTGACCTCGCTGATCAACGCTGCGGAAGTTCAAGTCGCGAACATCCCCGATTTCGTTCCCATTGGCCAAATGCTGGTGTTTCGCTCCCACTATGCTCAAGCCGGTTTCGGAGCAAAGAACGGTCACCTTGCCAAGACGGTCGAAGTGGGCGGTGACATGGGTGGAGCGGTGCTTACCATCCAGACGGACTTGGACAGCATAACCGATACCAAGAAAGAAATCACCAATGTAAAGCAATAAGAGGTACTGGAATTAAGTCTGAGCGGAAACTGAGGCAGGTTGGCTACGTTAGGCCAATCTGCCTCGGTTCTAACCCAGGACACTCGCTGCAATTCTCGGTAGGTTCTTTGTCCACTGCCAAACTGTAACCAAAGGAATTCAGATTTGAGGCATTGTTCATACGTGCAACTTCGGGCCGCGCGCCTATCTGCACTCTGGTTTTTCATCTTAATCCAACAGGTTTGGTTTCCTTCCGCGCAAGGGTTTCGAGACCCCATCTTGCTCAACGCCGAGCCCAACCAAACCTCCACGGGCGTGGGCGGGGTTACGGGACCCGGAATGGGCCATGAAGATTGGAGTTCCCTCGCCCTTGCCCCGCATGCACTTTCTCCGCAGCGGCCGCTGGTTGGGGAAAAGGCCCAATACCCGGAGTTCACCCGTGAACTTATTGAAGTTCAGTGGAGAGAGAATGATCCCATTTACCTCTACGTGATCCGGCCCCGCGGAGTAGAGAAGCCTCCCGTCATTTTATATCTCTATAGTTATCCTTATGATACGCCCCGCTTTATGAACAAAGACTTTTGCGAACGGGTGACGGCGGAGGGCTTCGGTGCAGTCGGCTTTGTATCGGCTCTGACCGGTCAACGCTACCATAGCCGGCCCATGCGTGAGTGGTTTGTCAGCGAGCTCCAGGAAGCGCTGGTAACCTCCGTCCACGACGTTCAGATGATTCTCAATTTCCTTTCCGACCGCGGGGATTTTGACATGAACAGAGTGGGGATGCTGGGAGAGGGCTCCGGCGCAACCATCGCGATCCTTGCTGCCGCGGTTGACCCACGGATCAGGGCACTTGATTTGGTCAACCCTGGGGCGATTGGCGCGACTGGATGGGCAAATCCACTCTTGTCCCCGAGGCCGAGCGCCCCAATTACGTGAAACCCGATTTTTTGCGTCGAGTTGAACCCTTCGACCCCGTCCGATGGTTGCCGAAATTGGGGTCGCAACGTATTCGACTGCAAGACATCATGGACGACTTCATTACCCCTGAGGTATGCAAGAAGCAAATCGAGTCGGTGGCGCCGCGCAGTGCACAAATCGTCCGTTATGACGACAGCCCAGCGGCGCGCAAGGCATTGGCGGGAGGCCAACTCTTCAAGTGGATCAAACAACAAGTCGGCGTTACGCCCCTTCAAGCGAAAAAAGTTCCTTAGCGTCCACGGTCATCCCTCGCGGCATCCGCAGCGCTGGGTTCTGCGCCCAGACCGGTGCGTGCAGCCCTGGTGTGGTGTCCCGCGTAATATTTGACAATGGGATAATGCACGGACCCCCTCACCCCCGAGCCCCTCTCCCCCAAGGGGGCGAGGGGAGAGTTGATTTTACTGCCCTCGCCCCCTTGGGGGAGAGGGTGGCTCGACGAGGCGTTTTCATCAGCCGAGGCGAGGCGGGTGAGGGGGTCTCGCCTATTGTCAACTCTAAGATGGGACACCACGCTAGCACGAGCTTCGGGTGGGGTTTCTCCAAACGGCTGGCCCTAACGCTCCGCGCGTGTTGGCTGGTGATTGCCTTGCTGACCCTCGCCGGCTGCGGCGGAGGGGGACCTGCTTATACCCCCCCCAGCACTATTACTCTATCTTTCACCCAAGTTCCCCCATCCACGATGTCGACGAGCGGACAGTCGCAGATCATTGCCACCGTCGCGAACGATGCCACGAACCAGGGGGTAGACTGGACCGTCAGTTGCAGTAGCGCCAAATGCGGCTCGTTTAATCCTGTCCATACCGCCTCCGGTATTGCTACGGTCTTTACGGCCCCCACCTCACTGCCGTCGGGGAATTCGGTGAACCTCAGTGCCGCGGCGACGGCTGACCATACAAAAACCGTCACCGTGACCATCGGAATGGTCAGTGGAATCAATATCGCCATCACTCAGGCCCCCCCGGCTTCTCTTCAAACGGCGACCCAGGCGGTGCTTAGCGCGACAGTTCAGGGCGATGCCTCGAACGCGGGAGTGGACTGGACGGCGACCTGCGGAAGCCCCTCCTGCGGTACTTTCGATCCAACCCATACCGCCAGCGGGGCCACGACGACGTTTTTTGCTCCCAATTCCGTACCGGGTTGCGGTAATGTGACCATCACTGCCACGTCCACCGCTGATATCACGAAAACCGCGGTTGTAACCTTGCCGATCAGCGCTCTGGTTTCCATCGCCTTTACACAAGCGCCGCCGGCCACGATGTTAACCACCGCGCCGGCGGCCATCATTGCCACGGTAACCAACGACTCGGCGGGTCTGGGAGTCGATTGGGCCGTGACTTGCGGCAGCTCAAGCTGTGGTTCTTTTGGTCCTTCTCATACGGCCAGCGGTCAGCCGACAACCTTTACCGCCCCGGCGTCCTTGCCTCCCGGCAATACTGTCCTCATTTCGGCCATCGCTACGGCCGATAGGACCAAAAGCACGTCGGCAGCCGTCTCCGTCAACGGTATCGCTTCCAGTGTGTCCATTAATTTCATTCAGGTACCGCCTGCTTCCCTGCAAACCTCGGCGGTGGGCACGGTGGCGGCCGCCGTGACCGATGACACCTCAGGCGAGGGTATGGATTGGACCGTGAACTGCAACCTTACGAATTGCGGTTCGTTCAGTTCAGCTCACACCACCAATGGCGTCGCGACCACGTTTACGGCCCCGACTTCTGTGCCTACGGGCGGTACCGTCACCATCACGGCCGCGGCTACCGCCGATCCGTCACAGATGGTTACGGCCACCGTGGCCATTAGCAGCGCCGGGAGAGCGACGCTGCTCAATGGGCAATATGCGTTCTTAATTACGGGGACTGACGCCAACGGCTTCTACTCTGCCGTGGGAAGCATTTCTACGGACGGCGCGGGGAACGTTTCCTCCGGTGAGGAGGATTTGGTGGATCCCAGTCTTGTGCATCACGCTACCCTCACGGGCACCTACACCATTGGAGGCGATGGGAGCGGCGCCATTAATCTCCTGGCCAGCGACCGCGGGATCGGCGCCAATGGCGTGCAGACCTTTGGCGTTACGGTGGTCAGTGGCCAACGCTCCCTGCTGTTTGACAGTAGCGCCAACTCGACGGGAACCCTGGATCTCCAAACTTCAAGCAACTTCAAATCGAGTTTCATCTCCGGCGCTTACGCCTTTGCTTTTTCAGGTGTCGATCTGACCAAGGTACAGGTACCACCCGCCGCCCTCAACCTGGGTGGCGTCCTTTCTGCGGACGGCGGGGGAAACTTCAGTAACCTCATCGAAAGTCTGAATGATGAGGGGACCGTTACCTCCAATACTTCTCCCACGGGGACATATTCCGCCCCCGACTTGGCCGGTCGCGGCATCGCCACGCTCGGCTCCTCCAGCTTCGTCTATTATGTGGTCAATTCCGGGGCGCTGCGCTTTGTCGAGACGGATAATGACGGCCTTACCTCTGGCGCCCTCCTCGCCCAGGCGACCGTGAGTGCGCCGGACGGCGCCTTCGCAAGGACAACCTCGCCCGCCCCTCGAGCCGCCGTGCCGCCTCCCATCTTTACCACGGCATTGCTCGCCGGCAACTATGCGTTTACCCTGACGGGAACGAATTCTTTGGCCTTACCCCTGGTGGTCGGAGGCGTTTTCACCGCGGATGGGAACGGAAACATCACCGCCTCAGCCGTGGACGTCAATAACGCCGGTACCGTGGCCAGCGGCACGCCCACCGGCACTTACACACTCGCCTCCGGGGGGAATGGCACTCTCACCCTTAGCCCGGCAGTTGGCGGACTCTCGCAGTTCGCCATCTACGCCACCACCAATCAGGGCATCCTCCTTTTCGGGCTCGATCCCACTTTTAACAGCAGCGGCAGAGCTCTGAGCCAGGACTCATTGATCACCGCCGCGTCATTCATGGGCAATTACACGGCGAGCTTTCAGGCTGCGATCACCAATGGCCAGGAAGATTTCGTGGGCTTGGTCGTCTCGGACGGCGTCTCCGCCCTTACCGGGAATGTGAATGTTCTTCAGGCGGTTAGCGGCGGAGCTGTCACTGTGACCCCTGACGCCGCACTTACCGGTGCCTTTGTGGCTAATGCCAATGGCCGCTTTACCGGCACACTGGGCTGGAGCCCCACCGAAAATCTGCAAACAATCTTTTACGTTGTGGACAGTTCCGTCGTAAACGGTGCCGTAGTCAGGTCCAGCGTACTTTTCCTGGAGGCGGATAGCAATGGCGAGGGCACAGGCCTTCTCCAGTTGCAGCAGTACACGGGCACTCCCACTATCGCCTTGACGTTAACACAGCCTCCGCCGTCATCTTTGCTGCCGGGCGCCCCAGCGACGGTCACCGCCACGGTGACCAACGACTCCGCTAACCTGGGGGTGGACTGGGTGGCCAGTTGCGGCAGCGCGAATTGCGGTTCATTCAATCCTCCCCACACGGCGAGCGGCGCCTCGGCGAGTTTCACGGCGCCTCTATTATCGCCGGCCGGCGGCACCGTGACCCTCACCGCCACGGCCACTGCCGATCCCACCCGGACGGCCTTGGCCACGGTGGCGATCATTGCTCCTGCGGTCTCCATCGCCTTTACCACTTCACCGCCTGCTTCTTTGCAGATCAGCGGCCAAGCGATGCTCAGCGCCACCGTGCTCAACGATCTGACCAACCAGGGAGTGACCTGGGGGGTGAGCTGCGGCGGAGCCAGTTGCGGGTCGTTCAGTTCTGCGCATACGGCGAGTGGGGTGGCCACGACCTTTACGGCGCCCGCCACGGTGCCGGCCGGCAATACCGTCACCATCACCGCCACGGCCGCCGCCGCTCCCCTTCAATCGGTCAGGGTCAACATTACGATTGCGTCAGCGCCACCCGTTAATTTGCCCCAGTTCCTGAGCGGACAATACGCCTTTATTCTCACCGGCACGGATGCCAACGGCTTTTATGCTGCTGTCGGAAGCATTATTGCGGACGGGGCGGGCAACATCACCGGGGGCGAAGAGGACTTCGTTGATTCGGTGACCTCGGTGAGCAAGGCAAGTCTCACGGGAACTTACACCATTGGAAGCGATGGGCGTGGCGATCTGTTGCTTGCTTCCAGCGCCCCCAATCTCGGCGTCAATGGCGCGCAGACCATGAGGTTTGCGGTCGTTAATTCCCGGCATTCTCTCGTCACCGAATTCGATAGCAGCGCGACTTCCAGCGGGAGCCTCGACCTCCAGAGTCCCGCCGGCTTCTTGCCGAGTTCCATCTTCGGCGGCTACGCCTTCGCCTTCTCGGGCGTCGATCCAACCAAGCCCGGATCGGTGGCGCTGGACCGCGGTGGCGTCCTGACGGCGGACGGCGCCGGAAACTTCACGAATGTCGCGGCCGATGTGAACGATGGCGGAACGGTTTCGGCGAGTAGTCCGGTTGGAACCTATACCGGCATGGATTCGTTCGGCCGCGGGACGGCCAGCCTGGGTTCCTCCGCTTTCGTCTATTACATGGTGAATGCCAACACCCTCCGATGGGTGGAGACGGATAGCAACGGGCTCACGGCCGGGGCGGCGCTGGCGCAAGGTAGCGGGCCTTTCTCGAACGCCTCGATCTCCGGCACCTTCGCCTTTACTGTCGCCGGTAAGAGCGCCACCGGCGCGCTGGCTGGCGGCGGGCTGTTCACGACGGACGGAAACGGCAATATCACCTCGTCGGTCGTGGACGTCAACGACGCCGGCGCGGTGACCAGCGGCACGCCCATCGGAACCTATACGGTTGCCTCCAACGGACGCGCCACGGTCAGCCTCGCGGCGGGCGGGGTCGGCGGACTCTCCCAGTTTGCCGTCTACCTGACGCAGAACCAGGGCGCCTTGCTTTTCGAGCTCGATTCGGGTTTGACCAGCAGCGGCGCCGGGTGGGCCCAGACCGGAGCTATATCCGCCTCGACATTGCAAGGCAACTATGCCGCCAACTTCGATGGCAACAGTAACGGGGAAGTCGATTGGGTTGGCCAGATCGTGGCCGACGGCGTCTCCGCCCTCTCGGGGACGGTGGATATCAACCAGTACGGGAGCAGCACTCTAACGCCGGGCGCAGCGCTTACCGGGACCTTTACCGCCAACTCGAATGGACGGTTCACGGGGACGTTGAACACCAGCCCGACGGGAACCCGGCAAGAAATCTTTTACGTCGTCAATAATTCCACCACGCTGTTCGTCGATATTAATGACCACGGCGAAGGCAGCGGCCTGCTGCAATTGCAACAACTCTCGGGCGCTCTGCCGATATCCGTTGCCTTCACGCAAGCGCCCCCTTCTTCCTTGGGCGCCGGCAGTCAAACTACGCTTAGCGCAACGGTTACCAATGACAGCGCAAATTTGGGTGTGGATTGGACCGTGAGCTGCCCCAGTTCGACCTGCGGCTCGTTTAGTCCCACGCACACCGCGAGCGGGGCCACGACCACCTTCACGGCTCCCACCTCCATTCCGGCGGGGAATTCCGTGACCATCACGGCCACCTCCACCGCTGATCCGACCAAGACCGCCTCGGCGACGTTGACCATTCTCACTCCTATTTCCGTCACTTTCAGCCTATCTCCGCCCACTTCCTTGCAGGTCGGGGCACAGGCGACGATGAGCGCCGCTGTGGCCAACGATGCCGCGAATGCGGGCGTGGACTGGGCGGTGAGTTGCAGCGGGTCGAGTTGCGGTTCGCTTAGTTCCGCGCAGACCGCGAGTGGCGCCACGACGACCTTTACGGCGCCCGCTACCGTCCCCTCCGGGGGCACCGTGACCATCACGGCCACATCCGTCACGGATCCGACCAAAATAGCGACGGCAACGGCAACCATTACGAGCGCCGCTAATATCACCGTCACCTTCAGTCCAGCGCCGCCTCTTACCCTCAATCAGGGCGCGCCGACAACCCTGAGTGTGACCATCGCCAACGACTCCCAGAACAAGGGTGCGGACTGGACCGTGACTTGCGGCGGCTCGAACTGCGGCTCCTTCAATCCCACGCACACGGCCAGCGGGACGACGACCACCTTTACCGCTCCCAGTTCGGTGCCTCCCGGCAATACGGTGACGATTACTGCAGCCTCCACCACCGATCCCACCAAAACGATCTCGGCCACGTTGACCATTGTCAACCCGAATCCGATTGCCGTCACTTTCACGTTAGCGCCACCTTCTTCCTTGCACGCATTGTCGCAGGCGATGGTGAGCGCGGCCGTGGCCAATGACTCCCTGAGCAAGGGCGTGGACTGGACGGTGAGTTGCAGCGGGTCGAGCTGCGGCTCGTTCAATCCCGCGCACACCGCGAGCGGCGCCACGACGACGTTTACGGGTCCCGCTTCGGTGCCCGCCGGCAATACCGTGACGCTCACCGCCACCTCGACCGCTGATCCCACCAAGAGCGTAAGCGCCACCGTGACCATCGTGCCGCCTATCACCATCACTCTGACGGAAGCCCCGCCTTCTACCTTGGCGCCCTCGGCCCAGGCGGTGCTGAGCGCCACGGTGGCCAATGACCTTCAGAGCAAGGGCGTGGACTGGAGCGTGACTTGCGGCGGGTCGAGCTGCGGCTCGTTCAATCCCGCACACACGGCGAGTGGCGCCACGACTACCTACACCGCCCCCGCCTCGGTGCCTTCCGGGAATACGGTGAGTATTACCGCGAGCTCCACTGCCGACCCCACCAAGACGGTTTCGGCCTCGGTAGCGATTGTGGCTCCGATTTCCATTACGTTTACTCAGTCGCCGCCTTCTACCTTGCAAACGTCGGCGCAGGCAAGTGTCAGCGCAACCGTCACCAATGACCCGGCAAACCTGGGTGTGGACTGGACCCTGACTTGCGGCGGCGGGTCGACCTGCGGTTCCATCAATCCCAATCACACGACCAGCGGGACTACGACGACCTTTACGGCGCCCACTTCGGTGCCTCCCGGCAATAGTGTGACGATTACCGCCGCCTCCACCGCCGCCCCGACCGTGACGGTCTTCGCCACCGTGGCCATCACCAACCCCGGCCTCGTGACGCTCCTCAAAGGGCAGTATGCTTTCGCCGTTAAGGGAACTGACGCCAACGGCACCGGTCCCTATGCAGCCGTGGGAAGCGTTACGGCCGATGGCTTAGGCAATATCTCCGCCGGGGAAGAGGATTTTGTTGATACCGGTAGCGCCAGCCCGCATTACCCCACCCTCACCGGAACCTATACGATCGGCACGGACGGACGCGGTAAAATGACTCTCACCACCACGGACCCCAGCCTTGGCGACAGCGGGGTGCAGACCTTAAGCTTCGCCGTGGTTACCCCCCAGCACGCGCTGGTCATTGAGTTCGACAGCTTCGCCACCGGCTCCGCCACCGTCTTCTTCACCTCCAGTGGGAGTCTCGACCTCCAGACCCCCAGCAATTTTTCTCTAGGCTCCATTTCAGGCCCCTATGCGTTCCTCTTCTCTGGTTTCGATTATACGGCCGTAACCAGCATGGCTCTGGGTGGGGTGATGACCGCGGATGGCGCCGGAAACATCAGCAGTTCAGCCAATGACCTGAATGATGGCGGGACGGTCTCGGCAAACATATTCACCTCGGGAACCTATGCGGCCCCTGACTCCTTCGGGCGGGGCACAGCGGCACTCGGCAGCTCCAACTTCGTCTACTATGTGGTCAATTCCGCAATGCTCGATTTCGTCGAGGAGGACAGCACTTATCTAACCGCTGGCTCGGTGTTAGCGCAAGGTCCCACGGCCTTTTCGACTTCTTCGCTTTCCGGCAACTTTGGCTTCACCGTTGCCGGCCAGGACTTTACCAACACGACGGCTACAGTCCCGCTCGTAGCTGGCGGGGTTTTCATCACCGATGGAAATGGCAACCTCACCGGCGGAACCGGGGATGTCAATGACGGCGGGATCGTGAGCACCGTCCCGGTCGGCGCCACGAGCAACTATACTGTCGCCTCCAACGGGCGAGGCGTCCTTAACTTTTTGGGCGGAGTCATAGGCGGTCCCTCTCAATTTGCGTTTTATCTTACGGCGAACCAAGGCGCTCTGGTTCTCGAGCTCGATACGAACTTGACCACGAGCGGAACCGCTTTTGTCCAGAGCGCGGGAGTATCTGCCAGCACCTTCATGGGCAATTATGCTTGGAACTTCGACGCTGCCGCTTTGGGCGCCGAAGAGGACTCGGTTGGCCAAGTGGTTTCGGACGGCGTTTCCGCCCTCACGGGAAAGGTGAACACCAACCAGCCCCAAAGCGGCACTCTGGCCTCCGGGGACGCGCTGACCGGCGCCTTCACCGCGAGCTCGAATGGGCGTTTTGCCGCCACCATGACCACGAATACCACCGCCATAGTCCAAGGGGTTTTCTATGTCTTGGGGTGTACCGAGGGGTTGTTCCTGGAACTGGATCCCATCATTCAAGGGACCGGTCTCCTCCAGTTACAGCAACTCGCCAGCGGTCCGGCTATTTGCTTGAGCCAGGCGCCCCTTCCTTCTTTGCAGGTGGGCGCCCAGCCGACCTTGATGGCCAACGTCATTAACGATCCGGCAAACGCCGGGGTGGACTGGTCGGCGAGTTGCGGCGGTTCGAGTTGCGGGTCATTCAGCCCTGCTCACACGGCCAGCGGCGCCCCGACCACCTATACGGCCCCTACTTCGATTCCTTCCGGCAACGTGATTATCACCGCCGCCTCCACGACCGCTCCGACCGTGACGGCCGCGGCCACCGTGACGATTACCAGCTTGCCGACCATTTCCGTCACCTTCTCGCAGGCGCCGCCTCCTACCTTGGCGGCAGGGGCCAAGACCAAGGTCGGCGCCTCTGCGGTCAACGACACCTTGAACGAAGGCGTGGACTGGTCGGTGACCTGCGGGAGCTCAACCACCTGTGGCTCGTTCAGTCCCACCCACACGGCCAACGGGGTATTAACGACCTTCACGGCTCCCACTTCGGTGCCTCCCGGCAATACCGTAACGATCATCGCTACCTCCAGCGCCGATCCCACCAAGACGGTCTCCGCAACCGTGGGGATCACCTTAGCGATTACGATTACGTTGACCCAGGCGCCGCCCGCCTTCTTGCTCCCCTCCGCCCAGGCCACGCTTAGCGCCACCGTCGCCAACGACAACTTGAACTTGGGCGTCAATTGGGAATTGACATGTGGCCAATCGAATTGTGGTTCGATCAATCCCATTCACACGGCCAGTACCGCCCCGACCACCTACACCGCCCCGGCGCAAGCTCAAGTGCCTGACGCAGGTCTTATCGTGACGATCATCGCCGTGGCCAAGGCAAATCCGTCCATTTCCTATCCCGTCCCGGGCGGCGTAAAGATCGAAGGTCATGTTTCCGTCATCTTCACCCCGCCGGGGTTGCCATCTTCTGTGCAGACATCCAGCCACACGGTGATGAGTGCCACGGTCCTCAACGACCTTGCGAACGCAGGTGTGGACTGGACGGTAAGCTGCGGAAGTGGAAGTTCGAGTTGTGGCTCGTTTAATCCCACTCACACGGCCACCGCGGTTACTACGACTTACACCGCTCCCGCCACAATTCCTACCGGCAACACCGTGACGATTACCGCCACCTCCACCGCCGATCCTACGAAATTTGTCAGCAGCAGTCCGATAACCATCACGAGTCCAGGGGGCAACGTCTCCCTTCTTAATGGCCAATACACCTTCCTGGTGACCGGGATCGACAGTACTGGTTTGTCTTACGCTGCCGCGGGAGCGCTGCAAGCTGATGGCGCCGGCAATATCAAAGCAGGAGGCGAGGAGGATTACACGAATGTTAGCACTCTTATGTCCGGTTTATCTCTTATCCTAAGTGGAAATTATCAAATAGGGAACGATGGCCGGGGTACATTGACGCTGAAATTAAGCAACTTCTTGCTCGGATCCACTGGTACGCAAACCATGGCCATTTCGGTGGTCAGCTCCCAGCACATCCTCATCACCGAGTTTGATAGCGCCGCCACCTCGAGTGGAAGCCTCGACCTGCAGACAGCCACCACCTTGTCGAGTGAAGGGTATTCATTTGCTTTCACCGGGCTCGATATTACTCCCCTCCAATTGGCCACTCCCGGTCCAGCGGTACCCTTGTCATTTGGTGGCGTCATGAGGGCTGACGGAGCCGGGAATTTCACCGGTGTCTCGATGGATGTGAATGACAATGGCGTGCCCGGTTCCAAGAACGGGTCCGGAACATACTCCACCCCGACGGACACATTTGGCCGGGGAACCGCGACCCTCCCCACATTCAGTAATTCATCTTGCCCCGCGTCTCTAAGTACGACTCTGACCTTTACCTATTATGTGGTCAATGCCACAACCGCTCAATTCGTCGAGACGGATATATGTGGGCTGACCGGCGGCACCGCTTACGCACAGGGAACCGGGACCATCTCGAAGGCCTCGGTCACGGGCAATTACGCCTTTACGGTGGCGGGATCGACGGAGAACGCGACGAACCCGGGCCCTCTGCTGGCCGTGGGTGGCCTGTTCACGGCAGATGGTAGTGGTAATCTGACGAGTGCAACCGTCGACGTTAACAACGCCACCGCCGGTACGGTCACGAATGAAACCTCCACAGGCACTTACACCATGAGTGCCAACGGTTGCGGCAAATTGACGCTTAATAGCCCCACCGGAGGGGTGTCAACGTTTGGGATTTACGTGGCGCAAATTCAGGGGTTGCAAGGGTTGCAGCTCGTCGAGCTTGATCCGGGCTTGACCGGAATCGGCGCAGCGTTGCCTCAGAGCGGGTCGATTACAAGCTCGACGTTCCAGGGGAACTATGCGATCAACTTTGACTCCGCCGTCACGATCAACGTCAACTCCACAAACACGAGTGGCGAGGAGGACGTGGTCGGCCAAGTGGCTGCGGACGGCGTTTCAGCCTTGACCGGCGGGCATGTCGATATCAACCAACTTTTCCCGAACCTTAGTGGCACTCCCCCCGCCGGCGCCGGGCATTGGCTTAACGGGGTCCTTTAGCGGGAATTCCAACGGCCGCTTCACCGGTACCCTGAACACCAGTAATACCGGAACACTGCAAGAGATCTTCTATATCGTGAATAGCTCCACCGTGTTGTTACTGGAAGTGGATGCCAACGGCCAAGCAACGGGAATTTTGCAGTTGCAGACATTCTAATTGGATTTCGCTCAGCGTGTCGCCAGCCAATTGTGGATAAAGGGCGAATGCCCACCAATGGGGGCTCCTATCCCCCTGAGTTGGACTCAATCGAATAACGACATTTTGTCGTAAGCAGTCCGCTCCCTGCCAAGAAAACAGCTCCCCCGGTCAGTTGAGGCCGTCTCAGAACTTGCGGCCTGGGAGAGGGATTGGTCCGCCGATTGGGTATCGAGGGTGAGTTGCCAAGTCCGGGGTGCGACGGCGCGCCCAGGCTCTGGAACCCCTCAAGCCGGGGTGAGCTGGTCGGCTACCCAATATTTGTACATCTTCTTCAAGTTGAACACCGCGCAGAGCAGCGCCCACTGGGTGCGGACATTTTCCAGTCCCCGCACCGTCCATCGGCGAAAGCCCATGGCTTGTTTGAGGGTGGCGAACACCGGTTCGATGATCGCCTTGCGTTGCCGCAGCAAGGCCTGCTTTACCGGATCGCGCCGCTTCTCGCGTTGCCGCATCACCGCCGCCCGTTGCGGGCTCAACTCGATTCTCCGCCCGTCCCGCCTCCGACTGCATAGCGCCCGCACCGGACACTGGGCATAATGCTCACAGTGATAGCTGCGCGCCACCGGCCGCTGCGGGCCTTTATTCTTCATGCCCTCGAACTTCAGCCGTTGCCCTTGCGGACAGATCACTTCATCCTTTTCGCTGTCGTATGCAAACTTGGCGCTATCATAATCCCCGCGCGGGGCTCCGCCCGTCTCCGCCCCCGGCGCCACCAGCACTTCGTACCCGCGCGCCTGGGCCTCGCCCAACTGCTCCGCCGTCGCGTATCCCCCATCCCCCACCGTCTCCTGCGCCACCGCTCCCACCGTCGCCCGCACTTCCTCCAACATCGGCACCAACTGCTGGTGGTCCGACTCCGCATTCACCGCCGTCTGCGCCACGATGATCCCCGCCTGCGCGTCCGCCACCGCCTGCGCATTGTAGGCCGGATCCAAGCGCCCTTCGCAAGGCATCAGCCGCGCCTCCGGTTCCTGCGGGTGCAGATGATCGCGCTGCATTTCCTCCATCTTTCCCAGCGACTCCCGGATCGCCTGGCGCAGCTTCGCCGCCTCCTGCAACCCCTCCGGTAATCGATACTCGCCCGTCTCTTCCTGCTCCGCCGCTTCCACCGCCGCTTCCATCTCCGCCATCGACGCTTCCACCCGCGCCAACAACTTCTCCAAATCCTTCCGATGCTCCACCGTCCGCCGCGACGCCACCGCCCGAATCTTCGTCCCGTCCACGGCGTGACAGATCATGCCGATCAACCCTTGTCCCGCCGCCACCTTCACCGCCGCGCGAAACACCGCCCGCAGCGGCCGCCGGTTCGCCGCCCAGAACCGCCACAGCGAGTTGTGATCCGGCGCGTGCCGCCCCGTCAGCCAGAGCAACGACAGGTGCTCCCGGCACGCCCGCTCCAACTCCCGCGTCGCCCGGATGCGCGCCAGATACCCGTACAACCATACCTTTAACATCAGATCGTTCGCATACGGCGGCCGCCCTTCTTCGCTCTTCCGCTCCGGAAAACCCAGCTCCACCAAATCCAAGGCATCCACGAACTCGCGAATGAATCGCGCCGGATGATCCCTCGGTACCCAGTCCTCTAGACTCTGCGGTAACAAATCCATCTGCTCATAGTTCGCGCGTATCTCTTGGCTCATGCCCTTTCACTTAGCATTCTGCTTTCCACTCCCCGCGCCGAGTTTTGAGACAGCCTCAGTTGAGGGGGGGTGCTGATTACGACCTTATGTCTTGGGTTTGAGGATTCGGCCACCCCGGCGCTTGGCGCGCCACCCCTCCTGAGTCAGGAGGGGAACTGCCTGCCGCAATCTTACCCCCGGGCATTTTCGTCCCGCGCAGCATTTTCGTCCCCCGAGGGTTTTCAGCCCGAAGCTTATTCATCTTCCGCGGCGAGCCGAAGGCTTATGAGCGCCTGCGCGTAACGTGCCGGACCGAACCAGTCACGACGGAGACCGGACAAAACCTACCTAAAATTCTTAATCAGCACCGCGTCGTTTGGTTCCGTGCCGCGGGAGAGAGCCAGACGGCCATCGCGGGACCAGTCGAACCAGAAGATTTTGTCTGAAGTGAAATGTGTCATGGCCTTCGGCGGGCCACCCTCCACCGGTTGTTCCCAGATGTTACTTGCCCCGTTCAGGCTGTTGATGAAGGAAATGGCGCGACCCTCGGGAGGCCAATGAATGGGAAGATTGGCAGGAGCAGTGGCGGGCAGCGGAAAAACCTTGGCGGGTTGACCGCCCGTAACGCGAACAATCGCCAGGCTTGGGGGCTGATTCTGGCCGGGAAAGTACAGACAAGCGATCCACTTGCCGTCCGGGGAAACGGATGGATATTCGGAGGTGTAGGTCGTCAACTCGGCGGCAGGGCCGCCTTCGCTGGGAACCCTCCTCAGAACAATCTTGCCGCCCTGGGAACCGCTGAAAACCACCCACCGACCATCCGGCGATACCGCGGGAAGAAAGTCCACGCCTCCCTGGGTAAGCTGTTTTAAATTGCTTCCGTCCAGATCCATCCGCCATACGTTTAGCACGCCATTTCTTCCCTGTTGGGCGAAGGCAATAAAGTCGGCACGGGGAGAGACGGTCGGGAAGTAGGAACCTGAGGACGGGTCGTTGTGAGTGAGCCGCCGCGGGATTGAGTCGTCCGCACCTATCTCCCAGAGGTCGAGTACGTTCGGCTGTGAGGAATACACGATCTTTCCTCCAGGCAGCCATGCAAGGCCATCTAGTCCGTCACGGTCCTGGCTTCCGACGCTGAGAGTTCTGGCTTCGGACTCCTTGCCTGGCGTGGCGACCTGGAGGGTGGTAAGTACCTGGTGCTGGAGGGCTAGCAGCGTCTTCCCGTCCGCACTCGCCCGGATTTCCAGGTACCTCGAAAGGTCGTGCGTGATCTGGCGGGCTTCTCCTCCCTCCAGCGAGACTTCGTAAAGTTGTGAGTTCGCTTGCCCCGAAGCAGCGGCAATTACGAGGCGTCGGTTTCCAAGTAGCCAGGTGAGATCATTGATAACGCCCCAATCTGATGCGCCAGCCACCGCCTGCGCCGGACCACCTTCTGTAGCGATGGTGATCAAGGCCGCCCTCGTATCAGTGCGAACAAATGCAAGGGTTTTGCCATCCGGAGACCACGCGGCGCGGCAGGGGTAAATCATCTCGGGTACCTTGTAGGATGCCAGCACCCGCTCCCCAGACCCATCCAGAGTGGCGGTCAATAAGCTCGTCTCGCCAACGGAGTTCCGTACGAAAGCGACCTGCTCGCCATTAGGTGAAAATGCCGGTGGGCCGGAAATGCCCGTCAGCATCTTTCTCGGGCTTCCGCCCAGAGACGGCACTTGGTAAAGATCGCCGCTGGGCTTTAAGTGCTCGCCTCGGACGAAATAGACATAGCTCCCATCGGGAGAAAACGCCAAGCCGAGGCAAACATCTTCACCCAGGGTGGCAATCTGGACGTCACTGTCCGTTTCGATTTGCTTTAGCCAGAGGCTTTGCTTGCCTGCCGCCTCCCGGGCGTAGGCCACATACTTGCCATCGGGTGAGATGTCCGCCTGCTTGAGGTCTCCGCTGCCAGTCACGCGCGTAAATTCCAAGGCGGCGGGCGGCGCGGGTGCATGGAACGAGGCGCGATAGAGGGTGTAAACGAGGGCGGCGACGATGACGATCCCGCCCGCCATTAACGCCATGATGGCTTTCTTGTGGCGCTTGACCATCCCCGCAATGATTTGCGAATCGGAGCTATTGCCTTGTAGCGGCGGCTTTACGCCGCCATTTTCGCTATGGCGGGGTAAACCCGCCGCTACGCCGCCATCCGGCCCCAGGGCAGGCACAAGGCCTGCCCCTACGTCGCGTCCAGCCGCCGGGACGGCGGCGCTACGCCCCGAGTCCGTATCGCGCTTCAGGCGCTTCAAATCGCCTCGAATTTCCGATGCGTGCTGATAGCGCAACTCACGGTCTTTCTCCAATGCCTTGGTGATGATCCGGTCCAGCTCGGCCGGCAATGCCGGATTCACCTGGGACGGCCGGGGCGGGTCGTCGCGCAGGATGGCCGTGAAGATGGTGGCCGTGCTGGCCCCGCTGAACGCCTGCCGGCCGGTGGCCATCTCGTAGAGCACGGCGCCGAAACTGAATAGGTCGGTGCGCGCGTCCAGTTCTTCGCCCCGCGCCTGTTCCGGCGACATGTAGGCCACCGTCCCCACGGCCGCGCCCGGGCTGGTGAGAGGTTCTGCCGCCGCGACGGTCGGCAGGGCTGTAGCGGCGATGTCCCCATCGCCGCGGCGGTCGGAGACCGCCGCTACAGTCAATTTCGCCAAACCGAAATCCAGAATCTTCGCCTGCCCACGCGTGGTGACGAAGATATTCGCCGGCTTGATGTCGCGATGCACGATGCCCCTGGCGTGCGCGGCATCCAGGGCGTCGGCAATTTGGATCGCCAAATCCAGCAGCGTTTCAAGCCGCAGAGGAGGCGTGGATAAGAAACTGGAAACTGGTAACTGGTAACTTGCCTGTGGGCCGATTTTCGAGTTTCCAGTTTCCAGTTTCGGGTTTTTCAGGAGGTCCCGCAGGGTCTGCCCCTCCAGCAATTCCATGGCGATAAACGGATGGCCACCGTGCTCGTCGATATCGTGGATGGTGCAGATATTGGGATGATTGAGGGCGGAGGCGGCCTGAGCCTCACGCTGGAAGCGCTCGAGCGCCTGAGGGTTCCTGGCCATTTCGTCCGGCAGGAATTTGAGCGCCACGAAGCGGTGAAGCTTGATGTCCTCCGCCTTGTAGACCACACCCATCCCGCCTCCCCCAAGCTTCTCCAGGATACGATAGTGGGAGACGATCGTGCCGGTCATTGCGTTACGCCTCAATTGACCCTGACAGTGACTGCCCTGATGATGAGGATATACTACTGGTAATCATCGCGGAGAGCAAGCGAGTGTAGGGGCAGTAGGGGTCAGTTTGCTGGAGCGGCGGTCTCTGACTGCCGGCTCGAGTTTTTGCATTTTCTGATGAGGCAAGAAGGCACAGGCAGGAGTGCCTGTGCCACGGTGGCACAGCCACTCTTGGCTGTGCATTGGAGGGAATCGAGAGGCCGCCCCAGCGGAAAATCCTGGGTGCTGAAGTGGTGAGTATCGATCGACGACGAGCGGCTATCCGGTTGTATAACTTTTGCTGTCATTTGACTTTATAGATATCTTCGCGTTTAATACCGGGTTGCAGCGGCGGCGGCCCGCAAGGGTTTCGGCCGCCCAGGAGTCGCCATGGACACACGGGTCCTCTATGCCATCGATGCTTTGTTTATCGTCGCGGTCATCGCGCCTCCTTTGTTGGTCGTCATTTATCGGATGAGGGACGTGCCGCTACGCGGCGCGGAGATCGATGAGATGATGAAGGCCGCCTTCCAGAATCCCGACGAGGCGGCGCGCAAGGCGGCGCGCGCAGCTCTCGACAACAACCCTTTCATCTCCGACCCCAAGAAGACCTTCGACCATTGCCACAACCCGTGGCGCTACGCGCTTCCCTTGGTTGTCCTGTTCATTCTCACGGTTTCTTCCGCCTACGTTGTTTACTCTTGGGTCTACTATCGCCTGGTTGCGCCTCCCCCGGCTTCCGGGACCCTGGCAACCAGCGCGGCCCCATTGGCGCCAGCCTCCAGCACACTGGCAACCACACCGGCACAATCGGCTGTTCCGTCTTCTCCTGGCGCTCCCGCCCCCAAAACCTCGGAAGCGTCCCTGCCGATTCGGGAGCCGATCCCGGCGCGTCTTCCTCTGGTCATCATCATGGCGCTCACCGGCGGCTACGTCTGGTCGGTTTACCAGGTTTTTGCCCGCATACGCGCGTCGGAGCTCTCTCCGGGGGATCTTTACGAAATTGATCTCGGCTTGCTGGCCGCAGTCCCCGTGGGGTCTGCGTTTTCCCTCATCACGGCGGAGCTGGAGGGCGTGCGCAGTTTCATGGCGTTCGCGGCCTCGGCCTTTCCTCTGCGCGAGGTCTCGCGCCTGGTCCGTCAGAATGCCACCCGCAAGATGCTCGAATCGAGCGATGCATCCACCACCCGGCCGACCGAGCTTCATCTGGGGACCGCCATCGAAGGCTTGAGTGACCAGACCCTCGCCCGCTTGAGTGAGCTCCGCATCACCACCGTCCTCGACATGGCCTACTGCGACCCCATCAAAGTCATGGTGCAGACGGGCTTTCCCCTGCCGGTGATTGTTGATTGGATGGATCAATCCCTTTGGGCTCTCTACGTCGGTGACCTCAAGCCCCAGTTTGACAAGTGCGGCCTGCGCTGCTCTCTTGATGTCTGTGAATTCGTGGACTTGCACCTGTTGGATGGCGAGGGGAAGAAAAAGGCCGCGATCAGTGGGTCGGACAAGGAAGCCCTGGACGCCCTGGCGCAGAAGATGTGCGCCCCGGTTCTCTTGCAGGACCTTTTCTTCCGGATTTACGTCGACCCCCAGGTGATGGTTCTCAGGAAACTGTGGTATCCCAAAGGAGTGCCGAAGGAGTTGCGCGCGTAGCGGTCACTTCGCGCGCTGCCCTGATTCCTATCGGGATTTCGGCCGCCTCATGCAGGAAACATGGGTCAATCTCGACTTCGATTCTCCCTCTGCCGATGCCTTGGCAGCCGACGTGGAGTTCTGGCAGCTTTACGATTCGTCGTTTCCGTCCTGCGAGCGCGAGCCTCGCAGCGTCATTCTGGACAGCCTCCGCAAGGGACTCGGCTTCACCTTGCGCGCGCGCGCGGGAGGCCGGACGGTGGGCATGGCTTGCGTCCACTTATTGCGGGAGCCTCCCGTCCCGTTCCTGGTCTATCTGGCCGTGGCTCCGGAGGTGCGTTCCCGCCACATCGGCGCGGCTCTGTTCCAAAGAGTCTGGGCTACGGCCAAACCGCGATACTTGGGATGGAAACTGCGCCCTCAAGGCATGGTCTGGGAAGTCGACATCCCGGAGCGTGCTTCCAGCGAACCGGAACTCCAGCAAAGCCGCCGCCGCGTTGCTTTTTTCACGCGTCTGGGCGGCTCCATCATGCCGGGGCGCTATGTTCAGCCCCCGGTGGACGGCATTGCCCCGGTGCCCATGCATCTGATGTTTTGGCCCGCGCCGGGTGCGCCGCTACCGGACGCTTCTGACCTCTCCGCGCTCATTCGCGCGGTCTATTTCGAGAAATATCACGCCGCAAACGGGATTCCGCGTGCGGTGCTGGAAGGGCTCCTGAAAGAGCCAAACCAGCGTGGACCTGTTTTATAGAGAACAGGTCCGCGCCACACTTGCTTGTGGCGCGGACATGATGCCCGCGCCACATCTGCCTACTGCCTACTGCCTTCTGGCTCCTGACTCCTGCTTTTCCCCTACTGCTCGTTCGGCTGACGGACCTCGGCCTTTTCCTGTGGCGTTTCAGGATCAGCGGGCTGAGTCGGGGCGCCGTGCAGCAGATCGTTCGTCAGGAAGAATTTTCCGTCAGAGGGCACCATCATGATCTGGACCTTGTCGGAAAGTTTCTCGGCGATGATCTTATTGATCAGCAGCGGATTTTGTTTGAGCACGCTCGCCTCACTTTTCAGGCGGTCGGCGTCGGCAATCGCGGTCACCTTGATGCGGTTGGCCTCGGCGTCCGCCATCATGTTGCGGCGCTCGAATTCCGCTTTGCCGTCGATCACCTTGGCTTGCGCGGCGGCCTCGGCGTTTTTCACCGTCGATTCTTTGCGCGCCTCAGCCTCCATGCGGGTTTGCGCGATCTGTTTTTCCTTGAGGGGCAGCGTGTACTGCATGGCGTCGGACTCGCCCTTGGCTTGCAGCACGCGGACCTGCGCTTCTCCCTCGGCATGTTTTACCGCCTGCACCTTCTCGGCTTCGGCCTGGAGTTCGGCGATGCGCACCTGCTTTTCCTGAATCTGGGTGTCGAAAACCAGCCGGTCGTTTTCCTGCTCTTTCAGCAACAGCCCTTCCAGTCCTTTGGCGTATTCGTCGGGCAGCTTGATGTCACGCACCATTACTTCCTTTAGCAGGATTCCGTCCGCGCCCAGGCGCTTCGCGATTTCATCGGCGGTGCGCTTCTGGATCTCCTCGCGTCGTGCGGCAAAAACGTCGCGTACGGTGTAATTGGGCACCACCTCGCGGAAGGCGCTGGCCACCACCGGCGGGACGATTTCCTCCTCCACCGGTTGCGGCAGATTGTTCTGGATGTAGTCGAGGCGCCGGGCATCGAGCCGGTAGCGGACGTTTACGGCCAGCCCGATGGTAAGCCCCTCTTGCGACGTTACCCTGAGGATCTCGGCCTTTTTGGTGGTTTCTGCCGCCTCGGTCGAGAAGATGTGGTCGCGCACATCGAAGAGCACCACGCGTTCGATGAACGGCTTGATGAAGTGCACGCCGGGATACAAGGTTCCCGGCCGGGTGCCGGAAATCTGGCTGACGCGCACGCCCGCCATCCCGCTGGGTACCACCACGATGGCGAGACCCCAGAGCAAGGGCAGCCAGCCGACCATGGCCAGCTTTTTTGCCGCTTTCCAGCGGATGGGTTTAGGAGTGGTTGTTTTGTCCGCAGCGCCCAGAGCCAGCAGGCGCCGGTGTTTTTCGGCCATATAAAGGTCATAAGCCACCAAGGATGCGGCCACGAGGTACATCCCCATGCCCGAGATCATCATGAGATATTTCAGTAGTAACATACGTGCCTCCTTTGATTTTCGATTGACGATTGTCGATTTGTGCGGGCGCAGCCCGCTTTGGGGTGCGGCAACTTGCTGCCGCACTATAATTTAGAATTCTTCTTCCCTCGCCCCCTTGGGGGAGAGGGGGGACGTCAAGGCGGTGGATGAGGGGGTCCGAATTAGAATGGACGCCGTAATGCATGTTTGTATTAGGCGCCACGGCCTTGACCCCCTCACCCGGCCCGCCCCGGCTGATGAAAGCGCCGGTTGCGGTCCACCCTCTCCCCCAAGGGGGCGAGGGTTGTGAATTCCAATCAACCTCACCCTCATCCACGATTTACCCACTGCCTACTCCCCGCTGCCAACTTGCCTAACTGCCCATTGCCGACTGCCCACTGCCTACTGCCTACTCCCCGCTTGCCGCTTCCTCCGCCATCGCGGCCATTACCACGGGTGAAAACTCGGTCGAACGCCGGGTAGCCATCTCCGCCGAGGCTGGCGTGGCCGGCCGCACGGTGGAGGCAACCAACGCCGGGTTGCCAAAAATCCCGGCCACTTGCGCGTCGCGCTGGGCGTGAATCTCCACCACGTCGCCGACCCGCGCCAATTCGAACAGTTCCTCCACATCATGTTTGCCCATTCGGATACATCCGTGCGAGGCCGCTTTGCCGATGGAGCGGGGAGCGTTTGTCCCGTGGATGCCGTAGCCTTTTTGGCTCAAGCCCATCCAGCGGTCTCCGAGCGGGTTGGACTTTCCGGGCGGGACCACTTTGCCCTTGTGGAAATAGGTGGGGCCGATCACCTTGTTGATGATCTTCAGCGTCCCCGTCGGGCTGGGGCTCACCGCCGCTCCCACGGCCACGGAGTAGACCTTCAACACCCGGCCTTCTTCCGTCAGCGCGAGCTTGCGATCCGGGATGCTGATCACCAGCACGTGCCGGGGCGCTTCCTCGCTCTCATCGCGACGGCCAGGGGCCAAGTTTTGGTCTTTTCCCAGAAGCTGCGCCGACCAGAAAAACGCCACGGTTCCAAGGAAAAGGCCGATCCGGCTCCGTACTCGCCTGGCTGCCACCGTCTCTTGCTTCGTTGCGCCCCTCATGCTCATTCCCTCCGCTCCGGTTGATCTTGCGTCGCACGCCATGATAGGAAGCACGCCACCGGCCGGAGGTGATGTAGTTGATTCCAGGCTTGTTAGCGATGAATTAGGGCAGAAGGAACGTGTCCCGTGGCAGACGGTGTGTCGGCAGGAACACGGTGGGACGGAGGGCGATCAGAATTTTCCGTCCCGGCTTTCAAAATGCGTGGGCTTGTTGAGCGTGGCGCCGGCGGACCTGATCCAATGCGCCGTCCACTCGATCATCTGCTCAACCGTCACGGACGGAGCGCCAAACATGCGGCAACAGAGGGTGGCATTATTGAGTAGGGCGGTCGCGGCTTCCTGACCTTCCAGAACCGGCGCGCGGCCGAAGATGACGCCGAAGCGGCGGGCCAAGTCTCGAATCGAGAGCGTCTCCGGGCCGGTCAAGTTTAGGATAAAAGGAGGCGTTTGGCCATGCACGAGGCTACGCAGCGCCACGGAATTGGCGTCACCCTGCCAGATCACGTTGACGGCTCCCATGGTAACGTCAACAGCGCGGCCCTCGAAAACCTTGCTGCCGATATCGAGCAGGACGCCGTAACGAAGATCAATGGCGTAGTTCAACCGCAGCAAGGTGACTTGGGTTCCGTGGAGGCGAGAAAAATGCTCGAAGATGCGTTCGCGCGCCAGCACCGACTGCGCGTACTCACCGAGGGGTGCGGGAGGGGTTTCCTCCGTGGCGCCGCCGGAATCCGCGGCCACGAGGGGGTAAACATTGCCGCTCGAGAAAACCACGATGCGAGAATGGCGAAAGCGCTCGGCAATCAGCGCCGGCAGGTACGCATTCATCGCCCAGGTTAAGCTCTCCGCGCCGGTCGATCCGAATTTGCGCCCCGCCATGAAGATGACATTCCGGGCCTCGGGCAGGGCGGAAACCGCTCCCGAATCCAGCAGGTCGGCGGGAAGGGTTTCCACCCCGGCCTCCTGGAGGGAGAGTTCTGAGGAGGGCGTGGAGAAGCGGGAAACGCCCATGATTCGCCTTGGCGCCGCGGCAGCCCGGGCAGCGCGCACTGCCCGTCGCGCCAGGCTGGGGCCCATCTTGCCGGCCACGCCGATAATCAGCAAATCGCCATCGAGGTCGCGGAAGAATGCCACGTCCTCGGCGCTGGGCGTGGAAAGGCGGTCTTCAAGTTCTGCTTCGGATTTGATCCAATCGGACATGTTGCTCCAATTCGAGACCAGTCGGTTGCTTCATTATGGAAGGTCCATGGCAATTTTCAGAGCTGTCGAAATCCGGTTCATGTGCTCATGCCTCAATTGTCCCATGTTTACTCGCAGGCGGGTCTTGGCAATGGCACGTACTTGTTCGGCGATGGCAATGGAGTCTTGCGCGAGACCTCCCGTTCCGGCAGGGAGCAAGATGTGAGTTGGATAGAGTTTCTTTTTGTTCTCAGCTCCGGTTATGGGCACGATGATAACCACAGGACTGTGATCATTAAGGGCGTCCCTGGTCACTACGATGACGGGCCTGGTTCCAGCTTGTTCCGATCCTTGTACGGGATGAAGGTCGGCCTGGTAAACGTCTCCTCTTTGCATGAAGCAAGACCTCCTCGCACCAGTTTCTACTCGTCGAGAAGCTTCGCTGTTTCCCAGTCACTGCTTTCGAACTCCTCCGCGACTAATTGAGCCTCCCGCCGGTAATCGGTGTCTCTGGACATGCCCGAGAATTTGGCATCGAGCTCTTTGCGCTTAATGATGCTAATTCTAAGTTGCATCGACTTCACGATGAAATCGTTGGTTGATTCCCCACGCTGACGGCTTCTGATCATCTGCTCAACTTCCTCCAGCAGAAGCTTCGGAAAGCGAATGGTCTTCTGGATTTTGGCAAGCCCGCGTGAACGCATATCCGTATCCTCCGTCAATCTCTCCTCTTTTTCAGATGCTATTCTAGATCAAAAACAGACCTGAAATATAGTTTTTTTCAAGTGCAATCTGCATCCTGTATCAGATTACATTTATATCGCCGAGCCGCCAAAATCTGCTATTGGAATCAGTGAGTTGAGGGTAGGGATAGGAACAGTGCTTTTCTGGATCGGATTGCGGTACCATTTCTCAGCGCTGGGTGGTTTAGGGGAGAAGGGCGCGGGCTATCAACACGCAGCCAATCACTACTGCCCAGCTCCCCACAAAGGCTCCGGTCCAAATCGTGGCCAACTTCCATTTCCCATACTTCGGGTCAACGGCTGAGTCTTCCATGGGCTCATCATAAGACGCCTGGAAGCCCCGATCGTAGGCTCGCGTGTCCTGATAGAAACGAAGGTGCAGGCTGCCGGCCGGGTTGGCCGGTTCGGCCCGATGGTGAATCGCCGGCTCTATTCCTAGCCGAGGGACTGCCCCTGGGATGGAGATCCTTGCGGCTTCGAACGAAATATATTGCATTCAAAACACTCCCTGTCTGGAAGGACCCCGCGGCGCGGTCCCGACACCAGTTGTTCAATCCCTCTTATCGGCAGACCGGGGGAGGAACTTGCGTTAATTTTCTTTCATCCTGGGCGGCGAAAGAGGTGGGGTGACGGTTGATGGTTCGGGGGTGTCGCGGTTTGATGGAGAGGCGGCTTTACGCCGCCCTATGGCGAGGTCAACTCGCCGCTACGTTTCGGTGGCGAGGTAAACTCGCCGCTACAAATTCAAACTGAGAGACAAGCTGCGGTTCGCGGTTGTGTCGGTTCGCGGTTGTTGACATGGTGGATGGCGTATGCGAGAATTCAACATTTCAAGGCGGGAATCAAGGACTTACCAGAAACCACGATAGGCTCATGGCCAACGAAAAAAATGAGCCGCCCAAGGCGGCGGAAGGGGCGGGAACGTCAAAGCCTGGGGCGGAGGGCGGCGGAGCAAGTTCACCCGCCAAGCCCAACGCCGGCGTACCTTCCAAGCCGCCTGCACCCGCCGGCGCCGGGGGTGGTGCGCCCGGCGCGCCCGCCAAGCCTCCTGCCGCCGCACCGCCGAAGCCCCCTCCTGGCGCGCCTCCCAAGACCCCGGGCGCGGCGCCGCCCAAGCCGGCTGCCCCTGCCGCCAAAGCTCCCGTCAAACCTGATCCGTGGTCAAGCCCCTTGCTGGATGACCTCCAGAAAAGGTTTCCGGGTGCGATCAGCGAGGCGGTGATCTTCCGCAACCTGCCGTCCTTGAATGTGGCGAAGGAACACTTGGTGGCAGTTTGCCAATTCCTGAAAGGCTCTGACGGCGGCGCTTACACTTTGTTGACGGATGAAACCGCGGCGGATTATCCCAAGCGCGAGAAACGCTTCGACATTGTCTATCATTTGTACTCCTTCGAGCGGAACAACCGCCTGCGTTTGCGGGTGCAAGTGGGCGCCGGAGAAAAGGTTCCGTCGGTTACCGGCGTTTGGCCCACGGCCAATTGGCTGGAGCGCGAGATTTACGATATGTTCGGCGTGGTTTACGATGGCCATCCGGACCTCAAGCGGATTCTCTTGCCTGACGAATGGGTCGGGCACCCGCTGCGCAAGGATTACGACATCCTGAAGCAAGACGAAGCTTGGGTAAAAGCCAACCTGGGAATCGAGAGCGGACAATAAGAAGTGGCGAGTGACGAGCGACGAGTGACGAGCAAAAAACACTGAAAAAGCAGTGACCAGTGACAACTGACAAGCCAAACAGCCGACTAAGGAACTGAGAGCGTACTGTAACCTATGCCGGAAGCCACATTTCTCGACGCCAACGAGCTGGTCCTTAACATGGGGCCGCAGCATCCGGCCACGCACGGGGTTTTGCGCGTCAAGCTCAAGCTGGACGGCGAGCGCGTGCTGGGAACGGAATGCATCATCGGGTATCTGCACCGCGGCGTGGAGAAGATTGCGGAGAACCGCACCTACGCCCAGTTCACCCCTTACGTCGACCGCATGGATTACTGCGCGGCCGTGACCAACGGCATGGGATACGTGGAGGCGGTCGAGAAGCTTCTAGGCGTGGAAATTCCTCCGCGCGCGCAGTACACGCGGATGATTTTGGCGGAATTGCAGCGCATCGCCAGCCACCTCATCTGGCTGGGGACGCACGCGCTCGATATCGGCGCCATGACGCCGGTTTTCTATACTTTTCGCGAGCGCGAAGAGGTCCTGAAGATTTTCGAGGAGTATTGCGGGGCGCGCCTCACCACGCACGCTTTCCGCATCGGCGGCCTGCAATACGACCTCTATGACGGGTTCGAAAGGGCTGTGGTGAAGTTCTGCGACTACTTCCTGCCCAAGATCGACGAATACGAACAGCTCCTTACCAAGAATCGCATCTGGATCAACCGCACGCGAAACATCGGGGTCATCTCCGGGGAAGACGCGATTGCCCTCGGGGTGACCGGCCCCGTGCTGCGGGGTTCGGGCGTGAAGTGGGACATTCGCAAAGCCCAGCCTTATGAAGCCTACGATAAGGTCGAATTCGATGTGCCCATTGGTGAGCACGGCGACACTTACGACCGGTATATCGTGCGCATGGCGGAAATGCGCCAGTCCGTGCGCATCATTCGCCAATGCGTGGAGCGGCTGGGGCCCGGGCCGATTTTTGGAAAAGTGGGAAAAGTCATCAAGCCGCCGGCGGGTGAGGTTTATCATTCCATCGAGGCGCCCAAAGGCGAACTGGGCTATTACGTGGTCAGCGACGGGACAGTCAATCCCTACCGCGTGCGGGTGCGCCCGCCGTCGCTCATCAACTTGCAGGCGTTGGATAAGATGGCGCACGGCCACCTGATTGCTGATGTGGTGGCGATCATCGGTACGATCGACATCGTGCTGGGAGAAGTGGATCGATAAGACCGTCCGTGGTCAGTTGTCCGTTCATACATCAAGTGAACGCACAATGAGCAACAACGGACTACGGACCACGGACTACGGACCGCGGACTTAACATGCTCGAGAGCACAAGCAGATACCTTGTTGCCAACCCGCTGCTCATCGCCACGATCAAGATTCTCATCATTTTCTTGGTCGTCTCGGGGATCGTCGCCTACTTGGTCTATATGGAGCGGAAGGTTCTGGCCTTCATGCAGGCGCGATTGGGACCCATGCGCGTGGGACCTTGGGGGCTGCTGCAACCGGTGGCGGATGGATTGAAGCTGCTGCTCAAAGAGGATATTATTCCCGCGGGCGCGGACGAGTGGCTTTTCCTCCTGGCGCCCGCCATCAGTATTTTCGCCGCCTTTACGGTTTTTGCCGCCATTCCCTTCGCGGGCAATTTCTATGTGAGCGACCTCAACATCGGCCTCCTCTTTATTCTGGCAGTTTCTTCCCTCGGCATCTACGGAATCATCCTGGGAGGCTGGGCATCCAACAGCCATTATCCCTTGTTGGGAGCGCTGCGTTCTTCCGCGCAACTGGTGAGCTATGAAGTGGCGGCGGGAATGGCGCTGGTGGGCGTGCTGCTGATTTCCAATTCCCTCAGCATGGTGGACATTGTCAATCGGCAATTGAGCATGGGCGTTTGGAACGTATTCTTGCAGCCGGTCGCTTTTGTGATTTACCTGATTGCCGCCGTGGCGGAGACCAATCGCAACCCCTTCGACCTGCCCGAGGCGGAATCAGAACTTACCGCCGGTTTCCATACGGAATATAGCGGCTTTCGTTTCGCCCTCTATTTCCTGGCGGAATACACCAACATGGTGGTGGTGTCGTGCATCGCCGTGACGCTTTTCCTGGGAGGGTGGCTGCGGCCATTTGCCAGTTACGCGGCGCTCGATTTTCTCAAGTTCACGCCGATCCTGGCTACCCTGGGATCGGGAGTGTTCGTGCTTTGGTTGTGGCTGAAGAGCTCCGTGAAGCTGGACCGCTACTTTTTCATTGCCCTGGCCGCATGCTTCGTGGTGCTGGCGATTCTGCTGGCTTATCCGCCGGTGCTCAATGCCCTTCAGGGAATTTTCTGGTTTAGCGTCAAAGTGCTGGCCTTCCTTTACGCCTTCATCTGGTATCGTGCGACTTTTCCGCGTTATCGCTATGATCAGTTGATGGACGTTGGTTGGCGGTGGATGATTCCTTTGGCGCTGGCGAACTTGATCGTGACCGCGGTGGCCCGATATTTTTGGCTGTCGCACCACGCGGCGACGGCCGTGGCGTGGCTGGGCAGGTAATGATGGATTGGAAAGATTTTCTGTGGCGGATATTTCTGATCGATCTGATCAAGGGCCTGCGGCTGACGTTTTCCTATCAGCGCCCCGACGCCACGTACACGGAGCAGTATCCGCTCGAGCGGCCGCCGGTGGCGGAACGCTATCGGGGGGCGCCGCGCCTGAACAATCATCCCGAGTCAGGCGAGACGTTGTGCATCGCCTGCAACCTGTGCTCGATCGCCTGTCCGGAGAACCTGATTGTGGTGGGTTGGGCGCGCACGGAAGATCGCAAGAAGCGGCTGACCACCTTTACCTACGATCTTTCGCGCTGCATGTTCTGCGGGTTGTGCGAGGATGCCTGTCCGGTGGATGCGCTGGAGTTGACGCAGGACTTCGAGATCGCCAACTATACGCGCGAGGGCATGATCTGGGACCGGCAAGCGCTGGAGGAAGGCCCGAAGCCGGCCCGGTATACGAGGTAACTAAGGTTTAAGGAAGAAGACAGGAGTCAGAAGTCAGGAGTCAGAACCGAAGCACCGCGCCATGCTGGAGGAAGTGAGTCGGCATCTCAACTCGTATGCGAAGGCAACTCAGGACTTTGGGTCATGTCATACCGACTCCTGGCTCCTGACTCCTGGCTCCTGATTTCTATTTTCATCGGTTCCTATGCTCGAACTCGGCACATTCCTCATTCTCTCGGTCACGGCGCTGGTGTCGGCGGTTTTTGTGATTACGCGCCGCAATGCCGTGCACAGCGCGATTTGGCTGACGGTAACACTCTTTGCCGTGAGCGGGATTTATCTGCTGCAACACGCCGAATTCCTATTCGCCGTGCAAATCATTCTGTACGTCGGCGGCATCATGGTGCTGTTCCTCTTCGTCGTCATGCTGGTGGATATCGATGTGGCTTTAAAACAGGCGCGTTTTGCACGGCAATGGCAAGTGGCTTTGGTGACCGCCGTTCTACTGCTCGCGATTGTTGGATATGCACTGTACAACCACGGGCAGGGGCTGAACCTGCCGGCCCGTCCGATGGTGAATGCTCCGGCTCAAAACACTCAGGCGGTGGGGATGGCTCTCTACCAGAATTATATGTTGCCGGTGGAAATCGCTTCGGTGTTGTTGCTGGTGGCGATGGTGGGGGCCGTGATTATGGCCAAGAGGAAACTGGAATGATCCCCACGGAATATTACATTTTTCTCGGCAGTGGATTGTTCACAATCGGCGTCATCGGAGTGCTGACTCGGCGTAACGTGCTGATTATCCTGATGTCGATCGAGCTGATTTTGAACGCCGTCAATATTAACCTGGTGGCGCTGTCGCAGTATTTCAAGTCCGTGGATGGCCAAGTCTTTGCGATTTTTGTAATTACCGATGCTGCCGCCGAGGCCGCCGTCGGCTTGGGCTTGATCATCGCGCTCTTCCGCAATAAAGAGACCGTGAATGCGGATGAAATCGACCTGCTGAAATGGTAAGTAGGAAGGCGTAGGGGCGGTTCGCGAACCGCCCCTACGACTTTATTAAAACGATGCTTGACACCATCTGGTTAATCCCGGTTTTCCCACTGCTCGGGGCTGCGATTCAGCTCTTTTTCGGCCGACGTTCGTCGAATAAGGCGGTTTCCGCGGTTTCCGTGGGGCTACCGGGACTGTCGTTCCTTTGGGCCGTAGGGTGCTTTGCGCAATTCTTGAGTCTTCCGGAGTCGTATCATCACGTTTTCTTGAGGCCCCTGTACACCTGGTTGCCTGCGGGGGCGTTCCATTTGTCGAACGGGTCCTTGGGAAACCTCAACGTCAATGTGGGAATGCAACTCGACCCACTCTCCTGCGTCATGATGCTGGTGGTAACCGGTGTGGGCTTTCTCATTCACGTTTACTCCATCGGCTACATGGCGCACGAAGGCGGATATTACCGTTTCTTCGGCTACCTCAACCTTTTCATGTTCTCCATGCTGGTCCTGGTGCTGGCGGACAACTACCTGATGATGTTTGTGGGGTGGGAGGGCGTGGGCCTCTGCTCTTATCTGCTGATTGGATTCTATTTTCTGCGCAAGTCGGCCGCGGATGCCGGAAAAAAAGCTTTCATCGTCAATCGTATCGGAGACGCCGGGTTCTTGCTGGGTTTGATGCTCATGGTGGTGACCTTTGGGACGTTGGATTTTCAGCGCATCACCGACGTCGCGCGTAACCCCCACCTTCAGGTGGGCGGCGGGGTTATTTTCGCGATTTGCATTTTGCTGTTTATCGGCGCTACGGGAAAATCCGCGCAGATTCCTCTTTACGTCTGGCTGCCCGACGCCATGGAAGGCCCCACACCGGTCAGCGCCTTGATTCATGCGGCGACCATGGTAACCGCCGGCGTGTATATGGTGGCGCGCTCGAACGCGCTTTACGCGCTTTCACCCAGGGCACTGGCGGTGGTGGCGGGCATCGCCGCGGCGACGGCAATCTATGCGGCGTCGATCGGCCTGGTGCAGAACGATATCAAGCGCGTGTTGGCGTACTCGACGGTCAGCCAGTTAGGTTACATGTTCCTGGCGTGCGGCGTGGGCGCATTTGGCGCGGGCATCTTCCATCTGATGACCCACGCGTTCTTCAAAGCCCTATTGTTCCTTGCCTCCGGGAGCGTTATCCATGCGCTTTCCGGCGAGCAGGACATGCGCAAAATGGGCGGTCTCAAGACCAAGATTCCGACCACGTATTGGACGATGGCGGTAGGGGCGCTGGCGATCTCAGGCATTCCCCCCTTGGCAGGTTTTGTCAGCAAAGATGAGATTTTGTGGCAATCCTTTGCCGGACCTTACGGGCACACGCTGCTCTGGGCCATTGGGTGGATCACCGCGGGTCTTACGGCATTCTATATGTTTCGGTTGATCTTCATGACGTTTTGGGGAGAGTCGCGCGTTCCCCACGACGTCGAGCACCACATTCATGAATCGCCGCAGTCCATGCTGGTTCCGCTGGTCACGCTGGCGATTCTTTCCATCGTCGGCGGCTTCATCGGCTGGCCGAAATCCTTAGGGGGCGGAGACTGGTTCGGGAAATTTCTGGAGCCGGTGTTCGAGGGCAATCCCGCTGTGCCCATGCACGAATACGGACCGAGCTGGGAGTATTTCCTCATGGGGTTCTCGGTGGTGACGGCGCTTGTCGGCATCGCGATTGCCTACCGGATGTACGTTCAGCAGCCAAAGCTTTCCGATCGCGTGGCGGCCGCGGCGGGGGGCTTTTACAATCTTCTGCTCCACAAATATTATATTGACGAAATCTATGATGCCCTTTTCGTAAACCGCGTCAAAGACCTGGGCAGTGGGCTGGCCGCATTTGACCTGGGGGTGGTAGATGGTGGCGTCAACGGTGTGGGCTGGGTCACGCGCATGACCGGCGAACTCTCGCGCTTGTGGGATTCCTGGGTCGTCGACGGCTTGGTGAATGTCATGGCCCTCTTTGTGAAGATCTTGAGCTGGCCGGCGCGGATCGTGCAGACGGGCCTGGTGCAGAATTATGCCTGGTTCATCACCCTGGGCGTTATGGCGTTCATGCTTTACTATGTGTTTCACTAAGGAGCCAGGAGTCAGGCGTAGGGGTACGGCTTGCCGTACCCTCTTAGTTCAGTCGCGCGACAAAAATGAAGAGGGTACGGCAAGCCGTACCCCTACTGTCAGATCCTAGTTCCTGCTTATTCGAGGTCAACGATGGCGTTCTTTCACGACCACATTCTGAGCATCATTCTCTTCATCCCGGCGGTGGGGATGATTCCGCTCTTTATCATCCCCGGGGAGAACAAGCAGGCGATCCGGTGGTGGGGGAACGTGGTAATGTTTGTGGACTTCCTCGCCTCGTTGCCCCTGGTCTTCTGGTTCTCAAGTGAGACCCCGGCTCAGCAATTCAAATTCATTGAGCTGCACGAATGGATCCCTTCCATCGGGGCGCAATACCATCTGGGAGTCGATGGGATCAGCTTTCTGCTGATCATGCTGACCACGGTGCTGGGTTTTCTCTCCGTCCTCTCGTCTTGGACAGCCATCCAGGAGCGCGTGAAGGAATATTACGCCATGTTCCTGCTGCTCCAGATGGGTATGCTCGGCGTTTTCATGTCGCTCGATTTCTTCCTCTTCTACGTGTTCTGGGAAGTCATGCTGGTTCCGATGTACTTCATCATTGGAGTCTGGGGCGGGCCGCGCAAGCTTTATGCCGCCATCAAGTTCTTTCTCTATACGTTGGCCGGCTCCGTCCTGATGCTGCTCGGAATCCTGACGCTTTACTTCAACTATACGCTGCCCAACGGCGGGCATACGTTTGACCTCATTGAACTGATGAAGCACACCAGTGCCTGGCCGCTGCAAATGCAGATTTGGGTGTTCATCGCTTTCGCCATCGGTTTCGCCATCAAGGTGCCGATGGTCCCCTTCCATACCTGGTTGCCGGACGCCCACGTCGAAGCCCCCACCGCGGGCTCGGTGATCCTGGCGGGCGTTTTGCTGAAGATGGGCACTTACGGTTTCATACGTTTCTCGCTGCCCCTCCTGCCGCAAGCCAGCAGCAATCCGAAGGTGGTGAAGGTCATGGTGGTGCTGTCGCTGATTGCCATCATTTACGGGGCGCTCGTCTCTCTGATGCAGAAGGATATGAAGAAGCTTATCGCCTACTCATCGGTGAGCCACCTGGGATTCTGCACTCTGGGAATTTTCGCCCTGAACCCGCACGGCTTGCAGGGAAGTGTGATTCAGCAGATCAACCACGGGATTTCTACCGGGGCGCTCTTCTTGATCGTCGGGCTGATTTACGAGCGCCGCCACACGCGCGAGATCAAGGAATTGGGCGGGCTTTCGAATGTCATGCCCATCTACGCGACGCTGTTTATGATCGTGATGCTCTCCTCGATTGGCTTGCCGCTCCTCAACGGCTTTATCGGCGAGTTCACGATTCTGCAAGGCGCATACGAGGCGAACTGGCGTTGGGCCGCATGGGCCGTGACGGGGATCGTCCTGGGCGCTGCGTACATGCTTTGGCTTTACCAACGGACGATGTTTGGAGCCTGCGACAATCCCAAGAACCAGGTCTTGAAGGATTTGAACTTCCGGGAAATCATGACGCTGGTTCCTTTGATCATCTGGGCGTTTTGGATCGGGGTATATCCCAAGCCCTTTTTCAATGTGCTGGATAAACCCGTGAATGCCATTGTCGAGCGGCTGAATCCCAATTTCTTTAAGGCCCCGCAATCGGCGAGCGCGGCGCCGGCTTTGCCTGCGACCGTGCGAGCCGGTCTTACGGCGGCCGCCACCGCGGGAGGAGCGGGCCGTTAATGGGGAACGCATTTTTCAATCCGCTGGATTATCAGGCCATCAAGCCGGAGATACTTCTGACCATGTTCGGCTTGGCCGTCCTGCTGTTTGATTTCCTGCTGGATAAGCGCGACAAGTATCTCAACGCGGTGCTGGCCCTGATCGGGTTGGGTTTTGCGCTTCTGCAATTCGGGATTTTCTGGTTCCGGTATTTCCGCTTCGTCCCACCTGCCTATTTGGGATTTGACGGCACTTTCGTCTTCGATGCCTTCGCCGTGGTCGCCAAATTCATCATCGTGCTGGCCACCGCCATCGTCGTTCTTCTTTCGGTGAAGTACCTGGAGATTGAAGAAGCGAACCTGGGAGAGTATTACGCCCTGCTCCTTTTTGCCGCGGTGGGGATGATGTTTATGGTTTCGGGCGCCGACCTGATCGTTCTTTTCATTGCCCTGGAGTTGATGGCCCTGTGCGAGTATGTGCTAACCGGCTTCCTGCGGGGCAGCCGGCGATCCAATGAAGCGTCGGTGAAATTTTTCCTGCTCGGCGCGTTTTCCTCCGGCCTGCTTCTTTATGGCATGTCGCTGCTTTACGGAATCGGCGGCTCGACGAAATTGAGCATCATCGCCGAACGCCTCCGGGACCGGCCGGCGTCCGACCCGCTCTCCTGGGTGGCGCTCATTACTTTACTGGCGGGCATGTACTTCAAGATTGCCGCCGTGCCCTTCCACCAGTGGACCCCGGATGCTTACGAAGGGGCGCCCACCTCGATTACCGCCTTCATCTCCGTGGCGCCGAAGGTTGCCTCCTTCGCGTTTATCATCCGGATCCTGTTCATGGGATTATGGCCGCTGCGAGCGGAGTGGCAGGCCCTAACCATCGGCGTCGCCATCGCCACCATGACGCTGGGCAATCTCGCGGCGATTTCCCAGACGAACATTAAGAGGTTTTTCGGCTACTCCACGATCGCGCACGTGGGTTACCTGTTGCTGGGATTGGTGGCCGCCGCGGATGGAAACGGTGAGGGGCTGCGGGCCATCGTCATTTACCTGATAGTTTACGCTTTCATGAATCTCGGCGCTTTTGCCGTCATCATTATCATGCGGAGGAGGGATATCATCGGCGATGAAATCGACAGTCTTTCCGGCCTGATGTCGCGCGCGCCGGGATTGGCCCTTCTGATGCTCATTTTCCTTCTCTCCTTGGCCGGAATTCCCCCGACGGCAGGCTTTATCGGTAAGTATTTCATCTTTCTTTCGCTGATCGAAACTGGACATTACTATTTGGCGCTGCTGGGGGTTGGCTATTCCGTGGTGGCGCTGTACTATTATTTCCGGATTGTGGTCGTCATGTTTATGAAGCGTCCTCTGGATGAGGTGCCTCTGGCAACCAGTTTGGGCTTGCGCGTGGCGCTGGGAGTGACCTTGGCGATGACTTTGTTGATCGGAATTTTTCCTCAACCGATCATTGTGATTGCGCGCGAGGCGGTGCGGCCGTTTTTCTCGTGAGGGGGAGGGATTGTGCTCAAGACTCCAGGCAAGGGAATGAGTCTATGGGAGCAAGTTGGGTATTACTCCAGTCTGGGCTTGATCATACCTGCTGGCGCCGTGGGCGGGTTCGGGCTGGGCTGGCTTCTGGATCGATGGCTGCACACCTCACCGCTCTTCGCGCTACTCTTGTGCTTGGGGGGTGCGGGGGCAGGAATACTCGATATCCTGCGAATTCTAACCCGAATAGAAAAACGCAATGACGCAGATAAATCCCATGATGGATCCGGCGCAAGCTGAAGCGCGGCTGCCCCGCTGGATGCTCGTCTTGGCCGGTGCGGGGACGCTCGGCATCCTGCTGTCCACCCATGTACGTTTCGGCGCAGGTTTTGCCGTCGGTTCGGGACTTGGCATTCTGAATTATCTTTGGCTCCATCATATCGTTGAAGCGTTGGTGAACGCCGGAAGAGCGCGGCCGCCGAAATCTGCCCTCGCAAAGGTAATCGTCCGATATCCCTTGATGTTTGCGGGTGTCTACCTCTTTTACAAATCGGGCTGGCTGCCCTTCACGGCGATTCTGGCGGGTTTGTTTGTGCCGGTGGGCGGGGTTCTGATCGAGGCGCTGGTTTTGCTCCGCGATGGTTGGAACAACTATGGAACATGAAATTTGGTTCACAGCAATCCTGAACAAAATCCTGGGCGGACCGGTGGCTGCCCTTCTGGTTCGTTTAGGTCATCCCGCGGCCGATGCCGCTCATCCCATCCCCAATTACCTGGCGATGGAGATTCTGGCGACCATGGTCATTTTGGTGGGCGCAGTTATTTTGCGCTCCCAACTCTCCGTGGAATCACCGGGTAAGTTCCAGCAGATTATGGAGACGGCAGTGGAATTCGTCCGCGACATGGATGAGGAGATCATTGGACATGGCTCGTTGCGTTATCTCTCCATGATTGGGACCTTCGGAATCTTTATCGGCCTTTGCAATATTCTGGGGTTGATTCCGACTCTGCAGACCCCTACCGGGCATATCGAAGTGACGCTGGGCTGCGCGGTCGCGGCGTTTCTTTATTACAACTTTCAGGGAGTCCGTCAGCAGGGAGGTCTGGGGTATCTGAAGCACTTGTGCGGGCCGGTTATGATGATGGCCATCATCATGTTCCCCATTGAAGTCGTAGGGAACGTGGGCCGCCTTCTCTCCCTGAGCGTCCGTCTCTATGCCAACATGTTTGTGGGAGATATTTTGGAAGCGGTGTTCATGACCTCAATTCCGGCAGCCGTTGCCGCAATGCTGGGACACCATAAAATAGCTGCCGAGGTATTTGCGGCTATAAGTCCGATCGGTGTTCCCGCAGTGTTCATGGCTTTGCATTTGTTTGTTTCGGCTTTGCAGGCGTATATCTTCATGCTGCTACCCGCGATTTATGTCAGCATGGCGGTTACGTCCGATCACTAAACGTCTGGGCGGGCCGTGGACCGGTGGGCCCGCTCGAGGTTTTTGTAAGACCGCCAGTGTGAGTCCTGCCTGCACGAGGGGTGGCAGGAAACCACCTCCTGGCGGAATTTATCAGGGCCTCAGCCTCCCTCCGGGGCAGGGGCTAAAGGAGAAAGAAGTGAAACGAAGCGTACTCATGTGGTTGACAGCGATTGCGGGCCTGCTGCTTGCAGCGCCGGCATTCGCACAGGGAACGGGAACGGCCGCCGCCGGTGGCGGGGTGAATTGGGTGGCGTTAACGTCCGGTTTCGCCATGGCGATTGCTTCGGCGGGCTGCGGCTACGCACAAGGGAAAGCAGCGTCGGCGGCGTGCGAAGGCTTGGCGAGAAATCCGGGAGCCCGGGCGGGCATTCAGTTCGCGCTGATCCTGGCCTTGGTCTTGATCGAGTCGATGGCGCTTTACACCTTCGCCATCATCTTCATCAAAGTCATCTAATTGAAATATGCACGAGTTCGGATACGGGGGGAGGCTTCGGCCTCCCCTTGATATTTACTAGGATTCAGCCTCGCCTGCGAGCAAGCCTGCCAGCACTTCATGTTTGTGGGCTGAGAACGGGTTCGTGACAGTGACTCCCCTCCACGTGAAGCCCTCATGCAAGTCTTCCGACAGGAGAAGGCGGCATCCGGCTTCTGCGGCAGCAGAGAAGACGACGGCGTCCCAGATCGCGAGCTGATGATCGGTGGAGAGATCTGCAGCCCCGACCATCACCTGCGCGGAGGTTTCAATCAGACGGATCTTCCTTCTAGTGATTGACTCAAAATCCTTGCATCGAGAGGGGTTGTCCTGTTTTTGGGCATCATAGTGTAGTCATGTATATTGAAGATTGTCCTTGACATTGCTAGATTATGATGGTATACGGGAGTCATGTATATCACAACCGTCCCTAACCGCAACTCCCCGCCCGCCATCCTCCTGCGCGAATCTTTTCGCCATCACGGCAAGGTTAAGAACCGCACCCTCGCCAACCTCTCGCATTGGCTCCCCGCCCGCATCGAAGCCCTCCGCCGCCTGTTGCGGGGCGAGTTCGATCAGGCCGCCGAGCTCTCCCGGGCCCCTCAGTTGGGAGGCGTGTTCGGCCTCTTGTTCGTGCTCAAGCAGATCGCCAAGGCTCTGGGCATCGGCGCCGCGCTCGGTCATAGCCGGCTGGCGAAACTCGCTCTGTTCCTGGTGTTGGCCCGTGTCGCTCACCAGGGCTCGCGCCTTTCCGCGGTGCGCTGGGCCCAGGATCAGGCGGTGGCCGAAGTGCTGGGCCTGGGGAAGTTCGACGAGGACGATCTGTATGCCGCCTTGGATGACTTGGCGGCTCGTCAGGGGAAGATGGAAAAGACCCTGTATCGCCGCTACCTGGCTCGACGCGGCCAGCCGCCCCGGCTGTTTCTCTACGACGTGACGAGCAGTTATCTGGAAGGGGAGAAGAACGAGTTGGGGGAGTACGGTTACAACCGCGACGGAAAGCGGGGCAAGTTGCAAATCGTCATCGGCCTGTTGGCGGACGAGGCAGGCGAACCGCTGGCCGTGCGGGTGTTCGAAGGGAACCGCAGTGATCCCACCACCGTGGTAGAACAGATCCAGATTCTGCAGGGACAATTCGGGGTGGAGGAATTGGTCTTCGTGGGGGACCGGGGGATGGTGAAAAGTAAGGGGAAGCAAGCGCTGACGGGAGCGGGGTTGCGCTATATCACGGCCTTGACCGACCCGCAGGTTCGCCGGCTGCTGGCCCAAGGAACCTTGCAGTTGAACCTGTTCAGTGAGACCGTCTCGGAAGTGGAAGCGGAGGGCGTGCGCTATATCCTGCGCCGGAATCCGCAGGAGGCACAGCGCGAGCAGCATCGCCTGGACGACAAACTGACGAAGCTGGAAGCCCAGATCCAGGCGCGCAACGAGCAGGTGCGCACCCACCCCCGCTGCCAGCCGGAAGCGGGCCAACGGGCGATGCAAGCCTGGGTCGAGCGGCACAAGTTGACGGGCCTGGTGGAAATCCCGCTCGAAGGCACGCAGTTGAAGTTGCAAAGGAACGAAGCAGCGATCGACCGGGCGCTGGAGTTGGCAGGCTGCTATGTGGTGACCACCGACGTGGCCCCCGCCGCGATGAGCGCCCAGCAAGTGCATGACAGCTATGTTTCGCTCCAGAAGGTAGAGCGCGATTTTCGCACCCTGAAGACGGGCTTGCTGGAGGTGCGGCCCGTCTGGGTGCGCAAAGAGAGCCGCACGCGGGGGCACGTGTTCTGCTGCCTGCTGGCCTTGAAAGTCAGTCGTGAGATGGAGCGGCGATTACGAGCGGCCTTTGGCACCACCGAGACTCGGGCCGACGCCATCACCTTGCCGGATGCGCTGCGGGCCTTGACCCGCCTGTGCCTGCTGCACTACCCGGTCGATGAGAAAACCACGCTGACCAAGCTGCCTCAACCGGACGCCCGCCAGCAAGAAATTCTCAAGGCACTCGGCGTCACCCTGCCGACTATGTAGTCAGGAGCTCGACGTCCAAGACAACGCGCAACTGCCATCATCCCAAGCAGTTCGATAAAATATCCCGCCTAAAACAAAAAGGAAGATGCGTCAGAGGAAAAGCGTCCTGCCAACTGAGGATGGCGCTGCGGGCCTTTGCGGGTGGCCATTTCGCCTTGCGCACGAGTAAATTGAACAACTCACCCAACGTCTGGACAGGTAACAGCACAGTGCCGGCCGGCAACTTCTCGACGAGTTCGAGCGCCGCCCGCTTCATGGTGACCCCGTTTACGCCTTCGGCATATGCCAGAATGTTGGTGTCGAGTGCCACCCTCACGATTAATCCTCGTACAGCTCACTCCGGCTCCAGCGGCCGATGTTGACAACGGCCTGAGACCGCAATCTTTTCACTAGTGCGGCTCGGGCGCCACGCGTCACGCCGTCTTCATGGATGACCGGCAGAATTCTGGCAACCGCCTTCCCGTGTGAGGTCACCACATAACTTCCCCCTTCGCGAACCGCGCGGAGAAGCCTGGAGAACTTACGATTTGCATCAGCGGCAGAAACGACCTTTTCCATGCTTCACCCACATAGTAGTGATATTACGTAGTATGACATGAAGTCCAAGAAAGGGCAATCGCGGGGGCGCATTTGTTAGGTCTTGCGCACGTGCCTTTTCGATGTAAACGGGTCATTATTTGAGCAGCGGCAGCGTGGCCAGGGTGCTGAGGCCCATGAGGCCGTTCGGCGCCAGGCCAAGGCCGAATGTGCCCAGAATGCTGACGGCCAAGGCAGCGCGCACCGGCCAAGGCAAGACGGTTTCAGCAGCTTCGGTCTTCCCTTCATCCATATACATCGCGACGATAATCTTAAAGTAATAATAGACCGAGACCACGCTGTTGAGCAGCGCCAGGATGGTGAGGCCGATCAAGTGCGAGTGGATGGCGGCCCGGAAAATATAGAACTTTCCGAGGAAGCCCGCCGTGGTGGGAAATCCGGCAAGCGACAGGAAGAACACGGTAAGACACGCGGCCACCGCGGGCCGTGCATAGGCCAGCCCTTTGTAGTCCTCGATCTGGACAAGACGTTCGCCCGCGCCGGCCAAATGCGCAATCAGCAGAAAAGCTCCGACATTCATCAGCGCATAGGCCGCCAGGTAATACATGACGCCGGATACTCCGCGCGATCCCCCCGCCGCTACCCCTACCAGCACATAACCGGCATGAGCGATGGAGGAATAGGCGAGCAGCCGCTTGACGTTCCCCTGCCACAGCGCCGCCAGATTGCCCACGCACATGGTGAGGGCCGCGGAGACCCACAGAATCCAGAAGGTGAAGGCGCTTGCCGAAGCAAAGCTCCCCAGGAAAACCCTCAGAAGAACCGCAAAGGCCGCGGCCTTGGGGCCCACGGAAAGAAATGCGGTGACCGGGGCCGGCGCGCCCTGATAAACGTCGGGCGTCCAGATTTGGAAGGGGGCGGTGGAGAGTTTGAAGGCCAGGCCGACAAACATCAGGATCAAGGCTACCTGCGCGAACGCCGTCCATTGCGCGGGCCCGCCGAGCTGCGCGCTCGCTCCCACGAGGTTGGTGGTTCCCGTCAAACCGTACACAAAGGCGATTCCATAGAGCAAAAACGCGGTGGCAAATGATCCCAGCAGAAAGTACTTCAGCGAGGCTTCGTTGGAAAGGCGGTCGGCCCGCCGGTAGCCGGCCAGGATGTAGGTGGCGATGGAGGAAATCTCCAGCCCCAGGAAAATCATGATGAGGTCCGTGGAGGCCGCCATAAAGCACATCCCCACCGTTCCCATCAGCACCAGGGCGTAGAACTCTCCGTGTTGGGCGTGGTCGCGTTCGAGATAATCCATGGAGCCCAGAATGACCAGCGCGGCCACCAGCAAGAACAAATAGATGAAATAGAAGCCGAATTCATCGGCGGCCACGGCTCCGCCAAAGGCGGGTCCCATACCCGGCCAGGGATAGAGAAAAAGCCGGGCGATGGCGCCACCTGCGGCGAGAACCCCCAGCAACGCCATCCAACCGAGCAGTTTCTTTTGGGCCGTGCCGACAAACGGCTCCAGCACCATGATCAGCACCGCGAAGACGCAAAGGATGATTTCCGGGAGAATCCGCATCATGTCGACGGGCTGAAGGGTGATCATCGGCCACCCCCCCCAGAGGCTGTAGGCAGTAAGCGGTGGACAGTCGGCAGTAGGAGGATGGGCGCGCCGGGCTTTTTGATTTCCAGCCCTCTCCCTTGGGGAAAGGGCGCCCGGGTCATGAGCAGGGAGTGCCTGTCAAGGCGCAGCATGATGGCGGTTACACCCCGATCCATGCGCCGCAAATAAGGCTGGGGATAAACTCCCATGGCCACGATGACGACCACCATGATGGTCAGGATCAACTTCTCGCGAAGGTCGCAATCGGGCAGGCTGCGGTTCTTCTCGTTGGTAATCTCACCGTAAAACACGCGCTGATACATCCACAGCAGGTAAACGGCCGCCAACACCACCCCGGCAGAAGCGAAGGCCGTGTAAGCTGCGTGGCGGTAATATGAACCGACGATAATCAGAAACTCTCCCACGAAGCCATTCAGGAGCGGAAGGCCCAGAGAGGCTAATGCCACGATGAGGAAGAACGTGCTATAGACGGGCAGGGAAGTGGCCAGGCCCCCGAACTCGCTGATCAGGCGCGTGTGGCGCCGCTCGTAGAGCATCCCCACCAGCATGAACAGAGCCCCCGTCGAAACGCCGTGGCTGAACATTTGATAGATAGCGCCTTCGATGGCTTCCGGCCGGAACACGAAAATCCCCAGCACACAGAATCCCAAATGGGCGACGGAGGAATAAGCCACGAGTTTCTTCAAGTCGGGTTGCACCATGGCGACGAGGGCGCCGTAAATAATTCCCACGATGGCCAGGACGCAAATGACCGGCGCAAACTCGCGCGAAGCATCGGGGAAGAGCGGCAGGCAGAAGCGCAACATGCCGTACGTCCCCATTTTAAGAAGAACTCCCGCCAGGATCACGGAGCCCGCCGTGGGGGCCTCCACGTGCGCATCGGGCAGCCAGGTATGAAAGGGGAAAAGCGGAACTTTGATGGCAAAAGCGATGAAGAACGCCAGAAAGAGCCAGCGTTCCGCTTGCGGCGAAACCGCGGAAAACGTTACCAGGTGCTCCAGCACTCGGGGCAAATCAAAGGTGCCCGTGACGTTGTAAAGATAAATAATTCCAGTGAGCATCAAGGCCGAGCCCACCATGGTGAAGAGCACAAATTTGATGGCAGCGTACACGCGGCGCTCGTGGCCCCAGATGCCAATCAGGAAATACATGGGAATGAGCATCACTTCCCAAAACACAAAGAAGAGGACGAGGTCGAGGGAGGCAAACACTCCCATCATTCCTGTTTCCAAAGCCAGCAGGAAGATGAAAAACTCCTTCGTCCGATGGGTGATGCTCTTCCAGGAAACCAGCACCGAAAGCGGGGTCAGGAATCCGGTGAGCAGGATCATGAGGGCGCTGAGGCCATCGACTCCCAGATGGTAATTGACCGGGGGTGAGAGCATCCAGGCGCGCATTTCCTCGAATTGCATGCCGCTGCGCTGGGGGGCAAATTGGGCATAGAGCCAGACGGATATCAGGAAGCTGAGGAGGGAAAACAGGAGCGCCACCCAGCGGATGGATGATGTCCGTTCGCGCCCGAGAAGAGCAATGACGACCGCGCCCAGCAAGGGGAGGAAAGTTACCATCGTGAGTAGATGTGCAAAGTACCAGGACATAAGGCAGTTGAGAGTCAAAAGTCAATAGTCGATAGTTGAAAACGTAACGTCGCGATTGGCTGACAGCTTACGGCCAACAGCTATCGGCAGACAGTTACTGTTGACTGTCGGCTGTTAGCTGTGAGCCGAGAAAATGTACAATAGCCACAAAACTGCGCCCAGCAGGACCCAGGCGGCATAACTGGGAATGTTGCCGGATTGAATTCGCCGCAAGACGCCGCCCACGCTGGCCGTGGTTTCGCCGGCGCCATTCACCATGACGCCGTCGATGGCGCGCACGTCCACAACCCGCCACAGGAACTTGTCGGAAACGATGCACAGCGGGCGCACGATGAGCCAGTTATAAAATTCGTCCACGTAATACTTGTGCGTCAGAATTCGGTAGAGGTCGGCGTATCGCTCGGCCAATTGCTCCGGAATGTCCGTCGACTTCAAATACCACCAGAGTGCGATCCCAATACCGATGGCGGCCGCGAGGATGGAGAATCCCATCAATGCCCCGGGACTGAGGCCACCCACATGCTCGGGAGAAACGTTGCGCAATGCCGCGGTGGCCGGGCCGAAAACCGGATCGAGGTAGCGATCGAAGGCCTCACTGCCGTGCCAGGCTTTGGGCCAGCTCACCCATCCCGCCACGATGGAAAAGAACGCCAGCACCATCAGCGGGATCGTCATCTTGTAACCACTTTCGTGCAGGTGGTGCTCGATGTCGGGCTCGACCCGGGATTCCCCATAAAAGGTCATCGAAAGGCCGCGAAACATGTAGAAAGCGGTGAGGCCGGCGCTGAAGGTCCCCAGCCAGAACAGCCAGGGTCTGCCGAGAGGGCCTTCGTAAGCCCCCGCCAGAATCTCATCCTTGCTGAAGAAACCGGCAAACAGGGGGACTCCTGAGATCGCCAGCGTCGCAATCAGGAACGTCGCGTAGGTCGTTTTCAACTTGTGCCGCAGCCCGCCCATCTTGCGCATATCGAGTTCGCCGCTCATGGCGTGCATCACACTGCCGGCTGCCAGGAAGAGCAGCGATTTGAAAAACGCATGGGTCATCAGATGGAAAATGCCCGCCGCGAACACGCCCGCGCCGCAGCCCAGGAACATGTATCCGAGCTGGCTGATGGTCGAGTAAGCGAGCATGCGCTTCAGGTCGTTCTGAGTCAGCGCAATGGTTCCTGCATAGAACGCCGTCAGGCAACCAACCAAGCCCACCACCACCAGTGCCGAGGGAGCATGGGCGTAAATGATGCTCGACCTTGCGACAAGGTATACGCCCGCCGTAACCATGGTGGCGGCATGAATCAAGGCGCTCACCGGCGTGGGACCTTCCATCGCATCGGGGAGCCAGACGTAAAGGGGAAGCTGCGCGGATTTCCCGGCCGCGCCCAGGAAAAGGAGGAGCCCCACGGCCGTTAGTGCACTTTCGAACTGGCCTGGGGGCAAATCTCGAACGCGCTCGAAGACCGTCTGAAAATCCAGCGAGTGAAAAGTCCAGAACAGCAGAGCCACGCCCACCGTGAAGCCTGCATCCCCAATGCGGGTGACGATGAAGGCCTTCTTGCCGGCATCGGCGGCGGATTTCTTCTTAAAGTAAAAGCCAATGAGGAGGTAGGAGCAGAGCCCGACGCCCTCCCAGCCCACAAACATCAAGGGATAGTTGGCGGCCGTTACCAGCGTGAGCATCATGAAGAGGAAAAGGTTCATGTAAGTGAAGAAGCGGTAGTAACCGCCTTCATGCTCCATGTACCCGCGCGAGTAAAGGTGAATCAGGAAAGCGACCACGGTGACCGTAAGGGTCATGATCAGAGTCAGCCGGTCATAATACAGGGCATATTCCGCGCGCAACTCGCCCGCTTGGATCCAGGTGAAGTAGGCGTGGGTGAAAGGCGCTGGTTGGCTTGCGGAATTCGAGTAGACCCATGCCGTGAGAAGCGCGAAAACCATGGAAAGCCCTGCCGCGCCGCATCCAATGAGGGAGACGGTGGCCTGCGAAAATCGGCGGCCCAGGATGCCATTGAGGGCCGCGCCCACGAGCGGGGGCAGCACCATGAGGAGGAGTAGGATTTCCAGGTTCATATGCATGTAGCGCCGGCATCTTGCCGGCTGCCGCAGGGGTCAGCGACGCTGGCCCAGGGCCGAACGCCGTTCGGCCCTACATCTTCATCGAATCCACATCTTCGATATTCAGCGATGCACGATTGCGGTGCAAGGCAATGATAACCGCCAGTCCCACGGCCGCTTCGGCGGCGGCCACCACGATGACGAAGAACACAAAGATCTGGCCATCCAGATTCCCGCGAAATCGCGAAAAGGCCATGAACGCCAGGTTGACCGCGTTGAGCATCAATTCGATGCACATGAAAACGGTAATGATGTTGCGCCGAAAGATGAATCCAGCGGCGCCAATGACAAAGAGAATAACACTGAGCGCCAGATAATGGGAGAGCGGAACCATTCAGAATTCCTTCTTGGCTAAAACCACCGCGCCGAGCACTGCCACCAGAATCAAGATCGAAGTCACCTCGAAGGGCAACACATAATTCCGGAAGAGCAAGTGGCCAATCGCCGCAGGGCTTCCGTCGAGGTGCGCCGGGGAAACCGCGGATGTGGGCGGAAACTGGTCCCAGATCACCACCAGCATTTCCACCAGGAAGGCGCCGATCAGGGGTGCGCCGAGCCATTTGACTAAACGGCTTCGATGGCTCGGAACTTCGCGCCCGGCGTTAAGCAGCATGATGACGAAGACGAATAACACCATAATGGCGCCAGCGTAAACGATGACCTGAAGGACCGCCAAGAATTCCGCGCCCAACAGAAGGTACACACCCGCCAGCGAGCAGAGCACCACAATCAGGGAAAGCGCACTGTAAACCGGAGTGCGTTGCAGCACCACATTGAGTGCGGCCAAAATGGTTACGGCAGCGAAGATGTAAAAGAGAATGGACATAAGAGCAGAATCTAGAAGCTAGAATTTAGAAGCTAGGAGCTATGGGAGCGCATACAGCGACCTTCTAGCTTCTAGCTCCTGACTTCCAGCTTCTTCCTTCACCCCCGCCAGGCAATCACGAAACTCGTCACCAGAATGTTCAGTAATCCCAGGGGCAGCAGGAATTTCCAGCCCAGGGACATAAGCTGATCGTACCGGAAGCGCGGCAGCGTTCCCCGCATCCAAATATAGAAGAACATAAAACAAAATACCTTCAGGCAGAACCAAAAGACAGGAAGAAAGATCTGCACGATTTTAGGTCCAAACACCGGGCCGTGCCAACCGCCAAAGAACAGCAGGGTGGCGAGACAGGAGACCGTAACCATGTTGGCGTACTCCGACATGAAGAACATGGCGAATTTCATGCTGCTGTATTCGGTGTGGAATCCGCCCACCAACTCCGTTTCGCCCTCGGGCAGGTCAAAGGGCACGCGATTGGTTTCCGCAATCGCCGAGGTGAAGTATACGAAAAAGCCGATGGGCTGGGCAAAGACATACCAATGGGGCACCCAGGTGTTGACGCCGGCGATATGCCAGAAACCGCTTTGCGCGTCAACAATGCCGCGCAGGCTAAGCGTGCTGGCCATCATGAGTGTGCCAATCACCGCGAGGCCCAGTGACAACTCGTAACTGATCATTTGCGCGGACGACCGCAGCCCGCCCAAGAGCGGATACTTGCTGTTGGAGGACCATCCGGCGAGCGCAATACTATACACGCCCAGGGAAGTGACGGCGAAAACAAAGAGCAGGCCGACGTTCAAGTCGGTTATTTGAAACTGGATCGGATGGCCGTGAACGGTGAAGCCTTCACCAAAGGGGATGACGGCAATGGAAAGAAACGCCAGCACAAAACCCAGGAAGGGCGCCAGCCAATAGATGACCTTATCGGCTTCCGCGGGCATGATATCTTCTTTAAGAATGAACTTCGCGCCGTCCGCCACGGGTTGCAGCAAGCCATGCGGACCCACCAGGTAAGGTCCCCATCGCGATTGGATGTGCGCCACCACCTTGCGCTCCAGCCACGTCACGTAGGCGACGGCGGTCAGCAAGACGGTGAGGACCACCACAATCTTCACGACCGCAATGAGGACGAGTACTGCCGTGTCAGAATATGTGCCCATGAGGTTTCTTGGCTTCGTCCACCGAATTCAGCGCCCAACTATAACGGCTTACGGTTCCTGATGTGAACAGCGAATCTCGGGATGAAAAAATCAAATCGCGGCTGGCAAGCGCGGGAGGTATGCCGGCCGGCTGCGTGGGCACGGCGCGGCCCGCCAGCAAGCTGGGCAGCGCGATTGCGTAGCCCGGCGCCCGGGCAATAATTTCCCGGAGTACGTCCTCAGAAGAGCGGTAGCTCCACGTTTGGCCCAGCATTCTCGCCAGCGCCAGCAGGATTTCAAGGTCGCTGCGCGTGCCCGCTTTGCGCATGGTCTTCTTCAGGATCTGCACCTGTCCGCAAGTGTTCGTCACCGTACCGGATTTTTCCGCGAAGGTGGTGGCCGGCAGAACCACATGGGCGGCCTCGGTGGTTTCCGTCGGGAACAACTCCGCCACCATTAAGAAATCCAGCTTGCCCAGATTTTCTTTGGCGAGGTGGAATGTCTTGGCGGGGTTTGAGCCAAACACCAGCAGTGCTTTGATCTCGCCAGACTTGACGCCTTCGAGGATCGAGCGGATATTGCGGCCCGGCGCCGTGGGAATTCGCGCTTGCCAGGTGGATTCCATGCGCTCGCGCGCGGCGACGTCGGACAGCGCTGCATAGCCGGGCAGCACGTCGGGGAATAGTCCCATGTCCGCGGCGCCTCGGGAATTGGCATAATCGCCGAGCGCAATGAAGCGCGTGCGACCGGGAAGCGTCAGTCCCCACTGCACCAGATCCGCCACGTCATGGCCGCGAATCTCGTCCCCGAAAATGATGATGGTGCCGGATTCCTTGCGCAGCTTTTCGCCGAGCGAGGCCAGTTCGCTAGTGATCGCTGCCATTTCATCCGACGCCGTGGATTGTTTTCCTGCCAGGGCGCGAATCGCCTCCGCTTCTCCTCCTGCGGGGATGGTGACGCTTTGCCGTGCCTGCCGCAGCAACTTGATCTCGTGGCTGTTCAGCAAGTACAGGTGCGCATCATGGAGGCGCACCGCCTGCCGAATCTGATAAGCAATCAATGGATGCTGATGGGTGGGGTCGTTGCCGACCAGGAGAAGGCTCGACGCTTCGCCAATGTCCTCGATGGTCGCGTACCGGCCGTCGGCTTGGGCGGCGGTTAAGGCCCCCACCAGGGAAGGGAAGTCGGCGGTGCGATGGTGGTCAAGGTTATTCGTCCCGAGCACCGTGCGCGCAAAACGGCCGAGCAGGTAATTCTCCTCGTTGGTGGTGCGATTGGAGCCGATCACGGCGATGGACGCCGGCCCATGCGCCTTCAGAATGCCGGTGACGCGCTCCACCACGAGGCCCAGTGCTTCTTCCCAGGTGCCGGTTTCCTGCTTGCCGTTCTTGCGGATGAACGGTGCGGTGAGGCGCTGGGCATGGTTTACGAAGTCCCAACCAAACCGTCCTTTGACACACAGAAACTCTCCATTGAAGCCGGAGTGGTCGCGATTGTTGGCGCGAATGATTTGATTGTTGCGAACCGCCAGCGTGGTCTTGCACCCATCCCCACAGTGGTTGCAGATGGTGCCGGTATAGGTCAATTCCCAAGGGCGGGTTTTGTAACGGTAGGTGCCGCTGGTGAGCGCGCCGACGGGGCAAATGTCGATGCACATGCCGCACTCTTCGCACTCCAACTTCTCGCCCTGGTTGGGAATGATCTCACTGTGCGCGCCCCGGAAGCCGATGCCGTAAGCGTTCACGTCCAGGCCTTCGTCGCAAACGCGCACGCAGCGGTAACAGAGGATGCAGCGCGGCCAGTCGTAGTAGACCAGACTGGAAAATTGGCGCTCGTCGTGATGAAGCTTGGATTCCATGAAGCGCGTCTCCGCCGCGCCGTAACGGAATACCGCGTCCTGAAGCTCGCACTCGCCGCCCTTGTCGCAGACGGGGCAGTCGAGCGGGTGATTGGTGAGCAGGAACTCCAGCATGGCCTTGCGGGCGTTCTTCACTTCCTCGGTCTCGGTGTGAACCACCATGCCATTGGTCACCATCGTCGTGCAGGCGGTCTGAAGCTTGGGCATCTTTTCGATCGCCACCAGGCACATGCGGCAGGCGCCCTGAAGCGTGAGGCCGGGATAATAGCAGTAGGAGGGGATTTCAATGCCCGCTTGTTTAGCCGCCTCAATCACCAGCGTCCCCGGAGGGGCCTTCACTTCTTTGCCGTCGATCGTCAGGGTTACCGGTTCGGCGGCGGGATTGACGCGCGGAGAAAGGCTCGGGCTGCGGGTGTACGGGCCCGGGACATGAAGGTTTTCCTCCTTAGGGGGCATGTCCAGGATGACGAAGGGCGATTTGGACGTTTGCTCTTCCATACGTTTGGTGCAAAAACATTTCACACAAAAGAGGTTCACACAGAGGGCACAGAGAGAACTGCACAGAGATCACAGAGGGAGTCCTCGCTATTTGTGCAGGCGCACTCCGTGTTCTCCGTGCCGAACGATTCCAATAATCTCATCAATAAGCCGCTCTGTGAACTCTGTGTGAAACATTCTCAAGCCGTCACTGCGGCTTTCTCATAAGGGCAGTACCCGAGTTTGACATGCTCTTCGAACTCGTGCCGGAACTTCTTCAGGATGCTGATGGTCGGCATGGCCGCGGCATCCCCGAGGGGGCACAGCGTCTTGCCCAGGATATTGTAAGAAACGTCGAGCGCCGTGTCAGGATCGTCGGGCAGCGCTCTGCCGCCATGGAAGCGGTCGAACAAGTGCTTCAGCCAGGACGTCCCTTCGCGGCAGGGAATGCACCAGCCACAGGATTCATGCGCGTAAAACCGCATGATACGGCCCGCGACTTTGGCCATGCACGTGTCCTCATCCAGCACGATGACCCCGCCGGAACCCAACATCGAACCGATTTTGGCCACCGAATCGTAATCCATGGCGACGTCGATTTCATCCGCCGTCAGCACCGGGCATGACGAGCCTCCCGGGATCACCGCTTTGAGCTTCTTGCCGCCCAGCACACCCCCGCCGATTTCTTCAATCATCCGGCGCAACGGGAAGCCCATGGGTAACTCGTAGACACCCGGCCGCATGATGTGCCCACTAAGACAAAAAAGCCGCGTCCCTCCATTCTTGGGCGAGCCCAATTTGGAGTACCACTCCGCTCCGTTCAGGAGGATGTGGGGAACGTTGGAAAGCGTTTCCACGTTGTTGATAACGGTCGGCCCGCCGTACAATCCAACAACCGCGGGGAAGGGCGGCTTGATGCGGGGGTAACCGCGCAGGCCCTCGAGTGAATTCAGCAGAGCGGTTTCTTCGCCGCACTCATAAGCGCCTGCTCCCGTGTGCGTGCAAAGCTCGAAATCGAACCCCGAGCCCTGAATATTTCTTCCCAGGTAACCGGCTGTGTAGGCTTCCGCCAACGCGCGATCGATGATGTCAAGCAGGTAGCGATATTCGCCGCGGATGTAGATAAATCCCTGGTGGGACTGGATGGCATAGCCGGCGATGATGATCCCTTCGATGAGCTGATGCGGGTCGTACTCCATCAGCGGGCGATCCTTGCACGTGCCGGGCTCGCTCTCATCGGCATTGCACACCACGTACTTGGGCTTGGCCGATTGCTTGGGGACAAAACTCCATTTCATGCCGGTGTTGAAACCCGCGCCGCCGCGTCCCCGCAGGCCCGAGTTTTTCACTTCATTGATGACGTCTTCGGGCTTCATGGCCAGGGCTTTTTTCAAAGCCTGATAGCCTTCATGTTGCACGTAGACGTCCAGGGAAGTGGAGTTGCGCAAGCCGAAACGCTTGCTGATCACCTTCACTTCCAGGGGGCTATTGCCCATCGGGTTGTTGTAAGTCGGCATAGTCAGTAGGTAGCAGTTGGGAACTGGAAGCTAGAAGTTAGAAGCTAGAAGTTAGAATCCCGGCCTTCTAACTTGTCGCTTCTAACTTTTCGGTTCTAGCTTCTAACATCTTTCTTAGTGTGAACTGGAAGCTAGAAGTTAGAATCTCGGCTTTCTAACATGTCGCTTCTAACTTCTAGATTCTAGCTTCTAACTTCTTTCTCAATTGCTCGAAGCCAGAATTGCTCGGGCATATGAACCTAGGAGCCGGCTGACTTCGTTCAACGCGTTCATGAGGGATCCGGTTTCGGCATACCCGAAGTCTCGCGCCAGAATCAGGTAATAGTGACTTTCGTCCACAGATCCTTCCGCTATATTCATAAAGCGTGCCTTATCCGGCTTTCCGCGTTTTCGGAATCCTTCTGCAATATTTGCAGGTATGGAAACTGCTGCTCTGCGCATCTGGCTCGACAGCCCATACGTCTCCTGCTTCGGGAAGGAAGCCGTCAACTTATATACTTCCAATACAAACTCATGTGCTTTGCCCCAGACTACAAGATCCTCAAAACTTTTTGCCGGAGGAAGATTCATGTGCGTTCCAGCTCCTAACTTCTAACTTCTAGCTTCTAATTCGTTCTCGGTTATTTCTTCCTCAATCCCTCAATCAACGTGTCGATCTTTTCCGGCGTCAGGTTTTCATAGAAATCATAATTGACCTGCATGGCGGGGGCGCCGCAGCACGCCCCCAGGCACTCGACTTCTTCAAGTGAAAACAGGCCGTCCGGGGTCGTTTGTTTGTTCTTGATTCCCAGTTTCTTGCAGCAATGGTCGAAAACCTCGTCGGCCCCGCGCAACATGCAGGAGATGTTGGTACACACCTGAACATGGTGCTTGCCCACGGGTTGGCGGTGGAGCATCGAGTAGTAACCGACGACCTCCACGACTTCGATGGGCCGCACGTCCACGCGCCGCGCCACCTCGGTAATGACCTCTTCGCTCACGTGGCCGATTTCATCCTGGGCATAGAGCAGCAAAGGAACCATGGCCGAGCGCTTGAGGGGATAGCGCGCGATGAGTTGGTCGAATTTTTTCAACAGGGATTCAGAGAGCATCTTGGTTGAGTAAAATGCCGAAACTCGAAACTCGAAAATCGAAACTCGCCCCGATTTTCGAATTTCGAGTTTCGAGTTTCGGCCTTCTCATCATCGATCCACTTCTCCCAAAACAATATCAATCGTTCCGATGCACGCCACGACGTCGGCGATCAATCGCCCTTCGATCAATTTCGGCAAGGCCTGCAAATTCGCGAACGAAGGGGCGCGGACATGGCAGCGGAAAGGCTTGGGTGAACCATCGCTGACCAGGTAGAAGCCTAGTTCCCCACGCGGCGATTCAATGGCCTGGTAGACCTCGCCGATGGGAGGATGGAATCCCTCCGTCACAATCTTGAAGTGATAAATCAATGCTTCGATGGAGGTCTTCATGCTCTCCCGTTCGGGCAGCACGATGTGCGGAGCGTCGGCTTTAACCGGCCCCTCCGGCAGGCCTTCCATCGCTTGATTCACGATGCGCAGCGACTCCCGCATTTCCGCGACGCGCGCCAGGTAACGCCCGTACACATCGCCTTCCGGGCGGCTTACCGCCTTGAACTCAAACTTCTCGTAACTTGAATAGGGCTGCCTTTTGCGGAGGTCCCAATCGACGCCGGAGCCGCGCAACGACGGGCCGGAAAGGCCGTAGGCAATGGCATCCTGCGCGGAGATGTATCCCACTCCCTGTGTCCGGCGCAGCCAGATGGGGTTCCGGGTGAGCAGCGCTTCGTACTCGTCGATGCGCGCGGGAAAACTCTTGGCAAACTTTTGCACGCCCTTCAGCCAGCCGAGCGGCGGCTCGAGCGCCAGTCCCCCAATGCGGAAGTAACTGGTCATCATGCGCTGGCCGGAGACGGCCTCAAAAATGTGCAGGATCTCCTCGCGCTCGCGGAAGCAATAGAGGAAAACGGACATGGCGCCAAGGTCAATGGCGTGCGTCCCCAGCCACACCAAGTGGCTTTGAATGCGCGTCAGTTCGGTCAGCAGCACGCGAATCCACTGGGCCCGCGGGGGGATCTCCAAACCCAGCAGCTTTTCCGTGGCCAGGCAGAAACCCAGATTGTTGGAAAGGGGCGCCAGATAATCCATGCGGTCGGTGAGGGTGATTCCCTGGGAGTAGGTCTTGCTTTCCAAGGACTTCTCGAAGCCGGTGTGCAAGTAGCCGATGTCGTATATAGCGCGCACGACCGTTTCACCCTCGAGTTCCAGCACCAAGCGCAGCACGCCGTGCGTGGAGGGATGCTGCGGGCCCATACTGAGGATGACCCGTTCTTCCTTGCCCGGAATTCTCTCCAGCGTTACGGGCATCTAGCGATACCCCTCCACGGGATAATCTTTGCGCAGGGGGTGGCCTTCCCACTCATCCGGCATCAGTATGCGTTGAAGGAAGGGATGGCCATCAAAGACCATTCCAAATAAATCGAAGACCTCGCGCTCAAACGCATTGGCCGCGGGCCAAACGGGGATGGCGGTGATGAAACGCGGATTCTCACCCCCCACACGAACCTTCAGGCGCAAGCGCTCGGCGGACTCAAGGGAGAGCAGGTGGTACACAACCTCAAAGCGCGGCTCCTGGGGGTAAAGGTCCAAGGCGGTGACGTCCGCGAGGAAACTGAACTTCAGGCCGGGTTCATCCCGTAGAAACTCGCAGGCACGAAGGAAATGCGCGGGGTGAACATAGAGAGTCACCTCGTCGCGGAAGAGGCGCGCGTCTTCCACCACCTCCGGGTCAAAGTCCCGGAGTTTCTTGAGAGCAAGATTGGATTCAAGATCGGCCATAAGGAATCGGGTGATCGGGAGATCCGGTGATCGGGTAATCGGGAGATCGGGTGATCCGGTGATCGGGTGAGCACGTAATCGGGAGATCGGGTGATCCGGTGAACAAAGATCAAACTGGAGTAACGTGGTTTGTTGCTCACCCGATCATCGGATCACCGGATCACCCGATGGTTTTGTTCACCGGATCACCCGATCTCCCGATCACCCGATCATCGGATCACCCGATGCCGTTGCTCACCCGATCACCGGATCACCGGATCCCCCGATCCTCACCGGGTCCAGTCGAGAGCCCCTTTCTTCCACAGATAAATATAGCCCGCCAGCAAGATGGCGATGTACAGAGTCATTTCAATGAAACCGGACCACTTGAGGCTTTTGAAAACGACCGCCCAAGGGTAAAGGAACACGGCTTCGACGTCGAACAGGATGAAGAGCATCCCGATCAGATAAAAGCTGACGGAAAAAACTCCGCGCGCATCGCCGACGGGGGGACTGCCGCACTCATAGGGAGCCAGTTTTTCCTTCGAGGGGCGCTTCACTCCCACCCACCAAGACAAGCCCAACATGCCGCCGGCAAGCGCCACGACAGCTAGAAAATGCGCCAATAGTGGGATGTAAACTCCAGCCATTACAGTCACTTAGGAGGACTTTGATGTGTCTTGCCCTAACAGAAAACTATACGGGCCGGGTCCAAGTAGTGTCAAGTTTTTTCTTGCCTGAAAGGGAGGGAGCCAGTAACATCAGGCTCATTGGATCAGGGGATCTCCTGGTCGCGGGGAAAATGGCATGGTGATGGGGTTTAACACTGACATCAAACACGAGGGCGTCGTTTATCATATACAGACCGAACCCCGGAAGGATGCGGGGATCGATACCACGGTGTACACGCGCGGCGCCGTCATTCACAAATTCAAGAGTTCCTATCAGGACTTGCTGGATTCGTCCGACTTCACCGACGACAAACTAAGACGTCGTTTGGAAGAGCAGCATCGCCTGATCATCGCGCGCATCCGCGGAGGTGAGATCAAACCTGCTCCTCAACAAGTGGGTCCCGCCTGACTTGGAGTCTTCCTGAATGATTATTTATCTCAATGGGGAACAGCGCGAAGTCCCGGAAAACCTCACTTTGGCCGCACTACTTGATTGGTTGAATCTGCCCGCGGATCGAGTGGCGGTGGAGCGCAACCGTCAGATCGCCTCAAGATCCACCTGGGCCGAGGCGCTCCTCCAACCCGGCGATCAATTGGAAGTGGTACACTTTGTGGGTGGGGGGGGCAGGAGATGGAGCTAGAAGTTAGAAGCTAGAAGTTAGAACCTAGGAAACAGGGGTGGGAATGGCTACCTCTGGGGGACTGTCCATGCCCATTCCCGCTTCCAACGCCTGAATTCGAGCTTCTAGCTTCTAACTCCTAGCTTCTGGCTCCTGACTCCTGTGTCGATCCATGAACTTCGTTGCCCACAATCCCGCGCCTTTCACCGTCGTTGACTTGCTGATCAAGTTGGCGGTCATGGCCTTGCTGGCGGGTTTTATTGCGCGCTTTAGCATGTTCCGCCGTCTGCTGCTGATTGAGCAGCGCGGTCCCCGCGAAAAAATCCAATTTGCAGCTTTTCTGGGCCTCCCGTTCATGGTGGGTGTGTTGGCCCGCTTGCTGGCCCCTTACCCTACCGCCGATCTCAGTTTGGAAGTGACGGTGGTGGCGGGATTGTTGGGTGGGACGATTGTGGGCTTGGCGGTGGCTTTGATTGTCAACCTGCCGATTCTGCTGGTTGCATTGTGGGTCGCCGTGTTGTCATTATTTCCGGCTCTTGTACAGACCGCCCCGGCTTGGCTGATTCCGTATTACCGCCCTGAGCTTCTGGCTCCACTGATGGCCACGCTTTATGCGGTGGCCGCCGGAACGGCTCGCTGGGTGTGTCCCGATAAGGAGGAGATCTGGAAATTCTCGCCTTCATTTGATCTGAGCCTTTACCGATCCATCAAGCAGCGATTCAAGCATCCGGCCATTGACTGGCAAGTCCTCTTCTTGCTGATTTGTATTATCCTGGAAGTGTTTCGCATGTTGGTGGTGGGGCCGATCGCCCATGGCACCTTGTTTTACCCGAGTTCACCGCATTTCTGGACACGCGTCCTGATCGTTCTGGCTACCTTGATTGGCGTGAGCTTGCCGGTGAGAATATGGAACACGACGCGCATCGACCGCAAGCTGGTGGAACAGGAGAAAGCGCTGCTTCAGGCGCGCATGGACGCGCTGGTCAGCCAGATCAATCCCCACTTTCTCTTCAATACTCTGAATACCATATCTTCGCTGATTCGCTTTGATCCGGACATGGCGCGCACCGTGCTGCTCAAGCTATCGAACATCTTGCGCCGCCGTTTGAAAGCTCAGGTTCATTTCTCGCCCCTCCGGCAGGAGTTGGAGTTCATCGACGACTACCTGGATATCGAAGTGGTACGCTTCGGACGCGACAAGCTGAGAATCCGTAAGGAGATCGATCCGGCGACGTTGGACATGGTCGTGCCTAGCATGATTCTGCAACCCCTGGTGGAGAACGCCCTGCGGCACGGCATCGCCCCGAAGGTCGAAGGCGGCGCCCTCACCCTGCGGGCACAGCTTAGCAATGGCCGCCTGATTGTGGAAGTTATCGATGACGGGGTGGGCATTCCCGAGCATCGGCAGGCGGAAGTCTATGGCAGCGGGATCGGCATCAGCAACGTGCGGGAGCGGCTCAAGGTAGTCTACGGGCAAGATTTCCTGTTGAAGATTGATAGCCAGCCGGGGAAGGGAACCGCCATCCGTTTCGAGATCCCGGAATTGGTCACCACATTTCCGGCGGAGTCAGTGGAGCACGCGTCGGTGCTCTCATGAAGGGGTTGTTCCCGGGTGAGGGACGATCCAGCCGGGATTGCCCGGTTTGCGCCGGACCCCGAATTCGGATTTACGGATCGGACGTTTCTTTTCTAAAGCAGGAATTTCGGGGCGACTAGAAACGAGTCGCGCGGGTGATTCGTCTATAGAATCTCTGCATTTCATCGAACAAATCTCAGGAACGAGGATTTCGTATGGCTGATGATAAGCCCGGCAAGAAGAAAAATCTCCCGGCTTCGATGAGCATGATCGAGCCGCGGATTCGCAACATTTACCTCTCTTTCTACAAGGAAAGTTACTTCACCTCCTCCGCGCTGGATTTGAAGACCAAGGAACTCATCGCCATCGGCTGTTCCCTGATGGCGAAGTGCGAGGGGTGCTTGGAAGGACACATCAAGAAGGCTTTGGAGTTGGGCGCCACCAAGCATGAGATCAGCGATGCCATTGTGGTGGCCATCGGCATTGCCGCTGCCGGCGTTATGGATTTCTCTGACAAGGCGGCCATCAAGCTCGACTTGCATCACTTTGAGTAATAGGTTTCAGGTGCCAGGTGTCAGGTACCAGATGCGAAAATCAAAACTCGAAAATCGAAACTCGTTGGCTTACTAGCGAGTTTCGAATTTCGTCTTATCCGGGCACCTGGCACTTAACACCTGACACCTGACACCTTTCATTTATGGACTCTCTGGTCATCGCCAACCTCTTTCTGCTGCTCTTCCTGGGTTTAGCGGATAACCAGATGATCGCCGCGCTCTTGCCGTCGTTGGTCAAATCGTTCGGCATCAGCCTTTCGACGGCGGGCTTGCTGGTGGTGGTGTACTCCCTGGCGGCAGCGGTGGCGTCGTTCCTTTCCGGGACTCTCTCCGATCATTTCGGTCGGCGGCGATTTCTGCTGGCCGGGGGGGCGTTCTTTGCCTTGGCCTCCTGCGCGGCGGCCGAGAGCCGTACTCTGAGTGAACTAATGCTGGCGCGCGCGCTGACGGGCTTGGCCGCCGGCACGCTGTCCACCTGTTCCATTACCTTCGCTGCCGATTGGTTCGCTTACAACGTGCGCGGGCGCGCCATCGGTCTGATCTCCTCTGCTTATTTTGCTGCGCCCATCCTGGGGGTGCCGATTGCCGCGCAGATCGCCGACCGCTTCGGCTGGCGGCGCGCGTTCCTTTTCTTCGCCGGTCTGGCCGTGGTGACCACGCTCGCCACGCTGCGCCTGCCCCGCGAGCGCCTGAACCCTCAGCGCTCCACGGAAAAGTTGCGCGCTGCGGCCGAGGCCTTTCGATCCTTTCTGGTGCGCCGCGATACCGCCGCAGCGCTGGTGATTGCCTTCCTGGTGTCAGGCGGCCTGGTAGGCTTCCTGACCTACATCGGCGCGTGGTTGAACGGCAGTTTCGGTCTTCCCACGCGCACCATTGGATGGGTTTTCATGCTGGGCGGCATTGTGGCGGTCGGCAGCGCTCCCCTGGGCGGCATGTTGTCCGATCGCTGGGGAAAGCGCGCCATTTCTATCGCCAGCAATGTTCTGTTGGCGGTGTCGGTGGCCTCTGTCCCCTTCCTTCCGTGGGGATTGGGACTGCTGGGAGTATTCGCCCTCGCGAGCCTGGGCGCGGCCTTCCGGCAAGGTCCCCTGACCGCTCTGATGACCGAAATGGTTCCCCCCGCGCAACGAGGCGCATTCATCGCCATGCGGAATATCTCCTCGCAGATGGGGATTGGCGCCACGGCTTACCTGGGCGGAGTGTTGTTCCAAAGATTCGGATACGCCGCCGTGACCTCGCTCTGTGCAGTGATGACTGCGGCGGTGGTGATTTTACTGGCCACTCACATTGTTGAGCCGCGAGGGGAGTCTTGGGCGGCAATGGACACGAAGTAGGGCATGGCGGCGAAGCCGCAATAGAAAGTCAACGGGCAAAGGGCAAAAGTCAAAAAGCAAAAGTCAAATGAGGAGGCAGGAGTGTCTACCCGGTCGCGAATTCTGCAAATCGTCCGAAATGTTTTGTTGATGCTGGCCGCGCTGGTGGCGGCATTCTTTTTCATCTTCGTCCCCTGGTTCTTCACCTCGATGATCACGCGCAACCAGTTTCATTATCGTGACCCCAACGACGGCAAAACGCCGATATCCTACCAACTCAATTTCCGCTGGATTGAGTTCACCTCGCCGGACGGAATTCCCCTCAAGGGCTGGTACATCCCCGCGGAGGGCGCCGCGCGCGGCACCATCATCTATGGTCACGGGCTCAATCGCACCCGCATTGAGATGCTGCCCCACGCCGTTTTTGGGCACAGCCTGGGATACAACGGGCTGCTTTTCGATTTACGTCATCAAGGCATGAGCGGCGGCGCCATCACCACCTTGGGTTATCAGGAACGATTGGATGTGCTCGGGGCGGTGCGATACGCCCTCGAACACGAGCAGGCAGCGCGGCCGGTGGTGGCCTGGGGTGTCTCGATGGGCGCCGCCTCCGCGCTGCTGGCCGCGGCCGAATCGCCGGACATTGCCGCGGTCATTTCCGACAGTTCCTTCGACTCGATGCTGGGCACCATGCGGCATCACTTGAGTTTGTTCCTGCCTCTCCCCAGTTTTCCGATCGCCGACGAGGTTGCCTATTGGACGGCGTGGCGCGGCCACTTCCGTCCCGGGGATTTCGATCTGGTGAAAGCCGTTGAGCGAATGGGTGACCGGCCCATCCTTTTCGTGGCCGTCGAGGGCGACCGCCGCATGCCGCCGTCGATTGCTCAGACTCTTTACGCCCACGCGCAAAGTCCATTGAAGAAAATTATCATCCTGCCCGGACAGCGCCACGGCGAGGGGTTTAACCAAGCCCGTGAGCCCTATGAAAAAGCCGTGTCGGATTTCCTGGCCAGCCTGCCCGCCGGGAAGTGAACGCTGAATCCGAAATCTCCGCGTCCTCTGTGCCTCCGGGATGAAGTCCTTCCTCGGTTGCGGTTGGTATCGAGGCTGCATTTTGACTTTCATTTGTGGCTCGGCCGCGCTACCCTTACCTGCTCGGCGAGTGCATGTCGCGCCACGATTCCACTCGTGGCCTCGCGGAAATGCCCGCCGGGTCCTTCATCCGCCCGCCGCCGCAAGTCCGCAAGGCTGGGCGGTGCGGCACTAGCCCTTGCGGGCCGACGAGGTCCCTATGGTTATCGCGTCTCAACTCCGTCCGGGAATGGTCTTGAAGATAGGCCCGGATATCTTCAAGGTGTTCGAATCCACTTACCACTTGGGGCAGGGCAAGATGCCGGGGAGCGTTCACACCCGCGCCCACAACGTGGTGAACGGCGCGCTCAAGGAGTTCCGCTTCCGGCCGGAAGAACGGCTGGAGGACACCCAGCTCCAGAAGCAGGATATGGAATTCCTTTACGCGGACGCGGACTCCGTGACCTTCATGAACCCCGAAACCTTCGAGCAGGTTTCGATTCCGCGCGAAGCGATTGGCGCGGCCACCAAATTCCTCCAGGCCGAAATGAAAGTCCCCGTGGAGTTTTATGAAGGCCAGCCGGTGAGCATCGTCTTCCCCCCCATTGTTGAGGCGAAGATTTCCACGACCGCGCAGCCCGTCCACCAGCAACAAGACAATACCTACAAACAAGCGACCCTCGAAAACGGGCTCGAGATCATGGTGCCGCAGTTCATCAAGCCGGGTGAAATCGTGCGCGTGGAAGTGGCCACGGAAAAGTACGTCGACCGCGTACGCGCCGACGCCAAGCGGTTTTGAGGGAGAAGCAACCCCCAGGGGCCGCGCCCCGCCCTCAGCTCAATCGCAGCCTATAGCCGACCCAAGGTTCGGTGATCAGGAATTTGGGCTTGGCGGGCTCGGGCTCGATTTTCTTGCGGAGCTGTTTGATGAAGGCCCGGAGGTACTCGTGATGTTCGCTGTGCTCGGGTCCCCACACCGCGCTCAGGATTTCCCGGTGGGGGACGGGTTTGTCGGGATGGTTCGCAAGATAGTGCAGGACCTCGAATTCCTTGGGGGTAAGGCGCAGGTCTTTTCCGTCGATGGTAACGCGCCGGTCCCGGAAGTCAATTTCCACGCCTTCCAGGATGAGTTTATGAGGGCCCGACTCCGGGGAAGCCGCATTCCTGCGGAGCGCCGAGCGAATCCGCGCCAGCAGTTCGGGCATCCGAAAGGGCTTGGTGACATAATCGCCCGCCCCCGCATCCAGGCCCGCGACGATATCTTTTTCAGTGTTTCTTATACTGATAATGATAATTTCACAATCGGACAGGGAACGGAGCGTACGGCACAGTTCCAATCCGTCCATGCCGGGCATGACCAATTCCAGAAGGACCAGGTGGTATTTCCGGTCCCGCATCATCTCCAAGGCTTCTTCACCGTGGGCGGAGGCATCGACTTCATACCTTGCCGCCGTGAGCGTGGCGCGCAGGAGGCGGCGAATCTGCACGTCATCGTCGACAACCAGAACCCTGAAATCCACGTGCGCGATCCTCCTTTCGGCAAGAACCGGAAGAGGCTGCCGGGCCGAGGCCCCCCCCCACCCAAGGAAAAGACGGCTTAAATAGCGCCCGCGCCAACCGATCATCCAATCTATGCCCTTGACAATGAAGAAAGCATAATTTCTTCATAAAGAATTCATCAAGGATGGCCCGCCCTGCGTATGCGCAGCACCCATTTCCTGCCTTCCTGGAAGAGGAGCAGTATCATTTCGCCAGAGACACCACGCACCCGCCCATGACGATGAGGGCGCCCCCCAACAGGATCAGGGGAGTGGGCTTCTGGCCGAATCCGAGCCAGGAGATCAATTGCGCCACCACAAAGAAGAAGGCCACGTACACGCCCAGGAGGCGCCCGAAGTCCCAAGGCGGGGCGTTGACCGTGTACCCATAGGAAGTGAGGACCAAGCCGCCGAGCGCGAAAAACAGGGCGGCCCGCGTGTGGGTCGGGCTGTGCAGCCCCACACGCATCAAGGCATCGCCGCCCGCCTCCAGGCAGGCTGCGCACAACAACAGCAACATCGCCAAACTATAGCGCAAAGGGAAGCCACCTCCGCTGTGGATTAATCGCCCGGCCAGGGCCTGGGTTATGGGAAAGTATACCTTGAGACCCCTCGCCGTGCGTCATCTATCAAGATTATCTATTCCTGCGCAAACAATAACTTATCTTTATTCCCAAAATCCTTATAGCGCATTTATACCTTCTTCATGCCGCGTACCCTATCTTTCGATATGGAAAGGGCGATCATCTGTCGCAACCCAATCGCTTCAACTGACAGGAGGTGCGTTCTTATGACGAATTCCAGGTTAGGTGAGGTTGACTTGATTCAAGCTTCATTGCACCCATTCAAATTCCATTGGAAAGCTGCTTTCGCGGGGGCGCTGGCGGTTTCGTGTTGCCTGTTCGTGAGCCTTAGTTCTGCCCAAGCTGGACCAGCATTCGGTGATGTCCACGGGGTTACCCTCAATGCCCTGGGAGCGCCCGTGCCCGGAGCGCAGGTGTGGATGCACCGCGTGGAAGATAACACCGACCGGAATATCGTGAGTGATCGTGACGGAACTTTCGTGATTCAGAACCTTACGCCGGGCCACTACCAATTGAAGGCGAGCAAGGGAGGACTGGCCAGCTCCCCGGTGACCAGTGTCGACCTGGCGGCGCATCAAGATCTGCGGGTTGATTTGACCCTCGTTCCTGCGAGTGGGCCGCGGGGAGCAACGAACCCGAGCCTCACCGCGGATTTGCACGCGCCCGTGGTGACGGGCAACTCGGGTGACGCTCCTCTAACGGAACGGGAAAAGCTGCTGCTTGACCGCTTGGACCGATTGGAGCAACGCTTGGCAGCCATGGAAGCCAAAGAAAGCAGCGCGACAACTCCAACCGCCACGTCGGCCCCAGCGGCTTCGGTTGCTTCACTGCCCAAGGCCAACACGACAACGGTGGCCGCGACTCCGCCTGCGCCGGTAACCTCGTCCAGTGCCGGCGCCGCCTCGGCGGCCGCCCCGGCGAAGCCTGTACTCGTCGCTTCCCTCGGCGCCTCGGCGGGGATGAAGGAAAAGCCCTCGACACTTTCCATTCAGCCCACCACGGAGGCGGCGTCACTCTCCGCTAAACCTCCCCTGCCGGTTGAGAGCACACCCAACGGATCCGCGCTCGTGCCGCTTAACGCACCGCCTCAGGAGGCTGCTCCACCGGCAAACAAAAAGATCGATCCTTTTTCGGACGCGGATTGGACCTGGCTGAACGGCAACCCCCGCACCAAGGATATCTATTGGGACACGAAGTTCTTTACCCCGGAAATCCGCTCGGACGTTACCGCTACCTGGCAAAACCATCATCCGGCGGACCACTCCATGGGTGGGTCGAGCGAACTCTTCCGGGCAGGTGAAGTCCAGTTGGAGCAGCTCGGTATTGGCGGCGACTTCCACTATGACAACGTGCGCGCCCGATTTATGACCCAGTTTGGAGCGTATTCCACGGCCACCATTCGCAATGACGGCAGCTACGCCAACGGTGAATGGAACCTCGCCGATGCCAACCGCTACCTGTCGGAAGCGTACGGCGGGTACCATTTTAATGTCAATTATGGGCTCAATGTGGACGCGGGAATCTTCATGTCCTACATTGGCCTGTTCAGCTACTACAATTTCGACAACTGGGCCTACCAACCCTCCTACGTTTCCTCCAACACGCCATGGTTCTTTCAGGGCGTGCGAGTCCAGTGGTTCCCCACGCCCCATTTGAAGATTGAGCCGTGGTTCATCAATGGATGGCAGTCGTACGCCTCGGCCAACAACCGGCCCGGGATGGGAGGGCAGATTAAGTGGACTCCGAAACCGTGGTTCAATCTCATTTCCAACAATTACGGTTTGGGCCGCGATGATCTGTTCGCACCAGGCCGCAATCGCATTCACACGGACAACAGCTACGAAGTCAAATACTTTGACCGGCCGAAGAGCCCATATCTTGACAAGATGGCGACATCCTTCACCTGGGACTTGGGTTGTGAATTTGGCAATGGAGTGAGTTGCCACCGCAATACGGTTAACGGTCCCAAACAGAGTTTTGCCGGCTTTATGGTTTACAACCGTTTCTGGTTTGATCGAGACCAATTTGCCATCACCTATGGATATGGGCAGATTGACAATCCGGGACGCTATCTGGTGCTGCTCCCGCCCATCGACGGAGAAACGGCGGCTTCCGCGGCGGTAAATTCACCCTACTTTACGGAGAATCCTGGGGACCAGTTCAAGGCCTGGGACACTTCACTTACTTTTGACTGGATGCCCAAGCAATACATTACGTTCCGGATTGAGCCGGACTATCGCCACGCGAGTGTCCCGTATTGGACCGGTCGTGGGGGGATTACTCCTCCTTCCGTTCTGGGGGGGTCGGTACTCACTCCTAACGGCTATCCCACCCAGTACGCCTGTTTGGACGGTACGCCGTCAGCCACCATCAACGGCTGCGGCCATGACGGCGGAACTTGGTTCCCTGATCTTCGCCACAACGAGTTCCTGATTGATTTTGACATCATGGTGAAGTTCTAGCTGTGAACAGCCATGACGGAGAGCTGGACGTGAACGAACTGGCCAAATGGCAGGTACATCCCTACGTGGGCAAGTAGCAATGGTGGACTTCGAAGAGGTCCAATGTCATCAGCCGTGGGTGAAACCGGGACCTCGAAGAGGTCCAATGTTATTAGCCGTGGGTGAAACCGGGACCTCGAAGAGGTCCAATGTTATTAGCCGTGGGTGAAACCCACGGAAATAGTGCGACCGGTGATTTACCAACCCCGCAGGGGTTGAATTTGGTTTGGTCCAGGGTTGGTTTAGAAGGGATTCGACCCCTTCGGGGTCGATCGCCATTTCTTGTCGGAGGGTCCCTATCCGTGGGTTTCACCCACGGCTAATGAAATTGTTCCCCTTCGGGGAACTTGATATGGGCCGGTGGAATTTGAGCCGGCTTGACGTGGGTGGGGACGGGACGATAAAATGTTGGTCTCAATGGAACTGGGTCTCAACCTTCTGTGGCTGCTGCTTGCCATCGCGAGCTTTTGTGTCGTTGGGCGAGGGAAGGGTAACTGCACCCTGGCGGGTTGGTATTCGTTTCGTCGAATGCTCTCCCTCGCTTGTGCCCTCGTCATTTTTTTCCCCGTCCTCTCGGTGACCGACGACCTGCACGCCGCGCAGGTCGTCATGGAAGACTCCAACCCCGTAAAGCGTATCTCGAAATCTTCAGGCGCACCCGGTGCGGCATTGAATCTGGATAGGTCCTCTCGGCCTTTCATGGTGGGCGCGGCGGGGTTACTGCCCGCCCAGTCCCTGCGGTGGCTGGGCTTGGCGGCGGTCCCAGAAACTCGTCTCGCGGTAGCCGCTCCCGCCGGGAGGCCAAGTCCCCGCGCTCCGCCCTCGCCCGTGTAGGCCTGATCTTCGGGATTCACCTGTTCATTCCTAGAAGTGTAGCGCGGACCTGTTTTGTGGGTCCGCGGCCTTTCCTTGTCCATCGGGGACGAGCCGCGCGAAAATTTCGTGCCACGGGCGTCCCGCCCGTGCCCGAGCACGGCCGGGACAGCCGTGGCACGCCTAGTGCTTGGAGGGTAAATCATGAAGCCTCGCTTTTATGCCACGGTAAGTGTTGCGATGAGTGCCTGCCTCGCGGCTTTCCTTTCGTGTAGTTGCACGAGCAAAGGAAAGGCAGACGCCGCGGCGGAGGGGCCGCTGCCCGCGCAAGTCGAGCACGAACAGGATGCCACCGCGTTCAAGGTTGATCATCCCGAGCAGTTTCCCATGGTCACCGCCGGCCGTCACGAGGAGGCGCCCGAACTGAAAGTGACCGGTACCGTGAACCCGGATATTGCCCGCAATGTTCCGGTGATCTCGCTCGCTTCCGGCCGCGTCGTGGGGATCTACGCGCGGCTCGGCGACACGGTGCAGAAGGGCCAGTTGTTACTCCGTGTGCGTAGCGATGACGTGTCGGGGGGCTTTTCCGATTATCGCAAGGCGGTGGCGGATGAAGTTCTGGCCCGCGCGCAACTCGAGAGGGCCCAGGACTTGTACAACCACGGGGCCATGGCCAAGGCCGACCTTGAAGTGGCCCAGGACGCAGAGGACAAGGCAAAAGTCGATCTCGAAACCACGGCCGAGCATCTGCGCCTTCTCGGTAATGACCCGAATAAGTTCAACAACGTCGTGGACATCACCGCGCCCGTTTCCGGTGTGATCACGGACCAGGAAGTTACCAATGCGGCCGGGGTGCAGGCCTTAGGGGCGAACCCCTTTACGATCTCCGACCTGTCGCACGTTTGGGTTCTCTGTGACGTGTATGAGAACGATCTGGGCTTTGTGCGAATCGGCGAAAACGCTGACATTCACCTGAATGCCTACCCGGACTTGGCTCTCCAGGGCCGGATCAGCAACATCGGGGCGATCATGGATCCCAATCTTCGCACCGCGAAGGTGCGGCTGGAAGTGCAGAATCCCGGCCTGCTGCGTCTCGGCATGTTTGTGACCGCCACCTTCTTTGGGCCGAAGAAGGAAGCGCGCGCCGCCGTCCCTGCCACCGCGGTGTTGCATTTGCACGACCGGGATTGGGTTTACGTACCGATCGAGAACGGCCGGGTTCGCCGCGTGGAAGTCACCGGCGGCAAGATGCTACCCGGCAACCTTCAGGAAGTTGATGCGGGCCTTCAACCCGGCCAGCAAGTGATCTCGAATGCCTTGGACCTTCAGGCTACGGTGGAGCAATAAATGATACGTCGCATCGTCGATTACGCGCTCAACAACCGCTTTGTCGCCCTGGCCATCGCCATCCTGCTCTTTGTTTGGGGCATGATCTCATTCCACAAACTGCCCGTCGAGGCCTATCCCGACGTTGCGAATAACTATGTAAATGTCATCACGCAGTGGCCGGGCCGCGCCGCCGAGGAAGTCGAGCAGCAAGTCACGATTCCCCTGGAAATTGTCATGAATGGAATCCCTCACCTCACCCATCTGCGCTCTGCTTCCATTGCCGGCCTCTCCAGCCTGATGTTGATCTTCGATGACGAATCCGAAAACGACTGGAACCGCGCCAAGGTTCTGGAAAGGCTTGCGCAAGTCACCCTCCCGGCGGGCTTGCAACCCCAGATGGGTACGGATTGGAGTCCGGTGGGTCAAATCTACTTCTATACCCTCAAGAGCACTAATCCCCAGTTTGATGTGATGGACTTGAAGTCGCTCGAGGATTGGGTTTTGGAGAAGGAATTCAAGTCAGTCCCCAACGTGGTGGATGTGGCGAGCTTTGGCGGACCCACGCGCGAGTATCAGGTGCGGGTGGACCCGGACAAGCTGGTTGCCTACGGACTGAGCATGGGACAGGTGGAGCAACAACTCACCAACAACAACCTGAACGGGGGGGGAAGCTTTATTGAGGCGGGCTTGCAGCAGATCAATGTCCGCGCCGTGGGTCTGGTGACCAGCGTTCGCGACATCCAGGAGACGGTCCTTAAAACCTCGAACGGGACGGCGCTCAGGGTCAAGGATATTGCCGTCGTGACGCAAGGCCCCAAGATCCGGTTGGGGCAATTCGGCCGGGCGATCCGTCATGAAGACGGCAAGATCATCGATAACGACGATGTGGTCTCCGGTATCGTGCTCCTGCGGAAAGGCGCCGAATCGGACTCGACACTGGTGGGAATCCACGAAAAGGTCAACGAGCTTAACCACCACCTTTTGCCACCCGGAGTGAAGGTGGTCCCCTTCATCGACCGCAGCGAGTTGGTGCAGTTCACCACCCACACCGTGCTTCACAACTTGACGGAAGGTATCATCCTGGTGGTCATTATCCTCTTTCTCTTTCTCGGAAACGCCCGAGGAGCGCTGATTGTTGCCCTGACGATTCCTTTTTCCTTGTTGTTCGCGTCGATCTGCCTTGACTTGAAGCATATTCCCGCCAATCTTCTGTCTCTAGGAGCGTTGGACTTCGGCATGGTGGTGGATGGCGCCGTGGTGATGGTGGAAAACATTGTCCGGCATCTGAGCCACCGGAATGGGTCGAGCGGCTCCAAAACCGCGATGGAGTGCATCCGAGAGGCGGCGCATGAAGTACAGCGCCCGGTGTTTTACGCCATCGCGATCATTATCACCGCCTACCTTCCGATCTTCACCCTCCAGCGCGTGGAAGGCCGGTTGTTCAAGCCCATGGCCTGGACCGTGGCCTTCGCGCTGCTGGGCGCTCTGCTGTTTTCGATGATCCTGGCGCCCGTGCTGGCCAGTTTCCTATTTCCAAAGGGCGCGCGCGAATGGCACAACCCCCTGGTAACTTTCCTGACCGCGCGCTATCGGAGGGGTGTGCGATGGGCCATTCTCCATCGTGGCGTGACCTTGGGCGTGGTGGGACTGGGGATTCTGCTGACGGCTTATCTTGCGGTGGGTGGGGCCATCGGTTCGGAGTTTCTGCCTCATCTCGACGAAGGCGCACTCTGGGTGCGCGGCACGCTGCCGCCCAGCACCGGACCGAGCGAGGGCATCCGGATCGCCAATCGAGCGCGCATCCTTCTGGCTTCTTTTCCGGAAGTCACCACGGTGACCAGCCAAGTGGGACGGCCGGACGATGGAACGGATACCACGGGTTTTTTCAATACCGAATACTGCGTGGATCTAAAACCCAAGGAGCAGTGGCGTGCCGTTTTCCGTGAGAACAAAGAGGAAGTCATTTCTGCCATGGACCGCGAGCTGGAGAAGATCCCGGGCGCCATCTGGAACTTCTCCCAACCCATCGCCGACAACATGGAGGAGGCCGTGAGCGGTGTAAAGGGCGAACTCGCCACCAAGGTGTATGGCGATGATCTGCATGTTCTCGAGGAAAAGGGCGACCAGATCGTGGAGATCATGCGGCACGTCCAGGGTATTCAGGACCTCGGCCTGTTTCGGGTGCTGGGCCAACCGAACCTGAACTTCTCCGTGGATCGTCCGGCCGCCGCCCGCTGGGGCATCAACGCCGCCGATGTGCAGGATGCGATTCAAACCGCGGTGGGCGGCAACGCGCTGACCCAGGTGCTCCAGGGCGAAAGGCGTTACGATCTGGTGATGCGCTATCTGCCTCCTTACCGGGATACCAAGGAAGCCATCGAGAACATTCGCCTGCTTTCGCCCACGGGAGAACGCGTGTCGCTTGCGCAGCTCTGCAAAATCGAGGTCAGCGACGGCGGCTCGGAGGTCTATCGGGAAGGCAACCAACGCTACGTAGCCATCAAATACAGCGTGCGGGGGCGCGACTTGGGCGGGGCCGTGGAAGAGGCGATTGCCAAGGTGGCCAAGCAAGTTAAACTGCCACCCGGATACCGCATCAATTGGGAGGGAGAGTACGAGAGCCAAAAGCGCGCCCAAGCGCGCCTGGGCCTCATCGTGCCGCTCACCATCGTGCTGATTTTCATCATCCTCTACGCAATGTTCAAATCCCTCAAATGGGCGTCGCTCATCCTCGCCAACGTCGCAATGGCGCCTCTCGGGGGGATGGTGGCGCTGCTGGTCACGCACACGAACTTCAGTGTTTCCTCCGGCATCGGCTTCCTGGCGCTGTTCGGCGTATCGGTGCAAACCGGCGTCATCATGCTGGAATATATCAACCAACTGCGGGCGCGCGGCTATATCATTATGGAAGCCGCAGTTGAGGGTGCGGTCCTTCGGCTTCGTCCCATCATGATGACGATGCTCGTGGCCACACTCGGACTGCTGCCCGCCGCAACCTCGCATGCCATCGGTTCAGATTCGCAGCGGCCTTTTGCCATTGTTATTGTGGGAGGGTTGATGGCGGCTCTGGCGATCAGCATCTTTCTTTTGCCCACACTCTATGTGTGGGTGGCGAGAGACACGGACAAGCTTCCGGAGCCGGAGGGATCGTTTGAGGCATAAACCTGTGAGTCAACGTGGATGTGGATGGAAGGCATGGAGCAGGACGGTCGTGGGCGTGGCGTTCGCTCTGCTGGCGGGTGCGGCATTCGCCCAAGGGCCTTTCAGGATTAGTCTGGATGATGCCCTTCGGTTGGCGCTCCAGCACAACCACAGCCTGCTGGCGGCCCGCACCGCCATCCAGCAAAGTCAGGCCATGGAGATTACCGCCAATTTGCGCCCGAACCCTGCACTTTTCGGCGATTGGGATTACTTGCCCCTGTTTTCGCCGAGCAACTATACGAGTACCTACCTTCATGATTTGACGGAGGCCGACTTGGGCCTCAGCTACCTCATCGAGCGCGGCAAAAAACGCCAGCACCGCCTTCAGGCCGCCAGGGACCAGACGGCCGTGACTACGGATTTGGTTTCAGACAACGAACGCATGTTGACCTTCCAAGTTGCCACCCTATTCATTAACGTGCAGCTCGCGGAGTCGACGCTGGAATTGGCCCAAAAGGATCTGGAAAGCTATCAGAAGACGGTGGACCTCAATGATTTGCGTTACCAGAAGGGAGCGATCAGCGAGGACGACAAATTGAAGATCGAACTCCAGCTCCTCCAGTTCCAAAATGATGTGGCGCAAGCGGAACTCGCCAAAGTGCAGGGGCTTTCCGATCTTCGGCAGGCGCTGGGTTATGAATCCGTGCCGGCGGACTACGATATCGCCGGGACCTTTGAATATCAAAAGGTGCAAGGCAATCTCGAGGACCTGCAATTGAAGGCGCTTCAGCAGCGGCCTGACCTCAAGGCGGCGACGCAAGGGGTGACGGCGGCAAATAGCCAATACCTTCTGGCCAAAGCCGATGGCAAGCAGGACGTCACGGTGCAGGGCAACTACTCCCACGTCAACGCCATCAACGGCGCCTCGATCTATGCGAGCATTCCGCTCCCCATCTTTAATCGCAATCAAGGTGAGATCGCCCGGACCAAGTCGGTCATCACGCAATCCCAGGAGCAGGAAAAGGCCGCGAACAACCAGGTGATGACCGACGTACGCGATGCCTACGAAAACCTTCAGACCGGTGACAAGATTGTGCAGCTCTACCGTTCCGGGTATCTCGATCGGGCGCAGAAAGACCGCGATATTAGCGAATACGCCTACCAGCGCGGCGCCGTCAGCCTGCTGGATTTTCTGGACGCCGAGCGCAGCTATCGCGCTACCCAGCTTGCCTATCGGCAGGCGCTGGCTTCGTGGCTTCTGGCGGTGGAGCAGTTGCGGGAGGCCGTGGGTACGCGCAACTTGCCCTAAGAAGGCAGATGGAAGGAGCAGGTTTCGGGCTGGGCACGTTGGCGGCCAAAGGGGCGGAGATCATTGCCGGGAACTAAAGAACTATCGTGAGGCTGGAATAGCGACATTTTGGCGCTGCGCTCCGGACCCTCTGGGGTGCCATCGGACCGCCTGAGCAATAGCTTTTTCCAAGTTGCCGGAGTACGGAAAACCCAATTTGGATAAGCCGAGTCAGTGACCGCCGCAGCAACGGTCGAAAAGCGTGCGCCCAAGGAGACGACGAAGTGAAGAGATTCGAGGTGCGGGGCTGGTTTGAGGAAACCGGCATCATCGCGGCGGTGCGCATGAAATCGCCGGAGTCGGCCATGTTTGCCGCCGAAGCGGTGGCGGCAGGAGGGGTTGTGGTCATCGAAATCCCCCTTACCGTGCCCAACGCTACCAAGGTCATCGCCAATCTGGTCAAAAGCAATCCCAATCTTATTGTGGGGGCGGGAGGAGTGACGAATCCGGCGATCGCGCAGTTGTGTCTCGATGCCGGAGCGCAGTTTCTGACCAGTGATGGTCTGGAACCCGCCGTGATCGAGTTCGCCTCCCAGCAGGATGTAGTCGTTATCCCCGGCGCGCTGACCCCGACGGAAGTTATCAACGCCTGGGGAGCGAAGTCCGATTTCGTTAAGGTCGTGCCCTGCGCGCACATTGGGGGTGCAGCCTATATCGCATCCCTCCATCAGATGTTTCCTCAGATTCCGCTCGTGGCTTCCGGCGGCGTGAACCAACAGAATGCGTCTAATTTCATCATTGCGGGGGCAATTGCCCTGGGCGTGGGCAGGGAACTGATGCCTCCTGAGGCGATCATCCGTCGCCAGCAGGAACGGATTGGCGAACTGGCCCGCCGGTTCCTGGGCTTTGTGAAGGCCGGCCGGGACCATTTGGACGCGCGTGCGCGAAGGGTTGCCGGTCCCGATCAATAGCTTGGCGGACACGCCGGACGGTAAATACGCGATCGTAGTGGCGGAAAGAAAGGATCGGCTCGATTTCGTCAACCCTCAAACCATAAAGCTCGAACACGCACTTTCCGTGCCCTGCCGGGGCGTAGATCACATGGACTTTTCCGCGGACGGGCGCTACCTGATTGCCAGTTGCGAATTCTCCGGGACGCTCGTGAAAGTCGATGTGGAAAAGCAAAGCCTGATGGGAGAGTTGGACCTTCCGTTCCGGGGCATGCCCCAGGACGTCAAACTCTCCCCGGACGGCACCATTTTTTACGTCGCGGATATGGATGCCAATGGCGTGTACGAAGTTGTTGGCGACGAGTTTAAACTTCTGGGATTCATTCCTACCGGCAAGGGCGCGTACGGATTGTACACCAGCCGCGATTCGCGAGTGCTTTATGTTTCGCACCGCGCGGAGTTCTTCCCCGACCGCAAATGGAAGGTCAACTCCCTCATCAATCTCGGGTACGGTGATCACCCCAAGCTTCATCCCCGCAACCCGCGTCTTGATTTTGATGAGGCGTGCCGGGTATTGTGAATCCGAACCTATTCCGGAGGCTTTTTATGCGTTCACTGGAAAGAGTCCGAGCGCTGGTCACGGGCCGGCCCGTTGATCACCTTCCCGTTCAGCCGGTCATCATGATGTTTGCCGCCCGGCACTTGGGCATTCCCTTCATTGATTACACTCGGGACGGGCGGAAGATGGCCGCCGCGCAGAGCAAGCTTGTGCACGACTTTGGCATCGATTGCCTTCTGACATGTTCCGACCCGGCGCGCGAGGTGATCGATATTGCAGGCGAGGGAAGCGTCAACTGGTATGAAGATCAGGGTCCGGCCATTTGCGAGGAACGCGCCGCCCTAGTTGACAAGTCGCGCCTGAAAACCTTCCGCATCCCCGACCCGCTCGGGGGTGGCCGCATGCACGACCGGATCAAAGGGATTGAGGTCATGCACCAGGAGTTCGGGGCCGAGGTCTCGATCGTCGGATGGGTGGAAGGTCCGCTGGCACTGGGCCAAGAACTGCGCGGCCTGACTCGCGTCATGATGGACTTCATCGACGATCCTGGTTTCGTTACGGACCTTCTCGATTTTACGGCAGAAGTGGCCCTAGTCTATGCCGAGGCGGAAATTCAGTCCGGCGCCGACACCATCGGTATGAGCGATGCCGCGGCCAGCATGATGGGCCCCAAGTATTACCGCGAGTTTCTGTTCCCCCGGCAACTGCGCGTGGTCGAGTCCATCCGCAAGGCCCATCCGGAGGTCATCGTCCGGCTGCACATGTGCGGAAATACCAATGCATTGATTCCGCAGATGAAGGAACTACCCGTGCAAATCTTCGAATTGGATTCGCCCACGAATCTGGCGGCGGCGCGGGCCTGCCTGGGTCCAGACCGGGTGATTCTGGGCAACGTCTCGACGATCACCGACATGTTGGAAGGGAGCCCGGAGCAAGTCTATGAAGCATGCCGGCGCTGCCACCAGATTTGTGGGAAGTTCCACATTGTGGGCACGGGCTGCGAAGTCCCGCCCACGACGCCGCCTGAAAACCTCCACGCCATGGTGCGGTATTCGCGAGAGCACCAGCCGGACGAGTTCGAAACTGCCACCGCCGCCTGAACCGCTGGCGATAAGGTGGGGTGGAGTTCTCTATGTTTTTTGAGATGGCAGTCAACCCTTGAGATGCCGTCGCTGTCGGAGCGGGCTCTGCGCGATCGCCAGACTCCGGTCGCGAAGCTTTTCCAGAAGTTTGAGTTTCTCGGAAAAGGAGAGCGCTTGGAGCCGACGGCGCGTGGTCCGTTTGCTTTCCAAAATCTTGCGCATCCAATCGCTCATAGACCACCCCGAAGGAATTTAACTCCAAATTGCTCCCATTTCTCAAGCAGTCCATGCCGCCTCAGGATTTGGTCGAGTTGGGACGCGTCCAGGACTCCGGCTTCAACGAAATACAGGATGCGAGCAAAATCTTTAGCCCTCGCGGTTTTCAGGGCCATGGCGACGAGATGCTCGGCGGTGATCACCCAGGTACGGACTCCTTCCACTTCGGTTTCGACGGCCTGACCGATCGCTTCCTCTTCCAGAGCGTCGCTGGGAGGAATGAACTGCACCGGCCATCCTTCGACGACAATGTATTCCCTCTCGGTTTGATAGCCGCGCGAAGTGAGGTAGTCGTAAATCGGCGCGAGCGTGAGCAAGGGGCTCTCTCGGGGTGCCTTTAATGCGACAAAAACATCAAGATCAAGGGTAGACAGGGGCTCAAGATAGAAGGTTGCACCCACCGCGCCACCGATGGCATATTTGCCGATGACTTCCTCCGTTTGCATTTTATTTATGACTTCGAGAGTAGCTCTCATCGCGACCTCTACGGCAGTTTCGACAAGAAATGATAACTGCCGGATTCGAGTTCGAAGACAGCCTTGCCTTTCTCCACATCATGGAATAAAACTCCCGCAGCGTGGGTCGCCGGGCGTCCGCTTTCGCTCACGGCCTTGGGCTCACTGGCGGGCAGGTACAGCGTGGCGCTCGTCCCCGGCGGAACCGTTGCGTCCATGTGCAGTGTGCCGTTTTCAATCCGCCAATCACTGACGATCATTCCGTGAGAGGACTTGTAGCGCGTTCGAGCGAACGTCAGGCCCCCCACTGGCGCCGGCATTAGGAAGAAATGGCGGAAGCCGGGCGCCTTCTCGTCCAGGCGGATGCCCCCGATGCCTTCGATGAACCAGGCGCCGATGGAAATCAGTGTGTCATGGATGTGGGATTCACCCGACCAGCTTTCCCAACTCGTGGTGGCGCCCTGTTCGAGCATATAGCCCCAACTGGGAAAGTCCTTCTTGCTGGCCATTTGGTAAATCAGATCGTTGCGGTCGTCCTCCATGAGTTCCTTGAGCAGGAAGTAGGTGCCGTGCATGCCGGAGTCGAAGTGGCCGCTATTCCTGATCAGGATCGTGTCCTCCAGGTTCTTGGCCACCGCCGCGCGCAACTCCGGCGGAACAATGTCGAGTAGTAGCGCCAATGCCAGGTAGGGCTGCTGACCAGTGGCGTAGCTGCTGGGGGCGACGAAATAGCGTTCGTGCAACGTGCGACGCAGGGTGGCCGCCCGTTCCGAGTACATCGCGGCATCGGCGGGTTTGTCCAGGATGGCCGCGATCTTGGCGGCCAGTTGCAGGGTGTAGAGGTAGTGCGCGTTGTTGATAAAATGCGAGCTGATGGGGTTTCGGGCGGGGTCATTGCCGGCCCGCTGCTCTGCTTGCTCCGGCGTTACCCAGTCGCCGAGGTAGTTCCATTCCGGCATGCGCATGCCGATGCTGTTGTAAGGCTCAAGGATGTGGTCCCGAGTCTTCGAATCGGCGAAGGCCAGCCACTTCTGGATCATCGGATAGTTGGTCTCCAAAATCCCTTTGTCGCCGTAGTTCAGGTAAACCTGCCAGGGCATGGTGACCACGAAGTCGCTCCACATGGGACCGCCGCCGCCCTCGTCCGGGTAATTGGGAGCGGTGTAGGGCAGGTCGCCGGATCGGGGATCCTGCGCATCGCGCCAATTCGCGGCCCAGCGGTTGTAGAGGCCTCCGGTGTCAAAGTTGAACAGGCCCGTTTCCAGCGAGGTCCCGGCGTCGCCGCCATAGCCAAGCCGTTCGCGCGTGGGGCAATCCACCACGTAGCCGTTGAGCGAGAGGCACTGGTAGGTCCAGGTCACCAGGCGGTAGATGCGATTCAGCAGGTCATCGGACGACTCGAAATCCCCGGCGCGCCCGTATCCGGTGCGCATGAAATAACCGCGGACGCTCTCCGCTGTGGGCGCCGGGTCGAGTCCCGTGACATGCGCGAAGCGGAACCCGTGGTAGTTGAACCGCGAGCACATCACCTGGTCCGCCCCGGCGCGGGTCACGTACTCGTCACGCTGGTTATACGTGCCATAGCGGCCCCGGGCCGGTGGATTGTCAGCAAACTCGATCTTGAGGTTCTTGCCGGCCGTCATCCCCGAGGGCAGGCGCAATTCCAGCCATCCGGTAAAGTTCTTGCCCATGTCGATCAGCCAGCCGCCGCCCGGTGTCGCGTCAACCTTCACCGGGTGGAGAGTTTCCAGGATGCGGTTGGGCTCGACCATCTGCGCCGACGTGGTTACCTTCGGCGGGTCAAACTCCGCGGCTGCCTCCCAGGCGGAATCGTCCAATTTGCTGCCGTTCCAGCCCGGAACCTCCAGTCCCGCGTCATAGTGTTCCCCACCATAATCGCCGAACGCCGTGCCCCGGCCCAGCGGGGTAATGGGGCTGGCTTTCGCTTTCCACGTGCTGTCGGTCCCTATCGCCACCGCCTTGCCATCCGGCAACACGATGTCAAACTGCGCCCGCACCAGCGGCCCGTCGTAAACCACTCCCGGATGGCCCCGGACATACCAGCCGCGGCCCAGCCACAGCGCCACGGTATTGCGGCCTTCCACCAGATAGCCGGTGATGTCGTGGGTCAAATACCAGTTGCGATGGGAGTAATCCACCACCGCCGGGGCCAACACGTAGTCGTCTACTTTCTTGCCGTTGACGTAGAGTTCGTAGTAGCCCAGCGCGTTCACATACGCCGTGGCGCGCTGCGGTTTCTTGGCGAGTGTGAAGGTCTTGCGCAGCCAGGGAAAGGGCAGGGGAGTTCCTTCTTTGACCTCAGCGGAACGCGCCAGACCGATCCACCGGGCGGACCAATCCGAGTCGTGGAGCAGGCCCATCGACCAATGGGCCGGGGCGCTCCACGGCGTCACGTGGCCCTGTTCATCCCAAACGCGGACTTTCCACCACGCTTGGGCTCCCGAGGCCAGCGGCTTCCCGGCGTAGGCGACGAACGCTGAGTGATCCGAGTTGACCCTGCCGGAATCCCAGAGGTCGCCCCGGTCTTGCCGGAGGTTCTCGGGACTCGTGGCCACCAACACGCGGTAGGCGCTCTGCCCCCGGCCGCGCGGGCCGGCCGTCATCGTCCAACTCAGCCGGGGTTTTTCCACGTCGATACCCAGCGGGTTCACGAGGTACTCGCAGCGCAGTTCTTCCACGGACAATGCGGTCTGGCCAGTCGCCGAGCCGCCAGCCGGAGCGAGCAATACCGTGATGAGAACACCAATGATGACTGGCCTCATTTAACCATCTCCTTGCTAAAAAATCAGCCTGAGCGCGAATTGGATCTGGCGCGAGGTGCCGGCGGTCTTGTTGATGATCCCGAAGCCGGTTCCGCGAATCACGTTCAGGGGAAGACCAAAATCCACGAGATTGAAAACATTGAAAAACTCGGCGCGGAACTGGAGGACCGCGGCTTCGGTGTTCCCGCGTGTACCGAAGCTCGTGTCCTTAGTCAAGGAGAAATCCACATCGCGGAATCCCGGTGCGCGGAAGGTGTTGCGCCCGAGGGTTCCGAATAAGCCCTGGTTGGGGCCGGTGCCGCCGGGAACTCCCATGGGAATCTGGAAGAAGCCACCGTTGTTGCTGCCCTCTCCGAAGTAATCTTCGCGCACTGTGCGGCTGGTGGAAAAAACGGGCCGGCCGATCTGGTCGGGACGATCGGCGCCTCCCGATCCCATGCCGGTCTGCTGGATACCGGAGTACACGCCGAAGGGTGGACCGCTGGTGAGCGTGGTGATATTCAGGATTTGCCAGCCGGAGGTCACCTTCTTGCTCACCGGCCGCAGGAAACGGGCACGGTCGAACGGCAGGGCTTGAATCAAGCTGAGGGCAAACACGTGCGTGGTGTCAAACGTGGAAGGACCTTTCTCGAGTCCCGGATGGCGCGGGTCTTGGGGGCCAGTTTGCAGAACCGGCCCCGTACTTCCGAAAAGGCCGCCCAGAACCGCGCTGGTATCGTCGAGCGATTTGCTGTAGGTGTAGCTGGCTTGAAAGCCCAATCCCGCCCGCAAGGAAGTCTTCGACACCCCGGTCTGCAACGCTTGGTAAGTGGAATGAGATCGCGTGGCGACCAGATAGGAAGGCCCGTACCCAGCGATCGGGTTGCCACTCGAATCGGTTTGCGAGAAGGGGGCAAACTGGGGGTCGGCGCCCGCGTATCCGTTGATGACCTGCATGGCCGCCAAGTGAATCCCCGCTGTAGCCACGTAAGAGGCGCTCAGCGTCACATCGCCGAAAGAATGCTCGAAGCCCGCGGTGTAGGTGCCGATGTACCCATTGCGGAAATCTGGGGAAATCGCAAAGGCTCCTAACAACTGGAGCTGATGGCCGGGCGTGAGCGCCGTCAGGTCGCGCTGGAATCGCATCATATCGAGCTGGGTATTCGGCGGGACGGCAGTCGTGGGGCCCTGCGCGTAGATTTGCTGGCCACCCACGGTGTAGATGGGAGGCAACGCGACGCCGGTGACAGAATTGGCAAAGGGCACGGTGACGTTCGGCTGAGCGGTCACCAGTGGCCCCACGACATAGGGGAGGCCGCCGGTCAGAGCGTTGTTCTGCCAGAGATTGGTGAGGATGGTGGAAATGGCGCCGCCGAAATGCCAGATGGTGTGGTCCGTAACCTGCCAATCGAGGCCCAGCCGCGGCCCCCAGCCTCGCCAGTCCTTGCTGTACGGAGGCTGGGGGTTGACCAAGTACTGTATCGTTGCGCCCGCCGTCCAGGGGAGCGCCGGCGCACCCTCCGCATTCACGACACGGCAGCCCGAGGTGAGGTGGTGAGCTTCGGCAATGCGCGAGTTGACCTCGTAGCGTAATCCATAATTAAGGCTCAGTCGAGGAGTCACCTTCCACGCATCTTGAAAGTAGAAATTGTACGCCGCACGGCGCGCCGCAGCCTCTCCCACCCGGTTCCCTTGCGGAAAATACTTGGGCGCAACAGAAATCGTATAACTGAAGGGTGTCCCCGTCAGAATGGCGCTGAGTGTATCGGGGAGCGGGTCACCGGCCTGAATATCGTGCTGTCCGCTCAGGGAAGGAATGTCGGATGGCGCATAGGCCGTCCCTCCGCCGAAGGTGTAAGAACCGTTCGGGTTAAAGTCAAAGACCGTGGTATCACGGTTGAAGCGGGTTTCAAACCCCCATTTCATGGCATGGGATCCGTGAACGAAGGAGAAGGATTGCCTGGCTTGTATCAATGACGTAAATGCGCCGATGTTGGTCCCGGCTGCGTTGTTGAAGGGCTCGAACAGGCCATCGCCAAACGCCAGCCCCGGTTGCGTGGTGTTGATGGTGGGGAAGAACGGAGTGCTTCGTTCTACTCCCACGGTGGTCTCAGAAATGAAATACGGGCTTATCGTGCGCGTGTAGCGAAAACCGCCATTGCGTTGGTGATCGAAAAAACGCGTGGCGAAAGTGGGGTCAATGGCCGTCTGATCCGGATTGGTCAAGGGGCCATTGACCTGGTTCAAGCTGAAGCGGGCATAGAATTGCGATTGCTTGGAGATACGATGGTCGATTCGGAATGAGAACTGATCGGTCACCGTCGGGACGGCGGCGGAGGTCGCGAAGGTGCGGTTCCCAAACGGCCCTTGGGGATCATCAGGCCGCGGGTAACGCGCCAGCACGGAGCTGATCTGCGGGTTGACGGGGACCAACAAGGTATCGCCCGCGAACGCGGTGGTATCCACGCCCTGGCGTTCCTGCATGGAAGGAACCGAAAGGATCTGCGTGGTTCCTAACACCTGGCGGAATCCCTGGTACTGGCCAAAGAAAAAAGTCCGCTTGCGGCCGTCGAAGAGTCCCGGGAGGACGAAGGGGCCGCCCAGCGTGAAGCCAAATTCGTTGCGCACAAAGTGCGGAAGGCGGCCGGGACTCACGGGGCTGCGCTCGTCAAAAAAGTTGCGCGCGTCGAACGCCGAGTTGCGCAGGAACTCAAAGACGGAACCGTGGAGATCGTCGGTCCCCGACCGGGTGATGATATCGGTAAAACTCGCGGCGCCGTGGCCGATTTCCGCCGGCATGACGCCGGAGCTGGAGCGGACCTCTTGAATGGCGTCGACGTTGAAATTGGAGAAAGTTGATCCGCCCAATTCCGGGTCGGTGGTGTCGATCCCATCCATGGCAAAGACGGTGGTCACACCACGCTGGCCGTTCACCGCAAACTGCTGGGTGAAATTCGCGGCGCCGTTGGTGTCGGTCATGGTGCCGGCGGCCAGCAGGAGCAATTGGCTAAAGTCGCGCCTGTTGAGCGGCAGCGTCGACACTTCTTTTTTCGACAGGCGCTCACCACCGCTCGACTTCGAATCGGAGGCGGCTTTGGGTTCTGGAGGATTCTGCTCCTGCGGGGTAGCGTTGTTATGCTGACAAGATGGCGCGCCCGCGGGTTTCGAATCGGTCGATTGCCCTTCCTGAGCGAGGGTTTGCCCCCGCCCAATACCGAGCAGCGCCAGCATCGCGAAGGAAGCCACCAGGGTGGTTAGGATTCCGGGTTTTGATTTAGAACGACTCGGCTTCATGGACCTTACTATTCTATCGATGAACAGATGAAGGCAAGATTATATTCCATTACGGGAGCGCGCTTTCGAAAGATGTAGGGTCACCCTGGTCAGGAGCAGCGCACAGATGCCGCCCGTGGCGATTCCTGCAGGTCGGGATCGTAGTTCAGGTTGGGGCGGAGCCACCGTTCGACGGCGCGCAGTTCCATGCCTTTGCGGCGATGGTAATCCTCCACCTGATCGCGGTCGATTTTGCCGACCGCGAAATACTGGGCCTCCGGGTGGGAAAAATACAGCCCGCACACGGAAGCTGCCGGCGACATGGCGAAATTCTCCGTCAGATAAATGCCGGCATTCCTCTCCACCTGCAAGAGGTCGAAAAGCTCGCGCTTCTCGGTGTGGTCCGGGCAGGCGGGATAGCCGGGCGCGGGACGGATGCCACGGTAACGCTCGTGAATCAAATCTTCGACCGTCAGGTTTTCATGCTTGCCATAACCCCAAAACTCTCTGGCCCGTTTGTGCATTAACTCCGCCAGCGCCTCCGCCAGGCGGTCGGCCAGGGCTTTCGCCATGATGGAATTGTAGTCGTCATGATCCTGCTGGAAGCGCCCCAGCAGCGGCTCAATGTCTGCGCCGGCGGTGACGGCAAAAGCGCCCAGATAATCTTCCACGCCCGTTTGTTTCGGCGCGATCAGGTCCGCGAGCGTCCAGTTGTAATGGCCGGGCGCCTTTTCCATCTGCTGCCGCAAAGTATGGAAAACGGTCAGCACGGCGGAGCGTGAGGCATCCGCATACACTTCGATGTCGTCGCCCACACTGTTCGCGGGGAAAAAACCAATGACGGCGTTGGCCGTGAGGAGCTTTTCCGCGACGATGCGCCCCAGCAGCTTTTGAGCATCGTCCAGCAGTTCGCGCGCCTTGCTGCCCACGGTAGCGTCCTCGAGAATTCTCGGATACGTTCCGCGCAGTTCCCAGGCTTGAAAGAAGGGAGTCCAATCAATGTAAGGAACAACTTCCCCCAGCGGTAGCGCGGGAAATGCCCTCACTCCCGTGAAGGCGGGGCGGGGCGGATGTGCTGCGCTCCAATCGAGGGGCGGCTTGCGCCGGCGCGCCTCCTCCAGGGCCAGCAGCTTTTGTGCCGCCGGCTTGTGCGCGGCGCGAAGCTTCTCCTGCTCCCGCAGGTTTGCTTCTTGAAAAGCCGGCCGCGTCTCCGGGTTCTTGAGCTGGCTTACAATGCCGACAGCGCGCGAAGCATCCACTACGTGTACGACTGGTTTGTGGAAGTGGGGAGCGATTTTCACCGCCGTGTGTACGCGGCTGGTGGTGGCGCCGCCGATGAGCAGCGGGATGGTGAATCCCTCGCGTTCCATCTCCTTGGCCACATGGACCATTTCATCGAGCGAGGGCGTGATGAGGCCGCTCAGGCCAATCATGTCGGCGTGCGTCTCCCGCGCGGTTTGCAGTATCTTCTCACACGGAACCATAACACCCAGGTCGATAATCTCATAGTTGTTACAGCCCAGTACGACGCCCACGATGTTCTTGCCGATGTCGTGCACGTCGCCCTTCACGGTGGCCATCACGATGCGGCCTTCGGCGCGTGCTTTGCCGCCTGCCCCCTTTTCGGCCTCCATGAAGGGAAGTAAGTAAGCGACGGCTTTCTTCATCACCCGGGCGCTTTTGACCACCTGGGGCAGGAACATTTTCCCGGAGCCAAACAAGTCGCCCACCACGCTCATCCCCGCCATCAGCGGGCCTTCGATTACGCTCAGCGGCCGGCCGAACTTCTGCCGGGCTTCCTCGGTGTCGCCTTCGATGTAGTCGGCCACGCCCTTTACCAGGGCGTGTTTCAGGCGCTCCTCCACCGTCCCCTGCCGCCATTCGTCTTCCTGAACTTCCGCGCGGCCGCGTTGCTTGACCGATTCCGAAAAGGCCAGCAGCCTTTCCGTGGCGTCGGCGCGGCGATTGAGCAGGACGTCTTCGACCAGTTCCAGCAGGTCGCGAGGCAGTTCCTCGTACACAGCGAGCTGCCCGGCGTTCACGATGCCCATGTCCATGCCCGCGCGGATGGCGTGATACAAAAACGCCGAGTGCATGGCTTCGCGGATGGCGTGGTTGCCGCGAAACGAAAAGGAAATATTGCTGATGCCGCCGCTCACGTTGCAGTGGGGAAGCGTGGCCTTGATTTGGCGCGTGGCTTCGATGTAGCTGACCGCGTAATTCCGGTGCTCTTCGATTCCCGTGGCCACCGTGAGCACGTTGGGGTCAAAAATGATGTCGCACGGATCGACGCCCACTTCCTCGGTGAGGATGCGGTAAGAGCGCGCGCAGATTTCGACGCGGCGCTCCGTCGAGTCCGCTTGGCCTGCCTCGTCGAAGGCCATCACCACCATGCCGGCGCCGTAACGCTTGATCAGGCGGGCGCGCTGTTTGAAGACCTCTTCGCCCTCCTTGAGGCTGATGGAATTCACGATGCCCTTGCCCTGGAGACACTTCAGCCCCGCCTCGATGACGCTCCATTTGGAGCTATCGATCATAATGGGTACGCGGGCAATGTCGGGCTCCGACGCGATGTAATTCAAGAACCTGGTCATGGCCTGCTCGGAATCGAGCATGGCTTCGTCCATGTTGACGTCGATGATCTGCGCGCCGCCTTCCACTTGCTGCTTGGCGACGCTCAAGCCCTCTTCGAATTGGCCGCTCAAAATCAGCTTGGCGAATTTGGGCGAGCCGGTCACGTTGGTGCGTTCGCCAATGTTGACGAAATTGGTTTCGGGGCGAATCACCAGCGGTTCGAGGCCACTGAAGCGGGAGTAGCGTTCCACCTCGGGAGGCACGCGCGGCGGAAAATCCTTCACGGCCTCGTGGATGGCGCGAATGTGCGCAGGCGTGGACCCACAGCACCCGCCCACGATATTCACCCAGCCGTTCGCGGCGAACTCGCGCAATTCTGCCGACATGATTTCCGGGGTTTCGTCGAACCCGCCGAAGGAGTTGGGCAGGCCGGCGTTGGGATAGCAGCTCGTAAAAATCGGCGCGAGGCGGGAAAGTTCCTCGATGTGGGCGCGCATTTGCTTCGCGCCCAGCGCGCAGTTGATGCCCACGCTCAGCAGCGGCGCATGGGAGACGGAGATCCAAAAGGCTTCAATGGTTTGCCCCGTGAGCGTGCGGCCGCTCAGGTCGACGATGGTCACCGAGGCCATCAGGGGCAGGTTTTTCCCCGTGTCCTCAAAATATTGCTGGGCGGCAAACAGCGCGGCTTTGCCATTGAGCGTGTCGAAGATGGTTTCGGCCACCAGCAGGTCAACGCCGCCGTCCACCAGGCCGCGGATTTGCTCGTAGTAGGCGTCCCGCAATTGGTCAAAAGTGACGGCGCGGGCCGCCGGGCTGGCGATTTCCTGCGACGCCGAGGCGGTGCGGCTGGTGGGGCCGAGGGACCCCGCCACCCAGCACCGGCGCACGGGATTATCCTTCATAAATCGGTCGGCCGCGCGCCGCGCCACCTGGGCCCCGGCGCGGTTGAGGGCGTAGATATAATCTTGGAGCCCATATTCCCCCATCGAGATGGCGGTGGAATTGAAAGTATTGGTCTCAATGATGTCCGCGCCGGCGTCGAGATATTGCCGATGGATATCCTCAATAATGGCTGGCTGAGCAATATTCAGGACATCGTTACAGAGACGCAAATCGCGCCCATGACGCGCGAATTCCTTGCCGCGATAGTCGGCTTCCTCCAGCTTATGGGCTTGAATCATCGTGCCCATGGCGCCGTCGATGATCACCATGCGGCGTTTCAGCGTCTCGACGAGGGTGTTGGCGGTGGGACTGACGTCCATCATTCTGAAGAAGGTTTCCTCCCGATTTCCGGCTCGAAGGGGCCTGGCATCCGACCTTTATTCTGGCGGCGCAGTGGCGCGGGTCAATCAAGCGCGCTGCTTTCTTAGCCCTCTCTACAGAATATCATGTATTTTCGCCCATTAAATTACCGTGCTGACTTTCTGCCGGGATTATGATAAATCCTTGGGGGAAGTGAATTTCTGCCACCCGACTCGCATGACCAGGGGTCTGTTCGAATTGATTCAGGAAAAGTCTCAACCACATCTGCGGACAGGGGCCGAATCTGCTCGGAGCTCTGCTTCCCGGTGGTCGAGCTTCCGTACCCTTGAACTCTCTTTGCAGCCCCGGTGGCGTAGCGGGGTTTTCTTCGCGGTAGTGTGCGTAAGCTCGGCGTTCCTGGGAGGGGAGGCTCTACGCGCCGCCTTCGTCGCGATACTCGGCGAATCTGGGGAGCCGGCGAGGCTCCAGAAAGCGGTGGCGCTCGACCCTGCCAACCCGGAACTCCACCACCGCCTGGGTATGGTCCTTTGTGACTCCTTGGAAGCAGCCGATCGGATGGAAGGTGTGAAGCATCTTCGCCGCGCCACAGAATTGAATCCGTATGCGGCGCGTTACTGGTCTGATCTGGGCTGGGCCGATGAATTGGCGGGTGACACGGCCGGTGCCACGCAGGGAGTCGAGCGGGCGGTGAAACTTAGCCCGATGACGCCGCAATGGCACTGGGTTGCGGCAAACACCTTTTTGCGGGCGGGTCAAACGGATGCAGCCATGGCGGAGTTTCGCCGCTTGTTGGAGCTGGATCCGGCGTATGGGTCGGCCACTTTCCACGTTTGCCTGGGTTCGCTCGAGGATCCTCGCCTTATCCTGGAGAAGGTTCTGCCTACGGGGAAGGACCCACGCTTAAAACTGGCCTATCTGAAGTTCTTGAGTACGAATGAGTTGGCTGACCTGGCCCATCAGGTCTGGGTGCAGACGGTGGAGACTGGGACTCCCTTTCCGCCTCCCTTGGCGAGGCCCTACATCGAACACTTGCTTGAGCTGGGCAGGGTGGAGGAAGCTCAGGGTGCATGGCAAGATCTTGAGAAGCTGGGAGTTATCCCGAAACCGGCAGGCGATGGGGAGGGAAATCTTGTCTACAATGGCGATTTCGAGCAGACCCCACTGAATATGGGTTTTGATTGGCGCGAGCGGGCGGGCCCCTATATTGCCCTCGATTTTTCGGACGAGGCTGCGCACACCGGAAAACGTGGCTTGCGCATCGACTTTACGGTAAGCCGCAACGAAGAGTATCTGCCCGTATATCAATTAGTTCCAGTGTCTCCGCGGCAACCTTACGTGCTGACAGTCTATGTTCGCTCGCAAGACATCACTTCGGATAGTGGACCGCGCTTCGAGGTGCAGGATACGGCTCATCCCGGCGGCCTGAATGTGATGAGTGAAACGACGGTTGGAACGACTCCCTGGCACCCCATCAATCTCAAGTTTTGTACTGGGCCGGACACAAAACTGGTGCAGCTTTCCGTCACCCGGGTGCTTGGCCGGACCTTTCCGACCGAGATCACCGGGAGCTTCTGGCTTGACACGGTGGTTTTGAAGGCATTAGGGTCAGCCGGTGAGAGCGCTTGCGCGGCGCCAGCCCCGTAGCGGTGGGAGCGGTTTCTATCTGATTGAAATGGCAAACCCTTTGCTTGAAATCCCGGGAATGAGGACACGCCCCAAGCGTCCCGCCTACTCTGCTGCCCGAGTACTGCTTGGGTTGATGCTATTTGCAGCGCCCCTTCCCTACGGCGCGGTCTACACCTGGGCCTGGGCGTCCCTTACCATCTTGACGCTGCTGGCATTGATTCTGTGGATGGTGGGAAGCATCCCGGAAGGGAGGTTGAGAATCGGCTACACCCCGCTTTATGTGCCCATGGCCCTGATGGTTGCCCTGGGATGCATTCAGTTGGGGTTTCATCTGACCCTTACCCCCATCGCCACGAGGGAATCCCTACTCAAACTCGCCACGGACTTGGTTTTGTTCTTCGTCGTCATCCAGCTTTTCTGGGCTGCTTCCGCCGAGACTTGGCGCCGAGTAGGAATCGCCGTGCTCGCGTTCGGGTTTGTATTCAGCTTCCTGTCGATCCTCCAATTCCTTTGGAACCCCGGCAGGATTCTTTGGGTGGGGCACTATCTGGGCGGCCCTTTCGGCCCCTACGTTGATCGTGACCATTACGCGGGCTTGATGGAGATGGTGTATCCGGTTTCCGCCGCTTACGTTCTTTCGCGGCCGAAAGGCGATTCGCTGAACGGCATGCTCGGGTTTGCGGTTCTGGTCCCGGTCGTCTCAATCCTCCTCACCGGCTCGCGCGGCGGATTGGTTTCGAGCATAGGGGAGACAGCGATTTTGGGCGCGATTCTGATTTGGAGGAATCCCTTTCCGAGTCGGCGAAGGAGAGTTGCGGCGGCGGGATTGGCGCTGGTGGCAGTGGCGGGAGTCTTCTTCTGGCTGGTCCCGACCTACGTCCTCACCAAGCTTGGAACGATTGGCAATTACGTGCCCGAAGCAGGCGAGGGAAGCCGGCTGACTCTGTGGAGAAACTCCCTCGGGATTTTTCGGGACCACCCGTTGGTGGGCGCCGGAATGGGCAGTTTCGTGGCGGCTTACCCCGCGCATCAAACCGAGGTATCAGACTTGGTGACCGAGCACGCCCACAATGATTATGTCGAGGCCCTGAGCGAGACCGGGTTGCTCGGGGGTGTCCTGATTCTCGCGGCGCTGATCTTGTTTATGCATATCATATTCAGGAATCTGGTTGTCCAATTGCAGCACGAACCGGGCTGGATTCAACTGGGTGCAGCGACGGCCTGTTGTGGCTTACTCATCCATAGCTTTGTCGACTTCAACCTTCATATTCCCGCCAACGCGGCATGGTTTGCATTCTGTGCTGGTCTGGCGAGCCTTTCTGGCCGCATGATCCAGGAGGGGGCGGCCACTGAGGCGGAGAGGTTTAACGCAAGATCTGAGTCTACATCGTTAGGTTGACCGCCCGGGAATGGAACCGGGCACAGGGGGACTTATGGCCATGGATCGTCGTGTGGGAGTTTTGGGTCTCGGACATGTGGGATTGCCGACGGCCCTGGGTTTTGCGGAGATCGGGTGGGCGGTTGTGGGCACCGACAACGATGAGACCAAGGTGACGGCGGTCAACCAGGGAGTTCCACCCTTCTTCGAGCCGGGAATGGAAGAGTTGCTGCGCAAACATCTTGCCTCGGGGCGGTTTAAGGCGTTGCGTGACGTCGGCGAGGCCGTACATCAGTCGGACATCCTGTTCATCTGCGTCGGTACCCCGCATCGTGAGGACGGGTCAGCGGACTTGTCGCAAGTGGAAGGCGCCACGCGGGCCGTGGCAGAAAGCCTCAATTCCTACAAATTGATCGTCGAGAAAAGCACCGCTCCGGTCATGACCGCTCGCTGGATCGAGCGCTCGATCTTGCGCTATGGCAAAGGAAAGCCCGAATTCGAGGTGGCGTGTAACCCGGAATTCCTCCGGGAAGGAACCGCTATCCATGACTTCTTGCACCCGGACCGCGTGGTGATTGGGGCCCGCAGCGAAAGGGCCAGGAATTGGCTCGCCGAACTCTATGAACCGCTGGGGCGGCCCATGTTGATGACCGATCTGAACACGGCCGAGATGATCAAGCACGCCTCTAACGCTTTCCTGGCATTGAAGATCTCCTATATCAACATGGTCTGCGATCTTTGTGAGGCGGCGGGCGCCAATATCAAAGATGTCGCCACCGGATTGGGCCTCGATCCGCGGATCGGGAGCCACTTCCTGCAAGCTGGCATCGGCTATGGGGGGTTCTGTCTACCCAAGGATTTGAAGGCGTTCATCCACGTGGCGGAAGAATGGGGAGTGAATTTCGGCCTTCTGCGCGAGGTTGAGCGCATTAACCAGGACCGGGTGGAACGGTATGTGCGAAAGGTCCAGCAGGCCCTGTGGGTGCTGAAGGATAAAAAGCTTGCCGTTTGGGGACTGGCGTTCAAGCCGCAAACCGACGACATCCGCGAGGCACCGAGCGTGAACGTCGTGCGCCGGTTGCAACAAGCGGGAGCTTTATTGCGCCTCTATGATCCCACGGCGACACGAGAATTTCGACAGGTTATTCCCGAGGGGCAGGACAGCGTCGTCTATTGTTCATCGGCGATCGAAGCCGCGCGCGGGGCTGATGCCATTCTCGTACTGACAGAATGGCCGGAATTTCGCGAGATGGACTGGAAGCAGGTGCGTGAGTGCGTCGCACTACCGGTGGTGGTGGACGGGCGTAACTGCCTGGACGCGGCGGCTCTTGCGGCAGAGGGTTTCGAGTACCACCGCATGGGTGAGACCTTGCACAAGCAAAAGGCAGTTGAAGACTGATGTGGTACTTTTGTACGCTGTACCTTTGTATGCTTGACCTCAAATAAGAATTCGCTCATACTGGGGTCCGAAATTCTTGGATGAAATTATTGATTTTGCACGGCAGACGCTCTTCCGAGGCGTGACAAAACGTCCCAAGGCGGGCGGTTCAGGAAATGATATTGGGCAGGGGGAGCGAAGGCATTTCATTCTAAGTCATTGCGCCCTCTTCTTGATAGGCGAGCGAACCCCTTGCGGTCACTGAATGGGACTTTACGGCTTACTGGGAACGAGCCAAGTAAGTCAGACGGCGGAGCTACCTCGTCAACACGAAGACCTCTGGCGGAGGGCTAAGCGTAGCGGGGGGATTCCCACCACGCTCCAACCCTATGAGGGGAATCACTCCACCCCCCCACTAAACGTAGATTTGAAGCCCTTTTCCTGCATAACCTATTGCCTACCCCGAAGAAGACCGAAGCAAACAAATCTGACAGTCATTTCGGATTCAAGGCTGGCCCACTGCAAGGGCTCTAAGGGACATTGATAGGCATTCATGGCTTGTCAAGCGGTTTCCTTCGGAAACGCCGATTAAGCACGAAGAGGAGTTACGCCATGAGCAAAAGAATCTCTCGAACTTGGGAAGCGAAAGCAATGTTTGGACAATGTCGTACGGTGAAGATACTCTTGTCGGTGGCGCTAGGTTTCATCGTCATCAATCCGCATGCAATTCTGAAAGCTCAGGACCCTGTGCCGGGGTCGCAGTTGGGCCCGCCTGCTCCGGCGCTGCCGACCCCATCAGCCGCACCCTCCAACCCGCCCCTTTCTGATGAGTACTTGATCAGCCCCGATGACGTACTGGATGTTTATGTTTACGATGTGCCGGAGCTTTCCCACACGTACACGGTAAGCCCATCCGGAACCATAACCGTGCCTTTGCTGCCCAAGCCCCTCCCGGCAGCCGGGTTGACGCCCGACCAGTTCGCTCGCGCGATGGAGGAATCCTTCCGCCAGTCCGGCCGCCTGCGGCACCCAGAAATCGCCGTCTCGATCAAACAATCGCGCACTCGTTCGGTGGCTGTGGATGGGGCCGTAAGGAATCCGGTGGTTCTCCCCGTGGCCTGGCGAACAAAACTGGTTGATATCTTCTCGCAATGTGGTGGGTTAGCCGACGACGCAGGGACTAACGTAACGATTACACGTGGGCCCCTCGCGCTGCGGGATCTGGCCACGGAGGGTGGATCGGCAACCCCCACCTTGACCGTCGAGTTGAAGAAAGTCATGGACGGAAGTGATCCAGCTTCGACGATTGAGGTGTGGCCGGGCGACCGCGTGTCCGTGGAACGGGCCGGTGTTTTTTACATTCTGGGAGAGGTCAGGAGTCCCGGGGGCTACACGCTTAAGAACGGGCGTGATGAGTTAACCGTACTGCGCGCCCTGGCTCTCGCCGGAGATGTGACCAGTGTCGCCCGAAAGAGCAAGGCGATGATCATCCGGAAGAATCCGAAAGCGCCGAAGGGACGTGAGGAAATTAATCTCGATTTGAAAAGTATCCTGGCGGGACGGTCCCCAGATCCCAAATTGCAGGCGGATGACATCCTCTTCGTCCCCGGCAGCGGCGGCAAGAAGGCGCTACGCACGCTCACCAGTGTGCCCGCGACAGTCGTTGGGGGCGCAGCGTCGACTGCCATTCTTGTCCGTTAGCAAGGCATTCTCTTCTGACTTTGAGCGAAAGGAATCCCACCGGGAATTTAGCGTAACTGATAGTTTAAGCTAAGGATTTAACATGCCTGAGGATAATCCGTTAGTTCCCTACAATCCTACCTCTCTCAATCCCAGCGACTCACGCGAGCGGCGCATCCCCATGACCAAGAGCATTGAGATCAGTGAGATCGATGCCTTCGGCCAATTCCGTGCCGTGTGGGACCTCATCGTGAAACACCAGTGGTTCATTCTGACCATCACGGTGGTGCTCACGGCTTTGGTAGCCTTCTACTCCTTTAAGATGCCGCCCGTTTACCAAGCCATGTCTCGAGTCGATGTGGAATCTGAAATCCCGCTCCTTCAGTCCTTGAACGATCTCTTTAAGACCGGGGAAGCCGACGATGCGTTCCTGGCCACGCAGGTCAGCATCCTGCAGAGTGACGAACTGGCCTGGGATACGATTCAGAAATTAGGGTTGGGCGGATCGGGGAAGTCCGGCGACAAGGTCGTCGGCATTCCCATGACGATGCAAACGGCAGCCATCCGGGCCCTCCAAGGTCACCTCCGCGTGGGGCGGGCGAAGGACACGCGCATGATCCTGGTGGAATATGAGAGTTCCGATCCGAAACAGGCGGCTGACGTCGTAAACACGCTCGTCGCGAACTATATCGAATATAACTTTCGCACGAAATATGACGCCAGCCGGCAGGCCACCGGATGGATGGAGCAGCGGCTGGACGAATTGAAAGTTAAAGTGGAAAAATCCGAGCAGGCGATGGTGGATTATGAACGGAAAAACAACATCGTGAGTGTCGGCGACAAACAGACGGTCTCGGAAGCCCGGCTGGATGACTTGAACAAGAGCCTCAGTGCTGCGCAAGCCGAGCGCTTATCGAAGGAATCGATCTACAAAATGGTGGTGCAGAATGACGCTCAAGTGGGGTTCATTCAATCGAGCAGCCTCCTGAACGGACTGGAAGCCAAAGAAGTCGACTTGAAGGAGCAGTACTCGGAAGCTGCGTCGCACTACGGGCCCACCTATCCCAAAGCGCTGGCGATTCAGGATCAACTGAAGGATCTGGATGTGCTGATCGCGCGGGAAAGGAAGCGGGCGGTGGAGAACATCCGCAGCGAATACCAGGCGGCGGTCCAGCGGGAGAAGGTTCTCTCGGACGCCGTAGCGAGGCAGAACCTGGAAGTCGAAAAAGTCAATCAGTTGCTGATCGAGCATAACCTGCTGAGACGCGAATTCGAATCCAATCAACAGCTTTACGACAGCTTACTCGCCCACCTGAAGGACGCTAATGTTTCCGCCGGCCTGCGGGCCACCAACATCCATGTGATCGACAAGGCCGTGCCCCCGACGGCTCCCATCCGGCCGGACAAGATCCGCAACATCATGTTTGCCCTGGCGGGTGGCTTGGGGTTGGGGGTGGCCTTGGCCTTAACCCGGGAGGCGCTTGACAATTCCATCAAGAGCGCCCAAGAGGTCGAAAAGCTTACGGATCTTCCTACCCTGGCCATTGTTCCCATCGCTCAAATCCGCGCCACGCTGGGCCGCGAAGCCTCGCGCAACCCCCAGCGCATCGCCCGCACGAGTCATGATTCGGAAATTCCCCCGGCATTAGCAGTCGTTAAGAAACCGGGCGCTCCCGTCTCCGAAGCGTATCGGGCGCTTCGCACCTCCGTCCTTCTCTCGGCCGGCGACCGGCCGCCCCAGGTGCTGTTGGTTACCAGTTCTCAACCTGACGAAGGGAAGACGGTGACCGCGCTGAATCTCGCTTGCACCATGGCCCAGAAAGGTAGCCGCGTGCTCCTGATCGATTCGGACATGCGCCGCCCCGGCATCGCGAAGGCCTTGAAGATGTCTCGCACCGAGGGCCTTTCGGGAATCCTCACCGGAGCTTATGAGTATGGCCCGGGACTGCTGATGAAAATCGAGCGGGTGGCCGGCCTTTCCCTGCTGCCCTGTGGCCCCATCCCTCCCAATCCTGCCGAACTGCTCTGCTCGGTTAAGATGGAAGCCCTGATCAAGCGGGTGCGGCAAGATTTTGATCACATCATCCTCGACTCGCCCCCCGTATTGCCGATCACGGATGCCACCATACTCTCCAGCCTCGCGGATGGGGTCATCATGATCGTGGAGTGCGAAAGGACCACCCGCGCCGCCCTGAGCCGGGCCTGCCGGATCATTGAACACGCGGGCGGTAAGATCATCGGGACGGTCCTGAACAAGGTGGATGTCCGACGTGACGGATATTATGGATATAGATATTATCATGGATATTACTCCTACAAGTATAAGTCGTATTATACGGACGGCGGCGGCCGCTCCTCTGGTTAGCGGTTGGGCGCCCTGCATGCCGGCGCAGCCGGCCTTGGAGTGCCGTAGCAGCAGCTACCGCCTTTCTGGCTGTGGCGGGGGCGCGATGGCGGTATAAGACCAAGGCGGAAGGCGGTAGCTGCTGCTACGGCACTCCAAGGCGCTTCGCGCCGGCTCAAACCATGACTTGTCTGGAATGGGCAGGAAAGGAACCATGGTTTCATTGATTACAGGCGGTGCGGGGTTCATCGGGTCGCACTTGGCGGAGGCCCTGCTGGGACGGGGAGGCCGCGTCATTATCCTGGACGACCTGAGCACCGGGTCCGTGGACAACCTCCGGCATTTGCGCGCCAACGGATCCCTTCAATGTTTCTTTGACAGCGTTATGAATCGTCAGCTTCTGGCGGAGGTGATTGACGAGTCGGATGCCGTTTATCACCTGGCGGCTGCGGTGGGGGTTCGACGGATTATTGAAAGCCCGGTGCGAACCATTGAAACGAATGTCAAAGGGACGGAGGTGGTCCTGGAAGCCGCCGCCAGAAAGCGCAAACTGGTTTTCATTGCCTCCACCTCCGAGGTCTATGGCAAGAACCACAAAGTGCCGTTCTCCGAGGAGGACGACGTGACTCTGGGCCCTACCGTCAAGTCGCGTTGGTCCTATGCTGCATCCAAGGCCCTCGATGAGTTTCTCGCCTTGGCTTACTGGAAGGAGAAGAGGTTGCCGGTGGTGATGGGCAGGCTCTTCAACACGGTCGGCCCCCGCCAGACCGGCCGCTACGGGATGGTGCTACCCACATTCGTGACCCAAGCCTTGACCGGCCAACCCCTGACGGTGTTTGGGACGGGCAAGCAGAGCCGCTGTTTTGGCTACGTCGGTGACGTCGTCGAGGCGATTCTAAAGCTGATGGACACGGACCGCGCGGTCGGGGAAGTGGTCAACATCGGGAACGACGTGGAGATTACCATTGAGGATTTGGCCCTTCTGGTCAAGGAAAGGACCAAGAGTGCCTCGACAGTTCACTACGTCCCCTACGACGAGGCTTACGAGCCGGGCTTCGAAGATATGGCGCGGCGAGTCCCGTCCTTGGAAAAGCTCCTGCGGCTTACGGGTTTCCGTCCCTCCACTCCTCTCCCCGTGATCATCGACAGGGTCGCAACCTACTTTGCGGCGAAAATGCCGGTGGTTCAAACCGCGCCGGTGTGAGCGAAGCGCATTGTCGCGGGTCGGCCTTCAAAACATATGAATAATCCGAGTTAAGCCAGTGTCAACGCACTCGACGAAGATCCTGGCCATTCTATTTCTGCTGACCCTGCCTCTGGTGAACCCTTGGGTGCGCGGTGACGGGGTCGGCTACTATGCTTACATCCGTTCCCTGTTGGTCGAGCATAAGCTTGCCTTCGAGAACGACTGGCGGGCCGCGAACGAGAGTTTCCTCATGGACAGGGTTCGGCCGGATGGGACGATTGACCCTCTTCAGTACACGCGGACGGGCCATCTCGACAATCACTTCGCCGTCGGGGCTTCCATGCTCTGGGCGCCCTTTATTGTACCGGTCCATTGCGCCATGGTGACGCTCCGCGAGTTCGGGATGAACGTCAAAGCCAACGGATTCTCGCGGCCCTATATTATTGCGATGGCTCTTGGCACAGCCCTGTATGGGTTCTTGGGGTTGCTGATTTCATTTCACCTGGGTTGCCTCTATACCGAGGAGCGCTGGGCGTTGCTCGCGACGCTGGGTATCTGGTTCGCAAGTTCTCTGCCCGTCTACATGTACTTCAATCCCTCCTGGTCGCACGCCCAATCGGTTTTCGTGGTGGCGGTTTTCTTGTGGTATTGGCATCGGACGAGGCAAAAACGCTCCCTGGGGCAGTGGGTGATTTTGGGTTTGATTTCCGGCTTGATGCTCGACGTCTATTATGCCAACATTGCCGTATTGCTGGTGCCGTTCCTCGAGTCCCTAAAAGGTTACTGGCGCGCTTGGCGCACGGCGGGACATGATGTGCCGGCCCTCGGCGGACTCTTCCGTGCCAACTTGGTTTATGGCCTTGCGATCCTGATCGCCTTTTCACCAACCTTGGTCACGCGACAGATCATTTATGGCCAACCGTTCGATTTTGGATATGGGGACGTAGACCTCTCGCAGTGGGCCTCTCCGCACCTGGCGAGCGTCCTGTTCTCATCCGATCATGGCTTGCTGGTGTGGACGCCGATCCTGATTCCCGCTATAGCCGGACTCTTCCTCCTCTATAAACGTGACCGCGAATTGGCAGCCTACTCCATTACCGCGCTGTTAGCTTTCTATTACCTGATCGCGATCGACTCCTGCTGGGACGGAATATCATCCTTTGGGAACCGGTTCTTCATTTCTCTCACGCCCTTATTTGTGCTGGGGCTGGCCACCTTTCTCAGCGAGTTCGCCAAATGGGTACGGGGAGGGGGACGGGCGCTCGCGATTGCCGGTCCGGTGAGCGGTCTCTTCATTCTCTGGAATCTTGGTTTCATTTTTCAGTGGGGAACACACCTCGTGCCGGCGCGCGGCCCCATTTCCTGGAAGGGGATGGTCCACAATCAGTTTGTCGAGGTGCCCAAACTGGTGCTGATTGACCTCAAGGCATATGCCCTGAGACGGGGGGCTTTCATGCAGGAAATTGAGCAGGAAGACATCCAGCAATTGAAACAACATCAAGAGGCCCCGAAGGCCCGATGACCAACGAATCCCCTATGCCGGTCGAGATTCGCACCCTGCGCATCGCTCCCCCGCAAGGCTGGCTCAACGTCGATTGGAAAGAGCTTTGGGGAGCGCGCGAACTGCTTTACTTCTTTGTCTGGCGCGACATCAAGGTCCGCTACAAGCAAACCGCCATTGGGGCGGCTTGGGCGGTGATTCAGCCCTTCATGACGATGGTTGTCTTCAGCCTTTTCTTCGGGAAATTGGCCAAAATTCCTTCGCACGGTCTGCCCTATCCGGTCTTTTACTATAGCGCGCTCCTGCCCTGGACTTACTTCGCCGGCGCTTTGCAGCAGGCCACCAGCGTCGTGGTGGACCAGCAGCACGTCATCACCAAAGTCTATTTTCCTCGTCTGGTGCTTCCCTTGTCAGCCGTGGCCTCAGGGTTGCTCGACTTCGCCATCAGTTTTCTGGTCTTTGTGGGCATCATGGTCTGGTACCAAATCAAGCCCGGCCCGGCGGTGTTTTTGTTTCCCCTTTTTCTGCTGCTGGCAATTCTCACGGCGTTGGGAGTGGGCCTGTGGCTCTCCGCTCTTATGGCCCTCTATCGCGACGTGCGTTACGTCGTCCCGTTTCTCGTGCAGTTCTGGCTTTTTGCTTCTCCGGTGGCATATCCCAGTAGCCTGGTGCCGGAGCGGTGGCGCTGGCTGTACGGCCTCAATCCCATGGCGGGTGTCATCGAAGGGTTTCGCTGGAGTCTTACCGGACACGGACAGCCCCCGACGTTGCTCCTGGCCGCTTCCTCTGGGGCGGTGCTTTTTTTGGTTTTGGGCGGGATGCTCTTCTTCCAAAGAATGGAAGGAACCATCGCCGACGTGGTGTGAAGGATGGATTCTGAATTGAAAATTAAAATAAACCCGATAGCCGACAGTTCATTGTGGATAAACCGCGAATCCCCACCACAGAGGGCGAAATCCCGAATCGCGGCTTCTGACATATTGTCGGCTGCGCTAAACCTAAACCCTTTCCCTAGTTCTTGATCCCTAATTCCCAACGTCAAAATGTCCAAAATCCTCATTCGTGCTGAAAACCTGGCTTCTGACTAACCCTAAGCCTTCCTCTCTGCCTTCAAAATGTCCGAAATCGCCATTCGTGCTGAAAACCTGAGCAAGCGCTATCAGATCGGCGAGCGCCAAAACAACCTCACCCTGCGCGATGTGATCGCGAGCGCCGCGGCGGCTCCCGCTCGCCTCTTTCGAGCCCGAAAGCCGCAATCGGCCAATGGTGATGCCACCCACATCTGGGCGCTCAAGGATGTCTGCTTTGAGATTCGCCGGGGCGAAATAGTGGGAATCATCGGCCGCAACGGCGCCGGCAAGAGCACCCTGCTCAAGATCCTCGCCCGCGTCACCAAGCCCACCACGGGCTATGCGGATGTCCAAGGCCGCATGGGCAGCCTGCTGGAAGTCGGCACGGGCTTTCACCCCGAGCTCACCGGCCGCGAGAATACCTATCTCAACGGCGCCATCCTGGGCATGAGCAAGAGGGAAGTAGCCCGCAAATTCGACGAAATCGTGGCCTTCGCCGAGGTCGAGAAGTTCATCGACACGCCCGTGAAGCATTACTCGAGCGGCATGTACCTCCGGCTGGCCTTTGCGGTGGCGGCGCACCTGGAAACAGAAATCCTCCTGATCGACGAGGTCCTGGCGGTCGGGGATGTTGCTTTCCAGAAAAAATGCCTGAGCAAGGTGGGTGACGTGGCGCGCCACGGGCGGACGGTGATTTTTGTTAGTCACAGCATATCGGCGGTCACGTCGCTTTGCAGGATAGCGATGCTGCTGGACGGCGGCGAGGTCAGAACCATCGGCCCGGCCGCACGGGTCCTGGAAGAATACCTTGCCCCGTCTCCCGCTTCACCCAGCATGGTTGATCTCAGGGCGAACACGAACCGGCGAGGCACCGGCGAAGTGAGAGTTATCGAGGCCGCCCTGCGGGATCGGCATGGCAACGCCCGGTACAAATTCAACCACGGCGACGACCTGTGCTTTGAGCTTCTCCTTGAGTCCCGCTCACCTTCCTCCGAGGTTTCATGCGCCATCCTCATTCGAACCATTCTCGGGGTGCCGGTTCTTCATCTCTATAGTGGTGACGACGCCATTTTCTCCCCCCTCCGAGTGAACGGCGCCACGAAGGTGGCTTGCACACTCAAAGACTGCAAACTCTACCCAGGAACCTATGTGGTATCCCTGTGGCTTGGCCGGAGTCCTCACCTGGAAACCGATTTTGCAGCGGACGTTTTGCAGTTTCAGATTGAACAAGGCGAACTCCGGCGCTGCGGATTTGATTTGAGTTGGAGTCACGGCATTTATCACGGTGAGAGCGTGTGGTCGGCGAGCGATCGAGACCGTAAGGCCAACTTCGTATGCCCCTAAGACTTCGCCACCTCGCGCACCCGGTTTCCTCGGTTAAGACCGTGCTCGGCAGGTGGGCTGCGCCTCCCTGCGCCGAACCGCCTCCCTCCGCAGAAGATTTGTTCCGAGCCAAGCACCTCTCGGGACAGGTTGTGGACCTGCCCGAGTGGGCCACCGTCTACCCGGATAGCTATTATGCCTCCTACTCCAACCTCGAATACGAGCGCAAGTTCGCCCGCCTCGCGCAGGAACTGAAACTCGAATGCAAAATTGGGCAGTCAATCCGTGAAATGTGGAATATCTACAATTGGGTGAATAAGACACGCAATATCCCCGGGGATCTTGCCGAAGTTGGTGTTTTCAAAGGCGCCACCGCCAAGCTGATCTGTGAAGCGAAGGGGAAAGGGCGCCTTCACTTGTTTGACACCTTCCAAGGGCTTCCCCAACCCGATCCTGTTGTGGACACACTCAAGGAGGGCGATTATGCCGGTGACTCAGTGGACCAAGTGCGCGACTACCTTTCGGCTTACACCGGGTTGGAGTTCTATGCCGGCACCTTTCCCGAAAGCGCTGACCGATTAATGGGGACGGGCGCCTGCTTCTCATTCGTTCATCTGGACGTCGACATTTACACCGCCACACTGGCGGGTCTGCAATTCTTCTATCCTCGCCTGTCCCGGGGAGCGGCACTGATAAGCCACGACTACCGCAGCATCGTGTGCCCGGGAGTTAGAAAGGCATTCGATGAGTTCTTTGCGGGCAAGCCGGAATCCGTCGTGGAGCTGTGGGATAGCCAGGCGATCTTCATAAAGCTATGACTGCGCGAAGCGCCTTGGAGTGCGGCGGCTTGACGCCGCCTTCCGCGTTGATCAGATGCCAAGGCGGCATCAAGCCGCCGCACTCCAAGGCGCTCCGCGCAGTGCCTCGAGTGACTCTTGCAGAATACAGAGAACACCGGTGAATGAACCGCTGGTCTCCGTGGTGATGAGCGTGTTCAACGGCGAGGCTTATCTGCGGGAGGCCGTGGAGAGCATCCTTTCCCAAACCTTATCCGACTTCGAGTTCATCATTATCAATGATGGTTCGACCGACGGCGCGGCATCCATCCTCGAATCCTACGCGCAGAGCGATCGGCGCGTGCGGGTTTACCACCAGGAGAACCGGGGCCTGATTGCGTCTCTCAACCGGGGATGCGCCCTCGCGCAGCGCAAGTACATCGCCCGCATGGATGGGGACGATATTTCCCTCGGCGACCGGTTGATGCGGCAGATGGAGTTTCTGGAAAAACACGCTGAGGTGGGTTTGCTGGGCGGCGCGATGGAGTATATCGACTCGACGGGCAAGACCCTGGCCACGCGGCATTACCCCATTCAAGACCGCGACGTCCGATCGCGCCTCCTCCTCGATACCCCATTTGCTCATAATACGGTCGTGATGCGCAAAGAGGCCTTTCTATCTTCCGGCGGATACCGGGCGGCTTTCGAGGGCGCCGAGGACTACGACCTTTGGGTGCGCATGGCTCGGCATTGCCAACTCGCCAACCTGGGGGAAGTGGTGCTGAAGTATCGTATTCATCCCGGCTCCATAACCTTTCGCAAAGTGCGAGGGCAAACCATGTCGTTTTTGGCCGCTCATGCGTTGGCCTCGTTATGCGGCAAGGGAGGTCAAGACCCGCTCGATTCAGTCCGGGAAATTACGCCCGCGGTACTTACGGGGTTGGGGGTGAGCGAGGCTACCGTGCAACGCGCTCTGGCAGCCAACTACCGCAACGCCGTCGAATCGATGTGCCGGGTGGGGCAGGAGCAAGCCGCTCTTCGCCTGCTGAGGGAGATGCTTTGCTCATCGCGGTGGGAACACATTGAAAAACGCTCGAGGTTGATCGCCGATACCTGGCTGCGGGCCGCCGGGCTTTACTGGAGGCAAGACCGATACGTGCAGAGCCTAGGCGCAGTCGGCCACGCCCTGTGGACACGGCCCATCGTCGCCGGACGTCCTCTCAAGCGCATCCTGGACCGGCTCACCGAGAGATGGGGAAGGGCGAAGCGCCTGAATGCCGCCGGAACCGATTGACCCTGGCACACGAACCGGCCGGCAGAAGCGCATTCTGTTTTTCACCCAAACCACGGCGTATGGCGGGACCGAGCTTCACCTCATCCGGCTGATCGAAAGCTTCGATCCGTCCTCCATTCACGCGAGGATCGTTTGTTTTGCGGAGGACCCTTATACCCGGCTGCTGGAGTCGACTCCACGGGTTCGGGCTCGAGTCGACCGCGTGCCTCGCCCCAAGGGTTTCCGGGGGTACTGGTCACTCATCCGAGGATGTCGTCCTGACATTGTGGTTTTCATCAGTGGGTGGCACGGGCTATTCCCCTTGGCCGCCTATCTAGCCGCACGGCTACCCTCGGCGCGGCGAGTGTGTACCATCGAGCATTCCACCGCCGAGCCGCGCTCTCCCTGGCCGAAAACTTGGTGGAGCCCCAAGTCGGTCTTTCGCTGGGTCGCCGGCTGGCACGCCCGCACCACCCTCACCAATGCGCTCATCGGGCGGTTGAGCGACCAGACCGTCTGCGTAAGCGAGCACAGCCGGATGCGTCTGGTCCGCGAATACGCTTATCCCTCTCGGAAAACCAGCAAGGTCTGGCACGGCATCGACGCGTCCCGTTATGGTCACCCTCCGGAGATGCGTCTGGCGGCTCGAAAAACCCTGGGAATCGGCGCCGAAGAGAATGTGCTGGTGTTTATCGGGCGCCTGCACCGTGACAAGGGGTTGGACGTCTTATTTGATGCCCTCCGTCGACTGCGTCCGTCCGGCCCCCCTTGCCGGTGCCTGGTGGTTGGAGATGGCCCCTTGCGAGCCGAGTTGAGTGGCTGGGTGGCCGAAAACGGGCTCGCTTCAACGGTGACGTTTATGGGATTCCAGGAAGATGTGAACCCTTATCTCGCCGCTGCTGACGTCTTCGTTCTTCCTTCGCGCACCGAGGCGGGACCGCCCTTCGCGCTCCTCGAAGCCATGAGCTCGGGACTGGCGTGCATCGCGACGGATGTAGGGGGCGTGCCGGAAGCGATAACCGACGGCGTGGAGGGTTTGATTGTTCCGCCGGGATCAGCCCTCGATTTATGCGAGGCCATCCGGCGACTGTTGTCGGACGCCCATCTGCGGTCAACCATGGGCAAGCGCGCGCGCGAGAGAACGCAAGCGGAGTTCGACCAGCGCAAATCCCTAGCAAAGATGCGCGGCCTTTTGCTCGGTTCCGACGGTCGCCGTCGGGACGCCGAAGGGGTTTACATTGAGTAGCCGTGGGCAAGGGGTCGATGTGGCACGGGCGGCCCGCCCGTGGGCAGTCACGGCCAGGAGAAGCTGTGAAAGAATCACCTTCGGCATCGAGAGGTGGAGTTTCGACGATGCGTTTTGAAGGTATTGATCGTCGACGACGGTAAGTAATTATGGTGGCTTCATTCGGTGACCTTCCTTTCCGCCCCGCCTTTGGCTCCTCGGCTCGGGGCTTGGGCCGCAGCCATCCCCGGGAGGCAGGTTCCTCAGGCGGCAAGCGCGGCCCGGCGCACTTTCCAGCGCAGGCGAAACCATTGCTGAATATTGTAGGTGAGGCAAGCCCACAGCACCTCGCAACGGGCTTTCTTCAACCCCCGCACGCAGAACTGCCGCAATCCGAGCTTGGTCTTCAGCCACAGGTTGCTGAACTCGGCCACCGGGCCGCGCCGACGATAGGCGGCGCGCGCCTCCTCCGTCTGCATCTTGGCCACATACGCCGCCACCGTGGGGAGATTCTCACTGCGCACGAGCAGGCGCCCGTACTTGCCCGGCTGGCACCCCGCACGCAGCGGACAATCCCGGCAGTCGGCCGCGCGCGCCTGGTAAACCTGATGCACCACCCCCACGCGCCCGCGTCGCGTCCTCCGATGCGCCAGCTTATGACCCGCAGGACAGGTGTAGGAGTCGCTCTCCGGGTGGTAGCGGAATTTTTCTGGATAGAAGGCCGCATCGACGCCGCGCCGCTCGAAGTGCTTCCGCGCCGCTTCCCTCTTCGGCTGCATCGTACTGCCGATCAGGTCCACCCCGCTCTCCGCCGCCTCCAGCACGTTCTCGCGTGTGGTGTAGCCCTCATCCACAATCATCTGCCCTGGCGCCCGCCCGTTCTGCCGCTTCACTTCCTCCAGCGCCGGTACCAGTTGTTGCTGGTCGCTGGCCTCCTGGGTGATGCCGGCCCCTACGATGATCGAGTGCGCCGTGTCGGTCGAGAGTTGCACGTTGTGACTGACCGCGAAACCCCCGTCGCTCTGTTTCATCACCCGCGCTTCCGGATCGGTCTCGCTGGCGCGCCGCTCCGACTTCTCCTGGCGCCCCTCGGGAGCGGCTTGCACCTTCTGCAGTTCCTCCAGCGCCTGCTCCAATCTCTCCACCTTCTCGCGCGCCGCCCGCTCCCGCGCCTTCCGCCGACGCTGATCGCCCGCCTCTTCCCGCGGATCCCCCATCGCCTGCACCCGCTGCTGCGCCGCCTGCAGATGCGCCCGCAAGGTCGGCTCGCGATGCATCGACTGGCCGCTCGCCGCCGCTTTCACCTTGGTCCCGTCGTGCACCACCTGCTCCAGCGTGATCAATCCCTCGCTGCTCAAAATCGCCAGCAGTTGCGCGAACAGCCCGTCCAGCGCCTCCTGATGGTCCACCCGAAAGTCCGACAGGGTGTGATGATTGACCACCTCGCACCCCGTCAGCCACTGATAGGCGGGGTGGTAGCCGCAGCGCCGCTCCACTTCCCGCGCCGAACTCACCCGCTCGCTGTAGGCGTAAATCCACAGCGCGATCAGCAGCCGCGGGTCCTTCGGCGAACGTCCCGCCGCCCCTTCCACCGCCCGCACCTCGACCGTGTAAGACGCCAGGTCCAGCCGCCCCGTCATCTCCCAAATCGCCCGCGCCAGGTGGTCGGGCTCCAGCAACTGCTCCACGTCCACCGTGCGCAACACCATCTGCTGGCGATTGATCGGCTCGAAACGCGGCCGGCCCTGGGGCTCGCCCGCCTGCGCCTCTGCCGCGGGCGGCCCCGCCGGCCACTCGCTCTCCCCCCAGATCGTTGGCTGCTGCCCCGCGCCGTCCTTACGCATGCGCCCGCCTCCGCCCGTGAGATGCCTCGGTCGGCCGCGGAGTGCGCTTCAACACCAGCGTGTGCTTGTCCTCCACCACCCACTCGATCAACTCACCCTTCTCGATCTCCAAAGCTTGCGCCAAGGGCGCCGGACAAATCAGATACCATTGGCGGTTCTTGCCCCCCCGCTGAATCACCTGCACCGTGGACTGGTAACCCATGCTGGACCTCCCTCCGGCAACGTCAGAGGAAGTATATCATAGCCATATCGCTAGTCAAGTCTTTTTTGATTTTTTCACAGCTTCGGATGGCCGTGCCACGTGTAGGGGCGGTTCGCGAACCGCCCCTACTTGCATTAATGCGATCCGTAGGTTTCATCTGCGGCAACTCACCGTGTTCCCCGTGCGGGGAAGCGGGCAACGGTCAGACCAGGGCTTGCCTTCGTGACAGTTAATTCCAAACCATGATGCCTCCAACCGTCTCCGTGGTGATGAGCGTTTTCAATGGCGAGCGTTTCGTCGCGGAAGCTATCGAGAGCATTTTGAATCAGACTTTCCTCGATTTCGAGTTCATCATCATTGACGACGGGTCGACCGACAAGACCGCGGAAATCCTGGCGCGCTTCGCGAAGGCCGATCCCCGTTTAGTCCTTCACCATCACCCGAACCAAGGGCAGGTTCCCTCGCTCAACATCGGGTGCGGCCTTGCGCGGGGCCGCTTCATCGCCCGGACTGATGCCGACGATGTCGCCCTGCCCGAGCGCTTCGAGCGCCAGATCGCTTACCTCGAAGACCATCCGCAGGTTGCCCTGCTGGGAAGTTCGATCACCAACATGGATGAAATGGGAAGGCATCTCTCAACGTGGGCGCTTCCGACGGGCAACGAGGAGATCCGGGAGCGGCTGTTCGAATTGCGGGACATCCCGTTCTGTCACGTCACCCTGGTATTCCGGACGGAGGCGTTTCGCGCGGTCAACGGTTACCGGAGGGCGTTTGCGCCCGCCGAGGATTACGACTTGTGGCTCCGCATGGCCGAACGTTGGAAGCTTGCGAATCTGCCCGAGCCTCTCGTCAAAGTCCGCCGACGCGCCCAATCCCTGTCTTTCACCAACGCCCGGCAACAGGTGATCTCCCGCCTGGTCGCCTGGTCTGCCTCGGCGATTCGTCGCGCCGGAGGAAGCGACCCCGTCTGTCAAGAAGCGCCGGTAAGCCGCGAACTCGCGAGAAGTCTGGGGGTGAGCGACGAACTCTTCGAGAGGTCGCTCCTGGGAGCTTACCAGTACTGGATCGATGTGATGCTTCAGGCGTCCGACAAGACCGGCGCCCTGCGCGTCATGAAGGAAGCCCTGACGTCTCAGCCCTGGAAGTATATTAATAAGTCTATTATTGCCAATATGTGGCTGGCGGCCGCCCGCCTCTATTTCGAGCAAGGCCGCCGCCTTCCGGGGATCAACTGCACGGCGCGGGCCCTGGCCACCCGCCCCATCATCGCCGGCCGCCCCCTTAAGCGCCTGGCCAGCCGCCTGGGCCTGTTGAACAAAGGCACAGCTCAAGCCTGACGCCATGCCCGTGCCGCCGCGGCAACGTGGCGACAGCTCGAAGGCACGGATTCTTACGCCTACGTGCCGCACTAAGAATCGAGGCATTCAGCCACTGCCGGGTGCTGCCCTAATCTGAACGTAGCGCCGCCATCTTGGCGGCTCCATGCCGGCTGGAAGCCGGCGCTACGTCTGAAACTACTGAGCGCTGCATAATACGGTGACGAGCGAACCCCCTCACCCGTCTCGCCCCGGCTGATGAAGGCGCCGGCGGCGAGCCACCCTCTCCCCCAAGGGGGCGAGGGCGTAGATTTTATTTAACTCCCCCCTCGCCCCTTTGGGGGAGAGGGGCGGGGGTGAGGGGGTAGTTGTCACTGAATTATGCAGCGCTCGGTAGGACAGCACCCACTTCCGGGGCTTGGAGCCATTCAATGTTGACCCTCTTCACCATACCGAAGCCCTTCGACGGTCAGATTGCGGTGACCCAGCGCAATGCGCTGCGGAGTTGGCTGCGGCTGGCCCCGGGCGTCGAAGTCATCGTGTTCGGCAAAGAGGAGGGGACGGCCGAGGCTTGCCGTGAGCTCGGATTGCGGCATGAACCGCAAATTGCGTGCAACGAATTCGGCACGCCCTTGCTCAACCACGCTTTTGGTCGGGCGCAAGAGATCTCGCAAAACCGCTGGCTCTGCTATGCCAACTGCGACATCATCTTGATGAGTGATTTCACTCGCGCCTTCGAGCGCCTCAAGGCATGGCGCGACGGGTTCATGATGGTGGGGCAGCGCTGGGACACGGACGTCACCGAGCCGCTTGGTTTCGACACGCCGGAATGGGAACGCCAGTTGCTGGAGAAGGTTTCCCGCCAAGGCAAGCAACGCGGCCCCGAATGGATTGATTATTTCCTCTTCAAGCGCGGACAATGTGCCGGGCTCCCGCCGTTTGCCGTGGGACGGCCCTGCTGGGATCATTGGCTGATTTGGTGGATGCGGCACAAGCAAGTTCCCGTGGCGGACGCCTCTGCGGTGGTTATGGCCGTACACGAGAACCACGATTATTCCCATCACCCCGAGGGTGAAAAAGGCGCCCGCGAGGGCCCTGAGTTCAAGCGCAACCGTGCCTTGGTGGGCAGTTGGCGCCATCTCAACACGATTGCCGACGCCTCGCACGTGCTCGACGCGGCGGGTATCAGGCGCACTTATCGCCACTGGGGATTGCAGCTCGGGCGGGAGCGTACCCACGTGCGGAATCGCGTGCTGGTGGCGACAGGCCCCGCACGGCGCCGCCTTGGCTTACGCAAAGAGAACCTGGCGCGCCGGTTTAAATCTGAATGAGGGCTAGACTTTCTTAGGTCCTCACCCGCACTGTCACGTATGGCTGATCTCCTGAAAATAGCTGTGCGAAGCACCTTGGAGTGCGGCGGCTCGACGCCGCCTTGGATCCCTTACTTGGCGCAATGCCAAGGCGGCGTCGAGCCGCCGCACTCCAAGGTGCTTCGCACTCAGGCATCGACGATGGTAAGTCGCAATCATAAAGTCTCCCTCTACATCCCGTGCTACAACGCCGAAAGATACCTGGCGCGCACGCTGGAGGGCGCGCTGCGCCAAACCTATCCATTTGATGAGATCCTGGTGATTGACGATGGGTCGCGGGACCGCACCCGGGAAATTGCCTTGCGCTATCCGGTTCGGATCTTGAGTCATGACCGGAATCGCGGCCTCGCCGCGGCCCGCAACACCGGGTTCCGCAGCGCCCGGAATGAACTGGTGGCTTCCTTGGACGCGGATTGCGTAGCCGAGCCGGACTGGCTGGAGAAGCTGCTCCCCCAGTTGGATGATCCGAAGGTCGCCGGGGCGGGTGGCCGCCTCGAGGAGACGGTCTTGGCCTCCCTGGCCGACCGCTGGCGCCAAGTGCATCTGCCGGAGAATTGGGGCGATTCACGGGTCTTGAATCCGCCCTTTTTGTTCGGCGCGAATGGCCTGCACCGCAAATCGCGGATGGAGGAAGTGGGCGGGTACGATGAGGTTACCTGGATTGCCGGGTGCGGGGAAGATACGGCCATGTCCGCGAGTTTACGGAAGCGCGGCTACCATCTGATCTACGATCCCGCCGCGCGGGTCAAGCACATCAAGCAGGACACGGTACGTTCGGTCCTGGATACCCGATGGCGGTGGTGGAGATATGGAGTCCAGGCCTATTTCACGCGCATTCGCCTCCGGTCGATTTTGGCGACCTTTTATCGCGCTCATTTCCGAACCATGTTTTGCGAGCACGTCGCGCAAGACTGGCGCTCCGGCAACTACGAACTCCTTTGGGTTGATTCCCTCTGCTTGTTCTACATGCCCTATCGTGATCTGAATCTCTATGGGCAGAGCAAGGGCCGGTCCCGGCAGAGTCGCGGCAGCGTGGCGGCCCCGCAGGGGCCGAAGGTCATTAGCCACGGGTGAAACCCGTGGAAAGCGGGGCGGGCGGATGTTCGACCCTACGGGGTCGAATAGCTTGCCGCTCCTTGTCCGTAGGTTTCACCTACGGCTAATGATCTTGTTCCCCTTCGGGGAACTTCGCGGACTTTGACGTGACGCTGCAAACCAGTTTGGCGCGCCACCGCCCTCTAAGGACCAGGTGGCCTGCCCCGCCTTCGATCCCACCCCACGCTAATGTCGAAACCTCTCGTCAGCGTCTTGATCGACACCTACAACCACGAACGGTTCATCGAACAGGCGATCGTCAGTGTGCTCGAGCAGGACGTGCCGGCGGCCGAAATGGAAGTCCTCGTGGTGGATGACGGGTCCACCGATGATACCCCTTCGGTCGTCCGGCGATTCTGTCCCCGCGTACGCTATCTGCGCAAAGAAAACGGCGGGCAGGCCTCGGCCTTCAACGCCGGGATTCCTGAAACGCATGGCGAGATCGTAGCCTTTTTGGACGGGGACGATTGGTGGGAAAAAGGAAAACTGAGTACGGCGCTCGGTCAATTGGCCAAGCGTCCGGAAATTGGCGCAGTGGGTCACGGGTGGTATGAGTTCTATTCAGGTTCCACCCCGCACCTTTTGGTCCTGCCGCAAAAAGATTACGAGCTCCGCTTGCGAAGTGTGGCAGACGCGCGCCTCTTCTCCCAACTGTGCGGCTACCTGGGAACGAGCAAGATCACCATCCGCAAGGCGGTGCTCGACCGGATCTTGCCGATTCCCGAAGAACTCGTGATCGAAGCGGATGAGTATATATTCACCTTGGCCCCGGCCATAGCTCCCGCCATCGTCCTGAACCAGCCGCTGTTCTACTATCGCTTTCATGAAAACAATCAATTCATGATTCAGTCGGATAACCCTACCAAGCTGCGCCGTAAGCAGGCGTCTCTAGAAGGGCTGGTCCGCACCTTGCCTGGGGCACTCCGCAAGCTGGGAGTCTCCCCGGAGGTCATCAAGGCCGTGCTGGAACCGACTCGATTGGACGCAGAACGGATGAAACTCAGCATGGAGGGCGGCAAACCGTGGCAAACCTTTGCGGTGGAACGGTCCTCATTTTGCCTCGGTTACGCCCACGTAAGCTTCGGTTACAGGCTGTTCAAGTGGTTGGTATTGGCTCTGACTTTGGTCACACCCCCTCGTGGCTTCTATAGGCTAAGAAAGTGGTATGCGGCCAAGGGCTTGCGCAGACTGCGCAGGGTTCTGGGCGAGCCAAAAGTAGCCGGCCCCACTCTTCAAAAAACTATCGAAAGTTTTCACATTGCAGGAAGGTGACGAATGGTGGGCGGGGACCTTGCGTACATTCGCCGGCTGATCGCCGATCACGTCATCCGCGGCCCCGTGCTCGAACTAGGCGCCGGCTACGGGGGTGCCACAAGCCGGTCCGTTATCGAGGCTGCCGGGCTACGCTACTATAGCACGGACACGCCGCACGGCAAGGGGGTCGATTACCAAGCTGACTTCGAGCGGCCGGAGGATATGGCGGTTTTCCGGGCCATCGTCCCGTGCGGATCGGTCTTAATTCTCAATGTGTTAGAACACACTTTCGATCCCATTCGAGTGTTGGACAATGCTGCAACGCTGGTGCGGACGGGAGGGTCGCTGGTCGTTTCAACTCCTGCGGTATGGCCGTTGCACAACTATCCGATGGACGCTTGGCGGATTCTTCCCAACTTTTATGAGGAGTACGCCAAGCGGCGTGGGTTTAAGCTTTTGGAAGGGTACTTTGACTACATTGGATTCGGCCCGGTGACGGACTACCGCAACCCGGACGCGACGTATTCCTTTCCGCCGCCGGGCAAGCCGGGGGTTCGCTACTGGCTCAGCCGCGCCATTCACAAGACCTTTAACACGTTTGGGAGGTCGATGTTCCAACCCAGTCACCTCGCGGTCGGGGCCATCTTCCGGGTCGAGCGTAATTCCTGAGAGGCCGATGAAAAAGGGCGTAGCGGCGGGTTTACCCCGCCATCGCACATTGAAATCAGTGGAGATATGGCGGGGTAAACCCGCCGCTACGTCGCGCCGACGGACCTTGCTCCCGCATAATTCTTAAATGGCGAGACTACTTCTCAAGGGGGTTCGATATCTGCGGTGTTACAAAGACCTGGTTTTGGGACCTCGTCCGCTAACGCCCGAAGCCGCCCTGGACTTTTGTGTGGATCGCCCGATTCTGTTGACGCAGGTGCGATCGGAGATTCTTGGACTGGGGAAATTGCTGCAAGAAGCCGCGCCGAAACGCAGCCTGGAGATCGGTACTGCCTACGGAGGCACGCTTTTTTTCCTCTGCACCTTGTCGCCTCCGGATGCTCGTATCATCAGCGTGGACTTGCGCGAAGGCCCCTTCGGCGGCGGCTATCCTCGACGTAAGATCCCCCTTTTCCGCAGGTTTCCGACGGGGCGCCAGCGGCTTCATCTGATCCAGGCGGATTCGCATTCGCCGGAGACCAAAGACCGTGTGCTGCGGATTCTTCAGGGTGAGCAACTCGATTATCTTTTCATCGACGGAGACCATACCTATGCGGGCGTCAAGCGCGACTTCGAAATGTACGCGCCGCTTGTACGCAGCAAGGGAATGATCGCTTTTCACGATATCGCCATCGTCAAGACCGTTCCGGGGTGCGAAGTTGAGAGATTCTGGACCGAACTTAAACCGCGCTATGAATTCCGGGAATTTATTGAGCGCTCCGACCAGGGCTGGGCAGGCATCGGCGTTATTTTCAAGCCTTGAGGAAGGTGGCTCGCTTCTCACCGAATTGGCAAGCCAAGGATCATGACCTCGGCGCCCTTAGTTTCCACTATTGTTGCAAACTGGAATGGGGCAAAAGACCTGGAGATTTGTCTGCCCTCGCTGCTCGCTCAATCGTACCGTCCGCTGGAAATCATCGTGGTGGACAATGCCTCAACAGACGGCTCCGCAGCGGTCGCGCAGAGTTTCGGGGCGCGCTGGCTGGGGCTGGACAGGAACCGGGGGCTCGCCGCCGCGCTCAATAAGGGTGCGGAGGCTGCGAGGGGGGAGTTTGTCTTGTTCCTCAATAATGACATGCGGTTCCATGAGCGATTTGTCGAGTTCATGGTTTCAGAGATGGTTGGAGACCAGAGTGTCTTCTCGGTGGACGCGCTCCAATACGATTGGGACGGTGTGAATGAAGTCCACCTGGCCACGCGCTTGGCAACGAAGGGTTGTGAAGGAAGCCGCGGTCACGAGCTTACACCCGGGTTGCACATCTATCAGCAGCCTCACAACAAGCCCACAAGTGTCTTGATGGCGTCCGCCGCTAACATGCTCGCCCGAAGGTCGATGTTCCAAAGGCTCGGAGGTTTTGACGAGAAATTGTTCTTTGGCTACGAGGACGTGGACCTGTGCTGGCGAGGATGGCTCCAAGGATGGAAGACGGTTTTTGCACCGGCGGCGAAATGTTGGCATCGGGTAGGTCACTCGAGTCACTCCAGCCTTGGCAGAAGCATGTCTTTTCGCGGGGTCCATTGTGGCCGTCTCGTCCTGGCGACCAAACTTCTCCCCTGGGGTTATGCGCTTCGAGCCTGGGTGACGTCGGTAGCTGGACTGGCGAGGGATGTTGCCTTGCTGCGCCGACAAGCAACCGTTGATCGCGTAAAAGTGCTCAAAGATTGCTTCGGGCATCTTCCGGCCCTCATGCACGAGAGGCGTAAGCTTTTCCTTTCGAACTCGAAGAGCCCCAAACAGGCACTGGATCGATTGCTGCAACTGGCGAGCTGAGGGCTCCAGCCCCAAAGTCAACCATAGTAAGATAAATCTTACAAGCATAAGCTGCATTCTTGAAGGCCAAATCTGGCTTTGATGACTATGGGAAGGTTCTAAAGCCCGTATTGCAAATCTCGGCGGGCGGTGTTATTGTAGCCCGTGTAAGATAAATATTACACCGGCTTTGCCGATCAAATGTGTGGAAGCAAAGCGAAGAAAGCGAAGAACATACAAAACCGGAGAAGATGCCGAACCCTTCATCGATTGGTGTCAGAGCGTCAGGCACCTACCAGAAGTACTGGGTAGAGTTTTCATACGTTTGAAGAGGGCGGAAGAAGGAAACTTCGGAGACCACTGTCCTGTTGGAGAGGGAGTTATTGAACTCAGAATTGACTTTGGCCGCGGATACCGAGTCTATCTCGGCATAGATGGAGACGAGATCATTCTGCTCTGGGGAGGGACTAAGCAGACCCAGAAGGATGACATCAAGATAGCCAAGAGATTCTGGGGGGATTACCATGCCTAAGAGAACCGGGGACTTCGACGCTTGGCTCCTTAACGAACTTACCGATCCGCAACTTGCCGCGAGCTACGTAAATGCAGCCATCTGCGAAGACCCGGATTTGCTTCCGGCTGTCCTTAGAGAAGTAGCCAAAGCGTATACGATGAAGAAAGTTGCGAAAGACGCCGGGGTAGCGCGAGAAAGTCTATACACAATTCTGTCTGAGTGCGGCAACCCAACGCTAACCAACCTGACTGCGGTTTTGAAGGCTGTCAGACTCAGGATTGCGGTCATACCTGATTCAGAAGAATCAATCCTCCAGGGACGTCCACCGGAACTTCCGGTCCAAGATCGACTTCGCATTGATCGGAATGCGCATAAGGAGATCGAGGGGCGCACAAGAGCCGCGAGGATCAGGAGTAGGAAGATCCACGCACAAGGGAAGCTTTCGAAGCCTTAAAGGAACTTTTCAGACGATTTTCAGAAGCCAATCCCGACCCATGTTGCGGTCCAAAACCAACAAATCCTCTAAATGAGTTGCTACCCAGCCCCGATCGCTAATCCATGATCAGCTTAGGAATCAACTACGTCCAAATGCACGACTCCTCGGCGTGCATTGTTCGCGACGGCGAGGTGTTATACGCGGTCGCGGAGGAGCGGCTAAGTCGAGTGAAGCACGATGGAGGGTTCCCAGCCCTGGCGATCCGGGCGTGCTTAGACTTTGCGCGGGTGAGTCCGGCAGAACTCGATTACCTCTGCTTCGGGTGGTCGACGCCCTGGGTCTCTTTTCGGCACGAACTCGGGGATTTTCTGCGCGGCCGCCAACCCCTCAGTTATTTGAACGTGCTGAACACGACGCGGTGGTTTCTCAGCATGCAGCATCAGCGGGGGGGCGAGCGGCGCTTCTCCCAGCAATTCGGCCCCACGAAAGCGCGCACGCTATTCGTGGATCATCATCTCGCCCACGCGATCAGCGCTTATGCCCATTCGGGGTTCGCTGAAGCTACGGTCCTCGTGGTAGACGGCCGGGGGGCCTGGGAAGCTACCTCGATTTGGCACGGTCGCGACGGCAGGCTGGCGCACGTCCTCACCATCCCTTGGCCCAATTCTCTCGGCCTTTTCTATGCCGCGTTTACAGAGTATTTGGGATTCCGCGCATATAGCGATGAATGGAAAGTGATGGGTCTGGCGCCCTATGGCCAGCCGGGTGTTGATCTAAAAGATTTCATCACCCTCGATCACGGCTCTTACCAGGTGGACGGTCCACTCCTGATCGGCCGGAATTCCAACCGTGGAGCCGCGATTGCCAAGGTCTTGGGGCCCCATCGAGCTCCCGAGAGCGAGATTGAAGACCGCTATAAGAACATCGCCTATTCGGTCCAGGACGCGTGCGAAGAAGCCATGCTGGGCTTGGCGAAAATGGCGATAGAGCGAACGGGTTGCCGCAATTTGTGCCTGGCGGGAGGAGTGGCGCTGAATTCCAAAGCGAACGGCAGGATTCTGGCCGCAGGAATCACCGAGAAACTGTTTATTCAACCCGCCGCTTCGGATGATGGCGCAGCGCTGGGGGCGGCCCTCGCGCCCTATCTCGAGACGGAGGAACGCTTGCCCCTCAAGGCCATGCGGCAGGTTTATCTGGGCGCTGCTTACGAAGATTCGGAAATTGAAAAGGTCTTGCGTACTTATAAGCTCCGTTGGACGCGGCTCGGCGACGTGCCGGGCACGGCCGCCGATTTGCTGGCGGCGGGGAAGATCATTGGCTGGTTCCAAGGCCGCATGGAGTTTGGCCCCCGGGCGCTGGGTAGCCGTTCGATTCTCGCCGATCCCCGCAACCCGGAAATGAACGCCAAGGTCAACAGCGCGGTCAAGTTCCGCGAATGGTGGCGACCCTTTGCGCCCTCGCTCCTGGCGGAGTCAGCGGGGGATTATTTGGAATCCGCGGTGGATTCACCCTTCATGATCCTGACCAGCCCGGTGAAGCCCGAGAAACGGAGCGTCATCCCGGCGGTGACCCACGTCGACGGCAGCGCGCGCCCGCAGACGGTCGAGGAAAACGCGAATCCCCTCTACTGGCGAGTCATCAAGGAGTTCGGTGAGCGCACCGGCGTGCCCGTCATCATGAACACCTCTTTTAACCTGCGGGGCGAGCCCATCGTGAGTTCGCCCACCGATGCCATCCGCACGTTCTTCAGTTCGGGAATGGATGCCCTCGTCATCGGCAGCTTCCTGGTGGAAAAGTGAAGGGGCATTCGAGGAACGTTCATGCCGAAAAAAGATACTGGATGGCCTGGTCAGGGGCCATGTCGCTGACGGTTCCGCTGTGTACACGGACGCCCTTCCTTCCTACAATGATTAGAACTCAGCCTATATGCACCAGGTCGTTGACCACGCCGGCGAGTAGGTTAGAGGCCGCGTTCACACCAACGGGCTTGAGAATTTCTGGAGTCTATTGAAGCGCGGCATCAAGGGAACATACGTGAGCATCGAACCGTTCCACTTGAGCCGCTACCTCGATGAACAGATGTTCCGTTACAACAACCGGCTGGACATGAATGATGGGGATCGCTTTGATCTTGCCGTTCGGCAGATCGTTCGAAAGCGGCTAACGTACAAGGAGTTTACGGGAAAACTGGTATGACCGGGAATTTTCTGGCCTTTACGGTCGCCTGAAGCGCGGGAAGAAGCCCAAAAATAACATTATAAATCTCCCTACTTTCGAGTAAAATTATTCTGTGGAGAGTTAGGTGAAGGCATGAACAAAAAAGGGAAAAACAAAATCCGGTTCGTGATCGACGCCTTCACGCCCGATACTCTGCCAATGTCTCGTCTTGCGGATTATCTCAAACAGTTTGCTGAATTGCTTGGCAATGACGCGAGCGTTCATTTTGATAAGGTGCAAAAGAAATGTGCCTCCCTAGTTTCTTATAGTGACGCGACCGCCACTCCAAAAATCAGACAAAGATTCGAGGAGATAATCGAAGGTACTGCTCCTAGGCCTGCCATCAAGTCTAATGCGACGCTCGACGATATGCTGCTTGAAGACAATGCGATTGGGTACATCGATTTGGATGAATTGAAGTTGATGGAATTTCCCGGACGGAAGAGAGCACCACAACAAAGAATTGGGCCTGTCCGCCGAAAATCGGTTATAGATGGACAGATATTTCAGATTGGTGGGAAAGACGAAACGATAAATGTCCATTTGCGTAACCCGGAGAGACCGAACGAAACATATAGATGTGTAGTTTCGATATCCCTCGCAAGAAAGCTAGCGCCGCATTTTCTGCTCGGCAAGGTGAGATTGTTCGGAGAGGCAGACTGGTACAGGAACGATACTTCTTGGCTGATGAGCCCTAACAGTTTTTCTGCTGATGATTTCGAGCCGCTTGCTGAATGCGGACTGAATAAGACTCTCCAAGACGTACGCCAGATTTTTGTGGACGTGAAATCTGATGCCGCATTATTGGAGCGACTGAGGCACGGATTATCTGATGATAGTTTTTGACACCACCGCACTTTCCTTCCTGTTCATCCCCGGTTATGTGCCAGCGAAACCAATCAGACATGGTAAAGAGCGTTTAGAGCAGCTTGTCGATACCATGGCAGCAAATCAGGAGAAGATCGGTATCCCGTGTCCGGCACTCTGTGAATTTCTCGTAACCTGTAATGAAAAACAAACCGATGAATTTCTTAAGATGGTGAGGTCTTCCCCTTGGCTTGAAATTCTGGATTTTGATGCTGCCGCCGCAGTGGAAGTCGCCATAAGGACGCGAAAAGCCATAGAGGACAAAGACAAGCGCGAAGGGTTGACCGCAAGCAACGCTAAGATAAAGTTTGATCGGCAGATTGTAGGTATAGCTATCGCATCACATGCAACCCGAATAATTTCCGACGATGGGGACGTGAAATCGCTAGGTGAAAGGTGGGGAATGGAAGTGACGCGGGTGGAAGATTTGCCGATTCCAGCGCCTCTTATCTCCCCGCCATTACTAGCAGCGGCAATTGAAGCTGATGAGAAAGCTGCCGCAGAAAAATTGGCATCACAAACAAGTAAGCCCACCTCGGAAGGTGGGCTTACCCAAGAGCAACCGACTAAACCTGTTGACGCTGGCAACGGGACTTGAACCCGCGTCCGCTGACATCCAAAGAACATTCTTCCTCTACGATATTCTCCAGAAATTGGATAATGGAAGTAGGGGTCTGATTGTAAATGGCAAACCTATCGCGATTGACCGCATTGTGTTCATTCGAAGCTCGTATATAGGAGCTAATGCATATTAGGGATTTACGGTTCGGACGATGGACAGCAGCGTCCAATTCGTTTTGATTGCCAAGCGCATCCTGCGAGAGTTGAAAGTGCTGAGCGAGGCTGTCCGCGCGGGCTTCTTGGGATTCCAAAAGCAGGTTGAAGCCGTAGCCAAAGAGTATCAAGCCGGCAAAGAAAAGGAAGGCCCAGCGCCAGAAATCCGGTCCCTCCTGAACCCTCTTCAGGGAATACAGACTGAGCAACGCGCCGCTAACCGTGACCAAAACCTCTACCAGAATAGAAATCTTGTTGTTTCTTGGGCTGGCGTGTTGGTTCTCCTGATATATACCTTGGTAAACTTCGGAATGCTCTGCGCCATGAGGGACGCTAACAAAGCTGCTAGCGATTCCTTCAAAAAAACCTTGGAACAAATGCAGGGACAGACTAATGCGCAGAATGTATCTGCTGACGCCGCTGGAAAAACTTTGGAGGAAAGTATTACAGCCCTGAAGATAGACGAGGGGAAAGATAAGATTGCTTGCTTTCCCTTTGGAGCGAGTGACTCCGCCAATCTCCAATCGCGCTAATCAATATGCGATAAACATCCCATTTGAGAACTATGGGAAAACCTCTCTCCTTGTCCTGGCCATTGATAAGCACCACTACTGGGTGCCGGTTCGCCACGTCATTAAAGATGGCATCAACGAAGTTGCGCAAACAGAGATAAAAGAACGGTACTCGCCTACCGCACTTACTGATAGGGAATGGATTGAGCCCGGAGACCAAGATATGTTTTCTATATTTGTAGAGATCACCCCTACCGAAAGGGAAGAAATGGACAGCTTGAAGACGGGCCTGGCCTTCTTCGGTTGTCTCAAATATATCGATATCTGGAATGAGGTGCACTGGAAGGATTTTTGCCGAGTAAAAACAGTTCTTAGCCAACCCGCTGGAAACTGTCACTATAAATGCCTTGGTGAATCAGATTTGCCTTCTGATATCGATAAAGACACCAAATCCCAACCATAGAGCAATTAACGCTATGGTCAGCCATGTATATTGTTGCCCTAATTTGGGTAGGCTTGGCCTATGACCGCCGGTCGGCGCGCAGAGAGCGTCGCTACAACTATTGTCCTTCGGTATGACATCACCTGGCAGATGAGGCATGAACGCTAACCGGGCGGAATCGTCCACCGTTATCGCACTTTTGGGCAGGAGAGATTATCCAACCGACGGCGTCGAAGATTACTGTCGCTTCCTGGGCTCGGCGATGGAAACCAGGGGTTACAAGGTCGAGATGGTTCGCGTTCCCTGGGAGGGCATGGGATGGGTTCGAGCTTGGATGCGCCTGTGGCAGGAGAGCCGGGAGTGGAAAGGGAAGTGGGTTCTGGTCCAATACACAGCGCTCATGTGGTCGCGTCGCGGGTTGCCCCTGGCGTTTTTGGGAGTTCTTCTGATCCTCAAGGCTCGCGGCGTGCGACTGATGACGATTTTCCATGATGTTGCGCCGTACCCCGGAAGGCGAATGGTCGATCGAATGCGCCGCGCCTGCCAGCGCTGGGTGCTGCGCCGAGCTTATGGATGGGCGCGGTCGAGCGTGCTGCCCGTGCCGAAGGACCAAGTCAACTGGCTCCCACAACCTGCCACGAGAGCCAGTTTCATCCCGGTGGGGCCGAACGTCCCAGCCAGCGCTCGAGTGGACCGCTCTGCTCACAACGGAAACGAGCCCAAGACCATCGCGGTTTTCACGGTCACCGATGGGGGGGACATTAGCCGGGAGGTCGCGGCCATTACCCACGCGGCCAGGGCGGCTGCCCAGCACCTCCGCGTAGTGCGTTTGCTAACGCTCGGCCGCGGGTCACGCGAGTCGGAACCGGAGTTCCGGAAGGCCTTGGCCGGAAGCTCCGTCGAGTATCAAGCCATGGGAATTCTATCGGCCGAGGAAGTGTCGAGGGTGCTTTCGGAATGCGACGTCTCGCTTTTTGTGCGCGGGCGGATTTCGTCCCAGAGGGGAAGCGCGATGGCCAGCATTGCCTGCGGCCTTCCCCTGGTGGGCTATGCGGATGGCTGCCTGCCTGCCCCCCTGGCGGAAGCAGGCATTGTGGGGACTCGCTGTGGGGATCATGAAGCGTTGGCTGAAGCGGTCGTAAAGGTATTGACCGACGAGGGTCTTGGGCGAGAGCTGCGCGAACGAAGCCAGCGCGCCTTTCAGAAATACCTCTCGTGGGACGTAGTGGCCGGCCAGATAGCGGAGCTCCTGGACCGTGGTTGACGCTCAATATCCGGTACTTATTGTCGATTCGCACCCCACCCAGTACGCCCCACCTCTTTACCGGCGAATGGCTCAGCGGCCGGGGACAGAGATTCTGGTGGCCTATTGCAGCCTCCAGGGGGCAGAGCGGGGGGTTGACGCAGAATTCGGCGTCGAGGTGGCTTGGGACGTGCCGCTCCTGGAAGGCTACCCGTGGGTGTATGTTCCGAACAAATCTCCTCGGCCCGCCCTCGGCCGCTTTTTCGGACTGGTAAATCCGGGATTGTGGAAATTGGTGCGTAACGGCAGATACGATGCCGTGGTTACCTACACGGGTTACGCTTATCTGAGTTTTTGGATCCTCGCCGCGGCGGCAAAGCTCCGGGGTATTCCCTTTCTGGCCAGCACCGATGCTTACACTTTGGGGGGAATGAACCCAGGACGTTGGAAGTCTTTGCTGAAGCGGCTGTGCCTGCCGCTCATTTACCGACTGCTGGACGTGGTGGTGGTCCCTTCCCAGGCAACGGCCCGGTTTGTTGAATCGCTGGGGGTGGCAAGTGACCGGATCGCCTATACTCCCGGCGGTTTCGATAGCGAGTGGTGGGCAGAGGAGGCGGACAAGGCGGACCGGCGGATGACCCGCGCCCGATGGGGAATACCCGACAGCGCTCCCGTATTGCTCTTTTGCGCCAAGCTCCAACCCTGGAAACGTCCGGAAGATGCCGTGCGGGCATTCGCAAAGCTGGGGAACCCGGATGCTTTCCTGATCATCGCTGGAGATGGTCCCTTGCGATCGGAATTGGAAGACCGGGCGAAAAACCTGGGTGTGTCTAACCGCATCGTCTTCCTGGGGTTCGTGAACCAAACTCAGATGCCGGAGCTTTACCGGTGCGCGGACCTCCTGCTGCTCACCTCTGGTTATGATGGCTGTCCGCTGGTGGTTTGTGAGGCCATGGCTTGCGGGTGCCCCGTAGTTCTCAGCGATGCGATCCCTGGCCGGTTTGAACTGGTGCGCCGTGGCGTCACCGGCTTCGTCTATCCGTGCGGCGACGTCGAGGCTTTGACCTTGACTCTCCGCCAAGCTCTCGGGAACCCGGAAGAACTGAAAAAGCTCTCGGCATCGGCAGTGAAGCAGATGGCGGCGTGGTCACTGCCAACCTACGTGGAAGGATTGCTGCGAGCCGTTGACCAAGGGATGCGCCTCCGCGGTGACCCCCTCAAGGCCCGGCGGGTATGAATGCCACGGGGAATCTGCAAAGAGGATAACCTCCGAGCAATGCGAGTAAACCTGGCGAAAGCTTCCCGGAAATGTAAATGAAGACTAAAGTTCTCATTTATGCTAGCTCCTTTGCACCCAATGTGGGGGGGCTTGAGACAGTCGTAATGTCCCTGGCCAGAGGCTTAGTGAAGATTCCTGCGCCTGAGGGTAAACCCAGCGTGGAAGTCACGTTGGCAACCCCCACCCCGCGCGGCGGATTTGATGACGAATCTTTACCGTACGTGGTGGTGCGGCAGCCGAGCTGGGGACAATTAGTCTCATTAATCCGGGGCACCGATGTTATCCACATCGCCGGTCCTTGTTTTCTCCCCCTGGTTGTCGGGTTAGTTTTTCGAAAACGGATCGTAGTGGAACATCACGGGTTTCAGACAGTTTGTCCGAACGGGCAGCTCTTCCACGAACCCACTGGGACGCTGTGCACAGGTCACTTCATGGCCGGCCGGTATTTGGAGTGCTGGCGGTGCAACGCGAAGGAAGGACCCTTAAAAAGCCTGAAGATGGCGGTCCTAACTTTTCCGCGGCGTTGGCTCTGCGAATTCGTTGCCACCAATGTCACTCCGACGGATTGGCTGGCGACGGTGCTGCAACTTCCTCGCATGACCACCATTTATCATGGCATACCCTCTGATGGGCAGCGCGGAGAGCTTCCCGCGCTCATGTCACCACTGACATTCGGTTTCGTCGGACGTTTGGTGAGCACCAAAGGTGTACACACCCTTCTCCAGGCGGCCCGGCAATTGGCGAGTCGTGGATTCGAGTTCCAACTGAAGATCATTGGCGACGGTCCGCAAAGCGCTGCGTTGGCGGCCCAGTCGCAAGAACTGGGATTGGGGGACAGGGTTCAATTCTTGGGCCTCCTGTCAGAAGAAAAAGTTGATGACCTAATGGCTGGATGGGTAGCCGTGGTGATGCCATCGCTGGGCGGTGAGGTTTTCGGGATGGTCGCCATGGAAAGCATGTTCCGGGGAAAAACGGTAATAGTTTCTGATCTTGGGGCGCTGCTCGAGGTTACGGGGGAAGGGGGGGAGGCATTTGCTGCTGGGAACCCGAATGCCTTGGCGGATTGTATGGAACGGATCCTGAAGTCGCCGGACGCCGCAGTCCGTCAGGGGCAGAGGGCCCAGGAACGCGCCCGATTGTATTTCACCAAGGACCGCATGATCAGCAAGCACCTTGCTGTTTACCAACAAGTTGTGGCGGGTGGAGAAAGAGATTGCTAGAAACTACAACGAACGTTGGATTGCACGACTATGTCATGAAGCAGGTGCGACGATACGCCGTCAAACCACTTCAGGGGGCGCTTGACCTGGGTGCGGGCACGGGAGCGCTGGCGGTTCGCTTGCGCGCTCTGGGTTGGGAAACCACCGCTGTGGACATTGATTCCACTGGCTACAAGGCTGACCTTCCATTTGTCCAAATCGACCTCAACGACCGGGATTTCGCCTCACGATTGGGAGTCGGGACATATGGACTGGTCACTGCCGTGGAGGTCCTCGAACATGTGGAAAGCCCTATCAATTTTCTGTGGAATTTAGGTCGATTGTTGAAGCCGGACGGGGTGGCCATCATCACGACGCCCAACCTCGACAGCGTACCGGCACGAGTGAAATTCTTCCTGGCGGGAAAGATCCGCATGATGGATGAACACAGCGAACCGACCCACATCTCGCCCATTTTTTGCGACCTCCTCAAGCGGCAATATTTGCCGCGAGCCGGATTGCAGCTTCTCGACCACTGCATGTTCCCGCCTCATGGTCATCAGTTAACTCGGACCCGACACGCCCTGGCGCTTCGCCCCTTGAAGTGGGTGTTGGGCGGCGAGTGCCTGGAGGGTGATAACCACGTCTTGGTTCTTCAGCTCCAGGGGTGAACATAATGGTTGCGAATTCGAATGCAGATTAATGAATCTGGGGTAAAAGCGCTTCTTTTCTATCTGGGACTAGCCGTTGCTGTCTGGCTGGTGCGCGGCTGGATTCTAATGGGAGCGTTCCGGTACGTTATCCTGGCCCTCCTCGGCCTCCTGGTGTTAGGCCTCTCGGGTTTGGTACTCGGCAATTGGCGCCAGGGACTCTATGCTTTCTTGGGGTGGCTGCTGTTCGAGGACATGATTCGCAAGTACATGGGCAACAACATGGCAATCTACTTTGCCAAAGACGCTCTGGCGGGAATAACCTACCTGTCGTTTCTCCGGGCTAGATCGCATGAAAAACGCTTCGAGTTCCGTGCTCTCTTTCTGTATCCCCTCGGGGTGTTCATGGGTCTGGGCCTCGTTCAGGTCTTTAACGCCGATTCACCAAGTATTCTCTATGGTTTGATGGGCTTGAAAATCTACTTTTACTACATTCCGTTGATGTTTCTGGGTTATGCATTTCTCCGCCATGAGGAAGACTTGCGACGCTTTCTGGTGTTCAACATGGGGATCGCTGGGGTCATTGCCTTGATCGGCATCGCTCAATCGGTCTTGGGGCTTGGTTTCCTCAATCCTACCGGTAGCCCGGATATTGATGAGCTGGGACACCTGACACGGTACACCCAGTCGGGGATGGCCGTGTCACGCCCCCCCTCGGTGTTCGTGAGTGATGGCCGGTTTGCCTGGTATCTTATTCTCGCCTTCATCATAGGGCTGGGGGCGGCCGGGTACTTGCTCCTCAAGACGCGCCGAGGTCGAAAAATCGTCTTTCCTGCTTTATTGTTAGTGGGGGTCGCCGGCATGATGAGCGGATCGCGCGGGTGCGCATCCTACGTCGTCATCAGCGCGCTGGTTCTCTCCGCCGCCCTGCTTTGGGGTGCGCCACCACGGGGGCTCGAAGCCTACCGGCTCTTCAAGGCTATCCGCAGGAGCTATGTGGTGGTGGCCTTGGGTATGTTCCTGATGCTCGCAGCTTTCCCAGAAGCCGTGGGAGCGCGTTGGAGCTTCTATTCGGAGACCCTGGACCCGAGAAGTCAATATTATGAGGCTTCCTTCCGGGCGTGGGATTATCCCGTGCGTAATCTCATGTTGGCATTTACGGACCCGGGATGGCCGCTTGGACACGGGATCGGGACGTCATCGCTGGGAGTGCAGTATGTTGCGAAAATAGTGGGGCCGGAAGTCGACGCCTCGATACATCGAATGGATCTCGAGGAGGGATTCGCGACGCTGATTTTCGAACTCGGAATCCTCGGCCCCCTTCTCTGGTTGCTTTGGACGGGGAGCTTTGTCTATGTGACCTGGAAAGTCGTGTTGCGGGTCAAAGGGACTTCCGCCTTTCCCGTGGCGATTGGCATCTGGTGGTTTGGTTTGCTGCTTCTCTTTCCCTTTACCTTTGGAGGATTGGCGCCTTATCAAAATTATGTATTTAACGCTTACTTTTGGCTTCTTACCGGGATTTTGCTCAGCCTGCCAAGGTTGATTGAACAAGGTTCTCTTCAGCCGCACATCCAGACACGTCACCGCTGATGGAAAAAAGACCCCTGGTTGCAGTCATATCGCCATCCCTGGACAAACGGCATGGTACAGAACGATGTGTGGCGGAGCAGATCGAACGCTTGGCAAGAAAATACGAGATTCATCTCTACAGCGCACGCGTCGATGACCTCGATCTCAGCAGGATAACCTGGCACCGGATTCCTGGGTTGCCGGGGCCGCATCTCCTGGCGTTTTGCTGGTGGTTTTTTGCCAATCATTTATGGCGATGGTGGGACAGGCAGTTACGAGGCCTTCGATACGACTTGACTTACACGCCCGGAATCAATTGTCTCGATGCCGATATCATTTCGGTGCACGTCCTATTTTCCGATTTTTATCGCCAGGTGCGGGATACCTTGAGTCTCCGTTGCAACCCCGCGTCGAGCTGGTTGCGGCTAGTCCATCGGCGGCTCTACTATGGATTGATTATCGAACTGGAGAAGCTGATTTACGCTCGCGGGAAGTGTCGTCTGGCGGCTGTGTCCCGGAGAACCGCGGAAAACCTGACCCGTTATGGCCGATCTCAAATCCCGGTAATCTACCATGGAATAAACCTGGAGCGGTTTAATCCCCAGAATCGGGACCGGCTACGCGGCCCAAGCCGCAGCCATTGGGGATTGACCAGGTCCACGTCCTGCTTGCTCCTGGTGGGAAACGGTTGGAAGAACAAGGGGCTGGAAGCCTTGCTCGCGGCCGCCGGGTCCCTCGGGTCTGCCGACTGGCGGTTGCTGGTGGTGGGGCAAGACGACCCACGTCCTTATCGGGATGCGATCGCGCGCCTCGGTCTTGATCAACGCGTATGCTTTCTTCCCCCCAGGTCTGATGTCGAGTTCTATTATGCCGCGGCGGACGTTTACGTCAGCCCCTCCTTGGAAGATGCCTTCGGGTTACCCCCCTTGGAGGCTATGGCCTGCGGGCTTCCGGTAATTGTCAGCAGCCGTGCGGGCGTCTGTGAACTTATCACCGATGGCGTCGATGGAATCGTGTTGAAGGATCCCAAGGATGTGGTTTCTCTTGCCCAAGTGATTTCAGACCTGCATGTCAATCCAGCCTTGCGAGGCGCCCTTGGAGAGAATGCCGCGCGCACCGCCCTTCAGTACACGTGGGAACGAAACGCGGCTCAGCTTGAAGTTCTCTTCGACCAGGTTCTCGAACAGCGGCGGAATCGGAGTTTTCCCAAGGGCTCGGTGAAGCCATGAAGGTCCTCCTGCTCACTCCCTCGCTCGAGAGGCCCGGCGGGATCCAGCGCTACACCAAAACCCTGGTGCGAGCGTTGAAAAACCTGATGGGTGATCAATCCGTGCGTTGTGTGGCGCTTGCCGAAGACTCGACCGGCCAAGGCAAGACCCGACTGTCTGCCCGTGCGAAGTGGCGATTGGGTTGGCAAGCCACCCGAGAAGCCGCGCGCTGGCGGCCAGACCTCATCATCTGTGCCCATCTTGCCTTAGGGCCGATGGGGTGGCTGCTGGCAAGCCTGGGGCGCAGGCCATACTGGGTTGTGGTTTACGGCATCGAGGCATGGGTTTCGCTCCCCTTCGCCAAAAGGATTGCTCTGCGCCGCGCTGACCGGGTGATCGTCATAAGTGAATTCACCCGCGAACAAGTCACGAAGAGACAGAGGGTGAAGGGGGAACGCATCGTTTGCTTGCCCTGTGCCCTCGATGAGGGTCTCACGACCATCGAGCCGGAGAGCACTGGCCCCCATCCGTCCCTGGCCAATGGGCAGCGTGTCGTTCTGACCGTGGCGCGAATGGAAGCCGCAGAGCAGTACAAGGGACATGATGTTATGCTTTTGGCATTGCCTTCCGTTCTCTCGCGAGTTCCCAATCTTTCATACGTAGTGGTTGGAGAAGGGGACGATCGCCCTCGAATCGAAGCCCTGGTCGATAACTTAGACCTCCGGCCGCATGTCATTTTCACTGGGCGGGTGAGCGACTTCGAATTGGCAGCTCTCTACCAGCGCAGTGACGTTTTTGCCCTACCGGCCCGAACCGTGCTCAGAGAGCAAGAGGCTAAGGGGGAAGGATTTGGGATCGTTTTCCTCGAAGCCATGGCCTTCGGAAAGCCGGTAATTGGACCGAGCGAAGGCGCGCCCGCCGAGATCATTCAGCATGGGCGACACGGTCTACTGGTAAATCCCGAGGATTCTGCTGCTGTGGCACAGGCGCTGGTTGACCTGCTCACCAACCCCGGCAGAGCCCACGAAATGGGTCAGGCGGGAAGTGACTGGGTTCGGAAGCAATATTCCTTTGGCTCATTTCGCGAGAAGCTGAAGGGCATCCTGGCTGACGGTGTGCAACCGTGCTCATCGGAGACTCAGTGACATGTTCCCTTGCCGGCGAAAAATCCTGTTCATATCGGCGTTGATCGGCGTTCTCCTTCGGATTATCCTTACGCTGGCTGCGGGCAACCAGGTATTGACGCCCTGGCGAGTGGGTGGGGATGCCGAATTCTACGTCAGACTTGCCTCCACGCTTGCCCAGGGAATGGGTTTTACCTACGCACATCAGCCCACTGCTTTTCGCCCCCCTCTCTATCCATTGTTCCTGGCGGGCATGATGGAAGTTTTCGGAACCTACTATGCTGCGGGAACGCGCTTTATCCAGTGTGCAGTCGGATTGGCGACAGTCTGGTTCTGTTGGCGGACAGTTGGGCGGATCTTTGGAGAGCACGAAAGCTGGTCGACCCTGTTAATGGCTTTGTATTTTCCAAGCTTGGTGATTTTCTCGACGGAGTTGATGACCGAGTGTTTTGCTACGTTCTTAACTGCTGCCTTATTTTGGTTAGTCCTCGACAACCCCCACATTATGGATCGTAGGACTGCCATATGCCTCGGCCTAGTCGTGGGCATCGCCACCCTCCTCCGATTTAATATGGCGATTCTCGGGTTGGTTCCCGCTTGGGTCTTCATTCGCAGCGCTGGCTTGGGTCGGGCGCTACCGAATTTGGGCGTGTTGGCTATGGTATCGGGGTTGATTGTATCACCCTGGGTTGTGCGGAATGAGATCGTATTTCATGGTCAAGTTCTCTTCTCCACACAGGGCGGTTACAACGCGCTCCAGGGGGTACTCACTCCCCAGGGTCGTGCCCAGGCGGGAGACCGAGGCATTCTGCGCGCAGCGGGTGCGTGGCTGAGCAGTGACCTTGAAAGCAACGGCTCGCAGCGGCTTAAGCTGTCCTCGGAACCGGAGCTTGATCGGCAGGCCTGGGATCTCGCCCGGAGGATATGGTGGCAGAAGGCCTGGCACGTGTTTCCGCTCATCATCTCCAAGCTGGGATATTTCTGGCTCAGCACCGACCAATTATTCTCGACTCACTCGTTCCCGTGGAAGATAAGAGCCGCGCGCGCCGCAGGAGTCATGCTTTACTGGTGTTTACTCGCGCTCGCCATCACGGGGTGGGTGCAGCTTCACCAAACGCGCCCGGACACCGCAAAATTCCTGCTTGGCTATGCGCTCCTGATCTCGCTCAGCCATCTTCCATTCATCATGACTGGCCGCCACCGCATCCCCTTTTTCGAACCGCTCTTGCTCATCCTGGGCGGAGCGGGATGGACGGAACTCTGGAAGAGATGGAATAAACGTTGGATTTCAACATGACCCCTGGCACTGGTGGGTCCAATGTTCCGAATCATTCATGCAAATTTTAAAGGTGACACAGTCCTACCATCCATTTTTGGACAAAGGTGGCCCCGCGACCAAGGTCCGGGCCATTGCGCGGGAACTGCGACGCAGGGGCCATCAGGTTACGGTCCTGACTGCTGACCTGGGTTTCGGACCTCGCGACATTGCAGCGGCCAGAGTGGTACGCGACCCGCACGGCTGGCGAACTGATCTGGACGGAGTGGAGGTGATTTATCTCCGAACTCGCTGCCACTACCGAAACCTGACCGTGAATCCAGATGTGCTGGGGTTTTGCCGGCGCCGGCTCAAGGAGTTTGACATTGTCCACATTTACGGCCTTTACGACACCTTAGGCCCCGCGGTGGGGCACTATTGCCGAAAGTTCAGGGTGCCGTATTTTGTTGAGCCGCTCGGAATGACGCGGCCCATCGATAGGGGATTCCTTCTCAAAGGGATTTGGAGAACATTGGCAGGGACCTATTTAGGCCAAGCCAGCAAGTGGATCGCAACTTCGGAGCTGGAAAGGCAAGATTTACTTGCCGCAGGAGTTCTTTCCGAGAAGGTGCTGCTGCGATTTAATGGTATCGATCGGGAGGAGTTCAAACAGCTTCCTCCCTTTGGCGCCTTCCGGAAAAGTGCGGGGATTCCTGACGATGAGCGCCTGATCCTATTCCTGGGGCGGCTGATCCCGCGCAAGGGCGCCGATCTTCTCATTGAAGCGTTGCCCCAAATCGCCGGCGACAAGCTCAAACTCGTCATCGCCGGGCCGGAAGGCGAAAACGGGTATGTGGCGTTTCTTCGTGACAAAGCTCGAAGGCTGGGGTTCAGCCAACGAGTTCTGTTTCCTGGTCCTCTTTATGAGAATTTGCAGAAAGAGGCTTTCGTGGATGCGACGGCGTTTGCGCTGCCGTCACGATACGAGAACTTCGGCAACACGGCGGCGGAAGCTATCGCCTGTGGTACTCCGGTGGTCGTTTCCGATCGCTGTGGAATTGCCCCGCTGGTCGACCAGCGGGCAGGCCTTGTGACTGCGTATAACTCCATAGCAGTCGCCCAAGCTCTGAATCAGTTGTTAAACAGCCCAACGCTTTATCAGCGCCTGAAAGCGGGGTGTGCGCAGGTGGCGGAGGAAATTTCCTGGGAAGGGCTGGTTCGGGGAATGCAGGATTCCTACGAAAAGACGAGGGACGAATTCTTACAACCCTGTTCCCATGCAGGTGCTTCCCTAGGCGGGTAGATGCAGACCGCGGCGAATCTGATAACGCCGCGGAATAGGGATGATTACGGGTAACTCTCTCTCGGATCAGACGCCCGAAAAGACTCCACCCGCGGAATTTTCCAGTGGGTTGGCCCTGGGTCACCTTGCCATCAGGGCGTTTGTGATCCTCACCTTTGGGTTGTTCGTCTATGGGCTGGCCTGGAACTATTCTACACGGAGGTATTTGAAAGGATTTGCCGACGCCATTGTTCCCCTTGCGGGCTCGCCGGAAGAGAAGACGGAGGCCTTGGCAGAGTGGTTTCGCCATGAGCCTCGACGGATCGTCCCTCCCGTTTCGGGATCCAACGGGCTACTGCAAGACCGAGACCCTGTAACAATCGTCCAGAACACACGCTTGCTTAAACTCTGTGGATCAGCAAGTAATGCCTTTATGAATCTGGCGGATGCCGCTGGCCTTAAGGTGCGGCGTTTGTTGCTGCTCGACAAATTCGGCAATGTCACGCACGTGGTCGCGGAGGTCCAGTGGGATGATCGATGGATCGTCGTCAATCCTCAGCAAGGACTCATATTCGAGGATCACCTGGGACGTGCCCTGACCAAGGAGGAACTGCGTGATCCCGAGGTGTTCCGTGACGCAATCAGCAAGATGTCCGGCTATAGTCCTACGTACACCTTTGAGCGTACGATTCACCTGCGTCTTAAACGAATTCCCATCCTGGGCGATCCCTTGCGGAGGGGACTCGACCATTTCGTTCCGGGATGGGAGGAAGCCACCAACTGGAGCTATTTTCCGGAGAACCCCTCGCTGTGGCTGATACTTGTCTCTTTGCCTTTGTTGATGTCGGGAGTCCTGGCTAATTTGATCGCCAATCGACACGGTCGCCATCGGCCAAGCATCAAGGAGTGGCACGGGCGTCCCGCCCGTGAGTAGCCATGGCCAGGATGGCCGTGCCACTCGAGGGCCCGCCCTCCAGCATCGATCGGCATAACAACCTATGTGCGGAATCTGTGGAGTAATAGGCAGCACGGATCCTGAACCGACGCAAAGCGTCGTGCGGCAGATGATGGGACAGATGTGTCATCGTGGGCCGGATGACGAAGGCATGTTCGTGGACGAATCGGTTACCTTGGGAATGCGCCGGCTCAGCATCATTGACCTTTGCGGCGGGCATCAACCGGTGCTCAACGGGGATCGAACCGTCGTCGTTGTATTCAATGGGGAGATCTACAACTTTCAGGAACTCCGTCACACGCTGGAATCCCGCGGCTACCCGTTCCGGACGGGAAGTGACACGGAGGTGATCGTCTACGCGTATGAGGAATGGGGAGAGGATTGCGTAGATCACTTCGAGGGAATGTTCGCGTTTGCTCTCGCCGAGACGTCAAAGTCCACTCGGCGTGGGAACCCCCGGGTTCTGCTGGCGCGCGATCGGCTCGGCATCAAGCCGCTCTACTACACGCTTGTCGATGGCAACTTGATTTTTGCTTCCGAGGTCCGGTCTCTCCTGGCTTCCGGCCAAGTCGAACCGCGGCTGTCGCAGACGGCGCTGCGCAGTTATCTCTTGTTCGGTTCGGTGGTGGAACCCATGACGCTGGTCGAGGGTGTCTACTCCTTGCCGCCTGGGCACCGGGTCATCATTTCGGCTGCCGGGCGGCACACGTGCGTTCGCCCCGAGCCCTATTGGGATTTCGCGGCATCGGCTTGCCCAGCCCTCGACACCCAAAAGCAGGAGCGATGCTCGGCGACGGCGTTCTTGCGGTCGCTCCTGGAAGAAACAGTTTCGTCGCATCTGGTTGCCGATGTGCCCGTGGGAATCTTCTTGAGCAGCGGCATCGATTCCACCGCCCTCGTCGCCCTTGCGGCCCAAAAGACGGCCTCCCTAAAGACCGTGACTGTGGTTTTTCCCGAGCAAGAGTTTAGCGAGGCGGAATTGGCTCGTCGCACGGCGCACCGATTTGGAACGAACCACCAGGAACTGACCCTGAGCGGCGACGATATGTTAGCGCGACTGAGCGAGGCGGTGGGAGCGCTCGACCAGCCCAGCATGGACGGCATCAACACCTACTTTGTTTCCTGGGCGGCACGGCAGGCGGGCCTGAAAGTAGCGCTGTCGGGTCTCGGTGGCGACGAGATCTTTGGGGGGTATAACACTTTCCGCTCGACGCCTGGCGCGCAATCCGTCGCCTCCCTCGCGCGGACCGTGCCCGGGGGCTTCCGCTCCACGATGGCCTCCGCGGCGGAAAGAATCTTAGGGCGCTTCAATCAAAAAGATGCCCATCGCAAGATGGCCGCGCTGTGGCGTGATCCCAACTTCCTGCCGCATCCTTATTTCTATACCCGGCTCCTTTTCACACCATCGCAGGTGCTGGGATTGCTGAAAGGCAATGGCTTTGATGCGGGGGAACCCTGGAAGGATTGGTTGGAACAAACTGCGCTGGGATCGAAACAGCTTGATAATTTCACCGCCGTGTCTTGCCTCGAATCCCGTTCCTATATGGTCGATACCCTGCTGCGGGACACCGATACCATGAGCATGGCTCACTCCCTCGAGGTGCGGGTGCCGTTTCTTGACCATGCCCTCGTTGAATTCGTCAGCCGATTGCCGGGGTCGATCAAGCAAACCGCCGGCGTACCCAAGTCGTTGCTGGTTGATGCCGTGGCCGACCTGTTGCCGGAGGAGGTCGTTTCCCAGCCGAAGCGAACGTTCACGCTGCCCTGGGAACATTGGCTGCGCGGCGCCCTGCGCAAACAAATCGAGGCGGAACTGAAGACCCTGGCGCCCTCTCTCGCGGAATCTCTTCGCGGTCGCGCCGTGGGGCGAATCTGGTCAGACTTCTTGCGCGGGCAGACCTCGTGGTCGCGCGTCTGGAGTCTGTTCGTTTTGAATCGATGGGCGCGCCGCCATTTGGGAAATTGAGTGGGCATTTCGCGTTTGAGCCTGGCAAAATCCTTGACAGACCATTAAAGGCCATTGAAGACCATTAAATGAATATTCTGGGCATCAACGCTTATCACGCCAATGCGTCGGCGGCGCTCGTGTGCGACGGACAATTAGTCACTGCGGTGGAGGAAGAGCGTTTCAACCGTGTAAAGTACGCGGCGGGCTTCCCCGTGAATGCCATCCGGCACTGCCTGACGGAGGCTGGCCTCGCCATCGGCGACATCGATCACGTGGCGATTCCGCGCAACCCCTGGGCGCGACTCGCGACCAAACTTTTTTATGCCGCCCGGATGCCCCGGTTCGCTCTTGACCGTTTCCGGGCCATGAAGCATTTCAAAGCAATTGATGAGGATCTCGCCGCCGCGTGCGACGTTGATCCCAAAAGCATTCGGGCGCAGTTTCATCGCGTAGAGCACCATGTGGCGCACCTGGCCAGCGCCTTTTTTGTCTCCCCCTTCGATCGGGCGGCGGCGCTCTCCACCGACGGACTGGGCGACTTCGCCAGCACCATGTGGGCAACAGGAGAGGGAAACCGACTAACAGTCCATGGAGCCGTGGCGTTTCCTCATTCCCTCGGACTTTATTACACCGCGCTCAGCCAGTATCTGGGATTCTGGAAGTTTGGCGACGAATACAAGGTGATGGGGCTGGCCGCGTACGGCGAACCCGCCCATCTCGACGAGTTCCGTCGTATTGTCAAGGCCGACGGCGGCAAGGGGTTTTCCCTCGGCCTGGAGTACTTCTGCCACCATCGCACCGGGCCGGAGATGACCTGGCAGGAAAACGGCAAAACGCCCGAACTAGGCCAGCTCTTTTCGCCCTACCTCGAAGAGCGGCTGGGAAAAACCCGGGCGGCGGAAGAACCGGTCGGCAAGGGCCACCAAAGCATTGCGGCTTCGATGCAAGCAGTGCTGGAAGAGGCGTATTTTCGGCTGCTGAACCACCTCCACCAAACGGCCCGCCAAAGTCAGGTGTGCTTGGCGGGAGGCGTGGCTTTCAACTGCGTTGCCAACGGCAAGATTTTCGACAACACGCCGTTTTCAAAAGTTTACGTTCAGCCCGCCGCAGGTGACGCAGGGCTCGCGGTGGGCGCCGCCTACTATGTTTATCATCAAATCCTCGGGCAGCCGCGCAGCTTTGTCATGGACCATGCTTACTGGGGGCCGCAGTTCACGCCGCAGGCCATCGCCCGGGCTTTGGAAAACCGCCGGGCCAAGGACTCAAGCCTAAGCGTACAAAGGTGTTCGGACGAAGAACTGGTGCGCGCCACGGCCAAGCACATCGCCGAAGGCAAGATTGTCGGATGGTTTCAGGGCAGGGCAGAGTGGGGCCCGCGCGCCCTCGGGAACCGGAGCATTCTGGTGGACCCTCGCCGCGCCGAAATGAAGGACATCCTCAATCAAAGGATCAAGCATCGAGAGACTTTTCGTCCCTTCGCCCCCTCCATCCTGGAAGAGGCCACTGGGCAGTATTTCGAGCGCTCCCACCCCTCTCCCTTTATGAACCTAGCCTACTCGGTGCGCCCGGAAAAGCGGGCCGTTATTCCCGCCCCGACGCACGTGGATGGAACCGGGCGTCTCCAGACGGTGAGCCGCCGGACCAATCCCCGGTACTGGGCGCTGATCAAGGAGTTCGAGAAGCTGACCGGCGTTCCCGTGCTTCTGAATACCTCCTTCAACGAGAACGAGCCCATCGTCCTGACCCCCCAAGAGGCCATCGACTGCTTTCTCCGCACGCGCATGGATGTTTTGGTGTTAGGCAATGATGTGATCGAAAAGCCGCCGCCGGCGAAGTGTAGCGCAGACCTCCGCCTTTGAGGTCTGCGGCTCTTACCGTGCCTTGCTCCCAAACCTGAGGGCAGGCGTCGGTCTTTGCGATTTGGGGTTTTTGCCAGGTAAGAACCGCGGACCCCAAAAACGGGGGCCCGCGCTACGCCTCTCGCTCATGACATGCGCATTCTTCTGTTAAACGAGTATTTCCCCCCCGACACGGCGGCGACCGCGCAGATGGCGGCGGCGGTGGTGGATGCGCTGGCCGAACGCCATCAAGTCACCGTGCTCTGCGGCCGTCCCTCCTACGACCCCTCCGAACGACACCCTTTTTATCTCTTCCGGCGTGACCGGCGAGGCGAAGCCATAGTCGAGCGGGTGGGCTCGACCACCTTCCCACGGTTTCGAATGCGGCAGCGCGTTTGGAATTACCTCTCTTACGTCATTCTTTCGATCCCGCGCGCCCTGGCGGTACGAACTGACCTGGTCGTGGCCATGACCGACCCGCCCTTCGAAGGCATCGTGGGCGCTTCCGTGGCCTGGCTCAAACGGAAACCATTCGTCTACAACATTCGCGACCTCTACCCGGAGATGGCGCTCGCCGGCAACATTGTGCGCCCCTCGTGGTGGGTGCGGATGTGGGAGGATCTTCACCGGCGGGCGCTGCGGCGTGCCAGCCGGGTGATTGTTCTGGGGGATGACACGCGGGAGCGCATCATGGCCAAAGGGATCGACCCGGCGCGCGTGGTGGTGGTCCGGGACGGCACGCCAGTGGCCCCACCGGTGACGGCTCAGGACCATCCCGTCACCCAGAAGGTTCGCAGCGGTTTTCCTTTTGTGGTGCTTCATGCCGGCAACCTGGGCTTTTATGGAGCTTGGGAAACGGTCATTCAGTCGGCAAAGATGCTGGAGCGCGAAGGGGTCGGTTATGTCTTCGTGGGCGAGGGGGCGATGCGTTCCCAGGTGGAAGACTTCGCCGAGGGCGTTGGCAATGTCAGGTTTCAGGCATTTCGCCCGCCGGATCAGGTACCCTATGTGCTGGCCGCCGGAGACTTGCAGCTTGTGACGATCAAGTGCGGGTTGGAGGGAGTGGTAGTGCCGAGCAAGCTCTATTCAATCCTCGCAGCGGGCCGGCCGGTTTTGGCGCTGGCCCCCGAGGCGAGCGATGCAGCACGGATCGTCCGTCGCCTTGGCTGCGGGATGATGGTAGACCCCGACGATTCCGCCGCGCTCGCAGCCGTCGTCAAAGAACTGGCGCACGATCGCCAGCGTCTGGCTCAAATGGCGGAGCGAGCGCTCCAGGCCGCGGGGGAATTTGCCCGCGACAAAGAACTTCAACTCTTCCGGCAGGTCATCGAGGAAGTGGCCTGAGGAAACAGCGCGTTGCGCCGGGCGCCGGGCCCGGAAAGGCAAGTCAAAACGCAAAGCGCAAATGTCAAAAGGCAAAAGTGAGTAGCGCGGACCTGCTTTTTAGGTCCGCGGCTCGTCCCCAAATGACATCAAAAAGCCGCGGACCTAAAAAGCAGGTCTGCTACGCTTGCTTGCAACCGATTGGGTTTGATGAATACCATCTCCCCTGTGGGCGCATCCAACATACAGTTCGCGTTATACGTACAACTGCGGTAATCTTTTGTTAAGGGTGGGATTCTGCGAGTTCGACTGGGACGAACATAATGAACAGCATCTCGCAAAACACGGAATCAGCCGTTCCGAAGCGGAAGATGTCCTGTCGGGAAATCACATCCTCCTGGATTTCCAAACGGAAGGCGGCGAGCAACGGTGGGTTGCGGTCGGTGCGACGCGATCTGGGCGGATAATTCAGATCGTGTTTGCGGTGCGTGGCGAGTCCATGCGGCCGATCACGGGCTGGGGGCTGATAAAGCGACAATCGACTTGTACATGCAGCAGTGGGGGCAGGAGTGAATATGGCAAAAGCGAAGAGCAAACCAGTGGTCATTCCCAAGTTTTCCAGTGAGGCCGAAGAAGCGGCCTGGTGGGATGCGCATCGTTCCGTAATTGAGGCCGAAATCCGGAAGCGCATTAAGAAGAAGAAACTCCTGACCCTCGACAACCTGCTCGGAGGGACAAAGCCCTCTCAACCTGTCACGTTGCGCTTATCGCAAGATGACCTGGAAACGGCACGCCGGTTGGCGGCGCGAAGGGGTTTGGGATACCAGACTTACCTCAAAAGGCTGGTCCGCAACGCTCTCGGCGAAGATTCTCCCGCCGGAGTGGTGAAGGATCGACGCTCCACGAGATTTGGCACCCTGCCATCCTGAGGAAGGGCGGTGTTCCGCTTGTTCTCCCGGAGGTTTGCCCGCGGAAGGGCGACAAAGAGGTCCGGCCCGAAGAAATCGAAAAGACGGTGATTCACACCTGGGCAGCGAAGCTGCAACTGAGTATGTAGGGGCCAGCAATTGTAGCGCGGACCTGCTTTTCAGGGTCCGCGGCACTTCGGCATGGTCGACAAGAAGAGCCGCGGACTTGAAAAACAGGTCCGCGCCGGCCTGGTCCACGCCAAATCGCAGGGCTGGGCTCGCCCTGCGCCAGCCGCCCGCAGCTAGACGAGATTGACGATATTGTTTCAAAAATCTTGGATGGGAATTCAAGCGTAGAAAGGCAAGACTCGTGAAGCCGATTCGCCTTGCCGGCCATGCGCGCCTGCGAATGGGGCAGCGGGGCGCCAGCGAGGTCGAGGTTGCCGAGACGATTCGAAATAGCCCCTGGGTGGTAGCCGAGCGGGGCCGGAACCAGTGCCAAAAGGACTTCATTTTGGCCGGAGCCGGAACGGACACGTCTATGCTACCAAGCGGATTCGCCGCATCTTTGTGGAGAATCCGCAGGAGATTCTGGTCGTCACCGTTTACGTGTACTATTACTGAAGAAGGAGATTCGCCGTGACCATCACGTACGATAGCGAAGTGGACGCCCTGTATATCGGATTTATCGAAACCAGTGTGACCACCAAACAAGTGGCAGAAGGTATCGCCGTAGACTACGCTGCCGACGGCCGGATCGCGGGGATCGAAATTCTCGACGCCCGTGAGCGTCTCCATGACCCCGATGTGTTCAGGCGGGTGGTCCTGGAGGATGTGGCGCTCACAAGGCCCGCTAAGACTTCTTAGACCCGCCTGAGACCCAACCCCCGAAGGAGGCAAGCGACGCCGGCAATGAAGCTTGAGGTGCTACTGAGAGCGGGAGCGTAGCTTTTCTTCATCGCATATGAATAGATATGTCGGGGTTATCATGTTAAGAACACCTCGTTCCCACGCGGTTACTTGGCAGAGGAGTTTGAGGAGTCAGGGTCGTACTCATCCATGAGCTTGAGGAACAATTCTTCCGGCATCTTGTGTTCCTTAACCAACCAATCCTTTCGATTGGCGTACCCGTGGACCGAAAGCGCGGTGGGGTATCCCGGTAATTCCTTGGGCACGGTGGAGAAGTAGTAGTAATCACCGGGAAGGTCATCGAGGAACTTAGGATCCATGACGTTGGGAGACCCGGCCTTGGTCTTTAACCGCTCGAGCAGCACGGGGACATCACTTTCCCTGATCTTTCCTTCCTTGGCCATGTCCTCGAGGTCAAGCTTTTCCCGCCACCACTCGTTCTTGGCAAAGAGAAAGACCAGCTTACTCTCAGCCCAATAGGGTCGCGAGCGGGGATCGTTCAGAATCTCCTTGAGCCCCTTGGAGTGCGGACACCAGGTGGCCATGAAGATCAGGTCGGTCCCCTTCTCGGGGGACAAAGGAGCGCTCCAACCAGAGGGGGTCTCCGCCGAGATCGTGGGGACCTTAAACGAGGAACTGGCCCTCGGCGAACCAGGCTTCACGGGCATCGCAGCTTGCGTGGGTTCTACGTGGCCCTTGGGGAAATCATCGTTGGTGTAAACCTTGGCGGGTTTCTTGGTTCCCGTGTCTTTCTTTTCCTTCTCGGCACGGGCTACGTCGCCGAGGGATTGGGCGATGCCCCACGGCGCGACCACGAGCAGCAATATCCCCATACTCAGGCATAGACTCGCTTTCTCTTTCATTGGACCCTCCTTCCACGAGCGGCCAATCGAAAAACGCAGCCAAGCGGGTAGCGCAGAGTTGTTCCGCCTTTTGGAACTACTCTGGAGTGCCAGGACAAGCCTGGCCGATCTTGTGAACTGAAAGGAGTTCACCTTGTAGATTACCCGTTCGACAAGTAGCCCGGCAAGCGTGAGTGGGAGTGATCCCACTGGCGAAGCCTTGCAGGGGCGAACTCGTGAGCCGTAGCGAAAGCGAACTCATTTCGGCCTCGTTAGTTGAGACGAAGGTGGCCAGCCCGCCAGAGAGTGGTGAAGCCTGACACCGATGGGGAAGTAATGGGTAGGAGCACCCATGGGACCTTCCGGGGTGGTAGGAGACGGCGCGCGGGGACAGATCGGTCGAGGAACCTGGGAGACCCGACGGGACCGGGAAGAGGAGACTCAACCCCAGGCGCTGGGGGGAATAAATAACCTTCAGGGCTGTATCGTCGGGAGTCGGAGGGGCTCATAGTAGCGGCGAAGCGGGTAACGACCGTGGAGCGAAGGGGCCTCAGAGGAAGTGAACTTCAGTAAGAGGAGGAGAAGTCCGCTTGGAGAAGACCCCCACTACGGAAGAACGGAAGCAGAGCGCAGAGCCGCTGATGAGCAGCGAGCGCGAGGCGATGCTGCCGGGAAAACTCTCTCTTCTGAGACAGAAGTTGGGCCAAAAGGCCAAGCAGGAGCCGAAGTTCCGGTTCTATGTGCTGTATGACCGGATTTATCGGCGGGACACGCTGGAAGCGGCATGGGAGCGGGTGCGCGCCAATCGGGGCGCTCCGGGTGTGGATGGGGTGAAGATCACACAGATTGAAGCCTCTCCCGCCGGAGTGAAGGGATTTTTGGATGACTTGCAGGAATCTCTGCGCACGAAGAGCTACGCGCCGGAAGCGGTACGACGCGTTTACATCGAGAAGGAGAATGGGAAGCTGCGACCGTTGGGAATACCGACGGTGCGGGACCGGGTGGCACAGATGGCGACCCTGTTAATTCTGGAGCCGATCTTTGAGGCGGATTTCCTGGATTGTTCGTACGGGTTCCGGCCGGGACGCTCGGCGCACCAGGCTCTGGCGGAGATACGCGGGCACTTGCGAGCCGGGTATCAGGCGGTGTATGACGCGGATTTAAAGGGCTACTTCGATTCGATTCCTCACGACAAACTGCAGGCGTGTCTGCGCATGCGGATCGCGGACCGTTCGGTCCTGAAGCTGATTCGGATGTGGTTGCAGACGCCGGTGGTGGAAGCGCCGGAGGTGAAGGGCGGCACGCAGCAAGTGAGCCGTCCTAAACAGGGAACACCGCAGGGCGGAGTGATCTCTCCGTTGCTGGCGAATCTGTACTTGCATTGGTTCGATAAAGTGTTCCACGGCTCGCAAGGGCCGGCCCGTTGGGCGAAGGCGAAGCTGGTGCGCTATGCCGACGATTTTGTCGTGCTGGCCCCCCGCTATGTGAGTCCGAAGCTGAGCGGGTATATCGAGGCGAAGCTGGAAACCTGGATGGGGTTGGAGATCAATCGCGAGAAGACGCAAGTGGTGAACCTGAAAGAGAAGAAAGCGAGCCTGGACTTTTTAGGGTACACGTTTCGCTACGACCGCAGCCAGCCGGGTCGCGGGCGTTATCTGAATGTGGTGCCATCGAAGAAGGCGGTGCAACGGGAGCGGGATCGACTACGGGCCATGACCGGCTATGCTCAAAGTCATAAGCCCTTGCCGCGACTGATTGCGGAGCTGAATCGACACCTGAAAGGTTGGGGCAACTACTTCGGTTTCGGATATCCACGCGCGGCTTACGGGTGGATCAACACCTTCGTACTGCAACGTCTCTACTACCACGTGGGACGGAGAAGCCAGCGGCCCTTCCGTCCGCCCGAGGGAAAGACCTACACCCAGCAATTCCTGCAAATGGGATTGCAGTTGTTGGTCCGTCCTCGAACGTGACGACCAGCGCATGCCTGTGGTCGGAAACTTTCCCGAGAGCCGGATGAGGGAAATCTTCATGTCCGGTTCGTCGAGGGGAGAGTGGGTCACCCCATTCGCGGAGTCGCCCTCTCTCCTACTCTACCGGCTTTCATCTTTTCACAACATTCTCAAAGAACTATTACCAATTTACGAACCGCAGAGTAGGGCTAACTACGCCCAACTTTGCGCTACCCGCTCTGCGGCCCTTTCTCATTGGGCGGCAATAAACAGGTCGAGATTGCGATGGTAAGAACCGCAGAGGAAGGCAAACTACGCCTCCCGCTGCGCTTTGTAAGGCTCTTTCATCCTCTACTTCAGACCGGTTTATCCCGGCGCACTGGCTACCCGCTACCTGCCGATATCCACAAGCCCTCTGACAATCCAAATAATCGGGGCGGGCGAGCCAAATAACACCCCTCGCATTATTATGGTTTGGTTCGTTCCGAAGCTCACTTTCCGGAAGACCAGGAAATACAGGCCTGTCCCGAGCGCTACCCAGCAAGCACTTATTAACAGCCGAGGAAGTAATCCCGGCTGATACCCGGGCCTGGTGGCTACAGCAAAGGACAGTCCTATCATCGCCCCATATGCCACGACCTCAAAAGCGCCTACTGGTCCCACAACCGAACCTGCGTCTCTGGCAAGCGAATAGGTCAGAAGGGCGCAGAAGCTCGACCAGAAAAAATATCTCAATGCTTTCCTCCTGAGTAGAGGAGCTGCCAATTCGCATCATTCGGATTCCCGCCCTTCGGGATGAGTTGATACTGGTTGTTGAGTGAGCGCGGACCTGTTTTGTAGGTCCGCGGGTCGTCCCCAAATGACAGCAAAAAGCCGCGGACCTACAAAACAGGTCCGCGCTCACTACCCACTAAGGGTTCGTGAGCCCCGCCCAGGATCTTGCCAGGTCGAGGGTGGCTTGGTCCTGCCAGACTGAAATGTCCCACCGGTCGCCAATCCGGGCCAAGGTGCTTTGCGCGACTTCCCGGTCATGGTACTGATAAGCCAGCGACGCAAATCGGTTGAGCTTCAGTATCGTGGCCCCGTAGCGTTGTTCCATCTCGGCAAAGCCTTCCTGAATTTTGGGCCAGGACAGGCTTGGCGGAGTGAGCGTGTCGCTACAAAAACAGTAGATCAGGGTCGCAATTTCGGAGTAGACAAAGGCGCCCTCCCGGCCGCCGATACGCCGGAGGCTCTCCTCGGCGAAGGCTTCCGCCTCGCCCGGCTTTCCGTACCATTTGGGAAGGAGGTTGAACGCATACACTCGATAATAGTGGTAGTAGGCGGGCTCGAACGCGATGGCGCGCTCAAACAGCTCACGCATCTTGTCCTTACTCCAACCTTGGTCGCGCGCGATCTCCAGCATCACCAAGTACCAATGCGGGCACTTGGCGGGCAGCTTGTCGGCTTCGGCCAGAGTCTTATACGCTTGCGCGACGCGATCCCGGTACTCCCTCCAGTCGGCCGGCGGCACGGCGTCCGCATAGCTGGGTCCGCGGACCTTCCACCCATACAGGCGATACAACTCGGCCAAGGCCACGCGCGCGGTGATGGATTGGGGACGCGCCGCCACCCACTTTTGCAATTCAACAGCGCGGCTTGCAAAGCCAGACTCGGTGCCTCGCGAACCGCCCGGGGGCGTGGCTACTAACTGGTAAAGCTCAAAGAGTTTCCATTCGCCGCCGCCCAAGCGGTCCTTGGACGCCCGGACATGGTCCGCCACTGCGTCGAGGTCGGCGAAAGCCTCGCGCGCAAAGATTTCCTGGATCTCTCCCCGGAACTCCTGGTCGTTTTCTTCGAGCCGGCCGGGGGACAGCTTGCTTGGAAATAAAACTCCCTCGCAGGGATTTTCCGGTGGACAGGGATTCTGCGGCCGTATCTTGAATTGCGACTCGCGGGGAGTTTCCCCAGGACTCTTGCCTCCATCATGCGGCGACGGCGCTTGCCCTGCTGCGCTTGAACGCAGCAGTGCGCAAAACAGTAAAAGGAGAATGCGGTAGGAGACTCTTTTCATCGGCTCCTCTCAACCGTGGCGTGCAGGTCGTTCCATACGAGGCTCCATCGAACAGAGTTATAAGGAGAGTTACGATTGCCGCAGCAACCGCATTTTGCTTACACGCGATGTTATGATCCCGATAAGGTCACTTGTCAAGAGACTATATGACTGCATCTAAAAATCTTAATGAACGCTTAATGTTATTGGGGATTCCATGTCGTGCATGACCGTGATGCGCATTCTTCTACTGAACGAGTATTTCCCCCCGGACACGGCGGCGACCGCGCACATGGCGGCGGTGGTGGTGGATGCGTTGGCCGAACGCCATCAAGTCACCGTGCTCTGCGGCCGCCCTTCCTACGATCCTTCCGAACGGCATCCTTTTTACCTCTTCCGGCGCGACAGGCGAGGCGAAACCATAGTCGAGCGGGTGGGTTCGACCACGTTCCCTCGCTTTCGGATGCGGCAGCGCGTTTGGAATTACCTGTCCTACGTAATCCTCTCGATTCCGCGCGCCCTGGTGGTACGGACAGACGTGGTCATGGCCATGACCGACCCGCCTTTCGAGGGCATTGTGGGCGCCTTCGTGGCTTGGCTCAAAGGGAAACCGTTCGTTTACAATATTCGCGACCTCTACCCGGAGATGGCGCTCGCCGGCAACATCGTCCGCCCCTCATGGTGGGTGCGGATGTGGGAGGAGCTTCACCGGCGGGCGCTGCGGCGTGCCAGCCGCGTGATCGTTCTGGGGGATGACACGCGCCAGCGCATCATTGCCAAAGGGATCGACCCGGCGCGCGTGGTGGTGGTCCGGGATGGCACGCCAATGGTCCCACCGGTGACGGCTCTTGACCATCCTGTCATCCAGGAGGTGCGGAGCGGCTTTCCTTTTGTGGTCCTTCATGCCGGCAATCTGGGCTTTTATGGAGCTTGGGAAACGGTCATTCAGTCGGCAAAGATGCTGGAGCGCGAAGGGGTCGGTTTTGTCTTCGTGGGCGAGGGGGCGATGCGTTCCCAGGTGGAAGACTTCGCCGAGGGCGTGGGCAACGTCAGCTTTCAGGCTTTTCGCCCGCCTGATCAGGTGCCCTACGTTATGGCCGCGGGAGACTTACATCTGGTGACGATCAAGCGGGGGTTCGAAGGAGTTGTAGTCCCCAGTAAGCTTTATTCAATCCTGGCAGCGGGCCGGCCGGTTTTGGCGCTGGCCCCCGAGGCGAGCGATGCAGCACGGATCGTCCGTCGCCTTGGCTGCGGGGTGGTGGTAGACCCCGACGATTCCGCCGCGCTCGCAGCCGTCGTCAAAGAACTGGCGCACGATCGCGAGCGTCTGGCTCAAATGGCGGAGCGAGCGCTCCAGGCCGCGGGGGAATTTGCCCGCGACAAAGAACTTCAACTCTTCTGCCGGGCCGTTGAGGACGCGGCGGCGTAGCAAAAGGACGTAGAGGCGGCTTTACGCCGCCATCTGACGTTGAAAACCATCACGAACGTTGTTGATTATTCGTCCGTATCCAGGTAATCTTAGGGCATGCCTGACGACGCACAGTCCGTTAAGCGCCGGCCGGAGCGCCGGCGGGTCCAAATGGCGGTGACCCTGGTGCTCGAGGGTGAGGAGGCGGAATACCTCGCCAATACGGTGGACCTCTCCCCGAATGGCTTGTGCTTGCAATCCGAGGCCAACCTTGCCCAGGGCCAGCCGGTGGGCCTGCTTCTCGGTACCGATCCCAACTGTTTCATTCGAGCCCGCATCGCCTGGGTTGGCAAGGCCGACTCGTCGCGCGCTGGTCAAGTAGGATTGGAATTCTTGAACATTCTTCCCGGGCCCATGTGCTGAAGATCTTCTTGGATTCCCATCCGCCTACGCCTGGTTGCGGCTGCGCCTCAATGCGCAGTCGAACTCGCTCTTCGCAATCCAAAGGGAAGGAAAACCAGGGAGGCCGCCAGGGCCGTCCCCAGCAACACCGCGACGCTCGGCTCCGGCACCGCTGCTTTATTCCCCAGAACGTCAAAAGCCCCCAGCGTGCCACCCAGCGATTGCCAAGTGCTCCCACTGTTAAGAGATGAAGCGACGGTTCCCGTGGCGCCGGTGTTGTTCCAGTTCCAGGTCGCGCCAGTATTGTGAGGGACCTGCACGACGAGCCAGTAGGGGTCGCCGCCGGTCAGGTGAATGCCGGGAGAGGTAACCGTGTCAACGCCACAACAGGATCCGCTGGTCGGCATATCGTCGACCGTCCACGACTGAAGTATCGTGTTGGAGGGTACGCCCCCGTTCCCAGTCTCCAGGTTGAGGGTGAAGCTGTTCGTCCCGGAAACGTACACCATTGCCAAGTCGATTTGGGTAAGGTCGTAACTGGCGGCCGGCGTAAAGGCCATGGCACTGATAAAAGCAAGGGGCGTTCCGCCCAGTTCGGCCCAACCCACGCCGGAGTTGTACAGGTTGCTGGGGTTTGAGTTAAAGTTGGAATAGATGGTGAGAGTGGATGCCTTGGACGTCAAAGGCAGAACGGCCACGCTCAGCAGGAGCACTGCCCCGCGGAGGAAAGTGCGTGCGGGTCGCGACATTTCGCCTCCTGGCTAAAAATTTTGTCTCGGTTGACATTCCTTGCGGCAACGTAACATGAACCCGCACCAAGCGCAAGTCCCATCAGGTTGCGGTGCTGTCCTATGTAGCGCCGGCTTCCAGCCGGCCAGGAGCCGCCAAGTCCGATCTGCGGACTCCGATGGAGTCCATCGGACTCCAGAAATCGGAGATGGCGGCGCTACAAGGCGTGGCACGGGCGTCCCGCCCGCGAGCGGACACGGCCAAGATGGCCATGCCCTTACGGCGTGGGGGGCGGCCTGATATGACGGTCGAGATCAAGGACAGGCGATGTTAGTGGGAGTGCTGACGTTCGCCGTAGCTTTCGCGGCTTCCTGGGGGTTGACGGTCCCCATCCGGCGCATGGCTCTTCACTGGGGGATGGTCGACCTGCCCAGCCCGCGCAAAATTCACCGCACCCCGGTTCCGTTATTGGGCGGGGTCGCTATTTACTGCGGGACGGTTCTCGCCATCGCCGGGTTTGTGGAGAGTCCCGCGCGCGGCCAGATTTTTGGCATTCTCGCCGCTTCAACGCTGCTGCTCGTAGTGGGCATCCTCGACGACCGCCACCTGCTTCACCATCAGGTCAAGTTGTTTGTCGCCATGCCCTTGGCGGCTTTGACGCTGGTGGCGCTGGGGGTCAGAACGCACGTAGCCTCGGCATTTGTGCCCGGCCCCCTGGGCCCCATCCTCGACATCGGGATCACCCTGTTCTGGGTGGTGGGAATCACCGCCGCCTATAATATTTTCGATCACATGGACGGTCTTGCCAGCGGAGTGACCGCCCTTGCCTCGCTGTTTTTCACCATCCTGGCGGTTCGCGAGGGCCAGGTTTTGGTGGCCACCTTGGGAGCTGCCCTACTCGGTGGCTCGTTGGGATTCCTGATCTGGAATTTTAACCCCGCCAGGATTTTCATGGGAGACGGGGGCGCCATGTTTCTGGGCTTCATGGCGGCCACCCTGGGTCTCAAGCTGCGCCTTCCCGATGTGCCGGAGGCTACGAGCTGGATGGTCCCGGTGCTGCTCCTGATCGTCCCCATTTTTGACACTACGCTGGTTTCCATCTCGCGCGCGCGCCGCGGACTGATTCCTTTTGCTTCTCCCGGGAAAGACCACGCCGCCCACCGTTTGGCGAATGCGGGCCTCGGGCAACGCGGCGCCGTCCTGGCGCTTTACGCCGTGGGGGCGGCCGGCGGTCTGCTCGCCTTGCGGGTTTGCAGGCTATCCGTCGAACTCTCCTATATCCTGGCCTTCGTGGTGGCGTTGGCGGCGCTGGCCGCGGTCTTCTTGTTCGAGCGGTTTCCCTATGAGCGCCAGAATGCGCCCGGGAACGTGCCTTAGGAGGCTGCAAACCGAAAGCTCACCACAGGGACGCAGAGAGCACGGACAAAAGCACTACTTGCTGGGGCGCGTAGGGGTTACGGTTGCTTAGTGGATTGCCCCACAGTTTTTGTCCGCGTCTTTTCTCTGCGAACTCTGTGCCGTGGTGAATGCTTTTCTGCGTGGTATCTCGCCTTGCCGGCCGGGAATTGGGTTATACTGGTTTGCCCTACTCTGCCTGCCCGGACCGTTCAAGGGCGGGGAATTGCATGAAAGCTTAAATCGAGCTTGACCGGGCACACAACTGCGGGCGTCAACGCATGAGGATGATTGGCTAGGCATCAACGCACCCACCAGCAAATCGGGATCGTCGGCGGATCGGCGGCCGGTTTCTTTACCGCCTATTTGCTCGCCCGCGCCGGCCGAAAGGCGCAGGTCTTCGAAGGGCGGGACCGGCTTGACTCGGCCCCCCGCACGCTGATCGTTACCGATCGAATGCGGGAAATCCTGGGGGGACTGGGCGAGAAGTCGGTCGTCAATGAGATCCGCCGTTTCGAATTATTTACGGATGGGCGGGTGGCGAAAATCGCGCTCCGCCGTCCCGATCTGGTCATCGAGCGCAGCATCCTGATCGAGGAGTTGGCGCGCGCGGCCCAAGCGGCGGGGGCGCGCGTTTCCTTCGGCCAAAAACTCCTCGCTCTCCACGAACACGATCACACCTTGACGTTGACGATGGAGCGCGCCCAAGGCCGGCGCACCGAGGACGCGCAGTTTCGCACCGTTATCGGCGCAGACGGGGCCGTCAGCCGTGTGGCGCAGGCCGCGGGGTGGCCCAAACCGCGTACGGTCCCGTTGGTGCAGGCGATCGTGGATTTGCCCCAGGGCATGGCGCCGGACACGGCGCGGGTGTGGTTCATCCCGGAGGACACCCGCTACTTTTACTGGCTCATTCCGCACTCGCGCACCGAGGGGGTGGCCGGGCTGATCGGCGAAGATGGAGCGGAAACGCGATCGGTTCTGGAGCGATTCCTGGAGAGGCGACACCTCGAGCCTCGGGGATTCCAGGGGGCCAGGATCCCGATCTTTACCGGCTGGATTCCCGTCCGCCGCCAATTGGCGGGCGGAGATGTCTATCTGGTGGGAGACGCTGCCGGCCATGTCAAGGTCACGACGGTGGGGGGGATTGTCACGGGTTTCCGTGGAGCATTGGGTGTGGCGGAGGCTATCCTGAATGGCGGTTCCAGTGGCAAACTGCGCGCGCTGCGGCGTGAATTGAATACCCACCTGCTGATCCGCAAGCTGATTCACGGTTTCACCCAGGCGCACTACTCGCACCTGGTGGATTTGTTGAATGTCCGCGCCCGCCAGGACCTGGAAGCGCACACGCGCGACGAGCCCGGCAGCCTGCTCTTTCGCATTTGCCTGCACCAGCCCCGCTTGCTGCTCCTGGGCCTGCGTGCCCTCATGACCGGAGGGGCGTTTCTCCGCGAACGTGTCAGCTAACCTTCCAGTGGAATTTGGATCAGCTCGCCGCTGCAAATGAAATGCGCGAAGCGCCTTGGAACGACGCCGAAGAGGAAGAGCAAGGCGGCGTCGAGCCGCCGCAGTCCAAGGTGCCTTCGGCACATTCATTTCCAAAGCAGAACGATCCCCAGGCCACATCAGTACTTTAGTGCTTTTTAATTTTTGCGGCGAAAGCCTTAGAGTAGATACGGGGCGTTGTGGCCTGGCCATCTTGGCCATGACGGGACACGGGCGGGACGCCCATGCCACTCGACTCAGATGAAGCGCCTGAACCGATCAGACCGCCTGGAGTTTTTCTCGCCAGGGGAGATTTTGAGGAGCAGAGCATGCACGCAAAAATTCCGTCCTTTTACAAGCTGTCCATCGCGGCGGTGGTTTTCTTCATGGTCTCTAGGGTTTTGATGAACGGGCAAGCGGCCGCGCCACGCCACCGGCAGGGAATCGTTGCGGATTGGACGCACCATCATGTCCTCTACCCGAACTCACGCCATGGGTCGGCAATGGCCCAAACTCAAAAAGATCCCCGCTGGCTGCAGAATTGGTATCTTCGCCATCTGGAGACCTGGTGGCCGGAACACCCTCCCGGGCCGGCCGAGGGAGACGAGGCTAGCCATAGAGACTGGAGCGTGTCCTTGGTGGGGCCTGCCTGGATGTCCGGTTTCGAGCCGCTGTTCAACTATTCCTTCACCATAGGACCCGACACGGGGTACGGCAATCTCAACACCACCGACATTGGCAATGGCGAATTCCTCGCCACCTCCGGCACCCTCACCGTGACGGGTGGCGAGGACGTGGGCGAGTATTCGCTGTTTCCCGGCGGGCCCGGCGAAATGAACAGCCCCAGTGGGTACTTCTTGTACGATGATCTTCTCTACCCCTCACTCGACCCCGATGTTGATAACGGGGGGCTTCTCTTCACCGGCAACGGTTTGGAGATCAACATCTTCAGCCTCGGACCCGATAATTATCAATTCTACGCGAACTCCGGGTATAACAATCTTGGAAACCAATTCACCGGGAAGGCTGCGCCGGGCGGGGGCCAGACTTACCCCGCCAAATTTGTGTTTGACGTGACCGCGGCCCCAAGCTGCACGCAGGACTACGTGGTGATCGGCATCCCCGCCAACCCCGCAGCGGGCAGTCAAGCCAACCTCCTGGGAGTGAACAATCTCTACAGTTCGTCCAACTCCACTGGTTACTGCCCCGGGACCGGGCCGACGGTGGTGTTTGCCTACGCCTCCGGCACGGGACAGGTGCCGGCTTCCGTGGTCATCTCCCAAAGTGGGCAGCAAATTGCCTACATTGAGAATCTCCCGGCGGGCAGCTCCTACTTCCACGTCCTGACCCTGGGCACCACGGGGACCAACGGGACCAGCGCGACGGCGGCCGTCGTGCCGGGCAGCGCGGGGGGGAACAACGCCGTGGACCAGAGACTGCTGCTTTCGCCGGACGGCGGCGCCACCAATCAAAGCTCCACCAGTAGCGTTTTCGTCGTTTACACACGGAACGACGCTAACGATGTTGCCTACGCCACGACCTACAGTCTGGCCGGGAATGGCTCCGGCTACCTCTACAAAATCAGCAACGTATTCAACGGCAGTGCCACCCCCACGATCGTTTGGAGCGTTCCCATCAATGCCGTGCCGTCCACGCCGGTATACGATTCGATATCGAATAAGGTCTTTTTCACGGATGCCAGCGGCCGAATCGACTACGTGACGGACACGGGCGCATCACCGTCGGTTGTTTATGGCGAGGTCCTGGCGAATGGCGCCACGTCCGAGAATCCCGTCATCGTTGATAGCGCCAATCAGATGGTCTACGCTACCTTCAACTCCAATGGGACCAACGCCCTCGTCGTGCAAGCCCCCACGAGTCTGGCCAGCACCGTCTCCGTAGCCGTGGGCACGGCGAGCACGGTCTACGCGGGGCCATACTCCCCGGATTTTAACAATGCCTGGTACACCGGCTCGGGGACACCTCTCATGTACGTCGCCGGAACGGGCCCCGGGACGCAGCCTACCCTCTATAGTGTCGGGTTCAATAGCAGTGGCGTGATGAACAGCAGCGCCAACCCTACCACCGCGGCTCTGGCTACCGGGACGGCGGACTCGTCGCCGATCACGGAGTTCTACAACGCTTCGCTCCCGAAGGATTACATCTTTGTGGGGGTTACGAACAACTGCATGGCGACCAACGCCGGCGGCGCCGCCGGCTGTGTCATGAGTCTGGACATTACCGGCGGCTTTCCAACCGTCGATGCCAGCAGCACCGCGCTGGCCGCCTCGGGAGGCACAACCGGGATCATCGTGGATAACAATAGCAGTCTCACCGAAGCTTCGAGCATTTACTACGCCACGAAGGTCGGGGCGAACTTGGTCAAAGCCACGCAGGCCGGGCTGGACTGATAGCCCCGCGCTTGGTGCCCCCCTAATCTCAGATGGAGCGCCGGCTTCCAGCCGGCATTGAGCCGCCAAAATGGCGGCGCTACGTCCAATTGAGAGCGCCCCATGCTTCCGCCCCATGACTCTTCAGGCAATGCCGCCCTTTCGACTTGATTCGAGAAGGATAATGGAGCAGAATTTGAATGCCGGGGATTTACAAGAAGTGTGGAATTTCGAGGGTGATCCCGGGGCAAGGACTGTAGGCAGGAGGAAGTAGCCATGAGCGCCAAAGGCTGGAGGTTTTTCAAGCCGGCTTTCGCCTTGGGGGCAGTAGGGCTGGCCGCAGGTCTGCTCGTTGGCCTGAATGTTTTGATTTCTGCGATACCGACTCCGGGACCGATCGTGGGGGTGGTGGATGACTGGACGCACCACCATGTGGTCTTTACCAACCCCGGCACCGCCGCCCAAGCGCTGGCGGAGGGACGGTTTGAGCGGTGGTACAAGATCGTCAACGATCCCCGCTACATCATGCAGCAAATGAAGCGGAACCCGGCGCTGGCAGCAGCGCCGGATTTTGCCGCGCGCGCAGCCCTCTTGCGCCCGCCCCTCGACGTCTTCGACCCCATTCTACCGAACGCCAAGCAAGCACCGAAACAGACTCTGATAAAAGACTGGAACGTCAATGTGGGCCCCATCGGGGTGGGCTCGGGGAACTTTCCGGCCAAGTTCAGCTTTAATGCCGCTCCGAGCTGTAGTGATCTGGCTGTCTTCAACACCAGCGAGCCGGGATCGGCAACTTCGGCCACGGTGATGGGGATCACTAACCTTTATGGAGGCACACCCGCCGGCGAATTGAATTGCACCGGCTCTCCGACAGTCGCCTGGGCTTACAACACAACCACGGGCGACAAAGTCACCACGTCGGTGGTGTTTTCGATTACGGGAACCGAGCTTGCCTTCATTAGCACCGACGGCACCTCCGCATATTTGAATCTCCTGCGTTTCGAAAGCACTAGCGGTAATGGAACTGCTTATGGCAGTCCGGTGGCGCCCGCCACGATCTCGACCACGGGCTCCAATTACGCCACCTGTAAGGCAGGGTCGGGAAGCTGCCTGCTCAGATTGAAGTTCACGGTCGGCAATGACACCATCTCGTCGCCATATTATGACTATGTGAGTGACACCCTATGGGTTGGTGACTCCAGCGGAAATATCCACGCATTTAAGCCGGTTTTTTACGGCGCCACGGGGGAAGTGGGTACCCCTTGGGCGAGTACCGGAGCCACCACCGCGCTGACCAGCCCCGTCTATGATGGCACCTACGTCTATTTGGCCGGCGCGAATGGATTAATGTATGCCTTTGTCGCCAATTCCGGGGCAAAATATGCCACCTGCGCCGCGCTCACGTCAGCGGGAGGTTTGGGTATTACGGACGGAGCCCTCCTGGATGTCGTCAATTCGGTGTTGTACGTTGCCGTGGGCTACGACACTGGCACTGACTCCGGCGTGACACAGATTTCTACACCATCCCTGGCCACGGTGAGCGAAGTCTATTTTGGTGCTGGATCCACAACCAAACCTGTATTCACAGGAACGTTCGACAACTCCCACTACGTGGCGAGTGGAACGAACAAGACGGGGTACATCTCGACATGCAGCTCTTACGGCGCCGTAACGTACTTCAATCCTATTGCCATTGCGGGCTTTGTGTCGGGTGCGAGGACTTTATTCTCCAACGTTGCGGGTGACGTACGCGAGGAGGTGGCTAGCGCCGCGGTTGCGTGTTCCCCGCAGACCGAAATCCTCTCCTCCAACGGTGACGATTATATGTTCCTGAGTGTCGCCAGTCATGCTCACGTAACTCCTGCGCCCGCTGGGTGTGCCAACGGCGCGGCGAACGCCTGCCTTTACAGTTTCCAGGTGGGGACGTCCTCGGGTTATACCTGGACTACTGCGGCCGCTCCCGGTTATGGGTTCAAAATCCCGGAAAACACCGGAAACGCGAGCAGTACGAGCGGCATCATCGTGGACAATTCGGCGTCAAACGGGAGCAACATTTACTTCACCACCAACGCGACGACGAATGGAACCCCTTGCAGTACGACTACCGATGGGTGTGCAATCCAGGTGACGCAAGCGGCGCCCTGAGTGGCACTCCACGTCTGCCCCTAGGGTGCTTTCAAGTCTGACGGCTGCTGGACTTAGAATGATGAAATGGCGGGTTTCCTAATCGGAGGTTTTGAAGGATGAAGCAGTGCGAAGACACCGATCGGCCCGCCCGTCCTGCGGAGGCGCCGCGGGCGGTGCGAAAGCCGTACCGGAAGCCGGAGGTGCGGCACGAGCGGGTCTTCGAAACCAGGGCACTGAGCTGTGGCAAGGTGCAAACCACCCAGGGGCAGTGCCATTTCAATCGAAAAACCTCATGACCAAAGCGGCTAAGTTGGGGACTGGGTGTTGGGGACTGGGGGCTGGCTTGGGGACTAGGTGCTGGGGACTGGGGGCTAGGGAAAATCCCCCAGAACCCAACTCCCAGCCTCCAGCCCCCAGAACCCAGCACCTAGAACTCAGTCCCCAGCCCCCAGTCCCCAGCCGGGAAACGCTGGGATGTGAGTTGGCGGCGGAGGTGCTCCGCTCCTCGGGGCGGCTGCGCTTGCGCGCCACCGGCGCCAGCATGCTGCCGACCGTCTGGCCTGGCGATGTTTTATACGTCCGCAGCCACGACGCCGTGGGAGCCCTTCCGGGTGACATCGTCTTGTTTGCGCGCCAGGGGAGGTTGGTGGCCCACCGGGTCGTGGAAGTTAGGAGTCAAGAGACAGGAGTCAGGAGTCAGGAGCGATCACCAATCGCCCATTACCCATCACCCGTGCTGACTTTTGTGACCCGCGGCGACAGCGCGGAAGGCAACGACGCTCCAGTTTCAAGCCACGAATTGTTGGGGCGGGCAATTACCATCGAGCGCGGCTCCTGCCGCTTGAATCCTCGTTTGACTTTGTGGCGCAGAATCGTGGCTTCAATCCTGTCCCGCTCAGAATTTTGCACTCGCCTGCTGTTGCGGCTGCGCAAGACCGTGACGAAAAAGCGGGGACGCGGGACTGGCGACACGAGGCTCGGGATTTGCGATTTATGATTTGCAGTTGCTTCTGTTTCCTGGCTTCTGACTCTTGACTCCTTTCCTGGATGCTCGTATTCATTCCTGTATACGAAAACGTATACCAAAAATCGCGTTTGTGTTAAAGTGTCAGTCATGAAGGTTGCCAACCGTACCCCCATCGTACGCATCAGTCCTCGGGCTCACGAACTATTACACCAAATGGCAGAGGAAGAGCAGCAGTCCATGCAGTCGGTTATAGACAGGGCACTCGAAGGCTATCGGCGGGAAAAATTCTTGCGCGCGGCCAATGCCGACTTTGCAGCACTAAGGTGCGACCCCGGAGCATGGAACGAAGAACTCCGTGAAAGGGATCTCTGGGAGCAAACCTTGGCGGATGGGCTGGCCAAAGAATGACCATGCCTGCGCCATCGCGGGGCGAGGTTTGGGATCTCAACCTCGACCCTACCATAGGACATGAACAGGCGGGGAGCAGACCTGCGCTCATTCTGTCCGTGGATGTTTTCAACGCAGGTCCGGCGGACTTGGTGGTGGTTATCCCCGTCACACGGACAGAGAGAAAAGTACGCTGGCACGTTCGGATCAAACCACCTGAGGGCGGACTTGTGGCGGAGAGCTTCATCCAGTGTGAAAATGTACGCTCCGTTTCAAAACGAAGGGTGGAACGCCTGCGCGGCCGGGTATCGGAGAGCACCATGCAGCAGGTCGAAGATCGGATAAGGATCTTGTTGGGACTCTAAAACCCGCGACTCGGGATTCGGGGTTCGGGTTCGGACCCCGGACTCATCTCACATGCTTGTGACTACAACTCACGAACTGACCATTGATATCGGCGCGATACCGATCCTTGTTCGCACGGATAGCCGTCAATTCGCACACATGCTCGAGGACCGTTACGGCGAGTTTGTGACTGCGGCCGCCCCGCACACCGCGATTGAGCTCGAGATTGAGCTGGTGGAGGTGCCGGGATACGGGGTTCGGGACACGGGACACGGGACACGGGGCTCGGGACTCGGGGTTGGGGATTCGGACTCCGGACCCCGGACTCCGGATTTCGACGAGTACGACCAGGACCTGAGTGTGCGCCGGGAGGCGGGACGCTGGGTGATGGAGAGGGGCGACTTCCGCGCAGAATGGGATCCGCAATGCCGTCGGGGCTGGGTGCGCCAGGCCGCGAGTCCTTACGCGATCGATGGGGTGCTGCGCATTCTGCACTCGCTCATCCTGGCCCGCGAGGGCGGTTTCCTGGTGCATGCGGCCAGTGCCGTGCGCGACGGCCGGGCGTTTCTGTTTGCGGGGGTTTCCGGCGCGGGGAAGACCACCCTCGCGAGTCTGGCTCCGCCGGACGTCACGCTGCTCAGCGATGAGATTTCATATCTGCGGGACACGGGACACGGGAAACGGGAAACGGGAAACGCGACGCGGGATTGGGAATCTGCGATTGGTGATTTCTCTCCTCCTCCTCTGTTGCCAGACTCGTTCCCCGTAACACCAGGAACTTCCCCCGTGTCCCGTGTCCCGTATCCCGTACCCCGAATCCCGGCCTTTCAGGCTTTCGGCACGCCCTTCGCCGGGGAACTGGGGCGCATCGGGCAGAAAGTGCGGGCGCCCCTGGCGGCGCTGTTCCTTTTGAAGCAGGGTTCGGAGAACCGCGCCGAACCGCTGAGCGAGGCCGAAGCCGCGCGGGAGTTGCTTCGGCACGTGCTCTTCTTCGCTCATGACGAGGAGCTGGTAGGGATGATTTTCCAGACCGTTTGCGATTTTGTGAGGCGCGTCCCGGTCCGCCGGCTGGTGTTCACAAAGGATGCGCGCGTGTGGGAGCTGATTGGATGAGAGAAGTTAGAAGCTAGAATTTAGAAGCTGGAAGCCCGGAGTCAGAATTCGGACCCTCCAACCCCTAGCTTCTAACTCCTAACTCCTGATGTGTAGCTCCTAGCGGTTGGGGACTGAAGGCTGGGTGATGGGGGGTCGGAATTCTGACTCCTGGCTTCTGTCTCCTGACTTCTAGCTTCTAACTTCTAGCTTCTAACTCCTGGAGGCACTTGATCGCGTGAGTCCACTTTACATTGCCCGAAGCCACGAAATTGCCGCGCGCGAGCTCGACGGCGAAATGATGATCATGTCCGTCCGGGATTCGACTTTGTTCAACCTGAATGAGTTGGGTGCGATCATCTGGCAGGCGGCGGACGGAGTGACCTCACTCCAGGAGATCGTCGCTCAGAAAATTTGCGTGGAGTTTGAGGTGGAGCCCGCCGAGGCCTTCAAGGACGCGGAAGCCTTTGTCCGGGAGCTGGCTGAGCACGGAATCATGCTCCTTTCCGATCAGCCCATCGATACTCATAAGGGAAATGCATGAATACTCTGATGGAGGAGATGAACGAACGGGCGCTCAAGGCGGGTGTGCCGCTGGGCGTCCAGCTCGATGTGACGCACCGCTGCAACGAGCGCTGCGTCCACTGTTACCTCGATCATGACGATCACGGCGAGATGACCACCGCGGAGATCATGGACGTGCTCGACCAACTGGCCGAGGCCGGAGTCTTCTTCCTCTGTTTTAGCGGCGGGGAAGTGCTGATGCGCATGGACTTCTTCCGCATCCTGGAGTACGCCCGCTCCCTGCTCTTCTGTGTCAAGGTCAAAACCAACGCCTTCATGATCCGCGAGAAAGAAGCGGACCGCCTGCGCGACCTGGGAGTGCAGTCCGTGCAGGTCAGCATTTACTCGCACCGCCCGGAAGTGCATGACGCCATCACCAAGCTGCCGGGCTCGCTGAAACGGTCACTGGCCGGAATTCGCTTGCTGCGTGCGCGCGGCATGAAGACGATCATCGCCAACGTGCTCATGCGGCAAAACCTCGAAGACTATTCTGGCGTGGTGGCGCTGGCCAAGGAACTGGGAGCCGAATATACTGTCGATCCCACCATTACCCCCATGCTGGACGGTGACCGCTCGATCCTCAGCCTCGGGATCAGGCCGACCGACCTGCGGCAGGTGTTCCGTGCCCCCGAACTCGTCGGCAACGTGGAGGAATTCTGCGCTCCGCCGCCCGCCGTAGGCGACGACATCCTGGATGGCGTACCGTGCAGCGCCAGCCATACCTTCTGCTACATTTCCCCCTACGGGGACGTTTACCCCTGCGTGCAGTTCCCGTTGCCGACCGGCAACGTGCGCCGGCAGAAGTTCCGGGAGATTTGGAAGCACTCGCCGCAAATGAACGAGGTCCGCTCGATCCGTGGCCGCGATCTGCCGACCTGCTCGGGCTGCTCGCACCTGGGCACTTGCAGCCGCTGCCCGGGATTGGCTTATCTGGAAGGCAATATGCGTGGGCCCTCCACGCAAGATTGCGAAAAGTCGTTCGCCCGCACCGGCATTCCCTCCGCCAACATGCTGGCCAAAGCTGCCACTCCCCAAAGCTTTTCGGGGGGCGCGCGTCTGGTACAGATCACCTCCATGCAGCCCCCCGCCGCTCCCGCCTTGCTGTCCTCCCAATAGCGTCTAGCCGCCCATTCAAACCTCCCCGGAGGGGAGGAATGTCATTAGCCGTAAGTGAAACCTACGGACTGGAACCCCAAAGTTGTCGATCCCGAAGGGGTCGAGTCCTTTCCCCACTGACGCATCTTCCTTTTTGTTTTAGGCGGGATATTTTATCGAACTGCTTGGGATGATGGCAGTTGCGCGTTGTCTTGGACGTCGAGCTCCTGACTACATAGTCGGCAGGGTGACGCCGAGTGCCTTGAGAATTTCTTGCTGGCGGGCGTCCGGTTGAGGCAGCTTGGTCAGCGTGGTTTTCTCATCGACCGGGTAGTGCAGCAGGCACAGGCGGGTCAAGGCCCGCAGCGCATCCGGCAAGGTGATGGCGTCGGCCCGAGTCTCGGTGGTGCCAAAGGCCGCTCGTAATCGCCGCTCCATCTCACGACTGACTTTCAAGGCCAGCAGGCAGCAGAACACGTGCCCCCGCGTGCGGCTCTCTTTGCGCACCCAGACGGGCCGCACCTCCAGCAAGCCCGTCTTCAGGGTGCGAAAATCGCGCTCTACCTTCTGGAGCGAAACATAGCTGTCATGCACTTGCTGGGCGCTCATCGCGGCGGGGGCCACGTCGGTGGTCACCACATAGCAGCCTGCCAACTCCAGCGCCCGGTCGATCGCTGCTTCGTTCCTTTGCAACTTCAACTGCGTGCCTTCGAGCGGGATTTCCACCAGGCCCGTCAACTTGTGCCGCTCGACCCAGGCTTGCATCGCCCGTTGGCCCGCTTCCGGCTGGCAGCGGGGGTGGGTGCGCACCTGCTCGTTGCGCGCCTGGATCTGGGCTTCCAGCTTCGTCAGTTTGTCGTCCAGGCGATGCTGCTCGCGCTGTGCCTCCTGCGGATTCCGGCGCAGGATATAGCGCACGCCCTCCGCTTCCACTTCCGAGACGGTCTCACTGAACAGGTTCAACTGCAAGGTTCCTTGGGCCAGCAGCCGGCGAACCTGCGGGTCGGTCAAGGCCGTGATATAGCGCAACCCCGCTCCCGTCAGCGCTTGCTTCCCCTTACTTTTCACCATCCCCCGGTCCCCCACGAAGACCAATTCCTCCACCCCGAATTGTCCCTGCAGAATCTGGATCTGTTCTACCACGGTGGTGGGATCACTGCGGTTCCCTTCGAACACCCGCACGGCCAGCGGTTCGCCTGCCTCGTCCGCCAACAGGCCGATGACGATTTGCAACTTGCCCCGCTTTCCGTCGCGGTTGTAACCGTACTCCCCCAACTCGTTCTTCTCCCCTTCCAGATAACTGCTCGTCACGTCGTAGAGAAACAGCCGGGGCGGCTGGCCGCGTCGAGCCAGGTAGCGGCGATACAGGGTCTTTTCCATCTTCCCCTGACGAGCCGCCAAGTCATCCAAGGCGGCATACAGATCGTCCTCGTCGAACTTCCCCAGGCCCAGCACTTCGGCCACCGCCTGATCCTGGGCCCAGCGCACCGCGGAAAGGCGCGAGCCCTGGTGAGCGACACGGGCCAACACCAGGAACAGAGCGAGTTTCGCCAGCCGGCTATGACCGAGCGCGGCGCCGATGCCCAGAGCCTTGGCGATCTGCTTGAGCACGAACAAGAGGCCGAACACGCCTCCCAACTGAGGGGCCCGGGAGAGCTCGGCGGCCTGATCGAACTCGCCCCGCAACAGGCGGCGGAGGGCTTCGATGCGGGCGGGGAGCCAATGCGAGAGGTTGGCGAGGGTGCGGTTCTTAACCTTGCCGTGATGGCGAAAAGATTCGCGCAGGAGGATGGCGGGCGGGGAGTTGCGGTTAGGGACGGTTGTGATATACATGACTCCCGTATACCATCATAATCTAGCAATGTCAAGGACAATCTTCAATATACATGACTACACTATGATGCCCAAAAACAGGACAACCCCTCTCGATGCAAGGATTTTGAGTCAATCACTAGAAGGAAGATCCGACTGACTCCAACCAGATTCAACCCCTCCGGGTTGGTAGATTGTAGGGCGGGCACATTCCGTGGGTTTCACCCACCGCTAATGACATTGGACCTCTTCGAGGCCCGCAGCCGGCGGAATCTCGCTACCCCCGCCTGAACGAACCATCCTGCCACCGCGCCCATCAAGCGCCAGGGCCGCAGAAGGTAATAGAAAAAAAACAGCGCGGAGGGAAGGCGAAAGCACTCGCCATCCGCCGGTGTGGGGACAAATAACCGGATGGCAAGAAACTGAACCCGCTGGTAGAGGGTGGGTAGAAGCCGTATGGCGAAAAGTGTTTCCCGGGGAATTTGGAGAGGTCCGGGGGCGGAGTACCTTAATCTCGTCGCCGTGCGAGGCGCGGCCCGCGCCAAGGGCTCGGGAACCGGTGTCTCAAGCAAAGCCGCGCAAGCGGCAAAGCAAGACCGGACGGCGCTCTCCCAACCCAGCCGTCTTGCCTTTTCTTGTACGTTTTTCCAATCCAAGGGCCACCGCACCGAGAGCCAGTCAAGGTCCACCAGCCACTTGAAGGGGAAGAGGCCGTGCCGGGCAGCATGCACCGCCAGGTACAGGAATTCCCATTCGTGGCTCATGGCATAAGCCGGCGCCGCGTGAAAGGGCCGGGGAGCGGCATCAGCCCACATCTCGGTAAGCAGACGGCGCTCTGCGGGGCCGCCCCAAATCAATCCACAATGAACTTGCAACGGATACACCGACCGCGCACCCTCTCGCATCAGCACGCAATCTTTGCCGTAGCGAGCCAGGAGGCCGGCGAAGTGTGGCTTGCCGAAGCCCGACTCATATCCCGATGCCTGGAGGAGGTGCAGACTTTCCGCGAAGTGTTTGGGGGGAACAAGGATATCGAGGTCAGCGCAGGTGCGGAGGGCGGGGTCGCCGTAAAGTGACTCGGCCAGAGTGACGCCCTTGAGGGGGATCACTGGGACTCCGGCCCCGCCGAGCCGCGTCAGCACACGGACGAGCTCCTGGGACAGAAGGATGTTGCGAATCGCATTAACGCCGAAGGTGTCCGTCAACTCCCTGCGGACCGGTGCGGGGACGCCGCAAAAGTCGAGCGCGCCGAGGCGGTGATAGAGCAGGGGAATCAGGCCGTGGGTTCGGGCGCGTTCCAGAAGCACGTCCCAGTGCAGTCCCGATTGCAGCCGCTCGACGGAGCTCTTCGCCACTTCGGGCGAAAAGCGCCCGCGCGCGAGCAGCAGACAGAGTTGATCCTCCGGGGTGAGGTCTCGAGGCATGGTTCCGCAACTCCTGGACCCACGAGAGTGGCCAACGTCAAAGCAAACTTATCGCTTCCGGGGTCCAGCCACAAAACCCAGATAGGCGTTGACCAGGCCGAGAAGTTCGTGGACCACGGCTTCCACATCCTGGGTGCTGCGCCACCAGTGGTCAGGATCGCTGGGTTCCGCGGAATCATAGCGCAGAATGGCCTGGGGATGATCTCCCACGACGAGGCGCCAAATAGTCTTCACCCGCCGGGTGTGCACCGGTGAGGTCATCAGAATGGCCTTGTCTCCACCCTGTCGCCGCAATTCCTCGGCGATCAGCCGGGCTTCGCTCACGGTGTTCGTGGTGGGAGGTTCCAGGATGTGGATTGCTGCCGCGGGCACGCCCAGCCGCACCAACACCTGCTGGTCGTATTCCTCTCCGGAGGGATGCGGGATGCCGAGCCTGGCGAGGGCCACGGCGGCTTCGTCGGTTTCCTCTCGAAACAACCACACTTCCGGCGCCCAACCCTGCCGATAAAGGTCTGCGGCTTCCATGGCGCGAAAGGGAATTCTGCCGCTGAGAACCACGATCGCCTGCGCGTGTTGGAGCGCATCAGGGGCCACCAGCCATCGTCCCACTTTGCGGAAGGCCCAGAATGCCGCACCCGCGATGAGCGCCAGCATGACCAGAAGGATCAGCAAGCGCCGTCCCATGTGATTGACCGTCATCCTTCCCTACTTGCTCTTCATCACGAAGACGCCGTCCCAACTGCCTTCCGGGGGCTGCGCCAGGAGGTCATGGCAGCGCCCGATGAAAACGTGACTGGGGCTGTCTAACGGATAGTCGCGAACCAGTCCCTGGAAGGCTTCAATGGCGGCTTCCCATCGGCAGCTCCGGTAAGCTTGCAGGCCTTTCTCAAAACGGCTCACCAAATCGCGGTGCAGGTGCGCGTCCCCGGCCAGTGCAAGGAGTTCGTAGACCTTAACGGGCTGCATTTTCCCTTTCACTTTGATGAGATCAAGCTCGCGGGCTACGACCAGATCTTTCACCTGGAGGAAGGTGCCCTCACTGATGATGACATTGGTTCCGAACTGCCGGTTGAGGCCTTCCAGGCGCGAAGCCAGGTTGACGCTGTCGCCCATGATGGTGAAGTTTTTTCGAATTCTCGATCCCATGTTTCCGACCAGCATGGGGCCGGTGTTGATGCCGATGCCGATCTCCAGCCGAGGCACGCCGCGCGACTGCCAACTCGCTTGCAAGCGCTTCACGCCTTGAAGCATATCCAGGCCGGTCCGGCAGGCCCGCAAGGCGTGGTCGGTCTGCGGATAAGGGGCGCCCCAGAAGGCCATGATGGCGTCGCCAATGTATTTGTCCAGCGTCCCCCAATTCTTGAAGATCAGGTCGGTCATGGCGGAGAGATATTCGTTAAGCAGATCCACCAACTGGGCCGGGGTGAGGCTTTCGGAAAGGGTGGTAAATCCGCGAATGTCCGTGAATAAAGCCGTGAGCTCTTTTTCTTCTCCTCCCAGCCGGATGCCGTCCGGGCTATTGAGCATCTGAGTGATGAGCGCGGGATGCAGGTATTGGGAAAAGGCCGACCGGACCTTCTTTTTCTCTCCTTCCTCAAAGAAGAAGCGGTAGCTGACGATTCCGGCATAGGTGACGACCAGGGTCGTCATGGGGGGAAAGTCCGTGACCCACATCCGGTAATGCGCGAACCAATAGTAGGTCAGCCCGAAAAACAGAAATAGCGAACCGCTCAGGAGCAGCGTGGCGCGCAGGGGATTGAGGATACTGAACAGACTTCCTGCGGCCAGGCTGAACAGCATGATGAAGGCGATGTCCAGCAGATATTCGCGCAGCCCACGCCGGATAAAATGTTGATAGAGAATATCGTCAATCATGTTGGCGTGTATTTCCACGCCGGGAAATCTGGTTTGCTGGAAAGGTGTGAGCGCCGTGCCGCTGATGCCGGTCACGGTGGGGCCGATCAGCACCAGCCGGTCTCGAAAGAGCTCCGGTGACAATTTACGCTGGACGACATCCGCCAAGGAATAAGTGGGGAAAGTACCGGCCCCGCCGTCATAGTCGAGATGGACGAAGCCTTGGGGGTCCGTGGGAATGGTGAGCTGGCCCACGGCGATCCTTTCCACCCCGCCCGGGTTGAAAATGACCTTGACCTGGTCGAGCGAGTTGTTGGTGTAGGCCAAGGTGGCGGCAACGTCCAGGGAGGGATAGTAGGCGTCTTGGAAGGACAAGACGGCGGGGGCGCGGCGTACGATGCCATCGTGGTCCGGGACGATATCGAAGAACCCAAAGTTCTTGGCATTGGATGCCAACTGCGGCAGATTGGGAGATATCGCCTCGGTTTCCGGGCCATCGAAGTTCTTCGCGTACTCGGGGTGGACAATCTGCGGATAGGCCTGGAAAGAAAGTAAGTTCAGGAAATCCTTCAGGCGTTCCGGGTTTTGCGACTTGGCCTCCTCCGGCGAAATGGCAAAATAACCCAGGATGATGTTATCGAAGCGGGTAAGGGCGTCGGCCAACTGCTTGTCATTGTCGGCCGCGGCCTCCCTGGACTTCAGACGCGATTCGAAGGCGGGGGTGTGCAAGGGTGGTTCGACCAGACGGTTGTAATCCTCGCGAATCGACCGAACCGCCCGGAGCGCGGAGTTTTCATCGGCTTGGGGGAAGTTGATATCAAAGGCGATGACGCGGGCATGGGCTTCCCGCAAAAAGTCAACCGCTTGGGCAAAGTAGGAGCGCGGGAACGGCCAGCGGCCGAGAACGCCCTGGCTCTTTTGATCGATGGCCACGATGACCACGGCGGGCCCTGGGGCGCGCGGCCCCCGCAGTTGGAAGCGAACATCGAGCGTTTTCAACTCGATGTTGTCCAGGAACCGGAGGAGCGTACTGGGGTGGGGCCGCAGGTAGACGGCCCAATAGAGCGCCAGGTTGGCAATACAGATAGAGGCGATAATCACAAAAGGCGCGTGATTCTTGCCGAACCGAATCGTCCGGGAGGCGAATTGTGCAAGCTTTGCCAACATGAGTAGGATGAGGTTCGCTGCCGGGGAAAGAAAATGCGTCCCCACCTGCCATCAGGACGCATTGCAGAAAAGCGGAACTACAGAAATCTCAAAATACTGCGCATCTTTGGGGACCTCAGGGAGTGGTAGGAGAGGTCGTGCCGGTGGTGGCCAGCACCACCCCGGTGACGGCCGCGGCCGCCGCGCCGCCTGCGGCGATGCCCGCCACGGCCCCCGTGCTGAGGCCTCCAATTCCCCCCGCCGTCTGAACTACTGTCTGGTTCAGCATGCTCGCCACCTGGGCAGGCGCGAAAACCGGGCTGGTGGGAGGTGCGCCGAAGACCACCACCGTACACTGCTTCTTGTGCAATTTAACGGTCGTGGCGATTTTCGGGTCGGAGCTCTTGACCACCGTGGTGCCTTTCACCCCGCAGACCCGCGTTGTTTTGCCATCGGTCTCCACCACATAGGATGTGTCAATCGTTCCAATGACCGCGCTCGCGGTGTGGAGTTCAAATTTCCCATCCCGGGCGGTAACTTTCTGCACGTCCGCCTGAACCTTTCCTATGGTCAGTTCAATTACCGTCTTTTGTGCCTGAGGATCGTGCTGTAGGATTTTGAGCTGCGAACGGGCGCCCACATTCAAGGTCGAGCCATCCACCAGCTTGATCTGCGCCCGGCCCTCTCTAATCGTGCGCACCAAGTCGTTCCACATGACCGGGTCATTCTGTTTCAGGGGGAGAGGCTTAATTCCTTCGTGCTGGATTTCTCCTTCGGGAATTACCCGGTTGATTCTTCCGGCTACCGGTTGGGGTTGGCCACCTTGCGGACCGGCTTCGACGCGCGCCGACTGTCCCGGGTGCAAAATCACCAGCGCCCCCAGACCATGGATTTCCGCCAGCCCACGTTTCACCGAAACGGTGGTCGCATTGTCCGCGGCGGCGATCTCACACTCTGCCTCGACTTGTGGGGTTCCCTCCACCAGCACGAATCCACCGGGGATGGTGACTTGGGCTGGATCTGCAACCGCCTCGTCAACCACCACGGTTCCCCGGCGCAGCAGCAGACTCGGCGCTGGGTCGCTGGCGAACAAAACCACTTCCGTGTCGGCCAGCAGGATCGCCGAAGCAGGAGATCGATAACGCACCCAGGCCGAGGCTCCCTCGGAGGTCGTGATCACGTCGCGAGGCAGAACCGTCGTTCCACTGGTGACTTTGGCGTCTCCCACCAACACCCCTCCCTTGGTCCACAACACCCCAAGCCATCGGGTCTCTTCATCATCATCCGCTCCCTTAAGGGTATGCGCGCCCGCCAGGAGAAGAACCGCGATAAGAACCCATAGCCGCACTTTCATAGTGAGAAACCTTATGCCCAGCACCCTTCCGTCCACCGAACCTATCCGTGCAAACTGCCGATCCTCCGTCCGGGCCTTGCATGCCGGGGCGCCTTTTCTGAGCTTTGGCCTAGGCCTGTTACAAATTCTGTAACAAACGCGCCCGACAGTCAAGCGTGGTCTTCTCCGGCCCAGGGTTCCGTCAAAGTCCGATGGGGTTGAAAGGGACCCCTCACCCACCGCCTTGCGGTCCCCCCTCTCCCCCTGAGCTTGTGACCTTTTTGAAGCCACTGGCCGCAGGGGGGTGCCTTGGGAGCCCTGGGGCAGTAGGCGGGGCGGCTCGGACCGGCCGGGGGAGCGGTTGTGGCGCCCCGGTTCGGTTTCGGACGCTCGCTGGGCGCTGGCAGGTGCTGCCCGCCGCGGCGGGCTCAGGCCCGCCACGGTGGGTTTAGGCCAGCAAGTGCGGGGCGAAGTGCATCACGTTGTAGGCCAGGGCGCTCCACAGCGCCACGCACCGCGCTTTGGCCAGTCCGCGCACCAGAATGTGACCCAGGCCGCGATAGGTGCGCAAATCGGCGTTGACGGTTTCGCTGGTGGCCGCCCGCTGTCGATAGATTTTCTTTCCCTCCGCGCTTTGCATGCGCTGCTTCCAGGCGCGGATCGCTTCGCTATCGCCTGCTTGGGACTCTAGTTCCTTCCCCCTCCTTTGCCGATCCTGCGCCGTATGGGGCGGAACGAACAACGCCACATCGTCCTTATGCGCTGCTTCCAAGTCTTCCTTCCGCAGGTACCCGCCGTCCAACAGGTGCTCTTGCACCGTGCCCCCCGTGCGCTCTTGCACCTGTTCCCGCAACGGCGCGCTCAACCCTCCCGAGTCCGAACCCTCCGCCGTCACCTCCACCCCCACGATGGCGCGGCTCCCCGGGTCCGCTGCCAACTGCACATTCACCGCCGGATTGTAGCCGCCGTTGGGCATCTTCATCACCCGCGCTTCCGCGTCCGTCGTGCTCACCCGCGGCGCCTTCTCCGCAATCTTCTCTCCCCGCTTGCCCCCCGTGCGCTTCACTCTCGCCGCCTGCCGTCGCTGCAGTTCCGGCAACTGCGCGATGGCCTGCTGCAAGCGTTCCTGCCGCTCCCGCGCCGCCCGCTTGCGCGCGGCCGCTTGCCGCGCGCTTACCCCCACCCCCGCCGGCGACTCCAGTTGCCGCCGCAACTCTGCCACGTGCCGCTCCGCTTCCGCCAGCAACTCCTCCAGCCGCGCTTCCCGCCGAAAACTCTTCGTCCCCGCCCCGACCCGCACCCGCATCCCGTCCTGGCTGATGCGGCTCACCCGTACCACCCCCTTGTCCACCAGCGCCGCGATCACCTGCGTGAACAGCGCGTCCAGCGCATCTCCATGATCGGTACGAAAGTCCGCCAGCAAGTGATAGTTCACGGTCACGCCTCCGCACAGCCAGCGAAACGCCGCATTCTCCTCGCACTGCCGCGCCAACTCGCGCGCCCCGCCGATGCCCCGCACGCAGGCGTACAGCCACAACGACACCAAAAGCTGCGGATCGGTCGCATCGCGCCCCGCCACCCCTTCCCGCGCCTTGATCGACGCCTGGAACGCCGCCAAGTCCAAATGCTCCACCACCGCCGCCACCCGCCGCACCGGGTGCTCCGGCCCCACCAGGTCGTCCGGACATTGCGCCACCCAGCTCATCTGCCCACGCTCCGGCCGGCGCAGACGCACCGCCCTCCGGGCCCCCGCCGCCGCCTTCCCGCCCTGCGGAGGGGCACCCTCGGCGCTCTTCTCCACGGCTGGCGTTTATACTTTCGAAGCATCAAACATCAAAATGTTTTCCATAACAGCCATATTAACTCACATACCGAACTCTCCGCCAGAAATATTTCCATCCCCGCCCTTGCCCTTTCACCTCCTCCTACTACCCCCTACCCTCCCCCGGCCCGCGGCCTAATAAAATCACAAGCTCCAAGGGAGAGGGCTGCGGTTTTGATTTTTATCCCTCTCAGGGGGGAGAGGGGGGACCGCAAGGCGGTGGGTGAGGGGTCTATTCGCGGATGATGCATTCATGGCGCTGGAGGTACACGACATGGTGGACTTTGACGGAGCCCTGCTCCGGGGGTATTGTCTTTATTTCAGATGTAGCGCCGGCTTCCAGCCGGCCTCGAGCCGCCAAGATGGCGGCGCTACGCTCAAATGAGGACAGCCCCCTCCCCGGCCGGGTCTCTCCGGTCTGTCTAGCCTCGTCCACCTACCCAACCGCGCCGCGATCGACCCGCTTGCCGAGTTTCGATTACTCACTGATCCTGGTAGACATTCAAGAGCTGTAGCCGTGTAGCCTCCAGGCGCTCCTCGACCACCCGCGCAAACCGCTTCAGGAGCTCGTACCCCAGGTCGTGGTCGCGTTCGGCCTTTTCCCGCAAACACTTTCCGTCGGCGGCAAAGGCCCGAGTGTCCTCGATGGCGCGGGCGGAGAACTTCCATTGATAGGGAGGAAAAAGCCACGACCACCCCAGGATATCGCCTTCGCCGAGGGTCAGGATGGTCAGCGGGCCACGGCGGTCGGAATGGATCCGCAGCGCCACCTTCCCCTCGCGGATCAGGTAGAATTGATTGGCGTCTTCGCCTTCCCGGAAGATGACGTCTCCGGCCTTAAAACGCACGTTGGAAACGCAGCCGGTGACGGTCTCGAGGTGCCGCGTGGGCAGATCATTGAAAAACGGGTGGGCGCTCAGAATGCCTTGCAGAGTTTCCATGGAGAACCTCCTGGATCGATGCGATCGAATTTGAACCTGTTGCAGGGTAACACACCCGAACCGAATCGGCCTGCCGGTTATTTGGTTTTTTCCACTTTCATGTACTCGGCAAGCGTCACGAACGTATACCCTTGTTTCTTCAGTTCCGGAATCAGGTGGGAGAGCACTTCGACCGAATTGGGTATTTCGTGGAAGACCAGGATATGGTCGAAGACGCCTTTGCGCTCGCGCTGCTCGATGGTTCGCAGGACGTAATCATGAAGCGAGGGCTGGGGACATTTGGATAAATCCTTGCCGGCACAGAAATAGTCCTCGGAATCGACGTCACGCAGGACGGGCGGCAGCGTGGTGGACTTGCTCATAATGTGGTAGCCGCGGGCTTCGATGCGCTGTGCCAACTCGGGCCAGATTTCCCAATCCGGCGGGCGCAGGTAGTGCGGTTTCACGCCGGTAATGGGCTCGAGGGTGCGGGAGGCGCGGTCGATGTCGTTCAAGATCCATTCCTCTCCGTAGCGTTTCTGCATGAGGCGGAAGTTGCCGTGACCGTAGGTGTGATTTTCGATTTCGTGACCACGGCGATGCTCCTCCTCGGCGGCTTGGCGGCAAGTGATGCCGGTATCGATTTTTCGGCAGTCCCGGTCGGCGGCGGGCGCCAGCCGCCAGGCCATCACAAAAAACGTAGCCTTCACGCCCTCCCGGTTGAGCAAATCCAGTAGGCTGGCTGACGCATGTCCCGCCTCGGAGTTCCCCTTCAGCACCCAGGGCCGTGGACCATCATCAAAAGTGAGGGCGATAAGCTTCGGTGAAGGGGCACGATCCATGGGTCGTGCCGCACCCGGTGAGGTTGGAGCCACAACGGGGCCGATGGCGAGGGTCAAAAGCACGACGATCTGAGCGTATCTAAAAACCCGGCCGAGTTTACGGGCTTCGTAGTTTGCCATATGCACAGGCGTGGTCATCGAACGTCTCGGGCGGTGGATGCGGCGGGGGGGAACCCGCGGGGGCAGGCGAGAGGTCGTGGGCCGCGACCAGGCGCACATCGGGCATCGCCGCGAAAGGCTTCGAGTAGTCGTTGCGCGCATTCCAGAAAAGAAACCCGACGCCGCCTTGCTGGTGGGCCACGCGCACCTGGGTCACAATGTAGCCGGGCGAATAGGTCTTGGTACGCCAGCCGAAGGCCTGTAGCCAGGGACGCAGCACCACGCCGCTGCCCTCGGTGGCCTGCTGGAAGCGTTGCATGGACTCCGAAATGAAATGCTCGGGAGCATCGCCGGGATCGCTGTAGCCGTCAAATCCAAAGAAGTGGGACGGGTAGATCATGGGAGAGAGAATGTCGCAGTGACGGGAGAGGTCATGAATGTTCTGGCCGGTGTGGGCCAGGTCAACCGGCCTCGCCCAGGCCATGACCCCGAACACGTCGATCGAGACCAGCACGCCCAACGGATGCAGGGTGTCGGTGGCGCGGGCCACAAAGTCGGTGATAGTCTTGGAGCGGGGCCAGTCCGGATGCTCCTTTTGATAGGCGAACTGGGCATCCGCCTGGTCTCCCTCGGCCGGAAAGCGCACGTAGTCAAACTGGATTTCGTCCGCCCCCGCGCCGGCGGCGAGACGGGCCAAATCCAAATTGTAGTCCTGCACCACCGGGTTGGAAGCATCCACCCAAACGAGCTTGCCGTTTTCCAGCCAGGGTTTGCCGGATGCGCGGGAGTGGACGGCGAGTTCCGCGTAGGTCTGGGCCAGGTGCGCGTCGCGAAACAGGGCGATGCGCGCGATGGCGTGCATCTGGAGCGCGTGGAGGTAGTGGATGAACTTCGGCAGATTGCGAATGGTGATATTGCCGGGCGGGGCGTAGGCGTGCTGGAAAGGAATGTGGAGCTCGCCATCAAAGTCCTTGACGTCGAAAACCACCGTGTTCCCCCCCGCTTCCTTCCAGTGCTGGATCAAGTCAAGCCCCGAAGCGGAGCCCGCGGTGTATGCGGTCAGGTAGATGCCGCGCGCCACAAAATCCTTAGGGGTCGGGGTGGGCTTGTCCAGGATCGGTTGCAGGGGAATGCCCGGAATCAGAATCTCGGTGCCGGGCTTGAGCGATTTGCTGCCTAGGCCGTTCGCCTGGCGCAGGGCCGTTTCCAGCTCGGCTCGCCGCATGTACACCGTCTCAGGAAGGTAGTGCGACACGAGACCACCCAGGCTCTCGTTGCGCTTCACGACGTGGGAAATGCACTGGGTCCCCTCGGGAGCACTGGGGCATACAGGGAGCGGCGGAGGAAGAAGGGGGGCGGCCGCCTTAGCCAAGGGTTGAGCGGCGCCCAATTGTCCTGCTGACACCGGGGTGGAAGTCGGGGAAACCGATTGCGGCACGGCTGCCCGACCCCCAGGGTTCGCGCTCGACGCCCCCGCGCCTGCCGAACCGGTTTGAGCTCTGGCTGCCACCCAGGTGGCGCGAGTGCCTGGCGGGAGGAATTCCACGGCCAGACCAAGAGCTACCAGCGAGGTCAAGACGACATGAGAGCGTTTGCAAACCATAAATCCATAATAACTACCTATGGACCGGATTGTCCATATGAACTTTCCGGAAGCAATTCGGAAGTCGAGCGCTTCCGAGCTCCGTCCGGGTAGGGACTGCGGGCGCATCTAACATAAACCAAGGATAGCCGGATCGGATACGCTAAATCTCGCCGACGCCGCACCTATATGGCGGTATAATTTGAAAATTGGTACGATGCCATCACGGCAATCGAGGGAAATAGGGTGGCTGCAATGAACCAGAGCGACCTACTCCGCTACACGAACCTTCTACTCTCGAAGCGGCAAGAACTCTCCACAGGGAAGAGCCTGGCCCGTTCGATTCCTACCGCGGGTGAACTTCGCGGGGACCCGATTGACATGGCCGCCACGGAAACCGACGCCTCCACGCAAATCCGGTTGCAGCAGACGGACAGCAAGCTCCTGCGCGCCATCGAGGAGGCCCTAACGCGGATTCGGCATGAGAAATTCGGCATCTGCGAGGAATGCGGCAAGTCCATTAGCAAGGCGCGCTTGGAAGCCGTGCCCTGGACCCGGTGGTGTAGGGACTGCAAGGAAGGCCAGGACTCTCGAAGCTGAGAAGCTGGCTCACCATTAAATCATAACCGGTGCGCTTGCTCCGTGGCCCCGTGGTTTTTTTGTCCGCTTGACATCCCCTGTCTTTGTTCATAACTTGTAGGGCTCTTCTTCTCTAACAGGATGTAATGGGCAATCATGGATTGTAAATCAAAAAAGGTGTCCACCATGCCGGGAGAAAACAAGCACGACGCGGAAAACATCACCAGAACAGTTCTTGATAAAAGCGCAAGTGCAGCCGCCCTTGGGGGAATAAGTTTCATTACCGATCCCCAACGGGTTTTTGGCGCGAACGACCGTGTGCGGGTTGGTGTGTGCGGGATTCGGGGACAGGGCTTTACGCACATTGAGGAATACGCCCGAATCGCTAACGTGGAAACCGCGGCCGTGTGCGATGTGGATGACAACATCATAAGCGGGCGGCTGGCGGATATGGATCGCATGGCTCTGCCTACACCCAAAACCTACACCGACATTCGCAAGCTGCTGGAAGACTCCTCCATCGACGCCATTTCCGTCGCGACACCCAATCACTGGCACAGCTTGATGGGAATTTGGGCCATCCAAGCCGGCAAAGATGTCTACATCGAAAAGCCTTGCTGCCATTGCATGTGGGAAGGGCGGCAACTGGTTCGGGCGACGAAGAAATACAACCGCATCGTTCAGCATGGAACCAACAACCGTTCCGCGGGGGCGGTTATCGAGGGCATCCAGAAGATGCGGGAGGGTCTGATCGGCGATGTCTACCTCGCCCGCGGTCTCTGCTTCAACGATCGGAATACGATCGGACGCAGTCCGGTGGAGCCGGTCCCGGAGGGCGTGAACTACGAACTCTGGACGGGACCCTCTCCGCTCCACCCGTTTACGCGCAACCGCTTTCACTACAACTGGCACTGGTTCTGGGACACCGGCAACGGCGATATTGGCAACCAGGGAATCCACCAAATGGATGTGGCCCGTTGGGGGCTGGGAGTGAGATTCCCCAACAAGGCGTCGGCGGTAGGCGGACACTTCATGTTCAATGATGACCAGGAGACTCCCAATACTCTCAACGCGGCGTTCGAATTCAATCAGCCGGGGGGCAAGCCGAAGATCCTGGAATTCGAAGTGCGCCACTGGATTACCAACCAGGAGGCAGGCATTGGATTCTCTCGGATTTGGAGTCGCCGTGCCGGGATTCCTGGGTCCTCCGCCAAGAAATCCTCCTCGCCGGCGACGAGAAAGCGTCGAGGGTTCCGTCGGGAATATCTTTTACGGGTCGAAGGGTTACATGGCGATGTCGAACGAGGAATTCCCTTCCTATCGCACCTGGCTGGGCGAGGAGCAGGAGCGCGGTCCCAGCGGCTCCCGGGAAGGGAATAACTGGCAAAATTTTATCGCCTGCGTCCGTAGCCGGAAGATGGAAGAACAGAGCGCGCCCATTGAGGAGGGCTACATCTCCTGCGCCTTGGTCCACTTGGCGAATGCATCTTACCGGCTGGGGCGGACGCTCAATTTTGATCCGGAAACTGAACAGGTCATCGGCGACGACGAAGCGAATAAACTGTTGCACGGTACTTATCGGGCCCCGTACGTCGTTCCGGAAGAAGTCTAGGTATTCCAGGTAGAGGAGGGTTATCGATGCCAGAGGAAAAACCGGATGACACGAAACACGCGACCAAAGAAGTCCTTGGGAAGAGTGCAAGTGTCGCGGCCCTCGCGGGAATAACTTTCATTACCCAGCCCGAAAAGGTCTTTGGCGCGAGTGACCGCGTGCGCGTGGGCATCTGCGGGTTGCGCGGGCAGGGCTTCTTTCACGCGGAACAATATGCCACGATACCGAACGTGGAAATTGCCGCCTTCTGCGACCCTGACGCCAACATTTTGAGCGGGCGCCTGGCCGATCTTGCTCTCATGGGGCTGCCGCAACCCAAGACTTACAGCGACGTCCGCAAGCTGCTGGAAGACAAATCCATCGATTGCATCTCCGTTGCCACGCCGAACCATTGGCACTGCCTGATCGGCATTTGGGCTTGTCAGGCGGGAAAAGATGTCTACGTCGAAAAACCCGGCTCACACAATTGGTGGGACGGCCACCAACTGGTGCGCGCCGCCCACCAATATGATCGGATGGTTCAGCACGGGGTCAACATGCGGGCGAGCGATTGCATCCGCGAAGCCGTCCAGCAACTTCGCGGCGGCGTCATCGGCGATGTCTACATGTCGCGCGGCCTCTGTTACAACTGGCGCGACACGATCGGGCACACTCCCGTTGAACCGGTTCCCGCCGGCGTGGACTATGATCTGTGGATGGGGCCGGCCCCGGTCAAGCCTTTTACGCGCAATCGCTTCCACTACAACTGGCATTGGCAGTGGGATTACGGCAATGGCGACATTGGCAACCAAGGCATCCACGAGCTCGACGTGGCGCGCTGGGGACTGGGCGTGGGTCTCCCCAACCGGGCTTCCGCGGTGGGCGGCCATTTCATGTTCGACGACGACCAGGAGACGCCCAACACTCTTACCTGCGTTTGGGAGTTCGATCAGCCCGGCGGCAAACGCAAGCTCATGGAGTTTGAGGTCCGCCATTGGATGACCAACCATGAAGCCGACATCCGCACGCCGGGTTTCGGGATTGAGCTCCCAGGATTCCTCGGCCCACCCCGGTCCGGGTCCCGCGGGCGACTCTTTGAAAAGGGGATGGTGGGCGATATCTTTTACGGCTCGAAAGGCTACATGGCGACGACGGACTCCGGACCCATGCAAATCTACCGCACCTGGCTCGGCGATGGGCAGGAAAACGGCCCCACGGCCACACACGAAGGTGGGAACTGTTGGGCCAATTTCATCGACTGCGTGCGGAGCCGCAAGCGGGAAAACCTGCTTTCGCCGATCGATGAAGGGCATATTTCCTGCACGCTCGTCCACTTGGCCAACGCGTCTTACCGCCTGGGGCGGACGCTCAACTTCGATCCGGCGACCGAACAGGTCATCGGCGACGACGAAGCGAACAAACTGTTGCGGGGTAGTTATCGCGCGCCGTATGTCGTTCCGGAAGAAGTCTAGTGGAACGTTTAAAGCTCTCCGTCAAACATTGGTTGCTACGGAGCTTCCTCGCGGCGATTCTCGTGTTGTTTGCGGGACAATCGGCGCTAGGGGGTCAGTCCGCCCAGGTCACCAGCCTGTTGATTGACTCGAAGGACGCCCGTGTTTCCGGCGCCATGAGCAGTCCTCCTGCAGCGGCAAGCCCGGCAAGTATCAATCTCATTGTGAGCACTTCTCAAACCTCAGGTCCCATCGATCTTACCCGGTATGCGCTGGGTCAGGGCGGCTTAAGCGAGCAGCCCATGATCGGTGATCGTGTCGAGCAAATTGGCCAGCTTCACCCTCAGACGATCCGCCTATTTGTGCAAGAGTACTTTGACCTATACCCCGCTCACCACCAGTATCACTGGGCAACGCTCGACAGGGCGATTGAAGCGATCCTGGCCACAGGCGCCAAGCCCATCATGAATCTATGCTTCAAACCCCGTGTCCTCTACCCGCAGATCAACCATGAAATTATCGATCCCACCGATTACGCGGAATGGGAAGAGTTGATCTACCAGTTGGTCAAGCACTGCAATCAAGACCGGAAGTATGGAATTGAGTACTGGGAGGTGGGGAACGAGGGTGACATTGGCGAATCGGGCGGATGCCCCTACAAATTCACTCCCCAAAACTATGTCTTTTACTACGGGCACACGGTGCGCGCGATTCGCCGCGCTGACCCGCGCGCCAAAGTCGGAGGCCCCGCGCTCGCCAGCTACCAAAGCCCTCTCGCCGACGCCCTGATGGCTACCGCCGCCCAGGGTCAGGCGCCCCTGGATTTTCTCTCCTGGCATCTTTATCACAATGACCCCAGGGAATTCTGGAAGACCATCGATTACATGCGGGCCAAGCTCGCGAAGTATCCGCAATTGAACCGGGTGGAGACCATTCTCGACGAATGGAACATGTCACTCGGGAACCCTGTCCTGAATCCCTACTTCCAGCCGGCTTTTATCCTCGAAACCACCCTGGGCTTCGAGCAGCACGGACTCAGCCGATCCGCCTATTACCATATTCGTGACTACTTCGTTGACCCCGCGAAATTCTCCGGATTCACGTCCGAATCGGGCACGGCCTTCATGGCCCACTGGTGGAACGAAATGCCCCAATATGACGGCCTATACGACAACCAGGATCGGGTGCGGCCGGCTTACTACGCTTTCAAGCTTCTGAGTCTTATCAAGGGAGAGCAATTGCCTGTCGCCGGTACAAATCTCGACCTCAACGCCCTTGCCGCGCGCTCCGGACCTTGGGTTAACGTGGTCCTGTGGAATTTTCCTTTGGAGGGCGCGGGAGGGCCGTACGAAGTGACGGTGCAGTTTCCCGCGGAGAGAAAAGGCAGTGTGCGGTTAGCACGTCTTAATCCCGAAAGCCCCATGAATACCCTCGAGCAGATTCGCAATGGAGATATCTCGGACCTTGAACGCCACCCGCTTCGTGTAATCCTCCGCCCCTATGACATCTACTGGATTGAGGTCACGGAATAGACGCACAACTCATGGGGTGACAGTGGGCTCCTGGGCTTCCGAGGAAGCCTCCGCTGTGCCCTTAGGTCTACCGATCTTTTCCGAAGTGGCCACGTTGAAAATCTTGAAGTCCGAATACTCGTGCTGATTCCGGAGTAGTTTGCCGTTCCAATCGAGCGTCAAGGTGACTTTCTCCGGCAGCCAAAACGCTTCTTTCAGGTGGGAGAAATGCACCTCCTTGAAATCGATATTCAGGGTTTCCTTTTCCAGCCGAAAATCGGGTAAGGGGGCCAAGAGGTCCGTATGGAGGCGAACAATCTGGTACGTGTCGGAGTCGACCCAAGCCAGCCCTTGGGAAAATGTCGTTCCCGAGGTCAGCCCCTTCTGGAAGTTCCCGAACAGGTGGGCTTTCGCGGGAATCTGCGCAAAGGCGACCGCGTACGTATTCTGACCCTTAATATTCTGTCGTCCCAGGTAACGAAAAGTGCTCTCGGAGCGGTACGCCGGATGAAAGATGAGCTCCGCCGAGGCAAACCCCGTTGTAAGCATGAACCCTTCGGTCAATCCCTTGGGCAGAGCTGGATTTCCACCAAAGTCCGCGCGATATTCGATGAAGCCTGGCCCCCAAGCCTCGCGCGGCACCAAACACAAATACCGAAACTCCTGATTCTGTGTGTCGCTGACTCCCCCCTTGCGGCCCAGTTTCTCCTGATGGATCGCTTCGAGCGAGCTCGTGTTAGGGAAATTATTGATCATTTCCAAGATCCTCGCGCCCACCCCGTCGAGTATGGAACTTAACTGTTCCTGGTCCCTGGCGGGTTCGAGTCCACGGATCAGTTCCGCGGGAGGGTGCCCAAGGAAATCGACTTGCCCTTGGCCTTTGGGCGGCTTCGTCTTGACGTAGAGGGCCTGGACCTTCTCCTGACCCTGAACATTCGCCCAGACTTGGCGAACCGGCAGAGGCATTTTTTTTACCTCGCGCCCGTCAAGATAGCGGTTCATTTCGACGGCGGCCTCATCGGGACGGCCCGCGCCCAGCAAAGCTTCAACATTAAGAAGGCGCGACTCCGGTCCTGCGCCCGCGGCAAGGGCCCTTTTTAGCGTATCGGTCGCGAGCTCGAACTTTTGCTGGGGCAGCAGGGTGCGGCCAAGCTCCTGAAGAGCCATGGCGTCCTGGGGTGCGAACTTGAGCGCTTCTTGGAAATAGGCTTCCGCCTTTTCCGGATCATGCTCCCAGCTTATCCAGGTTCCGTAAGCCACCAGGGGTTCGGGACGTCCCATTTTTCGATTGGCCAGTATTGCGTTCACACTTTCTCGGAAGGAATTCCTGGCATCGTCCCAGTCGGACCAGCTCAATTCAGCGAGACCCAGCATAGTCTCGCACCCGATGCACGAGGGGTTATTTCCCTGGACTTTCGCGAGGAGCGGCACAGCGCGATCGTAACTATGCTGGTCGAGAAATTCCGCCACACCCCGTGTGTAATCTTTCTCGCTCTTGGCCGCAAGCCCGTCCGCAGGCCCGAGTTGTTTTAGCTTGGGCGCCAAGCCTGCGATCAGATCCGCCGAGGAGAGCAGGCCGGGGTCTTCATCTTGAAGTTCGCGCAGCGTCAAAGAGACCACCCAGGCATTGCCAGAGCGGCCATAATTAACATACGCATGCGCTGGCTGAAATCCTTTCTTCTTCACCGTTAAGATCACGCTGAACTCGGTTTCCTGCGCGCCCAGCAACTGGTACTGAGTGCCAAACTCTCCCAGCGGATCGGTGGTGAGGTTCCGGGAACCCGTTCCATTAAGGGGTTCCACCGTCACTGTGGCGCCCCGCACGGGCTCGCCGTGAATGGTCTTAATCTTCCCCGCCACCGGCCAGACTTTCTGTGACGTAAGAAAAGGATTGTTGTCCATAGTGCTGATCGGTCCGACGGCCTGGGCCATCCCGGCTATAGACCAAAGACACACTAGTAGAAGAAAAAGAATTCCTAGAAGGCAGGTTTTCATATCACTACCCTCTTGAAGAAGGGCATGATCACTACCGTCTCTTCTCGCACGTATCGTACCCCTGGGAGTCCTCGGAGGGCAAGTGGCACAGACGCTCCTGCCGGTGCCTCGAGATTGCACACTTTGAAGCGCGGAATTCGTTCCCCAGCGCTCGAATAGTGGCAAAAGGGCCGTCGATTTCTGCAAATATGTGTCATTTGGTGTAAAATGATGCTCCATTTTGCAGAAATGTCCGCTTTTTCGTCGGGCAAATTGTCATCTTTTTGTTTGTTTTCACATACATAACGGCTCCGTTCGTCCTTTTTTAACATCTTTTTTTTCAGGGCGCGCTCCCCACGCGACTTTTCCCCTCCGCCGCGATGATCGGACCGAGGCCCGGGATGACCGTCGAGGGGAGAGTAATAAGAAAGGAAACCTTGGGGAAGACATGCGGCACCGGCACCTCTTAAACACGGTAGCCTATTTTAGCGAGCCTGTCAAGACCCAAAATGTCCCCTTCGAGCGGGTTGGCGAGTGGTTCGGCGCGGGCGGCAGCACATCTCCGCCTCCCAACAGACGTGAATCGAGGGCCAAGACCAGGCGCCAAGGGACACGGCCAGGATGCTCGTTGCCCTCGTGGCATGCCTGTTCTCGATCACGAAGTGCGGGGATTCTTCGTCGTCCCAAAGAGCGGGACTCCTCAGGATGACAGGCAAGGAGTTCAGAACGTATACTTCAGCGCAAACTCCAGGATGCGCGGACCCGCATCGCCAAAAATCTGACCGAAAGTGTTGTCCTGCAGATTGTTGTCCGGCGTGCCGAAATTTACATGATTCCCTATATTGAAGAATTCGAAGCGGAGCTCCAGCTTTTGCTTTTCGTGAATGGTAAAGTAGCGGCTTACGTCCACATCGACATCAAAGTACCGGGGGCTGAGTAGCGAATTCATCCCGGCGTTTCCAAAGGCGCCTAGAGCATTCGGGGTGAAGGCGCCGGGGTTCAGCCACTGGAGGCTGCCCGTGGTGCTCCTGATGTAAGGATTTCCTACCACATTCGGCCGGTCATTGCCGATGCCGGTCAGGGAGTTGTCCAGGCCGGTCACGGGCTGATACCACGTACCGCTGTGGGTTGAAATGATCGGAGCAAATTGCCAGTTGCCCAGCAGTCGGTTGGTCCACACGCCGGCAAAGTGGGGCGAAAGGGCGACCAGGGATAAATTGAAGTTGTGACGCAAATCAAAGGCGCAATTGCCCCGGTCGGCATTTCGATTGAAAGGTTGCTCAGTGTTAGCGCCACCGAGGTCGCCCCCGAAGTCCGCTTCACTGATGCAATGCGAGTAGGTGTAATTGGCAAGAATGGTGTAATTCTCAGTGAACCGGTGCTCCACTTTCCCGAAAAACGCGTTGTATTCCGCGTTGGCGCCATCGTCGGCCTGGTAGATGTCCGAGTAAGACGCTCCGACGACGGGATTTTGCAGGTAGAGCAGCCGCCTTTGGTTGGTGTTTGAAGTCGTCGAGCAGGGCGCGCCATTGCACATCCCGGGGATGTAGATGCCCGGATCGACATCCTCTCCCGTCCAAATGTGAGTGCTCTTGTTGCCTATATAACTTGCCGAGACGACCCAGTTGCTGGCGAACTGGCGCTGATAGGTAAGGTTCCACACATCGACGCTCGTTGCGTTGACATCCAGCGGATAGTTAAAATAGAAGCCTTCCGGGACAAAGGTCAGTACCCCCGCAGGACGGGGAAAGGGATTGCCGAGGGGGAATAATGCTTGTCCTGCCCAGGGATTCGTCAGCCCTCCTGGAGGACTGGGCAAATCCACCCCACTGGCCCAAGGAGCACCTTGATTTTGGTCCTCTGAATAGGCGGTCGGCATGACGTTATAGAAGACGCCGAAGCCGGCGCGAATCACCTGCTGCCCGTTTCCGCCGGGTTGCCAGCCCAAGCCCACGCGCGGGGCAAAATCCGCCAGCCGGCTATAAGTGAAGCCGCGGGTGGGGATGCCGCGATCGCCGGGGAAAAATAAGCCGGCGGGTGCATTGGGGTATATGCTTGACTCCTTCCCTGCAAGGAACGCGTTGTCGTCCCAGTGGTCCATATGCTTGAACTTCTCGTTGGTGGGCAAGTAAGGCTCCCAGCGCAAGCCAATGTTCACGTTCAAACGCTTGCTCACCCGAATGTCGTCCTCGACATAGGGCCCAAAGTAGTTCTGTCTTCCCCTGTAAAAGTCTTCAGTGCCTTGCTCAAGGTCGCTTGGCAATCCCAGCATGAAATCGAGGAGAGCATTGCCGGAAGCGTAGCCGTCAAAAGCGAGGCTGCCGTTACTCTGGTAAACATTCGCGTAATTGAACTGATAGTGCAGCCATTCCCCACCGAATGAGATGTGATGCCGGCCTCTCATCATGTCCACATCTTCGGAAGCCTGCATGGAGTTGCCGTCAAGGGTGACAGGCGCGCAGGTGCCGCAGCCCGCGCCAAAATAGCCGCTAATCCCGAGATCCATAAAGTTGGGCACAGCGGAATAAATTTGAGAGCCTAAACTCGTTAAATTGATGAAATTGGCCGCGGGACCGCGCGTAATGGCCAGCCGCGTCCAGGCGATATGGGCGGAATTGATAGTTGTGGGGGTAATTGAATAGGTATCGCTGAGAATCGCCGATTGGGCGCGGTCCAGTACTCCACGCTGTGTTGTCAGCAGCACGTCATTGTTGAAGAATGAGGGAGATTTGTAGTTGGCAATGAAGTAGCGCCCAGACACGCTATTCTTGGCGCTCTGGTTCCAATCCACCCGCCCAACATATTGATCTTCGGTTTGCGGGGTTGGAATGGCATAGGCTAGCCTGCCGCAAGGGTCGCTGGAGGTAGGTACGTACTTGAGCAATTTAAGCGCAACGGAGTTGAACAACGCCGGGTCGACCTGGTTATTCGTAAACGGCTGGCCTGTCGCAGGATTGGTAAACGTTTGCGCAACTCCGCTGGATTCGCAAGCGGCAGAGCCCAGCGCGCTAAAGTCCCCGCTCAGCATCGCCTGCGTGGGCACGTAAGCTATGTTCGAAGCGGAAGCGGTTCGGATGCGAGTTCCCTGATAGCCGAAAAAGCCGAAGATTTTATCCTTTTTGATGGGTCCGCCAATCGTGCCGCCAAACTGGTTTCTCCGAAGCGTGTCCTGGGTGGCAGCGTAGAAATCGCGGGCGTCGAAATCGCCGTTGCGGACGAACTCGAAGGCGTCGCCATGGAACTGATTCGTGCCGGATTTGGTGACCGCGTTAACGGTAGCCCCGCCTTGGAACCCGTAGCGCGCGGCTAGGCTGCTGGTCTCAACGCTGAATTCTTGGATGGCATCGGGGAAAGGGTAAGGCATATTCACCCAGGAAAAGGCGTCCATCTGCTCGGCGCCATCCATCAGGTAATTCGTCCCGTTCGCCTGCCCGCCGGCCACCGAAATCGCGTCCGCGCTGAAGTAGTTCTTGCTACCGGTCAAATCGCTATAAACCGGCGACGTGTCGTTGGCCGCGCCAGCAAGCATGACCAGCGAGGTGGCGATGCGCCCGTTCAAAGGCAGGTCGAGGATGCGCGCCTGATCGACCACTTGAGAGACAGAGGTGGTGTTTGTCTGCACCATGCTGGCGTTGGCGGACACCTGCACCTCCTGGCTCACCTGCCCCAGCCGGAGCGCCACATTAATCGTGACATTATTGCTGACTTCGAGGACGATGCCCGTCTGCACGTAAGCTTGGAAACCGCCGGCCTGTACCTCGAGGTCGTAAGGTCCCACTGGAAGATTCGGGAGCACGTAGGTCCCGTTCGCGCCGGTCACCGTTGTTCGTACGAAACCGGTGTTGGTTTGCTTGGCCGTCACACTGGCGTTCGGGACTACCGCTCCGCTTGGGTCGGTGATGAGGCCTTGAATCTGCGCGTTGGCCACCGCCTGACCGCGAAGCGGCGTGGGGCACGCAACTAGCAGAAACACTGCTACTGCCAAACTACCCATTGCGATTCTTTTCCTCATGAGTCCTCCTCTTAAATTAAACGGATATTGGTCATTTGCATCATCCCACCCACCATGATCGGCTGCGCACCGCTTCAAACCAGAATTTCCATTATGGACTCCGGCCCGGCCAAGAAGATACACCCGGTCGCCACCGATTGCAATCGCCACCCCCTGGAAAGCCGTAGCGGCGAGTTTACCTCGCCCGAATGTAGCGGCGAGTTTACCTCGCCACATGGCGGCGTAAAGCCGCCTCCACATCAAAGACCCAATGCGCGCCGTCAGGCAAGCTTCATTTCTTCGGGATTCCAGCGCACCACGCTGCCCCGTTCGTAGCTGAGGTTGGCGAGCAAGGCGGCGCCGGCGGCGCGGAATCCGAACACGGGATCTTCCACCACCGCGCTGCGGGTCCGCACCGCGGTGAAGAACGTCTTGAAATGATCGTAGGTGTCGTCATAGTCGGGGGGCGCCGCGTAAACTTCCTGGGCGAGATCCGGTTTGCCGCTGGCGTGGGCACCGGGGTATTTCTTGTGGAACTCGCTCAAGAACTTCTGCTGAGTAGCGTGGGCCCAGGAATCGATGTTGTAATCGGGAACGGCTTGGCGGGGTGCGTGGGTGACGGTCACTGCGCCTCCCCCGATCTGGAGTGTCCCTTCCGACCCGGTGAAAATGAATCCCTCGTTCTCCGGTCCCCCATTGACGAAGTTCACCCGGAGATGAAGGTCGAATCCCTCGGGATAATCGAAGAGTCCCAGCAGCACATCGGGTTGGTCGCGGCCGTCATTCCAATAGCGAATCCCTCCCAAGGCGACGGCGCGGGTGGGGCCATGGGAGCCGGTGATGAAGTGGGTGCCGCTGAAGAGATGCACGAAGAGGTCTCCGGCCACGCCGCTGCCGTAAGCCTTCCACTTTCTCCATTGGAAAAAATGCTCGGCGTTAAAGGGTTCGGGCGGGGCGCTGCCCACGAACCGTTGCCAATCGATGGTTTCGGGCGAAGCATCAGGGGGAAGGGAAGAGTTGAAGGCTAACACAGGGTTGTTAGGAGTGCGGTCCCACCAGGCATTGACCACCGTGATCTTCCCGATGGTCCCGGATTCGAGCAGTTGCTTGGCCTGCTTGTAGACGATGGAACTCACGCGCTGGCTGCCCACCTGAAGAATGCGCCCGGTGCGGCGAGCCGTCTCGATGATCTCGGGGCCATCGCTGTAAAGGTGGATCATGGGCTTTTCGAGGTAAACGTCCTTGCCCGCCTGCATGGCATCGACCGCTGCCTGCTTGTGCCAGTGATCGGACGTGGCAATCAAAACGGCGTCTACGTCGGTCCGAGCCAGGATTTCGCGATAATCGCGGGTGGTGAAAACCCCGGCGCCCCACTGTTCCTTGCAGTGGGTCAGCCGTCCGTCGTAGCAATCGGCGGCAGCCACCAGCCTGACGCCCGGAACCTGGAGGGCGGTCTGCGTATCGCTTTGTCCCCGGCCGCCGGCGCCGAATCAGGGCCAGACCAATCTGCTCGCCGGCAGGATAGGCTTTCGCCGGCTCGCCTGCCGCCTCGCGCAACCAGTGAATAGCTCGCCCGCGCGCCGGCAAGGCGCCGGCCAAAAGCGCGCTCTGCGCCACACCCGCGCGCAGGAATCGCCGCCGGGTCAGATTATTTGACATGGCTGTTCCCCCCTGGAAAGATCGCGAGTGTACCGCAATCGCGCCGCAGGTGTAAAGCCTCCTCGAATGGAGCACGGGCATCCTGCCCGCCGTGGCACGGGCGTCCCGCCCGTGATTCGTCACGGCCAAGATGGCCGTGCCACGAGCGCGCGCACCTGGCCCGAGTGGGTGCGGAAAACATCTTGACATGAGGTTCCGCTGTGTATACAAAGCAGTGTTCAACAAATTCCGCGGCGAGGTGGATGACGGCGTCATGGGACTGAAGCGAAGAGACTTTATCGCGCGGGCGGCCCTCGGAATGGGCGCGCTGGCGGCCTCTGGCTTGCCCGACCTTGCCGCTGATCCCTATGGTTTGCCGATCGGCATACAGCTCTACACGGTCCGCGACCATTTGGAAAAGGATCTGGTGGGTACGTTCAAGCGAGTTGCCGAAATTGGATACAGAGATGTGGAAGTCGGCGGGACGTCCAATTTTTTCGGAAAGAAGCCGGCGGAACTCAAACGTATGCTCAATGATAGTGGCCTCCACCCGCTCAGCACGCATTTCACCGCGGAACAACTCAAAACCCAGCTCCAGAAAAGCATTGCGGACGCGCGCGAGTGCGGCATCACTTACATTGGCCTCTCCAGCCTCGATGACCGGGACCGGCAATCGCTTGACGCCATCAAGCGCGATGCCGAGTGGTTCAATAAAATGGGCGAGGCCACGAACAAAGCCGGCGCCCACTTCTTCTATCACGGCCACAATTTCGATTTTGCCAGCGTCGATGGAGTGATCGAGTACGACGAGCTGCTTCGGCGCACCGATCCCAAGCTTGCCAATTTCCAACTCGACTGCTTTTGGTGCGTGCGCGCCGGCAAAGATCCGGTGGATTATTTCCATCGCTTTCCCGGGCGTTTCTTGCAGCTTCACATCAAGGATTTGAAACCGGGCTTTCCCCCCAGCACCGGCGGCGACGACCGCCCGGGTGCCTTCACGGAGGTCGGCCAGGGGATCATCGACTGGCGCCGGATCTTCAAAGCCGCGCCCAAGGGCGGCCTTCAACACTATTACGTCGAACAGGACGAATGCGATCGCGACTCGCTCGAAAGCGCCAAGATCAGTTACGAGTATCTGCATAAACTAACGATATGAGCCACTTAACGAATTCATCTCGCCGCGACTTCCTAAGGGGCGCATCGGCAGCCGTTCTAGGCTTGACTGCCGGGCTGCGGAAGTCACTGGCCTCTCCCCGAGAACCCCACTTGGAGTTTCCCACCAGCCCAAGAGCCCGCCTGGCGGTAACCTCCTGGCCGTTCCGGGAGTTTATAGACGCTCCTGGCAACCCCTATCGGAACCGGCAAAAGCCCGGCATGGACATTAAGGATTTTCCCGGAGTGATCGCCAAAAAATTTGGCATTCAGAACGTCTGCCTGCTGGCGGGACACTTCCATTCGACCGAACCTGCCTATCTCGACGCGCTTCGTCAGGCGGTAGAGCAAGCGGGCTCCCACCTGGTTGATTTGGGACTGGGGGGCCGCAGTTTCTGGGACCCCGACCAAGCCAGACGGCAAGCGTCGGTGGAGTACGGCAAGCACTGGGTCGATCTCGCCGTCACTTTGGGCTCTCCCAGTGTTCGCCAGCACCTGGGCGGGTCGAGGGGCGCAAAACCTGACGTCGAGTTGGCTTCCGAATCTTTGGGAAAACTCGCGGAATATGGGGCGGCGAAAAACATTCTGATCAACCTCGAGAATGACGACCTTGTCAATGAGGATCCCTTCTTGATCGTGAAGATCATCGAGAAGGTTGGCAACCCTTACCTCCGCGCCCTGCCCGATATAGGCAACACCCTCGGCGGGGGTGACGCCGATTATAACGAGCGTGGTGTGGCCGCCATGTTCAAGCACGCTTACGGCGTGTGCCACGTCAAAGACGTGGTGGTGACCGATAGCGGCAAAACCTATCAGGTCGACTTGCCCAAATTGTTCGATATTGCCAAAGCCAGCGGATTCAAAGGGTACTACATGATGGAGTGGGACGGGGGGCCGGGCGATCCCTACGAGGGCACCCAGCGGCTGATGGAAGAGACCTTGAAGTGTTTGGGATAGAATCCCGCTTTCGCTTAGCGTTTCAAGGGAGGCGCGTTCATGATCCATAGGAAGTCTGCGATAGGGCTGGCGCTGATGAGCGGATTGCTGTTGGCTTCTGCGGCGTTGGCCGCCGGAGACGCGGTGGAACTCCAGCGCAAGGGCGATCAGGTTGATGTCCTCATCGGGGGGAAGCTCTTCACGACCTACTACTTCTCCCCCGACGTTGCCAAGCCCTATTTTCAACCCCTGCGAAGCGCGCAGGGTACGGTCTTGACGCGAAACTTTCCCACCGGCAACACGTTCCCGGCGGAGTTTCGGAACGACCCGAGCGTGGAACCCCATCAGCGTCCCATGTTTTTTGGCCACGGAAACATCGATGGCATCGACTTTTGGGGTGAGGCCGCGTTCCCTCAATACAGCGATGGCACCGTTTTCGGGCACGCCACGCTGCGCAAGCTGGAGGAGATTCGGAGCGGCCCCGATTCCGGCGCGCTGCGTGCCGTTTTCGAACTGGCGGGCCCGCGCGGCAGGGTGATCGCGGACGAGATTCAATCCTTCGTTTTCGGAGGCGACCCAAACACCCGGTGGATTGATTGCGAGATCACCCTGGTGGCCAATCATGGCTCGGACCTGACCCTGGGCGACACCAAGGAAGGAACTTTCGGAATCCGCCTGGCCAAAGAACTGAATTCGCCTCCCGCGCACATGGTAAACTCGGCGGGCGCGGAGGGGGAGAAAGCTATCTGGGGAAAGCGGGCGGATTGGGTCGACTATGACGGTACGGTCGAGGGAGAAGAACTGGGCGTTGCGGTCTTCGACAGTCCGCGGAGTTTCCGGCATCCCACCTGGTGGCACGCGCGCGGTTATGGCTTGCTTGCTGCGAATCCCTTCGGCTGGAGAGAGTTCGATAAAGACCCCCAGAAGGATGGAAGTTGGACCGTTCCACAAGGCAAGGAGATCAAGTTTCGTTATCGCCTTTTCATTCATCACGGAGACTACAAGCAAGCCAAGGTCGCCGAGGCCTATCAGGAATACGCAACCCACGAACGATAGATAAGACAAGTCCTCAGGAAGGGAGAATCTCTCATGTCCAACGATCCGCAATTGAGCCGCCGGAGTTTCTTGAAAAGCGGGGTGACCAGCGCGGCTGGCCTCGCGGCCGCGAGCAGCGTGGCTTTCATAACCCAGCCGGAACGGGTATTCGGGGCGAACGACCGCGTGCGGGTGGCGATTTGCGGCGTACACGGGCGCGGCATGGATCACGTCCATAACTATGCGCAATTGAAAAACGTCGAGATCGCGGCGGTGTGTGACATCGATGAGAATATCTCGAAGGAGCGCGTGGCAGCCATGGAGAAACATGGTATCCCCAAGCCCGCCACGTTCGTGGACGTGCGCAAGCTTTTGGAGGACAAATCGATCGATGCCATTTCGATTGCGACGCCGAATCACTGGCATTCCTTGATGGGAATCTGGGCATGCCAGGCGGGCAAGGACGTTTACGTGGAGAAGCCCTGCTCGCACAATCTCTGGGAAGGCAAGCAATTTGTGGCCGCCGCGCAGAAATACAACCGCATCGTCCAGCATGGCACGCAAATCCGTTCGGCCACGGCGGTGCGCGAGGGCATCCAGAAGATCCATGAAGGGCTGATCGGCGATATCTACATGGCGCGCGGGCTCTGCTTCAAGTGGCGCAACACCATCGGCCATAAGCCGGTGCAACCGGTCCCGGCGGGAGTGAACTACGATCTCTGGACCGGCCCGGCGCCCCTCCGTGATTTCACTCAAAATCGCTTTCACTACAACTGGCACTGGTTTTGGGCTTACGGAAACGGCGACATGGGGAATCAAGGCACCCATCAAATGGATGTGGCGCGCTGGGGGTTGGGGGTGGGATTTCCCAACAAGGTGAGCGCCATCGGCGGCCACTTTATGTTCGAGGATGATCAGGAAACTCCTAACGACCTGAGCTGCGCCTTTCAGTTCGACCTGCCGGACGGCAAGCGGAAAATGTTGACCTTCGAGACCCGGCACTGGATCGCCAATCATGAGGCGGAAATTGGTACCGTGGAAATGGGAACTCCCGAACCCAAGCGCAAAACCGGAGGCCCGGCGCTCGGCCCCATGGCGGGCGGCCACAACACCATTGGAGACATCTTCTACGGCTCCAAGGGCTATTTCGCCACCGGCGATGAGGATGCGGACACCTACAAGGTTTGGCTCGGGCCCGATCAGGATCCCCAACCTGCCATTCATGAGGGGACGGAACTTGCCCACTACGCGAATTTCATCGACTGTGTGGTGAGCCGGAAAAAGGAGAACCTGAATGCGCCCATCGAGGAGGCTCACATTTCCATGGCGCTGATGCACTTGGCCAACGCTTCCTATCGGCTGGGGCGGACGTTGAATTTCAATCCCGAGACCCAACAGGTCATCGGTGATTCCGAAGCCGATGCGATGCTGCGTGACGCCGACCGCGGCTACCGCGCCCCTTACACGGTGCCGGAGGAAGTCTAAAGAAGCCAGGCTGGGATTTCCCCCAGTTGTGGCGAGAGAGGGCCATGGGACAAATCCGTGGCCTCTTCCATGGATAATACGAAGTGCAAGTCTTCAGGGAGGGAGAATCTCTCATGTCTAACGATTCGCAATTAAGCCGTCGGAGTTTCTTGCAAGGTAGTGTGACCAGCGCCGCCGGGCTGGCCGCCGTGAGCAGTGTGGCTTTCCTAACCCGGCCGGAACGGGTATTCGGGGCGAACGACCGAATTCGCGTGGCGGTGTGCGGTGTGCAGGGCCGGGGGTTTAGCCACGTCACGTCCTTTGCCCAAATACCCAATGTTGAGGTCGCCGCCCTGTGCGAGGTAGACGAGAACGTCTGGAGAAAGCGTTTGGCCGATATGGAAAAGCAGAACATCCCGAAGCCGGCGCTGTATTACCCGGATGTGCGAAAGTTGCTCGAGGATAAATCCATCGACGCCATCTCCATCGCCACGCCGAATCACTGGCATTGTTTGATCGGAATCTGGGCTTGCCAGGCCGGTAAAGATGTGTACGTGGAGAAACCCTGCTCGCACAATTGGTGGGAAGGCCGCCAGCTTGTGCGGGCCGCGCAGAAGTACAATCGTATTGTGCAGCACGGGACGCAGAGCCGCTCCGCGCCCTCCGCCCAGGAGGCCATTCAGAAGGTTCACGACGGGCTGATCGGCGACGTTTACCTGGCCCGCGGTCTTTGCTTCAAATGGCGCGACACCATTGCACACGCTCCTGCGGAGCCGTTGCCGGCGGGCGTTCACTACGATCTGTGGACCGGTCCGGCGCCCCTCCGGCCTTTTACCCAAAACCGCTTCCATTACAAGTGGCACTGGTTTTGGGATTACGGAAACGGCGACCTGGGCAATCAGGGTGTCCACCAATTGGACGTGGCGCGCTGGGGTTTGGGCGTGAAATTCCCCAACAAGATTTCCGCCATCGGCGGGCACTTCATGTTCGACGACGACCAGGAAACGCCCAACACCTTGAACTGCGCCTTCCAATATGACTTGCCCGGCGGCAAGCGCAAGATGATGGAGTTTGAGGTCCGCCACTGGATCTCCGATCGGGAGGCGGACATCTGCGGCGTGGAAATGGGAGGGGGCAAGAGAAATCCAAACTGTTACGGCGACATCTTCTTTGGCTCCAAGGGATACCTTGCGATGGGAAATGAAGACATCGACAATCCTTACCTGACCTGGCTGGGAAAGGAACAGACGCCGGGCCCCAGTCGCGCGGGTGAAGGCGGCCCCCACTTCGCCAACTTTATTGATTGCGTGCGCAGCCGCAAGAAAGAAGACCTCAACGCGCCCATCGAGGAAGGCCACATCTCGGCGGCGCTCATGCACCTCGCCAACGCTTCCTATCGCCTGGGGCGGACTTTGAATTTCAACCCCGAGACCCAACAGGTCATTGGCGATTCCGAAGCCGATGCGCTGCTTCGCGACGCCGACCGCGGCTACCGTGCCCCTTACACGGTGCCGGAGGAAGTTTAAAGAAGCTTTCGCGCTTTCTTCCCCGAAGGGGAACAATATCATTAGCCGTGGGTGAAACCCACGGAGCCGGAATTCTCCAACAAAAATGCTTGTCGACCCCGAAGGGGTCGAACCCCTTATTCTTTCAACTCGCCGCCAAACCAAATTCAACCCCTTCGGGGTTGGTAAATCACCGGCCACACTATTTCCGTGGGTTTCACCCACGGCTAATGACATTGGACCTCTTCGAGGTCCCCATTGACACTTGGACTTCTTCAAAATTCACCTTAAGTGCAGGTGCAGCGAACCGCACGCCTACGCACCTGAGCCACGGCCCTCGCTCGCCTGCGGATGCGATGTGAGCGCGCAGCCGGGTGACTCGGCGTAGAAGGAATTGCCTTTGTAATCGAGTTCCTTCAGGCCGCGGCGCGAGGTATAGAACCCGCGGATCGATTCGGCCTTGAGGAAATCGTAAAAGCGCGTGCCGGCGTTCGTGGCCGTCTTATCCGCGCGCGCGTCGCTGGCCGAGCTCACCAGTTCGACCTGTTCGGCGGGGGCAGCGTCCAGAAAATCCTTCGCGAAGCGCCGCCGCGATTCTTCGCCCAGCCACGCCAGTCCCTCTCGGCAAACCCGCTCGGGCTCGAAAGTCTCGAGTTCGCGCACCGGCTCGTCGGTACCGAAAAAGGCGACCGCCAGCGCGCGCTGGTCCGCCGGAAGGTTCAAGGCTAGTTTGCGCACGGCGGGCGCGCTCGACACCACCAAGTCAATCCACTCGGCGACTTCGTCGCAAATGCTCGCCGGCGCGCCGGGCACGGGCGCCTCCTCCGAGTTCTTCAAATCTTCCCCCAGGATGATTTCCACCAGTCTGCGGATTACGAGGAAATCCTCGTGCGCCAACGCCTGCGGGATGAAAGGCCCCGAGCGCGGGCGGACGTATTCGGTTTCGGCGCCGGGAGGAATCGGAACAAATAGTTCGTCGCGCGTCAGCGCGTGGGTCAGGTGATCGAGGGAAGGCGAGAAGAGACCGGGCGGCAGGGTGCTTGCGCCGGGTGCCGCCGCTTGCGCCGCCGCGGCCTCGCCGGGCGCGCCGCTATAACCGGCCAGCACCACGGCGCTGCCCAGGCTCAGCAGCCACTCACGGCGCGTGATGGCGGCGCCGGGCTTGGCCTCATCGAATTGGTTTTTCGCGTCGTCCATTACAGGTTACCCTTGCGGTACTCGTCGGCAATATAGTCGCCGGCGCGCGCGGAAATCGCCATGATCGTGAGCGTGGGCTCGTAGCAACCTTGGGTCACAAACACCGCGCCGTCGGTCACGAAGACGTTCTTCGCGTCGTGAAGCTGGCAGAAGGCATTGACCACGCTTTTCTTCGGGTCGTTCCCCATGCGCGCCGTGCCACACTCGTGAATGTTCTTGCCGAAAACGCTCAAGCTCTCCCCGGGCGGGCGGGGGTGCTCGACTTTCATGGCGTCGAGAATTTCCAGCACGTCGTGGCGCATGGCCTTGGCCATGGCGTGCTCATTTTCTCCGTAACTCGCCACCACGTGCAGGGCGGGAATGCCCCAGGCGTCTTTCTTTTCCGGGTCGAGGGTGACGTAGTTGTCGTAGCGCGGCAGGCACTCACCCTGCGCGGTAATCCCGAAATAATATGGAATCTCCGAGCGCACCCGGCGGCGCCAATCGGGGCCGAATCCCGCCAGGCCGAACGCATGCCCGTAGAGTTCCTGGCTGCCGTCGCCGTCAAAGCGATACCCGCGCAGGAAATTCTTGTTCACCTTCTTGCCGGCGTTGACGTACTTGGCGATCAGGAACCCGCACGGGGTGCCGCGCGGCTCGCGCTGGGAGGACTTGAACTGCGGCATAAACCCGCCCGCGCCTTCGAGCGTGGTGTGGTCCATCAGGTAGTGACCGAGTTGGCTTGTGGAATTGCCCAGGCCGGTCGGGAAGCGCGACGAACGGGAGTTGAGAAGAATGCGCGTGGATTCGAGCGCGCTCGCGGCCAGCACCACGACTTTGGCGCGCGCCTCCCGATGCGCGTGCGTCAGGCGATCGACGTAGTAGACGCCCTCGGCCTTTCCCTGTTCGCTCATCACCACGTGGCTGACCACGGCGTCGCTCACCAGCGACAGCCGGCCAGTGCGCGCGGCGGCGGGCAGCGTCACCGAAGGGCTGTTGAAGTACGACGCCGTGTAGCATCCGCGCTGGCACTCGTCGCAGTAGTGGCACGCCGGACGGCCATTGTGGGCGACGGTGAGGTTCGCCACTCGGTCGGGCATCACCACCATGCCGAACTTCTTTCCGATGATTTCGCGCGCCAAGCGCCCGCCGCACGAAAGGTTCATGGGCGGGAGGAATTTGCCGTCGGGCATCGATTCCAGGCCTTCGCGCGACCCGCTCACCCCGATGTAACTCTCCACCTTGTCGTAATACGGTTCGAGGTCGTGGTACGAGATCGGCCAGCCCTCGCCGTAGCCGTCGCGGCTGGTGGCCTTGAACTCATAGTCGCTGTAGCGGTAACTCTCGCGCGCCCAGCAAAACGTCTTGCCGCCCACTTGGCGCCCGCGAATCCACATGAAAGGCTTGTCAGCGGGAAACGTGTAGGGGTTCTCATGGTCGTTGACGAAGAACTGGTGGCTGAATTCATCACACGCATAGCAGAGCCGCTGCACGGGCTGATTCTCGAGCAGGGCTTGCTGGTTGCTGAACCCACGGTACTTCACCTGATACGGCCAGATGTGCTCGGTGAAGTCGCGCGTGGGCAGGCGCGGCGGGCCCGCTTCGAGCAGGAGCACCGTCATGCCGTGCTCGCAAAGCTCTTTGGCCACCCAACCGCCGCTGGCCCCCGAACCGACAATCACCGCATCGTAGGTTTTCTGATTGTTTGCCATCGCCCTCGCCGTGAGAAATTCCCATCGACATTCTGTCATAGTCGCTCGCCGCGTTCAACTTAATCTTCTCTCCCCAAAGTTTTTTCCAAAAACCAGGACTATCTCCTTTACTTTCAGCAACTCATCGCGAAATTGCAGTATCTCGTTTGTTTTCAGTAAACTCTGAGGAGCGCCTTTGTTTCCCCTTTGTTTTCAATAAACTCTGAGGAGCTATCTTCATTTTTAACATCTTTTTTGTTTTCCCCCTTTGTTTTCAATAACTCATCCAGAGCACTTTTAATCATTTGAATCGGTGAGGGTTAGCGCCCCCTTCCGCACCTTCATGAGGATGTTGGTGAGCCGCCACAACTGGCGCAGGCTGGAATCTTCCATCCTCTGCATGAGCATGGCATTTTCATCCTTGGGAGCCATCAGCGCGGCAATATTCTCGGGTGACTTGATTTGCTCAATTGTTTTCACGAACAGGTCCTGGGTTTCGCAGTAGCGCGTCGTCACCGGGTCCAGCACGGCATCGAGCTTCTCCAGCGCCGCATCCCTTTCCAGTTCGGCGGCCGAAGGCGCGGGGTTTTTCTCGCCATCCTCGTCGGCCGGCGCCGGCGCCTTCCACGCCGCTTCCCAGTAGGCGCGATACAAGGGAAAGACTTTCTTGATTTCCTCGGGCGGCTTGGGCCCGAAGGCGTCGATGAGGTCCTCGATTTTCTGGGACGAGGGGGGTGGGTCAGGGTTGTTGATCGGCTGGTAGAGGGCACACAGGGCTTCGTAGGTGTTATAAATGTGCAACGCCTGGGGACCGGCCATGAGCTGCTCCCTTTCCATCCCGTTCCGTACGCGCTTTAGCGCCAGCCCATCCTGCATCCGTTCGGCGCGCTGCATCCGCCAGAAGGTGCGCCCGATGCGGCCCACCACCTGGGCCTCCATGGCCTCGGCCAGATGAGTATCGAGCGATTTCATCATGCGCCGGTACTCCGCCGGATCTTCCCCCAGGGCGATCAAAACCTCGTCTTGCGCCTGCGAATAGAATCCACGGCGCAAGTTGGCTTTGGCGGCGCGAGCCTTGCCTTCCGGCGTCACCGCGCCCCGCGATCTGGGGCCATTCCGTCGATGTGCGGCCAGGTTCTTCTTGGTCATTTTACGTTTAGGTGTTAAGGACATGGAAACCTCCGTGGGGCAGTGGATCGGTGTCGGGTGTGGAGTACCAGGAGTCAGGAGTCAAAAGGCAGAAGTGAGGAGCCAGAAGTCGGGAGTCTGGAGTCGGGGCACAGGAGACGCCGAATCCCAAGTCCCGCGTCCCTTGCCCCGAGTCCCGAATCCCTAGTCCCGAGTCTCGCGTCCCGTCCCAGCACCTAGACCCTGACACCTAGCCTTAGTGCGCGCTTTCACCCCGGCACCGTCCTCCCCATTGTAGGCTAACACGTTGATGGCCGGAGCCGAGGAGAATAGCTGAGAATTTGCTGGAGATAGGGGTAAAATGTCTGCTATTTCTTGCAAAATTCCTACGGGCCGGAAGTGGCCGAGGGGGATCGCCAACGAGGATTTTCGGAAATTTGCCACCCGCTGCTATGGCCTGGTCGCCAGCCGCACGCGCTTACATTGCCTTTTATTGTATGCGCCCCACGAACACTCACAACGTCTCTGCCCACGCCTCCTAGCCCCGGCCTGTGCGAGGTTCTTAACGGTCACCGACATAAAAGGCAATGTGGGCGGCACCTGCGATGAGGGCATTCCCTCTCATTTGGGAGAATTGGATCTATAGACATAGCAGCAGGGGGGCGGTAAACTGAGTTGGATAGTGGAAAGTGAAGGAAGGGAACATCATGGCCATCACTCTGAACCTGCCACCCGAGATCGAAGCGAGTTTGGCAACCCAGGCGCGAACACTCGGATTGCAACTCAACGCCTATGTCCAAACCTTGCTCGAGCAGCAGGCCGGCATGGGGCGTGCGGAGCAAACCATAAACCTGGAGCAATTTGAGGCCGAACTCGATGCCCTCGCCCAAGGCTCCGATAAACTCCCGTACCTGCCGCCTGCGGCTCTAAGCCGTGAGAGCTTCTACCAGGACCACGATTAATGCCGGGCTTATTGTACTTGGCTGATACCAACATCCTGTTACGCCTCATCAAATCGAACGACCCGGAATTCCCCCTGGTTCGCAGGGCTGTTCACGCACTCAAGGCGCGCGGCGAACGACTTTGTTATGTCCCCCAAAACATCGTTGAGTTCTGGAATGTCTGCACGAGGCCTTCCGACCGGAACGGATACGGCCTCTTGCCGAGGGAGGCGGATGAACGCGCCCAGCGAGTCGAACGAGCGTTCACCCTGTTGCCAGAAAACGAACTCATCCACCCCGAATGGCGGCGACTGGTATTGGGTCATGCGGTCTCTGGAGCGCAGGTGCATGATGCGCGGTTGGTCGCCGCGATGCACGTCCACGGGGTCACGCATCTGCTTACCTTAAACGTTCGCGACTTCGCGCGCTATCCCGGTATCAGGGTTGTGCATCCGCAGACCCTTTTGTAACAGCGGGATAGCCACGCTCAGCGTTTTTCTGACCACGGGCATTCCCTTCGATGACGAACTCGAATTCTTGTATTTGAATCCGCGCGGGATGGACAGGTGGAGCGGCCGGTAGATGGGCAAGCATCTCGACCCAGTGAGCGGAAATTATCATATGGGGGTGACACGGAAAGCGGTATAGTCTCCCATCGCTGGCCAAAAGCGGCCTGGGGGGCAACATGCAGACGAGAGCGTGGTTTGGCAGAGGCATCTTTCCATTGACATTCTGGCTTGCAGCAACAGCTTGGTCGGGGGGCGAGGGGAGCGCGCAGACGATTCCTGCCCAATACCAAAAGCCGCCCCAGGCTATTCTTGATGTACTGAATGCCCCCGTCACGCCGCTGCTAAGCCTGAGCCCGGCGCGTGATGTGGCGCTGCTCTACACCCCCATGCTGTACTCTCCGATTGCTGACTTGGCGCAGCCCATGCTGCGGCTGGCTGGGGTGCGCATCAACCCCGCCAACAACGGTCCGCACGGCGCGGGGCGATTCGATGGATACCTGCTGAAGCGGATCGCCGACGGCCGCGAGATTCGGGTGACGCTGCCGCCCGATGCTCACTTGAGCCCGCCGATCTGGTCTCCGGACGGCCAGCGCTTCGCCTTCACGAATCTCAACCGCACCAGCGTCGAGTTGTGGGTGGGCGACGCTCACACCGAATCAGCTCACCTCGTTGCCGGGGTGCGTTTGAACGCTGCGCTGGGCACGCCATGCGAATGGATGCCCGACAGTTCCTCGCTTTTGTGCCTGACGGTCCCCGCCGGACGGGGCGCTCCGCCCAAAGCCAATCCAGTTCCCACCGGCCCGCACATTGAGGAGAGCTTCGGCAAGGCTGCGCCTCAGCCCACCTTCGAAGACCTGCTCATGAACGCCTTCGATGAGAAGCTGTTCGACTATTACGCCACCGCGCAATTGGAATTAGTGAGCCTGCCGGCTTCGAAGGCCGGGTCGGAACTCAGCGCGGGCGCTCCGCAGACCGCTCCGCTGGGACAGCCCGCCATCTTCCGCAATTTCGAGACCGCGCCCGACGGCCTTCATATCCTGGTGGAGCGCGTGCGCCATCCCTACTCCTACCTGGTGCCGTTCGTGGATTTTCCTTGTGAAGTTGAGGTGTGGAATCGCAGTGGGCGTCTGGTGTACAAGGTGGCGAGCTTGCCGCTTCACGAGACCACCCCGCTCGGCGGTGTGCCCCTGGGTCCGCGCGACTTTTCCTGGCAGGCGACGGCGCCCGCTACGCTGGTTTGGGTGGAAGCGCTCGACGAGGGAAACCCGCGCAAGAAGGTCACACCCCGCGACCGCGTGATGGGGATTGATGTGGCCGCGCTCGAGCCGAACGGTCAGCCCTCGGAATGGTTCAAGACGGAAGAGCGCTTTGCCGGGATCGAGTGGGGCGAGCGCGGCGACCTGGCCCTGGTTTGGGACTACGTCCGCGACCAGCAGCGCCGTCGCGGCTATTTCTTCAACCCCCAGCAGCCCGCGGCAACCATGCGGCGGGTGTGGGACCTGAGTGTACAGGAACGGTACCAGAATCCCGGCCGGCCGGTAATGCGGGTGCTGCCGAGCGGCCATTCCGCAATGGTTGAAGACGGCAACAACATTTTCCTCGAAGGCGAGGGCGCCTCTCCCGAGGGCAACCGGCCCTTTCTGGACCGTTTTGACGTGACCACCCTGCAATCCACTCGGCTGTTCCACTGCGACGAGAAGAGCCTTGAAAGTTTTGCCGCCCTGTTGGCCCCCGATGGATCGAAATTCCTCACCCGGCATGAGACGCCTACCGACCCGCCCAACTACTTCGTCCGCACCGCTTCCGGGGGTGACACGGCGTTCACGCATTTTCCCAATCACGTGCCGCAGCTCGCGGGCATCAAGAAGGAGCTGGTGAAATACCAGCGGCCCGACGGCGTCGGCCTCTCCATGACGCTCTATCTGCCTCCCGACTATAAACCCGGAGAACGCCGGCCGGCGGTGATGTGGGCCTATCCCTTTGAATACACCAGCGCGGCCCTGGCCTCGCAGGTGGGGGGTTCGCCCAATACCTTCACGGAAATTCGCGGTCCCTCCCAGCTCTTTTTCCTGCTTGACGGTTATGTGATTCTGGAAAACGCCGCCATGCCGGTGGTGGGCGATCCGGAGACGATGAACAACACCTACATCGAGCAGATTGTGGCGGACGCCAAGGCGGCCATCGACAAGGCGGCGGAGATGGGGGTGATTGACCCGAACCGCGTGGGGGTGGGCGGGCACAGTTACGGCGCCTTCATGACCGCCAATCTGCTGGCCCATTCCGATCTGTTCCGGGCCGGCATCGCGCGCAGCGGCGCCTACAATCGCACTCTGACGCCTTTCACCTTTCAGAGCGAGCGGCGCACGCTCTGGGAGGCTCCGGACGTGTACCTCAAGATGTCGCCCTTCATGTACGCGGACAAGCTCAAGGCGCCGATTCTGTTGATTCACGGCGAGGCGGACAACAATTCCGGTACGTTTCCCATCCAGTCGGACCGCATGTACCGCGCCATCAAGGGAAACGGCGGCTCGGTGCGCTACGTCACCCTGCCGGAGGAAGCGCACGGCTATACGGCGCGTGAGTCCATCGAGCATGTGCTGTGGGAGATGCTGACGTGGTTTGACCGGTATGTGAAGAATGCTGCGCCCGCAAGCGCCACCGCCAACGCCGCCGGGCATTGAGGGCCGCCCCCTACGCGGCGCGAGTTGTCACGCCGGCCGTGGGGAAATCACGGGTGGATGTAGAGATAGAGCTTGTGGGGAATCCCGTTTTTGGAAAGTACATCGAGAACCTTTTCGGCATCCCATCCCGGAATGTGAAAATCATGGCAAACAATTCGCGCCCCGGGGCGGAGCTGGGATTCCAGCTTGGGCCGCAGTTTTTCGTTTGATGCGGTCAACAGGTACAGCGTTACCACCGTGGCCCGATGGATGCTTACGTCGAACATATCTTCGCAAATAATATGCGCGCGGTCTTCCAGGCCTAATTCCTTAATGCGGTCGCTCGACTGGCGATAGAGGTCCTGATTGATTTCCACGCCCACGGCATGGGCGCCATATTTCTGGGCGGCGGTAATCACAATCCGCCCGTCTCCCGATCCCAAATCGTAAACCACATCGTCAGATGTCACCTTGGCCAGGTCCAGCATTTTCTCGACGATGTCCTGGGGCGTGGGGACGTAGGGGACCCGCTTGATCAGGGTAGCGCCGGGAAGGCTTTGCGCCGCGGGCGTTGCCGTCTGAGCGAGGGGCGATGGCCCCGGCACGAGAAGGAACAGCGCTGCTACCCAGACGAAGAATCCTGTCGAAATTCGGGGAATGGAAAGGCCATGAGTTGTTTTCCGCATGACTTGAATTCTACCGGCATCTTGGCAGGTTGTCGAGGTGGGCGAGAAGGTTACAGGTGACAGGTTACAGGTGACAGTGATCCCCACAAACCCTCTTGCACTTCCGGCGATTCCACCCTAGGCTTTCACCTACTCTTAATCGCGCCGCTTGCGGCTCAGCGTGGGCGTTGCGCCGGAGAAATCGCAACCAAATGCATGGGAGAACCCCCGCGTGGCTCAACCTTCTTTACGCCGAGAACTGGAATTCACGCACACCACGGCCATCGTGATCGCCAACATGATTGGCACCGGCATCTTTACCACCACGGGATTTCTGGCGGGTGATTTGGGGCGGCCCGGCCTGGTGTTAGGGATATGGTTGGCAGGAGCCCTCGTCGCCGTCGCCGGCTGCCTTTGTTACTCGGAGATGGGCGTGAACCTGCCGGAGTCAGGCGGCGAGTACATCTTTCTGCGCGAAGCCTGGGGCCCGGTGTGGGGTTTTCTCAGCGGGTGGGTTTCCTTTTTCGCCGGCTTCTCGGCGCCGATTGCCGCTGCGGCCCTCGCCTTCTCTGAGTACTTCGCCCATTTTTTCCCCTCCTTCAGGGTGTCAGGTGCGGCGGCAAATTCCGGAGGCGCGCTAGGGTGGTTCCACACCGGCCACGGGCAATGGTTGGCAGTGGGAATTGTGGTGGTTTTTTCGGTGATCAACGTGGTCGGGCTCCGAAGGGCGGCTAAAATCCAGAACCTTCTCACCGCGCTCAAGCTCGGCGTGCTGCTGCTTTTCCTGGGCTTCGCATTTGCCGTGGGCCACGGGAGCGTGGGGCATTTCTCACAAAATGCGATTCGAACCTCCACCCACAGCTTGCCCGCGCAGTTTGCGGTGTCGCTGATCTTCGTAATGTTCGCGTACAGCGGCTGGAACGCGGCCACCTACGTTTCCGGTGAAATGAAAACCCCCGAGCGGACCATCCCCGCCTCGCTGGTGGTGGGGACTCTCACCGTCGCCGCTTTCTACGTGGCCTTAAACGTGGCGTTCATCTATGCGCTACCCCTGGAATCAATGAAAGGCGAGGTGGCGATCGGCGAGGCTTCGGCGGGCGCGCTCTTCGGGATGCGGGGAGGTAACTTTTTCAGCGCTATCATGTCGGTGGGATTGCTCTCCTGTGTCAGCGCCATGGTGATCGCCGGACCGCGGGTTTATTTCGCCATGGCGGTTGACCGCTGCTTTTTCCCCACGGCGGCGCGCATCCACCCTCGCTGGGGAACGCCCATGTATGCCATCATCTATCAATTGTTGGCAGCCGTCTTGATGATATTGACCGGGACGTTTGAGAGCCTGATTTACTACATCGGCTTTGCCCTGATCTTCTTTGCGGCCCTGGCAGTGGCAGGGATGATTCGCCTGCGGCGGCGGACGGGATGGAGGAAACTCGCGGTGGTAAATTGGGGCTACCCGTTGGCTCCCGCCCTCTTTATCGTGGCGAGCGCCTGGATGCTCTTCTACACGGCATCGCTGCGGCCCAAGGAATCGTCGCTCGGGGTGCTGACGATTCTGCTGGGCGCGGGATTGTATTATTGGAAATTCCGGCAGGGTCTCGAGCGACGCTTGCTCGACAACGAAAAGCCGCGGACCTAGCGAACGTGTCGGCGTTACAACAGCTTTTCGATAAACAGTTATCACTGTCTAAACAAGGCTTCAAGATCACGGCTGCCGCGAATGACGCGCAGGATCAGCACGTCCTCAGCTCCAACGCGGTAGATGATGAGATACTCGCCCACGGGAAAACTACGCAAGCCGGGGCGTAAGTCTTCATCGCGGCGGCGGCCCACATGGGGATGGGTGGCAAGAAGAAGAAACCTGGCGGTGATGGAATCAACCACGCGGTCAGCAATCTCAAAGCTTTGGCTCTCCTTGGCGGTGTAATACCAAATTTCGTCGAGATCGGCTTCGGCCTTCGGTGCCAGACGGTGCGCCATTATCGGGTGGAGGAGTGCTTGGCCGCCAGTCGCTCCCGGCCGCGCTGCTTCACTTCTGCGGCAAGGTCGCGCATGGATTGCTGAGTGATGATGCGGACTTCGCCTCGGGCAAGGGAGTCTTCCGCTTCGTCGACGGCAATGAGAATTTCCGCGCGGGTGCGCTCACGTTCTTCCCACAAGGCAAGGGCTTCCTGCACGGCATCCTCCTCGCGGTGTAGCCTTCCGCTTTGAATAGCCTGACGGACAAATGCCTTTTGGTCCGGTGTGAGTTGCACTTCCATCCTCTTTATGGTAAGGAAAAGCCTCGTTTTAGGCAAGTTGCAAGTTGGAATCGAGCGAACAGGTCGGCGTGGCTAAATTTTCCGTCGACATCAAGGCATCTGCTACCTTGCTCAGGGGGGAAATTTGCGTCCCGAGCGACACATATAGCGATGGATCCCATGCAAACGCAAGCGCCGGCGCCGCAGCCACGCCCCCCCGTGGCGCCCGAAGCATCGGATGCGCAGTTGGTTTTGGAGGTCTTGCGCAAGGACCGCAAGGCGACGGCAGAATTCGTCAACCGCCATGCGGACCACGTTTATAGCTACGTCCGGCGGCGGCTCATCCCGCACACCGAGTTCGCAGATGATCTGGTTCAGGAAGTATTTCTCGCCGCGTGGGAAAACCTGGAGAAGTTTCGGGGCGAATCTTCGCTCCGCGCCTGGCTGCTGGGCATCGCCCGGCACAAAGTGGAAGACCATTACCGGAAGCGTTTGCGGGAGGTTCAGGTTCCTGGCGAGGAAGAAAGCTCCAGCCCTGAGCCCGTCGACCCGCACAGCGTAGAGGAGGCGATCGAGCAACAACGGGCGGTGAAGAAGACCCAGGAGATTCTTGCCAGCCTCCCCGAAGCCTACTCGATTGTCTTGCTTTGGCGCTATTGGGAAAGGCGGAGTCTCAGCGAGATTGCGATCGCGACGGGGAGAACCGAGAAGGCCGTCGAGCGGCTCCTGGCCCGGGCCCGAGAGCAGTTCAAAAGGAAGTGGAATGAGCGATAAGCCCCCACAAGACGACGAGTTCTTTTCGCGCCTCGCGCAAAAGACCGAATCCGCCGCTGGCGTTAAACGCGCCCCGTCGCGGCTGAAGTCCAAAACCTACTCCGCCCTCATCCGGCGGCAGCAGCAATCCGGACCCCTGTTGCACCTTGGTGAGACCCGCCGGGCCGGGCGCGGACTGTGTGTTTTTGAGAGCTTTTGGGAACACATGCCGCTCGGGGCATCGGCGAAATGCTTCAATTGTTGCAGCATTTGCCACGCGCGGGTACTCGGCGAAAATGTCGAGCCGGCGCCCATTTATTGGGGCCATTGCCCTTATGTGGCATTCAAGAAAACATAATCAGAACGTTCGATACACGCCGAAGAGATTCTGGAAGTTCTTGAGCAGGCGCTGCCCGGGAGGCGAGAGCTCGGCGCTGATGGGGTTGTGGCTGATGTTCTCACCAAACGTGTAGCGGAAATACCAGGCACGGGCCATGCGCACATCCAGGCCGACGGCGGTGCGTGAACCGGGGAACGTGGAGCTTGAATTTCCCGGCGGCGACAGCAGACTGCCGCTGGATGCCGTGTTGCCATTCACGCGCCCGCTGACGTGTACCACCCCACCTCCCTGAGAAAGATACGGCCTCACCCGGTTTCCCCGCGGCCGAAAATAGATCAGGAGGTCCCCAATCAGCGCGTTTTCCGTACTCGACATCGGCTGCTGATAGAAACTGGAGGCGCCAGGATTCGACAGCGTAGAAACCAGACTTAAATCATTACGGTTCCAGATATAATTACCCTGAATGCTGAGGTATTTTGAAATATGGCAACCCCAGAAGAGAGTGGCCGCCCCACCGTTTTTAGGATCATAGAGTGAAGTCGCCGCGGAGGAATCCGTAATGCTCGACCTGCCATCCCCCGAAAGCGTCGCCACTCCTCCCAAGGCGCCAACGTAAAGGGGACGTTGCGCCAGGAGCCACGTCGGCCAGAGACAAATCACCAGCGTCCAGATGCCACGAGTCCTCAATTTTTTGTCCGGTCCTGCAAAGTAAAGGCCGCTATTATAGACTATTTCCCGCCTTGCCAGCCGCGCAAAGACCTCCCTTACTGCGAGCTCGGAGTTGTGTTGAAAATTCTGAAATCTTGGCGGGGGATTTTCGTGTCCGGCGCGACATAGTCAATAAGAAGGAAATGACGGTTTCGTAGTATGGGGGAAGTGCTAACTGATTCGGCAGTGGCGCGGGGGGGGGGCAGCCGCAATGGGCTTTGGAAATTCGAAATCTCGGGTCCCGGAGTATCCTGGTTTGGGGCCAACCCTCCGGCAGCCAACGCGAAATGAACTGCAAAAAGGAAAAGGAGGAACCATGAAGTTTCGAGCTGGATATGTGTCTCCATGCGGGGTCCGCGCGCCTTATCGGGCAACGCTGGCCGCTGCTAGTGTCAACTCTTGCTTCCATCGCTACAGTGCGAATTCCAATCCAACAAAGGAGAATAGTACCTTGAGAATCAATCTGTGTCGCGCCGTCAGTGTGCTGGCGGCCGTATTTCTTGCAGCCGCATTGGCGGTTGCAGGCGAGCATGGACATAGCATGTTCGTGCTCACGAGCACGAATAGCGCAAACGGCAACGATGTTGTCGTTTTCCAATTGAATACAGGGGGGACGCCTTCGCTGTCCTTGGTGGACATGTTGCCGACGGGTGGCAATGGCGGCGCGGGTGGCAACGCTGGGATTCTACAGTTCAAGGATGATCTCGGAGCGGTAGCAAACTACGGATCAAATAGCGTCACCCAATTGGTACGGGCTGACGATTTCATCAGCGTTGGGTCTACGATAAACCTGGCGACTGGCTGCAAGATGCCCGATTCTGTGGCGCTCACCGAGGACCATCTCTTCGTGGTCGGCACGAATTGCGCCGAGAGTCATAGGTGGCCATGGGGCACTGTTGATGGAGGCGTTGTCGGTCTCTCTGATACTTCGGCGGCGCAGATAGTGGTCGGCAAGAGTTGGGCGGCTGTCACCCTGAAGTCCGGGTCCGTCCTTCAACTGCCGCTCGCGTTCAGTGGGGCGCTCAGCGGGGCGAGCACGACCATAACGCTTCCCAGCAATGCGAACAATACGCCGCTCGGGGCCGGGTTCTGGGGGGATATTCTGGGATTCACTCCGGCCCACAGTCCCGATAGCTTCGCTATCGTGGACGCGAACACGAATGTTTACCCGATAGTCGGGCCGACACCGCCGTATCCCAGCAACGCCCCCTGCTGGGTGGCTAAAGGGCCGGGAAGCGTGTGGTATACAGGCAATTCCCCCGGGCTGGCCATCTCGATATTCTTCAGCGACAGCCAAGGCGGGGTGTTCTACAAATCGATACCCTTGCCGGGCTCGCCGACGGACATAACGGTATCCCGTGATCACAAATGGCTCGCCGTCATTTACACGGCCGGCGGCGAGGGTTACGTCAGCGTATTCGCCATCGACAAATATGGCGACCTCACACCTGTGGCGACGTCAAACTCAGTCGGCGTCGCCGCCTTTAATGGGGTGGCCATCAGCCAATAGCTCTTTCATTCATTTGCGTTTTACCCGGCGGGCATTGCTCGCCGGGTTTTTTTTGCTAACTCTTGCTTCAATCGCTGCGGTGCGAATTCCAGTTAAGGTCACTGATCGGCTCGTTCGGCTCCATTCCTGCCGGGTCCCAGGGAATCGCGGCACGTTAGATCGGGCAGCGGATACCCACGGTCAGTCGCGTGCTGACCGTGGGTGCTTGCCTGGAGGGCGAAAGCATAGCTTGCTGGAATCGCGCAACGCAGGCGCCTTGAGCTGAAAGAAGATTCACCACGGAGACACAGAGAGCACGGAGAAGACCACTTCTGCTTACGCGGGTAGGGGCAAGGGTTCCTTAGTTTTTTGACCCCCGGTTGTTTGCCGAGTCTTTTCTCCGTGACCTCGGTGTCTCTGTGGTGAAATCCTTCTTGAGTTGTGGAATCGTCTCGAACCCGCGAAGTGTTATAGTGATGGACGCGCCTCTGAGGACCGAAATCGATTCTTGGCGTGCCGACTCATGACTCTCGCTTCGCGCCTGTTGCCAGTAACGCCCAAGACTAACTTGCTCGATGACCGTTCGACTGCCAGCTACGCTGAAAATTCGAACCCACATGGGCTGCCCTTCGAATTCGAGCGAAGACCTCTGCCGCGGCCCATGGGTTCGCCTTGCCGTTGGCTTCTTCTCGTCTTGCTTGGCTTAATCCCGTGCGCGGCCGAAGCGGCCCAGCCGATTCATTATTGGGTCGATTTGAGCGCGCCGGAAACCCACTTGGTGCAAGTCACGATCAAGATTCCCGAGGCGAGCGCGGGTACGGAGATTCAGCTTCCCACCTGGAACTGCCTTTATCAAATCCGCGATTTCGTGAAGAGCCTGGAAGACCTGAAGGGCGATTGTGATGGACAACCCGTTGATTTGGAGCGCGAGGATTTGAACACCTGGCGCGGACCGAACCGGTCTTGCACCAACCTCACCTTTCACTACTCGGTTTATGCCAATACTGACGGCCCCTTCGACAGCATGTTGGATGGCAATCATTCCTACCTGAATTTGGCGATGGTCCTTTTATACCTGCCTCGCGAGCGGCATCGGCCCGTGCAAATCAAGTACCAGCTTCCCGGCGGCTGGAAATTGGCGACTTTCCTGGAAGGCGATGGGAATGAGTTTCCGGCCGCGAATTACGACAGGCTGGTGGATAGCCCCGTCGAGGCGGGGCATTTTGAAGAGTTGTCCTACCCGCAGGATTTTACCCCGGCGGGAGCATCCACAGCCGAAGTGAAACACGCCACGATCCGCCTAATCATCGACGCCGACCGCGCCGATTATTCGCCCGACCGCATTCTGAACTCCCTTCAAAAGATCACCACGGAAGAAACCCATCTGATGCAGGACCTTCCTTTCAGGCGATACACCTTCATCCTGCATTTCCCGCACGATGGCGGGTCGACAGGCGGCATGGAACATCGCAATGGAGCGGCCATTGCCATCCCGGCTTCCGCGATTCGTGAAAACAAAGGCTACCTGGAAGGTGTGGTGGCCCACGAGTTCTTTCACGCATGGAACGTCAAACGTATTCGTCCCCAGTCCCTGGAGCCTGTGGACTACGTCAACGGCAACGACACGCGGGACCTGTGGCTGTGCGAGGGCGTCACCAGCACGTACGCACAATTGGTGCTGCTGCGCGCGGACCTTATCGATCGGGAGACGTTTTATGCGCGCGTCGCGGGCGCCATCCAAGTGCTGCAGAACCACAGCGCGCGCCGCTCCCAGAGTGTCGAGACGGCGGGCCGGGAAGCGTGGCTGGAGAAATACTCCGATTACAATCGTCCCGATCGCAGCATTTCGTATTACAACAAAGGGGAATTGCTGGGCTACTTAGTGGATCTGGGTATCCGCCACGCGAGCGATAACCAGGCAGGGCTGGATGACGTGATGCGCCGCCTCAACCAGGATTTTGCGCGCCAGGGCCGCTTTTATACCCTCGAGGACCTCAGCGCGATCATCGCCCAGCTAGCGCCCGTATTTGATACGAACCAATTCTTGCGGGACTATGTGCGGGGAACGCAGGAACTCGATTACTCTACCTACCTGGGATATGCCGGATTGCGCCTCGCCACGCATGTGACGGAATTACCGGTGCAAGGCTTTTCCGCATCCCGGAACGCCGGCGGGCTGCTGCAAGTCGATTCGGTTGACGCCGGAAGCGATGCGCAACGCGCCGGATTACAGCCGGGAGACGTACTGATGATGGAGAATGGGAACCTGCTGCCCGCGGGGCCCAATCCCACTTTGCCCCTCTGGCGGCCCGGCCAGGACGTGGAACTTCAGATCGCGCGGGAGGGCCAAACCCGCATCCTCAAATTCCGGATTGGCGTGAACCCGCAAATCACCATGCAAGTTGCGGAAGACCCGCAGGCCGGCCCCGGCCAGGTGCGGGTGCGTGAAGGGTGGCTCGAGGGCATTACCAACTCATCCCCAGGAAAACCATGATCCGCGCAATCTTTGTCACGTTCGTCACGCTTCTTTATATCTTTGTCGTCGGCTTGCCGGTTTTGATTTACGCCTGGCTCGCGAAGACCACCGACAAACTCTATCAGGTGGGCATAACGGGCGCCCGGTTAGCGCTCTGGCTCTCCGGCGTTCGCCTGGAGGTCCACGGACTCGAAAAAATTCCCCACGGCCGGGCGGCCATCTACATGCCCAACCATCAGAGTAACTGTGATCCACCGGCGGTGATTTCCATCCTCCCGCCAGTTCTGGTGATGGCCAAGCAAGAGTTCTTCCGCGTGCCGATTCTGGGACCGGCAATGGTTTATCGCGGTTTCATTCCTGTCGATCGCAAGAACCGCGAGAGAGCTATCGCTGCGGTCGAGGAAGCGGTGGAAGCCCTGAAGGCGGGGAACTCCTTTATGGCGTATCCGGAAGGCACGCGCAGCCCCGATGGCCGCCTTCAAACGTTCAAGAAAGGCCTGTTCGTTATGGCCATCAAAGCCGGCGCGCTCATCGTTCCGATTTCGGTTTCGGGCGCGCGTAAGATCATGCCGAAAGGTCAGTTTGTGATTCACCCCGGCTGGGTCCGCATCACTATCCAGGATCCCATTTCGGCCCAGGATTTCACTCTTGAGACACGGCGCGAGCTCATCGATCTGACGCGCCAAGCCGTCCTGAAAGGCCTCGATCCGGATGAATGGCCGGTGAGCGAGGCGGAGCCGGCCGCGGAAAAGGCCTAGTCCGGACTATTCATGAATTTGTTTTTATCCAATGCGCGGAGAAGAAGAATTTCGCACAGAGTTCACAGAGATACGGCACAGAGATCACCGAGAGGTTCCGAGATCTTCTCCGTGCCCTCTGTGATCAAGTGGTTCGGCAGTTTTAAAGATAGAACACTCCGTGAACTCTGTGTGAAACGTTCTTAAGTCCCCACTCCGGTCATCGTTTTGATGAATAACGCGGGTTGGCTTTACGTTCCCGTGCTTCCAAATCCGCGCGCGTCGCGTTCTGTGGGGGAGACGAAATCGACCTCGGAGAACTCCACTTCCACTCGCCGGACAATCCGCAATTGAGCGATTCGATCGCCGGCTTTAATTCGAAAAAGTTCCTTGCCCATATTAATCAGGACAACTTTCAACTCGCCGCGGTAGCCGGGATCGATCACGCCGGCCAGCGTGCAGATTCCCTTCAAAGCCAATCCGGAGCGATCCTCGACGAGGGCGCCGAATTCCGGGGGAAACTCGAAAGCAAGACCCGTGCAAATGGCCTTGATTTCGCCGGGGGCCAATTCTGCCGCCTCCAAGGCCGAAACATCGGCGGCCAAATCGCCGAAGGGGCCGCGGTGCGCATAGTTAGGCTTGAGAGCTGCGGGGTGCAGTTTCGTGACGTTTACGTTGACCAGCATTGATCGGGGTTCCTCCCAATTCGGGGATTCTTTGCAGGCGCTTGGTGGACGCTGAGCAAAGACTTTCTTTATCGAGGGGCTAGGGCTTTTCTTTTTCGAGGAGGCCTTTCATCTTGCGGTAGGCCGCGTACATTTCGGGCAAGCGCCTGTAAACCGCCGAGGCTTTCAGCCAAACCTCGTGGTCGACGGCGGGGGAACCGGAAATCGTGGTGCGAGGTGGGACGTCGTTGGGCACGCCGGTCTGCGGCGTGGCAATCACGTGGTCGCCGATGGTCAAATGCCCGGCCACGCCCACCTGTCCGGTCAGGATGACATTATGCCCGAGCTTGGCGCTGCCGGCGATTCCCACCTGGCTACAGAGCAGGGAATTTTCACCGATATCACACCCATGGGCAACCTGTACTAGGTTGTCAACCTTAACGCCGCGGCGCAGGCGCGTCTCACCCACGGCGGCGCGGTCAATACAACTGTTGCACTGGACTTCCACGCCGTCTTCGACGACGACGGTGCCGGCCTGCACGATCTTGTAAAACGTCCCATCCGGGCGCGGCGCGAAACCGAAGCCATCGCCGCCAATCACCACGCCGTTCTGAAGGATCACGTCGTTGCCGATGCGGACGTTCTCCCGCACCACGGCGTGCGAGTGCGCCAGGAATCGATCGCCGATTTTCACTCCCGGGTAAATCATGACGAAGCCCTTGAGCACGCAATCGTCGCCAATCTCCGCGCCGGCTTCGATGACCACATAGGGACCGATGGAGGGATTGCGCCCCAGCTTCACGCCGGGGCGATCGCGGCAGTGGGATGAATTCCCGCCGGCGGCCTTTGCGGTGGATAGAAAACCTCCAGCGCCCGAGCAAATGACATGTAGGGATCGCCGGAACGCAACGTCGGTTTGCCCAGCGTGCCCACGTCCGGACCGGCGATAATCGCCCCGGCGCGCGTGGTGTGCAGCTTCGGCAGGTATTTGGAGTTGGAAAGAAAAGTGATTTCGCCGGCATTCGCTTCGTCCATTCCTGCCACCCCGTTGATTTCCAAATCCTCCGGGCCCTCCAGTTGGCATGCAAGTTGGGCTGCCAATTCGCCGAGTTTCATAATGATCTCCCTGTGAGAGAAGTCAGGAGCCGGAAGGCAGAAGTCAGGAGTCAGAATTCGGGATTCAGGATTTATTTTCGAATCGAATGCTAATTCCTGGCGTTTGACTTCTGACTCCTGATTTCGCCGTCTACTACATGTGCAAGCGTAACACAGAAGCCAGGAGTCAGGAGCTAGGAGCCAGAAGCCAGGAGTTAATTCACCTCGAGCTTATATCCCAAATGTAGAATTCTGACTTCTGGCTCCTGACTCCTGACTTCTGACTCCTGCTCTTAGTACGAAAGTACCAGTACAGCCGTGACCTTGGCCGAGGCGGGACAATCGGGTAGATTCGATTCAATCCTGCCTTGCCTCTCGAGTGGTGGGTAAGGCAAAAGGAGCTGGGTCAGCCGCACAGGCAGAAAGCGCGGCTTCCAGCTACCGGGAGGGAGTCCGCCCCCGGTTATACGGGGATGGGCTTTTGGGTAGTGGCAGCAATAGCGCATACCGGGGTGAACCATCAGGGGAACGCCGTTCCCGCACCTCGGTATGCAGCTTCTTCGCCCGCGCAAGCAGAAAGTCAACGACGTTACCCTCGCCAACCCTTGCGAGGCGGCTGGAAACAGGTTAAGCTTATCGAATAGACGGATCATGGGGAATCGCCATGCCTATAAATCAACGACGAGCAAGCCAGAGAATTCAGATGGAACTTCCGGCGGAAATCCAGTGGAAGAGTCGCGCCGGAAGCACCAAACGAGCGGTGGGCAAAACCGACAACATTAGCGGTAGCGGATTATTCATCGAGATCCCCATGCGCCTCCACCGGACAACCTCCGTCATGATCAAGGTGGTGCTTCCCCCCGAGGTGACCAAAGTTCCATTGGAGCTTTTGTGTCAGGGACGGGTAGTGAGATGGAACCAGCACGGGCAAGTTCGGGGGATCGGTGCGGTCATCGATGAGTACGAGTTGCGTCCCGTGCGTCGGACAGGATCGGGAGGCAAGCGTTCCCCTGCGCGCAATTGACGAGCACTTCCCGCCGCCGCGAAATTTCTCGCAAAACACATCCCAAGTAGACTATGATCGCACTTCGCGTTCGCAGTTCAGGGTCCCGGCAGGGGCCCGCTCAATGCGATTGATGTGGGATGAACCCATGGAAACAGTCCGGCATTCAAAAGGAAAAATACGCGTCCTCATTGCTGATCGGGAGGGCGTATTCAGGCTTGGCCTCAAGAAGCTATTTGCCGTTGAGGATGACCTCCGTGTGGTAGCGGAAGCTGACAATCCCGCCGAGGTCTTGGCGGGGGCGAAAACCTTTCAGCCTGATTTGGTTTTCATCCAGGAAGAAGTCCTCGCCGAAGGCGGCGACAACCTGATCTCCGCGGTGCACAAGGTGGCTCCCCATTGTAAGGTCGTCGCCACCGCTTCCTCCCCATCTGACGAATCCGCGATGAGCCATGTTCGCAATGGCGCCGCCGGGGTGATTCTCAAGACGGTTGACCCGCAACTCTTCGTCAAGTGCGCCCGGCGCGTTACCGATGGGGAGACGTGGATTCCCAAGCGGCAAGTTTCCACCATGGCTAAACTCCTCGAGACGCATGCCAACAAGCCGCTTCGCCCTGTCGATACCCTAACCCGCCGGGAGAAGACCATCATCAGCTACTTGATGCAGGGTTGGCGTAACCGGGAAATCAGCAATCACCTCTCCATTTCCGAGCAGACCGTCAAGAACCATCTCCGCACCATCTACGATAAGGTCGGGGTTTCCGACCGCTTGGAACTCGTCCTTTACGCCATTCATCAACGGATGGAATTGCCCCCCGTGCAAGCAACCGTTCCATCCCAATGAGGACCTGCCGTGAACTTGCGGGCGCTGCCCGCTTTGGAGTGCAGGAGCAGCAGCAACCGCTTTTCGCCCGCGGTTTATACGGGAATCGTGCTAGAGCAAGATCAAGAAGAGCAGTAGCAAAGGCGGAACAACTCTGGACTACCCGCTTCAACCTCACGCCCAAGGGCGGTCGCGCTGCGCATGGCGCTTCACGACGTCGCGGGCCATCGATACGTTGGATTCCACCTGGAAATCGTACATCCCCACATTGATGAAATCCGCACCACTCTTGAACGCCAAGTCGAAGCCATCCTCCGGCAGCACGCGGCCTGCGCCCAAAACCTTAAAGGCGATCCATGGCTTCTGGGTAGTCTTCATAAAGGCTGTCACGTCGTGCGTGTCATCGGTGGCGTAACCTACCGTGTTGAAGGTCTTGAAATAGAAGTCCGGGTTAAATCTCTGCTGCTCAGACATAATGGGAAGCTCCAGCAGATGGGACCCCACCCCGGCCGCCAGACCGTTCTGCTTGATGAACGCGACGACCTCCCCGATCAGTTCGCCCTGGCCGGGTTTCACGAAAACTTCTTCCGCATGTTCACCCATGCAGAACGCCCCCACGGCGCCGTTGTCGATGGCAAGCTGGATGTTCTCTTTCAGGTTGTCGGGTGTGGGATAGGTCTGGGCGATCCACTGCATTTTCCCGCCGCGCTCTTTGCGGTAGCGCTTCATGACGCGGACGATCTGCTCGTCGGTGCGAAGGATGGTGGTATTGATCCCGCTCTCCTCGCACAATTGCAAGGTTTCCAGGATCTTGGCGTCCGTGAAGTAATGTTGTAGCAGGCTGTGAACGTAAAGCAGTTCTCCACTGTGGGCAAACCCGCTGAAGAGGTTCCCCCCGCAAATCAGGCGAGTCACCTCGAGTTTTCCGATTCGTCCGGCGGGCAATCCACCCGCGGCGGGTTTCAGTTGGGCGGGTCCGCCCGCTTCCATCTGCGCCTTCAGAGGAACGGTATCGAACGTCAGCCCCGCTGCTACAGCCGAGGCTTGGAGAAAATGGCGGCGATTCAGGTTCTGCGATAATGGCATACTCCACCTCTATTTCTTCTCGGGGGGATGGGTTGCGGCAAAAAGGCCAAACTGTTGCTCCGCCGTGGCGGTGAGCCGAGCTTGGGCGGCGCGTTGCGACATGCGTCTGACCACTCCATCGGATATTACGCCTAAGACTTCCATTTCGGTCAATGCAGTGCGGGGAATGAAAATCCGGAGGTTGTTCGAGTAGACGTCCGGAGGAGTTACCAGGTACCCTCGCGGATCAAGCTCCAGAAGGTTATTGGGAAGGAGCGCCTCCAGAACTTCGGTGTCCTTGAAGGTCACCCGCACCCAGAGCCCAGCCAGCCTGGGGCGACTGCGGAAGATTTTCCGCTCGGCCCGGTCCGGATTGCCGTCAAAGTCCCGGACGAAGAACACGCCTTTAATCTCGGACATGGGGACACGCACCAGCCGCCCTTCGCGGTCCAGCACCTCAACCTCGTTGGCAAGGTAGCCCTTGGGGTCGAGAAATCCCTTGACGAGTCCTTTATCGAGCTTCCGAACGACCACGCGCTTCCGAGTTGAGCTGGGATCGGTTCTCACAAGTGATATTTCTTTACCTGGCCGCAATCTTTTTGTTAAAAGCTGCTTGGCCACTGAAAATAGCTTGTGCTAGTATAGGGCGCGGGTCGGGCCTGTCAAGCTTTTCAACGGCGAGTTGAGGCGCAAATTTTGAGGAAAGCTCCTAATCGCTTGAAAGAAAAACCTCTTAACATCATAATGATGGAGAAGACTCTTGACCCCCCGCGCCCGGCTGGGGAGGACTACTGCACATCGTCCAACCGCTCTTGTGTGGTACACAATTGACGATTCGTTCCAGTCAGGCCAGCATGCCGAGTCGCGACCAGGTTCGTCGAGCGCCTGTACGGACAACTCACGCCGCCGTGCCCCCGCCCGCTAAGGGCTCCCCACAAGACACGATGTCCCCTCTTCCTGCCCCGCCACACGCCCCCCTTATCCCAGAAGTGCATTTGTTTCTTGATTTTGCGCGTGTGGAGAAAGGCCTGGCGGCTAATAGCATGGAGAGTTATCGCCGCAACCTCGCCGAATTTTCGACGTTCCTTCATCGCCTGAGAAAATCCCCAGCGGCGGTCAACCGTGACGACATCCGTGGCTTTCTCAAGGAGCTTTACGATCGCGGCCTGGGGGCACGTTCGGTGGCCCGGCATCTCGTCTCCGTGCGCAACCTGTTCCGGTTTCTGGTACGGGAAGGTCGGCTGGCGGTCGATCCCACTGCGGAAATCGAAGGTCCCAAGCTTGACCAGTCACTGCCCTGGTATCTTTCGCCAGAAGAAGTTGACCAACTGCTCGCCCAGCCGGATGTGTCCACACCCCTGGGACTTCGCGACAAGGCCATGCTGGAATTGCTTTACGCCACAGGGATGCGAGTGTCGGAACTGGTGCATGTGGGCGTAGCGGATATCGATAAGGAGTTGGGCATCATTCGGTGCCTGGGAAAGGGCAGCAAGGAACGCCTGATTCCCGTGGGCAAATCTGCGTTGCGCGCTGTGGAGGCATACCTTCTTGCCGGACGCGCCGCTTTGGCTGGAGAACGCAACCCGCCTTGGCTTTTCTTGAACCGCCGGGGGGGAGCGCTTTCGCGCGTGGGTTTTTGGAAAATCCTGGCGGCTTATGGACGCCGCGCCGGGCTGGCGAACGGGATCACTCCACACTTGGTCCGGCATTCGTTTGCCGTGCACTTGCTCGAGCGCGGCGCGGATTTGCGATCGATTCAACTGATGTTAGGCCACAGTGACCTTTCCACGACCCAGATTTACACGCACGTGCTGAAGGAACGGTTAAAGGAAATATATCAATCCCACCATCCTCGAGCCTGAAGCTGAGGCCCGGGAGAACGCTGGAAGCCGAACGCTATGAGCGACTATAACTTCCTGATGGAAAGCCGGCTCTCCCCGGAACAGTTTGCGGTGCTGACGCTGATCAGCCGCCTGGCGGCCGAGCAGGGACTAAACCTTTACCTGGTGGGTGGCGCGGTGCGCGATCTCACCTATGGCCAGCAGGTCGTGCGCAACCTCGACTTTGCCGTGGAGGGTCCTCCGCAACGCATCCTCCGCGCGCTGCCCGGCACCAAGGGCATGAAACCCGGCCGCGGCGCCCGCGGACCAGCCGGTGAGGTGCCCCTGGCGCTGGAATACCAAAGGCTTGACGAACACCTTAACTCCTCCGAGCTGCTTTTTTCGAGTAGCGTGCGCGCCGAGTTGGCCATGTGCCGGGAAGAATCGTACTTGCGCCCTGGTCAGCGGCCGGAGGTTCGCACCGCCACGATCTTTGAGGACTTGAAGCGCCGCGATTTCGCGATTGACGCCATGGCCGTCTCGCTCCACCCGAACTCCCGCGGTTTGCTCCTCGACCCGACCAACGGGGCCGGCGATATCGAGCGGCGCGAAATTCGCGCCCTTCAATCCCGCGGTTTTCTTGACGATCCGGCGCGCATCTATCGGTTGCTGCGTCTGGGATTGCGGCTCGATTTCAAGCCCGATGAGCGCACCCAGCGCTGGTTCGCCGCCGCCTTGGAAGCGGGCGCCTGGGAACGGCTGGATGCGAACCAGCAGGCGCGAGAGTTGGCCGCCATTCTGCACGAGGATCAGCCCGGGCGCGTTCTCAAGTTGCTCTCGGACCGGAAAATCCTGGGTGGCCTGGATAAGAAGCTCGCCTCGGTGCACCTCTCTTACGACCGTTTTGCGCGCATTCACAACGTGCTCCAGAACGCTCCGGGCGCTGACCCCTTCCTGCTGAATTTCCATTGCCTGGTGGAGAAACTGGGAGGCGAGGAAAAGGCCCGCTTAGGCAAAAGGATCATCGGGGAAAATAAGGCCATGAAGTTGGCGCTGGGCCTCGAGGCCGACGCCAAGAAACTCGAGCGGGTGCTGGGCGGCGCCCGAGCCAACTTGCCTAGCCAGGTTTACACCATCCTTTCGCCGCACCCCCAGCCGCTGCTGTTCTACCTGCTCGTCAACACCAAGAGCGCCAAAGTCCAGAACCGTATTAAGAGTTTTCTGTTCAAGTTCCCGGAGATTCTCTCCCACCTGCCCCGCACGGAATTGCAGTCCATGGGGGTTAAGCCCGGCCCGGAGTTTGACCGCATCATCTCCAAGATCCTCGCCCAGCAACTGGACGGGAAAATCAAGTCCCACTCGCAGCTCATGAAAGTGATGCGCGAGCTGGCCGGCATCAAAGAACCACCGCCGCCACACCCCACTCCCTCGCCGAAAAAAGGGAAGGAAACGCCATCGGAGCTTCCCTCAGCCCATCCTCGCAAAAAAGGCAGGGAATCGGCGCCACCTTCATCCCCTCACAAGGGTAAGGAATCCACCACCGCCGCTCCGCCCGCAACCCCCGCAAAACCCACCCCCAAGGCGGGCGCAGAGGGCAAGGGCCGCGGCTGAAGGTCCGCCGGACTTAATGGGGACCAAACTAACCTACTCCCAGCCTCGGCATTGACTAGCCCTGGCTTGTGTGTTCCAATTAGCAACGGAAAACGCGGCCGACCAGGACGGGGTTTCTCAGAGCCTGAATATGGACAGCGAAGAAATTTCAAAACATTTTCGAGAGGAAACGCGCACAAAGAAAAGGGCTATACCTGATGTGGAAAGTCGCCGTGGAATATCAAAAGTTCGGCGGGCCATTGAAGAATTTGCCAAACATGAGGATTTCGAGAGCTTCAGCCGAATAATTCTTGATGGGTTAGATGTCAAGGATGTAGAGAAGCGGCGCGTCGCGGCCGCTCTGTTCTATCAGATGGTGAGTGATTATAAGAAGAAATGACACGCGAAGCTTCATCGTTAGCCGCCTTAAGTTTCGCCAGTCGTTCCTCTTTGGGGAGATCGCGAAGCGATTCCTCGATAATTGAGGCAATCATATCAAGTGGTTTTTGCTTCTTCTTCATATTCCATCCAAGTCGAACACGAACACTCTTTGGTTTGCTCCAGTGTTTTGGCACGCGCCGGCGCTTAAACAGTAGCCGCGTATATCCACGACACATCCAGAGTATATCCGCAACACATCCAGGGTACAGTCACACGTTAGGTTTGTCAAGATTTGCTGGGTTTGCCCGTCAGCTTTCGGTTCCCCTAATCGTCTCGTGGCATGTGCTTGGCTTTCGCCTTTTCTTTGCCATAGTAAAGACGGCACCTTTGAACTCCCCCCGGGCCGGGTCCAAATGTCGGGCGTTTCCCATTCCCATTGACTGCTCGACGAATCAGGCAGAGAATCCGCGAGGAGTTGCGTAGGGACGCTGCGGTTAAGTCCCACAGCCTTGCTTCGGACCCACGCCGCTCTGACGCTCAGCGCCGCAAGCTGGTTCAAGGAGGGCATGATGCGGACATTCGGATTTATTCTCCTGTTCACAACTCTGGGTTGGGCGCGCACGGAGTTCTGGGCCCCGGTGGCCCCGCCGCGGGCCCACTATTCCGTCGACATGAAGTTCGTCCCCGATCCCGCGCGCCTGGAAGGTACGGAGACCATTCGATTTCGCAATGACACGCAGCGGCCCATTGGCCGTATCGCCCTGCAATGGTATGGCAATGTTGTGCGGGTAAGGGCCAACGGCGTTCCCGCTGAGCGCGCGCCAGGAAAATACAGCGTGGCGCTCTACGACCTGCCGAAAGATGTCAGGCCCGGCGGCGAGATCGAACTCTCCATCGACTTTGGGACCCCCTGGAAGCTCGACCCGAAGAACGGAAGCGCTATCACTTCTTACCTGAGCCCTCAGCTTTGGTGGGGCTTCGGGACACTCGACGACTACCAAGTGCGTCTCCAGGCGCCGGAAGGCTACGCCGTAGCCACAAGTGGCCGATACGATCCACACGCCGGGAAGTACGTGGCGGAGGGCGCTCGCATGTTCGGGCTGTTTATCGGGAAAGGATACGAGAGTGCCGAGGCTGATGCCGGGGACGTGCGGGTGCGCGCCGTCTTCACCGCGGCCGGGCGGCCCTGCGCTGAATTGCTGCTGAAAACGGCGGTTGATGTGATCGGCTTCTACCGCCAGCAGCTCGGTTTTTATCCCCACGGCTCGCTGTCCATCGTTCCGGGCATGAATTACCCGGCGGGAGGGTATCCCCCTGCCACCGGCCTGGTCGTCATTCATGGGCAGGAGCGCTTCAGCGAGCGGCCAGACCCCTTCTGGCGCTGGATCACGGCGCATGAGATCGGCCACATGTACTGGTCCAACTATGTCCTGGCGCAGGGTCCGGATGACCTTACGTGGTTAATGATTGGGCTCGGTCTTCATGCCGATCATGAATATCGGCGGGCACGCGACATCACCGGCGGCACGGGCGCCTTGGAACAGAATTACGTGAGCGGGGTGCAGCAGGGAATTGACACGACCATGGACGTGACCCCTGAGCAGGAAGCCGCCATTCACTGGGACTTCAACAATATCGTGGAGCACGGCAAGAGCATCGCATTCCTTAATGCCCTGGAGTCGGTCATCGGCACGGAAATCTTCGCCAAGGTTTATCGCCGATGCCTGAAGGAATACGCCGGGAGGCAACTCGGCTGGCGCGAGTTCCAAAGGATTGCGGAAGTCGAGAGCGGGCAGGACCTCGGCTGGTTCTTCGATGAGTGGGTGCGCTCGTCCGGCAATGCCGCCTACCGCGTGGCCGGGCAGGAGTGCACGCCGGCGGGCAACGCGTTCGACTGCACCGTGCGCGTGGAGCGATTAGGCAAAATGCGCATGCCCGTAAGCGTGGCGGCGCGGTTCGAGGACGGCTCCGAGCAGCGCGCCCAGACCGATCGCCTGGCCGATTTGGACGCGCTGAAGTTCCCGGGGCAATCCCCGCTCAAGGAAGTGGTGATCGACCCGGATCATGCGGTCGCTTTGGCCGAACCCTCTCCCTCGGCCGAGTTGGAGGCGAAGATCAGCCAGATGGCCTGGACAGGAGTCGGAGACGAAGCCTTGAAGGTTTGTCGGCAGGCGCGTGAGTTGAAGATTCAGGATGGAGGAGTCTGGTTCAAATTGGGATTGTTGCTCTATGACGGCCGTCATTATCCGGAAGCGCTCGAAGCGATGGCCAGTGTGGCGCCAAGTGATCCTGATTGGGGCTTCGCCGCGCTCGTGTGGCAAGGGCACCTCCTGGACCTGCTCGGGCGTCGAGCTGACGCCGTGGCGCGCTACCAGGAAGCACTAAAGGTGCCGAACCCGCGGGCCATGCGGCACGACCAGTACCACCTTGTCATCGATAAACAGTGGGTCCAGGAGCGCCTGAATACGCCCTTCGAAAGAAAGTGACGGTGCGCTTGCCGGCAGCTCTATCGCCGACCGGTACAATTTGTGCCCGTGGTGCGGAGCTTTGGAGTGCGGCAGCTTGCTACCGCTTTTCCTCACCGCGAGCTTGCTCGCGGGAATTTCAGCCGGGATCACAATCCCCAGCCAGCAAGCTGGTTGGTGCCAAAGCGGCAGCCATCTGCCGCACTCCAAAGCTCCGCACTGCATGTCTGCACGGCTTGCGCTACACACCTTCAAATAGCGACGGGGTTCGTTATTGAACCAAAGGATAGTGACTCTGTGGACGCAAGCCCGGCCGCATAGACAGAATGTCTTTTTTTTGAAAAGTGAGCAAAATTGAACAGATTTTGGAAGAGCCTTTTCTTATAGTCTCTGAATATTATATGCGGAGGTACCCTGGCGGTGAAAATCGGACAGACAATTAATAAGCTACGGGTGATCCTCCGCAACCTCCCCCAGATTGCTGCAAGCCTTGAAGTACACAGTTGCCAAAACCAAATGGGCGCTTCGGTTGATGACCGAAGCGCCCCCCCTCCCTTTCGGACGTGATGGCATCGGCTGATGACTGGTAATTCATGCCCCACAACGGCCGCCCGCGGGAAGCGTTTTCTGCTACAATCTTCCTGAATGACTTCCGAAAACTTTGTTCATCTGCATCTCCATACCGATTACAGTCTTCTCGACGGCGCGTGCGAAATCGAAAAGCTCATGGACCGCGCTGCCAGCCTGAAAATGCCTGCCGTGGCGATAACCGACCACGGGAACCTCTTCGGGGCCGTCAAGTTTTATGAGGCGGCGAAGAAGCGCAACATCAAACCCATCATCGGCTGTGAAGTCTATGTGGCCCCGGCCAGCCGCTTTGAGCGCGCCGCCGACACTGACCGTCCCAACCATCTCGTCCTGCTGTGCGAAAACGAGCGCGGCTATCGCAACCTGGTCAAGCTGGCGTCCTCGGCCTACATCGAGGGTTACTACTACAAGCCGCGGATCGATAAGGACCTGCTGGCGCGGCACGCCGACGGCCTGATCGGGCTTTCCGCCTGCCTGCGCGGTGAAGTGGCGGTGGCCCTGGCTTCCGGTCGCTACGAGGTGGCGCGCCAATCGGCTTACGATCTGCGTGATATTTTCGGCAAGGGGAGTTTCTTTCTGGAACTCCAGGACCAGGGCATGGAGGAAGAGAAGCGCATCAACCCCCTGATGGTGCAGCTCTCGCACGAGACGGGCATCGGCCTGGTGGCCACCAACGATACGCATTACATCACTGCGGCGGACGCGCGCGCTCAGGAAGTGCTGGTTTGCATCCAGACGGGCAAGACCATGAGCGACACCAACCGCATGAAGTTTCGCACCAACGAGTTTTTTTTCAAAACTTATGAAGAGATGGCGGCGGTCTTTGGCCGCGAGGTGCCGGAGGCCCTGGCCCGCACCCTGGAAATCGCCGAGCGCTGCAATCTGCACCTGGAAACCACGGGGCACGTCTTCCCGCACTTCGAGGTTCCCGCCGGCGATACACCCGATAGTTATTTTGAACGCGTCACGCGCCAAGGCTTTGCCCGCCGCCGCGAGCGGCTGGATCGCATGCAAGCCGCGGGCCGCCTGAAGTATCCCCTGGAAGCCTACGAAGAGCGCCTGGAGCGCGAGCTTGCCCTGATCAAGCAGATGAAATTTGCCGGTTATTTCCTGATCGTCTGGGACTTCATCCGCTTCTCCCGCGAGCAGTGCATTCCGGTGGGCCCGGGGCGCGGATCGGCCGCCGGCAGTCTGGTGGCTTATTCGCTGCACATCACCGACGTGGACCCGCTTCAGAACGAATTGCTCTTCGAGCGCTTCCTCAATCCCGAGCGTGTTTCGTTCCCGGACATTGACATCGATTTTTGCCAGCGGCGCCGCGGCGAGGTCATTGACTACGTCACCAAAAAGTACGGACGCGAAAACGTCAGCCAGATCATCACCTTCGGCACCATGGGGGCCAAAGCCGTCATTCGCGACGCCGCCCGCGCTCTCGACATGCCTTACGCGGAAGCCGACAAAATCGCCAAGCTCATCCCCAACACGCTGGACATCACTCTGAAAGAGGCCCAGACGCAATCGACGGAGCTGGCACAGCTTCTGAAAACCGATGCGCGCATTGCCGACCTGTTGGAGGTGGCGACGCACCTCGAGGGCTTTGTTCGCCACGCCTCCACGCACGCCGCCGGGGTGGTGATTTCGCCCCGGCCGCTCCAGGAAATCGTTCCCCTCCACAAGAGCAACAAGGATGAAATCACCACCCAGTACGCGATGGATGACCTGGAGAAAATCGGCCTCTTGAAAATGGATTTTCTGGGGCTCACCACGCTCACGGTCATCGACGATTGCGTGAAGCTGATTCAAAAGACGCGCGGCGAAAAACTGGACCTCGAGTCGTTGACCCTGGACGACCCCGCCGCCTACGAACTGCTCAGCAAAGGCCTGACGTCGGGCATCTTCCAGTTTGAAAGTCGCGGCATGACCGAAATTCTCCGCCGCGTCAAACCCACCCGTCTCGCGGACCTGACGGCTTTGAACGCCCTCTACCGGCCCGGGCCACTCCAGGGCGGCATGGTCGATGATTTCATCAACCGCCGCTCGGGCAAGCGCAAAGTCACCTACGAACTCCCGCAGCTTGAGGCCATCCTGGAAGAAACTTACGGCGTCATCGTTTACCAGGAACAGGTGATCCAAATCTTCAACAAGGTGGGGGGCTTTACCCTGGGCGAAGCCGACGTGGTGCGCCGCGCCATGGGCAAGAAGAAAATTGAAGAGATGGTGGCGAACAAGGAGAAATTCCTGGCGGGCGCGCACCAGAACGGCGTTTCCGCAACCAAAGCGCAGAAGCTCTGGGATCTAGTCGAGCAGTTCGCCGGCTACGGCTTCAACAAGTCGCATTCCGCCGCCTATGCGCTGGTGGCCTACCACACGGCTTACCTGAAAACGCACTATCCGGTGGAGTTCATGTCGGCCCTGCTGACCTCGGAAATCGGCAACCAGGACAAGCTCACGCGCTACCTGGCCGAGTGCAAGGACATGGGCATCGGGATCCTGCCCCCCGACGTCAACTCGAGCGACTTGGCCTTTACGCCCGCCGGCAACGCCATCCGCTTTGGCCTGACAGCCATCAAGAACGTGGGCGAAACGGCAATCAAATCGGTGGTGGAGGCGCGCCAGAAGCTGGGGCGCTTCGATAACCTGGTGGAATTCTGCGAGCATGTGGATTTGCGTCTCTTGAACAAACGTGTAATCGAGAGCCTCATCAAGGCCGGAGCGTTTGATTCCCTGGGCGCGCGGCGCACGCAATTGCTGGCCGTGCTCGACCGCGCCATGGAGATCGGGCAGAAGCGGCAGCGGGAAACCGAGAGCGGGCAGCATGGCTTATTCATCGGGGGCGCAGACACTCCGCCTCCGCCGCCTTTCGACATGCCCGATGTGCCCGAATGGACCGAGGCGGAGCGCTTGGCGGCCGAAAAGGAAGTCCTGGGATTTTACGTGACGGGGCATCCTCTGGAAAAGTATATGCAGCGCCTGGGCGCGCTGACCCGGCACGATACGTCCTCCATCGAGGAAATGGCGCACGAAGCGCCCGTGACGCTGGCGGGGATTCTGCGCGGCTTGCGCGTGAAACCCAGTAAGAAAGGGGACCTCTGGGCCAGCGCGCAACTCGAAGACCTGCGGGGCTCCGCCGAATTGCTGGTGTTCCCGCAAGCCTACCTGCAAATGCAGAGCGTGCTGAAGCCCGACGCCGCCCTGCTCATCAAGGGCCGCGTGCGGCACGAGGAAAACCAGAAGCCGCGCGTGGTGGTGAACGAAGCCCGGCCGCTGGACGCCGCGGTGGATAGCGCCAAAGCCCAGTTGCGGATTCGACTCAACCTGGATGCGCTGCGCGAAGGCCGCCTGGATGAACTCGCCGGCGTTTTGGCCGCATATCCGGGGGATAGTCCGGTGGTGTTCGAACTGGCCCGCCCCGGCGACTTCGTGGTGCGCATCCAGTCACGCGCCCCCCGCGGCGTCAAGACCGATGATGAACTACTGAACCGGCTGCGCGAAATCTGCGGCGACGAGGCGATCCGGCTGGAGAAACAAGCCACCAGCTAACAGCCGACAGCCCACAGCTCGCGGGCGACAGCGAACGGCACTGTCCTTGGGGGCGGCCGATAGCTCACGGTGGCACACGCCGTGCTGAACCGCGGTGCTTCATGCTGCTCGCTGTTAGCTGTGAGCTGTCGGCTGTAAGCTGTCTGGGAGGTTGTCGGAATGACTGAGCTCACTTCACGAGAGCGCCTGGCGCGGGCGCTACGTTGCGAGCCCCCTGATCATGTACCCTGTTGTTTTATGAGTTTTACCGCGCTGCGCCGCCGCTGCCAGGAAAACATGTACGAGTTGGTCAAGGCTGAGCGGGCTATGGGACTGGATTCGTTCCTCTTTATTCCCACCTTGCCGCGCCCCCAGAGGCCGGACCATCCCGAACTGCGAGGGTTGCCCGTGCGGTTTCATCCCGCGGTACAAACGCGGGAATGGCGGGAGGAGGTTCCCGGCGTCCTGCACAAGGAATACTCGACGCCGGCGGGCAAGCTCCAGACCAGCGTGCGCCTTTCGGACGACTGGCCGCATGGCGATCACATCCCTTTCGTGGACGATTACCAGGTGCCGCGCGCCGCCAAGCCGCTGCTCACCGGTGTCTCGGGGGAGTTGGAAGCCTTGCGGTACCTGTTGACGGCGCCTCCATCCGATGACATCGCGCGGTTCAAGGCCGAAGTTGAGCGCGCCCATGCCTTTGTGCGCGAGCACGGAGTGCTCCTGGCGGGCGGTTGGGGCGTCGGCGCCGATATGGCGAACTGGCTCTGCGGGTTCGAGAACCTGATGCTGCTCGAACACGACCAGCCTGCCTTCGTCGACGGACTTTTGGAAATGATCCACGTCTGGAATCGGCAGCGCATGGCGGTGGTGCTTTCCGGCAAGGTCGATCTTTTCATTTACCGGGCATGGTATGAGGGCTGCGATTTCGTGTCGCCCAAATTTTTCCGGGAGGCGATCCTGCCGCGACTCAAGAGCGATGTTGCCCTCGCGCACGAGCACGGCGCACTTTTTGGTTACATCTGCTCCAGCGGCCTTGTGCCTCTGCTTGACGACTACCAGGAAGCCGGAATTGACGTCCTCATCGGGATTGACCCGGTGCAGGGCACCCATACCGACCTGGCAGCGGTCAAGAAGAAGGCTGCGGGGCGAATCTGTTTGTGGGGCGGTGTCTCGGGAGCCATAACGGTGGAAATGGGTGCCGAGGAGGAAATTCGCGCCGCCGTCCGGCAGGCCATCGCGACCCTGGGGCCGGAGGGTTTCGTCCTTTCGCCTGTCGATAATATTACCGTCGATGCGCCCCAGACGTGGCAGAATCTCGAGGTGTTCATCGACGAATGGAAGCGGAGGCGAAACGTGAGGCGGCCCGCTTCCGATGCCGCGTAGATGGCGCGATCCATCGTCGAACACGCAATTGGCGAGCCGCTGAGTGAGTAGATGCTCGCAACGACAATGGTTTGCTGAACGTGGCTGCCCGCTTGCAATTGTGTAATAGTTATGTCACGATATAGCTAGATTGGCTAGATTTAGGAGAGCCTTGATGTCCTGGCGTTTGGCGGATGCCAAAAATCGCTTCAGTGAATTAGTCAACCGCGCCCTTACGGGAGACCCCCAGGTGGTGTTGCGGCGCCGCGACGCCGTGGTGGTGGTCGCCCAGCGCGATTACGAGAAACTGAAGGGTAAACGCACGAGTTTCAAGCAGTTTCTCCTCGGGAAAGGTCCTAGCTTTCGTTCACTCGACCTGCGTCGCAACCGATCCGCAATGCGGAACGTCAAGCTGTGAGAGTCTTGCTCGACACCTGCGTGTTGTCAGAACTCCGTCACCCGAAGGGGTATCCCGGGGTTCGCCGAGCCGTCGACGCCCTTGATGAAGAAGAACTTTTCGTCAGCGTTATCTCGATCGGCGAAATCTTCAAGGGGATATCCCTTCTGCGGGAGAGCCCGAAAAAGCGCGCGCTTGAAACCTGGATGCAGACTCTCGAACGCGACTACGGCGATCGGCTCCTCTCGGTCGATCGCGAAACCAGTCGCCTCTGGGGAGAACTCACCGCCCGCGCACAACAGTCGGGGCGCGTGGTTCCCGCCACGGACGGACTTATCGCCGCCACGGCCCTGCGCCACGGTCTCCGCGTCATGACTCGGAACACCGCTGATTTCGAACTCACCGGAGTTTTACTCCTTAACCCGTGGGAGGACGGAACCTACTCCCGGTTGCGTAAATGACCTGTTTCCGTTAGATTCATGACTCTAGCAGACAGCAGCGCTGAGCGCCGGGTGAGAGGGGCCCAGGAACGAATTGGGACGGCAAACCTCATTCAGCGAGCAGCAGGAGTTCGCAACGATATGGCAAATGCACCCAACGATCTGGCCATCGCCCAGGAACTCGAAAAGCAAATCGCGGAGCTCGAGGGCACCGCGGCTTCGATCGCCTCCCAGGAGGAAATCGAGCGCCTGCGCGAGCAGGTGGTGGCGCTCCGGCAGAAAGTGTCCGGTCCCCCGCAGGACGCCTGGCAACGCGTGCTTCTGGCTCGCCATCCGCAGCGGCCCTATACCCTCGATTACATTCAAATGCTCTGCGCCGATTTCATGGAGTTGCACGGCGACCGGCGCTTTGCCGATGACGCCGCCATGATCACGGGCTTGGCGCGATTTGAGGATCGTTCCGTCATCGTCGTCGGGCACCAGAAGGGCCGCGACACCAAGCAGAAGGTCCTGCGCAATTTCGGGATGGCTAATCCGGAGGGGTATCGAAAGGCCCTGCGGGTTATGGAGCTGGGCTCCAAATTCCGCATGCCCATCCTCTGCTTTGTCGACACCCCGGGGGCGTACCCGGGCATCGGGGCGGAGGAGCGCGGCCAGGCGGAAGCCATTGCTTACAACCTGAAGGAAATCTGCAAGCTGCGCGTGCCTATTGTCGTGCTGGTGCACGGGGAGGGGGGCAGCGGCGGCGCCCTGGGCATTGCCGTCGGCGACGAAATCCTGATGCACGAAAACGCCATCTACTCGGTGATCTCGCCGGAAAGCTGCTCGTCGATCCTGTGGCGCGACTGGGACCACAAGCAAGAAGCGGCGCGCGTGCTGAAAATGACCGCGGAGGACCTTTATGCCTTGAAAATCGTGGACCAAATCGTGCCGGAGCCGGCGGGCGGCGCGCATATGGACCACGAACTGGCGGCGCGGCTCCTGCGGCCGGTTCTGCGCAATTGCCTCGAGCGGCTGGAAAAATTGCCGGTCCCCGATCTCCTGAAGCGCCGCCAGGAAAAGCTGCGCCGCCTGGCGAGCTTCGTCAGCGAGACGTGATAATCGGGTGAGCAACGGCATCGGGTGATCGGGTGATCCGATGATCGGGTGAATGAACAACCTGTTCCCCGGACACCGTGCTACATCATTGGAACTTTCTCGGCCCGATGTATCAGTAAACCCATGGCCGGTCGTGAAAGCTTTTAGATCACCCGATCATCGGATCACCCGATCACCCGATATCTATATGGGAAACCCACTCTATCGGGACTATGACAAACTGGTTAACATTACCGTGCTGGGCAAGGCCTTCCAGGTCCCGGAGAACAACACCTGCCTGCGGGCCTTTCAGTACATGAGCCCGGAGACGATCTCCTACGGGCATTTCTGCTGGAACCAAGAGTGCCAGTACTGCCGGATATCCTACACGCTGGCGAGTGAGCCGGACGTTCCTCCGCGTTCCGTGATGGCTTGCAAAGTCCTGGTCGCCGAGGGCATGCAGATCACGGAATTGTCCGAGGAGCTCATCTACAACCTGAAAGGCGTAATCCCTCCCCCTGAACCCCGCCCGTCTCATGCTGAACAAGAAGCGTAGCGCCGCCATCTCTGATTTCTGGAGTCCGATGGACTCCATCGGAGTCCGCAGATCGGACTTGGCGGCTCAAGGCCGGCGGGAAGCCGGCGCTGCGCTCCAAATCAGGAGACTACCCCGCCCGCAAAATTGCGGCTGCGAAGGAGCCGACGGGGAGTATACTGCTGGGGCCCCGCATGCCAAAACGAAAATCTCGGCCCCTGGCATGCCCGTTGCGTCGCATCACCCCGAATAGGACGACATGGCCAACCTCTGGAGCGATCTGCGTTTTGCTTGGCGAGTTCTGCGGAAGAGCCCGGGTTTCGTGGCCGTGGCGGTGGTCACGCTCGGACTGGGGATCGCCGCCAGCACGACGGTGTTCAGTTGGATTGACACGGTGTTGCTGCGCCCGATTACCGGCGTGCGGAACGCGCACCAGTTGGTGGCGCTGGAGGGGATTGCCCCGGACGGGGCGCGGCTGGGCCAGTTCACGCATCCGGACTTCCGTGCCTTCCAGCGGGGCCTGACGGTGGCCTCGGGCGTGGTCGCCTCGCACACTTCCTTCTTCACCATCGGCTCGAACGATCACCCCGGGCGCGCCATGGGGGAAGTGGTCTCGGCCAACTTCTTTACGGTGCTGGGGGTCAAGCCATTCCTGGGCCGCCTGTTTCTGCCGGAAGAGGACCGGGACGCATCGGGCGCCTTCCCCATCGCGGTCATCAGTCACCGGCTGTGGACAACCCAGTTCGGCGCTGATCCTGGCATCGTGGGGCGCGCGGTTCGCATCAACGGGCACCCCCTCACCGTCGTCGGTGTCACCGCGCCGGATTTCCGGGGCACGTTCGGCGGGGCCGCTTTCGATGTCTGGGTCCCGCTCAGCATGATCCTCGAGATGGGCGCCCTGAACACCTGGGCCGCCGACGACTGGAATGCCAGGTTCCTCGACGTCATTGTGCGGTTGAAGCCCGGCGTCACCATCGAGCAGGCGAGGGAGGAAGCTCAGGTCATCGCGGCCCGAGTCGCCGCCGACCACCCGGATACGCACCAGGGCATTGGCGCCCGGATGGTGCCCTTGTGGCAGGCGTCGTACGGTTTGCAAGCGACCCTACGCGATCCGCTGTACCTCCTGAGCGTGGTGTGCGTTCTGGTACTGTTGATCGCCTGTGCCAACGTGGCGAACCTTTTGATGGCCCGCGCGGTTTCCCGGCAGAGAGAATTTGGGGTGCGCATGGCCTTGGGCGCCAGCCGGGGAAGGGTGGTGCAGCAACAACTGGCGGAGGTCTTGCTGTTGGCTGCCGCCGGCGCCATCGTCGGCGCATGGCTCGCGCGCTGGTTGGGAGAGTCACTCTACCGCGTGCTCCCCTTCCTGGAATCCTCCCTTCGGGCCGCCCTTGAGCCGCTGTTACACGTGGAGCCAAGCGCCAACGTGCTCGCCTTTACGGTTCTGATCTCCGCCAGCGCGGCTGTGCTCTCGATCCTCATGCCGGCTATGTCCATCGGCCGCGTGGACATCATCGAAACGCTGAAGGAGGGAGGGCGCAGCGGGGCTTCCGGGGTGCGCTCGCACCGCGCCCGCGGGGCGCTGGTGGTGCTGGAGGTGGCGCTCGCGACGTTGGCGCTCTGCGGAGCCGGCCTGGCGGTGCGGAGCTTCCACAAGTTCGCCACGCTTGATCCGGGTTTCGACTCGGGGAACGTACTGGTGGCGCATTTCTACCTTTCCACCAACGGCTACTCGTTAAGTCAGGAAAAGCAGTTCTTCCGCAACCTGCGCCTGCGTCTGGAAGCGGCTCCGGGCGTCCAGCAGGTGACCTACGCGGACTCGGTTCCGCTTTCGCTTTATCCAATAGGGAGCGACCGCGTGGAGGTGGAGGGCTTCGAGCAGAATCGGGGCGGGGTGATCTCTCTCCCGCGCTCCATCGTGGCGCCCGGATACTTCCGCCTGATGGGCATTCCCTTGCTGGCGGGCCGCGACTTCACCGAGCAAGACGACACCAACACGCTCCCGGTGATTATCATCAACCAGACCTTTGCCCAGAAGTACTTTGAGGGTAAGGACCCCATCGGCCGCCGGGTGCGCGTTTCCGATACCTGGTCGACCGTGGTGGGCATGGTCAAAGACAGCAAGTACCGCAACCCGCCGGAGGCGCCCATGCCCTTCTTTTACGGACCGTTCCGGCAAATCTACTATTCGGGCTATACCACCTACGTCTACATGCGTACGAGCGGCGACATGGGGGCCACGCGCGCGGCCCTGCGCCGTGAAGTGGCCGCCCTGGCCCTGACCAGCGGACTGTACGACACGGCGCCCCTCCGCGAGTACACACAGGGGGGCTTGTTCGCGGAGCGGATCGTGGCGGGCTTGCTTTCCGCGCTCGGCCTGCTGGCGCTGGCATTGGCGGCGGTCGGATTGTACAGCGTCATGGCGTATGCGGTCAGCGAACGCACGCACGAGTTCGGAATCCGCATGGCCTTGGGCGCGCAACGGCACGAGGTACTGGGCCTGGTATTGTGGGAAGGCTTGGTGTTGACGCTGCCGGGTCTGGTGGCCGGAGCGGCCGCCGCGATGGCAGGCGCCCGCCTGGTTTCAAGCAAGCTGAATCTTCCCTTGAGTTTTGCCGAGCCGGCCGTGTTCGGTTTGGTGGCCTTGGCCCTGCTCTTGGTCGCGCTGCTCGCCAGCTTGGCGCCCGCGCGGCGCGCCACGAAGGTAGATCCGATGAAGGCCCTGCGAGCTGAGTAGCCAGCCGCGCAAGCCTGTCTTGTCGATTGGAGTTGGGTACCTCCACCCGCTTGTCATAATGCCGGATACCCGTCCGCTGCGGTTGTCGATGATGTCGTGGGCGGGCAGGGATTATTGGCCGCCGGTCCCGGCTTCGAAAAACCGATCCAGCTCGCCTTCCACCAACTGGAGCGTCTCTTCGCACTCCAGCACGAGGGACTTCATTCTGTCCCAACGCAAATGGAACACATAGCTGTGCCGGAAAAAATGGCGAAAATCCAGATAAGCGTCTAGCCGTTCAACCAGAGACTGAGAAATGGCCGCCGGCCCGGTTCCTCCTGGCTGAGCCATCAAATCCAGAAGTTCACGGTGCCACGCCTGGCCTTGGGGCGATCGGTCGTAACATTCTGCGGCAATACGCTTAAAGATGTTTTCAATGCCGTTATAGAAGGAGTGAAGCATGGCGGCAAGCGCGGAAAGCTCGTGATCATTCGGAGGGTTCAACGCGCACTTTTCGAGAAGCGGGCGATAGTACTCCAGCAGCCGCTGTAACTGTTGTCGCTCGACCGCCCACTTCCCCCGCAAATCATCCCACACGCACGAGCTCCTGGTGGTGTTTCAGGTATTCCGTGAAAGGGTTATCCTCGTCCAAATCGACGAGATCAACCTGCCGTCCCAAAGCCCGGCTGGCCATCCCCATGGCGCGGAAAAAGACCTCCGGTGGCAAGCCCGACACCGCCATGTCGACGTCGGAGTTGGGACGCATCTTGCCCTTGCGCGCCGAGCCAAAAACGTACACTTCCTTGGCTCCGACAGCCTTGAGCGCGGATGCCGCCTTGTCAACTAATCCCTTCATTTCATCGGTCATGGTGTCCTTCCTAGCTATAGTATGGCAAACCGCGCCGCCTCCGTCGAGACCAGAATGGTCAAGAATAAAGGGTGAAGGCAGGCTGGCGCAGAGCGAGCCCAGCTCTGCGATTCACTCTCCCCATAATTATAACGCAGAGCTGGGCTCGCTCTGCGCCAGCCTACCGTCCCTTCGCGGTCAGAGTGTTGAGAGGGACACATTGTCCCAAAACGTCGCCCTCTGCCCTACTGAAAATAAATCTTCAAAATTTGACATTCGTCATTGTTTTAATTCTCGAACGGGTATAATACCGTTGGCATAGACGAAATCCCGGTCGCGAGGAGATCCCCATGAGCGACACGCCTGCTTATTCTCAACTTTCATATTATTTTTCTAGTTTAAGTTTCAGACCCGCGAAGGTTCGAACCGAAGTATTCTGGGGCGGCACGGTCCTCTTGCTCTCGATGCTTGCTTTCGGCTCGTCGGCGTTTGCGCAGGCCACGTTCAATTCTGCCACGTTGGCCTTTTACGACCATGTCGTCAACGTGCCGAGCGGTGTGAAGAAAGCCTGGCTCACCAACACCCAGGCCGCGCCCATCACCATCACCAGCATCGCCATCGGCGGCGGGAATGCTCCGGGGGATTACGTTTTGGACACGGGCGGGACCTGTCCGCTCAGCCCGAGTACGCTCGGGGCGGGAGACAAGTGCAATATTCCGGTAATCTTCACCCCCTCGGCGCTGGGGAGTCGAACCGCCACGCTCACGGTGACGGACGACGCCACGAACAACCCGCAGACCGTGGCCTTAACGGGAACGGGGGTGGAGCCGGTTGACCTGACTCCCAGCCCTTTGAAGTTTGGAAATCAGCCCCAGGGGACGACGGGCGCGGCGAAGACGGCTACGCTCAAGAACTATCAGACCGCCACCCTGACGAACATTAGCATTTCCGCGAGTGGGGATTATGCGCAGACGGGGGGGACATGCCCCCCGAGCGGAGGGACGTTAGCCGCCGGCGCGAGTTGCACGATCCTCATCGCGTTGACACCTACAATGGTAGGATCCGATCCGGGAACCCTGACGGTGGCCGACAGCGCCAGTAACAGCCCGCAGACCGTGGCGCTGACGGGAACGGGCACCACCCCGGTCACCCTTTCCGTCAGCAGCTTGTATTTGGGAACCGTGCTGGGCGGCAACACCAGCGCGGCCAAGTCGGTGACGCTCACCAACTGGGAAAACGTCGCGCTGGCATTTTCGAGCATCGTGACCAGCGGAGACTTCGCGATGGCGAGCAATACCTGCGGCACGGGGATCGCCGCCGGAGCCAAGTGTACGGTGGGCGTGACGTTTTCCCCCACGGCCGGCGGCGCGCGTGCCGGGGCGCTGACCTTCACAGATAATGCCGCCAATAGTCCCCAGAGCGTCAGCCTGACGGGAACCGGCTCCTCGCTCGTCACGATTTCCCCAGCGACCTTGGCTTTCGCCAGCCAGGACGTGGACACGACGAGCGCCGCGGAGACGGTCACGTTGAAGAATCGTCTGACTACCTCCCTGGCGGTCTCGACGCCGGTGGCCACAGGAGATTTTGCGGTCGTCAGCAACGCCTGTCCCGCGAGCTTGGGCTCCGGGCGTGCGTGCACCGTCGGAGTAACCTTTACGCCCACGGAGGTTGGGGCCCGGACGGGCAGCCTGACAATCTCCTACAGCGCCTTCGGCAGCCCCGGTGTGGTCCCCCTAAGCGGCACGGGCCTCGCCCCTGTACTCCTTTCAATTGCCGTGACCCCGGCGAATCCCTCGATTTTCCCGGGCCAGACGCAGCAATTTACCGCCACGGGGACATACAACAACGCGCGCACGCAGAATCTCAGCAGCACGGCGGCCTGGACTTCCTCGGCGCTGGGCGTGGCCACGATCAACGCGGCAGGGCTCGCGAGCACCATCGGGGAAGGGCAAACGACGATTGAGGCGGCCCTGGGCGCGATCAACGGCTCGACGACCCTAAATGTCACAAGGTTTGTCTTGACCGGCAGCATGAACACCGGGCGCGATTGGCACACGGCGACTCTACTGAACAACGGCATGGTGCTGATGGCGGGCGGCTATGCCGGCAACAGCGTCTTAGCCAGTGCGGAGTTGTACAATCCTGCCACCGGCACCTTCACCCCTACCGGTAGCATGAACAACGCGCGCTGCCTTCACACGGCGACGCTGCTGAACGACGGCATGGTGCTAATTGCCGGTGGTACTAGTAGCACAGCCACCAATGCTCCAATCTCCGATGCGGAGCTTTACGATCCCAGGACGGGGACCTTCACCCCTACCGGCAGCCTGAACAACGCGCGCTTCGTCCACTCGGCGACACTGCTGAACAACGGCTTGGTGCTGATGGCGGGCGGCGCGAACTGCTGCTTTGCCTTAGCCAGTGCGGAGTTGTACAATCCCTCGACCGGAACCTTTACCCCTACCGGCAGCCTGAACACCGCGCGCTACTATGATACGGCGACGCTGCTGAACAATGGCATGGTGCTGATGGCGGGCGGCGACCCTGGCGGAGCCACTGCCGAGTTGTACAATCCCACGACGGGGGCCTTCACCCGTACCGGCAGCCTGAACACCGCGCGCGCCGGGCAGACGGCGACGCTGCTGAACGACGGCACGGTGCTGATGGCGGGCGGCTATGACTCTAGCCTCCTCACCTTAGCCGATGCGGAGTTGTACAATTCCGCCACCGAGACCTTCTCGTACACCATTGGCAGCATGAACACCGCGCGCTTCTTCGACACGGCAACGCTGTTGAACAATGGCTCGGTGCTGATTGCGGGAGGCGAGAGCTTCGCCAGTGCCTTTGCCAGTGCGGAGCTGTACAATGCCGCGACCGGGACCTTCTCTGCTACGGGCAGCATGAACTATACGCGCCCAATCTATGACACGGCGACGCTGCTGAACAACGGCATGGTGCTGATGGCAGGGGGGGAGGAGTATGGCGGCGCCAGCGCAGAGCTGTACATACCGGTCACGCTGACTCCACCGAACCTCGAGTCGATTGCCGTCACGCCCGCCACGTCCACTTTGTCGCCGGGGGGAACGCAGCAGTTTATCGCCACGGGCACCTTCAGCGACGGCAGTACGCAGCGGCTTGCCTCGGTGACCTGGAGCACGTCGGATCCAACCGTGGCGCAGATTACCAACGATTGGAGCAATCACGGCCTGGGCTTGGCCATCGCCGCGGGAACCGTCACCATTACGGCCACGGCCGGGAGCGTCAGCGGCACGGCGACGCTGACCGTGCAATAGGCTTTTGACGGGTAGCGCAGCGCGGCGGAGCCGCAACCAAAACCGTCTCGTAGGGGCACCCCTCGTGGGTGCCCTTGTGGTGGGCACCCACGAGGGGTGCCCCTACGAGACGTGCAAATTGTTTGCTAAGAGACCAAGAAATTACGGTATGGCAATGCAGGGCCCGCTCTCCGGCCCCTTCGACAGGCTCAGGGCAGGCCCTGCGGCTTTTCCAGCGGTGCGCGCCGGATGAGGTGTAGCGCCCCGATGCATCGGGGCGGTTCTTCCGTTGCAAAAACCGCGAATTCCCCGGACGATCGCCTGACCTGGCGTTGAAGAGCGAGAGGGCACGGAAGAGCCGCAGACCTCCAAGGCGGAGGTCTGCGTTACAGGGGTCTGCTGGCGCTGCGCTTGCCGTGCGGGGGCGCGGCGAGTATGATACGTGAGAGAGTAGAAGGTAGTCACCATGCCCGTCCGCAAAAGAGGCGTGCTATGAAAACCTGCTTCACCGGGATTCTCCTTCTGCTGTGGGCATGTCTTATGCCCGTGTCCGGGATGGCCCAGCGTTTCGAGACTGAGGGAGATGAGACGGACACCTTGCAGTTGATGCGAAAATTCTGGCTCGTGGCGGGCAAGGTAAAGACCGTTGAGGGAGATCCCGTGCGGGGCGCCGCGGTGACCGTGACACCCACGGATTTCCGTGCCCACCCCGTTGAGGATCCTACGGATTCTTTCGCGCCTCTCACCAGCACCACACTCCTCAACACCAATGCGCAGGGAGAGTTCCGCGCTCAGTTCGCGATGGTTGCGGATATAACCCCCCAGTTCAGCGCGATCTTGACGATGAAGAAGAAAGGGTTTCAAACGGCACACGCCTTTGTCGATTATGGCCAATCGGGGAAAGCCTGGTTGGTTCAGGTTACCTTGCACGAGCTGCGGGATGAAGACCCCAGCCTGCTCTCCTCGGCGGATTTGATCTCCGGCTTGGCGTCCCGGCTCAAACAACTCGGGCCTGGGGACGGGCTTTCGGCCAAGAACGAGAAAGATTACGCGCGAGCTGTGGCGGATTTTCTCGACCAGCACAATTCCGAGCGGGCTGTTCCGCGCCTCTGGAAAGTCGCGGCAAATAATCCCTCGTGCATGGGGTGCCGGACCATGCTGGGCCTCGCCGAGTTGGACTGGAACGACCGGGACGATGCCCGGGTAGCTTTCACCGAGGGTGTGAACGCGGCGCTGGCCCATCGAGAAAAGGCGCGTCCCGAACCGCTGGTGGCTTACGGAACCTGGTTAAGTTGGCAGCATGAGCCGGAAAAGGCGGAACCCTTTTTCCGAGAAGCGCTCAAGTTCTCACCCCACGACGTGCTGGTCCTTCAAGAACTTGGCCGCGCCTTGGTGGCGACGCAACAGTTCGAGGCCGCGAATGAATACCTGAAGGATGCTCTCGCCGCTGGCGCGGGAACGGAGGCGCGACTTCTTTATATCAAATCTTGTCTGGGCGTTGGCCGCGTCGAGGAGGCCTCCGCTGAAATGAACCGTCTGGTGGCTGGGCGTGACTTGAAGAAATTGCCTTTTCGGATTCGCACCGTGTGGGCGAGTGTTCAGGATCAGGTAAAGGCCGAGGCCATCTATACCAAGCCCCATCCGCTGAGAGGGCATGAACTCGTGGACTTCCTTCAAAAGCCTCCCGCCGACCTGATTCGGGGACTCGAACCCGCCCCAGACCAGGAACCGTTGAGTGCCATCCTCGATGGGGTGGGCACGAAGATCCTGGAAATGGCCCAGAACTTCCCCAATACGAGCTCGCTCGAAGCTATCCACCAGGAGAAACTGGGCGATAAGGGGAAACTTCGGGGCGAACAGAATCAGAAATTTCGGTATTTGTGCCTGGTCCCGCGCTGGTCGTGGGGGCCGGGATTCAAAGAATATCGCGCTGATTTGGCAGGAGATCAAGCTACGCCAAAGGGATTGGCCGACGGCTTCATGCTCACCAAAGGGTTTGCCTCGGCAGGGCTCATTTTCCATCCCACGTTCCGCTCCGAGAGCACTTTTCGTTACCTCGGACGACAGAGTGTTAATGGCCGGAAGACGTTGGTGGTGGCCTTTGCGCAGATTCCCGGAAAAGCCCACCTCAAGGGGAATTTCCAACAGGGGCACACCTTTATGACCACGTTTTCGCAGGGCCTCGCGTGGATCGACCCCGGCACCTATCAGATTATTCGCCTCCATACGGATCTTTTGGCCCCCTTACATGAGGTCCGGCTGGAAAGGGAGACCCTGAATATCGACTTCAATGAAGTGCACTTTGCCCACCTGAAGGAACCCTTTTGGCTGCCGGGGCAAGTTACCGTGACCATCGATTGGAACGGCAAGGTGCTCCGCAATCAGCATGAATATTCCGACTTCAAAATTTTCACCGTGGAGGCTTCGGAAAAGATCATGAAACCGAAGAACTCCGCGAAGGCTTCCCAGGGAGGCCAGGAGCCCACGGATACGCCGTGAGTTCGGGGAAGAAGACCGGGGCATTCCTCATTCCGCGCTAAGGGCAGGGGTTTCGATTCACGAATGAGGGACTGTTTATCCGGTGCTATTGAGTTGTGATGGCCGCATTCCGGCAGTGCCTGCCTCCGCTGGCGCCGATATTGACATATTGTCCATATCATGACTCTGAACAGACATCGTGGTTTGCCCTATCCGCACCCGTCTGAAAGGCCCGCACCTTTTCTAACAATTTGAATAATCGGCAGTTACCCTTCGACTCAGGCTCCAACCACTTGGAACGCGGAAAATCCCCGTTCAATGGAAGGAAATTTACATTGACATACGTCAAGTAGCATTATGCCGGGCGTCAAGATCAGTGCCGTACCCTGAGGGCTTCAGGGGGATTTGTTTCGCGGATGATTCTTAGGGATTATCGAGATTTATTGGCCATTCGCCCTTTATCCACAATGAGGAGTGTTGACCGAAGCAAAAGGTGTGATCGTACATCCCGGGCCGAAGTTCCCATCTTTGATTTCCAGACGAGGTGACGCATGAGTACTGTTCCCTTCAATGAAATGCCCCCTAGCAGCGGGGGGTTGATTCAAATTTCCTCGAAAGAGGAGTTGATCCGCCAGAAGCTCGAAGACGAAAGACGGCGTCTTGAAAAGGAGGCGGGCCTGGAGCGGCGGGCGGTGCAGCAGTTCCACAAGCCCATCGAGCGGCCTTTCACTAAGTCACAGCGTGACCACACCACCATTCTTTTCGGCGGCCTCACCTGGAAGCACGAAAAGCTGATCCATGGCGCGCTGGAAGGGCTCGGCTACCGGTGCGAGGCGATCCCAGTGCCCAACAAGCGGGCATTTCAGTTGGGCAAGGAATACGGCAACAACGGACAGTGCAACCCCACCTACTTCACCGTCGGCAACCTCGTGCAGTTTGCGCAGAGCCTGGAAGAGAAAGGCCTGACCAAGCAGGAAATCATTGACCGCTACGTTTTCTTCACCGCCGGCGCCTGTGGGCCCTGCCGCTTCGGAATGTACGAGGCCGAGTATCGCCTGGCGCTGCGCAATGCGGGCTTTGATGGCTTCCGCGTGCTGCTGTTTCAGCAGTCGGGCGGGCTCAACCAGGCGGAGGCTGAAGCCGGGCTGGAGATGAACCTGGACTTCTTCCTGAACATCCTCAACGCCATGAACATCGGCGACATCATTAACGACGTGGCCTACCAGATTCGGCCATTCGAAGTGAATCCCGGCGAAACAGATCGGGTCCTGGACGAGAGCATGGACATGCTGCAAGAGGTGATGCGCCGCAAGCGTCCCTGGACGCTGGAAGGGAAGCTCGCTTCGCTCGTGGGCAAGACGAACTTTGCCGGAACCGCGGAATACCTGGGCAAATTCCTGAACCAGCTTTATGGCGATGATTACACTGCGGCACTCAACGAAGTGCGCGACCGCTTTAATGCCATCCCCATTGACCGCACTCGCGTGAAGCCCATCGTGAAGATCACCGGCGAGTTCTGGGCGCAGACCACCGAGGGCGACGGCAACTTCAACATGTTCCGCTTCCTGGAGAAGGAAGGGGCGCAGGTTCTGGTGGAGCCCATCGGCACCTGGATCATGTACATGATTCACCAAGCCAAACAGCAGATTCGCGATCAGCGTGGGTTGGACTTGATTCAGAAAAACGTTCCCAAGTGGAACCTCAAGGAGATCTTCGGCAGCCACCTGAATACGCAGCAGCGGCTGGCCAAACTGACCGCGGCGGAAGGGATCTTCAAGCGCGAATACCATCGCTTGATTGACGCCCTGGGCGGCATTGCGCATCACCTGACCGACCAGTATGAACTCCAGCGCCTGGGCCATCCCTTCTATAACTCGCGGGCGGGCGGCGGCGAAGGCCACTTGGAAGTCGCCAAGAACATTTACTACTCGAACAAAGACCTGGCCCACATGGTCCTCAGCCTGAAGCCCTTCGGCTGCATGCCCTCCACGCAGTCCGACGGCGCGCAGTCCGCGGTGGTTTCAACTTACAAGGATATGATTTTTATCCCCGTCGAAACCTCCGGCGAAGGCGACGTGAACGCCCACAGCCGCGTGCAAATGGCCTTGGGCGAAGCCAAGGTTCGCGCCAAAAACGAAATCAAGCGCGTGCTCGACGAGACGGGCTCGACCCTCGAGGATGTGCGCGCCTTTGTACAGGAGCACCCCGAAATGCAGCGACCCATGTACAAGTATGGGCACAAGAAGGGTGTGGTCGGAGTGGCGGCAAACTTTGTGCTGCACGCCGCCGAGCGCATGAAGGCCGAAAGCCGCGAGTTGGTGGCGGTGAATTAAAACTGTGTTTAGTGGCTAGTGGTAAGTGGCGAGCAGTTTTACTCGGTCAGCTCGCCACTAACCACTAGCTAACAACATCTCTTGGAGGAGGTAATTTGCATGGCAGGAAATGTGAAAGCGGTCCCGGAAGGTACGCACACCATTACAGCGCACTTGTCGGTGCGTGAAGCGTCGAAGGCGATTGAGTTTTACCAGAAGGCTTTTGGCGCACAGTTAGCGCATGTGCACAAAACTCCCGACGGCAAAGTGATGCACGCAACACTGAAGATCGGCGATTCGCAATTGATGCTCGCCGACGAATTCCCCGGCATGAGCACGAAATCCCCTCAGACCTTGGGCGGTAGCCCCGTGGTTCTCAATATCTACGTCGAAGACGTCGATACCTTGTTCAATCAAGCGGTCGCCGCCGGGGCCAAGGTGACCATGCCGTTGGCAAACCAATTTTGGGGCGATCGTTACGGCCAAATTGTTGACCCCTTCGGCCATGCGTGGGCGCTTGGTTCTCACGTAGAAGACGTGGCGCCGGAAGAGATGGAACGCCGCGCCAATGCCATTTTCGGCGAGATGGCGAAAAAGGCGGGAGCTTAGGGCAGAAGGTGTCAGGTGCCAAGCAGGCAGTTGGCAGATCGGCAGGTGGTAAAAGCATTCCAGATTGCCACCTGCCTAACTGCCCATCTGCCCACTGCCTTAAGGTCTTGCTCGTGACTTTCATTGAGGAGCGATATGATGCCTGAAGCAGATCCCAAGAACCTGATCGTGGGCTTTGATGTCGGCTCGACCACGGTGAAATCCGTGGTGGTGGACGCCCTGACGGATCAGATCCTTTGGAGCGACTACCAGCGCCACGACACCAAGCAGCCGGAAAAGTGCTCGGAATTCCTGAAGCGCATGGAAGCAGAAGCCGGCATCAAAGCGGGCGCGAGCCGCGTCTTTGTGACGGGCAGCGGTGGCGGGCCGGTGGGCGTCCACATTGGCGCCAAGTTTGTCCAGGAAGTGAACGCGGTTTCGCTCGCCGTCGAGAAGCTTTATCCCGAGTGCGGTTCGGTGGTCGAGTTGGGCGGCCAAGATGCGAAGATCATCATCTTCAAGGAAGACCCCGAGACCGGGCGCAAAAAGAAAATCCCCTCCATGAACGACAAGTGCGCGGGGGGCACAGGCGCCGTTATTGACAAGATTAATGCCAAGGTGCGTATTCCTGCCGAAGAGCTTTGCAACATGGGGTACCTGGGCCTGAAGCTGCACCCCGTAGCCGGGAAGTGCGGCGTGTTCGCGGAGACGGACATCAACGGCTTGCAGAAAAGTGGAGTTCCCCCCAGCGAGCTCATGGCATCGCTCTTTGAGGCGATCATCCAACAGAACCTGGCAGTCCTGACGCGCGGCAACACGCTGCGTCCCACGGTGTTGCTGCTGGGCGGCCCCAACACTTACATCAAAGGCATGCAGGATTGCTGGAAGTACAACATCCCGAAAGTTTGGGAAGAGCGCAACTTCCCCCTGCCCGAGGGCAAGGACCCCAAAGACCTCATCATGGTTCCCCAAAACGCCCAGTACTTTGCCGCGCTGGGTTGCGTGCGGTTCGCCATGGATGAAGATGCGCACATCGGCATCTACAAGGGTTACGAAAAGCTCGAATGGTACATCAATTATGGCCGTCTGGAAGAGAAACAGAAAAAAGGCGGCAGCGGGTTGTACAAGACGGAAGACGAACTGAGCGGGTTCAAAGATCGTTACAAGCCGAAGAAGTTTGTCCCCCGCACCTTTAAGCCGGGCGAGCACGTGCAGGCCTTCATGGGAATCGACGGCGGCTCCACTTCCACCAAAGCCGTCCTGGTGAGTCACGAGGGCGAGGTGATGGTGAAGTGCTACCAGCTTTCCAAGGGCAATCCCCTGGAAGACACCATGGAAATGTTCGCGAACCTGAAGACCCAGGTGGAATCGCAGGGCGCGACGCTGGAGTTGTTGGGCGTGGGCTCGACGGGTTACGCCAAAGACATCTTGAAGGACGTGCTCAACGCGGACGTGGCCTTGGTCGAAACCGTGGCGCACACCCAGGCCGCGCTGCACTTCTACCCGCAGGCGGACGTCATCTGCGACGTGGGCGGCCAGGACATCAAGCTCATTATCCTGCAAGACGGCCGGGTGAAAGACTTCAAGCTGAATACCCAGTGTTCGGCCGGCAACGGTTACTTCCTCCAATCCACCTGCGTGGGTTTTGGCCACGACGTCAGGAACTACGCCGACCTCGCTTTCAGCGCCAAAGCCATGCCGATGTTCGGATACGGCTGCGCGGTGTTTATGCAATCGGACATCGTCGATTTCCAGCGCCAGGGGTGGAAGCCCGAGGAGATCATGGCGGGCCTGGCCAATGTGCTGCCGAAGAACATCTGGCTGTACGTTTCGCAAATTCCCAACCTGGCATCGCTCGGAAACACTTTCATTTTGCAGGGGGGCACGCAGCACAACCTGGCAGCGGTTAAATCGCAGGTGGATTTCATCGAGTCGCGGTTCAAAGACAAGGGCGCTAAGCCCAACGTGATTGTGCACGAGCACTGCGGCGAAGCGGGCGCCATCGGCTCTGCGATCGAAGCACGCCGCCTGTACAATAACGGCCATCGCACCAGCTTTGTAGGGTTCGAGGCGGTCGAAAAGATCACCTACGTTACTCACCGCAATGAGGGCACGCGCTGCTACTTCTGCAAGAACAAGTGCATGAGGACCTTCATCGACGTCAAGATCGCCAGCTCCGATGAATCCTGGAAGAAGTCGAAGATTCCCATCCTCCCCGGGGTCAAGCGCCTGATCGTCGGCAACAGTTGCGAAAAGGGTTTGGTGGAAGACGTGGCCGACATGCGCGAGATCAAGAAGGGTCTGGACGCGGCCAAGAAAGAAAATCCCAACATGGTGGAGGTGGCCGCCAAGGCAGTTTTCAAATCCTATGCGCCGAAGGTGGTGGCGGACCCGCTCCCCAAGTATGCGCTGACGGCCAGGCAAAAGAAGCGCGTTGAGCTGATGAAGCGGCGCGCGAGGCTCCGCATCGGCATTCCACGCATCCTCAATATGTATACGGTGAATCCCATTTTCAGCGCCTACTTCGAGGCGCTGGGGATTCCCTCCGAGAACCTGATCTACTCCGACTACACGAATGAGGCGCTTTACAAGGAAGGCGCCAAGCGCGGGGCCATTGATCCCTGCTTCCCCTCGAAGGTGGGCATTCCCCACGTTCACAACATGATTGCCGTGCACCACAAGAAGAAGCCGCTCGACATCATCTTCTGCCCCATGATTGACGACCTCCCGAGCGACATGAAGCATGCGCAGTCGCACCGCTCCTGCCCGACGGTGGCCAGCACTCCGGAAGCCGTGAAAGCCGCGTTTATAAAAGAAGGGGATCTTTTCAAGGAGAACAATATCCTTTTCCTTGATACCTTCGTTAATCCTGGAAAACCGGCGCTGCTCACTAAACAGATGTACGAGCAATTTGTGGATATTCTCGGCCTCTCCTGGGAGGAGAATGCCCGCGCCGTGCAGGCGGGCTTGCAAGCTCAACATGATTTCGAGAATAAGGTGATGCGCGCCCAGGGCCGCGAGATTCTAAAGCGGCTGGAAGCGGAGGATCGCATTGGCATCGTCGTGCTGGGCCGGCCGTACCACAACGACCCCGGCATCAACCACGAAATCATGGAAGAGTTCCAGAAGATTGGCTATCCCGCGCTGACACTGGGCTCGCTGCCCATCGATGAGGACATCCTCTGGCGGCTGTTCGGGGAGGACGTCCGGGCGGGCCTAATTAAGGATCCCATGGACGTGAGCGACGCATGGAAGAATAGCTACAGCGAAAACACCACGCAGAAGATTTGGGCCGCCAAGTATACGGCCCGCCACCCCAACCTGGTGGCGCTGGAACTCTCGAGCTTCAAGTGCGGCCACGACGCGCCGATTTATACGGCCGTGGAAGAGACCGTGACCAAATCCGGAACTCCCTACTTTTCCTTCAAGGACATCGATGAGAACAAGCCCACCGGCTCCATCAAGATTCGCGTCGAGACCATCAGTTACTTCTTGAAACGCTATCGTGATGACATGGTGCGCAACAAGCAGAAGCAGGCCGACGTCGATGCCAAGATGCGCGAGTTCGAGGCCAAGCTGCGCGCCGAATTCGATACTGTCCTGCCCAGCCCGCCGCCCGCGCCGTACGAGATTGAAACCCCCGTCGGTATCAACGCTATCCGGCGGGAGGAGTAATTTCGTAGCCCGGATCTGTTTGGCAGGTGCGCGGTTCTCCCTTACCGGTGGGGGACGAACCGCGGACCTCCAAAACAGGTTCCCGCTACACACCCTTTCGCGCCGGCTGGCACCGACAATTTGGCGCTCCCCACATCGGGCAATATGGCATGCTACTTTCGCCTTTCTATTTCATTGTAAGTGGCTTTGTTTTCAGCATGTTCTCAGCTTTGGGAGAGGAAAAAACGGTTTCCTGAGCGTTTGTTTTCAGTAAGTTCTCAGCTTCGGACGGAATGTCTGAGAGGGGACATTCTGTCGTATGGCCGGTGGTATATTTGTCAGCCAGTTCCTTCCACCCATCTTGCCTCGCTCTTCGCCGGCGAAGGGGGTTTGACGCTGACCTGCCGCCCCATTCGCACTCAAATTCTAGCCTAAAGGTTTGGCCCTGTCAAGAACAAAATTAAGCGGGGAGCGGCGACCTGTTTTATAGGCTCGCGGTTCGCCCCCAGTTCGAAATGCACAAAAAGAGATGACTGCCCTCTCCCTTGGAGCTTGTGATTTTATTAGGCCGCGGGCCGGGGGAGGGTAGGGGGTAGTAGGAGGAGGTGAAAGGGCAAGGGCGGGGATGGAAATATTTCTGGCGGAGAGTTCGGTATGTGAGTTAATATGGCTGTTATGGAAAACATTTTGATGTTTGATGCTTCGAAAGTAGAAACGCCAGCCGTGGAGAAGAACGCCGAGGGTGCCCATCGGCAGGGCGGGAAGGCGGCGGCGGGGGCCCGGAGGGCGGTGCGTCTGCGCCGGCCGGAGCGTGGGCAGATGAGCTGGGTGGCGCAATGTCCGGACGACCTGGTGGGGCCGGAGCACCCGGTGCGGCGGGTGGCGGCGGTGGTGGAGCATTTGGACTTGGCGGCGTTCCAGGCGTCGATCAAGGCGCGGGAAGGGGTGGCGGGGCGCGATGCGACCGATCCGCAGCTTTTGGTGTCGTTGTGGCTGTACGCCTGCGTGCGGGGCATCGGCGGGGCGCGCGAGTTGGCGCGGCAGTGCGAGGAGAATGCGGCGTTTCGCTGGCTGTGCGGGGGCGTGACCGTGAACTATCACTTGCTGGCGGACTTTCGTACCGATCATGCAGAGGCGCTGGACGCGCTGTTCACGCAGGTGATCGCGGCGCTGGTGGACAAGGGGGTGGTGCGGGTGAGCCGCATCAGCCAGGACGGGATGCGGGTGCGGGTCGGGGCGGGGACGAAGAGTTTTCGGCGGGAAGCGCGGCTGGAGGAGTTGCTGGCGGAAGCGGAGCGGCACGTGGCGGAGTTGCGGCGGCAACTGGAGTCGCCGGCGGGGGTGGGGGTAAGCGCGCGGCAAGCGGCCGCGCGCAAGCGGGCGGCGCGGGAGCGGCAGGAACGCTTGCAGCAGGCCATCGCGCAGTTGCCGGAACTGCAGCGACGGCAGGCGGCGAGAGTGAAGCGCACGGGGGGCAAGCGGGGAGAGAAGATTGCGGAGAAGGCGCCGCGGGTGAGCACGACGGACGCGGAAGCGCGGGTGATGAAGATGCCCAACGGCGGCTACAATCCGGCGGTGAATGTGCAGTTGGCGGCGGACCCGGGGAGCCGCGCCATCGTGGGGGTGGAGGTGACGGCGGAGGGTTCGGACTCGGGAGGATTGAGCGCGCCGTTGCGGGAACAGGTGCAAGAGCGCACGGGGGGCACGGTGCAAGAGCACCTGTTGGACGGCGGGTACCTGCGGAAGGAAGACTTGGAAGCAGCGCATAAGGACGATGTGGCGTTGTTCGTTCCGCCCCATACGGCGCAGGATCGGCAAAGGAGGGGGAAGGAACTAGAGTCCCAAGCAGGCGATAGCGAAGCGATCCGCGCCTGGAAGCAGCGCATGCAAAGCGCGGAGGGAAAGAAAATCTATCGACAGCGGGCGGCCACCAGCGAAACCGTCAACGCCGATTTGCGCACCTATCGCGGCCTGGGTCACATTCTGGTGCGCGGACTGGCCAAAGCGCGGTGCGTGGCGCTGTGGAGCGCCCTGGCCTACAACGTGATGCACTTCGCCCCGCACTTGCTGGCCTAAACCCACCGTGGCGGGCCTGAGCCCGCCGCGGCGGGCAGCACCTGCCAGCGCCCAGCGAGCGTCCGAAACCGAACCGGGGCGCCACAACCGCTCCCCCGGCCGGTCCGAGCCGCCCCGCCTACTGCCCCAGGACTCCCAAGGCACCCCCCTGCGGCCAGTGGCTTCAAAAAGGTCACAAGCTCTTGGGGAGAGGGTGCCTGACGGAGGAGGGCGGGTGAGGGGTCACTTCCATGCCCACACGCGGGTGGCGCTGACGTTGCCTTCTTTATGTCGGCGAGCGTTAAGAAACCAGGACAGGCGAGGGTTAGGACGCGCGGCAGCGATGTCGCTCGTATTCTCGGAGCGCATTCATGAAAACCAAAATATGCGACAACCGCGAGCTTTCGTATTCATAATAATTGTTCCAGATTCCCGCGATATTTTTTTACATCGTCATCCCAATTATCTGGATATAAGCCCCTTTGGCCCTGGCAGACTTCTATCGGCAAAGTCCTCATCGTTGTCTCTCTGTGTTGCCTGTTGTTTCTCCCGGGTGTTTTCCGCCATCTCTCATGGGCTTCTTTTATAAGTCGGCAAACTTCCTTGCTTGGAATAATCCAAAAGTCCGGCTCGACGACGAATCCGTTGAGTTTCACAAATGCGTAGTAAAAATCGTCTGACGCTCCCTCTTCGTCCTTTTGAGACAACGGAAAGTCTTTTGCTTTTGCATTCTGCGTTGCCTTCACTGATATCTTTACCAGTTTTCCCTTAGGACCCAGAGCTAAGATGTCGTACCTCTCCGCTCTCCCGAGGGTTATTGTCGCCGTGAAATTAAGAGCCGACAACCTCGCGGCAATGTAGTATTCCCCAGCATTGCCCACGTTTTGTTTTTGTATCACATCCTCTGGCATAGCTTTCCTCCAACATATAATTCGCGGGGGGTAGGAATCATCATTCACCATGACGCGTGAGCGACCGGCGGCTGGCCAGGGCAAATGCCCTGGATCGGCTCGTTTGGCCTTTCCAGTAAAGGCATAAAAATCGGCGACTTCCTTTTCCAGGGCTTCGTTTCTGGGATATGCCGGGGCAAAGTAGTTCGTTGGGCCGTTCGCCCCGTGAGCGACTGGGGCGAGTCTGTTGCCGGTAGTCAGGGGGGGAGCGATTAATCGTAAGGCTCCTCGAAGCTCTCGGAGGTTTACAAATATTTCTTATGGTGTGTTCGACACGGTCAGTTGTCAAGCATCCGTATGGGCAAGGTAAAACCGCGGACCTATAAAACACGACCGCGCTACTTGCTTGCTGCCTGGTCAATCGTAGGGGACACCTAGGGTACATCGATTGACAGTCACAAGGCAAAGTCTTACAATGTAATACACGAGCCGGCCAATCACATTTCGGGCGAACTCCGAAACAGAACGGATGCTTCGTGAACTCCGGAAACGCGACAAGGTTTCAACCTCGGAGTTAATGCGCGATGCCATTCGCACCCACTGGACCGTGACTAACGAGGAAAATCGCCCTACCTCTTGGGAAATTTATCAGGAGTTGTATCATCTCTTGCCTGCACCCAAGGAGGGAGAACCGCTCCACGACCGGGCCCGGCATATTAAGCGCATTGTAAAGGAGAAGTTGCTTGCCAAGTACGGAGAAGGCAACGCAACTTGACGCTCACTCGCTGGTGTCTTACGATGTAGTATATGGCCGATACGATTACATTTCGAGTGGATGCAGAGACGCGCCGCGTTCTGCGAAACCTGACGAAGCACACCCCAGGGACCACGTCTCAAGTCATCAAAGAGGCCCTGCAAGCGCGTTGGGCGTCACTTGAAAAGAACTCCCGGCCGTCTGCTTGGGAAGTTTACTCGAAACTCGATATTCCACCGCCCCGGGGGCCGAAGCATGACCGAGCTCGCAACGCGAAAAAATTGATCCGGGAGATACTCCTTGCCAAGCGGCGAAACGGCACTTTGTGACACTGGTCCCTTGATTGCGCTTATCGATAGCAATGATTCGTCGTATGCGAAATGCCGTGCCGAATTCCGGCGCTACTCGGGCGCCCTGGTTACCACGTGGCCGGTTCTTTCGGAAAGCTTCTACCTGCTCACGAAACAGCATTTGCGTGAACTGCTTTGGCAGTTTGTCTTCGATGGCGGAGTAGACATCGCGGAACCGGCCGCAGGCGATTTGCCGCGAATTCGCGCGTTAATGGCCCAATACGCTGATTTGCCGATGGATTTCGCCGATGCATCGTTGGTCGTTGCGGCGGAGCGCCTCAATCTGCGGCGTGTTTTCACACTCGACCGGAGTGACTTTCTGCTTTACCGGCCTAGAAACGTGGCCGCATTTGACGTGTTTCCGTAGAGCGGCTGCTGACTGCCCCATAAATATCGTCATGTGGGAACTGCATGAAAATCACAGTTGAACTTCCTGACGGCCTTCTGCTCGAAGCAAAGCGGAAGGCATTAGAAACCAGGACGACGTTGCGCGATATTCTGGAGCGCGCCTTGCGGCGGGAGTTGAGGCTTACTGCCCACCGACCGGCACGCCGCCCTCGCCGGATTCGTTGGGTGACATCGGCAGGCGGACTGCCGCCGGGCCTCGACCCTTCCGACCGGAGCAAGATGTGGGATTGGATGCAGAAAGATCGCGTGCATGACGCCATTGACACCAACATGGTCGTTGAGTAGACCCCTCGGACTTTGACCGAACCCTGATAACGCCGCCCTTCAATTGCTCTGCCATGCTCAGCGTGGTAGCATTGCAATTAGGAGCAAGCGGAGGAGACATGGACTTAACCGCAGTTTTTAGGAAGGTGCCGGAAGGTTATATCGCCTGGGTGGAAGAGCTACCCGGCGCCAACACCCAAGGCAATACTCTGGAAGAAACCCGAGAGAATCTTCGAGAAGCCATCCGGCTTGTGTTCGAAGCAAACCGCGAGCTGACGGAGCGAGATCTTCAGGACGGAGAAGTCCATAAGGAATCCGTTTCGGTAGCAACGCTGTGAAGCGGCGGGAACTGATCCGGCATCTGGAACAGCACGGGTGCCAGCTATTGCGGGAGGGTGGCAGGCACACTGTGTTCGTGAATCCGCGCTCGAAAAAGGTTTCCGCAGTACCTCGCCACACTGAGATCAACTCTATCCTGGCTCACAAGATCTGCCGGGATCTCGAAATCCCCAAACCCGCATAAACGGCGGCTCGCTGCAAGTCCCCGAGGATTGACGCAATTCTCTGCCTCTGGTATTGATTATTATTGCGGACGCGTTCGATGCCGAGCATCTGCTGGGGCGACGACTTAAAACAAATCTCCTGTTTAGAGTTCTGAGGACTTTCATGGCCTTCGAGTCTGACAAGATCATGTTTGAGATTTACCGGGAGACGACCTACACGGGGAAGTATCGCGTCGTCTACTTCACGGAGTTGCAGGACCACAACAAGGAGACGGAGATCAGCAAGGCCATGGCGGGGGAGCATTTCTACGACGGCTTCATTCGCGCCTATCGCAAGGACCAGGCGAAGGAGCTGATTGAGAAAATCCTCGCGCGTCTGAACGATGGCGAGACATTGAGCCCGGAGCAGGTTGAATCGGAAATCAAAGCGTTCATTCCAGCGAGTACGAGCTAGCCTGGAAGCACGCCCGCGCCGCGGAAGCCCTGGGCGCGCGCGATCTGGTGGAAATGCTCGAAAGGTACCCGAACTTAAGGTAGGAGGGAGATGTAGCGCCGGCTTCCAGCCGGCACCTGAGCCGCCAAGTCCGATCTGCGGACTCCGATGGAGTCCATCGGACTCCGGAAATCGGAGATGGCGGCGCTACGGTCAAATCGGGCCGCACCCGATAAGAAGGAACATTGCCGCCGCCTTGGGCGTATGATTAGGGTAGAAACCCTGCGAGAGAGGAGGGAAGCATGTACTGCGCAAATTGCGGAGGCACGATTCAAGCGGGCCAGAATTTCTGCAATCGTTGCGGCCAGGCGACCACCCCAGCCGCATCTGCAACTCCAGCCCCGGCTCCGGCTCCATTTTCCCCAACGCTGAACGCGACAGCGGCTGTGGCGGCAACTGTGGCTGCGGCGCAATACCCCGGCATCCCCCAACCGACGCGGCTGGCCAAGCACCTCCAGATCCTGGGGATCCTCTGGATCGTCGTGTCCTTTTTCCGTTTAATTCCTGCGGTGGCCATGATGTTCTTCGGTCATGCGGGTTTCCCGTTCATGGCGCTGCCCATGCGAGGATTCCTCATGCCCATCCTCGGCGCGGTGGGCACCTACCTCGGGATTACCGCGGTCGTCGGGATCCTCGTGGGCTGGGGCTTGATCGACCGCCAGCCTTGGGCTCGAATTCTCGCCATGGTCGTCGGCTGCTTGAAGCTGATCGACTTCCCGTTCGGGACAGCCCTCGGCATCTACACGCTCTGGGTGCTGGCCTCGCCGGGCGCCGAAAAGCAGTACCAGTGCCTGGCGCGGGTCAGGTAGCGATTGAGCCGGACCGGCGCGCGAGCGGCTTGTCGCGACTATAATTCGGGGTTCATGGTCAGCCGGAGAATCAATAAGGGAAACCCTGATGAGGAGCCACGGATGTGCCCTTTGCGAATACCCCGCCTGTATACTCTGCCCACCTTGCGGTTATTGGTTTTCGCGATGCTTTCCAGCAGCCTGGCACGGCCAGCGAGAGCGCAGCAGGCGCCGATCGACATCCACCTGAAACAAAACTGACATGATTGCCACCGTCACCCTGAACCCGGCGATCAACAAGAGCGTGACCGTTCGCGGTTTTGAAATCGGCAAAACCAATCGGGGCGAAGTGGACCGCGTGGACGCGGGGGGGAAGGGAATCAACGTCGCGAGAGCCCTTAAGCGTTTGGGTTCCACGGTCGGCGCGCTGGGATTGGTGGCGGGCAGCAACGGCCGCTTTATCCTGGACGCCCTCAGCGCCGAGGGAATTCCCGCGGATTTCATTCAGGTCCCGGGCGAGACGCGCGTCAACCTGAAAATTCATGATCCCGAGAAGGAAACGGAGACGGAGTTGAACGAACCCGGATTCCGCGTCACGGCAGAGCACTTGGAGGAGCTGCGGCGGAAGATTGAAGACCATGCGCCACATTGCGAAGTGATGGTTTTTTCCGGAAGCCTGCCGCTGGATGCGCCGCCTGAGATCTTTGCGGATATGATTCGGATTGCCAGGGCGCAGGGCGTCAAGTGCTTCTTGGACACCGCCGGGCCCGCGCTGAAACTTGGACTTGCCGCTGGGCCGTACTTGATCAAACCCAACCGCGCGGAAGTGGGAGACCTCCTGAACACCAGCTTGCGAACTCGCCGCGAACTGGTGGAGGCGGCTCGCGAATTAATGAGGATGGGAAGCGAGCAGGTTTTGATTTCGCTGGGGGTGGAGGGAGCGGTGGGTGTGGCTGGGAAAGAAGCCCTGTTCGCCCGGCCGCCGGCGGTCAAGGTGCAGAGTAGCGTAGGGGCGGGCGACACCATGGTGGCGGTCATGGCGCACGCCGCGGTCGAGGGCATTACCTTCCGCCAGGCTTTCCGCATGGCCGTAGCCGCCAGCGCCGCTACCGTGGCCATGGAAGGAACCGAAGTGGCAGATTTGGCCGCCGTGCAAGCTTTGATTCCCCAGGTTACGTTGGAAGATGTCGGTGGGTAACGCGGGGAATCCAACGCGGTACGGCTTGGCAGTAATCCTCGTACTCCAGCCCAAATCTCTTCCGCAGGCCGGGCTCTTCGGCGAAGACGACAAAGGTGTGAATAACCAGGAATGCTCCTAACGCGAACACGACCATCGCCACGGAGGCGAGGCAAAGGCCCCATCCGAGCAGCATCGAGACGCCGCCGATGTACATGGGATTGCGGACAAATCGGTAAGGGCCGTGCGGAACGAATCGCTTGGGGGGATCAAACAGCGCCGGGGTGCCGCGGCCTTCGAGGATGAAAAAGATTACCGTGGTGAGGGCGAGGGCAGCGCCCGCCAGAAGCAGCACGATACCCGGAGCGTATAGCCGGCCAGGAACCCGGAAGGGAATGTATTTGTCCAGGGCACGCGACCTCAACGCCACCCAACCCCACGCCGCCAGGAACAAAGGCGCATAAACCATTGACCGCAGCGCGATCCATAGCCGGTTCATCGGTTTTCTCCTTGCCAAGAAGAGAATTCACCACAGAGACGCAGAGACCACAGACAAAAGCAATTCTGCTTGTGCGGATAGAGATTATAGTTCCTCGTTTGTTGGCCCACAGTTTTTTCTCCGTCCGTTCTCCGTGACCTCTGTGCCTCTGTGGTGATTTCCTTGACAGGTTGTGCCCGCAAAGCCAAACTAGAGGAAGAAGGCGGGCACGCCAGGGCGGTGAGGGTGTCATGGACGTAGAAGGGCGCGTTTCACGTCGGCCTCTTGAGCAGGAATTGGTTTCGCGCGGGGTGCGGATGACGCACCAGCGTCGCCTCTTAGTCCGGATCATTCAGGAGGCGGACGGCCATTTGGACGCCGTGGCCCTCTGGCAGCGCGCCAAGGACCAGGACCCCACCATTAATAAAGTCACCGTGTATCGAACCTTGGGCATGCTGAAGAAGCACGGTTTGGTAGATGAACTGGATCTGATGCATCTCGATGGCGGGAAGCATTACTATGAGGCGAAAACTACGCGCGATCACATCCACCTGGCCTGCATGAAGTGTGGGCGCATTCAGGAGTTTGAAAGCTCGCTGTTCGAAAAGTTGAAGGGCCAGATCGAGCGCGAACAGCAATTCCGCATCAACACGGTGCGCGTGGAAGCCGGCGGTCTTTGCGACCGCTGTAAGTGAAGCAGGTGTCAGGTGCCAGGTGTCAGTAAAACCTTCACATCTCACACCTGGCACGTAACACCCAACACCGGCAAGCGGACACCTGACACCTGTTCTCCTACTGCCCTTCGTCCTTGGGCGGCGTGGGGCTGAGTCCAAAAAGTTTGTACATTTTTTCAAAAATGCTTTGCTGCTGGTGCTGCATCATGGCGGCGCGGGCGGCGGCGTCCAAGTCGGTGCGAACGGCTTCGATTTCCACCTTCCGGCGGGCCAGCAATTCGGAGAGGTAATGGGCGATTTCCGGGCGGCCGTGCAAGATGTCTTCAAACGCCATCCGATCCAGGCGATAGCACTCGGAATCTTCCAGCGCCTTAAGTGATGCGCTGCGCGGTTCGCCCGTCAACAGCGACATTTCGCCAAAGAAGTCGCCGGGCATGCAGGATGCTAACCGTCTTGTGTACCCCGGCGTCGGTGGAGACAATCACTTCGCCCGACCCCTTGGTGATGAGGTACAGCCAGTGAGCTGTCGCGCCCTGGCGCGTCATCAATTCCCCCTTCATAAAAGGGGCGTAGCGCAGGCGTTCGGCCAGCACGCGCCGCTCACCGTCGTTCATTTCGCGGAAAAGCTCCACCCGAGCCAGGTCCAGGGCACTGAGCCGTTCCGCGATCTCGCGCTCGTGATGAAGCTTCTCGCGCTCCTGGTCCCTGGATTCAACAAAAGCCGTCATAGCGGGCACCGAAAGCGGAATGCCTGCGCGCTCGAGAGCGAAGTAAATGCGGCCGCGCACCAGTGAATCCGTGGGGTCGTCTTTTGCCAGGTCGGTCAGCCAGTAGCGGGCTGCGTACAGGCAGTAGCTTTCTTTGAAATCCATCAAGACCACGTTGGGTGGTGGCTCTGCCGCGGAACCTTCCACGGGGGCGGTCACCAGGGCATCGGTGACCACGCTGATGACCTCGGTGGGCGGCACGCGGAAATCCACATTGAAATAAATCCACCGGCGTTGCTGGAGGGGTTCGCCGGAGCGCTGCCCCATCACCGTCACCTGCGACTTGATCAGGAGGCTGTTGGGGATGATGACGGTGTCCCAATTGCGCGTCTCGATGGCCACGTGGCGCCAGGTAATTTCTTTCACCTTGCCCGTGGTTTGGTCGATTTTCACCCAATCGCCCAGCGCGAAAGTCTCATCAATTTGCAGAACCAATCCGCCCAAAATATTGGAGAGGCTATCTTGCAGCGAAAAAACGATAACTCCGGTCATGACCGCCGAAGTGGCAACGATGCTGGAGAGGCTCACGCCATGGCGCGAGAGCAACCATAACGCGACTCCGACGTAGCCCGCTGCCACCAGGAGATCTCGCAGCACCTGGGGCGGGGAAAGGGGAGTGAAGCGCAGAATCACGTCGAACAAAACGATGCTGGCAAGTTTCACGACGCCACAGCCCGCTAACAGGAGGCCGGCGGTGTGAAGCGCGGTGGCGGCCGCTCGCCACCCGAGCGCCGTCGGGACAGCCGAAAGGAGGATCAGGAGAAGCCCGAGGCCGAACATCGTGAGCGCCGTTCGCACATGTCGCCTTTGCCGGCGCGAAAACACGGCCAGCAGCGCGGATGTTCCCAGGAAGACTAGGGTGATCGGAAGGAGGTCGTCTTGTCTCGCAATCAGCCGGAGATCATGCACGATCTCGGTGAGCATGTTGATATCCGGCCAGGCCCAAACCCAAGTGCTCATGCGGGCTCACTCATCCTTGATGGCGGATTTGACCATGGCCAGGATGGCGGGGGGGATCATGGCGGCGGAGATGCCGTGATCTTTCTCTGCGTGCTCGGCGGCGAGCTTCAGCACTTCCTCTTCCGTTTCCGCCCGCATTTCTTGAGGGCAGTCTATTCCCAGGTCCCGACATCGCAACACTTTGGTCATGAAAGCTTCCTCTCCGGTTAACAATCGGCGGCTATCATACCACCAGTCCCGATTTTCTCGGCGGGACGGCCGCCGAATTTTTTCTTCGAGTGGCGCAAAGATTTTCCGTTCCTTACGTTCTATCTCTGTGACCTGCGTGCTCAGACAGGCTACAACACAAAGGTCACCGATATTTTCTGTGTCCTCTGTGTTGAAGCTTGAAAAGCACCGAGGCCAGAGAGAGACCTCATTCGTGTGCCTCTACCGGGCTGTACCACGGCCGCTTTCGCGGATTGCTTTTTGGGCAGCCCCTGTTATGATATTTAAGTCATTTTAGGCATCAGGTCACCCATGAAGATTATCAAGCAACTCGTCGGTTTCATTTTAGGGATTGCTGTAGGAGCTTGTCTATATTCACTTCTCAAGCTTCGGCCGCTTACCCCAGCTCGCTGGGCGAACGGTTCATCGCCCATGGGAGCAAACAACAAGTATATCCGTCCGCCTTGGGTTCAACGTTCTTTGCTCCCGCAGGTCGCTCGACCCAGGCAGGTGCATTCCCGAAAATTCGTCCATGCAATGGCTCGTGAAGTCGCCGAGGCGCGACCGCGGGTGCAACCCAAGCCCGAGGCAACGAAGGTGGCCGAGCCTGCCGCGACGAAAGAGGGTGCAATCGAGAGCATCTCATCCGCCCCGCCGGCTCTGACGATATTTAAGGCGATGGGGTACGTGGAAGAGTCCGGAGGAAAACTGGAAGCAATTATTCTGCAAGAAAACCAAATCCAGGTCGTTCATGTAGGTGATCTCATTGCGGGGCGGTACCGAGTCAAGAAAGTTTCTCCTGACACCGTAGAGGCCCTCGATGAGACGTTGGTGCAATCACCCATGGCTGAACCTAATGGCCCTAAATCCAATGAGTTGACAGCGAGCGCGGGGCAACGGACCTCGACCCCGCCGGGGGCCGTCGCTGCGGCTCCGTCCCCAGGTTCGCCGGCGGCCCGAGAGGGTGACTACGTTGCGAACACGCCAGGCGCCGAATCGATTTCTGCGGCGCCGACGGTGATTGCTCAAGTTCAGTCGACCAATCCAACCAACCCGGCCGCGGAAGATGGAAGCGCTCCACCTCAGAGTGAAGAAACGGTTGCAGGTTCTTTAGGATACGTGCAGAAAGCAGATGGCAAGGTTGAAGCCGTGGTGGCGGACGGGGACTCGATTCGCTTAGTCCCAGCGAGTCCCGAGGTAATCGTGGCGCAAGTCACCGCTCCTCCCCCTCCCCAGGCGGAGGTGGCACCGGCTCCGGTTTCGAGTCAGGCGGACGTACCACCCGCTCAGATTTACTCCCCACCTGCGGGAGCGGCTGTGGCGGCGGTCCCCTCGATCGGGGAAGCAATGGCTGCCAGTGCGGTCGATCCAGAGGGGAGTTCGAGTCTTGCTATGGCCTCGCTGATTCGGCAGTCTTCGTACGAATTCTCGATCCCTGTGCCCGGTGGTGCCCATGGCTCGACAGCCCATAGTCTTGGCATGGGCGCGGCGCGTGGGGCGGCTGGGGCAATGGACGGGACAAACGACCAGGCAACACTCCGCGTCTCCGCGAACCATGGGACGGCTGTTCCTTCGGCAAGCTCAGGGCAGGCTCTGGTCATGGCTGCCCACGGCCAGGATGCCCGTGCCACGGGACCCGTGGGGTCAACTGTTCGCTCGGCCAAACTCCCTGTTGAGAAGAAGCCCGTCGGATTCGTGGTGAAGGGCAATGGCGAACTCGCCGCGATTCTCTCTGAGAACGATGAAGTTTATATTGTTCGGCAAGGGGACCGTTTCGCCGACCGCTACCGCGCGGTGAGCGTTTCCGCCGACGCCGTGGAAGCTGTGGAAGAGGCACCAGGACATGGCCAAGATGGCCATACTTCGTCACGTGGCACGGGCGTCCTACCTGCGTCAAGTCATGGCCAAGATGGCCATGCCACCTTTATTTTCCAAACGCTCGGCTACGTCGAGACTCAAGATGGCCAAATGCAAGCCATTGTGGCAGATGGGTCACAAATATATTTGGTGAAGCAGGGGGAGACGTTTGCGGACCGGTATCGGGCAACCAGTGTTGATCCTACCTTGGTTCTGGCCACAAGGGTGTCCCCCGGGCAGAAAGCGGAGAACTCCCTTTCTGCCCAGACAGAATCCGGCGGCAAACCTGCATCCAAGAAATTGTATGGATACTTACATTATCCCTCATTGGGGCGGGCAAACGCACGGGTTCTCCATGAAGTGGATGCATCGGGCAGTCCGGTGCTCACAAACCTGGGCATGAACCTGCTCAATTCGTCGCTGACCGGGTTTGATTTGCAGTCACATTTTTTCACGGCCGATAGTCCCAACGTCACTTTTTGATTCCGGCCACGGGAGAGACGGATGTTCAGCAAAGGAATCCGGCTGATAGGGGTTTTGGCATTACTTACCTCATGCCTAAGCTGCGGAGGCGGTTCCACCACCGCTTACACCCAAGGTCGCAAAGCCGAGGAGCGTAAGGATTGGGACACAGCTTTGGTGGATTACGAGAAGGCGAAAGAGGCCGACCCTGCTAACGCCTTATATATTCTCCATGAGAGAAATGCTCGCCTGAATGCCAGCATGCTTCATCTCAAGAATGGCCGCCAATTGCTAAGGGACGGCAAGATGGATGAAGCGGCGGGGGAATTTCAGAAGGCGGCTCGCATCGATCCGACTAATAAGGCTGCGGCTCAGGAACTGGACGCCGTTCTGGCCAAGCAGGCGCAGGCAAAAAAAGAACATACGGAGGCAATCCAAAAGGCTTTGAAGGCCCGAGAAGAACCAACCCAGCCTACCGGGGTGAAGCTGCAACCCCTTCCCCAAGAACCTATCCATCTCAAGGTCACCGTACCCGCCGATAAGGTTTACCAGGTATTGGCGAAGCTCGGGGGAATAAATGTCGTTTTCACATCGGACTTTCGCCCGACCGCTCCTCTCAACGAAGACCTCAACGGCGTCAAAATTGAAGATGCGCTGAAAATTGTAGCGATGCAGAGCAAATCGTTTTGGAGGCCGATCACTCCCAACACGATCCTGGTGGTTGCTGATAACCCCACCAATCGGCGGGAGTTTGATGAAGCAGTAGTGAAGACGATTTATCTTTCCAACCCCCTGGCGGCAGCCGACCGCACCGCCCTTCTTACCACCCTCAAGCAAGTATTGAATTTGCAGCATATTATGGACAATCCTGATGCCAACGCCATCATCGTTCGGGACTCCCCGGCGAACGTAGCGGCAGCGGAACAGCTTGTGCGCGAATTGGATCGCTCCAAAGCGGAAATCATGATTGACATTAGCATCGTGGAAGCCGACCGCGACCGAATTCGCAATTTGGGGTTGACGCCGGCCACCATTAGCGCCAGCGGGACGCCAACTCCGGGATTCCAGGCGGGGGCGGGCTTTGAGCCGACCTCAACCTCTTCGGGGACAACCACCTCCGTCACCGCTGCCGCAATCAACACCTTGACTTACAAGGATTATGCCGTGGTTCTCCCTGGCGCAACGGCCCAGGCGGTCTTGAACGACAACAAAACTCACATTTTGCAGAATCCCCAAATCCGGGTTACGGACGGTGGAGTTGCCAAGTTGAAGATCGGCACCAAGATCCCTTATGCGACTGGCAGTTTTCTACCATCGCTCGGGGGAACTACCAGTTCGTCGGGAAGCGTCGGCTTGCTCGCCAGTACGCAGTTTACATTTCAGGATGTGGGTGTGAACCTCGAACTGACCCCTCACTTGCTCCAAACCGGAGAGGTTGCGGTTCACTGCAAGATTGAGATTTCCTCCCTGGGGGCATCCATCTCCGTGGGCGGGATCACTGAGCCCACCTTCGGCCAGCGGGTGCTGGAGGACGACTTCCGCTTGGAGGAAGGAGAAGTTAATCTGTTGGGTGGTTTGATTCAAAGAACCTTGACCAATTCGGTGCAAGGGATTCCGGGGCTGGGCGACATTCCCTTGATCCGTTACCTTTTTTCCGATGAAAACAAAGAGGTGAATGACCAAGAGGTGCTTGTCATGCTCACCCCGCGGGTCATCCGGCTTCCCGAGCCTGGTAGAATCGAGGGCTCAACCGTGCCGGTGGGCTCCCTCGGCGAGGAACGCCCCGGGGCACTCGAAGGCCCACGTCCCTTCGAGAATCCAAACCCCCAGGGCCGAGAGCCCTAAGCTCAGTTAAGGCAATGGATAGTGGCTGGCTACAACGCTTAATCAACCTCGAAATGATGGAAGCGAAGATGGGAAAGAGACGCAATCAGTTTTCGGACAAAGCCTTCATGCTGATCGAACTGATCGCGGCGATCACGATTTTGCTGGTGCTGACGACCCTTGCCTTACCGTTGGCGCGTAATGAAATCATCCGAGCCCGAGAAACACGGCTCCACGAGGACTTGCGCATGATGCGCGAGGCGATTGACCGTTACAAAGGCGATTCTGACCAAGGCAAGATTCCCATTAAACTGGATACCTTCGGTTATCCCCCCGACCTCCAGACTTTGGTTGATGGGGTACAGGCCAAGGGGAGTCTCAAGGGGAAGTACAAGTACCTCCGCAGGATTCCCGTGGACCCCATGACCGGGAACACGGATTGGGGTCAGCGGTCGATGCAAGATGATGTCGACACCAAAAGCTGGGGTGGACAGAACGTTTTTGATGTGTACTCGAAGAGTCAAGGAACAGCTTTAGATGGGACGCAGTATGGGAATTGGTAGAAAAACAGGTGGCAGGTAACAGGGAACAGGTGACAGGTCTCGTCACTCGTCACTGCTTTTGAGTCAAGGAACAGCATTATATGGGGCACCGTACGGGGATTGGTAGAAAAGGAGGCGATAGGTGCCACGTGTCAAGTGCGAGGGCTCGTCACTCGTCACTCGTCACTCGTCACTGCTTTCTTGGGTTTACGCTGATCGAACTGATGGTGGTGATCACCCTTATTTTGATCCTCGCGACCTTTGCCATGCCGATGTATCACGTTGCCGTCGTTCATGCCCGCGAGGCCGTATTACGCGATGACTTGTTTACGTTGCGTAAGCTCATCGACGAATTCACCATCGACAAGCAGCGCCCTCCCACTTCTCTTGATGAACTGGTGGACGCGGGTTACCTGCGGGGTGGGATTCCCGTGGACCCCTTTACGGGTTCGAACCAGACGTGGACGACCGTTGTTGAGGATGTGCCTATCAGTCCGGACCAAGCCGCCTCGGGGATCGTGGATGTGCATAGCGGGGCAGAAGATAATTCCCTCGATGGCGCGCCCTACAGCAGTTGGTGAGAAGGGCAGTTGATAGTCGATAGTTGATAGTCGATAGTCGATAGTCGAAAAAGTTGATAGTCGACAGTTGATCGAATCGAGTGGAGGGTCAAGATATGACCGTCGAAAGCTGAAAAACGCAGGAAGTTTGGCCTTCGACTATCAACTTTCGACTATCAACTATCGACTCTTGACTCTTCACAATAGACTGTGAATTCAAAATGGCCGAGTTTGTTTGCAAATTGGGGACGGAGGCCGGACGGGTTTTGACCCAGACGGAGGAGGCACGCTCGGAGGAGGAACTTCGCCAGCGGCTGCGGGCGCAAGGTTTTCTGATTTTTTCGGTACGCTCCAAGGAAATTTGGAATTTTCAGGTGCGGACATCGCGTCCGGGAAAAATCCGCCCAGACGATTTCTTGATTTTCAACCAGCAGTTTTTGACCCTTTCCAAATCCGGATTGCCCTTGCAGAAATCTATGGACCTGCTGGCGCATCAGACCCGAAGCGACACGCTGCGCCTGGCCATTGAGGCGGTCCGTGACAAAGTACGCTCCGGGGCATTGCTTTCCGAAGCCTTCGAATCCACGGGTTGCTTTCCCAAGATCTACTGTGCCACCGTGCGGGCGGGAGAGCGCAGCGGGAGCCTGGACAAGGTATTGGGCCAATACCTGAGTTACCAGAAGCAATCGCGGGGATTCCGCAAGAAATTCATTTCAGCCTTAATCTACCCCGCGTTTTTGATGGTTTTCCTGGGCGGTCTGATCGCCTTCGTGATCGAATTCATTGTGCCGCAATTCGCCAAGCTCTATGCCGACATGGACGTGCAATTGCCCGCCCTGACGACCTTCGTTATTTCTCTTGCCATGCAAATTAAGCATTACTCCTTGCTCATCATTCTGGGGCTGGTGGGGCTGGGCCTGTTGGTGAAAACGGCGGCGCAGTCCGAGAAGGTCCGCTTGGGCTGGGAGCGGCTGAAATTCCGGTTGCCCCTGGTGGGAAGCCTCCTGCTGAAGTTTTCCGTGGCAGAGTTTGCTCGTACTTTGGCGGTGCTCTTACAGGGTGGCACCCCCATTATCCCTGCTCTTGATACCGCCAAGGAATCGGTAAGCAGTCCGTGGCTGTCGAGTGCCATCGCGCAAGCACGGACGGAAGTGGCGGCAGGAAAAAACCTCAGCGCCTGCTTGCGCACGAGTGGCTTTTTCCCCCCCATTGCCCTCGATATGATGGAAGTGGGAGAGACCACGGGCGCCATGTCCAATATGCTGGAGGCGCTGGCGGAGTTTTTTGAAGAAGACGTAAACATCGATCTTGAAACCCGGCTGGCCCTGGTGGGGCCGGTGATGATTGCTCTGATTGCCGTTGTGGTGGCGTTTGTCTTGATCGCATTCTACCTTCCGCTGTTTTCCATGGCGGCCATGGTGCATTAAGAGCAGTGGTTAGTGGCTAGTGGTTAGTGGCTGGTTAAAAGCCGTGGCGAGTCGTGAGTTAAGGGGAGTGGTTAGTGGCAAATGGTTAGTGGGAAGCCACTGGCCACTACCCATTCACCACTAGCCACTAACCACTGGCAACTAGCCACTGCTCTTCGGAGGTTTTTCTTGGAAGCAACAGCCGTCGATGTAAAAGAGATGGAGGAGGCGCGCCGGTTGGCGGCGCGTTATCAGTTCCAATTCGTGGATCTGCGTGATTCGCGTCCGGACAGCGAACTGTTACGCACGATTCCCCTCGAATTGATGCTCCACTACGAGTTCCTGCCCCTGGAAGGGGTAGACCACAATCTGGTGATTGTGGTGGCGGACCCGACCAACCTGACGCGCCTGGATGAACTGGAAGTAAAGCTGGACCGGAAGTTGGTAGTGCGGGTGGCGGCGCCCAGCCAGGTGCGGGATTTCCTGAAGAAAACCGAACCCTCGCAGCGCGTCCTGGATGATGCCACGGAAGAATTTCGCCTGGACGTGATTCGCGACGAGGAAGCCGCCGGCGAAGGCCTCTCGCTCGAACACCTGGTGGAGGAGACCGAAGTCAGCCCCATGATCCGGCTGGTGGACTCGATCATTTTCGCCGGGCTGGAGCGGCGGGCGAGTGACATTCACATTGAGAGCCGCGACAACTCCGTGGTGGTAAAGTACCGCATTGACGGCGTGTTGCAGCAGGCCATGGCCCCCCTGGCGCGGGAGTTTCAGTCCAACCTCATTACCCGCATCAAAGTGATGTCAGAATTGGATATCGCGGAGCGCCGCGTTCCCCAGGACGGCCGCTTCCGGGTGCGCTATCGTGGCCGCGCCATTGACTTTCGCGTCTCCATCATGCCCTCGATCCATGGTGAGGACGCGGTGCTGCGTATCCTGGACAAGGAATCCTTGCACGAAAAATTTCACTCGCTGCGCCTGGAAGTGCTGGGATTGGCCGACCGGGAAATCCGGCGCCTGCGGCGTTTCATCCGGGAGCCTTACGGCATGGTGCTGGTGACCGGCCCTACCGGCAGCGGCAAGACCACCACGCTGTACGCCGCGCTCTCCGAAATCAAGTCCGATGAAGACAAGATCATCACTATTGAGGACCCGGTGGAGTATCAGCTTCGTGGCGTGACGCAGATTCCGGTGAACGAAAAACGCGGACTGACCTTTGCGCGCGGACTGCGCTCCATTTTGCGGCACGATCCCGACAAAATCATGGTGGGTGAAATCCGCGACAATGAGACCGCGCAAATCGCCATCCAATCGGCGCTGACCGGCCACTTGGTGTTCACCACGGTGCACGCCAATAACGTAGTCGACGTGCTTGGGCGTTTCCTCAATATGGGGGTCGAGCCGTACAATTTTGTTTCGGCGCTCAACTGCATCATGGCGCAGCGGCTGGTGCGCACGATTTGTGAAGCTTGCAAGCGCCCGGCGCAGGTGTCCACCGAACTGCTGGAGGAGTCCGGCCTGAAGCTGGAGGAGTGGAAAGACGTTACCTACTACGAAGGGGGAGGTTGCCAGGAGTGCAACGAGACCGGCTTCCGCGGCCGGACGGCGATTGGCGAACTGCTGGCCGTAACGGATAGTATTCGCGAAATCATCTTGGGAAAGCGACCCTCTTCGGAAATCCGCCGCGCGGCGCACAACGAAGGCATGCGCTCGCTCCGGGAATCGGCGCTCGAGAAAGTCCAGCAAGGGCTGACTACGTTGCGGGAAATCAATAAAGTTACGTTTGTGGAGTAAGAGCCGGGGTTAGGGATGAGGGGTTCGGAATCCGGAATTGGGAATCGGGAATCTTGGGATGTTAATGAATTGGGCTACTTGGAAGAAACGGCTGGGATTGGAGCGGCACATTCACACGGGGCGCTTCGTGGCGCCGACCTTCGCTCTGGACCTGGAACCGGGCTTTGTGGCGGCGGCGCGTCTTAACCCCTCCAAAAGGGAGGTACGCAGCGTGGGGGTGAGGGAACTCCCGGCAGGGGCCTTGGTTCCTTCCGCCAACAAATCCAATGTAACTGACAGCAAAGTAATCCGCCTCACGATCGCCGAAGTCAGTGAAAGGGTCGGAAACGTCGGTGGCAAGCTGGGCCTGCTGATTCCGGACGTGGCGGCGCGCGTGGCCCTGTTGCAATTTGAAGCCCTTCCCGACAACCCCGGGCAGGCGGAGACTTTGGTGCTCTGGAAGATGCGCGAGTATTTGCCCTATCCCCCGGAGGAGGCCCGCCTGAGTTTCCAGGTGCTGGCCAAGCAGCCGGGAGCGGTGGAGATTCTGGGCGTGGCGGTGCGGAGTTCGGTGCTGGCGGAATACGAAGCGGTGATGGAAGGTATCAATGGCGGGCCGGCGCTGGTCCTGCCGGCCAGCGTGGCGTTGCTGCCCCTGCTGCCGGAGGAAGCCGGGGGGCAACTGCTCTTGCATCTCTGCCCGGGGGCCTTGACCGCGGTGGTGGTGGCGTCTAACCGCCTGCGCTACTGGCGGACCCGTCCGCTGGAAGGCGACCCGCTCGGCAATCTCGAGGAGGTGGCACGCGAGGCTACACGAGTACTGGCGACTTGCCAGGACAATCTGGGCGTACAAGTCCAGAATGTCTGGTATTGCGCGCGTCCCCCGCAGGGCCCGGACGTGGACGGAGCGTTAGCCGAAGCCCTGGGCCGCGAACTTCGCCCGCTCCTGGCGGATTTCGTACCCGGCGCCGGGCTGCCCTCCGAGCAACGCGAAGTCTTCGACCATTTCGGAATACCCTTCGCCGGGTTGGTGGCGAATCAGAGTTAACGACGATGAAAATTACCCTCAACCTTTCCCCTGCGGCAAGCGTGCGTGACCGTATTGCCTTGGCGTGGGCGGTTCCGGCGACAGTGATGGGGTTGGCGGCGCTGATCATTCTGGGCCACGCCTCGCTCCATGAGTACCGGGACTACCGGGGAATCCAACGTCAACTTTCAGAAATTCAGATGCGCTCGGATGAGCTTCACAACCAGGAAACGGCCATCCGCAGGCAGCTTGAAAGCCCGGCGCATCGCGAGTTGTTTCGTCAGGTGCGGTTTGTTAACAAGCTCATCGACCAAAGGGAGCTTTCCCTTACGCAGGTGAGTGCGCGGGTGGCAGGCCTTCTACCCGATGACGCATTCCTTACGGCCTTGGCGCTCACGGCCCCCAAGAAACCGGGAGATGATTACTTGGTGCGTTTGGGAATCACCACCAAGAATGAGGATGCCATCGAGACTTTCCTCAATGATCTGGAAGATGCCCCTGACTTCAAAGATGTGTCCATCATTAACCAGGGATTTCAGGAAAACAGCACGCAAGCCGACCAGGTCAGCGTGGTGTGCACAGCGCGGTATTTGCCGGGAGTTGATCCGGAAGCGGGGAATACAGGTGCGGAAGAGTCGACGCCAAATAGTAAATCGGATCGTTGAAGCGGCCGGCATCGGGCTGGTGGCTTTGGATATCGTGGTGTTCTTTGCGGTCTACCGGCCCCTGGGAAAACGGCTGGAGGCGGAAGAGCGCCGCCACGCAGAATTGCGGCAAACGGTACGCAATCAGAAAGTTCGCGTCGACCTGTTGAAGAAGTATGAAGCGGCCCTGCCCCAAGCCGGGAAGGGGCTGGGAGATTTTATGAGCAACCGCATCCCGGCTCGCCGGGAGGCCTTTTCCACCGCCGCTCACCTGATTCATAAGGCGGCGGATGCCGCCGGGGTAAGAATTTCGGGGTCGGCCTACCGTCTCAATGTGGAGCACAAAGATCCCCTGGAGCAACTGGAAATCACCATGAATGCGCAAGGGTCGTATACGGGCTTGCTGAAATTCTCGCACGCCCTGGAAACGGCGAGCGATTTCCTTCTGGTCCGCGAATTCACCCTCGCCCCGGGAGATAAAGGAGACCTCGGCCTGCGGCTGAGTGTTGACCTCTACCTAACGCCATGAACCTACCCGCCGGGATCAACAAGTGGGGAGCCGCCGTGCTGGGGGTGGTGTGCTTTTTCCTGGTGGCCCATCTGGTGGCGCAATATCGAGCCATGCAGCCAGGGAAATCTCCCGCCCATCTCACTGCGGCGAGTGCGCAGCCTAAGGGGGTGGAGAAGAGCTCCACCCACCCTGCCGATGACCTTGCGAAATACGACCCGGACGTTCACTTCGATGCCCTGAAGAAATTGGATTCCCGCCCCCTTCCTGACGAGGACCGGGCCCCCTTTGATTCCGGGTTGGCCGCGCCCACACCCGTACGCGGAGCCGCCCCAACTGTCCAGGGTACCGCCCCCGCCCCTCCTGCCCCTGCCCCCCCTCCTCCTCCCCCCGCCCCCCCATTGAAAGCCGTGGGTTATAATGAATTGCCGGGAGGGCAGAAGGAAGCCATGGTCACTTTCACGGAGGGTGAGCGTAAGGATGACATGGTGGTGGTTCACGAGGGCGACCAGATCGGAACGAGGTTCAAGGTTACGAAGATCGATTCCACCATGGTTGTGGTTGAAGATGGCGACACACACACAAGTCTCGAACTGCCGTTTCCACCGTAGTGGGCGCCCGCGCTGGGCCGATACTCGCGGCATGGTACTGGTCATCGTCATGGCGGTTGCCACACTGCTGTTAATCGCCTTGACGGCGGCGCTCCCGAGTGTCTATCAGGACGGACAGCGGGAGCGCGAAGCGGAACTGATCTTCCGGGGCCGAGAATACGCCAAAGCCGTGGCGCTGTTCCATCGCCAGTTTAGCCGCTACCCGGCGAGTACGAAGGAGTTACTGCAAACCAATGGAATGCGGTTCCTGCGTAAGGAGTATCTTGATCCCATGGACCCGAAAGGGACGTGGCGATTCATTCACGTCAATGCGGCGGGGGTGTTACTGGATTCCAAGAACCAGCCTCTTACCAATCAAAACAACTCCAATAATCCTGCGGGTATAGGTCAGAATAACTCCACGAATTCGGCGTTCGGGTCAGACTCCACGTTCGGGGGGAACTCCTCGTTCGGCGGAAACTCGTCGTTTGGGGGAAACTCCTCGTTCGGGGGAGGCTCGTTGCTGGGGGGATCCAATTCCATGGGGCCCCAAGGGGGCATGGGAGGCGCGGGGATGAACTCGCCCACGGGGGATTCTGACCAGACCGGCCCCACTTCTTCCTTCTTCGGGAACTCGAACCAAATCCAGGGCGCATTTATTGCGGGGGTTGCGTCCACCAGCCATCATGAATCCATCCGCATTTGGCAAAAGCACACTCACTATGATGAGTGGGAGTTCATTGGGCTCGACATGGGAGTCTTCGGAGTCCAAGTGGGGATTCCGGGCGCCTCTTCAGGGCCAGCGGGAATGGGACAACAACCTACATCGCAGGGCTCCGGCTTCTCGCAAGGGTCGTTTGGTTCCCAGCCTTCGCCCCCGAACCCTGAACCTTCCCCAGATTGATCGTGTCAATAGACTATTCAGTTGCTGGTAACTCTGTTTGAATCGCCCGCAGCAAAAGATTTATCCCCTTGACCGTCTTTGCATGTAGGTGTATCACCATGCTGGAAGGGAGCTGGATCGATGATGCGAGGCCTGGGTCGTATAGCGGGTGTTCTGGGAAGTTTGAGCCTGATACTCCTGATGGTGCATTGTAGCGGGTCCATTCCGCGACGTGCCCCGGCATTGACCGTCACCAGCACGTCTTTGCCGGATGGTGCGATGAACGTGGCATACACCACCACGCTCGCGGCTTCCGGCGGCATTGCGCCCTACACCTGGAGTATCAGTTCCGGTGCGCTGCCCTCGTGGGCGAAACTTGATACCTCGACGGGCGTGATTTCCGGTACCCCGAACGCGACCGGCACGACGAGCTTCACGGTGAAGGTGACGGATTCCACTACCCCCAAGGCGGCGATCGCCACGCAGGCCCTGAGCATCACGGTCAATACCGGGCTGAGCGTGACCACTACGTCTTTGCCGAATGGGGTGGTGAATGTAGCATACACCACCACGCTCGCGGCTTCCGGCGGCATTACGCCCTACACCTGGAGTATCAGTTCTGGTGTGCTCCCCTCATGGGCGAAGCTGGATACCTCGACGGGGGTGATTTCAGGTACACCCGTGGGGACGGGCACGACGAGCTTCACCGTCAAAGTGACGGATTCCACCACGCCGACGCCCCTCACCGCCACGCAGGCGCTCAGCATAACCATCTCGGCCACCCCCGCGGTCTGCGGGTCGGGGAATGAGTCCATCCTGAGCGGTCAGTACGCCTTTCAACTGAGCGGGTTCAATAGCAACGGCTTCAACGCCGTTGTCGGCTCCCTGACCGCCGATGGCGAAGGGCACATCACGACCGGTGAAGTCGATATGAATAGTACCCTCGGCCCTTATAGCGACAGTCCGCTATCCGCCAGTACTTACAGCGTGGGGTCGGACAACCGCGGCTGCGCTACGATTGTGACGGCCTCTGGAGTCACCTTCCATACCCGCTTTGACCTCGGGGTGTTTTCCTCCGGAGCCGCGACGCAAGGACAAATCATGGAGTTCGATCCCGCCAACCTCAACGCGTTCATTGCCACCGGCCGGATTTTCCAACAAACCCCATCTCCCCCCCTGGCCAGTGGCGCCTTCCTGCCCAATGGAGGCTACGTCGATCTATTGACGGGTTGGGATTCCTCCACGCACGGCCGAATGGTTTGCGGAGGTGTTCATACGAACCTGGGCGGGAACATCAGCAACGCGGAGCAGACGTGCAACGACTCGGGAGTGGTTGCCCACATGGGCCCCGCCACGGGGGCCGATAGCATCATCGACGGGAATGGACGCTTTACCGAGGCTGTCAATTCGACCAACCTTGTCGCCTATATCGTGCCGGAGAACGAAGCTTCGGGTGTGCCCGCCGCGCTGACCCTAACCACCGGTTCCACCCAGGTGCTGGCCGGCGAGGCAACATTTCAGAACACGAGCACCTTTAGCCAGAGTTCGCTCGATGGCCATTACGTCATATATGCGAATGGGGTGAATGGCCCCACCAGTGGGAAGATATTCTTTGCTCTGGCCAGTTCGGATGGGGTCAGTACCCTGACCTTAAACGCGTATTATGAGAACGATGGTGGCGCCTGGGCCTCTAGTGCGGGCTCGACATACTCCTATACTGTCGACCCCTACGGGGAAGTGACCTTAAGCGCAGCAGGCTCACCTTCCGGCTATATCTACTTGACGGGTACAGGCTTCGACGTTTACATCGGTGCGGACCATGGGGGCTTTGCCGGATATTCGGCCGCGCAGACCGGCAACGGCTCCTTCAGCGACCTTTCGTTGCAGGGCACCTTCTTTGGCGGCACCACCAAGATCATCAATCAAAGCGCGCAAGCCGAAAGCGACATGATCACCCTGGATGGGTCGGGAAATGTTTCGAATATTTCTGACCTATCCTCGGTCGCCAATCAAGAGGCGGATCAATCGAGTACCGACACGGTTGCCATCGCCGCCAATGGGACTTTCACGACAGCGTCCCATGGTTCGCAAGTTGTGGGCATCGTGATCGATGCAAATTATTTCCTGGTCGCCAGCGACATCAGCTCGTCTTATCCGACGCTCTTGCTGCTCGGGCTTGCCGCACCTGTCCTATAACCCGGCAGACAGGGTCGGTGAGATGTCAAATCCGTTTAGAATGCCGGCAAGAACCGGTTTTTTCCATTGACGTTTTTTCATCAAGGCGTAATGATCGTGATATCAGGGAATACATTCAATAGTGATATTCAGGGTGCCGATACTGTATGACGTGATGCTGCCACAAGTGGTTATTCTATGAGCAAAATCGCTTTGTCATGCTTGGCTCTAGCGCTCACGTGGGTCGGGGTTGGCAGCGCCACTGAGGCGGCGATAACCGTCACGCTGACCCCTAATCCCGCGAGCGTAGCCGTGGGTTCCACCTTGCCGATTACGGCCTCGGTGACTGGGGCGACGGCTCGGCTCATTTGGACCGTAAATGACGTCACCAACGGCAACTCAACCTATGGGACCATCACCGGTTCATACCCGTCGTACACTTACACCCCGCCGCCGGCCATCCCGGGCGGCGGCAACCCGGTAACCATTGTGGCCACCCAATCGGGCACCTTGCAGTCCGCCTCGCTGGCGGTTACCATCAATCCTTCCGCCTCCGCTCCGACGGCGATTAACGTTACGGGAGGTGCGGCCAGCGCGACGGGAATCAACTTTAACCTTTCCAGTATGACGACGACCTTGGGCTTGGCGGATATAGGCACTTGTGGCCCCCCCGCCAACCCCATCGGCAAATGTTCGGCGTCGGTGACGGGAATCCAAGTCTCACGGTCAGGGGCGGCAACCGCTGACTGTCCGAATACCACGGACAGCCTGCCCGCCACCTGTAGCCTCTGGCTACTGGGGCAGGGCTTGGCCAGTTCCCCACTCGCCGTGAGCGTAACCCATGGGAGCACCTCAGATGTGACGGTTAGCAGCATCGAAACCACGGATGCGCCGACTGGTTATACGGCGATCAACTTCCTAACCACCGTGTCCGGATCAGCTCCGACCGGAAACAGAGACCTCGTGGTGAGGATCGACAGTGGAGCAACACAAGAAACGCAAGTCTACGTTGGTGCAATTCAAATTGTTAATTAGAGGGCCTGAGCAATGAAGATGAGAGCCTTGGTTCCGGCGACAGTTTTAGTGGGCGTAATCGTTTCGATTTCGCCCGCTCGTGCCACCACGATGGTCTCCATGTCGATGGAACAACTTACCCAGGCATCCAGCGACATTGTACAGGCGCGCGTGGTGAACCAAGTAAGCGGGTGGAACGCCACCCACACGCAAATTGTGACCATCACCACCTTGGCGGTCGTGCAGACGCTCAAGGGGAATGCTCCCTCGACCGTGCAAGTTCGACAACTGGGGGGCAGCGTCGGCAACATGACCGTATCCGTACCGGGTGACATTGCCTTCCGGCCGCAAGGCGAGTACGTGCTCTTTCTCGAACCTGGCGGCGGGTCCAACTACCACGTGGTGGGGATGACGCAGGGCGCCTACCCGGTCTACCAGGATGCCATGTCGAAACAGGAACGGGTGGTCTTGCCGGTTAACCTTGCGCAAATTCAGAGCATCGTGAGCGGTGGGGGAAACCCGGTGGGAACCGTTCCTCTCGCGGGATTTCACAAGTATGTTACCACGCTGATTAACGCCGGCGTTCAAATTCCCCATGGGCTGAGCATTCCGCTCTCGATCGCCTACGCGGAATCACGCGGCGTCGGTCGCGAGCACGTTTACGGGAAGACCACGACGCAGCTATTCCCCAATAAGAGCGTGGTCATCCCGATAGGAACTGAGGTGGAAGGTGAGGCGGTCATGAGTGGGGGAAGCTGGACGATTCACTGGGACGAAGTGAGTGTACGGGGCGTTCACGCCCAGATTTCCGCGATCAGCCGTGAATCCGTGGGAAGCCTGCGCGGTAGGAATGTAATCCTAAACGTGAGGTGAGAACCGTGAGAGTGAGGCGGATGGAAATGAGCGGCAAGAGACTATTGCTGCTGGGGGTGGCAATCCTTGGAGTGTTTTCCGCCGTAGGCTTGCTCGCCACTAATTTTCAGATTTACGAGGTTACCGCCGGGAATTACGTAGCCGCCACGTGGCCCACGGTGAGTCCAGCTACAGCTCCGAATGTTATCTGGAACCTGAACTTCGCCGGCACGCCGTCTAACGTGGACGAGAACGGCAGCGGCGTGGCCCCTAAAACCGTCCTCAGCGACGCATTCGCCACCTGGGCGACGGCCACCTACAACAGTTCAGCAGTGACCAACATTGAATTCACCTTCGGAACCGCGAACGCCACTCTCCCGCAAGCGCCGGCGGTTGACTGCCAAAACGTGATCGGCTTTGCGGATCCCACCAGCAGTGATTTCCCCACGGGGGTCATCGCCTTCGCCTCGATCACGACCGTCAATAGCGTGGGTGGTCCGGTCCCCTTCGCTTACCATTGCGGCTCAGTCTCACCCAACCCAACCTGCCCCCTCGAGGTCTGCATCGTTGACGTCGATATTATGTTCAACCCCTCCGACACTTTTGCAACTTCCGGCACAACGACCGGACAGTACGACCTGCAATCCGTAGCCCTGCACGAGATTGGACACCTGATGGGTCTGGACCATAGCATGATTGCTCACGCGGTCATGTACCCCTACGGGGATACGAACTCGATTGGGATCCGTCAGCAATTGTGGACTGATGACATGATTGGCGCTGGAAATTTGTACCCGGGTCCAGCGGTGACCGGCAACGGTACAGGAATTCAGGGAAGGTTACGGTGGGAGGGATGGGCGCGTATGCGGCCCACGTCGAGGCCATTGATGCTACCACCGGCGATGTGGTGACCGATACGCTCACCGATCCCTCAGGGAATTACCATCTCCGGATGTTCGGGGGCACTTACTATGTGTATGTTCAGTCCCTGGCTGCGGATTTGAACCACGGGCCTTGCACCCTGGAAAACTTTCGGGGGCAGGATGGGTACGGTCCCCCCGCAAACCCCACCAACTACACGGGAAAGTTCTACTGATCGAGCAAAAACAACTCACCCCCCGGCGCCGCTTGAGCGGACCGGTGGACATCGCCCGAAGCGCTTTCGGGACGGGCTAGGCGTTTGCGGCCAAAGCGCGCCTGGTTGCTTCGACGGTTTTCGCTACCCGCCGGTGGTCTACGAGCATTGCGAGCAGGTCGCCCCTCTGCACTTTTTCGCAAAGGACCGAACACATGGAGATGGCGTTGAAGGGCCGAATGAATTCATGAAGGCGGCGTTGGTAATCTCTTATGGTTGCCGCATCACAGCCATTTCCATATGCCCACGACCAGTCCGTGATCCAGCGCATCACCGTGGCGTGACGATGCAGCGGACTGCGCTGCAAGGGTTCGCTGGGGCGGAGCAATTCGGCTAGGCAGTTGGGCGCTGTCAAAAAGACCAGTCGTCCACTGTGCAGCAGGGCATCGGATTTGAGTCCCGTCTCACTAAGCCCGTGCGCAATGTCTTTCAGGCAGGTGGGCCCTGCCATGATGACCACTTGCTGGCCGATTTCTAGACCGGCAGTTGAAAACTGCAAGATTTCGGAAAGGCTCTTTTCTTTCCGGACTACCAAACGGCACGGCTCGCCTTGTCCTAGCAGGCCACCGTGGTACAACAAATCGAAACTCATATATGTCTATCTTTGACGATATCAGGTCGGCATGTCAACAGGTCATCGAGTCGGAGGGTCATATTGTCATCCGTGTGTTTTTGGGAGGTTTCGCCTATTCTTCGCGCCCGCTCTTTCGCACTTTGTTGCGGTGTGAATCTCCTCGCGGTCGGTTCTGGGGGGTTACAAAGTGCGGAACTCCTGAGTTGGCTCGCCGCCGCGCACTAGAACGCGAAAATCGCCTGAAAGTCAACGCGCCGGTTTGCAGCCTGGCCGCCGCCGCCGGGACCGCCGAAGAGCCCACCGAGCGAGCTCGATTGGGCAAACTCGGGTGTGCCGATAATCCCGCCCCGCGGTCCGGGGTTTACATCATTAAATAGATTCCGGGCGTTGGCGCTGATCGTGAGGTTGAAGCGCCGATTGTTGGCGTTGCCTCCGCCGAAGAGTGCGCGAGGACCACCTCCGCCTCCGCTTAGCCCGCCGGGGCCAAGACCGCCGCCAATGCCGCCGCGGCCACCTCCTCCACCACCCCTTCCACCAAAGCCACCCAGATTTGCTCCCGGCCTCTGAATCTCTTTCCCGAAGCCAAATGTCTTGCTCAGCCGGAGGTTAAAGGTGAATTGCCCGGGATTCTGATAGCCATAGGGCGGAATGATGGATTGGGCGGACGCCGGTAGAGTATTGAAGGTTCCGAGCGCGGTGCAATAGATGCTGGTAGGGGGGGTGGAACATGTGGCGCCGCTGCGGCCAATGCCGGACGGGCATTGAAGTTGCCGGTCCCGAACAAATCCTGGCCCACGCTGATGTTGAAGGGCGATCCGGATGATGCGACCACGAAAGGGCTGAGGCTGATGCGATGCGGCAGGTTCCAATTGCCGATCAGAACCGCGCGGTTTCGGACGTCAAAGGCCGCCCGCCCATAGTCCTGCCGGATGTCGTACGGGTTCATGATCAGCCCGGCGCTGTTGCCCGTGGTGTCGGCGTTTGCGTAGCTCAGCGTATAAAACCCACCGAGCGTGAGCTTGGTGCTCAAGCGCATGTTGAAATTGGCAATCAGTTGGTTTTGATTGAAGAGACCGCCGGACTGAAAATCGTAGATGTTCCCGGCGGCGCTGCCATCGGGTCGTGTCCCGAGCTGAGGCTGCCCCAGCGGGAAGGTCCCGGGCAGAGGCGCGTTGATATCATCGGTAAGAAGTTGGTGGACTCCGTGGGCATTGAGATAAGTTACCGAAAGCGTCGTGCTTTTTGAAATCTGCTGCTCGATGCTGATCGCGGACTGCACTGTGTAGGGCACCCGCACGTGGGGATCAATCTCGTACCGTGTAGGTGTTTCCGCATAGCTGGAGAGGTCGCTGACGCCGGGGATGACCGGGAAAAAGCCGGGCGAGGGAACCAGGTAGGTCTGCTGGTTCGTGCCATTCAAACGCTGGGCTTCGAGCCGTAGGCCTTCCCCAAACCGATCATAGAAAACTCCAAAGCCGGCGCGCAGCACGGTCTTCGCCGCCGCGTTCTTGTGCGGATTCAGGCCCCAGGCAAAGCCCAGGCGCGGCGCAAAGTCGGAATGATCGGGAATGCCCGTCTGCGATTCCCAGCGCAACCCCAAGCTGAGGGTCATGCCGTTGCGAACTTTCCAGTCATCCTGCGCATAGAGCCCCACATCCAGCATGTTGAGAGTGGCGAGCGGGTTTCCAGCCACGATCTTAAACTGGCTGGCCCCACTCGTTTCGCAGTTTGTTCCTCCACCGCCGGTACACGTCCGAAGGTTCTGTTCCGCCGTTTGGTAGGCGTCCAGGGAAGGGAACGTGAACGTCCCGTTGAAGTTTGCATTGGAACTGCTGGAATCCTGGATGTCCCGCAGACGGCCTCCCACCACCAAGGTGTGCTTGCCGAAGAAGAAAGAAGTCAGGTTTTGCACCTCGTAGTGATTTTGCGTGCCCGTGGATATCCCGGAAGAGCTGGGACCCCCGTTGAATGCTCCCAGCACGGTCAGGGTATAGGGAGTAGTTTGGGCAGTTTGCGCCGCGGAGGTCGAGCTATCGTGCAGGTATTGGAAACGAAATTGGTTTAGCGTCTTGGCGCTGAACACCTGGGTGTCACTCACCTGCACGGTGTGTTCATCGCTATGGGTCTTGACGCCTTGCGTCGCCAGGGTTTGCTGCCCGATGCCGCTGTCGGCGAAATTGTTGTCGAAGAACTGATAGCGAATCGAGATGACATTGTTGCTGGTCAGTTGATAGTCCATACGCGGACTCAGGTTGGTGCGGGTCTGGGGAGTGGCGACGGCCTGGCTGAGCGCCGTCTGCTCGAGCGTGGTGGGGTCGAGGACATACGCGGATATGACGGAGTCGTCTCCGATGTCACGGCGGAAGATGGTGAAGAAAAACGAGGCCTTCTTGCTGAGCGGCCCGCCCACGCTCCCGTTGAAGAAATCCGTGTGGTACCCCGGTTCCTGCACGGCGTAAGGATTCCGCGTGTTGAAAGGCGAGGCATTGATATTACCCATCACCTGGCCGTGGAACTGGCTGGAGCCCGGCCGGGTGGTGATTTCGATGCGCCCATAGCCCAGCCGGTCATATTCGGCGGAGAAGGGATTCTGATTGATGCGGATTTCCAGGATGTCCGCTTTGGGGGGAAGTTGGCCGGCGGTGAAGCCATCCACGTAGATCTGGCCGCCATTGGGTCCCGCGGAGGGCCCCGCCAGGGCTTCCAATTCCGATTGCAGTTCATCCGGGTCGTCCGAGAGCGCTTGCAAATCCTCTCCCTTGATCACCAGAGCGCTGGCATTGTCCTGGGGATTGGTGACGACCTTGCTGGTTTCGTCGGTGACCTCCACCTTTTCCACTTCCTGCGCGATTTGGAGAGCGATGTTAACTTTGCCCGTCTCGCCTGCCGTCACCTGGACGTTCTTCTGCTCAAAAACTGCGAAACCCTTGGCACGGGCCCGGACCGTATAAACCCCAGGGGCCAGGCCATTGATTTCGTACGATCCATCCGGGTGAACCACTCCCACTTTCACTTGCCCCGTGGGAGACACCGCCGCCACCCGGGCGGCCGGGACGCCGGCGCCCGAGGGATCCGAAATCATTCCCTTCACCGAGCCCGAGGGGTTTTGCGCCAGGAGAAATCCCGGGGAAAGCAAGGAAAGGAGCAGCAAACTCGCGAGGGGCGCTCGTGCTCCGAAGATCGGCAATCTCATTCTCTCTCCTCAAATGGCGCTGCGCCCTTCAGGGCTGGCCCACGGCATTGACCTTCCTTAAATCAGACGTAATTCCGCGCTCTACGGTTTCATACTCCTAACAATATGCCAAAGATGTCTTTTGTTTATGCAAGATGAAACGATTATGATTAACAATCTCACTTCGGCAGTTTTTTGGGAGGAAGTAAGTGTGTCCAAGCGCGGCAAAGATTTCGAGGATGTATATCGTTCCGAAAAGACCAGAGGCACAAAGCAGCCAAAGACGCCTGAACGCCTTGAACTTGAAAGGCTTCAGAGGGAAGTAATCGATCTCATCATGAGCGGCAGATGCACGCGAAACGATTTCGTTTCTATTCTGCGGAGTTATGGACTAAGCGAGGATTCTGATCTCTTCCGCGAGTATCTGGCTGGGTTTGATCGCTGGAGCCACAAAGGTTTGTAGCAGTGGCATGCGCAGCCCTTATGCGTTTTGCTCGTTCTTCAGGGGGTAGCTTAGACAGGTAAGAGTTTATTGATTTTGTGAACCACTTACGGAACTGGGCATCGGAAAGCTTTTTCTTCATGTCTGATCCACTCGGACTTTAAGCGCTTCTTACATCAAACGCATTATAACACACGGTGGGTTTCTTTGGGTGAAGGGGGGTAGCGCGGACTGTTCTGTAGGTCCGCGGCTCTTCCTCGCCCAATGCCGACAATCTTAAAGACGGACGGCAGCCCGCCGGTTTGGGAGCGCGCGTCTCAGGAAGAACCGCAGACCTCAAAGGCGGAGGTCTGCGCAACGCTGGCTTGCCACCGACCGGCATCTACTTCTGACGTTCGGTCTCTTTCGCCCATTCAGGAGCATCAGCGCCCAGGGATTGGGTTGTCTCATCGCCAAAGGCTTCGGAAACCAGGTGACCTCTCTTGACATCATAAAGCTGATAATCACCAACCTCGGGCCCGTGCGTCGGCCCCCACACCGCAGCGACGTGCTTGCCACCATCGCGGAACGTCCAGTACCAAAGCGCCTGCCCCTGTTGTATATGCAAGATGGTGTCGTCAGACCGATAGATTGCTAGGGCAAGGGGGATGGAATACGACGTGCAGCAATTATCAAAAGTCTCTGCCCAACCGATAGTCCTCTTGTCGGTAGCCACTTTGACATCCGTGATGCCTTCCTGGTTGTAAACGATATTCCTTTCGGTGCTCTTCTCTTTGGGAAGCAGCGTTTCCACAATCTCCGTCTTATCGCTGTAAACAATGTGGAGCTTTCCGGATTCGTATCCGGAATCGGGAGAGGGTTCATCCACATAGAATTTGATGATGTATGCGTTCTCGGCCGGGACGTTGCCCTTTGTTTTGGTAAACTTGACCGCCGGTTGATCGCCATCTGCTGTCTGAGAACAGAGTGCGGTGAGGAGGAGCCCGAAACAAAAACATCGAACAAAATCCTCAATTCTCATTTTTGCGGCTTACTCCTTTCCGTCATAAGCGCGAGTATACTCCCACCTGGCACAGCTTCCTACGCTGTCCTTATTCATACGCGTTTACCTTCCCACACATCCCGTCCTCATTGGTAGGGAAGCATCAACGCTGGGTTTCAATTGGGGAAGATGGGTTCACCGGTCAGATATGTATCAACACACTTTCAGGACACCGCGGAAGCGCCAATGGGTAGCGAAGCGCGGTCCCTGGCACTTAGGCCGGCGCAGCAATTTGATCAATGTGCTGGCGCTGGTCTGGACAGTGTTCATCTGTACGATTATGATAATCCCTCCCAATGTCTTGGCGGGCATCAGCATGGCGGTGGTGCTTGTCGTGCTCTACACATTGCATCGGATTACGGGACCGCATGAAATCCGCAAGCCCACATGGGCGGCGGCGGAGGATCCCGTCACGCCTAATCCACCGTAGCAGATCAGTTGGGTTTTTTGCTGTCCGCCCCGAAGGGGCGGAATATCATAAGCCGTCCCGATGAAGTTAATCGGGACGGATCGGGATGGTAACGAAAAGCCCCCCGACCCCGAAGGGGTCGAATGGTTCGACCCCTTCGGGGTCGGAAACCGGTGAGCCGTGGTTCCTTTGCGTAGGTTTCACCTACGGAATGGAAATCCCGCGAAGGTGGTTCCGACCCTGGAGGGGTCGAATCATTCGACCCTTCCAGGGTCGGAGGAATTCCTTTCATGGTCCTCCCGATCCGTAGGTTTCACCTACGGCTGATGATATTGTTCCCCTTCGGGGAACACGACGCCGCTACATCAAACTGTACCACTACTAATTTCTCCGCCCCGAGGTCAACTATGGATGCCACACGTATCAAGCAAGGCTTAAAGCCCTACAAGCTGTATATCGACGGCAAATGGACCAAGTCTTCGAGCACGGTGAGCATTCCGGTGATGAATCCTGCGACCGGCGAGGAACTCACCACCGTGCCTGACGCCAATGCCGAAGATGTGGACCGGGCCGTGCAGGCCGCGCGCCGCGCCTTCGAAAGCGGCGTGTGGCGCAAGATGGACGTCTCGGCCCGCGAACGCATTATCTGGCGCATTGGCGAGCTGATTGAGAAGAACAAGGAGGAATTGGGGCTGCTCGAGTCCCTGAACAACGGGAAGACCTATCAGGAGGCGTTGCGCGGCGATATCCCTCCCACCGCCGACATCTTTTATTACTACGCCGGCTGGGCGCGCAAGATTTATGGTGAGACCATTCCGGTCGACGGGAATTTTCTGAACTATACTCTCCGCGAACCGGTGGGCGTGGTCGGCATGATTACGGCGTGGAATTACCCCATGCTGCTGGCGGCGTGGAAGGTCGCGCCGGCGCTTGCGGCCGGCTGCACCATGGTCATCAAGCCCTCCGAGATGACACCCCTGACCACCTTCAAGCTCGCGGAATATTGCCAGGAAGCAGGCGTGCCCGACGGGGTAGTGAATGTGGTGACGGGCTATGGGCCCACGGCCGGTGAGGCTCTGGCGCGCCACATGGATGTCGATAAGGTGGCGTTCACGGGCAGCATCCGCACGGCGCGAGCCTTGCTGAAGGCTTCCGGCGAGAGCAACCTGAAACGGCTGTCGCTTGAACTCGGTGGGAAATCCCCCAACATTATCTTTCCCGATGCCGATCTGGAGCGCGCGGCGAAGGCGGCGTTCTGGGGAATCTACGCCAACAAGGGAGAAGTGTGCAGCGCGGGTTCACGGCTGCTGGTCCACGAAAAGATCTATGACCAGTTTGTGAGCAACCTGGCCGGGCGCGCCGCGAAGATGAAAGTCGGGGACCCGCTTGACCCGGCGTCGGAGATGGGTTCGCAGATCAGCGAGGCGCAAATGGAGAAGATTCTTGCCTACATCGATGCCGGGTGTGCGGAAGGCGCGCGGTTGCTCGCCGGCGGCGAGCGCGACGAGGAAGGCGACAAGGCCCGGGGATTCTACGTGAAGCCCACGGTGTTCGCGGATGTCCAGCCGCAAATGAAAATTGCGCAGGAAGAAATTTTCGGCCCAGTGCTGGCGGCGCTGAAGTTTCGGGATGCGGAGGAAGCCGCGCAAATCGCCAACTCCACGATTTACGGATTGGTGTCCGCCGTGTGGACGCGCGACATCGGCACGGCGCATCGGTTGGCGCAGCAAATCAAGGCCGGTTCGGTCTGGATCAACGCTTACAACTGTTTCGATAGCAGCTCGCCCTTTGGCGGCTACAAGCAGAGCGGCTTCGGCCGGGAGATGGGGCCGCACGCTTTGGAATCCTACACGCAGGTCAAGTCGGTTTGGGTGTCGCTGGATTAGGGGCCCCGAAGGGGCCCAATGTTATTAGCCATGGGTGGGACCCCGAAGGGGCCCAATATTATTGGCCATGGGTGAAACCCATGGGTACGACGCGCCCCGACAATTTACCGACCCTGGAAAAGGGGGCCCCGAAGGGGCCCAATATTATTAGCCATGGGTGAAACCCATGGGTACGATGCGCCCCGACAATTTACCGACCCTGGAAAAGGGGGCCCCGAAGGGGCCCAATATTATTAGCCATGGGTGAAACCCATGGGTACGATGCGCCCCGACAATTTACCGACCCTGGAAAAGGGGGCCCCGAAGGGGCCCAATATTATTAGCCATGGGTGAAACCCATGGGTACGATGCGCCCCGACAATTTACCGACCCTGGAAAAGGGGGCCCCGAAGGGGCCGAATATCATTAGCCATGGGTGAAACCCATGGGTACGACGCGCCCCGACAATTTACCGACCCTGGAATAGGGGGCCCCGAAGGGGCCCAATATCATTAGCCATGGGTGAAACCCATGGAAAGAGTTTCTCCCCAGAACCAACCAACCCCGGAGGGGTTGAATAATGTCCACCTATACGCAGATTCTTTATCACCTCGTGTTTTCGACGAAGGATCGTCAACCTGTGCTTTCGGACTCTCGGCGCGACGAACTCTGCATGTACATGAACGGCGTGATCAAGAACCGCCATTGCCGGCCTATTTGGATAAATGGCGTAAGGGACCATGTTCACATTCTGTTCAGCCTGCGCCCGACGGTTGCGTTGGCGGATTTAGTGAAGGACATCAAGGTCGCCTCATCGGTTTGGATCAAAGAGGACCGGGTGTTTCCCAATTTCTTTGCTTGGCAGGAGGGATACGGGGCTTTCACGTATTCCCTCCATCAAGAGCCAGAACTCATCGCCTACGTCAAGGCGCAGGAGGAGCATCACCGGAAGACAACGTTTTTGGAGGAGTACCGGAAGCTGCTGCTTGATACAGGCATCAAGTTCGATGAGAAATATTTTCCGTAGGAATTCGACCCCTTCGGGGTCGCCCGGTTTTTGATGCGGGGTTCCTGTCCGTGGGTTTCACCCACGGCTAATGACATTCGACCCCTTCGGGGTCCAAAGACATTCTCGGGTCACTATCCGTGGGTTTCACCCACGGCTAATAATATTCGACCCCTTCGGGGTCGATAGGCATTTCGGGTCCCTGTCCGTAGGTTTCACCTACGGCTAATGATATTCGACCCCTCCGGGGTCGGTCGGCATCTTTGGGGTCCCAATCCATGGGTTTCACCCATGGCTAATGATATTGTTCCCCTTCGGGGAACATGGAAGTCAACCAGGGCAACCCGGCCCAGAGGAAATCATGACCTTGGACGAAATCAAAAAGCTTTTTGCCACTCACCACATTACCAAGGTAAAGCTGGGCGGGTTCGATGTGGACGGCGTCCTGCGCGGGAAATACATCTCGCTCGAGAAATTCTGGTCGGGCGCGGCCGCGGGCTTGGGATTTTGCGACGTCATCTTTGGCTGGGACAGTTCCGATGGGCTTTACGACAACGTCCGGATGACGGGATGGCATACGGGGTATCCCGATGGGGTGGCGCGCATCGATCTTTCCACCTTCCGGGTGTTGCCGTGGGAACCGGACACGGCTTTTTTCCTGGTTGATTTCTTCAAGAAGGACGGCAGCCCGCTGGCGGTTTCGCCGCGCCAGGTGCTGAGCCGCGTCGTCGAGCGCGCACAATCCCTGGGGTATGTCGCGAACGCCGCCATCGAATACGAATACTTTTTCTTCTGCGAAGACCCACAATCGCTCCGGCAGAAGCATTTCCGCGACCTCGTGCCGCTGTCGCCGGGCATGTTCGGTTACAGCTTCCTGCGCGCTTCTGTACACTCCGACCTCGCCCATACGATTTTGGATTCCCTGCGCGCCATGGGCATCGAGATCGAGGGATTCCACACGGAGACCGGCCCGGGCGTGTACGAGACGGCCATCCGCTACAGCGACGCGCTGAGCGCTGCCGACCATGCCGCGCTGTTCAAGACGGTGGTTAAGATTCTGGCGCAAAAACATGCCTTGGTCGCCACTTTCATGGCCAAGTGGAATAGCAATTTGCCGGGTTCGAGCGGGCACATCCATCAGAGCCTGGCGAACCCCAAGGGGTCCAAGAATCTTTTCTACGCGCCGGGGGCCGAGGATGGAATGTCGGACCTGATGCGGCATTTCATGGCAGGACAGCTCGCCTTGATGCGGGATTTTGCCGTGATGTTCCTGCCCACGGTGAATTCCTACAAGCGTACGGTGCCGGGCACCTGGGCGCCCACCAACGTCACCTGGGGGGTGGATAATCGCACCACGGCGCTGCGTGCCATTCCCGCCGGCAGTAAGGCCACCCGCATCGAACATCGGCTGCCGGGCGCGGACTCCAATCCGTATCTCGCGCTCGCCGCCAGCCTGGCTTCGGGGCTTTATGGCATCGAGAAGAAGTTGGCGCTTCCCGCGGCTACGGTCAACGCCTACACCTCCAAGGCGCCGCCGCTGCCGGGCACGCTCGAGAAAGCCGGGGCGCTCTTCCTGGCCAGCGATGTCGCGCGCGAATACTTTGGCGCCGATTTTGTGGAGCACTACACGGCCACGCGCCAATGGGAAGTGCGCGAATTCCGAAAGGCAGTGACCGATTGGGAACTGGCACGATACTTTGAGATTATTTGAGCGTCCTGGTTGTAGGGGTACGGCTTGCCGTACCCTCTTGGATCGGTCCCGCAGCAAAAATGAAGAGGGCACGGCAAGCCGTACCCCTACAACCAGGACCCTGAAAGCTGAGAGCTGACCATGATTTCAAGATTCTCCTTTCCCACCCGAATCGTTTTTGGCGCCGGAGCAGTGCGTGAGCTCGGCAACGAGGCCCGACAATTGGGAATCACGCGCCCGCTCGTGGTGACGGACCATGGCGTTGTTGCGTGTGGACTGGCTGAGCAAATTCTGGCGGAGGCGCGCCGGGCGGGCCTGGCCCACACGCTTTTTGCCGAGGTGAACCCGAACCCGGTCGAAAAGAATGTTCAAGAAGGATTGGAGGCCTACCGCCGCGAAAATTGCGACAGCGTCATCGGCCTGGGCGGGGGCAGCCCCATCGATGCGGCGAAGGCCATCCGCTTGGCGGTCACGCATCCCTTTCCACTCGAGCAATACGATGATCAATTGGATGGCGGTGCGAGAATCCGCGGGGACGTTCCACCCATGATCGCCATCGCCACCACCGCCGGCACGGGGAGCGAAGTGGGGCGGAGCACGGTGATCATTCTGAAAGCGACAGATCGCAAAACGGTGATCTTCAGCCCACACCTGATGCCCAACGTCGCCCTGGCTGATCCGGAACTGACCCTCGGCATGCCGCCCAAGATCACGGCCGGCACGGGACTGGACGCGCTGACGCACAATGTGGAAGCTTACCTGGCGCTGGGTTACCATCCCCTGTGCGACGCCATTGCCCTCCAGGGAGCCAAGCTGGCCCTGCGTTATCTTGCGCGGGCGGTTCATAACGGAAAAGACCTGGAAGCGCGCAGCAACATGATGATGGCGGCGATGATGGGCGCCGTGGCGTTTCAGAAAGGGTTGGGCGCTGTCCATTCCCTCGCCCATCCTCTTTCCAGCATTACCAATCTGCATCATGGCACCACGAATGGCATCCTCCTGCCGCACGTGCTCGAGTTCAACCGGCCGGTGTCGGAAGAACGCCTGCGCGACCTGGCCGTCGCCATGGAGCTTGACGGTTCCCAGGGTCAGCCGCCGAAGCCGCCATGGCGCTCATCGCGCGGGTGCGTGAACTCTTGCCGGAGGTCGGTATTCCTGTCACTCTCGGCGCTCTGGGTGTGACCCGCGACCTGATTCCGTTGCTGGCCGCGAAAGCCATGGAAGACGCCTGCCACCAGTCGAATCCCCGTCCGTGCGCCAAAGCGGACATGATGTCGCTTTACGAAAAAGCTCTATGAACGGTCTTTAACGGGTAATAGCGGGCATTCGTGGATTATCCACAATGCCCTACGCCAGCCGCCGGGACAGACCGCGAGAATTTCTGGCTGCGAAAGGGAGGCGGTGTTAGTATCTGCCCCGCCACCCAGCGGTGGATTTTATTTAACTTATCGGAAAGGTGGTCTTCATGGGGAACGAATCGAGATGGAATCCTAACGTCGTGCGCGAAGGGGCGGATCAATGGACAATCGGTGGGCAGCGGCTTACGTGGCTCGTAATCTCTATACTCATGGCCGCAGCGATGGCCGCCGCTGACGTCAGGTTGCCGGCGCTGATCAGCGACAACATGGTATTGCAGCAAGGTCGGCAGGTGGCCATCTGGGGAACGGCCGACGCGGGCGAGCAAGTTACGGTGAGCCTGGGCGAACAAAAGGAATCGGCCACCGCTGATTCCAGTGGGCAGTGGAAGGTGCAGTTGGGGCCGCTCGCCAAGGGCGGGCCGTTGGAAATGACGGTGGCGGGGAAGAACACTGTGACCATTCACAACGTGCTGGTGGGGGAGGTGTGGGTGTGCTCCGGCCAGTCGAACATGGAAATGGCCGTGTGGAACCACAATGTGTTCGGGGGCGTGAACAACGCGGAAAAAGAAGTCGCGGCGGCCAATTATCCTCTGCTGCGGCTTTTCATCGTGAAGAAGGCCGTGGCGGGAAAACCCCAAAGCGACGTGCAGGGCCAGTGGCTGGTGACGAGCCCGGCGACGGTGGGGAGTTTTTCCGCAGTGGGTTACTTCTTCGGCCGGGATCTGCACCAGACTATGAAATTTCCCGTGGGGTTGATTGATTCCTCCTGGGGCGGGACGGAGGCCGAGGCCTGGACAAGCGACGCGGCCCTGGACGCGGACCCCGAGCTAAAGGTCGCGGCGGATTCCTGGCAGCAGCGAATCGCGGGTTTCCCCGCGGCGCTCGAAGATTACAAGCAAAAGCTGGGAGAATGGGAGAAGGCGGCGGAAGAGGCTGAGGCCAACGGTAAAATCGCGGTGGCCGCTCCCAACGCGCCTCGCGATCCCCGCAGCCATTCGTGGCGCGCTTCCGGGTTGTGGAACGCTATGATGGCGCCCCTCACGCCCTATGCGATTGCGGGAGTCATTTGGTATCAGGGAGAATCGAACGCGGAATTCGCCTACCAATACCGCAAGGTTTTCGCCACCATGATCCAGCAATGGCGCAGTTCTTGGGGTGAGGGGGACTTTCCATTTCTCTTCGTGCAGCTCGCGAGCTTTGCTCCGGGCGCTAAATCTCCCGACGCCTGGCCCACCCTGAGAGAATCACAGGCCAAAACCCTGGCGCTGCCGAAAACCGGGATGGCCGTCGCCATCGACATCGGCGACTCTTATGATATTCATCCCAAGAACAAACAGGAAGTGGGGAGGCGCCTGGCGCTGTCGGCTGAAGGCATCGCCTATGGCCGGAAGATCGAGTACATGGGGCCGACCTTCAAATCCCTACGCGCCGACAAGGGAACTCTGCGCCTGCAGTTTACGCACGTGGCCGGAGGGTTGGTGGTTCGCGGCCAGAGCCTGATGGGATTTGAGATCGCCGGGCAGGATCAGCAGTTCTTCCCCGCGGAAGCCAAAATCGAGGGCAACGAAGTGGTGCTTTCCAGTTCGCGCGTTGCGAAGCCAGTGGCGGCGCGCTACGCATGGGCAAACGATCCCAAATGTAATCTCTATAACAAGGTTGGATTGCCGGCCCCGCCGTTCCGCAGCGATGACTGGACGTTTTCAACCCAGGGACTGGTTCGCACGGAAGCCCAGGGCTACTGGTAAGGCGACGGGGGAGTCAATGGGGAAAACAGTCACGTTGAAGTGGCTGGTCATCGGCATTGGCGATATCACCACAAAGCGGGTGATTCCGGCGCTGCTCGAGGAAAAACGCAGCGAGCTCTGGGGAATTGTCACGCGCGACCCTGGGAAGGCCGCGCCTTATGGGGTGCGGGCCTTCACTGGCCTGGGCGCGGCGCTGGCGGCCGGTGGCGCGGATGCCGTCTATGTGGCGTCGCCCGTGTTTCTCCACGCGCCGCAGACGCTGGCGTCGCTCGGAGCGGGGAAACAAGTGCTTTGCGAGAAACCCATGGCCATGAATTACGCTGAGGCGCGGTCAATGGTTGAAACTGCGCGGGCGGCGGGCAAGACGCTGGGGGTGGCCTTTTATCGCCGCACTTATCCCAAGGTGGCACGGGCGAAGGAATTGTTACGCCAGGGGGCGATTGGGCAACCGCTGCTTGCTTACATCACCTGTCATGATTGGCGCCCGGGTCCCGAGGCCGGGCGGGCGTGGCAATTTGATCCGGCCCTGGCGGGCGGCGGACCGCTCTTTGACATTGGTTCCCATCGCATCGATGTGCTGAACTTCCTTTTCGGCGAACCCCGGCGGGTCACGGGGCAGTTGTCGAACGCGGTGCACGCGTTGGCCGTGGAGGATTGCGCCACCGTCATGATCGAATACGCCAACAAAGTGCGCGGCATCGTGGATGTGCGTTGGAACTCGCGCGTGCGTCGGGATGAGTTTCGCATTATCGGCTCCGGCGGGGAAATGGACCTTACCCCTTTGAACGGCCCGAGTCTGGTTTTCCCCGGAGGGCGCGAGGATTTGCCCCCGCACGCAAATTTGCATTTCCCCTGTATCGAGAATTTCGTGGCGGCGGTGCTCGACGGCGCCCCACTGCTCGCCAGTGGCGAGAGTTCACTCTGGACCGATTGGGTGACGGAACAGGCGGTGGCGTCATCCGCCCAAAGCCGCAGAGATTAGGTCGACATCAGACCAAAGACCTTCTCCGTGTAGAGGCGGCTACGGCGGAGGTCCTCTTCCAGCCCGCGGGTCATGACCGTGTCCTTTTCATAGGCCAATTCCACCACCAGGAAGCCCTTGTAATTAATCTGGTGCAGGTACGCAGCCACGGGGGAGTAGTCCACATCCCCCGGCCCGAGGTCTTCCATCCACACGCCGTGTTGGGAGTTCCGCAGGTGCAGGCTCTCAAGACGCGTGCCCACGCGTTGCAAGAAGGGCATCACTTCCTGGCCGCCGCGATACGCCCAATGGACGTCCACGCAACAACCCGCCAGCTTGGGGTTGGTATGTTGCAATTCGTACCACCATTCGCGCGCGTTGTCCCGGAGTTCGGGGGTGTGGTGGTGGAGCAGCAGCCTTATCCCTTGGCGCCGCAATGCTGCGCCTAATTGGTTGATGTAATGAGCCTGGGTTTTAAGCTCCTGGTCGGACTTGCGCCCCTGGTTTGGTTTGGGGCTGGGGTTGGTAATGATGACGCGAGTTCCCAAGGGTTTGAGGAACGCCGCCAGCTCCAAAACCGACCGGATCGACGTCTCGGCAGCGGGCGCTTCGTGCAGGGTGGTGCCGGCGTAGACGCTTTCCGGGCTCAACTGAAATCTCGCCAGCGCCTCGCGCGTGTGCGCGCGCACGTCCGGCGCGAAAAACTCTGCGGAAAGCTCCACCCGCGTGTATCCTGCCTGATGCGTTTCCCGCAATGCCTCTTCCTCGCCTTCGGCTAGGGTCACTTTGTGGGAAGCGAAGTACTGGATCCAGATGTAGCCTTCCACGGAGAGCTTGGGAGCATAACCAGCGCCACTCTTGCCGGGTGAACCCCAGATGAATCCTGATGGGATGAGCGTCGTGCCGGCAATCTTGACGGCATTTGCTAGAAATCTTCGTCGAGTGAATAGGGTAGGCGTGATTTTCATGGGTTCTCCTTGATGGCCGCCAAGAAATCTGCAAAGTGATTGCCCGCCAGGGCTTTGAGCGATGCGGCTAATTGCCGGGATGACTGTACGGCTTGCCGTGGGCCAGGTCAAGTGTTTCGAACCGGCTACTTGCCGTCGCTTACCAAGCTCCGCAGCAGGTTGGGCAGTTGTTGAGTGAAGGCCGAGCGCGCCATGACCGAGTCACACCCGGCCGCCCGGGCGGCGGAAATAAGTTGCTCCTGGACGTGCGACGCAAACCCCACGATACGAATCGGGCGGGTTATAGGGTCAGCTTTGAGCGCTCGAATCCAATCTACGGCGGGCAGGCCTCTGGAATTGAGGTCCAGAATGATGGTTTGCGGTAGGGCCTCAGCGATGGCAGCCGGGCCGACTCGCGAGTCACCCGTAACCACCGTGATGCCAAGAGCTTTCGCCGTTTCCCGAATCTTTGCTAGAAAGAAGAGGTCTTCCACCAAAACCACGATTGTCGTTGCCATGTGATCGTCATCCTCGGAGCGGTTAATCGGCGAGAGTAGGACTCTGCCGGCCTGATTGTCCTGGTTCCGGTAAAAAAGTCAACGCCGCTTTGCCAATATACTCCAGGAACAGCTCGGAGACGAGGATGGCTTATAATCTTGGGGCGCTTCCTCACGGTTTCATGGTGTGAGATACGTAACCCCAGTCGGATGGAGGACGTCTTAAGTACTTATGAACCCCGAGAATATGTCAGGCGATGGTAAAGCCGGCGGGAAGCAGGTCCGCCTCCTCAGGCCTTCGATTGTTGTGCTTTGCGGGCCGGCGGCATGTGGGAAATCCACCTTTGCGGAACGGCACTTTCGGCCCACCCAGATCATTTCTTCGGATTGGGCGCGCGCCCGCGTGGCGGACGACGAACGCGACCAGCGCTGCAATGAACAAGCCTTTGCGTTGGTGCATTTCCTGATCGAACAGCGGCTTACGGTAAACCGACTCTGTGTCGTGGACTCGACAGCGCTGACTCGCCAGGCTCGGAAGGACCTGCTCGACTTAGCCAGGAAGTTCCAGGTTCCAACCACTCTGATGCTTTTCAATGTGCCACTGGAAACTTGCATCGACCGCGACGCGAAGCGCGAGCGCTCAGTGGGCCGGACCATTGTCGAGCGTCAGTATCAAGCCTTTGAGCAGTCCAAAGAGACGATCCGTCTGGAGGGATTCGACCAAGTCGTGGAGATTCAGGAGGGCGATCTGGAAAAGGTCCAGATCGAAATTCTTTTCCGGCCAGTAGCCCGGCCGGCGCCACGACCGCAGCCACTCGATGCGGGCGCCCCTCGGCGGTTCGAGCGCTCGGCCAAGCCTTTTCGGCCCCAACCCGGCAGATCCAGAGATAGCCGCCCGTTCGTTCCCACCCGATCGGTTCCTCCGGAGGCCCGCCCCGCCGCAACGCCTCGACCCGCCGCAACTCCTGCTCCCGATTCGGCGCCGAAGGTGGCTGCACCGCAACCCGGAGGAGCTTCTGCCCCGGTGGCGGGCACGCAACCCCCGCCGGCCGTGCATCCGCCTGCTATTCCCGTCAATGCCAACCAGCCGGGCTTGCCCCCACCAGGAGTTGCTGCCCCCCAAGCTGCGCCGGTGGCCGCTCCCCGGGCGGTTCCGGGAGGAGTCGATACGCCGGATGGAAGCTAGGTACATAAGCTATATTTGAGTAGGGGTGGTTATACAACGGGAGGGTCGGCTCTAATGGTCAGGGCGCCCTGTCAGGCGATCGTAGACCGTCCGGGCATTGGTAGTACCCAGCGCTTCGTTGTAAAGGTCCCTCATCCCCAAGAGGTAACGGACTTCCTCGTCGAAGCGGTGGAGGGTTTCCAGTTCGACTTTGCGGATGGGGAAGCGCTTGCCATCAGTTTTTGAATACCAGAACTTTTGATAACCGCGGTCTTCGAGCTCGCAATTGATTCCATGGACGACGAAGTAGGGTGGGCCGGAATAAATCCAATTCCCATGCGGATTTTCCAAATAGGCCGCGCAACCGGACTTCCTCAGCTCGATCCTGCCGGGTTGAGTTTCGGTCACCACGAAGCCGGCCTGCTCGAATTGCTTTGGAATGTTTTGCGCCGCTGTGGTTTCAGTTGCCATAAGGTCCTATCTGCCGCTTGAACTGGATGCGTTGCCAAGTCATGGCCAGGGTGGCCATACCACAATGGGTTCCGTCAATAGCAGGGCTCCGTCAAAGTCCCGGGCGTAGCATATCTCCAGAGCCATGGATATATCACGCACGAAGGGACCCCTCACCCACCGCCTTGCGGTCCCCCCTCTCCCCGAGAGCTTGTGACCTTTTTGAAGCCACTGGCCGCAGGGGGGTGCCTTGGGAGTCCTGGGGCAGTAGGCGGGGCGGCTCGGACCGGCCGGGGGAGCGGTTGTGGCGCCCCGGTTCGGTTTCGGACGCTCGCTGGGCGCTGGCAGGTGCTGCCCGCCGCGGCGGGCTCAGGCCCGCCACGGTGGGTTTAGGCCAGCAAGTGCGGGGCGAAGTGCATCACGTTGTAGGCCAGGGCGCTCCACAGCGCCACGCACCGCGCTTTGGCCAGTCCGCGCACCAGAATGTGACCCAGGCCGCGATAGGTGCGCAAATCGGCGTTGACGGTTTCGCTGGTGGCCGCCCGCTGTCGATAGATTTTCTTTCCCTCCGCGCTTTGCATGCGCTGCTTCCAGGCGCGGATCGCTTCGCTATCGCCTGCTTGGGACTCTAGTTCCTTCCCCCTCCTTTGCCGATCCTGCGCCGTATGGGGCGGAACGAACAACGCCACATCGTCCTTATGCGCTGCTTCCAAGTCTTCCTTCCGCAGGTACCCGCCGTCCAACAGGTGCTCTTGCACCGTGCCCCCCGTGCGCTCTTGCACCTGTTCCCGCAACGGCGCGCTCAACCCTCCCGAGTCCGAACCCTCCGCCGTCACCTCCACCCCCACGATGGCGCGGCTCCCCGGGTCCGCTGCCAACTGCACATTCACCGCCGGATTGTAGCCGCCGTTGGGCATCTTCATCACCCGCGCTTCCGCGTCCGTCGTGCTCACCCGCGGCGCCTTCTCCGCAATCTTCTCTCCCCGCTTGCCCCCCGTGCGCTTCACTCTCGCCGCCTGCCGTCGCTGCAGTTCCGGCAACTGCGCGATGGCCTGCTGCAAGCGTTCCTGCCGCTCCCGCGCCGCCCGCTTGCCGCGCGCTTACCCCCACCCCCGCCGGCGACTCCAGTTGCCGCCGCAACTCTGCCACGTGCCGCTCCGCTTCCGCCAGCAACTCCTCCAGCCGCGCTTCCCGCCGAAAACTCTTCGTCCCCGCCCCGACCCGCACCCGCATCCCGTCCTGGCTGATGCGGCTCACCCGCACCACCCCCTTGTCCACCAGCGCCGCGATCACCTGCGTGAACAGCGCGTCCAGCGCATCTCCATGATCGGTACGAAAGTCCGCCAGCAAGTGATAGTTCACGGTCACGCCTCCGCACAGCCAGCGAAACGCCGCATTCTCCTCGCACTGCCGCGCCAACTCGCGCGCCCCGCCGATGCCCCGCACGCAGGCGTACAGCCACAACGACACCAAAAGCTGCGGATCGGTCGCATCGCGCCCCGCCACCCCTTCCCGCGCCTTGATCGACGCCTGGAACGCCGCCAAGTCCAAATGCTCCACCACCGCCGCCACCCGCCGCACCGGGTGCTCCGGCCCCACCAGGTCGTCCGGACATTGCGCCACCCAGCTCATCTGCCCACGCTCCGGCCGGCGCAGACGCACCGCCCTCCGGGCCCCCGCCGCCGCCTTCCCGCCCTGCGGAGGGGCACCCTCGGCGCTCTTCTCCACGGCTGGCGTTTCTACTTTCGAAGCATCAAACATCAAAATGTTTTCCATAACAGCCATATTAACTCACATACCGAACTCTCCGCCAGAAATATTTCCATCCCCGCCCTTGCCCTTTCACCTCCTCCTACTACCCCCTACCCTCCCCCGGCCCGCGGCCTAATAAAATCACAAGCTCCGAGGGAGAGGGATAGAAATCGAAGTCACAGCCCTCTCCCAGGGGGAGAGGGATAGAGATCAAAGTCACAGCCCTCTCCCAGGGAGCTTGTGACCTTTTTGAAGCCACTGGCCGCAGGGGGGTGCCTTGGGAGCCCTGGGGCAGTAGGCGGGGCGGCTCGGACCGGCCGGGGGAGCGGTGGTGGCGCCACGGTTCGGTTTCGGACGCTCGCTCGGCGCTGGCAGGTGCTGCCCGCCGCGGCGGGCTCAGGCCCGCCACGGTGGGTTTAGGCCAGCAAGTGCGGGGCGAAGTGCATCACGTTGTAGGCCAGGGCGCTCCACAGCGCCACGCACCGCGCCTTGGCCAGTCCGCGCACCAGAATCTGACCCAGGCCGCGATAGGTGCGCATATCAGCGTTGACGGTTTCGCTGGTGGCCGCCCGCTGTCGATAGATTTTCTTTCCCTCCGCGCTTTGCATGCGCTGCTTCCAGGCGCGGATCGCTTCGCTATCGCCTGCTTGGGACTCTAGTTCCTTCCCCCTCCTTTGCCGATCCTGCGCCGTATGGGGCGGAACGAACAACGCCACATCGTCCTTATGCGCTGCTTCCAAGTCTTCCTTCCGCAGGTACCCGCCGTCCAACAGGTGCTCTTGCACCGTGCCCCCCGTGCGCTCTTGCACCTGTTCCCGCAACGGCGCGCTCAACCCTCCCGAGTCCGAACCCTCCGCCGTCACCTCCACCCCCACGATGGCGCGGCTCCCCGGGTCCGCTGCCAACTGCACATTCACCGCCGGATTGTAGCCGCCGTTGGGCATCTTCATCACCCGCGCTTCCGCGTCCGTCGTGCTCACCCGCGGCGCCTTCTCCGCAATCTTCTCTCCCCGCTTGCCCCCCGTGCGCTTCACTCTCGCCGCCTGCCGTCGCTGCAGTTCCGGCAACTGCGCGATGGCCTGCTGCAAGCGTTCCTGCCGCTCCCGCGCCGCCCGCTTGCGCGCGGCCGCTTGCCGCGCGCTTACCCCCACCCCCGCCGGCGACTCCAGTTGCCGCCGCAACTCTGCCACGTGCCGCTCCGCTTCCGCCAGCAACTCCTCCAGCCGCGCTTCCCGCCGAAAACTCTTCGTCCCCGCCCCGACCCGCACCCGCATCCCGTCCTGGCTGATGCGGCTCACCCGCACCACCCCCTTGTCCACCAGCGCCGCGATCACCTGCGTGAACAGCGCGTCCAGCGCATCTCCATGATCGGTACGAAAGTCCGCCAGCAAGTGATAGTTCACGGTCACGCCCCCGCACAGCCAGCGAAACGCCGCATTCTCCTCGCACTGCCGCGCCAACTCGCGCGCCCCGCCGATGCCCCGCACGCAGGCGTACAGCCACAACGACACCAAAAGCTGCGGATCGGTCGCATCGCGCCCCGCCACCCCTTCCCGCGCCTTGATCGACGCCTGGAACGCCGCCAAGTCCAAATGCTCCACCACCGCCGCCACCCGCCGCACCGGGTGCTCCGGCCCCACCAGGTCGTCCGGACATTGCGCCACCCAGCTCATCTGCCCACGCTCCGGCCGGCGCAGACGCACCGCCCTCCGGGCCCCCGCCGCCGCCTTCCCGCCCTGCGGAGGGGCACCCTCGGCGTTCTTCTCCACGGCTGGCGTTTCTACTTTCGAAGCATCAAACATCAAAATGTTTTCCATAACAGCCATATTAACTCACATACCGAACTCTCCGCCAGAAATATTTCCATCCCCGCCCTTGCCCTTTCACCTCCTCCTACTACCCCCTACCCTCCCCCGGCCCGCGGCCTAAAAAAATCACAAGCTCAGGGGGAGAGGGGGGACCGCAAGGCGGTGGGTGAGGGGTCCTTTTCAATCCCCGTCGGACTTTGACGGAACCCTGCCGTCCCCAGGCCGCTGGTTGACACCATTCGAAACCTGCTCCTAAAATAAGAAGTCTATTGCACTGATGGCAGAAAACGCAAGGGCGGCAACCATTCAAAACTTCAAAATACTTCGCGGGCCGGCAAACCTGCTGGACCTGATCGGCAACACGTCATTGGTGCGCCTGGCGCGAATTCGGCCCACATCCCCGGATGTCGAAATCTGCGCCAAGGCGGAATGGGAGAATCCCGGTGGCTCGGTAAAGGATCGCCCGGCGATGAATATTATTCGCGAGGCGGAAGCCGCCGGGCTGATGTCGCGGGACAAAGTCCTGATCGATTCAACCTCCGGCAACACCGGCATTGCCTATGCAATGATCTGCGCCGCCAAGGACTACCGCGTAAAGCTCTGCATGCCCTCCAACGTGAGCATGGAGCGCAAACGCATTCTGAAAGCCTACGGCGCGGAGATTGTATACACCGACCCCATGGAAGGATCGGACGGCGCCATTCGCCGGGTGCGCAGCCTGGCCCAGGAAAATCACGAGCTGTATTTCTATGCGAACCAGTACGATAACCCCGCCAACTGGCGCGCCCATTATTTGACCACCGCGCCCGAGGTTTTCGAGCAGACGGAAGGCCGCGTGACGCACTTCGTCGCGGGCCTCGGCACCAGCGGCACATTCATCGGCACGGGGCGGCGGCTGAAAGAGCTTAACCCGCGCATTCGTTGCTTTTCGTTCCAGCCGGACTCGCCCTTTCATGGCCTGGAGGGCATGAAGCATATGCCCACCGCCATCCCGCCGGGAATTTACGACCCGGGGGTGGCCGACGAAAACCTGGAAATTTCGACGGAAGATGCACACATCATGACCCTGCGATTGGCGCGTGAGGAAGGCCTGCTAGTGGGCGTCTCCGCCGGCGCCGCCATGGTGGCCGCACTCCAGGTGGCGAATCAATTGACCCGCGGCGTGGTGGTGACGATCTTCCCCGACAGCGGCGACAAGTATTTGAGTGAGAGGTTTTGGGACGAAGGAAGCTAAGGGATCGGGTCATCTGACCATCGGGTCATTGAAAAGCTGTCTGTGATCCGTGGTCAGTGGCTTAAGATTTTTCGATCTGCGCGTATCTCTGGCAATGGACAACTGAAAGCTTCTCAATGACCCAATGGCTCGATGACCCGATGACCCGATAAGTCTATGTCGCTTCACCTGACCAAATCGCAAATGGAATCCATCCGCCATCATGGCGCGCGGGAGTATCCCAGCGAATGCTGCGGGGTGTTGTTGGGGAAGGCTGATGGCGATGCAAAGCAGGTGACCGAAGTGGTTCCGCTCGCCAACCTGCGCCACGATCCCGGCCGCGCGCAGGAGCTTTTGCCCCTCGACGACCCGGGCAGGGAAACGGAGAGGAACCGTTTCTTGATCGATCCACTCGACCAATTGCGCGCGGAAAAGGGCGCGCGGGCGTGTGGACTCGACGTGCTGGGCTATTATCACTCCCACCCCGATCACCCGGCGCGGCCCTCAAATTATGACCGCGACCACGCCTGGCCCTGGTATTCTTATGTTATAATTGCTGTTGAACGGGGCGTCCCAAAAGAATTGACGAGCTGGATATTGGCCGAGGATCGGTCGGCGTTCGGAGCGGAGGCAATCATTGGTGATTTGTGATTTATGATTGGTGATTGATCATTGGTGATTTGCGATTGGGTGATTCAGCGATTCCCTCAAAGGGCGATCTTCTGTTTCGATCGAGAATCACCAATGAGCCTGAATCTTTTGGCTTTGCGTCGCATCCATATACTTGGAGTGCGACATTGGTGATTGGGTGAACTGCGAATTTTGCAATGTGCGGCCATCCTCTCCGATCGCAAATTTCAAATCGCAAATGAGTTTTTCAATCACCAATCACAGATCATCAATCGCAAATGAAGGAGAGCTAATGCCGGTTAAGGTCATCATCCCGACTCCGCTGCGACAATATGCGGAAAAGAAGGACTCCATGGAAGTGCAGGCAAAGACGGTTGCCGAGGCGCTGGGGGCCATCACGTCGCAGTATGGCGGTCTCCGCAAGCACCTTTATAACGATGAAGGTAAGCTTCGTAGCTTCGTCAATATTTACGTCGGCGACGAAGACATTCGCTTTCTGCAAAAGGAACAGACTCCCCTGAAAGAGAACGACGTGATCAGCATCGTACCCTCCATTGCCGGCGGCAAAGACCTCTGTTGCATCTGTAGCTAGCCTGGGTTTCCACCCTGTCATGCTGGGGTGGCGAATCCCGGGCGAACCCCCCGAAAAAGTCATCAGTTATCAGTCATCAGTTCTCAGCAAAGGCCAACCCGTGCCGGGGTTTTACTGACCACTGATAACTGACGACTGATGACTGAAAACTGACAACTTATTTGAGGGAAGGATTGAAAATGAGTACAGCGACCATGATTCAGCCCGTGCAATTGGGCAAGGATGAGATTCTGCGATACAGCCGCCACCTGATCATGCCGGAAGTCGGTATGGAAGGCCAACTGAAGTTGAAACGGGCCAAGGTTTTGTGCATCGGTGCGGGTGGGTTGGGCTCGCCTCTGGCGCTTTATCTGGGCGCTGCGGGGGTGGGCAAGCTCGGCCTGGTGGATTTCAACGTGGTGGATTTCACCAACCTGCAACGGCAGGTCATTCACGGCACCAGCGACGTGGGCCGCGCCAAGCTCGACTCGGCGCGCGATACCTTGCTGGAAATCAACCCCAATGTCGAAATTGAAACCTTCCCAACGCGCCTGAGCAGCGGCAACGCGCTCGACATCTTCGGCGAATACGATATCATCGCCGACGGGACCGATAATTTCCCCACCCGCTACCTGGTGAATGACGCCTGCGTTTTGCTGGGCAAGCCCAACGTCTATGCCAGCATCTTCCGCTTCGAGGGCCAGGCTTCGATTTTCTATGCCGAGCAGGGTCCCTGTTACCGCTGCCTGTATCCGGAGCCGCCTCCGCCCGGGCTGGTTCCCAGTTGCGCCGAAGGCGGGGTGCTCGGCGTACTGCCCGGTATCATGGGTTGCATCCAGGCGATGGAAGCGATTAAGCTGATTTTGGGCCGCGGCGAGCCGCTGATTGGCCGCCTGCTGCTGTTTGACGCGCTGGGCATGAAGTTTCGCGAACTCAGGCTTCGCAAAAATCCCGATTGCCCGATCTGCGGGACGAATCGCACCATCACCAAGCTGATGGATTACGAGCAATTCTGCGGCATTCGCGGCGAGGAGCATATACCCGTGCAAACCGGCATCCCGGAAATTACTCCGGCGGAAGTGAAGAAAAAAATGGACGCGCACGAACCCTTTGTGCTGATCGACGTGCGGGAGCCGCACGAATATCAGATCTGCCGCATCCCAGGCTCGAAACTTATCCCTCTGGGGGAAGTACCCAAGCGGATGAGCGAGCTGAACTCTGCGGACGAGTTCGTGGTGCATTGCAGGTCCGGAATGCGCAGCGCCAAGGCCGTGGACTTTCTTATGAAGTCCGGGTTCCGCAAGATTCATAATCTGAAGGGTGGAATCCTGGCGTGGTCGGATCAAGTCGATCCTTCGGTGCCGAAGTATTGAGGCGGATCTTCACAAACCTAGTTCAAAGGAGAACTCATGGCAAATTTCTTTATCGACAACGCCGCCAGTATCGGCAGAACCCCGTTGGTGCGACTCAACCGGTTGGCCGCGGGAACAACCGCCACCGTGCTGGCCAAGGTCGAAGGCCGTGGCCCGGCATACTCGGTGAAAGACCGCATCGGAGCGGCAATGATCTGGGACGCCGAGCAGCGGGGCGTATTGAAGCCGGGCGTGGAAATTATCGAGCCCACCAGCGGCAACACGGGAATCGCTCTGGCCTTTGTGGCCGCGGCGCGTGGCTACAGCCTGACCCTCACCATGCCGGAGACCATGTCGCTCGAGCGCCGGCGCGTGCTGGCGGCCTTCGGCGCCAAACTCGTGCTGACGCCGGGACCGGAAGGCATGCCGGGCGCCATCAAGCGCGCCACAGAGATCGCTCAATCCGATCCCCAGCACTACTTCCTTCCTCAACAGTTTGAAAATCCCGCCAACCCTGCGATCCACGAGAAGACCACCGGCCCGGAAGTTTGGAATGACACCGGCGGCGCAATTGATGTGCTGGTTTGCGGCATCGGCACCGGCGGCACGATTACGGGTGTTTCGCGCTTCATCAAGAACACCAAGGGTAAGAAAATTCTCTCCGTCGGCGTTGAACCATCGGCGAGCCCCGTGATCACCCAGCACCAACAGGGATTGCCGCTGAAGCCCGCGCCGCATAAAATCCAGGGCATTGGCGCGGGAATCATCCCGAAAACCCTCGACTTGTCGGTGGTCGATCGCATCGAACAGGTGACGAACGATGAGGCGATTGAATTCGCCCGGCGTCTGACGCGCGAGGAAGGCATCCTGAGCGGCATTTCGTGTGGAGCGGCGGCTGCCGTGGCCGTCCGGTTGGCCAAGCAGCCGGAGTTTGCCGGCAAGACGATGGTCGTGGTTTTGCCCGATTCCGGCGAGCGTTACATTTCCACGGTGCTGTTCGAGGGAATTGGATGATAGGTGCTATCTGGCACCTGACACCTGACACCTATTGGGGAGATTCGAGTATGAGTGCCCATGAAATGAAGTGCTTGGCAGAGGAGTTTCGCGCGGATTTGGACGCGCAACTGGCCGGGGACGGGCTCAGCGAATTCAATTTGCCGAGCCGTGAGGCGGTGGCCACGATCTGCCGCCGGTATCTGGAAGTTCTTTTTCCTATTTATTTTCTCTGCGGAGAACGCGAGGTTCCGGGTGCAGGTACCTTCCTCCACCTGAAGGAGATTCAGACCCTGCTCTCGAGTCAGATTTGCAGCGCGGTGCGCTTTGAGTGCCACCGGCGCGGGAAACCGGCGCCTGCCGACCTTGAGCATTGCGCGGAGGAGGTCCACAAGAAACTGATCGGGGAGTTGCCGGAACTGGCCCACCTGCTGGCCACCGACATCGAAGCGGCCTACCACAATGACCCTGCCGCATCGAGCGTCGAGGAAATCCTGCTGGCTTACCCCTACATCAAGCCCGTCACCGTGCAGCGTCTTGCTCACCGGCTGTACCTTCTCGATGTGCCGTTCATTCCCCGCATGATGACGGAGATTGCGCACAGCCACACGGGCATTGACATTCATCCCGGCGCCTCGATCGGCGCGTCGTTCTTTATCGATCATGGTACGGGCGTGGTGATGGGCGAAACCTCGATCATCGGCAACAAGGTGACGCTTTATCACGGCGTCACCCTGGGAGCCTTCAACCCCCTCAGCAAGGATGAGAACGGCCAACTACGCCGCGGGCAGGAAAACAAGCGGCACCCGACCATCGAGGACCACGTCACCGTGTATCCCAACGCCACCATTTTGGGAGGCCACACCCATATTGGCCATCACAGCGTGATTGGCGGAAACGTGTGGCTGACCCACTCCGTGGCGCCTTACAGCCGAGTGACCGTGAAGGATGCCGAGCTTTTTATTTTAAGCGCCAGCGACCAGTCCTGGAGTCTTTACGGGGGGATTTGAGACGAAAGGGGCGTCGGTTGTCAGTCATCAGTTTTCAGTAAGTGCCACCCCGCAGGGGGTCTTTCTGATGACTGAAAACTGATGGCTCACGACTTTTCAATACCCCCAGAACGCTCGAGCCGCTTCCGTCTCAAACTTATCCTTAGCTCTCACCATGCCAATGGCCAAGATCGCCATGCCACAATTCCCGCGTCGCACTTTCTTTTGGCCAGTTCCTCAGGTAGAATTTCATTTCTTGATGTTCGGGTGACCACGGAACACGAAGGAATTCTGCTTGTCCGCACCCACCAAGGGCGGGCCACCGGGATCAGTCTGAACCAGGGAGGTTCACATGGCACTAAAAGTAGGGGATCCGGCGCCGGACTTCAAACTGACCTGCGCGACCGGAGAGTCGCAAGGTGAGTTTGATCTCTCTGCTCACCGCGGCAAAAACGTTGTCCTGGCATTCTATCCGCTCGATTTCACCCCGGTTTGCCAAAGCGAACTGGGGGCATTCCAAGCGGACCTCGCCAAGTTTACGAACGCGAATACCGAGGTCGTGGGGATTTGCACCGACTCGGTTTTTGCCCACATGGCCTTCCAGAAACATCTGGGCGGGCTGAAGTTCCCCCTGGCCACGGATCGCTGGCCTTACGCCGAAGTGGCGACTGCCTACGGGGTTTTCCCCCCTACCAAACACCCCATCCCTTTCATCAATGACCGAGCCATTTTTATTGTCGATAAGAACGGCAAAATTGCGTGGTCGAAGATCTACGAGCTGCGGGAACAACCGGACAATGGCGAGATTCTGGCGGAGCTGAAAAAGCTTTCCTGACCGAAGGACGCCTCACCGGCGGGCGCGCCAGCCCCTACGCGGATTGATTCTTTTCTTACCTCTGGAAACGAACCCCCGCGTGCCATTATGATGTCACCAAGCGAGGGGAGGTGATGGCCCATGCGCCGAGTAATTCTTGGGATGCTTTTACTGGTGATGGCCGTCCCCGCGCTGGCGGCGGACCGGGAAGCGGCGAAGGCAAGCTACCAACGCGGCAACGAGTTCTTTGAGCAGGACCGGTTTGCGGATGCGGCGGCGGCTTACAGCAGCGCTACCCAGCAGGACCCGCTATTCCTGGAGGCCTATTACAATCGCGCCCTGGCCGATGAGATGGTGGATCGGAAGAAGGCCATTGCCGATTGGCATCAGTTCGCTGACCTTGCCGCCAGCGCCCCGGAGTTCAAGTACCAAGTGGGTCGAGCCAATGCCAGAATTCAAATCCTGGGAATGCTGCCGGCATATCCCGACGCCTTGCAGCCCTCGCGTTACGTTCCCGCCGCATCGGACTATTACATGGAGATCGCGGAAACCTCGGAATCCGAGAAATGGAACTCGTTTCCCATCAAAGTTTGGATTGGGAATGTGCCCACCGGCAATTGGGCGCAAGGAGCGCGGGAGGCGTTCAGTATTTGGAAAGAAATGTTTCCTCTGGAGCTGAGCGCGGAATTCGAGGAAGCGGATATTCGCTTCAATTGGGAGGGTGGCACAGACATCGAAGGCGCCGCGGGGGAGGAAATGGACTGGGTGCAATTTCGCCGGGTGGGAAGCGAACTGACCGGCCGCAAGGTGGCGATTATCTCCGTGGATCTTTCCCGCAATTGGTCCAAGGATGAAATGCGCGCCATCGTCCTGCACGAAATGGGGCACGCTCTCGGCATCAGGGGCCACAGCTTATCCAAGGGAGACATCATGTACTGGCAAGTCCAGGAGAAGTCCCACCAAGTAAGACTTCCGGGAATTGCCTACCCGTATGCTTGGAAAACGCTCGTCAGCAAGCCCAGCCAGCGGGATCTTAACACCCTGATTCGGCTTTACAATACTCCGGGGATCGTGCAGCGCGAAAAGTAGGAAAAGCAGTGGTTAGTGGATAGTGGCTAGTGGCAAGCGGAGAAAGGGCTGCCACCGGCCTTGCGTCTAACCACCAGCCACTAACCACTAGCCACTATTCTTATGAGAGTTGCCATCACGGGTGCAGCAGGATTGTTCGGGCATGGGCTGGTCGCGGCGTTTTCTACTCGGCACGAGGTCTTTCCCTTGACGCGTACGGAGGCCGACATCACCGACGCGGAGTCCATCCGCGCGGCACTGGAGCGTATCCGCCCGGACCTGGTCGTGCATCCCGCCGGTATACCCGACATCGACATCTGTGAGGCGGATCCCGCCCTGGCCTTTCGCGTGAATTACCAAGGGACCTGCAATGTCGCGGCCGCCGCCCACGCTCTGGGAGCGGGCCTCGCCCACATTTCCACGGATGCGGTTTTCGATGGGAGGAAGGTGACACCCTACGTCGAGACCGATCCGACTGGCCCCATCACCGTTTACGGGCGAACCAAGTTGCAAGCCGAGCAGGCGGTGAAAACCCTGGAACGCTACTGGATTTTTCGCGTCTCCGTGTTGTTTGGACCGGGGAAGATCAACTTTGTGGAAAAGGGGCTGCGCAAGGCTGCGGCGGGTGAGGAGTACAAGGTCGCAAGCGATCAGTTGGGTTGTGCCACCCACACCGTGGATGCCGGGCTGAAAATCATGGAGGTTGCGGAAGCCGGCCGTTACGGCCTCTATCACCTGGCCAATCAGGGAGAGTGTACTCGGTTCGAGTTGGCCCGGACGGCGCTGGAACTGGCCGGGCTCGATCCGACAAAAGTCATCGGCGTTCCCGACGCCCTGATGCAGCGGCGCGCTCCCCGGCTGAAATACGCCGTGATGGAAATGCGTGCCTTGCGGCTTGCCGGTTTCATGCTTCCGCGGCCATGGCGCGAAGCACTGGCAGACTACGTCCACACGGTGAGGTTCTAAGGGGCGGGAAAGCACTGCTTGGGCATTGAAATTATTTCCGGCGATTCATCGCGTGGGGTAATCCGCCGGGGAACGGGAGAAACCGAGCAGACTTCGCATGCGTCCCCAGAGGTCGGAAGTCACCCGGCTGCGCGGAACGTGCGGCACGGCGTTGCGCTCGAGTTCCTCAAGGATGCGGGGATCAGAGACTTCGCCGGTGATCACCAGGACGCGTCCCACCAAGCTGGGCCGGAGGTCGGTGATGGCGGCCACCATTTGCTCAGGGGCGAGGTGGGCGGAACGGAGGTCGAGCAGAACGGCGTCAAATCGATCCTGGCGAATCATCGCCAACGCGTGCTGAGTGTCGGGGGCCACGTCACCGTCGCAACCCAACCCTGCCAGCAGCACGTAAAGGACATTCCGGATGGAGGGTTCATCTTCGATGATCAGGACCTTCCGGCGCGGAGGATTTGAGGCCACGGACTTCTTCTCCCTTGATGCGCACTTCTAAGCTTCTGATAATAAGTAACTTCAGACTTTCTGTCTTACCGAATGGTCGGTCTGATATTGGCCCACCCACCCGTGAATGTCAAGCCCTTTGTTAAGGGCTTGCCGGGACCCCCAAAGCCTGCGCCTATCGCGGCTGCCCAGGCCCTTCCCATCCTCGATCCCCGTCCCGCGGGCCGCCGTGGGAATCCCTTCTCCCCCATCCCGGGCAGGCTATAATAAAGATATACATAAATAGGCTCATGATGGCGAGGGTGCCGCTCCGCCGGGGTTGGCGAACTCGCTGTCGTGTCCGGGAAGGATGCGTCCCATCATGGCCAGGATGCGCGCCCGGTCGTGCTGGAACTGCTCCCGATGATGCGGGATCATGGTGAAAACATTCTCATCGTGCTCGCGGGTCAGCAAAGCGTCGCCGGCAATCACGGTGGGCTGCTCGCCATTATGCACGATCACGGAGACGTGGCCGGGCACGTGGCCGTTGGTCACCAGGAATTCCAGGTCATCCGGTAAGGGGTGGGTCTCCACCCATCGAAAGCGCGAGGGATCGCCCAGGCGTTTGCGGTCCCACCAGCGCAAAGCAAACCGCCGCAGGGCCCCCATCAGCTCGGAGCTCCTTTCATAATCCGCCGATTCCGGATAGTACTTCAGGGTCAATTTTTCCCAATTCTCTTCGTCGAGAAGATCGGCGTAAACCTCGCAGCACCAGTCATGGGACTGCTGCGTCCCGTAGATTTCGCTTTCCGGGAACAGGCAGTTGTTCAGAACATGGTCAACATGGAAATGCGTGTTGACCACCATGCGAATATCCGAGGTGTGAAGGCCCCGTTTTTCCAGGGCGCCGAGCAGGCGATGGGCTTCGTGCGGCATCCCCGTATCGACGATGATGTGATGAGGGCCCCGCGAGAGCAGCGTGCAGGTGGCCCCCCGCCAACTGCCGGGAAGGAGTACCTCGGTTTTCCAGCTCTTCGTGGACGATTCGGCAGACGGCGAACCGGTTTGATGTGAGTCAGCGTTTTCCATTCGAGAAGCCATTCTACCATTTGAAGCAGTTTTTGCGGCGGGAATGTACTCGGCAAGCCGGCTAAGACCCAAGTCGGGGGTGGGCAATTTGACCCCCACGCTGGGTCTTTCAATCCATCTTGCCGGTTGCGCATTGCTTTTCCGTCCGTTGTAAGCGACAAAAAGCGCTCGGCCTTTGGCGGACGAATTGCACATCCTTTTTCTGCTCCGTTGTGGATGGGTCAGCGCGGTCCGCAATGCCAGGCGAGCCGCTCCCGTCCGGGGCAGGGAACTTCGCAAACTTATCAGAGGAGAGATGATTCATGGCTTTCGTAATCGTTGATAGTTGCACAAAAGATGAGAAATGCATCGATGTTTGCCCGGTGGATTGCATTCATCCCAGGAAGGACGAGCCCGCATTTGCGGACGCTGCGCAACTCTTCGTCGACCCCATCAATTGCATTGACTGTGGCGCCTGCGTGCCGGTTTGCGAGGCCTCGGCGATTTACGCCGAGGCGGAGCTGCCCGAGAATTACGCGGACTTTACCGCTAAGAACGCGGCGTACTACCAATAGCCGCGCCCTGCCCCACAGTCTTCGGAGGGACGCGCCATCGTGCGTCTCCGGCGGAGCGCAGCTTAAACGCTTGCGACCTTGCCTGGGTGTCGCGTCCTCCTCATTTAGTCTCCCCTGATCGGTTTTCCTCGACCTCCCTTCCCACGGCTTTCTCCTTTGGTTTCTATAACATTCAAGGTTCGCGACGATTCGCACAGAAGGCCGCGGCCGGACGATGCCGGGGACAACTCAGGGTTCTTGACAATACCGTTATACTTTCCGGGATTGGGGCGACGCGGGCAAATGATGCGGACGCGAGCCCGGGAATCCGCATCTCACAGAGATTAATCTCATGATTGTTCGGCGGATGGGAGAAATCGATGCAGACACGGCCGACCTCAGTAACGGTAATCTCAGGGATTCTGATCGTGATGGGGGGAATATCGCTCATCGGAAGCACGCTGATGTTGAACAGTCCTTTGGCCAAGGAACTGATGGCGAGCAGTCCGATTCCGGTTTCCGTTCAGTTTGCCATTTTGTACGTCTGGGCAGCGGTTATGATTGCCAGTGGCCTTGCGATGCTGAAGGGAAAAAACTGGGCGCGCCTTCTGTATGTGATCTGGGGCGCCGTGGGGGGGTTGATGGGGCTAGCAACATCTCCGACGAAAGTGGCGATGATTCCAAGCCTGGTCCTTTATGGGATTATCGTATTCTTTCTTTTCCGCCCCAAGGTGCGAGAGTATTTTGGCAGGAGCGAGGCCGCATGAAAGCGATGGTATACACACAATACGGCCCCCCGGATGTCTTGCAGTTCAAGGAGGTAACAACACCTACGCCCGCGGACGATGAGGTCCTGATAAAGCTTTACGCGGCATCCGTAAATCCCTTTGACTGGCACCTGATGAGAGGCAAACCGTGGTTCCTCCGCCTGATGATCGGGGGGCTACGCAAACCAAAATACCAGGTCCTCGGCTGCGATATTGCCGGGCGAGTTGAAGCGGTGGGCCGACAGGTAAAACAGTTTCAGCCGGGCGACGAGGTGTTCGGGGCTAATGGTGTGGGAGGGTTCGCCGAGTATGTGTGTGCGGTTGAAGCAAAACTGGCGCTGAAGCCGGCCAACCTATCGTTCGATGAGGCCGCCGCCGTACCCTTGGCCGCCATCACCGCCCTTCAGGGTCTACGTGACAGGGGACGAATCAAGCCCGGCCGCAAGGTTCTGGTTGATGGTGCGTCGGGTGGAGTGGGTACGTTTGCGATCCAGATCGCCAAATCGTTTGGGGCGGAAGTCACGGCCGTGTGCAGCACCAGGAATGTGCAAAGGGCGCGATCGCTGGGCGCGGACCAGGTCATTGATTACACTCGAGAAGATTTCACGCAGAGCGGGCAGCGTTACGATCTGATCATGGCAGCGAACGCCTATCATTCGATTTTTAGTTACCGGCGGGCGCTGAGTAAGGACGGAGTTTATGTCATGGCCGGAGGTGGCGGGGCTCAAATTCTCCAAGTCATGTTACTGGGACCCATACTGTCGATGATGGGGAGCCAGAAGATGGGTTCTTTATTGACCAAGATGAACACGGCGGATTTGGGTCTTCTAAAGGATCTTCTTGAAGCCGGAAAAGTTGTACCCGTCATCGATCGACGTTACCCGTTAAGCGGCGTGGCTGAAGCTATCCGTTATCTTGAAGAAGGACATGCACAAGGGAAAGTCGTAATATCCATTTCCGACGAACTATGAAAAAGGCAGCGCGCCAAGAAAAGAAACCCGGTCTCTCCGTCCAGCGCATCAAGGTGGCGGTTGCCCAGGCAGCTCCCGTGGTTTTCAATCGCGAGCGCACCCTGGAGAAAGTTCACACCTTGGCGCGTGACGCAGCTCGCCAAGGCGCCCGGTTGGTGCTGTTCCCAGAGGCGTTCGTCTCCGGCTACCCAAGGGGGCTGGATTTCGGAGCGGTGGTGGGTTCGCGGTCCGAGAAGGGCAGGGAAGACTTCCGTCGATATTGGGAGAGCAGCGTGGACGTGCCCGGTCCGGCTGTGGAAGACCTCCGCCGGACAGCGCGAAGCAATCGTATTTACCTGGTGATCGGCGTGGTGGAGCGAGACGGCGGCACGCTCTACTGTACCATCTTGTTTTTTGCCCCCGACGGCAGCTTTCTCGGCAAGCACCGGAAGGTCATGCCCACGGGAGCGGAGCGTCTGGTGTGGGGCTTCGGCGATGGTTCTACCTTGCCGGTGTTCGACACCTCCGTGGGAAGGCTGGGTGCGGTGATCTGCTGGGAAAACTACCTGCCCTTGCTGCGCGCGGCAATGTATGCCAAGGGCATCGAGATCTATTGCGCGCCCACCGCCGACGCCCGCGACTCCTGGGCCGCGTCCATGCGGCACATCGCCATCGAGGGACGCTGCTTCGTTCTTTCCTGCAATCAATTCAACCGCCGGCGCGACTTCCCGGATGATTACGATGCCGTTTATGGGCATGATCCCGACGCGGTGGTCACGCGCGGCGGCAGTTGCATCGTCGATCCCTTCGGTAATTTTCTTGCCGGACCTGACTTCGAAGGCGAGACGATGCTGCTCGCCGAAATTGATCGCGCGCAGATCATCCGTGGCAAGTACGATTTGGATGTCGTCGGCCATTACGCGCGGCCCGACATTTTCCAGCTTCACGTCGACGAACAGCCGAAGCGCCCTGTAACCACCCATGCAGGTGAAGCCAAGAATCCTGCACGTCCTGCTCCGGCAGGCCTGAAAAAAGACCATGTTTAGAACGGACTGCGTAGCCGTGAAGTCTGCGACCTTCATCATTCCGCAACCTCGCCATCGCAATGATTTGCTTTTCCGTGCCTGGAAGCAACCCCACTCGTGGGGACGCCACTCAGCACCAGGAGTTGACGGCGCATTACATTGTAAGTACATTGAAGGAGGGGACCTGTGCTTCGCTTTGAGTGGGACGAGCGCAAGAACGCGCAAAACCGGCGCAAGCATGGGATTTCGTTTGAGGAAGCGCAAACGGTGTTTTTCGACGAACAAGCGCTTCTGATCGCCGACCCCGACCACTCCGACCAGGAAGAACGATTCATCCTTCTCGGCCTAAGCAGCGCACTGCGAACATTGGTGGTGTGCCATGCGTATCGGGAAGAGCGGGACGTAATTCGGCTTATTTCCGCGCGGCGGGCTGATCGGCAGGAGCGAAACGAGTACCAGAACAGGTGGACACAATGAGGGAGCATTACGATTTTTCGAAAGCTAAACGCAATCCATATGCCCGACGTTTGAAACAGCAAGTAACCATTCGGCTTGACAATGACACGGTAAAGTACTTCAAGCGTCTCGCAGAGCAAACCGGCATTCCGTATCAAACGCTGATAAACCTTTACCTGCGGGAATGCGTCGCGAGCGGTCGGAAACTCTCGAACACCTGGAGGGCTACGAACACGGCTAGGTAGCCCCGGTCAGTGCAGTTCTGACCGTAAGCTCTTATTTGGGGAATGACTTACTTGACTCACCCCGCGCCGCTGGGAACGTAGCGCCGACCTTGAGGTCGGCACGCTGTAGCGGCGGTGTCCCCACCGCCGAACGGCGGTCGGAGACCGCCGCTACAAGCATGGCGAGGACGGCTATGGCACCTTGCTATGGGCACGGGGTGAGTTCAGTAAGTCATTCCCCTTATTTGGGCATCGCGCACGAGAAAGGCCCACGGTCCGGAAAGCGCTGACGGTGGCTATCCCCTCTACGAAAAATGGTTGTGCCGAAGGCACCTTGGACTGCGGCGGCTTGACGCCGCTTTGGAATAGCACCGAAGAGCTGGACCAAGGCGGCGCCAGGCCGCTGTAGTCCAAGGCGATTCGCGCATTTTCGTCGTCTACCCGCCGCTGGACGATCCAGCGTTGGCGTCGGCGGTGCGAGCGGGCGAAGCCTTGGCCCGCACCGGCTGATTCCCCACGCCTTCCTCTTCAATCACCCAGCGCCGGAGGCGCAGGATATCGGCGGCGCGCGCCACTCCAATCGGTTTCAGCAAGCTGTCGCCTTCGACGACCACGATATTCTCAACGTTATGGATCACCATGTCGCGCGTGACCTGGTCTACGGTTTCCTCCGGGCGCGCGGCGACGTAATCCTGGCTCATAATTTCGCGCACTTGCGGATTGCCGTCGAAGCCTTTCAAGAGATTGTGGGCTTCGATGATGCCAGCGAGGCTGCCATCGCGCTCGATGACGGGGATCACCCCCGCCTGTTCGGGGGAGACTTCGCGCACCACCGCTTGCACACGCTCATCGGCGTTGATCACCGTGAAATTCTTGCGCATGACCTGCTCCACGCGGCCGCGCAAGAGCACCGGAACCGTATAGTCCTGGCGCACGATCAATCCACGTTTGATGAGTTTGCCGGTCATGATGGATTCGGCGCTGAAGAGGCGCACGAAGCCATCGGACACCACGACGCAGGCCACCAGCGGCAGCAGGGCATTGGGATTGCGGCTGAGCTCGAAGAGGAAAACGATGGAGGTGAAGGGCGCGCGCGCGATGCCTCCAAACACCGCGGCCATGGCCACCAGCGCGTAGAGCGCGGGGTCGCTCACCAGGTGCGGGAGGAAGTGGTGCCAAACCTGCGCGTACACGGCCCCCACTCCGCCGCCCACGATCAGCGAGGGCGCAAACACCCCGCCCGTGGTGCCCGAGCCGAGCGATAGCACCAGCGCCGCGAATTTGGCGGCGGAGATCCCCAGCAGGGCGTGCGTGGTAAGCCGGTCGTTCAGCATGTCGCGAATCGTGTCGTACCCCGTGCCAAAAACCTGAGGATAGAAATAACCGATCAGGCCGAGCAGCAGGGCTCCGGCTACCGGCGCCCAGATGGCCACGGGCTTCAGCGGGAAATGGTCAAAGGCATTTTCCAGGAAGAAAAGCACGCGGATCATGGCGAGCGCGATCAGGCCCATCACGATTCCCATCAGGGCAAAGAGCCAGAGTTCCTGCATGCTGACCAGGGAGAACGCGGGCGTGGGGAAGAGCGGCGCCCAACCGCGGAAATGCACGGCAACCGCGGTGGCGACGACGGAGGAAATGGCCACGGGGATGAACGAGCGCGCGCGAAACTCGAAGAGCAGAAGTTCGATGGCCACCAGGATTCCGGCCAAGGGCGCCACAAACGTGGCGGCCATGCCGGCGGCGGCGCCCGACGCCAACAACACGCGCCGCTGGTAGGGCGTGAGGCGGGTTAGCTGCGCGAAAATCGAGCCCAAGGCCGCTCCGGTTTGAATGATCGGACCCTCCGCACCGAACGGCCCGCCGGTGCCGATGGCAAACGCCGTGGCCAGGGGCTTGAGAATGCCCACGCGCATGCGCACCTTGCTTTTGCCGATGAGCACGGCCTCCATGGCTTCCGGAATGCCGTGGCCCTTCAGCGTCGGCTCCCAGAAGTGGATCATGATTCCCACCAACAGGCCGCCAATAGGCGGAATCAGAATCACCCACGCACCCAGATGGTGATGGACCGGGAAGGTCATGGTGAATGACCACTTCCCATAAAAGAAGATGTTCGTGAAAAGGTAGATCAGTTCCAACAGACCCTGCGCCACTAAACCGCCCATGAATCCTACGAGAAGCGCGTAAGCGGAGGTGGTGAGAATGCCGGGGTCAAGAGCCTGGCCGAATTCCCGGAACCAAGGCATTTGTGATTTTCGATTGGTGATTGGTGATTGATTCATTGTCCTGCCGTTTCAGCCTGGCCATCCGCCGCGCTGCCGGAGGCGTTGTCATTCTGAGCATCGCGCAGGGGTGCAGCGCGGACCTGTTCTATAGGTCCACGGCTTTTCCTTGCCCATCGGGGACGAACCGCGGACCTAAAGAGCAGGTCCGCGCTACACCTCGTCACTGCTTGTTAGGTGCCCTGAGCAGCGGGAATATCACGCGGCGGGGGCTGGGGAGTCTTCATGATTTCGAATTGGAGCGCCCGGAGCTCGGCGATATTCATTCGCGAGATCTTGTCCAAAATCGTTAAACCCTTGCGGGTCAGGTGAACTTTCACGAAGCGGCGATCCTTTTCGCCGTGAATTTTGCGCACCAAGCCGCGTTCTTCCGCGCGTTGCACCAGCCCCACCACGGCGTTGTGGCGTCCCTGCAAGAACTCGGCGAGTTCGGAGATGGTGGCCCAGCCGCGGCCCGTGTAGCCCGCCACTCCCAGCAGGACCTGGTGCTGTTGGGGAGTGATGCCACAAGACCGCGCCATTCGCTCGCTGAACCGGAGAAAACACCGCACCCGGTAGCGAAACCAAGCCAAACGCCGAATCGCTTCGGACTGTGCTGGATGTGAGCCGCCCGTGAGTGTTGAGTGTTTCATCCTGAATAATTATATCACAATGCGACTTAAATTCCGAAAGGGGTTGAGGGCGTGACCCATAACGGGGCTGGTTACGGTAAGAGGCGGTTGAGCAAGCCCACCCTTATCCTTTATACTGGGTAATCTCGACGTGTGGGGCCAGGGGCACGCGATTTGTCCTAATCCAGCGTAGCCGGAACCCAAGGAGCGGTCATGAGCGAACCGACTCGAGTAAGCCATCCCATGTACAACCTTTTGCCCACGGAAATCGAGGGGTTCGATGCCCTGGCGGAGCTTGCCCTGAATCTGCGTTGGTCGTGGAACCACGCCACCGACAACGTATGGCAGCAACTTGATCCCAAACTTTGGGAGATCACGCATAACCCCTGGGTGGTCCTGCAAACGGTCTCGCGCGACCAGATCGAGCGCGTGCTGGCCGATCCCGTTTTTCGCAAAAACCTCGAGGGTTGGGTCGAGACCAGGCGGAACGTGCTGGCGGCGCCCGCGTGGTTTCAGGAGAATCATGCGCAGAGTTCCCTCACCTGTGCCGCGTATTTCAGCATGGAATTCATGTTGAGTGAAGCTTTGCCCATTTACTCGGGCGGGCTCGGGAATGTGGCCGGCGATCAACTTAAAGCCGCCAGCGATATGGGTGTGCCGGTGGTCGGGGTGGGCCTGCTCTACCAGCAGGGCTATTTTCGCCAGGAGATCGACAAGGATGGAGCGCAACAGGCCCTCTATCCCTATAACGATCCCGGACAATTGCCGATTACACCCTTGCGCCAACCCAACGGGGAGTGGTTGCGGCTCGAGATCGCGTTGCCCGGATACTCGGTCTGGCTGCGCGCTTGGCAGGTCCTGGTGGGCCGGGTGAAGCTTTACCTTTTGGACAGCAACGACGCGGCGAACCTCCCGATTGATCGGGGGGTTACCAGCGAGCTCTACGGGGGCGGGCCGGACTTGCGCCTCGAGCAGGAACTCCTCCTCGGCATCGGCGGATGGCGGCTGCTCCGCGCGCTCGGGATCAAACCGGAGGTCTGCCACCTGAATGAAGGGCACGCGGCGTTCGCCGTCCTGGAGCGTGCCCGCGACTTCATGCAAGAGACCGGGCAGCCCTTCGAAGTGGCGCTGGCGGTTACCCGCGCGGGTAATCTCTTCACCACCCACACGGCCGTGGCCGCCGGCTTTGACCGTTTCGCTCCTTCCCTCATCGAGCAACACCTCAGGGGGTATGCCGAAAAGGAGCTGGGCATTGCGTTTCACGACTTGCTGGCTCTGGGCCGCCAGAACCCGGCCGACGCGTCTGAGCCTTTCAACATGGCGCATCTGGCCATGCGTGGGAGCGGCGCGGTGAATGGGGTAAGCCGCTTGCACGGGGAGGTCAGCCGGCGCCTCTTTCTGCCGCTTTTCCCGCGCTGGCCGGAGGCCGAGATCCCCATCGGATATGTGACCAACGGAGTGCACGTGCCCACCTGGGACTCGGCTCCGGCCGACGATCTTTGGACAGAAGCCTGTGGAAAGAAGCGCTGGCTGGGGACGACGAAAGACCTGGAACAGGACATTCGCCAGATTTCCGACGTCAAGCTCTGGGAATTTCGGACCGCTGCCACCCAGTCTTTTGTGCAGTATGTTCGCGATCGATTGTCGCTCGACATGGAGACAAGGCACGCGCCGCCTGAGGAGATCGAAGCCGCGAAGCATCTCTTTGATCCGAACGCCCTCACGCTGGGCTTTGCCCGCCGCTTTGCGACTTACAAGCGGCCGAACCTGCTGCTCCATGACCCTCCGCGACTGCTTCGTCTCTTGACCCATCCGCAGCGCCCCGTGCAACTCATCATCGCCGGCAAGGCGCATCCTGCCGACCAGGCGGGACAGGCCATGATTCGGGAATGGATGCATTTCATCTGGCAGCCCGAGGCGCGTCCCCATGTGATCTTCCTCAGTGACTATGACATGCTCTTGACCGAGCAACTGGTGCAGGGCGTGGATGTCTGGATCAATACGCCGCGGCGGCCTTGGGAAGCATGCGGGACGAGCGGCATGAAGCTGCTGGTGAATGGCGGCCTCAATCTCTCGGAGTTGGACGGCTGGTGGGCGGAGGCCTACACGCCGGAAGTCGGCTGGGCGTTGGGGGACGGTCAGGAGCATCACGACGATCCGGCCTGGGACACGGCCGAAGCCGAAGCCCTCTATGACTTGCTCGAACGGGAAGTGATTCCCGAGTTTTATGCCCGCGACGCGCAGGGTATCCCCACGGCTTGGGTGGCGCGGATGCGCAATAGCATGGCGAGCCTGACGCCGCGTTTTTCCGCGAACCGCGCTGTGGGCGAATACACCGAGCGACATTACCTGCCGGCGGCAGCCGCTTACCGTGGGCGCGCCGCCGATCAAGGTGCAAGGGGCAGGAACATCGCGAATTGGCAACATAGTCTGAGAGAGAAATGGGCCGCGGTGCGGATTGGCGACGTGAGGGTGCAGACCAATGAGGTCCAGCACATCTTTGAGGCGGAGGTATATCTCAATGGCCTCGATCCGAACGCCGTGCGAGTCGAGTTGTATGCCAATGGGACTAATGGCAGTGGCCCGATCCGGGAGGAGATGACGCGCGTCCATCCGTTGGCAGGCGTGGACAGCGGCCACGCTTATGTCGCCCAGGTGCCCGCGACCCGTCCGGTTAACGACTACACGGCGCGGGTGATCCCGCATTGCGCCGGTGTTGCGGTCCCGCTGGAAGAAGAACGAATCCTCTGGCAGCGATGACCCGGTCGCTCGCCTCGGCGGAATGTCAGCTACCGGCCCTTTTGTCCTCACGGACGCGTACGGGCCTTTCGGGATGGTCGCCGGCGTCCTCGACCCCCTCCACGGCCTCGGCCGCAAAAGCCTGATCCGTATCGGCGAGTTCTTCGACGCTCTCCACGTCGGCCTCCGCAATCTGCGAAAGCCCTTGGTCATCACCCGACTGGCCGGCGCTGTCAGACGCTATTTCCTCCGAATCGTTTTCAAGCTCATCGAACGGAGTCTCGTCAATCCGCAATTTACGTCTCGCCATAAATGCCTCCCCAGCGCGCCAGCATCGAGTGCCGAACCATCGCCACTGATTGGATGAATTCCGCCAGGAATCTGGTGCAGTGCCTTCATCGCGACGCTACTTCTCAGCCTGGCGCGGACTGTCAACATGGCACGCTCTTGCCGAGTGTCACACTTTAGGTTTGCGAGACCGGCCCTTCAATGTCCTGACGCTTCGCACCAGGCGTTTCTCGGCCGTGCCGGCGGAGGACTGCTTAGTCTCCGACACCAGCTTTAGAGACTCCCGAACGATTTCTTTTTCCTTCGCGTTCGCGCGTGCCGTAATCTCTCGCCTTCCATCCGTCTTTGGCATGTTTTTATCGTCTCTCATTTCTCCCATGCAAGATGTTCAGGCTTACATGGATCCGCCATCCTCACTTATCCAAGTCCCATGGCGTTGCCGAACCTTAGCTCACCATAGCATATACGATCCTCTCAGGTTCGTGACTATTTCCATTGGTCCGCCATCGGCCATCGGTTCATCGGGACACTGAAAACCTCATGACGCGTCAAATTGATTCATCCTCCCGGCCGTCGCTGTCGATAGCCGAAACGGGGCAGTGTGTCACGCAGGGAGTCATATTGTCGGGCCTGTCGAAGGGCCACTGGTCACGCCTGTTTTCAGTAAGTCCATTTTTTTCATCAACTTCTGCTCATGGAGATTATAAGTAGCTTATTTTTCAGTAACTTCTGCTCAGGGCAAAAAGCTGACATTTTTACTACATTTGTTTTCAATAACTTATACTGACTTACCCGCATTTTTAGGGTCCCCTTTTTTTTGGAGTGCCGTGCCATCCAATCTTGTTAACCGATTTAATTTCAATGATTTGGCAATTTGAGGGAATCATGTGAAATATCGCTAACTCCCTTTATTATCATCAACATCTACTCAAGAAATCTTCGGTTTGTGGTTATCTACAGAGTTGTTTCCAACTGCAGTCCCTTTGAAAATCCCCCCTCTGACACTCATCCGAGGGCAGTGGATGTTGGACATTGGCTAGTGGGCTGTGGACAGCGGATCGTGGTGAGTCAGGGTTTAGCGATCCGCGTTCCGGTGCCGGGTCTCCGCCTACTGCCCATTGCCTACTGCCCAAAGCCCGCCCGGGGTGCGCCATTCCACCCGGATACCATTCTCCCTCGATAGCCTACGCAAGGTGATGGCCAGGGCCGGGGGGGATGCCTACGAATTCGCTCAAGACAGGAAAATTGTGTCTGCTTTTTCTTTCAAAATCCTACGGGCAGGAAATGGTTGCGCGGGTTCGCCCATTCCCACGCGCATCGCACGGCCGGTTCGTGGCGACTGGCGCATCGAATTTCCCGAGTCCTCCGCCGCTTGTCCAGTACCTCAGATTGCCCCTGCGGATTCGTTGATAACAAGGTTATGGCTCGTTAGAAATACGGCCACATGTCCACTCAACCAAAGGGTAGTGCGCCGCGCGCACAACTTCGCGCTCCTGTTTCTCCGGCGCGGGCAAGGCCTCCAAATCCTTGCCCAGGATGGCGTCCAAATCAGCGAGTTGGCCGGCATGAACAAACTGGATTTGGCCGAAGCGGTCTATCACGATAGTCGCGGGGGTCCCATTGACGCCGAATTCCTGGGGCCAGCCGCTGGTTACCGCGACGCGCAGTGCCTTGAGGTGGTGGACCGCAAGAAAAGATATTGCCTCCTCGGTTTTGCCTGCTATGTCCACCGCGAGAAAGTTCGCGCCGGGATGGCGTTTTTGGAATTCTTCCAGCGCGGGCAACTCCGCGCGGCAGGGCAGTCACCCGGGAGACCAGAAGGTGAGCAGCGCCGGTTTGCCCTTGGCGGATTGATTGTCTAATGGCTTTCCGTCGAGATCGGTAAACGAGAACTTCGGTGCCGGGCGGTTGAAGGGGATGGGCGTGTACAGGGTGGCGACACGATTGGAATTCCGGGCCACCTGCCGGAGAATCTTTTGCTCAGCGTCTTGGGCGGTCCCCAGCTTCTGAGCGACGAAGAGGCGCGCGTAAGCCTCGCGTGGCGAAGAACTCTCCTGATAGGGTGCGCTGGCGGCGGCCAAGTAAGCCTCAAGGGCCGGGGCAGTGTCGCCCATTTTTTCACAGGCCTCGGCAAAAGCCAAAAGCACTTTGGGGTCGTCTGGCGTGGCCTGGGCGGCGGCCTCAAGGTGGGTGCGAGCCTGCGGCAGATCATCAAGCAACAAGTAGGCTTGCCCGCGCAGAAACTCGATCCTTCCTTGTTCCCTGCGAAAAAGGCCTTTCTCGTAGCGCGCCTGGTTTCTCGACAAAATTGCATCGGCATTGTCGAGCAGCTTGACGGCGCGATCAACTTTGGTCTTCTGGTCGACGTAGAACTGCGCCATGGTCAGCAGCGGTTCAAGGTTGTCCCGACCCAACGCGACCAATTTTTCAAACACGGACTCCGCACCGGCAACGTCCTTCTTTTCCAGTTCGCAATCGAAGGCATCCTGATAGGCTCTGTTTGTGTATGAGCTATGAGGATATTTGGCGGCAAAGGCGAGGTAACCCTGGGCCTTTTTTTGCCCATCCACCTCCGACGATAGCAACCAATAATCTAGTTCCGAGTTGATCTGGCTAGCTTCTGACGGTTCGGGAAGGGCGGTGACCGCCTGGCGAAACCGTTGAACAATGTCGGAAGGCAGTTTTTGCTGCCTGGGTCCGATAAAGGCGGCAAGCTCCAGCATGGCGTGAAAAGATTTACTGTGATCCGTTATGAAGGCGTCCAATTCGCGACCCACCTGCTCATACGCAGAAGGACTTTCGGCTCCCAACTTCAACTCGTAGGTCCAAATCCAGTAATCGTCGCGACTGGAATGGCGGGGGTAATGGCCAAGATCGGCTTTGAGGATTGCAAGCGCCCGCGCCAAATCCGGCGCTCGCTGGATGCCGGGCGCGAGCAACCTTCCTTCGTACGTGGAGGCCTGCGCACCCACCGAAAACGGGTCTGGTTCTCCCCGGTAGCAATTCAAGATGTCCCAGTACTGGCCGCCTTGGTTATCGATCGAGTTCTTCTCATCTTGAAAAAAGAAGATCGCGTAGCCGGGAAGGAAGTTCTTTTCCGGCGTATATTCCGCCTGCCAAGAACTGCCTGCGCCGTGCGTCATCGGAATCTTGACGGGATCAAACCCAATCCCCGTCTGGTTGGCAATCACCAGAGTCAGTGATTGGGCGGATGCTAAGCGTGCATCCGGCGCGCGGGGGTTGTATCGGATGGTAATGTGGGGCGCGATCATGGGCTGGCCGCGCTCGGCGGCCTCGACCCACTCCATGCATGGAGGGTCTACGGCGACCACAGGGACCTCCGCCGGCGCACTCACTCTGGCAACGCCGGGAACCTCCCCTGAAACGCTCGCCTTCTGGGCAGGCGTGGGAGGGTTGGTGAATTCGACGATGCGCCATTCGCTGGTGGATATGATTCCAGTTTTGCTGATGGCCCAGACCCTCCAGCGATGGGGTTCTTCACCCCCGCCAAAGGGTGCTGGCATGCGAATCGAAGGTCCAACGGAAATCGGTGAAACGAGATCGATCTTGCTCGGCGCCCAGGATTTTCTCCCAAGACGGCTCACACTGAACTGAGACTCAACCACGTAAGTGGCCATTGGAGCGTCAACCGTCGCCCACTCGATCTCGGGTTGTGGGAAGTGCGGTAGCTGCGCATGATCGGCGGGAGCGAGTGGCGTTACCTTGGGCAGAGCTTGAGCACCGGTCTCTTCCAGGCCCAGGCGATCAAAAGATTGGAACAATTGCTCAAGCTCTGGGAGTGAGCGGTTCGGCAGCAAGGACCAGACTTTCCACCCCGCTCCAGTCTTTCTGAGAATCACCCCAAAATGATCCAGCCCAAAGGTCTGGTCGCCTTCCCCCACTGCGGCCAGCAAAACAAAGGCCAGTCGCGAGTTGCCGAAGGTCAAGAGGGGCTCGACGCTCAACACCGTTTGAATTCTGTCCGGTCTTAAAGCCTCGAAAATGGCTGCCTCGGGATCCATAATCGATCCGGGCGATGCGGCGCCCGTTTTCGCGTAATCCTGGACCGCTTCTTGCGAAAGCTCCTGAACAGCCGTAACATTCGCCGGCTCGATGGTATTCGTGCTCACGCTCCAGGGCGTCCAATGAGGTCGTTGGGACGCCCAAAGCAAGAAGGACTCGCCAGCCGCGAAGTTCCTCGCTTGGCAAAAGACCACCCACCACCCTCGATACTGCAAGCGCGATTGCCCCCACATTTGCACCACGGCGTTTTGCTTTAGCAAGGGGGCAAGCTCGCCGTGGTTGTCTATAAACGCCACGTCCACTAGGTTCGCGTCCTGTGGATATAAGTGCATTGCCCGAATAAACTCGCCGAGGTCCAGTTCCACGAGGCGTAAATTAAAGTTGGGGAAGTCGGCTTTGAACTCCCTTTGGAGGCCCTCCCACTCGTAGTCGTGGTAACGCTCCTCAGAGGGGATGCTCGGCATACCCCGAACGAAAGTCCTGGGAACCCAGACCGTGAGAGTACCTTGCTGTAGATCCGCTTCCCCCTCGGAAAGACTTCGCGGCCCGACCCGAGCAGGTAGCGACGGGTTGGGGTTCGCCTGACCCGTTGTCACTGACGCATGGGGCGCTGATCTGGCGGAGCTAGAGGCTTGGGCACGTAGCCACAATGTGCGGAAAGCAACGAAGATAACAAGGCTTGATAGAATGCCCGCTGTCATAGCCGCTCCAATCGGGGCAAAGGTTCTCATCTTAAGCCTCATTCTAATCCACTTCGGCCACGCCGGTTCGACGGCGACCGCCTGAACATCTGCGGGCTTACTCGTGCTCAGGGCAAACCCGAAAGTGCCGTACGGAGTACGATAGCGAAGTTCAGGGAAGAGCGCATCATCAAACCTGCTACCCCCTTCTACGGAGCCTGCCCGGCCAAACGCGTTACCAGTGCAGGCCTGGCCACTCGTGGCGGGACAGGACTATCGCGCAGACCGTGGCGAAGCCGAGGAGGATCAAGCCAAGGATGGCGTTCACTAGGCGGAAGAAGACCGGGCCGATGCGGTGGGGAAGGAAGCGAACGATCACGATCAGCGTGGCGAACCAAGTCATCAGGCCGGCGGCCACCATCAGGAATCCCCAGCCGGGAGCGTTGGGGCCCAGGATGGAATGAGCTAAGGGCAACCAATTGGCGGTGACGCCGACCCAGTAAATCATGCTGAGTGGATTGAGGGTGGTTAAGACGAAACCGGCAACCACATCGGTGGCCAGATGCGGGGGGACGGCGCCCTCATCATCGCATGGGCGATCCCGCAGGGGCGCCTTGATGGCTTGGACAAGGTAGAAGATTCCCAGCGGAAACAGGACGATGACGCCGATGGCCGGCAGGACAGGATGGAGAGCGGGGTTGGAGAGATCGCGGAAGAGATAGTGGCCGCCGAGGAGAGCCGTGGAGAAGAGAATGAGATCGCCGGTAACGGAGCCGATTCCGCAGGCGAGGGTATGGCGCCAGCCGCCGATCATACTGCGGCGGATGGCCAGCATGTTGACCGGGCCGATCGGCGCCGCCGCCGCCAATCCCATGAAAAATGCGGCTGAAAGTACGTGGATGTCGGAAATGATCACCGTGTTGCGCCGGGTACTTGGAATAAGCCGCCGGATTGAACCCGCGGCTTGCGACCTCCTCTCGACCCATCGACCCGAGAAGTCAGGTTTCTCATTGAGAAGCGGCCCCGCCAGGCGCTGCTACCGTGGATGGCGCCTTGGTTGACAACTGCCGGAAAACAATTCGCAAAGTGGCGAGCACCGGGACGGAAAGAAAGCTGCCGGCGATGCCGGCGATTGAGGCGCCCGCCAGAACTCCGAAGATGACCAGCAAAGGATGGAGCTGCATGCCCGGCGCTGAGCAAATGCGGCGACACCACATAATCCTGGAAAAAGCGGAAGGCGATGAGGAACGCCACGATCGCGAGCAGGTGGTGCGACCCGCTCAACCCCGCGACCAGCAAGACGATGAGGGCTCCGGCGAGAGGACCCACCATGGGAATGAATTCGAGAGGAAAAGCGATGGCCGCCAAAAGAATCCCATACGGAACGCCCATCAGCGAGAAGAAAAGACCATAAGCCAAGGATGCCACGACTCCCAGCAACACCAACGCTCGCATGTACTGCGCCAGCAGCACGTGCAGGTCAGTGGCAATTCTCTCCGCCAGGTCGCGGTGAGCTCCTTGGGCGAAAAAGCCCAACACGGAACTGCGCATCTCCTGGCCATCTTTCAGAAAGAAGAAACTGAGAATCGGCACCAGAACGACAAAGATGAGGCTCCCGGCGCGCGAGATGACTCCCAAAGCGGCATTCGGCAGCATGGCCAGGAGATCCTGCGAATGTTGCGCCAGTTGCTTTTGCACCGCCGAAATGATCGTGCCCTTCAGCGTCTGGGGGGAGGGTGGACCGGTAGGAGCGGCCGGGGGATGGAATTTCGCCAGGAGCTCGGGAAGCCGGGCCGCAAGGGCGTTCGCCTGCTGGACGACGCGGGAGCCCACCACAATTCCCAGGACAATCAGAAATGCGACCAATGCGAGGTAGACCAGGGTGAGCGCCAGCACCTTGGATTTCCCCGGTAGCCGCCGGTCGAGAAGCTTCACCAAGGGCCAGAGCAGGTAGGCAAATAGCAGCGCCACGACAAAGATAAACAGAGTCTCGCGAAGAAGGTACAGCAGTCCCACCAGGAGGAGAATGAAAACCGCTGTCCAGGTGTAACGCGCCGCGTTGCGATCAAGACCGAACAAGGTTCTGCTCCCTTAACCACCCTTCGTGCGTTAGGTCACGAGATGGCGATCTGAAAAGTGAGTCACAGGTCACGTTCCCCGAAGGAGAACAATATCACTAGCCGCGGTTGAAACCTACGGAAAGGAAGCCTCGAAAATCAATTTTCGACCGCCAAGGAGTCGACTTGACCTTATGGTCCGCGTTGTCGCTTCGGATTCGGCCTGATTCGAAGGATGGCCGCCGGCGAATCTTTCGTAAGGTTCTGCACTGCCCCGGGCGACGGATCCAACGAGTCACCGCTTCCGCCATTGCCGGGCTCCGCCATGCGCTGCGCAGCGGATTGTGGTAGACTGATTTGAGTCAGCGTCAACATGGTGAACATTTCAGCTCTCTCGGGTGTCGGGTCACTCCGTCCGTCGGAGAAAGCAATGGGTGAACAGCCGTTTGACTTTGAACGCCAACTCTTGTTAGCTTGAAGCGCTATGAGACAACTCCAGGCGGTGATCTGGGCAAAGGGGACCTTTCTCACCCCGCAGCATTTACAGCTCCAGGACCGGTTTATTGAAAGTGTGTTGGAGTTCAAATTAGGCGCCCTGAGGTTTTGCCCTTGGGGGTTCGCGGAATTGCAAATCGACCGGGAAGCGCTTTCCACGGGGACCTTGCTTTTGCCCCGCGCCACCGGGCTGTTCCCGGATGGTTTGGCATTTGAGATTCCTGACTCGGACCCCGCTCCGGAAGCGCGATCGCTGGAGCAAGCGTTCGGACCCGACCAGAACACGGTTGAAGTCTACCTTGCCATTCCTCAATATCATGATCGCGGCATCAACGTCACGATGGGTCAGAGAAGCGGCGATACGCGCTATCAAGCGGAGGTTGCCCTGCTGCGCGATGAGAATTCCGGATTGGCGGAAAGGCCCGTGCAGGTTGCCAAGAAAAATTTTCGGCTGCTGGTGGAGGGCGAACCTCGCCAGGGGAGCAGTTCCTTGCGCATCGGGCGGGTCAGGAAGACCACGGCCGGGACCTACCAGTTGGACCCACAATTCGTTCCCCCCGTCATCGATCTTTCCGTCAGCGAATACCTCATGGCTATTCTGCGCCGGCTGGTGGAGATTCTGGCCGCCAAGACCAATGCGCTTTCGGGTATGCGCCGGCAAAAGAATCAGAGCCTGGCAGACTTTACGGCTTCCGACATTGCCAACTTCTGGCTGCTATACACCGCGAACAGCTATTTCCCCATCCTGCGGCACCTGTTTGAATCAAAGAAGGGGCATCCCGAGAGTTTATATGCGGCGATGCTATCCCTGGCGGGGTCGCTCACCACATTCTCCGCGAGCGTGCAGGCGCGGGACCTTCCGCTCTATGACCACGATAATCTCGGCGCCTGCTTTACCGATCTCGACGAAAAGCTGCGGGCGCTTATTGAAACCGTGGTACCCAGCAACGTCGTATCGCTGCCGTTGAAACTTACCCAGCCTTCGATCTATGCCACGGCTCTGGCCAACGACAAGTATCTGTTTAACACGCGGATGTATCTAGCGATCAGTGCCGATCTGAGCGAGGCGGACTTGCTCAAGAGAGTTCCGCAACTTGTCAAACTTTGCTCCGCCACCCATATTGAAACACTCATTCGTCAAGCTCTCCCCGGCATGCAGATGGTGCATGTCCCCTCCCCGCCAGGCTCCATTCCCATCAAACTCAACTACCAGTATTTCAGCTTGAATCAATCCGGGGTCGCATGGGAGGCTGTGCAGCGAGCTCGAAATATTGCGGCCTACGTCCCCGGGGACATTCCCAACCCGCAACTGGAACTGGTTATCCTCCTTCCGCAAGCCGAGTGATCCCCCGTTGCAATCGAGCAAATGGATGCCCTGAGAATCCGTTACGATCGCTTGCTGCAAATCAGTCAGCTATCCGCGCGCATTCCCTCTTAGTGCTTAAAGGCAAAGAATAAGATCAACAATGCAGCGATGAGGAACAAGCCTCCCAGACATAGGACCAGCACCAGGAATCTCCCTGATTTCTTGGGCGCGGCGGGGATTGCCTGCGGGGCGGGCGGGGGTGGCATAGCCATCGGTTGCATCTGCGGCATGGCTGGCGGAGGAGCCGCAGCGTAAGCAGGAGGCGGTGGTGGCTGATACTGGGGAGGTTGCGGCATCGCGGCCTGGGGGTAAGCCACTGGCGGTGCCGCCGGCGGAGGTGGCGCTGGGTTTGCCGGCATCTGCGGAATCGCGGGGGGAGGCGGAGGTGCTCCTGGAGCCCCAGGGTAAGCGTAGCCCGCGGGCGGAGCCGCCTGCCCTGGAAGTGGGGCTGGTGGCCGGGAAACCTCAAAGAGACTCGTGTATTCGCCGGGCTGGTGAGTCTGGGGCGGAGGCGGCGCTGGCCGGGCGATCGGTGGGGGGGCAGCCGCAGGGGAGACAGTGGCCGTCGGCGTGGGAGGGTGCTGGAACAACATCGTGAATTCGCCGGGCGCTTTCTTGCCAGGCTCTGCTGCGGGCGGAGGACTTGCGGGCTCGGGCAGGTCAAGCGCAGGCGCTGCCGGGGTTGCCGTCGGCGGTTTATAGCCCTGCATCAACTGGGTTAGCTCACCAGGCCCTTTCTTTGACGCGCCAGGCAAAGGTGCTGACGGTCGGGGCGGAATTCCCATATCCGGGGACGCCATCCCCCCCTCCGGATGACCTCCACTCTTGAACATTTGTGTGAACTCACCGGGACCTGGCGAATCACTTGGGGAATCCGGGAAGGCAGGAGGGGGTTGGGCCGGCAAAGGCGGTGGTGGCGCCGAGGGCCTGGTTACTCCACGTGGAGGAGGAGAGGCCGCATGTGGCCCCGTGTTTGCCGCAGGTGTCTGGAACATTTGAGTGAATTCCCCGGGCGCGCCGTCCTCCGCCGGGTGATGCGCCACAGTCGCATCCGGCGGACTGTTCGGGACGGGCGGCGCCGGCGGAGAGGGCTGACCGGCTTTGGCCTTGTCCATGTGGGAGAACATTTGCGTGAACTCGCCGGGGGCCGCAGTCTCCGAAGTTGGTTGCGGAGGGGCCACACTCGGCGGATGGGTCCGCGGGGGCGGCGCTGGCGGAGAGGACTGACCGGCTTTGCCCTTGTCCATGCGCGAGAACATTTGCGTGAACTCGCCGGGGCCCTCAGTCTCCGCTGGTTCCTGCGGAGAAGGCATCATCGTAGGCCCAGTGGGCTCCACCGGCGGGCCCCCACGCGGAGATTGCTTGTGGCTCTGGAAAACCACCTCAAAACCATCTGGAATCTGGCCTCGGGGGCGCTTTTCAGAAGGCTTTACCGCAGGTTCTGGAGAGCTGAACATGTGCGTGAACTCACCGGGTTCATTCACGCCTTCGAGCGGCTCCGGTGGCCCCTCCGACAGCGGCATGCCCAAGTCTGCTGGCGGATACTCGGGACTCGGAGCGGCCGGCTTCGACTTGGCCGCCTCAGGAGCCGAGGAAACCCCGGCTCTGCTTTCTCCTTGTGCAACTGCGATCGACTGAAGCCACGAACGAAGATCCAAGCACTCGGGTACATCCTCGGTCACGATGAATACGCAGTCATCCTCTTGTCCCATTTCAAGAAAATGTTCAGTTCCTGGGGCGCCCGCTCCGGGGAGGTACCTGAAAACCAAGATCGCCAAATCAGGCTGATGCGGAGGAGTCCTTCCCGGCAAAAGTTGGTGCAGTAAGACTGGCACGCCCGTCAAAGTATCTTGCGCCTGGAAAGACATCGTTTCGCCTTCTTCCAGTTTGGAAACAATCAGGTATTTTTCCAGGAAACTCATGATTGGGTCCCGCCTGAGCGCATTCTATATCAGCATGAAGGGGGTTCGCAAGCTTTGCTCCTACTCTTGAGATCGGGTCATCGGCTCATCGGGCCATCGAGGGATTTGCGATTGGCGATGGCTTGTCACTCGTCACATGTCGCTGGTGGTGCCATGGGAAGATTCTCGATCGCCATTTGGTGATTTTCGATTGGCGATCGATGAATTGCGAGTGTCGCTGTGCCCTGCCCTTCCGCCCATGGAACCCCGAAAGGGTGAACCTTGAGTAGCCGTGGGCAACGGCACGCTTTTGGCGCCCATGGATCGCGTCCCGACCCTGGAGAGGTCGAACAGTTCGGCCCCGCCAGGACCGAGTAGCATTCGTCAGGCACCGGAGGTATGCCACGCCCGGGACTTCCGATCCCGGTGGCGCCCATGAGAGTGGGTAGGCTACTATGGCTACATGCCACTTTTGGTTGAGCTCGCGTCAAACGTATTTCTCCTTTGTTTTCATCAACATCGTGGAGAGAACGGTGTAAATTATTTATTTTCATCAACATCGTGGAGAACCGGAAAACCGACATTTTTTCTACATTTGTTTTCATTAACTTAGGAAACTCTAGTCTCAATTTTTATTTCCCTTTTCTCTCCAAGACCCTCGCCCGCGATGATTTTATAACTTACATTTTTTCAATAAGATAGGTTTATGCGAGATTTCCTCGATTCATAGCTAACCCATTTTGTTTCTGTTACATCGCGGAGAGCCGCTTCCTTTTCTTGCATTGCGGATTCCGTATTTCAATCTAACTCTCCTTATTTGAAGGGTATAGAGCATTGAGACATTTTGACGCTAAACAACCAACCCTTTTGTTTTCTGAAACATCGTGGAGAGCCGTGCCCACCTTTTTCGCCTGGGATCCCGTATTTCGACCTAACTCTACTTATTCCAATGGTATAGAGCGTTTGGACATTCTGACCTTAAACAACGAACCCCTTTTGTTTCTGTTACATCCTGGAGAGGCGCGGCATCGGGTATGGGTGCTGGGGGCTAGGGACTCGCCAGAACCCAACCACGCCACCCTCACCACTAGCCGTACGGCGCGATTTCACCCTGCGCCAGTTCCCTAATTAGTACCCTAGCAATCCGCCATCCATTGTCGATATCGTTATTTCCAGATCTTTAATCGCCAACAAGGAGGGGAGCAAGATCATTCGCCGTAGGTGAAACCCTCGGACAGTGAGCGGCAAGTTATTCGACCCCGCAGGCGTCGAACATCCGTCCGCTCCGTGTTCCACGGGTTGCACCCGTGGCCTGGGGTTTCTACATTTCTGACCGGGATTCTCCCCTTCGGACATTCCGAGACGGCAGCCCAAACCACATATCGGGTGTGGGCGTTTATGGTCAAAGTTCCCGGCGTGCGAAGTTATCGGCGATTAGTAAACGCTAGGCAGGACCTATTTCCTCGAACCGCGGGACAACGATCCGGCCAGCGGACCACGCAAAGCATACTTTCCGAGTGTGACGATCCCTTCAGAACCTGTCCTACGCGTGACGAAGCGACGCAAATGGGTCAAGATGGCCAATGTGTAAGGGTGGAAGTTTGAACGTCCAAGTGGAAGTCAGGCCGTCCATAAATGGAGCCTGATCGGCCCCTCGGCCTACCACCACGACAGTTCCGGAAAGGGCGGGCACTTGTCCACGTTTAGATACTTCTTGCACCCTTCCTCTGAAGGATGAGCGGTAACGCGCTGCCGAGCCAGCGCCATCAGGTCGCGGATATCCATAGCGTAGATTTGAACCGTCCTGTCCGCGCTCGCCGTCGCCAGGCGCTTCCCGTCCGGGCTCCAGGCCACACTGCGGACGAAGCCGCTGTGGCCGCTCAGGGTCAGCACTTCCTTGCCCGTCTCCGCGTTCCACACCTTGGCGGTGTTGTCGTAGCTGCCCGTCGCCAGGCGCTTCCCGTCCGGGCTCCAGGCCACACTGTGGACGAAGCCGCTGTGGCCGCTCAGGGTCAGCACTTCCTTGCCCGTCTCCGCGTCCCACACCCTCGCGGTGTTGTCCCCGCTCCCCGTCGCCAAGCGCTTCCCGTCCGGGCTCCAGGCCACGCTTCTAACCATGCCACCGTGGCCGCTCAGGGTCAACATTACCTTGCCCGTCTCGGCGTCCCACACCTTCGCGGTGTTGCGCTCGCTCGCCGTCGCCAGGCGCTTCCCGTCCGGACTCCAAGCCACGCTGTAAACGTATGTGCTGTGGCCGCTCAGGGTCAGCACTTCCTTGCCCGTCTCCGCGTTCCACACCTTGGCGGTGTTGTCGTAGCTGCCCGTCGCCAGGCGCTTCCCGTCCGGGCTCCAGGCCACACTGTGGACGAAGCCGCTGTGGCCGCTCAGGGTCAGCACTTCCTTGCCCGTCTCCGCGTCCCACACCCTCGCGGTGTTGTCCCCGCTCCCCGTCGCCAAGCGCTTCCCGTCCGGGCTCCAGGCCACGCTTCTAACCATGCCACCGTGGCCGCTCAGGGTCAACATTACCTTGCCCGTCTCGGCGTCCCACACCTTCGCGGTGTTGCGCTCGCTCGCCGTCGCCAGGCGCTTCCCGTCCGGACTCCAGGCCACGCTGTAGACTAGGCCGGTGTGGTCGCTCAGGGTTAGCATTACCTTGCCCGTCTCGGCGTCCCACACCTTCGCGGTGAAGTCCCCGCTCGTTGCTAGGCGCTTCCCGTCCGGACTCCAAGCCACGCTGTAAACGTATGTGCTGTGGCCGCTCAGGGTCAGCACTTCCTTGCCCGTCTCGGCGTCCCACACCCTCGCGGTTTTGTCCGAGCTACCGGTCGCCAGCCGTTTCCCGTCAGGGCTCCAGGCCACGCTCAAAACGCCACCACCGTGGCCACTTAGGGTCAGCACTTCCTTGCCCGTCTTGGCGTCCCACACCTTAGCGGTGTTATCCGCGCTACCGGTCGCCAGGCACTTCCCATCCGGACTCCAGCCCACACTGTCGGCGTAATCGCTGAGGCCGGCCAGGGTCAGCACTTCCTTGCCCGTTCCGACGTCCCACACCTTGGCGGTGTTGTCGAAGCTGCCCGTCGCCAGGCACTTCCCGTCCGGGCTCCAGGCCACGCTCTTAACAACGTAACCGTGGCCGCTCAGAGTCAGCACTTCCTTGCCCGTGTCGGCGTCCCACACCTTCGCGGTTTCGTCCGCGCTACCGGTCGCCAGCCGTTTCCCGTCCGGACTCCAGGCCACGCTGAAAACGTAGCCGGTGTGGCCGCTCAGGGTCAGCACCTCCTTGCCCGTGTCGGCGTCCCACACCCTCGCGGTTTTGTCCGCGCTACCGGTCGCCAGCCGTTTCCCGTCCGGACTCCAGGCCACGCTCAAAACGGCGTCAGCGTGGCCGCTCAGGGTCAGCATTTCCTTGCCCGTCTCGGCGTCCCACACCTTCGCGGTTTCGTCCGCGCTACCGGTCGCCAGCCGTTTCCCGTCCAGACTCCAAGCCACGCTGTAAACGTATTCGCTGTGGCCGCTCAGCCTCAGTCGGACATGGGATGCCATGATGGCATGGTGTAACTGCTGTTCCGGTTCGGGAAGAACGGTGTGGCCGGCAGGCCAGGTGGCGGCCACGCCCTGCCCGGCAATCAGCACTGAAAGCTCAGGATCCGAGCTCTCAACCAACATCGACGATGCGACCAACTGGCGGGCCCGCGCCACCTCTTTCTGCCAAAAGGCAAAGGCAACGGCTGCAACTGCCAGGAGCAAAAGCACCACCAGCCCGAGGGAGAACCGGCGAAGTACTTTCACCTGCGCTGCCCGCTCCGCCGCGTGCCTTTCTTGTTCTGCCGCGCGCTGCCGCTCGGTCTCAGCCCTTGCCTCGGCAAGTTCCTTGAGTTGCTGCGCCTTCGCAATTTCATCCCGTCGGCGCTGCTCGCTCTCCTCCGCCTCGCGCTCACGAAGCGCGATGCTCCCGCCCACGAACCGCCGTTCCGCGTAAGTCAAGTCTTGGGGTCGCGTTACGACCCAGTGTTCCGCTTCGGCCAGAGGCGCGCCGCGCAATAGAGATCCGGCATCCCCATGGCTGCGTTCGTATTCTCCCACAGCCACCTGCAACCGCTGACGCCACAGCAGGAACTCGCGGTCCTCATTCACCCATCCCCGCAGTCGCTCCCAGTTGCGAATCAGCGCCTCGTGGGCGATCTCCACCGTCTTGCGGCCGGTTTGCTCATCCCCGCCACTAACCAGCAGCCGGGCGCTGTGGCTGGAAAGGGCCTGCGTCACTTTCTCAGTAATCGCGTCCCCTGCTTCCAGCTCGATACGCTGACGCGTGTCCTCACCAGCCTCCTCCGGCTTGGCCACGCGCACTAGGCGGCTGAACAGGCGCCGTGCCGCCCTCTGTTCCTCCGGCGTGAATCTGGCAAACTCGCCCTCGGCCCGCTGGGCGAGCGCTCCCGTAACGCCTTTGATCTCGTCGTAAGCTTTGTTCGCGAGTAGCCTTCCCTTGCGTTGCTGCCAGAGCTCGGTGAGTGCAAACTCCACCAGGGGTAGGTTGCCGGGCTCGCTGCCCACGTCGGCCAGAATACGTTCCACGAGACCGGGCTCGAGTTCGAGCCCGACAAGCTTGGGGGGGGCGGTGATACTCTCTCGTAGTTCATCACGCGTCAGGGCTCCGATATTCACCTGCGCGGACGCGATGCGGTCGCTCAACTTGCGGTCGAGCCCGATGATCTGGCTATAGAAGTCAGCGCGCAATGTCAGGAGCAAAGTGAAGGGAGCATTTCCGAGAGCCTGGAGCAACGCCTGGGCAAACGGGCGGCGGCAGGGCTCGGGCGAGATGGTGAAGAGTTCCTCGAACTGATCGGCCACTACGAGCAGCCGTCCGGTGCCGTTCGACTTCTCGATCACGCGGTCGATCACCGCTTCGAGCCTCGCTTCGCCACTGGCGAGCCTGTCTCCGAGCTTCTGCGCCTCGGTGAGCCGGTCCGTTTCGCTGAGCTCCGGCTCCAGAAGCGAAATCAGCGCCGAGGCGAGGCGATGGAAAGGATCGCTGCCGGGCGTGAAGCTGACGGCGTCCCACGTCCTGGCCGGCGGACGCTCGCGGCGCAGCAAAGGCACGACTCCGGCCTGCACGACGGAAGACTTGCCGCTACCCGAAGGTCCGACGACAGCCACCAGGTCTTTGCCCAGAGTGAAGCCGAGCAACTGCTTGGCGAAGGCCGACCGCCCGGCGAAAAAGGCGGAGTCTTCCTCGCGGAACGCCTCCAGCCCACGATAGGGACACAGCACGGCAGCGCGCTCCTCAGCCGTTGCCCGGGTGGGCGCGGGCACAGTCGCGTTGATCGCCCGCTCGATGGCGCCAAGCGCCTCGGCTGCTTCGGGGCCGTCGTATCCGCTACGGAGATCGATCCAAGTATTCGAGAAGAGAAAGCCGGGCGTAGGGTCGGCACCAGGCAGCAGAACCGGCACTACGGGGAAGGCGCGGCCTTGCTTCTCCTCGCCCACCTGCCGGTCCAGCGCGAACCACATCTCGCGCTTCTGCCAGCCGCCTAGTTGCCGCCCTATGAACACCGCCACTGCGCGCGCACCGCGCAGGCCCTCTTCCAGCGCCTGCGGCCAGGGAAGGCCTGTGACAAGATTGTCGCGGTCGAGGAATGTGGATACGCCGCGCGCACGAACCAGGTTCCGGACAGCAATCACCGCCTCACGGTCCGCGCTGTTGTAGCTGAGGAAGAGCTGCGGTGTACCCATAGCTGATGAGTGCCTGACACGCCGAAGAGGATGATAGCACGATTTGGCCACTGCGCCCGAGCCGCGGAGTACTCGGAAGAGACCTTGCCAACACGTCGGGAGCGCAAGCCAAAGGGCCGGACAATTCGCTCATATTAGAAGTGCAATCCCTGACTCCTCGGAAGTCATCTTCGATGAAGCGTGCATGAGTGCAGGACTTGTCGGCGGCAGTTAGATCCCCTGACGGCGTAGGGTTTACCTATCACAATTCACATGACGATAAAGTTGCCTAACCACCAATAGGCAGGCGACGACATTCAGAGGCGTTTCCGGATCACACTGGGACAACTCGCAAGGGATGGCGCGGTGACCGGCCTTCTCACGCGCTGGGACGGGGATCGCACTGCGCCGGGTTCGTTTGGAGCAAGTCAACGCGAAAGTCTGTTGCATGGCGCCATAATGTTGTAATATTGGTGACGAATCAAAGTTGACCCCATGAAGCAACTTTCAAAAGTTGTGTGGTCGGAGGGCATGCACCTCGGGCCGCATCACTTTCAAGTGCAAAACCGCTTTTTCGAAGAGATCACGCACTTCGGGATCTCGGAATTGTGGTTCGAGCCCTATGGAATCGTAGGGCTGGAACTTGATGCCGAGGCCTTGCGCAACGGCACCGTGTCCGTAGTCCATGCGCGAGGGATCTTTCAGGATGGGCTGCCCTTCAATATGCCCGAGAGCGATCCGCTGCCTGCCCCGCGCGGTATCGCTGATCTATTTCCGCCGACTCGGGAAAGCCTGACCGTGCTCTTGGCGATCCCCCCACTCCAACTCGGCGCGCCCAACTGCGCACTATCCGATCAAGATAAGAGCGGGCCCACGCGCTTCATCGCCGAATCCACGGTGTATCCGGATGAGAATACAGGTGCCGATGAAAAGCCATTGAAAGTTGGGCGAAAGAATATAAATATCCTCCTCGACATTGAGAATGACGGAAACATGCTGACTTTGCCCATCGCCCGCATTCGAAGAGACGGGTCGGGTAATTACATCTATGACGAAGGATTCATTCCCCCCTGCACTCAGATCAGCGCCAGCCCAACCCTGATGTTGATGACTCGCCGGTTGATCGATGTTCTTCAGGAGAAGAGTGCGACGATATCTCTCGATAGCCGGGAGAAGGGGAAATTTCAAACCGGTTTTTCGGCGCAGGAGATTGGACAATTCTGGTTCTTGCACGCCATCAACTCCAGCCTGGGGCCCCTCCGCCATCTTTTCTTCACCAAACGCGGGCATCCTGAAGAACTCTTCCTCGAACTCCTTCGTTTAGGAGGGGCACTTTGTACTTTCGCCCTGGATTCTCAGCCCCGGAATCTTCCCCTCTATAATCACATGGCCCTCGATACGTGCTTCGGGGAGATTGAGAAGCACATCCACGACCATCTCGAACTCTTGGCGCCTTCGAACTGTCTATCCATTCCCTTGGCACCGGTCGCCAACTATTTCTGGGAAGGCGTCATCCAGGATCAGCGTTGTTTGGACCGCGCGCGCTGGATGATTTCCGTACACGCGGAGTTGGGCGACGCCGATGTCATCACCCGGACGCTTCAACTGGTAAAGGTTTGCTCCGCGCAATTCGTTCCCCAACTGGTCAAGAGGGCGCTACCCGGCATGCAATTGGCGCACGTTCCGGTGCCACCCTCCGCCGTAGCCCAGCGGGTCGAAAGCCAATACTTTTCGGTGAGCCGCGCCGGGCCGTGCTGGGATCACATCGTTCAAACTCGTCGCGTGGGAATCTACATTCCCGGCGACATCCCCAACCCGGAGATTGAATTGCTCGTTATCCTGGAAACCTGAGAGGTGGGAATGGGTGGACAACCTGCTGGTGTTTCGCCGGCGCCGGGCGCCGGACGCGCGAATCTGGCATTGATTTACCAGGAAATCCTGACCGCCATCACGCGTTTTCGCTCGAACCGGCAAGCGGTCGCGGACGCCGGGTCATTTCGAAATCAGATCAAGGGTGCGATCGGGGCGGCAGAAGCGGAAGCAACCAAGAGCGGTTACGCCGCTGACGATGTGCGTCTGGCCACATTTGCCGTCGTCGCTCTCCTGGATGAATCGATCCTCAACTCCAACAACCCGATTTTCAGCGATTGGCCGCGCATGCCGTTGCAGGAAGAATTGTTCGGCGTGCACACCGCCGGAGAAATGTTTTTCCAGTGTATCGACCGCCTCATGGGGAAAAGCGATTCCCCGCAAACCGCCGATGTGCTGGAGATCTATGCCCTCTGCCTGCTGCTCGGGTACCGGGGACGTTACAGTATCAGTGGCCAGGAGAGCGTGCGTGTGGTCGCGTCCACGGTGGCGGAGAAACTTCAGCATCTGCGGGGGGGGCCGCGCCCTCTGGCTCCGAACTGGGCGCCTCCCAGGGATGCGGTCCAGCAGAAGGCCTCCGACCCCTGGGTCCGAGCACTTCTCTTTGGCACGCTGGGTGCGTTGTTTTTTGCGATTCTGTTCTTCGTGGGGTTCAAATTCGCGCTCATTTCCGGGGCAGCAGGATTACACTCGATCACTGGGCTTACGCCCCACTAGGGAGTCGCCGTGAACACCAAAATAAAATATTGGATCGCTGCGATTGCGCTTGTTGTGTGGTTGGTCCTGGCTTGGTTTATAGGATCCTGGTTGCATTTGCAAGGGAGCAGCCTGTGGATACTCCGGGGTGCTCTTGCCTTCCTTGGCGTAGCAGCATTTGTCATCGTGATTTGGTGGTTCCGGGTCCAGGACAAGGAACGTGCGGAAATGACCCTCGGTGGCGGGACGACAGGGGATGAGATTGACATCCTGATTCGGGAAGCGGAGACGCGGCTGCTGGCATCGCAATTGGGCCGAAGTGCTCAGATTGGCAGCTTGCCTCTCTTCCTGGTCATGGGCGAGACCGGATCCGCCAAAACTACGGTTGTTATGCAATCCGGGCTCGAACCGGAATTGTTGGCGGGGCAGACCGGGCAGGACAAAGTCCCGGTCCCCACTCGTACGGCGAACTTCTGGTACACCCGGCAATGCATCTTTGCGGAAGCCGGTGGCTCGATGCTGCAAGACCGTCCCAGGTGGGCCAAACTGGTAAAGAAGTTGGGGCCGCGTCAGCTTCACTCGGTATTCGGAAAGGGCACGCCCTCCCCCCGCGCCGCCTTGGTCTGCGTGGACTGCGAAAGTTTTATGAAGCCAGGCGCTCCGGAAGCCCTGGCAGCCAGCGTCCAGCAGATCCAAACACGCCTTCGTGAGGTGTCGCAATTGCTGGGCATCAGCCTCCCGGTCTATGTACTTTTCACGCGGGCCGATCGCCTGCAATTCTTTCAGGATTACGTTCGCAACCTGACCTATGACGAGGCCACGGTAGTTTTTGGTGCGACTTTGCCCATGGTCACGTATTCCACCGGTGTGTATGCCGAGCAGGAGACTGCCAGAGTTTCATGGGCGTTCGACAACCTGTTTCAATCTCTTGCGGCCCGGCGCGTCAATATGCTCGCGCAGGAGTTTGATGCCACCAAACTACCCACCATCTACGAGTTCCCCAGGGAATTCAGAAAGCTGCGGACCTTATTGGTCCGACTGCTGGTCGACATGTGCCGGCCAAGCCAGTTGCGCACGGGCCCCTTCCTTCGCGGGTTCTATTTTACTGGCGTTAGACCCGTTACCATCACCACGGCGGGACCCACGCTCGTGCAGGAGGAACCGATTACCCAACCCTCCGCTTCCAACGCCGCGGAGCGCGCCACCGGATTCTTCGATGTCAGGCAGGCGAAAGCCCGGATGGCGCAGCAAGCCCCGGTTCCGGAAGTGGGTGAAACCCGCAGAGTCCCTCAGTGGGTCTTTCTACCCCATGTATTTAGTGACGTCCTCCTGAAGGACACCTCCGCTCTTACCGCCAGCGCCTCCAGCACAAAAACCAGTTTGTGGAGACGGATACTGCTGGTAATGGCAATGGCGGTTCTCCTGATTTTCATCATTGGCTTTGTCGTCTCATTCGTGCGAAATAAGAACCTGGAAAGCCAGGTGGTCACTGCCTCCCAGGGTATTTCGGATATTCAGTTGATCGGTCAACAACTGCCCTCACTGGAAATGCTGAACAAGCTGGAAACACTCAGGCAGTCCGTCGAAACCCTGTCGGACTACCATCAGAATGGCCCGCCCTTCAGCATGCGGTGGGGATTGTACGTGGGGAATACCCTTTATCCCGACGTCCGGAGGATCTACTTCCAGCATTTCCAGCACCTGCTGTTCGGTGAGGCGCAAGCGAAATTGGTACAGACTCTTTCTGCGCTTCCCGCCGCACCCGGACCCAACGATCAATATGGGCCCGCCTACGATACCCTGAAGGCATACCTCATCACCACCTCCAATCACGACAAGAGCACCAGCTTGTTCCTCTCACCAGTCCTCATGAATGCCTGGGTTGCCGGGCGGGACATCGATCAAGACCGTGTGCAACTGGCGCAAAAGCAATTCGACTTTTACAGCGAGCAATTGAAAAGCGCGAACCCTTACTCCTCGGAGTACGACACGCTGGTTGTCGCCCGAGCGCGCAATTACCTCTCCCAGTTCTCAGGCACGGAGCGCGTCTACAGGTTCGTCCTGGCAGAGGCTGAGAAGGCCAATCCTTCGATCAATTTCAACAAGAAATTCCCAGGCTCTGCGGAAGTCGTTGTTGACCGTACCGAATTGAGTGGCGCCTTCACCAAAGGCGGCTGGGCCTTCATGCAAAATGCCTTGCAGAATCTGCCCAAGTATTTCAGTGGAGAGCCGTGGGTTCTGGGGCAGGAAAACAATTCCACCGTCGATTTGGCAAAACTCGCTATGGATCTGCGCAGCCGGTATCAACACGACTTCATCGAGCAATGGCGTTCCTTCCTGAGAAACGGGAATGTGGTCCGCTACACGGGCCTCCCCGACGCGACACAAAAGCTCTTGAAGCTCTCCGGCAATCAGTCCCCGCTCCTGGCCCTCTTCTGCGTCGCGGCGCAGAACACCGCGGTTGACCAACCCGATGTGGTCAAGGCGTTCCAAGCTGTCCAGTCGGTCGTCTCCCCGAACTGCCAGGATCAGTATATTGGAGACACCAACAAGCCTTACATCGCGGGTCTCAGTGGCCTCCAGGTCTGCCTGGACCGGGCCAACAGCGCCCCAGGTGACAAGGATGCCGCGAAGGCGCAGTGCCTCAATGACGTTTCCACCGCCCAACAGGCCGCCAATCAGATTGGCCAAGGATTCAAGATTGATCAGGATGGCCACCTTGACCAGACAGTCCATAATCTGCTCTTAGCCCCCATTACGGCGATTACGGCAGTCCTGAAACCTGGTCCGGTGAGTGGCCAGGGGTTGTGCGCACAAATGGGGGCGCTCGAATCCAAGTTTCCCTTCAACCCCCAAGCTACCGTGGAAGCTACTCCGCAAGATTTGGCGGCGGTGTTTGATCCCAACACCGGTGCGTTGGCCCAGTTCTATAACTCGGCGCTGAAGAACCTTATCCTCCCTCAGGGGACAGGTTACATTGCCAATCCTGCGGCAACGCAAGTGGTAAATCCTGCGTTCCTTGCCTTCTTCAATCGCGCCGCTGGCGTGCAGCGGGCACTCTACGCAGGCACGCCCGGACAACTTCAATATAAGTACGCGCTTCGTCCGCATCCGACCGAGAGCGTCAGCGGCGTCACCATGAATATCGACGGCCAAGCTTTGAATTATGCCGGTGGCAATTCCTCGTTCCAGCAATTTTCGTGGCCAGGAACAGGCCAAGGCCTTACGCTCACGGTGAAGATTGCAGGTGGATCCGAATTGACTTGGCCGAGCTACACTGGAACGTGGGGAGTCTTCCATTTCTTCGCCGATGCTGGCAAAACTCAGCAGAAGGGGAATATCTACAACGTGGAATCGGTCCTGACCGCCGCGGGCGGGCGCCCCGTAACCGCTCCGAATGGAAAGCCCGTAACCGTGCAGTTCGACCTCGATACCCTCGGAGCACCTCCCCTTTTGCAGAAGGGCTACTTCTCCTCGTTGCGTTGTGTTTCGAACGTGGCACGCTAGTGAATTTTCCTGAGGCGCCGGGGGGTATTCGAGTCGGCCCTTATTGTGGATAAAGGGCGAATGGCCACGGATAGGTGATACAAAACGATTGCAGTTGATTTCTCTTCTCCAAACGAGTAATTCTATTTACAGCACAACGCTGGTAAGGAAGTATAGTACGGCGTCCTATGGGTACCATCGAAAGTCAGTAGCAAGTTCTTTGAGTCCTGCTCACTCATATTTTGAGGGGGGGAGTTACTTGAGGAGGTGGAATGACCGACACTGAACTTCTCGATCGCATGGACAACGCTCTCCAACAAATCAGAGAAGCGATTGAAGCGCGGGGGGCACTTCTCGAGCTCGACAAGAAGCCCGATTTCCGCTGGGCCGGCATGGCCCGCACCCCGTCCGGCAAGTTGATGATCCAGACTCAAAAGACGGGAAGACAAGCGGGCCCGGACAGCAAGAAACCCGTGGCGGAAGCTATAGCTGACCTGACGCTCGAGGGGCGGCTCCTGGCGCGCCTTCTCTTCTACGCCGCCAATACCGAGATCGAACTCCCGGGTGGGGCGCATCGACCCCTGGATCATTCGGGAATTGCCAAGGTATTCAGTTCCATGTAGCGGACCTGCACCGCGCTCCGCGGTGCCTCGATGGATTCCCATGCCTGATCCCCCGCCGCGCGCGAAGTTCAATCCGAACATCAATCCTCAGTTCAATCCCAACATCAACCCGAAGACGAACGCCTCGCTCAATCCCATGTTTAACCCTTGGATGAACCCGCTACGAAGCGGCAACATCAGCCCGAAATTCAATCGATCCCTGGACCCGCTCTACACCACGTCACTCAATCCCACCGTCAACACTTCGCTCGACCCTAAGCAAACCGGCGTGTATTCCGGATTACGTCGTTGGACGCCCGATTCGGAATTAATCGGTTACATTGTGAACACGTCCCAGAAGGCCGTGCTCTTGCTCTTCGATCAGAACCTCGAGTGGACAGCCTTCGCAGTTGACAACCATCGGCAGGGATACAACATTTTCGACTTAACCGGTGAGTGGAATGGCTATCTACTGAAAAACGCGGCGGGCGGACTGAACGAATTCAACCTGGAGGGTGATTGGGTGGCGTTCGTCATGTAACCGCTGGCGATTCCGGGCTTGGACGCAGGTAGCAATGAGCGTACAATTTCCCTGGTCATTGAAATCCTGGCGCTTGGAACAAATTCAAATTTCAGAGGTGAGGAGCATCCCATGCCCGATCGTCACTCATTTGGTGAGATTCATCTCGACGTAACCGCAGGCCGCGAGAGGGTCCAAGAAATATCTGGGCCGGAAACTCCTTTCCGAGTCGCCATTCTGGGAGATTTCAGCGGTCGCGGAAATCGCCGGCTCGTCGAAATCGGTGAGGCGATGGCGAATCGGCGGCCCACCCTGATTGACCGGGACAATTACGATTCTGTTTTCGCCAAGATGTCGCCCCGATTGGACCTCCGCATAGGTGGCAAGGATGGCATCTCAATCAGCCTGAAGTTTAACGATTTGGAGGATTTTCATCCCGACAGTCTCTTCCGGCGGGTCCCATTGTTTCAGAAGCTGCGTGACACGCGCGAAAAACTCAGCGACCCCGGGACTTTCGCCCAGACGGCCAGCGAACTTGGCTTCGGCGGACCCCGTCCAGAGGCGGTGGCGCCGGCCCCGTTGGAACCTCGCAGGGATTCGAGTGCGGACGTACAGCAAGCCCTCTCAGGAAGCCTCCTTGACCAAATGCTGGAGGAGACGGAAAAGCGAGCGGACCTGCCTCTTCCTTCCCGCGGAGCCGACCCTTGGACCTCCCTAGTCCGCAGCATCATCGCTCCCCACATTGTCCCCAAGGCTGATCCTCGGCAGGCCGGGGCGCTGGGACTACTCGACCTGGCGACGAGCGCCCAAATGAGTGCGCTTCTTCACTTGCCCGCCTTCCAGGAACTGGAGGCCGCATGGCGTGCCGTTTTCTTCCTGGTTCGCAACCTTGAAACAAGTTCCCGCCTCGAGGTGTTGCTGATCGACGCGAGCAAGGAGGAACTCTCTCGAGACCTCGCTTCCTCACCGGACCTCCGCTCCACAGGAACCTACCGATTGCTGGTGGAGAAGTCGGTGGGGACTCCCGGCGCTGAGCCCTACGCCCTTCTGGCGGGGAACTACACCTTCGACTCCGCACGCGAAGATGCTGAACTGCTCGGCCGCATTGCGAAGGTGGCCGCCGCGGCGGGCGCTCCCTTCATCACCGCCGCCAGCCCGGGTTTATTGGGTTGTGATTCGATTGCGGACTTGCCCGATTGGCGCAAATGGACGAAGCAGCCCTCCCCGGAGACCGCCGCAGCCTGGGCAGCGTTGAGGGGTCTGGCGGAAGCACGTTATCTGGGATTGGCCTTGCCCCGCTTTCTGATCCGCTTGCCCTACGGCAAGGAAACCGAATCAACCGAGCTCTTTGATTTCGAGGAAATCCCTGATCCTGCCGCCCATGACGATTATCTGTGGGCCAACCCGGCCTTTGCCGCGGCTTTGCTGCTGGCACAGACTTTCACCGAGCTGGGGTGGGAACTCCGTCCGGGAACTCTCTCGGAAATTACCGGCTTGCCCATTCACATTTACACCTGGGAAGGTGAGTCGAGAACCAAGCCGTGTGCGGAAGTTCTGATGACCCAGACGGCGGCCGAGGAGATGATGGAGAAAGGGTTCATGCCGTTGATTTCTTTGAAGGACCAACCCGTCATCCGCTTGCTCCGCTTCCAATCATTTACCGACCCGCCGAGCGCGCTCGCGGGACGATGGCAGTAGGCAGTGCGCAGGTTGGGCAGTGGGCAAGTTGGGCAGTGGGCAGTGGGCAGGTTGGGCAGTAGGCAGTGGGCAGTGGGCAGGTTGGGCAGTAGGCAGTGGGCAGTGGGCAGGTTGGGTATTTTGCGCGGCGCGGCGGGGAAGTGGACGGCGCGCCGCAAGCGCCTCGATGAGCAACCCAGGGCTCCGTCAAAGTCCCGGGCGTGGCATACCTCCGTAGCTATGGATATATCACCCACGGAGAGACCCCTCACCCACCGCCTTGCGGTCCCCCCTCTCCCCCTCGGAGAGGGCTGTGATTTTGATTTCTATTCCCTCTCCCTTGGAGCTTGTGATTTTATTAGGCCGCGGGCCGGGGGAGGGTAGGGGGTAGTAGGAGGAGGTGAAAGGGCAAGGGCGGGGATGGAAATATTTCTGGCGGAGAGTTCGGTATGTGAGTTAATATGGCTGTTATGGAAAACATTTTGATGTTTGATGCTTCGAAAGTAGAAACGCCAGCCGTGGAGAAGAGCGCCGAGGGTGCCCCTCCGCAGGGCGGGAAGGCGGCGGCGGGGGCCCGGAGGGCGGTGCGTCTGCGCCGGCCGGAGCGTGGGCAGATGAGCTGGGTGGCGCAATGTCCGGACGACCTGGTGGGGCCGGAGCACCCGGTGCGGCGGGTGGCGGCGGTGGTGGAGCATTTGGACTTGGCGGCGTTCCAGGCGTCGATCAAGGCGCGGGAAGGGGTGGCGGGGCGCGATGCGACCGATCCGCAGCTTTTGGTGTCGTTGTGGCTGTACGCCTGCGTGCGGGGCATCGGCGGGGCGCGCGAGTTGGCGCGGCAGTGCGAGGAGAATGCGGCGTTTCGCTGGCTGTGCGGAGGCGTGACCGTGAACTATCACTTGCTGGCGGACTTTCGTACCGATCATGGAGATGCGCTGGACGCGCTGTTCACGCAGGTGATCGCGGCGCTGGTGGACAAGGGGGTGGTGCGGGTGAGCCGCATCAGCCAGGACGGGATGCGGGTGCGGGTCGGGGCGGGGACGAAGAGTTTTCGGCGGGAAGCGCGGCTGGAGGAGTTGCTGGCGGAAGCGGAGCGGCACGTGGCAGAGTTGCGGCGGCAACTGGAGTCGCCGGCGGGGGTGGGGGTAAGCGCGCGGCAAGCGGCCGCGCGCAAGCGGGCGGCGCGGGAGCGGCAGGAACGCTTGCAGCAGGCCATCGCGCAGTTGCCGGAACTGCAGCGACGGCAGGCGGCGAGAGTGAAGCGCACGGGGGGCAAGCGGGGAGAGAAGATTGCGGAGAAGGCGCCGCGGGTGAGCACGACGGACGCGGAAGCGCGGGTGATGAAGATGCCCAACGGCGGCTACAATCCGGCGGTGAATGTGCAGTTGGCAGCGGACCCGGGGAGCCGCGCCATCGTGGGGGTGGAGGTGACGGCGGAGGGTTCGGACTCGGGAGGGTTGAGCGCGCCGTTGCGGGAACAGGTGCAAGAGCGCACGGGGGGCACGGTGCAAGAGCACCTGTTGGACGGCGGGTACCTGCGGAAGGAAGACTTGGAAGCAGCGCATAAGGACGATGTGGCGTTGTTCGTTCCGCCCCATACGGCGCAGGATCGGCAAAGGAGGGGGAAGGAACTAGAGTCCCAAGCAGGCGATAGCGAAGCGATCCGCGCCTGGAAGCAGCGCATGCAAAGCGCGGAGGGAAAGAAAATCTATCGACAGCGGGCGGCCACCAGCGAAACCGTCAACGCTGATATGCGCACCTATCGCGGCCTGGGTCAGATTCTGGTGCGCGGACTGGCCAAGGCGCGGTGCGTGGCGCTGTGGAGCGCCCTGGCCTACAACGTGATGCACTTCGCCCCGCACTTGCTGGCCTAAACCCACCGTGGCGGGCCTGAGCCCGCCGCGGCGGGCAGCACCTGCCAGCGCCGAGCGAGCGTCCGAAACCGAACCGTGGCGCCACCACCGCTCCCCCGGCCGGTCCGAGCCGCCCCGCCTACTGCCCCAGGGCTCCCAAGGCACCCCCCTGCGGCCAGTGGCTTCAAAAAGGTCACAAGCTCTTGGGGAGAGGGGGGACCGCAAGGCGGTGGGTGAGGGGTCTCTTTCATCGCCCGGCGGACTTTGACGGAACCCTGACGAGCAACCGTAGCGCATCCTCCGCCTTTAGAGGTCTGCGGCACTTCCCGAGACTCGTATCACCAAACGCGCGGGCAGGCATCCCTCTTGGAGATTTGCGGTTTTGGCAAAGGAAGAGCCGCCCCGATGCATCGGGGCGCTACACCTCGTCCGGCGCGCACCGCTGGAAAAGCCGCAGGGCCGGAGAGCGGGCCCTGCATTGCAATACCGTAAATTCTTGTTCTCTTTGCAAACAATTTGCACGTCTCGTAGGGGCTGGGCTTGCCCTGCCCTCGTTCCACACCAGCGACAAATTACAAGGGCAGGGCGAGCCCAGCCCCTACGAGACGGATTGGTTGCGGCTCCGCCGCCCTGCGCTACCAGTCACAACCAAGCCTATTGCACGGTTAGGGTCGCCGTGCCGCTGACGCTCCCGTCTGTGGCCGTAATGGTGACGGTTCCGGCGGCGATGGCCAGGCCCATTCCGCCGGCTGGCGCAGACTCCTGCCTTGGAGCTTGTGATTTTATTAGGCCGCGGGCCGGGGGAGGGTAGGGGGTAGTAGGAGGAGGTGAAAGGGCAAGGGCGGGGATGGAAATATTTCTGGCGGAGAGTTCGGTATGTGACTTAATATGGCTGTTATGGAAAACATTTTGATGTTTGATGCTTCGAAAGTAGAAACGCCAGCCGTGGAGAAGAGCGCCGAGGGTGCCCCTCCGCAGGGCGGGAAGGCGGCGGCGGGGGCCCGGAGGGCGGTGCGTCTGCGCCGGCCGGAGCGTGGGCAGATGAGCTGGGTGGCGCAATGTCCGGACGACCTGGTGGGGCCGGAGCACCCGGTGCGGCGGGTGGCGGCGGTGGTGGAGCATTTGGACTTGGCGGCGTTCCAGGCGTCGATCAAGGCGCGGGAAGGGGTGGCGGGGCGCGATGCGACCGATCCGCAGCTTTTGGTGTCGTTGTGGCTGTACGCCTGCGTGCGGGGCATCGGCGGGGCGCGCGAGTTGGCGCGGCAGTGCGAGGAGAATGCGGCGTTTCGCTGGCTGTGCGGGGGCGTGACCGTGAACTATCACTTGCTGGCGGACTTTCGTACCGATCATGCAGAGGCGCTGGACGCGCTGTTCACGCAGGTGATCGCGGCGCTGGTGGACAAGGGGGTGGTGCGGGTGAGCCGCATCAGCCAGGACGGGATGCGGGTGCGGGTCGGGGCGGGGACGAAGAGTTTTCGGCGGGAAGCGCGGCTGGAGGAGTTGTTGGCGGAAGCGGAGCGGCACGTGGCGGAGTTGCGGCAGCAACTGGAGTCGCCGGCGGGGGCGGGGGTAAGCGTGCGGCAAGCGGCCGCGCGGAAGCGGGCGGCGCGGGAGCGGCAGGAACGTCTGCAG
>CAVQYM010000007.1:0-433495 GCA_963718175.1 uncultured Acidobacteriota bacterium
CCCTTAAACTTTTCCAGAGCGTATCCTCGAACGAAGGACGCTCCACAGCCACCGTGGAACTCGAGAAGGATGGCGAAACATTTCACGATTCGGCCACCGGCGAAGGTCCGTGCGATGCGGCCTTTCGCGCCATCGACCGCATTACGGGCATACCGGGAACAATTTCCGACTTCTCCGTGCACACGGTGGGCCCGGGCACGGACGGCGTGGCGGAAGTCTGCATCCGGGCGCGCTTCGAGGGGTGCGAGTTCGGGGGAAAATGTTCCAGCCACAGTGTCGTCGAGGCCGCGGCGCGCTCCTATTTGCAAGCCGCCAACAAGGCCGCGTACGAAATGAAACGCTTGGAAGACGCCGCGGCGGTGGGCTCGGGTTCGGTCCACAAGAACGAAGCCGTGGACAGGTTATTTCCAGGGGGTTACTAAGAAGGGCGAAATCTTTGCTTGACAAAGCATTAAAAGGTATTACAAAGGATAAAAAGGTAGTTTTTCATCGCCTTACTCGCAAGCTACAGTAAGCAAATGACTTACAACGGAATCCGGGCGCACTTCTCCATCTGTCGGCAACTTCAATTAACCCTTGCAATTCCCTGTCCTAGTCTTGTAAGATACAGATAATCAACGATATGCAGACCTTGTATCGGATTGCGGTGTTGGCGGGAGACGGGATTGGGCCCGAGGTCGCGGCGGAAGCCGTGAAAGTCCTGAAGGCTATTGAGGAAATCATTGGCCCAACCTTTCGCTTCCAAAGCGGCCTAATTGGCGGGATCGCGCTCGACCAAACCGCTTCGCCGCTTCCTGCCGAGACTATTTCCATTTGCAATACTGCCCACGCCGTACTGCTGGGCGCCGTGGGTGGCCCGCAATGGGACACCAAGCGTCCCGAGTCGCGCCCGGAGCACGGTTTGCTGCAAATCCGCCAGCGCCTGGGGCTTTACGTGAATCTGCGGCCCGCGAAGGTCATCGACGCGCTCGTCAACCTCTCGGCGTTGAAGGCCGATCGCGTGCGGGGAACCGACCTGGTCATCGTGCGTGAGCTGATGGGCGGAATCTATTTTGGCAATCCCCGCGGCATTTTTTCCAAGAACGGCGAGCGCTTTGGCGTGAACACGGAAATCTATCGCGAGCACGAAGTGGAGCGCGTCGCGCACCGGGCATTCCAGTTAGCGCGACTCCGCCGCCGCAAGGTGACTTCCGTCGACAAGGCCAACGTACTGGAATCTTCCCGCTTATGGCGCGAGGTGGTGACGCGCATCGGCCGCTCCTATACGGACGTCGCGCTGAATCATCTTTACGTGGATAACTGCGCGATGCAGTTGATCGACAAGCCCACCAGCTTCGACGTGGTCTTGACCAACAACATGTTTGGAGACATCCTGAGCGATGAAGCCGCCATGCTGACGGGCTCGATCGGCCTGCTGCCCTCCGCCAGCTTGGGTGAACACTCCGGACTCTATGAACCGGTGCATGGCTCGGCGCCCGACATCGCCGGACGCAACCGCGCCAATCCTCTCGCCGCCATCGCCTCCGCCGCCCTGATGCTGCGCTACTCGTTGCACATGGAAACCGCCGCCTCGGCCATCGAGCAGGCGATTGAGCGCATCCTGAAGCGCGGGGTGCGCACCGCGGAGCTTCCCGGCAAGGCTCGTCCCACTTCCACCACGCGTATGGGCGACCTCATCGCCGAAACCACCCAGAAAATCCTGAAGTCCGCCAACGCTAAGAAACGTTGACGGTCGGCAGGGTAACCCCCGATCAAAAAAATGTAGCACAGGACCCGCTCTCCGGTCCTGGGCTCTTAAGCCGTGAGCTTGTGGGTCAACCTGATATTCGGTTGCGGGTGATTGCAGGTCGTCAGGATGGACTGTCGGAGAAGTATGTTGGTATCCAGCAGATAAGTGGGCACAGCCATCAATCATAGTCGCGGTAGATCGCTTCGCGCCGAAATTTCTCGTTCGCAAGCGGGTAGGCCGTCATTGTGGATTGTTGCGGGGTCCGGCGGTGGTACGATCTGAATTGGCAGCCGGGTAGAGTACATTGATTTGTCCTTTGTGGTAATCAAGTGTTGCGTAAGGAAAATGCGTTACTCGGCCAAGTGGCGCCCACTGGACGGGATGGCGACTGGTCAGGCGGAATGCCTAACTGCGCCGGGACTAGCTCGCAGGGTTCTTCAGAGGTTGGATTGAGAAGCAGTGGGTCGATAGGGGCAAGCAACTTCTCAGTCCTGTTTGTTCATGAGAATCGTGAAGCCTTCTTGTTTAAAATGATGGTCATTCGTCAGTACTTCGGCGATTGATTCCGATCGCATGGCATTTATCGAGGCGCAGTCCGTAAGACTGTATTCTTTATCCCGCCGTTGAATGAAGAGGTGCAGTGCTTGAAGAAATGTGCCCCGCGACTGAGGGACGACCTTCACGTTAGGATTGGAAAGAATCGCCCGGACCATCGCCGCCGCATTTGCACGCAGATTTTCACCGGACTTGGAAAGGGCGGTCAAGAACTCGGTGAGCACCTCGTCCGTGGTTACGATCCGCGCGGGGCCGAGCTGGGCCCTTGCCCTCGCGGCGGCGTCTGCCCACGGGTCTCCCGGCTTCACAATGGCAATCCAATAAAGGGAATCCGCAAAGACGGCTTTCATCGTTTCGGTGTCCCATAGAGATAGTGATCGAGGTTATCGGTCAAGTCGCTGGGGAGCTTGTCCCATTCAGCCTCTGGCACCCCACGCGCCAAATCCGCCAGAACCTCCTCGATGGGTGGCGCCGAGGGGTCATAGGGAACTTCTCCGGCGGGCCCGAGGACGAGCTCTTCGATTTCTGTAACGCGCAGGAGCTTGCCTTGGGGCGACACCTCCGCCTGGCCCTTCACTCGCACGCGCACGGACTTGTGGTCTCGAAGAGCGGTGGTGACATCAACCTCCTGAGGGTCCGAGAACATCACCAGGACGTGGGTCTGCCCGTCAATCCACAGTTGAAACTTCCTTTGCTTGACGTCAGCTTCCAGAACTTCGCCGGTCACATCGACCCACTGGCCAGCCATCATTTCACCTCCGCCACCTTGCGGCTTGCAATACCTCGCGCCACGCTCAGGAAAGCAGTTGTCAGTCGCCAGTGGTTAGTGGGCAGTTGTCTTTCCCCAGCCCCCAGCCCCCAACCCCTAGCCCCTATTCTTGCTGTCCCCTTTTCGTCGGGGATGCCTCTTCAACTGCCGCAAAGGAAATACTCAAGTCGGAGCGCACAGAGAAAATGGTTTCCGCTGCGCGCCGGCTCGGAGGCCGCAGCCCGCGTGAGGTCAGGGCGAGGCTTGGACCATGGCGGGGGTCTTGCGGCCGCGCGAGGTGCGATCAAAGTCCGTGTCGAAACTCAATAAAAGGTTCGTATCGACGAGGAACTGCATCAGTCCCCCCACCATTCCAGCGCCTTTTTTCTGAAGCTCCAGGGACGTAAACTGTCCGCGAAATTCCGACAAGGCGCCTGCCCAGTCCATGCGGAGCCTGGCTCCCTTGGACGGCCCGCGGGTTTCGAGCAGGAACCGCGCGAAATCTTCCACCTCCCGCTGCAAATCGGGAGGGAGCTTTTGCACGAGTTCGTCAAGCGTCTTCACGATGAACCTCCACCACCTTGCGGCTTTCAATACCCCTGTCGCCTACTATCTTAACAGCAACGCGGCTGCGCTTGCCCGGTTTAAAGGGCAACGCGACCGTCCCGCGATAGCGGCGTAGCGGTAGAGTAGGAGAGAGGGCGACTCCGCGAATGGGGTGACCCACTCTCCCCTCGACGAACCGGACATGAAGATTTCCCTCATCCGGCTCTCGGGAAAGTTTCCGACCACAGGCATGCGCTGGTCGTCACGTTCGAGGACGGACCAACAACTGCAATCCCATTTGCAGGAATTGCTGGGTGTAGGTCTTTCCCTCGGGCGGACGGAAGGGCCGCTGGCTTCTCCGTCCCACGTGGTAGTAGAGACGTTGCAGTACGAAGGTGTTGATCCACCCGTAAGCCGCGCGTGGATATCCGAAACCGAAGTAGTTGCCCCAACCTTTCAGGTGTCGATTCAGCTCCGCAATCAGTCGCGGCAAGGGCTTATGACTTTGAGCATAGCCGGTCATGGCCCGTAGTCGATCCCGCTCCCGTTGCACCGCCTTCTTCGATGGCACCACATTCAGATAACGCCCGCGACCCGGCTGGCTGCGGTCGTAGCGAAACGTGTACCCTAAAAAGTCCAGGCTCGCTTTCTTCTCTTTCAGGTTCACCACTTGCGTCTTCTCGCGATTGATCTCCAACCCCATCCAGGTTTCCAGCTTCGCCTCGATATACCCGCTCAGCTTCGGACTCACATAGCGGGGGGCCAGCACGACAAAATCGTCGGCATAGCGCACCAGCTTCGCCTTCGCCCAACGGGCCGGCCCTTGCGAGCCGTGGAACACTTTATCGAACCAATGCAAGTACAGATTCGCCAGCAACGGAGAGATCACTCCGCCCTGCGGTGTTCCCTGTTTAGGACGGCTCACTTGCTGCGTGCCGCCCTTCACCTCCGGCGCTTCCACCACCGGCGTCTGCAACCACATCCGAATCAGCTTCAGGACCGAACGGTCCGCGATCCGCATGCGCAGACACGCCTGCAGTTTGTCGTGAGGAATCGAATCGAAGTAGCCCTTTAAATCCGCGTCATACACCGCCTGATACCCGGCTCGCAAGTGCCCGCGTATCTCCGCCAGAGCCTGGTGCGCCGAGCGTCCCGGCCGGAACCCGTACGAACAATCCAGGAAATCCGCCTCAAAGATCGGCTCCAGAATTAACAGGGTCGCCATCTGTGCCACCCGGTCCCGCACCGTCGGTATTCCCAACGGTCGCAGCTTCCCATTCTCCTTCTCGATGTAAACGCGTCGTACCGCTTCCGGCGCGTAGCTCTTCGTGCGCAGAGATTCCTGCAAGTCATCCAAAAATCCCTTCACTCCGGCGGGAGAGGCTTCAATCTGTGTGATCTTCACCCCATCCACACCCGGAGCGCCCCGATTGGCGCGCACCCGCTCCCATGCCGCTTCCAGCGTGTCCCGCCGATAAATCCGGTCATACAGCACATAGAACCGGAACTTCGGCTCCTGCTTGGCCTTTTGGCCCAACTTCTGTCTCAGAAGAGAGAGTTTTCCCGGCAGCATCGCCTCGCGCTCGCTGCTCATCAGCGGCTCTGCGCTCTGCTTCCGTTCTTCCGTAGTGGGGGTCTTCTCCAAGCGGACTTCTCCTCCTCTTACTGAAGTTCACTTCCTCTGAGGCCCCTTCGCTCCACGGTCGTTACCCGCTTCGCCGCTACTATGAGCCCCTCCGACTCCCGACGATACAGCCCTGAAGGTTATTTATTCCCCCCAGCGCCTGGGGTTGAGTCTCCTCTTCCCGGTCCCGTCGGGTCTCCCAGGTTCCTCGACCGATCTGTCCCCGCGCGCCGTCTCCTACCACCCCGGAAGGTCCCATGGGTGCTCCTACCCATTACTTCCCCATCGGTGTCAGGCTTCACCACTCTCTGGCGGGCTGGCCACCTTCGTCTCAACTAACGAGGCCGAAATGAGTTCGCTTTCGCTACGGCTCACGAGTTCGCCCCTGCAAGGCTTCGCCAGTGGGATCACTCCCACTCACGCTTGCCGGGCTACTTGTCGAACGGGTAATCTACAAGGTGAACTCCTTTCAGTTCACAAGATCGGCCAGGCTTGTCCTGGCACTCCAGAGTTATTTTTCTCCGAGAAAAATTACTCTGCGGTACGCCTTCAAATGCGTGTGCGCGGGTCGGCGGGCAACCACACGCGAGGGGAGAAATGGTGGGAGAAATGGAGAAATGGTGAACCATTTTATTTTCGGTTATGGGCAGAGCGAGGCGAGCAGGGGCCCGAAAAAAAGGTTCCTGACACCATTTCCCCCTGACACCATTTTTCCCCCATTTTCCCCTGGAAGCTGTGAAAAATTCCCTGGAACAACAAAAGCATCTCGCGCAGAGACGCAGAGGCGCGGAGGCGACAAACGAAATAAAGCAGTTATTCACTTCGAATCTCTGCGCCTTTGCGTCTCTGCGCGAGATTGTCAATTTCTTCACAGGTTCCTGTCCCGGGTTCCTGTCCCCGCCGCGATGGGCAGGCCTTTTGGGTCCGCCCGGCCGCGCGTTCTGGTTCACCGCTGGACGTGCCGGGCATCGATGCGGGTCTCTCCCGGAAAGAAATTCTGGATCTGGTGCGCGAGAGTCGTCGCTCGACCGGTCGGCTCTTGAACAAGAGCCGCGCGCCGCACAAATCCCCGCACCGCGGATAGCGCTCGCCGCGCCGCCAAGGTTCTGCCCTCAATCCCGCCTAGGAGGAAGAAAACGGTTCCTGACACCGTTCCTCCCCCTCAATTGGCGCATCGGTGCTTGATTTAAACTGATTTACGGGCCATCATAGAGGCGATATGAACGCCATTGAAAGAACCGGGATTGTGGATGCCGAGCATCAGTTGCGGCTGGACGAACCTCTGCCCCTTCCGGGGCAAAGTCGCGTTCGCGTGATCGTGTTGGTGCCGGAGGCGGAGGACATTTCGGAGGAGGCCTGGTCAAAAGCCGCGGCGGCCAGCCCGGCGTTCGATTTCCTTAAAGACGCGGCTGAGGACGTTTACACCGCCGCCGATGGCAAGCCCTTCCATGACCAGGGGTAAAATCGTTCTTGTTCCGTTTCCGTTTGATGATCTGACCGCCGAGAAAGTCCGGCCCGCCCTTTGTTTGACTGACCCAATCGGACCTCATCGCCATCGATAGTGGCCTTCATCAGCAGCCAGGCGCCAACCTCCGTCTCGGCCACGGACATCGTGCTCGATTCACGCCGGAAGGATTTTGCGGCAACGGGGTTGCGCGTTCCCTCGGTTCTTCGGTTGCATCGGCTGGTCACGTTGACGAGCGCCTTGATCCGGCGGGAGTTGGGCCAGTTGTCCCCACGTTTGCAGCGTGATGTAAATCGAAAATTGGCCGCTCTGTTTGAGCTGAAAGCCTAGGAGCCTGTCGGAGATAGAATTTGTTTAATGTCAAATTAGGGGGTTGCGGAGGTTCGACCGCTCGTCGGGTGGAGATTCTCGGGCAAGAGGGTTCTATTTCCGACACACATTTAGTATTGACAAACAGGTTCTTTAGTGTAATTTAGGCCTATGAGCAAACAGTTTCGGAACTGCGATCTCAATCAAGCCTATCTGCTGCCTCCTTCGCTGCAGGATTGGCTGCCCGAGAGCCATTTGGCGCGGTTTGTAGCGGACGTGGTGGAGACGCTGGATCTGACGGCGATGTATGCGACCTACGAGGCGCGAGACGGGCGCGGGCTGGCGGCCTATGATCCGCGGATGATGGTGCGGGTGCTGATTTATGGCTACTCGCGAGGGGTGGCGAGTTCGCGGCGGATCGAGCGGGCGACCTACGAGGACGTGGCGTTCCGCTATTTGGCGGCTGACCAGCATCCGGATCACGACACGATCGCGGATTTCCGCAAGGGACATCTGGCGAACCTCGCGCAACTGTTCGTGCAGGTCTTGCAGCTGTGTCGGCAAGCGGGGCTGGTGAAACTGGGACACGTGGCGCTGGACGGGACGAAGATCAAGGCCAACGCCTCGAAGCACAAGGCGATGAGCTACGAGCGAATGGGAGAGGCGGAGAAGAAGTTAGAAGCGGAAGTGCAGGCGCTGCTGGCGGAGGCGGCGCGAGTGGATGCCGAGGAAGACGGGAAATACGGGAAAGGTAAGCGCGGGGATGAACTGCCGAAAGAACTGGCGCGGCGGGAGAGCCGGTTAGAGAAGATTCGGGAGGCGAAGGCGGCGCTGGAACAAGCGGCGAAAGAGGCGGCGGAAAAGAAGCAGGCGGAGGTCGCGGCGCAATTAAAGGAGCGGGAGAAGCAGGAGCGCGAACGGGGACGGAAGTTCGGGGGGCGAGCGCCGCAGGCGCCGGATCCGGAAGCGGCAAAGCCGAAGCCGCAAGCGCAACGGAATTTTACCGACCCGGAATCGCGGATCATGAAGGACGGAGCGACGAAAGAGTTTGTGCAAGCCTATAACGCCCAGGCGGCGGTGGACAGTCACGCGCAAGTGATCGTGGGGGCGGCGGTGACCCAGGAAGCCAACGACAAGAAACAATTGGTGCCGATGCTGAAGCAAGTGAAAGTGCAGATGGGGGTCCCGCCGCAGCAAGCGACGGCGGACAACGGTTATTTCAGTGAGCCCAACCTTACGGATGCGCAGTTGCGGGAGATCGATCTGTTCGTAGCGCCGGACCGGCAGAAGCACGGCGAGAAACGGCCCACCACCACCGGGCCTCCGTCCCCCGGAGCCAGCGTCGCCGAGCAGATGCGGCACAAGCTGCGGACGGCGGAAGGGCAGGCGGTTTATAAGCTGCGCAAGGCAGTGGTGGAACCGGTCTTTGGACAGATCAAAGAGGCGCGAGGGTTTCGGAGATTTCTGCTGCGAGGGCTGGAGAAAGTGCAGGGGGAATGGCAGATGATTTGCGCCACGCATAACCTGCTGAAACTCTTCCGCTCCGGATGGAGCCCCCAGAGCGCCTGAAAGAGCTGACCCAAGCTACCAAGCTTGTCTTCCGGGCAGCCTCGCCACGGTCAAAGGCCCAGCACCCGACTCGATGAGAGCCAGAGTCGGAAAAAGGTAAGATTTAGAAGCCTTATCTCCGACGGGCTCCTAGTGTGAAATAAAATGGTTCCTGACACCATTCGCCCCCTATCGGATGACGCCACTCTACGACGTCATCTCGGCCCAGCCCAGCCTCGACGCAGGTCAAATCCGGCAAAACAGCTTCCGCCTTGCCATGGCGGTCGGCGATAACCGGCATTACCGTATCAATACCATCGCACCGAGACATTTTCTTCAGAGCGCACAACTGGCAGGCGTCGGCGAGGAAATCGTGCATTCGATCTTCGAAGAGTTGCGCGAGATCGCTCAAGAGGCAATCGCACGAACTCTCCACCGTCTTCCCGCCCGTTTTCCCAAGAAGGTATCAGCCTCGATACGGGCCGGGTTTCTTCGCCGTCTCGAGTTGATCGAGCGGACGTGACCACCGCAATCATCAGGGAGTACCGGGTCAGGCGGAACGCAGTAGAAATTATTTTCTTCGCTTTCGGATGGCCCCAGGCACAGCATGGACATAACAAACCTGTGTATCGATCTGTCCCCAGGTTCCCACTTGCCTCTGGCTGGCGCAGACCCTAAGAGCTGATCGTCTGCGCCGTTCCGCCCCTTCAAAAGGGTCGGGCGATCCCTCCCCTGCGCTTCAGTCCAAATCCTTTGAGATAGAGGTCGCGTACGTCAACCCTGCCGTCACCACGAAGGTAAAAGATGCCCAACTCCATCAGCAACTGAAGGAGTGCGTGCCCAGAGGTCTCAGGAGGTTTATTGGTACTCCCGTGCCAGTCCAAGACCAGCATTTGCTCGATTTCGCGGCGGTCAATTGGGACTTGAGGGTGTAGGCTTTGCAGCTTTTCGCGGATTCTTCTTATCCACGGAAACTCTTCGTTCTCAATCTCCTGAACTCGACTCTCTGATACGCCGTCGACGGCCGCCCTCATGGATGTGTGGTGCAGCAACGTGGGCCACCCCGCTTTGTGATTTGTTCGTTCAATGTCCGCGGCCTTCTCGAAGAGTCGAATCATCGAACGGGGGAGGACTCTGCCATTCCCGTCTTGGAGATGGTTTACAATCCACGTAAAGGCGAGGCCCTTGTGCGCCGCAGCTCCCATAAATTTGCCGCAAATGCGTTCCACGAACTTGCGATAATCCTCATCGCTTTCAGCCGTGGGAAACCAGCCTAGGTCCCCGCGGTCGTCACCCTCAGGCATTACCGCACCAAAATAGCCTCGGAGTATTTCGCTCTGATTGATCAGCCGTTTCGCGAGCAGCGCGTACAGATTACGTGTGCTCCAAACCAGTTCAACACGTTGCGCGGCGATCTTGGATACGTCAGGTCCAAAAAGCGCCACCCGATTGAATAAATCCTTTCGAAGGAATATTTTCGGTCTGAGCCGCTTCCACCGCCTCACGTAGCTGGACCAGAACTGGACCAGACCCCGGAGAATTGTCTGAAGTTGACTCCAATCGCCAGCGCTCACCCGATCCAGTTCGTCGTAATTTATAAAAATCCATTGGTCATTCTTCGCGAGTTCGGCATCGATTTGGTCGACCAACCCAAAACAGGCTTCGAGGTTCTGATTGATGGCGGCATAAAGCTGTTCCAGTTTGAGCTGGGTTGGCTCTACCGATGCTCTTACGGGCTCTGGCAGTGTGTGGGCTAATAGCTCACGATGGCTGCTGCGGCTTAGGCATCGAATCAACAGGCCCAGCCAGATCGATTGCAGGTCCGTGGGATTCTTGTTAGCAGAGAATTGTCGAAAAACCAGTTCGGCAGGAAAATCAGTGCCGGAGCTTGAATAGCCGACATGCCAGGAGCTCCGCTTCGGATCGGGAAGGGTGCGCGTACTCAAGGCTTGTATGGACTGGAGCCCTGGCGGAAACTGAATGGCGCGAAACAGTTCAGTTTTACCCGCACCCCTGTCGCCTATGACGAGAATCACATCAGGGTCGAGCGCGCGGGCATGTTCGCGCAACGGAAGAAAACGCCGCAAGAACATGTCCTGGGGTTCAGCCTCGGCACTTCCTGAGCTGCCCATCTGGGATATCTCATCCAGTAACCGAGGCGCGTCATTCTTGGTGAGGTCTCTGGTCACAGACTCTTACCGACCTTCTCAAGTATGAATTCGCTCAGGGCGCGATATTCGCCCGTGCAAAGCACATCCGCAATTTCGCCGAGATACTGGTAACTCCTTACTTTTTCGTCCCAGGTTAGAAAACACGGAAAATGCGGACTTTCAGTGGACTCTGGATCTGGGACCGGCCACTCTCCCGCCGTGCTGTCAGCCGAATCGTAGTAGTTGTCGCAAAAAACCTGAAAGGCCTTTTCCCTGAAACGTTGAAGTTGCTTCTCCTTTACCGGCACGCTCGGTGATACCATCGAATGTACTATTGCACAATCGCGCTGCACCCTACCTGATTGAATCATGTCCTTCCCAAGGTGGGTTATGGCCAGACGCATACCCTCCCAGCTCTGGCCAGAATCAAGGCCGAACAAAACCTGAAAATGAGCGATTCCACTCAATGAGAGACCTCCCAGATCATGAAAGCCTGCCCTAGAATCAATTAGGAACACATCGGCGTTCAGTTTGGCGCGAAGCCGTCTGAACAACCCGAGAAGGGGGGAACTGGCGTTGTTTGTACCTGCTGTTTGATACAGGTATTCGTAGTTTACCCTCGCAAGCTTCTCGAGGTACGACTGATCCAGCGTCCCCGATGGCATCACATAAATAGGCTCACCGTCCATGATAATTTTGCGATCATCACACTGATGATAATACTCCCCGATATCGAGGGAGTCTTTGGGGGCAACAGCAAAGTCGATGAGAAATTCCAGGACACCTAATCCTGGGGAAATCCCTTCTGCGGGCGGCAAGCTGGACCCGGCACCCGGCGCTTCCAGATCAAAATCGATGACGACGGCACTTTTTCCTGCCCGTGCCAAGCTGATGGCTACGGCCAACAGCGCAGTGGTTCGTCCAACACCACCCTTGAATGAATAGAAGGAAATTATGGGTGGTGTTTGATCCTTCAGAGGCCAAGGGCTTTCAACGGGTGTACCAAGCCAAGCGTCCTTAGAAAGGTGGCGGTCAAGAACCCACTTTCTGTCTTGCCCGGCGGGTTCCCGACGCGCCTCGTCCCAAGCCGTCTTGTACAAAGTCTTGTTCGCAGGGGTCATGTTGCGCTCTTCTATCCAGACCTTGTTTCCCCAGAAGATATCCGCCGCTTTGCTCACAATGTTGGTGACTTTATCCCTTAAAACATTAATATCGGCTTCCGGCGTAGGTTTTGCCAGCACCCAAGTCCTGCCCTGAAGATCAACGATCAGGCACACCTTTTCGGAGAGGGCTGTGATCTCAGCATTTGATAATGCATCGAGGGCGTCCTGCCGCGCTTGGATAAAATGTTTCATTCAAGCCTCTGTGCGACCATCAAGAGTAATCTTAACGACAAGGGCTCGATAAACGCTTTCTGCCGCCCGAAGCCACATCTCAGCAGTACCCTTAAGAGTCGAACCTGTAGCCGCGTATCGCATATCTGGCGACCAGCGTGCGTTTAAGTCATCCAGGTCCGATGAGGGGGGCACTTCGTACCGCCCTACAAACGGCGCAATTAAACTGGCCAAACGCAACCCATCTCCTGACAGCGTCGTCAAGTCGTGGCTAAGGGATTTTGGAGCAAGATGTCTGGACTGGGCAAGCACCAACTTCAGCGAGCATTCCACCACATAGCCCGCCAAGTATGCAGCGTTGTCAACCCGATCGTGCACATTCAGGAATGTAGAATCGTCCAAATGACGGCCGGCAGCCGATTCAAACGCCTCACCCATATTCCCTCTTCGTACTAACCCAGCCCGGTGAACCAGCATCGGTCTTGATATATGCCGGACTCTCCTGCCAGTTGCGCTGCCCGTGAATCTCAACCTCGCAGATAAATCTATTCGAGCACAAGGCAAATGGCAAGGCAAGAGGTATCCTCTGTTTAAACGGCGCGCGAACCTCCGGTTTCCCCGAATCGGTGTGGACTTCTAGCAGGGGGGAAATGGTGGGGGGGGGGAGGGAATCCGGGACAGGCACGATATTTCCAATTTGCCTTGGCCATCCTTCAGGGTTCTGAGCTTCACGCGGGGGCGTCCCCTGCCTCCCCGGCCCCGGGTCGCGGCCCCGGCTTCACTTGTGAAAATGGTGACCGTCCCCGATCTTCCCGCGGCTCAGTCTCCAGCGTCTGCACACCCTAACCAGCCCGGCGGGACTCGCGCAGGACCGCGCGAAAGCAAGGAGCGCTGACCATTGCTTTTGTGGTCCGCGTCTCTTCCCTGGCAGGCGACGGCGCTGAATCTCCTACCGATTGGCAAGGGTCTTGATCTCTCCCAAGCCCAACAGAAGTTCATCGGCGGTGACCAAAGTCAAATCCAAAACCTGGGCGGTGGCGGCGATAAATCGATCTGCGGGGTCGGGATGGGAGATAGGCAATTGTTGTGCCGCCAGCACGATTTCGTGGCTCAAGGGAGCTTCCTGTAGGTGGGTCGTCGCGCGTTCAAGCCACTCTTCCAGATTTCCGCGCAAACGAATTCTGCCGCGGGCATTCAGGAGGAATGCTTCCCATGTGCTGATCGGGGAATCCGGGGAATCCGGGACAGGCACGATATTTCCTATTTCCTGTGGCCATCCTTCAGGATTCTGAGCTTCACGCGGCGTCGTCCCTTGCCTCCCCGGCACCGGGTCGCGGTCCCGGCTTCAGTTGTGAAAATGGTGACCGTCCCCGATCTTCCCGCGGCTCTGTCTCCGGCGTCTGCACTTCCCTAACCAGCCCGGCGGGACTCGCGCCGGACCGCGCGAAAGCCTTCCTGCTCGAAATGCACATCGTGGTCAGCACCTCGGAGAAAAGGTACCTGGAACCTTTTTGGAACCTTTTTCCTTCTTCTCCACGGCCGTCTTCCTTTCGTTGGGCAACCGCCGCCCACCAGTTCCTCATAATAGCTGTGTGTCGATCGTAGCAATGAACTGAATTCCCGGCACGATTTTTCCCAGCAATTGCCGGTCATTGGTTAAAAAGAGGTCCGTGCCAGCCTGAGCGGCCGACGCGAGGTGTATGGCGTCTGCCGGGCTAACACGAAGGGTCCCACGGATCTGCGCGTAAAGGTCCGCAGTTTCGAGCGTGAAAGGGATGATCTCCGCAACGGCTTTCCGCAACCGGCGGCGTACCTCATCCAGTCTTGGTGAGGCAGCCTTGCGGTAGGGGCCGGCGAGCACTTCTCCCACCGTAAAGGCGCCGGTAATTAATTGGTCGTGCCGCTCCTCCATCCGACGGTGAATCTCGTCCACTCTTTTGGCAAAAACGGGATGTTCTTCCAGCCAATAGATGAAGAGCATGGTATCCCAATAGACTCGGCTCACTCACCCTCCTTCTTCGAGTAAAAATCGCCCCGTTCGGCCCGAAGATACGCCTCGCCTCCACCCAGCTCGGCAAAGACATCCTTCAACGTCCCGCGAAGCTGGTTCCAGGAATCGTCATGCTCAGGGGATGAACGGTTGCCCTCGAGAAACTCATACGTGTAAGTAACCGTCGTGCTCTGTCCGGACTTTGGGCCGCTAGCCCCAACCAGCCGCAGGTCGTTGCTCTGAAGGAATCGGCGGGTTTTCAGGGCGCTACAAACCGCCGGCGCCCGGCCGGCTATCTGGAGCTCGCGGACAATATTGCCTGCGTTGATCGAGAATTGGTTTTGTCTCCGTTGCCGCGCGGGCAAGACGTACTTCTCTCTGGCATACACTCGAATTTGATCGGCACCACTCATTGTTTCGTTCCTCCTCACGTTTTCGTCGGCAGCTTGAAAGACAGCGTAGCATAGCATAGAATGAACTGCAAGCCTCTTTCTCGGGCAGGAAGGGGGAAACGGTGTCAGGAACCGTTTCCTTTCCGCCTCTCGGTTGTTAGTTCTTATTGCCGTGGGGCCTCAATCGTTCTGATGTCGAGGTACATCCGGGTGGCTAGGGAAGGGGGAAAACGGCGTCTGGCGAAGCCGGTCTTCTTCACTTCGTAGTACTCTTCCCGGCCTCGGCAGAATAAGCCTTCCGTCTTGTAACGTCACGAGATGTCTCGCGCTTTCTATCGATCCTAAGGTGGAGGGTGGTGGGTCGGGATGAGCCGACAGCGGCGCCGAAGGCATCGGGATTCAGTTCGGTGAGCACGGCAACGGGATTCTTGTCGATGACGGTGAGCAAAGTACGAGCGGGCGCTTCCGGGGTCCTCCGCCCTCCCTCCCAGTGCTTGATCGCGTTAAGGCTGAACCCGAAAGTGTTCGAGAATCTGGCTTGCGTCATGCCCAGTCGATTTCGGATGGCTTTCACGTCAACTTCCTGCGGCACCTGTACCCTGAATCCATCTCGCTCCCCAGCGAGAAAAGCCTCAACCTCGTTAAGGCCGTCCATCATCTGTTCGAATGGGCTTTTCATGCTAGCTCCCGTACGTCTCGAAAATACTGTTGGCGCGTTTCCTGAGCGTGTTGCGCTCTGCCATCAACAGATTTTCTTTCTGATTTTTTGCGAAACCGCTGGGTGGCGCATACATTGTCGTGTATGTATGCGACCCGAGGCGTCGCCTTGCGACCCAGAGCAGGCACTGTTCAGGATGCATTACCACTTCCCGATTGCCTTTGCCCACCGAATCCGAAATAATTCCCAGCAGAGCGAATGCCGATATTCCAGCCGTGGGTTTGCCAGCCTGGTGATAGGAGCAGATTTGGCTTTGCGAACAGCAGTCTTCATTTTCGTTGTGGGGATATTCATGTCATTGCCATTCAATGGTGGGGGAATCGTTTCCTCGCAACTGGGCCTTGGAGATTTGCCCGGAGCAGACCTGGTTTTATGGCACGGAAAGCAAGCGTAGCGCGTCTATAACGGCATCGGCGTTGTCAAGCAATATTTCTCCGTTGGGGTGGCGGTGAGGTTTTTCTCGCGCCTTTCCCCTTGTGGGATTCGTTTTGGGCTCAAACCGACCAAGGCTCGCCTCCTCGAATCTCACGGTGGACCGCTGGGGTTCCACCACTCATCTATGCGATCCCGCTGCGCGTTTTCACCATCACGGGCGGCGGGCACCATGATTCACCGTGCGACCTCCCCGCCGTCGTGCGGGGAGGCCCGGCGCCCAATCAGACCGTCGGTTCCGCTTTGGGCGGAACCACCGCGCTACCCGGGCTGCCGGACATGTGAACGAGCTGCGTGTAATTGTGGCGCGTACGCAGCATCCAGAACAACCGAACTGCCAGACGGCGGGCGACAGCGATTTTCGCCACGGCGCTCGTCTTCTGTTTCTTCAAGCGTTGATAAATGCGGCGCAACTGCGGATCCAGGCGCGCCGCCGTCTGCGCAGCTTCCACCAGCAGCCAGCGCATCATCGTGTTCCCTTGCTTACTAATCGAGCCCAGGCGCTGCCGGCCACCCGAGGAGTTCTCGCGCGGATTCAGTCCCCAATAGCTCACCAGCTTGCGACTGTTGGAGAAGCGCTCGACGGGTCCCACCGTCAGTACGAAGGCCAGGGCCACCACCATGCCCACTCCCGGATGGGTGCGCAGCAGTGCCACCTCCTCGCGCGCGCGGCCGGCTTCTTCCACCGCCCGGTCCAGTTCCCGCACCTGCTCGTCCAGCCGGTCCAGCGACTCCAGCAGTTCTTTTCGCCGCCGCGCCGCCCAGGGCAACAGTGCGAGGCTCTCAAGTTCTTTCCTTCCTTTCACACTCCACAGCTTGCCCTTCCGGCACACCCCCTGGCTGATCGCCAGGGCGTGCAACTGGTTCTTCACCTGGGTGCGCGCCCGCACCTGCTTCATCCGATGCACCAGCAACTGCCGCAGATCGCGCTCTGCCAGGGAGGGAACCCAGATGCGCGGGAAGCGCCCGGTGCGCAGCAGATCCAGCAGCAGCTCGGCGTCGCGGCAATCCGTTTTCTGATAGCGTACCTCGCTGGCCCGAATGCGCGCCGCGTCGCCCACCCACAACTCGTGCCCCAGTTCTCCCATCAACCGCTCGAACCAATGCGCGGGAAACGTCGCTTCGATCCCCACCACCGTCCCCCGCGGAAACTGCGCGTAGAACTCTTTGACTTCCTTGCCCTCGTGCTCCAACCGCCGCTTCTTGATCTCTCCCGTTTCCTCCTCGATCCAGGCCACCACTTGGTTGCGCGTGTGCACGTCACATCCGATAAAATGCTGCATGGCTTCGGCTCCTTTCCCGGCTCGCCTTGGTCGTTGAGCACTTCCAAGTCTACCGGACTGGAGCCGATGCCGTTATCCAATCAGACCTGTGGTTTAGGTCCGCGGCATTTTGTTGTCGATTGGGGACAAGCCCGCTTTGGCCCGATTTCTGTTCATCATCCGGAATTCATAAGAAACTGTCCATTGTCAGTCGTCCGTGGTCCGTTGTCGTTCGGTGCCAGCTAACCAGTGACGTCCTCATCGTCCAGAGTTCATAATTCACCCTTCGTCCTTCACCCTTTATTCTTGACCATTCTTGTCTCGACGGAGGCGGCGCGGTTTGCCATACTACAGCTAGGAAGGACACCATGACCGATGAAATGAAGGGATTAGTTGACCGGGCGGCATCGGCGCTGAAGGCGGCCGGAGCCAAGGAAGTTTACGTCTTTGGCTCGGCGAGCAAGGGGAAGGTTAGCCTCAACTCCGACGTTGACCTCGCCGTCTCGGGCTTGCCACCGGAGGTCTTTTTCCGCGCCATGGCCGCCGCCCATGATGTCTTGGGGTGTCCGTTGGATTTGGTGGATTTGGACGAAGATAACGCCTTTACCCAATACCTCAAGCGCAAAGGGGAACTCTTGCGTGTGGGATAGTCTGCGAGAGCAAGTCACACTGGAGCGCGAGCAACTCCACCGCTTGTTCCGCATTCACCGCCCATTGCTGGAGAAGTGTGCGGTAAGCCCGCCCAATGATATCGAGCTTTCCGCCCTGGCGGCAATGCTCCATTCCTTTTACAACGGCATGGAGAACATTTTCAAGCGCGTCACGCTGGAGTTGGGTGACCCCATGCCCGGCGGCGCGTCATGGCACAAGGAACTTCTGGATGGCATGACGCGGCCTACAGGAAATAGAAACCCTGTCCTCTCTCCCGAATTGGGAAGGCGATTAAAGGAATACATGGAGTTCCGCCATGTATTCCGCCACGCCTACACTTTCGACTTGCGTTGGGACAGGATGAAAACTCTGGTGCTGGGCTGTGCAGTGACGCTCCAGTTGGTGGAGAACGAGCTGGACCGTTTTTTCGAAACCGGGACCGATGGCGGCCAATAACCCATGCCTATCCGGGACATTATCGACAACCGCCGCGAGCGGGTACCCGGCATTATAACCTGGTGGTGATCGGCTCCAAGGATTCGCTGCAAAGCCCGCCCGTCATTCACGAAATCGAGTGCGCCTTGCAAAAGGAGGACCGCGAACATAGGAATGTGCTTTTCCCCATTCGCATTGACGATTACCTTTTCGAGGAATGGGATCACCCCCGCAAGGCCGATGTGGTGAGCAAAGTGATCGGGGACTTTCGCGGGGTAAACGATCTCGCGACCTACGCAAAGGCCTTCCCCCGCTTCCTCGACGCGCTCAACCGCCCGCAGCAAACCTCCAGGAGCGGGTAGCACAGGGCGGCGAGGCCGCAACAGAAATCCTAGTTTAATTCCACGCCAAGTTCCCCAGGATTTCAGGCCGCGCCGCGAATTCCAAACGATCCACCTGGTTGGTAAGTCGCCAAACCGTAGATAGGCTCTGCGCTGTAATCTTTGAGGGCCTGGTCCGGGAGCGGCCACTCAAAATATACAAAATCCAGTGTGATCCATCCGCAGGATGCATTGCCACTTCTCGATTGCCTTTGCCCACCGAATTCGAAATAATCCGGGGCGGAGAGAATGGCGGTATCCCAGCCGTAACTTTGCAAGCTTGGTGACTGGAGCACATTTGCTTTTGCGGACAGCAGTCTTCATTTTCGTTGTGGGGATATTTATGTCATTACCAATGAGGGGCGAGGGATTCCCTTCCTCGCCACCGAGCCTGGGGATTACGCAAGGTGCGGACTTGATCCTGTTGCACGGAAAGATTTGGACGGGCGAACCGGCGGGGGGACACACTGCCGCCGCGAAGTTTGCCGAGGCGATGGCGATTGCCAATGGCCGCATCCTGGCGGTGGGGAGCAACGCCGAGATTCAGCCTTATGCCGGCCGGAATACCAAGGTCGTGGACCTGAAGGGCAGGCTCGCCGTGCCGGGGCTGATTGACAGCCACGCACACTTCATTGGCGGCGGCTTCCAGCTTCTCTCGGTTGACTTGAAAGATGCGCACAGCGAGCAAGAATTCACCCGCCGCATCGCCGAGAAGGCAAGCACACTCCCCCCCGGCCGCTGGCTACTGGGTGGCGATTGGGATGAGCAGGCGTGGGCGTCGGCAACGCTGCCCACGCGCCAGATGATTGATGCCGTCACGGAAAACCACCCCGTTTTTCTTAGTCGCTACGACGGGCACGCCGCGCTGGCAAATTCGCTGGCACTCAAGCTGGCCGGAGTGACGCGCGCGACGCCGGACCCGGTGGGCGGCGTCATCGTGCGCGACGCGGCAGGCGAGCCTACCGGGATTTTCAAAGATGCCGCACAGGACCTGATCTCGAGGGCCATTCCCCGCCCCACAGAAGCTGAAATGGCGGAAGCTTTGCGCGCGGCGCTGGTGGAAGCCGCGCGGGTAGGTCTGACCTCTGTCGGCTCCATTACCGTCGATGGGGATTCATGGAACGGCAGCTTTACCGGGGAGATTCAACTCCTGCGCCGGGCCGAGCTGGAAGGCTGGCTGACCTGCCGCATGTACGAGGTCATTCCCATCACGGATTGGGAAAGGCTGCGTGACGCCGGCCTGGCGCACAACATGGGCGACGATTTCATCAAGCTGGGCGCGGTGAAAGCGTTTGCGGATGGCTCATTGGGCTCGGCCACCGCCTGGATGTATGAGCCCTTCGCCGACGACCCGGCCAATCGCGGCATCCCCCTTCCGCTGATGAATCCACCCGCCAGGATGGAAAGCCTGGCGACCGGCGCCGACCAGGCGCAAATCCAAATCTGCATTCATGCCATCGGGGATCGCGCCATCGCGGAAATTCTTGACATGTACGAGCGCCTGGGTGGCGCGAACGCCGCCGCGCATCGCTTTCGCGTCGAGCACGCCCAGCACATGCGTCCGCAGGACTTTGCGCGCTTCGGCAGGTTGGGCATCGTCGCCAGCATGCAGCCGTATCACGCCATCGACGATGGCCGCTGGGCGGAGAAACGCCTGGGGCCCGAGCGCCTGAAGTGGAGTTACGCGTGGCGCTCCATGCTCGCGGCCGGTGCGCCATTGGCGTTTGGGTCCGACTGGCCAGTGGCGCCCCTGAGCCCCATCCTGGGAATCTACGCGGCGGTCACGCGCGCCACGCTGGACGGCAAACATCCGGACGGGTGGTTCCCCGAGCAGCGCCTGACCGTGGAAGAAGCTCTGCGCGCCTACACGCAAGGGTCCGCCTACGCCGCCTTCCAGGAGAACAATAAAGGGAGCATCGCGCCGGGTAAACTCGGGGACGTTGTGGTGCTCTCCGACGACCTCTTCACCATCCCGCCCGCCAGAATCAAGGATGCCCATGTGGTCATGACCATCGTGGGCGGCAAAATTGTTTACCAAGCCGAGTAGCACCGGCCAGATCAGTATGGTGCCACGGGCGTCCCGCCCGTGCTCTAGCATGGCCGGGACGGCCATGGCACGGCTTTGGTTGCGGTCACGCCGCGCTGTGCCTCTGCTATGGATGTGCCAAAGGCACCTTGGACTGCGGCGGCTCGACGCCGCCTTGGTCATCGTCATCGCAGTTTCGCAGTTATTTCAAGGCGGCGTCGAGCCGCCGCAGTCCAAGGTGCTTCGCACATTTTCATGCACAGTGGCGAGCCGAAGGCTCATGGGAATCCGTGGCGAGATCTTCTTATGGGCTTTCGTTTCCGCCGCTCCTTACCAACGCAGGGACTTGACGCGGTGCTGACGCCGGGAGATACTGGGCGCGTAGTGCCGCTGCGCTAGGGCGGCGGTGAGATCCTTTCATACAGAGCGGGGAGAGGTTCGAGGCCGGCGAGGCCGAAAGCGTTCTATTTTCAAGGTGAGGAGAATGGGGATGAGTGTGGAATCTTTCCCTTTCCCCTCCCTAGATTTCTGAACGTGGGTCGCTACGCCGGCAGGAGCATTACGACCCCACTTATCCTTTGGGAACGGAGGAAACACACGTGCACAAATTTACTCTGCGGGCTCTCGGAGTCGGGTTATTTGCGGTGGCGCTGGTCACCGGCTGCGCGAAGAAGGAGGCAGGCCCACCACCCCCCGAGATACCGCCGGACGGCGTCACGGGCATTCCCGCGCCGGTGGACCGTGACGCCACGATGGCGGCGGTTGATAATCCCATTGCCGGCGCGGTCAAAGAGGTAAAGGCCAAGGTCCTTGACAAGGATGCCGACGACAAAACCAAGGGCTTAGTGCGGATCAAGGTTCTCGACCTGGATGGCCCCATCGATGTCAGCGACAACACTCACTTGGAAGTCTGGAAACCGGGATCTGATCCGGAAGAACAAAAGGCGGAGATGGCCGATTGGGCTTCCCATGAGCCCGCCGTCCCCGTGGGGACGTGGGACATCCGCCTCATTTATGATGAGGGGGGCGTCTGCAAAGGCGAAGGATGGGTTAAGAATGTCATCGTGGTGGCCGGCAAGCTCTGGAAGTCAGAGGTCATATTTGCGGCGCCGATGCAGTGGGTCCGCATTTACGGCACGCTCGGCGGCAAGGACGTCGCCGACAACATGCACGTGGATGTCTTTAAGTCGGGCACGGACCAGCAGGAGTTCCAACCGATTACCGGTTTCTGGAGCACTCAAAAGATACCCTTACTGGCCGGAACCTACGATCTGCGCGTCAGCTACGACAAGGACAATGTAAAGGGAAAAGGGACGCTCGCGGCCTTTGCCGTGGGCGGCAACCATGGTGTCCAAAAGAAAACCGTCGCGCTCGTCAAGGAGTAGCAACGGCTCATTGTTGGCTTTCGTCTCTGCCGCCCTGGGCTCCCTTGCTGTGCAAAATCAGGAAGCGGGCGCAGCAGTGGGTTGCACGTGACGTTCAATTTCAACCACCGCACCCGAGCGTCTTTCGATTTCGAGGTCGAAGAAATTTTGTAGGTTCAGCCAGAACTCCGGGTTGGTTTTGAAGTACCGCGCCAGGCGCAAGGCGGTATCGGCAGTAATGCGACGGCGCTCGTGGACAATTTCACCAATTCGGGTGGCCGGCACGTGGAGGTCGAGCGCTAGCCGGTTGATGGTGGGGCCAAGCGGCTTCATGAAATCCTTGCGAAGAATCTCCCCGGGATGAACAGGGGGCATAAGAGTTGTGGCCTTGCGCATGGTTTGTTTTCCTCAATAGTAATCCACATCGGCCAGTCGGGTCTTACTCAGCCAGTATGCGCAAAAGCACAGAAAAGCCGGGAAGCAACGGGGTGGTCAGTGAATCGGAGGGCTGAAGGCTGGCCACCCGCGCCAAGCCTCGTGCCTTGCGGCGATAGACTTCCGCAGTGCACTCGTCCGGATCAATCAACCAATACTCTTGCACGCCAAAGCGCGCATAGAGCTTCAACTTGGTTGTGCGGTCAATTTTCGCCGTGGTTGCAGAAAGGACCTCCACAACCAAATCAGGAGCACCCTGGATATTGTCCTCCGTAACCACCGAGGCGCGTTCTTTGGAGACATAAAGAACATCCGGCTCGACGACGTCGTGAAACGAGAAAACCACGTCAAAGGGAGCAACGTACACTCGTCCTATTCCCTCCCGCCTTACAAATTCCGCCAGATAAGAAGAAAGCTGAGTCACGACGTTTTGGTGCGCCCTGCGAGGTGAAGGGGTCACGAACAGTTCTCCATCGATAATTTCGTACCGCCTGCCGTTGTTGGGCAGGAGGCAATAATCGTCGTAGGTTAAACGAGTGTCTACCAGCATGGGTGAATTATATCACCCCCCCACGATATCAAGTCCCGGAACGCACACGCAGGATGCCCGCGCTTGTGGCACGGCCATCTTGGCCGTGTCCGGTCACGGGCGGGACGCCCGTGCCACAACGGGCAAGACGCCCGCGCTACGTCCGACAGCAAGGTTATTTCTACAGTAGACTCTATCGGTCATAGGGAGGTGTATACTCTCGGTGGCCGGAGCCACGCAAGGGAAGCTCCGAGTGGAATTCGCCGTTGACATATCGGAAAAGCATGTCGATCTCAATCATATTTCTAGCACGATGGCCGGGCATCCCAGGTGCTCAAGGCATTCAAAGAACTCAAAATATCTAGACCGAGGGAATAACGTGAATAAGCGCTCTCCAATACAATTCCTAAAAACGCTTCTACTCCTTGTGACCATGATAGGCTTGGGTAAATTCGCCAAGGCTGCCTCGACGGTGATCTGGCAAATCGGCAAATTTGATCGATCGTCTTTGGAATTCACCCTGCGCGAAGCGCCGGCGCCGAAGCCGGGCGCTGGTCAAGCTCAAACTGGCCTGGTTTTCGTCATTGGCAAGAGCAAGGCGGAAACCGACTGGCCTGCCTTTCAGCCGGGTTCGTCCAACGGCATGGCAGGATTCCGGCCTCATCCTTATGCCATTCAGTTCGAGCTGCCCTCCGCGCCGCGAGGTTTGTACACGCTGAAGGTGGCGTTGCTGGTGGAAAGGCCTCGCGTGTCGCGCCTCGAAGTGGCCATTAACGGCCATCGTGCGCTGTACTTCCAGCATCCCGTGCTCGACTATTCCGGGGGCGATGTCTCGAGCGTCTTCATGCCGAACTACTCCGCCGACACGATTACCGCCGAACTGCCCACCAATTTCTTGAGGCAGGGAACCAATAAACTGGTGCTCGCGGCGAATGACGATCCCACTGAGCGCGATGACACCACGGGCCCCGGGCTCTTCTACGATGCCCTGGAACTCGATCAAGACGCGGAAGCGAAGTTTTCATCCAGCGAACTCATGGTCGAGGCTCAGCCGACGATTTTCTATACGCAGAAAGACGGCGGGCTGGCAGAGTGGGTGGATATCTATGTTCGCCACAATTTCCCTTCGCCGGGAGGTCAGGCGGTTCTGACGCTGGGCAAAGCGAAGTACACCGCCCAGCTCGCGTCCGGTTGGGACTTCGGCGAGCAAAAGCTGGAGCTTGCCGTTCCGGAATTCCCCGCCGGCGCCACGGGGGAAGTGGCCATCAAACTGGGCGGCCACTCGCGGCGCTTCCCGGTGACGCTCGCGCCCGCCAAGAAGTGGAACTTCTTCCTCGTGCCGCACACTCACCTGGATGTGGGGTACACCGATTATCAGGCCAAGGTGGCGGAAGCCCAAAGCCGTACCCTCGACGAAGCGATGCAGATGATTCACGACCACCCGGACTTTCGCTTTAGCCCGGATGGTTTTTGGTGCGTGCGGCAATTCCTGGGGGAGCGCACCGAGGAACAGAAACAGCTTTTTTTCCAGGCGGTGAAGGATAAGAAGATCTTTGTGCCGACGGTCGAAGCGAGTTTGCTCACCGGCTTCCCTTCGCTCGAAACGCTGATCCGTTCGCTCTATCCGGCTTTCGAATTCCATCAACAATACGGCGGGGACCCCAACTACGTCGACATCACCGACGTGCCGTCTTACTCCTGGTCGTATGCCTCGGTGTTGGCGGCCGCGGGACTGAGGTACTTCGCCGCCGGCAGCGATAACTATCGCGCGCCCATGCTGCTGCAAGGCCGCCTGCACGAGAAATCGCCATTCTGGTGGGAAGGGCCCGATGGGGGCCGAATCCTGATGTGGTACTCCCGCCATTATCACCAAATGTACACCCTGTTTGGATTGCCTCCCAAGATTGCGGGAGGGCACGACTCCCTGCCACTTTATCTCCAGATTTATTCGCGCCCTGACTACAAATCGGATGCCACCATCATTTACGGCACGCAGGTGGAGAACACCGACCTCTTCCCGCAACAAGCCACCCTGGTGGATGAGTGGAACAAGACCTACGCGTATCCCCACCTGAAATACTCAGGCTTTGCCGAGGCGATCGGCTACATTGCCGGGCAATTCGGCGACTCGCTTCCGGTCGTGCGCGGCGATGGCGGCCCCTACTGGGAAGACGGCATCGCTTCCACAGCCCGTTCGGCGGCCCTCGAACGTACCACCGAGCAGCGCGCCCTGGCCGCGGAAAAATTCTCGACGCTTAGCAGTTTGATCAATCCGCGCTTGCGGCCTGACGCCCAAGCGCTCAAGCAACTCTGGAATAACATGGTTCTTTATGACGAGCACACCTGGGGCGACAGCCGCAGCGTGTCAAATCCTCAGCGCCAGGAAACCTTACAGCAGTTGGCCATTAAAGAGAACTTCGCCAGCGAAGCCAAGAAGCGCGTTGACGACCTGCTCTGGCGCAGCATGGCAGCATTGGCGGACTCCATTTCCGACCCTCCGGATACCCTGCTGGTCTTCAATCCGCTGAGCTGGCAGCGCTCCAGTTTGGTGGAATTCGATTTGGATAAAGGGCTCGCACTCGTGGACCAGGTGACGAAGCAAACGGTTCCGTACGAAATCCTCTCCACCGGGCCGGACTATCATCACATCCGTTTCCTGGCCCAGGACGTGCCCTCGGTAGGTTACAAGGCCTACGCCATGAAGCCGGCCCACGAGGCGCCCCCGACTCCGGAGGCCACCACGGAGGGGACGTTAGAGAATCAGTACTACCGGGTGCTTCTGGACGCCGAAAGCGGAGCGGTAAAAAGCATTTTCGATAAGGAATTGAACAAGGAACTGGTGAACACTTCCAGCGCCTATCGCTTCAATCAATACCTCTACGTCACGGGAGCGGACCACACTCCAAACCGGGCAGTGCAATATAGTTCCACTGCGCCCATGCCGGAGTTCTCCATTCACGGCGCCGGCAGCGGGCGCTTGGTGTCCGTAACCCGTCAACCTTTTGGCGTCGTGACGCGCCTGGAAAGTCAGGGGGTGAACACACCCAAGATCGAGACGGAAGTGATTCTCTTCGACGGCCAGAAAAAGATCGAATTCATCAACCGCGTGCATAAGATGGAGGTGTACACGAAGGAATCTGTTTACTTCGCCTTCCCCTTCGCCATGGAACATCCGCAGTTCCGCTACGAAATTCAAAACGGCTTTGTGGACCCGAGCCATGACCAACTGCCGGGCGCGGGAAAAGAATGGTTCTCGGTTCAGCACTGGGTTGCGGCGGACGAAGGCGGCGTGTCCGTGGCGTTGGTTCCCTTGGATGCTTCGTTGATTAGCCTGGGAGATGTCTTTCGCGCCGCCTGGCCGCAACAGTTCGGCCAGCGCCCGGGAACAGTCTTCTCTTACGTGATGAACAACTACTGGGACACGAACTACGCGGCGGGACAGGGAGGGGATTTCACCTTTCGTTACGTGCTGACCAGCGGCGATCACTTGCCGGCCGCCCGCCTGAGCCGCCTGGGGTGGGAAGAGATGACGCCCGCGGAAGTGGACCAGATTACCTCACAGGATAAGGCCCTGGATACCCCGCGGCCTCTGGATGCGGCTCAGGGCAGCTTTGTGCAAGTGGACCGACCCAACGTGGTTCTGGTGACCTGGAAAATGGCCGAGGACGGCGAGGGAACGGTCCTGCGCTTTCTGGAAGTCGGCGGCCAGGCGAACACGGTGGAAGTGCAAACTCCCCACCTGGACGTGAAGTCGGCTTGGAGCAGTGACGCCCTGGAAAGAAAACAAGCGGCCCTCGAGACCTCTGCGCATGGCTTCCGCTTTTCCGTCAAGCCATTTCAGATCGTCACGGTGCGACTGGAGGGAGCAGGGAACGTGCGGTAAAGCAGTGAAGAGTGAAGAGTGACGAGTGACGAGTGAAGAGTGACGAGCAAGCAAGAACCGAAATTCGAAACTCGAAATTCGAAAATCGCGGCGAGTTTCGATTTTCGTCTTTCAGTTGCTCGTCACTCATCACTCATCACTCGTCACTGCTCTTGTCACTGCTCTGTTGAACTCTACGCGCAGCCAGTGTAAGATTTGAACCGTTGAAAGATGGCTGGCGGCAAAACGGGTAGTGTAGCGGCGAGTTTACCTCGCCATATGGTGGCGTAAAGCCGCCTCTACGTCAAATTGCGCCAGCGACTTTATTATTATGTGGTGGGAGAAAAAAACTCGGCCGGTGGCGGAACCTCCCAGCATTGTTCCCGTGGAGGCCCCGCCGGCGCCTCCGGAAGTGGAAACTTCTATGAGCGAACCGACCCCGAAATTGACGAATTCAACACCGAAGTCAAGCAATCCATCCCCGCCAGGAAACCCGCAAACCTTGTTGGGCCGCACGGTGGTTGTGCAAGGGCAATTATCCGCCGGTGAGGATCTGCTGATCGAAGGGCAATTCGAAGGAACCATCCATCTCGATGACCATTGCTTGACGGTGGGCACGGAAGGCCATGTCAAAGCGGAAATCCACGCTCGGCAAGTCATCATCCTGGGATCGGTAACCGGCAACGTAGCGGCTCGCGAAAAGATCGAGATCGGGCGCACCGGACGCGTGGTGGGTGATCTGGTGGCCGCCACGGTAGCAATTGAAGAGGGCGCCTACATTAAGGGGAGTATTGATACCGCGCGCGACGACGCGAGCGAGGCCGCGCGCGAGGTTGCGGCCCCGGGCACTTCGAGGGCGAACGCCTAACTTGGTTTTCCCTTTCGTCGCGGCAGCCGCGCAAGAAGCAGGGCTGCTGGAAGCGTGCAGCTTGAGATGGCGCTAACCAAGAGCCAGGAAGAGAAAGGCAGGACGGGCACCCCCTCGCCGGCCACCAGCCGTGGTCTCCAATGGCTCTGGCAACAACTCTCGCATCTGCGCCATCCTCACTTCTTTGAGTGCGGTCCCATTTATCAATCCACCTTGGACGTCTTGCTGTTGCGCGGCGCCAAACTCTACCTCTCAGACCTCGTCACTCCCGCCCAGCAAAGCCATTCGGTTTTCTGGTCGCGCCAGGGCAAGACGCCGGTCTTCCTGATCGACGATTTCCTGGCGCAGATCCCTCCGATCCCACCGGAATCGCTTTCGGCCGTTTGCTGCTGGGGTCTGCTGGACTTGCTCCCGCGCGAGGCGCTGCCCCGATTGGTGGAGCGTTTTCATTCCTGCCTTCAGCCGGGTGGCGTATTGTTTTCCATCCTGCGCGAACCCCACATTACGACGGGCGCCGAAACCCGCTGGTGGTTCGAGAGCCTCACGGTTCTCGGGTCAAGCGACACCACCCAGAAACCTTTTCCCTACCCCGCCCTCACCAACCGCGAAATGGAACGCCTCTTCCCTGGAGGCAACGTCAAAACGTTCTTGACGCGCTCCGGCCGCCGCGAAGTGCTGGGAGTGAAGTGACGCGCTAAGGCCGATGGGTCCCCGCATTCATAAGCGAAGCGCGCAGCCTGGATGGATCCGTTGCTTGGACATATGGATTGCGCCGGCTTCATCTAGGAGGCCTTCACCTCCTGGATAAACCAATCGAATGTTGATTTGAACTTCTCCATCGCTGATGACTTTTCGAGGCCCGCCATGCTGTATCGCACGATTGAACCGGAACTTCCGATTTCAACTCCACATTCGCCCAGAAAGGTACCTCTTCTGCGATTTCGATCCAAGTACAGATTTCCATTTTGGCATCCCGGATTGCATTAGCGGCCTCTATGTTTGCTGGCCGGGTCTTCACACAGTGGCCTTTGCCCCGCCCTCGGACAGTTTGTCTCTTGACAGGTTGGTCCAAATAGCATAGCCTAGAATGGTGCTGAAGGTTAGCCGGCGCGAATTCGTCGCGTAAATCTCCCGCCTTGATGCCCGCCCGATGCGACTCCCGTTGCGACAATGCGTAGAAATCCATGGGTCCGTGAACGCCGCCGGGCAAGGCTCAGGAGCGGAGAGGCGACCGGCCCTTCAGAGCATGTATGAAAATGTCCCTTGACGTGCTGAAACCGTCGGTCATCGACCGTCGCTACAGATCGATCCGGCCTTTCGGCCACCGGTTGCCGGATTTTGAGGGCGCGCAGAAACCCCTCGACCCCAATAAGTTTATGAAAAAGCGGGGATTTAGCCAAGAATTAGGGGTATTTATTATTGCCCGCGATAAGGAGCAAGCCATTGAAATTAAACAAGTTAATTGGATTGCGTTTTGGCGGGGAGTTATGAAGAAAATGATACGCAAAAATGAAGGTATAACCCTATGGTTTGCTGAAAACAAAGGAGATAAAAAAGTGACTTGACTCAAATTCGCTCCTATCCCTAAATGTTCAACAAAACAAGCGACTTAGAGCTTTTATCCCTAAATGTTGCTGAAAGCAAAGGAGAAAAACGTTGGGCTCGGGAATGGGTCACGGGGTAGCACCCCTTCGCAATCGGCCGGGCCGCCTACATTCCCCCGTATCGGTTATCGACGCTGTGAAGCGTGAAGGTGAATCAATTTGTTGGCTGCGAAAATCGCCAATCATCCATCACAAATCGCAAATCACCAATCACCCGATCATCCCATGGCTCGATGACCCGATCAACCGATGGCCCGATCATTATCACTTCTTTATAACCAGCATAAAAGAAGCGTGGGGAACCCGGCGCCCTATCTTTGGGGTTTCACTAATTTGAAAAACTGATTAAGATTAAGAGGAGATTGTTACCAAGTTTTAGATGTTTTGGGCCGCGCTTATTCCCGGCAGGCAAGGGTCTTGTTTACCAGAGGTCTTTTGGGGGAAAACTCAGGAGGATTGCAATGAACTCGTCCAACGCCGCAACCGAATCGGCCAACTTCACGGAACTTTTGTGCGGGATCGGCCGATCGACGGTGGGCACCATGGAGGAACGAGCGCGGCTGGAAGACCCCGCGTTGCTCAAGACCATGCTGGAGCAAATGGTCCTGGTGCGCCGTTTCGAGGAGAAGTCCGCAGAACTCTACACGCTGGGGAAAATCGGGGGGTTCTGTCATCTCTATATCGGGCAGGAAGCGGTGGCCGTGGGCGCCCTTTCCACCACGCAGCCGGACGATTACATTTTCACCTCCTACCGTGAGCACGGTCATGCGCTGGTGCGCGGCATGGACCCCGGCGAAGTGATGGCGGAACTGTGCGGCAAGCAAAGCGGCGTCTCCAAAGGCAAGGGTGGATCGATGCACCTGTTTGACCGGCGGCGCAGCTTTCTGGGCGGCCACGGAATTGTCGGTGGACAGATTCCTCTTGCGGCGGGAGCGGCCTTTTCCGCCAAGTATCTGAAGCAATCGCGCGTGACGCTCTGCTTTTTTGGCGAAGCGGCCGTCAACATCGGATCGTTTCATGAATCGTTGAACCTCGCCGCATTGTGGAAGCTTCCCGTGGTCTTCATCTGTGAGAACAACCGCTTCGGCATGGGTACGCCCATTGAACGCGCCTCCTCCCTCTACGAGCTTTCGCAGAAGGCGTGCGCCTACAACATGGCGCGCACCTGGGTGGATGGCATGGATGTTCTCGCCGTGCGCGAAACTTTGAAAGAGGCGGTGGACCGCGCGCGCAAGAATAGCGCCCCCACGCTCATCGAAGCGCGCACCTATCGATTCATGGGCCATTCCATGTCCGACCCCTCGCACGGCCATTACCGCACCAAGGTGGAAGTGGAGGAGCAGCGCCGGCACGATCCCATCAAGCAGTTCAGCGCCGCTTTGGAAGCCAACGGAATCGTCAACCAGGAATTCCTCGACGAGCTCGAGCAGCGAGTGCGCGACACGGTGGAAGAAGCGGTGGCGTTTGCGGAGCGCAGCCCGCAGCCCGATGACAAGGAACTCTACACGGACGTCTACGTAGATTAGGTGATTCCGCAAGTGATTTTGCAATTCAGTAATTTGATGGCGGGCTGGGCATCTGATTGTGGATAGTCCAAGAATGCCCACCACTAACCAAGAATCAGTGATTCTTTTCCATACCTTGGGAGCGACTTAATGTCCATATTGACCTATCGCGAAGCCCTCAACCAAGCCATGCGCGAGGAAATGCATCGCGACGAGAACATCGTGTTGATGGGCGAGGAAGTGGGCTTCTATAACGGCGCTTACAAAGTCAGCAAGGGCCTGCTGGAAGAGTTTGGGCCCATGCGGGTGCTTGACACACCCATCACGGAGCTGGGCTTTACGGGGCTCGGGGTGGGGGCCGCCATGTCCGGGTTGCGGCCGATTGTGGAGATGATGACCTTCAATTTCTCCATGTTGGCCCTCGACCAGATTGTGAACAGCGCCGCCAAGATGCTCTACATGTCGGGCGGACAGTTCCCCATCCCGCTGGTGGTTCGCGGACCGGGGGCGCCGGCCACCAACTCGGTGCGCAGCACTCGCAAACGCTGGAAGCCTGGTTCTGCCACGTGCCGGGGCTGAAAGTCGTAGCCCCCGCGACGCCCGCGGACGCCAAGGGTTTGCTCAAAACTTCCATTCGCGACGACAACCCGGTGGTCTTCATCGAGTCGGAAGTGCTCTACGGCACGCGCGGCGAAGTTCCCGAGGGTGAGCACGTGATTCCTCTGGGCGTGGCGGACGTCAAGCGGCCGGGCCGTGATGTGACCATCGTTGCGCACTCCAAGATGGTGCTGGTAGCGCTGGACGCGGCGGCGGAGCTGGCGAGCGAGGGCATCGAGGCCGAGGTGGTGGACCCGCGCACGCTGCGGCCGCTCGACACCGGCGCCATTGTGAACTCGGTGAAGAAGACCAATCGCGTGGTGATTGTCGAAGAAGGTTGGGAATACTGCGGCGTGGGAGCGCAGTTCGTGGACGTCATCCAGCGCGAGGCGTTTGACTATCTCGACGCCCCCATCCTGCGCGTGACGGGCAGGGATGTTCCCATGCCTTACGCCAAGAATCTGGAACATTTGGTGCAGCCCGACAAGGCGCGGGTAAAGGACGCGGTCTACCGCGTGCTCTATCGGAGACAGGAGCCAGGAGTCAGGAGTCAGGAGTCAGAATAGTCTGCAAACTCCTGTGGGTTGCGGGGGAGAAAGCAGCAGTCTGAGATCAGGAGTCAGGAGTCAGGAGTCAGAGATCAGAAGTCAGAAGTCAGTAGAAAACCGCATGTGTTCCGACTCCTGCCTCATGCCATCCGCAAACGAGAATAGGAGTCACCAGACGAGAATTAGGAGTCCGGAGAAAGACGCATTTATTCTGACTCCTGACTCCTGGCTTCTGACTCCTACAAAATGAGGTTTCCATGGCCGTTAAGGTAATGATGCCCAAGGGCAGTGACACGATGACGGAGGGCAAGGTTCTGAAGTGGCTCAAGAAGGAGGGCGACGCCATTTCCACCGGTGACGCCGTGGTCGAAATCGAAACCGATAAAGTAAACATGGAAGTGGAAGCGATGGGCAGCGGCGTGCTCCGCAAGATCCTGGTAGCCACCAACAAGGTGGTGCCCGTCGGCGAATTGCTGGCGGTGATTGGGAAGCAGGACGAGGATATTTCTGCACTGGTGAAAACCGACGGAGCGGCAAGAGCAGGAGTCAGGAGTCAGGAGTCAGGAGTCAGTACCCATGCCCCGGCGTCGCCTGCCCCGCAGGGAGCGAGCCCGACCCCCAGCACCCAGTCCCTAGCCCCCAGCACCCAGCACCTAGCCCCTGGCTCCCAGCACCCAGTCCCCAGTCCCGGTCCTGCGGTGGGCGGGCGCGTGTTGGCTTCGCCCCTGGCCAAGCGCATGGCCAAGGAAATGGGCCTGGAGATTGCCGAGATTCCCGGCACCGGCCCCAATGGAAGGATCATTCGCCAGGACGTGGAGCGCCGCGCGGCCATGGCCCCCGCGCCCCAAGCGGCGGCGGTCGGCGCGGTAGGCGTTCCGGCACCTTCGCTTCCCCCGGCTCCGCTTCCACCGCGGCGGCCTGTCCCCTCGCCGACCGGACCGGAGTTTACGGACGAGCCGCTCAGTTCCATGCGCAAGGTCATCGCCACGCGCCTGGTGCAGAGCAAAGCTCCCGTCCCGCATTTCTATCTCACCATCGAAGTGAACATGCAACGCGCCAAGGAACTGCGCGAATCCGCCAACCTGCTCGACCCGGAGCTGAAGCTCAGCTACAACGACATTATTTTGAAAGCCTGCGCGGCGGCGCTTCGGCAGAACCCCGAGGTGAACGCTTCCTTCCAGGGCGAGTCGATTCGCTATCACCATCGCGTCAACCTGGGAATGGCGGTGGCCACCGACGGCGGCGGACTCATCACCCCCGTCGTGCGTAATGCCGACGCCAAGAGCCTGGCGGAGATTTCACGCGAATCCAAAGAGCTGGCCGGGCGCGCGCGCACGCGCAAACTTCTTCCCGAGGAGTACGCGGGCTCCACGTTCTCGATTTCCAATCTCGGGATGATGGGAATCGATGAGTTCTCCGCCGTCATCAACCCGCCGGAAGGCGCCATCCTGGCCGTGGGCGCAGTGGCGGAGAAGCCCGTGGTGGTTGACGGGCGCGTGGAAGCCGGGCTGCGCTGCCGGCTGACGCTGTCCTGCGATCATCGCGTCGTGGACGGCGCGACCGGAGCGAAGTTCCTGCAAAGCCTCAAACAGATTATCGAGAATCCTGTGTACTTGGCGTTTTGAACAGTTGTCAGTCGTCCGTTGTCCGTCGTCAGTGGCCGGGAAAGGCCGAAGTTCGAAGATCCAATCGCGAAAACCGGGGCGAATTTCGGATTTCGATTATCGCGCCTCGACGACAAGGAGCAACTGACAACGGACAACGGACCACTGACAGCTCTTACCCATGACTTTTGAAAGAGAACTCGAAATCGCCCAACGCATCGCCGAGCAGGCCGGGCGGCTGGCGCTGGAAAATCGGGCGCGGGGTTTCGAGTCGGAAACCAAGTCCGACGATTCCCCCGTGACCTCGGCGGATCGCGCCAACGAACGGCTGATCTCGAAGCTGCTGGAGGAAGCGTTTCCCGAAGACGGCCTGCTGGGCGAAGAAGGTGCGATGCGTGAATCACACAGCGGCCGACGCTGGATCATCGACCCCATTGACGGCACGCGGAGCTTTATTCGCGGCATTCCCATTTGGGGAGTCATGCTGGCCCTCGAAGCAGACGCCGAGGTGGTGGCGGGCGCCTGCAATCTGGCGGCGCTGGGGGAACTCTATTCCGCCGCCAGAGGGCTGGGCGCTTATTGCAACGGTGCGCGCATCCACTGCTCGGCGGTGAAAACACCGGACCAGGCGATGCTTTGTCTGACGGGCTTCGACAAAGTCCTGGAGCGCAGTTGGGGCGAGCGTTTGCTTCCCTGGATAACCCGGTTCTGGTCGGTGCGGAGCATGGGCGGCTGCATGGACGCGATGTGTATGGCCTCCGGACGCGCCGAGGTGTGGATGTCGCTGGAAGCCAAAGCCTGGGACCTGGCGCCGCTCAAGATCATCGGCGAGGAAGCCGGCGCGCGCTTCTTTAATCTCGATGGAAAATCGAGCATCTACGGCGGCGACTGCGTGATGACCGTCCCTGCCCTGGAGCCTATGCTTCGGGGTTTCCTGGGCATATAATCAGGTGATCCGTTGATCGGGCGATCAAAGCGGGCGTAGCGCAGCGGGTGTAGCGCCACGCTTATCGGTTTTCGATATAATCTCCCCATCGATTTCTCTCAGTCCACGCGAGCCGCGCGAGGTGGCCATGAGATTCCGCAAGACGCTGACATTGCTCATTCTGGCGATGGCGTTGCTCCTTGCCCTGCCTGCCTGGGCGCACCAGAAGAATGTAGGGCCCAGCAGCGCTGGGCCGAGGCCGAACGCTGTTCGGCCCTACGTTGCGTGTGCCGGTCGCCATGCCGGCCCTGCCCCCGCGGGCGCAACAGAAACCCGTAGCGCCGGGCTTGAGCCCGGCACATGCCGCCCTCAAGGGCGGCGCTACGACTGCCATCCAGCCCGGGCTGGCGCAGACCTGTTTCTCAAGGTCTGCGGCTCTTTTCACGGACCATGCCCAACGGCTGCGGACCTACAAGACAGGTCCGCGCTTGGTTAGGGTGAAAGGAGGGGCGTGAATTCCCGAAAATTGCTTCAGAAAGCGCTTTCGTCTCCTGCGAACCTTCGATTCAGTGAGATTTGCGCGCTGGCGCGCGCCTTCGGATTTCATCTTTCCAGGGTGCGCGGGAGCCATCACATCTTCGCTCACGAAGGTGTGCGGGAACTCGTAAATCTCCAGGACGTGGGAGGGAAGACGAAGCCCTACCAAAGTTAGACAGTTGCTCGACCTCGTGGAGCGGTATAATCTGTCTTTAGGCGGTGAGGAATGAAAGACTACCACATGAACGTTTTTTTCAGCGAGGAAGACGACGGATACATCGCCGACATCCCCGATCTTCCCCACTGCGCCGCTTTTGGCGAAACGCCGGAGCAGGCTTTGGCGGAAGCTCTTAAGGCTAAGGCTGCCTGGATCGAGGCTGCCAAAGCGGAGGGCAAACCCGTTCCTCCACCCACCTTCCGGCCCGTCATTTATCAAGTCTCCTAAGTGCCCGCCTGACTGCGCGTGAGCCGTTGAGCCATGGCTGGCTGGCGCAGAGCCGTTTTTCAAGCTCTGCGGCTTTTCCCGAAGTACCTCGAACCTACAAAACGAGTCCGCGCTAGGCTTGGCTGGCTGGCGCAGACCTAAGCTCTGCGCCAGCCTGCGTCACCCCTTCATCATGTCGTCAAAAGTAAGCTCCGCATCCCACATAATCTGGCGAAGGATCCCTTTGCCCAAATCGCGCTTGCCATGGATCGGGACAGTGGTCCTGCGCCCGTCGGGATGAATGAAGACCGCATGGCTTCCCGACTGCCGGTCCAGGGCAAAGCCGCGCTTATTAAGAATGGAAATCACCTGCCGGGAATTGAAGGAGGGAAGCTTTGGGCTCACACCGCAACCCGGACCTTGTGGGAGCCCACTTCCTCGTAAATCGGCTCATCTCTGGCAATTCGGCTCTCGACATGCAACCGGATAGCGTCTTCGATGAGTTGGCGGGCTTCTTCCTCGGTCTCCCCCTCGGTATAGCAACCCTGGAGGGCAGGACAAATCGCTACAAACCGGCCATCCTCGTCCCTCTCAATCACCACCGTGAATTCGTAACCCTGCATCGTTTCACAACCTCCAACCCAATTGTACCTCGGTTGCCCAGTACATGCGGTTGTCTTATTACTCCCGCCCTTGGACGAGCGAGCGGGCCACGATCACAGCTTTCGTGAGCGTTGCTTTTCCTTTGATGACAACCCACGGTCAATTCCCAAGTTCTACCCGGGACGCGCACTCCCGAACTTGAGGGCAACCATCCCTATTGGAGATTTGTGGTTCTGGCAAAGTAAGAGCCGCGGACCCCAAAAACGGGGATCCGCGCTACAAGTGCTTGCGCGGGAGACGAACTGTCGTTAGCATCGACGGCCGAAGGGCGGCGATCCGTGAGGGCAGAAACGGCGTGCCGCAGGGTAAGACCAATGATCCAGTTTTTGGAAAAGAGGAGGGGACGATGGACAGCCGAATCAATCGCAGAGAATTTCTGAAAATCAGCTCCGCCACCACGCTGGGGGCGGGCGCGATGGCGGGGGCTTTCCCAGTTGGCGCGGCGGAGGAAGCCGCCAAGCCCCTGCGCGTGGGCATGATTGGAGTGGGCGATCGTGGAACAAGTCACGTGCAAACCCTGCTGGCGATGGGTGTGCAGATCCCCGCGGTCTGCGACATCAATCACGACCACCTGGAACGCGCACAGTCGCTGGTGGAAAAAGCCGGTCAAAAACGGCCGGAAGGCTATGGACGCGACACGGAGGATTACCAGCGGCTGGTGTACCGCGACGACCTGGACGCGGTGCTGATCGCCACCTACTGGGAGTTTCACGCCCCCATGGCCGTGTGCGCGATGAAGTCCGGCAAATATGCGGCGGTGGAGGTGCCCGTGGCGTTGACCGTCGAGGAGTGCTGGAACCTGGTGAACACCTACGAGGAAACCGGCGTGCCCTGCATGATGCTGGAAAACTGGAGTTTCCGCCGCGACAATCTCGCGGTTTTGAACATGATCCGCGCCGGGCTGCTGGGGGAAATTGTTCACTGCCACTGCGCCCACTCGCATAACTGCATTGACCACTGGTTCTTCGACGCGGCCGGCAACATGCGCTGGAGCGGAGAGTATCTGGTGAAGCACAATGCCAGCCAATACACCACCCACGCGCTGGGACCGGTGTTTGGCTGGATGAATATCGGGTGCGGCGATTATTTCGCCAAGGTCGTCTCCATGTCCAATCGGTCGCTGGGGATCAACCATTACTTCTCGACCAAGTTCGGGGTAAACCACCCCAACGCCAAGCGGCAATACGCACAAGGCGATATCGTTTCCACCCTGGTGAAGACGAAAATGGGCAATACCATCGTCATCAACTACGACATGCAGTTGCCCCGGCCTTACGACAATCGCTGGGAGATTCAGGGCACCGAAGGCCTATACAACGAGCCGCGCAAAGCGGTTTACCTGAACGGCCGCAGCCCCCAATATGAGGAATGGGAACCGTTCGACCCTTACCAGGAAAAATACGATCACAACTGGTGGAAGCCCACGCAGCAGCAGGCCAACGCCCATCTCGGCGGCAAGGATGAGGCCGGCGACCAGGTCCTGCTGGGGCACGGGGGCACGGATTACCTGGAGTTGCGCCAGTTCCTTAAAGCGGTGCGCAACAAGACGCAAACTCCGCTGGACGTCTATGACTCGGTCGTGCTGAGCGTCATTAATCCGCTCTCGGAGAAATCCATTACCGAAGGCGGGGTGGTGGAATGCCCGGATTTCACCCGCGGAAAGTGGGAGACCCGGAAGCCGGTGTTTGCGGTGGAACCTGCCTAAAGTCCTGAGCGAGACGTTGGGTGAAGGGCCGGCTTTACGGGTTGAGGAGACAGGCTGCGGGCGGTCAGTTATAATCTTAAGTTAGGAGGGCGCGATGACTCAGGTCCTAATGGATGATGAGAGGCTGAAAGCACTTTTCAAGACTGCCCTTGTGGAAGTGCTGGAGGAGCGGAAAGACCTCCTGCGCGACGCGATCGAAGAGACTCTGGAGGATATTGCCTTGGCCCGCGCCATCGAGGAAGGCCGGCGCACGGAAGATGTAAGCCGCGGAGAGGTCCTGTCCCTTCTTGAGGGCGGACGTTGAACGTTCGCTTCAAAGCAAGCTTCGCCAGGGACTTGCGAGCCCTGAAAGACAAGGCCCTCCTGGAGCGAATCAAGAAACTGGTTGCCAACATTGAGGCCGCGCAAAGTCTGGCCGAGGTGCCGAACCTCAAGCAGCTACGGGGTGGCGGCGGGTACTAACGCGTCAGAATAGGTGATTATAGGGTCGGTTTGGCTACAGAAGAAGGACTCGTGAATTTCGTAAGAGTGCTCCATGGCCGTGAGGTTTACCGCTACTTCCCATAGAGGGGTGAGGAATGAAGGACTACCACCTCAACGTGTTTTTCAGCGGCCTCTGGGCCGGATTCCTTTCCTTGACCCTGGCGCTCGCGGCGCTCTGGGCGTGCAACCTGCGGGCCCAATCCTCTCCGGAGCCGCGTCCCCCCATGACCATGACGGATCAGGTGAAAGACAATTACCACGGGGTAGAAGTCATTGACCCCTATCGCTGGCTCGAGGATCAACATAGTCCCGCAACGCGCGCTTGGATTGATGCGCAGAACCGGTACACGCAGTCGCTTCTCGATGCGTGGCCGCAGAGGGAGGAACTGAAGCGGCGCGTGGCGGGGTTGCTGAAGATTGAAAGCATCGACGTTCCTACGGAACACAACGACCGCCTCTTCTTTATCAAAAGAGCGGCAGACCAGGACCAGGGAGTTCTCTACGTCAGGAAAAACCGCGGCGGGACGGATGAAGTTCTTGTCGATCCCAACCCGCTCAGCGCAGACCACACCGTTTCCGTCACCCTCGAGAACGTATCCGATGACGGCACGCTGGTTGCCTACGGCCTGCGTCAGGGCGGCGAAGATGAAGTCACGGTGCACCTGCTGGACGTCGACAAACGCACTGAACTGCCCGACGTACTCCCCAAGGCGAGATATGACGATATCGCCATCAAGCCCGACAAAAGCGGATTGTATTACTCGCGCGCGGGGAAAGCACCGCGCGTCTTCTACCATACCTTGGGCACGGACCTGGCAAAAGACCTGCTCATTTTCGGTGAGGGTTATGGCGCGGACAAGGGCTTTTCCGCCGACCTCTCGGAGGGCGGGCGTTATCTCATCATTCAAGTCTGGCACGGGGCGGCAGCGGACCAAACCGAGGTCTATTGGCAAGACCTCCAGGCCCACGGGCCGATTAAAACGATCGTGAATGACGTTTCTGCACGGTTCATCGGCCAAGCGGGTGGCGACACGCTTTTCGTGCAAACCAACTGGAAGGCTCCCAAGAACCGGATCCTGGCGATCGACCTGAAGAATCCCGCTCGCGAAAACTGGAAGGAAGTGGTCCCGGAAAGCTCCTCGGTTATTGACTCCATGGCACTGGCCCATCGGGAGTTGGTGGTCATCTACAATGAAAATGCCAGTTCGCGGATTCAGGTTTTCGATGCCGTGGGGAAACACGTTCGCGACGTGCCGCTTCCCGCCATCGGTACCGTAACCGGATTCAACAGCCGCTGGGCCGGTGATCAAGCGTTCTACGGCTACACCTCTTTCCATATTCCCTTATGGGTTCAGCAGTACGACGTACCCACGGGCAAGCAGGAGCTGTGGGCGCAGGTTAAGGTCCCGGTCGACCCCGAAAGGCTGGAAGTGAAACAGGTGTGGTACACGTCGAAAGATGGAACCCGGATACCGATGTTTCTCATGGGTCAGAAAGGGATGAAGCTTGATGGCGCGCGGCCCACTCTGCTGACCGGATACGGCGGCTTTAACGTTATTGAGTCACCTTATTTTTCACCGTTGGCGGCATTCTGGGTGGAAAATGGGGGATTGTTTGCCAAACCGAACCTTCGCGGCGGGGGAGAGTTCGGCGAGGCGTGGCACCTCGCGGGCATGATGGAGAAAAAGCAGAATGTGTTCGATGACTTCCTCTCCGCCGCCGAATGGCTGATAGAGAACCATTACACCAATCCTTCCCAACTGGCGCTCGCGGGAAACAGCAATGGTGGATTGCTGGTGGGGGCGGCGCTCACCCAGCGCCCCGACCTCTTTCGCGCGGTGCTCTGTACGCATCCACTACTCGATATGCTGCGCTATCAGAAATTCATGGAGGCGCAGTATTGGGTCTCCGAATACGGCTCCTCCGACGACCCCGCGCAGTTCAAGTATCTCGCCGCCTACTCCCCCTACCAGAATGTGAAGCCTGGGGTCAAGTATCCCGCCGTGCTTCTGATGACCGGGGACGGTGACACCCGAGTTGATCCCTTGCACGCGCGCAAAATGGCGGCGCGGCTTCAGGCGGCGACGGCGTCGGACCAGCACATTCTCCTCCGGTACGATACTCAGGCCGGCCATTCGGGCGGCCTGCCTGTTTCGAAGCAGATCGATCAACTCGCGGATGGCGCGGAATTCCTGATGTGGCAGCTTCGTGTACGCCTGGCGCCAGCAAATCTCTGACGATGCCGCGCTCTCTGGGAATTGTTTGAACAGGCTTGAGCCCGCCTAAAGATGGGGTGAGGTGTCAGGCTTGCTTCCCGTCTCGCGCAGCTTTTTCAGCGTGACTTGAAATTCTTGTTTGGTGGGCAGGGAGATGGCCCCGGTGTCACAGCCTTCGAGGCAGATTTGGCAGCCGGGGAGGCAGCGAAGGGGATGCGCCACGATAGGCCTACCGCTTTGGGGGTCCCATTCAAAGACGTCGTGCGGACAGAAGTTGAGGCATTGCAGGTCGGCGCGACAGGCGTCGGGGTCAATGGTGGGAAACCACGGAAACTTCTCGCGAAGATGGCTCAACAAAGGCATTCCTCTGCCCGTAGTGCGGCAATTGGATGGTGTAGCGGCGAGTTTACCTCGCCACATGGCGGCGTAAAGCCGCCTCTACGTCAAATCTATCCTTCATGAATCGCATGAATAACCGGACCGGTTATTCCCCACAGGCCCTCAATGGCGCGGCTTGCTGGGATCGGCAAGCTGTTTCAGCCGCTCGCGGATGCGGTCCAGGATACCGTCATTAGTCGCATTGCGTGCGTCCAAGGGCACAAAATGCGTCACGTTGAATTCCGTGTTGCGCAAAACTTTCTTAAAAAGCTTCATCTGGGTTTCCTCCGCGCAGGCGCAAGTCAACACGTAAGTGTCGGAATCATCCTCGGCAGCGCGCAACACATCTTGGAGGATTTGATTTCCCCCCTCGGCGCAAAGCTGCGGGTGTACAGCCGCATAGGAAACCTCAAATTCGGATTCAATTTCGAACGCCAGTGAGTTCATGTCAGCGTAGCGGAAGGGATCGAGACCTTTGCAATTGCAAATCAGTGTTTTGACCTTCATCAGAATCCTCCCGAGCCCTCAGCCGCACTGGTTCACTTAGAACCCGATGGTGATTAACGAGTTGCTCCATGGATGTACCTGGGTCCATAGTATGCATATGAATGGCCACAAACGAAGGTTTCCCAGGTCCCCGATATCTTACGAGAAGTCAATGAAAATGAGTCGATTAGCTCCAGCCCTGGGGCTAGAGCTAGTCGGCATCTGTCCAAAAAGGGGCTTTTGCCCCAGCCAGAAGTGTCACATCATGGAGCGGCCAATCGTGCCATGGATGAAACCCCAGAGTACTTCCGTACTTCACGGAATAATTGCTTGAAGAGCCGACAATCTGTAGAATATCACCAGTAGAATAAGCTCGGGGACTGAGGCCACAACCCGGCGGCGCGGTGGTGCGAACCGGTAAGTGGTGTGTGCCCCGGATCGGGCCGGCCGAGCAGGTAGCGACCGCCTGGCGGATGGCCAGCCGTATATGGATAACAACCCCTTCTCTCAAGCAGCACCCGCGCAAGACTCCGGAACCAGCCGGAGGCGGAGCACACGGATTGATTTCGTCACGACGGTGCTCCTTTCGGGCAAGGATGCAGCGGGAAGTCCCTTTCGCGAGTTTACTCAAACCTCCATCGTAAACCTGCACGGCTGCAAGGTCCGAACCTCCTATCGAATCATGGTCGGCATGCTCGTTGCCGTGGAATGTCCCAAGGCCGGGACGTCGGGGAAAGGTGTCTGCGTCAGGGTCTGGGATCCTCAACCGGGAGTTGCCGGCCACGACATTGCCATCCAGCTCATAAAACCTCAGAATTTGTGGGGCGTGCCCAACCCGCCTCCTGATTGGGAAATCGTCGCGAAGGCCATGGTGCAAGGGCGGGCGGCTCAAGGGGAGCGCGCGGCACGGTTCCCGGCCCCGGTCTTGCAGAACGCGCCTTCGCCTGCGGCGCCTCCCAACGAACGCACGACCGGGCGATTCCCAGCCCCTCCCTTGCCGGGGGCGTCTCCCACCGAGCGCACGACGGGACGTTACCCAGCCCCTCCCTTGCCGGCGGCGTTTCCCACCGAGCGCGCGACGGGACGTTACCCAGCCCCTCCCTTGCCGGGGGCGCCGGCGCCCGTGGCGCCTTCGGTCGTAGCGCCGGCGCGGCCCGCCCCAGTTGCCGGTCCGACGATCGAGCAGCGGCTCGCTGAGCTCGAGCGGCGCGCCACGCAATTGGTGGAATCGGTCCTCGATATCATGCGCGGACAAGCGGAGGAAATGACCCGCAGTTGCCTGGAGGAATTCCGCCAGCAGGTCGATGCCCTCCTCCAGAATGCCGAAGAACGTCTGCGCCAGGGCCTCCAGCAAGCGTATGAAGAATCGGCGGCTTCCTTGATCGGCCTGCGGACCGATCTGATGGACCAGATGGCCGCGCGCGGGGCGCAAATGATCCGCTCCACTGAGGACACCTTGCGCGGCCGGCTGCGCAGCCAGTTGGCCGTTGAGGATAGGACCGCCTCCCCAAAGCCTCCCTTGAAGGTCGCGGAAAAGTAACGAATCCACGGCAGGCGAGCCGCGAGCCCCCGCGCTACGTCCGTCCTTCCCCTTCGATGTTCTACGCTCAAATCGCAACTTATGGGCCAAGTTGGCCTTCAGGTTTGATATAATAGGAGCGTTGTGGGAGAGGGCCGCCATCATTAGATCGCCATATCCAAATCGGTCTGGAGTTGAGCTCTGGACGGATTGGCTATTCCTTAATCTCACCCTCTTCCCGGCAGAACCGCCGCACTGGGGGCGCCTCGCGGCTCAGACCTCGTGGCTTGCCTCGCACGCGTGCGCTCAGGGAGCTAATCCCAAACGACTACGAATACGGAAAGGGAATTCAAGGGAAATCCGATGGCAACCACTCACGTTGAGCCGAAAGAAGATTTGGCACCCGCCGGACAAGCATGGAGCGTCAACGACCTCAGCATCCAGGTGGCGACGGTAAACGGCTCCGGCAGTCAAACCGCCAATCTCGTTTTGCTCCGGGCGATTTTTCAGATGGGGATTCCGGTATCGGGAAAGAATCTGTTCCCCTCCAATATCGCCGGTCTCCCCACCTGGTTCACGATCCGGGCCTCCAAGCACGGCTACATTGCGCGCCGCCGGGATAGCGAATATATGGTGGCGATGAACCCCGAGACGGCCGAAGAAGATGTGATGGGCCTCAAACCGGGCGCCGCCTGCGTCTATGACGAGCGGCTGAATTTGAAGCGTTTGCGCGATGACGTGGTTTTCTACCCCGTGCCCTTCGATCAGTTGGTGGCGCCGGTGTGCCCGGACGCGCGCTTGCGCAAGCTCGTCCGCAACATGATTTACGACGGCGTCCTGGCCAAGCTGCTGGGCATCGAGATGGAAGAAATCCACCGGGCGCTCCAGAAGCAATTCCGCAAGAAAGCCAAGGCCGCCGAATTGAACTGGAACGCCGCGCGCGCCGGTTATGAATTCGCCGAAAAGAACCTGGTGAAAGCGGACCCCTACATCATGGAGCGCCTGAACGAAACTCAGGGCAAAATTCTGATCGAAGGGAACGCCGCCACCGCTCTGGGTGCGATGTTTGCCGGGGTTACGGTGGTGACGTGGTACCCCATCACTCCCTCTTCCACCGTCTGCGAAACGCTCACCGATTACATGAAGCGCTATCGCATCGACAAGGAAACCGGTAAGGCCACCTTTGCCATCGTGCAGGCTGAGGACGAACTTGCGGCGCTGGGCATGGCCCTGGGCGCCGGCTGGGCCGGGGCACGCTCGATGACCGCAACGGCCGGACCGGGCATTTCCCTGATGGCGGAATTTACCGGCTTCGGATATTACGCGGAAATCCCGGCGGTGATCTTCGATATCCAGCGCGTCGGACCCTCCACGGGCCTTCCCACCCGCACCGCGCAGGGCGATATCATCTCCACCGCCCTCCTTTCCCACGGTGACACCATGCACCCCATGTACCTGCCTTGCTCGATGAGTGAATGTTTCACCATGGCCATCGACGCGTTTGATCTTGCCGAGGATTTGCAGACACCGGTTTTTGTTATGAGCGACCTCGACCTGGGGATGAACACCTGGATGTCCGACCCCTTTCCTTATCCCACCAAGCCCCTCGCGCGCGGCAAGGTACTGAGCGCCGAGGAGGTGCGCCGCATGGGGGGCTTTGAACGTTACAAGGACGTGGATGGGGACGGCATTGGCTACCGCACCCTGCCCGGAACCCCGGAGCGCCTGGCCGGCTGGTTTGCGCGCGGCAGCGGCCACAATGAAAAGGCCATTTACAGCGAGCGGGCCGACGTATACGTGAACAACGTGGACCGGCTGGCGCGCAAGTTTGAAAACGCCCGCCATAAGGTTCCGGGCCCCGTGATCGCGGATGCGGAGAGACCCGCAGTGGGCATCATCGCTTACGGCACCAGCCACTGGGCCCTGGAAGAGAGCCTCGAGCAGTTGCGGCGCGAGCAGAATATCAACGCCGGTTATTGCCGCCTGCGGGCTTTCCCCTTTTCTCCGGAGGTTCATGATTTTATAAACCGCTACCAGCGCGTATACGTGGTGGATCAAAACCGCGACGCCCAGATGCTGGGCTTGCTGCGCTTGGAGTGCACCGCGGACCAGATCGCCAAGCTCCGCAGTGTTCGCCATTATGATGGCTCCTCGATTGACGCGCGGTCCGTGACCGACCAGATTGTTTACCAGGAGGCTCAAAACTAACCATGGCAACCACCACCGTTCCTGCTTCCCCATCCGCCAGGACCAACCGCGTCGGCCTGGAGATGGCTTTTTACAAGGGCAACAAGAGTACGCTCTGCGCGGGCTGCGGCCACAACGCCATTTCCGAGCGCATCATTGAAGCCTGTTTCGAGATGGGCGTCGAACCCCACCGCGTCGCCAAGCTTTCCGGCATCGGGTGCTCGTCCAAGAGTCCCGCCTATTTCCTGAACAGCGCTTATGGTGTGAACGCCGTCCATGGACGCATGCCCAGCGTAGCTACCGGCGCCTTGCTCGCCAATCGCCACCTCATCGCCCTGGGAGTGAGCGGGGACGGTGACACCGCCTCCATCGGCATCGGGCAGTTCGTGCACTTGATGCGGCGCAACCTGCCCCTCATCTACATTATTGAAGACAACGGCTGCTATGGCCTGACCAAGGGTCAATTCTCCGCCACGGCCGACATCGGCTCCAAGCTCAAGACCGGGGTGGTCAACGATCTGCCGCCCATCGATACCTGCGCGCTGGCGATACAACTGGGCGCCACCTACGTCGCCAGGTCCTTCTCCGGCGACAAGAGGCAATTGCTGGCGCTCATCAAGGGCGCGCTGGCCCACAATGGAACCTCCATGCTCGACGTTATTTCTCCCTGCGTCACCTTCAATGACCACGAAGGCTCCACCAAGTCCTACAGCTACGTGAAGGACCACGACGAACCGGTGGCGGAGGTAAGCTTTGTCCCGTTCTTCGAAGATATTTCCGTGGAGTATGACCCCGGAACCACCACCAGTATTACCCTGCACGACGGTTCGCAAGTGCTGCTGCGCAAGATCAACGCCGAGTACGACCCCACCCATAAGGGCGCGGCCTTGCAGATGCTCACGGAATCCCACGACAAGGGCGAGATCGTGACCGGACTCTTCTACGTGGATCCCCAACGGCCCAACTTCATCGACCTGTTGAATGTGATGGAAGAGCCGCTGGCCACGCTCCCGGAATCTAAGGTGCGCCCGCCCAAGGAAGTCCTGGATCAGGTGATGCAGTCGCTGATGTGAGCGGGTCATAAACATATAACCTGGAATGTCCCTTTCTTTTCATCAACATCTACTGAGGAAACCTATAAGTCATTTGATTTCATACACATCTAAACAAACGCAAGGTGTTGAATTCTTTTACACTTTGTTTTCATACACATCTAAAGAAATACCTTCATATTCGGGGGTCCCCCTTTTATTCACCCTCAGAACCCCTTCAGAATCAAATAACTCCTTGTATTTCAGAGACATGAATTTTCGGTCGAGCATCGTCAAAAACCTCTAACCCTCTTTGTTTTCTGTAACATCTTCTCAGACCGCGGAAAAACCCAAATTTCACCGCAGCGCAATTCGCCCTGAAGCGGTCTCTGACCGCCGATCGCGCTCATAGAGCGGCGCTACAGCTCGGCGGCCATAGACCGCCGATCCTAATCCTCTCGGTATTTTGTCCTCTCGTGGTAGGGAGAATCCGAGAGGCGCCAAGGACCGGCAGGATGCCGGAACTCATGTCAAGTGTAGCTTATCCGATAGCCGATGTCAAGAACTATTTCGAGCCTATCTCGAAAGGGTGGCGCGCGGCTTTTGTGCCACGGGCATCCGAAGCTGTGAAAGAATCACCTTCGGCATCGAGAGGTGGAGTTTCGACGATGCGTTTTGAAGGTATTGATCGTCGACGACGGTAAGTAATTATGGTGGCTTCATTCGGTGACCTTCCTTTCCGCCCCGCCTTTGGCTCCTCGGCTCGGGGCTTGGGCCGCAGCCATCCCCGGGAGGCAGGTTCCTCAGGCGGCAAGCGCGGCCCGGCGCACTTTCCAGCGCAGGCGAAACCATTGCTGAATATTGTAGGTGAGGCAAGCCCACAGCACCTCGCAACGGGCTTTCTTCAACCCCCGCACGCAGAACTGCCGCAATCCGAGCTTGGTCTTCAGCCACAGGTTGCTGAACTCGGCCACCGGGCCGCGCCGACGATAGGCGGCGCGCGCCTCCTCCGTCTGCATCTTGGCCACATACGCCGCCACCGTGGGGAGATTCTCACTGCGCACGAGCAGGCGCCCGTACTTGCCCGGCTGGCACCCCGCACGCAGCGGACAATCCCGGCAGTCGGCCGCGCGCGCCTGGTAAACCTGATGCACCACCCCCACGCGCCCGCGTCGCGTCCTCCGATGCGCCAGCTTATGACCCGCAGGACAGGTGTAGGAGTCGCTCTCCGGGTGGTAGCGGAATTTTTCTGGATAGAAGGCCGCATCGACGCCGCGCCGCTCGAAGTGCTTCCGCGCCGCTTCCCTCTTCGGCTGCATCGTACTGCCGATCAGGTCCACCCCGCTCTCCGCCGCCTCCAGCACGTTCTCGCGTGTGGTGTAGCCCTCATCCACAATCATCTGCCCTGGCGCCCGCCCGTTCTGCCGCTTCACTTCCTCCAGCGCCGGTACCAGTTGTTGCTGGTCGCTGGCCTCCTGGGTGATGCCGGCCCCTACGATGATCGAGTGCGCCGTGTCGGTCGAGAGTTGCACGTTGTGACTGACCGCGAAACCCCCGTCGCTCTGTTTCATCACCCGCGCTTCCGGATCGGTCTCGCTGGCGCGCCGCTCCGACTTCTCCTGGCGCCCCTCGGGAGCGGCTTGCACCTTCTGCAGTTCCTCCAGCGCCTGCTCCAATCTCTCCACCTTCTCGCGCGCCGCCCGCTCCCGCGCCTTCCGCCGACGCTGATCGCCCGCCTCTTCCCGCGGATCCCCCATCGCCTGCACCCGCTGCTGCGCCGCCTGCAGATGCGCCCGCAAGGTCGGCTCGCGATGCATCGACTGGCCGCTCGCCGCCGCTTTCACCTTGGTCCCGTCGTGCACCACCTGCTCCAGCGTGATCAATCCCTCGCTGCTCAAAATCGCCAGCAGTTGCGCGAACAGCCCGTCCAGCGCCTCCTGATGGTCCACCCGAAAGTCCGACAGGGTGTGATGATTGACCACCTCGCACCCCGTCAGCCACTGATAGGCGGGGTGGTAGCCGCAGCGCCGCTCCACTTCCCGCGCCGAACTCACCCGCTCGCTGTAGGCGTAAATCCACAGCGCGATCAGCAGCCGCGGGTCCTTCGGCGAACGTCCCGCCGCCCCTTCCACCGCCCGCACCTCGACCGTGTAAGACGCCAGGTCCAGCCGCCCCGTCATCTCCCAAATCGCCCGCGCCAGGTGGTCGGGCTCCAGCAACTGCTCCACGTCCACCGTGCGCAACACCATCTGCTGGCGATTGATCGGCTCGAAACGCGGCCGGCCCTGGGGCTCGCCCGCCTGCGCCTCTGCCGCGGGCGGCCCCGCCGGCCACTCGCTCTCCCCCCAGATCGTTGGCTGCTGCCCCGCGCCGTCCTTACGCATGCGCCCGCCTCCGCCCGTGAGATGCCTCGGTCGGCCGCGGAGTGCGCTTCAACACCAGCGTGTGCTTGTCCTCCACCACCCACTCGATCAACTCACCCTTCTCGATCTCCAAAGCTTGCGCCAAGGGCGCCGGACAAATCAGATACCATTGGCGGTTCTTGCCCCCCCGCTGAATCACCTGCACCGTGGACTGGTAACCCATGCTGGACCTCCCTCCGGCAACGTCAGAGGAAGTATATCATAGCCATATCGCTAGTCAAGTCTTTTTTGATTTTTTCACAGCTTCTCCTGCCCGTGCCCGAGCATAGCCAGGATGGCCATGGCACTTTGGTTGCGGCTCCGCCACGATGTGGACATTCCCGCCGAACCGCAAGGCGTAGGCGCATCCCTTATGGGTGCCCCGAAGTCGGCGATGCCGACGGGGAGGGTAGGCACGAGGCCTGCCCCTACGTCGTGATCGAGTTGCGCAAGGTGTAGGGGGACGGCTTGCCGCCCCTGGTTCCGCATTCACCATACGGAACGCCGGGTAGGGCAACTTGTCCCGACGAAGTCGGGAGCCCTACCCCTACATCTCGTGATTGCATTCACCCGTTCGAGCGGCGCCTGAGGTTGTGTGACCCGAAGGTGGCCACGGCCAATTCGTCCTGGGAATTGGCCGTGGGTTTGTCATCATAGGAAAAGCCCACGGTCGCGAAAGCAGTGACTGTACCTACCCCGCTAGGACTGTTTAGAGGATCTGATCCAACACCAGCGTTTCGAAGGCTTCCACCCGCTCAAAGACGGGATCATTGGTAATCAATCCGGTCGCCTGGGCGTGTGCGGCGGTCGCGGCCTGAACAGCATGAGGAGATCGCAGGCGGTGTCGGGCACGAATCCGCGCGGCAAGATCGGCAATTTCCAGGTCTGGGGCAATCCAATCCAGGTTGGGGTAGGTGGAGAGTAACCCGTAGAACTCGTCCACCCGCGATTCGTCAAACTCGCGATAAGGATGAACCAGCAATTCCATCATGGTGAGGGTTGACGTGAACGCCTTCGAACCGGGACGTTCGAGCCAGGAAAAAATGTGATCCGTGAGGGCAAGGTATCGGGAGTTCGCTTCCAATTGGTAAATGAAGACGTTGGTGTCCAGGGCGACCCGGCGGTGATGCCGAAGAAAAGCGCGGAGACGGTCTATTCCCAACTCTGGCGTTCCTTTGGAAGATAATCGCGGGGATAGGCACCGCGAGCTAACCCGCGAATCGCGGCATGATGGGATTTGGGCTTTTGCAGGGCGATGACCCTCTCTCCACAAACCACCACCAATAGCTTATCACCGGGCTTTAACTGCAAAGCCTCGCGAGCCTCCCGTGGGATAACAATCTGGTTCTTGGTTGAAAGTGTCGCTTCCGCCATCGCTTTACATTATAGCATAAAGTAAAGCAGGCGGGGCAAGGGGTTGGTTGATTTGGCGGTGGTCGCCACGGCTAATTCGTCTTGGGCATTGACCGTGGGTTCGTCTCTAGCGGCCCCGCTTTACAACGACCGGTCCAGGTGATATCTTATCTATTGGGAATAGATAAGAGGTACGATACGATGCACCGAGAGGACAAGATTGGAGGCGCGCCGATGAAGACCGTGACCATTTCCCTCCCCGAGTCGCTTAAGGGCTTTGTGGAACGCCAGATTGCCACGAAGGATTACGGCAATGTCAGCGAGTACTTCCGCACCCTGTTGCGCGAAGCTCGGGCCAGGGAGGAGGATGCCCGGCTGGAAGCGTTGCTGCTTGAAGGCTTGACATCCGGCGAAGAAATTCCGCTGACCAAAGAGTTCTGGAGGGAACTTAAGAGCGAGGCCGCCGGGATTGCACGCAAACACCGCGCGCGGAAAAAGCTTTGAAACCGATTATCCTCCCAGCGGCAAGGGATGACATCCTGCGCCAGTTCCGCTACTCCCTGGTGCAGCAGGACAAGCCGGAAGTGGCCGAACGCTTCCTAAGCGCCGTCCGGAGAACGATGGAGGGGATCATCCGGATGCCGCAGGGCGGCGCGCCCAAGCGTCTTTCCCGGGAATCTCTCCGGGGCCTGAGATCCTGGCCCCTCAAGGGATTTGAGGATGTGCGCGTCTATTACCTGGCTCACGAGGGCGGGGTTCGGTTAGTGCGGGTACTGCACGGAAAACGCGACATCAATAACATCCTCGAAAAAGAAAGCGTTGACACACCGCAGTAAGCGCCGCGTGGACTTGATTTGTTGATTCCGCCGCCTCCGTGCGCGAAGCATGAGAAAGCCGCAGAGCTTGAATTGCCGCTCTGCGCCAGCCCGCCGTTACGTCAGCGCGTGCCGACCTCAAGGTCGGCGCTACGATGTTTTGCTGTGCCCGCATGGGCAGCGTCAGAGTCAGTGCTATGAGGAGCATGAGAATGGTCACGACCGGTCGACGCCACACGGGCACCTCCCGAAAGCGGGAATCACGACGACGATGTGTGGGCATTCTACCACGGGAAGTAGCGGCGGGCTTCAGCCCGGCACGTGCCGCCCTAAAGGGCGGCGCTACGTTCAGATGAGGTCAGGACCTTACCGCCCCTGGTCATTGACATCCTGATGGGCTGTTCTACAATTCCTCTATGATCCCACAAGACTTGCGTCCGTTGTTCTGGGACACGAACCTTGACCAGTTTGACCCGGTTTCCTACCCTGCCTACACCATCGCCCGCGTCTTGGAATACGGGGACGAAAAGGCGATTGCCTGGCTGCGGGACACATTCCCTGAGACCCAGATCGTGGAAGTGCTCCGCACGGAGCGGAGGCTCTCCCGCAAATCTGCGAACTTCTGGGCGCTCGTCTACCACGTACCCGCAGAAGAGATCGCAGCGCTCAGAGTTGCTATCTGATCTCCCCTCACATATTCTTCCCAAAACGAGGAGCTGACCCCGATGGAATGGAAGGAGCACGGATGGCATCCGGAAGTCGTCAACCCAGAGGTTAAACACACCTTGCGCGGTCTCTGCCAGAGTTCGCTTCTCACTCCTTTCTACCTTGCGGGAGGAACGGGGCTTGCCCTTCACCTCGGCCATCGACGTTCGGTGGATCTGGATTTCTTTACCCCAGAAACCTTCAGCGAAGACGCATTGCTCCAGAAAGTCCAGACCCTCGGAGAATTCTCACTCATGGCAAAGGGGGCCGGAACGCTCCACGCGCAGATCGGGGGAACCAAGGTGAGTTTCCTCGCATACGCCTATCCGCTGCTTTTCCCAAGTGAGGCTTTCCGGGAGGTTAAGGTGGCGGATCCCCGCGACATCGCGGGTATGAAGGTGAGCGCAATCTCGAGTCGTGGAACAAAGCGCGACTTCATCGATTTGTATGCCGTCGCGCAGCCTTACGGATTGCCGCAGATCCTGGCATGGTTCAAAGCGAAGTTCGCCCGCGCCAATTACAGCTCAGTGCACATCTTGAAGTCCTTGACCTATTTCGACGACGCAGAAAAGGACCCTGCGCCGGACATGCTTGTGCCCCTTGGGTGGGAGGAGGTGAAACAGTTCTTCACCCGGGAAGTCCCGCAGTTGCTATAAGCGTGGGTAGCCCTGACTCATTTCTTCACACAATTAAAGACGAACTTGAAATTGTCGACGCCCCCGCCCGGGCCGACGTCGGCGCGTTCCACTACCTCAACGCAGCCGCGCCGTTTAAGCGAGATGGAACTGCGGCCGGGGAGCAACTCCATCGCCACCATGCCGTCGTCGCCGGTGACCGCCTTGACGTCGTCGAGCACGTCCCCGTTGGAAAAAGTGGCGTCGAGTTCAATCCCGCCGGCGGACTTGCCCCCGGGGTCAAAAACCCGGAGCAGCGCGGGTTTGTGTACCAACTTCTTCGCCTCGTAAATCTCGGGCGGATAAAAAACCAGTTGCGTGTTGGCGGCGGGGGCGGCGGTGGTCAATTCCTCATGACGGAAGGTTACGGTGTCGCCGGTAGCAGCCTCGCGGCGCCCGGTGACCCAGTAAAGGGCCAAGGGCAAGTGCGCGAAGGAAAATCGCCCGTCCGGCCCGGTGACTTGCTGGTCGATCAACTGCCCTTGCTCCTCGCTGAGCGAAACCCGGATGCCGGCGCGCGCTTGGAGGTCCGGACCTACCGTTGATCCACTCAAGACTCCCACGGAGTCGGGAAGGGCCGGCCGCAATTCGAGCGTCGCGGTGTTGCTCGTCACTTCCCCCTGCCAGAGGGTGGCGCCGAGGTTGCGCTGGAATTCCTCCCCATTGGAAAAACTCGCCCCGTACGCCACGGCGATCTGGTAGGCTCCCCAAATCGGTTTCTCCCCCTCCGCCAGCGCCGGCTTCAGTTGTACGATCGAGGTCTCCTCGTAATCGCCGCCCGCCGCGAGCTTCGCGAGGCGCGGCTTGGGCATATTCACATACTCGAGGACCGTTGCCTCCGCCGGGGAAATCGCCGACGGCGCGGCCTTGACGTCGGCGGGCTGAAGCCGGACTTCCACGGTCGAGCCCCCGGTGGTTTCGGCAGGCCGATTTTCGTCATAAACGCGCTCCTCGGGCGGGCGCTTTCCTTTGGCGCGCCGATAGAGCCAGAGGGTTTGTTGCGTGGGGTTGTGGATGTGAAGCACGATGCGCGCTGCATCAGGTTGGGCCACAAAAGGCTGACTCATGGAAATAAGTAGTTTGAGGGCGGGGGGGTTCGCCTGGCCGCGCGCCGGCTCGACCAGCAGGAGGCACAAGGCCCAACCCACGCCAACCATTGCTATTCGCCGGCATCGTACTGGCATTTCCATTACCCTCAAACCTGCCTACTCATCATAACCCGTAGGTGCTATACTTGTATAGCGAGGTGATCATGCTGGCGATTCGACTTCCGCAGTCCATTGAAAAACGCCTGGAGAGGCTGGCCCGGCGTACCGGACGCACGAAGACCTTCTATGTTCGTGAAGCCCTGCTGGAGCACCTCGAAGATCTCGAGGACATGTACCTGGCCGAAAGTGCGCTGGAACGCATCCGCACTGGCGAGGCGCAGACCATTCCCTTGAAAAACGTAATGAAGCGTCATGGCCTGGAACGTTGAGCTGTCCGTCGAGGTTGACCGGGCGCTGGACAAACTCGACGCCCAGCACGCCAAGCGTATCCTAAGGTTCCTTCACGAACGGGTAACAAAGCTAGACGATCCCCGCAGCATCGGTAAAGCACTGCAGGGATCGCGGCTGGGCGAGTTTTGGAAATACCGCGTCGGCGATTACCGGCTCATCTGCAAAATCGAAGACGCCCGGCTTGTCGTGCTCGTTCTGCGCGTTGGACACCGCAAAGAAATCTACCGGTAGGAAATCATCGGTCGGCCTTCAGTTCGGCCAACGTGCGCGTGAAACGAACAGTGCCTCGGAGTTGGCGCAGGCGATCGTAAGTCCGCGACGCCGCTAACAGGCGAAGGCCGCTACGGACGGTCTGGGTGATTCCGGCGCCACTCGCTCTCTGCGCCTTCTCAAGAAGCTCGATCGGTACCTCGACGGTGATCTTACGCGCTGTTTCCATGATGACTCATCATAACCATATTTAGGACCAGCATCGAATATGGCATTTCGTTGCCTATCTTGAAGCATGTCCAACGCGGATGTGTTTTGTAGGTTCGCGGTTCGTCCCCCATTCAGCAACGAAAAGCCTGCTACACCAAGCGTTTGCCGTGCGTAATGATGTATCCTGCAAAATTGGTGGGTCGGGCATCAACAAGGGCGTGGGAAGAATAAAGGTGAAGTTCTACGTCCGAGTGGCATTCCAACGCGAGTTCCGACCCGAGACGGACCCGCTCCATAAACCTCATGTTCTCGACATCAGGCGAAAAGACTGCCAAGTCGATGTCACTGGAAGGGTGAGTGTTTCCTGCCAACTGAGAACCGAAGAGGTAGGCCGCATCGATGCGGATACGTTGCTGAAGGAAAGCTAGGGCTTTCTCAAGTATAGCATCTAAAGCCGCTGTTTCAGCCATGTGAGGATGTCCTCATCCATCGCGTCCAGGTAATGAATTCTAACAGAAATTCACTATGGTAACGGCGATTCCGAGGCCGGTAGCCCAGGCCCATTTTTTCATAAGACCCGAAGGATCAAACATTTCAAGTAATGCGTCTCGGGAACGGTGAGCAAAATGGGATGGTCGCGCGACTGGGTGCGGCGTTCGACGACGATGACGGTGCGGTGGGCGTCGAGCGCGGCGCTCGCGTTTACTTCCAGCAGGTCGGCCTCGCTGACGTGAAACGAGCACGAGCAAGTAATCAAATAACCACCGGGGTTCAGAATTTTCATTGCGCGGAGGTTCAATTCTTTGTAGCCGCGCAGAGCCGGTTCTCGAGTGGATTTCTGCCGTGCGAAGGCGGGAGGATCAAGCACTACCATGTCGAAACGCTGCCTTTCCTGGTCGGCGGCTTTAAGAAAATCGAAGCAGTTCGCTTCCTTCCATTGCAGGTTGGTGAATCCGTTCAGACCCTGGTTTCGCTCCGCCTGCCGCAAGGCTTCCCCCGAGGAGTCCACGCCCAGAACCGAATCGCAACGGAGCGCCAGCGCGAGGGCAAATCCGCCCGTGTAGGTAAAGCAATCCAGGGCTCGCCCGCACGCATAATTCGCCGCCGCGGCGCGATTCTCGCGCTGGTCGAGAAACCCGCCGGTCTTCTGCCCGTGCAGCAAATCGAAGCACATCTTCACGCCGTTTTCTTCCACCAACACTTCGCCGACCTCTTCCCCCGCCAGCAGGCCGGTTTGCTCCGGCAGGCCCTCGAGGGCGCGCACGGCGGCATCGTTGCGTTCAAGGATCGCACGCGGTGCGAATTCCTTTCGCAGGATCTCAACTATTGTGGACTTCAGCCGGTCCATCCCCTGGCTGAGGGTTTGAATGACCAAGCAATCGCCATAACGGTCGATGACAAGTGAGGGCAGCAGATCACCTTCCGAAGCAACCAACCGGTAAGCCTGCTCCCCGGCGGCCACCTGGCGGCGGAATGCGGCGGCGGCGCGAATTCGCTCGGTGAGGAAAGCAGCGTCAATGGGCCGCGCGTAGCGAGTCAGGAAGCGCAGCGCGATTTGCGATTGGCTGCTGTAAAGAGCTTGCCCCCAGAAGTGATTCTGTTGATCGATGAGGCGCACCACGCCCGGCTCGACTCCCTCCGAAGTGATGACGTCGGAACGGTAAATCCAGGGGTGCCCGGAGGCGAGCCGCTCGATACCACGTTTCGTGATGATGACGGTGGGCGCGATCATGTTTTTACTCTAGCAAAACGAATTCATAATTCACAATTCAGAATTCATAATTCATAATTGCTTCCGCATGCTACTGCAAGAATTTGACTACACGCTTCCCGCCGAACTTATTGCCCAACGCCCTTTGGCCGAGCGCGATGCTTCGCGCCTGATGGTGCTCGACCGCGCGGCAGAGCGATGGGAAGACAAGGCTTTTCTTGAAATTTCTCAATGCCTTCAGCCGCATGACCTCTTGGTCTTCAATAACACCAAGGTCTTCCCCGCCCGCCTGCTGGGCCGGCGGCGAGGAATTACCGCGCAGCCGGTGGGAAAGAACAATCCCGCCCAGCGTGGGTTCCTGACGGGCGAGACCGAACTCCTGCTGACTCGGCAGGAAAGCGAAGACGTTTGGCAGGGATTGGTCCACCCCGGACGCAAGGTGCGAACGGGTGAAGTGCTGGTGTTTGGCGACCACGAATTGGAAGCGGAAATCCTGGGTCGAGGCGAGTACGGCGTGCGCCGGGCGCGGCTGCGGGCGCGGACGGGAACGATTGAAGAAACCCTTGACCGGCTGGGCCACGTGCCCTTGCCACCCTACATTCATCGCCCCGATGAGTCGAGCGACCGCGCCACCTATCAGACGATTTATGCCAAAGTGCGGGGGGCGGTGGCGGCGCCAACCGCGGGACTGCATTTTACCGAGCGGGTTCTCGGCGCGCTCGCGGTACGCGGCGTGGAAACCTGCGAGATCACGCTGCACGTGGGATTGGGGACTTTTCAGCCGGTGCGAGCGCTACAAATTGAAGACCATCACATGGAAGCCGAGCGCTACGAGATTTCAGAAGCCGCCGCGTCAACCATCAACCGGGCCCTCGACGAGCGCCGGCGGGTCATCGCCGTGGGAACAACGAGTGTCCGCACGCTTGAAAGTGTGGCCAGCGAACACGGCGGAAGCATCGCACCCGGCCGCGGCGAAACGCGCCTGTTCATCACTCCCGGATTCCCATTCCGGATTATTCGCGGACTGCTGACCAACTTTCATCTTCCTCAATCCACGCTGCTGATGCTGGTTTCCGCATTTGCGCAAAAAGACTTCCTGCTGCGCGCTTACCATCATGCCGTGGAAGCACGCTACCGGTTCTACAGCTACGGAGATTGCATGTTGATTCTTTAGCGGTGTTGGGCCCCTCGCACCCCGAGAAACCCTTCCGCGCGCGTTGGCATCTAACCACTTTGACTTCAAATGTTCAGCCTCTGGGTAACTAAATCCAATGTGAAGCGTCAGATTAAGTGTAGGGAGTTTGATTTTAGAGTTTAGAATTCACCAACAAGAAAACAGAATCAGGTGGTTGGAAATTTATGCAGAATAAGCGATTTCTACCTCTCCCATTTCTAATACTAATCCTGGCGGGTGTGGTGTCACTCTTCAGCATCGTGGCTGACCGCGGATCTCGGGCCAGCATAGTCAGGAATGATTCCCTGCAAATGCAAACGGTTGAGCAGGAACGCATGGCGGAATTCTATTTTCGTATCCTGTCCTGGCTTTCGGGCGTTATTCCCCGGGCTGCGGAGCCCGTGAAGGCAAGTCCCCAACCCGCTCCCGTGCCGCAGTGCACAACAGCCCCGCGGCGCCGCGTGCATCCAGCCAGAATTGAACTCTGTACATTTCATTCCGGTCTAACTCTTGCCGCCAACAAGCTCCGCGCGCGCACCTCTGATTAATTCCTCCAAACCAGCTCTACCAATGAATCCGCACGCGGTACTTTAATAGCGCTTCGCCGTCGGCCGCGACTGGGACGGTGAAGCGCGCCGCAAAGGCGGCCGTCTTTTCGAATTTGTAGGTCGAATTGAGTATCGTCCAATCACCTCCGATGGGTTCATTAACGAAGACCGTGATGGGATCGGACTTGTGGTTACGAAGGGAAATTTCATACTCCACCTCCACGTTGCGCGAGCCGAGACGTTGGAAATCTGTCTGCTTGCGCTCTGCAACGACGTCAAAGGCGTTGCCGATGTGGAGGCTCACCGTTTCGTCTTTGGGGGTGTGATCAATGCGATCTTCACCGATGAATTGCACGCGGCCCTTGGAATCTCCTTGGTAGACCCGCACGGTTCCGGCCGGCAGCGGAACCCCCAGCGAGTTGGCCTCCGCATTCTTGAACTTGATCAGAACTTTGACCGGCTCTTTGGTGGGTTGGCCGGGGCTCTGGGGGTTCTGGTAGTAATATTGCTGGCCGTCTACCTCAAAGACTTTCTCCACTGACGCGCCAGCCGCAGTCAGCAAGCTGATCTGCTTGGTTTCATTATTTTGAATGTTCGTGTGGCGTTCGAGCGTGTAAAGGTGATACTCGGAAATCGCTTCCTGTTCGAACTGCGGCGCCGCCGCGGCTTTCGCCTCCAAGGCCATCGCGCGCATCTGCCTGCCATTTATTGGCGCGACGCGGTTCAATTCCCCCGCCACCAACTGGAGTTGAGCGTTGCGGAAAGACGCGCCGCTCTGATTCACCACCGTGACCCAGCCGTTCAAATCCGCAGACTTCTGATCGGAGTGCATGGTGAGCACGTAGTCGGCATTCCAGTTCACCTGATTCGTCAGGTAAGAAGCCTCCACCGTCTGTTCACCCGATCTGCGATTGTCCAGCAGCCAGACGAGTGTCGGCTTACTGTAGAGATTTTCCGGCAGGTCGGGGAAGACGTAGCGGTCCGCCCCCATGCCGGTGATAATTTCATTCCCCACCCTCCAAACCGGCCCCTCGTTGTCCGCCAGGAGCACGGCCTTTACGAGAACTTCGCGGGTGGAATTATTTTCTGTGATGACACGAATCAGCGTCAGTTCCTTGCCGACATATTTCTGCAGAAGCTTCTGGGGGCTCAGCAAATCATACTCGTAGTCCTGTTCGAGCACGTTGAGCTCCTTGGGGGCGGTTAGGGAAACGATATGCACGGTTGCCGGATTCACCTGCGCGGCAATATCCATATAGCGCAGGTCGATGGCGCCGTCAGGCAGGCGCACGCGGCGGACGTCGCGCACCAGGGCCACGTTGGAATTATAAACGGTGACCGCCAGTTCCTTCTGGTCCTGCTCGGTAGAGGTCACCGTCGTCTGCGCCCGAGCCTCTGCGACCCACCCTGCCAGAACCATGGCCACGAAAAGTCGCACCCTGGTTTGTCGTTTCATCATGATTCACCTTCCCGATTCGGGGATACCAGCATGCCCATTGGGGAAACTCTCAGCCTAGCGCTTGTCGGCCCGAAAAGAAAGCCGGGCCGCTTGGTCGTGACCCATTTATGAAATGGCACGGGCGTCCCCGCCCGTGGGCGGTCACGGCCAAGATGGTCGTGCCACTTCGCAATGAGTCACCACCCGCTCCTTCTCCTCAACAAGCTGAACGCTCACAAGTTAGAACGGCCGGTGGGTAATTTCTTGCATCGGCCAAAAACCCCGGCGATCCAAGTGGCAGTCAGGCGGCTACTCGCGGATGGCCCCGGCGGGGCCGCACCCATGCGGAAGCGAAGTTCGCATAAAAGGGACGGAGGAGATGACCCTTCAGCGGAACAAATCGCGGATGTCGCGCATGTCCACGTCGGCAAATTCCGACGCAACCAAATCCGCGTGCTGGAGTTCTCCGGGAGGCCGGCTGTGGGCGAGCGTCAGGCATTTGAAGCCAGCGGCCTGTGCGGCGATGACACCCAAGGGCGCATCTTCGATGGCCAGGCACTCCTCCGACTGGAGCGATCGGTTGCCGAATTTAGGCAGCGCCCGCAAGCGGAAGAGGGCCGTGAGGTAGACCTCGGGGTCGGGCTTGCAACGCTGGCAGTCATCCGCTGTTGCCAGAACGGAAAACTTTTCGCGCAGGCCCAATTTGGTGAGCAAGTGGTGGATTTCCACAAGCAGGCTGCCGCTGGCAATCGCCAGTGGGTATTCCTCGGCCATTCCCGTGACGAACTCCACCGCGCCCGGCATGGGAGGCAGGCCCTCACGGATGATTCCCTCGTAGCGCTGGCTCTTCCAGGCGACCAACTCGTCGCGCCGGCGGACGTCGACAGGTCGTCCATGGCTGGCGTATAGGTGTTCGATGATACCGCGATCGTCCAGCGCCAGGTAGTCGCGGTAATACTCTTCTTCGCTGACAGTCCAGCCCTCCAGGGCGGCCATTTCCTGGGTCAACTTCAAAATGAGCGGTTCACTGTCGACGATAATGCCATCAAAGTCGAAGATAACGGCGCGCAGCAAATTGGGTCCTCTCTTATCTCAATTGTCGATTGAAAAAATAAAAATCAAGCCTCGCAATCGCCGGTTCACGGCCGGTTTTCTAATACCCGTTTGGCGACAGAAAACAATCGAAAATCGGCAATCGGCAATTCTACATCGGCAAACGTCAATTCACGGGGCTATGGTACACTTGAGAAGGAAGCGGGTACAAGGGTGGAGTGTCCATTCCCTACCCCGGTTAGGGGGATAGTGTCCAGCGGGTGGCCCGGGGGAAATACTGGGGATGGAAAGGGAGAAGACTGGCACCCGCATCCCCGTGCCCCTTCCGTCACCCAAAAGGGTTTGGTGCGTCTAATAGAGTGAGGAGCACGGTCCAATCATGACCCATGAATTGAGCATTCCCATCGCGTTTGTGGCGGGGATAGTTTCTTTTCTATCACCGTGCGTGCTGCCCCTAGTCCCGGGTTATATTTCGATGCTCTCGGGGGCCACAGTCGAAGAGCTGAAGAGAGAGGCCGGCGGAGAGCTTCTGCGCCGGGTGCTGCGCAATTCCCTGGCCTTTGTGATAGGGTTTACTCTGGTTTTTGTGATTCTGGGGGCTTCGGCAACGTGGGTGGGAAAATTCCTCTTGGCGCAGCGCTCGACCTTCAACATTTTCGCCGGCATCATTGTGATAATTCTCGGATTGCACCTGACTGGCCTGGTAAAGATCCCTCTGCTCTATCGCGAGGCGCGGCTGGATACGGGTGCGCCGCGACGCAGCCTGGGTGGAGCGTTCCTGCTCGGATTCGCGTTTGCCTTCGGGTGGACTCCCTGCATCGGACCGATTCTGGCAACCATCCTGGCCCTTGCCGCCCAACGACAGACAGTGCTTCAGGGCATGTTTCTGCTGGCAGTTTATTCCGCGGGACTCGCCATTCCGTTCCTGCTTACCAGTCTTGGGCTGAGCACCTTCCTAAAGTTTTATGGAGGATTCCGCAAGCACTTGCAGGCGGTGGAAGTAGCGTCAGGCGTCCTGTTGATAGCGCTGGGCACGCTGATGGCCTTTAACAAGCTGACGATTATTTCCGGGTATTTTTCATTCTTGAACCGGTTTTCGCTGTAGGAACTGGATTGCTAACGACGGGGTAGGAAGGGCGGGACTTCAGTCCCGCCCTTCCGGCATCCCCCTAAGAACCTCCGAGCAAGGAAGAAGTTTGTACCCGATTTTGATCAACATCGGATGGTTTCACCTTCCCACCTACGGCACCCTGCTGGTGCTGGCCATCCTGGGCGGGATTTATACCGCCATGCGCTTGGGCCGCCGCGCCGGCCTGGATTCCGCACTGATACTGGATTTTTGCACCTGGCTGATCCTGGTCGCGCTGGTCGGCGCGAAGATCTTGCTGGTCCTGACCGATTGGAGCTACTACCGCGCCAATCTCGGCGAGATATTCAGTTTTTCAACCTTCATGGCGGGCGGGGTTTTTTACGGCGGCTTCCTGGCAGCGCTTTTCTTCACGGTCTGGTACGTGCGGGTGCAGAAACTCTCCTTCTGGAAGCTGGCGGATGTGCTGGCGCCCGGCGTCGCCCTGGGCCAAAGCGTGGGACGGCTGGGATGCTTCAGCGCCGGTTGCGATTACGGCAAAGCCACCACCGCGCCGTGGGGAGTAGTATTTACCAGTACCTTTGCGAATGAAGTTGGGGGGGTCCCGTTAGGGGTGCGTTTACATCCCACCCAACTTTACGAGTCCATCACAACTTTTGCCATCTTCGCCTTGTTACTGTGGTGGTTCCCCAAGAAAAAGCGGGATGGGGATATTTTCCTTGGTTACATGGGCGCGTACGCTGTGGCGCGATTCTTTCTGGAATTCCTGCGCGGCGACGAAGACCGGGGCTTTGTGTTTCACCACCTGCTTTCGACGTCCCAATTCATTGCGCTTCTGGCGCTGGCAGGGATCGCCGCGGTGCTCATATGGCGGGGTGTTCGTCATGGCAAAGAACTGAGCGCAGGTCCCGGACGCCGTGATTGGCGGCGCGCTCCGCAAGCGCGTGACGCGGCGACACAAGGCAGGTTCGACCAGGGGCCGGTGGCGAACCGGGGAATTACGGCCGGCAAGCCGCGGACGGTTGCCGCGGCGCCCGTCCCGAGACGCGCCAAGCGTTAAATCACAGTGAGGTGTGGGCGGTGGAAGAACAGACACCAATTGAGAATATACCCCAAGCATCAAAGGCCCCGGAGAATTCTCCCCAGGAGAAACCAGGACCCCCAAAATCCAAGTTACTCGCCGGCGCTCTGCTGGCCGTGGCTCTTGTTGTTGGCTTGTACTACGTGAATCGCTACTGGATTGCGCCCGCCGTGCGGGCGCAAACGAAAGGCGATGAGAACCATCCCTTGGCGCCGGAATTCTCGCTGACGGACATCACCGGCAAACCGCTCAAGTTGAGTGACTACCAGGGAAAAGTGGTGGTGCTGGATTTCTGGGCGACGTGGTGCGGCCCTTGCCGAATGGAGATTCCCGGCTTCATTGAGTTACAAAAGCGTTACGCCGCCCAAGGCTTTACGATGATCGGTATCTCCATGGACGACAGCCCGGAACCGGTGGTGGATTTCTACAACCAATTCCACATGAATTATCCTGTCGCCGTCGGCAACGATCGGCTGGGGGAGCTTTATGGTGGCATGCCGGGACTCCCCACCACCTTCGTGATCGGGCGCGACGGCCGCATCTATGCGAAGCACTCGGGCGCCTATGACCCCAGCGTCTTCGAGACGGAGATCAAAGAGTTGCTGGCGCTCGGCCCGGCAGACGACCCCCAAATTTTTCATCCGGCGGGGCAAGTTTTTAACGAGGACAAGATCGAATTGGGCAACCCCGCAACGATCAATTCGGAAGTGCCCGGCATTGATCTAACCAAACTGACCGCTGATCAGAAAACCGCCTATAAGAAAGTACTGGAAAGCCAGCAATGCAACTGCGGGTGTAAGCTGACCTTGCTCAAATGCCGTCAGGTGGATTACAGGTGCAGCATCAGCCGAAAACTTGCCAAAGACCAACTGGAGGCGTTTCTCAAGACCCAGAGCACCGGCAGCGCTACCAAATAGCGGAAGTCGATGTGAAGTTCTAAATTACCTGGCCGAAGATGGTGAGTACAGGAGTGGCATTTCAAACTTACGAAGGAGTGAGGCTGCGGCATATGAGGATGCTTCTGTGGGGCTGGGCATTGACGCTGCTGGCAGCGAACCTGGGCTGGGCGCAGAACAACAATTCCGTTGTGGAGGCCCATGCGGTGATGGCCACCGACGCGGCCCACGCCAATTCTCCGCTGAAACTCGCCGTGTTGGCGCAGGTGACTGCCGGCTATCACATCAACGATCACAAACCCACCCTGGATTACTTGATCCCGACCGAACTCAAGCTGGACCCCAGCGATCAGTTCACGGTAAAAAATGTAGTGTATCCGAAGGGAACGCTTGAGAGATTCGCGTTCTCTGACGTCCCGCTCTCCGTGTATGAAAGCACCGTGGTGGTGGGCGTTTTGCTGCAAACCGGGAGGAGCGTGCCCGTAGGAACGTATATGTTGAAGGCGAAGTTTGGTTACCAGGCATGCAACGATCACGCCTGCCTGCCACCCACCAGTGTACCGCTGACCGTGACCCTAAAAATTGTACCTCGCAACGTGCCGTTGAAACCCGTGGAATCCGATGTCTTCCAACGAATCAAATTCGAATAGTGTTCCGCAACCGGCGGCCCCGGATGGAAAACCCCGCAGTCCCGCCGGGTTGGTGGCGCTGAGCCTGATCTTGCTGGCGGGATTGGTGTGGGCCATGGCTCCGGGCCGCGCGAAGTTTGAGCCGGCCCCCCTTCGAACGGTGCCGGCTGGCTGTTCTCAGACCAAGCTCGACTTCGTCCCGTCGGACGCGACGGAAGTGCCGGGCGTCGACTTGAGTAAACTCACGAAGGCACAACGCAATCATGTGCTCCTTCGCCTGAACATGGAGCCCTGCCCTTGCGGTTGTAACACCAGCATCGCTGCCTGCCGAATTAACCATCCCACTTGCCCGGTTTGCAAAGATTTGGTGGAAAAGATCGTCGCGGAGGAATCGGAAATCAGGAGTCAGGAGCCAGGAGTCAGAAGCCAGAAGTGACCGAAACTCGAAAATCGAAACTCGCGATTCAAAAGCTCGCGCACGAGTTTTCGAATTTCGACTTTCGAATTTTGAGCTTCGATTCTGACTCCTGGCTCCTGACTCCTGGCTCCTATGCGAATTGGCGTCCTCTCCGACACGCACGGATATTTTGATCCGCATCTCACCTCAGTGTTACAGGGTGTCGAAGGAATTTTGCATGCCGGGGACGTAGGATCCGAAGCTGTGCTCAACCAACTCCGTACCATTGCGCCGGTCCAGGCGGTGCGGGGCAATGTCGATTCGCCTGCGCTGGGGCTCGCGCCCACGCTCACGCGGCGGTTTGGTAGCGCCGAAATCCATATGGTGCACCAACTGCCCAAGCCACAGTCCGCATTGCGCGATTGGGCCCGGACCGCCTCCCTCGCGGGGAAACCGGCTGAGCACTGCCGCCGGTTTCTGGAAAATCTTCCGGATGAGTGCCAGGTGGTGGTTTTTGGTCACAGCCATGAGCCCTGCGCGTTGATTCTGGGCGGCAAGGTCTTCTTTAACCCTGGTAGTGCGGGTAAGAAACGGTTCTCATTACCACGCTGTTGCGGCTTGCTGGAAATAACCGCGCACGGTGTACACGCGACATTTCTGGGCTTGGAACGGTATAATGAAGGCTTACCGGAGGGCGTATGGCTGCCGATCGGGGGAGCGAAAGCATGGGGAAACTGCTGAGGTTTTTGAAAGGCGCCACGGAGGTGCTAACAACGGTCGGTGCAGTCTTCGCCGCCGCCATCGTAGCCGTGGAGACCTACCAGGCCCTGAAGAAGAAAATCGGTGACGTCAAAGGGCAGTGACAAGTGACGAGTGACAAGCAAGGGCATTTTGGCTCGCCACCTGTCACTCTTCACTCGTCACTGCTCGATAGCTTTTGGGAGCCTAAAATGAAAAGCGCGAGTTTTACATATTGGCAAGACGGCGACTACTTTCTTGGGTTCCTCAATGACTATCCCGATTACCAGACTCAGGGAATTTCCAAAGAAGAATTAATCAGCAATCTGAAGGATTTGTTGCGGGATCTGCAATCGGGGGAGATCCCGTACATCCGAAAGGTTGAAAAGCTGGTCTTGGCGGATTGAGAAGACGCGACCTCATCAAAAAGCTCGAGGAAATCGGTTGTGTCCTGGTCCGCAACGGGGCGAGACACGACTGGTACACCAATCCGAAAACCAAGAACTCGCAACCTGTTCCCCGCCACAATGAAATTCACGAGGGACTGGCCAAGTCCATCATCAAAAAGCTCAGTGGCGGCGCCTAAACTCGCCGCAATTTAGCCGCCGCGCTGCGGAGGCGGGAGGTGACCCGATCGCGCCCCAGCGCCATCATCACTTCAAACAGGCTCGGCGCCACGGCCTGACCGGTTAGCGCTACGCGCGTGGCGTTGATCAGCAAGCCGGCCTTCACGCCTTTTTCTTCCGCCAAGTTGCGTAGAGTCCTCTCCGTCCCGGCCAAATCGAATGGCTCAGTTGCCGCCAGACGCTCAGCGAGAGTGTCGAGAAGGGCTGAAAGCGCCGGGTCTTTCCAATACTTTTTCACGGCATCGGGATCGTAAGCGAATTCGTCGGTGAAGAATGCACGGAAGGCGCCAGGAAAGTCTTTGAGCGTCCGCGCCCGCGATTGAAGCAGCAGAACACTTTGTTTAAAACTCTCGCGCTCCCAAGTCCCTATTCCCGTATCCGGTGTCCCGTGTCCCGTGTCCCGCCCCCTTAGTCCCGCTTCCGCCAATTCCCTCTCGACCAGTGGCAGCAACTGCTCGACCGGCAGGTGACGCACGTACTCAGTGTTCATCCACGCCAGCTTTTCGAGATCGAAGACAGCATTCGCTTTGGAAACAGCCGCGAGATCAAAGTCGCGAATCATCTCCCCGATCGGCACAATTTCCCTCTGGCCGGGAGGCGTCCAGCCGAGCAAGGCCAAGAAATTGACCAAGGCTTCCGGCAGAATCCCTTGCTCGCGATAGGCGCCCACCGAGGTCGCTCCGTGCCGTTTCGACAGGCGTTGTTTGTCCGGTCCGAGAATCAGCGGCAGGTGCGCGAAGATCGGCACGGGTGCGTCCAGCGCCTGATACATCAGAATCTGTTTCGGAGTGTTGGAAATGTGGTCGGCGCCGCGAATCACGTGCGTGATGTGCATATCAAGATCATCGGCCACCACCCCGAGGTGGTAGGTCGGATGTCCGTCCGAGCGCAGGAGCACAAAGTCCTCCAGGTCACGGTGCTCGACTTCAATGTGGCCAAAGACCTGGTCCTCGAAACTGGTGCAGCCGGAATCCGGCACGCGGAAGCGCACCGCGGCGGGACGGCCCTCCGCCCGCAACCGCTCCCGGTCCGTTTGAGTAAGCACCCGGCAGGCGCCGTCATATTTCCACGGGCGGCGTTCGGCTTCCGCCTTGGCGCGTTTGGCCTGGAGTTCCTCCTGCGCGCAAAAACAAGGGTAGGCGTTCCCCGAGCGCTCGAGATTCAAGGCCATCTCGCGGTAACGATCGAGGCGCTGGGATTGATAGATCGGACCTTCATCCCAATTGAGGCCGAGCCATTCCAGGCTTTCCAGTATTCCGGTGGTGAGTTCGGGCTTCGAGCGGTCCACATCCGTATCTTCGATGCGGAGAACCAGAACCCCGCCCATGTGACGCGCGAAAAGCCAGTTGTAAAGCGCCGTGCGCGCCCCCCCCACGTGAAGGTACCCCGTGGGTGAGGGCGCAAAGCGAACGCGGATATTGTTCATGTTAGGCTTTCGCGGGACTCTTGGACCGGATCATCGAAGGGGCGGGTAACTCTGAAAGATACTTCCCCAGGATCGAACCCACGGTGGCGAGTTGCGCCAGGTCCGCCTGTGTAAAGTCAGGACCGACGGGCTGGCCAGGCCAGGCCTTGCGGCTGATTTGGATCACGCCCACAACCTTCCCCTCCACGATCATCGGCGAACTCATAATTTTCTGGATGGGCACAGCTTTCTCGTGGTCTTCAAGGTCGACAGCTTCAAAAACCGTGGGGTGTTTATAGTTGGCGAAATTGTTCACGATGTCACCGCGTTTTTCGCGGATGGTCTTGGCGGCCAACGAGTGTGTGGTGGTCATGGGAATGGCGCCAATCACCGAGAGTTTGATGGGAAAGAGAAAACTCAGCGTCCTCGCATCGGAGGAAAGGCGCAAGAGCGCAACTTCCCCCTTCCTAGCCTTGAAACCATTTGAAACTTGAGCCGCTAGGCGGTTCAAATCCTGCTCGGTGGGTGGAATCCCCGCCTTTCGCATCTCGTCAACTAGCTTGGCTATAGTAAGAACCAAGTCTTTCTCCGCCATTGCGTTTCGCTCCGTTGAGAGTTTCGCTGTAAATAATAATTATACTGGAGCGGGGGACGGCAAGCAATGACGCAGTGCATCGTTTGGGGCCAAGTTCCCCACGCTGGCATGGCCATCCCGGTCATGACGGAACACACGTGCGACGCCCGCGCTCTGCCGGCTTCCACTTCGATGTCGCGCACCCCAACGGGAAGTTAGAGTGGACTCACTGCGTTCCATGGTATGTTGTCGGCGGAGGAGCCTCCATGCAGAGACGCGATGTTCTAAAAGCGCTTCCTCTATCGATTGCGGGAATGACCGAACTGGTTAGTAGAGGCCCACAGAATTCGGGGGGCGTGACGAACCTACCGAACAATCCGCTGGTAGCCCAGGTTAAATTCCATAATGGAACCCCGACACTCTTCCTCAACGGTGAGCCCACATTCGCGGGAATGTGCTGGGTCAGCACTCCTTCGAAAGAAGGCTGGCGGAATGGCGAACATGCCCGCGCCGTGGCCGAGGCGGGGATTCACATTTATTCCTTCGACGCCGGGAAGGATTTCGAATGGGTCGGGCCCCATGCAGAGAGCATCGACCCTTTCGATTTCTCCACGGTAGAAGCCCGCTTCGGGAGGATTATCGACCTTGACCCGCGGGCCCGCTTCCATCTGCGCTTACATTTCGAATTCCAGCCGGGCGACTGGTGGATGAAGGCTAACCCAGGGGAGTGCGAGATCGCGTCGGACGGCAGGCCGGTCGGCCAGTCCTTTGCTTCGGAAGTATGGCGGAAGCAAGTGAACGAATTCCTCAAGGCCTTCGTCGCTCACCTCCGGCGCACCGGCCTCATCGATCGGATCACGGCCTTTCAGCCCGGCGCCGGGCACACCGGAGAATGGGTGAAGGGCGAGACCTCCATGTCCGCGCTCTGCGGAGATTATAGTGAGCCGATGAGGCGGCACTTCCGCTCCTGGCTCCGTCACACTTACCACGCCGACCCCGCCGAGTTCCGCGCCGCCTGGCACAATCCCGCGATCAATTTCGAGATGGCCGAGATTCCCTCTGCGGACGAACAACTCCAGGCCCGGCTTTACACATTCCGCGATCCGGCGCGCGAACGCAACGTCATCGACTACTACCAGTGCCTGGCGGATCGGAGCGCTGACCTGGTTATCGATTTTTGCCGCACCGTGAAGGAGGCGACGGACGGGACGAAGCTGGCGGGCGCCTTCTATGGCTATTTGATGGAACTGTCATGGAATGGGGGATTCTTCGGGGAGAGGCCGGATAGCGATTATTCCACCACTCAGCGCAGCGGTCATTTGGGCCTGCGACGGGTTCTCGAATCACCCTACGTGGACTTCCTGGTTTGCCCTTACAGCTATGGGTTTCGCGGCATCGGGGGTGACGCGCCTGCCATGCAACCCGCCGAGTCGGCGCGGCTGCACGGCAAGCTCTGCATCATCGAAGACGACACGAGGACGCACATCAGCCACGACCTTGAATACGGACACGTCAATTCCCTTCCCGAAAGTGTCGCCCTATTGCAGCGCAACTTTTCTCAGGTGGTCACCCACGGCCAGGGCATGTGGTGGTTGTTTGAATCGATCGATCCCGCCCGCGAGCCGGCGTTTGCGCCCTGGCTAAGAAACTTTCGGGAATTGGGTGAGTTTCTCCTTCAAACCGACCGCGCGCCCAGCGCTGAAATCGTCGTGTTGTTGGATGACGAAAGCTTTTTCTATGAATCCAACCGAATGAATCTGGACCTCCCCTTGATTTTCCAGCAGCGCCTTTGGGGCCTGCCGCGGACCGGCGCGCCTTTTGACGTTTACTTATTGCAGGATTTCATTGATAGGCGTTTAAAACCCTATAAACTTTATATTTTCCTCAACCCCGTGCATCTGGGCCCAAGCCGTCGGGAAGCTATGAATTCGGAGCTGCGCAAGGACGGCCGCGTGGCACTTTGGATTTATGCGCCCGGATACCTCGAAGATGAGCCTTCGCTCGAATCCATGCAGGATTTGACGGGGTTCAAGTTTGGCATGGGGAAGCAACCCTGGGGACCCCTCCTGCACATCGTCGATTTCACCCACCCCATCACCGCCGGTCTGCCCCAGGACATGTTCTGGGGAACCAACAACAAATTGAGCCCAATCTTTTACTTGGAGGACCCGGAGGCCCGCGTGCTGGGGCAAGTGGTGTTTTCCCAGGGTAACTGCAAGCCGGGCATGGGCGTCAAGATTTTCCCCCAATGGACTTCGATTTACGTTGCCGCTCCCAATCTGCCTGCTCCCGTGTTGCGTGGCATCGCGGGCTTTGCGGGCGTTCATTTGTACAACCGTGATGGCGACATATTGTATGCGACCCGGGATCTTTTGGCGGTCCACACGGTGGCGGGAGGTGATCGGACCTTCCGCCTTCCGCGGCAGGTGGAGGAAGTCTACGACCTCTTTGCACGCTGCACGCTGGCGCGGCTAACCAGCGAATTTCGGGTGACGCTGCCACCAGCTTCGACGGCGCTTTATTACACCGGAGAGGCGGCACTTCTATCGAAGCTGAAGGGACCAGACGCCGGTGCTTGAAGGAGTTGCATTTTGAAATATCGGAAAAAAATAGAACCCTTGACACGTCGGACCTTTCTGAGCAGCTCGGTGGCGGCAACGGTTGCCTCGATTGCCCTACCGGGAAATATGCCGGCTCGGATGGAGGAGAAAACAGGGCGGGAAAATTCCCCGGCCGCCTCCGAAATTGCTTTTCGCTCGGGTAAGCCCATCTGGCCGCGGGGGCGGGAAAAAGAGATGAATCTCTGGGTGGGATTCCGCGCGGTTTTTGAAGCCCCCGCTGGCGAACATATTTATCTGCGCATGGCCGGTTGCACATTTTACCGGGTCTATCTGAATGGAGAGTTCCACGCTTGGGGACCGGCTCGCGGCCCCAAGGACTACTTCCGGGTTGACCTCTGGGATATTACTCCGCGGCTGGTGGGGGGCAGAAATTTGGTCTGCGTCGAAGTGGCTGGCTACAACATCAACAGTTTTTATGTTCTGGACCAACCTTCGTTCCTTCAGGCCGAAGTGGCAACGGATTCGGAGGTGCTGGCTTCCACCGCAGGAGCCGGGCAGCCCTTTGAGGCCAAAATTCTTCCCGAGCGCGTGCAGAAAGTGCAACGCTACACCTTTCAGCGCACTTTCTCCGAGGTGTATCACCTGGGTTCGCAATCCGCGGCCTGGCGCAAGCACCCCAACGCTCCCATGGAGCCCGTGAACTGCGCGGTTTTCCCTCCCCGAAAATACATCCCGCGCGGTGTTCCCTACCCCGACTACGCCAAACGCCAGCCGGAAATGATCGCCGCTGAAGGAGAGTTCAAGTGGGGCGCTACGCCTCCGAAGAGTCTGGCGGAGGACCACTCCATTCCCTCGGCCGCCACGATCGGGCCGACTCTTCTGGGTTACACGGAGGCAGAACTCACCGAGATTCCCTACCTCGAGCTGCAAAAGACGGCGACCACCATCAACAAACGTATCGATGAGCCCTATCGCTCGGATCGGCCTCTACGCCTCAGCGCAGGCCAGTTCAAGACCCTCGATTTTGGTACCGATTTGCCCGGATTTTTCGGCGCGCATGTGACGGCTCACACCCCCACCAAGCTCTATTTCACCTTCGATGAGACCCTGGTGGATGGCGACGTGGACTTCAAGCGCCTCATGTGCGTCAATGTGGTCGCCTACACGCTGGCCCCCGGCGCGTACCATCTCGAGACCTTCGAGCCCTATGGACTCCAGTTCCTCAAGCTGATGGTTCTCACCGGAGAGTGCGAAGTCGACCACGTCTACCTACGCGAATACGCGGCTCCCGATGTCTGGACCGCTCACTTCAACTGTAGCCATGCGGGACTTAATGAGCTATTCGCGGCGGGCCGGGAATGCTATCGCGCCAATGCCCTCGATACCTTTCAGGATGAGCCCAGCCGTGAGCGCGCCGGGTGGCTTTGCGATCCGGTATTTTCGGCGAGTGCGGCTCCCCTCCTCAGCGGGCACACGAAGGTGGAGAAGAATTTGTTTGAGAATTATCTTCTGCCCGATCACTTCCCGGATATTCCCGATGGGGTATTGCCCATGTGCTATCCCTCGGACCATCTGGGCGGACTGTTCGTGACCCAATGGCCTCTCTGGTTCGTCATTCAACTGGAGCAATACCTGGAGCGCAGCGGGGATCAGGAGATGGTTGCGGGCCTTCGGGCACGCGTGCTCAAACTGTTCGACTACTTCCGGCCCTTCCAAAATGCCGATGGCCTGCTTCAGGATCTGAAGGGTTGGGTCTTTGTCGAGTGGTCAAAATCCAACGACTATGTGCAGCCCTTGAACTATCCCACCAATATGCTCTATGCGGCGGCGCTCGCGGCGGCGGGACGGCTTTACCATTTGCCGCAATTTGCGGAGCAGGCCACAGCACTGCGGGAAGTCATCCGGCGCCAGTCCTACGATGGTCAGTTCTTCGTCGACAATGCGGTGCGCCAGGAAGGGAAACTCGTTCCCACCCACAACCGTACGGAAACGTGCCAGTACTACGCATTCTTCTTCGACGTTGCCTCTCCGGAAACCTATCCCCAGCTTTGGGATACGCTGCGCAGTGAGTTCGGCCCGCAGCGGCACACCACAGGAGCGTATCCGGACATCCCTCCCTCCAATGCTTTCATGGGCAACGTCATGCGGCAGGATCTGCTGTCGCGCGCCGGCCTGACGGACCAACTGGCGCGCGAAGCCATTTCCAACCTGCTCTACATGGCCGAACTCAGCGGCACCCTGTGGGAGAACACCAGCAATGAAGCCAGCATGAACCATGCTTTTGAAGCGCACATCGTGACGGCGCTTTACCGGGATATTCTCGGCCTCTATAAGGTGGACATGGTTCGCAAGGAGGTCCACCTGCGCTTTACGGATTTGTCCCTGAATTGGTGCGAGGGACGCGTTCCCACGCCGGAGGGTTTCGTGTTCATGCGTTGGACCAAAACCGCGGACGCCCTCACCTATCAGATCGATGTTCCGGCTGGATATAGCGTCAGGGCAAAAAATCTGGGGAAACTCCCTGCCCTCCAGAAACGCTTTCCCCATGGAAAAGTCAATTTTGGTATCAAGGTGGAGGGAGGATATCAATAACGATGCCACCAACGGCTAGAAGAAACTTTCTGAAAGGACTTGCCGCCACGGTTCCGGCCGCAGCGGTTCTCTCCGGCTATCGAGCCATGGCTGCGCCCCTAGTCAAGAAGGTCAAGATAACTGATGTGAAGGCCATGTTCGTCCAGGCGCACACCGAAACGAACCTGGTGAAAATCGAGACGGACAGTGGGATTTCAGGAATCGGCGAAGCTTACTGGGGTCGCGGGGTTAAAGATGTGATCCTGGGTTACCTGCACAAGCTCGTCGTGGGCCAGGACCCTCTCGACATCGAACCGCTTTACACCGAAATGGTCCGTTCCACAGGTGGGGCGGGTTCACAGGCGGGAGTGACGGTTACCGCGATCAGCGGCGTGGAAATTGCCCTGTGGGACTTGGCGGGTAAGATTCTCGGAGTCCCGGTGTGCAAGCTGCTGGGCGGACAGTATCGCGATGGAGTCCGCGCCTATTGGACCACCGGGCCCAAGGACATGCTCGACCCCGCCTCCTGCCGCGAGTTTGCGGCCGCGCTCAAGAGCCACCCTTTCGGCATCACGGCCATCAAGTCGGATGCGGATGCCTTTCCCAAAAAGTATGACCCCGAGAGCCGCGAACCCGGCCACGATCCGGTTACCGGTCACCTGACGCCCAAGGACCTCTCGCGCATCGGGAAGGGCTTTGGCCAATTGCGTGAGGCGGTCGGGGAGGATATCGACATCGCCGTGCACTGCCACTGGGAGTTCGATTGGACTGACGCGCTCGAACTGGCGCGGGCCGTGGCGCCCATCAATCCCATGTGGCTGGAAGATCCCATGCCGCCGTATTATTCGCCCTCCTGGAGCAAGCTGACGGCGGAATCGCCGGTGCCGATCCTGACCGGAGAGAACCTTTACAAGCGCCAGGGCTTCATGCCCTTCATTTTGAATCAGGGCTGCCACCTCGTACAAATCGATATCCCCAAGGCCGGCGGGCTGCTGGAGTCGAAGAAGATCGCCGACTTGGCGGAGCTGTTTGACATTCCCGTCTGTGCGCACATCGCTTCCACTCCCGTCGGGGCGCTGGCCTCGGCCCATTGCGCCGCGGCGATTCGGGATTTTCGTGCCCAGGAATTCTCGCCCGGCCGGATGCTTCCGGAAGACTGGGAAAAATTCATCCTCTACGACGGCCCCGTGATCAAGGACGGGAAGTACCGAGTTTCGGCGAAGCCGGGCCTCGGCTTGGAACTCAACGAAGACTTCGTCCGCACGCGTTTGATGCCGGGCGAAACGTGGTGGGGATAAGAGACCTCACACCGTGCGAAAGTACTGCAAATAACTCTCTGGGTAATGCCGGCTCCTCAGGAATTCCAGATATTTTATATGAAGATCGGAAGCAATATTATGCCTCTCGTTTATGAGGTTCTTGTTACAGGCGGCTGTAGGGGTACGGCTTGCCGTACCCTCTTCCTGGTCGCGCCACCGAACTCATAGGGTACGGCAAGCCGTACCCCTGGAGTTTCTACATTTCCGGTGACGTAGCCGGTAGATTTCCCTAGGTCCCTAGCCGCAGTGCAATTCACGGCTGCTCATGAAAATAGCTGTGCGAAGCACCTTGGAGTGCGGCGGCTCGACGCCGCCTTGGCATAACACCGAGGAGGGAGAACAAGGCGGCGTCGAGCCGCCGCACTCCAAGGTGCTTCGCACATCGGCATCGACAATGGCAAGTCGGAAGCTCACGGGACGCCAGTGGTCCCGGAAGCGTGAGTCGGAGCTGTGAGTGGGAGTTATGGGGCTTCCCAGTCCAGGGCGTAGATTTCCTGGATGCTGGCGTCGTGGACAAACAACGGAGATTCGTCCGGGCCGAGGCTGCTCCAGTTTCCGAAGGGTCCGAGAGCCGCCTGAAACCCTTTCAAGCTGAGGGTACGCTCGATTTTGCGGTCGCTGATTTGCACGCGGAAGTAGCCCTCTTCCTTGTCGAGAATCCCCAAGAAATATACATAGCGCCCGTCTCGGGACCAATTCGGATACCCTAAGAAACCCTCGGCTTTGGCGAGCTCAGTCCATTGTTGAGTCGTAAAATCGAAAAGCATGAAGTGGAGAGAATCCAGTGTAATGGCGACGATGTAGCGTCCATCCGGCGACCAGCGGGGAGAAAACAGGCCATCGGACCCGGCCAGTTTCGAGGCGTTTCGCGTCTTCACATCGAGGGCGTAGATGGCTGATCCCTGATTGCTCGGCGCATTTCCGCCGAAGACCAGCGATTTGCCGTCGGGCGACCAGTTGGGGTCCGCCAGGTTCATCTCACGGTGGTAGAGCAATTCGGGTGAGCCTCCCGCGGCGGGCACAACGTAGATTTGAAAGGGTTCGCCGGGCGGCCCACCAAAGAAGGCGATCTGCTGGCCGTCCGGCGACCATCGAGGCAGGTAGGCCTGCATGGGCGGGAAAGTAAGTTGGAGCTTTTGGGTTCCGTCCACCTTGCTTCGCCACAGGGTGTTATCGACATAGTCATCGTAGGCGACCCACTCTTTATCCCGCGAGAAGTCGAGTCCCATCGCCGAGATTCCCGAAAGGTAAGGCACGAACTGCCCCGATTTCGCATCGTAGCGCACCAATTCTCCCCGGGATTGCCACCCTTCAACGAAGAGCCTCTTGCCATCTCGGCTCGGGACGGGGTCACCGATATTCATTGGCCCCGTGGTCAACTGCACGGGCTCGCGGCGGTTAGACCGGAAAAGGCCGGCGTTTTCGCGCAGGGCCCAGACGTTCGCCGTCCCCTCGCGTGTCGCCTCGAAAACGAAATACCTTCCGTCCGGCGTCCAGTTGCCACCGCATTCGTTGGGTGGGTTGTTCCAACCCGGAAGCAGGGGATGAAGGTGCGATCCATCCGTCGAGGCTTGCCAAAGGGAGCGGTTATTGGTTTGGGAATCACTCAGGGTAAAACGCAGAATCGTTCCGTCGGGCGACCAGCGGATGTCGCCGGGCGTTCCCGCCGTTGTCAAGAGCCGCCCTGGTTCGCTCCCGTCGCGGTTCGCCAGGAAGATCTCGTTCCCCTGGGAGTAGGCAAGCCTCTTGCCGTCCGGCGACCACGCGGCGCTGTGGCCTTCGAGGTTGCCTAATCGGCGAGGCGCGCCGCCCAGCACCGAAAGAGTCCAGAGCGGTGCCTCGCGGGTTGATTCATTTAGGAAGGTAGGCAGCAGAAGTTCCGATCCGTCGGGTGAGATATCGTATAGGTAGCGCCAGCCCAGGTCCCCCATTACTAATGACGTCGGTATGGGTACCGTCTCACCACCCGTCGCGGAGGTTTGCGCAGGCCCCAACTGGTTGTCCAGGAAATAGAGTCGCGTGCCGTCCGTGACCACACCGCTTTTCGGCCGGTTGGTGTGGGTGAGTTGGACGGTTCGCAGCACGCGCGGCGGGGGCAGAGGACGGGTCAGGAGATACCCGAGAACGACCATGACGGCAATGAGAGCACCACCGGATATCGCTGCCCAGGGGGGCCAATGACGATGCGGGCGGGTTTCGCTTTCCGCCTCGACCGCACCCGGCAGCGCAGCGGTCGCCCCAGTGCTACCGGAATCGGTGTCACGCTTCAGGCGCTTCAGGTCGGCGCGCAACTCTGCCGCACTCTGGTAACGCAACCGGCGGTCCTTCTCCAGCGCCTTCAGAATAATCCGTTCGAGCTCAGGGGGACACTCGGGGTTCAGTCGCACCGGAGGCAGCGGCGCACGGTTAAGAATGGCCTCAAAGATGACGCCGGAGGTGTCGCCGCGAAAGGGCAACATCCCCGTGGCCATTTCGTACAGCACCACGCCAAAGGAGAACACCTCACTGCGTGCATCCAGTTCCTTGGCCCGCACCTGCTCCGGCGACATATAGGCCACCGTCCCCAGCGCCGTCCCCGGGCTGGTCAGATGCAACTCCCACGGGCTGGCGGCGCTGGGAGTCTGCGAGTTTGCATCCTGCTCGGAAAGGCTGCCCGCCGCGGTGGCCTTGGCCAAACCGAAGTCCAGCACCTTGGCGTGTCCGCGTCTGGTGAGAAAAATGTTCGCCGGTTTAATGTCCCGATGGATGATGCCCTGGCTGTGAGCGGCATCCAGGGCATCCGTGATATCGATGGCGATTTCGAGCAGCCGTTCCAACTCGATGGGCCGGCCCTGAATCTGGTGCTTCAGCGTCACGCCATCCAGGTACTCCATGGCGATGAACGCCCGGCCGTCGTGCTCACCAACGTCGTAAATCGTGCAGATGTTGGGGTGATTCAAGCCGGACGCGGCCTGCGCCTCGCGCTGGAAACGTGCCAATGCCTGGGAATCCCGGGCGACAGCGTCAGGCAGAAATTTCAGGGCGACAAACCGGTGAAGGCGAGTGTCTTCGGCCTTATAGACTACACCCATACCCCCGCCACCGAGCTTCTCCAACACGCGATAGTGAGAAACCGTCTGGCCGATAATGGGTGATTGGCTATGGTTAATGGGCAATCTTGTACCAGGGAACACTATTATAGCACGACCTGGGGTCTACACTTTCTCCGGAATCGTATACGGCTCGCGAAAGCCGCGGTCCTCGCCCCGCAGGTAACGGTTGGCTTCTTCGTCGCCGATCGCCTTCTGGTTCACGGGATCGAACTTCAGCGTACGCCCCAGCCGGTAGGAGGTGTTCGCAAGGTGAATCAAGGTGGCGGTAATGTGGCCCTCCTCGATGGGCGCAGGAATGTCCTCTTTTCGGCGCGTGCGGACGCAGTGAATGAAATTCGCCCAGCGGTCGCCGGAGCGCGTCGCGCTGGGGCCGGGCTCATTTTCTTCCCCGAGAAAAGTTCGATAGGACTCGTAGCCGGTCATCGCCATATATCCCTTTGAGCCATAGATCAGATTCCCGCACATGGCTTTCGGTTGTTGAATGTGAGTGTGGCCCGCGGTTTCCGGCAAGGCTGCCGCACCCGCTCCAAAGCCGGGCATGCCAATCTCCGCTTCGGTGTTGGTCATCCAATGGCGGACTTCGAATTCCAGGACGCGACGGGTTCCGTCGGGCATGTCATACTCGAACGAACAGTTCAAGATATTGGGAGTTTCCTGATCGTCTTTGAACATGACGTGGCCGCCGGCGGCCGAAATTTTATTGGGGAACCCCACCCCCAGTGCCCACCGCGCCAGGTCCATTTCATGTACGCCTTGATTGCCCACGTCACCGTTCCCCGTGTCCCAGATCCAGTGCCAGTTATAATGAAAACGGTTGCGAGTGAAAGGCTTGAGGGGAGCCGGGCCGGTCCACAAATCGTAGTCCACGCCGGCAGGAACCGGCTCAACTTTGGCGTTGCCAATCGTGTCGCGCCACTTGAAACAAAGCCCGCGCGACAAGTAGACGTCTCCAATCACCCCTTCGCGAAGCTTGCGCACGCCCTCGATGTAGCCTTCGGCGGAGCGGCCCTGCGTCCCGTGCATGACGATGCGGTCGTATCGGCGCGCCGCCGCAACCAATTGGTGGCCCTCCCACCAGCAATGCGAGCAGGGTTTCTCCACATAGGCATCCTTCCCCGCTTGGCACGCCCAAATGCCCATCAAAGAATGCCAGTGGTTGGGAGTGGCAATGGAAATCGCGTCGATGGACTTGTCTTCCAGAAGCTTGCGAATATCCTTGTAGACTTGCGGCTTGGGCATATTCCAAGTGGCCATATCGCCCAGACGTTTGCTGATGACACTGTCATCGATATCGCAAATAGCGGCAATTTCGGCGTCGGGGACCTGACCGAATCCCTTGAGGTGCTCCCCCCCTTGGCCACGCACACCGACCACCGCCATCCGGACACGATCATTGGCTCCCCTAACCCTCTCGGGCAGAACGCTGATGCCACCGAGCGTTGCCAAGCTTGCGGAACTGGTGATGCCTGCCCGCAGAAAATCTCGCCGGTTGAGTTTCGAATCGCTTTCCATAAGTCCTCCTGGGTTTCGGTTTCCTCGCATAGACCGTGTGGAGTAAAAACCGCTCACGCGAGTTCAAGAGGCGAATAGCATACGCCAAATTGGATAAATAGGGTCTGCCAACGTAGAGTCCCGATGGCATCAGCCCGAATCTGCTATTTTCCCGGTTGACGTTGACGCAGCCCCCCCCCGGGAGTAGCATTCCTTGCTCGGGAATGCGGAAATTCCGCGTCGTCATTTCCGTGTTTCTCATTTCAGCTTGGCAGGCCGGCTTGTGAAGGTGATGCTCCCAATTGAGTAGTCCATCATCAGTTCTCAGTTTGCAGTCAGAACCAGGAAAGGACGCTTTGATGAAATCCCTCGGTGCTCGTTTACCCATCCTCTTACTCGAACTCTTGGTTTTGGGCGTGGTTTCCGCGCTCGCCCAGTCTTCCGTGACCATCAATTTGACCGTCGATGCCACCCAGGCGCCGGAGAAGATTCTGCGCACCCGCATGGTCATGCCCGTAAAACCCGGGCCTCTCACCCTTTATTACCCGAAGTGGATTCCCGGTGAGCACGAGCCCGCGGGTCCAGTAAGCAATTTGGCCGGGCTCACGTTTTCGGCCGGCGGCAAGACGCTCCCTTGGAGGCGCGATCTACTCGACGCATTTACTTTCCATCTGGACGTACCCTCGGGGGTGGAACGCTTGGACATTGCGTTCGACTTCATCCAGTCCAGCAATGACTCCGCGACGGACAAGCTGGTGGTGGTGGCCTGGAACCCCGACGTGCTTTATCCCGCGGGGATTCCGGCGGAGAAGATCATCTTCAACCCCACGCTGCGTTTGCCCGCCGGTTGGAAATTCGGCACCCCATTGCCGGTGGAGAACGTGGCGGGCGACGAAGTGACTTTCCAGCCGGTCTCGCTCGACCGCTTGGTGGATTCACCCGTCATCGCCGGCGAATACTACCGGGCGGTAGACATCACGCCCGCCAATGAACCGGTCCATCACGAAATTGACCTGGTGGCTGACAGCGCGGCGGCGCTCGAAATGACTCCCGAAGTGCAGAAGGGCTTCACCAACATGGTGGCGGAAAGCGGAAAGGTTTTTGGGGCGCGCCATTATCGCGACTACCACTTCCTGCTCACCTTAAGCGACCACGTGGCGCATTTCGGCCTCGAACATAACGAGTGCAACGACAGCCGCTCCGGGGAGCGCAGCCTGCTGACCGAGGACGGAAGGCGCGGGGTGGCAGGCCTGCTCGGACACGAATTCGTGCATTCCTGGAACGGGAAATTCCGTCGCCCCGCCGATCTGAGCACCCCCGACTACGAAGCTCCGATGAAAACCGATCTGCTCTGGGTTTACGAGGGTCTGACGTCTTACCTGGGTCCATTGCTCGCGGCGCGCAGCGGTATGTGGAATCCCGAGCAATATCGTGAAGACTTGGCGACGACGGCCGCCGACTTGGGTCCGGGGCGCCCGGGCCGCACTTGGCGGCCTCTCCAGGACACCGCCGACGCGGTCGCCGGCGAATCTTTCGGCGCCTTCGGCCGCGCCGGATGGATGAATTGGCGGCGCGGCGTTGACTATTACCCCGAAGGTGATCTGCTCTGGTTAGAGGTTGCCACCCTCATTCACGACCAGACCCATGGCCAGAAAGCCTTCGAGGATTTCTGCCAGGCGTTTTATGGCGGCCCCAACCAGGGTCCGGAAGTGAAACCTTACACCCTTGACGATCTTGTACACGCCTTGCAGGGGGTTGCGCCCTACGACTGGGCGGCGTACTTCCACGACCGTTTGACCTCAACCTCCCCGGAAGCCCCGGTGGGCGGGATCGTGGCGGGTGGGTGGAAAGTCGATTACACCGACAAGCCGCCGGAATCCCACGGGGGCGGGAGATTTGGCGGAGGTGTTAACGCCATTTACTCCTTGGGCTTGCGCATTGGGGGAGACGGGGCGGTTCAGGAATCGCTGGTCGGCGGACCGGCTGATTTGGCGGGCATCACGCAGGGGATGCGGATCGTGGCCATCAACGACCGCGCTTACACGGCGGATTTGCTTCACGACGCGCTGAAAGCCGGCATGAAAAACGATCAGCCCATCCGCTTTCTGGTCTTGAACGAAGATTATTACAAGACCTGCTCCGTCAACTATCACGGCGGTGAACGGTACCCCCACTTGGTGCGCGTGGAGGGGAAACCCGATCTGCTCGATGAAATTGCCAAAGCTCACCTGTGAAGGAAGGTTACTTTCCAGCGTAACCGTTGACGACCCCGAGGCCGGTGCAGGGGTCCCAGCCTGCCACGGCTGAGAAGCCCATGTAGAAGCCGCAGAAGCCCGCCGTGATGTCGGTGAAGTCATTTGTTACCGCTTTGTTTTTGTACATGGTGGTGAGCTCAGCGTTGCTCGAAGGGGCGAAATTACCGGCGTTATTTACAATGCCGGCAAGCGACGGTGATGCGGCGCTGGTGCCGCCCACGACGAGCCACTGGAAGTATTCGATGCCCTCGACGGGAAAGGTGTCATAGACGTAGACCCCGGTAACCGGGTCAGAATCGAAGGACAAGTCAGGAACGCAGCGCCAAGTGGCACAAACGGTCGACGCGAGGTAGGTCCTCTGGTAACTTGGCTCCTTTTCGATGGCGCTCTGGCCGCCGCCACCGTCGACCCACGCAGCCTCCGCTATCCAGTCGAAAGTCGAGGCGTTACGGCGGTTGGAAGTGCCGCCGGCGCTCACCACCCTCGGAGAAACGCTGGGGTAATTGACCCCCGGCGAATCGCCCGTCGAAGCAAAGTAGACGACATTCTTTGCGTTGAAGCATCCGTCATCCAAGGGGTTCTCAAAAGCTCCGACAGAAGGGCAGCGTGTGGCGTTCTCGCCGATGTACTCCTCTTCGCCCCAACTCATCGAAACTTCGCCCCTGCCCGTGACGGTTGGGCAAGAGCCGAGGGCGAGCGTCGTGGGATTGATTTCCGATTGCCCACACTCCACCAGATTGTTGGCGACAAGCACGGCCTGCTGCAAGTCGGAATTATAGTCTGAGCACGCTTCCACCAGGTAAAGATTGGCCCCGGGGGCCATCGCATGGGCCCATTCAATATCCAGCGACTCCTCTACTTCCCAGCCGCCGGTGAAATCCACCGGAACCCCCAGATAGCTGCACGAGGAGTTCAGGGTGTTGGCCCAAACCACCTGGAACTGCGAGACCGAAAACGGAAGGCCGAACTGAGCGGAAAAATAAGCCAGGTCACTCGGAGCCTCCGGGTCGTCATAGGCATCGACAATGGCGATGGTGTGGCTGCCGCCACCGGGGTTGACCGTGGTCGAGTTGGGGTTGCAGTTCGGTGCTACGCCCGATGGCTCTATGACCAGGCCATAATGACAAGCGAGCGATGCGGGCGTCTCATAGCCGTACCCAGGGAACGGCGGCAATTCGTCAGGCTTGGTTCCGGAGGGGAGGTATATTTCGACGTTGGTGTGGGCGGCGAGTTTTCCCGCTTGCGGTGGTTGCGCCACGCTGGATTTAGGGATGAATAGTGTGCCCGGAGCGGATGGAATATGCACCGGCGTTGATTGGGGGGATACCGGCACCTCGGGTAGGGGTCCTGGCTCCGCTTCTTGGGCGAGTCCGGAAATTGCAAAAGCGAACACCAGCACGGCCGCTAATACGGCCATCCTTAGCTCAATCGAGGGTTTCAATGGAGTCCTCCTTCTTCGGCACATTGCTCTTCGCACCCGCATGGCCTCGGCTCGGATGCAAGCAGTTCAAGGCGATTACAAGGCCGTAGACCGTGTCTACAGACAAAATGTATCAGAGTTGTTTGATGACGCCCCCGTCATTAGGCTATGTACTCTACTATCAAGTAGGCTGGGAGTCAAGATAAGAACACAAACCATTAAAGATCGGGAGGTCGCATGCCGATTTAACTAGGGGTAGCGAGGAAAACCCGATGAACCACGAACTGCTGGACGTCATGCGGATCGCGAATCGCGAATTTCAAGAGTTTATTGATCAGGTTACGCAAAACGGCGCGCAAGTGGTGGAGTCCCGCGGGGCAGTTCGCCGGCTGGAAAAAGTGGACCTCCGGCTTCAACAGGTCTCCCGGCATCTTGAGGCCGGATCCAAGTCCTCCGCGCTAGAACCGGAATCTGCATTCGAAGTCCTGAAGTACCGGGAGAACCTGAAAGCCCTTCGCAATGTTATGGAAACACTTCAGTTTTCACTCCTGGCGGAAAAAGCTCGCCTGGAAAATATACGAGCCAATATGCAGGCGGCGTGCGCCTGGGCCGCATCCGTACGCGAAATCTCATGAGAGCCCTGACTTCGCAGAGGGGGCGGATGGCCACGGCACCACCGTAACCCGCTTGGCCGTCATAGTGTCCGCGTCGGCTGCACCTTAACCGCCAGGTTCAGGTATCTTCCGCCGTCCTCGATCAGGAGTTTATCCGCCACCAATTTTTCGAGTGATTTCTCGACTGCGGCATCACCGGCCTGTTGGCCGAAGGCTCTCCGGAGCGCATTAAAGCTCTGGACGGAATCACATTGCAAGAGGACCTTTGCCGTCAATCCTCCCAACCGATGCGTGGGTCTGACAGCGCAGGGCCTGGTATCGGTGATCACGACCTCCTCGCCGGCAACACGGAGATCGAGGTGTGGATTACTTTTATCGGGCGTCTGCCAGAGTTCCATCCATTTGCCAACTTCACCTCGGAGAGGCCGGCTGTATTCAAAAGGCTTCCGTCCGTCGGCATATTGGAAAGCGAAGAAGCAGGCGATCCCGTCCAGCTTTCTCCGCCTGAAAGGATATACGTATGAATAGGACGGCCAAGGCTGGACACCGGTGAGGCCATAGTGCTCCGGATCGAGCCAATGGGGGCTAAAGCGTTTCAAGTCAATCTGCACCGTTCCGAGCGGGGGTGTGAGGTGGGTGAGGAGCGGAACAAGTTTGGTCATGCGGTCGTACTCGGCAACTGGTTCTCCAGGAAAGCCGTAGAGTATCCTCCAGCTCACGCCGATCCCAACCTCGCGACAGCAACGCAGCAGTTGCACGTTTCGCAGGCCCGTGGCGCCTTTTCTCATCAGCCGAAGTACGGCATCACTGAAGCTTTCAATACCGGGTTGAATCACATTCACCCCGCCCGCGAGAAGCGTCCGGAGTTCGTCGCGGGTCAGTTCCGGGCGCGTTTGATAATAGAGAGAGTGGTTGGAGCCATCCTCAGCCAGAGGGCGGTAGACCATTTCGATGTGTTTCCTGTCCATCGCATCATCGACGCAAACGAAGGAACTGACCTGGTATTTGTCCGCCAGGCTCTTGATCTCGCGGAGGATTCTGGGCGCTGACTTGCTGCGATAAACGATGCTCCTGCGGTGATCGCCGCAGAAGACGCATTGGCATTTCTCTCCCCACCAGCACCCTCGGGATGTTTCGAGCGGAAGGCTCGGCGCCCCGATCGCGGCATGAAGCTCCGATCCATGCAATTGCTCGAAATAGTCGGAATAGTCCGGTATGGGGCTTCGATCAAGATCACTCAGCGGTTGGGGATCGGGAGACGATGTATTTTTTCGCCGGCTCAGGATCCCGGGAATCGATTCGCCGTCGTCTTGGCGGAGGACCTTCCTCAGGAAGGACGGAAAAGCATCGTCGGCCTCGCCATTACAGACGTAGTCGATCCAGGGAAAGCAATTCAGCCAGTGCCGTCCCATTTCCTCGTGGCAGTTGGGACCACCGAAGATGATGATCGGGGGATTCGGACTCTTCTTCAGGCGGCGTGCCACGGCAAGACACGAACAGGCCTGCTGAGAGGAGGTCGTAAATCCCACCACGCGGGGTTCCTGCGCCAGGATTTCCTGAGCCCACCCCTCCACCGATTCGCCTGCTAGCTTTCGCACCCTCAGCAGTTCCGGCCACAGGTCCTGTTCGACATACTGCATAAAGGTCCTGCCACCGCTGAACCGGACTCCATAGAATATTCCATCCTCCCACCGGGCGTAGTCGGCGCGGAGATGCGCCAGAAACCTGTCGGCACTTGGCAATCGCTTTCCATACAGAACCTCGGCAAAAATCCAATCGCCCATCAGAGTGTGTGAAGCGAAAAAGCTGGCAATCCGGCGGTAAAGCCGCAGGCCGGTTTTCTCGGCAAAATCGAGATCGAAATACCGGACACCCACCGGGAACCCCGCCTCGGCTGCTGCGGCCTTGAGGATGCTCACACCGAGCACGGGTTGGGAAACATCGGCGAAAGGCAGAACGGCAAGTAGGACATCGCAGCGGCAGGTCATGATGGGGCGCCAAGCAGTTCCATATGATCTCGGCTCAATCCGAAGCTAGGGTTGAAGGAATGCGGGCAGTGCCGTCTCCGAAGCCCTGACCGGCTTCTGCGGCAGGAACTCGGGGTGCTCCTTCCTCACCCGGGAGATATAGTAAAGATCGATCAATGTTCTTTCTCTGATCAATTGGCAGGATGATTCGGGGAGCGGGCGCAGGTCTCCCGTATTGTCGTAACTAACCGCGTAGCAGCCACCCCCACAGATCCGTTTGGCATAGCACTTTCTACATCGTTCGTCCTCGACTCGGAACTGGCCTCGGGACAAAATCCATTCTGCAAACTTGTCGTACTTGGCCTCGTCAAACCCGGTTCTTACGTTGCCGATTTCGAATCCTTGCTGCTCCACGAGACCTTCACAAGGCAGCAAGCGACCGTCCGAACTAACACCTATCTTGACGTCGGCGGCGCCGCAACCGACCTTCCTTAGGGAATCTCTTCCACCGGCGAAAGCGGGTCGATAATCGTCGTACAACGCAAATCGGTCAATGTGCCATGCCGGACCCATTTCGTTCAGATATTCGAGAAAATAGTCGCTGTAAGCGAGATAATTCTTCCTCCAAAGAGGGAAGTCGTCCGCGAAGACCTCCGGCAAGTCCGAGTCCCGCCGCCCATAGACGTGAGGTATAATGGGTTTGATTTCGAGACGCTCGATTCCCAGGCGGTGGAGTTCTTCCGCTGCGCCGGTATAATCATAAGGGTAAGGAACTACGCAAATAACCGAGTAGGGTATGTTTGCCCCCATCATCGCGTGCAAATTTCCCCACACCACGTCATAAGTCGATCCCTTCCTGGAGCCGGCAAGAGGCCGGTTCTGGTCGTGGCGTTCTTTGAAGGCATCCAGGCTGACGATTACCGTATTGCAGTCAGGCTGTTCGGCGAGGACCTGGAAGATTTCCTGGTCATAAATGGTGCCGTTGGTTGAAAGCATGATGTGGACGCGAGTCTGAAGGTTGGCACGGTTCAGATCTTGCAGGCCGCGGGCGAGGGTGTAGACCGCCTGGCGCGCGAGCAGAGGTTCTCCTCCAAACAGATTCACCGAAACCGTCGGATAGATTCCACTGGTGACCGTGTTGGCAATCAAGGCGAGGAAATCTCTTGCCGTCTCGACGGACATGACGGACGGTGCATTCCCGAACGTCCCTCTCTGATTGATGCAATATCGGCACGAGAGATTGCAGGTCTGCGAGACAAAGACATTGAAGACTCTCGGACGCAGCCTGTAATAAAAGCGCTCCTGCCGGGTCTCCGGCGCCAGGGACGGGTGAGTCCCATCCCGAAACCGTTGGATTTCGTTCCACACCCGGTCACACCCTTCACCATATTTTCTCCTCAGGGATTCGATGGCGTCAGGCTGGTCCTTTTTTGGCTGGGAAAGAACATCCAACACCTGCACAGCATGCTCGGGAAGGAAATCGTAGAAACGCCCTTCATGTCCGTTGAAAAAGAAGGGCCGACCGTGGATGCCGAAATAGATGACCAAACCGCTTTCATCAACGGGAATGTTCCAAGATTCAGCCATGGCGTCGCAACTCAGGAGTGAAAAGAAATAGAATGTACCGTTCTCGTGTCTTGCAAAAAAAGTTGGCCCGGCTGATTCCGATCCAGCATTCAATCAGAAACAGCCGGGCAAGTTAGAACAATTCCATCAAAGGTGGAGGATCAGAATTCCCCCGGAACGGAGCCGAATTCGCAAGGTCCTCATCGGGAAAGTTCCTCTCCTCACTTCAAGTCGACAATTGCAGCGGCACTCCCATCTTCGTCGTGCGCTGGATCTAGGATTGTTTCATCCTACTGGATCTTTAGGCATCCCCATACAACCACATCCGCCTTTGGCGACTCCGCCGGAGACGTCATCGAGATCCTTGTCCCTTAACGGCTTGTCATTTTTCGGCGAACCTTCGGGCTTTTCCTCAGGCTTAGTCTCTGGTTCGTTTGCCATATTCCCTCCTATGTTGTCAAGTGCGGGGACTCCGACTATCTGCGGGTTCCTTTGCGCTGTAACTGATAGATTTGGTTTTCCTAACTCCTTGCAATGGCCATTTATACGCGAGGGGAAAGCGACGGAGGCATTGTGCCTTGCGGCCTCCACCTTGTCAACATAAAAGCAATGGAATCTATGAGATATGACATTTTGTCCATTCGCTGCCTCATTGTCCTATCTGCGGCGCTGTCTGAAAGGCACAGCCTTTCCTTACAGATTCCCATGAGGAGGGGAGCTATTTTATGACAGCGCGCGAGTAGGGCCACAGGCCAGCATCTACTCGATGAAGCGTAATTTGGACAGGGCGGTTCGCGAGCCGCCGCGACGACGCGCTCGGAGAGTGGCGATCCCGCACTGCCAATTCCTGCCCGTGGGGACTTGAAAGAAATATCAGACTCAATGTTCCTTTCTGACGCGAACTCGTCGCCATCACGCTCGACCCTGGCCGTCAACGAGCTAGGTTTTGCGAGTTCCGAAAATTCTGACCCCCTAAATTCCAGAAATTCTGAGCCGTTTGAGAAGAGCGGGAAGAGTTAGAAACTTCCCTTTGCGCCGCTTTGTTGTTGGTATTCGAGCGGGGCGGAGGGAGGAGGATGTTGGGGATGTTAAAACGACACGAGATCGAAGTCTTACTGAAGGCGGGTCACGCGAAGATTGAAGTGGCGGGGTTGGCGGGAGTTTCCCTGAGCTCCATCAAGCGTATCGCGGAGGAAGTTCCCGTTGTGCACGTTGACGATGCCGCGGAGCGAGGCAAGCGGCGGATTGGCCGGCCCAGCCAGGTCGAGAATTTCCGGAAACTCGTGGTGGAGATTTTGGAAGACAGGGCCGACCTGCCGTCGGTGGAGGTGTTGCGGCGAGTGCGGCAGGCGGGCTACGCGGGAGGCAAGAGCGCGCTGTACGGCTTGGTGGCTTCTTGGCGGCCGAAGGAGGTGAAACCCCTGGTGCGGTTCGAGGGTCTGCCCGGCGAATTCAGCCAGCACGATTTCGGGCAGGTGGACGTGGAGTTTCGGGACGGATCGGTGCGGCGCATCCACTTCTTTGCCTCGCGTCTGAAGTACTCGCGCTGGGTGCGTGTCTCGCTGGTAAAGGATGAGACGGTGGAGAGTCTGGTGCGGAGCTTGGCGCAGCATCTGGCGAGTTGGGGAGGAGCGCCGCTGGTGTGCGTGTTCGACCGGCCCAAGACCGTGGCGCTGAAGTGGCGGAGGAATGGTGAGGTGAGCGAATGGAATCCGGTCTTCGCCTGCGCCACGCTGGAGATGGGTATTGGGGTGGAGCTGTGTTGGCCTTACCGGGCGCAGGAAAAGGGAGCCGTGGAGAACCTGGTGGGTTTCGTGAAGGGCTCCTTCTTTAAGGTGCGCCGCTTCCAGGACCCCGAGGATCTGGAGCAGCAACTGGGCGAGTGGCATCGGGAAGTGAACGAGGAGCGACCCTGCCGGGCGACGGGAGTGATCCCCGTCGTACGCCTCGCCGAGGAGGCGCCGCGCCTGCGTGCCTTGAAGGTGGGGCCGAAGGAGTTGGCCTTGCGCATCCCGGTCTATGTAGGCCCCACCGGGACCGTGATGCACGACGGCCATGCCTACTCGATGCCGCCGGAGGCGATCAGCATGCCGGGGACGCTGTATTTGTACGCGGACCGGGTGCGCATCGTGGCCGGCCGGCACGAAGCGGTGCATCCCCGAAAGTTCGCTCCCCACGAGGGCTCGACGCTGGCGGCGCACCGCGCGGCGCTAGTGGCCGCCGTGTCCGGTAAGCGTGGCAAGCGTTATCTGAAAAGGCAACAGCTGTTGGATTTGGGCGAGCCGGCTTTGCGCTATCTGACCGAGATCGTGCATCGCCGACCGCGGCAGTGGCTGGGCGAAGTGGATCGCTTGCACGAGGTCCTGCAGAGCCACGGTCCGGAGGTTTTACGGCGGGCGATGGAGGAGGGGCTCAAAGAGGAGGTCTTCAGTGCCGCCTACGTGGAGAACTTCCTGCAACGCTCCCTGGTTTTCCAGGAGGCGGTGCCGTGAGGAGATACCCCCGCCGTCGTCGCTGTGGAAATGTGGGAATCCGGCGTTCTTTGCCGGATTTCCAAGCGCGGAGGGAAGGGTGGAAAACTCGCCGTTTGAGTTTTCCACGCTTTCCTCGGCGCGTCATTTCCACAGCGACCCTCTCCTCTCTCCCCCTCGGGGTATCGAAGGGGGAGCAGCACCCGCGACGGCGGAGGTTCTTGTTTCGGGTACGAGCGCGAGGGGAGAAGCTTTTTCCCCAGGAGGTGAAGTCGTGAAGGGCGCCAACGATAATCCTGTTGCTCAGAGCCGGAGCCTCTCGGAGGCGGAGCGCGAGGCTCTGTTCAAGCGTCTCCACTTGGCACACATGCGCCGCATCTACCAGGACGTCGCTGTGCAGGCGGAGAAGGAAGGGTGGTCCTACGCCGACTTCCTCACTCTCTTGTTGGCGGAAGAGGTGGCGGGAAGAAAGCAAACGCGTCTGCAGCGCCTCACGCGCAGCGCCCACTTTCCTTTCCTCAAGACCATGGACGAGTTCGATTTCTCGCTCCAGTCCACGCTGCGCCTGGCGCTGCTCGGCTCCTATCTGGGAGCCGAGTTGGTCAGCGAGGGACGCTCCCTCATCCTGCACGGCAAGACCGGGCGCGGGAAGACTCATCTGGCCGTGGCCATCGGCTATCGTGCCATCCAGAACGGTTTCGAGACGCTTTTCACCACCGCCGCGGAGTTGATCGAAGATCTCTCCAACGCCAGCAAGAAAGGAAGGCTCCAGGAATCGCTCGCCACCTACACGCACCCCCACGTGTTGGTCGTCGACGAGGTCGGCTACTTAACCTATGCGCCCGACGCCGCCAACGTCCTTTTCCATGTGGTGAACAACCGCCACTTGCGCAAGCGGCCCATGATCTTCACCACCAACAAGCCCTTGAATGAATGGGGGAAGGTGCTGCACGACGAGGACCTGGCCGCCGCCATCCTCGACCGTGTCCTGGAACGAGGAAGGTTCATCCGCCTCGATGGACCCTCCGGACGCACACGTCATCTTAAGTTGGAGGAGCCCTTGCCAGGCACCACAGAACGGTTCAGAATATCTGGAAATAACGGCTCAGAATTTCCGGAACCCACAGGTTTTAGAGAGGAGACTTGTGCCGGGGGGGATTCGCGCAGTTTGGCTAGGTGCCAGGGACTAGGATTGACGAACGGTGATCAGCGATTGCTAAAGGCTTAAGGCGTTCTTTTTCGAGAATGAAGCGCCATGATCGCCCCCTGGAAGCCTTAGAAATAGTCGCGGCTCTCCACGATGTACTAGAAACAAAAGGGGTTGGCCTTTAGCGTCAAAATGTCTCAGAACTCTATCTCATTCAAATAAAGAAAGTTAGCTTAAAAGTCGCGCGCCTGGCGAAAAAGAGGGGCGCGGCTCTCCACGATATACTAGAAAATAAAGAGCTTAGCGACGGATGGCGAAAATCTTGCGAAAGTCTATGTTAATGAAAATAAGGCAGTTACTGGATCATCGGCGGCCAGGGTCATGGAAAAAAGGGGGATAAAAAAATGGAGTGTGATACGTCTTAAGTTATTGAAAACAAATGTATAAAAAATGTCCACATATCGCCTCTCCACGATGTTGATGAAAGCAAGCGAGTTATACCCATCTCTCCACGATGTTGATGAAAAGGAAGGTAGTTAAAGGAATCTCTCGGTTTCAGGTGTCAGATGTCCGCGACTGAGTAAGTCATAAATTATGAAATCCGAGGACGCAAAATCGGCTTATCGGCTCATCGGCTGATCACGATGTTGGTATGAGCTGGTCCGATGGTCTGATCGCAAGGCAGTGGCGAGTGGCAAGAAAAGGCACCCAAGGGTGGACAAGGTGGATTACGTAGTCAGGGGACCGATGGCGGACCAAACCGGCGCCTGGCTTGCCGTCCGATTTCGGCCTGTGGTATATTTATAAGTTGTTTGCATAAAATTGCATGGACAAGGTCTATCGACGAACGCAGATCGTAGACCTCCTGCGCAATGAAGAGGTCGAAACGCAGGAGGACCTTCGCCGCAAGCTGGCGCGCCGGGGCATCCATGTGACCCAGGCGACCGTCTCGCGCGATATCGAGGAACTCGGCTTGGTCAAGACGCGCACCGGATACCATCTGCCGGAGGCGGCGGAACCGATGGCGCCACCCCAGCCGACCCTAGCGATTGTGCTCAAGGAATTCCTGACCGACGCGCGCCAGGCTGCGAACCTGGTGATCCTGAAGACCCGGCCGGGGAACGCTCACTCGGTGGCCGTGGCGCTGGACGCCGACCCCTGGGAGGAAGTCGTCGGAACCGTGGCCGGTGACGACACCATCTTTATCGCCACTCCCAGTTCGCGCCAGGCAGAAGTGATTCGCAAGAGAATTCGGGCGCTGGTCGCGACTTGAAGGTAGTTGTCAGTCGTCAGTAATCAGACATCAGTCCTCGGAGTACCCCTCAAAAAAAGGGTGGTGATCACGAAGAGGGAAGCTGGTGACTGAGAACTGATGACTGAGAACTGATAACAAAAAGGAACCGAGTTCAAATCCATGTCTACTTCTTCTCCAACGGAAATCAAACGCGTCGTATTGGCGTACTCGGGAGGGCTTGATACCTCCATTATCATTCCCTGGCTGCGTGAAAATTACGGCTGCGAAGTCATTGCCATGGTGGGGAACGTCGGCCAAGGCGACGATTACGCCGCCGTCCGCCGCAAGGCTCTGGCCAGCGGCGCCGCCAAAGTTTTTGTCGAGGACCTCCGCGAGCAGTTTGTCACCGGCTACCTTTGGAAAGCCGTCAAGGCGGGCGCGATCTACGAAGGCAAGTACCTGCTGGGAACTTCCCTGGCCCGGCCCTTGCTCGCCAAGACTCAAGTGAAGATTGCCCTCGAACAAGGCGCCGACGCCCTGGCGCACGGTTGCACGGGGAAAGGCAATGACCAGGTGCGGTTCGAGCTGGCCTACAAGGCGCTGGCGCCCCAACTGCGGGTCATCGCCCCCTGGCGGGAATGGTCCATCAAGTCACGCGAAGACGCGTTGCAATACGCGGAGAGTCACAACATCCCCGTGTCCGCCACCAAGACGGACCTTTACAGCCGTGACCAGAATCTGTGGCACCTGAGCCACGAGGGCGGGCCGCTGGAAACCCGACTGGGCGAGCCGCCCGAAGACGCGTGGAAGCTCACCTCCCGTCCTCAAGACGCGCCCGAGGAAGAAGGGACGGTGGTCATCGGCTTCGAGGTGGGCGTGCCGGTGACGGTGGATGGCAAGCGCCCGGGCCCGGTCAAGCTGGTCGAAACCCTGAATGAAATCGGCGGCCGCTACGGCGTGGGCCGCACCGACCTGGTGGAAAACCGGCTGGTGGGAATGAAATCGCACGGGGCGTATGAGACGCCCGGCGGCACGCTGATTTACGCCGCCCACCATGAACTGGAAGCTCTCTGTCTGGATCGAGAAACGCTCCACTACAAGCAGCACGTGGCCTTGCGGTACGCCGAGCTGGTCTATTACGGGCAGTGGTTCACCCCGTTGCGCGAAGCGCTCGACAGCTTCGTGGATGCCACGCAGCAAAACGTGACGGGAAAAGTGAGCTTGGGTCTTTACCGCGGTAACATCCGGGTGCTGGACCGCGAGTCGCCTTATTCCCTGTACGACACCAGCATCGGCAGCTTCGTGATGGGCGCGGACTACGATCAGAAAGACGCCGAAGGGTTTATCAACATCCTTGGTTTGCCACTGAAGATCGAGGCCGCGCTACGTAAGCAGCGGGAAGCGAGGCCCGCGCGGAGGAAGAAAGGATGAAGCTCTGGGGCGGACGCTTCAGCGGCCGGCGCAACCCGCAGTTCGAAAAGTTTTCCGAGTCCTTTTCCCTCGATCAACGTTTCGTTCTGTACGACCTGCGCGTCAACCTTGCTTACGTGAGGGCTTTGAGTGAGGCGCGCGTGCTGAAGCCGCGCGAAGCCGGAAAGCTCGCGGCGGGCCTGGAAGCGTTGCGCCGCCGAGTTCAGCATGACGCAGGTTGGGCGCAAGGGCAGACCGCCGAAGACGTCCACACCTGGGTGGAAGGTGAGCTCGAACGCATCGCCGGAGACGTGGCGCGCAAGTTGCGCACCGGACGCAGCCGCAACGATTTGGTGGCGACGGAAATGCGCCTGTACGTCAAGGACGCAACCCTCCACCTGGAGCGCGCCTTGGCCGATTTGCTGGCCGCGCTGGCCAGCCAGGCGCGGCGGCACTCAGCAGTGATATTGCCGGGATACACGCACCTTCAGCCCGCGCAGCCCATCCTCTTCGCGCACTACCTGCTTGCCTATTTCGAAATGTTCTGCCGGGATGGCAGCCGGCTGCGGGATTGCCGCGTCCGCGCCGATGAACTTCCCATGGGCGCCGGGGCCTTGGCGGGAACCACCTTCGAGATTAATCGGGAACGGTTAGCGAAGGAGTTGGGATTCGCCCGCGTGGCCCGCAACAGTTTGGACGTTACCTCGGACCGCGACCCCGTGGCCGAGCTGCTTTTCGCCTGCGCCCTGTGCATGATCCACTTGAGCCGCTGGGCGGAAGATTTGATCATCTACTCCTCGCCGGGGTTTGGCTACGTGGAGCTGGCCGACGCCTATTCGACGGGCAGCAGCTTGATGCCGCAGAAGAAGAACCCCGATTCCCTCGAGTTGATTCGCGGGCGGGCGGGCGCCGTGATGGGAAACCTCACGGCCATGCTGGCGGTGATGAAGGGCTTGCCGCTCGCCTACGATCGCGACCTCCAGGAAGACAAGGGATCGATGTTCTGCGGAGTGGATACCACTTTGGGCGGGATCGAGATCGCCGCGCGCGTGGCCGCTACGCTGTGCATCCGTCCGGGGCGGATGAAGGCCATGACCCAGCTCGGCTTCCTGACGGCCACCGACCTGGCGGATGAACTGGTACGGCGCGGTATGCCTTTTGCCGATGCGCACCAGCAGGTGGGAAAGCTGGTTCGGCACTGCGTGGCGGAAGGCAAGACGTTTCAGGATTTATCGCCGGAGGAAGCCGCGCAGTTCGTGACGGGCTGGGATTCCGATCTGCACGAAGTGGCCACCTCGATGGAGCGCTCCGTGGCTCGCCGCAATGTGACCGGCGGCACCGCTCCCAAACAGGTGGCGCGGCAGATCGAACGCGCCGAGAAGCTTGTTGAAGAATTGCGGCGGAAGCTTCACTGAGCCGCTCTCCTGGGCGGCGTCGGCTCCGGGAAGGGGGACCTATGCACCTCAATACCTTGCTCAAGACACCTCCGTGGGAGTGGCCACAAGACGCAGGGGAGTTAATCCTCGAGACCTTGGTTGATAAGCAGGCCAAGGAACCTGACCGGCTCATCGCAGCCGAGCTGGCGGGCGAATCAGTCGTTATCAACGACGCGTTGGCAGGTGCCTTACTGACCATCGCCAGCAGCGGTGACGAGCCCGAGGAATTGCGTGCCAAAGCGGCAATTAGCCTGGGACCGGTCCTCGAACAGGGAGATCTTGAACTCCTTGACGACGATGAATTTGATGATCCGGAGGGTGTACCCATCTCCCTGGACACGTTTCGTAACATCCAAGATTCGCTTCGCAACCTTTACCTCGATGAAACAAATCCCAAGGGATTACGGCGGCGAATTCTGGAGGCGGCGGTGCGCGCCCCCCAGGATTGGCAGACATCCGCCATCAGCGCCGCGTATTCCAGCGGAGACAACGCCTGGGTGCTGACGGCGGTGTTTGCGATGCGCTGGGTTCGGGGTTTTGATGATCAGATATTGGAGGCGCTCGAAAGCCCCGACCCCAACATTCACTATGAGGCCGTCAACGCGGCGGGCGGATGGGAACTGGATGCTGCCTGGCCGCACGTCGTCGCGCTCGTCCAGGACCGATCAACCCCCAAGCGCTTGCTGCTCGCCGCTATCGAAGCGGTGGGCAGCATCCGTCCGGAGGAGGCGCAGGATGTCCTCATGGATTTGACCGACTCTCGCGACGAAGAAATCGCGGATGCAGCCAACGAAGCCATCTCCATGGCGCAAGCAAGGTCAGGCGAGGCAGACGACGAAGACGGGGGGGACGAGGACGAGGAGGATGACGGGAAGTGGATTAATTGACTCACCCTTTGATGACATCCGTCCGCACGCACGCAAAATCCATTTTCCCCAATCCCCGGTCCTGCGCCAGCCGCAAATAGCGCAACTGGCTAGGATCGAGGTTCCAGTAGGCCTTGGCCACGTAGGCATCGAGGGCCACGGGATCGGTTCCGGCCACCAGCGTCTTCTTGAGAAGCACGTCGGCGAGGCTGCCGCCCGTGGGTCCGTTGCGGATCAGCACGCGATATGCATCGATCAGGGTCAGGGTCGGACGCATGGCGTCGGCGAGGTCGGCCAGGCTTTCGTGGATGCGCTGGTGAAGCCGGTTACGCGCCCCGCCCAGAATGCCGTACCAGTTCTTCATTCCCAGCGTGACGCCCGTCAGGCTGTGCGACTTGGCCACGGGGAAGTTGATGATCTTGTCGGCGGCGATGAAGGGTTCGAGCACCAGCCATTCGCCCAGAACGTCACCGCGCAGATTGACCTGACGAAACCGGTTCTCCTCCGGCAGCACGACTTCAGCGCCCTCGGCGCGGGCGGCAGCGGCAATGCCACTGCGCTGGAAGCAGCGGTGGGGTTCATTGCAACACACGTCGGTGACGATCACCTTTTTGGCGCCGGCATCGAGACACTGCCGCACCATTTCCCCCACGGCCAAGGGGTTGGTGTTGGCAGCTTGCTCGGGAGTGCGGTCCCACGCAATGTTGGGCTTGACCACCACCACATCGCCGCGCGCGATGAAACGCTGGATGCCGCCCAGCCCCTCGAGCGCCTTCCGGACTAGCGCGCGGGGATCTTCTCCCTGCGCGACCACCATTTCCGGATAGCGAATGTCAGGGGGAACCGCGAATCTGCGGGCGAGCGTAGGCGCGGCTTCTTCCTGCGGGCGCTGGCTGCGGCCACGCAGCCACAGCGCCGCTGCCACCGTAGAAGCGCTCAGGCCTCCTGCACGCAGGAGTTTTATGAGCGCCTCCCGCCGGGTCGCGCAGGGCGGTGCGGGATTTCCAAGCGGTTGCCGGGTGTCTACCATGTTCGAAGTACCAGCCTCGGCATTAGCTTTGAGAGTTTCCGAGGATTTGCGCGAATTGGCAGCCGTATTGCCTTCTGGACCGTTGAAATGAATGAGCAAATAGGCTTCCAAAGCACGGATGGGCAAGCTCAGAAAGCTGCCTGGACGCTGCGCCTCATTTTGTCCCTTATGGGCTTCACCGCGGTCATTGCTCAAGTCGTGCTAATGCGCGAGTTACTGGTGGTCTTCTACGGCAACGAACTCGCGCTGGGGGTGATGCTGGCCAACTGGCTTCTGTGGACCGCGCTTGGCGCAAGTTTGCTCGGCCGATGGGCGCTCGGCTCGAGCCATCCGCGAAAACTCGTAGCGGGGCTTCAGGCGCTGCTGGCTTTCGCGCTGCCCCTCACTCTGCTGGCTGTGCGAGCCAGTAAGGCCTTTTGCCAATCGGTCCCGGGAGAGATCCTGGGCCCCGCGCCGATGTTCCTCACCTCCTGCGCAACGCTCAGTGTTTTCTGCGTGATCTCCGGCGGCCTCTTTGCGGCGGGCAGCCGGTTGTTCGCAGATGTAGCCGGCGCCTCGATCGCCACGGCCACGGGCGCAGTGTACCTGCTCGAAGCGGCAGGCTCGGGAGTGGGCGGCTTGGTGGCCGGCTTGGCCCTGGTACGCCTCGCAAACCCGTTTGCGATTACGGCGCTTCTGGGCGTGCTGAATCTCCTCGCGGCTTGGGCGCTCCTCGTCCCCATTACTGCGTGGCGCCGTGCCCTGGCCGCAAGCTTTGGGGTGATGGCGACCCTTGTCGTCATGGGCAATTACCTACTCCAGCCCCTTTCGCTTGCCCGGTTGTGGAGTGGCTTCAACCTGGTAGCCTCGAAGAACTCCGTGTACGGCAGCCTGGCCGTGGTGGGTACGGGCGCGAGCCGGAGCCTATTCGAGAACGGCTTGATCGTGATGACTGTGCCGGATCCCTCGGCGGCCGAAGAGGCCGTGCATTTTGCCCTGCTCGAACATCCTAATCCTCACAGCCTGCTGCTGATCGGCGGGGGCGTGAACGGCAGCGTCGCCGAGGCGCTTGCCCATCCCAGCCTGGAGCGCCTGGATTACGTCGAACTTGACCCGATGATCTTCAATATCGCGGCGCAGTATTTCCACGCGGCGTGGGAAAAGATCCGGCGCGATCCGCGGGTGCGAGTCCACGCCATGGACGGGAGGCGGTTCCTGAAAACCACCACGGATTCCTTTGACGTCATAATTGTGAACCTGCCTGACCCGCACACGGCGCAGCTCAATCGTTTTTACACGGAAGAGTTCTATCGCGAAGCCACCGCCAAGCTGCGGCCCGGCGGGATCGTCTCGTTTCAGGTGACCTCCTCGGAAAACTACATCAATCAGGAGTTGGCCGATTTTCTCCGTTGCCTCGAGCGGACTCTGCGGCAAGTGTTTCCGGAGGTCGCGGCGATTCCCGGAGAAACCGTCCACTTCTTCGCGGCGGCCAAACCCGGAACGCTGACCACCGATCCCCAGGAGCTGGTGCGGCGGTTGCGGGCGCGCCGGTTGCACACCCAGTATGTGCGGGAATACTTTCTGCCGTTTCGAATGTCGCCGGACCGCATGACGGATTTGCAACTTCAAATCGAGCCGTTGCCTTCGACGCCGGTCAATCGCGATTTTGCCCCGGTGGCTTATTACTTTGACGTGGTGCTCTGGAGCGCCCCTTTTCATCACACTTCCGGGCACTGGATTGAGGCGCTCGCCAGCGTGAGTTTTAAGCGCCTTCTCGTAGCTACCACGCTGGCGCTCGCGGCGCTGGTCCCGCTGTTGTGGATGTGGCCGACGGCCCCGGAGGATAAGCCCACGGCCCGCGCGCGGCGCTCAGCGGCCTTTGCGGTGGCGGTGGTGGGGTTCACGGAGTTGGGCTTGGAAATCCTCCTGTTGTTGGGTTTTCAGGCGCTCTACGGTTACGTTTATCACGAGTTGACCATTCTGGTGGCCCTGTTCATGGTGGGGGTGGCGCTGGGCGGCTGGTGGGCGCTGCACTCGGCGCAGGGCCTCGGGCGAGCTTCGTTAGGGCGGGATTTGCGACTCCTCGCCGGCCTGCAAATCCTCCTCGCCGCGTCACCGTTGTTGCTCTATGGGCTGCTCATTCAGCTCGGGCATGTGAGCAGCGTGGGTGGCCAACGCGCCGCGAGCGAGATCCTCTTCCCCGCCCTGGCGCTGGTGGCGGGATTGTTGGGTGGCTTCCAATTCCTGCTCGCCAGCCGCGCCTATTTTGGTGATGCGCCTCGAAGCGGCCGCTCCCCCGGCATGCTTTATGCCCTGGACCTTGCCGGCGCCTGCGCAGGCGCTCTGGCGCTGAGCGTTCTGCTGATTCCGGTTTACGGGTTTCTGCGCACGGCAGCGCTTATGGCCGCGGTAAATCTAGCCCCAGCGGTGATGGCTGCAGCGGCGAGCATATCAGAGCGGTAATCTCACGATCCGGTCCACCCATTCTTCAGGCTCGGTCACGGCCCAGATCAAAATCAAAGAGTCGATGGCGGCTGCGGGCGGGATGGCTTGTGGAATTAGTATTACTCCGGGGCTGTGATGGCCCCGTTGCAGGAAGGAGGCGAAGTGCCTGGGCATCGTGCGGATATCCTGGGTTACCAAAATGCGGCCTTCTTTTCCTGCCAAGTCCAGGACTTCGAGATCGGTTTTCCCTTGGAGATCAGCGGACGGCGCAGACTTGAAATCCATTGCGGGTTCCCGGCGCAGACAGCCGCAAACGATGTACTCAGCAAGGCAGGCATCGCCGAGGAAGCGGATCACTGCTGCCGCCGGCTGGTCGTTCGGCCACGCGCTTCGCGTATGCGGTTTCGTAGGGCGTCGGGTATAGGGTGAGCGGCTTCAAATTCCGACCACGCTCGTTCGGCGTCACGGATTGTTCCATCCACCTGCTCCTGATGGCCAAGGTAAAAGGTGATCGCGCCGTATACCTGCTCCAGGGTGAGGATAGGGAACGCTTGGCGGATGCTCTCCGGCGATGCTCCGTTGCGGAACTCGTACACAATGGAATCGAGTGGCACTCGCGTCCCTTTGATGTAGAACCCGCCGTCCCGCAGGTCAATGTGATCATTTGCCATCATACTCATCAAATTATACCGTATTCCGCATTGTGAGGGGCAGAGAACACGCGGAGGGAGTTCAGTCGTGCGAGGCAGCCGTACTTATGGCCGCGGTAAATCTACCCCCGGCGGTGATGGCGGCTGCTGCGTGCGGCCGGGCACGGGGACGGTAGGCCGTTCAGGAAGGGCAGCCTCAGCCGGTGAGTGCTCGCCAAAAACCAATGCGGTAAACATAAAAATGTCGGTGTTATCATCCTTCCACGCCTGGCGCGGCAGGCCGGCCTTGAGGCAGGTCTGTTCGAGGAAAGTGTCGCGATCCCACTGTTCTTCCACCGGGACCTGCGGCAATAAGAGTCCCTCGATTTCTCCCTGCTTCATAATCAATCCATTTTTACCCACCTTGATATCTTTAATATCCAGGACACGGCGGAGCGGCGACATTACGGAAATCTCATACTCGAGAAGCGGCAGTTCGCGGGTGCTGACGGGCGAGAAGCGCGAATCTTCCAGGGCCGCGTAGGCCGCCACGTCGCGCACCGTTTCCGCCAGAGATTTCATGGGTGTGATGTAGCCGATGCACCCCCGCAGCTCGCCATGTTCCTTGAGGGTTACGAACGCGCCGCGGGCTTCCTCCAGGCGCGGGAAGCCCGTGGAGCCCACCAGGTACATCTTGCGATCGCGCACCGCGGTCTCAACAGAGGTGCGCGCGATCTTCATCAAGGCATCCTTTTCATGGCTGGTCAGCGTGAACTCCGCGCTCTTCTTGGCTTCCGCCGCAGTCCCGCGCGTGATCGCCACCGCGCCATAGCCCACCACGCGGCTCTTGTCGCCGGTGGCATCGCCGGTGTTGGCGTATTTCAAAATCTGCGCGTGGGTGGCGCCCAAGCCCTCGGCGGCGATCATACCCGCGACGATGGGGCCTCCCCCGCACGCTTCCCAGGTCTGAACGCCTCGCTCCCACATGGCGAAGTTGCGCGACAGGCTGAGGTAGTCCCAATCCTCGATGGCGTGGAGCGTCTGATGGTCGACATTTACCGCGTAGTCATAAGGGTGGTAGTGCGAGAGGTCGGAACTTACCAGGATGAGCGTCTGGGCGCGAGACTCGGGCGTCTCCGCCAGCAGCGCCTTGGCGAGCGCCCGCCCCAGCGCGCGCTCTAAGCCGTAGTCCTGGTCGCCCATGATGATGGGCACCAGCTTGAAATCGCCCAGCGTACGTTGGAGCCAGGGCAGTTGCACCTCCAGCGCGTGCTCGGCATTCTGGCCCACCTTGAGGTGGCCGCGATCGGAGATTTTGATGTCGGAGCTCAGCTTGGCCAGCTTGGCGCGAAACTCCTGGTCAACCGGAACATTGCCCAGCGGGGTGGCGTAGGCCTCGCCATCATAAATGGAAGAGAAATGGAAATTCTCAAAGTGCGACGGCGCGATTACCACCACGCGGGTGTACTTCCGTCCCTTGAGCTGGGCGAAGCACGCCGCCGCCACGGGGCCCGTGTACATGTAGCCGGCGTGCGGGCAAACCAGCGCCACCAGCGGACCCTGGACCTGCGCCACGGTGTTGCGCGCCAGAAGGCCATCGATCATCTGGGTGAGTTCTTTGGGGTCGGCGGGGTAGAAACCACCCGCTACGCCGGCGGCGCGGACCTTCGGCGTCTCGCTGCGACAGGCGCCGTGCGGGATCGCAACGAACATCGCGAAGAGTGCAATTGGGACGAAGTACCTGAGAGTCTTCATGGCATTCACCGTTATGGGGCTTTCAGAAAAGAAAGTCAAAAGGCAAAACGCAAAGGGCAAAAGTCAAAAGTAAGAAAACAGCGGCTCGGCCTTTTGCACTTTGCCTTTTGACATTTGCCTTTTGCCTTCGCACTGCCCAACCTTCCAACTGCCCACCCGCCCGCTTCCCTACGTCCACACCCCCGGAATCGCCGTGTGGCAGAACTGGCACTTGCCGTGTTTTAGATAAACTCCGGCGATCGTATATCCGGTGCGGTCCACCACTTTCTTCTTGCAACTCGGACAGTAGGTGCTTTCCGCGGGGTGCCCAGGGACGTTGCCGATGTAGACATAATGGAGCCCCTCGGCGTCGGCGATGGCCTTGGCACGCTCCAGGGTCTCAATGGGCGTGGGGGGCAGGTTCTTGAGCAGATATTCGGGGTGGAAACGCGAGAAGTGCAACGGCACATCGGGGCCGAGTTCGGATTTCACCCAGCGCGCCATGCCTTGGAATTCCGCATCGCCGTCATTGAGCGTGGGGACCACCAGATAAACAAGCTCATTCCAAACGCCGGCCTTGTGAATGGTCAGGATTGCTTCCAGCACCGGCTTAAGCTCACCATTCACAACATCCTTATAGAATTTTTCGGAATACGCTTTCAGGTCGATCTTGATGGCATCAACTTGCCCACACAGCTTTTTGAGCGGGTCGGCCTGAATGTATCCGCCGCTCACCACCACGCTGCGCACGCCCGCCGCCCGCGCGGCTTGGGCGCAGTCGAGCACATATTCGAGGAAAATCACCGGCTCGCTGTAAGTGTAGGCGATGACCGGGCAGTTATTCTGCTGGGCAAGAGCCGTGATCCTGTCCGGGGGCGCATAGTTGGCGCGAACCTGCTCGGGACGCACCTGGGAAATGTCCCAGTTCTGGCACATCTTGCAGTTCACGTTGCAGCCGGCGGTGGCGATCGAAAAGGCCACGGCGCCGGGCATGAAGTGAAAGAAGGGTTTCTTTTCGATGGGATCGATGTGCGCCGTCGCCACGCGCGAATGCACCAGGGTGAAGTAGGTGCCCCCACGATTTTCCCGCACGCCGCAGTAGCCGCGCTCCTGGTCGTCAATCACGCACTCGCGCGGGCAGAGCTTGCACTTGATCTTTTTGTAGGGCTGCTTTTCGTAGAACTTTGCTTCCCGAATGAATTGGCTGTCATCTTCAGTAGGGGGTGGGGCTGCGCACAAGGGCGTGGCGGGCGAGGCGCCTAGAAATGCTCCACCGCAAGCCGCGAGACAAGGCAAGGAAGCGGCCTTCAAGAAGGCGCGGCGGCCAAAAGCGCCAAGAATCTTGAGGTCATTTGTCGGGTGTGAACCAGTCACGTTTTTCACCAATTCCAGCCCCCAGGGGGCCGCCTACCCCAGCCCTTGAGCCCCAAAGGGGCGACCTATCACAGCCCAGGCCAACGGCCTGGGTTAACACGGGCGTTTCCGTTCCCGAGCCCTGAGGGGGCGCAATAGAGGTTTCGCCGGCAATTGAGCCCAAGTTTTCGAAGACTGTCGTGCAGGATCCGCACATCCGGATTCCGTTATCACGCCCTTTCAGGGCTCGCGCTTTGATATGAGGTTTGCTTCCCGACCCAGGCCGTTGGCCTGGGCTGTGATAGGTCGCCCCTTTGGGGCTCGAAAATCCAGCGAAACTCTCAATACGCCTGCTTCCCATCACACGATCACCTGCAAACTCATTGCAACGGACCACGGACTACGGACCAAGGACGGTTTTCGCATCATATCTCCACCCGTTCAATCCGTTTCGGGTCGCAAGTCCCCAGCCGGTGCTCGGCGTCGGCGGCGGTCGAAATATACACCGGCTCGCGCTTCAATTCGCGCAGGGGCTTCATGCCGACTTCCGCGCGCTTTTTCTCGATGATCTTCCAGCCCGTGTAATCCAGCGCCACCGGGTCGCGCGACACCAGGAGGCCGTTGAACGGCCACATCCATTGCGGCATGTAGGACGGCCCGCCGTCGTATTGCGCGTTGAGGGCGTCGCAGATGTGCAGCCGCACTTTCTGCCGGATGGGCGCGAACGCGTAAACGTCCGCCACGTAAGGGTCGCCGGCATTAAGGTGATACTTGTTGGGGTTGTGAATTGCGCCAAACATACTCTTGAGCGCCATGGTGACGCCGGCAATGCCGTGGTCTTTGAGCACGGGCAGGTTGATGACCGCGTCGCAGACCCGCGTCAGGGTGCGGCACAGCAGGCTGCCCGCTTTGCCGAAGGTGGCGAGGTCGTCCTCAAAACCCATCACATCGTTCCCAAAACACCGCAGGCCCGAACCGTGCTCGGCGACCTTGAAGCGGGCGTGCTCCAGGTCGGAGTTCTGCCGCTCCCAGATAACGATTTCGGTGATTCCGGCTTGCCGCAGGCGCTCCGTGATGGCCTCCACCAGCTCCGGGTGCGTGGCGTTGCCCCGGCCGCCCAGGCAATTCACCTTCAGCCCCACCACCTCGCCGGGGCGAACGACCTTCCTCCAAGCTTCGACGGGTGAATCGCAGTCGAAGGATGCCTGAAGAGCGCGGTCGAGCAATTGGCCGAGCCGCGCCGAGTCGAAACCTGTCCCCGCGCTGCGGATTTTCTCGTCGCGTGCAATGACCACGCGCGAGCGCCCCGGTTCGGAGGAGTCGGATGGCAAAGCCCCGGCGCGACCGTCGCCCGGCTTGAAGGCGGCGAGCGTGCTCCCCAGCAGGAAGCCCTGCTTCAGGAAGGAGCGGCGAGTTGACGGAAAAGGCGGCCTTTGCACGGGAATGCCCCGATTTCAGCGGGTCAGAACTTCGGGCGTGAACGAGGGAATTGCACGGTGGGCGAAGTCACCCACTCACTGAGACCAAAACCGACCCAGACTTTTTGCAGCACTCCGCGTGCCAAGGCGGGAATTCGTGCCACGGGCAGCCTGCCCCGATTCATCGGGGTCCCGCCCGTGCTCGGGCATGGCCGGGACGGCCATGGCACGGCTTTGGTTGCGGCTACGCCGCGCTGTGCCTTGGCTCAAATTCATCACTGCGCAGCAATGTTCAAGAAAAATAGGCCACTTATCGCTTGGAACGCGCGATGTTATTGAAATAAATGGAATTATGTGTTTTGATGCGACCGGCAAGCAGGCGATGCTCTTTCTCGACCCCCTGCTCCATGATCGTTATTGCCGACACGACGCCTATCAACCACCTGGTGTTTATCGATCGGGCGGATCTGCTTCCTTAGCGCTTTGCTGCCTTCCGGAATGACCGCTTCTGATCCCGCGCGCCGTGGAAGACGTGCAGAATATCGATGACTCGCGACATCTTGCGAAAATAGATGAGATATTTCCCGGCGGGAAAACATCTTACCCCGGCGGCAATGTCCTCCGCGGAACGGCCGGCTCCCGGGTGTTCGTCGAGCAGCCAGAAGCGATCCGTGAGGCGGTCAACGAGCCGGTCGGCGACTTTCAGCCCTACCCGCCTTGCCCAATACAGAAAAATCTCGTCGAGATCCTGCTCCGCGTCCCGGCTGACCCGATAGCGCATTATTGGCCGGAGGCTTCCTGGGCAAGAAGCCTACGTCCCCGCGCCTTCGCCCCCTCCGCCAGCCTCTTCAACCCGTCGCGCCCCTCATAGACCCGGAATTCCCCCGCCTCGATGGACTCGATGCCGGCCCGGACACGCTGCCGAATGCCTTCGATCTGATCCGCGGTCAGGTCCGCGACCACATCCTCGACGGTAGGAATGGCCAGGCGCACGGCTCGTGCGTCCTCATCTTCCATCCGCCGCAAGGCATCCCGCACCACTTCGCTCGCATTGTTGTATCGCCCGCTCTTCACCTTCTTGCGAACATATCCGGCGAGACGATCCGTAATCGACACATTCATCTGATCCATTCGTCACCCCTCGAGCGCTCCGTTGGCCGGTTCCACATCTCCACCTTACCGGTAAATCCCACTTATGTCAATCTTTGACATTCATCAAACGAGGTTGGGACCCTGGAAGAGCCGAATAGATCAACCCCTGACAAGGCGTAGGGGCGGTTCGCGAACCGCCCCTACTTTTCATTCTCGCAACCCGTCCCGATTGACTTCATCGGGACGGCTAATGATATTGTCCCCCTTCGGGGAACAAGAGTGGCCTCAATTTCCCGTATTGCGGGCGAACACGACCATTCCGTTCGCTGGAATCACGATATTCGCCGAGGCGCTGAAGCCGTGCAGGGGGCCTCCTGACGTGGTAATCCCTCCTCCATTGCCCGCTACGATCGGATTGACCCAGTTGTCATAGACGTCGCTATTGAAGACTTCCGCCCACGGTCCGGGAAACGGGAACCCAATCGCGTAGTTGTACCAGGTTGATTCGGCAAGAGTTGCGACGACAATAACGTCGTTCCCGGTGCCCTCGAGCCAGCGATGGAAGGCAATGACGCGGTCCTGGTCGTTGACGTAAAAGGCGTTCACATTGTCACCGCGCAAAGCGGGCTGATTCCACCTTAGCCGGATCAGATCCTGAGTGAAGCGCAGGTGATTCACCATGGCCGGATCCGTGCCGGCATTGAGGCCGCCCCACCAGATGAGGTTGGCCGAGGCGGCGGGGTCCTCCCTCCATTGCTTGTCTTCCAGAAACTCCTGGCCCATAAAGATCTGGGGGATTCCCGGCGCCGCGAGCAGCAGTCCGGTGGCGAATCGCGAGCGGCTGCGGGCATACCAGGAGCGGTGGTTCGAGCCGTCGGCCAGCGCGGGAATGCGCAGCTCCTGTCCAGCCTTCACGATGTCATGGTTCTCGACGCAAGGGACGGCCTGCCACCCGTGCGCAAAGCCCTGGGGGTAGAGATTGCCGGCAATCGCGTCGAAATCGACGGCGGCGCTCTGGCCATAAGACGCCTGCTGGACGGCGTTGCGGACGGCGCTCCGCAACCCATCGTGTTGCCGAACGTCAAAGCCCGTGCCGCCGCTCGCCGTGGGCGTCACGATCAAGGGGGCCGGGGCCGTGAACTCGGAGGGCCAATACTCGGCATTTTGGAGGAGGCGCGGCTTGAGGTAACGAAGCGTGCTCGTGAGATTGCCGCAAAAACTCCAGCCGGTATCTTCATTCATGGACAAGAGCGCGCTGATTTCGTCGTAGCGGAACCCGTCGACGTGGAATTCATTGATGTAGTAGCTGGCGCTATTGATGATGAACTGGCGAACATCTTGGTTCCAAAGCGCGAAGGAAAGACCGCCCGCCAGCCCCTGGCTGGTGAAGTAAAGACTTTGATCGTTATCAACCTTATCGGGACTGATATCGTGAGGATTGCCCCGGTCCCAGAAGTAGAGGCTTTGATCGTCGCCCTCGAATCCGCCCGCGTGGTTGTAAACCACGTCAAAGACCACCGCGATGCCGTAGACGTGACACAGGTCCACCATGGCCTTCAGTTGCGCGGGTCCCGGAGTGATGTCCTGGATGCTCATGGGTGCAATGCCCTTTTGGGCAAGCAGGCCATTGATGGTGGCCAGGTATCCGGCCAGAGCCGCCTGGTTATACACCACGTAGGGGAAGTCTGGCGAGAAATAGTCCGCGCCGTTGTAACCCAGCGAGGGATCGGTTTCCATTTCATCGATGGGCAGCGGCTGAAGCACGTTGATGCCCAGCGCCACCAGGTACTCAATCTTCCCGATGACATCCAGAAAGGTGGATGCCACGCCCGGCGCGCTGGGCGCGTAGGTTCCGACGTGCAACTGATAGATGATCATGTTGGAAAAGTCCGGGGTCACAAAGGCCGAGTCGTGCCAGTGAAAGGCCGCCCCCGAACGGATCAGGCAACCACAGGTCGGGAACGGAGAGTCTCTCGCCATTTCTCGCGCATAGGGATCACGCTTGTAACCGGTCGCTCCTGGCCACGACCCCGCGTTCACCACCCAAAAATGATAGGGGTCGCCCTCCTGGGCATTGGGAAGAAAGCCCGTCCAGTACCCATTGGCGTCCTTCGCCATCAGCAAATCGTCGGTTTGGACATTCTGCGGCGTGCCTCCAAAGGTGCCATTCACGTAAACCGCACTCGCCCGTGGCGCCCAGACGCGAAACGTCGCCCCGCCGCCGGCGACGAGATTTGCTCCCATGGGAGTCGTCAGCAGGATGTTGGCTTGAGAGATCATAGACAGTCCTCCCGGAGATTAGAAGTCGGATCAGTTGTCCTAAATAGGCCAAAGGCCAAAGCAGACAGATTGTAGCACAGATTTTGCATTCTGCTTAATAATTGGCATGTACAGTCCTACTTGCCGCTCGTGCCACGGCCATCTTGGCCGTGACGGTTCAAGGGTGGGACGCCCGTGCCACAGAAGAAATTCCCGCATAGTCTTTCACCGCAGACTCCCATGAGCCTCCGGCTCGCCCCTGTGCATGGACATGTGCGAAGCACCTTGGACTGCGGCGGCTCGACGCCGCCTTGGAATAACGCCGAGGACGATGACCAAGGCGGCGTCGAGCCGCCGCAGTCCAAGGTGCCTTCGGCACATGCATTTTCATAGCGTTAGGGCTTAAAACAAGGAGGCCTTTCTCTGCGTCTCAGTGTCTCTGTGGTAAGATTTTCAATTTTTCACTCCGCCGTGGCCAGAAAGCGTGGGGGGCGGCGGCATTGGGTGGCCTGCTCGAAAGCGTAGGCGAGCTTGAGGAGGATAGGTTCGCTCCAGGCGCGGCCGAAGAAGGAAATTCCCACCGGCAAGCCGAAAACAAAACCCATGGGAACGGTGATATGGGGATAGCCTGCCACGGCGGCGGGAGTGGAACTGCCTCCGAGGTCGTGGTCGCCGTCGATGTGGTCGGTCAGCCACGCCGGCGCTCCGGTGGGGGCGATCAGCGCATCCAATTTGAACTGGTCCATCACCGCGTCGATCCCCTGCGCGCGCATCAGGCTTTTGCTCTTGTCGAGATTGTCCAGGTATTCCTTCCGGTAGAGAGAGCCCTTTTCCTGCGCTTTGTGGAACATGTCCTGCCCGAAAAAGGGCATTTCCTGTGCGAGGTGCTGTTCGTTGAATTCGATGATTTCCTTGAGCGTGTGCACCGGGGCGGCGTCGCCGAGCTGCGCCAGGTAGCTTTCCAGGTCCGCCTTGAGCTCGTAGAGCAGCACCTGCTCTTCCGCGTCGCCGAGCTGACCCAGCGTGGGAATGTCCGCGGGGTCCACAACCGTCGCGCCCAGACGCTTCAACTGGTCAATGGCATCGTTCATCAACTTATCCACAACTTCATTGAAGCCGCCCAGCTTGCGCACTACGCCCAGGCGCGCCCCCGCCAGGCCCTTGGGGTCAAGAAAAGTGGTGTAGTCCTTGGGGGCGCTCCATGGCGTGCCCCTGCTGGCAGGGTCGTCTCGGTCAAAGCCGGCGAGCGCGCCGAGCAAAATCGCGGCGTCGGTGACGGTGCGCGCCAGGGGTCCGGCGGTGTCCTGGCTGTGGGCGATGGGGATAATTCCCGCGCGGCTTACCAGGCCCACCGTGGGCTTGATGCCGACGATGCCGTTGTTGTTGGCGGGGGACACGATGGAACCGTCGGTTTCCGTGCCGATCGCCACGGCGCAGAGGTTGGCGGCCACGGCGGCGCCGGAGCCGGAACTGGAGCCGCTGGGATTGCGGTCCAGCGCATAGGGATTGTGCGTCTGGCCGCCGCGCCCGCTCCAACCACTGGTGGAGTGCGACGAGCGGATATTGGCCCACTCGCTCAGGTTGGTCTTGCCCAAAATGACGGCCCCGGCGTCGCGCAGCTTCTTGGCCACAAAAGCGTCCTTGGGCGGCACCGACCCCACCAGCGCCAGCGACCCGGCAGTGGTCTGCATCCGGTCGTGCGTGGCTATATTGTCCTTGATGAAAACCGGGATGCCGTGCAGCGGTCCCCGCGGCCCCTTCGCCTGGCGTTCGCGATCGAGCGCGTCCGCCATGGCTAAAGCGTCTGGATTCAACTCAATGACCGAGTTCACGGCAGGTCCATGCTTGTCAATCGCGTCGATTCGCGCCAAGTATTTTTCCGCAATCGAACGCGCCGTGAGCTTTCCAGACATTATGCCCGACCGAAGGGCGTCGATGGTAACCTCGTCGAACTCGAAAGCGGGGGCGTGGCTGGCAGTCTCGCTTTGTAGCGGGGATTCGCCCTTTATCCACTTTCCGGTCGCGGCAGCCCCGCTGAGCATTCCGGCTTTCAAAAAATTTCGGCGATTCAAGTTCGAATGTGACAAGAGCTTCTTGTTGGTTCCCACGATTTTCAACCTCCTGTTGAGTCACCTTCATGACGCGGCAAGTCCACGGACCGCAGACGTTACAGAGCCTCGAGGGCGCTTTCCATTTGCGGCGGATTCCACCAAATGGGCAGGTGGAGGTCCGTCGCGACCGTACGGGCGGAGTTATACCCGCATAATCCGGTGATGTTGCCGCCTGGATGCGTCGAGCCGCCACACAAATAAAGCCCACGGATCGGCGTGCGGTACTGGCCCGCTCCCGGAAAAGGCCGGTTGTAACCAACCTGGTTGTTGGCAAATGATCCCACCAGCAAATCGCCGCCTTGCATGTTCGGCAAAGTTCGCTCCGTATCGAGCGGGGAGCGTCTGAAGGAATCGATGACCGTCGTGCCTTGCAGATTCGGCGCGAATCGCGACCAGAGGCGAAGCATCATCTGTCCATGCTGGTCCTTCAGGGAGTCCCAGTTTGCAGCCGAGCCGTGTAATGCGTAAGGCAGCTTTTCCCACATGAAAGCCGTGTGTTTGCCGGGGGCGCCTGGGTGGGATCGAACAGCGTTGGGCAGGCGCCCCACATCACGGTGGGCGGGATCTGGCCCGATTCGTGCGCCGCCACGATCTCCCCAAACTGCGTGTACCGTTCGAGGCCGAGGATGATCATGAAAGCCTGGTTCAACTCCGGCCGGTGCCGGGCGGCTTGGTAACGCGGCGGCTCCTCCAGAGCCAGGTTCAAAGCGAAGAGCGGCGCCAGCAAGTTGAATTGAAAACCCGCGGCCTGCCGGCGAACTGGGAGCGGGACCGCATCGGCATCCATGAGTTGTAGGAAGGTCTGCTGCGGATTGAGTCCCGAGGCCACAAAGGCGCGCGCCATGATCCTCCGGCCATTCACGAGTTCCACGCCCAGGGCTTTTTCCTGGCGCACCAAAATGGATTGGGGCTCGGCCTGGGTCATGATTTCCCCGCCGTGCTCGCGAATGTCCGCCGCGAGGGCCTGCGCAAGTTTCGCCGCGCCGCCCCGGCACATCTGCGCCATGTGCTGTCCGGAAAGCAGCGCGGGAATGCTGTGGCCAAACCCCGGGAGCCGCAAATCGACCTCGCGCAGCCCATTGAAGAAGAGCAGCCCCGCGCGGATCACGTCGTTTTGGAATTCCCGCTCCACGAATTCCAGAGGAGAGAGCGCCGACACCCGCAAGAGCTTCTGGCCCAAAGCCGACCGGCTGAGGAGTTCGCGCCGCCGCTCCGGAGGAAGCGGGGGGGATTGCGCTTCGGGCAACAGGATTTTCTCCACGATCGGCTGGAATTCTTCCACCCAATGGCGCAAGGCAGCCGCATCCTTCCTGGAAAACTCGGCAAAGGATTCCGCCGTCTTTTCGATCGTCGTCCACCACTCGAGCGCGCGCCCGTCGGGCAAAATAAGAGCCACGTTCAATTCCGGCTCGATATAATCCGCGCCGTGCCGGGCAAGATCCAAATCGCGATACCAGGGCGTGGCGGTGAGAGCGCGGTGGAAAAAGGAGTGGGTGTTGTGCCGGAAGCCCGGAAAGCACGGATTCTCGATTGTCGCCAGGCCGCCACCCAGGACGTCAGCCCGGTCGAGCGCCAGAATCTGCAAGCCGCTGCGGCAGAGGTAGGCCTGCATCACCAGCGCGTTGTGCCCGGTGCCGATAATGATTCCGTCGTAATGATCCTGCATTCTTACTCACCACCTCGCTCCAACGGTGGCATGATATCACTGCTGGCAACTTCCGATGCGGCCGGAGACTCCGTGTACAACACCCCCCCGGCGGGCCGCATCTTCACAAAGGGCAGAGGCGGAGTAGTCCATGAAACGGGTAGTAACCATCGCGGGTCTGGCGTTGCTGGCGCTGGCCAACTGTTCCCGGCTGAGCGCACAGGCTACCGCGCCGCCCTCGCGCGACAAGGTAGCCGCGACACCGCCGACCGTGGCCACCTTCAAAGTGGACGTCGACCTGGTACTGGTGGAAGTCGGCGTTCACGATGACCACGGACGCGCCGTCGGCAATCTGAAGCAAGAAGATTTTCGCGTTTTCGAAGACAGTAAGGAGCAGCAAATCCAAGCTTTTTCCCACGAGGAGTTGCCGCTGGCGGTGGCGTTGGTGATCGACAACAGCTCCAGCATCGTTGCGGCGCTCGAGGAGCTGCGCGCGGGGGCTCTGGATACCCTTGCGCTGCTCAAGCCCGATGACCAGGTGGCCATCTTCAGCTTCGGCGAGAAACCGGAATTGGTGGAGGGCCTGACCTCCGACCATGAGGCCCTTTCCGTTGATTTGTGGGCCCTCAGCCCCTATGGCGGCACCGACATCGACGGCGCGCTCTATGATGCGGCGCTTTACCTGGGACGGACGGCGCGCGAACGCCGCCGCGCCGTCATCCTGGTTTCTGACAACGAGCCTTCCGAGGAGCAGTCGAGCGATGCGCCCCAGGTGGTGCGCGCCGCCCAGCAATCCGGAACTCCGATTTACAGCATCAAGGTGGGGTATCTGCAACACTCGAAGACGTTCTTTCTGGCCCACTCGGCGCCGCGGCTTCACGATGTGGAGAAAATCTGCCGCCAGACCGGCGGTGAAATGATCGACACGCGCAACGGCACCACGGTGTCTTCGGCGATGGAAACCATCCTCACCTGGCTCAAGCAGGGCTACACGCTCGGCTATTCCCCCAGCAATAAGCGCCCGGACGGAACCTACCGCACCATCGAAGTGCGCCTCAACCCGCACGGTGAAGCCCACCCGCACAAATACACGATCTACGCGCGGCAGGGCTATTACGCGCCTATCGTCCCATAAAACCAGCCGCCGCCCCGGCAGTGTCCTAATTTGCAGCGAGCGCCGGGCTTCCATCCGGCACGTGCCGCCCCGACACGGGGGTCCTATGGCTTAAACGTCGCCCATATTGAAAAATGGATGAACCCGTCCTAATATCATCCGGTTAAGGTCCTTCAAGTTGGACCACGCTTCCCTTCAAATGGTGATGCTTATGACCACTTCAATGAGGGTCCGTGCGATAGGGCGAGGCTTGGTAATCCTGAGTCTCGCGCTGCTGCTCCTTCGGTTGGCCATGTACCTGGCCAATAAAGTTCTGATTCTCGCAGGTTACGTCACGGGTGTGGTTTTTGCAGTTGGTATCGTGCTCTGGATCGTCGGCGCTGTGATGGCACATTACACAAAGCCGTCCCCAAACAACCCACAACCTTAACTCCGGCCCCCAGCGGGTAGCGAGTTGGAGGATATAGTGCTTCCCGCCCCTGAGTTGGCATTTTGTCTCTTCTGTAGGTATCATAATCTAGCCTCACTTTTTTGTTGACAAAGCCTATAAATGTCTGTATACTTATCTAGCGGCTAGTGCCTATTAGCGACGAGCCCATCAGGAGGTTTTTATGTCTGTCGATAACGAAACGGAAATCGAGAAAGTCAACGAGCCGGAAGGAAACGCCCCCAACGCCCCCGAGGGATCGATGCCGGAGCCCGGGGCCAACTCCCCCGTGGCCAATTTTCGGCAGGGGTTCTTCACCGAGTCGCGTTACGGGCTTCTGCTGGCCCTGGGGGAAGCACCGCGGGAGTATCAGCGGATGATGGAGTCCCTGCTTGAGGACTTGCAACCCCGTCCGGGTTTGGAGAGCCACCTGGTCGAACAGATGGGTGAAACGTTCTGGCATATGCGGCGCATCCAGCGCATTCGCGACGGGTTGGCGCTCAAGAGTATTCAACGGAAAGTGCAGGGTGAGGAGATCGTGGCGTCAATGCAAGCCTCGAAGGCCTTCGAAGCTCTGGAACCATTTGAACACCTTAAGGAAGCGCTGTCGCGCCGAGGCGCGGATCCCACGGCCGCGGAAATCGATGAGTTTGTGAAGACCCGCAAGAATGACTCTTCCGAAGAAATGCAGGATTTCATCCGGCTTCTAAAGTCACTCAAGGAGCCGATGGAAGATCAGGAGCGAAAGGACGCGTGCAAACAGGCCCGGAAGCAACTCGGCGAGCGGATGGAACCTTATGAGGGTCTTGCCTGGCGGTTTTCGCGGCAATCCGAGAAAGTCCAGTCTCCGGAGAATCTGGCCGCGCTGATGGCTCCGCAGGATCAGAGTTCCGTGCATCTGCAGAGAATGGAGGACGCCAGCCTACGCCGGTTGTGGCGCCTCATCAATGCCTTCGAGAAGGTCCGGCAAGGGGTACTCCAGAAAAAAGAAAATAAATCACGAGCGAAGCCGGAATGTGTATGAAAACAAATAAAACTCAGACAAAATGCCTGGAAAAAGTCGGACATTTGCGTCTAAGGTTCGGACATTTACGTCGAACTGACATGAGTTTTGCAGAAAATAGGGGCTTTTCGACGGCAATCTGCCATTGGAATTTGCTTTCTTAAGGATTTTTTCGTGCATAATACCACCCGTCTGCGAAGTGGAATTCAGTTCTGGGGGTTCAACGATGCGAGGTGCTCTCAAAGGACTCATGGCAATTATCGCTACCGCGCTCTTATTGGGCGCCGGGTTATGGGCCGTCGGCGGGAAGGTGGTCCCAGCTTCCCTGCCCGCGGCGGGCTTGGTGCCGACGCCTCCCATGGGATGGAACAGCTATGATGCTTACTGCGGCGACGTGACCGAGCAGGAAGTGAAAGCCAACGCGGATTATCTGGCCCAGCGCATGGCTCGGTTTGGTTGGAATTATGTGGTGATTGATTACTACTGGTATTTTTCCCACACTGAGGTGAGCGACAACCAGGATACGTGGGGATTCAACATGGATGATTACGGGCGGCTGGTCCCCGCTCCCAATCGTTTTCCCTCCGCGGCGCATGGGCAGGGATTCAAACCCCTGGCCGACTATCTGCACAGCAAGGGGCTGAAATTCGGGATTCACATTATGCGCGGAATCCCCCGCGCGGCGGTCGCGAAGAACCTGCCGATCCTGGGCACGTCCGCGCACGCGAAAGATGTGGCGGACACCGGGAATGCGTGCAACTGGTCGACGGCCATGTACGGGGTCGATGTCAGCAAGCCGGCGGGGCAGGCTTACTACGATTCCATTGTGGCTCTCTACGCGCAGTGGGGTGTGGACTATATCAAGGCGGACGATATGAGTTCGGCGGAGAAGCCGGCGCGCGAGGATTACCACGGACCGGAAATCGCCGCGCTGCACCGCGCCATCGTGAAGTCAGGCCGCCCCATCGTGCTGAGCCTCTCACCCGGCCCCGCACCCGTGGCCCAGGCCGCGCACCTCAAGGCGAATGCAAATTTGTGGCGCATTTCCGGTGATTTCTGGGACAACTGGAAATCGCTCGAAGAACAGTTTGCCCTGTGCCGCGCCTGGGCGCCCTACATCGGGCCCCATCACTGGCCGGACGCCGATATGCTGCCCCTCGGGCGGCTGCGGATTCGCGGCTACCAGGACCCGGTGCGGCAGTCGCGTTTCACCCCGGCGGAACAGCGAACCCACCTGACCCTTTGGGCGATTTTCCGCTCGCCGCTCATGATGGGCGGCGATCTGCCCACCCTGGGTGCGGCGACTCTGGAACTTTTGACCAACCCGGAGATGCTGGCGGTGGATCAACACAGCACCCACAATCACGAGTTGTTCACGCGAGGGAACCAGGTGGCATGGACGGCGGATGCTCCCGGCTCGCCCGACAAGTTCCTGGCGGTTTTCAACCTGGATGATCGGACGCCTGCGGAAGTGACGGTGCGCTGGACCGAATTGGGCTTGGGCGGAAAGTGCGCGGTGCGCGACCTTTGGGAGAAAAAGGATCTCGGGGTGGTTGATGCTGCCTTCGCTCCCAAAATCGAGCCGCACGGCGCGGGGCTTTACCGGATCACGCCTGCTAAGTAGGTGTCAGGTGCCAGGTGTCAGGTGCTGGGTAATGGTGAAGGGGTAAAGAGTAAAGGGCGAATGAAAGATGGCTTCATCCTTCATCCTTCACCTTTTATCTTTTACCCTTTATAACTTCCCAATCATGGTTTCCAGCACCAAGCCCCCAGAACCCAGCACCTAACACCTGGCACCTGACACCTGACACCTGGCACCTCTTTATGATTTCGCTCATCATTCCTACTTACAACGAGGCGGCGGTTATCAAGGAGACTCTTCGGCGCGCGGCGGCGGCGCTGCGGAGCGCCGGCGAGGCATTCGAACTCGTGGTCGTGGATGACGCGAGCGCCGATGGGACGGCGGACCGGGTGGAAGCGCTCACCCACGAAATCCCCGTGCGCGTGTTGAGGCGACCCGGGCGGATGGGGCTGGCCACGGCGGTTCTTGACGGATGGGCGACGGCGCGCGGCGAGGTGTGGGGAGTAATGGACGCGGATTTACAGCACCCTCCCGAGACGCTCACGGCGCTCGCGGCCGCGATCGGTCAAGGAGCAGACTTGGCGATTGGAAGCCGCTACGTGCCCGGCGGCGGCACTTCCGATTGGACGTGGAAGCGCCGCCTTATTTCGCGCACGGCGACGCACATGGCGGCCACCGTGCTGCCCCTCAAGCTCGCGGCCGTCGGCGACCCCATGTCGGGGATGTTTATGATTCGAGCTTCCGCCCTGCGCGACGCTCACCTTAACCCGCTGGGGTACAAGATTTTGCTGGAAGTTATTGCCAAGGCGCGTTATAAGAATTTGGTGGAGGTACCGTACATTTTTCAGGAACGCGAACGCGGCGCTTCCAAGCTGGGCGCGCGCCAATATCTGGAATATCTTCAGCACCTGGCGCGGCTGGCCATTCGAACGGGTCAGCTTTTCGCCTGGATCCATTACGGATTGGTGGCGTTGGTGGGCGCCATCGTTGACGTGGGTTTGGTTTGCGCGTTAGTCGAGCGCTGGCACTGGCGGGCAGCGTTCGCATTACCGGTAGCCATTGAGGCCGCCTTGCTCAGCAACTTCGGGGGCAATGAGGCCTTCACCTTTCGGCCAGGCGAAGCTCCCCCCTTTGGCCCGGGAGTATGGCGCCGATTGGCGCGGTACCAACGGATTTGCATACCCGGGGCGGTTCTCAACTTTCTGGTTACGCTCCTGTGCATTGCTGGGGGGGGAAGAATTCTGAGCGCGGCAGTGGTGGGAGTGGTGGCGGGTGGCGCCCTGAATTTGCTGATGAATATTCCTGCCATCTGGAGGGCGTGGGAAAGCCACCCGCCGGGGGCGGCATCCTCGGGCAGCGGGCCAGTTTGATGTAGAGGCGGCTTTCCGCCGCCATGTGGCGAGGTAAACTCGCCGCTACGACATCCAATTTAAGGGGAATCGGACCTTTCACGATGCAGAAGAGTTGATGGCCAATTTAACGTAGAGGCGGCTTTACGCCGCCATGTGGCGAGGTAAACTCGCCGCTACGACATCCAATTTAACGGGAATCGGACCTTTCATGACGCAGAAAAATGTGCCGCTCAACACTATCCAGCTTTCCATCGTGGTCACGGTGTTCTCCGAGACCTTTTCGATTGATGAAACCATAAAGATCCTGCTGAGTCGTGACCGCGGGTACATCCGGGAAATCATCCTGCTGATATCTCCTCGAGCTTCCGAAGAGACCTTCGGCATTTGCCGGAAGTGGGAGGCGCGGGAGCCTCGCGTCAGGGTGGTGGTGCAGAAGAACAACCCCGGCATTGGCTGGGCCTATCGCGAAGGGATGCAAGCGGCAAAGGGAAACTACGTGGCGCTGATGGCAGCGGACCTGGAAACAGAACCTGCCGCCGTGGACCGCATGGTGCAGAAAGTGGTGGAAACGGGCTGCGATGAGGTTATCGCCAACCGCTGGCTGCCGGGGGGCGGATTTACAAACTACGATCCTTTGAAGCTGGTCCTCAATTGGGTTTTTCAGAAGGGCTTCCGAATTTTGTTCTGGACCCGCATCGGTGACTTTACGTTCGGATTGAAACTTCTCAGCAAAGAAGTCGCGGAGGGCATCGAGTGGGAGGGCACCACGCACGAAATCTGCATCGAGACCACCGTAAAGCCTCTCAAGAGAGGCTATCACCTGGAACAGGTGCCCACCGTTTGGGTGGGGAGAAAAGAAGGCGCCAGCGTCAATACGTTTTTCAAAAACTTCCGCTACGTGAAGCTAGGGCTCAGGGTTTTCCTGACGCCGGTCCGCAGCAGTAGGTGACAGGTGAAAGGGAACAGGGCACAGCGAACAGCAAAATCTCTTCTCTATCACCTGTAACCTGTCACCTGTAACCTAAAAAGGGGGGGCGTGTGAAAAAGCCTTGCCACATTGTATTCACCACGATTCACCATCCGGCCATTCTGCGCGATCTGTACGAGAACATCCGCCACCACGGCCACCTGGAAGAGGCAAAGGTTTGGGTGGTGGGGGACCGGAAGACTCCCTCCAGCGCCGCTGCCCTTGCCGCGGAGGTTTCCGCGCTGGGCCTGGAGACCGCTTATTTTAGCGTGGACGAGCAGGATGAGTGGGGGCGGCAATTCGCTCTCTACCCTCTGATCCCTTATAACACGGACGGCAGAAGAGTGTTCGGCTACTTGCGGGCGCTGGAAGAGGAGTGTGAACTGCTCATCTCCATCGACGATGATAATTTTCCCACCCACGACGACTTTGTGGGATATCACCGCAGGACCGGGCAGGAGTGGCGGCAGCCGGTGATTAAAGAGGAAAGGCGATTCCACAATATCTGCGAATACCTTGTCTTTGAGCCCTCGCGCCTGGTGTTCCCGCGCGGGTTTCCCTTTCAACTCCGCGGCCATGTCAATCAGCCGCAGCACGTGCCTTGTCCGGAGGGCGCGGCCATCGGGGTCACGGAGGGATTGTGGTTGGATGAGCCGGACGTTGATGCCACCACCTGGCTTAATGGCAAGATCAAGGGAGTGGATTACCGGGGTCCGGATGCGTTCGTCCTCGACCCATCCACTTGGTCCCCGGTCAATACCCAGAACACCAGCGTGGTGCGGGAATTGATCCCAGCCTTTGTGTTCGTCACCATGGCCTGGCCGGTGCCCGGCGGCAAGCTGGATCGGTATGGCGACATCTGGGGTGGCTACTTCCTGCTGGCCATGATGCAGGGCACCAAGTACCACGTGGCCTTCGGCCGCCCCCTGGTGGAGCACCGGCGGAATCCCCACAACTACGTCGATGACCTGCGCTACGAATTCTGGGGAATGATCCTTACCGACTGGCTGCTCGAAATCTTGCGCAGTTCGTTCAAACCTACCTGTTCTACTATGCCGGAAAGAGTTCTGGAATTGTCGGAATTCCTGAACACCGAGGCCGCCACGCATTTGCCCACTTGGTGTCCCGCTGAAATTGCGAGCTTCCTCCATTCCACGGCCCAAAATCTTCGCCAGTGGTCAGCAGCGTGCCGGCAGATCGGGGTTTAGCGGTGCACATTGCGCCAGGACGTACGGCCCTTCGGGAATCACGGCGATTCGCGCATTTCTCTCCAATGTTTCAGCGAGAGCGCGGACGGCTTCCTCAGCGCTTGCGTAGGATTTGCCCCAGAGGGCGGAATGGAATTCATGCGGCAGGCCCGGCACGTAGTAGAAGACTTCCGTGCGGGTGGTGACGAGGGCGAGCTTTTCAAGCTGCCATTGGTCCACGGTCACCGGCACGCCCTCAATTTTCTTCAAAAAGACGTGATCAGGCGAACCCTCACGAAGCATTCGAGCAAACTCCGGGCCGCCCACGCCCTCCTCGCAGGCCGCGAGCAGCAGGATTTTCCCACCCGACTTCACGATGTGCGAGGCGGCGGTAATGCCCTTCCCGGCCTGATAGAAGGTCAGGTCGAGGGGGTAGCCGGCCGCGGTCGTGATCACCGCATCGACAGGCTGGTCGAGGGTTTCCAGCATCACTCGCGAGACAAATTCCACTCCTTGGCGGTGGGCGGCCACGGGCTCGCCGGCAAAGACCCCGGCGATGGGCCGGCGCGGAGTGCCGCGGCCGAGCGCCACATCCACCAGGAAGTCGTGCCGCGCCAGGCGGGCGATTTCGAGGAGTTCCCGGTGCAGAGGGTTCGCTTCAATCGAGCCCTCTACGGCGCGCGGATCGCGCATGAAGCGCGGACCGTGCAGAACTTTGATGGTTTCCTGCGCCGCAAGGCCGGGAGCGATGAGCTTGCGCCCGCCGGAATATCCCAGCATCAAGTGCGGCTCAATAAATCCCAAGGTGATGTGAAGGTCGGCGGAGGCAAAGCGCTCATCAATGTAAACCGGCGTTCCGGCTGCGGTCATTCCCAAGGCGCGATGTTCGGAAAGTTCGCGCGCGCGGTGGTTCAGCACGCGATAACGGGCCGCCGTCTCAATGCCGCAGATTTCGCGAATCTCCGCTTCCGTCGCCGGGCGGTGAAGCCCCGTGGCGATGAGGATGGTAATGCCAGCGCGCGGAATGCCGGCCGCTTCCAGTCGAGCCAGCACCGGAGGAAGCACTTCCCGGTTGGGCGCCGGCCGCGTGATGTCGCAAACCGAGATGGCCGCGGAGCGCTTGCCGCGGGCCATCTCCGCGAGGGGTGGGCAACCGATGGGCGCGTCCAACGCCTGCACGATGGCCGTTGCCGCGTCATCCAGCGGAACGGCCGACCGCGCTTCCAGCACCCGGTACTCAAACCCCTCCGGCAACTCGAGAGTCAAACCGGATCGACCAAAAGCGAAGTTTATTTGCATAGGGGCATTGTAGCGCGAAGGGTGGCCGGTGTCTCTTCGTGTATAATTGTCTTCACCCCATCGTCACCTGGGGGTTCTCCGGAAATGCTAGAAACCGCGACGATGCCGTAGGAGGGCTGAATGCACCGAATTGCTTTTCTCCTGGCCAGCTCGGTTCTTGTGGCTGGCACATTGCCCCTATACTCCCAAGTCAACCCCAGTGCGCGCATGAAAGGAGCCTTCCGCAAGCCCGCGCAGAATGGTTGGATTTTCGTGCACCTAGAGGGGACGCCTTTCGATATGGGGTTCCAGCACGGATACCTGTTGGCCCCGGAGATTGCGGACGCGGAAAAAATGCTTGTCTTGGAGCGGACCCACGACGGTAAGAAGGACTGGAAGTTTTTCCGTGATGCCGCAAAAGACATGATGTGGCCTCACATCGAAGCGCAGTATCGGGAGGAATTGCAGGGCATCGCCGAGGGTTTGAAAGCCAAAGGGGTGAAACTGGATATCTGGGACGTGGTGGCGCTCAACGCCATGCCCGAATGGGACTACTACGTCAAGGAGTATGACCGGCAGCATCACCCCAAGGAGGCCGCCTCGCTGGGAGTGCCCGAGCATTGCAGCGCTTTCGTGGCCACGGGTAGTTACACAAAAGACGGCAAGGTCATTATCGCCCACAACACTTGGTCCACTTACCTGGAGGGCGAGCGTTGGACGATCATTTTTGACCTCGCGCCCGCCAACGGCAAACGCATCTTGATGGACGGTTTCCCCGGCCTCATTCATAGCGCTGACGACTTTGGCCTTAACTCCGCCGGAATGATGATTACTGAGACCACCATTTCGAACTTTTCCGGTTACGATCCCAAGGGTATTCCGGAATTCGTGCGCGCGCGCAAGGCGATGCAATACGCCGCCTCCATCGATGATTTCGCGCGCATCATGAAGGAAGGGAACAACGGCGGCTACGCCAACACCTGGCTGGTGGCAGATCGCAAGACCAATGAAATCGCCAGCCTCGAACTGGGGCTCAAAAACGTCACGCTGCAGCGCGAATCGGACGGCTATTTTGTAGGCTCAAATTTTCCCATAAACCCCAAACTGGTGAAGGAAGAAACCAACTTCAACGTCCAGGATATGGCGAACAGCTCCAACGCCCGGCACGTCCGATGGGAACAGTTGATGGCGGAATACAAGGGGAAGATTGATGTGGCGGCCGCCGAGCGTTTCCTGGCAGACCACTATGATACGCTCGAAAAGAAAGACGACGCGGACGAGCGCACCCTCTGCGGCCACGTTGATCTCTCGCCCCGCGGGAGCTCGCCGTGGCAGCCCCCCTATGGGACGGCGGGCGCCGTTCAGAACAAAGTCGCGGACGCAACCATGGCGGAACACATGTCCCTCGCCGCGGCGGCGGGTCACGCGTGCGGCCTCAGTTTTAAGGCGGCAGGTTACCTGCGCAAATATCCCGCCTTTGCGTGGGAAGAATCCGTCCTGCGCGACATGGATGCTTATCCATGGACCACTTTCTCCATCGCGCCGTAGGCTGGGCAAGCGGCCCCGAGCCCATGAAGTCAGTGCGCGGTTTCAGCGAGGGTGGCGGAGTGGTCAAGAACGCGGGCAGGTTGCGCCAGGCGATAGAAGTGGTTCAACGGAATGCGCCCGGGCCCCACGGGGAAGGATTGGCGGATGGCCTCGAACACATAGGCCTTCGCCAGCACCACCGCGTCGCGCAACTGGCGCCCCAAGGCGAGGTTGGCGGCCACGGCCGAGGAAAAAGTGCAACCGGTGCCGTGCGTGTTGTCGGGTTTGACGCGGTCGCCGGCGAAAGATTCCATCGTCGTTCCGTTAAAGAATACGTCGACGGCCTTCTCCAGGTGCCCGCCCGTCACCACCACGGCGCGCGCACCGAATTCCACCAATTTGCGCGCCGCCGCCTTCATGCCTTCGAGATTATCGACGGGCATTTCGGCCAGTGCCGCCGCTTCCGCCAGATTGGGTGTCACCACCGCCACGCGGGAGAGCAGTTGCCGCCGGACATAGTCCAAGCCCGCACTATCCAGCAGGTCGAAGTCATTGGAAGAGCGCACCACGGGATCGAGCACCGCAGGAAGGTCGGGATTCGACTCCAGGATCTCACGCAGGACTTCGGCGGTGGCCTGGTTACAGAGCATCCCGATCTTGAGGGCTTTCACGCGGCCGTCGGCAAGAAGAGACAGGATAGATTCTCTTAGCAGCGCCGGTTCAACCGGGTGGACGGATGCCACCCCCAGGCTGTTCTGGACGGTCAATGCGGTGATCGCCGCGACCCCGTAACAGTTGTGCGCAGCGAAGGTTTTGATGTCGGCCACGATTCCGGCGCCGGCCGAGGGATCAAATCCGGCGACACTGAGTACCACCGGCCATGCCGTGCTGGTGTTGTGATTCATTCCTTCCCTTTTGTAGCACCGAGGTTGAACGAAACTATTGCCGATTATAGGGACACTTGGGGCTTTGTCAATGAAGATTTCAGCTTTGTTTATTCTTGAGGGGGGAGATGTTTAAGGCTGGCTTCCTTCAACGACCATTTCCGTGTCGGACTGGATTTCGAGCCGGGGAAGTTGCTCTGCGGGGGCAACGAATCCTTCCTGGCCTTTCATGAGGGCGCTGAGGGTCTGGTGCAAGGTGGAATGATTCTGGAGCACGCGGCCATCATCCAGCGCCACCAGAATCCGGCCATGCCCCGTTCCGCTGATGTGCATGTCCAGCCGCATTCCCATGGCTTCGAGTTGGGGAAGCGCTCCACCCTGGCGCAACCCCTCCGGGGCGGGGGTGAGGACATTTTCGAAGTGATAATTCACGATGGCAGCTTTGACTCCCTGGTACCGCATCTTGCCGGAAAAATTCAAGGTGCTCTTTCCCTGCACCTGGAATGGGTAGTTTTTGAGGGGTTCGGCGTCGAGTTCTTGCGTCCACTCTTCGCCCATTTTGATGGGGTGGTGCGGGTAGAGCGACTGGCCCCCCATCTGTTCCAGGAACATCCGAAGCATCTGCAAGAGCGGCTCTCGTACCGGAGCATCAATATCCTGAAAGAGCTTGTCGGCCCCCTCGAAATCCACCAAGCGGCCATCGTGGTCGTAGTGGGCGGTCAGGGTCTGGCCCACCATTCGCTCGCTCACTTCTTGCTGGGCTTGAGTTATGGAGTCGCGTACGTTCTCGGGGAGCGCCCCAAGGTCGGTTTGAATTTCAAATTTGTCAAAGCGGTGCTGAACATCCGCCGCGCCATCCGGGGCCACTTTCGATACCGTCACGGTGCTTTGCTGGCTCAGGCGAAGGTCCGCGGGCATAGGCGGGAAGAAGTTTTTCAAACTGGGGGGATTGGAATCGACTTTCGAGTTTGTTCGGACGGTCGTTACATAGACGATCGATTGCCCGGAACGGTATTTGCGAGTTAACAGCACTTTGCCACCCGCACCCTGCGCCACGGTGCCGCCGGCAAACACCAGGAGGAGAAACGCCACTCCCCCCGCACGCCGCTGGGGACAATGCCACTTACGCCCCGGCAGAGGTCGTGCGGAACCGGCGCGCTGCACCGCCGCCCGGATGAGGTCATCAGGAAGCAACATGCTCAGGGTCCTTTTGGTATTTTTCCAGGCACTCGCGCGAGCAGAAGTGCAGCGTATCCTTACCCCGCCTCACTTGGTGGGAGAGTTCTGTGGAAACAAACATGCCGCACACGGGATCGCGAACCATTTCTCCGCAATGCGGCACGCTGGAGGGGGGCGTTGGCGGAGTCCCTCCCGAGGTCCGAACGTGAATCCCGGGTGAACGGAAAAGAGACCCGAGACTTCGCGCCATCGCCTTGAGAAAAAGCGCCAGGATGACAAATTCGAGAACGTCGAGAAGAAAACTGCCCATATGGAGTCAGACGGCCTTTCGCTCCGGGGGGATGCCTGGAGCCCGGGGACTGAGGACTAGGGACCGGGTTCTGGGCTTTTCCCCAGCCCCCAGAACCCAGTCCCCAGCGACTAGTGCGGCCCCGCCGCTGTGCCAGCAGTGCGAGCGGCATTGATTTGTTCTTTTAAGCCCCCCAGCGCGGGGTGGTTGGGATTGAGCTTGGACAATCGGTCATATCCTTTTTGCGCTGCGGCGAGATCGTGAGTACCCTCCAGGTTCACGACGATGCTATTCAGAAGGGTCTGTTCGTGCCGGGGATCGATCGCCAGGGACTTGTCATATTCGCGCAGGGCATCCTGCGGACGCCCCGTGTAGAAATACGCGGTGCCCAAATCGGTGCGGGCATTGACATTCTTCGCATCAAGTTCCAGCGCCCGCTGATACCACTCAATGGCTTGGCTATACTGCTTTTGGTCGTAAAGGAAATTGGCGAGCTTCAGGCGGGTGTCGACGTCCTTGGGGTTCTGCGCCGCCACGTCCTCCAACTGCTTGATGATCGCCGCGCTGTCGATGGGAGGATGGCCCTCGGGCAGGCCCTGCTGCGGCATGGATCCTCCGGCGGGAGCGGAAGCGGCGCCCCCCGCCGGAGGCATTTCGGAAGGCGTGGCGGCGGCCTGCGCCGTCTTCTGACGGGCGCTCCAGTTCATCTGGGCATCGGTGATGTACCCCGCCAGAAAGCCCACTGCCAGAAAAATCACCGCCGTAATAATCGTTTCCTTTTTCATAAGCCCTTCTCAGTTGGAGTTATGGCTCGGTTTCCACTGCTCAAAAAACGCCTTGATGCTCTCGTAGCTCATGTGGCGGGCGTCGGCGAACTGCCCTTGGTCCATGGCGTAAAGAAGTGTCCCGCGCGAGTTCAACACCGCCAGGGCGGGGATTCCGCGCTTCATGGGCACATGGTATTGTTCGGCCAAGTCCAGGTTTTTGTCCTCGCGCCCCACGTCCACCTCGACAATGACAAAGTTTTTCTTGATGATCGAAGCAAGCTCAGGTTTATGCATCTGCGCATCCAGCGCATGACAGTCGGGTCACCAGTTGGCGCCAAAGATGAGTACAACATTCCTTTTGCTCTCTTCCGCGTTAGCAGTCGCCGCGGCAATGTCGTGGTGCGCATCCGCCTTTTCGTCGTAGACGGAGGCGGTGGGCTGCTTTCCGGCGCAGCCTATGACGAGCAAGAACAGAATGAGGGACCAGTATTTTAGGGGATTCATCAATACTCCTTTCGCTTCCATCATAACGCAGGTTTTCCCAAATCCCCAGCGATTGCCGTTCACTATCCCCCGCGAATTGGCTGTGGTAGCATCAGGTTACACCGTGCGGGAAGTCTTCATCCCGCGCATGAAGAGCCGAAAGCGGCTATCCGTGATATCAGAAACGGGGCGCCGCGAGGTAAAACTGAACGGAATTACTCATGGACTACACCGGACAAGCCGCATCACGATTTGCCTTTGCCGATATCCTTTATGAAAAGAAGGAAGGTGTTGCGCGTGTCACGCTGAACCGGCCGGAAATCTACAACGCTTACTCCTCCGACACACTGCGCGAGATGGCGGAAGCCTTTCGCGATGCGGCGATGGACGATGCCGTGGGAGTGGTCGTGCTCACCGGCGCCGGCGACAAGGCATTTTGCGCGGGAAGTGATGCCAAGGAGTTTTCCAAGGAATTCCTTCGCCGTCCCCGGAATTTTTGGAAGTTTCAAGGTTTGCTGGCCGAGGCGCTCAACCTGTTTCGCCATCTGGGCAAGCCCACCATTGCCCGGCTGAACGGCGTGGTGGCGGGCGCCGGGAACGACTGGAATCTGGCCGCGGACTTGGCCATCGCGGCGGATCATGTGCGCTTCATGCAGATGGGCACGCGGGTGGGGTTGGTGGATGCCTGGGGCGCCACCCAGTGGCTGCCCCTGGTGGTGGGCGAGCGGCGCGCCAGAGAGATGCTGCTGACCTGTGACGAGGTCACCGCAGACCAGGCGCTCAACTGGGGACTGGTGAATCAAGTCGTTCCGCTCAAGCAACTCGATCGAGCGGTGAACGCCTTGGCCAAGAAGTTAATCCAAAAATTCCCCGAGTGCACACGCTACACGCGCCAGCAATTGGACCTGTGGAAAGATTTAGCGTGGACTCTCACGAGCGGCCATGCGCGCGACTGGCTTGCCGTGCACGCCACTTCCTGGGAACCCTACGAAGGCATTCAGGCCTTCCTTGAAAAGCGCCCCCCCGATACCAGGAATTTACGGGAGCTGGCGGCGGCGGGAAAATCCAGCGAGTTTCTTTGGGGTGCCCACACGCGCAAGTGCGAAAACTGTGGGGCCAAAGGCATTCCGGAAAAGTTTGACTATTGCGGGAAATGCGGGGCTAAACTGAAGTAAAGCAGTGACGAGTGAAGAGTGCCGAGTGACGAGCAGGAAAAAGAACTCATTTGTCGCTGCTCTTCACTCGTCACTTGTCACTCGTCACTCGTCACTGCTCTTAGGAGGACGCCATGGCGGACGAAGCGGTTGAGCAAACCCCCGAAGGAGCAGGGGTAAAACCCAAGCGTGAATTCAAGTTCATCCGCTGGGATGACTCGGGGGTGGTGGCACACCTCACCCTGAATCGGCCCAAGCAAAACGTCATGAACATTGAAATGCTCCAGGAAATAACGCGCGCCATTGAAAGGCTCTCCTTCCGCGAGGACGTGCGGCTGATCCTGTTGGATGCCGCCCCGGAATGCGAGGGCTATTTCTCCATGGGGGTGGGTGCGGAAGGGTACACCGAACAGATGGTGTTTCAGATGATGGACGCTTTCCACAGCGTCTTTCGCCTGATGATTGAGCTGTCCAAACCGGTGCTCGCCGTGGTGGATGGAGTGGCCTCCGGCGCCGGCGCGGAGTTGGTGGCATTCTGCGATTTGGTCGTCGCCACGGAGATTGCGCAGTTTCGCCAGCCGGAAATCAAGCTGGGCGTCTTCCCCCCCATGGGCGCGGTTGTTTATCCGCGCGTCATTGGACCGCACCGTGCCATGGAACTGCTGCTTACCGGAGAACCCATCAGCGCCTCGCAAGCGCTACAAATGGGTTTGGTCAATCGCGTGGTGCCGCGCGAGAAACTGAAAGAAACTGTGGATGCGCTGGTGAAGCACATCTCCGAACAAAGCGGTCCGGTGCTGACCTTGCTCAAGCGCGTGGTTTTCGAAGGCACGTGGCGGCCCTTCGACGAGGCGCTAAAACGATCTCAGGACCTTTACTTGAACCAGTTGTTCGATCTTCAGGATTCCAAGGAAGGCGTGCTGGCACTCTTCCAGAAGCGCAAGCCCGTGTGGAAGAACAGGTAGAACAGTGACGAGTGATGAGTGACGAGTGACGAGCCAGCGAACGGCGAAACTCGAAAATCGAAATTCGAAACTCTACACGATTTCAAAGGTTCGGTTTTCGAGGATCGATTGTGGATAAACCGATACTCGTCACGATTCCTCAGAGTTCCCCGAGCGATTTTCCCACGTCATCCAGAGCAGTCTTGGAAAGTTCGGCGGGCAGGGGGTCAGTGGACCTTCGCGCGTAAACGTGATCGCCGGATTTCGCCGCCTCCACGATCTCCGTGGTGTTCTTTTCTCCGGACTGGATGTTAAACCGGTAAGCCGGCTTGGCCAAACCAAAACTCTCCAGGCTTCCGCCCTTGGGGAAGGAATCCGCGCGCAAGTCGCGCAAGTGGGTCAAGAAGGAATCCATCTTATCGGAATTCACAACCTTGGACTTGGGCGCGGTCTGTTTCCACTGATTCGCCTGCCGCTCGAAGGCCCAATGACCTTTGGGCGTGTCCACTTCCGCGCGCTTTACGTCAAACGCGGAAAATGAAAACAGGTCCTTTTCGCGTAAATCCGCCTGGTCCTTTTTGAATTGGGTGACAAACTCGGAGTTCAGGGTGAAGACTGGGTCGAGCGCCGAATTCGTGGCGAAATAACGACTCGCGTCCTTATCCTTTTTCCCCACCACGATCGTCTGGGTTCCGCCGTTGCCGGTCAATTGCAGGCGCAGTTCCGGCGAACCGAATCCATAGTCGCCGTTTTTCTTCTTGTCCTCCGCCGCGATCGTCTGCATGGTCAGACCGCGCAATTGGCTGACCAAGCCGTCCACCGTGAAACGGTCCGCGCGCACGAGGGGCGGGAGAGCCAAATCCCAAACACCCTCGGGATTTTTTTCCAGCGTCCAGCTTGCGCCCTTGTAAGCCACCCCAATTTTCTGAAGCTGGTCCGCATCCAGGGTCAGCGCGCGGCGATCCCGCACGTCGAACATCTTCTTTTCCAGAGAAGTTTTCACATAACTTGCCAGAGTGAAAACTTGCGGATTTCCGCTCGCCTGCGCATACAAGCCGCCACTGGTGGGCGTGTCGTCACCCAGAAGCAGCGTGAAGGACTGAGGTTTGGCGTCGGATGTGACCTCCAACGTGAAGCTGGGAGGATCGAGGCCAAAGTCCTTCAAGCTGGTGGGGTGTGGGTCAACCACCTCGTCGGCAGTAGCGGTGGTCAAGCTATTCAGAACCCCGGAAAAGTTCCCTTGGTCCACTTCCAGGTGGCGGGGATCCGTGATGGTCCACTTCCCGCCCTCGCGGCGGCAGGAGAAAGCCTCGCCGTCGCGGGGCTTGAAGGTGATGGATTGGAGGTGCTGCGCATCGAGGGAAAATATCTTCGTCTGACTACTCGTTTCGACGGCGGGTTTCTCCTTGCCCTTGTGCTTGTCGTAATAGGTAAACGCTCCCCAGGTGGCCGCGAGAACCACCAGGGCAATCAGGGTATTCAGGAATTTTTGCTTCTTCATGGACTTTGCCACCACCGTGCTTGCTCGTCACTCGTCACTTGTCACTCGTCACTGCTCTTTTCATCGGCGCTCCCACCACACCAACACGCCTGCCAGCACGATCAGGAGAGGGATTCCGAACACGCCCAGAATCAGCACCCGGCGCATCTGTTCCGCATTCATGTTCAGATGCTGTGATTCCGGAGGCGTGGGCCGAATCGAGATGAGATCTTCATCGGCTGACAGCCAATTGATCGAGTTCATGATGAAGTCGCGGTTGCTTTGAAAATTCAAAAAGCTGTTGGCGGCGACCAGGGAAGTTCCCAGGGCAACGAAACGGCCCTCGGTCTTCTTCTCTCCTCCTCCTGATACCGAGCCCGCCACAGCCACGGAGAGGGGGCCTTTCAGGTCCTTACCCGGCTCGAACTTGATCTCCTTGATTTTGGGGTTCCAGTCCTTGACATCATAACTGTCGGAGGATGTGTCGCAGAGAGAGTCGGAGCTCACGCCCGATTTGGACTCCTTACTCACCTCAAACGAGCGCGAAAGGGGGAAAAGCGTGGCGCGACCATTAAGCGGCTGAACGATAGGATTGGCCCCGTACTTGACAATCAGCGGCATATACGGTTCGGTGCCGAAAATCTGCGCCACCGGGTTTTCGTCAATCACCAGATCGTTGCGAGCCGTCACCCCAAAGTTACTCAGCAGCTTGGTGAGGTTGGGAAGTTCGACCCCGGCATCCAGCATGATGAGCCCGCGTCCGCCGTCTTGAAGGTATTTGTGGATGACATCAATTTCCGGGGGGAGATAATCATTTTGCGGCCCGGCAATGACCACCATGGTGCAGTCTTTGGGAATTTCCATTTTCTGCAAGAAGGGAAGCGTTTGCGTCTGGTAGCTCTCGTCGCCAAGCTGCTTCTTGAAGTGGTCATAACCGTCCCGCTCCGTGCCGTCCAGGTTGCGCTCGCCGTGCGTCTGGATGAAGCAAGCCGTCCGCTGGCCTTTCAGAACCCGCACCAGCGCGTTGGTGATTCCCTCCTCCGTGTCACCCTGGGCTTCCATATGACGATCACCGGCGGACACCACAACCGTTCCATAGCTGCGCACGCCATATTCTTTGGCCAGAGCCGGCTGGCGGTCAGGGTCAACGTATTTCACCTTCAGGCGGTTCGAGGCTGACGCATACATGCCGAGCACGTCCTTGCGTTCGCCGAAGTTGCGCTCCCGGTCAAAAGCGTAGATGGTCACGTCCCGGCTCAGGTCCCTCAGTATTTTGCGCGTCTGGTCCGAGAGGCTGTACTTCTTGTTGGGCGTCATGTCCCATCGCTTGTCGTGGTTATTGACAAACCAGTTCACCAGCACGATGAGGGCAATCCCAATGAGCGTGTAAAGAGCAAAATTTGCTCCAGTTAGAACTTGTTGTCCGCTGCGGCCAGCGATACGATCTTTCCAGGCCATGGCTACGGCCTCCCTTTCAGGGCTTCCACGGAGCGCGCGGTCAGGAAAATCCCCAGAATGACGACCGAGAGGTAATACACCACGTCGCTCAATTGGATAACGCCCTTCGAGAAATTATCAAAATGGGTGGTCAGCGCGAGATAAGACATCACCTGCCCGAAGGTGCTTTGGGAATAAGCACTCACCCAGTCCAGAAGGTAAAGGAGCAGGAAAGCGGCCAAGCCCACCGCACCCGCAATGATTTGATTCTTGGTGAAAGCGGAAAACCACATTCCCAACGCCATCAGCGCGCCGCCATAAAGCAGCATCCCCAGCGCGTTGGCAATGAGCGGTTTGGCATTGGGGTTCCCATAAATGAAGAGGATCGCGAAGTAGAGAAACGTCAATGCTTCCAGGATCACGAACAGCGTCATGGCGCCGAGATACTTTCCCAGGATGATTTCCATATCCGTGAGCGGGGAGGTGAGCAACAGTTCGATCGTCCCGGAACGCTTTTCTTCCGCGTAAAGCCTCATGGTAATGAGGGGAATCAGAAAGAGCAGCACCACCGTCAGCACCCCACCCAGGATAGGCCGGATGACGTATTCATTCAGGCTCAAGGGGGGCATGCCCATTCCGCCCTGCGCCTCCATGCGGAAGGATTGGAGGGCAAAAAAAGCGGTGGAGCTGTAAAAGACAAATCCGCAGATCGCGGTGTACACGGTCATGACCAGGTAGGCGATGGGCGAATGGAAGTAAGCTTGCAATTCCTTCCCTGCCATCGCCATGACATTGCGCATGGGGCATATCCTTTCAAGAAAGGTTCCAGGTATCAGGTGTCAGGTGCCAGGAAAAAACCAACCCCACCAGCGAGAACCAGGGCTCGCTTCCTGACACCTTGCACCTGATACCTGACACCTCAATTAGTTCGCCGCTTGCTCCGCTTTCGCTACGGGCTCTTCGCTAAGATCCTTGGTGGTGAGTTTCAGGAAGATTTCCTCCAGGCTCAGGCCACTCGTCTTCAGTTCGTAGAGCTTCCAGCCAGATTCCACTGTGGCGCGCGCCAGTTCCGCGCGCACATCTTTATCTTTTTCCGAATGGACTTCCAAGGTCACCCGGCCATCGTGGGATTCGCGGGGTTCGACCCAGTTTACGCCACCGACGCGCTGGAACTTCTCGATAATAGCCGCCGCCGGACCTTCCACGGTGACGAGGACGGTTTCAAACCCTTGCAGGCAATGCATGAGCTCGTTAGGCGTCCCGACGGCCACAATCTGCCCGGCGTTGATCACCACCACACGCTGGCAGGTTTTTGAGACTTCCGGCAGGATGTGCGTGCTCAGGATCACCGTGTGCTGGCCCGCCAATCCCTTAATCAGCTCGCGGGTCTCGATGATTTGTTTGGGGTCGAGGCCGGCGGTGGGTTCATCGAGAACCAGCACTTCGGGGTTATGAATCAACGCCTGTGCCAGGCCGACTCGCTGCCGATAACCCTTGGAGAGTTTCCCGGTCTGGCGATTGCGCACGTCAGCCACCGCACATTTCTGGATGATCTCGTCCAAGCGAGTTTTCAGATCGCGATGCGATACACCTTTGATCCGCGCCACGAAGGTCAGGTACTCCGTCACCGTCATGTCCGGATAGAGAGGAGGAGTCTCCGGAAGATAGCCGGTGCGCCGCTTCGCTTGCAAGGGCTCCTCCACCACATCATAGCCCGCCACGCGGACCTTTCCCTCCGTGGGAGGAAAGAACCCTGTGATCACGCGCATGGTGGTGGTCTTCCCGGCGCCGTTGGGTCCGAGAAAGCCCAGCACCTCACCCTTCTGCACACTGAAGCTCACGCCGGAAACGGCCAACGTGGGTCCGTACCGTTTGCTGAGGTTTTCGACTTCGATCATGAAAAGCCACCCTTCCTGCTTCCGAGGATATGCAACGCTTTCGATCTGTTCCGCCCATCCTGTCGTCGTGGGTCTTACGGACAATTGAAAAACCAAATCGAATGTCCTGGCTTGCGGAGGCCAAACCCTCTGGGGATTCCCCAGCGAACTCAGTATATAAGGATTATCAGAAAAGGTGTCGAGTTGCCAAGTAGTTTGATGGATGGGGGGAGGGTAGGTAGTAGGTGGTAGGTGGTAGGTGGCAGGTGGGGGCATGCGCACAGACGCGTAAGATAACCGTTCGAGCCGGGTCCGACTCCCTCACCCGTCCGGCCCCGGCTGATGAAAACGCCGGTGGCCGGCCACCCTCTCCGAAGGTATGAAAAAATAGTATCTGAATCACAGAGGCACTGAGACGCAGAGAAAAAGGCCTTTTGATTTCATTACTCTGTGGTGCTGTGTCTCAGCGGTGAAAATGGCTGTGCCGAAGGCACTTTGGAGTGCGGCCGCGAAGCTGCCGCTTTCCGCCCTTGCTTCATGCGGTCGGCGGGCAAGGGGCAAAGCGGCAGCTTCGCGGCCGCACTCCAAAGTGCTTCGCACGTTTTCATGCCCAGCGGGGTAGCGCAGAGGTGGACGCCGTTCAGTCCTCCTCTGCGGCTCGTAATCCAGCGTGGAATCAGACGTTTATCAATTTCCAACACAGGATATTGCGAAAGTGTCATGTGCTTTCACGAGGACGAGCCGCGGAGGAAGCTGAACTGCGCTACCCCCGCGCTACCCCGCTGTAGGGGTGAGTTACTTTCTAGTTTTCATCTTTGGTTTGGCCGGGGTATGGCAGGCTAGATCGGCATTATCCCAGGCAACTGACAACATGTTTTGCTCCTCGGGATCCAGGCTGGAGGCGGCTAGGCGCTTTTCGAAGGCGGTGCTGTCCATCTGCCGGAGCTCGAACGGGTCGGAAGGGTTGCAGGCCTTTTGCATTACTTCTATCTGACCTTTTAGGTCTCTCCGGTCGAAGTCGCGCTGGGCGGCGGAGCGGAGCGCCGAAAGGCCCCAGGCGACGGCGCCCAGAAAGATAATCGTGAGGATGATGAACTTCGGGGCCTGGCTGGGGACCAGGCGCTTGCCGCAGTGCCGGCAGTGGCTGGCGGCGTCGGGGACATCCGGGGAAAGGCAGAATCGGCAGATTTTCATGTGGCCCTCTCAAGCGACCTTTATATACTTCACGCCCCCTTGGGGGAGAGGGCGGAGACTCTCGCATTCGACCATTCTCCTTCTTTGATCGTTCACCTCGTTACAAATGTACAAACTCCAGAGGTGGGGCAACCCCACCTACCACCTACGACCTACCACCTACCGTACTTCGCACACGATCTCGCGCTCCACAAACGGCACCAGACGGGCCGGGCCGTGCCAGCCATCCACATCGATTCTATCGAGGTTGGAACGCCAAGTCCCCACGGCGCGGGCATTGGCCTCGGTGTTGACCACCCGGACCTTGATTTGGTTTTTCCCGGGGTGGAGTTGTTCGGTCACGTCGAACACATACGGACCCCACGGCCGCTTCCCGACGGATTTGTCATTCACCCAGACTTCTGCGCACACCCCGACCACGCCGCAATCCAGGAGCAGGCGCTCCGCCAGAAGCGCCGCCGGCACATCCACGGCCTTTTCGTAGACCATGGTTCCGGAGAAGTGTTCCAGTCCCGGCACCTTCCAGGTTCCGAGCGAAAGCATCGCCGGGGCAGTGGAAAATGCCAAGGGATGATCGAGCACTTCCCGCGCGCTGACCCGCAAGGTCACCGTGCGCGCGCCGCGGGGGAGAGGGATCTCCGCTGCGGCGGATACCTGTTGATCACCCACAAACACCAGGTACTCATCCCGCAGGGGAGGGACACGCAACGCCCGCGCCACGCGTGGGATCGCGAAGCTCAGCCAGCGATAACCTTGCGGCGCTGCCTGCGGATCTTCGATAATTCTCGAATTCGGTACGAGGCCTTCAATGGCGGCCCCGTTGGCCTGCTCGATGCGACAAGTGCATTGTGGGGCCTTGCCGTTCTCGGGGTTATGGAGGAACTTGATCAGAATGCTGTTCCATCCGCTCTTGAGGGTGAGCGGAATGCGCGTCGCCAACCCGTCGATAGGGTCAAAATAGAGGGGGCGCACGAAGCGCGAATAGACTTTTTCACGATTCACGAAAACGGTGGTGGGGTGAGGCGCTCCCAGCAGCATCACGGCCTCGCCGCCTTGCGGGTGGTAAACGTTGGTTTGCAGGTAGACCGTTCCCTGCATCACCGGCGCGCGCAGCACGCGGCCGTAGTCGATGAGGTAGCTGTCCGGGCCGTAGGGACCGCCGGCCACTTCGATGGTTCCATTCCAACTGGACGCCACAGGCACAATGGAATCGTCGGCAGAGTTGAATTCCACCCAGTGGAGTTGCACGCCATCCTTGCCGATGTAGTCCTTGGCGTAATCGACGCGTTCATCGCTTTCCGGCGCGTAGGTTTCCTCCAAGCCACGGTCGTCGGGGTTCGGGAACAGGCCAATCACATTCCACTTCCGGATCGAGCGCATTTGCGGAGCGAGCCAAAGGGAATTCCAACTTGCCTTGTCGCCGGTCTTGGCGTACCAGCGCTCCTTCAGGCCCCGGCCGGTGGGATCTTCGCGTACCTGCGCATAGGGCGAGTCGATAGACGATGCTTCCACTGTGACATTCCACTCGCCCGAGATTTCGAGCGGCGCAGCGCTCTTGGATTGATACTCTCCCCGGTACCGGGTCTGGCCCTTCTGCAATTCCACGCTCCCCGTTTTATCGCCGGGCACGCTGCGCCCGTGTACGACCACTTGCTTCTCGTCAGCGCGCAACACATGAAACTCCTCGAGGTCGGTCGCGGCGAGAGCCAGGGGTTGGGCGGGGCCGGCAGGATCAAACACAACGTACGCGGCATCCCAAGGGCCCAGAGCCAGGCGTACCACGGTCTTGTCCCCCTGCGTTTCGTAGAAGAGCGGCGAACGCTTTCCCGTGGGCGCTTCCCATTTTTCCGGGCGGCCCTTCACCTTGAATCGAAGCAAGTGGGTGCGCGCCTCGCCCTTATCATTGACCACCCAGTAGAGATCAACCCCGGCGTTCCGTTTGTGCATTGCGTACAGGTTATCGACCGGGCCTTCCATCAGTTCGATATCAGGGTCTAACACCTCGCGGATAATCTCCACGAGGTCGGTGACGTAACCTGGCACCCAATAGGAACGCCCGCCGCTTGGGCTCTTGCGCATAACGTAAGGTTCAGCGGAGGAACGAAGATCGAACACCTCATCCCAGATCGCTTTCAACTCCGGATCGTCGCGGCCGGACTCTACCGAGGTATAAGGCAGGCGGCGCAGGGCAATAACGGTTCCACCCGCGCGGTAATAGTCGCGCACCCGCGCCGCCGTGCTCCGCCGCGTGGTCGACATGGGGGGAAGAATCAAGAGCTGAAACTCCGAATGATTGATGCGCAGGCGGCCGCCGGCGGACTCGCTTTTTGCGAGATAGTAATCATCCGCAACCATAAAGTCATAACGCGCTTCGGTAAGGCGCATTTTCAGGTCAGCATATTGATCGCTGGTCTCCACCGCGTCGGGACTCCAGTTGGCGTTCCCTAAAAGGTGAGTGAAATCATCGTTGCGGAAGGCCGATGCCGATTGTCCCCAGATGGAAACTTGCGGGTAAAGCACAAGGAGATCGCACAGGCGCTGGCTTTCGCAATTGACGAAGCTGATGCGCCGCATCTGGTCAGCGTAGAAGTGAAACCAGGGCAGGTACGGCTGCCCGCGGAACCAGTCGGGCGGATAGTTGGTGCGCGTCAGGTCATAATTGAAGGCGTGCGGAACGAACTCACCGATGTCCCAGGCGCCCAGGCAGTTGGAAACCCGGCGCATCATTTCGGGGCTCAAATAGGAATCGCTCCCCAGCACGCCCTGATTCTCGCAGACCACGTGTTTTCCCTCGAAGGCGGCCACGGAAGCGACCTCCCTCAGCCACACCGACTCGTGCGCCCATTCCATCAACGTGTCGCAGCCGGGCTGGGTCATGGAACGCAGGACACGATAGAAGTCACCTTGCCACGCGGCCCCCCAGAAAAGCGACTCTTCCCAAACGTGCCCCGAATGTTGGATGTTGTGCTGAACGCACCAGTCGCTGACCTGCTTCCAGAAGCTGTCGGAATACAATTCGCTGATCGTGTCCAGGAGATCGCAGTGGAGTTTCTCCGTCGTGGGACCGATGTCGTAGATAAGGCCGGGAAGGCGGGGAACGAGATCATAACCCGCCTTGCGCCGGAAGGTTTCGAACAGGTGTGGCGTCCAGGGAAGCTTGTCTCCGTAAGAGCCCTCGTGATCGGCAAAGGTGGCGGCCAGCGCGTTGCCAAAGTACCGGCTATAACGCTTATAAAACTCCTCGTAATAGATTTTAATGAATTCAGCAATAGCTTCTCGGCTCATCAGGTCTACCGTACCGCCGTTGGGCATCGCCGGGACCAAATGGTAGACGGTAATGAGCCATTCGCCGTCGGGCACGTCCCAGGAAACTTCCTTGGCGCCCTTCTCCCAGGGTACCGCTTGCAGGGTATTGCCATCCAGGCGGTCCGACCCCAGGCGCTTCCCGGCCACCACCGCAACCGTTTTCTCGGTAAGAGGGGAACTCCACCGCTTCGGCCCCTGGACAATGCTTTCCGTTGACCGCATGCGTTGCGAGCGGAATTCGGGATTGGCTTCGACCACGTGGCTCTTGTTGACGCCCGGCATCCAGTAATCCCGCGCCTCACCGCTGGGCCACTCAAACTCGTCGCACAGGCAGAGAGAGAAGCCGGCTTCCTTGGAGGCTTGCAAAGCTCCGCCCAGTGCCTGCCACCACTCTTCCGACATATAGCGAGTTTCGAGACCGTCCCGATTGTGGGCATAAGCGCCGTAAACGCCATTCTCAACCATTTGGCGAATTTGCCGCCCCAACTCCTCGCCCGTGAGTTTTCCGTTCCAGAACCAAAACGGCCGGATGCTGTATTTCCTGTCCGGATCGAGGAACTTTTGGTAAAGCGGCGCCAGGGCGCCAGAGACTTCCGCCGACTGGGCCGGAAACATGGAAGCATCTTTCAATGCCAATGTGCCCAAACCAGCCCCTGTGACCTCCAGAAAATCTCGCCGCGTCATCTTGATCATAAATGCCCCCTGAAATATGAATGCAAAATCAAACGTATCGGACCGGCGATTATATGTGCCCCCTGCGGTTTGGCAAAGGTAAAACCACTTGGCGTTCGGACATTACGCCCGATCAGATTTTTGCCTGTAAATACGGCATTGTGAGGTCTGTTATTTCACTACTGAGAGGCGGCAGTGAATATTGCGAGCGGGGAAAACCCAGGCGAAGTGCTTTTCGTAGAAATCCACCGAGATTCCGGCAATCATTCGTCCCAGATTATCCAACAAGAAATTATGGCCGAAGGTCAGTCGCCGGTCGAGAATTCGGAATCCTCCGGCGCCGTAAGTGAAATTTTCAAAACTGCCCTGCGCGAAGTAGTCGAAACTGTGATAGCCCAGGTGAACAAGGTGAGTGGGGTCCGTGTAGGAATCCATGCAACTGTAGTGCGGCGTCACGACCACAACCTCCGCGCCGGGTTTGGCGACGCGATGCACCTCCGCCATGGCGCGGAGGACGTCAGGCTGGTGCTCGATGAAATGGGAGAGGTAAACCCGGTCGGCACACGAGTCGCGCAAAGGCCAGGGAAAATGTGCCAGCTCACAAAGGACATCGGCATCCGAGGCCGGTTGGCGGTCCAGTCCAACGGCCCCGGCAACCTGCTTCTTCTTTCCACAGCCAATGTCGAGAATCAGCATCAGACCTTCCTTCGGGGCACGGGGCGCGGGATACGGGATTCGGGATTGGATGGCTAGTCCGAATTTCTCACCTCCCTCGTGCCGAAGGCGCTCAGCTCCTCCCGTTTTTCCCGTGTCCCGTGTCCCGCGTTCTCTACTCCACCACCAGCGCCGCATGAGGCGGCAACCGGAGCGTCCCTCCATCAGACGCAAGCGTAGCGCCATCGAGGGCATAGAGCTGCGTTAATTTGTGCGCCATGCCTGCGAGTCCGGTCAATCGGCAGGCGACGGGCAGTTCCGTGTAGTTCACCACGGCCACGCGCCCGCCAAGCGGGTAGACGGCAACCCGCGGGGGCGCATCGAGCGAGGTCACCGTGAAATCCGAAGCCTTGCGCCGCAACTCTTCCAGCGCATCGCGGAGTTCGGGCGTAGGTTGCGTGACGCGGTTTTGCCCATCCACGTGCGTCAAGTGCGGCAAGGCGCCAGAGAACACCACCAGCTTACCACCCCCCACCTCCACCGTTTTCAAGTATTGATTCTTTTCGAGGTCGAGCGGCGCCGGCGTGGGCAGTCGCGCGTCACCATTGAGCCGGTGCGCGAGCGGCTGGCTGATGAAGGCGGTACCACCGGCGGCAAGCAGGTGCAGAAGCTTGGGCACGAGCTCCGGATCTCCGAGCGCCTGCGTCGTGAGGATTGCGGCGCGCGCGCCCTCGGGAAAATGCGCGGTCGGGGCCTCGGGAATTCCCAACATGCCGATCTCATCAAAAATGTACGCTTCTTCGCCGGGATCACTGGAGACGGGTTTGTAGGTTGCAATGCCACTCCAGCCCGAGGCAAAGGTGGCGAGCTTTTCGTATCGGACACGCCGCGCCGCCAAGGCCTCCGCCTGGGCGTGATATTCGGACGAGCTCAGCGCGCCGTAATGAAAAAGGAAAACCTCGGGGGCGCCCGCCAGAATTGTGGTCAACGGCTGATCCAGGTAGAGCGTTGGCGTGGTGCCAAAAGGATCGAACCAGCCACCGCCGGTTTTGGATCCCCCCACGTCGGTGAGCCAGCGGTAAATGAAGTAGCCCATGTACTGCTGCTTGTGCCCCCACTCGTCCGAGGCTGGATCGCGGAGTTCCGTGCCCACCCAGATGCGGTCGAAAAGCGCCGCTTCCTGATCCGGCACGTACCCGCGCTGGTGGAAAAGGTCGTACCACTGGGGGAACTTGATGATGACTTTTACGTTGGGGTTCACGGCGTGCGCGGGGCCAAGCACGCGCTCGCGGCTGATTTGCAGCATCAACTTTTCGCGGTACTGGCGCCAGCTCATCGCCCCTTTCGCTCCCGCGCATTCCGAGCACTCGCAGTCGGTGAAAAAGAAATCGTCAATCATGATTTCGTCAAACAGGGCGGCGGTGTAGCGAAAAATCGACTCCAGCCGCTCCTGATTCTGGCGGTGCGTGTAGCAGGCGGCAACGTGCCAGCCGCTCGAAGGCTTGCCCAGCCCGGTGGTGGTAACGCAGCCGGAAACCGTCAGGCCGGCCTGGCGGAAGAAATCGCGGGCGGCCTTGAGAGTGGCTTCCTCGGCTTGGTAGCCGTCACGAAATGACTCAATGTAAACCTTGGCGATGCCCATCTTGCGGCAGAATTCGAGCGCCTCCTGGCGGGCCTGTTCGCTTGACAGGTGATCGCGCACATCCTGCGCGGTGAAGAGCGTGGACCACACGACGGCTCCGGCCGGGCGCGCCGGGAGCAGAATCGCGGCCAGAAGGAAAAACGTGAATAGCGCTGGAAAGAAATGAATATGCGGCCACTTCTGTTGGCATGAAGAAATCAAGGCAGGACTCCTTGGGGTAAGAATCGCCGGAGGCTGACCAAACACCTGCACGGCGCAGATGCCCACCATAACGGAATCGGGGAACAAAGGGAAGTGGGCGCCGGGGCTATCCCAATTTGAGCGTAGCGCCGCCATCTCCGATTTCTGGAGTCCGATGGACTCCATCGGAGTCCGCAGATCGGACTTGGCGGCTCCATGCCGCCTGGAAGCCGGCGCACCCTCTGAGATTAGGGCAGCAGCCCCGCACGATGAGCAATTATTTTTATAGTAGATATAAAAGAAATTTATTGGTAACTGGCGTGCCCCCAGAGGTACCCTTGAGTCTGGTATATGTCCGAGAACCTTCAAACTCGCTCAGCATTGCTCGGTTCGGAGCGCCCTCTAGGTATTATTACCATCCTTATTATCGGGGTCATTGAGTTGGACCCCGTTTGATAGCTTACTAATTCCAGTTTTTTGAGGCCATCAGCGGGGAAACCGGCGGATGGCCTTTTTTGTTTTTGGTGCAAGTCTTGGAAAGGAAAAGCCGATGACGACGAAGATGATGACGGGTGCGGAAGTCCTTTTGGAGTGTTTGGCGCGGGAAGGTGTGGAGTGCATCTTCGGTTATCCGGGCGGCGCGACGTTGCCGCTCTACGATGCGCTTTACGACCACGGCATTCGCCACGTGCTGATGCGGCACGAAGAGAACGCCTGCTTCGCCGCCGAGGGTTACGCCCGCGCCTCCGGCAAAGTGGGGGTCTGCTGTGCCACCTCCGGCCCGGGCGCCACCAATCTGGTGACCGGCTTGGCCGATGCTCACCTCGACTCCATCCCCATCGTCGCCATCACCGGCCAGGTTTCCACCAAGGTCCTGGGGACCACCGGCTTCCAGGAGGCCGATACCTTCGGCATCTCTTTGCCCTGCACCAAGCACAACTACCAGGTCAGAAACATCGCGGATTTGCCGCGCGTTATTCACGAGGCATTCCACATCGCCGCAACCGGCCGGCCGGGCCCGGTGCTGGTTGACATCCCCAAAGACGTCCAGCAGGCGAAGGCCGTTTACATCCCCTGTGACGAACTCGACCTGCCGGGATACCAGCCGCCCGCGAACGGCGACCCTGCCCTCATCGCCCAGGCGGTGCAATTGATGTGGGACTCGGCTCGACCTCTAGTCTATGCGGGAGGCGGAATTGTTTCCGCCGGCGCCGCCGCGGAATTGCGCGAGTTTGTCAGCCTTCTCTACGTCCCTGCCGTTTGCACCCTCATGGGCTTGGGAGGATTGTCCGCTGACGATCCGAATTTTGTGAGCATGCCCGGCATGCACGGCAGTTATGCCGCCAATATGGGCCTGACCGAGTCCGATTTGCTCATCGCCCTGGGCGTGCGATTCGACGACCGGGTGACGGGAAAGCTGGCCAGTTTTGCCCCTCATGCCCGGGTCATCCATGTGGATGTTGACGCCTCGGAGCTCGGCAAGAACCGCAGCGCGGAGGTCGCCATCGCGGGCGACGTGAAGTGCGTGCTGCGACAGATGAACGAGCTTCTCCGGGAATCGCTGCCCTTGTCGGCCGAACGGCATGCCGCGGAGCGTGCCGCATGGCGCCGCCAGGTGCGAATCTGGAAAGCCGAGTATCCGCTGGGGAGCCCGGCGTCCCATGAGGTGATCAAGCCGCAGCAGCTCATGGCGGAAATCGACCGCCTGTCCGCCGGCGCCGCCGTGGTAGCCTCCGATGTAGGGCAGCACCAGATGTGGGCCGCGCAATTGATTCGCTTCAACGAGCCGCGCTTGTGGCTCTGCTCCGGCGGGTTGGGATCCATGGGCTTTGGTTTGCCTGCCGCCATCGGTGCCCAGATTGCCCGTCCGGATAAACCGGTTTTCGCCCTGGTCGGCGACGGCGGCTTTCAGATGTCCATCCCGGAGCTTGCCACGGTGGCCAATTACCAATTGCCAATCAAAATCGTGATCATGAATAACGGCCACCTGGGAATGGTGCGCCAGTGGCAGGAATTGTTTCATCAGAATCGGCTGAGCCACGTCGAGCTCGATACCTTCCCAGATGCCGTAAAGCTGGCGGAAGCTTACGGTCTGCGAGGGCTCACCCTTGACAATCCCAAGTCGCTGGCGCAGGCCTTGCACGAGGCCGCCAGCACGCCCGGCCCGTGTCTTGTGAATGTGAAGGTTGCCCCCTATGAAAACGTCTACCCCATGGTGCCGTCGGGAGCAGGAATCCACGAAATGGTCCTGGGGCCGGAATACGGCAGCGACGAATCTACAGCGCCACCACACGCGGCGTTGGCTGCGAGGCCGCACGATGAACCCGCTGCTCACGCGCAAAAATCGCTTGCTGTGTTGGTTGAGAACGCTCCCGGAGCCCTGCAACGCATCCTCACCATCATCACCGCCCAGTGCTGCGCTATCAAAAGCCTCTCCGCAACCCCTGCGACCGTTCCGGGCCAATTGCGCGTCACGCTCACCCTCGAAGGCAATGCGAAGGCATTGTCGCGAGTGGAGAAAAGAATCAGTAAGCTGGTCAACGTCCTGGAAACATCGGAACTGCAACTGGAATCGCCGGATGACCAAGTGGACGTGCCGAGCCTTCCGTCTGAGTTGTTTCAGCTTGACCCTGAGGGGTTGGACCCCCTCACCGAACTGGTGAACCTTCCCTGCGCGCACGAAAACGGCCAACCCGACGCACCCAAGCATACTTTCCGTACCCGCCGCAAGCGTTGGGCGCAGGAATGCGATGCTGGAACGGGACCGGCCTGAGAGATCGGGTGATCGGGTGATCGGATGGTATAGGGCATGAGGGGGACGCCTTAGAGCCCCAGGTCCTTCTTGATCTTCTCCCAAGGAACCAACCGGCCAGGCTTTTTCATGATGTGCCGTGCCTCTTCCAAATCCCGCTGGTCTTCCAGAGCTTCGAGAATCTTCAGATCCTCCGCAGAAACGACCGCAGCAACATCCTTGCCGTGGCGGTGTATGACGGTGCGCTCGCCTGCGAAACTGGCGCGATTAACTGCTTCCGCGAAGGAAGCTCGTGCTTGGCTGGCAGTGAGTCGTCGAGCCATAGAACTGGTCTCCTCTGTACAAATTGTACAATTTTGCGACGTGGCGGGCAAGGACAAATCCATTTCGGATGGCTGGCGCAGAGCAAGCACAGCTCTGCGTTTTCGTCGAGCCAGCATGGCGTAAATCGGATCGACATAGGTAGACTGTCACCAGCTTTCCCTGTCACACCACCGTACGTACGGGTCCGTATACGGCGGTTCGGCGGGTGGAGCTATCAACGAACCGTCAATCGGGGAATCCCGAGCGAGTCGAAGTAAGCATTGGGCAGTGCCAGCGCGAGGGCCGGGCTGTTGGCCAGCCGCCAAGGACCATGGGCACTGGCCGCCGTTTGGGCGGCCAGGATCGTGCCCACGCCTCGCTTCCGCAGCTCGGCATAACGTGCCCGTCCTCGCTTCCACTGCTTCCAGATCGCCGACCGCAGCCGACGCCGGACCCACTCCTCCAGGCTGGCTAACACCGAGGGCGTCTGGCACTTCCCAAAGTAGCCGATCCAACCCTGTAGATATCGGGTTAGTTCTGTCGCCATCTGTTTCGTGCTTCGGCCTCGTGTCCGGTCGGTCAGTTCCCGAACCTTCACGCGGAACCGGAGCACCGCTTTCGGCGCCATCCGCCGTTTGGGCACCCGCCCCGAGGTGAAACTAAAGCCCAGAAACTTCCGCTCCCAGGGTCGCGCTACCGCACTCTTCTGCTCGTTCACCTTGAGCTTGAGCTTCGTCGTAATGAATCGCCTGACGCTAGCCATTACTCGCTCCCCGGCTCGTCGGCTGCGCACGTAGATATTGCTATCATCCGCGTACCGCGCGAACCGGAGACCTCTCCGCTCCAACTCCCGGTCGAACTCGTCGAGCACGATATTGCTCAGCAAGGGCGACAGGGGCCCACCTTGCGGCGTCCCCTCATCCACCGGACTCACCAGCCCGTTTTCCAATACCCCCGCCTTGAGAAACGCCCGGATCAGCTTCAACAGCCGCTTGTCGCTAACCCGTTCGGCGATTTTCGCCATCAGTTTGTCGTGCGAGACTCGGTCGAAAAATTTCTCCAAGTCAAGATCCACACACCAGCGATAGCCTTCGGCGATATACCTCTGCGCCTGTGCCACCGCCTGATGCGCCGACCGCCCAGGGCGAAACCCGTAGCTGTGTTCGGAAAACGTCCGATCCCACTTGCGTTGCAGAACCTGCATCACCGCCTGCTGGATAAAGCGGTCCAACACCGTTGGGATGCCTAATTTCCTCACCCCTCCGTCCGGTTTGGGTATTTCCACCCGTTTTACCGGTTGCGGCTGGTAGCTTCCGCGTAGCAACTGTTCCCGGATAACCGGCCAGTGCTGCTTCAGGTATCCGGGAAGTTCGTGGACGGTCATGCCGTCCACCCCCGGACTCCCCTTATTGGCCTGGACTCGTGCCAATGCCTGCTTGCAGTTTTCCCGCTCGCAGACTTCCTCCATCAACTGTTCGCCAATGGCCGGGCTTTCGGCTCCGCGCTTCGCCGTGAGCGATTCGGTCCCTTCCTGAGAGCGGTTCGGGGCTTCACCCCTACCTTCTTCCAGGAAGGCCAACACTAGCTGGTTCTTCTGCCGCTTGTCGCTCATGAGTCGCGCCGCTTACTGGCCACTCCCATCAACCCCTTGCGGGGACCGTTCGGGCCTTCGTCCGTCGGTGGACGGACTACTTTGCCCTCTGCTGACTTCTGCCGCCCGGTCAGGGCCGATCACTCGACCCTCAGTCCGCTATCCCGGACTAGCAGCAGATCTCCCGAGGTAAGCTCGACCGCCTTCCGCACGCAGCCGCCGAATCTACAACCGGTGCCTTTGATGGATATGGACTTCGCGGACGCGAGCTCGCTCGTCCGGCACCGTATGCCTCCCATCCGGTTCTTGTACATCGGCTCGTGCGTTTGCTCCACGCTTCCTTCAGACCCCGCCTCACGGCGACGCCCTTGCGCTTTGCTATGACTTCACCTCCATCAGGTTGTCAAAGGGACTTTCACCCTCAAGCTGTCGAACATGCTCGGCACACTCGCGGTAGGGACAGCGGTTACCCGCTGCCCCCCGCACAGACCCGTGCTGGCACTGCTAGCGCACACGGTTCTTACCTCGGATGGAGTGATATTTGGCGTCGAAGCGCAGGTTGGGGTAGGGTTGCAGAATTTGGACGGGTGGCAGCAAGGCGGAGAGACGGTCGCGTAATTCGATCCACGACTCGCGGCTGCGTTGGCTCCGTCGGCGCAGGCTCCGGCACCAGTGATGCAGGACCTCCGCGCGAAACGCTCGCAGTCGTCTCCAGTTGCCCGGAACCGCGTGATATTGGAAGTACCCCCGCACCACCTAGCGCAGCCACTCCGAGGTTTGCGGAAGGCCGGCGTGCATACGCCGTCGCAGTTGCGCTCGAATAGCTTTGAGCTTGGCGGCCAGGCGTTTGCCCATCGTCTTCCGGCGGACCGTAAAGTTGCCCGTCTGGTGGTTGGTCCCACAGATATGGGTGAAACCCAGAAAGTTAAAGGTCTCCGGCTTCCCTTCTCCGCGCTGTTTCCGACGTTCGGTGGCGAAGCGCCCAAACTCCATCAGGCGCGTCTTCTCCGAGTGCAGTTCCAGCCCGAACTTCCCCAGGCGTTCCCGGAGTTCTTCCAGAAAACGCTCGGCCTCGGTCCGATGCTCAAACCCCAGCACGGCGTCGTCGGCATAGCGCACGATGATGACATCCCCGTGCGCTTGCTTCTTCCGCCACTGCTCCACCCAGAGATCCAAGACGTAATGCAGATAGAGGTTCGCGAGAAGGGGCGAGATCACTGCCCCCTGCGGACTCCCTTCCTTCGTCTCGGTCCACTGCCCTTGCTCCATCACCCCCGCCTTCAGCCATTTCTGGATCAGGCGGACGATACGCCGGTCTCCGATCCGATGTTCCACAAACTTGACCAGCCAACCGTGCTGGAGTTTGTCGAAAAAGGATCGGATATCCAGGTCCACGATCCAGTTCACTTTCTTGCGCACGATCCCTACCCACAGCGCGTCTAATGCATCTTGCTGTCCGCGCCCCGGGCGGAATCCGTAGCTGAAGCCCAGAAAGTCCTCTTCCCAAATCTGGTTGAGAACCTTTCCCACCGCGTGCTGGACGATCTTGTCCTCCAGCGCCGCGATCCCCAACGGTCGTTGCCTTCCGTCCGGTTTCGGTATCCAGACTCTTCGCGACGGCTGCGCTCGATAGGCCCCGCGATGGATACGGCCGTGCAGATCGGTGAGCCGATCGGTTAAGCCTTCTCCATATTCTTCCCATGTCACGCCGTCCACTCCGGGCGCTGCCTGTCTTTTCAGACCGTAGTAGCTCTCCCGTAGCAGTTCGACCGTCACATGGTGCAGCAGGGCGGTGAACTTCAGCTTCCCGTTCTTCCGTGCGGTTTCGCGCACACGCTCCAGCCCGCTTGGCCCGCTCTCCCGGCTCGGTGTCCGGTTCGGGTTGGACTGTGGCGTGTTCTCCTTGGTCCACGGCCTTCCCTCCGCAACCTCCGCCGACGGCTCCCCGCCTTGGTTCGGCTGCTTCGTTGGTACTACGCCGTGGTACGACTCCCCCTGGCCGTGCATGAGGGACTTGCCGCTCATCGCGTTCTCCCTCCGGCCCGCCGGGTCTTCTCGACGGGCAGCCACGGGGTCTCCCGGTTCTCGCGCATGGAGTTTCTCCGCATGCCTGGGGTCTTCGACTCCGCCGGGTCGAGTGCGGTCTCGCGCTGGCGACCGCCCTCGTGTTGCCTTCCGACCGCTCTGACGCCGTCGGCACCCGAGATCAGCGGATTTCGGAGCTGAATATCCTGCCTGCGGATGCCCCTCTCCCACGCTTCAAGTGCGGCCTCGCGACCGCCCTCGCAGGGCTGGGGGCCAGGGTGGCTCGCTACGCCTTCCCTGTACGACTCTTTCATTCGCGACTCCATGCCGGTTTATCCCGGCGCTATCCAGGGCTGCACTCGCCCTGCGCCAGCCTCCCGAACTGCGGACGAACATCCGGCGATTCGTAGGTGGAATCAACGATGGAAAGGAGTTACTTCTATCTTGATTCGCGCCTGAAACGGTTCGACGGGGTGGAAAACGTCGGTGAATGCCGGCGTGGCTGTTGGCGTTATTTGCGAGACATAGGCGTAGTCAACGTCGTGATCGCGGCAGTTAAGGAGATTCAAGAATTCGAACGAAACGCGAAATGTGTTGTTAATTTTATGGCCGACCTCCGCGTTGAGCAACGTCGTCGTCTTTGAGCGATAAATCGCGTCAGACGTCAAATAGCGCGGGCCAAAGTCGCGCAGGCGCAAACTCGCCGAAAAGCCTTTGAGATCGTGCAGTGTGGCGCCCGATGAAATCACCAACCCAACCGCTTCGGGCACCCACCTGCCACCCGGACCTTGCTCAAAATTGCCGCCCCCGATCGACACCAGCCCATAGCAATCCGAGTTTGCTGCGCAAAGCTGGCCATTCCCGGTGATGAACGTCGCATCATCAGGGTCTAATTCGGTAAAACGGGCGCGGGAGTCCGCCATGTCAAAATCAAAAGCCCAATGCCCACGTGGCGTGTAGAAGTTCGCCCATTCAACGCCATAGCGGCTGCTCGACTGTTCGGAGGGAACCGTGCCTCCGGTGTCGCCATCCTGCTCCAGTTCGGAATTGCTGTGGAGATACCAGAGCGAAAGGGTGCTTTGCAGATGGGGGACGGCCAGAGTGCGAACGCCGGCTTCCGCACCTTTGGTTTGGATCAGAAGGGGAATTTTTGCGCAGGGCGTATTGGGGTAAGGATAGTCCGGCGAAACCGGTTCATAGTTTTGCGTTGCGCCACGCACATCGTTGCTGTGGAAACTGAATCCGCCCTGTGCGTAGAACTCAGTATTGGACCACGGGCCGAAAACCAAACTTAATTTTGGACTGGGTAGGAACTTGGTGGCCGAGCCGGAATTGCGGGGGTCGGTAAAGCTGGTGAGGACACCCCTGTCGTCGTCGTCGCGCAGGGCTACGACCGAGCGGAATTTGTTCGCCCACTGGATTTTATTTTCCACATCGAAACTTCCTAGCGTGTCCGTAAATTTATTCACATCCGTGTCCGCGGGCAAAAAACCGTTGGGCTCGCCAGGATAGGGAGCGAGAACATCTTCTTTGTCCACGCGCACGCGATTTTCCGCCCGGTAAAGGCCGTTGCTGATCCAATCGTTGCGGAGCTGCACGCCGAACGTGGTTTCCACCCTGCGGCCCCACCATTGGCTGAAAATCGCATGGTGTGCGTCCAGCCCCGCCACCCAGCGCCGGTCCTGCTGTTCGAACTGGTCGCCGTGAATGGGGTCATACAGGTTGTAAGTGAAATCGGAGAACAAATCGAGATCATAATAAAATCCGTAGCCCATGATTTGCGTCTCGGAATTTGCGCCGGTGTGATGCCATTCGCCTTGCAAACTATAACGCCCTGAATTGCCACCGTCAGCCGGGTTCAGGGCGCCGAAGAAGCCCACGAGGGGCACGGCGTTATCGGGGATTTGATCGCTGGAGTTCCATTTTCCATGGTAACCGCGGGCCGTGATGCTGAAACCATTGGCGTCTCCGCCCCGGCTATAGGTTACAAGTTCGTTGAATTTGGCATAACCATCCGGATGCTTCCAGGGACCGTCGTCGTAATAGGCTTCTCCACCGACCAGCAAATTGCCCAAGCCAACCTTTTGCGATACGCCGAAAACGGCCCGCCCATAGCCAAGCATGCCGCCTTCGAGATTGAAGAAGGTCTGGGGCAGCGCCTTGAAAAACTCCAGATTGGCATTTCCAGCCGAGCCATAGTTGCCGACATCAGCGTCATAAGGACCTTTCTTGAAATTCACCCGATGCACAAACTCGTCGATGACGGTATTCATGTCCGAGTACCCCTCGCCATGCGCGTGCGAAGGCAGGTTAAGCGGCATACCGTCGAGGAAAGTGGCGAAATCTGTGCCGTGGTCGAGATTGAAGCCGCGCAAAAAATATTGATTGGCCTTGCCGCCGCCGGCGTGTTGAGTGATGATGAGACCGGGTATCGTCTCCATAACTTCTCCCGCACGAAGAATCGGACGATCTTGGATTTCCGTTGCGCCCACCGTCCCCTGGGTGGCGGAAACCGCAATTCCGACAAGGTCATCCGCCCGGCCATTCACGGTTATGGTGCTGCTCACGGCGCTCACAGCCAGAGAGATGCGCACCGCGGCCGGCGCCTCGGTGGTCCCTATGGTGACGGGCGTTTCTTTGGTTGCAAAACCGGGATTAGATACGACGAGTTGATAATTACCTGGCGAGACTCCAGAAATAATGAAGGAGCCGTTCTCGTCCGACTGGGTCGTTCTTTGTACAGTACCGTTCGCGCTTCGAACCTGCACGGTAGCCCCGGCAATCACCGCGCCAGACGTGTCAACGACAGTTCCTGATAGCTGAGTGATTCCTTGGGCAAATAGAAGGCTGGGAACAAGAAGCAAAAAGAACAGCACACATTTCCATTTCATTGCGGCAACACCCTCCTGCGGACGCAAAGCGCAACCGGAATTCAAAAGCTGATCCGGAAGGCTCCCCGCGAACCGAGGAAGACAAATTCGGCGCAGCAGGACACCAGCATCGAGGTCATGCGGAAAAATCGATAACCATATGAGAACAGCGTATCGGAAACTATTGTTCCCGCGAGTCCATGGCAACTTCATCCCTTCGACCTCATTTGAAATATGTCGCCGTCCCTCCGGAGGAATTTCCACTCGGAGGATGGAGCAGGGACGATAACACGAATTTCCAATTCGTGCTACCTATTATTGTTTGTTCTGAGCGGGTGCAACCACGTAGACGTATTCCAAGGGTCCTTCACCCGTATTCGCGACGTTGTGGCGCGTGGAGGGAGGAATGTAGATGAGCTCCGGCGTGGCGAAGGGACGGGCTGGCTGGCCTTCCAATCGGGCCTCACCGCAGCCGTGCAGAATCACCAGCGACTCTTCGTTATTTCCCGTCGTATGCCAGCCGACCGTTTCGCCGGGCTTCAGGCGAACGAAGCCGCTGCGCATTCCCGCTGTCTGCGGCGCCCCGTGCAGCAGCGGGCAATCTCCTTGGGCGCATTGGAGAGGTAGAGTTAGCACCTGCGGCATCGGGGTTTGGGAGGCGGGCGGCGAATGGGGGTGTGCCATCAGAATTCCGGTGATGGCGAGGCCGGTGGTAACGAAGCGGTTCATGTTTGCCTCGCGGCGCGATCAGCGTCTTGCTTGTAACACGAATATATTTTTCGTAATACAGCACCCCCCCACCTTAGCGCCTTCCCCGGATGATTGCAAGAGGTACGTTGCCCCACCCCCCCCAGGCCATTTAACTGATAGTATGGGAACGGTTTTGCAGGGTTCTGTCCTGGCTGGAGAAGAGGCCATGTCAACATTGATTCGCACCGGAATTTCGCTCGACAACGAACTGCTGCGGCGGTTCGATCGGGTCATCCATAAGAAGGGCTATAAGAACCGCTCGGAAGCCATTCGCGATCTGGTGCGGGACTATGCCGTGGCCGAGGACGTGCAAGAAAACCGCACGGTGGTGGGAACCTTGACCATGGTTTACGACCACCACCGCCCGAAGCTTTCGGAACAACTGATCGAGGCGCAGCACCACGCTGAAGGCAAAGTGCTGGCCGCCACGCACGTCCACCTGGATCACCACAACTGCCTGGAAGTGATCATCATGCGGGGGCGCAGTTCTGAGGTGCAGCAAATCGCGGACCGAATTCTAAGCCTGCGGGGGGTAAAGCACGGCAAACTGGTGCTCACCACGCAGGGGAAAGACTTGTAGATTCATTGCCGATTGTCGATTGTCGAATGAACTGTTCGTGAAAGACAAGGGACACCACTAGCGTTGAGGGTGAGGTGAATTCCACATGGCCAAAGTACGCGTGCGTTACACCGAATATTTTGCTCAAACGATCCAGCAGATGCGCGAGGACGGCTTGCTGCTGGCAACTCAAGGCGCGGACGGAAAACCCAATGTCATGACCATCGGCTGGGGAACCATGGGGGCAATCTGGTCCCGGCCGATTTTCATCGTGATGGTCAGGCCCTCACGCTTTACCTACAGCCGGCTGGAGGAGATGAGCGACTTCACGGTCAACGTGCCTCCGCGGGAACTGGCCGCGGCGGCATGCCACTGCGGAACGGTTTCCGGGCGGGATCACGACAAATTCCAGGAGATGCACTTGACCGCCGCTCCCAGCCGTGAGGTCCGCGCCCCCATCATCCAGGAATGCATCGTGCACTATGAGTGCCGCACCGTGCACCGCAACGATGTGGTACCCGACGCGCTCGCGCCAGCCATCCGCGACGAAGCCTATCCGGAGGGAAATTTCCACCGCATCTACTTTGGCGAAATCGTGGCCGCCTACGCCGAGGAAGACGCGGAGAGCCGCTTGCGCAGAAATCCGTCCGTCCGGTGAAGCCATGCCATTGAGCGATTTGTGATTTGCGATTTGTGATTTGCGATCTTCGAAGTTAGCTCGTCATTCGCCACTCGTCACTGCCCTTGGGGTGCGTTATGTGGGCACGCGTCTTCCTCCTCATACTGCTTCCCTGCGCCGCCCCCGCGCTTGCTCAAACCGTCCCAGACTTTTCCGGGGTGTTTCTCCGCAATCTAATCGATCGCCATGGCCCCTTTGCAGACCCCGCGGATCCTCTTGTCCTGATCATCAAGCAAGGTGTGGAAAACCTGCAAATCACCGAAATGCAAAACGGAGCGCAAAGGACTTATGTCTACGATATAACAAGCAAACCCTCGATCCATGTGACCCCTGACGGCGTCTACACCAAGGATCGCATGAAGTTTAAGGACGGCAGGTTACTGATCGAGTCTGAAGTGGTGGCAAACGACGTGTTCGCCGACCGGCTGACAAGAGAGACCTGGGAGTTGTCCCCTGACCTGCGAGGTCTTACGATCCGCATCAAGGGAGTTTCCCACGGTTCTGAAGTCCGAGACTCGCGCCGAATGGAAACCTACACGCGCCAGACATCGTTGGGGGAAGCACTTGAGAAAGCCCAATGGGCGTCCGGAATGACCCAATGCAACGCCAACAATCCGTTCACGGCCAAGCTGCCTACCCCACGCCTGGACCATGGGGGCGTCCTCGGGGTGACGGGGTTTCAGCAGTTGGGCTGGGAGGTATCATTCGGGGCGGCTCTTAGTGGGGATTTCTTCGACGGCGTGGAACGCACAAACGCTTCCGGCGTTGTCGAGCTTCGCAAAAAGGGTAAACTCATCCCCACGTATTCCGGTTCCCTCATCCTGGAAGTCACTCCCTTGGTCTCTTCTTACAATCGCTGGAAATTGTGGACTTTGAGTGCAATCATGGGGGATGAGTCCCTTCCCGAGTGGTTGCAAACCCTTCGCTTTCGCGTCAAGTGGGTCGGTTCGGAATTTCGGGATTTAGGCGAAGTCCGCTCGGGTCTCGAGCAGCAACCATGGCCGGAGTGGAACGCTCCCATAACGCGGTATCGTTTGGAAATCCCCGCCCAGGATGTGCCCATTACGGATAGCCTGGAGGTTCAAATCCTCTCTGCGTCAGGGAATCAACTCGGCTGCATTAGTGGACACCTCTGATCGTCCGTTCCATCCCAGCTAACACCTTGCCGCAGCGCACCTTCTCGCGCTGTGGACATTTCGCCCGCTTCACGGGCTAGGAATTACTTACCATAGGCTCGAAAAAGTTCTTGACATGGGCTATTGAATAAGCTATGATGACGGTGTGCGCCGGCCCCCGGGCCGGCGACGGGGGCTACGATGCCGCAAGGTTGAAGACCGGAACTGCCCCTCGGGAAGTGATGATGCCCAGGGAAGATGCCGGCCCGCGCCCACAGCGGCGGATTACCAACGTGCTCGTCAAACGTCTGGAATGGGGCAAGAAGATGTCAAGAATCAAGATACACCTGGATAAGTTATTGAAAATAAATGAACAAAAAAGAAGTGGTCTGGATAAGTTCATGAAAACAAAGACCCACTTAAAAAAAGATGTTAAAAATGAAGGTAGCTCTGGATGAGTTATTGAAAACAAAGGGACAAAAAAAGTCCTCTGGATGAGTTGATGAAAATAAAGAAGTTAACTCATTTTCGCGATGACTCATTGAAAGAAAAGGAGATAGGCGTAAATTCTCAATTATGGATAGAGCAGATACTGCGCCCGCACCCTCTTGAATTTCTCCAAATCCTCCTGCCAGTCGTACCAGATGCGCGCCGGGCTCTCTCCGGCAATAATGGAGTCCATCACTTTGTGGCTTCCCACCAAACGCGCCGTGTCATTCCATTTGAGTTTCTCAGGAAAAAGCCGCCAGAGAGCCGCCAGCATTTCCACCCCCATTTCCGTGGGCTCCAGCGCTTGCCGGTCGAGCAAGACGATCTGCACGCCATGGCAAACCTCGCCGGCGAAAATATCGGAGAGCGGCTTGAAATCCATAGGCACAAAACGCACTCCCTGAATCTTCTTGCCGTTCAGATCCGCGGCCAGCGCTTGGCCGTCGATCCAGGGCGCCCCACAATTTCAAAGGGCGTGTCCGTGCCACGGCCCACGCTGACGTTGGCCCCTTCCACGAGGCAGACGCCGGGGTAGAGAGTTTCCTCCGTCAGGTTGCGCAGATTCGGGGAGGGGTTAATCCACGCCTGGCCCGTTTCGTCAAACCAATCCGTGCGTTGCCAGTCCTGCATCTTGATGACGTGCAGTTTGGCGTTCAGGTGATTTTCGCGGTTGAACATTTCCGCCAGTTCGCCCACCGTCATCCCATGACGAACGGGCATGGGAAAGTAGCCGACAAACGAAAGCAGGTCCGGGTCCAGCACAGGCCCATCGACCGCGATGCCGTTAATGGGGTTCGGCCGGTCGAGGACGAAGAACTCGATTCCCTGTTTCCCCGCCGCTTCCAGGCAATATCCCAGTGTGGTGATGTAAGTGTAGAAGCGGACGCCTACATCCTGAATGTCATAAACCAGGGTGTCGATGCCCTCGAGCATCCGGGCGCTGGGCCGCTCGACGGCGCCATACAGGCTGTAGACGGGCAGGCCGGTCGCGGCGTCGCGGGAGGAGTCCACTTTGGCCCCTTCCGCGGCCGCGCCTTCGAGGCCATGCTCGGGACTGAACAACGCCACCAGCTTCACGTCCGGAGCATGGGCCAGCAAATCGATGGTGCGCTGGCCGTCGCTCGCGCGGCCGGAGGAGTTGGTGATGAGGCCTACGCGCTTGCCGGCGAGCGGGGCGAAATGTTCCGCCTCCAGCACGTCAATTCCGGTTTTCACGCGGCCATTGCGCAGTCCTTGCTCGCGGTAACCCCGCATCAGCTCGAAGTAGCCGGTGAGGGAGCAGCGGCTCGCCAGAATCTGCTGCGCCGAGAGCGGCCCCAGGGCCCCCGCCACCAGCGTGGCAAGCCCCGTCCGCAGGCCCGCCACCTCGCCTTTGTTGTTGGGGTGCACCCGGTTGGTCAACAGAATCACGTAGGTCTTGGTGACGGGGTCAATCCAAAGGGAAGTTCCCGTGTAGCCGGTGTGCCCGAACGAGCCCACGCTGAACAACTCGCCGCGGTTGGAAGCGAAGGGCGAGTCAATATCCCAGCCGAGTCCGCGCAATACCATCTGGTTGGGAGGGGTTTGCGGCGTGGTCATCTTCTCGATCGAAAGCGGACTGAGGATGCGCGCGCCGTTGTAAACGCCGCCGTCGAGCAGCATCTGCGCGAAGATGGAGATATCGTCGGCAGTCGAGAACAGGCCCGCGTGCCCGGCCACACCCCCCATATAGCGCGATGTAGGATCATGCACGACGCCCCAGAGTATCGGCCCGCTGGCGCCGTGCTCGTATTGTGTGGGTGCGATGCGACTGCGGAGGGAGGCGGGGGGCTTGAACCGAGTGTCTTTCATGCCCAGCGGCTTGAAGATGTGCTCGGCGCAGTAAACGTCCAGCGGCTCGCCGGAAACGCGGCGCACAATTTCCCCCAAGGTCTCAAAATTGATGTCGCTATAAACGAAGCGCGTACCAGGAGGCACATCCAGCTTGGCGGCCACAATCATCCGCATCGCCGTGTCGTAACCCTTCCAGGCGGGCTCGAGTTCCAGGTCCGGCGGCAGGCCGGAATAATGCGTCATGAGTTCCCGGATGGTGACCAGCTCTTTGCCGTTTTGCTGGAAATCCGGCCAGTAGTCGCTCACCGGCGCGCTGAGCACAATTTTGCCTTGCTCCACAAGCTGCATCACCGCCGTCGTGGTGGCCACCACCTTGGTCAGCGAGGCCATGTCGAAAATCGTGCCCGCGGTCATCGCCCGCCGTTCGGGCACCAGGGAGCGCGCCCCAAAAGCTCTTCGATAGACCACCTGGCCGTCGTGGCCGATCAGGACGACAGCGCCGGGGATCTTTTTGGCCTGAATTGCCGCTTCCACGAGCGGAGCGATTCCCTCCAGCCGCTTGGCGCTCAAGTCGGGTGCGGCCTGGGTGGGCGTTGCCGCCAGAATCAATGCCCAAAGACACCACGCCACGGAATTAATCCGATACCCCGAACGATGAATCACGCTGTGCTCCTTAAAATCAGTTTGCGTCTCTACAGAGACCCTTTTTGCTATATACTCGCGGGCTCGCGGTGTCAATAAAAAGACGCCGACAGCTTACAGCCGGCAGCTTACTGCACCCTCGGCTGTTAGCTGTTGGCTGTCAGCTATCAGCTTCTTGAAAAGGATTCTGTTCTCATGAAACTTACAATTATCGACTGGACGGTGGTGGGCGCGTATTTTCTGATCAACCTGCTTATTGGTCTCTATTACCGCAAGAAGGCGAGCGCCAGCACGAGCGACTTTTTTGTTTCCGGCCGCGAAGTCTCCTGGTGGCTGGCAGGCACCTCGATGGTGGCCACCACCTTCGCTGCTGACACGCCGCTGTGGGTGACCGGGCAGGTGGTGCGGCACGGGGTAGCCGCCAACTGGTTCTGGTGGAGCTTTCTCTTCAGCGGCATGATGACGGTGTTCTTCTTCGCCCGCATGTGGCGCCGGGCCGAGATCATTACCGACGTGGAACTGGTGGAAATGCGTTATGCCGGCAAGCCCGCCGCTTTCCTGCGGGGATTTCGCGCCCTCTATTTCGGACTCCTCATCAATTGCATCATCCTGGGCTGGGTGAACCTGGCCATGGAGAAAATCCTGGGGATATCCCTCAATGTCCCCAAGTTCTGGGCGGTGGTAATCTGCATGGCGATCACGGCCATCTACACTTCGATCTCCGGTCTGTGGGGCGTGCTTTGGACCGACCTGGTGCAGTTCATTCTGAAAATGACCATGTTGATAATCCTCGCCTTTTACGCGGTGCATGCCGTAGGCGGCATGACCGCGCTGAAGACCAAGCTGGCCGCCGTCGATGCCGCGCGGGGCGCCGCGTCGGGCGGCTCCGGCTCCATCCTCTCGTTCATCCCCGATTTGCATTCCCCCTGGATGCCCCTGATGACTTTTCTCGTTTATATCGGGGTGTACTGGTGGTCGGTCTGGTATCCGGGCGCCGAGCCGGGCGGTGGCGGGTATGTCGCGCAGCGAATTTTTTGCGCCAAGGATGAGAAGAACTCGTTATTGGCCACCCTCTGGTTCAACATCGCCCACTACGCCCTGCGGCCCTGGGCTTGGATTCTAACGGCGCTGGCGGTGGTGGTCCTTTACCCGCAACTGAGCCTGCCGGGAGCGGACGCCGAGGGCGGTTTTATTCGTGTCTGGGTGGATTATATGCCCGCAGCTTTTCGCGGCTTGATGCTCGCGGCTTTTGCGGCGGCCTACATGTCCACGATTGCCACCCAACTGAACTGGAGTTCGTCATACATCGTGAATGATTTCTACCGCCGCTTCCTGGCGCGGCAGCGTACCGAAGCGCATTACGTGACCGTTTCCAAAGGCGCCACCATGGGTCTGATGGTTTTGGGCGCCTTGGTCTCTTACATCATGCAGAGCGTGGCGAGCGGCTGGGACATGGTGGTGAACATCGGCGCGGGCACCGGAGCCGTCTACCTGTTGCGCTGGTACTGGTGGCGCATCAACGCCTGGTCGGAAATCTCCGCCATGACTACCGCGGCCGTCACCTCCATCATTCTCCGCTTTGCCAGCCCCTTTTCGGACTCTGACCCGAACCTGTTCGGGAAGAATCTGGTCTTGACGGTGGCCATCACCACGCTCGTGTGGCTGGCGGCGACGTTCCTGACGCAGCCTGAGCCGGAATCGAAGCTCCTCTCTTTCTACCGGAAAGTGCGGCCGGGTGTAACCGGCTGGAGGCGCGTCGCCGGGCTGGCGCCGGAAATCCCGCCCACTCAGGATGGCTGGTATAACTTCATGGATTGGGGACTGGGTTGTTTGATGGTCTACATGACCCTGTTTTCCATCGGCAAACTGTTGTTGGGTTCCACGGGCACCGGCCTCCTGTTCCTGGCGATTGCCGCCCTTTCCGGCTACATCATCTACTGGGATTTGAACAAGCGCGGGTGGGAGACGCTGTCAGGAAAGTGAGTCAGTGAATCAGTGAGTCAGTGGGTCATTGGCAGAAGTGAGTCCGCGAGTTATTGGAGGAAATGATGAAGTGATTCACTGACTCAGTGACTCAGTTCGGGTATCAGATGAAACCAAAACCGCGTGAACACGTCACGGAGAAAGCCAATCCCGCCTCAGCTTCTCTGGATACCAAGTCCACACGGGAAATCCTGGGCATTATCAACCGCGAGGATCATCGCGTGGCGCCGGCGGTTCGCAAGACCCTCCCCCACATTGCGCGGGCCGTCGACTGGGCGGTCGAGGCCATCCGGAACGGCGGGCGGCTGGTTTATCTGGGGGCCGGCACCAGCGGGCGGCTGGGGGTGCTCGACGCTTCGGAGTGTGTACCGACCTATGGGACCGACCGCGTGGTGGCGATCCTGGCAGGCGCGCCCGCTTCTCTCACCTCCTCGGTGGAAGGAGTGGAGGACGATCCTCGCCAGGCCGTGCGGGACTTGAAGAAGATCAGGTTGGCTCGTCACGACCTGCTGGTGGGGATCACTGCCAGTGGCGCCGCGCCCTACGTTTTGGGTGGAATGCGATATGCGCGCAAGATGGGCGCGAAGGTGGTGGGGCTTACTTGCAATCCGCAAGCTCCCCTGAAGGCTCTTGCCGATGTCAGCATCATTCCCGTCGTCGGGCCGGAAGTCATCGCCGGGTCAAGCCGCATGAAGGCCGGGACGGCACAGAAAGTTGTGCTCAACATGCTCTCCACGGCGACCATGGTGCGATGGGGGCGTGTGCTTTCCAATCGTATGATCAACGTCCAACTGACCAACCAAAAACTGTGGAAGCGCGCCGAGGGGATTCTGATGCAGCTTGCCGGAGTCAGCCAAGCTGCGGCCGCCAAAGCACTGAAAGACTCACGCCGCAACCTGCCCGTGGCGCTTTTGATGCGAATGAAGAAGATCCCGAGATCGGAAGCATTTCGGTTGTTGCAGGAAGGGCCAAGTGTGGCAGCGGTCTTGCGCGCAGCTATGGAAAAAGTGAATCAGTGAATTAGTGAATCAGTGAATCAGTGAGTCAGTGAATCAGTGAATCAGTGAGTCAGTGAATCGTTGAAAAAATTGACTCAGTGATTCACTAAGTCAGTGATTCACCGACTTTACGAGGTATGTGCAAGAAAAACATGACAAACGCGACCATTGAACTGAAGGGCCGCAGCAAGAGATTTGCGTTGCAAATTATTCGGCTGTTCCGCTCGCTTCCGAAAGGGGAGGATGTCCGAATCATTGCCAGGCAGCTTTTACGTTCTGGCACCTCGGTGGCCGCAAACTATCGCGCAGCGTGCCGGGCGCGCTCCCGGGCGGAGTTTTTAGCGAAGATAGGCATTGTCGTAGAGGAAGCGGACGAGTCCGTTTTTTGGTTGGAGCTTCTCGTGGAAAGCGGTTTGGCCGAGCAAGAGATGGTTGCACCTGTCGCAGAAGAAGCGAACCAGCTCCTAGCGATTTTCGCTGCCTCTCAACGTACCGCGAGGCAAGGAATAAGAGACTGAATCACTGAGTCAGTGAATCAGTGAGTCATTGGGGTAATTGATTCAGTGATTCACTGACTCAGTGATTCAGTTTTCTCAATGATTCACTGACTCACTGACTCACTGATTCAGTTCGGGAACTCACATGGACAAGTTTCTCATAACCGGCGGGCGGCCTTTGGAAGGACGAGTGAAGATCAGCGGGGCCAAGAATGCGGCGTTGCCGGCAATGACGGCGGCGTTGCTGACCGACCAGCGCGTGGTTCTGCACAATATTCCGCGCGTGCGCGACATCAGCACGTTGCGAAGCCTGCTAGAGGATCTGGGCGTCGATTCCTCCGTCACGCACGAAGCGCACGGCAACCGCCTCGAGATCGAAGCCCGCCAGTTGCTCAATCCCGTGGCGCCCTATGAACTCGTCAAACAAATGCGGGCGTCAGTTTTGGTGCTCGGACCGCTCGTGGCGCGCTTCGGGCAGGCGCGCGTCTCGTTGCCGGGCGGCTGCGCAATCGGCGTTCGCCCCATCAACCTGCATCTCAAGGGACTGGAGAGGCTTGGCGCCACCATCAGTTTTGACCACGGCTACGTAAACGCCCGGGCCGACCGCCTGCGCGGGACTGATTTCTACTTCGACACGACTTCCGTAACCGGCACTGAGAATCTCATGATGGCTGCCGCCCTCGCCGATGGGGATACGATCCTCGAGAACGCGGCGCGCGAGCCGGAGGTACAGGACCTCGCCGATTTGCTCAGCCAGATGGGCGCCCAGATCGAAGGCGCTGGGACCCACAAGATCTGCATCCGCGGCGTCAGCCGGCTGCACGGCGCCGAGCACACAATTATTCCAGACCGCATTGAAGCCGGGACATTCCTGACCGCGGCGGCGATTACCGGTGGCGAACTGGTGGTGGAACAATGCAATCCTGAGCACCTCACGGCCGTCCTTGCGCATCTGGGCGAGGCGGGCGTGCCGGTGATTCGCGACGCAGGCCATGGCTCGAATGGCGGCCCCACGCTCACCGTCAAGGCGGTGAACAAGTTGCGCGCCGTTGACCTGACCACCCAGGTGTACCCCGGTTTCCCTACGGACATGCAGGCCCAGTACATGACGCTCATGACGCAGGCCGAGGGCTCTTCGGTAATTACGGAAACGATTTTTGAAAACCGCTTCATGCACGCATTGGAATTGGCGCGCATGGGTGCGGACATCACCGTGAACGGCCGCCGTGCCGTGGTGCGCGGCAGAACCCTGCTGAGCGGGGCGAAAATCCAGGCGTCGGATCTTCGCGCCAGCGCCTCGCTGGTGCTGGCCGGATTGGCCGCGCAGGGCGAAACGTTGATCAGCCGCGTGTACCACATCGATCGCGGCTACGAGCGCATCGAAGAGAAACTCACGCAGGTGGGCGCCAACATTGTCCGCATCTCTGAATCTGATTGAGCCCCCACGTTAAATCTTCTTTATCTCATTTATGGACATTGAATAGAGAGATAAACAATACAATATATTACTCGTATAGTTACTAATTATTACATAACTATACCGATTGACGTGTGCCTGAGAAATACGCTATGCGAGGTATGTCGGTTTATTCGAGGACCATTATTTCAACCTGCTGATTTTAAAAGGTTAATATAATTCTCGGGGAACTTTGCCTGGTCCACTCTAAGACATTTTGTCCACAGTGTCCTGTCATCGAATCGTCGTAAATCATCTGAGTTCTCGATCAAGAATCTGCCGGTGCACCCTCCACAAGATTAACATTAAGCATCCTTGAATTGTTCCTTCCACCCCCCACCTTTGGTACTTCATTGGAGATAATTGAGCTGGAAAGGAGGTAACGACTATGCTATGCTTCAATCGTAAGCCGGCGGGTGGTGGACCGATGCCGTGGCCCCCGAATGACGGTGAGTAATTCATCGGCCTAGGATGGGCGAGCGCGGCGCATGCGGTGCCTGCCCATCCCCGGCCGGATTTATGCATACTCTGGGAATAACAATCGGCTTCTGTGTATTTGTCCTCGAGGGCTTACTCATCCTAAGAGGAATGAGGATCAGAGCCTTCAGGATGTTTCCGCTATTTTACTCCTATCTCATCTACTGCCTTGGCTGGTCCGCTGGGATGTACCTGATCGCTTGGCTTGACCCGAAGGCATATCCTTCCGTGTATTGGATTTGCTACCTGGTCAGCATCCTCGTGGAATTTACCGTTCTCGTCGAAATTTCCGACCACATATTTCAACCCTTTCCCGCTATCCGCAACCTCGGGCGGGCGTTGACTGTCCTGATCTCCGCCGGTCTGGGGCTCCTTTACATCTTGCCAGCCATCCTGGGTTCCACCGGCAGAAGCCATGCGTTGCTCGATTTCGCCTTGCGGGCTTCCGTTACCAAGGCCATTATTCTCGCCATTTTATTTTCTGTGTCTCGACACTATGGTTCCCAATTGGGGAGGAATGTGGGCGGCTTAATGCTCGGATTTTCCATCTGCGTGGCCATGAATGTTGCTCTCATGGCCTGTGCCCAGGCCTTTGGCTCAGCGCTGTTTGCGCGTATCCTTTGGTTTATGGAACCCCTTGCCTTCGTGCTGTGTGCATTGGTCTGGACCATATCTCTTTGGAACCTTGCACCGATGCCCAGCTTGAATAGAGCTTCAACAGCCTCGGGAAGAGATTCCGAGTCTGTGGCTCTGGAACTAAATCGCTTCAACAGTGAATTGTCCAGATTCTTGCACAAATGACTACACTCATCTACGCTGCTCTTGCGATTGCTTTTCTCCTCTTGATCCTAGGCCTGTTCAGAAAGCCCCGGTCCCACGAATCCGACGAGGTCATCCCTGACAGTCACTCAGCCCCGAACGTCGAAAACGGGCGGTGGTTGGATCTTTCCGAGCGCATTTTCGACCCGGCTGATGGTGATTGGCTAGCGGAAGAACTGGCCTTCCCGAAGTTGGCCGAGTCCCTGTCACTGGGGCGCAAGCGGTTGGCAATCCGCTGGCTACAAACCTTGCAGGCGTCGTTCGACGAGGTGGTGCGAACTCCCGAACCTACATCCAGCCTGGATCTTACGGCGAACTCTGCCGGCAGTTGGCGAATGTTGTGGCTGACCCTCCGCTTCAAATTCCTGGTTTCTTATGCCTTGCTGATGGTCAAGTGGTTCGGCCCCTACCATCGATTGGTCCCATCCTTTTCATGGCTTCCGTTCTCCCGTGAAAGCGAACCCCGATTCCGGCGAGCGGCTTTGGCCAATAACCGGAGTTCCCCCTGAAGCCCATGCACTTTGCCGGCTTGGAGAAACGGTTATTCTACATGAGCCATTCTTGCCCCTCGTGGTGGATTTCACCCCACCGCCGTGTCTTCTGGCTCTTAATGTCCTTGAACTCCTTGCCATCGCTTCCGTAAGCCACTCGTAACAACAAGCATCGAAAGAAGTTATTCCAAAGGTACAGCTTCCCCTGTTGGCCCTCCCGTTGCTTCGTTAGACGATGAGCTGTTAGGGATGCTGCCACGTCTTAGCACCGGAAATAGGATGCTCGCGGAGGGAGCCCTCGCCGCGGGATGCCGCTTTTTTGCCGGCTACCCCATCACGCCCGCCTCCGAAGTCTACGAAGTCATGATGCGAGAGTTGCCGGTAGTCGGGGGATTAGCCCTTTCCGCTCCTGACGAAATTTCGTCACTTTGCTACTGTGTGGGTGCAAGCTTGCGGGGTCTGAAGGCTATGACGGCAACCTCCGGCCCTGGTTGGGCTTTGATGATTGAGACTGCCCAATATGCTCTTATGACGGAGACTCCGGTCGTTGTGGCCCTGGTGCAACGCCTCGGCCCAAGTACAGGAGGCGCGACCCAGGGCGCCCAGGGAGATGTGTGGCTGGCGGAGTTTTCCACTTCCGGGGGCTACACTCTGCCAGTGTTCTCTCCCAGCAACGCCGCGGAGTGCTTTGAACTTGCCGTTCACGCTTTCAATTGGTCGGAAAGGCTGCGGACGCCCATTCTGCTGCTTTCAGATAAGGAAGTCGGTATGACCTCGGAGGTTGTGGACGATCAGGCCCTACGGATTCCGGCGTTGGCGAACCGTAAGATGGCCACGCCCAAAGCGGACTACGCCCCCTATGCCGCGCAAGAGCCAGAGTACGTCCCTGCCTTTGCCGCCGTGGGGGGAGAAATCAAAGCAACGGTGACGGGATCGGCTCACGACGTACAAGGGCGCCTGCGCAAGAATTCCCCGCAGGTTATCAGCGTGCTTCAACGTCTCCAGCACAAGATCGAGGCGCACGCCGAGGAAATTGAACTGGTGCGGCCGGACCTCGACCCGGGAGCGCGCTGCCTGCTGATCAGCTACGGTGTAACGGCACGCGCTGCTCGCCAGGCGGTCGGCAGGTTGCGCAGCGAGGGCATGCGGATTTCTTTCCTGCACATTCAATCCTTATTCCCCATTCCCCGGAAAGGGTTGGATCGGGCAGTCGCTGGCGTCGAGGCAGTTTATGTGGCCGAGGAAAACCTGACCGGCCAGTATCGCGCTGCCCTTACGCCCTATCTTTCCGGCAAGCGGATTTACGGCATTAATCGGATTGGCGCTCTGATTTCTCCGAGCGAAATCGCCCGCGCGGTGCAGGGGGTGAGGGCATGACGACCGACGCCTTTCACCTTTACTTATCCCCCACGGCCAAACTCCCGTATTGCCGGGGCTGTGGGCACTCGCTGGTGGTGCGTCAACTCAGCCGCGCGCTGGAGCGATTGGGGCTGCCGCCGCGATCAGTTGTGTTGACCACCGATATCGGCTGCGTGGGTCTGGCCGACTCACTATTCCCTTACTTGCACACGGTTCACACCACGCATGGACGCTCGACAGCGTTCGCCACCGGCATGGCCCTGGCTGACGCCATTCTGGAAGCCCAGCAGGGGTTGAAACCCATCGTTATGATCGGCGATGGAGGGGCGATGATCGGGTTGCTGCACTTGGTCCACGCCGCGCAACTGAACGTTGATGTCACGGTGTTGGTTCACAACAATTTTCTGTTCGGAATGACGGGCGGGCAGCACTCCGCGCTGAGCCCCTTGAACTGGATCACCGCCACCACGCCGTATGGCAACTGGATCCCGCCGCTCGATTTGCTCTCACTGCTGCGTACCGCTCATGCCACGTTTCTGGCGCGCCAGCTTGCCACCAGCCAAGAATTAGAGAGCACCCTTGCTGACGCCCTCAATTTTCCGGGATTCTCGGTGGTGGAGATCGTGGAGCTTTGCACGGCCTACGGCACGCGTTGGAATCCCGTCAGCGGCGCTTCTCTTGAGGAGATCGTCCTGCGCCAGGGATATGCCCTCGGCGAGGTGCAAACCGAGATGGAGCGGCCGACCTTCCGCGACCTCTACCGTCACGGAATGGAATCGCTCCGGCCGAAGCGCGCCAAACCGGCGGTTCCCCGTCTCCACACCCCAGCTAAGCTGACGGACGAAATTCGACTGGTCGTAGCGGGAACCGCAGGTGAACGCGTTCAATCCGCCGCCGCGTTGTTCTGCCGCGCCGCGCTCGCCGGCGGACTCTACTCGACGCAAAAAAACGACAATCTGTCCACGCAAGGTTCGGGATTCTCCCTCTCTGAGATTTGCTTGAGCCCCCTGCCCATCGAGTACACAGGGATAGAAAAGCCGGACGTGGTGCTGGTGGTCAGTGAAGATGGCTGGGGGGAACTCGAAGCTAACGGGACGGTGGCAGCGTGTGGGGAGGAAACTCTCCTGCTGTTGGACTCACAAATCCAGGCGACCCCGGCGAAGGGCTGTGTGATCCGGCTCCCGCTCCGCCGCGAAGCCAATCCCAAGCGCGCCGCACTATCCGCGATTGCCGCCTGGCTGGAAAAAAAACCGTTCCTGCCGGTGGAAGCTTGGGAGGCCGTACTGCGGCTCGAACCGGCGGAGCGCCGGACGGAATCGGCGACCGCCATCGAAATCGGTCGCCGCCTGGCGCGTGGCGACGCTCGATGAGCGCCGCATTGCATTGTGGCATGACCATCTTGGCCATGACTCGACATGGGGGGGACGCCCGTGCCACGTAGAACAGCCAGGGGATCGAAACAAGTTTCTTGCACGAGTTTTGAACAAACTCTATCTGCATGACGGAGCGAAAAGATGACTAGAAGCAAGGTAACCATTGACGGGAACGAGGCGGCTGCCCGCGTCGCTTACCGCATCAATGAAGTAATTGCCATTTATCCCATCACGCCTTCTTCTCCCATGGGAGAGTGGGCGGATCAGTGGTCAGCGGAGATCCAACCCAACATCTGGGGGACGGTCCCGCACGTGATCGAGATGCAGAGCGAAGGAGGCGCTGCGGGTGCGCTGCATGGCGCGCTCCAGGCCGGATCGCTAGGCGTCACCTTTACGGCCTCGCAAGGCCTGCTGCTGATGATTCCCAACATGTTCAAAATCGCCGGGGAGCTGACAGCGACGGTATTGCACGTCTCGGCGCGCACTCTGGCTACGCACGCCCTCTCGATTTTCGGCGACCACAGCGACGTGATGGCGACGCGCTCGACGGGCTTTGGCCTGCTGGCGTCGAATTCCGTTCAGGAAGTGACGGACTTTGCCCTCATCGCGCAAGCCGCCTCGCTCCAGTCACGCGTCCCCTTCCTTCACTTTTTCGATGGCTTCCGTACCTCGCACGAGGTCGGCAAGGTGGAAGAACTGACGGATGATGATCTGCGTGCGCTGATCACCCCCGAGCTGGTCGAGGCGCACCGCAAGCGCGCCCTTTCACCGGACCATCCAGTCCTCCGCGGCACCGCGCAGAACCCCGACGTTTTCTTCCAGGCTCGGGAGACGGGGAATTCCTTTTACCTGGCTTGTCCCGCGATCGTTCAGAACGTCATGGACAAATTTGCGAGCGTGACGGGCCGCCAATATCATCTGTTTGACTATGAGGGCGCACCCGACGCCGAGCGCGTGATCATCATGATGGGCTCCGGGGCCGAAGCTGCTCATGAAACCGTGGAGTACCTCAGGGAGCGCGGCGAAAAAGTGGGCGTACTCAAGGTGCGGCTCTATCGGCCCTTCGCGATGGAACATTTCCTTGCCGCCCTCCCCAAAACTACAAACAACCTGGCCGTGCTCGATCGCACCAAGGAAGCCGGCGCCCCTGGCGAGCCTCTTTACGTCGATGTCATTACCGCCATCAGCGAGGGACTGGCCGCAGGCAAAGCGCCCTTCGCAAGCTTCCCCCGCATTATCGGCGGGCGCTACGGTTTGTCTTCCAAGGAATTCACTCCCGCCATGGTGAAGGCTGTGTTCGACGAAATGCTTAAGCCCGCGCCTCGCAACCACTTCACTGTGGGCATCGTGGATGACGTCACGCACACCAGCCTGGAAGTTGATTCTACGTTCTCCACGGAGGACCCCAAGACCGTGCGCGCCATCTTCTACGGCCTGGGCTCCGATGGCACGGTGGGCGCCAACAAGAACTCCATCAAGATCATCGGCGAAGATACCGACAATTACGCGCAGGGCTACTTCGTGTACGACTCCAAGAAATCCGGCTCCATCACCATATCCCACCTGCGTTTCGGCCCCAAGCCGATCCACTCTACCTACCTGATCACCCAGGCAAATTTCGTGGCCTGTCACCAGTTCACGTTCCTCGAGCGCTACGATATGCTCAAGGCCGCCGAACCCGGCGCCGTGTTCCTGCTCAACAGCCCTTATGGACCGGACGAGGTCTGGGACCGGATGCCCCGCACCACCCAGCGGCAGATCATCCAGAAGAAATTGGGCTTCTTCGTAATCGATGCCATCAAGGTGGCAAGAGAGGCCGGGATGGGCGGCCGCATCAACACCGTCATGCAAACTTGCTTCTTCGCCATCAGCGGCGTGCTGCCGCGCGAGGAAGCCATTGCCGCCATCAAACACGCCATTGAAAAAACCTATGGCCGGCGTGGTGAATCCGTGGTGCAGAGGAACTTCGCGGCGGTAGATGCTTCGCTCGATCATCTCCACGAGGTCAAGGTTCCGGCGGAAGCGAGCAGCAGTTTTGACATGCCCCCACCGGTGCCCGCGCAGGCCCCGGCGTTCGTGCGCGATGTTCTGGCCAGAATCATCGAGGGCGAAGGCGATTCCCTCCCGGTTAGCGCCATGCCCAACGATGGGACCTTCCCCACCGCCACCGCGCAATGGGAAAAGCGCAACATCGCGCTGGAAATTCCCGTCTGGGACGAGGCTCTTTGCATCCAGTGCGGCAAGTGCGTGCTGGTGTGCCCCCACGCGGTAATCCGCGCCAAGATTTACGACCCCGCGCTGCTGGAAAAAGCGCCCGCCACTTTCAAGTCGGCGGCGGCGCGCTGGAAAGAATTCAAGGAGATGAAATACACGCTGCAAGTAGCACCGGAGGATTGCACCGGGTGCGCGCTGTGCGTAGAAATCTGCCCGGCCAAGTCCAAAAGTGAGGCCAAGCACAAGGCTATCAACATGGCGGACCAGGTGCCGCTGCGCGAACCCGAGCGCCAGAACTGGGACTTCTTCCTGGAGATTCCGGAAGCCGACCGCCGCACGCTCAGCCTGGGCCAGGTGAAGGACGTCCAGTTGCTGCAACCCCTGTTCGAATTCTCCGGCGCCTGCGCGGGTTGCGGTGAAACGCCGTACATTAAGCTGATGACGCAGTTGTTCGGCGATCGCGCGCTGATTGGCAACGCCACGGGCTGCTCGTCGATTTATGGCGGCAACCTGCCCACCACGCCCTACGCCATCAACCACGATGGCCGCGGCCCCACCTGGTCGAACTCGCTGTTTGAAGACAACGCGGAATTCGCGCTGGGCATGCGCCTGGCGGTTGACCAGCAAACCGAGTACGCGCGGGAACTCGTCAAGAGGCTCGCGGCGAGCCTGGGCGATGAACTGGTGCAAGCCCTTCTTAACGCCGATCAATCCACCGAAGCCGGCATTCGCGAGCAGCGTGACCGTGTCCGAACCCTCAAGGCCAAGCTGGCGGGAATATCGACGCTCGAGGCGCGCGACCTCATGAACGTTGCCGATACGCTGGTCAAGAAAAGCGTTTGGGCCTTCGGCGGTGACGGCTGGGCTTACGACATCGGGTACGGCGGGCTTGACCACGTGCTGGCCAGCGGCCGCAACGTGAACGTCCTGGTCCTCGATACCGAGGTTTACTCCAACACCGGCGGACAGATGTCGAAAGCCACTCCGCGCGGCGCCGTGGCCAAGTTCGCCGCGGGCGGAAAACCGCGGCGCAAGAAAGACCTGGGGCTAATGGCCATCGCCTACGAGAACGTTTACGTGGCGCAAGTGGCCATGGGTTCGAGCGATATGCAAACCCTGAAAGCGTTCCTGGAAGCCGACGCCTACAATGGGCCATCCATCATCATCGCTTATAGCCATTGCATCGCCCACGGCTACGACTTGGTGCACGGAATGGATCAGCAGAAGGCCGCGGTGCTGTCCGGCTATTGGCCGCTGTACCGCTACAATCCTGATTTGGCAAAGCTGGGCAAGAATCCCATGCAGTTGGATTCGCGGGCACCCTCTTTGCCGCTCGAGAAGTACATCTACAACGAAACCCGTTACACCATGCTCACGCACAGCGATCCAGAAGGCGCCAAGCGTTTGTTGAAGCTCGCCGAGGACGACGTCCACGACCGCTGGCGGGACTACCAAAACCTGGCCGCCATGCCCATGAACGGCGCTGCGAAGGAGGTAAAGTAAATGATCGACCTGACTACGAAATACCTGGGCATGACCCTGAAGAACCCTCTGGTTGTTTCCGCATCGCCGCTTTCGGAAGACCTTGGCAATATCCGGCGCATGGAAGATGCCGGAGCATCCGCGGTCGTGCTCCCTTCCCTGTTCGAGGAACAGATTCAAGTAGAAAGTAATACGCTGGATCAGTTCCTGTCGCAGGGAACGGAAAGCTATGCGGAGGCGTTGACGTATATCCCCAACATGCCGGGGTACCACTTGGGACCCGACGGCTATCTCGAGCACGTGCGTCGCGTTAAGCAAGCCATAAAAGTCCCCATCATTGGCAGCCTGAACGGCGTTTCCACGGGCGGCTGGGTGGGGTACGCGAAGAAGATCGAGGAAGCCGGCGCCGACGCCATCGAACTAAATATCTATTTTATTCCCACTGACGCCGAGATGAGCGGCAGCCAGGTGGAACAAAAGTACATTGACTTGGTCTCCAAGGTAAAAGCCAGTGTCCGCATTCCGGTGGCGTTAAAAATCGGCCCCTATTTCAGCTCGCTGCCCAACACTGCCAAGCGCCTGGACCAGGCCGGCGCGAATGCGCTGGTTCTGTTCAACCGCTTCTATCAGCCGGACTTCGACCTGGAAACCCTGGAAGTTGTTCCCAACCTCATCCTGAGCACGCCGCACGAATTGCTGCTGCGCCTCAATTGGGTGGCGGTTCTTTACGGGAAGATCAAGGCGGATTTGGCGATCACCGGCGGCGTGCACACCGGCTTGGACGTGCTGAAGTCCATGATGGCCGGAGCGCGCGTGGCCATGATGACCTCGGCATTGCTCCGCAACGGCATCGGCCACCTCGCGACCGTGCGGACCGAACTCCTGAAATGGATGGAAGAACACGAATACGAGTCCATCCACCAGATGCAAGGCAGCATGAGCCAGCGCGCCGTGGCTGACCCCTCCGCCTTCCAGCGGGCAAACTACGTCAAGGTGCTGAGCTCGTACGCGATGAAAGCGGGGGCTGCCTGATTTTGGATTTCAGATTTTCGATTTCGGGGGTAGGCGTTTTGAATTTTGGATAATCGTTTTTCGATCTTGGATTTGCGATTTTGAATTCTGGATTGAAGCCATTTCGCGCGCCCGCGCCGCCACGTCCTGTGGATGCGCGGGCGTACGAGTCTAAGTAAGGTGCCAGCGTGCCTCAACCATACGGGCACGTAGATCTGCTTATGGGAGCCTTCTTCGGTGCGCCTCGTCTACACATCGGACTTACACGGCGATCTTGACCTTTACCGCGCGGCGGGGGAAGCGGCAATTCGAACACGTGCCGACTCCTTGATTTTCGGCGGAGATCTCTGTCCCGGCACGCCTTCCGGGGCTTCTCTGCGCCTCCCGATTGAGCAACCGGAGTTCCTTCTCCACCGTCTGTCCCCGCTCCTGGGGGATTGGAAGGAGGCGCATCCCTCCCTGCGTATCTTTGCCATCCCCGGCAACGACGACTGCCAAACCATTCTGCCGGCGCTCGAAGAACTCGAAATGAATGATCTCGTCGAGAACCTGCATCAGGAAACCCGCACCTTGGGAGCCTACACTCTGATGGGCCTCTCTTATGTGCCGCCTACCCCCTTTCATTTGAAAGATTTTGAACGTTGGGATTCCGGGCCGGAGATGGATTCCGATTCATATTCCTATCGCTGTCTTATGGGGACACCGCGCGGTTTCATGGTGATCGAAGATTTCCAGTCTTACCTGGATTCGATGCCCAGCATCGAGCAGGAACTCCGCCAGCTCCACGTTAAGGACCCCGAGCACACGGTGGCGGTCATTCACACCCCGCCCTTCAACACGCGCTGCGATGTGCTTTTCGATGGCCGCCACATCGGCAGCAAGGCCGTGCGCACTTGGATCGAGAAAAACCAGCCTCTCATGACCTTGCACGGGCACATCCACGAAAGCCCCAAACTTTCCAGGTCTTATTTTGACCGCATCGGCTCGACCACAATCATCAACCCTGGGTGTAACCACGAGAGGCCGCACCTGGTTTTCATCGACCTCGATAATCCCGCCGAGCTGGAGCATTCCCTTTACGGCAAGAAGGCTATGCCATGACGCAACAAAAGCTCCCCCAGCTCCGGCGGCTTTCCCAGATCCTGTTTCTGGGTCTCTTCCTCTTGCATCTGCATATGACGGAGTTTCGCGGCTCGCTCAAAGCCGTGAGCGGTGACATCCGGTTGCCGATACCCTATCCCAGCATCTTCCTTCAGTCGGATCCGTTGGTGGCCATTCTGGATGTTCTTGCGTCGCACGCGCTTTATCGCGGGTTGCTGTGGAGCTTAACGATCCTGATCCCAACCCTATTTCTGGGCCGCTTCTTCTGCGGCTGGATTTGCCCGCTGGGAACGCTGAATCATTTCTTCAGCAGTTGGAGATCCGAGCGCAAGCGCGGGGCGGAGCGCCTGGAGCGGAACCGCTACAAGAAATGGCAGACCCTGAAGTACTACTTTCTGATTGCCGGATTGGTTGCGGCGCTCTTCGGCGGCTCGCTCCTCGGAATCCTGGACCCCATCTCGCTGACGGTGCGGTCGCTGGCAACGTCCTTGTTGCCGGCGGTGAACTACGCGCTGGACGCAATGGTCACGGCCCTTCGGCACTCATCTGCGGCCCCCATGCCCATGCGGTCAGTAGGCAGCTTCGTGCAAGTTGCCCTGACCGAGACCCTGCTCAGCTTCCGGCAGCCGCACTATCGCCAGGCGTTTTTCCTGGGAGCCATTTTCATTGCCATCCTCGTATTCAACCTGCGCATCACGCGTTTCTGGTGCCGGGCGCTGTGCCCCCTAGGCGCGCTGCTGGGGACCGTTTCGCGCTGGTCGATTCTGGGTCTGGAGAAGCTCCCCGAGCATTGCGACGACTGCAATCGCTGCCTGCTGGATTGCCAGGGAGGAGACGATCCCCAACCCAACGCGAAGTGGCGCAAAGCGGAGTGCCACCTCTGCTTCAACTGCGTGGGCGAATGTCCGGAAAGTGGAATCCGTTTCAAGTTTTTCCCCGCAACGCCCACCACTATCGATAGCCCCAATTTGCAGCGTCGTCGCGCACTTTCCGGCGTGGCGGCGGGTGCCGCGCTGTTGCCGATGTTGCGCTCGGGGCCAGCATTGGCGGCGGAAAAAGACCCGCGTCTGATTCGGCCGCCCGGGGCGCTGGACGAGAGAAGCTTTCTGGCGCGCTGCATTCGCTGCGGCGAGTGCATGAAAGTATGCCCCAACAATGCTTTGCACCCGGCGTTGCTGGAATCAGGTTTGGAAGGCTTGTGGACACCCGTGCTCGCCCCACGCATCGGCTACTGCGAGCCCAGTTGCGTGCTCTGTGGCGAAGTGTGCCCCACGGGCGCCATCTGGGAAATCACGCAAGCGGAGAAAGCCTGGCTGCCTTCGAGCGCCGCCAAGGACGCCAAACCCATCCGCCTCGGTACGGCTTTTTACAACCGCGGGCGCTGCCTGCCCTGGGCCATGGCCACCGAATGCATTGTGTGCGAGGAGTGGTGCCCCACGTCCCCCAAGGCCATTTACCTGCGTCCCGTTGAGGTGACGGACCCCCAAGGGAGCGTAAAACAAGTTCGCCAGCCCTACGTCGATCCTGACCGCTGCGTGGGATGCGGCGCGTGCGAGTTTGCCTGCCCCGTCAAAGACCAGCCTGCCATCTATGTCACCTGCATCGGCGAGAGCCGCTCGAAAACCAACCAGATTCTGCTGAACCGGCAGGAAGGCGGTCCGAGGTCCGAAGTCCGAGGTCCGAAGCTAAATTTATGAATTTTTTCTTCTCTGCGCACAAAGGATTCTCTTGGCGTCGGAGGCGTCTCAGTGTTCTCTGTGATTTAAAAGGCCTCAACACAGAGGCCTCTGAGAGGCTCTGTGATCTCTGTGAAAAAGCCTTGGAGGCACAGAGAACACGGAGAAGTGTGTCCTGGTGGCGGCCATTCGGCTACGGTGTAACGGTTATCCTCGCCGGCCTGCTGGCAGGGTGCCACTCCCAGACGCCTTCCACCGCCGCCGACTTCTATCCGGCCAGCAACTCGGTGCCGGGTTGGGTGAAATCCAGCGCGACGCGCACCTTCGAAGCCAGCCATTTGTTTGAATATATCGACGGCGACGCGGACAAGTATGTGCAAGCGGGCGTGGCAAAGACCCTCACCAGCGACTACCGGTTCAACGGCAAAACCGATGCCACCCTCGACGTGTACGTGATGAGTAATGCCGCGGGGGCGCGGAGGATATACGAATCGGAATCGGCGGAAGGTAGACAGCCCCTCACGTTGGGCGACGTCGGCCGGTACGCCAAGGGCAGCCTGACGTTTCGCCAGGGACCGTATTTTGTTCGCCTCGTGGCGTTCGAGGACTCGCCGGAAATCGCCACCGCCCTAACGGCCTTGGCCCGCGCGCTCAGCGTCAAGCTGTCTACGAGCCCCGCCAACCCGGAGAATCCTCCCGGCCCCCCCTCCGCATAGTCGACGCGAACTATCTTGTCCGCCAGCGCGGCAAGTGCCCAGCCGGCCGCTTCTTTGTTCTAGCCCCCCAATGCCACCCTATGCTAATCTGAGTGGCATTGACGCTTCAGGATTTATGTATGAGTATACCGCTCGACAACCCTACTATCACCACTGAGACTCTGGAAGAGGTGGTGCGCCGAATCTTGGCGGCAGGCTCGCCCCTGAGGATCGTTCTGTTCGGATCGCAAGCCCGCGGAGAGACGAGGCCGGGGAGTGATCTGGACCTCTTGATCATTGAGGATTCAAGCTTGCCACGCTATAAACGGGCACCGCGTTACTTGCGGGCGCTGGTGGGCGTCTTTCCGGCCAAGGACGTGGTGGTGTGGACCCCGCAGGAGATCGAAGCTTGGTCGGGAGTGTCTAACGCCTTTGTCACCACTGCCCTGCGCGAAGGAAAAACACTCTATGCCCGATAAATTCGAGCTCGCCCGCGGCTGGTTTCTCAAGGCCGAGAGCGATCTCAATACTGCCAGGCACATGGTGGACAGTGATGGTCCATACGACACCGCCTGCTTTCATGCCCAGCAGGCTGCCGAGAAGTATTTGAAGGGTCTGCTGGCGTTACAGGGAGAGCCTTTTCCCCGCACCCACAACCTGGAAGAGTTACAGCACCTGGGGGAAGCGCTCCCCGCATGGCCGTTCGCCGGACTGGATCTGATTCAGCTCAGTTCTTACGCGGTTGAGGTACGCTACGATTTTGAGTTCTGGCCCGACCGTCAAACTGCGCAAGAAGCTATTGGACTCGCTTCGGAAGTGCGCAGATTGGTGCTAGACATCGTTCCGCAAGCCGCCCGCCCTTGAAAAATGCCCACCCCGCATAGAGGGCGCGAGCCAAGACCCTGGGTATACATCACCCGCAACTCCATTGTTAACCCTGAATTTGGGCTACCGCCGCGCAGCCAGCAAGGCGTCGGCAACGCGCGCGGCGGGGAGAATTGCTCTGGGGTCGTGGACGCGCACGATGTGTGCGCCGCCCAGGATGGCGGCAACGATCACGGCGGCGTCACCCGTCAGCCGGAGGAGAGGGCTTTGTTTGCGCGTGTCGCGGTGGCGCTCCGATTCACCGCGCTGGGTCCGGGCGATCGGCCCGTAACGAGCCCCGGCGCGCGGCGCTCGCGCAACCTCGAGTCCTTCGCCGGCGGCGATCGCCTGCACGAAGGATTTGCGCGACGCGCCGATGAGAAGCGGCAGATGAAAGCGCTGAAGTTTTTCCAGGCCGGCGAGAATCTCATAGTTTTGCCGGCGCGACTTGCCGAAGCCCAGGCCGGGATCGAGGATGAGCTGCGACCGGGCCACCCCGGCGTCGAGGGCGCGGCGGATCGATGTTTCCAAGCCCTGCGCCAGCGAGCGCCAGATGTCGCGCGCGAACGGCTTGCGCTGCATCGTCTCCGGTCTGCCGCGCAGGTGCATCAAGACGAGCGGCGCGCGGTACCGGCGCGCCAGTTCCGCGAGGCGCAAGTCAAAACGCAGGCCACTGATGTCATTCAGAATGCTGGCTCCCCCGTCGAGAGCTTGCTCAGCAACCTCCCCCTTGGTTGTGTCAATGGAAATTGGGACATCGCGCAGCTTGCGCCGCAGGCCGCGGATGACCGGCAGCACGCGCCGAAGCTCTTCCTCCACAGAAACGGGTTGTGCGCCCGGCCGTGTGGACTCGCCGCCTACGTCAATCCAGTCCGCCCCCTGGCGGGCTAGTTCCACTCCACGCTGGAGGGCGCGAGCCGGGTCAAAGTAATACCCGCCATCAGAAAAGGAATCCGGAGTGACGTTGAGCACGCCCATGATGAGGGTGCGGGCACCCAACGTAACCTTGTGGGCGCCAAGTTCGATTTGGAATTCAGGGCGAAGGGTCATCGTCTATGACTAGACAACACCGTCCGTGGTCAGTGGTCCGTGGTCATCCGAATATCCCTACATACGTCACTGCCCCCAGAAGGCTCCCGATGATGGGTCCCACCACCGGGACCCAGGAATAGCTCCAGTCGGAACCGCCTTTGCCCGCGATGGGCAGCAGGGCGTGAGCAAGGCGCGGAGCGAGGTCGCGTGCGGGATTAATGGCGTATCCGGTAGGTGCGCCGAGCGAGAGTCCGATCGACCAGACGAGAAATCCTATCAGCAGGGGAGTGAGGCCGCTTTGTGCGGGCGCCGCGTTGGCCACGATGGCGAGCACACCGAACATCAGGACAAACGTCCCGATGATTTCGGTGAGCAGATTCAATGGCGGCTTGCGAATGGCTGGCGCGGTGCAGAAGACTCCGAGTTTCGCGCCTTGATCTTCCGTCGCGGGCCAATGCGCAAGATATGCGAGCCACACCACCACCGCGCCCAGGAAGGCCCCCAGGAATTGTGCCGCCAGGTAACGGGGCACGGCGCTCCAGGAGAACCGGCCGATCATTGCCATGCCCAGCGTGATGGCAGGGTTCAAGTGCGCGCCGCTAATGCGGCCCACCGCGTATACGCCCATCGCCACGGCCAGCGCCCATCCCGTGGTAATCACCATCCAGCCGGAGTTTTGCGCTTTGGTTTTGTTCAAAGCCACCGCGGCAACAACTCCGTCCCCCAAAAGGATCATCAACATTGTGCCCACAAGCTCGGCCATAAACGAATTCACGCGCATCCTCCGCACTCCGATTTCGCATTCGGGAAAAGCGCCAAGAGTATAGTTCGGCGGACGCGGAATTGCCCGCGAAAAGAAGTGCGGCAGTCAAAAAGCAGATCTGGATAGGTTTAGGGTTTGAAAATTGCGTCGACGGCCAGAGAAAATCCGGGGAGCAGGGGAGTTTCGACGCTGTTGCCCTTCGCGAATATCGCGGCCAAGTGGAAGCCTGCCGCAGTCAGTCGGTACACTTCGACCACTTGCGCCACGGGATCAACGATCCAATATTCCCTTACACCGAAGCGGGCATAAGCTTTCAATTTTATGCCGCGATCGCGAGCCTCGGTGGTGGGGGAGAGGATTTCAATCACCAGGTCGGGGGCACCGCGCACCCAATCTTGCAGAATATCCTTATGTTCATTCAACACCAGAAGCAGATCCGGTTCCAGGACATCGTGTTCGCTCAAGATTACATCCAGAGGAGCAAACCGCAATTCACCCAGGGGGTGGTTTTCTAGAAATTGCCAAAAGGCCCCCGTGAGGTTAAGCAGAATTTTCTGATGATAATTCAAGGGCGAGGGCGTCACGTAAAGTTCTCCATCGATAATCTCCCGCCTCTTGCCGTCGTCGGGCATTTGCAGGAGATCGGCGTGTGTATACTTTAGGCTGGTGATCATGGGCGAATTATAACATTCCAGGGCGGGTCAGGAACTCGAAACCCGAAGTTCGAAACTCAGGGCGGACTGCCGATTTTGGATTTCGACATCAACCTCCAGTGATGGGCAGCCGAAGACAACCAACTAGGGTTGAAAAATTGCAGCCACGGCCAGAGAAAATCCGGGGAGCAGGGGAGTTTCGACGCTGTTGCCCTTCGCGAATATCCCGGCCAGGTGGAAGCCTTCCGCAGTCAGTCGATACACTTCGACCACTTGTGCCACGGGATCAACGATCCAATATTCCCTTACGCCGAATCGGGCATAAGCTTTCAATTTTATGCCGCGATCGCGAGCCTCGGTTGAGGGTGAAAGGATTTCAATCACCAGGTCGGGGGCACCGCGCACCCAATCTTGCAAGAAATCCTTATGCTCATTCAACACCAGAAGCAGATCCGGTTCCAGGACATCGTAATCGCTGAGGATTACATCCAGAGGAGCAAACCGCAACTTTCCAAGGGGATGGGTCTCCAGAAATTTCCCAAACGCCATGGTGAGGTTGAAAAGTATCATCTGATGGTAGTTTATGGGCGAGGGCGTCACGTAAAGGTCTCCATCAATGATCTCACGGCGCTTGCCATCGTCGGGCATTTGCAGGAGATCGGCGTGTGTATACTTCAGGCTGGTGATCATAGTTGGATTATAACACCTGGGGCGGGGCCGAAACTCGAAATCCGAAATTCGAAACTCGAGGCGAACTTCGATTTCGAATTTCGGTTTTCGTCTCTCCGCGCGCTCAGGCCGGTTGCGGGCGCTCGCGGGGCGGCATGCCGGGCGAGGAGGGTTGGGGCTTGAGCACCTGCACGGTTTCAGGAGCCGGAGGCAGGGGCTTGGAACGGACGAATTCCGGCAGGGGCTTGCCTTCGAGCAAGAGCTTTATTTCGCTGGCGTCCAGAACTTCGCGCTCGAGCAGAGCCTCCGCGATGCGGATCAGAACCTCGCGGTGGGTCGTGAGAATGACTTTGGCCCGCTCATAGCCCGCGGTGACGAAGATTTTTACTTCCGTGTCAATTTTGATCGCCGTATCTTCGCTAAAATCGCGCTGCGTGGCGATATCGCGTCCCAGGAAAATTTCCTGCTGATTCTTCCCGAAGGCGAGCGGCCCGAGGTTCGACATGCCGAATTCACACACCATATCGCGGGCGATTTGGGTGGCGCGCTCAATGTCGTTGCCGGCGCCGGTGGTCATATGATGCAGAAAGAGCTCCTCCGCCACGCGCCCGCCCATCAGCACGGCGAGTTGGGCTTCCAGGTACTCGCGTGTGTAGGTGTGCTTGTCATCCAGGGGAAGTTGCTGCGTCAGGCCCAGAGCCCAACCGCGCGGGATGATGGTGACCTTGTGCAAGGGGTCGGCGTCAGCGGTGTTGGCGGCCACCAGCGCGTGTCCGGCTTCGTGATACGCCGTATTTTTCTTCTCGGTCTCGGAGAGGATCATCGACTTGCGCTCCGGTCCCATCAGGACTTTATCTTTGGAGGTTTCAAAGTCCATCTGGGTGACGGTCTTGCGATTCTGCCGCGCGGCCAGCAGCGCCCCCTCGTTGACCAGATTCGCCAAGTCGGCGCCGGAAAAGCCCGGCGTGCCGCGCGCGAGAACCGGAATATCAACGTCCTCGGCCAGAGGAATCTTCTTGGTATGGACCTTCAGGATAGCCTCGCGCCCACCGACGTCAGGCCGCGGAACAACCACACGACGGTCGAAGCGGCCGGGCCGCAGTAGTGCGGGATCCAGGACATCCGGACGGTTGGTGGCGGCAATCAGGATGACTCCTTCGTTCGACTCGAAGCCGTCCATTTCCACCAGCAACTGGTTCAGCGTCTGCTCGCGCTCATCGTGGCCGCCGCCCAAGCCCGCGCCGCGATGACGGCCCACCGCGTCGATTTCATCAATGAAGATGATGCAGGGAGCGTTCTTCTTGCCCTGCTCGAACAGGTCGCGCACGCGCGAGGCGCCCACACCTACGAACATCTCCACAAAGTCGGAGCCGGAGATCGAGAAGAAGGGAACGTTGGCCTCACCGGCGATGGCCCGCGCCAGCAAGGTCTTGCCAGTTCCCGGTGGGCCGACCAGCAGCACACCCTTGGGGATGCGTCCGCCCAGCTTCTGGAATTTTTGCGGCTCGCGCAGGAACTCGATGATTTCACCCAACTCTTCCTTGGCCTCTTCCACTCCCGCCACGTCCTTGAAGGTGACTTTCTTTTGTTGGCTGGAGAGCAGGCGGGCCCGGCTCTTGCCAAAGGACAGCGCTTTATTGCCTCCCGACTGCATCTGCCGCATGATGAAAATCCACAACCCCAAAATGAGTATCATGGGCAAACCGTTGGCGAGCCAGGTCATCCAGGAACCTCCGGAATTGTCCTTGATCGTGGTATTGACATTCTTCTCCTGAAGGGCCTTGTAAAGGTCGGGGTAGTTCGCGGGGATCGTGGTGCGGAAATGGGTGTTGTCTTTCTTGTACGTACCCGTGACGTCGGTGCCCGTAATGGTCACGTCATGGACGTTGTCCTTGTTGACTTCCGTAATGAAATCCGTAAAGGTCAAGTCCTTCACGTGATCGCCGGTGCTCGTCTTCACCACTGCCCAGATCAGCACGGCGGTAACTGCCATCACCACCCAAAAGATAATGTTCTTGACTGCCGAGTTCACGGACCGTCCTCCTCCAGCCCCCAAGCGCCTGTCCTCGGGCCTTTACACCTCTTACTGTTAGATGCGCGCCAACGCCCCCCCGCTCCACCCCTCCACCTTATTCTGTAACCCGGGCGAGGAAAGGCAGGTTACGAAATTGCTTCTCATAACTCAGTCCATAGCCAACCAAAAAGCGGCCGGAAAATTGGAAGGCGGCGTAATCCACCGGTACACCGATTTTCCGCTCCTCGGTTTTGTCGAGCAACATGGCGGTACGCAGCGAGGCGGGCTGCTGCGCCAGCAGGGTTCGGCACAGATAGTCAAGCGTTATCCCCGATTGCAGGACGCCCTCGACGAGCAGCAGGTCCCTACCCGCCACGTCGACGGGAGGGATGTACATAATCTCCCGCATGGCCACCAGCCCGGAATCGCTGTCGCGCATCTGCGACCGAACAAAGGAGCAGATCACCGGCATCGTCAGGGCGCGCACCAAGTCCGCCATGAAAATGAAGCAATCCTCCAGCACCCCCACGACGTGGAGCGTCTTGCCGGCGTAATCCCGATTGATCTGCCTGGCCAATTCGCGCACCCGCTTGCGGATGTCCTTTTCGCTGACGACGATTTTCAGGCGCGCACCGGAGCCCTCGATACGCATCGTCGTGGGGCGCTTTGGAAGTTTGGATAGGGCGCGTTTTTTCATATGGGATTTATGCGGGCGGTGGGGGATGGCTGCGTGGGCTCCTCCTCCACCATGAGCACCTGCTGGGTCTGGTCAGTGGCAGCGACGCCCCTTCCCGCCGGGAATCCCCGGACCCACACGATTTGGCCCCCGCAGACCAGAACGGGCCAGCCCTTACGCCGAACTTCTGGGATCTTCCGCTCGCGAAAAAGCTCCTTCAGTTTGCGAACCTCTCGGCTTCCCGTAGGACAAAACTTATCTCCCGCCCGCCAGTTGCGCAAAACCAGTTCTCCCGGCAACTTTTGCGGGTCGAGGCCAATAAGCTTATTTTGATTATACGCCTTGCCGGGGTCGTCGCGATTAAGTATTTTGAAGCGGAAGGCACACCCCAGTTCGCGGACCGCCAATTCTCCCGGGAAGGTAACCGGATAGCAAAACTCTTCGCCGCCGGGCTCGCGGAGAGCTGGACCCACCACCAGCCAGGAGAACTCTTTGCGGGCGAGCGTGCCGCCGGGCAGGGTTTGGATTTTTCCGCTTTGGGCTTCGGCGGCAAAGCGGCGCAATGATTCGATATGCGCGTGCGCGAGCCCGTGCAAAGAGCCCCGCACCGTTTGCAACATCTGCCGCAAAACGCGCCGCGCCAGGGCCGGAGGAAACTCCCGCAGGGCGCGAATGGGAATGCGCTCTTCCCTCCCCTCGCGCACTCGCCACGGATGCGCCCGATCTCGCGCCCAGCGTTCCAGGCAGGCTTCGTCGTCGCGGGAGCGGTCAGCGAGTTGGTTGAGGAGGGGAATGATTTCCGGGTTGTACTCTTTGGCCAGTAACGGCAGCAGTTCCATGCGCACTTTGTTCCTTTGCAGGCGGGCGTCGAGGTTCGTAGAGTCCACCCGGTACGGCAGCCCCCTCGCGGCAATTTCCTGCATCACTTCCGCGCGCCTCAGGCCCAAGAAAGGGCGAACGACTTTACCCTCGAGCACCGGATAGATCCCCCCCAGCCCCCGCGTCCCCGTGCCTCGCAGCAGCCGCATCAGCACGGTTTCCGCCTGATCGTTGGCGGTGTGCGCGGTGGCCACACGGTCCAGCCGGCCCTGATCAACCAGCGAGAAGAAGAAGCGATAGCGTAATTCGCGCGCCACGGCTTCCAGATTGCGGCGGCTGGCGCGCGCCACGCGGCCCACCTCCGCCTCGCCCCGCAGATATGCAATCTCGAGAGACGTGGCCAGATCCCGCACCAAAGCCTCATCTCCATCCGATTCCGCCCCCCGCAGGTGGTGATTGAAATGGACGGCAGCAAGCGTCAGCCCCTGCCGGGTCGCCTGCATTTTCATGAAGTACAGGAGCAAAACGGAGTCCGGCCCCCCCGAGACCGCTACCCCCACGCGTTGGCCGGCGTGAAAGAATTCCTTGCGGCGCATTTCGAGCGACCAGCGTGTGTACAAGTCGGGCTGATGATGCATGCGCGGGTTCCGTCTGGAAAGATTGTAACACCGGGACGCACCGGCAATGGAGGCTGAATGAACGAGGACGCGCGCTGCGGACGACAGGCAGCCAAGCTTCTAATCTGACGCTGAGTGTCGCCGGTCGCCCGCAGGCGCTTCGAGGTTACGGGGTTGGTGGTTCCCCTTTCAATTTCCGGAAAATGAGTTTAATCGAGTCCGTGGCGGCCGGCGTATCGGCCGCGCGCTGGACCTTGAGGACTTCACCTTCGTCAGAAAGCATCCACTTTTCATCACTGGTGAAGGTCACGGGACGTCCCTGGAAATCCACCTGGCGGATCATGGTCAGGTCGAGCCCCTTCTTATCCTTGGCCCATTTGGCTTTCGACGTGATCTTACCCAGACCCGCTAATTCCGTCGTCTGCTTTTGACCGTCCAAGGAGTAGGTCACCTGGGGTATAAACGTGCGGATGGCAATGGCCCCGTCGGGCGACCCACCGCCGATGATTCTCCCAGCAGCACTGCCACCCGTCATACCGCCCCCGCCGCCGCCATGCATTCCGCCACCACCGCCCCCGCCACGCCCGCCGGGGGAGCCACTGTCGTCATAGGCGCCTCCACCGCCCCTCGCTGCGCCGAGATTGCCTTCCACTTTAGTCTCGGCCACGAGCTGCTAGCCGTCCTGCTTGACGACCATCGTGTAGCTTTGCAGCCTCGGGGGCAACTGGCGAGTCTTCTCTTTGTCCAAGACCCAGACGCCAGAAAAATTATCCTGGGCAGCCCCGATGGAAACGGCACAGAAGCTCAGTATGACATTTGCGATTATATTGAAAATTACTTTCATCTTTCTCATCATAAACTCCCTTCTTACGCCATACCAGCTCTCGATATTCCGCTAAGTTTATCATCGAATCGGGGCCATGGTCACCCCGTTTGCGGCCCCCTAATCCGCCGATAGCGGCTGCTGAAATTTGCGGTGCGCATGACAAAGCGCCGGTGCGCCGTGCGGCGCTGCACCTTATAGGTGCGCTCGTTACGACGTAGGGGTAGGGCTTGCCCTGCCCCTGCGGGCCATTGGCCCGCCGAAAAAGGGGACGGCAAGCCGTCCCCCTACACAGCACGTCGTTATCGGCGGATTAGGGCGGCCGGGGGTTTCCTGCCGGTAGTAAAATCCAGTGTCAAACCGCAAGAATTCCACCTGCCGATGGGCAATTGGTCCATGGCTACCTTTCGTTCGGATGGATTATTGCTAGGCTATTACATGGGGAATCATGTCGGGGTGGATTCGCGCAGTCCCGCGAAGTGCCACGATTTGACGATAGATGAAATGCGTATGCTGACCACCGCCGAGCCACTCGCCAGCGGCGTTTGAAGTCTCCGACCTTCGCGGGGTGGCACGTGTGGTGGCGCGGCACCCTGGGATTCAACCTCGGGCTCGGGGAGAAGGAGTCCGCAAAAGTCCGAGTGGTCTGGATAAGTTTATGAAATACAACGGCCTTAGCCTACGACTGGGAGAATTCGACCGTTTGGCATATAAAATCAAGCGATTGAAAACAATTGAGTTACGCTGATTAATTCCAGGAAAAAAGGAGCTGGACCAAAAAGATGTTAAAATTGAAGAGTGCTCTGGATGGTTTATTGAAAACAAAGGGGCAAAAAAAGTGCTCTGGATGAGTTCATGAAAACAAACGAGTTATCTCATTTCTGCGATAAGCTATTGATAAGAAAAGATTAAAGTATAAATTCTGAATTCTGAATGGTGAATTGTCAAGATTAGGTTCGTGCTTAATCCGCCCGAGGATTCTCCAGGGGCCGATAAACCGGTGGTCGGAGGGGCAGGTTGGCTGGGATGAACGAGGAAGCACGTCATAATGTCATCATGAAACGGACACTGATTCCGCTTTTTTGTGCCAATTCGTCCGATTTTGAGCCGCCGATTGCCTCTCGGAACCTGAATTGCCCGACTTCGCTGTTGCAGTCGCCCTTAGCGTGTTTTAACCCGAATGGAAAGACTGGTGTCAGGTATCAGGTGTTAGGTGCCAGGGAGAACACCGAGAACCCCCCGTGGGGCACTCGAGCTCAAACCCATGCGTTTGGATAGTCCTAACAACTGGAGCCTAAACTAATGAGCATCAACATTGGTTTGGACATTGGGGCGGTCAGTCTAAAGCTCGCGGCCATTGGCGGGCCCGACGACGGACCGCGTTTTCGCACCTTGGCGGAAAAATCCTCAACCTTCTATGCAGCCTCCTTCCCGGATTCCAGTCCCTTTGCCGCCCGCGGCCTGGTGCTCTCGCGTTACCGGCGTCTGCAAGGAAGCCCCATTCAATCCACGTTCGACCTGTTGAAAGAGCTTTACGACTATCTGCCGGAAGAGAACGTGGAGGGCATCCGGGTGACGGGCTCGGGAAGTCAGTTGATTGCCAAGGTGCTGGGCATCTACTTTGAAAATGAGTTTCGCGCCATTGCCAAAGGGCTGCGGACGTTCTATCCGCAGGTGCGCACGGTTTTCGAAATGGGAGGCGAGGCGTCCAAATATCTGCGCCTTGACCCGAGCGTCACCGGCAAGCACCTGGGCATTGTGGATTACCAGACCAGCGGCGAGTGCGCAGCAGGCACGGGTTCATTTATTGACCAGCAGGCCACGCGGCTGCTCTACTCGATCGAGGAAGTGGGCCCAGCGGCGTGCGGCGCAAGTTGCGCGGCACGGATTGCCGGCCGCTGCTCGGTGTTCGCCAAAACCGACATGATTCACGCGCAGCAGAAGGGCTACACCACGGAGCAGATTCTGCGCGGCCTCTGCGACGCCGTGGCGCGCAATTACAAGTCGAGCCTGGTCAAGGGGCGCGCCGTGGTGCCCCCCGTGGCGTTCATCGGGGGAGTGGCGATGAACCAGGGGGTGCGCAATGCCCTGCGCGAGGCCTTCAAGCTGAAAGAGACCGACCTCCTGATCCCCGAACATTACGCCTGGCTGGGAGCGATGGGCGCGGCCATACTGGAAGCCGAGGAATATCGCAAGCGCTCGTTCAAACGCATCCACCAGTTGCGCCAGCACGAGGCGGCGCGAAAGAACTTCGCCTGCACCGAGCCGCTTTCGATGGAAAATGTGCTCTTGCTGCGCAACCGAACCGATGAAGAGGTGCCAGGTGTCAGGTGCCAGGTGTCAGAGCAGGTGTCAGGTGCCAGGTGTCAGGTATCAGGAGAAGACATTCCTGTTGAAGATTGCGCTTTTACCGACACCCGACACCTGACACCTGACACCTGTTCTTCTCCTGACTCCTGTCTCCTGACTCCTACTTCCCGCATTGAGGCCTACCTCGGCATTGACATCGGCTCGGTCTCGACCAACCTGGTGGTGATTGAAGCGGACGGAAACCTGCTGAAGGAGATTTACCTGCGCACGCAAGGGCGGCCGATTGAAGTGGTGGACCGTGGGCTGAAGGAAATCGAAGCGGAGTTGGCCGCCTCCCTGGACATTCGCGGCGTGGGCACCACAGGTTCGGGCCGCGAGTTGATCGGCGAACTGGTGGGCGCGGACACGGTGAACGATGAAATCACCGCCCACAAGACGGGCTCCATGCACGTCTGCAATCAGATGGGCATGGACCCTGTAGACACCATCTTTGAAATCGGCGGGCAGGATTCCAAATTCATCCGCATCGACAAGGGCGTGGTGGTGGACTTCACCATGAACGAGGCCTGCGCCGCGGGCACGGGCTCCTTCCTGGAAGAGCAGGCGGAGAAGCTGGGAATCGCCATCAAGGAAGAATTCGCGGAGTTGGCGCTGGCGTCCGCCAGCCCGGCGCGCCTGGGCGAGCGCTGCACGGTATTCATGGAGCGGGATGTTACGGGGCTAATGCACAAAGGCGCGGAAGTGGGCGACTTGGCGGCGGGCCTGGCCTATTCGGTGGCGCTCAACTACCTGAACCGCGTGGTGCGCGGGCGCAAGATCGGCAAGGTGATTTTCTTCCAGGGCGGCACGGCTTACAACGACGCCGTGGCCGCGGCCTTTTCGCAGATCCTCGGAAAGCAGATCATCGTGCCGCCGCACAACGGCGTCATCGGGGCCATCGGCATGGCGCTGATTGCCCGCGACCGCATGAAAAACGCCGGCCATCCCAGCCGCTTTCGGGGTTACGACCTGGGCCGCGTGAATTTCACGACGCGCGAGTTCGTCTGCCAAGCCTGTTCCAATTTCTGCGATATGAAGGAATTCAACATCGAGGGGCAACGCACCTACTGGGGCGACAAGTGCTCTGACAAGTTTCGCAAGCGGGCGCGCACGGACCGCCAGCCGGTCATCGAAGATTTAATCGAGTGGCGGGAGAAGCTGCTGGAAGAGGTCCTGTTGCCCACGCGGGGCGGCAGCCGCACCGTGGGGATCCCGCGCACCATGTTCTATTACGACCGATTCCCCTTCTGGTGCGCTTATTTCCAGGAACTGGGGTTCGACGTCGTCCTCTCATCACCGACCGACCGCAAGATTTCCCTGGCGGGCGAGGAGTTGACCATCGCCCAGCCCTGCTTCCCCGTGACGGTGGCGCATGGGCACGTTCAGGACCTGCTGGAGAAGGGCGCCGATTACGTGCTGCTTCCCAACGCCGTCAACCTGGAGGCGCCGGAGAGCCAGGTGGATTCGTTTCTCTGCCCCTGGAACCAGACGTTGCCTTTCGTGATTCGCGCCGCGCCCCAGCTCGAGCACGCCCAGGCCAAGTACCTTTCTCCCACCGTGCATTTCCGCTTGGGGCGCAAGCATGTGGAGAAGCAACTGGCCGAGTTCGCACGCCCCCTGGGGGTCAAACCGCGGGCCAATGCCGATGCCGTGAGGGCGGCCTACGCCGCGCAGGAAGCCTTTACCGGCACGCTGCTGGAAGCCGGCGCGCAGGCGCTGGCCACGCTTCAGGAAACGTGCGAGCCCGCGCTGGTGCTGGTGGGGCGGCCTTACAACCTTTACGACCGCAGCGTGAATTGCGATATCCCGCGCAAGCTGCGCACGCTTTACGGCGTGAACGTTCTGCCTATGGACGTCCTGCCCCTCGACGATGAGGACATTACGGACATCAACCCCAACATGTACTGGAACTCCGGCCGGCGCATTCTGGCGGCGGCGCGCCTCGCCCGGCGCTATCGCCATCTGCACCTGGTTTATATCTCCAACTTCAAGTGCGGCCCGGACTCCTACATCAAATCGTTTCTCGATGAAGCCGCGGGCAAGCCCTCGCTGGTGCTTCAGTTCGACGGCCACGCCAACGACGCGGGCTTCATTACGCGTTGCGAGGCCTATCTCGACAGCAAAGGATTCATGCGATGTCCCGCTTCGGCCACCGCCATGTCCGCCGCCACATAGGTCCCGGAGACCCCCTGAGCGGGAGGACCGTGTATATCCCGGTCATGGGCGAAGGCAGCTCGGAAGCCTTTGCCGCGGCGTTTCGCTGGCTGGGTGTTAACGCCCAGACCACGCCCCCCTCCGACGAGCGCACCCGCGAGCTGGGCGCCAAGTATACCAATGGCGATGAATGCTACCCGGCCAAGGTTACGGTGGGCGATTTTCTGCGCGTCATCGAGCAGCCGGGCTTCGCCGCGGACCGCGCCTCTTTCTTCATGCCCACGGCGGACGGCCCCTGCCGCTTCGGCCAATATGCGCCCTTCCTGCGCAAGATTCTGAACGAGGCGGGCTACGACCACGTGCAGGTTCTCTCGCCCACCAGCCTGAACGGATACGAGGACTTGGGGGAAATCGCCACGCCTTTCTTACGCATGGCGTGGCGGGCGCTGGTATGCGGGGATACCTTGCACCGCGCGCTGCTCAAGACCCGCCCCTACGAAACCACTCCGGGCGCGGCCGACCGGGCCTATCAGGAATCCCTCCAGGATGTGTGCACGACGATTGAGAATAGCTGCGCCGAGGCCGGCTGCCAGCTTCGCTCGCTCGAGGAAGCCATGACCCGCTCCCGCGACCGCTTCCGGCGCGTCCCGGCGCTCTACGACCCGGAAATCCCCCTCATCGGCGTGGTGGGAGAGATCTTCTGCCGCCTGAATACGTTTTCGAACGAAGACCTGATTCGCAAGCTGGAAAGCTATGGCGCCGAGTGTTGCCTGAGCCACCTCGGCGAGTGGGTGTCCTACACCAACGCCGAGGCGGAACGCAAGCTGCGCCTGGTGGGACGCGATATCTCCTGGGGAATGGCCAAGACTTTCATTCGCACCCACATCCAGCACTCCGACGAAGAGGCTTTAATCGCGCCTTTCGAGGATGATTTCGTGGGCTATGAAGAGCCTCCCATCAAGGAAATCCTGGACCTCGCCTGGCCCTATCTGCCCACCGGCGGAGCGCTGGGGGAGATGGTCCTGAGCGTGGGCAAGGCCGCCTACCTGGCGAAACACGGTGCCGACGGCATCATCGACATCAGCCCCTTCACCTGCATGAATGGCATTGTGAGCGAGGCCATTTATCCGAAACTGTCGAAGAATTACGGCGGCATCCCCATCCGCAATTTCTACTTCGACGGCACGCAAGCCGACCTCGACCGCAACCTGGGAATCTATATGGAACTCGCCCGCTCCTACCGCGAGAAGAAAACCTTTCGCCGCCACTACCCCGCCTACTTCGCTCAGCCGGTGGTGTGATCGGACACCCGCCGCATCGATGAGGGAGACACGATGGAAGCACCATCCGGCAGTTTCGAACGCAGGGTTTTAGGGCGCACGGGCCTGCAAGTAGGGCGCCTCGGAATTGCCTCGGGTTATGGAGTTCCGGGTGATGCCCTGGAGCGGGCCTTCGAGCGTGGTGTGAATTACTTGTTCTGGGGAAGCCGGCGGACCGCTTCGTTCGGCGAGGGCCTGAGGCGCCTGCGTCCGCAGCGCGACCGCTTCGTGCTGGTGATTGAATCGTACACTCGCGTGGCCGGATTGCTGGCTTGGAGCCTGGAGCGCGCCCTGCGGGCTTTGAGCTTCGACCATGCGGACGTCCTGCTGCTCGGCATGTGGAACAAGCCGGTGCCGCCCAAGATTCTGAACGCCGCCCGGGAACTGAAGCAGCGAGGCTTGGTGCGATTCCTGGCGGTTTCCACCCACCAACGCACGCTCGTCCCGCAGATTGCTGCCGCCAACGACTTCGAGATCGCGCATTTCCGCTACAACGCCGCGCATCCCCGCGCGGAAAAGGACATCTTCCCGAACCTGCCCGCCGCCAACCGTCCCGGCTTGGTGGCGTTTACGGCCACAAGTTGGGGGCAACTCCTCGGCAAGTCCGGGCTGCAAGGTTTCTTCATGGGCACGCATCCAATCCCCAAAGACGAGCGCATTCCGACCGCTATGGATTGCTACCGCTACGTCCTGAGCCGCCCGGAAGTGGATGTGTGCATGACCGGCCCCTCGAATGCGGCGCAAATGGAGGAAGGGCTGGAAGCGCTGCGCCGCGGTCCGATGACGGAAGAAGAATTGGCTTGGATGCAGCGCGTGGGCCGGGCGGTGGCGGGGAAATAAGCGGACCGAGATTGCCGAGGCTATCCCGTTCACCTCACCACCCAGGGATCCGTCAAAGTCCGACGGGGGATGAAAAAGACCCCTCACCCACCGCCTTGCGGTCCCCCCTCTCCCCAATGGAGAGGGAAAGAAATCAAAATCACAGCCCTCTCCCAGGGAGCTTGTGATTTTTTTAGGCCGCGGGCCGGGGGAGGGTAGGGGGTAGTAGGAGGAGGTGAAAGGGCAAGGGCGGGGATGGAAATATTTCTGGCGGAGAGTTCGGTATGTGAGTTAATATGGCTGTTATGGAAAACATTTTGATGTTTGATGCTTCGAAAGTAGAAACGCCAGCCGTGGAGAAGAACGCCGAGGGTGCCCCTCCGCAGGGCGGGAAGGCGGCGGCGGGGGCCCGGAGGGCGGTGCGTCTGCGCCGGCCGGAGCGTGGGCAGATGAGCTGGGTGGCGCAATGTCCGGACGACCTGGTGGGGCCGGAGCACCCGGTGCGGCGGGTGGCGGCGGTGGTGGAGCATTTGGACTTGGCGGCGTTCCAGGCGTCGATCAAGGCGCGGGAAGGGGTGGCGGGGCGCGATGCGACCGATCCGCAGCTTTTGGTGTCGTTGTGGCTGTACGCCTGCGTGCGGGGCATCGGCGGGGCGCGCGAGTTGGCGCGGCAGTGCGAGGAGAATGCGGCGTTTCGCTGGCTGTGCGGGGGCGTGACCGTGAACTATCACTTGCTGGCGGACTTTCGTACCGATCATGCAGAGGCGCTGGACGCGCTGTTCACGCAGGTGATCGTGGCGCTGGTGGACAAGGGGGTGGTGCGGGTGAGCCGCATCAGCCAGGACGGGATGCGGGTGCGGGTCGGGGCGGGGACGAAGAGTTTTCGGCGGGAAGCGCGGCTGGAGGAGTTGCTGGCGGAAGCGGAGCGGCACGTGGCAGAGTTGCGGCGGCAACTGGAGTCGCCGGCGGGGGTGGGGGTAAGCGCGCGGCAAGCGGCCGCGCGCAAGCGGGCGGCGCGGGAGCGGCAGGAACGCTTGCAGCAGGCCATCGCGCAGTTGCCGGAACTGCAGCGACGGCAGGCGGCGAGAGTGAAGCGCACGGGGGGCAAGCGGGGAGAGAAGATTGCGGAGAAGGCGCCGCGGGTGAGCACGACGGACGCGGAAGCGCGGGTGATGAAGATGCCCAACGGCGGCTACAATCCGGCGGTGAATGTGCAGTTGGCGGCGGACCCGGGGAGCCGCGCCATCGTGGGGGTGGAGGTGACGGCGGAGGGTTCGGACTCGGGAGGGTTGAGCGCGCCGTTGCGGGAACAGGTGCAAGAGCGCACGGGGGGCACGGTGCAAGAGCACCTGTTGGACGGCGGGTACCTGCGGAAGGAAGACTTGGAAGCAGCGCATAAGGACGATGTGGCGTTGTTCGTTCCGCCCCATACGGCGCAGGATCGGCAAAGGAGGGGGAAGGAACTAGAGTCCCAAGCAGGCGATAGCGAAGCGATCCGCGCCTGGAAGCAGCGCATGCAAAGCGCGGAGGGAAAGAAAATCTATCGACAGCGGGCGGCCACCAGCGAAACCGTCAACGCCGATTTGCGCACCTATCGCGGCCTGGGTCACATTCTGGTGCGCGGACTGGCCAAGGCGCGGTGCGTGGCGCTGTGGAGCGCCCTGGCCTACAACGTGATGCACTTCGCCCCGCACTTGCTGGCCTAAACCCACCGTGGCGGGCCTGAGCCCGCCGCGGCGGGCAGCACCTGCCAGCGCCCAGCGAGCGTCCGAAACCGAACCGGGGCGCCACAACCGCTCCCCCGGCCGGTCCGAGCCGCCCCGCCTACTGCCCCAGGACTCCCAAGGCACCCCCCTGCGGCCAGTGGCTTCAAAAAGGTCACAAGCTCAGGGGGAGAGGGGGGACCGCAAGGCGGTGGGTGAGGGGTTCCTTCTCGGGTGATATACCCAAAGCTCTGGAGCTATGCTACGCGCGGGACTCTGACGGAACCCTGTCTCACCACCTGAGCGGCTTGCGGGTTGACCGAACGTTTCAGTTAAAGTAATCTTGGCTTCCCGCGCCAGACATTTCTGGGAGCGGGACGTGATCACCGACCCCACCGCGACCGACTCAATATGCGAACACAAGCGGTCACCCTCCTTCGCCAAGCTTTAAAGGATCCTAACGCCGAGTTCCGCGACGGACAATGGGAGGCAATCTCCGCGCTGGTCCAAAGGCGCGTGCGGCTGCTCGTCGTTCAGCGAACCGGTTGGGGCAAGAGCCTGGTCTACTTCCTTGCCACGAGATTCCTTCGCGATCAAGGGGCCGGGTGCACGCTTTTGATTTCGCCTCTCCTTTCGCTGATGCGGAACCAGATCGCAGCCGCTCGAAACATCGGAGTTCAAGCAGAGACAATCAATTCCGCCAACGCGGCGGATTGGCCGCGGATTGAAGGGGGACTGCGCGGAAACCAGTTTGACGTGCTCTTGATATCCCCGGAGCGGCTGGCCAATGATGACTTTGTAACGCGATGCCTGCTTCCGATCGCCAACCGGGTTGGCCTATTCGTCGTTGACGAGGCCCACTGCATCTCCGACTGGGGCCACGACTTCCGCCCCGACTACCAGAGGATCGTCAGGATCCTGAAAGCCCTTCCCCGCAACATCCCGGTACTGGCCACAACAGCCACCGCCAATGACCGGGTCGTAAGCGACATCCTTCAGCAACTCGGACCGAACTTGGAGGTCCAAAGGGGCCCGTTGACTCGTGCCAGTCTAAGTCTCCAGAACATTTACCTTCGCTCGCAGGTGGAGCGGATGGCTTGGCTTGCGAACGTTCTACCCGGCCTGCCTGGGAGCGGCATCGTCTACACGCTGACCATTCACGACTCGGAGCGTCTGGCAGAATGGCTCAAATCCCAGGGCATCGACGCGGAGTCTTATCACGGCGCCATGGAGACAGAGCAACGGGAAGCCCTGGAAAACCGCCTGCTCAACAATGAAGTGAAAGCGCTGGTGGCTACGGTTGCGCTGGGAATGGGCTTTGACAAACCAGACCTTGGATTCGTCATCCACTTCCAGCGGCCCACCTCGGTCGTGCACTACTACCAGCAGGTGGGGCGAGCCGGGCGCGCGGTCGATAACGCCTACGGCGTTCTGCTGAACGGCGAAGAGGACGACGAGATCGCCGATTACTTCATCCGCACGGCCTTCCCAACAGCCGAGGAGGTGAATCAGCTCCTGGCGGCAATGCAGGCCGCAAACGGCGCGCTGACGGTGCCCAATCTCCAGCAGCGCGTGAATCTGCCGAAAGGGAAGATCGAAAAGATCCTGAAGTTCTTGCTGCTCGAATCGCCGGCGCCCATTCAAAGGATCCCCTCCGGACGGGGTTCGGCTTACGTCCTGAATCCCGTGCGCTGGCAGATGCCCATGGATCGGATCGAACGGATTACGAACCTCCGCCGGCAAGAGCAGGAGCGAATGAGGGCTTACATGAACACCCCGGACTGTCTGATGCAGTTTCTGGCCGAGGAGCTCAACGATCCAAGTGCCGCGGTTTGCGGGAAGTGCGCGAACTGCACGGGTAGGCTCCTCTCAGAAAGCTATCGAGATGATCTTGCTCAAGCGGCAGTGGAGTTCTTGAATCGTCTGGAAAACGTCATCCTGCCGCGCAAAAAGTGGCCCCCCGGTCTCCCCGATCCAGCAATGAAAGGGAATATTGCGCCGGAGGACCAGGCGCTGGAAGGACGCGCACTCTGCCGCTGGGGCGACCCGGGCTTCGGGGCGTTGGTGCGCCTTGGCAAACAGCGGGACCACTTTTTTGACGATCAACTTGTCGAGGCCGCCGCGCGCTTGATAAGGAATCGCTGGAGGCCCGACCCTACACCAAGGTGGTTGACCTGCGTGCCCTCGAGGCAGCATCAGACTCTTGTTCCCAACTTCGCCCGGCGGCTTGCCCGTCGGTTGGGGCTTCCATTCGTGGAATGTATTCGAAAAGTTAGGGACACTGAGCCCCAGAAGACGCGGGTCAACAGTTTCCACCAAGTTCAAAATATCGCCGGGGTTTTCGATGTGGATGCATCCATGGTTAGATCGGAACCCGTCTTGTTGGTCGATGATATGGTAGATTCTAGGTGGACGCTTACGGTGCTGACGCTTGGCTTGCGTAAAGCCGGGAGTGGGCCCGTCTATCCATTTGCACTTGCGGACAGTTCAGCGGAAAATACTGATTAGGAGATTCGAGTGGAGTCGACTCTGACGCCGGACACACAAGCGGTTCTTCTGCTTTGCGCAGAACTCGGCCAAAGGGGTGGCAACGGTCTGAAACCCCTCGGCCTCAGGCAGTACAATGCCTTGGCGTCGTGGCTGAAGAGCCAGGGCTTGCGACCGGGTGATCTTCTTAACACAGACTGCCGGATCAGGCTCGAGGGGTTCCTGTCCCCGGAAGTGGAGTCGATTCGGGTCACACATCTGCTGGACCGCGGCGCCGCTCTGGCGCTGATCGTCGAGAGGTGGGAGAGAGCCGGGCTCTGGGTGATCAGTCGCAGTGACGCCTGCTATCCGGAACGCCTGAAGAGGTATCTCGGGCAAACCGCTCCGCCGCTACTCTATGGAGTCGGCTCCAGGGAGCTGTTTAATCGCGGGGGCTTGGTCGTTGTTGGGTCCCGTGACCGCTCGGAAGAGGACGGCGAGTTCGCCCGCCGGGTCGGCGAGCATTGTGCGAATGAAGGCATCGCCATTATTTCCGGTGCAGCCAAGGGGATTGACCGCGAAGCGATGTCCGGCGCCCTTGAGTCCGGCGGGTGGGCTTTGGGAGTTCTTGCGGAAGGCTTAGCCCGGACAGCCACTTCGGGCCAGTACCGCTCAGACCTCGTGAGTGATCGATTGACGCTGGTGTCTCCTTACGACCCGGATTCGCGATGGTTCGCCTATGCCGCCATGGACCGAAACAAGCTGCTCTATGGCCTGGGTGATGCGGCCTTGGTGGTGGCAAGCTCAGCCGAAACGGGGGGCACGTGGGCAGGGGCTACGGAGGCACTTCAGCACGGTCGTGTGAAGGTGTTCGTCAAATCCACGGGAGCCGTGGCCCCAGGGAATCCCAGGTTGCTCCGCATGGGAGGCATGCCGTTTCCCGCGGAGCCGTGGCAGAATCTTCGGGCGCTGTTCACTCCGCCGGAACAGAAAAATGGAGAGCTGTTTTCTCCGAGCACCAAGCATCCCCCTCCTATCGAAGAGCGCACCGACGCATTGCTCCAAGGCGGCAACGCCACTCTTGTTTCCGGAGAAGCAGCTGCGGACGCAAGGGTTCCGCCGTTCCTGCATATGGTCAAACCGGGGGAAGAAACGTCACCACCCGCCGCCGCAGAGCAAGGTTGCTGTGACGCTTACGCCCTTGTCATCGAGCAGATGTTGATCCTCCTTAAGGAGCCGCGAACGAACGAATGGCTGGCTGACAAGATGCGAGTACGTGCCCCGCAAATCAACGATTGGCTGGCGAGAGGCATTCGCGAAGGCCGCATCACCAAGCTCAAGAAGCCGGTTCGTTACGTCGCATACTCTCCCGCCCTTTTCACGGATTAGCGCCCATACCGCAGGGAAGTAGGCAACAGTCAGCGCACTGCTGATCGTGTGTTCTTCCCGCATCAAATTTCGCAAGCTCGGGGATGGCCTGCTTGGCCATCCGGTAAAAAACCGGATCACTTTCAATACCGATACTCGCGTAACCCACTGCCAACGCGGCGGCGACAGTTGATCCGCCACCCATGAACAGGTCGAGCGCCCTTCCCAGGCCGAGCGGAAGTGAGGCGAGCGCCCTTCCTCCATAGTCGCGCGCATGCAGGGATCGGCTCCGTGGTCTTAAAAGTAGGCTACTTTCCAATTCTGAGTCGAGAGCGCACGAGTTGGCCAAGAACGGACAGGCGCTGTTTGCCTGGCGACCCTGTCGGACAAAGGGCTCGACGCGGGCTTATTCCCAGGACTATGCTTGGTGACCTGGAGGCTTGCCGGCCTCGTGAGACGAAATCTACGTCACACGTTACGGAGACTCATCTATACGGCGGTGCTGGGCTTCGCCGTCACCGCCGCCGGCCATGACCCGGCTGAATCCTTTCTTCAACAAGGTACCAAGCTCTTGCACCTCGGCCTCTTTGCGGATTCCGTGGCCATGTTCACCCGCGTCCTTGAACAGAATCCCCAGGATGTAAGGGCTTGCTATTATCGGGCCCTGGCCAACGAGATGGTGGACCGGCAGGCGGCCATCGGCGACTGGCGTAAGTTCGTCGAGTTGGTGGCTGCGGACCCTGATTCCAAGCAGGAGGTGACGCAAGCCGAGGAGCGGCTGCACGCTCTCGAAGAAATGCCTGAACTCCCCGACTCGTTGCGCCCCTCTCGCTACGTGCCGAGGGCCGGGGACTACTACCAGGAAGTTGCGGGGCCCTCCGTGGGGTTACAGTGGACCCGGTTTCCCGTCAAGGTATTTGCCGATCGCCCACCGGAAGAGTGGCGCCGAGCCCTCGAGAAAACGCTGGACGCCTGGAGTAGTGTGTTCCCACTTCAGACGGTTAGCGAGCGGGAGGGGGCGGACATCGCTCTAAGCTGGGCGAAGTTGCCGAAGGGGACTATGGGCGGGAGAGGGATTTGATTCAGGTCGAGAAGGAAGACGGCAGGATCGTCAGGCGGAAGAAGTCTTTCATAAGCCTCGATAATTCCCCCCGCTGGTCCGAACGCGAGAGGTGCGCGGTTGTGCTGCATGAGCTCGGCCATGCCTTGGGCATCGAAGGGCACAGCGACGATTCGGGGGATGTGATGTTCGATGAAGAGGTGACAATCCTTCATCTCGTCCAATGGGGCGCAGGATTCTTTGGCACCCCAACATCGACGGGAATCAACACGAAACTCACTCCCCGTGACGTCAACACGCTTATCCGCCTCTACAACTGTCCCGGACCTCTCGTTCACCTGAAATAGCTTTCTTCGACGTACGCAACTTCGCGATCGCGTCCTGCAACTTGTAGATTTTGCCTCGAAACCGAATTGTCCCATCGCGCCGAACATGCCCGCGCACAGTTTTGCCTTAGCAGCAGTGACTCAAGCTCTTATAGGTGCTTGTCACCGATGGTGCTGTAGATGCTGAATCGATCCCAGGAATGGCCGTGTCGGTCTTTCACGTGCGTATTTAGGCGCCAACGGAGATTGCTCGCCAGCCCAACGTAATAAAGCTTGCCCCGCCGGTATAATGCTTAAACCCCCTGCCGTCGGACGACGTATCGCCGGACAATGTGCGCGTACTTTTACAGCACATCGCGGCAGATGTTTTCAAGATGCTGGCGAACGAGTTGAGACGGTCCCGGCATGGTTAAGCACCTTAGATGATTTTCCGTTCTTCCTGTGTGATGCCGTAAAGCTCGTACACCAGTTCGTCGATTTCGGCGTCGGTGGCGGCGATTTCGCGGTCGACGCGTTCAACTTGCGAAGGGGCGAGTTTGCCGGACTGCTTCTGCTTGTTCAATTCCAGCATCCGGTCAACGAGTTTCACCATCCTGTCGTGTCGGGCCTTGTCGGCAGGGTCGGAGAAGTTGATGGGACGGATGGGGACTTTTTCCATGTATTGGTAAATCAGCCGGTAGCGATATTCACCGGCGCGAATGCCGAAGGGGATGCTGATGTTGCTGATCGCAAACCAGAACAGACGGCTGTTGAGGATGCCCAGTAGGTATCTGTCGTTGGTTCCGAGGCAGTACGCAGTATTCACAAGATAGTTTCCCCCTGTATCGAGGCAGAATCGAGGTCCCTTCGCAATATCGGGGAAAATTATCTTGGGAGAATCAAAAATCTCGTAATAGGCCACGTCATCCTGGATTTCATACCATTTGTATCGACCCGGTTTACGACCAACCTTGTCCGACGAATATCTCTTAGGGGTTAGCTCCGCTTGCCAATTCGACAGGTGTTCCTTGATCGCGGGATATCTTTCAATTTCAATCCCTCGCCTCGTAAAGATCAGCCAAAGGTCTTTGTTGCGAAATACCCAGCGGCGTATATCCTCCCCCTCAACCAATGGCTTAATCAGGTCGGCACTACGCTTGTCGTTCGCAATGAGGGACGTCCTCGTCTTAGTATCAACCATGAAAGCTTCATTTAAGCCTGTCGTAACGCCGCGAAAGAACTTCCCCTGCGCATAATCCCCCAATGGCCGCCCCGCCTTCATGATCTTCTGAAAAACTGCTGTTTCCGTGTCGCTCGTCAAAGACCATACATCAGAGGTCAAACGCTGGGGCGGAATCGTATATAGCCTTGGTTGGACATAGGCTTCCAAGTCTTCGAAATCAAGCGATGGGATTCTTGCGACCTGAATTCGCTCAGGCTGCTTCCGCTTGGCGAGAAGTGGAATACAGACGTAGGTGTCTTTGGCATTCTCGAAAACGGCCAACCCCCCGAAGTCAACAATCCTGAGGGTCTCAGCAGTCGCCTTGAGAAAGGCTCTCAGGGGTTTGGCAAAGTTCGTGCGCAGGAAACTGCTGGATACAATGACGCTGTAGTAGCCGCCCTCGCGCAATAGGCGCAAGCCTTTTTCCATGAAATAGACGTACAGGTCAGCCACGCCATGAAACGCCTCGTAATGCTGCTCGAAGTATTCTTTGAACTCCGATATCGATTCCTGCCGAACGTACGGAGGATTCCCAATCACGCAATCAAACCCGCCCGAGCGCATGACTTGGCCGATGGAGGGTAGCCCGTTGCCCGGTATAGGGGCGGTTCGCGAACCGCCCCTACGCGCCCTCACGGGCGGGGTGCGTAGCGCCGCCGTCTCGGCAGCACTTTCCATTGCCGGCTGGAAGCCGGCGCTACCGGGAGGGACGAAATTCCAATCGAAGGCGTTGATGCGGTCGCGTTCATCTTCCGCAAACAACACGCCCTGATCATAAATATCCGGGCCGATCAGGGAATTCCCGCACATGATGTTGTATTTCAGTTCCGGCAGGATGTGTTGCTTGGGGGGCAACTGGGATTTCTCGCCGTCCAACGCCTTCAGGTACAGGCTCATCATGGTGATCTCGACCGCCTGCGGGTCGATATCCACGCCGAACAGGTTATTGCGCAGAATCTTGGCCTTGCGGAAAACGGAGAGGCGCTTCGAGCCATCGGGGTCGGTGTGGACCTCGCGCATGAAATCGAGCGAGGGATGCGCGTGCCGCACCTCCTGTTCGGGATGGGCCAGATACCATTTGACGTGGTAATCAATCAGGTATTGGAACGCGCCAATCAGGAACGAACCGGAACCGCAGGCCGGATCGAGAATGCGAATCTTCTCGATCTGCTTGGGCGATTTGCCCTCAATGGCCTTGCCCACGGTCTCGCGCACGATGTAATCCACGATGTAGCGCGGCGTGTAATAGACTCCGCCCGCCTTGCGCACCTCCGGCTTTTCTTCCACTTTCACTTGCTTGGGCGTAAGGCGGATGGTGTTGCCCAGGTAGCGCTCGTAAATTGAGCCCAGCAGCTCGACGCCGATCACGTCAAACCGGTAGGGGCTTTCGGGCGGATACAGCCGCTTGATGATGCCCGCCAGCAGCTCGGAATCAACCTTGATGGTCTCGGAAAGGTGCGGCTTAAAGATTTCGCCGTTGAAGTCCTCATTGACCTTGTGAAAAAGGTCATTCAGCCATTCGAAAATGTGGAACTTGCCGCCGTGAATCTCCCAGTCTTCCAGAACCCTTCGCAACAGGGCGTACTCCAGCACCCTGCGGTCTTCCGCGATGCGAATGAAGACAATCCGGTCGAGCAAACGCTGCACCACTTCGTTTAACTGCCGGGCGGTGAGTTCGGGATTGTTCTTGTGAATGTTCTTGGCGAGTTCTTCCCGCCAGCCCGTCATCTCATCCAGGAAGACGTCATCAACCTGTTTGCGCAGCCGTGGCGCCCGGCGGATTTTCGGGAGCAATGCCTCCAATGAACCTGCCGCCACACGCTCGCGGGAGAATTCCCAGAGCTTTTCAGCATTCGCCGGGTAATCGGAATAGCGCAGGCTGAGCAGCAAACCCTCTTCGGGGCGCTTGGGGTCGGGCTGCGCGGAGGCGTCGTAGAAACGGAATTCCTCAAAATTCGTCAGGATGACAAAGAAGACGGTCTTGGTGTTCCAGACGTAACCCTTGGCTTGCAAGATGTGGCGCGGCGTGTCTACCGGTTCGGAGGGCGATTTGGCTTCTACGTAAAACTTGGTCTGCCCGCCGATACGAAAGTTATAGTCGGGATGCCCGGTGGCTTCCAGGTCGCCTTTTTCCACCAGCACTTCCCGGTCGTGATGCAACAGGCCAGCCTCGTTCTCCACATCCCATCCCAAGGCCTTGAAGAAAGGCGTGAGGAAGTCCGTGCGTGCCTGGGCCTCAAGATAGTCTTTCGAAGAGTAGTGCGGCTGGTCGGCATCGAACTTGCGGATGAGCTTTTCAAGGTCCGAGTGAAAGGTAGCAATGGAAACGGGCAAGAGCCGGCTCCTGGTGTTGATCTGATTTGACCCAAGAGTGTAATGCCACCCCGCAATGGATTCAAGGGGAGCAAGCGTAGGCGTGTCCGACTCGCTTGCGTCCTCTCAGTGCGATCTTCACGCTTTGCGGAATGATATGAATGGGAGGGAGGCCGCCAACTTTCCCACGACCCCTAGCATTGCCGTCCTAGCGCTCGCAGGGAGCGCGCATGAGCTTTTCCATTTCGCGCGCGGTTTTGACCTGGTCGGGGAAATTGGTGATGTGAATATCAAAGGAGTAGCGCTTGCTCTTGCCCATGGCTTCGTGCAGCGCATCGGCCACGCGCACGGCCACGCCGCGCGCCGCCTCCGCTCCCGTTCCCGGCAGCAGGATGCCGAATACGCCGGAGGTAAATTGGTAGATGGAATCTTCTCCGCGCAACTTGTGCATCATGGCCTTCACCGCCTCGCCAAAAGCGCCATAAATCTCCTCGATGTCCGAAAGGTTGGGCGAAACCTCCAGCGCAATGGTGAGTCCGGAAAGCGGCAGTTCGTGGTGGGCGGCGCGCTGGAGTTCCAAGGCCAACCGGTCGCAGAACTGGCCGGGGCCGAACAACGTTTGCAACAGTTCCTTGTTGCCGCGCGTGCGCCGCTCCAGGTTGTGCTTTTTCTCGTCCTCCAATTCCTTGCGCAGGCGCGCGATCACCACCTGCCGGTCGATCAAATAGCCTACGAAAAGTATGGCGAGCACGCAGAAGCCGATCATGCCTTCCAGCATGACGCGCCGGCTGAGCGAAACCTCCGCCGTCGAGGCCAACGTGTACATGTGCAGGGCTAATCCGCCGGCCAGGACGAGAATCATGACAATCGCCAAAACCCATAACTGCATGTTGCGGCGGTCGAGGTCTTGAAGGCGAACGCGATCGAAAATCAGCATCGCTAGTCCTTTCTGCCGGCGCGAGCCAGAACCCTCTCCTTTGGGTGCAGAGAGACTCAGGAATGCGGCACTAAAGCTGAGAATTCCTCTTCCCTCGCCCCCTTGGGGAGAGGCGCTGGAATAACGGTTCGCGGTGCCCGAAAGCCCGCGTAGCGGGCGGGCGTGAGTGCTTATTCTAGCGCCTATGCCCCCAAAGGGCGAGGGTAGAAATTTTCAGTTGTCCGTCCTCGGTTTTCAGTTGCCAGCGGCCAACACGATGCCTGCACACCGACAGGCCATCAACTTGGTATCCCCGGCCTTTCACCCCAACGAACTCTTACGCCACCTTCCTCACTTCGGCCGCCAAGGGATCGTCGGGAGAAAGGATCGAGAGTTTCGCCACCAGACTCGCAGCGAGGGCTGAGCTGTGGTTGTCCAAATCCTCCAGCGCTGCTCGACGCACCAGCAGGGGTTGTGCCGTATCCGCAATGATCTTGTAAAGAGCTTCGGCAGCACGGTCGGAAGGCACCGCCCCGAGGGCGATCACGGCTTTCTCCAGAACCCCGGCCTTGAATTCCTTTTTCCCCAGGACGAGAGCTTCCAGGTGGTCCACGCTCGCCGGATCCTTCAGAACGGTCAGCTCGTCAAGGGCCATCTCCAGCACTCCGGCTTGCAATTGCGTCAAGGCTTCCGCCAGGATTTCCCCGCGGCCGGCGACATTGCTTTTCAGAACAGCGGTCATTGCGGCCTGTTGCACCCTTAAATCCTCATGGCGAATCGCCCCGCGCAAATGGGCGGGCAGTTCGGGATCACCCAAATCACCCAGGATGTAGGCGGCATTGCGCACCACGTACCAGCGCGGGTCGGAAAGGCGCTTGCACACGGGCTCAATGGCCGAGGCGCCCAGGACGCGGAGCAAGCGGATCAAAGGCAAGCGGTTGGAAGCCGTGGGTTCCTCTTCCAGGCGCCGCAAGGCCCCCTCCGCGCCGGGAGGGCCAATCATGGTCAGCAAGGAAGTCGCCGTGCGCACCCAGGCCGCGTCACTGCGCCTTTGCAGAAACGACTCGATCAGCCTTTCCAGCGCTTCCGGAGTGAGGAGCCCGGCCAGGGCCTTGCCGCAGCAGTCGGCGTGCTGGCTGGGGTGCCGGTTCACCGAGTGTTTAAGGTCCGAGGCGATTTTGTGCACAAACTCGAAATCCTCAAAGCGGCCGGCATTCTGCGCCACCACGGCCAGGCAGTGGGTGGCCTGCAAGTGGCAGGGCCAGTGCAGGCGAGTCTCCTCCAGAATTTCCCGCCGCAGCGGCTCCGCCAGCGTGTGCATCAAGGGCAGGGTCTGCACGCTGGCCAGGGCGCGCAGCAGTTCCGGCGCGCGCTTCATCTCTTCCGCGCGCACCGCGGAGGAGGCATTCTCCCAGGCGGCAAAATAGTGTTGGGCAATATCCGTTGCCTCTGAAATTCTTCCTTCGCCCATGGCCTCCCGCACGTGTTGGACCAGGCGGGCAAAGTCCTGGGCGGTGAACAGCCTCTGGTTGAGGAGTTGGGCGACCTTTTTTTCCGTCGGAAGCGTAAACCACATCACTTCCCGGTGAATGCGCTCATAGACTTCCGCGGGCAGGTTCGCTTGCTCGACGAATTGTGCCAACTTCTGCATCAGACGCTCGGCGACGCGCGTCGCCTTCAGCCCCCGCAGCAAGGCTTCGAGAACCTCTTTTTCCACGTTTACCCCACTGCCGCCCGCTTCTCCGCTGCCTGCGCCTCCCGCGCCCTCTCCCGCGCCTTCGCCTTTACCACCCTCTCCCCTGCCATTGCCGCTGCCTCCGCCTCCCGCGCCCGCCGTCGCGCTCAGGCGCTCCGCCGCCCATCCGGCAATGGCGTCTTCCATCAAGTGCGCCGACATGACCCCCGGGGAGTTGCCCTGGAGATCAGCCTGTTTTTGCGGTGGCAAAGCAGCGACCACGAATTCGGGTTTCAAACCGGATAGCATGTGGGTCAAGGCCACCAACAGCTCCGCGACGTTGCCGTCCGGATCCGCGATCGTGTTGCGCGTGGCGGCATCGGCCACCTCCACCAATTCCCGCGGTCCGGCGCCGAGCCCCTGGGTTTTTCTTGCGCCGGCGGCACCCAACAGCAGGTCCAGCGCTGAGCTGCCGGAGGCGCCCTCCTGACCCAGGATAGCTTGCGCCGTGAAGAAAGACTCCATGTCCATCCCCACATCAATCGTGTCGCCTTCATCTTTAGGTTTGGGGGCGACCGCAACGCGCACGCCTTCCATCGGGTTTGCCGCTAAGAATTTCTTGATTCCTCCGCGCTCCGCAATCACCAGGGCCCGGGTGGTGAGCAGCGCCAGCGCGCGTTTGAAATCCTTCAAAGTCAGTCCCGCCCCAAAAGTGATTGCCGCGATTTCGCGCTTGGTAAACTCCACCTCCAAATGGGTCAGGTTGGTTTGGGAAACAAGGCTGCTATTCAACAGAACCCGCTGATTCATAAAACCAAAGGTAAATTGCTTCCCCTGCTTCAACAGCGGGACCAGGAGGTCCCAGCTTTGCTGCATGGATCGCCCCGCCGCCGGGTGATCCACGGAGTACATGGCGCTGACTTTGAAGACCGTCTGAAAGGCTTGTCCAAATGCTAGGCCTTGAACCTTAAGCTGGTTCTTATCAAGGGCGCCAGCGGGGGCGGGGTGGGGATTGGAGGCCACAGCTAATTCCTACCGATCTAGGACCCCCAAGGGCGTGCCAGGCCACTCCAGAGGTCTCAAAGACAGACAAATTGCCCATGGGAGACCGAAAAGCTAACAACGGCCGCAAGGGCAGATCTATTCCGATTATCCGAGCACTTCAATCACCATAAGTATCCTTTAATGGGTTGTAAAGATTTATATCGGGCTGCCGTAAGGGGGTTGGGCTCAGTTTGCGGCGGAGGCGCTCTGCTCGAATTCTTCGCGGACCGATTGGGCAAACGCGTCCACTTCGGCGAGAGGCCGCATGGCGATCTCGGCATCTCTCAAGACCCGATGGGAATGGCCCGCTGTCTTATCTCCCCGCGCCGGCCATCCTTCGATGATGGCCGTAAGTTCAGCGGGTTGTTTGTCGCGAATATAACCCATGGTCAGGGAAAGAACGCTGGCGAGCTCATGGTCGCGGCGCAAGGAAAGAGCATGAATCAACTTCAGATGGCCGTTGGGCTTTCCGGCGGCCATCGGAGGCCGGTAGCCGAAGTCGAAATGAAAGGGGTCGCCGGGTTGCGTCAAGGGTTCGGCGGGGATGCGCTTCTCGAAGCGTTTGTCATCGAACACCCGAGCGCGGCGGAGCGCCTCCACCAAGCCTTGCTTTATGCGCATGCGAGTGTCGGCGGCGGGAAAATCCGTCCGCCGTTTGCCCACCAACCTTTCGAACAATTGTTGCAATTGCGTCTGGGGTTCAGCGGCCAGCACCGGACGCGCCGGGGCAAGTTGGACGACGTGGGATAAGGATTGCGCCATTTCTTCGATAAAGCCTTGCAGGTTATCCTCGTGCTGCTGGATTTGCTGTTCGAAATGGCTCTGCAGGTCGCGCAGGAATTCCAGGTCGGCTTGCGGGTGGAAGCGCTTGATGCGGCGGAAGTCGCGAGTGAAAAGGCAATCCAGGAATTGCTCCTGGGGACTGTGCAGCAGGAGCCCGATGTTGAGAAACTCCTCCCGCTCAGCGTTGGGGGCGTAACGCACCAGGTAGTACGAGCAAGCCTTCCAGTTGCTTTCATCCGCCATGGGTATTTCCAGGAGTCAGGAGTTAGTGGTCCGGAGACAGAGTGGCGTCGTCTTTCTCCTGATTTCTGACTTCTGGCTCCTGACTCCTTCCTTCTCACACCCAATTTGGAAACGGTTCGAGCGACGAATTCTTGGCGTCAATAATGGCCTGGCGCAAGGTGCGCCGCCGCGCGTAGAGCACCTCCCTCAGCCGCGCCAGTTGGCCGGGGTCAGGCTCGCACCATTTCGCGGGGATTTCCTGCGAGCATTTCTCCAGTTCCCCCATCGTAAGGTTTTCGATGCGGGAAAGAAAAGGCTCAAACGACTCCATCCCTCTGACGTTCTCGTAGACCAAGCGGCGGGGGTAAATGCCTCGAATGGGGCTGTCGGGAAAGGTCCAGTCTCCGTCGTTGAAGCAAAAGCCCTGGTCGATCATGGCCACGGAGTAAGAAGATCCCTCGTCGTCGGCAGGGCGATGGAAGATCACCTGACGGCCGTCGCAGTTGCACGTCCACTTGTCAAAGACGAAGGCTCCCAGGAAGGTAGAGGTTAAATTCTTAAGGCGCCGCAGAAGGCGATCGGGGAGAAAATCCACCACCAGGGTTTGGCTGGGGATGCCCGGGAAGCGCGAGCCGAACTGGGTGCCTGGCCGGATCGGCTCGCGGCGTTCCCCGACGTCAAACGCCAGTTGGGGATTGCCGCCTAGCAAAGAACGGGACACTTCGACAAACGCCGGAGCGGCGACGGGCAGGCCAACAAGTAACGCCAAGCGCGAGGCCAGCATCTCATTGGCGAGCACCCTCGCGTGCTGGGGGTTATTCTGAAATTTTACGACATAGCTCTCGCCGTCCTCGCAACGGACCAACCAAGGCTGCGAGGCGCCGCGCATCCGGCGGACAAACTCCAAAGCGCGAACCCGCGGAGCCACTGAACCGCCTGCGGGGTTCGCGGCCGGCACCTCATGCCGCGACTCTTTGGTATCACTGGACAAACGAGCGACTCGGTGGGAGACCTGCCCCCAGGCACACAAAGCCTTCGCACGCACACAGTGGCTTTATGCGCGAGACCCTCCTCCGCTGACCCGCTAATGCCGTTCCAACTTAATGGTTATCCCTTTAGCTTCTGCCGTGGACCACATTGGCCTCGCAACCGGGCTTAGGCGGATTGGTCCCCAGAGGTGTAACGGCACCACCAGTCGAGGCGGAAAGCATCGCCCGAGGCCCTGCGCACAAAGTCCCGTCTAACCCCGCCGTCCTGGCTTCTTCGCGGTCTTCTTCGCCGCCTTGGCTTTCGCCGCAGGCTTCTTGGTTTTGGCCGCTTTCTTGGTCACTTTCTTCACCGGCTTCTTCGCCTTAAGCTCGGCTTTTTTGGCCGGCTGTTTTTTTGCCGGGGCCTTTTTGGGCGCGGCGGGCGCAGGCTTGGGGGCGCCCGCGGCGGCAGGCACCGGCTCCGGGACCGTGGTTACCGTCTCCTCTGCTTCGTAGGAGACTTCTTCCTCGGTCTCCACGCCCTCTTCCTCTAAACCCTCTTCCGTTTCTTCTTTATAATCGGAGGAGAGTTCTTCCCCGAAATCCTCCAACTCTTCCCCGTGTTCACTTTCATCATCGAAGGCCATGCAACCCTCCTCCTATCGTCGTGTGTTCACCCCTGTCGATTCGCTGCGCTAAACGGTGGCTCCCAACCGGGCCACAAAAAACGGCTGGTGGGGCAGATGTATACCAGCCGAATCCTCCTGTCAAGAGCAATCGAGGAAGTTTTATTGGGGGGTCTAAGGAACGACCACCGCCGCCGCGGGAGCGGCACGGCTAACGGGCGCCGTAGGCTTCTTCTGCGCGGCGGTGGTGCGGGTGGAGTGGTGTGTGGATTTGGCAGCCGGCCGTGGGTGGGAGGTCCGGGAGCTGGAGGTGGCTTGTGCTCCCACGTAGAGGCGCAAGGTCCTGCCCGAAGTCAGTTTCGACGACTTCAGGCCGTTCCATCGGCGAATCTGGAAAGCCGTCACGTCAAAGCGATCGGCAATGAGATCCACGGTATCCCCCGGGCGCACGCGGTAGTGGATGAGCCGGCGCGGGACCGATTCTCGAACCCGCACGAGGGAGGATTCATTGCCCGCCGCCATGGGAACCACGAGGTGCGCGCCCTGCTCAAGAGAGGAGCTGGCAGTGAGTTGATTCGCTTGCGCCAGAGCGACCGGCGAAACGCGCAATTGCTTGGCAATCCCGGCCAGCGTTTCGCCTTCCAGCACCTTGTGCGCGCGCCACCAGATACGGTTGTCAGGGGGAATCGAGGCGATGGTCTGCTCGTACAGGTCCTTGGTCCCCGCGGGCAAATTCAAAACGAAGCCGGGGTCGTTGCCCGGTGTCGTCCAGCGCTGCAAGCTGGGATTGAGCTTCACCAGGTCTTCGACAGGGTGGTCAATAAGCTGGGCGATCAGACGCAAATCCGTGGGCGTGTCGACCTCGGCCCTGTCGACCGCCAGGGGGGGATCGGGTCCCGTGTCGAATCCATAAGCCTTGGGGTCTTTGGCAATAAGCGCCGTGGCCAGGAAGATGGGAACGTAGTTCTCGGTTTCCGCCGGCAAGGCGTGAAGCCTCCGCAATTCCCAGAAATCCGCGTATCCGGTCTTCTCGATGGCGCGCTGCACCGTCACGGGGCCACTGTCGTAAGCCGCCATCGCCAGAAACCAGTCACCAAAGGTCTGGTAAAGATCTTTCAAGTGGTGGGCGGCAGCAGCGGAGGACTTGACGGGATCTTTGCGGTCATCCACCCAGCGATTTTTCTTCAAGCCGTAAAGAGTTCCGGTCCCCAGGGAAAATTGCCATATACCCACACATTGCTTGTTGGATACGGCAGTGGGACTGAATGCGCTTTCGCCCGCCGCGAGAAAGATGAGGTCCTGCGGCACACCCTGCTTGTGCAAGGCCTCGCCGATGATTTCCCCGTACGTTCCCACCCGGCGCAGGACGGTTTCCATGTAACCCCGGGCGTGGTTCTGCAAGTAAGTAATGACGCCGTCCACGTAATCATTGGAAACCAGCGGCAAATCCGAATGGACGGATTGCAATTCCTGCTGGACGCGCTGCTTGGTGCGGGGATCGACGGGGAAGGTCAAACCGGAAAAGGATTCCAGGGGAGTGGGTTCGTAGTTGTGTAGGCTCAGAGCATCGCCTCGCCCCAGCGACGCGGCCTCCACCGAGTAAACATTCTCCACAATCTTCTCGAACTCGGAACTTAGCCGCTCATCACCCTGGATATCCAGGTCCGATTCCAGCAGGGTGGCCAGCGCCTGGTCAAACTCCTGCTTGGATTTTTCCAGGTTCCCCGCCCGGAAGTCGCTCATGCCGCTCAGATAAAGGGCGTCAACTTGTTTCACCAGCAAGTCGGTGGCATCCGGGAGGGAAGCAAGTTCGGGGGGAAGAACGCGCTCAGCACTCTTCAGGGGCAGAGTCTCAGGAGGCGGGGGCGGGGGCAGCGCGGGAGCCTGCGCGGCCGCCGGGTGCTTTTCTGCCGTTGCGCAGCCATTGAGCAGAACTAACGCCCCGAGCAGACAGGCCAGCCATTGCTTGGTCAAAACCCACCCCTCCTTGAACCCGAAGATTGTGGACTCCCCGCCCGCTCCTCGCGTCAGCGGAGAACCCAGCCTGAATTCTACTTAGCCAGTGATTGCCGGGTCAACCCGAAAGTGGGCCGGCTTCCGTCAGCAGGATACAGCAAATCACGGCGGCGCCTGCCCCGCGGGCCGAAAATCCCGGCCCGCGTGGCGAAGGCGAAAGGAGAGTACAACCTCATTACTGCGGCATCCCGGGGAATTGCATCTTCTGTGGTTCGCCCTTAATATGGGTGGTTTCGTTGGTCAGGGTTTTCTTTAACACCATGGTTACATCCGGACCGGTCATCTTGACCATGGCGTAAGGCGTGACCTGGTCCGAAACCCAGTAGTCGACAGTCCCACTTTTCTCCTGCTTGCGATAGTGTTGGCACGCGAAAGTGCCCGCGGGTACGGTGATGGTTTCCGTGCCCACCAGTTCGCCGTAGTCTACTTTGCCTCCGGAACTGGAGGGTTGAGATTGGGCTTGGCCGGACTTCATCAGTCCCATCATCATTCCGGTCATTTCCATGGGGGGCTGTCCGGGCTGCTGCATGATCATGCGTTTCATGCCGATTTCGGGACCTGTTGTGACCATCAGCATCTTCGTGACCATCTCCCCACCCAGGTCCGCGCTTTGCATTCGTGTCTCCATCCAAAGCCCGGGATTGCCGTTTACATCCTCCTTCCCGAGTATCGCCCAGGCCACGTCCATGTCCTTGCCTTTTGTGGTCATCTGATACTCGGCGCCCGAGCCGGCCACGGGGTTGCTCAGGCCCGGCATTTTGGGCAACGAGCTCATCATGCCCATCCCGCCTCTTCCGCCCCTCTGTGCCCAGGCACTCGCGGCCACCGCCAAGGCCAACACCAAAAACATGCTTGCTCTCTTAAAAGAACTCATAAGCTGGTGCCTCCGATTTTTACTGGTCCGCCTGGAACCCTACTCTCTAAGCGGCCAGAGATTTTCAATAAGAATGCCTGACCAATGGCGACAGATTGGCAGCTCTTCCCGAGTTCGTTAAGAGCCGGGTCCAGCGCGGAGTATAGCAGAAAACTTACGGGGAGGTGGAGAGTGTAAATCTGAGGAATGACAACGGCGAAGAACCTACGGTTTATTCGCTGTGAGCGCCGTAGGCCATGAAGCGCTCTTTCTTGAATTGTTCCCACTGGGCAGGCTGATACTGGTCTTTGGGTATGAAGATCTTGTGGAGAAAGGCGATGCCCAGTTGGGCTTCGTCGATTTCCGCGTCCTTTTGGGGGAGGTAGTCGAAGACGCTACGATTCGATCCGTAGTAGGCGCATAGCCACACCCCCTCGAGGTTTTCCACGGCGTACAACGCGCACACCAGAGGCAAAGGGCGAGTGGCATCCACGGAAACCTTTACCACCGTGTCGATGATCTTGCCGGCGAGGCGCGGGGCGGCCGCGGTCAGGGAAGCAGGTGTCGAAGCCATGTTTTACCTCACGCGCAAAGCGCGGACCTGGGGCAATGGGAGGATGAGTTCCTCCGCAGGAAAACATACATCGAGCCCGCGAAGGGCGTCAATCGGTTCTTCACATGGCGGCGGAAGTTTTCAATTCAATCACCAGCAACCGGCCATCGGTTTTCCAGGTCCCCCCCGTCGCCGTCTTCCCTTCGGAGAGAGGATTGGGACGAGCCACCAATTGTTCCGCCGCCACCAAGCCGCCGGCCATCAGGTCGGCGCCGACTTTGCCGCGTTCCGCGTCCAAGTCGGGATCGATCGCGTGCGAAACCACCCCGAGGTGCACATCCAAGCCAATATCGTGGGTGGACGCACCCAACCAGATTTCGCGGCCATCCGCGGTAGCCGCGGTAGTCCGCCACAGGCGCAGGTGATGACGTTTCATAAAGGTGTTCAGCATCTTCTCGAAGGCCAGGTCCTCGGCGCGGTCGAAAAGGTAGAGCTGGGAGACCGGGGCCTGTCCGTAGCCTTCATCGCTGGCCATGGCGCGGACGGTTCCCAGGGCCGACTTCGCGCCCAATTTCTTGGCTTCGCTCCAACCGGCTTGTTGATAGGCATTGAGAATCTGGTCGGCACTTCCGACGATGACCAAATTGAGCGGATCCCCGGGCTTCTTCGCCTTGTTTTGGGCGCGCTGCGGCGCGTCCACAAGCAGTTTTTGCACCGCTTGCGCCAGAGCCGGGGAGATTTCCGTCGCCACGGCCGGCGGCGAGGGGGAATCCACCGCGAGGGGCTGGTCCAAAGTCAATACCAAGTCAGTGCCGGCCGGATAATCAATGGCCGTGTCCGCCTTGCCCAAGGTCTTGTCCGACATCATGGCCATTTCGCCGCCTGCTGATCCCAACTTATCCAACAGGCCATCCATGCGTCCAACGGCCGCGTCCTTTTCAAGGACACCCTGAATCGTCCCATCCTCAAGGACCGTTTCACGCGCGTTCTCCACCTCCGTGATATGCGCGGTCAAGCTAAGCATCGGATGATGGGGTATGGCTAACTGGGTGAAATGGATCAGCAGGCGCGCGTGGTCCTGGGGATCAGAGGTGGGGATCAACTTCTCGATCTCCCCGGTCGCTTCCGCTCCCATCGGCACCAGCACACCCTGGTCGCTGGTAACCTCGCGCACCAAACGCGCCGTCACTGCCTGACGGAGGTGCGATCTCCTGGTGCTTACGGCGGTCTCCAGCCGGACGTAAAGCTTGGCGCCACTCGCCAGCGTGTTAGGGGCATCTGCCTGTGAGCAAGCACGCCCGGGGACGCCAAAGATGACCGCCAAGGTCATGCAACAGAAAACCCTACGTGCAAAGGATGACCCATGGCGCGGCCTCACTCTCCAGGGGAAGCGGAGATTCTGCATAGACCTTACGGGAGTGCTTATGACTCGGTTTCTCACCGAACACCTCGAAGTAATCGGCTTGGACACCTGATGGGGAAAAGCGCCAGAATATTCCCAGGATCTGCCCCATCGAATGAAGCGATTAATACATCCGGATGAGTCCCAACGCAAGCCGGAACTTCGTGACCCGAGCGGGACGCCCGTGCCACGTATTGAAGGAAAAGCCGGCGGTCGGAGATGGCCGCTACCCAAGAAAATCAAAATACGCCATTGCCAGGATACTGCACCGGGGTACTGTTGACTTGCACGAACTCTTGCGTTACCCTTTGCGCTGCCTGATAAGACTATCTTTCTGAAACCGGTTACGCCAACGTGTGGCGACGGTCTGAAGGCAAAAACCGAGTGGATCGGCTCCCCAACACCAAGGGGTACAACCCGAGGTGTGAAAGCGAGGTGATATGGCCGAAGCACTGACGAAAGCAGGGCGATATCAGATTGTCAGTGAATTGGGCCGCGGTTCGATGGGGGTTGTCTATGAAGGGTTTGACCCCATCATTGGCCGCACGGTAGCCATCAAGACGATGCTCCCGGAGGGTCTCTCTCCCCAGGAATTCGAGGAGTATAAGACCCGCTTCCAGCGGGAAGCGACGGCGGCCGGAAAGCTCGCTCATCCCAATATCATCACGGTTTACGATTTCGGTGAAGACGATGGCGTTCTTTATCTCGCCATGGAGTTTCTGGAAGGCAAATCCCTCGAAAAAATCGTGCAGGAACAGACCGTCCTCCCGATCGAAACGATTTTGCCCATCTATGACCAGATCTGCAGCGCCCTCGATCATGCTCACCAAAACAAGGTTGTGCATCGCGATATCAAGCCCGCGAATATCATGATTTTGCAAAACGGCCTGGTGAAGGTAACCGACTTCGGCATTGCCAAGATGATGGACATGGGCATGACCCAGGCAGGCCAAATCCTGGGGACGCCGAATTACATGTCGCCGGAGCAGGTTAAAGGCCGCCAAATTGATGGCCGGTCCGATATTTTCTCTTTGGGGGTAATCCTCTATGAGTTGGTAACCGGCGAAAAGCCCTTCGGCGGGCAGAACATCACAACGGTTATCTATAAGATCATCAATGAGAATCCCATTCCGCCGCGCGAACTGGACGCGTCGATCCATGCGGGCTTAAGCTATGTCATCTCCAAAGCGCTCGCCAAGAATCCCGATGAACGCTATCAGACTTGCAAGGAATTGGCGGAAGATCTCAGGACTTATAAGAACCTGGGGAGCACCGCGACCGGCCAAAGCACGGTGATTATGATGACGCCCGCTGTGCGGACGGACATGGCCGCACCGGAGTTGGGGGCTCAAGTGCCGCCTCCGCAATCCGCTCCGGCCGCTGTCGATGAGGCTTCGATCGCAAGTTCTCTCAATGTCCCGACGACTCCGCCGCCCGTGCCCCTTTGGCAAACCATCCCCCAATATGCCTGGGTGGTGGGGGCACTCGGGGTGGTGGCCATCCTGGGCGTTACCAGCTATTTCATGTTGCGCCCGGCGAGCCCTCGAAAAGTATCCCCGCAGGTTGTAGAGACAGCCCCCCCGCAGAATCCCCAGACGGCTGTTTCGCCGGCCGCGCAACCGGGCACGCCGGCAACGGCGACGACCGCACCGGGCACTACCGCCCAGCCCACGGCCCCCAACCCTGCCGAAGCTTCACCCAAAGGTCAGGGACTGCGTACGCAACCCACGGCGGCGAAGGTGGGAGAGTTGAGGGTGAGCGCGAACGTGAAAGGGGCGAGAATTTCCGTGGATGGACAGTCCGAGGCAAAATGGTTGACGCCCCATACGATCGCAAATCTTACCGCCGGGACGCACAACGTGGTCATTTCCATGGACGGGTACGAAAATTTTGCGCAGAGTGTGACGATTGAAGGCGGAAAGACCGCCAGCGTGGAAGGGAACCTATCCGCGCCCACCGCGGAACTTGACATCGCCACGCTGCCACCGGGCCTGGAAGTGCTGATCGACGGAAAGTCCCGTGGGCCGAGCCCCGTCGCCGCGGTTCTGCCGCTGGGGAAGCACACCTATGCGGTGATACAACCGGGGGTGGAGCCTATTCCCAAGGTGTATAACCTCAAGAGCGGTATCCACGAGCTGACCGTAACCCTTGCCGCGGCGGCGACGACCGGGATTGTGGAAGTCCGTACCATTCCGGCCGGCGCCTCGGTGCAGGCGGATGGGGCCCTCATCGGCGGGCAGACTCCCACCAATTTTCGATTGTCGCTTGGGCCTCACACCCTGACCATATCGCTCTCCGGATGTCGGCCGTTGCAGCGGCAGATTATGGTCGCTGAAAAAGACAACCCCGCCGTGCAAGTTTTTCTTACCTGCCCATAACGGAGGCGACCCCTTGGGAAACACCCGGAAACTCTGTGGAGGTTTGATCATGACACGCCGAATATTTCTTGCCATTTTTTTTCTGCTGTCCTTGACACCCAGTGCGTGGCCAAAATTCAAAGAGGACGAGCAGAAGTATCTCGACGATCAATTCAAGATGGTGCTCGACCAGATGCAGGCCTTGGGCAACCAACTGGCGGCGTTGAATGCGCAACAGGCGGCGCTAAAACAGAATCAAGAACAACTCCAAGCGGTATTCCTTCAGCAAAAGCGACAGATTCAGGACCTGGATGAGATGCTCTCGTCCCTGCGGATCAGCAATGAGGACAACTTCTCCAAGCTGAAGGCGGCGATCGCAGACTTGCGCACCCAAACCGATAATGCCGTCAGCAAGCTAACCGGCCAGCCCTTAACGCCGACCGGCGCTTCGGCGGAGGTCGCTCCGCTGGCGTCTCCCGCCGCTCCGATGGCGTCACGACCCGCGTCGCAGGGCTACATCACGGCCGTCGATGGCACGAATGTCATGATTGACAAAGGCTCAGCGCAAGGCATTCAGGTGGGGTCGCAGTTGGCGGTTTACAAGGCCACGGACCAGAATACGCGCGTGGGAGTCCTCGAGGTCACCCAGGTGGTCGACAGTGGCAACTCGCGCGCCCATGTGGTTACGATGAACTCGGGTGTGAAACCGGAATTTGGTGACATTGTGCGCGTGCAATAAACTATACTCTCCCCATGGCCCGATTCGTCATAACCGATCCCTCGGCCCAGACCCAGATCTTCGAAATTTCCAGCCCCACCATCAGCGTGGGGCGGGTGGATTCCAATGATCTGGTACTGCCTCATCCCAGTGTGTCGCGCCACCATGTGCGGATCACCGTGCTTCCCGGGGGCATTACCTTGCTGCATGATTTGGGGAGCATGAATGGGACCTTCGTCAACAACCTGCCGATTCAGGAGCACCGGCTTCAGGACCAGGACCGCATCGCGATCGGCATGTATGAGTTGAAATACGAAACGACGCACGCCGCCGACTTCCACATTCAGACCGGACGCGGAACGGTGACCGATGTAAGCGGCTTGGTCGGCAAAGATGATATCAGCACGGCGCTGCGACTTGCTCCGCCCACGGTTTCCACAGCTCCAGTGCCGATGGAAGACCGGGTCCAGGCTCTGGAGAAGGAAAACAACCTCCTGAAATTACTTTTGGCGGTCGGCAAGACCCTCTCCTCCGTTTTGCTGCCGGACGAAATCATGCACCGGGTCATGGAACTGGTGTTTCAGATGGACAACGTCGAGCGGGGCTTCGTCATGCTCCATGACGACAAGAAGGGATTCCGGCCCGCCGTCCTCCTATGCAAAGACGAGGCCCAGAAGGCGGACGCGCGCCGCCTGGCGCTTTCCACGACGGTGACCGAAAAGCTCCTGAATGACCGCGTGCCGCTGTTGATTTATGACGTGGGCACCGACGACCGCTTTTCCGGCAGCCAGAGCCTGCGCCTGTCCGGCATCCGCTCCGCCATGTGCGCGCCGCTGATTTACAAAGACCACGTCTTCGGGATCTTTTACGTTGATTGCCTGAGCAAGCCCTACGCCTTCACCCAGGAAGAACTGGGTATTTTTTCCGTGATCGCCGCCGAGGCCGCCATCAGCTTCGACAATGCGCGCTCGCATGAGGAACTGGCCAGCCAGGTTATAAAACGCCAGGCGCTGGAGCGCTTCCACAGCCCCAGCGTCGTCGAAAAGATTCTCGCCAACCCGGACGAAGTTCACCTGGGAGGGGAAAATCAAACCGTCACCATCCTGTTTTCCGACATTCGCGGTTTCACCCGCATGTCCGAGCACATGGAACCCCATAGCGTGGTGGAATTGCTGAATGAATACTTCTCGGAGATGACGGACATCATTTTTGACAGTGGAGGGACGCTCGACAAATACCTCGGCGATGGAATTATGGCCCTCTACGGGGCTCCGATTCCCAAACCCGATGACGCGCTGCGCGCCACCCGGACCGCCATGGAAATGCAGCGCGCCCTGGCCGCGCTCAATCGTGATTGGGAGAGCCGCGGCCAACCACCCCTGCGGATGGGCGTGGGGGTGAATACGGGCCCGGTGACGGCGGGGTACATTGGCTCCTCCAAACGCCTGGATTACACGGTTATCGGCGACGCGGTCAACCTGGCCTCGCGGCTATGTTCGAATGCCCCCGCGGGACAGATCCTCGTTTCCGAATCCACCTACCTGCAATTGGACGGCAGCATACCGGCGCAACGGCTGGAACCCATCCGCGTGAAAGGCAAGGAGGAGCCCGTGGAGCTTTATGAGGTTTCCTGGCAGGATGCCGTCTCCTAGGGACCATGACATGATTGATCTGGGAGTCCACGCAGCATGATCTCGCCGCCACCTATGTTCTCGCGTCTTGGGTTTAATGCGTCCATGGTCTTGATCGCTTGCACTCTTTCCGTGCCCGGCCGCGCGCAACAAACCAAACCCACGGGCCAGATGCCCGAGGCCATTCGCGGCGCCAAGATTTATCAACTCCCCACCAAGGAAGGTCAACCCGCGCCCAACCCTGCCGTCTACAAATCTCTCTCCTTCCGGGATATCAACTTCGAGCGCTTGCTGCTGGGTCTCGTTATCAGTATCCGGCCCGTCGATCGCCCCGCCAAGATTGAGCGCCTGTACTTCCAGGATGTGCGGATAAACGGCATTCCCGTCCACATCGAAACCTTCGATCAAGAGTTCGCTCTTTCCAGTAAAGAAACCGTCGACCTTCCCGCACCCCTCAATTGCGCCATCATTTTTGCTGATCTCGATTCCATGCAGCCGGTCCGCGATATGGTGGACAAGGACCATATTGAAATTACCGGCCAGAGCTTCATCGAGATCAAGCTGAGCTCGCTCGAGAAAATTGCGTTGCGCGCCAAACAGGTCGTGATCCCGGTAACGATGAAGGAAGAAGTCCCGCTCAATTTTTTCCAGAGCAATCCCCTCCTCCGTATGACCGCGGATACGATCCTGGACAACCTCGCGAATCCTACTTCCACTGCGGCTGTCAACATGGCGAAAGAGCATCTGGCGAAATTGCACCTGGACGAGACCCTAGGCAAAAAGGCAAAATCCGCTCTCTACCTGTTGTACACGGAATATCGGGTGCGTGATTCGCAGTCCAATGCGTCGGAGCAGTTTTCGCAATCCGGCACGGGCTTCCTGGTAAGTGCGGATGGAAAACTGTTGACCGCCAAACGCGTCATCGAACCCTGGAAGTTCGACCCGCAAGTGGACTTCCTGATCGAACACCAACACCTGGAACTGGATAAGAACAGTGTGAAAACCTACGCTTGGCCCGCGAGCGCGCAAGTCATGACAGCAGACGGCCAGCCGGATTTTCAATCCGCGCTCAGCACCGACAAGCAATCCTTGAAGATTCTTCAGGAACCGGCCGATGAAATGGTCCAGCAGGATTACCAGGACCCGGACTCCGCGGAGAAGGCGACGCTGCACCTTCACGCCGAAGGCTTGTCCGACTTGGCCCTCTTGCAACTTACGGGGACGGACTTTCAACCCCTGGCTTTTGCTGATCCCGCGGCTGGTCTCGCCGCCAATCCCAAGCTCGTCTTGTGCAGTTATCCCTTCGGCATCAGCCAACCTCAAATCGCCCCGCGCCTTCTCAGCGTTCAGGTGACCCCGGAAGGAAGCACCCTGAAAATGGAACACAAGGCGGATTTGGGCGAATCCGGCGCGCCTCTGCTCGACGCCGACGGGAAGGTGGTGGCGATGGCGACTTCGGTGAACGAGTGCGTTCCCATTCAGGCCGCGCGAAAACTAATCCCATGAGGCCTAACAATCGGCATTCGTATGCTCGGGTTGGCGCCATGATGGTGGCGGCGCTGCTGGCGGCTTCCCCCCGCGGTTTCTCCCAGCCCCAGGAAGGCGTGGTGGACCAATGGAAGGAACAGCTTTCGAAGACGGGGGTGTTTTTCCGCGCTGACGCCCCGCGCTCCTTGCGAAATCCTGGCGATGTTGATATTCCCATTTTCGTGGAGATTATCAACGGGGTCGAGCAGGAAGCCCACACCACCGGGTCCGGCGTATCGAACTATGTCAAACGCGACCCATTGAAGCTGCAAGGGGTGAACGTTTTCGTGAAGCCCAGCGGCGCCCGGCACCAGTTCGCTACGGAGCCTTTGCTGTTGGGTACGAGCAAAGACTTCTCCTTCGACGCGCGTGCGGACGGCCAACCCTTGGTGATTGCGGACCGGTTAAAGAAAACTCTGGAGGTGCCCCGCGATACCGTTCAGTCTTTTCTCGCCAGCCACTTCTTGGGCGGACCGTTCGCTTCCCTGGACTTCCGCGTTTCGATTCGGGTCGCGGATTGGCCGGACCAGAACTTTTATCTTCGCGTGAACATGAACGCCCCCCCGCTTCCCCATATCGCCAACTGGTATCGGGGGGATATCCATTACCATTGCGGCTACACGGACAATCCCGCGGAACGTGGGTACCCGCTCGATGTCACCAAACAAGCGGCCCTCCAGGCTGGAATGGCTTGGTTACTCTTGACCGATCACTCCACCGATCTTTCTCCCGCGAGCTACCAAGCGGAGATGGACGACGTCAAGAAACTCCGCGACGGGCGGTTGATGCTGATCCGGGGAGAGGAAGTCACGGTGGCTTCCGGCAAGGACACTCTGTTAACCACCGTCCACATGGTCGCGGCGCCATCACCGGATGATCCCGACAAAGGTTTACAAGATATTAAAGACCATGAAAACCCCGTTATCGTTACGGGTGACGGATCGCCCGCCTCGGCCGCCATGCCGCTCAAGGACGCTCTGGCGCGGATTGCCGCCGCGGGGGGATTTGCCTACGCCGCCCACCCGTTGGATCCCATCAGTCCGGTCATGCGGGGAGGGAAATGGGACATTGAGTCTGACTTTCTCGCGTCGGACGGAAAGCAACTCCAGGCCGGCTTGGTCGGTCTGGAACCCTGGAACCGCGCCACCGTGTCCACGGCGGACGACGTGCGCGACCCGTTTTGCGTTCGCCCCCACGAAGATGCCGGCGCCTGTTTCCAACCCGACCCCGGCGCCAACCAGTACGCGCGCCTCGAGCTCGGCATCCAGCAAGGATGGCAGCCGTTGCTCCAGCGCGGCCTCGGGCCGCAAGCTGATGGAGCCAATGCCCCGCTCTTCAAGACCTTTCTCGCCGCTGGTTCAGACGCGCACGGCGACCTGGACTACGAAGCTACCCTGGACGTCGTGGACTTCCTGGGCAAGCCTGCGCGCGGCCTGAACGGGTATGCCGAGGACAACGCGCTGGGCCGGATTTTCACGGTGGTTTATGCGCCTGCCGGGATGGGGCCGCGGGGTGAGAACGTCTTGCGCGCCCTGCGCGATGGCCGCACCGTGGCGAGCAATGGTCCGCTCCTGATTGCCGGTTTCGATCGCAACTCCAACGGCTCCCTGGACGACCCCGAAGATATTGGTATCGGGCAGGAATTGACCTGCCCCCTGAAGTCGCTGCCCCCTTTGCAACTCCGCTGGGTGAGCAGCGAAGAATTCGGGCCCTTCCAATCCATTAAACTGATCGTCGGAACCGCCACCGGAGAGTTGCCACCCGTGGAAGTGCCGGTGCCTTCCGCCCAAGCTCTGGCGAGCGATGGGCTGGTTCCCTTCGACCTTCGCCCCGTCCTGAAGGAAGGATCGCAAAAGTGGATCTATATTCGATTGGTAGCCAGCACACGAAACCGCGCCAATAATGAATTTCGCTGCTATACTAACCCCATTTGGATTAAGGCCACCGGCGATTAAAGCCGGTCAAAATCGAGATGAGAAAAGCATATGACCGATGAGGCAAATGAACAAGGAACGATACGTTACACGCGTTGTGCCTTCTGCGGAAGCATGAACCCGGCGTCGGCGCCCACCTGCGCGCGTTGTGGACAGCCGCAAAACGCGGAGACTCCACCGGCGCCGGCCATGCCCTCCGTGCCCACTTCACGCGGCCCGGCCCCCCCGGCCGTTCCCCAGGTCATGTGCCCGAAGTGTCACAAGTCCTTTCCTCTCGGAAGCAAATTCTGCGGATATTGTGGCACGCCTCTACCGGCCACGGCGCCCCAGATGGCCCCCCCACCGGCGCCGGTGCAACAGCCGGTAGCGCCCCCCAGGCCGGCCGCGCCCTCCCCGCCGCGCCCCGTGCCTCCGCCCCCAGCTCCGCCGCCGCCCCCGGTGGCCCGGCCGGCGCCGCCCTCTCCACCGCGCCCCGTGCCTCCACCCCCAGCTCCGCCGCGGCCTGCGGTTCCACCGTCACCACCGGTGGCCCGGCCCGTGACTCCACCTCCCTCGCGGCCCGTGGCAACCCCGCCGCCGCCCGCGGCCGTGGCCAAGCCGGTTGCCCCCCCCAGAATGAACATCCCGAAATCGCCCCTGGAAGGAACCGCAGTTTTCTCGGGCCTGCGCGCGGCGCCCGTCGTCGAAGCCAGTATTTCCGAAAAGAAGCCCGATGGAACATTCGGCAAGTCGCTGCCCATCACCAAGGAGACGCTCATCGGCCGCGAGAACTGTGACCTGAACTATCCCCAAGATACCTTGCTTTCCCCTCGACATGCTTCGGTGGGCATGCACGAAGGCAAGCTGGTGCTGAGGGACCTGGGCAGCCAAAACGGCTCCTTCATCCGCCTAAGGCAGGATTTGGAACTTACTCCCGGCGACGTTTTCCTGCTGGGGCGCGAACTCTTCCGCTTCAATACCCAGAGCCTTGACGAATCGCTCAACCAGGAAATCACCCAGGGCACAGTGATGTGGAACGTCCCCAAACTGCAAAAGGGACCGCTCACCGCCAAGCTCGAGCACATCCGGTTGAATGGTGATGTCGTGGCGGAGTACAAACTCGATAAGCCGGAAACCACGGTGGGCCGGACTACCGGTGACCTCGTCTTCAAGGAGGACCCCTACATGTCCGGAATGCACGCCCGCGTCATTGCCCAACCCGGGCGCTTTCTTCTCCAGGATCTGCGCAGCCGCAACGGTGTTTATCGCCGCATCCGCACCGAAGTCGAACTCGCCGACGGCGACGAATTCTTCATGGGAGAACAGCTTTTCCACGTGGATCTGAAGGCTGTGGGATAAGAGAAAATCTTCCCTCGGCAGCATAGGGGCCAGAGGTTTGCGGTGCGTTCAAACGCTCCTTGGACTATACTCGATTCATGCAGGTTACCCTCACAGCGCAAGCTGAACAGTTGTTGCGCGAGGCTCTGGTTCGGAACCCCGGAAGCTCCGCTTCCGAAATCCTCGAGCAAGCGCTGGCCGACCGCCTGATGCGGAAAAGTGCCGCGGCGCCTAATGATTCCCTTCGGGAACGGCTGAAGAGCTTGCCCGGCGTTAAGCTGCCTGCCCATTGGCCTCCGCGATTTAAACCTGTCGAGTCGCTCAAGGTTGAAGGTGAGATGCCTTCCCGAAGGCTGGTTCAGGAGCGTCGGTGACCCTCTTCTATTTGGACTCCAGCGCCTGGCTGAAGCGCTATTTTCTGGAGCCGGGGAGCGACTGGATGACGCGGCTGTTCCAATGCGGAGATCCGTTGGCAAGCTCAGTTCTGGGTTACATCGAGGTGGCTTCCGCTCTGGCTCGGCAACAGGTGCCCAGAAAACTGGATGAAGAAAAACTGGCCCGCCTCCAGCAACAAGTGGACGAGGACTGGGGAGACCTTGCTGGACTTCCCCTTACGGATGAAGTAGTGGGTCGTGCTCTCCGGCTGGCGCGCGGGTATAAGCTGCGTGGCGCTGATGCGGTCCATTTGGCCACGGCTTTAGGCGTGAACGACGCCCTGGCTGGAACCGGAAACTCACTGGTCTTAATTGCCTCGGATGAGGACCTGCTCGCCGTGGCGCAACAGACGGGGCTGGCCGTCCACAACCCGGCAATCGCAGCATCCCCCTAGAGGCGAGGCAGAAGCAAGCACTACCGAAATTCTTCGCTGGGCAGCGGATTCCTGCTGCGCCCCTCTTGACTTTTGCAGAGCCCCGACCTGTTTTGGAACTCTCCGCCTCGTCCCCAATCCACAACCAAAAGCTGCGGACCTGGAGAACCATGTGGAGCTCAATTGACGAGATGGTGACTTTTCAGGCCGAATCCGTTCGCAGCGCTGTCTATTGCCTAAAAGTCACTGATGGGATGGGAATTTATCATCGGGAATCGGGAGAACATTATCAGTAAACACTTCGCCGTTAGTCGCGATCTATCTTAGCCGGCGTTCATTTTCCGGGAGGCCAACTTCACATGCGCAGGCTGGTTCCGGGAATCTGGCCGTCGAATGCTTGCTCTCCAGCGTAATTATCAGTAGGATATCTTCAGCATCAGCGCATCCAACGTCAGGGTAGCCGAGGCTTAGCGAGATGACTGGCACAACCGTCTCCCACTACCGCATTCTGGAAAAGCTCGGCGGCGGCGGGATGGGAGTGGTATACAAGGCCGAGGACATCAAGCTCCGCCGTTTCGTCGCGCTCAAGTTCCTGCCGGAAGAAATGTCCAAGGACCATCAGGCCTTGGAGCGCTTCCAGCGCGAGGCCGCGGCTGCGTCCGCGCTCAACCATCCCAACATCTGCACGGTTTACGACATCGACCAGCAGGAAGGTCAGCCCTTCATCGCCATGGAGTATCTGGAGGGGCAGACCCTGAAGCATCGCATCGCCGGTAAACCGTTCAAGACGGACGAAGCGCTTGACCTGGCGATTCAGATTGCCGACGCGCTGGACGCGGCCCACTCGAAGGGCATCGTCCATCGAGACATCAAGCCGGCAAATATCTTCGTCACGACGCGCGGGCAGGCGAAGATTCTGGATTTCGGCCTGGCGAAGCTGACGCCTGTTGTGGCCGTGGCGGGAGAGTCCCACCTCAGCCAGGAGGCGCATTATGGGCGGGATTCCCCTGCCGTCCAAGACTCACCCACGGTGTCGATTGATCCCGAGCAGTTGACGACCCCGGGCGTAAAGTTTGGCACCGTGGCTTACATGTCCCCCCAGCAGGCACGCGGCGAAGCCCTTGACGCACGCACGGATCTTTTCAGCTTTGGTGTAGTCCTTTATGAAATGGCTACCGGACGAACGCCTTTCCGGGGAGGCACGTCGGCTGCCATTATCGGGGCGATCCTGCACGAAACGCCCACGGCGGCGCTTCGCCTCAACCCGGAATTGCCGGCGCAGCTCGAAGAGATCATCAGACGCCTGCTCGAAAAAGACAGCGACCTGCGCTATCAAAGCGCCGCTGACCTGCGCAGCGAATTGAAGCGGCTCCAGCGCGACACGGTAACCAGGCCGATGCTCGCGGCTTCGGGCGTGGCCAGCCCCCCCGCGCGCCCTGGCCCCGGCGTACCCCTCCATAAACGATGGGCGTGGGGCATCGTCTTGATTGTTGCGGTTCTCCTGGGACTTGCGGGCTTACGGTTATTCCGGACGCAATCCACACCAAAAGTGGTGGGGTATGCCCAGATCACCTCGGATGACGGCGACAAGCTCAGTTCTTTTCGTGCGCAAGGCACGTCCCCTTACCCGCTCGTCACGGACGGTTCGCGCATCTACTGGGCGGAATCCGTTCCAGGTGGCGAGGGTTGGAGCCTTAACCAAGTGGCGGCGGCAGGCGGTCAGAAGATTCCTATTTCCACGGCTCTTCAGAATATCGCCATCATGGACATAGCCCCTGACCGGTCCCAGCTTCTCATTGGGACCTTTGCGGGCTCCGAAAAGGAGATGCCCCTCTGGGTGTTGCCAATTCCCGGAGGCATTCCACACCGCATCGGGAATCTGGTTGGCCATGATGCGACATGGTCCCCTAAGGGAGACACGATTGTCTATGCCAACGGCAATGAGTTGTTTCTGGCGAAAAGTGATGGGACGGAAGCGCGCAAGCTGACGACATCACCCGGCAGATCCTGGTGGCCTCGCTGGTCTCCCGATGGAAGTCACCTTCGCTTCAGTGTTTGGGATGCCAAGACCGAGTCAACCAGCCTGTGGGAGGTCTCAGCCGACGGAAACCAGCTCGAGCCGTTGCTTCCCGGCTGGAACAGTCCCCCGGAGGAATGCTGTGGCAATTGGAGTTCCGACGGGGCGTTCTTTGTCTTTCGATCGGCGCGCAATGGGAAATCAAACCTTTGGGCTCTGCGGGAGGGAAAGGGCTTGTTCCATCGCGGCCACTCACTGCCTATTCAATTGACCGTGGGGCCGATGGATTTCTATGACCCTTTGCCTGGCGCGGATGGTAAGCGGGTGTTCGCTATCGGCGAGAAGCAAGCCACAGAACTGGTGCGCTACGACAAGAAGCAAGGCGCATTGGCGCCTTTTCTGCCGGGTATTTCGGCCGAGTCGGTTGACTTGTCCCGCGACGGCGAATGGGTGACCTACGTCGGCTACCCGACGGCGACGGTGTGGCGGAGTAAGTTGGACTCCAGCCAGCCGCTCCAGTTGACCTTCCCTCCCCTGCGTGCCGCCCAGTCTTGCTGGTCCCCGGATGGGAAGAGCGTGGCCTTCACGGGAAGGGCGCCCGGGCAGCCGTGGCGCATCTACGTTGTCTCGACGGAGGGCGGGACGCCAGAGCCGGTATCAACGGGAGTGTGCAACGAAAGCGATCCGGCATGGTCGGCAGACGGCAATACACTGGTCTTTGGTTGCGGCTTTGGTCATGATTCGGCGAAGATCGGGATCCAACTGCTGGATTTGCGCACTCGCCGGTTTTCCACGTTGCCCGGTTCCGAGGGATTGTACTCACCCCGCTGGTCACCGGACGGGCGATACATTGTGGCGTTGACCGTGGATGGAGAGAAGCTGATGCTCTACGACTGGAGGAGTCCCAAGTGGCAGGTTTTGGCTCGGCTTGCCTTCGGTTACCCCAGTTGGTCACCCGACGGGAAATATATCTATTTTGATACGATATCGGCCACGGCGCCGGGCTTCTATCGTATCCGCATCAGCGACCACCATCTGGAACGGGTGCCGGGCCCGCAGGGTCTAAGGCGGACTACTGGCTTCGCAGGATGGATGGGCGTGACCTCTGACGGCTCGCTGTTGTTCCCGCGCGACCTGGGTACGCAGGAGATCTATGCTCTGGAGTTAGCCCCCCCTTGTGAACTCGTGGCGAGTTCTGCGACGGGGACAAGCTGGGCGCGGACGGCATCAGGACGCAGCGGGTTCTCCTCTTGCACATTCCGAGTGGTTGGGCTGGCATGAAGGTTCTTGTTTACGTTGAATATCCCTTTTTTAGCGAACATTTGGCCGGGGGCTTGCAGACTACCGTACGGACGCTTGCGGCCTCTTTCCTAAAACGGGGCGTGGAAATCACCGTGCTTTGCCCCGAGGGCGATCCGAGGCGCATGATGCGTGCTCCGGGTCTAGAGGTGCGGCCGGTTCTCAAAGAGTCGGCGCCGCAAGATGTATATCCTTCGGACTTTCTCCACAATGCACAGAAGATTCAGCAGGCGGCCGAAGGCCAGGACGTGATTTGGAGCCTGGCGGCCTTTCCCCTTCGATTGCCCCAGCCGATTATCTTGAGCCTCAGCGCGCTCTGCTATGGGAATGATCTGGCATCTCTTTTTGGCTTTAACTGGGACCACTTGATTGTGCCCTCAGATTACGTGGCGCGCATCGTGGACGCCTGGCTCCGAGAACGTTCCTGGTTCAAGGCCTCCCCGTCACGATCGATCCTTCCCGTTCCTTTGGATCCCATTTTCTACCGGCGCAAAGACACTTCGCGCCTGCGTCGCCGGCTGGCCCTCAACGACAAATCCCGCTATCTCCTCTTCCCACATCGTCCGGAACCGCTCAAGGGCCACGCACTCGCCTTAAGGGTCCTTCAGGAGGTGCGACGGCGTGATCCGCGCTTTCATCTGCTGATCCCCCGGCAGCCTCTCGCCAAGCGGGCCGACATACCTGCCGAAGCGGAATTCATCCGCCAGGTCATGGGGGAGGCCGCACGGTTGCGGCTGCGATCCCATGTGACCTTCCACGACTGGCTTGACTTTGGTGATCTTCCCGAGTACTACTCGCTGGGCGAATGCTGCCTGTTCTTGACGCGGCTGCCAGAGACCTTCGGCGCGGCGTTGATCCAGTCGATTGCCTGTGGGACCTTTGTGGTAGGTTCCGGCGCCGGGGCTTTGAAGGAGACGGTCCCCGACGGGCAGGGGCACGTGCTTGTCCCGGACCTCGATCCGAAGGTCATCGCTCAGGCAGTCCTGGCAGGCTGCTCCCCGAACGCGATTCAAAAGGGCCAAGAGTTCATCCGCGAGCGATACTCCTTGGAGCGTGTCGTCGATGCGCACCTCGAATGCTTTGCGTCGGCAAAAAAGATAACCAGTGCCGGGTGGGCGAGGAGGGATGGCCGCGTCCTTCGCCTCCATCCCTGGCTTCGGCTTCTCCCTAACGGCGAGCTCGTTGATGATTTTGGGTATAATAAGGTGCCGCTCACACCCGGCGAGCAGGCGGTCGTCCAGAAAGCTCTCGAGGACGGCGGCCGGTTACATCCGGGCGTATCGCGGAGCGTGATTGAGACGCTCGCCGGCAAACGGCTATTGGCCGGATGAGCGCATCGGATTTCGGCAGGTTATCGCCGAGGCCGCGCGCGGGGCGCGCGCTTTCTTACGGGACCAGAGGCGCATCACGAATGGATGACAGCGTGACCGTGGTGACGATTACTCGCCGTCGGCCACATTTGCTTCAACGATGCATCGATTCGGTGAGGAACCAGAGTTTCCAGGGCACTTTACGACACATAATCGTTGTGGATGACTGCCCCCTGACCATCTCCAGGCTTGGCCGTTCCCGCCCGCCGAACCCGGATCTGCGATATTTGTTGGCCAAGCGGACTCGTGAGGAAAGCAGCGGCCCACCTCGGCTCGCCAGGCTTCGAAATTATGCGCACACCCTGGTGGATACGGCATGGACTGCATACCTCGATGATGATAACGAGTTTGAGGGGGACCACATTACCTCGCTTCTCGAGTGTGCGGCTTCCACCGGTAGTTCAGCGGTTCACTCGCACCGGCGGCTCTTCTCCTTTGAAGGCGTCCCGTTTCTGGAGCAGCGTTGGCCCTGGTGCCGAGATCCCGAGCAGGGAAAACAACAATACCGTGCACTTGTGGACAAAGGGGTGATGGAGCTGGGTTCGAACATCGTCAGGGACCGGGTAGACCTCTCCCCCGGCCCGTCGCGCTTCGTGATGGTGGACACCAGTGAGTGGCTCATAAACACCGAAAGGTTGCGCAGGATGAACATCTCGGATTGTTTCTCCTATCAGGATTGGCTCGACAACCTGGCCGAAGATAACAAGCTGATGGATGCGATTCTTGCCGCCGGGATGCTCATCGGATGCACCCAGCGAGCTACGCTCAAGTATTATTTGGGAGGTTACTCCAACGACCTGAATGGCGCTTATGGCCACTCCGAGCGCTGGGTCTTTTCGAATCGTGATCACAGGTGTTCGCAGGTGAAGACCGCCAAGCCGCTGGTTGGAGCGGATGATCTGAGGAAGGCTCGCCAGTGAAGCACATCTTCATTTCACCGCATTTCGACGACGCCATCGGTTCCTGCGGAGCGGCAATAAGCCGGTTGCGAAGCTGTGGGGAGGCGGTGATCGTCCATACAGTATTCGCGGGAGCTTCCCCGTCTCCGTTTTCTGATTTTGCAGTGGAATAGCACTCGAATCGGTACCCAGCCGAGAGAGGCGCGACCCGAATTCCTTCGACCCGACGTAGGAGAGACACTGGATGCGCACGAGCCTTCTCGAAATCCTCCGCTGCCCATTCTGTGCAGGAAGTTTCTCGATTAGAAATTCCTTGCCGTGCCCTGGACCGGAGCACAAACAGATTCTGGACGGAGTGCTCCGCTGTCAATGCACAGTTTATCCGGTCGTGGCCGGGATTCCCGTATTCTCTGCCGGTCCCGCGGCGCAGGAAGTGAGGCGCCAGATCGAAGCCGGAAGACGCGATCAGGCGCTCTATACAATGTTGGGGCTCGAGGGTCCACGGCGAAACTGGTTCGCGCAACGGATGGCGGCCGGGGGGCCTCTGACCTTTACCCAAGGGGTGCGCTTCTTTGCTGACGATCCAGAAGGTGCTTACCTCCTTTACCGGTTCTCTGACCCCACATACCGGGTCAGCGAGGCGGTGCTCCGCCTGCTTGCTGCTCAATCTCTTCGTTTCGTCAAGCCCGTGCTGGATCTGTGTGGTGGAACGGGCCACTTGACGCGGGTTCTTTGCCAAATCTCCGCTGCGAGCCCTGTGTTTCTAGCTGACCTTGACTTTTGGAAACTGTGGCTGGGTCAACGCATTAACGCGCCGGATTGTTTGGCGGTGTGCTGCGATGCCGATAATCCTCTCCCGTTTCGATCGGAGGCTTTCTCGCTGGTTATCTGTTCCGATGCCCTCCATTACCTGCAAGGGAAAGAGCTCGTCGCCGAGGAGATCGGCCGAGTATTAGACGAGGCAGGAGTGCTTGCTCTGACTCACCTGCACAACGCCTCGTGCGTGAACTACTCGCCCGGGATGCCGCTCTCCCTGGCCATGGTCCGAAGGCTGTTCGGGAAAGCAAATTGCAGGGTGTTCAAGGAAAGCGAACTGCTGGACAATCTCTTGAATCATCGCGAGCTGGATCTGGCGCAGACGCCCTCCGATGCTGAGCTATTGGCTGAGCCTGCCTGGTTAGTCATCGCGACCCGATCTGAGGGATTCTTCAGGAAGCACAAGGTTCCAGTCCGGACGTGTCGCCCCGCCTGCCTGTCGGTAAACCCGCTTTATCGGATTGAACATGATGCCGATAAATCGTTGTTGCAGATCCAGTTTCCATCGAAGGATTACGAGCTGGAATTTGAAAGCTGCCGCCGGTATCTGCCCCAAAGAGTGGAGCTCAAGGCCAATGCCGCGCACAACTTTGCCGATGCCCGCCTGGAAGGCGCCTTGGAAGATCTGGTCCAGCGCGGGGTGGTGCTGGATCTCCCCCCCTGTTATCTTTGAAGCCCCGCGGGCCTTTCGGGGACGCCCATCTAATTCCGGACGATCCGAGACCAACCTTAAGCCGTATTTGAAATGAAAAACGCCCTTCCCATCAGCAATCATGCAAACTCCCCGGAAACGTTAGTGCTGCATCGGAAGCGCGCCGGCGAAAAGCGATGGGCCGCACGATGGCCGCAACGGCGCGCTTTCGATACAGCCGTTTGAAAACGGGGTTCGAGGAAATAGGTCCTCCCTGGTCGCCCAGCGTTTACCTAACGGGGTCTTAGACTAGTTGAATCGGATTTGGCCCGCAAAACGCCCTTCCATGACGGTGGGGAGAAACAAGATCGCTTCACTCACTTGACGGGTTGCCAAACCGGAAAGGTGATCGAAGGCGCTAAAGGCGGTAAGGCCGGCAAATCCGGGATGACCGGCCGAAAGTCGTGTGGTGTTAACGAACGACGGGCGGGAGATTCAAAATGACCTGCCGCCGGCGGCAGTTCCTCACTTGCAATCTACGCCTTCCTCTGCCGCCGTGAGATTTGACTCTGTGGCACAGTCCGTGCGCGGAAAGGTCAAAAAGTCCGCAAATAGACTTTTAGTCCAGGCTCTCCGATTGGGTATTCCCCGGCATTAGCGGGCATTCTTGGGATATCCACAATCAAACCCGGCACAGCTTTCTAGTCGCGGTATCCGTGAGCGAATCCGATCGGAATCCCGATCCCTCCTGTTATTCCGGTGTTTCTAGTCAGCGCCGTAGTCAATCTGCATGCGGCGAACTTGCACGCTCGATAACGCCAGGACAACCACGGACAAAGCCAGGAGTCCCAGAATGGCGGTGGCGGGGGAGGCAGGGGCGGGATTGACAGCGATCAGGGCAAGGGGGTTGCCTCTATCCAGGGCGATGGCTGCCGGGATACCGACGGGGCAAAGCGATTTCAGATAGAAAACCACGCTTATCTTTTGGAGAAGCTCAGGCAGGAAACCGTTCACGGCCTCCCAGACCAGCACCACTATCGTGGGAATCAGCGGATTGCGGAACAGCAAGCCGGCGGCTAGAAATACGCTGCCGTAGCCAACACAGGCCAGAATCGTGACCCCAAGATAGGCCGCAAGGTGCTGAGCGCCGTGCCCGTGGAAGAGGTACTCCTGAACGGTGTTCGAGCTAAAGTACCAGTAGATGGCAACGAACTGGAGAAGCGTGCTGGCCCCGAAGATGACCACTGCGGCGAGCAACCCGGAGAGAAATTTCCCAACCACCAGGACTTCTCTTCGCAGCGGCGCCAGGAAGTAATAGTGCAAGCTCTTGTCCACCACCTCGCCGCGGAAGAGGTTCATGAAGATCCCCACGCAACCGAAGAAGATCGCGAGCCGGAGAAAGAAGAATTGAAACACCGCGGCGAAAATGTGGGTATCCTCGCCCAGATCACCCTGGCGTCCGTTTTTCAATTGCACGAAGGAATGGAAGGCGTAGAGCAGCACCGGAGCGACGGCCAGGAAATAAATCCATGTCCCGCGCCGGGTGACGAATGTCTTTTTCATCTCCAGGCGGAGGATGGCGATGATTTGCGCTCGCCAGAGGGCCCAAGGCAGCCGGCGCAGGCTCATTTGGTAGCCTCCTGCGTGCCAATCAGATACTCATAAACCGAAAGCACGTCATCATCGGCGGGGGCGACCGACTCAATGTTGATCGCGCTTTGAGCCAGGCGATTCAGCAGCAGGTAAAAGCGCTCAGCATCCCGCGTCTTCACCAGCACGCTGTGCCCCTCGGGGTGAAGCTTGGCCTCCACCACGCAGTCCTGCTGGAACACCTGCGAGGCAAGGTCGGCGGGTTTGTTGCAGCGGATAAGAATCTGCAAAGGCTGTTCGTGGATCTCTTCGCGCACACCGTGAATCTGCCCCTCCGCCACCACGTAGCCGTGGCTAAGCAGCACGACCTGGTCGGAGATGGCGTCCACTTCGTGCAGCACATGGCTGGAGATGATAACGGTCAGCCCTCCCTGGGCCAGGCTGCGGAACAGGGCGATGGTCTCGGCGCGTATCAAGGGATCAAGGCCGTTCAGCGGTTCGTCGAGCACCAACACGGAGGGATGGTGGCACAAGGCCTGGGCCAACTTGATTCGCTGGCGCATGCCCTTGCTATACCCGGCGATCCGGCGGTGGGCCGCCTCGCCCAAGCTGACCCGTTCAATGGCCTGCCCGGCCAGCCCGTCGGCCACGCGGTGCGCGCATCCGGAGAGTCGCAAATACGAGTAGATGAACTGATAGCCGGTAAGTCCTCGGGGGAACGAGTCGAACTGCGTGCAATACCCGACCTTGTGAAACAGCCGCTCGGGCTCATCCGGCGAAATGCCCAGCACGGTGATGCGCCCGCGCGTGGGCCGAATCAACCCGGTCATCAGGTTCATCAACGTCGTCTTGCCGGAGCCGTTGGGCCCCACCAAACTGGTGATACCGACTGGGATCGACAGGTTGACGCGATTAACCCCGAGGACTTCCCCGTAGAACTTGGAGACATCCTCAAAAACGATGCGCTGGTCTGCCTCCTGCCCATTCATCCGCGCACCACCTCATAGGCTTTGACCTTCTTCTCCAAAAGGAACACGCAGAACACGCTAATCGCCACCAGCGCCAGCCAGGCATCCGCGGCGGGAATTCCCGTCGAGGGACGCTGGCGAAACAGTTGGTCCTCGACCCTGGCAAGGAGTTTTGCCAGGTCAATCAGCAGGCCGTAGGGGGTTCGGAGCACCGCATTGATCGCCTGCCCGAAGCCGGCGCCGAAAAAGAAGACTCCCAGCAGCGCGGCGCCCGCCGCCAGCCTCCGCTTGATCCACGCCGAAAGCGCCAGGGCCAGCAAGGAGAAGACCAGAATCTCCACTGCCGAACCCAGAAAGATACTGCCCATGATCCAAAGGTTGGTGGACATCCAACTGAGGCCCGCCAGACTCGACTGAATCAGGAACAGAGTCTCGCCCGGGATCCAGGTGACAAGAGAGAGTAGCGCGAGCAGCACAAACATCTTGCCTAAAAGGTATTCAGCCCTGGAGAAAGGGCGGCAGAAATACAGGGGCAGAGCGTTGTTGGCAAGATCAGGAGACATCAGGCCGGGGCCGACCAAGGCCGTCAGGATGAAAGCCAGCGTGCCCTGAACACCCAGGAAGTGAAAAAACACCCGGGCATTCACGTCGAAGAATGCGTTTGTATGGAAGAGCGCCAGCAGGCGCGGGTTGTGGTTTGCGTAAAGACCCAGGGCGAGGACGAGCGGATAGCAGAAGCAGAGGGCAAAATATGCAGTGAGAGGCCGGGCGGACCATGCATTCCGAAACGCGTGCTGACTCACGACGAGAAAGCGGGACCAGCGCGGCGTGAGCTCTCCGGCATAGGCGTGATAGCTTTGCTTATAGACGGCCATTATGATTCTCCATGGCTTTCAGGAAGATATCTTCCAGGCTGTCGCGCCGGTAGTTCAGACGCCGGATCTGCACGCCGTGCTCCTCCGCCAGCCGGTAAAGGTCGCGAATGGCGAAGTCTTGGCCCAGGATCATCTTCAGCCTTCGACCCGCGATCGCGCACTCACAATCCAGGCGCTCGACCGCCTCCGCAAAGGCGCCGTCGCCACCGAGGGTCTCGAGCTCCAGAAAGCGCTGGTTGGCTTTTCGTTCTTCCTCCAGGTTCGCATAGTGTACCTGATGGCCATCCTTGAGGATCAGCACCTCTTCGCAGGTCTCCTCCACGTCGCGCAGTAGGTGTGAACAAAGCAGAATGTGAAGGTCCCCACTGTCCCGCACTTCCCGGATCAGGCGGATCATCCGCTGTCGGGCAGGAGGATCCAGGCCGTTGGTGGGCTCGTCCAGGATCAGAAGGCGAGGGCCGTGGGCGATCGCCTGGGCGAGCTTGGCGAGTTGCTTCATGCCCTGCGAGTAGGTGCCGAGCAGGCGGTATCGCGCCTCGCCCAGGCCCACATAGAAGAGCGCCTCGTGGGCGCGCTCCAGGGCGGCGTCCGAGGGCAGGCCGGAAAGCTCCGCCATCAGGCGGACGAAGCTTACCGCCGTCAGGTGGGCGATGAAGCACTCGGACTCCGGCATGTATCCGGCCAAGTCGCGAATCTGTTTTATTTCGGTACGGATGTCGCACCCCAAAACCCGCGCCGTGCCTGCCGCCACCGGGTAGAACCCCAGCAGGGTGTTGATGAGCGTCGATTTGCCGGCGCCATTCGGGCCCAGCAGTCCGATGGCGCGACCGGAGAGAGTACACCTCAGGTCTTCGAGGATCTTCCGCCCTCCCAGGGTGACACCCAATCCGTCGAGCTCGATCACCGGTGCCATGCCGCCGTTCACCTCACCGCTCGGTAGTGTTCTAATTTGCAGTGTAGCGCCGGCTTCCAGCCGGCATTATGCCCCCAAGTCCGATCTGCGGACTCCGATGGAGTCCATCGGACTCCAGAAACCGGAGATGGCGGCGCTACGTTGCTCGCTACCCTTTGGGGCCGGCCTTGGCCGCGCTCTCGATGGCCGGAAGCAGTTCGAACAGGCCCGACCCCTTGATACCGAGCACGGAATCGAAACCCAGCCCAAACAAGTTGCCCGTATTGGCCATCACAATATCCTCCGGCTCCCCGTAAACACACGTCAGACTCGGACCGCTGTTCTGACCGAGCGACTCGATGGACTGCCGCTCGGCGGGCGTAAGCAGGGGGCTCGCCTTCACGAGGTCTGCCGCGGAGCCGAGCATGGTTCCCAAGTTTTGATAAACCAGGGCGGAGCAGTTCGTGAATTTGTCGCGCGGCAGACGACTGGTGAAGTCGGCCGAGCGCGCCAGGGTGTATCCCGTCTCGCGGTTTTGAATGGAACTCAGAAGCAAGGAGCGGCTGGACGCCGCCACCACGTAGCCCTCCACGAACACGTAATCGACTTCGGCCGGAGCGCCCGGCGCAGCCGCCGGCCGGCTGGTCTGCAACGTGTAATAGGTTCGGCCGCCGGCATCTTCTTTGGTCAGACTCAGAGTGGTGGAATTGGCATCCGCCTGACGATTGTGACTCGCCACCAGCTTTTCGAGGGTCCCTTCCAAGCGCGTCGGGTCATTGACTTCCAGCGCTACCTTCCAGCTCAGGGTGGGCAGGATCGGACCGTCCAGTGCGAAAGCTGCCTCGCCGCCCAGCGCGCCCGCCAAATCGTCCGCCATACTCACTCCGGTCTCCGATTCGAAGTCCGCCAAATCCTGGTTGAATCCCGGGTTATGACTCCCTGCCAGACTGAAGATCTCCTGAACGATGGCGCGCGGATCCTCGACCACCAATGCGACCGCGAAGCCGGCTTCCGGCGAAACAAAATCCAAAGTTCCCATCGGGCTGGGCGAGGCGAGCCAGGCAGCCACTCCCCGACGCTTCCGGGCAAAAGATAAGGTGCCGCGATTCTCCGTCCGGCCGCTTACGTCCTTGCTTTCCATAATGAGGTATCGCATGTCCACGAGGCCGGTCCTTTCGTCCCGGAACAAATCGAGGCCGTTAGTCACCCCCTCTTTCTGACTTACGGATTGCGCAAGGATTTGTTCCATGTTGGCGCAAATAAGGAAGCCGGCGCCCGCCTGGTATTCCTGCCGGATCACCGCATAGAACGGGGTGGAAACGAAACCGCTGGGAGCGGGATGCTCCATCAACGGGGCCAATTTTTGCAGTTGGCGGGCGTCTGTGGTCAGCGCTAGGACATTATTCCTCAGGTAGATCAAAGCGGTGTTGGTCTCGGAGGCCACGGGGGACGAATACGGGTTATCAACGATCCGAGCCTGGAGATGCGTCGCGTCGCCCTGCATCTGGGCAAGCTGCTCGTTGAGAAAGGCGCGGAAATCCGGGCGCCGCACCTCCGCCAGAAGCAGGGGGGAATGCTTGTCGGCCGGCAAGGCGACCACGATCTCGTCTCCGAGGTAGGCGCTGAAAGCCTGAATCCGGTCAAGCATCTCGGCCTGTTTTCGGGCTTCTCCGGAGGCCTGCTGCCGGTTCCACCAGGCTTGCAGCACTTCGCTTTGCTGGATGCGTTCCTGCAACAGGCGATTCGCTTCGTTGAGCGTGGAGCCGATATTGGGGATGGCAGCGTAAAACAAAGTGTCTTCCGGCACCAAGTTCAGCAGGGTCGAAGCATAGCGTGGGGAAGGCCCCGGGAGAGCATCCAACTGCTTGTGAAGGGCGGCAAACTCGCTCAGCAGGGCGAGGTATTCGCCGGAGTTGCGGCTCCAGGCGACCGCGTGGCTCACCGGGACGGGCGCAAGACTTGTCTCGGTCGCGGCCTGCTCGCCAGCGTGAAGGAGTTGAGTCTTTCGCCCGCCCTTGAATTCCACTTCTCCCTGGATAACAGACACCCGCGAGCCCTTCATTCCTTCATCCACAGCGAAAATGGTGCCCTTTACGGAAACCAGGCAGTCCCGGGTCGCGACGTAGAGCCGGCCGTGGCCCTGCGGGGCGGCCCGAACAATAATGTTGCCGCGCTGCAAGTGAAGGGTCGTGTCACGCCAGCCTTTGGATACCCAGAGGGCGGTGCGCTCGTTCATTTCGATGGTGGAGCCGTCCACCAGTCGGATCACAGCGGAAGAAGCCTTGGCGGTTCGAATCTCTTCGTCCTCGCGAATGGCGCGCCCGGGAAGAAGCGCTTCGCCACCCCGGCCAGAGACTTGATAAAGGGTACCGTCGACGGTTTGAACGGCTGCTCGGACCTCCGAGCCTCGAACCAGTCTCGCCAGTCGTCCGCTATTCAGAAACACACCCAGGCTGACGACGGCTAGGCCGGCGGCGAATGCCCAACCTGCAACCCACCCAGGTCTCTTGGCGCCTACCCTGCCCAGAGGGGCACGAGCTTCCATGCCGCGGGGGGCGGCACGCCGCTCGCCAAGGCGCGCCTCCTCCAGCACATGCCGGCAAGCCACGCAGCCGTGGAGGTGGTCTTCCAGCAGCAACGATCGTGCCGCGGAGAGATTTCTGCTGAGGTAAGCAGGCACCAGGGCCTGGAAATCCGCGCAGCCGCGAATCTTCTCCACATTCGGACCGGGCGCCATGGCCGGCGAAGCGGAGTACTCGCGTACACGAGGCCAAACGCGTTGCGCCGCCTGTTCGACGGCCTGCTCATCCACGCTTTCCCGCCGGACTTCGGCGATGATTTCATCCAGTGACGGGTCGCCTTGCTTCATTCCTTGGCTCATAACCTCCTCCAATGAAGGAGCGAATCTCCTTCTGTAGCCGCCGCCGGGTTCGGTGCACGCTCACGGCCACCCACACTTGCGACACGCCGAGCATCCGGGCGATTTCCCGATTGCTGTGACCTTCAAAGAAGCGCAGCGCGAAGATCTCGGCCGCCTGCGGATTCAAGCTGGCCAGCGAGCGCCGCAGACAGTCTCGCAATTCATGCTGGTCCAGGTCGCTACGTCCGGGCAGGGAATCCGCCAGGGGCACTGTCTCCGCCCTTCGTCGCGCCCGCACCACGTCCAGGGCGGCGTTAATGGCCGCCCGGCGAAGGTAGCTCTCGCCATGTTCCACTGGGGGAGCCGACCCGTCACGCCCCACGAGGCGTAGAAAGACGGTTTGCAGCACATCCTGGGCGTCCGTGGCATTGCCCGTAATGCGGTAAGCGGTGCGGAACACCAGGCCGTGGTATGCCCGGAACAGTCGCTCGACTTCATCCATGAGACCGGGAATCGTTTCCTCCACAAGGGCCGATCGCAAGGGCACCTCCCGATGGCTGCCTTCACACTAAGGACGGCCCGCTGGCCTGATTATTACAGGGAGGAGACTCTTTTCGAACTAAGTTTTCCTTTCGACCTTCATCATGACAATTTGTCTCCGCTTTCGGGTTCTCCACCCACAGAAGAATTGGTCAATCTTATGAATTGGAGGGAGGCCGAAAATACCCGTGCGACTAGCCCGCAGAGGGGGTATCCATGTGAAAGAAGACAGTTGTGTTGCCAAGACGCCGCATTGTCCGAAGTGGTTGGTCGGCGGTACCATCCCGGCGGACGTTGATCTCCATGGGGTCAAACCGGCTTACGAGGCCACAATCGAGGAACGGAACCTCTGAGATGTAGTCCTCACGGTCCCAAATGGGGCTACCACTCTTGCCGGTCATTTGGTTTGGGGAAGGCTGGCGTTATACATGGCCTCCAGCAGGTCCTGTGAAGTGCCGTCGTAGTCCGCATCCAGCGACCACATAAAGCTCCCGCCCAGGCCGCGCCCCCACACCGAATAGGCAACCCGGTAGAACGTCGAGAACGGATCGTCGTAAGTGAGGAAGCCCGGCTTGCCATCGGCTCTCAACATATAGGGCACAAGGGAGTAAGTATCGTAAAAGGTCCGCCAACCGCGCTGGTTGATGCGCGGCTTGATAAAGGTTCCATAGTTTTCGGAGAGAACCGTAGTCGCGCAGTTGGTGCAGAATCCCCAAAGGGCGCTGACGTTTTCGTAGATATACCCATAGAAGGGCGTGCCCATGTTGAGTTGAGCAGGGGGGATATCCAGGCTGTCGAGATAGATATTGATGGCTTCCTTCACCGTACCTCCCGGCTCGCAATTGTAAGTGGCCGGGTTGAAGGGGTCAGGGAAGATGGCGGAGTTGAGCTGCGCGTCGTCGGTCCAGGGGCCGGCGCAGTCGTACATCATGATGTTGAAGTAGTCAACGAGGGGCGTGACATGCGCAAAGTCATATCCGCTCCCACCCCAAGGGGCCACGTCGGCGGAGAGCACGTAGGTGGGACTGGGGAAGGCGCCGCGCAGGGCGCTCATCAGGCTGAAAAAAGTGGCGCGGTCCCGGGCGGTCGAGGGATATTCCCAGTCGATGTCCACCCCGTCGTAACGATGGGCTTCGAGGAAAACTTGCAAATTATTAACCAGCGTGCCGACCAGGGCCGGATGGGTTTCCAGCACGCCAAAGTCCCCGCCCAGAAGCAGGAGGACTCGGACCCCCGCGGCGTGCGCCCTGTCGATGAGTTCGGGTTCCAGGAATCCTGCCGGCACCACCAGCTTGGCCTTGGAATCGAAGCTGACGCCGGCATGGTTGATGTGTGTGAGCTTGGACATGGGAATCTGCTCCGCGCTGTACGGCGGAGTCTGGGTCCTGCTCCAGTAGCCATAGTCCCCCACCAACCGCTTGGTGAGTTGGGGAGGTGCCTGCTCCTCCTGAGCAGGGGCAAACGGGGCGCCGCCACCCAACGCCAAAACCATCGGAAGCATCCACGCCACGGAACGTTTCATGGTTCACTCCTCCTGCGGCGGGCACGGCGCTAGTGCGGCACCTGCTTCAGGGCCTGCTTTTCAAGCTGCGGAGCACGCGTCTTGATGTAGTTGTCCATGATTCGAGGGAGTTCGACGTTCATCCTTGCCACAAAATCGTCCTGGGCCTTTTGCAGCTTGGCGTCGATGCCGGCCGCGTCCTGATCGAGCATGTCCATTTTCTTCTGCAATTGCTCCGACTGATTTATGGCGCTCCCCATTAATTGCTTCTGCAAAAGCAGACCCAAGCGCGACAGCTCCTCACTATTCTGCGACAGTTGCATGCCGACATAGAGGTTCGAGAGGGTCGACAACAGCGCCAGCACCAGAACGATATAGAGCAGGTTACGAATTGTGGAAAGACCGCTGTCCATGTTGACTCCTTTAAGGGCAGTGAAGAGTGATGAGTGATGAGTGATGAGTGAAAACAAACAAGCAAGAGGTGAGAGCAACTTTGCTCATGCGTCGCTCCGGCTCAGCGTTCTACGGAGGGCATTCAACATATTTCGCAAATCTGAAATAAGGCGAAACGCCTCTTCAACTTGTTCTGCTTGCCGCACAAGACAATAACCCAAGTCGCCCGCCAACATTAATTGCGTTTCCAGTTCTGCCACCGAGCCCTCGGCATGGGATATGAATTGAATGAACTCTTTCGTCGTGTGTCGCGCTTGTCCTTCGGCAATATTGGATGGTATCGACACGGCTGCTCGACGCATCTGGGAAACGAGTCCAAATTTCTCGTGATCGGGAAAGGCCCCCGTAATCCCATAAATTCCCCTGGCTAGCGCCATACCCTTCTGCCATACCAAGAGATCCTTAAAACTCCTTACCTTCGCAGTACCCTGTTTTGCTGCTTCTTGCTCGTTACTCATCACTCATCACTCGTCACTCTTCACTGTCATTTCACGTCTTTGCGTTTCATCACTACCAGGATGAGCACAATCATCAGGAGGGCGTACCCGGCCATGATGGCCAGGTAAGGTCCCTTGTCCCGCCAGAAATGGGAGGGAAGCGGAAAAGCCCCGCTCGCCGCGAAAGCCTCGGGCGGCGCCTCCAAACCCGCCCTGAGCCCGGCGACATCATCCGGATGCAGCGAAATACTGATGGTGTTGAGGATCTTATAGGCGTAGTCCTCGGTCGAATGCGAACCGTGCACGCACAGGTCGCTGAGGCTTTCCAAACCCCAACGCGAAATCGCCAAGGTTGAAACCCAGCGAATGGGCGTTCCCATGCCGGCATCGGGAGCCGGGGTGAACCGGTGGAAACAATTAGCGATTTCCGGGGACGGGGTTATGGCGCCCGCCACTTGATGCGAGAAGCGGCCCTGTTCGGCTTCCGCGGCGGCGGTCTGGTCAAGCGGGGCGGGATTCGCCCCCGCACCGGGTGCGCTGCCCGCCGCATAGACCGGATAGGGTACGCCCTTGCAAGGTTGCAGGATCTTTTCCACCTGGGCCTTCGCATCCGGCTGGGCAAACATCTTCCCCTCCATGAGCTGTTCCACCGTGACGGGAATAATCGTCTGGATGGGACGCACCGGCAGGAACAGGCCGCAAAGCAGGAGCTCCGGAATCAGGACCAGGGGAAACAGCGTCAAGGCTTTTTCCGGCGTCGAAACCAAGCTGGAGATCAGCAACCCGATCAGCGAGCCGTTCACCGACACCAGGAACATGATCAGGATGGCCGCGCCGGCCTCCGGCAGGGTCAGGGAGAACGCATGATTGACGAGCAGACAAATGAGCACGACCGAAAAGCACTGCACGAACGACACGAAAGACAAGATGGCAAGTTTCGACAGGACGTACGAAGGGATCCTCAGCCCGGTCTGCCGTTCCCGCCGGTAGATGGTCTGTTCATCCACAATCTCACGAACGGCATTCGAACAACCGAACCAGAGCGACGAGAACATCGCCATAAAGATGGTCTGCACCTGGTTGGGTCCGCTCGCCATCAAGGCCACGAGCAGAGCCACCAGGGGAGCCTGCCCGAAGAGCAGCAGGGTTTGCGCCCGGTCGCTGAATTTCAGCTCCCAGGTGCGTTGCAGCAGGGTGGTGAACTGGCGCAGGCTGAAACGCTTTTCCCTGGCCTTCGCCTCGCCCGGCGCGGCGCCCGCCGTCGCCTGCTCCTCCGGAATGTCGCGCTGCGGCTCCACCACCAGGTTTTGGTACAAAGGCGCGTCCTGAAATCGCTTCTTCAGCTCCAGCGCGTAAGGAGTGGTGTTGTTGTCCGTCAAGTCGTCATAAACGTCGGGAGGCGTTTCCGCCTTGAAATACTCGAGGAATTTTGTTCCCGGACCGTAGTAGGCCAGCCGCCCCTGCACCAGGACGACGACCTTATCGAGCACGCCGAACGACCCGAGCAAGTGGGTGGTGATAATGATCGTTGAACCCTGGTTGGCGAGCTGCCGGAAGAGCATCATCATCAGGGTTTCCGTTCGGGGGTCCAACCCCGCCGTGGGTTCATCCAGAAAGAGCACGCCGGGTTTAGGGAGAAGCTCGATTCCCAAACTCACGCGCTTGCGCTGGCCGCCGCTCAGGGTGGCGACCGGGTTGTCCCAGCGCTGCTGGTCGAGTTTCAAGCTCTCCAGCATTTCTTCCACGCGGTGGTTGATTTCGTCCTCGGAAATGTCATCGGACAGGCGCAGTTTCGCGGCGTAGTAGAGACAGCGGCGCACCGACAATTGCCGGTGCATGATGTCTTCCTGGGGAACAAACCCTATGGTGGATTTCATCGCGTCCAGGTTCTGATATAAATCCACGCCGTTGTAAAGCACCTTGCCGGAGGTGGGTTTGACAAACCCGTTCAGCGCGTTCATCAGGGTGGTTTTCCCCGCGCCGCTCGGTCCCAGCAGGCCGATCAGTTCCTTGGGCTTGACCACCAGCGAGAGATCATCCAGCAGCAGTTTGGGCTGGCCGGTATTGCGATCCGTCACCTGGAAATTCAAGTGGACGGAATCCAGCCGCACCTCCCGGCGGTCAGGGACATGGGTCAAGGTGCCGCCATGAAAGTGCAGCTCCGAGGGACCAATCACCACGCGGTCAAGCTCCTGGAGCTCGTGGCGCTTTACCCGAATGCCGTTTACAAAGGTTCCGTTCACCGAACCCAGATCGACAATCAGGCTCTTGCCGTTTTGCTTGATGATCTCGGCATGTTTTTTTGAAACCACGGGATGGGCGATCACCACATCGCAGCTCGGGTCGCGCCCGATAACCAGATGGTCTTTTTCCAGGTCGATGTGCTCCATCTTAAGCTGCGGTTCCAGGCCGGAGCGAAAGATCAGAGACTTGCCGCTATAGCGGCCGAAAGTAATGTAGTCACCGTCGTGCAGTTCGGCGGATTTAACGCGGATCCCGTTAACGAAGGTGCCGTTGGCGGATTGGTCGGTCAGCTCGACGGCGCCCTCTTTGATCGAAAACTGCGCGTGCACGGCGGACACGGAGGCGTGTTCCAGCACCATCTTGCAGCGCCCCGGATCGCGGCCGACCACCAGGCCCTCGTCCGGTATGTCTTCGCTCTTCACCGCGAACTTGTCCACGATCAGCTCGAGGTGGGGGCGGGCCATGATATCCGTGAGCTTGATGGCCACCGTGCCGCCCGCGGCTCGATCCGCCTGCTGGGCGGCGGCAATGTCCGCCTGGCTGACCACGGAGGTGGGAACCTGCGCATCCCCAAGATCCGTGTCCGTCCTGCGCACCGCCACCGGGGCAGGCGCTGGAACGAACGACTCCAAGCGAAACAGATGCTTGCCGCCCGCTCCGAAGGAAACCTCATCATTGGGCTTGAGAAACGCTTCCTGAACCCGCACTTGGTTAACGTACGAGCCGTTGGCGGAATCGCGATCGCGAAGCACAACTTGACCGGCTTCGTTCAAGCCCACCCAGGCGTGCTGGCGGGAAATTTGGTCGTCCGGGAGGACGATTTGGCATTTGGTCTGGTCCCGGCCGACGAGAAGACCTTTGGAAGTGATACTAAAGGTGCGCCCGGAAAGGAGTCCCGAAGTGGCCACGAATCGGAAAGCTGGCGGGGTAGCGGGAAGAGTGACCACCGCCACCGCGGGGACAGTTCGCTCGCCGCTGCTCGGACCCGTGGGCATGGCCACCGTAGGCTCTGGGGATTGCTCCACGCTCAGAGGACGGCCGCAAACCCTGCAAAATCGATACCCTGCTTCATTGACTTCGCCGCATGTTGGGCATTTCATGGCACAGTCCTCAGTTCGGAGTTCTCCGTTCTTAACCCGCCCCCTGACCGGCAAGGCAGCAAGGCCCACGGAGAACTGACGACGGACAACTTCCTAGGTTTGCGGTTTAAAATCTTCTTCGTTGAATTCTTTGCACTCGACGGCCCCGGCGTCCAGGGGAGGAAGTCCCGGCCCCGAAAACTCCGCCAGGACCACGGTGACGTTATCCGTCCCCCCTTTGGCGTTGGCCTCCGCGATGAGGGCTTGACAGATGTCGGAGAGCCCCACCGCCCGGCTGGCGTGCTCCAACAGATCGGCCTCGGGTACCATGTTATACAAACCGTCACTACACACCAGAATTCTGTCTCCCTGGTTCGCCCGGACGTAAGTGACCTTCACGTCCAGCGTTTCACTGCTCCCCACCGCCTGAGTCAGAATGCTTTTGCGGCTGTCCTTTTCCGGGTCGGCCGGCAACTCGGCGCCAATTTCCTTCAGGTAGTTCAGGAACGTCTGGTCGCGGGTCAACTGGCTGATCTGTTTATTACGGATGAGGTAGCACCGCGAATCTCCCACCTGGCCCACAAAGAGGTGCTGGCCGAAAAGCGCTGCCGCCGTCGTGGTGGTTCCCATACCGCGGTAAACCGGATTGGCCAAGGCCTTTTGATAAATGATCTGGTTGGCGTACTCGATGGCCTCGCGCAGGAGGATCACGAAGTTGGCCTCGCTGACCACCCCCAGCGATTTCAGGTTGTCATACAAGCGCTTGGGAATGGTGACGGCGGCGAGTTGGCTGGCCACTTCGCCGCTGGCTTCGCCGCCCATCCCGTCCGCCACCATGAACAAGGAGCCGCGGGGGCCTAAATCATGCTCGCGGAGCGTGGGGGTTAAACCCACTTCTCCCGTGGTAAGATTGCAGACCACGAAGTTATCTTCATTGTTCTTGCGGACGCGACCCACATCGGACATCCCGAACAAGGTCACGTGAATGGCCTTCGCATCACTACCCGTTGTCTCGGCCACGGCCCTCACCTTCCCCGGTTGCAGTCACGCTCTGCTGTAACCTCAGTGAAACTGCGCTTGGCTGCTATGCCTTCAACTTGAGAATCAGTCCGCACTCAACCCCAAAGAGGCTTCCCCTTCGCCCCGGTCCCTTCCCCGCATTTAGACAGCCATGAACAACCTATTTCGCCAAGAAGCTCGGTCGGGTGGCATGAATTGACTGTTCTTTCTTACCACAGACACCGCTTGGTATCAAGGCACACGATCAGGGACACGGGATACGGGACACGGGGCACAGGACTCGGCCCCTGCGTTTGCTGTTTTCGGCGGGAGCTCAGAGTTGTCATGGGTGAATCCCGTGTCCCGAATCCCGTGTCCCGTGTCCCGATTCCCGTATCCCGAATCCCTAACCCCGGCCGGTGCGAAGTTCTTGCACGATCTGCGCGGCCACCTGATGCGCGCGCTCCAGATCCAGCGGCGGCAGGGAGATCGCTGCCACTTTGGGGTGACCCCCGCCCCCATAACGCTCGCAGATGCTCGCCAGGTTGACGGCGTTGGGAATACTGTTCCAGGGGTTGCTGCCGACGGCGATCTTGATGCGCTCCTTCGACGAGCTCAGCCCCACGCAATAGACCGCGGTGGGAAAAAGATAATAAGGAATGAATTTATTGAAGCCCTCCATGTGCTGGTCCACCACGTCAAAGAAAACCACGCCCTCGCGCAATTCGGCGCGCGCGCGGATCAGTTCGATGGACTTCAAGTGTCGGGCGTAAAGATCTTCAAAGGACTTGTGGATCTCCGGCAGGGCGACGATCTCCCGCAGCGGCCGGGAGAGAAGCTCCGGAATCAGGCGCCCGCAGAAGTCCGGTTCGCTCGTCCCTTCGATGACCAAGGTCAACTGGGTGGCGGGCTCGCGCATTTCCACCGCCGTGCGGATGTCCGGATATTGGGCCCCGTCAATCAAATCGGCCCAGTGGACCAGGTCATCCAGGTCGGGGGCCCGGAAACCAAAGTGCTCGCGGGTGGTGTCGGCGATGAATTTGGTGCAGGAACGGAAGTCGGGCCCATAGAATTTCTTGCCGCTATGGTCGCGCCGGAAATGCTCGGCATCCGCTTCGCTAAGAAAGGCGCTCTGGTGATGATCGAACCACCACGTCAGGCGGTCGGAACTGGAGTACTTGAAATCGACGATCGCGTTCTCGTCCGCGTCGAACAGTCCGGCATCGAACAACTGCCCCGCGCGGTGCATCAAGCCATGATAGCGAAACTCCGCCTTGGCGTCGACGCACTGCCGGTAGAAGCGCGTGAACACGGCCGCCGAACAGACTCCGTCGAAACACCGATCGTGAAAACAAACCAGAACAGTCATAAGTCCTGACGGTAAGACGGCCGCTCTCCCCGCGCCCGGCCTCACCAAGGCGAGCGAAACCACCTAAAATGCGCCCGTGGCAGGTAATTGTCAAGAAGAATTGCGGAGAGGTTGTAGGGCCGAACGGCGTTCGGCCCTGGGGTGAGCGCCGCTCGCCCCTGCAAAAGCCAGGGGCGACACAGGCGCGCCGCCCCCTCCCTTTCGCGAGTTGATCCTTGCTTGCCGGGGTTAGATCCCCGCTTGCTTGGCCGCCAAGCCGCCGATGCCCGGAGCTCGGTAGTACTGGCCCTGATACGCCTTGTACATCAGGAAGATCCAAAAGCACAGGAACCCCAGGTGAATGATCAGGCTGATCAAAAACATGACCCCTGCCAGGAAACCCATTGACACGATCCCCAGAATCATCGCGAGGATCGCCCACACGATGCTGAATCCAACCAGCACGACACAATAGAAGATCGACTGGAAGGAGTGAAATCGCACGAATTTGTCATTCTTGTAAGGGTCCACCACCAGGAAAATAATCGCGGGGATGAAGGTAAAATATGCCAATGCCCCCGCCACATTCGAGGTCAACCCGGTACTCGCTGCTGAAGGCGCCGCAGCCGGGGGAGCACTTCCCACCGGCGCGCCGCACGAAGCGCAAAAGGTGGTTCCCTCGATCATTTGCGCACCACACTTCGCACAGAATGCCATGCCCTTATCTCCTTTCGCAGAAACTCTGGAATCGTGGGGTCGTGACTCACCCTTCCCGTCCGTACTCCCAGTCCTGGTTTTCCGCTTGCGATGAGGAAACTGTTTGATGCCAACTGGCCCGCTATTGGTACCATAATGCCGGTGACAAAACAAGCGGGAAATGCATCCGGCCGCGCTCCGTCAAAGTCGCGGGGTGTCGCATACGGGATTAGGGGTTAGGGATTCGGGACGCGGGGTCCGGGACACGGGATACGGGATACGAGATACGGCGTTCGGGATCTTGAATCTGGAAACTTGAATTCGGAATCCGGAATGACGGGTGCAGGGTTGGGAGTTAATGATTTGGATTCTCACTCGGCAAACTACAGAACCACGGGGGCGGCGCTGTATTTGTGTTCGGACAAGTTGCCCGTTATTTTTATGGGACATCATTACCCTTTAAATCAATAAAATTCTTGACAGCCATCGCCCGCCTCGCCTATTTTATCTTGGAGGCTATTGTGCTTGACCCGGAGGGCGCGGCACGAGCCTATGCCTCTTCTCGGCCGGCGCCCCATCCTCGATGCATGGAGGTTCGCATGTCAGTCCGCAAGAAACCGACAATAACGGCTGAACGAATTGCCGCCAGCCAAAAGAACGGGAGGCGCTCGCACGGGCCCGCCACTCCCCGGGGGCGCGAGCGGATTCGCGACGCCAACACCCGCCACGGGTTTTATTCCCAGGCGGAGGCCGTAGCGTTGCGCGCTCTGGGAGAGAAACCCGAAGAATTCCAGGCCATGGTGAATGCCGTGATGGAGAAATGGCCGCCCGCCAATGGCTTTGAGGAGCTCCTGGACCGCTGTTTGGCGCGGGCCTTTTGGGGAATGGAGCGGGCCCACCGCATGCAGGAAGGCTACGCACTGCGGCAGGCCAAGGACGTGAACCGCAGCCGGGAGGACCGGGTGCACGCGCAGATGATGCGGCTGAAAATGACTTCCGCCAGTTTGCAGTCGCTTGCCCAATCGGTGGCGAGGAAGTACTACATCACCACTCCCCACGACCTCGAGATCATGAAGAGCTTGCTCCAGGAAGGGGTGGTGAAGGAAATGGGCGAAATCGCCCTCGCCCTCTTCTTCCAACTTCAGCCGCCCGGCACGGGCGAAGACGGCATCGACCCCGACGAGCAGGCGCGGCGCGCCGTCCAGAGGATCAAGCAAATCTTTGGCCTCGCCGGCGACGTTCCGCCCCGGCCGCGCCGAGCACCGGTTGCCGGCCAGCCACCGGACAACCCGCCCGTCCCATCTCAGACCTCCGAGGGAGTCCATGCGACTCCAGAACCCGAAGCGGCCGGCGCGGTCAAAGCGGAAGAGGCAGGGCCGCCTTCCCGCTTTACCCCGGCGGAGTGGAAGGCGCGGGAGCCCGTACGGCAGCTTCTCGAGCACATTCTCACTCGGCAGGTGGAGATTTGCGAGGCCCAGCGCACGGCCACCCTCAAGGAGTCCCTGGCCGGTCCGACGCCCTACGAACGCGCTGCGGAAATTGCGCCTACCCATCCCCACGCGCGGCTCATGCGGAGAATGCAAGACTCGAATTTTCGGGAAATTTGGCGGATGACCAACCTGCTGCTGAAGATCAAACGTCAGGCGAGAGAGGAAGATGCCTTAGAAAATCCCTCGCGATCCTTGAATGTTAATGAAAAATCAGCAGCTTAGGGTAAGATTGGGAGGGTAGAGATGGCCGCGGCAAAAACCCAAGGCACTGAAAACATGCCCGTTAACGAGATCCATCATAGGCTAGAAAGAAAACAGAAAAAAAGGATGTTAAATGCAGGTATAACCTTGAATGTTTCTGAAAATAAATGAGATAATAAATTGACTTAGCTCAAATTCTCGCCGAACCTTGAATGTCATAGAAAAATAAACTACTTATCGGTGATAACCTTGAATGTAGTTGAAAGCACAGGAGATAGTCGCTGAAGCCGATGCGGAATGCAAATGATATTTTGTAACCTGGCTCGCCTCGAGTCCGTAATACCATTCGAAGGGGAACGACCAGCTTTTCGTTGCATACCGGATAAATCCTTGAAAGAGAGAAAGAATGTCGCTGGATGAGAGGCCAGAAGGGGTCCCTGATTGCCGGGTAGTGGGTCAGTTCGATGTAGAGGCGGCTTTACGCCGCCATTGGGCGAGGTAAACTCGCCGCTACATCACCGGATAAGCGTGCAAGGATCAAGGTGGTTTGGCGAGTTCCCCTCAGGAGGAATTATGGATCAGCAGATGCGTAGGACCGGAGCAAAAATTCCGATGGGAAGAATTGGGTGGGCCATGGCCCTGGCCGTGTTGAGCGTAGCCACGTTTTCCGCTCGTCCACTTGCGGCGGGGGATGGAAATTATCATCTACTCAAGAAAGTTGTGCTGGGCGGGGAAGGATTCTGGGACTATCTCATTTGCGACAGTGACGCGCGCCGCATTTACATCTCGCGGGGCTCGCACGTGATGGTGGTAGATGCCGATAGCTATGCTGTGGTGGGGGACATTCCGGGCACGGAGGGCGTACACGGTATCGCCTTCGCGCCGGAACTCGGCCGGGGCTTCACGAGCAACGGCCGCACCAATACCGTCACCATTTTCGATCTTAAGACCCTGAGGGTTCTGGGGACGGCGCCCACGGGTGAGGGGCCTGACGCCATTGTGTACGATCCCGCCTCCAAGCGCGTCTTTACTTTCAACGGTCATGGCGGTAACTCCACAGCCATCGATGCGGCCTCGGGAACCGTCGCGGGAACGATTACCCTGGGCGGCCGGCCCGAGTTCGCCGCTGCCGACGGACAGGGGCACGTCTACAACAACCTGGAAGACAAGAGCGAACTCTTGCAAATCGATTCGCAGAAGCTCACTATCACCGCGCGCTGGCCGCTGGCGCCGGGCGATTCACCCTCGGGACTGGCGATCGACCGGGAACATCACCGGCTCTTTGCGGGCTGCCATAACCAGATGATGGTGGTGATGGACGCCGACTCCGGCAAGGTGCTGGCGACCCCCGCCATCGGGCAGGGTGTGGACGCCAATGGCTTCGACCCCGGAACCCAGCTCGCTTTCAGCTCCAACGGCGATGGCACGCTGACCCTCGTTCACGAAGACTCGCCGGATAAATTCACCCCCGTCGCGAGCGTCCCGACCCAGCGCGGAGCGCGCACCATGGCCGTGGATGTGAAGGCCCACCGTATCTATCTCGTGACCGCGGAATTCAAACCGGCCCCTGCGCCCACCGCGGAGCAACCTCGTCCCCGGCCGCAGGCCGTTCCCGGTTCGTTTACGCTGTTGGTGGTGGGGCAGTAAAGTTACCGGCGGAGCAGTGCTGGATGGCCATTCCGCTGATGGCAAGCGTAGGGACGGTTCGCGAACCGCCCCTACCTTTCGTTATTGCTGATTTGGTTAAACTTGCTCCAGGACCGCCGCCTAAAACGAAGCGAAAGAGTTTAGCCCCGTGACTTCAGACCCCTTAATGGAGCGCTCATCCACAGCTTCAACGACGTTGACGAGCACAGAATCTCCAACCCTCCTTCGGAACAAGCAGGGCGCGCTGTACCTCCTCATCCTCGTTGCCCTTGCGGTTCTCCCTTATCTCAACTCTCTGCGCAACACCTTTGTCTACGATGATATCGACCAAGTTGTGCGTAACCCCTACATTCAGAACTTCCATCACTTGCGGGAGATCTTTACCTCTTCGGTATGGTCGTTCATGGGCGATTTCCGCGGCTCGACCAACTATTACCGCCCGGTGATGTCGCTGGGGTATCTATTTTGTTACCAGCTTTTCGGGCCGAGCGCGCGGGGATTCCACCTGGCCAGTCTTCTGGCGAACGCGGGAGTGGTTCTGCTGGTTTTCCTGGTCACGCTCCGAATGTTTCGCTCCGCCGCGGTGGCCCTCCTGGCGGCAGGCATCTTTGCGCTCCACCCCATTCACAGCGAAGCGGTGGATTGGATCGCGGCGGTCACCGAACTGGAGTTGGCGTTCTTTTTTCTTCTGACCTTCGGGTTTTTCCTCGCCGGCGCGCGCGCCGCCGGCAAGTCTTCCGGGCCACTCCAGATCGCCATGATGGGAAGCTTTGTGCTGGCCCTGCTTTCCAAGGAGCAGGCGCTCACGCTTCCGTTACTTGCCACGCTGTACGAGCACTTCTTCCGCGAGGATCACGCGGAGACGACCAAGGTCCAGAAATTCCGGCGCTACGGCGCATTGTGGGCGCTCGCCGCGGTTTATCTGGTGCTCCGCGCCCGCTATCTGGGCGGACTGGCGCCCAGCCTTGAGCGGGAGATGTTCGGGACCGGCGGGCTGGCGCTTGCGGCCCTGGCGCTGATTGGGCGGTACTGTTGGAAACTCGTGTGGCCGGCCGAACTCTGCGCCTATTACCTTTTTCCCACCCAGGTTGCCGCGCTCTATCCGAGGGCGCTGGGGGGCGCGTTGGCCCTGGCGATTTGCGGGTTGATGTTCGCGGTCCTTTGGAAGTCCAACCGGCAAGCGGCTTTCGGAGTGGTTTGGATGCTGGCTACGCTCGCCCCGGTATTGAATGTTCGTTGGATGACCAGCAACCCGTTTGCGGAACGTTATCTCTATCTCGCCTCGGTGGGATTCTGCTGGATATTGGGCTGGGCCGGCATGCGTTGGTGGAATGCGCTTTCCACTCGCGGCCGCCGATGGCGCATCGCCCTGCCCCTCGCGGCCAGCGTCGTCGCCACACTGGGGGTTATTCGCATCGTCACGCGAAATCGCGACTGGCGGAATAACCTGACCTTCTACACCGCGACGCTGGCGGTCTCACCGGACGCCTATTACATCCACAACAATCTGGGGACCGTATACTGGGCGCAGGGAAACATTCCGGCGGCGGAAAGGGAATGGCGCACCGCCCTGCGCCTGGCGCCGGGCAGCGAATACGCCCTGCACAATCTGGGCTTGGTGGCCAATACGCAGAAGCGCTATCCCGAAGCGGAAGCCCTCTTCCGGCGCGCCCTGGCGATCCGGCCGAATTACAGTGACGCCCATTTGGACTTGGGGAAAACTTACCAAGCCACGGGCCGGTGGCAGGAGGCGGAGGCCCAGCTCCGCGCCGCGGAAAATCTCTCTCCCCTCAATTTGCGGGCGCACCTTGCCTTGAGTGAATTCTATTTTGACCGGCGGCAACTGCCTGAGGCGGAGGCGGAAGCGCGCCGCTCCGTGGAAATAGAGCCTATTCCGCAGGGGTACTGGGACCTGGGATTGGTGGAATGGCTCAAAGGAAACCGCCGCGGCGCCGAGCGCGCCTTTCTGGACGCGGCGGCGCTGGCCCCTGCCGAGAGCCGCGCGCATTTCATGCTGGGACTTTTCTACATGGACTCCAACCGGAACGCCGACGCCATCCGCGAATACCGGGCGGGCCTGAAGCTTGATCCCCAAAACCCCGACGCGATCGCCAACCTCAGAAAGTTGGAATTTCTCGAGGGGCAACCCTAATGAATCCTGGGCAAAAACCTGGACGAAGTAGTGCCGCCTTCCCGCCGGCATTGAGCCGCCGAGTCCGATGTGCGGACTCCGATGGAGTCCATCGGACTCCAGAAATCGGAGATGGCGGCGCTACGTTCAGATGAGGACATCACCTCATGGACGAAATCATTGACGGGAGGAGATGGTTCGATTATTCTCTACGCCGTTTTGCGTGGCGTGGGGATGGAATCGAGCTTGGGTTGGAAGCCTTCTCCGGAGGCATGACGTTCGGTCAGCCAAAGGGAATCGATGAGGCGGAATTCAGCGCATTCACGGTCCGGCGCGGCAGTGCCCGGGAAGGCTCGGGCCAGCCTGGGGGTCGCCATCCCACCCTGCGGACGAAGGTGGCCCGGGAGATCAGAAGCCTCGAGGGCCGAAAGAAAGTCAAGGCGCGCGTTGACTTTCCCGCACCGCTGGGGTAACTTGAGTTAAGGGACTTGCGTCCCCTCCCGGACTCTATGACTCCTGAAAGCAGCGTCGTCGAGGTGACACTGGAAAGTGACCTCAAGAATGTTGAGGTGGCGGAGGAAATTACCCGCCGCGTGGCCGGCACCGCAGGATTCGATGAGGACGATCAGCACCGCATTGAAATGGCCGTGCACGAGTCGATGATTAATGCCATCTGGCACGGCAATAAGAATGATTCCAGCAAGAGCGTCTGGTTGCAGTTCAAAATTCTTCGCGACCGGCTGGAAATACGCATCCGGGACCAAGGAAACGGTTTCGATCCGAAACACGTCCCCGATCCGTTGGAAAATGAGAATCTGTTGAATGTGTCCGGGTCGCGGAATCTTCCTGATCCGCACCTTCATGGACGATTTCCAGGTGGAATGTGTCAAAGGCGCAGGGACGGAAGTGACCATGGTCAAACGCCTAAGTTCCGGAATTCAGACTAAACAAGGAGGAACCGACCGTGAGCATGAAAGCCACAATACGACAAGTTGATTCCGTGACGGTCGTCGATGTCAGCGGCAGAATCACTTTGGGGGAAGGATGCACGCAGTTGCGGGAACTGATCCGCAACGAGCTGAGCAAGGGCAACAAGAATATTTTGTTGAACCTTGCCGACGTCACCTACATCGACAGTTCTGGGATCGGCGAATTGGTGAGCGCCTACACGGGCGTCTCGAAGCAGGGCGGGTCCTTGAAACTTCTAAACCTTACCAAGAAGGTTCATGACCTTCTGCAAATTACTAAACTCTATACAGTCTTTGACGTGCACGACGATGAAGCCAAGGCGATCAGCAGTTTCGCCAAAACCACCAGCGCGTAGGGGAGCGGCCCCCACGCCGGCAAATCGGCGCGGCGAGCTGCTTCGCGGCAAGGGTTCCGAGCTCCCGCTGCCGGCGGGCGGCCCCCACTGCGGGGCTCGCTTCTTCGCGGGATAAATTCCCATCGATATCATTGCCAGGGCCGGCGCTTCCGCGGAGGAAATATCCGGGAAGCGTCCGCCTGTGCCGCAAATCCCCCCGCTGGGGTGCGGCGCGCCCACCGCACCTACGGGTTTTCCGCCGGCCAGCGGCTAACCGCGGGGGCTGGAGTCCCCACTTTTGCCGCGGCGGAAAGATCTCCCAAAAGACTCACGATGAAGGGGTGGCCCTCACTCATCAGCGTTAGCCGATGGACCATTTGCCATTGCGGCGTGGTTTGCGCCCAGTTGGTGGGGTCAGGAAGGGAAGGAAGCGAAAGGGTGACAGGTTGGGGCAGCAAGGCCTTCAGGTTTCCACCGACAATGTGGATGAGCTCGCTCAAGGCGTCGAGGATTTCGTCGCTCCCGGCGTTATCGGCTTCCACTTGGAAAATGGCGGCCGCGATGGACCGAGCCAGCGGTGAGGAGCAGTACAGGCGCACTTCTCCATCCCACGCGCCCGTGATTTTAACGCACACCGTAAATGCCCCGATCGCACAAGACTCCGCCGACGTGGCACGGTCAACTTGGAATCCCAAGGTGGAGTTCCACGTGTCTTGGATAATCCCGTAAAAATCTCCTTCGGTCACCAGCATGGTAGCTCCCTAGGTTTTTCGCACTCGATAACAGGTTGCGCGTTCGAACTGAACGCGCTCATAGGAATCATCGATGCTGAAGGTGGTCTCCGCTGCGCCGAGGAAGAAATAGCCGTCGGGCTTCAAAACCCTGCGGACCTTGGCGAGGATTTCTTTCTTGGTCCCGATACCAAAATAGATGAGCACGTTTCGCATCATCACGAGGTCCATCGGCGGCAGGAATGGCCAAGCGCTGGCCAGGTTTACGATCTGGTAATCCACCATGTGGCGAATGTCGTCCCGCAAATACCAATCGCAGCCTCGCTTTTGAAAGTATTTAACCAGCAGGCTGGCGGGAAGGCCGCGGTTCACCTCGAGTTGGCTATAGTGTCCCTCACGCGCCCGAGCGAGGATATCCGTGGAGAGATCCGTTGCCAGGATGCGAATCTTCCAGCTCACGAGCTGGGGAAAATTCTCGCGGATCAGCATGGCCAGGCTGTAGGGTTCCTGTCCGGAAGAGCTGGCAGCACACCAAATGCTCAACTCTCTTTCCGCCGCTCGCCGGGCGATAAGATCCGGCAGCACGGACTTCTTGAGGGCCTCGAAGGGATTGAAATCCCGAAAGAACGAGGTTTCGTTCGTGGTCATAGCCTCCACGGCCCGCTGGTGCAAGCCGTGAAAGGGCTCGGCCTGCAACCTTTGAACCAGGAGGTCAAGGGAAGCGATCCCCTCGCGACGGGCCAACGGCAGCAAGCGGGATTCAACCAGATATCCCTTGTCCTCCTCCAGCACAATCGCCGCTTGCTCGAGGACCAGGCGGCGGACGTAGTTGAATTCGGGTAGGCTGAGGGTCATCTTGGAATACTCGACTCTTCCGTCCGGAGGACAGATTTGCCTTCCCTGGCCGATTCCCTGCCGCCTCGAACCCGGCGAACGATCTCCATCCCCAGTTGCTCCAGGGGCAGAACTTTATCGGCCAGACCGGCGTTCGCCACGAAGCCGGGCATTCCCCAAACCACGCTGGTCGCCTGGTCCTGCGCCAGGATTTGCCCACCCGCCTCGCGGATATGTTCGCAACCTCGCAGGCCATCCTGGCCCATGCCGGTCATCACCACGGCGAGGGCGTGCGGTTTATAGACATCGGCGACCGAACGGAAAAGCACATCTACTGCGGGGCGGCAGGAGTTCTCCGGCGGTCCCTGGTAGGTGCGAAGCGTCACCTGATTGTGGTCGCTCGCGACGACCATATGGTAATCGCCGGGAGCGATGTAAGCGCAGCCAGGCTCCACGACGGCTCCCGGGTGACCCTCTTCCACACCAATTTGCGACTTCGCAGCCAAGCGCTCCGCCAAGAGGCGTGTAAAGACGGGTGGCATGTGTTGAACGATGACCATGGGGACGGGGAGGTCACGCGGGAGGGTCGGAATGAGATTGGCAAGGGCATTGGGCCCGCCGGTGGATACCCCAATGGCAACCATGTCGATGCGTTCTTCCCGACGAGGGAAGGCCATGCGCGGCAGCAGCGTCTTGGGAAAAATGGTTGCACCCAGAGGGGAGGGATTGGCGACCCCCACGGTACCCCCGCAAATCGCCTTGATCTTAGGAATTAATTGCGTCCGGATGCACTCCAACCCCTGGGCGGCACTTCCGACGTTAGAGGGCTTGGTGACATAGTCCGTGGCGCCCCGGGAGAGCGCTTCCAGGGTGGCTTCCGCACCGCGCTGGGTAAGCGTGCTGTACATGATCACGGGGAGCTTAGGAAGCGATTTGCGGATCTCCACCAGCGTGCCGATTCCATCCAGTTCGGGCATTTCCACGTCCAGGATGACGATATCCGGGTTGACCTGGGGAATCTTCGCGAGCGCAATTCTCCCGTTAGCGGCGATGCCCGCCACTTCGAGCTGCGGATCACCTGCCAGCACGTCACTGACCATGCGCCGAACGACCACGGAGTCATCGACCACCAGAATTCTGATTTTGGGCATAAACTAAGAACCTGCCATCCCGAAGATCCGCAGTTTCTCCATAATAACTTCCTGGGTGAAGGGTTTCATGACGTACTCGTTAGCTCCCGCCGCGAGGGCTCGAACTACGTTTTCCATTTCGGTTTCGGTGGTCACCATCATCAGGAGCACCCCGTCATACATGTGCTCGGCCCGAACGGCGCGAATGAACTCGAAGCCATTCATTTCCGGCATGTTCCAATCTACGAGGGCCAAGTCGACCTTTCCGAGGGCTTGAAGTCGCTCCATAGCTTCCCGGCCATTAGCCGCTTCGATGACTTCAAACTCCAGCCCCCGGAGCATTCTGCCCAAGATACTCCGCATGGCTTTTGAGTCGTCAATTATGAGTGCGCGCACGAAAGCTCCCTCCCATGGCGATTCATCCTTTCTATTATCCCTTCGGCCATTAAAGGCAAAAGGTTTACTGTAGGTTCCCGTGACCCTCCCCGGCCCACGGGGTCCCCCCAGCGGCTATTGGATCCGGGTTGAAACCGGAGTACCGTGAGGATTCAGGAGGCTTGCCAAGTGCGGATCCTGTCCCGGCCCGCCGGGTAGACGGCATCCGGAAGTCGCACCTCCTTTTACGTTTTCGTCAAACTTGAAGTGCCCGACCACACGTTGAAGTTCATTGGCCATGCGAGCCAGCTCCCCGGCAGCCGTTTGCGTGTCGTTGGCGCCTTGTGTCGTGCTCTTGGCTGCCTGGGCCACTGCGACAATGTTCTCGGCCACCTGTGAACCACCTCGCGCCGCTTCTTGCACGTTGCGAGCAATCTCATTGGTGGTGGCGGTTTGCTCCTCCGCCGCGCTAGCGATGGTGCCGGAAATATCATTGATCTCATTGATAATGCCACTGATCTGCCCGATGGCCTCAACCGCTCCCTTGCTGTCTCCCTAAATCGCCTCAATCCTCTGGCCGATATCCTTGGTCGCCTTGGCAGTCTCCTTTGCCAGCTCCTTTACCTCATTGGCCACCACCGCAAAACCCTTGCCCGCTTCACCCGCGCGCGCCGCCTCAATTGTGGCATTGAGAGCCAAAAGGTTCGTTTGTTGCGCAATGGAGTTAATGACCATGATCACCTGCCCAATCTCAGCGCTTGAGTCGCCCAGCTTGGCCACCGTGGCGGTAGTGATTTCAGCCGTCCTGACGGCAGAAGTTGCCACCCGAGCCGCGTCATTGGCGTTCCTGGCAATCTCCTTAATGCTGGAGCTCATCTCTTCCGTTGCGGTCGCCACGGTTTGCAGGTTTTGCGTGACCTGCTCTGCCGCAGCCGAAACCACGTTGGACTGAGTCGCCGTCTCTTCCGCAGTGGCGCTCATCTGTTGGCTTACCGCCGTGAGCTCCTCGGCGGCGCTCCCTACGCCCAGCGTGTTGCCCGCCACGCGCGCGATGATCCCTTCCAGTTTCTCCAAAAAGGTGTTGAACCAGCCGGCGAGTTCGCCAATTTCATCCTGTCGATCCTGGTCAAGACGCTGAGTGAGATCGCCCTCGCCTTCGGCGATGTCCTTAATTCGGCCCACCACGGCCTGGAGCGGTTGGGTCGCCGAGGTGACGACGAAAAACACCACCAGGACGGCCACCAACAACGTCACTCCGCTGATGAACAGAAGGGTTAGACTGTTCGCTGAGGACGCAGCCTGTATCGCGGTCAGGGGTGCCGTCACCACAAAGACCCCGCGCAGATCGCCCGCTTTCATCCCCTCTTTTGGGTAACCGAAGGGGTCTTTTTGACCTGCCGGATCGCCATGGCAGATGAGGCAGTCTGTCGTCGGCCGAACGGGCTGAGCGTAGCGGAGCGTTTCCTGCCCATTCACAACCTCGTGCTTGAAGTATTCCTTCAGACTCGAATCCGCAGCAAAGGCCAATAGAGCCGTTCTCTCAAAGGCGTCCGGTGCGTTTCTGGGGTTCCGGGGCTGCAAGCTCGGAGTTGAGAATTGCATGTTCTGGGATTCGGCGTATTCCTTGGCCACACTCCAGGCAACCACAACCGGCACCTGCTTAAGGTCTTTGAACTGGTGGTTAACCACATAGTTATCAACGTTGGCAGAAAAATAGGTGCGCCCGCGGGCTGTACGCCTGCTTCCAGGGAAGAATTTCGGGGACTTTAGTTGCCACAGCCATATTGACTACCTGCTTTGTCCTGCCATCCTCCACACTGCCCTACGCTGGTTGATCGCGCTGGCCGTGCGAGGGTTGGGGAGCCTGGCGTGAAAGTACCAGCCTTCCGCGGGTTATAGCCTGACCACTCCGCCACACTTCGTTTCCTTTCCTTCTAATCCTCGTCCCGCGCGGGGAGGCCTATTTTTCCCTCCCCACTCGGGGGTAACCTGGGTGTTGCGGCACCACCCCTGTAACTGTAACTGAGGTTGCTTTGGCGAATGTTCCGGATCGTCCTGCTCAGCAACTCCGCAACCCCTGAGGTTAGGGGGTTGGCATGCCCCGCATAAACTGTCGCCACGTCGCGGCTGGCGATTCTTTCCAGCGAAGCCAGCAGTTCCCCCGGATAGGAACCTCCCGGTGTTTTCACATCGAGCGGCATATCTCCGGCGAAGAGGGTTCGTTCCTCCGCACAGTACAAACAAATCGAATCCTCCGAATGTCCCGGAGTATGCAGGACCTCAAACTCGCGGTCACCCAGGCGGAGAAACTGGCCGTCAACCAATAGGACATCGACCTGCCCGCCCGGCGCAAAGGCATATACCTGCGGGTGATAGCAGGCCACGACCGCGCCCAGGCCGGCGGCGTGGTCGTAGTGGCCATGGGTTAACACGACCTGCGCCACCTTTTTCTTCCCGATCCCGGTGCACAGGTTTTCAATTTCGCCACAGATCGAACCGTCGATGCCCACATCCACCAAGGTGTTGACATCGTCCCGCTCATTCGAGTCTCCGCGCACTAGGTAGGCGTTGCAGGAGTAGTTCTGTTGGTTGCCGTGGAGGAGAGTAATTCTCATCACGCACTCTCGGCTTTTCGGCATAACTTGCCGTCGGCCACGACCCGGTAAAACAGGGGCGCCACTTCGGCGGGGAGTTCCTGGAGTTCGTCGAGCGCCAGATAACCGCCGGGGGAGAGGGCCTCGTGAAACATCTTGATGACTTCCACGCGCTGATCGTATGCAAAGTGCAACAGGACGTTTTTGCACACGACCACGTTGAAATTGTTGCCAATGGCCCGGAGTGACAGTAAATCGTGCCGTTGGTAGAAGATGCAATTGCGCAGCGCGGCGTCGAACTCCACATAGCCGGCGCGGGCCGCAGGGGCGCTATACTTGGCCAGCAACTCTTGATGAGGACTGCCCTTCAACAGTTCGCTGGCGTACATTCCCGAGGCAATCGTGTTCGCAAACTGACTGTTTTCCTCGATGTCCGTGGCATCGATGCGCAGGTTGTCGCAGGCGAAGGGCCACAAATTCTCAAACAACAACATCGCCACGGAGTAGGCCTCTTCACCGCTGGCACAACCGGCGTCCCATACTCGAATGATGTTGCCCCCCGGGACGCTAGGTACTACATGTTGCACGATGGAGTCCAGCACGCGTTGATCGCGAAAGAAAAAAGTGAAGGCCACTTATAATTTCCTCGCCGGAGACGGTTAATCTCTTCAAGCTCCACTCACAAACCAAGAGGGGTTCGAGATTCTCTGCGAGCATCCCGAACCCCTCTCTGCCCGCTAGGGCCAGGTTGTTTCCTTACTGGAGGCGAGTGGTAACGCCCGGCTGGGCTTTGGCCCGGCTGGCCAATTGCGCTTCGCGGACCTGTTTAGGCGTCGGGCGAACTTCCGCAGTCCCGGCACCGCTTCCGGCCTCGTCGAATTTGAATTGTCCCACCAGCCGCTGGAGTTCTGCCGCCATGCGGGCCAATTCCTGCGCGGCCGTCTGGGTGTTGGTTGCCCCTTCCGTAGTGCTCTTCGCGGCCGTGGCCACCGATACGATATTCTCGACAATTTGTGAGCTTCCCTTGGCGGCTTCACCCACATTGCGAGTAATCTCGTTGGTGGTGGCGGTTTGTTCCTCCACCGCACTGGCAATCGTGTTGGAGATATCGTTCAGTTGGTTGATGATGGTGGTAATCTGCCCAATAGCCTCCACGGCTCCCTTGGTGTCTCCCTGGATCGCCTCGATCTTCCGGCTGATGTCCTCGGTCGCCTTGGCGGTCTCCTTGGCCAGCTCCTTCACTTCGTTGGCAACCACCGCAAAGCCTTTGCCTGCCTCGCCGGCCCGTGCCGCCTCGATGGTGGCGTTCAAGGCCAGCAGGTTCGTCTGCTGCGCGATGGAAGTAATGACCTTGATCACCTGACCGATTTCAGCGCTGGATTCGCCGAGCTTGCCGACCGTGGCGTTGGTGCTTTCTGCCGTCCGCACCGCGGCAGTCGCAATCTTGGCCGCTTCCGTAGCGCTTTTGGCGATCTCCTTGATGCTGGCACTCATCTCTTCGGTCGCCGTCGCCACGGTCTGGATGTTCTTGGAGACCTGCTCACTGGCTGCCGAGACGACATTGGCTTGACTGGAAGTCTCTTCCGCGTTGGAACTCATTTGCGCGCTGACCGCGGAAAGCTCCTCAGAAGAACTGGCCAGAGTCTGGGCGTTATGGCTAATCTGCCCCATGCTCTCCGACAGTTTGTCGGCCATGACGTTGATGTCGTCCTTGATGCGCGCATGGTCACCCTGGTAGTTGCCCTCGACATGTGCCGTCAGATCCCCAGCGGCAACCTTTTGCAGCACTCCCCCGGCTTCCTGTACTGGCGCAATGACCAGGTCCAGGATCTCGTTGACGCCTTGCACGATCTTGCGGAACTCACCTTGGTGCTTGGAGGCGTCGGCGCGGGTCGCCAACTTGCCTTCCATCGAGGCCTTCACCAGCGCGTTGACGTCCCCCGCCATACCTTGCAGCGCAGCGGCGACGTTGTTCACGGCCTGCTTCATCTTCTCGTGGTCGCCCTTGTAGGTTTGGGCGATCAGTTCGTCGATCTTGCCGTTGGAGATCTGCGCCAGAATGCGATTGCCTTCGCCGATGGGCAGCAGGATGGCATCCAGCATCTCGTTGACGCCCTTCACGATGCTCGCGTAAGCGCCCTGGAACTGGTCGGGTTTGCCACGTTCCGAGAGTAGTCCGTCACGCGATGCCTCGGTCAGGCGCGCCAACTCCTTCTGCAAGCCTTGCACGACCGTGGCGACGTTGTTTACGGCCTGCTTCATCTTCTCGTGGTCGCCCTTGTAGGTTTGCGCGATCAGTTCGTCGATCTTGCCGTTGGAGATCTGGGCCAGAATGCGGTTGCCTTCGCCGATGGGCAGCAGGATGGCATCCAACATCTCGTTGACGCCCTTCACGATACCCGCGTAAGCGCCCTGGAACCGGTCGGCTTTGCCACGTTCCGAGAGTTGTCCTTCACGTGAGGCATCGGTCAGCCGCGCCAGCTCCCTCTGCAAGCCTTGCACGACGGTGGCGACGTTGTTTACAGCCTGCTTCATCTTCTCGTGGTCGCCCTTGTAGGTTTGGGCGATCAGTTCGTCGATCTTGCCATTGGAGATCTGGGCCAGAATGCGGTTGCCTTCGCCGATGGGCAGCAGGATGGCATCCAGCATCTCGTTGACACCCTTCACGATGCCCGCGTAAGCGCCCTGGAACTGGTCGGGTTTGCCCCGTTCCGAAAGTTGTCCCTGACGCGACGCCTCGGTCAGCCCCGCCAGTTCCTTCTGCAAACCTTGCAGTACCATGGCGACGGTGTTCACGGCGAGCTTCATCTTCTCGTGGTCGCCCTTGTAGGTTTGCGCGATCAGCTCGTCGATCTTGCCGCTTGGAGATCTGGGCCAGAACGCGGTTGCCTTCGCCGATGGGGAGCAGGATGGCGTCCAGCATCTCGTTGACTCCCTGGACGATCTTGCGGTAGTCGCCCTGGTGCTTCGTGGCGTCGGCGCGCGTCGCCAGCTTGCCTTCCCCGGCCGCCTTCACCAGTGCGCTGGCCTCGGCCACTAGGGCGTTGACGGCATCGATGCACATGTTCAGATTGTTCTTGATCTCGTTGAAGTCACCCTTGTAAGCGTCCGTGATTTTGGCCGGGATGTCTCCCTTCGAGATTTGGTCCACGTACTTGGCCGCCACGTTCAAGGGTCCAATCACCGCGTCCAGGCAATCGTCCACACCCTGCACGATCTTGCGGTAGTCACCCTGATGCTTGGAGGCATCGGCGCGCGTCGCCAGTTTGCCCTCGACCGCCGCCTTGGACAACAGGTTGGCATCCGCGACCAGAGCATTGACCGCATCAATGCACGCATTGAGGTTGTTCTTAATCTCGTTGAAGTCGCCCTTGTAAGTGTCCGTAATCTTCGCCGGGATGTTTCCCTTTGAAATCTCGTCCACGTACTTGGCGGCCACGTTCAACGGCCCAATCACGGCATCCAGGGTATCGTTCACTCCCTGCACGATCTTGCGATAATCGCCCTGGTGCTTGGAGGCGTCGGCGCGGGTTGCCAGCTTGCCTTCCACCGCCGCCTTGGACAACAGGTTGGCATCCGCCACCAGCGCGTTCACGGCATCGATGCACATGTTCAGATTGTTTTTGATTTCGTTGAAATCGCCCTTGTAAGTGTCGGTGATCTTCGCCGGGATGTCCCCTTTCGAAATCTGGTCCACGTACTTGGCCGCCACGTTCAGGGGGCCAATCACGGCATCGAGGGTATCGTTCACGCCCTGCACGATCTTGCGGTAGTCGCCTTGGTGCTTGGAGGCATCGGCGCGCGTCGCCAGTTTGCCCTCGACCGCCGCCTTCACCAGCAGGTCAGCATCAGCGATCAGCGCTTTGACCGCCGCACGCAGACGCTCAATGTTCTCGTTAATGAACGCCTTCTTGCCGGGGAACTTCTCGAGTTCCGCCTCAAGGTTGCCTTTGCTGAATTCAGAGATGCAGGCCATGGCCTTTTTCTTCACGCTGATGTGGCCGTGAACCATGTCGTTGACACCCTTGGCCATGACGCGGTAAGCGCCCTCAAACTTGTCCTCGGGGATCACCACGTCGATGTCCCCGGCGTTGTGTTCCTTGGACATCCGTTCCATGTCGGCAATAAATGCCTTGACGTTCGATCGCAGGAGCTCGATGTTTTCGTTGATGAATGCCTTTTTGCCGGGGAACTTTTCGAGTTCCGCATCGAAGTTCCCCTTGGCAAACTCCGCGACGCAGGCCATCGCCTTCTTCTTCACGGTAATATGGCCGTTAACCATGTCATTGACACCCTTGGCCATCGTCTTGTAGATGCCCTCGAACTTCTCCTCGGGCATTTGCCACATCGATGTCCCCGGCGTTGTGTGCATCGCTCATGGCTTTCATTTCAGCCGCGAAGGCACTCAACTCATCAACGCTTTCGTTCTTCTTCTGTAGAGTTGGTTCTCTCTTCATTTGATCCTCCATTTAGTTTGTTTTCCTGGCTAAGCGCCTCTTGCGGCAGTCGTCACCAGATTCAGCATCTTGTCCGTATCCAAAGCAATCAGTAACGCGTCTTTCAGTTTGTAAACCCCGCGAATAAGCTCCCGCGCCTCTCCCGCGAGCGTACCGGGAGGCAACTCGAAGGTTTCTTCTTCGACTTCCAGGACATCCCCAATTTCATCGACGAGCAGGCTCACCGCACCGTCCTCGTGACGGATCACCACATTCATGGGGAGGTCGGCAGCGGCGCGTTCGCGCAGGCCCAGCCGGCGTCGCAGGTCAACGGCCGTAACAATCTGGCCGCGCAGGTTGATGAGGCCTTTCACCACCGTAGGCGCCAAGGGAACGCGGGTCATTTCCTGGTAGCGGATGACCTCCTGGACTTTCTCTACTCCCACGCCAAAGAGGAGTTGGTCAACCACAAAGGTGGAAAACTGTTTCTTCCCTGCCATAAGCTCTCTCCTGGGGTCCGGGGGCTCGGCGCTGGGTTCTGGGGTTTTCCCAGTCCCTAGCCCCAGCCCCCAGCACATTTTTTCTTTTAGGCCGCCACGGCTTCCTGAAAGAAGTTCGGGTCGGCCGTGGTGATAATGCCTTTCACATCGAGCAGTTCTGTGACTCGGCCCTGGACGACCATGGTGCCCAAAGTTCCGTGGCGGCCGGAGTGTTTCTGGATTTTGACTGCCTCGTGGGCGATGTCGAGAATGCGGTCCACGACGAGCCCAACGCTGCGGCCCTGGTCGGTGTACACCACGACCTGGATCTTCTCGTCTTCCGCTGCGGGCACAGACGGGCCGGAATTACGGGGTTCCTGGCGGCGCTCCGTGAGCGCGGAGGAGAGGTGGATTAAAGGCAATATTTGACCTCGATACTGAACCACGTGCCGCCCCTCCGCTTTCTCCACGGCGGTGCTGGGCGAACTCTTCCAAGCGCGCCACGAGGGAGAGGGGCATGGCCATCCGACCATCATCCGGCCCTCCCAGCAGCAGGAGCGATTCCCCGTCGTCGTGCCGGGACTCCGTTTCAGCGGTCTTCTCCCCCACGCCTCGATCGCGAACCTCGGAAACCACATTGGCCCGTTGCGCCAGCCCGAGGACATCCAGGATGAGAGCTACTTGACCGTCTCCCATGATGGTTGCTCCAGCGAAAGTGGAAATCCCTTTGAGTTGCTTGCCCAGGGGTTTGACCACGATTTCTTCCGTGTCGTTGATTTCATCGACGATCAAGCCAAAATGCCGGTCATCCGCCTGCAAAACGACAATGTTGACAGCGTGGTTTTCTGCCATTTGGCGTTCGAGTCCGGTCAGGAGGGAGACGATATGTGCCGAGAGTGATTCAACCCGCGCGAGCTCCCGCTCAGAGCGCGCGGCATCGCCCGAGGTTTTAGAAGAAATGACTTCTCGAACTGCCCCATGAAACTGCTGATGCAGGGCCTCCAACTGCCGCATTTCCGGCAGCTTGCCGAACTGCTCTAATCCGGAGGAATACAACCACTTTCCCAGAGCGCAGTCCTTGTGGGAGCTGGCCTCATTTATGGTCAGCGTGGCCTTGCCATCCAGGAAATCCCGTAACCTTGACTTCCAAAGTAGGTGCTTGCTGCGAGCCGAAGTAAAGTCCAGTGCCTGCGTGTCAGACCCTGCTCCGGCGAACGTGCGGGATCCTTCCGGGGCTACTATCTGATCCGATCCTTTTACGTTCTCCTCCACGCGCAGTTCGTGGTTTAGGTTCACCAGGGGCAGCAGTTTTCCGCGCAGGCGATAGACCGCCGCGCCGTGGATCTTCTCGATGCCTTTGCGAGCCTGCTCCCCTTCCAGGCGGACGAGTTCCAACAGACTCACCTGCGGAATCGCGTAGCGGTCGCCACCGCTGGTAACGATGAGGGCAGGGATAATCGCCAGGGTCAGGGGAATCTTGATCTTCAAGGTGGTGCCTTGACCAACCCGATTTTGAATATCGACCGTGCCACCAATTTTCTCGATGTTGGTTTTCACAACGTCCAAGCCCACGCCGCGACCCGAAACGTTCGTGACTTTCTCGGCCGTCGAAAATCCGGGGAGAAAGAGCAGATTCAACAATTCGCGGTCGCTCAGGCGGGCTGCCTGGTCAGGTGTGATCAGGCCCTTTTCCAAGGCCTTCTGTTTGACGCGTTCCAAATCAATCCCCGCGCCATCATCGGAGATTTCAATATTGACCTGCCCCCCTTCGTGGAAGGCCCGCAGGAGGAGGTGACCCTCGGGGGGTTTCCCCGCGGCCAAGCGCTTTTCCGGTATCTCCACGCCGTGATCGACGGCATTGCGGACGAGGTGGGTGAGGGGATCTTTGATCGACTCGATGATGGTCTTGTCGAGTTCCGTCTCCTTGCCCTCCATCTCAATATTGACCTGTTTCCCGCAAGACGTGGCCAGGTCGCGGACCACGCGGGGGAACTTGCTCCAGATGTTGCCGATAGGCTGCATGCGCGTCTTCATGACGCCTTCTTGCAGTTCGGTGGTGATGAGGTTCAAGCGCTGGGAGGTGTTGAGGAAGCTCGTATCCTGCTGCGTCGAGGAAAACTGCAGGATCTGGTTGCGGGCCAGCACCAGTTCCCCCACCAGATTCATCAGCTTGTCCAGCAAGCCCACGTCGACACGAATGTTGCTATCGGAAAGGGCTGGAGCGCGTGCTTCCGCCTGGACCTGTAACGCTTCCTGCACGGCAGCGGGCTTGGCGGCGCCCTTTTCCACAAGGATTTCGCCAAGGCGGCGGGCGTCCCCGTCATGTTGGAGCTTCAGAGCCTCGTTGACTTCCTCAGGATTAGTCCGGCCGGCTTGTACCAACATTTCTCCCAGCGGCAAAGCGGGATCACCATTCACCGGCTCTCGAGTCAGTTCCTCCGGGGCGGGCGGCGCTGGCGGCAAGTCGGCAGGGCGAGAAGGTGACACGGCGGGCGGCTCAGGCAACAAGTCGGCGGGGGGAGTTGGCGGGGTCGCAACCACCGGGGCGGTCTTCTTTTTTTCTTTTCACCCCCTTGCAAACGGGTCAACGTTTCGATGAGGGAAGTGTAGTCACCCTCCCCTTCTTGACCGGTGCTTTCGATGCTGACGAGGATCTTGCGAACGGCATCCACCATGGCCAGAAGCCCGGAAGTCATCTCGCCATTCAAAAGGAGGTGACCGTCGCGCAACTGACTTAGGAGGTTCTCGCCCACGTGGGTGACGGACTCCAAGTGGGAGAATCCCAAGAAGCCGCTTGTGCCCTTGATGGTGTGAATCGTCCGGAAGATGCTGGCGAGAACCTCCCGAGCCGTCGGGTCTTTTTCTAGAGTTACCAAGTCCCGGTCAAGCTGGTCGAGGTTCTCATTGCTTTCGACGAGGAAGTCTTTAACGATGTCGTCCATGTCACCCATTGCTGATTTTCTCCCTCTGATTCAACCCGCAATTACACGGACCGGATCGAGTCTCCGCAGTGAGGTCACAGCTCTCGACTGCGATTAGAGTCTTATTCTCCCACTTTGACATCTTCCCAAATTCTCGGCGTGGCCGCTGTGGCCAGCAACGCACCTTACGCTCGATGGAAAACCATTCCGTGCTGACACATCCCTTGTTATCGGCATAATGATTTCCGTCATGAAGGTTTTTTCGAGGGGAATTCAGCGTCACACCAATCCCTTGACAACCCATTACTGCCCATGACAACCCAGTACTACCCCTTCGGGTTGCGAAGTTGGACAAGCCTCGCCATCGCTGGACCTGACGTTCTAACGTCGGTCTTTTAGTCTGATTTTAGATTTCTTTCTCAGGCCGACACCCGCCAGGAGCCTGGTTCCGGAGGGGGTGAAGACGCGTAAGGGGAATCCTCGCTGGCGCGCCTTGAGGGGGAAGGTTGCTGCGCGGGCTGCGTCTCAGACGCTTCCCGATGGGAATCTTCGCCGGGCAGGGGTCGGGCCGGAAGGTGACGGCTGGTGATCCGCCTCGTACCAAGCCTCGCGGACGGTCGAGATTTTCTCAATCAGCGAGCGGAGAATCTCCGGGGAGTTTTCGATGTTGGCCTTCAGCATTTGGGCGCGAGCGTACACGTACAAGGCCTTGAGGGTCTGGGCCACTTCCCCTCCCTGCTCAAAGTTCAGGGTACCCTCGAGCTGCATGATAATCGCCTGGGCACGGTTCAGATGGGCGCATTTCTTCGAAATGTCGTGGGCCTCGATGGCGGTTAGCGCCCCGCGCAGGGCCGTGATCGCGCCATCGTAAAGCATTACGACCAAGCCCAAGGGCGTGGCGCTTTGGACGGAGAGTTGACGATAGGCAAGGGCAGGGTGTCTCATCGGGCGCCTCATGATTTTGAACTCGGAGGATTGAGAGCATTCAGTTGGCTGTTTATCGAAGCCAGCGTTTGGGGCAGTTGCTCGAGCGTCGTATTGATGGTGGTATATTCTGCCGTAAGTTGTTTCTGCGTGGCCTGGAGTTGCAACTGAAAATCGCTGATCTGGTTGTTGAGGTCGGTCACCTCATTGGCGATGCCGTTCATGTCCACGTTCAAGGCGCCGGTGGCCGTATTGGTCAGGGCGGTAAGACTCTTTTGGATCGTCTGGCCCACGCTGGAAGTGGACTGGAACAGGCCTTGCACGGCGGAAAAGTTATTTTGCAGGGCGTTGTTCAGGGTCGGACTGTCCACGGACAGCGTCCCATCGTCCTGCATTTGAATCCCCATCGACTGCAAATTGACGATGCCATTGATCCCGGACATGCTGGAACTGAGGGCAGACAGCAACTGTTGTTGCACAAAGTCAACCGACATGTCTCCCGCCAAGGTGCCGGCCACGCCGGTGGTCGGGTTGGTTTGAATGCCCGCATTGACCGCCTGGATCAACGTGTTCCAGCTACTGACGAAATTGTTGATGTCCGTGGCGATAGGGGTCAAATTGGGAGAAATCTGAAGGGTGACCGGGTTGTCCGTCTGTCCCGATGTAGTCACGCCGGATAAAGTCAGGGTCACACCCGGAATAACCCCCGTGACCGTGTTCGTGGCGCTGTCGACGGGGATACCGTCCACGTTAAGCACGGCATCCTTCCCCTGCACAGGATTGCCAAAACCCATGCCGTTTTCGGCCGGTGGGCTGGCGGGATTGTACAGGGTGGGGAAACCCATCCCGTTGCCGTTGCCCGTGGTGTCGTTCGAAATGGTAATCACTCCCGCCGCGCCGGAACTCTGCGGGATCAGCGCCAGGCTGGCTCCCGAGGCGGTGGTAACCACCGAGGCCGTAACCCCCAGGTTTTGCTGATTAAGGTAAGACGCCAGACCGGTGAGCGTATTCGTGTTGTTGGCGCTGTTTACGGGGATGACCGCGGCCTTATTCGTGCCGACCTGGATGTCAAATAATCCGCTGGGGAGCGTCGCCGATGCCGAGCTGAAGGTTCCGGAATAATCCGCCGAGGTGTTGTCGGTCAAGGTTATCTGGCCCGCCGCGCCGGAGGTCTGGCTTTCCAGCGCCAGGCGGGTTCCCGAGCTGTCCGTAATGACCGAGGCCCTGACCCCCAGGTTGTTGTTGTTGATGTAGGTCTCCAAGCCCGTCAAGGTGTTGGTGTTGTCGGCGCTGTCCACGGGGATGGTCACTGCGGCGTTCGACCCCACCTGAAGGCTCAACGTTCCTGTGGGGAGTTGAGCGGAGGCCGACGAGAAGTCAGCGGAATAATCCGCGGAAGTCGTGGCCAGGCTGGTGACCGTAACCGTGTGGGTTCCCGCGGCCGTCCCATTCGCCGCGGTGGCGCTGACCAGATCATTGTTCGAGGAACTCACCGACAACCCTCCGAAATCCCCAACGGGATTCATGAGGGCCTGAAGGCTGGTCTGGAAGGCGGTAATGTCGCTTTGGAGGCTTTGCAAGGCGGAAGTCTGAGCGTTGTCAGCCGCCACTTCGGCGTCCAATGTCTCCTCCGGGGCCGCGTCGATTTCCAGAATGGCGTCTACGGTCGAGGTCACATCAATGCCGCTCCCGGAAGTATTGGTGGCGGAATTCAGGATGGCATTCACCGCGTCCTGGATCGCGGAATTCTCGCTCGAACTCGCAGCACTAGAATTGGAAGTGCTGGTTTCCCCCAGAAGCTGGCTCAGCGACTCAGTAGTGGAGCCATTGCCCAAGCTGGACAGCAGCGAGCTGATGGAATTGGTACTCATTCCCCTTCTCCCTTTCACCTCGACGTCGCACGGCTCAGGCGGAGGAGCGGTGGTAGCGCGACCTGCTTGGTAAGTCCGCGGCTCGTTCCCGAGGGGCAAGGAGAAGCCGCGAACCTACCAAGCAGGTCGCGCTACACTCTTTATCGGCAGTTTGGAAACTTCCTTGAGCTTGAGGAGAGGGCGAGGGTGGGAAGATGGGAAGAAAGCCCGCGCAGCGGGCGTCATCATTTGGCCCACGGCGCCAGCCGTGGGAAAGCCGCCCGATGGAGTAGGATCTCAAACCCCGGCAGGGGCGATATCGCCACGACGGGCCACGCCGGATCCTGATGTCGCCACTACCGTGGCTCACGCGCTCGTCTGCACGGACCCGTCCCACGGCTGGCGCCGTGGGCCAAAGGACGTCGCCGCTAACGCGGCTTCGGATGATGTCACTGGAAGGGGACGCCATGCCTTACGACTTCACGTCAAAGGCGTGGGGGCCTACATCCCCGGCTAGAGGCAGGTTCAGACTCTCCCCAATCTCGCGCAGCGCCTCGGGGGGAATCTCAAACACCACGTCCCCGGTGCGATCATCGACAAACTTGTAATAAACCTGGTGCCGGCTATCCACCTCCCGGTCGGTGCTGAACTGGGCAGGGGCCAAAGCGGCCGCGGCCGGAACAGGGGGTTCGGCGGGGGATTCTACTGCCGGGGGGGCGACGGGAACGGAGGTCCGGGTGGCGGCGGAAACCGCGGCTTGGTTGGAGCGCGTCGCCATGGCGGCGCTCTCTACGCTTGCGAGTTGCGGCATCATTTGCGCTGAGGAGATGCTCATGGCCATTCACCGGTCGGCTGTGCCATGGCCATCCTGGCCATGTCCCTACACGGGCGGGACGCCGATGCCACATTTTGTGCCATGGCCATCCTGGCCATGTCCCTACACGGGCGGGACCCCGATGAATCGGGGCAGGCTGCCCGTGCCACTAAGAAAAAGCTGCGGAGGGGGCCGGGAAGGCCCCCTCCGCGAGGAATTGCCCTGCCGCGATTACGGGATCAGCTTCAGGACAACCTGCTCGTTCTGGTTGGCCTGGGCCAGGGCGGCGATGCCCGTCTGTTCCAGCACCTGGTACTTGGACATGTTGGCCACGACCTTCCCAATGTCCGCGTCCTGGATGCCGCTGAGCGACGAGGTCAGGTTCTGCGAGGTGTTGTTCATAACCTGAACCGCAGCGTTCATCTGATTGATGCTCGAACCGATGGCGCCGCGGGTGGCGGCCACCGTGGAGATGGCTCCCGCAATGACCGTGAGAGCGGTTTGCGCATCGGCCGAGGATTGCAGATCCACCCCCGCTCCGCCCCCGCTCAGATTGTTGCTGGTGGTGCCGACTACCCCGCCGCCGACGCCGGTGGAAAGACTGGCGCTTAAGGTAAGGTAGTTTCCGGTGCCGGAGAGGCCTCCGGTGCCCGCGGTTCCGACTCCCGCCGTGGTAGCTGTTACGGTGGCCTGGTTGCCGGAAACCCCCGTGGCAGGATTGATCTGCGCCAGCGCGTTTGCCACCGTACCGGTCCCATAGTTGGTTCCGGCTCCCGTACCCGTGGCCCCGTTGTCAACAGCTTCTTGCAAGTTGGTCAACGTGCCATCCGGGGTGGCGCCGATCGCCACTTCATAGGCAGCCGTGGGCGCGGTATTGACAAACGTGTAGGTGGTGTTGCCGATGGTAATCGTATTGCCGTTCAGCGGATTACCGGTAAGGTCCACCTGCCCGGTAGCGTACTGAGCGGCCGCGGACCCGCCCGGACTGCCCGCCACGTTGGAGGCATTCGCGAAGGTACCTTGGATGACCGTGAAGTTCCCGTTAGCTGCCGCCGCGGTTCCCGCACCAATAAAGAGGGATGTCACTACTGCCTGGTCGCCGTTGACGGAGCCGGGAGCGATCGTTACTCCCGTGCTGCTGCCTACTTGGATCGCCGCCGTAGTACCCGTCGTATTATTGCTGGCGAGTTGGTAGGTGGCCGCGCCGTTGGTTCCGGTGTTGTCATTGGCGGCGTTGACGGCGGCCTGCAAATTCAGCAAAGTCTGCTGAACGGCGCTGATGGCGGTGGCGCCGCTACCGCTGGCCGTGCCGAGCGCCACGTCGTTGTTGCCGGCAGTCGCCGTGTTGGCTGCGACAAACGTGTAGGTCACCGCCCCGAGGGTCAGGGTGTCGGAAGTTCCGCCCCCCGTCAGGGTTGCGCCGGACCTAATGGCGCCACCACCTACGGCGAGCGTAGGGGCGGCACTACTGCCGGTCTGAATCGATGAGAATGTCGCGATGCCATTGCTGGTGTCGATGGAGCTGATGGCGGCGCCCGTCCCACCATTGGCCGCTGACGCTGTACCCGCGCCCACGTTAGCGCTCGCTACACCATTGACCGCTGCCTCTAGGTTCTGCAGAGAGGCAGCAACGCTGCCGGAGGCCAACACCTGGTAGGCGGTGGCGGCGTTAAAGTTAGTAGTGTTTTTGAACGTATAAGTGTGGCCGCCGATGGTCACCGACTGGCCATCATAGTTTGCCAGGTTGGCGCCAAACGTCACGGTTCCCGTGGCATTGCCCACCGTGGGTTGGCCGCCCGCGAGGTCAATCATTCCCGTCGCCGCGACGCTGGTTCCCACGCCTCCACTCAGAGTACTGGCGGTGGGGCCGCCCACCGCACCCGTGGTATCACCCGCCGCGAAATTCACGGTAAGGGCCGTGCCGTTGGTGCCGAGAGCCTGCACCTGGGCCACGCCGTTGGCATCACTGGTAATGGTTGCCCCGGCGGTGGCGCTCTGAAGCTGCGTATTGTCGATCAGGTGGTAAGTGGAAGGGGTTCCGTTAGCAGCGCTGGTGCTGTTGACGGCCGCCATCAGATTGTCCAAAGTAGCCTGCTGGGCGGTCTTGGTGATCACGCCTTGGGCGTTGACCACGGCGGCGCCCAGCGCCACTTCGTTATTGGCGTCGTTGGCGTTCGCCTGGCCGGCCGCTACAAACGTGTAGGTCACATTGCCGATGGTCACGGTATCCGGGTTCGAGCCCCCGCTTACGGCGCTGACCGAGAACATGTTCTGCGCGCTGGTGGCCGTGAGGGTAAGATAGTTGCCGGTATCGGCGCCAGCAGCTCCCGCGCCCGCCGCCGCGGATTGCACGGTTACCATGCCATTGTTGATGTTGGTAAGTAGGGCTTTGGTGTTGGCCACCGTCGTGGCATTCCAAGTGCTCCCGCCTGCCGCAAGGGTATTGCCACTGGCGTCGGTGGCGGTCCCGTTGACGGCGCCCATCAAGTTTTCGAGCGTCCTCTGAATGTCATTGGCTTTGTTACCCGTATTGCCTACCACGACGTCGTTGATAGCCGTATCGTTGTTGGCAGCCACAAAGGTGTAAGTTTGAGTGCCAATTTGGATGGTATCAGCGTCCAAGCCGCCGCTCAGAGCGCCTTGACTGGACACTCCTTCATTGGTAACGAGGGAGCCAATAGCGGAAAAGGGTGTAGCGTTTCCTCCCGTACCAGGTGTCGTAGCGGTTACCGTTGCCGAGTTGCCGTTGACAAGTATGGTTGCGGTTCCGGCCGCTGTCGCAGCGGCGGAGTATGTGGATGCAGATCCGCCCGTGCCGCCACCGTTGACGGCATCCGCCAAGTTCAGCAAGGTCTGGTTTTCCGTGGCGCCGAGCGCTATTTCGTTGCCCGCAACGGCCGCATTCGCCGCGACAAACGTGTAAGTTTGAGATCCGACGGTAATGGTATCGGATGCCGCTCCCCCGGTCGTATTAACCGCCGAACCACCAGTCGCCGTCGTGCTGATCACAAGACCGTCGCCTGCGCTGCCGTTTCCTCCGGCGGTCAGTGCGGTAGCAGCGATGTTGAATACACCCGTGGTGCTGTCGAATGAACTAATGCTGTATCCGCCAGTCGGCGCCGCGAGCGCTACGTAGTCGTTTCCAGCTCCGGCTCCGGGGCCGCCATTCACCGCCTCCTCCAAGTGCGTCATGGTATTGGCGATGCTGGCTGCGTCAATCTCCACCTCTCCAGCATTGGCTACGGCAGCAGAAACAAATTTGTACTTATCCCCGTTGATGGTTACCGTCTTATTGTTGAGGTTAGCGGGGGTTGCCACGTTGCCTGCTCCAAGACTTATGCTGCCCATGGAATTGCCGGCGGTCGGTTGGAACGGCGTCGGTGAGCCGCTTACCATCGGAGCCAGGTTAATGGTTCCCGTGGCCGCGGTCAGGGTGTCCGGAACCGAGCTCATGGTCAGCGTTGCCGAGGCCGTGCCGCTGACTCCCGGCTGGGCATTCAGGGTCAAGGTTCCATGGTCATTAACGACGTTTGTGCCCCCGCTCATCGCCGCGCCCGAAATGCCGTTGCTGGAGGTGAGATTGGTAATAAGCTGAACATTGTCTCCCGCCGTGCCCGCATGGAGCGCTTGCACCACCGCCGAGCCGCCGTTCATCGAAACAATCTGGGCGGACTGGTTAATGCCTGTACCGACCCCGTAGGTGCCGGGACTCGCGGTGCCCGTGCCGTTCACGGCATCCTTCAAGTTTTGCAAGGTACCTTGCACGTTGGTGCCCAGCGCTACCTCGTTCGCGGCGTTCGCGCTGCCCGAATTTTCAAACGTGTAAACCTGCTGGCCGATCTGCACGGTGTCGCCGCTCTGCGGATTGGTGGTCAGGTCCAGGGTTCCCTGCGCATAACTCGATAAGCCCAGCGATTGGGCGGACAGGGTGGGGATGGTCACCGAAATCGTGGGATCGGCGGAGTCGGTTTGGGAACCGTCACTCAAGAACACCGAGGTCAATTGGCTGGTGAAAACCTGGTTGTTGTTGTACGTGGTGTTCGAGCCGATCTGGTTGATTTCCGCGGTGATCGACGCGTACTCATTCTGTAGGGCGTTTTGCTGGTCGGTGGTCAGGCCGGCGTTGCCCGCTTCCGTCGCCAGGGTGACGGCGCGGTTCAGCAGGGTGGTCACCTGGCTCAGGGCGCCATCGGCGGTCTGCAACATGCCCACGCCGTCCGTCACATTCTGGGCGGATTGGGTGAGGGCCGAGATGTTGGCCTGCAAGCCGTCGGCAATCGACAAGCCGGCGGGATCATCGGCGCCGGAGTTGATCTTGGAGCCCGATGACAATTGAAATAAGGTGTTCTGCAAATTCATGTTGGTGGTTGCCAACTGGTTCTGCGCTTCCAAGGAAGGGATGTTGTTCAAAATGCTTAGACCCATAGAAATCTCCTCTCAGATTTTGGTTTCCGTCTTGGGCCGCAGAACCCAGGGGCCATGCGGAGCACGCCGTTCCAGGGGCCGGTGGTTCTTCTTTCCAACCGACGGAACCGTTTCTCAGTTCATTGACCCCTATCGGCACGAGTTCTAAAAGCTTAAAGGGCGGCGCGTTTTTTTTGCGAGTGCGGGGCCGGAATTGCCGCCCTGCGCAATCCTAGCCTATATTTTGAAGCTTCACCACAGAGGCACGGAGTTCACGGAGAAAAGCACTTCTCCTTGCGCGTGTGGGGTTTAGGGTTCCTTGATGCACTCATTGTTCTGGTTCTCTTCTCCGTGCCCTCCGTGCCTCCGTGGTGAGTTCATTTTGGGTTTGCGGCCGGGAAGAAAAAAAATTCACCACCGAGACACAGAGTTCAGGTTCTCTTCTCCGTGTCCTCTGTGTCTCCGTGGTGAATTCATTTTGGGTTTGGGGACGGCAGCCACACTAAGCCACGGTTAAAGTTTCTTCCCGAAAAACGAGATATTGAGGAATGGAGTGGCGCCCTGCCCCCACCGGTCAAACAAGAAAATCTTGACCGCGGAGGCGCAGGAGAGGTGTTAGGTGTCAGGTGTCAGGTGTCAGGTGTCAGGATCTTACCGGCGCCTGGCACCTGACACCGGCTCTTGGTGCGGAGTTCTCAGGTATCAGGTGGCAGGAATCAGGTATCAGGTGGCAGGGTTTCACTGGCACCTGGCACCTGGCACCTGACACCTGGCACCTGACATCTGCTCTTCGTGAGGTTCTTGCGTGTCCAAGCGTCGTTCTAGTGACTCACAAGTCGGGAAACTTCTCGAGAGGGGCCTGAAGTACCACCGGGCGGGGCGCCGGGGGCCGGCGGAGGCCTGTTACCTGCGCAGCCTCCAGGTCAATCCCCGGTGCGCGCCGGCGCTTCACTTGCTCAGCTTGCTGGCTCAGCAAGCGGGTCAATATCAGAAATCGATCGAGTGGATGGGGGAGTCCCTCGCCGTCCCCCTCGGCGATGACGATCCGGCGACGTTGCACAGCCTGGCGAAGACCTGCTTCGACCACGGCCAAATCCCGGCTGCCCGCCTTTGTTACCAGCGCCTGGCCGAGCTTGTTCCGCAATCGGCCAAGGCTCATCACGGGTTGGGAACCACACTGGAATGGCTGGGAGATTGGGAGGCCGCCGCGGCGTGCTATCGGCGCGCTCTGGAGCTTCAGCCCGATTCCCCCGACATTTATGGCAGCCTGGGCAGGCTACAGGGCAAGCAGGGGGCTTGGGGAGAAGCGGTGGAGTCTTGCCGGCGCGCCCTGGCCCTGGCTCCCCACCGGCACGAACTCCATACCCTGCTGGGATATGCCCTGGTCAACGCCGGAGACTATGGCGGGGCGGTGGAAGTCTACCGGCGCGCCCTCGCGCTCAAGCCGGATTCTGCCTACACGGTTTATGGTCTGGGATACTTTTTCGAACGGCAAGGGGACCTCGATTCCGCGGCGGAGTCGTACCGGCTGGTCTTACGGCTTGATCCGCGCCTGGTGGATGCCCACCTGCACTTGGGAATTACCCATTTGCTCCAGGGAGAGGTGGGGAAGGCCGCGGAGTGTTTCGAGCGGGTTCGAGAAATGGCGCCGGAGAACCCCGAAGCCCGCACCTTCCTGGGCTATCTTCATCTCCTGGAAGGCAATTACCCTCGGGGCTGGAGCGAACATGAGCACCGCTGGAGTACCCCGCATTTCCTGCGCGAGCGCCGCCAGCTTGCGCAGCCCCTCTGGAAAGGCGAGCCCTTGGAAGGCGCGCGAATTCTGCTGCACGCCGAGCAAGGCTTGGGCGACACCCTCCAGTTCGTGCGTTATGTCCCACTGGTCGCCGCGCGGGGGGGAAATGTGGTCTTGGAGGTTCAGAATCGCTTGCACCGTCTGCTGGCGCGAACTCCGGGAGCGGAGGAGGTCATTCGCCGTGGCGAGGCCCTGCCGGAGATCGACTGGCAGTGCCCACTGCTGAGTTTGCCCTTGGCGTTTGCCACGGAATTGAACTCGATTCCGGCGGAGATCCCCTACGTTCATCCCGACCCCGTGCGGGTGGCGGAATGGGGGCAACGACTGGCCGGGAATTCGCTGCGCATCGGACTAAACTGGGGGGGCAGTCCGACCTTTCCGTACGAGCGCTGGCGTTCCATCCCGCTCGAACAGCTCGCACCCTTGACCCACCTGGAAGGTACGACTTTCTACTCCTTGCAGATGGGGCCGCAGGCCGGCCAGGTGAAGCAGTTGGGGGACCGTGTGCGCTTAATCGATCTCCAGGACGAACAGGAGGACTTTGCCGACACCGCGGCGATTGTGGCCAATCTCGGCCTGGTGATTTCCATTGATACCTCCGTGGCCCACCTCGCCGGGGCCATGGGCAAACCCGTTTGGGTCTTGCTGCACAAATCGCCGGATTGGCGCTGGATGCTCGAACGCGAGGATAGTCCCTGGTACCCCACGGCCCGGCTATTTCGGCAGTCCACGCTGGGGAATTGGCAGGACGTGGTGGCGCGCGTCGAGCGGGAACTGCGCGAGCTCGCCGCGCGAACCGCCCTCAGACCACCAAGCCGAGCCCCTTAGACGTTTCTAATCTAAACCAAGTTGGCAACCCTCCTTCCCCGCGAGTCCGGAGTCGTGCTGCGGCGATTATCCCGGCGCAGAACCCGTCGGTGTCATATCCTGAAGTGTCTCCCTGGAAATCAATCATTTAGGAAATGCGATGGAAGGCCGGGCGCGGGGCCGTCAAGAAAGAGAATCTTAACCATGGCTGGCATGGAACCTGCATGTTGCGCTTGCCGGGCTCGATGGATGTGCCGAAGGCGCCTTGGACTGCGGCTGCTTGACGCCGCCTTGGAATATCGCCGAGGAGGGGGGACCAAGGCGGCGTCAAGCCGTCGCAGTCCATGGCGCTTCGCGCATTTTTATTTACCGTGGCGAACCCCAGGCTCATAGGAGTCTGCGGTGAGAAATTCGCGCTGCCCGAGAGGTTTTTCCATGCCCAAGCCACTGTCACTTGACCCGCGCGTCCGGAAGCTTCTGAAGAAAGGTATCAGGCACCACCAGGCGGGGCGAAGGAGGCAGGCGGAAACCTGCTACCGGCGAAGTCTGAAGGCCGACCCCCGGTGCCCGCAGGCTCTCCATTTGATGGGCTTGTTAGCCCAGCAGGCGGGCCAATATCCGGAGTCCATTCGCTGGCTAGAGGAGGCGCTGGCCCTCAATCCCGACGATCCGGACACTTTGAACAGCCTGGCGGACACCTACCTTGGCCAAGGCCAGGTGCAATCCGCGAGCCGTTGCTTCCAGCGCTTGGCCGAACTCCTTCCTCAGTCGGCGGAGATCCATCACCGGCTGGGCAAGACGCAGGAACGCCTGGGGGAATGGGGAGCCGGCCTGGAATCTTATCGGCGCGCCCTGGCCCTTCAGCCGGACTCGCCGGATCTTTATGGTAGCCTCGCACGGTTGCAGTGCAAGCAGGGGGCATTCGCCGAAGCGGCCGAGACCTGCCGGCACGCCCTGGCTCTCGATCCCAACCAACCCGAGATCCTCAGCCTGCTTGGCAATGCGCTCACCGACCTGGGAAATTACGGCGCGGCGGTGGAGGCGCTGCGGCGCGCCCTCACCCTCCAGCCGGATTCACCCCCCGCGCTGTTTGGTCTGGGATACTTCTTCGAGCGTAAAGGGGATCTCGCTTCGGCGATGGACGCCTACCGGACGGTCTTGAAGCTCCATCCGCAGTTGAGTCGCGCCCATCTTCTCCTGGGATCTGCGCAACTCTTGCAGGGCAACATCGAGGAAGCCGCCGAGTGCTTCGAGCGAGTTCTAAAACTGGAGCCCGACTCTGCCGAGGCCCGCGCCTATCATGGCCTGATTCATCTGAAACAAGGCAACTTCCGCCGGGGCTTGAGCGAATATGAGGACCGCTGGAGTACCGCGTACGGCTTTCGCTTTCGCCGGAAGTTTTCCCAACCCCTCTGGAAAGGTGAACCCTTGGAAGGGTCGCGAATTCTGCTGCACTGCGAGCAGGGCATGGGTGACACGCTCCAGTTCGTGCGCTATGTCCCCCTCGTCGCTGCGCGCGGAGGGAAAGTCGTCTTGGAGGTCCAACCTCGTTTGCACCGCCTGCTGGCGCAGACTCCCGGAGCGGCGGAGGTGATCTGCCGCGATGAGGCGCTTCCGGAAGTCGACTCGCAGTGTCCGCTGCTGAGTTTGCCCTTGGCCTTGGGCACGGAATTAAGCACCATCCCTGCCCCGGTCCCCTACGTTCGTCCGGACCCCCTCGAGGCAGAGGCATGGCGGCAACGACTGCCGGGGAATTCGTTACGCATCGGGTTGGCATGGGCGGGCAACCCTTTGCACCCGCATGAGCTCTGGCGTTCCATCCGGTTAGAACAGCTCGCGCCATTGACAAAGGTTGAAGGAACAACCTTCTACTCGTTGCAAATGGGCGCGCCGGCCGAGCAAGTGAAACAATTGGGAACCCGCGTGCATATAATCGATCTCCAGGGCGAACAGAAGGACTTTGCCGACACGGCAGCGATTGTGGCCAATCTCGACCTGGTGATTTCCATCGATACCTCCGTGGCCCATCTCGCCGGGGCCATGGGCAAGCCCGTTTGGGTCATTTTGTCCAAATCGGCCGACTGGCGCTGGTTCCTGGACCGCGCTGACACCCCCTGGTACCCCATGACCACCCTGTTTCGGCAGTCCACGCTGGGGAATTGGCAGGACGTGATGGCCCGTGTCGAGCGGGAACTGCGCGAGTTGGTAGCGACAACCGCCATGCGTTCAGGAGAGGATTTGCCATGACTGACCCCATTGAAGCTCTTGCCGTCGTGGACATCATTCGTTTTCTGCAAACCCAGGCAGGAACCGTATGCCGCTGGCCCCGGCGGGGTGATCGGGTCGGTTTCGCGCTGAGCAGCAAAGACCGCGTGTCCTTTACGCGCCAGACGATTGAAGCCATGGATGCGGACGGCGGATACGACATCGTCTGGAATGACGGTAGCGATGAACCGGAGGCGCGGGCTTTGCCGAAAAGCTTCCATTTCCAGAACGCCCGCCTGGTGGAGGTGAACTATGACGTGCGGGGCGGACCGGACCGGTGCATCTGCTTCGGGCTCGAACGTCTTCTCAACCTCGGGTATGACTATGTGGGGCTCCTTGAAAATGACGTCGTGATGCAACCCGGCTGGTTCCGCCAGTTAATGAACCTGTTCGTACTCGCCGCCGCCGATGGCATTGTCTGTGGCGCTGCCACCGTCCGGAGCTATGCGAGCCGCGTCATTGAACATCGTTCGGGCTACTCGATTAACTGGGGGACGGGAGCGGGAATGATCCTGTTCTCCCGGCCGGCGGCGGAAGTAATCCTCCACCAATACCCCAAGTTGGGGATGTCGACAGCTTCCCTGATGAGGTTCTACTCGAGGCTGTTTCGCCTTGACTTGAATCTGCGCACTCAGGACCGGGAAGGACGCTTGGCCCATTCAGACGCGCGGTTGACGCTCGACTGGGGCTACACCCCCATGCTCTACATGCATGGCTACACGTCCGTAGGGAGCATCCCCAATCTGGCCCGCGACCTGGAGTTTCCGCCTGGCCACTTCCTGCTCAGGGATTATGTCCGGCCTCAGCATCAAAACTCCGGCTTGGTTCAACGCAGAAGCCCCATGCCCATGGGCCTGCAACTGTAACCCCTGCATGAATAGCCCTCAATTTCCCCGCAAGCCTGAAGGAAAACTGCCGATATAGCCATATGGGACATTGTCACGCGCCGGAGTGTGTGCACTCCCGGTGGAACAGGACGCGCAAGCTATGATTCGTTTGACCCGGCTCAATAATCGGCCGCTGGTGGTCAATTCGGAGCTCATCAAGTTCATCGAGAACGCGCCCGACACGGTCATCACGCTGGTAACGGGCGAGAAGATCGTTGTTCTTGAAACCGCCGAAGAGGTGATGGCGCGGATTGTCGAATACCGCCGGTGGCTTCGTCGGCCGGCAACGGTTGTCCCCCCGGCAGAGAATCCGGGGGAGCAAATTGACAAGCCCAAGGTACCGGAGGGGCCGGAAGAACCGGATGCATCCTCTGAAGATGAGGATTAAAGGGATCTGACTTTGGACAAGAGCAGTTGGGGAGGAGTGCTGATTGCCGTCGGAGGGATTCTGGCCGGCCTGTTGCTGGAGGGCGGGAAGCTTGCCCAAATCATCCAGCCGACGGCGGCCATGATCGTTTTTGGCGGTACCATCGGCGCGGTTATGTTGCAGTTTCCCCTCCCCGTCGTGCTCGCCAGCTTCAAACGATTGGGTCATGTCTTCTTCGATACGCGAGAGGATCCGCAGCAGCTCGTCAAGGAGATTGTCAGCTTCGCCCATAAGGCCCGCAAGGAAGGCATTGTGTCGCTCGACCGAGAACTCGAGAACGTCAAGGAGCCCTTTCTTCGCAAGTCCCTGATGCTGGCGGTGGACGGTACGGAGCCTCAGGAGCTGCGCAAGATGATGGAGCTTGAACTGGATAATCAGGCCGAGCACGAAGAGCGTATCCCCCAGGTATTCGAGGCGGCCGGTGGATTCTCTCCCACCATTGGCATTATCGGGGCGGTCCTCGGCCTCATCCAAGTCATGCAACACCTCGACAACATTGACGAAGTGGGTCGCGGCATCGCCGTGGCTTTCGTAGCCACGATTTACGGTGTGGGCGCCGCCAACTTGCTCTTCCTGCCCTCCGCCGGCAAGCTCAAGATTCGCATGCGGACCGAACACCAGATGCGGGAGATGATGCTGGAGGGGGTGATCTCCATCATGGAAGGCCTGAACCCCCGAATGGTCGAGACCAAGTTGCAGGGATTTTTGCCGGATGCCCCCCCGCCGGCGGAATCCCGGGAGTCGTCTTCATGAGCCGAAGGAAAAAGGCCGCCGAGCACGTGAGCCACGAACGTTGGCTGGTCTCCTACGCGGATTTCATCACCCTCCTGTTCGCCTTTTTCGTGGTCCTTTTTTCCTCCTCCCAAGTGGACAAGCGCAAAGTCGGGAAGATTGCCATGGCGATGCAACAGGCTTTCCAACAGATGGGTATCTTCCAAACGGCAAACTCACGCAATCCCATGGTTACCACTGATCCCTTACCGGCGGAAAACATCCAGCTCATTGAGAATGGCCACGGAACGTCCGGCCAAGGGAAATTGGCTTCCCCTTTGGATAAGATGATGGGATTTCCCTCCTCTTCGAATATGGGAGCTCTGCAAAAACAACTTACCAGTGCCCTGGCGCCGGAAATTCAGCGGCACGAGGTGGTGATGAAGGCGCAGCGCGAAGGGTTGGTAGTTAGCCTGCGGGAGATCGGCTTTTTCGACAGCGGATCGGCAGAGCTCCGGCCGGCCTCCGAAGCTGCCGTGCAGCGCATTGCCCAGGTTCTGGGCGCTCAGCCCAACAACATTCGCATCGAAGGCCATACCGACAATGTGCCCATTCATAACTCCCGCTTCGCATCCAACTGGGAGCTTTCTACCGCCCGGGCGACTGAGATGATCAGGTTGTTCATTACCCATTACAACTTCCCCGCCACACGCCTCTCCGCCGCCGGTTACGCGGAGTATCATCCTGTGGCGAGCAACGAGAGCGCGGATGGCCGGGCCCAGAACCGGCGAGTGGATATCGTCGTGCTCGGCTCCGCCCCGGAAGGGCTGGAAGGCAGTCGGCAGCCGGTAGTGGGCAGTCAGTAGTAGGCAGCAGGTAGTCGGCAGTACGCAGTGGCAGAGGGTAATATTAGCTAGACACCCGCGAGGAAATCCGCATTTTCGACGCTCGACTATCGACTATCGACTATCGACTATCGACTGCCCAGTACTCACCGCCTTCTGAACTTCGGCCTCATGTTCATCCCCCCGCCTGCCGATAAGATGCAGAGGTACAACAAGGTCCCCGATGACGCCCACGCTCCGAGAGCTGATTCGCGAACGAGTGGAAAGGCTGAATTCCATCCCCACGGTTCCGGCCATCATCCGCCCGCTGCTGTTCTATCTCGAAAGGCCGGTGGACCAGGTGGAAGTCCAGCGCATTGTCGATTTAGTGTCGTGCGACGAGTCGATCTCCGCCCAATGCCTGCGAGTGGCGAATTCCGCCCTATATTTCCGCTCGCGTGAGGTCAAGTCCGTGCACGGCGCCATCATCGTGCTAGGCATCCGGCAAATCCGCGAGATTCTCCTTTCCTGTAGTTTGCTCAATCTCTTGCCCAAAGCGAGCTGGGTCATTGACCCGCTGGTCTTTTGGGAGCATTCCCTGGGTTGCGGACTGGTAAGCCGTTTCTGCGCCCGCAAAGCCCGCTACCGGGAACCGGAGCGCGCTTATCTGGCCGGGTTGCTGCACGATCTGGGCGAACTGGTGAACATGCTGTCGTTCCAGGAGGAGTTCCGCGCCGCGGCTCAACTGGCGCGCTCCGAAAAAATTCCCCTCCATCAAGCCGAGCGTTCCGCCCTGGGCTTCACCCACTGCGACACGGGGAAAATTCTCGCCGAACACTGGCGTCTGCCCGAGGACATCGCCGAGGTTGTGGAACACCACCACGACGTTCAACAAGCCAAACTCCATCCTGTGCTGGTGGCCTTGGTCAGCTTGTCGGATCACCTTTGCCAGGTGCACGAATTGGGCTACGGCACCGACGAATCCCCGGATTGGAAGCTGGAGGAAGATCCCTCCTGGGTGATCTTGACCCGGGATTATCCGATCCTCGCCCAGACTGAACCCGCCCAATTCCTTCTGGAGATGGAGCAGTTCGTCCTGGAAGCGCGCAAACTCGTGCGCTCCATCCTCCGCGCCTGACCCATCGGGTGATCCGGTGATCGGGGGATAGGGCCATCGGCTCATCGGCTCATCGGGCCATCGGGAGATTATCGATTGCCGATTGGCGATTGCCGATGGGCGATTGTTCTCGCCTCTCATATGCTTCTGAAATTTCAAATCTGCTTTCTGCAATCGCCCAACGCCCCGCACTCCTGCTCATGCGGGGCCTGACACCAATTATTTTGCTCGTCACTCTTCACTCTTCACTCATCACTCATCACTCGCCACTGTTCATTTCCCCCTTGCCTTACGCTCCGAGTCGTTATATAGGGCACAGATCGATAGGTAGATTCGAGCGAAATAAGGTTTCCGGTTGGAGGATAAGCGCCATGAACATCACGGCTGAAGAGATTAAGGGGATGCTGGACGTAACTTTGCTCCGGGCGAACACCACACCCGCCGAAGTCGAAGCGTTTGCTCTGGCAGTGCGCAATGAAGGGTACGGCCAGATGGGGGTGAATTCGGCTCACATCCAGCGAGCGGTTGCCGCCCTGAAGGGTTCCCGTGTCAAGGTGGTTGCCCCCGCGGGTTTTCCTCTGGGAGCGGTGAAAACGGAAATCAAAGTGTGCGAGACCGAGCATGCCCTGGCCGACGGCGCCGCGGAGATTGATATGGGCCTGAATATCGGCGCGCTTCTCGATGGCGACCTTAAAGCTGCCGAAGATGATGTGCGCGCCGTCGTCAAGGCCGCCGGCGGACACCTGGTGAAAGTTATTATCGAGACCCCCTTTCTGACGGACAAACAGAAGGTTGACGCCTCACGCTTGGCGCAGGCGGCGGGCGCGGCGTTTGTGAAAACCTGCACAGGATTCAGCCCCGACCCCTCGGCTCTCTACGAGGATGTCCGCCTGATCCGCCAAACGGTAGGCCCCCACATGGGGGTCAAGGCTTCCGGCCGCGTCGGCAATTACTTTCGTTTTGCCGCCATGCTGGAAGCGGGCGCGAATCGCGTTGGGGTTAACTTGGAGCAGGCCCGCGAGATCGTTCGCGGTTGGGAGGCAGAACACCCTCGGTCCGAGTAGCTGATCTGGCATGTGTCTACGCCCAACATTCCGCCCACCGTCGCGCCCCGTTTCGGCGCTCTCTCGGTGCGACATTTTGTCATGCTTTTCTGGGGATTCCTACAGTTTTTGGTAAGTGGCTTTCTTTTCAGCAAGTTCTCAGGTTCGTTTTGGGAAAAAGTCCTTTTCTAAATCTTTGTTATCAGTATGTTCCCAGCTTCGGACACATTGTCTGAGGGTGGACATAAAGTCGCCATACCATTTGGGGTGTTTTAGGCTCCGGAAGTTGCATCATAAATCCCTCTTGCTCGGCGCCACGGGCGCATTTTCCGTGCCGACCACCGGAGAGGTGGGTCGGCTCCAACTGTCACCTACATATTCTAGTCTACGTTCTTGCCGTTTGTCAAGAGAAATCTTTAGGGACAGATTTTCAAGTGGCGCAGCCATCCCGGCCGTGACCGCTCACGGGCGGGACGCCCGTGCCCCAGGAAATGAATCACGCCCGGCGGCTCTTATGAAAATAGCCGTGCGAAGCACCTTGGACTGCGGCGGCTCGACGCCGCCTTAGTCTTAATCGCTCCGCGTCATTCCAAGGCGGCGTCGAGCCGCCGCAGTCCAAGGTGCTTCGCACATCGGCATTGACGAGGGCAGGTCGCAAGCTCATGAACAACTGGGTAGTGGTAGTTTGACGTAGAGGCGGCTTTACGCCGCCATATGGCGAGGTAAACTCGCCGCTACGGTTTCAAATTGCACCACTACCAACCACTGCCACGAGTGCCGCTCAGGGCAACGAGCTAACCTCACGGGTTCGAACCCAGCCCAGAAATGTAGGAACTCCAGTCCAGGGGCGTTGCCGCCGGCTACTGATTGGCGCCCTCGCAGGCCTTTCGGTGGTAGGTGAGATGCCCAGGTTGCCCAATGGGCAAGAAAAAGCCGAAGACCTACAGCACAAATATGCGCTGCACTTCCTCGAGCCCAGTTTCTGCTCCCCATGGGAGACCGTTAAGCTATAAAAGCTCGGGATGACGGCATGGAAGGGTCCTTCCGCAGCCTGTAAAGCCCTGCCACTGATCCCGACCGCACCGAACTCAAGCGCCAGTACCCCGAACGCGAAGACCAAGACATTCGCCGAGCGCACGCCTTCGCCGCCGCGCATCTCGTCCGCGTCTGAAATCTCAAATCTGCCCTCTGCGATTGCGCAATCCCCGCCGACCCCGCTCTACCCCACTTCACTTGCGCGAGGCGTGCCTGAAAGCCAAACATGTTGGCAATCTCGGACATGCCGCCGCCTAGCCCGAACCCCTAGCACCTAAGCCCCGTTTTTCTACCATTGCCTCCTTGCTCCTCATTCGTCACTGCCTTCCTTCCTGTCCTTTTTCCCTTGCCTTGCCCTGCAACTCGATGTATACGATAGCAGGTATCCACTTCAGACATGCCGACCTACCTCGGAACTGGATAAGGCCCCATGCTGAATCAGACTTTTACAGCTGACAATTTCCGGAAAATCTTCGATGACGAGAATCGGAGAGGCGTGAATCTCGAAGCTGAATTTTTCCCCGAAGTTGAAAAGGTCACAAAGGAAATCCAAAAATGTAAGGCGGACGACCGAGAGATTCGAAAAAAGAAGGGGAGCTTACTCCCGGACGAATATCAAAAGCAACGATCAGAATTGAATGAGAAGAAGCAGCAATTGAAAAAGACGAAGGAGGAATTGCTAACAAAAGAGCTCGAAAGAATCAGCTCTGAAATTGCCGCTGGAACCATCGGGATTACCTTAAAACCAGTGACCATTCCAGGCGGAAAGACCGCTTACACTGTCGCAAGGAATCCAGTCTCTTATTTTGCCATCAAACAGGTTCAATCCAACCTCAACAGGGTGTACGGCGTCAAACAGAGCAACCGATTCGAAATCATCTCTCAGTTAAGGAACATTTTGGGAGATCCCTTTCCGAAATATGTGATTCGGACGGATGTGACGGATTTCTACGAGTCCATTCGCCAAGAGGACCTCCTTAAGAAGATCGATGCAGATGGCCTCTTAGCGCTTCCTTCGAGAAAGATCATTTCGCAGATACTAAAGCGATATTCGAGTCTGCCTAGCAGCCCAACGGGAATTCCTAGGGGAATCGGGATCAGTGCGTACCTCGCTGAACTGTATATGAGGAAATTTGACGACGCTATAAAGGCGCATAGCGAGGTCATCTATTACCCCCGCTATGTCGATGATATGGTGGTGATCTTTGCACCTAGGCCAAACTCCTCAATAAACCGGCTTCTCCCGTTCGTCAGCAGACAAGCTGCGCAACTGGGGTTGAAACTGAATCCCACCAAGACTTCTAAGCACAACCTCGACAAACCCAGAGAGCGGAAGTTGGAGTATTTAGGCTATCAGTTCACCTTCGGCAAAAATCCAATAAGGATTGGGCTGGGTGACAAAACAAAGCAGAAGTACAAAGATCGAATAAAACGCTCATTCGATGCCTATTTGAAGCGGGCACAGTTCGATCAGAAGCGAGCGCGAAGACTTTTGGTTAAACGGATTGAGTTCCTGACAGGAAATACTCGCCTACTAAACAGCAAACACCACGTCATGATCGGGATTTTCTATTCGAACAGCCTTTTGTCGAATTCGGACGAATTGAAGGCTCTGGATGATTGCTTGAAAACGCAAACAAACCTTATAAAATCCCCGTCACTGAGAAAGCGTCTAGGAAAGTTTTCATTTCAGGATGGCTTTTCACAGAGACGTTACCACGCATTTAATGTTCGCGAAATGTCGCAGATAGTTGGGCTGTGGAAACATGAATCCTAAGAAGGTAATCCTAAAATACAAGAAGGAGCGTGCTCTTCTGTCGGACATACTGCCCTATGAGCTACCTCTCACCTTTTCGAACCGCCATTTTTGCGAGTTCTTACTTGAGAACAAGGTTGAACAACGCCACGAAAAGATCGTTTGGCAACAAGGTGACGCCGCACTTGATGCTACCATCCGGCTTCTGTTTGGCGCTGAGATGACCGCTCAGATAACGACCAGGGATAAAACAATACTCGGTAAGACAATAAAGGAAAATTGCCTTGAAGGGCTGAAGGGCGATTTTGCGTCCATCCCCTTTGCCTTTAAGGTCCTGCATAAAGAGAACGAGTTCAGAGAACTAACGATATGCCATCCTCGAAGTCAGCTGCAGCTAGTGGACCTGTATCATCAGTATAAAGAACTTATCCTCTATTACTGTGGCACCAGTCCATTTTCAATCAGGAGGCCGGTGAAACTTTCGAGATTTGTCTTCCACAAAGACAAAACGCATTACGGGAGTCTCTCAGATGAACCCGATGGCGTGGAAGAGTTCGGCAAGGAATATGAGAACCTCCGGTCGTTCTTTGTCTATAGAGACTACAGCCGTATTTATAAGTTCTACGAGTCGGATGAGTTCCATCGGTGTGAAAAGAAATACAACAAGCTTGTCACGCTGGACATATCCAAATGTTTTGACAGCATATACACGCATTCCTTGCAGTGGGCACTCCAAGGCAGGGAGGTCGTCAAGGAGAAGATGAAAGAGTCTGACAGGACCTTTGCCGGCCGATTCGATAAGTTCATGCGGCAGACAAACCACAGCGAGACAAATGGGATCATTATTGGGCCGGAGTTCTCACGGATTTTTGCGGAGCTAATTCTCCAGTCGGTTGATAGAGCTGTATGCCTTGATCTGCAGAACGAATCGGCAAAGCTCTCCCATGAGAAGGACTATAGGATTTTTCGCTACGTTGACGATTATTTCGTTTTCTACAACGATGAAAAGACCAAGGAATCCGTTTTGCAGACCCTCCAGTTAAAGTTGAAAGCCTACAAACTTTCCTTGAATAAAAGCAAAATGATAAACTATGATAAACCTTTCATTACCAATATATCGATGGCAAAACATCGGATTGCAGAGCTTCTTGATGAAACAATGCGGTATAAATTGGAGAAGGTTAATCCCGAGGACACGAATTCTGCCACAGGGGCGGGAGCTCAAGGTGCGAAAAAAGGACATATTTACATCAAGTCGTTGTCACTTATCACGAAATTCAAGACAATCATAAAGGAATATGAAATAGATTATAAAGATACGCTCAACTATACCCTAGCGATCATTGAGAAAAGGTGCGCAAAGATTATTGAAGAATATCGCTCAATACCGAATAGCTCTCAAAAAGAAGTCGTCCAGGCAGTCCTAGATATCTGTCATTTCACCTTTTTCATCTATTCCGTGGCGCCTCGGGTCAATACAACCATTAGGTTATGCAGGATTTTGGAGGTATTCTTTTCATTCCTTAAGGGAAGTGGCATCGACAGCGGTCTGAAACATTCAGTGTTCAAGCTGATATTTGATAATATCTGCATCATCTTGAATAAATACAAGAGCTGTGAGCACACACCGGTCGAAACGCTATATCTTTTAATAGCGTTGGCCGAATTAGGCCGGGATTATTGGCTGGATGGCGAAATGCTCTGCTCTTACTTTAATGTCGAAATCAGAGGTGCCGGGGATTTTCGAGCGCAGTCGCCACTGAACTATACCTCTCTTGTGGTCTTGCTGTTCTACATGAAAAAGAAGAAGAGGTATGATGGTCTCCGAAATTCGATTGAAGCGGCCATTATAAAAAAATTCAAAAACAACAAAGCAACGTTGCGCAAAGACACGGAACTTACTCTTCTCTTGTTTGACAGTCTGGCCTGCCCTTACATAAAGCCGGAAACCAAGAATAATATTCTGAAAATCTATGGCATAGCGGATGCGGCGATGCAGGAGGCCATCATCAGCAAGAGGCAATACTGGTTTACAAAATGGACGGACTTTGATTTTCGCAAAGAGCTAGACGCCAAGCAAAGCCTGGAGGTATATTGAGAATCATGCTTCTGCCCAACTTAATGGCTGTTTGCAGCCCACACACAAGCATGGGCCTCTCCCCTAGATGCAATAGGTGGGAGGCAACGGAAGCAGCAGGGGCGAGCTGCTTCCTTTTATGTTGGAACAAACGAGCATAAGGCAGACCTTCGCCCATGAGGTCTGGCGGTTCTTCTTCAGATTCAAGCTTTCGAATCCAATCGCACACTGGCAATTTTAAGAGCATTGACGAGTGGCAAGTGACGGGCTAAGGGCGAAGGCGAAAAAGCCGAAAGCCCGCGATCTTTGCCCAGTCAACGTTGTGCGGCTTGAGTTTTTTCATGGGGAGCCATCAGCGAAACGCGTTTATGGTGCCAGACATCCTCAAGGAAAGCATCCTTCCGAGCGCGGCGCGACTTGAATTCGCTTTGCGATAAAACCGTATAATTGATTTCCCGTCCGAGCTGCCGCTCAAGCTTCCGCATGGCTTCCGCCAGAGCTTCCCCAGGAGGGGCGCCGATTACGAGCACATCGATGTCGCTCGAAGCGTCCTGTTGGTTGCGTGCGAACGATCCATAGAGATAGGCCTCCTCGATGCCCGCAATGGTTTTGACCGTTTGGGCAATCAAGGGCGCCGCACCGATTGTCTTCGCAACGATGCTGCGGACCTCGCGGTAGAGGGGATACTGCCTGTGGAGCCGAAAGTACTTCTGGCGGCCACTCACTTCCGACCGAAATAGTCCATCGCGCTCCAAACGCCGCAGCTCTCGCGATAGGTTGGAGGGGTCAATGCTCAGTCGATCCGCCAAGTCCCGCAGATGGTGGCGGGCCGCAGGGTTGATGAAATAATAGGCCAGCAGCCGCTGCCGCGCCTTGGAACGCAGGTCAAGCATAGGGTCAAATCATACCACAAATGTGGTCGGATCAGACTGCAAGGGCAGTGACAAGTGACAAGTGACGAGTGACGAGCTAAGCGCGCGTCCGGAAATCGCAAATCTGATATATAAAATTCCATATTCAAAATCCAAGATCGCAAACCGCAAATCTAAAATCGCTAATCGCCAGTCGCCAATCGCCAATCGTCGACTCACTTCGGCTCATCTTCGGCGGGAATCAGTTCTAACTGCACGGATTGCTGCTCTTTTACTTGAATATGAACATGCGCGCCGCGATTCTCGTAGTTCTTGATGAAGTCGGGATCGCGATAGGCCATATTTTCGCCCGGTTCCCAGGCGAAGAGCTTGAAATCACCCGGAGGGAGGCCGCGCAGGGAAAAGCGCCCCATGCGGTCGGCGGAAGTTTGGCTATAGAGATCCTCCCGGCTGCGGTTGGGAGGGTCGGGGACCAACGCCACCAGGGCGCCCGGAACCGGCTGTTTATCATCCATCACCATTCCGTCCACGCGCCCGCCGTCGAGCGCCAGGCCGATCATCAGTGTTCCCCCCGAATCGCGGCCGACACTGATACCCGAGGAAAGCGCGTCGCTGCCGCCCCAGCGCGCGGACTTCACGTAGAACTCTTCCGGAAAACCCGAAACGTGCAGGCGGTACTCGCCTTCAAAAACATTCTCAAACACAAAGGTGCCGTCGGGCTTGATTTTCGCGCCCCCTGCCCCCACGCCGGCCGCGCCCATCGGTTCGAGATAGATGTTCAGTTGCGAGAAATCGAGCGGCATTCCCGGGTCGGCGTTAACCCGCCCGGGCACACTGAACCCGGGCAAGAGGGTGACCGCGACCCCTTCCACACTGTCGTTCCCCACGTCGACGGGCACTTGACCGTGGTAAAAGCCTTTATCGTTGCCCCAGTTGGCGGAAAGGTTATAGGCGCCGGGCGGCACTCCGTGAATTTCGAAGTCGCCCTTTAGATCCTGGGAACCTGCTCCATACTGGCGCAACCCCTGGGGAAGGTCCGGCGGATCATCGCGTGGCAGCAACTGCACATAGGCGCCTCCGGAGGACTTAGCCGCCGCCGGCATGATCACCCGGCCGCGCACCGACACGCCCTTGGTCAGGATCAGGCTCAGGTCAATCCCGCCCTGCTCGTCCCCGGCGCGCACTTCCACCGGCAGGGCTTGTCCGGCATCCGCAGTCCCCGGATAGAGGGTCGGCAGGTAAACTTCATCCGGGGGCGACTTGGAAGCGAAAAACCGGTTTCCCATCGCCACCACGTAGTATTTTCCCGCGGGTATTCCATAAAGACGATAAACGCCCAGGTCATTGGTCTGCCCGGCGGAGGAAACGCCGGTGCGATTGCCGTGCCCCGCGGGGAACGCCTCCACCTGCGCTCCCATCACCGGCTGGCCGTCTTCGTCATATACGGTGCCGGTGATCACACAGCCGGGTTGCAAACGGAAGATGAGGTCACGCACGTGCCGCCCGGGGTCGAGAGCGAGGACCCGGTGGTTTCCCTCCTGGCTCGATCGTGCGTACCCCCAATTCGGTCCCACCGGCGTAGCCCGAATCAGGTATCGGCCGGGCACGACGTTTTGAAACATGAACCGCCCGGTAACGTCGGTAAGCTCACTCGGCGCCTGCCCGCGCTCGGAGAGAAGCTGAAGCGTGACCGAAATGTTTTTTATGGGAACGCCCGTAACCGCGTTGACGACCACTCCTTCCACCGTGCAGAGGTCGTCGGGCTTGACCTGCGACAGCGGGTTGCCCGGCGAGGAATCCTGGGCGGACAGAAGGGAGGGCAAAAGCGCGATCGTCATCAGAGTACCGGCCAAGCGCATCCCCTACCCCCTTAGCCTTTTCGATGCGCGCCGGCACAGAGGCGTTGGGTGGGTCACACCTACATGCCAGGGATTTTTGATCGCGGTTTACCATTGCGAGAATTCGTCGGTGTGAGTCATGAATTCCGGATAGGCGCCGGCACCCAACTCGAAGAGGTCGGCGCCTTGGCGCTCCTCGTCCGGGGGAATACGCTGGGGGATCAAGCGATTGAGCAACCAGTTGAGCGAGTAGGTAAGGGGCAGCACGAAACCCAGCAGGGTGGCCACGCCCACCACTTGCGCAAGCATCTGCCCGCTCGAGGCAACAGCGGGATTGGCTGCGCCGACGGCAACCGCAACCGCCGCCGTGCGAGGGAAAAGGCCCACCGCCAGAATTCCCCAGATTCCCCCCAGGGCGTGGACAGAAACCGCTCCGGCGGGATCATCCAACCCCAGATGAACTTCCATCCAGGCTACCGTGTAGGTGACCAACGCGCCGGCGACAAGTCCGATCAAAAGCGCCGCAGCGGGTGGAACATAGGCGCAGCCGGCGCTGGAAGCCGCGAGTCCGCACACCCAGCCGTTAGCGCTGAGCGAGGCGTCAGGCTTGCCGAAGCGGTAGCGGGTAATCGCCGCCGCCGCCAGCACCGCGCCGGAGGCCGCCAGCAGAGTATTGACCGCCACCAGGACGGTTCGCCCCGGCGCTATGCCGGCAAAGAGGATCGAACCGGCGGCGTTCAATCCCATCCAACCTGCCAGAGCGAGAACGCAGCCGAAGAGCACTAATACCGTGTTATGGCCCGGCAGCGCAGCGGGTAGGCCTTCCAGGTTGTACTTCCCCCGGCGAGGGCCGAGCAACCACACCAGGCTCAGCGCCGTTAGTCCCCCCACTGCTTGAATGGTGGAGCTGCCGCCTGCATCCAAAAAGCCCAGGCCCAGACCGTAGTTTGCGCCGAGGCCCGCGAGCCAGCCTCCTCCCCAAACCCAATGCGCAAACAGGGGATAGGTGAGGCCGGCCAGGAGTGCGGTGGAAAGGCAGCAGGCGCGCAAACGCCAGCGCTCGGCGGCCGCGCCCAAAGGAATCAGCGCCGTCAGTCCCACGCTCAACAACTGCAAAAGCGCCGCGAGGGAGGCGCGGGAGCCGTCCAATGGGACTCCCCGCAAAAAGAAATGTCCTGCACCCAGCCAGCTCCACTCCTTTCCAAAAATGCTCAGCGTATGGGAAGCGAGACCGGGATAACCCTGCCAGGCGAAACCGGTAACAAAGTAAGCGACGGCCGCGACACCCACCACGCACAAGGCCGACATCATGGAGTGCGCTGCGCTGCGCGATCGGCTGAGGCCGGTATTAATAAGGGCAAGCCCTGCCAAGGCAAGCGGGAGGAGAAGGATGAAAAGGATACAGAGGGCCTGAGAAACTTCGGACATCGCCGGAGGCGACTGCGGACTCACTCACTCCCCCCTTTGGCCGTTAAATGTGAACGCGTCAAGAGAACGAGTCCCAGGATTTCCACCCCGAGGCCGGCAGCGATAAACAAGTTGCGCGCCAGGATGGCTCGGAGCAGCACCAAAGCCGCCAAGACGATGATCCACCCGGCGGGCATCATGAGGAGACCGGTAATTTTCATTATTCCACCCCCTCAAGTTTATCAGAATAAGTGTGGGGCAAACGGAAAGCCTAGTGGCCGGTCGGACGGCCTGTCCAATTGATTATTTTTATGGTTCGACAAAGTTATCTTTGGCCAAGCTATTTTTATAGGCGTTACAAAATCTATTACTTTGACCTCACTCGGACCGATTGCATAAAGTGAATATGCTGGCCACCGAGCACAAGGCTCTTACCCACTAATCTCAACCAGGAGGATCGAGATGGCGGAGAACACCGCACCGGCAATGAAGCCCACGCTGGGTTTGACGGGATTGACCATGAATGCCATGGCGCTGATCGCGCCCGGCGCGTTTCTGTGGTTGACCTTCCTCATCCAGGCCACCACCGGAGTCACGGCCCCGTCCATGTGGATCGGGATCATCATGGCCTTGTTGCTTTGCCTGGCGACGGCGGTCTGTTATGCCGAGATGGCCAAGCTGTACCCGGGTACGGGGAGTTCCTACTATTTCGCGGAGCAATCCTTCCTCAATCACGACAAGGCCTGGCGCTACGCGCGCGTCTCCAAATTCATCGTGGGCTGGGGCTCGCACCTTTATTACTGGATCTATCCCGGGGTGATGGTGGCCACGATGGGAATTCTCTGCGGTTACCTCGCGGGAACGTTGTGGCCGAACTTCATGAGCGCCTCGAATCCCGGACCCATGTTCATGATGCTCGTGGCCATCATCTTTTCCTTTGCGGTTGCCTACATCGCCCATCGCGGGATCACCGGATCGACGGCGGTGAACATTGCCATCAACGTTATTCAGATCACCGCGCTGGTGGTGTTCTCGGTGATGGCGCTCGGCTATCGCATGAATCATCCTCCCGGCAGCCAGGCCTTCCAATTTGATCCAACCTCGGGTGAAGCCTACACCTACGAATATGCCACCACCCATAGCGTCGTGAACGGGCAGGAAGTGGAGACGATTGTCCGCGACGCCAACAATGTGCCGCAACCCAAGCTGGATGCCGCCGGAAAGCCTGTACCGTACCTCATTTCCTACCCCACCCGGGACGCCAGCGGCAATTTCCTGACGCACTCCAAAGCCTCGTCGGTAGTGGGAATCCACAAAATTGGGTGGGCCTTCATCCAGGCAACGGTGGCCATCCTGATCCTGGTGGGATTTGAATCGGTCACCGCCATGGGAGGTGAAGCCAAGAACGCCAGGCGCGACATCCCGATCGCGGTCATCGTCTCGCTCCTGGTGCAAGGCGTGTTCTGCTACCTGTTCGAGTATTTTGCGGCCAACTATTTCCTCAATAGCGGCTATACCATGCAAAATGCGGTAGGCTCAGCGGCGCCCATCGGTGACATGATGGTGGTCGTAGGCGACGCGCTGTTCGGCCAAGGGCATGGCCGCGCGTTCATGCTGTGCGAAGCCTTCACCGTGTTCCTGGCGCTCATCGGCACGACGCTTTCCTGCATCAACACCGGGGCCCGCGTGACTTACGCTATGGGAAAGGACGAGGAAGTTCCCGAACACTTTGGACTGCTGCACGACAAGAACCTCTCGCCGCACCGGGCCATCTGGACCTTGGCCACGATTTCCGCGGTGTTTGGGTGCATTGCCCTGGTGACGGTGTTTGGCGACGCGGGCGCACCCGCCGACTCGGTCATCCAGGCCTTGCCGCAGGGATTCTTCTCCAGCTTCGGGTACTTCTCGCACGACAAGCTGGCGGCGCTTCCCAACAGCCTGCTGACCATTACGCTGGCGTCCAACTTCGGCACCTTCCTCCTCTATGGCCTGAGCTGCATCATCTGCATGGTGGCTTACCACCACCACCCCAAGTTTAAGCTGGTGAGGCACCTGCTGATTCCCACCTTCGGTTTGCTGGCCAACCTCGCCTGCATGGGCTTCTATCTGGTAGGCCCCTTCATGGGCTTCGGCACCAAGATGGAACCTCTCACGGCCTTGGGAATCGCCATGGTCTGGGCCATTTTCGGAGGCATCTACTTCGTCCGCTCCGGCAAGAAAACCAAACGAACGACCTTTATTGAAAGCAAAGCAGTAGCTTCCTAGCCCATTGAGGAGATGTTATGATGGAGAACACGGCGGCAACTCTGACGCATCGTCCGGTATCCTTCACTCCGGGAGAGCGCGCCGTCCGGGCTTCCATGTTGGACGTAGACTTCAGCGAGCAAAGCGACGTCGGCAAGGTCCGGGAAAACAACGAGGACGCCCACGGGCACGTGGCTCCCGCCAATCCGGCGCAGGCGCGTTCGCATGGCTGGTTGTTCGTGCTGGCGGATGGCGTGGGGGGACATGAGCGGGGCGAGGTTGCTTCCCGCCTGGCGGTGGATTGCGTGCTCGAGGGATTCCGGGAATCCCGCGCCGGCGAACCCCACTCGAAGCTCCTGCCGCGCCTCGCGGAAAAGGCCAACCTGCGCGTTTATGAAGCGGGCCGCGCCGCCGCGCCGGGTGGGGCTCCCATGGCCACCACCTTGGTGGCCTGTGCGTTGCGTTACGACCAGGCGGTCATTGCCCACGTGGGCGATTCGCGCTGCTACCTGATCCGCCGAGGCCGCGCCAGGCTGCTCACGCGCGATCACACCGTGGCCAATGAGCACTTGCGCCTGGGCCTGATATCCGCCGACGAGTCTGCGCAAACGCCCAGCCGCCATTTGCTGCTGCGTTCGCTGGGATGCGGCCTTTTCGTGAATGTCGACGTCCATCAGACGCAGGCGGTTCCGGGCAATGTGCTGTTGCTCTGCTGCGACGGATTGCATGGGGCGGTAGAGGCGGCCGATATGGCCCGCATCGTCACCCAGAATCGGGATTTGCGGGAAGCCGCACAACAGTTGGTAGCCCTTGCCAATGAACGGGATGGCAGCGATAATATCAGCGTTCAGGTGGTTCGCATCAAGGGCGTCGAACGCGTCGGGATGTACCGAGGAAGGCCCTATAAGCTTCGCTGACGCGGAATGGCGGAATCCCAAAGCGACGTAGGCAGTAAACAGAAAGCAGCCCGTCGAGCAGAATAGTAAATGGTGAATAGTAAATTCTAAAACGTATTCGCGCGCCTCTGGAGTTCACGAAGTCGCGCATTGATATTTACTATTCACAATTCACAATTCATAACTTCCTTCATGACTCCTGTCCACGCCGGTGATCAAATCGATCACTACCAGATCGAACAGCTCGTGGCCCGCAGCGGCATGGCCTCCATTTACCGGGGAACCGACACCCGGACAGGGCGCTCGGTAGCCATCAAGATCCCGCACCCCGAGATGGAGTGCGATCCCATCTTTTTCGAGCGCTTCCATCGCGAATCGGATATCGGCGCCAAGCTGGACCACCCCGGCGTTATGAAGGTCTTCGTGGATGAGGACCGCGCCCGCCTCTACATGGTGATGGAGTGGGTGGAAGGGCGGTTGCTGCGCCGGGTGATGAGCGAGCAGCGGAAATTCCCTCCCGAGCGCGCGGTGAAAATCGCCCTGCGCATCCTGGACGCGTTGGGCTACATCCACAGCCACGGCGTTGTACACCGTGATCTTAAGCCTGAAAATGTCATGATCGACGGTGACGATAATATCAAATTGATTGACTTCGGCATTGCCGGTAACGCTGGCGCCCGGCGCATCACGTTTGCCAAGCTCAGCAACACCATGGGCACGCCCGATTATATTTCTCCCGAACAGGTCAAAGGGAAACGGGGAGATGCGCGCACCGACCTCTACGCTATGGGCGTGATGCTTTACGAAATGCTGACGGGCAAGGTGCCGTTCCAGGGTCCCAATCCCTTTGCCATCATGAACGACCGCTTGCTGAACAATCCCATTCCGCCGCGCGAGGTCGATCCGGCCATCAGCCCGCAACTTCAGGAGATCATCTACCGCGCCCTGGAACGTGAACCTGCCAAGCGCTATCAGAACGCTGCGGAATTTTCCCGCAACCTTCAGCACCAGGATGAGGTGGGGGTCGCCGATCGCCCGGAACTCCGCGACTGGAAAGAACGGCGCTCCCCTCTGATCCGGCGCATCCTCTTCTACATCATGCTGGCCCTGATCCCCATCGTGATCTTCGGCGTGCTTCTCTACGTCGCCAAGCATACCTAACGGTAGGGGCTGGGGGGCCATAAGCGCTGACTTAATGCACAATTCGTTCCGCCCGAGCCGTCCCCCGAACCCTCAGAAATGATAGGGGCCGCCGAATCTCGGTGTCGCCGCCTGGGGCGAAGTGATCAGCGATATAAAAACCTGGACAGGGGAGTTCTACGGGTAGGGCGTTTACCGGCAAGGTGAATTGCTTAGCTCCTGGCTGCAATGGGTTTCGTGCCGCGTTTCAATGGGAAACGAAGCGTCGGGCGGACGAAGCCCAGCCGGGCAAAGTCCGCCGTGGTCCTTGAGCCCCAAGGGGGTGACCTAACGAAGCCCAGGTTTTTGAGCCCCAAAGGGGCGATCTAACAAAGCCCAGGTTTTTGAGCCCCAAAGGGGCGATCTAACGAAGCCCAGGTTTTTGAGCCCCAAAGGGGCGATCTAACAAAGCCCAGGTTTTTGAGCCCCAAAGGGGCGATCTAACAAAGCCCAGGCCAACGGCCTGGGTCAACGGAACCCCCATCAACCCCCGAGCCCTGAAGGGGCGATCTACCCAATCCCCCAAACCAACCTTCACCACGGAGGCACGGAGGCACAGAGGAAAACCGGCGGATGCTCCGCGCCACAGGCTGCCAGGGCGGACGGACGGGCTCCCCTCCTGATTCAGAGCTCGTCCTGAACGCAGTAAAGAAAGGGGGACGGCGCGTTCGCGCCGGGGGATGGTTCTGGGAGGGGGCGCAAGCTATGACGTCGGTAAATCGGAAATTTGGTGTCCCGGTTTCCCTCGTCCCGGTTTTCCGCGGGAAAAGGAGGTGGAGACGCCACATCTTGCTGTAGCTACACGATGGAGCTACAATGCGTTATGAATGGGATGAAGCCAAACGACAAGCGAACCTGCGCAAGCACGGTATCGACTTTGCCGAGATCGAAAGAGTCTTCGCCGGCCCGACGTTCACTATCTGGGATGACCGTTTCGAGTATGACGAGCCCAGGTTTCTCACTTTTGGCCTGCTGCGCGACCAGGCGATAGTGGTCGCGCATACCAAAACCGACGAAGTGATTCGACTGATTTCGGCCAGAAAGGCGAATAAGGATGAAGAAGCCCTATACTTCAAAGAAGTTGCAAACTAATTGGAAGCGCCTGCGAGCGATGCGCGATGACGACATCGACTACTCTGACATTCCCCCGGTGAGTCCCGAAATGTTTGCTCGCGGCGTTCTGCGGCGCGGATTGAAGCCCGTGCCCCGCAAGAAGCAACTCACCCTGCGCATCGACGCCGATGTGGTGGAATGGTACAAGGCCCAGGGGCTCGGATATCAGACCCGCATCAACGCTCTGCTGCGCGCCTACATGGAGGAAAGCCGCAAGGCCCGCGCCTGAAGGAGAAGAATGCGCACAGTCATCGGCGACGGCCGCGCGTGGAAGGTGAGGGAAACCAGGGAAAACCAGGGGACAAAACCAGGGGACAGGCACCATGTTATATAGGTTTGTGTCGGCTGTTGTGCTATAAGAAAACCAGGTGAACATGGGGCCTGTCCCCTGGTTTCCGATCTCTGGGCGATGGGGATTGGCACGCCTGTCCCCAGTTTTTCAGAGACCGTGAAAGCCGGGGGCTAGGGGAAAAACTAAGGGGAAAAACTAGGGACATGCGTGCCAGTCCCCGTCCTCCTGTGCATTGAGATTACCCTGAAAGACCCCGCACACGTACCCCGATTGCGCGTGTACCAAGGGAATTGTGGTGCGCAACTGGAGAACAGGGATGCAGCCCGCCAAGACCAGCAACCTCAATAGGGTGTATGAGCGCCTCGCCTTCATGTGGGACCGCCTCCCTTCCGTGATCTCGACCGAGCCTGCCGTGCAGCCGGTCCGACCTACCGTTATCCGCACACATAGAGTTTAGTTCCCCTGGGGATCGTGTTGAGTCCGCCAGATGACAAGTTCTCTCGCGCTGACGCGGGAGAAGATACCATCCGGATTGGGAAGACCGTAACCGAACCCGAAGTTCCCCCAAATCGTGCCGTCGGCAAAGTGAACCACCACAATCGCTACATTGAACTTAGGAACCGCGCGGTATGCCCATCCGAACTTCGGGAAAAGCGGGACTGGCACGCGTGTCCCTAATTTCCAATTTCCTATTTTCCTATTTTCCCAATTTTCTCTGTCTCAGTTTTGGGGTGCACTCCGCGTGGTGAGGGCTGCCGCGCCTGGCTTTTGCAAGGCGACGTCCGTCCTCGAACGGGACGGGGCCGAAGTAACGGCCGCCACCACAACGTCGGCGGCGTCCGTCCACAGCACCAGCACCGGACGCAGTTTCGAGGCCGTGCCGCTGGTGAAAGGGATGTCAGCGATCCAGACTTCACCCGGCTGCGGTATCATCGTAGAGCCCCTCATCTTGCGGGGCATAGCTGTTCAGGAAGGCGCTGTGGTCACGTGCGGCCAGGCAGCCGTTGGCGGCGGGAACAACTTCAAGCTGTTGGCGGCGCTGGTCAACCCAGGCAGCCAGTCTAACGAAGTCCTGGAGGGGGAGTTTTTCCACCGCCTGCTCAATTTCCTCGATGTTGCTCATGTTCCGTCACCCACCAAGGATTCTACGCCACTTCATGGGTCAACACTACGGGTTTTTGAGCCCAGTCCGGCCATCACGGGAGAAAGCGGGCACGATATTTCCTATTTTCTGTGGCCAACCTTCAGGGTTCTGAGCTTCACGCGGCGTCGTCCCTTGCCTCCCCGGCACCGGGTCACGGCCCCGGCTTCACTTGGGAACAACGAGGGATTGAAGGTGTAGATGCGTTGAACGCCGTTCGCCAACATCGTGGCGATAATTTGCAGATCGAATACTCCCGCGCCTTCGACCGCATACTGTCCCAGCAAGTGAATCCACCCCGCCACCACCTGCGAAGGCATCGGCAGGATTTGCAGCCCCGGTAAGGCCAAAATGGTGGAAAGAATCCGCACCGCCTCCGCCGCCGAAACCGCCTTGGGAAAGCGGCGGACGCTGGTGATAATCGAGTAAAACTCGCAACGGATCTGCGAGGTGACATACAGGCTTGTCGAAGGATCACGGGCCGCTTCCAGGAGGGTGCGGGCGGCCACATGCTGAGCCGCGTCGGCGTTTATGGCATACGCCAGAACGTTGGCATCGACAACTCCCGGTTCAACGGACGTTATCGTGGATGTCGCGGCGATGGAGAGGCCCCATCGAACCAAGGTGGAGGACTGGCAACTCGGGGGTTTGGTAAGCCCGGACGGCAGTGCCGGCGGCCTGGTCTTTCATGAGGCGCTCCAGCAAAGCATCAACCGATCAGGGGTTTTTTCCGAGCGGTTAGCGCACGAGTTAGCGCTGATGGGCTGGGGGGCTACGGAGCAGGCGCCGAATCGTAGGCTGCCGCCGCGATTTTTCCCAGCGCCTGTCCGGCAATCTCTTGGATAGCCTCGGGGTTGTCGGTGGGGACCTCGAAGAAATTCAGGTAAGCGGCAAAAACCAGGTGTTGTCCCGCCGCGGTGTCGATGTAGCCCGCCAGGCCTTTTCCCGTGACCATCACCTTTTTGTTCAGAGCGTCATCGGCGCCGTCGGTTCCGGTTTTGGCGAAGACGTGGCCGGCCGCGGAGCTGGCGGTTTGAATTTTCGCCAGCGTGCCATCGCGGCCTAGAATCGGAAGGGCGCGGCGGAAAACGGCGAAGTCGGGCCGCGTCGACATGTAAGTCAGGTAATGCACCATGAAATCCGGAGTGAAGAAGGCGTTGCCGCCGGCGCCGTCGCTTTGTGCGGCGCCGGTTGAATCCAGGCCCGCTTTTTCTAGGAATGCGTGCTCGCGATCAAAACCCGCCTGGTCGAAGTCTTTGCTGGCATGCCCGACGATTGCGCCCAATGTATAGGGCGTCATGCTGGCGTGCAAGTTCTGGCTGACCTTTAGCGTGACTTTTATTTCCTCCGCGAGGGGCGGCGAGATGTGCTCGGCCAGAAGATGAGCAGCATCGTAGTTTGCCGCGAGACTCTGGAAGTCCACCGCGGGAGGCGGATCGATGTGGGCGATTTCAATATGGCGTTTGCGCAGCGCTTCGGTGAGCGCCACCGCCGCAAAACGGCTCGGGTCCGGGACCGAATGGGAGTACATGGCGGGTGGCCTGCCCAGCGGCAGAGTTCCCGCGACCGTGACGGTTCGCATGCCATCTGGCTGCAGGGCGTCGTCGTCATAGCTGATTTCCGGCTTTGCGCCCGCCTTCCCCGTGGTGGCGCGGTTCACGAATTGCACGTAGGCGGTTTCCGGGCGAATCTGAAGCTTTACCGGCGCGCCTTCCGTCACGCCGGGACTGGCAAGAACATCAATGACGTTATCGTTGACAACGATGGGCGAAATGACGACGCCGGTTCCTAATTCGCGCGTCCCTTCCGGGAAGAGCGTGGCGTCGATCAGCACGCGGCCCTTTACTTTGCGGATGCCTTTTGCCGCGATCTGGTCTGCGAGTTGGCCGATCACCAGCAGCGGATCGCCGAGGCCCTTACTGTCGAGGCCGCCGTAAGAATGGTCCTCATCTTCAAATGCCAGGGTGCCGTCAGGTTGAATGCGTCCGGATAGATTCGGATCGCCACTCGCCACCAGCACGATGTCGCCGTCGAGGACCCCTTTTGATTTCAGCTTGCCCGTCCAGTAGACGCGGGTGTGGAAGCGGTAGTCCTGGCCGAGGAGCGCGAGGGCGGTTCCCTCGGTGAGCAGCTTCGTGGTGGAGGCGGGAACGAAGAACTTGTTCTCATTCAAGGCAAAAATTCGTTTTCCGGTGTCGAGGGAACCGATTTCAATACCAAAGTGAGCATGGGCAAACTCCGGCTGGCTCATCACGGCCTGAATGCGTTCGGTCAGGTCGGCTTGCGCATGCAGCAGAGGGGACCACAGTGACAAAAAGACGATACAAGCCACCCAGGTTAGAAGATAACGATTGGTCATATGTGTGAGCCTGATTTTCCCTATTTATTTCCCACCCGACAGGTAACATACAGCCGACCGGCTTTCAATGCAAGGTCAAGAAGTCATCTAGAGAAGTTGCAGTAACCGACATATTGTCATGAACATCGCCGCTACCCTGAAGAGAACACCAACAATCTGTCCTTTCGTACTGATTCCAAAGGATATCGCCGGAGTCAAAGGCATTTTTACATCTTTTCTATTCGGCCCGCCCGGCCCGAACTCAAGGTAGTCAACTTGTCTGATTTCAATGGATTGATCTTCTTGCTGAGTCACGGTGAAGATAGATAACGCCTGTACTTTCAATGACATATCCGAAATTGAGGGCGTCTTCGTGATGGGTAGGGGCAAGGGAATCTCCTTCCTGGAGCATCTGCGGGACATGACCCTAGATACCAACGGTGATATAACGTATAAGTAAATACATTGTCAAGCGGGAAATCCTGCCCTCCATCGGGGATTCGTGGAATATCCACAATCAAGTGGAAACGGTACGCTAGTTCAGAGAGATCGAAGGGCCGAAGCGACGGGTCGAAGGGCCGCATGGATGGCCGGGAGTAGGCCGCCCGTCACACCCATTCCCAGCGCGAAGATGATTCCCCCCAAAAGCAGGCCGGGGGTAATCTTGAAGGCGAAGGCCAGGTGGGAAAAGGTCTGCCAGTTGATGGTGCTGGTGGTCAAGCCGTTAAGTGGCAGAACCGCCAGGCAGCCCACGGCGCCTCCCACAAAGGAAATCACCAGCGCCTCAACCAGAAAAGAGAAGACCACGGCGAGAGCGCCAAAACCCAAGGCGCGCATGACGGCGATTTCACGCCCGCGCTCGGAAACGGCGGAATACATCGTATTGAGCGCGCCAAAAACCGCGCCGATGCCCATGACCGCCGCCACCAGTCCGCCCAGCACCGTGATAAGGCGCGTCATCATCTGCGACTGCTTGGCGTAGTAATCTATTTCGCGGCTCACATCCACGTTGAGGCGAGGGTCCTTGCTCGCCGCATCTTTAAAACTCTGGAAGGCGTCGGGGGAAGCAAGATGAACGGTAACCGATTGGAAGATATTGTTGGGACGTTTATAAACGTCGTCGAGCACCCGGCCATCGCACCAGACCTCGGAATCGAAAGCTGAGCCGCCGGCATCGAAAATCCCCACCACGGTCCAGTTCCCGCCGCCGAAGCGCACCGAGTTTCCGACGGTCAGACCGGAATAAGTGTTCGTGGCATTGTGGCCCACGACTAATTCCGAAAGACCCGGTCGGAACATGCGGCCCTGGATCATCTTGACGTTGCGGCGCACAGTGAGGACGTTGGGCGAAACCCCGCGGACTTGCACATTCGCGTCGGTGCCGGTGGAACGTAGGGGGAAGGGCGCCACCACCACGACTTCCGCGGTCACCAGCGGCTCGCCGTTCAAGCGCGCCACGCCCGGCTTGTCCTGGAGGATTTTCACCGAATCCAGCGTAACGCCACTCATCATTTCGGAAGTGGCGCCGGCACGCATCACGATGGCATTGTCATACGAACCCGATGAAACCAGGGTGGCGCGGAACCCGCGGGCCAACGAGAGCATGGCGACAAAAACCCCGACGGTTCCGGCAATGCCCAGGACGGCCACGATGGCGGAGGTCCAGCGGGCCTTCACACTGCGCAAGTTGTAGACGATAGGAATGGCCATAGTTAAACACCAGTTGATAGTTCATAGTCGATAGTTGATAGTCGATACGGACTGGCCCCTATCGACTATCAACTATCGACTATGAACTGCCTTTCTCAGATTCTCCGAAACGCATCGACGACGCGCAAGCGCATGGCGCCGATGCCTGGCAACAGGCCGCTCGACGCTCCCACCAGCAGGGCAAAGCCGAGCCCCGCCGCCAGTATCGATTTGGACAGGATGAGGCTGGGCAACATGCCGCTCAGGGACGCAGCGAGCACGGGAATGGCGAGCATGGCCAGACCCAGGCCCAGAATCCCTCCGCCCAGCGCGATGGCCAGAGCTTCCGCGAGCACGAAGAGAAGCACGGAACCATCCTTGAACCCGATGGCCTTGAGAATGGCGAGCTCACCGGTGCGCTCGCGCACGGAAATCGCCATGGTGTTGCCCGTGACCAGCAGCAGGGTAAAGAAAACCACACTCCCGATGACGAGGATGAGGAATTCGATGTTGCCGAACTGTTTCACCCAGCTCGCCGCGAAGGCGGATTCGGTTTCGGTTTTGGTTTCATAAGGGGAGTTGGCAAACTCGTCGTCAATGGACCTTGGCCACCCGCGATGGCGTCATCCGGCGAGTTGAGCTTGACGGTATACCAGCCCGCCAGCCCCTTCTGGGACTCGGGGACACGCTCCTCGAAATAGTCCCACTGGAACCAGAACTGCGTCTCATCATCCTGCGGAGACCGGCCATGATAGATGCCGTCGATAATGAACTCCCAGGCGCCGCCGCCCTAGATCGTGGTCTTGATGGGGATGCGGTCACCAATTTTCCAGCCAAAGCGCTTGGCGGTGCTGGCGCCCACAATGGCGCCTTGGCGGTCCTTGAGGAAAGTATTCCACTGGTCGTCGGGAACGAGCAGCTCAGAAAATACCTGGCGCTGGTTTTCGGGGTCGATGGCAAACTGCGGGAAGAAGTTCTTTTCGTCCTGATAGACGCCGCCGAACCAGTTGTCGTGGGTTACGTACTGAACGCCGGGAATGCGCGCGATCTTGTCGCGGTAGGAGAGAGGTATGGGCTGAATAATGGAAACGCGATTGATGGTGACCAGCCGGTTGGCGCTGGCGACGCTTCCACCGCGGTTGAAGGCATCCCTCACCACGGCGAGAAAGGCGAAAAGAAACAGCGCCACGGCAAAGGAACCGAGGGTGAGGAGCAGACGAACCTTCTTGCGGAAAAGGTTGGACAGGATCAGCGCCCGGAATTTCATGCCACACCTCCCGCCATGGCGTTCTGGCGAGACTTCGACGCCTCCACCAGGACGCCTTTCTCCAGATGCAGCACCATGTGCGCGCGGGCGGCCACCAGCGGGTCGTGCGTGACCATCAGCACGGTCTTGCCGTGGTTGTTCACCAACTCCTCGATGAGCGCCATGATTTCATCGGCGCTCTTGCGGTCGAGATCGCCGGTGGGCTCGTCGCAGAGGAGGAAAGCAGGGTCGGAGACGATGGCGCGGGCGATGGCCACGCGTTGCTCCTGGCCGCCGGAAAGCTGGCGGGGAAAATGGTTAGCGCGGTCCTGAAGCCCCACGATGGCAAGCGCGGTTTCCACGTGCTGGCGGCGGGCGGACCGAGAGAGCCGCGTGAGAAGGAGCGGAAGCTCAACGTTCTGGTACGCGGTGAGAACCGGGACGAGGTTGTACATCTGAAAGACAAAACCCACGTGGCGGGCGCGCCATTCGGTGAGCTTGCCACTCGACATGTGGGTGATTTCATCGCCTGCCACGGAAACCGTGCCGGAGGTGGGAACGTCGAGGCCGCCGAGGAGATTGAGCAGGGTGGTTTTTCCGGACCCGCTCGGGCCCCATGAAAGCCACGAAGTCGCCCTTATCCACGTCCAGATTGAGGCCTTGCAGGACGTCAATCTTCTCGCCACCTCGCCAATAGGTCTTATCGAGGCCACGGACCTGGATCAGGGCCGAGGAATTCCCGTTGGTATTGACGCTTACCATGTTCCCACTCCTGTCTAGAGGAAAAGAAAGTCAAAAGGCAAAACGCAAATGTCAAAAGGCAAAAGTTAAAGCCAGAGGACTTCCCTCAATTACCGAGAAAAGCTTACGTGCACTTGTACTTTTGCCTTTTGACATTTGCGTTTTGCCTTTTGACTTGTTCTTCCACTTCACCCAGTGCCTACTGCCCACTGCCGGCTGCCCTCTCACTCCCGGACGCGGGTTGCGACTCTCTCGCTATCGCGCAGGTTTTCCGGACCGCTCACCACAAGTTCATCGCCGGCGTTCACACCCGCGATGACTTCCACATCGCCCGCAATCCCGCGACCGAGGCTGACGGCGCGGCGCTCCAGCTTTCCATCGCGCACCGTGAACACGTAGGAGGCGCCGCCGTCGCCATGCACGGCACTCTTGGGGATGATGGCCTTGGCCGCCGGGGTTTCAGCCTGGTTCTTCAACTTCTTCCGAGCCGGCTCGGCGCTGAGGAAAGCCACCTTCACCCCCATGTCGGGGAGAATTCTCGGGTCAAGCCGGTCGAAAGAAATTCGCACTTTGACGGTGGCCTTCTGGCGGTCGGCGGTGGGGATAATGGTACGCACGTGAGACGGGATCTGCCAGTCGGGATAGGCATCGAGCGTGGCCGAAACTTTCTGGCCCGGCTGGACGCGGGCGATATAAGCCTCGTTTACATCCACTTCGATCTCATTCGAATTCATATCGACGATGGTGGCAATGCCGGTACGGGTGAAGCCGCCGCCCGCGGAAAGCGGCGAGACCATTTCACCTACCTGAGCGTCCTTCGAGACGATAATTCCGCTGAAGGGCGCCCGGATGACGCAGTTATCCACGTTCTGTTGGGCCTGCTCGATGCGGGTGGCCGAAGCGTCCGCCTGGTCCTTGGCCAGAGCAATCTTGGCTTGCAGGCTGTCCACGTTCGTACGGGCGATATCCAGAGCATCCTGGCTCTGGATTTGGGCAGCGTGGAGCTCCTGGGTGCGGCGCAGCGCGATTTGCGCATACTTCAATTGCACCTCGTAATCGGCGATGGCCGCCTGCGACGATTTGCGGTCAGCGACGGCAGCGTCGAGGGCCCGCTTGGCGTCCGAGTCGTCCAGGGTGGCCAGAAGCTGGCCTTCCGGGACGCTCATGCCCTCGTCAAAGAAAACGCCCGTAACGCGGCCGGTGATCTTTGCAGCGACCGTGGCGCGCCGGCGCGGTGTGACGTAGCCGCTGGCGTTGAGCAGAGTCTCCGCCTCCTGGGTGTTCACCGCACGCGCCGCCGCAACTTCCACCACCGGCTGCCGGGAGCGCATGGCGAAAACACCCCCGATGAACACGACCAGCACTCCCAGGGAGGCGGAGAAAATGCGCCAGAATTTCCCCCCCGACCCGCCGGAGCGGTGGGCGTCGTCAATCTTCAGCGAAGATAAGTCTCCGACCGGCATATAGTAATCGATGCCCCTCAACCGACAAGTTGTGAAAAACCACCAAGCCCTTCGGCAAAGGATCTACCGGGCGGTGAGAGTGCCCAGGACTCCTTCGCTTCCCTTCTTATTTTGCACCAAGGCGCGTATCGCCGCCAGTGAAAAATCCGTGAAGAATCCGTGACAAAATCCGCCAATCTATGAATACGCTCTGGCGTGAACCGAAGTTCCGGGAATATCCGCGGCTCGCGCCGCAGGCGACTGAAGTGCGGTACCGCGTACATCCTACTGCCTTCTGCCAACTGTCCTAAAAGGCCCTGTTTCATTTTCGGTTATTTTGTCATACACTGTTCGAAACGAAGAAGGCGGTCCGAGCGATGGAGGTCCAAGGTGAAACGACGAACCTTTTTTGGTGGAGCATTTGCGGGGCTGGCGGCAACCGCCTACGCTCTTAAACTGCCCAAGCCCAGCGCCGGAGATATTCCGCAGCGGGCCTTTGGGAAAACGGGTGAGAAACTCACGGTGATTGGCCAGGCGGGTGGCCGGTTCCCCCTGATTTCGTTTGAGGAAGCCAAGGCGATCACGTTGCGCGGCTATGACCTGGGGATCAACTACTTCGATAATTCCTCCGACTATTGGGATGGCAAGTCGGAGGAAGTTTATGGCGCGGTGCTCCCGCCTTTTCGGAAGCACATCTTTTTGACCACCAAGGCGAACGGCCGAACCCGTGCCGACGCCGAAGCGGAACTGAACCTCTCCTTGAAGCGCTTGCGTACCGACTACGTTGACCTTTGGCAGCTCCATGCCGTGGGTGAGCATGAAGAAGTTGAACAAATATTCGGTCCGGGGGGCGCCATTGAGGCTTTCGAGGCGGCGAAAAAGGCGGGGAAATGCCGCTTTATCGGTTTCACCGGCCACCACGATCCGCACGTTCACCTCGCCATGCTCAAGGCTTATGAAAAGTTCGATTCCATCCTGATGCCGATGAATGTGGCTGATCCTGGGTATTTGAGTTTCGAAAAACTCGTCCTGCCGGTGGCCGCCGGACGCGGCATGGCCATTCAAGGCATGAAAAGCCTGGGCAACGCCAAACTGTTACAGGATTTCAGCGTGCGGGAATGCCTGAGCTATGTCCTGAGCTTGCCGGTAAACTGTGTCGCCATTGGGTGCACCACCATCGGCCAGTTGGAGGACGACGTCCGCTTTGCCCAGCAGTTCAAGCCCCTCTCTGCCGAGGAGATGGATCCTCTGCGCAAGCGCGCCCTGGACATCGCGGGGCCTAGTCTGGAAGATTGGAAGCGGAATACTCAGACTCGCGCCAGCAAGGCAGATGCAGGCAGGGCAAAGCACGGGTGAGGGGGTTAGGGATTCGGGATTAGGGACCAAGCCGCTACCAATGCCAGCCGAGATGCTGACCATTGCGTAGTGCCTTCTGCTTGCTGCCTACTGCTTTCCGCCTTCTGCCTACAGCCTTCCGCCTACTGCCTACTCCGTTAATCCACCGTTACCTCCCACCCAAATCCCGGACGGTCCGGGGGCCGCATATAAACGCCTTCGGGGCCGCGGGTGACGCCGTTTTCCTCCTCGAAGCGCTGATAGACTTCGGGTGGGCCGCCCGGCGGGGGCATGAACATTTCACACCACGGGCTGTTCGTCGTAGCCAGGATAAATTGCCAACCGCCGTGTTGCCATCCCGCGTGAGGGATAACCGGAATGTTGTACGCGGCCGCCAGGGCCCCGATGTGGCGCAGCTCACTCAGCCCTCCACACCAGGTAATATCCGGCTGCCAAATATCCAGGGCATGATGTTCCAGCAAAAGGCGGAAGCCGAAGCGGGTATACTCGTGCTCGCCGGCTGCCATCAGACATGATTTGATTCTGGCGTGAATCCTCCCGAAGCCTTCATAATCATCGGGCGGAAGGCACTCTTCCATCCAATACACCCGGTAGGGCTCCACCATCGCGGCGAATTCAATGGAATATTCTTCCGTGAGCGCCATCCAGCAGTCGAGCATAAGGTCACCGTCGGGTCCCAGTGCTTCGCGGGTCTTCTTGACCAGCTCGGTATTTTTCTTCATCCCCTCGCGCCCGTCGGCGGGCCCGTAAGGCACGGCTAACTTCAGCCTTTTATAACCGAACTCGAGGTGCTGTTCGATATCGTTTCCGGTGCAGTAGGCGGGAATTCGCGACTTGGTTTCCCCGCCCAACAATTTGTAAACGGGCATTCCCAAGGCGTTGCCGATAATGTCCCATAGCGCCAGATCAACCGCGCTGATGGCATGCACCACCAGCCCCTTGCGCCCGTAATACAGGGTGGACCGCCACATGATGTCCCAAAGCTCCTCGACGTTAAAGGGGTCCTCGCCCATCAGCAATTTCGTTAGGTGCTTCTCAATCACGAAGCTGCACCCCGGTCCACCATAACCGATTCCCTTGATTCCTTTGTTCGTCGAGATCTCCACCGCCTCGGGACCCAGATCATTAGCCATGAAGAGGCTTCGTTGCGCCTTATATTTTGGATAGATGGACATCGGGTTGGCGACTTCCGACCCGCCCGTGGACCACGATCCGGGAGCAGGCGCATATTGCGGAAGCGGCCGCTTGGGCTGGGGCCGCACCACCCGGACACCGGTAATCTTTAAGCCACTCTTCTCGCCGTGAAAAGGTAACTGCGGCGGAGATGGAAGCGGCGCCGCTTCACTCCATTCCGGAATACCGGACGCGCCCACCGTGCCCATGGACAGCATTGTACTTGCATGGAGGAATTTTCTTCGATTCATTTCCGCATCTCCCATCCCGCCTTGGTCGGATGAAAAACCCGGCCGAGGCGGATTGTAGCACAGCGTGGCGGAGCCGCAACCCAAAGGGATTTCACCACAGAGGCACAGAGTCCACAGAGAAAAGACGCGGATAAAAACTGTGGGTCAACACCCTAAGCAGCCATAGCCTCTACCCGCGCCAGCAGACGTGCTTTTCTCCGTGGTCTCTGTGCCTCTGTGGTGAAGCTTTCGTGGCACGCATGGCCACATGCATCCTGTGTCACGCATCCCGCAGCAGGCATGAGCTCCAAACTTTCCTCTTGACAACCTGGCACCCGATATATAGGATAAGCACCTATAGGAGTCACGATGCTTGGAATCGATACCAGAATCAAACGCGGCAGCGGCGAGCTGGCCATCCTGGCGCTGCTCGATCGGGAGCCTTTGCACGGCTACGAAATCTCGAAGCGCATTGGGCAGCAAACCGGCGGGGTCCTCCAGTTCAACCTGGCCTCGCTCTATCCGCTGCTCTATCGCATGGAAAAACGCGGTTGGGTGAAGGGGAAATGGGAAGAAGCCCAGAGCGGGCGCCAGCGCCGCTACTACCGCCTGACGCCCAAGGGCAAGAAGCAACTGGCGCCGCTGCGCGAAGAATGGGGCATGTTCTTCCAGGCGCTGCGTCGCATCGCCGGAGTCGCCCGTGCCGGATAGCCGTAGGGGCACCCCTCGTGGGTGCCCAATGGGGGCCGACTCGGCCCCCGGCAGGGCAGGCACGAGGCCTGCCCCTACGAAACGTTTTCATTGCATCCCCGGGGTCGCGTATGTCGGGTAATCGCGAATTCATCAAGACACACTTGGGCAAGCTAGGGCTCGGCACTCGCCGGGAAGAGGAGATCGTTTGCGAACTCAGCGAGCACTTGGCCGACCACGCCGCCACCCTCGAAACGCGCGGGTTGACGTGTGACGCAGCCGCCCGAGAAGCGCTCGACTCCGTATCCAACTGGCCCGAACTTCATAATGAAATCGTATCCGCGGAAGCGGAGGAGACGACTATGAACTACCGTACCAAAGTTCTATGGCTTCCTGCATTGTGCGCTGTTACCCTGAGCAATGGCCTTCTGGCCCTCATGCAGATTTACGGTGTGCCGGCGCATTTCTATTGGTTGAGCGTAGGCAAGACCGTGCGGGCCTTATGTGAGTTCATTGTTCCCTGGCTCATCTTGCAGCTCGTCGTGGGCGGTGTTGCAGCGTATTGGTCGCGACGCGCGGGCGGCACCGTGCGGTACCAATTGCTGGCCGCGCTGGCGCCGGCAATTGCCTTGCTGGGCGTGTTCGTGCTAATCCTGCCGCTTTCAATGATCGTGGAAAGGCCCCCTGCGCCCAGCATTCGCCTGGCCGGTTTCCTGATCCTGACGGCGACCTGGGTACTGCTGCCTGGAATACCGCTCCTGATCGGCGCCGCACCGTTCCTGCGAAAGCCCCAGGCACAGTCCTCATGAACACTCTGCTTCAAGATTTGCGTTACGGCTTGCGGATGCTAGCGAAGAATCCCAGCTTCACGGCGGTGGCAGTTCTGACGCTGGCGCTGGGCATCGGCGTTAACACCGCGATTTTCAGCTTTATTGACGTAGTTCTAAACTTGCATTTCCCTATTAAGAACCAGGAGCGGATTGCCAATCTCTGGGCTTTCAACAACGCCACGGGCGCTGCCAGGAGTAGTCTCTCCATCCCTGACTTTCTTGATTACCGGCAGCAAAGTCAAGTTTTCGAAGATCTCGCCGCATATTCCGGCGGGGACTTCCACCTCACCAACACGGCTGAGCCTAAGCGTCTCGAGGGCGGCCGAGTTTCCTTCAACTATTTTCGTGTCCTGGGCGTGCAACCGGCGACGGGCCGCGACTTCTTACCGGAAGAGTCAAAAGCAGGCAGGCTCCAAGTTGTCATCCTGAGTCACGGATTGTGGCAAAGCAGTTTCGGCGCCGACCCGGCAATCCTCGGACGCAACATCACCTTGAACCGCGAGAGCTACACGGTTATTGGAGTCATGCCTGCCGGCTTCTTCCTGCTCACGGCGGGAAGCTCCGACCTGTGGGTCCCGCTCGATCTTGGCTCCAGCGCGCTGAGTCGCGGGGTTCGTCAGGTCTCGGTGATCGGGCGGCTGAAGTCCGGAGTCGGCAAAGAGCCGGCGCAGGCGGAGATGAACAACCTCGCTCACCGCCTGGCCCAAGCCTTCCCCGGCACGAACAAGGGCTGGGAAGTCCAAGTGGTGCGCCTCCAGGATGAGATCAATAAGAAGCTCGAATTGGTATTGGTCTTCATTATGGGTCCGGTCGTTTTGGTGCTGTTGATCGCATGTGCGAACGTCGCCAACTTGCTCCTCTCCCGCGCCTCCGTGCGCGAGAAGGAAATGGCGGTGCGGGCAGCCATGGGCGCGGGACGTCTTCGTCTGGTCCGCCAACTCCTCTCCGAAAGCACGTTACTCGCTCTGCTGGCAGGTGTTTTCGGTCTCTTGCTGGGAATTTGGGGGATGGGAGTTCTCCGCTCGCTTTTTCCCGTTGCTATGAGTAGCTCTCCGGGCGGGTTGCACATGGACTCGCGGATTTTGGGCTACTCGCTCCTCACCTGTTTGTTAACGCCTCTCCTGTTTGGTTTAGCGCCGGCAGTTTACGGTTCCAAGCTGGACCTCAATGAGAAACTTAAGGAAGGCAGCCGAGGTTCCCGTGCGGCGGGCGGCTCACATCGGCTGCGAGAGTACCTGGTGGTGGCACAGGTTGGGTTGGCCGTGGCGCTGTTAGGCCTCGGTGGCTTGCTCATCCGCGTAATGCTATTCGTGGCCGAGCTGAAGCCCCCGCTCGATATCAAAAACCTGCTGACGATGACGATTTCCTTGCCCGAGTCTGCTTACCCGCACGACTCCGATGTGGCGGTGTTTTATCGCCGGGTTCTGGAAAACGCCCGGACCATCCCCGGCGCGGAATCCGTGGGCGCCGTAAGCCGCCTGGCCATCCCCGTGGAGTACCGGTCGGCGCTTCAACCGGTTCGCCTCGAGGGTGGGTCGAGTGGGGAACTGGGGGCTTCCGCAGTTGTCCTGAAAGTGAGTCCGGGCTATTTCTCTGCGCTGCGCATTCCCCTGCGCCGCGGGCGCGGATTGACGGACCAGGATGCCAATGGCGCCGCGCGCGTAGCGTTGGTCAACGAAACTCTGGGGCGTTCCTGGCGGGGCGAAGACCCCATCGGTAAAACGCTGCGTTGGGGAAGCCTCGGCCCCGACCAGCCCTGGGTTACCGTGATCGGCGTGGTCGGGGACGCGTTCATTGACTTTCACAAAGCGCCGATGGCGGGTGTCTACGTCCCCTACGCGCAGAATCCCCAACGCACGATGACCTTTGTGGTGCGCACGCTCACGCCTCCGTTGGGTCTCGAAGAGCCGTTGAAGCGTGCCGTATGGGCAGTCGACAAGGACCAACCGGTCGATCAAGTCCAGACGGCGGAGCGAATGGCGTCCGAGGAATTCGGGCAGGTGAATGCTATGGTGGAGTTGGTCGCGGCCTTTGCCGTGCTTGCCCTGGCCTTGGCTTGCGCCGGGGTTTACAGCGTTATGAGCTACGCCGTGGCGCAGCGCACCCATGAGATTGGAGTCCGCATGTCGCTGGGAGCGCGCCCACGCGACGTTGTTCAGTTGGTGGTGAAGGAAGCGGCGGCGCTCATTTTGAGCGGGTTGGTAATTGGCTTATGCGGGGCGTTCGCGTTCGGAAGGCTCCTCGGACACGAGTTGGGAAATATCCGGCCCTACGACCCGTTAACGTTCTCGTGCGTGTCGGTGCTGCTGATAGCCGTCGCCCTGCTGGCTTGCTACCTCCCCGCCCGCCGGGCAATGAAAGTGGATCCCATGGTGGCGCTGAGATACGAGTGACAATAACCCTGATTCCACGGAGACGATGAACAACCTGCTTCAAGATTTGGGTTACGGCTTGCGTGTATTGGCCAAGAGCCCTGGCCTCGCTGCGGTGGCTCTGCTCACCCTGGCGCTGGGCATTGGCGTGAACACCGCGATTTTCAGCCTGGTGAATGGGTGTCTCATCCGCCCCATGCCTGTCCCGGCGCCCGAGCAACTCGCCGTCCTGGCGGTGAGCCAGTATGGAGCCCCGCTCGGAGCACTGGGCCTTTCGTATCCGGAGTTCACGGAATTCCGCAAACAGTCGGAGGCATTCTGTCAGGTCATCGGCCAAAGGCTGGCGCTCGTCACGTTGAGCGCCGACGGGCGGACCGATCAGGTGGGGATGAGCGGGGTGACGAGCAATTTTTTTTCGGTTCTCCAAGTGAAGCCAACCCTCGGCCGCCTTGTCCTTCCCAGCGACGGAGAAGATGGTGGTTCGCCCGGCGTTGTGGTGCTGAGTTATTCCTACTGGCAACACAGATTCGGCGGAGTCGCCGGGGTGGTGGGAAAGCAAGTCCGCGTAGAGGGCAGGCCCGCAACGATCATTGGCGTCGTTCCCAAGGAGTTCGCATCAACCTCGGTTTTGGAAATGAACGCCTATGTTTCCCTGGGCACGCTCTATCCGCAAGGTTCTGGAGATAGAGATCGATTTTGGACTGACCGCAACGTGCGGCTGATCCTGGCGATGGGGCGGATGGCGAAAGGCCTCAGCCTGGGTGAAGCACAGAGGTCTCTCGACGTCATTTCGGCGCGTTTGGCGAAACAGTACCCGGTGACGGATCAAGGCGTTTCGGTGCGGGCCATTCCGGAAAGGCTGTCGCGCCCCATACCTTATGCCAACAACGGCTTTATCCTGATCGCCGCCTTGTTCCTAGTCCTTGGCATTTTGGTTTTGATGGTGGCTTGCACAAATATTGCGAACCTCCTGATGGCGCGTGCTTCCTCGCGGCAGCGTGAGATGGCCGTTCGCACCGCGCTGGGGGCCGGCCGCACACGGCTGGTTCGTCAAATGCTTACGGAGACCCTGCTGGTGGCATTTGGGGGTGGCATCGCGGGGCTCGTCCTGGCAGGATGGGCCGGCCGAATCATCGGGACCGCTCAAATACACAATATCCCGCTGCGCTTGGATTACGCCTTCGACTGGAGGGTCTTTGCCTTCGCGTTCCTGGCCGTGCTTTTCACGGCAATGTCGGTAGGTCTCGGGCCTGCCCTGCACACTACGCACCTGGAGGTGAATACCCTGCTCCACGAGGGGGGGCCCAACAGCACTGCCAGTTTGTCTCGCCGCCGAGTGCGTGGTGACCTCATGGGTGCACAGGTGGCCGGCTCAGTGACGCTGCTTATCGTGGCGGGCTTGCTCGTTCGTAGCCTGCGCGCGGCCGCGAACATGAACCTGGGTTTCGATCCCGCCCACGTCCTGAATGTCACGCTAGACCCCTCGGTGAACGCCTACAATGAGTTACAAACCCAGCAGTTTTACCACCAGCTAGAAGTCAAAATTCGCGCGCTTCCCGGAGTTCGTTACGCAAGCCAGGCGTCCTACGTCCCAATGGGCGATATCCCCAACAAACAATCCGTTTACATTGAAGGACGGCCCGTCCTACGGGGTGAACACCCGCCCAGGATCCTCTGCAACAGCATCGGGACTGATTACTTTCCCGTGATGCGCATTCCTCTCGTCCGCGGCCGCGCCTTTACTGATTTCGACGACGCCTCGGCTCCGCGAGTAGCCATCATTAATAAAACCATGGCCCGTTTCTATTGGCCTAAGGAAGATCCCATCGGTAAACGCTTCCGAGTGGAAAGTGAAGTCGGCCCACCCCTCGAAATCATCGGAGTTTCGGCGGACGGAAAGTACCAGTTTGTTGTCGAGGATGCGCAAGCGTCTTTTTATGTCCCGCTCGCCCAGAACTATAGTTCACGGCGAACTCTGCAAATCCGGTCGGAAGAGTCGCCCCAATTGTTGGCCAGCGCGGTCCAGCATCAAATCCACACCCTCAATTCCGAAATGCCTGTTCTGGACGCGCGCAGTATGAAAGAAGTGCTGGAAGAAAACTGGGGTTTTTTTGCTTTGCGTCTGGGAGCAAACGTGGCGGCAGTCTTAGGACTGATGGGTATGGTCCTCGCGGTGGTGGGAGTGTACGGGGTTGTTTCCTACACTACGACCGAGCGCACGCGGGAGATCGGGATTCGCCGGGCGCTGGGCGCGCGGCGCGGCGACATCCTGAGGCTGGTTCTCGCGCAAGCCGCACGAATAGTCATGGCAGGCGTCCTCGTGGGTTTGGTGGGGGCTTGGGCATTGACGCGCACGATGGTGCATTTGCTGGTGGGCATCAGCCCCAGCGATCCAGTTACTTACCTTGGCGTAACGGGTCTGCTGCTAGGTGTGGCGCTGCTGGCCTGCTACCTCCCCGCGCGGCGGGCGATGAAAGTGGACCCCATAGTGGCGCTGCGGTACGAGTGAGTTGCCATCATTGCCGCACTCTCCATCGGGAGGGACCGGCCGATCTCGGGTGCCATGGGGCGTGCTCAGACAAACGTGGCAGTGGGTTGGCCATGATCTGCCTCCGGGCCGGGCTTCAGGAATGACGCTTGGGCGTTGGGGGCGAAGGGCGCCTTTTGCTGCGGGCTGCGTATATAGCTGCCGTCGGCTTGCAAATAGCGCGCCTTGGCTTGGTCGGCAAGGTACACGTCGAGAATCTCTTTCAGCCGTTGGACCAGCCGGGGATCTTCGACCGGGAAGATGATCTCCACGCGGTTGCTCAGGTTGCGACGCATCAAGTCGGCGCTGCCCAGATAAACTTCCTCCGCTCCACCGTTATGAAAGTAGTAAATCCGGCTATGTTCGAGGAACCGGCCCACGATGCTGATCACCCGGATGTTTTCACTCACGCCGGGGACGCCGGGGCGCAGGCAACAAATTCCCCGCACCAGCAGATCCACTTTCACCCCCGCCTGTGAAGCCTGATAGAGCAGGCGGATCATGGGCGGATCTTCCAGGGCATTCATTTTGAAAATCAGACGCCCGGCACGCCCGCTCTTCTGGTGCTCGATTTCGCGTCGAATCAGCTCCTCCAGCCTCTCGCGCATATTGACAGGAGCCACTAAGAGTCTATGGGGGTCCTGCCGCGCGGAGTAGCCCGTCAGCGCGTTGAAAAAATACGTGGCATCGGCAGCGATCTGTTCGTTGCAGGTCAGCAAGCCCAGGTCGGTGTAAAGACGGGCGGTGACAGGATTGTAGTTGCCGGTCCCCAGATGCAGGTAGCGGCGAATGGCATCGCCTTCGCGGCGCACCACCAGGGCGATCTTGCTATGGACCTTCATGCCCACAATTCCATAGATCACATGCACTCCCGCATCTTCCAGCTTGCGGGCCCACTCGATGTTGCTTTCCTCGTCAAAGCGCGCCTTCAATTCCATCAGCACGGCCACTTGCTTGCCGCCCACTACGGCGTCGAGCAGAGCGGCGACCACGGGGGAGTTTCTCCCCACGCGGTACAGGGTCATCTTGATGGCCAGCACGCTCGGGTCGCGCGCCGCCTGGCGCAGAAACTCCACCACCGGCTGGAAAGAATCGTAGGGGTGGTGCAGCAGGAAATCTTCCTGGCGAATCAGGCTGAAAAGATCTTCCTGGCAGTCCGCGCCCAAACTGGCGGGAGTCACCGGCACGAAGGGTTTGTCCTTCAGGTCCGGCCGGTCGATCGAGTAGAGTTCCATAAACCGCTCGAAACCGAGCGGCCCGTCCAGGCGGTAAACATCGTGGGAATCAATTTCGATCTGGCTGGTGAGGATGGAAAGAATTCTCTCCGGCATGTCCCGCGCCACTTGCAGGCGGACGACGGCCAGGAAGCGGCGCTCCCGCATGGCCTCCTCGATGGTCTCCAGCAGGTCATCGCTTTCCAATTCCTGGACGGCGACCTCGGCGTCGCGCGTTACGCGAAAGGGGGACGACTCCACAATCTCCATGCCGGGGAACAACAGGCGCAGGTTGGCCGCGATCAATTGCTCGAGCCATACAAACTTGAAAGTCTTCGGCTCCGATGCGGATGCCGGAGGATTTACCGAGGCGGCCTTTACGGGAAGCAACTGGGGGAGGGTGTTGGGAACTTTGACGCGAGCGAAATGCTCCTCCCCTTTGGGGTCGCGCACCACCACGGCCAGGTTCAGGCTGAGATTCGAGATGTGGGGGAAGGGGCGTCCGGGATCGAAAGCCAGCGGCGTCAGCACTGGAAACACGTGCTCGCGAAAATAGGCATCCAAGGCGGCGCGTTCCTCGCTGTCGAGCGCAGACAATTCAACCACCCTGATCCCCTGCTGCTCCAAGCCCGGTTGAATTTCCTGCCGCCAGAGGGCACGGGCGTGCGTGGCAATCTGGCGAAGTTTCTCCCGGATCAGTTGAAGCTGCAGCGCTGCAGGCCGGCCATCGCGTCCCACCTCCGCGCTGCCGCTCGCCACCAGCTTCATCAATCCCGAGACGCGAACCATGAAGAACTCATCCAGGTTCGACCCGAGAATGGCGAGAAACTTCAACCGCTCGAGCAGCGGGTTGTCCAGGTCCGCAGCTTCTTCCATAACCCTGCACTGGAACTCCAGCAAGCTCAACTCGCGGTTGATATAAAGATCCGGGCTGTCCAGCGCGACGGCCTCCTGGCTCGCTGGCAGCGGCTCGGGCGTAATGAGGGAATCCACTTGGGGCTCCTTTGCGCCGGGGCGTTGGGAATGGGATTTGGAAGCCATGAGCGTTTAATCATAGCGGATTTGACAGGAGAGGACAAACCGTGGCGGCGATTAATCCTGGCGCCCGCCCATTGTACCGTCGGTGCAAGGACCGGACAGCCTCAGGGACTATCGTGATAAAGGCGAAAGCTAATTTGGACGTTCACGCGCACAGGCACGGCAATACCATCGCGCGTGGCGGGATTGAATCTCCACTTTTTCACCGTGTCCATGGCGCTCTGATCCAATCCCTCTCCCAAGGGCGCCGACGTTTCTTGAACGTCGGAAACGTTGCCTTGTGTGTCGACGACAATCCAAAGGACCACGATGCCTTCAATTCTGTCACGTCGTGCTTCGGGGGTGTACGGGGGATCAGGACAATACATCTTGGAGGGTGCCGTGACGCCCTCAGCCGCGGTGGCGATCGCGGTCTCAAGATAAGAGTTCGCAACAAAGCCTTCCCGTCCGTCGGCATATCGTATCTTGTCAATACCCGGAGGAGCGGCAACCTTCTCCAAGAAGGTGACGTGTTCCCCACACCGCAGGTGCGTAACGATCTTGCCCAGATCGTTGGGGTCGGTAAGCACGGGAACGTCCGAATCGGAAGGCCCGCAAATAAGGGCTGCTGTCTTGCCTTCCACCAGGGGGCGGGAAACTTGTAGGGATGGGGGTGTCTGCGCCGCAAAGGCCTTCACGTGCTTGGCGGTGCCCAGGGCTTCCAAAAGCGGCGTCCGAGCCCCGCGGTTCTGGAGTGTCTTGAGATTCTCACTGCCCGGCTCGAAATCAATCCCCCGTTGCTGAACCTTCTGTGCGATCCAATCCTGGTCCATACGAGTACTCAGCAGTTGCAACAGCTCGTTCTTACTGAAGGGCCTGGGAACGGTGGTCCGCAGCGTATCGATAAGCGCATCCTTGGCCCCGTCCGACCGGAGCCCTTCGAGATAATCCCCGGTTGGCTGGAAGTCAATCCCGCGCTCGAGCACCGTTCTGACAATATTTTCGCTGGGCACATCTTCGGCGAGCATGATCCGGATTTCCTTGTCACCCAGGGGCTTCGGGATCTCCTCGTGCCAAGCCTCGCGCAAAGCCGCCAGCACGGCCTTGCCGGCTCCGGCCTTGCGGAATTCCTCCAGGGCCTGGGGGGTCGGCTGGAAGGCGATTCCGTATTGTTGGACCGTGGAGATTATCACTTTGCTGGGGGTGGAACTGGTCAGGAGATCATGCACTTCGTCCTTGGACAAGGGGGGACGAGTATCCTGCGGCGCTGCCATCAATTCCAGGCTCGCCGCCAACAAGACAAGAGAAATGAGGAAATGTTTCATGGCCATCACCAACGTGACTCGCCGGATTATTCTTTCCGGCGGCAGGTTAGGGGGGAGTATACGCCCCTTTGCGCGCAGTTGGGGCCTTTCTCGCGCGTTTCCCCCGCCGCTGGGGCCGGATTCTGAGTTTCTTGTTTCACAATCGTGTTTCCTGACATGCTCGGGAAGCCCTATAATGGCACGTGGGTTCAGGTTTATGTCTGCCTCTGATACCAAGCTGCGTGCGGCTTACGCGGAGTGCCGCCGGCTGGCGCGCCGGCATTACGAGAATTTCCCGACGGCCTCGTATCTTGTCCCCCGCGACCAGCGCGACGCGCTGGCGGCCGTGTATGCCTTCGCCCGTTACGCCGATGACGTTGCGGACGAGCCCGGAGTCGAGAACCGTCTCGAAAAACTTGCCGCTTGGCGTGCCAAGCTCGCGGATTGCTATGCGGGGAAAATTGATCACCCGATTTTCCTGGCGCTACGCGATAGCGCGGAGCGATTCCGCCTCTCGCGTGAGAACTTTGAGAAGTTGCTGAGCGCCTTTGAGTCGGACGTAGTAGTGAACCGCCATCCGGACTTTGCCTCGCTGGGGGCTTACTGCACTTGTTCCGCGAACCCCGTGGGGCGGCTGGTGCTGGAGTTGTTCGGCTATCACGACTCGCGCCTGTTTGAGCTTTCGGACAACATTTGCACGGCGCTACAGCTCACTAACTTCTGGCAAGACGTCGCCACGGACTTTTCCCGCGACCGCGTCTATTTGCCGCAGGAAGATATGTCGCGCTTCCACTACACGCTCGATGACCTGCGCGCCGGGTGCTCCGACGCCCGCTGGCAGGAATTGCTGGCCTTTGAAATCGCCCGCACCCGTGAGCTTTTCGAGCGGGGAAGAGGCTTGCCCGAAGAAGTGCAACCCAGGCTGCGGACGCAATTGCGCCTGACGTGGCTGGGCGGGACGGCGATTCTTTCGAAAATCGAAGCGGTTTCCTATGATATCTTTCACCGGCGGCCTTCGCTCCACAAGTGGGATTTCCTGCGCCTTTACTGGCGCGCTCGCCGGGCACCGCTGAGCGGGAGCGTCGCGCACACTCCGGTTGTCGCCAGCCCGTCATGAATGTATCCTTGAAAAAGACGCGTCTCACCAACGCGCGCGTAACCAACTTCTATTACGCCTTTGTTTTTCTGCCCCCGGAGAAGCGCCTTGCCATCGAAGCGGTTTATGCCTTCGCCCGGCGGGGTGACGATGTCGTGGACAGTGGCCTCGACCCGGTGGAGGCCGGCGCCAGTCTGGCCCGCTATCGCCAGGCTCTGAATGCGTGTTTCGCGGAAGATTCGAGCCACCTCAACGAGCCGGAGTTGCGCGCTCTGGCAGAAGCCATCAAGCAATTCAAGATTCCCCGGCAGCCCTTCGAGGATCTGATCCTCGGCCTGGAAATGGATTTGAACCGCTCGCGCTACCAAACCTTTGAAGAGTTGTCACTGTATTGTTACCGAGTGGCTTCGACGATCGGCCTGGTTTGCGTTGAGATCTTCGGCTACCAGAACCCCCGCACGCGGGACTACGCCGTGAACCTGGGAATGGCGTTGCAACTCGTCAATATTCTGCGCGACATTCAGCGGGACGCCCAGCGCGGGCGCATCTACCTTCCCCAGGAGGATTTGGACCGCTTCGGCATCCGGGCCGCCGAATTGCTGGCCGGCGCTTATCACGATCCCTTCATCGAGTTGATGCAGTTCGAATGCGACCGCGCTCGGCATTACTTCGAGCTGGCGCGCCAGATGCTTCCGCCCGAGGACCGGCGATCGATGAAGTCCGCGGAGATCATGGCGGCAATTTACTGGCGGATCATGAGGCGCATCCAAAAACGCTGCTACAACGTCTTCGGGAAACGCGTGCGCGTCCCGCGCCCTCTGAAGCTCTGGACAGCGCTCACGGTTTATCTCGGGGTGGAGTGGCAGAAATGAATTTTGGATTTTAGATTTTGGATTTTGGATTCCGGGCGCAGGACTGGCGGGGCGGCCTCAGAGTCTCATCCAGCCACGTCGAAGGTGTACCGACGAGGCCCAATTCAAAATCTAAAATCCAAAATCTAAAATGCCTCTTGACGTTCTCATTATTGGTGGCGGATTCGCCGGCCTCGCGGCGGGGGTGGCATTGGCCGAAGCAGGCAAGCGGGTTTGTCTACTCGAGCAGAAACCGTACCTCGGCGGACGGGCTCGCTCGTTTCGCGACCCCACCACCGGCTCGGTCGTGGATAACGGCCAGCATGTCTTCATGGGCTGTTACCACGCGACCATCCACTTCCTTAAGACCCTGGGAACTCTCGACCGCCTTTATTTTCAGCCCCGGCTCGAGGTGCCGTTTCTGGACCGCGAGGGCCGCCTCACGCGATTGGACTGCCCGAATTGGCCTTCACCCTGGCATCTGCTTTTGGGGGTGCTGCGCTCGGGGAGTTTTTCGTTCAAGCAGAAACTGGAAGTCCTGCGGTTGGGGAAGGATTTGCGCAAGGCCGGGCAGAACTCCGCCGCAGGCGAGAGCGTTACGGCATGGCTCAGTCGGCGGGGACAATCGGAAGCCCTTCAACGCAATTTTTGGGACTTGCTTTGCATCGCGGCGATGAATGAGGACCCGCGCATCGCTTCCGCGCAGCTTTTTGAGCGCGTCTTGCGGTTGGCGCTTTTTTCCTCTCCCGCCGACTCGCGGCTCGGCATCGCCCGCGCGGGGTTGAGCGAGTGCTATACCGCCGCGGCCGCGGCTTACATCGAAGCACGCGGCGGCCATGTGCAAACCGGGCGCAGCGTAAAACAGTTGCTGATTGCGGAGGGCGCCTGCCGAGGCGTGGATTTGGGCGCCGGCGAAACCCTCAAGGGCGCCCCCGTGATTTCGGCGGTGCCGTGGCACCAACTCGCTATCATTTTGCCCAGCGAATTGCTACGCACCGAGCCCTTTTTTGCCGCCGCCCTGACGCTTCGCCCTGCTCCCATCATTTCCATCAACCTGTGGTTTGACGCGCCCGTCACCGATCTCGAATTTGTGGGTTTACGGGGAACGACGATCCAATGGCTGTTCGACAAGAGTCGTATTCTAGGCACAAACGACCACTACGTTTCACTGGTCCTGAGCGGCGCGCACGAGCACGTCAGCCGGTCAAAGGAAGAATTGCTGGCCATCGCGTTGCGAGAGCTGGGTGAAATGTTGCCAGCGGTGCGCAAGGCAAAGCTGCTGCACTCACTCATCATCAAAGAGCGCTTCGCAACCTTTTCGCCGAGCCCGGCAGCCGAACCGCTGCGGCCGCCGGCACGCACTCCCATTCGCGGTCTCTTTCTCGCGGGCGATTGGACCGCCACGGGCTTACCCGCCACTATTGAAGGCGCCGTGCAAAGCGGTTACACTGCGGCGCGGGAAGTGCTGCAGGTAGCAGGGAATCGGGAGTAGAGAACAGATGAGAGAATTGGTGATTTCCATGAGAACGGTGGCCGCTGCGTCGGTCTTGATACTCGCGGCGGTTGTGGCATGGGTGTTGGGAACGCCTCAGGAAGGTCGTGGATTTCGAACAATCGAAAATCGTCAATCGAAAATCGAAAATGGATCACCCGATCTGCACGGCGCCTACCGATTTGACCGGGACGGCTGGGTCTTCATCCACCTGGAAGGCTCCCCGCGCCAAATCGGCTACCAGCATGGGTATTTGCTGGCGCCGGAAATCATGGATGCCTTTGAAGCGGTAAAGCTGCGCGACACGCACGAAACGCACCGCGATTGGGGATTTTTTCGCCAAACGGCGCGGGAAATGCTCTGGCCCAGGATCGAACGTGAGTATCAAGAAGAACTGCAAGGCATCGTCGAAGGACTGAAGGCCCAAGGTATGGCTTTGGACCTGGACGACGTGGTTGCCCTGAACGCCTTCGAGGAAATTCCCGACTATTATGTTCCCTGGTATGACGCGAAACATAAAGTGGCGAATGCCCCGCGCTTGTTCAGCCCCGGCAACTGTAGCGCTTTTGTGGCCACGGGCAGTTACACGCGCGACCAACACATTGTAATGGCCCACAACTCCTGGACTTCGTACCTGGACGGCGAGCGTTGGCGGGTGATCTTCGACATTGCTCCCCTGCTGGGTCAGAACATTTTGATGGACGGTTTTCCGGGCGTCATCACCAGCGATGACGACTTCGGCGTCAATTCCGGCGGCCTTCTGGTGACGGAAACCACGATAACTCAATTCGTGGGTTGGGACCCCCACGGCAAGCCGGAGTTCATGCGCTCGCGAAAGGCCCTGCAATACGCGAGGTCGATTGACGAATACGTGCGCATTATGCTGGACGGCAACAACGGCGGCTACGCCAACGATTGGCTGCTGGCCGACAACAAAACCGGGGAGATTGCCCAGTTCGAGCTGGGTCTGAAAGCTCACCGAGTATGGCGAACCAAGGACGGAGTCTTCGTAGGTTCCAACTTCGCGCGCGACCCGGAAGTGATCGCCAAAGACACCACCTTCGATCCTCGTAACCCCGCCACGTCTCCCAACGCCCGCCGTACCTGCTGGGAAGAGCTGATGGAGCGGAACAAAGGAAGAATCGACGTGGCCCTGGCGAAGGAATTCATGGCCGATCATTACGACGCTTATGAGAAGCGGGACGACGCCGATGAACGCTCACTGTGCGGCCACGTTGAGTCCTCGCCGCGCGGCGTGGATATCTGGGGCTGGCCCCCTTACTATCCCGGCGGGGCCGTGCAGGGGAAGGCCATCGACAGCGCTATGGCGAAGGCAATGAGCTTCGACGCCCGCCGGGGACATCCCTGCGGCGAGGATTTTCTCGCCGCGCCTTTTCTCAAGGCGCATCCGGAATTTAAATGGCAGGCCCCCTTGCTGCGCGATATGAAGGCCGGGCCGTGGACACGGTTCGCGGCAACGCCCGCCATGATCCCATCCTCCGTAATCGATGACAGGCATTAATGCTCGCCCCTCAGGTGATCCAGGCGCGTGGTAGAATGTATTACATGTATTTCAAGCAGGAGTGAATTGATGCCGATGCTAAGCGTAAGACTTCCAGCCGATATGGAGAAACGGTTGAGCCGTCTCTCCAAACGAACGGGGCGGCCAAAAGCCTATTATGCAAAAAAGGCGATCGGAGAATTTCTGGAGGAACAAGAGGATTATCTAATCGCCATTTCCAGGTTGGAAGACAACCTGCCTCCCATCCCGCTCGCGGAAGTGGTGAAACGACTTGGCCTGGACCGTTGACTTCGAGCCTCGCGCCTTGGGTGAACTCAAGAAACTCGACCGCCTCGCGCAGAAACGTGTCGTCAGTTTTCTTCAAGAGCGCATGCTTGGGGAGGGCGACCCCCGCCAATACGGGAAAATCCTGACTGGTGATAAAGCGGGCCTCTGGCGATATCGAATCGGGGATTATCGCATAGTGTGTCAGCTTGACTATGACGCCCAGGCGGTTTTGGTTTTGCGTGTGGCCCATCGCAAAGATGTATACCGGTGACTTTCCAAAGAGGCGCGTGATCGAGACCGCAGGAATTCCCTTCCCGAACCCAGTTGCAAAGATCATCACAGACGATGCTGTCGGTCGTTGCCCTGGACGTGTCCTCACGCCTTCGTCCGGACCGCCACGCGCCGATTCTCATAGAGCGGGAATCTCTCCGTCAGCGATTCCACCTGGCTCCGCACGCGTTGGATGGTGAATTCATCATCGAGGTGGTGTAAGACTTCGGCGATCCAGTGGGCGATCTGCCGCATCTCCGGCTCTTTCATCCCGCGCGTCGTGACGGCGGGAGTCCCCACGCGAATGCCGCTGGCCACGGTGGGCGGGTTGGCGTCAAAGGGGATGGCGTTCTTGTTGACGGTGATGCTGGCGCGCTCCAGAGTTTCCTGGGCCTGGCGGCCAGTGACTTTCCTGGTGAACACGTCGACCAGCATCAGGTGCGTGTCGGTTCCGCCGGCGACAATGCGAAACCCTTCCATCGCCAGCGCTTCTGCCATCACCTTGGCGTTGGCAACGATCTGCTTTTGGTACCCGGCGAAGTCCGGCTGGAGGGCTTCAAGGAAGCATACAGCCTTGGCGGCGATCACGTGCATCAGCGGCCCTCCCTGGATGCCGGGGAACACAATCCTATCGAGGTCTTTGGCGTATTGTTCTTTGCAGAAGACGGCGCCCCGCGTGGTCCACGCAAGGTTTTGTGTGTGGTGGTGGTAACGAAGTCGGCGTGTGGAAAGGGGCTGGGGTGCAGGCCCGCAGCCACTAGTCCGGCAATATGGGCCATGTCCACCATCAGCGCCGCCCCGACCTCGCGGGCGATGGCGGCGAAACGCGCGAAATCCAGAAAGCGCGGATAGGCGCTTGCCCCGGCCAAAATCAGCCTGGGCCGATGCTCCTTGGCAAGACGTTCGAGCTCGTCGTAATCGATGGTTTCCGTTTCCCTGCTCACGCCGTAGGAAACAATCTTGTACATCTTCCCGGAGAAATTCAGAGGATGGCCGTGAGTCAGGTGGCCACCGTGGGCGAGGCTCATGCCCAGCAGCGTGTCGCCGGGTTTCAGCACGGTCAAGTAGACGGCCTGATTGGCCTGACTGCCGGAGTGTGCCTGGACGTTGGCATGTTCGGCGCCAAAGAGTTTTTTGGCGCGCTCGATGGCAAGATTCTCCGCAATATCCACGTACTCGCAACCACCGTAGTAGCGCTTGCCCGGCAATCCCTCGGCATATTTGTTAGTCATCACGGAGCCCAGAGCTTCCAGGACCGCCTCGCTGACGAAATTCTCGGAGGCGATCAATTCCACCGTGCGGGCTTGCCGGTCAACTTCCAGGTCGATAGCGCGCGCAATTTCCGGGTCCACCTCGTGGAGCGGGCGCGAATGAAATCGTATTTGGGCATTCATGAACTTTTCTCCCGATGGTATTGCGCGTCGATGGCGTCGATTTTCTCCAGCCGCTGTTCGTGCCGCCCTCCTTCGAAAGGCGTGGCCAGCCAGGTGTCGATGATTTTTTGCACGGTCGCTTCGTCCAGTAGCCGGCCACCCAGAGTGAGGATGTTGCCGTTGTTATGAGCGCGAGCAAAATGGGCGGAAATCGTGTCGTTGCAGGGGAGGGCGCGGATTCCCGGTACTTTGTTTGCCGCCAGCGCCATTCCCAGACCTATCCCACAGACCAGGATACCGCCATCCGCTTGGCCTCCCGCAACCTGCCCCGCGACCTTCTCAGCGTAGTCGGGATAATCCACCCGGTCCAGGGAGTGGGTGCCGAAGTCCCGCACCTCGACGCCTTTGCTGACAAGATACTCGCGGACTTTCTCCTTCAGGGGAAAACCTGCGTGGTCTGATGCTAAAGCAATAGGCTTTTTTTCCGGCACGGGCATCCTCAGCGAACAGAATGCTGATTGAGGGGCTGAAAACTCACCCCAGGCATTCTAACGGAGGAGTGTTGACGGCGCAATCCATGGTGCTCGATGGGTCCGGCGGGATTGTCTCTGTCGCGCCGCTCGGGTGAGAAAAAAGCCTGCGCTGAAATTGCGCAGCGCAGGCTTGGGGGGAATGTTTCAAGCAGTCCGCTGGGATTTCTCGACCTGAAGATGGTCCACGACGGAGAAGGAGAGCCCTGTCAGGCGGGCTGCCATTTCTGCCTTGGTGCGATCCATGGTCGAGGCCACCACACCTTCCAGAGTTACGTTCCCATTTTTCACGATGATGTGAATCGGGGGAAGCGCCTGGTCGGCGTAGTGGATGAAGTACGGATCACCATAAATCGCCCGCGACACTTGCAACCGCAGGCGGTCATCGAACATCGAGTTTGGCAAGACTTCCAGATTGTTCTCGAGCGCTGCCACGCCTTTGACGCGCTCCAGGATGTTCCCCATGTCGGTCTTCTTGAAAGGCTGAGTGACTTGGCCGCTCACGACGAGCGTGCCGTTATGCGCCGAAAGGTCTACGTTATCGAATATCCCGTAAGCGTAATACATCAAGATCTCGTGGCGCGCCCGCTCCAAAATCTGTTGGTCGCTCGCGTCGTCTGCGCGCACCTGAATATGGTCCACAACCTGGGTCACTCCCCGGACCTTCTGCGCGGCCTTCTCGGCGTCGAGTTTGCTCCCCAGGTTATCCACCGTTCCCGTGAGCGTCGCGACGCCCCCGGCGTATGTCACTTGCACACTGCCGTGCTGATTCACCTTCGCGTGGTCAAGCCGGGATTGAATGTTCTGCATCGCTTGCGAATCTGTGGTGGGCGGTGCTGCCCAGCACCAGCCGGTCCCCAAAACGAAGGTTAGAACCCAAAGTGATAGTTTCTTTCGCATGGTCATCCTCCTTATTGATCTGCCCTGAGTTTTAAACGCGGCCTCTGCCGGTTTCTTGCAGCCCCAGATCATGGTCATTGCCCTGTTCCCTTTTGCCGCTCCCTGCAACTTCCTTTCACGCTAACCTAGACGCAACTGGGTTGCAGAAGGTTTCATATGTTAAGCAGGTTTTACTTTCTCATGTTATGACTTTGATAGAAATGCCGTACTTCGATTGTGTGGTGAGGTCCTAGATTAAACGGGATCGCCGTTACCCTATGCTCTGTAACGTTCGATGCGGGGACCCGTTGAAAGGTGGCCTTTACATTAATGCTTCAAACATTTTTGTCAAAGATATCGACGCGGGTCCCGGTGCGTGTTACCATCAAGTTGAGTTTGCTCAGTGCAACTGCAGGACGAACGGGCAAATCGTATCAGACTTCGGGCTCTGTGCGACGGATGTTCGCGAACCCCGCCAGGTCCGGAAGGAAGCAACGGTAACGAGCCTCTCCGTGTGCCGCAGATCACCCGAAGTCTGGTCAGAAAAAGAAAGACGTCCTTTGTCCGTGGTCAGTTGTCCGTTGCAAAAAGCCCGCAGCCATCTGGTGGTCGCGTTCCGGCGAGAAGGACAAACCGCGGTTGAAGAGGGGCCGTTAACAATTTCGTGCAACGGACCACGGACCACGGACGTTTTTCGTCCTAAATCTAAAATCTAGAACCCCCCAATGTCTTACCAAGTCATCGCCCGCAAATACCGCCCCCAAACTTTCGATGACGTGGTGGGTCAGCACCTGGTTACCGACACTCTCAAGAATGCCATCCAGACGGATCGCGTTGCCCACGGATACATCTTCTCGGGGGCGCGGGGCGTAGGAAAGACCACCACCGCGCGCATCCTGGCCAAGGCGCTCAATTGCATTGCGGGGCCTACGGCAACTCCCGATGGCACGTGCCCTTCGTGTGTGGAAATCACCGCGGGGAATTCCGTGGACGTGCAGGAAATTGATGCCGCCTCCAACCGTGGCATCGACGAAATCCGGGAGTTGCGGGAAGCGGTGCGCTACCTGCCGGCGCGCGATCGCTACAAGATCTTCATCATCGACGAAGCGCACATGCTGACCACGGAGGCCTTCAACGCACTGCTGAAGACCCTGGAGGAACCGCCCCCGCGCTCGCTCTTCTTGCTGGCAACGACGGAGCCGCACAAACTGCCTCCTACCATCCAATCGCGCTGTCAGCATTTTGCTTTTCGCCTTCTGGATTATGGGGAAATCTATGCTCGACTCCAGGCGGTGGTCGCCGAGGAAAAAGTTGACGCCGATGAAGGCGCTCTCTCCACGTTGGCGCAAGCGGCAGAAGGCAGCATGCGCGACGCCCTCTCGCTGCTCGATCAAGTGATTGCCGCCTGCGGCGAACACCTCGACGAAAAACGCGTGCGCCAGGTGCTCGGCGTGGTACCCACACAATTGCTGGCGGAAATCGTGAAGGCGGTCGATGCCGCGGACTCTCGCCGGGTTCTGGAATTGGTCGGTGAACTGGCTTCGGAAGGTTATGAACTCGCCCACTTTTGCGGCGAGCTCACGCGTTTCATTCGCGACCTGATGATTGGGCGCAGTTGCGGCGCCGAAAGCACGCTGCTCCAGGTTCCGAGCGACCAGCGGCTTCAGATCGGCGAGATGGTGGGACGGTTCAGTGAAGAAGACCTCTCGCGGTTTTTTAATATCCTGCTGCGCGCGGACAGTGAGATGCGCTATGCGCTCGTGCCACGGTTCCATCTGGAACTGGCCCTGATGAAGATGGTGCACGCGCGGCGCCTGGCATCGCTGGAGACGCTGCTCAGCGGACTCGGCGGCGCGGGAGTGCCGGGCAAGAGCTTTTCTACCCCCCCGCGCCCCGCCTTGGCTCCACCCGCGCGTTTGGCACCCGAACCGCCGCGCAAGTTCCGCACTGAGAGTTTCGAAAAGCCGCAGGCGGAAGAATCCCGCCCCGCGCCGGCGATGGCAGTGCCGGCTCCTGCTGTGCCGGTGGGAACTGCCATGCCTGCCAATGACGATGCGGTCTTGGCGGCGATTAAAACCAAGGTCTACGGCCAATCGAATTTTCTGGGTAGTTGCCTGGAGCACATGGCCGGTTGGCGCTGCGAGAACGGTGAAGTCACATTTTCCTATGCCCAGAAAGATTCCTTTTTTGCGGATTTGCTCAAAAGCCGCGAGCAGCAGGAGATCCTCCGGGCGGTGTGCGCCCAAGTGCTGGGCCAACCGGTGAAAATTTGTGTTAGACTTGCAGAGCAGGAAATTGAAGCTCGCGGGGAACGCCCCAACGCGCGCGAACGCGCCGAACGCGACGAGACGGTGGAAGCCTTTCGCAAGAAGTTTGACGGCACGGTATTGGACGTGAAGGACCTGAGCCGGGAGTGAGCAATGAAAAACCCACTGCAAATGCAACAGATCCTGAAACAAGTCCAGCAATTCCAGGAACAATTGCAGAAGCAACTGGATGAGTTGGTGGTGGAGGCCACGGCGGGCGGGGGTATGGTTTCCGTCAAGATGAATGGCCAGAAGCAGCTCCACGAAGTGCGCATCGACCCCGAGGTGTTTGCCTCGCAGGATCTGGAAATGTTGCAGGACCTGATCCTGGTTGCCGTCAACGAAGCCTCGCGAAGAGTGGACGAGCAGATGTCCAGCCAAATGGGCAGCCTGGCCGGCGGGCTGAACATCCCGGGCCTTACGTGACAGAAGCCGAGTTTCGATTTTCGAGTTTCAATCCTCTCTGTTGCCAAAGAAATGAAAGACTACGCGGAGCCTTTGGCTCGCCTGATCGATGAGTTGAAACGCCTGCCGGGGATCGGGCAGAAATCCGCCCAGCGCATCGCTTTCCACCTGGAACGCGCTTCCCGGGAAGACGCGGAGCGTCTGGCCGCGGCCATCCTCGACGCCAAGGACAGAATCCGGTTGTGCAGCGTGTGCAATAATCTGACGGAACTCGACCCCTGCGATTACTGCACGGACCCTCGGCGCGACAGCGAAGTGATTTGCGTGGTGGAGACGCCGTACAATGTAATTGCGGTGGAGAAGACCCGCGAATTCCACGGACAGTACCACGTCTTGCACGGAGCCCTTTCGCCGCTGCAAGGCATTGGACCCGACCAACTGAAGCTCAAGAACCTGCTCGAGCGCCTGAGGGGCGGTAAGGTAAAGGAGCTGATTCTTGCCACCAGCCCCAACGTCGAGGGCGAAGCCACCGCCGTTTATATTTCCCGGCTCATCAAACCGCTGGGCGTGAAAGTAAGCCGCATTGCCATGGGAATTCCCGTGGGCTCGGAATTGGAGTACGCGGACGAAGTCACCATGGTCAAAGCCCTCGAAGGCCGGCGCGAGATGTAACGTTTTCGCTTTTATTCCCGCGAATCAATCCACACTAACTGATCGGCAAATCGGAAGGCGGCCCGTAATTGGGTTGGGGCAGAAGGCGGTCGCGGTCGTAAGGCGGATCTTCGGGGTCCGGCATGATATAGTCAGGAAACTGTTCGAGCCAGTCTTTGCGCCACGCCTCGTCGGCAAAATACTTAAGATAGAGATACGTGTCTTCGTCGCTCCCACTGCTCAGCAATTGATAGTGACAAGCGGAGTCCTGGTCGAGCACGATGTCTTTCGTTTCCTCGCGGAGTTCGTCAGTCCAGAGCGTCGTGTAAAGATCGCGGTCACTCAGATGGTCGGTGTCTTCCAGGAAGATGCGCATCTGGGCCAGCTTGTTGATGACTTCCCAGAGCTTGGCGGTCACCTCCTGGTCATTGAGAGTCTCTGGGGCGGGAAGCGAAACGCCGGCTCTCTCCAATTGCTGGAAGTGGGTCGTCCAGGGAGCTTCCTCATACTCCACCACCTGCTTCCAAAATTCTTCTTGGACCTCAGGAGAGTTCGGCTCAATCTCACCCGTCTTCATCTCCCCACCAGCCAGTTCTTCCGCCCGGCGTTTCAGATCTTCGATCCTCTTTTCGCGGTCGTCATCGGATTCATCATTTGCCATGCAAGACTCCTGGGGGAAAAACTTATTTGGGCTCGCGGAAAGAGCTGCGAAGCGCGACCCCCATCGTACACGCAGTCGGCCAGGTTTTCCACTGGACCTGGGGATTTTCGGCGCTGCCCCACAAACCAAGTTCCGGTATCCTCCGCCCTCCGTTATAATCAAATAGGTTGGCCCATCTGTTCTTGGGGGACAAGATTAAGGGGCTGGTGACATCAGGATTAGGATGCTCGAGCGCTTCCGTCCAATTCGGCCGTATCTTGCGCGCTACAAGGCACGCTACATTACGGGATTCGTCTGCCTGATCATTGGACAGTCCGTGGGAGCGCTGATTCCACTGGCCATCAAAGCCGGAGTTGACGACCTGACGCATGGCGTGCTGCTTCACCAATTGGCGCGGGTGGCTGGCCTGCTCATCGGTTTGTCGCTGATTAGGGCCGTCTTCCAATTCTGGATGCGATGGATTCTCATCGGCATTTCCCGTGACGTTGAATACGATTTGCGCAATGACCTGTTCCGCCACCTGCTGCGGCTTTCGCCGCGGTATTACACCGAGCACCGCACCGGCGACCTGATGTCAAAGCTCACCAACGACCTGAATGCGGTTCGCAACATGATTGGCCCGGGCATCATGTATTCCGCCACCACGCTCGTGATCGGCATCACCACGGTCAGCTTGATGATTCACCTGGATTGGAGACTGACGCTGATGGCGCTGGCCCCCATGCCGCTGGTTTCCGTGGGGGTCAAATTCTTCGGGGCCAAGATTCACCAGCGTTTCGAGAAAATCCAGGCGCTTTACTCGGAGATCACCGAACGCGTGCGCGAAAACATCGCCGGGGTGCGGGTGGTTCGCGCCTTTTGCCAGGAAGACGCCGAGATGGCGACGTTTCGCGTGATGAACCGGGACTTCGTGGAAAAAAACAAGGGATTGATCTGGATCACCAGCTTCCTGTGGCCCGCCATGGGACTGATGTTCGCCGTGGCGATTATGCTGGTTTTGGTGGTGGGCGGACGGCACGTGGTGGAGGGAATCATTACCGTCGGAACCTTTGCGGCCTTCAACGTGTATCTCGCCAATCTGATCTGGCCCATTGTCGCGCTGGGTTACGTGACCAACCTGGTCGAGCGGGGGTTGGCATCGCAGGGGCGCCTCGTGACCATCTTTGAGGCTCAGCCCGATGTCGACGATCGCGACGTTCCGGAAGATCACATCGACGCCCTCATGGGGGATATCGAGTTTCGCAATTTGAGCTTCAGTTACAACGGCCATGCGATTCTCAAGAATATCAACTTGCGCATTCCGGCGGGCAAGACCGTGGCGGTGGTGGGGGCGACGGGTTCGGGAAAATCGACGCTGGTGAGCTTGATCCCCCGCTTGTACGATGCCCCGCCGGGAACGCTGTTGATCGATGGCGCTCCCATTCGCGAGATTCCTCTCCACACCTTACGCAAAGACATCGGATTTGTACCGCAGGAAACATTTCTGTTCAGTGAGACGATCCGGGAAAACATCCGGCTGGGCGCGCCGGAGGCGAGCGATGCACAGGTGGAGCGCGCCGCCGAAATTTCCAATATTCTCCCCGAGATTAACAGCTTTCCCAAGAAGTTCGACACCATGGTGGGGGAGCGTGGGCTGACCCTCTCCGGCGGTCAGAAGCAGCGGACCGCGATTTCCCGCGCCGTCATCCGCGATCCACGCATTCTGATTCTGGATGATGCGCTTTCCAGCGTGGACACCTATACGGAGGAAAAGATCCTGCGGCATCTCACCGGCGTCATGGCGGGCCGCACCACCATTCTGATTTCGCACCGCGTTTCGACCATTCAGAACGCCGATGAAATCGTGGTGCTCCACGACGGCGAAATCGTGGAGCGCGGCGCCCACGCAGAACTGCTGGCCCTGAACGGCCATTACACGGAGCTCTATAACAAGCAGTTGATTGAAGAAGCATTGGAAGAAGAAGTGTAAGACAGGAGAAGTAGGGGCGGTTCGCGAACCGCCCCTACGAAACGCGGATTATGCCAGCTAGTCATCAGGAAGAAGAAATTATTGGCAAGGCTTACGATTCGCGGCTGATGCGGCGATTGATCGGGTATCTTCGTCCGTATTGGCGAATGACGTTGTTCGCGCTCATTACTACACTCCTTTACGGAATGCTTCAGGCCCTCCCACCGTATCTGATGAAGGTGGAGGTGGACCGCTACCTGGATCCCGCCCACGGCCAGCCGCTTCCCTCCGCCCTCGCGCATTATCTCAGCCGCGATCCCAGGGTGGGCATTGTGCAGATTGCTTTCGGGCTCTTCCTCCCCACCGTCGTGCTCAGCTTCTTGCTGGAATTCTCCCAGTCGTTCGCCATGCAGTTGGTGGGGCAGAAGGTGATGTACGACCTGCGCAAGCAGATCTTCCTCCACTTGCAGCGGCTGGAACTGGCCTTTTTCGATCGCAACCCCGTGGGCCGCCTGGTGACGCGGGTGACGACGGACGTGGACGTTCTGAACGACCTCTTCGCCTCCGGGGTGGTCGCCATCTTCGGGGATTTCTTCACGCTCCTGAGCATTATCGTGGTGATGCTGTATGTGAACTGGAAGCTGGCCCTGCTGACCTTCTCGGTGCTGCCGATCATCATCATCATTACGGGAGCTTTCCGGCGGGCGGTGCGCGACTCCTACCGGCGCATTCGCACGGCGATTGCGCGCATTAACGCCTATCTCCAGGAGCACCTGACCGGCATGACGGTGCTGCAACTCTTCAACCACGAGGACCGCAGCTTCGACGAATTCGAGGCGGCCAACCGCGCGCACATGGAGGCTTACAAGGATTCCATCCTGGCGTACGGCCTCTTCTATCCCGCCGTCGAACTGGTGGGCGTGATGGCCATCGCCATCATTCTCTATAGGGGTGGGGGTATGGCCTTGCGGGGGGTGGTCAGCGTGGGGACCGCCATCGCGTTCATTCAATACTCGCAGCGATTTTTCCGCCCCATTCAAGACCTGAGCGACAAGTACAACCTGTTGCAGGCGGCGATGGCGAGTTCAGAGCGCATCTTCAAACTTCTGGATACGCCCATAACCATCCTCGATCCACCGCAGCCACAGCCACTCGCGCACCCGCGCGGACAGGTGGAATTTCAGAAGGTCGGGTTCGCTTACAACGACGACCACAAAGTTCTCGATAACATCAGCTTCGCGATCGAGCCCGGTGAAACGGTGGCGGTGGTGGGCCACACCGGCGCGGGAAAAACCACCCTCACCAACCTGCTGTTACGCTTTTACGAAGTGCAGGAAGGCCGCATCACCTTCGACGACATTGACATCCGCGAACTCCGCCTGCACGATTTGCGCAGGAATTTTGGCATCGTGCTGCAAGACCCCTTCCTCTTTTCCGGAACCATCGCGAGCAACATCCGCCTGGGCACCAAGGACATTACGGATGAGCAGGTGCGCGCCGCGGCGCAACAGGTCAACCTCCAGGAGTTTATTGAGAGTCTGCCGGCGGGGTATGATGAGCCCGTTCGGGAGCGTGGGGCGACCCTCTCCGTGGGTCAAAAACAGTTGCTGTCCTTCGCTCGCGCGTTGGCGCACAATCCCCGCATTCTGGTCCTCGATGAAGCCACCTCTAGTGTGGATCCAGAGACCGAACATTTGCTGCGGGAAGGGTTGAGACGCCTGATCGAGAACCGCACCTCGCTGGTCATTGCGCACCGGCTTTCCACCATCCAGAACGCCAGCAAGATTGTGGTCATGCACAAAGGACGGGTGCGCGAAGTGGGCACGCACCAGGAGTTGCTCGATCAGCGCGGGATATACTTCAAGCTCTATCAGCTTCAGTACAAGGATCAGGAAATTCCGGCGGCGCGGCTGGTAGCCGAGACGAGGTCCTTGCCAGAACGTTCCTAATCCCTGCTCTCTCGGCAGAGGGACGTGTCCTGCTGGTCGTGTACGCACCACGGAAGCGAAGTAGCGCGGACCGGTTGTTTAGGTCCGCGGTTCGTCCCCCAATCAGGTCAAAGTGCCGCGGACCTAGAGGGCAGGTCCGCACTACCAGCTCCTGCACAAGAGCCGCGCGCCGCACAAATCCCCGCACCGCGGAGAGGGCTCGCCGAGCCGCCAAGGTTCTGCCCTCAATCCCAACTAGGAGGAAGAAAACGGTTCCTGACACCGTTCCTCCATCTGACACCGTTCCTCCATGTTAAGAACCGCGGAGGAAGCTGAACGGCGCTACCTCCGCGCTACCCCGCTTCAACAGGCGGCAGTCTGCGCCAGCCCCGCATCCTTCCTCAAAAGAAAACGGCACCTGGAACATGTGAAAAAATCGACTTTAACAATTTTGGCACTCTGTATTTTCAATAATATACATTGTGGATAACGGCCCGAATATCAATTTTTTCACACGTTCCTGACACCGTTTCCCGGATAACAAATAGATCGGGATAGGGGGCAGGCTGAATGAGAAGAGACCATGCTTGCGACGGCTGCGTTGGGCATGCCATGATGATGGAGGGAAGAAATTGAATGGAGCCATATAGACTTTGGAGATGGAAGCCTAAGCTCGCATCGCAGGATGTACCATTTTTCACATGCGCAAGGCCGGGAAGGGCAAAGGGGAACAACAGACCCGTACCGGACGCTATAGTAGATCAATGGATAAGGGGGCTTCCAGGCGGAACCAGCACGGCACTAATTTCGCTTCTCGGACGGAAAGGTAACAAACAAGGGAAAAGCGAGTTTTCATTCTACTCCTTTTACGGTCCCTGGGACCGAGAGGACGAACGCCGCGACCGGCCATCCTTTCAACAATGGCTTGACTGTCGGCCTGACCAGAGGCACATACAGGTAATTGAACACCCCACATTTGATTGTGTCGAGATCACGCCGACGACCAGGGACGCTGTCGTGCGTGACATCTCGCGGCTATTGTCAGAAGGCCGGACTGTTATTCTCATGGACTCTGGAGGGATATCCCGCACCGGCAGTGTGTGCAGACACATGGGGTTCACCAGAATCGACTAACTAGGATGTCATCGGCGGGGCGGTCCTTTCTGGAATACCTTCTTCACAATTTCCTCTGCTGACTCTTCGGTTCCATCGACCACCTTCCCCACGATACTGCTGGCCTCCTTGGGGGTGAACTCTAATTTACGTAACACCAGAATGGCTTCCTCCACCGCCTCTTTATTCCCCGGCCCCACTAGAATCGACCGGGCCTTCTCCAACAAATCCATTACCTTGCCAATCCTCTTGAGCAACTCCTTCCTTTCCTCTATCTCACGTTCCTTCCTATCATCTTGTATTGCCTTGAGACGTTGAGCCTGTGCGCCGAGTAGCGCACTTATCTGGCGCTCGTGTTGCCCGATTGCACTCTCTACAACTTCCACCTCACCATTTCCCACTCCAGTAAGACTCTCCCCGTCCTTTCCCCCAACCTTATCCACAGCCATTGCTGCATCTCCCTTCAACTACAGCGCCAGCCCCCCGACTTGGCGACCGGCGTCGGGGGGGCGAGCTAGGCAGAGACGAACCCGGCAGAGTGGGCGGTCCCGATTCTCCATATACCCTTTGTCTGTGTCTTAACCCGGCGTGGCTTTCTCCTCGTGTTTCGCTTTCTCTTAATGTAAACACTCGGCCACCTAATCCATCGGCTCATTTTGAATTCCTCCTATTCGTCCTCCGTGAGTTGTACTCCGATTTTAACTTTTGTCAATAGTGCATATGGCATTCAACGTGCTCGGAGGGGACGGCCGGCTGGCGCAGAGCGCTAGCTCTGCGGTTGGCCACTTGTCGTGCTTCAACACCGCAGAGCTTCTCTCTGCGCCAGCCACGAGGTAGCCTGCCCCTGTGCCGGTCACTTCTTTTCCGCGTCTCCCCGTATCAACGCGGCATCATCAAGAAGCTGTTTGACCTTCTCTGGTAATGTGCGCCGATTACGCTCCTGAATGGCAGCTTGTTCTCCCTTGTAGGTCAATCTCAGATTGTTGAAGAACACCCCGTCGGCAGGAAGAAAACGGTGTCAGGAACCGTTTCCTTTCCGCCTGCTCGGTTGTTAGTTCTTGTTGCCGTGCGGCCTCAACCGTTCTGATGCCGAGGTACATCCGGGTGGCTGGGGAAGGGGGAAAACGGCGTCAGGCGAAGCCGGTCTTCTTCACCTCGTAGTACTCTTCCCGGCCCCGGCAGAATAAGCCTTCCGTCTAGTAACGTCACGAGATGTCTGACGCTTTCTATCGATCCTGAGGTGGAGGGTGGTGGGTCTGGATGAGCCGACTGCGGCGCCGAAGGCATCGGGATTCAGGGCGCTGAGCACGGCAACGGGATTCTTGTCGATGACGGTGAGCAAAGTACGAGCGGGCGCTTCCGGGGTCCTCCGCCCTCCCTCCCAGTGCTTGATCGCGTTAAGGCTGAACCCGAAAGTGCTCGAGAATCTGGCTTGGGTCATGCCCAATCGATTGCGGATTGCTTTCACGTCAACTTCCTGCGGCACCTGTACCTTGAATCCTTCTCGCTCTCCGGCGAGAAAAGCCTCAACATCGTTAAGGCCGTCCATCATCTGTTCGAATGGGCTTTTCATGCTAGCTCCCGTACGTCTCGAAAATACTGTTGGCTCGTTTCCTGAGCGTGTTGCGCTCTGCCATCGACAGATTTTCTTTCTGATTTTTTTTTGGCGAAAACCGTGATCAGAAAAACCGGAAATCTCTGGTTGCGCCAGATATACACAACCCGTGCCCCCCCACTTTTGCCCATTCCTTGGCGGGCGACTCGGACCTTTCGAAATCCCCCCGTTCCACCGATCAGGTCTCCACATTCCGGGTCAGCCGCAAGCATGGCCACGATGTCCGCACGCTCTTCCTCGCTAAAAAGCTTGTTGGCAATCGCGAGGTAAGTAGGTGTCTCAACGACCGTCTGCACAACCTTGTTGTACTCCATTGGACACCATCTGTCAAGCCGAATTCATGCCTTGGGAGGAAAACGGTGTCAGGGGAGAACGGTGTCAGCAGGAGCGAGGTGGCGCGGACCTGCGGTTCAAGGTCCGCGGCTTTTCGTGGTGATGGGCGGAAGAACCGCGGACCTCCCAAACGGGTCCGCGCTACTCTGGCTTTCCGGCAGCGACATTTTGTAGGCTCTAATACTGGCAGATATATCTTGACTTTGATGATGCATGTTGATATAATAACCGTGTATTACTGTGGGGTGATGAGAGCAGGGGTTAGGGGTTAGGGGTTGGGGCTTAGGGCTTAGGGATTAGGGGTTAGAAGTTAGGAGCGGGAAACAGTACCAGGTGTCGGGGGTTCAGATTCCGGGCAAGTGCTTGGAGGCTGGCGTGGAGAGGCTACAAAAATAGCTAGCGTCCTTAGCGGCTCTCCACGATGTACAAGAAACAAAAAGGGTTCGTCGTTTTGGGGAAATATGACTGAAAACATTATCTCATTCAAATAAATAGAGTTCGCTTGAAATACGGGAGCCGAGGAGAAAAAATGAGCGCGGTTCTCCACGATGTATCAGAACTGAAAGGGGTTCGTCGTTTAGAGTAACAATGTCTGAAAGCTTTATCTCATTCAAATATAGATAGTTAGCTTGAATTACGCGAGCGGGGGAGAAAAAACGGGCGCGGCTCTCCACGATGTACTAGAAATCAAATGGGTTAGCGATGAACCACGAAAATCTTGCAGAAATCGATGTCATTGAAATTAAAAGATTTAGCTGATTCTTCGCTGGCCAGGGTCGTGAAAAGAAAAGGGAAACTAAAAATGAGACGAGAATTCCGTAAGTTATTGAAAACACATATAGAAAAAATGCCCGTTTTTCGCCTCTCCAGGATGTTGATGAAAACAAACGAGTTAAGCCATTCTCTCCACGATGTTGATGAAAAGAAAGGGGCTTATTAAAGAGCCGTGGTGACCGGCTAGACGCGCTCAAGAACCGTGGTGAGTGAGAAATGACAACTGGCAAGCATGAAAATGCGGGCTTTCAGGAGATGGATTGGCGACAGATTTTGGCCGATTCGACCTTTCGTCTGGCATGCACAATCATCACTGCTGCGGCTCCGCCACACAACGGGCGGCAGAAAAGGTGCTGGACACCTTTTTTCGTGCCGAGAAGAGGTGTCAGGTGTGAGGTGCCAGGGGTACATGTATCTCGACAGGGAAGCGGAAATGACGCAGGACCTAGGCCGGTTGTCGCGCCTCACCCACACCTTCGCGGGAGTCAGGCAGGGGCTCCACAGGAAAAAGATGTTAAAAAGATACGACCGAAGCCGGTATGTATATGAAAACAAACAAAACATGGACAAAATGCCTGACGAGAAATCGGGCATTTACATCGATATGACGCGGGTTCTGCAGAAAAACGCGCCTTGTGACAGCAATGTGCCGGGTCAATTTGCTTTTCTGCGCTTCTTTTCGTGCATAATACAATGTCTCCAATCATGAACGCCGAGTCCCAAGTGCCGAGTCCGGTATCCCAAATCATGATCGTCGCCGGTGAGCGCTCCGGCGACGTCTACGGCGCGGGCCTGGCGCGGGCTCTCCAGGCTCGGGTGCCGGGTTTGGAAGTCTTCGGCTGCGGCGGCGAAGCCATGTCGCAGGCGGGCGTGGACGCGGTTGTGGACTCACACACGATCTCGATGCTCGGCATCACGGAAGTTATCCCGGGAATTCCCCGCGTTTATGGCGCTTTCCGCCGGCTCCTCCAGGAAGTGGACCGCCGCCAAGCCCAGCTTGCTGTCCTCATCGATTTTCCGGATTTCAACCTGCGGCTGGCGCGGCAGCTCAAGAAGCGTCAAATTCCTGTGGTCTACTTCGTGAGCCCCCAGGTCTGGGCGTGGCGCATGGGGCGCGTGAAGAAGCTCAAGAAACGCATCGCGAAGATGATCGTCATCTTCGATTTTGAGGAGGCGATTTACCGACAGGCGGGCGTGCCGGTGGAGTACGTCGGGCATCCGCTGGTGGACATGGTGCAGCCGCACCTGCCGCGCGAGGAGTTCTTCGCGAAAGTGGGCCTGGACGCCTCCGTACCGACCATCGCACTATTGCCGGGCAGCCGCCAGAAGGAAGTGATGGCGAATTTGCCGGTGATGCTGGACGCGGCCACCCGCTTGACCCTGAATCGAAAACTCCAATTCGTCGTTGCCGTAGCGCCCACCATCGAGCCGCGTTGGCTGGAAACCACGTTGCTGGAGTGTTACGTGGGCCGCGCCACGATCCGCACGGCGGTTCACTCCACTTACGACGCGATGCAGCACTCGGAGGTCGTGGTGGTGGCGAGCGGAACGGCCACGCTGGAGGCGGCCCTGCGTGAACGTCCCATGGTGGTGGTGTACCGCGTATCCGCCCTGACCTACCTGTTGGGTAAACTCCTGGTGAAGGTCCCCTATTACAGCATGGTGAATATCCTGGCCAAGAAGGAGCTTGTACCCGAACTGATCCAACACGATTTCACTGCCGCCAACGTGGCCACGCGGGTAGAATATTTGTTGGACCATCCCGAGGCGCGCGAAGCGATGATCCGGGGATTCCGAGCCTTAAGACCCCGGTTGGGGCCGGGAGGAGCCATCGAACGCGCCGCGGATGCGATCCTGAGGGTGCTCCAGTCTTCCCAGACAATCCGGAAGGGTGGTTAAATCATCGCGGTTTCGCTGAAATGGATCCTGGCAACATGCAACGCGGAAGCCAGCCTCATAATCCAATTGAAGGGGATATCGCGAGGGGAGCCGAGAATGACTCGATTGAGATCCGTGAATCTGGCGGCGTTTGCGCGCGCCGTCCGCGGGCATCGCCGCTGGATGGTCTCGGCAGGGCTTTTGGGAGTGGTCTTGGGAATAGCTCCGGCAGGGGGCTGGCCGCAAACCGGGGGTCAGCGCTTCGAAGTCAAGAACTACGTCATCGATGCCGAGCTCCTCTCTTCCCAACATCTCCTGAGCGCCAAGGCGCGCGTGGACATCGTCCCCAGCACGGATATCACCTCGCTGGCTTTTGAACTGCACAGCAATTTGCGTGTCCAAAAGGTTGCGGACAGCACGGGCCAGGAGGTTACGTTCCGGCAGGAAGGCCAGGCTCTGAACCTGTCGCTCCTGAATCCGCTGCCCGCGGGGAAGCCCGCCTCGATCACCGTGACTTACGGGGGACTGCTCAGTACCGCCGACGGCAGCCCCGTGGAAGGCATCAAAGTGGCTTACGTCGGATCCGATGGATCCTACCTTCTCTACCCGGGCCGGTGGTTCCCGGTTAGCGCCTATAGCATGAACCGCTTCTCCGCCACGATGAACATCACCGTGCCATCGGACGAGACGGTCATCGCCTCGGGGAGAGCCGCCACGCCGATGCGGCAACCCGGAAAGGTTACTTACACCTATAACTTCGAAAAATCCTCGTTTCCGGCCACGGTGCTGGCGGGCCGCTATGTGGTGCAGCCGGGCACCACCGCCGGAGCCGACATCACCCTCTACCTCAAGGCCGGCCATGAGAACCTTGCCGCCAGTTACGGGGAGACGGCAGCCAGGATTCTGGCGTTTTATAGCGAAGCGTTCGGCCCGCTGCCCAGCGCCCACTCGGCCATCGTTGAAATCGGCGACGATACGGTGGGGGGATATACGGCGCCCGGCGTGGTGGCGCTCGCCTCGCGCGCCTTTACAAACCCGGTCAACTACCGGCTGTTGGCGCACGAAATTTCGCACTTGTGGTGGCGATGCCTGGTGAGTCCCGCGACCCCAAACGATGCTTTTCTTGATGAGGGCCTTGCCGAATACTCCAAAGCTCTGTATGTCCAGGAGGCGGCGGGGGACGCGGCCTTTGAGGATTTGATGCGCGATACGGAAGTTGGAGCGCTCACCCACGAGGAAGTTTCGCCCATCGCCCAAGCCGGGCAACTGCACGAGTTCACCCCCGAGTATCAGTCGATTGTCTTCGATAAGGGCGCCATGGTGTTTCACATGCTCCGCTGGGTGATCGGGGACGAAGCATTTCGCAAGACCCTGCGGACGATGGTCGAGCAGTATGCCTGGAAATCGATTACCACCGACCAGTTTCAAAGCCTGGCGGAGAAGGCCTCCAAGCAAGAGCTCACCTTCTTCTTCGCGCAGTGGGTGAACTCCACCGGCGTGCCCCAGTTCAAGCGCACTTGGGCCGTATACCGGCTCCCCAAAGGCTATCAGGTCGTAGGCAAAGTTCAGCAGGACCTGGATATTTTCCGCATGCCGGTCGAGATCCGGGTCATGTGCCAGGGCTCCAAACCCGTTACCCAGCGGGTGGACATGGTGGGAACCACGTCGGACTTTACCATCGACACCCGCACCAAGCCCCTGCGCGTCTTGGTGGACCCGGGCAGCCCGGCTTTTGAAATACGATGAACAGACGAAATACCAGGTGGAGATGGCGCGCGCCGATCAACTGGTCCAGGAACAGGCTTTTTTGGATGCCATCAAGCAGTATCAGGAAGTGCTGCAAGTCAACAGCAACAGCTCACTTGCCCACTACCGGCTGGGAGAAATCCATTTCAAGCTGCGCAATTATAATGCGGCGATGGAAGAATTCCGCCGCTGCCTGGATGGCGATTTGGACCCCAAGTGGATTGAAGTCTGGTCGCATCTGGAACTCGGCAAGATCTTCGACGTGACGGGCCAGCGCGATCGCGCGCTCAACGAATATCAGCGCGCCTTGCAGACCAACGACAACACCCAGGGAGCGCTGGACGAGGCCAATCGTTACGTCCAAAAGCCCTATAAGGCCCCGGCGCAGTCCAGTTGAGCACGGCTCTTCGGACAGCTCCGCGGTTTACAGTTGACAGTCGACAGCCCGTAGCGGCGGGTTTACCCCGCCATTTCCTGGTGGCGAGGTTACCTCGCCCCATGGCCGGGTAAACCCGCCGTTACAATCGAGCGTAAGGCAGACCGGTTTTATAGGTCCGCGGCTTTTAGGTTCTGGTTTTGAATTTGCTCGTCACCTGTCACTTGTCACTCGTCACTGTTCTTCCCCGACCCATTTACGCGTGATGCCGTGCAGAGGGCCGCGCTGAACGGAAAGGCAGACCACGGTTCGGGACAAAAGACCGCGGACCGACAAACCAAGTCCGCGCTGCCTTGCTGGGAAGTTGATTTACTTTCGCCCCCCTCCAATATTAGAATTAAACGAGTGAAAGGGAATCACGCTGACGAGGGATGCCAATGCCCGCGAGAGCTCTACCGCCCGTGCGTGCGGCTCGCCTTAGGTCGATCGACCGTACTCATGAACTTGCCTGGATAACCCAGCATCGTCGCGAATACCGAGGCGAATGGGTGATTCTAGATGGGGACCGGCTCATCGGTCATGGGGTTGATCCGAGGCCCCTTGTCGAGCGGGCCCGTTCCCAGGGTGTTGAACGCCCGCTCGTGACCCGAATTGAAGAGGAACCCATTGCCTCCACAGGAGGGTGGCTCTGAACTTGTACTCTCTTACTTTCCCCTTTCTCCACTCCTATTCTGGCCAGAGCGCAATTTCTATTCCTCTCGCCCTGATGTCGGCCCCTTCGCAATATGTGGACCTGCTCGCGAAGTTGGATACGGGCAGCACATACTGCATCTTCAATAGAAGTTACTCCACCCTCCTCGGGTTGGACCTCTACTCAGGCATTTCACAGCGAATTCGAACCGCCACCGGCGCCTTTCAAACTTACGGCCACGAAGTAACGCTCTCGGTCTTTGACCTGGAGTGGCAAGCCGTCGTCTATTTTGCCGAAAGCGATTCTCTTTCGCTTAATGTCCTGGGCCGTTTTGGCTTCTTGGATCGACTCCGAATTGCCGTGGTGGATTATGACGACCAACTCTATTTGGGTTTGTATGGGCAGGAGTAGCAAGTAGCGCTGGCTTCTGATTTCGTTTGCTCGCCCCTCGTCACTTGTCACTCGTCACTGTCCTTGCTGACCGGGCATCGCTCGCGACCTATTTACGCGCGATGCTGTGCGGACGGCAGCGGTGAACGGAACGGCAGAGCGCGGGTGGGGACGAAGAACCGCGGACCTAAAGAACAGGTCTGATTGGATAACGGCATCGGCTCCAATCCGGTAGACTTGGAAGTGCTCAACGACCAAGGCGAGCCGGGAAAGGAGCCGAAGCCATGCAGCATTTTATCGGATGTGACGTGCACACGCGCAACCAAGTGGTGGCCTGGATCGAGGAGGAAACGGGAGAGATCAAGAAGCGGCGGTTGGAGCACGAGGGCAAGGAAGTGAGAGAGTTCTACGCGCAGTTTCCGCGGGGGACGGTGGTGGGGATCGAAGCGATGTTTCCCGCGCATTGGTTCGAGCGGTTGATGGGAGAACTGGGGCACGAGTACAGCCGCAAGCTGGTGAGCTATTGGGGGCTGAATCCGCGCGAGAACTCCTCCGGGGGCCGGCAGCGCCTGGGCTCCATTAGTAAGCAAGGGAACACCATGATGCGCTGGCTGCTGGTGGAAGCCGCGCAGACGGCGGCGCGCCTGGATCCGCAGTTGCGCCGCACCTATCAACGCTTGAAGAAACAGAAGACGAGCGCCGTGGCGAAAGTCGCGGTCGCCCGCCGTCTGGCGGTTCGGTTGTTCTGGATGCTGCGTACGCGCCACAACTATACGCAGCTCGTTCACATGTCCGGCAGCCCGAGTAGCGCGGTGGTTCCGCCCGAAGCGGAACCGACGGTCTGATTGGGCGCCGGGCCTCCCCGCACCAGGTGGGGAGGTCGCACGGTGAATCATGGTGCCCGCCGCCCGTGATGGTGAAAACGCGCAGCGGGATCGCATAGATGAGTGGTGGAACCCCAGCGGTCCACCGTGAGATTCGAGGAGGCGAGCCTTGGTCGGTTTGAGCCCAAAACGAATCCCCCAAGGGGAAAGGCGCGAGAAAAATCCAACCGCCACCCCAACGGAGAAATATTGCTTGACAACGCCGATGCCGTTATAGACGCGCTACGCTTGCTTGAGCGGGTCATCCAGGGCGATGATCGCCCGAAAATGGGTCCAGCCCAATTGTGTCCGCAGTGCGGACACAATCTCGGGGTCGGGAAAGACTTCGGCGAACCGGACCATGCGGAAGAGGTTTCGGCTGCCGAATCCCCGTCCAAACTCCCGCTCCAATTGTGCACTCAGTGCGGACACAATCTGTTCCCCATACTCGGCGCGTTTTTCTTTCAATATCTCCTGCCGGATACGCTGCCCCACGTGCCAGTAAAGCGTGGTCAGCGCCGCGTCTACGGCGCGCGCTGCCCCCTCGCGGGCTTGCACAATCAATTGGCGCACGTCTCCCAGCAAAACCGTTAGCGCCTTCGCGGGCAAAGCCGCCGCCTCAGCTCGATGGTCTGTGTTCCACAACTCATGTTGCCCGTGCAGGCCGAGCTCCGCGCAGAAATCGCGCTTTGGGGTATCGTCAATGGGGATAAGCCGCAGGAAATATGTCCCGCCCAAATGTCGTGGCAGTGATACGACAATTTCTCGAGCCGGAGAGGCCTCGGTAGTCTGGATCGTCCAGCACAGGCCTCTCTTCCCCGAACCCCCTCCCGCACTCCTGCGCCAATTATGTCCGCGCTGCGGACACAATCAGTTCCCGCACGTCGGCCAGCAACGCCGCGAGCCCTTGGGGGCGTAAGGCCAGAGACTTCTTTCTTCCGCGTGGTTTTCGTCTCATGATGGCGCAAGCTCTAAGCTCGAACACGACCAACACCCGGCGCTTGCCAGCGCGAGCTTGCCTTGCGATTTACCTAATCATCAAACACGATCACTTGTCAACAGCCGTGGATGAAGAGCCGCACAGGAACGCAAAATGCGCGTACCTGTGCGCTACCCGCTGCATAGCGCTGGAAAAGGAAACCGGCAGCACCACCCCGGCGCAGGGCGCACCCCTCCTCAACTGAGGCCGTCTCAGAACTTGCGGCCTGGGAGAGGGATTGGTCCGCCGATTGGGTATCGAGGGTGAGTTGCCAAGTCCGGGGTGCGACGGCGCGCCCAGGCTCTGGAACCCCTCAAGCCGGGGTGAGCTGGTCGGCTACCCAATATTTGTACATCTTCTTCAAGTTGAACACCGCGCAGAGCAGCGCCCACTGGGTGCGGACATTTTCCAGTCCCCGCACCGTCCATCGGCGAAAGCCCATGGCTTGTTTGAGGGTGGCGAACACCGGTTCGATGATCGCCTTGCGTTGCCGCAGCAAGGCCTGCTTTACCGGATCGCGCCGCTTCTCGCGTTGCCGCATCACCGCCGCCCGTTGCGGGCTCAACTCGATTCTCCGCCCGTCCCGCCTCCGACTGCATAGCGCCCGCACCGGACACTGGGCATAATGCTCACAGTGATAGCTGCGCGCCACCGGCCGCTGCGGGCCTTTATTCTTCATGCCCTCGAACTTCAGCCGTTGCCCTTGCGGACAGATCACTTCATCCTTTTCGCTGTCGTATGCAAACTTGGCGCTATCATAATCCCCGCGCGGGGCTCCGCCCGTCTCCGCCCCCGGCGCCACCAGCACTTCGTACCCGCGCGCCTGGGCCTCGCCCAACTGCTCCGCCGTCGCGTATCCCCCATCCCCCACCGTCTCCTGCGCCACCGCTCCCACCGTCGCCCGCACTTCCTCCAACATCGGCACCAACTGCTGGTGGTCCGACTCCGCATTCACCGCCGTCTGCGCCACGATGATCCCCGCCTGCGCGTCCGCCACCGCCTGCGCATTGTAGGCCGGATCCAAGCGCCCTTCGCAAGGCATCAGCCGCGCCTCCGGTTCCTGCGGGTGCAGATGATCGCGCTGCATTTCCTCCATCTTTCCCAGCGACTCCCGGATCGCCTGGCGCAGCTTCGCCGCCTCCTGCAACCCCTCCGGTAATCGATACTCGCCCGTCTCTTCCTGCTCCGCCGCTTCCACCGCCGCTTCCATCTCCGCCATCGACGCTTCCACCCGCGCCAACAACTTCTCCAAATCCTTCCGATGCTCCACCGTCCGCCGCGACGCCACCGCCCGAATCTTCGTCCCGTCCACGGCGTGACAGATCATGCCGATCAACCCTTGTCCCGCCGCCACCTTCACCGCCGCGCGAAACACCGCCCGCAGCGGCCGCCGGTTCGCCGCCCAGAACCGCCACAGCGAGTTGTGATCCGGCGCGTGCCGCCCCGTCAGCCAGAGCAACGACAGGTGCTCCCGGCACGCCCGCTCCAACTCCCGCGTCGCCCGGATGCGCGCCAGATACCCGTACAACCATACCTTTAACATCAGATCGTTCGCATACGGCGGCCGCCCTTCTTCGCTCTTCCGCTCCGGAAAACCCAGCTCCACCAAATCCAAGGCATCCACGAACTCGCGAATGAATCGCGCCGGATGATCCCTCGGTACCCAGTCCTCTAGACTCTGCGGTAACAAATCCATCTGCTCATAGTTCGCGCGTATCTCTTGGCTCATGCCCTTTCACTTAGCATTCTGCTTTCCACTCCCCGCGCCGAGTTTTGAGACAGCGTCAACTGAGGAGGGGAGCTTTTACGAACTCCCCTCCTGATTCAGGAGGGGCCGGAGCATTAGCGACGGGGGTGGTTACGGCAGGCTCTCGTAGCGGCGGGTTTACCCCGCCATTTCCTGGTGGCGAGTCTACCTCGCCACATGGCGGGGTAAACCCGCCGCTACGTCCGGCCTACCGCGTCACCTACCTGCCGGTTGACCGCGAGGGCTTGTTGAATTTGGCCGACCTGGAAGCTGCCATCATGGATGAGACGGCCGTGATGTCGTTAATGCGTTGAATTGTATCCGTCCTGTGAACCCATCTTCCGCGGCTAAAGCTCCCGCCTGATACTTCCCAACATGTAAGCACGACGGTATGCGTGGAGTGCACATGCGTGAATCGAAGGCGGAGGTGTGGGATGGTGAGTCAGAAGCGCGATGTGGACAAGGAGCGATACTGGCAGAAGATCATTCCGGAAGCGGTGCGGAGCGGGATGTCGATTCGCGAGTTCTGCCGACAGCGCCGGCTGAAGGAGAGTCAGTTCTATTGGTGGCAGCGGCGACTGAAGGCGGGCCGGGGGGAAGGAACGCGGCGCAGGCCCGCCGTGCACGGGGGCGGGGCGAGTTTTGCTTTGGTGAGTGACGAAGCCGGGAGGACGGACGCCGGGATCGAATTGGTGTTGGGGGATGGGCGTCGACTGCGCATCCGCCAAGGCGTGGAGGAGGCGACTTTGCGAGTCGTGCTGGCGGCCTTGGAGCCACCCCGATGCTGAGTTTCCCGGCGGCCATCAAGGTTTACTTGTGCACGGTGCCGTGCGACATGCGCCGCTCCTTCGATGGGCTGTCGATGCTGGCTGAGCACGTCATGCAGTGCAATCCCTTCTCGGGCCACCTGCTGGTGTACTGCAACCGGCGCAGCGACCGGGTCAAGATTTTGTACTGGGACCGGGACGGGTGGGCGATCTGGTATAAGCGGCTGGAGGTCGGGACGTTTCAGTTTCCGTTTGCCGAGACGGGGCGGAAGGAGTTAGCGGCCTGGGAGCTGGCGGTGCTGCTGGAGGGCATTGATCTGAGCCAGGGGAAGCGGCGGAAGCGCTACAGCCTGCCGGCGGCGATGAAGCCGGAAGAGGCCGAAAAAGCTGACGGCGAGATGCGAACCCCCTGAAGATTCTTTCCTTTTATCGTGGAGAACTGCACTTTTTTTCTTGTCAGATGCCGATAGCCATGATAAGACTATCGGCATGATGAATACCACCCAGATTCAGCGGCGCATCGCCCTCCTCCAGCAGCAACTTCTGGAACTGGGGCCGCTCCATCCCGGCAGTATCAGCGAGCAGTACAACGTCTGCGGCAACCCGGGCTGCCGCTGCAAAGACCCCAAGAAGCCGCAGAAGCACGGGCCTTATTTTCAGTTGAGCTACACCTGGCAGGGCAAGAGCAGCACGCGTTTCCTGCGTCCCGAACAGGTGGAGGAGATGCGCGAGAAAGTGGCCAACTACAAGCGGCTGCGGGAGCTGATGAACGAGTGGGTAGGTCTGGCGGTGGAACGGGAGAGGGCCGAGCGGGCGGAGGAGAAACACCACCGTGGAGATTGATCGCCAGCGACTGCCGGAAGACCCCAAGGTTTTGCAGCAGATGGTGGTCGGTCTGCTGGCGGAGCGGGAGAGCCAAGAGCAACGGCTCCGGCAGGTCCAACATCTCCTGGAACAGTTGCTGCGGGCGCGCTACGGACCGCGGCGCGAGCGGGTCAGTGAGCACCAGTTGTTCCTGTTTGCGGTAACGATCCTCAGCGCCTCGCCCGAGACCTCGCCTGCCCCCGAGAAGTCCAAGAACCGTTCGACGCCGCGTTCCGGCCATGGGCGACAGCGTCTGCCCCCGACCCTGGAGCGGCAGCGGGTGGTCTATGATCTGGGAGAGCAAGAGCGGCAGTGCCCGCAGTGCCAGGGAGAACTCCGGCGCATCGGCGAAGAGGTCAGCGAACGCCTGGAGTACGTGCCCGCCTCCTTACAGGTGATCGAGGAAGCTTGCCAGAAATACGCCTGCCCGCAGGGATGCACGGTGGTCACGGCAGCCAAGCCCATGCAGCCGATCGAGAAGGGTCTCGCCGGGCCCGGGCTGCTGGCGCAGGTGGCGGTCAGTAAATATGCCGATCACCTCCCCCTGCATCGGCAGGAAGCGATCTTCGAGCGGCACGGGGTAGAATTGTCACGCCAGACCCTCAGCGGCTGGATGCGACAGTGCGCGGAACTGGTCCGGCCGTTGTGCGAAGAGATGAAACAGCGCGTGCTGAGTTCCAAGGTGGTGCAAACCGACGACACTCCCGTAGCCGTGCTGGACCCGGAGCTGCCACGCACGCGCACCGGGCGGATCTGGACCTACGTGGGCGATGCCGAGCATCCCTACATTGTTTACGACTACACGCCCAACCGCAGTCGGGACGGGCCGGACGACTTCCTGCAACCGTTCCACGGCTACCTGCAGGCCGACGCCTACTCGGGCTATGACCAGTTGTATCAGGATGGTAACCGCGAGATTGTCGAGGTGGCATGTTGGGCGCATTCGAGGCGGAAATTCTTTGAGGCTCAGTCCTCGGACCTGGGTATCCGTCCGGTGAACCCATCTTCCGCGGTTGAAGTTCTTGCCTGATAATTCCCGCACAATTGATTGGGGAGACATGCGCCGGGTGCGCATGGTAGACCGGAAGATGGAGGTGTGGGATGAGCAGCATCGGCAAGGGTGACGCGAAGAAGGCGCGATATTGGCAAGCGAGGCTGGGTGAGGCGGCGCGGAGCGGGATATCCATCCGGGAGTTCTGTCGTCGGCACCGACTCCGGGAGAGCCAGTTCTATTGGTGGCAACGCCGGCTCAAGGTCGGTCGAGAAGAAGGGCGCGTGCAGCGGTCGGGTGTCAACGGGACCCCGGCGAGCTTCGCCCTAGTGAGTGAGGAAGCGGGGGCGAGCGACGTGGGTATCGAGCTGGTGCTGGGCGACGGGCGAAAGCTGCGCATCCGCCCGGGTGTAGACGAGGAGACCTTGCGTTCGGTTCTGGCCGCTTTGGAGCCGCGATGCTGAGCTTTCCGGCGGCGATCAAGGTGTATCTGTGCACGGTGCCGTGCGACATGCGCCGTTCCTTCGACGGCCTGTCAATGATGGCCGAGCATGTGATCGGGTGCAACCCCTATGCCGGCCACCTGCTGGTGTTCTCGAACCGGCGGACGGACCGGGTGAAAATTCTGTATTGGGATCGCGACGGCTGGGCGATTTGGTACAAACGCTTAGAGGCTGGGACGTTCGAATTTCCCTTTGCCGAGACGGGGCGCAAGGAGATCGCTGCCTGGGAGTTGGCGGTGCTGTTGGAGGGCATTGATTTGAGCCAGGGAAAACGGCGGAAGCGTTATAGCCTGCCGGCGGCGAGGGAGGAAGAAGGCGAAAAGGAAGGGGCTGAGGCGTACGTCTCTTAAAGATTTCTGTGGAAAAGGGCATTTTCCCTCTTGACAATTGCCGATAGCCCATATATAGCTATCGGTATGATGAATCGCGCTCAGGTACGGCGGCGCCTCGCCCACCTCCAACAGCAACTGCTCGCGCTGGGTCCCGTCCACCCCGGCAGCATCAGCGAGCAGTACAACGTGTGCGGTCAGCCCGGCTGCCACTGCAAGGACCCCAAGAAGCCGCAGAAGCACGGACCGTACTACCAGTTGAGCTTCACCTGGCGCGGCAAGAGCAGCACGCGTTTCCTGCGGCCCGAACAGGTCGAGCCCATGCGCCAGAAGGTGGCCAACTACAAGCGCCTGCGGGAGCTGATGAACGAGTGGGTAAGTTTGGGAGTGGAACTGGAAAAGGCCGAGCGCGCGCAGGAGAAACATCCGAGTGGACATTGATCCCCAGCGCTTGCCGGAAGACCCCGCCCTGTTGCGGCAGATGGTGACGAGTCTGGTGCAAGAGGTGGAGGCCCGGGAGCGGCGGCTGCGGCAACTGCAGCACTGGCTCGAACAGTTGCTGCGGGCGCGCTATGGGCCGCGGCGGGAACGGGTGAACGAGAGCCAGCTTTTTCTGTTTGCGGTCGCCCTGGTCAGTGCCGGTCGAGAGGCCCCCGCCGAGCCCGCCGCCTCGGCGGGCACGGCGAAAGCTCCCGCGGGGGCGGGCAAGCCGAAGGGACACGGCCGGGGCGTGCTGCCGAAATCTTTCCAGCGGCAACGGGTAGTCTATGATCTGGCGGAAGGCCAACGGCAGTGTCCCGAGTGCCAGGGCGACCTCAAACGCATTGGGGAAGAGGTCAGCGAGCGGCTGGAATACGTGCCCGCTTCGCTCGTGGTGATCCAGGAGGCGTGTCAGAAATACGCCTGTGCGAAGGGCTGCACGGTGGTCACCGCCGAGAAACCTACGCCCCCCATCAAGAAAGGCTTGGCGGGGCCGGGGCTGTTGGCGCAGGTGGCCGTGAGCAAGTATGCGGACCACCTACCCTTGCATCGACAGGAAGAGATCTTCCGGCGGCAGGGCGTGGAGTTGCCGCGCCAGACGATGTGCGACTGGATGCGCGCCTGCGCCGAACTGGTGAGTCCCCTCTACGAACTGATGAAGCAGCGGGTGTTGGGTTCGAAAGCGGTGCAAACCGACGATACGCCGGTTCCGGTGCTGGACCCGGACTTGCCGCGCACGCGCACGGGGCGGATCTGGACCTATGTGGGAGATGACGAACATCCCTACACGGTTTATGACTACACGCCCACGCGCAGCCGTGATGGGCCGGAAGCGTTCCTGAAAGAGTTCCGGGGATACCTCCAGGCCGACGCCTACTCCGGGTACGATCATTTCTATAAGGAACCGGAACGCGGCATCATCGAGGTCGCATGTTGGGCGCATTCCAGGCGGCGCTTTTTTGAAGCGCAGTCTTCGGACCTGATGCGCTCGACGGTGATGCTCGCCTATATCCGTTTGCTCTACGACGTGGAGCGCCAGGCCCGCGAGCGGAAGCTCGACGGGGAAGCCCGCCGCGCGTTGCGCCAGAAGAAATCGCAACCGATCCTGGAGGACATCCACGCCTATCTCGTGCGCGAGCAGCCGCAGGTGCTGCCCAAGAGTCCCGAGGGAGAGGCCATCGCCTACACCTTGTCGAATTGGAAGGCGCTGACCCGCTACTGCGAGGACGGCGATCTAGAGATCGACAACAACGGGGCCGAGCGCAGTCTGCGCGGAGTGGCGGTAGGTCGTAAGAACTGGATGTTTTATGGCAGCGACAACGGCGGTCGCACGGCCGCCGTACTGAGCAGCCTGATCGCCTCCTGCAAAAGGCTCAGCCTCGATCCCTTCGCCTACCTGCGCGATATCTTCGAACGCATTAGTTCGCATCCGCAGAGCCGACTGGCCGAACTGCTCCCCGACCCATGGCAAGCCGCCCACGTCGCTGTGGACGGAAAGGAAGGGGGATAACCTCCATGGTCCGTTCCCGACGACCCTCGGGCTGGACTTGGGTCTATGATCCGGCAGGGGCATTTCGACGATCTAAAAAGCCCGTGCCTGCCGACCTCCAACATGAAGTCGAGCGCCGCGCGCAAGCGCTGATCGATTCGACCCTGAAGCTCCGCTATATCCAGCCGCCTCCGAAGAAAACGGAGCTCAACTACCTCGTGGACCTTTACGCCCGCTGGCGAGGTCCCTTCTTTTACTTCTGCTCCCGATATTGTTCGCCCGGACCCCACGCCCTTTCACCCTTCTTCGAGTCGAAGTTCGCCCGCCTTCAGTACGCCGGCGACGAGCGGTTCAATTTGGCTTATTTCCGTCACACGGGACAGTGGTGGGAGGTTGCCCAACTCCTCTCCCTGGAAGAATGCCTCTCCGAAATTGAAGCCGGCGGCCTCTTCACCCCTTAAGCACCGGCCCCAATCACCGGCGCCATCACAGCTTGTCTCGTGGGTTCACCGGACGGATACGGACCTGGTGCGCACCACGGTCATGCTGGCTTACGTTCGCCTGCTCTACGATGTGGAGCGGGAAGCGCGCGAGCAGAAGCTGCGCGGAGAGGCGCGCCGGGCGCTGCGCCAAGCCCAGTCGAAACCCATCTTGAACGACATCCGCGCTTACCTGGAACGAGAACAGCCGCAGGTGTTGCCGAAGAGTCCGGAAGGACAAGCCATCGCCTACACGTTGTCGAACTGGAAAGCCTTGACTCGCTATGCGGAGGACGGCGATCTGGAGATCGATAACAATGGCGCCGAGCGCAGCCTGCGAGGAATCGCGGTGGGCCGGAAGAATTGGATGTTTTATGGCAGTGACAAGGGGGGACAAACCGCTGCCGTCTTGACCAGTCTGATCGCCACCTGCAAGCGCCTCAAGCTCGATCCCTTTGCCTACCTCCGGGACCTCTTCGGCCGCATCAGCAGCCATCCCCAAAGCCACCTTGCCGACTTACTTCCCGACCAGTGGGCGTTGAAGGCAGCCCGGCAACCAGCCCCCACAACCTAACCTTCCTTCCTCACGTTCTGCCCCGAGCACATCCCTGGCCTCGCCCCAATGGGTCTACAGGACGGATACGTTGAATTCAGATTAGGGCGCCGTCAACCGTAAGTCCGCGGTGACAGGCAATTCAAAGAGGTCGCTCCGCAGCAGGCGCGTCGAGAAGAACATCACTTCCAGGTTCTCCAGCGCGCGCGTGGTGGGATTCAGGCGCGCCACTACATCGTCGCCCAATTCCTCCGATTCCTGGGTAGGATAGGGCGGGCACTTGTCAATGTGCTGGATGTCGGCTTCCCGGTCGTACTTATAAGGTTAATTTCGCGTCCATTCCACAACTCCTTGCCCCAGTTTGCCGACCACGTACGCGGTTATCACCCAGTGGCGGCGAGTCCTGCGTTCGCATACGACCACCACTACCACATGCTTACCACCCATGATGTCATCAAACGAGCGTGACAACAAGCGGGCATCTGCGGAGCGGGCGCTCCGCCGGACCTCGTGTGGCTCTGTCAAGGTTACGCAAATGCGATCGCGAATTCTGAGCAATAGCTCCGGGTGGCGGTCTCCGATGTGCTTCTCCCGTTCTTCGGTAAGCTCCACTTCACCCGCCAGGTACGGACAGGAAAAAAGCCCAGTACTGCACTGACTGCGGCTACGCCCTGTAAAACAGTCCTGCGCTGCTTCATCTGGCCAGGTTTAGGAGGAGCAAGACTTCCGCGAGGGATGTTTCCTCCGGCCCTGAGGTGTCGAGAACGAGGTTTGCCATCGAGCGCAAATCAGCGCTCTGGCTTTCCACAGGGTGGGAGTCGACATTCTTCATCTCTTCGACGGTTAGGCCCGCTCGCTTGGCCCGCGAGGGTAGGTCCGTCTCCAAATAAACGAGTTTAAGGGCTTGGTCTGGTACGAGTTTCCGAATGGCTGCAATTGCTTCAATGTGGCGTATACCATCAATGACAAGTGGTACCCCAGGTTCGAAGCCCGCATCATCGAGCACGGCTATGCAAAACCCTTGGATGTCCTGCGTTGCCATTTGATTGCCGATGTCCTGTAATTGTCAACGCGTTGGATTGGCGATGCCTTTCTTGCTTGCTTCTTTCCTTACGAAAGCGCCAAAGTTGGCTACCTGGCAGTGAAGTGCTTCGGCTACCTTTGCCGCCATTGTCGTCTTTCCCGATTTTGAAGGGCCACTGAAGGCAATTACATGATTCATAATTCAATCAGGCGTTGCTTTTGAGCCGGTCTCAACACAACCCAGCTTTGGGGATCGATCTTGTCGATCTCCAAATCTGGAATTCGACAGACATCCTCAATCTGCATTAGGCTCGCATATGACGCATCTTTCTTGTTCTCCCAAAACGGGGACGCATCCATGCAAAGTGCCTCTGCATAATTCTCAATCTGGCGCCATGTGGTCGGGTCCACGCGGTAATACCAAACGTATGAGACTCGGCATACACCGCACACTGGGCCACTCGACCTCTTCAAAATGAGAAGGTCCCCAATGTTGACTTGCTCAAACGGCGCGTGCTTATTCACGCTAAACCGCGACTCGATCGTTTTCTTCCCTTCAAGAATGAATCTCAAATACGGCTCGATGAATACCCCCAAATGAATACCGCATTCTGTCCTTCCGAATAGTGTGTCCACCAGCAACTGCGACACTCCGGCAGAGGTCGAAACCTCCCCCAGGCGCAGCAGCAACAACTCCCTCCAGGCATTTGCCGGACGATTGGAACTGTTCAATTCTTTAAGATCGTGATTCATTGAGTAAAAGTGTCAGGAGTTTCTCTAATGGATTCTTTTCGCCATTACCCAAACGCCCTTCGGCGCTCAGTGCTGCCACTGCTGCGCACGCTTCCATTCCGCCTTGGAGGAGTCTGAGTGCCTCTCCGACTACCTCAGCTCTGGTCACGTGGACTACCAAATTCCGCAATGTCCAAAGATTAATATGAGGTCTGGCCGGGGATCTACGAGAAACCGACTTGAGCCGCATGTCGGTGACGCCGGGCACTTCGGTGAACTCGAATCGGTGGTTAGAATGTCCCCCTTCTGGCTTAATCTTGACGACTGTACTTCCAACCTGAAATGTCTCCCACGAACCAGTCTCCTCCGCCGTGGACACGTCCAACTCAGGTACGGGTCGCGGTGTCAGCCGGAAAGTGTAAAGGTCAGCGGACCGCCAGTCGGAAAGATGCATACCTTCACTCTGGAGAGCTGCAACCTCAAAACTCGGCGAAGCGTAACGCAAAGACGCAGCATCGACCGAAACCAACTCGAATCCTCTTTCGAACGCAAATGTTAGAACCTGCGCACGGTCCGCTGTTGCTAATGGCCTTGTGAGCCGAGGTAGCATACTTATCAGAAGTCTGCCCCTCCTTGCAAGTAATCTCCGACCAGCCTCGATAAACGCTTTGTAGTGCTCTAGGTACCAGGGAGGATCAAGCACGGCGCAGTCAAACTTTCCGCCGTTGGGTGTGTAGTGGAGAAGATCGCATTCCGTCACGTTGCGGTACCCTGCCTGTAGTAGTCGCCTAACCGCCTGAGCATTGTTATCCAACAGTCGTGTATTCGTACCTCTATCGGACAGGTATTTGTAGAGCGTGGGTGCACCAAGTACAGCAACTGAGCGCACCTTAAGCTCGGAGATGTATCGTCCTAGAACTTCCAGCGTATCGGAGGTAAAGCGCCAGTCGAAATCCAATGCATGCGGCTCAGGAAAAAAGGAGTCGGGGACGCGCCTAGGAGCGTAGTTCATTGGTTGATTCCTCGATGCGAGTTCATCATTTGAATGTGCTAACATCCAGATGCCGTTAGGCGTAACTTTCACTTTTCCGAGGACTTGAAGGCTTTCCAATTCGCTGCGAACCTCCGTCGGGTACGTGCCTTCAGACTTGATAACCAAGTCCGATAGGCCAGCAGGCGCCTCACTCAGAATCCCTATGAGACGTGCCGCGATTTCTGCGTGGTACATGGGATCAATTTGCGGGTGTTCGCTCACAGTTTTGCGAGTCAATCCTATTCTAAAGAGTGTGCTGTAATGTCCTTTTGCAGTTCCTCAGGACCAAACCTTCGGCGGAGCTCCCCTGACCACGCGAGAACAGCTTGCTCTTGGACATGAAATGCCCTGGACTCTTCGGGTCCTAAGCGCCCGGTCGTCGGTGTAAAGGCCTGGATTCGAAGTGGCACAGTTCGTAAGGGAAACAGAGGATGAACCTCTTGCTGGAGTCGGTCAACAAATTCGGCCATCCTGATATTCATGTCGGTGTCGTCCGGCACTGTAAAAGTGACGTACCCGTACACGTCAAAATGCGCGTCAATCAGCCGCCTCATGAGCACGAACTGTTGACGGAATAACTCGGGGGCTGCCTTTGTGTTGAACGCAAACGACCGTTCATCGAAACCCTTGAAGCAACCAACTCGGCCGTAGTTGGGGAACGCGGCAAGGCGAGCAACTTGCTTTGAATCGAGGTAATGCCACAAATAATCGTTGCTCAGGTTGTCGTCGCTCCAAACATAGACACTGTTTTCGATGCCTCGCCGGGTCAGTGCTTCCATGAACCAATAGCTCCACTCGGGAGTAAGGTCGGGTTGCCCGCCGGAAAGGTCAATAACGACAGGCCGAAGTTTTTCCGCTATGTAGAGATCAAGAAGTTCGTCGGCGGTTTTGAATTCACCAAATCGCGGGTCGGCCGAGAGTAGTTCAAAATCCACAAAGCAATACCAGCAGCGCCAACTGCAGATCGCGTTCTGAAAAACTTGGACCTCAATCTCATTCAGCGAGCCGAGAGCCAAGGCTCGGCTCGCGGGGTCGATGGGTAGTGGATTGCTCGGCCAAGGTGGGGGCTGCTGACGCCGAAAGTGGTGAATGCGACCGAAACCGGCACAATTTGCCGGTACAGAAAAATCCTTTTCTTGCTCAGTACCCCTGAACGTGCTGACGAGCACACGCTGCTCGTCAACGCGGATTCCCCTCCGGCGTAGCTGAGTAGAGAACTTTTCCGTGTCAATTGGCCGCTTGTCCATGAAGTTCCCTTAGGGTCCTAGGAGGCAACGCCCGAACAAATCGAAAAGTCCTCCCCAAGTTAGCGGCCTGCGTTGTATATGGAGCAGCGAGTTTGTCTGATCGCAGATAGGCCATCCCCGTCATTCTTCCCCACCTTCAGTCAATTCAGAATCTGACTTTCGAATGGGTGGTACCTTCTCTCCGTACTCTGCCAGGTTTGGGATCCTTTCTTGAATGAACATGTTCGCTAACGCCGTGAAATACTGAATCTCCTCCTCTGTAAGGGGCCTGCTCGTCTCAACGCCGTGCCAGTATTCAATACATTTGCGGCAGCACGTCGCTGTGGCATGCTGAGCGTAATAAAGGGGATTTCCGCTCATAGGAGTTTGTGTGCCGTCACGCCAAGGCTTGGCGGAGCCGACCGACGTACGGATTCGCTTCTCCGCCGCGACACGCAAGCCGGTAATTCCCTTCCGCCGCGCGTAATTCATTGCCCGGAGATCGATTTCCAGGTGCCAGAAATGGTGGCGGATTAGCTCAAATTTGAGCGACTTGAAGGTGTACTCGAGATCCTTTAGACTGCGTTTTTGCACTCGAGAGAAGTCAACAAGGTCCGCCCCGCAGACTCGGCACTTCCCCCCAGATACCCGCTCCTTTCCTTCCTTCTTAGTCTGTTTGAAGCAGTGAAGACCATCATCGCAGGCTGTGCTTGTGCACGTAATCTTCAGTGGTGCAAGCTTCTTTTTTCCCCAGCTTCAGGTTCAGACGCCATAACCGCTCGGTTCTGACAAGGCTTGTAGCAGCAACTCCTTGTCAATTGGATTCAGGTTGTCAAACCTTGCCCGCAGCAAAAGGAAATCTCGGGCGACTCGCCAGGGGTCACTACTCTGTTTCTGGAGATTTTGGGCTGTACCCCACCAATCCTCGCCTTGCAACGAGAGTCGATAGGCCATATAGTTCGCAAGTAAATCAACTGCCACGTTTTCATCCTTGGCAACTTTTGTGACTGCATTCTTGAGCCACTCCAACTTGCCGTGCGCTACATCCACACACTTCTGCGCCAGCTCTTCAGCACGACCGCCGAGAGCGACCTCGTCAGCAAATTCAGTTGCTTCGGCTTCTTCGTCGACCACGTCCGAAGGAGCGTCTCTCGTTAGTTTTTCAGGTTCTACAACAGCCACATCCAAGTTAGCGGGGCGTTTTGTCAAGTGGCGAATCTCATGGAGCAAATCCACAATCCATCTCGCGCACGAAGCCGTCCGCTGTTTTAAAACGATCACGTTTCGGCCGCTGACTCGCCAACATGCGCCATGAAATGCTCCCGGATCGCTAAGTGGTAGAACAGGAATGCCAAGATCGTCCCAGCAATAGTTGAGAACACCTTCCAACGTTATTCTCCCTGCGGTTTCCGACACAGAGTTCCGGATCTCGACTGCGTCCATCGGAATGGTTCGCTTTGATTTGACGTGTCGAGTGCATTGCAACAAAACTAGTGCCAGATAGTGCGCATAAACTGTATATGCCGCAAAGAACTGTTGGTCCCTCCGAGCTGGGACCTTAAACTGAGCCTCTGCCAACACATCGCTGCGAAGTGCCAGTGGTGCGCCGCTTAGAACCAAATCCGTTGGCCAGCTGAAAACGCGACCAACTCTTGCCGCCGCCTCAAAGGCCCAAACCTGAGTATTTGGATCACCTCTTGACAGGCTGGCGCGCAGGTTTGAGGCCAAATTTCTTGGCAGAATTCGATTTTGTATGAATTCGTTTGGTAACCCTACTGCCTTTGTGCGCTTGAGAACTTCGCCTAAATTGTTCTGCGTCGCTGGCAAGAACACGCCCTTGGATAACCTTAAACCAAGCCCATGCATAATCTCGCGGATTCTCTCGAGACTGGCGCCCGCGTAATCTGTGGCTTCGTAACGCTGAATCTGCTGCTCCTTAAGGCCGAGACGCTCCGCTAACTCTTTTTGGCTTAAGCCAACGGCAATACGTGCTTTGACCAAGGCCTCGGGAATTTGATCGAGAGAACTCACCTCCAGCTGGTTCAGTCCTCCCGTGCGAAGCTCCTGGTACTCCCGCACATCGGACCGAAGCTCACCGAGTTGGCTTGCAAGAGCGTCGTTCTGGACCCTTAGCCACAACTTATCTTCGGCGCTGGTCGCCGTTTTCGATGACAACTCCGCAAGTGCGCGCTCAAATTCATCCACACGAGCTTTCGTAATGCGGTGCTGTCGTTCATTCCTGATCATCACAAGCTCCCGAGGTCCAACGCGAGGATCCCCTTTGCTCTACCCGTATCCTTGTCGCGTTGGAAGAAACTGAGAAACGTCAATCCTGATCCGGATTCCGTCAAATCTGCCGGAAATAGCTCCCCGAAATATTTCGCCTTTTGCGCAAGCCTTCGATTTGCGAAGATTAGTAGCACTGGATCTGCTGCCTGCAGGGTAACCAAGCTCATTCCCTTTCGCTCCCAGCACCCATCGAAATCCGATGGAACATCTTTACTCGTCACAAAACTACCGTCCACGTAAACAGTTTGACAGCCTGCGATCTTGAGCACCTCGGCAGCTCGCCGAAGTCCGGACATGAGATGCCAACGATGCGGATTCGATCCGCATCGTGCTTCAAGCTCCCGCCAGGTGACAGCGTGAATTCCCGGCGGCAGATTTCCATCGGTATCTAAGTCCGGAATCATCAACACAACTATATTGTTGTGTTATTCGAAAGTCAAGAACTATTTTTGCGGTGATAGTTAGCAACTGATTTTGAATCGGTTGGACGCTCGCCATCGACACGTCGGTGCTCGCAGGCTAGCGCAGACGCCAAAAAGCAACCGTCTGCGCTAGCCCCCCCAGACGCGGGGCAAGTCAGGATGCCGCCGCAATCCGTTGCGCGTTTCACGGGCCGCCATGGTTTGGGCGCGGGTGGAGCTTTCGGCCCGGCGCGAGCCAAGGTGCAGGATGGCCTCGCCCCAATGTCCCACACGCTGCTTTACCAAGGCATTGACCGGATCAATCTTCATCCGCTGCGTACACCAGCGGAAAGTGCGGTTGGGGGGAGGGTAGCCGCGTCCAATGATGTTGACCCAAAAGGATTCTTCCATGAGCGGCCTAAGCAGGTTGGCGTCGATATTGAGGTTGTTCTGCTCGGAGCACTTCCGCATGCGGTCCAGCGTGCCTTCGATCATTTCGGCAATGGCGGGAATCGTAAATACGGTAGGCGGCATACGGTAGACGGTAGATAGGGCAGCAGATACACGAGACAGTGCACAGTGGACGCGGCGGCGAACTTGTTCGGCAGGAATGCTTGGGGTGACATCGAAAATCAGCGACGCCAGCATCGTGCTGTTCCTTCGTTGCACTCAGGACAGGCTCTTGCCGCCGCTAAAACCCACCAGCCAGGGCCGCTGGTCTTCCAGATAAAGTTGCTCCAGAGAAGCTTTGATTTCCTGAAACATCCTTGCTCCCGTCGCGGGGAGTACACACCCCGCCCTCTGATTTTCAAGTAATGTCTTTAAGATAGTATCAGTGGCAACCGGCGGAAAAGCGCTTCGGTTGCCGGGAACCAAGCTCCGCGGGCACGTCTCCGGATGCCGAACCAAAAACGCCTTTTGCTGATACACTACCCCGCATCCCTTATCGACAGTTTCCGCTGAGAAGATGAACCCATTTTGTACAAAAGTTATCCGTCATCAGGTTTCAATCGTCAGTAGAACCACCGTGTCCTCAGGCTCTTACTGAAAACCGATAATTGAGGACTGACGACGGGGAGGACAGCGCCCATAGCGACCCCGCCCCCGCGTGACACACTACCCCGCATCGCTTATCGACAGTTTACGCTGAGAAGATGAACCCATTTGCCGTGCTACGCGGGCTCGAATTTGAATCCCGTAAGCGGGGTCTGGGGAACCCCACACTGCTGGACCAGAACCTTGAAAATGTTTCCCATTCCCTCAGAAGAGATTAACCTTTTTAGTTTTAACCGCGCCTGTAACATCTCCAGCTCCGTTTGACTCGGATCATAAACATCCGCAAAGTGGTTGGTTTCGCCGAGCGCCAGCAGAAATCTCTCCTGGGTGGTGAATCCCGCGAACTCCAGCCCGGCGGCCTTGCCCGCGTCGATGAGCGCGCTGAAGTTCACGTGCGCGGTCAGATCGGTTTCCCCCGGCGCCGTGAAAAAATCCTCCGTCGCGGTGTGGCCACGGTAAGCCAGCAAAGTCCCGCGCGGACGGTCGGGGGTGAAGAGCCGATGGGCCATGTCACCGTAATCGATGGTCAGCACAAAGCCGCGGGTCAACTTTCGGGCGACCGCGCGAATCCACTCGGGGGCCTGCCGGTTCACCTCCACGCGGTGGCCCTCCGCGAGTTGAGGAGCATAGCGGGCGACATAAGCCGCGACCGCGGGGTCGCTGATGGGTCCGGCCTTCTCGCCGAGGCCGCCGGCGGCGGCGACGACGTAAATTTCCTGGAGGCGTCCTCCCGTGCGCGTGACCACGCTGACCGGAAAAGCGTCCACGAGTTCGTTCGAAAAGAAGCAGCCCGTGACCGGCGCAAGTTCCTCGAGATGGGCGAGCAGCCGGACCTTGCCGCCCATTCCCATTTCCGCCACCCGTGCTCCGATGCGCCGGCGCTGCGGGGAGCCCGGCTCGATGGCGACGTAATCGAGGGCGGCGGCAAATTCAGGCAATATGTCTGTTGACCAGCCCAAAAAATCCACCGCGAAGAGCCCCCGCCCGGCGCCCATCTCCACCCAGGTGAAAGGCTGGGGGCGCCCCATGGCGTCCCACATCTCGGCGGCCTGCCGCGCCACCAAGCGCGCAAACACCGGGTGCAAATCGGAACTGGTGAAGTAATCCCCCGCCACGCCCGAGCGCTCACGCCCCTGCGTGTAATAACCGAATTCGGGGTGATAAAGACAAAATGTCATATAACGCTCGAAGGTCATCGGCCCCGTGCGTCGCAGCGTTTCGAGAAGCGACTTTTTGACTGGTGTGGGGTTCAAGGAGAACTCGGCTGTTCGTGAGGATTAGCGAGCATTCGCCCTTTATCCACAATTGTACCCCGTGGTGCCCCCCGGAACCCCCTCACCACTTGGCGTTTTTCCCTCGGGGCGCGGGTTGTAGATTCCATTCTAAACCGCCCTCACTGCCGGGCGGCCGGTTAACTGTTGGTAGGCTTCTTCAAAAACTTTGAGCGCCGCGTCGTCAATCAGGACGAAGTAAATCTTCTCCAGACTCGTGCGTGTCTTGATGTGATCGAGCGCGGCCTTCAGCATAATCGGGGCACATTCCGCCACGGAGAAGTCCGCCACGCCGGTGCCCAGGGCGGGAAAAGCCATGCTCCGAATGCCTTTCTCTTCCGCCCGCATCAAACTGGCGCGGGTGGCGAGCCGAAGGGATTCTGCGGTGGCGCTCTCCCCCGGCCGCATGGTGGCGGCATGAATTACGAAAAGCGCCTTCAAAGTTACGCCGGTGGTCACCGCCGCTTCGCCCAGGCGGATCGGCGCCAAGCGCTCACACTCCTCTTGAATGCGTTCCCCCGCTTTGCGTCGAATGCCGCCCGCCACACCCGCATCCATCGTAAGGTCCGTATTCGCAGCGTTGACGATGGCGTCGACAGCCAGATCCGTGATGTCGCCTTGCACAAATAGAATCTTGGTGGGCATGGTCCCTTTCTTTCTTTACTTCGCGAGCTTTCGCAGACCTTCCTCGTCATAACCCAAAACCATTTTTTCGCCACGAATTACGTAGATACATTTTCATCCTGGGCATGTCCGTGTCTCCCCTGGACTTCAGTTTTCATTGAAAAGAGTGTGCGCGCCTTCAGTACCTTGGCACGTCGGGATCAATCTCCATCGACCATCGATCAATGCCGCCGCTCATACTGAGGGCATTCACTCCCTGTTGTTTCAGCCAGGAGGCGGCGTTGAAGCTCCGCACTCCGGCGTGGCAGTAAACCACCACCGGTTGGTCTTTCGGGATTTCATCAAGCTTTTGCGGGATCTGCCGCATCGGAATCAGCGTGGCTCCTTCGATGCTCGCGGTCTGATGCTCCCACGGCTCGCGGCAGTCGAGCAGAAGGAATTTTTCGTTCCTTTGCATCATGTCGTGGACTTCCCGCGGTTCGATAGAGAGTTCGTCCATCATTTCGCTCCTGTTCATTTTGGCCCACGCCCGCTGCCTTCAGCTTGCGCCGAGGTTCCCCAAGAATTACCTGCGCGCCGCCCGCTCCCGGCATTTCTCGATGAAGCGCACAAAAATTTCGCGCTGCTCGGCGGAGTTACTGACCATCTCCTCCGGATGCCACTGCACGGCCATCAGGAAAGGGTATTGCCCGGCGGATTCCACGGCTTCGACAAACCCATCCTCGGAACGCGCCGTTACTTTCAAACCCCGCCCCAGCCGTTTTACCGCCTGGTGGTGCAGACTATTGACGCGGCAAGCGCCCTGAACGATTGCCCCCAAACTCGAATCGGAGTCCGTCACCAGCACGGTATGAGTGGGTTCCTGCCGCGACTTGCCGATGTCCCTCTGCTGATGCGGCAACGGCGCTTGCGCATCCTCCTTCATGTCCTGGTAGAGCGTGCCGCCGAACCCCACATTGATCATCTGCACGCCACGGCAAATCCCCAGGATGGGAGCCCGGCGCGCCAAGGCGCCCTCAAGCAGAGAGAACTCAAATTCGTCACGAGGGCGGTAGTCATCCACTTTTTCGTTTCGTTTCCTCTCGCCATAAAAAGAGGGATCCACATCTTCTCCGCCGGCGAATAAGATACCATCGTAATCCTCGGCGCGCACACGGGGCGCGTCAGAGGCTGACACAAGTTCAATATCCTTCCCCTCGGCGCCCGCTGCCAGGAGAGCTTGGAAATAAGGTGATTCCACGCCTCGCGCTTTCTCCTTCTCGGCAACGGAAACGGCAATGCGCATCTTTATGGCCCTCCTTACCCCGCATCGGTTGAGCGACGGCGGGGCTATTCCCAAATGATAGCGGAAAACGAGATATGCGGGTGACACGATGTCTCTTGACAGATTGACGCACAGTGGTATCGTCTGTATGAATATTCTCTTTCTCAATTGTGCAGCGGGCAATGGGCGGGTGAAGACCACTGACCGTTCGCGGAGCCCCATCTGCGGTCGAAGGGAGTAAATCCCAGCGGCCACAGCCTAACCATCTTGGCGTGGAGGCGCACCATGCGCAAGCAAATCCTCGCATTAAGCTGTTCAGCTCTGTTTTCTTGTGTCGTTTTGTGGGGCGGGCAAGCATTACGTTCAACTGCAAAAGTCGCGGTTGCGGGCGTTACGGGTCACATCACGATCGACGAAGTTGTGGGGAGAAAACTGCAGTCCGACCCCCTCCCCAAGTTAAAACTCTATTTGGTGCGGGTTGATGACAGCCGGCCTCTTGTCGAATTACAGGAGAGTTGCCGGCACGCCGTGGCAGAACCCAACGCCGATCCCGTGCGGGCTTACAAAACCTGTGCCCAAAACCTCCGGCAAGCCGTGGACCTTGTCCCCACACTACGCTCCGTGGCGACTACGGAGACGGATCGCGATGGACAATACGAATTTGCAGGAGTCCCGGCCGCCGGCCGCTACCGCGTGGTGGGAGTCAAAACGGAAGTGGGCGCCGAACCGGTGTTGGTGGTGGGCATTACACGCACCTTAAAACCGGGTGAACGCCTGACACTCGACCTTTCGGCCAACTTCCCCTGGACCAGGGACGCAACACCCTGAATACCCAATTCCGCGTTGATCGCCGCAGGCAGGGGGCGCTTCCTACACTTGTCCCCCCTGACGCCGTTCTCTGGCTGAATCCGCCGCGACGAAAGGCGTGACGGATTGATCAGGCGGCCGCCTTCATCGCGCTCCGCTGATGGAATAAGGCCGCCTCATGCTCGTACGCCCTTACCGTATAGTAGATGGCCTTATCGTAGAAGTTCCCGATCAGGCGCCGGAGTTCCCTCTCCTGATGCAACTCTACGGCCGAGTCCATCAGGCCGGTAGTCTGCACGTAAGCGTACAGATGATTTTTCGTCGAGATCAGGGCAAATATGACTTCCTCGAGGGGAACACCTTCCGCATAACGGCGGATCGCCAAATCCGCGTAGCTAGCCGCAATCGGTTCCTCATTCCTTTGGCTGATCCAATGGCCGAGGTTCCGATAAACAGAGTAGGTTCGATAATGTAACTCTTCGAAGGTCAGGTGATGGTAATGCGGGGTTCGTGGATTGCTCCTGAGGTCTTTAATGAGTTCCCCAGTCAACTCCTCCGCATGGTCTTCGATCATTTGCACCAAGCGAACGGAAAGCATAGCGCACCTCCCGGTTAACCTGCTTCGAGTTTAAGAATGGAAACAGGTGTGATCATATCAGCAGCCCTCCATAGGGCCTTGGCTCGCGAGGTTCGGGCGTACTTCTTTGATTGCAGAGTAGCCCTCGATCGAGGCAGAGTCAAGCCCACTTTAGCCAGCGGATCGGGCCAATAAATCATTGGGAACCTGCCGGGGCCGGGCTGCGACTCGAAAAGAGAGTCTCCGTGTTCTCTTTGCTTTCCAAGCTTCAACACAGAGCACGCGGTGGATCTCAGGCCAAGAAATTTGAAGTGTTTCTAACGGACAATAAAGGTTTGCGACCAAACCTTCCTCCATTTCCTATGAGGATCAGAACAGTCTACGCTCTCCCCGCTGTCAAACGTGTACTCCAAGAGTAAACGCCTTTCACCCGTATGTACTAGCTGGATCCAGTATTCCTCAGATTTGCCTGGATACAGTTCCTGGATATGCGATGATATGCCGCCAACATCGACGCCAGTCAATAAGATTCCCCACTTTCTCCCTTCCCCCTTCTGCAAGACCCCAAAGGGAGAGGATATCCATGGATAGCTGCCGTTCGGACCGAACCACTCACCCCACCACACGCAATAAGCAATCGTACGATGAGTCGCATTCACAACCTTTGCCGTAATTTTCTCATTGGCCTTAAATTCCCGAGCCGAAATTTCAATCTGAACTTGGGCTCTAAGAGGGAGCGTCAATATGCTGAGGACGAGCGATAACCCTACAATCAGCAGACTGTGCACTGCTCGTGGAGGCTGAGTAGAAGGTTTAGCTTTAGGAGAAATGATCGAGAAAACCCACCGTGCCGACAGGGTGTTCCCCCTAAAAGTTCGGCACCACCACAAGCCAGCACCAACTCTACCTCTCACATCTCGGGCGACTCCTCGAACTATCGAAGCGCGAATCATATTCGCTCCCTCAATAATCTCAGCAACCCTTCCTCGTCAAGGGTTTTCACGCCCAGGGCGCGCGCCTTTTCCAGTTTGGAGCCGGGGTCAGCGCCCGCCACCACATAATCGGTCTTCTTGCTGACGGAACCCACCACGCGCCCGCCGTTTTCCTCGATCATCTGTTTGGCCTCGTCGCGTGAATAGGTCGGCAGCGTGCCGGTCAGCACGAATTGCTTTCCCGCCAGCTTGCCCTCCGCCCGGCGCGTTTGCTTCTGCTCAAACTGCAAGCCGGAGTCGCGGAGTTTCTCGATGACTTCGCGGTTGCGCTTTTCCTGAAAGAATTCCCGGATGGCCTCGGCCACGCGCGGCCCCACTTCCTCCGCCTCCACCAATTCCTCGGTGGTCGCCTGGGCGAGTTTATCAAGCGAGCCAAAGTGGTTGGCCAGCAACTGCCCGGTGCGCTCGCCCACAAAGCGTATGCCCAGGGCAAAGATCACGCGCGCCAACTCCTCCTGTTTGCTGCGGTTGATTTCATCCAGCAGGTTTTGGGCGGACTTATCGCCCATGCGCTCGAGATCGGCGAGTTGTGAGTGCGTCAGGCGGTAAAGGTCGGCCACATCGTGCACCAGACCTTTGTCCACGAGCTGGTCCACCAGCGCCTCGCCCAGGCCGTCGATATTCATGGCTCGCCGCCCCGCGAAATAAAGCAGCGATTCCTTGAGTTTAGCGGGGCAGGTCGTATTGACACAGCGGTATGCCACCTCGCCCTCCGCGCGATGGACATCCTCGCCGCACACCGGGCACTTCTTGGGCATCTCGAAGGCGCGCCCGTCCTCCGCGTGCGTCACCACCTTGACGACTTGCGGGATCACTTCTCCGGCGCGCTGCACGAGCACGGTGTCGCCCATCCTCACGCCCAGGCGTTCGATCTCATCCATGTTGTGGAGCGTGGCGTGGCTCACGGTGACGCCGCCCACGTCGACGGGCTCCAAATCCGCTACCGGCGTGAGCGTACCGGTGCGGCCCACTTGCGCGCGGATGTCCATGACGCGTGTTGTGGCTTGGCGTGGTGGATATTTATACGCGACGGCCCAGCGCGGCGACTTCGCTGTGGTCCCCAACTCTTGCCATAGGCCGGTATTATTGACCTTGATAACAATCCCGTCGATCTCATAGTCCAGGCTGTCGCGCCGGGTTTCCCACTCCTGGATATATGCCAACAGATCGTCAAACGCCGGGCAGCGCCGCCAGTTCGGGTTCACCTTGAAGCCCATGCGGGAGAGCGTTTCGAGTGCCTGCGCATGCTCGCCCGGCAGTTCGGCGCCGTTCACCAATAAATAGTAAATGAACATGTCGAGCTGGCGCTCCGCCACAATGCGCGGGTCGAGCTGCCGGATGGAGCCCGCGGCGGAGTTGCGGGGGTTGGCAAACTTCGCTTCACCGGCCGCCTCGCGCTGGGCGTTGGTCTGTTCGAACGCCTTGCGCGTCATGATGACTTCACCGCGCACTTCAAACCTCGCCGGATTGCCGATCAACGCCAACTTCCCGGCCTCCAGGCGCAACGGCACGGAGCGAATGGTCCGAATGTTGGAGGTCACATCCTCGCCCACCTCGCCATCCCCGCGCGTGACGCCCCGCACAAGCTTGCCATCCTGATAGGTGAGCGCCATGGAGAGGCCATCGAGTTTCAGCTCCGCCACGTATTCCACCCGGTCACGGCCTGCCAACTCGCGCACCCGGCGGTCGAAGTCGCGCAGATCGTCAACCGAATAGGTGTTGTCGAGGCTCAGCATCGGCGCGGGGTGGCGCACTTTGGGGAATTCCGCGGCGGCTGCGCCTCCGACACGCTGCGTCGGTGAGTCGGGCGTGACGAGATCGGGATGCTGGAGTTCGAGTTCCTTCAGCCGCTGCATCAGCTTGTCGAACTCCAAGTCGGAGATCTCCGGGGCGTCGAGCACGTAATAGCGGTGCTCGTGGTAACGGATTTCGTCGCGCAGCTTGGCGATTTCCTTCTCGAGGTTTTTGGCCACGGCCTTCCCTTGTCCCCGTACCTTCACTTCAAAGAGATTTCTCAATTATACCTTGGGTGCAGCGGCCTAGCGGGGATTTGAGGCATTTTTCACAATTTCGCGGACCTAAGCTCACTTTATCTCCTGCATTTTCAGTAACATTTAGGCATTTATTGATAAGTCATTTGTTTTGATCAACATTTAGGGTAATTCCTCTCATGCCTCATTCTTTTCAACAACATTCCGACTTCGAACGTATGAACAAATACATGCGCGCTTCCCCCTCGAGCCACAATCTGACAACTTATTTAAATTCAATAGGATGAGAGATCGGGCGAGGCTTGAGAGTTTCCTCAAATCGCGCCTAACAGCCTTTATTTTCAATAACATTTAGGCCTCGATGACCAGGGAAGAATGCCAAATCTCGGTTCTTTTTTTGCCGGAACGCGCCCCTGACCACTAAATGCTGTCTAGCGTGTGCCGCCTGCCGTTTTCTAGCTCCCGACTCCTAGCCGCAGTCTCTAGCCGCAGCGCGGCTCGTGCCCATCGATGCGCGATTTCACCCCAACCCCGCTCGCCGGCGCCCCTCTCCCGCACGATGGCGGCCATAGCCTACTATGCCATAGTGACAACCGCACGCCGTCCATCCCGCTTCTCCCATCCTTGACACGACGGCAATTCGGCTGCTAGTGTCATCACAAGGAATGCCGGAAGGAGGAGGAGTACTGGTCATGACACTGCGAAAGACCATGATGATGACGGCGCTGGCAGCCGCGTGCCTGGCCACGCTGGCCGCGATGCCGCAATCCGATAAGCAGCCGATTACGTCGAACACCGGGCGTTTTGGTGACCCCACCGCTATCGCGATCAAGTATCAGGATTATCTCTATGGAGTCATCAAAGAGATGAACCCCAATGAATTGATCTTGAGCCAGACCAAGTTCGGCGTCGACCAGACCTTCAAACTCAATAAGAAGACCAAATTCACCCAGGATGGTAAAGCCAGTTCATTCGACAAGCTCAAAGTGGGCGATCGGATTTACGTCGACGTCGACAAAGACAAGAAAACTGGCGACCTGATCGCCAAAAAGGTGATCAGCGGTGTGGATATCCCGTCGATCCCGTCGGCATCTCAGTAAAGACTCGGCACACATAGCATCGAAGGCGGCGAGAAGGCACTCCCCGTGTTGACAGGGGCGCAATGCGGCTGCTAGTGTAATGATATCAAGACCAAACGCCGGGGAGTAACTGGCGGTAAAGCAGCAAATTGATTTAGTGCCGTTTGGGCGACGAGGTGTGGATGGATACTGATGAGGACAGGAAAACCGGCGACTGAATTGCCCGGCAGGTTGTCTCCGGAGTCTTCGTCATGCCGTCCTCTTGAGAATCCACATGTGGACATCGGCTCGGCTGTAACGTGCCAGGATTGCGCCTGCTTGTAAGGGTCAATCCCCTTCCGCAGTCGCTGGCCTTCCCTTGAAAAAAGGCATCCTTATTTATAATCCGGTTGCGGGGCGGCGTCCTGCCAAGCGAGAGCGCGAAGTCCGCCGAGCCGCCGAAGTGCTGCTCCAGGCAGGGCTGGCAATCGAGTTGGCGCCCACGGCGCGGCCCGGCATGGCGAGCGCATTGGCACAGGCCGCAGTCGCACGCGGCGTTGACGTGGTCCTGGTGTGTGGCGGCGATGGGACCATCAACGAAGTTATAAATGGCCTGGCGCCGAGCCATGTACCGCTTGGTATTCTGCCCGGCGGCACGGCGAATATTGTGGCCCGCGAATTGCGCCTTCCCCTCAATCCCGTCCGCGCCGCTCGCCAGCTCCCACGCTGGACGCCCCGCCGCATCGCCCTGGGGCACGCCCGCTGGGAGGAAGCGCAAGCTGCGCCGCCTGCCGGCCTGCACGCCCCGCGATCCTGCTGCCGTCATTACATCAGTGTGGCGGGAATCGGGTTTGACGCGCACATTGTGTACAAGCTTTCCGCCTGGCTGAAAAAGAAATTTGGCGTGGGAGCTTACGTCATGGAAGCCCTCCGCCGACTTCCGGGCTACTCCTTTCCGAGTTTTATCTCCCGCCTGGACGGCATTGAACGGCAGGGCACCTTCGCCGTGATTCATCGCACGCGGCTCTATGCCGGGTGGATTCATCTGGCGCCCACGGCAGGTCTTTTCCAGCCGCGCTTTGCGGTGTGCTCGTTTCCCAGCCGCAGCCACCTGCGCTATTTGCTCTATGCCTTGGCGGTGGTCGCGCGTCAGCATTTGCGTCTGAGCGGCGTCTCGCTCGATAGTTGCACGGAGGTAGTCTGTACTCCCGTTGACGCTTCCACGACCATCCGCTTTGAGCTCGACGGCGAACTGGCAGGGACGATCCCCGCGACCTTCGGAATCGTGCCCGACGCGCTAACCGTGCTCGTGCCGTGAAGGAGCTGACAGCCGACAGCTCACAGCCCACAGCCTACAGCTTACAGTGACTGTCGGCTTTAAGATGTGGGCTGCTGGCTGCTGTCCCTGTGAAGCGAATAGCCGACAGCGGATACCTTTTATTTACTGTCGGCTGTAAGCTGTGAGCTGTTAGCTGGTCAACCATGGACAACCTCACCCACACGCTGACCGCTGTCGCCATCAGCCAAGCAGGGCTGAACCGGAAGACGCGTTTCGCCACACTGACTTTGATTCTGGGCGCCAACGCTCCGGACATCGACCTCCTCTCTGGTCTGAAGAACAGTATTACCTATCTGAAATACCATCGGGGAATTTCCCATTCTTTCGTAGGTATCACCGTTTTAGCAATTATCCTCTGGGGTCTTATGTATTGGGTGGGGAAGAAGGTCCAGCCCAAGCCCGGCCTTCCCCTCAACGGCCGATGGCTGCTGCTCGCTGCCTTTTTGGGAACCGGCAGCCATCTGCTGCTCGATTACACCAACGCCTATGGTGTCCGCCCCTTTCTGCCCTTTAGTGGACGATGGTACGCGTGGGATGTCATGGCGATCATCGATCCGCTTCTACTCGCCATCTTGATGGTGGGCTTGGGAGTGCCCTGGCTGCTGCGCCTGGTTTCAGAAGAAGTGGGAGCGCGTAAGCCGCGTTGGGGACCCGGGGCCGTCTTTTGCCTGGGAGCGATGGTGGCGCTCTGGGGAATTCGCGATTTCGCTCATCGCCGCGCCCTCAGCATCCTGGACAGCCACACGTACTCCGGCGAGACCCCCCAGCGATTCAGTGCACTGCCGGTGGCGGTGAATCCTTTCACCTGGACAGGTGTGGTGGAGACCGAAGGTTCATTCCACGTTGTCCGCGTGGACGCACTGGATGCCAATGGCTTACCGGAGGAAATGGGGACTTTCGAAAAACCGCCCATGTCCCCTGCGCTCGCCGCCGCTATGCAGACGCGGGCGGGAAAAATCTTCTTGGATTTTGCGCGCTTCCCCTGGGCGCAAGTGGACGAAAGTGAAGAGGGATATACGGTAAGCTTGTGCGATTTGCGGTTTTATCACCATGCGGCGCAGCCTCGCGGTTTCACCCTGGAAGTGGAATTGAACAAGAACCTCCAGACCCGATCCGAAGCCTTCTATTTTGCGGCCCCGCGACGGGAGTAGTGCAAGGGTTAAATGCAGAAGGGTAAACGATAAAGTCGTCACGAAATTCGTATATGGCCTGCACCGAGCGGCGGGACAGGCACGCAGGTGCTTTAGCCTTTACCCTTTAAACTTTACCCTTCCTCGAGCGTCGGAGCAGCGCCCAGCCAACAAGCAACACTGCGGCTGCCACCGAGACCCAGCCCAAGTTGTGGCGAAGGTAATCCTCCGCCTGAACGCCATATCGCGCCCCCAGCCAGGCGTCGGCGCCAAACCTCAGCCCGCGTCCTACCAGCAGCGCCAAGCCGAAATGTAGTGCATTGACGCGCAGCAGGCCGGCCGTGAGGACAAACACCTTGTAGGGCGCCGGCGGAGGCAGGATCGACGCCACCAGAACGGCCAGGAAGTCGTTGCGCTCCAGCCAGCGCCGGGCATGGGCTACGGCCTGCGCCGTCGTCTTGCGGAAGAAGAACTCTCCTCCGCCACGGGCGATTCCGTAAAGGAGATAGGCGCCGCAAACCGAGCCCAGGGTGCTTGCCAAGGCATAGAGAGGCCACCAGGCGGGCCGCTTGCTGGCCATCACGATGAGAGCCAGATCATTCACAACCGGGAACGGAATCAGCGAGGAGTCCAGAAACGACATCGCGAACAGTCCCCACCCGCCGTACAGCACCAGTACGTGGCCAAGTTTTACACTTAAGGACTTCAGCATGTTCCCCGCTTTCATCTGGGGTGAAGTCTCTCATTCTATGCGCTCCTGCCGCACCGCACAAGGCGCGAACACCCATCACCTAGCGCGGGCCACGACAACCGCTTGACGGCTACTCATCGCGGAATTAGCATGGAAGGTTGCCGCTTTCTCGAAATTCCTCACTGTAGGGTTCAGGGCGAATGATCGACCGGATTACGGTTCGGGGCGCCCGCCAGCACAACCTGAAGAACATCAGCGTCGAGGTTCCACGCAACACCTTGACCGTGGTCACCGGGCTGAGCGGGTCGGGTAAATCGAGCCTGGCGTTTGATGTGATTTATGCCGAGGGCCAGCGCCGCTACGTGCAGACGCTCTCCGCCTACGCGCGCCAGTTTCTTGAGCAACTCGAACGGCCCGACGTGGACACCATCGAGGGCCTGAGCCCGGCGATCTCCATCGAGCAGAAGACCACCAGCCGCAGCCCGCGCTCCACCGTGGGCACGATCACCGAAATCTACGATTACCTGCGGTTACTTTACTCGTCCATCGGCGTCGCCCACTGCCCCCGATGCGGACGCCAAATCTCCCGCCAGACGACCGAGCAGATTGTGGCCTCGATCATGGCTTTGCACCAGGGGAGCGACGGCAGTAATGGCGAAGGCGAGCGCGTGATGATCCTGGCGCCCATTGTGCGGGGCCGCAAGGGTGAGTTTCGCAAACTCTTCGAGCAACTCGCAGCGGAAGGCTTTGTGCGCGTGCGCGTCGACAAGCAACTGCGCCAACTGGATGAGGAGATCAAACTTGACCGGCGCAAGAATCACACCATCGAAGCGGTGGTCGACCGCCTGCTGTTGAAGTCCGGAATCGAGAGCCGCCTGGCCGCTTCCATCGAGACGGCTATGAAGCTGGCCAAAGGCATCGTGGAAGTGGCCATCGTGAATGGCGAGGAGCGCCTTTACTCCCAGGAATGGGCGTGTGTGGATTGCGGCATGAGTCTTCCCGCCCTCGAGCCGCGCTCGTTTTCCTTCAACAGCGTCTACGGCGCCTGCCCGGCATGTCGCGGCCTGGGAAGCCAGTACACCTTCGACCCCGCCAAGGTCATCGTGGACTGGTCGCGTCCGCTGCTGGAAGGCGGGCTGGGCCCCGGGGCGGGCTCGGGCTTCCTCCAGCGCAGCCTGATGCGCGCCGCGGAACAAATCGGCTTCGACTTGAAGACTCCCTTTGAGCGCCTGCCGCGCAAAATCCAGAACCTCCTGCTTTACGGAAAAATCGCCGACGGCGCCCCCGCCTCAACCGTCTTTTCGGGGATCCTGCCGCTGCTCGATCGCTGGTACGGCGAAGCGAGTTCGGAAAGCTACCGCGACTGGTACAGCCAGTACATGTCGGCGGTGCCCTGCCCCCAATGCCAGGGCAAGCGCCTGAAGCCGGAAAGCCTGGCCGTAACCGTGATGGATTTTTCCATTGCCGACCTCACCGCGCTGCCGGTAATCAAGACCCAGGGGGTGCTGTCGGGGCTGAAGCTCACCCCGCGTGAAGAACTGGTGGCACGGCGCATTGTGAACGAAATCCGCGAGCGCTTGGAGTTTCTCCATGCCGTGGGGCTTGGTTATTTGAGCCTCGACCGCTCGGCGTCCAGCCTTTCCAGCGGCGAAAGCCAGCGCATCCGGCTCGCCACGCAGATCGGCTCCAAGCTACGCGGTGTATTGTATGTGCTCGACGAGCCCAGCGTGGGGCTGCACCCGCGCGACAATCAGCGTCTGCTCGAAACGCTCGAGCAGTTGCGCGACATGTCGAACACCGTGTTGGTGGTCGAGCATGACGAGGAAACCATTCGCCGTGCCAATTATGTCATTGATCTCGGTCCCGGCGCGGGCAAAAAGGGCGGGTATGTGGTGGCGGCGGGGCCGCCCGAGAAGATCGCGGCTACGGCGGATTCCCTGACCGGGAAGTACCTCTCGGGCGAACTGCGCATTGCGGTGCCGGGCAAACGGCGGGCTGCCAATGGAAAATTCCTCACGGTCCTGGGAGCACGGGCCAACAATCTGAAGAACATTGACGTACCGTTCCCGTTGGGACTGCTCACCGTGGTGACGGGCGTGTCAGGCTCGGGGAAATCCACGCTGGTGAACGACATCCTGCACCGCGCCATCTCCAAGAAGCTCTACCGCGCCATCGAAGAACCGGGCGCGCACCGCGCCATCACCGGCCTGGAGCACCTCGACAAGATCATCGTCATCGATCAATCACCCATCGGGCGGACGCCGCGCTCCAATCCCGCCACCTACACCGGGGTCTTCACTCCCATTCGCGATCTATTTGCCATGCTGCCGGAATCGCGCGAGCGGGGCTATCGGGCCGGGCGCTTCAGTTTCAACGTGAAAGGCGGGCGCTGCGAAGCGTGCCAGGGCGAGGGGCTGCGGCGCATCGAGATGAACTTCCTCCCTGACGTTTTCGTGACCTGCGAAGTGTGCCGAGGGCGGCGCTACAACTCTGAGACGCTGGCGGTAAAATACAAGGGCGTTTCCATTGCCGACCTGCTCGACCTGACGGCCCAAGACGCGCTGCCGCTGCTCGAGAACATTCCGCAAATTCGCCTGAAGCTGCAAACCCTGGTGGACGTGGGCCTGGGATACATTCATTTGGGCCAGCCCGCCACCACGCTTTCCGGCGGCGAGGCGCAGCGCATCAAGCTGGGGCGCGAACTCAGCCGCCGGCAGACGGGCCGCACGCTCTACATCCTGGATGAACCCACCACCGGCCTGCACTTTGACGACGTCAAGCAGCTTTTGGAAGTGCTCAATCGTCTCACCGACCTCGGCAACACCGTCATCATCATCGAGCATCATCTCGACGTGGTGAAACAAGCCGATTGGGTCATCGATCTGGGCCCGGAAGGCGGCGAGGGCGGCGGACGCATCGTGGCGCAAGGCACCCCGGAGGCCGTGGCGCGCGTGAAGAAGTCCTACACCGGCCAGGCGCTGGCGCCGCTGCTGAATGGCGGGCCAAATGAGTTGAAGTAGGGTTATCATGGGGGGTCAGATTCCGCCCTACCGTCGGAGGTATTCCTTGAAGATCGGCCAAATGCTCGAGGAAAAGCGTGAGGAGATTCGGCGCATTGCCGCCATACACGGCGCCACGAATGTGCGTGTCTTTGGATCGGTGGCGAGAGGCGAAGCACGGCAGGATGGCGATCTTGATCTACTCGTGGACACCGGCCCGGAAACCAGCTCCTGGTTTCCCGCCGGGTTAGTTCTGGACTTGGAGGAGATTCTCGGATGCAAGGTTGAAGTCGTCACGGAAAAGGGTCTGAATCCTTACCTGAAGGAACGCGTGCTCCAAGAGGCCCAGCCACTGTGACGGAAAATCTCTCGATGGAAGCAGGCGGCTTACCGGCGGAAAGCCTTGCGCCGCCGCAGGCTCCGGCGCCAAAGCCTACCCCACCCCTCGCGCCACGGGACATCTGGAAGCTGCGCGATCTGCTGTTGTTGGTGGTCTTCATCCCCTTCGCTCTGCTGGTGTCAAACCTTGCCGTATTGATGGGCTACGTTGTGCTGCGGCCCTTGGCGGGATGGCACATGAGGGCGGATGCGGTGCAATCCAATACCTTTTTCCTGCTGATTCAGCAGTGCGTTTTCTATGTGTTGGTTTTGGTTCTTCTTTATCTGATGGCCAGGATCCAGCATCAGCAGCCTTTCTGGAAATCCCTGGGATGGAAGAAGCCCACGCCAAGGCAGGTGGCAGGTTACCTTGCGGGTGGAGGCGGGCTCGCCCTCGCCGTCAGCTTGGCGCTGGCGCTGCGGCCGGACACGCAAGGATTCCCGCTGGAGAAGTTGTTCGATTCCCGGGCCGCCTCTTACGCGATTGGCGCGTTCGCCATTGGCGTGGCGCCGGTGGTGGAGGAGTTGGTTTTCCGCGGCCTGCTCTTTGCCATTTTTGAACGCGCGGTGGGTTTGCGCTTTGCCGTGGTGACGACGGCCGTCCTCTTTGCCGGCCTGCACGTTCCGGAATATTGGAACGCCTGGAATCACCTGGCCATGATCCTGGTGGTGGGCCTGGTGTTTTCCCTCGCGCGCGGCTCGACCGGCAGCCTGACCCCCAGCGTCATTCTTCACATCGGGTACAACTTCCTCATCATGACCGGCCTCTTTCTCTCGACCCAGCACTTTCGCGTGGTGAGTGGCTTTTGGTGGCAGTGAAACGCCGGTGAAGGAGATCGAAAGGCCAGAAAAACCCATCCACAGACCCGGCAGCGTGTTAGAATTCGCGGCATGTCAACCACCACCCTCCCGCAAACCGCCGCACCTGCGGCGGGAACGCCGACGAAGTCTCCGGCCACCGAGCGTTACGTGGCGCTCGACGCGTTTCGGGGATTCATCATGATCATGCTGGCCTCCGACGCCTTCGGTTTCGGAGCGCTCCACCAAAACCCTCAGTGGTCGCGCGTCGCCTCCTGGTTCGATCATGTCGACTGGACGGGCGCCGTTTTCTGGGACTTGATTCAGCCCTCCTTCATGTTCATGGTGGGCGTGGCCATGCCTTTTGCGCTGGCCCGCCGCCGGGAGTTGGGCGCGACCTCGAAGCAGAGTCTCCGGCACGTGGCGGTTCGCGCCCTCAAGCTGATCCTGCTTAGCCAGATTCTGATCATCGCCGCGGACGGGCTCCGATTCCAGCTCATCAACGTGCTCTCGCAGATTGCCTTCACCTATTTCTTGACTTACCTGATTCTTCAGTTGGAATTCCGCTGGCAGGTGGCCGCGGCGGCGGGGTTGCTGGTGTTTCACTCCGCGCTCTTCTTCCTCTTCCCGGGAGCCGATGGCGCGTTTTCACCCCTCGGCAACATCGGCCAGAGAATCGACAAGGCGCTGCTGGGGTACAACTACGAAGACCACTACGTGACGATCAATTTCATCTCCAGTACGGTCACCACGCTGTTCGGAGCCTGGACGGGCAACCTGCTGCGCTCGGCGCGGCCGCGCGCGGCGAAACTGAAGATCCTGGCCATCTCCGCCGTGGCGGCGTTCGTGGTGGGCCTGGCGCTCTCGCCGCTGATTCCCAACGTCAAGAAACTCTGGACCGCCTCGTGGACTTTCTATAGCACGGGATGGGTTCTGCTCATGATGCTGGTTTTCATCCTGCTCGTGGACGTGTGGGGCTTGAAGAAGGCCGCCTTCCCACTCGTGGTGGTGGGCATGAACTCCATCTTCATCTACTCGATGGGCTTCTTAATCCGCGGGTCCGTCGATCACGCGATTCGCGCATTCAGCGGGGGCTTCGAGTTCGTTGGAGCCCTGGCTCCCGTCGCTCAGCACTGCGCCGTCCTGGTGGTGTTCTGGTACCTGTGCTACTTCCTCTACAAGCACAAGATATTTCTCAAGGTGTAGGTCCGCTATTCTCCGAGCTTCTTATCAAAGAACCGGGCCATGATGCCCAGGGCTTCCTTCGTCTCGGGCAATTGATAGTCGTACCAGAAGGCGTGGGGTAGGGCCTCAAACACCACAAGTTCAACATCCACGCCGGCGCGCAGGAAAGCGCGGTGCAGATCCGTAGTGCCGCTGAGCAGCAAGTCGCGCGTGCTGGTGACGAACAGGGTCGGGGGGAATCCTTTCAAATCTGAGTAAATCGGTGACAACACGGGGTCCTTGGGATTGGTGGCCCCGACGTAGGGAGAAAGGAGCGGCCCCTTCGCCGGAGGTTTCAGGTTTCCGCCGAATCCCCTGACGGTATAGAGGGCCTGGGAGTCTCCATGCTGGCTCATATCGCCGGTGCCGGAGAAGATACCGAGGACGCCGGGCAGCGGCAGACCGTCGCGTCGCAGCCGGGCAGCGACTTCGGCGGTAAGGATGGCGCCGGCCGAGGTGCCGAACAAACCGATCTTTGCCGACTTGTAGGTCTTCAGCAATTCCTTGTAAACCGCCACCGTATCGTCCACGGCGGCGGGGTACGGGAATTCGGGCGCCAGCCGATAGTAAACCGAAACCACCGTTGTGGCGGTGAGGTTGGCGATGGGAATCCCCTCCACCAGCGAACCCGAGTCGGAGTTGAAACCCCCTCCATGGACGTTGATGAGTACCCGGCCACGCTTGGCGGCAGGGGGGTTGAGCGGGCTGATGATGTCGCAGCGGACGCCGCCCATGGTCTCCTCTTTGATTTCCACGGGATAGAGCTTGCGTGCTTCCTCGGCCCGGCCAACGCGGAATTTGTCGGTTGACGCACGCCGCTCGGCAAGCGTGGGCTCCGGACCTGATGGCGCCGGCCGTGAGATGAATTTCTGCGCCTCCAGGCTGATGGTTTGCGGCACCGGGACCACGCGGGTGATGTGCGCCGTGCCGTCCGCATCGATCGTGCAGGTGTTGGTCTGGGGGACCGCCGTGGGCGCGCTGGCTTGATCCTTCGGCGCTGAGCAGCCCGGCGCGAACAGCAAGAGTACGGCGGGGATGGCGGCCATGACGGTCCGCGCGTGCCTATTTCGATGGGTGATCATGATCTCCTCCCGGCCCGGACTGAAAACCTGAATAGAGGATGGAACCACACTGCGGAGGGAAATGCAAAGGTCGCGTGAGTAGTCCCCGCCCCCAAAGGCCGGCTGGTGTTTGCGTGACTCCGCTACGCTTGCTCTTCCACGAACTGGCGCAGGAGTGTTCGGAGTTGGTCGCGCACGCGGCGGAACTCCGCCAGCCTCTGCACTTCCGTGCCTTGCACAGCGGCGGGGTCATCGAGGCTCCAATGGATGCGCTGGGTGGCGGCGGGAAAGACGGGGCAACTTTCCTTGGCGTTGTCACAGACGGTGATCACAAAATCGAACGCCTGCCCCGCGAACCCGTCAACGGATTTCGACCGGTGCCCCGAGATGTCTATCCCGATTTCGTGCATGACGGCAATAGCTTCCGGGCGCACGTGGCTCGGCTTCGTGCCGGCGCTCGAAACCTCAAACGCGTTGCCTCCATCGTGTCGCAGTAGCCCCTCGGCCATCTGGCTGCGCGCGGAATTTCCTGTGCAGAGGATCAAAACTCGCATGGCTCATCACCTATCTCAAAAATCGCGACTCTCAGCGGCCTATTGACGGTGCTCGTGGGGCGGGGCTTCTTTCGCCACAAACTCTTCGATCTTTTCCTCGATCTGGTCGCGAACCCGGCGGAAAACAGCTAACTTTTCCGCCGCCGTACCCGGTGCTGCGGCAGGATCCTCAAAGCTCCAATCCAGGTACCAGATTGCGCCGGGTAGAACCGGGCACTTCTCTCTCACTTTATCGCAAACCCTGATGATGTAATGGAACCGTTGTCCCAAGAACTGCGCGACATCTTTGGAGTGTTGACCGGAGATATCAACGCCAATTTCCTTCATAACCTCCACCGCAGCAGGGTTGAGCTCCGTCGGATGGGCTCCCCCACTAGAGACATCGAAGTGATCGCCGGCGAGATGCCGCAAGAATCCCTCCGCCATTTGGCTGCGGCTGGAGTTCTCCGTGCAAACGAACATCACTTTTTGCTTGATCATGATTCTCCCCCTTCATGTCCTTTTCACGGTGGCAATTGGCGCGTACTCTTTCGCGAGGCGATTCGCTAGCCCTGAACCAATTTCGCTTCTCCCACCAGCGCGGGACGCGGTGGGGAGAAATGGCGCTGAAAACGCAGAGAGACTCCTACCAGCCCAATCAATACCGGAACTTCCACCAGCGGACCGATCACCGCCGCGAAAGCTGCGCCCGAGTGAATTCCAAAAACCGCCACCGCCACCGCAATGGCTAACTCAAAATTGTTGCTTGCCGCCGTAAAGGAGAGCGTGGCGGTCTTCGAGTAGTCAGCGCCCAGCTTCTTGCCCATGTAAAAGGAGACCAGGAACATCACCACGAAGTAGATCAAGAGGGGAACCGCAATGCGCACCACGTCCAGCGGCAGTTGAATGATGTATTGCCCCTTCAGCGAAAACATCACCACAATGGTGAAGAGCAGAGCCACTAGCGTTATCGGACTGATGCGGGGCACAAACTTCTTTTCGTACCATTCCCTTCCCCGCGCGCGAATCAGGGTGAAGCGGGTGATCATTCCCGCGAGAAACGGAATACCAAGGTAGAAGAAGACGCTCTGCGCGATTTGCTTCATAGAAACATCGACGATCGTCCCCTTCATACCCATCCAAGATGGTAGGAGGGTAATGAAGAACCATGCGTAGACGGAGTAGAACAGCACCTGAAAAACAGAATTGAAGGCCACCAGTCCCGCGGCGTATTCGGTGTCTCCCCGGGCGAGTTCGTTCCACACAATCACCATGGCAATGCACCGCGCCAGGCCGATCATGATCAGACCCACCATGTATTCGGGATAGTGTCGCAAGAAAGTTACAGCCAGAAAAAACATCAAGACGGGTCCGATAACCCAGTTTTGCACCAAAGAGAGCAACAGGACACGTTTGTTCCGGAAGACCTCGCCCATTTCTTCGTACCGGACTTTGGCGAGGGGCGGGTACATCATCAGAATTAGACCGGCAGCAATGGGGATGGAGGTCGTACCCACCTGAAAAGCGGTGATGCCCCGCACGAGACTCGGCAGAAAATAGCCGGAAGCCACGCCCAGAGCCATGGCGAGGAAAATCCAAACCGTAAGATATCGATCAAGAAACGAGAGTCTGCGAGACAGGGGTGCCAGCATAATTCTACTCCTTCTGAGTCCCGTGGTTCATCAAGCGGCCTGCACTGTTGACTCCCACGGCGGGTCTGGATTGGCTCTCCTTCCACGCCTTCGTGTTCAGCAGATGCCATAGGTAAGCCTCATGCACCCGCCGATCGAGATACTCTTGCGCCCAACGTGCCCTCACCGCGGGCGCTGGCAGCGCGATGCTCCACGTGTGGCAGGAGCAGTGGGCGCATCCCCGCGATTCGTAAATGAGGCGGTGGATCATTCTTTCTTGACGCAGTTGTCGCTCAAGCATCCTGTTCTGCTCCTGCTCGGTGTCAAACACGGGATCAGTATTGCCTCCGAGACGACGCGCTGCGAGAGAGGCGTCCTATCAGTGGGCATCGGAACCGGCGCAACAGCTTGGGGCGCAGCATGAAGAACCCGGCTTTTTGGCCCGCACGAAGGCGCTCATGAACTTGCCGTCCACCAGCGGCGCAATTGCCTCCACATCGATGCCTTTGCTGGAAAGCAGTTCGCGCGCGTCCGCAACGTGGTAGATTCGCGTCGGTTCCATATTGACCACTTCAAATCCCGCCCGAGCGAGTTTTGCGAGGTATTCGTTTTCTTCCAGTGCTCCGGCCATGCAACCGACCCACAGCTCCACGCTGCGCCGAATGTCAGCAGGAACCTCCCCGCGCACCACGATGTCTGAGACGGCGAACCTTCCTCCGGGCTTGAGCACGCGAAAGGCTTCCTGTAGCACCCGGTCCTTGTCCGCCGAGAGGTTGATGACGCAATTCGAGATGATCACATCCACAGAATTGTCAGGCAGCGGGATGTTTTCGATTTCACCCCTCAGGAACTCCACGTTCTCTACGCCGGCTTTCCGCTGATTCTCGCGGGCCAGCGCCAGCATCTCATCGGTCATATCCAGACCGTAAGCCTTTCCCGAGGGGCCCACGCGCTTGGCGGAAAGCAGCACGTCGATGCCGCCTCCCGACCCCAGATCGAGGACGGTCTCACCGGGTTTCAGTTCGGCCAGCGCTGTCGGATTCCCGCAACCCAGGGAGGCCAGCAACGCCGCTTCCGGGATCTGGCTGGTTTGGCTGCCGTCGTAGAGGTTCGCAGTGATCGGGTCGGGACAGCCTTCCACCGCCGACGCCGCTCCACAGCAAGAACTGCCGCCCTTAATGACCCGCAACGCAGCCTGTCCGTACTTCTCTTTCACCACTTCTTTGATACTTTGCTCGCTCATTGGTTTTTCCTTTCCGTGCCGCCCTTGGGGACCGACCCGATGGCGACGAATTCGCCCGGCTCGATGGCCTTGTTCCGGGTACAGCACTCCGCATACAGAAAGTTCATGACCTCCTGCAAAGCTTCCAGGTTCGCCGAATACCACAGAAATGTGCCATCCCGCCGGACCCGAACCAACTCCTCATTCTTGAGCTTATCGAGGTGATGGGAGAGGGTGGAGGCGGGGATTTCCAATTCTTCCTGGATATCGCCGACCACCAATCCCTGCGGGTGGGCGGTAAGGAGCAGTTGCATGATGCGCAGCCGGGGTTCGGCGCCCATGGCGGCAAACATGTCCGCATAGCGGGTGACGGATTGTGTGTCCTGGCGAGTTTTCATTTTTCGATTATACTAGAACTATGCAAGTATGCAAGCAAAAAATTCGCCCAAACCCCCAGCCCCAGAGAGCGAAAGAACATGTCCCAACGTATTTATTAACACATGAGAACGAAAGCTGTGGAGTAATCCGCCGGGGCGGGATAACTCCGCGCTTGACAATGATTCCGTCCTTGTTATAGTAAGGATATGTCTAAAGTGACTTCCAAGCTGCAATTGACGGTCCCCAAGGTTATTGCGGACGAATATGGCATCAAGCCGGGCGATCAACTCGACTGGGTCGCTGGCGGGGATGCGATCCGGGTCATTCCTGCCAAATCCCGGCGTAGCCGAGTTCCTCTGCGCAGCGTGGAAGAGCGCGTGGAACTATTCCGCCAAATGTTGGAGCGGCAGCGCCAACGTGAAATCAATCCACCCAGGCTTGAGGAATCGGACGAATCCGCCGAGCGCCCACCCAAACCCCACGAAATCGAGCGCGGCTGGAGACGTGAGGATCTCTACACCCGTGGCCGCTCTCGTTGATACGAATGTTTTGGTATACGTGTTCGATCCCACTGACCCGCGCAAACAGCGGATCGCGGCGGAACTTCTCGACCGGGGTCTTCAGGAAAGCTCGATAAGAATCCCTCAACAGGCCATTGTGGAATTTGTCGCGGTCACCACTCGTCCAAGAGGGCGCGGCCAAAACGCGCAACCCCCGCTGTTGACGCCAAAGGCCGCCCACCGAGAGGCTGAGGAGCTGCTGAGCCTGTTCGGAGTTCTCTATCCCCACGAAGCCCTGGTGCGCACGGCCCTGCGAGGGGCCGCGGCCTATCATCTTCCCTGGTATGACGCGCACTTGTGGGCCTATGCCGAGTGCTACGGCCTTGCCGAACTGCTGTCGGAAGACTTCCAGCCCCATCGCCTCTACGGTACCGTCCGCGCCGTGAATCCCTTCTTGACTTGAAGGGAGCGTCCACGCGAAATCTGGGCGCCTCGGCGGGTGAGGTTAGAGTTCGCGGGTGCGCGGCACAACAAGATGATGAACCCCGGAAGGCTCCCCAGGGCGGCGGTAATTCTCGCGCACGGCGTGGTGGGCTGGGCTTACTGCGGCGCACTCATAGGCGTGGGCCGGCAATTCCTTTCGATGCACACGACGCTGGTTGTTCACGCTATAGGCGCGCCGGTTGGATTCGCTTTGATATCGCTTCTCTACTATCGGAGGTATGCCTTTACGAGCCCCCTGCGAACCGCGGGTGCGTTCCTCGGCGTTGTAGTGGCTTTGGATCTCTTCTTAGTGGCGCCGGTATTCGAGAAAAGTTACGCAATGTTCTCCAGCGTGATGGGAACTTGGATTCCCTTCGCCCTCATATTCGCATCGACCTTCCTCACGGGCCGAGTCACTTTGTCTCAGTCAACGCCGCAACTTCAGAGCAAAAAACAAATAGCAGGACGGACATGAGGGTGAGGCATACTCAACGTGGTCGGGAGCCCAGCACAATTCTCCAGCACATCTTACTGCGCCGCGCTGCCAACGAGAAGGGACAAAGCGCTTCCCATAAAGTTCAGTGACCCGAGGTAACAGTCTCGAGCGCTGCCAATCCTTTCACAACCACGGTAGCGGGTAGGGGTACGTACCCATCGATGGGAGCGTATCGTTGCCCGTCCTGCAAACACCAACTGAAGAGGTCATGAATCAACTTGGCCTTGGCCGCGTTCGGGTTACTTTTGCGGAGGAGTATCCAACTGTAGGTCACGATGGGATACGAATCCGGGCCCGAGGGGTCAGGAACAAAAGCGCGCAAGTTGTCGGGCAGTTGAGCTTCCGCTAATCCTGCAATGATGCTCAGTCCCGACGCCCTCACGAACTTGCCTTCTTTGTTCTGGAGGATCGCCGTCTTCAGGTTTAACTCTTGTGCAAACCCGTATTCGATGTAACCAATGGAACCCTCCGATTGCTGGATCCTGCCGGCCACTCCCTCATTGCCTGGCGCGCGCATCGCCATCCCAGGCCAATCGACGAGGGTTTCAGCGCCGTAGCGAGCGCTCCATTTGTTGCTGATTGCGGCCAGGTGATTCGTAAATGCGTAGGTCGTGCCACTCCCGTCCTGGCGTACGACGGTCGTAATGGTAAGGTCCGGAAGCTTGACGCCAGGATTAGACTCGGCAATCAGCTTGTCCTTCCAATTTGTGATCTCCCCAAGGAAAATGCCGGCGTAGGCCCTTCGAGAAAGCTTCAAGTCCCCCTGGAAGCCGGGAAGAGTGTAGGCGAGTACCACGCCCCCCGCGGTGATCGGCACCATTAGAACGCCCTGGTCGACAAGAGCGATCTCGGCATCTGTCATCGCGGCATCGCTAGCGCCAAAATCGACCTTGTCCTCGTCTTTGACGTTCTTCCCGATGAAACGCCGGACACCCTCGCCGCTGCCCACCACGTCATAGGTAATGTACGCGTTGGGGTTGTCATGTAGAAAGATCGTAAACCAACTTTTGAACAGTATTGAATCAAACGTGGAACCGGCGCCGGCTAAAGCGACTGCGCCGACTGGAGCTTTGGTCTCAGGGGATCTGCGGGTCGAGAAAGAACAACCCGTCAGAAGACTCCCCAGCAAGATCGCCATCAGGGCAGGCAACATACTCACAGCCACCAAACGAACCCTCTTAGTACGCATATTCTGCCTCCATCTGCCAACAAGAACGTTGACTGCCGCAGAGCTGGCGCCGCGCCGCAGCAGGAACTGCCACCCTTGATGACGGGTGACGGATTGTGTGTCCTGACGAGTTTTCATAATTCGATTATACTGGAACTATACAAATATGCAAGCGCTTTTTTCTTGCCCCTGGGTTGGGAGTGAGCGCCTTTTGATCCTGCCAAAATGTCCATACCCTCCCCCTTTACCCCTGCGCAACATAAGCTTAATGTTGCTGTAACACCGCCCTTACAATATTGAAGATTGTTCGGGACTTAAATCCAGGAATAACCGTGTCTTAATTCCGCCGTAACATTGGCACCCAAAGATGACGGAGGAGGGGTAAAAATGAAACTCAAAACTTCAATCACCAGCATTGCGGTAAGCATAGTGTTGCTTGCTGTGGGGGTATGTGCGTTTGTCGAGTCGCCCTCAGCGGCTCCTGCGCCAACACCGACTCCCGCATTATTGATTAACGGAGCGGGGGCGACTTTCCCTTATCCGATTTATTCCAAGTGGTTTGACGAATATCACAAGCTCCATCCAGAGTTGGATTTCAATTATCAATCGATCGGTTCGGGCGGGGGGATTCGGCAGGTAATTGCCGGGACGGTAGATTTCGGCGCTACGGACGGTCCCATGACCGATGAGCAGCTTGCTCAGGCCAAGACCAAGATCCTGCACTTTCCGACGGTCCTGGGCGCGGTCGTTCCGACGTACAACATTCCCGGCATCACCCAGGAGCTCAATTTCACCCCCGAGGCCTTGGCCGGGATTTTCCTCGGGAAGATCACCAAATGGAATGATCCGGCCATTGCCAATGCTAATAAGGGCGTCAATCTGCCCAATACGGACATCGTCGTCGTGCACCGCTCCGACGGCAGCGGCACAACCTATATTTGGGTTGATTATCTTTCCAAGGTTAGCGAGGAGTGGAAAACCAAGGTGGGGAAGAACACCTCCGTCAATTGGCCGGTGGGACTCGGTGGCAAAGGCAACGAGGGCGTGTCAGGGCTGGTGAAGCAGACCCCCGGAGCCATTGGCTATGTCGAGCTGATTTACGCGATCCAGACCAACATGCCCTACGGGAAGGTGCGAAATTCTTCCGGGGTTTTCGTGAAGGCGGACTTGGCCAGTGTTACTGCCGCGGCGGCAGGGGCGGCGAAGTCGATGCCCGATGATTTCCGGGTTTCCATCACCAATGCGCCGGGAAAGACAACTTACCCCATATCCAGTTTCACTTGGCTGTTAGTCCCGAATAAAATTCAGGACCCCACCAAGAAAAAAGCCATCGTCGATTTTCTTCACTGGATGGTGAAAGACGGTCAGGGATTGGTGGAAGCTCTCAATTACGCGAAACTTCCCAAAGAGGTCGTGGCCAAGGAAATCAAAGCGATGTCACAGGTTGACTAGGCGGGAAGACGTGTTCATTTTTCGTGCCCGGTAAGGACACCAGATGGTGGCGGGGGGGAACGCTCCTTGACGCTGTGCATCTATTCACTTCCCATCGAGTGTGGGTGCGAAGCTTTGGAGTGCGGCAGCTTGCTGCCGCTTTGGCGCCAGCCAGTTTGCTGGCTGCGAATTGCAGGTAGGGGATCAATTTGATGTAGAGGCGGCTTTACGCCGCCATTGGGCGAGGTAAACTCGCCGCTACGACATCAAATTGACCCACCACCGAAATTCCCGCGCGCACGCTCGCGAAGGGGAAAGCGGCAGCAAGCTGCCGCACTCCAAAGCGGGCTCCGCCCGCCCGAGCGTTGGGGCGCCGGGCGCCTCTACAAAAGAAAGATTCGTGTCCTCCGCACTGAGCAGGGCGTAGGGAAAGGCTTCGGTAATCGATTTGGAACGGCGCTAATATGGAAACTGCTCCACTCACGGCTGACCCAGCGCACTTTTCCCAGCGCGCACGGAAGTATATGAAGCAGTTGCAGCACGGGGATGAGGTCGCTCATCTGATCACCCTGCTGGCGGCGGCCAGCATTATTGTGGTGACGATCATGGTGGTCTACCAGCTTTACGTCAATTGCGCTTTACCCCGCCACAAGTTTGGGTTTGAATTCTTCCGGGGAAAAACCTGGGACCCCGTAAGCGGGGATTTCGGCGCTTTGCCCTTCATTTATGGCACCGTGGTTTCCTCGGCTCTGGCGCTTCTGGTGGCTGTGCCTCTGGGGGTAGGCGCCGCCATTTTCCTTTCCGAGCTCGCTCCCCCAACGATTTCCAACTACCTGACCTTTGTCATTGAGCTCCTGGCGGCGATTCCGAGCGTCATCTACGGCTTGCTGGGAATCTTCATCCTGGTTCCGGTATTGCGCACCGTGGTGATGCCGTTTCTCAAGACTACTTTGGGATTTCTCCCGCTCTTCAAGGGTCCGATTTATGGGGTCAGCATGTTGGCGGGCGGATTGGTGCTGGCGATCATGATTGTGCCCTTCATCATCTCCGTCTCTCGCGAAGTCTTGATGGCCGTTCCGGTGGAGCAGCGCGAAGCGGCGCTGGGTCTGGGCGCCACCAAGTGGGAATCCACCTGGCACGTGGTGGTCCCTTACGCGCGGGTGGGAATTATGGCTTCGATTTTCCTGGCCTTGGCGCGCGCCCTGGGGGAAACCATGGCGGTGACCATGGTGATCGGTAATGATCCCAAGATCAGCGCCTCGCTGTTTGCTCCGGCTTATTCGATTGCCGCGGTCATTGCCAACGAGTTCACCGAAGCCACCGGCGATTTGTACCTGCAAGCCTTGATCGAGTTGGGCCTGGTCCTGTTCTTGCTGACCATCTTGATCAACGGACTGGCGCGCCTGGTAATTATTGCCACCACCCAGAGGGGGACGCAAACACAGTGAACAGAGGACAGGGCACAGGGAACAGGAAGCAGACCCGCTGTCCACTATTCACTGTTCACTGTCCACTATCTTTATGAGCTTTCGCAGCCGCTGGCGCAAAATCGTGAACGTGGTCATGCTCAGCCTCACCGGTCTGTGCGCACTGTTCACCGTTTCCGTCCTCTTCTTCATCCTCGGCTATCTTATGTATTACGGCGGCAAGTCACTGGACTGGGCATTCTTCACCAAGCTGCCGACGCCCGTGGGCGAATCGGGCGGGGGGATGGCCAATGCCATTGTGGGCAGCGGCAAGCTTCTGCTGCTGGCTTCCCTGGTGGGTGTTCCCATCGGCTTGCTGGGAGGAGTGTACCTGGCGGAATTCGGCGGCAGGACTTTTTCCTTCATTGTGCGCTACACCACGGACTTGCTGAACGGCGTGCCGTCGATTGTCATGGGAATCTTTGCCTACACGATCATCGTGCTTCCGATGAAGCACTTTTCGACGTTCGCGGGTGGCATGGCGCTGGCGGTGATGACGATCCCTATCGCCGTGCGCACCACGGAGGAGTCTCTGCGCGCGGTTCCGCTCATCCTGCGGGAAGGCGCCTTGGCCTTGGGGGCGAGCAAGTGGAAGACCGTGGCCACGGTGGTGGTGCCAGCGGCGATCCGCGGAATCGTGACCGGCGTCATGCTGACCGTGGCGCGGGTGGCCGGCGAAACCGCTCCCCTGCTTTTCACCGCCTTCAGCAATCGCTTCTGGAGTCCGGGCTGGAATCAACCCATCGCCTCGTTGCCGGTGATGATTTATACCTATGCGCTCAGTGCTTACGACGATTGGCACCGGCAAGCCTGGGCAGCGGGACTGGTTCTTTTGGCATTAGTCCTGGTCGCCAATATTGGTGCACGTATGCTTGTTAGCCGGGGAATATCTTTTCGCAGGATGTAGGGACACGCCATGGCGTGCCCTTACGGGGATGTGAGCTGTGACTCCTGTATCGAGTGTTTCGACTATGGCTATGAAGACGTCTGAAGAATCCCGCCCTACCGAGCGTGCGGCAGGAACAGCAACTCCTTGGCCGGCCGACGTCAAGATGCGCGCGGCCGGGTTGGACTTCTACTATGGGGGAAAGCAGGCGCTGCACTCCGTGGGCTTGCAGGTTCCCACCGGGCGCATTACCGCGCTCATCGGCCCTTCCGGCTGCGGCAAGACAACCTTCCTGCGGGTTCTCAACCGGATGTACGAGACGGTACCCCACGCGCGCCCCGAAGGTGAAGTGCTGCTGGATGGCCAGGATATCTTTTCGCTAGACGTGGTGAGCCTGCGACGCAGAGTGGGCATGGTGTTCCAAAGACCCAACCCCTTTCCCAAGTCCATTTTCGACAATATTGCTTACGGGCTGCGCATTAATGGCATGGGTGGTCAGGGCATGATGGCAGAAGCTGTGGAGAAAAGCCTTAAACGGGCGGCGCTGTGGGAGGAAGTCAAAGACCAACTCTATAAGTCCGCATATGCGCTTTCCGGAGGCCAGCAACAGCGGCTGTGTATCGCTCGCGCCTTGGCCGTGGAGCCGGAAGTCCTGCTGCTCGACGAGCCGTGCTCGGCCCTGGATCCGATTGCCACCGCGAAAATCGAAGAATTGCTCTTCAACCTGAAAGACATGTGCACCATGGTCATCGTGACGCATAATATGCAGCAGGCCGCGCGCGTGGCCGATTACACGGGCTTCTTCCTGATGGGTCGCTTGATTGAGTTCAATAAGACGGCGGTCATCTTCAAAACCCCGGCGCGCAAAGAAACAGAAGATTACATTACCGGCAGGTTTGGGTAGAGGTGTAGAATCGGGTGATCCGATGATCGAGTGATCGGGTGATCCGGGGAACAACGATATCGGGTGGTCTGGTGATCAGTTTTTTAGTTGTTCACCCGATCTCCCGATCACCCGATCACCCGATATTCCAGGGAGGATTCCACCATTGCGTCACTTTGTTGAGGAATTGGATTTCTTGCGAAGCCGTCTGCTGGAGATGAGCGCCTTGGTGGAGGACTCCGTTTACCGCAGCGTTCTCTGCCTTTCGGATAAAGATCCCCAGCAGGCGCAGAGAGTTCTCCAGAATGAGTCGGAAATCAACCGCATGGAGATCGAAATCGACGACCTCGCCACCCAACTACTGGCTCTCCAGCAGCCCATGGCGACGGACCTGCGCCTTCTGACCTCTGCCATCAAGATTAACAACGACCTCGAACGGATGGGCGACTTGGCGGTCAACATCATTGAGCGCGCGCTTTCTTTGATCAATGAGCCGCTGGTCAAGCCCCTGATTGACATTCCCGCCATGGCCAGCCGCGTCCAGGCGATGATTCGCAAAAGCCTGGATGCTTTTGTCCGGCGCGACGCGGAGCTTGCCCGCAACGTGCTGGTCTCCGACGACGCCGTCGACGAGTTGCGCGATGCGATTTACGAAGAACTGATCGCCTACATGGAACGCGACCCGAAGACGGTTCGCCAGGGAATCAACCTGATGTTTGTGGCGCGCAACCTGGAACGGCTGGCCGACCACGCCACCAACATCGCCGAGGATGTTCTCTTTCTAGTCGAAGGCGTGGACGTTCGCCACCACGCTGAAACCCGGGAGTAAATCACCCCCATATTTGAGGGTGTGCAGGGCGTCCCACAGGGTTCCACCAGCGAGGGTTCTTGCCTGTGGATGGACATTATGTCGGATTGATGCCGCCCCCGGCTGACCTACGACCAGCGGGGAGTAGCGGCGATTCGCCACTTATCCACAATGGGTCGGCGTTCCCTCACCCTCCGGCGCAAAACTCCTGGGCCGGGCCATCCAAACTCTGAGGCGAAACCCGCATCCAACTCAGCAAAGGCCATTAAGCCCCATGCGCATTTTGTCTTTGACGGCGTCGGCCTTTTGATGATGAAATGGTGAATCCGGTACCGCCCCTCCGTTTCGACAAGGCGGTGGGTCAACGCTTGGGGGAAATGGGAATGAAGGCAAAGATCCTCGCATTACTGATAGCCTGCTCGCTCCTCAGCAGCATGACGGTGCCCCTCTTTGCGCAAGAGGCGAATCCCAACGTCGACGAGATCACGGTGCCGGAAGGTACGGAATTCAAGCTCCAGTTGCACACCACCCTCAATTCCAGCACGTCCAAGGCGGGGGACCGGATCATGTGTACGTTGATTGACCCGGTGGCCGTCGAGGATCGCGACGTGCTCTCGAAGGGTGTGCGCATCGATGGCCACGTGGGCGAGTCACGCCCCGCCGCACGCAAAGGCAAGGGCGGTTATCTCACCATTGTTTTCGACACCGTGGAACTTCCCAACGGCCAGAAAGTGGCGATCCTGGGTTCCTTGACCGAAGTGTTCTCCAGCGAAAGCGGCAGCGACCCCAACGTCGGGCCGGAAGGGGAACTGAAAGGCAAAGGCCCCAATCGCAAACAGCAGGCTCTGCTCGTCGTGGCTCCCGCCGCCGTGGGAGCAGCGGGGGGCATTGGGACCGCCATCGGCCTGGGAGCTCTGGGCGTCATGACCGCGCTCGTCCTCCCCAAAGGCCGACAGGCTTCTTTGGCCGCGGGCTCGCTGGTGGGTATGCGCCTGGATCGCGACGTTACCTTGGTGATTCCTTCCGCCGGAAGATAGAAGCTCAAACCCCATCACTTTAGAGGCCCATGACATGGCGATGGACCTTCTGATAGCCTTTTTCGTCCGCCCACAGGGTGAGGGGGATGGCCGCGAGAGCATCCACCTCCGGCACCGCCAGGCCGTTTTTGGTCAGGTCAACGGTGATGAGGTAGGCCCGGCAAGTGTCGCAGGCTTCCACCCGGACGGCCTCGAACTGGGCCGCGGTATAGATGCAGAGCTTTTCCTCACGACGCTCGTCGCACGCCGGGCAGGCGATGCGCAGGTAATCCCATTCGGTCCGGCAGAACGAACAGACAAGGGAACGCTTGGCGCCCTCGCCCTCGGGTCGCAGCACTCCGACCAGGGGCGAAGACCCGCAGTAGGGGCACCTCGGGCGCCGCACCGGAGGCGCCGGCACTTCCGCGTGGTCAGCGCGGAATTCCGCGTAAGGTTGCAAGAAGGCCTGGGCGCAGAAAGCATCGAACGTAGGGGCGACCCTCGTGGTCGCCCCTGATCGGGCACCCACGAGGGGTGCCCCTACGTCGTCGGCGCCTGGGAGGTTGGCCGGCCATGCTGCGCGCAAGAGCGCACCCGCAGCGCCAGGGCCTTCAGCCTTCAGCCCGCGCGCGAATTCGGCCAGTGCAGCCGGCGCGGCACTCTCAATCATCGAAAGAAAAGGATTCCAGCGCGTGATGAGATGCGCCAAGTCAACTTCATCCAGCGTTGCCGGCAGCGTGCTGCGCTCGGCGTTTCCGGAAGCGTAAGCGGCGGGAATCTGCAAGTAGAAGCTTCTCTGGAAGGCCGTGAGCTGGGAATAGAAAAGCAGGATCTCCCGGGCGAAGGGGTATGTCTCAGCAAGTTCGCTGGCACGGGCAAGGCGCTGGTCCCACTTCCGGGTGTTCATGCGTTAGATAACCCGAGCACGACGTTTCAAGCACACGCTGGCAACTCCGTATAACGGCCCCTGAAGACACGCCGGCGTTTTGTGTTCGATGTCCTCAAAATCCCCCAGCTTGCTTGTCCAATGACCGTTTGGCAGTTGTTTGGCTGCGTGAGTGGGAGTTCCGTCGTCATCTGCATAGAGCATGACTTTTTCGAACCCCTCCTCAACCTCGATGGAATCACATTGGCTGTACCCGCGTGTGCCATAGGCCTTGATAAAGGCCTCCATTTTCATTTCCCGAGCCACACCCTGAGGCCAATAGTGAATTTCCATCTGGTCCGGTTCCCATCGTCGCTTTGTTTCATCCACGGCCCAGGAAAAACAGTTGTACTCAACTGAGGCGTCGCTGGTTATGTTGTGATTTGATTCTTTGAGGTTAGGAAAATCTTCCGGGAGCCAGCTACCACTCATAGCCTTTTTCTCGACCCCATTTTAACCAGGCGTTGGCCATCTCCCGCATGTTGCCGCGACTTTCTGTGGGCACCGGGTCTTCTCCTGAAACAGCCTTAAGCGCCCAAAACCAATGATCGAGTTCCTTTTCCAGTTCGGCCAGGATGAAAGGAATGGCCGCCGGTCCCAGTCCGATAATCTGCTGATACGCTGGGTGCATGGCGAGGGTAGTGGAAAACGATGTGGCGTGGCGTCCCTTTTTCCAGCTTGCGGCGAGTTCACGAAATCGAGAGCTCATCTCTTCTATTCCATATTCCTTATCGGGCGTTAGAAGTGTTTTCTTCGTGAGTGCCATTTCCGTCCTCTGCCTCACATTCTTTCTTTTTCGGCCCTTTTCCTACGTCCGCCGCGCCGGAACATCGTTACGCCCTCTACCAAAACGTTCTTCCGAGGTAATGTTTGCAGCCCTAGTAGGGGCACCTTTTCTCTACCCCCCTCTGCCAGAGCAACAGCATACGGCTTCTCGCGCTGCTTTGCCATAATTTTATCGTATGTGAGGGTTCTGGAAAATCAAGTTAAATTCCACTCATACACCTTGCCGGTTTCGTATACCTATGGAAACAAGGCAAGTTAAGCTGTTCACTATTGGTGAATGTTTACGCGTAGGCAGGCTACTCTTTCCTTCCCCGGACTTCCTCATACCACAGACGGTGATGCATGCGCGCCCAATCGCCGGTGACTTCGCCCCGGATAATCGAAGTGAACCCGCCCCGCACCATGGCCGTGCCCATGTAGACGTGGAGGATGAAGCCGCCAATGGTGAGCAGCGCGGCCACCACGTGGACCAGCACGGCCGTGTAACGCAGCCAGCGCCAATCCCAAGAGATGTCATTGACGAACCACAGGGCCACGCCCGACAGCACCAGGGCGATGCCCCCGAAAAACATCACCCAAAAGAAATCCTTCTGGCCGATATTGAAGCGGCCGATGGGCGGCAAATTCTCGTCCTCGTTGCGGATATAGTCGCCGACGTGTTTGGCCCATTCCCGGTCCGCCTCGGTGGTCCGCATATCCTGCCGCCATGCCACATACATCCATAAGACCGCGGCAAACCAAAGCAGGCCGAACCAGGGATGCCAGAAGCGCGCCGTGGGTCCGCCGCCGACGAGATCGGCGATCCAGAACAGATAAGGGGACCAGAAGGCAAGGCCCGTTGCCAACACATAGAGGTAAGCGAGGCCGGCGATCCAATGAATCACGCGCTCCACCAGAGTGTAGCGCAGGATGCGCTCGGGAGAATCATCCCGGGCCGGATCGTAGGGAAGGACTTGACTGCTCATGGCCGCTCCTCTGCCCCATCGCCCGCCCCGAAGGGACGGAATATCATTAGCCGTAGGTGAAACCTACGGATGGGGACGGCAATCGAAAACAATTCCTTTGTCCTATGCGCCGCCCCGAAGGGGCGGAATATCATTAGCCGTAGGTGAAACCTACGGATGGGGACGGCAATCGAAAACAATTCCTTTGTCCCATCCGCCGCCCCGAAGGGGCGGAATATCATTAGCCGTAGGTGAAACCTACGGATGGGGACGGCAATCGAAAACAATTCCTTTGTCCTATGCGCCGCCCCGAAGGGGCGGAATATCATTAGCCGTAGGTGAAACCTACGGATGGGGACGGCAATCGAAAACAAATCTTTCGACCCCTTTGGGGTCGAATATTCAACCCTTCCAGGGTTGGAATCGGAATTTTCCCGGTTTCCGATCCGTAGGTTTCACCTACGGATGGGGACGGCAATCGAAAACAAATCTTTCGACCCCGAAGGGGTCGAATATTCGACCCTTTCAGGGTCGGAACCGGAATTTTCGCAGTTTCGGTTCCGTAGGTTTCACCTACGGCTAATGATATTGTCCCCCTTCGGGGAACACTCAGGACCTCTCCTACAGCTAATGATATTGTCCCCCTTCGGGGAACACTCATGGCCTCTGCTCTCCTTGCTTGTGCGTCGCTTTGACCACCTTCGGGCCGTAGCGCAGGTAGTGCAGCGTGACCCCGATGATTCCACCCAGCATGGCGAGATTCCCGAGAATCTTCAGGGGCGTTTTCCAAAGTTTGACCGCCCACGGAATCGCGGGATGGGAGGGCAGACCGCCGTAAGCCTCCGGGTTGGTGGCGTCGTGCAGCACGTAGATGACCCCGGTGCCGCCCACGCCGGGCGGATCATAAACGCCCGCCTGCTCAAAACCGTAATGCTCGCGAAGCTGCGTGGCGCGCTTTTCCGCCAGATCCAGCATGTCGTCCTTGGTGCCAAAGTGCAGGCAGCCGGTGGGACAGGCTTTGATGCAGGCGGGTTCCAAACCTTGGGTGACGCGGTCCGAACACAGCGTACACTTGTAGACCTTTTTCGTGGCGGGATTGAACTTGGGAATGTCGAAAGGACATCCGGTAATGCAGTAGCCGCAACCGGTGCAGTGGTCCTGCTGGAAATCCACAATGCCGTTGGTGTATTGAACGATCGCGCTGTCGGCCGGGCAGGCGGCCAGGCACCCCGGATCGGCGCAGTGCATGCACTGGTCCTTGCGCATCAGCCACATCATCCCGCCGTCGGCCTTGGGCTGTTCGTTGAACTTGATCAGGTTCCAGAAGTTCCACTCCGTGTGGGGCATGGTCTGGTAGGTGTTGTCGAAGGAAGTGGTGGCGAAGGGCAGATCGTTCCACTCCTGGCAGGCAATTTCGCACGCTTTGCACCCGATGCAGGTGGTCGTATCCACCAGCTTCGCGACTTTCTCCTCGCGCTGCATCCCTTGCCCCGGGACCGGGCCGGCGTGTCCGGAGATTTTGACGATGCGCAGTGTGGCCTGGCTCATGATCGCCTTTCCACGTCTCGTAGGGGCACCCCTCGTGGGTGCCCTTGTGGAGGGCGCCCACGAGGGGTGCCCCTACGAGATGCTCGCCTATTGGCGGCGTAAAGCCGCCGCTACCTTGAACTCCACCACCCACGTCTCATCTTGATAAGCACCTTTTTCGGTGCTATGTTCGCGGCCTCGAAGACCTGAAGGAGCATACCCACGCCACTCCCGTCGCCTCACTGGTATAATCCCACTGCATGAAAAGGCAAGGACTCCAACCACCGCCCAATCTCCCGGTGCCCATCGAGGTGATCGAGCGCCGGATCTTTCTGATCCGCGGTCAAAAAGTTATGTTTGACGCTGACTTGGCCGCGCTCTACCAAGTACCGACCCGAGCCCTCAACCAAGCGGTTAAACGCAACCGCGGCAGATTCCCGTCGGACTTTATGTTTCGACTTTCGCTCCAAGAAGTCGACCTGATGCGGTCACAGATTGTGACCGCATCGAAACGAAACATCCGGTATCAGCCGTATGCCTTCACCGAACACGGAGTCGCCATGCTTTCGTCGGTACTGAACAGCGACCGCGCTGTCCAGATGAACATTCTGATCATCCGGGCCTTCGTGAAGCTCCGCGATCTTCTCTCCACGCACAAGGACTTGGCGGCCCGGATCGTAAAAATCGAAGCCACGCAGGGCCGCCACGCCTCCGTGATCAACATTCTGGCTCAAGAGATTAAACAACTTAAGCGCCTGCCGCCCGCGCCACCGAAGCGGCGCATCGGTTTTAAGCCGGAGCAGCAAAGCTGGTAGCGCAGAGTTTCGTTCCCCAGAAACTCTGCGGCTCTTCGTCGAATCTCCGCAGAAAATGCCCCAGAGTTTCGAAACCCGAAACTCTACGCTACCGCTCTCGTGGAAAGGTTTTTGACATCGCAATCTGCGATGTCAAAAACCGGCAGCGCCTAACACCTACCACCTATGTGAAACTGCTATAATCCCACCACATGAAAAGACAAGCTCTCCAATCGCCGGCTGCGCTGCCTGTGCCCATCGAGGTGATCGAGCGCCGGATCTTTCTGATCCGCGGTCAAAAAGTTATGTTTGACGCGGACCTGGCCGCGCTCTACCAAGTACCGACCCGAGCCCTCAACCAAGCGGTAAAGCGCAATTTGAGTCGCTTTCCGCCCGATTTCATGTTCCAGCTCAGCCGCAAAGAGCTTGAAGATTGGAGATCACAAATTGTGACCTCCAATCCACCAGCAAAAATGGGCCTCCGTCGGCCACCGCACGTCTTCACCGAACGCGGCGTAGCCATGCTCTCCTCTGTTCTGACTAGCGAACGAGCCGTGCAGATGAACATTCTGATCATCCGGGCCTTCGTGAAGCTCCGCGATCTTCTCGCCACGCACAAGGACTTGGCGGCCCGGATCGAAAAATTTGAAGCCACGCAAGGCCGCCACGCCTCCGTGATCAACATTCTGGCCGAGGAAATCGAGCTGGTAGCCACGGTCAGTGCAGTTCTGACCGTGGCTTTTTCATGCCCGATCCCCCGATCGCAGCCGCATGTCGTCAGTTCGGATGTGGCCTACCGCTGGAAGAACCCACGGTCAGGACTGCACTGACCGTGGCTACGGGCTTGAAAGTTCGGGGTCAAATTGGTGCGACGAGCCACGGTTTGGACCCCCTCACCCGTCTCGCCCCGGCTGATGAAAGCGCCGGCTGCGAGCCACCCTCTCCCCCAAGGGGGCGAGGGTTGTAAATTCAAATAGCCCTCCACCCAGGGCTTACGCCCTGGGCTACATTATTTCGCCCCTAGGGGGCTCACAGAGGCGCTTCCACCCGTAATCCGTGATCACGACTAAGTAAGTCATTTTGGGGCTAACCCCTAGCCCCTAATCCCTAACCCCTGCTCTAAGCCCGTTCCAACTTAACCAAAAAACCCTTGAACTCCGGCGTGAAGGCGTTGGGGTCAACCACCGTGGGGGAAAGCAAGTTGGCCGGCGTATGCGCCGTCCGGCCCGCGTCTTCGGCGATTCCCCGATAGCCCCAATGAATCGGAATGCCGATCTGGTACGTCTTCTTGCCGTTGATCAGCATGGACTTTATCCGCCGCGTGACCATGGCCCGGGCAATGTATTCGGCGCGGGCGCTGGTCACCTTGACCCGCTCGCCTCCCTTGATTCCCATCTCGTCGGCCAGCTCGGCCGGCACCTCAACAAAGGGTTCCGGCACCAGCTCGACATTGGCAGGGTTATTCTTGGTCCAGTAATGGTAGTGTTCGGTCAGCCGGTAGGTGGTGCAAACGATGTTGAAGCCATCGGCCACCGTGCCGTACTTGTCCATCGGGGTCTTCAACTTCTTCACCACCGGGTTGTTCGATTGGTTCGGATGCAGCAAGTTGGCGGTCGGACTTTCAATGGGCTCGTAGAACTCCGGGAAGGGCCCGTCCGTTACCGCCCCGATGGGCACAAAGAGCCGGCCTATACCTTCCGGATTCATGATGAACGGTCCCATGTGATCCTTGGGATTCGAATCGGGTTTGAAATCCGGAACATCGTGCCCCACCCACTTCCCAGCGCTTTCGTTCCACCAGAATCTGGCGGCGGTCGGCGTCCCACGGCTTGCCCTCCACATCGCAAGAGGCGCGGTTGTAAAGCACGCGGCGATTCACGGGCCAACTCCAGGCCCAATTCGGGTAGATGCCGAGCCCGGAAGGGTCTTCGGGACCGCGCCTGGCCAGTTGCGGCCCGGCCTCCGTCCAGCTCCCGGAGTAGATCCAGTTGCCGCAGGCCGTGGCGCCGTCGTCGCGCAGCCAGGCGAACGAGGGAAGCTGCTGGGCAGCCTTGATGGTTTGGTTCGTTACGGGATCGGTGATGTCCGCGAGCGCCTTGCCGTTGATCTCCTTCGCCACTTCGGCGAGCGAGGGATTGCGGGGATCGCTGTAATTCCAGGTGAGATTCAGAATCGGGTCGGGGAACTTACCGCCCTCTTTCCGGTACAACTCGCGCACCTCGAGAAAAATCTGCGCCAGGATAGCTTGGTCGAGGCGGCAATCGCCCGGCGGCGGCAACGCGGCATTTTTCCACTGTAACCAGCGGGCCGAGTTGGTGAACGATCCGTCCTTTTCGGCAAAGCCGGCGCAGGGCAGGCGGTAGACGGTAGTCGGAATGTTGCTCATTTCCTGCGCGGTGATCCCCGGCGACTTCCAGAACTCGCTGGTCTCGTCGGGATAGATTTCGCCCACCACCAGCCAATCGGCCTTCTTGAGCGCCTCGATGTTCTTCTGGGAATCGGGGCCGATCATGACGCCATTCATCCCGAAAGCGAATAGACCCTTGACATTGCCCCGATACATGTTGTCCCAGATTTGGACCCACGAGTAATTCCGATCCACTTTGGGCAGATAATCGAAAGCCCAATCATTCTCTTTGCGGGCGGCGTCACCATACAGGGCTTTGAGGAGCGACACAACAAACTTCGGCGTGTTCGACCAGTAATTCATCGATTGCCAGGGGCCAGGCTTGGAGGGTTTCGGCGTGATGCGCTTCAGATAGGCGTCCAAGTTGGCGTCGTTCGGGTTCGGCACCTTCAAATAGCCGGGCAGCACGTCAAAGATGCCGGCCATGTCGGTGGCGCCTTGAATGTTGGAGTGGCCGCGCAGCGCGTTCACGCCGCCACCCGCTCGCCCCACATTGCCGAGAAGAAGTTGCAGTATGGCCGCGGTGCGAATGGTCTGCGTGCCGGAAGTGTGCTGCGTCCAGCCCACCGCGTAGATGATGGTAGCGACCTTCTTCATATCGCCGTCTTTGCGAATCGAGGTAAACAGATCGGCGGCCTTGTTAAACTCGTCCTCCGGAATACCGGTGATCTTCTCCACTACGTCCGGCGTGTAACGCGAATACTGCTGGCGGAGAAGCTGAAACACACAGCGCGGATGCTGAAGCGTAAGGTCGTAGGCCACGTTTTCGGGCAGGGCGGGCGGCGCCGTGGCATGGGTATCCGTGCCATGGGCATCTTGCCCATGCCCGTTCACGGGCGGGACCCCGATAGATCGGGGCAGGCTGCCCGTGGCACCTGCCGCCATGGACCTTCCGCTCATGTCCCCGCCTTCGGCGTAATTCCAAGTTGATTTGTCGTAGGTTTGGGTGGCGGCGTCGTACCCCGAATAGAGCCCATCCTCGGGAAGCTTGAAGCCCTCTTTGATGATGAAAGCGGCATTGGTGAAATTCACCAGGTAGTCTTTGGCGATGCGATTGTTCTCGATGGCGTAATGGACCAGCCCGCCGAGGAAGGCAATGTCGGTGCCGGTGCGGATTTGAAGGTGCAGGTCGGCGACGGCGGCCGTGCGCGTGAAGCGCGGATCGACCACGATCATCTTGGCGTTGCGATGGCGCTTGGCTTCAATCGCCCACTTGAATCCGCAAGGATGGTTTTCGGCGGGATTGCCGCCCTCGATCAACATCATGTCGGTGTTCTTGATGTCGATCCAGCCGTTGGTCATCGCCCCGCGCCCGAAGGTAGGTCCCAAACTTGAGACCGTGGGGCCGTGTCAAACCCGGGCCTGGTTTTCCAGGTAACACAGGCCCATACTCCTCATGGATTTTACGACCAGGTAGTTGAACTCGTTGGTGTCGGTGCAACCGCCCGTCCAGGCGATGCCTTCGCAGCGGTTGACCGTGTGCCCTTGCGCGTCTCGCTCGACGAAGGTCTCGTCGCGCGTCTTCTTCACCCAGAAACCGATTTCCCGGATGGCGTCATCCCAGGAAATGTCCTCCCAATGGTCGGAGCGCGGACGGCGCACCTGCGGCTTCAGCAGACGGCGCTCGTTGAGGATGTCTTGCTGCAACGACGAACCCTTGGGGCAGAGCGTGCCGCGATTGATGGGATGGTCAGGATCGCCCTCCACATGGACCACGGACGGCGTCACGTTCTTAGCGCCATCACCCTGGGTGTAAATGATGACACCACAACTCACCGAGCAGTAAGGACAAGTGGAGCGTGTCTCCGAGGCGCGAGCGATCTTGAGGGCGCGCATCTCGGCGTAGGCGGGAGCCAGGTCAAAACCCAGCATCGCGGCGGCTGCACCCCCCACCGTGCTGACCCTTAGAAAGTCCCTGCGCGTGGTAACCATCGTGGACCTCCATGAACGCCGGATATGAGAAATCCGTTGCGATAGCCCCTTTTTACCGACTAAAAGACATTCTGTCAACTTATTTTGTTGATGCTTATTTTGTTGATGCAGTGGATTATTGGCCCGCAGGTCTTATTTGTGGTCAGAGAGTGACAATTAGTCAGAGAGGCGGCCTTGGGGGATTCGCCTCGATCCGTGCCCATTCGCCCTTTATCCACTATGCATTCCTGCCAAGGCGCGAGAGGATTGGGATAAGCGTCGGGGTCCCGGTGGTCCGGCTTGTGCAGGCACTGCGAAGTTTCATCAAGGCAGTTCCAATCCGAGAATACGGTGGTTTCCGGTATACACGTTGAAGCGGCCGTTCCGCAGAAAACCAATCAAGGTCATGCCCGCGCGTTCCGCCGTGGCGACCGCCAGACTGGAAGGCGCACCGACCGCCGCCATCACGGGGATGCCCGCCATGAGCGCCTTCTGTACGAGTTCGAAGCTGGCGCGGCCGCTGACGAGAAGAATTGATCTCGCGAGCGGCAGCCGGTGCTCCAATAACGCGGCGCCGACCAGTTTGTCCACGGCGTTGTGCCGCCCCACATCTTCGCGCACGGATTCCAGTTCGCCCTGGAGACTGTAGCGCGCGGCAGCGTGCAACCCTCCCGTGCTGTCGAAAACGCTCTGTGCCCGCCGGAGTTGGTCGGGCAGGCCGTGAATCGTCGCGGGCGCAATTTGCATGTCATCCCGGGGAAGGACCGGGCAAGCATTCGCCTCAAGGTCGCCGAGCGAGGCTTTTCCGCAAACACCGCACGCGGAGGTCATCAGGAACTTCCGTTCCGCCCGGACAGGCGCCGGTCTCTCTCCCCCTACCAACTCAATCATCACCATGTCCGGGCTTCCGTCGCTCGGCCGCCCCAGGGAGTGGATATCCGCCCGGTCGCGGATGATCCCTTCCGAGAAGAGAAAGCCGGCGGCCAATTCGAAATCGTTTCCGGGCGTTCGCATGGTAATGGAAAGGCTCCGTTGGCCGAGTCGAATCTCCAGCGCCGCTTCCACGGCCAACCGATCGTCAGCCCTCAAAGTATGGGAGCCTTCCACTCTGCTGATCGGGACGGTAACGGATGGAGCTTCGCCCTGCAAAGCGCGCTGAGCAGCCAAAGGGTCCTCCTCCTGCTGGTATGGATGAAGCATGTTCCCCTGATCGTGCGCCCCGCCACGCGAGCCTGGCAGCCATCGCATGGTCAACGCCTGCCCTTATACCTATTGATTCTACACCCGAGTCAATAACCGTGCGGGAAGGAATCAGGGCTCCGTCAGAGTCCCGGGTGCCGCACCGGCGCTGGAACAACGGTTGCCGGGGCTTCAACGCAAATTAGGGCGCGACCGAGAAGCGAGCCAGCTTGACATCGATCAAACCAGAATATAGGTTATGACCAGGTTTGCGTCACAGAGCGCTTCCATGCGCGCCAATGCTTTGCTGAGGAGTAACGATCTCATGGGTAAAAATACACGCCGGCAGTTCCTCAAAAACTCGACTGTCTTCGCCGCGGCCGCAACCACCCTTGCCTGGAATGATACGAGCTGGCCCGAAACCCGGCCGCATTTGACCTTCCCCACCCAACCCCGCGAGCGCATCGCGGTGGCCTCCTGGCCCTTCCGCATGTTCATTGAGGCTCCTGCCAACAAGTGGGCTCGCGATCCGAAGTTGCCCGGGATGGATCTGACGGAGTTTCCCGCCATGATCGTAAAGCGTTTCGGCGTTCACAATCTCGAACCCCTGGACGAGCACTTTTTCTCCACGGACTCGGCTTACCTCAAGAAGCTTCGTACGGCCGTGGAAAACGCCGGTTGCAGAGTGGTGGATATCCCGTGTGACGTGAAAGCCTGCTACTACGACACGGACCCCGCTCAGCGCAAGGTGGCGGTGGAAAATGGCCAGAAGTGGGTAAATATCGCTGCCGAGCTTGGCTCCCCCAGCATCCGCACCGGTTACAGCGGCCCTCCGCAACTGACTCCCGACGTCGGCCGTATGGCGGAGAGCCTGACGCAATTGGCCGCGTACGGCGCTTCCAAGAATATCATCGTGGCGCTGGAGAACGACGACAACCGCACGCAGGATCCCTTCTTCATCGTCAAGGTCCTCGAGAAAGTGAACAACCCCTACCTGCACGCCTTGCCGGATTTCTGCAATTCCATGATGACCCACGACCAGGAGTTCAATAATCGCGCCATGGAAGCCATGTTCAAACACGCTTACAGTATTGCGCATATGAAGGACGAAGAAGCCGACGACAACGGGAAGTTCCACACGGTCGATGTGGCGAAGTGTTTTGAGATCGCGAAGGCGCAGGGTTACCGAGGGTATTTCTCCATGGAATGGGAGGGCAACGGGGAGCCTTACGCCGGGACCCAAAGGCTTATCAACGAGACCCTGAAGTATCTTCGCTAACTCGTCCGGGGCCAGCCGGTCAGCCTCACTTTTCTGGCCATTTGCAAGAGCGTGTAACCGGCCGGATCGACACCCAAGCCAGCGTCATCGATGATCAGTGCCGGTTGGCGACTCTCAGGTGACTCAGCTTAGAGGCAGGGAGACGATTTGGGCTTCGTCGATGATCCGGAATAGGCCGGAGCAGACCTTTGAGGTGCAGACAATCGGCGAGCCTCCGGAGTATTGGGCGGAGGTGATGAGGCCCGGCGACCCGCACAAGGGGCAAGCCAGCACAGCAACGAAACTGGGAGCAAATGATTCCCGCAGGTTGGCGAAGTCGTCAAGAAACACGATGTCTCCGGGAGCCATATCCGAAAGCGCCGACCGGTTTGACATATGCAGGTCGGTGGTGAGCTGCTCATCGTGATCGAAGTTAAAAGCTCCCCGCACACCCTCGCGGTCCGACCCGGCGCCCGGTTTCCGGGGCTTGTTGGTTTGCTTCGCCACTGCCTTCCGAACCCTCCTCACCGCCAAGGCGCGGAGACGCAAAAAAAGCGCCCTGACGATACCCTTTAGTGCGGATTTCTCACCACGCTGGAACGCTTTGGCGGGTTGCCGAAAGGGCGGGCTTCGCCCCTCTGAAATCGTGGCTCCCCACCTTCGATTCGTTCCGAGCCCCGCGCCGCCCCGATGCATCGGGGCTGCGTGGGGATCGGAACACAGGGTTAGTCAAGAAGATCTTGCCGCGTTGGGGTTAAAGCCCCGCCCTTCCCAACCCATGATGAGGAATCTGCGCTAGCCACACAGATACTCAAATGCAGACCTTCTTTCCCAAACCGTTCCCGCCTTCATCCCCCCCCCAGCCGATTTGTCACAACGTCAACTCGAACGTAGGCCAAGCCATGCCAGAGGGGGGCCGGGGAAACTTCCAAACAGGAACTTTCGTGCCAATTCGGGAAAAGGCCCGGAACTCCGAATTTATCAGACAAAAAACCTGCTACCCTTCCCGTCGTCCTCGTTGCCAAGCACTCCTCTGCCCCTGGTTTTGAACCGGTCCGGAGCGGCTCCAGATTCCGCTCCGGACCCGGGGTTCAAGCCACTGCATCCTGCCCTCGACGCTTGAAGAGAGATGAAGCCTAGAGGCGCGTGAGCGCACGGCGCTCGCTGATCCTCTCGAGGCTCATACTGCTTCCCTCACCCTCATCTATCGGCTGCTTTGGTTGGGAGCTTGAGGAAGTATGCAACGATCACGGGATCAAAGCGTATGCTGGCGCTAGGGTGTCGGTGCGACCGGCGCTCTCCCATTTTGGAACGAGGCGGCCGGCCCCAATGGCCAGGTCAGGGCAGTTCGCAAAGAGAATTTCGAATCCCTCGCTCGCTCTACCAGGGACGGCCGCCGCTTGCGTCTAGCCCGCCCCGTCACTTCCCATTGCCTCCCTGCTTCTCCCCATCTACACCCAGGAACCTGTGCAAATGTCTGATAATGGGTAGCTTGCTTGGCCACGACCCCAAACCATTGGAAGCCCTCCGACGGTTCCCGGATTTAACCGTTGCAGACTTGGCTCGACTCGCCATACCTCTTTGGGGGAACGAGTTCTTACCCATTTTCGCTGTACCTCCGCCTCATGCATGATTGGCCATTTCTTTGCAATTTCTAAGGACAGCGCAAGGACCCCAAGGGCCGAAGGCGGCGAACGAAGCGTGAAGCCGCAGGCTCCACGCCGCGGGTGAAGTGTTGCCTGCGGCCGCCCGGAAGGAAGCCCTCAGGTCGAAAGGCGCTGGCCCGATAGGGGCCATTCGAGAGTAAGCGAGGTTCTCATGGCAACTCAATCGATCCCCAACTACGAAACACTGAGCAACGCAGCGGCGGCGCCCGCCCTTCGCCGCCCACTGATTTCGCGCCGGCCCCTGAGGGCTTCCGGCGTCCGGGCCACCCCACGGAGGGAAGCGAGTCAGACACAAGAAAAGCAGAAGTTGTTGGTGGAAATGCTCCCCTTGGTGAAGCGCATTGCCTTCCAGATTCGCGAACATCTACCCGCTCACGTGGAAGTGGATGATCTGATTGCCAACGGGGTGCTGGGGCTGGTCGATGCCGTCTCCAAGTTCGACACCACCAAGCGGGTGAAGTTGGAAAGCTACGCCCGCCACCGGGTTCGCGGAGGCATTTTGGACGGCCTGCGCGGCGCTGATCCCGCCTCTCGCGACTTGCGGCGCAAAAACAAGAAAATCCAGAAGCTTTATCGCGAACTGGAGATGAAGCTCGGCCGCCCCGTTAAAGATGAGGAAATCGCCGCGGCGCTGGGAGTAAACCTTGCGCAGTGGCACAGCACGTTGAATGAAATCCAAAGCGTGGGGTTCGACTTCGGCGCGCGCCCCATCTCGGCGGGCCCGACCTCGAATGCCGTCAGCCGACGGATTGAGCCGGCGCTTTTGGCGGGTAACGAAGCCGATCCCTTCGATCTCTGCTATCGCCGCGAGCAGCGCGAGATTCTGGGCCGCGCGCTTTCCCATTTACGGGAGCGGGAGCGCCAAATCATCACCCTCTACTATCAGCAGGAGCTGACCATGAAGCAGATTGCAGACCGCTTGAATGTGGACGAATCGCGCGTTTCGCAGCTCCATTCCGCAGCCCTGGTGCGGTTAAAGGCCAGCGTGGATTCCCTCCTGCACCCGCGCTCTGCCGCAACCTCCGGAACCGACATCCTATCGAAGGCCGTCGGCGCCGGGGTCTAGGGATCGGCAGAACCGGTGATCGGGCGATCCGGTAATCAAGGAGCACCCTCGACGCGCGCTGTTCCTTGTTCACCCGATCACCCGATCACCCGATTCGGGTGGCTTGCATCCACGTGAGGTGGATGGTAGCCTCATCAAGGCGCTCCCCTCCGGTGAGCCCTACGTCGCTCCCCCGCCTCTGTTTGCGGCGCCGGGAGAGATCGAATTTTTCGCACCGGCATTCGGCCCGAGTGAACCTATGAACCGACATGAGAACAAGGTCTTCGAGAATCAGCATGTGATTTTGGACGATGGCGTCTACGTGAATTGCAAGTTCAAGAATTGCAGCTTGGAGTATTCGGGCGGGGACGTTTACGTTCAGAATTGCCAGGGTGAAGGTTGCCAGCTCGTTTGGCGAGGCGCCGCTCAACGCACGGTCCTTCTTTTGCAAGGTCTCGGCCTGATGGTTCCGCCCCCACCGCCGCCGGGCAACGAACCGGCCAGCCGGGTCAACTGAACGAACCATGCCAAGCCTGCCAGTGAATGAGGCCTCAAGCGCTAGCCTTCGTAACGAGGAGTCCTGTCTTGGCTCGCCGGTCTGCACGATGCGGCGAAGCGCCTTCGTATTGATTCCTCCGGGTGCTGCAGGCACTGCCCTTTGAGCTCGTCCGGCAAAGTCCGCAAGGGTCATCCACACCGCGATCTCCTTTGAAACCTTAGTCCTTTAATCCTAATGGGTTACAGAAATTTCCCCGCGGCTGGGGCGGATTTTCCGCGCGGCCCCCATGCACCGCGCCCGGCAAATTCCTTGCGTTTTCTCTACCAAAACCTTTATATTCAAGCGTTTGAGTCGTGGGAATTCCAGACCCCTGAGGACCTGATTTTGGCCAAGTCGAACCCGCCGCGCATCTACGTAAGTCTAGCCGCGCCCACTCTGAGCGCCATGGAGGCTCTTGCCATTCGCGTGTCCGGTGTGCCCGTCGGCTATGAGCTGCGCCTCGATTACCTCCAAGATTTTTCGCAGTTTGAATCGCAGCTTCACCAGATGCTCATGCGCCTGCATTTTCCCCAGACCATTGCCACTTGCCGATTGGCCTTGGCAGGAGGGATGTTGCGGGGGACGCTCGCCGATCAGGCGGCCATTCTCTCTGACGCTGTGCGCGCGGGTTGCCAGTGGGTGGACGTTGAGATGGAATCAGTGCGGAATGGTGGCGCGGCGCTGCTTCGGGAACTCCGGCCTGCCAAAATCATAGTCTCCTACCACAACTTTCATAAGACTCCTCCCCTGGCTCCGATTTATCGCCGCCTGGTGCGTATGCCGGTGCAGGTGGTGAAGATCGCCACGCATGCCCGCTACCTGCGCGACAACTTGCCGATTCGCTGTCTGCTCAAAGCCCATCGGCGGAGCAATCCGCGGTTGGTGGCGCTGGCCATGGGTGCCTCGGGAATCCCCTCGCGTCTGCTCTCCCTGTTGTGGGGATCGGCGTTCACCTACGCGGCCCCGCTCGACCATTCCCCCGCCGCAGCCGGACAAATTCCTGCGGAAGTCATGCGCTCGGTCTATCGGGTTGAGCGTCTTGACAGCCACACGCAACTTTACGGAGTGCTCGGTTCGCACGCTTCCCTTTCCCTGTCGCCGGCCATGCAGAACGCGGCCTTTCTGGCCAAGCACGTGAACGCGGTGTTCCTGCCTTGTCAAACCAGCAAGCTGGCGGACTTCCTCGCCTTCGCGCGCGAGGTGGAGTTGCAAGGATTCGCCGTGACCATGCCCTTCAAGCGCGCCATCCTGCGCGCCCTCGATTGGGTGGACCCGCTGGCGAATCGCATTGGCGCGTGCAATACCGTGGCCTTGCAGCGTGGCCGTTGGCTCGGATGGAACACCGACGCTGCCGCCGTGGTCGAAATCCTCACCAAGCGTTTGCGCCTGGCGGGCAGCCGTATTCTGATTCTCGGCGCGGGAGGGGCGGCGCGAGCGGCCGCCTATGCCGTGCGCGCGGAGGGCGCGGAAGTGGTCATTGCCGCACGGCGTGAGGCGATGGCGCGAGCCTTGGCGCGCGGCGTGGCGGCGCAGGTGGTGCCCTGGGACGGCGCGGAGAGCCTGGAGGTGGACGCCGTCATCAACGCTACGCCCGTGGGAATGTACCCGCACGTGGACAGCGCCCCCATCGACTTGGCGCGGCTGCGCGTGCGGGTGGTCTTCGACATGGTTTATTTCCCCCTCGGCACGCGCTTTCTTGTCGAAGCGCGCGGGCGCGGACTGACCACGATTTCCGGCCTGGAAATGCTGGTGGCGCAGGGCGCGCGGCAGTTCGAAATCTGGACTGGACTGGCCGCTCCCCGCGCGCTCATGGAACAAGCCGTCCGTTCGGCGCTGGGCCATGCGGGAGGAGGATAGCTTTCCCGCTCGAGAGTGTCCAAGGCGGAAAAGCAAGGCAAAGGGCAAAGCGCAAAAGTCAAAAGGCAAAAGTGATTGATGAAATTGAAATTTGAAGAGTGACCCTGTGGAGCATTGTGGATAAAGGGCGAATGCCCAATGCTAAGGGCGAATGTTGACTCCTTCTAGTAGCTCGCGACAGTCAAATTGTCCGTCGAGCATTCGGCATTCTTTTGGACTTTTGCCTTTTGACATTTGCGTTTTGCCTTTTGACTTGACCTTACTCATATGAACAATGCCAGCCCCAATTTCACTGAATTCAAGCGGCTCGCCGGCCAAGGCAACGTGGTGCCGGTCTATCGCACGATTGTAGCGGACCTGCTGAGTCCCGTTTCCGCGTTTCTCAGTCTCTCGCCGCAGCACGGGCGCGACGCCAATTCCCATCCGCACAGTTTTTTGCTCGAAAGTGTGGAAGGCGGCGAGCGGGTGGGGCGCTACACGTTTTTCGGTGTTGACCCTTTTCAAATCGTTTCCTGCCGGGGCGACCGCATCACGCTCCGGCGTGGCGAAGGTGTAGCGGCGGTCTCCGACCGCCGACGCGTTGATCATCAATCAACGCCACAAATCGGCGGTCGGAGACCGCCGCTACAAGAGGAGACGGGCAACATTTTCGAGTTCCTGCGCGGCCTGGGGGGGCGCTACCATTCGGTGGAGATTCCCGGCCTGCCGCCCTTCACCGCCGGCGCGGTGGGTTATCTCGCTTATGAAGCCGTGCGCATGCTCGAGCGCCTGCCCCCGCGCGTGGCCGCCGACGTCGATTTGGACGACGCGGTTTTCATGTATTTTTCCAACGTGCTGGCCTTCGACCACGTGCAGCACCGTCTTTTTCTGATCGCCAATGTGTTGACCGAAGAAGGCCGCGGAAGTTTGCGCGCCAAGTACGAGGCGGCTTGCCGCCACCTGGATCATCTGGAAAGCCGCTTGCGCCGGCCGCTCCGTCTGCCTCGAGTTAACCGCCCGCAGGGCCCGCTGCACGTGCGTCCCAACATGCCGCGGGCGCGCTACGAGGCGATGGTGGAGCGCTCCAAGGAATATATCCGCGCCGGAGACATTTTCCAGGTGGTGCTGTCGCAGCGCATGGAAGTTCCCGTGCGCGTTCCCGCCTTCGACGTTTATCGCGCCCTGCGCGCCGTGAATCCTTCGCCCTACATGTATTACCTACGCATCGGGGATTCCACGGTGCTCGGTTCCTCGCCGGAAATGCTGGTGAAGGTGGCGGGCCGCCATGTGGAGTACCGGCCGATTGCCGGCACGCGCCCGCGCGGCAGGTCGGAGGAAGAGGACCGGCGCCTGGAAGCAGAGCTGCGCTCCGACGCCAAGGAGTGCGCCGAGCACATCATGCTGGTGGATCTGGGCCGCAACGACGTGGGCCGCGTCTCGGAGTTCTCCTCGGTCCATCCCACGGACCTCATGTTCGTCGAGCGCTACTCGCACGTCATGCACCTGGTCTCACAGATCACCGGCCGGCTGCGCCCCGACGCCGATACTTATGCGGCGCTGGCCGCCTGCTTCCCCGCCGGCACGCTCACCGGCGCGCCCAAGGTGCGCGCCATGGAAATCATCGACGAGCTCGAACCCACCCGCCGCGGCCTCTACGGCGGCGCGGTGCTCTATCTCGACTTTTCCGGCAATCTCAACTCCTGCATCGTCATCCGCACCGTATTAATCAAAAATGAAATGGCCTACCTGCAAGCCGGCGCCGGCATCGTGGCCGACTCCGTCCCCGCGCGCGAATACGACGAGTGCCAGAACAAGGCCCGCGCCGTCCTCCGCGCCTTCGAGCTCGCGGAAAAGGGGTTGTAACGACGGGATCGGACATGCAAACCTCCTGACGCGAATCAGAGGAAACGGAATGTGATCTTAAGTCTTTTATTTTATGTTGTTTGAACAATCGAATGGCACTATATCCGCCATTTGCCAAATTTGGCAAATGCCATTAATTAGGCAAATATGCCTCTATGAGCCTATTTGCCTTTTATGTCAAGTCGTGCTAATATGCAACTATGACGGAGCGTGAAATCCTACAGGCCCTCAAGAACAATGAACCCTTTGCGGGCCTTCCCAACGTATGCGTCACCAACATCGTCGAGGAGCCGGAGGGAAGTCCAGGGAAGTTTGATGCCAAGTTCGACTTGCAATTCGGCGAAGCGCACGTGGAAGTGTTTGCGGAAATTAAAAATACCTGCACCCCCAGACAAGTTGAACAAATCGGGCCCTGGCTTTCCCGGCTGAAAGCGGTGCAGAAGGACGCCGCGTTTGCCTTGGTGTGCCCGGGAATCTCGCCACAATCGCAGCGTCTCTGTCTCGAGACGAACGTCGATTTTATCGACCTAGCGGGCAACGTCTCCATTCATGTGCCTGGCAAGCTGCTCCTGCAACGCGTGGGGATGGAACCACGCAAACCGAGCGGCCCATCGTTCTATCGAAACCCATTTTCAGGAAAGTCCTCTCGCATTCTTAGGGTGTTATTGGAGAACCCAAAGGCGTGGACACTCAGTGAGACCGTTGAAGAGCTGACAACGCAAACCCAAAAAGCCCAATATGCCGGCATGTCCTTTCAGGTCAGCTTCGCGCTCGCCTCCAGAGTGCTACGAAGTCTTGAAGAAGACCTACTGATCACACGTCGGAACTCGTCGGTCCTGGTGCCGGAGCCGCGACGCCTGCTTTCCCGATGGGCACAGAAATATAAGGATCACTATAAACGTTATCTGCGCCGGTCATTCACAGTTCCCAATCCCATCGGCACACATTTGGAGTCAGTCCAGCAGGACCTCGATACAAGATACAACCTTAAACATTGTTACGCCTTCAGCGGCGCCGCAGCTTCAAACCTAGCCGCGCCTTTCGTAGATGTTGACACTATAGAACTTTACGTATCGGACGCGGTCAGGGGGGAGAACTTGCGAAAATCTCTTTCCCAAGAAAGAGGTGTCGGTCCTGACCTTCGGGTGATTTACCCATTCGACGCTGGCGTTTTCCTGTATTCGCATCTCACCGGCGGTATCCATGTTGTTTCATATATCCAAACCTATCTCGACTTATTCGCGCGGGGCGGACGCGATTTGAAACAAGCCGACTATTTGCTCGAGGAACGAATTCAGCGCGAATTGTGGAGGCCCGCGTGATTCCGGAGCCGCACCGAACCTATCTTTTGGAACTGGTCACGGCTCTGGGCCCCGCGGCTGAGGGATTTGTTCTGGTGGGCGGACACGCGCTGAGGTTCATGGTAACGCGCCCTCGGGCCACCCGCGATTTCGATTTCGTTTTGGATGTCGCCTACCTTCGCCAATGCACCGCTTCGCTGACCTCGATCCTCAAGTCGCTCGGATATGCGGCCGCAGAGAATGCTCGGAACTTTCAGTTTGAAAAAAACATTCCGAATTCATTGGAGGTCATGCGAATCGAATTCATGGCGCCCGCCGAATTCGTGAAAAAAGATGGAATTCGGGTTGATGTGCAAGAGGGTGTCCACGGCCGAGCCTGTATCGGCGGATCAATTGTGGTGCTGGAGACGGACGAATACGAAGTGGCGGGTTCCCTACCCAACGGCGTCCCCGCTCAGGCGAGTATTCGCGTTACGCGTCCCCACGCCTTAGTCCTGCTTAAGCTGCTGGCCATGGATGACCGGCACCAAAATGTGCGTGGCTCCACTCGTGCTGTGCATGATCGAGAAGAGGCAATAACCCACGCCCGTGACATCGTAGCGGTTATAAGCGCCCAGAAAAATCCCGCGGAGTTTAGAAATCGCTTTTCCAGCCAGTTCAGACAAGATGCGGACCTGAAGAAAAGGACGTATCAGATTATCCGCGATTATTTCGAAGATGAAACTCAGCCCGGCCTCATTCTCTATGCGGAGTCGCTAAGCGCAAATTTGCTTTTCGGAGAAACCGTTAGAGACTTGAGAGGTGAACTGCGCCGTGCTCAGAGGCTCGTTTCCAGCTTGCTTGCGGAATAGGAGAGAGCCAGCGGAGATTAGCGGGGTGGCGCAGATCTTCAAAATCTTATCCGAGGTGAAATGCGTCACCGGCTGGGGCGGGCCGCCTGCCAGGGGCTGCTCCCAGATATTACCCACCCCATTCACGCTATTGACGAAAGAGACGGCGTGGCCATCCGGGGTCCAAAGAAGGGGAAGGCTACTGGTTGGCGGCACCGGAAAAACCTTGTAGGGTTGGCCGCCCGCAAAAGGGACAATTGCCCAACTGGCGGCCTCATTCTGGCCGCCCGAGGACACACAGGCGATCGACTTCCCATCCGGCGGGGTTAACAGGTCAAAGTTAACGGTGCACTTAAAGGAAGAGGACACGCAGGCAATCCACTTGCCGTCCGGGGAGACGGCTGCCGCATCGGAGTCGTAGTTCGTCAACTGGGTGGCTGGGCCGCCCGCACTCGGAACCTTCATCAGAGTATACTTGCCGCCCTGCACACGGGTGAAAACCACCCACTGGCTATCCGGCGATATGGCGGCGGAATCGGCTTCCTTAACCTGGGTAAGCTGCTTCAGGTTGCTACCGTCCAGATCCATTCGCCAGATGCTGCGCTGGCCACTGCCGTTATTCAACGTGAAGGCAAGGAAGCCGCCGCGAAGAGAGACGGTGGGGGAACTGACCGCCGAGTAGGCGTCGCTGTTGGTGAGCCGCTGGGGGTTCGAGCCGTCCGCGCCAATCTCCCAAAGATCCGGGCGCCAGTTCGGAACCGATTGATAGACGATTCTCCCCTCCGGCGTCCAGGCCAGACCCCCTAAGCCGTCCTGGTCCTGGTTCCCGGAGCTTAGCGTGCGGGCCTCGGACTCCAGGCCCGGCGTGGCGACCTGGAGGGTGGTAAGAATCTGGTCCTGCACGACCAGCAGCGTCTTTCCATCCGCGCTCGCCCGAACTCCCGGGTACCGCATAAGATCGTTGGTGATCTGCCGGACTTTTCCTCCCACCACCGCGACGTCATAGAGTTGGGTGGTGAGCGCTTGCAGACCGCCCGCCACGATCAGGTGAGTGCTTCCCGGGAGCCAAGTAAGATTGTCGATTTCATTCCAATGGGCGGTCGCCATCGGCCGCGCCTTGCCCCCCTGCGCACCGATGGTGGTCAAGACCGGCAGCGGACTATCGTGAACAAAAGCAATGGTGTTCCCCAAGGGAGACCACGCCACGTAAGGGTTAATTCCCTCGGGGTTTTTGTAAGATGCCAACACCCGCTCGCCCGAGCCATCCAGCGCGGCCGTCAACAAGCTGTCCTCCCCATTGGTGCTGCGCACAAAAGCCACTCGATGGCCCTCGGGCGAGAATGCCGGGGGACCGGAAATCCCCGCCAACGCCTTCCTAAAACTTCCGCCCAGGGAGGGCACTTGGTAAAGATCGCCGTTCGCCTTTTGCGGATCCTGGCGGACGTAGTAGACGTAGCTGCCATCGGGCGAGAACACCACGCCGAGGCAATAATCTTCGCCCAGCGTGGCGATCTGCACGTCGCGGCCGGTGGCCAGTTGCTTCAGCCAGAGGCTTTGCTTCCCCGCCGTCTCCCGCGCGTAGGCCACATACTTGCCGTCGGGCGAGAGGTCGGCCTTGCGGACGTCGCCCGTGCCGGTCACCCGGGCAAATTCCAAGGTCGCGGGCGGCGTGTGGCGGGCGCCGCGATAGAGAGCGTAGATAAGGACGGCGGCGATCACGAGCGTACTCACCATCCATGCCGTGATGGTTTTCTTTTGGCGCTTCACCAGGCCGCCGATCGACTGCCCATCGGACCTGTCGCGCGTAGCGCCGGCATCCTGCCGGCTCTCTCCGTCGGGCCGACCCGCCGGGACAGGGGCGCGACTCCCCGCCTCCGTGTCGCGTTTCAGACGCTTAAAATCAGCGCGCATTTCCGAGGCGTACTGATAGCGCAACTCGCGGTCTTTCTCCAGCGCCTTGGCGATGATTTCCTCGAGCCGGGGGGGCAAATCAGGTATCAGGCTGCGGGGTGGGGTTGGGGCTTCGTGCAGGAGGGCGCCAATGATCGCCCCCGAGGTATTTCCGCGGAACGCTTGCCGGCCCGTCGCCATCTCGTAAAGGAGGCTGCCGAAGCTGAACAAGTCGGTGCGCGCATCGAGTCGCTCGCCCCGCGCCTGCTCGGGCGACATGTAGGCCGCCGTGCCGATCGCCACGCCCGGCGTGGTCAGGCTCTCGGAATCCATCGAGGGCGCGGGCGGTAGCGGCGGGTTTATGGCGCCAATTTCCATTTGGCGGGGCAAACCCGCCGCGACCGGCGACATTAATTTCGCCAGACCGAAGTCCAGAATCTTCGCTTGGCCGCGCGCCGTCAGGAAAATATTCGCCGGTTTGATGTCCCGATGGATGATACCCTTGGCGTGCGCCGCATCCAGCGCGTCGGCGATCTGGATCGCCAGGTCGGCCACCTCCGCAACGGGCAAGGATGCTCGTAGCGGGGAATTCGAAACTCGAGATTCAAAACTCGCCTCGGGCCCGAGTTTCGCGTGGCGGTTTTCGAGTTTCGGGTTCTCGATTCGTTCCCGCAGGGTCTGGCCCTCCAACAACTCCATCACGATGAAGGGCCGTGCCTCAAACCGGTCGACGTCGTGGATCACACAGATGTTGGGGTGATTGAGGGATGAAGCGGCCTGGGCCTCGCGCCGGAAGCGCCCCAGCGCCTCGGAACTCTCCGCCAGTATGTCCGGCAGGAATTTCAGGGCGACAAAGCGTGGGAGCTTGGTATCCCTGGCCTTATAAACCACTCCCATGCCGCCGCTGCCCAGTTTCTCCACAATGCGGTAATGCGAAACCGTCTTGCCCATCAGCCTGGCGAAATCCTCGCTCGGCGGGCCCCCGCGCCCCTCGGCTTCCTCGCGCGCCAGTTGCCCGGCCGCCTCCCCCTGGGTGGGCGATCCCATCAAGTTCGCGTCTTTTCCTTGGTAGGCGAGCCGCCATTCCACTTCCCGGCGCAGCTCCTCATCCCCGGCACAGGCTTCCACCAGGAATGCCGAGCGTTCATTCTCCTCGCGCTCCAGTGCGGCGCGATGTAACTGCGCCACAAGCTCCCAACGCTCAGGTTTCATCCAGCTTCTCTCCACTCACCTCGCGGCGAAGCGAAGCCCCGGTTTTTCCCCCGGATAGGAAGCCTCAGCTTATCCCTTCCAGCACGGAATGGGCCCAGATGTAAAAGGCCACGTGGGGGCTCCAGTACTCGCAGGTCCGCCAATCCAGCGTGTACGCGAGGTCCAGCACCGGTTCGTCATTCACGTTGCCCGCGATCCCGTTCATGATTCCGCCGGGAATCAAGCCCACATAACGCGAATGCGGGAAGGGATTGCGCATGCCTTCGCCGGTCATCATCGACGCGGCGAAGGGATTTGCTCCCAGGATCCACTCCAACTGGCGGTAAGCCAGCGCCACGTACTTCTTCCCCGCGTCGCCACGGATCCGCGCCAACCATCCCAGCACCAGGGCATTGCCGGCGTAATGGCAGTTGGCGCCCTGCCACCAAAACTGTCTCCGGGTGGGATGAAAATAGCGGTACGTGAGATTCCCCGCCAGCGGCCGGTGTTTTTCCGGCGTGGGTGAGCCGAGGAACATACCCAGCGGAATGATCCGGTAAGCGTTGCGGCTCGACATGGGCAACAGGTACTCGTCCGCGTGCAACTGAACCGCGTCGAGCCACTTCCCGCGGTCTTCGGCGTCAAGGAACGTGTCGTACAACTTCAGCAGGGCGAGGGGCGGAACGGCCGAATCCGGAATTTCGAGGTAAGGCTGGTCGCCTTGCATCCAGAAACCGCGCACCTGGTTTTGCCCACCCAGGTATGCCGTGTTCTGGCGTTTCAGCAGGTCGCGGCCGAGCAGCATGGCGTGCTGCTTGTATTCACTCGCGCCGGTCGCCAGGAACAACTCGGCGGCCGCCATGGCCCAGCAGCCCAGGTCCTGAGTCAAAGCCGGAGGCTCGGCAAAAGCCCGCCAGGCGCGCATGGCCGCATTGAGACATTGCTGTGCGTAAGCAGGATCCGTCGCCGCATAGCACTGCCCGGCCAGCGCTTCGAGCGTGGTGAAGACGGCCGCCGTCCCCGAGCGCTTCTCGGTATTCAGGTAACGGTCGTCGGGGGTGCCGATAATGTTGTCGGTCCAGTGGTTGTCGCTATTGTCGCCGTTCACGCCGCCCGCCACGTCGGCCCAGATTTTGCCGTCGGCGTCCTGCATCTTCAGGAAATAGCGATTCCCAAAGCGCACTTCCTCGAGCAGGTGCTCGCGCGTCGGGTCGCCGGGCCGGGGCTGGGGATTGTTTTTGTAGAGATTGAGCAGGGCGATGCCATTGAGCATGGTCACGTCCATCCATTTGCGCAGGTCGCCGGCATCGTGCCAGCCGCCGACGGTGTCCACGTGTTCCCCGTTGTCCCGCCGCCGCGCATCGTCCAGGTGGCAGGCGGCATGCACCAGGGGCACCTCCACGCCACAGCGCTGGTAGCGATAATAGCCGACGGCCTTGGGAATCGTGCGGCGCCAAACGTCGTCGTGAATCGCAAATTGCACCGAGTGTTCATCCCCCACCGTGATCTGGTAAAGCCCCGGCTGCGTGAGGTCGGTGAAATCCGCGGTGAGGCAGGGGCCGAAATCCGAGGCTTCTTCCTTGAGGGGTCGCGTGAACTCGACCTTCGAGTCCACTACGTCGCGCAAGTGATATTCCTTGGGCAGAGGAGTGGCGAGAGCGCGCACCACCAGGGTTTTGCTCCCCACGTGCGGTCGAAATCCCAGGTGATTGGAATTGATCGTCGGCCAGTTGGGAGCGGTCATCTTCTCCACAGGCTCGCCGGTCGGGGGAGGCCCTTCCTGGGCATGGAGAAAGGCGGGAAGGGCGGGAAGCGAAGCAAAGGCGCCAATGAATTGACGACGTTTCATGTTGAAACTCCTTTCGGGGGAGCACTATAACACTTTCGGAGGATGGGCGCGGACCGCAGCGCCTCCGCGATTAGCCGCTCGAGTTCTGGCTGTAAGGTGATGGGCAAAGGCAGTTCTCCTTCGACACGATCACCGTACTCCCAGCGTTGGCGGCAGTCAAGGTTCAGGAGCGTGGCGCGGACCTCCGCCTTTGAGGTCCGCGGTTCTTACTGCGCGAATTGAGTGAATCCAGCGTCGCGAGAAAGAGAGGAGCGTAGCCCGGACCTCCGTTTTCGAGGTCCGCGGTTCTTACTGCGCGAATTGAGTGAATCCAGCGGGGCGAGAAAGAGAGCGCGGCGCACTCGTCCATACTTGAAGTTAACCGTTTCCCCTTAGGCAAGAACCGCGGACCTCAAAAACGGAGGTCCGCGCTACCAGCTCATGCCCGATAGCCCCAGGCTACACCTTCGCCATCAAAGGAAGCAAGGTAGCGCAGAGTCTCGCTTTTCAGAGACTCTGCGGCTCTTCGTTTCGAGATGCGGGTGGCGGCGGTATAATGCGCGGACACGTCACGACTGCGGCGGTGGGTTTTGTCGGAGCGGTTTGTCTTCTTAAGCTGCCGAGTTCTTCCCACGCGGCAGAATCTAAGCGAATTTGAAAGCCGAAGAACCAATCGAAGTTCAAAACCCGCCGAGCGCAGGAGGAAAGGCCGCAGAGTCTCTCAAAGGCGAGACTCTGCGCTACCCCGCTCCTTCGATGGAAAGTCCTTCGCGGGTTGGCGCAACCTCCCCCATTGAGGTCTGCGCCTTTCCTTCTGGGTATGACTTCGGACCCCAAGCACGGGGGGCCGCGCTACCTCCTTTGGGAGAGGGGCGTTGCTTCGCAGCGCAGAGCAATCGCCCTGTGCCAGCCCGGATGTTAAATCGACGTGCGGTCAGTCGCCTCGCTTGACTCGTTCCCATTCAGACTTCAGGATCTCCTGTGCCTTGGCTAGCAGAGTCGCCGTCGCGGTCGCCGCTTCCTTCAGCGTGAAGACTTCTGTCGGATCCACAGCGAGAGCTTGGTAGGCATCGATTATTCGAAGCAACTCGTTATGGGCTTCTTCGCGGGGATTCAATCGTAGCGCGATGCGGTTTCGGAGTCGAAGCGGCTTCGAGATGAACTCCACAGTGTCGCCGTAATCGAGTCGCGCTTCCCTCGCGCGCGGATCGCGGACCATGACGAGAAGCTTCATGTGGACGAGAATCTCGCAGACGTCATCTCTAAGCTGATCGATCCACCTCTGTCGATTGGCTGAGACGGTCGAAGCACGGATCTGCCGAGTTGCGATTCGAAAGGTCACTAGGGGACCGACGACAGCCGAAACTAGCGCAACCACGGCCGAGGCTGCCGCAGCTACAACCGCAATCCATTCTGTCGTCACCGGGTCCCTCCTGGCTACTCGCTACTTGAGCCCTGGAGCCTCCGTAGTTCGAATCACACTTGCCGCCGCTTTTTGGGTTAGATGCACTTGGATGACAAAGCTCGCCCCCGTCAGCGCCGAGGTCCCTAAGACGAGTGTGAGAATAAAGAAGAGCAAAACTCTTTGCTTAACCCACTGCCGCGTGTCACGGCTCCAGAGTTTGTCGGCATTGTAGGCCGCACCCTCCAGCAACGTTTGTACGTCAACCCCGAGGTGCCTGCGTTTCTTTTCGGCTTCGGGAAGAAGGTCGCGGCCACCAAGAATGCGCACATCGCGAGTCGAGTTCTGGCTAGTCGCAACTTTTTTGGTGTAGACGTAGGTGCCAAGCAACCCGCTGTATCGTAAGAAGCACGCTACGCATGCGACGGCAAGCACCCCGACTGCCACAAGAAACCAGGCGATGGCGTTGGGGACTGCAAAATACCACAGCAGCACCATACCCACGCCGCACAAGAGGAGGACAAGTGCCTGTGCCGTGCCGGGGAGATCTTCGTCTGGCGGTCGCCACTTTTGCATCTTGCCACCCCACATGAGGAAAAGCACTCCGCCAGTCGCCATGATTGCACCGGCATATCCGACTACCGGAGCGAAGGGACCATAGTCAGTAGCATAGACTAACATTTCAGAACCTCGTGAGAGCTGGGTAATAGGTTGGCGGAATGCAAAACACTGTGGGGTCCTTTTTGCGCCGTGGCAGCATGGGGCCGTCGCCCGCAAAAACGTACCGACCAGGAAGGACATAGCCTGCCACAGGTGTGGTTGGGCTGCCAAAAAACACCCAGCTGATGAAATACGCCGGTGAGATGTGAATCCGCAATCCAGGCGTGAGGCAGGAGACCAGCACTCGAAGACCGCCACCAGGGCCGACCGCTGGCGGCGGAGGACTACTGACCGGAACTGGCCCCTTCGAACCACCGAAGAGTTGAGTCCCGATCCCCTGAATCCATTCACCCCACCTCTTCATGCCTGCAAATCTATACGAAAGGAAACCGTTTAGGCTGTGCTGAATACCCCGTTCGGCATCACCAATATTCGTCACTATAACTCGCTCTTCCTGTGGCTTGGCATGCCGAATGATATCTCGCCAGGCGCGGTGGATGAACGGGAAGGGGAAATAGTTTTCCCACAATTCAATCCAGTCTTCGGAACCATAGGGCGGCCACAATAGGCCACCGAAAAACTCGGTCATGGAAATTGGAGCCAATCCCCCGTCATCCAGCTTTAAACAAAGGATCTCCCCTTCCCAGCGGCGCGCCATCGCGAACTCGGTCGCCATCTGACCGACGTTCGCTACGACATCCTCGATTGGCACTCCCTCTGCTTGCTCAACATAACGCCGCTCAGAAAACAGTTCCCCTCGCATTTCGGACGGTGCGCCTTCTTCCGAAACCATACGCAAGTCCTGCATCAGCCGAGACGAGAGACTTTCGGCACGCGAAACTGATTGCTCATCGAGTTCAAATTCAGCCATTACGTTCCTCCTAAACTAATACCACGTGTTGTCCGTCTAACTCTAATCTAAGCTGACCTGCATGCAACCCTTTCCGGCCGACAAAGCGAAAAAGCGCCGATGCAGAAGGCGACGGACTTCTACCCCCCCAGCCATCGAGCCTCGGAGTCGGCTGGCCAAGGAACGGCGCCAACGGTGATTGACGATGATTGTTTACCACCCCCTGCCCCCTCCTAAAATAGGAGGGGAGCTTATGATTCATAACGCCTAACCTCCCAGGGTTCCCGGGCTGGCGAAAAGATGACGGCATTAAACAACTTATTAACCGGCAATGCAAGGGGAAAGAACAGGTGTCAGGTGTCAGGTGTCAGGTGTCAGGTGCCAGGTGTCAGGTGCCAGGTGCTAGGGGCGGGACACGGGACACGAGATTCGGGACACGGGGAAAGCGGACGGGGATTCTGGGCTTGGGGGCGGGCGCAGAATGTAGCTCTGCAAAATGTGACGACGCGGAGCACCCTGCCGGCCACCGTGTGCTCACATGCTTTCGCCTTTGGCGGGCTGACCGGGAAGCAGAAATGTTTTCGGATAGGGTCCCTCACCGCAGATTTTGAAAGATCCGAAATCCTTGTACCACTTGCCCTCCGGGACCAGCGGGTGCGATTCAACCCAAAGCCGAAGCTTATTGAGGTCAGCGATGCTGATGCGTCGATCCCGCATCCTGTCCATCAGGTGCTCGCGGATTGTGGGCGGAAGTCTATTCCAGGTTGCGAGATAGGGCATCAGTCGCCAAAAACCATGCGGCCCAGGTCATCCCCGAGGCGAGCTACGTCTTGAGGATCGGTGGCCGCGCGGTAACGCTCGGCGAGCGCAAAGAACTCTTTTTGTTTGCGCTTCTGGGCCTCAATCCCCTCTTCCACCAGTTCGACGATGATCCGATTGGCACTGAGGCGCCTTTGCTTCGCGAGGCTACGGACTTGGCGCGCTGTGTCGGCCGGAAGGCCCACGGTCTGGCGAACGACTTTGGTCGAAGCAGGCATAACATCATTATACACCGAAACGGTGATTGACGATCATTCGGGTTTACCACCCCCTGCCCCCTCCTAAAATAGGAGGGGAGTTTATTCATGACGTCTAACCTCCCAGGGGTTCCCGGGCTGGCGAAAAGATGACGGCATTAAACAACTTATTAACGTGCGATGCAAGGGGAAAGGGCAGGGGTTAGGGGTTGGGGATTCGGGGTTAGGGGCGGGACACGGGATTCGGGGTTGGGGGTTAGGTGCTGGGGTTGGGGGACGGGATTCGGGAAACAGGGCGCCGGATTCGGGACGACTGTGCTGGCACGCTGAAGCCCGCCACACTGAAAAGCCACACGCTCCTCGTTTTTATCAATGGGCATTTGGGATCAGGCAAACACCAGACGGCCCTTCGGGGCGGGCACGGGGCGGCCCAGTTCTTTGGCGGTTTCGATCCACTCCTGGATGACCACTTCCACGTTCGCGAGGGCATCCCGATACGTCTTGCCATCGGCCGCGCAGCCGGGAAGTTCCGGTACCTCGGCTATGAATGCCTTGTCTTCCGCGCTCCAATAGATGATCACTTCATACTTAGGCATCGACACCGCCTCCCACCCGTTCGCGCAAAGCCAGCAGAATTATCTCGCGCAGAGACGCAGAGGCGCAGAGAAAAAAGAAAGGAAGGAAGCAGGAAGAGCATGATAATTACGAGGGTGACGCATAGGCTCTTTTTTCTATTTTTTCTCAGCGTCACTGCGTCTCGGCGCGAGTCACCTCTTCCAAGCCGTTTACGGCCCTCACGATGCCTTCCTTCATTAGTGCAGCACCGAAGTTGAGAATGTATCCAAGCTTCAAACCCGTGAGGCGCAAGTAGGTTTGAATCTGTTTGCGATGCGCCTTATTAATCTGTTCTAGGGATTTCAGTTCGACAATGACCTTATCGGCTACCAAAAGATCGGCGCGAAAGGCATCGGGGAACTCCATGTCTTTGTATACAATTGAAATCGGAACCTGGCGCTTGACCTCCAGTCCCCGCAGGGTCAATTCATGCGCGAGGACCACCTCATAGACCGATTCCAAGAGCCCCGGTCCCAACTCGCGATGGACTTCTATCGCCGTCCCGACAATGATTGTGCCAATCTCATTTTCCGTCATTAGAACTTATCTCGCGCAGAGACGCAGAGACGCTGAGAAAGATCATAGACAATTCCTCTTCGAGGCCCTTTTACAAATCTCCCATTGGGCTCCAGCTTTTTCTTCTTATCTGTTTCCTCTGCGCCTCTGCGTCTCTGCGCGATGCTAAGGATTGTGCCGATCTCATTTTCCGTCATGAAAACTTATCTCGCGCAGAGACGCGGAGACGCTGAGAAAGATCATAGACAGATCCTCTTCGAGGCCCTTTTACAAATCTCCCATTGGGCTCCTGCTTTTTCTTCTTATCTGTTTCCTCTGCGCCTCTGCGTCTCTGCGCGATGCTAAGGACTGTGCCGATCTCATTTTCCGTCATGAAAGCTTATCTCGCGCAGAGACGCGGAGACGCTGAGAATTATCGGAGAAAGATCCTCTTCGGGTTCCTTTTGCTAAATTCCCCACGCGTTCTTGCTTTTCCTTCTAAGGTGTTTTCCTCTGCGCCTCTGCGTCTCTGCGCGATGCTGCCCTGGAGGTTCGGCTGTCTACTTGCCGGACTTGAACGTTGCGGTGGGCGGCCAGGCGCCGCCGATGCGCATTCCGTAGAATGACCGATAGACGAAGCTAATCGATACCGCGAAGAAAATCGCCGCCAAAACACGCGTCAAGATGGTGCCGTTGGTGGCGGTCAACTTGACGGCCAACTCCACGGCCAGGAGGCCGAAGAGGGTGGTGAATTTGATGACCGGGTTGAGCGACACGGACGACGTATCCTTGAACGGGTCGCCCACCGTATCGCCAATAACCGTCGCATCGTGCAGTTCCGTCCCCTTCTGCTTCAACTCGACCTCGACGATCTTCTTGGCGTTGTCCCAGGCGGCGCCCGCATTGGCCATAAAGATCGCCTGGTAGAGGCCGAAGATGGCGATGGAAATCAGGTAGCCGATGAAAAAGAACGGCTCCAGGAAGGCGAAGGCCAGCGTGGCAAAGAAAATGCCAATAAAGATGTTGAGCATCCCTTTTTGCGCGTAGCGCGTGCAGATTTCCACTACCGTTTTGCTGTCCGCCGCCGAGGCTTTTTCGGTGCCTTGCAGTTTGATGTTGGCTTTGATGAACTCCACAGCACGATAGGCGCCGGTCGAGACCGCTTGTGTGGAAGCTCCGCAAAACCAATAAATCACCGCGCCGCCGGTGATCAGTCCGAGGAAAAAGGGCGCGTACAGCAACGATAAGCTGCCGACGTTTTCGGTAAGGCCGTGGGTGAGCGCCATGATGATGGAGAAGATCATGGTGGTGGCGCCGACCACCGCCGTGCCGATCAGCACCGGCTTGGCCGTCGCCTTGAAGGTGTTACCCGCGCCGTCGCCTTCTTCCAGCATGTCTTTCGCACGCTCGAAGTTCGGCTCGAAGCCGAAATCCTTCTTGATTTCTGCCTTGACGTTCGGGACTTGCTCGATCATGGAAAGTTCATAGACCGACTGGGCGTTGTCCGTCACCGGGCCGTAAGAATCCACGGCAATGGTGACCGGCCCCATTCCCAGGAAACCGAAAGCTACCAGGCCGAAAGCAAAGACCGCCGGCGCCAGCATCAGGCTGCCCAGCCCCAGGGTGCTGAAGATCGAACCGATGGCCATCAAGGAGACCACCGCCAAGCCCAGGTAATAGGCGGAGAAATTTCCGGCCACGAAGCCGGAGAGAATTCCCAGGGAAGCACCGCCTTCCGAGGCGGAGGTGACCACTTCGCGAACATGCCGCGATTCCGTGGAGGTGAAGACCGTGACCAGTTCCGGGATCAGCGCGCCCGCCAGCGTTCCGCAAGAAATGATGATGGCGAGCTTCCACCACTGTGACGAGTCGCCAGCCAGACTGGGAACAATCAGCCACGAGGTAACAAAGGTGAAGGCAATCGAAACAAAGGAGGTGATCCAGACCAGGGAAACCAGCGGGGCCTCATAATTCATCCGATCCGCGTTGCCGTACCGGGCCTTGGCAATGGCGCCGTTGAGGAAATAGGCCAGGGCGCTGGACACCAACATGATGATGCGCATCACGAAGATCCAAACCAGCAATTGCACCTGGATGGTCGGGTCCTTTACCGCCAGCAGGATGAAGGTGATCAGCGCCACGCCCGTCACGCCATAGGTCTCAAAGCCGTCGGCGGTGGGTCCCACCGAATCGCCCGCGTTGTCACCCGTGCAGTCGGCAATCACGCCGGGATTGCGCGGGTCGTCTTCCTTGATCTTGAAGACGATTTTCATGAGGTCGGAACCGATATCCGCGATTTTGGTGAAGATGCCGCCGGCAATACGCAGCGCCGCCGCTCCCAGGGATTCGCCGATGGCAAACCCGATGAAACAGGGGCCGGCATAGTCGCCCGGGATGAAAAGAAGGATAACCAGCATCACCAGAAGCTCGACGCTGATCAACATCATCCCGATGCTCATCCCGGAGCGCAGGGGAATCTGGAAAATCGGGAAGGCCTTGCCGCGCAGACTGGCAAACGCCGTGCGGGAGTTGGCAAAGGTGTTGACGCGAATGCCGAACCACGCCACCCCGTAACTACCGGCGATTCCTACCAGGCTGAAGAGGAGGATGATCGCCACGCGCAGCGCTTCATATTTCAGCAGCACCCCGAAATAGACCAGAATGACCAGCGCAATGAAGGCCCAGAGTAACAGGAGGAACTTTCCTTGCGTGATCAGGTAGGTTTTGCAGGATTCCCAGATCAGCGTGGAGATCTCGCCCATGGCGCGGTGAACCGGCAAGTTTTTCAAGTTGCTGTAGATGACCAATCCAAACAGCAGCCCAAAGATGCAAAAGAGGATGCCGAACATCAAGAGCTTGTGCCCGTCTACGCCCAGAAACTGCACCTGGGAAAGATCGGGGACCTTGAGGTTGGCCTCCCCCGCGGCGGCCTCATCGCCCCCGGCGGCAAACGCGGTAGTGGTCGCCAAGGCCAGGAAGGCTGCGCCCGCCGCGAACGCCTTAACCATCGAGCCGAGCCACGCCCGAACACCGAAAAGCACGTTGCGCACAACTTTTTGTGCAAAATCAGAAAAGATTAATGTGAGCACACTTAGACTAACCATTGTAAAAACGAGCATGAGGTTGCCTCCGACCGAAACTTCCTCTTCGCGCCCCCAAGGTGGGTATGTTTGGCTTCTCCGAAACTCAATCTCGGGAAGAACGTCCCAGGATAGCTTGAGGATAAACTGCAAGAGCGGTGCATCATAGCACGCAGGAAAATTTAACGTCAAGCAAAGCTGGCTAATCAGTGCGCTCCTGTTGCCCCTCATTGGAAATTTTTGATCAGCACGGCGTCGGTTTGTTTCGTGCCGCGGGAGAAAGCTAGGCGGCCATCGCGCGACCAGTCGTACCAAAAAATCCTGTCCGAAGTGAAATGCGTTACAGCCTTCGGCGGGCCGCCCGCGATCGGTTGTTCCCAGACGTTACCCGAGTTGCCTCCCTCCTGCCTGCTGAAAACCACCCACTGGCCGTCCGGCGATATGGCGGGGGTCACGTCCTCTTTGCCTTGGGTAAGCCGTTGCAAGTTGCCACCGTCCATATCCATGCGCCAGAGGGACGTGCCACTGGTGGGATTCCGCTGACTGAAAACAACAAAGTCGCCGCGGGGAGAGACAGCAGGATAGCCGAGCAATGCATTGTTGGTAAGCCGGTGGGGGGTCGAGCCGTCCGCGTCCTCCGCCTAGAGACGGCACTTAGTAAAAGTGACCGACAGACATTAGCGGGCCCACTCGGGCGAAGTAGACATAGCTGCCATCGGGAGAAAACGTCACGCCGGGACAGTAGTCCTCGCCCAGGGCGACAATCTGAACGTCACTGCCGGTGGCGAGTTGCTTCAGCCAGAGGCTTTGCTTCCCTCATAAATGCTGCAAATGTTGGGATGGGTCAGCGCCGCCGCGGCGCGGGCTTCGCGCCGGAAGCGCTCGATGGCCTGCGGATCAGCGGCGACGGCATCGGGAAGAAGCTTCATGGCGACGTGGCGGCCAAGGTTGATGTCCTCGGACCGCTAGACCACTCCCCTGCCTCCACTGCCCAGCTTCTCAAGAATCTGGTAATGGGAGATAGTCTTGCCCTGCATCCGTCGCCTTTCACTTTCGAAAAATCTATGGGCACCGATTACACTGACTGGCACAAATAATGAAGCGGAAGGGCGTGAAAATCAATCCCCGGTGATCACGGCGGAGGCGCGCCGCTCCATTTCCGAAGCCGAATTGACTTGGTCCGGGTAGTTCACGACCTGAATATCGGCGGTGAAGCGGTTGCTGGCGCCGGAGGCATCGGCCAATCCTTCCGAAAGACGATCGGCCGTTTGCCGGGCCACGGCATCCGTGGCGCCGGGCAAAACAATTCCGAAGACTTCCGAGGACAGCCGATAAAGGGAATCTTCCGTGCGCAGCTTGCGGCTGAGGACTTTGGCGGCGTCTCCCAAGGCCACCTGAGCTTGTGGACCTTGGGCAAACATCTTCGCCGTGTTAACTCGTACCAGGAGGAGAGAGAGCGGCTCATTGATCTGGGCAGCGCGCCGGAAGTCCATGGTAAGCCGATCCTGAAAATGGCTGAACCCCAACAATGTTCCCAATAACTCGGCGCTTGACTGTTGCTGCACCTTCGCCAATTGTTCGCGTTCCTCGACGAGGCTGGCGCGGAGGTTCTGGACCACGAACATGCGGTTGACCAGATACGCCACCATGAGGATGCACAACGCGCAAAAGCCGAAGAAAAGGGTCTTCGAGGGAGCCACCGGAATCACGGCCGCTTTGCCAAAGACCGTAGGGTACATCAGCAAGGCCATTCCTCCTCCCAGAATAACCACCATGATTAATGCCAGGATGGATAACTGCTGGTCGCGACGATCAACGGTATTTTGACTGACCTGGTCAAAGACTTCCATAGTGAGCTCCATTCCACAGGCGTAGGAAGCGGCCCTCCTCGGCAGCCCTCCGTTAACCTTCACGCCGCGTCTGCCTTGGATGTGTCGTATAACATCCCTCGGCGGTAGAGTCAATCACCACGTGAAGTGGCGAGGCGAGTATGTCACCTCCGTTTCGAAATTGCCAGAGCCTCCACGGGGAGCAAAACCCCAGTTCACTTCATCAGTTCAAGCCAAAAGTGCTCTTCCGGCTCTCCGTAGGTGCGATAGCGGAAACCCTCCAGGTGCGGGGCAACGATCCGCATCCAATCGGTGGGGTCGGTCCAGAGCACGGGGCGCGGCGCCATCGCCTTCACCAGATCGTTCAGGTCCCAATGGAGTGCGAAACCCGGAATCACCGCGTCGTGCAAATCGCGGGTGAGGGGGACCTCGAGTGCCGCCCGCAAACTGTGCGGTGTCCGGTCAAGCCAGATCTTGCCGAGGCGCGGGTCTCGAGCCGCCGCCATCAGCAGCCACACGCCGGGGACGTCACGCGCTGCGGCGCGTATGTGGCCGGAATCGACGTCAGGCCGGCCGGCCAGCAGGTCCACTCCACGCATGATATCCCCGGCGCGCAGACCCGCCAGATTCTTCCCGATCACCCAGGCGCGAATATTCTGTTTGGCGGCGGATTGGTCCTCCGGCGTCTTGGGCAAGGGCAGGCCGCGGGGTTCCAAATTCAGCACCACAAGGTTGTGCGCGGCCAGCCCCTCGGCCGCGGCAGCGGGCAGATCGACCAGCAGGACTGCGGGCTTCCTCCCCGGTGCGTTCGGGACATACAAAGTCGCGGAGATCTCCAAGGTCGGCTCGACTTCCAGCGCCAGTTGTTGGGTGCGGAAGGCGTCACCGGGAGTGTCGTTCACCACCCGCACGGAGGGCGCGCGGCCCGTGGGACTTCCGGCCCACTTGCGAATCTCCGCCTGCAACTGTTCCGTACTGCCCTGGCTCATCCTCTGGTGGAAGCCGTCGGCGATCACTTGGTAGACTTGGCGCCCCGCCACTTCTCCTGTCTCCGCGGCGAGCAGGTCGAAATCCGGCGTCGAGTCAAAGGGTTCTTCACGGAAGTTACCCTTGCCGTCTTTCAGCCAGCGAATCATCCATTCGTAGATATCCTCGCGGACCTCCCGCGGCATCCCGTGGGGTCCGGGGCCAACGGCCCAACTGATCTTGTTTTCAGCATCGAAAAGCCGGTACCAGTCCAGAGCTTCCTGATAGGCATGCCGGGCGCCGTCGATGGGAAAGAAATCGCCGACCGTCGATACGACCAGCCAGGGTTTAGGCGCGAAAAGCTCGATGTAATCGGCAACGTCCAGGCCGGAGGAAAGGAAAAACGGGAAGCTCTGTTCGGAATCGCCGATGGGTCCGGGAAAGAGGTAATGCCATGTATTGATGTAGCAGGCGGGCGCCGCCACCTTCACGCGCGGGTCGAGCGCCGAGATGTAAGTCGTGAGCGTTCCACCCCCCGAGCAGCCGGTGACCCCAATTTTGTCCGCCTCCACCTCCGGTAGGCTCACCAGGTAGTCAAGCGCGCGCTGGGCGTCCCAAATGCGATAACGCGCAAAGTCCTCGCCCGCCAGAATGCTCTGGGCGCCGGCCTGAAAATGCTGGTCGGTCGAGCCGCCGATCAGTGAAGCCTCGACGCGGGAATCGTAGGCCTGCTGGCGCTCGCCTTGGCCGATGGGGTCGTAAGTCAGCACCACAAAACCCTTCATCGCCAGGTTCGCGTCCAAAACCTGCTCTCGAGCCTTGCCTTCTTCCCAGTGGCCCATCGGCCGGAGCACCCCCGGGTGCTTGCCGCCCTCTTTGGGCAGGTACAGGTTAGCCGTAACGTAGAATTGGGGGAGGCTCTCGAAGATGACCTTCTCGATGGTGTAGCGCGGACGGTCAACCCGCCCCGTCACGCGCGTATTCAACGGCCCATCGTAGTTCGGCAGCCCACCTAGCAACTCCAGGATTTTGGCGCGCACCTGGGCCTGGCGAGCCTCCGCCTCCGGCACGGTGTGGATTTTGGCGAGCGCGGCCTCACGATGGGCGAGTTGCTGCTGCGCGATCCCGTCCATCCATTGCAGTAAGCTGTCATCCGCTGCCAGCAAGGGCGCCAGGCTGAGGGCGTAAATCAACAAGAGTTTTCTCAGCATGGGAATCCAATGGCTGCATTCTCGGGATCGCATAAGCCGGCCTCCCTCTCGACCGCATTCAAACAGTGAGCCTATCGAATACGCTCGCGCCTTACCAGTTCGTTCGCAAGCCCTTCCGTCCGCGCTCCCATCCTGGCTCTGCGGCGCAGGCGATTATACACCCTCTGTTTGCGCTTGGGCCGTTCCGGCATGTAGGCGGCCAGAATTCGTGTCACTCGATGGGCTAGAATTCGTGGCGCGCGGCGCATAGGCCAGAATTAATGGCACGCGGTTTAAGCACAAACACAAATGCGCCTGCCTGACGCGCCACAGCCGCCAGACAAGCGCCGCTTCCCGATAGCCTTCAAAATCCCCTAAAACTTCGCGCCAAGATGCCCACAGACGCGCGCTAAGCAATCTCCCCGGCCTCTACTACCCCCGGCTGCATACCGCTTTCGCGGGCAGCCTTGATCTCCGCTATCAACTCTTCCGGCGTAAAATCCCGGCTCTTAAGCCTGTCCATGATGCCCCATTGGAGGCATAAGGTTAACCCGGATTCCGCCAGCCCCTCCCGGAGCCAATCGCGGCGCTGTCTCGCCGCTCCCGATTCCAACTGCCGTCTTGCTCCGAGCAAGGCTTTCCATTCGGCCTCTATCAGGGTTTCCGCACCTTCATAAATCCCTTTCAAGGCGCTACGCAGTTCCGGGCTATTCAGAACCAAGCAGCAGCGATTCAAAACCGCTCCCGGCCTAATGGCCTACCGGCGCACCGCGCTGTGAGCTTGTGGCCTGCACAGTGACGCCGCGCTGCACCGCGCCATTCACGGCACCCGCAACCCAATTTTGCAGCTCCTGGTCAGTTCCAAAGACCACAACCCGCGCCGTACCACTAAACTGACCACCCGCGCCAGGTGCAACTGTTTGGAGGGGCATAGACGATCCGCCGCCAGATTCGGCATGATAGACGTTGCCCTGATAACCACCACCGCCGGCGCCACCGCCGCCATGATGCCCCGCGCCTTTGCCCGCGAGAATCCCGTATTGCGCTGCCGCCTCGAAATGCAACCCAGCAGCAATCAGCGCGGGAGGGTTTGGCGGCCAGGTGCCTTCGGCAAGCAAGGCGATTCCTCTCGCGATTTCCCAAACCGCTTCAACGCCCGCTTGCGCCCGGCGCGCCCCAAGCAGCCCTAGCAGGCCCGTCCCTAATTGCTCAAGAGATGCCGCTGTATCCGACTGCATTGCCTTTGCAGCGGCTTAGGCAGCCACGGCATATCGGGAAAACCGGACCGCGCCTTCTCCTAAAAGGTTGTTTGTCTGCGCAAGCTGTCTATCGACTTCGGAAAAAATAAGAGGAACTGGCTGCAAGGAATTAACCCACAGATTGATACTCTTCACATCTACATCAATAGCCTTCGTCATGCCGTCGATGGCCACTGCGAAAGTACCTTGCTGCTGACCCGTGCCGAAGATTGGAAACAGGACTTCCTTTATCCGCGTTCCCACCTGCTGGACTTGCGTCACTGCGGCCTCCGCCGCCCGCTTCTGGGCCAGCAACGCCTGGCCTTCCGCTAATTTCCACGCCTCGCGCAACTCATTCACTTTTGCCTTCGCAGCCGTGAGAGTTCCCTCATAGGCGCTGCCGGCCCCCGCTGCGAAGGCCCCAGCGCCACGCTTTGCCTCTGCAATTTGCGCGTTGATGTCCTTTACTTTAGCCTCAGCGTCCAAAAGGCTCTTCAGTGCTTTGTCCGCATCTTCTCCGGCCCATTGCACCCGCATTGCGGCCTGTTCGGCCTCCCTTTTCCCGAATAGCTCAAGCTCTTTCTCGACGTTCAAGACTTCCCCGTGCAGCTTGTGTGTGTCCTCGATCGCCTTTTTCATAGCCTGTTGCTCTGCTTTTCCAAATCCTTCCCACGACTGGACCGCCTCTCGAATCCCGCTGACAAGTTTAGGGATTTCCTGAATTGCGAAAGCCCCCAGCAAAACCGGGCCAATCGTTCCAATAGCCGGGATCATCTCCGCTATCGCGCCAGTGACCGCGCGCGGCATGTGGACGCCCATTTCTTCGGACAGTAGGCGCACCGATTCGCGGTTACTCAGAAGCGCGGTGTCCAGCGGTTTGGTGCCCGCTGCCGCTTTCTCGAAGCTCTTCCCCGTCGATTTCTCAAACTTCTCCAAAGCCTCAGACGCCTTGCTCGGGTCCGCGTCGATCTCGAGCAGCAAGCCCAAAATGCTACTACTAGCCATGTGTCACCACTTAATCACGTTTTCATCTTACGGAATGCCCGTCTGCGCCTTTTCCACAACCGCAAGGCAAGCCGCCAAATCAAGGTGAAAATCAAGCATCTGGCCCCGCAGAATCGCGCTTGGCCTACAGCCGTAGCGCCGTCCCAAAACATCCAGCAAGAGCAAGTCAGCCTTGCACGCTGTCAGGAAGGATACTCAGGCTTTCGCCTGAATCTTTCACCTCCCCGCGAATCCAACGCCAGATGAATTGCTGATCCTCTTCAGGAATCCAGTCGGGATGGATTTCATCAACGCCCGGCTTAAGCGAGAGCTTGGGATACACAAAGACCTTGCTCCACAGCCGCGCCAGCCAACGCGCAACTTGCGCCGTCTCTTCGGGACTCATCTCCGGTTGCCCTTCGGCAGAGCTTGCGGCCTCCGTATCCCCTTCTGGAATGCCCGGCAACGGAGCCCCGAGAAGTGTGTAAGCCAGAGGCTTCGGCTTGCGGAGAAGAATCCACTTTTGCGACTTCGGCAAAAAGACTTCGCGCGCCGGTTCGTAACAATCCGCTTCGCTCACATCGTTGCGGAAGTCCAGCGCGCTGGCCAGCTTGTGTTCACTCATCCGATAATCTCCTTCTGTCTATTAGGCGAATCCATCAAGCCTGCGCCGGAACTGCTTATCGGTCGGGAGGAGTGGCCCGCGCGCCCGGAGAGCAATTGGCAGCCATGCGTCTTGCTCTCTTACGCCAGCCCCGGCGAAGGCTTGATAGACTCCCTCGCATCAATCCTCTAAAAATCGGCGCTGCGCCTTGTACTCAGAAGGATCAGGACGTCCCGGCATGGCGCAGCGCCAGTAACCCCGCTCTCGGACGGGGAGCATCCATCGAACAAACTGTCGAAGCCGAAAATCACTTCTACCTCGCCAACATCCACTGAATCTTTTCGGAGGGGACTGGCTCGGGCGAAGGAAGCGCGCTCCGCATTTCCTCATCAGGCGGGCGCGGCGGACGTTGCGAGTCGATGATTCGATCTATCTCCGCTTCCTCTGCTTTGGTGAGCATCGGGCAGTCGCCAGAGCGAAAAGCGTTATGGCTTGCCAAAGTCTCGGACAACACAGCATTGCCATAGCGCATCTCGCACGAGCTTCGATTCTCTTCGCTGCCAAAAAACCACTTAACCCACGCTTGCGATTCTAATGCCATCCCGCTTGGCAGGCTGAGGAGCAAATCCGCAAACCGTTGATCGTCTAGGTTGACATTGCTCTCGAATTCCAGCGCGCTCGCATCCTCACGCATTTCGGAAGTTGCCGCCGACCGTTGTTGCAAAATCTTGCGGACAGTTCCCAGCGCCGCATCCAATTTTCGATCCAACTCCAGCCGCGCCAGGACGCGCGTCCTTAAACTTCTCTGCGCTTCGGCCCGTTCCGCCGCTTGCACGGCGTTGGGAATCAGTGCGTCGAGCTGCGCCTGTAAGTCGGTCACTTGGCTCTCGAACGCGGCGATCATCTTCTCAGCCTTGACGACATCCTCCACATAACCTTCCATGGCGCGGTGCGAGGCACTGTTCCCTGCTGACAGTTGCACCGCGTTCCGTGCCACGCCCTCTTTTGCTTTTGTGAGATTACGTTCCCACATGGCTACCAGCTCTTTGGCCGTTTTCAGGGCCGACTCCAGCCGCCACTGTTGCTTGATCGATCTCTGCGAGCGCAAGCTCCCGGCTCGGAATTCATCGGGAGCTTGCGGCGCTTGCGCCCGTTGTCCCGTTTTTCTCCCCTGCGTTTTCTTGCCCATTCCGCCTCCTCTTTATAAATAGCCCCGATGATGGCCATGCCAGACTTTAGATTTTTTCAATGTCTCTCGATATTCGGCAACCAACGCCGGGTCACTCTTCGTGACTTGCTGCGTAGCCAGCCTGTGCGCTTCCAATTCGTTCAAGTCGCGGTCTTGCGAAAGCAGCAGAGCTGTGCGCGTCTGCACGGCTTGGGCAAAAATTCGCCGCGCTTCGCCTTTACTGAAGGTGCGGACATTCGCCCCGCCACCGGCCCGGCTCATTGCCGCCGCATCCTTGGGATAGCTCTGCCAACTTCCCGGCAACGATGCGCAGTAGGCTCGCAGATGCGCTTCTTGCACTTCTCCCACATCTTCATTCCGACCGTTCTGAAACACACTCCCACATGGCGCGTCCCACTTGCTCAGCTTCAAATCGGGTAACATCGATCCTCCTTGGAGTCTGCCGACTCCCTGAAAACCTGATTCAGGCTCCCCTGACCGCTAGGCCACAACCCACACGCTGATTGTCGTACCCGCGCCTGAGTCCACGGTGTAATAGAGATTCGTGGAATCGCCCGGCTGCGTCTGGTGGACCTGCAGCGCGCTAGTCAACAGCACGTCCTCGCGCTGAAATGTCGCGGGACCCTGCTGCGCAGTAACCAGCCCGTGGGGAATGACGTTTGGCCCCGCCGCCAGCCCTGTAATGTCAAGCCGAATCTGCCGGAATCTTCGCCGGTGGTC
>CAVQYM010000008.1:0-511354 GCA_963718175.1 uncultured Acidobacteriota bacterium
ACGTTCAAGCGACGTACCTTGGTGCACTTTGCTGTGGATACCGAGGTGGTGTTCATGACCACGCGCTTGGCGGGATCGGCAACACACTTTTTGCCCTTCAACCGGGGCTGCAACGGTGGGGCGGGCAATCCCGTTGACCCGGCGGGAAAGACTTACCGGACCGGCTACCTGTGGGAGGAGGTCTTGCAGCGCGACAGCTTGCTCGATTTGCTGGCGCGGTTCATCCATCTGCAAGTGGAGGAAAAGCGCGACGACCAGGGGCGCAAGGTGAAAAAGGAGACCATGATCTTCCCGCGCTACCACCAACTCCAGGCGGTCCGCACCCTCGTGGAAGCGGCCCGGCAGGAAGGCATCGGGCACAACTATCTGATCGAACATTCCGCCGGGAGCGGAAAGAGCAACACCATTGGCTGGTTAGCGCATCGGCTGGCCTCACTGCACAACGCCCAGAACGAGCGGATGTTCGATAGCGTCATTGTGGTCACTGACCGCGTGGTGCTTGACCAGCAGTTGCAAGACACCATCTATCAGTTCGAGCACAAGCGCGGCGTTGTACAAAAAATTGACGAAAGCTCCAAGCAGCTTGCGGAGGCGCTGGAAAGCGCCGTGCCCATCATCATCACTACTCTTCAGAAATTTCCTTTCGTATCGAAACAATTGCTCAAGATGGCGGAGAAACGCGGAGAGGTCGGAACGGGCACGCTGCCCACACGGCATTGTGCGGTGATTATCGATGAGGCGCACAGCTCACAATCGGGCGAAACGGCCACCGAGTTAAAGGGTGTATTGGGCGGAGAGGATCTTCGACAGGCAGCAAAGAAGCGCGCCAAGGAAGAGGGCCAAGAGGACATGGAGGAATTGTTCCGCAGCATGGCCAAACGCGCGCGCCAGGCAAATCTGAGTATCTTTGCGTTTACGGCAACGCCCAAGCACAAGACGTTCGTATTCTTTGGCCGCGATGGCCAACCGACTCACAAATACACCATGCGCCAGGCAATCGAGGAAGAGTTCATCCTGGATGTGCTGAAGAACTATACGAGTTACGCCACCTACTTCCATCTGTTAAAGGCGTGCCAAGATGACCCGAACGTTGAACGTAAGAAGGCGGCAAGCGCCTTGGCGCGCTTTATGCGCTTGCACCCACACAATATTGCGCAGAAAACGGAAGTGATGGTGGAGCACTTCGAACATTCCACTCGCCACAAAATCGGGGGCCGCGCCAAGGCCATGGTGGTAACGGGCTCGCGCCTCGAGGCGGTCCGTTACAAACAGAGCTTCGACCGGTACATCAAGGCCAAAGGTTACCCAATCAAAACGCTGGTGGCGTTTTCGGGTACGGTGCTGGACCTCAAGGCGAAAGAGGTGTCATACACCGAAGAGGGGATGAACCAGGGCATTAAGGAAAAGGAGTTGCCGGAGAAGTTCGGCTCGCCGGAATACCATGTGCTGCTGGTGGCGGAAAAGTATCAAACGGGATTCGACCAGCCACTGCTGCACACGATGTACGTGGATAAGCGACTTGCGGGCCTTCAGGCCGTGCAAACATTGTCGCGGCTCAATCGTATTCACCCGCTCAAGGAAGACACCTTCGTTCTGGATTTCGTGAACGATCGCGCGGAGATCTGGGAGGCTTTCAAGACCTACTACGAAGGCGCCGAAATGGGCGAGGAAGTCGATCCGGCCCGTATGTATCAGATCAAAGCGGAGCTGGATGCTTCCGGCATCTATCTGGCGGAGGAATTAGAGCGGTTTTGTAAGGTCTATTTCAAGCCGAAGCAGTGGCAGAGCGCGGCTGACCATCAAGCCATGAACGTGGCTCTTGACCCTGCGGTATCGCGCTTTACGGTGCGAAAGCGGGAAAACGAGGAGGAAGCGGAACTGTGGCGCGGAAAACTATACGCGTATCGCAATCTCTACAGTTTCTTGAGCCAAGTGATTCCCTACCAGGACACCGACCTCGAAAAACTCTACGTGTTCCTCCGCCACCTCGCTGCCAAGCTGCCCCGGCGACGGAGCGGGCCAGATTATCAATTCGATGACGAAGTGCGGTTGGAATACTACCGCCTGCAGAAGATCAGCGAAGGTTCGATTGACCTCAAGGAAGGTACGGCCAGGCGATTGGATGGGCCTTCCGAGGTAGGAAGCGGACTCCTGCGGGAAGAACGTGTGGCGCTGTCACAGTTGATCACAATTCTGAACGAGAGATTCGGGACGGATTTCAACCAGGCGGACCAACTGTTCTTCGATCAAATCGTCGAGGTCGCCGCCCTCGACGAAGGGCTGAGGCGAGCTGCAATGGCAAATTCCAGCGACAGGTTTGAACTTGTCTTCAAGAACCTGCTCGAAACTCTCTTCGTGGAACGCATAGACCAGAACGAGGATATCTTCATTCGGTTCATGAATGTCCCCGCCTTTCAAAAAATGATCACAAATTGGCTGTCTTCCGAGACTTACAAGAAGCTGCGGGGTGAAGCGGGGCGATCAGCCGAGAAACCAGCGCTTTTGCAACGCCAGATGGCGGGGTAAACCCGCCGCTACGAGAACCGTCAAACCCGTCGCGGACCAGGGCACCCTCTTCCTGGATGAAGTAGGAGATATTCCGAGCGAAATCCAGCCGAAGCTGCTGCGTGCATTGCAGGAGCGGGAATTTGAACGCCTGGGCAGTACTCATACCCGCAAAGTGAACATCCGCCTCATCGCGGCAACGAACCGCGATCTGGAGAAGATGGTCGCCAACCGCGAATTTCGCAGCGATCTGTTCTACCGGTTGAACGTGTTTCCGATTCGTATTCCGCCGCTACGGGACCGCCGTGAAGATATTCCCCTGCTGGTGAGTTACTTCGTCCAGAAGTTTGCCAAACAAATGCAGAAGAGAATCGACGCCATCCCTGTTGCCGTAATGAAGGGACTAACGGCTTGGGAATGGCCGGGCAACATCCGCGAACTGGAGAACTTCATTGAGCGCGCGGTGATCCTTACGCGCGGCAAGTCGCTGGAGGCGCCGCTTTCAGAGCTGCGCCGGCCGATCGCAGACACGCCAACTGCGACTGCCGCACACCCGGCGGGAGACGACATTGCCCGAATCGTCAAAGAAACAATCAGTGCTCTAAACGGCAAGAAAGATCGTGCCGACGAATTTGCCAGGAAACAGCGCGAAGAAATCGTGCGCACACTTACTGAAAGCAAGGGGAGGGTCGGTGGGGCAGATGGAGCGGCGGCACGAATGGGGATCAATCGCACGACCTTACTTGCGCGAATGAAGAAGTTCGGAATAGACCCCCGACAGTATGCCTGAAACCGCCTGCCTTTTCGCGCTCAGACTGCGCCGTGCCAAATGATCCTCTGATGAGCGCACCCAGCAACCCACTCCCGAATCCCTCTACTTAACGAGCTGTCAATCGTGTTTTGACATAATTGACTGTCAACACATACCTTTCCGATCCCGTATTGAAAACTCATCACTTGCACCCTCTTGCGTTTGGCACGTGCATTGCCTTCCTCTAAGTGCGAGGAAACGGCAATGTTGAGGATTTCCATCATTGAACTGCGCAACGAGCGGCGGCTGGTGTTAGAAGGCAAGCTCATCGCGCCCTGGACAGCGGAACTCAGAAGCACGTGCGAAAAGGCCAGGCAGAACCTGAAGGGCCGCGAACTCGTTGTCGATTTGAAGAACCTGACAGTCATCAGCCAGGAGGGTGAAAACCTGCTGGTTGCGCTGATGAACGAAGGGGTCAAGTTCCGCTGCTGTGGTGTGTTCACCAGACAGTTGTTGCGGCAACTTACCCGCAGAGCACGCACGCAGGTTTGCTAGACATTCGCGCATGACGCCTGCGTATTCTCTGGCATTCCGAAAAAGGGTGCCGGTGTGTCTAACGAGGTTTCCGGTCGGTGGGGACGCCAAGCTTCGATCACTCCAAATTTGAGACAGGCACAGTGAGGATGAGAAATGCGTAACAAGTTCTTCAACGTGGCATGGCGCGTAATTACCTGTGTGCTGTTCTTAGCCTCCTTGGTTTTTGCCAGGTATCATCGGCCCTCTTCGACGGCGAGCGAACAAGACGCGATTCGTATGCTGATTTCACGGTGGGTCGAGGCATATCAAGATCTCGACGCAAAGCGACTAGCCGCGCTTGAAACACCGGACGTGGAAATCGTGGACCGCTTCGGCGAACTGCACCTACCATCTGGACGTAATGAGAACGAAAAGCTCTGGTCAGACGCCTTCGAGATAGTATCCAGGAATACCCTACCACCAACAGTCACAATTGGCCGTATTAGGTTTCTTCGACCGGATGTCGCCGTAGTGCAAGTGTCTTGGCGATTTGCGGAAGGAATCCTGCTTGCCGATGAGGAGCGTATCCCTTCATTTTCCCAGGTCGATACTTATGTTGTGATCAAGTCGCAAGGCGTTTGGTTAGTCGCTGCGCACAATATGCAGGAGCAAAAGAGGTAAATTTGCTAAATAAAGTCCACCTATGAATAAAAGGCTTCAAAAATGGAAGGCTCTTCTAGCTTCCGCATTTCCCAGTGCCTCGAATCCTTATTGGCGGGCTCTACCGATAAGCCGCATGAAAAGCCTGCTCGTGGGGACATTCTTCATTAGCGCCGTAGTCGGTTTCGCTGCCGATCTTCTGCAACTCAATTTTCAGTCCCTGGGCCGAGGTTTTTTCTGGCCGGCTTTATTTGGCTCGGCGGCAGTAGGCATTCTTGTTGCGAAAATCAAAAGAGTTCGCCCGATCTTTCTGGCCGTCATCGTTGCGCTTACGACGTGCGGGGCTATCTGGATCGCAGCCGGGTTGTCGGGTATTGGCTGGAGTCGGCTAGACTTGTTGACTTATTCCATTTCGCTTATCTTCTCACCTTGGCCGATCCCGCAAGCAATGAAGGCACGAGTTCTGTTTGATTCGATCGGTATCTGGATCTGTGGAGTTCTCGGTTTTCGCCTGCTGTTATTGTTCGTGACTGACGAGGGGTTGGCGAATGTTCGCATGCAGACTGAGCTATCCCTTGCGCACGGGATTCAAGCCCGACTGGTGCCAGACATTTCCCTCCAGACTTCACGCTTCGAGGTCTACGGCAAATCAATTCCTAGTACGGCGATGGGCGGCGATTTGATCGACCTCATCGAGAGCGACCATGGAGGTCTGCTCGCGTATGTCGCCGATATTTCAGGACACGGACTAGCCGCTGGCCAGCTTATGGGAATGCTAAAGGCAGCACTGCGGGTCTCTCTTCAGTTCCATCAAAAGCCAGCCGCTTTGCTCGAAAGTGCAGACCGCGTGCTGCCTGCCGTCAAGGATGAAGACATGTACGCCACTGTGGCCCTGCTCCAGTTCAACGGCTCGTCGCAAGCCGAGTACGCGATAGCCGGGCATCTGCCTATCCTGCATTATCGCCATTGCAGGGGCGATACGACGCGGCTTTCTATGGAACAATTCCCCGTGGGTTTGTTTCCGGGCGGCGATTATGCCAGTAAACGCGTGAGCTATTCGCCGGGGGACATGTTCTTGTTGCTCACCGATGGCATCACGGAAGTGGTCAACCATGCTGACGAGGAGTTTGGTCTGGCACGATTGGAGCAACTGCTGACCAAACACGCAGGACAGCCGCTATCGCAGATTTGGGAAGTGGTTATGGCGGAGGTATGGCAGCACGGTGCGCAGAAGGATGACCAGACTTTGTTGTTGCTCCGGGTCCGTCAGTAGCATTTCTTCAGGCCTTGAAAGACGGCAGCACAGAAGTGTTCCTTTCAGTCAGAACGCCCCTTGACCAACGCTCGGTCTTGCTGGAACGTCATCGCCGCGAAGCGACGATATCTTCGAAACGTTTAGGCGATGGTTTGGAATTCCCGGGGAATACCTCACCACCAACAGTCACAATCGGCCGTATTCGGTTTCTTCGACCGGATATCGCCGCAGTGCAAGTGTCTTGGCGGTTTGCGGAAGGAATCCTGCTTGCCGACGTGGAGCGTATCCCTTCATTTTCACAGGTCGATACTTTTGTTGTGATCAAGTCGCAGAGCTTCTGGTTAGTCGCGGCACACATTATGCAGGAAAAGGAGCCGTAAGCGCGTCGAGCGTGGGATAGCCATCTGGATGTTTTGCGGAATGTGATTCATGCCCAAGAAATTTTGTAGGATTCAGGGCAGAGATCCCCGCCCTGTTCGCATCGCCTCGCCCACCTGCATGGGGCTTGTGACTCTGCCGCTCGGTAGTCAGCCGTGGTTGCGATTGCCGCTCCTCGCGTGCCACCGAAAACCACGGGTAAGAGGCAGATTTTGTTTTTGCCGACAGCGGAATCGGCCTTCCACACCAGCCAAACGGGATTGTGCCCGAAACGCCCTTCCACGCCGGAACCGAACCAAACGCCACGATTGTCGATGGGTAGGCGACTTCCCAGGCCAAATCCCGAGCGTGGGCCGGAGCACTAATTCTAGCGAGCTGCCGGGCAGGAGCTGTGCAAACGCGATGAGACTTATTGACTTTAGTATGGCACACCCTTATAATTCCTTCGTGCGGAAACAGGCCCTATTATCGTCATCCCTTTCGCTGAGTTATCTCAGCCTGCAAATCGGGGGTGGCGTGTAAGGTAATTCGAGAAGATAGTTGCTCGAGAAGGCCATCCCTAAAAAGGTGGCCTTTTTTATTTGCGCCGATGGTGCAACTGGCAGACACGGGAGCCTCAAAACTCCTTCCTGGGGGTTCGATTCCCTCTCGGCGCACGGGAGAGCGGCAACGATGGCGGTGTTGCGCCGGTCCGTAAAACCGGTAGCCCTTGGGCAAACAAACGTCGAAGGTTCGAATCCTTCCTCTCCCACCAAGACTTCCGGTCGTGCCGCAACTGGTAGACGGAGCGGTCTCAGAAGCCGCCTGCTGTGAGTTCGAATCTCACCGACCGGACCAGTGCCCATGTGGTGCAACTTGGCAGACACGCCGCTTTGAGATGGCGGATGTTGGAGGTTCGAATCCTCTCATGGGCACCAAGATTTGGAGAGATGGCCGAGTGGCTTAAGGCGCCGCACTGCTAACGCGGAACGCAATTGCGTCGTCGGTTCGAATCCGACTCTCTCCGCCAGATTCGGAAAGGTGCGCGAATGGTAAGCGGCACGCCTGGAGAGCGTGTGCGGGTAAAGCCGTTGCGAGTTCGACCCTCGCCCTTTCCGCCAGTTCACGGAGGGATGGCACGAGCGGTTTAAGGCACCTGCTTTGAATACAGGAGGCCGCAAGGTCCGCGAGTTCGAATCTCGCTCCCTCCGCCACGGAAGGTTGGCCGAGTCAGGCAAGGCTCCGGTTTCGAGAACCGGCGACGGCGTAACCGCCGCAGGGGTTCAAATCCTCTACCTTCCGCCACCATTCCGGGCGTGATGCAACGGCAGACATCTGAGGCTTAAACCCTCGGTTTTGCTGGTTCAAGTCCAGCCGCCCGAACCTAATATTCTTTGCTTGCATTTTGATTCCAACTGGCGGAGAATAACAGATTGGTAGATTCAGAGTTCACAATGTTGAGATTCCCCAAACCCGAAGCACGATGTGACCGACAAGATCGGTCGCATTGCATATTTGTCACCTGGCAGGCCGGTTGCACTATTATGGCGACAAATCCAGGGCGCGGCGGGGGTGGGTAGAATCCAGAGCACAGTTCGGATTCTAAGAAGCCCGCCGACAAAGCGGGCTTTTTTATTGCTCTTTGACGAATGTTCTTTTGCTGACGTAGCCAAGCGTTCAAGGCGCCTGCCCTGTAAGCAGGAGATCACTGGTTAAAATCCAGTCGTCAGCTCCAGAGTTGAGAATGTCGAGATTCCTTAAACCCGAAACGATGCGCGAACGGCAAGGTAGGCCGTACGGCATATTTGTGTGCGCCTTTGGGCACGTCACGGATAACACCATCATGGCGACCAATCCAGGACGCGGCGGGGGTGGGTAGAATCCAGAGCACAATCGGATTCCAAAACAGCCCGCCCTAAAAAGCGGGCTTTTTTCTTGCTCTTTGACAACTGAAAGACCAAGCAGCACAGGAGCATGGCGTAGTGGCAGCGCGGCGGTCTCCAAAACCGTAGGCGTGGGTCCGATTCCTACTGCTCCTGCCATGGCGCGGTAGCCAAGTGGATAGGCATCTGCCTGCAAAGCAGACAACCTCGGTTCGATTCCGAGCCGCGCCTCCATAGTGGTCAGCACTGGTGTGCGGGCGGGCCTTATAAGCCTGTAATTGCCCCGGATCAGAGTGCACGGCAGAGTTCGATTCTCTGGACCACTACCAAAGTTTTGCCTCCGTCGTTCAAAGGATAGGACACCACGCTACGAACGTGGAGATCGGGATTCGAGTTCTCGCGGGGGTACCAGGATTGTGGGCGCGTGCGGCCAATCGGATCGGCCACCAGCCTCCTAAGCTGGCAATATGTGAGTTCGAGTCTCACCGCGCCTTCCATGCCGGGCTCATCTAACGGCAAGATGTGCGCCCGATTAGCGCAACATCGAGGTTCAAGTCCTCGGCCCGGTACCAAGTTGAATATTCCGGTCTAGCACAACGGTCGTGCGCTCGGCTGTTAACCGAGATGATCTCCGTTCGATTCGGAGGGCCGGAGCCAAATCGCGGGGCCAAGATGTTACCGGCGGCATACCCGCCTTTTAAGCGGAGAAGTCCGGGTTCGAATCCCGGTGGCCCCACCAGGCTGTGATAGCTCAGTGGTAGAGCCGCTGACTCGTAACCAGCAGACCGGAGTTCGATTCTCCGTCGCAGCTCCACGGTGACTGAACCCAAACGGTGCGGGGCCTGACTGTGAATCAGGTGCTAGCGGGTTCGACTCCCGTCAGTTACCCCAATTTTCGGCCCTGTAGCGCAGCGGACCAGCGCGGCTCCGTCCGAAGGAGCAGGTCATCGGTTCAAATCCGATCAGGGCTTCCAGCCGGCGTAGCTCAGTGGCAGAGCGCGTCCCCGGTACGGACGAAACCCGCGTTCGATTCGCGGCGCCGGCTCCACGTGGGAGCGAGGTGTTAGTGGCAACATACCCGGCTCTTACCCGGCGAGTTGAGGATTCAAGTTCCTCCACTCCCACCAAGATTTGCCCGGTTAGCTCAGATGGGTTATGAGCGCTGGTCCTACAAACCAGAGGTCCCGGAATCCCAAGCCGGACTGGGCACCAAGCTTTTGGGTGCGTAGTGTTTAACGGGAGCACATTGGTCCTGCAAACCAAGAGTGGGGATTCGACTTCCCCCGCATCCACCAAGATTGGCGGTCATGGTTCAGTGGCAGAATCCGACATTGCCAGTGTCGGGGCGCGGGTTCGATTCCCGCTGACCGCTCCAAGCGGGTGTAGCTCAATGGTAGAGCTTCGGTCTTCCAAACCGAAGACGAGGGTCCGATTCCCTTCGCCCGCTCCGGGACCGACGAGAGGAGGGGGCAACCATCGAGGGCCAAGGTGCGACCGGTGAAAGCGCCCTCTGCGAAGAGCGCTTGCAGAAGCCGAATCCGGATGTCTTGCAAGGAGTGGTGGGGGGCGGAGCGCAGCCAGTCCGAGAAGCGCTCGACAGAGGGATGTCGCCGAGCGGGTCCAGGCCAATGGTTTCCAGCACGGCGGGATTTTCCCGGAGGGCTTGCACCAGATCACTCAGCGAGGCGAGCCGGCGAAGGGCGCGGTAGACCCATGCGCGGAGTAAAGCACGATAGATGCTCGGCATGAAAGAGTCGGGGCGGTTCCGTCCTGGCCTCGCGGTTTTGTGAAACCTGCGTTTTCGAACGCCCTGAGCATGACCGATTTTGAAGAGGGTTAGGAAGAGCAAAAGCAAGGAAGGCAGGGAGTTCGCGACCATCAACCGCAGGGTTTCACGAAACCGGGGCTTTCCTAACCGGGCCTTTGGAAGGGTCGCAAAAGCCCTTAAGTCGGCAAGAAAATGGCCTAGCCAAACCCTAAGTCCTAGCACCACAAGGGCTTGCGGTGGTTAGGATAACATCGCGGCAGAGGCTTGTAACTGCTAACAGCCAAAGCACTTAGAGTTTCGCGTCTGCGTTCCCAGCGAGCAGACACCCGGACTGGCCGCATCCCCGGACAACGCTACCGTCAGCCCGGAGGTGGATTTGACTGCCACTCGGAAAGTGCTGTTATAGCTCGCACTCGACCGTGCCGGCTTCGTGATCGAGACCGTCTGGCCGATCTACTGAGCTACGGCCGAAGTTTGTTGTCCGGCCGCCGCGGTGTAATTGCCGTTACCTGCCTGGCTGGCGTCAATGCTGCAGGTTCCGGCGCCCTTCAGCATGGTCACCGTTGCGCTGGTCACCCCGCTCACCGTCGTCCGTGGTCCCAGCTTGCAGACGCCCGTGCTGCCCGCATCCACGGACAACCCGACCGTCAGTCCCGAGCTGGAATCGGCGCCCACCGGGAAAGTGCTGTTGACGCTGGCCGTCGCCGGAGCCGGCGTCGTGAACGCGATCGTCTGGCCGATCTTCAGAGCTGCGGCCCAAGTTTGTTCTTGGGGCGCTGGGCTGTAGTCGGTATTACCGGCTTGGTTGGCGTTAATAGTGCAGGTTCCGGTGCCGCCCAGCATGGTCACCGTCGCACTGGTCACTCCGCCCGCCGTCGTCCGCGTTCCCAGTGAGCAGATGCTGCCCGCAGCCAACGACAACGACACCCTTAGCCCAGAGGTGGAACTGGCGGCGACAGAGAAAGTGCTTTTGTAGCTCGCTGTCGTCGGAGCCCCCGTCGTGAACGAGATCGTCTGGCCCATTTTGCTGGCGGTGGTCGTCTGGGTCAGGCTCGCCCTGAGGTAGTTGGCATCGGTAACCCAAGTTACCTTCGCGGTGCAGGTGCCCGTCCCCTTTGTCATCGTATATAGCGTCCCGACATTGGAGCATGGCCCGCTGGACGTGTACACCGGCGAACGCGAACTGTTCGTGTTACTCGTCACCGTGAATGCCCCCTGGTAAGCCTCGCTTGTCGGCGCACCCGTGAACGTCACCGTCGGAGCGATCTTGCTGGCCCTGGTCCTCTGGATCAGCCTCGCCGAGGCGTAGTTAACGTCCGCAGCCCACGTTACGATCGAGTAGCACCCGCCACTCCCGCTTGTCATCGTATACAGCGTGCCGACATTGGTGCACGACCCGCTCGATGTGTACACCGGGGGGCTCGAACTGTTCGTGGTGCTCGCCACCGTGAACGTCCCCTGGTAGGGGGCGCTTGCCGGCGCTCCCGTGAACGTCACCGTGGGCGTGGTGAGCCCTGAGCCTTGCAGCGTAATGCTCTGACTAGCGGCAGCAGCATTGAGGGCGTTGTCAGTGAACGTCGCCGCACTTACGATGTTGCCGGTCGTATGCGGAGTGAAGCTGACGCTCAAGTTGCAGTTTGCCCCGGGCGCCAGCGCGAAGCTGCTGGTGCAATCGGGGGGGACGCCCGAGCCTGCCACCTGCACAAAAGAGGTCGAACCTATGCTCAGGCCGGGCGAGACGGCATTCAGTGACTGGTTGCCGATGTTTTGCACCGTAACTGACTGCGGGCTGTCGGTACTGGTGTTGCCCTCGAGAGTCGTAGCAAAACTCAATGTCGGCGGCTCGGAGCGCTGGACCTCCACCACCTGGCTGGCGCCGAAATCTGCAATGAAGACGTCGCCGGCCCCATCCACTGCCACACCGTAAGGGGAACTCAGTCCGCTGCCCAGCGTGGTCTGGGCCCCGCCCCCGGCCGGAACCTCCACCACCCGGCTGTTGCCGTTATCCGCAATGAAGACATCGCCCGCTCCATCCACCGCCACCCCGTAGGGGGAACTCAGTCCGTTGCCCACCGTGGTCTGGGCGCCGCCCCCGGCCGGAACCTCCACCACCTGATTGGCGCCGGCATTGGCAATGAAAACGTCGCCCCCTCCATCTACCGCCACCCGTAGGGGGAACTCAATCCGCTGGCCACCGTGGTCTGGGCGCCGCCCCCGGCGGGAACCTCCACCACCTGATTGAGTCCGACATCCGCAATGAAGACATCGCCCGCTCCATCCACCGCCACCCCGTAGGGGGAACTGAGCCCGCTGCCCACCGTGGTCTGGGCGCCGCCCGCGGCCGGAACTTCCACCACCTGATTGAGTCCGATATCCACGATGAAGACATCGCCCGCTCCATCCACCGCCACCCCGGTCGGTTTAGACAGCCCGCTGCCCAGAGTGGTCTGGGCACCGCCCCCAGCCGGAACTTCCACCACCCGGCTGTTGTTGCTATCCGCGATGAAGACGTCACCCGCTCCATCCACGGCCACACCCCACGGGCCGCTCAGCCCGCTGCCCACCGTGGTTTGAACGCCCGGGCCAAATGCCAAGGCTGGCCCCTGGCCTTCACCTTGAACGAAGATGGTGGCCAGCAAGTTGGCAGAGGAGTCCGTGAGCTGGACCGCGCCCATGCGCAATCCGGGCGCGAGCGGAGCAAACTTGACGCCCACCGTGCAGGAGTTCCCCGCCGTTATCGTACCCGTGCAAGTCGTGCTATTCAGGGTGAAATCCCGGTTGGGCGCGCCTTGGGTAAGGACGTTAATGGCGCCGAACGTGGTGTCATTGTTGACGCTGTAGCTCAGCGTGAGCGTCTGGCTACAGGGTGCGGGAGTGGTCTGTCCCCCCGGGCAGACGTTGATGCTCCCGAAGTTGGTCGCCTGGAAGTCCGCGGTCACCGTCGCCGGCCCCGACGACAATGTTACCGTGGTGGAAGCGGAGCTGGCATTGCCGAACGTCGCTGAGCCTGCGGTCACGCTCCAAGTGTGGAAAGTGTATCCGGTGTTGGGCGTAGCCGAAAGGCTCACGGCGGCGCCGGAGTTTAGAAACGTTCCCGACGCCGGCGTGGTCACGGTGCCGTCCCCGGCAGGCGTGACCGCCGTGGTCAACTGGTACTGGGTGGTGAAATCCGCCGTATAGCTGGCGGGCACGCTTACGATGATCGAGCGGGGGTTGCTGGTTACGCTGTCGGACCACGTGGTGAAGGCATATTGGGTGCCCGCGCCGCCGCTTTGTGGGGTCGGCAGGCCCAGTTGATGCACTACCACTGGCGTTAAGTACACCGTCGTCCCGCTCGGGTAGCTCGTGCTGTCCACCGTAAAATTCAGTCCTCCCGGCGAGGTGGTGACTGTCACTCCCACATTGAAGTTCGCCTGCACCGTCGCCGGGCCTGAGGACAACGTCACCGTGGTCGAAGCTGAGTTGCCATTGCCGAACGTCGCCGCGCCGGAGGTCACGCTCCAGTTGGTGAAAGTGTACCCGGGGTTGGTGGTGGCCGAGAGGGTCACCGCGGCGCCGGAGGTCAGGTAAGTCCCCGAAGCCGGCGCGGTCACGGAGCCGCCTCCGGCGGGCGAGACCGCCGTGCTCAACTGGTATTGTTGTACGAAGTTGGCGGTGAAGGTAGCAGCCGAGGCCGGGGTGCTAATGGTGCGCGGGTTGTTGGTGTTGCCGTCCGCCCAATCGTTAAAGGCGAGTTGAGCGCCCGTCCCGTTGTTCACCGGCGAGGTAAACTGCACCGTGCACGAGGCGACCGACCAATCCAGGGTTTGCGGCGTGCTATAGGTGCCGGTCGCACATCCAGGCGAACCCGTGACGATGAAGGACTCGCTGCTCGGCGACGAGGCGATGGTTACCGGTATGTAGACCGTGACCGGCGTCGAGACGAGCTGGGCGTCAACGGTGGTGGTTACCGTGCCGCTGCCGAGGGTGCTCGCCGTAAAGGTCGAGCCGGCCGTCCCGCCGCTCGTCGTGGTACTCGTCGGACTGTCAGAGCCGATGCCGCCCGTTGTGCCGAAGCTTACCGGTGTCCCGTTCGGAACATTGCTCCCGACGGAGCTACCGTTCGAATCGTGGTTGAGATCGGCGGTTAAGCTGATGCTGTTGGTGTTTTCGACGGTCTGGGCGGTCGAAGGCGTAAGCGAGAGCTTCAGCCAAGGGTTGAAATTCAAGGTCCCGCTGCCTCCCGAGGCGAGCACGGCCGTATCGCACGGACTGGCGCTGGGTCCGGCATTGCAGCCCCACCAGTTGTCAGTAGCGGTCACCGTCCCCGTTTCGTTGTCCTTGTGCAGGCCGGCGCCAGTGCCGGCGCCAGCGGAATTACCCGCGATCCGGCATTCGCTCACCGTCACTGTCTCCGTAGAGCCACTGTAGCTCTCTAGTTCGCCTACCGCAATCCCGCCCCCGCCATGATTCTCCGGCGCTTTGGAAGAAAGGCTGTTGCCCGTGATGGTGACCTGAGTCAAGGAGGTGGCGGCGTAACTAGCGATATAAATACCCCCGCCTTCCGCCACGTCCGTCGGTGCGTTGACAGCTCCCGAAACATTGTTCACCAAGCTGCTTCCCTGGTCGATGGTGACCGTCTGGTTGGCTCCTCCGTCGATGCTGATTCCGCCGCCTCGGCTGGCGGATTGGTTGCCGCCGTTGGTGCTGTCCCCCATGGCGGTGGCGTGGATACTAACCGAGCCGCCGTTGGTGTGCTGTATCCAGATACCGCCACCCTCGTCCGGGTAAGACCCCGTCTCCAAAGTGCCGGTCCTGTTGTTGGAGATTATGCTGTTGGTGATGACCACGTTATGGATATCGGCAAACAAATTGACGCCGCCCCCGGTGGCCCAGGCGCTGTCACAAGCGCCGCCGCAGTTAGCACCCGAGGTCGAGTTACTACTCAGAACTCCCTGCGTCGTGTTCCCGATGATGGTGCAATTGGAGATGGTAACCGTGCCATGGTTCTGGCCGCCATAGAGGCCGTTATAATCTGCTCCACTATCGACGTTGATTCCACCGCCGTAGGCATGAACGTTGGTGTTGTTCTGGATTACGCAACTGCTCAGCGTGTAACTGGTACCGGTCCCGGTAAGGTAGAAATCCACTGCGCCGCCGGTTTCGGTGAAAAGTGGGTCCTCATACCCGACCGAATTCCTGGCCCCCTCCAGCGTCACCCCGCTGATGGAGACTTGGATGCCATCTTCATTACCAAGCTGGTTGACGCCAAAAATCTTGCCGTCCTGGCCGTCAGCGGTGGGAAAGTTGGCCTGGATGATGGTGTTGCTCGCCCCCGCACCTGCGATGGTCATGCTGGCGTTGATGTCGAGATCGCCATAGGCAGGATTGGCGTTCGGGTCGTCGTCGCCATCTGGGTCGGATTCCTCGCCAATGGTGAGCGTGTAGGTGCCAGCCGGGATATTGATGGTGGTTCCGGAGTGCGCGTTGGCATAGATGATGGCCCCGCGCAAGCTGCAATTTCCGCCCGAACTCTGGCACGTGGTGTCACTGGCACTGTCGGTGGTGGTGGTGACGGTGATCGGGTCGCCCGACGGGCCGTTCATCACCAGCGGCGCCCCCTGACCTTGATTCAAGGCTACCAGTCCGGGCTGTGCGGAAACATTGACGCGCATGGGCAGGATTGCTGCCGTCGTGCCGCCGGTGGCCACCGCGTCGTCCGACCAGGAAGCCGCGCTTTGCGGTGCGACCCCGGAGGTGGAGCTCGTGGAGTTCCCCGAGCCATAGGTCGGGTTGGCGTTCGTCGGGCCGGGCGGCTCCGTGAGTAGATGGAGGTGTGACGCCGAAGCCCCCACAAGCAATACGCTCTGGGGAGCGCGATCAGGCAAAGCCGTGGCGACGGCCACAAGATCGGATGCCGAGCCGGCTGCGGGAACATTGATGGTTTGCGCCACCTGCCAGGGTTGGGTCGCGCCCGGCTGCCACGCTCGCGGCACGGGCGGCGGCGTACCGGCCTTCAATCGGGCCATCCGCAACTGGGCCATGGCCTGTCTCGCCGCTCGGATCTGGGCGACGGGGACGGGGCGCTTGTCAGGCGTCCCACGCGATAGGATTTGGACTCCGCCACCCGCGAGGACCGCGATCTCCATCCGGTTGTTGCGTTCCCAAATGAAATCCCCGATGGCGAAGGCCGTCGCACCGCCGGCAGCGGGGACCGATTCCAGTTCCGGCGCGGCGCTCCGTGGCACGCCGCTCGCCGCCCCGGGTCCCCAGAGTTGGCCGTGCAGAATCGACAGGCTGCCGCCGGCCAGAATCGCCACATCGCCATAAGGATCGTCGTCCAGGTTGCCGATCTTCAGGCTTGTGGCTTCAGCGTCGAGCGAGTATGCCACGGGCGGCGCAAACAGCCCGCCCCGCCCGCCCTTGAAAACCAGCAACTCGGGTCCGTTGCTTCCCACCACCCCCACGGCCACGTCCGGCCATGAGTCCTCACGGCCGATATGGCCGGCGGCCAAGGCGGTCAGCCTGCCCGGCAGCACCACGGCCTGCGGAGTGCCAAGCCCGCCGCGCCCATCGCCCGCCAGAATGTAAAGCTGTTGGCTTCCGCGCGCGCCCACCAGCAGGCCGGGGTTGCCGCCTTTGTTGAAATCGCCGGCGGCGAGGAAATCGGGCGCCTCCGGCAAGGTAAAAGCGCGGGCTTCGCTCAGAAACGGAAGGGGAAAGCGGTTCTGAGCAATGCCCGCCAGCGTTTCGGGCTTCTCCGGAGCGTACGCGTCGCGGTCGCCGAAATACAGAACCACAACCCCATCGCCGTCACCGGTCGCATAGCCGGCCACCAGGTCCGGCCAGCCGTCCTCGTTGAAATCTTCCGTCGCCAGCGACAAGGGCCGGACGGCACCCGAGGCCACGAGTTGGGCCGCGCTGGTGAGTCCGTCGTAAGTAGCAGAAACCTGGCGAGGCGCTTGGAACTGGGCGTGGCGCACTACGGGAACTGGGGGCGTCGTGGCCGTTGGCATTCCGGCCCCCTGCGGGCCGGCCGCGAGGGCTCGAATGCCTCCGGGAAATGCTCGTCGCCCGCCGCCCATCAGGCTGACGGCGCAGAGCAAGAGCGCGGCTGCAAACGCGGCCAATCCCACCCGGCGGGCGGATGCGGAGTATGTGATTCCGAGGACAGAGCGGGAATATGATCGCGGCATCTTGTTGCCCCTTTCCATTTTCTTACCGTCGCGCCAAGGTTGGGTGGCGGGGATTCGTCCGGCTTCGCTTTTACCTCAAGTCCGAATCTCGATGGGCGCTCGGAATAAGGTGAGTGGCAAGCAAAGCAAGCCAGTGGGCCTTACTCCGAGGCCGCGGAAGTGTGCCCCAGTATACGCTCACTTTCCTGCCGATGCCACGATTCCATCCAGCACGCAGGATTCTCCGCCCTTAGGTAGGGAGCGAAGCGGCAATGCAACTCCGTCATTTCCGCCAGCCGCGCGAGGGCAATGTCCGGCCAGATGTCAAACCAGATCACGTCAAAGCGCGCGCTGGGCGGCGGCGTCCACGCAAAGATGTCGGCAGTCACCATCGCCAGCTTGGAGGTTCTGGGCAGCGTGGGAGAGATCAGGGCGATCACATCCGGAAACTTTTCCACTACCATCACGCTTTTGACTTCGGGCTTTCCCAGGATGGGGTGGAGGATCATCCCCAGCCCCAGGCCGGCAATCAGGACGTCGCCGTGGGCGCGCTCCACCACTTCCAGGCAGGTGGAGCGCTCGTAGCTAAGATCGCTCATCATACAGGTACTGCTGCCGGACTCGCTTTCGAGGAAAAGTAATGCGTAGGCGCCGGGAGGTGTGGGGATGTATTCGCCGGCGACGTAGCTCGCGCGGCGCGCGGCCTCGCCCTCTAGCGTGAGGTGCCGGACCCTTGCCAGGCCGCGCTCGGCTTCCGGCAGAATCACCGCCATGCGGGGAAAGGCCACCATGGCCTGGTCGTCCATTGGTTGGTCTCGAAACTCGAAAATCGAAACTCGAAACTTGTGAAGATCGTGCCTTGCAGTGTAGTTTCAGCAAGAGCACCTGGCTTGAGCAGGCTGCTGAGGGCTGATAGTGCTATTTTCGATTTTCCAGTTTCGAGTTTCGATTTTCGATTTTCCAGTTTCGAGTTTCGAGTTTCCAGTTTCAGCTCCGGGACGGATATACCCCTTGTAGCGCGATGCAGAAGTTCAGGGTCAAGTAGGGCTGCAGGTTGTTGTGGGGCTGGTTTCCCCCGGCAACACCCAGGGCGGTGGGACTCATTTGTACATTGGGCGCGGCATCCGAATAGCAGGGTGGCGGTGTCCTGCCCCCCGAGGAGGCCGCCCATATCCCGCCGGCCGGGCTGGCCTGAGACCCGGCGCCCGAGTTGCATCCTACGGTGTGGGAGTGAGAGGGCAGTTCGCTCTCCAGCAAGGTCACATTATCGGAGCCGCCCGTTTCGCCCAGACCATGAAGGGAGAGCCCCGGTCCCTGGCCGGGATGCATCGGCGCCGAGCCTTGCAGATTGGGGAGGGCAAAATTACTCTTGCCATCTCCGCCGTAGGTTGTGCCCAGGAGCGAGAAGAGGGCCGTGTACTGACTGATCGGCAGGAGTTGTCCGTTGCAAAACGCCCAGCCGATGGGCGGGAAGTTGAACGGGAAGATTCGAATTTCAGCCACGAATGGGTTTGACATGGAACTCCTCCTACCTTGCTTTTGGCCCTCGTCAGCCTTGACTGGGGAAAATCCCCGACAGGGCAATGACAAAATTGAGCGTCAGATACGGCTGCATGTTCTGGTGCGGCTGGCTGCCGCCGGCATTCGCAATAGCCGTCGAGTTCATTGCGCTGTTTGACGTCGTGGCATACGCGTTGTTTCCCGCGGCGCTTGCCCACGTGTTGCCGACCGGGCTAGGCTTGTCAGGCGCGCTATTGGTGCCGACGGGAGTATGGGTGTGCGCGGGAATCTCGGCCACAGCTAAGGTGTGAGCCTGCTCACCGCCCAATTGTCCGAGCACGAACCCGTCCCCAAAGTGAATAGGCACGCGCCCCTGGAGGTTGGGGAGGCCGAAGTTAACCCTTCCGTCTCCACCGTAGGTCGTCCCCACGAGCGCAAACAGCGCCTGGTTCTGGTTGATCGGAAGAAGCTGGCCGTTGCACAGCGCCCAACCCTTGGGGGCGAAACCAAAACTGACCAGCTTGATTTCACTCAGGTACGGCGTTCCCATACTGTTCTCCTCTCTCCCGGCTCAGGTTTCGCGGCTTCACGGCGCACCACGCACCGGTGGTACGAGTTTTGCTGTCCGGCCCACCCTTGCGAAGGGTAGACCCTGCAACGCCACCCGTCAGGGCGGCACGTTTGGCCCGGCCTACGTTGGCGAAGGATAAACCCCAAAAAGCGAGATGATAAAGTCCACGCAAAGATAGGGCATGAAATTGCTGTGGGGCAGGCTGCTGCCCGACACCGTGGTACCCACGCCGTTCATATTGGCGTTCGAGTTGCTGCTGGAGTACTGGTTGACGTTCGAGGCCGCCCACACCGCGCCGGCGGGCGAACTGGAAGAACCGCCCGACGACTGCGCCAAGGCAGCATGACTGTGAGCTGGTATCGTCGGCACGGTCAGTGTGACTTGCTCGACGCCGCCGTTCTGGCCGATGACGAATCCACTGCCTTGGTGGAGCGGAAGCCGGCCGCGCAAATCGGGCAAGTTGAACGTCGATTGGCCGTCTCCGCCGTAAGTGGTTCCGATCAGGTTGAATAGCGTTTCATAGTCCGAGATCGGCAATAGTTGGCCCTCGCAGAACATCCAACCTACGGGAGCGAAATTACCACCGAACATGCGAATCTCACCAACATAGGGTTCCGACACAGCGTCTCCTCCTCACAGCTTGATCCGCTCCCCGCGTCTTGCTGCCTTCTTAAATAACGTCCCGGCCAATGTGAATGTGAGAAAACGATTCTACGCCGCCTGGAACCGAAGTCAAGAAGAATCTTTAAGAGAGTCTTAGCGGGTTGCGGCGATGGTTCGACAGGCAGCGGTTGGCTACCAAAGTGGTTAATAGTGCGCAACAGATCTAGACAATGGACCGAAGCTGTGATAGAAACGCATTCAAGGTGAATCTGTACAAATTTGTTTGCAATCGGGCGGGCGCGGACCAGTCGCAAGGCCCGCTTATTTGGCCAGCCGCGGTCATAGGCCGCTGCTAGAGCCGGTCGCGAAAGCGCTCGCGACCCTGTGCATCACGGGAGGTTACCCATGGCAGTTTCCAGACGGCACTTTTTGGAAGTCGGAAGTATGTTTGCGGCGTCGGTCGCCACGAACGGCATCGCCGGCTTGGCGACCGGCGGGGATGATGAGGCCGACCTTCTTACCATGACCCAGACTACCTTCGAGCCCCTGATGGGCAGCGAGTTTCTCTTTCACGCGCATAGTTCCTGGATTCCCGTCGTTTTGACCTCGATCAAGCAGTCGCCGATGGCCGGCATTCCACCGTTTAGCGATGCCTTCACCCTGACCTTTAGCAGCACCTCCACCGGCCGTCTGCTCCCTCAAGGCACTTACGTTTTCCGGCACGCGGACCTGGGATCCTTTCAGCTCTTCATCGTGCCGTCGGGGCCGGGCGTGCCGCGGTCCTATTCCGCGGTGTTCAACCACCTCCGGTAGTAACCTCGACACGTCATCCCTGCTTCTCGCGGAATCGCGCGAACGCGGCCTCGTACCGCACCCGGTCTCCTTCCGCCGCGACCGGCACCAGGAAAAGATCGAACGACCCCATCTGGTCGTGTTCGAGACTGCGCATCCCCTGGCCCAAGGTCGGCGGGCCCAGGAAAAACACCGAGAACTGCTCCAGCGCCGGGGAAAGGTTCGACTCCACCACCTCCACCAGTTCCAGTTGTGCGGGATCGGCGCCTGGCATCGGTACTCGGAAGCTGGTGTGCAGATGCTCGGAAAAAGTTTTGCTGTTCAGGTTATCGGACATCGCGAATCGGTCTCCTTAGGAAAGAGCCGGGAGTCAAGAGTCGAAAGTTGAAGCGGAGGGTCTTGACTTTCAACTTTTGACTCTCGACTTCTTCAATGGCTAAGTTCCATCTGGTACCGCACGTCATCTTCGCTGACGGTGGCAAAACCCAACCGCCGATAAAGCCGAATCGCGCCCTCATTGTTGCGGAGCACCTGAAGCCGCACGGTTGCCCGCGACTGCCGCGATTCCTCAATGAGCTCCCGCAGTAGCGCCGTGCCGATTCCGCGGTTGCGGTGCTCGGGTAAGAGCGCGATATCGATGAGTTCAATCACACCCTGGGCGCGCCGCACCAGGATCCGGCCGATCGGCGCGTCATTCTCCCCGTTGTTTTCGAGGATGATGCGATGCTCCGCCCCGAAGTAGGCTACATCATACCACCGGCGCTGCGCGGTAAACTGCATGCGCAGAAAGGCTTCCTGCTGGGAGGGGTTCCAGCCCCAGGCGGCGATCTCCTCCTGTCGCGTGCTGGCATAGAGCCGGAACAAGAAAGCTTCGTGGTCCGGCCGGAGGGACGCGTCAACGCAACGGAACCTGATCGATGTAGCCAAAGTTGAATTCCCCCTTAGGGGCTGATTCGGGAGTGTAATCCGCCCCTCGCCTACACTTTCTTCGCCGCGTGATACTCTTGGCGAATGTGTTCGATATCGACCGTGGGTTTGGGGTATTTCATGTTGAGCGTCTCAAGGTATTCGACGACGATCCGGGCCACCGCGAGATTCCGGAACCATTTATGGTTAGCGGGGATGATGAACCAGGGTGCATCTTCGGTGCTGCACCGGGACAGGACGTCCTCATAAGCCGAAACGTAATCGTCCCAGAAGGCTCGCTCCTTGTAGTCGGCCTCGCTGATCTTCCACTGCTTGCTGGGGTCATCCAGCCGCTCCTTGAAGCGTTCCAACTGCTCCTCTTTGGAGATGTGCAAGTAGAACTTGAGAATGTGGGTGTCGTGGTCGATGAGGCCCCTTTCAAAAGCGTTGATGAGGTCATAACGGCGAGTCCAAATCTCTTTTGGGACCAAATTGTGGACACGGACGATCAGCAGGTCCTCGTAATAGGTGCGATTGAAGATCACAACTTCTCCCGCGGCAGGCACAGCCCGGTGTGCCCGCCACAAGAAGTCATGGGCCAGTTCCTCGGCGGTGGGTTGGCGGAACGCCGCCACCCGGCAGCCCTGCGGGTTCATGGCCCCCAGGACGTGGCTGATCGTCCCGTCCTTTCCCCCGGTGTCCACTGCCTGCAGGCAGATCAGGAGCGAATGCTGTCGTTGCGCATAGAGCAACACCTGGAGCTCTCTCAGCCTGTTCTGGAATTGTACAATCTCCTCATCCGCGGCCTCGTGATCCTTGTAATCGTCCGTGAATCCAGGGTCGATATCCTTAAGCTTTACCCCGGAGCCAGGCAGCACTTTGAACCGCTGTAAATAATTCACTTAGCTCCTCCTGCCAGGGCTTGACTCTTCCCGGCGCACATTAATTTGATTTCGCTTTACTCGTGCTTTCTTTACTTGGTCTTGCACCCTTGAAGCGGTTTAGCGAGGCTCCATGGGCTCCGCTCCGGCACGGCATAAATGTGTCAAGGAGGGCAATGATCTCCGCCGTATTCAAAGGTCCCTCCAGATAATCCAAGGCACCCGACCGCATGGCTTCCCGATGGCAGCCTTTGTTGTAAGATCGCGCCAGCACCAATACCCGCAGTTCCACGTCAACTTCCATGGCCTGCGCGAGCACCTCTTGCCCTTCGAACCTACCGCTGCCTTGGTCCAAAATGATCAAGTCAAACGGCTCGCACCCAAGGCATTGCACTCCCTCCGCGAAGGACGAACTGGCTCGTACCTTGCAGCCCAGCTTCTGAAGAATGGCGAGGTAATAAACGAGCTCCCGTAGATCTTTGTTCACCAGAAGGATTCTGGCCGCGTCTCCCGATAGTGCTTGCCTTGCCCATCCTCGAAGGGGGGTTCGTGATCTCATTTCAAGCCTCGCAAAAGGTCCATTCCAGGCAGCCATAATTCTCACTGGAACTCGATGACGCCCTTTCGTTCCGCCTATCAAGTGTCCCTGTGCCTGGCGATTCCAGACCGATCCACTGGGACAAGGCCAGGTCGCGCTTGGGCGGTACTAATCCTCACGGGGACCAGGTTGTCTCTCTCATCGAATAGGGGGCGGCCCAACCTCAGTGCGGCAAGTGAAGATCGCGGCCATAAACGACCTGCGGCCCTGTAGAGAATCTGAACCAAAGCCACGCATGCCCAACCCACCGTCAAGAGCGCAGCGACTACGCCAGCGACCAAAAGCACCCAAGTAACGTATTCGAGCAAGATATACATTGAAGCTCCTCGACAGACATCCATTGGTACTACTTCATCCTCAGGAGAGAGCACTTGGACTGCCAGATTCGGATCCATGTTGAGGGTCGCCAGAAGCTGTTGGTAACTGCGAGGTTAGCCGGGAAATGAGTAGATTGCGATGCAATTGGAAACCGTTGAACTGACGGGGCATGACCTCGTACGGTCATGTGACGATAAAAAGTCACGAGTCTGTTCGCGCCCTTTGCAGACATAAACCTCACAGCGGCACGTCCTGAAATTCAATCGCGAAGGGGCAGCCGCTCAGGCTTGGGTCAGGTGGGGATAAGTCACGCCGGCAATCCCAGCGTAGCGAGTGAGAAGGTCCTGGCGATGTTCGACGATCATGAGGCTAACGCTATGAAGGTACGCGATCTCGATCATCTCATCCACGATGCTCTCTACGGAAAGAAGTTTCGCGCCGCAGAACGGGCAATCCCTTTCTTCCAGCGACAGGTAGTGGTGAGCTTTGCAGACGTAGCCTTTCTGCCGAACATCTTCTCCAATGACGAGCTTTCGAATCAGGAGCGAGTTCAAAGCCTCGATCACGTCGCGAAGGCCGAAAACCAGTTGCTCTCCCGGTTTGTACTGGCCCAGATCCTCAATGGCCTTGGCTTCGCGCGCGGCCTTATGGTCCCGCAGGGCAGTCTCGATCAGTTCTTGGCGATCGCGAGGATCGGCGGCCGGTGAGGCATCGATGCGGCTGATGATGTTCGCTCTGAGCCTTTCGTGCAAAAACTCTTCTTGCGACGACAGAACCTGCCTCTCCCCCATGAGGATCAGGCCGGTGCAGAAACGTTCCTGGAAAAGATAATAAGCCCGGGTGGCCGTGGCCTTGAGATGCCATTGCAGATGGCTCAGCCGACGCTGTTCGTTTCGCTTGAACGGCGGTTCGTCAGTTTTCGCTTTCTTGGGCATAGAGGTCGTGATCTGGTCAGCCTCCAGATACCCGAGATGATAGACCAGCAGACGGCTTTCGCCGATGGAGACCTCGACGAACAGAACCTTCTCGTTTTCTCCCAGGACAGCTTGCAAGGGAGCGACGTGGGGATCGCCACCAATCGCCAGAGCGTCGATGGTCCACGCCGGCAGCCTGAAGACCCGATTCAACTGCTCGCCGGACTTGAGGATGATGAGCGAGCGATAGCCAGTAGGAACGAAATACTGTGCGAGGAAAGCCTCTATCTCCTTTAGGTCGTCGCTGAGGATTTGCTTTTGAAGCTTCGGGAGCGCCTCGATGAAATCTCTCTGCTCCTCGAGAGCGCGGGTCTTGAGGGAATGGAAGAATCGAAGAAGAGCCTTCTCTTGGGGGGCGACATTCTCCGGCTCTATTCGCAGATAGAGACTCGTAACCGGGCTGCCATACTCGACTTCGGCCAGAGACTTCATCTCTGCCCCTAGCGGGGGCTCCGGCGTAACCAAGGCATCGATCAACGATTTCGGCCTGACCAGGTTATCATTCCGCTGCTTTTTGCTCAGACGTTGCACCGCCGCGATCTGCTCTTCGCGCTCCTCGCGGGAGTAGCCACTAGTCATGTTTTATCCTCTCCGTCAACAGGTTAATCCTTTTCGGCGTCACGGCGACTTTGACCATGGAGGGCCGCAGGAGGCGGTGCTTCAACTTATATCCCCGCAGGAATTCCTCCACCACTTCCTGGTCGCGGCGCTGGTCGTCTTCTATGGTCCCGACTGCCTGGTGCAAATGCGGATCAAATATCTGCCCTACCGCCTTGATCGGTTCCAGGCCGCGGCTCTTCAGGATATCAAATAATCCCTGGTAAATCAGTTCCAAACCCTTGTAGAACTGGTCCGGGACACGCCTGTCGCGATACTTTAACGCCCGCTCAAGGCCATCGAGCGAAGGCAAGAGAGCCCGGATCAGATCCGCGTTAGCATGTTCGCGAAATTCCTCCTTTTCGCGTTCCGTTCGTTTGCGCAGATTCTCGAGCTCAGCCTGCTTTCGTAGCAGCCGATCGTAAAGCTCCTTCTTTTCGGTCTGGAGCTTTTGGATCGTAGCGGTGAGATCAGCAACATCGGCAGAGGGTGAGGGAGCCGAAGCAGCCTGCCGCGCCCCGCCCATCATGGTTTCAACACGCTCCTCGTTTTTAGCTGCTCCGGGTTCTGTCCTGACATCAACCATAAGGGGTAATTCCTTTTTGTCTTCCATGTTCAACCTCGGGGCTGCTCGTGACCTCCTCAATAACCCGCTTCATCAGAGGTGAATCCGCTACGAAATCAGCGCCTCGTTGCCACATCTGCGCCAAGAGATCTTTTCCCGAAGCGTCCACAAAACTTACGTCAAACAGATCGACTAAAACAGCTTCGCTGGCACTGCCGGAACGCCAGACGCCCTTCAACTCCTCCACCCATGGCCCGGCCAGTTTGCCTTCCAACTTCAAAGTTGCCGGACCAGAACCCTTTTGCACGGTGATTTTGAGCAACCTCGTCGCTCCTCTGCCAGCAATGAGACAGCATCCGCGTTGCCAAATCTCGGAGCAGCGCAGAAGGTGCGCAATCGCCAAGGAACATGGGAGTTAGGGTGGGGATGAGCCCGGCTGATCGGCACCAGCCAGCATCACCTGACGCCATGAGGTCACATCGTCGGTCAGGTGACCCTATACGGTCACCCGTCCCATAAGCGCTAACTTAAGCTGTTGGGGCTCGAAGTGCCCTGGCGATTTCCCAGAACCCCGTTTCGGGGGAGCCAATGCGCAATCTGGGGCGTTGATGCTCCTCAGCACTTGCCATGTTAGCGGACCAACCCTCAACTGACCTCCCGAATAGTGTCCGTGTTGCCGAAAATTACGCCCCGAATCGCCCGGCGCCACATCCGCGCATAGGCCGTTTGAACCATGTGGCACTCACTCGACGAGATGGCGACTGCCCAGGCCGGATTCCTGGCAGTGCTGGAACTATCTGATCTGCTTGCCGTCCGAACTCGGATGAATACGGGCAGAAGATGCGACTGCCTCCCGCTTAGAAACTAATCCGGCCGCAGTCTGAGCAGCGCCAGACGGCCACAAACAAACTTTGCCCGTCGCCGTCGCGGGCATGGCCTAACTGGGGCGACATCGATTTGCCGCAGCAGACCACATTCCCCTCGGAGTCGAGGTGAATTGCCGGCGCCGCAAATATCCGCCTGCTTCCACCCTGGCCTGTTGCTGTTGGCTTCAGTTTGCTTCCTCACATATTCAAATCACTGCTGGGCCTCAGCGGGCGCAGGGCTTGTCTCGGCTTCCGGAGCGGGCGCTTTTGCTGCACCGCTGGCTCCGGGCCTGGTCAGGAGGAAAAGGACCCGCCCGCTGATTTCCTCGTCGTATTCAACCCCGCCCCTCTCGAATGCCAGCCTGATCCCTTCCGTCTGATGCTCGGCAGGGACCTTGCCGAGGGCGCAGTTCACTTCGAGCGTCGCATTTCTCGCAAACCCCAACACCGGCAGCAGACGGATGCGCAGCACGGCCAGACCACCCGCCGGCATGATCGAACCCCGCATGGGCGCCCCCAGCATTTGACCGCCGGTCATAGGCACCGGGCGTGGACCGAATGGCAACGGTCCCAATGCCGTGCCCGCACGCATCAGTGCGCCGGGCGCGAAACCGTAGAGGTTGAAGCTGACAAGTTCCTTGGCGATCCAGACACCCGTTTCTACCGTGTTTCCGGCGGGGGACTTGCGGACGAATGTGCCCGTTGCCGTCAGGGACTTCTCTTGTGCGTCGAACATGCCGACGCCGGTCAGTTCATAGCTTGAACCGTCGGCGGACTTCACCACCGCCGGACAGGCGGAAGAATCCCCCAGATCGCAAAGGAATCCCGCGCCCACCAGCAGGGCGTAATTGGCAAGAGGGGTTTGGGCAATCGCCGGAGGAGCTGGAAGAGTCATAATCCACGCTAACATAACCGCAGTCGTGATAACCCAATTCACAAACCTTTGTTGGAACGGCATAACCGGCTCCCGACTTGGTGAAAATTAGGGCAATGGGCGTAGCGCCTTGGATTGGCGGCCAGACGACGGACTCAACGCGGCTTCCGTCCTCGGCGTTGGCTTGGCACACCTATTTTACCGCCCCGCGGTCATCCCGGCACACAGCGCACATTTGGTGCCACGGGTGGCGCAGCGGGAAACCGCGCCCCCCGGCAACTCACTTACGTGGGCAGGCGTGTTCACCGTGCGTAACTTGCTGAACTCAGCTCACTGCTGCCCCTCGGGATCCGTAGGAAGCCGTGGAGCACGTCATTGGAGTCCACATACCAACCCGTGATGAAGCCGGATGCTCCGACGCCATAAGCAAATGTGCCTTGGCCGGGTCCGGTGCCTGCGCCATTAACGTCTAACTGGGTGACCCTCCCGTTGGGAGCGCGAACATAACCGTGGTACACGTTGTCCGCGCCCAGGTACCATCCCGAGATCATCCCCGCCGTATCGATACCAGCAGAATCCACGCCTTCGCCCTGACCGGTGCCCACATTGGGAGCCTGGAAGTCGATGACGGTGCCTCGTGGCGTGAGGAGGTAGCCGTGATAGAGGTTATTTGCGTCGGCGTAAAATCCCGAAATCACCCCAGCCACGTTAATGCTGTTAGCGAGCGTACCCTGGTATTGCCCCGTGCCCGCGCCTTGGATCTCAAATTCAGTAATCTTGCCCTCTGGGGTACGCAGGAAACCATGCCATCGGTTATCCGCGTCCATGGAGTTTCCTATGATCGCCCCTTCGAGATTGATGCTCAGCCCGGCGTTCAACTGCACGCCTTGGCCCGGCCCAGTGCCCGCGTCCTTGGGATCGAATTTAGTGATGGTGCCGTCAGGTTTCCGCGCGAAGCCGTGATTCGCATTATTCGCGTCGGTGTAATAGCCTGCAATCACTCCTGCCGCGTTGATGGACGCCGCCTGTGTGCCCTGGTAATCGTCCGTTCCAGCACCCTCAACGTCGAACTCCGTGAAGGTGCCTCGCGGGGAGCGGACGAAACTGTGCCACACATTGCTTGCGTCCAGGTACTCCCCAGTGACCGCACCCTCCAAGTTCACGCCGCAAGGGTACGTACCCTGATATTGAAGTGTACCGGCGCCTGGGGCGTCAAAGGTGACAATGGCGCCGCCACGAGCGCGCAGAAAACCGTGATACACGTAGTCCGCGCCGATGTACCACCCCGTAACTTCCCCAAACTGGTTAACGGCGACGGCCTGGGTCCCTTGGCCGGCGCCCACTCCCGCGTTCGGTAACGAGAAGGTTATGACCGCAGAATCTGATGCCGCTGCCGAAGAAAACACTGCGAACATGCAGGCAGCCAACCAGAGCACTACCCGCACAGACGAATCGAAGGTTAGGCTTCTTAGCGTTTTCATACTCTATTCCTCCCGAGGCGTCCGCGCGCGGCCGACCCGAAGGCAACTGGTCGCCGTGCGAGACGTGCATTCGTTGATTTACGTGTGAGGCTCAACGCTCCCAGTACAGCTAAGCGTTTCCCTCACTACTGCGCCTCACCTTCGCGCTGCCCGCGTTAGGAGTCAATGGAATGGGAATGGAATCTGGATGGAATGACGATGGAATGAAGGCGAAACAAGGTGCCAGCATGACAATATGTCCCGTTTACGCCTGAGTTTTCAGGCCGCTTGCTATTGTTTTCATCGGTGCTAGAATCCGCTGTACGAGAGTAGTAACAATGAAGGCGACTAGCCACCTCCCCCGTCTGATCCGCTTCGCCGGGTTCAAGCTCGATACCCGTGCGGAGGAACTGCGCAACGGTGACTTGCTCCTCCAACTTCCCCAACAGCCTCTTCAAATCCTCTATTTGCTGTTAGAACACCCCGGCGATCTGGTGACCCGCAATGAAGTTCGCAACACGCTCTGGCCTGACGATACATTTCTGGATTTCGACGACGGCATCAACCACGCGGTGCGAAGACTCCGCGACGCGCTGGGTGACTCGCCGGAACATCCCCGCTTTATCCAGACCATCCCCCGCCGGGGCTATCGCTTCATTTACCCAACCGCCATAGAACCAGCGCCTGCCGCGTCCACCGATGCCCTGACGCCTGCAGCGCCGGTGACCTCACCGGCGACGGCTGTAACGGTGGTGCCCCCATCGCCGGGCCAAACGGCGGTCAGGGAACGCCGCCAAAGTGGGAATTGGAAGGTTCTTCTTTCCGCCGCCGTGATCGTCGCTGTCGTCATAGGGGGAACGTTCTACTTGAACTCGCGCCGTGTCACCATCCGCCTGACCGATAAAGACACGATTGTGCTTTCCGATTTCAACAACAAGACCGGTGACAGCGTCTTTGACGACACGCTGAAGCAGGGACTCTCGGTGCAGCTTGAGCAATCGCCCTTTCTTGCCCTGGTTTCCGAGCAAAAGGTAAATGCGACCTTAAAGTTGATGGGACGCGCGGCCAGCGATCGGTTGACGCCGGAGGTCACCCGGGAGGTTTGCCAGCGCACGGGAAGCACGACAATGGTGACCGGCTCGATTGCGGCGCTTGGCAGCCAGTACGTGATTGGCCTGAAGGCAGTGAACTGCAACACGGGGGACGAACTGGCTGAGTCTCAGGAGCAGGCGGGGGGCAAGGAAGCGTTGCTCAAGGCGCTGGACGCTGCGGCGGTCAGGTTGCGAAGGAAACTGGGTGAGTCGCCCAACTCGGTCGAGAAATACGCCACGCCGCTGGAGGAAGCGACCACACCATCCCTGGAGGCACTGAAAGCCTACAGCCTGGGACGAAAGGCGGACTACACCAAAGGGATCACTGCCGAGCTGCCCTTCTACAAGAAGGCGATCGACCTCGATCCGGGTTTTGCCATGGCCTACACATATATGTCGGTAGCTTACTTCAACCTCGACGAACTCGGGCGCGCGTCCGAATATGCGCGAAAGGCCTACGAGTTGCGGCAGAAGGTCAGTGAACGGGAGCGGTTAACCATCGAGGGGCACTATTACGTTACCGCAACGGGTGAGCTGGAGAAGGCGGCGCAGACCTTCGAACTTTGGCACCAGACCTACCCGAGAGAGTCCATGCCTCTTATTACTCTGGGATTCGTTTCCGCCACCCTGGGAAACTGGGAAAATGCCTTGGAGGATTGGCGAGCGGCCTTGCGCCTGGATCCTAATAATTCGGGCAACTATTATCTCCTCAGCCTCGCCTACATGAGCCTTAATCGGCTTGATGAGGCGGAGGCGGTCTACAAGCAGGCGGAGGAACGCAAGCTGGAGGGCGAGCTTCTTTTCGAGGGCCACTTCTGGTTGGAGTTTCTAAAGGGCGACGCGGCGCAGATGGGGCGGTTGGTCTCAGCCGCCCTGGGCAAGACCCGCTCGGAAGATCTGATGCTGGCGATGCAAGCGGACACAGGAGGTTGGTACGGCAAGCTGAAGAACGCGCGCGAGCTGACTGGGCGGGCAATGGATTCAGCCCTCCGCAACGACGCCAAGGAAACGGCCGCGGGATATCAGGTAGCGGCGGCGCTGCGCGAGGTGGAGGCGGGAAACCGAGAGCAGGCGCGTGCCGAGGCCAAGGCGGCAGTGAGGCTGGCCCCCAACCGCGATGTACGAGCTATAGCGGCGCTGGCCTTGGCGCGGGCAGGCGACACCGTAGCGGCGGAGAAGTTGGCGGACGAACTCGACAAGGCCTTCCCGCTGGACACGCTGGTCCAGAGGTATTGGCTTCCTGCCGTTCGGGCGGCGGTCGCTCTGGAGCGCCAAGAACCCAACCGGGCAATCGAACTATTGAATGTGGCGAGCCCGATCGAACTCAGCTCAATTACGCCCTCCCTGACGATATTCCTGTGCCCAGTTTATTTGCGCGGGGAAGCTTATCTCATGTTCCACGATGGCGATCGGGCGGCAGCGGAATTTCAGAAATTCATTGACCACCGAGGTGTGGTGATGAACTTTCCCTGGGGCGCGCTGGCTCGCCTCGGCCTGGCGCGCGCTTACGCACTGCAGGGCGACACCGCCAAAGCTCGCGCCGCCTATCAGGACTTCCTCACGATCTGGAAAGACGCCGACCCCGAAGTCCCCATCCTAAAGGAAGCCAAGGCGGAATACGCAAAGCTGAAATAGTCCTCGAGCTCTGATCCTTGGTTGCAAGACCTCCTGCGACGCGGGAACTACCCGCCGCAGCAGCCCAAACCATGACTTCAGCTGGATAAGCCCTTCTACGATGGACGGGAGGTTCAAGATCGCCTTGGAGACCTGGTGGTCGGCAAGACCTTGGATGTAGTCGTGGTGCCATCTTTGACGGCCAAGCCTAGATGACGCCCCACTTGGAAGTTGGACCGAGATCGTCAAGTTGCCGTAAACGGCCTTCGTGTGGAACTGCAACCCCTAACTCCCTCGAAGTCCGCTTCGAGGCCCCGAACCCCGTGTCTGGGGAGTTTGCATGATTGCTGGTGGGAAGGGCTGTTATCGCCAGCTATCCGAAGGCCTCACTTGCACACGCCAGTTTCCAGTGATGCGCTTCGACGAGGCGAATAGGGAAGCCTGTGGTCCAAAAACGGATTGCGTTTTGAGCGGTGGTTAGTTCTCCTCGAGGAGTTTGGGTGAATGGAAGTGCACGCGCCGCCGGAGACTTGCCCTAAATCGCAACCGACACAGAGGTGTACATGTTCCCGGCCGGAAGCTGGGATGACCTGCATGTTTACCGTCTGGCAGTTGTGCCACTAGAACTGGCGGTGAGAGCTTCGCCAATTGCGTTCCTTCCCGCGCCGGTGTAAGGTATCTCCGCTTATATCCTGAGTGAGGGGACCGTCTCATTATTCTTACAAGAACATGGACCGCAGACATTTCTTACATGCGACCGGCAGCACGGCGTTATCATTGTCACTCGGACTGAACGCCTGGAGCCGGCACGAGCTATTCGCTGCCAGTGACGGCACCGAGGCCGCGTCAAATTCTGAACATCCGGTGCATGGACGCAAGCGACCTATCCGCGGGGTGACCGTGGGTGATCCTTCCCCGCTCACCGAGAGCGGCGGCGATACCTGGGTTTCTGCCTGGGCGGACGACAATAACCTCTATTCCCCCTCCGACGACACATCGGGATTCCACCAGGCTGCCCAATCCAACATTGCATTTAACAAGATCACGGGAAACGATCCGCTGGACCTGAGCGGCACCACGGTGAACCCGATGGTCGATTATGGCAAAGGCAGCGAGAAGGGTCCGGACAAGTGCACCTGGAAATCTAGCGGTTGCACGTGCCTGAATGGCGTGCTCTGTTGGGTGGTGGCGCGCCACATGTACGGAGAGGATTCGGGGGATGAGTACCGCCGCCAACCCGCGCATGACGCGAGCATCATCAAGAGCAGCGATTTCGGGCAAACTTGGACGCGCTCCGCGCAGGACAACTACAATCATCCCATGTTTCCGGGCTCGCGCTTCGCTACCCCCTACTTTATCGAGTACGGCCGCAGCGCAGGCGCGGACAATTCCGACCAGTACATCTACGCCGTCTCGAATGACGGTTTCTGGGACTGCGGCAACGATATGATCCTGGGCCGCGTACTGAAGTCGAAATTGGCTAGCCTGAATGGTGCCGATTGGGAGTACTTCATGGGCGGCGACGGGATGAGGTCATCGGCCTGGGCGCCGCATTTCAACGGCGCCAAGCCCATTGTCGAGGGAACACGGAAATGGGGCATGACCGGCGGCGTGTACGTGCCTGCGCACGGGCGCTATTTGATGATCGGCTGGTATTACCCGGCGGGCGGCGGAAAAATGAAGGACGCCTGCACGCATACGACGTGGGATTTCTACGAGGCGCCACGGCCGTGGGGGCCGTGGGCCATCATCGGCACGCATGACTCGTCCCCGCAGGGATACTATTCGCCGGAAATCTGTCCGAAGTTCCAGTCTGCGAAAAAAGTCTACATCTTCACGGCGGGTAACTGGAACAATCGGGATGTTTATCGCCTCACCGTCGTTCCGTTGGAACTAGCTGTTTGAGATTGCGAGGGGAGATATGAGTATCACGAGACGGCGCTTTCTAAAAACCTCTGCTGGGGCAGGGGCCACCATTGCGGGCGCGCGCTTCTTCAAGGACCCCGCGGTAGCCGCCGCTCCGCCGGATTCGCCGCCTGATGAGCGCGTCGTGCCGATGCCCATCGGCGAGTGGATGTCTCCCTCGTCAGGCTCTGCGTACCGCGCGTACCGCTCGAATTATGCCAAGAGCGCCGATGCCACGACCTGGGTGCAGATTGATCTCGGCGAGAAGCGGGCGATCGATTCGGTGAAGGTCTACCCGGCGAATGACCGCTTTGTGCCCGGGCAGGGCTTCCCGATCCGCTTCAAAATTGAGGGATCGAGCGAGCCCGAATTCCACAACCCGATCGCGATCGCGAGCCATCTTGACGCCAACCTCCCCAACCCCAGGGGTGCCATTCAACAGTACCCGGCGCTCGGAGTGGAGTGCCGTTACGTGCGCTTGACGGCCACGCGCCTGCCCAAGAGCGAGCCGAACAGCGGCCTGCACGCTGAGGGTGGTTACTACCTGGCGATGGGAAAGATGGACGTCTATTCCGGCGGCAAGAATATCGCCGAATTGTGTCCCGTCACCGCCGATTCGGCGTACGGAAACGATGACGACCTGCCGCAAGTCACGCGATCCGAACGCGCGGGCGGCGAGAACACGTTCATGGACCATCCCGAAAACGTCACCGACCCAAACACGTGGAAACCGCCGGTTCACAAAGTGAAGGTGCCTCGCAGTGGAGTGACGCTCAATGGCGGCGTGTTCCAGACGGCCATGGAGAAGAATATCCGTTATCTTCTCGACTCCTATTCGGCGGATGATCTGCTCCGCCAATTCCGCGAGCGTGCGGGTGTGATCCCGCGCTTTGAACCCCCCAACAACGATGTGAAGTTCTGGGAGGAGGACCTCGCCGGGTCGAACGCCGGTCGTTTCCTGATGGCGGCGGGGAACACTTTGCGCTGGATGGAGCACCCAGAGTTGCGTCGCCGCTTGAACTCCGTGGTGGATGGCATCGCGCAGTATCGCGAGCCGAATGGCTACATCATGGCCTACCCGCCGAACAGCATCCTGTACTCGGAGCGCGGCGGGTACACGCGCGCCTGGGTGACCCATGGCCTCATCGAAGCGGCCGACGCCGGGAACCCGAAGGCTCTCGACCTGCTGCGCGGCTACTACGACTGGTTCAATCAAAACCCTTATTTGACTCAAATGCTGCGTTTCAGTTACCAGGGCGGCCAGGGCATGGTGGCCAATTCGCGCCTGTACTTCACGCCCGTCGGCAAGCCCGCGGACATCCAGGTGCTGCAGCGTTACTACCAGGAGAACTACTGGATGGAGCAATTGGCCGCACGCGAGGAGCGCGCCGTTTGGCAATATCCCTACGCCGCGCCTCACTGCTATCTGCTGACCAACCTCGAAGGGTACATGGACATCTACCTCGCCACCGGCGACGAACGCTATTTGCGCATGGTCGAGGGCGCCTGGGCGCTGTATCACGAGAATTGGGAAAACTCCGGTGGTTCCATTTCCATTATCGAATTTGTCCCCTCGCCGCCCCGCTCTAACATGCTCAACGTGCCGCTGGGAGAGCTTTGCGGCAACTCCTTCTGGACATTCCTGAGCCAGCGTTTTCACCTGCTCGACCCTGAAAATGAGAAGTTCGTGGCGGAAATCGAGAAGTCAATATACAACGTGGGACTGGCCGACCTGACGGGTTCGCCGGGCTTCCGTTATCATACCCTGCTGACCCACCACAAGGAGAAACCCACTGCACACAACTCCTGCTGCGAAGGCCAGGGCACGCGATTGATTGGTTCACTGCCCGAGCATATCTATTCGTTCGCTTCCGATGGCCTGTACGTCAATCTGTACGAGCCGACCACGGTCGAGTGGGAAGGCGATGGCGCTGCCCTGAAGCTGAAGATGAAGACGCGCTTTCCGTTCGATTCCGACGTGGCGTTGCAGTTTTCCGCGACACGCCCGACCCGGGCAAAAATCCGCGTGCGCGTGCCTTCCTGGGCCACACTCGATACGGATATCCACGTCAACGGCGACGCGGCGGCGAAGGGAAGGCCAGGCAGTTACGTGGCGCTCGACCGCACCTGGTCGGAAGGCGACGTAGTCCAATTCCGATTGCCCATCGCGCTCCATGCGGAACGTTACACCGGCCTCAATCAAATTCCGGGCCACGCCCGGTTCGCGGTGAGCTACGGCCCGATATTGCTGGCCGCCGTCGGCGCGCCCGAAGTCCGGCTGCGCCTCGATGATGTCAAAGAACCGGCGGACTTGGAGAAGCGCCTGAAACCGAAATCCGGTCAGCCGCTCCACTTCACCGTCGAGAACACGCCGGGAATTGAGTTCATGCCCTACTGGCTGGTGGATCAGGAGCCCTTCAATTGTTTCCCCGCCGTCCCGTTGAGCACGTAGCAGTGCGCGTGCGGTGAAGCAGTGAACGATTCAACCCGCTTGGCGGAGAATCGGTCTTGTTGGCCATTGTTTGGTTAGCGGCGAGAACATCTCAGCATAGGCGACGATACAGCCCGGTGGATGCTTGGATTTCGTGGTATGGCATAACTAAAAGGCTGTGGGATTTGGCGTGGACCTCAGCCAGGATTGCGGAGAGTCAATTTCCCAATAGTCAAGCAGGACGCACGACTCTGCTATCCGCAAAGGGCGTTTTTCGTTCCCAATCCAGCTTAACTGGTGGTTTGGGCTGTACTCAACATCTATTCAAGTGCGACGTTCTCCTCCGATGTAGGGGGCCATGGAATTAAAGGAGATTTTGACGTTGTTCATATTTCTTGGCGGCCTGACTACGACATTTTCTTCTACCACCAGCTTGCCAAGCGCGTGCGGCGGCAGTTTCTCTTCCGTGAAGAATTCTTATTTGAACTCCAGCCGGGTGTGTTGGCGGAAACACCAGAATTGAGCCATGCGACGTACCTATTCGCCGGGCCCCGCACGATGGAATCCTTTCTCAGCCTTTACGCTCGTGTCAGCAAGGAAAACATTTACCGGAATCGGGAAAACGTGGCGGGCCGGCTTGGCCTTCTCGGAAGGATCGTCCACGCTCTCAAGTAGGGTTTACGGTTCTCAGGCTATGCGCTTCTACTTGATCTGTTGGATCTTCAATCCAAACACAGCCAACTGCGTTTCAATGGTTTTCGAGTCGCCCACTGCCACCACGGTCTGCCGCGCGAAGGGGAAGTATTTGCTTCCTGCCTCCTGCACCTCGGCAAGGGTGACCTTGGGAATCCGCGCGTTTTCTTCGCTCAGCGTGTTGGACGGCATGCCCAGCAACCACAGCGCGGCGAGTTGACGTGCCACCGCAGCTTCGGCCTGAAGCCGCAGTGCTTCCAGCCCCACCAGATAACGCTGGGCGTGGGTCAATTCATCTTGCGTCGGCTCGGTGGTGGCCATGCGGTTCAATTCGTAACTGATTTCATTCAGGCTCGCGCCGGTTACAGCATTGCGGACATCCGCCCGCGTAGTCAGAACCCCCGTCGCCGTGCGCGAGCTCAGGATGGCGAAAGGCGAATAGGTATAGCCCTTATCCTCACGAATATTCACGATCAGACGACTGCCGAACATCCCCCCGTAAATAGCGTTGGCCACTTCCATCGGTACGTAGTCCGGGTCGCGACGAGTGGCGGTGAGGCTGCCCATTTCAAATGTGGTTTGAACCGAATCGGGCCTGGGGATGAAAAATACTTCGTGGGGCGTGCTGGTGGGTACGGCAGGCACTGCGCCTACGGCCGGCTCGAAGGGGTTCTCCCACTTCCCAAACAGTCTTTCGATGGTGGCAGCGAGCTTTGCCGCGTCAAAGTCACCCACAGCCACCAGCAGCGAATGGTCCGGGCGGAAGCGCCGCGCATACTCCGTGCGAATCTCTTGGGCCGTAGCCTTGTCGATGGAATCGTGGGTAAGAGACATCACGCTGTAAGGATGGTCGCCGAACACCTCCTTATTAAAGGCGCGGCGCGCCAAAAACCCCGGGTCGGCTTCTTCCGAGCGCAAATTGTCCGCCTGGTTGCGCTTGGCCAGCGCCACTTCGCTGTCGGGAAAGGTCGCGTTCTGCACCACGTCCGCAACCACGTCGAGCCCGGCGTCTACGGCCGAAGCCAGGACCTGCGTGGTGAGCGTCAAGGAATCGGAGTCGGCGGCCCCGTTCAAATCCCCGCCGACCGTTTGCAGATCCTCCGCCACTTTACGGGCGTCGCGGGTCTTGGTTCCCTGATCGATGGTGGCCAGGATCAGGTCGGAGAGGCCGGGCAAATCGCGGGGATCGGCGGCGTACCCTCCCCGCGCAGCGACGGCGATAGCCACCTTGGGAAAGCCCGGCCGGGGAACCAGCCAAACCGCGAGGCCGTTCGCAAGCTTCTGCTCGGTCACTTGCGGCGCTACAAACGGCTTGAGCGCTCCGTAGGGAGGCATGTCCTTGGGAAGCGGCTGCTCTTTTCCGGCTCCTATGGTCGCGGTTGCCGCGGCCAGAAGAAGTATGGTCAGAATCAGAGTTTTGCGCAGCATTACTTTTCTCCTTTTCCGGCGGAACCCTCGACTGCAGCGGGAAGGCGGTTGACAATCGTGCGGTTGGTATCCACCAGGTATTTCCGCGCGAAAGCCTTCCCCTCCTCGGGAGTAACCTTGGCAATCTCGTCGGGAATCCGGTTCACGCTATCGGGGGTGCCATCAAAGAGTGTGGCATGGGAAAGTGCCGATGCCCGATTGATGGGCATCTCGAGCTGCGCGTACCAGTCGGACCGCATCTTAGCGGTCACGCGGGCCAGCTCTCCCGTGCCCACGCCCTGCGTCGCCAAGCCCTTGATCACGTCATCATACGCGACCAGCACCTCCGTTTCTTTCACGTTGGGGGGATAAACCACGAAAGAAGTCATCAGCGTTGGTCCCTCGTATTCGAAGGCATTGCCCAGCGGCCAGTTAACGCCGCCGTCCACTTCCAGCGCGAGCTTCTTCCCCTTCACCAAAGCCTGATACAGCACAGATGCCTGGCCGTCGTGCAGCAAGTCTCCCACCACGGCCCCCACCACGGAGTCCGGCGAATTGTGCGGAGGCATGCGGTAGCCAACGGCGAGCGCGGGAATCTGGGAGAACTTATCCTGCTCTTCCAACTTGCGTTCGGCCGTCTGCGGCGGCTCGGAAACGTCCGGCTTGGCGGGAACCTGCCGCACCGCAAGTTCTCCGAAGTATTTCTCCACAAGTGCAAAAACCTCGTCGGGAGTCACATCGCCCACCACCGCCAGCACGGCGTTGTTCGGCGCGTAGTAGTGCTCGAAAAAGGACTTCACGTCCCCGATTGTCGCCGCGTCCAAGTCCCGAAAGTCTCCGTAGAAGTTGTGCGCATTCGGGTATTTATCGAACGCCTTCTGCGGCAAGTCCAGCCAGTAGAAACTTCCAAAAGGCTGGTTCAGAACGTTCACGCGAACCTCTTCTTCCACCACTTTTCGTTGGTTATCGAGGTTTTGCTGGGAGAAGTCCAGCGTCTTCACCCGATCGGCTTCCAGCCATAACACCGGCGCCAGCGCCGAGGTCGGGGCCGTTTCAACGTACTCGGTGAAGTCATATCGAGTGTCGCCATTGTTCACCCCCCCGCCTCCCTCAATCACGCGGTCGAAGGTCCCCTTGGGAGCGTCGGGCGTCCCTTCAAACATCATGTGCTCGAACAGATGTGCGAAGCCCGAGCGGCCTTTCGGCTCCAACCGGAACCCGATACCGTAAGAAATGCAGAGCCCAAACGTAGGCGCGGAATGGTCCTCGGAGACAACCACCACCAGTCCATTGCGCAATTTCTTTTCCGCGGTAGGGATTCTCCATCCCGGTGCGGCCCAGGCGAGATTCCCCGCCAGCACGAACAAGCACAGCCAGCGCAATTGTTTCATTTCTACTCCTTGGCTCCCCGATGGCGCGCCGTTCACGGCGCCGCCGACGCTCTTACGGAATAAGTCGAAGACTCTATCATAAACGAAAATTCGCACGCCAGAGCGCAGTGCGTTTTGAAGGTCGGCGCGCTTCGCGCCGCGAGTCCTGAATTCAAAGTGCGGACTTTGCGCGATCTACGCTCCCTACATGCACGACGGCAGCATTAGAACCCTGGGCAAGGCCCTGAACCTCTGCTCCAAGGGAGGCTTGCCCAATCCCGATTTGGATATGGCTCCCCTTCAACTCGCGCTAATAGTCTCCACAAAGGGAACCGCCTCACAGGCACACAGTCGTAGAGGATGTCGGCCGGTCCCTGAAATCTTGGCGCAAATCCTACTGCCCCGATACTCCAAATTCAACCACCACACCTGGCTGGATATGTCGATAAATCACCGCTTTGCGGATACCAAAGCGCTGCGTCCTAAATAAGTGTTGGGAAATCCCCTAACGTTAAACAGAATGAGGAGTACCATCTCCAATCTGCCGGTACGAAACCCGCCTTTGATCTCAAGCTGTCACTTTGTGAACCCGCCACGAGACGGGAGGGTGCTCGTTGTGCTACCCGCTACGGCAGTGGTGTATGATTCCTTCGTCCCCAAATGCAGTTCGGGTTTGGCGCGAACGGCCGGAGAGGAGGTTTGATATGGCTTCAAAGAGAATTCTGATGCTGGTGGGAGACTACGTCGAAGACTATGAGGTCATGGTGCCATTTCAGGCGCTGCTCATGGTCGGGCACACGGTTCACGCCGTCTGCCCCGGGAAGAAGTCCGGTGAGACGGTGCGAACCGCCATCCATGACTTCGAAGGTGACCAGACCTACAGCGAAAAACGCGGGCACAATTTCACGCTGAATGCCAGCTTCGCGGATGTCCAAGCCGAGAACTACGATGCACTGGTAATTCCCGGCGGCCGTGCGCCGGAGTATTTGCGCCTCAATCCTCAGATCATCAAGATCGTTCGCCATTTCTGCCAAGCCAACAAACCCATCGCCTCCATCTGCCATGGCACCCAGATCCTCGCTGCGGCGAACGTCCTGGGTGGGAAGAGTTGCAGTTGCTATCCCGCCGTCTCGCCGGACGTCGTCACAGCGGGCGGTAAGTACGTGGACATTCCTGTGGAGCAGGCCCACGTGGATGGCAGCTTGGTCACAGCCCCAGCGTGGCCGGCTCATCCCGCCTGGCTGGCAGCTTTACTGAAAGTCCTCGGGACGAAAATTGAGCCGTAGGCAAGCACCGGTCGGGTCTGCTCACTTTGCATGAACGCCGTTCTTTCTGACATAGAACCATGAATGACGCAGCCGTTGTTGTGGCGGGAGCTACCGGTAATCTCGGCGGACACAGCGCGAGAGCTTTGCGCGAACGGGGAGTCAGCGTACGAGCCCTCGTTCGCCACGGGACGACGGATGATAAGCTTGAACGACTGCGGAAACGCGACGTAACGATTGTCAGTGTCGATTTCAGCAACGTTTCCCAGGTAGCGCCAGCATTTTCAGGTGCGTCCTGCGTGGGGTCGGCGCTGGCCGGACTACGCGAGGTGATCGTGGGAATCCAAACGCTTCTGCTCGACGCTGCGATCAAGGCTGGCGTGCCACGTTTCATTCCGTCCGACTATTCGATCGATTTCACCAAGTTACCCGCCGGTGAGAATCGCAATCTCGATCTTCGCCGGGAATTCCACCCGCGCATCGATAAGACTTCGATTCGAGCGACCACGATCTTCAACGGTGCGTTTGCCGATATGCTGACCGGCCAGATGCCACTCATTCTCTTCAAACGGAAGCGAGTCCTCTATTGGGGCGACGCTGACCAGCGCATGGACTTTACGACGATAGACGACACGGCCGCCTTCACGGCGAGTGCGGCCCTTGACCCGACCCCCCCTCGGTTCCTACGCATTGCTGGCGATCAACTGAGCGCCCGGGAACTGGCGGCAGTCGTGAGCGAGGTGATGGGAAAGGAGTTTCGCCTGTTCCGCGTCGGAGGGCTAGGAATGCTCGGGATGCTTATCAAAATCGCGCGCGCGGTCGCTCCCGGAGAGAAAGAGCTTTACCCGGCATGGCAGGGCATGCAGTACATGCGTAACATGTTCGACGGCCGGGCAAAGCTGCAACCGCTCGACAATGATCGTTACCCTAATGTTCGTTGGGCAACTGTGTGGGATGTGCTCTCAAAATCTCGAATCCAGACCGGGGATCCGACGTGACCGACCGTTATTGAAGCGCAGAAGCGCGTGTACTTTCGATAATCCTGCGCATCTTCGAGCCGGAAGTACTGGAAATCCCCAAGTCCCAAGTAAACCTCTATTGGATACTTGGGCTGCTTTCGCCAGCTATCGAGGAATGCGAGCAAACGTGGCGTGTGGTTCGCCAATATTGCATCGGCCTCAAAAGAATTGACCTTCCCCCGAGCACATCTGACATTCATTTGCATGTTTGTGCTAATGTTTTCGATCTCTCGTCTTCTCATTTCCTCGGGGTGCCTGAGTCAATGTGGTCCTGGCCACATCCTCGTCGATGGAGTTTCGACGAGGCACAGGTGCAATCGAAGGTACCAATCAGCCTCTATAGGCCCTTCCCCACACTCGTAGCAATTGCGTGCACCCGTCTATGTAACTCGCCGAGAAATCGATGTGCTGGAAGGTTTCCAAAGTCCACGATAGCTTCTGCGGCTTGCATCTCCTGAAGACGACAGGTGCTATGCGATTCCGATACTGTGCGTGGTTCAAGGCAAAAAGCAGTTCGCGATGGACCCAGTCCGAGCTCACGGCGCTAGGAGAGAGCACCAGCACAAACCAGTCGCAGCGGGCAAGGGCGGAGCCTATTTCATCGTGCCATTGCTGAGCGCCGATGATCTCCGTCGGAGCGTACCAGACGGGCAACCCGTGGTCCCGAAGCATCGTAGCAAGGCGCATGGCGAAGCGACGGTCTTTGCTGGAGTGAGAAAGGAAGATCTCTCGAGGGAGCCTGAACTTCCTGGTGCTCACGGCCTGGACTCCTCAGTCGACGCCCGCAGGGCATCCACTACCTGGCGCGCCGCCTTGTCGATGTTTCTCGAGGCGTCAATGACGTTGAGGCGATTGAAAATCCAAGGGAGTTGAGCGGTGGGCTTCAGGAGAACGGGAATGACCCGACGATTGAACTTCTCGCCGGATAGTGCAAAGTTTATCTCTTTTTGCGCATAATCGGATTTCATGAAATCGGGCGAGATCAGCATGACGATCGCCTGTGACCGATTCAGGGCCTCAGCAGTTTCCTCTGCCCAATTTGCCCCTGGCCGAATATCCTCATCCCACCAAGTCTCGTATCCTTCGTTGCGTATTGTCTCCGCCACACGTTCTGCGGCCTTGCGATCACGATGGGAGTAACTGATAAAGACCCGAAGGTTTCGTTTCATACTCCCAGTATACTCCGGACACCAAGGATAGGGTACGTTCTCGATTTCCAAACTGCCAGCGGATGAATTCGGTAGCGTGAGACCCAACTGCGGAGTGGACCGTGTCCCAGCTCATCCAGGCGTTCCCGTGAGACACGGTGCCTCGCTACCTTCTGGGCGACCGCGGCCAGATCAACGCTTACGTTCCCAGCAGACAAGCGTTGAGCATGACGATGATGAAGGTGCAGACTGCCCTGACCATACGCGCGAACGCGAGCCCGTCACTACGAGCATACGAGATGAAGACTCTGGGTTTCGGTGCCATCGGTTGACCTTACTTTATCATGGCGGAAAGTTACGGGCTAGCGGAGGGACCCGGCTACCTAAAGGCTCTCTGCAGACAGCGTCTCGAGCCCGCTGGGACGTCAGTTCTATAAGTGAGTCAGCCATTGGTTGATAATCAGGTGGCATACGACATAAATGTTGGGAAATCCCCTTCCCACAACCAAACGCCCCCGAAGTCCGCTTCGGGGCCCCGAACCCCGTTTGAATGCGAGTGGCAGTTCTAAGGTTTGGTAAAATTAACCGGCCAACCCTTGCCGCACCTCTAAGTGATTGAAAATCGGCGGGTTGGCCGGTTAATTCGGCCATAACCGGTTCCAATCTGTGCACGCACCTGCAAACGTCACATTCTGCTGAAGTTAACTCAAGGCGGGCATCATGATTGGCCGGTTATGGCGACATAACCGTCAAAGTGAACTGCGATAGGTGAACCCTTCGCCGTCAGCGAGGATCTATTCGTCGGCAAGGCTAAGTCTCATCAGGCGTTATGCTGCCAGCCTGAATGCTTCAGGGTAGCGGGTCAGTTATGATCCAAACAATCGGCGAGGTGCTGGTGATCTCCGGTCACAATCGCGGTTGCCCTACCCCTTCATCCAACAGACAGCGGCGGGCCTAGTAGCTCCAAACCATAGGCGCGGTAAACTTGCGCGTCATTGAGGTATTCTCCATCCTTACTACGCTTCGCGTTGTCCCGAAAGAAGGCCTCCATCTTGTTGGCGGGTGCGAACGCGATGAGTAGCCTGCCAGGCGTATCGCCAACAAAAGCCCAAGCGTGCGGCACTCCCCGAGGTCCCAGAACGGAGTCGCCAGGCTTCAGACGGAAACGGTCAGAACCAATCTCGGCAATGTAGTCACCTTCGATTACGTAGAACCATTCATCCTCATTATGGTGCAGATGACGCGGTGGACCGCCCTTTTTGGGACTGGTATGCTCCATCACAAAGAGGTCGCCACGGCTGTCCTTCGTCAACACCTTGAAATCTGTTGTGCTGACGCCGATTGAATGGTGCTCTCCAAGCCGGTCCTCCCCACGGGTAAGGCGAACCGCCTTTGCCGATGCTGGAGCGTTGGTCTGCCCGATTAAAGCCAAAGGATAAGCCGCGATCGCTGCGCTGAGAAAAGAACGACGTTCTATCGTCATTGTGATCCTCCAGGGTCTCAACCTGGGTTTAGTTTACGCGATTGTACACTTTCCTGGCGAGCGTTCCGGAATCCCATTTTTGACGTTCCAAATTTCGTGAGAACCCTCGTTAAGACATACTCGGCCGATTAGCAACTTCGCCAAATTCGTCCCCGGCTGTGTGAGTACCCACAGATCGCCGATGGTCGGAGCGTGCCCACCTGAATGAGGAGATCCCGATGTTCTGGCCGACAGGCCCCCCTGGTCGCCAAGGGTAGACTTATCCGGCGTCAGTAGATTACTCGCCATTACCCCGTCAGGGGGGACCAGATCCCTTCGAGCGCCGGGCGCCGACCGAATAGCGTTACTCGCGGATACAGGTACGCATGTCAACTGGCCGGTCCTCGCGCGCCATCGGCTTTTCCGGCCAGGTGGAGCTGATTCGGCTTGACAAGGGTACAAGGCGCCTTCATAATCGTTCATCGATATATCGTTATTCGTTATGCCTAAACGAAAGCTCAATCCGTTGCCCTGGGCCGCCTTTAACATCCTTCTGGCTTTAGCAGATGAAGATCTCCACGGCTACGGCATCATGCGGCAAGTTGAGCGGCAGACATGCGGACGTGTGCGATTGGGACCGGGGACGTTATACGGGTCGCTCCGAACGCTGCGGGAAGCGAGTCTTATTGAGGAACTCGATGGTAGCTCCGACTCGGAGCGCAGTTCAGAGCGCCGTCGTTATTATCGCCTGACTTCTGCAGGTCTCAAGCTGGTTCGATCGGAGGTGGAAGGGCTCGCCCAGACTCTCCGAGTTGCGCGGGCAAAACGTATGTTGCGAGGGGCAGATGTCTGAAAAGCTCTACGAGTTTCTGTTAAAGCTTTATCCGGATCATTTCCGTCGGACATACGGCGACGAAATGCTGCGCCTCGTCGCTGATCGCGCCCGTAGCGAAAAAGGATTTCTTTTGGGTCTTCGTCTTTGGCTGGATTTGTTGTTGGATTTGGCAATATCGCTGCCCCGCGAATACAGCCACACGCCAACAGCGCCAATCGTAGCGACACAGCCCCTCAACGGCGAACCTTCGTTTCACCTTCTGGCCGAACGATGGCCGAATCCGGCTCTTCTGTGCTTGGGCGGTATGTTATCAGCGGTGTTGTATTGGGCATCCGTCCTTGCAGTTGCGCCCCGCAGGACGGTCCCGGTATTATTCCCTGCTCCGTTTTCGCTGCAAGGGGTTGTGCAGAGCACTTTGGCTCAGGCTCGATATACCCACGAAAAAGAATCACCTATTCGAAATTCAGCCCGTAATTTGGCGGCCGACGAGTCATCTGGGCATTCCGCCTCCGTCGGCGAATACAGCTCCAGTAACGACGGTTTCGAATATTGCCAGCCAAAATAAGAGGAGACCGCATCATGACGTACTGTCGAGTTCAAATACGATCCAGCATGAAATCTTACTTTCGCGGAGTTTTGTGGTTGGCGACTGCAGCTACTCTTTTCTATGCGGGGATGGCTGGATTGGCTCAGGTCGGCTTGGCTCAGGTCTCCGTGGCACGTGCTTCTGCCGGAGGTACAAGCGCCAGCGAAAAACATCCGGCGTTTGAGATGATTTCGATCAGGCGACGCACTGCACGGGGTGGGCCGGTTCAGACTGGGCCGACGCCGGACGGGTTTCGTTCGCTCGGTCTGCCCATGTTCGGCATTTTTCAATGGGCGTATGCGCTTCCGAACCAGAGTGGGTTGCTACGTGGAGACCAGATGGTGGGAGCTCCGGGCTGGTTGATGGACGAGCTCTATGACGTGGTGGCGAAGGTTGAACAGGCAGACCTTGCCGACTGGCAGAAGCCGGAGATGAGGCAGACAATGCTCCGCGCGATGCTGCAGGCGATGTTGGCCGAACGGTGCAAAGTGGCGGTGCACTATGGGAGCAAAGAGGTGCCGGTCTATGATTTGGTGATCGCGAAGGGCGGGCCGAAGTTCAAACAGGCGGAGACTGTGGATACGGCCGAACTGAGGCAGAAGCACCCCGCGGGAGGGATGATGAAGGGGACCGGCACGATGGCTGTGGAAGGCCCGAATAGGATGCAGCAGTTCTACGCCATCTCGATGTCGATCTTGGCGAACACTATACTATCGAGCGTTGCGGACAGGCCCGTGGTAGACAAGACGGGCTTGACCGGCTATTACGACCTTGCGCTGCCATCGTCAGCCCTGGAGCGAATGCCGCCGCCCCCTCCTCCCGTGGCGTCGCAGCCGCTGGATGCGCCATCCCCAGCACTAGAAGATGAATCGATCTTCACGACCCTGCCGAAAGTATTGGGGTTGCGGCTGGAGCCGGCGAAGGGCCAGGTGGAGACGTTGGTGATCGATCACGTGGAGCGACCCTCCGAGAATTGACCCGGCAAACGACCAGCCTCGAAAATATCGCCATGGGGTAAGTGCGGCTTGGGATGACTGGGGCGCGAACCGTGACCCGCGATTTGTCGCCAGCGGTTTACTAATCACCGACGACGCCTATACGGCAGGCACTTGGACGCCCTAACCGTAGAACTGCGTCCCCTGACGCCCCCGAAGTCCGCTTCGGGCGGATCTTCCTTCTAGTGATTGACTCAAAATCCTTGCATCGAGAGGGGTTGTCCTGTTTTTGGGCATCATAGTGTAGTCATGTATATTGAAGATTGTCCTTGACATTGCTAGATTATGATGGTATACGGGAGTCATGTATATCACAACCGTCCCTAACCGCAACTCCCCGCCCGCCATCCTCCTGCGCGAATCTTTTCGCCATCACGGCAAGGTTAAGAACCGCACCCTCGCCAACCTCTCGCATTGGCTCCCCGCCCGCATCGAAGCCCTCCGCCGCCTGTTGCGGGGCGAGTTCGATCAGGCCGCCGAGCTCTCCCGGGCCCCTCAGTTGGGAGGCGTGTTCGGCCTCTTGTTCGTGCTCAAGCAGATCGCCAAGGCTCTGGGCATCGGCGCCGCGCTCGGTCATAGCCGGCTGGCGAAACTCGCTCTGTTCCTGGTGTTGGCCCGTGTCGCTCACCAGGGCTCGCGCCTTTCCGCGGTGCGCTGGGCCCAGGATCAGGCGGTGGCCGAAGTGCTGGGCCTGGGGAAGTTCGACGAGGACGATCTGTATGCCGCCTTGGATGACTTGGCGGCTCGTCAGGGGAAGATGGAAAAGACCCTGTATCGCCGCTACCTGGCTCGACGCGGCCAGCCGCCCCGGCTGTTTCTCTACGACGTGACGAGCAGTTATCTGGAAGGGGAGAAGAACGAGTTGGGGGAGTACGGTTACAACCGCGACGGAAAGCGGGGCAAGTTGCAAATCGTCATCGGCCTGTTGGCGGACGAGGCAGGCGAACCGCTGGCCGTGCGGGTGTTCGAAGGGAACCGCAGTGATCCCACCACCGTGGTAGAACAGATCCAGATTCTGCAGGGACAATTCGGGGTGGAGGAATTGGTCTTCGTGGGGGACCGGGGGATGGTGAAAAGTAAGGGGAAGCAAGCGCTGACGGGAGCGGGGTTGCGCTATATCACGGCCTTGACCGACCCGCAGGTTCGCCGGCTGCTGGCCCAAGGAACCTTGCAGTTGAACCTGTTCAGTGAGACCGTCTCGGAAGTGGAAGCGGAGGGCGTGCGCTATATCCTGCGCCGGAATCCGCAGGAGGCACAGCGCGAGCAGCATCGCCTGGACGACAAACTGACGAAGCTGGAAGCCCAGATCCAGGCGCGCAACGAGCAGGTGCGCACCCACCCCCGCTGCCAGCCGGAAGCGGGCCAACGGGCAATGCAAGCCTGGGTCGAGCGGCACAAGTTGACGGGCCTGGTGGAAATCCCGCTCGAAGGCACGCAGTTGAAGTTGCAAAGGAACGAAGCAGCGATCGACCGGGCGCTGGAGTTGGCAGGCTGCTATGTGGTGACCACCGACGTGGCCCCCGCCGCGATGAGCGCCCAGCAAGTGCATGACAGCTATGTTTCGCTCCAGAAGGTAGAGCGCGATTTTCGCACCCTGAAGACGGGCTTGCTGGAGGTGCGGCCCGTCTGGGTGCGCAAAGAGAGCCGCACGCGGGGGCACGTGTTCTGCTGCCTGCTGGCCTTGAAAGTCAGTCGTGAGATGGAGCGGCGATTACGAGCGGCCTTTGGCACCACCGAGACTCGGGCCGACGCCATCACCTTGCCGGATGCGCTGCGGGCCTTGACCCGCCTGTGCCTGCTGCACTACCCGGTCGATGAGAAAACCACGCTGACCAAGCTGCCTCAACCGGACGCCCGCCAGCAAGAAATTCTCAAGGCACTCGGCGTCACCCTGCCGACTATGTAGTCAGGAGCTCGACGTCCAAGACAACGCGCAACTGCCATCATCCCAAGCAGTTCGATAAAATATCCCGCCTAAAACAAAAAGGAAGATGCGTCGGGGCTCCGAACCCCGTTTCCGGGGAGTTTGAGTGCACGGGGCACGTCCATGGCTTGGCGTCTAACCAGCCAGGTGGATCGCTTGGAATTCGCGGCGCGGCGTAGCTGAAACTCTGGGCGCTTTGGCCTGGACCTGGACCAAGATTTAGGTTGCGACGTCGCCGCCCAGTGTGTCGTAGGGGCGCCCCTCGTGGGCGCCCTCACGTCGGCCCTGCCGACGGGGTGGGCAGGCACGAGGCCAGCCCCTACCCGGTTTTGGAGGCTTGCGGGGGGCGGTTGAGCGTGTCGAGGAAACGGGGGAAGGCCTTCAAGTAGGCCGCGTGATTTTCCCACCCGCGAAAGTCCCCGGCCACTTTGCTCACCACGTCGGCCTTGCGGGGGTGCTCCCATTTCTTGAGAAGGTAGTCGTCAATGCGGATGGGGAACAGCACATTCTTATATTCGCGGTCTTCCTTCTGCAAGGCGCGCTCGATTTCGCGAACGACGGGTGGGCTTTGAAGCGAATGCTTGGAGCAGATCACCACCAGCTTGTCATAATGCCGGATGGCGGTTTGCCTCTCATAAGCAAGTCACTCCGACTGCCAGGGGAGCCTCCCGCTGATTCTTGTCCAGCGTCGCCAGGGGACTCCCCGACCGCATGGCCAGCTCCACATAAAGCGCATCGTAGGAAACCAGACCATGTTGGCGGCAGAGCGCCCGCGTGTCTTGGAACACCCGCTCCAAGGAGGTATCGTCGAGCGTGGGGCGCAGGGCGCGAAGGTCCGCGAGAAACGCCCGCGTTTGGTCGGCGGAGATCCGCCCTTTCCTCTCGCCGACGAGCAATGAATTGAGAACCTCAGAGCACCAAAAGGCAGGCGCCAGGGCTTGGTCCCCGGCCTTCAGCAAGTCCAGCACCCCCAAAGCGGCGGGCGTTTGCTCATCGGGAAAACACCATGACAAGGTAACGGAGGCATCGAGGACAATCCAACTCACGGACGCGCCTCGTCGCGGAGCTGCTTAATGGTCATGCCGCCCAGGGAAAGCTGATGCGTTTTGCCGAAGTTCTTGAGCCGCTCAATGGCCGCTCGCCGCTCATCCTCGGTCGGCTCCGCCATCCGCGTTTGCCGCTCCTGCCAAACCGTGACCGCTTCCGAGAGCACGTCTTCGGCGGAGCGGTATTGGCCGGAGCGAACGGCATTATTGACGATACGTTCGATCCCGGGGGGGAGATGGACAGTCACCAGCAACCTCCTTGCACCTCGCCCCACGGTAGCGAAGAGGGAGGCGCCTGTCAAACATAGCTAACGGCTCTGTCAAGCCCATTTAGAAATGTCCCCATGCTTCTTACCCGGGCCGGCTGGCGCAGGGCGAGCCCAGCCCTGCGATTCATCCACGGCCAGCGGCCCGTTCTCTTGTCGGAATGATCCGTCCGTCGTGACCATGAAGTGGCTAGTTTGATTCGCGAAAATTCACAGGCTGGGCTCGCCCTGCGCCAGCCGGCCTGACGCCGTGAGGTCACATCATCGGTCAGGTGACTATATACGGTCACCCGTCCTGCGCATCGTGGAGGATGTGCGCTGGGGGGCACGCTGCGCATCACTTCCTGCTGAAATGGCGGTGAATGTCGGGCCAAAATTCATTAAAGACAATAGAAATCGTGTCGTACCCGACTTGCGTGCCCCATACACTCAGTGTATTTCGCACCGTGCGTTGATCGCCCGGATGATAGCTGTAATTGGATATGCCGGCGGAGAGGGCGCTGCCGGCAATTTCGGAATAGTTGAACTGAATCCTTCCTGAATCAGCGCGGGTAACGAAGATGCGACTGACGGCGTAGCCGGTGCGGCGCCAAAAACCTCCCTTGCCGAGCTGATAGTAGCGAGGATCCTGCCGCAGGATCGAAGGGAGGACAGCGCCGGTCATGAAGCTCTCGATGGTGCCGTCGGCGAAGGCTGCGCCATAGCGCTTGCCGTAGCCTGCGGCGCCCCGGCCGTAACCCGGCTCGGCATTCTCTGCCTGGCTGATGCCGGCAAGCATGCCGTACACGGGGTATTCGATGTAATCGAAGGAGCTGCGCGCGCAGACTTTGAATTTGGCGCCGGCGCTGAGCGGAGGAAGGTACTTGGCGTTTTCGATAAGGTAAAAATCGGGAAGAACCCAGAAGAGGCGTTCATTGGACGTTCCCGTCTGCTGTTCGCGAGTCGTTATGTCCGGCGCCTTCGGTTTTTCCTTCTGCTTAGCGGGGGATGGCGATGACGAGGGTAAGAGTTGCTGCCCCTCCGCTTCAGGAGGTGGTGCGAACGAGGGTAGTTGCTGCGCCTGCAGCGAAGGGACGGGAGAAAGCAGAGCGGCGAGAATCCCTGCCTGGGGAAGGAGTATAAGGCAAGGGTATCGACGAATCTTCATTTGCCAAGTCCCAGACAACGCACACTTGAATCTCTTGTGTGAAACACGCCGAGAAACACCGCAGCGTTACAGCTTCTTCAGCGCGGCCATGGCATCCTTCATCGACTGGCGGGCGCGAAAGAAGTTCTCCCATGGATCCGAGCCTCCGAGCCGTTTATGGAAGTTGCCCATGTTGAAATTGGACGGCACCAGCGTAGGTTTGACCTCCGACCATTCCAAGGGGGTCGAAATGGGAGCTTTCTCGCGTCGCCGGACCGAATAAGGCGCCACCACGGTTTGACCAAAACCGTTCCGAAAGGGATCCAGGTAGACACGCTCACCCCGCGCTGCGATGGAATGCTCAACGGTCAATTCATCCGGGTACGCAGCCGCCACGCGCGCGACAAACGCCTCGGCGAAGGCGAGAACTTCGTCCGCATCCGGCCCCGTGCGGATCGGCACCAGGACGTGCATGCCCCGGCTACCCGAAGTCTTGGGGAAGGACACCAGCTTTAAGGCGTCCAGGGCGTCTTTGACATGCAATCCGGCGCGCGCGGCATCGGCGAACTTTCCGGACTCTGGATCAATATCCACACAAACCCAGTCCGGCTGCCGCGGCGAACTGGCGTGGCTCGCCATGACATGCACGGGAATGCAACCCAGGTTGGCAAGCGCAAGCTGCGTGGTTAACGAGCCGCCCACCACATAATCAGTGACCTTGCCGCCATTGTGTTCATGCGCGATTCGCTTGGTGGGCGTTCCGGGAGGCATACCTTTCGGGATTTGTTTTTGAAAGAAGCACTCGCCTTGCATTCCGTCGGGGCAGCGCTCAAGCGTCAGGATGCGATCTTTCACATAGGGTGCGAGCTTGGGGAAGATCGCGTGGTAATACTCGATCAGGTCCAGCTTCGTGTAGCCTTCCTCAGGCCAGAAGACCTTGTCCGGATTCGACACCACAATGGGCAACTGATCGGAGACCGTATGATTACGTTTTGCGCTTTTCATCCCGTCTCTCCTGGGAAAAAACATTCTTTCGCGCTTTTGTCGTCGCGCAGCCCCAAGAAGACCGGCTGGCGCAACTTTTTATCAGCCGTCAACTCCTCATAAGCGATCTGGGCCACGAGCTGCGGGGCGAGATACGTCACCCCCTTCTCCCGGGGTGGATCGATGAAAGAGGACTGTTTTCGCACCAAAGGCTGGAACTTTTGAAAGAGCGAGGCAAGCGACTTGCTATTAAACCCCGTTCCCACCTTGCCCACATAGTGCAACTGTCCTCGATGATAGGCGCCAAGCAAAAGAGCGCCGAAATGCGCGCGTGATCCCGCCGGGCTGGTATAGCCCCCAATGACAAACTCATCCTCCTGGTGGACCTTGCATTTCAGCCACTTCCGGGAGCGCCCTTCGATGTACGGAGACGAGTTGTCTTTGGCGACCATGCCCTCGTAACCTCTTGTTTTTGCCACCCGGAAGGCCTCGAGCCCGTTTTCGGCCAGACGATGAGACGGGAAAAGACATTCGCTTCCCCGAATCGCCGCCTCCATGGGGCCGCGCCGCGCGGAGAGTGGCTCCGCCCGCAGGTCACGCCCGTTTCGGTAAAGGCAATCGAAGACGGCGTAGAACGGCGGAACTTTACCCTCCTGGAGAAGCTGGAAGCGGGAGACCTGGTGGTTATCAAAGGCGATCGCCTCGCCATCGAGGAGCAGCGTGCGATCGGGAAGCTGGGCGATGGCGGCCGCGATGTTCGGGTATGTCTGGGTGCGGTCCTTGCCGTTTCTGGATAAAAGGCTAATGCTCGCTCCTTCCTTGTAAGCGAGGATTCGAAAGCCGTCGTATTTCTCTTCGTAGACCCAACCCGGCTTGTCGAAGGGCCCATCGACGAGTGTCGCCAGCATGGGCTGAACACGAAATGGAATCTTGTCGGTCATAATGTCCGCTTTCTGCGCACCGCGTGGGACGGCTTGGCGCTCCCTGAGCGATTGCCTTTCCCGGCCGGATCGCCCATCGAAGCTCTTTCGATGTCGCCCCCTTCGTCCCGTGCGATCTCCGCAAGAAGACGGCGGCTCGCTACGGAGCGCGGCTCTTCCTCCTCCACGTCCTTCGTGGATGCATACTCATCGCGATGTTTGATAAGAAGCCAGGCGGATCGGGCGGGATTACTCCCAAAGCCCCGGGTGTGAACCAAGACCCACGAGCCTTGGAGTTTCTTGCCGTAAAGTGTGAACTTGATCTCTCCCGCTTGCAAGGAAGCCCCCACATCAGCGCTTTCCGGTTGCCAGGTGCCTTTATCCCAAAGCATCACCGTTCCCGCTCCATATTGACCCGGGGGAATCACTCCCTCAAAATCGGCATATTCCACCGGATGATCCTCCGTCTGCATCGCCAGACGCTTCACGTCGGGATCGAGCGAGGGCCCCTTGGGCACGGCCCAGGAGAGGAGTACGCCGCCCCATTCCAGACGCAAATCATAGTGCAGGCGGGTGGCCATATGCTTCTGGATGGTGTAAATGAGCGATCCATTCCCCTTCCTCTCCGTAATAGTTGCGCCCTGGGGCTCCGGTGTCGCAGCGAAATTGCGCTTCTTGCGGTATTCATGGAGTTTCATATGGGCCTCATGTGTAAGTGAACCTGCTCCAAAAGCGCGTGGATGCCGTTCCACATGATCTGCACCCCGATGCACACGAGCAGAAACGACGTGAGTTGTACGATCACGGTCATCCCTGTCGGGCCCAGCACCCGTCCCAGGCGATCGGCAAATCCGTAGCAGAGAAAAATGCTGAGCGCGAGCAAAACCGACCCAACAATGGCGACCAGAATGAGCATGAGATTATGCCCTTGATGGTGCGCGGCATTCGCGCCCAGGGTGATCGCCACCGATATCGATCCGGGTCCCACGGTTAGGGGCAAGGTCAAGGGATAAAATGCGTTGCGGAATGGGTCGTTGGACTGAATGTCTTGCGTCACTCCCTTCGGCGCATCGAGGTTGCCTTGCTTGAGCAGCGTCCAGCCCGTGGCAATGACAACCAACCCCCCGCCCACCTGGACTACGGGCAGCGAAATTCCAAAGAATGCGAGGATGTGGGTTCCAATGAAGTACGACCCAACCAACAAGAAAAAACTGTCCATCGCGATCCGCCAAGATAGTTCTCTCCGCGTGCGGGGGGAGTATTGCCTGGTCATCGCCAGGAAGATGGGGCTTCCACCCAGCGGGTCAACGATTGGAAACAGCGCCGTGAGAAACAGGAATAGGCTTTTTGCGGCATCAACTATCATGTTTCTCCACGTCAATCTTCGCCCCGTCATTCCTGCACTGTAATGACCAGGGGGATTGAGATCACTCTAAATCTCTCAGTAGCTGACGCAAGGAGCGCCGCCGCTCAGGAACTCAATGAGCTCACGGCCTCCCTGGATCGTCGCTCCCGCAACCAGATTATTCTCCGCCAGACCGCGATTATTAAAGCAGCTTGAGCACACGTAGATTTTCCCGCCCGCCTTGGCGAAGTTGTCCATCAACTGCTTCAGCGGAGGAAATCCCTGTTCGTTGATGCTGTCCGCGTAGCCTTTCTGGGAAAGGCGGACGCCCTCGCTGCTGAGAAACACCATCGTATCCTTGCCGGACGCAACGGCGGAGTCGGCCATGGCAAAGCCGATCGTGGCCTTGTCGCAATTGTCCTTAGCACAGGTAATGCTGACGCAGAAGCTGGCTGACATAGTCTTCTCCTTTGGAACTGGCAGTGAATTATAAATTAGCTGGGTTTTGTCGGTACTCGCGCCCCTTCCTTGCGCGCTTCTGAAAGGCCTATGGGGATGGCCTGCTTTCGAGACGTGACGAGCCCGCCTTTTCCGCCTTTGCCGGAATAAAGCGTGCCGAGCTTTTCTCGGTGCAGGGCGCTTTCCACGCTCTCGCTCGCGGCTTCATCACATTTCCTTTCTGAGCCTTTCTTCCTTGGCATTGAATCATCCTCCTGCCCAACCCGATTTCTGTCTCTCACGGAACCATTGCCCTCAAACGCTCAGAACCGGAATCGGCACGGCGCATATGATTCCGTAGCCGTTGGTCTCGAGGTGACCGTCATAGGGGTAGCAGCCGGTAACCAGCAAATCCGCGTAAGTCTGCTTGGCAGCCTCGCTCAGCACCTTGGGCACGTCCCCACTGCCGATGAAGACATCTGCCTTGATGCCCATAGCTTGCTGGAGCTTGGCCATCTGCTCGGAAGCATTGCCGACGAGCTCCTCTTTCCACTTTTGATCGACGTAGTTGCCGCCAGGCCCCCAAAATTCCACGCTGGCCGTGACGTTCGCGAGGGTAAGACGCGCACCAAATTCGGCGGCCATTTGAGCGGCCCACGACACGGCGATGTCAGCACGGGGGCCGAACTCGACCGCGCACAGGACGTTGCGGATCGCCAACTCCTGCACGCGCGACTCTTCCACGTGGGCATCGGTCCAAACCGGGCACTCGGTCTCGTGTAACACTTTTGCCGCCACCGAGCCCATAAGAAACTGGTAGAACGCGAAGCCATAGGACGACATCATGATCAGGTCGGCCTTTTCCTCCTCGGCCGTTTGCACGATTACCTGGGCGGCGTCCCCTGTGCCCGTCATGCACTGAATGGTAAGACCCTCGAGCTCCGGCCCCAGAGCCTGATCCTGCCGTTTCTGGGCCTCTTCCTTGATCACCGCGAGCAAGCCCTCCTCAGCCAGCGCGCTGTTGTCCTCCGGTTTGCTGGCGGCACGGCTCTGCGCTGTCAGGACGTGCAGGATGACGATCTCGGATTTGAAATGGCGCGCCAATGTTGTAGCTTGATGAATCACCCCCAGTGAAGCAATCGGGATATCAACCGGCAAAAGAATTCGTTTGATATTCAGCATGGCGCAAAAGCCCTTGAGTCCGTGGATCACTTCTTCTTAAGCAGGCTCATAACAAACAGGAGCACGGAAACGATCACGATCGTCGGGCCCACCCTCGACGTCTTTAATATCAGTGTACTGATTAGAAACCCCACCGCGACGGAGATCAAGCTCGCCGCCGCCGCAATAACCACAAACCGGGCCATTCTGCCCGTAAGCTGGCGCGCGGTTGCGGCGGGAATGATGATCAAGGCACTCGAGAGTAATCCTCCCATAAAGCGCAGGCCCACCAATATCGTGAGGCTGAACACGAACATGAACCCCAGGTCCAGGTATGCCACCTTCACTCCGGTTGCCGCAGCCAGTTCCGGAGAGAAAAGATCCAATATCAGTCGATCCTTCATGCCCGCGAGGAAGGCGACCACCAGAATTGTGGCTGCCGTCCCGAGAAGGAACCCGGGAAGTGACAGCTTCTGGAAGTTGCCAAAGAGGGCTTCCAGCAGGTCTTCATTCGGGGTGACGAGGGCGCCGATTCCGAGACAGGCAGCGAAGACCACACCGATCGAAGCATCGGTCGCCAGTTCTGTCTTTTTTTGAAGCTGCCAGACGAGGAGCGTTCCGAGGAATAGAGTTGCTCCCCCGCCGACCAGTGGGTTGCCTTTGAGAAGATAGGCAATGCCCAGTCCGGGAAGCGCCAGGTGCGACATAACATCACTGGCGAGCACCATGCGCTTCATTAAGGCAACAGATCCCACCAGGCCCGCGGCGATGGCAAAAAACCCGGCAAGCAATACGGCGTAACTGTGACCTATATCCACGCTAGATGTGCCTTCTTCATTCCGCGAGCGACCTGCGCACGCTTGGTTGAACACTGCTGCATATGACGATAGTATTTGGGCGGAGCCCCATACAGTTCTTCGAGCGTCTCAGGAGTCATGATTTCCTTGGGTGGTCCCATGCAAACCTTGGCCTTGCTCAAACACAAAACCCGGCTCGCATAGCGATAGACCACGCTCAGGTCGTGCGATACCAAAATAAGGGTAATTCCTCTCTGATTTTGCAATTGATGAACCAATTCATAGATGCGTTCTTCGGTGAGTTCGTCGAGGCTCGCGGTAGGTTCATCGAAGAGGAGCACGTTGGGGTGCCCCAGCAGCGCAAAAGCAATCAATACCTTCTGGAACTGGCCCCCCGAAAGAGTCCCTATGGCTGCGCTGAGAAATTCCGGCGTTAGAGTTAACTCGGAAGATACCTGGTCCGTCTCCTGGTCCGCAAGATGCAGTATGTGAGCCTTCGCTGCCAATAGTTCCCTGACCCTTAGGGGAAGCTCCCGGTCCGCGGCGACACTCTGGGGAACATACCCAAGACGCGCCTCTGGGTTCCAATAGATTTCTCCCTGGTACGGGGTCAGGTGCTGCAAGGCCTTGAGTAATACGGTCTTTCCAGCCCCATTCGGCCCAATGATCGCGAGGCAGTCCCCAGAATTGACTTCGAAACTCAGTTGTCGAAGAACCACACGGTTCCCGAAAGCAACCCCGAGATTTCGAACCGAAAGTAACGGGTCTGTCATTCCTCTTGTCCTTCGGAATTACCCTTGCTCAGATATCCGACTCCTACTTACCCCATTTCTGGGGGCGGGTCTGTCTCTTGTTCCTCTAGCTCCAGCTCGCGCTCCTCCCGCTCGCGCTCGCGCGTGGCAACGCCTTTGGCCGCAGCCTCTTTCCGGTGGGGTTGCGGATGGACGCCCATATCGTGCCATGACGTCTCCGAAAGGTTGACGTCATAATATTTTGCCGCCTTTTCGATATTCACGAACGCCAGGGCGCGATCGGCATCGGAGACGTCCATGACTTGATCGAACCGTGCAACCGCATTACGCACGTGCTGCGCATCGGTCAGCGGTTCTTTACGCTCCTTCGGAAAGGCGAAAACAGTGTCGGGCAGGTCGCTTTGCATCGTAAGCCGCCCGTGTTTTTCATGTGGTTCCCAGGTCGCTTCCGGCATTTCATCTGTCATATCTTTTACCCCCTCTCAGTTAGTATTTGATTACAGGGAAAACAGTGGGGCCGGACGCCAACCTTCGGCATTTCCAGCCCCCAACCGATCCTTAATGGCGGATGAAGCTTCACCTGCAAACCGGCGCCTCGACAAGGTATGGAATTTACCTCAGTATGTGACCATGATAAGGTCTTTCACTTCACTGACCCCCGGCGCCGCCCAGGCAGCACTCTCCGCCTCATCCCGCTCCGCCCAGGAGCTCACACTCCCGGTCAAGGTCACCTTACCTCCGTCGGCCTGCACCTGGATTTGCTGCGCGTCCAAGATGGCATTCCGCTTAAGCGCGGCTTCGATCTTGGCCTTGACGTCGATTGGCGCTACCTGCGGCTTAACGGTTATCTCGTTGGCTACTCCCGTGACTCCCGTAAGATTGAGGACGGCCCGCTCGGCAGCCGACCTTTCCGTTTGCCAGTTAACTTCGCCCTCCAGAGTGAGGAAGCCTTTTTCCACTGTCACCTTAATCCGGTCCTGGGGTACTAAGATGTCCCACTTCAAGGCGTTCTCTGCGGCCTCGGCGATATCTGCATCGGTCTGTTGCCCCGAGCCGGGAAGTTTGACTTCCAGTTCTTGCGCCAAGGCCTTCACGCCGCAGACGCGTTTGGCGGCTCGCTCGGCGGCCCATTTCTCAGGATAGCTGTCTACAATGCCTGAGAGCGTCACCACGCCATCCTTGACCGTGACGCCGATGTCTGTAGAGTGGACAGCCGGCTCCCACCTAAGTTCATCGAAAACGTCTCTTTGTAAGTCTGCGTCATTTTTCATTGGGTTCTCTCCTTTTGTTAGCCAGTTGCGCGGCGCCGGCGAATACTCGATTCATTCGCCAATAAGCGTTCGCATAGGACTGGGGAAAAATCCTGCACGAGCAATTGAATTACTCCATTCACGACCCTGCGCTCCAACTTCATGAAGAAGATTGCATTCTTGTTGCCAGACCCCCCGCTTCCTAGAAATGCCTGAAACCCTCTGGCGGCATTGATTTTGCACGGGGAGAGGATTTGCTTGATCAAAATCGGAAGCCATGGGGTGACTGCATGTGGTCACCAAACCAAGGTCCGTGGTCATATGCGGTCGCAAGTCGTCTGACGCGGTCACAAATCCTTTCGAAATATACCCAGCCGGCGCATCATGCCGTTCAACGTGGTTCTTTTGACGCCGAGACGGGCGGCGGCGCCATGGGGACCGGCGATTACCCCTCCCGCCTCCCGAAGCACTCGAATAATGTGTTCCCGCTCGGCGGCTTCGAGAGTGGTTTCATGCGTCGTCTTCACTTCTTCTTTCGGGGCCTTTAGCTCGCTTAAGGGAGCATGGAGGATCGGCCCTCGGGAAAGTATTACCGCTCTTTCAATGAAGTTCTCCAGTTCGCGAATGTTTCCTGGCCAGTGCCAGCGCGTCAAGGCCTCCATCGTTTCGGCGGGAATGGTTTGAATTCGCTTCTTCATCCGAGGGGCATATTTCTGGACAAAATAACACGCCAAGATGGGAATATCCTCGGGGCGTTCTCGCAAGGGTGGCAGGACGACCGGAAAGACATTCAGCCGGTAGTAAAGGTCGCTGCGAAACGCCTGGTCAGCCACCATTTGGCCGAGGTCATGGTTGGTGGCGGCAATCAACCGCACATCAATGGAGACGGTCCGCGTGCCCCCCAGTCTTTCGATTTCCTTCTCCTGCAAGACCCGGAGGAGTTTGGGTTGGAGTTCCAGCGGGATGTCTCCAACTTCGTCCAGGAACAAGGTTCCCTGATGAGCTAACTCCGCGCGGCCGACCTTCTGCGCGATGGCGCCGGTGAACGCGCCTTTTTCGTGGCCGAACAGTTCGCTTTCCAGCAGGCCGGTGGGGATCGCCGCACAATTCAGCTTCACAAACGTGCGCTCGCGGCGGGCGCTCATGTTGTGGATGGCGCGGGCGACCAGTTCCTTTCCCGTTCCGGTTTCCCCCAAGATCAGCACCGTCGCATCCGTGGGCGCTACGGTTTCGGCCTGCTTCAAGACGCGTTTCAAACCCGGATTCTCGCCGATAATCTCGTCAAAGTTGTAGGTTGTCTTGAGTTCCTCTTCGAGATAAAGCTTCTCCTCCGCCAGCAGAGACTCCTCCGCCCGCCGGTGCTCCGTCAGATCGCGCGTCACCTTGGCAAAGCCGCGCAACCCGCCCGCCGCGTCCCTCAGGGCGATAATAATCACATTCGCCCAGAACCGGGACCCATCCTTCCGCACGCGCCAGCCCTGGTCTCCCAGACGGCCTTGTGTCGCCGCGATCGTCAACTCCCTCTCGGGCTTTCCGCATTCGATATCTTCATCGCTATAGAAGCAAGAAAAATGCTGGCCCATGATCTCTTCCGCCCGGTAACCCTTGATCCGTTCCGCACCGGGATTCCAACTGACCACCCGCCCGTCGGGGCCCAACATAAGAATGGCGTAGTCCTTCACGGCGTCGACCAGCAGACCGAAGATATCCGCCCTTTGTTGAAATACGTCCTCCGCCTGCTTGAGCTCCATGCTGTCCTTGGGGGATGACAAATGACCTCCGGGTACAAAGGGGTTGCGCGTATCTCCGTGGATCAGTGCGGTCGAATCGGTAGGTCCCATAAGTCCAACCTATTGGTGCGCGGATGGGCGTGCTGTGGCTTCTTCACGTTGCCGCTTGGGCCGATACCACTTGTAATAGACCAGGGCGCCGATGCCGGCCGCTACGGCCAGCGCGATCAGGGCATACATCGCTGGCCGGTAGTGCTCCGAGAAGAAGTCGATCATTTTCTGGCCATAGATCCCGCCCAAAAATGCGTCGGCGAGAAAACGCACGGCACGCCCCGTCGCCAGCGCGGGGAAGAACTTTTTGCGCGGATACTGCATGACCCCGGCGGCCATCAGGACGGAAGTGAACGGGAACGGGGGCGGCAGGATAGCGCCCAGGCATACCGTCAGGAACCCGTGTTTCGCGAAATGGTTGTAAAGTTTTCCTGCGCGCGCTTTCCCAATTTTTTTTTCCAAAGTCTCCTGGCCGCCTTTTTCGGACAGCCGGTAGGTTAGATAGCCCCCCAGCACCTCCCCCACCGTCGCCATCAAGGCGTAATAGTAAGCCCACCATCCGTGGTGTGCCGAGAACAGGATGATGCATACGTCTACGCTTCCCGCCGGGACACCGAAAGGGGCGTTGTCGCCGATGCCCAGCAGGAGCAACCCAGGTCCCCCCAGCCGGCGGATCCATTTCCACACCGACTCGGTGATCATGAATAGGCAGAGGCTTCTCATACGCGGCCCAAACGAGCGCTCCGGGTCTTTCATCCTCATTCGTTACATCAGAAGATTATTCGCGCATGAGGTGCTAGGCATGTCTCTCCGGCGCCTTGGCTTTCATCGCGGCGGCCCGGGCCTTAAGGAACTCAACCTTGGCCTTTTCCTGCGCCTCCGCTGCCTGACGCCGCTGCTTGGATTTTTCGAGCTGTGCCTGTATCTTGGAGTCAAGCTGATTGATCTTTTCCTGGAGCTTGGCCTTCCGGTCGGCGTGAGCCTTGGCATGCTCGGCCTTCATTTGCGCGCGGTCGGCTTTCATGGCCGCGGTGTTTTCGTCGTGAACCTTGTGCTTCACTTCTGCCAACGCCCGCCGGAATACCGTTCCTCCGAGCGCTTCCATGCGTGTGTCCACCAGAGTCGTCTCATCTTCTTGAATCTCCGCAACGAGCGCGAATTTTTCCGGCAACAGCTTCTCGCGCACGTCCTCAACGAAATCATCACTAATCCTGGCCCTGTCGATGTCCACCGTGCCGCCGGCAGCTAAGCCCGCAGCCGCGCCAACCGCGGCGCCGACCGGCCCGCCGATAAGACCGATGAGGGCTCCCAGGGTTGTCCCGACCAGAGTCCCGATCGGTCTCGGGTCATCACTTTGCCTTACCGTCGCGGAACCATCAGCATTCCTTGCCACCACGGCTTCGTCATAAACAACGATAATGTCCTCCGTATCCAAATCTTGCAGCGCCTTCTTCGCTTCGTACGCCTTGCTTTCCGCGTCAAAGACCACTACCAGCATTCTGTCCATGGGTTTGCTCCTTTTCGTTTCGTCTTTTCTTCCCAGCCATTCTTCAGCTTGATCAGTGCAATGCAAGCGCCAATTCGTAAATCCTTCAAAACACTAGGGTTCGCGGATCATCGGGGCGTAATCTCTTCGCGAATTCGTGAATTTCGCGAAAACCTATGATGTTTTTTGAGGGGCGCAACGAGGGCAGTTCCAACCCTAAACCTACTTAGTCCCGGAGCTGGGCGGGAAACTCTTCAGGGTCCTGGCCATGAGATCATCAACTCTCTCTTTCAGATCGTTCAAAGCCTTCTGCGGATCCTGAATCTTCTCCGAGGCACGCGCCGTCCAAACGGGCTTCCCCGAGCCCCCATCCATCACGGTGAGCTTCAATTTCGCCAATGCGTATGTCCACACACCGGCGGGAATGCCCTCGATACCTACCTGGCCGAAGGCGGGATTGTCAGACGGCACTCCGTAGTACATGTCAGGTGGCGCCGAGGTGTCGGCCTTGGGGAGAGAGCCCGCTTCATACGTGATGATGAAGTCCGGATGATTTTCGTCAAGGACAAAGCCCTTCACTTGCAAATTATGGTTAAGCGATCTCACCAGGACCCTGTCAATGTGGGCTTGGACCTCCGGCGTCTGGTGGGTCAGGAGATAGTTCTTACCGACGGCATAACGCTTATAGCGCGTGAAATCATTCGACTTGTCGTAGGTACATTTAATTTTGATGTTGTGGGCAGCAGAGATGGGGGCGGCAGCGAAAAGGAGCACCACCCCGACGACCGCCAAGTATCGAAGGCCTATTCTCATAAAGCCCTATTCCCCCGAGCAGCGATAAAGTGAATTATTCCCTGCACATTAAACCCGAGAATCCGCCCGCTGGGCGGGGTTCAGACCGCCCAGCCAGGCTCTAGTAAAGGTTCCCTTCATCCCCACGGGCAATGAGAGACGGAACCTCAATGCGTCCGATGTCGAGAAATGATCGGGCAAGTGCTATAGGCACGTCGTGCCTTCAATCCAAGGGCGAGAGAACAGAAGACCCCGCCCAGCAAACCGGCCAGCGGCAATGAACTTCCCGTCTTAGGTAACTGGGTAGGAGTGGGTTCCGCAGCGGCTGTCTCTACCGGAGCGGCAGGGGCTGTCTCTGCCGGAGCTGTAGCGGTCTCTTCGGCAAGAGCGACCGGGACCTCGATGATCAGGATCGCAATATCGGGGAGCGGCGGCATTTCCCCCGTGGTCCTAACCTTCCTTGTAACCATGGTTTCAGGAGTCTCCGTGACGGAGGTTGCCGAGACTTTCATGCCCGGCTGTAAAGAAAATGCATCCGTCGGTTGTCCATCGACCGTGAATTTTGTGCCGTCCGGAATTCTGAACTGCTGATTTTTCCCATCCTCCAGGGTTAGGATGACGGAGGTGGGGGGGTTGACGGCAAACACCGTGCCCGTTACAGACTTGATGGTGGTGATGACTCTGGGCGTCGTCGTGGTAATCGTAGCCCGCTCGATGGTCATCCCCGGGCGAAGATCGTGAACCGAAAGCTGCTGGCCATCAACGGTGACCCGCGCGCTGTCTGGAACATTGGAGAAATCCCGGTATGCTCCGTCCTCTCCCTTGATAACAACTTCGTTGCCGGAAACATAAACTACTTCGCCGCGCCGTACCTTGACCTCTCGTTTCGGGCGTCCATTTTCTACCTCGGTCTGAGTTTGCACTTGCGCATTCGTGACGAAGGCGAAGGCTATGCAGATCATGCCTGCGCCCAGCAGATTGCGTACGATCGTTCGTGTGAAGCTTGCTTGACTCATTTTTAATTCTCCTTGTTGTTGGATTGATTGCCTGTCGAAATCGAGTCCTTACCTGCACCCTCTTTCGATTGGCCGAAACTCCAGAGTGATGCCCTGACGATGTAACGCTTCGGGGCGCTTCCCACATAGCTAAAAGGAAAGCAGGTGACCAGGGTCAGCGAAGGCGCCGGCGTCGGCTTCAGGACTGACACATCTTCGGGTTTAGTAATTTGAATCTCGTCGATCACATAGACATCGGTCTGCCCTGGGCGCGCGAGTTCGATGACATCGCCGCTTTGCACGTCTTTGAGGCCGCGAAAGAAACCATCACGGTGGCCCGCGATGCCAAGATTTCCGCCCGCACCCACTTGCGCAGTCCCACAAATGCGCCCGACACCACGGTTCAGAGTGAGATCGTCCGTGCCGTCAAACACGGGAACTTCAAGGTGAATCTTGGGAATGCGCAGAACCGCGAGAGGAGCATCAACCTCCTCCAAAAGGCTGGCTTTGTACGCCTGAACTCGCTTGATCGACCAGGATGCCAAGCCAACTTCGGAGCGCGAAGCCAAGCCATGTGCCGCAGGAATGCTGCTGTCCGCCTGCGCGGCCTTATTCGCGTCGAACTTGGCGATCGCGGCGCGCGAGAAAACAATCGTGTGCAGCATCGCCGTTCCCCACAGCGCCAGGAGCGCAAATCCTATGGCGAAGATAAGCCGCTCAAGCCTGGTCATCAACCGTCCCTTCTGCGCATGAGTTTTGCCGGTCAGGGTGGATCGAAGGGTTTATATCGGCGCTCATGCGCTTCTCCTCGCGGGCGGGATTTTTGCTCTACGGCCCGATTGTTTGAACTCCATCCTCTTCTACTGCAAGGGGAGGGCCACATCTAAACTCCTGAAAACATATGAGAGCGCGCATCGCGAGGACGCGATTGCTTCGCGAATTCGTGAACTTCGTGAGATGTCGCCCGCGACCATCAACGCGGTTCGGTGAGTTTGAATCACGTCCTTCCATTTGCGATAAGGATGTTGCGGGCCGCGACTCCGTTTTCCGGTTTAGGCTTGAACACGGTGGCCCGGGGTTGACACTCCACATCGCTTCATCAACGGAAGTCGGCTTTCATTTTCCATCTATTTCAAACTCTCTATGTTTGGCAACCATGTTGCTGGTTACAGTTATGTCGATCAAGGTATAGAAGATTTTCTTGACGGCACAAGTGAGGATGATTATGGGCGCACGGCAGATAATTCTCGATCCCAGTTTGAATAGCCGCAAAGTACGGGAGTTTGAAGAGGCCCTTTACCAGCGGGTGGTGGGGCAGGAACGCGCCGTGCGGCGGTTGGCGCGCGTTTATCAGGTGTTTCGAGCGGGTCTTTCCACCCCCGGCCGGCCGGTGGCCAATCTGCTCTTCCTGGGCCCACCGGCTCGGGCAAAACACGCCTGGTGGAAGCGACCGCCGAGGCCCTTTTCGGCGACCCGCGGGCCGTCGTCAAAGTCGATTGCGCGGAGTTTCAGCACAGCCACGAAATCGCCAAACTGATCGGTTCGCCGCCGGGCTACCTGGGTCATCGCGAGACCCCTGCCGCGCTTACGCAGGAGACGCTCGATCGCTGTCACACGGAGAGTACGAAGCTTTCGCTGGTGTTGTTTGACGAAATCGAAAAGGCCTCGGACGCGCTGTGGCAGCTCCTGCTGGGTATTCTCGACAAAGGCACGTTGACCCTCGGCGATAACCGGCGCGTGGATTTTTCGCGTTGCCTGATCTTCCTCACCTCCAACCTCGGCTCGCATGAGGTCATGAACCTGATGAACGGGGGCTTGGGCTTCGCCGCCGCCCGCATCGACGAAGATGAAGAACTGGATCAGAAGATCTACCGCGCCGCTACCGATGCGGCGCGGCGCAAATTCTCGCCGGAGTTCATGAACCGCATCGACAAAGTCATCGTTTTCCGCGCCCTCACGCCCCAGCACCTGGAGCAGATCCTCGATATCGAACTCGAGCGCGTGCAGCAACGCATCATGAGGGCGACGGCGGGCGGCCACCAGTTTGTGTTCTGCTGTACCGCCCCGGCGCGCGATTTTCTGCTCCAGGAGGGCACCGATATGAAGTTTGGCGCCCGGCACCTGAAGCGCTCCATCGAGCGGCACCTCGTGTTCCCCTTGTCAAACTTGATCGCTACCCAACAGATTCGGTTCGGCGACCTCGTCACCGTGGACTTCGATGACGTCCTCGGCAGGCTGATTTTTGCGAAGGAAGACCCCTGCGCTCGGCTCGACGCCGAGCCAACAGAGGAGGAAGAGTCTGCTTTTGTGCCGGTGTCCCTGCGGACTGCCAGTGCGTCGCGGGCGGTTCAGTAGCGCAGCGCGGCGGGGCCGCAACCACGACGTGCCACGGCCGTCCCGGCCGTGCTCGGGCACGGGCGGGACGCCCGTAGCACGAAATCTTGGCCCTACCCGCCCCACCCTCTTCACATGACCTGCGACGTGCCACGGCCGTCCCGGCCGTGCTCGGGCACGGGCGGGACGCCCGTGGCACGAAATCTTGGCCCTACCCGCCCCACCCTCTTCACATGACCAGAGGTAATAATCCGAGCAGCCCTAACACCGTGAGGAGAGCGAGCCCTTGCGTGCCCGTGCGGCGGTCCCCGAAACCGAACGCGTAAACGCCCTTCATCAAGTTGTTGCTCGCGGCGGCGATGACGATCGCGCCCGCGGCAAGCGTAACCGGCGTCAGTGTCGAGGCAGACTCCGCGAGGCTCAAGATAAAGGGATCGACATCGGTCACTCCCATGACTGCCGCCAGCGTGTAAAGTCCGGCGCAACCCAGGTGCGTCAACGCCAGATGCGTGATGAACAGCATTCCCACAAACAGTCCTGCGAACAGGAATGCCGCCCCCAACTCCAGGGGATTCTTCGGCTGCACCTGTGGCTCGGCATTTGCACCGCCTTGATCCGGCCTGCGCATCCACAGCCATCCGCCGAGAAGCGCGGCGGCGGCCAGCAGCAGGAACGGCAACCCGAGCCGGTGGAACAGTTGGCGATTGAAAAGCCCCAGAAGCGCGAGCAGGCGCAAGTACATGACACCGGAAGCCGCCAGCATCGCGCCGGAATAGAGATGGGGGCGTGACTGCTCACGGGCTCGCTTCGCAAGTACCACGGTCGTAAGCGTAGAGGAATACGCGCCACCCAACAGAGCCGCAACCAGAACCCCGCCACGTCCTTGCGTCCACACCTGCAAAAGGTAGCTACCGTAAGAAATGGCGCTCACCGCGACCACCACCAACCACGTTTTGAAAGGGTTAAAGCCAAACGTGCCATACGTCCGGTTCGGTACAACGGGGAGGATGACCGCCGACAGCAGGAGAAACTTCGTGAACGTCAGGATTTCCTCGCCCGGGACACGCTTGGTGAGACCTTCGAGAGCTTGCTTCAACTCCAGCAATGCCACGCCCAGCACCGCAATGGTGGTCGCGACCCAATACTGCTCGCGCGAGACGAGCGCTCCGATCACGTAGGTCAAGAGGCCGGAGAGCTCCGTGGTCATTCCGGGCAGCGTCTCATGCGCAAGCTTGTACCGGTAGGATTGCCAGAGAAACGCCCCCACCACCGCGAGGCCGGCCGCAGGTAGCAGGGAATTGCCTTCCGAGAACAGGCTGAGTGCGTAGCCGAGTAGGCCGAGAAGCGGAAAGCTGCGAACCCCGCCGAATCGGTACTGGTCCGAGATCACCTTTTGTTCTTCGCGCTCCAAACCGATCAGGAAGGAAAGGAAGAGCACCAACAAAATCTCGGCGCCTTTCTTCGGGATGAATTGGATCAGAGTATTGCCCATAACGCCGCCGAACCGCCACGATTCTCGCTCTTTTTGCGTGTCAGATGACCCACAGAACCCGCCGTGTGCCGCGCCACAAGAGTCAACATGCGGTATTGCAGGCTCACATGTTAGTCCTGTGAATCAATACGTCGAACAGCCTTCCAGCGTGATCCGACGCTCCTCTCACCTTTTGCGGATCGATCCGCGCCAGAAGGGCGAATGCGTGCCTAGTCTTGTCATACGGGCCTTTCGTGGTTTGTTTCGATGCGTGTCTGAGAGCGGGAAGCAGGGATCGCTTCGGTATTTGCTCAATGTCCGGCTGACCGGGTAGTGAACCCGCCAGAAACCCTTGACCATAGAACTCGGTCAGGGCTTCGCGATCGGCCAGAAACCAGGCTTCCATGCACTGGACCATCAAATGTGCCTGGTCCTCAAGAGTACCTGCCGGACGTTGCCACTCCTCCCTCGCATGGAGATGAGCGCAGGCGCTTGGCGCCTCGACGGGGCCTTCCGAATCCACCAGGAGAATGATGAAGTCACCCGATTGGTGGCGCACGGCCTTGCGAAAGTCGTTAAATGTTTGAAGACGACTGCCGCAGGCAATTACGCTGAGTCTGCGCTCGGGAAGCCCGAGCTTCTGGAAGAGCTCCCGAAACCCGCGGCGGCAAGCGGTGGCATTATCGGTATGTTTGTAGTCCCCGGCGCCCTCGACGTAGACACGAACACTCACCAGCGGTTGCCTCCGATTTCACCCTTCCGCCAGAGGTGTCCGAGGCTGTACGTCTTGAGCCAGGCGGCGAGCCGTTTGCGCTCAAGGCGTTTCAACGTGGTCGAGCCGTTTTCCTTTTCGCACACGATGACCGTCTCCGGGATGTCGGTCAGCTCGCTAACCAGGGCATCAGAGTGCGTGGTGACAATCAACTGCATCCGCTGCGAGGCATCGCGCAGGAGCTGCGTTAGCGGGGGAATGATATCGGGGTGTAAGCCGAGTTCGGGTTCTTCGATGCAGACGAGTGGCGGTGGTGCGGGGTGCAGCAGAATGGTAAGAAGTGCAAGCCATCGGAGCGTCCCGTCAGATAACCTGATCGCGGAGATCTCGACGCCTCCTCTTTCAATCAGGCGCACGTCGACAAGAGCTCCCTGTATGGGGGTTTCAATTCGCTGGGCGCCGTCGTAGAACGTCTTCAGGTACTCTATTAATTCGGATTTTGTGCGAGGATCCGAATTGAGTCTATTCAACATCAACCCGAGGTTGCTGATGTCCTCATCCAGGAACTCGATGCTGAGTTCCGGTCCGAACATGTTCCGGGCATCAGAGATGGGTCCGAACTCCCAGTTGCGGTAAATCTTGATATCACCAAACATCTGACCGAGGTAGGTAAGCTCAGGGTATTGCGCGGGATCCTTGCGCTGGGCCAGGATCGATTGCTGGGGGTTGATCTGCTGACGGGAAAGCTCCTGCTGCGTCCCGTTCATCCTCAGCATCGGACGTCCGTTGATATATCCAAAATAGGGCTGTGCGTCCTCCTGGCTCCCCTCCGTGGCTTCGGCCGCGACTCGCTCATCCTTGACGTCAAGCTGATAGTTCACACCCGTGAACGACAGGCAGTAGCGAATGGGCTCTGTTAAGTGGGGGGGATTGGCCGAAACCTCAATCGTTGCCGTTGGTAATGACCTCGCCGCCTTCTGACGGGACGGTGGCAACTTCCATAGCCACTCGACGATACCGCCGCCTTCCCGAATGGGGGTCGCCAAATCCCGGGGTGTGTTCTGCAATAACGCAATGGCCTCGATAAAATTCGACTTGCCCGACCCGTTAGGGCCAATGAGGACATTAAGCGCTCCAAGCGTGGTCTTCGGAGAGTCCGGACCAAACGAGAGTAGATTCTGAATGCGCAGACTCTTAATCGCGGGCTTATCAGTCATTTTCAACCAGAAATCTCCCCCCAGACATTCCTGTGCCCGAGATTATAACCCCAATTCGTCCCCAGCCAAATCTTTGCAACCTGATCGCGCGAGCATAGCCGACCATGGGCTGGCGGATACGCGTGTTCTTGGGGGGTATGCGAATTCGGTTCTCGATCCCGAAGGGGTGCAACTTGGTATCACACACGAACTGCTAACACCGAGCAGGATCCCAACTGGATCGTCCGATAGGTTGTGGAACCAAATACCGCCAGGTCCAAGGCATTGCGCCCACGTACCGCCATGATCAGCAAGTCGGCTTGGATCTCCACGGCAAGCAGGATGATCTGTTCGTAAGCTCGGCCAATTCGCACCATGGTTCGAACCTTGGCGGCTTTGCCCGCCTCGGGTGGAATCAGTTTCTCGAGTTGCTGGGTCGCCGCCGCGATGGCCTCTTGGATGTTGGCCAAAGTTTGGACGTCCTCCAACACGTGGAGCAGGGTGATCTCGGCGCCATACTCCGCGGCGACCGAACACGCGTACTCCAAAGCCCGCCGCGCCGGGTCGGAAAAATCCGTGCAGAAAATGACCTTGCGCAACCGAATCGAATCCGGTGCGCTCTCCGCGACGACCACCGTGTGCCCCGGCTTCCGGCTGACCAGCACGGGACAGCAGGCCTTCCGCAAGACCTTTTCGGCCGCGGACCCCAGGATGGCACGGTCAGCTCCTTTGAGCCCGTGCGTCCCCATCACGATGAGGTCCGCCTTTTGCGCTGCCGCGAAGGAAAGAATCGAGTCCGCCACCCCCCCTTCCTGCACGAAGCACTCCGGCTGCACGCCGGCCCTGGTGTGCGACTTCGCGAAATCTCGCAACTGCTTGCGCGCGCCGTCGCGAATCGTCTGGATGAACTCGGTGATGTAAACCGCGTCCGCGAAGTACGCATAGGAGGGGAGTACGAAATCGACGACGTGTTGAAGAAACAGCTTGGCATGAAAATACTGGGCCAACGACTGCGCGGAGTCATACGCTCGGGCGGAGGGTTCCGAGAAATCCACGGGACAAAGAATTCGTTCAATCCGTAGCATGTCTGCTCCCTCCGGCAGAAGTTGCGCGCCCTTAAATGTGGACGACCAGGACCGGGCATGGCCCTAACTGGACCACCCGGGAGGTTGTCGAACCAAAGACCGCGAGATCCAAGGCATGTCGCCCTCGCACCCCCATGATGATCAAGTCGGTTTGTGACTCCATAGCAAACTCAATGATCTGTTGATAAGCCTGGCCGATGCGGACGGCGGCCTTCACCTTGCCGTTGAGGCGCGCCTCAAGGGGAATTTGTTCCTCCAGGCGCTCTAATACTTTGGCGATCACCTTTTCAATATCGACTTCCCCGGCGGTTTCCTCCATCACGTGGAGCAGGGTAAGCTCGGCATGGTACTCGGAGGCGAGGGAGACGGCCTGGTCAAACGCCAGCTCGGAATTCTTGGAAAAATCCGTGCAATAAAGGATCCGGTGTAGCTGCACAAGGTCCGGCTCTCCTCCCGGGGGGGTGAAGACGTGGGCCGGCTTGCGGACGGCCAACACCGGGCAGCGGGCTTTTCGTAATACTTTTTCGGTAACGGATCCCAGCGTGACATGGTCAATCCCGCGCAGACCGTGGGTTCCCATGACGATCAGATGGACTGCCTGCACGTTGGCAAAATCCAGAATCAAGTCGGTCACCAAGCCGTCCTGCACATAGCATTGGGGTTGGATGCCTCGCCAGCTATGGGTTTTGGCAAATTCCTGAAGCTGTTCTTCCGCCTCGGCGCGAAGATTCTCGCACATCTGCTGGTAGGCGTCCGGAAAAGCATAGTAAGGATAGTAGGGGGTCAGCGAATCGATCACATGCTGCAAGAATAGAGTGGCCTTGTAATGCCAAGCCAGCGACTGCGCATAGTCATAAGCCCTCTCTGAGAATTCCGAAAAATCAATGGGACAAAGGATGCGTTCAATTTGCGGCATGGTTTATCGACTCCCTTCCACCTATCGGTTTGAGTGCTCAGCGGATTCTCACCGCGCTCTTCGTTGACCCGTGAGGGCTGCGCCCGACGGGCTTCAGTACGAGACCGTAATGTCGCTCCTAACTTCCGATACACCCGGCGCGGCCCAGGCAGCGTTTTCTGCCGCCTCGCACTCCGCCCAGGAGCCCACACTTCCGCTCAAAGTCACCTTGCTCCCGTCCACCTGCACCTGGATCTGGTTCGCGTCCAGCATGGCGTTGCGCTGGAAGGCGGCTTCAATCTTCTCCTTGACCTCGGTGGGCGCCACCTTCGGTTTCACGGTGATCTGGTTGGTCACTCCCTTTACTCCCCTCAGGTGCAGCACCGCCCGCTCGGCCGCCGACTTCTGGAATGGCCGGTCAACCTCGCCTTCCAAGGTGAGGCGACCGTTCTCCACGGTGATCTTGATCCGATCATGGGGTACTAAGACATCCCACTTCAAAACGTTCTCCGCCGCCCGGGCAAGGTCCGTGTCGGTCCGCTCGCTGGAGCCGGGAAGCACGACTTTCAGTTCGACGGCCAGCGCTTTCACACCCGGCAACCGTTTCACCGCCTTCTCGGCGGTCCATTTTTCCGCGTAGCTGTCCACCGTCCCCTCCAGCGTTACGACGCCATCTTTGACCGTGGCCCCGATGTCGGTGGCGTTCACACCCGGCTCCCACCGGAGTTGATCGAGAACATCGACCTGTAATTCCCTGTCACTTTTCATCGCTTTTCTCCTTTGCTTTCATAAAGTACACCCCGGTGGATCGACCCCAGCAAGCTCCGTGCACTTGGAAGCTTACGCCGGCTTTTCTTCCACCCGGACCTTTGGCGCCGGGGCGGTCTTCGGCATCGAGAGTTCCAGCACTCCATCCTTGAGCGTGGCGGTTACCTTCGACGAGTCGGCCTCCGCCGGCAAGTCAACGGTGCGGAAGATTTGGTTCACACAGTGCTCTTTGTAGATGGTCTTTTTGCTGGCCCGTTCCTGGCTGGCTTCCCGCGTCCCACTGACCGTCAGACGATGAGGCTCCACGCCGATCTCGAGTTCTTTGGCGCTGAAGCCCGGCACCTCCAGATGAACGATGTAGTCGTAATCCGATTGTGCAATGTCCAGGTGTACCGGATGCAGGAACTCTGACTCCGCCCGCAGCCAATCTTCCAGGTCGTGCCCATCTCCGCGCCCGCGGCCGTCAAAGATCTCGAAGGCGCGGCCGGCGATCGAGTTGGCCAAGTCCTCGATCCGATCCAACAGATGGCTGGCGGGGAGCAACTTCATGGGCGCGGCTTCCTTCGCCGGCTTCGTTATTGCCTCTGGCTGCTTGTTCATAGGCGTTCTCCTTTGGTTCTCACTTCCTGGGGTTCTTCAGCTTCCTCCATGCAATGCAAGCGCCAACTGTAAGCCATTGAATACACTAAAGTTCGCCCATCTCGGCTCGCCATGTTTTCGCGAATTCACGAAGTTCGTGAAAACCTGCGTTGAGTTGTTCAGGGAGAATAACCTGCGCGCAACCCAGGAGCTTCGCTATCGCCGAGCGGCTGCTTTCATGATTTTGTTTCCTGCCTCCACTTGTCTCTGTAACCAATTGGAAATAAGCTAGTTATTGTGTTTTATTGGGAAGGACTTTAGGGTCTTCATCATGGCTTATAAGGGATAATCATGGATTGTCAAGCAAAACGGCGGGACCGGGCTGAAGCCTCGCCATTTCGGCCGGGGGTGAAGATCAGCCCACGGTAAGCACCGGACAGGGTGCGGTGCGGACCACCTCGTAGGCATGGTCAGGTTTTGGAAGGTGAGCAGCCATGACCGGGTCCAAACGTCGAACGCCCATCACGATCAAGTCCACGCCGCGATCACTGGCAAACTTGCGAATGGCCTCCGCCGTCGGGCCGAACCCTGCCTCAAAACCGGTGCGCTGGCGCAGGTCTGATTCTATCGGGATATGATCATCCATCCAGTGCCTGACAGGTTCCTCGACCAGCGCTTCCACATCCGAGGAAGGGATCTCCTCTTCAAAGACCTTCATGAAGGTCAGCCTGGCATGGTACTCCTCAGCTAATGAGACAGCATAGGCCGCGGCATCGCTGGTGTCAGGGGCGAACTCCAGCGGGTAAAGGATGTGGTGCAGACGATCATCCATCGGCTCTATCACCGAGGTTTTCGGTCCGACTGTGAGTACCGGACACGGCGCCGTTCGAAAGACCTCTTCCGCTATGGAGCCGAGCCGTAGCTTAGGCAGGCCTTGGCGTCCGTGAGTCCCCAGGACAATCAGACCGATGCCGTTTTCGTGGATCATGTCCTGAAGAACTTCCCCAATCGCACCCTCCCCAATCAGGGGTTGGCACGAAACGCCCCTTGGGCGTGCGGCGCTAAGCAAACGCTCCATGTTTTGTTGGGTGAATCGCTGCGCCTCCTCGAACTTTGCCGCTGTCGTCTCAGGTGGCAAGAGGTCCATAAACTCGGGACTAATCACATGGGCAACATAGAGCGTGGACCGGTAGTGACCGGCGATACTTAACGCGTGTTGTAGCGCGGCCTCTGATGTCGGGGAGAAATCGGTGGCCAACAGGATTTTCTTCGGCGCCGTACGGCTTGGGGGGTCAAGCGGTTTCATTTTGCACCTCGAACTGAGCTGCCAGCATACGCTCAGCAAGTGATATTGGCACCTGCCGGGTTCTCATGGGGCGCCGGCCGATCTTCGAAGGCCTACGGGTTGCCTTCCAGCGTGTTCTTGATGGTCGTGAGCGCCTTTTGGAGATTTGAAACCGCCCGGCCTACGGCGGCCTTACGAACGATCGACCCCTTGGGGCCGGTCAGACCCGCCTGCTCGGAACCCAGGGCCTGGATCAGATAGAAGCCCGTTCGCTTCGGGTCGTCACGCTCGCGGACGCAGATGGAGAGATCCAAGGCGGTCTCGAAGTAGTGGCTCGAATAGAGCTGCTTTTGGGCGATGGCACACGCTATAGGGCCGGCAGGGCTCCCGCGCATGGTCACCATGTGCACAATACGCAATGTCGGTTTCAATCCGAATTTCACCTTGGCCCAATAGAACGTGTCCTCGTAGTTCGCAGGCTTCGCTTGGGGGTAAAGGAGAAGATAATGGTAGAAATCCGGCGCGTGCTCTGACAAGGCGTTGTCGTAACTAAGCAGGTAGGCGAACTGCTCGGGCACCGCGGTCGGGTCATGCTTATCGTTATATTCCCCCAGAGCCTCATTGCCCTCGCGCTGGTAAGCAAGCAGACGCTCCAATGCCGTCTTCTGGAGGTGTTGATTCACTTGGTCGTCCACGTCGGCGGCAGACCAATTGATTAATCGGTGAAGCTGCTCGATGGACGTCGTGGGCATCTGAATCCGGCAGTTGCTGGGTTCGCAACTCTTCAATGCCTCGATGTCATCGCTGTCGAAGACAAAACCCTGCAAGTCAGAAAGCTGCGGAGGGTTGGTGAACACCCCAAGCGCCAAAAAGCCGGGAACCTTGCGAAGGCGGTCGAAATTACGGGCAAACTGGAAGTAAGTCTCGGGAGCAGCCTGGATATAGATCGCGCCAAACAACAAGACTTCGGCTGGCGTGCGGGGCGGGAGGGCCCTCGTGACCGCCTCTCCACTGCGGATGGCGGCAATTTGATCCTCACTCAATCCAATGTTCTGATGAAAGAATTTTTGAAGATCAAGATTCGACTGCGAAAAGCCGGGCTGCGCGACTGCGGCGAACAAGGCCAGCATAACGGCAATACGGACTGAACTTCGGATCATGGCATTTACCTCAAGTACGGCGGGCGATCAACTTCTTCGCCTCAATCCAGAATGTGCCAATCATGGCGGCGGCAATGGCGAGCACCCATTCGCTTGGGCTCAAAGGAACGACCTTGAAGAAGCCCTGAACGCCCGGAAAGAGCGTCGCGAAGAGGAGCAGGGCAACTGTGGCGGCCGCCCAGATGACCATGAGACGATTGGAAAAGAATCCCAAGCGAACGAGCGGTTCGCGTTCCGAGCGCAAGTTCAGCGCGAGAAAAACGTGGCCGAGCAGCCAAGTGGCAAAAGCCATGGTCTGCGCCTCGGTCAGATTCTGGGTACGATACCATGTAGCCAAGTAGCAGACCGAAACGGCGGCAAACAGGCCAAGCGCGGATGAAAAAATACTTACTAGCATGGGCCGGTCCATCAGCTTGGCTTTGGGGCTTCGAGGGGGCCGCTGCATCAAGCCCTCTTCCGCAGGCTCGGCGACAAAGGTCGCAGAAGCGGCCAGATCCATGAAGAGCTCCATGAGGATGATCTGGACCGGGGCGAAGGGAACAGGCAGGCGAAGAAGGACCGGAAGCAACATCGCAAGAACCAACGCGACCTTGCAAGCCAGATAGTAGCGAAGCCCCTTGCTGAGATTTTCGTATGATATGCGTCCTTCCGCGATAGCGCGGATGATCGTGGCGAAGCTGTCGTCCGCCAGGACCATGTCTGCGGATTCACGGGCCACGTCGGTTCCTGTCTCCCCCATGGCCACACCGATATCGGCTGCAGCGAGCGCGGGGGCATCGTTAATGCCATCGCCGGTAACAGCAACGATCTCGCCCCGCCGCTGAAGCGTCTTGACGATCCTAAGTTTGTGTTCAGGGGTCGTGCGCGCGTACAGCGAAATACTGAGTAGGGTCTGGCTTAAGACCTCGTCAGACATCGCCTCAAGGTCCTGGCCAGTAAGGACGGTCCCAGCCTCGTCGAGACCGATCTGTTTAGCAATCGCGCGGGCAGTGAGCGGATGATCTCCGGTTATCATAATTGGCCGGATTCCCGCTTTCTTACAGGAGGTAATGGCCTGACCAACTTCTGGGCGTGGCGGGTCTTCCAAGCCAGCCAGCCCGACGAACTCAAGCTCGGATTCGGCTTCATCCTGGGAACGGGGAAGAGTGCGCGCATCTTTCTCCGCAAAGGCCAGAACGCGCATAGCCTCTCCTGCCATCTGATCACCATGCGTCAGGATTTCCCGTCGATCCTCTTGCGTTAGCCGCCGAGATTCTGAGCCATCCCATCGGGAAATGCATTGGGTGAGGACTGCTTCGGGCGCACCCTTTACGCCGACCCACAGCCCAGCATCCCGCTCATATACAACAGACATCCGCTTACGCATGTTATCAAAAGTCGACTCGGTCCGAAGGCGATAACCTGGCAGGCTCGGGAGGGTTATGCCGTTCGCTTTGGCGGATTGAATCAGCCCGACTTCAAGCGGATCGCCGCTTCCATCTGCGGCGGCGTCATTGCACAGGACCCCGATTTCCAGAATCTTGGGCTTGAACTTCTCCGGGTACAGAGTCCGCACCTCCATCCGATTCTCGGTAAGCGTCCCGGTCTTGTCGGTGGCGATCACGGTTACCGCGCCGAGAGTCTCTACGGCCTGCAAGTGCTTTACGATGACCTTCTCCTTTGATAAACGATAGGCTCCCAGCGCCAGCACCATGGTGATGATGATGGGCAGCTCCTCGGGAATCACGGAGAAGGCCATTGCCAGGCCGGTGAGGATCATCTGCCGCAACGGTTGGTGGCCCAGTGCCCAGCCTAAGAGCGGCACCAAGACGCTGAAGGCAATCGCCAGCCAGGCAAGAGATTTCGAAAGCTCGCTCATGAGATTTTGGAGGGGCGTGCGGCGCACTTCCACCGCTTGGGCAAGCTTGGCGGTGCGCCCCAGCTCGGATAGCATGCCCGTGGCCACGACCACGGCTGTTCCACGGCCACGGACGATCGTCGTTCCGGCAAAAGCCATATTGAATCGCTCGGCGACTGGGGTGGCCACGGGCAAGATCTGGCCAGCCTCCTTCTCAACGGGGACCGATTCTCCAGTCAAGGCAGATTCGTCTGCCGCAAGGCCAAAGGCCTCGATTAAGCGTGCATCAGCGGAAACTCTGCGGCCCGCCTCGAGGAAAACAATGTCACCCGGTACGACGTATTCAGCTCGGATTTCAGTGCGGCCTCCCTCACGGCGAACGGGAGTGGTCGGCTCGGCAAGTTTTGACAAGGCCGCGATAGCAGTCGTCGCTCGCCTTTCGTTGAGCACTTCGGCTCCGACCAAAGCGAGGATGACCAGAAATATCGTCACCGTGTCCCCGACTTGGCCCCATATCGCATAAAGCACGCCCGTGGCCAGCAGGAGGAGAATCATGGGTTCGCGGAGTTCCTCAAGAAAGACGTCCCAGATGCTCTCGGTCTTCTCCGCGACGAGACGGTTGAGACCATATTGAGTCTGCCGATGACGCGCATCATCCTCGCTCAGCCCGGAGGCGGCGGTCGTACCCATGCGAGAGCAAACTTCGTCGGCGGATAGGGCGTACCAATCTTTGTTTGGGCTGCTGGAAATGTGCATTGCCTTCATGTTTTCCATCTCAGACATTTCCTTGGCCTAGTCTAGGCTTCGGCCGCCAGGACATTTCCAGGCCTGGCCGCATTGCTGGCAGTTTCCTTACGGAGAAGGACCCGTTTAGCGCCTTCCACCATCAACAGATAGACACCCGTCGCAATGGCAACAAAAGCAAAATATGACCCTGGCAGCGGCGTGAAGCCGAGCATGCCGGCCAGCGGGCAGAATGGCAAATAAAGCCCGATGGCCACAACCCCAAGGCAAGTGGCGATCAAAGGATTACTCGGACGGCTGCGGAACGGGTTTTTAGATGTACGGATGACGAAAAGCACCAGCGTCTGGGTTGTCAGTGATTCGACAAACCAACCGGTATGAAACTGCGCTTCGCTCGCGTGGAAGAAATGCAGCAACACATAGAAAGTCAGAAAGTCGAAGATGGAACTGATCGGCCCGATGAACACCATGAAATTGCGAATCAAGGTGATATCCCAGCGTTGGGGCTTTTCGAGGTAAGTCGCGTCAACATTGTCCGTGGGAATGGTGAGTTGGCCTACGTCATAAAGAAGGTTATTGAGCAGGATTTGCGTGGGCAGCATCGGCAAGAAGGGCAGGAAAAGCGAAGCCCCGGCCATGCTGAACATGTTTCCAAAGTTCGAGCTGGTGCCCATCAGCAGGTACTTCATCACGTTGCCAAAGGCTTTGCGCCCCTCGATGATGCCCTCATGCAGGACGCGCAGGCCAGGCTCAACGAGAATGACGTCGGCAGACTCGCGAGCCACGTCCGCAGCGCTGGACACGGATATGCCTACATCGGCCGCGTGCAGCGATGGCGCATCATTGATGCCGTCGCCCATGAACCCCACCGCATGGCCATTGTGTTTGAGAGCCAGGAGAATGCGGTTTTTCTGCACGGGCGAAATGCGCGCGAAGGCGCGCGTCTCATCGGCGAGATGCGCCAGCGCCGGGTCCGTCGTGTGGTCCAATTCGTCGCCAGTGACAACGTGGCCGGGTTCAATTCCTACCTGCGCGCAAACGTGGCCGGTGACGCGGTCGTTGTCACCGGAGATGACCTTGACCTCGACACCATCCTGCTTTAAGGACGCCAGAACCTGGGCGGCGTCAGGCAACGGCGGATCAGCAAAGCTCAAAAAACCGGCCAGGATTAGATTGCGCTCGTCCGCAACGGAATAGTCCGGACGCACAGGGACTTCGGCGTAGGCCACCGCCAGAGATCGGAATCCCTGGCTATTCAGCTCATCGCTTGCCTGTTGGATACGCCTGGCAGCGTCTTTACTAATGGGTTCGAGTTTGCCTTCGGCCTCGCAACCGGAGAGGAGTGGCAAAATCCCTTCCAGAGCACCTTTGGTGATGAGAACCCGCTGGGACTGCCGCTCCACCACCACCGAAAGCCGGCGCCGGTCGAAATCGAACGGAATCTCGTCGCGCTTGATGTAATCTTCCGTCTTGAGCGGAGACTGATGCAGAATGACGTCATCGAGGGGACTGCGGATACCCGTCTGGAATTTGCTGTTGAGATAGGCGAGTTCCAGCGCGCGGGGGGATGGATTCCCAAAGGGATCGAGAGAGCGATCGAGCAACATAGTTCCCGCGGTGAGCGTTCCGGTTTTGTCGCTGCACAGCACATCCAAACTGCCGAGGTTCTGAATCGAGGACAGATGCTTGACGATGACCTTCTTCCGTGCCATGGCGACGGCGCCTTTCGAAAGCGTCACGGACGTAATCATGGGGAGGAACTCGGGTGTCAAGCCAACGGCCAGGGAAACTGCAAACATCAGCGATTGAAGTGGATCACGGTGGCGTATGATGCTGGTGACCAGCAGAAAGAGAACGAGGAAGAAGACCGTGCGCGCAATGAGATGGCTGAAATTTTTCAAGCCCTTATCGAAAGCGGTCTCTTCCGGGCGGGCGGCCAGGCGAGCCGCAATATCGCCAAAGGCAGTCCGCGCGCCCGTGGCGATCACCTCGGCGGTGGCGGTTCCGCTCACGATGGAGGTGCCGAGGAAGACCATGTTGCGCGCCTCTGCCTTGGTCGAGGCGGGCTCTCCGGTCGCTTCTTTATCGACGGGAAGTGATTCGCCGGTTAGCATTCCTTGCTGGACATAGATGTCGCGGGCAACCAAAAGGCGCGCGTCGGCGGGAACCAGATCTCCGGCGGAGAGCCGGACGATGTCTCCCGGCACCACGTCACGCCGTTGAATCTCCTTCCATTCCCCGCCGCGCAGGACGGTGGCCGTCGGGGCAACCCGGTCGCGCAGTCGTTCGATGGCGCGCTCGGAGCGGTATGTCTGAGTTAAGTCGATAGCCCCGCTCAGCAGCACAATAACGCCGATGATTCCCGCATCTACTGCGTCGCCCGTGAATGCCGATACGATCGCGGCAATCAGCAGAATCAACACCAGCGCATTCATGAACACGTGCAAGAGGTCGGAAAGAACAGAATGGTGCTGTGTCGCCGCAAGCTCATTCGGCCCAAACTGGTCGAGGCGGGCTGCAGCTTGCTGTGCCGTCAAGCCGGTAACGGCGATCGGGGTTCCAGCAGCGCTCTGAGCCATGATTAGATTTCCCACGAAATAAATGTTGTGCTTACTGCTCTCATTTTTAGCCCCAATCAGCAAGGTTATGCGACCGCGGCCGGCTGACTTGTCTTTGGCGTTTTGTAGAACCACGCCTTCGCCCCTTCGGTCGCTGCGATGTATCCAGCGGTGATGACGAGAACCGTCACCATCTGGAGCGCCGACAGCGGCACGAAACCGAACGCCGAGGCAAAGGGCCCGAGGTAGGGGATGGTGAGGGCGAAGACAGCCATGACGATACTGCTCCACAACAGCATGCGGCTCGGCTTGCTGCGCCACGCGGGCCCGCGCGTTCGCAGGACCAGGACCACGGCGACTTCCGTCAACAGTGAAATGACGAACCAAGTCGTCTGGAAAATCGCTGCCCCGGAATGAAAGACCCGCAGCAGAATCCCGAATGTCAGCAGATCGAAGAGGGAGCTGATCAGCCCAAAGACGATCATGAAGCGCTTCACGTCCTTGATCTGCCAGCGCTCCGGGCTTTTGACGGTCTCCGGATCGACGTTGTCGGTCGAGATCGTCATCGACGGCAGGTCGGAGAGGAAATTCTCGAGCAGGATTTGCTTGGCGGTCATCGGGAGGAAAGGGAGCAGCGGGGTTCCCAGCGCCATGCTGATCATGTTGCCGAAACTCGCGCTGTTCGTAATGTTGATGTATTTGAGCGTGTTGGCGAAGGTGCGCCGGCCATCCTCCACGCCGTGGCGCAGGACGTCTAGATCGGGCTTCAAAAGAATGATGTCGGCGCTTTCGCGGGCGACATCCACGGCCTGGTCCACCAAGATGCCCACATCGGCCGCATGCAGAGCCGGCGCATCGTTGATGCCGTCGCCGAGATACCCGACGGCATGTCCGGCCCGCTGCAAGGCGCAGACAATGCGCTCCTTCTGCTGGGGATCGACTTCGACGAACAGATCCGTGCGCGGCGCGCGCTGCCAGAGCGCGTCGTCCTGGAGCTTGGCCAGTTCATCGCCGGCGATCATCGATTTCGGATCGAGCCCCACCACTTCCGCCAGATGCGCCGTGACGTGGCGATTGTCGCCGCTGATGACCTTGACGTGGATGCCGAGGTTCGCCAGATCGCGGAGCGTTTGCTGCGCGTCTTTTTTAGGCGGATCGAAAAAGACCAGGAATCCGGCAAATGTCAACCCTCCCTCATCGTTGTGGGCGTAATGGTCTTGAGCGGCGATCTGGCGTGTCGCCACCGCCAGCACCCGAAATCCTGCCTCACCCTTGGCCTGGTAGAACGCTTCAAGCCGTTCGTGCAGGTCGGCCGTGAGAGGAACGTTCACACCATCGCAGTCCACCGAGGAACAGATGGCAAGCACATTTTCGAAAGCGCCCTTGGTGACGATCAGGTGCTGCGATGCATCGCCGTCCACCGCCAAGACGATCGTCAGCCGTTTGGTCTGGAAGTCATAGGGGATCTCATCGATCTTGCGGTAACCTTGTGTCGTCAACCCGGCCTTTTGGCCGGCAGTCACGAGGGCGGCATCGAGCGGATTGTCGATGCCGGTCTCGAAGGCCGCGTTGAGAAAGGCGAGCTGCCGGATCGCGGTCGATGTCCGGCCGCCTGCGTCGGTCGAGTCCTGAAGAACGATGACGCCCTCGGTCAGCGTGCCGGTCTTGTCCGTGCAAAATACATCCATGCTGCCAAGGTTCTCAATCGAATTCAGGCGGCGGACAATGACCCCTTGCTTGGCCATGCCGCGGGCGCCGGCGGACAGCGTCACGCTGATGATAGCGGGCAGCAGCTCCGGCGTTAGCCCGACCGCGAGCGCCACCGCAAAGAGCAGCGAATCGATCTTCGGCCGGCCCAGAAGCAGGTTTACCGCTAACACAAACAGAACGACGACGAACATCACCCGGAGCAGGAGATAGCCGAACTTCCGGATGCCGCGCTCGAAATCCGTCTCGGGCGGGCGGGCTTTGAGCCGCGCTGAGATCGCGCCGAAGGCGGTCCGGCGCCCGGTTTCGACCGCCAGCATCTTCGCCTTGCCGCTCTGCACTGAAGCGCCGAGGTAGACAGCGTTGGTACGGCCCGCGAGGGGCGTTTCCAGCGGAACGATCCCGGGCTGCTTTTCGACCGGGAAGGATTCGCCGGTCAGGCTGGCTTCGTTGACCATGAGGTCCGTGGCCTCGATCAGGAGCCCATCGGCGGGAATGAGGTTGCCGGCCGAGAGCACGATGACATCGCCGGGCACGAGGGTGCTGGCCGGCACCGTCTGCTCCCTGCCATCGCGCACCACCCGACAGGTCAACTCCAGACGGCGCTTGAGCTCTTCGACCGCGGCCGAGGCCCGGTACTCCTGATAGAAACCGAGCAGGGAGCTGCCGAGCACGATCGCCAGAATGATGCTGGCGTCCAGCCGTTCCCCTAGCGCCAGCGAAATCACGGCGGCGAAGATGAGAATGAGTACGAGCGGGCTTTCGAACTGCTGGAGGAGGAGGCGCAGAGCGCTCAGGTGGCTCGCGTCCTCGACGCTGTTGGGGCCGACTTGGCGAAGCTGCTCGGCGGCTTTTTCAGACGACAAGCCCCCGGAGCCCGAGCCCAGAGCAGAGCTCAGCTCCCCCACCTCCCGACTCCAGTATGGGACATTGGTCACATGGTCGGCCATACGCGCTCTCGTTTGTCAAAGGCCTTGCCGCAAACCACCAGTATCGCCGCGGGCTCATGGGGCCCGAACTGGTCGAGCCGAGCCGCGGCTTCCTGGGCCGTCAAGCCTACTATCCCGACCGGGGTTGCAGCAGGGTTGGGTGACATAGCGAAGTTCCCTAATTCGAGGCGCCCCTGGAACTTTCAAATAATCTTGCGGTCACCGCCCCAAAGATGAAGCCGCCCACGTGTGCCGCATAAGCGACGCCACCACCTGATTGCGTACTGGCTATGGCGCCGACCTGACTGAAAAGCTGAATCAAAAACCAGAATCCTATCAAGAGCGCCGCGGGAACAGCCGTGACGTCAACGAACCAGCCGATCAGAAGCAACGTGCGTATCTTATCCCGGGGGTAGGTAACGATAAAAGCGCCCATCACGCCGGCAATCGCGCCACTGGCGCCCAAATTGGGGACGGTGGAATGGGGCATCAGGGCAAGCTGCGCCAGCGAAGCCGCCAAGCCGCTGAGCAGGTAAAACACCAAGTACTTTACCGGCCCCATGGAGTCTTCGATTTCCGGGCCAAATGCCCAGAGGAACACCATGTTGCCGATAATGTGCATCCAGCCGGCGTGCATGAACATCGCCGTGAAGATGGTGATCCAGCGATGGCCTGCGATAACATTGGCGGGGACCTCCGACCATTTCAAAACAAATGCGTCCCCACCCATCAGTTCCATAACAAAGACCACCGCATTTGCGACGATGATGGCCGTGGTCATGGCGGGGAAACGTGCGGGCTGTCGAGATGCGTCCGATAATGGGATCATGCCTCCCACGTTGGCTTCCTCCGTTTCTACGCCGCTGGCGTAACGGCCTGCGTCGCCGGGTCGGCAAGGATCAAAGTTTCATCATCGATCCCGATGTTGACTTTTTCTCTGCGGCCCGCAGGAGCGATACCGCCGGATATTGTCCCATTTCGGCGAGAATAATGAAGCCTTTAATTTCAGTGAGCGGCACCGGCAGGAGATACGGGGCTCCCACTGTTCTCCAATGCCTTTTTCACATCAGCGCCGCTTACCGTCTCTTGCTTCAGTAGTTCCTGCGCCAAGGTGTTATGGGCCGCTGTGTGCTCCTTCAGCAGTGCCTGAGCGCGCACGTACTGTTCGGTCACGATACGCTGGACTTCCCCGTCGATAACTTGGCGAGTCTCCGGACTGAGCTGGCTATTGTCCTCGACCGATCCCCCCAGATATTGGAGCTGCTGACCTGCGTAGCGCACCGAGCCGAGCTTTTCACTCATGCCGAATTCCGTGACCATACGGCGGGCCAGGTCCGTTGCCCGCTGAATGTCGTCACTGGCCCCGGTGCTGATGGTCCCAAACTCCACGATTTCGCCGGCCCGCCCGCCCAACATAACGGCAATCCTGTCCTTTAGTTCGTCGACCGAGAGCAGATAGCGGTCTTCGGTGGGTGTCTGAATGGTGTAGCCCAAGGCGCCCGGCTGTGGGGAACGATGCTGATCTTGGTGACCGGTTCACCATGCGGCACCAGTTCCGCCACCAGCGCGTGGCCAGACTCGTGGTAGGCAACGGTCGTTCGTTCCTGCTTGTTCATTACCCGGCTTTTTTTCTCGGAACCCGCAATCACCCGTTCGATCGCAGTCTCGAAATCATTCAAGGTGACGGCCGGGGCGTTGCGCCGGGCAGCGCCTAAGGCCGCCTCATTCATGGCATTCTCCAGATCCGCGCCGCTGAAGCCCGCCGTCATGCGGGCGGCCTGATCCATGTCAAAGTCTGCCGCCAGCTTTACACCCTTGCTATGAATCTTCAGGATTTGCACTCGGCCAATGAGATCGGGATTGCCGATGGCGATCTGGCGATCAAAGCGGCCGGCGCGCAGAAGTGCCGGGTCGAGCACCTCCGGACGGTTGGTGGCCGCCATGATAATCACCGGGGCGCTGCTCTCGGTTTTGAAGCCGTCAATCTCCGCCAGTAACTGGTTGAGGGTCTGCTCACGCTCGTCATTGGCGCCCATGCGCATCGCGCCACCCCGGCTCTCCCCAATGGCATCAATCTCGTCAATGAAAATGATCGCCGGAGCCACCTTGCGCGCCTGCTCGAACAGGTCGCGGACGCGGGCGGCGCCCACGCCCACAAACATCTCGACAAACTCCGAGCCACTGGTCTCGAAGAACGGCACCTGGGCCTCCCCGGCCGTGGCTCTCGCCAGCAGCGTCTTGCCGGTGCCCGGGGGCCCGACGAGCAACACGCCCTTGGGAATATGCCCGCCGAGTTTGGCGAATTGCTCTGGCGTCTTCAGAAACTGAATGGTCTCTTGGAGGTCGGCAATGGCTTCATCCGCCCCGCCCACGTCTTTGTAGGTGACCGTAACATCCTCGGGCTTGACCTGGACCGCTTTGCTCTTGCCGACCCCAAAGATGCTGCCCATCCCCCCGGCAGCCCCGCCCGCTTGTTGGTAGGCCATGTACCAGAAAGCGCCGAGGAGCAGGAGCGGCAGAAGATTCAGCAAAATGCCCCCCCAGGGGCTCGGCGGGTGCTCGAACTGATAGGTTACCTTGGCGTTTTGTAACTCTTCAATCAGCTTGGGGTCGCCGGCAGGCGCAGGTACGGCGCTGAATGGGACGGTGGGAGGAGTTCCGCCCGGTTGGGGATTTTTCATCTCCCCCATGATGCCCCTTTCGCCGATGGTTACCTTGACGATTTGACCGCCCGCCAGTTTTGTCTTGAACTCGCTATAAGGAATTTCTGCGCTCCGGGCAGGAGCTAAGACATACATCTGGAACAGCCACAAGACAATTACGCTCGTGATCAAGTAACCGATAGCGAAATGAAACTGACGCCGACTTTGCTCCTGGCGCTTCTTTTCATCATCGCGACCCGGTTTTTTTGGTGACGATTCCGGTGCGTTCATTCTCCACCTCCCCTGACGCGCGAGCCGAATCACGCGTGATCCTCATATCAACTCTTAACTTTCCGACAACCACGTTTTCTCAACACGAGCGAGATCGCGCCAACCTCGGGCGATCGGTGCAGCCCACCTGCCAGCTTCAATCGCGCCCGAAAGATCCGCGATTTGATGGCGCTCGCCGAGATGCCAAGCACCTTGCCTGAATGCGGCGCGGAATAGCCGTATAGAGCATAAAGTCGAAAGGCCATTTGCAATGCCGGGCGGGAGTTGGCTGACGTGTCCTTCGATCCAGGTGTTGAACTCGGTCTGCACATAGAGTTCTTCTGGATCGGGCCGCGGATCGACGAATCCGCGCGGCATCTGTTGGGGCTGATAATCCAGCATCTCGTCCAAGGAAGCTTCCGGATGGGCGCTTTTCCTGCGGCGGGCCATCAACGCCGAGTTTATGACAATGCGCGTAAGCCACGTGGAAAAAGACGACCGCCCCTGGAAGGACCGCAGGCTGGTGAACGCCTTGCACAAGCCCTCCTGTAATGCATCCTCGGCGTCTTCCTTGTTTTTGAGCAGCGCGAGTACCGTCCGATAGAGTTTGCGAACGTGAGGGGCGAAGAGATGCTCTTGGGCATCAACATTCCCAGCGATGGCTTGCTGGACGACCGCCCACTCTTTGCCCAGGTCGCGCGGAGCGGCAGTGCGCCCAGAGTTCACCGGCCGGGAAGCAGGTAAATCAATCCACCCCGGCATTCCGCTTCGCGGCTTTGCGAAGGGCGGAGGACCGATCAGGGGCCCAATATTTGATGAACCCGCTTGCGACACTTCCATACATGCGATTCCCATAGATCTTCCTTTCCGACTCATCCTTCCGGGGATTGGCGCTTGACTCCCGCTCAGAATTCTTGTGGCATCTGCCCCTAGGCTCCAACGGCGCCAGACGATGGTTGCTTTACATCGACCAAGGGCTCCTTCACGAGGTGTTCGCTCAGAAACCAAACCTGCAACTCGTTGGTGCGCAGGACCTCGCTGATCAGGAAATCGTTACTGCCATCGTCGCCAAGTACCATGGCGCGGCGCGCCAGTTGTCGGGTGGCAAGAATGATGACCTGGTGCGCATCCAGCAGCCGGGATACTTGCACAGGGACTTCTTCACGGCCGCGGGGAGGGCGCGTGATGCGAGTGGTCTCCGCAACGTCGGCGGCCATGGCAATGCTGACACCCCCGAGTAACTGAACCCGTTCCGCAATAGCGTCCACAAGTTCCGCCTGCTCGCCGTAATGCTTGTCGAAGAGCAGATGGAGTTGATAGAAGGTGGCGCCCGCCACTTGCCAATGGGACTTCTTATACAGGTCGCGGAGGGTCATGGTGTCGGCAAGCAAAAGGTTGAGCTGCTCGGTCATTTCCAGACGAACCGGCTCCTCGAGTCCGAGTGGCAACAGGTGGCTCACCGTTCCGTAAGGCTGGATCTCACGCGCCGCTTGATGGAAATAAGGTTGTGCGCTGACCTTCTCTGCATGATGCTCATCTTTTGGTTTTCGAGACACAGAGGTTCTCCTTTTGCCTTTGAATTTTTGAATGGTGAGCGGCCGGGCTATTGATCACGGTTCGTCCGGCCGCCCTTCATCCTTGCGCTCACATCTTGCGCAGGCCGAGAGCCAGGGCCATCCAGGCCCAACCGTAAACAATCAGGTCAATCCCCACGAAAAGACCGATCGCATAAAGCCCCGAGACCGGCCATTGCGCCAGGAGCAGACCGCCCAGGACCGTGGTGATGACTCCGTTGGCTACTTGCCAGCCATAGCCCGGCAGGTGAGCCCACAACGCGGAAATCAATTGATACAGTCCGGCGATCAGAAAGAATATCGACATCACGAAAGTGGCTGCTTCGGCGCTGATCGACGGGTTCTTCAGGAACAACGCGCCGGTTACTCCGAAGAGAATTGCGATCAACAGGTGCAGGAAGAACCCTGCCCACTTCCCCACCATGAACGCAGTGACAAATTCGGCGATGCTTGCGAACAGCAGCACCCACCCGAAAAACAGCATCGAGACCACCGTGGAGGTTAGGGACCGAACCACCGCGGCGATTCCGAGCAACAACAACACCATGCCCAATGCGAAAAACCATCCCCAGTGATGAATCATCTCCGGGGTAATTTGAATGACCAGCACATTAGTCGACATTGTCAGATCTCCTTTCGAGAATTCTGTCTTGCTCCCCAGGGTCGGCCAAAAACCATGAAGCAAGCCCTACGATTGGCCGATTTTTTTGAATGAGATTGCCAAGCAAGGGCGAGGATTCGATCTCGGATTCATTCCGAGCTCCTCGCCCTCGCCGCCTACGATGGGCAGACTCCTCATTGCGGGGATGAACAGTGCCCTCGCAGTTTCCAGCGCTGCCGATTCAATCGGCTTTCACCGGCTTTTCGAAGTCTCGAGACCGGCTTTCGCCTGATCCCGCGGTCGCCGCCTTACTTCTTCGGTTCCCGGAGCCTGTGAAGGATCTCATGCTGCTTGGTCAGTAGTTCCGTGATCGCCTTAATCTCGAAGTCCGCTTTCGCGGTCTCAGCCTCTGCCTTTAGAGTCGCCAGCTTCGCCACCGCGGCGGTGATCTCGGACTCAAACTTATCGCGAATTGCCTGCTTTGCCGCGTTCGTAACCATGCTCATATGTTCCTCCCGTGATTTCCCATTTGCTTTCCTGTGCGATGGTTTTGCCACCACATCCGGTCATAGTGCAATGCAAAGGCCACATGTAAGCTCTTGAAAACATTGGGGTACATGGATCAGGAGGTCACCGTTCCTTCACGAATTCGCGAACTTCGTGAAAATTGCCCGTGACCATCTGCGGAAACGTGGTTGGGGTGGGTAGCTCTGACCCACGGCTTGCGCCGTGGATGACATTATGTCGCCCGTTTTGCGGGCTGATTTCACCAGCAAACTTCTGACTCAGGACACCAAGTCGTGGGAAAGGGATTAGTTCTTTTCATGGCCGGTTCAACAGGACTACGACACTTCGGGCCTCGACCCGACGCGTATTCCCGGGTACGTCGGATTCGGAGCCGGGGTCGGCGATGTCGTGAGGCGAAGGCTGGGCGGTGTCCACGGCCAGGCGCCATCGTCTGCCCGGCACCACCGGTAGTTCAAAGTCCAGGCTCTCCCAGAACATGTTGAACATGACGTGCAGGTCGGAGTCTCCGTCGAAGCCTGCCAGCGTCATGGCGAGAGAACGCGCGCCTGCATCGTCCCATCCGGGACTGTGGAGTTTCGTGCCATGCCACAATACGTCTTTTAATCCGCGCTCATTCATCGAGCCGTTGAAAAACTGGTCGCGCCGGACGGCGGCGTGCATCTTCCGGAACCGAATCATGCTCCTACAGAAGCGGAGCAAGTCGGAGTTCTTGTCCACCAGAGTCCAGTCGAACCAACTGATCTCGTTATCCTGGCAATAGGCGTTGTTGTTACCCTTCTGTGAACGACGGACCTCGTCGCCGGCCACAAACATGGGAACACCACGCGAGAGCAGCAGGATGGCCATAAAGTTGCGCACTTGGCGGCTGCGGAGCGAGTCGATGCCGGGATCGCCGGAATCACCCTCCACGCCACAGTTCCAGCTCAGGTTGTCGTTGATGCCATCACAGTTGTTTTCGCCGTTCGGCTCGTTGTGCTTCTCGTTGAAGGAGACCAAGTCATTGAGGGTAAAACCGTCATGACAGGTCACGAAATTTACGCTATTCATCGGTGACCCGCCCCGCTCCTGATAAATATCCGCGCTCCCTCCCAGGCGCGAGGCGAGGGCGCCCACCACCGCGGCATCGCCCCTCACGAAGCGACGGACGTCGTCGCGATAGCGGCCGTTCCATTCCCCCCAGCGGTCGCCGGGGAAATGCCCGATCTGGTATAGGCCGGCGGCATCCCACGCTTCCGCAATCACCTTCGTATCGGCCAGGGATTCGTTCAACTCGATACTCCAAACGAGCGGGGGGTGAACGGCAGGAGCTCCATCTTCACCGCGCGAAAGGATGGACCCCTCGTCGAAGCGGAAGCCGTCCACATGGGCTTCCTGAACCCAGTAGATCAGGCACTCGACGATCATCTTCGCGGCCACGGGGTGATTGCAGTTCAAGGTGTTCCCGCACCCGGAATAATCCATGTAGTATTCGAGCGCCCAAGGCACCAGCAAATAGTAAGCGCGGTTATCGATGCCCCGGAAAGAGTACGTCGGTCCCTGGTGGTTGCCTTCATCGGTATGGTTGAAGACCACATCCAGAATGACTTCAATGCCTGCCTTGTGGAGAGCCTTGACCATATCGCGGAACTCGCGCAAGTGGCCGCCGCTTTCGGGTTGGAGGCAATAGGAGGACTGCGGCGCAAAGTAACCGATGGTGCTGTACCCCCAATAATTGTGGAGGGGCTTCCCGTCCACGACTCGGAGCACCGCGGTCTCGTCAAAATCAAAGATGGGAAGCAATTCGACCGCGGTAATGCCGAGATCCTGGAGGTAAGGAATCTTCTCGATGAGGCCGGCGAACGTGCCGGGATGCCGAACCCCCGAAGTCGGAGATTGCGTGAAGCCGCGAACATGCGCCTCATAGATGATGCATTCCGCCATCGGACGATTGAGGGGCTTGTCACCTTCCCAATCATAGCCGGAACCATCGATGACCACGGAGCGGATGGACGTCCGCAGGTTATCCTCCGGCGTGCAGGCGCTGCCGCGATCCCAAAGAGCATCAGAATTGCCGTGGGCGTAGGGGTCGATCAGGACCTTGTTTCGATTGAATCGCTGCCCGGCGGAGTCAGGTGGGCCATCGACACGATACGCGTAGTGCATGCCCGGTTTCAGACCGCGCACAAAGGCGTGCCAGAAATGGAAGGTCTTGTTTATGTAAGGATCGAACCGAATCGTTTGGAAGGGCTCCAACGAGTCGTGGGCGGAGAAGAGGAGCAGGTCGACACCCGTCGCACTCGAGGAAAAGAGCGAAAAATTCACCCCCCCAGGTGAAGGTGCCGCCCCCAACGGATGGGGAGAGCCGGCCTCCACCGGGAATGGAACGTCCTGAACAGGCTCACCCATAGGCGGGACCATTCTGTTTTCTCCATTTGGATGCCAAGACCGTTATTTCTTCTGCACCCTCTTCAGCGCCTCCCGCAGGACCTTGTTCTGTGGGTCGAGAGCGAGAGCCGCTTGATATTGCTCCGCCGCCAACTCAGGCTTGTTCTCGTTTTCATAGAGCTTCCCAAGCCACTCATAGGCAGAGGAGTGCGCGGGGACTTCGGAATTGTCGGGTACGCTCCTGAGGTACGTGTGAAGTTCATTCTCCGCCACCGCCGGATCCTTCTTTTCCAAGACCAACGCGACACCGCGATAATAGCTGAGCCGTCGATCCGAAGGAACAACTTTCGCGGCGGCCTCGACGGCTTGCTGCATGCGCTCGGAGTCGCCCCGATCGCGATAGTAATCCGCAGCTTCGAGATAAGCGTCAATGTGGTCGGGCATCGATTTTAGGATTTCTTGATACTGTTCGTTTGCTTGCTCGAACTTCTTCTCCGCGGTATAAAGATCCGCCAGGGCTAACGCCCCTTCCACCGGGTCCACGAGCGATAAAGTGCGAATCTGCGCCAGGGCATTCCCCTCCCCGCCTCCCAGGCTGCCAGGAGCATTCGCCATAAAGGCAATGAGGTCCCGCTGGGCATGGATATTCGCGGCATCTAATTTGACCGCAGTCTCGAATTCGTGATGGGTCCGGCGCGCCAGGGAAAGAGCGGAAACCATGTTGGAATGGCTGCTCTCGTCGGCTTTGCGCCCGCACGCCCGGCCGAGCCAATCGTGATACGCGGAGAGCCCAGGAGCGAGCTCGGTGGCGTGGTCCAAGCTCGAAATCGAACGATTGAAATCACGGATCTCAAATAAGCAACGGCCGAGCCAATAATGAAGGGAGGCGGCCTGCGGATTCCGTTCGATCGCAGCTTCGAGCGCCTCCACAGCCTGGCGATACCGCCCTGCACTATAGAGCGCGGCGATTTCCGGTGGGATTGCGTCAGGTCCTACCGGCATGGCCCTGGCCAGGCATGCGGCCAACAATGCGGCTATAACAATGAGAATACTTCGACTGATTTTCTTCCGTCTCAATGCCCCTCCTTAGCGCTCGTTTCGCCTCATGCTGCGATACTCCTAAGAATCCCGACGCATGACGGTCAAGAATTTAATGGCGACCGCGTCCGCCTCCCCCTGAAGGCGCCATCGTTCGGGGTATGCCGGGCGACTGGCCCCGGTTTTGGAATTCCCCCTGTCGGGATTGGCCTAGCGAACGCGATTCGCGTTGCCGATCGAGGCCTGGATTCGAAGGTGTTTTTTGCCACTGCCCGGACTTGTTCTGCTGATACCAGCCATCGGTACGGTGCTGGTAAACCTGTCCGTCCCTGCCGCCGTACAAATCCGGACGTCCTCCGCGGCCCTGGGGCGAGACCCTTCCGGGCTGCTGCAAGGTGCGCGTGACGACCCCATTCCCTCCCCAATGGCTGTAGGCATTCACATTGCCACGTATCCATGCCCGATTGGGAGCGCCCCGCTGCATATTCCAATGTTCGGAGAAGACTCGATGGCTGAGTGGCGTGTTGTGATACCACCAGTAATGGCCGGCCGGCCGCCAGAACCAGCCGCCACCCCAGTAGCTGAACCGGAATCCGAACCCCCAGGTCCACGGCCAGCCAAAACAATAGAACGGTGGGAAGTCGCCGCACCATCCCGGATACCGCCAGCCGGTGCCGAACACCACCACGCCATCGGAAACGAAAGCTCCCATATAGCCGGGCGTATAGCCCACGTAGACGACATCCGGAGTCGCTCCATAGACATACACGTAGCGGTCGTGATAAAGGGGACAGCTTGGCGGAATCGTGTAGATTTCAGCCGGGATCGTATCCGCAACCGCCCAAGGCCCCAGCGCCGAATCCGCCACGAACCAGACGCCGTGTTGGACGGCGTAGTAGCGTCCCGAGGCGTGGATCACCTCAGCGGAGGTGTTGATGGCGTATTCCATGCCGGTTCCTTCGATGGGCTGGAACTGGGGTGGCCCGTCGTATTTGACGTCCAGCTTGGCTTCGCTGCGCTGGACCGTGGCGGTTTGGGGAATCTGATTGGCAATGGCGGCTTCCCGAGCCTGTTCGGTGCCCGGAATCGAGGCCAGGACATGGCCTTTCGGGCTTTCTGGCGGAATTCGACTGAAATCCTCCGGCAGTTGTTCTCCCGGCACCCATGCCCACGCTCCTTGCAGTGATGGGGCGCGGAACCACCGGCCAGCGAGGAGCGTGTAATATTGCTGTGACTTTATGTCCATAAAGATGTCATTATCGGAGTTCGTGGCATAGAGTAGAATGGTCTGCGCGATGGGAGCGTAAGCCGGGTCACCTTGCGTGACCAGCAACTCGGCGGGGACCAGACTCACGTAGACCACCGGCGGATTTCCCGCGGGGGCGGCGGCAGCTTCGGAAGGTTCCTTTTCTTCATCTTTGGTCAGTTGCTGCTTGATCTCCGCAAGATCAGGGGGCGGGTTCGCCGCCGCGGTCCATGGCCCTGTCAATGACGACGCGGTCATCCACCAAGTCCCCCCATCGAGGTAAAACGTTCCAGCGGCGGAATTAAACAACAGGAGCGCGGGGGTGTTAACGACGCGGGTGTACGGGGTGCCCTCGGCGGCGCGGTACACGGGATCGCCGTCGATCAGGATCAATACGGCCGGTTCATTGCTAAAAATGATCCTGGGCGGATCGTTCTTCAAGCGAATCGTTTCGGCCTGGGTCTCCGTTTGGGTGATCGCAAGATCCGCCAGGAGCCGGTCGAGCGACACGGTATGCGGCCAACTTGGAACACTCTCGCGAACGGCTTTCCGCAACTTGTCCTGAAGCGAGGGCACCGACGGGAAATCTGCTTCCTTGATCTTGATGTCCTCAAGGGAGACCAGCCGCGCCTCTTTATCGACCTCTGTCCTGGCGCTGATCGAGACGGTGCCGAAGATCTGGGTCGCATCTCCTTTCAGCGTGATAATCACCGCGGAGCGGGCCTCAAGCTTGTTATCCTTCCAACTGTCCACTTGCGGCTGGTAGAGGACCAGGTGAAGATCATCGGTATCGATTTCCTTTGGCCAGTATTCGTCGCTGCCGGGTGGTGCCTGAGCAAGCAGCAGCGGCAGGGTAATGAAAGTCAGTGACAGCAGCCTTAGAAAACGCATGACCTTCCTCATTTCTGCGATCATGGCGAGTCATGGATCGCACCTGGCAATAAGTCTTCAACGAGAATTCCGAAAAATCGACCGTAGACAGGACGCGTTCAATTCGCGCCGCTGTTGCGGCGCCAACCAATGGCTTAGCGTCCCGCACTCGATATGGCTGGGGGCTTGGTTCCCACATTTTTCTCGGAGGGAATCTGGGAGGAATTCCACCCGCCACCCAGCGCTTTGATCAACTGAACGCTCGCCACCATTTGTTGCATTCGAAAATTTACCGCCGTTTCCTGATCGGTCAGCAAAGCGGTTTGAGCCGTGATCACATTCAGGTAAGGATCGAGGCCGGATTGGTACCGGACATTGGCTTCCTGGAGGTTTCTCGTGGCCGCTTGCACAGCCGCGTCCTGTTGGTCGATATCCTGCGACAGGATTCGGAGCGCCGCGAGATTGTCCTCGACCTGCTGAAACGCCGTGAGGGCGGTTTGCTGATAATTGGCGACGGTTTGGTCGTAGGTCGCGCGGTATTGCTGGACGGTCGCCTTGCGCAATCCGGCATCAACAATGGTTTCGGCGAGGCTGGGGCCCACCGACCAAAAACGGCTTGGCCATGTCAACCAGCTTGCGGCCGACGAATTTCCAAATCCACCCGAGGCGCTGAGGAGGATCGCCGGGAAATAGGCGGCTTTGGCTACCCCAATTTCCGCGTTCGCCTGAGCCATGGAACGCTCCGCCGCCGCAATGTCCGGGCGCCTCTCGAGAAGCTCGGAGGGAATCCCCACCGGGATGGCAGGAGGATTTGCTGTCCAAGCATTCGAGGGCAGGGAGAAGGCCGAAGCGGGTTGGCCAATCAAAACCGCGATAGCGTGTTCATACTGGGCACGCAAAATTCCCAGGTTGGTGTCCTGAGCTTGCGCAGATTTTAGCTGCGCCTCAGCTTGCGCCACCGCTTCATCGGAGCTGAGACCGGCCCGGTACTGGGCGCGCGTGAGATTGAGAGCATCCTGGTAGGCGTTGACCGTGGAATCAAACAACTCTTTTAAGGAGTCCTGGGCCCGCAGCTCATAATAATCGGCGGCGAGCTCTGCTTGTACCGTCAGGCGAACGTTCTCAAGATCGGCGGCGCTCGCTTGCGCGGCGTAAATATTGGCCCGCACCGTGCTTCGAATGTGCCCCCAGAAATCGGGCTCCCAAGAGGCATCAAAAGGCAGCGAGTAGTTGGTGTACGATTTGACGGTCAACCCGATTCCCGAGGAGCTTCCCGCCCGAAGGCCGCCGAATTGTCCTGGCGACGGGCGGGAATTGAGGATGCTGGGATTGGTGGTCACGCTCGGGAAATATTGCGAATAAGCTTCACGAACCAGCGCCCGCGCCGCCAGAAAGTTGTCCGCGGCCGCGGCGATTTCCTGGCTGGAAGAACTGGCCTTCTCTTCCAGTTCATTCAATGGCGGGTCGTTAAATACCTTCCACCAAGTCCCGCGGTTTGTTCCCTCGCGCGGCTGGGTCGCGCGCCAAATCTCCGAGTCCTTCGCCGCGGCCGGGGGTATCTCCTTGTAGGCAGGCGGGCTCGGAACCGACGGACGCGCATACTTGGGGCCAACCCTGCAACCCGTGACCAGCAGAAGAGTCGTGGCGAGCGCGACCGGCAATGCGATCTGAGCCATCCTGAGGTAGCGTTCCATGTGGCGTTCCCCTTGGTCTCTGAGCGGGGAGATTTGGCCCTCTCCCGCGGCTATCCGGCGTGTCGCTCGCGGTGGACAGTCAGCCGCCGCCCTGTCCCGCCTCATTCGCTGATATAGACATCGACCAACTCACCGGGATAGAGATTCTCAGTCGTCAGCTTCTGGATTTTAAAAATCACGGGAAGAACCCGAACATCCACGCGCTCCTGGCGTTGATTCGAGAGCTCGATTTTCGGAGAAACATACGGCTGCACCCGGACGAATTCCAACGGAATTTTGACATCCGACCCACGGATGGACATTTGCGCGATCGTTTTGGAGCCCAAGTGCAACCGTGGGACCAGGATTTCGTCGACGTAGCAGCGAACGTGGAGAGAGGACGGTAAACTCCCCAAGCTGATGACGGGATCCGCCCCCTGCGTGTAAGCGTCATAAGATCCCTGCGGGGACACATAGTTCCCGACGGTGGTGTTAATGGCGAGCACCACGCCATCCCGCGCTGCTCGCAGGGTATACTTGGCGAGCAGCGCGCTCGAGGCCGCATAAGCCCTTGCCAAGGCGTGCTGCTGCCGTTCCTGATTTTGAATGTCGTACATCCAAGCTCCCGCCTTGGTCAAATCGTCCTGCTTTTGGGCAACGATAAGATTCGCTTTCGCTACCGCGGCGGCATTGAGGGCGCTATCCAACGCATCTTTGCTCACCGCACGCGGATCGATCTCATAAGCGGCTTGGTCTTTCTGCAACGTGTCCTGGGCGGTTTTCAAGGTGGCTTGGGCAGCTACCACTTGGGCATCGGCGATCTCGAGGTTTTCTTTTCTCGGCTGCGCTTTCAGTTCTCGCAAGAGCGCCGCGGCAGCCTCCGCCGATGAACCCTGTTGCTCCGCCGTGGCTCTTTGGATCGAATCGTCAATCCGGAGTAAGGGCTGGCCCGCTTTGACTTGCTGACCTTCCGAAACGAGGATTTCTTTCACCGTGCCCGCCACTTCCGGATAGATGTTGCTATTCTCCCCGCTGGTCTGCGCGCTCTCCACAATGCCTTCGGCATAGATCGCCTGCGGATAGGGACTGGCCGCGGGACTATAGGCCGGAGGCAGCGTCGGTTCCGTAACGCCGGAGACGATTGCGGCCGCAATCCCGCTGAGGGCTCCTATGGCGGAGATGATGAAGACCATCTGGTTTTTCATGCCGTACTCTTTTCTGACCCCTTCAGGCGCCCATCTTCCATGTTCAAGATGCGCGTCGCGAACTTATAAATCCGGTCATCGTGGGTCACGACGACAATGCAGCGATCTTTGTTGAGGACGTTCTTCTGGACGAAACTCAAAATCGCCACGCCGGTGTCTCCATCCAGCGAGGCCGTCGGTTCATCCATAATCAGAATATCCGGCTGGCTGCTCATGGCCCGGGCAATGGCCACGCGTTGCTGTTCTCCTCCGCTCAACTTCACAGGAGGCAATTCGGCGCGGCTCTTCAATCCCACGACGTCGAGGTACTTCTCCGCTTCTTGGATGGCTTCATCCCAGGGCTTTCTCCTGAGGATCAGCGGAATCGCCGCGTTCTCCGCGGTGGTCAAGCGGGGGAAGAGGTGGTAGTCCTGAAATACGAAACCAATTTTCCCCAACCGGAAGTCCGCAAGCTGGTCGGAACTCAGTCCCCAAATGTCGGTTCCCTCCAGCAAGACCTTCCCAGCATTCGGTTTAAGGATGCCGGTGAGAACGCTGAGCAAAGTCGTTTTCCCGCTGCCGGAGGGCCCCACCACATAAACCATCTCGCCGAATTGAGCTTCCAGGCTGACTTCGCGGAGCGCCATCGTCTTGGCCTCGCCTTGGCCAAACCATTTGACCAGACCGCTCGCTTGAATGGCTATTTTCGGCATCTCATCCTCGGAAAATTTCGAATGGCTCAATTTTGAGAACCCGTCGGATCCCGAAATAGCTGGAGATCGCGGCAATCACCACCACCATGCCAAAGGAAATCGCCAGATTGCCAAAGGTAACCATGGCGGCGTAGCTGGGAAGCCTAGCCCGGGCGAGGAGGATCAAGAGCACACACAGCGCGATCCCCAGGCCAAAGCCCGTGAAGGCCGTGAATGTGGCCTGAAATAGAATCATCGCGACCAGGTCGCGGTTCTTGGCGCCGATGGCCTTCAGCGCTCCGAACCGCTCCAGGTTCTCCAGGATAAACGTGTAAAAGGTCTGACCCGAGAGCGACAGCCCGACCGTGAAACTGATCAGCATCATAATGAGCAGATTGGTGCCACCGCCGGTCTTGTATAGGAAGAAGTCCTCGGTATTTTGCATAAACTCTTTCTTGGTTCGTGCGCGGTAGCCGAGGGCCTCGACTTGCTGTTTGATCCGGGGGATATCACTGGCACTCTTCGGTTCAACCAGTACGTATGAGATCGTGAATCGGGGATTGGGAATATATTGGATGGCTCGCTCGTACGTCGTATACAGGGTCGGGATGCCGTACAAGCCGGAAGTCTGCACCCGGGCAATCCCTACGATGACCCCACGATTATCATTCAGCTCGAACTCCGTACCGAGGTGGGGATTCTCGAGCTTGGAAAACTCCGCATCCTTCACCACGATGAACCCATTTTCCGCATAAATATCCTGGATCTTTCCTTCCAAGAGTTCGGGCCGGCCATACAGGCTGGTATCGTCCAACCCCATGACCGTGACGGTTTGATAGTTTCCGTCGCGAAGCTTGACCAGCGCCCCTCCCGAATAAAGAGGGACGGCATATTTCACGCCTTGCATGCTTCGAACCGCGTCCAGGACGTAGGCTGGCATGCCGACCGAGTTGGACACGGTCTCCACGTAGGGGTCCATGACCCACAGGGGTGCTCCAATGTTAATGATATTGGCGGATGCGTGTTTCATGACCCCGCTGAACATCGAGGTAACAAACATCATGAGGTAGACGGCAAACGTAATCCCCACCAGCAATGCCGAAAATTTCGCCTTATCATTAACGAGCAGCTTGTAGGCGAGCTTGAGAATTCCAGTCACGGCAGCATCTTTCTCGATTGAGATTGAAGCTCCAGAACCCCAAGTCCGGGAGTTCTGAGCACGGATAGCACGCAGCCAAACCTTTCGCAATGCTATGGCCGACGGGGCTGAAAGGCGGCCGCCCGGGATAGTTCATTTCACCGCAGGAGGATTCCAATCCTCCGGGCAATGGGTATCGCTATTCCGCGGGCGGCCGTTGATTCAGGACCCGACGCAGGTTTGAAGCAAATAAGCCTGAAACTTGCCTTACCCAATTTCTGCCGACCCGGAGCTTCACTTATTTCGAGGCTGCGTGGCTCTTCAGGTTCGTGGCGACTTGTCCCAACAAGACATTGAGTTTGGCCAGGTCCGCCTCGATCTCAGCCTCGGCTTTGGTGTCGGTCGAGGTCTTCAGGTCCTGGAGCTTCTGCTCGAGCTCCAGCTTTTTATTCTTGAGATTATTGATTGTGTCGAGCTCGGTTTGTGACGCCACGCCTTTGGCAAGAGTTTCGATCTCTTGCATCTGCGATTTGGTTTTCTCCAACTGCCCTTTGACGTTCTCTTTGAACGTCCCCGTCTTCTCTGCCATGATCGTTCTCCTTTGATTTTTGAGTTTTCGTCACGCCGGTGACGGTGCTGTCCTAGTTTGAACGTAGCGCCGGCCTTTAGGTCGGCACACGCCGGGCTAAACCCGGCGCTACATCTGAAATTAGGACGTCAGGCCGGTGACGTCTGTCTTTGAGCAATGCGAAGACCGATGATAAGTTCTTGAATACCTTCGACTCACTTGGCGCTGGCGGCCAGGACTTTCTCCACCTTCGCCTGCTGATCCTTGGTCAACGTCGTGCGGAGGATGGTGCCTCCGTAGCCGCGGAACTTTTCGGCCACGACGTCGGGATCGCCCACCCGCAGGATTGCATAAATAGCTGAGTCACCGGGTTGGATCATCGCCCCGACCCGCTGAACAAAATCATCGGGAATGCCAAACTCATTCTTCCAGGAATACGCGTCGATGGCGCCCGCCCCGATGCCGAGTCCGGTCCCGCCAAGGGCACCCGCCGCCATAGCGCTGGCCGCCACCGCTGAACTTGCTCCCATGGTGAACGGAATCGCCAGCGTGGCCCCGATCAGCAAGCCCCAAAGCCCGCCCCATGCGGCGCCTTCGCCTGTGGTCATCTGGTAGCTTTGATCGACTCGCAGCTTGCCTTTGTTGTCACGATAGACAGCCACGGCGTCATGCAGATCAACCACCCAATCGTCGTTCATGTCCAACAAGTTGTTGAGGACTTCTGACGCCCGATACATATCTTTCTTAAAACCCACTACGATCAGCTCTGCCATAATTGTTCTCCTCTCGGTGATCGCGAGTGTTTATCACGCCGGTGACTTTCCTCCTCGATCTCTCCTATTGCTTGGGCAATACGAAGGCCAAACCTAATCTCTTGAAAACACGGCGACATTCGAAGCATGGAGTTTCGACATCTTCGCGAATTCGCGAACCTCGCTAAAAATAATGGGGTCACGGCTTAGGCGCGCTGAAATCCACCTTGGGAGCTTGGCGCGCGGGCTCGGATGAAGCAAAGTAGTCGTTATTCCGTTGGAATCCAGCCCACCGGGCAAAGATATAATTGGGGAAAAGGCCGATGAAGGTGTTGTAATCCTGAATGGCCTCGTTATACCGGCGGCGTTCGACCGCGATGCGGTTTTCGGTTCCGGCCAATTCGTCCTGTAGGGCCAGGAAGTTCTGATTGGATTTGAGATTGGGATAGTTCTCGACGATGGCCAGCAGCCTGCCCAGGGCGCCATCCAATTGGCCATTCGCGGCGATCTTGTCCGCCGGTGTCCGGGCGTTCAGCAAGCCGGCGCGGGCATTGGCGATATCGCCGAATACTTTCTGCTCCTGTTTCGCATAACCCTTCACCGTTTCCACGAGGTTCGGAATTAGATCGGCGCGCCGTTGGAGCACCACATCCACCTGAGCCCAGGCTTGCTTGATGGCTTCATTCTTGCGCACCATTTCGTTTCGGCTGCTGACGTAAGATCCCCCCATGATGAGGGCCAGCAGCACCAGTAATCCCACCACCGCCAACAGTATTTTCATTGCCTTCCTCCTCTAAATTTTCTCTGTATGGGGATCCGTCACCAGCCTCCGCCGTCGCCACCCCCACCCGAGGAACCTCCGCCAAAACCGCCGAAGCCTCCACCGCCGCCACCCCCAAAACCACCCCCACCCCAACCGCCCCCTCCGCGTGCGGCCCGGGACAAAAGCCAGAATAAGATGGGCACCCCGAAGAGCAGGGCAAGGATAAGAAGAACCTGCTGTGCCTTGGTGAGGTGTATTTCCTGCACCTCATCGTCGGGGGCGGCGGGAGCGGCGGCAGGAGAGGTGGGCAGACTATCCAGCGTAACGTGACTGTCCTGCGCAATCATCGCCGCGATCTGGCTCACCATTTGCAGGACGGCGCCGTTATAGTCGCCCTGACGCAACAACGGAACCATGTCGCGTCCGAAGCCGCCCACCTTGCCGTCCGGAAGGATGGGTTCAAGGCCATAGCCGACCTCGGTCCAGTACTTGTGATCATCCGTGGCAAGCAGGACCATCACGCCACGATCCGTCCCCTTGTAGCCCACGCCCCACTTCTGGAAAAGGTGATTGGCAAAGTCTTCGACCGGGTCACCTTCCAGAGTTTTAATTGTGACCACTGCAATCTGGGCCTTGGCTTTTTGATCGACCTCCGTACTCACCTCGGTAAGTTTCGCCACCGTCGTCGCGTTGAGTACGCCGGCAAAGTCGTTGACGTACCCCTGGGGGTTGAGGTTTTGCCAGTGTTCCGCGTGGACAGTCGCAACGGGAATGATGGCGAGGACTAGGATCAGTAGCGGGAACGGGCTGCAACGGGAGCGCAATTTGAACTGGCTGGGGAAGGACCGCAATACTCCGCTGAGAGTAGATCTCCAAGAGCGATTTGTCGAGGCCGCAGCTTTGTGCCAGTGAGTCAAGATCACACGCGCAGATAGTTTACCCTCAATCGTACACGGCATTGAAGGCACGGGTGACTTCCGGGTTGGAGGAGCATCCCCCGCAATATTATGGGTACAGGGCCAAGCGTGACGAAGCCCGAGAAAGTATAAGGATTTCCTCCGGACAACTCAACAGCTCCCAGAACTCGGGTAGCGTCACTTGCGAGAACCAAGCACCCCGAGTCGGAATCATTCCCACGAAAGCGGGGAAGTAGATTCACGTTTGAAGTGCAATACGAGCGAAGTTCCACCTCAGACCGGCGATGCCTGCCCCCCTCGCCGGCTTCTCGAAGTATGTGATCCACGCCTTGAGGCTGGCTTTCGCCAGCTCCCACGGTCGCCGCCCTACTTCTTCGGTTCCCGCAGCTTGTGGAGGATCTCGTGCTGCTTGGTCAGTAGTTCTGTGATCGCCTTGATCTCGATGTCCGCTTTTGCGGTCTCGGCCTCTGCTTTTAGTGTCTCCAACTTCGCCACAGCACTGTTGATCTCGGACTCGACCTTATTGCGGATTGCCTGCTTTGCCACGCTATTAACGATGCTCATACGATGCTCCTCTAGTGTTCCATTTGCTCTCTTGCGTGACTGCTTTGGAACCACATCTTGTCGTATTGCAATACGAGGGCCACACCTAAGCTCTTGAAAACAGTTCGACAGACGAAACATAAGGTCGCAATCTCTTCGCGAATTCGCGAACCTCGCTAAAAATAGAGGCTGCACCTGCCGGTATTAGTGATGTATGTGGAAGACGCGCTTCTTGACATCGGGCCAAAATTCCTCAAAGGCATTACCCGCCAGGAGTCCGCCGAAGCCTTCCGAGCTGCGCAAGAGCGCATCGTGCGTGTTGGCTTCGCTGTGAGGGCGCCAGGAGTTGGAGATGAGATTATTCCCAACTATTGCCATATAGCGGGCATAGGCGGGCCCGAAGCCGCCGTGGCCGCCCCGGGCGGCGACCGTCAGCCGTAGGACATTTCCGACGCGAGCCTTGAAGGGCCGGTCGGGCACGCGAAAATAGCGCGGATCTTCCCGGAGAAAATAGGCAGCGCTGGCTGTAAATGCATTTCCCGCGACACTCCGTGTCATCCCCACTCCATAGCGGTCGGCAAACCCTCCCCAATGCGGCCCATACTCTTTCGGCCGATTAGAAGCCGTTCCCAAGGCAGACTGGAAAATCCCTCCTATCAGATTCGCCGGGTCCATTGTGGTTGTGGTGAACCAGCGGACACTCTGTCGAGGTGTGAAAGATTGATAAGGAGCCTCCAGCGTCTGCGGTTTCAGAGGCGTCAAAAGTGAGGGGGAACTTGGAATTTTGAACCTAGGACGCGCGCGCAAGGGGGACGATTGACCGGGCTCCGTTGTGCGGCCAGATGGGATGGATTGGGCCAATACAACAAGATTGGTCGCGAAGAAAACGGCAATGAAAATTGCGAACCGCCGCGAGAGGGTGGCCCCACGAGGTATTTTTACGCCGTATCCAAATGGTGTTCGCATGCTTTGATTCAATCTCTTGCCTCTTGGACTCTTTCATCCGTCTCCTTGGACAAACGAATAACAACGCGTCTACCCATGCGCGGTAATGGGCGGATAATGGGCGGATGGGAGATGCAACTCCGACCGAGCCTGCAAGAGCTGCATGAGTTGGGAACGGGAGACAACCCCTTGCAAGGCGCCATTCGCGACCACCGGAAGCTGGTTGACATCGTTGCCGGCCATGAGTTTCAGCGCATCCAAAACCTGCGTGTCAGGAGTGATGATGTGCAATTGTTCCAGCGGACGCATGGCGTCGCGCACGGTAGTCTTGTCCCAAAGCTCACGCGGAACAGCCCCGACATCGCGTGGAGTAATGAGGCCGACCAGGTGACCATGGTCCTCCACGGCGTAGCAGCGCTGGCCGGTCCTCAGAAGGTACGAATCCACAAACTCCTGCAAACTGATGGCGCGGTTCACAGTGATGCAGTCACGCGACATCACCGAGGAGACTCGCACGCCCTGAAACGCCGCCGTAATCTCCGCTTGGCCGTAACTGGCTTTGGCCGCATCCATCAGAAACCAGCCGATGAAAGCGATCCACAACCCCCCAAAGCCGGCGCCGGAAAAAAATTGCCATATCCCGTCGAGAATGAATAGAAAGGCCACGACTTGGCCGACGCGCGCGGCAATGCGAGTGGAGCGATCTGCGTTCTTGGTAATCGCCCACACGATCGAGCGCAGCACCCGGCCGCCATCGAGTGGAAAACCAGGAATCATGTTGAAGACGGCGAGAGCCACGTTGATATATCCCAGCCACACCAGGACCGCGGTCACCCCCGTCCGCGGCTCGGCCGGGCAATGCCAGCCAAGGCCGGCCGCGATAGCAAGGCAGCCAAATCCTATCATCAGGCTGGCGATCGGCCCGGCGATCGCAACCCAGAATTCTGTCTTCGCGTCAGTGGCCTCGCTCTCGATTTGCGAAACACCGCCGAGCGCGAACAGGGTGATCGCCTTAACTTTCAACCCGCGCGCCTGGGCCACCAATGAATGCGAGAGTTCGTGTAACAGCAAGCTGACAAAGAACAGGACAGCGGTGAGCAGCGCCGTGATCCAGATCTGGCTTGTGCTCCAGTTCCGGTAAACCTGACGGAAGTGTTCACCGAGGGAGAACACAATCAGGGCCGCGATGATGAACCAGCTATAGTGAAGCCCGATCTCGATTCCGTGGATTTTTCCCAGTTTAATATTGGATTTCATCCCGAACCTTCCTCAAGAAAAACTATGCAACCATGGACGGGAAACACTTAAATCCGGCTATTCACGTTTTGACGCAGAGGGCATCAATACAAGGCAACATAACCTGTAGCGGCGCTCGGTGTGCGGCAATGGTCATGGATACGCCGCTACAGGGCAATGCGCAAAAATCTATGTCGCTCTCGATAACCAGGATCAGCACCCCCATGAAGAGGCGCGCAGCATCAGTGAACAGAAAACCACTATGCAGCGGCCTTCAGCGCCTCGTTGACGGCTTTGGTCAGGTCTTTGTCAAAGGCGTCGACGTCAGTGCTCAGTTCCTTCTCAAACTGCCCCACCGCATGCTTGGTAGCGCTCGCCAGAGCCTCTTTCAGCCTCGAGCGGCCGATCACGATCAGGGTCGCCGTGTTCGCCTGAAGAGTATCCCCGATCTCCTTCAAGTCAGAACGCGACAGACCTGCCCAGAAGTGCCCAATCAGAGATCCCGCGACGGCGCCGACCGCCAGTTCCCACACCAGGTAGGGCGGGAAGAATATGCCGACCAGCGCTCCCACTGCCAAGCCACCCCATGCCCCATACTGCGTCGGCATCTCGGTCTCGTGGATCTTCACCTGACCGGTCGCGTCTTTACTGATGACTGCTGCATCATAGACGCCGATTACGCCATCAAAATAAAGCTGCTTCACTGCTTTGTAGTCCGTGTTGGCGTCGTCGAGACTCGCATAAGTGGCGCCGTAAACAAAAACTGTTTTGTCCATTTTCTCTGCCATAAGTCCTCCTTTGGACTGCTTGCCCTTTGATTTGATCGTGAGTCTTGGTCACCCCGGTGACTCTTCTCCTCGATCTCTCCCTCTAGTTGGGCAATACCGAGGCCAAACCTAAGCTCTTGAAAACGCTTCGACAGGCGGACTATGAAATCGCCCTCTCTTCGCGAATTCGCGAATCTCGTTAAAATGGTATGGGGTGATCGCCAGCCAAGGGCGTCAGTAGCAGGTTGCAATTCAGGCTTTCATTTCCATAACCGGCCGATCGGCGACGGGCGTCGAGGGCTTCCGGGCCGCGAGACATTCCAGCCACACGATGCGGAGCACTGCGAGGGTAGGCATCGAGAGGTACACACCCGCAATTCCACCCACCTGACCTCCCACCATGAGCGCAAACACCACGGCCAGGGGCTGTAGCTCCATGTTCTTACCCATGATGCGCGGTGAATTCACATAATCCTGCACCAGCCTCCACGCCACCAGCAATGCCGCCATCCAGATCCAGTGCGCGTGGGTCAGGAAACCGACCGTTAGAATGGCCGCGGCCGAAATGATCCATCCCACCACAGGAAGGAATTCCAGGGCGCCTCCCAGAAGGCCCAGCGCGATCGCATAAGGGAATCTCAGCGCCAGCATCGCCATGCTATAGAAGCCGAAGGAGAGGCCCGCCAAGGCGGACTGGGCGCGCATGTACTTGCCCAGCATGGTATCAACCTGCCCTAGGATTCGCTTGAGCGACGTGGGATCCCCATGCCGCTCGAGCGCTTCGATCAAGGCATCCATCATCCGCCGTCCGTCTCGCAAGATAAAGGCGCCCAGGATGGGAATGGGGAAAAGCCAGACCGCGCTCGCGGCGATATACCCTATGGACGCCGCGCCGCGCTCGAAAGCACGGGTGATGAAGTCACGGTTACGAGCCAGCAGGTCCTGAATCCGCTGCTGCTGGGCCGCGCTCAAGCCATGCTTTCGTTCCAGACCAGGGGGGGGCTTTCCACTGGAAAGGTCTTGCAGGATTTCGGGCACCGCCGCACTCAAGTTCCTTAATTGCGCGGCAACGGGCGGACCTAACTTATACCCCACGCTGCCCAGCACCAGAGTCACGATCAAGTAAACCTGAACAATCGCCCAAGTGCGGCTTTTCCGGCCCAGCCGCGAATGTTGCTCTATCCACCCGACCGCCGGTTCGAGCAAGTAGGCAAAGAGCACGGAGAGCACCAAGATGAGGAAAGCCCCGCGCGCGATGTAGAGGATCGCCCCCGCGATCAGGAAGAGCGCCAGGGTAGTAACGACATTGCCGGTACGATCGTCCACGGTGAACATGCGGCTCTTCTCTCGATATCCACCCTTGGCGCTATCCCCCACCTTGCCTGCCCGGTACCCACGGGACAGCCGACAGTTCTGCGGGATTACGCTTCGGGCAAGCTACGAATGGCGCTGCCGAAAGCGACCAGGGCGGCGCCGTCAAAGATCAGGTCCACGCCGATCGCGATACCCACGAAGTAGGTCGTCGCGCTCGCGAAGGTGGCCAACAGGAAAACGCCGAGACCAACCGAGACGAGTCCCGCAAACACCGTCCAGCCCCAATAGGGGAACTGAATAACACTCGCCCCGATGATGCGGAACAGCCCGCCTACGATGAAGAGTACCGCGAGCAGCATGGTCACTCCTGCCGCGCCGGCGTCCGGATGACGGATCAGGAGGTATGCCACCACTCCGCTCAGGAGCGCGTTCAGCAGGTAGATGAAGAACCCGCTCCAGCCCAGCGCTTGGAACATACCGATGAACCAGAACACCGCGCTGATCGCCAGGACCCAGCCCAACGCCAGGATCGAGAAAGTGGTGGCCGTCTGGGCTTTGACAATACAGGTGGCGCCCAGGATGATCAGCAGGATGCCGATGACCAGGAACCAGCCCCATGATTTTCTAACCTTTTCTATCCCCGCCATAAACACATCAGAAATTGTCGCCATTGTCCTTCTCCTTTCGCATTCTGAATATTTTCGAGTGTCGCTGTCGCTACTTGCGTCTCGAGCGTCGCGACAGCGGCTTGGCTGCTGCCTTCAGTGCATGAACACCTCGGCGGTGTTTTTCGGAACTGAAATCGGTCGCGCCGACTTGGGATCAGAACTGAACTTCCCAAAGACCGCTGGATTCTCTCGGAAATGCTTCTTGAGGGTGTCGACGCGTTCTATATTGCCGGGATGGTCCGACAAAAACTGAGGCACTTGATTGGAATCGGATTTCTGAAAATCCTGGAAGAGCCAAACCAATCCCCACGGGTTGTACCCCGCCGCGGCGCTAATGTCGGATCCGGTCAGGTCCGCCGCTGATTCCACGTCGCGCGAGTAGCCGAGGGAACGGAGCCTCCCGATCATGCCGATCGCCAACATGCCGGCCAGATCGGGGTTCAGAAGCAAGGCCACTCCGATCTCCCGCGCCGCGATTTTCTCCCGCTTCTCCATCAGTGTCATCGTGTCGTGATGAATGGTGTGGGAGACCTCGTGAGACAGCGTTCCGGCGAGCTCGTCCGTATTCCTTACGAAATACAGGAGCGCATCGACCACAAACACGTTGCCGCCCGGAACTGAGAAGGCGTTGGGCTGAGCTTCGTGCACCAGATAAAACTTGAAGGGGTGATTGTAGCGGGGCTGGGCGGCCCGAGTAATAGCCTCGGCAATCGGATTCAACGTGTCGTAAAGAGGAGACGATTCGATGATTTCGCCCTTGGCCTTCAGTTCGTTGAAGACCTCCTGACCCATCTCCATCTCTTCGTCCTGGTTTTGCCCTTGCGCCGCCAGGGTTGTTGCCCCCGCCAGACAGAGCGCCGCGGCAATGGCGCACAGGACCGCCTTTCGAAATAGTGTAAGCGCATTCATGATGTATCTCCCCTCCGCAGCCTCGGCGTCCACCACGTACTTCCGATCCAGCCGGCCTTCAGTCCAGCGCGCACGCAGGATGCCCGCAGGCGCATTGAATCTCGATTTCCTTAATATCCGTGGCGTCGTGACAGTAATCACTGCAAAACTTGTCGGTAGATGAAACCTGACACTGGCACTCCTCATAAGCGCATTTGTGAACGCTCCCTGGATCAATGATGGTATCCATAGCCTGCCTCCCTATTCGAAGTTTGCCGTTCGGTCGCCCCGCCTGCCTCAGCCCGTTCCTCGCTGGGCCGGTGCTGGGGCGCCTCAATCCAAAACTGCTTCTACGCCGTTGGTCCGCCCGCAACTTGGTTCTTCCCAGTACACCCGCCGGCTGGCGATCTCCGAACCGTATCCCGGCCTCTCCACCCCTTGCGATTTTTCCAGCAGGCGGCCGATCTCCCAAACTGTCAAGGGCTCGACCAAATAATCCAGCGCCCCCAACTGCATGGCTTCCAGGTAGCAGTCCATGTCAAGGCAACGTGCCACGACCAAAACCGGCAAGTTGGGGTCCACCTCGAGCGCACGCATCAGCACCCAGCTCCCTTCGAAATTGGGAGTCCCCTGACTCACAATCACGAAGTCGAAGAGCTCTTCGCTCAGGCAGCGGACTCCCTCATGATAAGAGCTGCACCGCCGGACCCCATACCCATGGGCTTCGAGGACGGTGGAGTAAAAGTGAAGGCCTTCCGGGGATTCATCCACCAGGAGCGCTTTCCTTCGAAAAATACCATGGGCCGGCGCGCGGTCTTTTGGGTCCATGCCTCTCCGCCTCATAGGTCACCTTGTTAGCCCGAAATCAAAGCTGCATCGGGTGCTAGTTGTGCATCTGTGTCGCCTTGACCTTCAAAGCTGCGGCCTTGGCCTTGAGAACCTCGACCTTGGCCTTTGCCTGGGCCTCCGATGCCTCGCGCCGCTGCTTGGATTTTTCGAGGTGCGCCTGAATCTTGGTGTCAAGCTGGTTGATCTTTTCCTGGAGCTTGATCTTCCGGTCCGCCTGCGCCTTGGCGTGCTCGGCCTCCATTTGCGCCCGGTCGGCTTTCATGGCCGCGACGTCCTCCTCATTGACCGTATGCTTCGCTTCGGACAGGGCACGCCGGAATACCTTTCCGCCGATCGCTTCCATGCGGGTGTCCACCGGGGTCGTCCAGTCTTCTTGAATCTCCGCCACCAAGGCGAACTTGCCCGTTTGCAATTGCTGTTTCACGTCATCAATAAAGTCTTCACCAATCCTGGCGTTGTTGATGTCCACCGTGCCGCCGACCGCTAACCCCGCCGCCGCGCCGATCGCGGCTCCCACCGGCCCGCCCAGCAGACCGATGAGGGCTCCCACCGAGGTTCCCACCAGAGTCCCCAGGGGTCCCGGGTCATCACTTTGCCTTATCGTTGTGCTGCCATCGGCATTCCTGCCCACCACTGCACAGGCGTAGACTACGATGCTGCCTTCGCCTTCCAATTCAACCAGCGCCTTTTTCCCTTCGTAGGCTTTAGGTTCCGTATCGAAAACCACCACCAGCATTCTGTCCATGGCATTACTCCTTTTGATTTTGTCCTCTCTTCGTAGCAGGCCCTCGGTTTCATCCTTGCAATGCAAGAGCCAATTATTATGCCCTTTAGAACGAGTGGATTAGCGCATCATGGATTCGCCATACTTTCGCGAATTCGCGAACTTCGTGAAAACCCGGCAAGCACGATCGCGCTCGTTAGCCACAGAGGGCACAGAGAAGATCTCGGGGACCTCTCCGTGTTCTCTGTGAGTTGCCTCTGTGATCTCTGTGTGAAACTATATGCCTTGCTTAGCCCTCCAGCAGATTCGTGAATAATCCGGGTCAGGGAGAGTGGTCCCCCAAGTGGGGGGACCGGGGGAGGGCTAATTTGCAGGATTGGGGCGGGGGAGACAATCAAGATTCAATAATCTCAATAACCATGAGCACGACACGTGCCAATCTTTTCGGGAATTTACCCTGAATGAAAGGCGAGGGCTTCGGACCAGCTCTGAAGGTCGGCGCGGCAAGCGCCACATCTCTGACCCACTACGCTAATAAGGAGCGTAGCAGACCTGTCCTCTAGGTCCGCGGCTTTTCCTTGCCCATCGAGGATGACCCGCGGATCAACAATGCCGTACGCGCTACCTCCGCTTCAGCTAAGCCGCCCGGAAGCTATACTTGTTAATATTCATCGCTCGAATCTTCGATTCCAGCGTCGACGGCGGAAGGCCCAGCTTGCCCGCCGCACCCCATCGCCCCGACACTCGCCCGCGGGATTCGGCCAAGGCGGCGCCAATCATTTCTCGCTCCTCCCTCGCCGACCTTCGGAACCACGAGGGGGTTGCCGGTTCAGTGGGGAAGCACTCGCGCGGGAGCCAACTCGGCTCCACCGCAAGGTCCCCATCTTTATGGATCACCACCGACCGTTCGATTACATTTTGCAGCTCACGGATGTTTCCCGGCCACGGATAGCGAATCAGCGTCTCCATCGATTCGGAAGAAATCGCCTCGATGATCTTGTTCATCCGCCGGGCAAATTGCTGGACGAAATGCCAGGCGAGCAGCGGAATGTCTTCCGGGCGTTCGCGCAAGGGAGGAAGGGAGATCGGGAAAACATTCAGGCGGTAGTAGAGGTCCAGGCGAAACTGCTTCTCGACCACCATTTCTTCCAGGGTACGATGGGTGGCGGTTACCACCCGCACGTCAATTTTCTTCGTCCTGGTACTTCCCAAGCGCTCGATTTCCCGCTCCTGCAAAACGCGCAACAGTTTCGGTTGGAGTTCCAGGGGGAGATCACCGATCTCATCCAGGAACACGGTTCCGCGGTCGGCCAGCTCGAAACGGCCGGTGCGGGGGGCAATGGCCCCGGTAAAGGCGCCTTTCTCGTGCCCGAAGAGCTCGCTTTCCAGCAACCCTGCCGGGATCGCCGCGCAGTTCACCTTCACAAAGGCGTTGGAACGCCGGCGACTGAGATCGTGGATGGCGCGCGCGATCAGTTCCTTGCCGGTTCCGGTCTCACCGCAAATCAAAACCGTGGAATCCGTTGGGGCAACCATCTTGACCTGACGCAGGATGGCGCGAAAAGCTTTGCTCTGCCCGATGATCTCCTCGAAGCCCGGCTCGCTCGAAAGCTGAGCTTCCCGGTAGCGCCTCTCCTGGGCGAATATGCCCTTAGGTTCTGGAATCTCACCGTAAGTAAGTGTGTTCTCCATTGTGTCATTCATGGTTTCCTCACTCCTTAGCCTTGTTGGCAGACCCTTCCGTTCTCACGATGAAGTATGAAATTAATTCAACGTGCGGACAACCCCACTTGGAGTCGTATCCAGACTATATGGTGACGCCCCGGCGACTCTCTTGAGCCCAGAAATACCCTCTTAAGTGAAAAAACAATCTCACGCAAAGACGCCAAGGCGCAAAGACCGCAAGGAATATTTTCTTTGTTTTCTTTGCGCCTCTGTTGCTTTGCGCCTTTGCGTGAAACGCTTTTGCTTTTCTGTGATTATTTCACGGCTTCCCGAGGTGGGGCCTAACTCTGCCGGTCTCGAATTTCAATGCGTTTCCAGCCAAAAAGGCGGGCATCGACCGACCAGGCCCCAGGCCCAATCAGCGCCAGGGCGGCGCCCAGGGTTGCCAACAGGATACAAATCCACGGGTCTCCAGGTTGCGAGAAGGCGTACCACAGCTCAATCACCGCCACCAGCCCTCCCTCGATGGGCGTCCATAAGCCTGCCATGAGCAAGAGGCCTGCAAGGATCGCGAACCCGTCCAGTATGCCAGCTTGCATCGAAGGCCGGCCCCGAAGTGCCATGACCCCCTGGACAAGCAGTGCAATGCCGGAAACCAGCCGCATCAAAAGTAGGCCAACACCGGGCCAACCGTGGGCGAATGTGGAGAAGAGTCGTCGCAAAAAGGGCCTCCGACTGAGCGTACGAAATTTCCCGATTGGCTCGAAAGCCCCTATTGGGTGGAGAGGTTAACTCTTTAGAGTGGGAAAAAAGTTGATAGTCGATAGTTGATAGTCGGTAGAAGTCGATAGTCTGTAGTCGATAGTCGGAAAAAGTTAATGGTTGATAGTCCATAGTCGATAGTTGACGGTCTTCAGTCGATCGCCGACAGTCAGGGGTCGGTTTCGGCTGTTAACTATGAACTATCGACTATCAACGTAGGGGTAGGGCTTGCCCTACCCTGGCGCGCCAATGGCGCGCTGCAAAAGGGGGCGGCAAGCCGTCCCCCTACACGATGCGCCGTTATCGGCGGATTGGGGTCAACTATCGACTATTGACTATCAACTATGAACTATCGACTATTAACTTTCCCTCAGAATTCGATGATGCCCCGCTTCAGCCCAATCATGGCCGCGTGGGTGCGGTCGTTGGCGCCCAGTTTGGAGAGGATATTCTTGACTCGGCCCTTGACGGTTTCTTCGGTGACTGAGAGCTGGTCGGCAATCTGTTTGTTGGCATTGCCCTGGGCGATCAGGCGCAGGACGGCGATTTCCGCGGGGGTCAGGGCGTCATCGGTGGCGTGCTCGGCCAGTTGGAAGGACGCATCGGGAGAAAGGGTCTTCTTTCCGGCGTGGACGGCGCGGATGGTGTCCAGCAGTTCTTTGTGCAACGAATTCTTTAGTAGGTAAGCCCGAGCGCCGGCTTTGAGGGCGCGCAGCACCTGCACGTCACCGGAGTAGGTGGTCAGCACGATGATTCGCGCCTCGGGAAACTCGTTGCGAATCGCGATCATCGCATCGAGACCGTTCATCTCCGGCATCTGGATGTCCATCAGGGTGATGTCCGGACGGTGCGTGCGGAACTGCTGGATCGCCTCGCGCCCATTCGCGGCCTCGGCGACCATCGTCATGTCCGGCTGATCGGCGATCAGCCCCGCGATCCCTTGCCGCAGCAGGGGATGGTCATCCGCCGCCAGAATCCGGATCGGGTTGGGCTGGGTGCTCATGGCTTCGTCTCGCTGATCATGATGATTTCCCCTGTAAAATTCGCGGGGAATTGCCAGCCCGCGAAACGGGCGGCGTCATGTAGCCCACGGCTTCGCCGTGGGCCTGGAGTTTATACATTTCGAAGCGTGCTAACGAGAATCCTCCGCCCTCGCCCCCTTGGGGGAGAGGGTGGACCGCAACCCGCGCTTTCACCAGCGGGGGCGGGCCGGGTGAGGGGGTCCAAACCAAACGAGCTCAACCCAACGCCTCCGGTAGCGACCACACAAAGCTTAGCACCTTTTGCGCGAATAACTCCGGGGCCTCAAGAACTATACCGTTGGGGAACCGCGCCACAGTGTATCCCATGGATTCAAGGTGCGCGTCCCGTTGCGCATCGCTCCTGGCCTGACTCGGCTGCCCATGCACACCCCCGTCGAGCTCGACAATCAGGCGTCGCTCCACACAGCAGAAGTCAGCAATGTATGGCCCCATAGGGTGCTGGCGACGGAACTTGAACCCCCTTAACCTCAAGCTGCGAAGCAAGTACCATGCGGCGCGTTCTGCCTCGGTCGGCGTGCCGCGCAGCTCGCGCGCTTTGTCAATCTGTCTCGCCCGGCGTGCCAGGGAGCGCGTCTTGCGATAGGGATATGGAGTCTTCACGGGTTTGACCCCCTCACCCGTCCGGCCCCGGCTGATGAAAACGCCGGGGGCCGGCCACCCTCTCCCCCAAAGGGGCGAGGGCAGAGACTCTCGCCTTCGACCGTTCTCCTTCTTGCATCATTCACTTCATCACAAGCGTACAAACTCCAGTCCCACAGCTTCGCCGTGGGCTAAATGACTTCGCCCGCTACGCGGGCTGGAGCAAAAGGCATCAACTATTTCCTCCATCCCGTGAACCACGACCGCCGCGGAGGCGCTTTCGCATAGGCAACCGACGCCGGGATGGTCAGTTCAACTTCCGTACCCGTGTCGACTTCACTCCAGACGTCCAGTTGTCCCCCCACCAGTTTGGCGCGTTCGCGCATCCCGCGCAAGCCGAAGTGTCCGGTACGCCCTTCTTTATTAAGAACCTTCGGGTCAATGCCCTTTCCGTCATCGCGGACCCGCAGGCGAAACTGCTGATCGTCATAGCGGATTTCCACTTCGATCCGCCGCGCCTGGGCGTGCTGCGAGGCATTACGCAGCGCCTCGCCGGCAATCCGGTAGACTTCGTCCCGGAGGATCGGATGGAGGTTGCGTGGGGTCCCTTCCACGTGCACACTCAAGACGGCAGAATTTCCGGTGCTTGCATCGGCCGCCAGTTCGTCACCCAGAGCGCTTACGGCCACGGCAAGATCGCTGGTCACCAGCGTGGAGGAGCGCAACCCCTGGATGGCATCCCGGCCCTCGGTGATGGCTTGCGCGGCCTGATCGATGGCGCTCTCGAGTCGCTTCTTGGCCTCGCCCTCCGGGAGCACGTTGGAAACCGCCTGGAAGCGCAGCAACAGTCCATGAAAGCTTTGCAGCAGCGTATCGTGCAGTTCGCGCGCGATGCGGGTTCTCTCGCCGACGCGGGCCTCCAGCGTCATCTCGAACTGATGGTGCAGTTGCCGGACGCGGAACTGATAGGCCGTCCATAGTAACCCCAAGAAAACCGCGGCGCAGAGCGCACGAAACCCATTCGTCTGGTAAAAGTGCGGCTGGAGCACGAACCGCACCCTGGCCCCCTGCTCGTTCCAAATGCCGTAGTTGTTCGCCGCCGCCACCTGGAACGAGTATTTTCCGGGAGCCATGTTCGTGTAGTGCGCCGTGCGGCGCGTCCCGGCGTCCACCCAGTCCTTATCAAAGGGTTCGAGACGGTATTTGAAGCGCAATTTTTCCGGAGCGGAGAAGCTGAGGGCCGTGAAGCGGAAATCGAATGTGTTGTTGCCGGGGGGTACGGAAGTCTGGCCGTCACGCGCCAGCGTCAACTGGTTTGCCCAGGCCTCTTCCAGTACCACCGGCGGAGGGAGGCGACTGCCCGCCGTGGGGTCAATGGCCACGACGCCGCGCAGGGTGGGAAACCATATCCGCCCGTCCCGGGTTTTCCAGCCTCCCGGGCTCCCTCCATTGCATTCGCTGCTCCTCATGCCCTCGGCGACCCCGTACGAGACCGGCAAAAGGGAAGAGATTCTGCCCTCGGCAAAATCGTTTAGCTCCTTCCGACTGAGGCGAAAGATATTCCGCGTGGAGGTGAACCAGAGATTGCCCTCTCCGTCCTCCAGAATGCGCAGCAACATGTTATTGGGCAGACCGTCTTTCGTCGTCATCGCTTTCCAGCGGCCGTCCCGAAAACGGAACAATCCCCCGCCGTAGGTCGCCAGCCAGAGAGTCCCGCTCGAATCCTGGTCAATATCCACGATGTGGCCGGGCAGACTTCGGTTCGGCGCGTACAAGAAGGCTTTGCCGCCGCGCACCTCAAAGAGCCCCTCGAGGGCCGCCACCCAAAAGCCCCCGGCCCGGCCCCCGATGATCTGCGCCACGCCGGAGATGCCGGGGATCCGATCCAATTTCCCCTCGCGAAAGCGGTAAAGCCCGCCGGGGCGCTCCTCCATGAACCCACCGATCCAGAGCGTGCCCTCCCGGTCCTGATAAATCGACCCTACGGCCGGCGCTTCCACCTGGAAATGGCTCAGCACGCCCGATCGCCAGCGATACAGCCCGCTGTACCCGCCGAACCACAGGTCACCATCGCCTGTCTGGGCAAGGGTGAGAATGTCGTTCACACCCGGAAACCGATGAAAGCGATGCCCATCGAGCCAATAGAGCCCATCCCCGCCCAGCCAAATGCGGCCTTCCCGATCCTGAAACACCGTATTGAAGCTTGAGTCGGAGAGGCCTTCGTCCTTGGCATACGCTGTCAACGGGGCTGGCCGGAGACGAAGCAGCCCCGGCCCAACCATTCCCACCCACAGGTTGCCTTCTCGATCGACCAGGAGGCTGCGTACCTTGGGCAATTCGCCGCCATTCGCAGGCAACGATAAGGGTTGGGGAGGACTAGGCCTCCCGTCCACAATCCGCACGAGTCCGGCCGGGGTGTACAGCAGCAATTCCCCATCCGCACCCTCTGCCATGGTGAGGGCGTACTCGGGATCATTACCGGCCGCCAAGGCGCGCCGCCCCATCGGCGGTAGCGGTACGTCGGAGAATACCCCCTGGTCATAGCGCACCAGCCGGTACTCGTCGCGAACCGCGACCCAAACACTTCCGTCGCGAGCTTCTTGAACGAGAAAAACACTCGGCTTGCGAACCTTCAAGGTCGCCAGGGAGCCGTCGGCGCCGAAACGCACAAGGTCGGTTCCACAGCGAAACCACATGCTTCCGTCCCGCGCCTGGAGGTAAAACTCCTTGACCGCCTTCCCCCGGTGAGTGGGGTAAGCCGCCAGCTTGGCGCCGGCAAACTTGGCGACGCCGCGCGAGCTTTTGATCCACACGTTCCCTTCGGCGTCTCCACGGAGAGATGCGATGAACCGGCTCGGCAAGCCGTCGCGCTCGGTGTAGGTGGTGGCAACGCCGTTTTCCAGCCGGATGAGACCACCGTCCACCGTGCCGATCCACAATACTCCGGAACGACTTTCGTACAGAGAGAGGATCTGATTGCTGCCGAAACCCGGAGTACCCGCCGAGTCGAAAACCTTGAAGCGCTCGCCATCAAAGCGCGCCAGCCCCCCGAAGGTGCCGATCCAGAGATAGCCGTCGTGGTCCTGCAACAAGGCATTGACGGAGTTCTGCGGCAGTCCTTGCTCCGTTTGCCAGACCGTGGTGAGGTACTGCGTCGGATAGGATTGCGCGTGGACGGGAGCGCTTAAGAAACTGGCAAGCAGACCTGCGGCGAAGAATCCGCCGATCAGATAGAAACGTGATTTCCAGAAATAGACTGAGATCCCTTTGACCATGGCATGAAAAATTTACCACAGGGGCACGGAGACACAGAGAAAAGAAAAAAAATCCATAAAAAAAGATGTTGCTGGTTTTCCGCCATTTCCAAGCTTCGCCCATTCAAGGGCATATTGTCCACAAACCGGTTGTTAAAGAGAGTGCTCACCGAGGCGCCCCAGGTGTTCAGCAGCGGCGCGCTCCCCAAAACGGTAATACTGTCACTTTTGCTGTCAAGCGTCAGGGCAAAGTCCAGCCGGGCGAGTTGGTTAACTTCAATCATTACACCATTTACGTGTATCGTTCTAAACCCCATTGGCATCTATTGTTAGGTTATAATGGCTTGTCAAGAGTGCCGCCAAGCTACACGCGCCCTGCCCATTCGGTGAAACGCTGCGAGTAGCGGCCATTCGCCCTTTATCCACAATCACCCGTGCGCCGGGCACGCCCTGGGCGAAGGCAGCTATCTGCTGGCAATAGGATCCCAACTGCTGCTTGCGCGTTTGCCATTCAGCCCGAAACGCGCCACGCAAGAAAGTTGTGTAAATCCCCCAACGTCACACCAGGAATCCGGGAGAGGCAGGGGCTATTTCCCCGACACCCGTTTGGGAGGTCCGAACATGCTGGGCCATTCCTGCCGGTAGGAAATCGAGGGCGGGAAGGCTAGGATTTTTCCTACCCTCAGGAAATTCTGCAAGAATCTCCTTGACATCGAATCTTGCCTATGTGCTAGCCTAAAGGGGAGCAGGAAAGCCGCCGCGGGGGAGGCGCCGGCCGGGAAAGATCTCCCTGCTCTCCATGATGTGCATGAAAACGCAGGGACTTCGGCGAAATTTCGGGGATTTCCGTGAAATCATATCTCGTTCAATTAAAAGCATTTATCGTCAAGGTTGAGTCCGAGGGCAGGGAAAAGGAGGAATTAAAGAATCGAACCTAGTTTCGCGATGTTATTGAAAATACATATAGAAAAGATGTCGCATTTCCGTCTCTCCACGATGTGGATGAAAACAAATGTCTTATGTCGCCTTCTCCACGATATGTATGATAAGGAAGGAGTTTGGCGTCACGGGAGGGTCGTCGTACAATTTGCTGTTGGAGCGACGAGTTTACCTCGCCATTCGAAGCCTACTCCTCCCGGCATCCCGTAACTTGCCCGCGAAGGCGTCTTTCCGGTTAGAATGGTTCCTGGGAACCTCCGGTACGACAGGGTCAAACAACTCTGCGGCATCCATTTCGACCCCTGGCCTCTGCGCCAAGGGGTTTCAGCAGGAAGGAGCGACCGATGTGTGGAATTGTAGCGTACACCGGAGATCAGCCGGCCAAGGAAATTCTGATCGAGGGACTGAAGCGCCTCGAGTACCGCGGCTACGATTCGAGCGGCATTTTCATTGTGAACGGCTCGCCCTATCTGGCCCGGGCCGTCGGCAAGGTCGCCGAACTCGAGCGCCAAGTGTGGAATTCCGCTCCCGAGGGCGCGGCGGGGATCGCCCACACGCGCTGGGCCACGCACGGCAAGCCCAGCGAGGTGAACGCTCACCCGCACGCGGATTGCGGCGGCAAGCTCTTCCTGGTCCACAACGGCATTATTGAAAATTATCTGCTGCTGAAAAAGCACCTGCTGGAAGCGGGCCACCAGTTCAAGTCCGAGACCGACACGGAAGTGCTGGCCCATCTCATCGAGGCCCACTACCAAGGCAACCTCCAGGTTGCCGTGCAAAAGGCCCTGTTGCAGGTGCAGGGCACGTTCGGCATCGCCGTGATGCACGTCGATCACCCGGCCTCCATTATCGTTGCGCGGCGGGGCAGCCCCATCATTCTCGGCATCGGCGAGAAGGCCGCCCTGGCGGCGTCGGACGCCTCCGCCCTTGCCCAGCACACCGACCAGGTGGTTTTTCTCGAGGACAACGAGGTCGCCTGCCTGGAACCGGGGAAGTTCTCCATCTCGACGCTCGACAACCGCTCGGTAAGCCGCGGCACCACCAACCTGGATTGGAATATCGAATCCATGGACCGCGGCTCATTCCCGCATTACATGCTGAAAGAGATTTTCGAGCAGCCGGAGGCGGTTGAGAACGCTCTGCGCGGCCGGGTGAATCACTCGGAAGCCGTGGCGAAACTGGGTGGGTTGGAATCCGTTCAAGAGCGCCTGCTGCGCGCCCGCCACTTGATTATCGTGAGCTGCGGCACCAGCTATTACGCAGGCCTGCTGGGGCGTTATGTTTTCGAGACGCTGACCGATCTGACCGTGGAAACCGAATTGGCGTCCGAGTTCCGCTACCGCAAGCTCAACATCCGCGAGGGTACGGTGGTGCTGGCCATCAGCCAGTCGGGAGAAACCGCGGACACGCTCGCGGCCCTGCGCGAGGCCAAACGCAAGGGCGCGCTGGTGCTGGGGTTGGTGAACGTCGTGGGCAGCACCATTGCGCGCGAAACCCATGCCGGGATTTATTCCCACGCGGGCATCGAGGTGGGAGTCGCGTCCACCAAATCCTTCACCTCGCAGCTCACCATCCTCACCCTCATGGCGCTGCTCATCGGGCGCAGCCGCGATCTTTCCTACGAAGAAGGCCATGAAATCATTCGCGCCCTGGAAAAGGTGCCCGAGCAGATCCGCGAGATTCTGAAGCAGGCGGGGAAAGTTCGCGAGCTGGCGGAGAAGTACTGCCACTCGGAACATTTCCTCTTCGTGGGGCGCAAGTTTCAGTACCCCATTGCCCTGGAAGGCGCGTTGAAGCTCAAGGAAATCGCCTACATTCATTCGGAGGGATATGCCGCGGGCGAGATGAAACACGGACCCATCGCGCTGATCGATCCCCAGTTTCCCACCCTGGCCCTGGCGCTCGAAGACGCCTCGTATGAGCGTGTCGTCTCCAACATGCAGGAGATTCGCGCGCGCGAAGGCAAGATCATTGCCATAACTACCGAAGGCAATAACAAACTCAGTAATTTAGTGGACGATGTCATTTATATCCCGCGAACGCACGAGGCCGTCGCCCCGCTGCTGACCGTCGTGCCTCTCCAACTCTTTGCCTATTATTGCGGGGTGTTACTCGGCCGCGACGTCGATAAGCCCCGCAACCTGGCCAAGAGCGTGACGGTGGAGTGAAATAGCAGCAGTTTCATTCGGCATCGCCAAAGAGCTTCTCGATCTCTGCCCTTTTCATCCGGAGAACCCCTTCCCTCCAAACCGATTCTGGCATACAATGAAACTATAGATGTTTATCTGCCTACGTGTATAGGTGTCTTATGGAAGAAGCCGTTCGTTGGAATGTCAAGGTCTCGAAGGAGACCGACCTGACCCTGCGCACTTTTCTGGGCTCCCAGGGTATGAAAAAGGGCGACCTCTCGAAGTTTATCGAAGAGGCCGTCCGCTGGCACGTATTTCATCGCACCGTGCAGGACATCAAGGCGCGCAACGCCGGGACCGACCCGGACGAGCTGCAGCGCATCATTGACGACACCGTACAGGAAGTTCGTGCGGAAAGGCGCGCGAGAGGGAAGGCTGACAAAACCTGATGCGTGTGGTGCTCGATACCAACATTCTGGTTTCCGCTCTCATGGTTCAAATGGGCGACCCGGCCGCTATCTATCGCGCTTGGCAAGAAGGATCCTTTGCGCTCCTGACCTGTGCGGAGCATCTCGACGAGTTGCGCGCCACGCTGCGCAAACCGGCGGTCGCGGAGCGCATCAAGCCCTACAAAGCCGGCACCCTGGTCAACGAGTTGAGAAAACTTGCCGAGACCATCGGCCCGTTGCCGCGCGTTGAACGCTCACCCGATCCTACCGATGATTTTCTTCTGGCCCTGTCCGAGGCGGGCAAGGCCGATTATCTGGTGACGGGCGACAAGAGCGGGCTGCTTGTCCTCCACCATCACAAAGGCACGCAGATCGTGTCTGCGCGCGATTTCGCGGCGCTGTTCGCCTGAACTTTCAGAAACCCCGAGCGTCCGTCTTTAAGATTTGCGGTTTTTGCAAGAGAATAACCGCGGACCCATAAACGCGAGTCCGTACGCCCAGGCGCGGAGGGCTGACTTCTATTCATCTTCGGGCTGGATTAACAGGGGCGGGAGTTGGCAATGCCGGAGCGGCAGGACAAATTTGGAAGCTACGCGGTGGTGCTGCTGGTTGTGGGCGCTTCGGTCAGATTGCTCTTGATGGCTTGGCTGCGCCCCTTATCGAGTTTCAACCCCTATTTGGCCCCGTCGTATATCCTGGCGGCGCAGGACACCCTCCTGTTAAATTTCCATGCCTTGGGTGATCGCGTTCCAGTTTACCCTGTGTTGGTTGCCTTGTGCGGCCTCAATCCTCGAGAGATCTGGGCTGCACAGGCGATTCTTGGAGTTGCGGCGAGTTTAATGATCTTTGATATGGCCTTCCGCCGCACCCGCCATGGCCTTTGCTCACTCCTCATCGGGCTCACCTGCAGCCTGGTTCCGGAAGTTCTTACTTATGAGTCCTTGGTCATGACAGAAGCGCTGACGAACTTCTTCGTGGTGACCTCGCTCTGGCTCATCACACGCTATGACGGCGCGGGGGAGAGCAATATCCGTTACCCGTTGGAACTGGGTTTGATCATAGCCTTGGCGGGTTTGACTCGCCCCTTGATGATATGTTTAGTGCCTCTCTATTATTGTTTCCTGGTTACTCCGTGGCCGCGCGCGAAAATCTTGCAGCGCGAGGCCATCCGGAAAACTACCGCCTTTGCGTTGCCGGTGATCGTTTTCATTTTGGGATGGTGCGGATTCAACTATTTCAATAGCGGCTATTTCACCCCCACAACTCGCGCCGGTCAACAACTCATGGACCAGGTTGATCCCTATGTTGACCTGGCTCCTGACCGATTCGCAGTGCCGCGGGATATCTGGCTACGGTTTCGCCGGCAAGCCCGCACTCACCCCTACGGCACGGTCGAAGATGTCTATGAAATCGCGCTGCCAGAAATGGAAAGGCGAACGGGGAAAACCGACACGCAGGTGTCCCAGGAGTTCGCTTCTCTCGCCCTTTACCTGGAAATCCATCATCCCCTCCTTTGCCTCCGGCGCGCCGAACAAGGATGGATGCAGTTCTGGGGGGAGCCCGACCGTAGTGAAATCGCGTGGCCTCCGGGCGGCAAGGTGAGACTGACAGAGCTTCTAATGACCATGGCCGACTTCTTGGTGGGCGCATTCAAGGCGGCCTTTTTGGTTCTGGCCCTGCTCTCGATCCCGTGTGCTCTCTTTTGCCGAAAGGCATTTACAAGACTTGAATATCTTACTTTCGCTATTGCCTTTGGAGTTTCAGGGATCGCCGCGTTTACGGAGTTTGGCCAAAACCGGCGGTTCTGCATTCCCTTGTACATGCTCATGATCTACACCCTCCTGACGCGGGGCTGGATATGGATCACCGCGATCCCCTCGAAGGGGCCCGGCCCTATTCGCGAATAGGTTTTCGACCGGTTTTCCGCGTTCCCGGCTAAGCAGGCTCAGGATGACGGCATGGGCCGGCAGCTCTTCTTTTCCCCGCTACGGTGCGGCGGGTTTGCGGTTGCCGAGGGCGTCCATTTGGCCGTTCATCTCTTCGGAGGGTTCGCCGCTCCTCATGCCCTGGGCGAGGATGAGTTGGCGCGCCTCGCCGCGCATGGCCGGCCATTTCGATCCGAACACCAGCGAGCCCGCGATGCAGGCAGCTCCTCCCAGCGCCACGGTCAGGGGCGCGCCGATGCGGTGGGCGATGGCTCCGGCCAGCAAGGCGCCGAAGGGAGCCATTCCCATGAACATCATGGAGTAGACGGACATCACACGCCCACGCAAAGCGTCGGGCACCATGGTTTGGATGAGGGTGTTGGAGCTCGCCATCTGGATCAACATGCAAAAGCCTGCCGGCAAGAGCAGGGTGATGGAAAGGGGCAGCGAGCGCGAGAACGAGAACAGGATCAGGCTCGAGCCAAAACCGGAGGAGGCGTAGAGAATCCAGCGCCCCAGGCCTCGCACCTCGCGTCGGCGGGCCATCACCAGAGTAGCGGCCAGCGCGCCCACGCCCGTGGAACCCATCAGCAAGCCCAGGCCGCGGGCGTCAGAATGCAGAATCTTGTCCGCGAAGATGGGCATCAGCACCGCATAAGGCATGCCCGTCAGGCTGACCAGTCCGAGCAGAAGCAGCAGGGCGCGGATGGGTCCGGTATGCGCCACAAAGCGGAAACCTTCCAGAATGCTCTCCAGCCCGGAAGCCCTTCGCGGGGAGCGCGCGCGCGGCGTGACGGTCATGAGCAGCAGGCCGACGATCACGGCCATGTAGCTCACGCCGTTGGAGAAGAAGCACCAGCCTTCGCCAATGGCCGCCACCGTGATGCCGGCGATGGCGGGCCCCAGGATGCGGGCGCCGTTAAACATAGCGGAATTCAGCGCGATGGCATTGATCAGGTCCTCCGGGACCACCATTTCGATGATAAACGCCTGGCGCGCCGGAATATCAAACGCATTCACCACGCCCAGCAGCGACGCCAGCAGCATGATCTCCCAAACCCGGATGTGTCCGAGCAAGGTCAACGCCGCAAGGATGAAGGCGAGCAACATCGAGGCGGTTTGCGTGGCAATCACGGTGCGATGGCGGCTGTGACGGTCCGCGAACAATCCCCCCAGGGGAGCGAAAAGGAAAACCGGAATCTGTCCCGAGAACCCTACCAACCCCAGCAACAACGATGATTTGGTGAGCCGATAGACGAGCCACGCCTGCGCAATCGACTGCATCCAGGTGCCAATCAGGGAGATGATCTGGCCGCAGAAGAACAGCCGGTAATTGCGGTGCCGCAATGCACGCAACATCACGGGCAGCCGCGAAACGGGTTTTTCCGAAAGTATTTCGGTACTCAGAGCTACCGCCCACCCACCGTGTTGTCGAACATGCTTTTAGGATCCCTGATTATCATAACAGTTGTCAGTGCTCCGTTCTCAGTCTTCGGTTGTCAATAAACCACGAGTCGGAAAAGGCGGGCTCCAGCCCCGCCCTCGAGTTTCTACATTTTGAAGCGCGAGGTTCGTTCCCCAGCGCTCCAACCGCGTCAAGAGCCCGACGATTTCCGTCAAAGACTTTTCTAGCTTCCAACTCCTTTTATTTCATCAACATCGCCAGAGAGCGATTTTAAGTCGTTTGGTTTCATAAACATCGCGAGAGACCGGTTATCGGACATTTTTTCTCCATTTGTTTTCAATAACATCGCCTAAACCTCCTTCATTTTCCCCCCCCGCGTTTTTGGAGCGGGCCGCAATACAAACTGTTTAACCTCTTTAATGTCAATAACTTAACTCGTTGTGCGGAAGCACGAGAAATGTCGCTAACTACATTTATTATCATCAACATCGCGAGAGAATCTTGGCATTTTTTTTGGTCTCGATGCATGATTTTCGAGTCCCCAACCTACCTCAGTCCACGCCATCGGCAATGTATGGCCGACCGGCGTTCGGCCTCCAGGGGCGAGCGCAACTCGCCCGTAGAGTTCAATACCCACCTCCCCTACCACGACCATGGAACCTCCCCTTGCGTCGGATGATTTGTCCTGCGTTTTCCGCGTTGGTCTGGGCATTCGTTCTTTCCTCCGGGCGACCCGCTGAGGGTACCGCATTCCGCTCCACTCTCTGCTAGGCTAATCACGAGCCCATGGGTCCTGTCAAGAGAATTCTGGGCGGTTTTCCTACCGGAGGGAAGAATTTTGCAAATTGGCTTCACGCTTTCCTGCCGGCAGGAAACCCTGAGTTGCGGGTTTCCGATATTCAACCCTCCTAGCGCCCTCCCACCCAGGCCGGCGCGCGTGAAAAATGTAGAAGCTCCAGGGCGGGGCTACAGCCCCGCCGTTACGAGGCATTCCTGATTACTTCCCAGTCCCGCGCCTTAGGGGGGGAAATCTCACTGACAACTGAAGACTGAGAACGGAAGACTTACTGCGGGTCAGGTGTGGCGAAATCCACGCCGCGATCTCCGTTCACGCGCTGGGTGGCGGAGAGGTCGAGATCGGCGAGCGGCACGCGCCGCGTTGTCTGGGCCGAAAAAACCCAGAGCGTCTTGCCGAGGATGGCGTAGTCCTGCACTTCCACTTGGTGGCCATCGCGGTAAACGAGGAGGGTGGTAGGAGGTTTTTCTTCGGCCGCCATCGAAGGTTCACCCGAGGGCGCGCCACGCGAGTCTCGCAGGGCCTGATCCTGGCGCATCATTTCAACTTCGGTTGCCAGGTTGCCGACTTGCGCGGCGAGTGGATTGTCTTGTTCGGGTTCGACCGCAGACGGGGCAGGCTGGTCGGTCTCGTACCCTGGCGAGGGGAGCCAATAGGGATAGACCGGTTCAACGCCGTAACCGCGACGCCCGGAAAAGAATTGCCGGCAGTAAAAGGAACCCGCATAGGAAGGGTTCAGAAGACATGACGACTCGCCGGAACTAATTAAAGACGTGCCCCTCACCGGCGGAAACGAAAACTTCCTGAAAGAGCCGCTGGAGTTCGCCGATCTGGCCGGTCGAGGCGCCGGCCGGGGCCCCGGTCGCGGTCGTAGCGCGACGGAATAGCTTCGATAAGTTCCTGCGGAACGGGAAAACGAGGGATGGGCCGCGCCGCAATGCTGCGCATATAGACACAAGGGTGCAAGCAGACCCGCCGTAACCACCGCGCTGGCGAGAAAGCTACGCATGAGCGCATTATACCCGAATTCGGGAGTCAAGGCATTATTAGTTGAGGAAGAATTATACGCACTAGTCGATGCCGTGGATCCGCAGACTGATCAACTGCTCCGCACTCAGATCGTGCATCCCTCGAGACTGGAGCTTGACAATGTAGTCTGGCGTTACGCCGTGAATGCGAAACGCGATGAGCTGATCTGCCTCCGGGTGGGTATACCCGAGGTCTCGAAGCTTCCCGATGAATTCCGGACTTACGCCGTGAATGCGAAAGGCGATGAGCTTGTCGGTATCGAGCCCGGTGATGTGCTCAGCTTGCATCTGCCGGGCAAATTCGACAGTTACGTCGTGAATGGCCATGGCCATCTGTTTGTCGCCGTCGATGCCTTCGAACCCCAGCGCTTTCATTTGCTCGACATATTGAGGATTGGGCAGAAAGCGGAACAGGCCGGCCCCTTCACCGCTATTCAGGAAGCCTTCGCACTCGAAGCGCCCCGCCTCACGCACGACGGCAAACTTTACGTCGTGCCGGCCACTGGGAGTGACGTTCAGGCCTTGAAATTGGCTGAGCGGCCAGTCCGAGCTCGATTGAAAATTCCCACCGTGTGCGTTGTTGCGGATCAGCGAAAAGTGTATGCTGCCTTGAACCTCAGATTTGCTCAGGGTCCAATCGCCACTCTGCGAGTCGAGGCTCCACGCCGCCATCGCCCAGAGGGCAATAACGGTCAGAACCGATACGCTCAGACTCCTTGCTTTTCGTGTGCCCATCGCCTTCACCTCCCCGATGCCGGTCATGCGTTTAGAACACGCCGGTTTGCTTCAACCCGATCAACTTATCCAAACTCAGGCCCTGAAGGCCGTGGCTTCGGACCTTTTCAATGTACTCGGGCGTGATGCCCATCACCTTGGCGGCAATGTAGTCATCGGCACTGAGCTTGCCGAGTCCCCCCGCCTGCAAGGCGCGCACGTACTCCGGTGTAACACCCTGCACCTTCAGAGCGATGAGCTGGTCCGCCGTGGGATTGAGCCCGGCGGCGTGCATATCCCGAATATATTCGGGGGTCACGCCCTGCACCTTCATGGCGATCAGACCGTCGGCGGCGGGCTTGAGCCCCGCTGCGTGCATTCCGCGGACGTATTCCGGCGTCACCCCCTGCACCTTCAGAGCGATCAGCTCGTCGGTCTTGGGCTCAACTCCTTCGTCACGCAAAGCGCGAATGTATTCCGCGGTCACGCCCTGCACCTTGAGAGCGATCAGCTCATCGGCCTTGGGCTCCAAACCTTCGGCTCGCAAGCCGCGAATGTACTCCGGCGTCACGCCTTGAACTTTCATCGCGATGGCCGTCTCTGCCGTCAAATCCAAGCCCGCCGCATGCATCGTGCTCAGGTATTCTGGGGTTACGCCTTGCGATTTCAGCGCGATCAGATCGTCCACGGTGGGTTTCAAACCGTGCGCCTGCATGGCGCTGATGTATTCGGGCGTCACGCCCTGCACTTTCATGCCGATAAGCTCGTCCAAGGTCGGGTTCAGACCCGCAGCGTGAACCTGGCGGATGTACTCCGGTGTTACCCCCTGCACTTTGAGGCCGATAAGTTGGTCCGCGGTGAGATTTTTGAGGCCGACAGAGTAGAGGCCACCGATGAAGGATTCCTTCCCCGCCTGCGGCTCCGCTTCCTGCCGTGTCGAGTCCCCACTGGCCGGAGTGGGCTTAGCCTGGGCGCTCGGGGGGCTCTGCGGCTCGGCCTCGGGCAAGGCCGGCGGCTCGACTGCACTTGCCGGCGACGTCCGCGTGGTTCGGGGGAGATTCGGGGGGAACCCTGAGATTGCGAGGGGCGCCCTTCCTGTCTGCACCATCGAACGGCCAACGGCCGGATCGAATATGCCCCGTGTCGTGCCCATCAGTCCCGTTCCGGCCAGAAGCACGAGCGCCAGACCAAGCGAGGCGGCCGCAAAACCCAATCTGCGGGCGCCGTGATGCCGGATTTCGAGGCCCAGCAGCCGCAGCACGCGCGATTGGAGCCGGCTGCCATTCGCCGCCATCGCCAGGCGCGGCGCCCGGCGCCATTCCTCCATCAGCATCAGCGCGCGGGCATACTCCGGGACGCCGCCGCACACCGAGACTGCCACGTCGTCGCAGCAGTGCTCGCGCTCGGCGCGGATCTGCGCACTCACCCACCACACGGCGGGATGGTAAAACAGCAGGGTCTCAGCGCCTGTCTGAAAGAGGTTTACCAAGGCGTCGTGCCTGCGGATGTGGGCCAGCTCGTGAGCGATGACGGCCCCCAGTTGTTCCGGCGACAAGCCCGTCAGCGCGGACACCGGCATCAACACCACGGGACGCAGCCAGCCGATCACGGCGGGCGCCTCCAGGTGCCGGCACTGGCAGTAACGTAGGGCGCGGCCCAGGCCCAGCCGGCGCTCCAGGGCGCGGGCCATGGCCTCCAGTTCCGCACTGACGGGGTTCGTCTCGCGGCGCCGCAGGCGCTCCAGCAGGCAGAGTCCGCCAAGGGCGCGCACACTGAGGATCACCACCCCGGCCAGCCAGAATTCGAGCAGCCACACGTCAGAATCTGCGGGAAGCTCCGGACTCCCGGCCGGCTGAGGGGCCGAGGGCCGGAAGTCGTGCGCGTGCGTTCCGGCGGCCGGGGGTGCGGGACGGAGAACTTCCATTTCGGCCAAGGCCGTCAAGGCGCGTGCCCTGGCGCCCGAGACCGGATGGCGCAGCATCAGAAAAGTGGCGGCGGGTGCGGCCACCATCAGGACCAGGGTGGCCACCCCCAGCGCGTAGCGCACGGCTGCGCGGCGTACTACGGAGAGCGCGGCGGAAAGCAGGAGGGCAAGCGCCAGTCCCTGCCAGAGGAAGTGCAGTAGCGCCCAGCATAGCGGCCGAGTCACGTCCGGAGAAAACCCGAAGTGTGTCATCGCAGTCCCCTTTCGTAGTCGTCCAGCAGGCGGTGCAACTTCTCCAGCTCTTCCCGCGAGGTTCGTCGTCCTTGGAGGGCGTGCAGCATGAGCTGGCTGGCGGAACCCTGGAAGACGCGTTGAAGCACGTCACTGGCCAGCGCGCGCTTGGTCTTTCCCGCCGGCTGGCCGGCTTCGTAGACGTGCGCCCGCTGCTCCTGATTGCGGCGCACGGTGCCCTTGGCCGTCATGATCTGCATCAGCTTCAGCACCGTGGTATAACCCACATCTTTTTCCCGGCGCAAAGCGTCGTGTACGGCGCGTACCGTCGAGGGTCCGCGCTCCCATAAAATGCGGAGAATTTCAAGCTCGCCGGCCGTTGGTTTCGGAACACTCGATTTCGTCATGCCCTACTCATACTACGAAGGTATTCGTATTGTCAACGAAAATTTTCGTAGAGGCGCCTGGAGCGCGGAATGGGGAATCTTGAATTCTGGAGGATGAGCAGAGATCGGGCGGTGGTAGCACTCCGGATCGGGGCGGTTCGTCCCCAATCGACAACGAAAAGCCGCGAACTTCAACCCCAGAACCGCACTACGCTTGCTAAGCCTGCTTTTCAAGGAAGCGAATATCGAACTTCTTATTGGTGATGAACACCGCCACCACATCCGTTTCCGCAGTCGCACCATGCTCCATCAACATGCCTTCCGGAAACCAGACGAAGGCGCCCGGACCGTAACTGCCCGCGTGAGTTACCAGAGTACCTTCCAGCACGTACATGCCGTGGGCGCACGAGTGGGTGTGCCACGTGGTCATGAAGCCGGCGGGGTAGCGAACCAGCCTGATCTCCATGCCCGTGTCCGGGTCCTGGAGCAAGAGTTTGCGGAAGTTGCTTTTGCCCAGGGCTGCCTGGTACCGTTCCTCCCACGGCATGGTGGTGGTGTCGATCGCGATCATTTCCTGCCGTTCCATGTTCTCCTCCAGGAGCCAGTTTAGCGCGTACGCGTCTTGAACGTCAGCGCGCAAAAAAACATGTAGCGCAAGGCTCGCAGTTCAACCTCGCGATTTTTCCATCGCGACGCGCACGGGTCGGCGCGGATCAGCAATGGAAGCGCCGACCTTCCGGTAGGCATTGGTTGGGTGCCATCTCTTGCTGACCTCAAGGCGCCGGCGGCCCGCCGCAGGGAATCGGCTCACTAAACTGCATGATGGGGAACTTTGTTTCCTGCCGAATCGCGCGCCTTCCAGGCGTTCGCCACGTCGCCCATGACCACCAGGATGTCGCCGCCCGCCATGACTGTGTCGTCACGGGGATTGAATTTCATATCGCCGTCTGGCTTGCGAATCGCCAAAGGCAGAAGCTCATAACGGCCGCGCAGGTCCATTTCCCTCAGTTGTTTCCCGATCCAGGGTGAGCCTTCGACGACGGTGATCTCCTCCACCCGCATCGTTCCGGATTGGTCCCGGAGCATCAAGTCCAAGAAACTGACCACGGAAGGCCGGATCAGTTCCGAAGCCAGGCGCAAGCCACCAATCATATTGGGGGAAATCGCCGCGTTGGCGCCGTGGCGTAGGAGTTTCTCACTCATGCCCGCCTCCGCACAGCGCGCCACGATGCGGAGATTGGGATTCAATAGCCGCGCCGTTACCGTCAGCAGCAGGTTGTCCTTGTCCTCGGGCAGGACGGAAGCCAGGCCGCGCGCCTTTTTGATCTGCGCGGCCATCAAGACTTCTTCGTCCCCACCTTCCCCTTTCAGGACGGGGACCTCGCCGAGTTGACCGATTCTTTGCAGGCGTTCCTCGTCGTGATCGATCACCACGAAGACGTTGCCGGTCCGCAGAAGCTCTTTGACCAGATAAGTGCCGGTTTCACCCGCGCCGCAGATGATGAGGTGGTCGTGCATGTCCCGGATCAGTTTCTGCATCTTGCGTCTCCGAAAAAAGTGGTTAAGTTCACCTTCCACGATGAAGGCGGTCGACACGGAAAATGTGTAAAGCATGATGCCGATGCCGATGAGGATGAAAAAGATATTGAAAAGCCGCAGCCCCGGGTTGGCGTGGGTATCGACGATTTCCGTGTATCCCACCGTGGTAATCGTGATCACGGCCATGTAAAAGGCATCCAGCAGCGTGACCTCCGGCCCCCCGAACCACATGTAAACTGCCACGGCCGACAGCACCGCCACCACGAGCAGCAACAGCGAAAGCACCAATTGTTTTCGTAGACTCATACATTCCCCAGAAGCTTGCGATGCTGCTCCAGAAGGTAATGGTCAGTCATCCCGGCAAGGTAGTCGCAAACGACCCGGTGTAGGGGTTCATGCTGCGACTCGTCGAAGTAAAAGGTTGGTAGACTTCGCGGGTGTCTCAGGTAATAGGCAAAGAGGTTGCGAAGGCTGCCGATGAGCCGCTTGCGCTCGGAGTTCACGTTTTGGTGCGAGTAGAGGCGAGCAAAGAGAAATTCCTTCATCTTCTTATTTTCTCGCATCATTTGCCGTCCCAGCCCGACCAGACGCGCGGGGCAAGCTCGAACCTGCTCGAGCGATTGGATCTTATTCCCCACCAGGCGCCGGCGCGTGGATTCAATCAAGTCCGTCACCAGGGCGTCCAGCATTCGCTTCAGAGCTTCGTTAAACTTGAGCTTTTCCTTCGCCGCCGGATACTTCCTTTCCATCCCACGGTAGATCCGGTCAAAAAGGGGCAAGCTCTCGCGTAGGCACGGTAAGGTCAGGAGCTTGGCTTCATAGCCGTCATCGAGATCGGCGCAATTGTAAGCAATTTCGTCCGCGGCGTCGATGAGTTGGGCTTCCAGCGGCGGCCGCTCTTCCAACCGGTACTCGTTCAGTTCCGGGTGGGTGGTGGGAAGGTAATCGCGGGAGTGCTTAATGATGCCCTCCCGCACTTCGAAGGTCAGATTGAGGCCGCGGAATCCGGCATATTTCTGCTCGAAGCACTCGACGATGCGCAAGGCATGCAGGTTGTGGTCGAACACGTCGTGGTGCTGGCGCATCAACCGGTCCAGTTCGGACTCCCCGGAGTGGCCGCCCGGCGGGTGTCCCACGTCATGCACCAACGCCAACGCCTCCACCAAGTCCGTGTTCAGACCCAGGACCTTCGCCACCGTGCGGCTGATCTGCGCCACTTCCAGCGTGTGCGTCAGGCGATTGCGAAAGTGATCGGAATACCGCCGGGTGAAAACCTGCGTCTTGTTCTCCAGACGGCGGAAAGCGCGCGCGTGAATAATACGATCGCGATCGCGTTCGTAATCGTTGCGGTAAGGGTGCGGGGGCTCAGCATAGCGCCGGCCCTGCGACTCTTCCACCCGCATGGCGTACGGTGCGAGTTGGCAGCCATCCCTGCGGTGCATAACTCCTTGCGACCCGTCTCCCTGAAAGCGAATATAGCATAGGGGCACGAAATGGGGTAAACCTGACAAGGCCATCTCGCCGCCTCGGGCCGTGGGCCCCCATCAAAGTCCGGGGCATGCGTTGGCTCTGATATAATGATGGGTCAAAACGCTGTGCATGGGGCGAGAGTCGCTGCACTCCTCGTCGCCGCAGGCCAGCAGTTTGTAACTTAGCAGGGAGGTCCTCGAATCGTGGTCCGCGACACACTGGTTTGCCTGCTGGCCGGAGGAGAAGGGGAACGCCTGAACCCCCTGACGCGGGACCGGGCAAAGCCCGCCGTACCCTTCGGGGGCATTTACCGCATCGTTGACCTTACCCTTTCCAATTGCATTAATTCCGACCTGCGTCACATCTATGTTCTAACTCAATACAAGGCCCTGTCCCTGAACCGCCACATTCGCGAAGGGTGGAGCATCCTGGCGCACGAACTGGGGGAATTTATAACCGTGCTGCCGCCCATGCAGCGCGTAGGCGTCCACTGGTACCAGGGAACCGCCGACGCCATCTATCAGAATCTCTACTCGATCGGCAGCGAGCCCTGCAAGTACGTCCTGATCCTTGCCGGCGACCACGTCTACAAGATGAATTACCAACGGTTGCTCGAGCAGCACGTGGACGCGGGCGCGGGCGTAACCGTCGGCACCATTGAGTTCGACCGGTCGGAGGCCTCGCGGTTTGGCGTGTGCGAGATTGACTCCACCGGGCGCATCGTCGGCTGGCAGGAGAAGCCTGCGGATCCCGAAACCTTCCGCCCACGATCCCGCCAAGAGCCACGCTTCCATGGGCATATATTGCTTCAACCGCGACCTGTTGCTGGAAACCTTGCTGGCCGACGCCGATGATCCGGACTCCCAGCATGACTTCGGTAAGAATGTAATCCCCAAACTGATCGAGAAGAACTGCGTCTATTCCTATAATTTTATCGACGAAAACAAAAAGGAAGCGCTTTACTGGCGGGACATCGGAACCACGGAGGCTTACTACGAGGCCAACATGGATCTGGTCTCGGTTTCCCCCGTATTCAACCTGTACGACTCGTTGTGGCCCATCCGCACTTATCAGCGGCAATACCCCCCCGCGAAATTCGTCTTTGCCCAGGAGGGCCGGCGTATGGGAATCGCGGTGGATTCCATTGTCTCGATGGGTTCCATCATCTCCGGCGGACGCGTCACCGGCTCCGTCCTATCGCCGGACGTACGCGTCAACAGTTACACGGAAATAGAAAGCTCCATTCTGTTTTCCCACGTCAACATCGGCCGTTACTCGCGCATCCGCCGCGCCATCATCGACCGCCACATGGATATCCCCGAACGCACCGAGATTGGATTCAACCCGGAAGAAGACCGCCAGAAGTATCACGTCACCGAAACCGGAATCGTGGTCGTGGTGCCCGAGCAGAGGATGTTCGAAGACCCGGAATAGGCCTCGCGAACATCCGAAAATTCATAACTAAGTTTCAGAATGGGAATGTGGGGTCAGGCCGGTTTGGCCTCGTCACGGGCGCCGGTGGCGTCTTGAACGTGGCTGGATCGATCCAGGTCAAACCGTTCCGAGGAGTCCGCGAAAGAAAAAGTCCGTGTAGTGTTGGGCGAGTTCATCCTGCTTGACCGGTCCCGCAGGGCTGTACCACTGATAGAGCCAATTGATCATTCCCAACAGGGCAAAGGTGGCGAGGCGAGGTGAGAGCTGGGGGGGACGGCCGCTCTGTTCCTGAACGCGCGTTATCAGATCGATGAGGTAATCGATATAGCGGCGTTTCCGGGCGTTGAGTTTCTTGCGCAGGGGGCCGCTCAGCGAGCGGTTTTCGTGCAGAATCACGGTGATTTCCTGGTCGCGCGCGCGCACGATCAGGTCGATGTGGCCGATGATGGTTTGGCGAAGCTTTTCGCGGGGGTCGGCGATGTCCTTGATGGGGGCGAGCACGGTCTCATCCAGGATATCCATGCCGTAGTTTTGGATTTCGTACAGCAGGCGGTCCTTGCTGCCCACGTGATGATAAAGACCCGCCTTGGTGAGGCCGACGGCCTCCGCGATGTCCTGCATCGATGCCCCATCGTAGCTCTTCGCATAGAACACGCGCGCGGCGATGCGGCAGATTTCGCGGATATTCTGCTTGGTCTCAGCAGCTTTGGTCATAACCGGTTAATTACCACGCCAAGCAAGCGCAGTGTAACACAAAAGGCAAAGCCCCGTAGGGGTTTCCGGAGGTTGGTTGCAGGACAGCCCAGAATGACCTGCCGGGCCTCGTCCTTTAGCGCGAAGTTCGATTCTTGTTCGATTCTTGGCAGAAACGGTGAGAGGTTCGGCTCTGATTGTGGATAATCCAAGAATCCCCACCACAGCCCGTTATTCCTCATGAAGTCATCCTGAAAGCCAGTAACCCTTTTAGTACCAGCAGTTTGCATCGATGCGATTTTTTGTCATTGGTTTTAAGTACCTTATTCTTCAATGCCTTATCAGGATAGATCTTCATCCTTAAGATCTTTTTGCGGCACGCTCCCCGAGTGCGTCCAGCAGACATTTCGTCCTGGTTGATGTTGCAGGTTCGCCGCGCCCCGCGCCGTGCCGAAAGCTCCACCCGCGCTCAAACCATGGTGGTGCGCCCAACGCGCAACGGATGGAACTGGCGTGTTAGGGACCCGCGCGCTTGGCAACCCACATGGTATGTTCCCGGGAACAAGCGCCTTCGACATCCAGGACCAGCTTTTGGAAGCTGGCTTCGTCCTGGGCTCCGTTCAACAGGGCCTCGAGCTCCCTTAATTCTTGCGCCGCCATGCTATAAGCGTTGGCCAAATCTTCGTCTCGCTTGGACTCCGTCCACGCGGTAAAGCTCGCCACCAGCGTCATCAGGACGCCGACCAAATTCACCTTGAAAGGCCCAGCATACACCGCAGCGATTGCCAGGACCAAGGCGAGGACTTGAGTCCCCGCCACGATCCAGAACCACCGTGCCGCGCTGTCGCGATTTAACTTCGATTTTTTGTCGTACCAATTCTCTTGATCGATCAGGCGCCCCGTTCGATAGAGTTCCTTTCGCTCGGCGAGCGGCAAGTGCCGGATCGTCAGCATCGAATCGGGAATTTCCTTCGCGCCCGGGCAAAGGCCGCCGAGCAGCGCCGGCACGCTTGGCCTGGCTTTCTCGATGAGCCGAAGTTCCTCGATAAACCGCTGGCATGCATCCGCGTCGCTCATGGCGGGCGCAAACGGCGGCGTGTTCATCATCAATCGCCAGGTCACGGTCTTCACCGATTCCGCCACCGCCCGGCAATCAAACCAAGTCTTGTCGAATTTTCGGTCTCGCGCCAGGTAAGTGAGCACCACACCCGTCACCAGCAACGCCGCGGAACCGGCGGCAAACAATCGCTCCCTGCCGACCATTAACGGCGCCACAACACCTTCAATCATCAAGATCACCAAAAAGACCCCGAGCTGCGCAACCAGTAATCGAAAGTGCGCGCTCTGGGCCTTGATGGACGCTTGATCGCTTGCACAGTAAAGCCAAGGGTATTCGATAGTGATATTCGTCATGGAGAATTGTCCTGGAATGCGCTGTCCTTCGCTGCAACGCCCACGCGGGGCGCCAGGGAATTCATCTTATATCCGATTGAAGAACCCGGAGCAAGAGATCGAGGGGGCGGAGGAGTGTCGCAGTTTGGTTACTGTAGCCGCAGCCTGCGAACGCCGTTCGGCGCTCACTGAGCGCCGCTACGAATTTTGTCTTTCTGTGCGGCTACACCCCCAGCCGAAGGCTCTTCGTCCTTACAGCAGCGCAACAAGCCCACCAACGATTTGCGCTGGCCGTAGGCCCGCCCGGTCATTTGCGGGGGCGTTCTGTGGTTACTGGGCGGCGGCCTTGAGCCGTTCGAGTAGATCGGGCGGCAAACCCCAGGAATACTTCCTCACAATCAACTGAAGGAACTGCTTTTTCTTTGCAGGGTTGGCAAAATCGCTTTTAGGGGATCGTATCAATTGCAAGATATCCTCGACATTGTGGTATCCTGGGTACCATTTCTCACAAAACTGGAATCCTCGACGGGCGTTCAGGTAGTCGCCCGCTATAAGGCTCTCAAAGCCGGCTCGCTCCAAGAGTGAGGCCAGTTCCACGTCGCCAGTGTACGACTTCCGCTGTTCCCACAGCATGATGGTCCGCATGTAAACGCAAGCCCAGGCAGTCTGGGCGTCGGGGTCAATTTTCAGCGCGGAAGTATAGTCGTTCAGGGCTAATTCATACTTGCCGGTTACTTGGAATGCAAAGCCGCGATCGCGATGGGCCTGGACGTCCTGCGGATTGTCCGTGAGAAGGATTCCATAGATGTCGATGGCCCTCCGGTAATCCTTTTGCTTAGTATACGCATAGGCGAGGTCGCGAAAGGCCTGGACGTCTTTCGGATTTTCCGCGACAAGCATTTTATAAATGTCGATGGCCTTCCCGTAATCCGCTTGTTCTTTATAGGCATACGCAAGGTCGCGGAGAACCTCCGGGCTGCGGGGGCTAACCTTAATTAAGTCCTCGACCGCATCGGATGGCCGATGAAGGGCCAAAAGCGCCTGACCGCGCCGCGTCAGGGCGTGCTGATTGTCAGGATCGTAACGAAGCGCCTCATTCCAGAGTGCGACCGCAGCATCCATTTGTCCTAGTGCTTGTGCCCGATCGGCCGGACGCACAGGAGAATTGCGGGCGCGGAACAACGCTGTACCGCCGAAGGCGAGTATGCCGGCGAGGGTTAGCACGGCAATTCCAAGCCACGACCGCCGCCGGCCACGCTCCAGTCCTCCGACTATTACGCCGTCTTCCAGCTTCGCTATCGTTCCGAACGCAAGATAGATTGGATCGAAGACCAAAATGTGTATCCAAGCGGCGATCCATCCGAACGTCGCCATCAGCAGGCCGGAAAAGATCGTGGTTAAACTCTTCCGGGCCCGCAGGAGCCTATGTAGAATTGCGGCGGCCACACAGAGAGCGAGGATGCTGCCAGCCGTAGCCAAGCTGGGGAAGAAGAGACGCGGCACTTCCGATTGCAGAAACCACCATGTCTCCCGCAATATAGCGGCTCCGCCCGCCGCAACCAAAGCGAATAGCGCCAGTAACACCGCCGGGGCAAAGCCCCAAACCAAGTGCCAGACTTTAAAGCCTCGAGAGGCGCCAGTTTTCAGGATTTGCAGAAGCCACTCGTGCTCGGGTACATGATCCTGGGCACGATCCACCGCGGGCTCGATAGCTCGGAAACGCCACGTCTCTCGGGAAGAGTCCTTGGCAGGGAAATCCGGCAAATAGCGCGCGAGCTCCGCATCCGTCATGCGGTAACCGCTTAACATCAGGGTGTAAGCCTCTGAATCGGAGAACGAATCAAGGTCGGTACGAATGCCTGCCAATCGCTCCTGGATGGTTTTCGGCATCCTGTAACTTGTCAGGGGCGTACCTCTCCGCAATCTCCCCGGCTCATCAAACGCCTCGTACTGGTCCCGGCAGTCGATCCAGTCCACGTGGTTTAATTCCAGGTCTTTCTTCAAGTGGAGGAACATCAGTCCGCCGAGTGCGGAAGAGCGGAGCAAGGCTTGGAGCTCGCGGAACTCCGCCTCGCGCACGCGCGCCATCAGAATGCTGTTTGACCGCATGGGGACCGAATAGGCTTCGGTGCTGGGAGTCCGCTCCGAATTCATTTGTCCGCTGGCGTCGCTGACGAATACGATTGTGCATTCCTGCTCGAGCAGCCCGCCGACGCCTTGATTATCGTGTACACCGCCATCCACCAACTGCACCGAACGTTCGGGATACAGCCCGTCGAGGTCGAGCGGATCGAACAGGGCCGGCACGCAGGCGGAGGCGGCTACGGCCTGGCCAAGCCGGATACGCTGGTAACGCAGCGGCGCCTCGGAATAATACATGCGCCGCAGCAGATCGTTGCGGTCAATCAGACTCCCGGATCCCGCGGGGGGTTCGCCCATCCAGTTCACGGCAAACTGCCAATTGTGTCCGGTATTCAAGGTCGTGGCATTTAAGAGCAGAATGGGCGCTTTGGCGCCGCGGCGCCAATTGTCGAGTTTGGGATTGAAATCATCGCCGTCGCCGCGGGGGAGAATCTTCAGCTCGTTGAGCCACCGATGTCCCTGTTGGCCATCCTCGACGCGTGCGTAGAGGTGGCGTTCAAGCAGTTCGCCGAGATATTTCGTCCGCGTATAACCGCGGTCGAAGATACTGCGTACGTTCGCCAGCCAACCCCCCAATAGCCTGGTCCGCAGGTCTTTCTGCACGCCGGCGAGAAAGTCGCGTTCGATACGTTTTACGATATCGATATAGTCTTCACGCGTAATCTCGCGATCGGTTTTGCTTTGCAGAAGACGGCGCGCCTCCAGGTAATAGTGGGCGCCAATGATGGATCCACCGGAAACGCACGAGAGCACTTCCACGTGGCGCAATAAATCAAGCTCGGCGAGGCGCGCCAGCACCCCGATATGAAACAGGGAGGCGCGAAAGCCGCCGCCGGAAAGAGCCACTCCGAGTTTCCCGGCGATCATCGCGCGGAGGGCAGGATCAGCCTCGCCAACCAGAATGCGGAGGGTCTGCCACGCGGGCGAATTCGCCTGCTTATCCACACCCTGAGCCTGCGCGAGCCCGGCAAGCTGGCGCGTGGTACCCTCAAGTTGCCACTTGGGTGGATCGACGGCCAAAGCTTCGCGCAGCCAGAATTGTGCCTCCGAGTGACGGCTAAGCCCGAAACATGCTTCCGCCAAGGTTGCGCCGTACCACCATCGGTCTTTGAGCCATCTATAGGCAGTCTGGGACGCGAGGCCGGGGAGTGCTCCGACGATTTCTTCGCGAAGCTTGGTGGCTTCGGCCCGGCGTTCTTGTGCTGTCAAGGGGGAATCCTTGTCATCCTGCCAGGCGAGCAGGTCCAGTACGAAAGCGGCATTGATGCGCGTGTACCCGAAGTCGCCTGCCAGCTCACCTTGCGCGCCTCGCCGATAATAGCCAAGCGAATGATCGAGGTCGCGGCGCTGCCCACTCATCTTCCAACGGTATTTGTGAATCGCCCCAGCCAGACCGAGCGTCTCTTGCGACGGCGTGGTGCTGTGAAGATCGCCTTCTCCCAGGATTTCGAAAGCCCGAGTGAATCGCTCCTCGGCGGGCAGATCATCGTCTTTGTAAGTACAGAGTGCCTGCTGCTGCATCAGTTCCAGTTTCTTGGCAGCAGCAAGCTGGGTGGCATCGGGGCACAGCCGGGCGAGGCCGAAAAGCCTGCGAGCGAGCGAAAAGGAGCGCGCGTCTTTGGCAAACTTCGCCAGTTCCCATATTCTGTCAACCGGAGCGGTCGCGCCGCGGAGTATGTTGTAACCGTCCTTGAGTTTCTGCTCGCGATCGACCAGTTTGCCCGCCTGACCGTCGGCGCCGAGCTCTCCCTGCGACAGCAACCAGGCGCGCACACGCGAGTCTATGCGCGCGACGCCTTCTGTCTCTTGAGTTAGGCCGAGATCGATCAGTCGGTGCCGGCGGCGGGTTTCAGCCGACACCGGTTCATTGGCTGCTGACCAGGAACTGGCGCCGCCCGCGGGCCGGGAATCTGCTTCCTGCCTGGACCGATCCGGCAGACCCTGGTCGCCCATTTTCGCCACGGTGACAAGAAGCGCGCGCTCCTCGGGTTGCAACCGACCGATGGTCCCGCGAAGGCTACGTGCGACCGAACTGTTCTTATCCGCTACATCGGGCTGATCGAAGACGGTAATTCCTTGCCGCTGCAGGGACGCTCGGATTCCTTCCCAGGCCTTCTCGGGTGTTTCTTTGTGCGCGAAGCGCCTCTCTAGCGCGGCTCGCAAAAGCGAAGCCCCAAGCGGCCACACGAGCATTTGAGCTAAGACAGGATCGTCGCCCCCGGCTACCTGGCTCGGCTTGGTCTTCAACAGAGCGGTTGATTCCTCCTCGCTCAGCGTCCCTACGCTTACGACAATGTTGGCGAACGCTGACGCCGTCGCCAAGTCGCGCGTGATGATGAGGCGGGTGTCCTGCCGCCCGAACTGGAAGATGGGTTCGAGTTGGTCCAAAGTCCACACGTCGTCGACGACAAAAAGGAACCTCCGATTCTCCAATGCGAGGGCCAGGGCTGTCTCCCCTCCTTTTCGGGGAAGTGCGAAGGCGGTCCGCAACCAATCGTGCACGCTTCCCTTATCCCAGGCCCGATCGAGTGTCAGCCAAATAATGCCGTCTGGAAACGCTCGCATGACCTCTTCGTCTTGACATGTTCGCGCTACCAAGCTCGTCTTGCCCATACCCGCTTGACCGCACACGGCAATGCGGCCCCCGTTGAGAGCCCCCGAGCCTTCCAGCAGAGCCTGCTTCAACCGGTTGAGGTCGGCCGGCCGCTCCACCCAGTTGCCAACAACCGCCGGCGCCATGCGCGGCGGCCCATGTGGCAGCAGATGGGGAAACGAAGTTGCGATCTCGGAAGCGAACGCCGAGCGGATAGCGCCGCCCTCGGGCGACAGGGCCGCCAGATGCACCGCGATCTTGCGGTACGCCTGAATCAGCTTCTGCGTGGGCGGATCTGGCAATGCAGCTCCCGGTCCGATGACGCGTTGTTCACGGTAGTTGTACTGGGGAATGTAGGGCACCTGCAGGTTCCACATCGGCCGGTCCAAGTCGCGTAGAGGCTCTGGGATGAAGGCTTGAACTTCCATCTTGGAACTGAAGTCATTGGAAAATTGCTGGAGTAAGCCCGACTCGAAATCGTCGATGCGCGTTGGGATCACCATGACGTGCAGATCGCGGTCATATCGGGCCTTCTTGGCCGCCGCGGTCTCCAGCGCCCCGGCAACTCTTGCGACGCCATCGAGATTCTGGAAATTAGGAGCACAGAATGACACCACAGCATCAGCCATCTGGCGCGTGCACACGCCACCCATCTCCGTTACGCCAGTGCGGCTATCGATCAACACCACATCCGCGATGCTGGCGAGCTTGTTGCGGAACCATTCGAGGTATTCCTTTCCGTTGCTGGCAGCGAGAAATTCGAGCCAGTCGAAGTCCTGCACGGAGCTTGCGTACTCGGCGAAATTTTCCGCGGCGCGGGCGCCAGCCGTGAGCAGCCAAAGCTTTGCGGTCCCGGATTCGTGGATGAGCTGTAGATACTGTTCCAGCGGGGTCATGCTCCGTTCGATCAGGTCGGAAAAGCTCACCGGTGCGGAAGTTTCGGCTTGAACCCCCGAGGCAAACCGAACGGGCCGCAGATGTTCTGGGATGGACGTCAGTCCTTTGAGAAATTCCTTCGTAATTCGCGCCGATTCGTCGATTTCGTACGATCGCTTTTCACGGTCGCCCGGGGCGAGGGCCTCGGGTGCCATCGCGCTTGATCTGGGGCGCGCAAGCTCGGGAAACTTCTCCTGGTATTCCTGCAGCATGTTGATGAGGCCGGGGCGCGCACTCACCTGGGCTAATTTGTTAGTAGCAGAATTGTCCTCCGCATGAGGATAGAAGTAAGCCTCGAGTCCCGGCGCCTCGAGGTCCCAGTCGATCATGATCACTCGGAGGCCTTTTTCGAAGAAGCACTCGGCGAGGTTTGCCAGGGCCATAGAACGGCCCACTCCACCCTTGTAGGAATACAATGTGTAGATCATGTTGTGCCCGTCGTGTGTTTGGCCTCAGCTTTCCTCGCGGCGAGTTCCAACCAGGCAATGCGGCTGCGGACCAGGCGTTCGATATCCGAGATTCGTTGTACGTTGAACGCGCACTTGGCGAATTCCACGATGGTCGGCGGGATTTCCTGCTCGAAATAATCATCGAGGATGGGTACCGATTGGGCGCGCATGACGCGGGCAATCCAATCGACGCCGGTCTGACCAATAGGAGAGAGAGAAACGATCACTGACTGCTCTTGGCGAACGTAGCGTTTAAGCTCGCGAAACGCGTTCGCGCATACTGAATCGTAAAGCGAGATCGGATCCACGAAAACGACTGAGGGACGCTCCACCAGGTCGTTCACGGTGTTGGCCTCGACAGCATCGATGAGATCGCGGTACTCCCAACGGAACCAGTAAGGTCTCTCCAGCCGGCTGTTGGCTTGCACGCGCAGGTCGTCCAGCAGTTCGACGATGGTTTCTTCGCCGCCAAAAGGATGCCATTCCCGCGCGTTTTGACCATAGCGGCCGCGAACGTCAGCCCATTGGAGTCCGAATCCCTGAAGAAACTCGTCGAGCGTTGGGCCCTTGGCGTTCTGCCGGAGGCCGTGGATTTGGTCCAATAAAAGGACCATCTTGGTGTTGGTGGCAACAATGGCGGCGATTACGGCCTTCGCCGCATCGACGTTAAGAATCCTGTCACCGATCATCTTGATCATGCGCTTCCACTCTTTAAGCCCCGGACCGGAGGCAAGATTGGAGATGCCGCGGTCGGCAGCAGTGGGATTGTAGAAAGTTGCCAGGTCCGGAAAGCCCTGAATATCACTGATGCCGCCGCCCCGAGCGCATTTCAGCGGAACATAGAACTCCTGCCGCTTGCTTCCTCCGAGTGTGGGAGTCCGGCGCACTTCGGCTTCGAATCCGGAGACTTCCGGTTCAACCTCAATGGAGTCCTTAGCTGCCTGCGACCACAGAACCAGCAGATGTTTGGTATTTACGACCGCGTCCTTGAGAAACTCTCGATAGTCCACGCCCGCCGGAATGCTCGCGCGGTCCCAGAAAATCTTGAGTTGGGGAAATGATGCCCGCAAGTCTGCGTCCAACTTCTCGGCCCATGGCCGGTCGTGGCTGCTGTATGAGATGAAGAGATCGTAGGTGGGAGTCGGCAAGATGTCACCCCCCAGGTTGTGGCTCCGGTAGCTCGCCGTACGACCGCCCGACCCAAAGCTTGCTGGCCAAGTCGGATTACATCACCCTGAAAGAGCGAGGCCGTATCGCACCATTGTTGGGCGGCCCGCGGGGCACACTGTATACTTGTTTACTACTGCTGTGAAAGAATGTAGCACATGCTTATTTCAGAAACAAGGGTAATAACTCGAATCGCATCTGCCCCCAAAAGAGGCCGATCCGCGGGCCAGCATTCCCGTGCTCCCAACTGTTTGGCCTGCAGGTAGACCGCTACTTGTCACCGCTGCTTTGGCGGGGGGGCTGGCCCTTGCAGTTCCATCATGCGGGCCTCGAGGTGATGAATGATTTCCGCCAGCTCGGGCGCGGGTTGCCCGGCCCGCGCGTAGGCTTGCTGAATGAGTAGGAGATTGTCGCGCGTCGTTTTCACCACCCACTCGGCTTTGGCGGCCATGAGAACTTTCGGCAATATGCGGAGGGCGGCCGGCCAGTCTTGGCCAATCGCGGCCAACTCCAGCACGGTCGCGAGGTCCCAATAATCGGACGAGGCTGCGCCGCCGCGCCGAGCCACGGCGAAGCTGACCAACGGCGCGAGGCGCGCAGCCTCCTTGAGGTCGCCACGCTCGACCAGCAACGTGACCGCATTCACTCCCGGGTAGTAGTCGCGCGGGTCGGCCTCAAACCCCTGGGTGTACGCCTCAATGGCCTGGTCGAGAGCCGCGGCGGCCATGATGTTGCCGGCCGCTTTCAGTTCCTTGTACTGCTCTTTGTGGACTCGCCCGAGGATGCCCAGTGTTTCGGGACCCGGCCCGCTGGCCTTTAATAATTTCGACAGGATGTCGAGAGCGCGGTCGCGGTCACCCGGCTGATTCCGGCGGTTCAGCGCCAGCGCCCACTGTTGCCGAACCATGACATTGGACTGGAGGGAGTCCGGAAAAGCTTCGCAAAGCTGCACCATCTCATCCCAGGCGCTGACGTCGCGGAAGGAGAGTAAGAGGTCAACCAGGACCGCCGGCAGCGCCGTCTTGATATTCCCCAAGCTGCCCTGCACGGCGAGCAGCGCCGCCTTCCGCTCCGCATCGCTCGCCTTCGCGCGGGCGGCAGCGAGGGTCTTCCTGAACTCGTCTTCGTGCTTGACCAGCTCTTGAAACGCTTCGGTGACCTCGTGCGGCAAGTCGACACCGGGATAGTCGGGTATCAATTGAAAGAGCGGGCTGTCGCTGACCGCCGGGCCGCGGATCGCTGTCTCGAGCCGCTGATGAATCGCCGCTCGCAACTGTGCGGCGCTTTCCGGGCTGAGCTTACCGTGGTCGAGTGAGTAGGGAATCGAGCGTACCAGGGAAACATCAAAGGGCAGCGGGTGAACGTTGGCGAAGATGGGCACGGTGGTGAAGGGCTTGGCGGCGTGGCGAATGCCCAGTTCATAGAAGACGTTGGCGTTGGCGAGCGTGAGGTCGGCCACCACGTATTCGGAGAGCAGCAAGCGAGCAAACATCGGGGCGTGAACGATTCCTCCGGTGCGTTCTTCGTCGCCGCGCAACGCGTCCAGATCGGCATCGCTAATTGCCGGTTTGATCGCCTGCTCGTAGATCGCGTCGAAATCAATCTCCACACCGCTGGCCGGATCGGTCTTCTTGCCAAACGGCATGTCCACAAAGCACAGGGCCTTCAAGCTCATGACGGGCCTCCTCGACGCCGTAGTGTATTCGGAAAAGAACTAGAGTTCACAGTCCACAGTCTACAGTTCACAGTGAGAATCAAATACGTCTTGCCTTTTGACTCGACTATCAACCGTAGACTTCTAACGCGGGCAAGGAGTCCACAGTCGAGTTCACAGGTAGAATCAAAAACGCTCTGACTTTCAACTGTCGACTGTCAACTGTCGACTTCTTTACAGGCCCGCCTGGTGCGAAAGGGGGGACTCGAACTTCGAACGACTCCTAATTCCCCGTAAGTTACAGATATTACGTCGCACCTAACGCCACCAAATGATATCAAACACGAGGTGGATTGTACGCAGATTGTACACGGCCGCCCTCCCAATCGCATCCATCGGTTTTCCCGCGCGAAAGCCGGAATTAAGTTGGTTTTCCCTCCAGGGCACTCTAGGGCACACTAAGTCGAATTGAGCAGGATACTGACCTTCTCAGTTTAAAGGTTTCCTGGGAGTTTCCGTGATTGCTGACGGGAAGGGCGTTTATCATTCCAAATCCGCTGGATCTTCCCGCGGTAATTGATTGAAGTCTTTGTATCGGAGAGGAGTGGCGGAATTCGTGCGACATGCCGACCCGGAGATGAGCCTCCCTTGGTTCCTCAGTCAAGCCCCGGCGGGTTCGTCATCGGTGACGTATACGCCGTCGTAAAAGCCGGTTTTGTGCAGCGTGTCCACGATGGAGGGTCGTGGCTTTACAAGATAGATTTTCAAGTTCGGCTGCTTCTGCTTCGCGAATATGAGGATTCGAAGCCCAGCCGAAGCCATGAACGATAGGTTCTCGACCTGCAGAACCAACTGAGCCGGCTTCCCGCTCAGGATGCGGTCCACCGTCTCTCGCAGGGCCGGAGCGCTACTGCCGTCTAACTCCCCTGTAAGCGCAATTCGCGCGGTGTTCGCGTCGACTGCCGATTGGATGTCCAATGCCATTGCGATTTCTCCCTTCCCAAAGCGTTCGCTACGCAACCAGAACCATGATCGATCTTCCGCCAACGATAATTTCGTCGGAGCCAACTCGCGCACCGCCCTCACCGTCATAGATATCTTCGGGCGAGGGCATTGAGGTGTTGATGGCAACCCTCCAGCTCTTTCCTTCGGGGGCCGGAGGCACCTGGAACGGCAGCCCGTCCCAGAACATGTTGATCGCAACGTATATGTCGTCGTCCGGTGGGGTGGCGTGCTTCCCGCATAACAGAAAGGCAAGGCATCTGCCTCCCCAGTCCGGCTGGCCGACGCGAGTGCCGTGGAAGCTGATGTCGGGTTTGCCGCTTCCCACATAGTCGCGATGCTCGAAGAATCTGTCGCCGCGGAGCACCGAGTGAGCGCGCCGAAATGCCAGCAGCTTGCTGAAAAAGCGGAAGAGTCCGGCTTCCCGTTGCACGTCATCCCAGTCCAGCCAGCTCACGGTGTTGTCCTGGCAATAACTATTGTTGTTGCCTCCCTGCGTGTGACCGATTTCGTCACCCATCAGCAACATCGGAACCCCGCGGCTCAGAAAGAGGAGCGTCGCGGCGTTCCTCACCTGGCGCTCACGAAGGGCGTTCACGCCGGGATCGTCAGTCTCTCCCTCCCAACCGCAATTCCAGCTATTGTTATCGTTGGCCCCGTCGTTATTCCACTCGCCATTGGCCTCGTTGTGTTTGCCGTTATAGGAAACCATGTCGCGGAGAGTGAAGCCATCGTGGCAGGTGATGAAGTTGAGGCTCGCGGTCGGACCGCGGTACCAATACAAATCCGGGGAGCCTTGGATTCGGTTGCCGATCTCGCCAAGCATGCCTTCATCGCCCTTGATGAAACGCCGGATTCCGTCGCGATACTTACCATTCCATTCGGCCCACCGTCCGTAAGCGGGAAATGAGCCGACCTGATACAACCCGCCGGCATCCCAGGCTTCGGCAACCAGTTTACACTTGCTGAGGACAGGATCGTAAGCGAGCGATTCGAGCAAGGGAGGGTTCGACAGCGGAGCGCCGTTCTGGTCCCGCCCAAGAATGGACGCAAGGTCGAAGCGGAATCCATCCACGTGGTACTCGGACGCCCAATAGCGGAGGCAGTCGAGCACCATGTTACGGACCACCGGATGGTTGCAGTTCAACGTGTTGCCCGTTCCCGAGAAATTGTAGTAGTAACCTTCCGGCGTCAGAATGTAGTAAGTGCGATTGTCAATGCCCCGGTAAGAGATGTACGGGCCGCGCTGGTCGCCTTCGGCGGTGTGGTTGAAAACGACGTCCAGCATCACCTCAATTCCCGCGCGATGCAGTTCTTTGATGAGGTTCTTCAGCTCATCCACCTGCATGCCAAGCCTGCCCGTGGCCGCATAACCAGCCTTCGGAGCAAAAAAACCCACCGTGCTGTACCCCCAGTAGTTGAGGAGCAGTTCCCCGGTTGCGGGGTGCAGGCGGTTGTTCTCCCACTCATCGAACTCGTAAATCGGGAGCAATTCGAGGCAGTTGATGCCGAGCGACTTCAGATACGGGATCTTTTCGCGAAGCCCCGCGAAGGTTCCCGGGGCCGAGACCTTCGAGGAGGGATGCACCGTGAAACCGCGAACATGCGCCTCGTAAATGACCAGATCTTTCGTCGGGATCTCCAGAGCGGAGTCTCCCTCCCAATCGAAGTCGTCAAATGCCAGCCGGGCGCGATGTTGATAAATGTCGTTCCAATCCGGCTGGGCGCGCCAAACATCCCGGCCTCCGATCACCTTGGCGTACGGATCGCACAGTATTTTCGTTTTATCAAAGCGCTGTCCGGCCTCAGGATTCCAGGGTCCGGAGAAACGATATCCATATTCCAGCTCCTCGTAATCCAAGTCGAACACGATCATGGAGTAGACATCGCCGATGCGGAATTCCCGGGGGAACTCAATCTCCACGAAAGGCTTGGGCTCGTGCTTGCGAAAGAGCACCAGGGTACAGGAATCGGCCGCGCTGGAAAAAATGGAGAAGTTAACCCCATTCGGTACAGTGGTGGCTCCGAAGGGAAGCGGACGGCCCCGCCGGAAGCGGACGCCGCCCACCTCGTGCGTGGGATAAAAATCGATGCGTTCTTCCATGGTCGCGCTCATGAAACCGCCTGCATCGCCTCGGCCTCGGAGTTGACCAAAGTGAAGAAGTTCAGGAACCCGGTGTGGGACATCACCGTCCGGATATCTTCAGAGACTCCGAGCAGCACGAGCTTGCCTTTTCTCGCCGTAAGTTCGCGGTACAGCAGTAGCAACAGGCGCAAGCCGGCGCTGGACAAATAATCGACTTTGGTAAGGTCCAGGATCAGCTTCGAGTTCGCAGCCAGAAAGGGATGCAACCGCTCCCGCACCTGCGGAGCAGTCTTGCCGTCCAGACTGCCTTCCAGCCGCGCCGTGCCAATGCCGTTCTCCTCTGATGTTTGGAGGTTCATCAATCACCTCATTTACCGTTGAGCCATTGGCTCGGCGAGATCTTCACTTTCACCGTCTGACGTTTGTCCGAAGCCGGCAGTTTTACCGCCAGAGCGCTGGCGTCGAAGTCGTCATAAGGCTTTCCATCGATCCAGCACGCTTCGATGTGGATGCTGCCTTTGGGCAGGATGTCCGGCGACACGCGCAGAATGTTGCCGGGGAATCCGCCTGGATACGGCTTGAAATAGAACTCCATGGGCTGGCGCGTAATGAGCAGGTTGGTATAGACCGCGGAAAGGAAGCACAACTCCATGGAATGATAGGCACTCATGGAATGGCTGCCCTTGAAACGCTCGGTGCCCAGCAGGTAGGGCAGACCGCTCGCGAGAACGTTGAAGTACACGCCGCCGTCATCGTGATCCAGGAAGAAGGCGTTATAGAACGCCGCGGACTCGCGCGCCATGCGCAGGTAAAACTCGTCGCGCAGAACCCCGTGCAGAATCATATAGGCCAGGATCGCTTGCTCCTGCTGCCACCAGGCCTTGCGATCGTGCCAGGCGAAGCGAGGATGCTTGTCGTCCGGCCTGATCACGCGCTCCACCACGTCGTACCAGCCGCCGCGTTGGCGATCGCTGCCCACTTCCGGCATCAGTTCGGCAATTTTGCGCGCCAGGTCCACATACTCGTCTTTGTGCTTCAACGAATCCATGCGCATCAGGTTCCAGGCGATCTTCAGGTTGTGTCCGACCACCGCCCGGTTCTGCTGCCAGCCCCAGGTTTGATCGTGGCTCCAGTCTTCGTGGAACTTCTCGTTGACGAAGGGGCTGTTCTCATAGTCTGGAAAATACTTGGCAATGGTGTCGAAGGTGTATTCGAGGAACGCGCCGTGATTCGGGTCGCCCGTGGCCAGATACAGGTTCACCAAGTAGGCAGGGGCGTGATCGCCGACCGAGTTCCAGTTCTTGCGCGCCCGGTTATGGGCGAGGGAGTCGGCCCGCGGGTTGAGGTCGATCGGGTCGACGTGCGAGAAATAACCACCCTTGTCGTTGTCCTTGAACTTCTCGAAGATCTTGATCGTCTTCTCGATGTCCCACATGATCTTCGGGTCGCCGGTGAGGCGGTAGGTCATGGTGGGGCCCGCCAGGGCGTAAATCTGCTCGTACATCGGAATGGAATAGTAATCGTCGCCGAATTCCGAGGTCAGCAACTTGGTTTCCTTGTCGCCTTCGATTTTGATCCCGTGATACCAGTACACCACATCTTCGTCCTGGTCATAGAAGCGCATGTGATCGCGCAAGTATTGGGAACCCTTTTCGGACGCTTCCAGAAACGCCTCGTCCCCCGTCATCATGTAAGCCGTCGAGAGACCATAAATCATGCGACTGATGGTGTCGGTTTCCTGGAGGTAGTCGCCCTTCTTGGTCCCGGCGAGATGCAGCATCGTCCGGTAGTTGCGGTAATTGATCTCCTCGCCGGGGTAGTTGAATTGCCACTTCAGATACGACTTGCCGATCGAGCGTGACTGATTGATCCACCAGTCCGGCTCCTCTTGCCGGTATACGCCAGGACCGCGGCCCGGGAAGACCAGCCACTGGGCTTCGAACCGCCCGGTTTCGCCCGCGGGATAGAAAGTTCCGTAGGCGTAAAGGAACTGGCGCGGCAGCGCCAGCAGCCGGGGCATCTCACCGGTCGCATCCTGATACGACTCGGTCAGATTAAAGGCATACTTCGCAAAGGTGTTGGAGTTCAGGTACACCGTGAACTCGCGATCGTCGGAGGTGCGAAGGGTGAAACTGCCCTCGCGCGAGTTATAAGAACTCACGTAACCCGCTATGGTGTCGGAGAACGTAAAGTCAACGTTCATGATCCATCAAGTCCTTTCGCTCGGATTTCCTCCCCTTCGCCGCTGCGCGTCGCGCTGGAAACGCGCCCGGGCATGGGGATCTCCCGCTGTCGTCACAATCGTTGCTTGCGCAGCCCTATGGCTTGGCCGGGGCTATCGTGCCGTTATGAGCTTGACCAGTTCATCGGGTGCAAAGACATCCCGATAGAACGTCAACTGCTCTCCCTTGAAATAGCAGGCTCCCCGATGCCCCCGCCGGACCCACGCAACGCTGCCCTTGGCAATGGTCTCGTGAGTTACGTTGTCCAAGCAGTTCCACTCGAACCACACGAACTCACCGTGGAACATGACGATCGGCCAGCACATCGTCACGTTGGGCTGGGCGATCAGGGCCCACCAGTGGATCTCCCGCGTTTTCTGCTCCTCCAGACCGTAGTAAGGGCCGTCCTGGCAGAAGTACACGAGTTCATCGCGATACTCTCCGGTGAGGATATCGCCTCTCCCTTGCCGCAGAGCCTCGCAGTGCGTGGGCCACCACTCCTTATTCTCCCGCTCGATCTGTTCGAGGCTGTAGTCCGGACCGACGTTCGGAAGTGTGGGGGCCTTCATCGCGTTGAACCGCTGCGCGTCCGCGAGCAATCGCGCCGCCAACTCGGCAGGCACAGGTTGCGGTTGAGAATAGTCTGCCGCCAGATTCTCGTAATAGTTGACGCGTCTCCTCATTCGGTTTCTCCCTTAAGGTGTCCTCCGCAACCTCGCCAGCCGGCTATGAAGCGGATGCGGTTTCCTGCTTCGAGGCTCCCGCTTCGATCTCCCGGATAAAGGTTTCCATGAACTGATCGGTTACCCCGGGGTGCTTGCCGCTGATCAGATTCCCGTCAACTACGATATCCGCGGTGGCGTCGCCATCGAACACCACTTCGGCTCCGGCGTTCTCCACATCACATATAATGTTGTGAGCGCACGTGACCTTCTTTCCGCGAAGCAGATCCGAATCCGCGCAAAACAACCAGAGGCTGTGGCAAATGGTCCCGAGCTTGAGGTCCGGATGGCCAGCAGCTTTCCGCAGGAAGACCACCGTCGGCGCCTGGTTCTTCTGCCCTTTCTTCGGATTGGTCTGGTATCGCAGGCGGTCCATGGCATACGCTCCGATCGCGATAATGCCCTTATAGTCGCGCGGATCGACATCGTTGATCTCGGTCTTCACGGTCACGTGCTCTTCCACAATTCCAGCGTCGGGATTGGAGCCGAATTCCAGTTGCGGGTTGCCCCAGAGGTGCGAAATATACTCGACCTCGTAGCCATGCGCCGGGAAAAACTCATTGAATTTGCGGAACTCCGTCTGGTCGAAGTGCTCCTCGATCAAGACGCCGATTTTGCCTTTGCTCTGTGTTTCGGTCATGCTCTTGCTCCCTTCCAAGCATCTCCGTCCACGCCAGCCACCCCGATCCGGGCTCTCCCGCGGGAGAGCCGTTGGCCTCCGTTTAGGCGTTGGCCGCCGTCTTGATCAATGCAACGAGCTCGGCGGGCGCGACGACATCGCGGAAGAACTTCAGTGGCTCGCTCTGGAAATAACAAGCCCCGCGACGACCGTGCCGGACCCCGCAGACCGTTCCTTTGGCGAGCTTCTCGGGGGTTTCCACATCCGCTTCGGGCGCCATTAAACAGCGCCATCCCCGGCCGCACTCTTTCACTTCGCTTCGATCTCTTTAAGCCGGCCGAACGCGCCTGCTACCTTGTTGAATCCCGCATAGACGCACATGAACAGAAGCAGCTCCTCGAGTTCCTCGCGGGTGACGCCCTGCTTGCGAGCCATGTTGACGTGCGCCTCGAACGGAGTACCGGGTCCGTGCTCGTTCGCATTAACGACATCGACGGCGATGGTGATCAGCGCCTTCGTTCGCTGGTCGATAAGCGGCAGTCCCCAAACCTCGCCTGCCGCCCGGATACAAAAATCTCCCCACCTTGGGTTGATCCCCCGTAGCCCCTCTTGCAACTGCGGGTCCCCTAAAACCGCGTTTTCCTTTAGACTTAGGTCCGCCAAGCTGTACCTCTCTCTCCGAGACTGCTTATCCTTCCGCTGAAGGGACGCTTTTGCCCAAGATGAGGGAACTGATATCGTCCTTCAACTGGTTCGTTGCGCCGATCTCCCTGATTAACGCCGCGACGGTGGAGCTCCGCTGGCCGGCCAGCGTCATTTCGCCGTTATACACGAAGGTGAAGACGCTCCGCTCCGGAAACACGCAAATCTGCTTGACGAACCGGGCCTGTTCTGCGATGGCGGCGGCGTATGCCGGGGATGCGAAAAAGGATTCCATCTCCAGCCGGTCCGCGAAGGCGATCTCGAACGCGGCTTGGTAGTTTTCCTCGGAGGGCTCACTATGGGCAACCCCGGCAGCGTCGGGGCGCGAAGCGTCGACCTCCTCAAAAAGATGCATTCGGAATTTGAGGACCAGAGAGCTGTCCGCAACTGCGGCGGCGAACGTATCCTTCATGTGTCGACGGAACTCCGCGACGCTGACGCTGTCCACCTTCTTTACCATCGCATGCAGCTTGGTCAAGTCCCCCGGCCCATTCGGGTCGCCCACCGGAATTCCATCGACGTACGTGCAGGAGTTCCCTGGGTTCGTGTTGTATCCGATCGCCTTGCTGAACAGGTTATGTTCATCGTCCATCAGGATTCCCGCCGCGCGGAACCATACGTTGCGATCGTCGGCGGAACGGAAGGTCAGCTCGGCGATTCCGTCGAACTGATTTTCACTCTTGCAGTCGTACCGGATCCCGGGCGCTTCGGGCCAAAGGCCTCCCTCGTTGTGGGCAACGTGAAGTTGCCAATACTGGAATTGCCCGGGGAGCCGGGCGCAAACCGGCCCGTGAACATTCCGCCAATAGTCGTCGAAAAGCTCCAGCGAGATACCACGCCGCTTCCAAAGAAGTACGTAGAAGACGACACTACCTTTTTCATCTCTTGCGGACAGATTAGTTGTTCTCATTCTTAGAAAATCGACTTCCTGAGAGAATCGACTTCGCTTCAGCCGGTCCGGTCTCTTTGAAATGCACGCCTCTTCGCCACACCGTCAGTGGGTACGAGCTATCCTGGCATTTGCACAAAAAACGCTTCTCTCCTCCAGCACTTTCGGCCCCCCTAACGATGCTTAAAATGCGTGGCCAGCCTACACCCAGTTCGACCTCGAAGTCAAAACCTTTTTGGGGTCGGCAATAAGTTAAGCTAGCGTCGGCGAAGTCCGGTTGCCCCTTCTGAAATTACGCTCAAAATCGTTTTCAGGTCTTCTACGCCTCTCTATACCGAGACATTCAACTGCAAAGCCTCAGCCGAGGCCTTCGGACCGTCAGGGCCGAAATAACGAATAACCACAAGCGTGATGTCGTCGCTCTGCGGAGCTCCGTGCACGAATTCATCCACCTTACCGATTATGGTTTCACAGATCCTATCAGCGGGATTGCCGTTGGAAATGGTGCGGAGGGTATCCCCGATGGCAGAGGTCGTGAACATCTGATGGTCGGGGTTCATCGCTTCATTTACTCCGTCCGTATAAAGAACCAGCGCATCGCCGGGATCGAGTTTGATCGTTCCGACCGTGAAATCATACGGGTCGATAAAGCCCAACGCGATGCCTCCTTTTTTTTGGAGCATTTCGACTCCCGCCCCGTGGCGTATGATGAAAGGAGGTTCATGACCGCCGTCACTGTACTCGATCGACCCGTCGCGTAAATCCAGAATGCCCGCAAACAGCGTCACAAACATTTGCGAGTCGTTATTCGCGTTCAGGTAACGATTGACTCGGTCAAGAACGGCCGCAATCGAATCCGCTCGACGCTTTCCCCGATCTACCGCAAGGCCGGCCCTCGCCGAGATCTCGAACGCGGTCAGCACCATCGCCATGAACAGCGCCGCTGGCACACCTTTGTCGGAAACATCGCCGATCACGAAACAGATCCGGTTCTCGTCCAGCCGGAAGAAGTGATACAGATCGCCGCCCACCTCCAGCGCCGGCCTCACCGTCCCAAAAATGTCGACTTGCGGCAGATCGGGAAAAGCGGGAAAATTCCTGGGCAGCAACCCCATCTGGATCCCGCGAGCCACTTGGAGCACTTGACGGGAGGCGATGAGCGTTTCCTTGATCTTTTCACGCTCCTCTAAACCGCGTGTCATTTCGTTCAAGGCCGTCCCCAGCCGCCCAATCTCATCTTTATCGCGGATGATGAGCCGTGCTGAGAGTTCACCGGCTTCCACCTTTTTCACAAACTCGTTCAGTGAATTAACGGGACGCACCATCGAAAAGGAGACGATATAGCCCGACAGAACAGCCAGAATCGTCAGCAGAGCCATGCCCATAAGGAACTGCAAGCCCGCCGCGCGAATGGGCGCCAGAGCGTCCTGCTCGCTGGTTTCCACCAACATGATCAAGCGTTGCGGATTGGGCGTAGCGGGAAATTCGACGGGGCGATAGAAAAAAAGGCGATTCACGCCGGCTTTGCCCACGGCCGTGACCCAACCGGTGTCACCCCGCAGGGCGCGCTGCACCGCAGGGTAAGAAGAGATATCGTCGTTTAGGCGGCGCGCGTCCGGATGAGCAAGGATCCGCCCTTGATCGCTGACGATTACCCCGTAGCCGCTCTCACCGAATCGCATCCCTCTGAAGATGTTTTCAAGATCCGACTGAAAATCGTATTGGCAGGTGAGGGCGCCGATAATCGCGCCCTTTTGATCTCGAATCGGGACCGCCATATAGGTGATGTATCTGTGGAAGACGGACGAAAGGTACACCTCCGAAACGAATTCCTTGCCTTCGAGCGCATATTGCACCGCCGTGCTGTTCACAGGCTCGATTTCCCCCTTCCTGACGCGCGTAGCAACGACTTTGCCATCGGCGCCGATCACGCGGTCTCCGAGGAATCGCTGGTGGGACCGCAAAATGATGCCGAGATCGCCGGCGATCAATTCCAGGGGACGTTGGGAGAACTTCGCCGTCCGTTCAGCCGCGCCGCCGTTCAGTTCGTCGCGCGCCAGAGTTGTCCCCACTAAAAGACTAACTTCTTTGAGGTCGCCGAGTCCCATATTCGTCCCCACGAAGAGACTGGCGCCAGCGGCGGCGCCGTCGTCTCGCAAATCGCTCACCACCTGCCGGAACATAATATCCTTCGTCGTCACCCATGCCCAGACGCCAAATAAGGCTGCCGAGATGAACGCACCACCCGCAACCGCCAGTATTAGAGAGATATAAAAACCTCTCTTCATGCTGGCAAACCATCCCCTGTACATCAAATATAGAAAGAGTCCCAGTGAGGCTAATCCGATCAGGATCGCGCTAACGAGCATTAAAGTCTCCTATCACTTTGCGGGTCGCGAGTTGTCTGGCTCACGTCTTCGACTCGGGACGATGCGGCAACCGGACGATGAAGCGATGGACGTTGGCCGCATCCGTCGCCAGGTATTGAAGGTCATCGACTCCATCTAGCGCCAAGTAGATGCCAAGGCCCCCGAGGGGCCTGGACTCGAGCGGAAGGCCAAGGTTCTCAGGTTCAGGGACGGAATGGAAATTAGGATCATAACGTTTGCCGTGATCCTCCAACCGGACCACCAGGCTGTCCCCCTCCAGCGACGTTCCGATCTTCAAGTCGCCCTCCAGACCTGCCTCCTGGTAGCCGTGCAGCACAATGTTGGTGGCAATCTCGTCGACCGCCAGACAGAGTTTATAAATGGCTTTCCTGTCTAAGCCGGCGGCCTGGGCCGCGGCCGCGACATACTGGCGAATCGGCTCCAACGCATCCACAGTTCCTGGAAATATCTGTTGCTCCATAATGGGTTCAATTGACATGTCGGGTGAATCTATCGTCAACGACGTACGGCGCCTAGAAGGTGCCTTGAAGTGACCCAAAAAACACAACGCCTTGACCGCCTCCAGCTTGCCACCTCCACAAGCCAGTCGTCAAGTGAACAGTAATGCTTCATGTAATCCCCCAGTTTCGGGTGTCACGCCTGGGTCCCCGTAAATTCCCATGTGGGAAGTTACCATTGCTTGGGTCATTGTAAAGGTCGGCTGACCGGAGAAGTGGTTCTTCCACTTGGCCGATACGCGGCGCGAGCCGCATCGGTCCAACCGAGATTCGCCGTACCGTAACCCCCGACCTGCGGAACTTCCCTGCTTCGCTCGATTGGTCGTAAATCGCTGCTGGCGGGAGAGTTGCACTTTCAGCTCAGGATTCGGCCTGAAAGTCATAGGGCTGTATCGGATGCGCGCCGACGGGATCATTAGGCGGGTGGCAGGGATCGAGCCCGGCGCGCGTTCAAAGTCGCCTTCCTGGATGCGATCATGAAATCGGAATTTCATCGCACGTATCCTGTACACGACTTGGTTGCAACCGATAAGTCATTATTGGACAGTTTGATAGCTGGTGCGAAAGAGGGGACTCGAACCCCCACCCCTTGCGGGACCAGATCCTAAGTCTGGCGCGTCTGCCAATTCCGCCACTTTCGCATGGCACTTATTATAACGTACAGGGATTGCCGTCGCATCGCGTGACCATTTGATCGTAGCGCCGCCATCTTGGCGGCCCCATGCCGGCTGGAAGCCGGCGCTACACTGCAAATCAGGACTCCACCCTGGGCTATTCACTGGAGCCGGGGATCTTCTCCAGTTGAGCCAAATGATGGAGAGTGTGTCCAGCCATGATGCGGATGACCGTTCCCGCTTTCTCCGGACCGCGGTCCGGGTGGAGGGCCGCCTTGTCAAGATCTTCCTGGTCCAGCAGCCGGAATAGCGACAAGTTCCAGGCGCGAACGGCCTGAAACGTCTGTGCCGCCTCCCTTCCGTCCATGCGGTCGTAACGCCGCGCCCACCGATTCTCATCAAAGGGTTGAATGCCCAGGTTGGGCTCGGAAATAATCTGCCGCACCCGAAAGCCGAAAGCGATCTCGGCGTCGGCCAAGTGCGCGAGCACCTGTGCGGCAGTCCACTTGCCTGGCGCGTAGCTGCGCTTCAGACCGTCGGGGCCCAGTGTCCGCGCCATGTCGGGAATGCTTCTCTGAGTTTCTTCCAGGACTTCGAGCGGGTCGCGTTCGCCGAGAATCTGCGCGTAGGGGTGAGTAGCCGTCATCTTTTTATCTCCTCGAGATTTCGTGCCACGGGCAGCCTGCCCCGATTCATCGGGGTCCCGCCCGTGCGCGAGCATGGCCGGCACGGCCATGGCACGACGTCGCCCTATGAAGACTTTACCATGACAATACCCCCTTCGAATGTGGGAAGCGCCGTGTTATCCTTCTGCCAGCAGCCTCAGACGGGTAAGGGGAGCGACTCATGGACGCAAAATCCGCCGCGCGAGAACGTTTCGAATCCGCCCGCGATGGACTGATCGAGCTCAGCCACCGCATCCACGCCCATCCGGAATTGGGCTTTGAGGAAGAGCAAGCGTCTTCCTGGCTCTGCGAGTCGTTGGCCGACGCCGGCTTCGCGGTGGAAAAGGGTATTGGCGGTCTCCCCACGGCGTTCCGCGCCCGTGCCGGCTCCGGCCCACTACACATCGGCATTTGCGCCGAATACGATTGTCTGCCGGGAATAGGCCACGCCTGCGGCCACAATATCATTGCCGCCTCGGCGGTGGGCGCCGCGCTGGCCGCAGCCAAAGTGGCCGACGAGGTGGGCCTCACCGTCAGCGTCATCGGCACGCCGGCCGAAGAAGTGGGCAACGCCGGCGGAAGATCCTGCTGCTCGAGCGCGGCGCCTTCGAGGGCCTTCATGCCGCTATGATGGTGCACCCGGCGCCCTTTGACATGCTCCGGGCAAAGATGATCGCCGCTGCCATGTTCGAGGTTTATTACACCGGCAAGGAGTCTCATGCCTCGGCATTTCCGGAGGTGGGCGTGAACGCCGCGGATGCGATTACCATCGCACAAACGGCGCTGGGCCTGCTGCGCCAGCACATCCGCTCGACCGATCGAATCCACGGCATTGTGACCAACGGGGGCGCGGCCCCCAACGTCGTTCCCGCCCACACTTCCGCCAAGTACATCGTGCGCTCCGAGACCCTGGATCAACTCACCGAATTGCGGCCCCGGGTGTACCGCTGCTTTGAGGCTGGAGCCCTGGCCACGGGCGCGAAAATGGCGATTGCCGGCGGCGACAAGCCTTATGCCGAGATGCGGCACCACGACGCCATGGCGGCGCTCTACCGCAGGAATTCGGAAGCGCTGGGGCGGCCGTTTCCGAACCTCGGCGAGTGGGAGACGCGGCCCACCGGTTCCTCCGACATGGGCAACGTCTCTCTGAAGATGCCTTCCATCCATCCCATGATCGGCATCAATTCCCTGCCTGCCGTCAACCACCAGCCGGAATTCGCCGCGCACTGCGTCACTCCCGCGGCGGACAAGGCGCTCGCTGACGGCGCCTTGGCCATGGCATGGACCTGCATCGACTTGGCAACCAACCCTGACGTGAGGGAAGGTTTGATGGCCCGCCGGTGACCAGGAACACGCCCGGGTGATTGCATCCAGGGGAGCCAGGCGTAGGTTATGGGTCCGTCGAAATTTGAAAACGGAAATGTTGACGAATAAGCGAACGACCCTTCCGGAAATTCCGGCAGGTAAACTGGTTCAGAGGGACCACACCGATGGAAACCATCGCCAAGCCGTCCATCCCGGCGGAGGAATTTCCCCAGCGCTGGGCGCGGGTCCAGGCCATGATGGATCAGGAGAACCTCGATCTGCTGGTGGCCTACGCCGATGATCGAGCCGTCTTTGGGGCGGCGCATGCCCGCTGGCTGGCCAATTTTCCCGTACACTTTGAACCCGTGTGCATTCTGCTGTTCCGGCAAGGTCCACCCATCATGCTCTGCGGTCCGGAGACCCGCGAATATGCCCTGCTGGCCGGCCGCATCTCCGACGTGCGCGTGTTGCGCGAGTTCACTCACCCCAATGAAGACTACCCTTTCAGCGCCATCCAAAGCCTGGCCGAGATCGTCGGGGAAGCGATTCCGGATTCGACGGCGGTCCGCAGAATCGGCTTGGCCGCGCGGGGGCTGATGAGCGCCGACCTGCTGGCATCGTTCGAGGCGAGCTTCCCGCGCGCGCAATGGGCGGACGTTGAGAACGCCATGTGCGATGTGCGGGCGCAGAAGTCGCCGGCGGAATTGGCCGTCATTCGCTACGCTTACCGGATCGCGGAAGCGGGCCTCGATGCCGCGGTGGAGGCGATTGGCGTGGGGGCCACGGAACGCGCCGTGGCGGCGGAAGTGGAATCGGCGATGCGCCGGATGGGCGCGGAAGGCACCGGCATCGACACCATTGTCGCCTCCGGCCCCCACTCGCGGCCCATTCTGGCGCGGTCGACGTTTCGGGCCATCCAGGCAGACGAACTGGTGCTGCTCACCATCGCTCCTCGCTACGAAGGGTATCACGCCGCGATCGGCCGCCCGGTGCTGGTGGGTAATCCCGGGGATGAAATCCGTCGGGCGGTGGAGGTGGCCTGGCAAGCCCAGGAAGCCTGCTTCCGGGCGATGCGGCCCGGCATCGAAGGGCGCGCCGTGGAGGCGATGGGGCGGCGCGTGGTCGAGGACGCCGGGCTGGGGCCTTACTTCCTTTACTCCGGCGTACACAGCGTGGGCGTGATCGAGTTCGAGCCGCCCATCTTTGGACCCAGCAGCAGCGCGCTGTTCCAGCCGAATATGGTGATTTCCGTGGATATTCCGCTGTTCGACGCTCCCTGGGGCGGCCTGCGGATCGAAGACGGCTTTGTGATCACCGAGAGCGGCGCCGAGCGGCTCAACCACACGCCCTACCAGATCGCACGGTGAGCGTCTGTCCGAAATCGGTCCTGCAAAGGTTCTTCGACTACGCCCTGAAGAAGACAACCCGAAACTGACCGCCCCACGCTGCCACGATGGAGAGCGACATGGATTCCGCCAGCCCGGTTCGTTGGAAGCGCCAGACCCTGGCAATTCTGCTCTTCGGGATATCATTCGGCTATGTTGAAGCGGCGGTGGTTACGTATTTACGGCCGCAGTTTGATGCCGTACGGGCGACGTTCCTCCCCCAGAGCTCTGGTGGCGATCTGTTTCCGTTGCTTTCCGCCCAGCAGGTCAGGGCAGCCGGACCGGGCATGGTCAGGATGGTGGGCACGGAACTGGCCCGTGAGGCTGCAACCCTGGTCATGTTGGGCGCCGTGGCCGCGGCGGCCGGGGGTAATTTTCAGCAGGGGTTGGCGTTCCTGCTGCTGGCTTTTGGCGCTTGGGATATTTCCTATTATGCCTTTTTGAAGGTTTTGATCGACTGGCCGAAGTCGCTGCTCGCCTGGGACATCTTGTTTCTTATCCCCGTGCCGTGGTCCGGACCCGTGCTCGCGCCGGTGTTGGTGGCGTTGACGATGGTCGCCACGGGGCTCGTTTATCTGTGGCGGGAATCCAACGGTCATTCGATTCGGCTGAGGGTAGCTCACTGGATCTGCGCTTTTGCGGGCGCGTTGTTGATCCTGGCCGCCTTTACTTGGGACTACCGGAACGTCCTGGCGGGCGGGATGCCGAAACCCTTCCATTGGCCCCTGTTTGCTCTCGGCGAAGTGCTTTGGGTGATGGCGTTTCTGCACTGGATGAGCGGTGGAGACTCGTTAAAAGCAGGTAAAATATAAACTCGTCCCTAGCAGTTGCCGGCCCTGAGGGCCACAACAGATGGCTCGGGCGTGCGAAGCTTCGGAGTGCGGCAGCCTGCTGCCGCACTCTAAAGCTTCGCTCCAAATGTCAGCAGAGTGCTGATAGCGGCGACCCGCGTCAGACCTGAAGTTTGCGCAGGTAGGGAACGCTGGCCTTCATCAGCTCCAGGTTCATTTCGACGAAGTAATTCTTGATGCCCCCGGTTTTCGCCGCAGTAAAGATCTTTTTCCAGTCGAGGTCGTCCTGGCCCACCGCCATTTCTTTCCGGGTCGTCTTGGACCAACCCTGCACGTGCATCGAAATAAAGCGGCCCGGGTACTTGGTGAAGTACTCGGCCGCGTCGTAGCCGGCGCTGATCGTGGAGACTTGGAACTGGAACTTGACCAGCTTGGGATCGAGAAGCTTGAACAACAAATCATAGGTGCGCTGGCCGTCGACCTTGGTGAGTTCAAAGTCCTCATTGTGAAGGCCCTGCTGAATACCGGCCTTGGCCGCCTGTTCGCCCATTTTGTTGTATTCGTCGGCCGCCCGCTTCACGTCGTCCATCGTTGGGTGGTGCGGACCGTCGAGACTGGGCACCATCATTTGCGTCAGCCCGACATCCTTTGCCCAGGCAATGCTGGCCGCCTGATCTTTCCTCAGCTCCTCGATGCCGAAGTGCGAGCTCACGCATTTGACGCCCGCATCGGCCAAAATCTTTCGCAGTTCGGCCCCGGAGTATTTGGCGAGGCCGGCGAAGCCCGAATCGGAGTAACCGATCGGTGAACACAGCTCAATGGTTTGAAATCCGGCCGCCGCCAGCAGCTTGATGGTGCCGGGAAAATCCTTGGCGATTCTCTCCCTCACCGGCCACGTCTGGCAACCAATCGGCAATCCCAGCGGATTGGCGCGAAGCTCCCGTGCGCCCCCGCACAGTATCCCCGCCACCGCAGCGCCGGCCGCCGCATTCTGGAAAAATTCTCTTCTTGAAATTTTGGACATACACGCCTCCTTAGGCACGGAATGGGTCTGGAGCATGTCCCGCCAGCCCACGGCATTGTCTCACAAATCGGAGGCTCGGCAAGCAAATGTGTAGGCCGCCTTTAAGAGACTGCCGAAAAACGCTTCACGGTGGGAAGGCGCGCGAGTGAAATTCCATCGAGGCGGCGATGTGGGCGAGAAAATAATCCAGGCCGTGGCCGCCGGGGTAAATGTGGAATTCGTGCTTGACTTTCAGCGCATCGAGTTCCGCATTCAGATCCCTCGCGCCCTGGTCAAAGCCGTAGCTGTCCTCGCTGCCACAATCGAAATAGATCTTGAGCCCCGCTATCGCCGCGGCGTTTCTTTTGGCCAGAACAAAGGGACTGTTGGCATTCCAGAAGGCGGGGTCGATGGGGTTTCCAAATAGCGCACCGAGCATGCCCGCGAGCGGAGAACCCTCACCCGTCCCGCGGTTCGAGGGGCGCGGCGCTTGGGCCACCAGGGCGGCGCTATGGGCACTCACCGAGGAGAACAGTTGCGGATCTGCGAAGGCAAAGCGCAGGGCTCCGTAACCCCCCATCGAAATCCCCGTAATGCCCCGCGAGCTTCGCCCGGCGCGCACACGATACTTGTGCTCGATACTGGGCATGAACTCTTGCAGGAAGAAATCACTATAGCGCACGCGGCCGTCGCGTGAGTTGATGTAGAAAGATCGCGCTCCGTCCGGCGTGACGATCAAAAACTCACCGATCTTGTGCTGCTGGCGGAGGTCCTGAATCAGGCTCCAGGCTCCGGTATTCAAAAGGGACTGTTCGTTGTCGCCGAGGCCGTGCAGGTCGTAGAGCACAGGATAGTGCAGCACACCATTGGCCTGCGGGTTCTTGCTCGGCACCACCCGGTCATAACTCGAGGGGAGAAAGGCGCAATAGCGAACCCCCTCGCGCAGGATGCGGCTCGCTATCACGCTACACTCGATGCGGCCTTGGGCGTGCGCCAGGTTGCATGCGGCCAGGAGCAGCGCGGCGAGTCCGATGGCAACTCGCAAGTTCATGAACAGCCTCCCCCCTACCACCTACGACCTACCACCCCTGCATCATTCGTAACGCAACGCCTGGACGGGATCGAGCCGAGCGGCCCGCGCGGCGGGATACAGGCCGGAAATCATGCTGACCGCGACGGCGAAGACAATGGCTCCTGCCACCAGCCACCAGGGGACGGACCACAAGTTTTCGGCGGGCAGATCCTGCCGCCGCAAATAGATATTCGTGCCAATGTTGATCACCCGGCCGATCGACCAACCGAGGGCCACTCCCAGGATTCCGCCCACCAGGCCCATGACGGCGGCCTCGGCAAAGAAGAGCTTTTTGACGTCGCCGTCACTTGCGCCAATCGCCTTCATGATTCCGATTTCGCGGCGCCGCTCTAAGATGGCCATGACCAAGGTATTCACGATTCCCAGCGCCGCCACGGTAAGGGCCAAGCTGCCGAATATCCCAAGGAAGAGATCCAGCACGGCGAAAAAGCGGCGCAGGTTGCGGGTGGCGTCCAGCACCGAAAATGTGTTGAAGCCCAGCTTCTTGACGGCGTCCTGCACCGACTCCACATTGTTGGGGCTCTTCACGCGCACGCTGAGGCTGAGGTAGGTGGGCACATTCGAAAAGTTGGGGTCGCTGTCGCGCATCCCGGAAGGCAACATGATGTGCAGGTTCTCCACCATCTGGAGCGGGAGGAAGACCCGCGCGCCCGAAGCGCCCCGGATGCCGTCGGGGTCCTGGTCCGTGATCCCCACAATGCGCAGCGTTCTTTCCCTGGGCACTACGGAGAAAGACGCCGCCGGCTCGCCCGCGCCACTCGCGGCGGCGGGCGGAGTCTGCGGCGGGCCGTTTTTTTTCCCCGTTGGGGGCTTATCCTCTGAAGCTTGTGGCGCCGGCATGCGCTCCGCGTAACTGAGCGTGATTTCTTTCCCGATCAACGCTTGGGTGTCGGCGTTCAGCTTCGGGCTCGGCTCTCCTGGCTTCGGGTGAATCCCCAACAGGTCATCTGCGAACTGGATTTGCAGAATCGCTTCGTCGGCGGTGCCGGAGGAGAAGAAATGCCCCTGGATGTTTTCGAAGGCGTCTTTTTCCCCCGCCGAAGGAGGCAGGCCCGCCACCATGGTGAGCTGCGGCTTGCCTTGGTAGTGGAGCTCGGTCACGAAGCGGATGTCCGGCGTCGCCTCGAGTACGTTGGGCAGGCGCGCAATTTCCAGCCGGGCGTTTTCGTCGAGGGGGCGGCTCTCCGCGGGGGGCGGACCGTTCTCGGGCGGGCGCCGCTCGAATCCCCGCAGACTCCGGCGCGAGGTCACCACAATGGTGTCGAACAGCCCGGATCGTTCCAGCCGACGGTTGGCCAACTGTTGAAGTCCGATGCCCAGGGAGAGCATCGCCACCAGCGAGGCGACGCCCACTCCGATGCCCACCGTGGTCAGGGAATTCCGCAGCACAGATTCGCGCAGGTTGCGCGCGGCAAGCTCAACCAAGTCCCCGGCTTTCACGAGGTCACCTTCCCTGACACGGGCGGGACGCCCGTGCCACCGCTTGTGGCATGGCCATCCTGGCCATGTCCCGACACGGGCGGGACGCCCGTGCCACCCCGGCAGGTGGGGACAATGGGTTGGTCAGCCACCACCTTGCCGTCGGCTAGAAATATCAGCCGTTCGGCGTAGCGTTCGGCCAACGCCTGCTCGTGGGTCACCATCACCACTGTCATCCCGAACTGGGCATTCAACTCGTGGAGCAAGTCCAGGATTTCGCTTCCCGTGCGGCTATCCAGATTACCGGTGGGCTCATCGGCCAGCAGGAGGCTGGGCCGGTTCACCAGGGCGCGAGCGATGGCGGCACGCTGCTGTTCGCCTCCCGAGAGCTGGCTGGGCCGGTGGGCGAGGCGCGCTCCCAAGCCGACGCGTACCAAGGCCTCGCGAGCCAACTCCGGCCGCCTGCCGCGGTCCACTTCCGCGAAACGCATGGGCAGCTCGACATTCTCCAGCAGGGTCATGGTAGGGATGAGATTGAAAGCTTGGAACACCATCCCCACGCGGAGCCGCCGGTACCGGGAAAGCTCCTCGCCAGTCATCTCCGCCAGATTGCGGCCATCGACGATAACTGCACCGGCCGTGGGGCGGTCCAGGCCGGCAAGCAGGTTCAACAGTGACGACTTCCCCGATCCCGAACTGCCGAGGAGCGCCACGAACCCGCCGGCGGCGACGTCGAGGGAGATTCCATCCACGGCGCGTATTGTCGCCTCACCCATGCGAAAGTGGCGCTGGACGGCCTCGGTCCGAATGGCGCCGGGACGCGTCAAGTTACCTGTCATCGCTCTCCTCGATCATGGCTCGACAAACTCTTCCTCGGCGGTCCGCCATGATGTCACGTTAAGACCCCGTCGAAGAAAGATTATGCCCCAGAACAGGCAGGCCCGAAAAGAATTCTGCGAACCTGCGTAGCGCCGCCATCTCCGATTTCTGGAGTCCGATGGACTCCATCGGAGTCCGCAGATCGGACTTGGCGGCTCGATGCCGGCTGGAAGCCGGCGCTACGCTGCAATTACGACACTACCCAACTTCCTGCACGGTCGAATAGTGGTACAGTTTGATGTCGAGGCGGCTTAATGCCGCCAACGGGCGAGGTGAACTCGCCGCTACAAGATCAAACTGTACCGCGGCCAGTGTCGGGGAGGAGTAAATGCGAAGACTATTCTCACTCGTGATCGCGTTGGGATTGACCGTGGCGGGAGGGTGGGCTCAGACGGGAAATCCCGTTTCCGCCACCGGTAATGGCTGGACTGTTATCGCTAATGGAGAACAAGGTGTTCTCAGCGTCTCGCACGACATGCTGGGCACAATACTCAAGAACGCTCGACTCAGTCTCCAGGGGGTGGACGGCCTGCACCCGTTCAAGACTTGGTCAGTTGAGAAGAAGGGTGAGAATGACGTTTTCATCAGAACCACTCAACCGCCAACTGCCTGGCAGCTCAAACTGAGCCCAAACACCCTGGAGATCTCGAGTACCTCGGCCGAGGGAGTCCTTACCGCCGAGGCTCCCGCCGCGTCCAGCCGCATCGTCGCCCGCCTATTGGACCCCCAAGGAGTGCCGGTGAGCTGGGTCGGAACCGATGAAGTCGTGGGAAGTTACGGCGGACGGGAAACCCGGAATCCCTCCTTTCTGCCTCGCCAGAATCCGGAGTGCCTGTACTTCTCCTTGGGCCTCGTATCGGGTGCGAATTTGCACAGCCTCTTCGACCGCCCCACCGATACCGCCATCAGTTTCTCCAGCCAGACCCGGATGGAGCGCAACGATCAGGACCAGGGCCTGCTCAACGTGACCATTCCCGTGCCGGGGAACACGCTGGTCCATTTGATCCCGCACTATTTTACAAAAACCCTGGGAGTCCCTTACTACCTGCCTTTTGACGACTCCATTTTCCGTACGGCGCCGATGGTTTGGTCGAGCTGGACCAGCTACTACGACCAAGTGCGAGAGGAAGACGTCGTCCGCAATGCTGACTGGCTCGCGGCAAACCTGAAGCCGTATGGATTCGAATACGTGCAACTGGACGACGGCTATGACCGCGGAAAGAACGGGGAGCATTACTGGATTGAAAACTGGGATAAGGATAAGTTCCCGCGTGGGCCCAAGTGGTTGGCGGACTATATCAAATCCCAAGGCTTGCATCCGGGCCTGTGGATTGTCCCCAACGCCTATGCCGGAGCCCTGCAGCAGCATCCCGACTGGTATCTACACGACAAAGGCGGAAAGATGGTTTTGGACTACAACACCCCCGCCCTCGATTCCACCCATCCTCAGGTCCTCCAATTCCTCAAAAAGGAATTCACCACACTGGATGACTGGGGCTTTGAGTATTACAAGTTCGACGGCGAACATGCCATACCCAAGTATGCGCCGGGCGTCGACCTCGACAGGCTCTACGACAAGTCCCTTGACCCTCTCGTCGCCTATCGCCAGCGGCTGAAGTTGATCCGCAAGACGATCGGCCCCCGAAGATTCATCGAGGGTTGCCCGGCCGGCACGCCCTTGAACGGAATCGGGTACTTCGGCTCTTACTTCAATGGCGAAGATCTCTACAGCAACTGGCAGGGGATGTATGCGTTGTTCAGTTCCATCAACGCCAACGCTTTCCTGAACCACCTCGTCGTTTACACCATGCCCGGCGAAGGGATCGAGTTGAACCCGCCGATGAGCGTGGCGGAAGCGGAAAAGAAACGGGACTCCCGGGTGATGGAGACCGCACGCACGCGCGAGGATCCCCTCACCGGCCTCGGCGTCACGCTGCCGGAAGCCCGCACCCTGGTCACCTACGTTTCCCTGACCGGCGTTGCCTACCCTCTGGCGAGCGTGATGCCCGAACTGCCGGAGGATAGGGTCGAGCTTTTGAGAAAGACGATGCCCACCATGCCCATCCTTCCTATCGACCTGTTCAGCCGGGGCACGGACATGCACTGGGACAAGTTCAAGCACACCACACCCGACGATTACATCCACAACTACCCGGAGATTCTGGATGTGAAGGTGAACGCCGCGTCAGGAATCTACGATGTGGTGGGGTTGACGAACTGGCGGAGTTGGACAACCACCCGAGAGCTTTCTTTCGCGGACAAGCTGGGACTCAGCGCCGGCGCGCCCTATATCGCGTTTGATGTCTGGAAACAAAAACTGCTGGGCGTCTTCACCAACCGTATGGAGGTGGAGATTGAGCCGCATGATACCCGCGTGCTGCTGGTTCATCCCGCCTTGAATCGGCCGCAACTGATCGGAACCTCCCGCCACATCACCGGGGCTTACTCGATCCTGACCCTCGCCTGGGACGCGTCAAGTAAGACGCTACGAGGTTCTTCCCAGTCGGTGGTCGGCGAGCCCTACACTCTGTGGTTCTATGTCCCCGACGGAGTGACGGTCTCCCAGGCGAAGGCGACGAGCGAGAATAATCGGGAGATCCCCATCCGACACCAAAGGGATGGGAATTCGCTCCAGATCAGTTTCGAGGGACAGCCGGAAGCGGTGAACTGGGAAGTTGCGCTCGCTTCCTTAGAGCATGACCTAAGCTTGAATCGGCAGGGTAGCTGGCGTATGATGCCGCCGCAACATAGAGTTGGAATCGAAAATCCTGAATGAACGCCAGTAGAGATCAAGGAGGTTTTGAATGAGGCCAAGAATGTGGAGTCGACGGTCATTTCTGCGCGCAGCGGGAGCCGCCGGAACAGTCGCGTCCGCGACCCGCGGGTTGAATCTCGAGCGCGTCCTGGCAGCGTCCCAATCGGTCGCCGGCCGATCGCCCGAAGACGTCGCGAAAGACGAGTTCTACTGGCGGGAGATCCAGATGGATTTCAAGCTCGACCGCACCATTATCAACCTGAACAACGGCTTTACCTGCCCGACGCCCCGGGTCGCGCTGGAATCGGAAATGCGCTACATGGATATGATCAACATGGCGCCCATTTTTTACCAAGGCCCCATTGCCGAACGCATCCAGACAATCCGCTTGCGCATGGCCGCGGAGTTCGGATGTGACCCGGAGGAGCTGGCCCTGACGCGCGGCGCCAGCGAGTCGCTGCAAATCGTGCAGAACGGGATCGACCTGAAGGCCGGGGATGAAGTGGTTACGACCGAGCAGGACTACCCCCGCATGCTGACGACGTGGGACCAGCGGATGCGGCGCGATAACATCAAAGTGCGTCGCCTGCAATTCCCCGTCCCCACGACGGCGGACGATCTATACCATCGTTTCGAACAGGCCATCACGCCGCAAACGAAAGTTTTCCATTTCTGCCACGTCACCAACTTGACGGCCCAGATGTTTCCGGTCACGCGGCTTGCCCGCCTGGCCCGATCGAAAGGGATCGTTACCATTGTGGACGGCGCCCATGGCCTGGGGCAATTTCCCTTCAAGCTGCGGGATCTCGAGTGCGACGCCTATGGCGTCAGCCTGCACAAGTGGCTGCTGGCGCCCATCGGCAATGGCTGCCTCTACGTTCGCAAAGAGATGATCCCACGGTTCTGGCCTCTCCAGGCAGCCCCCGAACAGCAGGACGATGACATCCGAAAGTTCGAGGCCATTGGGACGCACCCGTGGGCCATCCGGGCGGCGCTCGGCGAGGCACTGGCTTACCATCAGGCCATCGGCGGCGAGCGCAAGGCGGCCCGGTTGCGTTACCTGACCCTGCGTTGGGCCAACGCCTTGAAGGCTTACCCGCGCATCAAGATACTGACGGATCTCAGCGAGCCTGCCCAGGCTTGGGCGGTAGCCGCGGTCAATATCGAGGGCATTGACGTCGGGGACCTTTCGAAATTCCTGATGGACAAATATCGAATTATCGTCGTCGGGCTTAAGGGCGGAGCGCCGCCGAACCAGGTCTTTGATTTTCAGGCCCTGCGGGTGTCGCCCAACATTTACACCACGCTCGAGGAAATCGACACGTTCGTCGCGGCCCTGGAAGACGCCATGAAAAACGGCGTTCCTTCCACACAGGCGTCTCTCGGCAGTGCGACGGAGGGGTGGTACGCGTAGCTTCTGGAGGGGCAGGGCCACCCTTGTTAACCCTGGCAAAAGGAGGATTCCCATGAAGCGTTTGGCAATTTGGGCAGTGGCGGCAACGGCCTTGGTCCTCGTCGCAGGAACTACGGAGGCCGTTGCCCAGGGAACGTTCACCATCCCGTACACGTTCAAGGCCGGCGGCGCCAGTTTCGCCAAGGGCGAATACTCGGTCGTCCCGAAAGACGATAGTCATATTACGCTGCGACAGGAAGCGACCGGCAAGGAATATCAACTCGCCTTTACGAAGCGGCTGGCGCAGCCGAGCCCACCTCTCACCGAACCCCAGCTTGTCTTCGACGTGGTGGGGAACTTCGCACCGTCATATACGGAATATGTAACGGATTACGTGGTGGCCGAGGTGTGGCTGCCGGGGGCGGATGGATTCCTCATCCATACCATGAAGGGCGCGCACAAGACTGAGACCATCAAAGGGAGGAAAGCAAAATAGATGAAAAAGATAGGCATCCTGGGCGGCATGAGCCCGGAATCCACCACGCTTTACTATGAGCACATCACCCGGACTTATACGGCGCGGTTTGGCGACTACGGTTACCCGGAGATTCTGATCTATAGCGTGAACTTTCAAAAGTTCGTGGACTGGCAGCACCACGGACAGTGGAATGAGGCGGCGCGGGAAATGGCGGAGGCGCTCGAGCGGTTGCATGGGGCCGGCGCCGATTTCGGGCTCATCGCGACCAACACGATGCACATTGTATTCGAGGAAGTCCAACGAGCCGTGCACATGCCCCTGCTCAGCATCATCCAAGCCACGGTGGAGGCCATCCGCGCCGCCGGGCTTCGCTCCGTAGGCTTGCTGGGAACCGTGTTCACCATGACGGAGAGATTCTTCCGTGAGGGCCTCGAGCGGTCAGGAATCGCCGTGCTCGTTCCCGAGCCCGGCGAACAACAACGGGTAAACGAGGTGATTTATCAGGAATTGTGCCGGGGCGAGATCCGGCCTACCTCACGGCAGCTTTTTCTGGAAATCATCGAACGCCTGCGCCACCGGGGCGCCGAGGGGATTGTCCTGGGATGCACGGAGATCCCGCTGCTGGTCGAACCGCAACACTGTGACTTGCCCCTGTTCAACACGGCAGTGCTGCACGCCGGAGCAGCACTGGATTTCGCTCTGCAAGCGGAAGCCCTAACTAACGGCCTTCCCGCGCGGACTTCATGGCCTCCATGATGAAATCCTGAATCTCGGGGCGAATCTGCCAATTCTTTCTAGGCCCCTCCGGCCAGTTCTCTTGGTCGGCGTACATCGCATTCAAGCCCTTCTGGATCTCCGGATCGCCGCCCGTGAAACCCTCCACCAGCTTCTTCCAGCGCGCCACCAGGGCTTGCGCCGTCTGCCCGGCGGGATCTTCGCCAAGCGACGCCTCGATATCCGCAAAGAGTTCCGCCCACTGCCGGCTTACCCGTTCTTGCAGTTCCGGCGACCATAGATGCTTGCGCGCCTCGACCTTGGCTTGAGCTTCCTCACTGTAATACTTCTTCGTCCAATCCACGTCATTCTGCATCTCGATCTCCTTTATGATTTGTTTAAACAAACTCCAGTCCGGTTCCCGCCGGGATCGGATCGACCGCTGGGCCTTCTCGATGGCGGAAATGGCCCGGTCGAGTCGCCGGCGCTTTTCGGCCAGCATTCGTTGCTGGCGCCGCAGGGTGCCCGACAAGGCAGTACCATCCTCGATCAGGTCGCGGATCTCACTCAGTGGCAAACCCAGGAATTTCAACACCACGATCTGTTCCAGACGCGCGAGGTCGCGGTCACTGTAAAGCCGGTAGCCGTTTTCCGCGCGACGGCTGGGCTTGAGCAAGCCGATGTGGTCGTAATGATGAAGGGTACGAACCGTGACGCCGGCCAACTCGGCGAATTCTTGCGCCCGGTAAGTGCCCGTGGTGTTGGGTTTCAATGTCGCCTCCGCAAAAGATGATCCGCCCTGACGTTACGTCAGAGTCAAGCGTTTTTTTGGGAGTGGCCGCCCGGCAGTTCCGGCCACCCGCTCCGCCAAGCTCCACGGGGCTTCGGGCTGCTTCAAGGCGCGCACAGAAACTATGTCATCGACAGATTGGAAGTGAGGATGGTAACGGGTATAATCCAGCACGCTTGACCGAATCAAGTCGGAACTCGCGTTTATTGGAGACGGCTATGTTCATACGATTCTTTGGAGTTCGAGGCATTCATGCGCTGGCGCTGGCGGCGGCTATGATCCTGGCGGGAGTGACGCCGGGCGCGGCCCAGCAAACCTCTTCAATCCATAACGAGCAGTTGACGGTTTCGGTGAACACCCACGATGGGTCGTACAGCATCCGGGCGAAGGGCTTGGAGCAGTCGGTGCTCGTGGCGCGCGTCGGCGCGGAAATCGATCGTCAGTGGGTGCGCTCGAACGAATATCCCAAGCAGCTCGCCGAAGAGTCCGGCTTTCAGGATGAGCTGGGCAGCGGGCACGCCATCAGGATCACCTACAGTGGCCTGGCGGGAAAGCCGGACCTGGTCACGGTCCTGCGCCTTTACGATCAGCACGCTTTCGGCGACGTGGAAGTCACGGTGCGCAACACCACCGGGAAGGCGCTGAGCGTCCAGGCCATTCGCAGCCTGGAAGCGGCTGGCCACGATTTGGTCAATCTCGGCGGTCGCGAGGGGGCAGACCGCGTGCTATCCGATAGCTTCAGCGAAGACCGCCCGGAGATGCGGATTCTCGATTTGGCGCAGGCGCCCGAAGGCGTGCACCGGGGCGTGGGCAGCCAACTGATCTACAACCGGGAAAGCAAGCAGAGCTTGTTGCTGGCCACGCTCACCTCCAGGCGGCTTCTGAACATCCTGCACCTGCGCGTGGAGAAGGCCTCGGGAGGCGAGCCGAAGATTACCTCCTACACGGTGGACTCGACGGGAACGACGGAAATCGAGGTTGGAGAGTCTCTCCAAAACGCGCCGCAGGGGGACCGGATCGAGCTGAGTCTGCCCTTGGAGGCAGGCAAGGAACTGGCTTCCGAGCGGATGCTGTTCGCTGTGGGTAATGATTATCACGCGCAACTGGAAACCTACGGCGATGCCATTAGGATTCTGCACCATGCGCGAGTGGCAGCCCAAAACCCCATCGGCTGGTGGAGTTGGACGGCCTTCTACGGGGGGATCAAGGAAGCGCCCACCCTGACCAATCTGCGTTGGCAAGCCCAGAACTTGAAGGACCTGGGTTACAAGTTTTTCTTCATTGATGAGGGGTACCAGTACGCGCGGGGTGAATATACCACCCCCAACGCCACGCAATTTCCCGACGGCATGCGCTACCTGGGACATCAGGTTTGCCAACAAGGCCTGACCTTCGGCATTTGGACCGCGCCCTTTGAAGTAACGGGCCGCGCCTGGGTTTACGAGCACCACAAGGATTGGCTGGTGCACAATGCGCAGGGCATACCCATCCAGATTGGGTCTGTGGGGAGGGGCACGACGGACCCGATCTTTGCGCTCGACACCACCCACCCCGGCGCGCAAGCGTATTTGCGCCAGACGTACAGAATCCTGACTCGCGATTGGGGCGTGCGGCTGATCAAAATGGATTTCATGGATGACAGCGCCATCGAGGGATTCCGCTATCGGCCCAACACCACGGCGCTGCAGGCCCAACGCCTGGGGCTCCAGATCATCCGCGAGGCGGTGGGCGAAGACGTGCTGCTTGATAAGGACGGCAGCCCCATGCTGAACCCGGTGGGAATTGTGGACATCGGCCGGATTTCCGTGGATACAGGCCACGCCTTTGCGGCCAGCCGGGACGCTGACCCGGGCATTGCCGCGCGCTACTATATGCACAGAAATTGGTTCACCAGCGACCCCGACGCTTTCACCGTGGCCGCGCAGCACATGACTCCTGGGTGGCACACGGCTCGAAAGCCCCTCTCGCTGGACGACGCGGAAGTATCCATCGCGCTGGCGGCGGTTTCCGGTGGCGAGTTCGAGTTGGGCGATGACATGCCGCTGCTGAGCGTGCAGCTCGACCGGTTGGCGCTGGTCGAAAACGCGGACTTGCTTCAGATGGCAAAACTCGGACGGGTTTCTCTGCCTCTCGATCTGATGACTTACCGGGCGGAGGACGAAATCCCCAGCGTGTTCATCCTTAAAGAGGACGCCAGGTTGGCGATGCTGACCGTATTCAATTGGACAGACGGAGCGCGCTCACACACCTTCACGCTGGCGGATTTGGGCCTGCCTGAGGGCGACACCTATCAGGTCTCCGACATTTTCGATGCGAACAAGTCCGTGGAGCGGGCGGGCGGAAGGCTGACGCTTGAGGGCCAGCCTGCGCACTCCGTGCGTATGATCAGGATCATCGATACTTCCGTGGCCGCCGCGCCTCCGGCGATCACGGCGGACGTCCCCTCCAGCGCCCCAACCGGGGCGCTCGTGAAGTTTTCCGCCGCAGCGAAGGCGGAGGGTGTTCCGGCCATCAGCTACCACTGGGATTTCGGCGACGGCACCCGCGAAGATGGCGCGCGAGTGAACCACGCCTTCACTGAGCCTGCGTCCTATACCGTGCGGTTGAAGGTGGGCGGAGTGGATGGCGTGGCCACGGAACAGACCTTTCCCCTCACGGTCAGCGGCGAGATAAAAACAAACTTCGATTTACCGAACAACCGCCGTTACGTTGAAAAGGACACGCCATAGGATCTGACTATACGGAGGCTCCAATGAATCGCCGAGACTTTATGGGAAGCATGGCTGCGACTGTGACAGTGCAACAGATTCTGAAAATACCGTTACCCATCGGCAGCAGCACCCGGTCGCCGCTCCCCCGTGCCGCCTGGCTCGAGGACGGACTGATCGACGCGGGGGGAAGCCATGAGCCCTACATCTTCGTGATTCGTCGCGGCGGCGAATCGCTCGATGCCCGCAAGGAGTACGAATGGAACCAGAGTGAGGAGCTGATTCGCACCCTCCACGAGCAGGGCATCGAGGTCTTCCACACCCACCTCTACAAAGGCTTCGGCATGGCGGCGGAAAAGCCGGAAATGGAAGACGCCCGGCGCGCCGCGGCCATCGCTCATCGCTATCGGATGAAAGTGGATAGTTACATCCAATGGAATACCATGATGTATGAGACCTTCTTTGCTGAGGAGCCGCGTGCCAAGGATTGGATCCAGCGCGACGTGAGCGGCCTCCCCATCCTCCTGGTCTACGGCTTTCAGCAGTCCTATCGCTACCGCCCTTGCTTTACCCACCAGGACTATTTGGATTACCTCAAGAAGATCGTTCGCTACGCCGTGGAAGAAGTCAAAACGGATTTCATTCATTTTGATAACTTCGATCTCAACGCGGAGCCCGACTCCTGCCACTGCCCGGCCTGCGTGGAGGGATTCCGCGCCTTTTTGCGGGCGAAATACTCCCCACAAAAGCGCCGCGAGCGGTTCGGCTTTGAAAATGTCGATTTCGTAAACCCGCCGCAGTGGAACCGGCAGAATCGGCCGGAGAAGATGGCCATCATCTTCGACCCCGCCATTCAGGAGTGGATTGATTTCCGCTGCCAGGTTATGGCTGACGCGTTGCGCGAGATGGCCGAGTTTGCGCGGTCCCTCAATCCCCAGGTGGCGATAGAGATCAACCCGCATGGCATCACCGGCGGAAACCGCGCCTGGGAGAATGCCATTGACCACTCGCGCCTGTTGACCTCCACCGATGTCTTCTGGACGGAGGAAGAGAATCCCTGCGTTTACCTGCCCGACGGCCGCCTGATCAGCAAGATCCGGAGTTATAAGCTGGCGCGGGCTTTTCACAATATCCTGCTGGCTTACATCACGGACAATCCCATCGCCATGGGCGAGTGCCTGGCCTTCGATCAAACCCTGGGATTTGCCGGCTCGGCGCCGATCCCGCCGGCGATGCTCCAATACGTGGCTTTTTACCGGAAGAACCGTGAGCTTTACCTGGGCACGGAGGATGTGGCCACGGTGGGGGTGCTGCGCTCGCACGCTTCGATTACCTACCACCACGCGCGCGCGCAGCTCAGCGCGATTCTCACGGAGCAGGCTCTGATCCAGTCGCGCGTCCCTTTCCACCTGGTATTCGATGAGCCGCTTCCCGATCTCTCGAAGCTCCGGGTGCTGATCCTGCCGGACTCGGAATGCCTCTCGGACAAACAGTTGGCCCGCATTCGCACCTTCGTCGAAAACGGCGGCGGCTTGGTGGCGATCGGTCAGGTCGGGCTCTACGATGAATGGCGGCGGCTGCGCGTCGAGCCGGGCTTGAAAGGACTGGCCATGGGGCAGCCGCACGCCCACGATTACGAGGAGGAGGTGGAGGAGGCTGCGGCGGCTTCAGGACCTGTGCACCGCAATCAGGCCGGGAAGGGAAGAGTGGTCTACATTCCCGGCGTGGAATATGACGGGCCTCTTCCCGAAGCCGAGTCGTACTTCAACATCAGCAATCGCTTTTGGAAACGGCCCAGGAATTGGGAGCAGATCGTTGACGCGGTCCGCTGGGCGGCGAACGACGCCCCGCCCCTGCAGGTTTCCGGGCCGGATTTCCTGGTGGCCAACCTCGTCGAGCAGGCTGCCCGGCAGCGGAGGCTTATCCATCTGGTTAACTATGATGCGCGGAATACCCCAACGATTTCGTCCGTGGCCGTCACCTGCGCCCTTCCCGACGGCAAATTGGCGAAGGATGTGAGCTTCTACGAGGTCGAGAGCGATTCGGCACGTGCGCTCAGTTTCGCTCCTGGGTCCTCATCGGTGTCGTTCACAATTCCCGAGGTGAAGACTTACGCGGTCATCGCGGTCAGTTGGTAGATTTCTGACGTGGCACGGGCGTCCCGCCCGTGGCGGTCACGGCCAGGATGGCCGTACTACAGTTTTAGGGGCTGATATTAACCATGGACAGAAGAGAATTTCTTGGAACCTTAGCGGCAGTTCCGGCGGCGACCCCGCTCGTCGCAAGCTCGACGCCGACAGAGCCAGACGGCATAACATCGCCGCGCAGTTCTGCGGAAACGGCATTGCCGGGGGCGAGCCCACGGATCCGTGAGAACTTCAATCGCGGCTGGCGGTTCGCGCGGCAGTCGCAGGGAAGCGGCGCGCTGGGTTCATTCGACCGGCAGAACGAAGCGGCCGCCCAGGTCGAGCCGCGTTTTCGCGAAGCCCACCGCCCCGAATACGACGACGCCGGCTGGGATGCCATCAACCTGCCTCACACCTGGAACGCCTACGACTCCATGGACGAGGCGCCGGGCTACTGGCGGGGGATTGGCTGGTACCGGAGGCACTTCAAGCTGGCCAGCCAGCATTCCGGCAAGGCCGTTTTCCTTGAATTTGAAGGCGCCGCGAGCGTCGCAGAGTTCTGGCTCAATGGCCAACGCGTCGGCGAGCACAAAGGCGGTTACACCAGCTTTGAACTGGATATCACTGACTTCGTGAAATTTGGCGACGCGGATAACGTTCTGACGGTGAAGGTTGACAACCTGTTTCGCGACACTCTGCCGCCCACGGTCAAGACCGATTACACCTTCTACGGCGGGATCTATCGGGACGTCTGGCTGCGCATTTCCGAGCCCACGTATGTCTCTGACGTATTCTGGTCTACCCCCAGCGTGAGTGAGCAGGCAGCGGAATTCAAGCTGCAATCCCGGGTAGTGAACAAATCACCGAAGACAGTGGAACTGACTCTCGTGCACGAGGTGTTGGATCCGAACGGTGGCATGGTCAAAAGCCTTTCAATTCCCATCCAGATTCCGCCCCGCGAAGCACAAGAGGTCACGCAAGATGGCGGCGCAGTGACCAACCCTCTGCTCTGGTCTCCGGACTCTCCCCACCTCTATCGTATTCGAACCACGCTGCTCGACGGGTCGCGTCCGGTGGACAGCGCCGAGAATCCTCTGGGCTTCCGTTGGTTCAAGTTCGACGCGCAGAAAGGGTTCTTTCTGAACGGAAAACGCGTGCAGTTGCAGGGGACGACCTGGCATCAGGTGTATCCGGGAATGGGCAACGCCCTCCCCAATTCCCGGCACGTGAAGGACATGGAAATCATCCGCGCGATGGGCGTGAACTTCTGGCGGACCTCGCATTACCCGCACGACCCGGCGACCATGGAAGCATCCGACCGCCTGGGCCTTTTGGTGTGGGAGGAACTCCCCGTCAACAAGGAAATCGGCAATCCGCCAGAATACATCGCCAATTGCCTGAACATGGCGAACGAGATGATCCACCGGGACCACAACCATCCCAGCATTATAGTGTGGGGTATTGCCGGTGAGGTGAATGCTCCCCAGTCGGTCGCGAAAAAGGTGATTGCGGCGGTTGCCGAGCGGTATCGCCACCTCGATCCCTCACGGCCCGTGGCCATGCACGAGCCTCGCGGCGACGACATGGAAGCGCTGGTGGATGTGGTGGGGTTGGGCGCCGGTAAGGAAACCGATGATAAACACCAACGGTTTCCGAACCGCCCTTATCTTACGGCGGAGTATGCAGCCTCCACCATGGGACGCGGCATTTACGGCGGCGGGCCGGAGAGTGAAGATCTGGCTTGCAAGAACCACGAAGAATACTTGCGCCAGTTGAACCTGCGCCCCTGGATGGCCGGCGGCGCCATCTGGCATCAGTTTGATTACGAGGGTGAGACTTACGACACCGTAATCCCTCACGTCGTCAGCTTCGGCATGTGCGACCTGTGGCGAATCCCCAAAGACGTTTACTACTTCTATCAGAGCCAGTGGACGACCACGGCCATGGTCCATATTATGGGCCATTGGACATGGCCGGGGACCGAAGGCCAGGCGCGCAGCGTCAAGGTGTTTAGCAACGCTCAAGAAGTGGAACTCTTCCTCAATGGCAAGTCGCTGGGAAGCAAGTCCGACGCAAGCGAGGCCGGACTGGCGCACCCGCCGCGCGTGTGGACCGTGCCTTATCAGCCGGGGACTCTGAAGGCGATCGCACGGCATGAGGGCAAGGAGTTGAGCGACCAGCGCCAAACCGCCGGCGCGCCTCACCACCTCGTGCTCGAAGCGGATGTGCGGGAACTAGAATCGGGCAACCTGGAGAGCTTTGCCTACCTAACGGCGCGGGTGGTGGACGAGAACGGCACGCTGGTCCCGGGGGCGGAAGTTCCCATCACTTTCACCTCCGCCGGGCCCGGTGAACTCCGGCGGCAAACCTGGCTTGGGCACGGGGTGGGATGGACGCTCGACTCCGTCGCCGGCATGGCCCGGATGGCTTTTCAGGCCACGGAGCGGACGGGCCACGCGACCATCAGCGCTTACTGTCCGGGCTTGCGCATGGGAAGGATTGAGATCACCGTGCAGGCGCGCGGCAAGCCGGATGAGATGGAATATAAGGAGAAGTTCGAGTCCGACGAGCTGTAGGGTCTTGATACTCTTCACCCTGCCCCGCGCTCACTACGACGAAACGCCGGTCAATCAATATCACGTTTCGGGATAGAATTGACACGCATCAAAATCGCGATATGCTGTGGGTGCTGCAATAGCGTTCGCGATTTTCTTTTGACAAACAAATCCGACGCAAAATATAATTTATTACTTCTGGGGCACATTCTGTGCAAAGTGAAGATGCTGGTGAACCAGAAGTCTTCAGGACTCCCTTCGTGCAAGGTTAGGTCGACCGCCCAGGGGAATCAAGCAGGGCTGAACATATTTCGATACCGCCTTTCCGGGGAAGTAACAACCTCGCAGTATGACGTACCGCCGCAAGAATAGCTGCCGGGGCAAATTCTCCTCAGGGGCGTCAGGCAAAATCGTTCGATGGCGCAGATCTTCCATCGCAGCACGAACACGATCTCCAAGGTGACGATCTATGGTGCGGTCTTCATCCTGGGAGGGTTGGGGTATATCATTTTTGCCATCAATCAATCCCCATACTATACCGACGTCAACGTGGCCCGACAGCAGCCGGTTCCCTTCAGCCACAAGCATCACGTGACCGACGACGGCATCGACTGCCGCTATTGCCACACGTCGGTAGAGAAGTCTTCCTACGCGGGTGTACCCACCACGCAGATCTGCATGAGTTGCCACTCCAAACTCTGGCTGAATAGTTCCATGCTGGAGCCTGTGCGCGCGAGCTACTCGACGGACAAGTCGCTGGAATGGACCCGTGTCAACGCCGTGCCGGATTTTGTTTACTTCGACCACAGCATTCATCTAAATAAAGGGGTCGGTTGCACCACCTGCCACGGGCCGATCGGCGAGATGCCGCTGACCTACCGCGCCAATACGCTCTACATGCGCTGGTGTATCGATTGCCATAAATACCCGGAGCGCCACGTGCGCCGCCGGGAAGACGTTTTCAAGGCCGACTACGCGGAACCGCCCGACCAACTCGCATTGGGACGGCGGCTGGTGAAGGAATACAAGATCAAGGAGCCGAAACAAATAACCGATTGCTACACGTGCCATCGGTAAGGCAGGTGTCAGGTATCAGGTGCCAGGGCCGAGAATCTTGATGCCTTGCACTTTGCACCTAAGATCCAGGGCCGGGAAACCCGACACCTGGCACCCGACACCTGACACCTAACTCCTATGCAACGCAAGCCAAAACCCGGCAACTCCCTCGACCTCGTGCAGATTCAGGCGAAGCTGGAACAATCGCCGGAAAAGCGCGTTTGGCGCGGCCTGGAAGAATTGGCGGGCACGCCGGAGTATCGTGATTTCCTCGCGTGCGAGTTTCCGCACGACCCGCGCGCGGATGCAAAGGGCATGAGCCGCCGCAGCGCCCTGAAGCTGATGGGGGCGTCCGCGGCGCTGGCGGGTCTGACGGCCTGCACCAAGTTGCCCACCGAAAAAATCGTTCCCTACGCGCAGCAACAGCCGGAGGATTTTGTCCCTGGCAAGCCCCTCTTCTACGCCACCGCCATGCCCCTGGCGGGGTACGCTACCGGATTGCTGGTGGAAAGTCACATGGGCAGGCCCACGAAGGCGGAAGGAAATCCCAGCCACCCGGCCAGCCTGGGAGCCGCCAATGTGTTCGCGCAAGCTTCCGTGCTGACGCTTTACGATCCCGATCGCGCCCAGGTGGTGATTTATCGTGGCCGCATTGGGGACTGGAGCACGTTCCTTACCTCGATGGACCAAAAGCGCGCCGATCTCCTTGCCCTGAAGGGTGCGGGGCTGCGCATTCTTACGGGCAACGTGACTTCGCCCGCCCTGGCGGACCAAATCCGCTCGGTGCTTGCGCAATTCCCCCAGGCAAAGTGGCATCAATATGAGCCGCTCTGCCGCGATACAGTCCGCGAAGGCTCCAAGCTGGCCTTCGGCGAGTACGTCAACAGCGTATACCACTTGGATCGGGCGGGCGTGGTCGTCTCCCTGGACGCGGACTTCCTCAGCGCCGGGCCGGGCGCGGTACGGTATGCACACGACTTCGCGGATAAGCGGCGCGTCAGCGGACCCGAGTCCACCATGAACCGCCTCTACGTGGTGGAAAGCACGCCCACGGTCACCGGAGCGATGGCGGATCACCGCCTGCCGTTGCGCGCGAGCGCCGTGGAAGCCTTTGCCCGCGCTCTGGCGGAAGGCTTGGGGGTCAAAATCTCAGCCGGGGGAAATGCCCCGCCCGCCCACCTGCCGGCCAACTGGATCCCCGCTCTGGTGCGCGATCTGGAGAAGCACCGCGGCGCATGCCTGGTGATCGCCGGCGAGCAACAGCCGCCCGCCGTCCACGCCCTGGCCCACGCGATGAATGACGTCTTGGGCAACAGCGGCAAAACTGTGCACTACACGGATCCTGTGGAAGCCAACCCGGTGAACGTCCTGGCATCGCTCAAGGAACTGGTGGCCGATATGCACGCGGGCCAGGTGGATACCCTCTTCATGCTGGGCGTGAATCCGGTTTACAACGCCCCGGCTGATCTGCACTTTAAGGACAACCTTCTCAAAGTGGGAACGCGTGTTCACCTGAGCCTTTATCAGGACGAAACCGCCGAACAATGCCATTGGCACATTCCGGAAACTCACTTCCTGGAAGCTTGGGGGGATGCGCGCGCCTATGACGGTACGCTGAGTATTATCCAGCCTATGATTGCGCCGCTGTATGACGGCAAGTCGGCGCATGAAATCCTGGCAGTGCTGGGAGGACAACCGGGGACTACCGGGCATGACGTTGTCCGCAGCTATTGGCAACGGCAGAGACCGGGAGCCGATTTCGAAAAGTTCTGGCAGACCTCGCTGAATAACGGGGTGATTGCGGATTCAGCCTTCGCTCCCAAGCCGGTCAAGCTCAACCCGTCGCTCTCGACCGCGGCGGCAAATGCGGGTGGGGTGAACGCGGGCGGTATCGAAATTGTGTTGCGTCCTGATCCCGCGATTGGGGATGGCAGTTTCGCGAACAATGGCTGGTTGCAGGAACTACCTAAGCCCCTCACCAAGCTGACTTGGGACAACGCCGCGCTGGTCAGTCCCGCGAGCGCCCGGAAGCTGGGTGTGACCTCGGGCGATGTGGTGAAATTGAGCGGCCGCGGGCACGCGCTGGAGGCGCCCATCTGGATTACCCCCGGCCACGCCGATGATTCCCTTACCCTGCACCTGGGCTATGGACGCACCCGGGCCGGCCACGTGGGCACGGGAAAAGGCTTCAACGCCTACCTGCTTTCGACAACGGAAAACACCTGGATCGGCAGCGCCGAGGTCGAGAAAACCGGGAGGAGCTACCTGCTGGTCACGACCCAGCACCACCACATTATGGGCAAAGAAGGCGAAGAGCGCGAAGAGGAGAGCGTGGCGGCTCTGCAACGGAAGTTGGTGCGCGGGGCGACGCTGGAAGAATTCCGCAAGAACCCCGAAATGATCCGCGAGGATGGCGAAGAGAACGGACCTTCCATCTACCCCGATTACAAATACGAGGGCAACTCCTGGGGCATGTCCATCGATTTGAATAGTTGTATTGGATGTAATGCCTGTGTGGTGGCGTGCCAGTCGGAGAACAATATTCCGGTGGTGGGAAAAGACCAGGTCTCGCGCGGCCGGGAGATGCACTGGATACGCGTGGACACGTACTTCCAGGGCGGCCTCGAGAATCCCCAGGTTTACCACCAGGCGGTTCCGTGCATGCACTGCGAAAACGCGCCCTGCGAGTACGTTTGCCCGGTGGGAGCCACCGTACACAGCCCCGAGGGGCTGAACGAAATGATTTACAACCGCTGCGTCGGCACGCGCTACTGCTCCAATAACTGCCCGTACAAAGTCCGGCGCTTCAACTTCCAACTCTTTTCTGACTGGACCACGCCAAGCCTGGAACCGCTGCGCAACCCAGATGTGACCGTGCGCAGCCGGGGCGTGATGGAGAAATGCACTTACTGCATCCAGCGCATTAACAAAGTGAAGATCGCGGGGGAGAAAGAAGACCGGGAGTTGCGCGACGGAGAAATCCTGACGGCGTGCCAGCAGACCTGCCCGGCCCAGGCAATCGTTTTCGGCAACATCAACGATCCCAACAGCCGCGTGGCGAAGATGAAAGGGCAAGCGCGAAACTACGGGCTCTTGACGGACTTGAACACGCGACCGCGCACGACCTATTTGGCCAAGCTGCGGAATCCCAACCCGGAGATTAAGGAGTAAGAGGTGGGTGCTGACGGACTCGAAAATACGCCGGCGGCAGGTGCAAGCGCTCCGGTTCTCGCGCCGGGGCACACCTACGCGACGATCACCGATAAAATCAGCGCCATCGTCCTCCTGCAAAAGACCCGGCGCGGGTGGTGGTTGGGGTTTGCTATCGCCTTCGCGCTCTTCATGCTCTTGAATGTGGCCATTGGCTACCTGCTGTTGGTGGGCGTGGGGATTTGGGGAATCAACATCCCCATCGGTTGGGGATTCGCCATCGTCAACTTTGTGTGGTGGATCGGAATCGGGCACGCGGGCACGCTGATTTCCGCCTTCCTTTTGTTGATGCGTCAGGCATGGCGGCAATCCATCAACCGTTTTGCGGAAGCCATGACGCTTTTTGCCGTGGCTTCGGCCGGTCTGTTCCCACTTCTGCACATGGGCCGGCCATGGCTGTTCTTCTGGTTGCTGCCCTACCCCGACACCATGGGGACTTGGCCGCAATTCCGCAGTCCGCTGGTGTGGGACGTGTTTGCAGTCTCAACCTACGCCACCATCTCCCTGCTGTTCTGGTTTGTGGGCTTAATCCCTGATCTGGCCACGTTACGCGATCGCGCCAAAGACCGCCTGCCGCGCAAGGTTTACGGCTTTCTGGCCATGGGCTGGCGCGGTTCGGCGATGCACTGGCATCGTTACGAAATGGCTTACCTGCTGCTCGCCGGATTGGCCACGCCCCTGGTGGTGTCCGTGCATACGGTGGTGAGTTTCGACTTCACCTTGGCGGTTATTCCGGGCTGGCACAGCACCATATTTCCACCCTACTTCGTAGCCGGCGCCATCTATTCCGGCTTCGCCATGGTTTTGACCCTGGCCATACCTCTGCGCAAATTTTACGGCTTGGAGGACTTCGTCACCCTGCGGCATCTCGACAACATGGCGAAGATCCTGATGGCCACGGGCCTCATTGTGGCCTACGGCTACATGATGGAAACCTTCATGGCGTTTTACAGTGGGAATACTTACGACCGCTATATGATTATGAACCGGATGACCGGCCCGTACGCCCCCGTTTATTGGCTCCTGATCCTGTGCAACATCGTGATCCCGCTCGGCACGCTGTGGTCTTCCAAAATCCGCCGCAACGTGGGCGCGCTCTTTGCGATCTCCTTGGTGGTCCAAACGGGCATGTGGCTGGAGCGCTTCATAATCGTGGTAACCAGCCTGCACCGCGATTTTCTGCCCTCCTCGTGGGGAATGTATTACCCGACCCGCTGGGACTGGGCAACTTATTTGGGTACGATTGGATTGTTCTTCACCCTGTTCCTGCTGTTCATTCGCTATTTGCCCATGATCTCGATCTTTGAGATGCGCGGGCTGGCGCATGAATTGGAGGAGAAGAAGGATTAGATATAGCGATCAGCAATCAGCTATCAGCTTTCAGCCAGAGCTTTAGCTGATCGCCGAAAGCTGAACGCTGACAGCTTAATTTGATGAAACGACATCCGCTTTACGGCTTGATGGCCGAATTCAACACGACGGACGACCTGGTGAGCGCCGCCCATCGCACCTACGCGGAGGGCTATCGCCAGATGGACGCTTTCACCCCGTTCCCCGTGGAAGGGTTGGCGGAGGCCATCGGCTTTCACAAAACGCGTGTGCCCCTGATCTGTTTGATCGGCGGGTTGATCGGTTGCTCCGGCGGGTTCTTTCTCCAATGGTGGCCCAGCGTCATCGGTTATCCGCTGAACATTGGTGGAAAGCCTTACAACAGTTGGCCGTCGTTTATCCCCATCACCTTTGAGTTGACCATCCTGTGCGCGGGGCTGGCGACGGTGTTTGGGATGCTGGCGCTGAACGGATTGCCGACGCCGTACCATCCGGTGTTTAACGCGCCACGCTTCGAGTTGGCCACGCGCAATAAATTCTTTCTTTGCATCAAGGCGCGGGACGCGAAATTCGACGCGCAGAAGACGCGGGAGTTCTTACAAACCTTGCAGCCTCGTGAGGTATCGGAAATTGAGGTCTAGCGGCGGGAAAAATCGAACCCCTCAGGCGTGGGCGCGATGGGCGCTCGCAGTTCTGGCCGCGGTCGTCGCCTGGGGTTGCCGCGTCGACATGCACGTGCAGCCCAAGTTGAAACCCGACGACGGCAGTAAGTTTTTCCAGGACGGACGCGCCAACCGCCCGGAGATTCCTGACACGGTGGCGCGTGGGCACATGCGCACCGACGAGCTGCTTTATACGGGCCGGGTAAACGGGGTGCTGGCGGACCAGTTTCCCTTCCCGGTCACGCGAGAAGTGCTGGAGCGCGGGCGCGCCCGGTTTAACATCTATTGTTCCCCCTGCCACGATTACACGGGCAGCGGGCGGGGAATGATCGTGCAGCGGGGATTTCCGCCTCCGCCTTCTTACCACATTGAGCGTCTGCGCCAGGCGCCGGCGGGACATTTCTTCGAAGTGATGACGGAAGGTTACGGCGCCATGTACAGCTACGCGGGTAGAATCTCGCCGGAAGATCGCTGGGCCATCGTGGCATACATCCGCGCGCTGCAACTGAGCCAGCACGCCACACTCGATGATGTACCGGCTGAAGAGCGCCAGCAACTGACGAGCGGAGCAAAATGAACACGGCTGAAACATCCATGTCCGGAATCGAACGCCTGGAGAAGCCCGCGCTGGTGGGCGGTTTGGCATTGCTGGTGCTCTGCGCGGCGCTGGGTTTTCGCGACCCCACCCAGTTCTTTCGCTCGTATCTTCTGGCCTTCGTTTTCTGGATCGGATTGCCGCTCGGTTGCTTCGCCATCCTGATGCTTCATCATCTGGTGGGGGGCACGTGGGGATTCCCCTTGCGCCGCCCACTCGAATCCGGGACAAAGACTTTCTTTCTGATGGCCGTGCTGGTGTTGCCCATTCTCTTCCGGTTGCCGGTGCTTTACAGTTGGGCTGACCCCATTAAAGTTCAGGCCGATGCTCTGCTGCAATATAAGCACCCCTATCTCAACGTACCGTTTTTCGTGGCGCGCGCCGTGATTTACTTTTCCCTTTGGCTTTCGCTCACCTATTTTCTGAACAAGTGGTCGCGACAGCAGGATGAAACGGGCGACGCCGGCCTGACCCCTCGCCTTCAGACCCTGAGTGCGCCGGGACTGCTGATCTTCGGCCTGACGGTCACCTTTGCCTCCGTGGATTGGGTGATGTCGCTTGAACCGCATTGGACATCGACCATCTACGGCATGATTTTCATGGTGAGCGAAGCCTTGGCGGCGATGTCGGTGGTAACGGTGACGGCGATTCTCCTCCCCAAGGATAAATCGCTCGCGCAGTTGGTCTCGCGGCAGACCCTCAACGACTGGGGCAACTTGCTCCTGACCTTCACGATGTTGTGGGCATACCTCTCCTTTTCACAGTTCTTGATTATTTGGGGTGGAAACCTACGGGAGGAAATCCCCTGGTACATGACCCGCGCGCGGGGAGGCTGGACCAGTGTGGCCTTGAGCTTGATCATCTTCCACTTCGCGGTGCCCTTCCTGCTGTTGCTTACGCGCTCAGTCAAGCGCCGCGCGGAGACTCTGGGTTGGGTGGCGGCGGGCCTCATCGTAATGAGCTTGGTGGATATTTTCTGGCTCTTGACGCCGGCTTTTAACCACGCGGGACCGGAATTCCACCTGACGGATTGGCTGGCGATTCTGGGGATTGGCGGATTGTGGCTGTGGCGGTTCACCTCGCAATTGAAGGCACGGCCACTGCTGCCCCTGCACGATTCGCGCCTGAAGGAAATAATGCAGCATGCTTAAGGGCAGGGGTTAGGGATTAGGGGTTAGGGAAAACGTGCTTCATGTCTGAACCTGTTAAAGAACCGGAACATTCCCAACGCGGCTATGAAGACTCCGATGTGAGCGTAGGGCGGCTGTATGCCTTTGCCGGGGGAGTGGTGGGATTGATCGTGTTGGGTGTGCTGGGCAGCGCCTTCGTGTTTCACTTTTTTGTCCGGCACCAACCCCTGGGGCCGCCGGCTTCGCCCTTTGAAGACGTCCGCGCTTTGCCTCCCGAGCCGCGCCTGCAAACCACGGCGCCGCTCGACTTGCAGAGCTATCGCACAGGCCAAGAGAAGATTCTGGAGGGTTACGGTTGGGTAGACCCCCATGCCGGCCTTGTAAGAATTCCGGTTGATCGCGCGATGGATCTGCTTCTGCAAAAAGGATACCCGGTCCGTGGCCATTCCTCAGCGGGGGGCGGCCGGACGAAAAAGCCCCCGCCTGCGGGGCTATCGGCGAATCATCAGGCTGCGCTCACTCCTGGGGGCGCGGAGGGGAAGCGGTAAATATGCAAGTCATCACCAAGTGTCGGATGCCGCAGCTCGAGACGCCAAGCGGGCGAATGCATGTCCTTCGCCGCGTGGGGGTGGCGGCCCAACTCAACCTTCTCCTCTTGAGCCTGGCAGTGGGAGCGGCGGGACAGGACAACGCCTCGGTCACGCCTCCGCAGTTGCGCGGGGTGGGGATTGACCAGCGCTTGAACAACCAAGTGCCGCTCGACTTGAAGTTTCGCGATGAAACCGGCCAGACCGTGATCCTGGGTTCTTATTTCGGCAAGAAGCCGGTAATCCTTTCGCTGGTTTATTACAGTTGCCCGATGCTGTGCACGATGGCGGAAAATGGCCTTTTGAATGCTCTGCGGGATGTGAAGTTCAACCTCGGGGAGCAATACGAAGTGGTGACTGTGAGCATTGATCCCACCGAGACTCCCGCGATGGCTATGGGGAAAAAGGCTGTCTATGTAGGCCTTTATGGGCGCCCCGCCGCCAAGCAAGGCTGGCATTTCCTGGAGGGCGATGAGCCCTCGATTCGCGCTCTTGCCCAGGCCGTGGGATTTCACTACAACTACATTCCGGAAACCAAGCAGTTCGCGCACGCCACCGGCATCATCGTGTTGACTCCCCAGGGGAAGGTTTCTCGCTATTTTTATGGGATTCTCTATCCGGCGCGAGACATCCGCCTGGCGCTGGTGGAGGCCTCCAGCGAGAAGATCGGGAATCCCGTCGACGCCGTCCTGCTCTATTGCTGTGAGTACGATCCGGCGGCGGGAAAGTACAGCATGGTGGTTTCGCATGTGCTGAAAATTGCCGGAGTGATTACCCTCCTCTCCATGGGGACGTTGATTTTTGCCCTTGCGCGAGGCGGGCGGCAGGGCAAATTTTAGATTTTGGATTTTCGATTTTGGATTGAGGATTTACGATTTGTGGGTTTTGGTTCCGCGACTTCGGATTTTGGATTGGAACTGGCGATTATGAAGGGAAAAGGGAGAGCGGACAAGTGAGTTCATTAATCCAAAATCCAGAATCCAAAATCTAAAATCCAAAATGTCGAGGGTGACATAACAGCATGTGGCAAGGGTTCCAAATCAGGCCGGAACAAGCGTCCACCATCGCGCAGGGAGTGGATTATCTCTATTACTTCCTCACCGCGATTGACCTTTTTTTCACCGCGGTCATCTTTCTGACCATCTTTTACTTTGCCCTGCGTTACCGGCGCCGCTCGGAGCAGGAGCAGCCGCAGCAGATCGAGGGAAGCCTCCCTCTGGAAATTGCCTGGACGTTGATCCCTCTGGGACTGGTGGTGGTGGTATTCCTGTGGGGCACCAGCCTTTTCATCCGCAATTCCCGCCCGCCCGCCGCGTCCACGGAAATCTTCGTCGTGGGCAAGCAGTGGATGTGGAAATTGCAGCATCCCGAAGGCGTGGAGGAGATCAATGAGCTGCACGTCCCGGTGAACCAGCCCATCAAGCTGACGATGACCTCCGAGGACGTCATCCACGACTTCTCCGTGCCCGCCTTCCGCGTCAAGAAAGATGCGGTGCCCGGAATGTACACCTCGCTGTGGTTTCAGGCGACCAAGACCGGCAGGTTCGATCTGTACTGCGACCAGTATTGTGGCACCAACCACGCGCTGATGAAGGGTGAAGTGATCGTGATGGAGCCCACCGAATACGAGCAGTGGTTGAGCGGGGGAATTCGCGGCGGAACCATGGCCCAGTCGGGCGCCAAGCTTTACGATCAACTGGCCTGCATCACCTGCCACGGCACGGGCAAGGGGCCGCCCCTGACGGGTATTTATGGCAAACCCGTAAAACTGAGTGACGGCTCGACGGTCGTGGCGGACGACGTTTATCTGCGGGAATCGGTTCTTTATCCCTCCGCCAAAATCGTCGAGGGCTATCGGCCCATCATGCCCACTTACAAGGGGCAGGTTACGGAAGAACAGTTGCTGCAACTGATCGCGTACATTAAGTCTTTAACCCCGCAAGAAGGAAAAGCGGTGAAGTAAGGGCAATGTAGCGCCGGCATCTTGCCGGCCCTTGTTACATCAAAGCGGGTTGCCGGCTGGAAGCCGGCGCAACGGGTCGCAAGAAGGGAAGGCACTGAAATAATGGCAACGGCAGGTGAGAATCTTGATACTCGCGTGCACTATTTGAATGCCCATTACGGCATCAAATCGTGGCTGCTGACGACGGACCACAAGCGCATCGCGATTCTCTACTTGGCGTCGATCACCTTGTTCTTTGTGGTGGGAGGCATCGCGGCGGTGCTGATTCGGCTCCACCTGATCGAGCCCAATGGCGCGATCTTCGAACCGGGTACTTACAACAAGCTCTTCAGTATGCACGGCATCATCATGGTGTTTTTCTTCATGATTCCCTCCATCCCCGCGGTGTTCGGAAACTTCCTGGTACCCATGATGATCGGCGCCCGCGACCTGGCTTTTCCCAAGCTGAACCTGCTGAGTTGGTACATCTTTGTCCTGGGTGGCGCCTTGACCCTGTACGCTGTGATCGGGGGTGGTGTGGATACGGGCTGGACGTTCTACACGCCGCTGAGCACGACCTACGTCAACACCAACGTGCTTTCCGCCGCGCTGGGAGTGTTCGTGTCCGGCTTCTCCTCGATCCTCACCGGCCTGAATTTCGTGGTCACGATTCACAAGATGCGCGCGCCCGGCATGACCTGGTTCCGCATGCCGCTGTTTCTCTGGGCGATGTACGCCACCAGCATCATCCAGATTCTGGGGACGCCCGTAGTGGCCATCACCCTGGTGCTGGTGGCCGTGGAGCGCCTCTTTCACGTCGGCATCTTCGATCCCGCCGTGGGCGGCGACCCCATCCTCTTCCAGCACCTGTTCTGGTTTTATTCGCATCCGGCCGTTTACATCATGATTCTGCCCTCCATGGGCGTGGTCAGCGAACTGATCGCGTGCTTCGCGAAAAAGCGCATCTTCGGTTACAGTTTTGTGGCCTTTTCCAGCGTGGCCATTGCCGTGGTTTCCTTCCTCGTCTGGGGACACCACATGTTTGTGAGCGGCCAATCGATTTACGCCGGCATCATCTTCTCCGCCCTTAGCTTCCTGGTGGCGATTCCTTCCGCCATCAAGGTTTTTAATTGGACGGCCACGCTCTACAAGGGTTCCATCTCTTACCAGGCGCCCATGCTTTACGCCTTGGGCTTTATTGGCCTGTTCACCATGGGCGGACTGACGGGTCTCTTTTTGGCGACGCTCGCGACGGACACCCACCTGCACGACACCTACTTCGTGGTCGGGCATTTCCATTACATCATGGTGGGCGGCGCGGTCATGGGATATCTGGGCGCTCTTCACTTCTGGTGGCCCAAGATCACCGGGCGGCTTTATCCCGACGGTTGGGCGCGCCTGGCCGCGGCCATCATCTTCATCGGCTTTAACCTAACCTTTTTCCCGCAATACATGGTGGGATATCTCGGCATGCCCCGGCGGTACGCCATCTACCCGCCGAAATTCCAGGTGTTGAATGTCATGTCATCGGCGGGCGCGTCCATCCTGGCGGTGGGCTATGCCATTCCCCTGGTCTATTTGATCTGGTCGATGCGCTACGGACCGGTGGCGGGACCGAATCCCTGGGGCGCCAAAGGGCTGGAGTGGGAGACGCCTTCGCCGCCCCCCACCGAGAACTTTGAGCAGACGCCCGTGGTGACGGAAGAAGCCTACGCCTACGGAGCGAAGGAGGTTAAAGTTGGCTGACAGTCACGCCCCGAGCGCGCTCGCCCACCAATTCGAGGATCTGGGGCAGCAGCACGAGGCCGCCAGCCTTGGGATGTGGGTTTTCCTCGCCACCGAGGTGATGTTCTTCGGCGGGCTCTTCGCGGGTTACGCCATCTATCGCAACCTCTACCAGCCCGGTTTCGCGGCGGGAAGCCACATGCTGAACGTCACCATCGGCGCCCTCAATACCGTGGTTTTGATTTGCAGCAGCTTGACCATGGCCCTGGCGGTGCGCGCCGCGCAAATGGGAAAAAGGAATTTGCTCGTCGCCTTCCTGATCCTGACGATCGCGCTGGGACTGGCGTTCGTCATGATCAAACTGACCCTCGAATGGCGGCACGATTACGTGGAAGGCTTGGCGCCCGGTTTGAATTTCCTCTATAACCAACTCGACGCCAAATCCGTGGAATTGTTTTTCTGTTTCTACTTCCTGATGACGGGCGTTCACGCGCTGCACATGGTGGTGGGCGTGGGAGTTCTGAGCGTGTTGCTGGTGCAGGCAGGGAAAGGCCGCTTCGGACCGGATCGCTACAATGCCGTGGAGACCGCCGGCCTCTATTGGCATTTCGTGGACATCATCTGGATTTTCCTCTTCCCGCTTCTGTATTTAATCGGAGGGCGATACTGAATGCAGGGTCACGTGGTTCCGAAGAAAACCTACTTCATCGTTTTCGGCTTGCTCCTGGCGCTGACCGCCCTCACCACCGGCATGGCGTATGTGGACCTGGGCCCATGGAACACCATCGTGGCGCTCACGATCGCCTGCTGCAAAGCGACGCTGGTGGCGCTTTTCTTCATGCACTTGCGCTGGAGCCCGCGCGTGATGCGCGTGGTGCTGCTGTCGGCGCTCCTCTGGCTCGCCATCCTGATCAGTCTGACCACCACCGATTTCTTCTCGCGCGATTGGACACCGATTCCCGAGGGCTGGGAATCGTCCCAGTTGCGCCTGCCCACCCTGCCCGGGAATTTGTTCCACCGCCGGTAACCCCGCCCTCCCCACGATACGGACGCTTACCAAAGTACTACTGACTAAGTTCGCCAGGCCCGCTAAGCTATAATCCGCTCGCATTCCTCGCATGGTGGGTGTGCTATGCATACCGTGTTCTATATCCGCCGTACTTGTTTGCTGTGGGTCATCTTTCTGCTGTTTCCTTTTCTAAATGCCGAAGCCGGGCAAATCGCCAGGGCGGCCCAGGCCAGGAGAGACTCTCCCACTCCGCAAGCCGGTGAGGGGCCCAAGCCTCAATTGTTGAACGCCGACTCCAACCCAACTTTGCGGTATCCAGTGGCGGTTTGGGAATCCTCCGTATCTTACGGGTGGCTCGATGTCGCGCGGAGTGGCGTCACCTACACGGTGGTCAACTCGGGAAGGTCGGGCAAGACCCCCGGCGGTCGAAGGTTTGCGCCAGGAGAGAGTCAGTATCTGGTTGCCCCGGCGAGCTACGCCGGCAGCGAGGGGTTTGAGGTCAGTTCGAGGGAAATAAGAGCCAACGGACTCAAAGGGAGCACCCTGCTAATCTTCTTCTCCAATAGAAACCCGCAGATTATTTACTTGCCGCAGGACCAGTGGGGGACGATGGAAAAGCCGCGCCAATTCCAGGAGGCCGGGATAATAAACCTCGCGGGAACGCTGGTCATCCAGCGCACCCTACAGAATTTTGACGCCATCCTGGCAACCGTGCAACCGCCCGCCCCTGCCTCCGTCGATGTCAGCTTACACGCCGAGCCCCCCGCGGTGGAAAAGGGCCGGCCCGTAGCGCTGGTTTGGAATTCGAGCAACGCCACCAGCCTGGACCTTGAGCCCGGCGTCGGCCGCGTGGCCGCGGCGGGAGGAATTTCGGTAGTGCCGCAAGACTCCACGAATTACGCCTTGACGGCTACCGGCGCGGCGGGGACAAAGGCGGCCAGCGTTTACGTAACCGTCACGGCGCCGGCGCCCGCCGTCCCGCCCACCATTGTCTTGATTGATCCCCCCGCCGCCGGCGAGGGTCAAACCGTGGAGGTTGCCGGCTCTCCCCTCGTCATCCGCGGCGTGGTGATGGACGCTTCCGGAATTCCCGTCGTCACCATCAACGGGAAGTCAGCGACCATGCGCCCCACCAGCGCGCAGGCGGCCCAATTCAGGTCTGACCCCATCGCGCTCCAGCCCGGTGAAAATCGCTTTGAAGTAAGCGCCCTCAATGGCGCCCGCGGCGAAGCCAAAGTGGCCTTCGTGGCTCGCCTCACTTCTTCCGCACCCAAAGCGCCGCCCGCCGAACCCATCAATTCCAAAGGTCTGGGCAAGGCTGAAATCCTCGGCCTGTTGCAAGGTGACGTGCCCAGCGCCCGAGTGGCCCAACTGGTGCAGGAGCGCGGCCTCAAGTTTGTCCCCACCCCGGAAGACTTGAAGGAAATCCGCACCGCGGGGGGCGCCGATGACCTGATTGACGCCCTGAACCCGTCACGGGCCCCCGCCGGGAATTAGCCACAATTCCTCACGCCGCGCGCAAGAACCTCAGACAGTTGGGGCAGGTTTCCTCCGTCACACTGACCGGCCTGCCGCAGGCGGGGCAACGAAGCGTGGCTGCCGAAGGCTCCCGCCGCGCCCGGTCCACAAAAGGCAGCACGGTGGCGGGAATCCTCTGCTCCTTCGCGGGTGCAAGTTCCGCGCCTTGCGCGTACCCCATCACCAGCGAGTTTAATCCTGCCGTCGAAAGCACGACGCCTCCGATCAGCAGCAGGAATGAAAACGCCAGCGAGTCAAACTCGATGACGCCAAAACGAATGTCGCGTGGGTCGCGAGGATTGTAGCGAATGGGGTGGTGCGTCCCCGGAGCGTACATCCGAGCCAGATTCGCCGCGGCCTTTTCGTAAGTGTCGGCGGTGTAAACCGAGGGAGCCTCGGTGGTGTAATCCCTGCCGTTCGCCAGGTAGTGAAATGCAATCTTCGGGGTGTAACGGCGAATCGGCATTCCACCCCGGGCATAGGGAACCTGCAATACTTCCTGCACGGCGCCGCGCACCACCACGCCATCGGTGCTCGGCCAGATATTCCAAACAATGTGAAGTTGGCGGCCCGACCAGATTCCCGCCGCCAGCAAAGACAGTCCCACGAGGAGCCCCATTACACCCTTGCCCACCAGCTCTTTCTTGCCCTCTTGGTTGTCCATCGTATTATTGTGCCGGATAAGGACCATGATCCTGCCGGCACACCTCCATTCACAATGCACACAAGAATACGTCATCGGCGGGGGTTGGATCCTGGGGTGATTGTACCACTCCGGAAAACAAGTGCAAGTGCATCCGCGTCTCGGCGGTAAAGAGATTCACCACTGAGGCACAGAGGTCACGGAGATGGGGCGGAGAAAGAGAGGGCGGGTCAACAAACAAGGAACGGCCGTCTCTACCCGCGCCAGCAGAAGTACTTTTCTCTGTGATCTCTGTGCCTCCGTGGTGAATCTTTTCTTGGCGGCGCTCAGAGAAGTGACCAGAATGCGTGAACTTCCCATGATAGAATGCCCGCACAACATCGTCGTGATTCCCGCTCGCGTGAGGTGCCCATGCGGCGTCGACCGATCGTAATCATTCTTATGCTCGTCACAGGATTGATTCTGATGCTGCCCCTGCGGGCGCAGCAGAAGCCTGTAGCGCCGGGCTTGAGCCCGGCAAAGCCCTTTACCCAGGAGCAGGTCGTAAGCATGGTGCGCGACGGGTTCGGAGACGAGTCGGGCGCCAAGCTGATCGAGCAGCGCGGGATTGATTTCGCCCCGTCTGAGGACTTTATTCAAACCCTCAAGGCCGCAGGCGCGAGCGAGGCATTTCTTAAGGCGCTGCGCGCCGCCGTAGCGCCGGGCTTGAGCCCGGCACATGCTGACGTAGCGGCGAGTTTACCTCGCCATGGCGGCGTAAAGCCGCCGCTACGGGATGCCGCCCTCAAGGGCGGCGCTACAACTGCCATCCCGCCCGCGAGCGCGAAGAAGCCGCTGAACCAAGTGCAGGTTTTCGCCCTGCTGGCGGGCCAAGTGCCGAGCCACCGAGTCTCCATGCTGGTCGAGGAACGCGGAATCGATTTTGAACCCACGGATGACTACCTTCAGGAAGTGCGCTTGGCCGGTGGCGAGGACGAACTCATTAGCGCGCTGAAGAGCGCCAAGGTAACGAAGCCCGCAACCGTTGATCCGGCGATCCAGGCGCGGCAAACGGAAGTCCGGCAACACATGGCGCACGGAGCGGCACTGGAGCAGAGAGGGCAGTATTCTAAGGCTGAACAGGAATATCGCGCGGCCTTGCTGGTTGACTCTGAAGACGGCGACATTTTCGCGGGGCTGCCTATGTCATGAATCAGCAGGAGAAGTGGGACGATGCCGCGTCCGCAGCGCGCGAAGCGTTGCGATTGAACTCAAATAATGAGTGGGCGCATACAAACCTTGGGATCGCGCTCTGACACAAGGGCGACCGCGATGGAGAAATTGCGGAATACCGAGAAGCCCTGCGGTTGAACCCGAGTTACGAAGCGGCGTACGCCAGTCTTGGTGCCGCGCTGGGAGCCGAGGGCGACACGGACGGGGAGATAGCTGAAGAGCGCGAAGCGCTGCGCTTAAACCCAAGCCTTGCAGAGGCTCACTATAACCTCGGGATCGCGCTTGGACACAAGGGCGACCGGGATGCAGAAATCGCGGAATACCGCGAGGCGCTGCGCTTGAACCCCAATTATGAGCTGGCGCACAACAACCTCGGCAATGCCCTCAAAGACAAGGGTGACCTCGACGGGGCGGTCGGTGAATTCCGCGAGACTCTACGGCTAAATCCGAAGAATGAGGACGCACGCGTCAACCTCGGCGCCGCGCTTGGAGACAAGCAGGACTGGGATGGAATGATCGCTGAAGAGCGCGAAGCGCTGCGCCTGAACCCCAATAACGCCGCCGCGCACTGCAACCTCGGCGTCGGACTGGGAAGGAAGGGCGACCTGCAGGGAGCCCTGGAGGAATACCGCGCGGCCTATATGCTTGACCCCAACAACACGACCTATAGGCAAAACTATGAGCGACTGGTGCAGCGGGTGAATCAACAGTGAGCAACCACACGCCCGTGATGGAGGAACGGATGAATCCGAGGAGAAAAGTAGAGAGCTTCGGCAACCCCCAATGGACGCAGCAATCAGATTCTAGAATGTGTGCCCTCGAGGTGAAGGTGAACGGCGAGCAGGAGGCTTTTCATCTCATCCAGCCTTTTTCGAACACCATCCTCGTTCCGATTGCAGGCGATCTTGGGCGCTCCCCCTCAGACCAGGATCTGGAGGCAATAGCAAAGGTTGCGATTAAGGAAACGGTGTCGATTGGTCGGTTAGATGATTGGCCCGCGTCTTTACCTCTCCCTCTGCCTTCAATCGACGATAGGAACGTAGGAATCCTGATCGATAAGGCAAGAGAGCAGGGTTGGATTGGATAATCTGGAACCTAGTGGATGGCTACAATGTTTCAAGTCTACTTCGACGACAGCGGAACTAATAGCAGTTCCGATATTGCGATTGCAGCTTGCTACGTCTCTACAAAACGGGGATGGGAGAATTTCGTAAACGAATGGGATTGCGCAAGGAACCAAGAGGGTTTTGACGTGTTTCATATGGCGGAGTTCGTTGCGCCTCGGGACCAAGGACACGAGCCTTATGACGATTGGGATAATTCAAAAAAGGATCGCGTTTACGCTAGGCTCGCGAAAATCATCAACGAGAACAAAAGAATTGGAATTGCGTGTGCTGTTCCAAAGCAGTTATACGATGATCTGGTTCCAGAACGGATGCGCCGATATCACGGAGGACACTATCCGTTTGCGGTATGGGAGTGCATCATAAAGTTGGAAAGATGGCGGGAAAAGAGCCTTATTTCGCTTCCAATGCGGGTAGTGTTTGATTGGGAAGAACCCGGCAGTCCGAAAAGAAGAGAAATAAGTCAGATTTTAGACACAATGGAAAAGGGCTGGGCAAAGAGACTTGGAATGGAGGATGAAGATAGTTATTCGTTTGAGCATCGCGCTCAGTTTAAACCCCTTCAGGCGGCCGACGTACTCGCATGGCAAATGAATAACCATATGCGCAGAATATTTCCAGGTCCAGATAAACCTGAAAGTGCCCATGAAGGCTTCAAGCTTCTGCGAGAGGATCAGGAAATGGACCTGGTATTCTTTACCGAAGAGAATCTCCGTGCATGGGTAAAGAAGATTGAAGACGATGAAGCTGCACATGGACTGATCTACAAATAGCTGGTAGCCACAGCGGGGTAGCGCGGAGGTACGCGTACTTGGCGTTCCTCGGAAGGTCTGCGGAACTTCTCACCATTCGCACCCAAGAGGCGCCGGCCTCCACAACAGGCCGCCCTACCCGGCTAATGGCGCGTGGAGCAACCCTGCAGGACGCGGAAGTGAACCGGTGGCAGAGAGAAACAGGAAAGTGGTTTGACAAAACACCGATATTGAGTAGGCTTACCGCATGGTAAAGAAACCGGCTCCTGAGCAACAGATTGTCCCGGTGGAAGTGATCGAGCGGCGGATCTACCTCATCCGCGAGCGCAAAGTTATGCTGGACAGTGACCTGGCTGATCTCTACCAGGTAGAAACGTTCAACCTCAACAAGGCCGTGAAACGAAACCTGGACCGATTTCCTCAAGACTTCATGTTCCAACTCACCAAAGAAGAGGCTAAAGTTTTGAGATTCCAAATTGGAATGTCAAAGCCAAGTGGCCGGGGGGGTAGGCGTTACCTCCCCTACGCGTTCACTGAACAAGGGGTCGCCATGCTTTCGAGTGTGTTGAACAGCAGCCGCGCCGTACAGGTGAACATCGCCATCATGCGAACCTTCGCGCGCCTGCGCTACATCCTGGCCACGCACAAGGATCTGGCCGCCAAGCTGGAAGCGATGGAGAAGAAATACGACAAGCAGTTCAAGGTGGTATTTGACGTTCTCCGGCAGCTCACAGAGCGGCCACGGGTGCGAAAAAAGGGGCCGATGGGCTTTATCGCGAATCCGAAGAAAAATTGAGAATCGTTGCTCGACCTCGTGGAGCGGTGTAATCTGTCTTTGGGCGGCGTGGAATGAAAGACTACCACATGAAGGTTTTTTTCAGCGATGAAGACGACGGATATATCGCCGACATCCCCGACCTTCCCCACTGCGCCGCTTTTGGCGATACGCCGGAGCAGGCTTTGGCGGAAGTTCTTAAGGCCAAGGCTGCTTGGATCGAAGCTGCCAAGGCTGAGGGCAAACCGGTTCCTCCCCCCACCTTCCGGCCCGCCATTTATCAAGTCTCCAAAGTGCCAGCTTGACGGGACGCGAGCGGGCATGGTCACTGCTTTTCGCAGCCGTGGGCTTTTCCTTCGATGACAAACCCACGGTCAATTCCCATCGGGTACAGATGACGTCGGCGTTCCCGGCCAGCGCGGTACCGAGCACGGGTTCGTCCGCTGGATCTCTCAGCACCTTCTCCGGCACGGATAGCGGATGGACGAGGGTGGAAACGCGCGCCAGATAATCCAAATACTCGGAAATATCCACTGCGGTCAGGCCAGAACTCTTCAGTACCCTTGGATAGGCCAGAATCCGCCGCAGTTCTTGCAGCAAGTACTGTGACAGGATGAGAACATCAGAGCCTGTGGCCACGAAGAGTAATCCCCGGCGGGCAGGGCCGTGGGCCAATTGGTGGGCGCGGGCAAGGACATTGGTGTCGAAAACAATTCTCACTCGCGTTCCCGATATCCGGGACGCACGTTGCGAATGGCCTCGTCGAGGGCCTCTTCCGTTTCCTCAGAAGAGGCGCCCTTTAGTTTTTGGTCAATCCGATGGAAGTGGTCCTGCAAATTGCGCCCGGCTTCCAGGCGAGCTTCTCCCCTGGGAGCGGCGTGGGGGACAAAGGTCATGATACTCACTTCCTCATCGTCTTGCAGGGAGCGCCCCAACTCCGCTTCCAAAGCTGCGCGAGTCTCGGTTCTAAGCTCACTGGCCCTATGGATCAATAGGCTCGGCATGACTTCAACCTCCCTCCGGCGTCCGTCACTAAAGTCTAGCATGACTTTAAGCGAGTAGCCATCGGTCACTGCCTTTGTGACCGCGGGCCTTCCCTTCGATGACGAACGCACGGTCAATTCCCAAGACGAGTTGATCGTGGCCACCTCCGGGTCACACAACCTCAGGCGCCATTCGAACGGGTGAAGGCAATCACGAGATGCCGGGCTTGCCCTACCCGGCGTTCCGCAGGGTGAATGCGAAAGCAGGGGGCGGCAAGCCGTCCCCCTACATCTTGCGGAACTCGATCACGACGTAGGGGCAGGCCTCGTGCCTGCCCTCCCCGTCGGCAGGGCCGGCTTCAGGGCGCCCACGAGGGGCGCCCCTACGCTTCCTGGTTCGGCGGCAAGGGACAGGAGACGGGATCGGTCATGCGGGACGATAGAGATTGACTCCCGCCGCAGCGGCGGCCTGTGACCAAAGCTTGGCTGAGTAAATCGCCAAGTATGCGTCACCCATGCACATAGGTCAAACCCTATCGCGAGCGACAGCCGGGCGAGAAGCGGGTCGCCGCGGTGCCCTTTCATATTTGCCGCCGTGATCCACGCCGCCCGCATTTCAATAATGGTAGCGGGCCTGGAGGAAATCGACTCGATTCTCGCTGACCTTGTACACCAGCCGGTGCTCCTGTGTGATCCGCCTCGACCCGCAGCCGGCGAGCACGAACTTCAACGGTTCCGGCTTGCCGATGCCGGTGAACGGATCCCTCATGACCGCTTCCACAAGGTCCAAAACCCGAAGGGCCACCTTCCGGTCGCTCGCCACCCAACCTCTCAGATCGTCACGAAACTCCGGGTGGAAGACGGCCTGGCGCTCAGTGGGCCGCGCCAAGACCCACCTCCCGCCGCAGCTTGTCGACGGATTCCGGCTTACCTTTGCGCCCCGTGGCCCGCCGGAGCGCTGCCAGCAGCCTTTCGGCATTCCTTGGGGAGCGCAGCAAATGGGCGGTTTCCATCAGGCTGGCCAGCTCCTCCGCCGGAATCAAGGCCACGTCTTTGGCGCCCCGGCGCCGCACAATCACCACTTCCTGATCGTTGGCGACCCGGTCCAGGACCGAAGCCAGCCGTTCCCGCAAGCTCGTGTAAGTAGTCTCCAGCATCGCCTTCGCCTCCCATCATGAGCGTACAGTATTCCTGTACATATTGTCAAGCGGGCTCGCGGGGCCGCTTGTCTTCGAACCCGCGGTGTGCTACGGTCATGGGGTGGTGAGAACGCCGGTTCCGAGCAAGCGAACCGCGGCTTCCCACGTGTTGACGGAGTGATTAAACTGAGGTCGTGCATTACCTAAAATTCAGCCCCGGCATGATGAGCAAGAATGGAAGTCCGATTTCCCAGTGATGAACGCCCTCCCGCGTGGAAGATTGCTTTCCTTCAGTATGTGATTGCCGCGACTTTCCTTGGCTTGTTGGTGGGATACTGGCGGCTGCAAATTGGACAACACCGGCTGTATCTGGATCTGGCGGAACGCAACCGCACCCGCACCCTGCCGGTCATCGCGCCGCGCGGGCGCATTTTGGACCGCGACGGGCGCGTGCTGGCGGACAACTTCCCGGCCTTCAGCGTGCAGTTGCTGCGCGAGTCGGTGGCGGACTTCTCGCCGGAGCAAGTCGCGGGAATGGCGCGGGGGCTGCAACTGGACCCCGAGGAACTCCGGGCTACGCTCGAACGCACGGCCAGCCTACCGCGCTTCCAGCCCGTGCTGCTCAAGCAGGCCGCCACCCTCGAGGACATTTCCTTCGTCGAATCTCACCGCGTGGAATATCCCGAACTCGACCTGATTCAGGTCCAGCAGAGGCTCTACCCCAAGCAGCAGGTAGCGGCGGCGCTGCTGGGTTATGTGGGGGAAATTCCCGAGGACATGATCGCCAAGCTCGGCTCGTCCTACCGCCCCGGCGACGTCATGGGAAAGTTCGGCGTCGAAGCGCAGTACAACCGGATCCTCTCCGGCCGTGATGGCATGCGGCGGGTGGTGGTGAATAGCCGGGGGCAAGAAGTCGGGGTGCTATCGACCATCGACGCACATCCCGGAAACGACTTGCGCCTGACCATCGACCTGGACCTGCAAATGGCGGCGGAGGCTTCCCTGGGCGAGCGCGCGGGGGCGGTCGTCGCTCTCGACCCCCGCACCGGCGAAGTCCTGGTGATGGTCAGCCATCCCTCGTTTGACCCGAACAACTTTGCCAAACGCATCGACCCCAAAGAATGGAACGAACTCATGAGCGACCCCATGAAGCCGCTCATGAACAAGTCCATTCAGGCGCAACTGGCGCCGGGTTCGGTGTTCAAGATCGTGATGGCTGCCGCCGCGCTGGAGACCGGGACCGTCACCCCCGACTACATCGTGCACTGCGCAGGTGCCGTAACGATTTACGGGCACCTCTATCACGACTGGGTCTTTGGAAAGCGTCCAGTTCACGGCGCCGTAGACATACACAAAGCTATCCGCGAATCTTGCGACGTGTTCTTTTACACCATGGGAAAGATGCTGGGCATTGACAAGATCGATTACTTCGCCAGGGGCCTGGGCCTGGGGGCGCGGACGGGCATCGACTTGCCCGCCGAGGCGCCGGGGTTGATTCCCTCCCCGGAGTGGGTGCAACGCGTTTTCAAGCACAAATGGTATGCAGGCGAGACGATTTCGGTGGCGATTGGCCAAGGGTCCGTCGTGGTAACGCCCATTCAAGTGGCCCATACGATTGGCGGCATCGCCATGGGCGGAGTCTTCCATCGGCCCCATGTGGCATTTCAGGACCAGTTGCGGGCGCTGGGCGAAGATCCTCCGGATATTTCCCCTCAAGAGTTCCCCCTGAGCGATGAGACCCTTGGCGCGTTGAAATCAGGCATGTGGGCCGTTGTGAATGAGGGCGGAGGGACGGGCGGGGCGGCGCGCTGCCCGGGAATCGATATCTCCGGAAAGACCGGCACCGCCCAGGTGGTCAGCCTGGCCTTGCAGCAGTCCGCCAAGAGTTCCGAATTCAGGAATACGGCTTGGTTTGTGGGGTATGCGCCGTCCGACAAGCCGGAAATCGTCGTGGCGGCGCTGGTGATGCGAGGTGAGCACTCCGCCGTGGCAGTACCGGTCGCCCGCGACGTCATTAAGGCCTATTTTGACAAAAAGTCCGGCCCCAAGCCCCCGGATAATCAAATGGAAACCCAAGCGAAGGTGCTGAGCCAATTACGGCCGGCCATCGCGCCGAAGTAGTTACAATCTGGTTTTAATGGGCATTAATGGGTTGTCAAGGATTATTAAGTGAGCAGACGTTTCCGAATGAGCGATATTGACTGGTTCCTGTTGGGGTTGGCGCTGGCCATCGCCACCATCGGGGTTGTGGAGATCTACAGCACGACCCTGCACTCACCCCTGGCGGGCCAGTACAAAAGGCAGATCTACTGGATCCTCCTTAGTTGCGTTTTGGCCCTGATCGCAAGCCGGCTTGATTACCACATGGTCTTGGAGCAAACACCTTGGCTCTATGGTGGTTCCGTGTTGCTCCTCGCGGGACTTCTTGTAGCGGGCCACTCCATTGCCGGCACGCGTCGGTGGCTGCAACTCGGGCCCCTGAGTTTCCAAGTGTCAGAAATCGTCAAGTTGATTATAATACTTGTTGTGGCAGCCTACTTCGCCGACCGGCGGATCAAGGCGGTCACCTGGGGGGACTTGGTAAAGCTCGGGATCTTCGCCGGAATACCGGCGGTCCTCGTGGCCTTGGAGCCCGACTTGGGCACAGCATTGACATTTATCCCAATTGTCGCGGCCGGCGTTCTCTTTGCCGGAATCCGTTGGCAGCACATCGCCGTTTTGTGCCTGGTTGGAATCCTCGCGTTGCCCGTGGGCTGGCATTTCCTAAGACCCTACCAGCGCGAGAGATTAATGACCTTCGTGCACCCTACGCAGAATACTCAAAGCTCCAGCTATCAAGTCACTCAAACCAAGATTGCCATCGGCTCGGGCGGTTTTTGGGGAAAGGGACTGGGCAATGGCACGCAGAGTCGGTTGGGATTCATCCCTGTATCCCACGCTGATTCCATTTTCGCCGCCTTCGCCGAAGAACAGGGATTTGTCGGAACGTTGCTCGTGCTCCTGCTGTATTTTGCTCTGCTGCTGCGTTTGCTCGACGGAGCGCAGATGGCGCCAGACCGCGCGGGGGCCTTCCTGTTGGTTGGCTTAGCCGCGGTATTGTTCTTTCAAGTGGTTCTCAACACCGGGATGATGATTGGGGTGCTCCCAATTACCGGTGTCCCTTTGCCGCTCATGAGTCAGGGCGGCTCCTCCTTACTCTTCACGTTCCTTGGCCTTGGGGTGGCGATGAGCGTGAGGGCCAGGCGATATGTGAATTGAAGGCAGCCCTTTAGCCGCGTGGTCGGGAGTTACGTCTTCTCGCCAAGCGGTTCAGTAATTCGAGCGATTCGCCGGTAAGTTTAAGCCGCGAGCCGCGAGCCGGGTGGGTCCAAGGCATTGGGCGCCTGAAAGCGCACCTTGGAATCATCCGGCACAGATTTCTATCCGGTCGAGGTCAGTGTGATCCGTCCCGACGAGTCGGGACGCCCGGCCGGTCAGGAACGCTGTTGGCTGATCCCCGCGTGGTGGGTTGATTCCCCAGCGTTCCGGAAAAGGGAGTTTTCATGTCAAAGGAGATGTATATTTCCTCGTCTCCTCACGAGACGAAGGTCGCCGTGTTGGAAGACGACCAACTGGTCGAGGTGTATTTCGAACGCGATACGGACGTGGGCTTGGTGGGTGGTATTTACAAGGGGCGCGTCAGCCGCGTGCTCCCCGGCATGCAGTCGGCGTTTGTAGATATCGGCCTCGAACGTGACGCGTTCCTTTACGTTTCCGACTTCTATGAGGACCAGGAGGAGTACGACAAGGTCTTCGCGGAAGCGGAAGCGCGTGCGACCAAGTTCACCGCGCAGCAGGCAGAAGCCCCTTCGGCGCCGTCGGTGGCGGCGGCTCCCACGGCAACTGCGCCCCCGCCGCCCGCGGTTGCAGAAGTTGCCCCACCCCCGCCTGAACTTCCGATTGCCCCGCCGGCCGTGCCTCCCCCCGTGGAAGCACTTGCCGCGACGGTTGCACCGACGACTCCGGTTGCCGCGCCCCCGGCCCCCAGGGAGTCCGACCGTCGTTCCTTTGATCCGCGACGTGGTCGCCGCCGTCGGCATCGCGGCCGCCCAGATTTCGGCGAGGGTCGCCATGGGGACCGCCGATTCTCGCCTCCGTATCGCCCCGAAGAGCTACCCACGGAATCCCATGCTTTTGAAATCCTGCCGGGGGAGTCGTTGGCAAAATACAGTCACGCCGCTCCGGGGCCGCCGGAGGAAGCGGAAACCGGGTCGGCTGAAGACACCCTCCCGGAGGTGGGCAGAGGGTCTCAGAGGGCTCCTGAGGATGTTCCTCTCGACGACATTATGTCCGGCGGAGGCGAAGATTCTGCCGAGGGAAATGGCCCTGCCGTTCAAACCGTCATATTGTCCGCAGGGACCTCCCCTGCCACCGAAATCCTTGCAGAGGCCGCCGTAATCGAATCCGCCGTGGCGCCGGTGCCCGTTACTAAGGCCGCCCCGGTCGAACCCGCAGTCGCCGCCGAGGCATCGCCCGAGCCGCCAGCCGCAGTCATCGCTATCGTGGCCGACGCCACGATGCCATTTGCTCCTGGTGCCTTGCAGGCCACCATAACTTCGGCCGGTCCAGAGAGTGCCTCCCGTGAGGTTGCCGAGGTCCCCGTTCCCGCGAGCGCCGCCCCGGCCCCGCCTCTACCGGAGGAGCCCGCGTCGGTCGAGCCGCCCGCATCTGCGCCTGCCGTCCCTGCTGTCGGACCGGCAGCGCCCGTGGCGGAAATTCCCGCCCCTTCTCTTGCGTCGGAAGTTGCCGCCTCTCAATCGGTGGGAGGAATTGCCGGGCCTTCTTCTGAAGCAGCCAAACTGAAGGAAGCCATAGAAGCTACAGCAGCCGAGGTCCTAGCCGAATCCGCCGCGGTGGAACCCGCCTCTGACGTTGCTGAGCTCGGTGATGGGGAGGAAAAAGGCGAGAGCGAAGAAGAAATCGCAGAAGAAATCGAGGGCGAAGAGGAAAATTTCGAAGAGGCTGAGCTGCTCGCCGAAGTCTCCGAAGGTGAACTTGACGACGAGGGTGAACTGCCCTCCGAGGATACCGCCGGTGCGGAGGGTGAAGGTCAACCGGCACTTCAGGAAGCCGCGTCCGGCGACGGTTCAACGGGCGCCGCGCCTGGCGCTCCCGGCGATCGCACCTACACTTTGCGCGAGCCCCATCAGCGCCCGCGATTTAACCCGCGCCGCCGCCGTGGCCGCCGGGGGCCTGGTAGTGATCGCGGCCCGCGCCGTTTCGACAAGCCCCGCGAGACATCCCGGCCGGGCGGCAATCATCATCCTGTGCAGATTGCCGAAGTGCTGAAGGAAGGCCAGGAAATTGTGGTGCAAATCGCCAAGGAGCCGCTTGGCACCAAAGGCGCGCGCATCACTTCGCACGTTGCTTTGCCCGGACGCTACCTGGTCTACATGCCCACCATCGAGCACATCGGCGTCTCGCGCAAGATCGCTTCGGAAGAGGAGCGCCTGCGCCTGCGCAATATCATTCTGGAAAACAAAGGCGCGCTGACCGGAGGGTTTATCGTCCGCACGGCGGGCCAAGGCCGTCCGGAAGAAGAGTTCAAAGCCGACCTGAAGTTCCTCTCCACGCTTTGGAGCGAGATCCGCGCCAAGTCGGACCGTCTGAAGGCGCCGGCGCTGCTCCACCGCGATCTCGACCTCGTGCAGCGCCTGCTGCGCGACCTGCTGACCCCCGATTTCAAGTGCGTGCGCGTGGACAACGAAATCGAATACGAGCGCGTGTTGGATTTTGTGAGCCGCTGCCAGCCCGCTCTGGTGGGCAAGGTCAAGCTCTACACCCGCGACACACCCCTGTACGAAGAGTTCGGAATCCAGCAGGAGATCGAGAAGGCGCTCAAGCCCAAGGTCTGGCTGAAGTCGGGCGGCTATATCGTGATCAATCAAACCGAGGCGCTGGTGGCCATTGACGTCAACACCGGCAAGTTCGTCGGCAAGACCAATCGGCTGGAAGACACCATCCTCAAGACCAACGTCGACGCCGTTAACGAGATTGTGCGGCAGGTGCGCCTGCGCGATCTGGGCGGCATCATCGTGATCGACTTCATCGATATGGACGAGCGCAAGAATCGCGCCAAGGTGGTGCAAGCCCTGGAAGAAGCCTTCCGCGCCGACCGCGCCCCCACCAAGGTCATCTCCTTCCATGATTTTGGATTGGTAGCCGTCACCCGCAAGCGCGTCAAGCAGTCGCTGGAGCGAACCCTCTGCGTGCCGTGCAGCTATTGCACCGGCTCCGGCTGGGTGAAGTCCGTCAATACCGTCTGCAACGAAATCCTGGCGGAAGCCCGCAAGATGGCCAAGGAAATCGACGGCAACGCCATGACCCTGCGCGTCAACCCGGAAGTGGCCAAAGCCCTGAAGTCGCGCGAAGGCGGCCTGGTCTCCGAACTCGAATCGCTCACCAAGAAGGACGTCATCATCAAAAGCGACCCCAACGTCCACCAGGAACGTTTCGAGATCTATTAAGATCGTGACACGGGATACGGGACACGGAATTCGGGACACGGGTCGAAGTTTAGATTTTCGATTGACGATTTTCGATTGCTGATTTTCGATTTCGGATTGACGATTGGCGATTGGCGATTGCGATTTTAGAATTTGGTTTGGCGATCTTGAATTTTAAATTTTCGATTTGCGATCAAATTCGAATTAAGGACTATAGCCCGTCCCCCCCAAATTGATTGTGGATAAAGGGCGAATAAGGGCGAATATCCGATAATAAGAAGGCGGGATGCTAGCTCGGCGTGGGACATTTTGTCATAATCCTCGGCACACCGCCTTCAGCACTTAGCACCCAATGCTCCACGCCGAGCTTTCCGCCCCAAATTGGCGGCCTCCAGGCAAATAGTCTGGACAAAATCATCCAGTTAATTTAACTAGATAGATGAGCTGGAGGTGGGGGTGCGGGTCCTTCTGCTTCCTGACACCTGACACCCGGCTCTCCGCCCACTGCCTCCAGAATTTTGAATCTGGAATCTGGAATCCAGCCTACCGCCTACCGCTTACTGCCGACTGCCCCCACGGGCTCCCGCCGCCTGACACCTGACACCTGGCACTTGGCACCCCGTCTTTCCGCCTGCTGCCATCTGCCCACTGCCTGCTGCCCACTGCCTTCTGGCTCCTAGCTCCTCTCTACCGTCTACTGTCTACTTATTGTTGAACCTCTGACCCGCATCCTGATTCTGGGCGTATAATGGTCCCATGACGCAAGACGCCACGGAACTGTTGAAACGTGCCCTGGCCCTTAGCGAGGATGAACGCGCCGAGTTGGCGGGTTCTTTGCTGGAGAGTCTGGATAGCCCCCCGGAGGACCCCGAAGCCGTGGAAGCCGCCTGGAACGAAGAAATCGCCCGCCGCATTGAGGACCTGGATTCCGGGAAGGCAAAAACCGTTCCCTGGGAAGATGTCCGCGACCAGATTTCGTCCAAACTCACTCATGGCCGCTAAATCCGTCGGGTTTCTCGAGGAAGCAAGTGCGGAATACGAAGCGGCTTTTGAATGGTACTTTACACGCAGTGAGGCGAGCGCCGCGAACTTTTCGAGCGAGCTTGCCCGCGCCATTGGCATGATTGCGGAAGCGCCGCAACGCTGGCCCGCCGGTCCGTATGGCACCCGTAAATTCCTGCTGCATCGGTTTCCTTATGCGGTGATTTACCGCGAGCTACCTTCCACGATCCAAGTCCTGGCCGTTGCTCATGGCCATCGGCGCCCCGGCTATTGGAAAACCCGAATCTAAATGGCCTTTCTCCTGGCTCCTGACTCCTAGCTCCTGTCTATCTCTTGAATCTTGAATTTTGAATCTCCCCGTGCCCCGTTCCTCCCGCCGCCCGCCCTTGAAAAATGTCCACGGACAGTAGGGCGCGGTCCGTGGCTGGTCGCGGGGTGCTCCAATGATAAGCAACAGATTTGTTGTTATCGTCTGCCCGTGCGCCGTCTCCCGTTTCCCGTATCCCGTCTTTCCCACCTACTACCTACCACCTGCCACCTACCGTCTTCGGCCCCCGCTCCTCCACCCGCCCGCCCTTGAAAAATGCCTACGGACAAAAGGGCGCTCTCCGTGGCGCCCCCCCCGAGCGCCCAATGACAAGCAACAGATTTGTTGTTATCGTCGGCCCGTGCCCCGCCTGCCGTCTCTCCCACCTACTACCTACCACCTGCTACCTACCGTATTCAGCTCCGTTCCTCCCCCCGCCTGACCTTGAAAAATGCCCACGGACAGAAGGGCGCAGACCGGGGTTGCGCGCTAAAGATCGTCCGTGCGCACCTTTTTGTTAAATACTCGATCGAGCATTACGCGTAACCGAAACTTGACCGCGCCAGCGTCGTTCGGTGATTGTGCGTAACGATCGAATTCAATCAAATCGTAGTCCGCGCTTGCTAAGTCTTCCTCTGCTTTATCCCGATTTGCCTCGCGCTGCACTTCGAATTCCAGCAATTTGCTCCTAGTGATTTTGTCGACCCATCCTTCGGTTCGCGCAATGCGGAACAGGTGATAGTACACCGTTACCATTCCGACCTGGCGCAACAGAACATCCCTGTGCGTATAAACGTCGGCCATGAATCCCACTGTCTCCTGCGCGGATGCTAGAAACGATGGCATTCGCGTCCGCGACTCCTCGCTGAAATTCTCGACGAATTCATCGAGATAGGCTTTCTTGGTATCCACCACCCTTTTTGCGTTTTCAGCCAGTAGGAATTTCGTTGCCAAATCGAAGTGTCGATAGCGCTTGTTAGGAAACGGCAGGCAGTTCGTGAAAAACGGCTCGCTAGCCAGCTTTCTGATCGCCCTCGGGAGTGGTCCGCCAAAAGCATTGCGTTTCTCGGGAGCCGTTAATGGCGCAGCTTCGTTGAGTCTTGAAAACATCTCCTCGATCATTTCAAGATCGTCAGTCTCAATACAAATAGCCGTGAGCGAGAAGCTGTCAAACTGCACCTTCAAGTCCGGATACGCGTTGCCCAACTCGGCATACTTCATTCCTGCGGCCTTGATCGTAGGGTCTTTGAAATACTTGAAATCGTCGGCAAGCGCAATTTTGCCTAGGATGAAATTCCAGATCGTTTCAAGGCGCTGTTTTCCGTCGATGATCGCATAATCATACGTCTTTCCGCCCTTCCGCAGCGGCTCCCGAAACTTGTGCAAGTAGATCTTTGGCACGTCGAAGCCGTTTAAAATCGAGTCCACGAGAAGTTGCCGTTTGTCCAACGTCCAAACATCGCTCTGTCGCTGATACTCGGGGCTACGCTGAACTCGATCCCGCATCCGATAAAGTTTCCACGCGGAGTTGGTATGCAGCTCTGTGATTTCGAATTTCATTGCAACAATTCCTTGCTAATCTCTGCAACCCTATCGAGTTCGGGAAACAAAGTCAGCGCCGAAACGCCGAGGTGGGCGAGTTCCTCTACCAAATGCTTTTTTCGGCTGCGGGAATGACCCAGCGCCACACATGCTTCCCGTCGCCGACTTCCTCAATTGGCTCGTGCAGCCGGTGATTGACAGTAAATGTGCCAAGTTGCGCCGCCATGCGCGGCGTGTTTCTTGGACCGACGATGGCTACCGGCAATAATTCGGAAGGGTTCTCCTGCACTCGGCTGGGCAAGTAGCTTTCAAGCACTTTGTCACGGCCGAACGCCGGGATTTCTGGCTCGAACTCAAATTTGAGTTTGGCTGCCCGGTTGAGCGCAACTGGTTCGAGGCACCATACCGCACCGTCTACACGCCAATGCGCTTTGTTGCTGACCGCGAAATAAAGTGCGGCCAACGGATTCTCGGACCAATCCAGAAGCCTTGTAAAGGCGCGGTGATGCTGCATAAGAAACATCCACTCCCACTCCTCTCGCGGCGACACAGTGATGTGGGGTGTCGCATTTTGCATGAACCTCTTGATGAGTGCGTTCTCCGCTTTCAAATGCCGCTCATTTCGGGCCAAGGTCGGCACCAATTTCCATTTCTTGTTGCTGTGGCCCCGAAACCAAATTAGGTGATTTAGCTTCGCCTGCTGCTTGAGGGCCGTCAGCAGTTGGCCGATCGAACGAATTTTGCGATCGTGGTAGAGCACGACACCCCGCCCTTTCATTGTGCAAGGACATTACGACACCCCCCGCATCTCGTCCAGGAAGCGCCGCAGAATTTCATTTATCGAACCGAGCGGTGGATATTTCGCCAGATGCTGTGCGATGTCCTCGATTATCCGTTTGGCTGGCCGCGCATCTTTCATGTTGTGATCGCGATGCGCCCAATCGCGACCCGCATGCAATGTATCCCAAGGTGAACGCAGGTTAGCTCGCGTTTCTGGAGCGTCGCCATGCTTGCCGAACCCGTAACAAATTCCGACTTCGTTGTTCCAGATCGGCTTGAATAGATTGATCAGAAATTCCTCGGCAGAGCCCTGCCATCCGGTTTGGACAACGAGCGCGCGATACTCGAAATCTTCCAGCTTCAGCGTCGTCGTCGCCTTCGCAATATTTTTCCGGTGTTCATTTAAGCGAATGGAAAGCCGGTCGCCCTGTTCCACAGCAGTTTTGCTCGCTGGACTGGCTGGGTCGGCTTTCCCGACATAGATCGGATGCTCGCGCTTGGATATGCCGGCATATGCCGGGAAGTCACCCTCGTAGTAGATCGCGTAGACACCAGAACCGTAAAACCGTTCAACGGTCGCAAGAGGCTTTCGGGCTTGGGCAATCATGGTTATTCCAACGATGCGGCCGATGACGCTTGGATTTGAAGGGTCAAAAACAAAAGGGGGCTGTTTGACTGGGTCGAGATCGTTAGTGACCTTTTGAAGCTTGAAGTATGAAGTGAGAACAGTCTTGTAGTCCGGTGCGACCATAGCGTAGCGAAGTTTTTGCTAGGGGCACCGTTGCAATAATCGTGATGGCACATCGTCGTGCGAGGACTGGCATCGGGAGCGCACACGCGAGTATTGATTCGCCGACATGGTGCTAGCCGACCCGCTTCCTATCAATTTCGCCCCTAATCCGTTGCGTGAGAGCGTGCCGAATGGTCATCTGGATCGATCTTTCAAGCCTTTTGTACGCCTCTAATGCCTTCGGAGCTTCCGCATGTTGCAATTGAGCCCCAACTCCGGTTACTGCGTTATACAAGGCGCGGTGGAGCATTTCACTCCGTTTCGCCGCACTAAGTGGGTGTTCACTGCGTAGTTCCATCCAGTCTACCTCCTCCTCGGCACAAAACGGTAGCTCAGCGACAAGCCTCACAGCTCACTTGCGAATTAGCAGCCCCAACCCTTAGAACATCAACGCGCGCTAAGAGTTTTAGCATCTGCACAATGCGCTGACAGAGTAACATGGCTGGTTGAATTCTATGACAGCATAAATTGCTCGTCGAGAACGAGCTTCGACAATCTGAAACCGTCGACAAGGGTAATCGGATGCTTGCCCTCTTCTCCGGCCTCGTTGATGGCTGCTTTTGAGAAATGACTGGTCGTGAGGACGGCACCTTTTGCATATGGCTGCAAGCTACCGCGCAACTCTGCCACCTCCTTGCGTCCGACCGAGTGCAGCCAGCGCTTCGCCTGTACCTGAATTAAGGTATTCTCAAAGATCCACATTCGAACACCCGCTTTAGCGTTCACGTCTACTCCACCATCGGCGCTGAATTTTGTAACGCAAACATCTCGGAAGCCACAATGAAGCAGCAACTCCTTTACAAAGAATTCAAATCGTCTCGGCTCCATCGCCATCAACTTACTCCGAACGCGTTCAATCCCTTCGATGTCGGCCGACTTTTGGAGATCGCTTTCGTTTACTATTAAATCATCGTCTGAATCACTGATCACACCACCTGATTTGCCAATTGTCTCTCTTGAGATGATCGCGTCAAGGGCAAGCGGTACGATTTGCGGGTCCTGATGGACCTCGAACTCAAAAATCCACACTTTGCGAATTTTCCCATGGGAGTCGAGCTGGGTGTCTGGGTAGTGACGTCGATACTCAAGCAGTCCGAGATACTGCCAATGCTTGGGGCCGACGGACTTGTCGCGTCGGCTTGCGACCGAAACAAATCCGTGAATCGGAAAAGTGAATTGCTTTTGTTCGATTACTCGTTGATTCACTCCGGCAAGCGTCTGCTCGCCAATTTTTCCAGCGGCTGTGTAAGTCAGAACACCACTTTCAAGCCTATCCTGGTAAGGATTCTCGCTCGCGACATGAAAGTCCTGCACGGAGGCCATAATGGCCACTCTCATCACGGCTTTCTCGCGAATCGACAATCGTATGCCGCCGGCATTTCCCACTTTGAGAGCCTTGAAAATTTCGTCGTTTGAATAGCGCTGCCCGACGACCAACTCATTAGTGATCATGGTATCTACGAATCGCCCACCTTACATTTCATTCGACGAATGTGGCCTCTCCAATCGGGGCGTTCGACCTGCCTATCACCGGTCCGCTCGCCCCGCCAAATAATTTAACACTTCGAATCGAGCATCATTGTTACCGTTGATGAAGCCGCTCTGGCCTTTCGATCTGGCACTCCCAGATGACTTCAACTTGCCATCCCGCCCGCCGGAGCCGCCTGATGTTTACGACGTCTCGCCTTCGGTTCTGAGTCAGCTTAGGTACCCAGAAGCTTAGTTTCGACTTCGGAAGCCGCGCTAAAGGACATCTCGGATGGCGATGCCAGAAACAGCCATGCACAAAGATTACCTTACGCAACCGGGGAAAAACAATATCTGGTCGCCCAGGCAACTTCGAAACATGAAGACGGTACCGGTATCCGAGTCCGTGAACAAGCCTTCGCACGAGGCGTTCCGGCTTGGTATCCGTACTGCGGACCAGCGACATCCGCGCACTTCGTTCGGCCTTGCTGAGAGTATCCATCGCCTGCAATGGAACTGGTTAAAATTACCGCCATGCCTGGGGTACAGTCAAGTCCTAAATCGCAAGGGAAAGCGGTATCTCGGGAAGCCCACCACAAGGGGTTGGGGTAAGCACCCACCGACAACGCATAGATGCAAAAGGGCTGGCACGGAGGGTGCGTTTCTGTTCGTGGGCTTTTCCCTTGATGCCCAGCCTCCGGTCGATGGTGGCGCGAGCGACGGCGCTCGCGCCCGAGGTGTCAGGTGCCCGGTGTCAGGTGTCAGGGGCGGGCTGGCGCAGAGCCGCTTTTCAAGCTCTGCGGGTTTTGCGTGCCCAAGGGCGGCGGACCAGCAAACCAGATCGCGCTACCCTGGCTTCGCCCGGCTGGCGCCGCTTGCGACTCGCTCAAGGCGTTCGAGCGTATCGGGATATTGGCGAACGAGGAGCACCAGCGCGGCGGCTTGGGGGTTGGGTTTGGTGCGGCCCTGCTCCCACTTTTCGAGGGTTCTCAGGTTGATGCGAAGTTGCCGGGCAAACACGGCTCGTGAGCAACCGAGTTTCCGGCTCGTGCCCCGAATGAGTTTTGCGTCAACTTTCGGCAACGGCGCGGGTTCTACTTTGAAGCTGCGAAGGGTCAGCTTGCCTTCGCGATGGCTCTTCATGGCCGCCATGCCTTCCATCAATTCCCCAAAAAGGTCGCGCTTGGTCACGGTCGCACTCTCCTCGCCCTTCGATCTCCTAATTTCCGTCGGGATTCCCGGGCCTCCAACTCAGCTTGAATGGCAGCGGGTAGCCACGGACAGTGCTTTTCTGTCCGTGGGCTTTTCCCTGGATGCCAAACCTCCGGGTAATGGTGGCGGCAACGCCGGCGCTCGCAATTCTTTCACCACCAAGGCGCCAAGACACCAAGAAAGCTCTGGAAAATATTGTCTAACAAATGGGTTCCGTGGGCGCCTGACATTTAAGTGGTTGCTGTTTCGATGGGCTGCACGTCGCGCACGATCCGGTGGGCCAGCTCGTCTTCCGCGACTTCGAGGTCATAGCGAACCTGGAGGTTCATCCAGAAAACCGGTGGGGTGTTAAAGTAGCGGCCCAGGCGCAGGGCCGTATCGGTCGAAATGGCACGACGCTCGTGGACAATTTCCGCGATGCGGGTGACGGGCACACGCAAGTCGAGCGCCAGCTTGTTCATGCTGAGGCCGAGCGGCTTCATAAACTCCTCGCGGAGAATTTCGCCCGGATGTACGGGCTTCAGTTTCCTCGCCATCCTGTCCTCCTAGTGGTAGTCGGTGATCTCAACGTCGTAGGCGTCGCCCTCCCGCCAGGCAAAACAGACCCGCCACTGGTCGTTGATCCGAATGCTGTACTGTCCCTCGCGGTCCCCGCGCAGCCGCTCCAGCCGGTTGCCCGGTAGTGCGCCGAGAATTCGCAGATCATTCGCCGCATCGAGCATGTCGAGCTTGCGCAGCGCCGAACGCTCGATGGCGCGAAACTTCCGGCGGGGCTCGCGATGAAAGAGCCGCTCCGTCTCATCGCACCGGAAGGATTTGATCACGCCCTGTAATGTATAACGCCTCGCGTTTAATGTCAACCAGTACGACGCGTAGCCATGGACAGTGCCCTTCTGCCCGTGGGCTTTTCCCTGGATGCCCAACCTCCGGTCCATGGTGGCGGCAAGGGGGGCGCTCGCCCCCAAGGTGTCAGGTGCCCGGTGTCAGGTGTCAGGGGGGGGACGATGACAGATTCAGAATTCCAAATTCAAGATGCAAAGAGGCAAGATCAGCCCACTTCAACCAGATCATGATGGAGAATCATGAGTTGGTCAGAGCGCAAGGCGAGGGAGGCGTAAGTCCGGCCTTCATTGTCGCAGAACTCGACTTCGAACACACCGGGCGCGAGCCGTTCGACCACGGTCCCCACCTGGCCACGCCGCAAGCCCCGCTCCGGCAGATCTTCCAGAAGTGCGACGACGGCTAAAGGTTTAATGTCTTCCATATCAGCCTCACTCATCATATTTTGCGATGTCTACGACCGCGCGCTCGCCGCCAGGAATTTTCATCGGTATCGCCGCAGGCTAACTGCCCTCTTTCGCCAGACCTGCTTCGCCACATCGGAGTTTACCACACGCTTGGCAGCGGACAGCCATAGATAGTGCCTTTCTGTCCGTGGGGTTTTCCCTGGATGCCAAACCTTGGCTCAATTATGGCGGCAACGACGGCGCTCGCTCCCAAGGTGTCAGGTGTTAGGGGAAAACCCACTGCGCCCCATGTATGGGGGGCTCTTCCATGTGGCACAGACTCGCGAGGAGAAGCTTAGTTCCCGCCTGGAAGGTGTTATAGAATGGTGGATGCTTGGGTTCGAGCGACCGCTGGGGAGGTTCCGATGCATGTTAAAGCTCTGAGTGGGAAGCAGCCTGCAACCACGCCGCGAAAACCTGCTAAGCGGGTGGCCCTGACCAAGAACCAGCTCACGATCCGTGACTTGGGATGGACACGTGAGCGCGCCAGGGAAGTGCGTGCCAAGCTCGGAACTTTCGCTGTTGATTGGGACGATCCCATCATGGACGTTTACAATGAGCCTTAGACGCGGCGACTTCGCCCTGGTCTATTTTCCCCACTCCGACCTAAGGACGGTGAAGCTACGGCCAGTCCTGGTGGTCCAAGCCGAGGGGCTCAACACCGGACTCCCTCAGGTGGTTGTTGCCATGGTCAGCAGCAATCTGGCCCGCGCCGGACATCCCAGTCGTGTCACGGTCCTGTTGAAGGATCCGCTTGCTCTCCAGACCGGCCTGAAATCCGATTCGGTAATCATGACGGACAACCTGGGGACGATAGAACTGCAACTGGTCAGGCGGGCTATCGGGCGGATGCCGCGAATGGAAGCTGTCGATCAGGCTCTGCGCAATACCCTGGGATTGTGAGCCCACCCGTTTCACCCCGCCTTGATCGCTGTGACGCGGAAGCCTCACAGTGCCTATCTGTCCGCGGGCATTTCCCTTGATGCCCAACCTCCGGTCAAGGGTGGCGGCAACGACGGCGCTCCGCGCCCCTGCTACAAACATGGATAGCCAGGATATTCAGGATTGTTTTCTCATATATCCCGTCCATCCTGTCCATCCATGTGAATAAAGCGAGTGGGCACGGTCAGCGCCTTTCTGTCCGTGGGCTTTTGCCTTGCTGCCAGCCTTGACCCCATGGTGGCGGCAACGGCGGCGCTCGTCCCGGGGCCCACTTGACGCATCGCGGCGCTACGGGTAGTATGAATTAATGTCATACGGAGGGTATGAAGATGCCACAGGGCCGGGCCGCTCGCGGGCGTACGACCATTCAGGGCGCGGGAAAAGCGCGCATCACCATTTCACTCTCGAAGGACAAGGTCCGCTTTCTCAAAGCCCACCGCGGGCAAGCAGGTGTTCGGTCGGTGAGCGCTTTCATCGAGCGGCTGGTGGCGGAGGCCCAAGCCCGCGCGGAACTCGAAAAGCTGGGTGCCCGCACGGCACTTTATTACGACTCCTTATCCTCCCGTGAGACGGAAGAACAAGAGGCATGGGGAGGATTGGGTGAGCTTGGACTCGCTCATACCGAGGAATAAGCCTCATGTCGAACCCCCAGCCTACCCAACCGCACCGAGGCGAGATTTGGTTGGTTCGAATAGCTTCCGATCCCCCTGACAAGAATGCCCGTCCCGTGATCGTTATATCGCTCGATGCCAGGAATCAGCATCCGCGAGCCAGCACGGTATTGGTGGTGCCGCTCTCGACGACCCTGCGCGGATTCGACACGCACGTCCGGCTGGAGCCTGGCGAGACAGGTTTGGGAGAGGTTTCCGAGGCGCAAGCGGAGAACATCAGCACCGTGAGGAAGGAAAGCCTGGCGCCCTCGCGGTCCCGGCTCCGAGCCCTGAGCGCTGCCCGACTGGGCCAGATTGCCCGATGTGTCGTACTGGCGATGGGGATTCTGCCCGCAGACCTTTGAGCGCGGACCTGCTGTTCAGGTGCGCGGCTCGTGATCCCCGAATGCCGCTAGCCGGGGCTGATCGCACCCTGACAAGCAACAGATTTGTTGTTATCGTCAGCCCTTGAAGGCAACAGGTCTGTTGTTACTGCCCGCCTTCCGCCTCCTGCTTGCTGCCTTCTGCCTTCCGCATTCTGGCTCCTAACTCCTGACACCCGGCACCTGACACCTGTCTTTCCGCCTTCGGACTTCGGACCTCGGACTGTCTTTATTGTCACTCGCCACTAACCACTATCCACTGTCCACTGTCCTTATGACTTCGGACTCGCTCTTCCCCGCCCGCCCTTGAAAAATGCCCACGGTCAGAAGGGTGCGCGCTGCAAAAGCCTTAATGCCGAAGCTCGGACCAGCCGATAATACTCTCAGTATGAACAATCGTGTGCTTTCGGCGGAGCTGCGTAAATGGTGATTCGGTGAGGGCTCAGGACCAGCGAGGCGCGAGCGGATGACCGATGCGCTACGTGTACTCCGCAAGGATATCGTCCATGCTGTCTCCGACGCCGTAGCCGAGATTGTGGCTGATGTTGCGTACGCGATCCAGCCTAGCAAGGAAGTCGTCCCGGGTGTTGACGGGCAATGTAATCGCAAGGGCATGGGCCTGCTCGAACGTATGTACCAGTGCGTTGAGGTAACTCTCGTCATCGTTTCCGAACTCGCAACAGAACCCCGCCGCCCGCTCGCAATAGAAAACCATCAACTCTGCCAAGCCACCGGGTTCGCCGACGGCCTTCTTGTAATTGGAAATGGCCTGCTTGGCTTTGGCGACGGAGGTGTCCTGATTCCGAAAGACGTCAGGCCAAAGCCAGCGATCTATAGTCTGCCTGTACGGTTTTAGGACGTCCTCGCTCAGGCCCAAACGGGCGTGAAGAAACACCTGATTATCCTTGTGCGCAGCGTAGAGATCCTGGACCAGGCTCAGCAATCCTGTACGATCAAAAGGGGCGAGCTTGGCCTTGACATCTATCCACGTCGGTTGCGATTTTGATGGACGATTGATCATATGCGGTTCGATTCTACCAACGCAGCATTCTGGATGGTGGGGGCCGACGTGAGTTCAGAACTGGTAACCTTGAGCCACCCAGTAGTGCCAATCGCCGATGGCCTCAGTGGTTGATTGGTCGGCGTCGAGGGCGGTTAGTTGCGACAGGGGAACGGCCATCTTCCTGCCCTGCCAACGGATCAGCACGAGCATGTCGCTGACGCAAGCATCTTCGGGGGCCAGGCGCTGGACTTCCACCGTTTCGCCCTTGCGGAGTGGTGAAACCGCCTTGGCCACGATACACTTGGCCTGGAAGGGGAAGCGGATTTTGTTCTCCAGGTAGTAATACCAGCCCAGGGCCTGCTCCTCCGGTCCATACGCGTCCACGATTGCTTCGTTCTGGATTCGGTCCTCTCGGATGGAGTCCTTTTTAAGTTTCGCCATCTTCGCTATCGCTCCTTCGCCGTGAGGATGCGCCGCACCGACGTCCGGCCGATCAGCAAGCGGCGGGCGATTTCCGCTTTCGTGACGCCGGCGCGGTAGAGCTTCCGTATCTGGCCGGCGTGGAGAGCCGCCGTTGCGGGCCGGCCCAGCTTCTTGCCGTTCTGCCGGGCGTGTGCCAGACCGGCGCGCACCCGTTCCTGCAGAATCTCCCGTTCGAACGCGGCGAACACGGCCAGTAACGCGGCCATCGCCCGCCCGGATGGTGTAGTCAAGTCCAGGGCTTCGTTCAGGGAGACAAAGCCGACCCCGAGATGCTCCAGTTCCTGGAGTGTCGCGAGCAGGTCCGTCACTGACCGGCCCCAACGATCTAAGCGCCACACCAGCACCACATCGATGTCGCGGCGGCGCGCGGCATCCAGCAACTCCTCCCGCTGTTGCCGTTGCAATGCGCCACTGCCGACCTCTTTAACTTGCGAGGCAATGGTCCAGCCCCGCCGGCCGGCGTATTCCCGCAGTGCACGGATCTGTAACGGAATGGTCTGTTGGTCATTGGTGGAAACACGGGCGTAAAGACCCACGCGGAGTTCGGTTTTGGCCCGTCCGGAGGGGTGGCCAAAAACCCTTGGCGATTTCGGCTTTCGGGAGGCCCGTTTTTCGGCCATTTCAGGATGTCCCATCCGCCTGGCCGCAGACTATCGTTTTCGGCCAGACCGCAGGCATTCTACTGCAAGGGGGGGCTTAAGCGGGAGGCTGACTTGTGCCGGCCTGTGGCAGTGCCTGCCGGTAATTCCAGGGCATCCAGTCCGCCGGGTGCTGGGTCAGTTCCTCGGCGTGTTTCTGCAATTCGATCAGGTACTCGAAGGGATTGACGCCGTTTAATTCGCACGTATGGATCAGGCTCATGTGGAGATCCCCCATTTCGGCGCCGTTCTCGGTCTTATAGAACAGACTATTCTTTCGATGCAAAATGCATTTCTTCAGCGCCCGCTCGACGAGGTTCGAATCCAGCGGCGCGCCCGCTTGGCGGAGGAACAGCGTCAGTCGGGTCCAGCGTTTCAAGCAATAAGTGATGGCTTCGCCCAGCCCCGAGTTGGGCTCCACTTTCTTTTCGTTGAACTGGGCCTCGAACCAAGCGCGGAGGGCATCCATCACCGGCTGGCTGCGCTCCTGGTGAAAGCGCAGCCGCGCCTCGGGCCCGAGACCCCGCCGCTGGGCCTCGGCCTCATAACCATACACGTCGCGAAAGCTTTCCAGCACGAACCGGCACTCCTCGGGGAAGTTCGGCGTCACCTCGACGAAGCGGCGCCTCGCGTGCGCGTTGCAGTTTCCCCAGAGAATTTCCAACTTCTCCTTGAGCTTCGGCACGTTGCGTGACAAGGCATCCGACATTTGAATGGGCGGCGCGAGTCCCTTCGCCCGCTCGACGAACACCCGGGCGAGGTTCTCCCCGGCATGCTTCCGCCCGGTGAAAAACAGCGCGATCCGCTGCCCCTGCCGCGTCGTCGACACGATGCCGGAGGTGAACAGTCCCGTCCGTTCCTGGGAGATCGACGCGGCTTCCTCCTCCGCGCGCTGAGGACTCGCCCTCGCCAGCGCCAGGATCTTCATGCTGGTGTCATCGTTATAAAAGACTTCGCCTTGCGCGGCCTGGCGGATCAGCTCTTCGAAAGCGGGCCGAATCACTTCGGCTCTTTCCGCGACGATTTCACACTGGGTCGAAGCCGGCAGCGGAATTCCCAGACTTGCCTCCAGCCTTTCCAGTCGATCCCACGGAACGCCGCTGCCGTACTTCAACAGCGCGATCATCGCCGCCGCGCTTTCATCGTACTTTTTCTCGCCCACAGCTGGCGGCGCTTCTGCCTCGTAAACCTCGCCGCACAGATTGCAGCGCAGACGTTCTAACTCGTAGACTTGGGCGGCAATCGGCGCTTGGCCCGTCACTCGGATGCGAAGTCCGGGCTCTTTCTGCAGGTACACCTTTCCCTTCACACAACCTGGGCAGTGATCTCCAGGCTTCAAAGAACCATGCGCGATTTTGATGCGCTCGGCGCCCCGATACGCTTGGGCGCCATTTCGCCCGTGCCCCGGCTTCGCTGGATCCTTCGCCTTGGGAGGCGGAGGGTTTTGTGGAGGGACCTTGATCCCGGCTTGCTCCAGCACCTTGCTGGTCTTCTCCGTGCTGGGCTTCGACAACAGCGCGCGCAGTTGGCTGATCGTCGTATTCTTTTCCCCGATCCTCTCGATCAGAACGCTCAGCGCCTGGATCGCGTCATCCAGCCTCTGACAGTCCTCTTGGCTCAACGGCCCTTGACGCGCCCGCTCCACCAAGGCGCTCAGCTCTTCGAGATTCACTTCGATCTGTTCCTTCGCAGGTTTCATCCCTTCGCTCTGCTCCGGGCGGTGTTTACTCTATCTTCGCCAGCAGCTCACGAAAGCGCGGCGTGAGCGGATAGCCCAGCACTTCCTTGATCGAGCGGTTTGGCCGCTTGTTCGGGCAGTTTTTGCCCCGCCCCGTCGTCCGCCCCATCACCACCCAGTTGGCCGCCCGATAACACGTGCCACGGTAGCGTTCGGGATCGACGAAGGTCTCGAGAAAATAGATCGGGTGCCCGTAGAGGCGCTCCCAGTCGGCCGCGATTCTGCGCGCCATCTGACCCAGAACGTGCGACGCCAAATGTGGGACGCGGACCCAAGGCAAAATGAGATAGCGCGGATTGTAGGCGAGAAGGCGGATATTGCGGCGCCGCGCCTCCGCACTCCAGCCGATAAAGCGATCGCGGGCGCCCAGATGCCGCGGTGCCGACGACCAAGCCAGACAGGCAATCACCCGGCCCGCAGCCGAGACCAAAAATTTGAGGTGTTCCCCGACCGGCCGCGCATAGCCGAGTGGATGATACTGGGCGACGAGGTAGTTGAAGAGCGGTTCCTCGGGGGTGCGCCGCACTTGCTGAAACTCCAACGGCCGAAGCGCCCGCAGCGGGACCTCCAGGGGAGTGGTATCCAGCAGGAGCGGAGCCAGGGCTTTACTCCCGTCCGTCGCGCGCCGAGTCGACGGGTTGCGATGCACTTGCCGCGCGGGCGGCAACTCCAGGCGTCCGGCGCGCGCAAGTTCCAGCAGTAGTCCTCGACAGACCATGTCGCGGAGTGCGCCGTTGGCCTGCTTCCACCCCCAGGCTTCGCACAGCCGCAGCGAAAGCTGTCGCCGGTTGGTGTGGGGATCTTCGGCGATCAACTGACGGATAAATTCCACTTCCGCCGCGGTGATGATTCGGCCCCGGTAGCGAAACTCTCCTTCCATGCCCCCGAGCGTAACAGAGACGAAATCAGAACGCAAGCCCCCAGCGCCATTTTTTCTCAGCCGGGGACGCTGACCTGCCGCCAGACGGGAGCCGCCGGTGCCGAGGCGGGATCCCCGCCCGCCAGCAGCACGTAAAACTCGTGCGCCTCCAGGGCTTTTATCACCCCCGTCAGGCTCACCGGCCAGAAACCGAAGCGCCCGCGCGAGAGCCGCTTCTGGCACAACCAGAATCCCCGGCCGTCATAGGCCAAGATCTTCAGCGCCGTGCGCCGCCGGTTGCGGAACACGAACAGCCGACCCGAAAATGGGTCCGCCTGCAACTGCTCCTGGCACACCCGCGCCAAGCCGTCAATCCCGTTGCGGAAATCCACCGCCTCCACCGCCACCAGGATGCGGGTCTGCGGGGCAACTTGGATCATGCCTCGCCGCTCCACAACGCCCGGCTCAGGGCGACCAACTCGGCGGTGGCGACACCTTTGAGCTCGATGCGCATCCGGCCCCGCGGCCCTTCCAGCTCGACCACGGCTCCAGGAAAACTACCAGGAGGCGGTGCCGTCAGTTCCACAAACGTCGTTGGTGCCGTGCGCCGTGCGCGGCGCGGGCCCCCTGCCAGGGCCTTCACCATGCGCCTCTTCACTGTCGGCACCGCAGCTTCCGCCCGCTGCTTGAGCTTGCCATACTCCAGATGCAGAGCTTTCGCGGTGGGATTAATCCCATGCGCGCGGGCCAGTTCTCCCGCCGCCGCCCACAAAGAATCCGGAATCGGCACGTGGCGGGCGTGCGAACTCCGCCACCGCTTGAGACGCAGGTAAACCTTCCGCATGTCAGTGGGAATATCAGGAATCTCGCCGGCCATCGTACGTCCTCCCTGCCCTGGGTGGGCATATGACCGACGCTACCACGATGGCATACTTGAGTTAAGCAGGCTTACCGAAGGGACACGAACAATCAGAGCTAGGTGTAGGCACATGCCATTTGTTTTGATAATTCGCGAACGCGGTTGTTCCTGGGCTGGCCGGGGACCGATTGCCGAGACCTATGCCACCCGCGAAGAAGCTGGGGCCGACCTCGCGGACTATGTTAGAAGGAATTGGGACGCCAAGATGGGCGGCGACCCTCCCGAGGATGATGATGAACTCGTCGAGCAATATTTCGATTGGGTCCTTGAAGAATACGACATCGCCGAAATATCCTAAGCTACATTTACCGAAACAACCGTAGCCACAAGACCACGGGATAATTTCAAGCCGAAATGGGGTACAACATCATGGAAGCCAGACGCGAGGTGGTTGTATCACTGGAAGGGCAGCGAATCCAGGTTGATGAGGGCACGTGTTCCCTGGACTATTACAACTTTGATCGTGACCATTGGGAACTGAGGGAGAGCGCCCCGTGGCCCTTGGACCGGGAAACTGCGGCGGCATGGCTGGCCGGGTGGAATCCCGTTGACCGGAATGCCGCATTCAATCTTTTGGTTCAACCTCAACCATGCGGAGGTTTTCCGTCGAGTAACGCCCCCGCTAAGTCCTCCATATGTGGGCTATTCTAGCTCCTCATCTGGAGGCAAGCCTGAGAGTTCAGTCAATCGACGTTCGGCCAGGGCCAATAAGCGGCGAGCTTGGGTAAGTAAAGTGGTTCGTAGCCCAGTGTTCACACTGCGCTCGCTGATGACTTTGGCCAAGTTAGCTATGGTTGAAGCCCTGCGAGCGATGCGAACGTCAGGATGTTTGCGGCTTTCGATAAGTTCGGGAGGCACAATGCACCCCTCGACAGGGCTTGAGAGTTTGACTATCTGGGTCTTGAAGGGTGGCTTTTCATTGAGAACTGCTTGCAATTTCGAGCTTTCGAGTAGCTCCTTATACACAGTGTATTCAGCCTCATTAAGCTTCCGCTGCACCTGTGCCTCGCTGCAGCCAGCCAAATTCAACGGCCACATTTTGACGTAGGCAACCTCAAACGGGTCCAACACGTTCATTGCAACAGCGTCTGTTCTTTGGTTTGTCAGATGTCGACCAATTCGTGCTCCCAAGCTTTCTTTAGTTTGACCCACGTAAATCGGTTCCTGATCGTAATCAAGAAAAGCGTACACACCCCATTTATATGTCCCGATTTTCTTGCCATTGTGGGGCGTCTCCAGCAAATTCTTGAGTTCCTTTCTAAGGGCGGCTGTATCCGGGGGGACTCCCGGAACGGCCTTCATGTTGGAATTAGGGCTTTGCATGTTCGCTTTTCCCATGAGGTCTCCGCGGTTCCAAGCTTCCGTGGTTTTTCGCCATACGGCCCGGATTGATTGTGAGGTCAAACAGGGCCTTGGCCGGAACACCCAATGCGACTGCCAAGCGGTATATGTTTTTTAGACTGATGTTGCGCTCCCCCCGCTCAACGCCGCCAACGTAACTTCGATCTAGGCCCGACTCAAAGGCGAGCTTCTCCTGACTCCACCCCAATTGAGTGCGCAGCCGTCGCACCTGGTTACCAAAGGATTTATTTGGGTCTTGAGAAATGATGGCCATTTGTTACCGCCCCGCAATCCTCAAGCATAGGCGGCATAAAAGTCCACGGACTATGAGTACCACAGTTCCCAGCAGGATTAATTCCAAGCGAAGGAATCCAACTCACATGAAATCAGGCTGATTAGGAGGAGGATCGGTCGGCACGGGTGGAGTCAAAGCGGACGCAAGCATCTCAGAAGCTGTGCCAGTTCTGGCAACAGGCAAAACCCTTCCTCTCATCAACTCCATTGCCAACGGGGTTAGGTAATTCGACGCTATCCACTCAATGACCGGGACACATACAGCGTCACCAAAGCCAAACAGAGCTTGGTTGAGGGGCACTTGAATTTTGAAATTATCATCCGCGACGCCTTGCAATCGCGCGCACTCCCTCGCTGTTAGTAGGCGTACCCAATACTTTCCGTTCCCGGCTTTGAAGAGGATCTGTCTCCCGCTGCCCCCACGCGGCGTCCGCAAGCATCCAGCTATCCCATCAACTCGAAGTTCTGCCATTGATCGCCCCTTGCGGATTCGTCGAAAAGCTGTTCCGTAGGAGTAGAGCGGGGACGCGATCATTTGTCGCGCAATAGCGAGATGCTTGGGGCTAAGTTGATTCATAAAGTACTCAGCCCTCTCAGGATTCCACCAGTAGGGGTCGTTATCAGGTAGGTCTTCCAAGATAGTTTGCAGAGTTTTTCGCGTGTGCCGAGGCTCGGGCAAAGGTCGGATGCTCCACCGTATGTTTGGATGCGATAGAACGAAATGGACCAAACTCTCGGGCCGAATAGAGGAGGGGGTCAGTCCGTCGACAGGCTCAGCAGGAATTCCTTGCGCCGCAACTACAAACAGCCGAACGCGACTATGAGGGACAAACCTCCTTGCGTCCTGAAGAAATGCGTCGCACACGTAACCCAATTCATTGAGGGCCAAAAGGGCACTTTCAAAGTCGGCTCCGCCGCCAGAGGTAAGGAATCCGGGCACGTTTTCCAGAAGGATTATAGGCGGCTTCAGGCGGACGCTGCGAAGCAATCGAATTACTCCCCAAAATGCCCCTGATTGTTTCCCATTTAATCCGCTTCGGGCACCGGCCAGGGAAAGGTCGTTGCAAGGGAATGACGCCGTATACAACGCACATGGGGGAATTTTGGCAGGCGATAACCGATGAATATCCTCCAACTGAAAGTGGGTGACACCAAAATTGTCACCGTACATTTTGAGTTTGTCTTTGTCGATATCGTTTGCAAAAAGGACTTGCCAGTTATGCCGCTCCAGGGCGTACCTAACAAGTCCAATTCCCGCAAAAAACTCTGCGACCGAAAGGCGTGCAAGTTCTGAAAAGGCAACTTGGTCTTCCGTTCCGCTCCTTGATTGAACTGCAGTATCAATCATCTTGACGCACCCTTCAAGATCGCGCAGGATATCAGACTCCCAAAAGCGCAAAACCTGCCAGCCTGATTCAATCAGCTGAGCAGTGTGGCGAAAATCACGCGTTACGTTTCCTAGAATTTTCGGAATCCAATACTTCTTGTGGTTCACCCCTTTGAATTGAGCTGCGAAGGACCGGAAACCTCTTCGCCTCCACTGGTTTCCGTGCCAGAAATCACCATCGACAAAAACGGCTAGCTTCATGAGGGGGAAAATAAGGTCTGGTTTTCCCGGGTGGTGTGAGGCATACGTGCTGAATTGAAATCCGGCCTTTCGGAGGGCCCGTACAAGGACCATTTCAGGCTGGGTATCCCGGCTCCTCACGCGCCGCATTATTTCCGAAACTTGTTCCGCCGTCCGCGCTTTACTCTTTTTATCGACAACAACTCGGGGTGATGGCATAGATATGCGCCTGACATCCCAGTCCTACGCTGTAGTGAATACAATCATGTATCGTCCCGCTGCGTCGGTCAAGCTCTATGAATTTCTCCCCGGCTGCTACGGGTTTGAGAACTGTAGTGCGTAGCCACCGACATTGCTTTTCTGTCCGTGGGCTTTTCCCTTGATGCCCTCCGGTCAATGGTGGCGGCAACGGCGGCGCTCGCCCCATGGCCGAACGCCGTTCGGCCCTACGCGACCATCGCACACTCAATGGTCGAGCGCCGTTCGGCCCTACAACGCGCCCCTGCCAACCTTCCGGCGGCTGTCCACCGTCACAGTTTGAGCTTCGGATAGTTCTTGGCGATCCAACCTTCCACGAGTTGCTGGTATTCTGTCAACTTTTGCCGTAGAAATCTTGCCTCTGATTCAGTGGCCACTTCCGCATAGTCATAGTCAATGACGTTTCTTTGCCGACGGCAGGTCTCGAAATAATCCGTAAACAGCCGGCCCCCAGGACCGAGCACAAGCCCGGCGGCTTCAAATGTGGTCTGGTGGTGGCCGGGAAGCGTGGAGGACACTCGGTATCCAGCACATGCCAGCACGATCTTGGAAAGCTGAAGCGCTGCATTGTATGCCGTCGCAAAGGTGCGGTCCGCGGACAGGCCGGGCAGGGCAGCGTCCGTCAGGTCACGCTGCACCAGCTTGCGCAGATTCTCAATTTCCCTGGCGTTGGCGCGGTGGCCGCGTTCCAGGCGCTTGCTGGCCAAAAGTCCTGCCAAATTCACGGACATCTCCGATCAGGAACAGCTTTGTTGAACGTAAAACCTCCACGGCGAAGTGATGCCTGGCTTGAACCTTCTGGGCGAACTGATCCGCCGTATAAACAATGGGATTGACGGCGCGGCCAAGACTCTCCTCTGCCCTGCGGAGTGGCCTGGATAATTCTGCCAGGTTTACGCGTCCCAGGATCAGGAGGTCCACGTCGCTCGAAGCGTGCTCTTCCGACCGGGCGATCGAGCCATAGATGAAAGCCCATTGGATGCGATCGGCAAAAGAGTCGAGCGCCCCTCGAATCACGTCGGCTAAACCCGCCGTCTTTATAATGAGGCCGTGAAGATCCTCAAAGAAGGGCAAGTCGGTCGTGGGCTGAAAGTAAACGTGCTTCCCTTCGCGGCTCTCTCGGAGGATGCCCCCGTGAACCAGCGAGGCGAGTTCGCGCTGCAGGCTGGAAGGGGCAACCCCAAGATGCCGGGCGAGCTCCCGCATGAACCACCGCCGCTCCGGCTGCCCGAAAGTGGCCGCCAGAATCGCCCGGCGCGTCTTTGGAAATAAAACGTCAATCCTGGACTGCGTACGCATCGAACGTAATTATGTACGGAATTTGCGTACAAAGCAAGCGGATCGCCACAGAATCGCCAGGGCGATCCTTCCTTTCCGTGGGCATTCCCCTTGCTGCCCAACCTCCGGTCAAGCGTGGCGGCAACGGCGGCGCTCGCCCCCAAGGTGTCAGGTGCCCGGTGTCAGGTGTCAGGGGGGGGACGATGACAGATTCAGAATTCCAAATTCAAGATGCAAAGAGGCAAGATCAGCCCACTTCAACCAGATCATGATGGAGAATCATGAGTTGGTCAGAGCGCAAGGCGAGGGAGGCGTAAGTCCGGCCTTCATTGTCGCAGAACTCGACTTCGAACACACCGGGCGCGAGCCGTTCGACCACGGTTCCCACCTGGCCACGCCGCAAGCCCCGCCCCGGCAGATCTTCCAGAAGTGCAACGACGGCTAAAGGTTTAATGTCTTCCATATCGGCCTCACTCATCATATTTTGCGATGTCTACAACCGCGCGCTCTCCACCAGGAATTTTCATCGGTATCGCCGCAGGCTAACTGCCCTCTTTCACTAGGCCTGCTTCGCCACATCGGAGCTTACCACACGCTCGGAAGCGTGTAGCTTTTCCCTTGATGCCAAGCCTCCGGTCAAGCGTGGCGGCAACGACGGCGCTGGCCCCGGGGGCCGAACGGTCGTCCACCATTAAAATGGGCAGGCGGGGTCCCCGACCTTGGGGCCGCTTCGCGAAGCGCGAAAACCATGGCCCCCTAACCGGAAATGACGAGGGGTTACGAAAGTGATCTCATTCCAAATGACACCACCACCCCGTACTTGGTTGACTTGACTTCTGTTAAACTGTACAGTTCAGATAGATGAAATGGAGAGTTTATGCCAACCAGCACAGCCACGGTGAAAAATGGCACGATAGTGGTATCTGCCCTGCGTGCCCGCGCGAATTTCGGGAAGCTTCTGAGTCGTGTCGATGATGAGCGCCGGTCGCTCGTCATCGAGAAGCGCGGAACACCCAAGGCCGTCCTGCTGAGCATTCGCGATTATGTCAAGCTTGCCGCGCCGGAGCCCGAGGTCTTAAGAGTCCTCGGTGAGGAGTCCGAGCGGAACGGGACGAGCACGTTGACCTCGCGTCAGATTGACAAGATCATCAAAACGTCCCGGCGGCAGAAGTCAAGGCGGTAATGCTTCCCCTCCGTCTGGTCATTGACACGAATGTGCTGATTTCCGCTGCCCTCAAGCCGGCTGGACTGCAGCGCACTGTCTTCCTGCTGGCCATTACCAAACCGGCCCGCTGGTATATCTCCTGTCCCATCCTGGAGGAATACAGCGAGGTGCTTGCCCGCCCGGAATTACAGATTCGCAAGGGCCTTCGGCAGCAGTTACTCCAACTCATCAAGAACCATAGTTATACCGTGGCTCCGACACGGCATCTTGAAGTCACACCCGATGCCGACGACAATATGTTCCTGGAATGTGCCGATGTTGCCCGAGCAGACTATCTGGTGACCGGCAATCAGAAGCATTTTCCGAGGTACTGGAAAAAAACCAAAATCATAACGCCACGAGAATTTATTAGCCTTGCTGCTCCGCATTCAATCAAGTAGTGGGTAGTCAGGCAGTCGCCGCGGCGACCCTTTCCGTCCGAGGGCTTTTCCCTTGCTGCCCAACCTCCGGTCAATGGTGGCGCGAGCGACGGCGCTCGCGCCCGAGGTGTCAGGTGCCCGGTGTCAGGTGTCAGGGGAAAACACACAGCGCCCCTGAATAGGGGTTGGCTCTTCCATGTGGCACAAGCCAGCAGGCTGAGCGATGCACCGCCAGGAGTGGCTGTGCCACGATGTAGGGCCGAACGCCGTTCGGCCCTACCACAACCCTCACCCCTCCGTGGCGGTGGGGTTCAGCCCGGCATGGGGCCTTAAACAAATTTGATCTTGCAATCTGTAAGAGCAAAGGACCCACTTGTATTCCAAGTGGAGGCTGGACGCGCATTGCTCACCCGGCGGCGCGGAGTTCCTTGCGCAGCAGTTCGCTGGCCAGGCGCCCGGGCGGCACGCCCGCCCTCCGCGCTCTTTGCTGGAGCCTGATAGCGACGTCGCCGTCGATCGGGAACTCATAGTGCCGGTTGCGGAACTCGCTCACCACCTTGACGGTTCGGAACTTGCCGGGATAATGGGTGGTGTCGTGCTTGTCCCAAAACTCCGCCGCCTGCTCATAGCTGGTGAATTCCTCGGGGATCGGATCAACCTTCTTTTTTTTGCTCATGGAAGTATCTCCGCTCAGAGCCCGTCATCTCCCGCGCCGAGATGGGCAACGCCCCGCCGCGTGGCTTGCGAATAAAGAATATCACGAGATACCGCCCCGCCGCTGTTTGACCATACGCCACGTACAAGTGCTCACCTTTCACTTTCCCTTTCTCCAACCTGCGAATGTGCGGCCCGGAGAAAAGCACTTCCTCCACCTCGTCCGTGCTGACCGCGTGTTTCTCCGCAATCTTGGCAACGAACTTTTCGTTCCAGATCACATCGTAAAGGCGCAAGCGCAACCCTCCTCAACGGTCTCGATGGTTGCCGTTCTCGGGTTGAGATTGCCAGATTTGCACTAAGTCGCGGGCTGCCTGCGGAGACAGGATATATCGCCGTCTCATTCCGGTTGAGCTTTCAGTCGTTCAAGGTGCGCGTCCAGTTGGTCCTCGGGAATGCCTTCACCCCGGTTCAGTTCTTCGATCCCCCTGCGGATCTTGGCATCCACTTTTTGACGATTGGCCATCAACCATTCATCCCGCTCGTGCAGCACCTCCAGCGCCCGGTCGATCACGTCGTTAGGGCTTTGATAAGCGCCGGAGCGTACCGCTTCTGCAATGCGGTGTTCCTGTTCGGGCTTTAGTTGAATCGTCATGGGCAATTCTCCCGGTGGATTCAGCGATCAACCACTCCTGTCAGTGTAAAGGCGTCGCCCGGCTGTGTCAAACGAACGACGCAGGCCTGGAAGCGGGCGGCGACGGAGTCGCCGCGGTGGCGCCTTCCGCCCGTGCTCTTTTCCCTTGATGCCCAACCTCTGGTCCATGGTGGCGGCAACGACGGCGCTCGCTCCCAAGGTGTCAGGTGCCCGGTGTCAGGTGTCAGGGGGGGACGATGACAGATTCAGAATTCCAAATTCAAGATGCAAAGAGGCGGGCCGGCGCAGAGCCGCTTTTCAAGCTCTGCGGGTATTCGTGCCCAAGGGCGGCGGGCCAGCAAAACAGGTTGCGCTACGCTGGCTTCGACCTGCGGGCGCCGCTCGCGACTTGCTCAAGGCGTTCGAGCGTATCGGGATATTGGCGGACCAGGAGCACCAGCGCGGCGGCTTGGGGGTTGGGTTTGGTGCGGCCCTGCTCCCACTTTTCGAGGGTTCTCAGGTTGATGCGAAGTTGCCGGGCAAACACGGCTCGGGAGCAACCGAGTTTCCGGCGCGTCCCTCGAATGAGTTTTGCGTCCACTTTCGGCAACGGCGCGGGTTCTACTTTGAAGCTGCGAAGGGTCAGCTTGCCCTCGCGATGGCTCTTCATGGCCGCCATGCCTTCCATCAATTCGCCAAAAAGGTCGCGCTTGGTCATGGTCGCATTCTCCTCGCTCTTGGATCTCCCAATTTCCCTCGGGATTCCCGGGCCTCCAACTCAGCTAGAATGGCAGCGTTCAAAGCCTTCTTCTCTTTGGGCGAGAGGTCCGAGACCTCGTTTTTATCGAATAACGTCATCAACCAGATCTGATGGTCTCGCGCGAAGTCGTAATAGATAATCCGCAAGCCACCCCGGCGGCCTTTGCCGCGCCTCGGGTCGGCCCAACGCATTTTTCGGAAGCCGCCCGTGCCCGGCATCACATCCCCCGCCTGGGGGTTGCGGGCGAGCTCGTCTTGCAACGCCTTGTACCCCTCATCATCGAGATACTGCGCAAGATGACGGGTGAATGGCGGACTTTCGATAAATTCCATGCCCCATTATCATACGCCATTGGCGTATAGATGTACAGGGCAGGTGACGCAGAGCAAGTAGTGCCGCAGGGTGGCCACGGAGTGGCCGCGGCGACCCTTCCTGTCCGAGGGCTTTTCCCTTGATGCAAACCTCCGGTCAGGGGTGGCCCGAACGGCGGCGCTCGCAATTCTTTCACCACCAAGGCACCAAGACACCAAGAAAGCTCTGGCGAGTATTGTCTAACCAATGGGGTAACTTGGTGACTTGGTGTCTTGGTGATTCAGCTTATCTTTGCGTTCAAGGCGCGGCCCGAAAGAGGGGAAGGTTAATTTCTGGCTGGAAGGTGTTATAGAATGGTAGACGTCGGGGTTCGAGCGACCGCTGGGGAGGTTCCGATGCACGTCAAAGCTCTGAGTGGGAAGCAGCCTGCAACCCTGCCACGAAAACACGCGAAGCGAGGCGGGCTGGCGCAGAGCCGCTTTTCAAGCTCTGCGGCTTTTTCGTGCCCATATTGGAGATGTAAAATTTGAGATTAAGAGCCGCGGACCTGTAAGACAATTCCTCGCTACATGCTTATGGAATTGCTCGACGAACCGCGGGCGGCAAGTCCGAGGTTCGGCGCTACTTGCTGCTCAGGTCCGGTTAGCGGCCGAGTTTTGCGTGAGGTGTTGTAAATCCAATGCGGCGCCGAGGGCGCCCGGAAGGTTCAATCAACCGGCGGATGGCGTCAAAGATGGCGGTAATCTGGGTATCATGCCTCTGGTACTTTCTTTCCATCTCATCCAGCTTTCGCAGGATGTCTCTGTGGGTTGCCAGCATCTCGCGCAACTTAACGAAAGCACGCATGATAACGATATTCACCAACACGGCCCTTTGGGATTTAAGGACACTGGAGAGCATCGCCACGCCTTGTTCTGTGAAAACGTAGGGGGGAGTCCGCCGCCCACCTCGGCCCTTTGCTCTTGCAGATTGCAAGATCAAAGACGCCCGCTCCTCAGCGCTCAACTGAAACATGAAGTCTTCGGGAAAGCGTAGCGGGTTGCGGCGTACGGCCAGATTCAAGTTGCCAGTGGTGACGCCATAGAGTTCGGCGAGGTCCTGGTCGAGCATTACCTTTTGCCCACGAATGAGATATATCCGCCGTTCAATCACTTCGACAGGCACAACCGGATTCTCCGTCATCGGCCTTTCCTGACCGTTGGGCTGCGCGCTTAGGAACCCTTGCCCGCCCCCGGGGACCTCGCACTTCCAAGTCTATCACTACAAGATCAGACCCAAAGGATTTTGAGGGCAGAGCCCACGCGCTCGAAGTCCTTGCCACTGGTGACCAAGGTTGCCTTGCGGGCCTGGGCGAGGGCGGCGGCGAAGCAGTCGGCGTAGGGAAGGTTGTGCTGAGCTTTGAGGCTGGCGGCCAGCTTGGCGAGTTCCATGTCCACACCTGAAACCTCGATGGGAAGCTGAGCGATCGCTTGCAGCTTGACGTTGGCTGCCCTCTCTCCGTGCGCGCGCCAGATCGAGTAGTAGACCTCGCCCCAGTTGACCACCGAGATGGCGAGCGACCGCTCGGCCTCCGCCGCATCGACCAGGAGCGCTTCCACCTTGTCGGCCCCCGCGCGGTTTTCAAAAAAAGTCATCAGGGCGCTCGCGTCCAATACATAGGTTTTCATAAGGTCCGCTCGCGCTTGCGTTCCTCCAGCAGGGCGGCGAGCGCGGACGGTTCCCCTTTGAGCGACCCGCGCAGACCGCGGATGAATTCGCGAGTGACGGGTTGAACGATGATACGCCCGGCATCTTCTACAAAAGTGACCCTCGTCCCCTTTTTGATCCCGAATCGCCGCCGCAGGCGAGCGGGAATAACGAGTTGTCCTTTGGTCGTGACGACACTGGTTTCGATCTTCATTGGGCACCTACCATGGGTTACATCCTACTCGAATGATCTTTGTAAGTTAAGACATCTCATTCCTACGTTGACGGGCGCGTACCACGCACGTTGACTTTCCGTCCGTGGGCTTTTCCCTTGATGCCAAACCTTGACTCAATTGTGGCGGCAACGACGGCGCTCGCTCCCAAGGTGTCAGGTGCCCGGTGTCAGGCGTCAGGGGGGACGATGACAGATTCAGAATTCCAAATTCAAGATGCAAAGAGGCAAGATCAGCCCACTTCAACCAGATCATGATGGAGAATCATGAGTTGGTCAGAGCGCAAGGCGAGGGAGGCGTAAGTCCGGCCTTCATTGTCGCAGAACTCGACTTCGAACACCCCGGGCGCGAGCCGTTCGACCACGGTTCCCACCTGGCCCCGCCCCAAGCCCCCCTCCGGCAGATCTTCCAGAAGTGCAACGACGGCTAAAGGTTTAATGTCTTCCATATCGGCCTCACTCATCATATTTTGCGATGTCTACAACCGCGCGCTCTCCACCGGAATTTTCATCGGTATCGCCGCAGGCTAACTGCCCTCTTTCACTAGGCCTGCTTCGCCACATCGGAGCTTACCACACGCTCGGAAGCAGGTCGCCACGGAGTCGCCACGGCGACCCCCTGTATCCGTGGGCTTTTCTCACGATGCCAAACCTCCGGGCAAGGGTGGCGGCAACGGCCGCGCTCGCCCCGGGGCCGAACGCCGTTCGGCGCTACGATGATTCTCAGATGGGAAGCCCCAGTAACGCGCGCAAGTTCGCGCGCAGTCGGGTGGCAATATCGAGAGACTCTGTCGCCTCTTCGCGGTCCGCGGACTCTCCTGGATAGCGAAAGTCAACCGCCGCGCGAGTCAAAAAACGTAGTTCCTGCACGGGCCAGGACCACGGTGGGCAGACTGGGGCCAGCAAACGGTCCAGCTCCGTCAAATCGTGGGTTCTTGGGGGAACGATGCCAAGGTGAATCAGCAGCGCCTTCATCAACTTCTTAACACATTGCTGGGCGTGAAAACAGACCGCATCGAAATTGGGAGACTCGGGCGCCTTAAGTTCGCGGGTCGCGGTGGAGTAGTCGGCTTCAGCCTTGTCCCTCCATTCCTTAGCGGTGCCTTTCATAGAGCACCTTTCCGTGGTCCAAGGCCTCTCGGATCAGGGGGTCGCCCTCCTCGTACCGGCGGGCGGTATCCTCCGGACGGCGCGCCACCAGATCAACCGAGAAATCCGGGTCAATGCGGTTCAGGATTTCCAGGGACTTCCGAAAGCCTTTGCCGTCAAAAGCCAGCACCACCAGGAGGTCTACGTCGGAGTCTGGCCGCGGCTTCCCGTAGGCGTAGGAACCAAAGAGGATGATTCGCTCTGGCTGGAACTCGCGGGCAATCCTTTCGCCCAGGTCAGCAATCCTTTTCTCGTCAATCATTTGCTTCTTCCTATGCATCCAGGGTGCGCCTCATGCGGGAACCGCCTCGAGCGATTATACCAGAGACATTGACAAAGCCTACGTGCGGACACATGATGACATTAATCCGGTTTAACCGGAGGTGATGCCCAACCTCCGGTCAATGGTGGCGCGAGGGGCGGCGCTCGCCCAGGGCCGAACGCCGTTCGGCCCTACGGCACCAGCACGATTTTTCCGAACGCGCCAGGTTCCATGACGGCACGGTGGGCCTGGGCCGCTTCGGCGAGGGGAAGTTCCTTTCCCACCACCGGGCGCAGCGATCCGTTTTCGAGGCCGGCGACAATACCCGCGTGAATGCTGGCCAGTTCCGGGCGGCTGGCGTTCCACAGCACCAATCCCAAAACTGCGGCGTCGCGGCGCATGATCTCGCGGGGGTTGATCTCAATGCTGCCACGATTGCCGATCACCACCACGCGCCCCTTGGAAGCCAGAACGGAGAGGTCCTTGGCCAGATTCACGTTGGCCAGCATCTCCAGAACCACATCCACGCCGCGTCCACCCGTGAGCTTCATCAATTCGTCGAGGTAATCCGGGGCGCGATGGTCGAGCACATGGTGCGCGCCTTGCACGGCCACGAGCTCGCGCCCGCGTTCCGTGCCGCCCGTGCCGATCACCGTCAACCCTGCGGCGCGCGCCAATTGCACTCCCGCTACCCCCACGCCGCCACTGGCCCCGTGGATCAAAACCGTCTCCGCCGGCTGGGCGCGCGCAATCTGGAACAAGGCGCGGAAGGCGGTGGCGTAAGGCACGTTAACACCTGCTCCCTGAGCGAAACTCACGTTGGGCGGCAGCCGGTGCACCTGCCACGCCTCCGCCAAGGTCTGCTCCGCATAGGCGCCGGTAAGCGTTCCGCCCGTGTAGACGCGGTCGCCCGGGGCCAAGCCCTCCACGCCCTCTCCCACCGAGTCCACAGTCCCCGCCGCATCGCTCCCCGGCGTGTAAGGCAGCGGCGGCTTGATGGCATAAGTTCCCTGCCGCATGTAGGTGTCGTATGGGTTCACGCCTGCCGCCTTCACCCGCACCACTACTTGCCCCGCACCCGCTTGCAGATCGGGGACGTCTTCCCACTTCAGCAGCTCCGGACCCCCGAATTCATGTACGCGTATCGCTTTCATCGTTGCCTCCTTTAATTTTTCAGTCCTGATTTCAATGCTGCGACTCGCGCCACGGCGGACCAATCCAAATCTCCCAACCCCTGCGCGATGCCGCTGATCATGTTGTCGCGAACCAGGCTGGCGATGGGCATGGGCGCCCCCGCCTCGTCCGCCGCCGCCATCATCAAACGGAGGTCTTTCAGGCCCAAACGCAGTTTGAAGCCGGCCGGTTCGTAACGCTGCTCGGCAATAATCTTCCCGTAATTCTCGTAGATGGGCGATTGAAAGAACGAGCCCACCATGATTTCAAGAAACGTCTCCGGGTCAACGCCGGATTTCCGCAAGAGGGCAAACGCTTCGCCCAAAGTTTCCAGCATGGACGCGATCAGGAAATTGCCTGCGAGTTTGACGGTGTTGGCGGCAGGGGGGTCGGGGCCGATCACGAAGAGTTTGCGGCCGATCGCCTCGAGCGCCGAGTGGCAGCGCTCCACCGCTTCCGGTGGGCCCGCCGCCACCACCACCAAGCGCGCCGCCTGGGCCGCGTCCGGACGTCCGAAAACCGGAGCGGCCAGGAAGATTTGTTCCCGCTGCCGGTGAGCGTCGGTGAGGCGGCGAGCGAGATGCGTGCTGATCGTGCTGTGCGAAATATGGACGCCACCGCGCGGCAGGCCCTCCAGAATGCCGTGTTCGCCGAACACCACCCCTTCCACGGCGGCATCATCCGCCAGCATGGTGGCCACCACTCCGGCCGTGCAAGCCTCCGCCGGTGTTTTCGCCAAGGTTGCTCCCTCGCTCACCAACGCCTCCGCGCGGCTGGGAGTGCGGTTGTAGATTTTGAGCGCGTGGCCCGCCTTGAGGAGATTGCGCGCCATCGGCTCGCCCATTCCCCCCAGGCCTATGAATCCCATCTCCATGGTTTATGCTCCTTTTGGCTGTCTTTATCAATTTACCACCAGCGCCGCTTTCTCACCACGTTGGACCGCTTTTGGGTGCTGTCCTAATTTCAGATGTAGCGCCGACTTCCAGCCGGCATTGAGCCGCCAAGTCCGATCTGCGGACTCCGATGGAGTCCATCGGACTCCAGAAATCGGAGATGGCGGCGCTACACTTTAGGACAGCGCCAGCTTTGGTGCACCTACTTTAAGAGGGCCAATTGGGGTAAAATGATGAATTGAGAGCTTCGGGGCACGGGGAGAATCGCCGCTGATTAAACACCAGGATGAAAACAGCAATGCGCAGGGAATCGTGGGGAGAAGGCCGGACTAAGAACGTAGGGGCAAAGCGGAAAGCAATTTGCGCCATCCTGGCATTGGCCGCCATGGGTATAGGAGCGGGGGGCCCTGGCGCTCCGGCCCAACAAGCCACCCCTCCGGTCGCGTCTACGGCCCCCGCCGCGGCAGGGGACACCGCGCATCCCCCGGGAAGCATCCCGCAAGCGAAAACGCCGACCATTCGCGCTACCGTTCAACTCGTTAACGTCCCCGTGACCACTTTCAACAAACGCGGGATGCCGGTGATTGATCTCAACATGGCGGATTTCCAGGTATTTGAAGACGGGGTCGAGCAGAAAATCACCCGATTCGAACGGGAAACCAGCACCCCGCTCCGCGTTGGTTTGATCGTCGACACCAGCAACAGCGCGCGCCCCAAATTACCGTATGAAAAGGAAGCGGCCAGCGAGTTTGTTTTCCAGGTGCTGCGCAGCGGAGGAACGAAAAATCAGGTATTCCTCCAGACCTTCGACGCTACCAGCTCGATCCTCCAGGATTTTACCAACGACCCGGATGTGCTGAATGACAAGATCCAGGCCCTTAAGTCCGGCGGCGGCAAAGCCCTTTACGATGCCATCTACATTGCTTGCCGGGATAAAATGTTCAAGTCCGGATCCCCGGAAGAGTCGCGGCGGATCTTAGTGGTCCTGACCGATGGCTTGGATGTTCAGAGCCAGCACACGCTCGACCAGACTGTTTCCATGGCGCGCATGTCCGAGACCATGATCTATACCGTCGGCACCTCCTCGTACGGCTTTTCGAATACCGGAGACAAACTCCTCGACGATATTTCCAACGAAACGGGTGGCTATGCATCGTTCCCCTCACGCGAAACCCCGGGCGCCGACTTGGAGGCAGGTTACCTTTCGCATGGACAGATCGGGGAAACTTCCCAAAACAAAGGCCTGGGGGTGGAGACGGGGAAGTATTCCGCGGAGCGACTGATTCAACTGGCGGACGCCCTGCAAGCCATCGGCCGCAATTTGGACGAGCAATACACGCTGAGCTATCGGCCGTTGCGAGATACCCTGGACGGGACTTACCGGTCCATTAAGGTGGTGGTCGCGCGCCGCGGAGTTACCCTGCGCTGGAAGCCCGGGTACTTTGCCACGGCGGAGTGACGGGCTCTGGCCACGATCCCGATGCGAAAACCCTTTGCGGCGTGTCGGAAGCGGCGCGCCCATTCGACTTTGAAATGGAGAACCCGGTGAGCGACGTTCCCGCCCTGCTGCCAAAACTTCGCGACCTGCGCGCGATCGACCTCAGCCAAACGCTGGAAGAACACATGCCGCATTTTCCCACCCACTCGAGGTTCTTCCACAACCTTTGGAGCTCCTACGCGCACGGAGGCCGTTCGCTTCATTACCTGCTGGTGATGCACGAGCACAATGGGACGCATGTGGATGCTCCCATTCACTTCCTCAAGAATGCCCAGCCCGATGCCCACGTGACCATCGAGCGAGTGCCCCTGACCCAACTGATGGGCCGCGGAGCGCGAGTGGATTGCCACGGCACCAAAGCGGGTGAGTACGTTTCAAAAAGCCACCTTCAAGAATGGGAGGCCAGCCACGGCCCCATCCAGGCCGGAGACATTGTCCTGTTTGATTTTGGTTGGGCGGCGAATTGGGGGCTGCGCCCAAACGATCAGCGCTACGTTGAAAACTGGCCGGGTGTCGGTATGGACGCGGCGGAGTATCTCGTAACGAAACCGGCTGCCGCCATCGGCGTGGACACGCTCTCGCCTGACCCGCCGGAGGCGCTCCGCACGCGGCCCATCCATCCCGTGGTCCTGGAAAAGCAAGTGCTGATCATTGAGAATCTCTGCAACCTGGATCAGCTTCCGGATTTCTTCCTTTTCCTTGCCTTCCCGCTCAAAATTCGCGAGGGGTCGGGTTCACCCATTCGCGCTGTGGCACTGGTTTAATCTTCCATCACCAACTCGCCGTTTTCGATATGCATGTCTTTGATGAAATCAGGCAGCCGCAGGCGCTCGCGCGTCGCGGGTGAGTCGAACTGTCTTTGCAGAATGCGGTGGAAGGCCATAGAGGGAATCGGCAATCTTCCCAATTCCGCGGAGGAGGGCTGAATCTGGAGTCTGCCGTCGAGCACCCCCAGCGTGCCCGCCATGGTCAGGTAGAGTTCCTTCCCGCTCACATCCAATGTGAAGACTGCTACGAACCCGTCGCCTTCCAAATGCACGGAGGCCGCTCTGAGCACCACGAACCCGCCGTCGGGCGGGATTTCATCCAGGCCCTGCTGCAACTTTGAGGTCAGCTCAGTTTCCGTGATGTGGACGGTCTGGGTTGCGCCTTGCTGGTGAGCCTGCTCGAGGGACAAAAGCTTTTCATCGAAGGATCTTGCATCTTGCGCACTCGCCGGAACCAGCGTGGCATTCGGGGACCGCAAGGCCATCAGCACCGCGATGAGCGCGAGAACGAGAATGCTGGCGGAAATAGTCCGGGAAGCTTTGCTCGTCATTCCGAGCCTCCCTCGCGGGGTGTAATCACCTTTCCACTATTCATGAACGGCTGCCCGCGAGGGCAACAGGAGCGTCAACGCCGAGCCGGCCAGATATGCCAGGCTGAGTAAGCCGAAGGCATAGCGGAAGTCGCCCGTGCGATGGAAAACGAACCCCACGGCCAACGGGCCGAAGTACCCTCCCAGGTTGCCGAGGGCATTCACCAGCCCCATGGCCGCTCCGGAAACCGAGCGGGGCAGAGTTTCCGTCGGAATGGCCCAAAACGGCCCCAGCATTCCATACGATCCGGCGCCCACCAGGGAGATGGCCGCAAAACTCGCGATGGGGGCGTGGCCCGTCAAGAGGGCACAAGCCATCATGCATGTGCCGGCCCAAGCCAGCCCAAAACGCACGTGGCCGCGCCGTTCACGATGCTTGTCAGAATGACGCGAAAGAAGGACCATGCCCACGGCGGTGACCACGTAAGGGACCGTATAAAGGACTCCCACCAACAGGTTGCTCATCTTTTTGGCATTCGCGAGCGCCGAGGGAAGCCAAAACAGGAAGCCGTAATTTCCAAAGTTCGACATGAAGTAAACGACCACCATCACCAGCACGACCGGATGGAGCAGGGTGCGCCAAAATCTGAGCACCGCGCGCCCAAACGAGGCCGGCTGGGCCGACGGGTCCGGCTGGCCAGCGTCGAGTTCGCAGGATTCTTCCCGCAGGGTCGCTTCCAGGTAGTCGCGCTCCTCGGTGGAAATCCAACGCGCCTCGTTCGGATAGTCATCCACGAAGGCCCACCAAATGACCAGCCAAACGAAGGGAAAGACGCCTTCTGAAATCAGCAGCACGCGCCAGTTCCAGCGGCCCAAAATCCATCCCGAAAGGGGAGAGGAAACGATCACCGCGATGGGCAGGCAAAGCATCCAGTAGGCGTTGGCGCGCGCGCGTTCCCCCCGCGGGAACCAGTGCGAGAGCAGCACCAACACGGCGGGCCACACTCCGCCCTCCGCCACTCCCAAGAAGAGACGCATCACCCAGAATTGCCGCCAGGTCTGGACCAGGCCGCAACCCATCGAACAAAGGCCCCACACGACCAGCAAGATGGCGACGAAGCGCTTGGCGCTCCAGCGCTGCGCCAAATATCCGCCCGGAATTTGCAGCAGCACGTATCCCCAAAAGAAAACTCCAGCGGCGTCGCCGGCTTGCGTGGGATTCATGTGCAGCGCGCGGCTCATGGAAGGAAGCGCCAACGAAACATTAGTCCGGTCAATGAAAGCGATCGTGTACATGATGAAGGCGACCGGGATGATGTGCAGCCAGCGTTGGGATTTCATGCGCGTGGAAAGCCGTCTAGCTTCGGCTCCCTGGAATCTGATCTCGGGCCTGCATAGCGCGGGCGATGGTGAAGACAGCGCAGGGCGACGCTGAAACACCTTGCCCCTGCGCCATCAACCTTTGTCATGAGCCCGAATTCGATGCGGCAGAATACCAGCAACCATGGGGTCAACGCAATGCATGGGAAAATGTGCGCGGAAAAATGAGTCGGAGAATGTGATAGTACCTTCTTGTGGAGGGAGCGTGCGAAGCTTTGGAGTGCGGCAGCTTGCTGCCGATTTCCTCCCCGCGAGCTTGTACGCGGGAATCTCGGTGGCGAGTCAATTTGATGTTGTAGCGGCGAGTTTACCTCGCCAAATGGCCGCGCAAAGCCGCCTCTACGTCCAATTGACCCTCTCCCCGCATTTCCGAGCCAGCAAGCTGGCTGGGGCTAAAGCGGCAACAAGCTGCCGCACTCCAAAGCTTCGCATCTATGCCCGGTAGAACTCATCTATTTCGTCAAGAGGCGTTTTTGCGCACGTCCTGAAGGGTCCCGGTGCGTGCGGCTTCCCAAGCCAGCATAGCTTTTTTCCGGGCGGCGCCCCAGTGGTAACCGCCGATCCCTCCCGCCTTGCGAATGACCCGATGGCAGGGAATGAGAAAAGCGATGGGATTCTTCCCCACGGCCCCGCCGACCGCCCGCGCGGCGCGCGCGCTGCAAACCCGGGTGGCGAGGTCTTCATAGGGGATTACCGAACCCATGGGAATCCTGAGCAAAGCCTCCCACACCTTGATTTGGAAATTGGTCCCGTGCAGCACCAAGGTGATCGGCCGGTTTCTATTGCCCTTTTCGCCGCCAAAAATGCGGCTGATATAGGACAGGGTAAGCCGCGCGTTCTCTTCCCAGTGCGCCTCCGGCCAGCGCGACTGGAAATCACGGAGGATCTGGACGCGCCCGCCGGCGTCAACGAATCCCAGACCGCAAATGCCTCTCTCAGTCACCGCCAGCAGGCACTCCCCGAAGGGGCTCGGGTGAAAACCGTAGCTGATGCGGAGCCCGGCTCCTTGGGCTTTGAACTCACCGGGCGTCATGGCCTCAATGTTGACGAACAGATCGTGCAGGCGTCCGGGGCTCGAAAGGCCGGCGTCGTAAGTTGCGTCGAGAACGCTGTGCAACCCTTCGAGCAACCGCTTGGCATGTTCCAAGGTCAAGAATTGAATGAAGCGCTTGGGACTGATCCCCGCCCAACGCCGGAACAAGCGCTGGAAGTGGAATTCGCTCAGGTGCACGCTCTGGGCCACCTGGCGCAATTCCGGCTGGCGATGATAGTTCTCTTCCAGGAAGAGAATGGCTTTTTCAATTCGGGCGTAATCTTCCAACTTCGTGGGATACGGGACACGGGACACGGGATACGGGACACGGGACACGGGATTCGGGATTCGGGACTCGCTCGTTTGCATAGCTTTGGCTCCTCCGTCTAAATCTGATTCATCATGAAGCCATCCCAAAAGTTCAGCAACCCGAATCTTGCTATTCTCGGGATACGGGACACGGGGTACGCGTCGCGAATCCAACCTGCGAACGCAATTATTTCTGGTAATCGCCTGACTGAATGCGCAGTATCTTGAAGACTCGATCCCAGTTCCGCGTGTCCCGAATTCCGTGCCCCGTGTCCCGTGTCCCGTATCCCGTGCCCCGTTATTCTCTTATTCCCATTGCCCGTTCTTCGCCGATGGTCGGGAGTCCGTCACTGTCGGGAGCCACGGCTACAGGCTGGGGACGATGTGAGAGAATCAGCACCACGGCTGCGATGATGATAGCCGCGGCCAGCAGCTCGCGCTTGGAAACGGACTCCCCTCCCAAGGCCCAGCCCAGGAACACTGCCACGATGGGGTTAACGTATCCATAGGTTGCGACGCGGGATGTGGAGACCACGCGCAGGAGCCAGATGTAGGCCGTAAAACCCAATAGCGAACCGGCTGCAACCAGATAGAAGAGCCCGGCGGTAGAGCGCCAGGAAATCGCGTGCCAGTGCAGTTGGCTGCTCTCCACCAGCAAGCCCAGGACCGTCAGCATCGCGCCGCCGGTCAGCATTTCCATCGCCGCAGCCAGGAAAGGGGAGGGCGGAAGCTCGGCGCCGCGGGAATGAAGCGAGCCCACCGCCCAGCAAAAGGCGCTGAGCATCAAAACCGCGGTTCCCAGGATATCCACCCGCGAGCTTCCCCAGAGCCTTGCCGGACCCACCAGAATCCCGACGCCGGTAAGCCCAATCACCAACCCTGCCGCCACCCGAACCGTCAGCTTGGGGCCGCGCTTGCGGAGACTGTCAAGCAGGACCATCCACAGGGGAATCATGGCGAGAAGCGTCGCGGCCAATCCCGAGGGCACGCGCTGCTCTGCCCAAACCAGCGAGCCGTTTCCGCCCACCAACAGAAGGGCGCCCACACCGGCTGCGGCCAGCCAGTGTTTTCGAAGCGGAGGCGCCGTGCCCCGCGAACGCATGTATGCGTACAAGATCGATCCGGCGATCAGGAAACGCGCGCCTGCCATCAAGAAGGGCGGGATCGTTTGGACGGCAATCTTGATGGCCAGATAAGTCGAGCCCCAAATGGTGTAGATTGCGGCGAACGCCAGCACAATTTTGGCGCGCGAGGGTCGGCCGGTGTCCGAGGGTTCAATCACGTGTCCAGGTTCGCAAAGTCCGGGAGTTCTTATCTTCCCGCCCCGCGCATGGCCTCTTCCGAATACTATTTCAACCGGCGCGGAACGTCTAGCCCTGCATTTCTCACCACACTTGGGCGAGCCCTGTCAGCGACAATTTGTCGTCCTGTGCCTCGGACAATTTACACCCTCGTTTTCCATTTTTGGGATTTTATTGTAAGTGGATTTCTTTTCAGGATGTTCTCAGCTTTGGGAGGAGAAAAATCGTTCTTTCAACCCTTTGTTTTCAATAAGTTCTCAGCTTTGGACACAATGTCCGACCAGGGCAACAATGTCGCACTGTCATTGCTACAATTTGTCGGCCTGCCTTGCCATCGACAATGGCACTTGCCGCCGATCCACCCGTTCCGCCGAGCGCGTTACTAGCCTTCATCATGAGCTAGATTATAGCCTAAGACATCGATCGTGTCAAGAAGAAAATGCAGCGCCCTTCAAGGGGCCGTCCGGCCGCTTCTTAGGTCCCTCCCATTTGGGTGAGAAACCCGGGCGAGGAGGCTGCGGCAACCCCCGCCGAAACTGCTATGCGGAGATGAAGGCCTCCGACCCGGCGGCCACATCGACGGGCAGGGATTGCTTCTTTCTCGACTTCCGCGCTTTGGCCGTGTAGTATCCTCCACCGAATAGAGCCTCGAGGAGCGTGAACATGACAGAAACCGATTCACCCTTTCTAGGCCGACGCAAAATGGCCAAGAGCGCTTTGCTCGGTGGCGCTTCATTTCTATTGGGCACGCAGAATCCGGCGCGGGCGCAGGGACCGGCCGCCAGCCGGGAACACATCAACGTGCGCGAGTTCGGCGCGACCGGCGACGGCAAAACCGACGACACGAAGGCCATTCAGCGCGCCCTGGACGCTGCGGCCGAAGTGCGGGGAGCGGTATTCGTGCCGCCGGGCGTCTACCTCTGCGCGGAACTCCGGATGCGCCCGAACACCGCCCTGGTGGGCGTCCCGACCTGGGATTATCGCGGACCCGGCGGCACGGTCCTGCGGCTGGCAGACGCCGCTGCCAAGTGTCTGCTCAACATTGCGGGGGCTTGGGGCGCCACGATTGATGGGCTTGGTTTCGATGGCGCCGGCTTGGGCAAGGGCATTCACGGAATCTTTCTCGACAAGCCGGACTACGGGAAGCGTGAGGACGCCTTCCGCATCGAGCGCTGCCAGGTGGCGCGCTTCACGGGTGACGGAGTGAACCTGACGCGCGCCTGGTGCTTCTCCGTCCGCCACTCGATGCTGGCCTATAACCAGGGAGACGGCCTGAGCTTGCGGGGTTGGGACGGATTTCTGAGCGACAATTGGTTCTCCGGAAACCAGCGCGCCGGCTTCGCGGCGCGCGACGAAAATGCTTCCGTAACCTTCACCGCCAATCGCGTGGAATGGAATGGGCAGGAAAACCTCTTGATTACCGGCGCCGACGGCTACCAGATTACCGGGAATTTCTTTGACCGCGCGGGGACCTGCGGAATCGCCTTGCGCAAGGGCCGCCGGAGTTGTTTTCAGATGACCCTGACGGGGAATTTCCTCAAGCGGAGCGGCAAGCTGGCGGACGCCGCAAGCCAGGATTCATCGCATATTTTGATCGAGGGAGCAGAAGGCGTCACCTGCACGGGCAACAATCTCCAGGCGTGGCGCGACGACGGCCCCACGGGAGCGTGGAGCCCTGCTTACGGCATCGTGTGCAAGAACCTCCAAAACTGCGTCATCGCCAACAACGTGCTGCACGAAGGCGCCCTGCGGCAACTCATTTTAGACCAGGGTGGTCACGGCGAAGGCGTGGTGCTCAAGGACAATCCGGGAAGCCTGTTCAAGGTTCCCGAGTAATTTCCGCAACCCCTAACTCGTGTTCCTCGCTTCGAAAGCCCGCGTAGCGATCGTCGTCATTTGGCCAACGGCGACAGAAGGGGTAAGAAATCCCGGAACGAGCAAAAGCATTTCACGCAAAGGCGCAAAGTAGCAAAGGCGCAAAGAAAAACAAAGCGATTATCCTTTGCGGCCTTTGCGCCTTGGCGTCTTTGCGTGAGATTGTTTAATTCTTCACGGCCTCGGCAGCCGTGGGATTGCGCAGCGTGAGCCACGATAACGGCGACATCAGATAAAGATCAATTGCTGGGCGGCCCGGCTTTCTCCGCGCCGCCGGCCGCATCTGCCTTCACGGGAGGTTCGTCCGGGCGGATCGGTTTGCGCGGTATCATCTCGTCGCACATCGCGGCGTCATAAACGAAATCCGCCATGATCGTCGCCGCCTGCTTCATATCCTCGGGACGAATATGCTCATAGGAGTCGTTGTTCGAGTGGTGGGTGATGCTGCCGTAATCCATCGAGTCCTGGATGAACTGAAAGCCGGGAATGCCCACCGCGTCGAAAGAAACGTGGTCGGTTGAACCCGTATTGCGCATGCTCAGCGTGCTCATCCCCAGATCGTGGAACGGTTCCATCCACTTCTCGAAGATGGGCTGCGCCTGGGCATTTTCTTGCAGATAGATTCCGCGAATTTTGCCGGGCCCGTTGTCGAGGTTGAAGTAGGCGGAAATCAGCTTCTGCTCCGGCTTCAACACCAGTGGACCTCGGGGGGGCCGCATAAACGCCGGCAGGGCCTGGTCGCGCGGCTCGGTGGATTCCGGGCGCGAGCCGAAATGCTCCTTTACGTAGCCGCGCGAGCCGAACAATCCCTGCTCTTCGCCGGACCAGAGCGCGACGCGGATGGTGCGCCGCGGCTGGACGCCAAGCTTCTTGAGCAGCCGCACGACTTCCATCGCCACCGCCGCGCCGGCGCCATTGTCCGTGGCGCCTTCCGAAGCGTGCCAGGAATCCATGTGTCCGCCCAGCATCACGACTTGGTCCTTCAGCTTGGGGTCGACGCCCGGTATTTCGGCGAGGGTGTTGTAACTCATGTCGTCATCGTCGTAGAACTTGGTTTCCACATTCACTTCCACTTCCACCGGCACCTTTTTGGCCAGCAGGCGGCTCATGCGGCCGTAGTGGTCTACCGCCAGAGTGATGCGGGGATATCCCACCGTCTTGCCTTTTTCGTAGCTCCCGCCGGATTGCACAAAGATGGTGCCGTCCTCGCCGGGCTGCCGGGTGATATCCAGCACGGCCGCCACGTGTTCATCAGTGAAGAACTTGGTCAGTTCGGTTTGAAACTGGAAGCGCTGCGCGGCCTCGGGCCGGCGCTGGGGGGGTGCGCCGGGAATTTGATAAGTAGCGATCCTGGCCAAATCGGCGTCATCGTCCCGGTGGAACAGCGGCTTGTCGCTGGGTTCGGGCAGGCGGGCTTCGCCAAACAGCACGATCTTGCCCGCCAGTTTGCCGCGATACTTTTCCAGGTCGGCGGATGCCGAGGCAATCACCTGCACCACTTCGCCGCGCACCGGTCCGTTGGTTCCCGGCGTCCAGGCCTCGGGAAGCGCCAGAAATTGCATGTAGTCGGGCGCGACCATGCGGACTTCGCACAGTTGGTAGGCCCAACCACGCCCGAAGGGACCCCAGGGCTCCAGATGGGCATTCGCCAGGCCCCACTGGACGAACTCGTCGCGTGTCCATTCGTTCGCCTTTTTCATGTTGGGGGAACCCGTGAGGCGCGGACCAATGTCGTCGGTGAGATGGCTCATCAGGTCCATCACCTGGCTGTGGCTGAATTCCTCTTGCCGCAAGCGGGTGATGAACTCGAGGTCGGGAATTTGCGGCCAGGTTACGGCAGGCGCAACGCTGGCAGGGGCGGGTGCTTCTTTCGGTTTCTTGCCGGCATGAAGATTCGCGGCGAATAGAGAAATGACCACCAGGGCCGCGGCCACGGCCCTCAAGCTGAAGTTTCGTAATCTCATGAGATGGGTGTCCCTCCGGACGAAGATCTCTCCTTACTCAACTTTCTTTCCATTCGTATCGTAAACCTCCAGCGTCCCATACTTCTTCAGCACATCCCCGATGGCCTGCTTCTGATCGTTGCCCGGCTGTTTGGGGTCGCCCACGCACACGATTTGCAGGTGGTCAAGGTCTACGTACTTGCGGGCGGCCGTCTGGACAGCTTCGGCGGTGGTGTGGGCGACTTCCACCGGGTACTGGTCCCAGTAATCCATCGGTAAGCCCAACTCCTGAACCAGCAGCCAGCGGTTCAGAAGTTGCTGGGGTTGCTCCAAGGAAATGGCGAAGCCTGCGACGATGGAATGCCGCGCTTCATTGAGTTCGGGCTCGGGAACCTTTTCGTCGCGGATGCGCTTGAACTCCGCCATCAACTGTTCCATCGAGCCGTCGGTCACGGCGTTGCGAACTTCCGTGTTCGCCTCCCACGCTCCCCGGTAGCGGTAATCGCCTACCCGGCTATAAGCTCCGTAGGTATATCCGTGAACTTCGCGGAGGTTCAGAAACAGGCGCGCCTGCGGCCCATCACCCAGTACCTGATTCATTACAGTAGCTGCAATGTAATCCTTGTCGGTGCGGCGCGCCCCGTAGTCTCCGGCCACGATGTTCGTCTGTACGGAGTCGGGCCGGTCGACAAGGTAGATTTTGGCGGGCGGGGCAGGGGGCAGGGGCAGGCGGCTCCAATCGGGCTGGGCCGCGGGTTGGCCTTTCCATTCACCGAAAGTTTTCCGGCTGAGCTCGATGAACTCGTCCGCCTTGACGTCGCCCACCACGGCAAGAATCGCATTGCCGGGCACGTGGTAACGCTGGTGGAAGTCTCTCAAGCGTTCCACCGAGGCGGCTTTGATCGCCTCGGGAGTGGCCAGAGTGACAGCCGCAGGGAAGTCCCCGAAGAGCGCCTGATGAAGTCGCTCGTTGGCGAGCGCATAAGGCTCGGAACGCTCCTGCTCCAGCTCGGAAAGTTGCCGCGCTTTGTATTTCTCCAGCTCCTCCGGGGGGAAGGTGGGATTCAGCACGAGGTCAGCAATCAAATCCAGAATCTGCCCGGTGCTGGGGGCCAGGCCGGAGGCAGCGACATCGGAAACGGTGGAACCGAACCCCGAATAGCAATTCAGCGTGGCGCCCAGCTTATCGACGTCGGCTGCCAATTGCGCGCTCGTCCGGTGGGTGGTGCCCTCGCGGAGCATTTCGACGGTGAACGCGGCGAGACCCGGCAGGTCTTTGGGGTCGGCCATATCACCGGTTTCGAACTGAAGAAGGATATTGACGGTAGGCAACTTGTGTCGTTCCAGAACTAGGATCGTGAGCCCATTGGAAAGCTTGGTCACCACGGGCCGCGGCAGGGTTACCTTGAGGATTTCATTGCTCACCGGGGCGCGGTTGAGGCGGACCACCTTGGAGAGTTCGGCCGCATGCTGCTGCGGCGGCTCCTGCGGGAAGGCATACAGGGCCGCCGCCATTGCCATGGCAAGCGCCGCGGGAACCGTGATTGCGGATCGGTGTTGAGCCATCATGATTATTTGCCCTCCTTCTCTGCTTTCGTCGCTTTGTGCTGTGAAGCCGGCAGGTCCGTGACCACGGCAAGCTGCTCGGGGACCAGGTACTTCCGGGCGGCTTCCTTCACCTGATCGGCGGTCACCGCATCGAATTTGTCCACCGCCGTGTTGATCAAATTGGGATCTCCAAAATAGACCGCGTACTGGCCGATCCGGAAGGCGGTAAAGAGGTCCGATTGCCGGGTTTGAATCTGCGAGCGCAAGTATTGGACGCGCGCCTTGTCAAGTTCTTCCGGCGTGATCCCGTCCTTCTGCGCCACGGCGACCTCATCCCTTATGGCTGCTTCGCAATCCTCCGGCTTCACCCCTGGCCGCAGGAATGCGTAAAGATAGAGCATACTGGGGCCCCGGCGCTCATCGGCTTGGGCAAACACCTGGGTGGCGAATTGCTTTTCCTTGACCAGGCGCTGATAGAGGCGGGAGCTTTGTCCCTGGCCGAGCACATTCGCCAGCACGTGGAACGCTTCGTTATCCGGCGTATTGCCGGGGGGAATGTGATACGCCAAGATCACCAGCGGAGTCCGCGCCAGCGGATCATGAATGGTTTCTCTCCTCTCGCCATAATGGGCGGGCTCCGTCATGTCGACTGGTGGAGGCGCGGGTTGCGAGGGAATGTTGCCAAAGTACTTCTTCACTTTTTCCAGAGTCTCGGCGGGGTCGAGGTCGCCCACCAGGGTCAGCACCGCATTATTGGGCGCGTAATAGATGCGGAAAAAATCCTTCACGTCGTCTATGGAAGCCGCGTTCAGGTCCGACATCTCGCCAATCGTGGAATGCTTGTAAGCGAAGTTGTCGTAAGCGAGATTGTCGATGTCCAATTCAGCCTTGCCATAGGGCTGGTTGTCTACGCCCAGCCGGCGTTCTTCCTGCACGGCGTTGCGCTGGTTGTCAAGATTGGATTGGTTCACGGCCAACGAGCGCATGCGATCGCTTTCGAGATATAGGGCCAGATCCAACTGGTTCTTGGGCAGCTCCTCGAAGTAGTTCGTGCGGTCTTCGTTGGTGGTGCCGTTCATGTCGCCCCCGTTGTTGAGGACGAGGATGAAATGCTCGCCCTTGCCCACATTTTCCGAGCCTTCAAACATCATGTGCTCGAAGAGGTGCGCGAAACCGGTGCGGCCCGGCCGCTCGTTCCGCGATCCCACGTTGTAAGTGACCGAAATGCCAAAGACCGGCGCCGTGCGATCCACCGCGATAATCACGCGCAGGCCGTTATCCAGCTTCTGATCGCTGAATTCCACACGAGGCAGCTTCGGCTGGTCTGCCCGCACAAGTTGCGTCGCCATCAGCAACCCGCCGAGCAGCAGCCCACACCATCGATATCTGATCATGGAAGACTCCTCTTGATCGTTTTCTCCACCTGGGGCCACTATTCTGTTCCGAATGCGTTCCCGACGCAAGCCCCATGAAGCGGGTCGTGGCGATTTGGCGGCCTTGGAATGCTTCGCCGGTTTGTGGTTGATCCTGGTACACAGATTCAGGTAGATTGAGAGCCACAAATCGTGTTGCTATGCCGGGGAGAAACGTGGACCTGCTCAAATTGCACGATGCCGCCCGCGAGCTCGGGGTGAGCTACCCGACGATCAAGCAGTGGATTTATCATCGCAAGATTAAATCCGTCCGCACCGCCGGTGGACACCATCGGATTCCTCGCGCCGAGATCGATCGTCTCGCCTTTTTTGGAGAGGCGGGCAAGGGCGCAAAGAAAAGGCCGTCGCCCGCCTTGAAATTGCCGAAGGGATTGGAACACTTCATCAGCGGCCGGAACCAGCTCATCGGCCGCGTCACCAAGGTTGAAATCGTCGGATTGCTGGCCAAGGTCGCGCTGGATATCGGCGGCCAGACCATCACGTCGATCATCACTAGCGACGCGTGTCGCGACCTGGGCTTGAAGAAAGGGCAGCCGGCGGCAGCTCTGATCAAAGCCACCGAAGTCATGATCATCGGGTCGGGATCCGAGACATCCTGAAAGAGTTCAATTTGACCCGTTGACGGTTGCGGATGTGCAAACGGTTCGCGCGTGGTATCTCTGAAATTATATGGATGAGCTTTTAACCGCTATTGCTGCCAAGAAGGAACGGCTCGATGCATTGCGCCCGGTTTCGCAAGCGGCGCTGCTTGCCTTGCAGAAATCCTATGACGTTGACCTGACCTACACCTCTAACGCGATCGAAGGCAACACGTTAACTCTGCGCGAAACGGCAGAGCTTATCGAACACGGAATTACCGTGGGCGGCAAGCCTCTGCGCAACCATCTTGAGGCCATTGACCATTACCACGCCGTCTTGTGGATGCGCGAATTGGCGGCCAAGGCCACGCCGATCGATGAAACAACCGTGCGTGAACTGCACAGGCGCATTGTTGCCCGCAGCCAGCCTGAAATCGGTGGCGTGTACAGCACGCTTCCCCGTCGTATTGCCGGTTCCCCCGTCATTTTTCCCAACGCGGTGAAAATTCCGCAATTGATGAAGGATTTCGGTGAATGGCTGGCCAAGGCTGGGCTTTCCCCAGCGACCAGCTTTGACGCGCATTTCCGGTTAGTCGCCATTCATCCTTTCAGTGACGGTAACGGACGCACGGCGAGGCTCTTGATGAACCTGCTTTTGCTCCGTGAGGGATACCCTCCTGTTGCCGTTCGCCCGGAAGACCGGAAGACGTATCTCGACACGCTTGAACACGCCTCCACGCGAGATGACATCCGGCCGTTCCAGACCTTCATGCACCAGCGGTTGGACGCGACGTTGGGGGAGTATTTGAACGCCTTGCAAGAGGCGCTGCCCCCGGAATCCCAGCCGCTCTGATAGGCTGCCCGCCTCCCCCTTTCTGCCTACTGCTCTTCACCTCCGCCCTTCCAAGCCCTCGACTATTCATAGATGGGAATATAGACATATCGGATTAAATCGCTTATATTTTTGACATAGGGCCGTATTGTTTCATTTATGCGCAAGCAACCAGCGAAGGGCGCGATTACGCCCAACGGCGGTGGTGGCGCAAGGTGACGGAGGTCTGGATTGGGCAGGATCAACGCCGGAAAGAAAATGCTCTCTGCTTTGCCATTTCCCGCTACAGGAGATCTCACGATGTGTCTAGACTCGAACGTGTCCCTCGCCTCGCCCCGCACGATAAAAGCTCAACCGATGCGTCGCCTTCACGAACACTCGTGGTGGAGCCGGATCGTGCAACTCATCTTTCTCTCTCTGATTTTCGCCCCGGTATTGGCCGCGCAGGTCTCAGCAAACCTCTCGGGAACCGTCACCGATCAGTCCGGCGCAACCGTTGCCGGCGCTGCCGTCTCGGTGAAAAACCTGGAAACCGGCGTGACCCGCGCCATAACCACGGACGAGGCCGGCCAATACCGAGTGCTCTCGCTTCCGATCGGGGAGTATGAGGTTCGGGTGACGAAGCCGGGCTTTGCGGAACAAATCCGCACCGGCATCCGCTTGGTCGTCGGAGAAGATGCCACGGTGGCTGTAAGTCTGCGCGTGGGAACCCTGAGCCAGCAGATTAAGGTGAACTCGGACGCGCCGCTGGTGAGTGTGACCACCGCGGACGTCCCGGGGTTGGTTGGGGAACAGCAAGTCAAGCGCCTTCCCCTGAACGGGCGGAGTTATGATTTGCTGCTAACCCTGAATCCCGGCATCGTCAATTTTACCTCGGAGAAGACCGGCGGAATCGGCATCTCCAACTCTACGACCGGAAACAATTTCGCAGTCTCGGGGAATCGGCCGCAACAGAACCTATTCCTGCTCAACGGCGTTGAATTCACGGGCGCCGCCGAGAACAACATGCAGCCGGGAGGGGCCAGTCAGCAGTTGCTAGGCGTGGATTCCGTGCGTGAGTTCAACGTCTTGCGCGACTCCTATGGTGCGGAATACGGCAAACGCCCGGGCGGCCAAGTGATCATCGTGACCCAATCGGGGAGCAATCAGTGGCACGGGTCAGAATTCGAATTCCTGCGCAACAACGCCCTCGATGCGTCCAATTACTTCGATCTAGGATCCGCTCCACCCTTCAAACGTAATCAGTTCGGCGCTTCGCTGGGGGGGCCGATCGAGAAAGAAAAGACCTTTGTATTTGCCAACTACGAGGGTTACCGCGAAAGTCTGCACCAAACCTCGGCGGCCTTTGTTCCCGATGCAACCTCCCGCGCCGCTGCCGTGCCGAGCGTCCAACCGCTACTCAATCTGTGGCCCACGCCTCCATCGGGCGCCCCCGACTTCAGTGGAATCGCCGAGGACTTCTCGAGTCCGCTGCAAACGATTCGCGAGGACTTTGGGACCACGCGAATAGACCACATCTTCTCGCCGCGGAATTACCTTGCCGCCGTCTATACCATCGACGATGGCGGGGACGTGACGGCGACGCCTCTCGATCCCTTCAGTTCCGACATCCTAACCTTGCGCGAGCAGGTGTTAAGCCTTCAGGACACGCATATCTTCTCGCCAGCGACGCTGAACACGGCCCGGATCGGCTTCTCGCGCGCCGGCTACTTTTTTACCGGTGAGCCCACGCCCGGCACTCCCGCCACGACGGTTCCAGGATTTCTGGTTGGCAGGCCCGTAGGCGCGGTCGTAGTGGGCGGTAGCGCCGCATCAAACCCCCAGGCCGCGGTCGGCTTGGCCGGCAGTAATAATGGAAGCGACCTCACCATCGCCCGAAATCTCATCACTCTGGAGGATCGGGTAACGCTGACGCGGGGGCGCCACGAATTCAATTTTGGTGGTTGGTTTCAGCCCTTCCAATCGAACGAAACTCTGGCCCTCAGCCAGTTCGGGCAGGCAACGTTTTCCAGCCTTGCGACCTTCTTGCAGGGAACCACTTCGACGTTCCTATTTGATCCCGCGCCCACCGAGGTGGGGTGGCATTCATTGTTCGGAGCGTGGTACGCCGAAGACGTTATCCGCCTCGCGCCCAACTTTACTCTGTCTCTGGGCTTCCGCGATGAATTCACGACGGGCTGGAATGAAGCGCACAACCGTGCCGCCAACTACACCTACCCGGACGGGATCATTTCAGCCCAACCGCAAATTGGCCATTCAACTTTCACTGTCAACAACGCCAAATTCCTCCCGCAGCCGCGAATCGGGCTGGCCTGGAGCCCCTTCAGCAGGAAGTCGGTGATTCGCGCCGGTTTCGGGATGTACAACGACTTGCAGGATGCGCTGGGTTATCGGACCGACCAGAACGCGCCCTTCAACCCAACTTACAGCATTGCTTCCTTTCCGGTCGCGGACCTCCCCCTTGACCCCTTGGCTCCCGTCCCCGCCAAAGCCAAGCTCGTGCCCGGCGGCGTTCAGCCCGACATGAAAACGCCTACGCTGGTCTCCTGGTCTTTTCGCGTGGAACAGGAGCTTACACCCAACACTGCTTTGACCATCGGTTACGTGGGCTCGCACGGCTACCATGAAGTGATCGGGATCGACGCCAACGAGCCGACTCCAACCATCTGCCCCGCCCCTTCCTGCCCGGCCGTGTACCCAACCGTGGACGCAACCTCCAAACCACCGGTTACCATTGCCACGGGTTTCCCTGCGGGCTCGCCCTTGGCGGGAGCGCCGGTGCCCGCGGGGAGCTTCTACATTCCTGCCGGAACGGCCAAACCCAACGCGGCGCTGGCGAATACGTGGACCTGGTTTTCGCTTGGGGACAGCTCCTACAACGCTCTGCAAGTGGACGTGAACCGCCGTTTGAGCCATGGACTTTCGATACGAGGGGCCTACACCTGGTCGAAGTCGCTCGATGACGGAGATTCTTTGAATGCGACGACCGCCGGGAATGCCCCGGGGCTGGTTTCGAACCCTTTCCATCTGCGAGCGGATTTTGGGCCGGCCACCTATGACGTGCGCAACATCGGCGTGATCAGCGCGCTCTACGATTTGCCCTTGGGGAAGGGCCACCCCTTCGGGAGCGGATTGGAAGGCTGGGCCAACGGCGTGGCGAGTGGCTGGTCGGTGAACAGCATTGTGACCCTGCAAGATGGATTTCCGCTCACGCCGCAGCTCAGCTATAACCCGTCGAACTCTGGCGACACGCGGAATCCGGTGCGGCCGTTTCGCAATCCCGCCTTCACCGGCCCCGTAATTCTTGGCAAACCAGCGCAATGGTTCAATCCGAATGCGTTCATAGCGCCGCCCTCGACCGGAGGTTTCGACGGCAATGTCGGAAGAGACGCGTTCCTCGGCCCAGGCCTCGACACTTGGGATTTCTCCGTGGTGAAAGATACTTCGATTCGTGAAGGGCTGCGCCTCGAGTTTCGCGCCGAGATCTTCAACCTGCTGGACCGCGCCAACTTTAACACCCCAAACCTCATCGTCTTCACGCCGCCCACCGCGACAAATCCCACAGGACTCTCCGGCACCGCGGGCGCCATTACCAGTACTTCAACCACGTCCCGGCAGGTACAATTTGGATTGAAGCTGCTCTGGTGAGTTGACTCGGGTAGTAGCCACTTGGCCCAGCAAAGGGGTGTGACTCATATTCAGGGGGCACGGCCATCTTGGCTGTGACTGCCCTCGGGGGAGACGCCCGTGCCACAGGTGCCGAGGCCCGCTCAATACCAGACCCATTCGCAGATTCCAGGTACAATACAAAAGGAGGTGGTGCTCATGATCCATGCCAGTGGAACGTTCGAAGTAAAGGTAACTCCGCAGAAGCCGGACAACAAGGAAGCCGAAAGCGCCAACCTGGGAAGAATGTCGATCGATAAAACCTTTCACGGCGATCTTGAAGCAACCAGCAAGGGCGAGATGCTGAGCGTCATGACTGAGGTCAAAGGGTCGGCGGGCTACGTTGCCCTCGAGCGCGTGAGCGGAACATTGCATGGCCGCAGCGGCGCCTTCGTGCTCCAACATAGCGGCACGATGACGCGAAATCTGCCGGAAATGAGCGTTACTGTGGTGCCGGACTCGGGCACCGGTCAACTGGTGGGACTTGCGGGTAAGATGACGATTAAGATCGACGCCGGAAAGCATTTCTATGAGCTTGACTACACGCTTCCTGAACCTCATTGAACATCGGAGATAGGATGAATTGGACAGATGAGCTGGCCGGGGAAATTTCCGGCAGGGTTTTGACCGATGAAGCCGCGCGCGAAGCCGTGGCGACGGACTTTGGCCGCCTCATCGTGCGCAGGCCGCAGGTGGTGGTTTGCCCTGCGTCGACGGAAGACGTGGCGCAAGTGGTGAGGTTCGCAGCCCGCAATTCGCTCTCCGTGGCGACGCGTGGCGGCGGGCACTCGCAAAGCGGGCAGTCGCTTTCCGACCAGATCGTCCTGGACACGACCTCGCTCAATCAGGTTATGCAGGTCACTGAGGATGCCGTCACCGTGCAGGCGGGGATCAAGTGGCGGGCGCTGGTGGAGCACCTCGCGCCGCAGCGGCTTTCGCCTCCGGTCTTGACCAATAATCTCGACGTCACGGTGGGAGGAACGCTTTCCATGGGCGGGTTGGGCGTGGCCTCGTGGCGGTACGGCACGCAGGCCGACAACTGCCTGGAACTCGAAGTGGTGACCGGCGCGGGCGAAACCGTGCGCTGCACGGCCGGCGAGAATCGCAACCTGTTTGACGCCGCGCGCTGTGGCGTGGGCCAATTTGGAATCATCACCGAGGCGGTGCTCAAAGTGCGGTGCCACCTGCCGCGCTTCCGCAGCTTCTACCTGCTTTACGATGATCTCCCGTCCCTGCTCGACGACCTGAAAACTGTGATGAACGATGCCCGCTTCGATTATCTGGAATCGTGGTGCGTACCGTGCCCGCAGGGTTTCAAGAAAGTGGCAGGGCAGCGCCAGCCGTTCGCGCAGTGGTTCTTCCCGTTGCATGCAACGATCGAGACGGAGGAGGGTGAAGCGCCCGAGGACGCCGCGGAAAAACTGGCGGAACTGAAGTTCTACAAACATGTCCACACGGAGGACGGCGAAATCGCGGAATTTTTCACCCGGCTTGACAACCTGTTTGCGCTCTGGAAGCGTGGAGGGTTTTGGGATTACACGCACCCTTGGATGGAATGCGTTCTCCCCTGGGAGACCACGGCGATGTACATCTCGCAAGTACTCGCCAACCTGCCGCCGCAAGCTTTGGGGGGCGGCCACATCCTGCTCTGGCCTGCGCTCGGAGCGGCGTCGCGCGCGCCGTTTTTCATGCGTCCCCAAAGTGAATTCCTGATGGGCTTCGGAATTCTGCCTGCCGTCCCGCCGCCCCTTGTCAACGAGGTATTACCGCGCCTGAACCTGGCCAGTCAAGCCTCCGGCACGATGGGGGGCAAACGCTATATTTCCGGCTGGATCAACTTCGACCATGCCGCCTGGAAAGCTCACTACGGCGAACAATGGCCCGCGGTCATCGCCGCGAAGCGGAAGTTCGATCCGCACGGCATCCTCAATCCGGGGTTCGTGAAGTACGATTGAAGTCGTACACCTTGACACCCGTAAAATCCGCGTGTTACATTGGCGGGCTCTTTGCGTGGTACTCAATCCACCCCCGTTGAGACCTAGCTATTCCAAATGGGAAATATCTTTCGCCAACTCGGGCACCTCTTCCTGCAAGCCACCCCTACGGTAATCTTACTGTTTCTCCTTTTTGTCATTCTCGACCGGATTTTCTTCCGACCTATGATGGCGGTCCTGAAAAAGCGCGAGGAGTTGACGGTGGGTGCGCTGGCGCGGGCTCGCGAACAGGGTACGGCGGCAGGGACGAAGACACGCGGGTATGAAGACGCCTTTCAAGCGGCTCGGCAAGAGGTCTACCGCCAGCGCGAGGTGGACCGGCACAGAAATCTGGAGCAGCGTGACGCGGCCCTGCGGAAAGCACGCGAACAGGCCGACATGTTAATCCGCGAGGCCCAGGCCGCGCTCGCCGCAGAAGTGGACCGTGCCAAGGCGGAATTGGAAACCGCCTGCCAGCCCCTGGCGGAACAGATTTCCGAAAGCTTGGTGGGACCTGAAACGACCCCCGGTGGGCAAGGAAGGCTGCGACTTTGACCCGCGCGCTTCGTCAAGCCGCTTGGTTCGGTCTCCTGGGGATTTGCCTGGCAGGGTTTATCTCCCCCCCGGTGGCTTGGTCGCAGGGGTCTGAACCGGCGCCGAAGGAGAAGAATTCGGAGCCGCCCCACGAACTGCTCTACAAAACCATCAACTTCATAATTCTCGTGGGCGGGCTCGGATACGTCCTGCGCAAGCCTTTGGCGGAGTTCTTCAGCTCGCGCTCTTCCTCCATTCGGAAAAGTCTGGACGAAGGCCGGAAGGCCCTGGAAGCCTCACAGGCTCAACTCCAGGCAGTGGAAGAAAAGCTGCGGGGGCTGGAAGCGGAAATCGCCGCCTTCAAGGATTCTGCCGTGCGCGAAATGGAAGCAGACCGCCAGCGCTGGCAACAGACCATTGCGGAGGAAACGGCCCGAATTGTGGAATCCGCGCGCGCCCAAACGGACACGGCCGTGCGCGGCGCCAAGCTGGAACTGAAAAACTTCGCCGCGCGGAAAGCAGTGGCTCGGGCGGAGGTATTAATTCGCGCCCGCCTGGATGACTCCGGCCGCCGGCGGCTAGTCACCCAATTCGCGGCCTCTCTCCAGCCCAAAGAACGGAAGAATTAGCGATGCCCACCGTAGTTGCCAATCGTTATGCGCGCGCCCTTGCAGATGTAGTAGCGTCCACAGGAAATTACCGCCAGGTGCTAAGCGAATTGGAGGATTTCAGCGCGGCTTATCGCGAGAGCATCGAATTGCGCGAGGTTTGCGACACCCCGGCCGTCACCATGGCGCAAAAGCTAACCGTGCTGGAAGCCCTCGCGGGGAAACTGGGCAGTTCGCATGTTACGTTGAATTTCCTGCGCGTGCTGATGAGCCATTACCGGATGCCGCTGCTGGAGGAAATCCTCCAGGCCTTCCGCAACGTGGCTTATGCGCGCCTGAGGATTGTGCGGGTGAGAATCTCTTCCGCTTCGGCTCTGTCCCATGGGGAGCGGGAACTCTTGCAAGCGCGATTCAACGAGCTGACCGAGCAGCAGTCGGAATTGGAGTTCCATCTGGACGGTGATTTGATTGGCGGCCTCGTGGCGCAAATCGGGAGCACCGTTTATGACGGCTCGATTCGCGGCCATTTGGACCGCATCCGGGAACTGTTGTTGGAGCAATAACGAAGCTTTCAGCTTTCAGCTCTTAGCTGTCAGCTAAGGCTTTAGCTCCTTGCCGAAGTTGAGATAAGGAAGCTGTCAGTGGTCAGTGAGAGGATTAGCTGAAAGCTGAAAGCTGAGAGCTGAAAGCTGAGAGCTAAAAAATGCCACAAATTAAAGCCGACGAAATCACCAGGATCATTCGCGAACAGATCGAGAACTTTGACCGCAGCGTGTCGGTGGCGGAAGTGGGCTCGGTCGTTTCCGTGGGAGACGGCGTCGCCCGCATTCACGGCCTTGACCGGGTCATGGCCGGCGAACTGCTTTCGCTGCCTCACGACGTGGCGGGGTTGGCGCTGAACCTCGAAGAAGACCAGGTGAGCGCGGTGCTGCTCGGGGATTACACGACGATCCAGGAAGGCGACATTGTCAAGCGCACCAATCGCATTATGTCCGTACCGGTGGGCGATGCCTTGGTGGGGCGCGTGGTGAATGCGCTCGGCCGCCCCACCGACGGCAAGGGCCCCGTCCTCACCGATGAATACAGCCCCATCGAACGCATTGCCCCGGGCGTGGTGGATCGCCAGCCCGTGCGCGAGCCGCTGCAGACGGGCCTGAAGGCGATTGACTCCATGATTCCCATCGGGCGCGGCCAGCGCGAGCTGATTATCGGGGACCGACAGACCGGGAAAACCGCCGTGGCGCTGGATACGATCCTGAACCAGCGTGGGGGTGACGTGATTTGCATTTACGTGGCCATCGGGCAGAAGCGCTCCACCATCGCCCAGGTCATCAAGACGCTGGAAGAATATGATGCCATGAAGTATAGCATCGTGGTGGAGGCGGGTTCTTCCGACCCCGCCCCCATGCAGTACATCGCGCCTTATGCCGGATGCTCGATCGGCGAGTACTTCCGCGATCACGGCCGCCACGCCTTGTGCATTTACGATGATCTTTCCAAACACGCCGTGGCCTATCGCGAAATTTCCCTCTTGCTGCGGCGTCCGCCCGGGCGCGAAGCTTATCCCGGTGACGTCTTCTATCTCCACTCGCGACTGTTGGAGCGCGCCGCCAAGCTCAACCAAGCGGGCGGCGGTGGGTCGCTCACCGCGCTACCCATTATCGAGACGCAGGCCAGTGATGTGTCGGCTTACATTCCCACCAACGTCATCTCCATCACCGACGGCCAGATCTATTTGGAGACCGACCTTTTCAACAGCGGCATCCGGCCGGCGGTGAATGCCGGCATCTCCGTGTCGCGCGTGGGTGGCAACGCCCAAATCAAAGCCATGAAGTCGATTGCCGGAATGCTGCGCCTGGAAATGGCCCAGTTCCGCGAGTTGGCGGCTTTCGCCCAATTCGGCAGCGACCTTGACAAAGCCACCCTGGCGCAACTGAACCGCGGGCGGCGCCTGGCGGAAATTTTGAAGCAGGATCAGTACAAACCTCTGCCGGTGGAAAAGCAGATCGCCATCATCTTTGCCGGCACGGGTGGCTACCTGGATGACTTGCCGATCGAGCGATGCCTGCCCTTCGAACAGGGGCTTTACGATTTCATGGATACGGCTTATCCCGGAGTGGGAAAGCAGATTGCCGAGAAGAAGGAAATTACAGAGCCGCTGCGCGCGGAGATGCGCAAGATGCTCGACGAATTCAAAGCGAAGTTCGTGGCGGAGAGTAAGGCAAAGGCATAAGGAGTCAGGAGCCAGAAGTCAGGAGTCAGGAGACGGCTGGCTCTATTCTGGCTCCTGGCTTCTGACTCCCCAAGGTTCTCATGGCAGCCCTTCTTGACATTCGACGCCGCATCCGCTCGGTAAAGAGCACACAGCAAATTACCCGAGCGATGAAAATGGTGGCGGCCGCGCGGTTGCGGCGCGCCCAGGACCGCATTTTCAACGCGCGGCCCTATGCCAACCAGATGATCACGCTGCTGTTGAGCGCCGCGGCACGGATTACCGACCGCTCGCATCCGCTGCTTGCCGTGCGGCCCATCGAGCGGCAGCTTCTGGTGCTCATCACCGCGGACCGCGGTTTGTGCGGGGGTTTCAACACCAACCTGATTCGCGCCGCGCAGATTTATCAGGATGAACATCGCGACCGGGACGTTTCCATCGTCACCGTAGGCCGCAAAGGCCGGGACTACTTCGTCCGGCGGCCGGTCAAGTTGATTGGCGAACACATTAATATCTTTGGCCGTCTGGAATTCAGCCAGGCGCAGCCGATTGCCCGGCGCATCATCGAGCTTTACACGGAAGAGAAAGTGGACGCCGTGGATTTCATTTATAACGAGTTCAAGTCCATCATGACGCAGCGGGTGATGGTGGAGCGCTATTTGCCTATCAAGCCCGTTGCGCTGCCCGAGGGCGAGGCGCTGATCGACTATATCTATGAGCAGCCGGCGCAGGAAATCTTCAACACCCTGCTGCCGCGCTACGTGGAGATTGAGGTTTATCGGGCGTTGCTGGAATCGCAGGCGGCGGAATTGGCAGCACGCATGACGGCCATGGACGCAGCCACGAACAATGCCAAGGAGATGATCGATTCCCTGACCCTGTACATGAACCGCGTCCGTCAGGCGGCTATCACGCGCGAGATCATCGAGGTGGTAAGCGGAGCAGCGGCAACGTAGAAGAGCAGGAGTCAGGAGACAGGAGTCAGGAGTATGGGAACTGCCGAAACTCGAAAATCGAAATTCGAAACTCGCAGGCTATACCGAATTTCGATTTTCGAATTTCCAGTTTCGATCCTGGCTTCTGACTCCTGGCTCCTGACTCCTTCTTAACAGAGAGGACTCGTGATGTCAGAACAGCAGCACGTCGGCAAAGTGGTGGAAGTCATCGGACCGGTGGTGGTGGCGGCGTTTGAAGGCCATCTGCCCCCCATTTACAACGCCGTGCGGATCACTTCCCGAGGCTTCGAGGCGCCGACTCCTATCGACGTCATCGCCGAGGTAGAGCAACACCTTGGCGAAGGCCGCGTCAAGTGCGTGTCAATGCAGCCCACGGATGGAATGGTGCGCGGCATGAGCGTGGAAGACCAGGGCGGGCCCATCACAGTACCCGTCGGCAAGGGCACGCTCGGCCGCGTGATGAACGTCATCGGCCAGCCCGTGGATAAACTGGGTCCCATCGCATGCCAGGAGCGCTGGCCCATTCACCGGCACCCGCCTTCTCTGGAGGATCAGAACACCAACTTGGAGGCTTTTGAGACCGGGGTCAAGGTGATCGACCTGCTCGAGCCTTATCTGAAAGGCGGCAAGACGGGCTTGTTCGGGGGCGCGGGCGTAGGCAAGACGGTCATCGTCATGGAAATGATCCACAACGTGGCCATGAAGCACGGCGGCGTTTCGGTGTTCTCCGGCGTGGGTGAGCGCACGCGCGAAGGCAACGACCTGTGGCTGGAAATGCAGGAAGGCGGCGTGATGGTGGCGGGCGACCCCGACAAATCCAAAGTCGCCCTGATCTATGGCCAAATGACCGAGCCCCCCGGCGCGCGCCTGCGCGTAGGCCTGACGGGCCTTACCGTGGCCGAATATTTTCGTGACGTGGGCGGCCAGGACGTGCTGCTGTTCATCGACAACATTTTCCGTTTTACCCAGGCAGGTGCGGAAGTTTCGGCGCTGCTCGGCCGCATGCCCTCCGCCGTCGGCTACCAGCCCAACCTCTCGACGGAAATGGGCGAACTCCAGGAACGCATTACGTCCACCAAAACCGGTTCCATTACCTCCGTGCAGGCGATTTACGTGCCTGCCGATGACCTGACGGACCCCGCGCCCGCCACCGCCTTTTCGCACCTGGACGCCACCACTGTGCTCAGCCGCGCCCTGGTCGAAATCGGCATTTACCCCGCCGTCGATCCCCTGGCCTCCACTTCCCGGGTTCTTGACCCGCGCATTGTGGGACACGAGCATTACGATGTCGCACGCGGCGTGAAGGCCATTTTGCAAAAATACAAGGACCTTCAGGACATCATCGCCATCCTGGGGATGGACGAGCTATCGGAAGAAGACAAGGTCACGGTGGCGCGGGCCCGCAAGATTCAGCGCTTCCTTTCACAACCTTTCTTTGTGACCAAGCAGTTCACGGGCATGGAAGGCCGCTACGTGAAGCTGGAAGACACCATCAAGGGCTTCAAGGAACTCGTGGATGGCAAGCACGACGGCATGACCGAGCAGGCGTTCTACATGGTGGGCACCATCGAGGAAGCCATGGAGAAAGCCGAGAAGCTGAAGGCGGCAGCGTGAGAGGATCGGGTGATCCGGTGATCGGGTGATCGGGTGAACAGCAACCCCGCAATGGGCGTCGGGTTTTTGTTCACCCGATCACCCGATCACCGGATCACCCGATTGAGCAGCAGCTATGGCAGAGACTACACTACCCACTGAAATTCGCCTAGACATCGTGACTCCAGACCGCTTGGTGGCGCATGATGCGGTGACCGCCGTGACCATTCCCGGGAAGAACGGCTATTTAGGAATCCTGCCCGGGCACGCTCCCCTGCTGACGGAGCTTGTCCCTGGCCAACTGGAGTACACGTCCGGCGGCGCCGCACAAGCCTTGGCGGTGAACTGGGGATTCGCCGAAGTCCTGAGCGATCGCGTTATCGTCCTGGCGCAATCGGCTGAACGTGCCGAGGAGATCGACGTAGAGCGCGCGGAGGAAGCCAAAGGCCGCGCGGAGGAAAGATTAAAACGATTCGATGATCCGCAAGTGGACATGGAGCGCGCCCGCAAAGCCCTCGCCCGCGCCATGGTCCGGCTGGAAACCGCGCATAAGCTCCGAGGGTAATCGTACCTACCTGCTCGTCCAAGCGTGGTCAGAAATCCGCGTTAGAGAGTGCTTCGTATGAACGTCCCCATCCGCGTGTATACTACTTCCTGGTGCCCCGATTCCCGTCGCGCCAGGCAATTCCTGCGTGAACATCAGGTGCCTTTCGAGGAGATCGACATCGAAGCGCATCCCGAGGCGGCGGAGTTTGTCCGGCGCGTGAATGATGGCAAGCGCATAGTTCCCACGTTCGATGCCGGCGGGCGCGTCTTTAACTGCTCGCCTTTTGATGCCAGGAAGCTGGCCCATGAATTGGGGATTTAGAAGCTGACAGCCGGCAGCTAACAGCTTACAGTCAAGAGCTAAAAAGCCGGACCTTCCCTGCCAACGCCTAACGCGACACCGATGACTGTTCGCCGTAAGCTGTCGGCTGTTAGATGTAAGCCTCTTCAAGGGGACCGGGGGTAAGCGTGTGACAGCGGAGGCGATGAGATGCCAACCGGCGCTATTGTGGTTATCGAGGGTGACATCACGGAGCAAGACATAGACGCCATCGTGAACGCGGCAAATACCTCGTTGCTGGGTGGCGGGGGAGTGGATGGCGCCATTCATCGAGCGGCGGGGCCGGAACTTCTGGCGGAATGCCGCACGTTGGACGGCTGCCCCACCGGTGAGGCCAAGTTGACCCGCGGCTATCGCCTTAAGGCGCGGTGGGTGATCCACACCGTGGGGCCGGTGTGGCGCGGCGGTCGCGATTTCGAGGATGAGCTACTGGCGAACTGTTACCGGCGATCACTGGAGGTCGCTGTCCGGAACGGTTTGCGCAGCGTGGCCTTTCCCGCCATCAGTACCGGCATCTATGGATTTCCCTTGGAGCGTGCCACGCGCATCGCCGTCCGAGAAGTGCGTGCCTTTCTGCAAAAGAACCCCGCCCTCGAAAAGGTTCACTTCGTTTGCTTTGACCGCCACACGCACGATGTTTATCAACGGGTGCTGGCCGAAGGCCAGTAGTCGCGCCGAACCTGGGGCACGGGTGTCCCGCACGTGAGCCCTCACGGCCAAGAGGGCCGCGCCACTGCTTGACTTCCGGATACCCTTCGGATAGTTTTGCTCGGAAGAACCTTGGCGGGTCCTTTCTATGAAAAAAGCCTGGGGGCGATGGGTTTGGCTGGTCGCAGGGGCCGTGGTCATCGCCTTGATCTTTTACAACCTGAGCCGGAGTCCCGAGTGGAGCAATTTCCGCTGGGACCGCCTTTGGGGTTCGATTGTAGGGGCGAGCCCCGGCTACCTGCTGCTGGCGACCCTCGGCGTTTACCTCTCCTTTTTCGTGCGGGCGCTTCGCTGGGAGTTCTTCATGCGACCCATCAAGGCCGCATCCTTATGGGTTTTGTTTGTCGGGCAGATTCTGGGATTCAGCTCCATTTTCCTCGTAGGCCGTCCCGGCGAGCTCGTGCGTCCCGCTTACATCGCGAAAAAAGAAAACGTGCCCATGAGCAGCATGATTGCGGTTTGGCTGCTCGAGCGCGTGCTCGACACCATCGCCATGGTTGTACTCTTCGCTGCCGCCATTTACTTTGAACCGGTGAATCCGGACACCCCGCGAGGAGTTTCGGTGTTGCACACGATGCATGCGCGGGGGCACGTGCTCTTTGGATTTACCGGCCTCCTGATTCTGGGGTTGGTGCTTTTCCGCCTGAAGGCTGCGGCCATGACCGCCGGCACGCTGAAACTGTTTCGCTTTCTTCCCCAACGCCTCCTGCACACTCTCGCCCACTTCCTGCGAGCCTTCGGAGACGGCTTGAGCGTGATTCGCGACTGGAAAGGGTTGGCCGGCAGCGTGGTGACGACCGCCGTCCTCTGGACGATCAATACCACCATGTTCTGGCTGGTGTTCAAGAGTGTCCGGCACCGGATGGGCCACTTGCCCTGGTTGGCCGCCGCCTTGACGCTTTTCTGCGCGGCTTTGGGCTTATTGGTGCAGCTCCCGGGAGTCGGCGGGGGCTATCAGGTCGGCATCATTTTGTCTTTGACCGAGATCTTTAACGTCAAGGTGGAGCCCGCGACAGGAGCCAGCATCCTGGTGTGGATCATCCAATTGGTCCCCACCCTGGCCCTGGGGCTGGTCCTGCTGATTCACGAAGGCTTGTCGGTCCGCAAGCTGGAAGCCATTGCCGAAGAGGAAAAGCAGGAAGCGACTTTGGAAGATACCTGAGGTGAACCACCAACGTGAAATGTCCATTCTGCGGGCACGTCGAAGATAAGGTTGTGGATTCCCGCGAGGCGAAGATCGGCGACACCATCCGCCGTCGCCGCCAATGCGAGAAATGCCGCCGGCGCTTCACCACCTACGAACGCATCGACGAAATCCCTTACATGGTCATTAAGAGAGACGGCCGGCGCGAGAAGTTCGATCGGCAAAAGGTGCTGGCGGGCTTGCTGAAGGCTTGCGAGAAGCGCCCCATACCCATGGGCAAGCTGGAGGCGCTGGTGAACGAGATTGAAGCGCACGTGGCGGAATCGCCGGATCGCGAACGCCCGGCGACGGAACTCGGCGAATTGGTGATGAACCGCCTCAGGAAGCTCGATAAGGTTGCCTATGTGCGTTTTGCCTCGGTCTATTTGGATTTCAAGGACGTCCGCGAATTCATGGACGAGTTGAAGGATTTACTCAAAGCCAAGGGGAAGTGAATTAGGGATTAGAGATTAGGGGTTGGGGACCCCTAATTCCTAACCCCTAATCCCTGCTGTATATGAAGGCGCCGAAGGTTTTGAAGGTTTCAAATCCCAGCCGCTGGTAAAGCCGCACGGCCCCAGCATTGGCGTCGGTTACGGTCAGGGTGACCTGATCGTAACCTTCCTTCGCGAGGTCCTGAAACGCCGCCTGCATCAGTGCGGTACCCACGCCCAACCCCTGAAATGACGGACCCACGCCCACCTGCGGAATATGCGCGGTGCGAGCGCGCACCTCGGTCACCGTGATGATTCCCGCCAACTGCTGCGTGGGCCGATGCACCGCCATGCGCGACACGCGGGTCAGGAAATCGCCGCAGCCCTGATTGTTGAAGATGTTTTCAACCAACCGCGTGGCTCCTATGACCGAAGCGTATTGATCGTTGATGAGCGCGTCAACGTGCCGGCGGTAGGCCTGATAAAGCATCTCCGCCGCGTCGTCATTGAAGCGCTTGTCCCAAGAAATCAGTTTGATATCATCCCGTACCCAGGGTTTCTCTACCAGCGGCGCAAAACGGCGCTCCGCTCCTGCCGCCTTCCCGTGACCCTCCAAGGAGAGACTCATGAAGCGGCGCAGAAAGCTCTGGAACCGGCGGGACAGGAAGAAGGGCTCCAGTTCCTCACGCTCGTAGTGCGGAAGCTGAGCTTCAATGCGCCGCAAGCCGGGCGTCCCCAGCAGCGTCTCCAGCGCGTGTTCCAGCAGTTTGTGCTCGTGGCTCCGGCCCGCCAACTCCGGGTGTACAAAGAGGTCGCCGATAATCCCTTTTTCCCCATCGTAGAAGAAGAAGCAGTAACCGCGAATCCTTCCTTCGTCCACCAGGGCGTAACCGGAAAGGCGCTGGTCGCGCAGGCAGGAGTTGATGATGCGGGTCGAGGCGGCAAAGTCCCATCGCAGCGTGTCATTCCAGGCGCGCGATTCCGCTTCCAGAAGGTTTGAGAATTCCTTGGGTTCAAACCGGCGAATGTCGATGATCTCGAATCCCAAGCGGGGGTCCTCTCCTGGATAGCGAGCAACTCCAACGCAAGTATAACTCAAATTCGCCGCGGCCACTCTGCCCAGCGCGGCCGACCCGTAACCCAAAAAAGGATTTCACCACTGAGGCACAGAGTTCACAGAGAAAAGATGCGCATAAAAACTGTCTGTCAACGCACTGAGCAACCGCAACCCCTACCAGCGCAATCAGAAGGACTTTCTCTGTGGTCTCTGTGCCTCTGTGGTGAACCGTTATCTTGCAGTGCGAGAAGAATTTCGGAATGAGGGACATCTTGGCCGTCGCCATACAGAACCGTGCGGGCATAAAGTCGCATTTTGCGCCCGGGGCAAAACTTTTTTGTTACTTCGCTCCGCAAATTGCATTCTTTTAAGTGAGGTGAGGGAAATACTCCAGGGATGCGGTCGAGGCAACTAGAGTTTGTGCGACCACCGCCCCCGGAGAAGAATGAGGTGAGCCATGATTGAAGGTAAATTGCGTTTGACCACAGTGAACGGAACGGGCCGCCAATTCGTGGCCCAGTCAGGGACCGGCCACGCGCTGGTGCTGGATGACGCGGAAGGCCACAGCGGGCCCAAGCCGATCGAGTTGGCGCTGCTGGCGCTGGGCGGCTGCACGGCTTTTGATGTCATCAGTATCTTGCGCAAAAAGCGGCAAAAGGTTACCGGCTACGAAATCGAGCTGCGCGCTGACCAAAACCCCGAGCCCCCCGCTCACTTCACGCGCGTCGAGATCAAACACCGGCTGCGCGGCAAAATCGACCCGGAGGCCGTGAGGGCCGCCATTCACCTCTCGGAAACCAAATACTGCTCGGTGGGCGCCATGATCTCCAAAACCGCCAAACTCGAGACCACGTTTGAAATCCTCCCGGAAGAAAATCCCGAAACGCTTCCTACGGCGGCCTGATGGCACGATACGGGCCGCCTAAACTCGCTCGCCGCGGGACTGCGAATTCACGAATCTCAGGAGGGCCTGGCGGGCTTGCGGACTGATCGAGGTGAACTCCACCCCGACCCCCTTTCCGTCCTCAGACCACCTCACGATTCCTTCCGTACTTAATCGGGGCAACTCCGGCGGTTGACCAAACACCATGTGAAGTTGGGTACCGACGGGGAACACTTCTTTCGGACGGAGGCAGAGCCCCGTGTCGCTCACGTTTTTGGTCTCCACGACGTAGTGAGCCCCCTCCTTCGACAGGACGACAGTCAAAGATACGGGCAACCGTGGGGCTGGCCTTTGGCGCCCGATCATAGTGGACATAGTTTCTGGGGGTCCTTCCTAAGAGTAACTTCGCCTCGACATCATGGGTTCTCTCGCAATCCCTCCGCCAAACGCACCATTCAACTAACCAGTGTGAATACAGTCGATTAGACATTTTCACGGCTTGATATTGACCGTGGGGCGGGTAGAAATTCACCACCCCCCGGTACTTTTGGACCAGCCGCGGTCAGCGGGCTCCGCATGCGCCAAGCACGGAACTTGTTGCTCCCTTAGGCAATTCGTTTGCCGGCATCGGGTCCTACGGATTGGTCGTAAACAGAATCCACCGCGATCTTGACGACATACATCGGCGGGGGCAAGGTCGGGGCTAATTGCTTCATTTGCTCTGCCATCTGGTCGTAAAGCGGACCCGAGGAGACCAGTTCTGCCGTCCCCTTGATCTGGTAACCCTTGGCAGTCGTCGCATCGATTACCGTTACCGCCACACGCGGATTCTGCTCCAGGTTCTGCCGGGTCTTTAGAGAAAAGAGATCGGCGAAAATTACGTGCTGATCGTCCAATACTCGGACTGATCCTTTGGGAGTGACGTTGGGCAGTCCCTCTTTTGTAGCGGTGGCTACCCAACCCATCTTGCCTGGGAAAAAGTCCTGCACATGCTTAGGAATACTCACCATTTCGCGACCTCCTATGAGTTCGATTATCGATTCGGCCTGACTGCAGGCTGGCGCAGAGCGCAGCTCAGCGCTTCGGCGTATTATATTACCGCTGGTCTTGCCCACCCGCAAACGCCATTTTGCGGTAGTGGCGCAGTTCGATGTCGTAGCGGCGAGTTCACCTCGCCAAATGGCGGCGTAAAGCCGCCTCTACATCAAACTGCACCCCTACTCGATGCCCTTCGAGCACTTTGACGTTTTCTACTGCCGCGGCCTCAAACAACCCCTGAAGGAAATCTGGCCGCAAGTGAAAAACTGGGACTGAAGCCCCGGCGTCGCCGCGGCCACCCGTCCTGGAAAGTAGCCGTACGAAGCACATCGGCATCAACCATTCACGGGATCGCCTTCGCCGCAATATGTGTGCTAACCCATAAGAAGACGCCCGCGAGTATCAACGCGGAGATGTAACACCGCGGCAACTTGATCTTTCCAAAGGCGACCCATCGAGTATGCCACCAGATGTTGCCCGAGAGCAGATCTTGCCTACTCGTAGGGTAGTGCCAATTCAAGGCGAACCACAAAAAGTCCTCCGTGGTAGAAATCGCCAGCCACGCCGCGATACTGGAAAATAGCGGTACGAAACTGACCGCTCCCACCTGCCATACGGCCAACCAGGCGGCATCGCGCATGCCCGCCGTCCGGCTTACCCAGAAGGCTCGTATGATCCAGCACTGACCGGCGAGGATCAGTGGCACGATAACCCCGAACATCAGTAAGTGGTAGACCGTGATATACGGTTTTTCAAGCAGCCGGGCGATAGAGCTGCCTTGCAACAGTCGTTTGCCCAGCCCATCCCGGCTCAGTCCGGATGCCCACCCTTGGTTCTTTTCCAAAGAGATTTCAAACAGCACAAGGGCAATACTTAGCACCAAAACATCGGCCAGCCACCCACCGAAATATAACCAAAGTGGCATGTATGACACCTGGCACGCGTATCCGACATTCTAAACGCCTTGTCAACGCCGAGCTTCAACGGGGGACACTTGGCGGGAATCTCCGTTTTAGGTCCCAACATAGGGTAGTCGTATCCCGTATCCCGTGTTCCGTGTCCCGAGGCAGTGGCCGCTGACAATTGCATTCCGTGGTGGTCAAGTGTATGTTATCGGTCGGTCTAAAACTGAAAAGGGAAATTCCCACTGAAAGGCTTGGGACCTGCGCTCATTGAGGTCAACCTTCTTATGCCTCGGAAATCCAGCCCCGGGTGGTGAGTTATGGCGAGTGCAAGTTCAAAGTTGCTGCGGCTGTTGCCGGCCCTGCTGCTCGGGGTGGGCCTCGCCGGCGGGTGGCCCGCTGTTCCGCCGGGGGCGCTGCAAAACCAGGAAACGCCAGAGGTGAAGAGCGAGGAGACGACGCCAACGCTCACCTTCCAAGCGCAGCGCAACGAAGTCCTGGTGCGCGTGATCGCGCGCGACGCAAACGGCAACGCCGTGAGCGGGCTTACCAGGGACGACTTTCGCCTGTTCGATAACGGCAAGCCCCAGAGTGTGACCGCGTTCTCTGTCGAGAACAACCAGCCTGCCCCAGCGGGGAAGCCGCCGGCCCGGGCCCCAGAAGCCTCCCGGCCCCCTGAGCCCGCGGAGGCCGAGCCGGTGCTGGCGCTGCCCGAGCGTTACGTGGCCTTCTATTTTGACGATCTGGTGGTGCCGTTCGAGGACATGGTGCGCATCCGCGAAGCGACCGGCAAATTCATCGAGTCCTCCCTGCAGCTCACGGACCGCGCGGGCATCTTCACCTCTTCCGGCCTGGGAGTGCTCGACTTCACCGCCGACCGCGCCAAGCTACGCGAAGCGCTCACGAACCTCCGGCCGCGCCCGCGCAACGTCCCAGCCGAGAACGACTGTCCACCGCTCATGCCCTACGAGGCTTACCTGATTGACGAGCAGCACGATTCCACCATGCTCAACATCGCCACGTGGGAGGTCATTAGCTGCGCCTGCGGCGGCGACCCTAAGAAATGTCCTGATCCACAGGGCGACGCCCAGGAGGCGGCCCGCCGTACCTGGCAGAATGACCAGGTACAATCCCGGCAGTCTCTGCGCGTTCTTTTGGATCTGGTGCGGCGTCTGGGCTCGCTCCCTGGCCAGCGCAGTGTTTTGTGGCTCTCCCCGGGGTTTTTGACTTTCGATCTGCACAATGACCTCAACGAGCTTACCGACCTTGCCCTGCGCCAACACGTGGTGGTCAACGCGCTCGATTCCCCTGGCCTGCGGGTGAACATCCCAGGCGGCGAAGCCTCCGAGCACAATATCCTGACGTTCGAGCCCGCCACAGGCACGGGGAGCATTCCCGCTGCCCCCGCCATGGCCACGACGCAGGGGATGTACCGCGAGTCGGGCAGAGAAATGAACCAGGATGTCATGGCTCAGGTATCGCATGACACGGGTGGCGTGTTCGTTCGCAACACCAATGACTACGACGGGGGATTCCGCAAGGCCGGCGCGCTGCCGGAGTTTTCCTACCTGCTTGCCTTCTCGCCGCAGAACTTGAAGTACGACGGCAAGTTTCACAAGCTGAAGGTCGAGTTGGTGAACGCGCAGGGGCTGAGCGTGCAGGCTCGCAACGGGTACTTCGCCCGGAACGAAGCCCTCCAGCCCGAACAACGCGCCCGGCAGGAGATTAACGACGCCGTCTTCTCGCGCGAGGAGCATCGCGAGTTCCCGGTTGACCTCCAAACCCAGTTCTTCAAGCTGAGCGACACCGAGGCCCGGCTCTCGGTCATTGCCCGCGTCGATGCGCACGCCCTGCATTTCCGCAAGGAAGGCGAGCGCAATCTGCTGAGTTTGAAGATGGTTTGCGCGGCGTTTGATGGCAACGGCAACCTGGCCGCCGGCACCCAACGAAACCTTGACATGAGCCTGCGCAATGAGACGCTCGCCCACTTCTTGAGCAGTGGCCTAAACATTCGGGGCCAGCTAAAAGTCAGCCCGGGAACCTACGCCCTGCGGGTGGTAGTTTACCTAATCGAATCCGCCCAGGTGACGGCGCTGAACCGTACGGTGGCGATCCCCTTCGAGCCGTAAAGCGTTATAATCATCCGGTCTACGATCGGTGATGGAGGAACCGCACACGGCCTTATGTCTTGCCTTTTCACGATCTTCCTCGTGGTTTTTCCCCGGATCGCACTCTTGTTCCTGTTTTTCTTCACGCACTATCTGGGGCGTGCGTATCATGGACTGATTCTGCCCATCGCCGGTTTCATCTTCCTTCCCCTAACCACCTTGACCTACGCATGGATGGTGAACACGGGCCGGCCCACCCAAGGCGTTAATCTGCTGATCCTGATCATCGCCGTGGTGATCGACTTAGGGGGGCTAGGCAGCGGGGAATATCAACGGCGCAGAAGCGGGTAGAATGCCAAGGGAGTCGCGAGGAGATTGAAGGTCAGGGGAGGCGCATGAGGAAATCAGCTTTGAGACGAGTATTCAATCGCACTCTGGGGATGCTGGCTCGATTTGCACCTGGAGCGACGTCGTTGCGGCCCTTCCTGCACAGTCTTCGCGGCGTTCGCATTACCGGCCGGGTATTCATCGGTGACGACGTTTACATCGAAAACGAGTATCCGGAGCAAGTTGAAATCGATGATGGCGCGCAAATTGCCCTTCGGTGCACAATCATCGCTCATACCAGAGGATCTGGGCGGGTCATTATTGAGAAGAACGCGTTCATCGGATCGAATTGTGTGATCACTGCTCCCGCTGGGAGAACGCTGAGAATCGGAGGAGGATCGGTGGTTGCAGCGGGATCGGTGATTTCGACCGACGTTCCGCAAGGTGCGCTAGTGAGCGCGGAACGTGCAAAGCCCATCGCGCGGGTCACCGTGCCTCTAACGATGCAGACAAGCTACGAAGAATTCGTGATTGGGCTAAGACCCTGGGACAAACTCCGTTAACGGGTCAGCAGGTGATGCCGCCGTCTACCACGATCGTTTGCCCGGTGATGAATCCTGCTTCGTTGCTAAGAAGGAACCTCACGACGGGAGTGATGTCTTCGATTTTGGCGAGTCTGCCAAGAGGAGTGCGGCCAACGATCTGCACTTTTTGCGCTGGCCCGAGGCCGGAAGAAAGGGCGCTTTCAAAATAACCGGGAGCCACTGAGTTGACCGTGATGTTTCGGCGTCCCACCTCGCGTGCGAGCGACCGGGTTAGGCCATCCAAGCCGGCTTTGGATGCTGAATACGCGGCTAGGCCGGTGTAGCCGCGCATTCCCACAATCGAGCTTATGTTTATAAGCCTTCCGCCTTTGCCTGCCCCTAACATGACTCGTAGAGCCAAGCGAGACATCCTCAGTGCACTCATCAGATTAATATTGATAATCCGCTCAGAATCGACGTTTGGAAACGTGGCAAGAACACCCTCACCCGCAATCGCGGAGTTGTTAACCAAGCCGTAAAGCGCATCCTCACCCCCCCATTTCAAGGCGCACTCCATGAAAGCTGTCTCATGCTCTTCTCGTCCGACCTCGCACCAATTCCAGAACAGCCGCGCCGGAGCTGCGTCGCGCAGCAACTCATCGAGTTGATCGCTCTTGGTGCGGCTGCACGTCGCGACGCGATAACCCTCTGCCAAGAGGTCCCGAACGAGACCCAAGCCCAGACCGCGGCTTCCCCCCGTGATCACCACGAATTTCCCGCTGCCGCTCATCGACGAGTTTTCTTTCCGCTGGCGTTCACGGGCATTTGAGCAACGAAATTCAGTACCCTGGGCACTTTGTGCCTTTCCAGTCGCTCAGAGGCAAACCGGAGAATAGCGCCGCGGGCCTCCGGTTCTGTCATGTTGGCGTTCAACACGATGTCCGCACACACCAGCGCTCCCACGATGGGGTTTGGCCTGCCAAAAACCCGTATCTCTTCCACGAACGGCAGTGTCCGCAACGCGTTTTCCACCTCTTCGGGCATGACCTTCGCGCCGCCGACGTTGATCATGTCGTCTGCCCGTCCACAGAAAAGAACCCGGTCCGCCTCGCGTTTGACGAGGTCACCAGTTATCAACCATCCGTCCTCTGTAATATTCAATGATTGACCGCCAACGTATCCAAGTGTGGCGCGAGGACTAACGACTTCCAGGCTACCATCGCGAATTCTCAATCGAACGCCTTCAATTCCATTTTCGAGCCATTTGGCAGGGAATCCCGCGCGCCCATCAGTTACGGAGAACAATGCCCCCGCTTCTGTTGAGGCATAGATATGACTGATCCGAGCACTTGGAAAGGCTTTCTGCAACTGGTCAAGGATCGGTTGATCCACCGCTTCGCCGCCGAGGGTGATCTGCTTCAGCGGTATTTTCGCTGCTTCAGATCCAAGCGTCAGAAGAAAGGCTCGCCAGAATGTCGGTGTTCCGCTTGCGTGGGTGGGGGAATTCCGCAAGGCAGCCTCGCAAATCCCGTTGATCGATCCATTCTGCACAGCGATGAGGGGGGCGGCGTTTGCCAACGCCGTCAATATCACCTGTAATCCCGCAAAGCTAACGGGATGATAAGTCAAGAGCCATCGAGCGTCCCAACGTAGCGCCCTTGTTTGGGGTATCCGGCCAAGTAACTTTTCGAACTGATGCCGTGCGACCTTTGCACTTCCTGTCGTCCCCGAGGTCGCAATCAAGACGCCAGCGCGGTCAGGAACGTGGCCAGTTCCTCCGCCAACCCGAATGGCATGTAGGGAGTCGTCGAAAACCAGCTCGACCTTTAGCGACTGCAATTCCCGTTCCGGTGCTTCGTTGGCACTCCGCCAAAGGATTAACTCGCGCGTTTGCTCGTGGCACGCCAACAAACAGGCAGCGACAAAGTCGGCTCGGCTCGAACGTAATGCAACTCTGCCGTTCAGCGATTTCGACATCTGTTGCCGGACGCGTTCGTATTTCTCCAGGAGGCTTTCTGCCTGGACTACGTCGCTGTCCTGAAGGAAAAACACCCGCCCCGGCGTTGCGCGGAGGCCGGCAATGATTTCAGGTACCACGGGTGGAGGGGAGGCCGCAACGTCACGTTGCATATAGATTTGCTAGTTCTCCGACCGTTCGAAAGTTCCTGAATCCCGCTTGAAAAGGATCTTTGCCAGTGATGCGCTGCAGGTCCGTCACAAGGACAGCCAAGTCCAGCGAGTCGATCGGTATTTCGTCGCTGAGAAAACGAGAATTTCCCGAAACGCCAATGGCTTCCAGCCCCTTCTGGCGCAGCATCTCATTGATAGTATTCCCAATGTGTTGCGTCAGTTGCTCCGCATTCATATCACCATTATGCAATGGAATCGGAAAGTAAGCAACCAGTTGGGCCTTATCGACACGGGCCAGATGGGGAGAACGAAACAAGCGGGATTTCTCGAACAAGAAATCGCGAGCTTTATCCGCTCTTTGACGGTTCGCGTTCAGGAAGCCGCAACGCGAAGAGTTTCTGACAGTTGTCGCCAATCGTGAACGAGTATCTGGACAGCGCAATAGAGCGCGTTGTACTCCATAATTCCTCTCGCGAACCACTCACAATGGCCCTCGAACGCATCCGTCATCCACACCGCCCGCGTTTCATAGATGGGACGGGACAAGCCTGGGCTGGATACGAGGAGCACCCCTTTGATTTGACGGCGCAGGAAAATGGTCTGGAGACGGCCGGAGGGAAATTCCGCGCGCACGATGGCATCAGGGTCGCCTTCTCGACAATCCGCCAGCCGATGCCAGGGGAGTCTGGCGAGGAGTCCCGCGGGTTTGCTCTCGCGCGCTATGAATTGATGGATAACCTGCGCATCCCACGGAGGCAGGTTCTGCGTGTCAACGCAGTAGGTTTGGATTTCTCGGAAAGCCACGGCGTCCAGGACGTATCCCCCCAGTTTCTTGTCCTTGGCAACCAGCGGCGAGGCGGTCAACAACAGGATGATCCACAGCCAATGTTTCATTCGGGTGGTCTCCCTTTTCGGCAGGCAGCCCGGAGGTGCCCAATCGCGGACTACCCCTCTGACGCGAGGGTACCTCAGCGAAAAGGCAGCGTCAAGCAAATATTACAGGAATGTTACATTTTTGTTTCAAATTGATGAAGATTTTTTCCAGCGCTGCAAGGGCCACAAATTGGGAGCGGGAGTTTTCGCGGATGGGACTCATTTTTACCTTGCTTATTCGCCTTTTATTCGCCTAAAATACGGGTTAGCTGCCAGATTTCCGTGCCCCCCTTTGCGCGGCGGGCAGGAGCCGCCGGCTGGCATTCGAGTTCATGGCGTCGAAGGCAGTGAAACGGCGTGGGCATCATCTCCGGGCGGTCAAGGCTGATGCAAGGCGCCGGCTGAAAGCTCATGGCTGAATGCTGACAGCTTAAACCGAATGATATCGTTTCGGGAGACTTAACTATGGCACTGACGCGCCGGCAAAAGCAGGTCTTCGATTTCCTGGTCAGCTTCATCAATGGCCACGGTTACTCGCCGAGCTTCGAGGAAATCGGCGCGGGGCTGGAACTCTCCTCGCTTGCCACCGTTCATAAGCACATGCAGACCCTGGAGAAGAAAGGATTCATCCGGCGCGGGTACAACCAAAGCCGCTCGGTGGAAGTGGTGGCCATTCCCGCTTCCGTGCCCTTTGCGAAGACGGCGGTCCGGCCGTTCGGCAGGCGCAAAACGGCGGCCGACGAGGGTGATCATCACCCTGCGGTCGTGCCCGTGGCTGCGCTCGTGCCCTCGCAAGTGCTGGGCAACATGGAATTCCCCCTGCTCGGCCGCATTGCGGCGGGCCAGCCCGTGGAAGCCATTCCCAACGCCGAGACTTTTTCTTTCGGCGACTTTACCGGCGGCCGCGGAAACCTCTTCGTCCTGCGCGTCAAGGGCGACTCCATGGTGGACGACCACATCTGTAACGGTGACTATATCCTGGTGGAAGGCGCGCAGACGGCCGACAACGGCGATATCGTGGTGGCGCTGATCGAAGGCACCGACGCCACCCTCAAGCGCTTCTTTCGCGAACCCAACGGCAAAGTGCGGCTGCAACCCGCCAACGCCCAAATGGATCCCATCCTGGTGCCGGCGCGCGACGTGAAGATCCAAGGGCGCGTGGTGGGCGTGTTGCGAAAGTATTAGATTCGGGCAAATTGGCATGAACCTGCTGCGCATCATTGTAGGGTTGTGGCTCATCGTGTCGCCCTTTGTCGCCCTCTATCCACTTTGCGCGGAAGAGATCATCCTGAAAAACGGGCAGAAGATTGTCGGAACCATCGTCGGCTACGAAAAGGACATGTTTCGGGTCGAGACCGATTACGGCATCGCGCTGGTCCGCAAAGACAAGATCGCTTCCATTCAAGTGAGCAAGCCCGACGCGACCGCGACCGATTCCCCGGCCCCTCCGCGCGCCGCCACGAAGATCATTGAGGCGAAGCCCGCCTCCGTTGCAGCAGTGCCAGAAGCGGCTCCGACGCGGAGGCCTCTTGCGCCCCCCTCACCGTCACCCGTCAATTTCACTGTTGAAATGCCCATGTCGTCCAAGCCCCCCGCGCTACCGCCCCAGCCACCGCCCCCTCCCGCCATTCACCTTCCTGATCCTGTCTACCTTGCCAAAGGGGCTCTCCTCCCGCCGCAGGGACTCTCGCCCGTAATCACCGATCGCCTCCCGCCACCGCCCGTCAGTCACCCGCTGGATGTACCCATGCCCGCCAACCTTCAGGAGCACGTTGATGGCAACACTTATTTCAGCGACACCTTCCAATTCTCCATGTTCAAGCCCCCTGACTGGAAGATTTACGAGGGAGTGCCCAAGGAAACCGGCTCGGGAATCATGGCCATGGGCACGGAGGATGAGCAGACGCTGCTGATCGTCGACCGCCAGGTGTGGAGCGGCGCTCCCAAGCTAACCAGCGACCAGGTGGAAACTAAGCTTCGCCAAACCTACCAGGATTACCACCGGATTTCCGAAGATACCTTTGAGTGCGCTGGCCAGCCGGCGACCCGCCGCACCTTTACGGGAGTTTTGGACAGCGCCGAGTGGCACGGCGTAGCCGTCCACGTCATTCACGGCAACATGGTGTTTGGCATTATCGGACTGACGTCTGCGGAAACTTTTCAGTTTCAAGAGGCCATCTTTAATAAGATCATCAAGACGTTTCATTTTAGCCCTCCCTCCTCCCCAACCACCCCGCTTCCAATCACCGACCCCGCTCCTTGAGTCTGTTACGCATTGCAAATCCGTTGCAACGAACTCTTGACCAGAAACCCTTAACTCTTTGTCTTTCAATGTAGAATTGACATATCGACTGAATGACCATACGATCGAAGATGTAAGTCGTTGCTTATTCTTGAGGTGTACGTTCTACTCACTAGCATGTTCCAATCGCTGGTCATCACGCTCCGGGAAGGCGTCGAGGCGGCGCTCATTGTGGGCATTGTCCTGGGTTATCTCGACAAGACCGGCCGCCCCGCCTGGAGCCGCTACGTCTGGTGGGGGCTGGCCGCCGCCGTCGCCGCTAGCCTCGGGGCCGCTTATCTGGTTCATCGCTTCGAGGTCGTCGAGGATGCCTACGAAGGCTGGCTCATGCTGGCGGGCGCGGTCTTCGTCGCCTCCATGGTTTACTGGATGTGGCGAACCGGCAGGCGTCTGAAGCACGACATCGAATCCAAGCTCGCGGAGCTTTCCGCCTCACCCAGCCGCAGCGCCGCCTCCGGCCTTTTTCTCTTCGTCTTCCTCATGGTGTTCCGGGAGGGCGCGGAGACGGTGCTGTTCCTCGCCGCCGTCTCCTTACGCACCAGCGAGTTGCTCAACTTCATGGGTGGAATGTTGGGCCTGGCGCTCGCGGTCGGGCTGGGCGTGGCTTTCTTCAAAGGGAGCGTGAAAGTTGACTTGCGGAAGTTTTTCACGGTCACCACGATGGTGCTGTTCGTGGTCGCGGCGCAACTGTTTGTTTCCGGCGTGCACGAACTTTCGGAGGCCCAGGTGTTGCCTTCCGGCCCCCGCGAAATGGCGCTGATCGGGCCCATCGTCAACAACGACGCCTTTTTCTTTGTCGTCATCGTGGCCCTCGCGCTTTTCCTGATCATCGCGCAGCGCATCCAGGCGGGCAATGCAACGGCGGGCGAGGCAGCCAAGCTATCACCCCCCGAGCGCCGCAAGCTTCTGGCCGACCAGCAGCGCGACCGTTTTTGGAAACTCGCCGCGTCTGTTGCCAGCCTGCTGGTGATCGCGCTGATTTCCGCGCAATTCATCTATTCCCGCACCGCCCACGCCATGTCCCCTTCGGAGCGCGTGAACATTGAGAATGGCGAGGCGCAAATCCCCACCAGTCTCCTCACCGATCACGAGATGCACCGGATGGCGATCGACGTGGGGGGCACGGAAGTCCGGGTGATCGCTATTCTTGATTCCTCCGATACCGTGCGCGCCGGCCTCGACGCTTGCGCGATCTGCGGGCACCAAGGCTACTACCAGGACGGCAAGAACGTGATTTGCCGCAACTGTGGCGCCGTGATCTACGTACCCACCATCGGCCAGGCGGGAGGATGCAACCCCATCCACATCGATTACCGCGTAGAAGGCGACTCGCTGCGCATTGCCGCCACGGCGTTGGCCGACGCCGCCCAGCATTTCCACTGAGCTTCGCATGATCTTGCGAATCGTCTGGGAATCTCTCGCCCGCCGGCGGCGCCGCAAGCTGCTGAGCGTTTTCGCCGTCGCCCTCGGGATCGCCGTCACCGCGGCCGTCGCCACGCTGTCGCTCGATGTGGGTGACAAGGTTAGCCGCGAGCTGCGCTCCTTCGGCGCGAACCTATCGGTGACTCCGGCGGCGGACGGCCTCCCTGTGGCGGTGGGCGGCATCGATTACCGCCCCGCCGGCGCGGGAGCTTTCCTGCCGGAATCGTCGCTGGTGAATCTCAAAAGGGTTTTCTGGCGCAACAACATCGTGGCCTTTGCACCGTTTCTCTATGTGCCCGCGACGCTCGAGGGCCAACCCGTGGTGGTGATTGGGAGTTGGTTTGAGAAAACCCTCCCCATAGACAAATCCGAAGTGTTCGTCACGGGCCTGGAAAAGCTGCACCCCACGTGGAAGATCACGGGCCAGTGGCCTGCCGATGAAGATGCCGGAGGGGCGCTGGTGGGCCGGCGTCTCGCTGAGCGGCTGAACCTGCACACTGGCCAAGCTGTGAGGTTAGCCACGGTTGCAGAGGGCAACGCGCAAACCAGACCTTCTTCGGCTGAATTCGTCCTGCGTGGAATTCTCGAAACCGGCGGACCGGAGGATAACGAGGTGCTTGCGCCGCTGGCTTCCGTGCAGCGCTGGGTGGGCCTCGAGGGCAAAGTGCGGCGCATCGAGATTAGCGCGCTCACCAAGCCTGAGGACGCCTTCGCCCGCTCCGACGTTTCGCGCCTCACCGGAGCGGAATTTGATCGTTGGTATTGCACGCCCTACGTGAGCTCCATTGCTTATCAAATCCAACAAGCGATTCCCGAGGCGCAAGCCAAGCCGGTTTACCACGTGGCAGAGACCGAGGGCCGGATCCTGGGCCGTGTCGGCATCTTGATGGCGCTGCTTGTAGTTGCCGCGCTGGTGGCGGCGGGATTGGCGGTGGCTTCCATGATGCTGGCCACGGTCCTGGAGCGTCGCGCCGAGATCGGCCTGTTTAAAGCGCTCGGCGCCACGGACGCCCGCGTGGCGGCAGTGTTTCTCCTCGAGGCCTGCACCATCGGCGTGCTCGGGGGAGTGGCCGGATATTTCTTCGGCAGCTTGCTGGCGTGGCGTCTGGCCTTGGCTGTTTTTGGGTCGGCAGTGGGCGTTCATTGGGTGATTCTGCCGGTCTGCCTGGCGGTAGCGCTCATGGTGACGCTGATAGGCAGTGCCATCCCACTGGGCCAAGCCCTGAAGATTTCGCCCTCGCTGGCGCTGCGCGACTGAGTGGATCGGGTCATTTCAAATTGGACAGGCGATGAGGGCTGCGGGGTGCCACGAATGAGGAACGATTCGAAGATCCTTATGATCATTGTAGGACTTGTTTTGATATTCGGGGTCGGCCTCCTGTACGGACTATTCCATGGATATTTCGACCATGGGCTGTTCGAGGTCAAGCAGGTCCAATGGTCGTCTGCAAAGCAAGCAGCAATGGTCGTGGAACGATCCGATCAACAAGCCCTCAGTGGGTACACGTACTTTGTCCTGATCGGAGATCACGTATTCTCCCCCTCCGAGCTTCGGCATGAATACCACAGTAGCGCCGTTGTCTTCGCCGCTGCCGATAGCTGTTTGAATTTACATTGGCAGGGGCCAACCACACTAGTTATTGCATGCAATGGCAAAAGTGTGACGCGAGAGCACATCGACGTTGAGAAAAATCAGAGTGGAGGAATTGTGGTTCTCTATGACAACATTTCTAGCAAGTAGCCGCAAACAACGGCACCTGGCAGACGATCAAGAGTATTGCGCGCAAGATCGGCAGCTATATCCCGACGCCGTGCGGGGGCGGAGTTTTCAACTATTACGGGGCTTCCGCTGGCGGGCCCGGTGCAACTGTGGCGATTGCAAAGTGGCAACAGGCCGACACGCGAAGCAAGTAGCGCGGACCTGTTCGGTAGGTCCGCGAGAATCGTGTCATTTGGCCATCGGGTCATCTAAAACCTGTAGGTGCTTCGCAGCAGTAGGTCTTGGAACCTTGTTCCGCCTCGAAGATTTTTCTCTGCGTTCACTACGGCAGGAAAACATTTCACGCAGAGTTCACTCTCGACATGGGTTTTCAATGACCCGATGACCAAATGACCTGATGATCCGATGAGCAGATGACCCGATTCTTATTGACCCGATGAACCGCTAACGAAATGGCTCAATCACCCAATCACGAGATCACCCGATCACCCGATCACCTGATCACCCGAGCCTCCATGTTCTGGCGCTTGTGGTGGCGCGCGGTCTCCCTGAAGCGCTCACAAGCTTTGTTGGCGCTGGGTTCACTGGCCGTGGGCGCCGCCATCACTTCCACGCTTCTAAACCTCTACGGCGATGTGCGCCGGAAGATGACGGAGGATTTCCGCGCCTACGGAGCCAACGTGGTGATTGCAGCCTCTTCCGCCGGAACCGCTAACAGTGCGGAGGTCAGCGCGTTGGTGGAGGAAGCCGCCTTGCAACCCCTAGCGCAGTTCGCCCGCGAGACACCCGGCACGTCGTTCACGGCCGTTCTCTACGGGGTAGTCCAAGTGTCGTCCAATCCCGCCGATCCCCGCTTGCCGGAATTTACCAACGTCGTGGCAGCCGGGGCGGACTTCGGCGCGCTGCGCCGTTTGAACCCCGGCTGGCGCGAAACGGGCGAAACGGTTACCGCCGACTTACCCGCCGGCGATTGCGCCGTGGGGTCTCACTTGGCGGCGCGGCTGCATCTGCGGCCGGGCGATTCCATTGAGCTGCGCCGCGTGTCACCTGTAGCGTCGATCTCCGATCGACGACCCGGCGGTCGGAGACCGCCGCTACAAACGGCGGAAGCGAACGCGGAGCGCGCATCATCTTTTGCAGCCTATCGCATCGCGGCCGTCCTCACCACCGGCGCTTCGGAAGACGACCAGGTGTTTCTTCCCCTCGCCGCGCTGCAATCCTTTTTGGGAATGCGTGGCAAGGTCACTCTGGTGGAGCTCAGTCTTCCCGGCGAAACCCGTGACGTGGAAACCGCCGTCCACCGGCTGGCCGGCCTCTTGCCCGGCCTGGAGGTTCGTCCCATTCGGCAGATTGTTTACTCCGAAGGGAAAGTCCTGGGAACCATTCGCTGGCTATTGCTTTCCCTCACCATACTGATTCTGGTTATCATCGCTCTCTGCGTTATGGCCACGATGACGGCCATTGTGCTGGAGCGCCGCAAGGACATTGGCGTGATGAAAACCCTGGGCGCCGGCGACGCGCTGCTGATGCGGCTCTTCATGACGGAGAGCGCAAGCCTGGGTTTGGTGGGAGGCGCGTTGGGATACGGAATGGGCGCACTCGCGGCGCGCGGCCTGGCTGCCCGGCTTTTCGGCGTCGCGCTCAGCTTGCAGGCGTGGACGCTGCCCCTGGTCTGCGGCTTGACCGTGGCGCTCGCCGTGATTGCCGCGCAGGCGCCGGTGCGCATCGTGCGCGCAATTCAACCCACGGTGGTACTGAAGGGCGAGTGAAGTCGTAGCGGCGAGTTTACCCCGCCAGATGGCGGCGTAAAGCCGCCTCTACATCAAAGTGGCTCAGGGCTGAAACGAGAACCGAATTGTCTTTCATTGAAGTTGAGAGTTTGACCAAGACCTACGGCGCGTCGCTCCATGCGCTCCACGGAGTTTCTTTCACGGTGGAGAAAGGCGAGTGGGTCGCGGTGATGGGCCCATCCGGCTCCGGCAAGAGCACGTTGCTGAATATCCTTGGGGGACTCGACGCAGCGACCTCCGGGCACGTGGCGCTCGACGGGCAGGAAATCTCCGCGCTCGCCGGCCATGCGCTGGCCCGCTTCCGCGCGGAAAAAATCGGCTTCGTATTTCAGCAATTCCACCTGGTTCCCTATTTGACGGCGGTGGAAAACGTGATGCTGGCGCAGTACTTCCACAGCCTCGCGGATGAGCGCGAAGCCGCGGAGGCGCTGGGCCGCGTCGGACTGGGCGGCCGGCTGCGGCATTTACCGTCGCAACTTTCCGGGGGTGAACAGCAGCGCGTGTGCGTGGCGCGGGCGCTGATCAATCAGCCCAACGTGATTCTTGCCGACGAACCCACCGGCAATCTTGACGAAGTGAACGAAACCCTGGTGATGGGCCTGCTCACGGAGTTGCACCGCGAAGGCCACACCATCGTGCTGGTCACGCACGACCCGGAAATCGGCCGCATGGCCGAGCGCCGCATCGAGCTGCACCACGGCCGCCTGACGGAAGTTTCCGTTTTCCCCACCCATGAAGCGGAGTTGATCGATAACCTGCTGAAGGCCGTCTGGCACGCGCAGGAGGATACCGGCCGCACCGTGTTGGAGCCCGATGCCCTACCGGAATTCGCGCGGAACCGCGCCACCTTTTTGCTGATGGCGCAGGAAGGATTGATTCAGCTCGAAGGCGCTGCCCTTTCCTTCGCGCCGCGCGGTGAGGCTCGCGCCCGCCATGTGCTGCGGCGGCATCGCCTTTCCGAACGCCTGTTCTTCGATACCTTCGACATCGGCGCGGATGTGGTGGACGAGCACGCCGCCAAAATCGAACACTCGCTCAGCCCGGAAGTGACCGAAAAGATTTGCACCTTTCTCCATCATCCCCTCACCTGCCCGCACGGCTCGCCCATTCCGCGCGGTGAGTGTTGTCCGAAAGCATAGGTGTCAGGTGCCGGGTGTCAGGTGTCAGGAATTCGGAATCGGGAATTCGAAATGAGGTGTTAGGGTGCCGGAAAGAGTAAGGGCTGGGATCCCAGGCCTCTCCGCCTGTGGCTACGTGTCCGCCAGTCCACATCTAGCCTCTTAACATAAGCCCAACATGCACCTGGAAGCGCTTTCTCCGTCAGACAGTTTGTCATGCTATTTTCTTGTTTCTATGGGTTTTAGTAACTGGCTTTTATTCAGTATGTTCTCAGGTTCGTTTTACAAAAAGTCCCTCTGCTGATCCTTTGTTTTCAATATGTTCTCAGCTTTGGACAAAAGTACCCTCGACAGACATTTTGCCGCCACGCATCTTGTGGGGCGCGAGGCTTGGCAAATCGTGTTACCGAATCCCTTCTTGCTCCTTCCGCGGTGCGCTGAAGCGCGGGCGCGAATGACCTTTTGTCAACCACTCGAGGCGACTCGCTTCACGCCCGGCCGGCGGCGCGCGTTTGGACCGGTCAGCGGGCTAGCAGAACCGGCGCCACCAATCAGCCGCTAATTATAGCCTATCCAAAAGTAGTTGTCAAGAGAAATCTGCACGGAGAAACTTGCGCCCGGCACCGGGCCGGTTTCCGCTGGGCCGGCCATCGGGGCGTGCGCGTGCCTCTGGACAAAATAAGCGAACCCGGATATGTTTTCGCTTCGATAACATGATCGGCGGAGTGGAAGCGACTCACTTTCGAGGGGAGGAAACCATGATCGGCAACAAGTTTGATCGGCGAGATTTCCTGAAGGCGGGCGGCGTGTCAGCACTGGGAACGCAGATGGCGCTCGCCGGCGGTACGGCATTGGCGCAGGACTCAGCGCCTTCCACCCCGGCGCATGAAAAGGGATTCCCCCAACTCGCCATGCTTACCCGGTACTCGCCACAGAAGTTGGCATTTGCGGCGTCTACGGACTATCAAGGTGTAGTGATCACCGTGGATCGCTTCTTCAATCCCCAGTTGTCGGATTCGCAGATTGATCAGATTCTCGCTACCGCGCGGCAGTCCAACATCCGCATCCTCAGCATCGAGTGCATGAATCCCAATCACATCGCCGGCGACCCGGCGAAGCGCCGTGAGGCGATCGCCGACTTCATCCAGCACCTGGAATTGGGACATCGTCTGGGGTGCAAGTTCGTGGGTACCTTCAGCGGAGGCATAGCGGGAGCATCCATGGGGGATCAAGCGAAGGCGTTGGCCGAGGTCTTCAATGAGCACTACTTGCCGGTCTGCGAAAAACTGGACATCACCATGGGGTGGGAAAACTATCCTTGCGACACCAACTTTGCCACGGTTCCGGGCGCGTGGGAGAAAGTATTTGATCTCGTTCCCAGCCAGCGTCTCGGCCTTGAATTCGACCCTTCGCATCTGGTGCGGCAGTACATCGACTATGTCCAAGCAGCTTGGGACTTCAAGGAAAGGATTCTGTCTGTACACGCAAAGGATACGGAGATCGTCGAGCCGGTTTTGCAAAAGGTGGGAATTCATGGTCAAGGGTGGTGGCGTTACCGCATTCCCGGCCAGGGTTTAATCGATTGGCCAAAATTCATTAACGTTCTCTTGCAGGCCAATTACCGTGGCGGAATAGCCGTTGAGCATGAGGACCCTTTCTGGGACGAGCCGCCCAGCAACAACTCGCCGGAATTCCCCCAGGCCCGCAAAGACGGGTTCATTCTTGCCTCGCGCTTTCTGCGCATGTTTTTGCCGGGGCATTTGAGCTAGCCCGATAGAGCAATCTGCCGAAGCATCCTGTTTTGGCGATTCCGCCGGGCGAGCGGCCGGCCACGGTCACTGTGTGGGGACGGCGAACAGCGTGATCGACGCCGCCGGGAAAGTCGCCGTGATCGTGCTCGACGTGCTTCCTCCTGCCGGGGCCGTTACCGCCTGGTCGGGCAGCGCGACAATCGACGCCAGATTCGCATTGCTGTACCGATAGACCTTGGCATTGCCCGTCGCCGCCAGGTTGGCGAGCGAAAGCGTGCTGGTCAGCGCGCCATAGGTCTTGTTGATTACCACCACCGTCACCGCCCGATCGGATGACCGCCGCGCCCCGTACACCGAGAGTTGCCCCTGCGCCGTGCTCGTCGAGGCCAGCGCCATGTCCCCGAATTTCGAGCTCGCTCCGTCGTAGTTGCGGTAGATCTCGAAGGCCGCCAAGCCGGGGACCTGCGATTCGTCCGGAGGCCCCCAGAGGGTCGCGAGGTCAAGGCCGTATTCTCCGAAGATGCCAAGAATGTCGGCCTGCGCCAGGGCGCCGTTGATGTGCTCCTGCCCACCCCAGTTGTACTCAGTAATAGCCGTCTTGGTGCCGGGATAGTTGTTGGAAACCCACGTCTGCATCAGTGGAATCAGTTGCGGAGCCTGCAGCGGGGTCGAGCAGCTTGAAGTGTAGTTGGAGTCGGCAGTGTAGTTCGGTTGAGGGTAATTGGGATCGGTATAGGTCGGATCCCAGAAGACGCGCGTCGAGTCGAGCCGCGCCTGCTGCTCTCCAGTGTCTCCGGCGGTCGCGAGGCCGACGCCTGAGCCGTTATACTCGGCGGCAAAATAGGTGTGCAGATCCAGGTAATCCAGCAAGCGGGGAGTGTTGTTCGCGGCTGCGTATGCGGCGAACTGCTGGAGATAGTAATCGATGAAGGCGGTGCCGCCGTGCGCCTTCCGATCGACCGGACCGCTCCAAGGCTCATAACAGGGGCCGGTGTCCCACCCGGTCTCGACGTCCAGCTTTGAATAGAAAAAATCCCACCAAAAGGAGATCACCGGACCGCTGACCGCGGCGGTGGGATCGGCATTCTTGATGGCCAATGCCGTGGCGATATCGTTGTTGGTCAACTCGTCGTAGGTGAAGGGCAGCGGGTGCACGTCGCGCTGCGTCCCGTCCCACCAGTCGGGTTCATTATCCAGGTCGTAGATGGCTACGCCGCCATTCGCCGCCGTTCCGAACGTCTGGACCAGCGAGGTCACCCAACTGCCGGCCCACGCGGGGCCCTCCGCGATGCTGGTAACAGTGGGATCGTTTCCCGTGATGTTGCACCCCGAGGAGTTCGTACACCCACTGACCCCCTCGGGGTACACGCCATTGCCGCAGCCCTTCGAGGTGTCCACGGACTGCTGATTGGGATAAGTCGACACCGGGAAGCTACAGGACGTGCCGTCTTTGGCTACCCATCCCTGCACGGGCACCGTGCCAAGGGTGACAGCCCCGATGGAGTTATTGCTCGTCACCAGGTCGTTGAACTGGCCCGTGGGCCCCATGGCGCCGGTCCCGTTTTCGAAGTACCAGTCGGCGGCGGCGCTGGTTACGCCCAGTTGGTAGTTGTAACGGGAGGTGTTGTCTCCGCCCCAGCGAAGGACGGGGGGGTTGGCAGGCGCGTCCACGGAATTGACAAAGGAGTAAGCGTTCATGCCGTAGATATAAGGATTAATGGCATGGGTCGGGTTGCCAGCGTCCACCGCGAGCGCCGGTCCCGCCGCCGTCGCCGGAGCCTCGAGTGTCACCGCCGCGGTGCCGGCTTGGCTTGTGTCGCCAGCGGCCGTCGCCGTCACGGTCACTGAGGCGGGCGCGGGGTAAGGAGTCTCGTAAAGCCCTGAGGTGCTGATGGAGCCCACGCTGCCCGTCCAGCTCGACGGACCGGCCACCGACCAATTCACCGCAGTGTTGTAGCTGCCCGTCCCGCTCACCGAGGCGCTGAACTGCACGGTGGTGCCGATCGTCGCCGTCGTTGGGTTCGGAGTTACCGTTACTCCTGTGATCGTCGGACCGGTGGGTTCCGTCGGCCCCGGACTCGTGCTGCCGCCACCGCCGCACCCTAACGCCAGCACGCACAATGCAATGCTGGCAACGCCTGCCGCTAGACTCCATCGCATTCCAGCCATGTTCATCTCTCTCCTCGTCCGGAAAGCTGCCGCCAGATCCTCTTTCTGTAAAAGTGTCGCCGGCTCAACAAGCAGGGCGTAGTTATCCCGCTTCGCGTGGGATTGCTCCGCGGCTTTTTAATCGCGAATATTAATAAACATGTGGATTTCTGTCGTGTTTAGAGCCGCCGGCTAGTGCGCTACGCGTCCAACTCGGTGCTACCTGCTAACTGCTTGATGGTGTCGCTCATGAATCAGGTTTGCCTTTGCCAAATATGGGGTTTCTAAATCCCCCAGATTCCTGCGTACCTTATCATGACTCCGGCCAAATGCAATGGCAAGTTACGATCTGGGGGACCACCGTCAGCGTGTGTACAACCTCGCGCTCAACTCTCACATCCAACGCGGGGAACGCGAGCGAAAATCTAACGCGGGCCGCATGAATGGCGGGTCCGCAGGCAGGGGGTTGTTGTGTCACAATCCAATGGGGAGGTGCGTCCGCAGAGGCCCGCCATCCGCCCTAGTGCTGCCGACGTCCCGGACATTTGGCAGGATTACCTGCCCAACCCCTATTCGTGGGCGAATTCGCTGCTCGTTCACCTGCTGGTGCTCACGGCGCTGGTGCTGCCCTTCGAGGTTCAGCGCCTGATGGGGCCCGCGCCTCCTCCCACGAGGTTATTCCACTTCAATCCACTGGTGCTCACGCTTCTGCAACTTCACGGCCACGATGAGAAAACCGGCGGCGGGGGAGGAGGCGGAGTCCGTTCTCCGCTTCCCGCTTCGCGGGGCGCCCTCCCGCCCTTCGCACGCACCCAATTCACGCCACCCATGGTCACGGTCCCGAAGGTCGCAGCGGTCTTACCGATGGCGCCGACCCTGTTGGGTCCTCCGGAACTGAAACTTCCGGCGATGAAGGTGGACATGACTTGGGGTGACCCCAAGGGCGTGCTGGGACCACTTTCCGGTGGCCCAGGAACGGGCGGCGGGATTGGCCCCGGCAATGGCTCGGGAGTGGGGCCGGGCACGGGTCCTGGTTACGGTCCGGGCTCGGACGGAGGGTACGGCGGAGGCCCCTTAAGTGTTGGCAACGGCGTCAGTGCGCCCATCCCCATTTACTCCCCGGAGCCCAACTACTCCGAAGAGGCGCGCAAGGCTAACTTCGGGGGATTCGTGCTGTTGTGGATCGTTGTGGACGCGCAGGGCAACGTGCGCAATGTTCAGATCGCCAAGCATTTGGGGATGGGTCTTGATGAGGAGGCGGTCAAAACCGTGAGCACATGGAGATTCAAACCCGCCCTGCGCCAGGGCGTGGCGGTGCCCGTGCAAGTGGGGGTGGAAGTCAGCTTCCGGCTATTCTGAATTGTGTAAGTGCGCTTACGCCGGAGCTATTTCCGTATATTCGAGCGTGAGCAGAGCTTTGCAGGCCGCACAAACGAACTGAGGCGGTGGGTCCACATCGCCAATAGCGAAGACCCTCGGTTCATGGCATCGGGCGCATGGAGCCGTGGGGGAGCTGGGATCGGGGTCGGGTGGGATGGCAAAATCCTCCCTGACTTCCCCCACCCGCTTCGTTTCCAGCTCAAAGGTGGTGTAGCAATTGTTGCAAACGTGGTTGTAGCAGCACTCCGGCTTGCAGGAATAGACCACGTTGCCGGAACCGCATTGCGGGCAGACCACCGAGATCGGCGTGAGCGTCATGGGGTTTCCAGCATGTCGCAAACCAAGTTACAGCATACAGGTTACAGCCGATTCCCCCATCGCGCTACTCCCCTGTTACCTATAACCTGTAACCTATAACCCATCCGCTCTTTTCCCCTTGCCAGCTAAGCGGGGAAGATTGAAAATACGCGCGCATGAGTTCTCCGCGCACCTACTGGACGTTTGCCCGGCCGTTCACCCTGGTTCCCCCTATGACCGGGATTTTTTCCGGTTCCCTTTTGGGCTATGGAGCGACGCACGCCTCCTTTAACGTTCTTCATGTGGGGCTGGCGGTGCTGGCCGCCGGGGTTCTGAATGCCGCTTCGAACGGGCTGAATCAGATCTGCGACCTCACCAATGACCGCATCAACAAACCGCACCGACCGCTGCCCTCGGGGGAGCTTACGTTACGCCAGGCATGGATTTTCACTACCGTGGCATACGCCCTGGCGCTGGCGATGGTTGCGGCGGTCAATCGCGAAACCTTTGTGATATACGTGATTGCCGCAATTGCTACGGTTGCGTATTCCGCGCCCCCCGTGCGCTTGAAGCGGCGCCCGATCGGTTCAAACCTGATCATCGCGCTCATTCGCGGTTGCCTGCTGAAGGTGGCGGGATGGGCGGCTGTGGCCACGGTGCTGAGTTCGATTGAACCCTGGTACATTGGCTCCATTTATTTCTTTTTTCTCCTGGGCGCAACCACTACTAAGGATTTCGCCGACATCGAAGGCGACCGCGCGGCGGGGTGCATCACCCTGCCGGTGAAATACGGAGCCACCTGGAGCGCGCGCGCCATCACTCCATCCTTCATACTGCCGTGGCTGATGTTGCCGCTCGGCCTCGCGCTGCACGTGCTCAGCGGCAATCCGGCGGCCATCCTCGCGCTGAGCGTCATCATGGTGACCTGGGGTGCCTACGTCGCCTACTTGATTAATAAGGATCCGCACCGGCTGGTTACCGAAGGCGAAAACCATCCTTCCTGGCACCACATGTACTGGATGATGATGGTTGGCCATTTGGGTCTGGCGGGGGCATATTTGATTCGCTAAGATGGGATTTGCAATTTGGTAAAATCGGGTGATCCGGTGAACCAAAAGGACCGCTCGACCTGGTTCGTCCTTCGTTCACCCGATCACCCGATCTCCCGATTATATGATCCTTCTGACTGGCGCTACCGGTTATCTTGGTTCTGGAATCGCCCGTGAACTCATCGCGCGGCGTCGACCCTTCCGGGTTTTGGTGCGAGATCCCAGGCGCTTGGGATTCGACCCTGCGGCGTTCCGCTGCGAGGTTGCACTCGGCGATTTGCGCGACCGCGAGGCTTTGCGCTCCGCACTCCACGGAGCGGACGCAGTGATTCACACCGCCGCCCTCGTCAAGATGTGGGTGCGCCACCGCCGTGACTTCTGGCGTGTCAATGTGGAGGGCTTGCAGGACTTGTTGCAAGGTTCTGAACAGGCAGGGGTTCAGCGGGTTGTATACACCTCCTCCTTTATAGCGCTGGGGCCGTCCGCGGATGTGAACGCAAACGAGGCGTTGCGCCACGCCGGCCCGTTTTCTGACGCTTATGAGGAAACCAAAGCGCGCGCCCTCGAGTGGCTGCGCGGCGAGGGAATGCGCCGCTTCCCGGTCATCGTGACTTTCCCCGGCGTCATCTACGGCCCCGGGCCCAAAACCGAGGGCAACCTGGTGGGTGGAATGATCGACCAGTACCTCAGTGGCAAGTTCCCGGGCTTGCTGGGGTCCGGAGAGCAGCGATGGAGCTTTGCGTTTATTGCCAACGTTGTCAACGCGCATCTGGCGGCGCTCGAGAAGGGAAAGCTTGGGGAAGAATATGTGCTGGGCGGGGATAATCGCACGCTCAATGATTTCTTCCGTACTCTGGCGGATTTCACGCACGTCCGGCATCCGGTTCGCCATCTTCCCTTTGCCGTCGGGAAGTTCGTGGGCGCTCTGGAACTCGTGCGCGCTCGCGCGTACGGTCATTCTCCCCAGCTTACTCCCGGCGTCGTAGAAATCTTCAAGCACGATTGGGTCTATTCGAGCGCCAAGGCGATTCGCGACCTTGACTATTGGGTATCCCCCTTGGAAGAAGGCCTGGCGTTAACCCTGCATGATCGGGAGATCGCGAGATCGGGCGCTCGGGTGATCGGGTGAACAAAGAACCGTTACCGCGGTTTTGTTTCCCGCTCAACGAATCACCCGACCCATTGGCTCGCCCGATCGCCGAACCACCCGATTAGACGAACATGCCGAACCTCACCACTTCCGTCGCGGCGCCGCGCGCGCCGCTTCTCTCCACGCGCAAGATCGTGCACATGTCCATGCTGATCTTCGCGTTCCTGCTGCCGTACCTCACCTGGACGCAAGCCGCGGGGTGCGCGCTGTTGGCGCTGCTTTTCAACGTTGTCGTGCTGCCCCGCCTGGGGGTGGATCTGGGCAAGAATCCCGGCCGCGGTTCGGAATCCGCAATTCTGAATCGCGGATCGCCTCTCGTCCCGGGGGCCGGTTCGGAATCCGGAATTCTGAATGTCGGATCGCCTTCCACCCCCGGCATCGGCGTTCGATCTGCCCACCTGCCTACCTCCCCACCTGCCCTTGGGGACGCCGCCCGCGTCTGGACCGGCATTGTCATCTATCCCATCTCGGTGCTGGCTCTGATTCTTCTTTATCGCCATGACCTGCACATTGTGGGTGCCACCTGGGCCATCATGGCATTGGGCGATGGCATGGCGAGCGTAGCGGGCGGGGCGCTGGGCGGCCCGGCACTCCCCTGGAATCGCGAAAAAACCTGGTCGGGCTTTCTGGGATTCATCGTAGCCGGCACGGCGGGCGCATACCTATTGACGCGCTGGTACTTCTTGATGTGCCCGGTTGCCCCCGCCGTCGCCCCGGACATCACCCTGAGGATTTGCGCGGCCACGGCGCTGGTGGGCGCCATCGTGGAGTCCGTCCCGGTTCGCCTGGATGACAACGCTACGGTTCCGCTGGTGGCGGGCGCGTTCATGTATTGCCTGTACTTTGTCGAGCGCAGCGCGCTGGACAGCAACCTGCCCTTCCTCGGCCGGCGCATCGTGCTGGCCGCGGCCGTCAATCTGGCGCTGGCGGTGTTGGCCTTCCTCCTGAAGATGGTCACTCCCTCGGGCGCGATATGCGGATTTCTGCTGGGGGTGGCGGTCTATCTGGGCTGGGGCTACAAGAGCTTTCTATTGATGCTCGCCTTCTTCGCGATCGGATCCGTAGCCACGCGGTTCGGCTACGCACGCAAAGCCGCGCGTGGCGTGGCGGAGAAACGCGGGGGCGCCCGGAGTTGGCGCGAGGCCTTGGCGAACTCGCTGGCCGGCGCGTTTTTTTCCCTCCTGGTCATCACCACGCATCATGAAGGCGCCTTTCTGATGGCGTTGATCGCGGCATTTGCGGAGGCCACGGGCGACACCATTTCCAGCGAAATCGGCCAATATATTTCCGACCGCGCCTATCTGATCACGACGTTCAAGCCGGTGCCTGCCGGCGAAAACGGCGGCATCACGGTGGGAGGCAGCGTTGCGGGGGCGCTGGCTTCCGCTCTGATCGTGGCACTGGCTTTCGCGATGGGCTTGTGTGGCAAAGGTGGCGCCGCCATCGCCCTGGCTGCCGCGGTGGCCGGGAACCTGCTCGACAGTGTGCTGGGCGCGACGCTCGAACGGCGCGGCCTGGTGACCAACGGTATCGTCAATTTCGCCGGCACCAGCTTTGCGGGCGCGCTGGCGCTTGCCATCGCGCTCCATCTAGGGTTTTAGCGCTGTGGCGATGGTGATCGATCCCATATTCGGCACTTCCGCATACCTTTGCCGCCCCATTGATATCACCCGCTGAAATGTGATATCATTCGCGTGTAGTCAAGGAGTTCAGCGATGCCGGCGATTGTCGTGCGCAACATCTCCGCCGAGACCCGCCGGGCACTGCGTGTCCGGGCAAGGCAGCACGGACGGAGCACCGAAGCGGAAATTCGGGAGATCCTCGATGGGGCCGTACGTCCCGCAGCGCGCCTCAAGCTCGGGTCTGCCCTCGCGGCGCTCGCGAAGCCCTTGGGCGGCCTCAATCTCAAAATCCCGCGGGACAAGACGCCCGCCGCGCCGGCGGACTTCGCGTGATCCTGCTTGACACCAACGTGGTCTCCGAACCGCTACGGCCCCGGCCCGATCAGAAAGTGCTTGCTTGGCTCGACGCGCAGGCGGCCGAAGGCCTCTATCTTTCAACGGTGAGCCTCGCCGAGCTGCTGCTCGGCATCGAGAGCCTGCCACTGGGCAAACGCCGCAAAACCCTCGCCGCTGGTCTCCACGAGCAAATCATCGCCCTGTTCGGCGAGCGGATCGCCCCGTTTGATCTCGCCGCAGCGGAGGCTTATGCGCAGATCGTCACGCGCGCCCGCCGACATGGCCATCCCATCGCGGTGGCGGATGCCCAGATCGCGGCGATTGCGGCGTCACGCCAGTTTACTGTGGCCACGCGCGACGAGGCGCCCTTCCTGGCTGCCGGTCTCCCGGTCATCAATCCCTGGACCGCTACCATCGAGGGTCGATAATCCCGTTTACAACTTTCCGGCTCCAACGCTAGAATGAATTGAAAGCAGGTGCGCGGTTCGGGCACTTTCAATTCATGGCTGAGATTCTGGCAATTTATCCCGGATCTTTCGATCCGATCACGAACGGTCACCTCGATTTGATCGAGCGGGGGAGCCAGCTCTTCAATCGGCTCATTGTCGCAGTGCTGACAAATTTGGAAAAGAACCCGCTTTTTACGGTTGCCGAGCGGGTGGAAATGCTCCAGGAAGTGACCCATTCCATTCCCAATGTTTCGGTCGATACTTTCAGCGGGTTGCTGGTGGATTACGCGCGTCAAAAGCAGGCGAAAGCGCTCTTGCGGGGCATTCGAGCTTTTACCGACTACGAGTATGAGCTGCAAATGGCGTTAACGAACCGCAAACTCTCGCCCGACGTGGAAACAGTATTCCTGATGCCGGCCCTCGCCTACACTTACGTCAGTTCGCGCCTGGTGCGGGAGATCTTTCAGCTCGGCGGCTCCGTTGCCGGGATGGTTCCGGCGTTGGTCGAAGAACGGCTTCATCAGAAAGTGCAGAAGCTAGAAGCGAGGGGCTAGGAGCCTGTCGGAGATAGAATTTGTTTAATGTCAAATTAGGGGGTTGCGGAGGTTCGACCGCTCGTCGGGTGGAGATTCTCGGGCAAGAGGGTTCTATTTCCGACACACATTTAGTATTGACAAACAGGTTCTTTAGTGTAATTTAGGCCTATGAGCAAACAGTTTCGGAACTGCGATCTCAATCAAGCCTATCTGCTGCCTCCTTCGCTGCAGGATTGGCTGCCCGAGAGCCATTTGGCGCGGTTTGTAGCGGACGTGGTGGAGACGCTGGATCTGACGGCGATGTATGCGACCTACGAGGCGCGAGACGGGCGCGGGCTGGCGGCCTATGATCCGCGGATGATGGTGCGGGTGCTGATTTATGGCTACTCGCGAGGGGTGGCGAGTTCGCGGCGGATCGAGCGGGCGACCTACGAGGACGTGGCGTTCCGCTATTTGGCGGCTGACCAGCATCCGGATCACGACACGATCGCGGATTTCCGCAAGGGACATCTGGCGAACCTCGCGCAACTGTTCGTGCAGGTCTTGCAGCTGTGTCGGCAAGCGGGGCTGGTGAAACTGGGACACGTGGCGCTGGACGGGACGAAGATCAAGGCCAACGCCTCGAAGCACAAGGCGATGAGCTACGAGCGAATGGGAGAGGCGGAGAAGAAGTTAGAAGCGGAAGTGCAGGCGCTGCTGGCGGAGGCGGCGCGAGTGGATGCCGAGGAAGACGGGAAATACGGGAAAGGTAAGCGCGGGGATGAACTGCCGAAAGAACTGGCGCGGCGGGAGAGCCGGTTAGAGAAGATTCGGGAGGCGAAGGCGGCGCTGGAACAAGCGGCGAAAGAGGCGGCGGAAAAGAAGCAGGCGGAGGTCGCGGCGCAATTAAAGGAGCGGGAGAAGCAGGAGCGCGAACGGGGACGGAAGTTCGGGGGGCGAGCGCCGCAGGCGCCGGATCCGGAAGCGGCAAAGCCGAAGCCGCAAGCGCAACGGAATTTTACCGACCCGGAATCGCGGATCATGAAGGACGGAGCGACGAAAGAGTTTGTGCAAGCCTATAACGCCCAGGCGGCGGTGGACAGTCACGCGCAAGTGATCGTGGGGGCGGCGGTGACCCAGGAAGCCAACGACAAGAAACAATTGGTGCCGATGCTGAAGCAAGTGAAAGTGCAGATGGGGGTCCCGCCGCAGCAAGCGACGGCGGACAACGGTTATTTCAGTGAGCCCAACCTTACGGATGCGCAGTTGCGGGAGATCGATCTGTTCGTAGCGCCGGACCGGCAGAAGCACGGCGAGAAACGGCCCACCACCACCGGGCCTCCGTCCCCCGGAGCCAGCGTCGCCGAGCAGATGCGGCACAAGCTGCGGACGGCGGAAGGGCAGGCGGTTTATAAGCTGCGCAAGGCAGTGGTGGAACCGGTCTTTGGACAGATCAAAGAGGCGCGAGGGTTTCGGAGATTTCTGCTGCGAGGGCTGGAGAAAGTGCAGGGGGAATGGCAGATGATTTGCGCCACGCATAACCTGCTGAAACTCTTCCGCTCCGGATGGAGCCCCCAGAGCGCCTGAAAGAGCTGACCCAAGCTACCAAGCTTGTCTTCCGGGCAGCCTCGCCACGGTCAAAGGCCCAGCACCCGACTCGATGAGAGCCAGAGTCGGAAAAAGGTAAGATTTAGAAGCCTTATCTCCGACGGGCTCCTAGGAGCTAGAAGCGAGAAGCTCGAAGTCAGGAGTTAGAGCCGAGCGGCACAGATCCTCACTAGGCGCTTCTAACTCCTAGCTTCTAACTTCTAGCTTCTAACCTCTGCCTTCCAAGAGTGATTGATGCAATTCTCCGAGCGAATCTCACGGATTTCGGTTTCCTCGACGGCCGCGGTGGTGCAGAAGGCCGACAAGCTGCGCGCCACGGGCGTCAAGCTGGTGGACTTCGGCGCCGGCGAGCCGGATTTCCCCACGCCCGATCACATCAAGCAAGCGGCGGTTCGCGCTCTGGAAGAGAACTTTACCAAGTACACGCCCACCGGCGGCACGCGGGAACTGAAGGAAGCGCTGGTGGACCGGCACGCCAAGGATTTCGGCTCGCACTACTCCATCGAGGAGTGCCTGGTAACCGTGGGCGGTAAGCAGGCCATTTTCCAAGCCATGGTGGCCACGCTCAACGATGGGGACGAAGTGATTTTGCCCGTTCCTTACTGGGTCTCATTCCTCGATATCATCCATTACGCGGGCGGCAAGGCGGTTTTTCTGGAGACAGATGAGGCGGAGAATTTTGCCGTGCGGGCCGACGCCGTGGAGAAACTCATTACGCCGCGGACCCGCATGATCGTGGTGAATTCGCCCAACAATCCCACCGGGGCGGTGGTCCCGCGCGAGGAAATGGAAAGACTCCTGGCGGTGGCGGCGCGGCACAAAGTCCTCCTTTTGTCGGACGAGTGCTATTGCCATTTTCTCTATGATGACCCGCCGTTCTCGTTGGGGAGCTCCCAGGATCGCGACCATCTTCTGATTGTGGGCTCACTTTCCAAGACTTATGCCATGACAGGTTGGCGCGTGGGATTCGCCCTGGGCTCCCACACGCTTCTTGCCCACATGCTGAAGCTTCAGAGCCACTCGACTTCCAATCCCACTTCGATCGCGCAGAAGGCCGCGGTAGAAGCCTTGCGCGCCTCGCAGGATTCCGTGCGCGCCATGCTGGCCGAGTACCGCCGCCGCCGCGATCGCGTCGTGGAAGGCCTGCGCGCCATTCCCGACATCAAGTGCACGATGCCGCAGGGAGCTTTCTACGTTTATCCCAATGTCTCGGCTTATTTGAATCGTGACGGCTTGGCCGATACCACCGTCTTGGCGGAGAAACTCCTGGAGGAAGCGCACGTGGCGGTGGTTCCGGGCCCAGCCTTTGGAACTCCGCAACACGTCCGGCTTTCCTATGCAACCGCGCTGAATCACATCGATGAGGGAATGAAGCGGATGTCGGCGTTCTTCGCCAAATTCTGAAAACAGGGTTGTAGGTGCTGGGTGCTGGGTACTGGGTGCTGGGGTTCAAGGCTCGACTCTTCCCCAGCCCCTAGTCCCCAGAACCCAGCACCCATCTTGATTATGTCCATCTTTAACGGCCCCGTTCAACTGTCCAATATCTTCAAGCCCAAAATCTGGGGGCGGCGGGATTTAGCTCCGCTCTTTACCGCGCCCCACTCAACATCCGGGTTAGGCGAACAATTCGCCAACCAGCGCATTGGCGAAGTGTGGATCACCGATGATGCCTCGCAATTCCTGAACGGCCCCGCGGCGGGAATGAGCCTCGCCGGGGCTTCGGAAAAATACGGTCCGGAATTGCACGGAAAGTCCTGGCCTGGCCGCCGTTTTCCGCTTCTCGCCAAATACATCTTCACCAGCGACTGGCTTTCCGTCCAGGTTCATCCGGACGACGCTTACGCCGCCATCCACGACCCGGGCAACGTGGGCAAGTGCGAGATGTGGTATTTCCTGACGGCCGACCCCGACGCCGCGATTCTGCTCGGGCTGAAGCCCGGCGTGACGAAAGAGCAATTGCTCCCCGCGTTCAAGAACGGCACGTCGCGCGACTTTCTCGAGAGTTTCCGGCCCCAGCCCGACGAAGCTGTGTTTCTGCCTCCCGGACTGGTCCATGCTCTGGGACCTGGCCTGCTGCTGTTCGAAGTCGAGGAAAATTCCGATCTCACCTATCGCCTGGATGATTTCGGCCGCCCCGGCCTGGATGGCAAACCGCGCCCATTGCACCTGGACAAAGGGCTCGAGGTAATTCGCCCGGAGCTTCCGCCCCTGCACGATTTGCCGCGGCTCGAATGCCGTGAGAAGTACGGGATGCGCCGATTGGTTCTCGCCTGCCGGTTCTTCGCCCTCGAGGTATTGAGCGTTCGCCACACGGCCACTTTCCAGAGCTCGCCCGAGAAGGTGGAGGTCCTTTCCATGATGGAAGGCGAGGGGCGCATTGAAAATGAGGCCGGCTGGATGGCGTATCGCCCCGGCGATACCTGGTTGATTCCGCCCGCCGCCAACCTCTACCGCCTGGTGCCGGGGCTTGACACTAAGCTTTTGAAGTTCTACGTACCCGACCTCGAAAGGGATTTCCGCGAGCCGCTCGAGCGGCACGGATTTCCCTCGGAGAAGATCCGCCAAATTGTATTCGAGTGAAATTCCATGGCGCAAACATCGCTCCTCACTCACGCATACGCCGTCGTGATGGCCGGCGGCAGTGGAACACGCTTCTGGCCCCTCAGCCGCCGCAAACATCCCAAGCAATTGCTGGAACTGTTCGGGCACGGTACACTCCTGGAACAGACCGTGGCGCGGATCCAGCCGCTCATTCCCCCCGAGCATGTTTACATTTACACCAACGAACTTATCTGGCGTGAGGTTTGCCGGCGCCTGCCCCAAATTCCGCGCGCGCAGATTGTGGCGGAACCCGCCTCACGCAACACCGCGCCCACGCTGGGAGTGGCGGCGCACGAGATCTTGCGTCGCAACCCACAAGGTTTGATGGTGGTGCTGCCGGCGGATCACACCATCACCAAATCCGCGGAGTTTCTTCGCGTGCTGCGCGCCGGTTGCGAAACCGCCGACGAGGCAGGAAGATCCGTCGTGATCGGCCTGAAACCTACCCGCCCCGATACCGGCTTTGGGTATGTACGTGTTGGCGCCCGCGAGGCGCGCGTTGCCGGACAAGAGATTTACCGGGTGGAAAAATTCACCGAGAAGCCGCCGCTCGCCGTCGCTCGCCGCTACGTCGCCTCGGGGCGATATTTGTGGAACGGGGGTATGTTCATCTGGCGGGCCTCCACCCTGCTCGGGAATTTTGCCAAGTATCAACCCCGCATGGCCGACCAACTGGCGCATTTGGCCGAGGCCGGCGGTGTGCGGTCGACAAAGAGCTTTCGCCGCCTCTTCCCGCAATTCGAAAAGACCTCCATTGACTATGCCATCATGGAGAAAATTCCGGATATCCATGCCGTCGCCGCCGACATTGGGTGGAACGACGTGGGCAGTTGGGCGGTGGTTTACGACCTTTCGCCAAAGGATGGCGAGGCCAACGTCCGGCCGGAGCGGAGCCTGTGCCTGGATTCGCGCGGCAATATGATTGTCGCCAAGCGCAGCTTTGTGGTGACCGTGGGAGTTCAGGACCTGGTCATCGTGGAAACAGATGACGCGCTCCTGGTCTGTGCCCGTGACCATTCCCAAGAGGTCGGCAAGGCGGTTCAGGCGCTGGAAAAGGCAGGACGGGAGAAGTTACTTTAGTATTCAGGTGTTGAAGAAAAAACGAAAATCGAAACTCGAAAATCGATATGGAGGTAGCGAGTTTCGATTTTCGATCTTGGATTCGCGGTTCTGAGGCATGGATAAAATCAAATTCGGTACCGACGGCTGGCGGGGGGTTATCGCCGACGATTTCACCTTTGTCAATGTGCGCCGGGTGGCGGCGGCCATTGCCCAGTATGTCCGTGAGGAGAGTGAACGGCGCCGCGGCCTGATAATCGGCTACGACATGCGGTTTCTTTCGGCGGAATTTGCCCGGGCGACTGCCGAAGTGATTTCCGCCGCAGGAATACCGGTTTGGCTCGCGAATGCTGGCACTCCCACGCCGGCGGTGAGTTACGGGGTGGTCGCGCGGAAAACCGCGGGCGCCATCATGATCACCGCCAGCCATAATCCTTACCGGTGGAATGGGGTCAAGTTCAAAGCGCCGTACGGTGGCTCGGCGGACCCCGCAATTATCCGGCGCATTGAAGTCCACCTGCATCGCCTTGACCGTAGGGGCACGCCATGGCGTGCCCCCACCGCCCGCAAACGTCCCGCCGCGGTCCAGGTCGTTGACCTCGCCACTCCCTATCTCGAACGGCTCAAGGACCTGGTTCATCTGGACCACATCCGCGCCTCCGGCCAGAAATTCGTTATCGATCCGATGTATGGCGCCGGCCGTGGCATCATTGCGCGCTTGTTCGACCAGGCAGATATTCCCTACCGTGAAATCCACTCCGAGCACAATCCGCTTTTCCCCGGACTGAACCCGGAGCCCATCGAACCGCACGTGGAGGGCCTGCGCCGCGCGGTAACGGAAGGCGGTTTCGACGCGGGCTTCGCCACCGACGGTGATGCCGACCGCGTCGGCGCCATCGACCGCACCGGCGACTTCATCGATTCGCACAAAATCTTCTGCATTCTTCTCAAGCACTTGACCGAGGACCTGGGTTTGCGGGGGGAAGTGGTCAAGACCTTCTCCACCACCGATATGATTGACCAACTGGCGCGCAAGCACGATCTGCCGCTGCACGTCACCCCGATCGGCTTCAAATACATCTGCGAGCTGATGCTGACCCGCGACGTTTTGATGGGTGGCGAAGAAAGCGGCGGCATCGGAATCAAGGGACACCTGCCCGAGCGCGACGGCATCCTGAACTCGCTGCTGTTGGCGGAAGTGATGGCAGAAAAGAAGAAGACCTTGACCGAACTGGTAGAAGACTTGACCCGGGAGTTTGGGCCGCACTTTTATGACCGCGTGGATTTGGAAGTTGAACTCGCGCGAGCGCAGCAGTTGGTTAAGCAGGTGGCCCAGGGCAAATTCAAGAAAATCGCGGGGCTGAAAGTGACGGCGGTGGAAGATCTGGATGGCGCGAAGATGCGCTTTGGGGATTCCGCCTGGCTGCTGGTGCGCGCCTCGGGCACGGAAAACCTCCTCCGGCTTTATTCCGAAGCGCCCTCGCGCGAGCAAGTCAAGAAACTGCTGGGGGAAATGACCCGCATCGCGAAAGCGGCGTAGCGCGGACCCGTTTTGTGGGTCCGCGGCTCGTTCGCCATTGCCGATTTCGATTGCCGATTGTCGATTGGACTGATCGAGAATCGGCAATGGAAGAGCCGCGGACCTACAAAACAGGTCCGCGCGACGATTGCTTTTCCGGTGCCGGCAAGATGCCGGCGCTACGGATGAATTTATGACCGACTCCGACCGCGTAAAAAGCTACCATCGAACCGGCCGCATCCTGAGTGTGGCGGGCTACCTCGTTGACCTGGCCTTCCTTCTCGCTATGCTTTTCACCGGATGGAGTGTGGCCCTGCGAAACCTGGCGCTGCACTACAGCTCGCGCCCATGGGTGGCCTTGCTGATTTATCTGTGCCTTTTCGGAATCATTTCGCAAGTGCTGGGCCTGCCCCTCGATTATCTGCGTGGCTTCTGGTTGGAGCACCGCTACGGACTTTCCAACCTTACGCTGTCAGGTTGGGTTAAAGATCAATTAAAGGGCATCGCCGTGGGGGGTACGCTCGCCGTGCTGGCGGTGGAATTCCTCTACGCGGTGATGCGCCACTGGCCCGAGCGTTGGTGGATGATATGCGCGATCGCCTTCATCGGGTTCTTTGTGCTGCTTGCCAACCTCGCCCCGGTCCTTATCTTCCCGATCTTCTTTAAGGTCAAGCCCCTCGAGAATCATTCCTTGACCGAACGCTTGCTGGAACTCTCGCGGCGCGCCGGCACTCGGGTGAAGGGGGTGTTTGAATGGAAACTCAGCGAAAAGAGCAAAAAGGCCAACGCGGCCCTGATGGGACTCGGCAATACCCGCCGAATAATCCTCTCGGATACCCTCCTCGAGCAATTTCAGGATGACGAAGTTGAGGCGGTGTTAGCGCACGAATTGGGCCACCACGTCCACCACCACATTTTCCAGAGCATCGTGCTTCAGGGCGCCGCAACCTTTGTGGGATTCTATCTGATTCACCGCACCCTCGACTGGCTGGGGCCGCATTTCGGATTTCAGGGCCCGGCGGATTTCGCCAACCTTCCGCTCCTCGCGCTGGTCACCACCGTTCTTTCCCTCGTGCTTCTGCCCGCGGTGAACTCCTACTCGCGCGCCATGGAACGTCAGGCGGATGCTTACGCGCTGCACGCCATACCTTCCCGCGCTCCCTTTATCTCCAGCATGGGAAAACTGGCGGAACTCAACCTCGCGGAACGCCAACCCAGTCCCTGGATTGAGTTCATATTCCATAGTCACCCCTCCATCCAAAAGCGCATCGAGTTCGCGCAGAAGTTCCCTGCCTAGCGAGCTTATCGGACACGAGAGTTGTTAATGGGCTACGTGCTGGCCCAAGGGTTGATGACCGGGACGGAGAGGTCTTCAAAATGCGATGTATTGCGGGTTGCGAGCGTCGCCTGATACGCAAGCGCAATGCCTGCGATCATCGTATCCCTGAGATCGACGGGGCGTCCTTTCTTGTGGCGCATCGCCATAAGGTCGCCGGCGAGTTGTGCCGCCACTGCGTCGAAGGAAGCAATCCTCCCGTCGATCTTGTCGGCCAGGACAGCTTCAAAGGCCCGAACCAGCTCCGCGCGCCGCTTTCCCAATGGCATCGTCTGCAATCCAAACCGGATTTCAAGGACCGTTACGGAAGTCGTCCAGATGGATGTCCTCGGCTGATTATCCAGCCAGGCGATTACCTGCGTGTCGGGTATTTGGCTCATCAGTGCCGAGAGCACATTGGTGTCAAGGATTATCATCAATCGAAGGTGGCGGGCTTAATCCCATGCCCCCGAAGTTCAGGAATATCTGCCTTCAGGCCAGCCTTCCGAAACAAAGAGGCGATTTCGCTTCCGAGCCCGCGGGCGGGGGTTGCTTCTTCCTTGGCGGCGTTGCGCAGAATATCCCGCACTTCTTCTTCCATGCTCCGGCCATGCCGCTTGGCGCGACGCTGTAACCGTAGCTTGATCCCCGCCTCAATATTGCGAACCACTAATTGGGCCACTGGTCTTCCCTCCTGATATCACGATATCACGAAGTCGGCTGAAAGCCAACAACCCCTACGGCGCTTCTTCCCAGGAGCGGCAGATGCGCTCGATAGTATCGATCATGTTATCGACTTGTTCGGGGTCCGGAGGGCGTCCGGCGTGGACGGCGGCGTTGCGGATTCTCCAGGCTTTATCGAGTTGCGCCTTGTCCTCAAGTGAAATATAGCCATCTTCAGCCAGGCGATCAAAGAGGATTTCAATCGCGCCACGAACGTTCAGGTTCATTCCGCCGCAGAGCTCGCGCGCGGCGACGCGGAGCAGCCGCTCGTATTCTTCCCCGGCGATTTTGCCCGCCAGCTTGGGTTCCTCTTCCACCAGGATGCGCGCCAGCTCCAGCGGCCCATAGTTGCGCAGAAAGGGCCGCAGCACCTGCGCCACGCGGCGGCGCTGGATCCAAACGTCGGCGTCGAATTCCGCGTTCGGCGTGGAAACCTCGCTCGCATGGGTCACCCCGGCGACCAGTTCGTGGTAGGTCCACAGGGCGGTTTCCGTATCCGCCACGGATTCCAGGCGAAAGTGCTCCTTCCAGGCGCGCAACTCGTCGCAATAGGCCAGGTAGAGGTCGATGGTGCGCGGCCGGTGCACCTGGAGCAGATTCATGATGGGCGTCGAAAAAGCACCGTAGCGATCGGGATGAACAAAGCGCAGCACGAGGGATACGATCCCAATGCTGTGCAGCACATCGAGGGCGTGCCGGACCAGTTCGCGCGGGTCGGCGGGCGAGGGACCTAGCACCAGCCTCGCCTTCTTCAGGACCTGGTCCAGCTCCTTTTCGTTGGGCTTTGGCCAGTAACGCCCGAAGGGCGTGGCGGTCGGGTCGAAGATGTTCAGCACGTCCTTCGCCGCCAGCCACCGATTGCCCGTACACAGGGGCTCGAATTTTTTCTCCAGAGTGCGGAAGGAATAAGTGCGCCCGAACTTCTGCTTGCAAACTTCGGGAAAACGGTCGAGATAGAACTTGAGATCAAAACCGGCCATGGGAGTCTCAATGTGAAGATATCATGGAATCACAGGATTGAACCATCGGGCCATCGCGTCATCGGGTCAGCGGATCGTCGCATCGTTGAATCGTTTCACTTTCCTCATTCATGAATTTCATCGGCCTTCCCAGCCTTGCCGGACTCGCCAATGGCGCTCGCTGCCCATTGCCTTCTGCCTACTGCTTTCTGCCCTGTGTATACGGCCCTAACTGTTCCACGTCCGGCGGCAGAAAGTGGGAATAGTTCCGCAGGTTTTCAATGAGCTTTGCTTTGGCAGCTTCGTCCAAGGCATAGAAACTCAGGCCGGGCTGGGCGAGCACGACGCGATAGTGGTATCTCCAGACACCGGCCAGCAGCCAGGTGGCCGGAATGACCCGGCGAAAGGGGCCGCCGAAAAATTCCATCCAGTCCTCATCCACCAGGGCCACCGACGCACCGCGCGAGCGTGCCAATCGATCGAGAAACTCGGAAGTGAGCCGGCCCCCCTCCCGCAACCGGGAGCGCGCAATTTCCCGGTCGGCCAGGCCGTGCGGGTCCGTTAAATGAATATCCGCCAGGAAGTCGACCACGCCAATGTCATTCACCACGAGAATGCTTCCTTGATAATATCGCTGCACGAATGTCCCCATCTGGTAATGCCAACGGTAGGTATCGCGCATTCCGGGGAGGATCATCCACAGGGCATTGTAGCCGGTGGTCCAAAAGAGGTTGCCGGAAAACGCCAACACCGCCACCGCGGCAAGACCCGCCACTTTCCCCACGTAAACCGGGTGGGGTTGCATGGCCGTCTTGGCCGTGACTGCCCGCGGGCGGGACGTCCATGCCACCACTCGCGAACCCAGGTTTTGAATCAAATCCCAGAGGGGGACGGCCACTACCGTCAAGCCCAAGGCCATAAGGTAGGCTTCATAACGAAGGAACCAACCCGTTGACGCCAGCATCAGGTGCAGCGTCGCGGTGGCTACGAAAATGCCCATCATCCACACCTGCACGGAGTTGGAACCCTCATTTCTGGCGCCGGACTCGGGACCCTGGACCTCTGGCGCCTGACGCTGCTTGCTCTGCGCATACCGCCAGAGCATCAAAAGGAGCGCGACGCCTTCCAAGCGAACCACCCGTACGCCCGAGTAAAAGGTATTCCCCGCAGCGTGGGCAAGAAAACTGGCGACCGCATTCGTTCCCGCCAGAGGAAGGTTGCCTTTCAGTACCACAGAATTGGGCAGCCAGAACCAGCCCTGTCCAACGGAAATCACTCCCACGATAAAGGCCGGCAGAAGCGACCAGCCTGCAAGCTCCACCGAGGGCCTCAGCCGGCGCTGGAGGAAAAGCAGCGCGGCCACTACCGCCACGGCGAACAGTCCCTCATAACGCGCCGCGCTCACCGCAACCCCCAGGGCGATGAGCGTCAGCTTGGACGCGCGCGAGGCCGGCGCTTTGCCGGCCAGAATCCTGCCCGCGTGGAAGACAAACAGCAGCGTCACCAAGATGTGGAGAGTGTGTTCCAGCCCTATAAAAATCAGGTTCACAACGGGGCTGAAGAAGAGGGTGCAGATCAGAACCATGAACACGTAAAGGCTGGGAAGGGCAGGGGCGAGCGACACCAATATCCATCGCACGGCCAGAATCAGCAACGTGGCAAAGAGCAAGTTCAAAATGAGGGGAGTGGACGTGTGGACTCCGAACGCCCAAAAGAGGGAAGCAACCAACAAGGTCCAGAGCGGCGAAGACGAAGAGGAAGTGAATTGAAAAGGCGTCACTCCCCACACCCCGTGCCGGGCGAAATTCTTGGCCATCGCCATGTGAATATAAGAATCATCAAGGGCATAAATCAGATGACCTTGATTCATGCGGAGTGAGATGATCACCACCCTCGCCACCGTGCTCCAGAGAAGGAGAATCGTCGCGAGGCACGGCCACCACCGCGTGATCCGGTTTTGTACCTTGTCCATTCGTTCCTCTTCGGAAATTGGTCCGTACGAGGGTAAAGGATAGACACGTTCAAGGAGCGCCGCAAGCGCATAACTTGCACCCCTCACGCGGTTTTTTCCCCGGAAGGCAGATGCGCCCGATGGTGCCGGTCAGGTTATCCACCGGTGCGGGGGTCAGGAGGGCGGTCTGGGTATCGGCCGCAGATTCCACGCGAAAATCTTCCTTCCCGACGCGCGGAGGTGACGTAAAATGCCTTCGGCGGTCACTTTTCGAGGCTGGAAAGAGCGATGTCCGAACCGATCACGATTTCTGCCAAGAATCTGGGCACCGTGGCGATGCCCGGCTTCTGCCCGCGCTGCTTCTGGATTCAAATGCACGCCAAGGGGATCCCCTACCAGATTTTCCCCGGCATCTTCAGCTCGATCGATGCCTACGGCAAGCGGCTGGTGCACGGATGGTTCGACCGCCACCAGAGCGCGCCTCCGTGGTTGAGCCAGCTCGGCAACGTCAAAGGATACCGCAATCCGCCCCACTACACGAAATTCAGCATCCTCGACGCGGAAAGCAATGTTGTCCTGCGCGGAACCCCGGATGGCATTCTGGTGATGAAGGACGGCTCTCACCTGATTGTCGATTACAAGACCGCCAAGTTCACGGCGTCCCAGGATGGGTTGTTTCCGATGTATGAGGTACAGCTAAATGCCTACGCGGTCATTGGAGAGCAAAAGGGGTTCGCGCCCGTTTCGGGCTTGGCCCTAGTCTACACGGAGCCGGTAACCGACGACGCCACGGCAGCGAAGGATACCCACCACACCGGGTCAGGTTTCCTGATGGAATTCAGCGCGCACATCCGGCCAGTAGACTTGGCGCGGGACAAGATTCCCATGCTGCTCGCCAAGGTTCGGGAAATCGTCGACCGGAAGCGTCCTCCCAAGTCGCGGGAGGGTTGCAAAGATTGCGCCTTGTTGCAAGGCCTTATCGGGTTGGCGGGAGGGTAACCCCCAAGCCTCCCCGCTGGCCGAAAAGGGCCACCAATCGGCTGAATTTGGGCAGGGTCCAGAAACGGGCGTTCCCAGCCTACAAAAGGGATTCCCTTCTAACCAACTGACCTGAAAGCAGATAAACGACATTAATCATTTCTGGGTTTGGCACGGGTCTTGCGATATAGAGAGTGGACGCGAGTTTGGAGCTATGTAGCGGGCGTTCGACCGAGGTGGGCCATGAAAAACCGATTCTCACTGATCGCACTAGCAATTCTCTCGATGGGATGGTTCGTCACATCCAACGGTCGGGCCGATGACCAGCCACAGCCCGATGCACAACCCCAGGCACCGCCCCAGGCACAAACGTCGGTGGGGCGCATCAGCGTGATTCATGGCGATGTTACCACCATGCGCGGCGATGGCGGACAATGGGTGGCGGGCACGGTGAACACTCCCGTGGTGCCGGGTGACAGTGTGGCGACCGCGGATCGGTCGCGGGCGGAAGTCCAGTTCGACTTTGCCAACGTGATGCGGCTCGACCAGCATACGGAAGCCAAAGTGGCGGACCTGGAGCAGAACAAGATTCAGATTCAGTTGGCCTCGGGCCTGGTGGATTTCAGTGTTTCGAATGGCGCCCAGGCGGACGCGGAGATTGACACCCCGAACATGGGCGTACATCCACTGGCGCCGGGGATTTATCGCATTCAGGTGAATTCCCCCACTGAAACTTTATTGATCGTGCGCAAGGGGGAAGCGGAAGTCCTCACCAACCAGGGCAGCACCAAGGTTGAAGCCGGCCAGATCATCCAGATTCACGGTGCGGACAACCCGGAGTATAAGATTGATCCGGCGCCGGACGGAGATGATTTCGACAAGTGGTGCTTCGACCGCGACCGGCAGATCGCCAGTGCGCAAGCCTGGCAACACACGGATCAATCCTACACAGGATCAAGCGACCTCGACAATTACGGCCAATGGGAGCAGGTCCCGGACTACGGTTGGTGCTGGACACCCCAGGTGGATGCCGGCTGGGTGCCCTACAGCGCCGGTAATTGGGGTTATGAGCCTTACTGGGGATGGACCTGGATTTCCTACGAGCCTTGGGGCTGGGCACCCTACCACTACGGCCGCTGGTTCATGTATGGAGGCCGTTGGGCCTGGTGGCCGGCCAGGGGCTTCGGTGGCCACATCTGGTCGCCCGCTTACGTCTCGTTCTTCGGCTTTGGCAGACGGGGCTTCGGCGTTGGCCTCGGTTTTGGCTCGATTGGCTGGCTGGCGCTGGGTCCGCGTGACATTTTCCACCCCTGGTTCGGAGCGGGCCACAGGTTTGGCGAGATGAACTTCAACGACATCCATGGCGCCGGCTTCGTCCACCCGGGGGGGCCGCGCTTCGGCTCGAACCTGGAAACCATGATGACGGATGCGCACGTGCGGGGCGCGGTTAGGAATGTCTCCGCGCAGGAATTTGCCAGCGGGCGCATGGGGCGCTCCATGCCAGTGAGCGAAAGCATGTTGCGCGGCGGCAGCATGATGCGAGGCGGTCTGCCTGTAGCGCCCATCCGGGGCAGTCTGAGTAACCGCGCTGGAAACTTCACGAGCAATCGACCGGCGGCAGCGAACGGGGAGCATTTCTTCTCCAGGGGCGGCGCGACACCGGCAGGACGCACTTACAACATGACCGGGCGCGCGGTTGGAAACCCGGAAGGCTTTGGCGCGCGATCGAACTCCATGGCCGCCGGTCGCGCGGGAACGGGACAACCAAGCTCCGGAAGCTCGTCCTACAACTGGCAGCGGTTCGCAAGCGAAAACCAATCAGGCCGGTGGCCGGCGGCGGTCAATGGCCCGAGTGCGGGGGCGCAGGGGAGAAGCACCCCGGCCACGCAAGGGAATCGGTACAGTTGGCAGCGGTTTGCTAGCCCCAGCCCATACAGCAGCGGGCGGACGGGATCCGGCGCGAGCTCTCCGCGCGGCGGGTGGCAAGGCTACTCGAGCCCGTCTCGAAGTTACGGGGGCAGTTATCGCCCGCCGCTCAACCTGAATCGGCCCATCATGCGGCAGCGCGCTCCCAATGGCTATTACGGAGGCCGCAGCTACTATTCACGTTCGGGAGCCACGAACGGGAAATCTGCCCCCAGCAGTGGCGGTGGTCATAGCACTTCGGCGCCGCGCAGCGGCGGCGAAAGCCATAGTTCCGGCGGTGGCGGCGGCCACAGTTCCGGCGGCGGCCACGGCGGTGGAAGAAGATAAGCTCACCCAAGCTCACCTACCAACAGGGGCAAGCGGCAGGCGCCTCGACTCAACCCGCCGCTGCCCCTGCCTTCCTTTTAGAACCCTTCAAACGCCTACGGTGAGTAAGCAGAACATGGTGGGCAGGAAGCTCCACCGAGTTCAGCTTTGTGGAAACTTAGAGTGGATGGGACCTGTACCATCATGAGTGGTCCCTGTCCATCGGGGGAATTGTGGATAGCCCAGGAATGCCCCAACCTGCTCGCCACTCCTAAGGCGGGCATTATGTCCGCAACGACGCATCTCTCTATTGTCTGACTTTATGCCCCTAGATTTGTCCTCGTGAAGGTTGCCGGGGTAGGCCTTGCGCTTCGGTCGGTGCGTCAATTCTGTCCGGAATGCGGACCGGTTCCAAAGGTCCGCAGTTCGTCCGCCCATGGGCAACGCAGAGCGGCGGACCTCCAACCCACTCCGTGATACGCTTCGCCCGGGGCCGAACGGCGTTCGGCCCCTTATCGGGACAGGTCCGCCCGGCAGCTTGCGTAGGGGGCGCCGCGGCTGAAAGTCCGCCGATCTTAATGGCGGACGAGCGTTCGGCCCCTTGTCGGGACAGGACAGGCGCGCAGCAGTTGTCGAAGCAGCGCGCCATTAAGATTGGGCGCGACCACCGGCTTTTGCTGAGGCGCACCCGATGGATGTGATTTTCACCTCGTGCGCGACCGAAAGCAACAATGCCGCCATCGCCGCCGCGCTGAAGGCGAACCCGACCAAGCGCCACATCGTCACGTCCCAGGTGGAACATTCCTCGGTGCTGAATTACTGCATGGCGCTGGAACGGGGCGGTTTATGTAGCGGCGGGTTTACTCCGCCATTGTCCGTTGCGCCCATGGCGCCACGTGGCGGGATAAACCCGCCGCTACATAATCAGGGCTACCGCGTCACCTACTTGCCGGTTGACCGCGAGGGTTTCTGACCGCTGGATTCTGATTTCGATTGCTCGCCGCCAGTCGCTTGTCACTCCATACCGAGTAGTGACAGATTGCCTGAAAATATCATATGATATTTATGTTGACAGAACAAGCCTCCGATATATAAGATGGAGATATCATATGATGTCTTCATTCATTGCTGGATGAGGCGGATCGGGACAAGCGTTGGAAGATGATTTAGCGGAAATCCGAAGACTGATCACCTTGCTAGCGAGCAGAAAAGGCTCAAGAATCGTGCCGCGTTCCCCAGAGATGCCGTGTCGCTGGGTGCCGACGACGGTCACAAACCCGGAAGTCGACATGCCATTCGACGACATCAGTGCCTGGCACAAAATCGCTGACCTCGCGGAGGACGGTTGCCCGCTCGAAGAGGTGGCCCTCGAACAGCCGCGAGGTGAAAAAGCTTACGTGATGATCATTCAATTAGACGCGGCTTTGCCAAACCTCTACATAAAAGTTCAAGTGAAAGGTCAATTCATCTTTGGCAGGAGCTTTCATTATAGCGACAGACCAATTTAGGAAGGTTTACGACGGGAGTGTATGACATGGAAGACGAAATGAAGACAGAACTGTTCGAGTGCCCCAATTGCGGCTCAAAGCGCGTGGAGAGTCGAATCGCGAGGGATGTGTTTCAGTATGGCAGCGGCCCCAAGGCAGTACAACTCGAAGCCGCGGTTCCATTCCGGAAGTGCCCTGATTGCGGTTTCGAGTTCACCGACGCTGAAGCAGAGGACCTGCGACACGAAGCTATTTGTCACCACCTTGGTCTGATGGCGCCTTCCGAGATCATTGCGCTGAGGAAAGAGCTAGGGCTGACTCGCGCCCAGTTCGCCGCGAGAAGCCGAATCGGAGAGGCCTCTCTTGCCAGATGGGAGACGGGGCAGCTCATCCAGAATGCGGCAAACGACAATTATCTGTATTTACTTAAATTCGCAGAAAACTGGGAGCGTGTCCACATCCGGCAGAAATTGGAATCGGGAATCGAGGAGCCGGATCGAGCCTGATTCTTACTGTGAACTGTCAACTGTAGACTGCGAACTAGTTTCGCAACTTTCTCTGCTCTGCAATGGCGTTACCCTGCCATTGAAGCTTTCCGACAACGTCAGCGAAATTGTATTTTTGCCCTTTGGGCTGTGGGGTGCGGCCCACCGCCAGGACGAGCTCCACGGCGCCAGCCGGAAGTTCCACGGGTACATCCAGCCGCAACCACCCGTCCGGCCCCACCTCTCCTTTAGTTTTCACGACCTGCATAGGAGGCTCTCCCCGCGTAATTCCCTGTTTCTTGAAGGGCTTTTCCCTAATCCCTAATCCCGAGCCCCTAGCCCAAACAGAGTGCTGCGCCAGCGGACTCACGCCTGAACTGAGTGTACCACGAGCCCACCGGGATTGGGATTCGCCCTAGGGTCCACCCGCAACATTCTCCGCCCCCACGTCCGGACGGCGTCTGCCGTTGTAGGGCCGAACAGCGTTCGGCCCGGGCCCAACGCTGTTGGGCCCTATAGCTAAGGAAACCTGAGGACCCCGCACGCAGGGTAGAAATCGACCGCGACTCTTGGGCGGTTGCGCTATTCGACGACCAAAATAGGCCGCTTGAGAAAAGGGTTTTTTCGGCTGGCATGAAGGAAATCTATGCTCTCTTCCTCCTTTGGGCATTGTCGAAGGCCTCCGGGCGCGAGCTTCCAATCGTCATTGACACACCGGCAGGCCGCTTGGATACGACTAATCGACGCGCACTCTTCGAAAGGTATCTGCCGTTTGCGGGGCACCAAGTAATCGTTCTGTCGACAGACACTGAGGTGGACCTCCAGTGGGCTCAGCGGTTGGAGCCCTACATCGCGCGCCAGTATTGCCTCGACTACGATCCTGCGCGTGACTCGGTAGTAATTCGCCCAGGCTACTATTCTTGAGGGATTCGCATGGCGCTCTTCAAGACATCGCTCGAAGCGAAAAACACCCTGGAAACCCTTCGCCAAGCTACCGGGGTTAGACCAAACTTCTGGGCAAGGGCCGCCCTGTGCTGCTCCCTCTCGCTTCCAAGTGCCGTTGAGGAAGCGAACGCGGACTCTAACGGGCAGGAATTTCCTCGCGAAGTCTTTTTCGGCAAGGATGAACCGGTATTGCTGGCGCTTATTCGGCAGCGACATGGGCAACTCTTCGAGGATGAAAGCGAACTATCGCGAATCATAAAGCTGCACGTAGAGAGAGGCGTCCGATTCTTTGCAAGCGAGTTCGAGCGTATGAATCGTCGGGGCAATGAGTTCGTTCTATCCTTGATACGGCTCTCTGGCAGTTCGGCCGTTTCTGCGAACGCGGCCAGGCGATCCGCGTGGGAAAAAACCTTGAATTGCGCGTGAGTGTTGGGCAAGATGCGAAATCAGGCGAACTTCTTACGTATTCGTTAAACGCACCGGGACACTCTCCCCACATTGCTGTGATGGGCCGCACTCGAAGTGGAAAGACAAGGACAGGCTTGAGCCTGCTTTCATCATTGACTACACAGGTTCAAAGAGGCTTGACCTGCCTAGTTTTTGACTATGCGAAGGGGGATACAGCCGGAAATGAACAGTTCGTGAAGGAAATGGACGCTTTGGTGATTCGCGTTCCTGACCAAGCGATCCCCCTTGCACCTCTCGCACTGCCCATCGATGACGAGAAAACAATAAAATTAGCCGCAAGACGGTTCGTAGACACTGTGAAGTCTGTGGTCCACATCGGGCCAAAGCAATCAGACGCGTGCTTGAGAATTGTAAAGGACGCTTATCAACAGGAGCTAGGAGGAGAACTTGGACCGGCGAAAGGAATCGAGGATCTTCTCTCGGAGGAAGACCTAAGGGGGATCAAAGACTTCTACCACGCTCAAAGGAGACACGGGGTAGATCTTGCCGATATTCTTGCAGTCGCAGAACAGACCTACGCATCGTCGGGCTTAAAACCTGATTCCATTCTCGCCGCGCTTCGGGAGTTCTGTGAGTTTCGTCTGTTTGCGTCAGTGGATGAAAGCCTGAAAGACGGCTTACTTAGTCGTACGCATATTGTGGACCTTTCACGCATCCCAGACGGTTTAAGGAAACTGACAGTTTTCTTAATCCTTGACAGCGTCTATGCGAAAGTCATGAATGAGCCTGACGCGCCACTTGACGAAAAAGGCTTCCGCCAAATGAACCTCCTGATAGTAATTGACGAGGCCCACAATTATCTGCAATGCCGACAGCCCAGCCTAGAGAAACTGATTCGCGAGGCAGGCTCTAAGGGGGTAGGCGTCATTTTACTCTCACAGTCTCCTGACGATTTTGACCAGCCCAGGTATAACTTTGCTCGGGAAATGGGGTTGACCATTATCTTTTCGTGTGTCGTGGAGAGGCCCAGGATGATTGAAGCTTTGCTTGGGGGTCAAATCGACCCACAAAAACTTTCCCAATTGCCCTCTGGGGTCGCGATTACGCGAATTCCAGGAAGCCCCCGCCCCACCGAAGTCCGAATCTGGAAAAAATCTTGAGATAAAGCATGCAGCCTGGGCGAACCCTCCATGCGCTCGCCGCTAGCCGCGGGATCGCCTCGGGCGCGGTCAATCCGCAATTTCGAGAATTTGGCAAGCCCGTAATCGGGTCGGGTCATGGGGTGGGGCCGATGCTGGCACGACGTGTTTATTGCCAAGACACGTTTTACACGTGGGTGGGCATTATTTTGCAGCGTCATCAGCCTTTTCTTTCATACACCACCTTTCCCTCACGGAGGGCGGTGGTGACGAAGGCCTGGGGCACCGCGCTCCAGTACATCACTTCTTCCGGCGTATACACCAGCACGTCCACCGGCGCGTTTAATCCGGCCAGTGCGAGGTAGAGGGGAGCGTCACGCCGGTAGCCAGGCTCGCTGGATTCCTTGATCACCAGCACATCGAAATCGCTGTTGGGCCGGGAGGTGCCCCGCGCCCGGCTGCCGAAAAGGATGATCTTGTCGGGCTGCGCCGTCTCCACGATGCGGCGGACAATGTCGTTGATCAGATCGTCATGCGGCGGATTCATGTTTCAAGACCTTCACAGGCAAGGCAGTATATCAGTCAAGAGGGTAGCCGCGGCCAATGATGTTGTCTTTCTTCCCTGCTGTCGCATTTCCCCATGTGGAGTAGAATAGAAGCGATGCCGACCAAGCTTAAGCTTCTGGCTGAAACCACGGCGCCGGTGGAGGAAATCGCGCAGATTTTGCGCGCCGAGCATGGCGACCCCTTCCACATTTTGGGGATGCACCTGGTGGAGGTGCAGGGCCAACCGGCGGTAGCGATTCGCGCTTTCCTGCCGCGTGCGCATGAGGCTTGGGTGGTGCGGGGTCCGGGAGAAGGCGCCGTCGTGCCGCTGCGCCGCATTCACGCGGAGGGATTCTTCGAAGCGGTCTTCCCGGGCGAACAGGCGATGTTCCCCTATCGCCTTCGCATGGATTATGCCGGGCAGCACGAGTTCGAGGACCCTTATCGCTTCTCGCCCGTCCTTTCCGACTTCGACCTGTACCTTCTGGCGGAAGGAACGCACCATAAGACTTACGAAAAGCTGGGCGCGCACATGACGGAAATCGCCGGGATACGCGGCGTGTCGTTCACAGTGTGGGCGCCGAATGCCCTGCGCGTGAGCGTGGTGGGCAACTTCAACCAGTGGGACGGCCGGCAACATCCCATGCGCGTGCGCGGCGCCACGGGCGTGTGGGAGATCTTCCTTCCCGGCTTGCGCGAAGGGGAGCTTTACAAATTCGAAATCAAAGGCCGATTTAAGAATTATCTGGGCTTGAAGAGCGACCCCTACGGTTTCTACACCGAGCTGCGGCCCAAGACGGCTTCGATCGTCTACGACTTGAACCGCTATACCTGGAACGATCAGACGTGGATGGCGGAGCGTACGGCGCGCCAAGGTTTCCGCGCGCCGCTGGCGATTTACGAAGTGCATCTGGGCTCGTGGCGGCGCTCGCCGGAGGAAGACCATCACGTTCTCAACTATCGCGAAATCGCCGAGCAATTGGCCGACTACGTCGAGAAGCAGGGTTTTACACATGTGGAATTGCTGCCGGTGACGGAGTATCCGCTGGACGAATCGTGGGGCTATCAGACCACCGGGTATTTCGCCCCGACCAGCCGCTACGGCACCCCGGAAGATTTCATGTACTTCGTTGATTACCTGCACCGGCACGGGATCGGGGTGATTCTGGACTGGGTGCCGGCGCATTTTCCCTCCGATGCGCACGGCTTGGCGTTCTTTGATGGCACCCACCTTTACGAGCACGAGGATCCGCGCCTGCGCGAGCATCCGGACTGGCACACCCGCATCTTCAATTACGGGCGCACCGAGGTGCGCAGTTTCCTCTGGTCGAGCGCGCTGTTCTGGCTGGAAAAATATCACATCGACGGCCTGCGCGTGGACGCGGTGGCTTCCATGCTCTACCTCGACTACTCCCGGAAGCCGGGCCAATGGGTGCCGAACGCTTTCGGGGGCAACGAAAACCTGGAAGCCATCTCCTTCCTCAAAGGCTTCAACGAACTCACCCACCGGGAACATCCCGGCACCTTAACGATCGCCGAGGAATCCACCTCCTGGCCCATGGTTTCGCGGCCGCCTTACGTCGGCGGCCTGGGCTTCAGCCTGAAATGGAACATGGGCTGGATGCACGACATGTTGCAATACTTTTCCACCGACCCCATCTTTCGCCGCTACAACCACTCCAATCTGACGTTTTCGCTGCTCTATGCCTTTAATGAAAACTTTGTGCTGGTGCTCTCGCACGATGAAGTGGTGCACGGCAAACACTCGCTGCTCGCCAAAATGCCGGGGGATTACTGGCAGCAGTTCGCCAACCTGCGGGCGCTTTACGCTTTTCTTTACGCCCATCCGGGAAAGAAAATGCTGTTCATGGGCGCGGAACTGGGTCAATGGATTGAATGGAACCCCGCCCAAAGCCTGGATTGGAATCTGCTCGAATACGAACCCCACCGCAAGCTCCAGGGGTTGGTGGCGCAACTCAACCAACTGCACCGGACGGAGCGGGCGCTCCACCAAATCGATTTCGAGTACACCGGATTCGAGTGGATCGATTTCCGCGACGCTGACCATTCCGTCATTGCCTTCCTGCGTAAAGGGCAAACCCCAGGCGACCACCTGGTGGTGGTTTGCAACTTCACGCCGGTCGTGCAGCAGGGCTATCGCGTGGGGGTGCCGGAGGCGTGTTTCTATCGCGAGATTCTGAATACGGACGATGCGCAGTTTGGCGGAAGCGGCGTGACCAATGCGGCGGGCCGCCCCGCCATTCCGCTGGCCTGGCAAAACCAGCCCTGCCACGTGGAATTAACCCTGCCGCCGCTGGGAGTAATCTACTTGAAACCGGAAAGGTAAAGCGGCACCCGAGGCCTTATTTCCATCTGGCCCGCGCCCCTATTTCCCAAGGCCTCCCCCTGCACGCTAGAGGCTAGCTCGAAATAATCGGTGTGCAAGGAGAATGGCCGGGAAGCCGGCGGCAGAAACAATGGAAAGCCATTGTTCCGCGCTCGCCCCTCCGTTATAATCAGGCCATTCCTGGCGTTCGGTAGCGTGCCAAATGAGTGAAGATAACTTGAATCAGGATCGTCGAAGCACGCGTCTGGCCATGTCCATCCCGGTCATGCTCACGGGCGTGGACGCGGATGGAAATAGCTTTAGCGAAAGCGTGCATACCTTGATTGTGAACAAGCACGGCGGGAAGGTCGCCACCTCTCGCCAGTTGGCCATGGGCACGGAGGTTTCGATTGAAAACCGTACCCTGGGGGTCGTGGCCCGGGCCAATGTGGTTTGGTTGAGCGAGAAGCGCTACCCCGGAGACTTGCATCACGTGGGGCTTCAGTTGATCGAGGCGCAGAATGTTTGGGGGATCGCATTCCCCCCTGACGACTGGCGTTCGCAGCCTCGAGAAGTTGACCTGCCCGCGACGGGTGACCCGCCCACTACGGAGCTCGCCGATGCCTTGGAGGCGGAGACGCGCTTATCTTCGCTGGCCGGCGAGGAGATCACCATTCGGCTTTTGCAGGAGTTGCAGGAGTCCGCCGACGCCCACGCCCGGGATTTCCAGGACCGGCTGAAGGAGCTCACTCACCGCCTGGGCTTGGAATTGGAAATCGAGCTGCGTGAGCGCGCGGCCTACGCCAAAGCTCACGAGGTGGGCGCTCTCGAGGAGGAGATCAGATTATTGCGGGAAAGCTCGAGCGCCTCAAGAAAGGAGATTGGACAGCTCGAAGCCAAGATTCAGGAACTGCAATGCGGTCTCAAAGCCATCACGGAAAACCCGCCGCTACCGCCACCCCCACCCCCACCCTTACAGGAGGCACGCCGCCAGCTTACCGCCTTGGCGAACTCCGTTATCGAAAGTATGAACCACGCTGCCGCGGCCGGCCTGAGGGAATACCGGAGCCTTCTTCAGAAAGAAAATCAGCAAAATGCGGCGCGGGCGCGGGCGGGCGCGGAAAAAATCCCACCCCGGCCCGGAGACCCCCCGCCGGAATCTTAACCCCTTTCACCCGGAAGGCTCCATGACCCTTTCCAATTGCGGCGGGAGGCGGCAAGTTTACCGATGGCCGACGTGGATAATCGCGAAAGACTTGCTCCCCTCACCCGATATTGCCCAAAGGGATAATCAGTGAGATATCTCTTTTCAAGAATGAGTTGTTCTTCCACCGCTACTACACTATAATCGCGCCTGAGAGTGAGGTTCAGGACGTGTTCCATGAAAGATCCCGCAGAAGAAGTTGAAAGCCGTCGAAGCTCGCGACTCTCCCTCTCTCTTCCTATTGTCATCCATGGGAAGGACGCCCAGCAGAAGGCCTTCCGGGAAAGCACTCACACGCTCATTGTAAACAGGCATGGTGCGAAGTTCTTGACGTCCCAGCAACTGGTCGTCGGCGCGGAGGTTCTCGTCGAAAACCCAACCCTGGGGAGCGTGGCCAAGGCGAAGGTCGTGTGGGTAAGCGCCAAGCGCAACCCGAACGGCTTCCAAGAAGCGGGAGTCCAGTTGGCGGAGTCGCAGAATATCTGGGGCCTGGAATTCCCCCCCGACGACTGGACGCTCCAGGGGAAAGATCAGGGAGCGCCGGCGGCCCAGGAGGCTCCCGCCCCCCGCCCCGCGCCCGCCGAAAGCGCGCCTGCCCAAATGCCTCCTCCCAGCCTGACCAGCGAAGAAATCGCCACGCAGGTCCTTCAGGAACTGCGGGAAACTGCGGATGCGCATGCCCGGCAATTCCGCGCCAGGCTTGACCAGGTTGTGCAACAGGTCGGCCGGGAATTGGAGGCAGGTCTGCGGGCGCGCGCGGGCGCCGCAAAAGATCTGGAGTTAGCCGCCATCGGGGAGCAAATTCTGGCCTCCGGAGAACACCTGAGCGCGTTGAAAGCGGAAATGGAGGATGTGGAGGCAAGAATCGCGGCGTCTCAGGAAAACTTGAACGCGACTCTGGAGAACATCCCCCTGCCGCTGACTACCGAGCAGATCCACGAGAAGATTGCGGCGGAAGCGCTGCCCGTGCTCCATCTGATCACCGAGAGCGGCATCGGGGCCGCTCGTGAACGCTTTCAGGCCCAGACACAGGCAGATGCCGGCCAAGCGCTGAACGCCTGGAGGAGCCATCTTCATACGGAGAGGGATTCCGTATTGGAGGAGACCCGGCAACAAATCATGATGGCGGTGTCTTCCGCCCGCGACACCTTGAACCGGGAACGTGAGGCGGCCTTACAGGAGATGAGGCGTCAGATCCAAGAGGAAATCCAGGCGAACCGGGAAAGAGTTGTTTCGCAGATTAAGGCGAAATTGGAGGTGACCGCGGAGAGCCACAGTGCATCCTTGGTAGACGGGCTGAAGGAGACCCTGCGCGAAACGGGGGAACGGCAGGCGAACCTGCTACAAACTCAGCTCGATGCCCTGTTGCTTGGCCGGTTGGCCGAGGCTCAGCGGCAATTGCAGCGAGTGGGAGAGAACCTGCAAAACAGCGTCGAGGAGGGACTTCGTGCCGCGGGCGACAAACATTCTCAAGAATGGCAAGCCCGGGTGCAGGACATCTCCGACAAGGCGGCTGCTTCATTATCTGATCAAGTACGCACACAGGTTGAAGCATCGGTCAACGCCGCGGCGGAGAAGAGCCTCCAGGAGTGGCAGGCACGGCTGCAAGATGTCGCTGGCCAGACCGTCGCTTTATCATCCGACCAAATACGCGCGCAGGTTGAAGCCACAACCAATGCGGCGGCAGAGAAAAGCCTCCAGGATTGGCAGGCGCGGCTGCAAGATATTGCCGCCACGACCCTCGCTTCATCATCGGATCGAATAAGTGCGCAGGTTGAAGCCGCGGCCAACGCGGCGGCGGAGAAAAGCCTCCAGGATGGGCAAACGCGGTTGCAGGAAATCGTCAGTACGACCCTTGCTTCCTCCTCCGACCCAATTCGCGCGCAGGTTGAAGCGGCAGTCAATGCGGCGGCGGAGAAGAGTCTCCAGGAATGGCAAGCATGGCTGCAAGATATCGCTGACCGGACCCTCGCTTCATCATCTGGCCAAATCGGCGCGCAGGTTGAAGCCGCGGCCAACGCGGCGGCGGAGAAAAGCCTCCAGACTTGGCAAGCAAAACTTCAGGAGGTCGCGGACCAGGCCGCGGCATCCTCGTCCGATCAAATCCAGGGGCAAATCAAAGAAGCACTGAGCGCTCTGGGGCCGAAGTTGCAGGAATTTCAAGAACGTGCGGTGAATGATGCGCTGGAGGCCTTCCGGGGCCGCCTCTCCCAGTTTCTCGGCTTGCTCCAGGGTGGCGGAAATAAGTAGTTCCGATCCCTCCCCCGACTCCGCAGATCTTGCAATAAGTCCATCTTCCCCAGCCGGGAGGCCCGCCGAGGCGGCCGCGCCTTGGCCGCCGGCCGCCTCACAGGACACGAGTGGGTGGGCTGGAGCGTCTTACGTCAAGCCATGCAGGTAGGTGTAACTCATCTTCACCGCTTCCAGCGGCGGCTGCTCGCACCAGTCTTGCTCGATGAAGAAGTGCTTCATCCCCGCCGTGGGCGCGGCCGCGAAGATCCGCTTCCAATCGATGGTGCCGTGACCCACGGGAGCGAACATCCCCATTTTATCGTCCTTCTCTTGCGTGGCGGGGGGATGGTCCTTCATATCCTTGATGTGGAGCAGGGGGAAGCGGCCGGGATATTTCTTGAAGTAGGCCACGGGATCCTGACCGGCGTGCGTCACCCAGAAGCAGTCCATCTCAAATTTGACGATTTTCGGGTCGAGCGTTTTGAGCAGGTAATCATACGCAGTCGTGTCGCCGTATTTTTGGAATTCGAAGTTGTGATTGTGATAGCAGTATTGAATGCCGGCCTTCTGGGTCTGCTCGCCGGCCTTATTGAAGAGTTCAGCCAGGCGCTTCCAGTCATCGAAGGATTTGCGTTCCTCAGGATCCAGAATGGCGTTCACCATGTATTTCATCCCGATGGTTTTGGCGTCCGCGATTTCCTTTTCCCAGTTCCCACGCAGATGTTTGGTCATGTAATGCCCGCTGGGAGCGGCGAGGCCGTCATCCTTCAGGATCTTGGCAAACTCCGCCGCCGTCTTCCCGTACAGGTCGTAGAGTTCCACTTCCTTGATGCCAATGGCCGCGACTTGTTTGAGGGTGCCCAGCATGTCTTTCTGGAGGTCGTCGCGGAGCGTATAGAGTTGGAGACCGATGGGCTTGCCGAAAGGATTGGCGAGAAGCCCGCCCGGCGCCTGCGTAACGGCCAACGCCGATAGTCCCAAGGTGCTGCCACGCAAAAAACTTCGTCGGTTCATCATCGTAGTTATCTCTCCTGTTACTTAAAATGAGAATGCAATTACTACACCACTCAGGGCGGAGGTGCAAGGCAAAAACGTGGGGGACATTCATTGCCGACTGCCGATTTTCGATTGGACTAACGAGAATCGACAATCGAAAATCGGCAATCGAAAATGCTACGATAGGCCCATGCGAAAGAGTGCGGCGAAAGACCCATTGCATTCCGCCGATGAGCGTTTCATGCGCATGGCGTTGCGCGAGGCGGAGCGGGGCGGCCGCGAAGGCGAAGTCCCGGTGGGGGCGATCCTGGTGCGGGAAGGACGGGTCCTGGCGCGCGCGCACAATCGCCCGATCCATTTGCATGACCCTTCCGCCCACGCGGAAATTCTGGCCTTGCGGCGCGCCGCGCGAAAGTTGGCCAACTACCGCCTGGAGGGTTGCGACCTGTATGTTACAATTGAACCTTGCGCGATGTGCGCCGGCGCCATCGTGCAAGCGCGGTTGCGGCGCACGGTGTTCGGCGCGCGCGACCTCAAGGCAGGCGCGAGCGGATCGGCGCTCCGCGTTCTGAATCACCGCAAGCTCAATCACCAGGTCGAGATCGCGAGCGGTATCCTGGCGGCCGATTGCGCTTTGATCATTCAGGAGTTTTTCCGGAAGCGGAGGAACAATTCGGGACACAGGACACGGGATACGGGATACGGCAGATGAGACCTCGATTCCCGTGCCCCGTATCCCGTGTCCCTAAACCCGGTTTTTGTTGGAGAGGTACCGAAGCGGTCATAACGGGGGCGCCTCGAAAGCGTCTTGCCTGCCAAAAGCGGGCACGTGGGTTCGAATCCCACCCTCTCCGCCATTTCCCACCATTGACCAACCTGCTCGTATCAATGTGGGCCTTCTGCTGCGGGTTCTGTCGACAGAAGCACCACCGCGATTAATGCGCATAGAACTCCCGCGGCTTGGAGCAGAGTAATGGATTCGTGCAAAATGAATGGAACCACCAAAACCACGACCAGCGGGTACAGGGCCGTGAGCGGGCAAATGATGGAGGCCTTCCCTCCGCTTTTCATTGCTGCAAACAAAGCCCATGCCCCCAGCGCATTCAATACCCCGCTCAGCAGTGCCCAGGTGAGATTCCACCGGGAGTAATGAAACACGGCTTTCCCCGGATAAAATAAGGGTTCGATCAAGAGGAATCCGACCACCAGCCAAATCAGCGACGATTCCGCAGAGATGTAATTCGTCGAAAGCTTCTGGAGTAATCCCACGATTCCCCACGAGATCAGGGTGACAACCGCAAACCAGAACCAAGGGGCAACATGCAACACGTCAACACTCCTTTATAGCGAGAAGAGCACAATCGCGGCTCCCGCGAAAGCCAGCCCCAGTACCTGAGTGGCCGATAGACGTTCCCGGAGAATCAATACGGCAAGCACCACCGTAATCATCGGATAAAGCGATGTCGCAACGGTGATGAGCGAGGTGTTGCCGTTCGTGTGATACGCGGCAAAAAGCGTAAGCCCGCCGACGCCGGAAAGAATGCCATTCACTACAGCGTAGAAAATTCCCTTCGCACTTTTCTCCAGCTTGCCCCGGCGGGCAATGAGCAACGTTAAGCCCACGGGCAGCGCCCCCACCGTGAAGAGAAACTGCATGGTTTCGGGAGGAATCTCCCGGGAGCCGAGTTTCGATAGAAGCGCCCACCCTCCCCAGCAGAAAACACACAGGACGGAGTACCATAACCAACGTGCCTTCAAAGTCTCGAGCAAGAACATGCAGCGAAATCTCCTCATCATCATGGAACATCGAAAGCCAGGCCTCGTAAGCAAAACGCGGCGGCGTGCCAGAGAAACCCGTCAAATCCCCATCGTCCGAGAATCACCTCTGCGCAGGAGTAATAACAATGTTGCGAAAAGCCACCCGACCCTGCTCACTACCCTGGAGGTAGATCGGCCCTGGCAACTCTTCGTGGCTGTCGAGAGCGCCTCCCGTGATTCCGGGAATCTCCTGGTGATTGATAATGGTTTGGCCGTCCTGCACAACGGTAACGGTCCGTCCCAGAAGCGTAATATCGAAGGTCCGCCATTCTCCCGGCTTGCGCGGCAGCTCCGGCATGGGGTCAAGGAATCCGTATACCCCGCCCGTATGGTGGCTGGGGGGTTCCGCCACGGAGTCGGTTTCGATCTGCACCTCATAGCGGCCGCGCAAATACACGCCGCTATTGGATTGAGGGCCGCAGTTAAACTCCACATGCAGTTTGAAATCCGCAAATTTGGAAATGGTGATGATTTCAGAACCATGTCCGTGGTTAACCAGGTCGCCGCCTTCGACCTTCCAATTCGCTGCCCGGCTTGGATCACTAAACCTCCAGCCGGTGAAATCCTTGCCATTAAATAAAGTGACGGGCTTGCCCCACATCGGGGTGCCTGTGCGCTTCAGGGATGGCGCTCGCTTGCCGATCCATGACCAGGAAGTTCCGCTGGCGCTGGTCGTAGTCCCTACAAGCTGGCCACCCACCAACTTCCCCCTAAAGGTCACATCTTCATCAAAACCTTCATCCCCTTTCGGCGAGAGGAATTCAATCTCGCCTTCTTTTATTTGGACCCGAGGCAACGGCGTCGCGTGCTCTGAAATCCCTACCATGAGAACTTTGGGTTGACCCTGTACCTCAGAAATCTCGATCCAGGAAGGGAGTTCTTGTTTGGGGGTTTTCAAGGTCAAATCCCACCGGCCCAAGAACGGCTTGATGGAGGTCTGCGCTTGGAGGGTTGAGACAGGGATTAGAACGATCATTAAGGAAAGTATCAGAGCACTTCTTTTGATCAGGCCATCTGGATTTAACTTTAACTGGGTCATAATATCCTCCTCGATCTAATAAAAACCACTATTGTCATGGTTAATGGCAAAAGGCCGCCTCATCTCTCGTAACTTGCCGCATCAATCGTCACAAGGTACGATCATTGAAACCGGCATAGCCAAGCCTGGGCCGCGCCCGCGAGTCCCGTGTCGGCGCCCAATGATGCGAGAGTAATCTGGGTCTTCGCGTCGGGTACCTGAGTGCACACCTCCCGGATGACTTCCAGCGCGCGATGGAGAAAAAGGTGCTGGCTCTTCATCACACCCCCTCCCAACGCAATGGTTTCGGGGGCGAACAGGGTAATGAGGTTGGCCAAGCCCAACCCCAGATAGTATCCCTCCCGTTCCACGGAGCGCCGCGCCAGTAGGTCACCCTGCTCGGCGAGCGTGCAGATCTGTGCGGCCGTGAGCTCTGGGGCCGCAGGCTGCTGCTCGCGCATCCAAGACGCCATCGCGGAGCCGCTCGCCAGGCTCTCCCAGCAACCGTGGGCTCGGCAATAACACAGAGGACCGGATGGATCGATCACCTGATGACCAAGTTCCGGATGGGCGCCGTGAGCCCCGCGGTAAAGTTTGCCGGAAAGTATAATCCCTCCACCGATTCCGGTGCTCACGGTGATGTAGATGAAGTGCTCGCTGCCTTTCGCCGCACCCCAGTGCACCTCCGCAAGGGCGACCGCATCGGCATCGTTCTCCACGGCCACCGTCACACCGAACTCGGGCTCGAGTTCTGCGACCAGGTTGCCTCCTTGCCAACCGGGGAGGGTCCCCACGTCACCCACGATTCCGGTGAAAGGATTGAGAGGTCCCGGGCAAGCAACACCGATGCCTTCGAATCCTGCGCCCGCGCGGGCCGCAGCCTCGCGCAGCATGCCTTTGGTCCGCTGCATCGCCAGTGCAAATCCTTCTTCCGGGACGGTGGCACATTCGAGGCGGGTGAGGATCTTGCCTTGTCTGCTCACCGCGCCTACGGCGATCTTAGTGCCGCCGATGTCCACGGCTCCGATGATCTTCTCTTCGCGCAACATTTACCCCCGCTCGTTTGTGGGTCAATTTGGTGTAGAAGCGGCTTTACGCCGCCCTATGGCGAGGTAAACTCGCCGCTACGAGCTTCCTGGACTCTGCGGCCTACCCCTTTTCCACCACTTGCTCGCGGTCCTTATCGAAGTAATACACCTTGCCATTCCGGTAAGAGCGCACGGAAAGATCGGTGGCAACTGAAACCTTGTAACCGAGGTCCACATGGCAATTCGGCTGCTGACGCGACCGCACACAGTCCAGGAAGTTGTCGACGTGCTTGAGGTCACCTTCATTCCCCACGCCATCGACGCGGACTTGGTCGTTGCCGTTCTTCTTGATGAATTCATCCAGGAACGTCGATTCCGGGAAGATATCCGCATAGTCGTACTGCCGTGAGGGAGGACCTTCCCATTCGTCGCTCAGATGAATCGTGGCTTTGGTTCCGCGGATCATCGTCATGGGGCCGTTCTCGTTAACCTGCGAGGACTGGACGGTCATCGAGTATTTGCCGGGGTAGTCGGCAGCGGTCAGGAACGTGTCGGGGACTTCGCGGCCGTCGGCGTAAACCCACAGTCCGCCCATGCCGGCCACGCGCAGGGGAAAGTCGTTGGCGACGGCAACGTGGAAAGGAGCCACGATATGGTAATGCAAGTCGGTGGCGATGCCGCCCGAGTAATCCCAATATTTACGGAAGCGGAAGAACCGGTCCGCACTGAACGGAATCTGTGGTGCAGACCCCAGCCATTGTTTCCAATCAATGTGGTTGTCGCCGGCTGCGTCCGGGCCGGCCGCCGGATCAATCGACCACCATTCGCCGGTGTTCCAGTCTCCCTCCGGGGCATTGCGGCTGTACGTGCCCTGCACAGCCACCACCTGGCCGATCATCCCGGATTGAATAATCTCGTGCATCTTGTGCCAACGGGTCCAGGAGGTCCCCTGCACGCCCACCTGCACGACGCGCTTCAGTTCCTTCGCCCGGTGAGCCACCGTTTTGCTTTCCTCGACCGTGTGGGTCATGGGTTTTTCGACATAGACGTCCTTGCCGCTCTCCATCGCCGCCAGCGTGATGGGAGCGTGCCAATGGTCGGGGGTGGCAATGAAAACTGCGTCGATGTCCGTGCGCTGCAAAACTTCCAGGTGGTGAACGTACGTCTTGGCCCCCGGAGCTTTGCGCAAGGCCATGTTCAGACGTTTCTGGTAAACATCGCAGATCGCCACGATTTCGATGTCCGGCTTGATCCGCCGGTGCTGGAGCAGCAGTTCAAGATGATCATTACCGCGGCAGCCCACGCCAATCAAAGCAACGTTGATGCGATCGTTGGCGCCCAGCACCCGGCCCCAAGCCGGGGCGGCCGCCAAGGCTGCGCCACCCAGAGTAGCTGTTTTCATGAAGTTTCGGCGGGATACCTGGCTCGATGAATCCATGAATAAAATCTCCTTTGACGCGTCTTGAAACAACCGGCCCCATTGTACTGCGATTGCCCTCAACGGGGACCGCCTTCTTCAAGCTACCAGATGAGAATCTTGCCGTTTTCCCCATTGACGCATCTCTCAGTTATGCATCGCCCGAATCCGGTGCATCATCGTCTGCACATCGCGGATTTGCGGGTCGTCTGGAGGGGAATTGTTGAGGAAGGTCCGGAGATCGGCCATCGCTTCTCCATAGCGCCGAAGCAGAAAGTAAATCATGCCGCGATCGTGAATTTCCTGGCGTGAGGATGGGTCAACGGCCAGGGCCATGGCAATCATCATCAGGACCTTGGGAAAATCCTTGCGGCGGAAATAGCCGCCTTTCAGGTTATTCAACATGCGGGTCAGGGTCTGCTTGGTGGAGGAGACCATTAGAAACGACGGCCGAAACTCCGCCTCTTCCCCGAACTGGGCTTTCAGTTTTTCCTCGCAGTCCTGAAGCGTCAAAATGGCGCCGCGCTGGTAGGGGTCCAGGAGGATTTCTCCCGACGCGGCAAGGTACTTGGCGAGGAAGTGCCCGGGAAATCCCACCCCTGCCACCGGCAAACCGCAGCGGCGCGCCACCTCCTGGTAAACGAGCGTCAGGGTGATGGGAATGCCCAATTTGCGATCCAAAACGTCATTCAAATAACTGTTGCGTGGGTCATCGTACTCCTGGTCATTGCCGGCGAATTTCTCCTCCTCGAAGAGGAGCCGATTCAGACTGGCGATATTCGCGTGGGGCGACTGTCCGGGATCGCACTGGGCGCGTGCCGCCAAAGCGTCCAAGCGCGCCAGTTGCGCGGGAAGGTCAAGCGCCGGATACTCGGTGCGCGCCAGCAGCAGGGCCGCCTCGTCCAGGCGGATCTCTTCCGCGGGGCGCGCCACGTAACGAGCGAATTCAAGTACAGCGTCAGGATATTCCATAAGTTCAGTGACGAGTCACTGCCTTAAGAGATGGCGCAGCAGGAAAAACAGATTGGCGGGCCGCTCCGCGAGCCGCCGCATAAAGTAAGCATACCACTCCCGCCCGTACGGAACGTAAAGACGCACCCGCCAGCCTTGCTGGATCAGCACCCGCTGGAGCTGCCGGCGGATGCCGTAAAGCAATTGGAATTCGAAGCTTTCGGGTGAAATGTGCTGTGCGCGCGCGAAGCTCTCCGTGGCCGCGATGAGGTGTTCGTCGTGCGTAGCAATGGCGTGATAAATCCCGCTGGCCAGGAGCTTTTCCGTAAGCTTTTGATAGGTTCGATCGACATCGCGCTTGCGGGCAAAAGCGATATCCGGAGGTTCTTTGTAAGCGCCTTTTACCAGCCGGATGCGCACCCGGCGCTTGAGAAGTTCTTCCACGTCCGCCTCGGTGCGGTGGAGGTATGCCTGAAGGGCGATTCCCATCACCTCGCGCGGCGCGTCCACGGAGCAAAAAACCCGCAAGGTCGCGTCCGTGAACGCCGAGCCTTCCATATCGACCCGCACAAAGTTGTGGCGCCGCGCCGCGCTTTCCGCGAGGCGCGCTAAATTCCGGCGCGCCAGCCCTTCGTCAATCGCCAAGCCCAATTGGGTGAGCTTTACGGAGACGTGCGAGTCGAGCTTTTCCGCCGCGAGTCGATCGAGAAGCTGAAGATAAGTCTGGCAGGCGGCTTCGGCGGCAGCGGCTTCGTGGACGCTCTCCCCCAGACAATCAAGCGTCACCTGGAAACCCTCGCAGTTCAACCGGCGGATGACGCGCAGGGCGTCTTCCGGTTCCTCACCCGCAATAAATCGCGAGGCCAAACGGCGTCCCAGGGGGTTGCCCGTAATGAGTTTCTCGGGGCCTTCGCACTCGGAGAGGTAGAGGAGGAGGGATCGCAACATGGCGAGTAACCTTATCAGGTCGAACTATGGGCAGATAGGCAGTGGGCAGGTGGGCAGATGGACGATGCAAAGTCACTAGGCAGAGGGCATAAGGCAAAGGACAAAACCGCCCCGCTCTTACCATCGCACTTTGCCTTTCGACCTTTCTATCTGCCCACTCCCCATCTGCCCATCTGCCTCTCTTAGTGCTCCGCTTCCAGAAACCTTTCAGCGTCCATCGCGGCCATGCAACCCGACCCCGCCGCCGTGATCGCTTGCCGGTAAACGCGGTCCTTGACGTCTCCGGCGGCGAAAACCCCCGGAATGTTGGTTTTCGATCCTTCGCGGGTGATGAGGTATCCAAGGTCGTCCATCTCCAATTGCCCGCGGAACAAGTGGGTGTTGGGCTCGTGCCCGATGCCGATAAAGACCCCGTGTACAGGCTTGATGGTTCCTTCCTCCGTCTTGAGGTTGCGGAGCTTTATTCCCGAAACCTCGCGCTGGTCGGCGTCCAGAATATCGTCCACCACGGTGTTCCAGTGGAATTTGATTTTCTCGTTCCGGCGAAGGCGGTCCTGCATGATCTTGGAGGCGCGCAACTGGTCGCGGCGATGGATAATGCCGACCTCGTTGGCATAGCGGGTCAGGAAGAGCGCGTCTTCCGCTGCCGTATCGCCGCCGCCCACCACCACCACATCCTTCCCCCGGAAGAAGTAACCATCGCAAGTGGCGCACGTGGAAACTCCGTGCCCCAGCAATTTGCGCTCAGACTCCAGACCCAGAAGTTTCGCGGAAGCTCCGGAGGCGATGATGAGCGTGCTGGTTTCCACCCGCTCGTGGTGTACCTCCAGCACGAAGGGCCGTTGCGAAAGGTCCACCTTGGTCACATTACCTTCCATAAACTCCGTGCCGAACTCGACGGCCTGCTCGCGCATTCGCTCGATCAGTTCCGGCCCTTGCACGCCGCGGGGGAATCCCGGATAGTTCTCCACCAGCGTGGTCAGGGTCAACTGCCCGCCGGCATGCACGCCGCGGACGACCAGCGGCTGCAAATTGGCGCGCGCCGCGTAGATGGCGGCGGTTAAACCCGCGCACCCCGAACCGATGATCACGACGTTGCGCATGTTGGTTTGCATCTCCAAAAGTAGTTTTGAAGGAACCGCCTATCTTACTCGATACCCCTTGTTGCGTACAGACACTTCTCGGCAAGATCGGGTCATCGGACCATCGGGCTATTAACTGGGTTCATCGTGGGTTGACTTGAGAATTGTGATTTGAGATCTGCGATTTCCGAACTGCATGAGTTGATTCACCAGCGCGCATGCTGGCCGTCACGATGTACAGCCAAGAGCGAAGCCCAACGCGCCGCAGAGCTCTTTCATTCGCTCGGGGCTGAGCGTCGCGACACGTCGGCCCAAATGTGCCTTTGACACGGTGACGACGTTGTGCAGATTAACGGCGCACTCGCTCTTCATTCCGTCCGCTTCGGTCAAGCGGACCTCCGACGGGACACCCCGAATGGTAGATGTGATAGGGGCCACGGTGACGGCGGACAAGTACCCGATCGCGCTCTCCCGCGTGAGCACGACCACGGGTCTTGGCTTGTCCGGACGGGGGAATTGAGAGAGGCGAACTTCGCCGCGTGCTATCGCTCCGGCCATGCTGCCACCCGCTCCCAATCCGCCGCCTCAGCGGCGGCCTCGGGATGCTCCTCATAGCCCATGCGGTCGCGGGCTTCCAGTTCTCGCGTCTCCAGACTTTTCAGGTACTCGCGCAGCGCTTCGCGGACCAGCGCCGAACGGTTCATCCGCGCGCGCCTGGCGGCCCCATCGGCAGCGCGGAGTAGTGTCGAACTCAAGACAACTTGGATGGTTTCCATAGTGTGGAGTATGCTCCACACTGGACTCAACAGTCTAGACGCGTTTACAGCACCGCGGTCTCATGGATAAGCCGGCCTTCGGCGAAGCGCGCCAGGTTGAGGGCGCGGGCGTCGATCAGGTCGGAGTGGCCGTGCAGGATCAAATCTGCCAGGACCTTCCCGGTGGCGGGTGAGTGCATCACGCCGTGTCCGCTGAAGCCGTTGGCGAGATACAAGCCGGGGACCTCGGGCACGGGTCCGAGGATGGGGTAATGGTCCGGGGTCATTTCGTAGAGGCCGGCCCAGGCGCGCTTGGGGTTCACTTCCAGCGCCTCAAAACAGGGAACGCGGTCCACGGCGCGCAGCAGGATTTTCTCGACGAACCCCGGATCGAACTGGGTCTTGAATCCCGGCGTCTCCTCCGGATCATTCCAGGCGAGCAGGATTCCCGGACCCTCGGGGCGGAAGTGAAAACCCGTGGCCATATCGATGGTCATGGGCGCCTCGCGCGCGATGAGCGGGAAAGGCTCGGTGGGGACCAACATGCGGCGCAGGGGTTCGACGGGCAAGGGCACTCCCGCCAGCGCTGCGACCTGCGCCGCCCAGGGTCCGGCGGCATTCACCATCGTGCGGGTGGCCACTTCGCCGCGCGTCGTCTCGACGGCCGCGATGCCCTGCGCGTCTTGCCGAATCGCCGTGGCTTCCGCGTTCTTCCACAGCCGGACGCCCTTCTCAGTGGCGCGCTGCATGAAGCCGGTCATGACGCTGTAGGGGTCCACAAACCCGTCGGTGGAACTGTAGCTGCCGCCCACGATGTCATCGGCGCGCAAATGCGGCATGCGGCCCAGAACCTCGGCGGGCGAGAGCAACTCCACCGTCTTCACCCCGCAGGCCACTTGCAGTTGGTAATTGGTCCGCAAATAGTCCCCATGCTTCTGGCTCGTCGCCACGAACAGGTAGCCTTGCGGGCGGTAGCCGGCGGGGCAGCCCGTGGCCTCCTCGAAGCACGCAAAGAAATCGAGGGCATAGAGCGACAGGCGGATGTTGATCTCGGTGGAGAACTGCGCGCGCACCCCACCCATGCTCTTGCCCGTGGAGCCGCGTCCCAGGTGCGGCTCGCGCTCCAGCACCAGGACATTCGCGCAACCGGCCTCGGCAAGATGATAGGCAATGCTCGCGCCCACAATCCCTCCGCCCACAATCACCACATCGGATGTTTCCGTCACTCCGCCGTCTCCCATTGCGAAGATCGAACCCTCTGTGCCCGTGGACATCTTAACTTGTACGGGTTCGAAAAAGAACCCTGCTTGTTGCATCCGCGCGCACATCGCGTCAGAATAGGGCCGCTCGGAACTGCCGGCCGGAGAGGGGGAACCATGAAAGCAGGCGGAGCCATTCTGGGATTGGTGATCGTCGTGGCGATCATCTGGTTTGTGATGAAGTCGCAGTACTCGCAGGGACCCGCCGGCGCGCAACCTCCCGCCGAGACCATCGACGTGGTGGGAGTCAAGAGCGACCTGCTGGCCATCGCGCAGGCCGAGAGGATGTATTTGGCGAGTCATGGTTCCTACGTCTCGGTTGACGAACTCCAGCAGGACGGCTCGATTACGTTTTCCGGTGCGAACCGGCGCGGCTACAGTTACACTGCGGAGGTGGATGATGGCCAACATTTCAAAATTACGGCCCGGCCCTCCGACCCCGCCAAAGCCAGTTGGCCGAGTCTTTCCATCGACGAAACGATGCAGGTGACGCAGGAATAGAAAAGACGTCCTTGGTCCTTTGTCCTTGGTCCGTTGTCAGTTCTCAGTCTTCAGTCTTCAGTAATCAGTCGGCGTTGATCAGCTCGCTTTTCCCATGGCCCCTTACCGACAACGGGCGACTGACCATGGACTACGGACCAAGGACAAGGGACCAAGGACACCGAAACTTAAGGAGACCCCATGCGAGTTGAAGCGCGCGCCCCCGCCCGCGTTGATTTGGCGGGCGGAACGGTGGATATCTGGCCGCTCTACCTTTTTCATCCCGGAGCACAAACAGTTAATATTGCCATACGATGTTATGCCTCATGTGTGATTGACACCCGCGCGGACCGGCGCATCGTCCTGATCTCGCAGGACCAGGAATTGCGGGAAAGCTGGGAAAACCTCACCGACCTTTCTCTGGGCGTTTCGAAGCTCCCCTTGCTGCGGGAACTCGTGATGTTTTTTGAGCCCCGGCGCGGTTTGAATATCAAGACGAGTTCGCAGGTGCCGGCCGGCGCCGGTCTGGGAGGCTCCTCGGCGCTGAATATTGCCCTGTGCGGAGGCTTGGCGCGCGTCACGGGCAAGCGCTGCACGCGCAGCACGATCCTGGAGATTGCCAAAAACGTGGAGGCCATTGTCATCCGCGTGCCCACCGGCTGGCAGGACTACTTCCCGGCGCTATACGGCGGCGCCAATTCCGTCCATCTGGAACGCGACGGCGTGAAGGTCGAACGACTGCCTCTGCCCTTTTCCGACCTGGAAAAGCGCTTTGTGCTTTGCTACACCGGGCAACCGCGCAATTCCGCCATCAATAACTGGGAGGTCATGAAATCCCACATCGACAACGACGAGCACGTCCTCAAGAATTTTGACCAGATCACCACCATCGCCAGCCAGATGCGTGAAGCGCTGCTGGCGCGGGACTGGAACGACGTGGCGGAGTTGCTGGCGCTGGAGTGGGAAAACCGCAAGCGCAATTTCAAAGGCATCTCCACCCCCAAGATCGACCGCATGATCGAACAGACCCAGAAGCAGGGAACCATGGCCGCCAAGGTGTGCGGGGCGGGGGGCGGCGGATGCGTGGTCTTCATGGTGCGCACGGGGACCAAGCCCGCCGTCGAGAACGCCCTGACCCAAATGGGCGGGCAGGTGATCAACTTTGGCATCTCGAGCACCGGGCTGGAGGTACACGCCGACCAGGTGGAACGAACCCGGGGAGCGCGATGAATTCGACCGCCAGGTTTATTGCGGACGATCGGCTGCGCCCCATCTGGCGATTCTTTCTTTCCGTCCTGCTGGTGTTCGCGGCTATCGTGCTCACGGCGGAGACGCTGAAAACCATCTTTCTCATCCTGAAGGTTCATCCCACCGTATACGTGGCGGCCTTTTGGCAGAGCCTGGGGGGCCTGGTAGCGCTTCTTGCCGCATACAAGCTGATGACGGCGGTTTTCGACCGGCGGCCTCTGGGGTCCGTGGGCTTGGCGTTTCACCCTCGGTGGGGGAGGGAACTGGGCCACGGCCTGGCAGTGGGCGCCGCCATGCTGTCGGTCACGGTCGCGCTGGAGTGGGTTTGCGGCTTCGCGCACTTCACGTTTACTCCCCATGCAATGTTGCGCGCGGGATCCTTCACGTTCGTGTTGTTTGCCGTAGCGGCGACCTTTGAGGAGGCGACATTTCGCGGATACCCGTTTCAGCGCCTGGCGGAGTCGATCACTCCCGCGGGGGCCATTGCTGCCACTTCGGCGTTGTTTGGCCTTGTCCATCTCGGCAACCCGCATGCGTCATGGATCTCCACCCTGAACACCGCGCTGGTTGGAATCCCCTTTTGCATTGCCTACTTGCGAACGCGCGCCTTGTGGATGCCCATCGGGATGCATTTTATCTGGAATTTCCTCATGGGCTTTTTCCTGGGCCTGCCGGTCAGCGGCGTTATCATTCCGGGCAGCATCCTTACCGCGCGCGTGCGGGGACCCATTTGGCTGACCGGCGGCCCCTACGGCCCGGAAGGCGGCTTGCTGGCGATGGGAGCAATCCTCGTTGGCATCGTGTACCTCTCGTTTACAAAAAGCATCTATACGACTGAGGAAATGAAAGCTCTGCTTTTTGCTCCGGTGACGTTGCCTTGGCACGACCGGCCGATCACAATTTTTTCGATTCCCCCCGGGGAAGAGGCGAAGAGAGACTGACTCCCATGTCCGCCTGGCGCTTCGAGACTCCCGTCCGCCCTGAAAGAGCCAACCGGAGTTGGCTCTGCCGGAGCTTGTGGACGGCCATCCTCCTTCTCGTTGTTCCCTGCGCTTTTCCCAAAGAGGGCATGGATCGCAATGCCCGCATTGATATCATCCGTGGACTCCTGAAGGAAGTGGGGGTCACCAAAGTCCCCCTGCCGCGCGGGAAGAGGGGCGTGCGCCTCGATGCGCAGGGAAAGCTGGATCAGGCGGACGCCCAAAAGGAAATGCACAACAACGGCATGGCCATGCAACCGGGCACGCCTGCCGAAATCACCAAGATCGAGTTCAGGTCGAACCAAGTCATTTTCGAAGTCAATGGGGGCGGAAAATCCGGGAAGAAGTGGTACCAGCACATCGAGATCGATGGGGGAATGTCGGTTGCCCCGGTGGGACAACCACCGGCCACCGCCTTCGGCTCCTCGATCACGTTGGATTTTGGCAAGACCCTTCCGGACCTTACCGTCCCGGAGTTGAAGAAGATTCTCTCCGGCGTCCTCGACTTCGAACGTCACTCGCCCACGGTGTTGTACTCGCCGAATGTCCCCCCCGCAGTCAAGGAAGCCATCAAGAACCACAACGTAATCGTCGGAATGGACCGCGACGCAGTGCTTTCCGCGAAAGGCTCGCCGGACCGGCGCGTGCGCGAGGTGCGGAACGGCTCGGAGCAGGAAGACTGGATCTACGGCCTCCCTCCCCACGTTCTTTTCGTCACCTTCGACGGCGACCAGGTGGTGAGCGTGAAGCAGTATTGAGCGTTTGAAGGGGCGGGCGAATCGGCAGGGGACGGGAAGCTTAAAATCGCGTCGCCTCTCTTGAGGGCATGATGGCGTCCCTACTTCATCGGACTGGTGGGCACAAGATACGGATGGGTTCCGGACGCGATTCCAGTTGCTTGATAATAGTTGACAATCCATTAATGCCGATCACAATCTATGAAAGCCCATCGCAAAATCAGGCAACTCACTGATTCTAAAATATTTATTTATAGTATCCTTTCTTCCCTTTTGTTTTCAATAACTTATCGAGATAAATCCCCCACCTACTGCCCCACGGTTTTATTGGACATCTGGATGTAGGGGAAGCATTCCGGGATGTGGGTGTCATAGACAGCGTGCCGGCTCATCACCCAGGCCGGGTGGGGGTTCAGCTCCGCGCCGCCGGGTTTAAGCAATTCGAACCGGCCGAAGAAAATCCGCCACACGTCTCCGTCGCGCGGAGGCAATGACCGCCCCGCGGCCAGAGGTTTCAAGTCCTGCCAGGGGAAAGCCAGTTCCACCGTCCAGCCTTTGTCGGCGGCCGAGTTGTCATTGATCTTCCCGTCTAGGTGGACGGCGTGGCGCAGGCCCGGATACGCCCAGTCGAGAAATGCCCAGCGCAGCCCGCGCGGGTGCGTTCCGGTCCAGAAAGATTTGTCCGCCCGATCGAAATCCCCGCCAAAGGTCAGCGCCTGATGCTTCATGACGTCGAACTCCGGAACGTCGAAGGGGCCACCTTTCTGATAAGCGTCCCTCCAAATAAAGAAGACCTGATAGGTGGTGCCGAGGGCATTGATCTCAAATTCCGAATAGGCGTCGCCACCGTCGATGAAGACCTCGGCGTCATTCTCCAGAAAAATCAGCGACCCGGTTTTGGTCTGATGGGCTTCCACGTAGGGCTCTTCCAGCCACATTCCGACATAAAGGTATTGGTCATCCCACAAAACCGCAGCGCGCGTGTCATAAAAGCCGGGCGCGCCCGAGACCATGTCGACAAACCGCCCGGACTTCTCGGCCATCTGCCAGGACGGCTCATCCAGCCGGCCGTCAATCGTCATCGGGCCGGCCGCCCGGCGCGCTACGTAGTGGGCAATGTCTGGCGCTGAGCAACCATAGCTTCCCGTACCGGCTTGCAGCAGGTCGCGCGCCCCGTTCGCGGGCGGTTCGGCGACGGCGGCGCCGCAGGCCGAAATTAACAGGACAAAAACGAGCATCTTCTCGCCATAGTTCTTCATCATGGAATTTCCTCTGTGTGGCTCGGCTCATGAGATTCCAAGGCAAGTCAGGGACTTTGGAGATCATCGCTCACGGCCGCTGAGTATGAAAGCGACAGGGATTCTATCGGACCAGGCGAGGCATTACAACCCCAGCCGCGCGGGGCCTGAGGGCCGGGGAAAGGTCCGCGCAATCGGGTGGTATTTACCTTTGGAATCAAGGGTGCGGCGCCTTGCTGTTCTAGCCATGTGTTGAGCTTTTTCGCGCATGTCAATCTATGGACAATCTGTCCCAAAACCCTTTTAGCTTTGACTTAGTTTGGAAGGCCGAATAGAATTTTTGATTTACGTCAAATCTGTGGAACTACACTGGAGGTAGCAATCATGTCTGTTAAGGTTGGAATCAACGGTTTCGGGCGCATTGGCCGAAACCTTCTGCGCGCATCCGTGAACGACCCCGGGATCGAAATCGTTGCTGTAAACGATATTACTGATCCCAAGACTCTGGCCCATTTGTTGAAGTACGATTCGGTTTTCGGCATTTTCGACGCCGCCGTCAGCTTCAGCGAGAATGCCATTACCGTCAACGGCAAGTCGATTCGGGTCTTCAAAGTGAAGGACCCCGCTGAGCTCGATTGGTCCTCGCTCGGCATTGAGGTCGTGGTCGAGTCCACCGGCCTGTTCACCAAGGCCGACGACGCCAAGAAGCACCTGAAAGGCACGGTGAAAAAGGTCATCATCTCCGCCCCGGCGAAGGGCGAAGACGTCACCATTGTGTTGGGCGTCAACGATAATATGTATGATGCCGGCAAGCATAATATTCTCTCCAATGCTTCTTGCACCACCAACTGCTTGGCCCCGGCGGCGAAGGTCATCCACGACAACTTCAAGATCCTCAAAGGATCGATGACCACGATTCACGCCTATACGAACGACCAGCGCATCCTGGACCTGCCGCACAAAGACTTGCGGCGGGCGCGGGCGGCGGCTTTGAGCATGATCCCCACCACCACCGGCGCCGCCAAGGCCATTGGACTGGTAATACCCGAACTCAAGGGCAAGCTCGATGGATACGCCATGCGCGTCCCCACGCCCGACGTATCGGTGGTTGACCTTGTGGCCCTGGTCGAGAAGCCCACCACTGCCGAGGAAGTAAACGCCGCCCTTAAGAAGGCTGCGGAAGGCCCCATGAAGGGAATCCTTCAGTACGTTGAAGAGGAACTGGTCTCCAAGGACTTCACCGGCAACCCGCACTCGTCCATGGTCGATGCCGGCTTCACCAAAGTCATTGACGGCACCTTGGTGAAAGTCGTCGCCTGGTACGACAACGAGTGGGGATACTCCTGCCGCGTCCGCGACCTGATCAATTTTGTGGCGGCGAAAGGACTGTAGAAGAACGGAAGGCAGAAGGCAGAAAGCGGTAGGCAGAACTCAGAAGGCAGAAGGCCGAAAGCGGTAGGCAGAACTCAGAAGGCAGAAGGCCGAAAGCGGTAGGCAGAACTCAGAAGGCAGAAGGCCGAAAGCGGTAGGCAGAACTCAGAAGGCAGAAGGCCGAAAGCGGTAGGCAGAACTCAGAAGGCAGAAGGCCGAAAGCGGTAGGCAGAACTCAGAAGGCAGAAGGCCGAAAGCAGAAGGCGGATACCGCCCCACGGCGAATCGATGGGTGTGACCGTGCCCGAGAAGATCGTCAATTATCTGCGGGAGCACCGTGGGTTCGCCTTCTGCAATGACTGCATAGCGGAAGCCTTGCATCTAGCTAGACGCCAGCAAGCGCAGCAGGCGACAAAACCGTTGGGCTTCTCTGCTGAGTTCATTCGCAAAACTGCCGTGTGTTCAGGTTGCGGAGGAACAAAGGCAGTCATAAGGGTTAAGTGATCGTGCGGGGAGTGGCGCAATGCTTCGTGGCTTTCGAGATCTGAGGGTTTATAACCTTGCCTTTAAGCTCGCCATGGACATCTTTGAACTAACGAAGCCATTTCCACCGGACGAGCGCTATTCCCTCACGAGCCAGATTCGACGGTCTTCTCGAAGTGTGGCCGCCAACATCGCTGAAGGATTCCGGAAACGGCAATATCCAAACATGTTCGTAAGCAAACTCGCCGACTCCGATGCTGAGGCCACCGAGACACAAGTGTGGTTGGAGTTCGCCTGCGGTTGCGGGTATCTTTCAAAGGAAACCTTAAGTCAATTGGTTGGCAAGTACGAAGAACTGGGAAGGATGCTCGGCAAAATGATGGAAAGTCCGGAACGTTTCCTGCCATCATAGGTTGGTTGCCGCCTTCTGCTTTCCGCCTTCTGCCTTCCTTCCATCGATGGATGACATTCATTTGGAGCTAATACTATGGCTAAACTTTCTGTACGTGACCTCGACCTTAAAGGCAAGCGCATTTTCATGCGCGTGGATTTCAATGTGCCCTTAAACGACGCCGGCGAAATCACGGATGACACACGCATCCAAGCTTCGCTGCCCACCATTCAGTACATCGTGGAGCGCGGCGGCCGGCTGATTCTGGCCTCGCACCTGGGCCGGCCCAAGGGCAAACCCAATCCCAAAATGAGCCTGAAACCCGCGTCCACGCGCCTGGCGCAACTGCTCGGCAAGCCGGTGGCCTTCGCGGCCGATTGCATCGGTCCGGAAGCTGAAGCCGCGGCGAAAGCGCTCCAAGACGGCGATGCGCTTTTGCTCGAAAACCTGCGCTTCCATCCGGAGGAAGAAAAGAACGACCCGGAATTTGCGAAGAAGCTGGCCGCGCTCGCCGAGGTTTACGTGGACGACGCGTTCGGTTCTGCGCATCGCGCCCACGCCTCCACGGAGGGCATTACTCACTACCTTTCCCCTTGCGCGGCGGGATTGTTGATGGAGAAAGAGCTCGAATACCTGGGCAAAGCGGTGGGACATCCCGAGCGGCCCTATGTGGCCATCATCGGTGGCGCCAAGGTATCCGACAAGATCGAGTTGCTGCAAAACCTGATGAAATTTGCGGACAGCGTCCTGATTGGCGGCGCCATGGCCTACACGTTCCTGAAGGCGCAGGGCGTGGAAGTGGGGCTGTCCAAGGTCGAGGAGGATAAGCTCGGCTTGGCTCGCGACCTGCTGCAATTCGCCGAGCGCCGCAGCATCGACTTCCGCCTGCCCGTTGACCACATCGTGGCGGAGAAGCTGGATGCCAGTGCGGCGGCAGAAGTGGCGCCCACGCGCAGCATTCCCCCCAACCGCCTGGGAGTGGATATCGGGCCGGCCACGCGCGCGGACTACGCCGTCCATATCGCCAAGGCTAAAACCATCGTTTGGAACGGGCCGATGGGAGTTTTTGAAATTCCCCAGTTCGCGGAAGGCACCATGGCCATCGCCCGCGCCGTGGCTGATTCCTCCGCGGTTTCGGTGGTGGGAGGCGGAGATTCCGTGGCGGCGGTGAAAAAAGCCGGAGTGGAGGCGAAGATCACCCATATCTCGACCGGCGGCGGAGCTTCGCTCGAGTTCCTTTCGGGAATCACCCTGCCGGGCGTCGCGGCCTTGACGGATAAGTAGGCAATTGGTGGTGGTCCGTTGTCCGTCGCGCTTATTGGACCTCGAAGAGGTCCAATATCATTAGCCGTGGGTGAAACCCACGGGTGCGAACCGCCCAAAAACTCCTTAACCCCGAAGGGGTTGAATTGGGTTTCGCACGGCGTTGGGGCAAACGATATTGGACCCCTTCCGGGTAGCAAGGAATTCTTGTTGGATCGTACATGTCCATAGGTTTCACCTACGGCTAATGATATTGTTCCCCTTCGGGGAACATGCCGTGCGACTGACAACTGACCACGGACGACTAACAATTGACGACTGACAACTAAATCAAAGGACTCATCTACATGCGCAAACCCGTAATAGCTGGTAATTGGAAAATGTACAAGACCATCTCGGACGCGGAGCATTTCATTGAGATGATCAAGCCGGTGGCGGCGCAAGCCGAGCACTGTGAAGTCGTGGTAGCGCCGCCCTTCACGGCCTTGGCCGCGGCGGCGGAGGCGGCCGATGGATCGAAGGTTGCGGTGTCCGCGCAAGATATGCACTGGGACAAGGAAGGTGCGCACACCGGCGACATCTCGGCGGCGATGCTGGTGGACGCCGGCTGCACCCACGTCATCATCGGCCATTCCGAGCGCCGCCACGATCATGGCGAAACCGACGAGCAGGTGAACCGCAAGCTCAAGGCGGCTCTGGCCGCGGGCCTTACCCCCATTGTGTGTGTCGGCGAAACCCTGGCGGAGCGCGAATCCGGCCGCACGGAGGAAGTATTGAAAACCCAGTTCGACGGCGGATTAGCCGGATTGACCGCCTCCGATTTTTCCCGTATTATAATAGCTTACGAGCCGGTCTGGGCGATTGGCACGGGGCGCACCGCGACGCCGGAAATGGCGGCGGAAAGTCATCGCCTTTTGCGCGGGCTGGCGCGGGAAAAGTTCGGCGACGAAGAAGCGAGTGCCGTGCGTATTCTTTACGGCGGCAGCGTGAAGCCCGACAATATTCGCGGGCTCATGGCTCAGGAAGAGATTGACGGCGCACTGGTGGGCGGGGCGAGTCTGAAAGTGGATTCGTTTACCGCTTTGATAAATTATAAATAGTTGACAGCCGACAGCTCACAGCCGACAGTCAGAAGTTCGTGGTTGTTAGCACGACATCCGGGACTCGGACTGTAATCCGGGTATTTCAAATTGCGAGGAACTGTTAGCTGTCGGCTGTTAGCTGTAAGCCGTTAGCTGAGGGCTTAGCGAATGATCCATCTTGTCGAAGTCTTACACGTCTTGATTTGCCTGCTGCTGATCGGAGGAGTGCTCCTCCAGGGCGGCGAGAATGTGGACATCACGGCGGCCTTCGGGGGGACCAGTCAGGCGGCCTTTGGTCCGCGTGGCTCCGTCACCCTTTTGGCCAAAGCCACTTGGGTGCTGGGATTGCTTTTCATCCTCACCTCGATCACCCTTTACGTTCACTCCGGGCGCACGAGCGGCGGCTCGGTGTTGGGGAACGTACCGGCGAAATCCGCCCCGGCGGCCCCTGCGCCCGTGAAGAAGTAGGTAAAGCAGCATTCAGCGATCAGCTCTCAGCGGTCAGCAAAAGCGAAGGCTGGGCAATGGTTAGCTGGTCCGCGGAGCGTTCGTTTCCAGGACGGTTCTAGCTGATTGCTGACGGCTGAACGCTGAGAGCTTTCTTTCAGCCCTCATGTGCGGAAGTGGCGGAACTGGCAGACGCACCAGCTTGAGGGGCTGACGCTCGCAAGAGCGTGGGGGTTCGAATCCCCCCTTCCGCACCACCTGTCAAGAAATTCCCATAAAATAAGGCAAACCTCAGTCCCGTCTGGGTCGAATGAGCATCCCGTGCACGCTCAGCAGATGAAGGCCGCGGGAGTATCTTGGTTGCACTGCTGCCGTTTCGCCACCGAAACAGGCTCCCCACCCAAACTCCGCATCGTATGCCGGGATGCCGGCGTTAATCCGCGCTAGGCGGCTTCGTCCATGAGGAACTCTTCGCGCTCCGCGGCCTGCCGTTTTCGATCCTTCTGGCGAGAATCGTCGGGCTCGTAGTCGGGAATGCCGAAGGGGGCTTGGAGCGACAACAATAGCGTTGGCTGTTGTGATGCAAAAAGCCCCGCTTCCGCGCCTGAGTGCAGGAGTTCATGGTAACGGCACATCACCCCACCCTTGGAGGGGGCGGGGAAAACGCAGCCCTTTACCGAGCACCTCGCTGACTGCCGGGGGGCCGGGGGGGCGGTGGCCGGCTTTTCCGGCAGGGGAACGGCGGACGGCGTGGACGGCCCGGGGACAGCAGGGACGGGGGCCAGGCAAGGCTGGGCGGCGAGTGCGCCACAAGGCGCGGAGGGGGGCCGGGGCGGAAGGTTCGCAAGCAGAGGCAAGGGATGTATATGATTAGACATGTAGTTAGTCCTTTTCTGGGATGGAGCGATTAGGAAACCCGTGATCATAGGAAATTCCCCAGGAGCGGGGCGCCACCCCTTCCCGAACGGGGGCGGGCGCTGCTGGCGCTGGGCTAGAAGGCCGCGGAAGGGGGACGGCGGGCCGGAAAGCGGGGTGACCTCCAGATTTTTTGTCTGGACATTGATTTGTCTTGCTCCGAAATTTGCAGGACGTGGTATGATAGGCAGCGTGGAAAGCGAATTCTGGCGAGCACCCTAGCCGAGAATGCGCCAGCAGAGGGTAGGCCACGCCCATAAAAGGCCCCTCCCGATGGGTGGGGGGAACGCTGCCGCGGGGAGGGACTGCGAGCGACTCCCTTCCTGCGAAAACGGGAGTCCGGCTGAACCCCTTCGCCCCACGGGATCCCCAGAGACAGGATTCCGGGTACACCGGCCGAGCCGGGCGGGTTATGAAGAATCGAGCATCATGAATTTCGTAAATTACACCTTGAGTATCGTCCATAACAAGTTACCCCATCAAGCACAGCTCTCCCCGATCAGAGGACCGGAGGGAAAAAGTGGCTCGCCGTGGCGGGAGCGAGCGCAAGTGGAACGGAGGTTTGCCCGAGGCGGATCCTCGGCAAGACCCCGCGAGCAGACCCAAAAATTCTAGGCTAGAATTTTAATTTTGTCAAGAACTATTTTGAAAGCGAGGTAAGCTAGTATGGAAACACTGACTGCAGCGAAAGTTGTTCGCCGGGTTCGAAAACGCATCGAGGTAAGCCAGGAGGGTTTGGCCCGGTTGTTGAATGCCACCAAAGGAGCGGTCCAGCACTGGGAAAGGGGACGCAATAATCCCGACCTGGCGCGGCTCAATGCCCTCCGGCAGCTTTGTCCGCCGGGCGCGGAGCGGAAGGATCTGGATGCGCTGATCAAACAAACCCAGTCCCGGCTGGCGCCTTTGCCCGACCTCAAACTGGGAGAATTGGGAAAGGAAGGGGGGGCGGGAACGACGATCGGGGTCCCCGGCGGCAGCTTCATCTATCTTCGGCGGGAGAATCACAAACTGCAGCGCCAAGTGACGCGCCTGGAATCCCTGGTTCAGCGCCGCACCGAGCAACTACGGATCCTCGAGGACTTGGCGACCGAACTGCAGCGCGAGATGGCCAAGCTCAAGGCGACGCAGGAAGTTGCTCCGGCGCCCGTGCCCAGCGCGGCCACGCCCACGCCGGAATAGCCTCCCGCTGCGGGACGGAATTCCGGAGATTGCCCAAAGATCCACCCTCGCCGCGCCGAAGGTGAAGTGTGGACGCAGCCTAGCGGGTTTGAGGTTCCAAGCCGGAGCGGCTAAGCCATGCGCCCGATACGTTCGTAGCTTGTGCAGACAAGGGCCTTCCCGCTGGGAAGGCCCTTAACCCCACCCGTGGTGTGCGCTGGGGCCCTCCGGGGCGACCTGCCTGAGAACGGTTCCCCCGCAGGGAAATCCCACAAAACCCGGTCCCGAAAAGAGGAATATCGGCAGTTGAGGATCAGGTATAGGGATCCCCAAGATTTTGCATACACGGGTTTGCATATCGATCCTCGTGTGGACTGGCGTCTAAGACTTGCGCAATTGCATCACACGAACGGAGAGCATGATGGGCGCGGAATTGACCTCCTTTTGCCGCACCAGCATTTCCAGAAGGGCGTTGGCTTGGGTCAGAAGTTGATGGGCATTTTCGCGCTCGCGCATTTCCAGCAACAATCCAAAGGCTTGCCTTGCCATTTTTTGCGTAGTCCTGGGTGCTGCTTTCATAGTTAGCATTTCCCCTTTTCCCGAAATGATCCCGCGACCCGCAAGGGGAGATGGGGATCGCTATTTCAAGTCCCCAAACCTGAAACTACGCAGCAACCACCTCATCTCTTCCCCCGTACTGGTAGACCTAGCCCGGGGCTGGCGGGCCGGAGGAGGAACTTGTTTCCTCTCACCGTTTTAGGCCAGTACGAGTTGAGAAGTCAACTATCTTGTCACGATATTATAATTATAAGGCTAAATGTAGCTAACCCTATGAGCAGCGAATATGGGCAGAAGCCCCTGCCCTCCCCACTTAACTTCGCCCGACTTCTATGGCCAATGTCGATCGGCGCGAGGGGATGCACAGGAAGGCGAGAAAAGTGGCCGCCAAAGACAAAGAACTGCGGGAGCAGTTAGAGTCTACCACGTAAGAATCCAGGCAGGCCCCGGCGGATTGGAGTTTTGTCCGGTCCGGGGCCTGAATCAAGGATGCAGTTAAAGTTAGAAGTGGAACGCCAGTTCCGCCGTAAAGGCTCTCGGTGTCACGTAGTGGGTTCCACTGAAGGTGGAAATGAAGTTGTAGAGCGCCTCTTTGTTCGCCAAGTTGACTGCTGTCAAGCGGAGGCTCCACTTGTATTTGTCACCCCTGAAGAGGTTGTCTTCCCCCACCGAGAGGTCGAAGAGGTTGCGGGGGGCGATGCGGGGTGGGTTGTGATCGTCATTTTCGGCGCCTGCCGCCGGTATCTTTACATACTTGGAAGCGTACTCATTCGCCGGGCACACGCCGTATCCGAGGCTTGAGGTGATCCCCATCGTCGGAGTTGCAAACACGCCGCCACAAGAGAGTCCGGCCTGGTACTGTTGATCCGGCGTGATGATCGACGCATCCACCACGGAGTCGGTCCCGTTCGGCCCATTGGCGCAATTTCCGCCCGCGCACGGTATGGGGCCGGCCACCAGGCCGCTATCGTAGCGCCAGTTAAAGCCCACCCAGGGGCCGCGCTTCCAGGGCTGGTATTGCACGTGAGTGGTCTCGTTAAAGTGCTCGTCGTGGTCGATTCGAAATACCTGGCTCCCTCCCGGCGCGGCCCCGACGCCAGCGACCTGCGGTCCAAAGAAGCGCGCCGCCACGCTGGACATGACCACAAACGCCGTGAAGCCATGGGTGTTCGGGACGCTGGCGCGGATGGCATATCCCGGGATTTTCGATTTGGCCCACTCGACGGGAAAAGTAATCGGTGAGTCGCCTAGGATGCTGAAGTCGAAACCCCTTTGCGTGTACTTCCAGATGTATTCGCCGTTCACCACCAGGTATTTGCTGAAGGCTTGCTGGAGGCCGACGTGGAACTCGTTGCGGGCGCCGGGGCTTAGCGGCGTGGTGGTGACACATGGACTGATGGTCGATGACATGAGCGCGTTGATCACGGGATCGGTGCATCCGTTGCTCGCCAGGATCAGGTTCTCGTTGAACGGCGTTTCCATGATGCGGGCATACGAAGCCTGGAGCACGGTGCTGGTTTTTCTGATGTTGTAAGCGGCACCCACGCGGGGCTGCACTTGGCTGGCATCGGAAATGCCCCGGTATAAATCGCCCCGCAGGCCGAGGTTGAAGTTCCAGTTCTTATAGGTAATTGAGTCTTGAACGAAGAGGGCCAGCTCTTTAATGTCGGAGTGAACATTGTAGGCGTATAGGCCGCTGGTTGGATTCGCACAACCGTCGGAGGCCGGCAGTGACGCCGTTCGACTCAAATCGTAACAGCCCAGGATGGGTATAAAACCCGGATTCACCTGAAGGAGGCCGGTGCAATTTGCCGGATCGGTCAGCCCCGGGTTTGTATACGCACTCCCGTCGCCATTCAAACACGGAGCATTGGCAGTGGGATCGACCACCCCGAACGAGTCGTCTTCCGTCAGAAACGTGTGCTGAAATACTACTCCCGCCTTCAGGTTGTTGATGCCTTTCACGTAAGAGACCTCGGCGCGACCGCCCGCATTGGTCAGCCGGCGAGTCTGGCCAATAGTCTGGAGCTGAAGAGCAGCTTGGAGGTCGGCGAAAGGATCGCCGCTCGGGTAGTAGTGGTATCGATCCTGGCGCACCCACCCTCCCAACGTGAACACGGTGTTGGCATTGAGCAGACGCGTCCAAGAGGGGGCAATGTCAAGCGTCTTGATCTGCGAACGCTGATCGGTAGAGCCTACGACCAACCCGGTGGGACTCAGGCCACTGTTGTCAACGACCAACCCGTTCCATGCCGTGTCGTATTGCGCGTCATAGGAATTAGGGGTTTGGAACCAGGAGCGCGTAAACTGGAAGTTCAAATTGATCGTGTCCTTGTCCGAGGGCTTAAAGTCGAAGCGGTCGAACAGGTTCTCTTCATTACCCCGGTCGTGCAGGATGTTAAATTCCGGCCCATCCAGAAACCGGGTAGTGTTCAACCCATTGGCCGAGATGAAGTTACCCCAGTTTTTTCCGCCGTAACCGAAATCGAATCCAGCGTTCGCAGTCCCAAAGGTCCCGTAAGTACCCTTCACATCGCCATGCGGTGTAGTCTCCCCCATGCCGGAACGCGTGGTCGCCACAATCACCACGCTGGTCTTGCCCCCAAACTCCGCCGGCGGCGCGCCAGGAAGCACTTCCAATGACTGGAGCGAGTCAAGGGAAATCTGATTTGAAAAGACCTTGCTTTGCTGGTCCGTGATGGGCTGGCCGTCGACGTTAAACGAGTTTTCGGCGTGATCTCCCATTCCGTGGAACAGACCATTCGAATCCGCGGCGATTCCGGGGGTGGAAAGTGTAACGAGGGAGCTAATGGACGACGACTGACTTTCCAGAGGGAGCTTGTCGAAGAGGGCTCGATCCACGTCCGTGTGGGTCGTGGGATCCACCTCGATCAGATCCGAAGCATCGGTGGTCACTGTCACCTCCGTCGTTCCGCCGGAAAGTTCCAGGTTGATGTTTAGATTAAGGGGCACCCCAGAGTTGAGGTCTACGTCTTGCACATGCGGAGTGAAACCTGTCGCGGCAACGGTGAGGTGATACGGATTAAAGGGGATGTTGGTGAAGGTGAAGCTGCCCGAAGCATCCGTGGAAACCGTGCGGTCAAAGCCCGTGACGGGATTGTAAATTATCACTGTAGCGTCGGGGACAACGGCGCCCGAAGGGTCCTTCACCGTGCCCTTGACCACTCCGCTCCCCTGTCCGGCAACCCAACTGGGAAAAGCGGTGATCCCGAGAGACAAAATCAGAATGAATAATGATGTGCGCTTACCAACCATATGGTCTCCTCCTTGAGGCTCATGAGAATTTTTGCTTCGAATTGAGATGGGGGGAGCTTTCAGGAGAGGGGAGGGGCGCGGGCTTGGAGCAATGGCGTGAGGTGGGGGGAATAATTTGCCTGTCGAGTTACAGGCTGATAAGTGGATTCCCGTTCCGGCTTTTGAACAGACGATTGGACGGCGGGACGAACCGAACCGCTACGAACGATCTGGCAAAGGGGGCAGAGTGGAGTGAGTTCCTGGCCGGCGTGCAAGTAAGTTCCACCATGGTGCTCAATCTGGCAGACTCTTGCGGCTTCGGCATGGTGGTGAAAGATTTCGGCGGTGACGAGGTGGATTTCACCCGTGAGCAATACGCCCACAATCAGGGCGTGCACCCAGTACTTGTGCCGATAATTTCTCCCACGTCTCAACTTTATGGTCTCGCTCTTTCTCTGGTTTGGACCCAACCCGCCTGCTTAGCCCTGCGCAATGTTCATAGTACCAAATAAGCTGCCACCGGGGAAATGCCTAATACGCCCTTTGCGTCTGGATATAGATAGAGATGCTCGACCCGCAGGACAAGTTGCACAAAAATTAGCCCGGACTTCGCGCGGGAGTATTTCGAATATCAGGCCCTTCCGGTACGGGGTCAATTTGATGTTGTAGCGGCGAGTTTACCTCGCCAAATGGCGGCGTAAAGCCGCCTCTACACCAAATTGCCCCCCCTGCCGCTCTTCCGGGAGACTTACTCTCTACGGCCCACTATCTACCTTCTTCGCAAGCAAGAACATTCCCTCGTTGTGAACAATTTGGATGTCTTCACCCAGGCTCTGGGCCGAGAAGCCGCCTCGGTCGCCGGCCATGGAATCCTCCAGGAGCTTGCGGGTTTCGAGGTAGCGCTTGGTGCCGGGCGCGTGGCCGCCGCGCAGCATCCAGTTGTTGAAAGAGCGTGGCCGCCGCCGAACCGATTGGCGCAATATCTCCAAGCCCTCTTCGTCAAACAGCCGCAAGAATTCGGTGAGGCGCAGGGTGAGCGCGTGCGAGGGGTCGCGCAATTGCTCGATGCGGTTGTAGATTTCGTATTTCGAGTCGCTCTCCGGCGCGAGGGGGTCGATAACCACCAGGCGCCCATCGGGCTTGGCCACGCGGACCATCTCGCGCAGCACCTGTGGGGGCTTGGGCATGTGGTGAAACGAGCACTGGCACGACACCAGATCGAAGGCGCCCGCGGGAAAGGGGAGCTGCTCGGCGTCACCGCGTACAAAGGCAGCGTTCAAAATCTGTTTTTCGGCTTGGTAGGCGCGGGCCCGCCGCAACATTTCGGGTGTCAGGTCGATCCCCCGAACCAAGCGCACGCGCGGGGCGAGCGCCAGGGCAAACGTCCCCGGTCCGCAAGCGACATCGAGCACCACGTCGGCGGGCTGGGGTTTGGCAAAGTCCACCTTTTCCTTCAGAACCTCCGGGGTATCGCGCATCGCAAACGTTGAGAAGGCTTCCGCCGTCTTGGTGAATTGCTTTTGAACAACTTCCTTGTGTTTTTTGGACATACGCGTATTAGAACTGGAGTCACCAAGATTGTCCAGCCAAGTACACGATCATTTCGGAAAGGGCGGGAGCGTGCCGCGTAGGATGCCACCTTGGAGCATACGGAGTAGCGCTGGGCTTTAACCCGGCATTGTTGAATCTTGCGTAGAATAGGGCCATAATCTACGCATGGAGTGCGTAGAATGAATATATATATCTATGAGGACCAGACTTGGCCCCGGTTTCAGTGGAATCGCGAGAAATTAGCGGAACAACTGGCCTTAGTTCATCGTGAGCAGGGCCGATTGCTGGGCCGCATGGAAGCATTGGGCTTTAAGCTCCGCCAGGAAGCTGTTCTCGAAATCTTGACCGAGGACGTCCTCAAGAGCAGCGAAATCGAAGGTGAGCGCCTGGACGTGAGTCAGGTTCGTTCCTCCCTCGCGCGCCGGCTGGGCATGGACATTGGCGGCCTCAAACCCGTTGATCGGAAGGTCGAGGGCATCGTGGAAATGGTGCTGGACGCCACCAGGCACTACGAAAAGTCGCTTACCATCGATAGACTATTCGCCTGGCACGCATCGCTGTTTCCTACGGGGCGGAGCGGGATGCGCCCGATCAGGGTGGGCGCGTGGAGGGACGATAGCGGCGGCCCGATGCAGGTTGTCTCCGGCCCGGTGGGAAGGGAGCATGTCCATTTCCAGGCGCCCGCCGCCCAGCGGATTGATTCGGAAATAAAGCGCTTCCTTGCCTGGTTCAATGGAAATGAGGAAAAAGATTGGGTGGTGAGGGCGGGAATAGCTCATTTGTGGTTCGTCACCATCCACCCCTTTGACGACGGAAACGGCCGCATCGCGCGGGCCATTTCCGATATGGCGCTCGCACGCTCGGAACGAAGCTCGCAACGCTTCTACAGCATGTCCGCCCAGATCCGGCAGGAGCGTGCCGCGTATTACGACATTCTGGAGCAGACCCAGAAGGGCGGCATGGACATCACGCCTTGGATGACCTGGTTCCTGGGCTGCCTCGGCCGTGCAATTGAAGGTGCGCAAAGCGTTGTGGGAACCGTCCTGTTCAAGGCGCGCTTCTGGGAGTCCATCGGTGATTTTAGGCTGAATGAAAGGCAACGCCTTGTCCTCAACCGTCTCCTCGATGGCTTCGAGGGAAAACTGACCACATCGAAATGGGCGAAGCTCGCAAAGTGTTCCCACGACACGGCCCTGCGTGATATTGCCGCACTCATCCAAGGCGGCATACTCGTCCGCAATGCAGAGGGCGGCCGCAGCACCAGTTATGCGCTGGCAAAAACCGCGGAATCTTCCGGCTGAAAATTGAGGCGTCAGTAAGAGAGTCGGGAGCGGAGACGCCAGGCGCCAAAAAGCGGCCGTCTGCGCCAGACCGCCAAGTCCTAAAAGAAATCTATTGACACCAACTAGTTGGTGATGCATACTAGTTGGTGTGGAGGTGGCGCCATGTTCGATACAGTGGATGATTACGTGCACCGGCCCATGCGATACCGGAATATCGACGGGATCTGGGAGATGGGCGTCGGATTTCAGTGGTTGGGCTTTGCAGTTTTGGAGATGCTCCAGGCGAGGGCGTCGGAAAACTCGGTTTGGCACTCGCGGGGTACGCTGCCGCTTGGCCTTTTAGTGCTGACGGCGGCCATCTTCTATAGCGTAAGAGTCCTCAAGAAGCGCATCACGTATCCCCGCACTGGGTTCGTGAAGTATCGGGACCTGGCAGCGAAGCCCTGGATTGCGGGCGCGATCGCTGGCGCCATTGCAATCGCTGTGGGCCTATTCGTACGCCCCCGCTTGACGTCTTCTATGATGGCGGCGGTGGCATCAGTAATGTTTGGACTCCTGTATGCCCTCGGGACGAGGCTGGATGAGTGGTGGAGATGGGTGGTGCTGGTAGTGATGGTCGGAGGCGGGGTGGCGATTTCCACGCTGCCGCTGGACCGCGAATGGCAAGGTGCGCTGCACCTTGGGTTCCAAGGCTTGACTCTATTCGTATCCGGCGGGATTGCACTTTGTCTTTACCTTCGTCGCACTCGGCCTCCGGAGCAGGAGGCAGAATGAACGAGCAGGCCAAGAACCTCTCGACGCTCGATCGGGTTATCCATGAGCCCGCGCGCCTGATGATCGTCGCCTTGCTTTCGGGCATCGAGCAAGCCGACTTCCTCTATCTGCTGCACGAGACGGCGCTGAATAAGGGCACCCTTTCGAGTCACCTGGCCCGCTTGGAGGAAGCAGGGTACGTCGAGATCACCAAGACGTATCGCGGGAAAGTCCCGCAAACACTCCTGAGGCTCACTCTGGCAGGCCGCCAGGCATTCCACAAGTACCGCAAGATGCTCCAGGGAGCACTCGCCGGTTGACTCTGGTCATCAACGAGCTACGTTATCAAGTGGAGAACTGTGGCGGGGTAGAATCGCGCAGTACGGCCTGGCGTCAGGTGCTGGGGATTAGGCGCCAGGGACTTAGGCTGAAGGCTGATGGCCGAACGTCAAGCCGGCGAGAATGAAATCTGGGAAGGCATCTCATAACCCTATAAGTTGATGAAAAAGCAGTAATTAGCGAGGAATTCGTGGAGACGCGATGCTCTCAGCAAAAGAGTATCTCATTGAAAATAGGGAATTTACAGGAACAATGAATAAGATCGGTTGAGAGTGAAAAGAAGGATGCTAAAATGAAGGTATTACCCTATGGTTTGCTGAAAACAAAGGAGATAAAAAAAGGACTTGGTCACATTCGTCTCGACCCCTAAATGTTATAGAAAAATAAGCCACTTATCGCTGGCATGCCTAAATGTTATTGAAACAAAAGGAGAAAGGCGTTGGGCACGAGGTCGAAGAATAAAGGACATGGAAGATGGAGGCCGCCGGGTCAGTATTATGGTTCCAGGAGATTTTTTGCAGGAAGTCCTTCTGATTCCATACTATTGCGCATGGGGAGGGTCAGTACCGGCAGCAATCGACAATCGCCCGGTGCCCAATCCGTTGGGGAATTTGATTTGACATTTGGAGGTCACTTCCTTATTCTGTAGCGCTTCGGCTCAACCACACAGGACCCTCGGCACGCCTCGCAAGTACCGCCCAGGTTCTTCCGAAGCCACTCACAATCCCCAAAGGAAAACGATCATGCCCGGCATCATTAAAGAACGACTCTTCACTCCCGGTCCCACTCCGTTGCTGATGGAAGCACAAGCGCGCACGCTGACGGCGGCCAATGTTCACCATCGCACGGAAGCGTTTCGCAAGATCATGACGGAAACGCTGGCGTTGCTGAAGTATTACTACGATACCCGGAACGATGTGCTGATTTTCGCGAGTTCCGGCACCGGCGCCATGGAAGGCTCGGTGTCCAATCTCCTCTCGCCCGGCGAGCGCATGTTAGTGGGCACCGCCGGGAAATTCGGCGAGCGCTGGTTAGGACTGGCGCAGGCCTACGGCATTGAGGCGGTGAAAGTGGAGTCCCCTTACGGCCAACCGGTGAACATTGACGCCATGAAGCAAAAGCTCGCGAGCGACGGGCCGTTCCGAGCGGTGTACATCCAAGCTACGGAAACCTCGACGGCCGTGATGAACAACGTGCGCGCACTCGGCGAGGCCGTAAAGAATTATCCCGAGACCGCCCTGGTGGTCGATGCCATCACCGGGCTCGGCACCTCCGACTTGCGCATCGACGAGTGGGGGCTTGACATCGTGATTGGCGGTTCGCAAAAAGCCGTAATGATTCCGCCCGGCCTGGCGTTCGCGAGCGTCAGTGAAAAGGCCTGGGGCTTGATCGCCAAGTCCAAACTGCCGCGCTACTACTTTGACTTTGCCAAGGAACGCAAGAATCAGGCGAAGGGCGAGACCGCTTACACTCCCGCCACCACGCTCATCATCGGCTTGCATGCGGCCCTTGAATACATCAAGAAAATCGGGCGCGAAAACCTGATCGCCAATGCCGCGCTGCTGGCGGAGGCTTCGCGCGCCGCCGCCCAGGCATTGGGGCTGAAGCTCTTTGCCGAATCTTCGCCCGCCAATGCCGCCACGGCAATCTGTGCGCCTCCAGGCATGGACTCCGGCGCCATCGTCAAAGAATTGCGCACCAGCTTTGGCGCCATTATCGCCAACGGCCAGGGCAGCATGAAAGGCCAGATCTTCCGCCTGGCGCATTTGGGTTATTACGATATCGCGGACCTGTTCGCAGTCTTCGCGGCGCTGGAAATTGCGCTGGTGAAGCTGGGACAGGACGTGGTGCTCGGTTCCGGCGTGCGCGCCGTCCAGGAAGTTTACCTACGCCATGCCGGGTGAGGATGATTGGTGATTTGCGATTGGTGATTTGCGATTGATCCAGCGGACCCTGATGTTCAAGCCGCCAAATGTTTTCCAGACTCGAAGGTTTTCTCTGTGTCCTCCGTGGCCCGAAAAGATGAAACACAGAGGTCACTGAGATGCTCCGTGAACTCTGTGTTCAATCTTTAAGGACACGGAGAGCTCGATTTTAATTGCGGGTTCGCCGCGCTTTGTAAGAGCCTTAAGAAAAAGGAGCTGGTCACGAAGTGGTTTGACAACTGACCACTGACAACTGACCACTGACAACTGATTTATGAAAATTCTGGTTGCAGACAGCGTTTCGGAACGTGCCGTGGAAATTCTGCGCGAGCAGCAATCCTGGGATGTGGTCTTTCTGCCGAAGAAGCCGGGGGCCAACGTCGCCGAAGAAATTCGCGACGCCGACGCCCTGGTGGTGCGCAGCGCCACCAAGGTGACCTCGCAACTGCTCGCGAACGCGGCGCGGTTGCGCGCGATCGGGCGCGCCGGCACGGGCGTCGACAATGTGGACCTGGACGCCGCCACCCAGAAAGGCGTGGTGGTGATGAACACGCCGGGAGGCAACGCGCAGAGCGTGGCCGAACACACCATGGCGCTGCTGTTGGCGCTGGCCCGGCGCCTGCCCCAGGCCGACGCCTCCATGAAGCAAGGCCGCTGGGAAAAGAAAAAGCTCGAGGGAATGGAGTTGCGCGGGAAGACCTTGGGCTTGATTGGCCTGGGTCAAATCGGTTCGAGTGTGGCGAGCCTTGCCAAAGCTTTTGAGATGCAGATCATCGCCTACGATCCCTACGTTTCTTCCCTGCTGGCCGGCGAATTGGACGTGAAGCTGGCCTCGCTCGAAGAGGTGTTGAAGTCGGCGGACTTCATCAGCCTGCACGCCTCCGCCACGCCCGAGACTCGCCACCTGATCAACGCCCGGACCCTGGCGCTCGCCCAGCCCGGCGTGCGCATCGTGAACTGCGCGCGCGGCGAACTGATCAACGAAGCGGATTTGCTGGCGGCCCTGGAAGGCGGGCGGGTGGCCGGTGCAGGGCTCGACGTCTTCGAGACTGAGCCGCCCAAAGATTCGAAACTCGTGAGCCATCCGAGCGTCATCGCCACCCCGCATATTGCCGGCTCCACCGAAGAGGCGCAGGAAATCGTGGGCATCCGCATCGCAGAGCAAGTGCGCGATTACCTGCTCTCGGGCGTGGCCCGCAACGCCGTCAACCTTCCGGCGGTTTCTCCCGAGGAGTTCAAGAAGCTCGAACCCTACATCCAGCTCGGCGAAAAACTGGGGGCGTTTCTGGCTCAGCTTGCGGGCGAGAGAATCCGTGAAGTGCGGATTAGTTACGACGGCGGGCTGGCGGAGCTGAACACTCACCTGGTGAAAAACGCCGTGCTCAAGGGAATCCTGACACCCGCGCTCTCCGAGCAAGTGAACCTGATTAACGCCGGGGCCCTCGCCCAGCAGCGCGGGGTGGAAGTGGCGGAGCTGCGCAGCGCGCGGCGCGCGACGTTCTCCAACTCCCTGGGGATCGGGCTCTACACCGAGGGCGAATCCGCGACGGGTGTGGGCATGGTGGGCCATCAGGGTGCGCTGCGCATCATGGGGCTGAACGAAATCGATATCGAAGCGCCCTTGCGGGGCGTCATCGTGTTTATCCGCAATGAGGATGTGCCGGGCGTCATCGGCAAAGTGGGCACCATTCTTGGCGACCGCAAAATCAACATCGCCACCTTCACCCTGGGACGCAACCCCCAAACCCAACAGGCCATCGGCTTGGTCAACGTTGACAATCACGTGCCCGACGAGGTGCTCGAGGAGATTCGCGCCATTCCCGCCGTGCGCACCGCGCGGGTGGTGGAGGTCTGAGCGAAGGCGCCCATGCGGGTCTGGGTTTTCAAAATCAACACCAAGCGCGGATGGCAATTCGATGAGTACTTTTGCTCTCGCACGCGCGCGGTATACGCGATGGGAGACGAAGGCTGGATTCGCAGCGCCTCGAGCCTGCGTTATCTTCGCGAAGAAGTAAAGCGTGGCGACCTCTTCCTTTGTTACGAGACCGACCGCAAGCAAGTGGTGGGAGTGGCCCGAGCGGCCTCCGATGGCCGTGACACAGGCATGGGTTCATTGATCGATTTCTGCCCGCCGCGCCAAGCCGTGCGCCTGGAGAATCCTCTCGCACGCAAACCGGACCTCGACCACATTCTCGCTTTCAGCCCGCATCGCGGCCGCGGCACGGTGCAAAGAATCGACGCCGATGAGTTCCGCCGCTTGCGCCGCCTCATGTTAGGGAAGAATCCCGAACAGAGCGAAGCATTGAAACGGCTATTTCAGAAAGAGTAAACGGCTGTCCGTTGTCAGTGGTCCGTGGTCCGTCGCCAGTTATCAGCAAGGCCCAAATGAACCAACTCGTAGTGCTCGTTTACACCTGACTACTGACCACGGACAACGGACCACTGACAACTTCCATGAACTCCATCGCCAATTTCTTCAAGCTGCCAGAGCACGGCACGACCTTCGAGCGCGAAATCCTGGGCGGCATCACCACCTTCCTCGCAATGTCCTACATCATCTTTGTGCAGCCGGGTGTGCTGTCGGTTGCGGGAATGAATTTCCAGGCCGTGCTCACCGCCACCTGTCTCGCCGCCGCCGCTTCCACGTTGCTGATGGGGCTCATCGCCAACTACCCCGTAGCGCTGGCGCCCGGCATGGGTGAGAACTTTTTCTTCGCGTACACGCTCTGCGGCGCCGTCCCGCTGGGATTCGGCCTGACCTGGCAGCAGGCGCTGGCGGCGGTGCTGTTGGCGGGGATTTTCTTCATCGCCATCACCCTGAGCGGCCTGCGCGCGCAAATTGTGAACTCGATTCCCAATTCCTTGAAGTGCAGCATCGCCGCGGGAATCGGCTTGTTCATTACGTTTATCGGGCTCCAATACGGCGGATTGGTGGTGGCGGCGCCGGGCACGCTGGTGCGCATGGGCGATTTGCGCCAACCGGTTGTGCTGGCCACGGTTTTGGGCCTTCTGCTGATCGTGGTGCTGCTGAGCTTTCGCGTCCGCGGCGCCATCTTGATAGGGATTCTCGCCAGTACGGCGATTTGCGCGCTCTTGGGTTTGGTCCATTACCAGGGACTGTTCTCGCTGCAACTCCACCTGGCGCCGACCTTCTGGAAATTCGATTTGGGCGGTCTGTTGAGGGTTCCTCCGGCGCGTTTGGCGGCAGCCATTTTTGTGCTCTTCTACCTGGCGCTCTTCGATACAGTGGGAACCCTGGTGGGCGTGGGGCAGCAGGCGGGGTTGGTGCGCGACGGCAAGTTGCCGCGTGTGGATCGCGCCCTGTTTGCCGACGCCGTGGGGACCACCGCGGGCGCGGCTTTGGGAACATCCACGATCACCTGCTATATCGAGTCCGCGGCGGGAGTTTCCGACGGCGCGCGCACCGGCCTGGCCAGTGTCGTGACCGGAATATTGCTTGCCGCTTCGCTGTTTTTCAGCCCGCTGGCGGCGATGATTGGCGGCGGTGTCAAAGTGGGCCAAGCGGTGCTTTATCCCACGCTGGCCCCGGCGCTCATCGTGGTGGGCGCCATGATGCTCCGGCCCTTGCGCGAACTCGCCTGGGACGATCCCACGGAATATCTGCCGGCCTTCCTGGTGCTGGTAGGAATTCCGCTCACCTTCAGTATCGCCGATGGCATCGCCTTCGGGCTCATTTCCTATGCGGTCGCCAAACTCGCCACCGGCCGCGGGCGCGAGTGCCCCACGCTCACTTACATTTTCGCCGCACTGTTCGTGGTGCAGTTCCTGATTCATTAGACGGCTGCGGTCGCGGCGGTGTTCTGAGTGCTGCGCGTCTCCTTCCAAATGTCGATGTAAGGTTTGAGCTCTTGCATCATGGAGCGGAACTGGGGAAAGTTGAGGGACTGCGCGCCGTCGCTCTTGGCCTTTTCCGGGCAGGGATGCACTTCCACGATCAAGCCGTCCGCGCCGATGGCGACGGCCGCGCGGCAAAGGGCGGGCACCAGGCTTTGGCGGCCGGCGGCATGGCTCGGGTCAACGATGACGGGCAGGTGGGTCAGCTCATTCAGCACCGGGACGGCGGAAATATCGCAGGTGTTGCGGGTCGCGGTCTCGAAGGTGCGGATGCCGCGCTCGCACAACATGATGTTGGGATTGCCATGCGCGGTGATGTATTCGGCGGACATCAGCAACTCGCGGATGGTCGAGCTCATGCCGCGCTTCAGCAGCACCGGCCGCGGGCAGCGGCCCAGTGCCTTGAGCAGCGCGAAGTTCTGCATGTTGCGCGCCCCCACTTGCACGATGTCCGCGTACTCGGAGACCAGCGGAACGTCCTGCTCGCTGATGACCTCGGTGACGATGGCCAAGCCGGTGGCCGTGCGCGCCTGGGCGAGCAACTTCAGCCCTTCCGCCTCCAGACCCTGGAAGTCGTAGGGGGAAGTGCGGGGCTTGAAGGCGCCGCCGCGCAGAATCTTTCCGCCCACCGAAGCCACGAACTCCGCCGCTTCCATAATCTGTTTCTCGCTCTCCACCGAGCACGGTCCGGCCATGACCACGAATTGGTCGCCCCCAATGGATACGCCGTTGATCGGGATCCGGGTACGCTGCTGCCGGAATTCCTTGCTCACGAACTTGAAGGGCGAGGAGATGCGCACGGCGCTGGCGACTCCGGGAGCCACCTCGATCGCTTCCAAGCAGGCGGTTACATCGCCCACTCCGATCACGCCAATCACCACGCGCTCTTCACCCTGAATGGAGTGAACCTTGTACCCGAACTCGCGGATGCGCTCGCAAACGTGATCGATTTGATCCTGGGTCGCATCCGGCTTCATGGAAATGATCATCGCTCCCTCCCCCTAAACAAAAAAGCCCACTCACGGGGAGTGGGCTGGCCTTTCGATGATGCCTTTTAGTTCAGACCAACGCCACTCTACCGGCTTGGAGCAAAGCTCCAATACCGGTAACTAAAGTAAGTAAACGAGTTGGCGTAGGTTCCAAACATCGAAACGCCAGTATACAGCAACCCTCGGAAGGGCCGCAAGAATTTTGTGGGCTCGAGGCACGGGATTCGGGGCTCGGGACACGGGGCACGGAATTGGGGATACGGGATTCGGGACTCGGGTACGGCCAGCCCTTCCAGCCGTGTCATGGCTCCAAAAAAAAGGGGGGCCTCCCGGTGGAGACCCCGTTAGTATTGCCTGGCGATACTCCGGGCACGGTAAGCGGGGGAGAGGAGCCCCTCAGCTTTACTCTCGCCCCGCCCACTTGCCTCCCGGAAACTTACCAAGGGCCGTTCCTGTGGCGGGATCGATCGCTCCATCAGGCCGGTTAGCCTTGCGGCGCTGACCTGATCTCGCCATCCCCACAAGAACCATTCCCCCTGACCTAGCCTTCCCTTCTAACTTAGCGCGATCCACGAAATATCTTCGTTCGGGGGGCCGTACGTGCGCCCCAGTTGCTTCGATGATAAAGAGCCTCAGGTGATGGGGTCAAGAGGTGGGGGGCATGAAGATGAAAATAGTTTGTCTGACTCTACAATTTGTTATGGGTTTTTTTCGAAGGGCACAAAATATTGCGTACCTGGAGTTTCCGCACTGTCGGTAGTGGTCCGGGGCGAGTCCCTCGCGCCTTAGGGGTTTACGCTGCGCTTGCCTGCCGCCCAATCATCCCACTGACCGAAGCTTTTCATCTACTTGTCCAGCTTGGCATCGTGCAAAAGCCTTTCCACTTCCGCGCGTGTCTGGCGGGGAGCGGGCCGGTCAGGGCTTTCGGCCAGTCCCCACGCCAGCACCGCCGCACGGGCAGCACTAACCCCTCTATTCCTTTGATGCGTCCACCAGCCGAACCTCGTAGGGCTCCAATATCAGCGGATGCCCATCCAGCCTGAGGGGAATTCTGGCATCTTGCTTGTTGATGAGCAGGGTCTTGGCTGCGGAGGCCAGGACTTCAACATCGGGAGAAGAAGATGTGGCCCGGTACAACTGGGTGCCGGGACCGAAATAGCTGTTGAAGGTCTTTACTACCCGGTAGTGCGGGCTGGCGTGGCCACCTTCCGCCGTTATGGTGCTCGTGAACAGGTAGTTCCATTTCGGTAATTCCGCATCCCAGAGCAACACCAACGACACACCGCTGCGCAGGGCATGGAGGTAGCAGGATGCGTGGTTCGCGGCGGTAAACTGGGGATTGCTGCTCCAGCCTCCGTAGAACTCGGAGATCCAGATGGGAAGCGTGGTCCGGGAGCGGAACTGGTCGGCGATTTTCCCGAAGTAATCCGTCAAGGCCATCTTCCTGGCTTCCTCATCGCGGGCGCGCGTAGGGGGATAGCCCGCCACCCAGCCGTCGTAGCAGACGAAGTCGGCCCCGTGCTTGTGTTGGAACCAGTAATCAATCACCGGCCAATCTTTGGGTTTGGGACCATCAAAGGGATAGTAAGGACCACCGAGTTGGGCGTCGGGGCGTACGGACTTAATCGCGTCGTACACGTGATTGTAGAAATTCGTGAAGCGCACATAGTCCCAATTGTCCGCCGCCTTGTCCCAGTAACCCTTGTACTCATTCCAGATTTGGAAGTACTTGACGTCGGGATAGCGCAGCACAACCCTCTTGCAGAGCTCGGCAAAATCCTTCACATGATGGTCCGCCACGCGGTCGTCCGCCCAGCTATCGGGGCCGGTTTGCCGGGGGAAATCCTCGCCGCTGGTCTTCATCCACCCGGGAGCAGTGCAGAGCGTGATGACCATGGTGGCTCCCATCGAGCGCATCAGCGCAACGCGTTTATCAAGGCTCGTCCAGTCATAAACGCCCGGCTTGGGTTCAGGGTTTTCTGTACCCCAGTCCATCAAGTGTTGATTTTGGAATTTCAGCCCTTCGGCCAACAGCGATTTGGCTCGGGCAACGGCTTGGGGATTCCCCTCGTACCATTTCGGCTGTGTGTGCGTGACGCCAATGCGGAAGTGGCTTGTACCCTCGGGAGTAGAACGATCAACCAGTACCATAACGGGTCCCTCCGCATGCAGGGGCGCCACAAAAAGAAGCAGAACCATGACTCGAACCCACTCACGAAAAAGTCCGCTCAGGTATTGAAGGTCAGGGGTAAGCATGGAACCTCCGATTCCCAAAATCCAATCGCGTCCATAGAAAATGAAACGAAACAAAAAGCAGGAATTCTACTTGACATTCGAAGATCAACGCAATAGATTTTGCCCTCGGAAGAGAGAAAAGGATGGTACGAGAAAGGCGCCATGCCCTCTTCCCTTAGGCCCGCTGAAAGCTCAAGATTTTGCCCGCGGAAGGCAATCCCGGTTTTTGGTTCTCATGCGTCGGATCAGGTCTCTTTGCCAGGCTACCCTGCAAGTCGGATTTAAATAAGGAGGCATGCCTCATGTTTGGGCGACTATCCGTTTCTGATGCTCGCGCGAGGAATCGTGCTCGCCGGGCGATGTATGGGCTCGGATTTTTGTTGGCACTTGTTATTTTGGCGAATCCGGGAGCTGCCTCGGCGCAATCCTACAGCGGCTCGCTGACCGGGGTGGTAACCGATGCCAGCGGCGCCGTGGTTCCGGGCGCCGACGTTAGGCTCACCGACATGCAAAAAGGGTTTGAATACAAAGCGACCACCAACGCGATCGGGAGCTATCTGCTGCGCCCGCTCCCTCCCAGCACCTACAGTTTGAGCGTGAATGCTAAAGGATTCAAAGCCTTTACCCAAGGGGGAATCGTACTCGACGTCAACCAAAGTTCCGCGATCAATGTGCGCTTGGAAGTGGGCAGTACGACCCAAACGGTGAACGTCACCGCGGCGGCGCAATTGCTTTCGACGCAGGATGCCACCACCGGCCAGGAAGTGAACCGCACCTTTATTAATGATTTGCCCCTCATCGGCCGGGGGGTTACAGATCTTACTTTCTTGGCTCCCGGCGTCAATCCCGCTCCGGGTTGGACTTTCGGCTCCATCAACGGGCTGTATAATACGAACAATTTCACCTCGAATGGTGGGCGCAATGCTACTTCTGACATGCTGGTGGACGGGGTCAGCGCCTCGGGCTACAACTCGAACACGGCCATCCAGTATCCTCTCTATACGCCCTCCGTGGATGCCGTGCAGGAGTTCAAAGTTCAGCAAAATAACTTCAGCGCCGACATGGGATACAGCTCCAATACGGTGCTCAATGTGGTGACGCGTTCCGGCAGCAACCAGTTTCACGGCAGCGCCTACGAATTTGTCCGCAACCAGATCTTCGATTCTAACAACTGGTTCAATAACGCCTATGGCATCAATATTCTTCCTTTGCGCTATAACGATTTTGGCGGAACGGTCGGCGGCCCCATCAAGAAGGACCGGATGTTCTTCTTTGCGGACTATGAAGGTTCGCGCGCCCACACGATGAGTTCGGCGTTCCACGCTGGCGTTCCCAGCCAAGCGGAGCGCCAGGGCGACTTCGGAGAGCTTTGCACCTATGCCGGAGGGACGTTCGATTCGAACGGCCTCTGCAACGCGCCCAATGGCGCCGGCCAGATCTGGGATCCCTATTCGGGTGTCTATAACTCGGATGCGGGAGGAGCGGTTCGTTCCCTGTTCATCCCTTTCAACAACATGGCCACTTACCTGAGCCCGCCCAATTCGAACCTTCCACCGGGCTCCCAGCTTCCCGCGCAGCCCGGCAACCTGATTGATCCTGTGGCTGCGAAGATCATGTCCTACTTTCCGCTGCCCAACTTGAACGTGGGCGCCGCCAACTACAGCCCTTATGATAATTGGGCGAGCAACGGCGTTGCCATTAATAACCACAACCAGTTCGACGTGCGCATCGACCGGCGTTTCGGTAGCCACGACCAACTCACCGGGAGGGTTTCCTATGCCAGCAGCCCCAGTACGGGAGGAGCGTCTTGCTTCAACAATCCCATGGACCCCTGCCTCGAGTGGTTCGACTTCCTGGCAGCAAAGAGCCATCGCTCTGAATGAGGTCCACACGTTCAGTCCCAGCACGGTGCTCACGCTGGGCTATGGCTTCGCCCGCCAGTTTGTTAACCAGCCGGGTCCCGCCGCGAGCTATCCCAGTTTTGACCCGGTCAAAGACCTGGGATTCCCGAGTTACATGGGAGATTCGGGCGTCAAGGCTTCACCCGTGATCACCCTCTACGGGGGCTACTACGAGGCGGGGCCTCTCAATGCGATTGGCGGACAGCCTTGGGCCATCCTTCGCAACGCGGAGGAGACTCACCACCTCGTGGCAGCACTCGATCACATGCAGGGCCGCCACGAGTTCAAGTTCGGCGGCGAGATGCGCGTCCATCGGATCAACCAAGGGCAACCGGGTACTCCCGCCGGGTACTTCACGTACGACTACACCACCACGTCCGAGGGACCGAACTACGGCGGCGGCGACGCCTTGGCGGGATTGTTAACCGGAACCAGCACGACTGGATGGGGACAGTACGAAATACCCCCCTACTTCGCCATGCAGAATATCGGCTACGCCTGGTACTTTCAGGACAATTACCGAGTCAGTGACAAGCTCACGTTAAACCTGGGGGCCCGTTACGAATTGGAGTATCCGCGCACCGAGCGCCACAATCGCGAGGCGTGGTTCGACCCTACACTGGCTTCGCCCCTCGGAAATGTGCCCGGCGTGGGTCAAATCAGCGGTGGGGTCGTCTATGCCAGCAACGTGGAACGGCATATCGTGAATACGAATTACGCGGGGATCGCTCCCCGCCTGGGATTGTCTTATCGTTTGAGGCCCAGGCTGGTCCTGCGCTCAGGTTACGGGGTTTTCTACAACCCCAGCCAGTTTGTGGCCTCGAGCCCCTCCGGCAGTACCGGCGGCACCGACGGATTTGATGCTACCACGGGCTGGCTCGGCACTTACCAAGGTGATGGGGCCACGCCCTGGGGCCGCTTGAGCAATCCCTTCCCGAACGGTCTGGTTCTGCCGACAGGAAGCTCCCTGGGCGCGATGACGAACGTCGGTACGGGCATTTATGAGTATCTGCGCAATTTGATCGCACTTCCTTACACTCAAACCTGGAACGCAGGCTTCCAGTACGAATTGCCCGGCGGCCTGGTGGTGGAAGCCAACTACGTGGGAACCAAGGGAACGCACCTTTACTTCGCAGGCGCTTCGGCGTTGAATTATCTGGGTCCATGGATCGAAAAGGCGAGTCCCGACGAGATCTCTAGCCTCATCAGTTACGTGAATAATCCCTTTTATGGGATCATTACCAATTCCGCGTATCCACTTTCCAACCCGCAGGTTCAGGCACTGCAACTTCTTTACAAGTATCCACAATACACGGGTGTTAGCATGCAAAATCCGCCTTGGGCCAATGCCATTTACAACGCCCTCCAGTTGCGGGTGGAGAAGCGCCTCTCGAGGGGGTTGCAACTGCTCGCGAATTATACCAACTCGAAATCCATTGACGACGCTTCGGTGGGAACCAACACCACCTGGCTGGGCGGGTTCATCAGTCAAATTGACCCCAACAACCGGAAACTGGAGCGTTCGGTCTCCCAGTACGATATTCCGCAGGTCCTTAATATCGCTTACGTTTATCAGCTTCCCTTCGGGAGGGAGAAACACTGGGGAAGAAGCTGGAATCGCTGGGTGGATGGCTTCCTGGGGGGCTGGCAAACCAACGGCATGTGGCGCTTCGATGACGGCCAGCCGATGAGTCTGGGGGAGCAGGGCGGTGGCTTGGCTCTTCCTGGTTATGGTCAGCGACCAAACCTGGTGGGACAGCTTCGTGTCAACTCGCGGTCCAAATGGTTCTGCTCCGATCCGGACTGTGGTTATTTCTCAAACCAGGGCGCGACCACCGAACCCACGGACGTCGCCGTGCTACCGGCTAACTACACCATCGGCAACGCCCCGCGAGAATTGCCCGACGTACGTGTGCCCGGCACCAGCACGGGCGCTCTCTCCCTCTTCAAGGAAATCAGCCTGAACCGGATGCGCGAGGGGTCAAGGGCAGAATTCCGGTTGGAATCGTTTAACGCCTTGAACCATCCGCAATTCTGCGGACCCAACACCACGGTGAATGGTGGAAGCTTTGGGGAGATTACTTCTCAATGCAATTCGTCACGTGAAGTGCAGTTGGCCTTGAAGCTGTACTGGTAGGATTGGCTGTTAACCGAAAACGATGCGGTCTAAGCGACGTTGCTCGTGATCGCCAAAGTTGGAGTGTCCGTTTAAAGAGGAGGGCGCTCATGACGAGCTTTTTCGGAGGGTCATTAATGGGGAAGCCAAGCTCTAACGCCAATCGTTTCTTCATAGCGAACGTGCGGAGGTATCTGGTCGGCGTAGGGATCATGATGATGACAATGTTCGGGACCGAACCACCAACGGTCGGCCAGGTGATCGACACCAGGGCGCCTGCGCCGCCCATAAGTACTCCTTTGGCGCTTACGACGCCGCGGGGAGCGTGTGCCGCGCCTCCTCCGCAGGCGGCTGGATATTGTCTTAAATTCTCCGTCGATTTCAACCCGCTCAATCTCAGCCCGAACAGCCTGGGCAGCTATACCTGGTACAATCCGGGCATGTGGTGGGAGTCTCCCGCTCCGTACGATAATATTTTCATGCGCGATTCAGCGCTCAACCTGGTTTGGACACGCGGACAATCGACAGCGGATACGAGCATCTCCACGGCTGCCATTGACGGTTCGTATTACCAGGGATGGCATTACGGGTATTTTGAAGTGCGCATGCGCTGGGACCCTGTTGTCGGGGCTTGGCCGGCGATCTGGATGATCCCTATTCAAGACATCACTAACCCGGGTGGTGAAGAAGGCGAACTCGACATCTTTGAAGGGCAAGGGAGCACTCCCCATGTATTCTACGGGACCATCCATGACTGGGTGGACAACCAGGACGTGGCCAACAATAACTGCTGCAATGCTTACCAATTGCCGGGCACAGTTCATCTGTCCCAGTTCCATACTTACGGAGTGCTTTGGACTCCGGGACATGTTACTTGGTACTTTGATAACCAACCCCTAAACACGGTCGCGACTTACCCGATTTTTGACGACCTGAAGCAGAAGTACTATTTGATCCTGGGCAGCCAGGAAGGCGCGGACTGGACATATGGGGACACCTCGGGAGTCTCGGCTTCGAGTATCTGGATGCAGGTTGACTGGGTTCATGTATGGCAATAGGAAGGGAGTCGGCGCCCTGTCGAAGAGGTTGACGAAAACTCCGAACTGCATCCGAATCCTAAGGAATCGTCAGTTCGGGGTAGGCCGGGATGGATTTGGCGCGGCCGCGTCTCGAGCGCGAATGGTATTCCTTCTAGCCTCCTGCCTGGCTTTGATTCCCTCGACGCTGATCGCCCAAGCTCCCCCAGACGTTTACGGGCAGGTGATTGCCGATCTCAATCAGCAGAAATACCTGGAAGCCGAAGCGACTCTCGAAGCGGTCTTGCGTGAACAGCCGCGAGATGCAACCGCGTTGGGTCTGATGGGTGTGGCTCTCGATGGTCAGAAGCGATATGCGGAAGCAGAGAAGTTCTATGAGCGCGCCGTGCGACTCTCCCCCGGCTCCGCCTCACTTTTCAATAACCTCGGAACTCACTATCTCGCCCAGGGCGATCAGGAGCGTGCGCTCAGGGCCTATCTTCAGGCAGTCAAAATCAATCCTCATGATCGGAATGCCAATCTACAGGTAGCGCAAATCTGCATTCATACCAAGCGCGGAGGCGAGGCGCTTCTCCACCTCGATCAGTTGTCCAAGGACGAACAGGGGACGCCCGCCATCCTGCTGCTGCGCGCGCAGGCCCTGGCGCTGGCCGGAAGGACTGCGGCCGCGGAAGCTCTTCTCACCGACACCTTGAAGCAATCCGGTGATGACCCGCGAGTGGCCTTTTCCGCCGGCATGATCTTCGCCCAGTGGAAGCGTTACGCGAGCGCTGAGGAGGCCTTTACGAAGGCGTTGCAGTCGGCCCCCACGGATTTCGAGGTCTTGTACAACCTGGGACTGTCGGCTCTCGAGACCCGCGACTTCGCTCGCGCTGCCGACACCTTCCAGGTGGCGTTAAGGCAGCGCCCCGACGACGTTGACTGTCTCTACGACTTGGCGCGCGTTGATGACGGCCAGGGCCGGCCCGACTTGGCCGTTGTGCCGCTCGAGCGGGCGGAACGCTTGGCGCCGCAAAGGCCGGAGATCCTGCTGCTTCTGGCCACCCTCACCGAGAAACTGGGCTACTACGGCGACGCGGCCACGGCTTATGGCCGCTACCTGAAACTCCGCCCCCACGACGATCTGGCCCAGCGGGAGCGCGGATTCGCCCTGGCGCGCACGTCTCGAACCGACGCCGCCCTCGCGGACCTCCAAGCCTACGTCCAGAGGAAACCCCGCGACGCCCGCGGCCTTTACGAGCTGGGTGTCGTCGAGACCATCCACGATCGAACCAAGTCCCTGGCTCACTTCAACCAGGCACTTGTCATTGATCCCAGCTTTATGGCGGCTCGCTATGCCCGCGCGGTTCTGTACTATCAAGCCGGCCGCTATCCCGAGGCCTTGGAAGATTTGACGCTGGTCTTGAAGCATCAGCCGAACGATCTGGGTGCGCTCGACACCTTGGGTGAGACCTATCTTCAACTCCGACGCCCTCACGAGGCCTTGGAGGCATTGGGCCACGCCGCCGAACTCGCGCCGGAGGACCCCCACATCCTCATGCACTATAGCCGGGCGCTGATGCGCAATGAACAGCCGGACGAGGCACAAGCCGTCTTGCGCAAGTTTCAGCAGCTTGCTCCGGAGGCGAACCGCGCCCGACCCTACAGCGGCCTGTTCACTTTTCTGGACCTCCCCCCGGTCCAACAACGCGCCCAGTATCTTGCCAACCTGGAAGCCCGTCTGCGCGTGCATCCCGAGGATGCAGCTCTTAAGGTGAGCATCGCTCAGGAGGAACTCGCCGAAGGGAAGCGCGAGGAATCCTTGGAAATGTTCCATCAAGTACTCGACGAGGTTTCAGAGGCTAATCTCCTCGAGGATTGTGCGCGGGCGCTGCTGGACGACGAGCAGTACGAGTTGGCTCGCAGGTTTCTGGAAAAAATGCTGGCGGCGGAGCCCTCCCGAAGCGACGCTCGCCTCGACTTGGCCATCGCCCGCTTCCACACGGCGGGTCCTGCTGCCGCGCTGACGGAGCTTTCCCTTCTGCCACCCGATCAGCAAAAGGGTGACTTCTTTCTGCTGCGCGCGCAGTTGCTTGACGCCCTGGGGAAGCCGGAGCAAGCGGCGGCGGCGCTGAATCGCGGTTTTGAAGCTTCGCCCACCCGCGCCGACCTCTACTTTCAAGCCGCCCTCTTCCTCGTAAAACATGGCCAGGCTCGGCAAATGGTGGACATGCTGGGGCGCGCGGACCGGATGGTCCCGGATGATCCCAGGCTCCTGCTGACTCGCGCTATCGGCTTTGAAATGCTCCGCGAGCATGAACAGGCGCTGGCACTCCTGTCCCAACTCGAGTTGCGCTCACCGACCTGGTACCTGCCCTACGAGATTCAGGGCATTATCCTGACCATCCGCATCCGGCCGGCGGAGGCCAAGCCGGTGCTGGAAACGGCCATTGCCCTCGGAGCGGATGATGCGGAGGCCTATTTCTATCTGGCCTCGGCGACTATTAATTCCAACACCGAAGATGTCGAGGCAGCACAAAAAGCCATCGCCAAGGCGTTGGCCCTTGACCCCCAAGACCCTTTCACTCAGTCGCTGGCGGGCCGGATCGCTTACCTCGAAAAGGACTATCCCTCCGCACTTCAGCACCTGAATGCCGCCCTGGCGATCTGGCCGGATATGGTCGAGGCCCATCAGACCCTTGCCGCCACTTATCGTGCCCTCGGGGAGAAGGATAAATCTGTGGACGAGTTGAAGACGGTCCTCCGCATCAAACAGCAAAACCCCACGGCGGATCAGTCGCCTCCTTTCCCCATCGGGCGTGAACTTTTTGGGGTCCGGCCTCCCGATCATTCAAATTCCTCACCAGCGGGCAGGTAGCGCGAGTCCCCATTGACCAGGGCTGCGTCCGCAATGGAATTGCCCCCGACAGAAGGGCACTGCCCGCTACCCCTATAAGCGGCGCGCGCGCTTGACCCCCCTTGACAGTTTTCTCCGGCCCGGGTAAGAAAGAAGAGAGAGGGGAAGATTCATGAGCAACCCCAAAGAACACGCCCACGAACTGATCGAGCGCCTGCCGCCTTCCCAACTGATCGCGGTGGTCGGCCTGCTGGAAGCCATGCTCGATCCCGTCTCCCGCGCCATCGCCCAGGCTCCCGTCGATGACGAACCGGTGACGGAGGAAGAGCGGAAGGCGCTCGCCGAATCCGAGGAGTGGCTCAAACACCACAAGCCCATCCCCCACGAACAGGTGCTGGCCGACTTCGGCATCACTCAGGCGGAAATCGACGACTATCAGGACCCGGCGTGAAGCGGATCGACTGGACCGAACCGGCCGAGGCTGACGTGCGGACTCTCGACAAGCCCACCGCCATGCGTATTCTTTCCGCCCTTCACCGCTTCGCCGAATCGGGCGCCGGTGACGTGAAGGCGCTCCAGGGAGAGCGGGAAGAATTGAGGCTGCGCATCGGCGACTACCGGCTGTTCTTCATCTACACCCCCGCCGACGTCATCGAAGTTCGCCGCGTCCTCCATCGCAAGGAAGCCTACCGCTAAAGTTGAGCGCAGACGTACGCGTTCTTGAAAGACCGGGGACAGACGGGACGTTTCACCGATTTTCCGTGAATGTTAGTGCCTTCTGCTGTTCATGGGCATCGGGTTTACGGCGACGGCCTCCCTTCTGTGGAGCCAAGCGACGCTGCGTGCTGGGTTCGGGAAAAAAGCTACCTCACCTTTCTTCCCCTGACACCTTTCTTCCCCTGACACCTTTCTTCCCCGTTGGACACGCCCGCAGATTACCATCAGGGCCCAGTGCCTTCAAGCGCCAGCGCCGAGGGCGTTATGGCGCCCACAATTGACCGGTGGTTGGCCTCACGGGAAGAACCCACGGACAGAAAGGCACTGTCCGTGGCTACCCGCTCTACCTTCGCCTGCAAGGGAAGAACCCATAGTCAAAACTGCACTGACCGTGGTACCTGCCTATTTGAACTGGCTGACCCGGCTCCTGTCTGCAAGGAAAGCGTGTAGGCGCCTCCGACAAAGGGCGAATTTGCCGACGACACTTCGATGTAATAGGTGCCGGCGCCAAGGTTTGAGGAAGTCAGGGTTGCTTTTCCGGAGCTCCCGGCGCTATTAAATCCCTGCGTACTGTTGGCGGAATTTAACAGGCAGACGGTCGGGTGGAAAACGCTGGAGGTGCCGGTAATGGTGATCGTGGTGGTGGCGGACAAACTGAACTGCCAGCGGTCCGCCGGGCCGTCGCCAGCGGTATACGCGCACACTCCGTCGGCGGCACTGGACGCGAGATTCCCCGACAGCGTTTGCCCCAAACTGATCGCCGTGCCGGGTGGTAGCCCTGTCTTCAACGCGAGCGTGTAGGCGCCGCCCGTAAAGGGCGAGGAATGCGAAGACACCTCGATGTAGTACGTCCCCAAGGGAAGATTCTGCTCGACTAGGCGGGCATTGCTCGCCGGGCCGGAGTGATCATTAAAGTCCAGGGTCTGGTTGGCGGAGTTTAACAGGCACGCCGTGGTTTTGAAGACGGTGGAAGAAACATTGATGGTCAGCGTCGTGGCAGCCGTCAACGTAAACGTCCAGCGGTCCGCCGGGCCGTCGCCCTCGGTGTAAGCACACACTCCGTCGGCGGCGCTGGACAACAGATTTCCTGACAGCGTTTGCCCCAAACTGATCGCCGTGCCGGGTGGTAGCCCTGTCTTCAACGCGAGCGTGTAGGCACCGCCCGTAAAGGGCGAGGAATGGGAAGATACCTCGATGTAGTAGGTCCCCAAGGGAAGATTCTGCTCGACCAGGCGGGCGTTGGCCGACGGGCCGGAGTGATCGTTGAAGTCCAGGGTCTGGTTGGCGGAGTTTAACAGGCACGCCGTGGTTTTGAAGACGGTGGAAGAAACATTGATGGTCAGCGTCGTGGCAGCCGTCAACGTAAACGTCCAGCGGTCCGCCGGGCCGTCGCCCTCGGTGTAAGCGCACACTCCCTCCGCGGCGCTGGACAACAGATTTCCTGACAGCGTTTGCCCCAAACTGATCAGTGTTCCGGGCGGCAGTCCGGTCTGTAAGGAGAGCGTGTAGGCGCCGCCCGTAAAGGGCGAGGAATGGGAAGATACCTCGATATAGTAGGTCCCCAAGGGAAGATTCTGCTCGACCAGGCGGGCGTTGGTCGACGGGCCGGAGTGATCGTTGAAATCAAGGGTCTGGTTGGCGGAGTTTAGCAGGCACGCCGTCGTGGCGAAGGCTGTGGAGGTCACATTCATGGTCAGGGTCGTGGTCGCCGTCAAAGTAAACGCCCAGCGAGTCGCCGGGCCGTCACCCTCGGTGTAAGCGCACACTCCATCCGCGGCATTGGGCAGCAGATTTCCCGACAGCGTCTTCCCCTTACTGATCGGCTTCCCGGGCGGCAGTCCGGTCTGTAACGAGAGCCTGTAGGCACCACCCGCAAAGGGCGAGGAATGGGAAGATACCTCGATGTAGTACGTCCCCGAGGGAAGATTCTGCTCGACCAGGCGCGCGTTGGTTCCCGAGCCGGAGTGGTCGTTGAAGTCCAGCGTCTGGTTGGAAGAGTTTAACAGGCACGCCGTCGTGGCGAAGGCTGTGGAAGCTGCATCAATGGTGAGGGTCGTGGCAGTCGTCAAGGTGAATTTCCAGCGATTCGCCGGGCCATCGCCCTCGGTGTATGCGCATACTCCGTGCGTGGCGCTGGAGGCGAGGTTGGCCACAACCTGGTTGCCCATACTCACCGTGCCTGGCGTCACGATGGTCGCCGCCACCGCCGAGAGGGTGTAGGCGCCATTTCCTTTGCCCGAAAATGAGCTGGCCTCAACGTAGTATTTTGCCGGGCTGAGCGAAATCGTAGTGGTGGCGTTGAGGTTGCCTGCCGAATCGTCATCCTGGGCGAGCAAATTATTTGACGCATCCAGCACGCAGATAAAGCTGTCGAAGGCGGTGGAGCTCAGCAAGAAGGTTACAACTGTAGGAGCGCTCTGGGCGGAGAGGTCAAGAAGGGAGTGGTCGCTGGGGGCCTTAAAGTTACAATGGCCGGCCGGAGCCGAGGTTGACAGATTTCCGTTCAGGGTATGGCCGGACCCCAGGGTGAGCACATTCCAGGCTTTGAAGGTAACGATTGCCCCAGTTTGATAGCTGTTGTTGGTGGTGTTAAGGAAGACCATCCGGTAGTAGTACGTCGTGCCGGGGGTCAGCAGATTAACATAGCCAACAAAGTTTTGGGTTGTCGTGTTGGCGACTACCGCAGTATTGGTGATTTCGGTGACGCCATTGGTGAGCAGGGGGTCCGTTCCAAAGAGGAAGTAGGCATTTCCGGTGGCGCCTTCCGGGTTGACCGATCCTTTTAACGTCGCCGTGGTTGTGCTCACCGCGCTAGCGGCCTTGGTGGTGACTACGGGCAGGAGAGTCTTAAAGCTGAGGATGTTGCCGTACTGATAAGTATTGTTGCTGGTGTCGTGGAAGATGATGCGGAAGAAGTAGGTGACCCCGCAGGTCAGGCCGGTGACCGTCGAGGAGAACAAATGCGTTGTCGTGTTGGCGGTTACCGCCACCTGTGAAGTGTCCGTCAACAGGTTCGGGTCAATCCCCCATGCGAAATACGCATAACCGGAGGATCCCTCGGGATTGACACTCCCCTGAAGAGTGGCACTCCCTGTAGTGACCGAAGTTGCCGCCGTGGTCGTGACGTTTCCTGCCACGGCCGATACCGTGAGCGTAAACGCGGAGGAAACCGACCCCGCGAAGTTGCTGTCTCCGCCATAATACGCCTTGAGGGTGTCACTGCCAACGGGAAGGGAGTTCCCGCTGAGGTTCAGGGTTGTGGTTGCCGTGGTGCCCGACCCGGTCAGCGTCCCCGTCCCGACTGACAAGCCGTCGATTTCGAAGGTGACAATGCCGGTCGGCAGAAGGCTTTTCTTGGCGGGAACGGTTGCCGTCAATATCGTGCTCCCGCTCGTCGTGATGGAGGTGGGATTTGCCTGGACGGTAATCGTAGAACTGGCGCGAGCCGGGATGGTTTTCCACGCATTGACGAGGTTGGCGATGTTGACGGAACCAAGTCCCGTAGCTTGATCATAGCCCGTTGTGGCTATGTAACCAGTTTGACCGGGAACACTGTTGTTTCCACTCGTTATGTCGTAAAAAATACAGGTATTCCCTGATGTCACATTGGCGGAAATGCAGGACGAGTTTCCCGAACTCCCGAATTCGCTTGCCGCCAGCTTATACAACACCGGGTTGGCCAACCCCTGCCTGGCGCCGGCTTTCTGATTCACCAGCGCCATAACCCCGGCAAAGGCAGGCGTGGAGACCGACGTGCCAGATGCAGAAGACACTGCCCCATTGAGATAAATGATGTAGGCGTCGTGGCTTGCCGCGGATAGAGAAACATCGGGCACATTCCGCACCCCCGGGCTGAGAGATCCGAAGATGCCAGTCTGCCAGGAAGGCTGAGGGTAGCCGGAACAACTGCCACTGGAATCGAAAACAGCGCAACTGCTTGCACCACCGCCTCCCGCCGACAGGCTGAGAAGATCAAAACTTTGATTCCAAACCTCCTCCGGAATATAGCCAAGGGCGCTCGTGTGGGGAGCGGGAGTCGAAGTCTCGGTGGGACTCCAATAGGTTCCGCTGCCTTCATTGAACATGGTGCCACCGACAGCAATGTTGAAAGGGGTCGAGGCCATTCCACTTACAGCAAGACCTTTGGTAGCCCATCCCTCAGTCTGGATGTCACAACCGGCGGCCCCGCTGTCGCCAGCCCCCACGACCACGGTGATCCCCTGCGCCGCAGCTTGTTCCCAGAGGCCATTAAAGAAAGTGTTCCCCGATGCCTCCAGACTCTGCTCGCACGCACCGTAGCTCACGCTAACGACCGCGGCGGGGTTGTTGTCCACGAGGTATTGCGCAGAAAGCTCCATACCATTCAAGGAATCGGTCTCTGAAGTGACGAACAATATATTCGCCCCCGGTGCCGTGGCGGTAGCCCACTCTACATCTAAAGTGTTCTCTTCTACGTCAGCGGGGATCCCGCTTCCCGGGTCGGGGCCATTGATGATCTGTTGATACGTCCCCGGATAGCCTGAGCCCAGGTAGGTCGAACGAAACGAGCTGATGTCACTGGCTGAGACGTCGCCTCTACCCACTATCCCGATCGTTACGCCCGTGCCGTTAATCTTGGGAGATCCGGTCAAGATCGGAGTCTCGTGGTAAATAGTCCAGAAGTCCCCCGGCGCAATAAAGTAAGTGCAAGCCACTAGCCCGCAAATACTGAGTAGCGGCTCCACGCCTCCCACGCCGTGGGGAGTTGCTCCAATGGACATGTTCGAGCCAATGTGCCTGATTTCAAAGTTGTGGAGCGAGACAATCCCCGCGATCACCGGGGCAAGGACCTCTGGAATTTGCGGGTCGCTGGCATTGGCCCAGCGCTCCTTACCATTCACCAGGTACTTGTGAATCTCGGTGTGGAAAGCCTCGCCCACCTGTTCAGCCGTCCCCGAAAACTCGATGACATTGCGCCCCTTGGCGACACCGGCGACGCTGAAACCCTGCTTCTGCAGCCAGTCGATGATGACGGCAATGTCCTCCGGCGCGGGACCGAAGCGCTCACCAAACTGCTCCGGCGTCAGCCACTGGTGGTAACTCGGCGACCCCGGGTCCTGTTGAGCATCGAGTAATTCTTGCAACTCGATGTCCTGCTCCGGGTTGCGCTTTAGCAGGAGCATTATACGTTCCATCGGCAGCTCGTCCGGTGCTAACCCTTGGTCGAATTCTGGGCGTGCAAGCGGGTGTGTGTTGCCCTTCAAAACCACGAGTCTTGTCGGATCGATTTCGCCGGTGAGTCGCGGGGAAACCAATTCCGTCTGGGCTGCGCCAGTGGCCGGATGAATCACACCGAACAACGTGCACGCCAAAAATATTACAAAGAGACTGGCTTGATTGCGTTGCATATGGAGCTCCTGAGTGACCGGGTTTCTCGTGCCAGGCAAACGCTGAGGGTTGGTCTCCTTTGGGTTCTGTTAGATCACCGCCGGCCGCGATCTACCACGCAAACGCGTTTGGTTTACATCCCTGACTCTCCACGACACGCTTCCATCCCCAAGCCGGTATGGGTTCCCAACTTTATAGCAAGGAGTAAGGACGTATCGGGGAACAGCCCGGACGTGGTCACGGCCAAGCATGGTGAATTCCCGCGAGGGGCAGCAGGAAAGTTCGACCAGGGATTATTGAATTGCCACCCGCACTCAGACTGGGTGGAATACGATAGCATCCTACACGAGCCAAATTGAATTGTCAAAAATCTTCGGAAACCGGGGACAGACGGGAAGTTCCCGGGGTTTCGAAGCGCTGACTGACACCAGGGGCACCTTCGCCTGTCCCCGGCTTCCTGGCTGCCTTGCGTCGCTCCTGTCCCGGCACTATCGCTAAGAAACCTCACTGATACCATGCGTTTTTCGGATATCAAGCGAAATTGATATACAGATCCTGCTATTTATATACTGATTCTGCTACGCTCGGGGCCCAGAGCGGGGCTGGCTGGCAAGAATGCCTCTGCGGCGGGGAAACCGGGGGCGGGGACGTTTCACTGATTTTCCGCGAAAGTTCACGTTTTCTGAGGTTGGTCGGCAGGCTGGCGCAGAGTGCAACTCTGCGATCTGTGGATCAGTGAGGATGGCCAAACGCCGAGCTTCGCTGTGCGCCAGCTATAGCTATGGCTCAGCACAAATCAGGGGCGATTTTCTTACTCCTGGCTCCTGGCTCCTGACTCCTCATTCCAGATTCAAGATTCCAGATTCAAGATTCCTGACTCCGCTTCGCTCACGCGTAGGCGTGCAGTCCGGGCAGCAGGTAGGTGACGCCGAAGAACGTGCCAAAGCCGATGAGGGCGAAGTATGCCGAGCGCCAGCCGCGGGGAGCCGGGGACAGACGGGAAGTTCCCGGGTTTTCGAAGCGCTGATTGACACAAGGGGCAGCTTAATGACGAAGCATCAGGTGTTGCTGGCGTGGGTCAGCAACCGATTTACGGGGGCGGGGAAACGGTGTCAGCTTACACCACTTCCTCTCAGGCTCATACGGCCTCCCAGGGATTGAAGAGCGTGACGCCCAGACCGCCGAAGTCCTTCGTGTTGCGCGTGACCAGAGTGAGGCCATACTCAAGCGCCGTGGCCGCGATCATGCCATCGGGCACATTGAGAGGCCGCCCCGCAAGTTGCCGCTGACCCTCCAGAACCCCCCACCGCTCAGCAATGGCTCGTGTGACGGGCAGAACGCGGTCGGAAAACAGCATCGACAGATCATTTTCAATCCAAGCTTCGAGCTCCGCTCGCCGCTTCCCTGGCGACCGCAGGATAATCCCTTTACGGAGCTCGCCGAAACTCACGGAGCTAATGAACAACGCGTCGAGGTCTTGTGCGGCAACCCACGTTTTGACCTTCGGCTCAGGCTGGGGTCGCACCAACTCGGACGGAACGTTGGTATCCAACAGGAAGCCGCTCATTCGAAATCGACCGGTCGAGCCAAGGAGGGGTTTCGGCTAAAGAGCGTGTCAACTTCTTCATCCGTGAGCAAGCCCTGCACCTTGGCGCATACATCGATCAATTCCTGACCGGTGCGCCGGGGCGGTCGTGCGGGGGAAACATGCGCTTCGCGAACCACGATCTCTTTAACGAAGTCGCGGAGCGACAAGCCGCGCGCGGTGGCTTGGGCGAGGAGTCCTTTTTCGATCTCGGGTTGAAGGTCAAGCGTGATGGTCATGGCCCCCTTCTTTCAAAAGCCTTTTTTCCCTACCGCCTAAACCTACCCCCAGCCCGCCCTGCCGTCAAGGGATAGCCAAACATAAGCTGGAGGTGTGGGCAGCGTTCCAATACGAGGCGTACGGGATCACCACCCGATGTGCGTGGTTCGACATCAGGCAATATCCCACCACCGATATACCCTGCAGTCGCACCGCCAGCCCTAACCAGTCCAGATAAACCATCCGCTCCGCATCACTTGCCAAAATGAATTGATGACCGTTGCCACGTTGCGTCACGTGGTGCGCTACATCCACGATAACTACCCGAGGTAATCGAGCCACGGCAGGCATAATACTGGAAAACGTCTGTCCCCGATTTTGCCCGATTTTGCGATTTAGAGTGGATGGCGTTCCCCAAAAGAAAACCGCTCACAGCGATGAGAGGCGGTGAGCGGTGTGGTCCGAGACAGATGAAGTAAGGTCCCGGTATGAGTGGTGAAATGGCGCACCATAGTGCTAAAGAACATGCGTCAAGTCAAAGACTTTGTGTCCCTACCGAGTCACCTCCTGAATTGTGACTCCTAATTCCTAATTCCTAAATCCGACTCCTAACCCCCAGTCCCGAGTCCCTAGCCCCTATCACGCATACGCGTGCAATCCGGGCAGCAGGTAGGTGACTCCGAAGAACGTAAACATCACGATGCCGAAGCCGATGATGGCGAAGTAGGCCGAGCGCCTTCCGCGCCAGCCTCGGGTGAGGCGCATGTGAAGGTAGCCCGCGTAGGTAAGCCAGGTAATGAGCGCCCAATCTTCCTTGGGGTCCCAGCTCCAATAGGCTCCCCAGGTGCGATTGGCCCAGTAGGCTCCGGCGATAATCATGAAGGTCAGCAGGGGGAAGGAAATCGCGACGGTCTTGTAGATCAGGCTGTCGAGCGAGTCCCGGCTGGGCAGGTAGCCGACAATGGAATCGTATTTCCAGTCGAGTACGACCCAGGCGATGGAAGCAAACAAGGCCGTGGCCACGCCCGCCAGCAGGAACGGGCTATCCACCAGGCGCACTTCGAAGCTCTGGGAGTATTCCGCAACGTAATGGGGACCACTATTCACCTTGACGAGCAAGAGCCCCAAGGCTAGCGCCTGAGCGCCCAGCGCCCCGAGAAAGGCCCAGCGCACGGTTTTATCCCAGCGTTCACGCTGGGCGGAGTAGGTCGCCAGCAGGTTCAGAGTCAGGGCGGCGGCGGCCAACGCCAACGCTATGACAAATGGCCAGCCCAGCGCCTCCAGCGGCACCATCAACGCCTGGTGCTCAGCGAGCATGACCTTCTTATGCGCGACGGGGTCCGAGGCGGCCAGCGCCAGCGCCATGTTGCCATTGACACAAGTGGCCACAACGACGCCGTACACACCCACCAGCAGCGCGGCACCCCAGGTCAGGAAGTTGCGGGGCGTAACGCCGTCCTTGATCAGGTAGAGGAGCGCCACCGCAAACGAAATCGTGAAGCCCGCGTAGCTCAGCATCGCCAGCGTCACGTGAATTTGCAGCCAGGTGGATTGCAAGGCTGGCACCAGCGGACGGATTTCTCCCGGCAGCACTTGCATCAGAATCAGCGCCAGAGCGGCAATGGGAAGCGTGATGGCTCCCAGGAAGGGCAGCTTGAGCCGCCATTCCGCCAGAACGTGCAGCGCCACGACCGCCCAGGAGAACATCAATACCATTTCATAAATGTCGGAAAGCGGCGCGTGCCCGGAACTCGACCAGCGCGCCAGGATGGCCACAGTGTGCAGCACCAGGCCGCCGCGTGTGAGCAACATGGCGCCCTGCAACAGTTCCGCCTGCCGCAAAGCGACAGAAGCGCCATATAACACCGACGCGCCAAGATATGCTACCAGAGCCACGAACAGGAATTTCTCCCCCGCTCTCGCCCCCACCAGCCACCCCTGATCGCCGATCAAATGGGGGACCGAGATCGCCAGCACCGTCAACGACGCCACGGCCACCACCAGCAGGATCCAACTTGCGGCGCTGAGCTGGCTGCGCTCCGGGATGTGGGTTATCGCTTTCGCCATGATCTTCTCCTTCTTACTTTGCCCGAAAGGCCCGCTTTCCGGGGCGAGGCGTCGCTGGGACTTTTTGTCCATGATGCTTGAGGATGTCCCGCGCTTTTAAGGCCTATTAATGCCTTATAATGGCTTGTCAAGCTTACGCCGCCGGGGCGGCCTCGCGTATTTCTTCCGGAACTTGCACGAAGGCGGCTTCCACTTCATCCGTCAATTCGTGGAACTTCCGCTCAAAATTCTCGCGATACTTGCTCGGTTGCCCGCCCAACAAGAGTACCGGCTGTCCTTTGCGGTTTGCCGCCACGACCCCCCAAATGCGGATGTGCGAGAGGTATAAAGCCATCATCAATCCGCTGGTCAGGAGCAGGCACCCGGCCCAGATCAGCCATTGCCCAGGTTCGCGCGCAACCTCCAGACCCGTCATCGATTCCATTTCCACGCTCACATACCGGAAGCTGATGCCGGTGTCGTTGGGCGGATGCAATTCCGGCGACTTGGCCAGCACCCAGGCATTGCTGGCGGGGCCGCCGGGCCGCGTCACTTGCAGGTGAATCGCAGGATTGCGAGGCGCGTCCGACCGCGAGGTGATCTGGTTGCCCTGCAAAACGTAGTCAGGAATGAAATCGGCCAACTCGACGGCGGACCCCTGCTCACCCAACGGCGCGGGCTCCCCTGGAACCAAAGTAAGCGTTTGGTGCTTCTCCACGCCGTTTTCCTGCCAACTCGCCTCCATGATAAGTTTGCGGGGGATGCCCGTCGAGGAACTGTAGGATGCCTGGAAAAACCGTACCCCCTTGTAGGTAAGCGGGTCGTTCACATAGATCTTCTTCCGCGCCACCTCGCGGCCGTTTTCGAACACCGCGAGTTGGCTCCAATATTGCCGCGGGGAGCCATCCGGGTAAACATCCATGCCCGCACCCTCGCAATGCAGGGTGAAATCAAGGTGGCGGCGGGACCCCGGCTGGGTCAGAGGATCCACGACGTCGGTGCTCATCCCCGGCCGGAGGTTGATGTATCCTCGATAGCCGCGCATCCCATCAATGATCGCTCCCGCAAAGATAATCAACAGGCTGGCGTGGACCACGTAAGGAGCAAGACGCACCATCCGGTGTTTCTCCACGTAAAGCGTACCTTTAGGAAGGACGTCGGCCCGGGGGGGATATCCCAGCCCTTCAAACTGATGGGAAGCCAGCTCGATCGCTTCCTTGGGGGTGTGCGGGCCCACGGGAATCTCCCGCTGGAAGGGCAGTGCCCGGACGAAGGCCTCATCGGCCAGATAATGCGGCCGCACGTACAGCCGCCACACTTGGGGGAAGCGCTCAATGGACGCCAGCGTGATGTTGGCTCCCAAGAGACCTAAGAGAAGTATGAACCACCACGTGTGGAAGACGTCGAATAGCCCTACTACATTCAAAAGACGGACGATCTGCGGAGCGTAGACCTGCTCGATTTGCCCTTCCTGGGCCATGGGCCTTTGCAGAATGAGCGTGCCCAGAATCATTGATATCCCTAGTAAGCCCAGTAACAATAACCCGCACTTCAGCGAGCTGAAGAATTGCAGAAACTTATCGAAACTGGATTTACGACTAGCCATGAAGCGCTCCTGGTCGAAGGGCATGCCCAAGTCTCGCTGACCCTGACGTTGCATTATTCGGCATCTCTGATGCCAGCCCGGAAAAAATGTCCGGACTCCATAATCCATTGATAATGGAGGGGAAATTGGCAGAAGCTTTCCTCCTTGCGCGGCTGCCAGAAGCTCTTCCGGGCCGGAATTTGGGGCAAAAGCCACATGGAATTGCGCGTGGATACTCAATTTGTCCGTTTTCGTTGACAGAGGAACTTCCCGCCCGCTTACTTTGAATAACATCTGGGCGGACGAAAAGGAACTCAAAATGCTGACAAAAAGACAGGTGTGAAATTGTCATTCATATTGCAGGAGGTTGTGATGAAACCTTTTACTACTGTTCGTGGTCCAGCCGACGTGAAGGAATTCGCTGCTGGTCCAAGGCCCGTTACTTCATTTAGGGAGGTTACTCCCATGGAAATGCAACCCACCTTCACCCTGACTTTCTCGATTGGAACCACCATGCGGGAGATTCATGACACGGTGATCCGTACGGTATTGCAGCACACGCGCAGTAATCGTCTGCGTGCTGCGCAACTGCTGCAGATTAATCCTCGGACGATCCGTCGCCGTTTGGGCAAGAAGGACGGGGCCGCTTCCACCACGCGCGCGGCCTAATAATCTTCTGATCTCATCAATACGGCTCGCACCTCGCTTTGCGAGGAGGGCCCGCCCTCGCATCCCCCTAAAACGTCCCGCACTCGGATTTTAATTCCTAAGGGTGCGGTTTCCGCCGGTGACAGATTGTCGCGTGCTCAAAGAGCCAGGGGATCCCCCACGATGTCTCCTCAAAATTGGTTCTATACGTGCTCGATTCTTGTTCAAGCGTGAGTGCGACGAAAATTACGCTGTATGGGTGTGGGTAATGTGGGACGCGGTTGAACATTCCGGACTGGAACCAAGGACAGGAGCGGGGGGGGCGGTGGGCGAGGAGATCGACAGCCGCATCCTGATTATTGATGACGACCCGCATTTCCTGCGCGTCCTTCAACGGATCTTGTCTGGTGAGAAATTTGTGGTCACGGCAACCTCCAATCCCTGCGATGCCATCGGACTTTTGCGTTCCAGCAATTTTGAATTGATCATTTGCGACTTGCGGATGCCTGACTGCGACGGTTTAAACCTGCTCCAGGCCATTCGCAGCGCTGGAAACGAAATCCCGGTTATCATTCTCACTGCATATGGTGAGGTGGATACATATTTGGAAGCCATGAATGCCGGGGCAACAGAGTATCTGAATAAGCCCATTAAGTCAGATGAACTCGTTCACGTTGTCCGCAACTGCCTCCGTAAAGGCAACCACCGACGCAATTCCCAGCGATCTGATAACGCCTAAAGTGATTCCCTTTTGAGATCAAGATTTCCCGGTAAATCGTGGTTCCACCCACACTCTCTGCGTGAAGACGCACGGAACTGAGCGTATTCAAGTCTTAAGCTCGACGATCGTCGCTCCGCCACCGCCTTCTTGGGGTGAGGCTAAGTAGAATTTTTCAACATGGGGGTGACGAGAGAACATTTCGTGCAGGGTCTTACGCAAGATGCCCTTGCCGTGGCCGTGAATGATGCGCACGCGGGAGCGCCCAACCAAAAACGCCTGATCGAGGAACTTGTCCACACGTTCGCGGGCCTCCTCCGCCGTGTTCCCGATGACGTTGAACTCCTCCGGAACTTCCTCGCTGCGCGATGTGGCCACCGCCGCATCCGGAGTGGCCGCGCCTCCCGGCATCAGAGGCCTGACTTCTTCCCTGCCGACGCGCATTTTCAATCGCCCCACGGACACTTCCACCTGACCGCCTTCCAGCAGGGCCATTACCGTACCAGGTGTTGATACATTGGTTACCTGAACACGGTCGCCTACCGCCAATGGCCGCACCACCGGAGACTCCTGGGACGTCGCGGCAGGCTCACCTAGCGCTTCCAGAACCTGGGTGTTCCATTCCTCCCGCGCCTCCCGCACCAGGCCGATGGCTTTCCGTTCGCCCTTCGTCACGACCTTGGCAGGCGCGGCTTGCCTCCGCAACTCCTCCAGGGATTGTTCCCAGTTCCTGGCGTACTGCCGCAGCGTGTCATCCAAGCGGGAATCCAGCTCCCGCAGCTTGGCACGGCGGTCTTGCTGGAATTGACGCTCCAACTGTTCATGGCGCTTTTCCATTTCCAGCTTTTGGACTTCCAGCGCCTCCAGTTTTTCCTCCATCTCGGTGCGTTGCTGGTGCAGGCCCGCGACCAGCGCGGCGGCCTCGGCGTCGGCCGGATGGAGCAGGGACCGCGCCTTCTCCACGATGCTGGGTTCCAAGCCCAGCCGCGCGGCGATGTCGAGGGCGCTGGACTTTCCCGGCAAGCCGACGAGCAGGCGATAGGTGGGTTCCAGCGTCGCTTCATCGAACTCCATCGCGGCGTTCACGGCTTCCGGGGTTTCGGCGGCGTAGGCTTTCAGCCGTGAATGGTGGGTGGTCACCATGGTCATGGCGCCGCGCTGACGGAAGTGTTCGAGAATGGCGACGGCCAGCGCCGCGCCTTCGTTGGGCTCCGTGCTGGCGCCGATCTCATCCAGCAGCACCAAGTCGCTTGGCCCCACTACTTCCGCCATGGCCTCGATGTTCGTCACGTGCGCGGAAAAGGTGCTGAGGTTCGCCGCAATGGATTGCTGGTCGCCGATGTCGGCCAGCACGTGACTGAACAGCGGCAGGTTGACTTCGCGGGCGGGCACCGGAATCCCTGCCTGTGCCATCAGCACTGCGATGCCGACTGCCTTCAAGGCGACGGTCTTGCCGCCGGCATTCGGTCCGCTGATGATTATCAGCGTTTTGGGAGGTTTCAGTTCCAGGCTATTGTGCACAGACTTCCGCTTCGTTCCATGGAGTGCCACTTCCAGAAGCGGATGGCGGAAGCCGTTCAGACAAATTGCCCGGTTCGGACCGATCTCCGGAGTACAACAGTCAAATTGTCTACTGAATTCACCCTTGGCGAAGGCCCAGTCGATTTCGCCCAAAATGTCCGCCGCACGGCCCAGGTCTTCGCGGCGGTCTCGCAGTTTGCGCGTGAACTCACCCAGAATGCGCTGAACTTCCGCGAACTCCCGGTCCTGCAATTCCACCAGTTCATTGTTGAGCGCCAGGGTCTCCAGCGGCTCGATATAAACCGTGGCGCCGGAGGAGCTCGCCCCGTGCACCACGCCCTGCACGCGGCGTTTTTCCTCCACGCGGACGGGGATGACGAAGCGATCGTTGCGGATGGTCACCACGGCGTCCTGAAGCACGGTATCCTGGGAATAGCGTCGCAGCATGCGCTCAAGGCTCGACTGGATTTCCAGCTTGGCCCGCTCGATGGCCCGGCGAACTCGCCCCAACTCGGCGCTGGCGGAAGAGTCCACGGTGCCGTCAGGATTGATCTTGCCCGCCAGCTCCGCGACCAGGCTGCGGAAATCCGGCAACGCCCGCGCCAGTTCCGTCAGGCGTGGCGCGGGTTCCTTTGCAAAAAGGCGGTACATGTCCAAACCTGCGCGCGCCACTTCCACCAGCGCCACAATCTCGAGCGCGGCAAGCGCCAGCCCTTCCACGCGCAATTTGTCGAGCAACGGGGTCGGCTCGGTCACCCCCGCCAGACTAGGGCGAGTGCTCTCCCGCAAATACTCGCGCGCCTCGCCCGCCAATTCCAAATCGCGCCGGATTTTTTCCAACTGGGTGTGCGGCGAAACCCGCTCCAGCAACGGCTCGCTGATCGGGCCGGAAAGATAATGGTGCAGCAGTTCAAGAACGGCCGGGAATTCCAGCACGTCGCGGGAGAAGGGGTCAATCGTACGCTGCGTCAAGTCGGAGTCAGGCATAGTGGTGCGGTCATTGTAGCAGAGGCGGTAGATGGTAGGTGGTAGGTCGCAGGTGGTAGGTGGGCAGTGGGCGGTTGACGGCAGGCTGGCGCAGAGCCCTGTTTTGAAGCTGTGAAAGATCATTATGCTTACCGCCGAGGCGCAGGGACGAGATATTTTGCTAGAGGGCATATACGCCCGTGTGCCGTTTCAGCAGGTTGGGAAGCTCCGCCGTAATCGAGGAAACGGATCCGATGCGGCGCGGCGGGGTTGTGGTTTAGGTCATTTTCCCGGGGGCGGCCAGATCTGACGCGGTTTCTGATCAGCGTTTACAGAGATTATTCTGAACGGATCATCGAGGCTGTAGGCAAGATTCCCATCCTCGTCCATGTGGATCAAATCGCCCTGACCATGCCAACCCGGTAATGGAAGTCTGGTGATCACTCCGGATTGAGGCGCATACTTAAACGTAAAGCCCTCGTATGCTTGCGAGGAATTCCTATAGAAAAATATCACCACACTTTTCATAGCCGGGAATTGGGTCATTCTAATCCGTATTTCGCGGGGGTCGGGGGGTAAGTCAAGCTCGCCCAATTCAATGGTCTTGCCAAGACGAGCGTCATACAAAAATCCGGTAACCTTGTTACCTTTCTTAACATAAAAGGCAGCCAATCCCTGAATTGAATCTATATGGAACGAAGGCGATGAGCTTGGAAAAAAATCATCACTTCCGATAGGTGAGAAATGAGAAGCAAGCAGAGGAATGTCCCTTCCAACTGGGCGCCAACTTTGCTGAGGGCCTTGGAAAACAAAGAGTCGGCCTCGATGAGTGGTCGGGTCTTGTTGTATATAGAAAACGTTCATGGTCTTATCAAGATTAAAACCACCGGTGCTCCAATTTTGATACCCCAGGGGGGACGCAGGGTGGATGTACCATCCTGCGCCCTCTGTCTGCTGACTGAAACTCGCATTCTCGCTATGAAACGGATAGAGTTTGGCGACCGCTCTGAAGCACGCTGATTTAGATTTGTAAACTAACCCCTCTATCACACAAGCCCAGCTACTTTCCGGTTCCGGCGAAGGCGCCCACTTGAACTCACGAGTTTCTGAGCCCACCCACCAAACCCTGGTTGGAGCTGCGACATTCACAAACGTAATAAGATTCCCATTGTTAACGCGCAGATTCCCGGCTATTCCGTCAAGGTATCCGCCGCCTAGTTCTTTCAACTCGCCATTGCCGGGATTCACGGTCTCGATCTTGCCGAGTTCGCCCGATTTGACCACCAGCAGGGTCCTTCCTCCGGTGAGTGGTTGGAGTGCGTGAACGCGGGAAAAGATGAAGCGGGTACTATGAAGTTCGCGACCTTCCGGCGAGAGACTCAGTAGTTGATCCGAGCCTGGCAGAAGATAACCTACGCGGTAGAGTGGAGAATCTTCCCTCACTAACACTTCGAGCCCACCGTTCTCATTTGACCACCCAGCGGATGCCATACCCCGGCGCTTAAAATTTCCCACGATGGCGCCGGTCCTGAGATCCAGAACGTGGATTCGGACAAATTGTGGGTGGAATGCACGGCGCTCGACTACCAAGACCTGCTTCCCGTTCGTGCCCGTCCACTCGTCGCCAAACCAACCATACCAATACCTACCCGGCTCCCAGGTATCAAAGGCAGCAAATACCCCGGCGTTCACGCAAACTATCAGAAAAAGGAAGAGAACCCCGAGGGATGCCGCGAGTCGCAAGCTATTCCTGACTTGGGTTCGGAGCAAGTTGAACTCGCCTAACACGTAAAAGCGGAGGGATAGCAACAAGTAGACCATACAAACGAACGTCCACGCCACGACAAGGAAGGCGCGGTCAATATCGCGTCCGATCGGTATGGGATTCTCCCAAACTTGCGTCGCATCCGAGCCCAAGTAGGCAGCGATGAGGAGGGATTCGCCGACAAGGGCGGCGGTGACAAGAAATCCGGAAAGATAGGAGAAAATCGGCCTTCCGAATAGTGGCGAGAAACAGCAACCGGCACAGAAGAGAAGGAAATACGCGAGAAATGTCCCCCACAGGATCTGCGGCGCGTTCTCAGGGCCACCTACACCTTGTAGCAGTGAAGGCCGCAGTACAAAAAACAGAGCAACGGAAAGCATGGAAGCAGAAAGGCTCGCGAGTACTAGCACTGCCCACGCTCGCTGGCGCGTTATGGGCAGTGACTGCAGAAAGAGGAAATGCGTGTCTTTGAACTCTTTTGAAAAGGCCCGGGCTCCTGCCGGGAATGCGATCACGATTACAATTATAAGTATCAGGCGATCGATGACGTCGTGAACTGCGACCGGTTCTTTAGTTTGGTGCACAAACCATAGTTCAGCGATGAACAACGCGCCCCAAGACGCGAGGACAAACAGCACAAAGGGCGTCACCGCCCGACGGAATTCCAAGAGAAACAGTTTTCTAACCACGTGTCGCTCCCGCTGGCAGCCCCGCCTTCACCCTCGCTATCGGAGCAGGTTCACAAAGATCTCCTTGAGGGTCAGTTCGCGGACCTCCATTTCAATAGGGCTTAGAGCGCGTAGTTGATTCAACGCGGATGAAGAGGTATCAAAAATCACGCCGGTCAGGCGCCTCCCGGAGGCTTTGACGGGCCTGAATTGCTCGATGGGAGGAAGCACAGGGACATCGTCCGAGAATGTCAGTCGAACTTCGCGCGTCCGCAACTGCAGGCCTTCCAGCGTGTCAGAAAGGACCAGCTTGCCATCCTTGAGGAACCCGATGTGGGTGGCAATTTTCTCGACTTCATCGATGTTATGCGACGAAATAAACACCGTTGCCCCTTCCTGGTGTGAGACATCCTGCAAGGTTTCGAACACCTCAGCAAGGCTCACCGCGTCAAGGCCGATGGTCGGATCATCGAGCACCAGAAACTCCGGCCGGTGTGAGAGAGCCGCAAGTAGTGAGACCTTGGTTTTCATGCCCTTGGAAAAATCTCGAATTTTCACATCGAGAGGAAGCTCATAACGGCCCAGAAGTTGATAATAATAAGTGTTATCCCAACGGGGATAGAAGGCGCGCAGGAACTGAACTAAATCGCCGATGGACAGAGAGTCGTAGGCAGTGAACGCTTCGGGAACGTAACCGAGACGGGCCAGAATGGCGGGACCCTCGTGGAACGGATCGCGCCCGAAGATGGATACCGTGCCAGCATCCTTCCGGTAGATTCCCAGGCAGGTACGAATGAAAGTCGTCTTTCCGGATCCGTTTCTTCCCAGAAGTGCGTAAATGGAGCCGGTCTTCAAATTCATATTGAGACCGTCGATGACCTTGCGCCGAGCCCGGTATGCCTTGTGGAGATCTTTGACCTCCAACAAATTGATCCCGTCCCAGCGAGACGCTTCTCGAATCTGAAAAAACTTGGCCAGAAAAGCGCTCGCGGCGCGTGGCCAGTGTGCTGCTTCAGGACGATCCAGAGCCTCCATTTCCTTGATAAATTGTTCGACGGTTTGGTAGCGGTCCTCGGGGAACTTGGCGAGCGCCCGCCGGCAGAGCGATTCGAACCTCTTACCCGCCAAACCAGCCAACCGGCTCATCTCTTCGGGCTGGTCATGAACGACGCGATATATCACCGCAGCGCGTGTCTCACCGGAAAAAGCACGCTTTCCCGTAATCATTTCATAAGCCACACAGCCAAGAGCGAAGATGTCCGACCGGGCGTCAACACACTTTCCGGCAATTTGCTCGGGCGACATGTAACTAGGTGTTCCGGCAATAAGCTTTTCGGTTGACGGCCCCCCGCCCGTCAACACCTCGGCGATGCCGAAATCCGCCAGCCAGGCATGTTCGGCTTCCTCTTCGCCGGGCTCAACGAGGATATTCGAAGGTTTAACGTCCCGGTGGATGATGCCTTTGCGGTGCGCGTGATCGAGGGCTTTGCTGACTTGCCTCAGAAGTCGCACGGCGCGTTTTGCATCAATCTTTTCTTCGCGGGTCAATACGACATCCAGTCCCTCACCCTTGACCAGCCGCATCGCCATCCACGCGGCGTTGCCTTCGCGCCCGACGTCGTATACCGGTACGATGTTGGGATGATCCAATCTAGCGATCGTCCTCGCCTCTTCGAGTGCGGCTTCAACCTGATCTTGAGATTCGCGTGTCTTGAGGACGAACGCCTTGAGTGCGATTTCCCGCCCCAGCATTTCATCATGAGCTCGATAGACTTCACCGAACGCACCTCGACCCAGGAGCTCATCAATTCGATATCGGCCCGAAATCTTCGAGCCCGGCGAGAACGCTGCCTGGGGAAAATCCGCCGTGGGAGCTTCGTCAGGAGGGACTTCCTCTCTGCTCCTATCGGCAGGGTTGGGCTGCGGCTCCGTCATCGAGGTCTACTCCCCAAAGTTAGGACCCGAGTATAACAAAAAGGCAACCCTGCAACCTGCCGATTTATAGAGGGAATCTGACCAGCCGACGAGCGGTAGCCATCACGGTCAATGATTTGCTGACCGTGGGTCCTTCCCCTCATGCCGAAGGGTTGGGAGGGCGCAATGCTCGTATCCCGTGCGGGATAGGTCGGTGCAGCGGGCATGAGAAAAGCCCGCGGTCAGAAAAACGTTGACCGTGGCGAGCCGCTAATGCCTGGCGGCTTGGGCGAAGTCCTGGATGACTTTCTGGTTATCCAGTTTCTGCACGAACCAAACGTATTCATATTCCTGCCAGGGCTTCACACGATTGCGGTGGGTGCCGGTATCCTCCATATAAGCAAAGACGCTTCCATCGGCGGTGGTTATGTTGGTTCCCATTTTCTGCCCGAGTTGGGTAACCTCCGGCGGGGGCGGGGGCGTTTTGGGACCGTTATTAATCCAGATAACCCCCGGCTTGTGGGTGAAGGGGCTCCAGGCCGGGAAGGGCTTCTTATCGGTTTTGTAGTTCACCTGATACACCACCATCAGATCTTTACTTCCTTCCATGACGTCGCCGGACTGGTTCAATACCATCCGGGTCTCACCGTTCCACATTCCCACGCTGCCCTCGATCTGGAACATTCGTTCTTCCGGTCCATGCTCGAGTCCTTTGTAGTTGTACTGCGCCTGGGTAACACCCGGAACCATCGGCACACCCATCGGCATGTTGGGACCCACGGGCAGCGATTCCACGGCGGAGGCGCCCACTTGCGCAGAGGCTTCACCCAGGGTTTGCGCTCCCACGGACGTACACCCGCCCCGCTGTTTCTCCGCATCTTCCTTCTTGTCGTCCTCACCCATCTTTTCCACCATGTCCTTGCCGATCTCCTTCAGCTTGTCCTTGGCGAGGTTGAGGAAAGCTTGCCTGGCCCATTCATCCGCGTCGTGCAGGAAATGTTCCCAGGCATGCCCCATTTCCTTCACCGCCTGCTGATCGACAACTTTTGCGGCCTCGTGCGCCGCATTCTCCTGGGCCAGGGCCGTCGCTTCTCCCGCCAGCTTGGAAGCCTCGCTGATCTCTTTGCCGAATTGCATGAAGTCGGGAAGCTTGGCCAGGACATTGATTCCCCAGTTCGTGTACTTCACCAAGTTGGCCACCCCGCAGAGATTCGGGTCGAGATCGTAGGCAATAACGCCGCCGCCTTTAATGACTCCCTGATCGTTCACCCCAATGATGAAAAGCGTGGCATGCTTCACCGCCACGCTCATCAAATTCTTCTGGCGAAAACGCACTTCGTAGCTCGCTCCCCAGCCTTGCCAGAGGCCTGCCACCCGGGCCATGACTCCCGGATCAGGCAGAGGACCAGCGCCGGGACCGGGATTTGGATTGGGGCCGGGACCGGGACCGGGTCCCGGGCCAGGACCATGACCTGGACCGGGGCCTGTGCCGGTGCCGGGACCAGTACCTTGACCAGGACCAGGACCAGGACCGGTGCCGGGACCAGTACCGGTGCCAGGACCCGTGCCTCCTTCCTTATTGCCGCTTCCCGGATTGGGAGCCGACCAAGTGGACGTTCCCCCTCCCTCGGAGAAGACTTTGAAGGGAAGCACCAAGGTTGTACCGATAAGAGTGTAGGGCGCGTTGGTCACACTGATCCCAAGTTGCGGAAGGGAAATGGTGATGGAGCCGCGCGCCGCTCGGAATGTGCCATTGTCGGTAAAATTCTCACCGGGCTTGGTGGCATTGAAGACGACCGTGCCGCGGTTGCCAAACGTCAGCGTTACGATGCTGCCCTTGCCGGCCTTGCCGCCATCGGAATCGCTCATAAAAGAATAAGGGCCGGAGGGCAGGGAGACCTGCGCCAGAGCGGGCGCGGCTCCCCCCAATAACACCATCAATAGACACATCTCCCCCATGCGGGCTTGAAAGGCGTGGCAAAAGAGTGGGCGGTTCAAGAGTCACCTCCGCGGGTCCATGAACGGCGAGACTAATCGGTGAGAGAAATACTCGTAATCGAAACCTGAAGACCTACGTAGCGAGGAACATGCGCAGTATATTGCAGCCCCTTCGCATTGGCAAATGATACTGGGCAGGCCGCTGTCCGCGGCGGCTCATAGCCAGCCGTTGATGCGCAGGACCACCGCAACCATGGCCAGCATCAGGAGGGCGCCCACCACAATCATACTCAACGCGGTGCGTCGGACATTTTTCTCCAGCGCTCCTTCCGCCTTGTCGGAGATTACGAAGGTGGGTTCGTTGGCGCCCTTCTGGATCAGATTGCGATCATGCTCGTCTTTGGGGGTCGGGTTCTCCACGCACGTTCCCAGGATGTTGCATGGCCGCTCCGCGATCAAACACTCCTCGGTGAATCGGAGCCTTAGGTCGCTGACCGGCCTGCTGAGTTTGACGCCGCTGCCGGACATTCCCAGGAGCACCTTGTCGGCTGTCTTGACGGCTGAGTCCGGCATGGCATTGACCGCCGCATTGAGCGTCGCCCGCGCCGTCTGCGCGGCTTCCGAGACCCGCTGCATATAGTCGAGGAGCTCCTGATTCGAGGGGCCGGGCACGCCCAGGGTCGGATCCACGAGGCGCTTACCGCGGGCTCCGGGCCCGGTCTCCGCTTGGAAGGTGCGGGTTACGTAGAAATCCGCATTGTTCGGAATGACCGTGACTTTGCCAGTCCCATCGTCGAGATAGAACACCCGGGCATCAGCTTCCGTCCGGATCGTCTTCCATTCCTTACTGTCGTCCTTGACCTTCGTGGTCCACAGTTCCACCCAGGCCTTGTAATAGTAACAAGGAGTGCGGGTCAGGGGGCTGGTCAAGAGGTGCTCACCCGTTGACTTGCCGTTCAAATGGACGAGGCCCATGGGGATGCTGCGGACCGACGCCCTCGGGGTATCCGCGACGATCCGATATTCGCGATACTTCTTGAAGCCCAGCCAGAATAAAAAGCCACCGACGAGGAAGAAAAAAAGATAAAAGCCGGAACTCATTTTTGTTCTCCCTTCTGCCGTCCTTAATGGGCCGGCGCCGCCTGCCCCGTGCAAGTTATGTTGTAATTCACCGGACCGGAACTCAGGTTCAGCGGCCCGTGATTGCCCTGCGCATCTTCCATGATGGCAATCAGGGAAGCCTCGGGAACGCGCGGCGTCATGCGGATCGTCCCGTCAATCGTGACCGTCTGAGTGCCGGCGCCGCGGAAGCTCACCGTCCCTTCGGGTGAGTGGCTGACCGCCCCGGCAAGAAACCGATACCACACCGTACCCGGTCCATTGGTGGTGATCTCGGCCACCAACTGCACGTGACTGGGGCACGGACCGGCATAATGGTCAGGGACCAGGTGCAGGCGGACGTCGGTCACCCGACTACTCGCGTTGGGGACTGTGGCTCCCAGGTTCCGGTTGCGCGCAGGGGGAGGGTTGCCTTGCGGACCCCCCATGCCCGAGGTTTGTACCGTAACCTCCCCGTGGGTCTCGTTCGTTTTCAGGTCGGCAGAGCCAGTCCCCTTCGCTTCCTCCTGCGCCTCGGCGTGCGAGCTGAATCCTGTGTTGGTCATCTCACCTTGGGCTTGCGTGTCACAATTTGAAGGGGTGACGAAATACGAATCGGGCGGCGGGGCAAAACTCACTTGCTTCACTTCCAGCATCCTGAGGGGTTTGCCGTTCGGCGGGGTCATTTCCATTTTGACAATAAACTTGCCCTTTTCCGCGATCCAGATCCTCGCCTTAGGCTGTTCCGGCGGTCCGGAGATTTCTGCGATTCTGGCTGGTATGCCATTGACGATCTCCGTGCCGGTTGCGTTGGGGGTCAGCTTGCCGAAATCAGGGGATGCGGAGGCGGCAATCGGGTCGTAGTTCGGCATGTCCGCCGACACATAGCGCATCCAGGAGCAGGTGCTGTGAGTGACATTGCGCATGTACACTTTATGCGCCTGAAGGTCGAACAGGTTGATCGTATGCACGCCCTTGGCGTTGGCTTCCCAGGGAGCGATGGAGACATCGATGAGTTCTTTAGGACCATTACGATAGATCTTCAGGGTCGACTCTTTGCCGGTAAACATGCTCTCGACGGTCCCCATGCCGACTGCGGATACCGAATAAGTCTGGGGCTGTGGGGACTGGCCCCCAAGACGAGGAACTGTGACTGCCGACAGGAAAATGAGTACAAGGAATATACGTCGAACATACCGTGCCATGACTTTGACCTCCCAGGAATGACAACCTATTGAAGCAGGCAGGAACCCGGAATTTCCATGATCGACTCCCCACCCGGCCGACAACATACGCCGGACCGCCGCGGAATGCAATGGGCCGAAAGGTACATTCTTAAATGGCTTGACACGTGGTCATGCGGGTTTGTGAAAGGTCCACGGGCAGGAAGCGGATAGCGCCACAACCAATTTTCAATTTCGTGATTCCTTGTTTTCTTAGCAGACATCTTGAACCTCTCGTAGGGGCTGGGCTTGCCCTGCCCTCGTTCCATACCACATCCAAACTACGAGGGCAGGGCAAGCCCAGCCCCTACGAGACGCGTTGGTTGCGGCTCCCCCGCGCTGCGTTTCCGGGTCAGGCTCTCAGCGGCGATCCCAATGCAATCCAAATGCAATCGCACTTGCGTTTAGTGACACTATATGCAAACATGCCTGCATATGGTGCAACGGCATTTCTGGCTCGATCTTCTCGAACGCGCCTGGCGGGGGCGCTCGGTGATCTGGTTATCCGGGGTGCGGCGCGTCGGAAAGACTTGCCTCTGCCAGAGCCTGCCCAATGTCGAGTACTTCGACTGCGAACTTCCCCGCGTACGGCGGATGCTGCTGGACCCTCAGAGCTTTCTGGACGGCCGGCGCAGGCGCCGCATAATCCTGGATGAAATCCATCGCTTGTCCAATCCGTCCGAGCTGCTCAAGATTGCCGCCGACCACTACCATACTGTCCAGATCATCGCTACCGGGTCGTCCACGCTCGGGGCTCCCAGCAAGTTCAGGGACACCCTCGCCGGGCGCAAGCGGGACGTTTGGCTCACGCCGATGTGCCTTCGCGATCTGGACGACGCCAAGCTGCCTGACCTGAGGCGCCGCTTGCGCCGAGGGGGCTTACCGCCGTTTCTCCTGCCGGAGGATTTCCCGGAGCGCGACTTTCAGGAATGGATGGACGCGTTTTGGGCCAAAGACATCCAGGAATTGTTCCGTCTGGAACGGCGCGATTCCTTCCAGAAGTTCACCGAGCTCATTTTGGCCCAAAGCGGCGGCATCTTTGAGGCGACTCGCTTCGCGCCTCCCTGCGAGGTCAGCCGGCCGACCATTGCGAATTACTTGCGCGTGCTCGAGTCAACCTTCGTCGCCCACGTGATCAAGCCCTTCAGCACGCGCCGGTCGAATGAAATCGTCGCGGCCCCCAAGGTCTACGGATTCGACACCGGGTTTGTTTGCTATTACCGCGGGTGGCAGGAGTTGCGCGAGGAGGACCTCGGGGTGCTGTGGGAACACTTCGTGTTGAACGAAGTGATGACCCGCACGCAGAGCCGGGACGTGGCCTATTGGCGGGACAAGCGCGGCCACGAGATTGACTTCGTCCTGGCGCGGCTTCGCCGGAAGCCCTTGGCCATCGAGTGCAAATGGTCGGCAGACCGCTTCGAACCCACGAATCTTCGCGCCTTTCGGCAACAACACCCCGAGGGAGAAAATGTGGTAGTGGCCCAGGATGTCGGGCGGGCGTTCAATCGAACCTTCGGAAATTTACGAGTCCGCTTCGAAAGCCTCGATGCCTTTGCCAGCTCCGTCGTGGAGAGCCCGGCCAGATAACCCAAGCAGCGGCTCGTTGATGGGGCACGACGTAGCAGCGCTTGTCGGTTTAAGCACCAGATCGCGTAGCGCGGCCATCCTAGCCGTAACCGGCACGGGCAGGATGCGCGTCAGAACGCCTCCGGCTTGGGGGGAGGACCGAGAGCGACGGCGGCCTCGGTGGTGAGCAGCAAGAAGGTAAACGTTTCCTGTAGATACAGGCGAACCACGGCATCGGTGTGGCTGGAATAGCCGATGGAGACGTCCTGGCCGATGTGGAGGTCGAAGTCGCCGCCCCGGGTGGTCAGCACGAAGGCGCCGGCAATGGCGGGCGCCCAGATGATTTTATCGTCCACGAGCCGCTTGACGTGCTCCAGCACGGGGTATCCATAGTCGCTGGTCTCGGCGAGGGCGGTGTAGCAGTCGGCGCCGAGCAGCACCGCGTACGGACCGTTGACGCCCACCAGCCGCAACTGACTCAAGCCTTGGGCAATGGCTTCCGGGTACTCGCGCACATCGCTCGGCAGCGTCATCACGGGATTGCTGGTGCCTTGACGAATGCCCTCGATGCCGGCCGCGGCATAGCCCTCGAACACGGCGCCGTCCTCGGCAAAGGCGATCTGGCGCGCCGCGTCCTTCGCCGCTTGCCAGTCCGAGTCGTTGGCGCCTCGCTCGACGTCGTCGATGTCCTGCCGGTCCAGCTCGAACGGAACCCGCAGCTCGGCCAGCGCCTTCACCTCGCGCTGCCGGGCAACGATGCCGTCGCGCGGAGCCGCAATCGTCCGCAGGTGGCCGGTGCCGACGGCGGAAAGGCCGGTGCCCCCCGGCCCCTTCACGTCGACGACGCGCCGTCCGGCCAGGTAGCGCTTGAGCGTCCGCGACGTTTCCCCTTCGATCTGAGCCCATGCGGCATCAGAAATGGGGGCAAGCTCACGATGTAGATTATTCATGGGAGATTTCTCCTTTGAGCGAACCGATACCGAGCGAACCATCGTTCTTCGCAGGGCGGGCGGGAGGGGGCTCGGCCGGCGCTGACGCGGTGGACGGCGCCGCCACCGCAGGCGGGTCTGCGGTCACGGTTTCCAGAAATGTTGCGGTCGGCACGAAAAACAGGTTTCCCGTGACGGCACGGCTGAAATCGAGCAGCCGATCGTAGTTGCCGGGCGGCCGGCCCACGAACATGTTCTCGAGCATCTGCTCGACGGGGCGGGGCGAACTGCTGTAGCCTATGAAGTAGGTGCCAAATTCCCCGTAGCCGGCCCGGCCGAAGGGCATGTTGTCGCGCAGGATCTTGATTTCTTTTCCGTCCTCGACGATGGTGTTGAGGGCGTTGTGCGCCGAGGTGGGCTTTAGGGAATCGTCCAATTCGATGTCAGACAGCTTGGTGCGGCCGATGATGCGCTCCTGCGCCTCCGTGGACAGGGCATTCCATCCCTCCAGATCGTGGAGATATTTCTGGACGATGACGTAGCTGCCGCCGGCAAATGCGGCGTCCTCCTTACCAATCAGCACGGCATCAACTGCGGCCTGGCCTCGCGGATTCTCGGTGCCATCCACAAAGCCCAGGAGATCGCGGTCGTCGAAGAAACGGAATCCCTGCACCTCGTCGGCCGGGGAAACGGCATCCCCTAAACGCGCCATGATTTGCGTCGCCAGCTCGAAGCATAAATCCAGGCGCTGGGCGCGAATGTGGAACAGCAAATCGCCCGGCGTCGCGACCGCGTGGCGCGCTCCGGCACGAATCTCCCGGAACGGATGCAGCGTCGCCGGCCGCGGCGGCCCAAAGAGCCTGTCCCACGCCTCGGACCCAAACCCCAGGACGCAGGAGAGGCCCCCTTCCAGGTCGCGAAATTCCACCGCGCGCACCAGCGCGGCCAAGTCTCCGCAGAACGATCGGACGGCGGTGCGATGGCCGGGGCCCGGATTGATGGTGGCGACCAGGAAAATCGCGGCGCGGGTGAGCGGCGCGGCTACCGGTTGCGCGACACCTCGTATGCCGCCTGCCGCTTCGGGCGCGGTGTGGGGATCGGACTCCATCAGAGGTCATCCTGGCGGGGCGGGCGGAATTTCGCTCGTCGAAATATCGCGCTCACCTCGCACGCAATCAATCGGACCGTAAGCTTACCACCGGCTCCCCGCGAATGTCCATGCCGGCTCCCCGCCGGTGACGTCAGTAGGCTCGGAGGATGGCCGGCCACGAAGATGAGTTCGCCCAGTTGTCGGTGCCGGCTATCGAGCGCCAGTCCGCGTCCTTGCACTCCCGGCAGACGATTGAGGCGTTCTTCCAACTCACAGATTCTTCCGTAATTCTTCCACGGCCTGCTCGGGAGTGTTGATGAGGGTGACGATGTCCATGGCAGGGGCGACCCAGTTGGGGTTTCCATTCTTCAATTGCCCTTCCTGTCGAAGGCAATCGATGACCGGCTGCCAGTAGTGCGCCATGACCAGCAGCGGCTTGCGCCCGCCCACGGTTTTCGAGAGGCTGCCCTTATTCATCATCTCCCAAGCCAGCGCCAGTTCCGCGAGCGTTCCCGTGCCGCCGGGAAGCGTCAAGTAAGCATCGCCGCGTTCAATGAGAGTCATCAGACGCTCGGAGAAATTCTGCGTGCGGATTTCCTCGACAATATAAGGGTTGGCCGGGCGTGGCCAGATGACGCAGGTGATGCCGATGGTGTGCCCGCCGGCTTCGCGCGCCCCCCGCGCCGAGGCTTCCATCAGGCCCGCGTAACCGCCATTGCAAACCGCATAACCCGCCTCGGCCAGCAACCGGCCCAAGCGTTGCGCCTCAGCGTAAGCCGTGCTGCCCTCACCGGGCAAGGAACTTCCAAATACCGTGACGATTTTCATCCGAGGGGATCCTCTTGGAATTCTCGAATCGCGAGGATGTTAGGCTGCGAGTATTACACCATGATTACCGCGACTTTGAAAACCATCTATAAATTTCCATGGCCATGGCGTCGAGCGTTTCCTGGCCCGCCTGGTTGGCGAGGGGATGATTGTTGCCCATCATCGAGAAGGCCAGGCGTTTTCCCGAGGGTAAGTCCATATAACCGGAGAGTGTATTGACGTGCTCGACCGAGCCGGTCTTGGCGTGAATCTTCCCCTTTACGTCATCGTCGTAGAAACGGTGGGCCAGCGTGCCGTCGATGCCTGACACCGGCAAGGAATCCAGAAACGCCTGGAAGTGCCGCGAGCGCCCCATGTAGACGAGCAACTTTACGGCGGCGTGCGGCGCCACCAAGTCTTCTCGTGAAAGTCCCGAGCCATCGGAAAAATAGGTTTCGCCGGGAAGGATTCCAACCTGCTCTGTGGCAAATGCGTTCAGAGCCTCCAGCCCGCCGGCCAGACTTCCGTGGTTATTTACCGCACGGCCCAGCGTGCGCAGGAGCATCTCGGCGTGCAGGTTTTCGCTCTCCTTGTTGACCACCTTGATGGCCTCGCTGAGCGGGGGAGAAGTATGCTCCGCCAGCACGACGCGGGCCGATGATGGGGGAGCGGGGTTCGGCAACGAAGCGGCCTCCAGCGGTGTGAAATGGCGAACTTCGATGGGTCCATCTAAGGCAATTCCCCGCGCCCGGAGCGCGGCCCGGAATTGCTCCGCCATCAACTGGGGAGGGTTGGCGATAGCGATCGTGTCAACACTTTCCTCACCCTCAAGGGGAATCTGCCCCCAAAGGTCAAGTTCCATCGAGCCGGGTTGGCGTAAAAGAAGGTAATTCTTCTCCGCAGCTTTCGCACCCGTCAGGATGTGATTGCGCAATAGATAATAATCCGCCACCGGGTTCAGCCGGACCTCGGCTTCGTCACCGGCCTTCTCGCCCGGCTTGACGTGCAGGGTCAGCAAGTTGTCGTTGAAGGCCAGCGCCGAGACCGGCGCTCCATAGCCCCAATCGAGGTCGTCGGCCGCCCAGTTGGGCGCGAAGGGTTCCCAGACAAAGTAACTGTCGTCCGCCACGAGCTTTCCCACCACCTCGCGCACGCCCTGGGCTTTGACATGGTCGGCCAATTCCTCGAGGAACTTGTCCGCCGGTTGCTGCGCGCCGTGATAGGTGTAAGGGAATGTGCGCACGCCGAGATTAGGGTCGCCCCGCCCTACCAGGTAAAGGTCCCACACGCGCCCCTGAGCATCCGGGACGGCATCGCTTTCCACAGTGGTGTGAAAAATGTAGTCGGGGCCCAGTTCCTCCAGCGCTGCCGCGGTGGTGAACATCTTCATGTTGGAAGCGGGGATAAAGAGGTGGTTTGCGTCGCGCTCATAGAGCACTTTACCGCTCGCCAGATCAATCACCTGAATGCCCCATGAACCGCGCTGCGCGTCGCTCCCTGCCAGAATCTTGTCGATGCGCTGGTCGAGTTCTGGATTGTTGTGAGCTTTCTCAGCGAGCAGCGGCAACGCGGTGCAAAGGACGAGCCCAGCAAGCACGAGCAGCGCATGAAGCGCTGACCTACAATTAGGGTTTGGGGGTTGAGGTTGGCCCATCGCGCTGATCAGCCCAGCAGGCGGGCCACCTCCTTGGCGTAATAGGTGAGGATGATGTCAGCGCCGGCGCGGCCTATGGAGGTCAAGGTTTCCAGAATCATCCGCTCGCGATCGATCCAACCCAGGCGCGCGGCGGCTTCGATGAGGGAGAACTCTCCGCTGACCTGGTATGCCGCGATGGGAACATCGAACTCGCGGCGCGCCAGGGCAATGATATCGAGATAGGGAAGCGCCGGTTTAACCATGATGATGTCAGCGCCTTCTTCCAGGTCGAGCGCGATCTCGCGCATCGCCTCACGCTGATTGGCGGGGTCCATCTGGTAGGACCTGCGGTCCCCGAACTTGGGGGCGGAATCCGCCGCCTCGCGGAAAGGGCCGTAGAATGCCGAGGCATACTTCGCCGAATAAGCCAGAATCGGCACTTGGGTATGACCGTGCGCATCCAGTTCCTGGCGAATGGCGCCCACGCGGCCATCCATCATGTCGGACGGCGCCACGATGTCCGCGCCGGCTTCCACCTGGGTCAGAGCGGTTCTGGCCAATAGCGGCAGGGTGGAATCATTGTCGATTTCACCATCCTTGATCAGCCCACAGTGGCCGTGGCTGGTGTATTCGTCCAAGCAGACATCGCAGATGACCATCAGGTCCGGCAAGGCCTTCTTCACTGCACGCACGGCGCGCTGGACAATACCGTCGGGGTCATAGGCGCCCGAGCCCACTTCATCCTTGCTTTCTGGAATGCCAAATAGAATCACCGCGGGAATGCCGAGGTCATAGGCAGTCCGGCACTCCTCCACCAGCCAGTCCACTGACCACCGGTAATTACCCGGCATCGATTTGATTTCAGCCTTCACCTGCGTGCCGGGGCATACAAAGAGGGGGTAAATGAGGGAGCGAACATTCAGGCGCGTCTCGCGCACGAATCCGCGCAGCGCCTCGGTGCGCCGTAATCGCCGTGGACGATGGATGGGGAAGGGCATGGTATCAATACATCAATATTTCGCGCGGTTTCAAATTTCCGAAGGTACCGACATTGGCCAGCGCCAGCGCCACGCGGAACTGGCTTTCATGATTCAGCGGTCCGAGATTGTAATACTGGTACTCGACATCGATCGCAAAACAACCGAAATTATAGCTGACTCGGCTGATGACGTGCTGGTTTATCTTCTGCTGAAAATTGTAATCGATCCCGAATGCGCCGCTCAGCCCCCGGCGGTTCGAGTCACCATAGGTCATCACGGTGCCGAGCAAGTTAAAGGCGGTCAGTGGCTGCGGTGTGGTGATGGGCGTGGTAGTCCCCAATAGTGAACCCAAGTAGGACGAATGGTTGATAAAGAAGTCGGTGAAGGCCAATTCCATCAACCCGTGTTTCACGTGGGAAGAGATGCCGGCATCCAAAATGCCGCCCTCGCCGCTGGGGTTTATGTCGGTGCGGATTTCCGTATCGTAGTTGGAGAAGGGGGCGAACTTGAATACGGAATCGACCGGTGAAAACCGCTGCCCGTACTCGAAGCCGAATCCCGTCAGGTCGATGGTGGAAGCAAAGACGTTGGTTTGGCCCGGCACCAACGCGCCGCCAAAGGTGGGATCGATGTAGTACTTCTGCGAAATGCGCCAGGAAAAGATATCCCTCGCCTGGGGTGTGTCCGGTGAATTATCCGGGACATCTTTCCGGGCCAGAATAGAATTGGTCAGCGAATACTCAACCTCGTTCGTCTCGGTGAAGATATCCATGGCATCGAAGCGGATAATGTCCAGGATATCCTCCGGGTCGCGAGCGCGCACAAGGTGGTACTGAATATCCGGCTCGATCACATGCTTGAGGCGGTACCCCCGATAGGACCGGGTGAATACCTTTTCCAGGGAAGGCGGGCGCAGGTCAAGCCCTACCTCCGCCAGCAGGCGGTTCACGGGGGTGTGGTTTGGCGCCAGGCTGACCCCATACTCCGTGGTCCGAAATCCGAGCGAGGGGACGAAACGGAAATTCCAGAACTCCTTCGGCCGCAGCAGGATTTGGGGATGAAAATCCAGGCGATCCTTCAGCAGCGGGAGCGTCAGTCCCGGCTGGGTGCGGCCCAGGGCGTCAGCGGAGGTCTCGAAGGAAAAGTAGACGGGCGAGCCGCCGATTTCCCGGTCTTCCCCGGCCAACTGAAAGCTGGGGAGGTGGCGGATGATGACGGCGTTGGCCGGGACCAATTGTGTGGAGAGAAAGTCCTCGTACCTTTCGGCGGAGACATTGAAGCTGTAGCCATCCCAATTCTTGGTGATGAACCCGGATTGCAAGGCTTCCGAACTGACGGCTTCCGTATAATTGGCCGACCAGGTTAATCGGAAGGCCATGGTGTTGACATAGTCCACGTTGGCGACGGCGCGGAAGCCATCACCGATGTCGTCGTCTTTGCCGACAGCGCGGATACTCTCCCCGGGGGCGCGAAGCGACAAGTTCGCGTCCTTATCATTTACGCCAAAGTAGTGCACGGTGAAGTCCGCGTTCGGGCTGGGCTTGGCGCGAAATTCTCCGCGTTGCGCAAGTCCGCGCTTGCTGTAATCCTCGACACCTAACATCAAATCCGCGCTGGGGTTAATGGCCCAGAAGAATCCGTCGCCAAGAATGTAGCCTTTCTGGGTGGAGTTGCCGATGTGAGGAAGCAGGAAGCCGGTCTGCCGGGGCTCGCGCGCAATCGAGTCTACCACGATGGGAAAATAAAAAATAGGCATACCAAGGAAGCGGAAAACCGCGTCGTGGGCCACCACTTTATCATCGACCGTGACGCGAGCTTGCCGCGCGGAAAGCAACCAGCCGTCTTTGGCGCAATCGCAGGAAGTCATGCGGGCGTTATCCACCTGGTAAGTATCCTCGTCCAGGCGGTCCACCGTTTTGCCCCAAACATAAAAGGGATTCTCCGTCTTCAGGACCCGCGGCCGGGGGGGGCCTTTGGAATGAACATACCCTATTGCATTGCTAAACCATCCCTTCTGGGTCCGGATGTTGTAATGGACCTCCTCGGCGGCAAGGTGGCTCTTGGGGTCGTCAAAAATCACATGCCCGCGCGCCATCACGTCGCCCGATGCGCCGTCGAAGGAAGCTTCGTCCGCCGTCACTCGCATCTCTTCGTAAACGATTTGGACATGACCGCGCAGATGATAAGTGTCCTTGTCCTTTTGCTGTGAGTCCGCGCGAATCGTAACTTCTTTCCCGGGCCCCTTGGTTTCCAGGGAGATCGGAATCTGTTGCGCGGGCAAATGCCAGGCGAGGGCAAGAAAGAGCATGAGAGCGGCGGGAAGCCGCCAGCCATTGCCTCCGGAAAGGGGACGAAGGGGATCCATGAGTATGCAGAATGGCCATTCTACTCGAAAGCACTTTGTTCTTCCGAGTGAATTTGCTAAGATGCCTGCGGATGAGGGAAACGCTGCCTGAAGGACTGATGACCCCTAGTGAAGTGCCCGAAGTGTGGTTTCGTCAGCTACGCTGGACTTGAACAATGCAAGAAGTGCGGCTACGCATTCGGGAAAGCCGCACCGAAGGGATCTCCATCCTCGCTGACCTCCTTGTTCCCAGCGGGAGTTCGTGCGGTTTCCCAGCCCCCGCCGGAATCCCCGGCCCGGCCCAGTGAGAACCCACCGCGCGGTGAGCCGGAGCTAGCAGTTCAACAAACCCCGCCTCGCGGGACCGCGCCCGTGCCGGTATCATCCTCCAGGAAAACCTGACGGTGGCCGGCCGCACGCTTGGGGACGAGCAGCCCCAAAGTTGGAGAGAAGAATTGTCGGAACGAGTTGAAAACTTCCGCAAGCGCCGGGCTCGTTTACAGCCAGACACCGATCCCGCAGGGAATCTCGAACTGGACTTTGAGGGCCCCGGCAAACCCCGGGATGATCGTTCCCTTGACGACGCGCTGGGAATGGAGGACAAAAATTCAGGGTTCGATTTGGAAATCGGCGAATTCGCTGCGGCCAGCGGCAAGGACCACCCTTTACCTGAGAACCTTTCGCTTGAGGGGTCGGATGACCCGGTGATGGAGATTGGTACGGCCCCCGTTGAGATGGAGGAGATGGCTTTGGCTGAGCCTCTCGAGAAGAGTCCTCCCATGGAAATCCTGGTCGACTCGCCCATCAAGACAGTGCCTGAGGAAGACGAGGAGGAGGGGATTTTCGTCGCGCCATTAGGCCGCCGCTTCCTGGCTGGCGTGACGGATGCCCTGGTGCTGATTCTGGGGGCAGCCGTGTTTGGTGTAATTTTCTGGCGGTTCTGCGGGCGGGTGTCGATGGTTCCGCTCAACCTCGCGGTTCTGGGATTTGTCGCGGCTATTCTCATCTTTGCTTACTTCGGGTTGTTCACGGCCATTGCTTCCGCCACGCCCGGATTGCTGTGGATGGGATGCGAGATCCGCAGCTTACGCGGAGGCCATCCATCCGTGAGTGAATCCTTCTGGCGGGCCTTCGGGGTTCTGGTTTCGCTCTCGGCGCTCATGCTGGGTTTCGTCTGGGCCTGCGTGGATAGCGACAGCCTGACCTGGCACGATCGCATGTCGGGAACGGTCATTACCGAGGAGCAAAACACCCCTGATCCCGCCGGCCTGCAAGAGGAAACCTAGGGCTTTCGCTTCATCGCTCCGTTGCGTCACCGCCTTACCGGACAGCTTCTCTATGGGAAAAGGAAGGTTCGTCAATCAGAAGCTCGGCAAGTACGTTAGCCGCAAATTCGACTTGTTGAAATCCGAGCTTGCCCGCCCCTCCAACCGCAAGGTGTCATCCCCTCCACCGAAGCCGTCTCCGCCAAAGAAGAATATCTCCCGGGGGAAAGCGTAACGAGTTTGGCGCCGAGCCGATTCGATTCAGCCCGTTGCCCCGTCCTCGAAGCCGGCGGAAAAATCTCCCGCGCGAGGAGCTTCCTCTCTCATTTGTGCATCAAATGGAAGGGCGTGTTATACTTTCAGAAATCAGGGCATGGTAGGCCCAAGGTGAAGGAGCTATCCCGGCATGACAAACCGTATTCGAGCCACACTGATTTCCATTTCCCTCGTTGTAATGTCCTACGTTGTCGTAGGAGGGTTGCTGGGGAAGACGGAAACATCCTCCGAGAAGACTTATCGCGATCTGGGTGTTTACAGTGAGGTCCTGAATCGCATCAAGCAGGAGTACGTGACTGATCCCGATCTCAAAAAGGTCACGGACGGCGCGATCCGGGGGTTGCTCGAATCGCTGGACCCTTACAGCACGTATCTGACTCCCGAGCAATATCAGGATTACTTGCAACACCCTGACCCGGGACCGGCGGATGTGGGGATCTTCCTCTCCAAGCGAATGGGATATGCCACGGTGGTTGCGGTTCTTCCGGGGAGCCCCGCGGAAAAAGCCGACGTCAAGCCCGGCGACCTGATTGACGAGGTCGATGCGTCGCCCACCCGCCAGTTTTCGGTTTTGCAGCTTGAGCGGATGATGGCGGGACCACCCAATTCCACTGTGAAGCTCACCATGGTTCGGGAGAGCCGCGTCGACCCCCTGAGCATTAACATCACCCGCGCGGTTTTGAATTACCCGCCGGTTTTTGCAAAAATGTTGGAAGACGGAACCGGGTACATGCGCGTGGCGACCTTCAACAAAGGGAAGGCGGCCGAGATTGCGGCCAGGATCAAGGAACTCGAATCGCAAGGGGCTCACAAAATCGTTTTGGATTTGCGCAACTGCGCGGGCGGTGATGTGCAGGAAGCTGTCGATACCGTCAGCCTGTTCCTGGATAAGGGCCTGGTGACCTACCTTTCGGGGCAGCGCTTTCCCCGGCAGAATGTGGAAGTTCACCCCACCAGTGCGGTCTGTAATCTGCCCTTGGCGGTGCTCATCAATCAGTCGACCGCGGGGCCGGCCGAGTTAGTGGCCTCCGCGACGCTGGGCAACAAACGCGGTGAAGTGGTGGGCGTGCGGAGCTTTGGCTTGGGCGTCTATCAGAAGCCCATCCCGGTCGGCGATGGCTCGGCCCTGATCCTTTCCGTGGCCAAGTATTATGGGTCGGATGGCAAGGCCATCAACGAAAACGGTGTAACCCCCAGTGTGGTCCAGCTTGCCGGTGGCGAGGCTGAAAATGCCGATGACGAAAATCAGCCCGAAGGGCCGGAGCAATTCGGCGGCAAAGATGACATGCAGCTTCGCAAAGCCATCGAGATTCTGGGCCAATCCGCAACGTCCGCCAAGGCTGCATGATTGGAAGCTCGAAACTGGAAACTCGAAATTAGAATCTGGAAATTCGAAACTCGAAAATCGAAATTAGAAAACCCAATAGCCGCTCACGAGTTTCGAATTCCGCCTCTCTGAACCACGAGGTCGAAACTGGAAACTGGAAACACCAAACTCAAAGCTCGAAAATCGAATAGCGGCTCGCGAGTTTCGAATTTCGAGTTTCCAGTTTCCAGTTTCCAGTTTCTGCTTTCCTTCCTTCTCTTCGTGGTCCTTGCAACCCCCGCCTGCAATTGGTTTCGTCCCCAGTCCTCGACTGAATCAGATCGCCGCGCGCTGGCCGTACGATTCAAGAACGTGGTGGCGGACGCCGGTGGCGCCCAAGTTTGGATCAAACATCCGGCCAAGGGGTACCGCTCCTTGCAAGTGTTCGCCACTCCGGCGGCTTACCCGGCCGTGCTGTCTCGCGTGCAGCAAGAGTCGGACAAAGAAAACCTGGAGGTCGCGACCTCGGCGGTAAACTCCCAAGGCGGCTTGCGCGCGGTCACCCTCAATGTCACCGACCGCGGCCAGCGCGTTATCCAAATTCATCTGCGGGAAGTGTCCCGATTGCTGCGCGCCGCCATCGTGATCGACGACCTGGGCAACGACCTGGAGACAGCGCACCAGCTCCTGGCGCTCAATTATCCCCTGACCTTTTCGGTGCTGCCCCACCTGCGTTACACCCGGATAACCGCCCAGGAAGCTCACCGCAACGGGCATGAGGTCATGTTGCACCTGCCGATGGAACCGGAGCGCAGCGCGCACGCATCCCCCGGCGAGGGGGCCATTCTCGTTGGGATGAACGCGGCGGAGGTCGAGAGGGTCGTGCAAAATGATCTGGATTCGGTCCCCTACGTGGCAGGTGTGAACAACCACATGGGATCGCGCGCCACCCGCGATGCAGCTTTGATGGCCGACGTCATTAGGGTTCTGGCCGATCACCGGCTTTATTTCATCGACAGCCGCACGACGGCCGAAAGCACGGCGCTTGATGAGGCGCGACGCCAGCGCCTGCCGGCGTTTTATCGCACCGTGTTTCTGGATGACACGGAAACGGTCCCCTACACCCTGGGGCAGTTGCGAGCATTCCGCCAGACGGTCGAGCAGGAAGGCATGGCGCTGGCCATCGGGCACCCCCACCCCACGACCATAGCCGCCTTGGCGAAATTCCTGCCGGAGTTGGAACGAGCGGACATTGAAATGGTCGCGCCCTCCCAAATCGTCCGTCTGCCAGAAGTCGCCCGCCTGCACCCACCCGTCAGTACGAAATAACCCTCCGGGCAAACTCGCCGCAATGCCGTTCGCTTCAGTGTTTCTTATGGAGACGGTTCCCGGTTCGGAACGCGTGTCGACCCTAGTTGACCGCGCCCGCCCTTCGGAGTACCATCACTTTAATTTGGGGGCGCTCTATGACAAAACGTGAACCCGATAATACCTTGGGTACTTTTTCTCGTGTAACGGCATGGCTGTTTTTGGCCGTTGCGGGTGTGCTTGCCGTCGTTTGTGTCTGGGCCGAGGGGTCCCATGAATGGTACTTGGCGCAGGGCGCTTGCATGGGGATTTTGTTTTTGCTGGTCCTCGCGGGAGTCGACTGGTGGCGTAAGAACCGACCGAAACGCGCGCTCCCTCTTGAGGCTGAGACCTACCACCAGGCCCTTCAATATCTGCTGCTGGTTCTTGCTGCCGGGATCCTGGGCATCATGATCAATGCCCTTCGCTACGATCACTGGGTGTACGGCATCGTTGCCAAGACGGCAGGCGTGGGAATTCTGTTCGCCGGTTCCGCCTTCATCGTCGGAGTGCTCATTGGTTTTCTGTTTGGATTTCCTCCCGCCCCCAGCGCCACTTCTTCTCCAACGGCGGGTCCGCCTTCCGGCGCGCCGGCCGCAAACCAAAGCCTCCCGGCAAGTAACGGGACTGTCGGAGCGTCGTCCCTGTCCATTTTTCAAAACACCAATCTCCAGGAGATTTCAGATTGGCTTACCAAGGTGATTGTGGGCGCGAGTCTGGTGGAATTGACGAAGCTGCCGCCGCTGCTCAAGCGATTCGCGGAGTTCATGGCGATGGGAATAAATCCTCACGACCCTTCCGCGCCCATCGCCCTCGTGATCCTGGGGTATTTTTGGTCCTGTGGCCTCCTCTATGGCTATCTTTGGACGAGGTACGACCTGGCTGCGACCTCACCGCCGGCGCAGGCCGACTCGGAGGCCTTGGGCGCGGTCGATCGCTGGCTGAATCAGCCTCCTAGTTCAAAGGACGATGAGCAGCGTGTGGCGATGATGCGCGCCATTAAGGCTGCATCCGCCGGCGCCCGCGTGAAAATCTTTCTAGACGCAGAAAAATACCGGAGGCCCGCAACCGAAGATGTCAACGGTCGCTCGCTTCCCGTGTTCCAGGCCCTGGTAGAAGCCGACGCACAAGAAATCTTTCATCGCAACCGGGCCCAGTACGGTTTGGCTTTGATGGGAAGGAAGAAAGATCCGAATGATCCGGCGACTTCGAAAGCTGATTGGAGCCGCGCGCAAGACCTGTTAACTGACGCCATCCGGATCCGCGAGCGGTCCCGGGAACCGGGTTGGCATGAATATGAACTGGCGCGCGCCGTTTGCCGGATCCACCTCGACGTCCAGTTTGATGATCAGAAAGAGTCGGCATCCGACGCGCAAAACCTCATTCGAGCCGACCTGGACAAGATCGGCGACATTCCTCTCGAGGAACGAAAGCTGATTGATCCCGAGGATGCCACGAATAAATGGCTGAAGCTTAATCCGACGAGTAGTGTATGACCCGTCGCGATCCTTAAGATTAAACGAGGACTCACGCTTGGCGGCAGGATCGCAAGAGCCCATGGTTAGGACTGCGCTGACCGAGGCTTACCGCTTAAAGCGCACCCACCAGTTCGGGCAGCTCCTCTAACGATTGCACAACGCGGTCAGGCTTGCCGGGAAGGCGTTCCGGCTTTTGGCCATAGCGGTTACACCAAACGACGCGCATGCCGAATGCCGAGGCCGCATAAGCATCCCAGGCGTTGGCCGACTGAAACGAAATCGCCTCGCGGGGGATGCCCAGCCGGTCGACCGCAAGCTGATAGACCTGGGGATGCGGCTTGTAGACGCCGACCTCCTCGACCGAGAACACGGCATCGAGAAATGGCCCGATCCCCGCATTTTCGACCGCTCGTTCGAGCATCTCAGGCGTTCCGTTCGACAGGATAGCGGTCTTTAGCCCCGCCTGCTTTAGGCGCCGCAGCGTTTCCGCCACCTCTGGGAATGGATCGAGGGTCAGATACAACGTCATAAGCCTATCGCGGAGCGCCGGGCTCGCCACTCCCAGCATCTCCAGGGTGAAATCCAGGGCATCGCCGGTGACCGTCCAAAAATCCGCGTGTTTGCCTTCGAGCGTTCGCAGCCAGGTGTATTGGAGCTGTTTATCCCGCCACAAGGTGTTCAACCCATCGAGCTTGCCGCCGAGTTCGCCTCGGCACTGCGCCGCTGCTGACGCATAGTCAAACAACGTTCCATAAGCGTCGAACACGCAGACCTTAATGCCTTGGAGGGGCTTCTGGTTCATGGATTCCTCCGCGACCATTGCGTGCCATGGCCGTCCCGGCCATGCACGGGCACGGGCGGGACGCCCGTGGCACGAAATCTTCGCGCGTCAGGCAGCGAGCGTTTCACCCCATTTGCTCCACGGCCTGAAGCAGCGCACGGATATAACCGTAGCAATAGGCAAATGACTGCAACCCGCCGGGGTCGTTTGCCGCGACGGGCACGTGGTCGGGCATCAGCATATAGGGATACTCTACCTCTTGATAAACCTTGAGGGCTTTGACGAAGTCGATATCGCCCTCGTCGGGGTAAACCTCCTGAAAATCATCGCGGTGGCCGCGGATATTGCGGAAGTGTACGTTGAAGATCTTCTGGCGCGAGCCGAAATACCGGATCACCTCGTAAATTTCCCGGCCGGGATCGTTCAGCATTTCCGCGACGGTGCCTTGGCAAAAGTTCAAACCATGGTAAGGGCTCTCCTTGATGGTGATGAACCGTTTCAACCCGTCCACGGTGCCCAGCACGCGGACCACTCTCTGATACCCGAGTGGCGGCACGCCCGGATCGTGGGGATGGCACGCCATCCGAATCTTGTATTCATCGGCAACGGGGATCACGCGCTCCAGGAAATAAGTGATCCGCTCCCAGAACATGTCGGCGTCCACGCGCCCGGCGCGGGTAAGCGGCGGATGGGAAGGCGCGTCCTTGAGCCGCCACGTGCTGTACATCGCATCGCCCCGTCCGGGAGTGGGCTGTGTACGCAGCACGCCCAGAAGGCTCAGGTTGTACTTGATCGAGGGAATGCCCGCCGCGGCGCAATTGCGGATGAGGGTTTGGAGCGCTTCGATGTCGCGATCGCGTTCGGGACTGCTCGCCAGCATGATCGCGGGATGCGCTGTCTTGTCGACATGCGTGGACGCCAGAAACAATGGCGCGATGCAGTCGACGGAAATGCCGTTTTTCTCCGCCAAATCATGCAAGCGGCTCAGTTCGTCTACGGTGGCGTAGAGACGGCCCTCGCCAATCTCCGGATATCCGCAGATGTTGCGCACGCCATACCGCGCAAGGTACTGGAGGTGGGTTTCATTCGTGGGCGCGCTCTGGCATCCGAGTTTCATCAGAACGCGCCGGCCCGCGGCTAAGGCGGCGGGTGCGCGACCACTCCTCAGCGCGACCGCCGCAGCGCCTGCCGAAGCGATGAATTTTCTACGATTCATGAGGAACTCCGAGGTTCTAATTACTTTTCAAGAGATTCTTGCGCAGCCAATCGAGGGAAAGATCGCAAAATGACGGCTCGAAGTGCCGCTGTGAGGCGGGCGCGCCATTCGGAGCGATCTCGAGATAATTGCCACCGCCATTTTCCCAGGCGGGCCACTTAGGAGCGCCGGGAGAGTTCGGGTCGCCGGTCTTGGCAAAGTTGGTCCAATAGGTTTCGATCAAACTTGCCAGCCGGTCGTCCGTCGCAGTGAATGGGAGCCATCGCCAATCGCGATCGCGCATAGCATTAAAGACGTAGGGAAGCTCCAGGCTATGGAAAGCTCCCAGCTTGGGCTCCCCCTTGCCCGGAATGGTGCGATCGAACTTATAGACAAAGACCTTCGGCCCTTGCGCGCGGGTCAAAGCCGCCATAGCCCCCATCGGACAAGCCATGAGCATGTCGTTGCTGGCCTGATCAATCGCCAGGTCGCGGCCAAACAGTGCCTTGAAGAGGTAGAAGGTGATGGCGGCATCGGTCCATCCCCCGTAAAGCGGGTGCACCGTTTCTGCCAACCCCTTTAACGCCTGAGCCGGGCCGCCACTTTTCGCCGGTGCGGGGGAGATTTTGACTCCCGCTGCCGCGACCACACGAAAGGCACTCAGTTCGCGGCCGTTCAAGCCGACCATGAGGTCCACCTTCTGAACGGCGCCGGAAGCAAACGCCCTGGCGGGGGGTTCGGGCAGAGCCCATCCATCAAGGACCAGATTCCCCAGGTAGGGTCCCTTGAAGTGGGTATTCACAAGCTGCATCAGCTCCGTCGCGGGCAGCCTGCGGAGATTGGCCAATGGCGAGGGTGAATTGCCCGGCGCCGCCTTGCCCAGCGATACTCCCACGGCCTCAGCCTGGACGCGAGTCTTGATCGGCCCAAGCCCGAAGGGAGGACCACTCTCCGTGATGACCCGCTGGAAGAGGCGGGCGGAGAGCGGAGAGGTCATGAGCACTGCGGCGTCGATGGCTCCCGCGGACTCGCCAAAGAGGGTCACATTTTCAGGGTCGCCACCGAATCGCGCAATATTCTCTTTCACCCAATGGAGCGCCGCGAGCTGATCGAGCAGGCCATAATTACCGGAGCTATGATGCGGCGACTCGGCGGTCAGCGCGGGATGGCTGAAGAAACCGAGAACCCCCAGCCGATAATTGATCGTGACCAGAATGACGCCGTGGGAGACGAGCCAGGTTCCGTCATAAATCGATTGGGAACCGCTGCCGAAAGCATTGCTGCCACCGTGCAACCACACCATCACCGGGAGAGATCCCCGCAGAGGCCACTGCGGCGCCCAATCATTGAGATACAGGCAATCCTCGGAAGAGGAGACCGGCTCAATCTCATAGGAAGCGCCATAGGCAGCGGCGAGCGGCTGAATAAACGGACCAAGACCGGCAGAATCCTGTACGCATGCACTCGCCGCCTTCGTGGCATCACGAACCCCGGACCACGGCGCGGGCGGCTGGGGCTCCCGCCAGCGGAGATCACCGATAGGAGGTCTCGCGTAGGGAACCCCCTTGAAGATCGCGGTTGTTCCCTGCAAATATCCGCGCAGGCTGCCGCTGGAAAGATGCACAACCGGCCCCTGCTCGGTAGTTCGCGGGAGAACCCCAGCGCTCGACAGCAAGAAAGGCAGGATGAGAATGGATGGCAGCGTTCGCACGAGGATTCCTGGGATTGATGTCAGCGTCAGTCTACCACATGGCGTGGAGCAGTAGCGCAGCGCAGCCCCCCCGCGCTGCGTTACGATTGCGGTTTGCGCGGTGGGGCGGAGTGAATGGGTTCGCCCATCAGGGCGTGGGCAGCTTCCATCCAGGCTTCGGCGAGGGTGGGATGGGCATGGATCGTGTGGGCAATCTCCGCGGCGGTCAATTCCGCGCGGATCGCCACTGCTGCTTCCGCGATCAGGTCAGTGGCGTGAGGGCCGACGGCCTGCGCTCCCAAGAGCTGATCCGTCTCTGCATCTGCTACCCACTTCACAAAACCATTGGGCTCACCGATGGCCAGCGCTTTCCCCAGGGCGCCAAACAGATATTTTCCCGTCTTAATCTTCCTGCCTTGCTGCTGGGCCTCCTGCTCGCCGAGGCCGACCGTGCCGATTTCGGGTGTGGTGAAGATGCAATTGGGAACCACGGTTTCGTTCTTGTGCAGGTACCGTCCACAAGCGTTTTCAGCGGCCACCAGCCCCTGCGACGTGGCGACGTGGGCCAGCAGCGGGCCGCCGGTGACATCGCCAATGGCATAAATAGTGGCCACGCGCGTTCTGCCATAAGCGTCGACGTCGAGAAAGCCTCGCTCATTGGGCGCGAGGCCGGCGTTTTCGAGCTTCAGCGATTGGGTCACCGGCTTGCGGCCCAAAGCCACCAGCAACAATTCCGCCTCTAAACTTTCCTCTCCGGCCCGGCCCCGCACGCTGCGGTCGTCCGCGGTGATTTCTTCCAGCGTGGCGCCGGTCAGGATGCGGACGCCCAGGGTCTTTTCCATGTGGCGGCGCAATTCGCGGCGGACATCCGCATCGATACCCGCTATGATATCTTCCAAGAGTTCCACCATCGTCACGCGCACACCCAGTTGCGCCAACATGCAGGCAAACTCGCAGCCGATGATGCCGGCGCCGAGAATCAGCGTCGTCGCGGGCAGCGCGCGCAGGCCGAGAAAGCCCCGGCTCTCCACGATTCGCGCATGGCGCGGCAGGAACCCGGGCATGGCGGAGGTTGTCCCGGTGGAAATGATGGTCTTGCCGGCGGTAAGGATCACCGCCTCAGCGCCAACGTCAGCAGGGTCCACCTGAATCCGATTGCGGCTCTGGAACCCGGCGCTGCCATGAAAAACCGTTACGCCATTGGCTTTGAGCAGTTGCTTGACGCCGTTGCGCAGCTTCGCGACCACCTGGTCCTTGCGATCAGCCATGGCGGCGTAGTCAAAGGAGGCGTTCTCCACGCGCAGGCCCATCGCCTCGGCGGACTTGATGCGCGCGAACAATTCCGACGACGCAATCAGAGTCTTGGTAGGAATGCAGCCCCAATTCAGGCAAGTGCCGCCCAGCTCTTCCTTTTCCACCAACGCCACGGAGGCGCCCAGTTGTGCCGCCCGGATCGCCGCGGGGTAACCGCCGGGTCCGGCGCCAATCACCACTATATCGAACGCTGCCACAGGCTTATCTCCTCAAGAGTTTTTCGGATCGAGTTCAGGAAGCGCGCCGCCAGCGCCCCGTCGATCAGGCGGTGATCGCTCGACAGGGTCATCTTCATCATCGTCCGGATCACCACTCGATCGTTTCGAACCACCGGCAGTTTCGCGCCGCTGGAGACGGCAAGGATGGCGCTCTCGCCGGGATTGATAATCGCCGTGAAATTCTCCACGTCCATCATACCCAGATTGGAAATTGTAAACGTGCTACCGGTCATCTCGGCGGGGGTAAGCTGGCCCGCCCGCGCCTTGGCGGTGAGCTCTTGCGCCCGCGCGTGAATTTCCGCCACGGTCAGTTCGTTGGCCCGGCGGATGACGGGGACCACCAGCCCTTGCTCCAGCGCCACGGCCAGGCCCAGGTCGATGTTGCTGTGCCAGCGGATGGTCTCGCCATCGGAGGTGCTATTGACGACCGGAAATTGTTCCAGGGCGAGCGCCGCGGCCTTCAGGATAAAGTCCGTCAGCGTGTACGACGTGCCCTGAGCCTTCAGCTCCGCCCGCAATGCCTCCAGCTCGGTCACATCGGCGGCTACGGTCACAAAGAAGTGCGGCGCATGGGTGAAACTTTCCGTCAAGCGCTGGGCGATGATCTGCCGCATGCGCGTCATGGGCTTGGGCCGCTCCGCCAGGAGGCGTTCAATGTCGGCCACGGTGATCCGGCTCCCATCATCTTTCTGCGCGAGGCTGAGCAGATCAATTCCCTCGCGTGCGGCCAACTTCTTTGCCGTGGGGGTGATACGCAAGCGGCCGTAACCTTGGGCTTCAAGGTATTGCTTCACGTCGAGTTCCACGATCCGTCCGCTGGGGCCCGTGCCCGCAATGGGAGTCGGATCGATGGCGGATTCCTTGGCAAACTTCCTGGCGCGGGGACTGATTCTGAACAACTGCGGCTCTGCCACGAGGACCGCGGCGGGCGGCGCTTCCACAGTGCGAGGTCCGGCGACTCTCTCACCACCTGGGGGGACAGCAGAAGGTGGCCTACGATCCAACGCCGGAGCCCGTTGCGCTGGTGGCGTCGCGCTGGGTCGCGCGCCTTCGGTCCTCTTAGGTGAAACCACGGGCAGCACAACTTCCGGAACCGGCTCGCCGGGATCGCCCACAAAAGCCACGGTGGCTTGCACGGGGACGGTCACTCCCTCTCCCGCGACGATTTTCAGGAGGGTGCCGGCGTAAAAACTCTCGACTTCCAGAATCGCCTTGTCGGTCTCGATTTCAAAAAGCACGTCACCCTTGGCGACGGTATCGCCCACTTGCTTGCGCCAGTGAACGATGGTGACCGTCTCTTCCGATTGCCCCAATTTGGGCATGACCACAGCTTTAACCATGCAGTTCTTCCCTTAAAGGAAGTGGCGAGTTGCTAGTGGTTAGTGGCTAGCCACCAGCCACTATCCACTAACCACTGCCCTACAGAATTGATTTTGCCGCCGCAACGATGTCCTCTGCCCGCGGGTAGAAGACTGCTTCCAGCACGTGCGATTGCGGAGCGATGCCGTTTTTTGCGCCCACCCGCACCACCGGCGCATCGAGATAATCGAAGACTTCTTGTTGAATCCTCGAGGCGACCTCGCCCGTAAAACTACCGATGCTCACGGCCTGGCTTATGACCACACAGCGCCCGGTCTTTTCCACCGACATGAGCACGGTCTCGATATCGAGTGGCACCAGGCTGCGCAGGTCGACCACTTCCGCGCTCACTCCCGATTCGGCCTGCAAGCGGTCCGCGGCCTTCAAAGCCAGCGGCACCGCCGGCCCATAGCTGACCAGCGTGATTTCGCTGCCCGCGCGCTTGACATCCGCCACGCCCAAGGGCACAAGATATTCCTCTTGCGGCACGGGGCCTTTCTCGTTGTACAGCCCCTGCGACTCGACATACATCACCGGGTTGTTGTCGCGGATGGCGGATTTCATCAGGCCCTTGGCATCGTAGGCGGTGGAAGGATAGATCACATACATCCCGGGAACGTGCACCACCGTTGACTCCAGGGTTTGCGAGTGTTGCCCGCCGTACCCCTTCCCCGCTCCCACCGAGACGCGCAGCACCATGGGCACTTCCACCTGCGCGCCCGACATGTAGTGCCATTTGGAGGCCTGGTTGCCGACCTGATCGCCCGACATCAACAGAAAATCCATGTACATCAATTCCACCACCGGCCGCAGTCCGATCATGGCCGCGCCCACTGCCGTCCCGCAGATGGCGGCTTCGGAGATGGGGGCATTGAAAACGCGCGCGCGGCCAAACATCTCGAGTAAACCCTTGGAGAGCTTGAAAGCCCCGCCATACTCGGCCACGTCTTCGCCATAAAAGATGACGCGCGAATCGCGGAGCATCTCCTCGATCACCGCTTCCTTGATGGCGTCGCGGTAAGTGATTTCGCCGTTCGTGCGCTTGATGGGGGGAAGCGGTTCGAGGATCTCCACCTTGGCAAACGCCGGCGGCACAGTTTCCACAAAAGTGTCGGTGTACATGTACTTGAGGACATCCGCCGGGGGAGGGTCCGCCGCCTGCGCGGCGCGAACCGCCGCCCGCGCGTTGCGCTCCCGAACCTTCTTCTTGACGTCGGAAATGCCTTGCTCATCCAAGACTCGGCATTCCAAGAGCTGCTTTTCAAAATTGAGGATGGGATCGACGGCTTTCCACGCGGCCTCTTCCTCGCGAGTGCGGTATTCGTTGCGCGGGTCGCTCAGTGAATGGCCAAAGTAGCGGTAGGTGTCGACGTCAAAAAAGTAAGGTCCCAATCCCTCGCGGCAGCCCTGGCTCGCGCGCAGGACGGCGTCGCGCGTGGCCAGCACATCCATGCCGTTGACGATTTCCGCGTGCATGCGATTGTCGGCAAAGCCCGCGGCGCGCTGGGCCAGGTGGGTGACGCCGGTCACTTCGTTATCGGAGCGCCCCGTCATGGCGTAGTGATTGTTGAGAACGAAAAAGACAATGGGGACGCCGAAGGCGCGGTCGCCGGCAATTTCATTGGTGAATTGCGCCTGCGCCGCCCAATTCAGCGATTCCAGAACCACGCCGTTGCAGTAAGCGCCATCGCCGGCAAAGCAACACACCACGCCGCCGTTTTGCCGGTAGCGCAAACCCATCGCCGCGCCGGTGGCAATGGGCACGCTGCCGCCCACAATGGCGTTCGCCCCCAGGTGGCCTACGGTGAAGTCCGCGATGTGCATGCTGCCGCCGCGTCCCTTGCAATAGCCGTCCTCTTTGCCGAATAGTTCCGCAATCGTGCGATAGACGTGCTCTTCCAAGGCCTGCTCGAGCAGTTCTTCGTGCCGCGCCGCGGTGGAGTGGGGAACGCGCTTCCGCAACAGCTCATCCGACATGGCGCGTATGGCGCAGCACCCGCGCGCCAGGCTGTCGCCGTGGCCGCGGTGCGTGCTGGTGATGTAATCCTTCAGCGCCAAGGCGCTGCACGCCCCCACGGACGCTCCCTCCTGGCCAATGGAAACGTGCGTGGGGCCGCGATAATTGTAGCCCGCGAGCGGCTCGTAGGCGCCCGAGCGCACAGTCACGATCATCTCTTCCAGCTCGCGGATCATGAGCATGTCTTCCAGAAGCGCGGTGGCGGAGGCGCCGTCAATGCGCCCCGTCGCCAGTTCCGTCCGCAGGTTGCCCTGGAACCGAAACGCCGGAATCTTTCCGCAATCGATCTCAAAGGGTACAAAGTCAGGTCTTGAATCTTGCAAATAAGCTGGCGACATTTTCTCTCCAAAAAGATCGGGGTTCGGGGCACGGGACACGGGACACGGGATACGGGATACGGGACACGGGATACGGGATACGGGATTCGGAATTCGGGGTTCCGGCGGTTTTCCGATTTGAGCGATCCGATTATCCGACCCACACCGAACCGCAAATCGGACCCCAGTCCCTAGCTTCGTGCCCCGTGTCCCTTATCCCGTGTCCCGTATCCCTTATCCCGTGTCCCGAGGCTCTTAAGCGAGCACAACTTCCATACCCCGGCCGCGCAGTTGCTTCGCGAGTTTCCGGTCGATCTGACGGTCGGTAATGAGCACGCGAACTTTTTCCAGCCGCCCGGCGCGGGTGAAAGAAATCTTGTGGGCCTTGCTGCTGTCCGCAAGCAGAATGACTTCGCGCGCATGTTCCATCACGAGCTCTTTGGTATAAGCCTCGGTGGGGTCGGTGGTGGTAAGGCCCTCCTCGAGGCTGAGGCCGATGGTTCCCATAAAGGCCTTGTCCACGTGGAGATCCTCGATGATATGGCGGGTCAGCGGCCCCACCGTGGTCTGGGCCAGGCGGCGAAGTTCGCCCCCTACCAGAATCAGGCGTGGTCCCCGTCCGGCCAGTTCCACCGCCGCGCGCAGGGAGTTGGTGACAATGGTGACGTTCGAGCGCTCTTTCAGCAGGCGCGCCAACTCCAGAACCGTACTGCCCCCGTCCAGGTAAATCGTGTCGTTGGGCTTGACGTATCTCAGCGCGGCCGCCGCAATGCGCCGCTTTTCCGCGGCGGCCACGGAGGTCTTATCGTCAAACAGCGGTTCATCGAGGCGGCCTCCGGTGCTGACGGCCCCGCCGTAAACCCGCCGCACCTCTCCCAGTTTTTCCAGCTCGCCCAAGTCGCGGCGGATGGTCGCCGATGAAACGCCAAGTTGTTGGGTGAGCTGTTCCACGCGCACCACCCGGTCCTGTCCGAGAATGCCGCGGAGCTGCTCCAACCGTTTCGGCGCCAGGTCCTTGGGTTTCGAACTCCGCATCGAAAAAACCATCGTGCTCATTCGTGATTGATTATATGAAGATTCTTTGCGAAGTCAATCACATTTGTGCATGGCATTTTGTCCCCGGACTTTTTGTATGGGGTTCCAGCAGCACGTTGCCGAAGGGAACGGAGCTAGCGATTCAGGGCTCTGGGGAGAGGAATCGGCTGATTTGCCGATCGAGTGAATAAACCGCTTGCGCGTCACTTGTCACTCGTCACGGCTCTTAGCACTGTCACTCGCCATCAACCACAGCTTGGTATCGCCGGGATAACCGCAGGGTATGCCACGGTCAAAAAGATATCGCGGTCGGAATGGAAAGGCCCCCCAACCTAGACATGCGATCAATCTACGCGTGATGGTGTGTCGAGGCAATAATGCGCCGAACCGGCGGGCGGCGGCGGGCGCGAAAAGCCTTACCGTTAAAACCAAACTAGACCGCCACTTGCATTCAGAGGCAATGCGGCGTATGTTTTCGGCCAGTTCCGAAGTCAAGACGGAAATTCTGGACAGGACCAAATGGCTGAACTCGATTTCATCCTTCAGGCGGTCACCACAGCGAACCATGCCGCGGCTATTCAAGAACTATTGCAGCTTCCGAACCCGACTCAAGCTGTGGTAAGCGTTGGGTTCGTTAAGGAAGCCGGTCTTGATGCAGTGGAGGCGGCGATCAAGCCACTTGCCGCAAAGGCAAGGTTTTTTGTTGGCATCCGAAATGACATCACTTCGATTCAGGCCGTGAAACGCCTATTGGCGATGAAAGTAGAGTTATACGCGGTTGATACTGGCTCCCGTCACGTCCTGTTTCATCCGAAACTCTATTTCGCAGCCAACGCCAACCAGGCGACGGTAATCATTGGGAGTGCGAACCTTACATTCGGGGGACTACATAACAACATCGAGGTGAGCACCCGGGTGAAGCTCGACCTTTCCCAAGAGGCGGACCAGAAATTTGCCAACGAGGTCGCTAGCGCCTTCGCTGAAATGCTTAAGAAGCACCCGCGCCACGTCTTCTTAATCAAGGACGAGAAACACGCGGGTGAGCTCTTTGAATCGGGTCGTCTTGCTGATGAAACCCTGGTTCCTTTTCCATCTGCTCTTCGCGGCGTGAAAAAGGGCAATGGTGACGATCTCCCACCCATGAAGCTGACGCGAGTGAGTCATTCTCGAATCAAAAGTGCAGCGGTTAAGCTACTCGCTGCCATGAAACCCGCCAAAGCTGCGGCCGTGCCAGTTGTTCAGCCCCCGGCAGTCGCCAAATATTTGGTTTGGGAGAGTAAGCCTCTCGCCCGCCGCGATCTGACAATTCCAGAGGCGGCCGGAACCCACGCAACAGGCTCGGTGAACCTTGATAAGGGCTTGTTACCGGATGAGGTCGATCACCGGCACTATTTCCGCAATGACGTTTTTCGGAATCTCGCCTGGGCAAGCCGATCACAAACCGTCGATGAGGCCTTTGCAAAATTTCAACTCGTAGTGAAGGGCATCAGTTACGGCGAATTCGACTTGGCTATTCACCACTCAAATAGCACCACAAGCACGGCGTATCAACAGCGGAACGCCATGACGCGGCTAAGCTGGGGACCCATGCGCCAATATATCGCCCGGCCCGATCTTATCGGTCGGACGTTGGCGCTTTACCGCGATGAGCTTGACCCGACGCGCTTCATTCTGGAAATAGACTAATCCGGTTCGCCGATAGCTATGGCGATTTGCTCGGACGGATTTTGTATCTTTATCGCAAGGACACGGCCCCGCCGGAACCTACGATTGAGATAGACTAGCCTCTTCCTCCGCGCTGATGCGCTGTCTGCGATTCTTCAGCCGAAGCCACGCGGCAAGAAGCCGATCTTGGTCTGATTTAGAGAGTCCCAGCGCTCCCAAAACCGTCCTGTCTTGCTGTTCGAGCACGTTTGCCATGCTTGACTGACGGACCAGCGTGTCGAGCGTCCGAATCTCCGGGCGAACCGACGAAGGCAGCGGCACTAGCAGCTTTTCGATCTCACTCGGCACTAATTCGAGAACCCCCCCGCCGTAATGCCGCCCTTCCAGTTCCGCGCTCAAAGCCGTAAGCGCATTCAGGAAGCAATAGACCAGCTTTTCCGGGGAACACCCAGTCGTGTTAATTCGATAGGCTGTATCTGTAGTGTAGGCTTCGAGCCGGTTGCAGATCAGACGCGGTGTGTCATGCGCCCGCTTGAGCATCCCGATCTTTGTGGCATATACGGAGGGAACGGTGTACCACGGTTTCCTGGTCCGGCACTTGAAACGCGTGTGAAGCATCTGCGCTTCGCCGAGCCGGATATATTCAAGCACGTTTTTACCCGGTGCAGCCTGAGCACCCTTAAACCAAATAAAGTTCGTCGGAATCCCAGCACGCGCGTTTTCCTGATGCTGGCGTTCGTCATAGATCACGCCGGGGCAATGTTCGCTCCGTCCGAACATCGGGTGAGCGAACGCCTGTAACGTGAACCGCTCAACGGTTTCATTATTTACAAGAAAGAAGTTGTTCGCCCCTGTCACGATCCCGACATCAACTTCAGCAATTTGGTCGAAGCGATGAACCTCTGGCCGTTCGCAAAGCGTGTCGAGCAAGCCTCGTTCGTCTGCCGTAAGTAGCGCCCGAGTCCATTTTCCCACTACAGTTTTCCCATTCATTCTGGCAGTGTCGTTGAAGAGGTCGGCGGGGTCGTCATTCAGGAATTCACGTCCGCTCACTTTCGCGATCCCGAGACCGTCGCAGTGCTCCGCGAGAGTCCGCTTTTTCTCGGCAAACAAGATCACGGCACCCTGCAATGTGCCGTCGAACCATATTTCTTCAGGATCGATAATCAGCATCCGGCTGCATGTCAACCCAAGGTACGTTCTAAGCGACTGAGCATGAGTTACATGGATAATCTCGGATGGGAGGATCATTCCCAGCCGACCGCCCGGCTTCAGCAGGGCGATTGAGGCCAGAACGAATGGCACCCAAGCGTTAGTATGCTTCGTGAACGGCAGATGCAGTATTTTGAAGATTGCCTCGGCCTTACGTTGCGATTCTTGCGGTAAATACTGATAGCGGATGAAAGGCGGATTCCCGACCACGGCATCGAATTTGGGCTGACGAGTCAACATTTCGTTGATCGCCCACTCAAGAAAATCCTCTCCGTAAATTGACCAGCTCAACCGAGGCACGCCTCGGCAGCGATCTTGCGCTTTGCTTGCCTCCGTTTTCGAAATCTCAAACCCCGTAAACGCGAGTGCCTTTGAGAAACCAACCTCCGAAAGTGCTTGCACAAAGATGCCATCACCGCAACTCGGCTCGAGTAAGGCTTCAGGGCGCTTCTCGAGCGCCCAGCGCGTTATATAGGCGGCTAGGTCAAGGGGTGTGTAGTAGCCACCACGGAGCTTCTGCTTGGTTTCGTTGACGATGAAGTTCATGGCCGATTCCTGCGGAGAGATATTCTTGGACTTGAGGCGGGGCCGCGGCCTCCCCGAACTCTCCGTTTTCCATGGGCGGGGAGCAAGCTCTGGTCCGCCTCGGCCGCTGGCACGAAAAGCGGGACCTGATTGCGGTTCCGTAAGTACCGCGCCGATTGCTGGAGAAACCAGTCTTTAAGGGTGAACCCGTCCTGAATTAGGGCGCCGTATAACTCCCTCTTTTCCTGGGGGTCGATTTCCACGACTATCCGACCAGAAGTGCCACGCGCCATATGAATGTAATATAACATACGCATGTTACATGCAAGCGGATTGTTATGCATCAGGACTTCCGATGTATTATCGGCTGGAATCCGCACGAGCTTTAGCGAGTAGCGAGTAGTTATGGCCAGTGCGGTCCTGAACATGGGTCTTATCTCCTGCCTCATGCCCCAGCGGCAAATGCACGTCGTCAATCGGGATGGGGCAGGAGGCTGATCGCAAATTCAAAATGGCAGATTCAAGATGGGATAGCTAGCAGCTCGCAGTAGCTCACAGCTCACAGCCGACAGCTAGCAGTTAGTCCCAAGCCCCGAGGCCGAACGCCGTTCGGCCCCACACCGATTCCGGAATCGCGAATCGCTAGCCCTTTCCGCGTTACCCGTTCAGCATCACAGCCCGCGTCGCGGGCGAAAGATCGTAGCCCATAGCGTAAGCTATGGGTGAGGCGTACGAGAAGGTTTGCCAAGCCCTGGAGGGGCGAAAGAAGCAATCCTTGCGGCGAACTTACGTTCGTAGCCCTGTGTTGCAGGCCAAGAAAAACAGTATTTCGCCGGCGCCTTCGGTTGCGATTTCTTTCGCCCCTTACGGGGCTCCGGGCGGGGAGGGGGGCGATTTTCCCACGGCTTTCGCCGTGGGCTACGTTCTTTCGCCCGCTTTGCGGGCTACGATGATGGGCAAGCAGCCTCGAAATAGTTCTTGACTTCGGGCGGTGCATAGGCTATAATTCGGGCAAGTGCCGGTGCCTTGCCGGCGCGAGGCGCTTCGCGGATTTTCCTCGCGCGAGGACCGAATAGGATTGCTGGCGCCTGATTTTCGATTGTCGATTCGCGAAGTGCCTCCCATTGCGGCGGCTCACCACCGCGCCGGCCAAGGTCAGAAATGGGACACCGACCTTAGAGATGTTAAAAATGGAACAACCTCCGGGGATGTATATGAAAACACTGGTGGAGATGACAAGAAGTCATGCCAGTTAGCACGTTTTTTCACGAAATTGCGCCTAATTGTGTGATAATCGGCGACTTGCGGCGGGCTTAACAACGGAAAATTGCGATAATTACGCGAAACTTCGAGGCGATGCCGCAATTGGACGGGCGTCCGACGCTGTGGAAAATCCTGAAATGCTTGTCACCACTGAGGCACTGGGTTTGGAAAGTAAAAACCTTTTCTCTGTGTCTCTGTGCCTCAGTGGTGAAGGCCGTATTTATTCACACTTCTTCCGCCCGTGACCGTCATGGCCAAGGTGGCCATGCCACGAGGAGCAGCGCTTGCTGATGTAGCGCGGCTTGCCATCATGTCAAAGAAGCAAAATGGGTTAGCGTTAACGGTCAAAATGTCTAAACATTTATCTCATTAAAATAAAACGACTTATATCGAAGGTCGGAAACGAGGTTAAAGAAAGGGTCGCGCCTTGCCATTATGTATCAGAAACGAAAGGGGTTATCAAGGAACTGCGAAAACCTCAGAGAAATCTATCTCATTGAAAATAAATTAGTTATTGATCTAATCTGTCGCCAGGGGTCTCGAAAAAAAGGGGATGAAAAAATGCGGAGAAGCTGCTTTAAATTATTGAAAACAAATATAGAAAATTTGTCAACTCTTCGCCTTGCCATTATCTTTATGAAAATAAACGATTTATAGTCGCCATGCCATTATGTTGATGAAAATAAATGATTTAGTAGTCTTACGCGGCCTTACCAAAAAAGGGATCGGAGGTTAGGCCGAGCAATGAGCAGTTCAAAAATCCCCGCAGGACCGGTGCCGAAGAGAGATTTGAGAATAAAAGACCGAGACGCGAGGAGTTGGTGTATAATGAGTGTGCACGTTTCGTAAAGCCTACGTGTCGTGCGACCGGCGAGCGTTGCCACCGTCAGGGTTAAGACCAGAAAGAGCATCGTTGCCCATCGTCAACTATAGGTCCCACGAATTGTCGCTTTGATCCTTCGATAGAGGCTTCTACGGCCTCGGCTCGGTGACGGTATGGGCTTAAGAAGAGGACCGCTGATTCCAGCCGTCCCTTCAGGAGAGAAACCTTTGTCACTTTCGCTGGAAAAACCCGATGACCGGGTCCGCAACCCCATGAAGGCGGGGAAGAAGCGGAGGTATGTCTTTGATGATGAGGTGAACGACACCTTGCCGAGCGAGACGCACCGATTGGCGGAGAGCGACAGCCTGTTCTCCGCCTTCGAGGGCCACGACGACCACGCCCCCGAAGAGGATTCTGTGGGGAAGGCGGCGCGCGGTCTGCTGGGGGATGCGGAAGGCGGGGAATTCGAAGGGCAGGAAGATCCGGCCCCTAGTGAAGTGGCCGAGACCTACGAGACACCCTACCTTGCGGATAAGAACAGCGATCCGGTGGGGCAATATCTCCGCGAGATGGGCAGCGTGCCCCTGTTGAAGCGCGAACAGGAAGTGGCGATCGCCAAACGCATGGAGCGCGGCCACGGGCTGGTGCTCAAGGCGCTCTCGCGTTCCCCGCTGGTGCTCGAAGAGCTCATCGCCACGGGCAAGGAAATCCGCGAGGGCAGGCGTTCGATTCGCGAGGTGGTCCAGTTCGAGGAAGAAGAGTTGACGGTCGAGAAAATCGCCAAGCGGACCCGCCTCACGCTGCGCATCATCGAGCATCTTGAGAAGCTCTATGCGCGGGGGTTGAAGCAGGCGGCCGGGCTCCATAACCGTCCGCGATCGCGCCCCCGTGCTCAACTGCGAGCTCGCCGCCAGTTATCGCGGACGTGGGTTGAGATGTCGCGACTGGCCCGCTCGATCCGGCTTCACCCGCTCGAAAAAAAGCGCCTGATTGACATGTTGCAGCACACGGTGGAGCAGATGGAGGCGCAGGGGCGTGCGTCCGCGCGGGTGGAAAGGCGCGCCGGCGCGGCTCCTGGGAACGGCGCCGCATCGGGCAAGAATGTGCGTTCCCGCCGCGCGCGGCGAAAAGCCCGGGAGGAATCGAACCAGGCCGGGCTCACCGGCCTGAAGCGTGCGCTGGCTCGGGTCCGGCGCGGCGAAGCCGAAGCCGAACGAGCCAAGAAGGAGCTGACCGCGGCAAACCTTCGCCTGGTGGTGTCGATCGCCAAGAAGTACGCGAACCGGGGCCTGGAATTTCTCGATTTGATCCAGGAAGGGAATATTGGCCTGATGAGGGGGGCGGATAAATTCGACTGGCGTCGCGGGTACAAATTCTCCACCTATGCCACCTGGTGGATTCGCCAGGCGGTGACCCGCGCCATCGCCGATAAGGCGCGCACCATCCGCGTGCCGGTGCACATGTACGGGGCGATCCACAAGCAGATCCGCACCAGCCGCGAGCTCCTCCATGAGCTAGGCAGAGAGCCTACAGCGGAAGAGATCGCCCGGCGCCTGGAAGTGGCGGTGGAAAAGGTGCGCAGCACGAAAAAGGCGGCGCAACAGCCCCTGTCATTGGGGACGCCGGTGGGGAAGGACGGGGAGTCGGCCCTGGGTGACTTGATCGAGGATAAGGCTTCGGTATCGCCGGCGGAGGCAGTGATCCACCTCGACCTGAAGGAACAGGTGGCCTCCATGCTGAAGACGCTCACGCCGCGCGAGGAAGCCATTATCCGCATGCGGTTTGGCCTGGATGATGACAGCGAGCATACGCTCGAGGAAGTGGGCCGGACCTTCGACGTGACGCGCGAGCGCATCCGCCAGATCGAAGCGATCGTGCTGCAAAAACTCCGCCGTCCGTCGCGCTCGGGCCATTTCCGGCTTTTCGTGCAAAACTCTCTGGAAGACAAACCGGCGAGCGCCGACGCGGGCCACGATGCGTCTCCGGGAACATAAGTTCGTCAAAGGAAAAAAATGAAAAACCTCTTTGTGGGCAACTTGAGCTTCCAGACTACGGAAAGCGCTTTGACCGCGCTGTTCCAAGAGTTCGGGCAGGTAACGCGCGTCCACGTCGCGACGGATCGGGAGACGGGACGAGCCCGCGGTTTCGCCTTCGTGGAAATGCCTAATGATGAAGAAGCGGCCAAGGCGATTGCGGGCCTGAATGGAAAAGAGGTGGGGGGCCGCGCGATTAAGGTGAACGAAGCGCGTCCCAAGACGGAGCGGTCCGCCCCGCGTACGAGTCGAGGGGGAGGTGGAGGGCGCGGACAGGGCGGATTCTCCAACGAAGATTACCGCGAAGCCCCCCGCCAGCCCCGTGAACCTCGCTGGTAGTCCCCTGCCCAACGATGAGGGGATGGTCAGCTCACATTCGGTACCGAAGGAGACCCGATGCCTACAACATTCATGAAACGCCAGAAGGAAATGAAGAGATTGGAAAAGCAGCGTGAAAAGGCTGAACGCCGCGCCCAGAAGAAACTTGCCCACCGCGCGCAGCACGAGTCTGCGGCCGAAAATGTAAGTTCTGAAGACAACGAAACCTCGATCGCCCATATCGCCACACCCTCCGAGCCGGCGGCGCATAACTAATTTCGGGTTTTGGCGCAGCCTCATTTCTCACGATGGGATCTTTCTACTGGGGCGCATCTAACCGGTTGGGTTCGGCAGTCTCATGCTACCTCGGCTCCTGATCTTTCTCATAGTCGGCCTGGTTTTTCCGGCAACTCCGGGATGGAGTTCAGACTCGGATTTTCTTGCCGCCGAGAAGCTCTACCGGGCGAAGGAGTTTTCCCAGGCCGAGCGTCTCTACGCGCAGATTGAATCCGGAAGCGCGGACTACCCGCTTGCCCAGCTTCGTTTGGGAACGATTTATTACCTCACCGGACGTCCCGAACCGGCCGAGAAGCGCTTCACAGTTTTCCTCAAATTCAAAAAATCTCCGGAAGTCTATTGCCTTTTGGCGGGAGCGCAATTTAACCAGGGGAAGTTCCATCTGGCGACGGATTCTGCCCAGCAAGCACTGCAGCTTGACCCCAAGTTTGCGAACGCCTATACCGTTTTGGGAATGATTCATACGGCCGAGAAAGACTTTCCCCGTGCCCAGGCCGATTATCGCGAGGCGCTGAAACTGAATGACAGCGACTCGGATACCTGGTTCATGTTCGGGCGGGCGTTGTTCCTGCACGATGATTTCGCCGAGGCCGCCAAGGCCTTCGACCGCGCCCTAAAGATCAATCCGCAGAGTGTGCGGAGCTATGAGAATCTGGCGCGAACCCAGGATACGATGGGTGATGTGCAGGGAGCGGAGGAAAGTTTCAAAACAGGGTTGAACATCAGCCGGACGCAGAAGTATTTCGATCCGCACATCTTTGTTGAATATGGGGAGTTTCTCCTCAAGCTCGATCGGTTAACTGACAGCCAGAGCGTCCTGGCGGAAGGTTCGCGAATCGCCGCTGGCGATGCCGAAATCTGCTACGTATTGAGCAAAGTCTACTTTCGAATGAACCGCCTCAAGGACGCTGCGCAGGAGGGGGAGAGCGCACTTCGCCTTGGTGGCCCTGATTATAAAATTGATTTCCTCCTGGCGCAGATTTACACGGCCCTGGGGAATTCCCAGGAAGCCGCAAAACACGCGTCGCGCGCCGCCGCGACAGCGCCCAACCCCAACCCTTAGTTCACCTCTTCAAGTAGCGCCGGCCTTATGCGATGGCAAGTCGGAAGCTCATTGCGCAGGCTCCACAACCTTCAGGATTTGATCCGCCCGGACGTCCGTGAGTTGCTGCCGAACGCCGCTGGGCCAATCGATGGTGAGCCGTTTGACCGTGTCGTCCTTACCCAGCCCAAAGTGTACGCGCGGATCGCTGGAGCTCGCATAGCCCACACTGGTCGTGACGTGGTTGTATTGCGTCCCACGGGCGGATTCCAGGCGGATCTTCGCCCCGATTCCATCCCGGTTACTTTTGGTTCCCACCGTTCGAATCTCCAGCCAGTGGTTCCCGTTTTCGGTAACATTTCGAAAGATCTCGGCGGGGCCGTTTTGCACCGAGTCAACCAAATCGATTCTCCCGTCGTTGAAGAGATCGCCGAAGGCGGCGCCCCGGTGTACGGCGGCGGCTTGGAAGTCCGGGCCGGCGGTGGCCGAGACGTCGGCAAACCGGCCGTCGAGGTTTTCGAAGATGGCGTTCCGCTGCTTGTAGGGAACGTTCATCTCGTTTTCGATGTTGTCGTTAACGTGCGAGTTGACGGAAACCAGGTCTTTCCAGCCATCATTGTTCATATCATAGATTCCGTTACTCCATCCGCCCATCAACAGGCTCAAATGGCTGAGCATGCTCAGGGGAGAGCGGTCCTCAAAGAAACGGCCACCCTCATTATGGAAGTACGAAAAGGCTTCGTTGGAGAGTGCGGTTACAAAGAGGTCGGGCCGGCCGTCGTTATCGATGTCGCGAAAGTCCGCCCCCATATTTGACAGCGCCGAGCCATCGCCATTGTAAGCAACGCCGGTTTGCAATCCGACTTCGCTGAACGTTCCGTTTCCTTGGTTATGGAAAAGAAAGTTACGGGTCGTGTCATTGGCCACGAACACGTCCGGGTAGCCGTCGTTGTCGTAATCCGCGAAAGCCACACCCATGCCTTTGCCGGTGTAATGGGCAATGCCCGACGGAACGGAAACATTGGTAAAGGTCCCATCATGATTGTTGTGGAAAAGCATGTTAGGCAGGCCCTTGAATTCCGAGGGATGGCAGTAGGAACGAGCGCCGGTGCGGGAGATACTGCAATACGGGTCCTTATCCAAACCCCATTGGCAGTAGTTCACCACAAACAAATCCAGCCAGCCGTCCCCGTCGTAATCAAACCAGCCGGCACAGATCGACCAGGTCTTGCCCAGCTTAGCATCGACACCCGCGAGGCCCGCTTTTTCCGCCACGTCCGTGAACGTGCCGTCGCCGTTGTTATGAAAAAGATAGTTGCGGTTGACCCCCACGACATAGAGGTCTTCCCAACCATCGTTGTCATAGTCACCGGCGGCCACGCCCATGGAGTACCCATCCGCCTGGACTCCGGCCCTTTCGGTAACGTCGGTAAAAGTGCCATCGCCATTGTTACGGTAAAGGCGGTTGTAATACTCCGGTCCGGTCTTGCGGAGATCCGGAATCCTGGCCCCGTTCACGAAGTAGAGATCGGGAAGGCCATCGTTGTTGTAATCGAAAACGGCGACGCCGGCCGCCATGGCCTCGATTTGATACTTCTGGGGTGTGGCGCTGTTGTCGAGAACGAAATGAACACCCGCCGCCTGGGCGATATTCTTGAGTTGCACGGGGGGGGAATGCGGACCGGTAATTAGCGCGCCCTCCGCGCTCGCGAGGACCAGCCAAATCAGGCCGGCCAGGAGGGGCCAGACCAGGAGTTCCGCTCGTACCTCAGGCTTCGTTCTCCCGGGCAATCAACCTCCATGTTTCAAATCTTGGACCGCGGCGCGCACCTGGGGAATCAGCGCGGCGTAATCCTTGGGAGAAGCCTTGGCAAGGAATTGCTGGTAGTAGCGCAGCGCCAGGGGTTTGTCGCCGGCTTTGTCATAGAGGATTCCGAGGTTGAGAAGAGGCTCGACCTCGTTGGAATCAAGCTCGATGGCCTTTTCGAAGTCACGCTGCGCCGCGTCGCCATCGCCGCGCTGAATGGCCACCAGGCCCAGCCCGTTATACGCAGGGCTGTAGTGATCGTTCTGAAGGTTGATGGCCTTGAAGGCTTTCTCCGCCTCATCGACGCGCCCCAACTGCAATTGCGCGGTGCCCAGGTTCCGCAGGTTGTCGAGATCCGTGGGATTGATCTGATTGGCGCGGCTCATCACGTCCACGGCCTTATCTAATTCATGAAGACGCAAATAGAGTTTACCCAAACGTGAATAGATGATATCGGTAAACACCTGCCGATGGATGGCGTCCTCGTAGACCGCCACGGCGCGCTGTAATTGGCCGGAGCGCTCCAGCGCCATGGCCAGGTAGATGTGGACCATGGGATTGCCCGGATCCTGGCGGAGCGCCTGCTCCATAACCTGCGCCGCACGCGCATTGTCGTGCGCGTTCAGGAATTTCTCCCCTTCTTCCATGGTCTTCATGATGGCGATGCGGTCCTTGGGGTCCGGGGCATCGCCGCCGAGCTGGATTTCGCGCGCCGATCCCCCGCTCACGTACCCCAGCGACTCCAGTTCCTGACGCGTCTGCTCGTCCACGGGCACCGTCGCGACTTTCTCGGTCCTCGCCTGCGTACCGGCGACCTCCCAGATCTTCTTTTGAAGCTGGTCGGCTTCCGCCGGGTGATGGGCGATGAGGTTGTCGAGCTCGCCCGGATCGCGCGCGAGGTCGTAGAGCTCGGGGTGCGGCGCCAGGATGAGCTTCCAGGCGTCGGTGCGCATGGCGCGCAGCTCCGACCATCCCATGTAGGTGCGCGGATAGAGCGTCTCCCCATAAGAGTAATTCGACCGCACGTGAGTTCCCTGCTCGATGAGTGGCCAGAGGCTGACCCCTTGTGCTTCCGGCGACGCCGGCAGGCGCAGAAACTCCATCACCGTGGGGTGGAGATCGATGGAGCGCACTTGGTCGTCAATCACTTTTCCGCGCGGGATATCCGGGCCCGCCACGATCAGAGGGACGTGGAGGGTGGCCTCATAGAGGAAGATGCCATGGGTCGCTTCGCCGTGCTCGCCCAGGCTCTCGCCGTGGTCGCCCACCGCGATGACCAGCGTGTGCGAGGTCAGCGCCAGTTGGTCGAGGCCGTCGAGCAGGCGGCCGACCTGCTCGTCCATGTAAGCAATTTCGCCGTCGTACAGGTTCTTCGCATACTCGCGCTTGTAGGGCTCGGGGGGATCATAAGGCGCGTGGGGATCATAGTAGTGAGCCCAGAGGAAGAACTTCCTTTGCGCGTTTTGCTTCAGCCAGTCGAGGGCGCGGTCCGTCACTACGCCGGCGCGCCGCTCAGGAAAAACCCCGGGAAGCTTTCCCTCCTCCGTTTCCCCGCCCATGTCATCGTCATAAGTATCAAAGCCGTGGGAAAGGCCGAAGTGCTTCGCCACCACGCGCGAGCCCACAAAAGCCGCGGTTCGAAATCCCGCCCCCTGGGTGAGCGAGGCGATGGTGGGGTGAGACTTGCCGAGAACGAAGCCCCCCATGTCGCGCAATTTGTGAACGGTCGGATACGCGCCCGTCATGATGCAGGCGTGCGAAGGCAGGGTGAGGGGCACCTGCGCGGTGGCGTGCGTAAACCGAACGCCGCGCGCGGCCAGGGAATCCAGGTGCGGCGTCCTCGCGCCGTGCGGGTTGTAGCAACTCAGGTGGTCGGCGCGGGTGGTGTCAAGAGTGATGAGCAGGACGCTCGCGTCGCGCGGCGCAGCGGGCGCCCCCTCCCGCTCGCGGTGGCCACAAGCGCTGAGGCATAGAAGCAGCGCCGCGGCAACCGCAACCGCTCTGATTCTTCCGCGAGTTCGATCGAGCAACCCGACATTCTTCGGCTCTCGCATCCTTGCGGTTTATTCTACACCGAAGCGGACAGGCCGTGTTCCCCGAAGGGGACAGGCAATGTTCCCCGAAGGGGAACAATATCATTAGCCGTAGGTGAAACCTACGGATCGGGACGGCAATAAAAAGAATCCTTCCGACCCCGAAGGGGTCGAACGGTTCGACCCCTTCGGGGTCGGAAACTGATTTTCCCGGTTCCTTTCCGTAGGTTTCACCTACGGCTAATGATATGCCTCCCCTTCAGGGAGCGCTATTGGTTCGTTTGAATCGTCCCCGTCTGCACCACTTCGAAGGCGCTGCCGGGAACGCTTTTAAGCTGGTCAAGGTCGTTGTTATTCCACCCGGGGTCGGGCGCGCCGGTGATAAACCAACTGCTGCCGTTGTCGGCCACGATCATGCCGTACTTCTTGAGGGCGGTCAGGATGACGAGGGACTGGCCGGTGTAGGTCGATATATCGTAGGAAGCCTTCAGGCGCAGGCGCAGCCCCATGGGCGGCAATGCAGCGCTATTCGACTCGCTCGCGAAGTGGGTGGCGGGGTGAATAAAACCCGCCTGGCTTTGGTAGACGCTGAACCGCAGCGCGTGCTTGATTGCGCCCGCGGCCACCTCGTCATAGCGCGCCAATCCGGCAAGGATTGGCAACCCGGCGGCGTCAGCGGAGGTCCAGCCATCGGTCCGCAGCTTGTCCGAATACAAGTTGAAGATCGCGCCGTTGGCTGCCGTCCAATTGTTGTCGTTCGAATCCTTAGCGGCTTCCCACACCTCGTACAGAGTGCAGTTTTTGTTATTGGGATCGGCTAACAGCGTCAGCACGTGGTGGTCGCTGCCGGCCTCCACGGGGGCCGTCGGGGGAAAGGGATAGCAGCCGCTGGTGGTGGTTACGGTGCAGTTGGCTCCGGAGGTCCCAAAGTCGCTCTCGGCGGGATACTGATTGAAGATAACGCTCACCAGCGGCTGGGTGGGCTGCACCACCACGTAAGGAATCCCGTCGCCGGGGTCGGGGCCGAAGTCGGCATGGAGGTACTGCTTTTCCTGGTTGATGCTCGCCACGTAGTTGTCCGAATTGGGGTCAACGCAATAGTTGGAAACGTCGGCGTTCCAGGGGTTATCCGTGGGAAACACCGGGCAGCCGGAAATCAGAGGGCTGGTGCTGTAGTCGGTCGGGCTGCCGGTTCCGGTGTTGCTGCAAGCCGGCTGGGGAGTCGGCTGGGGGGTGGGGCTGGGGGAAGAGCCGGAGCCGCAGGAGAGCAGGAAAATCGCGCCCATCACGATGCAGGCACAACATAATTGACGACAGTTTGCGAAATGGTTCCCCATGTCTCCCCCCCCCCGCGAAATCGGACTAACTCAACACTGAGCAGGTGTAGCGCGGACCCCCGCTTTTGGGGTCCGCGGCTCTTGCCGTGAAGAACCCACAAACCTAGTGTGGTATCCCGCGTAATATTTGACAATGGGATAATGCACGGACCCCCTCACCCGTCCCGCCCCGGCTTGTAAGAACGCCGGCGGCGGTCCACCCTCTCCCCCAAGGGGGCGAGGGGAGAGTTGAACCTGCTCCCTCGCCCCCTTGGGGGAGAGGGTGGCTCGACGAGGCGTTTTCATCAGCCGAGGCGAGACGGGTGAGGGGGTCTCGCCTATTGTCAACTCTAAGATGGGACACCACACCTCGGGGAGGGTGGCCGACCCCGGATTCGGAAGCGGGAACTTAGCTAAGAACCGCAGACCTCAAAAGGCGGAGGTCTGATTGAATAACGGCATCGGCTCCGATCCGGTAGACTTGGAAGTGCTCAACGACCAAGGCGAGCCGGGAAAGGAGCCGAAGCCATGCAGCATTTTATCGGATGTGACGTACATACGCGCAACCAAGTGGTGGCGTGGATCGAGGAGCAGAGGGGAGAGATCAAGAAGCGGCGCTTGGAGCACGCGGGCCAGGAAGTGAAAGAGTTCTACGCGCAGTTTCCACGGGGGACGGTGGTGGGGATCGAAGCGACGTTTCCCGCGTATTGGTTTGAGCGGCTGATGGGAGAACTCGGGCACGAGTTGTGGGTGGGCGACGCGGCGCGCATTCGGGCAAGTGAAGTACGCTATCAAAAGACCGACCCGCGCGATGCCGAGGGCATTTTGGATCTGCTGCGGACGGGGCGGTTCCCGCGCATCTGGGTGCCCTCCCGGGAAGAGCGTGACCTGCGGCAGTTGCTGGTGCATCGGATGAAGCAGGTGCGGGCGCGCACGCAGGTGAAGAACCAGTTGCACGCCCTGGCGATCAGCCAGGGGGTGTGCCGGAAGCGCAAGCTGTGGAGTGCGAAGGGAAGGAAAGAGCTCGAGAGCCTCGCACTGTTGCCCTGGGCGGCGCGGCGGCGAAAAGAACTGCTGGAGTCGCTGGACCGGTTAGACGAGCAGGTGCGGGAACTGGACCGGGCGCTGGAAGAAGCCGGCCGCGCCCGCCCCGAGGTGGCGCTGTTGCGCACCCATCCGGGAGTGGGCATGGTGGTGTCGCTGGCCTTCGTGCTGACGGTGGGACCGATTGAGCGCTTCTCCAACAGCCGCAAGCTGGTGAGCTACTGGGGGCTGAATCCGCGCGAGAACTCCTCGGGTGGTCGCCAGCGACTGGGCTCGATTAGTAAGCAAGGGAACACGATGATGCGCTGGCTGTTGGTGGAAGCCGCGCAGACGGCGGCGCGCCTGGATCCGCAGTGGCGTCGCATCTATCAACGCTTGAAGAAACGGAAGACGAGCGCCCTGGCGAAAGTCGCGGTCGCCCGCCGTCTGGCCGTTCGGTTGTTCTGGATGCTGCGTACGCGCCACACCTATACGCAGCTCGTTCACATGTCCGGCAGCCCGAGTAGCGCGGTGGTTCCGCCCACAGCGGAACCGACGGTCTGATTGGGCGCCGGGCCTCCCCGCACCAGGTGGGGAGGTCGCACGCTGAATCATGGTGCCCGCCGCCCGTGAGGATGAAAACGCGCAGCGGGATCGCATAGATGAGTGGTGGAACCCCAGCGGTCCACCGTGAGATTCGAGGAGGCGAGCCTTGGTCGGTTTGAGCCCCAAACGAATCCCACAAGGGGAAAGGCGCGAGAAAAAACCAACCGCCACCCCCACGGAGAACTTTTGCTTGACAACGCCGATGCCGTTATAGATGCGCTACACTTGTTTGTGCCATGGCCGTCCCGGCCTTGCTCGAGCACGGGCGGGACGCCCGTGCCACCTTGAAAAAGCGGCCCGCCGCGGGGCGCCGTTGAGCAGGTGTAGCGCGGACCCCCGCTTTGGGGTCCGCGGCTCTTGCCGTGAAGAACCCACAAACCTAGTGTGGTATCCCGCGTAATATTTGACAATGGGATAATGCACGGACCCCCTCACCCGTCCGGCCCCGGCTGATGAAAACGCCGGGGGCCGGCCACCCTCTCCCCCAAAGGGGCGAGGGTCGGGATTCTTGCATTCGACTGTTCTCATTCTTTCATCCTTCACCCCCTCACAAATGTACAAACTCCAGAGGCGGTAGCCGCAGCTACCGCCTTTCTTCCTCCGCCCCTTGCACATTTGCCGTATGAACCGAAGGGGGAAGGCGGTAGCTGCTGCTACCGCACTCCAAGGCGCTTCGCGCATTTTCATTTGACGTTAGGTGATTATCCCACCTTGAAAAAACGGCCCGCCGCGGGGCGGGCCGTTGAGAATAGACAAAGAATTCAAGTTCAGAAATTCAAACGTACCGCGAATTGGGCAACCCGCGCCCCGTTATACGGCCCCGTGATCAAGCCGAAGGTCCCTCCTTGCGACGGTAAACCATCACCCAGATACGTATCCGGGTCGCCGCGTCCCGTGCGATTCAAGACGTTGAACATGTCGCACCGCACCTGGAACGTGACCCGTTCGTTGATTTTCGTGTCCTTGATGATGCCGAAGCTCTCGCTCTCCTGTCCCGGTCCCCGGACATTCGGCAAGAAACGCGGCGCGGTTCCGACCCGCAACGGATAGCCGTTGTTGGGTGATGCCGGCGGATCGGTAAAGGCATTGGGGTTGAGCAGAGCCGTTCCGTTGGTGACCGCATTCGTGACAGGGTCGTAGGCAAGGTTGATATTCAATCCCTGCGGCGTGACCCTCTGCGGGACCCCCGGAACGATATCCGCAAGGAGGCCCGGAGTGAAGACGGGGCTCAGTGCCGAATGAATGGTCAGCGGATCACCGGAATTGTAGTTTTGAATGGCCGTGATCTGCCATCCGGAGAACAGCCGATCGGCCGCTCCGCCCGAAGTCAGCCATCGCCGCCCATGCCCAAAGGGCAGCGCGTAAATCCAAGTCAGCTTCACCACTTGGGGGTAATCGAAGGAAGCGAGGGATTTCGCCTCTTTGCGGTTGTAGAAATCCTGCACCACGCTATCGCTCGGGTAGTAGAGGGCTGTGTCCGTGTCCGTGAGGGCTTTGGAGATCGTATAAGCAGCAATGAACGTCAACCCATGGGCCGAGTTCTTCTTCGCCATAATCTGGAGGGAGTGATACGTGGAACTACCCATGGTGGGGTAATTGTTGGTCAAGCCGCAATACTGTGGGAAAGGAGACAAGGAAACCGACAAGGTGTTTCCACATGGATTATCATTCTCAAAGTCGGGATAGGGCAACTTGGTGACGCCATAGGAGGCCAGGACGGGGCCCATGACCGGGTCCGCCAAGTCCCCACCTAAGTCGTCATCGAGATTGTCGCCGAGCGCCATAAACTTCGAATTCTCTTGGTCGAAATAGTTGGCGAAGTAGCTGTCAAGCAGACGGGTCCCCTTCGAGCCCAGGTAATTCGCCTCGACCATGATCTGCCGGGGGAGTTGGTATTGGAACCCGGCGCTCCAGTTCTGCACATAAGGCTGGGCCAAGGAGTTTACAGGGAGGAAGTCGAGGCCATTCCCGTTGGCTTGCGCCGGATCAGTATCGGGCAACACCGGGTTGAAGGGGGGCAGACCTACGTTGGCATTCGCCGGCAGCGCCATGCCGGCCAGTGGGGAGAGGTAAGTCACGGGGTTGACCGCGTTAACGGCGCCGGAGGCATGGTGAAGGGCAATACCACTGTTGTAGCCATAAAGGTTCTGGCTGCCGAAATTGTTCAAGATGGGCGGACCATAGGAGATTCCGTAGCCGCCGCGCAAGACCAGGTTCTTGGTGGGATTGTAGGCAACGCCCAAGCGCGGCGCCACCTCCTTGAAGTACCAATTCTGGAAGGAAGAGCGGTTGACGCAAGTCGAACAACTGCCCAGGAACTCCAGGGCTCCCGGGATGTTGTCGGCGCCCGGATTCGGCAGGGTGGGATCAAAACCGGATTGACGGTCGAACGCTTCCTTCTTGGGAAGCGGGATTTCCCAGCGCACTCCGATGTTGAGCGTGAGCTTGGAGGTCGCCCGCCAGTCGTCCTGCGCAAAGAAGGCGAACAAGCCGGCGCGATAGCCCGGCTCCGTGGCATAGACGGATTTGCTCGCCGAGTTCGCCGCGCCTAACAGGAAAGTCGCGAAGGGATGACCGGTGGATTTGGTGAAGCCGGGAAGATCCGTGGTGATGCTGTTGAACTGGAAGTTTCCCGACAAGCTGCTAGGTTCATAGGTGTTGTAGCGGTAGCGGAGAAATTGGCCGCCGAATTTCAAGCTGTGCTTGCCCATCGTATGGGTGTAGGTATCCTGGTAATCGTAGCTCTCCGAGGGATCCGTGTTGTGGCACCCCACACCGATTTGACTGATAAACTTCACGTTCGTATTGCTGTTGCTAAACTTCATGGTGGGAAAACAGGTATTGGGAACGCCCGGAATCCCCATTTGCGATGTGAACTTGGCGTCATCGGTGACGTTGTTGGCGTTTTGAAAGCGGTTGTAGCCCAACGAGAGAATATTCACCGAGTGCTCATTGACCGTCCAGGTGTCCTGGAGGCGTACCTGTGGTCCCCCCACTTTCTGTTGCTTGTAGGGGTTGATGGGCTGTCCCGGGAAGGGTGGGAAGGTGGTGCCGTTGCGGTTGTAACGGTCGCGGACGTAATAGCCGAACACTCCCGAGATTTTCTGCTTGTCGCCTATGACTTCGTCGATTTTGACGCTCACGGCGTCCCTTCTCAGCTCGGGACAGCACCCGCTGAAAGAGAGGGTGTTCAGATTATTCCCGGCCAACAGCGGATTGGGAAACATCGGGGCGAGTACCGAAGTCGCCTTGCTGAACTCTCCGGGGGGGATCACGTTCAATTGTCCGCCGGACATGAAGGGATCACGGATGGTCGCGTCGTTCGCGGTGTTGTTGACGAGCCCGGTTACGGAATCTGTGGCCCCGGCCGGCACTAACCGGGTGGTGGTAGGATCGTAAATTTCATTCTTGTAAACCGGCCGCCCCAGGGCGTCCGGACCGATATTGGCCCCCAGCCAGCTACTGAAATCCCCACCCCGCATCGCCGGAGTCGGGATGGTGGTCTTGCCGCCGGGAGCGAAGGATCGATACCGGTCTCCTTCGTAACTGCCAAAGAAGAAAGTCTTGTCCCTGCGGATGCGCCCGCCCAGGGTGCCGCCGAAGTTGTTCTCCTTCTCGTTGTCCTTTTGCCCGCCCGTGGCGTTGACCAGGGCGCCGTCGGCATTGAAAACAGGATTCTTGTTGTACTCAAACGCCGTGCCGTGAAACGAATTCGTGCCGGACTTCATGGAGAAGTTGGCAATGCCACCGCCCGTATCGCCGTACTCGGCCGAATAGTTGCTCATCTGGACCTTGAATTCGCCAATGGCATCGGTTCCGGGGCTGTACTCGTCCATGCTTCCCCCGGCCAAGTCATAACGGCCGATGGTGACGCCGTCAATCAGGATTTCGTGGCTAAACAACTGGCCGCCGTTGATCGAACCGGACCAGGTGCCGCCGACCGTCCCGGGAAGGCTGGTGAAAATGAACGTCTGAGGATTGCGCCCGCCGTCGCCGACTTCAATGGGAAGCTCTTGAAACTCCTCCGGGGTGACGCTGGAACTGACCTCCGCCGTGGAGGAGGTGAGCAGAGGCGCTTCGGTGGTCACGGTGACCGATTGGGTGGCGACGCCCACTTGCAAGGTGAGGTCGATGGTTACGATCTGCGCCACCGAAACCACGATGTTCTCCGCCACCGAGGCCTTGAAACCCTCCTTTTGAGCTTCGACTCGATAAGTTCCCGGCGGGACGGGAACGCGGTAGTAACCCGCGCTGGATCCCCTGCTTTCCGATTTGATTCCGGACTCGGTGTTGGTAATGGTGATTCCCGCTTCCGGTACGACGGCGCCTGAGGCGTCAAAAATCGTTCCGGTCACGGCGCCCATCTGGCCTTGGGCGTAAACCCATTTGGGTATGAGCAAGAGCCCCAAACAAAGGGCTATGATACGCACACATCTATGCATGAACTACCTCCTTAGTTCGTTGTTTCCAAGCCGACGCATGAAGAGTGTAGCGAGCACCTTGCGGTGGCGCTCGAAAGAGGAAGTCACTGGCGCTGGCCACCCGGACCCGGGGCAGCATGTTTCGACTCTCCTCGAATTTAAAGTGCGGTAACTTTCGGGTCCTTTCGTAGCCTTCCGTTTACCCTAAAATTTGACCGATGTCAAGAAGTATTTCGCAAGACTTTTTCGCAAGACTTTTTCGCAGGACTCTTTCGCAGGACTCTTTCGCAGGACAGCAACCAGACAGGGTTTTATTGTAGTGGAATGCCTCACCCATTCTCGGTTAATCGTGGTTTATCCACAATAAGGGGGGAGCGCTGACCCATCAGGCGCCTTCTGCCCACCTCCAGCCTTACCGCTTCGAAACCAAATCACAAAAGCCCCTCGCTATGCCGGAAGCGGACAGCCCGCTGGCCTGCCCGGGCTATTCAAATAGCTCGTCCTTCCACAATCTTTGCCCGCCGAGCGAGGTATGGAAGCCCCACGCGGCAATGGCCAGGAAACCTGCCAGAATCCAGATCGCATGGACCGTATACCATCGAGAAAAATCGAACGAGTAGGGAACGCTCAGAAGGACGTTCGCCGTGAAGATGGCGGTGGCCAGGACGACGAGCCCGAAGCGCGACAGGGCGCCGGCGGCAATCGTGTAAACCAGCAACCAGACCGGCCAAACGATTTGCGGATGGTCACTACGCAGGGTGTTTTGCGCAGTGAACAGGGCAATGAAGCAGACCAGCGCCAGCCACTTGTTGCGCAGAATCACCCTCAGGATGAAGAGCAGGAAGAAGAACTGAAGAGTGGCGACGATGCTTACGACGATGTTCTGAAGCCATGAGCCCAGCGCTTGGCGGCTTCCCATCAGAAGTTCGGTATTGCCAAGTTGGGGTGTAGCACCCTCCTGTTTCAAGAGGAGAAAGCCCACCCCCACGATGACCGCCCAGAGCACCCCGAGGAGCACCCCCCACAGAATGTCCCGGCCCACCAGCGGATCACGCAGACTGCCCCCCACGAGGCGGCTCCAGGAGATGATGGCGTGCGGCCAATTGCGCCGCACGTAGGGCTCGAGCGCCACATAAAGCATCCAGATCGCCGCGGAGAGAAACAGCGAAGTGCTGAGGGCCAGAATGAAATGCTCGAAGGCGGCGAGGGTGGGAATGAAATGATCCAGGCACACCCAGAGCGCCATGTCGATCACCAAGACCGCGCTGGCCAGACGAAAAGCTCCGCGCACGTCGCTCCTGCCCTTGAGGTAATTTCGGCGAGCCACCAGCGCGCCTGCGGCCAGCAGCAAAGTGGCGATGATCACCGTGATGATCTGGCTGGCGTGCTGCCCCCGCGTCAGATTCTGGTAGGGAGTTCGGTCGGGCGTGGTCCAGGGTCCAATCAAGTGAAAGTAGACCGGCTTGCCCCGCCAAGCGGCGGCCTCGATCCGCAGAGGGAAGTCGGTGCCCGGCCAGGACCCCGTCCACGCGGCGCGCTCGTCAAACGCCGCCAGCGACAAGCGGGTGGGCTCCGCCAGGTGAAACTGCTCCGGATCGAGCTCGGCGGCGGCGAAAAGGAGATTCCAATCCACCCGCCGCGCCGGAGGCGGATTGGTCTCCACCTCATTGGGGATGGCTTGCAGGTAGCTAAGCCGGCCCTGCGCATCAAGAACCATGTTAACCATGCCGGATTGGATGGGTGGCGGGTCATCAAAAGTTACCACCCCCGGCGTCATGAAAATATTGAAGCGGTCCGGGTCCAGGTACACGGGACTCTGCCGGTAGGAATACACCAGCGCCGAGGGACGCTGGGCAAGGACCTTCGGCCAGTCCGGACGCGGCTTGGCGTGCTCGTGTACGTAGTCGGTAAAATCCGTGTTGTAGTAAAACGCGGCCGCCTGATCGACGGCGGGCGCGGAGTATCCGAACTTCGCGAGGGTTTCCCGGGCTTTCTGGTCCAAGACCACTGGAGGCAAGATACCATTCATCAGCCGGAGGCCGCTCACCTTGAGGCCGATGAAAACCACGGCAGCCATTCCCAGAATGACCGCTGCCAGACTGGCGACGGCCACGCGGGGCTCGAGGCCGGTGGATTCGCCGGCGGCGGCCACCATTTGCGGGGAGGGCGTCTCGCCCGCGGCCAGAGCCGCTGCCAGAGGATCGCCGCCCGGCAAGGCCGCCGCCACTCCCAGCGCCGCGGCAGGCCGTTTCGCCGGGTCCGTCTCGAGACACCGCAGGATCACCCGCTCCACTGCGGGATCGAGATCTTTCACCAGGGTCGAAGGGCTGCTCGGTGGCTGCTGGCTGCGCTGCTTGATCAACTCCGCCAGGGTCTCGGCCGCGAAGGCGCGCTTACCCGTGAAGATTTCATAGAGCACCAAGCCGAGCGAGTAGATATCGCTGCGCGCGGTTACTTCCCGGCCGGCCAGTTGCTCGGGAGCCATGTAGGCGGGCGTGCCGTTGCGCGCCTCAAAACCTTCCACCCGCTCGGTCAGGCTGGCCAAACCAAAATCGGTCATCACCGCGCGTCCCCGGCCGTCCAGCATGATGTTGGCAGGCTTCAGATCGCGGTGCAGCACGCCCTCGCGGTGCGCGGCGGCCAGCCCCGCGCAAAGCTGGCGCGCGATCTCCAGGGCCTTGTCGCCGGGCAGGCGGCCGATGCGCCGCAGCAAAGAAGCCAGGTCTTCACCGTCCACGTATTCCATGGAAAGAAAAGTATTGCCTTCCACTTCGCCCACGTCGTAAACGCGGCAAACGTTCGGGTGCGACACGCGGCGGGCGACACGGATTTCGTTGCGGAAGCGCTCCAGCGCGGCTTCATCCTTGGCCATGGCGGCGGGTAGAAACTTCAACGCCACGGGTTGCTCGAGGATCAGGTCATCGGCGCGATAGACCTCGCCCATCCCACCCTTGCCGAGCAAGGCTACAATCCGGTAGCGGCCGGCCAGCAGCGTGCCGGGCAGGAAACGGCCTTCACTGGAGAGCCCGGGTGTGCCGCTTGAGCGGGCAGATCCCCCGGACGACGACGGGGGTTTGGATAAGGGTCGCTTATCCGGCTTGGGCGCCGGCTCGGGTGGAGCAACGTCGGCGGTGGCCAGCGGGTTGGAGTCGAGCGGCGCCCCGCACGACGGGCAAATCTGGCGGGCTTCCGCAACGTTTACACCGCACGAACTACACCGAACCATATCGTTTCTCCCGTGGGTCCTCACCCCATCACAGGGTCGTTTGACTCACCTTTTCTCGAATGATACAGCTACCGACGCCGCTCGACAATGATATACCGGATTGACTCACGAACATTGTCCCGGCAAGGGGTGTATACTGCTTGGGCTCCACGGAGGCGCCCATGAAAACTCAACCGTCACCTCACCTGCTGCTCAAGGTTCTGGTTGCGACCTTTGTTGCATCTCTCATTTTCGCCGTGCCGGCGCGTGCGGAATTGGTTTCGGCACTTTATACGCGGGGATACACGGTCATCCCGGAGCCTCAGCAAGTAAAGTTGGAGCCTGATGATTTCCCCATCGCTGCCAACTGGCGGCTGGAATTGGGCCGAGGGGTCGAGCCCAACTCCGCCGCCGTCGAGGTTTTGAAAGAAGGCTTCGCGGAGCGCCACGGCACCAAGCTGGCGGAGCGGGAAAGCGGGCCGGCGATTCGCCTCGAGATCCAGCCCGGCTCGGTGCCGGTGGGAGAAGCCCAGGACAAACAAAAGGAAGCCTTGGCCGCGCAGGCTTACCAATTGAAGCTCGCGAGAACTGGGATCACCATCCGGGCGAATGCGCCGGCCGGGTTGTTTTACGGCGTCGAGACGCTCGTGCAGTTGGTTAAGCCCGTAGGTGACGTCGGGAGATTGCCGGAGGGGGAGATCGTCGACTGGCCCGATGTGCAATATCGTGAAATCTTCTGGGACGAACAATTCCATCTGGATCACCTGGACGTCATCAAGCAGGCGATTCGTCGCGCCGCCTTTTTCAAGGTCAACGCCTTCACCCTGCGTTTGAATGAGCACTTCGAGTATGCGAGCGCTCCGGCCCTGGTGGATCCCTACGCCCTCTCGCCGGCGCAATTGCAGGAGCTGACGGACTACGCCGGGCATTACTTCGTTCAGGTGGTCCCTTACCTCGATGGGCCCGCCCACGTGAACTTTATCCTCCAGCGCGATGAGTACGCGAACCTGCGTGAGTTCCCGGAAGAAGCTTTTGAGATGTGCTCGACCAACCCCGCCACTTACAAGCTCCTGGAGGGAATGCTCCAGGACTTGATGAGGGCCAATAAGGGCGCGACGTACTTCCACCTCTCGACCGATGAGGCCTGGTTTATCGGCAAGGCGGATAACGCCCAATGCCACGAAGCGCTGCGGGCCAAAGAGTTGGGAAGCCCCAGCAAGCTTTGGGTCGAGTACGCCAATAAGACGGCGAACTTCCTCAAGGACCATGGCCGCCAAGTGATTTTCTGGGGCGAAGATCCGATGCAGGCGGAAGACATTCCCTTGCTCCCGCCCTGGTTGATCAATGGCGAAGTCTACAGTCCCGCCTATAATCAGGCTTTTCGCGCGCGCGGCATCCGGCAAATCATCTATACCAATACCCTGCCCGATGACCCGCTCTTTCCGTTCTATTATGTGCTCTCTCCCAAGGATCTGCTGCACTCCGAGGAAGGAGCGCAGGAGCGCGCCACGCAGGTTTTTGATGAGATTTCGTACTCGATGGCTCGCAAGCAAGCGGATATTATGGGGGTGGGCGTGTATGCCTGGGCGGATCGGGGCCCGCATCCGGAGACCTATTGGCTGGGCTACGCGGTGGGCGCCTCGGCGGCCTGGCATCCCGGCTCACCCGACCCTCACGAACTGACCCAAAGCTTTTACGACCTCTTCTACGGCGGGGGCGCCACCCAGATGGGCCGGCTCTATCAACTGATGAGCACGCAGGCGCAGTTCTTTGCCGGCAGTTGGGACAGCGAGCCTTTCGGGCCGGTGGTGTTTGGCTATTCCTACGGCGTCGGTCCTTTCACCCCGGACCACTCGACTTTGCCGCTTCCCTCCGTGCCGTCCGGTGAGTACCTGCGCCTTCGCCACGATTGGGGTCAGGAAAATGCCCGGCGCCTGGAACTGGCGTGGAAGTTCCTCGGTGAAAATGATGAGCTCCAAACGCTCCTTTACAAGAATCTGCCCTCGGTGCAGTTCAATCGTCACAATCTGGAAGTCTATCTCTCCATCGCCAAGCTCTGCCGGCAGAATCTGCTCCTGCTGAAAGACCTGGAGGAGATCAACCGAGCCCTGGAAACCGCCCAGAGTCAGGCGGCAAAATTACAATACGCTGACGCGGTGGAGGCGCTCGACCAGGCGCTCGATACCGCGGGCCGAATCCGCGACGAGCGCAACCAGGCTCTCCATGACGCCACGACAACATGGTATAAGACCTGGTTTCCCCGAGTTCGCGAGGCCAACGGACGCCGCGTGGCGCGCGCTCCCCAGGACTTCGTGGATACTCGACCTACCGAGAGGGCGCGCCGCGCCCAGGAGGGCCTGCTGTACTTGCTCGACCGGGAGTTTGCCCTTCCCTTCGGCCAGTGGGTCAACGACGTTCAGGACGCCAGAAACCGTTATGCCGCCGCCCACAAGCTGCCCCCGCGCGAGGGTAAGTTTGACTGGCAAGATGCCGAAACCCTGCACGGACAAACCATCGATCGTGGGTTGTAGAGGAGACGACTATACGACGTCGATGATGATGAGCGTGATGTCATCCTGCTGGGTCACGGAAGCCGGCTGCCAGTGGCGTATTTCGGAGAGCAACTGCTCCGACAATTCAGAGGGCGGGCGCGAGTAATTGCTGCGAACGACTTGTTCAAGCTGGTGATCGCCAAAGGGTTCGCCGGCGGCATTCTCGGGTTCAATGACCCCGTCGGTGTAAAGCAGGAACCGGTCGCCGGAGTTGAGCGGAATTTCACATACGGGATAGTTGGAATCCGGTGCGACTCCAATCAGCAGGCCGTTGCTTTCGATCCGCTCCAGCTTGCCCTCCCGCCAGCACAGAAGCGGGGGATGACCGGCGGCCGAGTACAACGCCTTCCGAGTCTCCGTATCAAGCCACAAATAGGCGGCGGAAACGAACTGACTCCGCAGTTGGCCTGAGAGAATTCGATTCAACCCGCGCAGCACTTCGGGCGGGTCAGGTGCGCAGGATACCACCGATTGCATCGCCACCTTGATCATCGCCGCGATGAGCGCCGCCGGGACACCATGACCCGAGACGTCCGCCACCAGGAAGCCGACGCGATGCTGATCCAGCGGAATAAATTCATAGAAATCGCCGGCGACGGCGGTCATGGGACGATACACGGCGTGAATACGAAGGCCTTTGAGTTCGGGAGCGCAGCTCGGAAGGATTGAGCTCTGGATCTCGCGGGCGATCTCGAGTTCGTTCTCAATGGAGAGCAGGCGGCGCTCGTCGGCGAAAACCTTCTCCGCGGCGACGTATCCAAGTGAGAAAACAAACACCGCGAATGCCAGCGACTCGAACCAGGGATACGAAGGACGGCGGAGAAGGACCATCAAATTCTCGTAGAGGACCGCAACCGCCAGGACCAGTGTGCCGATTACCGAAATCGGGCTTTGGATGACCAGGAATCTCTTCGCCAAACTTGGGACAGCGTTCACGACCGCCAGCCCCAGAAGGCACCAGATCGCCAAGAGACTGTTATAGGGTATGAATCGGTCAGGCGATCCGGTGATGAGGGTTGAGCAACTAGCTACAATGCCGAACACCAACGCCACGATAGCCGTGACCTGCACGAATGGACGCAGCTTTCCAAGGCTTAGCTCCAGCCAGAAAAGGAGTGCGGGAATAAGGATCAGGTACGTGATAATCCATATTACCTGAGGGCGACTAGCCCAGGCCGAACGCGGCAATAGACTAAACGCCGCGGGCATCTGCGCCAGTATGCGGACGCCGTACAGCGCACTGAAGATGCCAAACCATACCAGGATGCGAACTCTGCCGCCACCACGAATCACCGCAATGCGGCAGGCGCCCAGCCCGATGAACAGAAAAACGGTGCCCAGCATGATGCCGCCGACTTGGCCGCGAAGCATCGTCAGAACCTGATCTTCCAAACGCGCACCCCCCGGTGATCGTCCACATTCCAGAGTCGCGGAGTGTACCACAGGCTGCCCCGCCCCGGCGGCCTCACCAAATGAAGGGGACGAGCCGGAAGCGGGTACGAAGGCAGTATTCGGGGTAGCCGGACAGTTCCTGGCGGAGAATTCTTTCCTCGTTGAGGAGACGAAAAACAATGACGGGAATCAACAGGGCAAAGGCGGGCAAGGCAATGCACGAGCCCAGCGCCAAGGGAGTCGCGAGGTAAATCCCGACGAGGGCGGAATACATGGGGTGGCGAATGAAGCCGTAGGGGCCGGTGGAAATGACCTTCTGGCCGGCCTCGACTTGGATGGTTCGCGAGGCGAAGCTGTTGACTCTCATCACCCAAAACACCAGGAGGAAACAGCCCAGAACGAGGACCTGAGAAAGCAACATAAGCCACAGCGGCACGGGACCCAGGGACGTGCGCGACCAGCCGAAGCGGTAGTCCAAGCCAGGAAGCAAGATCGAGGGGAAGAAAATCAGCCCCCCCACTACCTGGACGAACTTCTGTGCGCCGACTTTCTCCTTCAACTTCAGTCGACGTTCGAGCAACTGGCGATCGTGTCTGTAGAGGTAGGGGAAAATGAAAAGAATGGGGATGAAAACCACCGCCATCAAGGCCCATCCCTGCCAAAACCTAAACGAACCCGCGGGGATGAAAAACATTGCGGCGGCGGTGATAAGGCCAAGAGGAATCCGAAGCAGCAATTTTGATTTGAGACTCATTTGATCCGCCACCGCGCGGGACTGTCTTGCCGGTCCTGGGAAAAACCTCAACGTGGCTCGCTATGGTAGTCCGCGCTTGCAGGCAAATCAAGATGGTTGGGATGGCTGGCGGCTTGGAATGCGGTCGCAGCCGCTACCGCTCTTGGACGACATCATTTTGGCGCGGTATTAAGAGTGAGCAGCAAGATGGTTGGAAGAGACGAGCTTAGGTTGCTGGCGAACTGGCTTCATTTCGCTCATCCTTCGCCCATCCATGCGCCAAAGGGCTTAAGGGCCTCAACGTTATCACACACCGCCTTGATGGCCGCGGTGATGGGCACTGCGAGAACCAAGCCGAACCCTCCCCACAGCCAGGACCAGAACATCATGGAAATAGTCACCGAGAGCGCATTCAGGTTGACGCGCTGGCCGACGAGCTTGGGCGTCAGGACGTTGACGGCCACGAAATGAACCACCGCGACAGCAATGCCGATGGTAATAAAGGGGCCCGTGGTGTCGTATTGCATCAGCGCGACCAGCAAGGGAGGCAGAATCCCCAGCGCCACGCCGATGTACGGAACCAGGGTGAGAATCGCCGAAAGAGGTCCCATGAACAAGGCGTATTGGAGATGGATAATGGCAAAGACGGGGGTGATGAGGCCGGCGGAAATGAGCCCGACGAATAAGTTCCCCACCACAAATTGGCGTAACATGCGGGCGATGGCATGGATCACCTCTTCCGCCTGCTGGCGCCGGTGGATGGGAAAGAGGTTCAACGACGCCGCCCACATCTGGTTCTTCGAGGTGAGCATGAAAAACACCAGGAAAGGAATGAACATCACGGTGACGGTGAAGGCGTAAACCGATCCGACGCCCCGCAACAGGTATTGCACGTAAGGGGATTCCTGCTGTAACCGCACAGTCGGCATGTTGGCCTCCGAGGAAGCCGGCATAATGGTCTGCGTGGTCCGCTGAATGTTATGGGCGGTTATCTGAAGGTGCGCGGTGATTTGTTTCAGCCTCTCGACCAGCTTGGGCATGCTATCCATAAAGGCCTGGGCGCGATCGTAGATTGCGTAGATGACCAGGTACGCGACGGTAAGCATCAAGAGCACCATGATGAGGGAGGCCAACCAGCGCGGAATTCGATAACCTTCCATGGCTCTGACTCCCGGGTCCAGGACCGAGGCAATCAGGATGGAGCAGACTAAAGTGATGACGACCGAACTGGCGAAATAGATGCAGCCAAAAAGGACAGCAATGGCGATGATTTTCGCACTGGCGGAAGCGGATGCTACGGGAGTCTCGAAATGGGTTTCAGACATGCGGTGTGCCCTCGAAAGGGATTCTAGCTTGCCGCGCCCGGAATTGCCAGAGAAGAGCTATACGGCCACGTCCAGGGCTTCTTGGGGGGGACGCGATGACATGCATAGTATAATAGCTCTTTTGAATTTCCCCGCCTCGAGCTGGTTATCTTTGCGGGCAGGAGAAACACGAGGGAAGGCGGCGGTTCGCGGTGGCGCCTCAAGGATGACATGAAATTTTCGCGTCGCAATTGGCTGGGTTCTTCAGCAATAATCTTGGGGTCAGGAATGCTTGATGCGCTCGCCACGCCCCTATGGCAATGGACAGGAACTCCCGTGCTTCAGGCGGCCACCGTACCCCATCCTGAGGCGCCTTCCTCCGTTACTTTCGTGGATGTGGCGAAGGAGGCCGGCCTGAACGCCTCCAACGTGTGGGGCGGCGTTAAGCGCAAAAGCTACATCGTGGAAGCCAAGGGCAGCGGGCTGGCCTTTTTCGATTACGACCAGGATGGCTGGCTCGATATTTACCTCACCAATGGCGACCGCCTGCCGGGCGAAGAACCCTACCCCGATGGCAAGACGCCCACGCAGCACCTCTTTAAGAACAACCGTGACGGCACGTTCACGGATGTGACGGAAAAAGCCGGCTTGGCCCGCACCGGGTGGGGCACGGCTGTCTGCGTGGGTGATTATGACAATGACGGTTGGGATGACCTGTTCTGCGCCTATTGGGGTCACAACGTTTTGTGGCACAACAACGGCGACGGCACGTTCACGGACGTAACCAAGAAGGCGGGACTGTGGGAGGAACGCGTCCGCTGGGGGACCGGTTCCTCCTGGATTGACTACGACCGCGACGGATTCCTTGACCTGTTCGTGTGCAACTATATCGAACTTGACCTTCAGAAGGTGCCGAGGCCGGGGCAGACCGGCTATTGCCAATGGAAAGGTATCCCGGTAATGTGTGGCCCGCGCGGCCTGCCGGGGGGAATGAATATCCTGTACCATAACAACGGCAACGGAACTTTCACCGATGTTTCGGAGAAGGCGGGCATCTTGAAGCCGGGGCCGCGCTACTCCATCACCGCGGTCTCCTACGATTTCGATAACGACGGCTGGCCCGATGTCTACGTAGCCGTCGATTCCGAGCCTAGCATTCTGTTTCAAAATAAACACGACGGGACGTTCGAGGATGTCGCAGTCCTGGCCGGGTGCGCTTACAACGAGGACGGGCAGGAACAGGCCGGCATGGGCATCGGGGTGGCGGACTACGATGGCGACGGCTGGCTGGATATTTTCAAGACCAACTTCACCGATGACACTCCCGACCTGTATCACAACAACAAGGACGGAACTTTCACGGACGTGACTTTCGTGTCTGGGCTGGGTGTGAATACCCAATATGTGTGCTGGGGAGCCGGCTTTATGGACTATGACAACGATGGGTGGGCGGACATCTTCCACGTCACTGGCCAGGTTTACCCGGAAATCGAGGAGTATCACCTGGACGCGCATTTTCTTTCCCCCCGGCTCGTCTATCGCAACCTCGGAAATGGCAAATTCAAGGACGTCTCAAAAGAACTGGGCCCGGGGGTAACAGCGAATTTTTCCAGCCGCGGTTGCGCTTTCGGTGATTACGATAACGATGGCGACATCGACGTGCTGGTCCTGAATATGAACGATTACCCGTCGCTTCTGCGGAACGACGGCGGCAACAAGAAGAATTGGATCACTATCAAATTGCTCGGCACGCAGTGCAACCGCACGGCCATCGGCGCGCGCGTGAAGGTGGTGACCGGGAAGCACGAGCAGATCGATGAGGTCCACACTGGCACGAGTGTAATGTCGCAGAGCGACCTGCGCCTCCATTTCGGTTTGGGTCTATCTCCGCAGGTGGACTTGATCGAGGTCAAGTGGCCCACCACGCAGAAGGTGGAGAGATTTACGAATATCGCCGCCAACCAATTCCTCACCATCAAGGAAGGCGCGGGTATCGTGAAGCGTGAAAAACCCAACCCTGGTGCCAAGCCCGCAGCAATATCTGGAGCCGATGCCCGGCACTCCCCCGCAGGAACCGCACCAGGGTCTCGCTGAAGGTTGGGGCATCGCGTCCCAATGTAAAAAGTGTAAACTCATGTGGTTTTGGGATTAAACTCTATATGGAGGTGACCGTCTTTTCCCAAGCGAGGCATCGGTGGTCCTCAGCAAGAAGTGCATTGAAGACGTAACTTGAAGGAGGCATACGGAGTTTCACCCTCACAAGGAGGGATTCCGAGGTCAGAATCACTAATGTGTATCCAGCGGCTCCGATGGCATGGAGCGGTTCTTCTTTTGGGAGCGGAACTCCTCCTGGCAGGGCTGTGCGTCGCGCGTGCCTTGCCTTCGACACAAACCGTTCGAGGTGAAGTCCTTGACGAAAAGGATGTTCCCATTCCTGGCGCCGTTTGCACCCTGACGAGCCGGGTGCTTCCTCCGGACGGTCTCACCGCGACCACCGATCATAAAGGCCACTTTGAATTCTCGGGCTTACAACCCGCCGCGTACTCCTTGGTTTGCGCTGCCGCCGCCTACGAACCCCTAAAACGTGTGCTGGAAGTGACGGACGTTCCCCCACCGGACATGCAAATGGTTTTGCCGCCGGAGGTGGTGCTCCATCAGACCGTGGATGTCCGGGAAAAGGCCGCGACGGTGGCCACGGAGGAGAGTGCGCCCTCCTCTGCCAAGCTGGGCAGCACAGAAATCGCCAACCTGCCACTCGTCGAACAGAAATTCAAGGCGGTACTGCCCTACCTGCCGGGCGTGATCCGCACGCCGGATGGAAAGATCAACATCAAGGGAGTTTCGGAGAGCCAGGGTCAATTGCTCGTAAACTCGGCGGAGAGCGCGGACCCGGTAACCGGGAGCCAAGCCATTGACGTCCCTGTTGTCGCTATCGATTCCCTCCAGGTTTACAAAGACGCCTATGATGCGCAATACGGCGGCTTTACCGGCGGACTCACCACCATTCACACGCGGCCCCCGGGCGACCGGTGGGCATTTGAGGCACAGAACATTCCTCCCAATCCGCGCATTAAGAACGGCTCGCTGGTAGGAATCGCGGATTACAATCCGCGGGTGTACGTAACCGGCCCCTTGCTCGCCAACCGATTAAGTTTCTCTGAGGCCATCGCGTACGATATTGATAAACAGCCGGTGCGAGGTCTGGCTTGGCCCAACAACGAAATCCGGACACACGACTTTAATTCCTTCACCGATTTCCATTATGTTTTTTCCCCCCAGCATTTGGCGACCATCACGGCTAATGTTTTTCCCCTGCACCGCCAATATGCCAATATCAACTCCCTGGTTCCCCAGTCGGCCTCCTCCGATTATGGCCAGAGCGGTTTTAAGGTTACCCTGACGGATCAATATATAACGACGAGTGGCGGCATTTTTACGACCATCATTGACGGTATGAAGTTCGACACTTGGGGCCGCGGTCAGGGCGGGGCCGATATGTTAGATACCCCCAACGGTTGGGGCGGCAACTTCTTCAATGCCTATCAGCGCGACAGCGAGCAGGAGCAATTCACGGAGATGTACAAACTTCCCCGGCTGAAACGGTGGGGAAGGCACGAGCTGACGCTCGGATTGGATTCCCTGAACCGGACCTACGAAGGCAGCAGCCAGTCGCGCACTGTGAAGCTGCTGCGGCCCGACGGGTCCGTGACGGAAGAGATAAATTTTCTGGGACCAGGCATGCTGGCGGCGCGGGACTTTGAGGTATCGCTCTTTGTGGCCGATCACTGGGTGCCCAGCGATCGGATTTCTTTCGACCTCGGTTTACGTTATTCCGGCCAGTCCCTGGGCAGCGCAGGGAGCCTGGCACCCCGCCTGGGAGTTGCTTACTCACCCGGCCACAAGGAAAAAACGGTTTTTCGCGGCGGGGTGGGCCGTTTCTATGGTCATACCCCTTTGCTGGCTGGTAACTTCACGATGAACTCCGAACGCCAAGTGAGCCTTTTTGATGACTTGGGGAATCTTCAGGGACCTCCGTTTACCTTCGTGAACGCCTATGGGAACCTCGATCGCCAAGGGGCATGGGCAGCCTCATCCATCTTCCCCGGCAATATGCCTTACAATTGGACCTGGAGCTTGGAAGCGGACCAGGAGTTGCATCCCCGCGTGATACTGCGGCTGAGCTACATCTCCAGCCGCGCCTACGATCAGTTCATCGTCAACCCGGTCACCGACCTGGCCACAGGACCCGCCATGCTGCTGACTCCCCACGGCGCTTCCGTCTACAAGGAATTCGAATCCACGGTGCATGTTCGCCTCACCGGCGTCTCCGAATTAAACATCTCCTACGTGTATAGCAAAGCGCGCGGCGATTTGAACACTCTGGCGGATTTGTTTGTGCCTTTTGAACAGCCGGTGATTCGTCCCGATGCATACAGCAACCTGGCCTCTGACATTCCCAACCGCCTTGTGACCTGGGGAAGATTCAAAACGCACCTGTGGGGAATCGAAGCGGGACCCGTGGTCGATTACCATTCCGGATTTCCTTACTCGACTGTCGACGAACGGCAGGATTACATTGGCACCCCCGATATCAAACGATTCCCGCAGTTCTTTTCGCTCGATATGAAACTGAGCAAGGAATTCCACCTCCCTTTGCCTTTCATCAAGAAGCACCTGATGCGCGGCTCGCTCATGATTTTCAATTTGTCGGACCATACCAACCCCCGCGATGTTTTCAACAATACTTCCTCACCGTTCTTCGGCCATTTCGTTGGCAACCAGCACCGCTTCTTTGACAGCGCGTTGGATGTCCTCTATTAATGCAAGCTCGAAGGCGCATTGCCTTTTCCGCGCAGGGCACTATATGATGAGGGGAGAATCGGGTTTCTCAAGCCACGGTGGGGAATATGAGCATTCGCACTCGCGTCGATTTGAGGCTTGATCCATCCTCGGCTTTCGAGGCGATCGTTGAGGAATTATCGACTGCGCTGTCACGACTCGGGAGGCGGTTCCAAGCCGGAGCGGACGGTCGAGTGATGGAAGGGGCTGTCGAGGTGGGGCGGGTAGTCCGCTGGCAACCACCGGAAGAAATCGTACTCGAATGGCACGCGGCCGATTGGCAGCCCGCGGAAGTAACATCATTGGAGTTGCGGTTCGCGCCGATTGAGGATGGCACTCGAGTAACCTTGGAGCATCGGGACTGGGGCAATCTGTTGGGAGACCACGGGACGGAGCTGGCCGGTTGGTTTGCAAGCGAGGTTGCCGCCCCTCTTCTCGCGGCGATGGCGCCCAGTCGCTTGGGCGATTGGATCACCGATCGCCGGGCGCGGCGTCCGTCGGGGCCTCAGGGACGAGCTACCTATCGCGACCCCATCTACCATCGCCCCAACTTCAAAGCCATACTGGCGGTACTGGGACTAAAACCTGACGACTATCTGCTCGAGGTCGGTTGTGGGGGCGGAGCATTCTTGCATGACGCTCTAAAAAGTGGCTGCAAAGCGGCGGCCATCGATCACAGTTCCGACATGGTAAGAGTGGCGCGCGAGGCTAACCACGAGGCGATCCAGCAAAACAGGCTGGAGATTCGCGAGGGTGACGCCGGTTTACTGCCTTACCCGGATGGGACCTTCACTTGCGCAGTGATGACCGGGGTTTTTGGCTTCCTATCGAATCCTGTCCAAGTGCTCTCGGGGATTCGTCGCGTTCTGGCGCCGGGAGGGCGATTGATACTTTTCACTGGCTCCAAGGAACTGCGCGGCACCCCCGCCGCCCCTGAGCCGATGGCATCGCGACTACACTTTTACGAGGACCACGAACTGCTGGACCTGGCGCGAAAGGCTGGGTTTGGTGAAGCCCACCTGGAATGGCCTGACTTTGAACCTCTCGCCCGCGAGGCGGGAATACCCGAAGAACAATTGGAGCTTTTCAAGGGTCGCGGCGGTGGGCAGCTTTTGATTGCACGCAAGGAATAACGAATAGTACGTCGTAGGTGGTAGGTCGAAGGTAGGGTATCCGTAATACCCGCCCAGAGCGAAGCCTCCCCACATGCCATCTACTACCTACGACCTACCTCGGATTCCTATTGGACAGGAGGGTAGATATGGACCTTCAGTACCCCATAGGGAAATTCACGTGGAATCGCAGTGGCGAAGGTTTGCTGGCTAGCGAGGCGGAGCGGCAACAGTGGCTTGCCGACATCGAGGAGACGCCGGCGCAACTGCGGGCGGTGGTCTCGGGGCTTACGGATGCACAGCTCGATACGCCTTACCGGCCCGGCGGCTGGACTGTCCGCCAGGTGGTTCATCATCTCGCTGACAGCCACCTGAATGCCTATGTGCGCTTCCGTCTGGCGCTCACCGAGGACAAGCCCACCATCAAGCCCTACGAGCAGGCTTTATGGGCGGAATTAAGTGACGCGCGCACGTCTCCCGCCGAGCTTTCGTTGACCCTGATCGAGGCGCTGCACGAACGCTGGGTGATCTTGTTGCGTTCGCTCGAGCCGGAGAATTTTTCCCGCGCCCTGAAGCATCCGGAGCTGGGGCAGGTGACGCTGGAGAAATACCTCGCGATGTATGCCTGGCACGGGAAACACCACGTGGCCCACATCACCGGCCTGCGCGAGCGCTCGGGTTGGAAGGCGGCGAGCGCCTAAGGCCTGCCACCCCACTCTTTGGTAGGGCCGGGCGGCGCTCGGCATTCGACGTGGGGCGAGCGCCGCTCGCCCCTACCGGGAGTTACTTCTGCACCTCCAGGAGAGTGGGGTACGGTGTCGCAAGAGTTGAGGGGCTGAACATCACAAATTTCGTGCTGGAAATGATGATGCCGGCCACGGCGCCGCCGGAGGAACTGACGCTGAAGGTCCCGTCGGAATTGACGTTGTAGGTAGCGGCGAAAAAGGGCGAACCCCCGTCTTGTCCGCTCGTCGAACTGATGTCCGTGATGCCGGTAATGTTCCCGTTGCCGTCCGGTGCGATGGGGTCTACCTCCGCCTGCGCACTTTGGATGACGACCTCCGCCATCCCGCCGAAAAAGTTTCCTGAGAGCGAGGCGTTGCTGAAGGGCCCTGCCGACTGCGGCTCAAAGGTTCCCGTGTCCACGCCCGGAGCGGCATCCACAATGAAGCCCGTGTTCAGGCCTGTCAGATAGAACACGGGAGGAGTTCCTCCGCAACTTTGGGTATCACTGCTGAGGGTCACCCGCCCCGTCGCCTCGACGGCGTATGTACAAGTCAAGGTGCTGGAAATCTGCATCGCGCCCGCCCGATCTTCATAGTACGTGACCGCCATGGAACTGCTCCCATCGGCGCTCGCCGTCTCCATGGAAACGGTCGTCGCGGTGCCAACCAAGCTCAGCCCGTTGAGGGAGAAAACCAGGTTGCCCTTGAGCGATGCCTGCGTGAAACCGGAGCCCCCTGCCGGCACGGTTTGCTGGTCCCATTCCCCGCTGGCGAAGGGGCTGGGGTCGGCATTCACCATCAGCAGTTGAGAGCTGGACACAGCATAGAAAGTGATGTTGGCGTTGCTTGCTAACAAGGCGAGGATTCCCGTGCCGCGGCCATTGGCATCGAGGCTGGTGTAGGTCCCGGCAACATCAGGGGCCCCCGTGGTGGAGATGTTCCATGCATCGTTGCAGTCCTGCTCCAGACCGTTGAAGGTGTTGCCGCTCGTGCTGATCACGCCCACACACGCGTCACGCCCGCCTTGGGGAGAGGGATCCCACCCGACGGTGCGGAAAACATAACTGCCGCTCAGCCCGCCGGCAAAGGCGCTGGATGCCTGGAGCAGTAACTGGCCCGCCGCAATATAGGCGCTGGGGCTGGGGCTGTCCCACTCGATCATCCGGCCGGTGGTGGCAATGTTGGAAGACATCGAGCCGAGAGCGAAGTGGGTTACAAAGGTTCCGAATGGGGTCGCCAGAGTGGCGCAACCGCGATTGTCTGATCCCACCGAGTAGGAGCTGGCCGAGGTCACAATGTTGCCGTTTTGGGCGCCCAGGACGCCGTTGGTGTCAGCTTCGCCCGCCGTGATCTTGCCGGTGCCGTCGGCCGTGAAAGAGCCCACTACGGTCAGGAACCCGACGTCATTAAACCCGCTCAGATTAAAGGCATAGGACCCGCTGAGGACCGCGTTGTTTCCCGAACTGGCACACGCTTCCGCGGCGTTTTCGACCGTCATGCGGAGCGCTTGCGTTTGGGCCTCGGGCGTCGAACTTGAATCGGTAACCAAAACAGTGAAATATGCCGTCCCCGTTGATGACGGCGTTCCCGAAATCGCGCCCGTCGATGCGTTGATGAGCACACCTGCGGGTAGCGCTCCGGTGGGGACACTCCAAGTGTAAGGAGGTGTGCCGCCCATCGCCGCTACCTTGCCGTTGTAAGGCGTGTCCAGCGTGCCGTCGAGCAGGGAGTAGGTGGTGATGGCCAACGGTCCCGGAGCGCCAATCGTGATGGCCAAGGCCTGGGTTTGGTTCTGCGGCGTCGAGCTCGAATCAATTGCGGCGACCGTAAAAGCGAAACTTCCTTGGGAGGTCGGGTTCCCGGAAATCACCCCCGAGCTCGGCTGCATCGCGAGACCGGGAGGAAGCGATCCCGTGGTCAGGCTCCAGGTGTAGGGAGGGGTGCCGCCGCTGGCGTCAATTGCCGCCAGGTAGGTGACCCCCTCGGACCCGGCCGGCAATGAGGTGGTGGTGATGCTCACCCCCGAGACGACGGTAAGGCTGAGCTGCACTTGCGCCGAACCCGGCCCGCTCGATGCGGCTGACGAATCGGTTACTTGCACCGTGAAGGTTGAAATCCCGAACACGGTCGGATCTCCGGTGATGGCCCCGGAACTGGCGAGCGACAAGCCAATTGGCAGAGTGCCGCTGGCCACGCTCCAGGTGAGTGTTCCCACACCGCCTGTGGCTTGGAGAGTCGTGCTGTAGCTGGCATTCGGTGTGGCATTGGTAAGCGTGGTGGTGTTAATGCTTGGCGGAGGAGAAATACTGACCCCGGCGGAAGCAGTCTTTGTGGTGTCGGCGACCGGGGTCGCCGTGACCGTGATGCTGAGGTTGGCCGGAGCCGAGGCTGGGGCGTTGTACGTTGCCGTGGTCGCCGTGGTGTTGCTAAAGGTCCCACACGCCGAGCCCGTGCACCCTGTCCCGGAAGGGCTCCAAGTCACTCCCTTCGCGCTCGAGTCGTTTTCCACGGTTGCGGTGAACTTCACGGTTTGTCCCTGATCGATATCGGTCTCGGTCGAAGGGGAAATGGAAACGGAGATAGCGGGTGGAGGAGGGGGAGTCCCGCCTCCCCCCCCTCCGCCCCCCCCACCGCACGCGCACATGACCACCAAACCGCAGAGTACGGGCAAGAGTTTTTTTGATATTTCCAGCGCTGCGAACACAGTTCGAGATTCGGGGTAGCATGGCCAGGAAATGGCTTTCCTGATCCCCCCCGATTGCCCTCGTTTTCGCTGAACCCTTCGATGCATGTTCCTTCTCCGTGGCCGGGAGTTCCTTGGGAGGCATGATCCACGCTGCCTCCCACGTTAGAATTCCTTCATGATTGGTTATCGGCGGATGCCGATTTCGGGATGAGGAGATTTGGCGAGAACGGCCTGCCCACGTCGTTCGAGCGCGCAGGGGTATTAGCGGCCGGGTGATTTTGTTGAGAGATTGGTAGGGGGGATCAGGTTGACAGGAAGGAAGAGTTTCTCCGCGGGGTGCGCAAAAGACCGCTCAGCCCGTGCTGCCCCAGCAGCAACGGCCAAGCCCGTGCAAGGTTGAAATCTATTGCTGTCCGATCAGCAGGGTCGGAAATGTTAAGGTTGGGTTATTGACGAGGACGAACTTGCTCCCGGAGATCGCAATGCCCACGGTGGTTCCGCCGGAAGAGCCCGTACTGAAAGTCCCATCCGGATTGAAAAAGTAGATGTCTGAGCCGGCCGCACCTGCGGTCTGGCTGAGGGTCGAAGCAGTGTCGCTGGTGCTCGTCACGATTCCGTTGCTCGTCAAAGTCACAATGCCCACTTCAGCCTGCACGGCTTGGTTGACTACTTCCGAAATGCCCACGAAGTAAGTTCCGGCCAAGGAGGCGTTGGTGAGGCCCGCCGTCTGGGGCTCAAAGGATCCCAGCTCAATTGCCGAGTCCGTGCCGAGCACGAATGCGGTATTAAGGGAATTCAGATAGGGAATGGGGGGATTGGCGCCGCAAGCGCTACCACCCAGCGTCACCAGGCCACTCGCGACGACCGTATAGCTGCAAGTCATACTGGCACTTCGCCAGGCGCCCGCTATATCGCGGTAAAGCTGAGTTACGACGAAATTGCTTCCATCGGCGGTCTCCGTCGCAATCGACACGTCGCCGGCTGCCCCGGCTAGTCCCAGCCCGCTCGAATAGGCTGCAACATTACTGTTGAAGGAAGCTTGGTTAAATCCTGAGCTGCCGAGCGGCACCTCTTCCTGCTTCCAATCCCCACTAAAGGCAGTGCCGGGATCGGAGTTGATCATGAAGAGCTGCGTGCTGGATACCCAATAGAACGTGAGGTCGGAAATGCTTCCTGCCACCAAGAGATTCCCGGTGCCACGCCCATTGGTGTCAGCCGTCGAATAGGTGTTGAGCGTGGTGTTGGTGATCGTGTAGGTATTGGTCGTGTTGGAGACCGTTCCGGCATCGTTGCAGTCTTCTTGCAAAGAACTGAATTTAAATCTGACACCCGTCACAACCCCGACGCAGGCGACGCGGCCGGAAGTGGAGGGATCCCAGCCCGCCGTCCGTAACGCGTAACTTCCTGTGAGGGGAGAGAGAAATGCGCTAGAGCTTTGCTGAAGGATCTGGCCGGCGGCAATATAGGCGCTGGGGCCGGGGTTGTCAAACTCAATGATGCGGCCTTGGGTCGCCACCCCTGCGGATATCGCACCCACAGCGAACCGGGTGGAGAATGTCCCGAACGGAGTCGCGAGAGTGGCGCAACCTCGGTTGTCGGGTCCCACCGAATAGGAACTGGCGCTGGTAATGAGGTTCCCGCTCTGGGCGCCGAGAACCCCGTTGGTGTCAGCTTCGCCGGCCGTGATGTTACCAGCGCCGTCGGCGGTGAAGGAGCCCACCACGGCAAGAAAGCCTCCCTCATTGGTGGTGCTGGGAAGCGCATTAAATCCGCGCAGAGTGAAGGCATATTGTCCCACGAGGAGAGAATCGTTACCGGTACTCGAGCAAGCCACCGGTGCGGCATTGAGGGTGATACTCAGTTGCTGGGTGGAGCTCTGCTGCGGCGAGCTTGTATCCGACACCTGCACGGTGAAGGAAGATATACCGGGTGTGCCCGTGGGAGTCCCCGAAATCGCCCCGGTCGTTGGGTTGAGCGCCAACCCCAACGGCAGTCCCCCCGCGGTGACTGACCAAAGGAGAGGCGGCGTCCCACCGGTCGCCACGAGTTGTCCCTGGTACGCCGTATCCACCGCACCGTCCAGCAGCGAGCTCGTCCTGATGGTCAGCGGTCCCGAGGGGTTTATGGTGATGGAGAAGGTTGAGCTTATGTAATACTGCTGGATGGGACTGGAATCAAACTCCTCCACAACAAAGGAGGCGGTACCTTGCACGGTAGGCGTACCTGAAATCACCCCGATGCTTTGCTGCAACACCAGTCCCGAAGGCAGACTGCCGCTGTAGATTTCCCACGTATAGGGCGGCATCCCCCCGGTGGAGGTGAGGGTGGCGCTGTAAGGGATGCCTACATTGCCACTCGGCAACGAGGCGTTGGGAACAGTTAAGACGCCCACGATGGTGAGGCTAAACGTTTGCTGAGTTGAGGACACGCCGCCCGGGGCCCCCGATGAATCCGTCACCTTAACCGTGAAAGTGGATGTGCCCCCGGTGGTGGGCGTTCCATAAATTGTTCCCGCATTGTTCAAGGACAACCCGGCCGGGAGGGTTCCGCTCATCAGGCTCCAATTCAAGGGCTGCACACCGCCGGTGCCCGCCAGAGCGAAGTCGTAGACATAATTTGGCGTGGCGCTGGGCAAGTTGGTGGTCACAATGCTCGGCGGCGGCGAGACGTAGAAGATCGCGGTAGCAGTCTGGAGCGGGTTGGCTAGCGAGGTTGCCGTTACCATGACGGTTAAGCTGGCTGAAATCGACGCAGGTGCATTGTAGGTTACCGACAGAGGGGTAACGTTGGAAAATGTTCCGCATGCCTTGCCGGCGCAGGCCGCCCCGGTGGCGCTCCACGTCACGCCGGCGTTCGAAGTATCGCCGGCCACGCTCGCGCTGAACTGGGAGGCTTGCCCTTGATCGATGCTGGGTGGGCTAACGGGATTAATGGTCACTCGAATCAGCGAAACCGGGGATGGCGAGCTGTGGCCACAACCGCCCAACAACACCACGATCGAGAGTGCCAGCGCGAGCTTCTTCATTATGTATGCCTTCCCTTTACCGTAACACATCCCTCAGGTCTTTGGGTATATCTCGGATTACCACCCGTCGGATTATCGCCGGCTTGCGGCCATTGGCGGAAAGCCTCATGGGAAAGATGATGAAACGCTTCGAAACGCTGCCTCGTCTATTTCCACCTGCGTCTAAAAGTAATGTCAATTCTTCTCGAGCCTGTGAATTCCCGTCCCCCCCAAAGAGCATACGAGTTTGGGGAAGAACCGCGGCTAGTGCACCACGGCCAGCAAATTCTCCTCATCAATCATAACGCGCAGGGGTTTTTGCTGCGCAGCGAATTTAAAATGAGCCTCGCTCCCGCTCACCACCACCCGTCCTAGCGTGACCCGCTTGTCTCGGGCATAATATGCGACCACGCGGACCGGCATCTCAAAGTCGTCGGAAACACCGCTCTGGGCGATGGTCCCATGTACAACATAGGGGCCCGCGGCAAGCGCGCGAACCTCGCTTTTGAGAGTATAAGCCGGAATTCCCGTGTCGTAGACCCACTCGTTAAAGAACCAGTCGAGCTTGCGGTTATGTTCCAGGTCACTCTCCGCGGACATGTATTTTTCCGCATAACGAATGAAATCCTCGGTGGACACGGACTGACCTTGGTAGTGGGAGAGAAAGTCGCGCAGCATGATGAGGAAGCGGGCGTCCGAACCCGTCTTGGGATCGGTCATCAATCCCCGCAGCATGTGAAGAACCCAGCAGGCCTTCTTGTAAGCGATGTTGGAGTATCCCGCCGGATCCAGAGAGCTGGAAAGCCTTTGCCCGAGCCAAATGGGACCGCCCGATTCAACGGTCGCGCCCGCGCTGGTTTTGGCCAGCAAATCCTCCTTGTAGAGATGCAACAAGTCGCGGAATTGGCGGTTGCCATCCTTACCCTGTGCCAGGAAGAGGGCCGCCGCGTAACTGGCAAGGCCCTCGGAAAGCCACTGGTCGTGGTAGGTCTGCCAACCCAGGAGGTTTCCCCACCACTGATGCGCAATTTCATGCGCGATAATGACCGGCCCCATCGGGTCGCCCCCTTTCCGGCTCAAGCCCATCTCTGACCGTTCGGTTTTGGGAAGGAAGGAAAGCGTGGGCAGATACACAAGTTCCGGCCACCCTTGGCCAAAGCTCCCCGGCGCTTGCGAGATGGCCAAGCGGGGATAAGGGTAGGGACCGAACAGGCCGGAATAAAATTGCACCGCTTGCGAGGCGATATCGGCAACGTTGTCAAGCAGGGCGGAGGGCGCGAGAGGCATCGGCTCGAAGTGGAGCGGACCGAGCACGGTCGGGTTCGGTCCGCCAATCACCATGGGTGGAGTGCGCTCCTCGTCATGCCGTTTTTCCAGCGAGCTTTCCGCTTCCCGTGTGGCATAAACCGTAACCAGCGCCTTGCCCGCGTGCCGCTCGACCGAGGTATAGGGGCCCAGATTAAAGCCGGCCACACGAAAAACGCCGTCCGATCGCCACCGGCTCTCCGACCCATCCTCTGACGTTTTCTCCTCGACGCGGGCGCCGGTGGCCACCAGCACGAGCTTTCGCGGGTAGTGAAAGGTCAAATCGTACTGACTGGGAAGGCCGATTTGGATGTTGGGGTACCAACTTCCCCGCGCCCCCACGTACAGAACTCCGTTCCCAACGTTGGCGATGACGTTGCCGTGATACCTGAAAATCAAACGAAAACGATCGCCCGCCGGGTAGGGGTGGGGAAGCACGACGTCGACGTGATCGTAAGCGCGCGCCCCCGCCGGGTCACCCTCCGGCGGTTGACCCCCCATTACCACGATATTATGCCCGCGATCGTCCTCGACGCCCGTGACCGCGAGCCAGCGTGAGAGCCCAAAGGAGATGACCCGATCTCGCGCGGAACGGGATTCGAGCTGAATTTCCGCCCGGCCTTCCAGACTGTGGTCCGGATGGATACGGACGTCCAGGGTGTATGCCAGCGCCCTGGCCGTAACCTCCAACGGCCCCGCCGCGCCGGCCTGCGAACTGTGCGTTGGGAAGGAACACCAGATATCGGCGAAGGCCTGGGAGCCCACCTTGCGTATGGAGCCGATCGAGAAGGGCTCGGGAAGCCGTTCATCGTCAACCATCTCGAACACTCCCAGGTTCTCTCCGTTCACTCGGGCGCAAAAGTAAGGACGGTTACGGTCGCCAAGCAGATCGGTAAGGATGCGCACCGAAGTTTCAAAATCCGGCGTCTGCGCTACCGCCGCCCACTCTTCCAGAAAGGGGCCAGGCTGCTCGAGATCATCCGGATCAGGCGGGCGCGATGCCGCCAGCAATTCCTGGGCGGTCTGGTCGGTGAAACGCAGGTAAGCGGAATCGACTTTCTCCTCCAGGATGGGTGATCGCGTGAACTGCGCCAGGTTCCGTTTCTCGGCCCGGTCGGGCGGAATCATCAAAACCTCAGCATCCCCTTCGAAAACGGCCCCGGTGATCTCGCCTTTCACCGGGGTCATGAAAGCGACGAAGCCGCGATTAAGATACAGGGTCATCCGGCCGCGCGTAATGTGGGCATCGCGGACCACGTAGACTCGGGCAGGATCCAAGGTGACGCTGTTCAATTGCTTCAGCAATTCGAGCGGCTCAGGGGGTTGCTGCGCAGCGCTGGGGACGGGGTGAAGAGATCCCGCGAGCAGCCAGAACGCGGAGAGCGCCAACTTGCCAGCCATCCGGCAATTCTGCCCAGACGAAATTTTGTCCGATCGCATGCCACGTCCTATCTGCGTCCTACCCTTACTTTAGCGCGGAAGTTCGCCGCCCTCAACTGGTTGCGCGACATAATAATAGTCTGGTGCCCCACTGTTTTATTCAGTAGACAATCTACCACCTCGTGTGGTAGATTACCTGCTACTATGGCCAAGCACCCATCCGGAGACCGCATCGAACTTGTTTACGGCTCGCTCGACATGCTGATTCTGCGCACCTTGCGCTGGGGACCCACGCACGGACACGGCATTGCCAAGTCCATCGAGCGCCTGTCGGAAGAGACCCTCAAGGTGGAACACGGGTCGCTTTACCCCGCCCTCCAGCGCCTGCAACAGGAAGGTTGGATTTCGGCCGATTGGGGCGTTTCCCAAAACCATCAGCGGGCCAAGTACTACCGCCTGACCGCGGCGGGACGGAAGCAATTAGTGGCCGAGACCTCGCGTTGGGAGCGCTTTGTGCGGGCCATTACCGGCGTTCTGTGCCCCGCCGAGTCCGAGGAAGGGCCATGAGGGATTGGCGATTTTCGACCGAAGGTCCGTCCCACTGAAGGATTGAGGATTGTCGATTGCCCGAATAACGAAGTTTGGATAAAGGAAGCGTAAATTTCGGTCACGGCGAGTTAATCGACAGGACGATCCGCGCAGGGTTGCGGTGAGGAAAGCGAGTAATCCATCTGATTTAATGCAGCCTTCGCCTCCAGGAGCACCGATGGTGACACCCAAAGAGAAGAGCGCGCCAACCGGTCCAACGCAATTTCGGCCTCAGGGCGACTCACGTGGCACATGGCTGCCGCCCAAAGTACAAGTCCCGGGGGCCCGTGAACCTCCAATCCCCATGACTGCGCGAGCAGACGCGCGGCAGCGTCATCGGTCAGGAGCCAATCAGCTTTTAGCTGACACGCTAGTGCAATGGCCTGGGCTTCCCCGCAATGCAACAACCCGGCCTGTTGCCAGGAGCGCGCCTCGAGCGCTGGACCGGAATCCAGTTGGGTCACACGTAACCAGGCGGGTCTGCGAACATGCCAGTGGGCTTCATAGCTTCGCATTTCCAGATCGACAGCGCTGGGGATATGAACATCGCCGGCGGGTGATAAAAGGTCTCGGACACCGGCTTCTCCGAGATGCAACAATGGGCCGGTATCGCACACGATGCGCTTCATCGCTGGGCTTTCTGTCTCTCCCGAAGCGCCCATTCAATGTCGTCATGCTGAAAGCGTTCTTGAAGTTCCGCGGCGCGGTGGCCGAGGAACTCCGCAAGGGCAACGCGAACCGCTTCCGCTTCATCGCGAAACCATCCCGTCTCTACCAGTCGCGACAGTTCCTCAGCAATCTTTTCCGGCAAATCAACATTTATGGATTTCACAGTAACTCCATCCCGTATTGTACGCCCAGGGGCTGCTCCTTTTCACCTTTGATTTTATGATCGCGCAAGGCCTTTACGGGAAGGAAGCTTCAGATGAGTTGGCGGCGTGAACTTACCAAATTCGGTGCTCTGTTTCGCCGGCGGAAGCCGGTGGACGATCTCGCGGAAGAGATTCGCTCTCACCTCGAAATGGAAGAGCAGGAGAACCGGGAATCCGGCATGGCGCCCGAGGAAGCTCACTATGCCGCGTTGCGCCGGTTCGGCAATGTAACTTTGGCGCAAGAGAGGAGCCGGGAGATGTGGGGATGGAATTCGGTCGAGACGCTCTGGCAGGACCTTCGCTTTGGCCTGCGTATGCTGGCAAAGAATCCAGGCTTCACGGCGGTCGCGGTGCTGACCCTGGCACTTGGGATTGGGGCGACCACCGCCATCATCAGCGTTGTTGATACGGTACTGTGGCAAGGGACGCCCTACCAGGATCCCAGCCAGCTCGTGGAGATCAGCGCCAAGAACCCAAAGGGGGAAGAAGAGTGGGTTTGCGCGGGAGACTTCAACGATTGGCAGGCACAGAGCCAGGCTTTTGAGAGTCTAGCGGCGTATAAGCGGTGGGAACTTCGCGTTCTGACCGGGGCCGGGGAGCCTGATGAGGTGTGGGCTTCACCAGTGACCACGAATTTTTTTCACCTCCTGGGCGTCAATGTGATCATCGGGCGCACCTTTTTGGCGAGTGAGACCCAGACCTTGGTTTTAAGTAATGAATATTGGCGCAGCCATTATGCCGCCGACCCCAAAATCCTGGGTAAGACACTGGTGCTCGACGGCAAGCCGTACACGGTAATAGGTATCGCTCCTGCCAGCCTTGAGTTTCCCGACCCCAACACCCAGATTTGGGTTCCGCTGACGTTCAGCGCCGCCGAGAAGAACGATCACGAACACAAGCGGCTGAGCGTCATCGCGCGTTTGAAGCCGGGAGTGACCCGGCAACAAGCTCAAGCCGCGATGGACCTGGCAGCCCACCGGCTCGCCATGCAGTATCCCAAGACGAACGCGGGGCGGACGGCGCCCGTGAAGCCCTTCAAGGGCCGGGAAATCGGCAGCCCCCTCCGGTCGGCCATCTGGGCCCTCCTGGGAGCGGTTTTCTTCGTGCTCCTGATCGTGTGCACCAACGTGACCAGCATGCTCCTAGCGCGCGGTGCCACACGGGAAGGAGAAATCGCCGTCCGCGCCGCCCTGGGCGCCGGCCGGTGGAGATTGATCCGGCAACTGGTGGTCGAGGGCGTACTGCTGGCGGGAGCTGCCAGCCTGGCGGGGCTCGGGTTGGCGTCGTGGGGCCTCGCCACCATCGTCAGCCTGATGCCCAAGTACAGCTTGGTTGAAACCCAGGCGATTCACCGGATCGCGATTAATCTCCCGGTCCTGGGCTTCACGGTAGCCCTCGCGCTGCTGACGGGAACCGTCGTGAGCATTCTGCCGGCGCTACGCATCTCCAGTCCCAACCTGAATGAATCTCTCAAGCAGCGGGGCCGGGCGTCAGGAGCAAGCGCCGGGGGATCGCGAGTCCAACGCGCCCTGATTGTTTCCGAAGTTGCCCTGGCCTTGGTCCTCCTGGTAGGAGCAGGATTGATGATTCAGAGCTTCGAACGCTTGGAAACCACTCCCACAGGTTTCATTCCTGACCACCTTTTGACCGTGCGGGTGCCGCTGGTGAAATATAAGCACTCGGAGGGCCCCCAGTCCGCGGCTTTTTACCGCAACGTGTTGGAACGTATCCAGGCTATCCCGGGCGTAAGGGCTGCCGGGATGGCGAATAACCTGCCCTTCACCGGATTTCATACTGCGGTTGATTTCCCCGCCCCGCCCAACTCAGCGGGCGGCCCTTTCTATGTCGCCACGCGCAGCGTAAGCCCCGGATATTTTCACGCCATGGGGATCCCCTTGAAAGAGGGCCGTGATTTCACCCCGGCGGATAACCAGAAAGACGCGCCCTGTGTTCGGATCGTGAACGAAGCCATGGTGCGCCGCTACTGGCCAGGAGAGGACCCTGTGGGCAAGCAGGTTCCAAAGGCCTGCCGGAACGATGCTCCGGCTTTAATTGTGGGTCTGGTGGCGGATTCCAAGCAGGACTCCGTGGACCTGCAGGTGCATCCGGAGATATACCATCCTTACGCCCAATTCCCCTTCGCTTCGTTCCTGGTGACGTTCGTGGTCCGTACGGCCTCGAACCCGACGGAGGTTGCCGCCGCCGTGCGCCACGCCGTGTGGGAAGTCGACCATGACCAGCCGGTGATCCAGATCCGAACCATGGAAAACGTGGTTACGGAATCGATTTGGCGGCAACATGTTTCTGCGTCAATCATGGGCATCTTTGCCGCCATCGCCCTGGTGCTCGCCGCCGTCGGCATCTACGGAGTGTTTTCCTATGCGGTCAGCCGGCGGACACACGAGATTGGAATTCGGGCAGCCCTGGGAGCGACGCGGGGCGATATCTTGTGGCTGGTAGTGCGAGAGGGGCTGGCTCTAACCCTGATCGGCGTGGGCGTCGGAATCGTCGCGGCGCTGGGTCTCACGCGCCTATTGGCGGGTTTACTGTACGGTATCCGTCCCCGAGACCCTCTGACCTTCGCCACATTGTCGTTGTTGCTCACCGGAGTGGCCCTGCTGGCGATGTACATCCCGGCGCGGCGCGCGACCAAGGTCGATCCCATGGTGGCGCTGCGGTATGAGTAAAACAGTGGCCAGGGGTTAGTGGTCAGTAGGGGCAGCAACGGAAGGGTTTGCGCCGTGAAAGCGGAGGCGGACAGCCCCCGAACGTAGCGTGGGCGTCCCGCCTGCGCGTTCCGGGCGGGAGCGGGACGCTCCCGGGACAGCGGGCGAGACCCCGATGAATCGGGGCAGGCTGCCCGCGCTACGCTTGCTTAGCCAACGTGGATTACTTCCCCTGGCCTGACGGAGGATACGGCTTGGCTGATTTCATCTCGGATGGCCTCGTAATGAGCGAGACGGTTCCTGGGAACGTGTACGATCACGACTCCAAATCCGAGCAACGAAAGGTTGTGCTCGTGTTCAAACCCTTGGTCGATCGTCATGAACACTTCGCAACGTCCCCGTAGGCGTTCCACCAGCATTTTGTCTGGAAGGCCTCCCCATCCCAACCCGAGCACGGTGAAGACAGCGTGCTGGGTTTCCAGGAGACGTTCAACGCGAGGGTTTACGCACCCATCGATTACGATGCGCACGGGGTTACCGGGAGGAAAGAGATTCGACCAAGCGCTCTTGGGCCAGAGTGAGAAGGCTGGTCGCCTGCTCACGCTTTACACTGGGGAAATCAGCGAGAAAGGCGTCGAGCGTGTCGCCTTCCGCGAGGTAGTCTAGAAAGGTCTGAACCGGAACACGCGTGCCTGAAAAGCAGGGGGTGCCGTGCATGATGTCCGGATTCACCCGGATGATTTCATCGAGGTTCAATTTTTGCACTACGCTCATCCTCATAAGGATAAGGCGAAGTGAGAGCTTCCTGCAAGTATTATCCAATGCACCGAATGACCAAGGTCGATCCCATGGTGGCGTTGCGGTACGAGCAAGACAGTGGATAGTGGTCAGTGGTCAATAGGTGCTGCAATGGGACCGACATGTGGCTGAGAGCTGATGACTGAAAACTGATAACTGAGGACTTAAGATGCGCTGGCATCGCGAGCTTGCCAAACTCGGAGCTTTGTTTCGCCGGCGGAAGCAGGTGGACGATCTTGCGGAAGAGATTCGCGCGCATCTCGCCATGGAAGAGCAGGAGAACCTGGAATCCGGCATGCCGCCCGATGAAGCTCATTATGCGGCGCTGCGCCGGTTCGGGAACGTGACCTTGGCGCAAGAGAGGAGCAGGGAGATGTGGGGATGGAATTGGGCAGAGACTCTCTGGCAGGACATTCGCTACGGCTGGCGCCAGTTGCGCAAGAATCCCGGCTTTACCGTGGTAGCCGTGCTGACGCTGGCGCTGGGTATCGGCGCCAACACGGCGATCTTCAGCGTGATCGACGCCGCCTTGCTGCGCCCGCTGCCCTACGACCGGCCGGAGCAGCTCGTTAGCATCTCCACTATGCATTTGAACGGCAACGGGATGGTGATCCCTCCGGACTTCAAAGCTTGGCAGCAGCAGAACGGGGCTCTCGATGCCGTCGGAGCCTTCGGCTTCGGTTTCAACGGGTACAGCCAGGGAGCGAACCTCACCGGCGTCGGGGAGCCGACGCGCGTTCTCGTTGTTCCAGTGACCGTTGGATTTTTCCAAATGCTGGGAGTGCGGCCGATCCTGGGGCGCGGATTCAACCCTGACGAGGAACAGCCGGATCACAGCCATGTCGCACTCGTCAGCGCCGCAGTTTGGCAACGGGAGTTCGGCGGGGACCGTGTTGTCCTGAACACAATTATCCATTTGGACAAGACTCCCTACACGATTGTCGGGGTCATGCCGGCAGGTTTACTTTACCCTCCCGGCGACCTGTGGGTACCGGAAGCGCTGGACGCATCGAACTCGCTTCCGCAAAGCGCGGACTGGCCCATGCTCTACGTCATTGGCCGCCTGAAGCCGGGGGTGAGCCTCGCCAAGGCGCAAGCGGCCCTGGAGGTTCTCTCCCGCCGTCTCGACGCGCAATTTTCGCCGGGGCGCCAAAAGGCCCGCGCACGCTGGCACACGGAAATTGTTCCGCTTCGGCAGTTGCTGGCGGGCAATGTTGGCCATGTCTTGCTCGTTCTTCTGGCCGCAGTGGGGTTTGTGCTTCTGATCGCCTGCGCGAATCTTGCCAACCTTCTCTTGGCGAGGGCGGCGGCTCGCGGCCGGGAGGTGGCCGTCCGCGCGGCGCTGGGCGCGAGCCGGCTCCGGCTGGTGTGCCAGTTTCTCGCCGAGAGTGTCTTGCTGGCGTCATTCGGAGGAGTGCTTGGCGCGATCGTGGGATTGTGGGCCGAGCGCGCCATGAAGCAGCTCGTCCCACCTGAGCTCCCGGCCGGCGTCAGCTTAGATCCGAGGATTCTTGCTTTCGTGATCGGCATCTCCGCAGGCGCGGTGATTCTCTTTGGTCTAATTCCGGCGCTCGCCGCCTCGCGAGTGAATGTTAATCAAGCTCTGAAAGAAAGTGGTTCCAGCGCCGGCCTGGGACGGAGCACGCATCGCCTTCGAGGCCTGCTCGTGGTCGCGGAAACGGCGCTCGCTCTGGTGCTGCTGACGAGTGCGGGACTGATGGCGCGCAGTGTGCTGCGGCTCACGGGAGTGGAATTGGGCTTCGACCCACAGCACGTCCTGCTGGGTGATGTTTGGCTGCCCGCCACCATCATTGATGAGCCCCAGCGCCAAGCTAATTTCTTCGGCGAAGTGCTGGGGCGACTCCGTGCGCTGCCGGGGGTGGAAGATGCAGCAGCCACTACCCACTATCCGGTGAGCATGTTTAATGAACTGGCCTCGGGCGTGCTGGTTTCCGGCGGCCCCCCTCTGGAGTCAAACAAACCGAGTTCAGTCGCCTACGTCAGTCCGGATTACTTTCGAACCCTGGGGATTCGATTGCTCAAAGGGCGCTTCTTCAATGACCAGGATGCGGGTAGCGCTCGTCCCGTCGCCATCCTCAGCGAGGGCGAAGCGCGTAGCGCCTTTGGCGGGCGTGAGCCCGTGGGGAACGAAATCAGCCTGGGCGGCGCCAAGGGCCCATGGCGAACGGTGGTGGGAGTGGTTGCGGACACCCGGAACTTCATGCTCGAGCGGGAATCGTGGCCGGAAATCTTCATTCCTTACCAGCAACAGCCCTCCCTGTTCATGACGTTCGTGCTGCGCACCAAGGATGATCCGATGCGATTGGCTGCCAGTATGAGGCAGGCTGTCGAAAGCGTCGACGCGAACGAGCCGGTTGGCGACATTCAGACCATGGACGACATCGTGCAAAAGTTCGTTGCGCCGCGGCGGTTCAAACTTCTCTTGCTTGGGTCCTTCGCTCTGCTCGCCCTGGTGCTCGGCGCGGTGGGACTCTACGGCGTCATTTCCTACGCGGTCACGGAGCGCACCCAGGAAATCGGCATTCGCCGGGCGCTCGGGGCGCGGCCCGAAGATGTTTTGAAGCTCGTAATCGGGCAGGGATTCAAGCTGGCATTGACGGGTGTCGGAATTGGCATTCTGGTTGCATTGGCATTGACCCGCTTTCTGTCAAGCCTGCTCTATGGCGTTAAACCCACTGACCCACTGACATTCGTGTCTATATCGTTGCTGCTGCTCGCCGTGGCACTGCTGGCCGCCTACATCCCCGCGCGCCGGGCAACGAAAGTCGATCCCATGGTGGCGCTGCGGCATGAATGATTGGCGATTTTCGATCGACGATTCGTTCAATTTCGCCCCTCTTCATTCCATCCTTCGTGTTCCTGCCAATCCATGATGCGGAGGTGTTTCTCTTCGCGGGGGAGTTCGGCGAAGGATTTCTTGTCGCCCTCCTCCAGGTTTCCATCCTGGGACTGATAAAGCCAGGACATTTCCTGTTTCAGTGCGGCGGCTTCACCGCTCAGGTGGACGACGAAGTTTTCATATTTGTAGGGGGCCGGCTTAAAGCCCCCCGAGCCGTAAACCTGGTCGGCCAGCACGATGGTCTGGGGATCGATCGCCTTTTGCTTCAGCAATCCCTGGCAGGCTTTGATGGCGAACCAGTTCGCCGTGCGGTGGTCCACATGCCGCTCATCGGGACCGGTCAGCGCCAGCATCGCCGGGTGAAAGCTGGTGATGACTTGCCGGATCGCTTCCACCACCGCGTCGCGCGCATACGGCAGGTTGGGCTTATAAACTTTCTCATACGGCGCGTGATCAACGGCAAGATAGATTGAAAGGAAAGGGTTGGAAGATTCTTTATGCTCAAACCAGATGGCCCCCGAGCCTCCGTCCGGCAGACCCAAATCGATGAACTGATCGCGCGGAATGCCCAGGTGCCCAAGCGCGTCAGCGGATTCCGCCATACGCACCGTGCCAAATTCGCGTGCCTCGTTGGGGCCGCAGGGCTTATCGAAGTAGCGCTCGCACTCGCCTACGTCGCCGGCGGTGAGGATCAGGACTTGCACGGGAATCTTGGCTTCGACGGCCGCGCGCATCAGTCCGGCATAAGCCTGCTCATCGTCTTCATGCGCGCAAATCACCATCAGCGATGCGGGGAGCGCATTCACGGCAATCTCCGTGGTGGTGTGAGCCAGAGGTTTCCCCCCGCTCCCGGCGAGCGTCAGTTCCACGGCGTAGGTGCCTGGGGCTTGTCCGGAAGGAATTGGCCACGCCTCTGCGTTCACTTTCTGCGTGGCGTTGGTAGCAGCGTTAATCCCGGAAGCCAGCGTGCCGGAGTAAACTTCCTTGCCCATCGAATCCGTGATGCGTGCCTGAAGAGAGGCGCCGCTCCAAGCTTCTTCCCCGGTGTTCTTCAATGTGGCAGCGATCTTCACCGTGTCGCCCGGGCGATAGAGCGTATGCGCAGGGTCCACGCGCAAAGCCGCGGAAACCTGTCCTGGCGCGTAGAATTCCCGGTACTTGGTAAAGTTTATATACGAATTGTACGGATGCGTGAAGTTGCGGGTGTAAGGCTTGGGCAAGTCGCGGTCCCACGGACGCACGATCGCCTGCGGGGTAAACTGCATGTCGTACAGCTTGGTGCGGTCTGCATTCCACACCGCAATGGTGTAAGTATCGATTTCGGGAGAGGGGACCGTTTCGTTGCCGATGGATATGCCGGAACCCATCACCTCTCGCTGCTTGCCCTGCAAGAAAGTTGCGGTTCCGCCGGTCATCATGGGTATGGACACGGCGCTTCCGGCTGGAATATCCAGATGCTCGCGCAGCGTCTTGACCGCCAGGTCGGGGTTGTCGTGCCCTCCCTGGCCGAAGAGCGCAATCCAGGGGTAATTCGCGTTGGAGAACTCGACACGCAGTCCTTTCAAATCGGTGTCCGAGAGATTCTCGAGTCCGACCTCGCACTTGATCGCATCGCCCACGTTGTAAATGGATTTGTCGAGGGTTGCACGTGAAATCTTCACCAGTTTCTTGTACACCACGAACCCGCGCACTTTCTGCGCGACCTCCGGAAGGTGCTGGATTCGGTCTTCGACGTGAAGGGTGAGGGTGTAAAGGCCGGTGGGCGCCTGCGGGGGAATCGGCCACCCCACCTGGAATTCCTCCACGCCGGGCTTGGTTTCCGGGAGGCGATCCATTTCCACGCTTGTGTTTGCGGTCGTCCCGTAGTATTGGATCTCAGCGAAGACCACGTAACGTTTCGGCTGCCCCGTGAGCCCGTGTACGGTGGCGTGAATGTATGCCAGGGTGCCGCTGTTAAACCCGGTTTCCATAGGGCCGCCCTCGATCGAAATCTCCGCCCCCCAAAGCGGTGCGCTGAGCAGGACGAGCACCCCTGCCAGCGTAATCCACCACACTTTTTTCTTGAGCATTTCTTCTCCTTGTCCCCGTGTGGGATTCCGTTATTATTGCCGGTCCTCTTGGCCAGTTCAAATTAATTCGCGCGGGAGTTTGGGGAATGGGTCAATTTGACGTAGCGGCGGCGGAACCTGTCCCGATCTTATCGGGACGCCGCCATTTGACGAGGTAAACTCGCCGCTACAACAACAAACGATACCACTGCCGCCTATTTCTTGAACCGACTTCGGACTCTGCTTCTCGCCACTCCTTCTTGGACGCTATCTCTTGCATTTTCAACAACATTTAGGAATTTCTTGATAAGTTATTTATTTTCAGAAACTTATTGGGTAATCCCCTTCCGCCTTATTTGTTTTCAATAACATTCGGGCTTCGAACGTATGAAAGAATGCATGCCCGCTCCCCGCTCCCCGCCACAACCTGACAACTTATTTAAATTCAGTAGGATGAGAGATTGTCCGGGGACGGATAATTCCCTCAAATAACGCCTAACACCCTTTGTTTTTAATAACATTTAGGCCTCGATGACCAGGGCCGTGCGAAATTGGGGCTGGGATTCAGGAGCCAGAAGCCAGAAATGAGGACTGGTTCCAGTGTACCTCCTATCTACCACCATCGAACCACCAGCTAACTCCAACGAAATCAGGAGTCGGTCTACTCCTTGCCGTTTAACGTCTCGCTTTAACGTACAACCGTGGTATTTTCTATACCGTTTCCCGTCTCCTCTCTCTTACCGTCTACCGCCCACGGCCTAGCGGCCCGCGATCAGGCTTTCCCCGCGGCGGCATTCCTGCTCCCCTTTAGGCTAGCACATAGGCAAGAGACGATGTCAAGGAGATTCTTGCGGAATTTCCTGCGGGTAGGAAAAAATCTGGCCTTCCCGCCGTCGATTTCCTGCCGGTAGGAAACGACGGTTGTGAGTTCGGCGGCGAGGGCGACAAAACCTCAGCATCGCCAGCGGCCCCGGGCATAAGGGTGGTTTTGGCCGTTTACCGGCAACTTGACCGCCTCTGTCCAACTTCCGAGTGGCGCGTCATTTGCCCAGAATCGGCCCGTTACGCTGTTGTGAGTGTAAACGTTTGTTAACAACAATTCACTTCCATGCGCCATAATGTGGGCTTATGCAAAAGCGGCTCATGACTATTCTGCTGTCTCTTGTTGTCGGCTTGACCGCCTGCAACCGGGGGCAGAAGCCCGCAACTCCTACGCGTGAAATTAGTGCTGCCGAATACGAAGTGCTTACCGCGTGGATTGATGCCAAGCTGGCCGGCAAGGAGTGGGTCGGCAAAGGGATCGCCAAGGTCGTCATATTTGATACCACCAAGTCCGGCGACGATGATCTCCTAGGAGATGAGAACGGTCGACCCATCCCTTGGGAGAAAACGGCGGAGTCGTTACGCAAGAAAGACCCTGCTCTCCAGCAAGCGGCACTGGACACATTCCGAAAGGTTAACGCGCAGCAAGCATTCCTTCGTCGCTCCCTGCACCCTTCGATTGACTACGAACTCGTGACTTCAGCACAGTTGGAGCCCATTTTCTGCAAGCATTGCGGCTTTTGGCCGGCCTATTACAAGCAATTTCCGGGTTCTCAGGGACTTCTGACATTCTCGGGCGTAGGATTCAGCGCAGATGGCACCCAAGCGTTCTTCTATTTCAGCAACAGATGTGAAGGACTGTGTGGCATAGGTGACTACGTGATTATGGAGAAACGCGACGGTCGCTGGGTTATTCAGAAGGAAATTGAGATGTGGGTTTCTTGACACCGAAAGGAATGTTGGCGAAAAATCGCGATTTCACTCATGAACCCACAGGCAAGGCCCGCCTTGAAACGATGACAGAGGATCAACGCAAGGAATCTGCCCGCAAGGCTGCGCAGCCGCGCTGGGATAGGCAAAAGAAACCAAAGAGAGTGGAGACCGCGATATGCCCCATTTTATTGACGAATACGCAGATCAGCTCAACAGGATGCTTCACACGGTATTGAATCCGACTTGGTGCTATAAGCAAGAAATTGTAATTGTTCCGGGTCTAATTACAGCCATCTTTATCACATATGACGGAGTTCGCGACGATTCGCGTGAAATTCGGGAGGCATCATGGGACGATTTTGTGAAACGAATCACGGCTGTTGACCCCGATTGGGATGTGAACCCGGAGTTCATGCAGGAGGTGGAGAGCACAAAGCCAGCATTCGGCATGGGTGGTTGGCTGCGTCGAACCATCCATTTGATCAAGGCCGGGCAGCATCCGGAGTATTGGACCGCGGACAATGCCACGGAAGATGCCACAAATTTGATGATGTCAACCGCCATAGGATCGGCAAAAGCTATCCAGGCGGAGACAGAACATCTTCGGGAAATTGTTCCTCCAGGAACGGAACACTTCAAGAGCTTTGAGCACATAGTGAAAGTAGTGTTCAATTTTCTGTTCATCGGGGAACTTGGGGAAGGCAAAGCACAAAGCCGCACAGAACCCGAAGATGAAGGCGTCGAAATACGCGATCTCATTTTCGCGAATAACGCTGAGTCGGGATTCTGGAAGGACTTAAAGAGGAAATACACTGCGTCTGAGATCGTTGTTGACGCTAAAAACAAAGACGAAGTAACACGCGACGACCTACGGCAACTATATTGCTATTTGAAACCCGCTCTAGGGTTCTGGGGATTTATCGTTTGCCGTTCTGAGCCACCGGCTAAGATCACTGCCTTCAACCGAGCGCTTTGTCGAAATTTCAGCCAATTGCGAGGTGTATTGATTCTCAGCGATGATGATCTGCGTCGTATGGTTAGAATAAAAATGCAAGGTCAAAATGCATCGACATACCTGCAGGATCGCATGTCAGAATTCGTGCGCAGTTTATGACATCTAATGTAGTTCTTGGGAGGAACGCCGCCCGGAGACGAATCCCTTTTCAAGAACTCAGTTGACGTAATATCGCCATTACACTCACAATCCCCAGAGTTTGCAATCCATTGGCGGATTGTCGGCAACCCGGACACAATCTGACGGTTCAGTTGGACAACTCGGACAAGTGTTGGGGATCATCCACGCCCCGGATGGCGCAATGGTTCCCCTGATTAGGTGGCTCTGGGAAGACGGAATCGCAACGGACCAGCATCAGAGGGTAGCCCCCAGTCAGTGCAGTTGTGACTGCGGGGCCTTCCCTTGATGGCGAAGGCATGGCCCGCGGGAAGAAGGCGCTGGCTCGTGGAGCATCGCTCCGACGGTTACTACTGGGATTCCACGGAGCAGACCGCCACCGCCATTTACGGCTTGATCGACTATCTAAAGGTTTCGGGCGAGCTCAAACCCCATTACACGCTCAGCGTCTACCTCAACGGCCGGAAACTCGCCGACCGGAACATCACGGAAAAGGACGCCGCGAATCCGCTGCCCATCATGCTGACCGCCGCCGCGCCGCAAGTGCGTGCGGGCGCCAACGAAGTGCGGGTTGTGAAATCCGGCGCGGGCGTGCTCTACTGGTCGGCGTCGGCAGCTTACTTCTCCCACGAGCCCAGCCCCCCGCCGGCCGGCAGTTACAAATTGAACGTGGTCCGCGAATACCTCAAGCTCGAGCCGGAGCGGATCGAGAATCGCATTGTCTATTCCGAGCAGCCGCTGGCGGGTCCGGTCCAGACCGGCGACGTGGTCGAGGTGCGCCTGACGGTCAGCGCGACGCACGACGAGCGGTACTTCGAGATCGAGGACCCCATTCCCGCCGGCTTTGACTTTATCGAGCAGGAAGGATTGTACGAACTCAAAGAGAAGCCCTCGTGGTGGGATTTCTACTACACACAGCGCGAGTTTCACGATGACCGCGCGGCGCTGTTCTCCACCACGTACCGGCGCGGGCAGGGGCAGTTCCATTATCTGTTGAAGGCCGTGACCCCGGGAACGTTTCAGACGAATCCGGCGCGCGTGCTGCCCATGTATGAACCCGCGCGGCAGGCCTCGACGCGCGCCGCCACGGTGAGCGTGAAATAATTGGGCCATTGAGGAATTTTGGATTTTAGATTTTGGATTTTGGATTTGGCCTCCCCAAAGGATTTGGGGGTTGGATTTTGGATTCGGCCCTCCCCGAAGGGGAGGAATATCATTAGCCGTAGGTGAAACCTACGGGAATGGAAAGCCGAAAAGCAGGTTCCGACCCCGGAGGGGTCCAATATTCGACCCCTCCGGGGTCGGAGGAATTCTCGCATTGCCTTCTTGATCCGTAGGTTCCACCTACGGCTAATGATATTGTCCCCCTTCGGGGAACAAAGGGTGTAGCGTGGATCGCTGAAAGCTAAAAATGAACAGAGCCTTTGCAGCTTGGAAATGGAGCCTGGGGGGTGTCGCCCGCAGCTACCGGGCGGTTTTGGTGCTGGCGGCGCTCACGGCGCTTTGGGCCTTTGCGGCTTACGAATGGCTGGGTTTGCCGGAATCCTCGGCGCTGCTGCTGATCCTGGCGCTCCTCTGGGCCATCGTGCAACTTCTTGCCGCCGTCGCCATCGTGGGGGGAATCCTTACGGGCGCTACGGAGGCCGCAGGCACCGAGGGCAGGAGTTTCCCCCTCCGAGCACTGTGGATGATGGGCCCGAAAATATTCGTTACCGCTTTGATCTTTTGCCTCGCCAGCTTGGTGCTCGTGTGGGCAGGTGGCGGAGTCTTTGACTGGATCAATGCCCACTCGGTGGAAGTTGCATCGTTCCTGACCTTTCATTCCGAAAAAGCCGTCAGCTATGTATTGATCGGGGGAATCTACGGCGTCATTGAGTTTCTGGTGTGGATAGTTTTGGGTGGATTCCTCCTCAGCGTCTACATCGCCCTCTTGCGCGGCGGCTGGCGCGGGGCGGGAAAGCAAACCTGGAAGCTCCTCGCCGGGTGCGCCTTCCGGGCGCCCTTCCTGACCAGCGTGCTGAGCGTTTTCGTGTTCGGCGGAATCCCTTACGAGCTCGCCCACTGGCGTCCCATGGTCCCACCGGGATTCTGGGATTACACGCAGATGATCGTAAGATTCTCTCTCGCCCTGATCCTCATTTCCGCCGGTGGGTTGTTCTGGGCGCTCTCCCTGGCCCGCCTGCAACAGGGAAGCAAGTGTAGCGCATCTATAACGGCATCGGCGTTGTCAAGCAATATTTCTCCGTTGGGGTGGCGGTGAGGTTTTTCTCGCGCCTTTCCCCTTGTGGGATTCGTTTTGGGCTCAAACCGACCAAGGCTCGCCTCCTCGAATCTCACGGTGGACCGCTGGGGTTCCACCACTCATCTATGCGATCCCGCTGCGCGTTTTCACCATCACGGGCGGCGGGCACCATGATTCACCGTGCGACCTCCCCGCCGTCGTGCGGGGAGGCCCGGCGCCCAATCAGACCGTCGGTTCCGCTTTGGGCGGAACCACCGCGCTACCCGGGCTGCCGGACATGTGAACGAGCTGCGTGTAATTGTGGCGCGTACGCAGCATCCAGAACAACCGAACTGCCAGACGGCGGGCGACAGCGATTTTCGCCACGGCGCTCGTCTTCTGTTTCTTCAAGCGTTGATAAATGCGGCGCAACTGCGGATCCAGGCGCGCCGCCGTCTGCGCAGCTTCCACCAGCAGCCAGCGCATCATCGTGTTCCCTTGCTTACTAATCGAGCCCAGGCGCTGCCGGCCACCCGAGGAGTTCTCGCGCGGATTCAGTCCCCAATAGCTCACCAGCTTGCGACTGTTGGAGAAGCGCTCGACGGGTCCCACCGTCAGTACGAAGGCCAGGGCCACCACCATGCCCACTCCCGGATGGGTGCGCAGCAGTGCCACCTCCTCGCGCGCGCGGCCGGCTTCTTCCACCGCCCGGTCCAGTTCCCGCACCTGCTCGTCCAGCCGGTCCAGCGACTCCAGCAGTTCTTTTCGCCGCCGCGCCGCCCAGGGCAACAGTGCGAGGCTCTCAAGTTCTTTCCTTCCTTTCACACTCCACAGCTTGCCCTTCCGGCACACCCCCTGGCTGATCGCCAGGGCGTGCAACTGGTTCTTCACCTGGGTGCGCGCCCGCACCTGCTTCATCCGATGCACCAGCAACTGCCGCAGATCGCGCTCTGCCAGGGAGGGAACCCAGATGCGCGGGAAGCGCCCGGTGCGCAGCAGATCCAGCAGCAGCTCGGCGTCGCGGCAATCCGTTTTCTGATAGCGTACCTCGCTGGCCCGAATGCGCGCCGCGTCGCCCACCCACAACTCGTGCCCCAGTTCTCCCATCAACCGCTCGAACCAATGCGCGGGAAACGTCGCTTCGATCCCCACCACCGTCCCCCGCGGAAACTGCGCGTAGAACTCTTTGACTTCCTTGCCCTCGTGCTCCAACCGCCGCTTCTTGATCTCTCCCGTTTCCTCCTCGATCCAGGCCACCACTTGGTTGCGCGTGTGCACGTCACATCCGATAAAATGCTGCATGGCTTCGGCTCCTTTCCCGGCTCGCCTTGGTCGTTGAGCACTTCCAAGTCTACCGGACTGGAGCCGATGCCGTTATCCAATCAGACCTCCGCCTTTGAGGTCTGCGGTTCTTGCTGAGATTCACGAACCCGAACCCGACGTCAGGCGTCCTTTTTTGAGACCTGTGGGATTTGCACGGTAAGAACCGCGGACCCCAAGAACGGGGGTCGGCGCTACACTTGCGATGCCAAATTAGGACCCTCCCCTACCGGGAAATATCTCGACAAGCCTGACGGGTAGGAGATACATTGAGGAGGTCGAGATGAAGACACCACCAAACTATCCGCAGGACATTGAAGGCCGACAGGAACCCGACGGCTTTACCCGGCGGAAATTCCTGGCTGCGGCGGCGGGTTTGGCTCCCAGCGCCTTGTTGGTCAATTCAGTCGCCGGCGAGGCTGTTCCCGCGCCTGCCAGAGCCGCGCCCACCGGAAGCAAGTTGGCCATCGAGGGTGGCGCCCCGGTTCGGGCCACCATGCTGCACGTTAACTTCTCTGGACCCAATTTTTACGACGACGAGGAACGCCGGGAATTGATGGAGGTGCTGGAAGCTCGCGCCCCCTTCCGCGATTACGGCATGGGTCCGGATGGCAAGTCGCCCACGAAGTGCATCAAGTTCGAGAAGGAATTTGCCGCGCACCGAGGGGCGAAATACTGTCTGGGCGTGACCTCCGGCACGGCCGCGTTAATCGTAGCGGTTGCAGGGTTGGGAGTGGGACCCGGAGACGAGGTCATTCTCCCTGCCTGGACCTGGTATGCCTGCTACGACGCCATCATCGCCTCGGGCGCCACGCCGGTCTTCGCAGAAATTGACGAGTCGTTGACGCTGGACCCGGCGGACGTCGAGCGTAAGATCACTCCTCACACCAAAGTGATCATGCCGGTGCATATCGCCGGCGAGCCCGCCGATATGGACGCGATCATGGCCATCGCGCGCCGGCATAAAGTCAAGGTTCTGGAAGACTCCGCCCAAAGTATGGGAGTGACGTACAAGGGCCGCGCCGTGTCGACGATTGGAGATTGCGGGATTCATAGCTTCCAAATCTGCAAAACCATCTCTTCCGGCGATGGCGGCGCGGTCTTGACCAACGATCCGGTGGTGTTTGAGCGTGCGGTGCGTTTCCATGATTTGGGTCTCATGCGTAAATGCTTCATCGATAACCTGGGCCACCCACCCCAGATGGGGATGATTCCGGGCTGGCAGTTCCGCATGAATGAGTGGACGGGCGCGGTGATGCGGGCGCAGTTGCGCAAATTGGACCGCATCGTGGCCCTCTATCGTGAAAAGGGCAGGCGGGTGGTGGCAGGCCTTCGGGATCTTCCGGGCATGCAGTTCCGTAAGAGCCACGACCCTGCCGGCGCTCTGATGGACACGGTCTATTTCCGCGTGGGAAGCAAGGCGGAGCGGGACCGCTGCCTGCGCGCCCTGGAGGCGGAAAACATCCCCGCCGGCTGGAATCTCGAGGGCTCCGTCATTCTGCCGGCCGAGCCCCATATCGTCAAGAAAGACCCGCCGGAAGTGAATTGGCCGTCCTTCGCCACGCCCAACGGCAGGGCCGTCCGATATGGGGAAAATTGCTGCCCGCGGACCACCGAAATCCGGGAGCGCTATGTGGGTCTGCCCATGGATCCCAAGCACTCGGATCAGGACGTGGCCGACATCATTGCCGCCGTCCGCAAGGTCTATCCGGCGGTGGTGAAAGGTCCAATTTCCTGAATCGCGAGGTAGAGGAAGGTGTTATTCGTCTTGAGGTGTGTCCGTTCCCCACGGATATCGATCCGTACCATGCGCTGATCAAAGGCAGATTGATGATGCGAGGGATCAGGGTTTCGGCAACCCTTCTCGGCGTGGCCGTCGCTGCGGCAACGATTCTCCCCTGTCTGGCCGTGCCCAAGGCAACCCCGGCGCCGGAGGCCTACCCTGAAGACGCTGCCATCATCCAGCATCTCAATACGGCTATCACCTGGTATAAGCAGCTTGCAAGTGCTAATGAAACCGCCGGTCAGCCGAGCGATCAATTTTACCTGGACAATGCCCGCAGCCTGGCCAGGCAGGCGGTGCAACTCGCCTTCCAATCGGCGGAGGCGGAATCCGCGCTGCTGCTCGCGGAAAAAGGAGGCGGGCCTGTTGGGGGGGACCTGGATGTCTCTTCGCAAACTTCCGAGCAGCAGCAACGCGTCGCCAAGTCTGCCGCCGACACCGCCGCGCTGATCAAACAAACTGAAACCCAGATCGAGACGCTCGACAGCCAAATCGCCAAGGCTTCCGGGAAAAAGGCTCAGGAATTGATGGCGAAGCGGGACAGCCTGCAAGAACAACTGGATTTCGACAAGGCCCTCCAGGAAGCACTCGAGAAGTTGTCGGCCTTTATGAGCGAGAGCGCGGGGAAAACGGGAGGATTAAAGAAGGAGATCGCTGACTTGAAGAAATCGGTCCCCGAGCTTTTTGCCAAAACCCCCGCGAAGGAAGCTCCACCCGCACCTTCCAGCCCGCCCCCCAACGCTTCCGCAGGTTCAGGGCTGTTCAGTCAAGCGGCGACCTTGTTCTCGAGAGTGGGAGACCTGCGCGAGATCAACCAGTTGATTGATGGCGCCACGCGTGTCAGTGAAATGGCGCGCGAAGTACAATCGCCGCTCCGCACCAGGCTCCGCGCCACGATTGCGCAGGGACGCAATTTCGCCAACCAGCCCTTACCGCAGGATGCCGCAAACAGGGAAGCAAGCCGGGGGACCATAACTTCACTCACCGCGCAATTCAAACAGATTTCAAACGCCACCCTTCCCCTCGCGCAGGAAATTATCGTCCTGGAGGAAAGCCAGGCGAGCTTGCGGCAGTGGCAGGTCTCCGTACACCGGGGATACCTCCAGGTCCTCAAATCGTTCCTATTCCATATGGCGCTTCTCCTGATCGGGATAGCCATCGTGGTGGGTTTTTCCGAGCTTTGGCGAAAAGCCACGCTCCGCTACGTTCGTGAACCGCGCCGGCGGCACCAACTCTTGCTTCTGCGCCGCATCGTCACCGGCATCCTCATGGCCATTGTCCTGGCTCTGGGATTCGTCAGCGAATTCGGTTCGCTGGCCACCTTCGCCGGCTTCCTTACCGCCGGCCTTGCGGTGGCCTTGCAGACGGTCATCCTTTCGGTCGCAGCCTATTTCTTCCTGATTGGCCGGCATGGCGTGCGGGTGGGTGATCGCATCACGGTTTCCGGTGTCACGGGAGATGTCATCGACGTCGGTCCGATTCGCCTTTACTTGATGGAATTGGGTGGAAAGGGTTCCGACCTGTACCCCACCGGACGAGTGGTGGTGGTTTCGAACTCGGTGCTTTTCCAGGGTACGCCTTTCTTCAAGCAACTCCCGGGTACCGCCTTCGCCTGGCATGAAGTGGCCCTGCGGCTCGAGCGCGGCGGCGATTACACCCTGGCGGAAAACCAATTGCTGGAAGCCGTCAACTCGGTTTATTCCGAATATCGTGGCAGCATGGAGCAGCAGCATCAAGCTCTGGACAGTTTGATGGCCGTTCCCCTTGCGGTCCCCAGCCCGCAAGCGCGCGTGCAGTTGGGGGAAAACGGCTTGGATCTGGTGGTGCGCTACCCCGTGGTGCTTCACCGGGAGTCCGAGATCGATAATCAAATGGCCCGAAAAGTAATGGAGACGATCAACAGCCATCCGGAATTGAAAGCGGCAGTGGGACCCCCCACCATTCGGCCCTCGAGCAACGCGTAGGGTGCGGCGAGGTATAGTGTAGCGTAGACCTCCGCAGTTGAGGTCTGCGGTTCTTACTGAGACCCACGCTCCCGAACCCGCGGGCAGGCGTGCGTTTTTAAGACTTGTGGTCTTTGCCCAGGAAGAACCGCGGACCCCAAAAACGGGGGTCCGCGCTACAGGCGCTCACGAAGCCAACGAAGGTCGTCGGCGGTAGGACGCTCGAGGATTCGCCAAAGGGCCGCATCACCCTGGCGGTGCGCCATGCGCCGCACGCGCGCCAGCGCTTGGGCGTAGGCGGTTTTCATTTCGGCTTCCGAGCGTGGGTGGGTGATGGCCTGTTCAAGTTCGCGCGCAGTTTTTGGCACGGTGGCCGGCGGTTCGATTCTTTCTTCCGTCAAGTAGAGCACCCATCCTTCTTCAAACCACCTTGGCACTTCTCTCGCACTGAGTCGATGCACGACGAGATGGGTCAACTCATGCCGCAGAGTTTGGTTCAGAATGCGTTTTCGCGCCAACAGCGCGAGGGGTTGCAGAACAATGGACTGGCCATCGCTCGAGGCCGCCATCCATCCGGGTTGTCCGGTAGCGTGGATGAATTCTTCCACGGAGCCAGAAGTTTCCACGCGTACCCGCGGCGGCAAAATCTCCGCGTGCGCGCCCAGTTGATTTCGCCATTGTTCCAACGTATCGAGCGTTGGCTTCACCCACGGTTCCTGGGAGGCCGGGTAAATGAGCTCGAAGTGTTCGCTTGACGCCACCGGGTCGAGGCCAGCCGCGCGGGGCAGAGCCATCCCCGCCCCCCCGGCCAGAGCGGCAAGAATGATGAATAGACTTCCGCCGAGATGGTTGAGTTGAAATAATACCGAATGGTGCCGATTGGCCGTTCAACGTGGCATTGTGGCCGCTGAAGAGAGCGGCGTTCCGGACTTCACCCTTTCTTGCTTGCCGGAAGGGGCGGTGGCTCAGGCCGCAGGAACTTGTTGCGGGATTTTCTCCCCCGCGGTTTTCTAATATGTTCCTGAATCATGATGCGTTGGCAATCGGAGCAGAAGAGGTGAAAGCCGCTCGGCGAGGGGCCAATCCGCGATGAGCCGCAATGGGGGCAAATCGATTGAGAAGCCATAATCCAGAGAATGTTAGCACAGGTGGGGAGCCGCGCCTAGATACGAAAGAGTATTGTACAAATGCTCATAACTTCATGATTCAGCAAATCAAATAATATCTCGGCCTTTTTAACCCTGCGAGGAGGTAGATGGGCGCCTACCCGCAAGGGGGCACAGGAAACGCGTGGAAAAGTCCGGCCAAATGTGGTAACTTGACAAGGATTCCCACCCTCGCAGGCGGTGCACGATGGAGCCGTCAGCCCACGAAATTACGCGCCTGTTGAAGGCCTGGAGTGAAGGAGAGCAGAGCGCGCTGGACCGCCTCATCCCGCTTGTTTACCAGGAGTTGCACCGGCTGGCACACCACTACATGGGGCGCGAGCGGTCGGGCCACACGCTCCAGACCACCGCCTTGCTGAACGAGGCCTACCTCCGGCTGGTCGAATCCGCCAAGCCCAGTTGGCAGAGCCGGACCCATTTCTTCGCCGCCAGCGCGCAGGTGATGCGTCGCATTCTGGTGGATTGGGCTCGTTCCCGGCAGGCTCTGAAGCGGGGTGGCCAAGAGCGGCCGCTCGAACTGGAGGAAGCCCTCGTGGTGGCGGACGCGCCGGGCAAGAATCTGGTGGGCTTGGATGATGCCCTAAAAGCTCTGGCGGCCATCGACCCGAGAAAGAGTGAGGTGGTGGAGCTCCGCTTCTTTGGCGGCTTGAGCGTGGAGGAAGCGGCCCAAGTGCTCAAGGTTTCTCCCGAGACGGTCATGCGGGACTGGAAGTTCGCCAAGAGCTGGTTGCGGCGTGAGCTGAGCAAGGAGAAGCCGGTTGGAGTCTGAGCGTTGGCGCGAAATCGACCGCTTGTATCACGCCGCTCGGGAGTGTGAACAGGGGAAAAGGACTACTTTCCTAAAGCAGGCTTGCGCCGGCAATGCGGACCTCCAGCGGGAAGTGGAATCGTTGCTGGCGCAAGAGGACTCCGGGGATGGTTTCCTGGAGGCGCCGGCCCTGGAAGTGGCGGCCCGAGCATTGGCTCAGGAGCGCGCGGAGGCTACCAACTCGACCCACCAGGCGGCTCTGCTCGCCGGCCGGACGATCTCACATTACCGCTTGCTGGAGAAGCTGGGCGGGGGCGGGATGGGGGTGGTGTATAAGGCCGAGGACACCCGCCTGGGCCGCCTGGTCGCATTGAAGTTTCTCACGCCACCGGCCGCGCGGCCCGCCCCGGGGCATCTCGAAAGGGCGCCCGAGCACGATCCCCAGGCCGTGGAACGCTTCAAGCGTGAGGCGCGCGCGGCCTCGGCGCTAAGTCATCCCAATATCTGCGTGGTTCACGATGTCGGCGAGTACGAAGGACATCCGTTCATCGTGATGGAACTGCTGGAAGGGTGCACGCTCAAGCGTACGCTCGAAGCCGGGCCGCTGGCGCTCGAACCGCTTCTCGATCTCGCCCTCCAGATTGCTGAGGCCCTCGATGCCGCACACGCCAAAGGCATCATCCACCGCGACATCAAGCCCGCGAACATTTTTATCAACCCACGCGGCCAGGTGAAGGTCCTGGATTTTGGCCTGGCGAAATTGGCTTCCCGCCCCGTCCTCCCGGCCGTGGCGGCGGGCGGGGTGGCCTCAAAAGCTCATGCCCAGGGCACCCGCGCCCCGCTCGCCACCACCGATTCCGCGCCGGGGGAGGACCTCACAACCCCCGGCATGGCCGTGGGGACGGTCGCCTACATGTCCCCCGAACAAGCGCGGGGCGAGGAACTGGATACGCGCACGGACCTGTTCAGCTTCGGCGCAGTGCTCTACGAAATGGCCACCGGTCAGCAGGCCTTCGGGGGGCGCGCCACGGCGGAGGTCTTCGCCGCTCTGCTCACCCAGCCGCCCGGGGTGCAGCACGACCACCCGCCGGCACTGCCCCCGGGGTTGGAACACCTCATCAACAAGGCGCTGGAGAAAGACCCCGCGATGCGTTACCAATCGGCCGCCGATTTGCGTGCCGACCTGAAGCGCTTGCAGCGTGACGCGGGTTCGGGGAGAGCGAGGGCGGAGGTCGGCGTTTACGGCCGAAGGGACCGCGCCGGTCGCGCGCGGATTCCCAGGGGTTGGGTGGCTGCCCTCGCTGCGTTCGCGCTGGTGGGCGCGGCAGCGGCGGGCGCGTATTTCCATATGCGTCATATCCCGTCCAATCCGCTCACCGCGCAGGACAGCATTGTTCTTGCGGACTTTGCCAACACCACGGGGGAAGCGGTCTTTGATGACACCCTGAAGCAGGCGTTGCGCGTGCAACTGGAGCAGTCCCCTTTCCTGAACACGCTCTCGGAAGAGAAAGTGAGCCAGACCCTTGGCTACATGGGACGGCCCCGTGACACGCGGCTGACGGCGGCCGTGGCGCGCGAGGTCTGCCTGCGGACCGGAAGCAAGGCGATGTTACTGAACTCGATTGCCAGCTTGGGCAGCCATTACCTGGTCAGCCTCGACGCGGTGAATTGCCAGAGTGGGGATTCGCTGGGAAGTGAGTTGGCGGAGGCGGACAGCCGCGAGCATGTGTTGCGGGCGCTCGGCGAGGCGGCCACCCAGATGCGGGCCCGGCTCGGGGAATCGCTGGCCAGCATCCAGAAATACGACGCGCCCGCGGACCAGGCGACGACCGCCTCGCTGGAAGCGTTGCAGGCCTATAGCCTGGCCCGCATCAAGCTGTCCACCGAGGGCAATGCGGCCGCCGTCCCGTTCGTGCAGCGGGCCACGGAACTCGATTCCAATTTCGCGCTGGCCTGGGCTTTCCTGGGCAACTCATATGCCAACTTGAATCAGGCCACGCGGGCCACCGGACCCATCAGCCGAGCCTTCGAGCTGCGCGGGCGGGTCAGTGAGCGCGAGAGGCTATTCATCGAGTCCTGCTATTACAGCCGGGGTACCGGGGAAATCGAGAAAGCCGCGCAGGTCAGCGAACTGTGGAAGCAGACCTACCCGCGCAACCTGATGCCGCACATCTGGCTGGCGAATTTCTATCAGCTTCTGGGACGGCCCGACAAAGCGTTGCAGGAAAGCCGCGAGGCCCTGCGCCTCCAGCCCTCGAGTGTCAGCACTTTCGCCAATCTGGCCAATACGGACCTCATCCTGAACCACGTGGAAGAGGCGCAGCAGGTCCTCGCGCAAGCGGAGGCGCGCGGTCTGACCAGTCCGGCCATGCAGGTGTTTCTCTACCGGCTGGCCTTCCTGCGAGGCGACCGGGCGGAGATGGAGCGCCGCGCCGCCGCCGCCGCCGGCCAGCCGGCCGAAGACCAGCTTCTGGCCCAGCAAGCGGACACGGAAGCGTACCATGGGCGTCTGGCCAGGGCGCGCGCGCTGACCCGGCGGACGGTGGATGCGGCTTTGCGTGACGGCCGCGGGGAGGCGGCGGCCACCTTTCGGGCCGCGGGAGCTTTGCGCGAGGCCGCCTTCGGCAATCGCCAGCCGGCCCGCCAGGAAGCTCGGGCGGCGCTCGCCCTGGCTCCCGGCCAGATGGTGAGGACCCTGGCGGCCCTGGCCCTGGCGCGGGCCGGGGACATTTCGAAGGCTAGCGAGCTTGCCTCCGACCTGCATCAGCAGGCGCCTCGGGACACTTTACTGAATACTTACTGGTTGCCGACCATTCGGGCCTGGATCGCCCTCGAGCACGGCGGGGCGCCGGGCTCCAACCTGTCGCCTTTTGCCCCCCGCGGCGCCGCGGCTTCGATCGAGCTGCTGGAGCCGGTAACGCCCAGCGAGTTGGAGCTCCCCACTCTCTATTGGGTGCTGAATGTGACCTTGTGCCCTGTCGATGCGCGGGGCGCGGCGTATCTGGCCTTGGGCCGGGGGGACGAGGCGGCGGTGGAGTATCAGAAGATACTTGACCACCCCGGCCTGGCCGGAAACTTCCCGATCGGCGCGCTGGCCCACCTCGGCCTGGGCCGGGCTTACGCCCTCCAAGCGGGCGTCGATATCGCGGGCCAAGCCAAGCCTGGCACGCGGCGCGGCGCGAAAACCGCCGGCGGCGGCGCAAGTCACACTCCCCCGCCGGAAGCCCTCGCCAAGGCTCGTTCTGCTTACCAGGACTTCTTTGCTTTGTGGAGCGACGCCGACCCCGACATCCCCATCTTGAGACAGGCAAAGGCCGAGTACAGCCGATTGCAGTAGCCTAATCAGGAGGCGAACTTCCCTGGCCAGCGAGCGGTGTCTTGGTTGCCTCTCTCCTGCGCATCGTTCCCGGAGATGGGCTTCGATACATCCACCACAAGCCCATGAATACGCCGAACGTCGCCATCCCATCGACCCAGATCGGAGGCCTCATCGGTACAAGGCCAATCGTAGTGAGCGCGGTCGCCGACGCCGCCAGCAGTGGGCGCATCCCATTGCGCTGGATAGGCTGCCACTCCGGCATGATGCGCTTCGCGCTGGCGATTCCTGCATTGTCCACCCAGTCGTAACCGTACCACCCGGCGCGCTTGTAGCCAATCTGCACCAACCAGGGCCAGATCTGCTCGGGCCTCGCATTGATGGTTAAGGCGCGCGTGGCATTGAAGATCGGCCGCGGCTGGATATCGTCCCCGGGCATGGCTCGTGCCACCTCTTCCCGGCTGGCGCCCCAACGCAACTGAAGCGGGCGGTAAACGGCCAGATAAGCTGCCAGGGCAAGGACCAGCGCCCATACCAAACGGGCGACATATTCAGACATGGGTTACTCCTCGGCAACCAGGGCAACGTGCTGATCAAAAAACGCAGGGCTGAAGACGTTCTCGCTTCGTTGACAGGTCCGTTGAACCAACTCGCAAATATCGGCAACCATCATACCAGGATAGTATCACTTGCCGGCAGGCCAGCCAACGCCACGCAAGAAAGCCGAGAAGGACACATTGTCTCACGACTTGGCCCTCCACCACATCGCGAACAAATCTCAGAAATTTGACATTCAACATTGACTTAATTCCAGAACGGGTGTATCCGTGGACACATACTCGTCCCGACCAATTTGAGATTTGGCAGTTGCAGTCTTTGGGGTTCAGATGGAAGACCCAAAGGACCATTCCCGAGGCCCGCAGAGACACCCGTCGCAGCAAACTCAACTGACAATTGTGTTCGGTAGCGGTTAGGAGTACGCCTTTGGTCGGCGGGAAGCGAATATTGGGAATCGAGGGTTATATTTCAGCGGTAAAGGAGAGCCTGATGAAGAGTGCCACTCACCTCACATTCGTCGCACCTATGCTTGTGTTAGCCTTCAGTCTCGTGGGCACGTCGGCCCTCAGGGGCCAGGACGTTGCTACCGCCTCTTCTGTGGTGCCCCCGCTTATTAAGTTCAACGGCGTATTGACGGCGCCGGGCGCCCAGAATCGAACCAGCGACAGCGCTTCGATGGGCCTCGTCACCGCCACCTTTTCGCTCTATGGGCTCCAGGAGGGCGGCGCTCCGCTCTGGTCGGAGGTGCAGAAGGTCCAGTTGGATGAGCAGGGTCAGTACGTGGTGATCCTCGGCGCCGCTTCTCCGGGAGGTTTACCCCTTGACCTGTTCACCAGCGGCAAGGCGTTGTGGCTGGGGGTCCAGCCGCAATTGTCCGGAGCCGGGGAATTGCCGCGCGTGCTCCTGGCCGCCGTGCCCTATGCCCTGAAGGCGGTGGACTCGGAAACCTTGGGCGGCAAGCCGGCCTCCGCCTACGCCTTGGCGGGAGCGCCGACGACGGTGGAGGTGGCGGGAATCGCCGCGCCTTCTTCCGCGTCCGCGACCAGCACCTCGGCGGGCGGCCCAGCGAACGCCGCGGGCAGCACCTCATCGCCGCAACCGCTGACGGCCTGCACCGCGGTCACCAGCGACGGCGCGGCCACCGCCAACACCGTGGCCAAGTTCACCACCGCCTGCAATATCGAGAACTCTTTGATCCGGGACACCGGGACCGGCGTCGCGGTGGGCGGCACGGCCACGCCGGGCGCCTTGCTGGATGTGCAGTTTGCCTCCACCGCCGCCACCGGATCGTTGCTGGGCCAGCGGGCCTTGACCACCCTCAGCCCCACGGCCACCTCCACGGCGTCCGCCGATGGGCTCTTTTCGAACCTCCAGACGGCGACCGGCAACACTCATAACTTCTTCGGCAACCTCTATGCCTTGAATTCCGAATTGGATCACTATGGCACGGGCAAGGTGACCAGCGGGTTCGGGTTGAATGGCGCGGTGGTCAACCAGGCCGCCGGCACGATTACCAACGCCTATGGAGTTTACGCGAGCCTGTCGAACGCCTCCACGGGAACCATCACCAACGGGTATGGGGTGTACGTGAACGCGCCTTCGAACACGGGCACGTTCTCGAAATTCACCGGGCTGTACATCGCCAGTCCCACGGCCGTGGTGCCGGGCGCCTACGGGGTGTACTCGGCGGGCGGGACCAACTACTTCAACGGCAGCGTAGGGATTGGGACCACCACCCCGGGGGCCGTCCTGGAAGTGAATGGGACGGCGAAGTTTGATGGCTTGGTGACTTTCAAAGCCGGGCAGACCTACCCCGGCGCCGGCACGGTGACGAGTGTGGCGACCGGCGCGGGACTGAAGGGCGGACCGATCACCAAGACCGGAACCCTGAGCATCGCCACCGCCGGGGTAACCAACGCCATGCTGGCCAATCCGTCGCTGACGATCCTTGCCGGCGCCGACTTGACGGGTGGCGGTGCGGTCGTGCTCGGTGGCGGCACCACGCTTGGCCTAGATACCACCAAGGTGCCCCAGCTTGGGACGGCCAACACCTTTGCCGGGACACAAACCATCAGTAGTGGCGACCTGGCTTTGCCCAGTACAACAGGAGCAGGAGGGGGAGTCATAACGCTGAATGGCGTTCCATTTGTCCATAGTTACGGTGACGGGTCCAACACCTTCGTGGGAGGGAGCTCCGGGAATTTCAGCATGAATTCCATGGCCACCGAGAACACTGGCAGCGGGGGCTACGCCCTCGCTTCCACTACCACGGGCCACGACAACGCCGCAACCGGGTATAAGGCCCTTTGGTTCAACACCACCGGCTACTACAACACCGCCGCGGGAGCGGACAGTTTATTTGACAACACGACGGGCTACAGCAATACCGGGGTGGGAGAGGCCAGTCTGTCTTACAACACGACGGCAAGCAACAATACCGCGGTCGGAGGTGGCGCGCTTTTCCAAAACTGTTACAACGTTCCTACGGCCTGTACCGCCTCCAATAATACGGCCGTGGGCGTTTATGCCGGCGTGACCACGAACTTTGCGAACGGCAACATCACCGGAGCCAACGACACCTTTATTGGCTACAACTCAGGGCCAGGCACATCAACTCAATTGAACAACGCCACGGCCATAGGGGCAAACGCTTGGGTGTCCGCCAGCAACGCCTTGGTGTTGGGGGGGACGGGCGGCAACGCGGTCAAAGTGGGCATTGGCACACCCACGCCACAGTACACACTGGATGTGCAGGGTACCGGGAACTTCAGCGGTCCGGTGACTTTCGCCGCTGGACAGACGTTTCCCGGCGCGGGTACGGTAACCAGCGTCGGGAGCGGAGCAGGTTTGACCGGCGGCCCGATCACCACTAGCGGCACCCTGAGTATTGCCGCCGGCGGCGTCACCAACGCCATGCTGGCCAATCCGTCGCTGACCATCCTTGCCGGCACCGACCTGACAGGCGGCGGCGTGGTCGTGCTCGGCGGCGGCACCACGCTTGGTCTGGATACCACCAAGGTCCCTCAGCTTGGCACGCCCAACACTTTTGCCGGCACGCAGACGATCAGCGGCGGCAACCTGGCTTTGCCGAATACGACGGGATCAGGAGTAGGAGTCATCACGCTGGGTGGCAATCCGTTTGCGCATAGCTTTGGAAGCTTTAACACCTTTGTTGGCCAGAGCGCAGGCAATTTCACCATGACGGGTGCGAGCAACACTGCTAGCGGCGACTTCGCGCTTCAAAACAACAAAGAGGGCAGCTACAACACCGCCAGCGGCGTCTCCGCGCTCCTCTCCAGCACTTCGGGCAACGACAACACTGCCAGCGGCGACTACGCGCTTCAAGACAACAAAGAGGGCAGTGACAACACTGCCATCGGGATCTTTGCGCTCAGCGCAAACACCTCCGGCGTAGCAAACACCGCCGTAGGCGAAGCAGCACTAGGTTTTAACTGTTACCAATACACCGGTTACGACTGCCCGGGAGTCAATAACACGGCAGTAGGTTATGACGCCGGATCGACGACGAACCTCGCCAATGCCAACAAGACAGGGGCCAACAATACCTTCATCGGATTCCAATCGGGACCGGGCACATCAACTCAATTGAATAACGCCACGGCGATCGGGGCAAACGCTGTGGTATCGGCAAGTAATTCGCTGGTGTTGGGAAGCATCAATGGCGTTAACAGCGCGACCTCCGGCGTGAACGTGGGCATCGGCACCGCCAGCCCGATCGCCACCCTTCAAATCGACGAGAACAACGCTCAGAACGCTGACACGCTTCTGATCGGGAACAACAGCACGAAGGGGTTGGCGCTATTCGACTATGGCTCAGGAGTCGACATCGAGTCCTTCGGCGTACCTCTAAACATCAACTATGCTGGCAATCGCTTCACTCTCCTGAATACGGTGGGTTCGTCAACCGGGTACGTCGGCATTGGGACCGGGTCCCCCGACAACATGCTGACCGTCAACGGCAGCGCCGACAAACCCGGCGGCGGTTCCTGGGGCACATTCTCCGATGCTCGATTGAAGACCGTCGGCGACAACTTCCGGGCGGGCCTGCCCAAAGTTCTGAAGCTGAATCCCATTTACTATCGCTACAAGGAGAATAACGCTCTGGGCATCGCGGACCGCGACGAACATGTCGGTTTTGTGGCGCAAGAGGTCGAAAAGGTTATTCCCGAGGCGGTGACCAAGGACAGCCAGGGTTACCGCATCGTGAACAACGATCCCATCCTTTGGGCGATGTTGAATGCCATTAAGCAGCAGCAAGGGCTCATTCAAGAACAAGCGGAGGAAATCAAGGCCCAGCAGGAGCAAATCGGGCAACTGGTGTCACGGACGCGAGTGATACAAGATGCGCTTGCCGGCAAAAGCGCGCCGCGCCCGAGCGGCGTCTTGTGCACCTACACCGCCAACGGCAAGCAGGACATCAGCATGACCGCGGAGGAAGTGGGGAAAGTGATGGCGGAAGTGGTCAGCTATGAAGACAACGGCAAGGACGCGCGCGGGATCGACTACGCCCGGCTCATCGCGCTGTTGGTGGAAGCCGTAAAACAGCAGCAGAGCGGGATTCAGCAAGAGAGGTCGCAAATCCGCGGACTCGAGGCGAAAGTCCGGAGATTGGAAGTATCCAAAGCGGACGCCGTCCAGCCTGCGGCCGAACGGGCAAACACCGCCGCACGGAAGGGAGGAAAGTAGTGGGCCATGGTCAGTGCTTTGTGGGAAACGGTGTCAGTGGGAAACGGTGGTGGGAAACGGTGAGGGAAACGGTGTCAGGTACCTTTTTTCTTTCCCCTGGCCGGTGCTGGGGCCCGACCCTTACCGGCAGTGGCTTAAACACTTGCAGGGCCGGGAAGAAATTGAGAATATCCGCTATGCCATCAAAAGAATCAGGCCATATGGTTCGGAGCCGTGGGTGTCTCAGGCGGTCGCGCAATCCGGATTGGAAAACACCCCTGCGCAACCCCGGGCGCCCTCGAAACGGTACCTGACACCGTCCCCCGCTTTATTCATCAATTTATCGATGTACCCTCGGTGGTGTCCTAATTTCGAGGTAGCGCCGGCTTCCAGCCGGCATTGAGCCGCCCAGAGGGCGGCGCTACGTTCAAACTAGGGCACTACCGTAGCCTCTTTTTCCTTGACAAGTAAAATAGCCATGTTATACTAGTTGATGAGCCCAGTAGCCGCGGGCGGGCGCCCGGCTGTGGAAAGAAGCAGAGAGCAGATGCCCGGCGGGAGGCGGTCAACAGGATGCGGCGCGCCGTAAGCGGTAAGCAGGCTCCTGGCTCCAAAACGCGAACCAGCCACAATGCACTGTCCACTGCACTTCCAAGACTCCCGCCGGCGGGTGATTTTCGAAGGCCGATTTTCGATGGCCGATTCGCGGAGGGCCTCCCTTGGTGGCGGCTCACCCACACGCTCATGAAGGTCCGAAACGGGGCGCTGACCCTTAGAGATGTTAAAAATGAAACAACCTCCGGGGATGTGCATGAAAACAAGGCGAGAACGACAAAATGTCATGCCTAAAATGCAGCTTTTTGCACGAAAATTCCTGAATTTCGCGATAATCGACAACAATCGGTGAGGTTTCCGGGCCCAGAATGCACCGTTTAGGCGATAAAACGGGGCGAAGGCGGACCAAGAATCGGCTCATCGGCTCATCGGCCCATCAATCCATCGGCTGAGTATGGAGTTGGTCTTCGATAGCCCGATGACCAAATCAGTTCTGGGTGATTCGTGGCGAGCGGCAAGCAGAGGTCAGACCGGGGAACTGAATCACTCATCTCAGATCGCAAGACACTCCAAAAGCCGTGACGAGTGATGAGTGGCGAGCGACGAGAAGAGGCAAAACGCCAGGGTGGAAAGGCGGGCAGCTCTGCCCGCTCAACGTTAGCCGGGTCGTCCACACTTCCCCGGATCGGTTATCGGCTTTGTCAGGTGAGAACATGAACCTATCGCAATTGTCGCGCCACGGGCGGCCAAAGCCTGTGCTAAAATCAGGCCGCGACGGAAACGCCATCGCTGGCGAAATGCGCCGTCGCAACGTTTTGCCAATTCTTGTCCCGGGGCTGAAGGAAAGGCTCATGAAGGTTGCAAGGGTACCGACCCTCCTCCTGCACCGCGACGAATCCAAAGGCAATGGTAGGGGATCAATGGGATGTTGCGGCGGCGAGCTTGCCTCGCCAACTGGCGGCGTACAAGCCGCCTCTACGTCCCATTGACCTGCTACCAGGGAGACTGCAATGTTGACACCTCGTGACCGTTGGCTGGCCCTCTTCGCGGGGGAAACTTCCGACCATGTTCTCTCGGACTACTGGGGGACGGCCGAGGTCACGAACCGGCTGCTCAAAGAGTTAGGATGCGCTTCGGAACGAGCGCTCTGGGAGCGGCTGGGAATCGACAAGCTGGTGCTTCTCGGCCCCACCCATCCGCTGGCCAAAGAAGACACCTGGCACACCCCATCGATGTGGAGCCTCTGGCACGTGGAAGTCACGAACATATCCTACGGGGATGGCCTGGGCACTTACGAAGAGGCCGCCACCAACCCCCTGGCGAAAGCCGAAACCGCGGCGGATGTGGAGCGCTTCGATTGGCCGGATCCCTCACGGTTTGACATCGACGGCCTGCGCGCCAAGTGCGAAGCGTGGCACGGATACCCCATCCTCGGCGGGTGCTACGAGCCGTTCTACGTCTACAGCCGGTTGCGGGGCATGGAACAGGCCCTCACCGACCTCGCCCTCAACCCCGAGGTGGCGGAGGCCGCCCTGGAGCGCATCTATGACTTCCACGAGTCGATCATTCGCCGCACCCTCGAGGCGGCCCAAGGGCTGATCGATGTCATCTACGTCGCCGAAGACCTCGGCACGCAGGCCACTTTGCTGATGAGTCCGGCATCGTTCCGCCGCTTCCTCAAGCCCCGGATGCGGAAGATGATCGATCTCGCGCACTCCTATGGCGCCAAGGTCATGCACCACGATGACGGCGCCATCCGGCCCCTTCTGGCCGAACTGATCGACCTCGGCATCGATATCCTCAATCCCATCCAGTGGCGCTGCGCTGGAATGGGTCGCGAGGAACTGGCGCGGGATTTCGGCAAGTCCGTGATATTTCACGGCGGCGTGGATAATCAGCAAACCCTGCCCTTCGGCACCCCCCAAGACGTGAAACGGGAAGTGGCCGATAACATCCGCATTTTCCGCATGGGTAGAGGATACGTGGTGGCGCCTTGCCATAACCTTCAACCCAATACGCCCACGGCAAATATCCTGGCGATGTACGAAGCCGTCCATGAATACGCCGCCTGAGGTGGGCAACGTTAAATCGGCAAGGCGCTATTCCTCCGACGCCCGACGCTCGTGGCCGCGCGACACTCGCCCGAGATTCCGCGCCAACTTCTTCGCCCCCTGAGATGAGAAACATTTAACTCAAGTTTCCCCCGCATCCGCCGATAAAGAAGATTGAACAGCCTAAGTCCCGGTGCGCTGGCAGGGAGGGTAGGAGGGGGTGGGGTATCCCCAGGGGCGCACTGCGGAAACTCTCTCTGGTCAAGGAGTATTTTAAATGCAGGATAAATCCTTTAAGGCCACAACGATCATAACCCCGGATGTTTCCAATCGGCTGGTTTTGGAAGCAGCATTTAATAGTTGGGCGGAGGAGACCAAGCCGGCCAGCATTCTTCATGTCCATTACTATCATGACATCGAAGCACACGTTCGGGGCTATCAGGTGGTTTACGAAGAACCTTGGATGCCTTACTTGGCACCCGAAACACCCCGGGAGGAAGAGACCGCCCATATGCTGGTCTAAGGGAAATTAAGCTTCGGCTGTGATCCTTGTCGCGTCCTCCTCCGGGGCACCGGCAGGCCATCGGGGACTGGGCGCGACCGGGCATAGCCGACCATGGCGCTGCCCAGGCGCGCCCAGTCGTGGGGCACGCGGCTGGCGCGAGGGTAGGCAGGCTGTTCGTCATGGCGTGCGCGCGGCGAACCCTTCGGTCCGCCGCGCGCATTTTTCTCTCCCCCCTGCGGTCGAGTGACGGACACGCAAAGGCCTTCCTATGGGTACGGAAAACAAAACCCAGCTCAGGCGCCGGGGGTTGCGGCGCGGCGCTGGGGAGGGCGTGAAGAGAGCCGGCGAGCAACCAGAACGCGAAGAGCGCGAACTTGCCCGCCCTGCGGCAAATCTGCCCAGGCGAAATTCTTGTCGACCCCATGCCGCGTCCCATTCGAATCCCATGCTTACTGTAGCGCGGAAGTTCGCCGACCTTAACTGGGTGCGCAACAGCGAAGTGAAAGACGATCCCTGGGACGGAGCGCGGGCCTCCTGTCCCCTGTGGCACGGGCGTCCGAAGCTGTGAAAAAATCGATTCTTGGCATGTTATCCACAATGTAAATCAATGAAAATAAAGAGTGCCAAAATAAGTAAAATCAATTTTTTCACACCTTCTCCCGCCCATAAGCGCTAACTTAAGCTGTTGGGGCTCGAAGTGCCCTGGCAATTTTCCAGAACCCCGTATCTCGGGAGTTTGAATGCGTGAGGCACTTTTACCGTTTGGCGACTTCGGGGGAGTCAGGGACTGGACTTCCACAAGTAGGCCGTTATACGGGCGCTAAGCCTCCGAGAATCTGACCGACGGGCCAAAGAAGATATAAAAACCCCACAATGAACGATTCTCCGATGATCCAAAATGCCATGGATAGGCGCTGGCTTATTCGGATCGCCGCGCGCGTGTGGGTTCGATACTCGCTGCCCGTTTGGCCGGCAGCAGGGTGGCGGCGGCGATAAGGACGATGAGTACTGCACCTGTGATGAATTAGGTTCGAGCATCGAGGGGGGGGTATCCAGAACAACATGCTCTGCATGGCCTGTGCAGCCACAATAGCTCCGGCTATACCGAATGCGGCGCCGGAACCGACTGGGTTGCTGCTGGCCGGCTGTTGAGTTCGTCTTCTTATGATTCGATCCTGCTGGTACAATCGCTGGGTGTCCGTTCGTGCACGCGCGAGGGAATGCGTGCCGGCGGGCGAAGCGCAATCATGACGAGGAGCGTGCCATGAGTGATCCCGCGGAAGACTTTGCCGCGATGTTCGAGGCTTCGACCCAGGCCAAGCGCCTCGATCAAGGCGAACTGGTTGAGGGCAGGATCGTCGCCATCGGCCCGGAGGTGGCGTTAGTCGACGTTGGACGCAAGGGTGAGGCGGTCATGGATATCGCCGAACTGAAGAACGCCGAGGGCAAGATCGAGGTCGCGCTGGGCGATCGCGTTCAGGCGATGGTGGTATCGACGTCAGGTGGGCTGACGCTCTCCCGCAGGCTGGCGGGAGCGGCCGCGAGCGATCGGCAGTTCGAAGCCGCCTTTCAAAGCGGCCTGCCGGTGGAAGGGAAGGTCGAACGGGAGGTAAAGGGCGGCTACGAGGTGCGTATCGGCCGGCGTCGCGCGTTCTGCCCGATTTCCCAGATCGACGTCCGCGGCGCGAACCCGTCGGCGCACGCCGGGCATGTCTACCAATTCCGGATCATCGAGTATAAGGAAGGCGGCTCGAACCTCGTCGTCGCCCGTCGCCCGCTCCTCGAGGACGAGCAGCGGGCGAACGCCGCCAAGGTCCGCGACAAGATCGTTCCCGGTGCCGTCATGACCGGCCGTGTCACCTCCGTCCGCGAGTTCGGCGCGTTCGTCGATCTCGGCGCAGGTGTCGAGGGGCTGGTCCACGTGTCCGAGATGGCGTGGTCCCGCGTATCGGCCCCTTCGGAGATCGTCAAAGCGGGCGAGGAGGTCACGGTCAAGGTCCTGCGCGTGGACGCGGAAAAGCAGAAGATATCGCTCGGGTTGAAGCAACTCTCTGCCGACCCCTGGTCGAGAGTGAGCGACGTGTACGAAGTAGGCCAACGGCGGCCTGGCCGCGTCACGCGCGTCGCGAAGTTCGGCGCATTCGTGGAGCTCGAGCCGGGCATCGAGGCGCTGGCCCATGCTTCCACGTTCGAGCCGACCGGACGAGCGGGAGGTTGGTCGGGTCAGGTCGCTCCGGGGATGACGGCCACCTTCGAGATTTTAGCCATCGACCTCGAGCAGAAACGGATCGGCGTGGCGCTCGTTCAGGAAGCCTGGGCACGGGCCGAGGGGGCTACGGGAGCCCGGCTTGGCATTGTTCCGGGCGCGCGCCTGACGGGAAAGGTTGAGCGACACGAAAACTTCGGCGTGTTCGTCTTCCTGGCCCCCGGGCGTACTGGTGTCATCCCTTTGAGCGAAACCGGCATCGCGAAGGAAGGCGATCTCCGGCGAGCCTTTCCGGTCGGCGCGGACGTCGAGGTGATCGTGCTGGAAGTTGATCCGTCAGGCCGGCGCATCCGCCTGAGTGCGAAGGCAGTCATGGAGGCGCGCGAGGCCGAGGAAGTGCGCGAGTGGACGGAGCGCAATGCTGCTTCCGCCGAGGGCTTCGGGACATTCGCCGACAAGCTGCGCTCGGCATTCAAGTCGCCAGAGAAGTGACACTCTCACCGCTGGCTGGCGCAGAGCCCGGATTTTGGGCTCTGCGTCTTGCCCAGTATGAGGTGGTAGCATCAACATATCTGTCAGCATCTCAAAATGAAGCGGCGAGAGACACGGGCCACTATGGCCCCTACGCTCCCAATCTCAACAAGGTGCTGGAAGTGATGGAGGGCCATTTTATCCGCGGTTACGGCGACCGCCGGAAGCCGGATGCGGAGATCGGCCTCCTGCCCGGCGCGGTCGAAGAGGCCTCGAACTTCCTCACCGATAAGTCTGAATCCCGCGCTCGCCTCGACCGGGTCAGCCGCCTCATTGAAGGTTTCGAGACTCCCTACGGCATGGAGTTGCTGGCCACAGTGCACTGGTTGGCACACAAGGGGGGACCCAACGGCTCTCCGCCAGCCGACAATCCTGAAAGCGCCATCGCTGGAATGCGCGATTGGAATCCGCATAAGGCTACTACCTTTAAGCCGGAGCACGTCCCCGCCGCTTGGAAGCAACTCGGCCAGAACGGCTGGTTGCGTTGAGTGGCTGAAATGGCGGCACTCCACAGTAAGTCCGCGTATGGGAGCTGGGCTCGCTCTGATGCGCCAGCCAGCCCCCATGGCATGGCAGAATTTCTCTCGCAATTGTCAAAGGTAACAGGGAGACAGCAGTTTCCGTCAATAAAAGGTCCCAAACCGGAAATTATCCATCCCGAGTTTGTCGTGAAATCAGGAGACGGGAAAACCAGTCTGGGCGGGGAGGGGCGAGTCGTAAGAGAGGACCGGGGAGAGAACTCGAGCAGCCGTGTAGAACGAATCTACCAGTGGCAGATGACAAGAAGAAAGAAACGCTGAGGGTTGACAGTGCCGGCGGCATCAAGACAATGCTCTCTCTCGGTGCGCCTTGGATACACCCTCGTTATTGGGGAAGGGTTTGTGACTGCGATTCCTCAGCCAGCTATCGCGGCGCCCAACTCCTTTCTAAGGGTTACCAAAATGATTCGAGAACAGCCCTTACCACAAGGAATTCCCCCGTCTGCCTCTCCTGCGACGAGAAGAGGGCGCGCCGCGGCGACGCGCTCTTCAACGCTGTTTGTTCTCGAATCGATTTAGATGGTCGATGAATTTCCTATCATTTGGCTTGATCATTGACATGTCAAACGCGGGATTCTCCTTGAAATTGCCGCCGGTGTAGAACTGGGCACGCACGAACGGATTTTTGAAGGGATATCCGTATCGCGCATAGGCCAAGTTGCGAAAATACCGAGCCGACTCGGGTGTTAGTTCTAGTGGCGGACCAACTTGTTTCAACAGTTCATCGAGAGAGGATTTTGAGTGTTTCAACAACTCGTCGACCGAAACCTCAGGGTGGTGCAACAACTCACAGAGCAAGCAACCCGGGTCGTTCTGTAACTCGTCCAGAGAAATGTCGAAAGGAACGCAGGTCAAGTGCTCAACGATTAGATCAAAACGCGGCTTGATATTTTCGTATGTCCAATAGAGATGTAGCTTTCCGTCTTGTTCCACCGCCTTCTGCTCGGCAGGGGAAACGGACTGCCAATAGGATGCATCCTTCTTGTCGAGTTCAAGAGTGATGGACAGTTTCTCAATCGAGTCTTTCCAGAGAGAACCTGTTTTCAGGACGTACGTGAAACGCGCGCCTCCCATGGAATTCATTTCGATCCCACCAACGGTATAGGTGTGTCTGATCGTCTTGGACTCTCCGCGCTGAAAGCTGACCTCAAATAAGTAGACGAGGGCGTAGGGTATGTCGCTGTCTGGAGCCAAAACTCCTCGTTTCGGCGTAACAGGAACAGATTGGCCATTGACGAAAGCCCTGAAATCCGGTGTGACCGGATATTCACCTTCGAATTCGGTACCCGCGGTCTCAGGTGTCTCATACTCGAACGGAAAACCAATCTGCACCACCGTGTCAGGGCCTGAGTTTTTGAAAGTTGCTACAACTTCCACGGTCCACCCAAGCCCGTACCCGCGCTTGATCACAACCGAGTCAGTCACCATTTGGATGTCCGCGGTCTTTACCGGAAATAGGGTTTCCCCGTCCCCCGAAAATATGGCATCGTTGCAGAATAGACTCTCCAGCCGGCCAGGACAGAGGAACAACAGAAAAACCGCTGCAAGTCGGACGAAGCGCGTCATCCCGGAATGTCCCAGAACTGAATTGCCTGGGTGGGTTGTGTCGAGTGTCGTAAGACACATGCTGCACCTCCTTCTCGTTGACAATTACTGAAACAGGAGGCCGCTGCGGCGGTAGGCTTGGGACCTGTCTCCTTTCGGTCCCAAGACCGTGCACTCTGCACTGACCAGAATGCTACCCCCGATTGATATTCGACGTCAAGCAGTGTGGCGCGGACCTGCTCTTTAGGTCCGCGGTTCGTCTGTCAAAAGGCCGCGGACCTAAACAGCAGGTTCGCGCTACGGTACATGAAGCTAATCGCAAATCCAAAATCGCAAATCCAAAATTGTCAACGCCCCCCGCCCGTCAATTCGCGCACGATGTCTCCCACGAAGCCTTTGGCGTCGCCGAAGAGCATCAGGGTTTTATCGAAGTAGTACAGCGGGTTATCGATGCCCGCGAAGCCGGGGTTCATGCTGCGCTTGATGACCATCACGGTTCGTGCCTTGTCCACGTCCAGGATGGGCATCGGGGGCCGTGGAAGGGGAGGCCGCTCCCCCTATCACGACATCAATATCCTCGTACGGGGATCAGAAATGCTTGCGGAATCCCCCTGTCCAGCGTTGCCAGCACTGCGCTGTTGGCGCCGGCGAGTTGCGCTAGGTGGCCGTCCGTGGTCTGTTTCGCGGTCTTCACCCAACGGGGGAGATGCGAAATGTCCTGGGCGTCAGGGATCAACGTAAAGTTCACCCTTCCTGCGGCCTTCAGCCGCTGCAACAGATCGCAGGCTTGCCGCACGGTAAACCCGTACTGCGGCACTTGGGCGAGGACTCGGACGAAACCCAACTCGGTAATCGAGCAGGTGGCAAGTTCCGGGGTTCCCTTGGTGGCCAACCTCTGCACCCAGCGGGCAACCCGTTCGTGGAATTCGTGTTCAAGAAAACCCAAGGCGATCAGGGCATTGACGTCCAACAGGTATTTCATGGAAAGTCCGCCAGAATCTCGCGAACCTGCTTGCTGCTGAGACGCGGAGCACCCACCCCAGCGCTGAGAACCGGGAGACCGGTTAGGGGGTCAACGCGCAGGGTCGCCCTGGAGAAGCGCGTTTTCCGCGGCGTCAACACGACGCGCCCGGCTTGCACTTTTGCGTCGAGCGAGTCGCCAGGTTGGAGGCCGAGTTTGCGGCGAATGGCCCCGGCTAGAACGATCTGGCCCTTCGTAGAAAGTTTCAATTCCATGGTAAGAATATCTTACCTCGGGCTCTCGCGAACCACAAGGAAATCGTGACCGCACACGCACAACTGTTAGCGCGCCCCTTCGGGGCTTATGGATGGAGCAATCGAAAACCGGCAATCGAAAATGGGTCAGTGGCCGGCGCCGCCCGTCAACTCTCTCACGATGTCGCCCACAAAGCCTTTGGCGTCGCCGAAGAGCATGAGGGTTTTCTCTTCGTATGGGACCAATCGGGAACAGCAGGCTTGGCATTAAATATTCCCGATCGGGAATATTTATCCCAATCTATTAAGCTCAACTCCAGAATATTCCCGATCGGGAATAAATGCTTGATTAAGTCCCGGAACTGTCCTAACATTACCGTACGGGAATATTAAGAGCCATGAACTACACAGCACAGCAAATCGGTGAACTCGTCAAGAAGACGCGCAAGAGCCTGGGCGTTACGCAGAAACGCCTGGCTCTAACCTCGGGTACGGGCCTGCGCTTCATTATAGAACTGGAACAGGGCAAACCGACCTGTCAGTTAGGGAAGGCCCTGACCGTCCTGCATACCCTGGGAATCAAAATGGAGTTCACCCCACCGGCGGCAAGGAAGGGATAAGCAATGGCAAGAACCCTCGATGTATATCTGCACCGCGATCTCGTCGGGCATCTCATACAGGACGATGATGGGCAGATGTTTTTTGATTATGCGGAGAGCTGGCGGGAAAACCCGGCAGCGATGCCCCTCTCGCATTCCCTGCCGCTCAGAAAAGAGCGGTTCACCCGCAAAGAGTGCAGTGGATTTTTCGGCGGCATTCTACCAGAACAAAAACTGCGCGAAATCGTTGCCAAGAATCTTGGCATCAGCGCCAAGAATGATTTTGCCATGCTGGAACAGATCGGCGGGGAATGCGCGGGCGCGGTAACCTTTCAGCACGCGGGCGAACCATTGCCGGAGCGCGAGGATCGCTACCGAGACCTTTCAGATAAAGAGTTGGCCGATATGCTGAAAACGCTTCCACGGCGCCCCCTGCTGGCGGGCGACGCGGATGTGCGCCTGTCGCTTGCCGGAGCGCAGGACAAGGTCGCGGTAAAAGTCTCCGGCGACAGGATCTCGATCCCCCTCGGCGGAGCGCCGAGCACCCACGTTCTGAAACCCGCAAACGAGCGTTTCGCGGGTCTCATCTTCAACGAGATGCTGTGCCTCGACCTTGCCAAGACGGCGGGTCTTTTCGTTGCCAAGGCTGAGACCAGAAATATCGATGGAATGGATTACATCCTGGTGGAGCGGTATGATCGATTCGTTATCCGGTCTTCCGATGGTTCCGAGCGTTATGAACGGCTGCATCAGGAGGACTTCTGCCAGGCCTCCGGGATCGTTTCAGAAAAGAAGTATCAAAGCGAAGGCGGTCCTTCGCTCAAACAATGCTTTGATCTATTACGTGAAGTCTCAACGGCTCCGGTCATCGACCTCGAACGCCTGCTGGAGGCTGTCATATTTAATTATCTGATCGGCAATAACGATGCGCACGCAAAGAATTTTTCACTCGTCTATCCAGTTGCAGGCTCCGAGGCAAGGTTTTCGCCACTCTATGATCTCGTCTGTACGGTTTATTATCCGGAGCTCAGCAAAAAAATGGCCATGAAGATTGGCGGGGAATATCTCTCTCGCCGCATTTCCCCGCGTCATTTCGAGACCTTGGCTGCTGAAGCCGGCCTTGCCAAGCCGCTGGTAAAACAGCGCGTGCCGGAACTGGCAACGTCTGTCATAAAAGGTCTGAGCATGATAGAGGCGAAACAGCCCGTTGCCGTTGACGTTGCAAAGATCATTCGCCAACGAAGCGAAGAAGCTGTGTCACGCTTTTCCAAGTAAATAAGCGGACCCACAGAACAGTCGGTCATCGCTTCGCGACACCCGAAGCATGAAAAGACGCCGATATTTCGGCAGCGACCAGGTGGGCGGCGTCGAATTCGTCACCCCGGAAGATGGGAAGGTTTTATTCGAGTCGAGCCCTGCCCGCTGACGAAGACTTGTCAGAGGCACGTCTACGCGGTGTCCCCCGGCATTTTCAATCTCATTTCCTGCCGCCGAATCGGTAAGGCCAGGAAGAATAATGCGAGTGGAGCCATTAGTACCCATAGTGGAAGGCGGAGAAACCACATCATGTTGTCCAGGTAGCCATGCAGCTTTGCCTTGCGCGCCATTGACTTAGGGTATCGCTTTCTGGCGAAATTTGGCACCTGCCGGCGGGCGGAGAAAATGGCACGGACTGAAGGAAACGGAAAGATGGGAATATCAGGCGACCAGGGCTTGATTTCGTTGCGATTCCAGACCCACAAGAGAGTGCATGTCACAAAGCCAGAGAGAAACCAATAGAGAACGAAGACCTTTCCAAAACCTGCGCACACCCCGACCACTCCAAACCCAGCCAGACAGACCACGAATAAGGTTTTGTAAATGTTCCATCGCCGCCCAGTACGGTACCATTCAGCCTCCACATTGGAGGCGAGAACGAGGCGGAGACGGTTGACACAATCCCATACTTCCTTCGTGGCGCGGATTTTGTGATCCTCCGTGTCGGAGTAGAAAGACCACAAGGCATCCCTAACTGCTCGCACCGACCCGTCTTGTGTGGTGCTTGCGATCTGGTCGAGCGTATGGTCAAACTTGTCAGAGCCGATTCTCTGGTCCATGAAGGACTGAACCGCTTCCGACATGGCGTCGCGAGCTTGGCGGTCAATCATGTTGGCTAATCCTGGAAAGATTCTACATCCCGCCTTGAGTTGTGGCAATAGAAGCAGCAGGCAAGATAGCGCGGACCTGTTTTGTATTCCGCGGTTCGTCCGACAGAAGGGCCGCGGACCTAAAGAGCAGGTCTGATTGGATAACGGCATCGGCTCCAGTCCGGTAGACTTGGAAGTGCTCAACGACCAAGGCGAGCCGGGAAAGGAGCCGAAGCCATGCAGCATTTTATCGGATGTGACGTGCACACGCGCAACCAAGTGGTGGCCTGGATCGAGGAGGAAACGGGAGAGATCAAGAAGCGGCGGTTGGAGCACGAGGGCAAGGAAGTCAAAGAGTTCTACGCGCAGTTTCCGCGGGGGACGGTGGTGGGGATCGAAGCGACGTTTCCCGCGCATTGGTTCGAGCGGTTGATGGGAGAACTGGGGCACGAGTTGTGGGTGGGCGACGCGGCGCGCATTCGGGCCAGCGAGGTACGCTATCAGAAAACGGATTGCCGCGACGCCGAGCTGCTGCTGGATCTGCTGCGCACCGGGCGCTTCCCGCGCATCTGGGTTCCCTCCCTGGCAGAGCGCGATCTGCGGCAGTTGCTGGTGCATCGGATGAAGCAGGTGCGGGCGCGCACCCAGGTGAAGAACCAGTTGCACGCCCTGGCGATCAGCCAGGGGGTGTGCCGGAAGGGCAAGCTGTGGAGTGTGAAAGGAAGGAAAGAACTTGAGAGCCTCGCACTGTTGCCCTGGGCGGCGCGGCGGCGAAAAGAACTGCTGGAGTCGCTGGACCGGCTGGACGAGCAGGTGCGGGAACTGGACCGGGCGGTGGAAGAAGCCGGCCGCGCGCGCGAGGAGGTGGCACTGCTGCGCACCCATCCGGGAGTGGGCATGGTGGTGGCCCTGGCCTTCGTACTGACGGTGGGACCCGTCGAGCGCTTCTCCAACAGTCGCAAGCTGGTGAGCTATTGGGGACTGAATCCGCGCGAGAACTCCTCGGGTGGCCGGCAGCGCCTGGGCTCGATTAGTAAGCAAGGGAACACGATGATGCGCTGGCTGCTGGTGGAAGCTGCGCAGACGGCGGCGCGCCTGGATCCGCAGTTGCGCCGCATTTATCAACGCTTGAAGAAACAGAAGACGAGCGCCGTGGCGAAAATCGCTGTCGCCCGCCGTCTGGCAGTTCGGTTGTTCTGGATGCTGCGTACGCGCCACAATTACACGCAGCTCGTTCACATGTCCGGCAGCCCGGGTAGCGCGGTGGTTCCGCCCAAAGCGGAACCGACGGTCTGATTGGGCGCCGGGCCTCCCCGCACGACGGCGGGGAGGTCGCACGGTGAATCATGGTGCCCGCCGCCCGTGATGGTGAAAACGCGCAGCGGGATCGCATAGATGAGTGGTGGAACCCCAGCGGTCCACCGTGAGATTCGAGGAGGCGAGCCTTGGTCGGTTTGAGCCCAAAACGAATCCCACAAGGGGAAAGGCGCGAGAAAAACCTCACCGCCACCCCAACGGAGAAATATTGCTTGACAACGCCGATGCCGTTATAGACGCGCTACGGTACATTTAGGAATCGGCCGCCTCAATCGACAATCGGCAATCGAAAATGATCAGTGCCCGCCACCCGTGAGTTCGCGCACGATGTCTCCCACAAAACCTTTCGCGTCGCCGAAGAGCATCAGGGTTTTATCGAAGTAGTAAAGGGGGTTATCGATGCCGGCGAAGCCGGGGTTCATACTGCGTTTGATGACCATCACGGTTCGCGCTTTGTCGACGTCCAGGATGGGCATTCCGAAGATGGGGCTTGACTGGTCGGTGCGCGCGGCGGGATTGGTGACGTCGTTCGCGCCGATGATCAGCACCACGTCGGTCTGGGGGAAGTCCGGGTTGATCGAGTCCATGTCGAGCAGGCGGTCATAGGGAATATCGGCTTCCGCCAGCAGCACGTTCATGTGGCCGGGCATGCGGCCGGCGACGGGGTGAATGCCGAACTTTACGTCCACGCCGCGTTTGGAGAGCGCGTCGAAGAGTTCGCGCACCTTGTGCTGAGCCTGCGCCACCGCCATGCCGTAGCCGGGCACGATGGCCACGCTGTTGGCGGCGGCGAGAATCCCGGCGGCCTCCTCCGCCGTGGCGCTGCGCACCGTGCGGGCTTCGTGGGCGGTTGCGGCGGAGGTCTGCACCTGCCCGAAGGCTCCAAAGAGCACGTTCGTGAACGAGCGGTTCATGGCCTTCGACATGATCACGGAAAGAATGAATCCCGAGGAACCGTCCAGGGCGCCGGCAATGATGAGGAGCTTCGAGTCGAGGACGAATCCCATGGCCGCGGCGGAGAGTCCGGCGTAGGAATTCAGCAGGGAGATCACCGTGGGCATGTCCGCGCCGCCGATGGGGATGATCATCATCACCCCGAAGATCAGCGGGATGCCAATGATCAGGGGAAACAGCATCTTCTCGTCAGGGTGAAGCACCAGCCGCGCCGCCACCAGGATGGAGATGGCCAGCAGCGAAAGGTTTACGAGATTCTGGCCTTTGTAAGTGATCGGACGTTGGGGCAGGACCTCCTGAAGCTTGCCCGCCGCCATCAAGCTGCCTGTGAAGGTGAGGCCTCCCAGAATGACTTCCATCGCCAGCACCGCCATCATGAACTTGGGCACGTCCGGGGCGCGGAGATAGAACTCCGCCGTGCCCACCAGGGTCACGCAAAGGGCGCCGCACGCGTGGCTGAGGGCGGTCCGCTGCGGCACGGCGGTCATTTGCACCAGGCCCAGGGGGACGCCGATGATCGTGCCCAGGACCAGGGCGATCAGGATCCACTTGTACTCGACGATGCCGTGGTGGAATAGGGTCCCGCCGATGGCCAGCGCCATGCCTATCTCACCGGCCAACACGCCGCGCCGCGCCGTCGAGGGGGCGCTGAGCCATTTGAGCGCCAGGATGAACAGCGCCGTGGCGATTAAATAGCAAACTTCGATGATGTGTTGAGTGGCAGTGGGGCTCATGATTTTTTCGTTTTGGTGGACTTGAACATTCTTAACATGCGGTCGGTGATGAGGAAGCCGCCTACCACGTTGCTCATCGCCGCGACGATGGCAATGGTTCCCAGCACCGTCGAGAACGTAGTCTTGGCTTCACCGGCGATGACAATGGCCCCCACCACCGCGATGGCGTCGAGCGCATTGGTGAGCGACATGAGCGGCGTGTGCAGCAGCGGCGACACTCGCCGGATCACCTCGAATCCGATGAACCCCGCGAGCATGAAGACATAAAGACTGTTAATCAGGTCGAACGACACAAAGTCCTCCTAGGTATCAGGTGCCTGGGGCAAATTGTCCGATGTCGGGGACAGGGGGATCGCGAGTAATCATGGAAAGTGGTGGGGATTCTTGGATTATCCACAATCACTTCTCGCCCTCTGCCCCTTCCTCTTTACAATTCCCTTTTAGAATTTCCTCAGCACTCAAAACCATGCGCCTAACTCTTTTGTGCGGCCAGCGCCGGCAGCGAGAAAAATTCCCGCACCCGGGCGTTCACGACTTCGCCGCCGCGCGTCAACAAAGTATCGCGCGTGATCTCGTCATCAAGATTCACTTGCAGCTTGCCATCCTTCCCCAAGTGGAGCAGAAAGGCCGTAAGGTTCTTGGCGTACATTTGGCTGGCGTGGTAAGGCACCGTGCTCGCCACATTGATGTAACCGATGATGGTCACGCCATGTTCGATGATGCGCTGGCCGGCTTTGGTCAACTCGCAGTTGCCGCCGCGCTCCGCGGCCAGGTCCACAATCACCGAGCCCGGCGCCATGCGCTCCACCATCGCGCGCGTGATGAGCGCCGGGGGCTTCTTGCCGGGAACCACCGCGGCGGTGATCACCACATCGCTTTCCGCCACCACGCGCCCCAGCAATTCGCGCTGCCGCTCGAAAAAGGATTCGTCCTGCTGCTTTGCATAACCACGCTTGTCTTCGGCGTCCTTGGCCTCGATGGGCAATTCGATAAAGCGCCCGCCGAGGCTTTGTACCTGTTCCTTTGCCGCGGGACGCAGATCGTAAGCGGAGGCCACGGCGCCCAGCCGCCGCGCCGTCGAAATCGCCTGTAGTCCTGCAACGCCCGCGCCAATAATAAAGACGCGCGCCGGCGTGATGGTGCCCGCAGCCGTGGTGAGCATCGGGAACATGCGCGGCAACCGGCCCGCAGCCAACAGCACGGCCTTATAGCCGCAAATCGTGGCCATGGAAGAGAGCGCATCCATACTTTGCGCGCGAGTGATGCGCGGCATCAATTCGACGGAAAAAGAGGTGACTCCCGTGGCGGCGAGTTGTTGCGCTGATTCGATCGAGCCAAAAGGACGAAGGAAACCAATCACCGTTTGATCGCGGCGAAACAGCCCGAGATCATCCTTGCCCGTGACATCGTTCGACCCATAGCTGAGAACTTGGACGATGATATCCGCGGACTGGAAGACCTCGGCGCGCGAGGCGGCGAGCGTGGCGCCCTTCTCCACGTAGTCGGCGTCGGGATAGCCGGCACCGAGTCCCGCCCCGGCTTCCACCAGGACCTGGAAACCGGCCTTCTTCAGATTGGGCACAACCACCGGAACCAGCGCCACGCGCCGCTCGCCGGGAAATCCTTCCTTGGGAACACCGACGGTCATGAGCAATCTCCCTCGACTTGATGACGGCTTGGAATTTATCGAATCGAAAATCTTGTCAGCGGCCTTGGAACGTCGAGCCCATCACCTCTTTTCGATTCTTAATCCAATGATCGTCAGTGTGCAAGAAACTTCTGCAGCATGGAGCCCGCCTCGCCGCGCCCTGGGGCCGGCCGCAGGGCTCGATAGACGCGGCCCGAGGTCCCCGGTCAATTCTCTCCCGGCAGGTGCAAGGTAAATTCATCATGCTCGCCGATTTTTGGCTTGCTCGTCGGAACCAGCACCAACCCGCGGCCAAAGCAGCTTTTCACACGGAAGACGGTGGCTCGATAGCGCCGCCCGTCGGCCATTTCCAACTCCATCTCATTACCTGAGTGCGCCAGAAGGAGGGATCCCAGTCGGGGCCCGTCGGCCTTGTTGCGCTGATGAAAGATGACGGCACGCACGCCCACCTTCCCTTCCTCGAACGTTTCCATAACACTACATATGATCGGTCCATTCCCCGCCTTCGCTCCCGGAGCCTGAACCTGGCCGCCATGCGAAGCGTCACAAAGAGTAATCACCAGGACTGTTGCCAAGATGATCGTCGCGCAAAGTCTCTTAAGCAATGTATCCTCACTATGAGTTTGAAGTCGCTGCAGGTCATTTTCAGCCGGAGCGCACTGGTCATGGCTGTCTTAAACTATTTCAACGGATGAGGCGCTCTTGGCGCCATCCACCTTCCCGCCAAGAGAATCCTCTTTGATTGTACAACGTCGTTACGCAGCGGAGCCCCATGGAAAAACGATGCCCCACTTGAAAAAATGAGCCTCTGGGACGCCTGCGGAAATTATTTTATGGTTGGCAAAAAAAACCCTTGCAATTAAGAAAATGTTACGCTAGTATTGCTGATTGCCAGTACGAAGGTGGACGAAGTAATAGGGGGCACGGTTGATTCTCGGTTTCAGCCGAGCTTGTTGTTGAGACTCCACATCGTCTCGGTTGAAACTCCTCGGAGGTCGATACGCGAAAGGCTTTCGGATAAGGGCTTGAGGCAAGTGGGTCCCTAGCAAGAAACCCTCCCGCCTGTTTCAATCCCCGAAGCTCAAAGCAGTCGAACCCAACGGCCGCAAAGGCGCGCGAAGTGCGTGGTGCGCTCCAGAGCGGAACGTAGAGGATTTGCGTCGGGTTGTTGAGCTCGATCTCACCCGGTGACCGGGGGGAATCAAGCCCAGCATCCTGGCGGTCTCGTCGAATGACGGGCGTTGGTTTGCAGGAAGAGGCCCAGGGAGACGTGAGTCGGCTCTAGGCACTCGACGATCTTTGAAAACTGAATAGTGTGGCGTCTACTTAGTAGTCGCAGCTATCAGTTCTCAGTCGTCAGTTCTCAGGGGAGCAATCATAAGCTCTCTTGAGGGACTGGAAGCTGGAGGCTGGTGGCTGCAAACTGTCCGGGATTGGATCCGGGCAGTGTAAGAGAGGCGAATCTGCGAAGCAATACCGGGTTTCGGGACTCGGGGTTCGGGGTTAGGGTTTTTCTCCTAGCTCCTGACTTCTGGCTCCTGACTCCTGGGTTTGATGTGTTGAGCAGATATTATGGTCAAGCTACTAAGGGCGTACGGTGGATGCCTTGGCGCTAGACGGCGATGAAGGACGTGGCTACCTGCGAAAAGCCTCGGGGAGGGGGAAGCACCCTTTAATCCGAGGATGTCCGAATGGGGAAACCCTTCCGGGAAAAACCCGGAAACGGCCCGCTGAATACATAGGCGGGTACGAGCTAACCCAGGGAAGTGAACCATCTCAGTACCTGGAGGAAGAGAAAACAATAGTGATTCCGCTAGTAGCGGCGAGCGAACGCGGAACAGCCCAAACCCAGTCTTCCTTAGAGCAGTGACAAGTGAAGAGTGATGAGTGATGAGCAAAAGAAACGGCTTGCTCGTCACTCGTCACTCGCCACTCTTCACTGTTCTCAGGAGGGCTGGGGGTTGTAGGGCGTGCGTCGGTGTAGAACCAGAGAGTTACCAATCCAGCGGCTAGTCGAATGGCTTGGAAAAGCCGGTCATAGAGTGTGATAACCACGTAGGCGAAAGCTGACTGGACTCTCACGCGCGTTCCTGAGTACCGCGGGGCACGAGAAACCCTGCGGGAACCCACGGGGACCATCCCGTAAGGCTAAATACGTTCTAGCGACCGATAGTGAACCAGTACCGTGAGGGAAAGGTGAAAAGAACCCCGGCGAGGGGAGTGAAAAGTACCTGAAACCGTATGCCTACAAGCAGTCGAAGGGCCACGTCCGCCGCAAGGCGGGCAAGCCTGACGGCGTGCCTATTGCATAATGAGCCGGCTAGTTATTGTCCGTCGCAAGGTTAAGCGATGATCCCGCAAGGGGGAGCGAGCCGTAGCGAAAGCGAGTCTGAATAGGGCGTTCAGTGGCGGGCAATAGACGCGAAGCGGGATGATCTACCCTTGGTCAGGGTGAAAGCCGTGTAACAACGGCCGGAGGCCCGAACAGGTGTTGGTTGAAAACAGCTCTGATGAACTGAGGGTAGGAGTGAAAGGCCAATCAAATTCCGTGATAGCTCGTTCTCCTCGAAATAGCTTTAGGGCTAGCCTCGGATGATTGCTCGCGGTGGTAAAGTACTCGATGGACTAGGGTCCGTTAACGGATACCGAATCCAACGAAACTCTGAATGCCGCGAAGCACAGTCCGGGAGTCAGACAGCGGGGGCTAAGCTTCGTTGTCGAGAGGGAAATAGCCCAGACCGCCAGCTAAGGTCCCGAAGCAATGGCTAAGTGGGAAAGGAAGTGAAGTCGCTCAGACAGCCAGGAGGTTGGCTTAGAAGCAGCCATCCTTTAAAGAAAGCGTAACAGCTCACTGGTCGAGCGGCTTTGCGCCGATAATGTAACGGGGCTCAAGCCATTTACCGAGGCTGCGGATTTGCAGGCCCGCAAGGGTTTGCATCTGGTAGAGGAGCGTTGAATACAGTTTGAAGCGAGACCGTGAGGGCTCGTGGACGGTATTCAAGTGACCCTGCCGGCATAAGTAGCGATA
>CAVQYM010000009.1:0-253843 GCA_963718175.1 uncultured Acidobacteriota bacterium
TGCCCACCACAAGGGCACCCACGAGGGGTGCCCCTACGAGACGGATTGGTTGCGGCTCCGCCGCGCTGCGCTACCAGCCAAAAGCCTATTGCACGGTCAGGGTTGCCGTGCCGCTGACGGTGCCGGCCGTGGCCGTAAGGGTGACGGTTCCCTTCGCGATGGCCAGGGCCACTCCGTGATTGCCCATATCGTTGGTAATCTCGGCCACGGCCGGATTCGACGTGCTCCAGGTCACCGAGGCAAGCCGCTGCGTACTGCCGTCGCTGAAGGTGCCCGTGGCGATAAACTGCTGCGTTCCCCCCGGCGACAAAGTAGACGTTCCGGGCGTGATGGCAATCGACTCGAGGTTCGGCGGAGTCAGCGTGGCCGGTTCGTACAGCTCGGCACTGGCTAAGGCGGTGTAATTCTCATTGCCGCCCGCCATCAGTACCATGCCGTCATTCAGCAAGGTCGCCGTTTGGGAGGCGCGCGCGGCGTTCATGCTGCCGGTGTAGGTGAAGGTCCCCGTCGACGGATTGTACAGTTCCGCAATGGCTATGGGGTCATAGGCATTGTAAGATCCGCCCGCCACCAGCACCATGCCGTTGTTCAGCAGCGTCGCCGTGTGTTGTGCGTGCCAGTTGTTCATGCTGCCCGTAAGGGTGAAGATCCCGGTCGCGGGATTGTACAGCTCCGCACTGGCTTCGGCAATGATATAGGCTGGACCAAAGCCGCCCGCCACCAGCACCATGCCGTTGTTCAGCAGTGTCGCCGTGGGCCATTCGCGCGCGGAGTTCATATTGCCGGTGGTGTAGGTGAAGGTCCCGGTGGCGGGATTGTACAGCTCCGCAGTGGCTGTGAAACAACCGACCTGGCCGGGGCAGATCGCGCCTCCCGCGATCAGTACCGTGCCGTCATTCAGCAGCGTCGCCGTGTGAGCGCCACGCGCGGTGTTCAGGCTGCCGGTAGGGGTGAAGGTGCCGGTGGCGGGATTGTACAGCTCCGCACTGCCGTCACTAGACCCGCCCGCCATCAGCACCAGGCCGTTGTTCAGCAGCGTGGCGGTGTAGTTATTGCGCGCGGTGTTCATGCTGCCGGTAGGGGTGAAGGTGCCGGTGGCGGGATTGTACAGCTCCGCACTGGCTGTGGCACCGCACGGGTTGGCGGGACAGCCTCCCGCCATCAGCACCAGGCCGTTGTTCAGCAGCGTCGCCGTTTGATCGAAGCGCGCGGTGTTCAGGCTGCCGGTAGGGGTGAAGGTCCCGGTCGCGGGTCTGTACAGCTCCGCATTGGCTAAGATGCTACTTAGGCCCGGTTCGCCGCCCGCCATCAGCACCAGGCCGTTGTTCAGCAGCGTCGCCGTTTGATCGAAGCGCGCGATGTTCAGGCTGCCGGTCAAAGTAAAGCCTCCGACGGTCAACGTTGTGACGGTCAAGGTGGTCGAGCCGTTGATCGCGCCCACGGCCGCCTCAATCGTCGTTTGCCCTGTCTCAACGGCGCTCGCGAGCCCCGTCGTGCTGATCGTCGCCACTCCCGGCGCTGATGAACTCCACGTCGCGGTATCCGTCAGATTCTGCGTGCTCCCGTCGCTATACGTCCCGGTGGCCGTGAACTGCTGTGTAGCCCCCGGGGCAATGGTGGGATTCGCCGGGGTCACCGCGATCGACACCAGCACGGGGGCCGTCACTGTCAGCGTAGTCGAGCCGGTAATGCTGCTCAGCGTCGCGCTGATCGTCGAGGCGCCCGCTTTCACCCCTTTCGCCAATCCTCCCGCGGTGATCGTCGCCACACTCGGCGCCGAGGAAGCCCATGTCGCGGTGCTGGTCAGATTCTGCGTGCTCCCGTCGCTGTACGTTCCCGTGGCCGTGAACTGCTGCGTGTTCCCCGCGGCAATGGAAGGATTGGCCGGGGTCACCGTGATCGACACCAGTACCGGCGTCACCGTCAGCGTGGTCGAGCCGGTAATACTGCTCAGCGTGGCGCTGATCGTCGAGGCGCCCGCTTTCACCCCTTTCGCCAGTCCTCCCGTGGTGATCGTCGCCACACCCGGCGCCGATGAACTCCACGTTGCCGTGGTGGTGAGATTCTGCGTGCTCCCGTCGCTATACGTCCCGGTGGCCGTGAACTGTTGCGTCGCCCCCACGGCAATGGAAGGATTCGCCGGCGTCACGGCGATCGACACCAGCGCTGGGGCCGTCACCGTCAGCGTGGTCGAGCCGGCAATTCCGCTCAGCGTGGCGCTGATCGTTGAGGCGCCCGCTTTCACCCCTTTCGCCAGCCCTCCCGTGGTGATCGTCGCCACAGCCGGCGCCGAGGAATTCCACGTCGCCGTGCTGGTGAGATTCTGCGTGCTCCCGTCGCCGTATGTCCCCGTGGCCGTGAACTGCTGCGTAGCTCCGACGGCAATGGAAGGCTTCGCCGGGGTCACTGCGATCGACACCAGCGCCTCCACCGTGAATGCGTTGGCCAGAACCGCTTGCTGCGCGCCGGTCGCGATGGCCACGGTCCGGGCACCCTGTACCGAGGCGGGATCGAGGGAAATCTGCGCGGTAAGCGTGGTGGCGGTGGTGACGGTTACGGGCCCCGACGCGCCTTCGGCCGCTCCGCCTACCGATATTCCCGCTCCGAAATTCGCTTGCGTCACGCCTTGCACGAAATTCGTGTATTGCCCCACTAAAAGCACGGACATAGTTTGCCCGGCTAACGCCCGGGCGGGTGACACGGAAACGATTAGCGAAGGCGGATTAACGGTCAGGGCAGACGTATTGCCACTCAAGAAGGCGACGCCGGTCGCAGTGGCGCCCGCGATCGACACGTTGTAAGTCGTCGGGGTGGAAACCACAATCGAAGTTGGAATCTGGAAGGTCACGCGGCGCACCGTGCCCAGAATGGTCGTGACCGCGCTGGCGCTGGCAGTCACGCTCGCTCCGCTTGACCCGGAGGGCTGAAGCGTGACCGTGACGTTCGAGGCGGGAATTACCCCGGCGGGAAAACCGGAGCCAGTGACGTTGACACTCGTGATGCCGGCTTGACCGGCCGTGGGAGAAGTCGTCGCACTGAGGGTCACTTTGGAGGACGCCCAGACCGACGAGGCGGCAACGAAAAACCCCACCAGGAGAAAAAGCAGCGCGGCCGCGCGTCTCACCCCGCGGCGCTCCAAGGCGCCAAAACCTGCGAAACGTTGGGGCTGGGGAATCATCGAGTCCATAGGTAGCTCCCTCACGACGACACGCGGCCGTCGCAGCAGATGTGGTGAGTTCGACCGGACCGAGGCTTGCTTGTATACACCCTCGGGCAACCTACTTCCCATCGAAGCGGCATCAGCCGCGGTGGGCGGTCCGATATTTTCTTGCCCGAACTCCGAGCATTCCCAGCAAGGCCAAAGCCAAAAGGGAAATGGTGGTCGGCTCAGGACTGGTAATGGCGTTGAGCGTACCCAAGTCGACTCCCGCCACGAGGTATGATCCGCTGGAGGGCAACAAAGTGAACGATAGCGTCGGGTCGGCGATGAAAGTACCCGACGATCCGTTAGTAAGTGAGAGGATGTTCGGATTGAGGGTCGCGCTGAACACCACCTGGGTGAAGAGCAGGCTGTCCGCCACCTGCGCGGAAGTGTCCGTCCCCGGCGCCAGGTTGCCGAGATCAAAGGTCAATATGGTGCTATTGCTTTCGGTGGCCGTGAGCACGACATTGTCGAAAGTCACGTTGTTGGCCACCGGGAAAAAGCCCAGGTTGTTGCTGCCCGTGAAGTTGTTGACCGTGAAGTCGTTTATGCCCAACGAGAGATTATTAAACTCAATATCGCCCACCGGGATGGTGCCAGCCATCGTAGCGATGGGAAACATGGCCCAGAACATGGCAAGAACTAGAGTGGAGAAAAGATGCTTCATGTTACGGTTCCTCCTCACGCGACTCGGGGACGGGAAGCCGTGGGAATTTGCGGTGGCGATAACAAACAGCGGGCCGTCTCTGCCTGCAAGGGTCCGGTGGGGTCCTCGCTGATGAGCGCCTCAGCGACCACAGAAGGCACCCGTTTTACCTGTCGTGCGGCTTGCGCAGCCTTAAGCTGCCACCTCTCCAAGCGCTGAATCCGTTATCCGTATGCCGAGTGTCTTACACCCTTTCGAGATCTAATGCAATGACGAATGTCAAATTTCAGAAATTTATTTCCAGTAGGGTGGAGGGCCGCGCTTAAGGACAATGTGTCCCTTCCAACACTTTGGCCGCGGAGGAGCGGTGATGGCAGAAGCAGTGACGAGTGACAAGTGACGAGTTCAGGAGGCTGGTACGCCTGGCAGGATTCGAACCTGCGACCTTTTGCTCCGGAGGCAAACGCTCTATCCATCTGAGCTACAGGCGCACTCACAGAGGAGTCTAACCCCATGACCACACTTTGGTCAAGCTGCGTGGCTCAGGTAGTGGTGCAGTTTGATGTTGTAGCGGCGAGTTTACCTCGCCATATGGCGGCGTAAAGCCGCCTCTACGTCAAACTGCACCACTACCGTGGCGCAAGCTTCCCAAGCCGCCCGGCGCGGTGTAAACTTCTACATTCCCCGGTTGCGGGAATTCATGCGCCTGGGGGAATCTAACTTTATGGGAAAAGGAGCACTCATGGCGGCAAAACGCATTGGGATTCTTACCGGAGGCGGCAATGTTCCCGGGCTGAATTCCGTCATCAAGACCGTGGTATATCGAGCCAGCGACGTTGGCTGCGAGGTCATCGGCATCCGGCGCGGGTGGGAAGGGCTGACGCACGTTGATTTGAACGACCCGGCCAGCCGAGCGCATTACATCCTTCCCCTCGACCGTGAGAACACGCGCACGGTCGATCGCACCGGCGGCACGTTCCTGCACACCTCGCGCACCAATCCGCAGAAGATGAAGAAACTTCCGGCGGTTTGCGCGGGAGGGGACTTCCCCAAGGTGGAAAGCACCAAGAGGGGCGTGACCTCGATCGTCTACGACATCACCTCGCAAGTGTTGAAGAACGTCGGCGCGCTGGCTCTGGATTACCTGGTGGCGATTGGCGGCGACGACACGCTGAGCTACGCGGCGCGGCTCGACAAGGAAGGCGTGAAAGTGATCGCCGTTCCCAAGACCATGGACAACGATGTGCGCAACACGGAGTATTGCATCGGATTCTCCACCGCCATCACCCGCGCCATGGACGCCATCGACCGGCAGCGGACCACGGTGGGCTCGCATGAGCGCATCGGGGTGTTCCGCGTGTTCGGCCGCGACGCCGGTTACACCTCGCTTTACACGGCCTACGTTATCGGCATCCGCTGCGCCATTCCGGAGTATAAGTTCGATCTGAAGCGGATGATCGAATTGCTCATGCAGGATAAGAAAGAGAATCCCAGCAATTATTCTCTCGTGGTCCTGTCGGAAGGCGCCCAGTGGGAAGGCTACGAGATTCGCGAGTATGGGGAAGCCGACGCTTTCGGCCATCGCAAGAAGGCGAACGTGGGCGAAGACTTGAGCGACGAGATCAAGAAGGCCACCGGGCAGGAGACGGTGGTCAGCGATCTTACTTACGAACTGCGCAGCGGCAGCCCCGACTTCGTCGATAAGCTGGTGGCTTCCACTTTCGCCAGTATGGCCATGGATTGCATCGCCAGGGGCGAGCACGGCAAGATGACCGCCATCAACAACGGGTCGTATGCCATGGAGCCCATCCCCGATCCTAAACTGGGCCCGCGCCGCGTGGACGTCGCCAATATGTTGGACACCCAATCCTACCTGCCGAAATACGAGGGCAAGCTGGGACTGCCGATCTTCTTGACGCGGCCCTAGGAAGGCAGCAGGCGGAAGGCAGTGGGCAGAAGGCAGTAAGCAGTAGGCAGAAGGCAGTAAGCAGTAGGCAGTAGGCGGTGAGCAATAGAATTCGCTCGGGCGGAGTGGCGCGGGCGGGATGGCATTCGGCCTGTCCTGCGCTGCCCCCGAGGAGCATGGATGTGAAACGACTTCTCTTTTGGGGTTCACTCCTTGTTTCGTCCCTGGGGTTGGGTGCGAGTTTGATCGTTCACATTCGCTCATTCTTCGGAATTGGATTGTTCCATTGGGTCGTTCCCTTCGGCCTGATTTTTTGCCTCACCATACCTTATTTGGTTGCGCGGAGCGACTTGACCGGAACTCTTGACTACGTTCGACAGAGCGAGGCGTGGGGACAGGCATTCCTTGGAAGAAGGCCAAGGTGGATGAATCGGATGGCGTGGGTGCTCTTTGCCTATTTTATGGTTTTCTTTCTCATCTTACTGATGAAGGACCACGCGAACACCTTCTACCCCTGGGACTCTGGCCGGGGGTTGCCTGCCCCCGTGGCTCAATTTTTCTCCACAGGCTGGATGTGCTTTTATTGGGAACACGCTTGCACTCTTTGGCGAGCACTTCATCTTGATTCTCGGCACACGACGAATTCTTCATCCCGGTGAATTTTGGCGATTCTCGTTGGTCGTGGGTGGTTGAAGTGCCTCGGGAGCAGCGGTTGAAAGCACTTGAAAACAGCTCATGGGAGGTGGGGGCGCAACGCGATTTGATTGCTCCTGCTGCCCGCCGCGAGGCCATAGGGAAAACCATTCCTTCACCGCAATTGCCGCTCGTGGCGGCCGATCACCTTTTCACTTCTCCGGACGGCCTTGCGGCGCTTCTGCACAGGGCCTTTGGGTTCGACACATTCCTTCCCAATCAGGAAGCGGTTTGCCGGGCGGTGATCGAAGGGCGCGACGTGTTGTTGGTCATGCCCACCGGGTCGGGCAAGTCGCTGTGCTATCAGTTGCCGGCCATCGCGCGTGGCGGAACGACGCTGGTCATCAGTCCCCTGATTGCTCTGATGGAAGACCAGGTGGCCAAGCTCAAGGCTCGTGGTTTTGCCCTGGAGTGCATTCATTCCGGGCGCCGGCGAACGGACTCGCGCCAGGCTTGCCGCGACTACCTGTCCGGCAAACTGCAATTCCTGTTCATCGCTCCGGAGCGGCTACGCGTCACGGGTTTCCCGGAGATGCTCGCCAAGCGGCCGGTTTCGCTGATCGTGGTGGATGAGGCGCACTGCATTTCGCAATGGGGGCATGACTTCCGGCCCGACTATCGCCGCCTGGGGCAGTACGTGCCCAGCTTGCGGCCGGCCCCGGTCATCGCCCTGACTGCCACCGCCACGCCGCCTGTTCAAGACGATATCGTGGAGCAGTTGGCGCTTATCAAGCCGGCGCGCTTCATTCACGGCTTCCGCCGCGCCAACATCGCCATTGAAGTTGTGGAGGTTCCGCCCTCGGAGCGTTCCCCCCTCGCGCGCGAGCTCCTGGCTGACGCCGAGCGCCGCCCGGCGATTGTCTACACTCCCACGCGCAAGCAGGCGGAACACCTGGCCAACGAGCTGTGCGCTTACCACACGGCTGCCTCCTATCACGCCGGGCTGGACGCGGAGCGCCGCAAGCAAGTGCAGGAGGAGTTCCTGGCGGGGAAGCTCGAGATCATCGTGGCGACGATTGCCTTCGGCATGGGGATTGACAAGCCCGACATCCGCACCGTCATCCACACCGCCTTGCCGGGGAGCATTGAAGCTTATTATCAGGAAATCGGCCGTGCCGGGCGCGATGGCCAACCCAGCCGCGCGGTCCTGATGCACTCCTACGCGGACCGCTACACGCACGATTTCTTCTTCGAGCGCGATTACCCCGACGTGACGATTCTGGACGGAATCTCCTCCCTGCTTAAGCCCCAGCCGCAGGAGAAGCGCGAACTCCAGAAGCAATTCCCCGTGGACCCCGAGGTATTTGACAAGGCCCTGGAAAAACTCTGGACGCACGGCGGCGCGGTGGTGGACTTCGCCGAGAACGTCACCCGCGGCCACGACGCTTGGCGCGAACCCTACCTTGCCCAGGGCCAGCACAAACGCGAGCAGATTGAACGCATGATCCGGTACGCGGAGAGCAATCAGTGCCGCATGGCCAGCGTGGTGCGCCACTTTGGCGACCTCGCCGACGGCGAGAAGCCGTGCGGAATCTGCGACTATTGCGCGCCGGCCAAGTGCCATGCGCAACGCTTTCGCAGCGCGACCGCCGCGGAGCACGCGGCCCTGGTGCGCGTGGCGGCGGAGTTGCGCGCGACGGGCACGAAATCCACCGGCAAGCTCTACGCGGAGTTATTTCCCTGCCATGAGATGAGCCGGGATGATTTTGAGAACTTGCTGGGAGGCATGGCGCGCGCGGGAATTCTGCGCCTCGACGATGCGGTTTTCGAAAAGGCCGGGCGGCAGATTCCCTATCGCACCGCCAAGCTGACGCGCGCGGGCTTTCAAATCGACGCCCAGACTCCCTTGGAGCTGGCAATGAAAGACCGCGAGCCATCCGACACTCCCCGCAGGCGCAGGAAGAACGTAGGGGCCAGTGGCGCTGGCCCGGGGCCGAACGCCTTTCGGCCGCCGGGCCTTCCGCCATCAGCAGATCTATTGGAAGAGGCAGGGCGACCGCCGGGCCGGGTTCGAGTTGGTAAACCTTCTGCACAAGGGTCTCAACCTGCACCACATGCGAAGCCCAACCCGGAATTGGAAGAGGCGCTGCGCGCCTGGCGCTTGGGCGAGGCTCGGCGGCTCGGCATACCTGCCTTCCGCATCTTTACCGATCGGGCTCTGAGTGGATTGGTTGAGCTGCGGCCCACCACCAATAGCGAAATGCTCGCCGTCCCCGGCATCGGGCTCCGCATCGCCGAGAGATACGGCAACGAAATTCGCCGCATCCTGCACGGCGCGGCGTAGCCGCAACCAGAGCCGTGCCATGGCCGTCCCGGCCATGCTCGAGCACGGGCGGGAGAAGCTGTGAAAGAATCACCTTCGGCATCGAGAGGTGGAGTTTCGACGATGCGTTTTGAAGGTATTGATCGTCGACGACGGTAAGTAATTATGGTGGCTTCATTCGGTGACCTTTCCGCCCCGCCTTTGGCTCCTCGGCTCGGGGCTTGGGCCGCAGCCATCCCCGGGAGGCAGGTTCCTCAGGCGGCAAGCGCGGCCCGGCGCACTTTCCAGCGCAGGCGAAACCATTGCTGAATATTGTAGGTGAGGCAAGCCCACAGCACCTCGCAACGGGCTTTCTTCAACCCCCGCACGCAGAACTGCCGCAATCCGAGCTTGGTCTTCAGCCACAGGTTGCTGAACTCGGCCACCGGGCCGCGCCGACGATAGGCGGCGCGCGCCTCCTCCGTCTGCATCTTGGCCACATACGCCGCCACCGTGGGGAGATTCTCACTGCGCACGAGCAGGCGCCCGTACTTGCCCGGCTGGCACCCCGCACGCAGCGGACAATCCCGGCAGTCGGCCGCGCGCGCCTGGTAAACCTGATGCACCACCCCCACGCGCCCGCGTCGCGTCCTCCGATGCGCCAGCTTATGACCCGCAGGACAGGTGCAGGAGTCGCTCTCCGGGTGGTAGCGGAATTTTTCTGGATAGAAGGCCGCATCGACGCCGCGCCGCTCGAAGTGCTTCCGCGCCGCTTCCCTCTTCGGCTGCATCGTACTGCCGATCAGGTCCACCCCGCTCTCCGCCGCCTCCAGCACGTTCTCGCGTGTGGTGTAGCCCTCATCCACAATCATCTGCCCTGGCGCCCGCCCGTTCTGCCGCTTCACTTCCTCCAGCGCCGGTACCAGTTGTTGCTGGTCGCTGGCCTCCTGGGTGATGCCGGCCCCTACGATGATCGAGTGCGCCGTGTCGGTCGAGAGTTGCACGTTGTGACTGACCGCGAAACCCCCGTCGCTCTGTTTCATCACCCGCGCTTCCGGATCGGTCTCGCTGGCGCGCCGCTCCGACTTCTCCTGGCGCCCCTCGGGAGCGGCTTGCACCTTCTGCAGTTCCTCCAGCGCCTGCTCCAATCTCTCCACCTTCTCGCGCGCCGCCCGCTCCCGCGCCTTCCGCCGACGCTGATCGCCCGCCTCTTCCCGCGGATCCCCATCGCCTGCACCCGCTGCTGCGCCGCCTGCAGATGCGCCCGCAAGGTCGGCTCGCGATGCATCGACTGGCCGCTCGCCGCCGCTTTCACCTTGGTCCCGTCGTGCACCACCTGCTCCAGCGTGATCAATCCCTCGCTGCTCAAAATCGCCAGCAGTTGCGCGAACAGCCCGTCCAGCGCCTCCTGATGGTCCACCCGAAAGTCCGACAGGGTGTGATGATTGACCACCTCGCACCCCGTCAGCCACTGATAGGCGGGGTGGTAGCCGCAGCGCCGCTCCACTTCCCGCGCCGAACTCACCCGCTCGCTGTAGGCGTAAATCCACAGCGCGATCAGCAGCCGCGGGTCCTTCGGCGAACGTCCCGCCGCCCCTTCCACCGCCCGCACCTCGACCGTGTAAGACGCCAGGTCCAGCCGCCCCGTCATCTCCCAAATCGCCCGCGCCAGGTGGTCGGGCTCCAGCAACTGCTCCACGTCCACCGTGCGCAACACCATCTGCTGGCGATTGATCGGCTCGAAACGCGGCCGGCCCTGGGGCTCGCCCGCCTGCGCCTCTGCCGCGGGCGGCCCCGCCGGCCACTCGCTCTCCCCCCAGATCGTTGGCTGCTGCCCCGCGCCGTCCTTACGCATGCGCCCGCCTCCGCCCGTGAGATGCCTCGGTCGGCCGCGGAGTGCGCTTCAACACCAGCGTGTGCTTGTCCTCCACCACCCACTCGATCAACTCACCCTTCTCGATCTCCAAAGCTTGCGCCAAGGGCGCCGGACAAATCAGATACCATTGGCGGTTCTTGCCCCCCCGCTGAATCACCTGCACCGTGGACTGGTAACCCATGCTGGACCTCCCTCCGGCAACGTCAGAGGAAGTATATCATAGCCATATCGCTAGTCAAGTCTTTTTTGATTTTTTCACAGCTTCGGACGCCCGTGGCACAAAATACTCGCGGCGCGAAAACAAGTTCGGGAATAGTAGTACAGAGAAAAGCTCTTCTGTTTGCGCCGGCATCGATTACGGTCAGGGGTTTTGAGCCATAGGGTTTTCCCGGTGTAATCTCCGTGACCTCTGTGCCTCTGTGGTGAGATCCTTCTTGGGCTGCGGCTTGGCGGCGCCTCAACCTATTTCGTTGCCGGAGCCGCTGCCGCCGCAGGCGCTTTGCGCCCTGCATCCAGATGGTCATAGTTGAGCACGGCGTTGAGCAGAAGCATGAAGCTGCCCTGGGTTTCCTGCCGCCACATGGGGTTGTTGGCAAAAAGGACCACGTGGCCCCGGCCGAGAGGCACGTCGATGATCGCCGGAGCCCCGGCCAGCTCCGAGCCTCCCGCCAGCATGCCGCTGATCCACAGATCTTTCTCGTCGGCGAAGCGCAGAACCACACGCGGATAAAGCGCCGCGGGCGGAATCGCGCTGCTGTAGAACGCGCGGTATTGGGGGTCGACATAAAGCTCCTTTTCCGCGCGGCTCCGCTGCGGCGGCGGTTCCGGGCGAGTCCAACTGCGCCCTTGCGGGATGTCCGGATCGGTGGCGGAGCCGCGCCCGCTGGGGCGCTTCGCCCCCTGGTCCTCGTCCGGAAGGCTGCCCCCACCGGGCAAGGAAACTTTGAAGACCGGCTCCTGGTTGAAGTACACGCCCACGGAATCGTCATAGCCGTAGGCAATCGGGCTCTTGGCGTCCTCGACGTGGGCGCGGAAGATTGCTCCTTCCGCCTGAAGCTGAGGCGTTGGCTTGATGGTGACGGAATCAATCAAACCCAGTTCCACGGGTAATTGCGTGCTCGGGCCAATCGGAATGAACACCCCGCCTTCTTCAACAAATTGTTTCAGGTGCGCAACGCCTTCAAAACCGAGGCCCCCGCGGATGTCGGGAGATTCGTCGATGCCTCCCCAATTCGGCGTAACCTCGGATTTTTGCCAGGGAAGGGGGCCGGCATCCGTGCCGTCGGGCAATGTACGTTTGGGAAAGCCGGCCAGGAGTTCGCGCACATCGGAAAAAGTGGGGGGGAAGAGAATCACGTCGAATTTTTCGCGCAGGTTGGGAGTGGTGCGCACCAGCGTGTCCGAAATATACGTGTAGGGCACGCCGGTTTCTTCCAGCCCCAGGCGAAACCATCCTTCATTTTGCGTATCTGTCCAAGTGTGCAGGAGCGCCAGGCGCGGCACGGCAAGTTCGTGGCGCGCCACGGAGGGCTCCTGCCCGGCGCTTACGACCTCGATGCCTAAATCACGCGCGGCTTGCTGGAGCCGCATGGCCAAATCGGGCGCGTTGGCGTCCACCGGCAGAAGGAACGAGCCCGCGGCGAATTTTCTCTCCGCAGCGTCAAACGGTTCCTCAGCGGCGAAAATCTTGGCGTCCTTCAGGCGATACCGCAAACCCGCCAGATTCGGCTCGGCATTCGCTTGAATGATGTAGCACTTTGCCTCGGGGGACTTGCCCTTGACCGCGGGCGGAGGCACGACACCGGATTTGCTATTCAGCGCCGGTCCGCTGAGGAGCGTCATGGGCGCCTTCAAGACGGCCGCGTCGGTGATGCGCAGGGTCTTGACGTTGCGCAGCGGCCCCAGCGTCCATCCGGTGTCATCATAGGGATGCGGGTCGGAGGTGGAGTAGTACTGGGTGTCCAAAAGCATGTCGGCCATACGGCTGTAAGGCTGATCCATGCGGATGATGTAGCTGCCCAGGGAAATCTTGGTGGTTTTTGTCTCTTCCTTCTTGGCGCCGGCTTGGTCCTTTGATTGGTCGGCCGTCGCGCCGGCCTCTTCGGTCGGGGTTTTGTCCGCAGGCTTGGCGCCGGTCTTGGTTTCACTTTCGGCGGCTTTCGGCGGCGCAGTGACAACTTCCTTGACTTCAAAGTCCTGCTCGAGCTTGTGGACTTCCGCGCCCTGCCTTTGCAACAGACGGGCAAGCTGCGCGGCCAGCGCGGGGCGGCGCCCGTCATTCAGAATGGCCCAGGCCGCTGGCCCCTCCCTGGTCGCCTTGGCCACGGAGCGTTGGCTCTTGAGATAGAAATTGCTGAGAAACTCCTGCGGATGCTGGGCCATGTAATCGAGAGCCAGAATCAAACCGCTCTCCTGAAGGTTGGTGTTGTTGCGCAGCGACCACTTTACCTTGGGAAGCGGCGGGTTCGGGCGGTACCACGCGCGCGAGGTTTGCGATGCGGACAACGTGCGCTCCTCGGTCTGCGGATACAAATTGCCGAAGGTCTCGTAGAAGCGGCCGATGGAGTTGTGCCCGTTGGCGACGTAAAACATATAGTTGGGCGCCCAACCATCATAGAAGCCCTGCGTCCACACGCCCACCACGCCGCGTTCGGTAAGTTGCTCGATCTCGTAATAGGCCATCTTCTGCCACTCGCTGACCACGATGGGGTCCAGCCAGGCGTTGTAAGGGCCCGTGCCGGTCGAGATATACAGGTAAGGAATGGACTCGTGCAGATCGTGCAGGACCTGCGGATGCCAGTCGAGGAAGTTCTTCATCGCGACTTGGGAAAGCTTGAGGGCCATGGCGATGGAGTCCCGGTTGTTGTCGTGCTGAACGTAGTGTCCCCAGTAGACCAGGTCGGGCTGCGGCTTGTCGGGATAGGCCTTCCGGTAGTTCGCCCAGTCCACGGCGCGGTCATGGCCGTCCACTTCCAGGACCGGTGTGATCAGGAACACCACGTTCTTCCGGACTCTCTCAATCAGCGGCGTATCCTCCACGGCAAGGCGGTAGGCCAACTCCATGAGCATTTCCGGCGACCCGGTTTCCACCGAGTGAATCGAGCCGGAGGCCCAGTAGATCGGCTTGCCCGAGGAAATGAGCTGCTGCGCCTCGGCGTCCGAAATCTTGCGGGGGTCGGCAAGCTTGGCGGTGATTTCCCGGAGGCGGTCGAGTTGCGAGATGTTGGCTTCGTCGCTCACCGCCACGAGCAGGAAGTCACGCCCTTCTTCGGTTTTACCGACGCGAAAAACCTTGACGCGCGGCGAGGCCTTGGCGAGCTCGTCGTAGTACCGATAAATGTCCTTCGAGTAGGTGAGAACGTCCGGGGCGCCGATGATGTGCCCGAGAATCTTCTCCGGCGTCGGAACCGTTGCGGAGGCGGGAAGGTGATCCACCAGATTGGTGAGAAAGAAGGGCTCGGTGGTGTATTCGCGAATCTTCTTCGTATAGCCCTCATCGTTCGGCGAGGCACTTTGAGCGTTCACCGAAATCCCGGAGAGACCTAAAAGCAAGGCCGCGAGGGCCACCAAGCCTAGCCCCTGCGATAAACTCCGAACCTTCGCGGCCCCTGCCCACGGGAATTTCCGCCGATCCATCATGGTTCCCTCACTGTTTCTTCTGGTTCGCCCGTCGAGACGCCTCAAGCTGCGTGATGCCTTCGCGGCGACGTACCTTTAAGCGTGGTTTTCCTTTTTGACTTCGAAAGCAGCAGCCATTTTACGCCCAATCCGCCTTCTCGCGGCGGGATGGACCGATTTTTATCTGGAGCGCCCTGGCAGCTTTTGAAGTGCGGGAGCCGCAGCTCCCGCTTTTCTCGTTCTGGCTGTGGGCGCTTGCGGCAAGAAGCATAGTCTCTGCCAGCAGGAAGGTCAATGTCTTCACCAGCGATGTCCGCACACAGCCTCCTTCGCCAAAATTCGCGTTTGGGCGTTCCGAGACCTTAGAGTCTACCGCATTTGCCCCCCAGCAGGCCCTTTCGGTGCATTTCCCATTTCGGGGATGGCCGCAACGACGATCGGCGCTACCCGTTGGCGCGGGTATTGGCCGATGATGGGCTGTCGCACCCCTACTCGCGCAGGCGCGAGGCTTGCTCCTCTTGAATCATTGAGCGGGTGGGATTAGACTCTTGGCTCAAATCAGGTCAATATCAGGAGCCGACTCTTGCCCACTTCCACTGCCACCTTTCACTCCGACCTCGAAAAGCTCATCCGAAAGTTTGAAGCCGACCAGCGGTATTATTCTTCCAAGGACTATCTTGAGGCCGAGGCGCGCACGGACTTCCTCACGCCTTTCTTCAAGGCCTTGGGATGGGATGTGGAGAACGAGGCTGGCCTGTTGCATCACGACCGGGAAGTGCTGGTGGAAAAAGGCGACCTGGAAGCCACCGGGCATCCCGACTATAACTTTCGTATCGGCGGGCAGACCAAGTTTTACGTGGAGGCCAAACCGCCTTCCGAGCCGCTCGACACCCCCCGCCACATTTTGCAAGCCAAGACTTACGTCTGGAACACCAAGAGCGTTTACTTCGTCATCTTGACCAACTTCCAGGAATTCCGCTTTTACGACGCCTCCGCCCAGCCCGACCCCAAGCGCCCTGAAGAGGGTTTGCTGCTCAGCTTGCGCTACTCCGATTACCCGGCGAACACGGAAAAGCTCTGGGAATTCTCCCGTGAGCGTGTGGCAGCGGGCTCGCTGGAGGCTCTGCTCCCGAAAATCCGCCGGGCGCCACGGCTGCGCAAGCAGGTTGACGACGTCTTCTTGGACGAGATGACAGGCTGGCGGGAAGACCTGGCCAAGAACATTCACAAGAATAATCCCGAACTCACCGCCCGGCAGTTGAACGAAGTGGTGCAACGATTGCTCGACCGGATTGTCTTCATCCGCATTGCGGAAGACCGCAAGGTGCTGGAGTACGCCCTGTTGCGAAGGGTTCTGGAAGATTGGGAGATTCACGGCGACAAGTTCCACATTTTCGAATGGCTGAATGACCTGTTCCATAAGGTCAATGACGATTTCAACGGCGAAATCTTCAAGCCGCATCTATCCGAAACGATCAAGATTGATTCCGAGCTGCTGGCGGGCATCATCAAGCGGCTGTACCCGCCCGAAAGCCCCTACCGCTTTGACGTGATCGGCGTGGAACTGTTGGGCTCGATTTACGAGCGCTACCTTGGCAACACCATCCGGCTCACGCCCAAGCAAGTGAAGGTGGAAGAAAAGCCGGAAGTGCGGAAGGCGGGCGGAGTCTATTACACGCCGCGCTATATCGTGGATTACATCGTGCGCGAAACCGTGGGCAAGGCCATTGAGGGCAAATCGCCCAAGCAGATTGAGAAGATTCGCATTCTCGATCCGGCCTGTGGGTCTGGTTCATTCCTGATCGGCGCGTTCCAATACCTGATCGATTACCACGTGAAGTGGTATCTCGCCCATCCCGAGCAGGAAGTGCGGCACGCGCACCCGTCGCTCGACTTCATGCGTGAGGTCCACACCGACCCCGACGGTGCAAAGCGCCTTTCCGTCTATCGCAAGGCCAAGATTCTGCGCAATAACCTGTTTGGCGTGGATATCGACCCGCAGGCCGTCGAGATCACGATGATGAGCCTGTACCTCAAGGCGCTGGAAGGCGAGAAATCGCAGTTGCCGCCCAAACAGCACATCCTACCCGAACTGAAATACAACATCATGTGCGGCAATTCCCTCATCGGTCCCGATATCTATAATCAGGGCGTCCTGTTCGCCGAAGATGAACGCGACCGCATCAACGCCTTCGATTGGAATTTTGTGCCCACGGGAGCGGGCCTCGTGCATGCCGGCGATGAAGAATTCGTAGGGGCAGGCCTCGTGCCTGCCCTCCCGGCGGCGTTGCCGCCTTCCGGGTACCCACAAGGGGCACCCCTACGATCTCGTAGGGGCGGTTCGCGAACCGCCCCTACACCGGGCAACGCGCCACCCTCCATCGGCCAAGTCATGCGTTCAGGCGGGTTTGACTGCGTCATCGGCAACCCGCCATATATCCGCATTCAGGAGATGAAGGAATGGGCACCCATCGAAGTGGAGTTCTACAAGGAGCATTACAAAGCAGCCACCTCCGGCAATTACGATATTTATGTGGTATTCATTGAAAAAGGGCTGAGCCTTCTTAACGAAAAGGGAAAGCTCGGTTTCATTTGCCCGCATAAGTTTTTCAATGCCCGATATGGCGAACCGTTGCGCAAATCACTCTCAGAGGGAAAAAATCTCTGGCGCGTAGTACACTTCGGCGATCAGCAGGTGTTTGACGGCGCAACAACATATACCTGTTTGCTGTTCCTCACTAAGGCTGGGTCCAAACAATTGGAGCTCGAAAGGGTGACTGACTTGGAAGCATGGCGCGGCACAGGCGAAGCTGCCGAAGGCAAGATCCCCACGGCGAACATTACTGCCGCTGAGTGGAATTTCGCCGTAGGTAATGGCGCGAGTCTGTTTGACAAACTCAGCAAAATGAGACCTAAACTCGGCGATATAGCCGACATCTTCGTCGGACTCCAAACGAGTGCCGACACTGTATTTCTATTCAAAGACTGCCAACGGGGACGACGAACAACTAAGGTCTATTCAAAGGAATTAAGCAGGTCTGTCATCCTCGAATCGGCGCTATTGAAGCCGGTGATCAGGAGCGGCGAAATTGGCAGGTTTTGGGCAGAACCAACCGCTTTGGTTCTCTTCCCATACGAAATCAGCAACGGAAATGCGTCCCTAATTCCTGAGAGGCAACTGAAGAGCGAGTACCCAAAGGTATGGGAATACCTCTCGGCTAACAAGGTTTTGCTCTCAGGCCGTGAGCACGGAAAATTTAAATCCACCGGATGGTATCAACTGTACCCCAAGAATCTGGACCGGTGGGAGCAGCCAAAGATCATGTTGCCTTACATGGTAACCCGTCTCGCTGCCTTTTACGACGACACAGACAACTATTTCGTGAATGTGACCACCGGCGGATTCGGGGTGGTGACAGACGAAGCACACGGCTCCATGAGATATGTTACGGGGGTGCTCAACAGCACCCTGCTTGATTGGTATTTGAGAAAGGTTACTACTACATTTCATGGCGGCTACTTTGCCGCAAATAAGCAATATATCGAGCAACTCCCCATCCGCCCCATCAACTTCTCCGACCCTGCCGACAAGATCCGGCACGACAAGATGGTGGAACTCGTTGACCGGATGCTGCAATTAAGCAAGCAAAAGCATTCCGGCAAGCTCGCCCCCTCGCAAGTTGAGCGCGTCGACCGCGAAATCGCCACGACCGACGCCGAAATTGACGACTTGGTTTACGAGCTGTACGGGATTACGGAAAATGAACGGAAGATCATCGAAGGGAAGTGAGGCAACGCGAAGCGTGGAGGGCTTGAGCGGCACCCCCCGGACTGTGCAGAAGGAGCCAGCGAACCGCGGAGAACTGGTCCGCCTTACACGCTGCCTTGGGTTTGCTTTTGCGGGTCCGTCGCGCTACCCTACTCGCGTTTGGAATAGCAATTCGTGAGGGCGTGATGATTGAGGAACTCTTTACCCAACACCCCGACCTATTGATGAAACTCATCCGTGAAACCGAGGAAGAGGTTCGCCAAAACTCCTGGACTTTCCCCGAAGACATCAACCGGATAAAAGCACCCGTGACTCGCCCGAGGAAGAAACCTCCAAAGCCTGGGGACGCACCTGCGGGTTTGGAGATTGATGCGAACCAGAAACAGGAAATCCGCGATTTGATTGTGCAATTGGGGAAAGAGGAAGCTTGGCGCCGGGATCGAGAGGACCCAGGATACCTTATCAGGGCAGAATGGAGGCAATTCACCCGCCGATTCAATCTGTCTACGCACGATCTCCTCCCGAAGACTCAGTTTGAGCATGCGATCAAGCAGCTTAGCGGAATGCTTCTTGCAAGGCGGAACGCTGAGGCCAAGCTCGGGAAGATTGAACGTGAACGGAAGGGCATTCGTGAAATTGAGCTATCCCTTGGGTGGAACCTGGAGGAGCGGCGCAGTTTTTACTGTTGCGTTACGGGCAAACGTCGTCTTGGGCAAATGTCACCCCAAGAGATTCACACGGTTTACCTGGCCATGGTCCGCCGTCAGGACACAGGCAAAGCGGCTTGAGCAGCCGGTCGGGAGTTTTGTGCGCCGGGAATTCATCGCTCCCCCTCCTGAACGGTGCAAGAGGCTCCTGGATTTGAACAAGCAAAAGCATTCCGGCAAGCTCGCTCCCTCGCAAATTGAACGCGTCAGCCGCGAAATCGCCCCCACCGACGAAAAAATTGACAACCTGGTTTACGAGTTGTATAGGATTACCGACGAGGAGCGCAAGGTGGTTGAAGGTAGGACCTGAACGCAAATGATGCCAGCAAGAAACGAGCGGAGGTTGGATTATGCCGGGATCGTTGAGCCAAATAGGGGTATTGCTGGTATTCATCATTCCCGGCTTCGTGCTGATGCGGGTGAAGCGCGTGGCCTATCCGACGGCAGAAGTCTCCACCGGGAGCACCGTGCTGGACAGCCTGACGTTAAGCTGCGTCGTTTACGCGCTGGCGTCGCCGTTGCTTTATTTCAGCTATCATTACCGATGGCCTGTGACGCGGCCAGTGCTTTTCTCGATTCTGGCGCTGGTCATCCTGCTGGTCGTGCCGTGCGCTCTGGGCACGCTCTACGTCCGGTTCGCCAAATCTGGCAGGGCACGATGGCTACGAGAGTTCCTCGGCTTTCCGAACCCCGACCCGACTGCGTGGGACTACTTGTTCCGGAAGCAAAGGGCGTACTGGGTGTGGTTGACGTTCAAAAGCGGCAAAGTGATGGCGGGGCTGTTCGGGCCAAACTCCTTTGCTTCTTCATTCCCCCACAAGCAGGACATTTATGTTGAGAAACTGCTCCGCCTCGATGAGAACGGGGATGTGGTAGAATTACTTGATGGTTCCTCAGGAGCACTCGTGATGATGGAAGATTTGGAGCGAATTCAATTCTTCGAGATTGATGAGGTAAAGGTATGACCGACGACACGGAGATTCAAAGAGCCCAGCAGGGGTACCAACCGAGGAAGAGCGAAGCAACGAAGGGCCTTTTAGACTCAGGGCGGAGAAGCACTGCCATGGACGCGTACCAGCCGAGGACGAACGAGGTAACGAAGGGCTACCGCCCCACCCAAGCGGTTGACATGAGCAATCTGAAGATTCCGAAAAACCTCCGCGATGCTGCGGTCATGCCACGAAATAGCAGCAACTCAGTCCACCCCTCCGTCGAACCTAAGAAGGAATAAACCTTTCACGCCAGACTTCAGGCGAACCCCGTCAAAAGCCCCACCTAAGTCCTCCCGTGCGGGTGGGGGTCTCTATCGAAACTCAAACTAGAACCCTGGTAAATAGAAGCGTAGAATACCAGCGCCATGGCCCTTAAAGTTTTCTTGAGTCACAGCCTCGATCCTGCCGAGCAAGCGCTGGCTTGGCGGTTGCAAACCCTGGCGGCGGCACACGGCATCGAGATGTACGTGCCGCGTCGAGGGCTGCCGTTTCTCGCCGGGGAAAAGACCGCCGCGGGCGACGTGGAGAACGCCATTGACCGCGCCGACTGCGTTTTGGCGATCATCACGGCAAGGGCGAATTCGAGCGTCCAGAAGGAGTTGAGGTATGCTCTCGCGAGGCAAAAACTCGTGATACCCATTGTCCATTCGGATGTAGCGACCAGCCCTCTCGTCGCGCAATTTCCCCGTGTCTTCACATTCTCGCCAGGGGACAATCCCGGAAAGGTCGAGGCGGAAGTCGTCGAATTCCTACAAGAGCAGCACCTCAGTAAGGAAAAACGGCAAGCTGCCGGAGCCCTTGTGGCGGCGGGCCTCGCGCTGCTTCTACTCTTCTCACTTAGCGAAAAATAGTGCGCCTCGCCATCGTAGACAGTTCTCCACTCATATACCTTACGCATCTCGGCCTTGCCGCAGAGTTATCCTCCTTCTTCGATTTCATTTACGTCCCGCGCGTCGTTCATACGGAAGTAAACCGGAAAAGCAGATTTCGGTACCGGCTCAAAAAGTTGTACCGAACGGGCCGTTTTCTAAGATGCATGGCAGCGGATGAGACAAACGTCCGGTTGTTGATGGATCAATTGCACGAAGGGGAGTTTGAAGCTCTTGTTCAGGGGACTGAAAAAGCGGCCGAGTTCTTCATTGGTGATGAAAAGAGGGCTCGCGAAATTGGCGTGCTCAAAGGATTCAAAACCGTGGGAACCGTCCGTCTGCTTGCGAGACTTCATTTTGAGGGTCGAGCCACGGAAACCTCAGCATTGGTGCGCAAACTCCGTCGGGACCTCAATTTTCGAGCCTCTGAGTCCGTAGTGAAAGAAGCGATTGCAATGGCTTCCCAACCTATCTGAGAGACAACCGCATCGGACAAGCAAGCGATTGGGAACGAAAAACGCCCTTCCCTGATAGTGGGGAGGTGCACGGTCGCCGGGGTCACTTGAACGTATAGCCTTGTCGGAAACTGGCCGCTGCCGTATGCAGGCAACTCCCCAACGAAAGAGGTCCTATCTGTTCGCCTTGTGCTGAGGATGAATGCCATCGTGCAAGAAAAGATCAAGGATCTGGTGGCGCTGTGCAACAACCGCGGCGTGCGCCGCCTAGCTCTGTTTGGCTCAGCAGCGGGCGACCGGTTCAACCCCGCGTCCAGCGATCTTGATTTCCTCGTCGAATTCCAGCCGGTGCGACCCGCCCAGCATGCCGACAATTACTTTGGACTGCAAGAAGACCTGGAGCGGCTCTTTGGGGTGCCGGTTGAGTTGGTTGAACCCGGCCCGATTCGCAATCCCTATTTCCGGCAGGCCATCGAAAAGACCCAAGTTCAGCTTTATGTTGCCACTTGAAGTCCGCAAGTACCTGTCTGCCTACCCTGCGCCGCGAAGTGCAATCGCTCCTGGATGAACCGTAGCACGCGGAGCTGGGAGCGTGGTCAGCGAGAGGGGAGCAGACCTTCAGGAAAGGCCTGTGGTTCCTTATTCCCTTTGCCTTTTGACTTTCTTTTTGCCGGCGGCTCCGCCACCCGCCCGCTGCCGCTTACGAAGTACAGCCGAGAGAAAAGCCCACGGCGGCGCAGATTTCCTTCATGCGCTCCTGGCTGAGCACGGCCACACGACGGCCCAGATGGGCCTTCGACACGGTGACGAGGTTGTGCAGATTAACCGCGCACGCACCCTTCATTCCATCCGCTTCCGTCAAGAGGACCTCCGAGGGGACGCCGCGAATGGTGGAAGTGATGGGGGCCACCGTGACGCCGGACAAGTACGCGATCGCGCTCTCCCTGGTGAGCACCACCACGGGTCTCTGCTTGTCCGGACGGGGGAATGGATAGAGGCGCACTTCTCCGCGGGCTATCGCTCCGGCCACGCTGCCACCTGTTCCCAATCCCCCGCCTGGGCGGAGACAGCGGGATGCTCCGCGTAGCCCCTGCGGTCACGGGCCTCAAGTTCTTGCGACTCGAGACGTTTCAAGTAAGCGCGGAGGGCCTCCCGCACCAGCGCCGAACGGTTCAGCCGCGCCCGCCGGGCGGCTCCATCGGCCGCGCGGAGGAGTGTCGAATCCAGGACAACTTGGATGGTTTCCATACTGTGGAGTATATTCCACACTGGACTCAACAGCAAGGGCAACGCGGACCCGATCTCCAGATCCGCGACTTTCACCTTCGCATCCTCGACCGCTCCGCCCCACGGCGCAGACTGGTTTGGGCTTTTGACCTTCTTTTTCCGGCGGCTTCACCGGCCGCGCCTCAAACCCCCACTCCCTCCCGCTTGCGGAGTTTGCGCACGTCCTCGCCTTCGACGACGGGTTCCCGATCGCACTCGATGGCAATGACCGTGACGGGGTGGTCAGGCGCCTCGAGGGGCAGGCCCGTGAACCTTACGTATTGGTCGCCCTGCTCGAAGGTCACGGGCTTGCCGGAAGCGAACAACCGCGCCGATTTGACTTTGGCGCGCAGCCCGCCGATGGCGATCACGCTGGGCGGTTGGAAGAATTCCAGCCAGTGGGATGCCGGCGTTTCTCCCGGCCAGTGGTAAATATGCATGTACAGGGTATTACCTCGCCGGGTATAATTCGCATAGACGTGATCTCTTGCTTTACAGGGTTGCGAGGCATAAATCGTCGGACCGTTCTTGTCCATCCACTCGCCCACCGCGGTCAGGATGCGCACCGATTCCTCGGGAATCGAGCCGTCGGGCTTGGGGCCGATATTCAAAAGGTAGTTTCCGCCGTCGTGCGCGCAGGTGGAGAGGTTGCGCACGATGGTCTCCGGGGATTTCCAGTCGTTGTCGGCCTCGTGGTATCCCCAGCTTTCGTTCATGGTCATGCAGGTTTCCCAGGCCCGGCCGGCTTGGGCGGGATTGATTTCCTGCTCCGGCGTGGTGAAATCGCCCGGCAGGCCGTTGCGGTTGTTGACAATGATGTCGGGCTGCAACTCGAACACCATCTTGTTCATCTTCTCGGATTGCCACTGTTGCGGACTGAGCGGCCAATCGACGTCGTACCAGAGGACGTCAATTTTTCCGTACTGGGTCATGAGCTCGCGAATCAAGCCGTGGGTGTATTCTACGAAGCGGGCGCGCGCCGCCTCATCGGTCAAGCAACGCGCGCCGTCGGGGTGGTGCCAATCCATCAAGGAATAATAAAAGCCCACGCGCAAGCCTTCCCCACGCGCCGCTTCCACGAATTCCGCCACCAGGTCGCGGCCGCACGCCTGCCGGGGAGCGCAGTAGTTGGTGAGCTTCGTGTCGAAATTGCAGAAGCCCTCATGATGCTTGGTGGTCATCACCATGTACTTCTGGCCGGCGCGCTTGGCGAGCTTCGCCCAGGCGCGCGCGGCGTGCGGCTGGGGCGTAAAGTGTTTCGCCAATTGCTGGTATTGCGCCACGGGAATGCCCTCCACCTCCATGGCCCACTCGTGCTGGCCGATAACGGAATAAAGCCCCCAGTGGATAAACATCCCGAATCGCGCCTCGTGCCACCACTTCATCCGCCGGTCGCGGTCCGCTTGCTCCTCCACAGTCGCCGGAGCCAAGCCGGCGGGCTCCGCTCCGAATACGACATTATTACCGAAAGGTAGGATGCCCGCCGCCGAACCCGCCAGCGCGGTAGCGCCGGTCCCCCAAAACCGTAAGTGCTCACGTCTAGACATTTTCGCTGGACTCATCTGGTTTCGTCTCCTTTGCGTGATCTGCTGGCACGGCGACGCACCCTGTGCGCAACTGCATTCCCCCCCGCCCTGCGCTAAGAAAATACGCCAACTCGCGCCGGGGTTCAAATGATTCTGTGACCGGGTCAGGATTTGAAGTAGAGAACGTCGCAGCCGGGGGCATCAACTTCCAGGATCCATGCCCCCACCCACACGCGCCAAAGGTCGGTAATCCGCAGCACCGCGATCGCTTCGCTATGCTTGGGGATGAGCGGAACCACGCCATTGGCAAACACGTTGTCGCCGGCGTTGGGGGGATTCCGCAATCGCACCTTTACATTTTGAGCGTCCTGGTCGCCGAGATTAATCAGGTAGGCCCGCATCGTCTGCGGCTCGGCCATTTTTCCCATCCCATTCCCGTTGTAGTTGGGCTGCACAAAGCTGGGCGACACCACCAACGTCGGTTTCTCATAGCGGCGGGAAAACGTCCGGGCGAGATCGCGGACCTCGGCGGGCAGCCCCGAACCGTTGGCCGGAAAATGGAAAAAACGCGAGCATAAGGCGTCGGCGGCGGTGAGCAGTTCGGGGGTGCCGCCGTAAAATCCTACCCCCGGCGATTCGGGAGCGATCAGGCGAACGAAACGAATCTGCTGCTCGAGTTCCTCTTTCGTTTCCGCCCAGTCCTCGCCCGGGTTGCCGCCCTTTCCCACTCCGAGTACGACGATCGTCTTCGGCAAAAGGCCATACCTCCGCGCGGACCAAACCTGGCTGGCGATCCACCAATACCGCCGCCGGCTGTGGACGTAGCTCTCCACCATGACGAGGTCCGCGACGTCGCGATAAGCCTCCGCCAGAACCTGCGGGATCGGCCCGCGCATATCCCAGACCGCCAAGGCCAAATCCGGTTTCTTAAGTTTCGTCTGGCGGAGAATCTGCGCGGCTTTTTCATCCATCTGGCCGCCATAGTCGAAGCCGAACTCATCAATCATCACCAGCGGCTGCGGATTTCCGCCGTAGTCTTGTCCCGTCAGGTTATCCACGGCTTTGTCCACGGGCGAGCGCAGCAGGTCGAACCACGTATGGCCGACTCCCGCCACCACTCCGCGCGAGCGCCAATACTTCCAGTCACCGGGGTTTATCGGCCCCACCAACGTTTCCGAGTGCATTTGCTTGAGGTCGAAGTCCTTGCCAGGGCTGTACGTGAAAGCAATCACCTTGTTCAGGCCCAGGACCTTGGTCTTGGCGTGCCGGGCGGCGTGAAGACGAACCGCCAGCGCCCCGCCGGCCGCGGCCATCAACAGAGCTCCTGCCATAACCCGATGTATCGAGGATCGTTTCATGATGATCAACCTGCCGTACCTCATCTCCCTGAAGCGCGATATCATTGTGGCCCGGCGGCGTGGGAATGTCTACACGCGTCTCGGGTAGTGACGCATTTTGAAATGGCACGGCCATCTTGACTTTGACCGCTCACAGGCGGGTTGCCCCGGCTATTTTAAAATGAGTTACTACCGCGTCTCGAACCGGTATCGCGGCGCCAACATTCGATAGGCCGAGCTATGTTCCCATTCGATCGGCCCGCGTGCGGCGCCGGTTAGGAAGAGGGGTTCCACCGGCGGCCTGAACTCGTGGTAGCATGGGCAATGCACGCATCGTGCGGGGGTGGCGGAACTGGTAGACGCAAGGGACTTAAAATCCCTCGGTCCGCAAGGACTGTGCGGGTTCGATTCCCGCCCTCCGCACCATTCTTTTCTTACTGTAGGTTTTCAGAGTTAGTGACATTCGTGTCAGAATACGTGACACAAAATCTCACCATTATTGACATAGAGTGTGTTGCGGGTTTTCGGCAAGGCTGCGCGACAACTCAGAAACGGTAGCCTTGGGCGACCCAGTAATGCCAGTCGCCAACGGCCCCTGTGGTTTGCTCGTCAGCGCCGATTGGGATTAATTGAGACAGAGGGATTGCCATGTTGCGACCGTGCCGCTGGATCAGCACGAGCATATCGCCGGAGCAAGCATCTTCTGGGGCCATGCGCCGGACTTCAGCCTTTTCGCCCTTGAGGAGCGGCGAAATCGTCTTGGCTGCAATACATTGGGCCTGGAACGGGAAGCGAATCTTGCCCTCGAGATAGTAATACCAGCCCATGGCCCGCTCTTCCGGTCCGTAGGCGTCCACCACAACTTCGTTATCGATTCGCTCCTCCCGCAATTGTTCTTTTTTGCGCTTGGCCATGGATTCTGCCCTCAGCAATGAAGACGGAGGGATCTTACCTTCTGTTTTTTGCCCGCCGCGCTTTTCTGAACAGGGCGTAGAGGGTTACTTCTTCGAGGTCATCGTCGTTCAGATCGCCGGTAGCACTCAGTAGATTATTCATCCGCGAAGTGGGTTGAAGCTGAGGAAAGAAGAAGGTAACTGGAACTCCAAAGAAGCTTGCCAGGTTTTCCAAGTCTGAAACCGACGGCTTGTAGGTAGCAGTCTCCCAGCGAGAGATCGTGTTAGCTGTAGTCTTCATGGCCCGCGCCAGATCCTCCTGGCTGATGCCTTTACCCTGGAGTGAAGTCCTAAGCTCACGGATCCTTTCGCCAATCTGCTTATAGATGTCTGTTGTGTGCGTCCCCATGGCTGCTCCCCAAAAGAATATACGCATTCTTTTCTATTGACATTCAATTCGTCTTGCGTTGTACTTCCTATGCAAGGATATTATAATCCTTTTGTAGGATGCAAGCCAAAACACACGATCCTCGTTGGTGTGGAACGGGAGTGAGATGCAGGCACTGCTAGAAACAAACTGTCGCAGCAAGCTGACATTTGCCGATTCCCGGGAGTCGACCGAACCCATATATCTGAATGACTTGCGGCGGGTCCGTGAGCCCGTGAGCCGCTCGAAGGCGGGCGTGCAGGGGAAAGTTGCTGACGTTATCGGTGGACGGTCACGGCACGCGGAATCACTGAACGAACTCCAAGCATTCCGGGTCCTCCTGGCCACAGCACACGCCGACGGATGGCAGGAGCAGCCGTTCACTCTGGAGTACCACCACGAAGGCAAGAAGCGCCGCTACACACCAGATGTGTTGGTGGTTTGGGGCACCCATCAGCACGTGGTGGAGATCAAGGAAGACGCCGAGGCTGATCGGCCTGAGAACCAGGCACGCTTCGCGTTGATCCGCGAGTTGCTAACCGAGCATGGCTATCACTTCCGATTGTGGAAGAAGTCCGAAATCTGTGCAGAGCCGCGCCTGACCAACGCCGGCCTGATCTTGCGTTACCGCTCCGTTGAAGTCCCGGCCATGGAACGGGAAAGGATCCGGCGCACATTTTCCACGACCCCCGAAGTGGGCTTGCAGACATTCCGCGATGCGCCGGGAATCACCCTCCAGAGCGTGCTTCACCTGGTCCTTGACGGTACGCTGCATATTGACTGGTGGGAACCGCTAACGCCGGCCTCGCGTGTGAGCATCCTTCCGATTGGTCGTCAAGTATGGCCCTGCCCGTGCAGGAATCCTATTTCGTTTAAGGAGGCTGCGTGTCGCTACATGCTTTGAGGATGGGACACCGCGTTCGGATCGGACCAAGCGAATTCGTAATATCACAACGGCTGACTGAATGTAGCTGGCAGCTCCAAAACCTCGCCACGGGAGAATGGTGCATATTCCAGGAGAGCGAGCTTCTCGATCGGTTCGTCAAGAACGAGCTGTCATTCGTCGTGGGAGTTAATGGATCCCGTCTCTCCGCCGGCCGACTCGAGGTTAAGCTCAAGCGCGACCTTTCCACTTACCCACCTGAGCTTGTTGCTCTGGCCAGAAAGCGGATCGAGTATTTGAAAGAGATCGACCGGCGGCAGCCGATCTCGATTACTGAGAAAGCCATTGAACCGCTCATCGAGTCGGTATCGACGAGGATCAATGACACGGATCCCCCTGGATGGCGGACGGTCTGTCGGGATTACCGTAAATGGATCGGTGCGCGCCGCGACATCCGGGCCATCATCTTAAGGCGCGCCGAGCGGGGCAAACGGGGAACCCGAATGATCCCGGAGGCAAAAGCCATCAGCGATCGAGTTATCCAGGAGTTATACCTGACGGCCGAACGCAAGCGTGTACCTGAAGTGCATTTGGAAATCGTTCGTCGGCTTGCCGACACCAACAAGTTCCGGCCCGAAGACGATCGATTGCCGATTCCCAGCCGAAGCACGATTTATCGCGAGATTGCTCGCCTCTGTCCTTACGAGGTCACCATGGCGCGTTACGGCAAACGCCGCGCCGAGATGGAATTCAGGGTGTCAACCTCGGGGCCTGTCACCACCCGGGCTCTCGAGCGTGTGGTGATGGACCACACGCCGAGCGACCTCATTGTCGTGGATGACAAGACCATGTTGCCCTTGGGGCGACCGACCATCACTACGGCGCTTGACGAGCATACGCGCTGTCCCTTGGGCTTCTATGGTGGATTCGAACCGCCCAGTTGTCTGGCGGTGATGAGATGCCTTAAACATGCGATCCTTCCCAAGGTCGACCTCGCAAGCCAATTTCCCTCGGTGAAGAATCGGTGGGAATGCTATGGTGTCCCCGAGTTGGTGGTGGTCGACAACCCGATGGAGTTTCATTCCACCCACTTTGAGTTGGCGTGCTTGCAGATTGGTTGCGACATTCAGTACGCGAAGGTTCTCGTGCCTTGGTACAAGGGAAAGCTTGAGCGATTTCAAGGCACCATGAATCACGATCTGATGCATGGCAACCCGGGAACCACCTTCAGCAATATCTTGGAACGCGACGACTACGATCCCGGCAAGCACGCTGTCGTCCTGCTCAGTACCTTTCGCGAAATCCTGCATAAGTGGATCGTGGACGTGTATCTACAAACGCCCCACCGAGGCATCAAGGATACCCCCGCGCATCAATGGCAGAGCGAAACGGGGGGTTTACCACCTCCCTTGCCACCCAGCGCCGCCGCGCTGGACATCGTCCTGGGCATGACTGTGCACCGGGTTGCGTTCCATTATGGGATCGAGCTGGAAGGGCTGAAATACAACGATCCCGAACTGGGTGAGTTGCGGCGGAGGGTAGGGGCGGCTGCCAAGGTGGAGCTCACATTCGATCCCGGTGATCTTAGCCATATTCACGTGTTCGATCCGCAGAAGGCAACCTATGTCCGCGTCCCTGCTGTTGACGGGGCCTACGCCAGGGGACTTTCTCTTTGGCAGCACAGGGTCATCCGGCGTTACGCCCAATGCCGGCTGAATATGCGAACTGACGTGGTCGCTCTGGCGGAGGCCAAAGCTGAAATCCGAGCGCTCGTCGAGCGAGACTTCAATCGTAAATCAAGCCGTGGCGGCAAGCGCCAAGCGCGATTTATGGAAGACCACACCAAAGCTCTCGGCGCGGAAGGGTTGGCCAATCCACCGGCCCTTTCAGTCCCCTCGGCGGGGAGTGTTGCCGGCGTTCCGGCTACGCACCCCCAATCTACGGAGGAGGCGGAGAAAGGCCAGCATCGCTCTTCGGAAGTCCCTCCAACTTTCGATTCGATTACTCGGATCGAGGCTTTTACCGATGACGAAACTCTGCCGGTATTCGAGGCAGCCCTCGACCTGCCACGCTCGCCGGCTGCGGCGGTCCCCACAAATAGTGTTCCTGTCATGGAGAATGATAATGGCTGAATTGGCCGACCCGTCGGAGCGCGTGCTGGTCAAATACCCGCTGTTCAAGAGCGCCGTGGCACGGATCCAAGCCTGCTTCGACAGTTACGGGACTACGGCGGAACCGGACTGTTGTCCCATCGTGGGCGAGAGCGGCAGCGGCAAGACGACCATCATTTCATACTTCGCCAGCCTGCATCCTCGGGTTGATCACAAGTGGGGTATGGAGGTACCGGTGCTGGTCGCCAAGGTGCCTGCCAGGCCCACGGTCAAAAGTTTCGCCGAGACCTTGCTTTATCAACTTGGCGATCCCTTCTGGGCACGCAGCAATACTGTGGGCAAGAGCATCCGCCTGCGCGAACTGCTCAAGCGCTGTGGTGTTCGTCTCCTGGCCCTAGATGAGTTCCAGCATTTCGTTGATGTACGCCAAGCCAACATCCCCAACGACGTGGCCGACTGGCTGAAGGAGCAGGTGGAAGAAACCAAACTCGCCATCGTCGTGCTGGGGCTTCATCGCTGTTTGGAGGTACTCAAGCAGAACGAACAACTACGCCGCCGCTTTGGCGCCACCTTGCGAGTGAGCGCCTTTCGCTGGGAGGACCGAGAGGACCGGACAACCTATCGTGCATTTCTGCGGGCGGTCGAAGAGCAACTTCCTGAATACCGCATACCCCCGCTGTCGGATCTCGAAATGGCTTTCCGTATGTACTACGGTTCTTATGGTCTGATCGGGTACACCATGAAAATTATTCGTGGCGCGGCGCGGATCGCCCGGTCTCATCCTCGGCGTGAAATCACGCTGGGAACCTTGGCACAATCATTCCGAGAGCATGTATGGATCGAGCGACTTGCCGACCCGAATCCATTCCTGGAGAATTTCGATGCCGACAAAGCGCCGCTTCTGAGGCTGCCAAGCGAAACAGCATGCGTTGCCCCCGTGCTGCGTTCGCGTCGCCAGAATGTCCACCTGGACTTGCACGCATGACCAAACCAGTAGGCACGCGTGCTCGGTTGCCCTTCCGCGTCGAACCCATGCCGCTTGAGAGCCCGCGCGGCTACTTCTGCCGGGTTGCGAGCGTCCATCGTTATGACACGCCCCTATGGCTAATGCACCTCGCGGGAATCTCAGGGTACAGAGCTAACCTCGATCGCGAAGAGCATTGGGAGCCCATCGCTCACGCATTGCGTCTCGACCGGAAAGAGTGGCTGGCCATGTGCTATGGACCGGTCAAAGGTATAGGGCGATTCTCGCAGCGAATGTTTTGTGGCCAGACGGTGCGTGCCGACCAATTCAACTATCGCCACCCGCGCATCTGCCCGCACTGCCTGCGCGAGCGTGCCGTCTGGTGGGCAATTTGGGATCTGGCCCTCGTGGCGGCGTGCCCTCTCCACCGAAGTCTTCTTATCAATCAATGCCCCGCTTGCGGCAAGAAACTAGTTTGGCAGCGCCCCGCCGTCGAGATATGTTGCTGCGAGGCTGACTTACGGAGGGCACCGGCTGACGCTGCGAATGCCGATTTGTTGGCGATGAATGCCCTCATTTATCGTGCGGCAGGATTCCCGCCCGGCGCAGCGGCTGAGCTTTCGTTGGGCGACTATCGATTTCCGCCGGAACTGCTGCAGTTACCCTTGGGACACTTGCTGTGCCTGATTCGTTTCTTAGGGCGCATCATGGATAAGGATAGACTGCGCTGGAAACAACGCCCTTTCCCCAGGACCGACCTCACTAACGCCATCCAGGCAGGTCAGTCTGCAATCGTGATTCTAAGGGACTGGCCTTGGTCATTCCGCGAAATTCTCAGGCGTATGCTCCCACCTGATTTCGGCAATCCCAACCTGAACTTCTCCCAGATCTTCGGGAATTTCTACCGCCATGTGTTTCATGTCCTTCCCCGTCGCGAGTTTGGGTTTCTACATGCTGCCTTTGAACGCTTTGTAATCGAGGAGTGGAAAGGCTTGATCCGTGGCCACCATTGCTACTTTTGGGCCGCCACGCGGCAGAATTCTCATTGGGTGACCGCGAACGAGGCAGAACAGTTGGCACGCACGTACGGCGACCGGATCGCTCACCTTGTGCGCGAGGGGCAACTGGAAGGCATATTCCTGAGCTCGCGACGGGGTGGACGCCGAACCGAATGCTGGATTCGACGTGAATCGCTGAATCGATGGATAGCCGCCCGCGATACGGAACTCGCTCGCTACATGCCGCGACCTGACGCGGTGCGTGCGCTTGGCCTGAAGAACTTCACCATCACCCAGGTTGCCGCCGCCGGAGCCATCCGGTACGTGGAAGGTCCGGAGCAGAATTTCCCAACGGGCGATTTCTTCTTCCTGCGAGAAGACGTGATGAAGATTAAAGACGCCTTCGAGAAACACAAAGTACCCGTGATGGCCCACTCGGCACCGGGCAAGCTCATCGCACTGCGCCAAGGGATGACGAATTATCTGGGCCGCAGTTCGGGACTTGCCGCCGCCATTCAAGCTGTCGTTGACGGCAATCTCGTACCTGTCGGGTACACCCGGCGTTTTCGCGGGATCACCGGTTACCTGTTCCGGTCCGACGATTTGCGTAAGTATCGGCCCGTGACCGGCGTTGAAGCATCTCCCGGTGGCTTTTTCAACTATAGGGAAGCGGCAGCCGCCCTGGGCGTCAGGCTCGATGTAATCAGTGCCATGGTGGCACAGGGCATTGTTCGTGGTCCAGTCGGATATCGGTTCGGCCTTTCGAAGCTCGTACCCGCCGCAGAAATTCAACGATTCGCGGAACGATACGTTGCGGCGAAGGTGCTCGCCAAACGTCTCCACCTCAACAGCGGTTCTCTTGCGCGCTACCTGAGAGAGTCGGGCACACCGCTGCTTGCGATCCCGCTGGCGGAGGCAGGAAGGGGTCACGCATTCTTCCTCGGCAAGGATGTCGTAGCGCAGATGCAGCTTCCAACCCGCAGCATGCTGAGGAAGCAGGCACAGCTCCGCATCAAGGACTCCAGGACGCGTTGGGAGAAGAATAGGCGAGCCAAGAAAATCGTCTTGGGCAGATCCCGGCGACTGCGTCCAGGCGAATTTGCGTCGGACAGCTTGGGAGATCATGTGAGGGCATGTGCTAAGAATCGTGAAAATTAGGTAGGATCCTGCCAGGAATCGTGACACAAATTGACAAGAACTCTGACACGAATTCTTGCAAGCCCTTTGGTCTCAACCCAGAGAATCTCACTTACTCTGATAACCTACAAAGAGCCTGACTGAAACCGTTGCCTGGCCCCCTGCCTGTATTATGCCTTGACACGCATATGTCCTGTGGAGTATATTAAGAGAGTGGAATCTGTGTTCGAAATCATTGCGGAGCCGAACCGCCGCGCGATATTGAGCCTGCTGGTCTCGTCACAACAGTCGGTGGGCGAGATCGAGCGTCAGCTTCGCATGCCGCAGCCGACCGTGTCCAAGCACCTGCGCGTGCTGCGCGAGGCCGGTTTCGTGGAATCCACGGTGGACGCACAGCGCCGTCTCTACCGGCTGAAACCTGAACCACTTCAGGAGCTCGATGCCTGGCTGGCTCCGTTCCGCCGGTTCTGGTCCGTTCACGTAGATGTTCTCGAACGCCACCTCGACCGCATGGATCAGTCAACACCCACGAAAAGGAAGACAAGGAGAAGACGACCCGGCCCAAACCGCGAACGTGACAAAGGAGAAACGAAATGAAAATCAAAGTGACCAGCGTATACGTGGACGACCAGGAGAAGGCCCTGCGCTTCTATACCGAAGTGCTGGGCTTCGTGAAGAAGGCCGATTTCAGCCAGGGGCCGTTTCGCTGGCTCACGGTGGCCTCGCCCGAGGAGCCGGACGGCACGGAGCTGCAACTGGCGCTGAACGGCAACCCCGCGGCCAAAGCGTATCAGCAGGCGATCTTTCAACAGGGCCAGCCCGCGGCCATGTTCTTCACCGACGACATCAAGGGCGACTACGAGCGGATCAAGGCCCGCGGCGCCGAGTTCACGATGCCGCCCACCGACGTGACCGGCGCGACCATTGCGATGCTGAACGACACTTGCGGCAACCTCATTCAGCTCACCCAACTGGCACGCTGGTAAGGACGGCGGTTCAGCAGGATGGCAGCCCGGTTGGGAAAAGGAAGACAAGGAGAAAATAGGTGACCGATCGCGACCAGTACACACCGGGTCCGGCCCGCGGGGCGGAGATACGAAAGGACGGAGACAAGTGGACGCTCGTTCTCACGAGAGAACTGCGCCACGCGCCGGAAAAAGTCTGGCAGGCGCTTACCGACCCGGCGCATCTGCGCGAGTGGGCGCCCTTTGAAGCCGATGGGAGCCTGGGTACGGTTGGAACTACGGTGAAGCTCACCACGGTGGGAGCGCCCACGCCGCACGTTACCGAAACCACCGTGACGCGAGCCGACGCTCCCAAGGTGCTTGAGTACAACTGGGGTGGCTTCGATATGCGGTGGGAACTCGAAGCCTTGGGTGGCGGCACGCGTCTGACGCTGTGGACCAACATCGGTCGCCGCTTCATCTCCATGGGTGCTGCCGGTTGGCACATTTGTCTCGACGTTCTGGATCGCCTCCTCAGCGGAACTCCCATCGGCCGTATCGTTGGTGGTGAGGCGCTGAAGTTCGGCGGCTGGCAGCGGCTGAACGCCGAGTACGCCAAGCAGTTCGGCATTGAAACGCCCAACTGGCCGCCTCAGGCGGCTCAAAACTCGTGAATCGAGGGGATCGCAAAACAATGCACCAACACGCTCGCGGAGGCGACCGTCAAGGTGTGCCCGATCCGCTTCGGGTTCGTCTTCAGAGGAGGTCCCATTGAACTGGAACAAAGGGGTTCGGCAGGCCCACCGCTGGCTGTCCATTGCCTTTACGGTGGCCGTCATCGTCAACCTCGTCGCCGTGGTACAGGGGAAGTATACCTCTAGGGTGGGCCTCTTGGCGGTGTCCCCGCTCCCCTTGCTCCTGTTCACCGGTCTGTACTTGTTCGTGCTGCCGGATGCCACCAAGTGGGGCAGCGGGCCACGCAACGACTGAACGGGCGGTCGGCCGCACGGCGATGGCCCGAAGGCGTGGGGCTGGGCGGCGGCCGCCGGCGTGCTCTGGGGGCTCTCGTGCTTCTTCTGTCGCCGCCTTAAGGCCCTGCCGGCGAGCGCCTGACCGCGCCCCGCCGGCGGTTTAGGACGTAGGTGTGCGAGGAGGCGACGAACTTCAAGTCTCTGCGCGTTCAAAAGACGCTGGCCTCGCTTTTCGAAGACCGCGGAGGCTATGTCAATATCGTCTAAGGACTCGTCTTGAATTGTCTTCAACAAATGGGGGTAGACCACTGATGAAAGAAACAAAGAAAGAAACAACACGCAGGCAACAAAAGCCCGGCCCGCGCGTGAAGAAGGCGGACGGGGAAAGCGTCGTGCTCGCGAACATCGCCGCGATGCCGGGACCGGATCGTGCCATAGGCGAGAGGCTCCATGCCATCATCAAAGCCAACGCGCCAGCCCTCTCGCCGAGACTCTGGTACGGGATGCCCGCGTATGCCAAGGACGGCAAGATCGTCTGCTTCTTCCAAAGCGCGCAGAGATTCAAGACGCGGTACGCGACGTTCGGCTTCATGCACCAGGCGAACCTCGACGAAGGCGGCATGTGGCCGACCGCCTTTGCGCTGAAGGAGTTGACTGCCGCCGAAGAGGCAAAGATCGGCGCGCTCGTGAAGAAAGCGGTGAGCTGAGGACTGGAAAACCGGGGACAGACGGAACGTTTTCTAGTATCGTGTACGCGAGAATTCGACTACGCCGCCCGTGCCGCTCCCGCTCGTGGAAAACCAGTGAAACGTCCCGCCGGTTTCCCTAGTTTCCTGGTTGCGAGAGCTTGATTCGAACAAGCATTGCCAGATTCAGAATCTGGAGTCCTACCCATTGAACGATCTCGCAGTGGCTCTGGCCCCTGGAATCGAACCAAGATTAGCTGATTCAAAGTCAGCCGTCCTACCCTTAGACGAGGCCAGAGTGGTTGGTCCCCGGTTCCCGAGTCGAACGGGACTCTATGGCTTTTCAGACCATCGCAACGACCGCGCTTGCTCACCGGGGAACTACTTTTCCAGCTCGACGTTCCAATAAAGGTACGCCTTGTAGTCCGACCATTCAGGACGCAAGGCGTGGATGTGCAGCCGGAAATTGAATCTCGGGTCGAACTGGTTAGGCTCAATCGGCTTCTGTCTGAGCGTCAGTCCAGCCTCTTGTGGAGTTCGATCCGATTTGCGCTTGTTACACTGGACACACGCCAGCGCAAGGTTCGTCCAGACCGAGGTTCCTCCGCGAGTCCTGGGCAGGACGTGGTCAATGGTGTACTCCGCCGTTTCCAGTACCACGCCGCAATACTGGCACGAGCTGTTATCGCGGATGGCGATGTTGCGGCGAGTCATCGGAACCTTGAGCCGCAGCTTCCGGCTGATATGGTTCCTCAGCTTGATGACGCGTGGCATCCCCATCTCGAAGGACGGCGAGCGGAGGATGCGCTGCGCATCTTCCGTTACCACCACGGCACGGTCCTGCCATTGCAGATTGACCGCCCTTTGCCAGGAGACAAAGGCCACCGGGAAACCCAAGGTGTCGAGAACGAGAGTGTCGCTCATATTCCTTCCCTTAAAATGGAAGGCGCGGGTGGAGTCGAACCACCGTCTGAGGTTTAGAAGACCTCGGCCCTTGTCCGTTGGACGACGCGCCCATTCATGGTAGCCTCGGCGGGAGTTGAACCCACTTCGAGAGATTGAAAGTCTCCCATCCTAACCGGTAGACGACGAGGCCCCAAAATCTTGGCGGGGACGACCGGACTCGAACCGGCGTTCTCGGCATTGACAGTGCCGCGAGGACTCCAACTCCTCCACGCCCCCGTACCCCCAGCGGGACTCGAACCCGCGTCACTTGGCTGAGAACCAAGCATCCTAGCCGCTAGACGATGAGGACCAACTTGGTAGCGGGCACGGGAGTCGAACCCGTTATCTTCGAGCTTATGAGGCTCGCGTGGTTGTCCGTTCCACTCGCCCGCAATAACCTGGTCGGGAAGCAGGGACTCGAACCCTGGTTCTCGCGTACCCGAAACGCGCGCCTTAGCCGCTAGGCCACTTCCCGTAAACCTGGTCGGGATGAGAGGATTTGAACCTCTACCGCCCTGCTCCCAAAGCAGGTGGGCTTCCAGTTACCCGACATCCCGAAAATGTGTAGCGGCGAGTTTACCTCGCCATATGGCGGCGTAAAGCCGCCGCTACAGCCAACTGCACCATTCCCGAAAAACTGGAGCGGCGTGCGGAAATCGAATCCGCTTCTTCGGCTTGGAAGGCCGAGGCACACCCCATATACCAACGCCGTGTGGAGCGGTCAGCGGGAATCGAACCCGCGGCATCCTCGTTGGCGACGAGGCATTCTGCCATTGAATTATGACCGCCCAAACTTGGTGGAGGCGGAGGGGGATGATCCCTCGTTGCCAGTTTGCAGGACTGGAGTCCTCCCCATTAGACGACGCCCCCAAATCTGGTACCCCGTGGAGGGTTCGAGTCTCCGACTTCCGGTTTGTAGGACCGGCGCTCTGCCATCTGAGCTAACGGGGCAAATCCTGGTGCGGGCGGCGAGACTTGAACTCGCACTTCGCTGATTAAGAGTCAGGTATTCTGCCGCTCGAATTCCGCCCGCAGGGAGCCGACGCCGCGAATCGAACGCGGGTTTCCCCGATCAGATCGGGGCGCTCTGCCACTCAGCTACGCCGACTGGAGGCCCTGATCGGATTTGAACCGATGACCTGCTCCCTGTCTCGTAGGGGCTGGGCTTGCCCTGCCCTCGTTTCACACCACGGACAAATGACAAGGGCAGGGCAAGCCCAGCCCCTACGAGACAGGTATGTGCCGCGGGCATCCGAAGCTGTGAAAAAATCAAAAAAGACTTGACTAGCGATATGGCTATGATATACTTCCTCTGACGTTGCCGGAGGGAGGTCCAGCATGGGTTACCAGTCCACGGTGCAGGTGATTCAGCGGGGGGGCAAGAACCGCCAATGGTATCTGATTTGTCCGGCGCCCTTGGCGCAAGCTTTGGAGATCGAGAAGGGTGAGTTGATCGAGTGGGTGGTGGAGGACAAGCACACGCTGGTGTTGAAGCGCACTCCGCGGCCGACCGAGGCATCTCACGGGCGGAGGCGGGCGCATGCGTAAGGACGGCGCGGGGCAGCAGCCAACGATCTGGGGGGAGAGCGAGTGGCCGGCGGGGCCGCCCGCGGCAGAGGCGCAGGCGGGCGAGCCCCAGGGCCGGCCGCGTTTCGAGCCGATCAATCGCCAGCAGATGGTGTTGCGCACGGTGGACGTGGAGCAGTTGCTGGAGCCCGACCACCTGGCGCGGGCGATTTGGGAGATGACGGGGCGGCTGGACCTGGCGTCTTACACGGTCGAGGTGCGGGCGGTGGAAGGGGCGGCGGGACGTTCGCCGAAGGACCCGCGGCTGCTGATCGCGCTGTGGATTTACGCCTACAGCGAGCGGGTGAGTTCGGCGCGGGAAGTGGAGCGGCGCTGCGGCTACCACCCCGCCTATCAGTGGCTGACGGGGTGCGAGGTGGTCAATCATCACACCCTGTCGGACTTTCGGGTGGACCATCAGGAGGCGCTGGACGGGCTGTTCGCGCAACTGCTGGCGATTTTGAGCAGCGAGGGATTGATCACGCTGGAGCAGGTGGTGCACGACGGGACCAAGGTGAAAGCGGCGGCGAGCGGCCAGTCGATGCATTGCGAGCCGACCTTGCGGGCGCATCTGCAGGCGGCGCAGCAGCGGGTGCAGGCGATGGGGATCCGTGGGAAGAGGCGGGCGATCAGCGTCGGCGGAAGGCGCGGGAGCGGGCGGCGCGCGAGAAGGTGGAGAGATTGGAGCAGGCGCTGGAGGAACTGCAGAAGGTGCAAGCCGCTCCCGAGGGGCGCCAGGAGAAGTCGGAGCGGCGCGCCAGCGAGACCGATCCGGAAGCGCGGGTGATGAAACAGAGCGACGGGGGTTTCGCGGTCAGTCACAACGTGCAACTCTCGACCGACACGGCGCACTCGATCATCGTAGGGGCCGGCATCACCCAGGAGGCCAGCGACCAGCAACAACTGGTACCGGCGCTGGAGGAAGTGAAGCGGCAGAACGGGCGGGCGCCAGGGCAGATGATTGTGGATGAGGGCTACACCACACGCGAGAACGTGCTGGAGGCGGCGGAGAGCGGGGTGGACCTGATCGGCAGTACGATGCAGCCGAAGAGGGAAGCGGCGCGGAAGCACTTCGAGCGGCGCGGCGTCGATGCGGCCTTCTATCCAGAAAAATTCCGCTACCACCCGGAGAGCGACTCCTACACCTGTCCTGCGGGTCATAAGCTGGCGCATCGGAGGACGCGACGCGGGCGCGTGGGGGTGGTGCATCAGGTTTACCAGGCGCGCGCGGCCGACTGCCGGGATTGTCCGCTGCGTGCGGGGTGCCAGCCGGGCAAGTACGGGCGCCTGCTCGTGCGCAGTGAGAATCTCCCCACGGTGGCGGCGTATGTGGCCAAGATGCAGACGGAGGAGGCGCGCGCCGCCTATCGTCGGCGCGGCCCGGTGGCCGAGTTCAGCAACCTGTGGCTGAAGACCAAGCTCGGATTGCGGCAGTTCTGCGTGCGGGGGTTGAAGAAAGCCCGTTGCGAGGTGCTGTGGGCTTGCCTCACCTACAATATTCAGCAATGGTTTCGCCTGCGCTGGAAAGTGCGCCGGGCCGCGCTTGCCGCCTGAGGAACCTGCCTCCCGGGGATGGCTGCGGCCCAAGCCCCGAGCCGAGGAGCCAAAGGCGGGGCGGAAAGGTCACCGAATGAAGCCACCATAATTACTTACCGTCGTCGACGATCAATACCTTCAAAACGCATCGTCGAAACTCCACCTCTCGATGCCGAAGGTGATTCTTTCACAGCTTCTCCCGCCCGTGCTCGAGCATGGCCGGGACGGCCATGGCACGACTTTGGTTGCGGCTCGGCCGCGCTGCGCGACAGGGCCCAATCTTGGGGTGGATGACGAGAGTCGAACTCGCTAAAACCTGATCCACAGTCAGGCCCCTCACCGTTTGGGTTCATCCACCATGGAGCTGCGACGGAGAATCGAACTCCGCTCTGCTGGTTACGAATCAGCGGCTCTGCCACTGAGCTATCGCAGCGTGGTGGGGCCACCGGGATTCGAACCCGGACTTCTCCGCTTAAAAGGCGGGTATGCCGCCCGTAACATCTTGGCCCCGCAATATGGCTCCCAGGGAGGGAATCGAACCCCCATTTCGCGGTTAACAGCCGCGCGTTCTACCGTTGAACCACCCAGGAGTGGTACCGGGCCGAGGACTTGAACCCCGATGTTGCGCTAATCGGGCGCACATCTTGCCGTTAGATGAGCCCGGCATGGAAGGCGCGGTGAGATTCGAACTCACATATCGCCAGCTTAGGAGGCTGGTGGCCGATCCGCTTGGCCGCACGCGCCCGAATGGTACCCCCGCGAGAACTCGAATCCCGATCTCCACGTTCGTAGCGTGGTGTCCTATCCTTTGAACGACGGAGGCGAAAACTCTGGTAGTGGTCTTGGTCTTTCAGTTGTCAAAGAGCAATAAAAAAGCCCGCTTTTTCAGAGCGGGCTTTTTTGGAATCCGATTGTGCTCTGGATTCTACCCACCCCCGCCGCGCCCTGGATTCGTCGCCATGATGGTGTTATCGACGACCTGGCAATGGGCGCACACAAATATGCGGCACGGCCTAGCTTGCCGCTCGCACATCGCTTCGGGTTTGGGGAATCTCAACATTCTCAACTCTGGAGCTGCAATAAAAAACCCGCCTTTTGCGGGGCGGGTTTTAGAATCCGGATTGTTCGTTTTGGATTCTACCCTCCGCCTCCGCGCCCTGGATTCGTCGCCATGATGGTGTTATCGACGACCTGGCAATGGGCGCACACAAATATGCGGCACGGCCTAGCTTGCCGCTCGCACATCGCTTCGGGTTTGGGGAATCTCAACATTCTCAACTTTGGAGCCGACGACTGGATTTCAACCAGCGATCTCCTGCTTACAGGACAGGCGCCTTGGACGCTTGGCTACGTCGGCACACCTTAACAATTTTATTATAGGCGCAGGAAGAATGCAAGGAAAAAACCATGATCCGGTTTACCGTCGATCGCCTCATGTCGATTATCAACCGGCTGGGGGTGCGGGTGGAGGTAAATTTCCGCGTGCGGCCTGCGGCAACCGTCGGGGGCGAGGCGACGGCGCAAGGGCACAGGAGCGGTCGTTGACATGTGCTTCGGCACAGCCAGGAACGGCTGTGCCAGCCTGCCCCTTACCAATCGTGGCAGGGGGCGGGACGCGAGGGAGCGAAGCTGCCAGCGTGTTCACGCCACCATACATGCCAGTTGTCGGCGACGTGTGCGGACTCCTCGTGAGAGGGATTAGCGGAGACGGCGACCTTATGGCCTGTCACTCCCTCCAGGGCAAAATTCGCCACCGCGCGAACCTGCGGCTCCGGGTCATTGAGCGCGGCGAGCAGGGCGGGGATCACTTCCTTCGTACCCAAGTTTTTCAGGCCGAGAATGGCGTTCATCCGGTCCGTAACCTGGGCAGAGTGCAGATTGTCGAAAAGCAGTTGGTAGGTCCGTGGGTCGTGAAAGAATCCGAGGGCGCGCAGGATGTCGCCCCGCATGGGCTCCGCACTTTTGGCGAGCATTTCCACGAAGGCGGGAATAAACGCCGGGTCGGCTTTCTCCGCCAGCAGCAGCAAGGCATAGGAGCGCAGGGGATCCTCCGCCTGCTCCGCACCCTCTTTGCTTGCGGCCGCATTCGCACCTTGAAAAAGCTTCAGGATTGCGCTCCAGGAATCAGGCGTGTCCAGGCGCGCCAAACCATCCAGAGCGTCGCGGCGGTCCCATCGGTCCGGATTCCCGGGGTTTGCCATCACCACCAATTGATCGAGGAAGAAGGGCTGGGGTAGGGAGGTGAGCACCACCACCGCCTCAGCAGGGTTGGGGTTCTTGGGGTTTCGGGCGGCGGCGAGATAGGGTTGGAAGGCCGTCTCAACCTGCGCGCAAGTGGAACGAACAACGGCCACGCTGAGCTCATCCATGGCCAGCGCGAAGGCCACCGGTTTCTCCTCGAACTTTCCCACCTGATGAGGATCGGGCTGGAGCAGCGCCAGGCGGCGTTCCGCGCGCAGGGGATAGCGGCCCGACGCAGCAAACTGAGCCCATTGGTTCAGCAGCCAACGCTCCGAATGAACTTGGCCAGGAGGCAGGATGACGGATCCGTAAACGGCACTCCCCTGGGGGCTGCCACAGGGCCGAGGGCCGGGATCGGGCAGCCGCCGCCCCTGCGAGTCCGTGACCAGGAATCGCGGCTCCTGGTCGTGGTCGGAGGTCAAGCTGCGGGTGGGAGTGCGATAGCGGAAAGCGAAAGCTACGCTGCCCGTGTTGCGGATTACAAACCGGCAAAAGATAGGCTCTCCGAGCAAATACTCGGGCCTTTCCATTTCAAAGTGGACCGAATAATCCACCTGGGCAAGCATCAAGGGAGAGTTCACCCCTGCGATAAGGAGGAACAGACCGAGTTGCAGCATGCGCCTCACCCCGCGCCGGACCGTCACTACCATGTCGCCCATCATACGCGAAAGTGCGGCCGACGAGTGCGTTTCTGTTGAAGGGTGAAAAGCGATATGCGGTATGGGTTTATAATCGACGTGGCATCGCTCCAGTGCATCTAACCGGGCGAGGGCCGAACATGCTTTCTCGATCGCCAAGCCGTTTTCTGTTAGCCGCCGCGCTGCTGCTGAGCGCGCTGGCGGCGCCTCGTGTGGCATGGGCCAGCCTAAAGCTCTACATGAAAGACGGCAGTTACCAGATGGTCTCCAGCTACGAAGTTCAAGGCGACCGCGTGCGGTATTTCAGTGTTGAGCGCTCCGAATGGGAGGAGGTCCCCACCTCGCTGGTCGATCTTGACGCCACCCAGCGCGCGCAGGAAGAAGCGAAAGCCACCGAAAAGAAACACGTCGAGGAAGCCAGGGAAATTGATCAGGAGCGGTTTTACAAGCCCCCGGAAACCGGGATGGAAGTGGCCCCCGGCCTTCACCTGCCAGGGGATGATGGAATCTTTACCATTGACGGAAAACGCGTGGTGCGCCTCGTGCAGTCGACGAGTGCGCCGGTGACCGACAAGAGGCGGGCGGCCATGGTGCTGGCCGTTCCCCTTCCCGTGGTTAAAACCCGCTCGCTCGTGGTCCTTGAGGGCGCAAAAGCGGCGATCCGGTTGAACGATCCCTTGCCGGTCTTTTATGTACAATCCGCCGACGGCCTGGGCGCAAAACTTGAACTGGTGCGTCTGAAGCCGGGCAAAGAAACACGCGTGGTCGAGGACGTGGAAACCAGCCGCGGGAAAGGCGGCAAAGCTACGGAAGAGCGCACTACTGTGGAGTTGGAGCGCAAGCAGGTGGCGCCCAACATCTACACTCTGAAACCTCTCCAACCCCTGGAGGCGGGGGAGTACGCACTGGGCGAGTTGGTCGGGGAAAAACTCAACCTGGATGTCTGGGACTTCGGATACGAGAAATGGGAAGTGGTCAAATGATCGGGCCATCCGGCCATCGGGAAATCGGGTGATTTTCGATTTTGCGATTTGCGCTTTGGCAGGGGGGCATTGTGGATAAACCACCACTGGCCACGACAGACCACCCATAACCGACTAAATGATTCTAAAGCTTTTATTTTCAATCATATAGAAACAAATGCCGTCCCCGCCTTCGAGCGAACTTGTTTGAACTACTATGTTTTCATGCACATAGCCGGATGTCTCTGGCTCAGGGCAAGCTCTGACTGCGGCCGGGATTAGGAGTTCTCCACGGTGGCGCGTTTGTTGGCTAGCTTTTCCGCATACATGCGAGCGTCGACTTCGGCGACATCCTTATCCGGCGTTTGGCCGGTGACGTGGAGATACAAACCCAGGCTGACGGAGATCGGCAACTCCCCCACCCGGTTGCTGCTGTCCCATTCCGCGACCTTTTCATGCACGCGCTGGCGCACAATTTCCCCCCCCGGTAGGTCGGTTTCAGGAAGCAGGACCAGGAACTCATCCCCCCCATAGCGGACGACGTAATCGGAGCCCCGCACGCAGGATTTCAAGATGGTGGCAATCTGCGAAAGCACATAGTCGCCCATCAAGTGGCCGTACCGATCGTTGATCTGCTTGAAGTTGTCCAGGTCGCACATGATGAGCGCCAGCGGGCGGTTGGTGCGCTCGGCGCGGGAGATTTCACCCCCCAGGAGATCGTGCAGGAAGCCGCGCGTGAAAACATTGGTCACCGCGTCGATCATGCTGGCCGCCTGCTCCTCCTGCGCGGCCAGGTATTGCTGAAGGTTGACCAGCCGCAGCCCGCGCACCTCGAGGTCCCGCCGGACGTAGACCAAGGAGGCCAGCACCGTAGCCACCATGATGACAAATAGTACCTGAGGAGAGAGGCTGACGTGCAAGCCGGTGTTATCCCAGAAGCGGTTGGGGAAAAAGAAAGATAAAACTCCCAGGAGCAGGACCACCCCCGCAAAGATGATCAGGACCCAGAATTCCTTCTTCTGCGATTCCAGCCGCACGAGTTCCGCCTGGATACGCGCCTGCGGGCCGACTTGTTCGACATTCGGCGGCTTACTCATGCTTTCCATTTATAACTAACAAGGTCTTGACAAATAGTGAATAAGATAGGGAAGCTTCCCCTATGGTCTCAGATATGAGAATAACACAAGAACGTAGGGAAGGGGATAACGAAAGGATTATCTTTACCAACTGTACAAATTAACAATACGACAATATGACCGATATATTCTCCGTTCAAAGGGACATTCGCTCGGCGACGATTTTGGCCTGGGTAAAGAGCAGCAGGTAGTCGTGCCCGCCCGCCTTGGAATCCGTCCCCGACATGTTGAAACCTCCGAAGGGATGAGCCCCCACCAGCGCCCCCGTGCATTTCCGGTTCAGATAGAGGTTCCCCACGAAGAATTCTTCCGTGGCCCGATCCATTTTGCGCCGGTCCTTGGTGTAAACGGCGCCCGTCAAACCGTATTCGGTGTTATTGGCGATGGCCAAGGCCTCCTCAAAGCTCCCTGCCCGGATCACCGCCAGGACGGGACCGAAAATCTCTTCCTGGGCGATGCGCGCCGTGGGGGGGACATCGGCGATCACCGTCGGCCGAATGAGATGGCCCGGCCCGGCGGATTCGCCGCCCCCAATAACCAGGCGGCCCTCCGTCTTTCCCACCTCGATGTATTGCAGGATGGATTTCTTGGCTTGGGCGTTGATCACGGGGCCCATATAGTTTTCCGGCCGCTCGGCCGGGCCCACCGTAATTTGCTCCACGCGTTGGCGAAGTTTCTCCAGGAAAGCGTCATACACCGGCCCCACCACAATGGCGCGCGAGCAGGCGGAACACTTTTGGCCCTGATACCCGAAGGCCGAGGCCACCACGCCCTCCACCGCCTCGTCCAGGTCGGCATCGCTATCCACCACAATCGAGTCCTTGCCGCCCATCTCCGCAATCACGCGTTTCACCCAAATTTGTCCGGGGGCGGTCTTGGCCGCACACTCATTAATGTGCAGTCCGACTTCCTTGGATCCCGTAAACGCCACGAAGCGGGTGCGGGGGTGCCCCACCAGGGTATCGCCCACCACGCCACCCGGGCAGGGCAGGAAATTCACGACTCCCGGCGGCATGCCCGCTTCCTCCAGCGCCTCAAAAAACTTGGAGGCGATGGCCGGGGCGTCACTGGAGGGCTTCATCACCACGGTGTTGCCGGTCACGATCGAAGCCATGGTCATTCCCACCAGAATCGCCAGGGGGAAGTTCCAGGGAGGAATGACAATGCCCACGCCCAGGGGAATGTAGCGCAGGAAATTCTTCTCGCCGGCCACCGGCGTGAGCGCTGGCGGGCTCGCCAGGCGCTGCATGGAGCGGGCGTAGAACTCGATGAAATCGATAGCCTCCGCCACGTCCGCGTCCGCTTCCGGCCAGGTCTTGCCAACCTCGTACACCAGGCGCGCTTCGTAGTAATACTTGCGGTCCAGGAGAATCTTCGAGGTCTTCAGCAGCAGGTCCACGCGTTTCTGCATCGGCGTGCGGCTCCAGGACTTGAAAGCCTCGTCGGCGCAGCGCACGGCACGGTCCGCCAGCGCCGCGTCCGCCTGCGAAAACACTCCCACCACCTGGTCCGGGTGGCTGGGATTGTAGGAGTAAAGCTTGCTCGGGGTTTTGATGCGTTCGCCGCTGATCACCAAATCGTATTCGCGGCCCAACTCCTCGCGGATTTCATCCAGGGCATACTCCATGCGCCGGCGATGGGCAGGATTGTTCTTGAAGTCACTCAAGGGCTCATTCTTGAAATCGGGGAGCGGCATAAAAGTGCCTCCAATCAGGACGCTCGGCAATAAACGGTCAAGATACTTCGCGACGGCATGGATGTCAAATGATCGGCGGGGGTCAGGGCTCCGTCAGAATCCCGGGCGTAGAATACCTCCAGATCTCTGGTTTCGACTACACAACCGAGTGGCGGAATGGTCCGCAACATACGGTTCGTTATGTGGCATGCAATTGACTCGCTTCCCCGTACGGACGGAACATGGGCTGCGCTCGGCGCGCAACCGGGGGAGATTTTCGCGGTGAATATCCGTCAAAACCCGCTCTAAAACTGTCATTCAAAGTCAATGGCCCGTCATATCCTGAATTTTTCTGCAAAATTCAAGTCATATTGCCGTAAATGTCCGACTTTCTCAAGGTCATTTTGTCCATGTTTCCTTTGTTTTCATACACATTCCGGCTTCGAACGGCATAAATTAACATCTTTTTTCCTCGGCCGGTCCCCGGCAGTGACAATTTGTTGGAATGGAAGCTCCAAGAGAGAGGAAACCGGACTGTGGCAGGCTCGGCATGGGCAACGCCTTTTCGTCCCCGGACGCACGCTTGCCTATTAACTATACCTACTGTTCTAGGCTTTGTCAAGAAAAAAGTGAGGCTACCCTCCGGCGCCGTCCCTGGCCCGCAATCGGACCGTGTTTGTCGAAGAGCCGCCGGCATCCGCGCCACCGGGGGTTTCGATACGCCGCCAGTTGACGATGGGCGTCGCTCGGAACCGCAACCTTCCGCGCGAGCAAAAACATGATTCCTAACGAAGCCCAGGTTTTTGAGCCCCAAGGGGGCGATCTAGCAAAGCCCAGGCCAGCGGCCTGGGTCAACGGAACCCCCATCAACCGCCAGCCCTGAAGGGCCTGCCCCTTCGCTACGCTCAGGGCAGGCTCTGAGCAAAGCGAAGGGGGCGACCTACCCAATCCCCCAGACCAACCTTCACCACGGAGGCACGGAGGCGCATGGGAAGAGGGACTGTGCTAAAATCCTTTACGGGTGCTGTTAAGGCCTCTGCATGGCACGCGGGATTCGGCATTGAGCGACCGCCAATTTCAGTTCGAATGACTGAGACCACCATCAACGACGATCAGATGCCCGAGGAAATCGACTTCCGCAAGGGAGTCCGGGGATTGCACCACAGGAGAAACGGTGTCAGTTCCTGACACCGTTCTCCCGGACACCGTTTCCTCCCACCGTTTCCTCCCTACAGACTCGAAAACCTCTAAATGTGGGCTACCCACCATGATACAATCCGCGACGGGAGAAAGGTTTTCCGGGGTTTCAGCGCTACGGTCAGCAGCATTTCATGCAGCGAGCGGGCTATGCACTTTCACCTTGGCAAAGTATTTATTTCGCACACGGCGGCCGACAAGCCGTTCGTGCGCCGTCTAGCTGCACGTCTGGAGAAATCAGACTTTCAGGTTTGGCTCGATGAACACGATCTCATCGCAGGTGATCCGCTGCCACAGAGCATCGGTAAGGCTCTGCAAGCGGCAAAGGTCATCCTGGTCGTCGTTTCAAAGGCGTCGGTCGCATCAAACTGGCTGCGGTATGAACTTAATCTCGCGACCGAGAAAATGGTAAAGGGCGAATGCCGCGTAATTCCAATTGTTATCGACGAGACTCCATTGCCTGCCGAAGTGCATGGCCTTCTTTATGCCGACTGTCGAAAGGGACTTGCAGCGGGCATCCCGTCCATTCTTACGGCACTCAAGCACGAAGCTCGCCGCGTCGAGATGGAATACAGCTTCTCATCACGCGTCGACAAACTTGTCGAAGAAGTCTTCGAAGGTCGTGGTTGGTGTAGCCCGAGCCAATATAGGGGGCGAGATTGGGAAATCATCACAATGCCCGTTCCTGATCTTGATGGCGACGAACGGGACGCGTTCTATGACGCTATCCCGGACTTCAGTCGGAGTTGGAGCGGGAAAACGGAGCCGTTGGATGAAGGCTGGCTTGCTGAGTTCGAGAGAGGCGTCGAAGACACTAACACCAATTTCGCACTGATCGTTTCCGAGCGGCCTGTGCAGTTCAAAGTAGACGAATGTTCTTCGGCATTCCCTAATGTCGCATTACGTCGGTTTAAATGGGAACAGTTAGGAATGACATATCGTCATATCGTCGTGGTCGATTTCTCAGTAATGAAGGAGGAAGAGCAGCAAAAGGCAGCTTTACGGGAAGCAAGAAAGCTGCTGATCCAATGCGGCGAGTACGAGAATGCTGAGACAGCGAAATTGCGAGAAGACGCAGCGAAAGAAAGGTCTAAGCGGTCGTAACCATCGCATTACCAAAGCAGGGTAGTGCAGACTTTGTTCTATTCAATGTCTGCGGTCCTTAATATGGTAAAAGTCCAATTTTTTGTGGGCGACGGGGACAGACACCACGTTCACCAGTTTTTTGGATGCTCACGGCGGCGGCTCACATCGGCAGGGAAAGGGTTTTTGGGTTTTCTTCCGCCCCGGTTTGCGCGGAGGCCCGCCCTTGCCATCGAGAAAACTCGGAAACGTGGTGTCTGTCCCCATCCCCAACCAATCCGCAGGATTGGCCTTGGTCGAGCATCCATGATTACACCGGTAACCTTACCGATGCGCCCGTAACTTCCAGCGGTTTGTCGGTCGATCGCGTGTGGTTGCCCGCCGACCCGCGCCCACGCATCTGAAGGCGTACCTACGCCTCTTCGCCGCTACCCTCGCATTTTCTTAGCGAAAATTCCCCGAATTTTCAGAGTAAGTGTCTCTTCAGTTAGAGTCCCCTCGAAATAGCCCTCCGCTGCGTTGACAAGCTCTCGCAGCGGGAGCAGGCCACCTGCTTTTCGCTCAAGGATGACTCGGAGCTTTTGGTCATGGCCGGGAATAAACTGGCCTTGAGCGGCTACTTCGTTCCCACACTCGCCACACTCGCATTTCGGCACGGGCGCACCCCCGAAGATAACCTTTAGCACATGCTGTCTGGTAGGGCAAGCCGAGTCTTCTGGCTCTGTGGACAGCGGGAAAAACCGGAGGGAAACAGTGTCAGGTACCCTTTCTCCTTCCCATTTTGTTATCGAGGAAAAAGAGAGGAAATGGAAAGAGAGGAAATGGTGTCAGGAACCTGACACCGATTCTCTTTACACCGTTTCTCTCACAATAATATACGCGGCGAACCAAAGCAAAGGTGCTAGATTGTTGGCATGTCAAGTTCCGATAAGAAAGCAGCGGGATTAACTCTAGTAAGTGGGACTCTTGGCTATTTTCTGAATGGTACCCTCTGGGCTGGGATCACCCTGGCTTTTGGAATAATTCTAATCTTGTATGGGCATTTTCAGGAAAGCAAGGAGAGAGAGGAGCCAAAACCGATACTAGATTTTTCTGGAAAACCGTTCAGAATTGGTCGTACTCCCAAGCCCTGGATGCTAACAAGTGTTCTAGTAGGGATGGTCGTAATGGTCCTCGCGGGGGGATTGTTGTGGGTTCCGGAAATTCTGAGCCGTTATTTCCAGATATTCTGAACCGTTCTGTGGTGCCTGGCAAGGGCTCCTCCAACTTAAGATGACGTGTGCGTCCGGAGGGTCCATCGAGGCGGATGAACCTTCCTCGTTCCAGGACACGGTCGAGGATGGCGGCGGCCAGGTCCTCGTCGTGCAGCACCTTCCCCCATTCATTCAAGGGCTTGTTGGTGGTGAAGATCATGGGCCGCTTGCGCAAGTGGCGGTTGTTCACCACATGGAAAAGGACGTTGGCGGCGTCGGGCGCATAGGTTAAGTAGCCGACCTCGTCGACGACCAACACGTGGGGGTGCGTGTAGGTGGCGAGCGATTCCTGGAGCCTTCCTTTCTTGCTGGCGTTGGAGAGATCTTCGATCAACTCCGCGGCGGTGGTGAAAAGCGTCTCGAAACCGTTCTGGATGGCACGATAGCCGATGGCCACGGCCAGATGAGTCTTCCCGCGCCCGGTCTTGCCGTGCAGGATGAGGGAGCGTCCCTCGCTGACCAACTCGGCTCCCAGATAGGAGCCGAGCAGCGCCAGGCGCAGCGTGGACTGGAGCGAGAAATCGAACTCGTCCATGGTCTTGAGGAAAGGAAAGTGGGCGCTGCGCGTGAGGCGCTGCAGACGCGTTTGCTTTCTTCCCGCCACCTCTTCCGCCAACAAGAGAGTGAGGAAGTCGGCGTAGGACCACCCTTCCTTCTCCGCCTGCACAGCGACGTCCTGGTAGATGCGGCGCATGTGTGCCAAGTGGAGACGCTTGAACAGAGCCTCGCGCTCCGCCTCCGAGAGGCTCCGGCTCTGAGCAACAGGATTATCGTTGGCGCCCTTCACGACTTCACCTCCTGGGGAAAAAGCTTCTCCCCTCGCGCTCGTACCCGAAACAAGAACCTCCGCCGTCGCGGGTGCTGCTCCCCCTTCGATACCCCGAGGGGGAGAGAGGAGAGGGTCGCTGTGGAAATGACGCGCCGAGGAAAGCGTGGAAAACTCAAACGGCGAGTTTTCCACCCTTCCCTCCGCGCTTGGAAATCCGGCAAAGAACGCCGGATTCCCACATTTCCACAGCGACGACGGCGGGGGTATCTCCTCACGGCACCGCCTCCTGGAAAACCAGGGAGCGTTGCAGGAAGTTCTCCACGTAGGCGGCACTGAAGACCTCCTCTTTGAGCCCCTCCTCCATCGCCCGCCGTAAAACCTCCGGACCGTGGCTCTGCAGGACCTCGTGCAAGCGATCCACTTCGCCCAGCCACTGCCGCGGTCGGCGATGCACGATCTCGGTCAGATAGCGCAAAGCCGGCTCGCCCAAATCCAACAGCTGTTGCCTTTTCAGATAACGCTTGCCACGCTTACCGGACACGGCGGCCACTAGCGCCGCGCGGTGCGCCGCCAGCGTCGAGCCCTCGTGGGGAGCGAACTTTCGGGGATGCACCGCTTCGTGCCGGCCGGCCACGATGCGCACCCGGTCCGCGTACAAATACAGCGTCCCCGGCATGCTGATCGCCTCCGGCGGCATCGAGTAGGCATGGCCGTCGTGCATCACGGTCCCGGTGGGGCCTACATAGACCGGGATGCGCAAGGCCAACTCCTTCGGCCCCACCTTCAAGGCACGCAGGCGCGGCGCCTCCTCGGCGAGGCGTACGACGGGGATCACTCCCGTCGCCCGGCAGGGTCGCTCCTCGTTCACTTCCCGATGCCACTCGCCCAGTTGCTGCTCCAGATCCTCGGGGTCCTGGAAGCGGCGCACCTTAAAGAAGGAGCCCTTCACGAAACCCACCAGGTTCTCCACGGCTCCCTTTTCCTGCGCCCGGTAAGGCCAACACAGCTCCACCCCAATACCCATCTCCAAGGTGGCGCAGGCGAAGACCGGATTCCATTCGCTCACCTCACCATTCCTCCGCCACTTCAGCGCCACGGTCTTGGGCCGGTCGAACACGCACACCAGCGGCGCTCCTCCCCAACTCGCCAGATGCTGCGCCAAGCTCCGCACCAGACTCTCCACCGTCTCATCCTTTACCAGCGAGACACGCACCCAGCGCGAGTACTTCAGACGCGAGGCAAAGAAGTGGATGCGCCGCACCGATCCGTCCCGAAACTCCACGTCCACCTGCCCGAAATCGTGCTGGCTGAATTCGCCGGGCAGACCCTCGAACCGCACCAGGGGTTTCACCTCCTTCGGCCGCCAAGAAGCCACCAAGCCGTACAGCGCGCTCTTGCCTCCCGCGTAGCCCGCCTGCCGCACTCGCCGCAACACCTCCACCGACGGCAGGTCGGCCCTGTCTTCCAAAATCTCCACCACGAGTTTCCGGAAATTCTCGACCTGGCTGGGCCGGCCAATCCGCCGCTTGCCTCGCTCCGCGGCATCGTCAACGTGCACAACGGGAACTTCCTCCGCGATACGCTTGATGGAGCTCAGGGAAACTCCCGCCAACCCCGCCACTTCAATCTTCGCGTGACCCGCCTTCAGTAAGACTTCGATCTCGTGTCGTTTTAACATCCCCAACATCCTCCTCCCTCCGCCCCGCTCGAATACCAACAACAAAGCGGCGCAAAGGGAAGTTTCTAACTCTTCCCGCTCTTCTCAAACGGCTCAGAATTTCTGGAATTTAGGGGGTCAGAATTTTCGGAACTCGCAATTGTGGAAGTGGAGGCAGCACAGTGCCACTATCAGGGAGTCAACCGAACTCAATCCTATCGACAGGCTTCGGGGACTGGGGTGGACCGTGCAACCCGACAAACAAATAGCCGGGATGAGGTTCCAGGCATCCTCTGAGCCGCTTCCGTCTCTACAGCAATCGGCTGAATACTTTCGTTCCCTAAATCGACCATTTGGTTTAGTCATTACGGGAGCCGAAACGTTGGAGGGGCTGGAACTTCTAGACGGAATGCCGAACCTCCGGAGTCTGGAATTGAATGCCGGGAAGTTTCGTGACATATCTAAATTGAGTCATCTAACCTCGCTGACAAGATTAGCTCTTTCGCAGGATGCCAACATCAGCGACATCTCACCCTTAAGTGCGTTGACGAATTTGCACGAATTGGGCTTGTCCGGTGGTGTTAGAGATCTTACTCCAATTGAAAATCTCAAGGGATTAACCGGGTTAGGTTTAGAAACCCCAGGTCTCTATGATTTAGCACCAGTTCGAGGGCTGAGTTCTCTAAAATCGCTCGGTATCGTCAATACCAACATCGTTGACTTGTCGCCACTCGCTGGTATTATTGCTCTAAAAGAATTAGTTATTAGCCCAAGACAATTGCCGGGTTTATGGCAACTTTCACATAACAACAATATAACAACTCTTAAACTTGTGGATACTGGCATACAGATTATTTCCGACCTCTCGCCTATATGCCAACTTCCCAAATTGGAGGTCCTAGACTTAACTGTTTCAGGGTCGGCCGAGATTGATTTATCACCCTTGCGACATCTCAAGCGACTGACTTGGTTAAGAATTATGTGCTTTAATTTTGGGTATCTAGCCGGCGTTCGAGCCATTGATGCAATCGGGGAACTTTCCGAACTGAGAACTCTAATCTTGGCCAACCTTCGCTTTACGGACTTATCGTTTGTGGGCAATCTTAAGAAATTGAATGACTTGTCAGTTGATAGAATTACAATTAACAATCTTACTGCAATTGGCATGATAAAGTCGCTTAAGACAGTTGATCTGAGTCGGACACCTGTGGTGGACATCTCACCACTCCTCAATCTCCCCGATCTAACAACACTTGTCATCGTTGGCACCCCAGCGAGGTCAGATGTGGTAACCGAGTTGGAGCGGCGCGGCGTTAAGATTGTGAGGTGAATTGGGGGGAAATGGTGGGGAAATGGGGGAAAAACAGTGGGGAAAAACAGTGTGGAAAAACAGTGTCAGGAACCGTTTTCTTCCCGAGAAAAGGTGTCAGGTACCTTTTATCCCGTACCTTTTCTCCCTTGGTGGCACCTTTTCTCCTCGCACCTTTTCCCCGCCGGGGTTGAAGGTGGAAGCTCCCCCACGTTATTCAGACTTTAGCCAGGAATACGGCAGCCATGTATTCGAATTTCCACCCAGGAGGAAGGGTGTCAGGTAGTGCGCCGGGATAAACCGGCATGCAGTCGAGGATGCAAGAGCCTTACAGGAGAGGAGTAGCGAACCGCCTGGGAGAAAAGGTGTCAGGAGAAAAGGTGAGGAGAAAAGGTGAGGAGAAAAGGTGTCAGGAGGAGAAAAGGTGTCAGGGCGTCCCCGGTTACGCATGGTGTTTTCCAATCCGAATTGCGCAACCGCCTGAGACACCCATGGCTCCAACCTATACGGCCTGCTTCTTTAGATGGCATAGCGGATATTCTCAATTTTTTCCCGGCCCTGCAAGTGTTTAAGCCACTGCCGGTAACGGTGGGGCGCCAGCACAGGCCAGGGGGAAGAAAAAGGTACCTGACACCGTTTCTTCACCAACGTTAGGGTGGCCGGGGCCTGCTCTAATGACAAATCTCGTTGTGTCGATGGCGGGAGAAGCGTACGATGAGCAGCTCATGTCGCCCGTAACCTGGTTCCTTGCTATTTCGATTATTGTCGCCACGGCTACTGTCCTCCTGATTCTGTACATTCCACGCGTGGCTGAGCTTTTTCATCAGCATGTCCCCGATCGCCCCAAACGCCGCCTTTTCCTTGCTACGGTCGGCTTCATTACCACCTTCGCCCTGGCCCGCGCGCTGGCTTATTTGGCTTCCCGCAACATCGGCCCCTTTCGTTACATTTACATTCGCGGGACGCATGTCCATCACCTGGTCTTCGGGATTCTGCTTCTGCTGGCGGTGGGGTTTGGCTGGCTGATGGAAGTGGGCAACGGCAGCCGGTCGTCTTCTCTCCTCGCCAGCCGTTTGATGTCCTTGCTCTACGGTGTCGGCGCCGCTCTCACTCTGGACGAGTTCGCCATCTGGCTGAACCTCCAGGAAGGCGTTTATTGGACCCGGCGGGACCGAGTCAGCCTGGACGCCGTGTTGATCTTCGGGGCCTTGCTGTTAATTGTCCTTTGGGGACGCGACTTCCTCAAGGCCATCAGCCGCGAGCTTTTCCCCTCCCACCGCAAGAAGAAATCGCGATCCAGCACCGTCTCTCCGCACTCCGTCCAGCCCCCACTTGGAAAACCGCGTCCTCCTCGCCCTCGCTAGGCGAAAGACAGACGTTACCAACTTCCGTCAGGCCAAGCACGCGTCCTTGCCGAAGCGGGGTAGTGCGGAGTTGTGCGCTTTTTGCACCACTCCGCAGCTCTTAGACACAACAAACGTCCACTTGGTTATCAGGATTCACGATTCAAAAGGCCGCGGAAGTAATCCCGCTCGAAACGGGGTAACTCGCGCTACGTGAGCTTCAGGAACCACCCTTCCCAGCTTGGGGAATCGCAGGAGCCTTTCAACGGACAGCACCAACTGCTCAACGACGTCGGCGGCGTAATAGTCGGAGTCGCGTCCAATGTAGTCGCGTACCGCGCGAAGGTCTTCGATGGAGGGATCCGTCCAGATGAGCTTCATTCGGAGAGCAACTGCTTCTTCACTTCCTCGTGAGGGACGACGTGGCCCTGCTCGGCCGCCTCGATCCCCTTGGCAATTTTCTTCCGCACGTACATCTGATAAATCAGGTCGTCCCAGGAAGTCTCCTCGGGCAGGGCGTCAATCAACTTTTGGGCTTCTTCTCTTACTCCACCCATGTTCATTCCTCCTTCGCTTCACCACCAAAGTCTCTTCCAAAATCTATCACAAAAACCGGCCTTCGAGGTAGCGCCGACGAGGGTCACGACACCAGTGATCGTGGGTACGAACTAGGGTCCGACCACGGGATTGGTGAGGGTTCCGATTCCCTCCACGCTCACGCTGACCGTGTCACCGGCTTTCAAGAACACCGGGGGCTTTCGGAACACCCCCACGCCGGGCGGCGTGCCCGTGGAAATCAAATCGCCGACTTCCCAGGTGGCCGACTGGGAGAGATAGCTGATCAGGAAAGGAACTTTGAAGATCAGGTTGCTGGTGCTCGAATCCTGCATGGTCTCCCCGTTGAGGGTCAGGGAAATGCGCAAGTTGTTGGGGTCCGGGATCTCATCCGCAGTGACGATCCAGGGGCCGGTGGGCGCAAAGGTATCGCAACTCTTGCCGCGATACCATTGGCCGTCACTGAACTGCATGTCGCGCGCGCTCACGTCGTGCAAGAGGGTGTAGCCCGCGATGTACTTGGGGGCCTCGCTCTCCGGGATGCGGTGGCCGCGTTTGCCGATCACCACGGCGAATTCGGCTTCGTAATCCACCTTCGTGGAGTTGGGCGGCAGCTTGATCGGATCGCCGGGTCCGCAGATGGTGTTGTGCGATTTCAGAAAGAAAATCGGCGCGGCGGGGGGCTCCGACCCTTGCTCGCGCGCGTGGTCGGCGTAATTGAGGCCGATGCAGGTGATCTTCTGGGGGTGGGCAATAGGGGCGCGCAGCTTGGCGGCGCGCAAGGGAATGAGCAAAACCTTGGGAGCCTGCTTGCCGATCGCCGCGGCGCACGCCACGGTGACCTGCAGCGCCCGGCGATATCTTTCTCCCAGCCCCAGGAGTTCGATCATGTCCTGCGGCGCTCGACCCAGCTTGCGCAGCACCAGCGCCGCCGCGGCCAGCTTGGCGTCGGCAATCCGCCCTGTGGCAATCAAGCCGTACGCCGTGGCCACATCCACCACGAAGTCGCCTTGCACCACCCCCAGGCGAGATTGTTTTGCGGATTCATAAGTTACCAGTTTCATGGTTAGCTCCCATCGATGTCCAAGATCTCAGAGTCGAAAATCGAAACACGAAACACGAAAATCGAAACTCGAAATTCGGCGCCGTGTGTTGCCTTTTGTAATTACCTTTACTTTTCTGATGTGCACGATTTTGTTGTAGCGCCGGGCTTTAGCCCGGATACATGCTGACGTAGCGGCGAGTTTACCTCGCCATGGCGGCGTAAAGCCGCCTCTACGTCATGCCGCCCTAAAGGGCGGCGCTACGATAAACGTATTTTCCGCACGCAACGCTAACCCACGAATTTCGATTTTCGAATTTCGATTTTCGATTTTCGAATTTCGCTCTTCCCTGACACCCTACATCTGACACCTGGCACCTCGCCCCTAGAGCTTCTTCCACCGCTCGCGAAAGGTTTGCGGGGCGAGGGCGGGGAAGTCGCGCCCCTCGGTCCATTGGGAAGCCGGGTACGCCGGGATTTTGCGAATCCATCCCTGGCGCGCCACCAGGACTTGCCCCCAGCGGGCGAGCCGGCTGCCCAGCGCATACAGGGACGGATGGCGCATTCCCCAGGCCCACATGCGGAACATGAGCCGCTCCGAAAGCAGCGACTCGGTGTGTTGGGGCGCATGTTCCTGAGCCTCACTGCGCAAGTGCAGAAGGAGGTCGGGAAAATTGATTCGCACCGGGCAAACTTCCCGGCAGGCTCCGCACAGGGAGGAGGCGAAGGGCAATTCTCGAGCTTGGCCGATGCCGACCAGCTCCGGCGTGACCAACGCGCCGATGGGGCCGCTATAAACCCATCCATAGGCGTGCCCGCCGATCTTGCGATAAACCGGGCAGGCGTTCAGACACGCCCCGCAGCGAATGCAGTACAGCATCTCGCGCATCTTGGGGTCGGCCAGCGACTTGGTGCGGCCATTGTCGATCATCACCACGTGCATTTCCTCGGGACCGTCTTCACCCCTGCGGCGCGGTCCGGTGAGGAGGGAAGTGTAGCTGGTGAGCTTTTGGCCCGTGGCGGAGCGGCCGAGCAAGCGCAGAAAAATCCCCAGGTCGGCAAGCCGGGGAACCAACTTCTCGATTCCGACGAGCACGATGTGTACCCGCGGAACGGTGGTGCACATGCGGATGTTCCCTTCGTTCTCGACCGTGACTACGGTTCCCGTTTCGGCCACGGCGAAGTTGGCGCCGGTCACTCCCACCCCGGCTTTCTGGAACATCTCGCGCAACGCCCGGCGCGCGATGGCGGTGAGTTGCTCGGGAACCGCCGTGCGCTCGGCCTTAAGGTGCTCCGTAAACAGTTCGGACACGTCCTCGCGGGTCTTGTGGATGGCGGGGGCCACGATGTGCGCGGGCCGCTCACCGGCCAACTGAATGATGAATTCGCCCAGGTCGGTCTCCATGGCGCGAATTCCCGCCGCCTCGAGGGCGTGGTTCAACTCCACTTCCTCGCCGACCATGCTCTTGGCTTTCACCACTTCCCGCGCTGCCGACCGCTGCACGATGTCCACCACGATCCGGCACGCCTCGGTGGCCGTGAAGGCCCAGTGCACTTGGCCGCCGTTGCGTTCCACACTTTCGGTAAATTGAGCGAGATAGTAATCGAGGTTCTCGATGGTGTGGCGCTTCACCTCGCGTCCCAGGTTGCGGAGCCGATTGAAGCCCGGGACTTCCGCCATGGCCGCCAGCCGGTGCGTGAAGAGACGCAGGGTGGAAGAGCGGTAGGCTTCCTCCAAGCGGGGATTGCCGATGGTTGCGCCCCCGCTGATGTGAATCTCGTTACTGTGAACGTCTTGGAATTGATTCATCGGGTCATCGGGTCATTGAAAGGCTGTCCGTGGTCCGTTGTCCGTCGTCAGTGGCTTAAGGCCTTCGATCTCCGCGTATTTCTTGCAACGGACAACTGACCACGGACAACTGACAGCCTTTCGATGACCCGATCCTTGTCACTTTTCCTGCGTCGCTAACACCTCCGCCAAGTGCATCGTCTTGAGCGGCAATCCCTGACGGTGGATCAGGCCGGCCAGATGCATCAGGCAGCCGCCGTCAGCGGCCACCAGGTATTCGGCGCCGGTCTCGGTGGCGGCGCGAATTTTGTCCTGCCCCATGGGCACGGAGACCTCCGGAAACTTCACGGAAAACGTGCCCCCAAAACCGCAGCAAAGCTTGTAATCCGTCATCTCCACCAGATCCATGTCCCGCACCTTGCGCAGCAGTTGGCGCGGCGCCTGGTCCACCCCGAGTTCGCGCAACAGGTGGCAGGAATCGTGATAGGTCACCCGGTGGGCAAAACGCGCGCCCAGATCTTCCACCTTCAATACCTTGACCAGGAATTCCGAGAATTCAAAAAAGCGCTCTTGCAGTCCCCGGGACTTGCGCAGCCGCGCCGGGTCGTCCTGGAAGAGTTCCGGATAGAAGACCCGCACCATGGCGGTGCAGGAACCCGATGGCGCCACGACATAATCGGCGTCATCGAAAAGGTCCAGGACTTTCCCCGCCACACTGCGCGCCTCGTCGCGATATCCGGTGTTGAACGCCGGCTGGCCACAACACGTCTGCGCGGGGTTGAACGTGACCTCCACGTCCAACCGCCGCAGGATTTTCACCACGCATTCGCCGACTTGCGGAAAGAACTGGTCGGCCAGGCAGGTGATAAATAGCGCTACACGCAGTTTCGCCATGATCTCACAAAGCCGCAACGCTACCGGAAATCAACTCCAACGTCAAGTGGACATGCCATTTGAGCGATCGGTGGTAAACTCAGTAGCGGGCGGAGAAGATCAAAATGGGACGAACACAGGTGTTGGCCGTAGCGATTCTGGGCGCATGGATCGCGTCCACTCTCGGCATGTGGTTCGCGGCGACAAGAAGCTTCTCGACGGTCGAAAGCGTTATAAAGCGGGCGGAACCCCAATTCCTGGAAACCACCCAACCTCTGGGCGAAGGGCCCACGCGCGTGGTGCTGCGCTATATGGCGTCGGAAATCAATCGCACGCTCTTCCGGGGGTACGGCGCGCTTCAGATTGGGCTGGGAGCGATTCTCCTTCTGCTGCTCTGGCGCCAAGCACCCCGCAGTGCGGTGGATATCGGCGTGGTGGCGACCATGCTGGCCCTGTCGGTGATCTTGACGCTCGGGATCACGCCGCAGATCGTCTCCCTCGGGCGGAGCATCGATTTTGTTCCGCGCCATCCTCCGCCGCCCGTCATGCCGCGCTTCCGGGCGCTACACGCGTCATTCACGGGACTGGACGGCCTGAAGCTCCTCGCCGGGATCGGCCTGCTCACCCGTTGGATCTTGCGGTGAGGAGTGGCGGCAGGCACGGTAGCGTCCGGATTTGAACGTAACGCCGCCATCTTGGCGGCTCAATGCCGGCTGGAAGCCGGCGCTACACTGCGAATTAGGACACTACCGCAGGCACCCCCGATTTGACACACCCTACCGCGTGGCGTAACCTAGAAGCAGTGGGGGCGTACCGGTTTCGACGGGAGCCCTTGCGCTTAGGAGGCATGTCGGGGGTCCACACCACCCGTGATCGGCGTGGGACAAAGACAACTGCCAACACGCAGTATGCCTATGCTGCCTAATTAATTAGGTGGCCGTCTCCTCCTTCAGGCCCGCATGAGGGAACGAGGCGTCGCTTGGCGGGATGGCTTGGGATCAGCGGCCTCGGGATTCTGAGCGAGAGCCCTTCGCGGGGCAGAGGCTAGCTGGCGGTTCGTTGTTGCCCGTTCCTGAGGGCCGCCGGCGAAAGCTCGAAGCGAACTGGGATAAGCATGTAGGCTCCTAACCGTAAGTCTCTTCGGACGGGGGTTCGACTCCCCCCGCCTCCACCAGATCAGCCATCTAACGACCCGAGCGCTGAGTAATATCGGCAAGCGAGGTGTGATCGAGAATCCGGGCGGCCGAGTTTCGCACCTCGAGGAATATCATGTAGAGCGTACTGTGCCTCTTGTCGCTCTTCACCAAGCGTCGCAATCCCGCCGCATCAGCCAGCGGTGCAAGCGGACCATCGATCATGCGGATGATCTCCCCCAGGAAGATTTTGGACGGCGCCCGCTTCAGGCGATAACCCCCCTTGGCGCCACGCAGGCTCTCCACCAGGCGGGCCCTTTTCAGATCGAGAAGGATCAATTCCAGGAACTTTTCGGGAATTCCTTCTTTGGCGGCGATGGTGTGGATCGTGGTCGGGCCCTTATCATACTCCTGGGCCAAACACATCATGGCTTCGAGCGCGTACAGACCCTTGTTCGAAATGCGCATTTTTGACCAGTAACTTGATCTCTTTTGTAGGCTATAGAGGAAAGAGCCTTTTGTCAAGGGTTTTCCTGGGGGCGGCTTTAGGCCCCCATTTGGCGAGGTAACCTCGCCGCTCCAACATCACATTGACCCCACTGCGGGGATTACGGCAACTTTGCGTATTCCGCCTTGGCTTCCTCCAGGATGGGGATGTCGGGGTCGGCGTCTTTCCAAAGGGTGAGGAAACCCTGATAGGCGGCGCGGGCTTTGGCGAGGGCGTCGGGCCGTGGCACGGGCGTCTCGCCCGTGGTGCTGGCGTGATTGCTCACGGCCGGGACGGCCGTGCCACCCGTGCCGGCTTCGAGGGCGTAGGCACGCGCCAGTCCAAGGCGGGCCAGCGCTCCCCAGGGAAAGTTCACCACGATTCCTCGATGGTCGATGAATTTCTGAAATTCCGCTGCCGCCCGGTTGCCGTCGTGGAGCATGAGATAGGCTTCGCCGCGCAAATAAGCGGGGCACAGGAATATCGTGAGGTTCGTTGGGATGCTGAGTTCGATCGCGCCCGCCACCTTCAATAGTTCGATGGCCCGGTCCGGGTCTTGGCGTTCCAGGGCGACCGCCGCCCGGATCGTGGGCAGCCAATAACTCTGGACCAGCGTGTCCATTGGGAAGGTCTTGTCGAACTCGTCCGCCAGCGTCTTCGCCCCCGCCGTATCGCCTGCCCGCGCCAGGGCCAGCGCCGCCACGCCCCGCACATCGTGGTTGGGGGCCAGCTTCAATGCCGCATGGGCCTCGGCACGCGCCAGCTCGCGGTTTCCTGATTCCACCTCGCGCAACGCCCCCGCCGCCTGATAGGCTGCCGCCGTCTCTTTGGCGTTGTTGCGCTGGGCTGAATCCATCGCCTGCCCGGTCAACTCGTGCGCGTCCTTCAGCTTGCCGTACCAGCCCTCCGTGTCCGCTTGCATGGCCAGCAACCAGTCTTCCGCACCCGGCTTTCCCTTGGCGGCTGAGACCAACTGCCCCATCTGAGCTGCATCGCCCTTCAGAAAAAGCCAACTGGTAGCGGTTGGCGAGCAGAATTTCGCCCCCCAGTTTGCGCTCCTCCATCTGCTTATACACCGCCTCCGCTTCATCCAGCCGATTGAGGGCCGTGTAGGCAAGGCCGAGGTTGAGGTAGTTGGCCGCATTATTGGGCTCCAGGGGCAGCGCCGCTCGCCATCCCTCCAGCGCCTTTTCCCAGTTTCCCAGCTTGGCGGAAACAAGTCCCAGGCCGAAGTAAGGCTGGAATTCCCTCGCATAAGTCTGGTGCCACAGTTCGTAGGTCTGCGCCGCCTTGTCCAGCTCTCCTGTCGCAAACGTGTAGTAGTTCGCCTCGATCGAGAACCGCTCCCGTTCACTGACCTTCTCCCGCAGGTCGTAAGCCTTGCGTCTATTCTCCGCCGCCCGCCCCACTTCATTGAGGTTCAAGTAAAGTATCGACATCCAGGCGTAGGCCATGGCAAAATTCGGATCAAGGTCCACCGCCCGTTTGAAAAAGGGCAGCGCGGCGGTTTCCCCTTTCGCATAGACCGTCTTTACCCCCAGCCGGTAGGCTTGCAGTGCCTCCAGGGATGGTGTGGTCGCTTCCTCCACGGGCGTGGCGTATTTCTGCACCGAACTGAGCGACTCGCCCAGTTTGCCGCGCAAGCTGACCGCAGCGGCATCCAGCGCCTTGAGCACCGCTTCCTTGCCCGCCGCCTGCTCCTGCGCTTCTGCCAGCACGTCCCCCGTGTTGCAGTTCACCGCCTTCAGGCCAATCACGTACTGGCTGCCCAGCCCGGCAATCGAGCCGGTCACGATCGCCTTGCTGTTTGTCCGCTGGCAGACCTCCTGTGTAACCTCCGGCGTCAACCGGTCACCGGCGGGACGGCCCATCAGCTTCAATGTCTCTTTCACCTTACGCTCGGAAACCAGGTCGAGAAAAGGTGATTGCTCAAGCTGTATCGAGAGTCCCTGCTTCAGCGCGTCGTCAAACACGCTGTCATCGGTCTTGTTGTCGAAATCGGATAGAACAATGGTGTCCTTGTCGGTCAGGCGGGCCATGGCTTGGCGCGAGCGGAAGTAGAACGTTCCCCCGATGGCAGCAGCGATAAGGATCACGGCGGCGGGAACAAAAACGCTCCAGCGTTTCCTGCCCGTTACAGGAAGGGGGGCCGCGCTCCTCTCGCTCGATGACGAGCGTCGCCCGGATTCCGTGTCGCGCTTCAGCCGCTTCAGGTCGGCGCATAGCTCGGCGGCGCTCTGGCAGCGCAGGTCTCGATCCTTCTCCAGCGACTTGTTGATGATTTCTTCCAGCGCGGGTGGGAGATGAGGATTTAATTGAATGGGCGAAGCGGGCGCGCGGTTCAGAATCGCATCAAAAATGAGCGCCGAGTTTGTCCCGGAAAAGGCGGGGTGACCTGTCGCCATCTCGTACAGGACCACACCAAAACTGAACAAGTCAGTTCGCGCGTCGGTCTCCTCGCCCCGCGCCTGCTCTGGCGACATGTAGGCGATGGTCCCCATCACCGTGCCTGGGGTGGTGAGAGGCTCGGATTCGACCGAGGCGGTGCCCACCTCAAAGGCTTCCACGGTGCCCGCCCCCCGCCTGGCCTTTGGCGCCAGCTTGGCCAAACCAAAGTCCAGGACCTTCGCCTGGCCGCGCGTGGTGACGAAGATGTTTGCCGGCTTGATGTCGCGGTGGATGATCCCCTTCGCATGGGCGGCGTCCAGTGCGTCGGCGATCTGAATCGCCAGGTCGAGAAGTTCGTCCATCTGGAGCGGCGGTCTATGACCAGCCACTCGGGGATCATAGACTCCCGCTACACCCAGCCGTTGCTTGAGCGTTTGCCCTTCCAGGAATTGCATGACGATGAACGGCTGGCCTTCCCGTTCGCCGATATCGTAGATCGTGCAGATGTTAGGGTGGTCGAGAGCCGAAGCCGCGCGCGCCTCGCGCTTGAGCCTCTCCAGGGCCTGATGATCCTTTGCCAATTCCTCGGGCAGGAACTTGAGCGCCACGAAGCGGCCGAGCTTGGTGTCCTCGGCCTTATAGACCACTCCCATCCCGCCGCCACCTAGCTTTTCCAGGATCCGGTAATGGGAAATCGAGTTATCCAACATCGGCCGCCAATCACTTCGGGGTGGCAGAGGAACTCAGATCGCCCGGAATTAGCATTTTGGTTCTCGACGGTGGAAAGTATACTTTCTTTTGCCTCCTGTGGAGCCTGAATTTTTTTCAATCGGCACCATCGGCTCTGAATGGTCCATGGCATGAAAAAAGGATGAAGGCGACAAAATGTACATCGATCTCCCCCGGCTTTTTGGGCGAAAATAAATGGATTGCGTGATAATCGAGGCGGACTCAGACCAGTGCCGGAAGGAAAGGTACTTATCCCGGCCAAGGACTACTTCATTGAGAAAAACTCGTTTGCTTATTATGGGAATATTCACCGCGTTATTGTTTCAGATTCAGGTAATGAGGGCTCAAAATTCGGCCCCCAAAATCCGGGCCGCGGAGGACGGCTTGGCGCTAACTCCGCCCATGGGCTGGTATCCGTGGAATGAATTCGGCCAGGACCCCCAGAACGAGAAGCTGATCAAGGAGATCGCGGATGCCCTGATCAGCAGCGGGATGAAAGATGCGGGTTACGTCTATGTGGGCCCCGACGAGGGGAGGTGCTTCTCCCGCGGCGCGGACGACAAGCTCACCCCAAACTTGGCGCGCTATCCCAGCGGCCTGCGCGGCCTCGGCGACTATATCCACCAGCGGGGGCTGAAGTTCGCACTGTATACGGACGCCGGCACCCACACCTGCAGCAACGCCATGCCCGGCACCAAGGACCACGAGTTTGAAGACATGGCGTCCTTCGCCCGCTGGCGCGCCGATTACGTGAAGATCGATTGGTGCAATACCAAGGGGCAAGACCCTGCCCAGTCCTACACAAAGCTCGGCCACGCTCAACTGGCTGCCGGACGCCCCATCGTCTTCAGCCTCTGTTCCTGGGGCGAGGGAGAGCCGTGGAAATGGGCCGCCTCCGCGGGGCATCTCTGGCGGACCACGGGGGACATTTGCGCTCCGGGGAAAGCCGATTGGAGCGCCGCAATGAAGAACACGGCGGCCAACGAGAAATTGTATGCGGCAGCCGGTCCCGGGCACTGGAACGACCCCGACATGCTCATCACGGGAATGGACGGGCTGAGCGAAACCCAAAACCGCAGCTTCTTCAGCCTCTGGTGCATGATGGCGGCGCCCCTTATGGCCGGAAACGATCTGCGGAAAATGTCGGCGTCCACGATCGAGATTCTGACCAATCGGGAAGCGATTGCCATCAATCAGGATCCGTTGGGCATTCAGGGGCGCATTGTGCGGAGAGTGGGCCAGGCGGAAATCTGGGCGGGCAAGCGCCTGTTTGACGGGAGCCAGGCCGTGCTGGTCTTCAATTCAGGAGCAACGCCCACGCAGGTCCACGTGACCTGGCCGGATATCGGCAGCGCAGAGTCTGCGTCACTGTATGTGCGCAATCTCTGGATGCATCAAACCACGGGGCCGCAGCGCGGGGGCGTCACCGTCACCGTGCCTCCGAGCGACGTGGCGCTGCTGCGCATCTCCAAGTCGAATGCCTTTCCCGCGCCGCCCGTTATCGTGGCCGACTCGTACTGGTTGTCTTTCCGCGCTCCAGGCCCCGCGCCTCAAAAGCTCACCGGCGCGATTACGGTCAGGACCACCGGCAGCGATGAACTGCCACTCTGGAAAGTCCGCTCCGGGCTTCCGCCCTGGTTAACCGTCGCCGTCGCGAAACACGGCAAGAGCCAGACGCTGGCCAATACGGTCTCCACGGCGGGACTCGCGAAGGGCCTCTATCACGCCGTGGTGCGGGCCGACAACATCGAACCGGTTTCGCACCAGCCGATGTCCGCTCTCTATTTCGACGTTGATTTGGAGGTTGGCGGCAGCGGCGAGGCGAGGAATTGAAATATGTGCGCGCCGACGAGGAGTTAAAGGCAGGGACCATTTGCCAGAAGGTCGTTAGCACGGAATCGCGCTGACCCATGCGGAAAAGCACCATTGATTTCGACACCGTACGGAGTATCGGACTTGCGTTCCCCGGCGTGGAGGAGAGCACAGCGTACGGGTTCCCAGCGCTCAAGATCCACGGGAAACTTCTGGCCTGTGTGCCGGCTCATCGCTCGGCCGAACCCGGTTCGCTTGTCGTTCGCGTGGATTTCGATGATCGTGCCGAGCTGCTCGCTGCGGCCCCCGATGTTTACTACGTGACGGACCACTACGCCGACTACAGCGCCGTTCTGGTTCGCCTGTCTCGCGTCAATCCCGACATGTTGCGGGACTTGCTCGGCATGGCCTACAAGTTTGTGACCGCCCACGGAGCACCCCGTTCGCCATCGCGGAAGCGCCGAAAGGTCGGACCCGGAATTTGAGGGGACCCGCCAGCCTCAGCCCGGAGGCGATGGACGTGAGGCCCGCAGCGGAACTCGCACCGAGCCCATTAAACCGGACGGCGCATCGCGAACTACCACACGCAATTCTTCCGCCTTGGGGTCGGGCGTGCTTTCCAAGGTCAGGCTGAAGCGTCCTGCCTGCTGGATCTTCTGATAGTCATTGCTCTTGAGTTTGCCCGACACCGTTTTGACGACTCCGCCCAGGGAATCTCCTTGGTTTGAATACTGACCGGCCCAAACGTCGAACGACACTGCCCAGCCTTCGCTGGAAGGCTGGAAGGTCACGCCACCCGTATCAATCTCCACCGTGAACTTCAACCCTCCGGCGAGGGAGACATCTCGCCGACCGAGGCGTACCGTTACGCCCAGGCCCGTGGCATCCAGCGGGCTATATGCCCCTGTCTTCATCAGGGCGACACGATCGACAGAGTTTTCACCCTCAATTGGGGATTTCGCAAAGTATCCACGCCGGTGGAGAACCTCGACACCCTTTCGATCCACCAGAATCTTGATCCGGCGGTATTCCCCATTCCACTGGTCGTGGCTGGGATAATAACTCAGGGTATAGGTAACCTCGGACTCGTCCAGCGCTCTGCGCATGGCGCCTTTCAGGTCATTGGTGTTACAGAAAGCCCGCCCGCCGGTGTGCTCGGCGAGAAAGTTCATGGCGATATTCTGGCCGCTCATTTCGTAAAGGGTACTCAACGAGCCGGGACCAGCCATTCCGGCCCCAAACTCCGGGTCAACATAGAGGCCGCGAGCGTCTACCGGGTAAACGGCCACGTCCGCCTGGTTCAGCGTGTCGATCATGTGCCGGTACTTGTCTAGAAACTCCCTAGTTTGGCCGGGGTTCGGGTTTGGGACCCTACCCGTTACCCAGATGATGCTTTTGCGGCCGGGCATGCCGGAAAGGTGAGTGGCAATGATCTCCAAAGCAGCGATTACTCCCATCCTCAGCCTGCTCTCCGCCAATCCATTTTCTTCTGCGATCTGCTGTCGCGTCAGAAAGTCAATCCCGGCCGCAAATCGACCCGCTACATCGTTGCCAGGTGTCCCTCCCATGGGAGAGAGAATCGGAAGGCCTGGGCTCGATCCGTTCGTGTTCGGCATGGGTGTGGGAAGGCGTTGCTCCCGTCGAATCGCCGCCAGCAAAAGGGCGGGGTCACTGGTAAAGTCCTGGACCACCCACAGCTCATTTCCGAGTACGCACATCGCCACTCGATCATGCGGCTGAAGTTGGCTGAGAAACTTGATGACCTGCTGGCGCGCGTAGGCGCGATCCGAGAATTCCATACCCCCGCGATCAAAAAGCAGCACCGCCACATTGGTGGGCACATCACCCTGCCGCGCGAGACGATTCGAAAATGTGTCGGGAAGCAGTGGCGGTCCGGGGAACGCGGTCTTGCCGCGAGTCTCAACGCTGAAACCAGCGATCTTCTCTTCCTTGCCCTCGTCCAGGATGGTGAAGTCAGCACGCGTAAGCCCTTTGACCGGCGCGCCTTTCTTATCGTGAACAAGGACGTTCACAACCACCAAGCGCGTAGTGGCACGGAAGAGGGCGGGATTCTGAGCGTCCGCAACCGGACCAGGAAGCACAAAAAAAGAAACCGTGGCCAGGGTTAGGGCGGCGATTGCAGTTGCCAGCTCGACTCGTGATCGTCCCATAGGCTTGCCCCCGAGGGGATCAGTCGAACGAGCTTAGGCGCCTCCTGGCACTCCAAGCAGGTCTCTTAGTGATTGCAACGTTAACATGATTTATCGAAAGCGCCAATGGGCAGTCTCTCCGAACCTCGCGACGCCATTTCCTACCGGCAGGAAATCGAGGGCGGGAAGACTAGATTTTTTCCTGCCCGTAGGAAATTTCGCGAGAATTTCCTTGACAGAGTTTGTTGCCTATGTGCTAGCCTAAAGGTGGGCAGGGGAGCCGCGACGTGAGTAGCGCCGGCCGGGAAAGCCCTCCCAGGCCAGGATGTGTATGAAAAAACAAGGACTTCGGCCAAATTTGAGCGATTTCCGCGAAATCGTATCTTATTCAATTAAGAGCAGTTATCTTCAGGGTCGAGTCTGATGGCGGAAAAAAAACGGAATAAAAAAATACCACCTAGTCCCACGATGTTCATGAAAACACAGATAGAAAAAATGTCGCATTCCCGCGATGCCAGGATGTTGATGAAAACACATGTTTTATGCGATGCAGGCCAAGATGTTTATGAAAAGACAGGAGCTTAGTGCAAATCGTCAGGAAAGAAAGCTCGAGACGTGCGGGCACCGGCGCCTCATGTTTTACCGCGCAGCGGCTTCACCCGCCCGGTGGCGCGTGGCTAGGCGGGGGTGGCTGGCAGGACGACAATCTTCCCTCTCCCCCGCGGCCCACACCCCCCCGCTTCGTTATCGGCAGGTTGGCCGAGGACGATGAGCAAAGATTGCGGTCGGGCGGGAGCATCGGCGCGGATGGGGATCGACAAACCAGCGCGTGCGGTTTGAAATTTCAAATTTGCGATTTGAAAATTGAAATTGCCGAGGAGGGGCGTTGCCATTGGAATTTCGGCAAAAAAAGTCAGGCCAGGGGCCACGATACGGTGTGGCCCCTGACCGGGCTCAAGTGCGATTCAAAATTCAAGATTCCAGATTCAACATCAGGGATACAGACCACGCAGCACGGTGGCCTCAGCCACGCGGCCGATGCCAAGCATGTTGGCGGCGGTGCGCATGCTGACCTTGCGATCGAGGTGGATCTTCAGCACCTCGGCAAAGCTGTTCTTCATCACCCGCTCCAGGCGGTTGTAAACGTCTTGTGCTTCCCAGAACAGGTGTTGTTCGTCTTGCACCCACTCGAAGTAGGAGACCGTAACGCCCCCGGCATTGCAGAGGATATCGGGGATCACGAACACCCCGTTCTTCTCCAGGATGGCGTCTCCTTCCGGCGTGACCGGTCCGTTGGCCGCCTCACCCACGATCTTGGCTTTCACGGCGCCGGCATTGGTGGCGTCAATGGCGTTCTCCAAGGCGGCGGGGATGAGGATGTCACACTCGAGGGCGAGCAACTCCTCCGGGCTGATGGTTTCAGAGTTGGGCATGCCCACCACGCCTCCCGTCTTCTCCTTGTGCATGATGAGCTTGGGAATGTCGAGCCCATTGGCGTTGTAAACGCAACCACGCGAATCGTTCGCGGCAATGACGTAAGCCTGATTGCTGTCGAGCAATTGCGCGGCAATGGAACCGGCATTGCCAAAGCCTTGGACCACCACCTTCGCTCCCTTGATCGGAATGCGCAGGTGCTCCGCCGCACTCTGAACGGTGTAATAAACCCCGCGGCCGGTGGCCTCATTCCGTCCCAGCGAGCCGCCCAGGGCAATCGGCTTTCCCGTGACGACCCCGGGGATCGGGTAGCCTTTGGTCATGCTGTACGTGTCCATGATCCAGGCCATGATCTGCGAGTTGGTGTAGACATCCGGAGCAGGAATGTCCCGTTCCGGCCCGATGAGCGGCAGAATCGCGCTGGCATAACGGCGTGTCATCCGCTCCAATTCGGTGAGCGACATCGCTTTAGGATTGCAGGTTATTCCCCCCTTACCTCCGCCAAATGGAATGTTCACCACCGCGCACTTCCAAGTCATCCAAGTGGCAAGGGCTTTCACTTCATCAAGCGTAACTCCGGGATGATAACGGATCCCACCTTTCGCGGGGCCGCGCGCCGTGCTGTGCTGAACCCGGTAACCCGCGAAACTTTCAATATGACCGTTGTCCATGCGGACCGGGAGGTTCACGTGCAGAATCCGCTCCGGGGACTTGATCATGTTTCGAACGTCGATGCTCAGTTCCAGTGCATCCGCCGCGAGATCGAAATTCTCCATGGCGGAGTCGTAAGCTGTCTTGACGGTTTGTGTTGGTACTGCCATTCAAACACCCCCATTGGCGAGAGACAAACTTGGGTCCAGCGGGAGTATGGACCAATCAACTGTCAAACACAACTGCTATTAAGCGACTAGGACACTATGTCATGGAGGACAATTTGTATGCTTCACAATGTGAAAGCTCGGTGCAGGTATCAATTGGAATTCGATCCCCTTTCGCAACCCCGGTCATTTCCGAGCGAGTGGGATTCCCGTCATTGTGGCATGGCCATCCTAGCCGTGACTTCAGGTCGGCAGCATGCTCGTGCCACTCCGCCGGAATGTCTGCCCTTGGGAGGAGCCGTGTCTGGAAATGAAACCGCCACCTTAGATCCCGGTTCGTTCGGTGGAGGTTGATCATTCCCGGCCGATGTTGGCTGGCACCTGAATTGCTTCCATTTGACGTGGGTCCGTCGCTGAGCCGGAAGTTGTTGTCCGCAAACGCGTTGCGGGAGCGGGAAACGCGTTCGCTGGGTATAAGCGCGCAGCGCAACGGCGGCCAGAGGGGGAAAACGGTGGATTCAAATAGTCCCAAGCAAGCTGATGCACGCCCGGTGGAAGCAAAACCCAAGGTCCGGCGAAATCCCAAGGCGCCCCGCCAGGTGTTGCCAGTGCGATCACCGGAAGAGCGGGTGCAGGGCGCCGCCGAGGTCTCGCTGGGCTTCTCATTGGAGCAAGCCCGGATCGAGGCACTACGTTGCTTGCAGTGCAAGGACCCCGTTTGTGTGGACGCCTGCCCCCTTCATATCAACGTCAAGAGCTTCATCGACTTAATGGCGCAGGGACAATTTGACGCTGCCTTCCAGAAAATCAGCGAGGAAAGTCCTTTTCCGGGAATCTGCGGTCGGGTCTGCCAGCATGAGTTGTACTGCGAGAAAACCTGCCTGCTGGGAAAAAAGCTCGAACCGGTCGCCATCGGCTCACTCGAACGCTTTGCGGCGGACCAGCATCGGGAGACGGCGTCCGCCACGGCGCCCTCCGTCCCCACACCCCAGGGTGCGCGTGTCGCTTTGATTGGCTCGGGTCCTGCATCCTTGATCGCGGCGTATGACCTGGTGCGGAATGGTTATCGCGTGACGGTCTTTGAAGCCTTGCATCAGTTGGGCGGTGTGTTGGCTTACGGCATTCCCAATTTCCGTCTGCCGAGGGAAATCATTCGCCAGGAAATTGACCGGCTGCGGGCAATGGGAGTGGAATTCCGCAAAGACGTCATCGTGGGCAAGACTTACTCCGTGGACGAATTGTTCGCGGAAGGTTTTGAAGCGGTTTTCCTGGGCACCGGGGCGGGCCTGCCGCATTTGATGGGCATCCCGGGCGAAAACCTGGTGGGGGTTTATACCGCCAACGAATTCCTGACGCGGCTGAATTTGATGGAAGCATTTCGTTTTCCGGAAGCGGACACCCCCGTGCGCATCGGAGCGCGAACCGTGGTGGTGGGCGGCGGGAATTCCGCCATGGATGCGGCGCGTTGGGCGCGGCGCATGGGCAGCGAAACCACCATCATGTTCCGCCGCGGGCGCACCGAACTGCGCGCTCGCCTGGAAGAGATCGAGCATGCCGAAGAGGAAGGCGTGCACTTTGAATTTCTGGCGGCGCCGGTCCGCCTGTTCGGTGACGAAAAGGGAACCCTGCGCGAGATGGAGTGCATCCGCATGAAGCTGGGCGAGCCCGATGAATCCGGGCGCCCCTCGCCGGTTCCCATGGAGGGCTCCGAGTATCGCACTCGGGTGGATACGGTGGTCATGGCGATCGGGCAAAGTCCTAACCCCACGGTGCAGCGCTCGACGCCGCAACTGATCACCAACCGCGGCAAGATTACGGTGGATGCCAAGGGGCAGACGAGCATGGCGCGGGTGTTTGCAGGGGGCGATGTGGTGCGCGGCGGCTCCACGGTGATTTTGGCCATGCGCGATGGTCGCGCTGCCGCGGCCGCGATTCATGAGGCTCTACAGGCAAATGGGCAGGTGGCCAGTCGGCAGGTGGATGACAGCCAAGCGGCTCCCAATCTCCCCGCTTCCCCATCTGCCCATCTCACCATCTGCCCACCGGCCCGTGCAGAGAATCTCATTCTAGCGAAGCGCCTGATCACTCCGGAAATCGCCTGGTTCGAGGTGCAAGCCACCGGCATCGCCCGGCATTGGAAGCCCGGCCAATTCGTGATTCTTCGCCCTCGCGCGGACAGCGAGCGCATCCCGCTGACCCTTGTGGATGGCGACCCCGAAAAAGGCAGCATCACTCTGGTGGTTCAAGGCGTGGGCAAGACCAGCCGCGTCATGGTGGGTTTAGAGTGCGGTGAGGTGCTGTCCGATCTACTTGGACCGCTGGGGCAGGCCGCGGCGATTGAAAACCTCGGCCACGTGGTGTGCGTCGCCGGAGGCGTCGGTGTGGCGGAGTTGCTGCCCGTGGCGCGCGCTTTCCGCAAAGCGGGCAATCGCGTCACGGCTCTGTGCGGAGCGCGCTCCCAGGCACAGATCATCCTGGACGAGGAACTTCGCACGGCGGCCGATGACGTGCAGTGGGCCACTGACGACGGCTCGGCGGGAATGCACGGCACGGTGGTGGACCTGATGCGCGCCTGGAAAGCCACGCAGTCAGGGCCGATCGGCGCCGCGCACGTGATCGGGCCGATTCCCATGATGCGCGCCGCCGCCGCGCTGACGCGCGAGTGGGGAGTGCACACCCTGGCCAGCCTGAATCCCATCATGGTGGACGGCACCGGCATGTGCGGTGGATGCCGCGTTACCGTGGGCGACAAGGTGAAATTCGCCTGCGTGGACGGCCCGGAATTCGACGCGCACAAAGTGGATTTCGAGGAATTAACCCGCCGCACCCGCGCCTACTTGGAGCAAGAACGTCAGTCGCGCGAAGCGCACGCCTGCCAGATTGGGCTGGGGAAGTAAGGTGTCAGGTTTCAGGTGTCAGGTATTAAGTCCTTAAGGCTGGCTCCTGGACCAACCGAACATTGTGCCGAAGGAACTCCAAGAGAAAGTCAAAAGGCAAAGCGCAAAAGTCAAAGGGCAAGAGTTAAAACCGAAAAAGGTAGCGCGGGCCTCCGGTTTTGGGGACTGCGGCTCATCGATCACGCTCAAGGGCCGCGCACCTCCAGAGCAGGTTGGCGCTATGCGGGCTCATGAAGCCGTTCCCGTATCCATTATCTTAGAACGGTGGTTTCCCTGCCCCCCTGGAGCGCGCGATTTTCTTAAGCTGCTGACCCTCGGCAGGTCGTAATTCGATGCTCACCGACGCCCCCTTAACGCCCACAAACACTGGTTCGTGCACCTCTTCCAAACAGTGCTCGAACTCCATTAGGTCGTGGTGATCACAGAAGTCAGCCAATTCTCCGACGGAATCGGTATTCGGTAGCCTTTGCCTTATTATTGTCTTTTCCATCTCTAGTATCGACTGGCCTCAATCGTCACGGCGGCAGCCCAAGATCCGGTACCCGCACAACCACGGTCTGGACAAGTCCTCATTATAGAACGTCTCGCAACCTCTCCGTGATCTCTGTGCCTAATCTCCGTGGCCTCTGTGTGAAATTCTCTTCCTCCGCACCCTTCTTGATTGACTCTATCTTTTTTCCGGACGTACCATCGTGGTGTGAAGATCCCCAGAAAACTTCGTGGTTTATCCGCGGCCCTGTTTCTTTGCCTGCTTTGCTTGTGGGCGGCCAAACCAATGTGCGCGCAGGATTCCGAGGATTCCCTTGCCGATCTGGTGACGGCGGATCTTGCAGCGGGCCGCCTGGACGCGGCTTTTGACGCGGCACAGATCGCCGTGGGGAAGTATCCGAAATCCTCTCACCTCCAACAACTTTTGGGGACGGTTCTTTTCAAGAAGGGGATGAACGAAGACGCGCGCACGGCCTTTCAGCGCGCCATCGAGTACGACCCGAGCGAGCCCCAAAACTATTTTGATTTGGCCTTGGTGGACCTTGCCGATAAGCGCTATCCCGACGCCTCGAAGACGCTCGAAACCTACTTGCATCTCGACCCCTCGAACGCGCAGGCGCACTTGTTGCTGGGCCGCGCCTACCACAACCAGAACCAGACTGCGCCCGCCATCGAGCAGTTCAAGAAAGCCCTGACTCTTAATCCCACCTTGTCCCTGGCGCACTATCATTTGGGATTCGCGTATCAGAGCATGGGGAACCTGGAATCGGCTCTGGAGCAATTCTACCTGGAGATCCGGGTCAACCCGGAATTCCCTACTGCCCATTGGCTGGCCGGAAACATCGAGCTCGAACACGGGAAATTGCCGGAAGCGGAGAAGCTGTTCGAGGAGGCAGTCCGCTTGAACCCGCAGGCCTATCAACCTCATTACGGCTTGGCGTGGATTTACGCCGAGCGGAAGCAATTCCCCGAGGCGCAGGCGGAGTTCACGGCTGCGCTGAAATCCGACCCGGACAACGTGGAGATTCACTACGCTTTGGCGCGGCTCTACCAGCAGATGGGAAATAAGGAAGCGGCAGCGCGCGAATTTGCCGTGTGCGCCACACTGCATGCGCGCCAGGAGAAACAGCTTTCCGGGATTGCTGGCGCGAATTCGCAACCGTAGATTGGACCGGCTATTCAGAGTTTGGCGCCCTTGGTCCGGGTTGCTCCCCCTAGAACGAAGTGGTATCTTGGGGAAATCATGAAGAATCCCAAACCCCCTTCGAGATTCCACGTTGTAGTGGATGCTGCCGATCGCTTAACGCTGGAGGAGCAGGAAACCCTGATCGCGGTCCTGAATCGGCGGCTAGCGGACCACCGGCGTGCCGAGCTTGCGGCCGACATCCGAGAAGCGCTAAGGGAGTATGAACGTGCCGCTCTCCGGCCCGCTACGCCCGATGAGATCATGAAAGAGATCCTATCGTGACGCGGCTCTTACTGCCCTCCAGCGCTTTCGTTCGCAGAGCCAAGAAAATTCTAAAGAAACGTCCGCTAGCTTCTCAAGACCTTCAGTCAGCCCTGGAATTGCTCGCAGCAGACTGCTTTCATCCCCGCCTGAAGACCCACAAACTTAAGGGTGAACTGGAAGGATCTTGGGCGTGCAGCGTGGGCTACGACCTGAGGGTCGTATTCAAGTTTGTTGAATACGAAGGATCTGAGGGCATTCTCCTCTTGACCCTTGGAACGCACGAGGAAGTGTACTGATTCTAAGCGCCCGAAAACATCGTCGTGGCGGGGCAATTGCATACGCATGACACTGGGAAACCCGCGGTCCCCACGCCCGAAAATCCTCCTGCTCCTTGCCAGCATTGGCTTGATGTCATGCTTGGTGTTCAGGACATTCGCGGGGCGCGCCGCCCAGGCTCCCGCTCCGGTGCGGATGAGCGGAGTACAACCGACCGGGCCCAAAGACATTGGGACCGTGTCGCGGAACGCGGCCGCACCGCCAGACCAGTTCGTGGAGGTGGCGGAGAAATCGGGAATTCATTTTTCCCTCACCAGCGGCGGCCCGGAAAAGCGTTACATCATCGAGGCCAAGGGTGGCGGGGGCGTAGCCTGGATCGATTATGACAACGATGGTTTCCCCGACCTTTTCCTTGTGAACGGTTCGACGTTTGAACAGTGGAAGCAAGGCGCGAGCCCACGCTCGCACCTCTACCACAACAATGGCAACGGCACCTTCACCGACGTGAGTGCCCGCTCCGGCCTCGACCATACCGGCTGGGGTATGGGCGTATGCGTGGGGGATTACGACAACGACGGTTTCGACGATCTCTACGTGACCTACTACGGCGGGAACGTTCTCTACCACAACAACGGGAATGGCACTTTCACGGACATCACCGCGAAGGCAGGAGTGCGAGGGGGCGGCTGGGGGATGGGCTGCGCCTTTGGTGACTACGATAATGACGGCCACCTGGATCTTTACGTCGCCGATTACCTCGATGTGGACATCCTCAAGCTCGGGGACATGGGCAGCGCGCCGAATTGCACTTACCGTGGTATCTCAACCTTCTGCGGCCCGCGCGGCCTTCCCGGGGGACGGGATTTTCTCTTCCACAACAATGGCGATGGGACCTTTTCCGATGTCACAGAGCGCGCCGGGATCGACGCCGGCAAGTATTACGGCTTGGGCGTGGTGTGGTGCGACTACGACCGCGACGGCCGGCCGGACATTTATGTGGCCAACGATTCGACTCCCAGCTCCCTTTACCACAACAATGGCGACGGCACCTTTACCGACGTGGGCGTGGAGGCGGGAGTGGCTTACAGCAGCGAGGGCCAGGAGCAGGCGGGCATGGGGACAGACTTCGCCGACTACGACAATGATGGCTGGGGAGATCTCGTCAAGGGCAACTTCTCTGACGACACCAAGAATCTCTACCACAACAACCGCGACGGCACCTTTACCGATGTGACCTATCGAGCCGGCATCGGGGGGATAGGGTGGCTTTTCACCACCTTCGGCGCCAAGTTCCTGGATTACGACAACGACGGCTGGAAGGACATCATGCTGGCCAACGGCCAGACCTTTCCCCAGATTGACCGCTACCGGACAGGCATCACCTACGCGGAGCGGAGCCTGCTGTTCCACAACCGCGGCGACGGGACGTTTGATGAGGTCGGATTACAATCCGGATCCGGGATGGCCGTGCGCAAGGTGAGCCGGGGACTGGCCACGGCGGATTACGACAATGACGGCGACTTGGAAATCCTGGTTTCCAACATGAACAGCACGCCGGAATTGTTGCGTCACCTCCGCAAGAACCAGAACCACTCGATTCTCGTAAAGACTATTGGGACGAAGAGCAACCGCGACGGCATCGGCGCAGAGGTGAAGGTGGTCGCCGGCAGCTTGACTCAATACGACACGGTGCGCAGCGGCGGCAGCTACCTTTCCTCGAGCGATTTGCGCCTGCACTTTGGATTGGGGAACCGCACTGCCATCGACCGCGTTGAAGTTCGGTGGCCCAACGGGCAGACGCAGAAGATCGAGAATCCGCCCGCCGACCACATCCTGGTGATCAAGGAAGGTGCGGGGCTGGTGGCCTCAAAGCCCTTTCGGAAGGCGGGAGCCAGCGCGCCGTGGAGCCACGTCCAAACAGGTCATAGGGCAGAGTAATTGCGCAGTCAGGTGAGGGGGTCGAATCTACGCCGCCCCATTCAAAGAGTAACCCAATTCGAATTCCTCCGGCGGCGTCAGCGTCCGCCTGCTTCGCTCGAGCGCGGGGCTGCCTGCTGTGCGCTGTACTGCTCATTCCGATTTCCCTGAGCGCCGACGAATTCCGCAAGACCTCCCATTTTTCCGCCCGTATGTTTTCCTATGGCACTCTGATCATCAACACTCGCATTGGGAATATCCAGGTGGAAGGCTGGGACGAGCCGCGCCTGGAAATCGAAGCCGAGAAAGTAGTGGAGGCGAAGGATGAGAAGCACGCCCAGCCGCTCTACGAACAGGTGCAAGTGGTGTTGACGGGCCAGGACAAACAGGTTCTCCTGCAAACCCTATATCCCGCGCGCCGCCTGTGGCGGCCATTTCGGGATGAGTCGAAGCTCAGCGTGGACTTTCGTATCCATATGCCCTTTGACGCCAATGTCATGATGAAGTGCGTGGACGGCGATGTGCGCGTCAGCGGCCTCGTCGGCAAACAGGAAATCAGCGTCAGTTACGGCGACGTGGAAGTCAACGTGCCCTCCATCTACCGTCTGCGCTCACTCGACGCGCGGACCATTCTGGGCTACGTGCAGAGCGATTTGCACGGAGAAGACAGCGCGGGCTGGGGGCGCAAAATCATGTTTTGGAATTCGGGGGGCGATCAGGACATCAAAGTTCGTGTCCGCATGGGCGGCGTGTATGTTTACAGCAGCCTGTAGGAAGGAGGCGGGATACGGTAGACAGTAGACGGTAGACAGGAAAAGGGGACCGCTGTCCCCGGTCCATGTCTCCCGTATGCCGTCTCTCGTATGCGGTCTACCGTTTTTGCCTGCTACCCGGAACTCGGACGGTCCGTCTAACGTAATAAATCATGGAATATTCAGCGGGAGGAAAAGATGAAAGGTTATCGAACTCTGGGAGTGATGGTAGCGGCCCTCTCACTCCTGGCGATGGTGTCGCCGGCCGCGGCGGAGTCTCGCATCGAGAAGAATCTGGAACTTCAGCCCGGGGGCCAGTTCATTCTTGAATCGGAAGCGGGAAGCGTTACGGTGACCGGCGCCTCGCGCTCGGGCGCGCACATCGTGATCACTTCCGAGCGGGAGGATTTGAACAGCGAGCTGGAATTCAGCTTTTCCAGCAGCGGGGGAGTCGCGCGCGTGACGGCCCGGCGCCGGCACGAGTCCGGCTGGTCGCACAGCCTTTCCGTGCATTTTGAAATCGAAGTGCCCACCGAAACGCGCACCGAGCTTCGCACCGGCGGCGGAAGCATCACCCTTTCCGGCCTGCGAGGCGCCTCCGATGTGAAGACGTCGGGGGGATCCATCGAGGTTACCGGATTGAGCGGAAACCTGGAAGCGCACACCTCGGGAGGGTCGATCCACCTCCGTGAGGTGACCGGCGATGCGCATGTGGAAACCTCCGGAGGGGCGATTGACGTGGACGCGCTCGATGGAAGCCTCGCGGCCCACACCAGTGGCGGAGGAATTCGGATTGAAAAAGTCTCCGGCTACGTGGAGGCCAAATCTTCCGGCGGGCCCATCCGGGCCACTTACAGCCCAGGCAACCGCCACGGAGGAGTGCTCGAGACTTCCGGCGGCTCCATTGATGTGGCGATTGACCCCTCCGCCAATTTGAATCTTGACGCGTCGACTTCCGGTGGTTCGGTCCATAGCGATTTGCCCGTGCGCATGGTGGGTACTATCAGCCACTCCAGCATGCATGGAACGATCGGCTCGGGGGGAGAAGAATTGCGTCTGCACACCAGCGGTGGATCAATTCACATCCGCGCGCTGTGAGGCACGGTTTTGCTGATGGGGACACCGGGAATTTCCCGGCGTCCCGTGCGTTCCTCGCGCACTCGTTCAAGCGCGAATGAAAAAGGGAGGGCCACGAATGAAGCGTATTCACCTTCTGTTGTTTTGCACCGTAGGTTTGCTGCTGAGCTTGGCGGTCGGCGCGCCGGCCGGCACGCAGATCGAGAAGAACCTGAAACTTGCGCCCGGCGGCACCCTTTATGTGGACACGAGCGGAGGCGACGTCATTGTGAAAGGCACCTCCGAGTCCGGGGCGCGGGTAGTCGTCACAACGAATGTCAGCGACTTGGAAAGCATTTTCAACCTGCGGTTTGAAGAGCAACCGCACGGGGTGGAGATTGTGGCCCATCGCCGCAGCGACGCGCCGTGGCCGCACCATTTCACCCTGAAGTTTGAGATCAGTGTGCCTCGGCAAACCAGCCTGGAGCTCAAGACGGGCGGGGGTGACGTGCGCGCTACAGATCTGGAAGGAGCCTTTCGCCTGAAAACTTCCGGTGGGGACGTGGAAGCCTCCGACGTAAAGGGAGATTTGGACGGGGAGACTTCCGGCGGTGACATGAGCGTCCAGCACTTAAATGGAAACTTGGTGCTGCGAACTTCCGGCGGCGATATCCGCGCCGAAGACATTAGCGGGCGCGTGGACGTTCACACCTCGGGGGGAGATGTCGAGGTGAGCCTGATGCGGGGGAACGCGCAGGGCGGCGTGGTCGAGACTTCCGGAGGGGAGATTGATGTGGCGCTCGACCCTGTGGTGAATTTGGACCTGGAGGCTTCCGCCGGGAGTGGAGATGTCGACTCGGACTTGCACATGACGGTCACCGGCACTGTATCATCTTCCAGCCTGCGTGCCACGCTGGGCAAGGGAGGCGAATTGCTGCGCCTTCACACCAGCGGCGGCGACATCCACCTTCGACCGTTGTGAGCTCGCGGGGCGGCGGGGAGTGCTGCTTCCGCAGGCCCTGTCTCGGTGAGCGGTTGCGATTGGGCCGGGGCCCGGCTAGCATTGGGCACTGGAAGTCGAAATCCACCATCTGCTCAAGGGCCTCACACTAAGCCGACGAGTCGACGACCTCGCCTTCCAGCCTGTCAAGCCGTGCTACTGCGACCTCCACGGCGGCGGTTCCCGCGGACCGTGCCTCCCGCGCGTGGGTCAAGGCCTCCACCGCGATGCGACTGACTTCGTGTAGGAGCTTCCGAATCTCCACTTCCAACCGGCCGCGACTTTCCTGCACTCGATTGAGGATGTCATTCTGCACCCGTGAGCAATTAACTTCGAGGAGCAGACGCAAGAATTCCCGCCCATCGCTCTCGATCACGCCGTGGGCGCCGACGAACCCCAGAACCAAGTCAGCCAGCCATCTCAGGGGCGATGCCGGCTGCGCGACCTCGATCATGTCCCGAAACAAGAACTCCGATCGCGTCCGAAATCCTGTCTCGGGATCGAGAGCGTGCGGCATCCGCGCCAGTTCGCGAATGCCCGCGTCGGCAAGTTTCTTCAGGAAGTCGTTCGCCATTTGCACGAAACGACTGGCAACACGACGATATTCCTTTTCTCCTTCCTCTTGCTCAGTCTTCAGCCAGGGCATAACGTGCCGCTGGGCAATTTCCTGGGCCTCACGCATAATGGCCCGCCGATAGGATGGCCCCATCCTGCGCGGCATGGATCGCACGGCCCGATTGAATTCCTCCTCTGCCGAAGGCCAAACGGAATTGAGGAACTCTTTGTGCCGGTCGACAAACACGTCAGAGAGATGCCGCTGCTCGGCCATCCAGAGGAACTCGACCTCGCGCATGGAGCGTTCCGCCTCAGCGATAGTCTCCTTCATCTCGGCGATTCTCCGCTCGGATTCCTCGATAGGCCGCTCGAGCGCTTCGCGCTCCTCGGCGATGATCGCCAGCAATTGCTCGCTCAGGCGCTGCACGCCGCGGTCGCAGGCTTCCTGGATGAGCTGACGACCGGAACCCTGAACAAGGTGCTCAAGTGCCGCCAGCAGCTTTCCCCAGTCCCGCTCCGGCCCCCGGTTTTCAAGACGCTCCGCGGCGCTGACTTCGAAGACGGGTCCCACGGGGCGGCGCAAGCGCTTTTCCAGCACCTGTTGGGTGAAGCGAACCGCAGCCGCTCTTTCTGCCCCGGTGGCGCGGTCGGCCTTATTGAGGACCAGGATCAAATTCTGCACCTGCCGTCCCACGGCCTCCACCAGCGCCAGTTCCTCGCCTGCCAGCGGGGGATCGGCGCCCACCACAACAAGTGCGGCGTCGATGTGCGGGATGAAAGCTCGAGTGGCCGCGGTATTGCCCGTGAACACCGACCCTAACCCCGGCGTATCGACGAGGCACATCCCGGTGGAGAGCAAGGCGCTGGGCACAAAAACTTCCGCGCCTCCCACCCCCTTTGCATTTTCCGGGTTGTATTCTTCGGAAACGTACTGATCGAGGTCGGAAGCGGCGACCTGCCGCCATGCGCCGTCCCGAAACTGAATGCGAGCCCTCTTGTGGGAGCCGCAGCGGATCACGGTGGGCACCGCAGTCACAGGAATAAAGCCCACTGGAAGTATGGGCTCACCGATCAAGGCATTGATCAGAGTTGACTTGCCGCGTTTGAACTGGCCGATACACGCAAGGTAAAAGCGGCCTTCCGATACGCGGCCAGCGAGGTCGCGGGCTTCATCCGCCACCCGATTCGCCCCCAGTTCCTCTCCCAAGGCCGCAAGACGCAGGAGCCGGCCAGCGCCATCCACATCGCTCGTAGGGGCGCGTGGAGCAAGAGTTGGGTTTTCCGGTTTCATGTTCATGGGATTGAAGAAGCGCCTTAACCTGCTGCGGTCGCTGACCCGGGCGGGGTCAAGGTTTCTTTTTTCCTTTTAATACCGTGCCACGAATCAGCTCGGTTTCATCCATGAGGGCTTGGATTAGATTCTCCCACTTAGCCTTGTCCTGAGGAGCGAATTCCCGTCCGTACCCCTTCATGCGTTCGGGGCGAGCATTCTCCAGGATGACCCAGAGCGTGGAAAGCTCTGCGATCAGCATTTGTTTCGGCTCGGGTTTTTGAAGTTGAACGGAGAAGTGCCGCAGGCCTTCGTGCAGGCGGTCTCGAATCGTCGCCATCTTATCGCGAATGAATCGGGTCTGTTCTGCTGAAAGCCGAGAGGCTTCGCCACCGTCGGCGCCCTCTTCGGCTGAATGGAGGACTAACTCCATCCGGTCCAAAGCAGCGTCGAACAGATTCCCAACGGTCGCCAGCCGTCGCGCGTGAAGTTCGTCCAAAGCCATAGGTTACGTTGTCCTCTACCCTGCCCCTCCAGCACCGCAGGTTTGCGCATTCCGGCCATTCAGGCTCATCAAATAATCAATGTGAATCAGTCGAGTTTTGATTCGTGAGCCTTCTTGGACCGATAGAGGATGACGCGAACTTTCTCGAGCGTGACCAGCCCGCCGCCTACCATCTCATCGAGTTTGGGCAGAATGTTTTCGATTCGCTCCGCATACTCGACAACTTCGAGGACGATCGGCAGGTCTTGGGACAGCCGGAGAATCTTGTCGGTATGCAGGCGGCTGGCTGAGCCGTAGCCGGCCACCCCGCGCAGCACTGTGACCCCGCTGAAACCTTCCCGGCGGAACAGCTTGATCAGGGCTTCATAAAGCGGCGAGCCTTGCCAACGGTCCGACTCGCCGATGTGAATCCGCATCAAGGTGCGTTCGCCTTCAAAGCGCTCGTGTTCCATAACGCCTCCCCTTAGAACCACTTTGCCATCCGCATGCCGGTCCGCAGGAGCATGAGCCCGCCCAGCACGCTGATGGTCACATACCCGCAAGCGCGAATCCAATCGCCGTCTTCAAAAAGGTGAACGGTTTCCCAACTGAAACTCGAAAAGGTGGTGAAGGCGCCGAAAAAGCCCACGGTGACGGCAATGCGCCACTCCGGCGGGAAAGAGAGGTGGTCGAGACCGAATTGGCCGATGCCTCCCAATAGAAAGCAGCCCAGCAGATTCACCACCAGGGTGCCTGCTGGAAACGTCGATTCCGTGTGGAACTGGATGAGCCCTTGCAAAGCGTAACGGGCAAGCGTCCCCGCCGACCCAAACACGATCAGGAGAAGAATTCGCAATCTACCTTCCTTTTCCGCATGCCACCTGTGCCCAATAAACAAACTCCTGGCGCGGGTGAGCAGCCAGGAGTCATCAGTCCAATATAAGGACGGTTGAAGGCGAACTCCATCGCCTTGAGGTGTTATCATTATAGCACGCGACACGCTTCCGAGGCGTGTAAGGGAGAGGGGATGAGACGACTAACACTGCTCTGTGTATGTTCATTGCTGATACCATCCTTCGCAGCGGCGCAACAAACCAAAACGCCTGATGTTTGGGGGCCGTACAAATTCCTGGTCGGCACGTGGACTGCTGAGGGTCACGGCGAGCCGGGCAAGGGAGAGGGCACGTTTTCCTTCCGGTTCGATTTGCAGGGAAAAATCCTGGTGCGGAAAAACCGCCTCGAATTTCCCGCCACACCGCAGCGCGCGGCCTTCACGCATGAAGACCTTTTGATCGTTTATTGCGATGCCGGTGCCACACCCCATCGGGCCATTTATTTCGACAGCGAGGGTTTCGTCATTCACTATACGGTCACCTTCAGCGAGGAGGGGAAAGTGCTGACTTTTCTCAGCGAGGCGAGTCCCCAGGCCCCTCGCCAAAGGCTGACTTATGTTCAAGACGGAGACGGAACCGTAAAGGTGAAGTTCGAGATCGCTCCACCCGGCAAGCCGGAAGCCTTCGCGACGCACGTCGAGGGCATCGCGCACCGAGAAGAAATACGCTAAGCGAGATTGAGGACGAGCGACTGAAAGCCCCATCCGGCGTGATGAGGGCCATCGAGGCATGATCGAGTGAAGCACGCGACATCTCACCCCGGACGACTGGTACTGCTTTCCGTGGACGGCCTGCGGCCGGACATCTATCGCGCGCCGGAGCGCCGCCACCGCTTCCCGAATCTCGTGGCGCTGGAGAAGGCGGGGGCGAGCGCGGAGGCCGTGGAGACCATTTACCCCAGCACCACGTACCCGGCGCATGCCACGATTGTGACGGGCCTCCCCCCGTGTGCGCACGGTATTTACAGCCATCTGGCTTCGCTCGATCCCACGGAAAAAGCGCGGCCCTGGTGCTGGTTCGCGCCGGCGCTGCGGGCGCCGGCTTTGTGGGATGTGGCGCGCGCCAGCGGCCGCCGCATCGCGGCGCTCAGTTGGCCGGTGAGCGCCGGCGCGGCCATCGACCACAACATTCCGGAGATTTGGAATCCCGCCTTGGCCGACCCGAATCGCGATTTTGATACCCCCGCGCGCCACTCCACTCCCGGGCTTTTCGCGGAAGTGGCACGAGCGCTCGCGCCGATGCTCGGCAAGGCTAATCCCGACCAACTCCGCAGGGAAGCGGCGCTCTACCTGTGGAATCGCTATCGGCCGGATCTGTTGCTGGTGCATTTCATATGGTACGACTCGCAGGCCCACGCTTTCGGCCCGGCCTCGCAGGAGGCGCTTACCGCGCTGGAATCGGCCGACCAGGCGATTGGAAAGATTCGCGACGCCATTTCCTCCGACCCCGCGACCACGCTGGTGGTGCTTTCCGATCACGGTTTCGTGCCGGTGGAAAAAGAAGCCGCGCCCCTGGTGGTATTCGCCAAACATGGACTTTTCGCGCGCGGCGCCGACGGTTCGCTGACGTTGCAGCGGCTGGGCGCCGTGAGCGCCGGCGGTTCGCTCGCCGTTTACTGGCTGGAGGAGTCCTCGGCCGACGACCGGCGGCGGTTGGCCACGGCCGTCGATCGGCTGTGCACCACGGGCGCGGTGCAGGCGATCATCGATCGGCGGCAACTCGAAGCGCTCGAAGCCGATCCTGACGCCGAACTCATGCTCGAGGCCGCCCCCGGCTTCTGTTTCTCCGATCGGCTGGAAGGGCCGATGGTAAAAGATTCGGCCAAGGATCGCGGCACCCACGGATACCTCCCCTCGCGCTCCGGCATGGAAGCGATGTTCATCGCGGTGGGGCGGGACATCGCCCCGGGAAAGAACCTCGGGCGTATATCGCTGAAGCCCATCGCCACTACCCTGGCGCAAGTCATGGGACTGCCCGTTGATGTTCTGGCTTCGCGCGAGAAACCCTTGGCGCTGTCGTAAGGGAGGAAGTTCAAAAGGGTAGCTATGGTTGCGGAGTGTCCACCTCTGGCGCAGGCCATCGAGAACTACCTCACGGGTCGCCCGCGGGCGGCACGCTGGCTGGAGTGGCTGGCGGGGCGGCGGTATCGGCTGGCGGTTTTTCCAGACCGTCCGCGGCCCGTGGTGGTGGTGGCGCATCGTTACCGCGATCCGGCGAGGGCGGAACAGGTGGCGCACGCCGTCGAACACGATTGGGCGGAAACGCCCGAGTACTGCCGTGAACCCTACGCGGAAATCCTCGACCAAGCGCCGGAGCTCATCGTCGTTCAATTGCGCCGCAAAAATCTGTGTGGTTGCCTGGGTCATCGGCACATGATTGTGAAAGAAGCGCCCTTCTCCGAGCCCCACGACGCTTTCGGCGATGCCGCCGTGGGCGAGATGGATATCGCCTTCGACCGCGTGGAAAGCTGGCTAGCACAGCCGATCATGGATACCGCGCTCGACACGCAGTTCATCGCCGGAAGCCGCCTGCAAGAATTTCATGACCAGCAATTGCGCTTCCGCCTGCTCAGCATCCTGTTGCATGAAACCCATCACATGGTTGCCCCCAAGGCGCCGGAAAGCGTGGTGCGCGAACGCAGCCTGACGTTTTATCGCGAGGCCCTGGTGAATTACGTCGAGATCGCCCGCGCCAGCCTGTCGTTCACCATCGACCGCTCGTTTTCCAGACTGGGAAAAGAGTAGGGGTTCGCATGTCAGGCGGCCCGACGCACGCCCAAGCTTTGGTTCCACGCATCAAGGCAGGCTTTTCAGTTTGATATTGCGGAATTCGATCCGATAGCCTTCCGCTTCCAAGCCCCAATAGCCTTTCGGAACCTCGGGCACGGCAAATTCACCGGTCAAATCACCATTGACCCAGAGGGTAATTCTCGGGCCGTCACAGCGAATTTCATACGTATTCCATTCGCCGATGGGGTGCAGAGGATTGGCCGTCGGGGGAGGAGTCTTGATGATCGGCGACAGCTTGCCGTGGATCAGAGTCTGGCCGAAGATGTACGCGAGCTCTCCCACCTGCGCTTGGTGCCAAACTCGCCCCTCCCGGTCGTTGCGCACGAAGACTCCGCTGTTATACCCTTTCAATCCCTCACGCTTTTCAAAACGCCATTCCACGTGGAGAAGAAAACTGGTGAGCTCGCGGTCGTAGCGCAGCCATTCGTGTCCATGATCGCCTTCGCAGACGATAGTTCCATGATCCTTCGCGAGTTTCCATTGGGTGACGGGATCAACCGGTTTCCCGGGCGGAATGGCCACGCGTGTCCAACCCTGAAAGGACCCGTGGGGCATGAGGTCAACCCAACCCGAGGGATCGGCGGCCAGAAAATCACTTGCCTCCGCCAACGGCTTTCCTGAAACTAATCTGAACTTGACCGTTCCCATTTGTTTGGGAGTCGATAACAAGACGTTGTAAGGCGCCGTCGCCGGGGTTTGCCCATAACCCCGCGAAGCCGGCCAGAATGCCAGGATGGCAAGCAAGATGATTGCGGACGTGCGAAAGCGATGCCAAGTCTCCATTCCTTTTGCCTCCTTGTTGCTGGTTCGAGTCAGTCGATCTCGGAATAGGGTAGTGAGTCAATTGGATATCGTAGCGGCGGGTTTATCCCGCCACATGGCGGCGTAAAGCCGCCGCTACATCAATTTGACCCACGACCTGCGAACCGTGCAGGCAAGAAATACCGCGGCTCGGGAAAAAAGGGAAGTTGTTTTGTGATTTGCGATTTGCGATGGGTGGTTTTGGATCCGCGAAGCGAGAACGTCGTCGATGGATTGTAGCCCGTGCACCAGGGAGGCAATCGCCACTGCCACTTCAAATCATTTTATAGTAATATAATATTATATAATAGTCCATATAATACACAGTTATTGTGAAGTTGTGAAAGAGTTCCAGAACGAGCGAAGGCATTTCACGTAAAGGCGCCAAGTCGCAGAGTGCGCAAAGATGACCAAGAAGTTGTTGTTTGCAATCCTCTGCGCCTTGGCGCCTTGGCGTGAGATTGTTTATTTTTTCAATGTGGCGCCGGGCGTTACAGGCTGCGGGTGAACGTTTTCTCCAAATGCAAATTCCAGCATGACCGAACAATTTGTCGCCCAAGTTCTGCATTCCCACGATTCTCTGTAACCGCCTTTTTTTCAGTATCTTCTCAGCTTTGGTGAACGAAAACCGCCTGTTCCGATCCTTTGTTTTCAGTGAGTTCCCAGCTTTGGACACATTGTCTCTTGATGGACACAAAGTCGCCAGGTAATTTTCATGGGGTTTCAGCGAACAGGATGATTCATTCCCTTTGTTGCCCGCGGACGCCATTCCTCTACGCCCCCACCGATGCGGTTTGGCAGGCCAACTCACCCGCCTCGGGTTCCTCGCTGGCCGGCGGCAGTGTTTCCGCTCGGCGCAGGACGGGCTCCCGGCGCCGGGCATAGAACTGGCGCAGCTTGCGTTCGATTTGATCCTCCAGGTGAGTTTCATAGCGGATGACGTCGTCCAGTTGCTGGCTCGGCAACAGCAGATCAGCATCCTCGCGGACGGGGTCCTCCTCCCGGTGCTCCGCCGCATAGAGGGCTTGCTTTTGCTCGTAGTTTTCGATTTCCTGATCCACGCCCTCGATAAGGGCGATCTGCTCGTGGTCACCCTCCGGTACCTTTTTCTCCGCCTCGCGTGTGCAGAGTCCCTCGAACCGGCCGCGGAGCGTGGCGCCCACCGCCCCGGGATTCTTTCCGTAAAGAACGTCAAAATAGACCCCACCGTCTTTCTCGAAATCTCCCACCCACACGAGGTCACGCAGTTGATGGAGGAACTGGATGACCTGCTGGAATTTCCACGGGGAGTCAGGAAGGCCGGTGAAACCCACCAGGGAAACTTGGTGGCGCTGTCCGAGATCGGCCGCCCCCGAGGCCGGCATGCTTTCACGTTTGCGCTCGCCCGCCAGCTTCTGCTTCCGTACCGCCAGGATTCCCACCTCCGCGCGTTGCAAGCGCTCCAGCCTCCAGCGCAGAATGGCGACGTCTTGCACCCAGGCGACCTCCCAACCATCGCGCGGCTCCATCGCTTCCACCAAGGCCTTGTGCATCTGCTCGAAATCTGCCGGGCGCTCGCCCAGCGCCTCCATACTGCGCGCTACGACTTCGGAAAAACGGCGGGGCTTCGGCAAATTGCGGCTCGAGATCGCTTGGCCCCGCTCGCTGCGCGGCCCGGTGGAACACAGGCTGTTCGCCTGGCTGGCGCTGGACTGCGCCAAGCTGGGTTCTCTTTTGATCAAACTCATGGTTATCTCTCCTTCGGATGGGGGCAGACGGCGCGAACGCTCGCGGCCCTCGCGCTCCCAAGGGAGCCGTCGGCGGATAAAATGATGAGACGAGTGCGCGGAGGGCGAGTAAGGCCTACGGCGATCATGGTATAATTCTAGCTAACATGAGTAGCGTTGTCAAGAGGCTATCGTTGATTTCTTCCTACCGGCAGGAAGAAAAATTCGGCCCATCGTAGATTTTCGGGCCAAAACGACATTATGTCCGTCGATGAGGCGAACTGAGAGGAACCCCGGAGACCCGACGAACCAGGGAAGGGGTGACTCGACCCAAGGCGCCGGGGGAAGACATAACCTCCAGTGCTGTTCCGTTTGGGTTTATTTTCTTTGCGCCCTTTGCGACTTGGCGCCTTGGCGTGAAGTGCTTTAGTTCTTCCCGGGATTTTAGTGACATCCACACATAGTGTGTGTATACTTACGGAGCAAGCATCGTTACCACGAACTCCGATGAGTAAACGCATCAACGTCATGCTGCCGGATGAGACTTTGGCGGTGCTCGACCGGGTGACCACCCGAGGCAGCCGCAGCCGCTTTGTTTCTGCGGCTGTCCTCCACTATGTCAAGGACCGCGCCCAACAGAACTTGCGGCAGCAGCTCAAGGCCGGCTATCAGGCCAATGCGCAAGAGAACTTGCAGATTGCCCTGGAATGGTTTCCCCTCGAGGAGCAGGTATGGCAAGAATCTTGATACCGCATCAAAAACAAGAGTAAACCAGCGGAAAAAAGCAGTCGTTAGAAAAATGCTGACCGTGGCCCGCTGTCGAGATGCATACCCCAATTATCGGGGTTGAGGTATTACGCCCACCTTTTCCTTGCCAAGGGCTTTTGCCTTGTCCGCTCTCGCTTGAAGTGCTTGATTGAGGTTGCTCTGCGCGGCGGCGAGTTCCGGCTTCAAACGCAGAGCCTCACGATATTCCGTAATCGCCCCGTCCAGGTTGTGCTTGTCATAGAGGGCTTTGCCCAGGTTATCGTGCGCCTCGGCGAACTCCGGTTTCAGACGCAAGGCTTTATGATATTCTGCGATCGCTCCGTCCAGGTTGTGCTTGTCATAGAGGGCTTTGCCCAGATTGTTGTGCGCCTCGGCAAGGCTCGGTTTCAGGTGCAGGGCTTCGCGGAGTTCCGCAATCGCCCCGTCCACGTCGTGCTCGTCATCGAGGGCGGCGCCCAGGTTGATGTGCGCCTCGGCGAACTCCGGTTTCGAGCGCAAGACCTCACGCCACTCGGCAATGGCCCCGTTCTGGTCACCCTTCTCGTGGAGTGCAAAAGCCAGGCTGTTATGCGCTTCAGTGTATTGCGCCTTTAGCCGCAGGGCTTCGCGATATTCGGCAATCGCCCCGGTCGGGTCGTGCTTGCTTGCGAGGGCCAGACCAAGGTTGTAGTGCGCCTCGGCGAGGTGCGGATTCGAGAGCAGGGCCTCGCGATACTCGGCAATTGCCCCGTCCGGGTCGTGCTTGTTCGCGAGGGCCAGACCGAGGTCGTTGTGCGCCCCGGCGTAGTCCGGGTTGATGCGCAATGCTGCGCGGAATTCGGTAATCGCTCCGTCCAGGTCGTGTTTGTCATCGAGGACCTCGCCCAGATTCTTGTGCGCCTCGGCGAGTTCCGGCTTTAGGCGCAGGGCTTCGCGAAATTCCACAATCGCCCCGTCCGGGTCGTGGTTGCCATTTAGGGCCGCGCCCAGATTGTTGTGCGCCTCGGCAAGGTTCGGGTTCAAGTGCAGCGCTTCGCGGAGTTCCGCAATTGCTCCGTCGAGGTCGTGCTTATCATGGAGGGCGACGCCGAGGTTATAGTGCGCCAGCGCATAGTCCGGCTTCAGCCGCAGGCCCTCTCGGTATTCGGCAATCGCCCCGTCCGGGTCGCCCTTCGCTTGCAGGGCAAACCCCAGACTGAAGTGCGCCAGCGCGTCGTCCGGCTTCAGCCGCAGCCCTTCCCGGTATTCGGCAATCGCGCCATCCAGGTCGTGGCCGTCATTGAGCGCGTTAGCTAGGCTAAGGTGCGCCCCCGCGAACTCCGGCATCCAGCGCGCCGCCTCGCGATATTCCGCAATCGCTCCGTCCAGGTCGTGGTTGTCACGGAGCGCGTTGCCCAAGTTGAGGTGCGCCTCGGGGTAGGGCGATTTTAGTTTCAGGGCCTTGCGATACTCCGCTATTGCCCCGTCTAGGTCTTGCTTGTCCCTCAGTGCGATGCCCAGGTTATAGTGCACGTCGGCGAATTCCGGGTTTAAGCGCAGGGCCTCGCGATACTCCGCGATCGCGCCATCCAGGTCTTGCTTGTCATGAAGCGCGGCACCTAGGTTGCTATGCACCCAGGAAAGGTTCGGCGCAAATCGCAATGCCTCACGCCACTCGGCAATGGCCTCGTTCTGGTCACCCTTCTCATGGAGTGCGACGCCTAGGTCGTTGTACGCCCAGGCGTAGTCCGGTTTCAGGGCGATGGCGTTCTTGAACTGGGCGATTGCCTCATCAATTCTTCCCAAGAGGAGTAGAGCATCGCCGTAAATGTAACTCAAGTATGATCGAGATGGGGCAGACTCGGGCAGGTCCGGAGCAGCCAGTACGCTCTGGAGTTCTCCTGCCGCGCGGTCGTGGGCCCCCTGTCGATATGAGGCGAGTGCAAGCGCGCAGCGGGCAAGCAGGAGGAGGTTGGATGGGAGAGGCATTCGGTCCAAGTTCGCGAGCTGGGCGCTCGGGAACTTGCCCATGGGCGCCTCCACCGTGGAAAACTCAGGCTGGTCAACCACCGTGATCCACGGCTCTTGAACACCTTCAACGATGTTGGGCCTCAACACGAACGTGGCCCGGAGCCAGTGCCCCCATTGAAGAGCTTTCGCATGTTGCTCCTCGGGATCAGCGGGCAGCGCCCTCTCAAGCATCTTGACTTTAACGATAGCCCCCAACTCGGGAGTTTTCCGGGCGAGAGCCCGAATTTCGCGCGCATATGCAGCTTGTTGCTCCTGGTTTGTGTCTCCAGGGGTCTCTCCAATGAGAATTCCAATCTCGCCCTTCTCAAAGGGCGGGGGGAAACCCCAATAACGGTAACGATAGTAGTAGTAGGGCGGGAAGGATATTGCGCCTAGGAGTAAGATGCCCAGAACCTCGCGATCCAAAAATAGCTCGCGGCCGCCCGCGCCTTCATTGTGTCGCTTATGGCGAATCCGCCAAATAATAAGGCACAGGAACACTCCCGGTGGACCCCATACGGGGCCGAGTTCTTTGAGAAGTTGCACTAAGTCACTTAGATCCTTCAAGGCAACTCCCACCGCAGTTTCCCATCAGAGGAAAGCTGAACGAAATATATCACCAGTTATTGGCCGGTTCAAATAGTAAGGGGTGCGGACTTGTCCCGTATGCACGCGATTTTTCGCGCCTTCAGCGCTTGACCGACGGGTCCACCATTGCCTCGGCACGGCATCACTCGCAGATTGACCGCATGTTCAGTAAGCCCGCGAAGCGGGCGGAAGATCGTAGCCCATGGCGCAAGCCGTGGGGAAATCGGCCCGCCCCGAGCCCAAATCCCTCGCCCCGAATCGCGAGCCCCTTTAGGGGCGAAAGAAATCACGCCCAAATGTAACGCTCGTCGTAGGCGATGCCATGCTTCTTAAGAAATGCGATCAATTCCTCCTGGAAGGTCACGCGGCGGTGATGCTTCTCCTGGTCGCCGATATATCGCACCACGGCAGGCGCCAGGGAATGGCTGACGCTGAACGCTCCATAGCCAGCTTGCCACTCGAATCCGGCACTCCCCCGACTGCGATGCACCCAACGCGAGGAATTAGTCTTCACCAACCGCAGAGCATCGGCCGTCGCCAACGTGGGCGGTAACGAGCAGAGCAGGTGTACATGGTCAGGCCGGGCGTTGGCGGCTCTTAGCGCACCGCCAATCTCGCGCACGATTCCACCCATGTAAGCGAGTAAATCATCATGAAGCGTAGCGGTGATTAGGGGCTTACGGTCCTTGGTGCTAAAGATAACGTGCGTGAGGAGGTTCGTGTAGGTGTGTGACATATTCTTCCGCCCCTCCGGGGCTTGGGGGGATTTTACCCGAATTCCTTACCCATGGCTGGCGCCATGGGCTACGATCTTTCGCCCGCTGCGCGGGCTGTGGAGAACTCTCACGGCTAAAACAGGCGGAGTCGGAAATACGGCAGGCCGCCCGCGAGGATTGAAGTGGCACGGGCAAGAGACCCCTTATCCGGCCTCCTCCGTCGGCCGCCTTCTCTCCGGGGAGAAGGCTCTCAAGCCATCTCCGCAAACGGGAGGAAGAATTAAGGCTGCAATTCCGCCGGGGGGGTAAACTCGGGCGGATTTCTCTGGGCTTGAAACAGGACGTCTGAGTACCCGGACAGAGAGAGGATGCGCGCCCAAATGAAGCCATCAAACCCGCTGACTCGAACGTGCGAAGCGCCCAGCCTTTCAACTTGGGTCAAAATCGCGCTTGCCATCTCCTCGGGGTCAGAGATGTCATCGACGAGAACTTCAACCGGGCGAGGCCGGTTGCGAAGCTCCTTCAGCGCCTGAAGCACTTGCGACTGTACGGCCAGGCAGGGTTCGGTGTGACACTCCAATATCTTCTCGACGGCATAGAGTGCCGAGTAGTTGATGCGATCGGTAAAGGCCACGTAGAGGTGCTGGCTGGTGGGAATGTGGTGGACCGGAACCATTTCCGCGACTTCCAGAAGGGGTAAGGGGACCAGATGGGCGCACTCCAGAAAGCGCCGGCTTTGACTGAGCGGAAAGACCGGGATGCTCCACTGCAAACCGAGAATCTGGGTCACCTGCTCTTCGTTGACGGCCCCCATGTGCCGCAGCCATTCCCCCACCCGCCCGCTGCCCGAGTCTTTTTGCGCTTTCAAAGCTCTTTTGAGTTGCTCGTTATCGACAAGACCGCGCGAAAGCATCAGCAGTCCAAGGGGAACCCGATGACCTGCGGCAGGCGGTTGAGGCGACCCGGGAAGGAACTGCGCGATGGCGGAGGCGAGGGCCGGTTCCAAGCACTCGGGACGGCAATACCAGTGGCCATCCAGAGTGCAACCGCGCGGGGGTTCAAGCCAAGCTCGCCACGAGCGCCGGCGTTGGGAGCAAGCCGCGGATTCACATTGTCGTGCCAAGCCTTCAACGTTCATGATGGCTCCGGAAATCGGCTCATTGGTTCATCGGCTCATCGGTTCATCGAAGACCCCGGTCTCGGTTCAACGACTCTTCGCAGTGTGTTGGGAGGGTTGTCCATCCCATTTCCAGCCAGCCGATATTCAAGAAAGATGAACCGATGAACCGATGGCCAGATCACCCGATCTTCTCACGTTCTTAAGGACTCAATTCGCTCCATCGGACTTATGATTTCCATCACGCGCAGCCCGTAGTTCCCCTCCACCACCACCACTTCTCCGCGGGCGATCACCTTTTTTCCCACCAGAAGTTCCACCGGATCCTGAACATATTGATTGAGTTCCACCACCGACCCAGCACTTAGGTCCAGGATGTCGCGGAGGGCCATTTGGCGTTCACCGAACCGCAAGGTTACGTCCAGTTCCACATCCATCAATAGTTCGAGCTTGGGATCGCGCGTCTGCGCCAAGGGACCAGCAGGCGGGGTGGGAGCAGGCAATTCGAGAGCCCGGCCAGCCGGCGGGGTGGCGGGGTTCAAGGCCTTCACCAACGCCGAGCCGAGCTCGGCGACCAGAGTGAGCGGGGTGAGTCCTGGACTATTCCACTGGAGGCCGACCCGCACGGCTGGCTCGCCCGGAAACGGATCTAACCCTATCCACTTAAAACTCACCTCTCCCCCCGCCAGATCTTTGAGGGCAGAGGCGACCGCGCCTGCAAATTGGCGGAACAGCTCCCCGAGGGCATCCCGATGGTCATCGCTCATCACCGAACTGCCATCCTCCGGCTCCCCCAGTAACAACTGGGCCAGGCGGACGGCATCTTTTTTCGAAAGCACAAACCCCTGGTTCCCGGAGAGGTGCTGGATGGCCTCGAATTGGAGGGCGATGCTGTTCTCCTTGAGCGAGGCGAGCAGCGCCTGCGTTGCCTCGGGGGAAAGTTCCTGCCAAGTGTGAGGCGCGCCTGCCACCTCCTGAAGGACGCGGCCGAGGCTTGTACCCCAGGCTTGCAGATACGCCTGTAGCTTCGGGCTGGGTGAGGCCAGCTTATCGGTGCTCATGCGTTCTCCTTCTGAACCGAGTCCAAGGATCGCACGCGTCCATCCACCTGCGCGGCGCGACGGCCCCCCATGCGAACCGGGTGCGCGTTGAATAGCACCTTGCCGCTGACCAAAAGATTGGCAGCCTCCCCGAGGGAACAATTCAGTTTCAGGACGTTACCAGGTTCCAAGGACAGAATTTGGGAGACACAGACGCGCTGCTCCGCCAGGACCAACTGGACGGGCAAAAGACACTGGTCTAGGCGTCGGCGCATTTGGGAAGTGCTATCGGCGGTGCCCCGTTGTTTTCGGTAGGAAGCCTGCTGCGTGAGCTTCCGCAAAAGGCCGTTGGCGACGGCGGCGGGCAGAGCGACATTCAGCATCCCGCGCGCTTCGGGCATACGGATTTCGAAACTGAGGGAAAGGATTTTCTCGTTGGGTGGCATGAGGCGGGAAATATCGGCCTGCCGCAGCCGCTGGTCAAAGGTGACCTGCACTTCCAGCACCGGGTGCCAGGTGTTTTCCAGCTCTCTCCCGATAATTTTCACCACACTTTCAAGGATCTGTTCCTCGATTTCGGTAATCTCCCGCACGGCAGCTTCAGGTCGGCCGGGGCCTCCCAACAACACATCAATGACCGGAAACGCCAAAGGAAGATCGATTTCGATCGCCGCCGAAATCTCCATGGGGCGAAGCGTCATGGACACCAGGTAAGTTACCTCGGGGATGCGTTGCAGGAACTCGCCGTAATTGAGTTGCTCCGCCGAGACCAGGTTGACTTCGAAAGCAAGCCGTAGGTAGGCGCCGAGCGAATGGGTGAGATTCCGCGCGAAAAGCTCATGCAACTGGCTTACCGAGCGCAGTTGCTCCTTGGAGATTCGCGCGGACTGGCGAAAATTGCAGGCCGTTAGGGTGCGTTCCTTGGCGGGGGCCTTCGGCTTCTCGGCAACTCGCCCTTGCGCCGCTCGAAAGAGGGCGTCAATCTCCTCTTGGCTTAGAATCTTCTCCATGTCGTCTCCATCGCGCCGGTCTGGGTGGGGGGTGGGCTATCCATGCGAGGCGGCGAGCCTTCGAGCAACCCCCTCATTCTTGCTCTCAGGCGAACCAGGGCTGCGGAGTGGATTTGCGAAACCCGCGCCTCCCCTACCCCCAACACCGCCCCGACTTCTTTCATGGTGAGTTCTTCGAAGTAATAAAGAGAGAGAACCTGCCGTTCCCGAGGCTGGAGTTCACTCACCGCGCGGGACAAAAGTTCGTGGAGTTCCCCTTCCAGACATCGCGCGTAGGGTTCCTGGTCAGGCCCCTCCGTGGGCGCGGCTAAAGTATCGCGCTCCTGACCTGCCTCATTGAATTCATCGTGCAAACTCCCGAGATCAAGCCCGCGCAAGTCGCCCAGCAGGTGTTGCAAATCCTTTAATTCCATCCCCAATTCGATGGCCAGTTCGGGTTCCGTCGCCGGGCGCCCGAACTGGGCCCGAAGCCGCTGGTGCGCCTGTTCGAGTTGGCGCGCTTTTTTGCGCAAGGGACGCGGGCTCCAGTCGAGGTCGCGCAAACTGTCGAGGATCGCCCCCTGAATCCGGTGTTTCGCATACGTCTTGAGTTCGACATTCTTGCTGGGATCGAATTTGTGGAGCGCTTCCATGAGACCCAGAATGCCCGCCTGCACCAAGTCGTCAAACGGGATGTGAGAGGGCAGGCGGTCATGTATCCGGCGGGCGATATAACGCACCTGCGGGAGCTGTTCCAAAAGCAGGCGCTCCTGATCACCCGCTTCGAGGTGCGAAACGGACTCGTAGGCTTTTTTGGCGGCGTTCATAATTCTCACCCTTTTCCTTTCGTCGAGGGATCCCCCGATCCGCTCACTGCACTACCCCCAGGGATTGAATGGACACCGCGGGGGGAATTTCCGCCGGTGATAGAACCACTACGCGGGGGAGGAATGGCTCCATCAGGCGTCGCAGGTGGAAGCGCGTCGGACTGCTGCAAAGAACGATGGGCGAGGGGACCGACAATGGCTCACCCAAAAGCCGCTTCATGCCCTCCAGCACCCGGCGAATCAACGAAGGTTGCAGGGCACTGGGTGAACGGTTGGCCGTGGGAGGATCTAAAACCTGCGCGAGCTGTTCTTCCACCGCGGTGTCAAGCTGGATGACCGTGAGCTTCCCATCGTCTCCCAGCAAGGGCTGAACGAGGGCGCGACCCAAGGCCTGCCGCGCGGCTTCCACCAACAAAATTGGGTTTTTGTTCACGCTCGCCGTGTCGAGGAGTGTTTCCAGAATCGTGACCAGGTCGCGAATCGAAACCTGCTCGCGCAAAAGTTGTTGAAGCACCTTCTGAACCTCGCCCAGGCTGAGCAGTTTGGGCAGGAGTTCCTCCACCAATTTGGGTTGTGCTTCCGCCAAGGCGTCCAGCAGCCGCTTGGTTTCCTGCCGGGTGAGCAGCTCGTGAGCGTGTTGCTTAATGACTTCCGCCAGGTGGGTGGCCAAAACCGAGGTTTGATCCACTACCGCATAACCGGCGGCCAAAGCCCGGTCGCGAAGGTTGGGAGCGATCCATTTGGCGGGCACGCCGAAAGCCGGCTCGCGGGTTTCCCGCCCCTCGAGGGGCTGCGCGGTCGCCTCCGAACTGATGGCCAGCAGACTCTCCTGGGCCATTTCCCAGCGGGCAATTTCCACTCCCCGGAGGCGGATGACATACTCGCGAGGGTTAAGCTGCACGTTGTCGGTAATGTGGACGGGAGGAATGATAAAGCCCAGTTGCAGTGCAAGGTGCCTGCGCAGAGCGCGAATGCGCGCGAGCAACTGTCCCCCTTGCGCCTGGTCAACCAACGCCACGAGTCCATAGCCCACTTCCAGGCTCAAATCATCCAGGCGCAGGAGGGTCTCCAATTGCTCCTGGGCCTTTTCCGGCGGCAGTGCCGTGGCGGGAGTCACCGGTTCCGCCGCTTTGGTTGCGCTCGCCCGCTGGGCTCGGCGCGCCATCCAGGCGAGAAGCCCGGACATGAGGAAGAAGGGAATTTTGGGCAAGCCCGGGATCAGGGCGAGCGTGCCCATCACGCCGGAGACGATCCACAGCGGATCGCTGCGCGGAAGCAGTTGCCGAGTGAGGTCAGATCCCAAACTCGCTTCGGAAGAAGCCCGCGTCGCTACCATCGCCCCGGCGACGGAAACCAGAAGCGAGGGGATCATGGTGACCAAGCCGTCCCCCACGGTGAGAATGGTGTAAGTTTTCAGGGCTTCGCTGAGCTGAACGCCATGGTAGAAGACTCCGATCAAAAAGCCGGCGATAATATTGATGGCGGTAATAAGCACGGTGGCCAAAGCATCGCGCTGGCTGAAGCGCGCCGCGCCATCCATGGCCCCGTAGAACTCCGCTTCGCGGCCCACCAGTTCGCGGCGCGCGCGCGCCTGGGCTTCGTCAATCAGCCCCGCGCCGAGGTCCGCGTCAATGGCCATTTGTTTCCCCGGCAAGGCGTCCAAAGTGAAGCGCGCCGTCACTTCCGCGATGCGCACCGCCCCGTGGTTGATCACCAAGTACTGAATCGCAATCAAAGCGACAAACAGGACGAAACCGACGATGTAATTGCCCCCCACCACAAACTGCCCGAAAGCTCCAATCACATGCCCGGCGGCGGTCGCGCCTTCATTGCCGTGCAGCAAAATGCGACGGCTGCTGGCCAGCCCCAGCGAAAGGCGGAACAATGTCAGGAGCAAAAGGAGGGAGGGGAACACGGAGAACTGGACCGGGCGGGTGATGTACATGGCCACCAACAACACCAGGACGGAGGCCGTAAGGCTAGCCGACAATAGCAGGTCCAGCAAAAAAGGCGGCACGGGAACCAACATCACAAACACCAGAGCCACGGCGATGGAGGGAACCGCCCAGTCCAGGGCGTTGCCCTTGGTGGTGGGGGGCGGTTTGGGGGGTGCGGGTTTCATGATTTAACCAGCCGCTGGGTGCGATAGATGAAGGCCAGGATTTCCGCGACCGCGGTATACAAATTCGCCGGGATCGTCTGACCGACTTCGGTGGCGCGATAAAGCGCCTGAGCCAGAGGCGGGTTTTCCACCAACGGGATTCCGTGCCAGCGCGCCTCGTACTTGATTTTTTGCGCGAGCAAGTTGCGGCCCTTCGCCACCACCATCGGAGCGGCCATGGTTTCGGGTTTATACTCGAGCGCCACGGCATATTCGTTGGGGTTGGTTACCACCACCGTGGCGCGCGCCACATCGCGCAACATGCGCCGGCGGCGCATCTCCCTCTGCAGGCGCCGGATTCGCCCGCGGATGGCCGGGTGGCCTTCGGTTTCCTTGAAGTCCTCGCGCACTTCCTGGCGGCTCATCCGGAGTTGGCGCTCGTGGTTCATGCGTGCCAGCAGCAGATCGAATCCCGACCAGAGGATAAAAACCAAGCTCCCCTTCCAGGCAATTTCAAAGATGCGCATCAGCATCCAACCCAGCGACGGCCGAACCCCCACTCGGCACATTTGCAGGATCTGGACCCAGTCCCGAACCATGATGGACATCGCAATGTAGAGCACAAAGGCGGAAGGAACCAATGACTTCAAAAGTCCCTGTAGCCCGCTGAGGGAAAACAACTTTCCGAGATTGTTGGCGGGATTCAGCTTTTGCGGTTTGGGGGCCAGAGCCGCCGGGGCCACCACAAATCCTCCCAGGGCAAAACTGCCGGCGAGTGCTATCAGCCAGGTCATGGCCAGGCTGGGCGCCGCCCAGACACAGACTCTCCAGGCCACCCAATTGAGCACCGGCGTGCCCCCCGCCATATCACTATGGGCAGCGGAGGTGAGACACCGTTCCAAGAGTGCGCGCCAGTCATCCTTCCAGTTTTGGGGGTACCACCAGAGGAACAGCACCACGGTCATTACCGCGAGCGCGGCGGGCAGCTCCCGGCTGCGGGGGACGTCCCCCTCCCGGCTAGCTCTTTGCCGCCGCCGCGGAGTTGCTTGTTCAGTGCGACTTTCGTCCGCCACTCGTTCTGCTCCCTATCGTGCAAAATGCATCAGTTGCTCACTCGTGGCCAGCGCTTCCCCGAAATACCTCTCCAGCAACCCCGGCCAAAACCGCAATGTCCCCACGATCACCAGAAACGCCACGACGCTCTTGACGGAGATCCCCACAAATAAAACCGGAAGCTGCGGTGAAGCCCGGCCCAGAAAACCCAAGGAGACATCGATGAGAATCGTGGCCAGGAGAGTGGGGATGGCAACCTGAACCGCCATAATCAGCATGCCCCCGGCAGCGCGCCAGATTCGCTCGGCCAACATGGGACTCGCCACCACCATTCCCGGCGGACAATATTGGAAGCTCTTGACCAGGCCCCGCAGGACCCAATGATGAACGTCCAACTGAAGAAAGATCAGCAACGCCACCGCTTGGTAGAAAATGGAGAGGATAGGCGTCTCAACATCCGCCAACGGATTGATTAGGTTTGCCAGCGAATGCCCAACCTGAAAGCCCACGATCTGCCCTGCCAACTCTACTCCCTCAAAAACGAACTGGAGCGTGATCCCCATGATCAGGCCCACGACCAACTCACCGCCGGCAACCTGCCACCCTCGCGGGCCGGAGAGGGCGGGCAAGTCCCCCGCCACGACGGGGTAGACGAGGGCCGTCAGCGCCACGGTAAGGCCGGCCTTAACGCGCGGCGAAATCGTCGCGCTCGAAAAAAAAGGCGCAAACACCATCAGCGCGCTCAACCGCGCGCCCACGATCAGGACGCGCCCGACCACCGTTTCGAGTCCCGTTCCCACTTTTCACTCCTCGCGCCTTACCCCAGAAAGCGATGGAAGTCCGCAAACATCTGCACGGTAAAACTCATCAATTTGCGTAACATCCAGGGCAACAAGACAAAGGTGGTGAGGGCCACGACCGCGATTCTCGGCACGGTGGCCACCGTATGCTCCTGAATGGAGGTCATCACCTGGGCAATGTTGATCAGCAGGCTCACTACGGTAGCCACCGCCAGAATGGGCGTGGCCAGCAACAGAGCGGTCAGGAGAGTATCGCGAGCCAACTGCACAATTACGTCCGTGGTCATAGATAACCTCAATAGAAACTCTTCATCAGTGAACCCACCACCAGGTTCCAGCCGTCCACCATGACGAAAAGCAAAATCTTCAGCGGCGTGGAGATCACCACGGGCGGCAATTGCATCATCCCGATGGAAGTGGTTATGGACGCCACCACCAGGTCGATCACCAAGAAGGGGAAGAACAAGATGGTCCCGATTTGAAACCCTGCCTTTAATTCCGAAAGGATGTAGGCGGGAATAACGACCCGCATGGAAAGATCATCTGGGCGGCGCGGGCGAGGTTCCTTTGCCAACTCCACGAACAGCGCCAAATCCTTCTGCCGCGTAAACTTCAGCATAAAGTGCCGCAGAGGCACGGCACCCCGGTCCAGTGCTTCCACGGCCGTAATCTGGTTGTTTTGGAGTGGAACGATGGCGGCCTGATAGATATCCGCCCCGACGGGTTGCATGACGAAGTAAGTCAAAAAGAGCGCCAACCCGATAAGGGTTTGGTTGGTGGGTGTGCTTTGTGTTCCCAGCGCCTGTCGGAGAAAATGGAAGACGACCAGCAACCTGACGAACGGCGTCATGGCGAGGAGCAGGGCGGGCAGCAGGGTCAGGACGGTGAGCAGGATGACGATATTCCAAGGCAACGAAGAACTGCCCTGGGTCAGCCCCGGAATCACCAGACCGTTCGGCGCGGCTGGCGGGGCGGCATATACTGCGGGGGGAAACACCCCGGCGGCGATTCCTATCGCCAAGTGCCTCGCCCATCGTAGAGGCCAGGATTGCTTCATAAAAAAACTCAATGGCCCTCAAGAGCACGAGATTCCCGCGACGGGGGAAGCTCCGTGATCACCATCCCCTCGTGCAGCCGTGCCAAAAGGGAGAGAGAATTTCCGCTACCGCCTACCAAGAATTCCTGGCGGTCGAATTCAATAACCGCCAAAAAACGCCGTTCCCCCAACGACAACGTCTCGCACACACGCAGGCGGCGGGCCTTGCGAGGTTTTACGGCGCGCTGCACCCATTGCCAGGAGTTCTTAAGGGCGACCGCCCAGGCCACCCCCGACGGGGATGTAGCTTGGCTTCCGGCATTGGCATCCATCACGTTTCTTCCTTCCCCCAGGTTGCGACCGGCGACTCGGGTCAAATCATTTCCGTCATGCGGACGGCTAACCGACCATCAATCACATCAAATTCCGCCCACCCCACCATGACGCCGTTCACCAGTACCGGTACATGCGCTCCTTCACGGCGGCCCGTATCCACCAGCGAGTTGACATTAAGGGAAAGAAGGTCGCGAATGGTGAAATGAGGAACTTCTAATGCGACGAAGAGTTGGCATGGCAGTTCCAGCGCCTCCGGCCAAATTTCCCGGGGCGGGGGAACGGTTTCCACAACGCGGGTTTGAGCCTCACTTCCCATAAGTCATCGCTGCACAAGAAAATCCGTGAAATAGACTTCTTTCACTGCCAACTCGGGCGCCCGCTCGCGAAGCGCGTGGACGAGCTCATCCTTAAGTTTCTGTTTACCTTCGGGGGCCAGGAGCGCATCAGAGTGCCAAGTTGACAGCACCGCCAGGATGCAATCCCGGATGCGCGCGGTGGGCACTTCTCCTTCACCTCCCTTGCCCTCCTTGGCGGAAAGCGGGCTTTCCAATCCCAAGTCAATTCCTATACGGAGAAACCGGTTTTCTTCCGAATCCGCCAGGTTCACCACGAAGGGTTCCAGATGCATGACGGCCTTGACCTTCGGAGCCTGCGCGTCTTTGCCGGGACCGTTGGAGGCAGGGGAAGACTTCTTGCACCCCAGGCTGCCCACCACCGTGAGCACCGCCAGTCCCAACAGCATGAGCACCGCACGCCCCGACCCCGCTTGGCGTCCTTTCCATTCCGCTCGGGTATCGTTGGCCATATACACAGGTCCCAAAAAAGCAAGTCACTGCCCACAAGGAAGGGAATCGCTCCAAATGGTTTTTGGGATCAGGGAGGGCAAGGGAAACCCTTATTTGTGCAGTGGTTCCGGGAGGTTTGAAGATTGTTGATCACTGCTCTCGGCGGCGTCCTATCGGGAGGCGGGCGTTCCAAATTGGGAAAGACTCATGAGGGAGTTCCAAGGTGGAATAAGTAGCGCGTAGAAGCCAGGAGTCAGGGGCCAGGAGACAGAATCAAGGCGAAGCCCGCCAACTCGCGACTTTTGACTCCTGACTTCTCAATCAGGGTAGTTGGCGTGCGATGCAGGATGCGCTAGGATACGGCGGTCGGTTTCAAGCGGCCGAAGGGCGAAGAAACAATGATCCGCAGGTTACGCGGACTACACCGAAGGTACCGAAAAGAACTCTTGGAGTCTGTGTAATCTGCGTCATCTATGGATCCCAAGGGAGGTTGGAATGATACTGGAAGGACAAGTAGCTTTGATTACCGGAGCCTCAAGCGGTATCGGCCGGGCGACGGCCGAGGCCATGGCGCGCGAGGGCGCCCGCGTGGGAGTGAACTACCTCAAGAATCAAAAAGGCGCAGAGGAGGCCGTGGAAGCCATCCACAATGCAGGTGGCGAAGCTCTGGCGATTCGCGCCGATGTAACGCGCCGGGACGAAGTTGATTCTCTCGTGGCGGGGGTGCGCAAAGAATGGGGGCGCATTGACATTCTGGTGAACAACGCCGGCGATCTGCTGGCGCGGCACACGCTGGCGGACATGACCGAAGGGTATTGGGACCAGATCATGGACCTGAATCTGAAGAGCGCCTTCCTGTGCACTCAGGCGGTGTGGGAAGAGATGGTGGCGCGCCAGAGCGGATGCATCATCAACGTCACGTCGATCGCCGCCCGGAACGGCGGCGGCCTGGGCGCCGCAGCCTATGCGGCGGCCAAAGGTGGCCTGCTGACCTACACCAAGGGGTTGGCCAAGGAGCTTGCTCCGCACGGAATTCGCGTCAATGGGATCGCGCCGGGAGTGATCGCAACTCCGTATCATGAACGGTACAGCCCGCCCGAGCTCATGGCGAAATTCGTGGCCAATATTCCCCTGGGCCGCGCCGGCACGTCGGAAGAAGTCGCCGATGTCATCTTGTTCCTGGCGTCCCCCGCCGCGCGTTACATCCTTGGGGAGACAGTGGAAGTGAACGGCGGGATGTTGATGGACTGAGGTTATCGGGCCATCGGGTCATTGAGTCATCGGGTCATTTTGAAAATCGGGGCTGGGGCAGAGGGCGGGTGGCGCATCCAGGAAAAGCAATGTACACGCCATTTGATTGTGGATAAACCACGAATCCCTGCTATTAAGCAGCCATGGGGGCATTCGGCCAAGGGGCGGCATGGGGGCAAAATGTCCGGAGAAGGTCCGCTTGGCGACATTGTGTCTCCCTCTGGAATGTAGCGGCGGGTTTATCCCGCCATGGGCTGGATATGTAGCGGCGGGTTTATCCCGCCATGGGCTGGTCAACAACCAGCGGGCGTACGGCGTGGCGGAGCCGCGCCGCGCTGGCCATTGCCTCCTGCCTCCTGCCACTGCTTTGAGTTCCCCGGCTTCCGAGTAAGGCTTTTGTTGAAAGGTGTCCCTACGCAGGACCGAGCGATGGCTGGCGAGTCCCCGCCGCCAGTTCTCCGCTTAGGCCGTTAGGCCAACGGACTCACGCCTGGATTGAGTGTACCACGAGCCCCGGGAAGTCTACAGTTGACAGTCGACAGCTTACAGTCAAGCCGTTTTCGATTCTTACCACCCAGCAGTTCTTGCTGTAAACTGTCAACTGTGAGCTGTAGACTGCCCGCGTGATCTACCTCGACCACAACGCGACCACGCCGATTCTGCCTGAGGTCCTGGAAGCGATGATGCCGTACCTCACGACGGAATGGGGCAATCCGTCGAGCGCCTACAAATTCGGGTCAAAACTCAAGTCGGTCGTCGAACCCGCCCGCGAACAGGTGGCGGAGTTGATTGGAGCGCACCCGATGGACGTGATTTTCACCTCGTGCGCGACGGAGAGCAATAATGCCGCAATTGCCTCCGCGTTGAAGGCGAACCCGACCAAAAGGCACATCGTCACGTCGCATCGAGTCCGACGGATCTTCCTTCTAGTGATTGACTCAAAATCCTTGCATCGAGAGGGGTTGTCCTGTTTTTGGGCATCATAGTGTAGTCATGTATATTGAAGATTGTCCTTGACATTGCTAGATTATGATGGTATACGGGAGTCATGTATATCACAACCGTCCCTAACCGCAACTCCCCGCCCGCCATCCTCCTGCGCGAATCTTTTCGCCATCACGGCAAGGTTAAGAACCGCACCCTCGCCAACCTCTCGCATTGGCTCCCCGCCCGCATCGAAGCCCTCCGCCGCCTGTTGCGGGGCGAGTTCGATCAGGCCGCCGAGCTCTCCCGGGCCCCTCAGTTGGGAGGCGTGTTCGGCCTCTTGTTCGTGCTCAAGCAGATCGCCAAGGCTCTGGGCATCGGCGCCGCGCTCGGTCATAGCCGGCTGGCGAAACTCGCTCTGTTCCTGGTGTTGGCCCGTGTCGCTCACCAGGGCTCGCGCCTTTCCGCGGTGCGCTGGGCCCAGGATCAGGCGGTGGCCGAAGTGCTGGGCCTGGGGAAGTTCGACGAGGACGATCTGTATGCCGCCTTGGATGACTTGGCGGCTCGTCAGGGGAAGATGGAAAAGACCCTGTATCGCCGCTACCTGGCTCGACGCGGCCAGCCGCCCCGGCTGTTTCTCTACGACGTGACGAGCAGTTATCTGGAAGGGGAGAAGAACGAGTTGGGGGAGTACGGTTACAACCGCGACGGAAAGCGGGGCAAGTTGCAAATCGTCATCGGCCTGTTGGCGGACGAGGCAGGCGAACCGCTGGCCGTGCGGGTGTTCGAAGGGAACCGCAGTGATCCCACCACCGTGGTAGAACAGATCCAGATTCTGCAGGGACAATTCGGGGTGGAGGAATTGGTCTTCGTGGGGGACCGGGGGATGGTGAAAAGTAAGGGGAAGCAAGCGCTGACGGGAGCGGGGTTGCGCTATATCACGGCCTTGACCGACCCGCAGGTTCGCCGGCTGCTGGCCCAAGGAACCTTGCAGTTGAACCTGTTCAGTGAGACCGTCTCGGAAGTGGAAGCGGAGGGCGTGCGCTATATCCTGCGCCGGAATCCGCAGGAGGCACAGCGCGAGCAGCATCGCCTGGACGACAAACTGACGAAGCTGGAAGCCCAGATCCAGGCGCGCAACGAGCAGGTGCGCACCCACCCCCGCTGCCAGCCGGAAGCGGGCCAACGGGCGATGCAAGCCTGGGTCGAGCGGCACAAGTTGACGGGCCTGGTGGAAATCCCGCTCGAAGGCACGCAGTTGAAGTTGCAAAGGAACGAAGCAGCGATCGACCGGGCGCTGGAGTTGGCAGGCTGCTATGTGGTGACCACCGACGTGGCCCCCGCCGCGATGAGCGCCCAGCAAGTGCATGACAGCTATGTTTCGCTCCAGAAGGTAGAGCGCGATTTTCGCACCCTGAAGACGGGCTTGCTGGAGGTGCGGCCCGTCTGGGTGCGCAAAGAGAGCCGCACGCGGGGGCACGTGTTCTGCTGCCTGCTGGCCTTGAAAGTCAGTCGTGAGATGGAGCGGCGATTACGAGCGGCCTTTGGCACCACCGAGACTCGGGCCGACGCCATCACCTTGCCGGATGCGCTGCGGGCCTTGACCCGCCTGTGCCTGCTGCACTACCCGGTCGATGAGAAAACCACGCTGACCAAGCTGCCTCAACCGGACGCCCGCCAGCAAGAAATTCTCAAGGCACTCGGCGTCACCCTGCCGACTATGTAGTCAGGAGCTCGACGTCCAAGACAACGCGCAACTGCCATCATCCCAAGCAGTTCGATAAAATATCCCGCCTAAAACAAAAAGGAAGATGCGTCCGAAGCGCTGCTCATCTTGCTCGATAAGGAAGGCGTCTGTGCTTCGTCCGGTTCCGCGTGCCTTGCGGATTCCGACGAGCCCTCGCACGTGATTAAGGCGATGAAACCGAATACCGCTGCATCCCGACCGATGATCCGGTTTTCGATTGATGCCGCAACTACGCGGGAGCAGATCCGATTGGCCGTAACGGCAGTGCGACGAAGCGCGGAAGTCCTCACGCAGGTAGTTTCGCGAAGCTGAAGCATCCAGCGATCAAGTCAGCATCCTGCAAGCGTCGCATCAACTCATCGGGAGATGCTCATCCTGGCCCGTAAGAATCTGGAGCTTTGCCAAGTGCGCGTAGTGCCTGGCGTTATTGGTTACGAGGGGAGATGTAGGACACGACGTCGGTGTCCGCCATGAGCCGTTTCATTCGGCCGCGGTTTCCTCGCCGTCGCGGCGGCGCTCGTCATAGATGAGCTCCACGAACTCCTCGGCCTCTTGCGGCGGGCTCGGGTCGATATACTTCCGCATCTCGCCCATCGAGAAGGCCTTGCGCGGGTGGGCCTCGACAGGGCGCTTGTTTGCGAGCGGCGGCTTTGTGTTGAACTTCTTCACCTTGCCTCCTTGGCTCAAGTGTACCACGCTTCTCGCCTCGTTTCTGGGCGCCGACCCGGCCACTCGTCTTGAATCTGGGATTTTGAATCCGTGATCGAATTCCCTAGCCCCGAGTCCCCAGCACTCAGCACCAAGGACCTGCCGTTCTGAACTCTAACCCCGATTCCCTAATCCCGAAGCCCCTCCCGCACTCCTGCCCCAATTGTGTCCGCGGTGCGGACACAATCAGTTCCCGCACGTCCGCCAGCAACGCCGCGAGCCCTTAGGTTCTATCTTCTGGCAGATGAAGTCGTTTGCCGTGATAGCTTGCGAGTAGATTATCCTCGTTCGGCCCTGCTTCGGCAAATTGCCCCACTGCAACGATGATTCGGTAATCGTCTGCAATCGTCCATAGCCCCTGATCGAACGTCCAATGGGCATTCTTGGATAATGCAATTCCATTTCGCGGGTCGTTGTTGCGGCTGTCTCGGAATTAGTGAATATGCGCGGCGTCAACGATGCTGCCGGTGGTAATGGTGGTGAGCCGGTAGGCAGTTAATGCGCATGTGAAATTGTACGCGCTCACAACCCTGATTCTAAACCGCGCTTCTCGCCCTGCCAAGCGCGCCTCTTGGGGCGGTTGTAGGGCCGAACGGCGTTCGGCCCAGGCCGAGCGCCGCTCGGCCCTACGATCCCTCGTCGGCTGGGGACCGGCAGCCCGATCATTTCATACAGGGCTATTTGTTCCGACGGGCGGGAGTATTTGGCGATAAGGAGATGCCGCGCTCTTTCGCGATTTGCAGGATCTTCCAGGAAGGCGACCAAATCGCTCGGCAGCCTTGCGTGCTTCGTGAGCTTTTTATCGGGCGACGGCTCGCCGCGGTCGTCGAGCGCTCTCCATATCCCGTCGCCGGAGAGAAAATGGAACGGCAAGCGAACGTCAGGCCGCTGAGACCGCCTTGCGGCGACGATGGACCAGTATGTGCAAAAGCGAAACGCAAGCTCCGGCGACAACGATTCAACTTCGCGGAGGTCTCCGCTTTCCGCCAAGTCACACAGTACCAGGAGCAAAAGGGGCTTGTGGGGCGCCGGATCGCCTCGGGCGCGGTCAACGCGTAATTTGGAAAACTTCCCGAGCCAGTAGTCGGTGCGGTTCATGGCGTGTACCGTCGGGCGGCGTCGGGCGTTTGTAGGGCCGAACAGCGTTCGGCCTGACGTAGGGCCGAACAGCGCTCGGCCTGGGCCGAAGGCTCTTCGGCCCTACGTTAGTCGCGGTCGCGGTGGCTTTCGCTGTATTCTTCCACCTTGGCGACCATGCGCCGCAGAGTTTCAATCTTAATACCCTTCTCAGCGGCGATTTTATCTTCCATTTCGCGCAAACGGTTGAGTTCGCTAAAGTCGGCGTTCATGATGACACCTTTCTGCCGGTTGACGATGCGGGCCACGCCGCGCCCGTCGTCGGGATCGCGGGCGGCTTTCCACATTTGCTGGATCAATAAGAGCTCCTCGGGACTGATGAGCTGTAACCCGACCTCTTCCTGTAAGGCAAGCAGTTTGGCCAGGAGTTCGCGACGGGCGGAGATCAAGAGCGGTCCGGGACCCTGATTGCCGTTCATGCGGCGAGTGTCGCGCTTGTTGTTGACGGGATCGCGGTAGAACAGAAGCGTTTCGCGGAACTCAATCAGCTTTTCCATGCGCTCGTCGCCGCTGGCAAGCAGTCCTTCGCTCGCCTTGTCGCGATCTACCACCGTACACGTCCAGCAGCCGAGGCGGCTCACGCCGCAACTGCGGAAAAACGCAGCCGAATCCGTCAGCCCATGCCCGCCCGCTACTTTTTCCCCGGAGCCGGCGCATTAGCCGGGGCGGCCACAGTGAAGGGGAAAATGGCCATGTTCTGGGTTCCGGCCATCAGGGCATATTCCCCGGCCGGCAGATCCTGCTGCGGCTGCACCAGCCACACGTTGTTTTCCGGCTGGGTAACGTTAATCGGTATGAGGTCGTTTTGCTCCGCTTCCGCGGTCTTGGAGCCGTAGTGGATTTTACCGCCGTCAAGTTCACGGAGAGTTTTCTTCGGGTGCAAGCGCACCAGCGCCGGGTTTCCGGGCAAACCCGTTAGCCGGCAGATGCAAATGACCGGCCGGCTTGGTTCGATCTGCACCGGCGCGTGTACTCCTTCATATTCCGACACCATCGCCGCGGAAGCAATCCCGTACGTAAACGTGGGAGCTAGGCCGTGCTTCGCGCGGGTCCTGGCAGGCGCCTGAAGCGTAAGCAAAACCCACTCCGAGCTGCGAATCAGAACTCCGGCGCGGTCTCTTGGGTAATCCGCTCCGACGCTGGGCGCGGTCGCCACCCCGGAATTTGCCGTGTCCTGTGCCGACGTAGACAACGGCCACATAAATATAATTGCCAAAACAAGCACGACCCAACGAGCACGACACGTCATAACCCCTCCTCCCTGCTGAGAATGGCCGCCCTAAAGCGCGGCTCTACATACTTCGCTTCGATACTGAACGCGTTTTGCTGAAAACACTTGCCCCTTAGGTCCAACGTGCCGCTGGTCACTCCGCAATGGCGGGAATCTCCACGCGCGTGTCCCTGCAAAGGACCGAGATGGGCTTTTTGCGCTCGCCGCAAGTCCCGACCGGACAGCGTCCGCCAATGTAGGGCCGAACAGCGTTCGGCCACGGCCGAGCGCTGCTCGGCCCTACGTTGCCGCTAAAACCCACAGCCAGGGCCGTTGGTCTTCTCGATAAAGTTGTTGGAGAGACGCTCTGATCTCCTGAAACATTCTTGCTCCTGTCGGGGGAGTATACACCCCCCGCTGTTATTTTCAAGTAATGTCTCAAAGATACAGCATTGGCAAGCGGCGGAAAAGCGCTATGCTCGCCGGGAACCATGACACGCGGGCACGTCGCCGGATTGGGAATGAAGAACGCCCTTCTATGATAGTGGGGAGATTCACATTCGCCAGGGTCACCTGGCAGTGTAGTCATCGCCAGGACTTACAAATTGTGCTTGCCGCCTTCGGCATTCGGCCGATCCCGACTGCTCGGGACTCGCCAAGAACGCTCGCAAAAAGCGCTCGCAAAGGGCGCTCGCGGCCTTCCGCCTCCTGGTTGTAGAATGCTGCCGAGCATCGAAACAAGGATGTAAGTGAAGGCGCCATGAGGGCACGTTGAGAGGAAGGATGCGCTGGTCGGTCGGGACGATGATTGTTTCATTCCTTTTCCTGAGTATGGCTCTTCTGCCCCTGCCGGCTCGCAGAAGGTGAGAACCCACTATGGCATCGAAACGGATTCCGGTTATCTTGTTTTTCCTGGCATTTGCAGTGAGCGCATGTGCGCAGACGGAAACCACGGTCATCCGTCCTAAGGAGACCGACGAGGTGCTCGTGAATCCGGGCATGGGGATCGAGACTTTCCAGCGCTTCAACGGGGATGCGATCAACCCCGGCCTCGGCTGGTCGGAAGAAGGACCCGCGGGAAAGTTGGCGCCGGCAACAGGGACGGTGGATTTCCCCCCGTCCACGATTTCTTATTGCCGTTGGTTCTGGGAGACGCTCGAGCCGAAGCAAGGCAAGGTGCGGTGGGAAATTCTGGACGCCGCCTTGCATGAGGCGCACGCGCACCATCAAGCGTTGGCGATTCGGCTGATGCCCTACGATGAGAAGCATCCGCTGCCGGAGTGGTATCGGAAGTCGGGAGCGCGGCGCGCCAATCAGGCGACGGACAAGGACGGGGAGATCTGGCAGCCGGACTTTGCCGACCCGCTGTATCTGAAATATTGGGGAGCCGTGGTGGCTGCGGCGGGGGAACGCTACGACGGGCATCCGGATTTGGACAGCGTCGATATCTCCTCGGTCGGTTACTGGGGCGAGGGTTGGAGCCCCTACATACCGGCGTTCGAGGTGCAGAAAAAGCTGGTGGATATCTGGCTGGCAGCGTTCCAGCGTACGCCGTTATTGATGAACTTCGATGAAGAAAGAGCCTTGGCGTATGGAACTGAGCACGGCGCGGGCTGGCGGTTGGACTGTTGGGGTGACCTGCGAACCTCCTCCGACGATCCTTTCTTCCCGGCGGAGATGCTGGATGTGTACCCGCAACAAGTCGTTCGCGCCGGGATACAGAACGTCTGGCAACGCAGTCCGGTGTCGCTCGAAGCCTGTTGGGTACCGGGCTACTGGAAGCAGCAGGGGTGGGATCTCAATTACATCTTCGCCCAGGCGCTGCGCTGGCATGTATCGTCGGTGAACCTCAAGTCGACGGCGATCCCGGCGGAGTGGAAAACCGCCTTCGACGAATTTCAGAAGAAAATGGGCTACCGGTTCATCCTGCGGCGGCTGGAGTATCCAACCGTCGTTGGGGCCGGCACGATGCAACCCGTTCACATGTGGTGGCTGAACGCGGGAGTGGCGCCGGTTTACCGCCCATACGAACTGGCCATAGAGCTGCGTTCCGGCAGCAGCAGCGCAAAAATCAGGCTGCCGGTAGACGTCCGCAAATGGCTGCCCGGTGACGCGCTCTTCGACGGTACGATTTATATTCCCGAAAACTTGCAGCCGGGAAACTACCGCTTGCGCGTGGCGCTGCTTGACCCGCACACGGGGCGGCCCGCCATCAAGCTCGCCATCGAGGGCCTCAAACCCGACGGCTGGTACGACCTGGCGCCGATTGAAGTCCGGTGAAGTTAGTGTAGTGCGTCAGTAACCTGCCGGCGAGGGCAGTTGATTCCTCCCGCCCTCACCGGCGTTACGAAAACGGATATGCCCTTAGCTTTCCAGCGCCTTCTTGCAGTATGCGAAACACTTCTTCATCTCGACGATCGTATCCATGCCGGGCTTCCCGTATTCGTACTCGATGTTGGCGGGAATCTTCCAGCTTTTATCGCGCAGCAATTGCAGCACAGCCGTGATGGGCGTTTCGCCTTCGCCAAAGGGCAGATTATCGCCATGATTCTTCTTGCGATCTTTAATGTGCAAAGTGACGATTTTTGCGTGGTGCTCCGTAATGTAGGCGACGGGATCCCCTCCGGCGGCTACGAAATGGCCGATGTCCAGATTGACACCGATGTATGGGGATGCGCCCTTCATGGCGCGCGCGAAAGTCTCCGGGGTGGAGAACTCATCGGGATCCTTAGTGTCGTCGTGCCCGTGGAAACCTACCATGATCTTGTATTTCTGCGCATACTTATCCACGCGCGGCGCCACGCTGACATTGGAAGACGAGGTGATGTACTTTACCCCCATCGCCTGGGCCATGATGAATCCATGCTCGATCTCCTCATCGGAGAAATTCTTGCGAAAACCATAGGTGAAGGCATAAAGGAGAATGCCCGCATTATCGAACTTCGTGCGGATATCCTTGAAGAAGCTGACGGGGGTATCCATCCGCCACTTCTTCAGCGCCTCGCCCCTCAAGCCCTGCGGTATCACATGTCCGTCAAACAGTTCGCACTCGCCCAAGCCCACTTCGCGGTAAGCGGCGATGGCGGCGTCGAGGGGCCGGTCGCGAAACGAGTAACTTTGCGCGCCAATCTGTACTCCGCGAATAACCGAGTTGATCTTGGTGGAGCCGCGAAGCTTTGCGGCGGGAACCAGCGCGCCCGCGCACCCTGCCAAGAGAATCTTCCCTGCATCACGTCGTGAAATGAGAGCCATAATTCCTCCTTAGAAAACACCAAAGTTGTAGCGAGAGTATACGGCGTGAACATGTGTGTGGCAAGCATTGGCAAAGGGGCGAACCAAAGTCAATAGTCATCAGTCTTCAGTAATCAGTAAAACCGGCCCAAGCTTAAGCCGACTGAGAACTGACGACTGACAACTGAGGACCGACAACTGAGGACGGTTAGAAAGGAACCTCGTGGTCGTCCAAAAGTTGAATACCTGCGGCGGTAAGCTGGTACGTGGCCAAGTGGCGGGGCGGTTTGCGCTTGTCCTCGACCGCATGCACGTATTCATCCTCTTTCAAATAGGTGATGGTGACTTTATCCTCCAGGACGTCCATCTTTCCGTCATAGATGTCGCGGCTTTCCCAGAGCGGCTTCAGGTTCTGCCCGTCAAAGGAATAGAGAATCACGGAAAGGCGCAGTTGGCTCTTCCCGGGGCGGAAACCGTAAATGAAGAAGCGCAGGTCGTCCCAGGCAAGCTGGGGCAGCATCGCATAGTGCAGGTCGGTGCGCGGAACGAAGTTGGTGACGGTCACCAGATGGCTCTTGCCGGCGCTACTTTCAAAGATCGCCACCACATTCTGACGGTCATAGTCCGTCCAGCCGAAGGTGTAGCCCGCGCCAATCACCATTTGGCCTTTCCACGGTTGCGCGAAAGCCGCCGGCTGGCCAACCAGGGGATAGTGCAGGAGCGAGAAAACATATTCCAGCTCGCGGCGCGTTTCCACGTCGGTCGGCGTGCGATTGGCCATCCACTCCGCCATGTGATCCACTACCAACTTTTGAACCTGGCTGGTGATGGGCCCGGCATCTTCCAGCATCACTCCGGGAAGCTGCTTGGCCAAGTCGTTGATGCGGGTGGGCAGCCCGGTGGGCGAAGGCGGTGGCGTCTTCTTTTTCCCTGCGGCGGCGCCCACGCCGAGTACCACGGTTAGGAGTGACACCATCGGAGCGTGGAACAGAATGGATTTTCGACCCGATAAAGCCCTCATGCCGTTTACCCTCATGCGGAAAATCGAAACTGGAAAATCGAAATTCGAAACTCGCGGGCTAAACGTCGATTTTCGAGTTTCAAATTTCGAGTTTCGTCTTTTCCTCGCGCATCTCCAGCAGGACCTTCAATGCCGAAGTCTGGTCCAAGAACTCGAAGGCCTCAAGTCCCTGTTCCAACGGAAAGGTTTTGGTAATCAGGTGGTGAACCGTCACGTGTTCCTGCCGGAGCAACTCGAGGGCCGGGGGAAAGACGCCACAACGCGAACCGAGCAGAGTGACTTCATCCACCACCAGTTTGGTGGCATCAAAGTTCGCGGGGCCGTGAAAAGTCGATTTCATCACCGCCGTCCCACGGGGCTCGACCAGGCGCAACGCCTCGCCGATGCCGCGCGGCGAGCCCGTGGCTTCCACCGTCACAGGAAAGCTGCTTGGGGTAAGCTCCTCATCGCCTTCGCTCAAAACTCGGACGCCCCAGGCGCGCGCCAGATCCAATTTCCAACCGTGGCGGCCAATCAGCGTGACCTGCGCTCCGGCATGCTTCAGCACTTGAGCCACCAGCAGCCCCAAGCGCCCGTCACCGATAATGGCCACCCTCGTGCCCGGCGCGAGAGTCGTCTGTTCCAGGATTTCGCACGCCGCCGCCACCGGCTCGGTAAAGGTCGCAGCGCGGTCAGAAATTTCGTCGGGGACTTGGTGCAAATTCTCGACCGGCAGGGTCACATACTCGGCAAAGACTCCCGGGCGATTGACAATCCCCAGAACCGTTCGATCGGGACAATGGCGGCCCAGACCCTTGGCGCACCATGGGCAATGGCCGCAGGCAAGATTGATTTCGCCCACCACGCGCCGGCCCACCCAGTGCAGATCGTCGCATTCCACGACGCGCCCGACGAACTCATGGCCAAGGATCCCCCGAAAACCCGAATAACCTTTCAGGATTTCGCGGTCGGTGCCGCAGATGCCTGCCAGCAAGACTTTTATCAAAGCCTCGCCGGGCGCGCGTTGCGGCTTCGCCACTTCGCGCAGGGTGAGTTTGCCGTCGAAATAAAGTGCTTTCATAAGGGAACTGTCCGTGGTCCGTGGTCCGGGGTCAGTTGTCACTTGTCCGGCAACGAAACTTTGTTACGCATAACACAAAACAATATTTATCACAACAGTATTGCCCTTTCCGGGTACATTCATGGCGGCTTTCACTGACCACTGGCTACGGGCCACGGACAACGGACAACGGACTACTGACAGCTTTTCCAAACGCCTCCGCAATTTTATCGTCCTGGTCTTCCCCAACGGTTCGCAGGTCGATGACGAACTCATCCTGCTCGACGCGGCCGAGGATGGCGGGCTTCTGGCGCCGGAGCATTTCCTCCAGCTTCGCCGCACTGTGCTGGCTATGCCGGACCGCCACCAGGGCCGTGTCGAGCGTCTGGCCGGGGGTGGAGCCGCCGCCGATTACGGATTCGCCGTCCCGGAGGACGGCCGTGAAACCCGGCCGCGCGGAGATGCTCTTTGCCAGACGCCCGGCCCGCAAAGCAATTTCCTCCTTGGAAAGACGTATCATGCGCAGCGCCGGAATGGAATCCAGCCGTCCCTGCAAATAAAGGGAGACGGTCGCTTCCAGCGCGGCAATCGTCAACTTATCCACCCGCAGCGCGCGAAAGAGCGGATTCCTCCGGATGCGTTCGAGAGGTTCGCGTTTCCCCACCAGAATTCCCGCCTGCGGACCCCCCAGCAGCTTGTCGCCGCTGAAAGTTACGACATCGGCGCCGGCTTGCAAGCTCAGGCCAGCGGGCAATTCATCTCGCACGCCGCAGGAAGTGAGGTCGACCAGGCAGCCGCTCCCCAAATCCTCCACGAGCAACAGCTTGTACTGGTGGGCCAATTCCACCAGCTCCTGCAAACTGGGCCGCTCCGTGAAACCTACCACCCGGAAATTACTTGGATGCACTCTTAACAGCAAACGGGTGCGCTCGTTGATGGCCGCGGCGTAATCCCCGGCGCGCGTGCGGTTGGTGGTGCCGACTTCGCGGAGCACCGCCCCGCTTTTCACGCAAACGTCGGGAATGCGGAACGAGCCGCCGATTTCAATCAGCTCACCGCGCGACACGATGACTTCGGAACCCTCGGCCAGCGTGTTCAGGGCCAGAAAGACGGCGGCCGCGTTGTTGTTGACCACCAGCGCCCGCTCGGCGCCCAGCAGTCGGCCAAAGAGCCGGTCCGTGTGGACGTCGCGCCGGCCGCGCGCGCCGCGCTCCAGATCATACTCGAGGTTGGAATAGCCTTGGGCGGCCTGGACGAGGTGAGCCAGCGCTTCCGGCGCCAGCGGCGCGCGTCCCAGGTTGGTGTGGAGGATGACCCCGGTGGCGTTGATGACGGGCTGGAGCGAAGGCTCCGTCACGGCTTCGGCTTCCTTGATGATCTCTTCCTCCAGCCTTTCGACCGAAACGTTGGCCAGATTGCCGTGGGAGAGTCTTTCGCGCAGCCCTTGAAGGACATTGCGGGTTACCTCCACCACCAACCGGTGCCCGACTCGCCCTTCGAGCTCTTGCAAACTGGAGCGATTCAACAACTCATCTACGGCGGGAATCTGGCGGAGTAAGCTGCCGGCTGCGGGTTCGGGGCCACGTGGGGAGGAGTCCATATCCGTTTCGGTGTATAACTTAGGATATAATAAGAGCAGCGCGGACACCCCCCGCGCCTCCTCGCGACATTTCAACACAGTCAGCTCATGCCGTCAACTTTCCGGTTGACGCGGCTCGTTTCAAAAGCGGTATAATTCTGACTCTTGGATAGACTTGAGGCGCTCGCGTGACAGTTGACGAAGAATTCAATAAGCTGGAAGACGATCTCCGCCGTCTTAAGATTGAGTACGAAATCTATTTTAATGGCGTGGCTCCCCGCCCTCCCCACGATACCCTCTACCGCGTGGAAAACACGATTAAACGATTTTCCAGCGACCAGTCCATGTTGAATTTCGGCCAGCGCTTCCGCTTTACCAGTCTGGCGCAGAAGTACGCCGTCAACTCGAATCTCTGGCGGCGCAAGCTCCAGGAAAAGGAAGAAGGCCGCAGCCTGACCGGTGCACACAAACGACCGCTGGAAATGCCGGTGGACGACGGCACGGTGCGCGTGGTCTGTTCGGACCCGGACGCGGAGACGGAAAAAGTCAGTAAACTTCTGCAAGCTATGAAAGAGGCCAGGAGGCGGGTGGGAGAGAGCGCCGACAGCTTTGACCCCGCCGCCTTCCATCAATTCATCAAGAATAAGACCAAGCAGGTAAAGGACGCGCTGGGCTGCGACAAGGTGCTGTTTACCGTCTCCATTGAGCAAGGCAAGGTGAAGTTCAAAGCTGCGAAAGGGGAATGAGAAGAGCAGGAGACAAAAGATAGAATCTAGAAGTTAGGAGCTAGAAGTCAGGAGAAAGGCCACCTCTGCCTTATGGTCTCGGGAAAGACTTGGGTTATGGCTTCTGCCTCCTAACTTCTGGCTTCTAACTTCTAGCTCCTTTCCAAGGAGTTTCCATGCGAAAAATTTCCCGGGCGTTGATCAGCGTCAGCGACAAGACTGGTATCCTCGAACTGGCCTCCGGACTTGCCTCGCTGGAAGTCGAGTTGCTCTCCACAGGGGGGACCGCGAAACTCCTCCGCAAGAAGGGCCTGAAGGTGCGGGAGGTTGCGGATTTCACGGGATTCCCCGAGATGCTCGACGGCCGGGTAAAAACCCTTCATCCTAAGGTCCACGGTGGCCTGCTGGCCATCCGCTCCAACCCTCAGCACCAAGCGCAGGTCAAGGAACACGGCATCGAATTCATCGACATGGTGGTGGTGAATCTTTATCCCTTCGAAAAGACCGCGATGAAGCCCGGCGTAACCTTGGATGAGTTGATCGAAAACATTGACATTGGCGGTCCCTCGATGCTGCGCTCCGCCGCGAAAAATTTCGAGGATGTCACAGTTCTTGTGGATGCCGCCGATTATCCCGCCATTCTGGATGAACTACAGAGAAATGGCGGAAGTGTTTCGCGGGAAACTCGTGCCCGGCTGGCGCGCAAAGCGTTCGCGACGACGGCGGCTTACGATAGTGCTATCTCCACCACCCTGCAGAAAATGGCCAATGGAGAACTCCCGGAGATGCTCCACCTGAACTACCGGAAGGTTATGGATTTGAGGTATGGCGAGAATCCGCATCAGAAGGCGGCGCTTTATCGCAGTCCCACCACCGCCGGACAGGGCTTGGCGGCGGCTCCGCAGCTCCAGGGCAAGCAACTTTCCTACAACAACCTGGTGGACTTGGAGGCTGCCTGGCGTCTGGTGCAGGAATTTGAAGAACCGGCGACGGTCATCATCAAACACACCAACCCCTGTGGCGTGGCCACGGGCGCGACGCTGGTGGAAAGCTATGAGCGCGCGCTGGAAGTCGACCCGGTTTCGGCCTTTGGATCAGTGATTGCCTTCAACCGGGCGGTGAACGGACCCACGGCGGAAGAGTTGTCGAAGCTTTTTGTGGAAGCGGTCGTGGCGCCGGGCTTTGAGGCGCCGGCGCTCGAGCGATTGGCCGCCAAGAAAAACCTCCGCCTCCTCGATATGTCGGCGGCAGCCGGCGACGACTTCGGGCTCCAGTTTAAGCCCGTGGGCGGAGGCTTGCTCGTCCAAACACCGGATTCTCTGCCGGCCCAACCTCAGTCGTGGAAATGTGTCTCGGAACGCCAGCCTTCGCCGGAAGAAATGGAAGCCATGATCTTTGCCTGGCGAATCGTCAAGCATGTCAAATCGAACGCCATCGTTTACGCGCGGGCAGGGGTCATGGTGGGCGTGGGGGCCGGCCAAATGAGCCGCGTGGACTCCGTCAGGCTGGGAGCCACAAAAGCGCGCGATTTGAAGCACGCGCTGGAAGGCACGGTGCTTGCTTCCGATGCCTTTTTTCCCTTTTCAGACGGGGTGGAAGAAGCGGCGCGAGTAGGCGTCACGGCGATTGTGCAGCCCGGCGGGTCGGTTCGCGACAGCGAAGTCATCGCCGCAGCCAACCAGCACGGTATGGCGATGGTTCTAACCGGTGTGCGGCACTTCTCGCATTAAGATTTCGGGGCGTAATAGCCGTCGCGCGCCACAATGTGGTACTTCACCTTCTTGCCCTTGTCATTGAAAATCTGGAGCGGATTCCCCTGCTCGTCTACCACGTCAACCTTGAGCTTATGGAACCGGCCGTCTTTCGTCGCGTTGGTGGGAACAAAGGCCAGGCTATACTGCATGCGGAGTTGCTGCGCGATTTGCTGGTAATCGCTCGGCACCTCTTGCTCGAACCTCGGAAAATAAGCCTGGCCGCCGGAATAGGTGGCGATGGTTTTGAGTGCGTTTTCGGCTTGCAAAGCCGTGATGTTCTCGCCTCGGGGACTGCGGACGGTCATGAATTCCAGGATGCTGACAGGGTAGATGGGAGTGTCCGATGCCCTCACAATTTTCAGGCATTGATCGTAGGTCAGCTTGCTGAAAGTATCCACACCGGTGACCACAGCCACCACCGCTTTGCGCCCGTGCACCTCTTTCATTCGGTCGAGCACGAAGGCCAGCGCGTCGTAAAGGTTGGATTCACTAAAACCGGGGATGCGCAGTTGATCCAGGCCTGCGCGCACCTCGGAGCGATCTTGGGTGAAATCGGTGAGGATGTCAGGTTTCATGTCAAAATCGACGACCGCCACCCAGTCTTTGGGGTGGATGACCTGCAGGAAAGAGTAACTGTATCGAAGCGCTATCACCAGGTACGGCCACCAGCGGTTGGCGAACTCAACGAGCATACAAATGGTCATGGGGGCTTCGCCGGTTCCGAAATTGGTCACCGCTTGCGGAACACCGTCGTCGAATAACTGGAAGTTCTTTTTCTCCAAGTTTTGGAGAGGGCTTCCATTGCTATCCACGACCATCACATCCACGTTGACCAGGTTGGTGGTCGTCGAGAGGGTATAGACCTCGTTGGGATTGATCTTCTCAGGCTTCTTCTCCGGCTGGACTATGGACGGCTGCGATGGAGTCGGCTGCGACTTCTTCGGAACCAGAACGGTTTCGCCCACGTCCGGCTGCGGTCCCGAGGGTTGCTGTTGCCCAGTTGTCGATGGCTCCTGGGACCGGGCAAACCATTTGGGCGGAAAGCTCGCCAGGACCAGCACCCCGACAACTCCCACCACCAGAGTCAATGGCCAAAACTGCTTCTTGCTTTTCATGCTGCACGCTCCGCAATGCCCCATCGGCTTACTTCGTATGATGCCATTCGCACCCGATGGGGTCAACTCAAAGGTGACAGAGATCTTCAGACGCCTCATCCCGTGCAACTCACCTCGATCAACGACCTTCTATGGAGTCGAATTGGTTGCCCGGATTTTTTGGGAACGTACCATAGTACGCGTACCATCGTACTATTGCCAAGGGGTCGAGAGGGCATTACATTAACGCGTGAAAGCGAAGAGTGTTATTTGAACCTTAACAAAGAGTGCTTGACATGAAAAGGCCGATGGGGCCAAAATGTCAGCCCCAGGAGAAGTGTAAAAAACTGTATTGACTTGGAGTAATTGATCGTTTAGGCTTTCCTCCTACGATAGCCGATTTTTCTATTGACTTCGGGAGGAGAGCCGTGAAAAACTATTTTTTATCTTTGGCACTCGCAGTATTAGTAGTATTGAGCAGTGTTACGATCCGGAAAGGTGTAGCGGGCATTGGCGGGTCCCCGATTCCACTCCCGCCGACACAGGCATTGGGCATTGGCGGGTCTCCGATTCCACTCCCGCCGACGACGCGGGAATCAGGCATTGGCGGGTCTCCGATTCCACTCCCGCCGACGACGCAGGAATCAGGCATTGGCGGATCTCCCATTCCGCTACCGCCGACGGCCAAGTAAGTTGCTTCCGGTCGAGATGAGCGACGCGGAAGCAACCGAGTACGACGCATGATTCCGTGAAGCTCATGAGCGAACACATCCTAACTTACGCCCTACAGTACGGGACTTACGTTCTGGAAGTAACGGTGTGCCTGTTGCTCGTTTCGCGAGGAGACTGGCGGCACCACAGAGGCTTGTGCCTGTACGTAACGCTGCTGTTTTCTCTGGACAGCGTCGCGCGCCCTGCCGTGCTCAATTATTTCGGCTTCGTGTCCAAAGAGTACAGCTATTTCTATTGGCTCACGGATGTGGTGCTGGCCGTGGGCGCTTTTCTGTTGACTTGCAGCTTCTTCCGGCGCGCCTGCGCGCGGGAGGAGAAGCTGTGGCGCTTCGTTCGCGTGATGTTGTTTTTCGTCCCTCCGATGGTCGTGGGAATTACGGCTCTTCTCGTTACCCAACATTATAAGGATCTCTTCCCAAACTTCATCACCGAGTTCAGCCAGAACCTCTACTTTTCTTGCCTAGTCCTGAATACCTTGCTTTACTTGATGATTCAGCAGTTCGCGATTGATGACGACGAACTGGGACTGCTGGTATGCGGAATGGGTGTGCAATTTGCGGGCGAGGCCGCCTTCCTGTCGTTGTTCAACCTGACGGTTGGCGAAAATTTCTCGCGCGTGATCGCGCAGGTGCTTTCGCCGGTTTGCACGCTTGGAATGTTGTTGATTTGGATTTATGCCGTCGCGAAGACGCCAGAGGCAGTTCGTGCGCAGGCGGGGAGACAAGCTGCCTTGGCTGAGGTCGTTTCGGAATAGAACGTTGCAGTGAGGTGCACCATGTTTATAGCAGCCCTGATCTTGATTCTATCGATTGCGCTGTTTTTCTTCTATGTTCAAGCGGCATGCCAGAATATTTTGCGCCGGCAGTTCACCCAAGAGTTTTTCCAATCGATCGTCAATGCCAATCGTCTGGAGTTCCCATCGGTTCGCAAGGCGATCGAGGAGTTTGGCTCTCCCGTGGAATACCCACGGCTAACGCTGATGCTCAAATGTGATTTCCTGTCGCTCACCTACCTTCTCAAGAATGCTGCGAACGTCAATCAGCGGTATAGCAAAGAAGAGTGGCTTTTGATTCTTTACTTCAGATTTGAGTTTGCTTCCCTGATTGTGCGCCATTGGATGAAATTGCGCGAAACGCCGGCGGCCTTGAAGTTGGCCAAGATCCTAGAATACTTCGCCAACGTGGTGGGAGAGCGCGTGAATACGGTGAGATTCGGAAACCTGACAGCCTCCGACTATCTCCTGAACCTCTAATCGTCCCTTTCTTTATCAAGGAATCCCCAGATTCCCAATCTCCGCATTCGTATACTCAATGCCAGTTCAGATTGCTTTAGCCACGCGCCTGGAGCGGTGGAACTACTTGCGACCTCATTTTCTGCGTTCAGTGATTGGCGCTACGGGAATCCAAGTACGCAGTGACCGTATGATCCGGGCCGTCCATTTTCCCCTCTTTTGCCGGTCCACTTTGAGTTGACCCTACCCTCATCCTGGTGTATGAATCATGACAGCGGATTCGTGCGCCCTTCGGGCAAAAAAGGTGGATGGCTATGTTCAAAACCGCCTTCCGAGTTGTGACCCTTGCGTTGTGCGCCATTATTGGTCTTTGGGCAGTAGGTCATGGATTTGCCCTGGCGACGATGGTCAGCGCCCCCAGTCACGAAGAAATGCTTCGGTACCTGTTAGAGGTGAGCGTTTCGATTGCTGGCGGGGTGTGTGTGCTGTCGGTGGCGGTCCAGCAACTTAATTGTTGGCGAACTCACCGCAAGGATGGTGGGCTGATCTGAAATTATTGTGTGCGCAAGGCACGCTCTCGCAAATGGTTGTCGAGCAGTTGCGCCTGCGCGGAAGAGGCGAGTGTATAAAGTAATCGCCGAAGTGGGACGACGGGCGTCATGGGGCGCAATCCTGGGAGAATCAGGTGAATGCCTACCTTTTGCCCCATAATATGTTGGAGCTTTCGCCATTCCCTCGGCCCGATTCTGGTGATATATTGGTATCACGCGTTTTGCTTGAAATTAGTAAAAGGCGTAAAATAACATAGTTGCTTTACCTTGCGGTTCTTCGTTGGAATGGGACCAGCGGGGGGATTTGTCTTTCTCGTTGAGCTGACAGGAATGTTTGACGCGCTTCAAGACCGGCTGCAAAAGGTTTTCAAGAGTCTCCGCATTCAAGGAGTCTTGAACGACGAGGTGGTGGACCAAACCTTGCGCGAGGTGCGCCTGGCGCTTCTCGATGCCGACGTTAACCTCAATGTAGTCAAGGAGTTGCTTGAGCGTGTCCGGGTCAAGGCGTTGGGCGAAGAAGTTCGTTCCAGCCTTTCGCCGGTGCAGGAAGTGATCCGCATCGTTCGCGACGAGCTGATTCAGATCCTGGGGCGCGAAGCCTCGCTGCTGACCTTTTCGAAGGAATACCCCACGGTTTTCCTTATGGTCGGCCTTCAGGGTTCCGGCAAGACAACTACTTCCGGCAAGTTAGCGCTTTGGCTTGCCGGACGAAGACGCCGCCCGATGTTGGTCTCCACCGACGTGTACCGCCCCGCCGCGCGGGAGCAGTTGGCGGTGATCGCCAAAGCCGTTCAGATTCCGATTTTTGCCGGCGCCGGCATCAACTCTCCCATCGAATTGGCCATGGCGGCGCGCAAGGACGCCGCCGACCGCGGCCACGACGTGCTGATTGTTGACACCGCCGGCCGCCTGCACATTGACCAGGAATTGATGAACGAAGTCAGTGAACTGCGCACCAAGCTGCGGCCCAGCGAAGTCCTGCTCGTCGCCGATGCCATGATCGGCCAGGACGCCGTGCGCAGCGCGCTGGAATTCCATGAACGGCTGGGTACGACCGGCGTAATCCTGACGAAACTCGACGGCGACGCCCGCGGTGGCGCGGCGCTTTCCATTCACCACGTGACCGGCCAGCCCATCAAGTTCATGGGAACCGGCGAGAAGTACGATCAACTGGAAGTCTTCTACCCCGAGCGGATCGTATCCCGCATCCTCGGCATGGGCGACATCCTTTCGCTCATTGAAAAAGCCGAACAAAAGATCGACAAGGACAAGGCGATCGAAGTCCATCGCAAGCTCCAGACCGATACCTTTTCGCTGGAAGACTTCCGCGATCAGCTTACCCAGGTGCGCAAGATGGGGCCGATGGAGCAGATGCTGGGCATGCTCCCCAAAGTCGGTATTTTCAAGGATGCCGGCAAGGTCAAAGTGGAGGAGAAAGAGCTGATTCACATCGAGGCGATTATTAACTCCATGACTCCCCAGGAGCGGCGCAATCACGAGATCATTAATGGCAAACGGCGCAAGCGGATCGCCCGGGGCAGCGGGACTTCCGTCCAGCAGGTAAATCAGGTCTTGAAACAATACTTCCAAATGCGCAAAATGATGAAGTCCATGAGTCAGAACCTGCTCGGGCGGGGACTCAGCCGGCTGGGCATGCCGGTGGGGCCGGGGGCGCGGTAGCCTCCGGGAGGCGAGATCAGTGACAATCGAACATTAAAGGGGGGAAGATTGCTAAGAATACGCTTGACTCGAACCGGGGCCAAAAAGAAAAGCAGTTACCGAGTGGTTGTGATTGATCGTGAGAGGGCTCGCGACGGGCGCTTTGTGGAAATTGTCGGCCATTATAATCCCCGGCGAACGCCGCCGGAGATCGTGCTGAATCGCGAGCGCGTTGATTATTGGATCGGACAGGGGGCGCAGCCTTCCGAAACGGTACAGAGTTTCTTGAAGAAGCTTCCCGCGCCGGCGCCTGCACCAGCGCCTGCGGCGTAAATGCTGAGGCCGCGGCCCGTGCCGGCCGCGACCCCCCGCACGAATTGCGGTTATTAGTTCTCATACACACTGGTTCACGACAACCTGGGTACGTCAGCTCAAGTGGGCGGGAGGGCCAGATGAAGGAATTAATCGAAGCCATCGCCAAAGCGCTAGTGGATAACCCCGAACAGGTTTCTGTGCGGGCAGTGGAAGGCGAACAAGTAACCGTTTTGGAATTGCGGGTGCATCCTTCCGACTTGGGGAAGGTGATCGGAAAGCAGGGGCGGACGGCGCGCTCCGTCCGCACCATCCTCAACGCCGCCGGCATGAAGCTCAAGAAGCGCTTCACGCTGGAGATCCTGGAATAGGGGGCCTTTCGTCTCACATGCGGCCGGAAGTGGCGTGCGGGGCGCGAGAGGCATTGACGCAAAACGCAGCCGGGCAATTCTTGGCCATCGCACGCATTCTCCGGCCCCAGGGGCGCAATGGAGAGGTGGCGGCGGAGATCCTCACCGATTTCGCCGCGCGTTTCCAGCAGCTCGATACGGCGTTTCTGGAAGTTCCCGGCCAAGCTCCGAAGCTCGTCAACGTGGAACGCAGTTGGCCACATAAAGGCAGAATCATCCTGAAGTTCTCAGGGGTTGACGGCATTGAGGATGCTTCTCGCCTGCGCGGGCTCCAAGTCCTTGTCCCCTGGGAGCAACGCACGCCGCTTCCCCCGCACCATTACTACTTGTGCGAACTGCACGGCTGCCGGGTTATTGGGGAACGCCAGGGACGGGAAATTGGGACGGTCACCGAAGTCGAATCCACGGGCGGCGTGGACGTGCTCCACGTCAGGCGACCGGACGGAAAAAGTGAAGTGCTTATTCCCCTGGCGCAGGAAATCTGCACGCGGATCGATCTCGCCACCCGGACCATCGTGATCGACCCGCCGGAGGAGTTGCTGGAGTTGAACGATTAAGAGTCGGGGTTAGGGATTAGGGGTTAGGGATTCGGAGTCTTGAATCTGGAATCTTGAATTAGGCATTCGGCATGGAGCCCGGGATTCGGGTTAGGTGAACTTTCTTTGCGAACCCCGAATCCCTGACCCCTGTACTTATGACGTTCGACGTCATCACCATCTTCCCGGAATTCTTCGGCAGCATCCTGGAGCACGGGCTGCTGAAGAGGGCCATGGCCTCGGGCCACGCGGCGATCCGCCTGCACGACTTGCGGGACTTTACCGATGACCGCCATCGCACGGTGGACGATCGGCCTTTCGGCGGCGGGCCGGGCATGGTTTTCAAGCCGGAGCCGATTTTCCGGGCGGTGGAAGCGCTCCGGAGTGAAACGCCGGAAAAAAGTCTGCCGGTGATTTTGCTTTCGCCGCAGGGACGCTTGTTCACCCAGGCTGTGGCAGAAGACCTTGCGCACGCTGAGCGCCTGGTTTTGATTTGCGGCCGATACGAAGGCGTGGACGAACGCGTGGCGGAGAACCTCTCGACCGATGAGATTTCCATCGGGGATTTCGTCCTGAGCGGCGGTGAATTGCCCGCCGCAGTGGTGATGGAAGCCACCATTCGTCTTCTTCCGGGCGTGCTGGGCAACGAAGAGTCGCGCGAGCAGGATTCCTTTTCGGTCCTGGCGGCGGGGGAGGCCCGGCACGGGTTGCTCGATTGCCCGCACTATACGCGCCCGGCAGAGTTTCGCGATTGGAGAGTTCCGGAAGTTCTGCTTTCCGGTAACCACGAGCAAATTCGCTTGTGGCGGCGACGCAAGGCGCTCGAAAAAACTGGCGCCGCCGGCCCGAATTGCTCGCCCAGTTTCCCCTGAGCGAGGAAGACCGCCGGTGGCTGGAGTCGCTCGAGGGTACGTAGATGTAGAGGCGGCTTTACGCCGCCACGTGGCGAGGTAAACTCGCCGCTACGGACGCATGGCGAGGTAAACCCGCCGCTACGGATGCACGTGGCGGGGTATACCCGCCGCTACAGGATTTGACATTTTCTTTCGAGGCCGGAGCGGCAAGGCTGTGTTGGGCCCCTGTGAAGTGCTCTCGAAAAGTTTGGGAGAATGGAAACATGAATGCGCTCGAAAAAGTCGAACAAGCACAGATGAAGAAGGAAGTTCCGGCCTTTAACCCCGGCGATACGGTGAAGGTACACGTCAAGATCAAAGAAGGCGAAAAGGAAAGAATCCAGGTTTTCGAAGGCACGGTGATCGGCCTGCGCCGCGCTCGCAATCACTCCTCGTTTACGGTCCGCAAGATTTCCTTCGGACAGGGAGTGGAGCGCATCTTCCCCTTGCACTCGCCCGTCATCGACAAGGTTGAAGTGGTGCGTTCCGGCCGGGTGCGCCGCGCCAAGCTCTATTACCTGCGCAAGCTGCGTGGCAAGGCAGCGCGCCTGCGCTCCGTGCAAACCGAACAGGCGTAGGGGCGCGCCATGGCGTACCCCTACCCGCGGCCACAATGGTGAGCAAGCGTAGCGCCTGTTCTGCAGGTCCGCGGCTTTCCCTTGCCCATCGGGAACGAGCTTGGCTTGTTCAAAACGTCCTAAAGCTGATTTCGACGCCCGTATGGATAGCCACTGGAGCCCCGTTGCGCGTGGGAGGCTTGAATTTCCATGTGCTTACGGTGTGGATGGCGTTATCATCCAGGCCCTGGCCGAGTGGCTCTGAAACCTCTTTGATATCGACGACATTCCCGCCAGGGCCGATCACGACCCGGAGGACTAGTACTCCATTGAGTCTGGCTTTGCGGGCGCTCTCCAAATACGGCGGCTCAGGCTTGTAAATCGCAACTAGCGGACTGGCCTCCGCACCGACACCATAAACGCTACTGACAGACTGCACGTCTCGTCCCGGTTGGTCTACCCTCTTGGCCGAACGCAATGCTTCAATGAGCTTTTTTTCTGCCCCGGCTTTTTGCAGCCCTTCCAGATAGCTCTCGCTGGGCTCAAAATCGATCCCATGTTGTTTCACGAGCTGCGCCAGCCGCTTTTTGCTTACAGTACCGTTTAATTTCGCCAACCTTACTAGCGAGGGGACATCACCTTCATCGAAAGAAGACTGACCCGCACAGGTGGTCCCGCCGAGAAAGAGAAGGTCGATGAGGAGAAGCAGTACAGCCGGCTTCAATTTTTCTGATCACCCGCAACGAAGATTCGATAGGTTCCCGAGAGCAATTTATATCATCCTGGCGGATAGTTCAATGCGCATGGTGGCGAAGCAAGCGTAGCGCGGACCTGTTCTGTAGGTCCGCGGCTTTTCCTTCCCCATAGGCAACGATCCGCGGATCTACAAAGCAGGTCTGCGCTGCATCTGCTCAGAAAAAGATTTCCGGCGAAACGTGAAAGCGTTCGCTCAGCCGCTTGATGTGGTCCTTGTTTAATTCCCGCCTGCCGCTGAGTACTTCTGAAACGATGCTCGGCGTGCCAAATACACCCACCAAGTCCTTCTGCTTGAGCCCGTGCCGGTCCATCAGGAAATGCAAAGCGTCCAAGGGCTTTGCACGCGGCAATTCATACTGCCTCTCCTCGAAATCCTCAATCAGCAAGGTCAGTAGCCCGGCGAGTTCTTTCTCGGCACGAGTCAGCGTTTTGCTGCGCCGGTCGAGATCGTAAAGAATCTCCGTGTACATCTCGTTTTCCTTCTCCGTGCGAATGACCTTTGCGCCGTGATGCCCATTCATTTGGGGGCGCTCCATTTCCAGTTCCGGATTTCCGGCATGTCTTCGCCGTATTTGTCGATGTACCGCTTGTGCTCGATCAGCTTGTCCTTAAGCTGCTGCTTCAGGTAGATACCCTTGTCGCCGGTCTGGGGCAGGCGGTCGATGGCGTCCATCACCAGGTGAAAGCGGTCCAGCTCGTTCAGCACGGTCATATCAAAGGCGGTGGTGATGGTGCCTTCTTCCTTGTAGCCGCGCACGTGGATGTTGTCGTGGTTCTTACGGCGGTACGTCAGCCGGTGGATCAGCCACGGGTAGGCGTGAAAGGCGAAGATGACCGGCTTGTCCTTGGTGAAGAGCTCATTGAAATCCGTGTCACTCAACCCGTGGGGATGCTCGGTTTGCGGTTGAAGCTTCATGAGGTCGACGACGTTGACCACCCGGATTCTCAGTTCGGGCAGGTGCTCGCGCATGATGGAGACGGCGGCGAGCGTCTCCAGCGTGGGGACGTCGCCGCAGCAGGCCATGACCACGTCGGGGGCAACCGCCTGGTCGTTGCTGGCCCACTGCCAGATGCCGATGCCTTGGGTGCAGTGCTTAACGGCGGCGTCCATCGATAGCCACTGCGGCGCCGGGTGTTTGCCCGCTACCACCACGTTGACGTAATGGCGGCTGCGCAGGCAATGGTCCATTACCGACAGCAGGCAGTTGGCATCCGGGGGAAGGTAAACGCGCACGACCTCGGCCTTCTTGTTGACCACGAGGTCGATGAAACCAGGATCCTGGTGGGTGAAGCCGTTGTGATCCTGCCGCCAGACATGCGAGGCCAGCAGGTAGTTTAACGAGGAGATCTTGCGCCGCCAGGGCAGGCCGGATGTAACCTTCAACCACTTGGCATGCTGGTTGAACATGGAATCAACGATATGGATGAACGCCTCGTAGCAATTGAAGAGCCCATGCCGTCCGGTGAGCAGGTAGCCTTCCAGCCAGCCCTCGCATTGGTGCTCGCTGAGCATTTCCATCACCCGCCCCTCAGGCGCGAGAAACTCATCATTCGGCACGGTCGCGGCCTCCCATTGGCGCTGGGTTACCTCAAAGACCGCTTCCAAACCGTTGGAGAGCGTCTCGTCTGGCCCAAAGACGCGGAAATTCCGCTGCTCACTGTTCAGCTTGGCTACATCGCGCAGGAAACGCCCCATGACATGCGTGTCGCCGATGCCGCGCACCCCTGGCGTGGGCACGTCGACCGCGTAGTCGCAAAAATCCGGCATCCGCAGGTCGCGGAGATAAATGCCGCCGTTGGCGTGGGGATTCGCGCCCATGCGCCTGTCGCCCTTGGGCGCAAGTTCGGCCAGTTCCGGTTTCAGGCGGCCCTGCTCATCGAAGAGTTCCTCCGGCCGGTAGCTCCTCAGCCACTCTTCCAACTGCTTGAGGTGTTCGGGATGGGTTGCCGGATCGGAGAGCGGCACCTGGTGCGAGCGGAAAGTGCCTTCGACCTGCAAACCGTCCACTACCTTCGGCCCCGTCCAGCCCTTGGGTGAATTGAGGACGATCATCGGCCAGCGCGGACGCGTGAGATTGCCGCTGACGCGGGCGTCCTGTTGGATTTTCTTGATCTGCTCCACCACCATGTCGAGCGTCGTGGCCATGGCTTCATGCATCAGGGCGGGTTCGTGGCCCTCGACGAAGTAGGGCGTCCACCCGTAGCCGCGCAGCAACTGTTCCAATTCCTCGTGAGTGATCCGTGCGAGGATGGTGGGGTTGGCAATCTTGTAGCCGTTAAGATGCAGGATGGGCAGCACCGCGCCGTCGGTGGCGGGATTTAGAAACTTGTTGGAATGCCATGCCGTGGCCAGCGGTCCGGTTTCCGCCTCGCCATCGCCCACCACGCAGGCAACGATGAGAGCGGGATTGTCGAGCACCGCGCCGAATGAATGGCTGAGCGAATAGCCCAACTCGCCGCCCTCATGGATCGAGCCCGGACACTCCGCCGAGGCGTGGCTGGGAATTCCTCCGGGAAAAGAAAACTGAAGAAACAGCTTCCGCAGCCCGGCCTCTTCCTGGCTGATGTTGGGATAGATCTCGCTGTAAGTGCCCTCCAGGTAAGTATTGCCCACCACCGCGGGGCCGCCGTGCCCGGGCCCCGAGACGTAAATCATGTCGAGGTCGTATTTCTTGATGACCCGGTTCAAATGAACGTAAATAAAGTTCTGCCCGGGGGTCGTGCCCCAGTGCCCCAGCAGCATGTGCTTCACGTCCGCGAGGGTCAGGGACCGCTTCAGCAAGGGATTGTCGTAAAGATAAATCTGCCCGACGGACAGATAGTTTGCGGCGCGCCAATACGCATCCATCTTGTGGAGCAATTCGGGGGAGAGGGTGTTTGTCGTCATAGTGTGATACTCCTTTTTTAGCGAGGGCCGAGAACGCAGCAAAACGTCCCGTCTCTGTTGCGTTTTTCGTTCGCGCGCATGACGCGGACCGCAACCCGCCTGGCCGGCGCGAGCGCACCCATCTAGTTACTGGCGTGGTAGCATAGCAGAGTGAGCACGTTCTGAGTATGACGATTCCATGACGGTTCTATGACGGCCCTTTTGCAGAAGGCCTGTCTCCAATGGCTCAGGGTGGCTTTTCCGAATCCAACAGCTTGCGTGATCAATGCTTTATGAGTACTGTGGATACATGTCCCACGAGGCCTGATGCCGGGAGATAGTCTCCGGCGCAAGCATCGGTTCGGCTAAAAGGAGGAAATCACCGTGCGAATCGGGATATTGATGATACTTGGCACGACTCTGGCGTTTGGGCAGGCGAAACCTGCCGACACCGTCGAAAGGTGCCGGAGCATTCTGCACGGCGCCGCCCATGACGGGAATCCGGACGTTCGCAAGGGCGCGGCGGAGGCCCTGAGCCTCGTAGGAGTGAAAGATGGCGCGCTGGAGTCTCTTGCCCCGATGCTCGATGACCATGATGTTTCGGTCCGGATCGCGGTGGTTCTCACCCTGGGAGACTTCGAGGACAAGCGGACTCTTCCTCTTTTGAAGAAAGCCTTGCAGGATCCCGTTCCCGAAGTCGACTTTGCCGCAGCCAAGGTGCTTTACCAACTCCACGATCCGGATGGAGAGCAGTTTCTTCTCGGCGCGGTTGGCGGAAACTCTAAAGCCAGCTCGAGCCTTCTCAGCAAAGAGAAACGACGTGCCTTGCGCCTGTTGCACACTCCTACCCAGCTTTTCACGACCATCGCCATCGGGGCGGCAGCGTTCGCCCCCGTGCCGGGCCTCGGCTACGGATTGTCTTCGGCCCGAGGAATCCTGTCGGCCGCTGGTTCTTCGGCCCGGGCCGCCTCTCTGCTGCTCATTGGGAGCTCGAGTGATCCAGCCCTGGCGGATGCGGTGGGGTCAGCCTTATCAGACAAGGAATGGTCCGTGCGCGCTGCGGCCGTCCACGTGGTTGCCATGCATCCCTTCCCCGAATTCCAGGAGAAGTTGGTCCCCCTGCTGGATGACAATAAGGATGCGGTGCGAGTGCGCGCCGCCGCCGCCTACCTCCGACTGCACCCCCAAACGAAGGGGCTGCCGGCGAGGCCATAGACCCGCTGACCAGGGATACGATTCGCTCCGACTCGAGCGCCCGTCGCGCCTGAGGCCCGCTTCACCTCTTGTTTTGCGCCGCCCCGAGTTCCTTCAGATGTTTGCGAATCTGCTCGGCATCGGGAGCGTTGGGAGCGAGTTGGAGGTAGGCTTCATATTCCTTGCGGGCGCGATCGAATTGCCCCACGCCTTCCAGAGTGACGGCGAAATTGTAATGGGCGTTGGGATAATCCGGCCGTAGGCGGATGGCTTCCTCGTATTCCTGAATCGCCCCGCCAGCATCATTCTTGGCCTTCAAGGCATTGGCCAGACTCATGTGCGCGATGAAATCCTGTGGTTGCGCCTGGAGGTAATCGCGATATTCGGATATGGCTGCGTCCAATTTGCCCTGCTGACCCAGGGTATTGGCCAAGGCCCGGCGGGCCACGGCGTAATCGGGCTTGTTGAGCAAGGCTTCTTGGAATTCCTTGACGGCGTCATCCATCTTGTCGAGGTGAACCCAGTCATTGCCCAGATTGAAATGCGCCTCGGGAAGATTGGGCGTGATGCGCAGGACCGCTTGCGCTTCGGCGGCGGCTCCGGCAAAGTCGTTCAGGCGAGCCAGCATGCTGGAGAGGTTCAGGTGGGCTTCCCCCCACTCAGGCCGCACCTTCACCGCCGCGCGAAAAGCCTCCGCCGCGTTTTGCCAGTCCTCCAAACGGCTGAGGGCCAGGCCCAGATTCTCTTCGGTTTGCGGGTCTTCGTGCAGCGCCAGGCTGGCGCGATAGGCGGCGGCCGCCCCTTTGAAATCACCTCCGTCATAGAGGGTGTTGCCGAGGTCACGTTGATAGGTGGCATTCGTAGGATTCAGGCGCACGGCTTCCTGGTCCTCGGCGGCCGCGCCCCCGGCGTCGCCGCTGGCGCGCAAAGCCGCCGCCAGGCTGACGTGCAGGCTGGGATCATCCGGGCGCAGGCGCAGGGCGTCGCGGTAAGTGGGCACGGCTAATTCAAGGTTCTTCTCCTGCGCCAGCAAATCGCCCAGGGCCACCAAGGCTTCGGCATAGTCGCGCCGCAGTTCGACGGCCTGCTCGAGCTGAGTTTGCGCCTCCGTTGGCTTCCCCAGCGCCTCCAGCACCAGGGCGGTGCGAAAATGAAATTCCGGGCTCCGCGGCTCAAGCTGCAACGCCACTTGATATTCGGCGAGTGATTTGGGCAGGTCATCCGCGGCCTGATAGGCATTCGCCAGATGTGCATGGGCATCCGCGTCGTCGGGACGCAGGCGCACTTCCTCACGGTATTCCTGCACGAAGCCCGCGACATCACCGGAAGATTGCAGCGCTTCCGCCAAGTTGCGGTGATAGTCCGCCTCATCGGGAGAAAGGACCACGGCCTGGCGCAGTTCCCGAATGGACTCTGCCAAGTCGCCGGTCTTGCGCAGGACTAGCCCCAGCGCTTCGTGCAGCGCCGGGTCGCCGGGCTTCAGGCGCACCGCCTCATGGTACTCGCTGACCGCCGCGGGATGGTCGCTGATGGAGAGATAAGCGGTGGCCAGCTCCGCGTGCGCCGCCACGTCATCGGGGCGCATCCGGGTGACCCGGCGGAGCTCCTGGATGGCCCCGCCGTAATCACCCGCTTCGTGCAAAGCGAGCGCCAGGGCATAGCGGTAGTCCACCTGGTTGGGGCGCAGTTGCACCGCCACCCGGTATTCCTCGATGGCGTGACTCAGATCATCGGTGGCGCGCAGAGCTGCTGCCAGGCTCATGTGGAGATCCGGGTCATTGGGACGCAGGCGAGTGGCGGTGCGATACTCGTTGATGCCGCCGGCAAAGTCTCCAGCCTGAGTCAGCGCGGCCGCCAGGCCGGCATGGGCGTCGGCATTCTTGGCGTCCAACTCGAGGGCCTGGCGATACTCCGCACCCGCTCCCTTGGCATCGCCCGATTGCAGCAGCGCGCTCGCCAGCGCCACGTGAACTTCCGCATCCCGCGGCGCGAGCGCCAGCGCCGTGCGGTACTCCGCCGCCGCCTCGCTGAATGCCCGGTTCAAGGCGAGGGCGCTCGCGAGGTTCACATGCCCGTCAGCATTGTTAGGATGCGCGCCGACTTCAGCGCGATATTCGGCGATGGCCTCGGGAAGCTGCCCACCCGCTTCTTCCAGCGCCCCGATGTTCATGTGCACGCCGGGAAAGTCCGGCCGCAGGCGCAGTACTTCCCGGTACTCTTTCAGCGCTTCGCCGTTTTTTTGCTCCCCGGCGTAAGCATTGCCGAGATTGTAGTGCGCTTCCACATAACCCGGCCGGAGGACCAGGGCCTGCTTGTATGCGGCAATCGCCAAGTCCCACTTGTCGAGACGCGCCGCCTCATTACCTTGCTTGAAGAAATCCTGTGCCGTAGACGTCGTGGACTCGGCGGGAGCGGCCGGGTTTGGGGCGGTTGCTTGGGGCGCGGGGGCCTGCGCTACCGCCGGGTGAAGATTCAGCAGCAAAAAGGCGGTGGAAACGGCAAACGGTAGAAGGACCGTCCCTTTGCGCATTTTCCTCGTCGCCGTCCCGCTCGGTCGCATACTAATAGAATACACCCAACGGTCCCTGCCCTGCCTCCCCGCGAGGTGCTCTAATTTGAACGTAGCGCCGCCACCTTGGCGGCTCAATGCCGGCTGGAAGCCGGCGCTACACCCGGAATTAGGGCAGCATCCCCGGCCGCATGGGGTGCGTCGGCGAGCCGCAATTTTGAGTTCATTTCATTTCCACAACGACATTCAACTGTCAAATGGCTGTCACCCAGCCGGTTTGGGCCGTCATCGTCATGTCAGATCGACGTAAATGTCCGACTTCTCACCGGGCATTGTGTCCATGTTTCTTTTGTTTTCATACACATTCCGGCTTTGGTCGATCACTTTTAACATCTTTTTTGTGGAGTACCCCTTGCCGGACTTTTGCCAAGGTATTGGTGAGGCGCCACAGCCGGCGAAGGTGCGAGTCCTCCATCTTTTGCAGGAGCACGCCCCTTGGATCATCCGTAGCCATCATCGCCGCCAGATTCTCCGGGGACTTGACTTTCTCGCATCGCCGCCCATATTGCCAGCCAAGATTCTCGTAAGGTTCCATCAACACGAGAAGCTGAGTGCGGACTTTACGGCGGGCATCGCTTCGCTGCCGTTTTTCCATGGGCGCATTGAGTGACTTGAGAAGAACGATGAATTCCCGCATCCCTTCGGAAGAGTCGCCCTTGCGGCTCCGCACAAACTCATCGATTTCCGCCGCGCTGGGCCCCTCACCCCGGGGCGACAGCGCTTGCTCGAGCTGCTCGAACGGTTCCAGAAGTTCCATGGCTTGCGTGGCCTGCTTGCTAGCCGTCATGATTTCGACATCTAACCTATTTTGAATGCTCTTGAGCGCCAGCCCGTCACGCATGCGCTGGACGCGCCGCATCCGCCAAAACGTTTCGCCCATCTGCTCCACCAACTCGCTCTCCAAACCCGCCCGGGGTTGCAGGTCCTCCAGCAGGGATTCCATCCTGCGCCGGTAGTCCTGCGGCTCTTCCCCCAGGGCCAGCAGCAGCTCGACCTGCGCTTCGGTGCAGAGTCCTTTGCGAAAATTGGCCGCGGCGGAATTTGCTTGGGGCTCCGCCGCCGATGCCCCTGGCGCCTTTTGGGGGTTCACTTCCGGCGCCGGCGTGCCTTGAGCTTCCGGTTCTTGATCGTGATACATAAAAACCTCCTGGATCCGTCGATGGGGGCCGGGAACAGCGCCCCGTGACCAGATCCCAGTCAAGTATGCATACAAGTGTGGCTAAAACAGGGGAATACCCTCCGTACCTCCGCTGGTATAGGCGCGAGCGCGCCTGAACCTGCGCGGTGGGCAGCCCGATGGATTCCTGCGCATTGCCAAGATGGGCTTCGATTCGTGCGGAGGGAAGGGCGGGGGGGGGCTGGCGCAGAGACATGGGGGGACCGTGGGTCTAGCCAAGCATCTAGCATACATCATAGGCTAAAGAGTTGTCAAGAGACAAAGTGTCCGGAGTCTCCCTTTTTTGGCCGCGCCAAGCAGTTCTGACCAAGTTTGGCAACCTCTCGCCGTACTCCGCGTAATCGTGGACGCCAAGGCTAAGCGCCGCACGGACCTGTTTTGTGCGTCGGCGGCTTTTGCTGTAGCCGGTGAAGAAAATCCGCGCCTTCCTCAATCCGTGGGGCGCGTCGTAACGTCGGCCCGATTTCATTCTTGTCCGTGAGCATTCACCCGTTCGAACGGCGCCTGAGGTTGTGAAAGCAACTCCCCTCCTCAGATGAGGCTGTCTCAAAACTCGGCGCGGGGAGTGGAAAGCAGAATGCTAAGTGAAAGGGCATGAGCCAAGAGATACGCGCGAACTATGAGCAGATGGATTTGTTACCGCAGAGTCTAGAGGACTGGGTACCGAGGGATCATCCGGCGCGATTCATTCGCGAGTTCGTGGATGCCTTGGATTTGGTGGAGCTGGGTTTTCCGGAGCGGAAGAGCGAAGAAGGGCGGCCGCCGTATGCGAACGATCTGATGTTAAAGGTATGGTTGTACGGGTATCTGGCGCGCATCCGGGCGACGCGGGAGTTGGAGCGGGCGTGCCGGGAGCACCTGTCGTTGCTCTGGCTGACGGGGCGGCACGCGCCGGATCACAACTCGCTGTGGCGGTTCTGGGCGGCGAACCGGCGGCCGCTGCGGGCGGTGTTTCGCGCGGCGGTGAAGGTGGCGGCGGGACAAGGGTTGATCGGCATGATCTGTCACGCCGTGGACGGGACGAAGATTCGGGCGGTGGCGTCGCGGCGGACGGTGGAGCATCGGAAGGATTTGGAGAAGTTGTTGGCGCGGGTGGAAGCGTCGATGGCGGAGATGGAAGCGGCGGTGGAAGCGGCGGAGCAGGAAGAGACGGGCGAGTATCGATTACCGGAGGGGTTGCAGGAGGCGGCGAAGCTGCGCCAGGCGATCCGGGAGTCGCTGGGAAAGATGGAGGAAATGCAGCGCGATCATCTGCACCCGCAGGAACCGGAGGCGCGGCTGATGCCTTGCGAAGGGCGCTTGGATCCGGCCTACAATGCGCAGGCGGTGGCGGACGCGCAGGCGGGGATCATCGTGGCGCAGACGGCGGTGAATGCGGAGTCGGACCACCAGCAGTTGGTGCCGATGTTGGAGGAAGTGCGGGCGACGGTGGGAGCGGTGGCGCAGGAGACGGTGGGGGATGGGGGATACGCGACGGCGGAGCAGTTGGGCGAGGCCCAGGCGCGCGGGTACGAAGTGCTGGTGGCGCCGGGGGCGGAGACGGGCGGAGCCCCGCGCGGGGATTATGATAGCGCCAAGTTTGCATACGACAGCGAAAAGGATGAAGTGATCTGTCCGCAAGGGCAACGGCTGAAGTTCGAGGGCATGAAGAATAAAGGCCCGCAGCGGCCGGTGGCGCGCAGCTATCACTGTGAGCATTATGCCCAGTGTCCGGTGCGGGCGCTATGCAGTCGGAGGCGGGACGGGCGGAGAATCGAGTTGAGCCCGCAACGGGCGGCGGTGATGCGGCAACGCGAGAAGCGGCGCGATCCGGTAAAGCAGGCCTTGCTGCGGCAACGCAAGGCGATCATCGAACCGGTGTTCGCCACCCTCAAACAAGCCATGGGCTTTCGCCGATGGACGGTGCGGGGACTGGAAAATGTCCGCACCCAGTGGGCGCTGCTCTGCGCGGTGTTCAACTTGAAGAAGATGTACAAATATTGGGTAGCCGACCAGCTCACCCCGGCTTGAGGGGTTCCAGAGCCTGGGCGCGCCGTCGCACCCCGGACTTGGCAACTCACCCTCGATACCCAATCGGCGGACCAATCCCTCTCCCAGGCCGCAAGTTCTGAGACGGCCTCAGATGAGGAGGGGTGGCGCTCCGAGCGCCGGGGCGGTGCTGAACAGGGGGTGGTGGGCGACAGGACAAGTCGGGGAGGCAACCACGGCTAATTCGCCTTGGGAATTGACCGTGGCTTCGTCATTGAAGGAAAGCCCCCGGGCACGAGACGTCGTCCGCCATTAAGGTTTGCGGACTTCGAGGCGCGGCCACACCGTGGCCACCCACTTGATTGATGTTCGGTGTTTGTTCATGACGTATGAACGCTCGGTTATCCTACAGACCAAGCTCGCTGTGCGAGCCGAGGCGCACCAGTTCCAGACTGGCGGCATCCGGCTTTCGGTAGATGAGAAGAAGGTCGGGCTTGAGATGACAATCGCGAAAATCGCCCCATGCTCCTGAAAGCGGATGATCGAAGTTGCGTTGCGGCAACGTCGCGCCGGTGGCGAGCAGATCCACCACCGCCATGAGCACCGCATCGAGGGTCTTGCCGTGCTGCCCCGCTTTTTCCCGCTTGTAGTCTTGCTGGAAGCGGCGGGTGTACTTAATCGTCCGCATTCAGCCTCGCGAGCAGCTTGCCCGGTTTTCCCGCCGTGGCGAGTTCGCCGCGGCGCGCGGCCTTCATCGCCGCAACGGTTTTGGCATTCGGAACAAGAGGCTCGAACGGTAGCGCCCTTTCCGTCGCAATCCGCATCATCATCATGCGGAAGGCGTCGGACACGGTGAGACCCATCGCTCCCAGCACAGCAGCGGCTTCGTCTTTGATCCGTTCGTTGATCCTGGCGCGGACGATTGAATTCTCTGACATCATGCACTCTCCCGTTGAGCTACAATGTAGCACAAAAAGGGCCCACCGTCAAACCCGACGATGCAAATCACTTTGGAAATGCCCGACGAAATTGCCGGAGAGCTTAACGGCCTGCCGCCCACCCGCCTGGAGAGCTTCGCGCTGGAAGGCTATCGCTCCGGCAAACTCACAGCCGCTGGCGGAGCGAGCGCTGCTGGCCTTTGTGGAATACTGCTGATGGCCTTCCCGAGCTGCTGCCGGGCAAGATCGAGTTCGTAGGTTTTCTGAAGGTTCATCCAGAGATCCGGGGAGGTCCCGAAGTAGCGGGCCAGGCGCAGCGCCGTGTCGGCGGAGATGGCCCGCTTCCGTGCGATGATCTGCGAAATGCGGTTGGCCGGCACCGCAAGTGTGCGCGCCAACTCGGCGGCGGAAATGCCGATCTCGTTGAGCTCGTCGGCGAGAATTTCACCGGGGTGAATCGGAGTGCGCGCCATAATTGAAGACTCCTTAATGGTAATCGACGATTTCGACGTTTTCGGGCCCGTCAGCTCCTTGCGGCCACTCGAAGCAGATCCGCCACTGCGGATTGATTCGAATGCTATACTGGCCTTGCCGGTCACCGGATAGGGCCTCAAGCCGGTTGCCGGGCAGCCGGGCCAGGTCCCGCAAGCTGACTGCCGCTTCCAGAACCCGCAACCGTTTTTCGGTTTGGTGGCGGAAGCCCTCAAAGCGAGGAACCCTCTCGCCTTCGGAAAAGCGCTGGGTCTTCCTGTCCCTGTAGCTTCGGATCACATCCCAACTTGACACAATAGACGCAGTACGTCAAGCGTATGGAGGCGGCCACGGCCAATTCGCCTTGGGAATTGACCGTGGGTTCGTCATCGAAGGAAGAGCCCAAGAGGTCGAACCACGGACTTGGCAGGGCTGCGCTTTCCCTCCCACGCAGCGTAGGCACGTCGAACATCCGGCACTTTGGGGATGTTCCTGGGCTGTCCGTCCTGCGTCTTTGACAATGAGAAGCAAGCGTTGCGCGGATCTGTTTTGCAGGCCCGTGGCACTTGGACAAGGAAAAACCCCAGAGCTTGAAAAGCGGCTCTGCGCCAGCCCACCTACTCCATGCTGTCAATAGGGTCGGAGCACGGTCACGGCGGGCATGGGATAGTGCTTGATGTTGCGGGTGATGAGGGTGGCGCCGAGTTTGACGGCGGTCGAGGCGATCAAGGCGTCGCCAAGTTCGGTCCCGTGACTTCGCCGATAGGTTCTGAGCATATTTCCAGCGGCGAGGGCAATTTCTTCTGATAGGGGGACCTTTCTGAGAGCCGACAAGAGTGCGCCGGTAGCCTGCTCCTCTCCCTGCCTCATGCCAGCCCATAATTCGGTCACCGACACGACGGAAATGACGGGTGGCTCGGCTGCCGCTTCGTATCGGTCCAGGAAGGCGCGAGCCTCCCCGCGACCGCGCAGGAAGTCGATGAGAATGTCGGTGTCCAGGAGATGAATGGCCACGAGATGGTCAGTTCGAGAGGCTCTTGAGACGTTTTCCGCGACGCAAGGCGCGAACCATCGCCAGACTTGACGCTTTCCGTCCCTTCCACGACCCAAACGCTTCGTCCAGCGCGGCGCGAAAGTCCGCGGGGGTGGGGCGGTGGACGTATCGCTCCTCGATCGCGGTCCGGATCAACGCGCTGGCTGTTTTCTTCTCCAGCCTGGACCACGCTCGCAGATGACGCCGTTGCTCTGCGGTAAGGAAGATTTGCGTCCGTACCATGTTCCCCATGGTTTAACAATATACATCATCTGTACATCTATTCAAGATCAAAGTCGATTCCGCGTTCCTGTACCAGGGTGGTAACTCGGTGGCTCGGCACTTGGCCTGCCAGCAGGGCGAAAACCTGCGCCTGGTTCAGCGGTGCAAGGTTAATGCAAGTTAATCGTTCCCGGTCGTTCCTGAGCGTTTCTCACGGTGCCAGCCGTGCCCACAAGCCATCGAGCAAAAGCCTTTCACGCAAAGGCGCAAAGGCGCAGAGGGCGCAAAGAAAACAAAGAAGTTGTTGTTTGGGAGTCTTCGCGCCTTGGCGTCTTTGCGTGAGATTGTTTATTGTTTCACAGCTTCGCTTTGAGGTGATGTGGCTCTTCTGTAGGAAAAACCGCAAATTTGCATTACGGGGTTCTGACCTCGGATTCGGGCGCGTGAATCCAAGGAAGAACCGCAGACCCCAAAACCGGGGGTCTGCGCTACCGGCGAAAAACCCGCAGACCGCATGACCCCATATGCGTTACACTGCACGCGAGAGTCTGGAAAAACCTTCGTCTGGCGCGGGGGTAATTCGCACGCATGGAAACTATCCTCCAGTTCTTCCGTCGCCGTTCGGGTTACCGCACGGCGACGCTTCTCACCGGAAGCCTGTTCTGGCTGGTGGGATTTTTTCTGCTTCCCCTTGCTTACCTTCTGGCGGTGAGCTTTGCCCGGCGCTCACCTTATGGAACGATTGATTGGACCTTGGGACTCGCCAATTACGCGCGCGCCTTCGAGCCTCTCTACCTGGAAGTCTACTGGCGATCGTTCGGGATGGGACTGGTCACCACGGCGCTCTGCGCGCTGCTGGGCTTCCCCGTCGCCTACACACTGGCGCTGCGAGTTTCCACGCGCTGGAAATCCGCCCTCCTGATGCTGGTGGTCATACCCTTTTGGACCAGTTTTCTCATCCGCACTTACGCATGGATGATCATCCTGCGCAGCGAAGGTGTCGTGAATAATACCTTGCTGGCTTTGCACCTGATCCATGAGCCTTTGCGCCTGCTTTACACGCCACTCGCGGTGATGATTGGACTGGTCTACGGCGAACTGCCTTTCATGATTCTGCCGCTTTACGCGGTGCTGCAAAAGTTGGACCCCACGCTGCTGGAAGCCGCCGAGGACCTGGGCGCGCCCTGGTGGCCGGCGTTTTTGCGAGTCACTTTGCCGCTCTCCGCGCCCGGCCTGGCGGCCGGCTCGATTCTGGTTTTCATCGCCTCGGTCGGCGCCTTCGTCACTCCGGATTTGTTGGGTGGCGCGCGCACGATGATGGTCGGGAACCTTATCCAGAACCAGTTTGCCGTTGCCCGCGACCAACCCTTCGGCTCAGCGGTGGCGTTTCTCTTGACGTTTGTGGTCCTGGCGCTGGTGGCGGCGGGGTTACGAAAGAGCGAACACTCGACCGGGGGGATGTTCTGATGGCAGGCGCGCGCCGCGGCGGCTGGGGGCTTTCCTTCGCCACTACTGCCGTCTACCTGTTCCTGTACGCGCCCATCTTTGTCCTGATGGTTTATTCCTTCAACCGCTCGCGGCTATCCGCTCATTGGATAGGATTCACGGGTGAGTGGTACGCCGTCCTCTGGCGCGATGCGCAGATTTTCGAATCGCTGGAGAACAGCCTGGTGGTGGCGGCGGGAGTCACGCTGGCCTGCGTGGTGTTCGGCACGATGTCCGCACTGGTCTTCGCGCAGCCACACCGGCGCGCCAAGGCGCTGCTCGACGGCGTGGTGTATCTTCCCCTGGTCATCCCGGAAATCGTGATTGCCGTCGCCACCGTCATCTTTTTCAGCCTGCTGACGCTGAAGCTGAGCCTGTGGACGATCATCATCGCCCACATTACGTTTTGCATTTCCTACGTTATCATCGTGGTCGGGGCACGGTTGACAGGAATGGACCGCTCTCTTCAGGAGGCCGCGCTCGATCTGGGGGCGAACGAGTGGACCACCTTCTTTCGCGTCACGCTGCCGATTGCCGCCCCGGCGATTCTATCCGCCGCCCTGCTGGTTTTCACGACGTCTTTCGATGATTACCTTATCACTTCCTTTGTGGCGGGGGTTCGATCCACGACTTTGCCGCTGGAGATTTATTCGCGGCTGAAGCGCGGCATCACCCCGGAGATTAACGCCATCTCCACCGTCATCCTCATCACCACGATTCCGCTCGTCCTGGTGGCCCAACGGTTGGAGCGTGGCTCTATGAAGCTGCGTACGGCCCTGGCCAGCGCCGGAGCGATTTTCTTTTTGATGGTTACCCCGGTGGTGGCGCGCACCTGGCAGGCAGGCGGGCAACTGCCGCAACTGAACATTTACATCTGGTCATCTTATATCTCCCCGCGCGTCATTCACGGCTTCGAGCGCGAATATCATTGCCAGGTCAACTACGACCTTTATGACTCGAATGAAGCGCTGCTGACCAAGTTGCAGGCCGGCAACGTGGATTACGACTTGGTGGTCCCCAGCGATTACATGGTGGAAATTCTGGTGCGGCAGGGTTTGCTGGCCAAGCTTGATAAGCAACGCATGCCCAACGCCTGGGCGAATACCGACCCGCGCTTCCTGGGGCTGCCCTTTGACCCGCACAATGAGTATTCCGTCCCCTACGCATGGGGAACGACCGGGCTCGCGTACCGCGCCGATCTCGTCCGCGAGAATATCGATAGCTGGAACGCGCTGTTTGATCCGCGCCTGGCCGGACACATTCTGCTGCTCGACGACACACGCGAAGTTTTCGGCATGGCGCTGAAGAAACTCGGTTACTCGCTGAATTCCACCGACCCTGACCAGATCCGGCGGGCGCGCGATCTGCTGAGGGGCCAAAAGCCCATGGTGAAAGGCTATAACAGCTCAAACTTCGAGCAGGACTTGGCCGCCGGCGACGCCTGGATTGCCCAAGCCTACAACGGCAACATGACCTTCGTTATGCGCGACGAACCGCGCATTCGTTACGTTATCCCCAAGGAGGGCTGCACGATTTCCGTCGACTGCGCCTGCATTCCGCGCCACGCCCCGCACCCGCAACTGGCGGAGGACTTTATCAATTACTTCCATCGCCCGGAAGTCGCCGCCCGCTTCGTGAATGATTGCGGATTCAATACCCCCAACCGCTACGAGCGGCGGGACATCGACCCGTGGCTTCTCGCCAATCCCGCCGTCTTCCCCGACCCCTCCACCCTCAACCGCTGCGAGTTCATGCGCGACCTCGGGCCGGTTATCGGCCTGTACGACCAATACTGGACCGAGATCAAGGCGCGGTAATCTTGTTATTGAATTCCCCCCAAACTTGATTTATAGTGACGGCGCTATGCCGCTGGGGCTTGCTGTTCAGGTAGGTCTTCCTCGCGCTTGAGCAGGGGTCTTGGCAAAGCAAAGGCGCGGGTCCATCGCGCCGCCCCCTCTGTGGCGAAGAGATCCGCGAGCAGTCTCACCCTGCAGGAGGTTACGCCATGTTTCCTTCGTCGCGTTCATTCCCTCGAACTCTCAGCCTATTCGGATTGACTGTTGTGGCCGTAGTTCTTCTGGCAAGCTGCGGGCCCAACACCCCTACCGCGCAGACCAGTCCCTATGACCGCGCCAAACAAGCCTTCCAAAGCGGCCAACTCGACAAAGCGTTAGACCTTACCGATAAGCTGGCAACCGCTACGCCGCCCGAAGATTCCACGGACCGCGCGCGGGTGCTGCGCGCCGTGATTTACACGGGTGAGCTTAAAGGCGCCAAGGAATTGGCCGAGGCTTACAGCAAGGGAGCTGAGAAAGCCACCGGCTCGCTGGCCCGTTCCGGCTATCATCGCTTGCAACACGACACTCTGGTGACCGCCGGGAAAGCGGCGCTGGGTCTGGCCGCAACGGCGCACCAGATCGCCCCGGACGGGGTGATCGCCAAAGAACTGACCTTGGACGCAAGCTACCCCTCCGCCGAAGGCCCGTCCGAAATCAAAGAGCTTGCCACCGTCCGAGCCGGTACTTTGATCGAATCTGACCAGCAAGATAGCGCTTCGGTGGATGCGCTACGCAAAGGCGTGGATGACGCGCTGGCCGATGTGGTGGGAGGTGACCGGGCGAAAGCCCGCAGTGTCCTGGCGAGCGGCTCCACGAAATTGGAGGGCACGGCTTTCGCCCTTTTCCTCGCCCAGGAACTTGCGGATGGCGCCGTCGTCTTCGATCGGCACCACAGTCTCGACCCTCAGAAATTAAGATCGGTCTGCGACGAAGGCGACGAGACCTTGAAGGCGGCCTCGGCGCTCTTAAAAGACACGCCCAATAAAGATCAGGAAAAGGAAGTCAAGAAGCTTCAGGACAAGTTCAAGGCTATTCGGAAGAGCGTTGCTTAATCTTCGCTCCTCCCGCGGCATGAGGGTCGTCCCCGTGAGGGCGGCCCTCCGTGGTTTCCACCAGGGCAGGTTCGCGCGATGATTGCTCCTGCAATTCAATCTGCATGGTCAGGTTCATCAGCGGGGTGACCTCGCCGAACACGGCGAGCATGGATTCCACCAGGTCGGGGCCTGTGGCGCTGCGCACTTCCTCTTCCGTCATGGGGTAGAAGATCTGAAATCCCGCCCAGTGATTTCTGGGCGCGGCATCCAGCAGGCGGCGCAGCTTGGTGACTCCGGGAAAATTCTCCTGGGAAAATCGGCCGGGTTCCGCTTCCCAACTGCCGGCGAAGAGGTTGAACCCTTCGCGCAGGACCAGCCGGCGCAGTTCGCGCTCCACGGGGCTCCCGGGCCGCAGCCCTTTCGCGAGGCGATGCCAGTCCCAATCACTGCGCAACTCGCATTCGCGGGCTGAGCGGGGAGCCTTTACATAGCCGCGCTCGACCTGCAATCCGCACTTGAAGAGCTTCTCGTCTGTCTCCACGGAGATGAAAAACTTCGAGCAGCCAAAGCTGACATGGGAGGAAAGCGGTTTGGCGTCGCGATCGGCGCGGGGCAGGAAGGCGATCCATTGCCAAAAGACGCCGCGGCCCCAGCGCTCCGTGACAAATCCTTGCTGATAGCGAGCCTCCAAGGCCAGCTTCAGGATGCGGGTAATGCGCTCATTCTCTTCCAGATTCCCCACGTGAATGCCCCGGCGGAAATCCAGGAATTCCGGCCTGAAGCCAAGCGACGCAATGGGGAGTGGAAAGGACGCAGGGCGATTCGTTTTCATACCGGCTCCAACGGGTGGCATGAATCGGGATGATTGTAGCAGGAACCGGCCGGATTCACATCCGGTAGTCCGCTGGCGACGGCCCGAGGGGGTTTTGGCTGGGTTCTTGGGGCATTCCAGGGGGTAGTCCGCGCACGAGATGCGCAGACTGACTTGGCAATAGTGGGAGAAGGCGCAACGGGCACCCTCGGTTGCGCCCCAGTCTCCCTCAATCGGTCCTGCTGTGCGCCTTACTGCGGCATTGGGGGCGGCGTACTAAGCGTATGGAACACCCAGAAACCCACGATGACCAGCAGCATCGCCAGCGAAAGGAACCCCAGCGTGCGAATCGGGATGGTCAACTTCTTGGTTTTCATCTCGACGATCGTTTGGGCTTTAATGGCCGATTCTTCCTTGGCGTCATCCGTCAAAGGAATCCAGTCACTTTCGTTCTTCGTAAGGCTCTGGCGGTAAATGAGTAAAATAACAAACGCGACTGTAATCACTCCCCAAGCCGCACCCATGGCAGTTAGAAAATCCATAAATCATCCTCCAGAAAACTCAGACATCATGTCACTGAGCGAATGCTGGCCTCCACGCAAGGGGGAAAGCAAGCGGTGTTCCAATCGAGACCATCCAAGGGAGTCCCGAGGCGAGAAATTTACTTTTTGTCCGGCGGAAGGCAAAATTACGACTTCATGTCGCGCCTTCGCACTCGCTCAGACTGAGGCGCGGAGGTGACCTGACGGAGCTACCGCAGGGGGATTCGAGGCCGGCAAGTGAGAACCAGGTCTGTTCGCGGCCGCTGCCTCGTCCGGGCCCTCAGCAACGAGCAGGGTGGGAGCAATCAATGCCAGGCAGAGCGTTCCAACCAATAGGCTTCGTTTCATAGTTACACCTCCCTTAAATGTAGCGCCGGCTTGCGACCGGCCTTGAGCCGCCAAGTCCTATGCGCGGACTCCGATGGAGTCCATCGGACTCCAGAAATCGGAGATGGCGGCGCTACGTTCGTTTCTAATGCGCGCCTTCATTGCGGTGCACAAGCTTGACGTCGGGAGCCGCAGCAGCGGGGGGGTTTACCGACGCACCGGTAGAGGGAGGGGCAGGCGCGGCCGCTTGCTCCGTGGACCGGTACTTGGGCTCGCTGACGTAACCTTGCACAGAGTCCCTGTCAATGCGGTTGATGACTAACTCCAGAGGCTGAGGGTAGCCTTCCGGATAGAAGGTGAGCGACTCATAAAGATTGACGTGCTTTCGGGCGATCTCTCGGTCGTCCACAAGCATCTGCAAATCGCAGTATTCGTGCTTGGGGTCGGCTTTGCGCAGGGCAATGCTGATGGGTCCTGCATGGTGATAAGTCTTAGATTTTTCGAAGCTAAACTCGTAATAATTCCGCTCACCTTTCTTTTCCAGAGTCACCAGTTCCGCGTGGTTGCGAGCAATGTCGCCGCCCAATTCGGTGCGCGCCGATTGGAGATTTCCTTCCATGTCGGATTTAGCTTGTTGCAGGTTGGCTTGGGTTTCGGCAATTTGCTTTTGGTTATCCGCCAACTCCTTCTGTTGGTTGCCGAGTTGATCTTGGACTTGCTTCCAACGTGGGTCGTCAACGGGTGCGCGCGCGGCTGCTACTCTACGGGCGGAATGCCGAGGCGCTTCGCTGATTCGGGGCGGTTGTTGGTCATTCTTCACCGCTTCAGCTTGGGCGCGTGCAGCCTCTTCCTGTGCCTGAGCGGTGCTCAAAGCGTTGACTTTTGCGGTCAAGACATCCTCTTGCGTTTTCGCCTGGGCCAGTGAGGCACTCAACTCTCCGCGTTCTGAGGCCAGTCGCCGGACGGCGTCGTGTTGTAGCCATCCGTAACCCGCCGTGATCCCCGCAATGGCCACGAACACGGCCACAGCAATCTTCAGTCCCGCTGAAGACACTTCTTGAAGTCCCTCAGCTTGAGAATGCTCCGGATTCGCGGTAGGTTCGGGGGAGTTACCTGAAGGCGTTCCCTCTTCATTCATGGGTCCCTCCTGTTTTCGGGTAGTGGGTCAATTTGATGGGGTAGCGGCGAGTTTACCTAGCCAGTTGGCGGAGTAAAGCCGCCTCTACGTCAAATTGACCCGCTACCTGTTTTCGATATGCCTTGCAGACAAAGGCAGTATTCACGAGGGCAGATGGCGTGCCATTGATACAAAAATCACAAGTGCTTTTATTCGAGTGGATTAGACGGCGAGGCAAGAATTGGACGGATCGCCCATAAGGACAAAATTTCCAGAGTCGAGAAAATTCTTCAAGGTTGAGGGGGGGGCGGGAGATGGCGTTTGGCCCCGGCCGAACGCCGCGCGCTGCTTCGTGCCGCGTTGACCTTCATTGCGCCGAGTTGGCGGTGAATTGCTTCACCACCGATTCGCGTCCCAGAACGATGAACGATAGGACACCCAGCGCCATGCCGTAGGGAAATTCCAAGCAGCCGATCGCCGCAATGACCAAACAGAACGTTCGCGACTTTCGTTGTTTGATGCACCGTGCCATCCAGAACCTGGCGAAGGCCAGCCCCGCCCCGAGGAGGAGGAGCACCAACCCGACGCCGGCGAAGATCCATCCTATAAACGCAGGCGGCGGCTCGCCGGCCTTGGGAGATGCCGGCGCATGGGAAATAACTATGCTCGTGACGATGCCAATAAACACGTAAAACAGGCCAAATAGAGAGAAAAAGGCCGCGACGCCGGCCGCAATCATGTAACCCAAAGACAAAAGCTTGAGGTGTTCTTCGTCGATCAAGGATTGGCGATCAACTTCTTCAGGCATAGACGACCTCCGAAAGCCGCCAGTGTAACACGGACCAGATTTCCTGGCGCATGGCAATCACAGGTCCTGTCCAAACATAAACGTAGCGCCGCCATCTCCGATTTCTGGAGTCCGATGGACTCCATCGGGGTCCGCACATCGGACTTGGCGGCTGAATGCCGGCTGGAAGCCGGCGCTACCGCTCAGGCCAGCACCCCATTACGCGAAGTGTGCGATTCAAGTATTGATATGGTAAACTTGGTCGGAAGGTAGCCAAGGTTTACCAAGTGCGTATTTCCAGCTATCATTACTGTGTGCAGAATTACTCGCCGATGGCGCTTCCGCCGCCTGACCTCGAGGTGGTGCGTGTTGGGCCGGGGGCGGAGTGCTTAAGACATGGCGCGATAGCGGAGGAAGACACGTGAAGCGGAAAATAGTGACTTGTGAAGTCTGCGGCTGGCATGGATGGAATATTCGCCATAATTCCGAGCGTTGTGCACGCTATCTGCAGATCAAGCAGATGTACCTTGCCGGGAAGACCTGCCGCGCGATTGGACGAGAACTGGGCACTTCCAGCGCGCTGGTGCTTTATGTGCTGAAGGCGGTAAGGGTCAAGACTCGGCCCCCTGGCGGCCTGAATAACCCGGGCGGCATCAATGGCCGATCGCGGCTAACCCCTTTGCGTCGCCCCGAAGCGCAGAATTCGTAAATCGATCATCGTCCGTCACTGCTCCGGATTCGCGGTGAATTGCTTCACCACCGATGCGCGTCCCAGAACGATAAATGCGAGGACGCCGAGCACCTAGGGTTAATCATTCGGCGAGGGTGAAATTCACATCAACTTCGGTGACGACCTCGACTGGGTCGCCGTTGAGCGTAGTCGGCTTATATCGCCACATCCGGACTGCTGCAACAGCAGCCTCAGAAAGGGACGGGTCACCGGCCAAGGATCTGATATCCTCTATGGCTCCGTCTCTGGCAATCAATACCTCTAACCTCACTACACCCTGGACGCGGGCATGCTTTGCCTGTGGAGGGTAGACCGGGCTTGGGCGAAAAATGAGTCTCGCCTCTTCAACCTTGCCTCCCACGCGAATGCGTGCAGGTGTCTCCGGGCTTGGGGGTAGACCGGTTGCGATGTGGAACTGTTCTTGAGCGGCGGTTTCATCGCCCTTCTTCTCGAGGGCTCCACCGAGCAGGTTATGCATGCCGGCATATTGCGGCGCCAAGCTCACGCCTTCCTGGTAAACGCTGATTGCTCCGTCGAGATCGCCTTTTTCTTCAAGGACGAAGCCGATGCGGGCGCGGGCGCCCAGATTGCCAGGTTCCAGGCGCAAGACCTCACGATATTCAGTCATGGCCCCCGCTTCGTCTTTGCGCTTGTCTAAAAGATGGGCGAGGCTCAAGTGGGCATCGGGGAAATCCGGTTGCAGTTGAAGGGTGTTGCGATACTCCCCCATTGCTTCCGCCTCCGACTTTTGCCCCCCCTCGTAATAGAGTACTGATGCCAGCGCAAAATGCACAAATCCATTGTCGGGGTCGACCTTGAGGGCTGAACGAAACTCCTTTGCCGCATCCTTGTATGAGCGCTCGGTTCCAAGCTCAACTCCGCGCGCCACATGCGTCAGAATCTCGGATTCGCGTTTGCTGGCCTCGGCGGTCGATGGCTGTAGAGCGCTTTGAGATTGTGGGGAAACCGTTTTGCCTGCGGCCCGCAAGCTGTCCAGCAGTGTATCCTGACCACGGCCGGTCTCGACAAGCTGAAGATAGTCATCCGTGGGATTGAAGCTGAGGCCCCGTAGTTTGACCAGCTTTTCCACTCGTTGGCTTGAGGTGCCTGCCAGCAGCGCCATAATTTCAACTCTGCCCATTGGCAATTGGCCAGGGGGAACAGCTTGTGCCAGCGTAAACGTACAACTGAGCAGAATCCACAACATGCTCCTGAGTTTCATCGGTTTTCCTTCGCCAAAACGAGATGTCTAGCTTTCGTTCCATGCCAACCGATAACATATACTCGAACCCACCTGCAGGCAATGCTCCAACATGAACCAACCGCAACTCGCGAGGCTGTTGTAAAATATTAGGTGCCCCCCTGGTCAGCTTTGCTTCCGGCATCTGTGCCTACCCTTGTTATTTCGGCAAAGAAAGCGGACCGACGAAGTGAGTCAGGCATACCTGACGATACGCCCGGCCGCATGTTTGTGCCATGGCCGGCGAGAGAAAGACCATGGAAAGGAGCTGAGTAGAACCGAGCTGATGCTGAACGATTTTCGCCAACTTTTACGCCAGAACCGCAACTACCGCTATACGTGGATCGGCCAGGTGGTCAGTGAGATTGGCGACCACTTCAACAATATTGCGGTATTCAGCCTGGCGATGGAGACCACGCATTCGGGCCTCGTGGTGAGCGGCGTAATGCTGTCGCGGGCCGTATCGGCGGTCATGGCGGGGCCCCTGGCGGGGGTCATCCTCGACCGCTTTGACCGCAAGCGCATTATGATCGCAAGCGATTTGATTCGCGGGGTGGTGGCCCTGGCATTTGTACTGACCGTCCACCATCATCGGACTTCCCTGCTTTATGAACTGAGCGCCTTGCTGATGTTTGCCTCGCCGTTCTTCACCAGCGGTCGCACTTCGATTCTGCCGACCATCACCAGCCGGGAGGAATTGCACACCGCCAATTCGCTGACCCAGACCACCCAATGGACCACCCTGACCATCGGCACCATGGTGGCGGGCTTGAGCGCGGCGAGCTTGGGATACCAGTGGGCGTTCGTTTTGAACTCCCTTTCCTTCTTCGCGTCGGCGGCCTGCATCGGGCAATTGCGAGTCGCGGGCAGCTTCCGGGCGAAGCGCCAAGCGCTGACGGAAGAACAGGTGGTGCGGCCGTGGCACGAGTACAAGGAAGGCCTGCGCTACATGCGCTCGTCGCCGCTGATCCTGGGAATTGCCCTGATCGGCGTGGGCTGGGCCACCGGCGGGGGCGCTGCCCAGATCCTTTTCACCTTGTTTGGCGAGCAGGTTTTCAACCGTGGCCCGGCGGGAATCGGCATGGTGTGGAGCGCTGCGGGCGTGGGCCTGCTGGTGGGCGGAGCGCTGGGCCACGCGATGGGCCGGCGAATCAGCTTCCGCCAATACAAGCGCACCATCGCCATCTGCTATGTTATTCACGGCGGGGCCTACGTGCTCTTCAGCCAGATGCGGGTTTTCGCCGCCGCCTTGTTTTTCATCGCCCTCTCCCGCGCGGCCGTGGCGATATGTTCGGTGCTGAATGTGTCGCAATTGCTCCGGCGCGTTCCGGACGAATTCCGGGGCAGGGTGTTTTCGACGGCGGAATCGCTGACCTGGTCCACCATGATGGTTTCCATGACCGCGGCGGGCATCGCTTCCCAATATCACAGTCCGCGGGCCATCGGTTTGGTGGCGGGCATCCTTAGCTCATCCACCGCCCTCTTCTGGGGCTGGGCGGATTGGAAAGGAAAACTTCCTGAGCCCGAGCCGCTGAGCGTCGAGCCTTCGGAAGTGGAGATTCACGGCGAGCCGACAGTGTAGTAGCGCGAAGTGTCACGGGCGTCCCGCCCGTGAAGGATCATGGCCAAGATGGCCATGGCACAGTGGAGATTCACGGCGAGCCGACGGTGTGAAAGTGAAGTGAATAGTGGCTAGTGGTCAGTGGCTAGCCACTAACCACTAACAACTTATACCAACGGGAGGAAAAAATGAGTGAGGCAAGACCACTGGCCGTGGTGACAGGCGCTTCGAGCGGCATCGGCGCAGTTTTCGCGCGCAAGCTGGCGGCGCGGGGTTACGACTTGGCGCTGGTGGCGCGCCGCCAGGACCGCTTACGGCAGATGGCCGATGAACTCGGCAAGCACGTGAACTGCACGCTGTTGAGAGCAGACCTCGCCCGCGATGCGGATTTGCTCCGCGTGGAGGAATTTCTTGCCGGCGCGGCCAATCTCCAATTGCTCGTGAACAACGCCGGGTTCGGCACCCTGGGACGATTTTTCGAAGCGCCCGTCGCCAGCCAGGACGCCATGCACCGCCTGCACGTTCTGGCCACCCTGCGCCTCACGCACGCGGCGCTCGGCAACCTGACCGCACACAACCGGGGAGCGGTCATCAACGTCTCCTCCGTCGCCGCCTTTGCCCCCCGCCCCGGCACTACCAGCTATTACGCCACCAAAGCCTGGATCAACTGCTTCACCGAGGGCCTCTATCTGGAGCTGAAAAGCGCCGGATTGCGGGTGCGCGTGCAAGCGCTCTGCCCGGGATTCACGCTGACGGAATTTCACGACGTACTGGGGGTCGACCGGGATTTCATCTCGAAGGGATGGTGGATGCGCGCCGAAGACGTGGTGGAGGCTTCGCTCCGAGGTCTGGAAAAGGGAAAGCTCTTCGTGGTGCCGGGGTGGCGCTACAAACTGCTCGTAGCGCTGATGCGAATGGTGCCGCGAGGAGTGCTGCACTTTGCGCTGATCAAGGGGCCGGCCAGCCTGCGGCGCGAACGGAAACCTTCCGGCGCGCCTCCTTCCCCGGCGTAGCGGCAGGGGTCGATCATTTGGTTTTTGAGATATTTTAAAGCTGTGCTAACAATGAAGTCCGCGTCCAAGGATTTAGCCCGAATTTCTCACCATGCCGGGCCTTTTCTGGCGTCTGTAAGTGACAATTTAGCGCCCCCTCAATCGGACAATTTATACCCCATTTTCAGCTTTTATATGGTTTATTGTAAGTGGCTTTATTTTCAGTATGTTCTCAGCTTCGTTTGGAGAAAATCGCTTTTTTCGACTCTTTATTTTCAATAAGTTATCAGCTTAGGGTACTTTGTCCGCTGAAGGACATGAAGTCGCGCTGCCATTCGTACAATTTGTCGCCCTGCCTCGTCGTTGATCAATCGAGTTGCCATGCACGTTTATTTCGATCCCGGCGGAGGGCTGGCCTCCATCTCCAGTCTCCAATAGTAGCCTAAATGGTAGGCCTTGTCAAGAAGAAAATGCAGGGTGCCTCAAGGAGCCGTGCCGCCACCGGCGCGAGCCGAAGCCTGCCGGGACGGTTAAAGGCCCGGAGGGGTACATCAATGGGTTAAAGCTTCTCCCCCGAAATGCGCCGGTTGCTCAGGTTCATGGGGGTTCACGAACCACCGGCGAGCCATAGAAATGCCTCCGAGGATCGTGGTAGCGGGGGGGAGGATCGAACTCCCGACCTAGGGATTATGAGACCCTCGCTCTACCACTGAGCTACCCCGCCAGGTGTTTTTAGGCAAACTCGCGAGCGGCCGGACAATAGATCATAGTAGGGCATTCCCGCGCAGGAGGTCAAGAATCCGAATCTCCAATGGCCGCGCCTTGAACCAAGAAAGCTGACAACCTTCCATGGTCCGCGCCGGCCAAGCACGGCGCAGCGGAAAGGCCGCAAGGCTGGAGAGCGAGCCTTGCGCTACGTCTTTTACACTCTACCCCGCTTCGGTTATCGACGGTTTCAGGTGAAATCATGAACCAGTTTGCTGCGCCGAAAGGTTTTTCAATGACCCGATGATTCGATGGCACGATGAGCCGATGAGCCGATGGGCAGATGAACCGCTGCTGCAATCACCAATCACCAATCACCAATCACCAATCGGCCGACGGCCCGATGGGGTAACCCGAGCGGCGAGCTAAGCGTCCAAGGGTACGAAGTCCTTCAGGCGCGGCAGCAAGTGCCGATGCGTCGAATCCGGACCATAAAACAACGCATGGATATACATCAGCAGAGCGGGTTGGGAAAATCGGCGCGGTGGGTTGCTCCGGAAGGGGAAATAGCAGAGCTTGCCGGCGACGACTTTATCGGGATCGTGATAGGAGACGAGGGGCCACAGCGCCGGAAAGAATCGGAAACCGGCTTGGGCCAGCGCGGCGTGCCACCGGTGGCCGGACGCGGCCGTAACTTCGCCATAGAGGCGCCAGTTCCACCCCTGGGGGCCGCGGCGTTCCTGGCGAAGAACCTGGCGCAAAATTCGGATACCCAAGCCCCGGCCGCGGAGAGCGGGATCGACGAAGATGTAGCTCCCAAACACCACGCCGAACGCCGGCAGAACCAGGGTGCAGGCGCCGCCTACCAGGCGATCACCCAGGTGGGCGGCGAACAAATGCACGGGATTCACGCGGGCCGGCGAGGGGACGATCACCCGCCGCAGCACACTCGGGCTGACCCGCTCGTCGGGGTTGAAGCAGCGCTGGTATAGTTGCAGATATTCTTCCAGTTCGTGGCGCTCGGTGTGGCGAAGCAATTGCACGGTGAGTTTGAACATGGCTTTCGGGGCTCCAATTCGATTTGTGAAACCATGGAGGTTTCGAGTATCTTGTATCACAGGCTCAGGGAATCGGGCCAATCACTGGGGAGTGTTGCCGGGCATGCTAAGGAAACTCGGCGGTTTCCTAATCCTATTGCTGGTCTTCGCGCTCGCCTCAACGGCTCAAGAAGTCTTAGATGATGCGGCGTTTGCCCCGATTTTTACCGGGCAAGACCTGGCCGGCTGGCACGCCATGGGGCAGCAGGATTGGCACGCCGAAGACGGAATCCTTTGGACGGAAGGCAAGGGCGGGTGGTTGCGGTCTGACCAGCGCTATGCGGATTTCGCCTTGCGTCTGGAATACCGCCTTGTGAAAGGCGCGGTCAGCGGGATATTCCTGCGTGCCGCCGAGCAGGGCGATCCCACGTTCACGGGATTGAAAATTGCTCTCCTCGATGACGCCGGAGAACCCACGGACATGCACAGCACGGGGGCAATTTACGGCGCGGTGATTCCGCTCTACGGCGTGGGCAGAAAGGCCGGCGAGTGGAACCAAGTGGAGATTACCTGCATCGGGCGGCGCCTGACGCTGTTTCTGAACGGGAATCGAATTCACAAGATTGACTTTGACGATCCGGCGTTTGTTTTTGCCGAGAAACGTCCCTTGAGCAGGGTTCCCAACCAGGGCTACATCGGCCTGGAAAGCCATACCAACCGCGTCGATTTTCGCAGCCTGCGCATTCAAGTCCTCAAGCCTGCGGCCTGAACAAAGTGCAACGAGCGAAACTCGAAAATCGAAACTCGGCCCGATTTTCGAATTTCGATTCTGTGGAGAAAACAATTGTCCAATCTCGGTAGCAGATCCGATCGCGGTCTGGGAAGGGTGGTGGTATTCCTCATCGTCGTTTTGGCCGCCATTTTCATAGCGTTGGGATTCAAAGTGGCGAGCCGCCAGGGACCCACGATCCTCTTGCCCAAAACCCCCAAAGGCTTGGGCCAAAAATCTGAACTCGTGGTGGATGCCCAGGACGCGAAACATAACCTCAAAAAGCTGACGGTAGAGGTGGTGCAGGATGGGCAGGTTATTCACCAATCCAATCTGGTTATTTCCGCGCGCCCGCATCGGTGGTGGAAGTTCTGGTCGGCAGGCCCCGTGAGCACGACCTCGTGGACGGTTCTGGTAGGCCGCGAGGTGATTCCGGCGCTGAAGGAAGGTCACGCGACTGTGCGCATCACGGCCCTCAATGATTCCTGGGGACGCTTTTTCCGGGGCGGGCGCAGCGAAGTGGCGCTGGACCTGCCGGTGCGGTTCGCGCCGCCCCAGGTCGTCGTGCTGACGACGCAGCACTATATCAATCAGGGCGGCTGTGATATGGCGGTCTTTAAGGTTTCGGCGGGGACCGCCGAGTCCGGCGTCCAAGTGGGTGATAACTTCTTTCCCAGTTTCCCGATGAAAGAATCCGACCCGCAAACCCGCCTCTGCGTTTTTGCTTATCCGTACAACGTTGATCCTTCCACGGTCCCGCATATTGTGGCTCGCGACGATACGGGCAATGAAACGCTGGCCAGCTTCAATTACAAGGTCTTTCCCAAGAAATTCCATTCGGATACCTTCGACCTGGAGAAGATGGCGGGTGGGAAATTTCTGGAGAACGTCGTCCCCCCCATTATGAGCCAGGTTCCCGAACTGCACGATCAAGGAAGCCTGATCAAAAATTTCCTGTTGATCAACGGCCCGCTGCGGCAGGAGGACGCACAAAAGCTGGTGGCATTTTCCCAGCACACCGCGCCAAGGTTCTTGTGGAAGGGGCTGTTCGTCCGCTTGCCCGGCAAGACGGAAGCCGGCTTCGCGGACTACCGCACGTACAATTACGGCGGACAAGTCGTGGACCACCAAACGCACCTCGGTTTTGACCTGGCCGGATCGGAGCACATGCCCGTGCGCGCCGCCAATGACGGCGTCATCGTGTTTGCCGGCTTTCTCGGAATCTATGGGAACGCGGTGGTGATCGACCACGGCTGCGGCATTCAGAGTCTGTACGGCCACATGAGCTCCGTGGCGGTCAAGGAGGGCGATCAGGTGAAGAAGGAGCAGGAGATCGGCCGCACCGGTCAGACCGGACTGGCAGGCGGCGACCACCTCCATTTCACGATGCTGCTGGATGGGATTCCCGTGAACCCCGTCGAATGGTGGGACCCCCATTGGATTCACGACCGGATTGAAGCAAAGATGGAACCGTAGTCGCCGCAATAGGGCTCGTGACCGGCAAGCCACTGTGCTAGTATCAATGGGTATGAGGTTGGTATGGAAACCACAACTCCGCCAGATAGTCTGACGACATCTCCCCAGCTAACACCCGAGGAGCGCCTAAAGCTGTGGCAGCGCTTCAAAGGGACGTGGGAAGGTCGGATCCCCGACCCTGTCGAAGAGCTCAAGAAGATCCGCAAAGAGTGGGACCGCGAGGTCCCGCCTGGGCGCTAGCGCTGCGTGTACACTCTATAAGCTAATTCTTCCCAACGCGACTCAAGTAGAATTCGAAGAACTTGTCGGGATTTGTGGACAAACCCACTGTCGTATTACCATGCTTACCATTTATTATTCGGGTAAATCCCTGGCTGTCAACCTCGATGGCGAGATCCTTAGTTTCGCAAAGGGTGGGATCGAGCACCAGCGCCACGGCCATGGGGTCAAAGAGGGTGGGCGTTTCGTGGTTCCAAAGATGATAAAGGGCGGCCAAAGCGTTGGTGACCGGCGTGTTCTGATTGAAGATGCGGCTTCGCCCCGCGGCGTCGAGTTTCAGCATGGCCGTCACATCGAGGGGCGCCATGGTGATGGGAATCCCGGAGGAAAAGACCACCTGGGCAGCGGCGGGGTTGGATTTGATGTTCCATTCCGGGTCAGGCTGCGAGCCCGGCTCGTAGCCGCGCGCGATGGAGCCCCCCATCAGCGCGATGCGTTTAATGTTCTTCGCCGCCAGCGGGTCAGCTTTGATCAGGGCCGCCACGTTGGTGAGTTCGCCGATGGCGATCAGGGTGATCTGCCCGGGATAGCGGTGGAACTTGCCGCGCATAAAATCGACGGCGCTTTCCTTGAGAATCTGTGGTCCGACAAAGTCATTGGCCCAGGGAGCCTGGTTGATGTCTTGCTTCGGCCCCGGCACGCCGGCGACCACCGGAACTTGCCGCCATTTTCCGCCCGCTTCCCACAGTATCTTGGCGGCGATGCGCGCCCGCGCTGCGGTGTCGCCGGAAACGGTGGTCACGCCCAGCAGTTCAAACTCCGGGCTGTTGATGATCAGCGCCAGGGCAAAGGCATCGTCAATATCGCTGCCAATGTCGGTGTCGAGGATCACCGGGACCTTTGCAGGCGTTTGTGCCGCTGCGAGGGAAATTCCAGCAACTACAAAACAAAGTAGCACGACCTGGATCAGTAGCTTCATGTGAATTCGCCTCGTAAGAAATCCCGGGGTGGTGGACCGAGCAGCAAGGGTTAGATGTCGGCACGCACGTGGTTGAAGTTGATGACATCAATGTCTTGGTACTCAAGGTAATTCGCCAAGCGCAAATCGTCGGTAAGAACCAAGCATTTTGAAGTAGCAGCCCGGAGAATTGCTGTGTCGGTTAAGCCAAACCTCGGAAAGCATTTTTCACCACCCAATTCTTGGCTGGGGGTGTAATGTTCGTGTAGGTCCTTAAGATCGTGGGCGAACTGCTCGTGGAAAGAGGACCGGAGTTCCTCCGGTAATTGCCCCAGCAGGTTACTGACCTCGGTGAGGATGCTGGGAGTCGTAACGATCCCTTTGAACTTCTTAACAAAGTCAACTAGGCAGTCGAAATCCTCGACCGTGAATTGTGCTGTTCGTTTGAACTTCCCAATTCTGGTCGGGTCACTCAAACCGACGAAAAACAGGAGGAGCAGATTTGAATCGATAAGAAGGCTTTTCCTGTGATAGGCGCCCGTGGCGTCTCCAATCCTACTCGACATGCTCAACCTCGCGGATCTTCATCGACATGACCTCGCCGGTTTTGTTATCGACCTTGAATACCTTGAACGCGCGCGGGCCCTTCCGAGAGAATTGTGGCAAGGGAGATGGACGGTCATATCCGAGGGTGATGAGCCAATAACGCTCCTTGAGCTCGACTTCTTCAAGCAGGATATTCTTAAATTGGTTATCGTAAAGAGCTGTAAAGTACTCCGCCGCTTTTTCCGCCGCCTCTTTGACGCTTATCATGGCTATCAACCTCCCGCGAGTCGCCCTGCCTCCACAAAATGAGCCCCGAAGTTATCTTTATCGCAAGTCAGTTCTCCTCGCAATTATTCATCCATTCATTTGGGGAATCAATGCGTCATTTCACCACCGGCGCCAGGGCCACGCAAACCAAGCCGACGATAAAGAACCCGAACATCAGCGCCAGCAGGCGCTTGGTGCTGGCGCCTGCCCCGGCGAACTCTTTCCATACGAAGACGCCCCAGATTGCCCCCACCATGGTCGCGCCTTGCCCCAGCGCGTACGATGTGGCCGGGCCGATCATTGCGGCGTAGGAAGCCACGAAGTTGGAAATTGTTCCCACGGTCCAGAATGCGCCGCCGAGGATTCCCCAGAAGTGCAAGCGGCCGGCGCCCGCGAAGTAGTCGGCAAAGCTAACCGGCGGCCCCGCCACCGGCCGGCGCATGACCAGGTAATTTGCCGGAACGTTGCTGGCCAGAATTCCCAGGGCAAACACGACCGCCACGGTATAGGGCCCCAGATGATTTTCACCGCTGATTCCTTTGGCCACGAAAGGATAGAAGAGGCCCATACCAAATCCACCCAGCAAGCTCAAGACGATTCCTTTCTTCGAAGCCTTGCTGTCCGGTGAGAGCCGACGGTAAGCCAACGCATCGAGGACAATCGCCACGCACACCAGCGCTACGCCGCCAAAGAGCAGGAGCGGATTCCCTTTCGGCGTGATGAGGTAGTTGAGCACGGAACCGATCACCAGAGCCAGGCCGATCCCCACCGGAAACGCCACCGCCATCCCGGCGATGGCAATCGCTCCCACAATCAGGATATTGGCGATGTTGTACACGATTCCGCCCACGAACGCATACGCGAGGTGCGCGCCGTCCGCGGCAGTGAGGTTGCGGAAAAAGCTGTCAGGGCTCGCCGCATCGGTGCGACCGAACGTCAGCCCGATCAGGATGGCCGCCAGCAGGATTCCCCAAACGTAGTCCCAATAGAAAAGTTCGAATCGCCAGCTTCCCGTGGCTTTTTGGGTATTGGGCCAGCTTCCCCAGCAGATCATGCTGAGAATCATCATGGCCAAGGCAACAGCGTAAACCTGCGGAATGAACATGCGGCGCTCTCTCTTTGGTCGCGCAGAAGGCTGTGACCTTCAGGGCGAGGTTCAATGCGAGGGGAATCCTATGCGGGGATGGGGAAGATTACAAGTGGGATTCGGTGCAGCCACGGGAGGTCCTATCCGGTATCGAAATGACCTCATACCGCCTTCCCCTGGCGAGAAGGGTGGGATTCTTCCAGTTGGTCATTCATCCTTCCCGGCGCTACTCTTCCTCCTCCTCCACGGCGGAGGGTTTGTGGGCGGCGACGATCTTGTCGGCGATCATCTGCGGCACAACGTCGTAGTGGGACATTTCCATGGAATAGGTCCCACGACCCTGCGTCATCGACGTAAGGTCGGAAGCATAGGAGAGCATTTCGGCCAGCGGCACCTGGGCTTTCACCACGGTTGAGCCGCCTTTGGGTTCCATGCCCTGGATGCGGCCGCGGCGGCCATTCAGATTACCCATAATATCTCCGGAGTAGTTTTCCGGCACGGTAATCTCCACATTCATGATGGGTTCCAGCAGGCAGGGCTTGGCCTGTTCCATGCATTTCTTGAAGCCCTTGGAGCCCGCCAGCTTAAAGGCGATTTCCGAGGAATCGACGTCGTGATAAGAGCCGTCGTAGAGGGTCACGCGGAAATCCACCACGGGGTAACCGGCCAGATACCCTTTGGCGGCGGCTTCGATGATGCCTTTCTCGACCGCGGGGATGAAGTTGCGGGGAATGGCGCCGCCGAAGATGTCATTCACGAACTCGAAGCCCGAGCCGCGCACCAGGGGCTCCACCTTGATCCAGCAATCCCCGTACTGGCCGTGGCCGCCGGTCTGTTTCTTGTGCTTGCCCTGTGCGTCGCCCTTGCCGCGAATGGTTTCGCGATAGGGAATCTTGGGCGCTTTGAGCGAGACCTCGATGTTGAAGCGCCGCTTGAGTTTTGAGACCGCGACTTCCACGTGCTGCTGGCCCGCGCCGGAGAGCAGAAACTCCTTGGTCTGCGGGTCGCGAGAGAACCGCAACAGCAGGTCCTCTTCCAACATGCGGTGGATGGCGGTGGAGAGTTTATCCTCGTCGCCGCGGGACTTGGGCTCGATGGCGAACGAGATGGCGGGTTCGGCGAGCTTCACCTTGGGGAAAACGATGGGCGCGGACTTGTCGCCAAGCGCGTCACCGGTGAGGGTGTCCTTCAACTTGGCCACCGCGCCGATATCGCCGGCGTGGAGCTCCGCCACCGCGCTCTGTGTCTTCCCTTGCGTCACGCCGATGTGGGAGAGGCGTTCTGAGGACCCGCGATTGAAGTTGGTCAGGTTGGCCTCATTCTTGACAATCCCTGAATAGACCTTAAAGTAGCTTACACGGCCGGCAAAAGGGTCAGCGACCGTCTTAAATACATAGATCGAAACCGGTTGAGTGTCGGCGATCTTGCGCTTGATGATTTGACCGCCCTCTTGGTCCAGACCCTCAACTTCGCCGCACTCCAGGGGCGACGGGAAGTAATCCACCAGGAAATTCAGCAGGTTCTCACTGCCGATGTTGAGGACCCCGGCGGCGACCACCACCGGGTAAATGCGCTTTTCAACGATGGCTTGCTTCAGGCCGGGAACAAGGTCCTCGACGGGGATGGTGCCCTTTTCAAAGAACTCTTCCATCAGCTTGTCGTTGCCTTCCGCCACCATTTCCACCAGCGCTTCGTGGGCCTTGGTGGCGGCGTCCTGAAGGTCGGCAGGAATATCCGTTTCCTTGCCCTTGCCCGAGCCGTCCGGGTCGTAGAGGTAAGCCTTCAAGCGGACCAGATCGACGAGGCCGCGAAAACTCCTCTCCTCGCCGATGGGCAGTTGCACGGGAATCACGGTTCGTCCGAAAGCCCCGCGCAGGGCTTCGAGGGTGCGCTCAAAGCTGGCGCGGTCGCGGTCCAACTGGTTGATCACCAGGGCGCGCGGCAGGCCGTACTTGTCGCAGAAGCCCCAAACCTTTTCCGTCTGCACTTCGATGCCGGCGACAGCGTGGATCAGCACCAACGCGGCATCCGCCGCCACCAGGGCTGCCTCCGTTTCGTGCATGAAGATGTTGTAACCCGGCGTATCCACGAAATTGATTTTTGTCTTCCCCCACTCGGCGTAAGCGAGCGAGGCGCTAATGGAAAACTTGCGTTGAATTTCTTCTTCGTCGTAGTCCGTGACCGACGTCCCTTCATCAACTTTGCCCAGGCGATTCACCATGCCTGCCGTATAGAGGAGAGCAGAAACAAGCTGGGTCTTTCCGGTATCACCGTGGCCTACCAATGCCACATTACGAATGTTTTCGCCGTCGTAGATTTTCACCAGGAACTCCTTATGAATATAAGGCCAACCGTAGATTGGCGCGGTCGCGCTCGAAGCAAACCTCCATCCTAGCATAGGGTTCAAGCGGCTTCAACGCGTGTCTAAAGGGTTCCAGACTGCGTCGCCTCGTTTTCATCAGCGCGGGCGCGCATTCCTGCCTTCGCATGGATGGGGGGCCTCTGCAAATCCGAAAAAAATCTGTCGATCGCAATATTCTTCTTGACAAAAAGGCCAAAGCCTACTACATATAGTGGCAATGCAGTGTGCGACCACAAAGTGTGGTTTGGCACGCAGACCCCAATATTTCCAGCAAAGGAGGGGAAAAGATATGGCAGTGAAAAAGGCAAAGAAAAAGAAGAGATAAGGAATGAACCTGTTTTAGGTTTCCTCCTTTCCCCAGGCCCGCTCCCCCAAGCGGGCCTTTTGTTTTCAGCTCCATCATGGCGCTGCGGCGCTCCGCGGAAACCCCTGATCATCATGACGGGAGGGGCCGGGACAACCACTCTTACGTGAAGCTGATTTTCACGTCTTCGCGATCGGCCTCCGGGGCTTGGAAGAGCGCGTGGGGTTGCAGCCCCATGAAGCCCGCCACGAAGTTGGCGGGAATTTGGGCGATGCGGATGTTGAAAAGGTTGACGTCCTCATTGTAGCGGCTGCGTTGCCCGGCGATCTTCTCCTCGATTTCCGTGATGCGCCCTTGCAGTTGCATGAAGTTCGTGTTGGCCTTCAGGTCCGGATAGTTCTCCGCCACGGCAAACAAGGTCTTGAGCGCGCCCGTGACCATGCCATCCGCTTGCGTCTTTTCGGCGGGAGTGGTGGCGCGCATATAGGCCGTGCGCGCGTCGGTCACGGCCTGCAAGGTTTTCTGCTCGTATTGCATATAGCCTTTGCAGGTGTCAACGAGCTTCGGCAGTTCGTCGTGCCGCTGCTTAAGCAGCACGTCAATGTTGGCAAAAGAGCGGTCAATGTCATTCTTTAGAGTGACCAGGCTGTTGTAAATGCCGATTAAGTACACGACCAGCCCGATGATGACGATCGCAACGACCACCAATACGGCGATGCCCACGGCCCCGGCTACCATATTCAGCTCCCTTCATTGGTGATTGATGATTGGTGATTGCCCGGCGACGCATTTTTTCTGCATCAATGCAAAGGCCTCGGCCCACTTATCGCCGAGCTTCTGGGGCAAAATCGGCCGGCAGGTATTGCACGCAATCACCAATCACCAATCGCAAATCACCAATCCCCAATGCCTACGTCATCTTCACATCAACGTCCTGGCGATCTTCCTCCGTCACTTTGAACAGGTCATGATGTTGCAGGTGCATCATACCCGCGATGATGACGTCGGGAAACTGCTGAATGCGAATGTTGAAGGTGTTGACGTCATCGTTGAAGAACTCGCGCCGGTCGGCGATCTTTTCTTCCAACTCCGAGATACGTTTCTGGAGTTGCATGAAGTTGTTGTTGGCCTTGAGCTCCGGATAGTTTTCCGACACGGCGAACAAGGTCTTCAGCGCGCCGGAAATCATGTTGTCGGCCTGAGCTTTCTCACTCACGGAACCGGCTTTCATGTAAGCTGTGCGCGCCTCGGTAATGAGCTGAAAGGTTTTCTGTTCATACTGCATGTAACCTTTGCAGGTCTCGATCAATTTGGGCAACTCGTCGTGCCGTTGCTTCAGCAGGACGTCGATATTCGCCCAGGCCTTGTCGATATCGTTCTTCAAACGCACCAGGCTGTTGTAAATGGTAATGAGGTAAGCGAAGATCCCCACCAGGAAGAGGATCACGACCAGTCCCACGAGAATCCCTAAACCCATTTTTTGCGCCTCCTAAAAAGTGTTAGAGCCATCCCAATCTGGCCAAGAGAAATGCCAGGCAAGCCACGGCGAGAGCCGCTCCTCCAAAAATCCGCAGGGCGGCGCGATTGCGCAACGTCCGTTTGATTTCCTTTTCGCTCCGCCATGAGATCAGGAAGGTCGGCTCGTTCGTTCCCTTCACGATCAAATTGCGGTCGTATTCGTCCTGAGGGGAGGGATTTTCCACGCACGTTCCGGTGAGGTCGTACCAATGGCCGGGGAGAACCAAATACTCGGTCAACCGATAGCGGTGCGAAAACCCACTGCCGAGGTTGATACCCCCTCCCAAGTTGAGGCTTACACCACCCAAGGAAACGGAATGGCCTAATCTGCTCACCGCCGATTGCGCGTAGGAATGAAGGTCGACTTGGGAGGCGATCGTTCCCGTGGCCACGGCCGGAGCGCCCAGGCCTGAGAACAGCCGCCCCAGGGAGTTTCCCAAGGCCCCTCCCGTGGTCACCTTGGCGGTCCGGATCAAGTCGCACTCCGCCTGATGTGCGTCCACCAGCACTTTGCCTGACCCGTCTTCGAGATAGAACCTCACGCCATCCGCGTCGGTAGCGGCGTGCGCCCAATGGCCGCCGTTCTTGTCGGCAACCCAACGCTCGATCATGATTTGGTAGAAACAGCAGGGAGTTCGTGTCACCGGGCTCGCCACCGTTTGCTCAGCTTTGGCCTTTCCATGAATTTCCACCAGGCCCATGGCAATGCTGCGAATCGGGACTTCGGGAGTGTCCAGCAGGACGCGGTACTCGCGGTACACGCGGAAGCCTTTAAAAAACCAGAAAAGACCGGCGCCAAATCCCACCAACAGCGCTGCATCCGGGTTCGAACTGTGAGATGACATAGACTGACCTGAAAAGGTGGTCATGCTACTCGACGTGCCTGAAAAACGCAAGCCGCCCCTGGCGAGGGTAGTGTCCTAAAATCACTTGAAAGGCCCTCTTGCTAAACCTCTGACCAGCCGATAACATGCTTGATGATTGGAGACCAAAGAACGTTCTTGCTCGCGTCTATGGATTTGTTACAATCGCTTGACGTGCAAATCGCTGACTCAATTCTCAAATCCGTTACTGGAAAATACGGAACCATCCTGATTGACCCACCCTGGAGGTTCGCCAACCGTACCGGGAAGATGGCGCCAGAGCACAAGCGACTCCACCGCTACAGCACAATGTCATTCGATGAGATCGCGGCGCTGCCGGTCGGCAAGATCGCCACTGAAAAGAGCCACCTTTATCTGTGGTGTCCCAACGCGCTTGTGGCCGAGGGCCTTGGCATCATGAAGGGGTGGGGATTCACGTACAAGACGAACATCGTTTGGTACAAAGTCCGTAAGGATGGAGGGCCGGACGGTTGCGGTGTCGGGTTCTACTTCCGCAACGTGACGGAGTTGGTCCTGTTTGGTATCAAGGGCAAGATGCGGACCCTCGCGCCAGGAAGGAGCCAAGTCAATATAATCGTCACGCGGAAGCAGGAACACTCAAAGAAACCAGATGTGCTTTACGACATCATCGAGCGTTGCAGCCCCGGACCATACTGCGAGCTTTTCGGTCGGCGCCGGGTTCGCGGCTGGACCCAATGGGGTGACGAATTGGATAATTACGAGCCTCCCCCGTACAAGGCGTATGCGTGGGCTACGAATGGGGATCGTAGCAAGCCTCTCCAATCCCCACCAGCAGAAGCGGGCAGCCCCCAGCGCCGCCTCCATCTACCTTCGGTATGAGTTTATCCCAATGCGTCGATGTCGTCCCGTATTTGTGCCACTCTCCGAGTTGGGTGAACAGTGTTCTTAACTCACTCAATCGTGTGATGATGACCCCCACCGCAAGCACCCGGAGCTCTTTCAGTAGCCGGAAGTTGTTAAGGTCGCGGTCGTAAAACTCGGTCTTGTTGTTCCACTCCACTTCCACCCCAACCTCATTTTTGAAGTTGTCGATCTTATGAGTCGGGATCGGAACCGGGCTACCATCCACTGTGATGGCAATATCGAACGATTTCTCTCCCCAGCCTCGCTCACGAAGAAATCCGTCGATCATCTCGGGAATCTGCGACCTTCCCCCGCCTGGGTTCATGATATGGCTGCGCTTCAGCGAGAACGCGCCGAGACACTCCATGAGGTCGCTAAACTCGTTCGGGTAGTCACTGGCAAGGATGGCAGAAGCGTGTCCGCGTTCTTCAATGCGAAATCTATCGCGAACCGCTTGGGGAATGGTTTCGAGTCCCATGACCGGCGCATATTACCACAAGCTCTCATTTATGGCTTGCGACTTCCTTGCCCCACTCTTTTTTGAAGCCCACCGACCGTGGTTCTCTTCGCTCTCTCTATGCCGTGATCCTGAGGGATCAGAAAAGGATGAACGACTACGAAGGCTTCAGGAAGCGATCAACGAGTACGAAAAACGTATCAAGTCACTTTAGGACACTACGTGGCAATGTGTCTACCCAAGCGGGCATCTCTCCAGTATGATGTGGGGTTGCCGGCGCCCGCCGCCAACGCCGCGGAGGAAGTTGCCGGCCGGAAGCAATGAGATGCAGCCCTTTCGCACATTAGAACATCCGGCGGACGTCGGCTTTGAGGCTTTCGGGGCGACGCGCGAGGAAGTGTTTGCCAACGCCGCTCGCGCGCTGATGAATCTGATCGTGGATTTGGACACGATCAAGGCCTGCGAGGAAGTGACCTTGCAAGTTTGCGGGCCTGATCCCGAAAGCCTCCTGGTAAATTGGCTGAGCGAGCTCTTATATCTGCACGATGCCGAGGGTTGGCTGTTCCGGGATTTTGGGATCCAGCGCCTTCAGGACGATGCGCTGAGCGCCTTGGCGCGCGGCGAAAAATTCCAGCGATCGCGGCACCAGGCCAAGTTGCTGGTCAAAGCGATTACTTATCATCAACTCGCGCTGGAAAAAACCGAACGCGGCTGGCGAGCGCAAGTTTATGTGGATATTTGAGGCAGGTTACAGGTTACAGGTTATGGGTTGCAGGCGAGAGGTTGCGCGGACCAGCTCTGCCCACTCCTGCTCCCGGCTCCGCATAACTTGTAACCTGTTGCTGGCTCTTTTCGCCGCAGGCTATTTCCTGGCGCCTCCTCGCGGTCGGTCTGCCTCTTTGTTGCTTTATAGTGTCCAGGAGGTCAAACCGAGAGTTTTCGCGTGGATTCCCGACGATGTAATCGATCAGGAATGCGATCCCCTTTTCACCCGGCCGGCGACGGCGGGATTCATCGTGACCTCGGAGGGCGTGGTGGTGGTTGATACCTCCAACAGTCCGATGCACGCGCGCGATCTGCTCTATGAAATCCGCCAGCGCACCGATCTCCCCATCCGCGATGTCATCAACACCAGCTCGGCGCCCGACCACATGCTGGGCAACGAAGTTTTCACCGATGAACTCGCCACTCTGATTTCCACCCGGGCAGCGCAAGCGGAAATGCTTCAGTACCGGCAGGAGCTTTATGATCGCATGCGCGGTGAACAGGGATGGCGCCTCGAAGCGCGCATGCGGGGATTCCACGTAACCCCCACCACGCAAACCTTCGATGAAAAGATGACGCTCAACCTGGGCAGCCAGGAAATCCGCATCGCCAGCTTGTTGCGCGGCGGGACTTCCCCCGAAGACGCCGTGGTGTATTTGCCTGCCGCGAAAACGCTCTTCCTGGGTGAACTCTACGACAACCAATATTTTCCGCGCATCGGTTCGCGCAACGTGCAAAGCTGGATCGAGGTGCTGCGGCAAGTGGAGGGCTGGGACGTTGACACCTACGTTCCGGGTCACGGCGCCCCAAGCGGCAAGAAGGACCTGGTGGATTTCCGCAAGTTCCTGGAGTGGCTGGTGGCCCAGGTGCAGATGCGGCTGAAGCAAGGGCAAACCCCCGAGGACGTGCAGAAGGCCCTGTGGCTCCCCAAAACCTACAACTGGCACGCCGCCGACCTCGCCGCGGATACCGTCGCGGATGTCTGCCGGCAGCTCGCACCGCCCAGGCCCGCAGCCCCCGCCCCCGCTCAGCCCGGGAATTAAATTCCCATGGCAATGCAGAGCGCGGCGGCATCGCCGATGCTCTCCCCAAGTTCGGCCGGGATGACCTGGCAGGTGCGCGCCGGCAATTCCAGCGCCTCACGCCTCATCAAGCGGCGCGCGGGTTCGAGGAGCAAATCCCCTAGGCGCATGGCGAGACCCCCGATCACGATGCGGTCGGGATTCAGCAGGTCGACAAGAATCGCCAGGACTTCTCCCAGTTTTTCGCCTGTGGTTTCGAGAACTTCCAGCGCGACTTCGTCGCCCTGCCGGGCCGCCGCGCCGATGTCCTTCGCCGTAATGGGCCCTCCCGATCGAAATAACTTCGCCAGACGCGTCGAGCGCTTCTTCTTGAGCGCCGCGGCCACCGCCTGCTGAGCCACCTGCGCCATGCCGCCGCCGCTGGCCCAGCCTTCCGCCGAGCCTTTCTTGTTGTGACCGATGGGGCCGGTCCGGGTCAGGCGAAGGTGGCCCACTTCCCCGGCCAGGTCGTTCGAGCCGCGGTAGAGTCGCCCGTCGGTGATGACGCCGGCGCCGAGGCCGGTGCCCATGGTGAGGAACACCATGTTCTGGCAGCCTTTGCCGGCGCCGAATCGATGCTCCGCCACGGCCCCGGCATTCGCGTCATTTTCGATCAGGCATTCCGCTTGGAATTCGCGCTCCAGGATGGCCTTGATCGGCACGTCATCCCAAGTGGGCAGATTGGGCGGCGACTGGATGATGCCTTGCACGCGGTCCAGCGGGCCTCCACAACTTACGCCCAGCCGCGCGATGGCGCTCAAGTCAGCGCCTTGCTCAGCCAGCATCTCGCCAATTCCCGACTTGATCAATTCCAGGGCTCGCTCCGGACCCTGCGCGGGACGGGTGGCGAACTGCCTGCGCGCGATGACCTCCGGCGGGGCCGAGGAAAGCAGGACGGCGGTCTTGGTGCCGCCAATATCGATTCCCACCAGCAGCTTTTTTTCCGGCATATTCATGAGGGTCTCCATGTCCTCCGTAACTATACTTGTAAATTTCCGAGGAGGGAATATGCTGTTGGTGGGACCGTCGAGGGGGCCTCGAAGAGGTCCAATCTCATTCGAGGGGGACCTCGAAGAGGTCCAATGTCATTAGCCGTGGGTGAAACCCACGGAAAATGTGAACCCCATGATTTACCAACCCCGAAGGGGTTGAATTTGACTGTGCGGCAAGTTCAAAGAATAAGGGGTTCGATCCCTACGGGGTCGAGGAGGATTCTCGTAAGACGGTCCCTATCCGTGGGTTTCACCCACGGCTAATGATATTGTTCCCCTTCGGGGAACAAAGCCAAGGAGAGTCATGACCTATTCACGAAGAGATTTATGCCTGCTAGTGGGCGCGCTGGCCGCGGCTCCGGGGGTTGCGGCGCAAAAGACGGCATTACCGAGCAAGGTATTTCCATATAGCGAAATGCCCGTGCATAAAAACGGTGCGAATGAATCCCGCCCCGTGCTGGAGGGCGAACTCCACGACGGCTGCTACCTGGAAGTCCACCAGACCAAGCTGGCGCCGGGAGCCATGCCCCACCCGGCGCACCACCACCTGCACGAGGAAATGTTCCTGGTCCGGGAGGGGGCGATCGAGATAACGATCAGCGGGAAGTCAACCCAGTTGGGCCCGGGCTCGGTGGGTTTCGTGGGGTCGAACGACGAGCACGGAATCCGCAACCCCGGCGCCGCCCACGCGGAGTACTTTGTGGTGGCGTTCGGCAAGGACACATAGGCAGGAACTGATTTTGGATTTTAGATTTCGGAAGTATGTGCTTTACGCACAGCAGTATCTATTTACGCTAACATGGCATAGGCTTCACTTAGGCCAACCACAATCCCCACAAACTTGCTTGACAAACCGAACGTATGCTACATTAGGCATGGATTGCGGTTGACGGGATGGTATACGCGGGCTATTGTTTACGCTTAGCAAACTGTCCGCAAGGCGCCTCAATGGCAAAAGAAAAGAAACTCTCTACTGCTGAATTCCGGAGGTGGCTTATCAGATCATTAAGTTCTGATTTGGCAAAGCTATCCCCAGCCGAGCGATTAAGGCGCACAAAGGCTGCGCACGCTGTCGCTACAAGACCCGACGATCCCAAAGGTCAAACTTCTTCAGATACTCCTCGAAGCGAGCCTTGCTTAACTCATAGCGTTGCAGAGTAGCAATAAAGCGGTTTCTAGAGCAATTGGGGTCCGACAATATCTTGAATATTTCTCTTTCTAGCCGCTCGGCTTGTATTCTTTCTGGCGTCTTTTGATATTTCCTTCCCCTAGATATTTCCGCACGATAGATATCATCAAAGTCTTTCGACACACCAACCCCCGAGACGATCTTGTGCGTAAAATACATACTTCCGTTAGATTTTGGACCTTGGATTAGAAACGCGGGGAGTTCCCACCTCAAAACCCCGAATCCAAAATCCAAAATCGCAAATCCAAAATCAAGAAGCCTTGGGCAAGTGCGCCAGCGCCTCGTGAATTTTGGCTTCCGGATATTCGTAATCGAAAAGTTCGCCGGCAAAATACTTCTCATACGCGGCCATATCAAAGTGCCCATGCCCGCTGAGGTTGAAGAGGATGGTTTTCTCTTTGCCCTCTTCCTTGGCCTTCAGCGCTTCATCGAGCACGCAGCAGATGGCGTGGGAAGTTTCCGGCGCCACGATCAGGCCCTCGGCGCACGCGAAGGTGACTGCGGCTTCAAAGCACTTGAGTTGCGGATAGCTCACCGCCTCCACGACGCCCTCCCGGTGGAGCAGGCTGACCAGCGGTGCCATGCCGTGATAGCGCAGGCCGCCCGCATGAATGCCGGGCGGGATGAAGTCGTGCCCCAGCGTGTCCATCTTGAGCAGGGGAGTCATGCCGCTCTTATCGCCGAAGTCGTAAGCGTAAATGCCCTTGGTCATGGTGGGGCACGCGGCGGGCTCGACGGCGACCAGGCGAATATTTTTGCCCGCGGCCTTTTGCGGCACATAGGGGAATGCCAACCCGGCGAAATTGCTCCCCCCGCCGCAGCAGCCGATGACGATGTCGGGCGTTGCTCCGGCGAGTTTCATCTGCGCAATGGCTTCCTGCCCGATCACGGTTTGGTGCAGCAGCACGTGGTTCAGCACGCTGCCCAGCGAATAATTGGTGTCCTGGTGGGTGGCGGCGTCTTCCACCGCTTCGCTGATGGCGATGCCGAGGCTGCCCGGGGTATCGGGGTCTTCCGCCAGAATCCGCCGCCCGGCTTGCGTCAGTTCACTAGGGGAAGGAACGCATTTCGCCCCCCAGCATTCCATCATGGTGCGGCGGTGGGGCTTTTGATAGAAGCTGACCTTCACCATGTAGACCATACACTCCATGCCGAACACGTTGCAGGCCAGCGCCAGCGCGCTGCCCCACTGTCCCGCGCCGGTTTCCGTGGTCAGGCGTTTGACGCCGGCGGCCTGGTTGTAATAGGCCTGCGCAACCGCCGTGTTGGGCTTGTGGCTGCCGGCGGGCGAGACCCCCTCGTTTTTGTAATAGATCTTGGCAGGAGTCCCCAGCGCCTTTTCCAGCCGCAGCGCGCGGTGCAACGGCGTGGGCCGCCACATGCGCAGAACGTCGAGAACCGGTTCCGGGATGGGAATGTTCTGCGCCGCCGTCATTTCCTGCTCGATCAGCGCGTGGGGGAAGATGGCTTCCAGGTCCTGCGGCCCCGCCGGTTGCAGCGTGCCGGGATGCAAAGGCGGCGGCAGGGGCGCGGGTAAGTCCGGGATCACGTTGTACCAGACTTTGGGAATCTCGCGTTCGGAAAGAAGATAACGATAGTCAGACATGCGGGGTCTCCAAGGTAAAGTTTTGGGCCAAATCGAATTCGGCAGGATAACACAAAAAAGCTGGGATGTGGGTAATCGGGTGATTTAGAGAATTGTGATTTGTGATGGGTGATTTGCGATTGAGGCGATCGGCAAGGCGCCGATTCGAGACGCGCGGTGCTGACGGCTGGAAGTACCCTACGGCCAAGAAAAGCCGCGGACCTACACGACGCGCTACACGCGCTCATAGGATTTAATAACAAGGTGCAATCAATGAGGCATTTCGCGGAGGGACCTCGAAGAGGTCCAATGTTATTAGCCGTGGGTGAAACCCACGGAAACGATGCGCCGGAACGATTTAACAACCTCGAAGGGGTTGAATTTGATTTGGCGATGGATGGGTTTGGAAGGGATTCGACCCCTTCGGGGTCGAGGAGGTTTCTCGTTAGAGGGTTTCTATCCGTGGGTTTCACCCACGGCTAATGATATTGTTCCCCTTCGGGGAACAGGCGGGGGGCGGTTGCCACCCCCCCCCTTCGGGGTCGAGGAGGTTTCTCGTTAGAGGGTTTCTATCCGTGGGTTTCACCCACGGCTAATGATATTGTTCCCCTTCGGGGAACAGGCGGGGGGCGGTTGCCAAACCGCCCCCTGATGGTTCTGCGCTATTTGCCCGCGCCGGTCAAGGTTGAACTTTGCGGGCTATTCGCGGCGCTATCGCTCACTTTCAGCGTTCCGGTCCTGGCGCCGGTCTGGGTGGGTTTGAACGTCACGTCGATGGTACACTTCGCTTTGGCCGCCAAGGTGGTGGTGCAGGTGGTGGAGGAAACCGCAAAGTCGCCGGTGGTCGAGATGACGATGCCGGTGAGCGTGGTCTCCAGATAGCTGCTTAACGTAAACACCTTGGCGAGACTGGTGGTGCCGACGGTCCGGGTGGCAAAGATGGTGCTGGCGGGAGTCAGCCCCACGGGAGTCGCGCCCTTACCCGTCATGGCGGCCGTTTGCGGGGAGTTCGACGCCGAGTCCGCGACGCTCAGCGTGGCGTCGTCCGTGCCCACGATCGAGGGCTTGAAGGTGACCGTGATCGTACACTTCTTGCCCGCGGCGAGGGACGTGCCGCAGGTGTTCGTCTCTGTGTAGTCCGTGCTGGTCGTGCTCACTTTGATGCCGGTCAAGGTCACATTCTGATTATTCGTGACCGTAACCGTCTTGCCGGCGCTGGTTACACCCTCATCCACGTCGCCGAAGGCGAGCGTGGCGGGCGAGAGCGTCACCGGGAGCTCTCCCGTGCCCGTCAAGGCGGCCGTCTGCGGGGAGTTCGACGCCGAGTCCGTGACGGTCAGGGTGGCGTCGTCCGCGCCCACGATCGAGGGCTTGAAGTTGATCGTGATCTTGCACGTCTTGCCCGCGGCGACGGACGTGCCGCAGGTGTTCGTCTGCGGGTAGTCCGCGCTGCCCGTGCTCACGCTGATCCCTGTCAACTCCACTTGCTGGTAGTTGGTCAAGGTAATGATTTTGCTGGCGCTGGCCTCACTCTCCGCCAGGTTGCCGAAGCTCAGCGAGGTGGGACTCAGGACAACCGGCATGACGCCCGTCCCGGTCAAGGGGACGGTCTGCGGGCTGTTCGACGCGTTGTCGGTCACCACGAGGCTGGCGCTTTCGGCGGCCAGCATGGAGGGCGTGAACTTCACGGAGATGGTGCACTTGGCGCCCGGCGCGTAGCTTGAGGCGGTGCAAGTGTTTGTCTCGCTGAAGTCAGGGGCATTCGTGCCGGTAATCGTGATACCCGAAATGATCAGGTTCGTCGTGCCGCTGCTGGTGAGGAAAACATTCTTGGCGACGCTGGGCGTGTTGATCTCCCTATTGTCGAAAGCCACCGAAGTTGGGGAGAACGTAACCCCCGGATTAATCACCGTGAAGGCAGCCTGCTTGGTTCCGGCCGCATAGTTGCTGCTGGCGGCCTGGGATGCCTGAAGCACCACCGTGCCCGCGCCCGTCAGCGTCACCGTCGCACCCACAATCGTCGCCGGTCCGCTCACAACCGTGTAAGTAAAGGCGCCTGCCGAGTTCGACGTTGCTGCAACCGTGAACGGCGCGGTGCCGTAGGTTTGGTTCGGTACGGTAAAGCTGATCGTTGGCGCCGGAGCGAGTGTGAAGGTGGCAATTACAACTCTGTCAATATACTCGTTGATTATGCACTGATTGTCATCCGTACTGTTACATCCGGTCCAAGTGGGTAAAGCATAGCCCGGACTCGGAGTCGCGGTCAGGGTCACATCGCTAAAGTCAGGCACGCTCGTGGGGCTGCTAAAGTCGTCGGAGAAATATACCGTGCCGGTGGGTAAATCGGTGATCTCGATATCGTCGACCTCCCATCCCCAGCCTACGTTTCCATAACCACCATCCCATAAACGGAAGCGAATCAATATCGGCCCGCCGGTGATGTAAGGAGTCAAGTCCACCGTTTCCGGGGTCCAACTGGAGACGAGCCCAGTCGTCTTCGTCAACTGGGTCCAGGTCACCCCGTAATCCTGGGATACTTCAACGTAACCGTAATCGTAGTACCAATAACAATAAATAGGACCACCAAGGCAGGATGATGCGATTGAATACTTATCCCAATACGACAAGGCCGGGGCTGTCGCCGTAGATATGTCCACAGCATTGGCTAACTCAAGCGTGGAATTCGCATACAACGCATAATTCCCATTCGGGCTTGCGGAGATGGAGGCGGGCGGAGTTTCGTAGTCGGTATCGATCAAAGCCCAATCTCTCCCGCTGAGATTCCAATTGGATGGAAAGGTCTCCGCGCAAGTGCCTGGGCAACTGACTCCATTGCCGGTAACAGTTCCGCCTCCCGATGGGCTGACAGAAACGGTCACGCCAACCGTCAGCGGCCCCTTCTCTCTGACCTCGATATCATCGAGGAACCAGCCCCAGCTTTCGGCCCCGAAACCGCCATCCCACAAACGGAACCGAACCAGTATCTTGTTTCCAATGTATGGGGTCAGATCCAGCTCTTGCGGGGTCCAACTGGTGATTTCTCCCGTAAAGGAAGCTATCTGGGTCCACGCTACTCCATAATTGGTCGAGACCTCAACGTAACCATAATCGTATTCCCAAGTACAGTAAATAGGACCACCAAGGCATGCTGATGCGATTGAGTACTTATGCCAGAACGACAGATAGGGGTGAGTTGCGTTGCTGAGGTCGATCGCATCCGTCGGGGGAATCGCGAGTATGGAGTTGGCATTGGGCGCATAATTCTGACCGGGGCTCGCAGAGATCGAGTGACTCGTGCTCCGGAAGTCGGTAGTGATCAGACCCCAAGTGCCCGAACTCGCTTCCCATTTTGAAGCGCCGTTCTCGAAGTCGTCGGAAAAATAGACCTTGTTAGGGGTTTGCGCGAAAGCGGCAACCGCGGAGGCAACTACCACGCTGCAGATTGTCAAGCGCGAGAGGAACCCCTGTGAGACCTTGGTGCGTCTAAAGCTCTGCAAAAGAAAACGAGAAAGAAAGCGGCGAGAGCGGTCATGCATTGCGGTATCCTCCTACTTCGCAGAGAGTCAGAATCCGTCACGACTACAAGAGGGATTGCAGGGGGGCCCTGAGTTTGGCGTTCCAACAAACAAAGAACCAATCCCGCACCATATATCACTCAAAGGTCCATATCCGAGTAGATGAATCCCCTTTGGGGAGGAGGAACCTTCGCGCCGCGTATCGCTCTTTGGCCTCAAGATGCGATTTCAAACTTTTCATGGCAATTCCTCCTTAGGAGTCTCCAAGGCAAAATAGGGCATTGATATACTTGACTGACAGGAGAGTTATTGGAGTTAGGTAATGCGCCAACTTTGCATACAGAGAAAGACCAAGCATTTCGGGTCGATTTAATGTACGGCATAATCACACTCGTTCAATGCTGTCCCTGTTACTGTGCTGCACTCGGGGACCACTACATCTGTAAGTTGGTCAGTCGGCAGGTTGAAAAAGTGTGCAATTTGCGTGTCCGGGTCAACCTGTTTCACTCGTTGGTACACGCTGAAAGTTAGCATAATCTCAAAACGCTTGCTCTGTTGATATTGTTTTATGTGAATCCAAGGTTTGGCTGTGCTGCAAATGGATAGCCACTCGCTTGCCTTCGTTTGCCCGAAGCAATTCCAAGGTGGAAAACCACGAGATAACAGCAGAGCCTTGACCGTAGCCTGCGACTGACCCGCATATATACCCTGAATCGCTGCTTTAAATTCCTTCAGGTTTTCGGCTTGCTCAGACGTTTGTCCCTCTATTGGATGCCAATACCTCACCCGCATGAGAACCGCAAGGCGCTGGGCATCAACGTTCGGCGCTACTTTCCTTGCGTTATGGTCAGCATGGGTAGCGGCATCGCCAGTGGCATCGCTTATATCCCCCCTTGCTCCCCTTCCGTTAGCCGCCTGTACGAGCCAGTAGTAAGCGACGGTATAATCCTGTTTTACGCCCTGACCCCTCGCATAAAGGTTGCCCAGATTGTATTGCGAAGCAACATACCCCTGCTGGGCCGCCTTGCTGAACCAGTAGACCGCCCTTTCATCGTCTTGTTTGACGCCCTGACCTTGTTGGTACAGATGACCAAGGTTGTACTGTGCTTCGACTTGTCCTTGCCCCGCTGCCTTGGCATAACACTCGACCGCCTTCTCATAGTCCTGGTTCACGCCCTGACCTTGTTCATAAGCGAATCCGAGGTTCACTTGCGCTTCGGTATTACCTTGCTCCGCTGCCTTGGCATACCATTCGGCTGACTTCTCATAGTTTATGCCGTTGCAGCCGTTGGGGGGATTAAGTGGAAACACCCCCTCAGCGCACTCGTCGCCATAGCGGACCCACATCCGTATTGTCGCTTGGTCTACCGGGACGACTTTAGCGACGGCATGGTTGTTGCTTTTCTGCGCCAAAGCTTGAACGTTAGGCAGCAACCCCGACAAGCCTACGGTGAGAGACAGGAAAAACGTCAACACCAGCTTGCAGGTTCTCAGGCTCATAAATCCTCCTGGATTAAGTTATGCGCCAGTCTACCATACCAAAAAAACATTTTCAGTCAGTATTAACCTATATGGAAAAAGTTTGGGATGTCAAAAGTGTTTGTGGGATAATGGCCGCATGTCCAACCCCATCGCAGCACTCATTGGACGCAGCAAACTTGCATACCGTGAAACGAGCAAGTGGGCAAGGGTTACTCTCGGAATCAGCTTTGTGGCGAGCCTTATCGCTCGTGCAAGCGCTCAGCATTTTGGGAGGAGCCATATGACATGGACGGAAGTATTAACAGATGTGGGTATATTTGGATGCGTCTATGCAGCTTCGCTTGCCGTGCTATTTGTCTGGAACTTCATATTCGCCCCAGCCCGGCTGGAACGGGAACGAAAACAGGAATTGAAACGCAAGGCGGGGTTGGAAAGCCTTAACCAAGTGCTGGCTGAAGAAAAGAAAAAAACTGACAAAGCTGTCGATGACGTGCTGGACGACGACGAAGAAACAAATGAGTGATGGGGTTATGAAACGTCAACCGGAGATGGTCGAAGGTCCCGAAGCCTGGAAGAGGTTCAAGGGAGTGATGAAAAACATCTTGTCGGTTCCTCATTCCAAGATTCAACAGCCAATCAAGGAAAAGGGCAGGAAAGCGGTCAGCGGTCTGAGGCGGAAAGCAAAGCCGTCTGAGTGAAGGTAATGTGGTATGTTATCCCCCTCTAAACTGCGGAGGGGAAGATGCTGCCAGAGTGGGCAGGGTGGGCGGGCTTGGTCCTGACAGTCATATTCGGAGGTCTAAACGTGTTTCAACTCGTGGAAACTCTACTCGCCAAAGGAAAAATGGACTGTGCCGCAGCGCAAATCGAAGCACTTCGTACAATGTGCGAAGAGGCCGTGGCAAATGAAGAAATCATCAACACTCCCCCCGTCAAACAGTTTGTGAGAAGCATAGCTTTTCAACTTGGCGGCATAGAGCGGAGTATGAAGGGAACAAAGGTCAAGTTCCCTGCTCCTAACACTTAGCTTGCCGCCACCACCTCTGTCTTTCCGGTTAGTTGCCTATACGTGAGCCGCCTTCCCGCAGCCTGCCTCATCACAGATAAAAATCTACCCGAGTCGTCACTTTCTTCACGGTTGTTGTAACGGAACGCCTGCTCGTCCAGGTAACGGAACAGGTGGAAGGGCTCAACGCTGACATAGGTTCCACGAATTCCCCGCTTCAAAAGGCTCCAGAAGTTCTCCAGCCCGTTGGTGTGGACGTTCTCCCGGACATAGGCTTCCGCATGGTCAATCACTTCATGCTTGAACTCGTCCAGCCCCTCGTAGGACTTCAGGGCGTCAGTGTAGACGCTCGACCCGGCTTCCACGTTCTCCCGCACAAGCTGCTGCAAGGACTTCTTGCGGCGGTCCTCAACTACTGTCGCCCGCACCTTCCCGCCCCGTTGAAGCACTGCGGCTACGATGGCTTTTCCCGAGGGTCCGGTCCCCGTTATCTTTTCGGCTCTCTTGTCCTTGTGCATGTTGCGGGCCTTCCCGCCGATAAACGTCTCGTCAACCTCAACCTCCCCGCCGAGCTTTCCGCCCGTTTGCACGTCCTGCATGGTGAGCCTCGCCCGCTGTAGCATGTACCAAGCGGTCTTCTGGGTCACGCCGATGGCACGGTGTATCTCCCATGACGACACGCCGTTCTTGCAGTTGGCCAGCATCCACATGACCGGGAGCCACTTGTCCAGCCCGATAGGGCTGTCCTCGAAGACAGTGCCGACCTTGAGGGAGAACTTCTGGCATGGATGCTTCAGGAAGCACTTGAAAATACGGGCGTTAGGGAGATACTTGACATCCGGGGAGCCGCAGCGGGGACAAGTTACTTTGCCATCCGGCCAGCGGAGGCTAACCATGAAGGCGTGGCAGTTGGCGGGATTGGAGAAGTAGATTATGGCTTCTTGGAGGGTGGTTGGAGTATTTAATGTATCCATATCTATATTATACCACATGGAAACACATTTTCGCAGGAAATCTTAGGTTTTATATCGGTTTTCCACAGGTTTTTCGGTTAAGCCAGCAGTTGGCAACGGGGAATTTTCGACCGTTATTGTTGTGTGATACTATGCTGCTTCCACGAGGAGGCACTATGGACGAGGCGGCACGCACGAAGATATACGAGTTCCTCAGATGGGTAGCTTTTATAGCTATGGATACTTCTCAAAAAGCGGACGCATTGGATGAACTACTCCGACAGCTTCCCACTCTGCAAAAACCTTATCTCGATATTCTCGAAAGGATGAAAAGCCGAGGCCAGCTAACAGAGCTTTCTGTAATGCTTCAAGAGCTTCACAAAACTCTTGGTTTGACATCTCCGCTTTCGGACGAACTTCCTGGTCATCTGACATAAAAAATCCTCCTAATAAAGTGTTATGAAGTTGCCTTGCCTTTTATTTCATCTTGTCAGTCAAGTATATCAGTGCCCAAAATAGAGTCGCTGGAACCGAAGGCCTGGCCTCTCTTCACGCCGCCCAGCCCGCTTTTTGTGCTCCCACTCTAATATGCGAAATCCGCCAGGCAATGGGGCCACACGTCTGGAAATTTTTTTCGGAGCCTTCCAGCGGGTACCCACGGTCTGAACGCCACTGACCATGGCCCCGCTGTGGCTGCATTCCGTCCCGGCGCCAGACTCCCCGGCACCCCGGCGGAAATGCGCGGCCAGCCCAGAAAGTTTGCGAAACTCGTGCGGAAGCTCGCGAGGATTTGCATCAGGCGAACCTCTGAGGCATGGAGATCACAAAGAGAATTAAAGCGGACAGGACGGTACACTGGCCGCGCGGGACTGTCAAGTTAAATTGATGTTAAATCCAGGTTAAATCTAAGTTACGTCTTGGTTAATTCCGCCCGGCCAACTAATCAAAACTGCCGGCGGCGGGGTCATTGCGCGGCGTTGACGGGCACGCTCTCCTGAAAGCTCGCCGTAAGCATCCCCAGGGTATTGCTATCTAGCCCATCCGCCGGGCTCAGGGCCAACGGCGACGTGGAGCGCCATTTTGTCCTGCGCGGCGACAAAATGTCCATGGGCGGTCACGCTGTGGAACCCTGACGTGCCTTGTGCGCACTTGGCATTGACACACGGCGGAGAGAGTAGTAGCGTCGCATCTTCATTCTCGTGGATTCGCCACGCCCGGAGGAAATCATGGATAAGACATCTTCATTCAAATCGCACGAAAGTTTGGATGCATCTCAACCCGATAGCAGCCGACGCGACTTTCTGAAAGGCGCCACATCCGTGGCCGCCAGCCTGGTGGTGCCGGGAATGCTGCGGGCGGAGCCCTCCAATCTGTTGCCGACGGTGAGCCTGGGGCCCCACCGCGTAACGCGGCTCATCGTGGGCAGCAATCCCATATACGGATACTCCCACCACAATCGTCTCTACGACCAGCACATGCTGGAATGGTTCACGGATGAGCGCATCGTCAAGTTACTGCTGGATTGTGAGAAGGCCGGCATCAACACCTGGCAGTACAGTTTCAATTACGACCAGAAGCGGCAAATCCCCAAGATTCGTGGGGCGGGGTGCAAGATCCAATTCATCTGCCTGGCCGCTTCCTGGCACTACGACGAAAAGATGGCGCGGACGCCGGAAGCCGTTCTGGAGGGGACCATCAAGTGCGCGCAGGCGGCGATGGAGTTCAAGCCCATTGGCATTGCCTTCCACGGAGGCGCCACCGACATCCTTTTCCGGGCGGGGAAAATCGACCTGCTCAAAACCTACATCGACAGGGTACACGACATGGGAACCTTGGCGGGAATCTCCACCCACAATCCCGCCATCCTAGACGCGCTGCGCGAGAAGGATTTTCCCAACGATTTCTACATGACGGGGTTGCACTACCTCACTCGGCATCCGGAAGACTGGATCAAAGAAATTGGCACGCGCCCCGTGGATGAGGGCTGGATTGCCTCCGATCCTCCCAAGATGGTTGCCGCCGTGCGCAAGGTCAACAAACCTGCCCTGGTCTACAAGGTTTTGAGTGCGGGCCGCAAATGCGGGTCGGAGGAGGAGAAGCATAAGGCCATCGAATGGGCGTTCAAGAACATCAAGCCGACCGATGCCACGATTATCGGCCTCTACCCAAGGTATTCGGACCAGGTCAGTGAAACCACCAAGATGGTCCGCGAAATCCTGGCCTAATCAGGCGGGGCATCCGTGCCGGTCCCAAGCAGGTTACGCCTCGCCATTGGCAAGAGTTGGTCTGCTTTGGCGCAGAACGATCTTGGGATGGTGATAGACCATGGCGCCCGCGAAGCGGCGGGCGGGGAGTTTAACCCCGAACGTATGGGTTCGCCCGCCTCGGCCTTCGCCGGCTTTGCTTCCTTCGTACTTCCAATCGTCCTCGTGAAGGAAGGCGACATCGACCCTCGTGGCAGTAAGGGGCTTACCCTCGACACTTAATTTCGCGAGCTCGGGGATGGCCCGCTCGGCCATCTGGTAAAAGACCGGATCACTTTCAATTCCGATACTCTCGTAGCCCACTGCCAATGCGGCGGCGACGGTTGATCCCCCCCCCATGAACGGATCAAGCACCGTTCCCTCGCCGAGGGGAAGTGAGGCGCGCACCACTTGCCGCATGAAGTCTTGGGGTTTCAGCGACGGATGCGGAGAAATGGCTCGTTCGGCGGCGCGGGTGGGGGCTGACCGAATGATGTCCTCGAAGGGTCTCTCCGGTGAAAGCCGCCGGAGTCCGCCCGTTTTCCATGTGCGGAGATTGTCCTGAACTCGGCCTTCACACGGCTTGCGGAATAGACCCCAAGGCTCCCAGCCCGAACGCGGCATCACCGTGACGTGAGCAAACTCCCCGTGGGCGTTCTTCGGCCGGTCCCCCCCTCGCAGCGTCTTGACGAGGCGGATGATCTCGCCGCGTTTTTCGAAGCCGGCTTCGATGAGCGGCAGATAAACAAGGTGGGAAAGCAGGGGATTGGTGGCAACAAACAAATGCCCGCCCGGAACCATCACGCGGATGGCACGACGGGCAAACTCCGAAAAGAAGCTTTGCAGCTTCGCACGTTCGCCTTCGGTAAGGACGGTAAAACGCGGCAGAGGGCGCCGCTTGCAGCCGTCAAATGACGGAGGAATCCGCCACACCCCCCCGTTGCCATTCCTAAGCTTTTCCTTTTCCACGGTTGTGTATTCTTTCAGCCCGTAAGGAGGGTCGGTAACAATAGCGTGGATGGAGTCCTTTTCCTTTTTCTCCATCCAGGAAAGGCAGTCGCCGAGATACAGGGTGTAGCGCGTCACTTCTTGCCTCGAATCTGCAAGAGGGATGTTATCACGAATCCGCGCCCAATAACGGAAACGACTGAAACGGCACCCATACTCCCGAAAAGGCTCGGTTGGAGACATACACACATATGTTCTCTGGCCCTGCGTAGCGGCGAGTTCACCTCGCCAGCCCGAGACGTAGCCACTTGGCAATTTGCTTGCTCAACCTTGGGTGTGTTGGTGTCGGTTGTGTAACTTTCACCCAGGGGACAAGGTGTCCCAGTTTCCCAATCCTCGCTAGTCCGTCTCGATCCGGGGGGTCAACGTTCCAGAGACGGAGCCTCGGAGTCCGCCATGTTGAAGACCAAAAAGGGCAAACAGAAGCTTTCTCGAAGGAAATTCCTGAAGACGGCGGGAATGGCCGGTGGGGCGGTGGCGGTGGGCATGTTGGTGAAGCCTGCCCGCCGCGCCCAGGCCTCCACCACCCAACGCCCACCGCTCGGGCCTGGCGAAGTGGAAATCAAGCTGAATGTGAACGGCAAGGAGCATGTCCTGAAGCTCGAGCCGCGCGTCACCCTGGTGGAGGCTCTGCGCGAGCGGCTGAACCTGACCGGCACCAAGCGCACCTGCGATCATGGCGAATGCGGCGCGTGTACGGTGCTGATGGACGGGCGGGCCGTCTGCTCCTGCATGACTCTGGCGGTGAATGCCCAGGGGAAGAAGATCGTGACCATCGAAGGCCTGGCGCAGGGGAAACTGCTGGGGCGCTTGCAGAGGGCCTTCGTCGAGCACGACGCCCTCCAGTGCGGTTTTTGCACTCCGGGGATGATTATGTCGCTTAAAGCGTTGCTGGACCAGCACCCGCGCGCGACCTCCGCGCAAATCCGCGCGGCGGTCGCCGGCAACTACTGCCGGTGCGGAGCCCTGCCCAACATTTTGAAGGCTGCGAGCGCCGTGGCCAGAGCGTAGCCAGTGTGGTGTTCGGAGAATGCATTAAGCCGTAGCGCCGACCTTGAGGTCGGCACATGCCGGGCTAAAGCCCGGCGCTACGTTTCCTGAGGTACTGAAGCAGGGATTCGCAGGAGGTACGACAATGTATCCAATCGGTCGAGCGGGAAGAGCTGGTAGGACTCCTGAGGAGAAGCCAGCCAAAAAGAAGAAGCTCAAGGCCAAGGTGGGTTTGGCGCAACACCCCCAGGTGGTCGAGATTGAAGTCCCCGAGAATGAGCTGCCCGTCTGGGACCTGGACGCCAAGCTGAAGATCGTGGGCAAAGGCGTGCCGCGCATTGAAGGTCCGGAGAAGGTCACGGGCCAAGCCAAGTACACGCTCGACTACACCCCAGCGGACCTGCCCGGCCTGCTCTACGCCAGGACTTTGCGCAGCCCCTATGCGCACGCGCGCGTGGAGCGGATCGACGCCTCGCGGGCCGCAGCGCTCGCGGGAGTGAAGGCGGTGGTACTGATTGCCAAAGGATCGGGGTTTGATGCCACCAGCGCCCTGCTGGACGTGGTCGCGGACGGCCCGGTTCTCGAACCCCAGGATCGCGAGGTGATCGCGGAAGGCGAAGAAGTAGCGTTGGTGGCGGCGGAATCGGATGCGATTGCCGAAGACGCGCTGGAATTGATCGAGGTGAAGTACCAGCGCCTGCCGCACGTGGTGGATTATGAGGAAGCTCGCAAGCCCGACGCGCCGCGCGTTCACAAGGAAGCCTCGAGCAATGTGGTGCCAGGCGACCCCCAAAAGACCGGGGACATCGAGAAGGGATTCCAGCAGGCGGATGTCATCATTGAGCGCACCCTGCGCGTCCCGGTGCTGCTCCACAACTCGGCGGAGCCCCACGCGGCGGTGGCCCAGTGGGAAGGCAAGAAGCTGACGGTGTGGGCCTCGACGCAAGGGGTGAACGGCTTCCGCGACGACCTCGTCAAAGCCTTCAAAGTGGATAAAGCGGACATCCGCGTCATTACCCAGCACATGGGGGGCGGATTCGGCAGCAAATTCGGAATGCAGAACTACGGGGCTCTGGCCGCCCTGATGGCCCAGCGGGCCGGGGCTCCCGTAAAACTCGCCTACGATCGCCACGAGGAAAATCAGGCGGCTGGCAATCGCCCCAACGCCACCATGTGGATCAAGCTGGGCGCGAAGCAAGACGGCACGCTAACCGCTTTGCATTGTAGGGCTTACGGGACCGCCGGGGTGGGCCGCGACGCCTCGGTGACGGGGATGATGGCGACGGTGTATAAATGTCCGAATCTGCGGCTTGAGGATAGCGATGTGTATACCAATGCGGGCGCGGGCCAACCCTTCCGGGCGCCGGGCTATCCGCAGGGTTCCTTTGCCATCGAGTCGGCCATGGACGAGTTGGCGCTCGAATTGAAAATGGATCCGCTCGAACTGCGCCGCAAGAATTTCGTCGATTTGCCCCTGCTGGCGCTCGAGGAAATGTACCAGATCGGGGCGGAAAAAATCGGCTGGAGCCGGCGCACGGGAATGGGTCCAAAAACGGATTCACCCATCAAGCGCGGGATCGGCATGGGCACGGCGGTGTGGGGGAACGGGGCCGGGCCACCGGCTTCGAGCCGCGTCACCATTGCCCCGGACGGTTCGGTGGAATCCGCCATGGCGGTGCAGGATCTGGGGGTGGGCACACGGACGATCGTCGCCATGGTGACGGCGGAAGAATTGGGTGTGCCGCTGGAAGCCGTGAAGGTCAGCATCGGCGACACCAGCCTGGAGCTGATCGGACCTGATAGCGGCGGCAGCGTAACGGCGCTCTCCATCGCGCCCGCCATCCGTTTGGCGGCGGCCAACGCCCGCCAGTTGCTTTTCCAAAAGCTCGCGCCAGCCCTGGGGGCCAAGCCCGAGGACCTGGTGTGTGACGACGGCAAAATCTCCGTCCGCAGCCAGCCGGGGCAAGCGCTTACCTGGAAAGAAGCCACCGCCAAGCTGGGCGCTCCCATTTCCGGCCGCGGCGAGCGGCTGCCCAACGTGGCTCCTTATGGAGACCTTCCGCTCTGGGGCGCGCAATTCGCGGAAGTGGAAGTGGATACGGAAACCGGTCTGGTGCGGGTGATCAAAGTGGTGGCCGTACACGAGGCCGGACGCGTCATCAATCGCACCACCTTCGAAAGCCAGGTTAACGGCGGCGTCATGATGGGACTGGGCTATGCGCTGCTGGAGCGCCGCACCATGGATAAGCCCGAGGGGCGCGTCATCAATCCCAACCTGGAAGATTACAAGATGATCGGGCCGGAAGAATTGCCCGAAATCGAAACCGTGATCGTCGAGCCCATCACGCCCGGCAACAACGTGGGGGGCAAGGGGATTGGCGAACCCTGCACCGTGCCCACCGCGGCGGCAGTGGCCAACGCCGTGGCCCATGCCCTGGGAATTCGCGTCTACGAACTGCCGCTGACCCCGGACCGCATCCTGGACGCGCTCGCCGCGAAGAAGGTGTAGTCCTGATGGACGTAACGCCGCCATCTTGGCGGCTCCGGTGCCGGCTGGAAGCCGGCGGTACGAGATTAGGACAGCACCGGAAAGAAGGAGGCCTGAAATGAAGCAATTTCTCCTTTATAATCCCACCACCCTCGAGGAGGCGGTCGAGCTTTTGGGCACGGACCCGGCGCGGGTGGAACTGATGGCCGGGGGGATGGACTTGCTCGGGCGCATGAAGAAGCGCATCAATACCCCTGACCGTGTGGTGAGCTTGCAATCCGTCCCGGGGCTCGCGAGCCTGCGGGAAACGGCCGGCGGCTTGAGCCTGGGGCCGCTGGTGAGGCTCACGGAGCTGGCCGAGAATCCCATCGTCCAGGCGAAATACCGGGCGGTGGCGGAAGCCGCGAAGTCCGTGGGCTCCGTGCAAATCCGCAACGCGGGCACGGTGGGCGGCAACCTCTGCCAGCGGCCCCGGTGCTGGTATTTCCGCCATCGGGACTATGTCTGCCTGCAAAAAAACGGGACGACGTGCTACGGCGAGGTGGGCGAGAGCCGCTACCACGCCATTCTGGGCGGAGGCCCCTGCTACTTCGCGCACCCCTCGGACTTGGCGCCGGCGCTGATCGCCTTCGATGCCACGGTTCGCCTGATTGGGCCTAAGGGCGAGCGCACCGCGCCGCTGGAATCCCTCTATTGCCTGCCCGCCGAGAAACTGGCGTATGGGCTGGCCTTGGCGCCGGGGGAAATCCTGGCGGAGGTTCGCCTGCCTGCCCCGCGCCCGGGAACGCGCAGCACGTACGTGAAGTTCAAGGAAAAACCTTCATTTGATTTCTCCCTGGCGGGCGTGGCGGCGATCGTGAGCATCGAGAACGGCAAAGTGTCCCACGCCCGGATGGCCCTCTCCGGCGTAGCGCCCGTTCCTTGGCATGCCGCCGAGGCCGAAAAGTCGCTGCTGGGAGCGAAGCTGGACGAGCCGCTGGCTCGCAAGGTTGCGGACTTGGTGGTTCGAAACAACATGCCGCTGGCGGACAATAGCTATAAGATTCCCCTCACCCGCACTATTGTCCGCCGGGCGCTGCTCAGCTTGGCCTAAGCGGCGCAGGATAAAATGCCTTAATATTGCCACTGCCGGTGACTGGATTCCGGCAAGTGACGGTATTTCGGCAAATAATTTTGTCAGTCCCCCACCTCCATAACCTACACAACTCGTAATTTAATGGAATATAATCACTTATAATAGGTTGTAAAGCATTTAATTTGGCCCCCGCATTGCCTTTTACCGAATTTGACCATAGAGGAGATCTGCCATTATGCTTCGCATCACGACGAGCGACATCGGTGAAAAGGTCATACTGAAACTGGAGGGCAAACTCTCAGGCCCCTGGGTGGAGGAATTCGAGCGTTGCTGGCACGTTTCCACGGACATCTATAAGAACAAGGGGTTGGTGGTGGATTTGTCGGGATTGACTTTCGTCGACTCCGCCGGAAAGAAACTGCTTTGCTCGGTCTCCAGCGGAGGGGCGCAACTGGTGGGTTCGGGTATCATGCCCAAGTCATTGATTGCCGAAATCTGTGCGGAAAGGCCTCCGGCGAAACCCGGCAAAACGCCCCACAAGTCAAAGCAAGAAGTCGCTCATGTGCTCTTGCTAGTCTTGCTTCCCTTGCTTGCGACTTCGCAAACGCGGGCACAGGATCCCGCGGCGCTGCGGCTGACCTTGCACGATGCGGTGGCCACGGCGCTCAAGGAAAATCCCCAAGTGCAGATTGCCACGCTGAGCTTCGCCGAGAGCCAGGAGGACAAATCCGTTGCGCGCTCGGCGCTGCTTCCGCAAGCGGGCTTGGAGGTTTTTGACCGGGCGATGCGGTTCAACATTTACGCGCAGTTTGGCAGCAGGTTTCCAGGCATTCCCGAGCACGCGGGCCCCTTCCAGTTTTTTCAGGGAGGCCCGGGTGTGTCCATGTCCTTGCTTGATCTGACGCTATGGCGGCGTTGGCAGGCTGCTCACCAGGGAGTGAACGCCAGCCAGGCGCAGCAAACCACCGTGCGCGAGCAAGTGGTGTTGATGGTGGTGTCGCAATATCTGGCGGGGATGCGCGCCGAGGCGGCGGTAAAAGCGGCCCAATCGCGAGTGGACTTGGCGCAGGCGCTCTACGACCAGGCCAGTGACTTACAGAAACACGGCGTGGGTACGGGGATTGACACCTTGCGCGCCAACGTCGAGCTGCAAAACGAAAAGCAGCGCCTTCTGGAAGCCCAGACCCAGCAAAAGGTGGCGCTTTATGGATTGTCGCGCCTGCTCAATTTGGACCCCCACCGGGAAATCGAGCTGGCGGACACGCCGAATTTTTATGAGACACCGGAGATGGACGCCAACCGGAGTCTTGAGCAGGCTTACGAGACTCGTCCGGAAATGAAGGCGCTCGCGGCGCAGGCGCACATGGCCGAACTTGCCAAGCGCGGAGCGAGTGAGTCGCGGCTGCCCACGGTCAATTTCCTCGGTACGTGGGGTGAGCAAGGGTTGTCGGCTCCCAGCGCGATCCCGGCTTATGTCTACCAAGTCACCTTGGACGTGCCGCTCTTTACCGGGGGGCGAATTCACGCCGAGATGGCCAAGGCCGACCTGGAACTCAAGAAGGTGGACCAGGAGCGCGCCGATCTGCGGAACCAAATTGCGCTCGAGGTGAAAACTTCGCAAGCGCAACTTGATGCGGCGCAGCATGAGGTGGATGTGGCCAATCTGGGAGTGAAACTGGCGCAAGAGGAAGTCACGCAGGCACGCGACCGTTTCCAGGCGGGCGTGGCCAACAATATTGAAGTCGTCAGCGCGCAGGACGCTCTGGCTCGCGCCAACGATAACCAGATTGACGCGCTCTATCGCTACAACCAATCGAGGGCTGACTTATCGCACGCCATAGGCCAGATCGAAGGGCTTTATTCGAAGTAGCCTGGTTGTAGGGGTACGGCTTGCCGTACCCTCCTGGGTCGATTGCGCGACAAAAATGGAGAGGGTACGGCAAGCCGTACCCCTACAACCAGAGCGGACAAGACGCCGTAAAAGTGCCGCCCTAAAGGGCGGCGCTACAAGCCAAGTAAAGGTGCTTAACCATGCCGAGTACAGATCCCAACGTTGTTGAGCTGGAAAAAGAATTAGGCCGCGCCGAACCGTTAAGCCCGGAGGCTGCGGAGAAGCCCCCCTCGCGCTGGGCTGACCCCTTGATCCGCCGCGCTGCCGTCGGGGCGGTGGCTGTGCTGGCCATCGTCGTGGTGACATTGCTGATGCACTACCACAACCGGGTCTCCACGGATGATGCGCAGGTGGATGGGCACGTTGTGCCGATCGCCAGCAAGGTTTACGGGACCGTCGCCGCGGTGATGATTGATGACAACGAACCGGTCAAGGAGGGCCAGGTGCTGGTGCGCATTGACCCGCGCGATTACCAAGCCCGCGTGGACAAATCCAAGGCGGACTTGGCGCTCGCCGAGGCTCATGCGCAGGCGGCAGGCGTGGGCGTCCCCTTGACGCGGGAAACCACCGACAGCACGTCGTTGGGTGCCGATGCGCAACTGGCCAGCGCCCAGGCGAATTACGATAAGGCCAAGTTTACTTACGAGAGGGATTCGACGGCGGAGCTGGCTTATGCCCGCGATAACATGGCGGCGCAGCAAGCCAACAACGATCGCGCCCAGGCGGACCTGGCCCGCATGAAACCCCTGGTGGATAAGGGTGAAATCTCCCAGCAGCAGTACGACGCCTACTTGGCCGCCGCGCGCGTGGCCGACAGCCAACTGAAGGCCGCCAGTGAAAAACTCAATTCCGCGGAAAAGGGAGCGGAGATCGCCCGCGAATCCATGCTCGCGGCCAAAGCGCAGGTGGATCAGGCGCGCGCCATGGTGGCCCAGGCCTTGGCAAACCACAAGCAAGTTTCCATTCACGAGGCCGACAAGGCTTCGGCGGAAGCGGCCGTGGCCAAGGCCCAGGCGGATTTGGAATCGGCAGAGTTGGAGTTAAGTTACACCACCATCGTCGCTCCCAGCGACGGTGTGGTGACCAGGAAATCGGTCGAGGCCGGCCAGATCATCCAGCCCGGCCAGGGGCTCTTCACCCTGATCCCCCTGAACGATGTTTGGGTCACGGCGAATTTCAAAGAGACCCAGCTTGCCAAGGTGCGGCCCGGCCAGAAGGCCGAGATCGACGTTGACATGTACGGCAGGACCGTCATTGGCCATGTGGATTCCATCGCCGGCGCTACCGGCGCGCGCCTGAGCTTGCTGCCGCCCGAAAACGCCACGGGCAATTACGTGAAGGTGGTGCAGCGGATTCCGGTGAAAATTCTGCTGGACCCCGACTCTTCCGACAAAGCAATTCTGCGCCCCGGCATGAACGTTGAGGCGACCATCATCACGAAGTGAGGAAAGCAGTGGCTAGTGGTTAGTGGGTAGTGGCTAGAGAGAGGCGGTGGTTAGTAGTTAGTTGCTAGCCACTGGCCACTACCCACTAGCCACTGTTCTTGGAGGAACCATGTACCGCGTCGTGACTGTCGCGCGAGAGTATGGAAGCGGAGGTGGCCGGATCGCCCAGTTGTTGGCCGACCATCTGGGATGGAAACTGCTCGACCGCTGCCTGGTGGAAAAGATCGCGGAAGCCGCCAGGATTGAACCGCAGGTTGTGGAGAAATTCGATGAGCGCAATGACCCTTGGCTCAACCGGCTGGCCGAGGAGCTCCGGGAGTATGGGGGACTGAGGGGATACATTCGAGGCCCCTTGCCGGACCGGTTTGATGCCGAGGTTGCGGCCCAAATGACCCGTCGGATTATTGAGGAGGCAGCGGAGATTGGCGACTGCGTGATTGTGGGACGGGGGAGCCAGTGCATTCTCCAGCAGCGCGGGGATGCTTTCCACGTTTTCGTCTACGCGCCGCGAGGCGAACGGCTGGCGCGTTTACTCCGCCGCGACCCACGACTGTCGAAAGCCGAGGCTGAGAAGAAAATGGTTGCGGAAGACGAAACCCGCGCTGCTTACGTCCGCAATCACTATGGCGCAGACTGGCAGAATCGCCATCTGTACCATTTGATGATTTCCTCGTGTCTGGGGGAAAAACAGGCGGTCGCCATTATTCTCTCGGCCCTCCACAGTGCCAGGGCCAAAGCGGCTTGATTCAAGTCGTGGCACGGGCGTCTCGCCCGTGTCCGATCATGGCCAAGATGGCCATGCCACAATAGGATCGAAACTTGTCATGAAGCACCTGTTCGCGCGAGCTCGACAAAACGGAGAAACCCACCCGTGGCTGGTGGCCTTCACGGTGATGCTGGCAGTTTTCATGGAAGTGCTCGATACCAGCGTGGCCAATGTGGCGCTTCCCCATATCGCCGGCAACCTATCCGCTGGTGTTGACGAGAGTACCTGGGTCCTGACCTCTTACCTGGTTTCCAACGCCATTGTGCTCCCGCTCACGGGATGGTTCTCTACCATGTTCGGCCGCAAGCGCTTCTACATGACTTGCGTGGCCATCTTCACCATCAGCTCCATGCTCTGCGGGCTGGCGCCCAGTCTTGGATGGCTGGTGTTTTTCCGCATCCTGCAAGGCGCCGGAGGGGGAGCGTTGCAGCCCATCTCTCAGGCCATTTTGCTGGAGAGTTTTCCCAAGGAAAAGCAAGGCATGGCGATGGCCATGTTCGGGGTGGGCGTGGTCATGGCGCCCATCATCGGTCCCACCCTGGGGGGCTGGCTCACCGACAGTTATAGCTGGCGATGGATCTTCCTCATCAATATTCCGGTGGGAGTGATCTCGCTGATCCTTACCTTCTTCCTGATCTTTGACCCGCCCTTCCTGGTGCGCAAAAAGTTTAAGGCGGGAATCAGCATTGATTTCATTGGCCTGGGCCTGCTGAGTGTGGGCCTGGGATTCCTGCAAGTGGTTCTGGATAAGGGACAGCGCGAGGACTGGTTTGAATCGCACTTCATCGTTGCCTGCGCCGCTCTGTCGGTCGTCGGGTTGGTCGCGGCCCTGGTCTGGGAACTCTCGCGCCAAGATCCCATCGTGGATTTTCGGCTACTGAAAGACCGGAATTTCGCTCTCGCCACCCTGACGATGTTTCTGCTGGGGTTTGTCCTGTACGGCAGCACCGCCCTGCTCCCCATTTTTCTTCAGACCCTGCTGGGGTACACGGCGCTGCTGAGCGGGCTGGTGCTTTCGCCGGGAGGAATCATCGTGGTCATCATGCTGCCCCTTGTGGGCAAGTTGCTCACGCGGTTCCAGGCGCGTTGGCTGGTGATTATCGGCGTCGTGATCGTGGCCTCCTCGCTGTTTCACATGGCCACGTTTAACCTCGATATCGATTTTCACACGGCGATGATGGCGCGAATCTATCAATCGGCGGGGATGGCTTTTCTCTTTGTGCCCATCAACGTCATGGCGTTCTACTTTATCCCCAAAGAGAAATTCAATAACGCTACGGGAATTATCAATCTGGCGCGGAATATCGGTGGCAGCTTGGGGATTGCCAATGTCGTGACCGTGCTGGCGCGCCGCACCCAGTTCCATCAGGGCATGCTTCTCGGCCACATGACGCCTCTCGATTCCGCTTATCAGGCGATGGTGAATGGCGCGGCAAGGATCCTGTTTACGGCCGGATCCAATTACACGGACGCTCAGACCCAGGCACAAGGCCTGGCCTATGGACTTTTGCAGCGGCATGCCACGATGCTGGCTTTCGTCGATGATTTCTGGCTGATGGGGCTGACGTTCTTGTCTTTAATCCCCCTGATGTTTTTGATGAAAAAGAGCCGGCCGCACGGAGCGCCCATCAGCGTGCATTAGGCGCGCCGGATGGACCCGCGCGCCGCGCCGCCGGAGAGGCGACGATTCGATTCGAGTTAACAGGCAGGCTCAGGGCTTTTGGGAATACAGGAAATCAAATTAGAGGATCGGGGGACCTCGAAGAGGTCCAATGTCATTAGCCGTGGGTGAAACCCACGGGGACGATGCCCCCCGAACAATTACCAACCCCGACGGGGTTGAATCTGGTTCGGCGCTGACCGGGGGTAGAAGTGGTTCGACCTCTTCAGGGTCGAGGGGATTCTCGTTAGAGGGTCCCTATCCGTGGGTTTCACCAACGGCTAATGAAATTGCTCCCCTTCGGGGAACAGATCGGATGCCCGCCCGATTCAAACGCAGACACTGTCGCGCGCCGGAGTGGCCTGACAATTTTTTATGGACCGCCTTTTTAGTGAAACGCGAAAACACGGAGAGGTCAACCCCTGGCTGATCGCCCTAACGGTGATGCTCGCCACCTTCCTGGAGGTGCTTGACACCAGCGTCGCCAACGTCGCGCTGCCGCACATTGCCGGCGATCTTTCCGCCGGCGTCGATGAAAGCACCTGGGTGCTGACTTCCTACCTGGTCTCGAACGCCATCGTGCTGCCGCTGACGGGCTGGTTGTCATCGCTCTTCGGCCGCAAGCGCTTTTTCATGGCCTGCGTAACCATGTTCACCGTTTGCTCTTTCCTTTGTGGCATTGCTCCCAGCCTCGGTTTGCTGGTTTTTTTTCGAATCTTGCAGGGCGCGGGAGGCGGCGCGCTTCAGCCGATTTCGCAGGCGATTTTGGTGGAGAGCTTTCCCAAAGCAAAACAGGGTATGGCGATGGCGGTCTATGGCATGGGCGTGGTCGTGGCGCCGGTCGTCGGTCCTACGCTGGGGGGCTGGATCACCGACAACTACACCTGGCGATGGATTTTCTTCATCAATATTCCCGTCGGCGTGCTTTCCCTCATTTTGACCGCTTTGCTCATCTACGACCCGCCCTACCTGGTGCGCAGGAGCCTGCGCGGCCTGCGGATTGATTATATGGGGCTGGGGTTGCTGAGTGTGGGGCTGGGTTTTCTCCAGGTGGTCCTGGATAAGGGCGAGCGGGAAGATTGGTTCGGTTCGAACTTCATCATCGGCTGCACTCTGATCGCCGCTGTGGGACTGGTCGGCGCGCTCATCTGGGAACTTACGCGCGAAGACCCCATCGTGGATTTCCGTATGTTGAAGGACCGGAATTTCTTCCTGGCCACCTTCACCATGTTCATGCTCGGGTTCGTGCTTTACGGCACCACCGTGCTGCTGCCCCTCATGCTGCAAACCCTCATGGGTTACACGGCCCTGCTCAGCGGGCTGGTGCTCTCTCCGGGGAGTATCTTCACCATTCTGGCATTGCCGATTGTGGGCCGCCTGACCCAGAAGGTGGAGGCGCGCTGGATCGTGGCGTTCGGACTGGGGGTCACCGGCCTTGCCCTCTTGAACATGTCGACCTTCAACTTGCAGATTGATATCTGGACGGCGGTGCGCGCCTGGACCTTTTCCCGCATCGGCATGGCCTTCCTGTTCATTCCCATTAACGTGACGGCGTTCTATTTTATTCCCAAGGAGAAGATGAACAACGCCACCGGCATCATCAATCTGGCGCGCAATATCGGCGGTAGTGTGGGCATCGCCAATGTGGCCACTCTACTTTCCCGCCGTGCCCAGGTCCATCAGGCCATGCTGGTCGCTCACCTCACTCCCTATGACGCTCCTTATCGCGCCGCCGCGCAAGGTGCGCAACAATTGCTCATGGGACAGGGTTCGAATCCCGCGCTCGCCCACCTCCAAGCGCAGGGCCTGCTTTACGGCAATCTGGTTCGCCAAGCCAACATGCTCGCCTATGTCGATGCTTACTGGCTGCTGGGCTGGACGTTCATCGCCATGATTCCCTTTATGTTTTTTATGAAGACCGCCAAGCCCCGCACCGGCGCGCCCGTCGCCGCACATTGAGGCCACCGCCCTATTGGGCCTAAGGGCAACCCCGGATTGAGCGGTCGGTCAGATGGTCTTGATTTTCACCGGTTCCGTTGGTAATTGTGCACCGTGCCAGCATGCCACCACCCAGATGACCCGGTCTGCACATTGGTAGAAGAAACGATAGGGTGGAACAACCACCTCGCGAAAGGGAAGATCCGGAAACTCCGGAATGAGCCGGCCGGACGTCGGAAATCGCCTGAGGCGCCGGAGGGTGCGCTCAGACTTCTTGCGGAACCGGAGGGCGGCCTGCGGATTGTCTTGCAGAATATAGGATACTGCCTGAAGAAACTGGATTCGTCCGGAGGGTGTGAACCGGAGCTTCACTTGGGGCCACTTGCCAGGAGAGCGTCTGCCGCAGCCAGCACCTCATCCAGATCGAATCCCTTCCCAGCGGTGATTTCCTGTTCGCCCCGTGCCAGCAGGTGTAAGAGTTGGCGCTCGTGTTCGCTGCGCTCGTGAGCTTCCAAGCTCAGCAGGACCGCCGCAGCCCTTCCGCGTTGCGTGATGACCACCGGCTCCCGTGACGACTTCACTTGTTTCATGGCGGCGGCTGCATCTTGTCGAAGGTCAGTAATCGGAATGATGGCGGGAACCTTGGCCATAGGCGGAACCTCCAGAAGTACGCTTAATGATATTTCCAATGTCCTTTCGTTGTCAAGGGGCGCCTCCTTCTAAACCAGGGTCCCGTCGAAGTCCATTGGGCCTTGACGGAAGCCTGCACGGCCCCACCAAAGCGGGTATACTCTGTCCGGAAATTTAGGGACCCCCCTTAAACGGGGCCCCATTCTGTTCCATTTTTGGGAGGGATCATGCGACGTCGTGACTTCATTAAGAGTTCGGCTTTGGCAGGAGGATCGCTGTTAACCCCGGCTGGACCACGCGCGCTTGCCGCACAATCGACTTCAGGCCTGCAAGCTCCCATTCTGCCCATGCCGCTTCCCAAGACCATCCTGCTGAACTTAAGTCCGGCGCGCTGGATCTGGTATCCGTCGGAGCGCACTCTGCAAAACACCTTTGTGCTCTTCCGCCGCCAACTCGACTTGCCGGAAAAGCCGATTCGTGCCCAGGGGTGGGTGGCCGCCGACAGCCGCTACCGGCTGCAGGTCAATGGCCAACGTGTGCAGTGGGGTCCGGCCCCGTGCGATCCACGCTGGCTGGAAGCCGATCCCATGGATTTGACCGCGCTTCTACACGCCGGCCCCAACACCCTGGGCGCGCAAGTGCTCTTTTTCGGCCAGGGAGACGGCACATGGCCGGGCGGAAAGTGTGGATTCATCTTCCGCCTGGAAATTGAAACCGCTCACGGCGAGAAGCAAACCATCGTCTCGGACGAAACCTGGCAAGCGTTCCTCGCCCGCGCCTGGAAACCCGGCCATTACAAGCGTTGGTACCTGCGCAGTCTTCAGGAGGAGTTTGATGCGCGCCTTTTTCCCTATGGCTGGGCGACCACCGATTTCATTCCCAACCAGGACTGGCTCCCCGCCATGCCGCTCGATTGCCCGGCGGACAAGCCGGCAACGTGTTCCTCTTACCCGGAATATATGTTGGATTTCGAAGGTGACCGCAAAGTATCGCAACTGCGGGCACGCAGCATACCTCTGATGCGTGAGACCCTTGTCCCCGCCGCCCGCCTCGCCGAATCGTGTTGGATTCGAGTGGGTTCGTTCCCCGGAGGAGTATTTTGAATTCATGCCCCCGCAGAGCTTCCGCCCGGACCGACAGGCCTCGGCGAAAGAGGCCGCCCCCGGCTCATGGGAGGTCGAGCTCGATGGCCGGCGAGGAGCGGCCCTGACCTTTGAGTTTGCCGAGCAGATCGTGGGCTGGCCCTATTTCTCGATCGATGCTCCGGCCGGCACGACCATCGAACTCATGGTTCAGGAGGCGCACGAGGTGGGCGGACCGGCCCTGCTCAACACGCACTTCAACGGTTGGACCCGCTTCATCTGCCGAGAAGGTATCAATCATTTTGAAACGTTTGATTTTGAAAGTTGCCGATGGGTGCAACTGCACATTCGCGGGGCCGCCGGCAAAGTCACCGTATCGGGAGTGGGCATCCGCCGCAGGGCTTTCCCCTGGCCGCACACACCCAAGGTACGAGTCTCGGAGCCGCCCCTCCAGCGCTTGATCGACGCCACCATCAATACCATGAACAATTGCGCGCAAGAAACCGTCATGGACGGCGGGGGGCGGGAGCGGCAGCAATACAGCGGGGATTGCGGCCATCAGCTCCACCCTCTCCATCTCAACTTGGGTGATACCCGGCTTCCGGCGCGCTTCGTGGCCACCTACAGCCAGGGGTTAACGCAGGAAGGGTTTTTCCTCGATACCTGGCCGGCCTACGATCGCCTGGCGCGCCTTTTCGAGCGGCAGCTCCAACTCACCTCGTGGGGGCCTCTGCTCGACCACGGGGTGGGTTTCAACTTTGACTGCTTCTATCATTACCTCTATTCCGGCGATCTCGACGATCTCCGCGAGCCCTATCCACGCCTGCTGCGTTTCGCGCAATATCTCGAGAGCATCATGGGCGCGGACGGCCTTCTGCCGGTCGAGAACCTGGGGGTTCCCTCCGTGTGGATCGATCATATTGCCTACCAGCGGCAACGGCACAAGCAATGCGCGTTCAATCTTTATGCCGCCGCCATGCTGCAAAATGCCCTGCCGCGCCTCTGCGACGCATTCGGCGACCAGAGCCGCGCGCAGGCCGCCCGCGATCTCGGCCGCCACCTTCAAGACGCCGCCGTGCGGCGTTTCTGGAACCCCGAGCAGAATCTTTTCATCAATAATCTCCCCTGGCTCGGAGAGGAAGGCTCTGCGCGCATGTGCGACCGCTCGCTGGCCACGGCCATTCTGTTTGACCAATGCCCCCAGGGGCGGACGGAAGCCGCGCTGCGTGTGCTCGCCGAATGCCCGCCGGAGATGGGCTATTCATATCCCGCCAATGCGGGTTGGCGGCTGTGGGCGCTGGGTAAGGGAGGCCGCGCGGATGTCATTGTGAAGGAGTTTCGCGGGCGCTGGGCCAATATGGAATCGGTGCTGTTGAATAACACCCTTCAGGAGAATTGGCACGCCAAGCCGGATACCGGCGATGAATGGAGCCATTGCCCCGTCGCCCCACTCTACGTCACCACCATGAGCCTGGCGGGAATCAATCCGTTGGTTCCCGGCTTCAAACGCTGTGAGATCCGCCCGCAACTGGCGGATCTCGATTGGCTCGAGTTGACGGTTCATTCCGTCCAAGGCCCCATCGAATTCAGCGGCCGGGGGAAAATCGGAAGCCGGGAGCTGACGCTGACACTGCCTTCGGGTTGTGAAGGAGAATTGGTGGTAGATCAGAGAGAGACCTTAACGCTCAAACCCATCGCGGGATCCGCCGCGCCCAGCGGCCTGGCGCGCTACCTCCTGCCCGCGGGTGAAACTACATCCCTACACCTCAACTTCACCTGAGGGAATTGGATGGGGGCGTTGTCCTGGGGCAATGACCTCAAGAAGCACCAGCGCACCTCGTGAGCCTGGGCGAGGGACAATAGTATGATAAGATTCGGGACGCATGGCGACACGGCTTACAGACACTTCGGTGGACGCGGAGCGCGTGCAAATTGAAATCCTCCGCTCGATGCCTTCATGGCGAAAATTCCAATTGTGGAATGACTTGAATATGGCGATGCGGCAGGTAGCCCTCGCGGGTCTCCGCGAGCGATTCCCCGCTGCCTCCCCACAAGAACTTCGGCGACGGCTGGCAACAATTCTTCTGGGGCCCGAATTGGCTACTCAAGTGTACGGGCCTGAACCCGATCCTCCCACCATCAGGTAGACGAATGGAAATTCTCGATGTCCTTCAACGGGTAATTTCCAAGCTGGAGGAGTTGAGAATTCCTTACATGGTCAGCGGATCGGCGGCGAGCTCCTTTCACGCCTTCGTGCGAACGACCCAGGATGGCGATCTGGTTGTGGCCCTGGGCCCGGATCAAGTCGAGCCGTTCGCCGCCGCATTCGCGCCAGAATTTTATCTGGATCGCGCCTCAATCCGCCGGGCTCTCCAAAGGGGCGGTTCATTCAACCTCATCCATCTGGAATCCTCCCTCAAAATAGATTTCTTTCCGCTGCGGAACAGGCGTTTCAGCCAACAAGAGTTCTCCCGACGCCAGCCTCGACTCCTTCTAAAAGAATCGATTGCCCCCGCATACGTTGCAACGGCGGAGGACACCATCCTCTCAAAGCTTGAGTGGTTTCGCGCGGGGGGCGGAGTCTCTGAAAATCAGTGGAAGGACGTCGTGGGCATTCTCAAGGTGCAGGCCAACACCTTGGACTTCGCCTATCTAAAACAATGGGCCCGCGAGTTGCATGTCAAGGACCTGTTTGAAAAGGCTTTCAAAGAGGCCAACACGCAAAGGTGCTCATGAGGTAATCGGGGTCATCGATCCCCATTACCCAACCTGAGTGTAGGAAACAAGAGTGGCCCCTACACTCCCAGAACCAGCTTATCGACGCGCTTAGCCACGTCGCGCAGGTAGGCTTCGTCGCCCCCCTCAAGTTCCGTCGTGGTCCACCCAGTATAGCCGACGTCGGCAAACGACTTGCGCACCGCGGCCCAATCGATATCCCCGTCGCCGAGGTTCACGAATCGAGCGGTGACCGGGTCCCAGCCCTTACCCATCTTGAAGTCCTTCAAGTGCACCTTGGCGAAGCGCTTGCCGAGCGTGTGAATCCAGTCCTGCGGATAGCCGTAAAGGACCACGTTGCCCACGTCAAAGTATTGCCTGATCCAGGGGCTCTTGAATTCGTCCACGTACTTCGCCATCTCGAGCGGGCTGAGCAGGAACTTGTTCCACACTTCTTCGATGCAGATGATGATCTTCAATTCTTGCGCCAGCGGAATCAGGGTACGGATATTCTTTTGCGAGCGCGTCCAGGCGTCCTGGTAACTCGTTTCCGGGTTGACGACGGCGGGAACAAGCAACACGGTTTCCGCGCCCCAGAGCTTGGCGTTATGGAGCGAGGTCCTCATGCCATCGAGCGATTTCTTCACCACGGCGGGGTCACTGGAGGAGAGTGGGTTGTCCCAGTGGGCCATGTTCATGACGGAATGAATGGGGACCTTGGCATCTTCCGAGGCCTTCTTGATTTCCTCGGCCACCTTGGGATCCTCCATGGTTTGGCCTTCTACGCCCTCGAATCCTACGTCGCCGGCAAGCTTGAAGCGGTCGGCGTAGCTCAATTCCTTGGGCAGCATGTAAATCTGCACAGCCTTCTTGAGGCGCCCACTGGCGGGAGGGGGCGCGGGCGCCGGCCCCGCGAAGTTTGCCGCAACCGGCCCCAGCGATACCAGGGCGCTGCCCGCGGAAACCTTTAGGAAGTCGCGACGCGATGGGTTATTCTTCATAATGTCCTCCGAGGATGGCAGAATAAGTGTAATGTCCGCAGTCCGTTGTCGGTGGTCACTTACAAAGGACAACGGACCACGGACCAAGGACAACTACGCAAACTTCGTAATATCGATCTTAGGATTAAACACTTCCTTCGACTTTTGCAGCTCATCCCAAGTGATAGCTTTTCCGGAATAAGCCGCGTTGCGGCCCAGGATGGCGCTCATCGCTGATTCCGCGCCCAGCGCCGCCTGGTTAAGGAATTGGCCGCTGGTGATGCTGTTCACAAACGCCTTCTCCTTCTCGGAGTCGGCCTGGTCGAGCGCGCCCGCGAATCTTCCCGCCGCGGAGAATTCCACCCCGCCGCTGGGCCTCAATCCGGCATCCCATTTGTTTTTGCCGGCAATGTTGACACGCCAATCGTAGTGTGACTCGGAGCTGCCATCGGATCCGAACAATTGCACGGCGGCGTCAAAAGTAGGATCGTCGAATTGGGTGGATCCGAAGCTGATTTGCACGTCGTCCGGATAGGTAAAGAGCACGTTGAAGTTGTCCTTGCAGTCCCCGGCGTCCGTGCGAATCTTGCGCCCGCACAGGCCCACGGCTTTTACAGGATGGCCGTTCAGCATCCAGTTGCACATGTCAATCACGTGGATGTTTTGCTCCACAATGATGTCGCCGGAAAGCTCGCGGTCCCACACCCAGTTGCGCAGACGCTTTTCTTCGGGTGAGGCGTTGGGCCATTCCGGCCGGTCGATGTGGCCGCAATAGTAGTAAGCGAGGCCGCAGGCGATCTTCCCCAGCGCGCCGTCGTGGATGCGCCGCGTCAGCTCCACCATGGGCGGCGCATTGCGAATCTGGAATCCCACCGCCAGGCTGATCTTGCCCTGCGCCTTCTCGCCGATGCTGATCACGTGGTGCGCTCCCGGCACGTCGATGGCCACCGGCTTTTCGCAATAGACATGCTTGCCCGCGGCGACGATCGTTTCGAGATGATGAGGATGGAAGTAGGGCGGGGTAGTAATAAGGATGAAATCCACTTCCTTGGAAGCGGCGATTTCTTGATAGGCATTGGGGCCCTTGAAAAGTTGTGAAGGGTCGATGGGCGCGTATCCCTTCTTTTGCTGCAAGCCGTCGAAATGCTGGCGCCCATTTTCCAGTTGGTCGGCAAAAAGATCGGCGATGGCGGTCACCCGCGCCCCGGCATTCTCGACGAAACTCGAACCCTCATCGGTGGCGCGGCCTCCGCAGCCGAGAATTCCGAAGTGAACCTGTGAGTTTGCGGCCGTTCCCCGCACGAGCTGCGGCTTAATAATCATGAAGCTCGCTGCCGCGGCTGCCCCCAGGAATTCCCTTCGGCCCAGCTTGCTATTGAGTTGATCGGTCATTTCCACTCCTCCTTTTGTGGGGATTAGGGATTAGGCATTAGGGGTTAGGGGCGGGGGTGGCAAACTTCCGCCCCCGCACTGCCAACCCCAATCCCTAACCCCTAATTCCTAACCCCGATTTCTTTCAGGTAAATGTCCTTAAACCGAATTTTGACTCCGCCGCCGGTGTGGAGCTGCAAACCGATAACGCCCTCGGTGAAATTCGGATGGGGATCGGTAAAGTCCACGCAGGCCACGCCGTTCAAGCGGGTGACGTAGTGGACTCCCTCCTCCCGAATCTCCAGCTCGTTCCATTGGGCGGGTTTGATCGCATGCTCGCACTCGGGCGTGCCCATCGCCACCCAGCCGCGATGACCACTCTCATAAATCGAGCCCGTGTTGCGCGTCGGGTCCACTTCCACTTGCATGCCTTCGATATCCGGACCGGTTTGGGGCGAGTTGCCGGTGATGCGCGAGCGAGTAAATACGCCGCTGTTACCGACTTCCGGGTTGAACTTCACTCGCAGCACAAAATTGCTGTAAGTTTTCTCCGTGGTGAGGTAACCGTAGTGCCCCACGGTGCTCTCGCCCCGGATCGTGCCATCCTCCGCGACCCACTTCTCCTGTCCGTTATTCACCCAACCGCTCAGGTCCTTGCCGTTAAAGAGGGCGATCCATCCTTTTCCCGCAGGCGCCTGAGCCCCTGCTTGCGATGCCAGCAATAAGCCAAACACTGCCACGAGCACTCGTTTCATGTCGGAACTCCTTAGAGCCTTTTCTCCTGTGACCGTCGGCCGGGAGGGAGCAACCTCCGCCCGTCCCGACCGATCCAGAAGGGAACGATGATATTCGCAACTGGAAATGAAATCTAGAGAAAACCGACGGAAGACCTGCGAACCTGCGGTTGGCATATTCCTCCCGGACGATGACGCGGCCGCATGGGGACAGGGCAATCGTTTGGTACGCCCTGAGTGTAACCTTTTTCGTATCAAGTTCGTTAGAGTTTTCTATGACCCCAGGAAAATCCGCCTGCTTTTTCAAATCCTAGTGCTTTAAGATGAGGGTTGGTTAGTGGTGAACTCAGTGTGCTTTCTTTCGCGACCATGGGAACTCAATTGAACAAAAGCATAGAATAGGAGGAAGGGTATGCGCGTGCGACCACACGTCGGAACCCGCAACGGCAGGGATGCCCGGCCGAACCCAAATCGAATGCGGCACGGGGTTCGATGCCGGGAACGCCTGGCAATGCTTGCAGTCCTGGGGGCCCTGCTGAGTGCGTTGGCGCTGGCGGCGCCCTTGGCGGCACAGAACCCAGATTCTCCCGGCTCGGGGGAATGGCAGTTTCAGCTCGCGCAGCCGGTGGAGCCGGGCCAAGCCTCCCCGCACGTAACCATCACGCTGCAAGATGCTCTTGAGCGCGCGGAGAAAAACGACGCGCCATACTCCGCGGCCGTCACCGATGCCAAGATGGCCAAGGAAGACCACGTGCAGGCACGCGCGGCGGGGCTCCCCTCGCTGGGTCTGGAAACGGCCGCCCTGCTCACGCAAGGCAACGGCGTGATTCCCACGGGGAGGTACGTCACCAATGATGGCGTCCACGTCTACCGCCAGTGGGGCGTGGTGCACCAGGATTTTTCCCTAAGCACGCTGACCATGCTGGGGGACCGAAGGGGCGCGGCCCTGGAGGCGCTGGCCCGGGCTAAAGCCGAAATCGCGCGCCGAGGGTTGAAGGTCACCGTCACCAAAGACTATTACGCCCTGGTCGTGTCCCCGCGAAAGTACGCAACCGCGCAGGAGAGCCTGAAACAGTCGGAGCGCTTCCTGACCATGACCAAAGATCAGGAGCGCCAGGGTGAGGCCGCGCACAGTGACGTCATCAAGGCCCAGATCCAGTTTAACCAGCAGCAGGCTCTGTTGCGGGATGCGCAGTTGCAGATGGAAAATGACCGCTTGACACTGGCGGTTTTGCTTTTTCCTACCCTCACCGAAAACTTTTCCGTGGTCGACGACCTTGACCAGGGGCAAAACCTGCCGCCCTTCTCCGACGCGCGGGCGATGGCCGCGCGCGAGAACCCGGACCTGCGCGTGGCCATGGAAGCGGTGCGAGAAGCAAGTCTCGGCGTCTCCGCCGCGCGCTCCGCTCTGCTTCCATCTATCACCACCGATCTTGATTATGGTATCGAAGCCAACGCCTTCGCTCTGCGCAGCCGGGTGGCCGCTGAGCCTGCAAAAGGCCCCCTTCCCAATCTCGGCTATTTTGCTACCATAACCCTGAATCTGCCCGTTTGGGATTGGGGCACGCTACGCAGCAAGCTGCGCCAAGCGGAGTATCACCGCCAGCAGGCGCGCGTAGAATTGACCCTGGCCCAGCGGCAGACGATCAGCGAGTTGTATTCGTTTTACAATGAGGCCCAGACTGCCAAGTCGTCAGTCGACACCCTGCGCGAAACCGCCAACCTGGCGAGCGAAGGGCTGCGCCTGACGACCTTGAGATACCAGGCAGGGCAGGCCTCGGCGCTGGAAGTGGTCGATGCGCAAAACACGCTTTCGCAGGCCCGCAACGCTTATGATGATGGACAAGCGCGTTTCCGGCTGGCGCTGGCGCAACTGCAAACGCTGACCGGATCCTTCTGACCGTGATTGGGGACAAGCCCATGGCAGACCACTCGATAACCCGATTGGGCAGATGTATCTCGGACCCGCGGGGATTTCATTCGCAGCGCGCCCGGCGCCCGCGCGCCTCTAACGTGATTCCCAGTCTCTTCATCCTGGTCCTGGCAATGTGGCCGGCGTGTTCGTCGAAGGAGGGCGGTGAGGTTGCGCCCACCGTCACCGTCCAGGTGGCGACGGCAGAAACGGAGAAGATCGAGCGCAAGATCTCCACGGATGCCGTGATCTACCCTCTCCGCCAGGCCGCTCTGACGCCGAAGATCAGCGCGCCGGTGCGCAAGTTTTTTGTGGAACGCGGAAGCCACGTTCATGCCGGTGAGTTGCTTGCCCAGCTTGAGGATCAGGATCTTGTCGCTGCCGTGACCGATGCCAAGGGGTCATACGAACAGGCCCAGGCGGCGTATGAAACCGCCACCAAGCAGTCGTTGCCGGAGGAAATTCAAAAAGCCGAACTCGACGCCAAGGCTTTCCAGGAGGCGATGGAATCGGCGCGGAAGGTTTATGAGGGCCAACAAAACCTGTTGCAGCAAGGCGCCACGGCACGGAAGAACGTGGATGATGCCAACCTCGCCTATATCCAGGCCCGCAATCAATATGACCTCGCCCGCCGGCACGTGGAATCCTTACAGAAATTCGGCAAAGAGCAGGAATTGAAATCCGCCGAGGGCCAACTGACCTCGGCACGCGGCAAATACCTGGGCGCCGAGGCGCAACTGAGCTTTGCCGAGATCCGCAGCCCCATCGATGGCGTGGTGACCGACCGGCCGCTCTATCCCGGAGAGATGGCCGCGGCGGGTTCGCCCCTGATGACCGTGATGGATCTTTCGCAGGTGGTGGCCCGAGCGCACATCGATCAGCAACAAGCCGCGGCGCTCAAGGTGGGCAATACCGCCAGTATCTCGGCTCCGGGAATTACGGACGAGGTTTCCGCTAAGGTGACCATGATCAGCCCCGCCTTGGATCCGGGTAGCACCACGGTGGAGGTTTGGGTGCAGGCGGCCAATCCTCATGAACGCATCCGGCCGGGGGGTAGCGCGCGCCTTACGATCATCGCGGAAGTCGTGCCGAAAGCCGTGGTGATTCCCGAGGTGGCGGTGCTGACCGCCCCGGACGGCGCCACTTCCATAATGGTCGTTGACGCGCAGAATAAGCCGCGCCAGAAGAGCGTTAAAATCGGCATCCGCGACGGCGACGATGCGCAAGTTACCGAAGGGCTCCAGGCGGGCGAACGCGTCGTGACCGTGGGAGCATACGACCTCTCCAAGGAAGACCCCGACGTCCTGGAGAAGACCAAGGTGCAGATTGAAACGCCCCCCGCCCCCGAACCGGAAAAGGGTGGAGAGGAGAGCAAGGGCGGCGCGAAGGGTGAGGCGGGGAGCGGGGATAAGGAGTAACCCCAATCCCGCCGACGGCGTTACGGCCGCGTTCGGGCGCCCCATGGGGGCTTCAGGGAGCTGGCTCTTGAAATCGGAATCGCCATACTGGTTTGTGCGCCATTCAAAATCGATCATCTTCCTCATTCTCACGCTGGCGTGCGTAGGCTTCTACCTGGCGTTCACCATCCCCGTGGCGGTGTTCCCCTCCACAAATTTCCCGCGGGTGATCATCGGCGTTGATAACGGTGTCATGCCCATTGACCAGATGATGGTGACCATCACCCGCCCGCTCGAGGAAGCCGTCAACAGTGTGGAAGGGCTCCAGACGGTTCAATCCATCACCAGCCGCGGTTCCGCCGAAATCGACCTGTACTTCGATTGGAACGTGGATATGTTCCAGACCCTCCAGCGGGTTAACTCCGCCGTGGCGAGTGTCCAGAGCTCGTTGCCGCCCACCGTGCAGATCGAAACGCATCGCCTCACGTTCGCGAGTTTTCCCATCATTGGCTACAGCCTTACTTCCGACACAACCCCGCAGACCGACCTCTGGGAGATGGCGACCTATGAGATTAAGCCGCGCCTGAACCGCTTGGATGGCGTGTCCACGGTGATCGTGCAGGGCGGGGAAGAGCCGGAATTCCAGATCAGCCCGAACCCCGCGAAGCTGCTCGAGACCCACGTGACCGTCACCGACCTTCTCGATGCTGTGCGGCGCACGAACCTGATCGATTCTCCCGGCCTCCTCGAACGCAATCACCAGCTTTACTTGGGATTGGTGAGCGCGCAGGTCCACACGCCGGATGAGATTGCCAACATCGTCGTCAAGACGACGAAAGACGGCGTGCCCGTCCGCATCCAGGAAGTGGGAACGGTCAGCCCCTCGGTGAAGCCCGTTTATACTATCGTGACTGCCGACACGAAGCCTGGAGTGCTGGTCAGCATCAACCGTCAGCCGGAGAGCAATACGGTGGCGGTGGCCCGGGAGGTGCGCGACGAAGTGGCGCAGATCCAAAAAACGCTGCCCCGCGGCGCGCATCTCCGCCTCTTTTACGATCAATCGGCCATCGTCACGCAGTCCATCCACAGCGTACGAGATGCCATCCTGATTGGCCTGGTTCTGGCTTCCATCATCATGGTTCTTTTCTTGCGGGATTGGGGTACATCCCTGGTGGCCGGTACAGTCATTCCCATCACCCTGCTCGTGACCTTCATCGCCCTCAAGGCCCTCGGCGAAAGTTTCAATCTGATGACCTTAGGGGGACTGGCGGCGGCCGTAGGCCTGGTGATCGACGATGCAATTGTGGTGGTGGAAAACATCGTCTTGCATCGGGATGCCGGCGAAGGCCGCCTGGAAGCCATCCACAGCGCACTCAAGGAGATTACGGTCCCATTGGTTGGGTCCACCATTACGCCCGTCGTGGTTTTCCTGCCGCTCATTTCGATCACGGGGGTTACCGGCACGTTCTTTCGCGCCCTCGCCGTGACCATGTCCGTCTCCCTTTTCACGTCTCTCGCCCTGGCGCTGGTTTGGACGCCCAACTTGGCGCTGTACTTTGTGCGCAGAAAGCACTCTGATGAACCCGCCCCGGCAGACGAGCCGGCGAAGGATTCCGGAACTCCCGCCACGGACAATGCGGAGGAAATGCGCCGTCTGATGGCCGCCGAGGATGCCTCCATGACGGGATTCTTCGGCAAGGTGATTCGTTTTTATGAACGCTGGCTGCGGCGAGCGCTGGAGCACCCCCGGTGGCTGGCGGTCATGTGCGGGGCGCTCATCATCGCTTCTTACCTTTGCTATCGCAACCTGGGAACGGATCTTCTGCCGGCCATGGACGAAGGCGGGTTCATTCTTGATTACGTGATGCCACCGGGCAGTTCTCTCCAGGAAACCGACCGCGTGGTCTCCCATATCGAGCGAATCTGCCGGGCGGTTCCGGAAGTGGAAAGCACTTCGCGGCGCACCGGGATGCAACTCGGGCTGGCGACGGTGACGGAGGCCAATACCGGCGATATCTCGGTCAAGCTCAAGGAAGACCGCGAACGCGACATCGATGAGATCATCAGCGAAGTTCGCGCCCAGGTCACGAAAGAAGAGCCGCAAGTCGATGTCGAGTTCACCCAGCTTTTACAAGATATGATCAGCGATCTGACCGGCGCCCCTCAGCCGATTCAGATCAAGTTGTTTTCCCCGGATGGCAACCTGCTCAATCAGTGGGCCCCGCGCGTGGCGGATGCCATCAGCAAAGTCCAGATCAAAGGGAAGAAACCGGTGGTGGACATCCTCAACGGCGTCGATAACGCCACGAGTGGTCCGGCACTGGTTTTTCAAGTGAACCCCCAAACCGCGGCGCGTTCCGGATTTACAACGGAGGAAGTGGAACTGGACGCCTCGGCCATCATGGAGGGCGAACCCGCTTCCACGCCCGTGGTGGTGGGCGGTCAGGCGCGGACGTTGCGCGTGCGTTTTCCCGCCGCGAACCGCGCTTCTCTCGACGCCATGAACAATACCCTGCTGGTCAGCTCCTCCGGACAGACCGCCACGCTGGGGTCCTTGGCGACCGTTACCGAATTACCGGGACAAACGGAAATTCTCCGCGAGAACTTGCTGCGCGACGTGGCGGTGACGGCGCGCCTGGAAGGCGTGGACTTGGGCACGGGCGTTGCGGCGGTCATGAAGGCCGTGTCCGCCGTTGATCTGCCCGCTTCCATCCGCGTCGTGTACGGTGGAACCTACCGCGAACAGCAGAAGTCGTTTCGTGATCTGCTGACGGTTCTCCTGCTGGCTCTGGTGCTGGTATTCCTGGTGCTGCTTTTTGAGTTCGGCACTATCAGCGCTCCCGCGGCCATTCTCTGTTCCGCGATTCTCTCCACCTCGGGTGTTTTTTTTGCGCTCCTGATTACCGGAATCACCTTTAATATTTCGTCTTTCATGGGCCTCATCATGGTGATCGGCATCGTGGCCAAGAATGGCATTCTGCTCCTCGACGCGGAGCAGAAATTTCGCTCCGTGGGATTTTCCGCGGAAGAAGCCATGGTGCAGGCCGGCCGGCGCCGATTGCGGCCCATCGCCATGACCGCGCTCGCGGCCGTGGCCGGCATGTTGCCCCTGGCGCTGGCGATTGGAGCAGGCTCACAGATGCTGCAACCGCTTGCCATCGCCGTGATCGGGGGCATTTTGATTTCCATGGTTCTTTCCTTGATTATCACGCCTGCGGTGCATTTTTACTTGACTCGCGCGCGGGCGTGAAAATGCGGTGTATCATCATGTCGGTGCAGCATCCCCATGGCGTCGCGGGATTGCCACGACCATCCATGTCTGGCATCCGGGGACGAACGCACCGCACTATGATTCCACGCATTTTGGCGATTGATTTCGGCACCAAGCGCATGGGCCTGGCGGTCTCCGACGCGCTCGGGATGACCGCGCAGGGCCTGCCCACCCTCCAGCGAACGCGCATCGCCGACGATCTAGCGCGCCTGTTGGCGCTCGTCAAGGAATACTCAGTCGAGTTGGTACTGGTGGGAAACCCCCTTGGCCACAGCGGCGGCGAAACCTCCATGTCGCAACTTGTCGCGGAGTTCGCGCGAAAACTTCGCCAGCGTTTGCCTTGCCCGGTCGAATTGCGCGACGAGCGCCTGACCAGTGTCGAGGCGAATCGAACCCTGCGTGATGCGGGGTTGAGCATCGGGAAACGCCAGCGCGCGGTGGACCGCATGGCGGCGGTCCTGCTTCTTCAAAGCTATCTGGATTACCTCGAAAACGAGCGTCGCCGGGAGAGTGGAACGGAGGGATGAAACGCAAACTCGCAGCGATGGTCGTGGCGCTGTGCCTGGCGGGCGCGGCTTGGGGAGCCTGGGGCCTCTACCGGCCGTACCGCGGTTTCGCAGTTCCGGTGATGCTGGAAATTCCTTCCGGCACGAGCGCCCCCGCCATTGCTGACCTGCTTGTCGCCCAAGGCGTGCTCGCTCATCGATGGCCTTTCCTTGCCCGATACTGGATGGGACGCACTCGCCGCCGGCTGAAAGCGGGTGAATACCGTTTCGACCGCCCCTTGCGCCCCATTGATGTTTACCGGAAATTGATCGCGGGGGATGTGTATCTTTATGCGGTGGTGATTCCCGAGGGCTCGGACCGCTTCGATATCGCCCGCATTCTCGCCGAGCGCCTGGCCATTGACCCCGACGCCTTCCTCGAACGCACGGAGCAAAACTCGCTCATCCACGATTTGGATCCTAAGGCTCCATCGCTCGAAGGTTACCTTTTCCCGGACACCTACCGATTCCCCCGGCGGGTAACGGCGGACACGGTGATTGCCACCATGATCTTGCGCTTCCGGCACGTTATGCAAACGAAGTTTCATGACGAGACCCTGCCGGGCACGGGGACCCTGCACGCCTTGGTCACTTTGGCCTCGCTGGTGGAGAAGGAAACCCCCGACCCCGCGGAGCGGCCGCTGGTGGCCGGAGTCTTCACGCGGCGGCTCGAAAAAGGCATGCTGCTCGAATGCGATCCCACCGTCATTTACGCGGCGCGCCTTGCCCATCGCCCCATTGGAATCATCCGAGTGAGCGACTTGAACTTCAATTCCCCTTTTAACACCTATCGCCACGCCGGTCTGCCGCCCGGGCCGATTGCCAATCCGGGAGAAATCTCGCTGCGTGCCGCCTTCCACCCGGCGAGCGGCAACACCCTCTATTTCGTGAGCAATAACCACGGCGGGCACGTCTTCTCCCGGACCCTTGCCGAGCACCAGCACAACGTGGCACGGTATCGAAGGGAGGCAAGGGCCAGAAGGCAGGAGACAGGAGGCGGAAGTGAGAAGTCAGGAGTCAGAAGTCAGAAGTCCGGAGCCAGAAGTCAGAAGTCGGGAGGCAAAGGGCACGAACTTGCACTTCCGGCAGCTCCCCAAGAGCCTCCTAGCGTAGTGAGAAATCCAAGCTAGGCGGCATACCCAATTGGGACTGGAATTCGAAGCGGCATGCACGCTGCATTGGGGACGCCAACGGCGGTATTCTGACTCCTGACTCCTGAACAAAAAAATGTCTTCCAAAGTCAGCAAAAAGCAAATCCTTCGTGATTTTTTCCAGGCGCGTGAAAAGCGTCCCCTCGAAGTCGACGACCTTCACGCTGCTAGCAACGAACTTCGCCGCCAACTCGGCCCCGGCGACAGAACTTCGCTTGGATACATTGCATCGATTCTGCGCGAGGCCGGGTACGAGGTCCGCTATGAAGACCGCTACTCCGACCCCGTTATGTCGGAACCCTATGCGAACCGGTTGAAAGGCGTTTTGGAATTTCACGACTTGGCCAGCGCCGAACAATCCTTGCTGCGACTCGACGCGATCTATCGCGAGTATTCAGGCGCTGCGGATCGCTTGGGCATGACGCTGGTCTGCGCTCTGGTGAAAAAAGGCAAACTGCGCGCCCGCAGCCTCGCCGCCAACCCGCGCGTTCAAGCCCGGAAGCGCCAGGAAAAGCAGGAAATCGCGCGCTGGTTCCAGGTATGGCTCGAGACCCCGGACCTTTTCGCCAGTTGGCTGGAACTGCGAAAATCTTCGGGGGAATTCCGCCGACTCTTCGAAGGTGGTGAGGCCGGTGGTGATTAGCCGTTGACCCCAAAAGGCAGGTCCGCGCTTCTTGCTCCCCCGGAAGTTGGATTCCGGTCCACCTAAGCCGGATGGAACGCCAAACAATAATCGCGACGGGATGGCTAATCGCCAATTGACTTCATTCCAGGAACTGTTACAATGCCATACAGCCTTATGGACGGCGGTATGGCCGATAGACTTCAACTCAGCCTGATCCCGACGCGGAAAACGACGTTCCGAATGCCCGTCGACCTGCACCGGCGCCTGAAAATAACGGCCGTTCAGGAAAATCGGCAAATGGCCGATATAGTGGTGGATGCAATTGAAACTTACTTATCAAACAACCGAGCCACTCTTCCCAGGACCTCCCGCAAGCGCTAAGCCCGGCATCTTGGTGAGACGGATGGGCGCGCACGCGCGAAGGTCCCCTGCCGGCAAAGCCACGAACGAACTTATTTTCTCGGCCTATCAGGGAATGAATGCAGAGGTTTTTCCCAGCGTGCTTTCTCTGTATGTCCCGCCCGGGTCTAAGATCGCTGACATCACTTATGGCAAAGGTGTCTTCTGGAAAAACGTCAAGCTCGAACAGTACGAACTCATGAAAAGTGACGTCAAGCAGGGCATTGACTGCCGCGCCCTGCCTTATAAGGACCAGACTTTCGACTGCGTGGTTTTCGATCCACCGTATATGCATACTCCTGGGGGTACGGCCCACGAAGGCCATCAGAACTATGAGTCATATTACAAAAACAACGGTACCGGTAATGGCACGGACAAGAAATACCACGAGGCCGTCCTGGCCCTGTACTTCCTTGGCTCGAAGGAAGCGTGGAGGGTGCTGAAATCCGGCGGCATCCTCATCGTCAAGTGCCAGGATGAGGTTTGCGCGTGCAAACAGCGCCTTACGCATGTGGAAATCATCAACTACCTAACCGAGACCATGTTTCTCGTTGAGGATTTGTTCGTGTTGATGCGGACTAACAAGCCTGGCGTTAGCCGCGTCTTGCGCCAACGCCATGCTCGCAAAAATCATTCCTATTTCCTCGTATTCAGAAAAAAAAACGTGAAATCCCCAGCCTAAGTCTGAAGGAGTTGCCGCAAGTCCTCGAACACTTCACCAAAGGACCTCACCTCCAGCCGCGGGAAATCATTGGCTAAGGCCAGATAGACCTGAGGCGGATCGAGATAGTAAATACGGCTTATTTCCGCAACCCTGGATTGGAACATTTGAAGTTGCCGGGGGACGCAGATTTCAATCACCTCTCCCGTTCGGCTGTCCCGTTTGGTCTCCGCCGCGACAACCAGAACACCCCTGTATTGCCCTGTTCCGAATATGCGGTCTAAAACGAGCTGATGGACCCACGCTTGAACCGCCCGTTCGCGCGTCGACGTCTTGATCGGGAGATGGACCTTCCGGCTGTTCCGGCCCGGGTCAAAAACATAATCCGTGGGAAGGTCCGCTCCGGACTCTGGAATGCGGACTTTCTTGCGAGGAGAAACACCTATGGATCGAGCTACCATATGGCCGATGAGAATCTCAAAAAATGTCGCGGAAGCTTTTCGCCCGACATCGTACACGTCATGGGCAACAAATACGCTGTACGCAATCGTGTAGGACGACTTGACGGTGTCTTCATGCGAAGAGTCTCGGAATCCTCGGCGGAATGCCCGCAGGAGCCGATTGAACTCGCCCGCATCGTCCACATACAGGCCCTGATTGACCGGCCTGGACTGATTATTTCTCCTAAAGCTGAAATACCTTTTGCCCGCAACCCGAGAGTTCAGCTCGACGCGCTCAACTTGTTGAAGCATCTCGCGTGCGTGCAAGGCCATCTCCGCGATGAGACGAGCGAGCGCTCCGCCCGCGAGGTCTCCAGCGGCGAGACCCTTGAGTTCCTTGTACTGTTCGCTGAGCTGTCCCGGCATAGGGACGCCATATTACCACGCAGGTATTTTGGTTTCCATCATGCAGCGGGTAGCGCACAGGTATGCGTATTCCGCGTTCCTGCGTGCCTTTTCACTTGGTATTCGCGACGAGAAATATCGTAACGCTGCTCGAATCTGGGAAGATGCGCGGAGAAACCCGAGCTACACGTACCTCCACGCTACCCCTCTTTTGCCAAAGTCAATTCGCTGGAGAGGGCAATTTCGTGCATGAAATTTCAGACCGCCCCACCACCCGATGGCGGCAGCTCAGGAAACAAGACAGGAATTGCAACGCGCAGGTGAGCTAGCCCGGGCTTCTCACCAACCTTGGCAGGGAGCGCCGGGGTGGTCGCCCGTGCGCGGACACAATGTCTCTTAAACTCAAAAATCTGTGATGATCCAGAATTTTTCTTCCTGCCCGTAGGAAATTAGTTACGATACCCCCTTGACAACAGCTAGTTTCATTGGCTACAATTCTGCGATGGACGCCGCACGCTGGACTCGCCGCACGCTCCTTCCCTTACCCCATTCACCCGCAGACGGCTCCCTGCAGAGCGTGACGGCCGCGGCGCACGAGCCGCCTGCCCCCATCAGGAGGATATCATGTCGTTAACCAAGAGACCCACCATGACGGAGAAGAGAATCGCCTCGAGCCGCGCCAATGGGCGGCGCTCGCGGGGGGCGCGCACAACCGAGGGCAGGGCGCGGGCGGCGGCGGCGAATTTGCGCCATGGGTTCTACTCGCCCGCCCAGGGCGCGGTGCTGGTGGCTTTGGGTGAAGACCCCGCGCGGTTCGAAGACCTGCTGGATTCCCTGACCGAAATCTGGCAACCCGCCAATCAAATGGAGAGGCGGTTGGTGGAGCGCCTGGCTCGCGCCCTGTGGCGGATGGAGCGCGCCGACCGCATCCAGGAAAGCTTGACGGCGGAGCAACTCCATCGCTCCATGCCCAAGCCCACGCTCATCCAGATCGTCAATCGGGCCCTGAAGGACAAGGCCAACAAGGTGACGTCCCTGGCCGCCGAGGTGAGCCAGCCCGGTCATTTTACCAGCCCCGAGGATTTCCAGGTCTTCGACGAGCTTTACGGGGACGGTCCGCAGAAACCCGGCAGCGAGGAGCATTCCATCCTGGCTTCTCTGGTGCGCTTGATGGAGCCGGGGACGGAAGGCGCCGGGCCGTTGATCGACGGCTCAGACCCGAAGGCGATCGGCACGCTGCCCGAAGATGAGGGTTTGCGGAAGGCGGAGCGGCAGAACCTAGGAGCCTGTCGGAGATAGAATTTGTTTAATGTCAAATTAGGGGGTTGCGGAGGTTCGACCGCTCGTCGGGTGGAGATTCTCGGGCAAGAGGGTTCTATTTCCGACACACATTTAGTATTGACAAACAGGTTCTTTAGTGTAATTTAGGCCTATGAGCAAACAGTTTCGGAACTGCGATCTCAATCAAGCCTATCTGCTGCCTCCTTCGCTGCAGGATTGGCTGCCCGAGAGCCATTTGGCGCGGTTTGTAGCGGACGTGGTGGAGACGCTGGATCTGACGGCGATGTATGCGACCTACGAGGCGCGAGACGGGCGCGGGCTGGCGGCCTATGATCCGCGGATGATGGTGCGGGTGCTGATTTATGGCTACTCGCGAGGGGTGGCGAGTTCGCGGCGGATCGAGCGGGCGACCTACGAGGACGTGGCGTTCCGCTATTTGGCGGCTGACCAGCATCCGGATCACGACACGATCGCGGATTTCCGCAAGGGACATCTGGCGAACCTCGCGCAACTGTTCGTGCAGGTCTTGCAGTCTGTGTCGGCAAGCGGGGCTGGTGAAACTGGGACACGTGGCGCTGGACGGGACGAAGATCAAGGCCAACGCCTCGAAGCACAAGGCGATGAGCTACGAGCGAATGGGAGAGGCGGAGAAGAAGTTAGAAGCGGAAGTGCAGGCGCTGCTGGCGGAGGCGGCGCGAGTGGATGCCGAGGAAGACGGGAAATACGGGAAAGGTAAGCGCGGGGATGAACTGCCGAAAGAACTGGCGCGGCGGGAGAGCCGGTTAGAGAAGATTCGGGAGGCGAAGGCGGCGCTGGAACAAGCGGCGAAAGAGGCGGCGGAAAAGAAGCAGGCGGAGGTCGCGGCGCAATTAAAGGAGCGGGAGAAGCAGGAGCGCGAACGGGGACGGAAGTTCGGGGGGCGAGCGCCGCAGGCGCCGGATCCGGAAGCGGCAAAGCCGAAGCCGCAAGCGCAACGGAATTTTACCGACCCGGAATCGCGGATCATGAAGGACGGAGCGACGAAAGAGTTTGTGCAAGCCTATAACGCCCAGGCGGCGGTGGACAGTCACGCGCAAGTGATCGTGGGGGCGGCGGTGACCCAGGAAGCCAACGACAAGAAACAATTGGTGCCGATGCTGAAGCAAGTGAAAGTGCAGATGGGGGTCCCGCCGCAGCAAGCGACGGCGGACAACGGTTATTTCAGTGAGCCCAACCTTACGGATGCGCAGTTGCGGGAGATCGATCTGTTCGTAGCGCCGGACCGGCAGAAGCACGGCGAGAAACGGCCCACCACCACCGGGCCTCCGTCCCCCGGAGCCAGCGTCGCCGAGCAGATGCGGCACAAGCTGCGGACGGCGGAAGGGCAGGCGGTTTATAAGCTGCGCAAGGCAGTGGTGGAACCGGTCTTTGGACAGATCAAAGAGGCGCGAGGGTTTCGGAGATTTCTGCTGCGAGGGCTGGAGAAAGTGCAGGGGGAATGGCAGATGATTTGCGCCACGCATAACCTGCTGAAACTCTTCCGCTCCGGATGGAGCCCCCAGAGCGCCTGAAAGAGCTGACCCAAGCTACCAAGCTTGTCTTCCGGGCAGCCTCGCCACGGTCAAAGGCCCAGCACCCGACTCGATGAGAGCCAGAGTCGGAAAAAGGTAAGATTTAGAAGCCTTATCTCCGACGGGCTCCTAGTGGGGATGCTCCTCAAGCAGATTGCTGAGATTCACACCCAAGCGCATGACGGCGTGGAGGGATCTGAAGTGCCTAGCCACTCGCCCTACGGTTGGGATGCCATGATGGCGCCCCAAGACCGCAACGGTCCCATCATGCTCATGCAAAGATGGGAAGACTCGAACTTGCGGCAAGTCGTGCGGATCACCGAATTGCTGACCAAATTGAAAAATGGAAAACTGGGTCGGATCGATGATGAAAAATGAAGATAGCTCCTCAGATGTTGTTGAAAACAAACAACGGTGAAGTGACAACATGTCATGTACCCTCAGATAATGCTGAAATGAAACGGGTTATCAAAAACCCTGAGAAGTTCCTGAAAATGAACCAAATAAACGCAGAAATGGTGCATCAAAGTTTCCCATGGCCATATGCGAGCCACAACCCTGAGATATTCTAGAAAAGAAATGTAGTTAACTGGTAAAATGACCACCATGCCGACTAAAGAAAAAATCATCGTGGCGCTGGATGTCCCGAGCGCCGAGGCCGCATTGCAAGTCGCGCAAAAGCTCCACGGCCACGTGGGGATGTTCAAGGTGGGCTCCGAGGTCTTCACGGCGGAGGGCCCGGTGGCGGCTCGCTACCTGGTGGCCACGGGTGAGCAAGTCTTTCTCGATCTCAAGTTCCACGATATTCCCAACACCGTCCGCGCCGCCGCGCGCCAGGCGGGGATGCTGGGGGTAAGCCTGCTGACGGTTCACGCTTCCGGCGGACGCAAGATGATGGAAGCTGCCCTGGAAGGTGTCCGCGCCGCCGCGCAGGCAAGAGGTCTGGCGCGCCCCCCGCGAGTGCTGGCGGTCACGGCCCTCACCAGCCTCGGAGCGGAGGACTTGGCGGAAGTGGGATTCCAAGGCTCTCCGGAAGAAGTGGTGGTGCGGCTGGCGCAGGCCGCCGGGGTGGACGGCGTGGTGGCGTCGCCGCGCGAAATTGCTATCATCCGGCACGCGTGTGGACCCAACTTCCTGATTGTCACCCCCGGCATTCGGCCGGCAACGGGCGCGAGTGACGACCAGGCGCGCACCGCTACTCCAGAGAGTGCTATCCGCGCCGGCGCCGACTACCTGGTCATCGGACGGCCCATCACCGGGGCGACGGATCCTGCCGCCGCGGCTGACGCCATCGCCGCAGAAATAGAAGAGGCACTCGCACCCCTTACCCAGGTGCAAAGAACATGACCGAAAACGAAATTCTCGATATTTTCCGCAAGCACTCCGCCCTTCTGGAAGGGCACTTCATTCTCTCTTCCGGCCTTCACAGCGATCGCTACGTGCAATGCGCGCTGGTGCTGCAAGATCCGCACGTGGCGGAGCAATTGTGTTCGCAGTTGGCGGGAAAACTGCGCCACTTGGGAGCGACGGTCGTCGCGGCGCCGGCGCTGGGGGGTATCCTGGTGGCGCACGAAGTGGCCCGCGCCCTCGGTGTGCGCGCGCTTTTCACCGAGCGGCAAGAAGGCGCCATGACGTTGCGGCGCGGCTTCAGCCTGAACCCTGGCGAACCCACCCTGGTGGTGGAAGACGTCATCACCACAGGGCTTTCTACGCGCGAGACGATTCAGTGCGTGGAACAGGCGGGCGGCAAGGTGGTGGGGGCGGGCGCGCTGATCGACCGCAGCGGCGGCGCGGCTGACCTGGGCCTGACCAAAGCCGCGCTCCTCACCCTGAAAATTCAGAATTACCATCCGGCGGAATGCCCGCTGTGCCAAGCGGGAATCCCCGCCGTAAAACCCGGGAGCCGGACGAAAAAATAATCGGGTGATCCGGCGATCCGGTGATCGGTTGAACAAATAATCCGTTTATAGTGCCGTAACACTCGCTCACGGTGCAGGCGTATGCTCGGAAAAAGGATCAACTGCAACAAGGGAAGCACGAGGGGGATTGACCAACCGGTGGCGGTCCAGCCAGTAGGCCCAGGCGACGAACAGCCACATACCGAGAGCCGAGAAGGCGAGGGCCTTCACGCTGGGTGGCGGTGGGCCGAAAATGTTGATGAGGTAAAGCAGGAGCAGCAGGGCGATAAATGATCGGAAGGCGTAGGAACCGATGCGGTCGCGGGGATGGGTGCCTTTCGCGTATAGCCTCGCACCGAACGCAAAGATGGCGCCTTCCACAACGACCGTCCAGAAGCGTGAGTTCCAGAGGCCCAGGCCGACATACGTCGAGCTGCCGGGATAGAGCGGGAGGTCGGGCCGGTGGCTGAGCGCATCGAGCAGCCAGTGGCTGATCAGGACGAACCACAGGCAAACGGCTCCCCGCGAGTCACGTTTAACTATTTTATAAATACCCGCAAAAAGGCACGCCCAACCGAGGTCGGCGAGGAGGCTGTGGGACAGAGGGTAGGAGATAAAATCCAGAGGCGTGACCGCCGTCGTGCCTGGGGCAATGACCACCCGCTCAACGCCCAGGAGAAGAAAGAGCGGCCAGATCAGGTCCACGAACTGCGCCGCCATCACCAGGGTTCCCAGGGAAGTGCGGGGGGCTACCTTTTTCGCCGCGAGTGCGACCCCGAAGTGCCCAATGAACACAGAGAGACCTCAGTGACGAGTGAAAAGTGACGAGTGACGAGCAGGTGTAGCGCGAACCTGTTTTGCAGATGCGCTACCATTCTTGTTCTTGCTCGTCACTCATCACTCGTCACTCGTCACTATAATTGGAACTCGCGCTTGAGCTTTTCCGATTTCTCCGCCACCGCTAACGCCAATTGTTCCTTGTATTCAACGAGTCTTTGCGCAGTGGCGGGGTCGGCTGTGGCGATGATTTGCGCGGCAAAGATGGCGGCGTTAATCGCGCCGGGCTTACCGATCGCCGTGCAGGCCACTGGCACGCCCCCGGGCATCTGGACCGTGGACAACAACGCGTCGAGTCCCGCGAGCGTGGTCGTGGCCATGGGGACGCCAATCACCGGCAGGATGGTTTCCGCCGCGATCACTCCCGCCAGATGCGACGCCCCTCCCGCCCCCACGATGATCGCTTTCAGACCCCGCTCGACTGCCGTGCGCGCATACTCGGAGGTGCGCACGGGAGACCGATGGGCAGAAGTGATTTCAATTTCAAAAGGGATGTGGAATTTCTTCAAGGTTGCAGCGGCCTCGGTCATGACGGGCAGGTCCGTATCGCTTCCCATGACGATGCCAACTAATGGCTTTTCAGGCATCTCCTCTTCCCCCCTTGGCAATGGAATTGACCCTTTGTGAAACGTTGCTATTTGCGCGTAGACGAGCGCTCTCCCTTGGGGGCGCGCGCTCGTTTGGACGCCGGGGTCCTGGAGACCTTCCGCAACGCTTTCGCCCCGATGTCTCTCCGGTAGTGCATCCCTTCAAATTGCAGCTTGCCGACCCCTGCGTAGGCGCGCTGGATGGCGGAGGGCAAATCCTCGGCAATGGCGGTCACTCCCATGACCCGCCCCCCGGCGGTGAGCAATTGATGATCTTTCACGCGCGTTCCGGCGTGGAAGATTTTGACGCCCCCCAGCGCTTCCACCGCTTCATAACCGGTAATCGTCTTGTCAACCTCCGGCTTTGCCGGATAGCCCTTCGAAGTTAGCACCACACAGACGGCGGGGTTGGGGCTCCAATGGACATCCGCGGTCGCCAGTCGGCCCTCGCGCGACGCCACCAACAGGCTTACGAGGTCGGAACGCAAGCGCATCATGATGGGCTGGGTTTCGGGGTCGCCCAGGCGGACGTTGTACTCGAGCAGCAGGGGGCCGGACAGCGTCATCATCAGTCCGCAGTATAAAAAGCCGCGGTAGGGAGACCCTTCCATTTCCATGCCCGCCAGCGTGGGAGCGACGATGGAGCGAAGAATTTCGTCGTGCAGCGACTCGCTGAGAATGGAATCGTCGCTGAATGCGCCCATCCCACCGGTGTTGGGGCCCCGGTCGCCATCCAGTAACGCCTTGTGATCCTGGGTCGGCACCAGCGGGAGAATACCGCGCCCGTCGGTGAGGACAATGAAGGAAGTCTCCTCACCTGTCAGGCACTCCTCGATGATCACCCGGTCACCCGCGCTCCCCAAGGTTTTGCGGAGCATGAAGTCTCGGACGGCCTGTTCCGCCTCCACGTGGCTATGGGCAACCACCACCCCCTTGCCCGCTGCCAACCCATCCGCCTTGACCACCACTGGTAGCGGGAATCGCGCCAGGGCTTCGACGGCCCCCTCGAAGGTTTCCGCGACTTCGAAGCGCGCGGTGGGAATGCCATTCCGCCGCATGAATTCCTTGGCAAAGATCTTGCTCCCCTCCAGGCGCGCGGCCGCCTTGCTCGGGCCGATAATGGCCAAACTTTCCTTCTCGAACTCATCGACGACGCCGGCGACCAGGGGGGCTTCCGGACCCACAATCGTCAGGTCCGCCTTCAATCGCTTGGCCAGCTCAACGATGGCACTCGTTTGTAAAAGGTCGACCGGAAGGCACTCCGCTTCCTGCGCAATGCCGGCATTTCCGGGAGCACAATACAACTCCTCCATCTGCTGGCTTTCATGCAGCTTCCATGCCAGAGCGTGTTCTCGACCGCCGGACCCGAGCACGAGTAACTTCATAAGATGGCGTACACTATGCGCATTGACCGGAGTTTGTCAATCCGTTAGATGTGAATTTTCGATGGGCGGGTGCATAGCGGATACGAAAGCCGCGTCCAGGGTGGCCATAATCTGGTTTAGCCATTCGCGGTGCTCGGGTTTCATCAGGACAGAACGTAGGCAAAGCACCGTTTCTTGATCCGAAGAATCCGCGGGGGGTAGCGCCGGGTCTGCGGGTCGTCCTTGCGGCTTTTTGAGTGTTGGAAAATACCGCACGGGCAGCCGGATCAGCGCTAGGTGCAGGCCACGCTTCGCGGCCGCCGTAAAGATGCGCTGTGACTGTTCAGAAGCGAGGCTGGCGGATGCGGCGTGAGGCGCCCAGACGACGATATCCAACTCAGGAGGAAACGGTACGAGCCATCGGGAATCCGCGGCGAGCCTTTCCGCCAGCATGACGGCGGCTTCCCGGCAAGCCTCGAGCCCCGCGGCGAACTCGCCCCCGCGCTCGAGGGGCAGCAATTTTTGCGTGGCCCACAGCGCGACGGCCGAAGCCCCCGGGCGCGAACATTCCAAGCTGATTTCCCCCAGGTGCAATTCCGAGGAGGTGAAGTAGGTATAAGGGGAATCATGTTTGTACAGCGCCCCCACGCTCGGATCGCGAAACATCACGCACCCGCACCCATAAGGTTGCAGGCCGTGCTTGTGAGGATCAACCACAATCGAGTCGGCTTGGCCAATCACTTCAAACGAGGCGCGGGTATCCTTGGCAAGATTCTCGGCGAGCGTGAAGTACCCGCCGTATGCCGCATCCACGTGCAAGCGGAAGCCATAGTGCGCGCGCAGGCGGAGTATTTCCGGCAAGGGGTCGACGGAGCCCGTCCCGGTGGTCCCCAGGGTGGCCACGACGCAGCCGATGTCTCCCTCCGCCAGTCGCGCAGAGAGAGCCTGAGCGTCCATCCGTCCCCAAGGGTCACAAGGTAATTCCACAAACGGCAGCCCCAGCACGCTGCTGATGCGATGGTGCGTATAGTGGGCCTGCGCGGAGGCGGCGACCTTCTTTCCCCGATGAAGTCGGCCCGCCACCCAGAGCGCCTCGAGATTCGCCATGGTGCCGCCGCTCGCGAGATGCCCCAGGTGGGTCTGCCAGCCGAACATGGCGGCGAGTTCCGCGACCGCCTCCTTTTCCATGGCCGAACTGGCGCGCCCACCGTCCAGCGCGTGATTGTTGGGGTTGATCCAAGTGGCCAAGGCATAGGCGGCGCGGGCAATCGGATGAGGTGGTTTGAGCATTTGGCCGGCATAAAGAGGATGGAAATACGGATAATTGTCCCGCAGGCGAACGGCAACTTGCTGCATCACTTCCGCCACGCGCTCCTTGTCCAACGCTGGTGCGTCAATGGCGGGGAGTGAGGCAAAGCCCTCCTCCAAGACCCGGAGCGCCGTCGGTAGAATTTCCAGCGTCCCTTTTTCCAACAACATCGCGACCTCCCGGGGGGGTCAGGATTACGGGTTCGGGATTAAGGGCTAGGGAAAGACCACGCCGGGGCCTGCATTCCGAATCCCGGAGCCCGAGTCCCGAACCCCGAATCCCCAATCCCAATTCCCGCCTCAATGCACCAAGGCGCCGAGCGGACCGCCCTCGCGCGCACGGCGGTTATATTGTAAACGAAATCCGCCGGGCGGGCAGTCAAGTAGCAGGCTTGTGCAATAGCCTCCGCTCTCTGTGCTTTCATCAACATGCTCCCTGTCGGCTTGAAATAACTCTTTTTCTGCGATAGGGTACTCAATGTGGCTAAGATTTCCTACGCTGTGCACCGCAGGTCTGAACGCCGTCCCATCCGATTCGCCGTGGTGCTCTTGATGGATTCAGATGAAGGGGAGATACGGAATGAGGGGTTTACGGTTGACGTTTCCCAACATGGGTGTCGGATTGAGGGTGTTGCACCCATTTGCGAAGGACGGTTGGTTCGATTGCTTCCTTGGGAATCCCCCGAAGGCGCCATTGCGGGCCGCGTGGTGTGGGTGGGTGAACCGGCCTCGAAATTGGCGGGCGAAGCAGGTATTGAGTTCCTCCAGCCGCTCCCCTCAGTGGTCTAGCGATTAGCCAAGTGCCCCGTGTCAGCGACGGAAAATTGTCGATTGATGCCTGAGGCTCTTGATATCTCTTTTTCCATTAAGCCCAGGTTACCCCCACGTTTCATCATGTTTAACGGTCTGGATCTACGAGCAATCAGAGATTGCGCAATGACTTCTCCTACACCCCCCCTGGGGACACCCCGACGTACGGATATCCCATTTGTATTCAGCCTTGCGCCCTGGCAAGCGCCAAAGTAGGGCAACCTGAGAACGGCTTTACGTGTCAAGAGAATTCATGCTATTGTAAAGGCTCTTTCATGATCTGCAGGGGCGATCACTATCTAACGGGGGCTTCTCTCCGCAGATTCGTCCCTCATTTGGTGGGTCATCTGTGCCGGATTTCATAGGGAGGACTATACCAATCATGTCATCATCCATCCGACAGGCTTTACAGCGCCTGGTCCTTTTCGTCCTTGGCGCCGGATGCTTAGTAGCCTGGGGGCAAACCTTTCAGGGTAGCTTCACAGGGACGGTCATGGATCAAAGTGGGGCCGTCGTGCCGGGCACCCTGGTGACCATTACGGAAAAAGACAAAGGGGTTTCGCGTAGCGTGACCACTTCCAGCGACGGCAGTTTTGAAATTCCCCTCCTCCCGCCGGGGCGGTATATCCTGGGCGCCAAGAAGATAGGTTTCAAGAATTTCGAACGCGGCCCCCTGACGCTCCTCGTGAATCAGCACCTGCGCGAGGACATCACGCTAAACGTGGGTTCAGCAGCCGTTGTCGTCTCCGTGGAGGGTTCCACGGAAACCGTGGAAAGCCAAACCTCTTCCGTGGGAACAACCCTTGACGAGCAGAAAGTTAATGATGTTCCCCTGAACGGACGGAATTTCCTGGAACTGGCTTTGCTGGTGCCCGGCGTATCGCCCGGGACCGAAGGCAGCGCGGTCAGCAGTCGGGGTGGTGGGGGCTCCATCAACGTCAACGGCATGCGCGACTCGATGAATTCCTATTGGCTGGACGGCTTGGATGACACCTCGGTGGGCGTCGGCCAATACACGGTGGCGCCCCCGCTGGACTCCGTGCAGGAGTTCCGCATGGAGACGGGAGTCTACGAGGCCAAATTCGGCGCCCACGCCGGGGCCGAAGTCAACATGGTGACCAAATCGGGGACGAATGACCTCCACGGCAGCCTCTACGAATATGTTCGCAACACCGCCTTCAACGCGCGCAATTTCTTTGATCCTTCCGTGGCCCCCATGCACCGCAATCAGTTCGGCGCGACGCTGGGCGGGCCGATCGTGGTTCCGGGGATTTATGACGGGCACGACCACTCCTTCTTCTTCCTGGCCTTCGAGGGCACGCGTGAGCACCGTGATTTTTACGACAATTTTCTGGTGCCGACGGTCGCGGAGACGCAAGGCAACTTCTCTGACCTCTTGAATCCCACGTGTCCCAGCCAGACGGTTTTGCTCAATCCCCTCGCCCTGATGCAGGGATCGGTGCAGCCCTTAACCGACATCAGCCAGGTGTTGCCGCAGGCGGATCCCGCGGGGCAGGGCCTGGTGAACCAATACCCCGCGCCCAACATTTCGGGCGCCTCCTGTGGCGCCGCCAACTACACGGCGCTGGTGGACCGGCAGGTCAATACCAATACGATGACCGGACGCGTGGACCATCAGTTCAATACCAAGAACTCGATGTTCGTCCGCTACAATCTCAACTTTGACCGGGAGTTCTGGCCTTCGGGCACGGTTCCGGAAGGCACCACGACTCTTCCGGGGTATGGCCGGTACTCTCACAATTCCTACCAGATGGGCGGTCTCGATTGGTCCCACATCTTCAGTCCCAAACTGGTCAACGAATTCAAGGTGGGTTACAACCGCTGGCAGCTTCGCCAGGACAATCAGGACCTGGGCAACGACTTGGCCTCGACCCTCGGAATCATGGGCGTCAACCAGATCGGCTCGCTTTCTGCCGGCGTCCCCAACATGACTTTTTCAGGGTATGCCAGCATGGGCGCTGACACGGCGGTGCCGGAAACCGGCGCCGTGAATACTTTCCAGTTCGGTGACACCATGACGCACGTCCTGGGAACCCACACTTTGAGCTACGGAGTGGACATGCGCCTGGTCCGGCGTGGCAATTTCACCGTGGATAGCACCTACCGCGGTGATTTTGGGTTCACGGGATTTGTGACTGGCGGCTTGGGACAGTTGAGTCCGCAGGAGCTGGCGGGGCTCGCCGGTGAACTGGGACTGCCCTGTGCGGCAACCGGCAAATGCCAGTCCGGGAACAGCGTTGCCGATGCTTTGCTGGGGCTTCCCCAGTACTGGCTGAACGGCTTCCAGGAGTACATCTCCGGGGCGTTTGGCGAATACGATTTCTTTGTCCAGGATGATTGGCGCGTGCGTCCCCATCTAACCCTGAACCTGGGTTTGCGTTACGAATACAAGAGCCTGGTGACGGAAAAGAACAACGACTTTTCCAACTTTGACTTCAGTAATGGGGATCTGATGGTGGCAGGGACCAGCGCCGCAACTCTGTGGAGCTTTAACCCCAGCGTAAATCCCTACACCGGCCAACTTCTGATTAACCCTGCGCCTTGCACGCAGCAAACCTGCGCCCAACAAACCCTCAACTTGGGCAGCACGCCGAACAACCGCTCGTTGCAATATCCCGATCGAAAGAACTTCGAGCCCCGCATCGGCATTGCCTGGCAACCCTTCAGTAATCCCAAAACGGTTCTGCGCGCTGGCTACGGAATCTTTTATGACCAGACCTTTGGCGACGTGTATTTCCAGAAAGCCGCCAACCCCCCCTTCGTTCACCTCGAAGAAGGCAACATCGGGGATGCCTTGCCCTTGCTCGAGTCGGGCACCGTCTACCCGGGCAGCGGCGGCATTATTCAAAACGCCCTCACCAGCATCGGGGGTACGACTTACCCCAGCATGAGCCCTTTCCAGCTTGATTTCCAAAATGCTTTCATCCAGGAATGGAGCGCCGATTTACAGAGGCAGCTCGGCAACACCTGGCTCTTCGATATTGGCTACGTGGGGACCCGCGGATTGCACCTGGTGCAGGAGACCGATCCCAATCAGCCGATCAATTTAACTTCCGCTAGCACCCTGTCGCCGGCCGCCCAAGCCACCTACGCGGGATATTGTCAAGCGGGGAGTTGCCAGTCCCCTATTCCTTATCTCGCCAATTTTGCTTACACCCAGTCGGCGGGGAGTTCCATTTACCACGCCTTGCAAGCCAAGGTGGAGCGGCGATTCTCCCAGGGGCTCTCCATTCTGGCCTCCTACACGTACTCGAAGTCGATCGATACCGCATCCGGTCCCTTTAGCGATTCGCGCAATCCCAACTTCCCCCAGAACTCCTATGACGTGGCAGCGGAAAAATCCGTGTCGGACTTCAATTTTCCCCAACGGCTGTCCCTGGCTTACATCTGGAATATGCCCTTCGGCTCGACCACGGGCAAGTTACATGACCAACGTCTTAACTACCTGATTCAGGGGTGGGAGGTAGGGAGCGTGCTCACCGTCGAGTCCGGCCCGCCTTTTACTCCGGTGGTGAGCGGGAACGTCAGTGGCGCGGATGAGATCAATAATGCCACGGTGCAGGCTGATACGGACCGCCCGAACATCGTGAGCAGTCCGTTCTACCCAACCAAACAAACTCCGCAGCAGTGGGTGCTGCCTTCGGCCTTCAGCACGCCGAGCGCGTTTACCTTCGGGAATGCCGGGCGCAACATCCTGCGCGGCCCGGGCTTGGGAAGCTGCGATTTTTCCCTCCTGCGCAATTTCCGCCTGGGCGAAACCTCGAAGGTGCAGTTTCGCGGGGAGATTTTCAATATTTTCAACCGCGCGAACTTCGACATTCCCCAAAACATTGTGAACACTTCCAGCTTCGGCCAGATCTTCAATACCGTCCAACCGGTCGCCGGGTTGGCCTCCGGCGGGCCGGGCGAGCCGCGCGAACTCCAGTTAGGCTTGTGGCTGATTTGGTAGAGGAGCGAGCGGTTAGGGATTCGGGGTTGGGGATTAGGGCGTACCCCTAATCCCTGATCCCTAACCCCTAATTACGGCAACTCCGAGAAAGACAGGAGCAGCGGGGGCTCGGCCAGGAAAGGCAGGCGGGCGATTTCCTTCAAGGCGCGCTGGACGTGTTTTTCCTGGGTGGGCTCGAGGGTCATGACGAAGGGTAGGTGCTGCTTCTTGCAGCCGGGTTCTTGCAGCACGGAGTCGATGTTGATGCGATGGCGGCCCAGGAGGGTACAGACGCGCCCCAGGATGCCAGGCCGGTCACGCACCACGAGCCGCAGATAAGTGGCGCCGACGTTCTCGTCGGGGGTGGCGATTCGCGAGGGATGCCAGTTTTCGTAGCCGAAGGGGGTCGAGCGCGAGCCGCCTGCGACAATGGAACGCGCGATCTGGACGACGTCGGAAAGCACGGCGACGCCGGTGGCTTCACCCCCCGCGCCGCGGCCGGTAATGCTGGTGTTGCCGCCCTTGTTGCCCAACACCAGAACCCCGTTGGTGGCGCCCTTCACCCCCGCCAGGCGCGAGGCTAGTGGAATCATCATGGGGCGGACGAAGACCTCCAGGCGATTGCCGGCACGGCGCCGGGCCCCGGCGATCAGGCGCAGGGTGTGGTTCAGGCGGTGCGCGTAGGCAAAATCCACCTGTTCGATGCGCGTGATGCCTTGCACGGCGATGTCTCGCACCCGCACGGCTTGGCCGAAACACATCATGGCCAGGATGGCGATCTTGTAGCTCGCATCGTAACCTTCAACATCGAAGGTGGGGTCGGGTTCGGCGTAGCCTTTTTCCTGGGCCTCCGCCAGGACTTCGGCGAACGAACAACCGCGCCGCTCCATCTCGGTGAGGATGTAGTTGGTGGTGCCGTTCAGGATGCCATAGACCGCGGTAAAGTTCTCGCCCGCCAGTCCTTCACGGATCGCGTGCAGCACCGGCGTTCCACCCGCCACGCAAGCTTCGATTCCCAAACCCACGTGGTGCGCGCGGCTACGCTCAACCAACTCCACGCCGTATTCAGCCACCAGCTGCTTGTTGGCCGTCACCAGATGCTTGCCCGCTTTCAGCGCCGCAAAGGCAATGGCACGGGCAGTGGGGAGAACCCCCACCAACTCAACCACGATGTTAACTTCCGGATCGCGGATGACCTGTTTCCAGTCCGCGGTGAGCTTGATGGGCTGGTGCAACCAGGAGAGATCCCGCTTGTGCACGCTGCGCGAACAGATAACCTTGAGTTGGAGATCGCATCCGAGCCGCCGCTGGATTTCGCGCTGGTGCTCGGCCAGAACCTTCAGGGTACCCGTGCCGACGGTCCCCAACCCGATCAGCCCCAGACCCAGGGAGCGCGGCTGGCTGCTGGATTTGGCGAAGCGAATTCGAGGCGAAGGGTTCATCGGTGCGATCCTATCGAGAATGGAGAATCTTAATCACTTTGCAACGAAGCGGGTCAAAATGGCAAGCAAAACTACCTGCGGGTGCTGTCCTAATTTGAACATCGCGCCGCCATCTTGGCCTCTCAATGCCGGCTGGAAGTCGGCGCGACATCTGAAATTAGGACAGCACCTATCTACAGAAACCCGGCAATTTGCAAGGCGTTTGACCTTCGGCTTGACCGATATTGGCTTGCGCCAAGTATTTTCCCTATGCTAGGCTCATTTCAAATATCTCATCGTCATGAACGAAGAGGCGGGTTGCGACAGTGCTGGAAGGCAAAGTGACTATGGATTCAACGCCCCAATTGCGTGTTCTGGTGGTCGATGACGACCCAACAATTTGCAAACTTTTGACCGCCAAGTTAAGGTCCTCGGGCTTCATATCCCAATTCTGTACGAGCGGGGAAGATGCTCTCGATCTACTCTCCAAATGCACTTTTGACGCGATCATTTCTGATTTGAAAATGCCTGGGGTTTCAGGCTTGGAGCTGCTTGAGGCAACACGCCGCCTTGCCCCGCATACAGCTTTCCTGATGGCAACCGGCGAGAATGATGTCGCGGTGGGAGTCACGGCGATGAAGCAAGGTGCGGCGGATTACCTTCTCAAACCCTTCCAATTGGAAGCCGTAATGGTAAGCATCCGGCGCGCGCTGGAAACAAAACGCCTGGAAGCGGAACTGGAAGAGTACCGCCAGCGTTTGGAGAGTATGGTCGAGCAGCGAACAAAAGAGCTCATGGCCGCCCTGGAGAAAAATGAACTTACCTACGATGAGACGTTGGAAGCCTTGGCTGCGGCCGTCGAGTTTCACGACAGCGACACCGCCGAGCACCTCCGGCGGGTCACCCTCTATTCCCTGGAGATGGCCGGGAAGCTCAATTTCTCCCGCGATCAGCTCAAGCAATTGGAAAGGGGCGCCTATCTGCACGATTTCGGCAAGATCGGTATTCCGGATTCGATCCTCTTCAAACCGGCAAAGTTGACGCCGGAGGAAACGGCCGTTATGCAGACCCACGCCCGGATCGGGTATGAATTCATGAGCCGGGTAGCCTTCCTCGCCTCCGCCGCCGAAATCGTTCTGACCCACCATGAGCGTTATGACGGCACGGGGTATCCCCAAGGCCTGGCAGGTGAGGAAATCCCCTTGGGAGCAAGAATTTACGCCGTCTCCGACACCCTCGATGCCATGACGTCCGACCGGCCTTACCGGCGTGGACAGCCGTATTCGGTGGCGCGCGCCGAAATCGAGCGAGAGTCCGGGAGGCAGTTCGACCCTCAAGTCGTCGCCGCGTTCCTTTCGATCCCGGAAGAAACTTGGATGAGGATCCGCAGCGAGGTAGCCCGGAATCGGTCCGAACCAACGGGCGCGTGGGTGGGGAATCTATCCTCAAAAGCCGATAATGTGGAAGTGCACGACCCACTCAGCAGGGCGGCTCAAGCCAGATGAAGCAGGGTAACAGCTCTTTCCCCCGCAGTGAGGCATCGGTTGCCAGGGGAGGAAAAAACGTGAAGCTCCGAGTTATGGCTGTGGACGACGAACCTGCCGTCTTGAAGGTGCTGAAGCTCCAACTGGAATCCTTGGGGTGCGAAGTCATTGATGTCCTGGATAGCCGCGAGGCCTTAGAGCGATTGAAACAAGAGAAAGTTGATGGACTGTTCGTGGATGTGCGCATGCCCCATGTGGATGGCTTCCTCCTTACCCAGCATACGCGCCTTTCGAAACTGAACCGCCGCGTCCCGATTGTGATGCTCACCGGAATGGACGACGCGGAAACCATGCGCCAGTGCTTTGAAGCCGGCGCCAACTTTTTCCTGGGAAAACCCTTCACCCGCGAGCGTGTTTACAATCTGCTGGGCGCAACCCGCGGACCCATGCTGAGAGAGAGGCAACGCTACGCGCGGCTCTCCTACCGGACGGGGGTTGATTGCATTGCGGGAAGCGAGCGTCTGAAGCAGTTTCACTCCGGCAGCGTAAACATCAGTGAGGGTGGGATGCTGTTGGCGCCCTCCGGAGGCTCGGGAATTGGCCAGGAGTTAGAGGTAGCCTTCAGTCTCCCGAGCATCTCCCATACCATCCGGACGCGCGCCCAGGTGGTTCGCGAGGTCCCGCCGAACGCCATTGGAATTCAGTTCCTGAAACTCAGCGAACGCGACGAAAGACATTTGCAAGACTATATCAGCGCGCGCCTCGAGGAATGACACGCCCCGGAGTTGCATCTTAACGCCGATTGCGGCGGACCCGGCGTATACTTCTCTACCATGGCCCCATTCAGCGAAGAAGAATCCAAAGTCGCAAGGCATTACAACGAGGCGGCTTTCGATGCGGAAAGGGTGCGGTTGCCGCAAGATTGTCCTGTGGAGCTGGCGGTGACACGCCGATGGCTCGGGCGCGTGGCGAAAGCAGGGGACTTGGTCGCGGAGATCGGCGTCGGGGGCGGCCACTACACAGAATTCCTGGCGCGCGCGGGTTGCTTTCTGCACCTCGTGGACATCTCCACCCGCCTGCTGGACGCGGCCGTAGAGAAGCTGCGCCAAGCCGGCCTGGAAGATCACATTGCCGGCCGCCATCACCTTTCCGGCGCGCGGCTGGAAGGTTTGCCCTCCGCGGGGGTTGACCTGGCGCTCTTGATGGGACCGCTCTATCACTTGCAATCGCTCACCGAACGCCAGAGCAGCGTGTGGGAGTCGGCCCGAATTCTCAAACGGGGCGGCATGCTGTTCGCCGCGGGCATCAATCGCCTGGCGTATCTGCGTGACTTGTTGCGCCTGAATTTCGGACCCGTGTCCGAGCGCGTGGCTTTCCACCAGCAGTACCTGCGCGATGGGAATTTGGACCCAGAGCACGCCCCGCCGATTGGCTACGCACATTTGACCACCGCCGCGGATTTCCTGGCGCTGTTCGAGGGCCTATTCGAAAAGGTAGCGTTCCTGGGCGTTGAATCCTTCACTGCGGTGTGGCAGAACGTCTTCAGTGAACTTCCCCAGGTAGAAAAGGAACTGTGGTTGGACCTCGTGGAGGAGACTGGCCAGACCCCGGAGGGCATCGGCCAGTCGGATCATTTTCTATTCGTGGGGAGGAAGTTGTAATGGCCACCTCAGGATTTATCGAATACCAAGACGCAAGTCCGGAAGTTCGGGCGGTTTATGACGACATCATGGCGACGCGGAGCACGGATCGCATCAACAATTTCTGGAAGGCGATTGCCCACGATCCTGCCACGCTCCACCGCACCTGGGAAAGCGTGAAGCAGATTATGGGCTCGGGCGCTCTGGACCCGCTCACCAAGGAGATGATTTACGTTGCCGTGAGTGTTACCAACCAGTGCGGGTATTGCATCGCCTCGCACACGGCCGCCGCCCGCAAAGCCGGCATGAGCGATTCCATGTTTGCGGAACTCATGGCCGTGGTAGGGATGGCCAACGAAACCAACCGACTGGCCAGTGGCTACCAAGTGGAGATTGACGAGCAATTCAAGAAAGGCGCCTCATGAAACACGTCACCACCAAGAACGAACGCGATCGGCTAATGATCGAAGCTCTGATTTTTGGATACGGCCAGCTCTCGCGGGCGGAAATCCACGAATTGACGCACGTGCAACGCAGTGAGATTTCCCGGATGGTCCGCGAGTTGCTTGCCGAGGGGCGCCTCTTCCCGGCGGGGCGCGCGGACAATCCCATGGGGCGAAAGCAAGTTCTCCTTCGGCTGAACGAAGAGTTCCGGTTCGTCTTGGCGGTCGGGTTTGACGATGAAAATGCCCTGGCAGCCATTCTGGATCTTCATCTGCTCATGCGGTCCAGCGTGCGTGAGTCCGCCGTGCTGGATCAGGGACAGGACGGTCTTACTCGCCAACTTCTGGCTCTCGCTCACCAGGCCGTAACGAAGGCAGGAGTTGACCCCAAATCGCTGGTGGGCATCGGGGTGGCCGGTTCGGGCCTGGTCAATAGCCGCGACGGAGTCATGGTAATGTCCTCAACGATGGAGTTCTGCCGGGACTTCCACCTCCGGGAAATATTTGAAAAGGAGTTCGGCATTCCCACGGCGGTCGAGAACATCACACGAGCTAAAACCGTGGCGGAGCGCGGGCTGGGCACGGGGGACTTGGCTCAGGACATGATCTATGTCGAATACGGGCGGACGGGTATCGGCGCCGGAATTGTCATTAACGGCAAGCTGTTTTACGGGGCGGGCCATGCGGCGGGCGAGTTCGGCCACACGCACATCATCGAGAATGGCCCCGCTTGCAAGTGCGGCAGCTTTGGCTGCCTGGAAGCCATTGCCGGGGCCGCGGCGCTGCAAACCCGCGTTCGCAAGGCAGTTGCCGAAGGCGGGACTTCCTCAGCCCTGGCTCTGGCGGAGGGTGACCCCAACAAGATTACCGGCCGCACCGTCCTCCAGGCCGCCGGCCAGGGAGATAAGATCTGTGCGGCGATTGTCGAGCAGGCAGGTAATCATCTGGGCGTGGCTCTGGCCAATCTTGTGAACCTGTTCAACCCCGCCGTCATTGTGATCGATCAACGGCTCAGTCTGGCCGGGCCGGCCTTGCTGGATCAGCTCAAGCGGGTCATCCAACGGAAGGCTCTGCACCACTCGGCCAACGGCCTGACCGTGCGATTTGGCAGTTTGGGGAGCGAAGCAAGCCTCTTGGGAGCAGGCCGGGTGGCGCTGGAGAACCACTTTGAGATTCCCGCCCTGAAGCTTCCGCGCTTCATGATCGAGACAGTCAAAGTCCCCCGCCGCAAAAACCCCACGGCTCGGACCGCCGCCTAAGAGCGGTAGGCAGTCATCAGTCATCAGTTTTCAGTCGTCAGCAAAAGAGAGCGATGCCGTAGGCTGTTACTGAGAACTGATGACTGAAGACTGACAACTGCTTCCTGCCTACTGCCCCTTCTCGGCCGGCTTCTCTCCGAAATGCCGCCAGTGGTGTTCAATTGCTTCCAGGGTGCGACCCTTGGTCTCCGGAACAAAGAGGTAGCAAAAAATGAAGGCCACCACACAGAGGCAAGCGTAAATCCAGAAGGTTTGCGCCGTCCCCGCGGCGCGAAGGAGCGATAAGAAGGTTGCCGCCACTACCCAGTTCGATCCCCAAACCGATAGGGCCGCCAGCGACATGGCTTTGCCGCGGATTTTGGTGGGGTAAATCTCCGAGATCAGCAACCACATGACCGGGCCCAGGCCGATGCCAAAGGAAACGACATAGGCGATCACCTCATAAAACACCACGATACTCCCAGCCTTCTGGTAAAACGCCACGCCGATCAACGTCAAGGCCGCCGCCATTCCGGCCGTGCTCAGCAGGAGCAAAAAGCGCCGGCCAAGGCGATCGACCAGCGCGATGGAAACCACCGTGACCAGGACGTTAGCCACGCCGATGATGGCCGCGGCCAGGATGGCAGCCTTCGCCGAGGGATAACCCGACATTTGCAGGATGGCGGGCGAATAATAAATGATGGTATTGATACCGGTGATCTGTTGAAATATGGCAAGACCTATTCCTACTAATACCGCCACACGGAATCCTGGCTGCAAGAGAATGCCAAACCCTTCCTGCTCCTCTTGCAAGGCGCCTTCCACTTCCGCCAACTCTGTTTCCGCTTCCTCGCCGCGGCCCAGGCGGCGGAAATTCTCGAGCGCCCGATCGCGAAATCCCTTGCGCGCCAGCCACCGCGGGCTTTCCGGCAGAAAGATCATGCCGATCAGCAGGACGATGGCGGGAAACACCGCGCTGGCGAACATCCACCGCCAACTCTCCGAGGCCGCAAAGGCGTAATCAACGAAGTAAGCTACGCCGATGCCCACGGTAATGGCCAGTTGATTGAGCGAAACCAGCGCGCCGCGAATGCGCGCCGGCGCCATCTCCGCGATGTAGAGCGGCACGGCCAGCGACGCCATTCCGATGCACGCGCCCACAAAGAAGCGCGCCACCGAGAACGACACCAGTCCCACGGCCAGCCCGCTCAGGACGGAAAACAGGCCGAATCCCAAGGCCGTCACCAGCAGCATCCAGCGGCGCCCCCAACGGTCCGTGCAGTAACCCGCGGAGGCCGATCCCAACAGCGCACCCGCCAGCGCGATACCCACGGCGAATTCCAGTTGTACATCCGAAAGGTGGAAGTCCGTGCGTAGGAAAAGCATCGCCCCGGAGATCACGCTGGTGTCATACCCAAACAACAACCCTCCTAGAGCCGCGACCACGGCGGTGAGTACGACGGTGGCGCGGCCGGAAGCAGAACCTTGCGCAGATGAAACTTGAGCAGTGCCCGTTGATGAGTGTTGCATTGAATCCCCTGAAAGCTATCAAGCCGCCCGGATCTCCTCTCTCAGCACATCGATCGGGCCCGAGCAGTGTACAGGAAATACGGTTGGAGGGGGTATATGCCAATGCCGCCAACGGCCTGGGTCCGAATAACCCCTGGCCACCATGCCTCAAGCGCCCTGCTTGGTTTTCCAGCACACCGTACTTTTTTCATACTAAAATAACCTACCGTATGGAATTTACCTTACACGCTACCCCGATGTTCGGGATAAGTGCATACGGGTCAATCCTCTGCTATGTGGAGAGAAGATTGCTCCACACCATTTATGCCCAAAATGCTTGAGCACTCCATTGGAGGCCGAAACATGCGCAAGGCAGCCACGCTGTACCTCATGATGACTCTGGCGTTGTCCCTCTCGGCGCGAGCGAGTTCCAACCATTTTGACGACGTCCACCGCATCGAGGATTCCGCCCAGATCTTCGAGGAAATCATGGGAGCTCCGGACAAGGCCATTCCCCAGGACTTGCTGGAATCGGCGCAGTGCATTGCCATCATTCCGGGAGAAATGAAGTTTGCCTTCCTGGTCGGCGGAAACTACGGCAAGGGCTTGGTGACTTGCCGCGCCGTCAAGAGTTGGAGCCCGCCGGTGTTTCTGACCGTGAGCGGCGGGAGTTTTGGTTTCCAGATTGGCGGCTCCTCAACGGACCTCATCCTCGTATTCCGCGGGCGCCGAGGATTGCGTAAGCTTTTGAACGACAAATTTAAAATCGGTGGGGACGTCTCCGCCGCGGCGGGACCGGTGGGGAGGAGCGCCGCAGCCGGTACGGATATTGAATTGCACGCTGAAATCCTCACCTATTCGCGCAGCCGCGGCGCCTTTGCCGGGATCAGCTTAAGCGGCGCCGTGGTGCAGCCGGATGATACCGGCAACCAGGCCTTGTACGGCCCCACGGTAAACAAAGAAAATATCCTGGACGGAAAGGTGCCCATTCCGGCCGAGGCCATGGTTTTGGTGCAGGCTGTCAGTAAAGCAACCCGCACGCCAATCCCGGCCACCCCGCCCGCGGAGGGCGGCAAGGTCTTGTGAAGAATAGTGACCAGTGACGAGTGACAAGTGACGAGCAAGCTCAAGCGCAGGGCAGCGATTTTGCTCGTCACTCGTCACTCGTCACTTTTCACTGCTCCTCAATCCTTCGATGATGCGTTGGAAAGCCACCATTCCAGGATCGTCCTTCCCAACACTCTTCTCACCAAAAATGCGCGCGCGGCCTTGGCATGCGGGTTGGTGGCGAAAGCGATCGAGACACTCGCCTACCGCGTGGTCGGTGGCGGCAACCAGCGCGGCCGGGTCGTTGATTCCCTCGGTGGCAGCGCGCGCCGCCTCGAGCGCGTCGAGCACGGTTTTCTCTCCCAATTTCCCCCCGCTCCGCTGCGCCATGGCCTGCAAGGCGCTCGCGAGGAGGGGCGAGACCTCGGACCAGGGAACCTCCGTCCGTCCCTTGGTAGCTTTTGCCGCGCTCATCAACCCCGTCGCCAACAGCGTGCCGTAGGTCGAGCCCGAAAGCTTGGTGAAAGCTTGCGCGCACTTCAGCAGCGCCATGCCCACGTCATCGGGGAGATTGGGGGTCTCCGCCGCCACGGCTCGGGTACCGCGCACCATGGTGACACCCAAGTCACCGTCGCCAAGCTGCGCATCGAGCGCATTCAACTCGTCCGAGCACGACTCCATCTGGGCAGCAACGCGAGAGAGAGCCCCGCGCAATACAGTGGTGGTGATGGCAGCAGGCATGTGAATTCCCCGTCAATCTTCGTGAAAGAGGACTCCTCTAAAATTCTCAGCGCACGGCGAGAAAGGGGCAATCGCACGGCGCCTTCAGCAGCGCTTCCAACTCCGCATCAAGCTTACAAAACGTCAGCGACATGCCGGCCATTTCCATGGAGGTCGCGTAGCGCCCCACCAGCGGCATGACGATTTCTGCCCCCAGGCCGGTAAGCTTTGGGGCCACGTAGCGGTACACGATGTAAAGCTCTTCCGGCGGCGTCGCGCCCAAACTGTTTACCAATATTGAAACCCGGTCTCCGGATCGCAAGGGCATATCGGCAAGCAGGAGAGCAAGCATTTCTTCCGCGATGGCGTCGGCTGGGCGCATGGGTCCGCGGCGCACGCCCGGCTCGCCGTGAATGCCCATGCCGATTTCCATTTCCGTGTCGCTGATTTCAAAAGTGGGGCGGCCCACCGCCGGCACCGTACAAGGCGTCAGCGCCACGCCCACGGAGCGGCAGGCGTCCGAAGCTTTTTGGGCGACCGCGGTCACTTCGTCGAGCCTCGCGCCTTGGTCCGCCTTAGCACCCGCGATTTTGTACGCATATACCAAGCCGGCGACGCCGCGCCGCTTGGAGCGCTCCGCCCGTGGGGCGCTGGCCACGTCGTCCGCCACGCGCACGGTGGTGGTGCGGATGTCCTCCATCTCCACCATCTCCCCGGCCATATCGAAATTCATGTTGTCGCCGCCGTAGTTGCCGTACAGGCGCAGCACCCCGGCGCCCCCGTGCGCGGCGCGGATGGCTTCCGCAACCTGGTCGACCGCCGGGGAACTGAACACGTCCCCAATCGCGCAAGCATCCAAAAGGCCTTTGCCGACGTAACCGGTAAAGACCGGCAAGTGTCCGGAGCCGCCGCCCGAGATAATTCCCACTTTCCCGCTGATCGGTCCGTCCGCGCGGACGATGACGCGGCCGGCCGTCCCGGTCTGCCTGTAATACTGCGGATGCGCCAGGCACAAACCCTCCAGCATTTCGTCAACATAGGCAAATGGCTCGTTCAGGATTTTCTTCATCGGTTCCTCCGCCCGCGGATTTCGCCGCCCCAACGTGTCGTTTGTGACCTCTTGACTTTCCCTTAAGCTGGACAGATAATCTAGATGAATCAGGGGATTCCATGACCATCGGGATTTTTGAAGCCAAACAAAAGCTCTCCGAACTTGTCGAGCGCGCCGCACAGGGGGAAGAGATCGTGATCACCTGCCGGGGCAAGGAACGTGCACGCCTGGTTGGCGCAACCGCGAAGAGCCAGCGAAGCTTGCAGGAAATTTTCGACTCATTCGCCAGCGTGCGCATGAAGCTCCCCAAAGGCACGACGATCAAAGACTTGATCGAAGAGGGAAGGCGCTTTTGACAGCTTTTGTCCTCGACGCCTCGACCGCTCTCGGTTGGATGCTCGACCGGCCTGTGCCGGCGGGCGCGGCGCAGGCGCGCAAGCTCATTCTTGCCGGCGCCACTCCCGTTGTCCCAGCCCTCTGGTGTCACGAGGTTTCCAATGCGATCGTCATGGCGAATCGACGAGGACGTATAACTGCCGCCCAAGTGGGGACGCTTGCCACCGATCTTGAGGAATTCATGCAAGCCGTTAAAACCGACCCTCTGCTGGTGCGCGCCTCGGTGTTAATCGAGACCGCACAACGCACCCGCCTGACCGTCTATGACGCCGCCTATCTGGAGTTGGCATTGCGCCTCAGCTTACCGTTGGCGACCCTCGATGACAAACTGCGTGAGGCGGCGCGGCGGGCCGGATTAGCATTGATCTAGCTACAACACCCCTTAAACGATCTCTTCCTTTGCCTCATCCCAACTCACGGTTCGGCCTTGCCGGTAAGAATCCACGGCCATGCGGCAAGTGACGGCGGAGCGGTACCCCAGTTCGAAGGGGCAGTCGGTTTCTTTGCGGCTGCGCACGCAGTCGAAGAAATTCTGCATGTGCAGTGCGGTGGTATCGCTCACGCCGACGATGTCCGGAGCCTTGCGGGGCGCCTCCCCGACGTTCGGGGCCTCAGAGTTCCTTTCCTGGGGGATGTACCGCACGTTGTCGTCTTCGTCGCGGAGAACCGTTCCTTTGTTGCCGAGCACCGCGTCATAACCCTCGCCGAACAGGTTGTTGCCAAACATGGAGTTCCAGGTAAACAGGAGCTTCTCCCGTTGAATCATGCTCACGTCCATGATGTCGGGCGGCTGCATTTCCGGCGAAAAGTAGTTGGCGCCCACCATCGTGACCTTCTGGGGAATCTTGAGGTCGAGAACCTTGAACCAGAACCCCACCTGGTGCACCATATTTTCAAAAACGTTTCCCCCCGAGTAATCCCAGTAGAAGCGCCAGTTGATGACACGGTTGGGATCGAAAGGATGTTCCTTCGCCTCCCCTTCAAAAGCCTTCCAATCCACGTGCTGAAGGTCGCAATCGGCGGGAAGGGGGCGCTTCCAGCCGCCATAGGGAGCATTGCGATAGTGAAAAGTGTGCAGTTGCGTGATCATGCCCATGTGTTCAGGCTTCAAGTATTCGCGCACCCGCCCGATGGTCGGTGAACTGGTGGTTTGCACGCCTACCTGCACGATGCGCCCGGAACCCTCCAGCGCTTTGCGCATGCGCTTGCCGTGGTCGGGATTGAACGCCATGGTCTTTTCCTGGTAGACGTCTTTTCCCGCCTGAATGGCCGGAACGAAGTGCAGTGCGTGCAGGTGCTGAGGCGTGGCAATCAGCACCGCATCGATGCTCTTGTCATCGAGCAGTTTACGGAAATCACCGTAGGTTTGGAGGGCAGGGATGCTGGCTTTCAACTTGTCGAGGCGGCGCGTGTAAACGTCCGCCGCGGCCACGCCCTCCACGTTGGGACATTCGAGCGCCACCTTGAAAATCTCCGTCCCGCGCCCGCCTGCTCCGATCAGTCCAATGCGAATGCGGTCATTGGCTCCCAGCACACGGCTGGAAGGAAAAAGTCCATAGGCCGCCAGAGCGGCGGAACTACCCAGAGCTTTCTGCATAAACGCACGTCGAGTTGCCATACCGAAATTCCTCCTGGTGGTGTCTAATTTGAACGTAGCGCCGCCATCTCCGATTTCTGGAGTCCGATGGACTCCATCGGAGTCCGCAGATCGGACTTGGCAGCTCAATGCCGGCGGGAAGCCGGCGCTACGATTGTCGCGGCGGTCTACGACCGCCGAGTTTCCGCATTTGGAAGCGCGGGATTCGTTCCCCAGCGCGCCAACCGCGACAAGAAGCGCGACGGCTTCAGCAAAATACGTGTCATTGCTGTCTCAAATGTCGTCATACGTCGTCATATGTGTACAAATGTCGCCTTTTGCCTCGGTAAAATTGTCATCTTTTTGTTTGTTTTCATATACATACCGGCTTCGTTCGACAATAATTAACATCTTTTTTCTCCGGCTCGCCCCCCCCCCGGCCACTTTTTTCCCCTCCGCCGCGATAACCGAACCTTCCCTGCATCGGATGATTTGTCCTGCGTTTCCGCGTCGGTCTGGGCATTCGTCCTTTCCTCCGGGCGACCCGGTGAGGGGGCCGCGTTCCGCACCCCTCCCTCCCATTCTAGCCTAACAAAGAGCCCAGGTGTCATGTCAAGAGAATCCTGCGCCCTTTTTCCTGCCGGTAGGAAAAATCGTACAAATTGGCTTCACTTTTCCTACCGGCAGGAAAAACGGAGTTGCGGGGGGCTGAGGCACTCCAATTCCTCCTCAAACCCCTTCTTCCCGTTGTCCTCCCAGACGCACGCGCGCATCGACAGCGCGGAAATCTGCTCCCTGGGGAAAGACCAGCAGCGGGTTGATCTCAATTTCCGCAATCTCCGGCATGTCCTCGGCGAGCTGCGAAAACCGTTGCAGGATTTCCGCGAGCGCGTCGAAATCAACCGGAGCCTCTCCGCGCACGCCTTGCAGCAGAGGGTAGCCACGAATTTGCCGAATCATTTCGTGGGCCTCGAGATCGGTGAGCGGGGGAACACGGAAAACCACGTCCTTGATCGTCTCCACATAAATTCCTCCCAGCCCGAACATCACCAGCGGGCCATACGTCGGGTCCTGGATCATCCCCACGATCACTTCGCGGCCGCCCCGCACGTATTCCTGAATCAGGAACCTCATCCTGCCGGCCGCCGCCGGGTCCCCTCGATAGCGGACGGCGGACTCCCCCATCTTCTGCGCGGCTGCCAATAATTCCTCCGGGCCACGGAGATCCAGGAGCACGCCACCCACGTCCATTTTATGGTCCACATCCAGCGCGGCGGTTTTGAGGACCACCGGGTAGCGAAGCCCTTTGGCCGCGCCTTCAAGTTCCTCCCGGTTCGCGGCGGGGATGCACTCTGCTACGGGAATTCCGTAGTACCCGATCAAGCGCAGGCTTTCCTGGACCGTCATTTGCCGTCGGCCCTGCTGTCGGACTTCTTGAATCAATTCTTCCGCTGCGCTGCGGCGAACGTCGAAGCGCTTCAATTCACCCACCGGCTTTTCGCGCCACGCGCGATAGCGGTCGAGGGCCGCAAGGGCGCTCACCGCCGACTCCGGGAAAATATACAGGGCCATGTGGTTGGGATGGTTGCGGTTCAGTTCCACAAAGAACTCATCCGTCGCCATGATGACCCCCGCCACCGGCTTGAGGTATTTATGGCGCAATTGTTCCAGGCCCAGAACGATGTCCATGGTGTTGATCATCATGGGAGGAACAAAAACCACCAACAGCATGTCGATGCCATCGTCCTCCAACAGAATTCGCGCGCAGGCATCGTACTTACCACGATCCGATTGGGGAGTCATGTCCACGGGATTCTGGACGCTGGCCTCGGGAGGAAGCAGGCGGCGGAGCTCGTGGCACGTCCGCTCGGAGAAATCCGCCATGCTCAGGCCATGGGCAATGGCCGTATCGGTGGCCATGATGGCGGGCCCGCCGGCATTGGTGAGAATGCCCAGGCGGTTGCCCCGCGGCAAGGGATTCTTGGAGAAAGCCAGCGCCAGGTCAAATAGCTCCTCCACGGTGTTCACGCGGACCACGCCGCACTGCTCCAGCAGAGCGCCCGTGGCAACGTCCAGCCCCTGGTGCGCCGCCAGCGCTCCGGTGTGCGACGTGGCCGCGCGCACCCCCGCTTCCGTGCGGCCGGACTTCACCACCAACAGGGGCTTCCGCTTCGAAATCCTCCGGCAGATTTGCATGAAACGCTTGGCATTTCCGAACGATTCGAGGTACATCAGAATCAAATCGGTCTGCGGGTCGTCTTCCCAATACTGCAATAGATCATTGCCGGAGACGTTGGTCTTGTTGCCCAAACTCACAAAATAGGAGAACCCGATGTCGAGCTGACGCGCGATGTTCAAGATGGCCACGCCCAGGGCGCCGCTCTGCGACATGAAGGCAATGCGTCCCGTCAGGGGCAGGGTGGGAGCAAAGGTGGCGTCCATGCGGACCGCCGGGTCGGTATTGATGACCCCCATGCAGTTCGGCCCGATCATCCGCATCCCGTACTGCCGGACCCGTTCGCCCAATTGGGCTTCAAACCTTCTCCCTTCCTCGCCGGTTTCGGAAAAGCCCGCGGTGATCACCACCAAGCCCGTCACGCCCTTCTTCCCGCAATCATCGATCATGCCCAACACCTCTTCCCGTGGCACAACGATGATGGCCAGGTCCACCGGGTCCGGAATCGCCGACACGGTCGGAAAAGCCTTTATGGAATGAATAAAGTCCGCTTTGGGATTAACCGGAAAGAGCTTGCCGTGGAAATCAAACTCGATGAGCTGGTGCAGGATTTCGCGGCCGATGGATCCCTCCCGGCGCGAGGCTCCCAGCACGGCGATGGATTTCGGTTTCAGGATGGCGTCCAGGGGATTCACGAATATTCCTTTCGTGCGAGGGAATTCGGAGCTGGGATCTGGTTGACGCAATCTTCCTACGCGGCTGGCGCCAGCAGCTCTGCCCGCACATTCTTCAGGACATACAAGGCGCGCTCGACGCCCACTTCGCCGGTGGGGATGGGGTCTTCATTCTCAATGCTCATGATTCCCCCGAAGAGACTTCTTTTCGCCTGGTCATTTCATCCCCCCCTCTAAGTCGAGAGGGGAAGTATACGTCAAATGCCGGCGTGTGTTGAATGGTAATAAAGTGTTGCGGCTAGGGGGTGGGGCCAAGGGTTTCCCCAAATTTCTCTTTGTAGATGAACGTGCGCGAGGGGAGTCTGGAGGCAGCAGGCGCCGGCGTTTCGTCGCGGTAGCCGATGGGAAGTAATGCGGCCACCAGGAAGTGGTCGGGAATGTGAAAGTGCGTTTTAATCCTGGCTTCGTCGAACTCCGTCAACCAGTAAGCTGACAGGCTGCATGCCGCCGCGCCTAATAGAATTTGATGGACCGCTACAAAGGCGTTGGCCAGGGCGGTACGTTTGGCAATGTCGGGCGAGGAGGAATAGTATTCGCGCACCCGGCGCAGGGCCTCGCGGCCTTCCTCCTCGGTGATTTTCCGGCTGGCGATCATCTCTTGCAAATGCTGCGGCGCAGACTTCCAGGCCAGAGTATCCGCCAGGCAGATCAGAATGACGGGCGCAGAGCTGAGTGGAACCTTGATGGAAGTGGCCGTCTCAAGGAATTTCTTGGCAGCATCGCCACGCACGACAATCCAGCGCCAAGTTTGCAGGTTCCATTCCGAGGGCGCCAGGCGAGCCACCTCGATGAGGCGCCCCAAAGAATCGTCGGTCATATCCCGCTCACTGAAACGTGGAAACATCGGCCCCACACCCAACGCGGGTTTCTGATGGGAATGGTATTTCTCCACGCTGGCATTTTCACGCATAGCAAAGATATCGCTACCCCATCGGGGGGTGATAGCCGATGATGAAAAGTATTCCGAAGATGATGCCATAGAGCAACTCGCTGACCCCCAGCAGGCGAACCTGGAGTGGCCGGGGTGAATCAAGAAACCACGCGAGCCCTCGAATGAACAATGGCCCGAATGCCACCAGGATAAGACCGGGGAGCCATCCGGTCCGCCAAATCAAACCAAGGAGCAACAGGGAAAAAGCTTGGTGAATCAGAAAGCCTCTTCCCTGACGGAGCTTTTCCCGGGGCGCGAGGGCTCGCGCGGAATGAATTCGCAGTTGAACGAAATGAATTTGGTTGGCGGCGAATAACCAGTTGGCTAACCAGATGATTGCGGCCGTCGAACCGAAATGACCCGTCGCCAAATAGTAAGCTCCCGGCGCAGTGGAGCTCAGCGCAATGGCGCCCGTCAATTGGGCGTTCATGCGCGTTTCCCGCCCAAGTTGTTTCAAGACGGCTTGAAGAAGAAAAGCGATCGCCGCGACCGCGCCCAGCAGCAGGAGTCCATAGGCGTGCACCCAAAAAATGAGGACTCCTAGGGCCGAGCCGGCAACGGAAGCATAGGTATAAATGGAATAATAAATGAGCTTCCGCTCCGGATCGTTTTGCGGACGTAACGGTGAAATGCCCAGGCAAGCTTCCACCGGGGTCCGCAAACAGAAGAGCCCTAGCGCGGTCGCGGCGAAGAGTAAGATCCAGACCATCCGCTCCCCACGGGGATTGCCGGCAGCAGCGCTGGTTACCAGGGGCACCAGAAGCATTCCCCAGGCTCCGTGCTCGCGCGGCAAGAAAAACGATCGCCCGCGAGAGCAAGTCAGTAAAGAAAGGATGGGAGTGGCACTGGCCATGGCCGCCAAGCCTCAAGACGCCCGGGCAGTCACTCCCCGGTTTTTGTAAATGGATTTGTTGACTTCGACGAGCAGGTCCTCGAGAGAAGCGCCGACTTTGCGGGCCGACATTTCAATCGAGCAGTCGTCACAGGAAGGCCGCAGCCCGAATTGGTCAAAGACCGGGGCGGTTTCAGGAAATTTCTGTTTGATGTCCCGCACGGTTTCTCCGCCGCGCACCAGATCAGTGAATTGCAGCATGGCTTTCCTCCTCCTTGCTGCGAACCGCTTCTACGGTACGCGGTTGGTAAACGCAGAAAGGCTCTTCGTCCAGAAAGTCGCCGGTAGCGGCGAAGGCGCGGGCGCGGCAACCCATGCAAACATTCCGGAACTCGCAGTAGCCGCACTTGCCTTTCAAATTATCGGTGTCACGGAGTTCGAGAAACACCGGGGCGCTTTCCCAGATCTCCGCCAAACTCTGCTGATGGAGGTTGCCGGCCAGAACCGGCAGGTAGCCGCAAGGATAAACTTCCCCCTGATAGGAAATGAACGCCACGCCCGTCCCGGCCAAACAACCTTTGGTCATGGCCTGCATGCTATCCGGGTGGCCCGCGCCGGCGGGGCGGGCATGAGGATGAAGGCCAATTCCCGTCGAGCCGGGCATGGTCATTTCCGTGGGGCCGATCTCTCGCCCATTGCCACCAAAAGGGGACTCCACCAGCGATGCGGCGCGGCGCTCCGCCGCGCGGCGTTGGCGCAGGACGCGGAAATAGTGAGGGGCGCAAGTGGCTTTCAACTCGATGCCGCCTTCCTGCGCGCGGTCGTAAAACCAGTTCAAGATTTTTTCGTACTCGTCGGCGGGAACCATCTGCTCTTCCGCAATGCCCACGCCGCAACCCACGGGAACCAGCAGGAAGGTGTGGAGGGCGTCGGCGCCAAGCTGGCGCGCCATGTCCAATACGGCGGGGAGTTGGTGGGCGTTGTGGCGCGCGATGGTCATGTTGATTTGCACGGACATGCCCAGCTCTTTCAGATTTCGCAAGCCGCGCAGGGCCTGATCAAATGCTCCCGGTATGCCTCGAAAGGCATCGTGGGTAGCGGCGTCCGCTCCGTCCAGACTGATCGAGACGCGGCGCACGCCGGCATCCACAATCTTGTGGGCTACATCCTCGGAAACCAGTGTTCCGTTGGTCGCCAGGGCTACGCGCAATCCGCAATCGCACGCGTAGCTGGCCAATTCAAAAATGTCCTTACGAAAAAGAGGTTCGCCACCGCTTAGAACTAGGATAGGTAGGGATAACTGAGAGACTTGCTTTATTATGTTCAGGGCTTTGGTCGTAGGTAGGTCATTTATTGATGAGAGTTCCGTAGCGGTGGCGCGACAATGAATGCAACGCAGATTGCACCCTTTTGTCACCTCCCAAAAAATGAGCCGCGGTTTGTGGGTCAAGGTTTTCATCAGATAATCACGACTCAAAATCTAAAACTGGCTGTTTTACGCAGCCTGCTCTGACAAGAGCACGTTGTCTTCCATTCCCTCGATTTGCTCTTTTACTTCCTTGCTAATTTCTTCATCTGTCAAGTAACATGCTGGGTCCGACATCCAAGGGTCACCAAAAAATTCTTCCGCGCGCACCCGCAGGTTTCCTCCACAGGCTTGTTTCCAGCGGCAATTAGCGCATCGTCCCTTCAACAAAGGAAGGCGGTCGCGCAAACCTCGCAGCAGTGGATCCGAGGATTTTTCCCAAATCTCACTGAAGGGCGTTTCCCGCACATTGCCGAGAACGTAGTTGGCCCAGTAAGGATCGGGGTGTACGTCGCCAACGGAATCAATTCCCGCAAGTCCCACACCCGCGCCATGCACGCTCGCCCCCGAACCCTGCAACAGCCTGTAAGCGGCTGCGGCGAGCCGAGGATTGAAGCGTGCTAATCGCAAATAAAGGTAAATGCCGTCCGCATGGTTTTCGTCGGTGGCAATTCTGATTGCCACTCCACGGCGATGGAAGTCTTCCGCCCGCTCGAGGATCAGGTCGAGAGCACGGCGCTTCTCGTTGTGGGTCAGGTCGTCCTGTGGGCTATTGCCGCGGCCCGCATAAACAAGGTGAGCGAAAGTTACCTGGCGGATCCCCCGGCGTTCAACAAAGTCCAGGATGTCGGCGAGTTCGGGATAATTCCAACGATTCAGCGGCGTCCGAAGCTCCGCCGCCAGGCCGATGGCTCCACAATTCGCGTACCCCTCCAGCACCGCGTCGAAGGCGCCGGGCGCGCCCCGGTGGCGGTCGACCTCGCGGCCAATCCCTTCCAGCAGAATACTTACGGAGTGTAATCCCGCGCTCTTCAACCCCACCGCCCGCGCCCGGCTGAGGAGGGTGCCATTGGTGAAGAGCGAGGGTTGAATGCCCCGGTCACGCGTGTAGCCCACTAGTTCCAGGAGGTCCGCGCGCATCAGCGGCTCGCCGCCGGCAAACCGCAACTGCGAGACTTGCATGGCCCCGAGGTTGCGGATCAACGCCATACCTTCGGGGGTGGTCAGCTCCGACCCGTAGCGACGCGGTCGCGAGTCAGAGAGGCAGTTCAGACAATTCAGGTTGCAGGAGCGGGTCACGCGCCACGTAACCGCGAGCTTGGGATTCCCCACAGCGAGGGGCAGAGGTGAATCATCAGGCGAAAGGGCTTCCCACGGAGGTCCGAGCATGCTGCCTTCGTTAGCGGCCAGGATCGATAGAGGACCCTTGAGCTGTGTGATGTCCAACATCACTTGCCTCTGAACTTCCTATATTGGCTGCTGAGGGTTTCCCTGAAAACTGCGCCTTTACAAATTATGGGGGCTGGAGATCCCGGTTCGTCCGATTTCCGTTATCCCCAACCCCCAACCTGGTTTTATCCAGGTTCCTAGGACCCGAAGTCCCTCGCACCCGCAGTTAGGGCAACCGATATGCCAAACAGCGCCAATCCCCGAGGTCCCCTCCCCCAACCGAATATGTGTTGAAATTAAGTCACTTAGCAAACTGGGGGCACTCTAGGCCCAGAGAGGGACATCCGAATTTGACTTGATTTCAATGCGTAAAATGACAGTCATCATGTCCGGCATGGTGTGAAAAAGCGCAAATGCGGGGCGCAAGAGCTTCTCGCTGGGGAATCGGAGCCAATCGAGAGCGCTTGCGTTCGATCGGCACTAATTCGCCGCACTCGCAGCTTGTTGAATAAAACAATCGAGGCCGCCTGATAAACTCATAACTTCATGGGCCGAAGGATGCGACGCGACCTCGCACGGTTCTTGAAATGCCCCCGCAGTCCTGATACCTTACCCCCGACAACTACTTTCGAAAGGAAGGCTCTTGACATGAAACGATCCATCGTCATTCTCCTTGTTTGCAGTTTAATTTCGGCGGCAACCCTCCTTGCGCAGACGACGCCGGCGCAGTCATCGGCCCCGGCGGCAACCACCAAGAAGCCCGCTCCGGCTACCACCAAGACCGCCACCACCACGCATCCGGCCGCGCCCTGGACGACCACTGCCTCGGGGCTGAAATACCAGGACGTGGTCGTGGGTAAAGGAGCGCAGCCCAAGGCCGGTGACGACATCCTGGTTAACTACACAGGCCGCTTCACCAGCGGTAAGATCTTTGACAGCTCCACGGGCCGAGGGCCTTTTGAGCTTCATCTGGGCCGCGGTGAAGTTATCAAAGGGTGGGACGAGGGCATCTCAACCATGCACGTGGGGGGAAAGCGCAAACTGATCATCCCTCCGGATCTCGCTTACGGCGCGCACGGATACCCGGGTGTAATCCCGCCCAACTCCACGTTGACGTTTGAAGTCGAGTTGCTCAAGATCAAGTAATCGGCAAGTGCCCGTGCTTGAATCCCAGGCCGATTGCAAATAGAATCGCATTCATCGGCTTGAAGGGTGACGATGGAAATAAAATTTGCGCGCAGTGAATCCGTCGCCGGCGTCATCATGCGTTTGCTGCGCGAGGCGTCCACTTCCATCGACGCGGCCCTTTATCGTTTTAATCACCCCGGCCTTGCGCAGGGGTTGGAAGAGGCGGCGCAACGCGGGGTGCGGGTTCGCCTGCTGGTGGATGGGAACAAGTACAAAGAAAGCCCCACCACGCAGGAGCTCCTTACCGGCGCCATCATCCCGTTTCGCCTGGCCTTCGGCCGGCAGGGACGCGGTTCCAAGATGCATCACAAATTCGTCATCCTGGATCGGCAAACGGTTCTGACCGGAAGTTACAACTGGACGCTGGAATCAGAGGACGAAAACCACGAGAATCTCCTCATCCTTCGGGACGCGCACCCGGTCGAGGCTTATACCCGAGAGTTTGAAGGCTTATGGTCGGGCGCGGACGGGGATGATTCGTAATTCCTGTTCGGGAAGCGACCTATGACAACCAAAGAAACTGGTGAGAACCTGGCGGGACCCGCGGCGGGCTTCGAGCTTTACATTATGCGGCACGGCATCGCCGTGATGCGCAGCGCCGGCACGGTAATGGACGACGCCAAGCGGCCACTTACGCCCGAGGGTAAGGAGAAGATGGGTGAGATCGCCGCTGGCCTGGTGCGCGCGGGATTGGAAGCGGATTGGATTGTCTCCAGCCCCCTGGTGCGCGCCGTGGAGACCGCTGAGATCGTAGGAGAGGCGCTCGGGTCCAAGCCTCCCCTGGACCTCTGCGATGCTCTGCGGCCCGGCGGCGACCCGGAAGCGTTGATCACCTTTCTCGCCAAACGCTCCAACCGCCGACGCGTTCTGGTGGTGGGACACGAGCCGGATTTGAGTGAGCTGGCCGCGCGGCTGATCGGCGCCGGGCGCACTGCCAACATGCCCTTCAAGAAAGGGGGGTGCTGCCTGATCACCTTCAGCGAATTTCCCCCGAAAACACCGGGACGGCTCGTGTGGTGGCTGCCCCCCCGCGTCATGCGGAAATTGGCCTAGGTGGAATGTCGCCGACGATGAAGAAAGGTTGAAAATGACAAATTCACTTTTGGGAATAGGATTAACAGCTATAGTAAGCTTGATAGCAGTCTTTGGCCTGGCGGGTACATGGGACGCGCCGGCAGCGGATACTCCGCAGGCCGATATTACCAACGGCGAGCTTCGTGTGAAGCTTTACCTGCCCGATGTGCGCCAAGGATACTACCGCGGGACTCGCTTCGATTGGTCGGGGGTCATTGCCGCGCTCGAGTACAAGGGTCATAACTACTACGGGCCGTGGTATGACCGCATCGATCCCCGCGCTTATGACTTCCAGTACGAAGGCGCGGAGATCGTCGCCTCAACTTGTTCCGGTGTCACCGGTCCCGTGGATGAGTTCCAAACCAACCAAAGCGCCCTGGGATTCGACGAGGCCCAGGTGGGCGGAACCTTCATCAAAATCGGCGTCGGGGTGCTGCGCAAGGAAACCGGCAAATACGATGCCTTCAAGCAGTATGAGATTGTCGACCCGGGCAAATGGACGGTGAAGACCCATAGTGACTCCGTCGAGTTCACCCAGGAGTTGACCGACCCCGCCACGGGCTACGGTTACAACTATAGTAAGACCGTGCGCCTGGTCGCCGGCAAGCCGGAGATGGTGCTCGAGCACCGTTTGAAGAACACCGGGCGCCGCGCCATCCACAGCAGTGTCTACAACCACAATTTTCTGGTGCTTGACCATCAACCGCCGGGCCCCGATTTCACCCTCACGCTTCCCTTCCCGATTCATTCCCCGGAGCCTCCCAAAAGGGACCTGGCCGAGATTCGCGGCAACCAGGTGGTTTACTTGCAGACCCTCAAGAATCAGGATGTGGTGGCTACTCCCATGTTGGGGTTCGGCGACAGCCCCCGAGACTACGACATCCGCATCGAGAACACACGCGTCGGCGCCGGCATGCGCATCCGCGGAAACCGCCCGCTCTCGGACCTACACCTGTGGTCGATCCGCAGCATCCTGGCCGCGGAACCCTTCGTCGCCATGACCATCGATCCCGGCAGCGAGTTTGATTGGAATGTGACGTACGAGTATTACACCCTCGCGCCGAAAACCAAATGAGCGCAGCCGCTCGGTGCTGTCCTGCTCCGGAAAGTTCGCATTTTCATGCTTTGTGGGTGTCGCAAAGCGACATGACCGGCTAATTTGCACGTAGCGCTGGCTTCCAGCCGGCATTAAGCCGCCAAGATGGCGGCGCTACGTCCGTACGAGGGCACCACTGCCGCTCCATCCCCATTGCTCCCAAGCGTCCAGGCAGATTTGGGTCACAAGTCTCCCGATGGCGTCGAGGTCCACACGCTCGGGCAGCGGCGAGTGTTCGCGAGCGGCATCAAGCTCTGCAAACAGACGATCAGCTTCTGCGATGACTCGGTCCGCAGACCATTCCCCGCGCCGGACCGCGAGCATTTTGCTCCGTTCGGGTTCGGGACGAGGTAGCGTGACCCAACCCTTGCTCACAAACTCGATGCCCTCGTGCAGCAGGCGGAGGAGGTGCATGGCGGCTTTCACGTCATAGCCGAATTGCTTTTCCAGCTCCGGCCGCTGGCCATGTTTTCCGCGGCCGCGGTCGCCCGTCATCCGGCGAAGCTGGGCATCCGCGTAGCCTTGGTATTTCTGGGCGTGGGCCCTGGCCAGAAACAAGTCTCGCGAAGCGATCACCGCGCTCCAGAAGACTTCGTTGCTGTCGGCTGGAGTAAAAAGCATGTGCAGGATCGTGGGGTTGCCGGCTGCGGCCAGCCGCGCGAATCGGCGAAGCGAGTAGCAGATGACATCTACATCTCCGGCTTTATTGCGCTCGCTTTGCGGCGCCGTGGACGTCACGAAGTGTTCAAGGCCTTGCCAGAAGCAACATTCCGGTGTCTCGATGTAGATTCCGTAGAGGTCGCGGTCGTCCGTGCCTTCCAGCTTCACACCATGAAGCTGCGAGCCCCCGACCAGGGCATGAATCAGGCGTCCGCGCTCGCGCGGAAACCCGTGCGCGATAATTTCATCCATTACGTGCATTGACTTGGAAGATTTCGGAGAGGATCACAAAGTTGAAATTGGTCATAACACGCGGCGCCTTTCTGAGGCCAAAAGCATAGGTAAGGGCCGGAGCTCGCGCTTCAGGGGATCAAGCATGAAACCCAACACCTCCAATGAAACACTGCCAAGTAGGATGCTGTCGCCTTCCTCGCCGAAGATAACCGGAGAGGTTCCTGCCTCACCATGGATTTGAAATAGGGCCTCCCCGAGCGGCCGCTTGATTTCGCTACCGTCGGCAAGAATGAAGGTCTTGTTCTTGGTGGGCTTGATGCCAAGGCGGCGGAGCACGGGCGTGGGCACGACGGAATAGGATGCTCCGGAGTCAACCAGGAGCTTCAGCCGCGCGCTGCGCCTCGGCCGGGCAGGATTCGCAATGCGCGCTTCGATATACGTCAGACCCATGGCGAAGGCTCCCAAGGCGAGTGTAGCGTCCGCAGCACCTGGTGTCAACGAAAGCAAAGGCATCGAAGGCAAATGCATCGGTGGGTCAGTTTCCTGTCGCGCCGGCTATACGCGACACAAAGCCCCTTGTTTTCGTAGCGGCGAGTTCACCTCGCCATCGGGTATGTAGGGGCGGCTTCACGCCGCCAGGGCGGGGTAAACCCGCCGCTACGGTATGCTTGGCCGCGCGACGGCGGATTCGCGCGGGCAAGCGCAGCGAGATCGCGCTGTAATGCTTCGGTGAGCATCGGCTTCTCGAACCTTGGTGGCTAGCATCAGGCAGAAATCCGAAAGATCCAGAGCCGCCTGCAAGCGTTCGGCGGGGGTGAGCTTCGCGACCTCGGCGGCATCTTCCCGCTTTAGCCGCTCGCGCAGCGCCGAGTAATGTTTGTTTCTGCGCCGATTTCTCATCACTGGATTCTGAACTTACTCTGTACCAAAAGCAAAAGGGCGGGCACGGGGCCCGCCAGGGTGTCGGCTTGGTCCTTGTAGCTTGGAGGCATGCGGTTTGCTTCTGCTTCCAACTCTTCAGCAATGTATTCTCCCACCGTTACGAGGCGTACCTGTTTCTCTGGCATGGAAAGCCTCCAACATAGATTCGCATTCGCGCGTAGCGCCTACCTCTGGTTTTTGCGACGTGTGCGAGCGATTCAAATGATAACCAAGTGACCGGGCAAAAGCAAAAAGGCTCGGGCGCTATTGCGACCGAGCCTGTTCCGTGTCCTGCCGACTGCCTTCTGCTTACTGCCTACTCTCTCGCTTTCGATCAAGCAAATACGAGCCTGCCCTTGGGAGTCGGGATTGGCCACCCTAACCCTCTTGCAGTTTCAAGCCACTCTTGCGTCATGACCTCGGCATTGGCCAAGGCTTCCTGGTACGTTTGACCGTCTGCCGCGCAACCGGGAAGTTCGGGCACTTCGGCGATGAAAGCCTGGTCCTCTTCGCTCCAATAAATAATTATTTCATACTTCGGCATCGGGCTCCCCTCCCAGCTTGTCTCTCGGGGGGACTGCCGCGAACGAGGTGGCTAGGCGATCCGAGTGGTGAGCGCCGGGAGCGAAACGGTCTCCAAAGTTTGGAGGTCGAGCTTCTCCGAGGCATGTTCGATGTCCAGACCCACGAGATTGCCTTTCTCATCAAAGTCCGCGACCAGCCCATCGACAATCTCGCGTGAGTCCACACTGGGCTTGGAGTTCAAGTCGATGTAGAGGGAGTCCGTCTCGGCGTAGTAATGCAGTTTCATAACTTTACTCCAGCAGCTCAGGGCTTGAAGTTTCGGTCCGGAAAAGCGTTGTGAACCGTCTCGCCATCGGCGAGAGTAACCACGCGGAGAAAACGGCCAGCCAATTCCGGAATCGCAACCCAATGCCGGATTCGTCCGTCCGGCTGAAGTTCCCACCTCAGAGGTTTCGCAATGGCTCGTTCGCACCACTCGCGCTGGATGTAGGGCCGCTTCCGCAGGACCTGCTCTTCGAAGTAGCGCGTCGTCTTCAATAGAATATTATCCAGCGGCCGGCGTATGGCAGCAAATGAACAATTCAGGGCTAGGCATGACCGCCTTGCTTCTCCTCGCACTATCTTACCTGCCGCCGGATCAAAAGCCAAACGGCCCAGCAAGAATGCTGGGCCGTTGGTAAAATAATCCCGGCGACGACCGACTCTCCCACGCAGTCGCCCGCGCAGTACCATGGGCCCTGGAGGGCTTAACTTCCGTGTTCGGGATGGGAACGGGTGTGACCCCTCCGGTATGATCGCCGGAAAACCGGTAAAGCAGTCGATAGTCGATAGTTTACAGTCGATAGTGAAAGACCACAACGTTTTCAACCATTGACTGTTGACTATGAACTGTCAACTGCTTCTGAATAGTGTGGCGTCTCTCGTAGGTGCGGCGGCGATGGCCACCGCTTGGAAAAGGCGGACTATCAACTATTGACTGTTGACTATCAACTGCTTGATGTTCTGAGCAGATTTATGGTCAAGCCGAACGGGCGATTAGGACCAGTCAGCTCAACGCATTACTGCGCTTACACACCTGGCCTATAAACGTCGTAGTCTTCGACGGCCCTTCAAAGGGATTGCGTGCGTGTAGCACGCGCACGCGCGCCCTTGGGAGATCGAATCTTGGGGCGTGCTTCCCGCTTAGATGCTTTCAGCGGTTATCACTTCCAGACTTCGCTACCCAGCCGTGCCACGGGCGTGACAGCTGGTACACAAGAGGTCTGTTCATCCCGGTCCTCTCGTACTAAGGACAACCCCCCTCAAATCTCCTACGCCCACACCAGATAGGGACCGAACTGTCTCGCGACGTTCTGAACCCAGCTCACGTACCGCTTTAATGGGCGAACAGCCCAACCCTTGGAACCTTCTACAGCTCCAGGATGCGATGAGCCGACATCGAGGTGCCAAACCGCTGCGTCGATGTGAACTCTTGGCAGCGATCAGCCTGTTATCCCCGGCGTACCTTTTATCCGTTGAGCGATGGCCCTTCCATGCAGAACCACCGGATCACTAGGTCCGACTTTCGTCTCTGCTTGACTTGTTGGTCTCGCAGTCAGGCTGGCTTATGCCCTTGCACTCGACGGCTGATTTCCAAACAGCCTGAGCCAACCATGGAGCGCCTCCGTTACAATTTAGGAGGCGACCGCCCCAGTCAAACTACCCGCCTAGCCATGTTCCTGACCCGGATCACGGGTCGAGGTTAGAACCACAGAATCATCAGGGTGGTATCTCACCGTTGGCTCCCCCTGCCCCGAAAAGCAAGGTTCAAAGCCTCCCACCTATCCTGCGCAGACAAACCCATAGTTCAAGGCTAGGGTGTAGTAAAGGTGCACGGGGTCTTTCCGTCTAGGTGCGGGAAACCGGCATCTTCACCGGTACTACAAGTTCGCTGAGTCACTCGCCACGACAGTCGCTCTATCGTTACGCCATTCGTGCAGGTCGGAACTTGCCCGACAAGGAATTTCGCTACCTTAGGACCGTTATAGTTACGGCCGCCGTTCACCGGGGCTTCAGATCGAAGCTGCCGAGGATTACTCCCCATGACCTCTCCCTTTAACCTTCCGGCACCGGGCAGGCGTCAGCCCCTATACGTCGTATTCGACTTAGCAGAGACCTGTGTTTTTGTTAAACAGTCGCAGAGCGCGATTCACTGCGGCCCCCTCGGGCTATGAACCCTAGCGGGGCACTCCTTCTCCCGAAGTTACGGAGTTAATTTGCCTAGTTCCTTAGCGAGTGTTCTCTCAAGCGCCTTTGGATATTCACCTCGTCTACCTGTGTCGGTTTGTGGTACGGTTGCGACCGGAACTGCTTAGCGGATTTTCTTGGCAGCGTGATATTGCGGACTTTACAGGGTCTATGACCCTTCGGCTCACTCCTCAGAGTTGGCTTTAAACCGACCCGGTGGATTTGCCGGCCGGATCCTCCTCGAAGCGCACATCGTCATCCATCAGACGACTCCGCTAACCTCCTGCGTCCCCGCATCGTCATAACGTTCCAATCGTAGTGCCGGAATATTAACCGGCTGTCCATCAGCTACGCCTTTCGGCCTCGCCTTAGGGACCGACTAACCCTGAGCGGATTAACCTTTCTCAGGAAACCTTAGACTTTCGGCGCGGAGGGTTCCCACCTCCGTTATCGCTACTTATGCCGGCAGGGTCACTTGAATACCGTCCACGAGCCCTCACGGTCTCGCTTCAAACTGTATTCAACGCTCCTCTACCAGATGCAAACCCTTGCGGGCCTGCAAA
>CAVQYM010000010.1:0-58776 GCA_963718175.1 uncultured Acidobacteriota bacterium
TCTTCCCTCGACTCGCGCTCCCGAACTTGGGGGGAGGCGTCCCTCTTGGAGATTTGTGGTTTTGGCAAAGTAAGAGCCGCCCCGATGCATCGGGGCGCTACACCTCATCCGGCGCGCACCCCTGGAAAAGCCGCAGGGCCGGAGGGGCGGGGCCCGGCATTGCCATACCGTAATTTCTTGTTCTCTTTGCAAACAATTTGCACGTCTCGTAGGGGCACCCCTCGTGGGTGGCCACCACAAGGGCACCCACGAAGGGTGCCCCTACGAGACGGATTGGTTGCGGCTCCGCCGCGCTGCGCTACCAGTCAAAAGCCTATTGCACGGTCAGCTTCGCCGTGCCGCTGACGCTCCCGTCCGTGGCCGTAATGGTGACGGTTCCGGCGGCAATGGCCAGGCCCAGGCCGTGATTGCTCCAATCGTTAGTAATCTGCGCCACGGCCGGATTCGACGTACTCCAGGTCACCGAGGCAAGCTGCTGCTTACTGCCGTCGCTGAAGGTTCCCGTGGCAATGAACTGTTGCGTTCCCCCCGGGGACAAAGTGGAGGTTCCGGGCGTGACGGCAATTGACTCGAGGTTCGGCGGAGTGAACGTGGCCGGTTCGTACAGCTCCGCACTCGCTAAGAAAGCGTTGTTGTAGCCTCCCGCCATCAGCACCATGCCGTTGTTCAGCAGTGTCGCCGTGTGATCGAAGCGCGCGGTGTTCAGGTTGCCAGTGGGGGTGAAAGTCCCGTTGGCGGGATCGTACAGCTCCGCACTGGGTAGGCCGCTGGTCCCGTTATCACTGCCTCCCGCCGTCAGCACCATGCCGTTGTTCAGCAGCGTCGCCGTGTGAAAGGTGCGCGCGGTGTAGGCTGCCGGTGGGGGTCGAAATTCCGGTGGCGGGGTCGTACAGCTCCGCGCTGGCTAAGATGCCGCTGGGTTGCAGACCATTGCCGCTGTTGTCCCCCCGCAATCAACACCATGCCGTTGTTAAGCAGCGTCGCCGTGGGCTGGTTGCGCGCAGTGTTCCGGCTCCGGTGAGGGTGAAAGTCCCGGTGGCAGGATGTACAGCTCCGCGCTGGCTGAGACCGCTCGAGGTGTTACCCCAGCCCGCAATCAGCACCATGCCGTTGTTCAGCAGCGTCGCCGTGTGAAAGGCGCGCGCGGCGTTCATGCTGCCGGTGGGGGTGAAGGTCCCGGTGGCGGGATCGTACAGTTCCGCACTGGCTAAGTTACCGGTGAAACCGATCATATCCGGCCTCCCGCGATCAGCACCATGCCGTTGTTCAGCAGCGTCGCCGTGTGACCGTAGCGCACGGTGTTCAAGCTGCCGGTGGTGTACGAGAAGGTCCCAGTGGCGGGATTGTACAGTTCCGCACTGGAGAGCATAAGAGAAGAGTTGGGCTCTCCGATCCCTCCCACAACCAGCACCATGCCGTTGTTCAGCAGCGTCGCCGTGTGAATGTAACGTGGGGTGTTCAGGCTGCCGGTAGGGGTAAAAGTCCCGGTGGTGGGATTGTACAGCTCGGCACTGGCGGTGAACTATAGGGTCCGATCGGCCCCCCGCAATCAGCACCAAGCCGTCGTTCAGCAGCGTGGCCGTGTACTGCCCGCGCCCGGCGTTCAGGCTGCCGGTCCAAACGAACGTTCCGCCGGCCAAAACATTCAAGGTCGTCGAGCCGTTGATCGCGCCCACGGCGGCCTCAATCGTTGTTTGCCCTGCCGCAACCGCGCTTGCGAGCCCCGTCGTGCTAATCGTCGCCACTCCCGTAGCCGAGGAACTCCACGTCGCGGTGCTGGTCAGATTCTGCGTGCTCCCGTCGCTATACGTCCCCGTGGCCGTGAACTGCAGCGTCGTCCCCACGGCGATGGAAGGATTCGCCGGCGTCACCGCGATCGACACCAGCACCGCGGCCGTCACCGTCAGCGTGGTCGAGCCGGTAATACTGTTCAGCGTGGCGCTGATCGTCGAGGCGCCCGCTTTCACCCCTGTCGCCAAACCTCCCGCGGTGATCGTCGCCACACCCGGCGCCGAGGAAGCCCATGTCGCGGTGCTGGTCAGATTCTGCGTGCTCCCGTCGCTATACGTCCCCGTGGCCATGAACTGCTCCGTATCCCCCGCGGCAATGGAAGGATTCGCCGGGGTCACCGCCATCGACACCAGCACCGGCGTCACCGTCAGCGTGGTCGAGCCGGTAATACTGCTCAGCGCCGCGCTGATCGTCGAGGTCCCCGCTTTCACACCTTTCGCCAAACCTCCCGCGGCGATCGTTGCCACACTCGGCGCCGAGGAACTCCACGTCGCCGTGCTGGTCAGATTCTGCGTGCTCCCGTCGCTATAGGTTCCCGTGGCCGTGAACTGCTGCGTCGCCCCCACGGCAATCGAGGGATTCGCCGGGGTCACTGCGATCGACACCAGCGCCGGGGCCGTCACGGTCAGCGTGGTCGAGCCGGCAATACCGCCCAGCGTGGCGCTGATCGTCGAGGCGCCCGCTTTCACCCCTTTCGCCAAACCTCCCGTGGTGATCGTCGCCACACCCGGCGCCGATGAACCCCATGTTACCGTGCTGGTAAGATTCTGCGTGCTCCCGCCGTTATACGTCCCCGTGGCCGTGAACTGCTGCGTAGCTCCGACGGCAATGGAAGGATTGGCCGGCGTCACGGCAATCGACGCGAGTGCGTCAACCATGAATCCGTTGGCCATAACCGCTTGCTGCGCACCGGTAACGACGGTCACGGTCCGTGCGCCCTGTCCAGAGGCGGGATCGAGGGAAATCTCCGCGGTAAGCGTGATGGGGGTGGTGACGGTTACGGGCCCCGACGCGCCTTCGGCCGCTCCGCCTACCGATATTCCCGCTCCGAAATTCGCTTGCGTCACGCCTGGCACGAAATTCGTGTATTGCCCCACCAAAAGCACGGAGATGGTTTGCCCGGCCAACGCCAGGGCGGGGGACAAGGAAACAATTTGCGCAGGCGGATTAACCGTCAGGGCCGACGCATTGCCGCTCAAAAAGGCGACGCCGGTCGAAGTGGTGCCCGCGATCGACACGTTGTAAGTCGTCGGCGTGGAAACCCCAATCGAACTTGGAATCTGAAAGGTCACGCGGCGCACCGTGCCCAGAATGGTCGTTACCGCGCTGGCGGTGGCGGTCACGCTCGGTCCGCTTGACCCGGCGGGCTGAAGCGTGACCGTGACGTTCGCGGCGGGAATTACCCCGGCGGGAAAACCGGAGCCAGTGACGTTGACACTCGTGATGCCGGCTTGACCGGCCGTGGGCGAAGTCGTCGCACTCAGTGTCACTTTGGAGGACGCCCAGACAGACGAGGCTGCCACGAATAGCCCGGCCAGGAGAAAGAGCAACGCCGGCGCGCGGCTCACCACGCGGCGCTCCAAGGCGCCAAAACCTGCGAAACGTTGGGGCTGGGGAATCATCGAGTCCATAGGTAGCTCCCTCACGACGACACGCGGCCGTCGCAGCAGATGTGGTGAGTTCGACCGGACCGAGGCTTGCTTGTATACACCCTCGGTCAACCTACTTCCCATCGAAGCGGCATCCGCCGCGGTGGGCGGTCCGATATTTTCTGGCCCGAACTCCGAGCATTCCCAGCAAGCCCAAAGCCAAAAGGGAAATGGTGGTCGGCTCAGGACTGGTAATGGCGTTGACCGTACCCAAGTCGACTCCCGCCACGAGGTACGATCCGCTGGAGGGCAACAAAGTGAACGAGAGCGTGGGGTCCGCGGTGAAAGTACCCGACGAGCCGTTAGTAAGTGAGAGGATGTTCGGATTGAGGGTCGCGCTGAACACCACCTGGGTGAAGAGCAGGGAATCCGCCACCTGCGCGGAAGTGTCCGTCCCCGGCGCCAGGTTGCCGAGATCAAAGGTCAAGACGGTGCTATTGCTTTCGGTGGCCGTGAGCACGACACTGTCAAAAGTCACGTTGTTGGCCACCGGGAAAAAGCCCAGGTTGTTGCTGCCCGTGAAGTTGTTGACCGTGAAGTCGTTTATGCCCAACGAGAGATTATTAAACTCAATATCGCCCACCGGGATGGTGCCCGCCATCGCAGCGATGGGAAACATGGCCCAGAACATGGCAAGAACTAGAGTGGAGAAAAGATGCTTCATGTTACGGTTCCTCCTCACGCGACTCGGGGACGGGAAGCCGTGGGAATTTGCGGTGGCGATAACAAACAGCGGGCCGTCTCTGCCTGCAAGGGTCCGGTGGGGTCCTCGCTGATGAGCGCCTCAGCGACCACAGAAGGCACCCGTTTTACCTGTCGTGCGGCTTGCGCAGCCTTAAGCTGCCACCTCTCCAAGCGATAATTGTGATTCCGATATGCCGATTCTCATACACCTTTTCGAGAATTAAAGCAATGACGAATGTCAAATTTGCGAGATTTATTTTCAGTAGGGCCAGTTTTTGGGACAATGTGTCCATCTCATCCCTCGGGCCGCCTGCGAGCAGTGACGGCAGGAGCAGTGACGAGTGATGCGTGACCCGACTGCCCTTTGGTTTTGTTCTGAGCTCGCCCCCCTGGCGCGAACCTCTGGTATACTCGGTAAAGGTTCCGCAACATGAGTTCCCCAAATGACGGCATCATTCGCGATATCGTCCGCCGCATTGTGGATACGGCGCAGCCGGAGAAGGTGATCTTGTTCGGCAGTCAAGCGCGAGGTGATGCTCGCCCGAACAGCGACTTTGACGTGCTGGTGATCAAGCCGTCCGATGAGCCGCGCTACCGCCGCTCCCTTCCCCTTTACGTGGCTCTGGCCGATCTGCCGGTGGAAGTGGAGCTGATGGTCTACACGCCGGAGGAGGTGGAAGAGTGGAGCCAGGTTCCCCAGGCATTTGTAACCACCGCCGTGCGGGAGGGAACGACGATTTATGAAAGACGCGGCTGAGCTTTGCCGGGGGCTGCTCGTATCAGCAGCAGTGGCGATTTGATACCCGACCCTTAGTTTGTTAATATTTCGATATGGCCAAGTGCGGCCCGACGGCGGACGCAATTCTCGATGAGTTCGTAAACCTGCTGAGGGACAACCCGAAGGTCTGGGCGGTATACGGTACGGAAGATCCCTCGGGAATTACGGTTTGGACTTACGTCGATTCGACCGACAGAAATGACCTCTCGCTGGTTTACGAAGCCGAATGGCAATTGCTCAACATGTTCCCGGAAGTGGGCTTTGACTTCAATACGGCACTGGTCCCGGCCGGACAAGAGCAGTTCGATGTTGCCGAGAAGGCCCACCTCTATAGGCTTTAGCAATGGCTATTCCTTCCGAACAACGTTCCAAGGCACTCCATAACGAGGACTTGCTCGACGTCCACAAATTGGCGGAAGGGAAATTCGCGGGATGGGCTATCACCAACCTCTTTTACAGCGCATTGCGCTGGACGCGAGCATTGGCAACCACTGGGGCAGGTGCGAAAAGCCGCGGACCTACACAACGGGTGCGGGCTACGCTTGATCCACCCTTAAGGCTGGTCGGCCTGAACGAGGTCACAGTTTGGGCCGCGGCGTCTTTGTTTGCGGAAAGATCCCATTTTTGGAGGCAAGAGGGGTATATGCTCGTATGGAGCCGGGAGGCCAAAGTGAAAATCTAAGCTCTTTTGTGCTCTTGTTTACTTCGTTTTCCTCCTGCTTACCACCCTAGTCTTACGGAGGCGCCATGGACTTCGAGGAACCTCGAATCTCAGGAATTAATGTGCGTGATCCCCGGTCTCTCTATGAGCTCGTCGTGATGGACCTGTGTGGTGAGAAATATTTTCGACCATTCGAAGAGAAGATTAGATCTCATATCCAGGCCTTTATCGGAATCAGTAGTATTGACGGCCTGAATTACGAGCAGTTCAATGAACTGTTGCTGCTTTTTGATCAAGACAGGGTCAGCCGGGCGTTTTTTGATTTTTTCTGCAGTCCGAGCGGGTGCCTGAAACTCGATGAGTTCCCCAAGCGAATTGCTCGCTTCCGAGGATTTGCCATGTTGGGTTTTGGGGACTTCCGATTTGCATACAAGAAACTCAGCCGACAAAATGAAGAGCAACTGCTGCGTGAAGTCGACCCATATGCGAAAAGCGCGGCTTCGATTCTTAGCGAATTCGGTGAAAGACCAATTCCGGCACTCACGATCGAACCGATTGCGAGGGATAGAACATGGTGCCTCGGTTACATCGCCAAAGGAGTGTACGAGACTGAAGCTGGCGTGCTTTCGGATGAGATTAGAGCGGGAGAACCGGACGCTGGTCTCCTGAGGCAGGCCGACTTATACCAGCAGTTGGGTGATACGATAAAAGAAACCGAAGCTCAGGGCTAATGAAAGAAAGAATCTCACAATCCCCTTTCCGGGCGGTCAGCAACTATGAGAAAATGGCAAATTCATTCTGGAACTTTTATCTTCTTTTAGAATCTAAAACTAATGAAGGCGGTATAACACATGTCTGATGTTAATGTTAAACTTGTTTCCCCAGCGGGTCCTAGAACCTACGAGGAAAGGAGTTCGCCATACCTGCTAAACGTCGAGGTGCTTGAAAGCCTAAAGCAAGCAATAAAGCAGGCTAAAGAGGCGAGTTCAATGGATGCAAAGGGCGATCACAAATAAATGCTTTAGAAGCCCATGTCGGTCTGGTCTGGTGGACGATCTTGCCAAGTATCCGTGGAACCGTTAGCGCCCAGGCTGCTGAATCCACTCACCGTGGGTTAAGCTTCTCACGGGCTTGGAACGACAAGCTTTGCACAAACCCCGTGGACCATTAAGGGACCATTTAACTGAGGGAGTTCCCCTTTAGTCAAGATCCTGTCGAAGATCCTATCAGCTTACAAGATCAGGCATGCTTCCCCATGGGGGAGAGGACCTCAACTGGCGCTTTCTCCAGCCCGGGCCCGCCGGGTGAGGGGGGCGAAGCCGCACTGGCCAATTCAAATCTGACTCAGCGGGTTCATCATCGTGCCAACCCTCTCACCCACCGCCTTGCGTTTCCCCCCCAAGGAGACGAGGGAAGAAGAATGATTCGCGGGAGGTCTGAATGCATTTTAGAACTCGGAAACATGTTGAGTTTCTCGTGCTAAGTTCGCTGGCATTGGCCGGCGGCGCAGTTTGTCGCATCGGCCGTCCCGCATCCGGGTTGCCGCCGTCTCCCGGAGACTTGGAAATCGCGGCCCTTCAGGAGAACTTTCGCAATCCTCCTGACGACGCGAGAATCATGGTGCGCTGGTGGTGGTTTGGGCCGGCGGTCACCACGGAAGAACTCGATCGGGAATTGCACCAGATGAAAGACGCGGGCATTGGGGGATTTGAAGTCCAGCCGGTCTACCCCCTCACGCTCGACGATCCCCGCCAAGGCCTGCTCAACCTCCACTACCTCTCACCGGAATTTCTTGCCGCAGTCAGTTCCACGGCGCGCACCGCGCACGAGCTGGGCCTGCGCATGGACATGACCATGGGCAGCGGCTGGCCTTTCGGGGGGCCGCACATAACGCCGGAAATTGCCGCCGAAGGTTTACGCTGCCTGCGCATCCCCATCAAGAAGGGCGCCAAGACCATTCCTGGCGCGGAGTTGAAAGAGGGCCAGCGATTCCTGGCGGCGTTTGTGGCCTCCGGAGACGTGAGGCACTTCGAGGCGAGTTCCGCGCATCAACTCGCCCCGCAGCAGGATGGAAGCTTCGCGCTTCCCGTTTCTCCTGCCGGTCCGCGCGTCCTGCTATTCTTTGTGGCGGAATTAACAGGTCAGCAAGTGAAGCGCGCCGCGGTGGGGGCGGAAGGAAATGTTCTGGACCATTACGACCGCGCGGCGATGGAAAAGCACATGGAGGTGGTGGGCGCTCCGCTGGCGGAGGCGGGCGGCGGAAATATTCGCGCCATGTTCTGCGACAGCCTGGAGGTTTACGACTCCAACTGGACCGCAAGTTTTCGGGAAGAGTTCCAAAGGCGGCGCGGATACGATTTGACGGCCTACCTGCCCGCGCTGGTTGCCGATAACAGCCCGCAGGGGGGGGCCGTGCGGCACGACTGGGGCCAAACCCTGACCGAGCTGTTGAACGAGAATTTCCTCGCGCCCTTCGAGACGTGGTGCCACCAGCATCACGTGCTGGCACGGGTGCAAGCCTACGGCCAGCCGCCCGCGCAGCTTTCCAGTTACCGTTTCGTGGACCTTCCGGAAGGCGAGCAGGGGGATGAGGCTGGCCACTGGAACCACTTCACGGCTTCGCGCTGGGCCTCTTCGGCCGGACATCTTTATGGCGTGCCGGTGACCTCGGCGGAGGCCTGGACGTGGATTCACATGCTGCCGTTCCGCGCCACGCCGCTCGATATCAAGGCCACCGCCGACGAGTACTTTTTGCAGGGGATCAATCAATTCGTTGCCCACGGGTACCCCTATTCGCCGCCCGGCGTGCCGGAGCCCGGCTGGCATTTCTACGCGGCGGGGGCGTTCGGCCCGCATAATCCCTGGTGGTTCGCCATGCCGGACTTGGCGCGCTACTTGCAGCGCGGCAGCTTCATGTTGCGCCAAGGCCGGCCCGCCAACGATATGGCGGTTTACTTGCCCACCCACGACGCCTGGGCAAGCCTGCCCCTCGGCGCCGTGAACCTGTGGGAAGCGATCTGGATGAAACTTGGCCCGAACCTTCTGCCCAGCCTGCTCGAGGCGGGATACAATTTGGATTTTATCGATGACGAAACGCTGGCGCTGGGACGGATTGAAGACGGCAAGCTGGCCATCGCCAACCAGGATTTCTCCATCGTGGTGTTGCCGGGAATCGAACGCATTCCCCCCGCCACCCTGGCCAAATTGGCGGAGTTTGCTAAAAGCGGCGGGAGTTTGATCGCTACGCGGCGGCTCCCTTCTCTCGGGCCGGGCTTTCTCCATCAAGATACCGAGCGCGCGGAAGTGGCGCGGCAGGTGGAGGACCTTTTCAAGAAGCCGTCCGCCGCGGGGCACTTCGTTGCCGATGAGGGTAAGCCCCTCGAAGATGAGTTGACGCGCCTCTACCCTCCGGACGTGGCCTTCTCTCCTCGATTGCGGGATGTGGGCTTTATTCGCCGCCATACGGACACGGCGGAAATTTATTTCATCGCCAACACCTCCAACCGGCGCTTTGAGGGCACCGCCACTTTTCGCATCAAGGGCAAAAACGCGGAATGGTGGAACCTCTTCACGGGCGAAGTGACCCCGGCGGAAACCCTGCCCGGTGCGGAGAGCGGCTCCGTCTTGAAACTTGATATCGAGCCTTACGGTTCGCGGCTCGTGGTCTTTAGTGATCGGGAAGCAGCGAAGTCGCCGGCCCCGATCGCGGCGGGCCTGCCGGAGCCCCTGGATATCAGCCGCGGATGGCAAGTCACCTTCGAGGGCGCCGGGAAAGAAATCTCCATGGATACGCTGCGTTCCTGGACAGAACTCGCAGGCATGCAGTATTTCTCCGGACGCGCCACGTATGAGAAGAAGTTTAAGGCTCCCGCCGTGTTTCTCCAGGAAGGAGTGCGGGCGGAGTTGAACTTCGGCGAGGGAACGGCCCTGCCGGTTCAGGAAGACGCCCACTTCCAGGCATGGCTCGACGGCCCGGTGCGCGAAGCGGCGGAGGTCTACGTGAACGGCCAGCGCGTAGGCACGGTGTGGCATCCGCCCTATGAATTAGACGTGAGCCACTTTCTCCACGCGGGCGAAAACGAGTTGCGTATCGTGGTGGGCAATCTCGCCGTCAACGAAATGGCGGGCAGCCCCTTGCCCAATCGAGCGGAGCTAACCGCGCGCTATGGAGAAAGGTTCCAGGATCAAGGGAATAATCTTGTAAAGGCGATACCGTCGGGGTTGATGGGTCCTGTTCGGCTGATCGCGCACGGTCAGCCGGTGGGCCTCTGAGGCGACCGATAGGATTTAATGGCCTTTAATGGGTTGTCAAGCAAAATTTCGCTCCGAGGTAGAAACCATGTCGGAAAAGTCAGCGCTCCGTACTTTTCAAGTTGACCGTGCTGTTGTCGAAATCTATCCATCCAAAGCTGAGGCGGGGAAGGCAGCGGCTCTGCGGGCCTCCACCATTCTGAAAACCGCGATCGCGAAGCAGGGTCACGCGCGGCTGATCATGGCGACGGGGAATTCCCAGGAAGATCTTATTGCCGCGCTGGTGCAAGTTCGGGACATGGATTGGTCGCGGCTCGAGGTTTTTCACATGGACGAATACATCAACCTGCCGGAGACCCACCGGGGCTGCCTGAAACGGTGGATGAACACCCATTTCGTAGACGTCGTCCACCCCGGCAAAGTCCATTATCTTGATGGGAACGCTCGCAACCTCGATGCCGAGTGCCGCCGCTATGCGCAAGCCCTGCGAGCCGCGCCGATTACTTTGTGCACGCTGGGGATTGGCGAAAATGGTCACATCGCATTCAATGACCCACATGTCGCCGACTTCCAGGACCCGCTAAACATCAAGCGGGTTAGCCTGGACGAGCGCTGCCGGAAGCAACAGTCGGGCGAGGGGCATTTCCCGGGTTTCGCGAGTGTTCCGAGCGAAGCCGTTACCCTGACCTGCCCGATGCTGATGAGCTCCGAGAACCTGATTTGTTGCGTTCCGGAAATGCGCAAAGCGGAAGCGGTAAAGAATGCGTTGGAGGGGCCAGTCACAACGCGATGTCCCGGTTCCGTGGTGCGCACGCACCCGCGCGCCGGCATTTACCTCGACACGGATTCCGCCTCGCTTCTGAAGGCCTGAGCGGGATTCTTCGCGGCTGAACATCTGATTCCCATATAATGGTTGTTGGCCGGGCAGAGAACCTATACTCACAAGGCTTCAAGTATTCTGCGGTGGAACAACGAACTGATTCGCCATCGACGCCGAATTCGCCGGGGACTGAGACCTCTCCATGGGCTGAGGGGAAACTCTCCCGGCCCGCACGGGAGGTTAAGGCGCTGGGCGCCTCGCGGAATACCGCCATCGTGATCGTTCCCATTCTGCTGGTTTTGATCACGTTCCTTTTCTGGTATCAAACCTGGTTTGGGCGGAAGCTCTCCGACCGGGAGATGGCACAGGATCTGTCTGACACGTCCGTGCCGCACAAAACGCAGCACGCCCTCGCACAGCTTTCCGAGCGCATCGCGCAGGGCGACCCGGCCGCGCAGCGCTGGTACCCGCAATTGCTGGCCTTGGCGCAAAATAGGGAACCGCAACTGCGCTTGGAAGCGGCATGGGCGATGGGGCAGGATAATCACTCGGAGGAATTTCACCAGGCGTTGCGCAAGCTGATCGATGATCCCGTGCCGTTGGTGCGCTGGAATGCCGCGTTGGCGTTGGTGCGTTTTGGCGACGAGGCAGCGGAGCCGCAGTTGCGATGCATGCTGCAACCCTTCACCCTCAGCGCCCTGGAGCCGGGCACGATTAAATTCCGCATGAAGGAGCAAGATGCCGTTCGCAATGGCAGCATCATCGCCCGCATCCGTTCGGCGGGAAGTGACCAGCAGCACGATGTCCTATCTCCTGTGGGGGGAATGATTGCGCGGTTGCTCACCCAGGATGGCGCAACCGTAGTCGCGGGTGAAGCGGTGGCAGTCATCGATCCGGACGAAGGCCAGGTGGTGGAGTCCTTGCGCGCGCTCTATTTGGTGGGCTTACCGCGGGACCTCGACGACGTGGAGCGCTTCGTCCGCGGAGCACCCCATATGTCGGAACGAGTGCGACAGCAAGCGGAAGCCACCGCTCGCGCCATCCGCGAACGGCCGGCGAAAGGAAAAAGCTGAGTGGTGTGCAACGGCCTAGACCGAGAACTTGCTTCCGAGAAGGGACTCAACTTCTTCCGTTGGGACCATCTCGATGGCGTCCCACGGGCAGCCATCCAGAAAACTGCCGTCAGGACCTTTGCTGGTACACTTCTTGCAGCCGATGCAGAGCACCGGGTCCACTTCGATCCGCCCGAATGGGGGATGGTCCTCGTCGGGGACCCAATACATGCAATCGGCCACGGGACAATAGGGGACACAGGCCGGCGAGCCGGAACAACCCGTGCAGCACTCGGTGATGACCGCGAGTTCCTTGGGCCGCTTCTTGCGGGGGGTTTCAATACCAATGGATTTAGGCTCGCTCTTGACGACTTCCCCAACGGGAATGTAAAACTCGGTCAAGTTGATTCTCCTCGCCCTGAAGGTAAAGCTATTGTCCCAAAAGGAGGCGGGAACGTCAACTCCAAGAACAGTGGCAAGTGGTTAGTGGATAGTGGCTAGCAACTACACAGGAACAGTGGTTAGTGGTCGTTGGTCAGTGGTTAGCGGCCGTGGCGCAGCTAACCACTAGCCACTAGCAACTTACCACTGTTCTTTCAGAGGTGCCATGGTAGCCTGGACGCTGGTTTTTCACATTATTGGTTTGGTGTTCTGGCTGGGAAGCCTTCTGGTGGTCACACAGATCCTGGCGATTCACACAGAGGAAACATCTCCTGAGACCCGCGCCACTTTGGGCCGTCTGGAATCAAAGCTCCTAAGGGGGTTGGCGCACCCCGGGGCTGCCATCATGGTGATCACAGGGTTCCTCCTGGTGTCTCACGATCCCGTCTATCTCCGGGAACACTGGTTGCACGCAAAACTGCTTTTGGTGGTGGTTTTGGTGGCGCTTGATCTGCGGCTCACGTTTCGAGCGCGGGAGTTGCAGGAGGGGAAGATCGAGTTAAGCCGGCGTGAATGCATGTTCTTACATGGAGCTATCTCCTTGGTGTTCCTGGCGATTTTGATTTTGGTGCTGATTAGACCCTTTAGCCCGCACCGGCGCCAAGCGCGGTTAGATGGATCTGCTGATCCGATTATATCTAACAAACAGTCTTGAGTTTATTCAGCACAGGAGGTTCGTTTGGCGAAAATCACCATCAACGACAATGGTTCGATTCGAGTGGAAGGCGAGTTCACGATCTGTGACGCATCCGGGAACGCTTTTGATTTATCAGGGCGGACCGCGATTGGTCTTTGCCGTTGTGGGCATTCGGAAAACAAGCCCTTTTGCGACGGCACCCATCGAAAGATCAGCTTTCAGTCGGAGGTGAAGGCGCGGACCCTACCGCCACCGGCTCCCAAGCCCGCGTAGAACGGCTCGTGCCGGCCTGGGGCTCCTCATTCCGTTGACTTGGATGGGGGCGTATGTTACTTTTAGCGGACAGTTCACACCTTCGAGAGCAGTTGGAGCGTATAGATGGCTTTTCACAGGGCCAGAGCGCTGCAAGAGGCAGAGAAGTCGGTAGCTCAAGGCAGGATTGCTCAGGCGATCAAGCAATATCAAGACATCCTTGATAATGACCCCTCCGATGTGTCTCTGCTTAATACGGTGGGTGATCTGTACATTCGGGACCGTAATGTCACCGAGGGAATAAGGCAATTCCTCCGCCTGGCGGAAGCTTATGTCCGCGAAGGTTTCAACGTTAAAGCCATCGCCATCTATAGGAAGATCGCCAAGCTTGATCCCAATTCCGTGGACACTTTGCTGAAGTTGGGGGAGCTGTATCAGGTCCAGGGCTTGAGTCGTGAGGCTCGGGAACAATATCTCCAGGCGACGGAGTTCTACAAAAAGCGAAATCAGACCGAACGCGCTGTGGAGGTTCTCCGCAAGCTAGTGCAACTTGACCCAGAGAACCTCACCTTTCGCACCCGTTTCGCGGCCGAATGCGAACAGATGGGCAAGCGGGAAGATGCTGCCCAGGTCCATCTGGAATCGGCGGAGATTTTGCTCCGCCGCGACGACCAGGAGGCGGCTGAAACCGCGTTGAAAAAAGCTGCGGAACTGAACCCGAAGAACTCCAAGATCCAGATTCTGCGCGCTCGCGTGGCCATTGCTCGCCAGCAGCCGGAGGAAGCCGAGGATATCATCAATTCCTCCCCGGAGCTGCAATCGGACCCCGCGGGCAAGCGGATATTACTGGACTCCTATCTTGGCGCCCGGAAGCTCCCCCAGGCGGAGAAGCTGGTACTGGAAGTTTTTCATGCAAATCCCACGGACTTCGCCCCGGTTTCCAGCTTTTCTGCGCTCTTGGTGGAAGAAGGGGACATTGACGAAGCGTATCAGTTGCTGGCGGGCGAGGCTGAGCAGTTGATCAGCCAGAATAATGCCGGTCCCCTGTTGGAAGCCCTGCGCCGGATTTGGAACAAGGCCCCCAAGCACATTCCCACACTGGAATTGATTCATCGGGTTTGCGAACGGACGGCCAATGAATTGACTTTGCCGGAAGTCCTGGAAGCGCTGGGCCGTGCGCAGGAAGAGGCCGGGGATCTGGAAAAGGCCGAAGTGGCCTATCTGAACCTGACGGAGCGCGAACCCGAGAACGAGAATTATCGTGCACTTCTGGATGCGGTTCAGCGAAAGCTCGGCAGGGAGGTGAAACCCCTAAAATTCCCGGCCAAGGAAATAACGCTTTCGGCGGCGGCGGAGGAAATACCTCCGGAGCCGGCCGAGGTTGATGTTGACCAGGAAGCGATGGTGAAAGAGGCCTTCGAGAATAGTGATCTGTTTGCGCGTTACAACCTTCCCGAGAAGGCCATCGCTGAGCTGGAGAAGGTCTTGCAGGTTTATCCCGACCAGATTGACGTTCACCGGCGCATCCTGGAAATCTCCTGCAAGGGCTTTCCGGAGCGAGTTGCGGCGGCGGCCGCGCAATTAGCTCGAATATTCGCTGAGCAAGGTGATCACGAGATGGCGGGCAAATACCAGGCCATCGCGTCGGCAAAAGGCGCCCCGCCGGAGATTCCGCCACCTCCTCCACCCCCCATCAAGAAGGTGGAGGAGCCCGTAACACCTCCGCCGGCCCCTGCTGAGAGGCCGGAAGCCGGAATGGTCATGGAGTTTCCGCTTTCCCCCATCACCCCGGAGGAACCCGTTCCGGCGGCAGCAGCGCCACCGCCAGAAGCAGTTGCTTTCGACCGGACACCTTCCGAGGCACCGGCGGCGCCACCCCCACCTTCGACGATGGCCGAACAAATCATGGAATTGGACCTCTCTGGAGAACTGGAGGCCATCGAGGGGATCGGGTTTGAAGCGTCTGCCCCCTCTGCCCCTAAAGCGGTTGCTCCACCCCCGGCGGAGATACCCCTGCCGGTAGAAACTCCGGCACCCGTTGAAGAACCCGCTCCACCACCGATCATGGCGGAGGAGGTACGGGCCGTCGAAACACCCACCGAGTTTCCTGAGCCGCCGCCGGCTCCCGAGGAAGAAGCGATTCCGAGTGATCTTGAAGATGGCAGGATCGAAGTTGAGTTTTACCTTGAAAACGAATTTATGGATGAGGCCCGGCAAACCGTGGCCGAACTGGAGGAGAAATACCCGGGCAGCCCGTTTGTGGCCGAACTCCGCCGACTGTTGGATGAGCGGACCGCTCGAGCACGTTCCGCGAAACCGCAGGCCAGCGCCGTGCAAGCGAATGAAGTTGTCGTCGCAGAGCAGCCCGCGGAATTTGAGCTCGAAGACGAAGCGCGCCTTACGGAGCCGCCGCTCGAGGTTATGCAAGCGGCGCCAGAAGTTGCGCCTCCGTCTGAGGCCGCGCCGGTGGCGGAAGAGCCCCCGCTGGCGGTGGAAGAGCCCGCACACGAAGAATGGGAGCTTCCCACCAGTTACGCCGTTACCTCCCAGCCTGAGGCAGCACAGCATCCTGCGGTTCCACCTCCCGTAACCGAGCCAGAGGCTCCACCGCTAGTGGCGGAATTCGCAACCCTACCACCTGCGCGCGAGCCTATGGCTGAGGAGCCGGTCTCTGCCCAGAACGGCGGCATGGATATGATGGGCGGCCTGGCCGACGATTTTGCTTCATCGCTGGACGGATTGACGGCACCCGCAGACGCTTCCTTCCCCACGTATGTCGCCTCCTCGAAGGCTGCGGGGCCTCCCCCTTCCGGCCCTGTGCAGGTGGCGGCGCAACTCGACGGCTTGCTGGCGGAGATGGAAGAGCCCGGCGGCGCCGCCGCCGCGGCCGCTAAAGACGATCCCGAGACACATTACAATTTAGGTGTGGCTTTCCGGGAGATGGGACTGTTGGACGAATCGATTGGAGAGTTCCAGAAGGTTGTAAAGGGTGCGGGAAGAGGAAACTTTCCTCCCAACTTCCTCCAGGCGTGCAGTCTGCTGGCGATCTGTTTTATGGAAAAGAAGATGCCCGCGATCGCCATCAAGTGGTACCTACGTGCGCTGGAAACGCCCGGCCTCGACGAGGAGGCGCTCATGGCCCTGCAATATGATTTGGGCCTTGCGTATGAGCAAGCGGGCGACTCCCGCCATGCCCTGGAGAGATTCACTGAGGTCTATAGCCAGAATATCGACTTCCGAGATGTGGCGGACAAGATCCGCGAGCTCCAAGAGAAATCCTGAAAGACATTCAACCCGCTACCGCGGGGGTGGCCCCTATCGCCTTGCCTGAGACAGAATTCCCGGATCGACCAAATAAATGAATCGCCTTCTGACGATCGTGTATATCGTGTTTTGCTTCGAGATTGGGGTGTTTCTCTTTGTCTTTCCGTGGATTTCGCTTTGGACCAAGAATTATTTTGTGGTTCACTATCCTTTGTTTGCGAGCATCGCGCATAACTACTTCCTGAGGGGGGCGGTCTCCGGCCTCGGGCTGGCGGATGTCTGGCTGGCTTTCTTTGAGGTGTGGCGCTTCCGTCGCGAATTGGGCTTCGGCAGTACCAAGGTAGGTGGTAGGTCGTAGGTGGTAGGTGGTAGGTCGTAGGTGGTAGATTGGGTAAGTGCCTATTCGCAGGATAGATGGCAGGTCGCAGGTAGCGTAGAGGGAAAACCCCACATACCACCTACGACCTACCACCTACCCTGCCCTCTGACCTACCACCTACCCTTCGATGGCCCGATATTCCAAATGCCTGTCAAGTTCCAGCTCTACTACATTACGGACCGCCGTCAAATCAAATCCCGCCCTCTTGATAGTTTTGTTGCTCGAGCCATAGCCGCGGGCGTGGATTGGGTGCAGATTCGTGAAAAAGATCTGCCGGCCCGCCGCCTGCTGGCTCTAACGGAAGGGGCGCTTGAGTCCGCTCGCCGGCAGGCGCATGTACGCGTCATGGTGAACGATCGGTTGGACGTGGCGCTGGCGGCCAAAGCCCACGGCGTCCACTTGAGCACCCGCTCGATGCGAGTGGATTTGGTGCGCACACTGGCGCCGCATGAATTCGTGGTGGGAGTTTCATGCCACTCGCTGGCGGAAGCCCTGGCTGCGCAAAAGGGGGGGGCGGATTACATCCTGCTGGGCCCGATCTTCGCAACTCCCTCCAAGCTTTCGTATGGCCTGCCGCTGGGACTCGCGACGCTGCGTGAAGTGGCCTTACAGGCATTCATCCCGGTTTTCGCGCTGGGCGGAATCACCATCCATCATGTCGCCCCCTGCCTCGAAAACGGCGCGGCGGGAATCGCCGGAATTCGAATCTTCCAAGATTGCGATTCGGTCGAACAGTTGGTTCGGGAGTTGCGCGAAAAGGCAGGACAATAGCGCTGCCGAAGTGGCCCGAGCATCCAGCCGGTGTGGAGACATGGCCATGTTGGATATGCCGTGATGATTCCACTATTGCTTTTCTAACGTTTGACCATGGCACGTCCTCATTGTTATAGTTGATGTTTACGTCTTGCAGGTAGGATGTCGTCTAGCCAATGGCGAGTATTCACATCACATTTCCTGATGGCGCATCGCGGGAGTTTCCCCCAGGCACGACTGCCCTGGAAGTTGCCAAGTCGATTGGCCCGCGCCTGGCCGCCGAAGCGTTGGCGGCAAAGCTCGGTGACCAACTCGTTGACCTATCGACCAAGCTGGAAGCGGACGGGCCCATTCAATTCATTATGCCCTCGACGGCCGAAGGCCTCGAGATTTTCCGCCACTCCTCCGCGCATTTGCTGGCCGCCGCGGTCACCGAACTTTTCCCCGATGCGCATCCCGGCATCGGGCCGCCTACCGAGAACGGCTTCTATTACGACTTCTATCGCGAGAAGCCCTTTACGGAACAGGATCTGGCGAAGATCGAGGCGAAGATGCACGAACTCGTTCAGGCCAATTTGCCCAATGAGCGTGTGTATTTTCCCAAGGAAGAAGGTCTGAAGGTTTTTGAGCAAATGGGCGAGTTCCTGAAATGCCAGTTGATTCAGGAAAAGGCCGACCCGGTGTTCTCTGCCTACCGAACCGGCAAGTTCCTGGACTTTTGCCGCGGACCGCACGTTCCTTCCATGGGACGGATCAAGGCGTTCAAGCTCTTGAGCGTGGCGGGAGCTCATTGGAAGGGTGATGAGCACTCGCATCCCATGCAGCGCATCTACGGGACCGCCTTCTTCAACCAGAGGGACCTGGATGCTTTTCTCCAACAGGTCGAAGAGGCCAAGAAACGTGATCACCGCCGCCTGGGCAAGGATCTGGACCTTTTCAGTATTCAAGACGATGCCGGACCGGGGCTGATCTTCTGGCATCCCAAGGGCGGCGTCATTCGCCGTGAAATTGAAGACTGGCTGCGTGACGAGCTAACTGCTCGGGGATACGATCTGGTCTTTACGCCGCACGCCATGCGACTGCACTTGTGGGAAACGAGCGGTCACACCAACTTTTATCGCGAGAACATGTTTGGGCCGATGGAGGTTGAGAACGATCAATATCAGCTCAAGCCCATGAACTGTCCCGGGCACATTCTGATCTACAAGTCGCGGGCCCGGAGTTATCGCGAGTTGCCCATGCGTCTGGCGGAACTAGGCACGGTTTATCGTTACGAACGCTCGGGCGTGATGCACGGATTGTTGCGGGTGCGCGGGTTCACACAGGATGATGCGCACATCTTCTGCATGCCCGAGCAACTGGAGGCCGAGGTTCAGGCCTGCGTGGAATTTGCGCACCTGGTGCTCAAGACTTTCGGCTTCGAACAGTATCAAGTGGAGCTTTCGGCCCGCGATCCGGGGAATCCGGAACACTACGCGGGCACGGTGGACGAATGGAACCTGGCGGAAGGCGCGCTGATGAACACCCTGAAGCGCATGGAGATTCCGTTTAAGTATATGCCGGGCGAAGCGGTTTTTTATGGCCCGAAGATTGACGTCAAGCTGGTGGATGCGATCGGCCGGCCCTGGCAGCTTACCACCGTGCAGTTTGATTTCAACCTGCCGCGGCGCTTCGGGTTGGAATACGTCGGCCCGGACGGGCACGTGCACACTCCGGTGATGGTGCATCGCGCGTTATTGGGGTCTATCGAACGATTCTTCGGAGTCCTCATTGAGCACTATACGGGCGCTTTTCCCGTGTGGTTGGCGCCGGTCCAGGCGGTCGTGTTACCCATCAGCGATAAGCACGCCGCTTATGCCCGGGGGGTTCTCGGAGAACTGCGCCGCGCCAAGATTCGCGCCCAATTGGACGATCGTAATGAGAAATTAAATGCGCGGATTCGCGATTCGCAGCTCCAGAAAGTCCCCTTCATGCTGGTGGTGGGTGATCGCGAGGCCCAGAACCGCAGTGTGGCAGTCCGCCGGAGAGATACCGGCGACGCCGGGACTCGCCCCCTGGCCGAGTTCCTGGATTGGGCCCGACAGCTTATCGACACCCGGGCCACAAAATGGTAAGCTAGACAACAGCTTCGGACCGGGTGGTCTCCAAGCCTGGACGCAACTTGCAGTCTTATAGGCCCCCCGCGGGGGCTGGGAGGGAAGACTTATCGCTGATCGATTCGTTCGAGTGAATGAGAGGATTCGCGCCAAGGAAATCCGGGTGATTGATGAAGAAGGGGCGCAACTCGGTATCATGCCTCCCTTCGAAGCCCTGAAAATAGCACGAAGTCAGGGCTTGGACTTGGTGGAGGTTGCGCCTACCGCCAATCCGCCGGTGTGCCGCGTCATCAACTATGGGAAGTACCTCTATCAGCTCAGCAAGCGGCAACACGAGGCGCGCAAACATCAGAAGTCCATTGGGCTGAAGGAAGTCAAAATGCGGCCCCGGACCTCGGTGCATGATTTCGAGACGAAGCGGAACAAGGTGGTGGATTTTCTCCAGGAAGGGGCCAAGGTCAAGATCACCATTATGTTTCGTGGACGCGAGATGGCCCATCGGAACTTGGGCTTCAATATGATCGAGCGGATGATTCAGGATGTGGGAGATGCCGGGCAGGTGGAAGCGCGGCCGCGGCTCGAGGGCCCGAACCTGACCACGATCCTGGCGCCCAAGAAGGCGGCGGGTAAGGCCGGGAGCGCGCCCCCGCGCCCAGCGGCCAGCCAGCCTGGACCGCCCCCGTCACCCCCCGTCAAACCCGCTGCGCCCCTGTCGGCCGCGGCCAAGCCCGCGGGGTCGCAAGGATCTTCAGGAGGATAGATTTGGCTAAAGTTGCGAAAGTTAAACTCAAGCTCAAGACCCATAAGGGAGCTGCTAAAAGGTTCAAGATAACCGGCAGCGGCAAGGTCATGCGTCACCATTCTTTTGCGCGTCACATCCTGACATCCAAGGCCAGCAAGCGTAAGCGGCGGCTGGGCAAGGCGGTGGAATTAGCGCCCGCGAACGAGGCCCAGGTTCTCCGCATGCTCCCGTATGGGAGGTAAGGCGGAAAGTTACAGGGTGCGGGAAGGCTATACCGAGGCCAATAGGGTGCCTTCACTGCCCCGAGTAGAAGTTAGGAGCTAGAAGCCAGAAGCTAGAAGAAAAGACCCGTCGAGCTAGCTTTGTCATTCTATCTCCTAACTTCTAACTTCTAAATTCTTCAGAAAAGGAGAAACCCATGCCTCGAGTTAAGCGCGGCACTGTGCGCCGCGCCAATCGGAAAAAGCTCGCCAAGCTCACCAAAGGCTATTTCCTCACCAAAAGCAAGCTCTATCGCTCGATGAAGGAAGCCGCGGATAAGGCCGGCCGTTATGCCTTCCGCGACCGGCGTCGCAAGAAGCGCGATTTCCGCAGGCTCTGGATCCTTCGCATCAGCGCCGCCGCACGCTCGCACGAGCTTACTTACAGCCAGTTCATTCACGGACTGAAAACGCTGGGAATTGAACTGGATCGCAAGATGCTCGCGGAGATGGCCGTGAAGGATCAACTGGCTTTCACGGAGTTGGCCGGTAAGGTGAAGCAGGCAGTTAACAGCCAACCGCCGGCCGCGGACAGCCAACCGCCAACAGCTAACAGCTAAGAGTAAGTGTAGCGCGACCTGTTCTCTAGGTCCGCGGCTTTTCCTTGCCAATTAGGGACGAACTCAGTTGTTTGCGGCACCAAGAAAGAGAATTCTCCTTCTCTTACCCCCTTGGGGGAAAAGGGGGAGGTTCTACATTTTTCACCCGGCGCCGGACCGGGGGAGAGGGCGCTAAGAGGGTTGAATATCGGAAACCCGCGACTCAGGGTTTCCTGCCGGCAGGAAAAATGAGGCCGATTTGTAAGATTCTTTCCTACCGGCAGGAAATTCTGCAAGAATCCCCTTGACATGGCACCTAGGCTCGGGCTTAGCCTGGGGGGGAGGGGGCGGAACGCGACGCCCTCACCGGGTCGCTCGGAGGAAAGGACAAATGCCCAGACCGACGCGCAAACGCAGGACAAATCATCCCACGCAGGGGTTCCATGGTCGGGGCGAAGGAGGAAAAAGTCGCCTGGAGGGCGAGCCGAGGAAAAAAGATGTTAAAATATGACGAACGAAGCCGGAATGTGTATGAAAACAAAGAAAAAGATGACAATTTTACCGAGGTAAAAGGCGACATTTTTGCACGAATGACGACGTTTGACACGAAAAGACGCGTATTTGACAGTGACCGCCGCGCTTTTGACATGGTTGGAGCGCTGGGAAACGGACTCCGCGCTTCAAAATGCAGAATCTCGAGCCCTCTCTCCCCTCTGGGGAAAGGGGGAGGAACACACGGCGGAGTGACCCCACGTTTTGCAGGTCTTGGCAGTGAGACGGTCAGTTATGAAGATAATTGCGCAGGGTCGCGCAACCGTAACGCAAATCGCCGCCTTTGTGCGGCTTTTCCCGAGACTTGCGCTCCCGAACGCAAAAGCAGGCGTCTGTCTCTGAGATTGGCAATTTTTGCTAAAGAAGAACCGCGGACCCCAAAATCGGGGGTCCGCGCTACGCCGCTAGTGGCGCATCGCTGCCCACAAGTTTATTTGTAGGGGCGGTTCGCGAACCGCCCCTACCCAATCGACTATGACCATCGACGAAAAAGTCCGGAAGACGCTCTTCGAACTGGATGTCACCGACGCTGAGGGCGTGAAAGCGCTTTTCGCGGAAGTGCAATCGGCCATCAAGGCGGAGCGGGCTAACTTGGTCTCTCGCGGGGCCTCATCCGAATCGGAGCGCGACAAGTTGTGTAAGGATCTTCGCGATCGCTGGTTGGCGCGCAAGAATGGGTTACTTAGCAGTGTAGATGAACACTGGCTGAAACTGGCATCGAAGGAACTGAAGCCGGTGGTGGGCAGACAGTTTAACGAACTTCGTAAGGCCTCCGCCGGCATGGAAACCAGCGAGCTTGCACAAGCCATACCACTGCGAAAAGAAATGAGCGCCACAATGGCGCAATTCTCCGCACAACTGAAAGTTGATGTAATACGCACCGACCTCACCCTCCCCGGCAACCGGCGGCCACTCGGCTCGCTGCATCCGGTCACCCAGATGCAGCGGGAGATTGAAGACATCTTCCTCAATCTCGGCTTCCGAATCGAGAGCGGGCCGGAGATTGAATCTGTTTATTACAACTTTGATGCCCTCAACATTCCGGAGAGCCATCCTTCGCGAGATGATTGGGATACTCTCTACATCGACTCGAAGACTGTGTTGCGCACGCACACATCGCCCGTGCAAATCCGCGCCATGGAAAAATATGGGGCGCCGCTTTACATCATTATCCCCGGCAAGTGCTATCGCCACGACAATCCCGATGCCAGCCACTCGCCCATGTTCCATCAGATTGAAGGCCTGGCCGTCGCCAGTGATATTACGTTTGCGGACTTGAAGGGGACGCTCGACTTCTTTGCCAGGAAACTCTTTGGTGAAAAAGTTCGCACGCGCTTCCAGCCCAGCTTCTTCCCCTTTACGGAACCGAGCGGCGAGGTATCCATCAGTTGCATTTTTTGCGGGGGCGAAGGTTGCCGGGTGTGCAAAGAAAGCGGCTGGATTGAGGTGATGGGTTGCGGCATGGTTCATCCCCTGGTGCTGCGCAACGGCGGCATTGATCCGGAAAAGTACACGGGTTGGGCATTTGGATTGGGGATCGACCGCTTCGCCATGCTGATGTATGACATCAATGACATTCAGCTTTTTTTCAGAGTGATGTACGTTTCATAGAGCAATTCTGAATTCTGAATTATGAATTCCAACCATGAAGATTTCCGTAAACTGGCTCAAAGAATTCGTCAACATTTCGAGTGACCCGCGTCAGCTCAGGTCGGACCTCACCATGATTGGCTTGAACACCGAGTCGATAGCCCCGGTGGGCGATGACTGGGTTCTCGACGTGGAAGTCACCACCAATCGTCCTGATTGCCTCAGCCATTACGGTGTCGCCCGCGAACTTGCCACGCACTATCGCCAATCGCTGAAAAAGGTGGAAGTCTCGGTGAGCGAGTCAGGCGGACCTGCACAGGGAGTGGCATCGATCGAAATCTCTGATCCCGATCTCTGCGCGCGGTACTGCGGGCGCGTAGTGCAGAACGTCCAAGTGGGACCTTCGCCAGACTGGCTGGTGGAGCGCTTGGAAGCCGTTGGCCAGCGAGCCATCAATAACGTTGCCGACGCCACAAATTATGTGCTGATGGAGTTAGGACATCCGCTGCATGCATTCGACTTATCCCGCTTAAGGCAGCAGAAGATCATCGTGCGGCGCGCCAAGCCCGGCGAGCCGCTGCGAACACTCGACGGTGTGGAGCGCATCCTGACCCGCGATAACTTGGTCATCGCGGATGGCACGCACCCCGTGGCCCTGGCGGGCGTGATGGGGGGGGAGGAATCCGAGATTTCCCCGAGCACCCGCGCCGTTCTGCTCGAAAGTGCATGGTTTGAGCCGGTGTCAATCCGCCGCACGGCGAAATCTCAAGGGTTGCACACGGAAGCGTCGCACCGCTTCGAGAGGGGCGCCGACATCCAGATGGCGCCGCTGGCCCTGGACCGCACCGCAGAGTTGATTCAGGAAATTGCGGGGGGAGAAATCCTCGAGGGATTGATTGACGTTTATCCCCGGCCATGGCATCCCCGGGATTTGGGATTCTCGCGAAGCGAGATTACACGCATCCTAGGAGCGGAAATCCCCGGAGATGAGGAGGAGCGCATCCTGCGCAGCTTGGGATTTCTGGTCGATCGAGGGGATCGGGAAAGCTGGCGAGTTTCCGTGCCATCGTTCCGGGTGGATGTTTCCCGGGAAGTGGATTTGGTGGAAGAAGTCGCGCGCCACGTGGGCTATGACCGCTTGCCATCCCGCGTACGCCCCGCGCCGCCACGCGTTGAGAGGGACACGACTCGCGACAAAGTCATGACCACCTCGTCCTTGCTGGCGGGTTTGGGATTTCATGAAATGATCGCGCCCTCGATGGTTGATCCGGCGGAGAGCGAGCGCTTTTCCGCCTCGCCACCCGTGGTTCTCGCGAACCCTTTGAGCCAGGATGCGTCCGCCATGCGCACCTCGGCCGTTCCCAGCATGCTGAGGGCGATTCGCTGGAACCTTGATCGCGACACGAACGATGTGAGGCTCTTTGAGTTGGGCAAGACTTATAGCATGAGCGCCGAGGGCGTCCCGCAAGAGCGCCAGGTTCTTACCCTCGGCACCACGGGACACCGCCGCGCCGCTTCGGTCTACGATAGTGAAGCACCCCTCGACTTTTTCGATTTGAAGGGTGATGTCGAAACGGTCTTTGGGGTGTTCGATCTACCGGCTTTGCTTTTTGAACCGTCCGAGCGCCCCTATCTCCAGCAGGGGCGTAGCGGACGCATAGGTTCTCAGGGTGTCGAGTTGGCGGTCTTGGGCTTGATTCAGCAAGATCTGGCGCGCGAGTACAAGTTGCGCCAGGAAGTTTGGGTGGCCGAGATCGATCTTGAGCGCCTCCTGGATTTTCCCCTGCGCTCCCGAAAGTTTCAGCCTATCTCCAAATTTCCCGGCGTGGAACGAGACTTTTCCCTGGTGCTGCCAGACAGTTTACCTTATGCCCGCCTTTCTTCAGCGATCGCCGGCCTGGCGTTGGAAGAGGTTCGTGGCTTCGGTCCGGTGGACCGTTTCCGCGGCGGCGCCATTCCCCCCCGGCACTATAGCCTTTTGTTGCGGGTCACTTTTCAGAGCCAAACGCACACGTTAACCAGCGAGGAAGTTGGCGGATTGAGCCAAAAGTTACTCGCGGCGCTCGAAGGTATAGGCGCACACCTGCGGGGGTGAGGAACAGTGACGAGTGACAGGTGATGAGTGATAAGCGGGCGGCGTGAGGTTTTGTACTCGATTGCTCGTCACTCTTCACTTTTCACTGAAGAACAGAGGAGCGCGTGACGGATCCCAACGATCAGTTCCAACGACTGGAAGAAAAACTCCTGCGGGCGATTGAGCTCTTCAAGCGCACTCAGACGGAGAAGCGCGCTCTGGAACTGGAAGTCGAGAAACTCAAAGCGGAGATCAAGGAACGCGGGCAAGCCATCAACGCTATGGAACGGGAGTTGATCGCTTTGCGCCGGGAGCGCGAAGATGTTCGCTCTCGCGTCGAGAAACTGCTGGAGCGGATTGACGGGTTGACAAGTCCGGAAGAGCAGTGAATAGGACAGTGGACAGTGAATAGTGAATAGGGGATAGTGATAAGTGGCTAGTGGCTGGCACCCATTCTTGGCTCGCCGCCCACTGTCCACTATTCACTGCCATAGGTGACCATCATGGCAAAGGAACCCCAGAGTATCCGGGTCGTAATCTACGACCAAGAATATTTCATGCGCGGGGACCTCAACCAGGAATACATTCAGAAGCTTGCGCAATACCTGGACACGAAGATGCGTTCGATTGCGGAGCGTACTCGAACTGTTGATACCTTGCGCGTGGCCATGCTCGCGGCGCTCAATGTGGCGGATGAATACCATCAGTTGAAAGCCCGGTATGAGGAAGTGACCCAGCACATGGACCAGAAGGTTGGGGAGTACACGGACCGGCTTGATGAAATCTTGAAGGATGCTGTTTAGGTTATAGGTGACAGGTGATAGGTTACAGAGACCAGGAGCTGCGGTCTGTTGTCAGTGGCCCGACGTCAGTTGCAACGGACAACGGACCACTGACAAAGGACAGCAGTTCCTAACACCTGTAACCTGTCACCTATAACCTGCCCTTATGAAAATTCTCTTTATCGGTGACATTTTTGGGCAGCCCGGCCGGCGGATCGTAAAAGAAGTTCTGCCCCTTCTCCGGCAAGAGTTACAACCTGACCTCGTCCTGGCCAACGCGGAGAATGCCGCCGCCGGTTTTGGGATTACACCTCCTCTGGTGGAAGAGTTGCTGGACCTGGACATCGCCGTTTTAACTTCAGGCAATCACATTTGGGATAAGAAAGAGATTTATCCATACCTTCGCGAACAAATTAACAGCCGTCTGCTGCGGCCTGCCAACTATCCCGCGGAAGCTCCCGGCCATGGCCTCTTCGTGGGGAAAACCCCAACGGGGATTGGCTATGCCGTCATCAACCTGCAAGGCCGCGTCTTTATGCCATCTATTGACTGCCCCTTTCGAAAGGCGGATACGCTTCTCGGCAGCATCCCCGAGGACGTGAAGATCCGCATTGTGGACATGCACGCCGAGGCGACCTCCGAAAAGCAAGCTCTGGCTTGGTACCTTGATGGGCGGGTGACCGCCGTCCTGGGAACGCATACTCATGTTCCTACTGCTGACGAAACGGTGCTTCCCCAAGGCACTGCTTACCTCACAGACCTCGGCATGACCGGTCCGTACGAATCGATCATCGGCATGGAGCGGCAGGCGGTCATCCAGAAATTCCTGGATCAATTGCCGGCGCGCTTTGAAGTTGCCAAGGGCGACGTTCGCCTCTGCGCCGTGCTGCTGGAAGCTGACCCCCAGTCCGGCCGCGCCCTATCCATTTGCAGAGTTCTGCGGAAATACCCCCATAGCTCAAGGTAGGAGTTTGCTTCAGCTCATTCGGCCTGTATTTCGTCTAGTCCGCTACCGAAGGTGTGTTTCGCCCATCAGGAACTTGTCGATGCCGCGGGCGGCTTTGCGGCCCTCGGTAATCGCCCAGACCACCAGCGACTGGCCGCGGCGCATATCGCCGGCGGCAAAAACGCCGGGGATGGAGGACATGTAATTCCCATCGGTCTCAACATTACTTCGCGCATCCAGCTTCACATCGAGGGCCTCGATCATGCCATTCTTGACGGGACCGAGAAAACCCATGGCGATCAACACAAGATCCGCATCGATCGTGAACTCGGTTCCGGGTATGGCTTCGAACTTTGGCGGTGGGCCGACGCGCATGGCGTGCAACTGTTTCACGTTGCCGTTTTCGTCACCCGTGAAACGCACGGTGGCCACCGCCCAGTCGCGAATGCCGCCTTCCTCGTGCGCGCTTTCGGTTCGCAACTGGAGCGGCCAGAGCGGCCAGGGAGTAAAGGGCGAGCGTTCGAGCGGGGGCCGGGGCATGATTTCAAATTGATGGACGGAAGCCGCCTTTTGCCGATGCGCGGTGCCCAGGCAATCCGCTCCGGTATCGCCCCCGCCGATGATCACCACGCGTTTGCCCGTGGCCAGGATCTGCCCCTCCACAACATCGCCGGCGATGCGACGATTTTGTTGAGGCAGGTATTCCATGGCGAAGTGAATTCCCTTCAACTCCCGCCCCGGCACGGCGAGGTTGCGGGGACTTTCCGCCCCACCCGTCAGTAGTAGGGCGTCGAACTCGCGGCGCAAATCTTCCACTGGCACGTTCTTGCCGACATGCGCGCCCGTTTGAAAGACCACGCCCTCCCTAAACATCTGGTCCAGCCGCCGGTCGAGGACGGATTTCTCCATCTTGAAATCCGGAATGCCATACCGCAGCAAGCCCCCGATGCGATCGGCCTTTTCGAAAAGGATCACCGAATGTCCCGCGCGGTTGAGTTGTTGCGTGGCAGCGAGCCCCGAAGGCCCCGAGCCGACCACGGCCACGCGTTTGCCGGTGCGCCGCAGGGGTGGTTCCGGCCGAATCCACCCTTCCTTGAAGGCGTGCTCGATGATGGTCTTTTCGATGGTCTTGATGGTCACGGGTGGTTCATTGATGCCCAGCACGCACGCCGCCTCGCAGGGGGCGGGGCAGATGCGGCCCGTGAACTCCGGAAAATTGTTCGTGGCGTGCAGTGTGCGGATGGCTTCTTTCCATCGGTCGCGGTAAACCAGGTCGTTCCAGTCGGGGATGATGTTGTTGAGAGGACAGCCCGTGTGGCAGAAAGGCACGCTGCAATCCATGCAGCGCGCCGCCTGTGTGCGCAGCTTTTGCTCGGGGAAGTCCTGATAAACTTCCCGGTAATCATTCACGCGCTCTTCCACGGGCCGCCGCGTTGGCGCCTCGCGCGTGGCTTCCATGAATCCGGTGGCTTTACCCACGCAGCACCTCCCGCGGGAATTGAACGCAGAGGTGAGCGGCGATCGCCTGCCGGGCCGGACACGGTTCGGCCCTATACCCTCTGGCAACTCTACCCACGCAGCACCTCCCGTGGGGGAGAGGCCGGGCGTGAAGATTCCGGATTCCGGATTCCAAATTCCGGAATCCGCATGCCAGATTCCGGAATGCGCATCCCCGATTCCAAAGCGGCGGGGGATCGCGGAATTCCCAGCACGCGCTTGAACTCATGTGGGAAGACCTTGATGAACTTCGGCAGCATGGTCTCCCAATTGTCGAGAATCCATTTGGCGCGTGGGCTTTCGGTTAGTTCCGCGTGACTCGCGATCAGGCGTTGGATGAGGTCGATGTCCTGGGGATGGACGACCGGGTCCAGGTCCACGCTCGAGCGGTTACAGCGCACGCGCACGAACTCGCCCGTCTCATCCAAAACGTAAGCGATGCCGCCGGTCATGCCTGCAGCAAAATTGCGTCCCGTCTTGCCGAGCACGACCACGGTTCCCTTGGTCATATACTCGCAGCCGTGGTCACCTACCGCTTCCACCACGGCGGTGGCGCCGGAGTTTCGCACCGCAAATCGTTCGCCGGCCATGCCATTGAAGAAGGCCTCACCGCTCGTGGCGCCGTAGAGAACCACGTTGCCCACCAGAATGTTTTCCTCGGGCTGAAACGAGGAATTCCGCGGCGGATAAATGATGAGCTTGCCGCCGGAAAGTCCTTTGCCCACGTAGTCATTGGCCTCGCCCTCGAGAATCAGGGTTACGCCTTTGGCCAGGAACGCGCCGAAGCTCTGCCCGGCGGAGCCCGTGAACTGAAACCGGATGGTGTCATCGGGCAGGCCGTTTTCTCCATACCGACGGGCAATCTCGCCGCTCAACATCGCCCCGACCGTGCGGTGGGTGTTGCGGATGGGAAGGCTGATGGACACTTTCTTTCCACAGTCCAAAGCCTCATGGGAGTGGCCGATTAACTGATAGTCGAGAGATTTCTCCAGTCCATGGTCCTGCTTGATTGTGCAGTGGCGCGCCACGCGCGTAGGCACGTGAGGGTTGTAAAGCACGGCGGAAAGATCCAAACTACGGGCTTTCCAATGATCCACTTCGGGGCGTTGCGAAAGGCAATCCACGCGGCCCACCATTTCATCGAGCTTACGGAAGCCGAGCTGCGCCATGATCTGCCGCAGATCTTCGGCGATGTAGAAGAAGAAATTGATCACGTGTTCCGGTTGGCCTTGGAATTTTTTGCGCAGCACAGGATCCTGCGTCGCCACGCCCACCGGACATGTGTTCAGGTGGCACTTGCGCATCATGATGCAACCCATGGAAATGAGCGGCAGGGTGGCAAAACCAAATTCCTCCGCACCCAGCAGGGCGGCAATGGCCACGTCACGGCCTGTCTGGAGTTTCCCGTCCACCTGTAGGCGAATGCGGCTGCGCAGATCGTTCATGACCAGAGTCTGCTGCGTTTCGGAAAGACCGAGTTCCCAGGGAATTCCCGCGTGGCGAATCGAGGAGATCGGTGAGGCGCCGGTCCCGCCGTCATAACCGCTGATGAGGATGACGTCGGCGTGAGCCTTGGCCACGCCGGCCGCCACAGTTCCCACCCCTGATTCGGCCACCAGCTTGACGGAGATCCTTGCCTGCGGATTCACGTTCTTGAGGTCGTAGATGAGCTGCGCCAAGTCCTCGATGGAATAAATATCGTGGTGCGGCGGCGGCGAGATCAACTGCACGCCGGGGATGGAGTGCCGCACGCGGGCGATGACCTCATCCACCTTGTGGCCGGGAAGTTGCCCGCCCTCACCGGGCTTGGCGCCCTGGGCGATTTTGATCTGGAGATCGTCGGCGTTGACCAGATAGTTGGTGGTGACGCCGAAGCGGGCGGAAGCCACCTGTTTGATGGCGCTGCGCCGCCAATCACCGTTGGGGTCGGGCTTGAAGCGCGCCTCATCCTCGCCACCCTCGCCGGTGTTGGAACGCCCACCGATGCGATTCATGGCGATGGCCAGGGTTTCGTGCGCTTCCTTGCTGATGGACCCGTAAGACATGGCGCCTGTAGCGAAGCGCTTTACAATCGCGGCCGCAGCTTCCACTTCCTCGATAGGCACGGGCGGACCCGCGGGATGCAGGTCCAAGAGGCCGCGCAGCGTGTAGAGGTTCCGGCTCTGCTCGTTGGCAATGCGGGCGTATTCCTGATAGGTCGAGTAGCTCGATTGCCTCACCGCGTGCTGAAGTTTGCTGATGGTGAGCGGATTCAGCAGGTGGCGTTCGCCGCGCTCGCGGTATTGATAACTGCCACCGATTTCCAACTCGGTATCGGATTCCGCCGGCGGCTGCATGGCAAATTTGTGCCGCATCAGAGCTTCGCGAGCCAGCACTTCCAGGCCCACCCCTTCGATCCGCGACGACGTGCCCGTGAAGTAACGCTCCACCAACGATTTGTTCAGTCCGATGGCCTCGAAAATCTGCGCGCCGCAATAGCTCTGAAGGGTTGATATTCCCATCTTCGAAAGGACTTTCAGCAAACCCTTGTCCACAGCCTTGATGTAGTTCTTCAGCACCTTTTGGAAAGTGTATTCGGGAGGGAAATAACCCTTGGCGTGAAGGTCCCCCAGCGTTTCGAGGGCAAGATATGGATTGATGGCGCTGGCGCCATAGCCCATCAACAATGCGAAGTGCATCACTTCGCGCGGCTCGCCCGTCTCCACGATCAGCGCCACCTGATTCCGGGTTTTTTCGCGGACCAGGTGATTGTGCACGGCGGAAAGGGCCAGGAGCACCGGAATCGGCGCATACTCTTCATCCACGCCGCGGTCCGAAAGAATTAAAAGGGTGTAGCCGGATTTAATCGCCAGAGAGGCGCGGCGGCAAAGGCTGTCCACCGCTTCCTGCAAGCGTTTCTCCCCGCCGTCCACGCGGAAAAGCATGGGCAGCGTGGTGGCCAGAAAATCTCCCCAGCTCACGCGGCGGAGTTTCTCCAGGTTCCAATTGGTCACGATGGGATGCCGCTTTTTGAGCGTGTGACAGAGTTGCGGCGTCTCCTCCAGAATGTTCCCTTCCCGCCCGATGTAATCGTAGAGCGACATTACCAGGTCTTCGCGAATAGGATCAATGGCCGGATTGGTGACCTGCGCGAACATCTGCTTGAAATAGTTAAAAAGCAGTTGCGGTTTGTCGGAAAGACAGGCGAGGGGCGTGTCCGTCCCCATCGAACCCACCGGTTCCTCGCCCTGAGTGGCCATGGGGAGCATGATGGTTTTCAGGTCTTCATCCGTGTACCCGAAGGCGCGCTGCCGCATCAGGATGGTGGAGTGGTCGGTGGCCTGGACGCGCGGCGGATCCGCCAAATGCTTCAGCGTGACTTGATTTTCCTTCAGCCACTTCGCATAAGGCTGCCGCGCTGCCAATTGCCGCTTAATTTCCTCGTCGGGGATGAGGCGCCCCTTTTCCGTATCCACCAGGAGCATGCGCCCGGGCTCAAGACGGCCTTTGAACCGAACCGCTTCTGGATCGATCGGCAACACCCCCGCCTCGGAAGCCATGATGACCAGGCCGCGATTGGTCACTACGAATCGGCCGGGCCGCAATCCATTGCGGTCCAGCTTGGCGCCGATCACCCGGCCATCGGTAAAGGCCACCGCGGCCGGACCGTCCCAGGGTTCCATTAACGAGGCGTGATATTCGTAAAACGCCTTGACGTCGTCCGGCATGGTGGGATCGTTTGACCAGGCCTGCGGAATGAGCATCTCCATGACGTGCGGAAGGCTGCGGCCCGCCAGAAGCAACAGCTCCACGGCGTTATCCAGGTTCGCGGAATCGCTTCCCCCCGGCGCAATGATGGGTTCGAGCTTCTTCATGTCGTCGCCGAAGAGCGGGGAGGCCAGCACGGATGTCCTCGACTGCATCCAGTTCACATTTCCGCGCAGGGTGTTGATTTCGCCGTTGTGGCAGATGTAGCGGTACGGATGGGCGAGGTGCCAGGTGGGAAAGGTGTTGGTCGAGAAGCGCTGGTGGACGAGACAAAGTCCACTCCGCACTTCGGAATTCGAGAGCTCCAAGTAAAAGTTGGCAATCTGGGGCGCGAGAAGTAACCCTTTGTAAACAATGGTCCGGCAGGAGAAGGAGGGAATGTAAAAGAAGCTCTTCTCCCGCAAATCGGTGCGGCTCACTTCCTTTTCCGCGCGTTTGCGGATGACGTAGAGTTTGCGTTCCAGCGCATCGGCATCCCTGCCGTACGCGCGCTTGACGAAAATCTGCTCGATGTATGGCTGCGTGCTGCGTGCCAGGCGTCCAATGGTGTTGGCATTCACCGGCGTGTCGCGCCAACCCAGGACGGTCAGCCCTTCGTCGCGGACGATCTCTTCCAGGATGGCCTCGCACGACATGCGCTCGTGGGGCTCCACGGGAAGGAAAACCATGCCTACGCCGTATTCGCCAGGCGAAGGCAGCGGAAAACCTAAGCGGGAACATTCACCTTCAAAAAAGGCATGGGGAATCTGGATCAACACGCCGGCGCCGTCACCGGTTCGCGGATCGCACCCGCAGGCCCCCCGGTGCGTCAGATTGATCAGGATTTCAATTCCCTTCAGGATGATGTCATGGGATTTTTCGCCGGAGATGTTGGCCACAAAGCCAATCCCACAAGCGTCATGCTCGTTGCGCGGATCGTATAGACCCTGCGCCCTTGGCAAACCCTGGAAGGTACATTCCTCGCTCATGTTAAATCCATCTGGACACCATGGTCCTTCCATCTGCGCCTACAGCCACAGAATGACAACACCTGGGTTTGCCCTTTACTTTGTGAAAGGTCGCAGAGCGTCTGCGCTGGCCACTTGCAAAATCAGCGCAGGACAAGACACACGATCCAATATTATCCTCGACCCTACCCATGCTTGTTAAGTGAATTGTTTTTATAGACGGAATAAGTTTTATAGCTACCCCGCGTTTCTATTATGACAATCGCCTCCGCTGGGAATAGAATCGCAGGTTCACATCGAGCGGCCGCGTGGCGTTTTTGTTCGCGCCCGGCGGTAGGAATCCCGACAGCTCAACGCAGAGGATAGCCATGATTGTTCCCTATATCGATCTCAAAGCCCAATACGCCAGACTACGCGAGGAAGTTCTGGCCGCGCTCGACCGCGTGGGCAGCAAGGCCGCCTTTATCCTGGGCGAAGAAGTTCAGGCGTTTGAGCGGGAATTTGCCGCCTACTGCGGCGTGAAGCAATGCGTGGCGGTGAATTCCGGGACCAGCGCCTTGCATCTGGCGTTGCTGGCGGTGGGCGTGCAGGCCGGCGACGAGGTCATTACGACGCCGAACACCTTTATCGCCACGGCGGAAGCCATTTCCTATACCGGCGCCAAGCCCGTATTCGTGGACATCGACCCGCGCACGGCCAACATCGACCCCGGCAAAATCGCGGCGGCAGTGACCCCCAACACGCGGGCCATCCTCCCCGTGCATCTTTACGGCTTGCCTGCGGAGATGGACCCTATCATGGAGATCGCGGCGCAGCACCACCTGGCCGTCATCGAGGACGCTTGCCAAGCGCACGGCGCGCGCTATCATGGCAAGCGGGTGGGAAGCATCGGCAATGCGGCGGCATTCAGCTTTTATCCTTCGAAAAACCTGGGCGCTTACGGAGAAGGCGGCGCGCTCACCACCAACGACGATGCGCTGGCGGCCAAGGCGCGCGCCCTGCGCTCGCACGGCGAGTCGCGCCGGTACTTTCATGACGCCATTGGTTACAACTATCGCATGGAAGGGTTTCAGGGGGCGATCCTGCGGGTTAAGCTGCCACGGCTGGAGGAGTGGAACGCGCGTCGAAAAGAACTGGCAGAGATTTACCGCCGCACGCTGGCCGGCGCGCGCTTGGAACTCCAGGAAGGGAGCACCGCCAGTGAGCGCGTGGATCACCTCATGGTGGTTTACGTCGCCGAGCGCGAGGCCGTCCGCTCCCGCCTGGAAGAACGCGGCGTGCAGACGAGCATCCATTACCCGCTGCCCATTCACATGCAGAAGCCTTATCAAGCTCTGGGCTATCAGCGCGGTGATTTTCCCCAGACGGAATGGGCCTGCGAGCGCGTCATCAGCATGCCGCTTTATCCCGAAATGACCAACGAGCAAGCAGCTTACGCGGCCCAGACGCTGCACGAAATTGTGGGCGAAAAATGACTAAGGATCGAAACTCGAAATTCGAAATTTGAGACGCGAAAATCGTGGCAGGTTTCGAATTTCGATTTTCGAATTTCGATTTTCGAACCGAGGGTGAATCGGGCGACATGAAGCAGCGGCGCAGTTTCGCGTGGATGGACCTCCTGTGGCTGGCATTTCTGGCCGGGTTGGCCGCGCTTACACCTGGTCTGGATTTTATCCACAAGCAGCTCATCCTGCTCGCCATTGGGGTGTTCCAAATCTTCGAGTACCGTTTCCTGGAATGGGTGCCGGAACGAGGGCGCAGCTATAGCGTTATCCTGAAAATCTTGTTGGGATCGTGGCTGGTGGATCATACGGGCGGAATCAATAGCAGCTATTATCTGATTTACTTCGTGCCCGTGGTTACAGCGGCCATGTACTTCGACCTGTGGGCCACGCTGGCATGGACAACGATAACGTCGGCCGCTTATTGCTCCTTCGTGCTCTGGAGGTTGGATGAATACGAATTGACGGGGGAAGGCGCTGCCGAATTGGCGCTTCGCACCCTTTTTTTCTTTCTTGCCGCCATCAGCGTCAATCGGTTCGTGACGGAGAATCGCCAGCAAGCGACGCGCTACCGGGAACTCGCGGAGACCCTGGCGGAGACCAACCGGCGGCTCGAGCAAGCGCAGGAGGAAGCGCGCCGGTCGGAACGCCTGGCGGCGCTCGGGCAGCTTTCCGCAGGGTTGGCGCATGAATTAAGGAATCCGCTGGCAGTAATCAAGGGCTCGGCGGAAACCCTGACGCGCAAACTCGCGAACACCGACCCGATCACCACCGAGATGGCGAGCTATATTTCAAGTGAAGTGAATCGAATGAACGCGTTGGTGACTCGCTTCCTCGACTTTGCCCGGCCCCACAAACTCGAGGAGCGCGAGGAGCAGATTCCCCCCTTGATTGAGCGGGCGCTGAAGGCGGCCCGCGAGCGCTGGCCCGACGCTAAGGTGGAAGTGGAACGGCATCTCGCCGCGGACTTGCCGAACGTCAACCTGGACGGCGGCCTGATTGAGCAGGTGTTCACCAACTTGGCGCTCAATGCTTATGAGGCGATGGGTCCTGGCGGGGGCAAGCTGCGCGTGGCGGCCGTCCCTATCTCCGACGGCAAGCGCGGCGTGGAGATTACTTTCCAAGACACCGGCCCGGGCATTCCCGCCGAATTGCGCGAGCAGATTTTCAATCCCTTCTTCACCACCAAGGAAACCGGCGTGGGACTGGGTCTCTCCATCGTGTCGAAGATCGTTGACGACCACCGCGGCTCCATCCGTGTGACCAGCGAGCCGGGGAAAGGTGCGTGCTTTACCGTGTTCCTGCCAGGCCGGGAATCCGCGGAGGAAATCGGGTGAAGGGCTAAGCAGTAGGCCAGAGGTGCAGCTCGCCCGGGTTGCTCACCAGAATAAGGGGGACCTAAGAAGTGGCCGGTCGCCCCCTTTCAGCGCGCTGCATTTTCTTCTTGACACGATCGAACACTTAGGCTATAGGGTTAGCTGAGGTCCAAGGCTAGTGGCGCATTGGGCGGTACGGGCGGATGGGCGGCAAGTTCGATGGTCGATGAAAAGACAGGCCGACAAATTGTAGGAATGGCGGTGCGACATTAGAGCCCTGGACGGACAATGTGTCCAAAGCTGATAACTTACTGAAAACAAAGGATCGAAAAAGTGATTTTCCTCCTCCCAAAGCTGAGAACATCCAGAAAATAAACCACTTATAATCAACCCTCCAAGAGCTGAAAATGGGGTGCAAATTGTCCGACGTGCAGGACGCCAAATTGTCGCTATCAGACGACAGAAATTGCCCGGAAAGGTGAGAAATCCAGGCGAGGCAATGGCAGATAGAAAAGTCAAAAAATAAGATTCAAATCGCAAAATCACCGGCAACTTCGGCTTTGATTTTTGCGCGTTAACTCTTGAGTTACCCCCCCCCTGCTCATCTGCCTGCTGCCGACCAGCCCTTTCCAACTGCTACCGCGGGTGGAACGGCTCGCCACCGTGGGGCGAGAATTTGGTCAGCGCGGTGTCCAGCGGCCGGGCCGCGGCCGGAGCTGGCACAACGCCTTTGAAGAGGATATCGTCAGGGGGAACTTTGCGGCCGTAAAGCTTTTCGTTTGATTCCCGATCCTGTTTGAACATCTGCCCGTCCAGCGAGACACCCGCAAAGGCGCCGCGCGAGCGCGAGTAGGTGAGGATCTCCGCGCGGAGTTGCAGGTCCGTGGCTCCTCCCGCGCTGCGGCCCACGGGCCCGCCGGCGGCGGACGCGTCGGCGCCGATCTTGGTGTTGTCGTGCAGGAGTTTCTCCGCGCCCCTGCCGTTCATCACCAGCAGAACGAAATCGGTTTCTTCGCCGCCAATCTGGAAGCCAAAGTTGGCGCCGCCCACCGTGAACATCGAGGGCGCGCCCCAGGGACCATTGCCGCCGCGCCGGCAAACCAGCGCCCCACGGCCATAGGTAGCGCCGAGGCCCAAGGCGAGTTTTTTCTCGGAAGGAATCACACCCACGCAAACCGACTTGTTCATCAGGTCGCGCGGGATGCCCTTTTCGGGCGTTCTCATGATGTCGGTCACGACTTCCGCCGACTTTTCCAGCCGCTCTGCTTGCTTGTCGTCCGCCCAGCCCACGCGCGCAGTTCCCCACAACACGAGTGAAAGGCCTATCGCCAATCCGTATCGCATCTACGAGTCCTCCTCTTCCCCACCCAGCATCTACTCGAACTCGCTCAGGTCAATTCCCTCGAGCTCGGGATCGTACGTCTGATTGGAAGCCAATAGCTCGTCCCAGGTTATCTCCCTTCGGCTGTACGCGGCCTGACGCCCCAGGATGGTGCTGAGCGTGGTTTCCGCCCCCATCCCCGCCTGGTTGTGAAACTTGCCGCTGGTAATACTCTCAATGAAAGCCTTCTCCTTTTCCGGGTCGGCTTGTTCGAGGGCGTCAGGAGAAATGCCGCCGGGCCTCGGCAAGGGCGGTTCATCTGCGGCCGAGTAAATATTGGCGTGCCCCGGCCGCGGCGCAACCGCCCCGACGCTGCCCTCCCATTCCCAAGGTTCCTCACCATAGATCCCCACTACGCCCAGGTAATGCAACTCCGCCACGCCTTTCGCGCCGAACAGGCGAATGCTGACGTCGCTGAGCGCTTTGCCTGCCTGAAAGGAATTGAGATTCAGGTGCACGTCGTTGGGATAGGTCAGCGTGACGTCGAAGTGGTCCCAGCAATCGCCCGCATCCTCCCTGACCTTGCGCCCGCCCGTGCCCATGGCTTTGAGCGGATGCGCCTCCAGCATCCAGTTGCACAGGTCCATCAAATGAATACTTTGGTCCACAAGAATGTCGCCGGAGATAACGCGGTCCCAGAAGAAAGTTCGAATGCGGCGTTCCAGAGGCGAAGCGTTGGGAAATGGCGGATAGAAAGCGCCGGTCGATTGATAATAGGCCGCGCCACACGCGATCTTACCCAAGGCTCCCGCCTGGACGCGGCGCGCCAACTCCATGTAAGGAGGCGCGTGGCGGCACTGGAAGCCGATGTCGAGGCTGAAGCGATTCTGCACCTTTTCTCCAATGCGTACCACACGCTGGCAGCCGGTCACGTCCACCGCCACGGGTTTCTCGCAGTAGACGTGCTTCCCTGCGTCTACGACGGCCTCCAGATGACCGGGATGGAAAATGTCGGGCGTGGAGATTTGCACCATGTCGATGTCCGGACAGCTAGCCAGGGCCTGGTAAGCGCGCGGTCCGCGAAACATGAGCTTGGGGTCAATCCCGGCATAACCGTGCTTCGCGGCCACGGCGTCAAAATGCTTCTTGCCCCTGTCCAATTGATCCTGAAAAAGGTCGGCCAAGGCGGCCACGCGTGCGCTGGTGTTGTCGGCAAACGATGTGGCGACGTGTGTGCCGCGACGCCCGCAGCCAAGCAATCCCAATCGGATCGCCGAGTTCGCCGCCGTGCCGCGCACCCATTGCGGCCTGATGATCATGACCCCTGCGGCGCCGGCAGCGCCAAGGAACTGCCGCCTGCCCATCTTCTCCTCAGGTCCGGTCATGGGATTTCCTCCTGTGGTTGCGTTTGCGGGACTATGCCCGGAGGTTCGCACCGCACTTCCGGCATTGGGACCGTCGCCGGGCGTTGAGCGTGTGGCAGTGGGAACAAGTCAGATACATCGCGCGCGCAAAAAGCTGAGTAACGACAGCGCTGAAACCCAGAATGCCCACCACCAGGGCAATGTCCAGCAGCGTCTGACGCATGGTTCATGACTTTCCCAAGGAAGCCCGCGCCGCCCGGACGGCGTCCACGTACAGGCGCGCATTGGCGGAAATCACCTCCAGCTTGCCTTCGCGCAGGGCCTTGAGGTCCACAAGCTCACCGCCCACTGCGACGGCGGCCGCTCCTGCCTTGATGAAATCCGGGGTGGTCTCAAGATTCACCCCGCCCGTCGGAACGAATTCAATTTGCGGGAATGGTCCCTTGAGCGCCTTGATGTATTTAGCGCCCCCCACCGGCCCACACGGGAAGATTTTCACCAAATCCGCGCCCGCTTGCCACGCCGTAACGATCTCCGTCGGCGTCAGCGCCCCGGGCATACACGGCTTGCTGTAACGGCGCGCCAACTCGATGACCTGGAGATTGAGCGCGGGGGTAACGATGAATTGCGCTCCCGCCAGCAACGCCGCGCGGCAGGTTTCAGGATCAAGAATCGTGCCGGCGCCCAGCAGGACCTTGTCACCAAACTTATCCGCCACCTTTTCCATTACCTGAAGGGCGTTGGGGACGGTCATGGTAACTTCGAGGATGCCGATATTCCCCGCAATAATGGCCTCCGCAGCGAGCAGGGCGTCTTCCGGCGAAGGCGCGCGCACAATCGGCACCAAGCCGACCTCACGAATTTTTCCGAGCGCTTTTTCTTTTGACCAGGACATGGGTTCTCCTTTCCCTACCGCGCCACTCGCAGGCTGGAACCTTTGAGCAGACTTTCCACCTCCGCCAGCGTCGCCCAGTTGAAGTCACTGGGCATCGAGTGTTTCAGCGCACTGAAGGCGTTCCCGTAACGGACGGCAGCTTGGTAAGATTCCTTCATCAACCGTCCATAAATGAAGCCGGCGCTGAAAGAATCGCCGCCTCCCAGACGGTCCACAATTTCCAGTTCGTACTTCACATCGTCGTAGAATTTGCCGTCCGCGTAGGCGATGGCGGTCCAGGTGTTGCGCCACACCAGGGGGTTCTCCCGCAAGGTGATCGCCACAGCCTGGAAGTGGAATTTCCCCTGCAAGCGCTGCGCAACTTCTTTGTACGTCTCGGCGGAAACTTGTGCGAACGTTTTCTGGCCGGTTTTGTCTTCCGCATGGATTTTGAACACTACGCTCGTGTCTTCTTCGGTGGTGATCAGAACGTCCACCCATTCCATCAGGGGTTCTTGCACGGCCTGCGCCTTATCCGGCGGCCACAATTTTCCGCGATAATTGAGATCATAACTAACCGTCAACCCCGTCTGTTTTGCCGCCTGCAAAGCTTCCCGTGTAACGGCTGCCGCGGAATCACTGAGCGCCGGCGTGATGCCGCTCGTGTGGAACCAACGTGCACCTTCCATGATCCGATTCCAATCCACGTCGCCGGGCCGAATGGCGCTGATGGCGGAATTCCGGCGGTCGTAGAGCACGGTGCTGGCACGGGGCGCCGCGCCAAATTCCAGGAAGTAGAGACCCATCCGGCTTTCGGCGTCCGAGCTCCACACTACCTGCGAGGTGTCCACGCCAGCCTGACGCGCACGGTTCTCCGCGAGGCGTCCCAGGGGATTCTGCGGGAGGCGGGAAACCCAGGCGCTCGTCAGGCCCAGGCGGGCGACTCCCACCGCAACGTTCAATTCCCCGCCACCCACCTGAACGTCCAGCGTGGCGGTCTGCTCCAGGCGTTGGAAGTGCGGCGGCGACAGGCGAATCATCGCTTCACCAAAAGTTACGACTTGCGGCATGACCTCCTCCACGATCGCGTAGGACTCGAGACGCAATCGACTACTATAGGATGTTTAAGGGAAATTGTAGACCAATTTCGCTTCTCTGCGGCTGGTTCTTCGCCTGGCAACAGCACGCATTTCGCGCTGTGACCTGAAACGGTCCCGCGCAACGCGTAATCTTGACTTTGTACTTAACGGCGGCATACATTGACAGAACGCCTTTTGGAGATCGCTCAATTGAGATCGGGAGTTTCACCCCCATGCCGGACGAGCCGGGGAGGACCATCTTAGGCGATATCGTTTCTGCGCGTCGGCGCACGCTGGAGGGAACGCGTTTGGCTGTCCCGTTGAGGCGTGTGCAGAAGATGGCGGAGGCCCGGCAGGAGCGGCGCGATTTTGCTGCGGCCCTCGCTCCGGACGCCGCCCTTGGGGCTCCGCAGGGGTTCCACGTGATCGCCGAGCTCAAGCGCGCCTCGCCCTCGCGGGGGCTGCTGCAGCAGCATTATCGCTGCCGCGAAATTGCCTTGGGATATGCGGGCGCGGGCGCTTCGGCACTTTCGGTCCTGACGGAAGAGCAATACTTCCTCGGTTCCATCCAAGACCTGAAGGAAGCACGCCAAGCCGTCGAAATTCCGGTGCTGCGCAAAGACTTTATCCTGGAGAGTTATCAGGTTTATGAATCGGTGGCAGCGGGCGCCGACGCCCTGCTGCTGATCGTGGCCGTGTTACCAGATTATGACCTGCACAGCCTGCTCGATTTGTGCAAGCAATTGCGAATCGCCGCACTGGTGGAGGTCCACACGGAAGCGGAGTTGGAGCGCGCAGTCGAGGCGGGCGCCCAGATCATCGGCGTGAACAACCGCAATTTGAAGACCCTGGAAGTGAACTTGGAGACTTCGTTTCAATTGCGAGCGAAGATGCCCCGCGGCTGCCGGGCGGTCAGCGAGAGCGGCATCAAAACCGCCGCGGAGTTGTGGCGCATCAGGCAGGCGGGTTTTAATGCCGTGCTCATCGGGGAACGCTTCATGACGCAACCGGACCCGGGCCAAGCATTGCAGAGGTTGCTGGCTGATCTTGCCGGGCAGCCGGTTCCATTCGAAGCTCGAAACTCGAAAATTGAAGCTCGCTGAGAGTCAAGCCATCGATTTCATGCTGAGACCTTCGGTGTATCCGAGTTTCGAGGTTCGAATTTCGAGAAGATGCTGACACGCGTAAAAATTTGCGGCATCACGCGCTGGGAAGACGCGCAGCTTGCCGTCGAACTAGGTGCCGCGGCCTTGGGCTTTAATTTCTATCCCCCTTCGCCGCGACACATCGATCCGGCGGCCGCGCGTGCCATCATCTTGAAACTTCCGCCCCTGATTACGACGGTGGGCGTCTTCGCGAATGAATCGGATGACGAGCACGTTTCGCGTGTGGCAGGAGAGTCGCGGGTCAACGTGGTGCAGTTGCATGGGCCTCGGTTTCCGCCCCTGGAGGGAGCTTTGGCGGACTTCACGAGGATTCGTGCCGTAGCCGTCAGAGAAGGATTCCAGCCTGAAATGCTGCGCGAACTCACCGGTGATGCGTTCTTGCTGGATGCCCACGACCCTGAACTCCTGGGCGGGACAGGCAAACCCTTCAATTGGGCCTTGACCCGCAGGGCAAACCGGTTCGGAACCATTATTCTTGCCGGTGGATTGACGCCTGAAAACGTGGGAGAGGCAATCCGGGAAGTTCGGCCCTTTGCGGTGGACGTGGCCAGCGGCGTGGAAGCCGCGCCGGGTGTTAAAGACGCTAGCAAACTGCGGGCCTTTTTCCAAGAGGTCCAGCGAGCCGATCGAGGAATCGACGATGGAATGTAACACTTCTACAGGTCCCGACGCGCGCGGGTGGTTCGGCGAATTCGGTGGCCGCTTCGCGCCGGAAACGCTGATGGCTCCCGTCGAGGAGTTGGAAGCGGCTTATCGCACGGCGCGCAGCGACCCGGCGTTTCAGGCGGAACTGGCGCGATTGCTCAAGGACTTTGCCGGCCGGCCGACTCCCCTCTTTCACGCTCAGCGACTCACGGCGCACCTGGGTGGCGCGCAGATTTATCTGAAGCGCGAAGACTTGCTGCACACCGGCGCGCACAAGATCAACAACTGCCTGGGACAGGGATTGCTGGCGCAGCGCATGGGCAAGACGCGCCTAGTGGCAGAGACTGGGGCGGGACAGCACGGCGTAGCCACCGCCACCGTGGCCGCGTTGCTGGGGATGGAATGCGTCGTATACATGGGCGAGGAAGACATGGCGCGGCAGGCTCCCAACGTTTTCCGCATGCGGCTGCTCGGTACAAAAGTGGTTCCCGTCTCCTCCGGAACGAAGACGCTGAAAGATGCCATCAACGAAGGAATGCGCGACTGGGTGACGAACGTCCATGACACCCATTACCTGATGGGATCGGTGCTAGGACCGCACCCTTACCCGATGATGGTGCGCGATTTTCAGCGCATCATCGGCCAGGAAGCGCGCCGGCAGGCTCTGGAGAACGTGGGGAGACTGCCGGATTTGCTTTGCGCATGCGTGGGTGGTGGGAGCAATTCCATCGGCCTGTTCTACGATTTCATTGCTGATGCCAGTGTGAAAATGCTGGGCGTGGAGGCGGGCGGCCGTGGGCCGAAGCTGGGTGAGCACGCGGCGCGCTTTGCGGGCGGAAAACCCGGTGTTCTACACGGCTCGTACACCTACGTATTGCAAACCGAAGACGGCCTGATTTCAAACACGCACTCGGTCTCTGCGGGACTCGATTACGCTGCCGTGGGGCCCGAGCATTCCGAACTGTTTCGACGGGGGCGCGTGGAGTACACCCACGTAAACGATCAGGAGGCGCTGGAAGCGGCAAGCCTGCTGGCGCGGGTGGAAGGAATTATCCCCGCGCTCGAATCTGCGCACGCGCTCGCCGAGGTCATGAAGCGCGCGCCGGCGATGCCGCGTGACCGTGTTATCGTGGTGAACCTCTCGGGCCGCGGTGATAAGGATTTGGGGATTTTCCAATCGGCCGGAATTTTGTGACTTGGGATATTCGATTGTGGATAAAGGGCGAATGCCTGCCACTGGGGGCTCATGAGGGATGCAACGAGTTACAGACAGAAAGTCCAAAACCTTGATTTCTAAGTCAAAATGACCGAAGATGCCGAACCAACTTACAACTCGCATGGCCGCCCGCTTTCGCAACCTGCGCGCTAAGAACGCCAAGGGACTAATTGTCTATCTGACAGCGGGCGATCCCAACCTGGACGCCACGGGAGAGCTGCTCCTGGCGCTCGACCGGGCGGGTGTGGATGTGATCGAGTTGGGCGTGCCGTTTTCCGATCCCCTGGCCGACGGCCCGGTGATCCAGCGCGCCTCGGAGCGGGCGCTGCGCTCCGGCACGACGCTACGCAAAATCCTGGAGCGATTTCCGAGCTGGCGGCAAACCGTGCGCGCCCCGATCATCCTGTTCAGCTATTTCAATCCCCTGCTGCAATATGGCCTCGCGAAATTTGCGGCCCACGCGGCGCAAGCGGGAGTGGATGGCGCGCTGGTGGTGGACTTGCCCGCGGAGGAAGCGGAGAAATACGTTCAGGCGATGCGGGCGCAGAATCTGGACACAGTATTTCTAGCCTCGCCCACCTCCACGGACGCGCGCCTGGCGCGGGCGGCGGAACTCTCCACGGGCTTCCTCTACCTGATCTCGCGCGCCGGCGTCACCGGGGAGCGAAGCGAAATAGCCTCCAGCGTGCGGCCGCTGGCGGAGCGGGCGCGCCGGCTCACCTCCCTGCCTCTCGCCATCGGATTTGGAATCTCCACCGCGGCGCAGGTCCGCGAAGTCCAGTTGCACGCCGACGCGGCCGTGGTGGGCAGCGCGGTGGTGCACGCTATTGAAGAACGCTATTCCCAGGAAGGGCCGGCGGCGATTGAAAGGCTTGTACGGGAGCTTAAAACCGGCACGGGGGATCAACCCGCATGAGCGACATGGCGGACTGGCGCAAGCGCATCGACGAGATTGACCAGCAACTGGTGAGGCTTTTGAACGAGCGCTCGCAATGCGCGGTGGAGATCGGGCACCTGAAGAAAGCCCTGAACCTTCCCGCCTGGCAACCGCAGCGCGAGGCGGAAATCCTGCGCAATGTGGTGAAGGCGAACGAAGGGCCTTTGGATGACGCCGCCATTCGCCGCCTCTTTGAACGCATTATTGATGAGGCGCGCTCGCTCGAGCGGCATTCCATGGACGGCGGAAGTTCCTTCCGAAAGGAGTAATGCCTTATGGTGGTGGTGATGACGGAAGGCGCGACGGAGGACAACATCCAGTATGTCATTAATAAATTGATGGATATGGGATTTGATATCCACCGCTCCACGGGCGCGCGCCACACGGTGCTGGGGGCGGTAGGCGCAAAAGTGGATTTCGACACCCGCGACATCGAGTTGCTGGACGGGGTGGAGGAGGTGGTAAGAATTACCGCGCCGTACAAGCTGGCCAGCCGGCATTTCCGGCCGGAGGGATCCCTGGTAACCATCGGCCCGGGGGTCGCGATCGGGGGGAAGAAGTAGTGGTGATGGCCGGGCCGTGCAGCGTGGAGAGCGCCGGGCAGATTGAAAGCATCGCCGCATCCGTGGCGGCGAACGGCGCGCGCGTCCTGCGCGGCGGGGCTTTCAAACCCCGCACTTCGCCTTACAGTTTCCAGGGGATCGGCCAGCAGGGGCTGGAACTCATGCGCCGGGCCGCGGATAAGCACCACCTCTTGGTGGTGTCCGAGGTGATGGACCAGACCCAAATCCCCATGATGCTCGATTACGTGGACATGCTCCAGGTGGGAGCCCGCAACATGCAGAACTACAACCTGCTGAAAGACCTCGGCCGGGTGGCCAAGCCGGTTTTGCTGAAGCGGGGAATCTCCGCCACCATTGAGGAGTTGCTCCTCTCCGCCGAATACATCATGGCCGGCGGGAACTACAACGTCGTGCTGTGCGAGCGCGGCATCCGAACCTTCGATAGTTATTTGCGCAACACCCTGGATATCTCCGCCATCCCGGTCATCAAAAAGCTGTCGCATCTGCCCATTGTGGTGGACCCCTCGCACGGCACGGGCCGGCGCGATAAGGTTGCTCCCATGGCCCGCGCTTCCCTGGCGGCGGGAGCCGATGGCTTGCTGATCGAGGTCCATAACGACCCCGAAAAGGCGTTGAGCGACGGCGCGCAGTCCCTCTTCCCCGAACAGTTCGAGCAACTGATGAAGGAACTTAGAATGATTGCGCCGGCGGTGGGCAGGAAAGTGTAGGGCGAAAGTCGAAATTGGAAACTCGAAACTGGAAACTCGAAATTCGAAATTCGAAATTCGAAACTCGTGAGCGCTCGATCGAATTTCGGGCTTCGAATTTCGACTTTCGCCTGCGACCCTCGAGGCATGCCGATCAGGACCGTGACGTAGACGATGAGGAGCGATGGCAGACTGGGGGAGTGATCGCGCTTGCTCCTGACCACTGAGAACTGAAGACTGAAGACTTATTTTCCGCGGCGGGCAGCACTTCGGAAATGAAGCATGGCGTGTCGGAGGAGCCCATTTGCCTTGGTCTGGTAACCGGGGCCGTCGGCTTTGAGCCAGGCAATGACATCCGCATCCAGGCGCATGGTGACGGGCTTTTTCGGGGGCCGATAAAACTTGCCGATTTCCGCTCCGCTCCAATCAAGAACCGGGGGGATATCCGAAAAATCAATGTCTTCGTCTCGCATTAGCGCGATGGCGCGGAGGTCTCGCTTCTGCTCCCTTGTAAGCCTTCTCATAGGCGCTCCTTTCGTGCGACTCGGCGGCGCGAGCGGAGATGATGCGAATAATTTCTTCGTCGTGTTCCTCATAGAAGGTATGGACAACCAGTAGAATCGAACCCGGTCCTATGGCTCCAACCGTTATCCAGCGTTCCTCTTCCTCATATGCGGAGTCGCGCTGGGTAATCGCATAGGGGTCGTCGAAAACCAGGACCGCAGTTTCGAAGCGAACGTCATGCTTGCGATGGTTCTGGCGATTCTTGTGCTCATCCCATTCATATCGCATCGCGGATCGCTACCAAGACAGCATAGAGTCCGAGACCGGTGGTGTCAATATATTTGTACGTACATTACGATCGGCGCACGGGACGGGTATGGGGGACGCCGCCCTGTTTTTTCCCGCCTGCCACCTGCCACCTACGACCTACCCCCTACGAGTGGGTGCTCGGAACTAACTGTGTGCTGTCGGCTGTGAGCTGTTAGCTGGTTTCTGACAACTGAAAACTGAAGACCGAAAACCGACTTCTGCGGTCAGTCGGCGTGTGCTAGCTCTTTCTCAACCACATCTTTGTGGGTCTGCGTGAATTTGGCCTTGGCTTCAATGCCCAAGCGCCCCGCATAGTAGAGCAGTTTGTCGACGCTCTTGTTGGCAATCTTCCCGTTGAGCAGTTCGCTCACCCGCGGTTGCGGCTCTCCGAGAATTATTTGCAGGTCCTTTTGGGAATACTTCTTAGCACACCTCAGGATGGCCTGATACAACTCCGCCTTGAATTTCAGCGTCGTGGCGTGCTCGGGCGAAAAGCCCAGGTCGTCGAGCACGTTCCCATGCGTTACGTGCGTGGGTTTGTTAGCCGCGCTTTTCATGTTTCTTCTCCTCCGCCCAACGCGCCTTGACGGTTTTGAGCCGCTGCCTTGCCTTCTCAAATTCTCTTCTCGGCATTTCCCGGCTTTTCTTTTCGAAGCAGTGAAGAACGTGAATCACGTCATTTATCCGCGATAAGTAAACGACGCGATACCAGGCGCGTTCATCTTGGTCTCGCAGTTCAAAAACTCCCGTACCGATGGAGGGAAGCGGTCTGTAATCACGGGGGCTCTCGCCTTGCTGCAACTGCCACAACTCGAATCCCAGGTTATGCCTGACGTCCTCCGGGAAACCCTGGAGAACCTCTCGGGAGTCACCCTCCCAAGCGATGGTCGCGTACGTAGGCCCTTCTACATGGTTGCCCACGAGAGGGACTATATCAGCAAAACCACAACCAAATATACAATCAAATGTATTTCGCCGTCCAGGGGGAATATGCCGCGAGCTTCGGGGGCGGTCGTTGTCCTTTTCTGCTGAGAACTGAAAACTAAGGACTGAACACTGACTTCTGCTGTCGGCTGTGAGCTGTCAGCTGTTAGCTCTGCCCTCTTGAATCTGCCATTTTGAATTTGCGATTGCCCTCCGCCCCATCCCGATTGACGGCGTGCGGTTGCCGCTCCCGTGTGGGGCACGAGAGGAGTTTACGGTCAAGGCTACAGTGACCACGGCTACTCAGGTCGTGCAAGTGAAGTTGACCCGGAAAAGGCTCCACCCGGACCAACGCGGTCGAGCCAATTGAGTCTCCGCACACTTCGGTCTTCTGACCCCGCCGGTGCAGTGGTATAATGTAGGTACGAAATGGTAGATACGCGGAATGCGCTTTGAGTGGGATGAGGTCAAAAACCGCCGCAATCTCGGGAAACACAAAATCTCTTTCGAGAACGCCAGGCGGGTTTTCGACGACCCTCAAGCGCTTGCCGATCGAGACCGCGACGTAGACGATGAGGAGCGATGGCAGACGGTGGGAGTGATCGGTGGTTCGATCACGGTGGTAGTTGCTTACACATACCGAGAAGAGGACGGCGAAGAGGTGATCCGCATCATCTCAGCGCGAAAAGCCAGTCCGTCGGAGAGGAGAGCCTATGGGGAAGGTAACTGGCCGCTTGGCTAAGGAGATGGAAAATCTAAGGCGTTTGAAGGATGAAGACATCGACTTTACCGACATCCCGGAAAAGACCGATTGGAGCAAAGCCGTCCGGGGGAAGTTTTACCGGCCCATTAAAGAGTCCCTGACGATACGCATCGACGCCGATATTCTCGCCTGGCTTAGAGGACAGGGGAAGGGATATCAGACGCGGATAAACGGTATCCGTCCTGTAGACCCATTGGGGCGAGGCCAGGGATGTGCTCGGGGCAGAACGTGAGGAAGGAAGGTTAGGTTGTGGGGGCTGGTTGCCGGGCTGCCTTCAACGCCCACTGGTCGGGAAGTAAGTCGGCAAGGTGGCTTTGGGGATGGCTGCTGATGCGGCCGAAGAGGTCCCGGAGGTAGGCAAAGGGATCGAGCTTGAGGCGCTTGCAGGTGGCGATCAGACTGGTCAAGACGGCAGCGGTTTGTCCCCCCTTGTCACTGCCATAAAACATCCAATTCTTCCGGCCCACCGCGATTCCTCGCAGGCTGCGCTCGGCGCCATTGTTATCGATCTCCAGATCGCCGTCCTCCGCATAGCGAGTCAAGGCTTTCCAGTTCGACAACGTGTAGGCGATGGCTTGTCCTTCCGGACTCTTCGGCAGCACCGGCGCCTGTTCTCGTTCCAGGTAAGCGCGGATGTCGTTCAAGATGGGTTTCGACTGGGCTTGGCGCAGCGCCCGGCGCGCCTCTCCGCGCAGCTTCTGCTCGCGCGCTTCCCGCTCCACATCGTAGAGCAGGCGAACGTAAGCCAGCATGACCGTGGTGCGCACCAGGTCCGAGGACTGAGCCTCAAAGAATTTCCGCCTCGAATGCGCCCAACATGCCACCTCGACAATCTCGCGGTTACCATCCTGATACAACTGGTCATAGCCCGAGTAGGCGTCGGCCTGCAGGTAGCCGTGGAACGGTTGCAGGAAGTCGTCCGGCCCGTCCCGACTGCGGTTGGGCGTGTAGTCGTAAACAATGTAGGGATGCTCGGCATCGCCCACGTAGGTCCAGATCCGCCCGGTGCGCGTGCGTGGCAGCTCCGGGTCCAGCACGGCTACGGGAGTGTCGTCGGTTTGCACCACCTTGGAACTCAGCACGCGCTGTTTCATCTCCTCGCACAACGGCCGGACCAGTTCCGCGCACTGTCGCATCCAGCCGCTGAGGGTCTGGCGTGACAATTCTACCCCGTGCCGCTCGAAGATCGCTTCCTGCCGATGCAGGGGGAGGTGATCGGCATATTTACTGACCGCCACCTGCGCCAGCAGCCCGGGCCCGGCGAGACCCTTCTCGATCGGCTGCATGGGCTTGGCTGCCGTGACCACCGCACACCCCTTCGTGCAGGCATATTTCTGGCAGGCTTCCTCGATCACCTGTAAGGAGGCGGGCACGTACTCCAGGCGTTCGCTGACCTCTTCGCCGATGCGCCGGAGTTCTCCCTGGCACTGCGGGCACTGCCGCTCTTGCTCTCCCAGATCATAGACCACCCGCTGCCGCTCCAGGGTCGGGGGCAGACGCTGTCGCCCATGGCCGGAACGCGGCGTCGAACGGTTCTTGGACTTCTCGGGGGCAGGCGAGGTCTCGGGCGAGGCGCTGAGGATCGTTACCGCAAACAGGAACAACTGGTGCTCACTGACCCGCTCGCGCCGCGGTCCGTAGCGCGCCCGCAGCAACTGTTCCAGGAGATGTTGGACCTGCCGGAGCCGTTGCTCTTGGCTCTCCCGCTCCGCCAGCAGACCGACCACCATCTGCTGCAAAACCTTGGGGTCTTCCGGCAGTCGCTGGCGATCAATCTCCACGGTGGTGTTTCTCCTCCGCCCGCTCGGCCCTCTCCCGTTCCACCGCCAGACCTACCCACTCGTTCATCAGCTCCCGCAGCCGCTTGTAGTTGGCCACTTTCTCGCGCATCTCCTCCACCTGTTCGGGACGCAGGAAACGCGTGCTGCTCTTGCCCTGCCAGGTGTAGCTCAACTGAAAATAAGGCCCGTGCTTCTGCGGCTTCTTGGGGTCTTTGCAGCGGCAGCCCGGGTTGCCGCAGACGTTGTACTGCTCGCTGATACTGCCGGGATGGAGCGGCCCCAGTTCCAGAAGTTGCTGCTGGAGGAGGGCGATGCGCCGCTGAATCTGGGTGGTATTCATCATGCCGATAGTCTTATCATGGCTATCGGCATCTGACAAGAAAAAAAGTGCAGTTCTCCACGATAAAAGGAAAGAATCTTCAGGGGGTTCGCATCTCGCCGTCAGCTTTTTCGGCCTCTTCCGGCTTCATCGCCGCCGGCAGGCTGTAGCGCTTCCGCCGCTTCCCCTGGCTCAGATCAATGCCCTCCAGCAGCACCGCCAGCTCCCAGGCCGCTAACTCCTTCCGCCCCGTCTCGGCAAACGGAAACTGAAACGTCCCGACCTCCAGCCGCTTATACCAGATCGCCCACCCGTCCCGGTCCCAGTACAAAATCTTGACCCGGTCGCTGCGCCGGTTGCAGTACACCAGCAGGTGGCCCGAGAAGGGATTGCACTGCATGACGTGCTCAGCCAGCATCGACAGCCCATCGAAGGAGCGGCGCATGTCGCACGGCACCGTGCACAAGTAAACCTTGATGGCCGCCGGGAAACTCAGCATCGGGGTGGCTCCAAGGCCGCCAGCACGACTCGCAAAGTCGCCTCCTCCACGCCTTGGCGGATGCGCAGTCGACGCCCATCCCCCAACACCAATTCGATCCCGGCGTCCGTCCTCCCGGCTTCGTCACTCACCAAAGCAAAACTCGCCCCGCCCCCGTGCACGGCGGGCCTGCGCCGCGTTCCTTCCCCCCGGCCCGCCTTCAGTCGCCGCTGCCACCAATAGAACTGACTCTCCTTCAGCCGGCGCTGTCGGCAGAACTCGCGAATCGACATCCCGCTCCGCACCGCTTCCGGAATGATCTTCTGCCAGTATCGCTCCTTGTCCACATCGCGCTTCTGACTCACCATCCCACACCTCCGCCTTCGATTCACGCATGTGCACTCCACGCATACCGTCGTGCTTACATGTTGGGAAGTATCAGGCGGGAGCTTTAGCCGCGGAAGATGGGTTCACAGGACGGATACGGATTTCCAAACAGTCGCGACGCTCGGTTTTGCGGCGGCATCGGGCCTTCTCGGAGTAGGCACATCAGCAACTCTGAAGCAGGGATTGGAAAGACTGTCTGGCCGCCAGCCTTTTGTTGACGAAGTTCCAATGCCATTTTGCTCGAATGCGGTGGGAATCCTAGGCGTGGCCCTCGGCACAAGATCTCTTGCTGACAGCTCAGTTTCTGCCAAAATTGTCGCGTGGCTTTCTAGCTTTCTGAAGATCATCTATCACCTCGATGGCACGGAAAACTGGCAGCGTTGTCTTTTTTACGCGGCAGATGGCATCCTTGCAAGCAAGGTAGGAATACCCACCCCTTGGCAGCAACATATGGAAGACGTTCACGTTGCCCTCAGAGCCAAAGGCCTTGTCGTGGACGAGGAAACAGAGAAGGAAGATCAGATGGCCCTAGAGTTGGTCATTCTGGAGGGTTCAAAGGAAATTCCCTATGAGCGTTCAGCCATCAGACTTCTTGCCTTGGAACACATAGTTCGCTCTGCCCCCGTCGTAATCCCAGGACGCATTTCAACGCAAGACCTTGTGCGCTTACTGGAGCGCGTCCCTGCAGGGCTCGGATGATGGACTTGGGAAACTAAGCCACGCACGGCGAGCGCCCCGATGCGACAGTGGCACATCGATCACGAATATCACGTGCAGAACATGCTCTGGCTTTTGCTTTCGCCAATTCTTCCAGACCTAGACGATGAGCAATATCTCGCAAAAATCGGCCAGAAAAGTCCTCGGCCTGACCTTTATATTCCGTCGATGAGGATTATTGTGGAAGCCAAGTACCTGCGGCCAGGAAAGAAGATACAGAAAATTATCGGTGAGATTTCCTCGGACGCGAGTCTCTACAACGCAATGGGCAATGACTGTGCCGGCATCATTCCCTTCATATGGGATGACAGTGCAAGATCGCAGGAGCACGATTATTTGCGTCAGGGCCTAAAGAAACTGCCGGGTATTATAGAGTAGCCGTCCGGTGAACGCATCTTCCCCGATTTGATTTTAGGTTCGATACTTCCTTACAGAGAACGCCACATGTGCAGGTGCCCGCCCTTGGTGTCGCACATGGGAGCTGGAGGTGTGGGATGGATCGTGGAAAGCTTGATGCAGAGAAGGCACGATATTGGCAGCAGCGATTGGGTGAGGCGGCGCGGAGTGGGATGTCGATCCGGGAATATTGCCGGCGACGCCGGCTGAAGGAGAGCCGTTTCTACTGGTGGCAACGTCGGCTCCGGCTGGGCCGGCGGGAAGGGGCGGGATCCCGGCCCGGCGTGAACGCGTCAGCGGCCAGCTTCGCGCTGGTGAGCGAGGCAGGGGGAGCGGCGGACGCGGGGATCGAGTTGGTGTTGAGTGGGGGCCAGCGGCTGCGTATTACCAAAGGAGTTGATGAAGCGACGCTGCGCACCGTGCTGGGCGCTCTGGAGCCAGGAGGATGCTGAGTTTTCCGGCGGCTATCAATGTCTATCTCGGTACGGTGCCCTGCGACATGCGCCGCTCCTTCGACGGATTGTCCATGATGGCCGAACATGTGATTGGGTGCAATCCCTATGCCGGCCACCTGCTGGTGTTCTCGAACCGGCGCACCGACCGGGTGAAGATTTTGTATTGGGACCGCGACGGGTGGGCGATCTGGTACAAAAGGTTAGAAGCCGGCACATTCGAATTTCCCTTTGCCGAAACCGGGCGGAAGGAGATTGCGGCCTGGGAGTTGGCGGTACTGCTGGAGGGAATCGATTTGAGCAAGGGGAAGCGTCGCAAGCGCTACAGCCTGCCCACGACGGTACCTCCGGAAAGTCCCTCCGCCCGGGAAGCGCCCGTGCGCTCCTGAAAACCGCCTCCTTACTTCGCCCGCCGCGGAGGCGTGCTTCTCGCCGGTGATCGCGGCGTGGGATCCTTTCTTACCGCTTCCTCTTTCACGGCGGCCCGAAAGAGCTGGTAATGCTTTTGCAGACGCGGCCCGTAACCGGGAGACTGCAGGATGAACTTAAACAGCTCCAGCAGGGCCGGGGCGTAAGGGGTCTGCTCGGTCAGGGGATCAAGCACCGGCCCCTGCCAGGGGGAGCGACCTGAGGCGGGAGCTCCGGCCCATCGCCGGTAGAACTCCACACTCTCCCAGCCATAGTTGATGGCGGCCCAAACCTTCCAACCCGTCTCGGGCCGCAGCACGACTACTATCACCCGCCGGCAGTCACAGTGGGGCTCATCGCAATAGAACTCGATAAAACCATACTCTCCGTTGGGTAAATCGTCTCGCTCGGTGATGGTCACCGAGCGGGTCTCGCGGGCGGCCAATTCCGGGAACCTTGCCATAAACGGGGTCATAGGCATGGCGGAATTGTAGCGCGGATTCTCGGGCCGGGGCGGAGGGAGGAGCAAGAAAAAAGTTGCGGAAAGTCGGCGATTGCAAAAAAGGGCTTGACAGTATCCGATATCACTGTAATGATATCGGATATGAAGATCACCCCCCTTGAGCGCCAGATTGAGCACCTGAAGCGGCAACTCGCCGAGCTCGGGCCCATGCATCCAGGCAGCCTGAGCGAGCAGTACAATGTTTGCGGCAAGCCGGGTTGCCGTTGCAAAGCCCCCAAGAATCCTCAGAAGCACGGGCCCTATTACCAGCTCAGTTTCACCTGGCGCGGCAAGAGCCGTACGCGCTTCGTGCGCGCCGAACGCCTGGCGGGGATGCAGCAGAAGACCGCCAATTACAAGCGGTTTCGGGAACTGACGGATGAGTGGGTGGACTTAGCGGTGGAACGGGAGCAGCAGGAACGGAAGGAAGGTCAGTAAGGCGATGGAAATCGATCCTCACCACCTGCCGTCGGAAGTGAACCTGCTGCAGCAGATCGTGCGGCAGTTGTTGCAGGCGGTGGAGGACAAGGACCAACTCCTGGCGCGCCTCCAACATCAGCTGGCGCAACTGCTGCGCCATCGCTACGGGCAGAAGCGCGAGCGGATCGACGAAAACCAGTTGTTCCTGTTTGCCGCACAAATCCTCGCGGCCGGTCAGCGAGCCAACGCGGCAACTTCCAGCGCCGCGGCGCCGGCGAGAGATCCTTCGTCCCGTGCTGACCAGAAACAAAAAGCCGAGCGGCGCGGGCATGGTCGCAAGCCGTTGCCGGAAACGCCACAACGCCGGCGGGTGGTGTTTGACTTGGAGGAGTCGCAACGGCAATGCCCGCACTGCCAGGAGCCCCTGCAGAAGATCGGAGAAGAGGTCAGTGAGCGGCTGGAATTCATTCCCGCTTCCTTGCAGGTGATTGAAGAAGTTCGCCCCAAATACGCCTGCGCGAAAGGGTGCGGCGTGGCGGCCGCGGAGAAACCGGCGGCGCCCATCGAGAAGGGGCTGCCGGGGCCCGGCCTGTTGGCGCAGGTGGCAGTCAGCAAATATGGGGACCACCTACCGTTGAACCGCCTGGAGTCGATTTTTCAGCGTCACGGGGTGGAGCTGTCGCGGAAGACCATGTGCGATTGGATGGCCGCTTGTGCAGAGTTAGCAGGCCCCTTGTGGAAACGCATGAAGGAAGTGGTCTTGATGTCGAAAGCCCTGCAGACCGACGATACGCCGGTACCGGTGCTGGATCGGGAGTTGACCCGCACGCGCACCGGGCGGATCTGGACGTACGTGGGAGATCGCCACCGTCCGTACATCATTTACGACTACACCGGCAACCGCAGTCGTGAAGGGCCGGAGGAATTTCTGCAAGGATACAACGGTTATTTGCAGGCCGACGCCTATGCCGGCTACGACGCGATGTTCAAGCATCGCCAGCCGTCCTTGACCGAGGTCGCATGTTGGGCGCACGTTCGCCGGCACGTTTTTGAGGCGCAGACCTCCGACCTGTGTCGAGCCACCGTGATTCTGGCCTATATTCAACTGTTGTACGCTGTGGAGCGGGAAGCTCGGGAGGCGAAACTGAATCCCGAGCAGCGCCGGGAATTACGCCAGACGAGATCGCGTCCGATTCTGGAGGACATCCAGAGTTACTTGCAGACGGAAAGACCGAAGGTGTTGCCCAAGAGTCCTATCGCTGCAGCGATCGACTACACGTTATCCAACTGGGAAGCACTGCGGCGTTACACCCAAGACGGCGACTTGGAGATCGATAACAACGGTGCCGAGCGCAGCCTCCGGCCCATTGTGGTGGGCCGGGGCAATTGGCTTTTCTACGGAAGCGATAAAGGTGGGCGAACCGGCGCCGTACTGAGCACTCTGATCGCAACCTGCAGGCGCCTTCACATCGAGCCCTTCGCCTACCTTCGCGATCTGTTCACGCGCATAAGCACTCACCCGCACCACCGCCTCGATGACCTGCTTCCCGACCGCTGGCAAGCTGCCCAACCAGCCACTCAGCCCTAAACTACCGTCAGGTTCCCGACCCCCAGCATTCATGCCCATGTGTTCGCCGGACAGGTACTTATAGATGCCGTCGTCGTGTCGCGACCGAGCGACTGGGTAGGAGAAGTTGTCGCACATGCGGAACAAGAACTCGAGAAAAAAGACCCATGAACACAAAAATAACCGGTTTTGGGTTTTCAATCTCGTCCTCCCGTAGGGGGAATCTCTTAGTGGGCGGCACTATTGGTATCACCGTGGTTAGGCATATGTCACCGGATCCGGCAGAAATTACTGCTCTCTATAACAGGCACAGACCTTTTGGAGAATGACTGTGGCAACGATCAAGCACTATGTACGGCCCCAGTGGCTCTACCGATACCGCTCTCTGGAGCATCGCGAACGCGAGATAGGTGCAATTGAGGAAGGCTACCTGTTTTGCGCCACATATGTGCAATTGAATGACCCGATGGAGGGACTCTTTAGCTCTAGTCATCTATTGAAAGAGAGTCAAGGCTACAGCGCGATCAGATATGCCATACGAGAGAACAAGGCCCAGATTGGTATGTGCTCGTTCAGCGAGGTCAATGATCACGAGTTGATGTGGGCGCACTATGCAGATCAATTTAGGGGTATTTGTATCGCTTATAGCTTCTCGAAACTCCTAAAGAATCTCGCGAAAGATGTCAGCTTCGTCCGCATGTATTACAACGAGGAGGTGCCGACTGTCCGTCGCACTAATGAAGAACCGAGTCTTTTGGCAAAGATGGTCCTGTCATATAAGAACTACCGGTGGCTTTATGAACGCGAATGGCGGATGTTTGCCCCCCAAGGGAGAGCGAATTACCGGAAAACTGATTGCGTGGCACGCATATACTTGGGTTATCGTATCAAGGACAACGACCGAGATCGAATCAAGAGTGTGATGGACGAATTGGAGATTCAGACGTACGATATGACCATCCGGAAATACTCCATCATGTTTGAGGCGAACCCATGATCATGTCCATGCTACGGTAACTGGTGCCCTATCCGAAGGCTTTTCTCATGCCCGACACCCCAGCGGCAACCGCACGTCGTCAATCGGGATGGGACGGAGGGCGATCGCAAATTCAAAATGGCAGAATCAAAATAGGGCAGGAGACAGGAGACGGTAGACAGGAGGGCGATCGCAAGTTCAAAATGGCAGATTCAACAGAGCATTGCCACCAGTTCACAGCTAACCGCGGGCAGTCCCGCTCAGCGATTTCCTGACCTTGGACGCTTTACAGGCCCTTTCCTGATCTGGCGCGCCACAGCCTCGCGCAGCATGGCGTTTATCGTATCCGTCCTGTGAACCCATCTTCCGCGGCTAAAGCTCCCGCCTGATACTTCCCAACATGTAAGCACGACGGTATGCGTGGAGTGCACATGCGTGAATCGAAGGCGGAGGTGTGGGATGGTGAGTCAGAAGCGCGATGTGGACAAGGAGCGATACTGGCAGAAGATCATTCCGGAAGCGGTGCGGAGCGGGATGTCGATTCGCGAGTTCTGCCGACAGCGCCGGCTGAAGGAGAGTCAGTTCTATTGGTGGCAGCGGCGACTGAAGGCGGGCCGGGGGGAAGGAACGCGGCGCAGGCCCGCCGTGCACGGGGGCGGGGCGAGTTTTGCTTTGGTGAGTGACGAAGCCGGGAGGACGGACGCCGGGATCGAATTGGTGTTGGGGGATGGGCGTCGACTGCGCATCCGCCAAGGCGTGGAGGAGGCGACTTTGCGAGTCGTGCTGGCGGCCTTGGAGCCACCCCGATGCTGAGTTTCCCGGCGGCCATCAAGGTTTACTTGTGCACGGTGCCGTGCGACATGCGCCGCTCCTTCGATGGGCTGTCGATGCTGGCTGAGCACGTCATGCAGTGCAATCCCTTCTCGGGCCACCTGCTGGTGTACTGCAACCGGCGCAGCGACCGGGTCAAGATTTTGTACTGGGACCGGGACGGGTGGGCGATCTGGTATAAGCGGCTGGAGGTCGGGACGTTTCAGTTTCCGTTTGCCGAGACGGGGCGGAAGGAGTTAGCGGCCTGGGAGCTGGCGGTGCTGCTGGAGGGCATTGATCTGAGCCAGGGGAAGCGGCGGAAGCGCTACAGCCTGCCGGCGGCGATGAAGCCGGAAGAGGCCGAAAAAGCTGACGGCGAGATGCGAACCCCCTGAAGATTCTTTCCTTTTATCGTGGAGAACTGCACTTTTTTTCTTGTCAGATGCCGATAGCCATGATAAGACTATCGGCATGATGAATACCACCCAGATTCAGCGGCGCATCGCCCTCCTCCAGCAGCAACTTCTGGAACTGGGGCCGCTCCATCCCGGCAGTATCAGCGAGCAGTACAACGTCTGCGGCAACCCGGGCTGCCGCTGCAAAGACCCCAAGAAGCCGCAGAAGCACGGGCCTTATTTTCAGTTGAGCTACACCTGGCAGGGCAAGAGCAGCACGCGTTTCCTGCGTCCCGAACAGGTGGAGGAGATGCGCGAGAAAGTGGCCAACTACAAGCGGCTGCGGGAGCTGATGAACGAGTGGGTAGGTCTGGCGGTGGAACGGGAGAGGGCCGAGCGGGCGGAGGAGAAACACCACCGTGGAGATTGATCGCCAGCGACTGCCGGAAGACCCCAAGGTTTTGCAGCAGATGGTGGTCGGTCTGCTGGCGGAGCGGGAGAGCCAAGAGCAACGGCTCCGGCAGGTCCAACATCTCCTGGAACAGTTGCTGCGGGCGCGCTACGGACCGCGGCGCGAGCGGGTCAGTGAGCACCAGTTGTTCCTGTTTGCGGTAACGATCCTCAGCGCCTCGCCCGAGACCTCGCCTGCCCCCGAGAAGTCCAAGAACCGTTCGACGCCGCGTTCCGGCCATGGGCGACAGCGTCTGCCCCCGACCCTGGAGCGGCAGCGGGTGGTCTATGATCTGGGAGAGCAAGAGCGGCAGTGCCCGCAGTGCCAGGGAGAACTCCGGCGC
>CAVQYM010000011.1:0-532996 GCA_963718175.1 uncultured Acidobacteriota bacterium
AAATCAAAAAAGTACTTGACTAGCGTATATGGCTATGATATACTTCCTCCTGACGTTGCCGGAGGGAGGTCCAGCATGGGTTACCAGTCCACGGTGCAGGTGATTCAGCGGGGGGGCAAGAACCGCCAATGGTATCTGATTTGTCCGGCGCCCTTGGCGCAAGCTTTGGAGATCGAGAAGGGTGAGTTGATCGAGTGGGTGGTGGAGGACAAGCACACGCTGGTGTTGAAGCGCACTCCGCGGCCGACCGAGGCATCTCACGGGCGGAGGCGGGCGCATGCGTAAGGACGGCGCGGGGCAGCAGCCAACGATCTGGGGGGAGAGCGAGTGGCCGGCGGGGCCGCCCGCGGCAGAGGCGCAGGCGGGCGAGCCCCAGGGCCGGCCGCGTTTCGAGCCGATCAATCGCCAGCAGATGGTGTTGCGCACGGTGGACGTGGAGCAGTTGCTGGAGCCCGACCACCTGGCGCGGGCGATTTGGGAGATGACGGGGCGGCTGGACCTGGCGTCTTACACGGTCGAGGTGCGGGCGGTGGAAGGGGCGGCGGGACGTTCGCCGAAGGACCCGCGGCTGCTGATCGCGCTGTGGATTTACGCCTACAGCGAGCGGGTGAGTTCGGCGCGGGAAGTGGAGCGGCGCTGCGGCTACCACCCCGCCTATCAGTGGCTGACGGGGTGCGAGGTGGTCAATCATCACACCCTGTCGGACTTTCGGGTGGACCATCAGGAGGCGCTGGACGGGCTGTTCGCGCAACTGCTGGCGATTTTGAGCAGCGAGGGATTGATCACGCTGGAGCAGGTGGTGCACGACGGGACCAAGGTGAAAGCGGCGGCGAGCGGCCAGTCGATGCATCGCGAGCCGACCTTGCGGGCGCATCTGCAGGCGGCGCAGCAGCGGGTGCAGGCGATGGGGGATCCGCGGGAAGAGGCGGGCGATCAGCGTCGGCGGAAGGCGCGGGAGCGGGCGGCGCGCGAGAAGGTGGAGAGATTGGAGCAGGCGCTGGAGGAACTGCAGAAGGTGCAAGCCGCTCCCGAGGGGCGCGCAGGAGAAGTCGGAGCGGCGCGCCAGCGAGACCGATCCGGAAGCGCGGGTGATGAAACAGAGCGACGGGGGTTTCGCGGTCAGTCACAACGTGCAACTCTCGACCGACACGGCGCACTCGATCATCGTAGGGGCCGGCATCACCCAGGAGGCCAGCGACCAGCAACAACTGGTACCGGCGCTGGAGGAAGTGAAGCGGCAGAACGGGCGGGCGCCAGGGCAGATGATTGTGGATGAGGGCTACACCACACGCGAGAACGTGCTGGAGGCGGCGGAGAGCGGGGTGGACCTGATCGGCAGTACGATGCAGCCGAAGAGGGAAGCGGCGCGGAAGCACTTCGAGCGGCGCGGCGTCGATGCGGCCTTCTATCCAGAAAAATTCCGCTACCACCCGGAGAGCGACTCCTACACCTGTCCTGCGGGTCATAAGCTGGCGCATCGGAGGACGCGACGCGGGCGCGTGGGGGTGGTGCATCAGGTTTACCAGGCGCGCGCGGCCGACTGCCGGGATTGTCCGCTGCGTGCGGGGTGCCAGCCGGGCAAGTACGGGCGCCTGCTCGTGCGCAGTGAGAATCTCCCCACGGTGGCGGCGTATGTGGCCAAGATGCAGACGGAGGAGGCGCGCGCCGCCTATCGTCGGCGCGGCCCGGTGGCCGAGTTCAGCAACCTGTGGCTGAAGACCAAGCTCGGATTGCGGCAGTTCTGCGTGCGGGGGTTGAAGAAAGCCCGTTGCGAGGTGCTGTGGGCTTGCCTCACCTACAATATTCAGCAATGGTTTCGCCTGCGCTGGAAAGTGCGCCGGGCCGCGCTTGCCGCCTGAGGAACCTGCCTCCCGGGGATGGCTGCGGCCCAAGCCCCGAGCCGAGGAGCCAAAGGCGGGGCGGAAAGGAAGGTCACCGAATGAAGCCACCATAATTACTTACCGTCGTCGACGATCAATACCTTCAAAACGCATCGTCGAAACTCCACCTCTCGATGCCGAAGGTGATTCTTTCACAGCTTCTCCCGGCCGTGCTCAGGCACGGGCGGGACGCCGGTGGCACGAAATCTTGCCGCGGCACCATCGTGCTTAAGGGGCCGTCTGGGTCACACCCAAGGCCACAGTGCAGTAGCGCACCACATTGGTGTTGGACATTAACGTCCCAGATATTTGAACGCTATAGCTCCCGGTAGGCGTCCCGGTGATTGCCAGTGTCGGCGCGCGGCAGGCCACCGCCAGGGCCAAGTTGAGCGCCATGATCACGCTCAGCGTTGCCAAGCGCACCCCCAGCCATGCCGATCCAAGCCATCCGGTGCGAGCCCGCCGCCTATTGCCCAATGCCAGGGAGGCCAGCCCGGCAAGGCAGAGCAGCCCAAAAACCAAGGGCGGAAGCCTACCGCTGGGTAAACGAGGCGGAACATGCGTCGAGGAAGGCGTAAACTTCACCGTGCTGATGGACAGGGCGACCTGGGTGGGCGTAGTGCCATTGGGAGTCGGCTGGGCAGTGGGGGTGAAAGTACATGTAGAATCACTATTCGGTAGCGTCTTTGGTGTGCAAGCCAATTGGATTTGCGAGCTAAAGCCGAACAGAGGATTGATGATAATTTTGTAGGCTGCGGGGCTGCCCGCCTGAGTGGTAAAGGACGACGGGCTAGGCGTCAGGGTAAAGTCCTCGAACTCGAGACTAAGCTGGAGCGAGTAGCTCTGCGAACCGCTGGTCCCCGTGACTGTGAAGAAATAGGGATTGGAGAGCCCGGTGGTGAGGTTGCTGACGGTCATCGTGGAGGCCTGGCCGCCAATCAAGGTGGTCGTGGGGCTGAACGTGCAGACGAGGCCAGCGCTGGTGGGGGGGCAAGCGAGGGCAATGGTTCCGTTGAAACTCGTGGGCCCATTCGCCACGATGACAAAGCTTGTCTTGGTGGCGCCAATCAGCACGGGGTTCCCGGGGTTTAGAGCAGTGGGTGCGCTGAGCGTGAAGGCGGCGGCGCCGATTCCCGTTAGCGTCACGGACTGGGGACTGCCGGTGGCGTTGTCACTGATGGTCAACGAACCCGAGCGGGTGCCGCTGGCCACGGGGGAGAATGATACGCTGACGGTGCAGCTCTGGTTTACGGCGAGGGTGTTATTCACCGCGCCGCAAGTATTGGTCTGGGTGAAGTCGCCGGTGGTGCCCGTGGAGATTTGCGAAATGGTTAATGGTTCATTGCCGGTATTGGTGATGGTGACGGTTTGGGGTAAGCTTACGGTTCCCACGCTCTGACTGGTAAAGGAAAGGCTGGTGGGGACAATCGTGACCGCCGTCGCCGCCGTCACCCCGGATCCCGTCACGGTAATCGATTGCTCGGTACCGGCGACTCCACCCGCATTGTCAGTAAGGGTGATGGTATCGGTGACGCTACCCGTAGCATTGGGGGTAAAGCCCACATACATTGTGCAGTAGCCGCCGCCGGGGGGGATCGTGCCCACGCAGTTGTCCGTTTCGGTAAACACGGTGGTGGAGTTGTCAACCTCACCGACCTGAATCTGCGTAATCAGCAGGGGCACGGTGCTGAGATTGGCGAGGATAACCTCCTGCAAGGGACTGGTGACACTTACGGTTTCGTTGCCGAAGTTCAAGCTGCCCGGCTCAATCGAAATCGCGGAGACATTGGCGGAATCGATTTTGGCAATGAACGCATTGCCCGCCGTCCCGACCAGGGTGGATTGATAGGGGGGCACATAAGCGGTGGAGGATTGGGTAACGCTGGTCACGGAATTGGGCGGGGAAATGACCGGGAAGTTCGTGGAAGACGTGCTGCCGGTGATGTAGGGGTCGGGGTTGCTGGTATCGTCCAGCGCGATCCCCTGGCCGAAGTCGGGGCCATTACCGCCCAGATAAGTGGAGTAGACTAAGGCATTTCCGGCGGCATTGAGCTGGGTAACGAAAGCGTCGGCGCAGGGAGCCGTCCCGCAGTAGTTATTGCTGCTGCTGAGCCCCAGGATCGCTTGAATCGGATTCAGCGTGGGGAAGTTCGTGGATTCCGTGTAGCCGGTAACGAAGGCAACCCCGTCGGGGGTCACGGCGATGGCGTTGCCTTGATCGGTATTGCTCCCGCCGAGATACGTCGAGTAGAGCAGGGAGGACCCGGCATTGTTAAATTTGCACACGAAGGCGTCAGAAGAGCCGGCCAGCGCGGGCTGGAAAGAGCCAACGGTGGTAGGAAAATTTGTCGAAACTGTCGTCCCCGTGACGTAAAGGTTCAGGGAGCTATCCATGGCGAGGCCATAGGCGTAATCATTGCCCGAGCCGCCTAGAAACGTCGAAAAAGTCAGGGCGGAGCCCGTAGCATTCAGCTCGCTCACAAAGGCATCCGATCCGCCCCCGATGGCACTTTGGTAGGGGGCGACCGTAGGAAAGTTACTTGAGAAGGTATATCCCGCGATGTAGGCATTTCCCGAACTATCCAACTGGATACTTTGGGCAGAGTCGGCGGACGAGCCTCCCAGGTAAGTGGAGTAGATCAGCGCCACGCCACTCGGATTCACCTTGGTAACAAAGGCGTTCTGCGACCCGTTGAGACTGGATTGGTAAGGCGTATTGGGCGCAGTATTGGTAATGGGAAAATCCGTGGACTGGGTCGAGCCGGTAACGTAGGCATTGCCGGAGGAATCGACGGCGATTCCCTGGCCGAAGTCGGCGCCGCTGCCACCCAAATACGAGGAGTATACCAGGCCATTGCCGGTCGAATTGAATTGGGCGACAAATGCGTCGCTACTGCCGCCGCCGTAAGTCTGTTGGAAGGGAAATGTCTGGGGAGTGGTCACTGGGACCTTGACGGGGAAGTTTGTAGAGTTGGTGTAACCGGTGATAAAGGGGCTGCCGTTGCTCACGAAAAGAGCGGTGGCGGTATCGGACCCGCCGCCGCCGAAGTAAGTAGAGAACAAAAGCTTGGTGCCCGTGGAATTGATTTTCGTCACGAAGCAGTCGCCATTCCCTCCGTAGGAGCCCTGTTGCGCCCCCAGGGTGGGAAAGTTGGAGGAGTTGGTGACGCCCGCGATGTAAGCGTCGAGATTGGAGTCAACCCGGATGGAATAACCGATGTCGCCTCCGTTGCCGCCCACGTAGGTGGCGTAGGAGAGCACGGGGTCAATGACCAGCGGCCGGTGGTGGTCATAGGAAGCAACTTCGAATCCAACCTGATGGTTGGCTTGCAAGACGTAATTGCCGTCAACGGGCGTCCGTTGTCCGTAGTCCGTTGTCCCTTGCCCTCGATTATTCGCGGGTTGGTAGACGACTGGCTTGTGGAAGCGGATTTCGCCGTCGTCGGTTTTGACTACGAGATCGCCGTCGGGGGCGATTCGTAGGGGCTGGGCTTGCCCTGCCCTCTCGGGCGCCTCGGCGACCCGCGCCGATCCGTCCGAAACCCTCCCTGCGCTCCGCGCATTCTTGGGCAGGGCAAGCCCAGCCCCTACATTCAATTTGATGGCGGCCGGGTCAGCGCCGGGCTCCACGACAAAGTCATACTCAAGCTCTCCGCCCTGGGCGCCGTAATAGACCAGGTCCACGCCGGGATAAACACTTTCGTATCGGACCTTTGCGTAGGTGGGAATATCCGTGTGCCATTGGCTCGGGTCGTTGCCGAGGAAGTAATTGGCTTTGCCGGGTAATTCGTCCGCGCCCGTCACTCTGGCGCCGGGGTTTGCGCCCACCAGTTGCATTCTAACAACGGCGTCCGCTGTGCGTGGTCCGTGGTCCGTGGTCCGTTGCCGCGCCTTCGTAATCGCAGGCAACCGTCCATTCTCCATCGGGGAAAGACCATTGCTGGCAACTGACGACGGACCACTGACTACGGACGATTTGCTTAACATCAGCACGGCCTCGCGGCGGGTCAGGAACAAAGCGTATCCCCGCCCGCGCGAAAGGAAATTCACGCTCGGGTTGGTTTGCCCACGGTTCGCCTCGAAACTCAGCGGCAGTGCCGCGTAGAGGCGAGCCCATTGGGCGTTCGAGCGAGAGTGGGCCGCGGGGAATCTCCCGCCCCCATCCTTTTGTAAAATGGCCGCGCCGAGCAATGTGGCAATCAACAACAGGCAATAGGGGAGGCGTCGGCCTCTCTTCATTGCGCTAGGGTTTGCGCCTGGGGCGCAGGTGGCAATGCCGCTCCTTCCACTCACGACAGTCCTCCTCGGAAATAATCCAAATTCTGAGATTCTGTTACTGCTCATCGACTCGCCGAACGCCCTACCCAGGCGTCGCGGGGGTCCTCATTTGCAATGTAGCGCCGGCTTCCAGCCGGCCTTGAGCCGCCAAGTCCGATCTGCGGACTCCGATGGAGTCCATCGGACTCCAGAAATCGGAGATGGCGGCGCTACGGACACTATCGGGATCAAGGTAGAACCGATAAGCTCACCGTGGTGTACCGCGTCACGCCAGTGCCGTTTCCCAGGGTTCCGGTCAGCACAATGTTAACGGTGCCAGCGGGTGTCCCCGTCACCGAGGGATTGATATTAATGGGATTGACGTAGTTCTCGCATCCCACTCCCAAGGCCACCAAAGCGATTGAAACCAACAGTACTACCCACCTTATGCGCGGGCGCATCCAGGGGCCCGACCTGCTCAGGCCGGTGATGATCGCGAACAAAAACGCCAGCAGGGCCAAAAGAAAAATTCCTCGGGTCAGTCCGGGTGGAATACGCGGCGGCGACTTGGGGAAGACCCGCGTCCCTTCCGCTACCGTCGTAATCGTCAGCGTGCTGAACGCGGTCGTTCCGATTGCCCCGGACGGTGTTACCACCGGGGGATTCCAATAACATACTGTATCCACAGGGATACCGGGGTAAGCCGCGGGACAACTCAAGAGCACGGGTTGGTTGAATCCGTTCGTGGTCGAGACGGCAATGGTATACGTGGCATTATTCCCCGCCGTCACGGTCGTGCCGGAGGGCGAAGCCGTCAGCGAGTAGTCGGCGAAAAAGACTCCCAACGAAACCGCGCTGCTTCCCCCCCGGTGCTGGTGCCCGTGACCGTAAAGTTCAAAGGATTCGCCGTGCTTGAACTGAGGCCCGTAAGGGTGAGCGTACTCGATCCTCCGGTGGGGATCGAAGACGGACTAAAAGTACACGTCACGCCCGTGCTGCAACTCAAACTGATGGTTCCCAGAAATGTACTGGGGCCCGAAGCAGAGATGGTAAATGTTGCGGCCGTGGAGCCGATAAGTACAACACTCGATCGGGCATTGGAGGAAAGGGAGAAGACGGGGCTTCCCGTGCCCGCCAGGGTAAGTGATGTGTTTTTCACAGCATTCGACGTGACATTCACACTGCCCGAGACACTCCCCGAGTTGGTCGGAGTAAAGCTCACCCCGATGGTGCAAGTTTGGCCGACATTCAACGACGCGGGGACGGTAGGGAAGTTGGTTCCACAATTGTCGGTTTCGGTGAAACCGGCCGTAGCGAGGATGTTGGTAATGGTGACCGTTTGATTGCCATTATTAATGAGCAGAGCCGTCTTGGTCTGGCTCGTGGTGCCGACGGTTTGCGCTGAAAAGGTCAATTTGGTCGGAGTGAACAGCAATGACCCGCCGGTAAGGATGCCATTTCCGGTCACGGTAATTCCTTGCGTCCCCGCGTTGTCAGTAATGGTGATTTGATCGGTCTCCAGCCCTACCGAGGTGGGGGTGAAAGTAATCTGGATGGTGCAGGTGCCTCCCCCCCAGCTACGGAAGTTCCACAGGTATTGGCCTGCTGGAAATCCCCACTGGCGGTGATGCTGGCAATATTCAGCGCGGCGCTTCCCTCATTGGTCAAGGTGACCGTGACCGGCGGAGCGCTGGCGAGCTCGAGGGGCTGATTCCCAAAGTCAATCTGCTGGGGACTCAATTCCACGGAAGGAGCATCCTGGGAACTGATCTTGGTAAGGAAGGCGTTGCTGTTGGTGATGGTGCCATGGTAAGGCCACTGGTAGGTCCCGAAGGTGGCGGGAAAGTTCGACGAGAAGGTCAAGCCCACCACATAGGCGGCCCCGGAGGAATCAACGGCAATGCCCTGGGCGGAATCCGTGTTGCTTCCCCCCAGGAACGAAGAGTATACAGGAATTCCGTTGGGTGCGAATTTCGCGACGAAGGCGTCTGCGCACAGGACAATCGGCACATTAACAAGGTTGGATGACCCGCAATTCCCGGCGCCGGCTATACCCAGGACACTCTGGAAAGGATCCCGCAGGGGAAAATCCGCCGACCGGGTAAAGCCCGTGATATAGATATTCCCCGCGGCATCCATAGCCATGGCGGTTGCCTGGTCGGTTTCACTGCCCCCGAAAAGGGTGGAAAAAACCAAGACGGACCCGCCCGGGGCAACCTTCGTAACAAAGGCATTGGACGTGCCCACCAGCGTGGACTGATAGGCGTTGCCGGTCACCGGGAAATTGGGGGACTGGGTGCTGCCGGTCAGGTAAATGTTTCCGTTGGAATCCACAATCATGGCAAGAGCTTGATCGTTGGATGATCCCCCCAGATAAGTGGAGAATAGCAAGGCGCCGGACCCCGGCCTGAATTTGGTAAGGAAAGCATCGGAGCCGCCTCCCAGTGTGCCTTGCAGCGCGCTCTGGGTGGGGAAGTTAGTCGAGTACGTGTAACCGCTTACATACACGTCCCCCGTGCTGTCTACCGCGACGCCGGTGCCATAATCCGATGACGAACCACCCAGGTAGGTGGAATACAATAATGCCCCGGTGGGACTGACTTCCGTAATGAAAGCGTCATAAAGACCCGCATTGGCGAGCTGGATAGGATTGATGGTCGGAAAGTCCGTTGACTGCGTCGATCCGACCACGAAAGCGTCCCCTGACGCGTCGAGCCCCACGGCGGTGCCGAAATCAGCCTGCGTGCCGCCAATGTAAGTCGAGTAAATTAACGCGGAGCCGTCCGGTTTCATCTCGGTTAAGAAAGCGTCCTGAACGCCCCCGTAAGTCGGTTGAAATACCCCGGAAGTGGTGGGGAAGTTATTCGATGTCGTGCTCCCCACGAGGAAGATGTCCCCGGCGGCGTTAAGAAGGATCTGGGCGGGGATATCGATCCCCGAGCCCCCGAGGTAGGTCGAAAACAAGACGCTGTTGCCGGCGGGGTTGAATTCGGTGACAAAAACGTTTCCAGTGCCCGCGAGGCCGTTACTGTTTGTGAGGCCCCCCGTAGCGTTGAAGTTTTGACCGATCGGCTTAGTGGGAAAGTTGGTAGAGGCCGTGACGCCGGTCACGAAGGCGTCGCCCGCCGAGTCGACCGCAACGCTGTAGGCAGTATCGCCACCGTTGCCGCCCAAGTAAGTCGAGTACGTAAGGACAGGATCAATCACCAATTTCTGAAGCCGATCATACTTGCCCAGCGCGAAGCTTATTTTCTGGCCGTGAACCCGGAAGCGGATGGGAATCTCCCGCGGTCGGTCACCGTCCATTTGGTAGGCCCGCGGTTGTTGCAGGCGCACTGCACTTCCGCCCACGGTCAGGATCAAATCCCCGGAGGAGTCGAGGTGAATTTGTTCCGCCCCTTCCAGTCGCCAGGAAATAATCTTGGGGTTGATTCCGGCGGCCACCTCGAAATCGTTTTCCAGCCGCCCTTGCCGACCGTAATAAATCAAATCCACGCCTGGATACACTTGCGGGTAGCGGACGCGGGCAAAAGTGGGGATATTCGTCCGCCACTGGGCCGGGTCGCTCCCGACCAAATAATTGCACCGCCCGGCGAGCGGTTCTTCCCCGGTGACGGCTGGGGAGGCGGCGGCGCCTTGCAGAACAAGTTGTAGCCATTTGGTGGAGTTCCCGGCGCCGCCGCTTCGCAGGCCGAGCACGGCGGCGCCCGGGGTCAGAAACAGTGTGAAACCCTGTCCCCGGGCTAAGTATTTGACCTGCTCATCCACCTGCCCACGGTTGGCCTCGAAACTCAGCGGCAGCACGTAAGGACGGATTGCGGATGGAACGAAAGTCTTCTCGGGCGAAGCGGGGTTGCCAGCCCACCCGGGGCTGGAATAGACCAAACAAATTCCAACCACGAAAGAAAGGAGGAATGATCTGAACCGACTCTCAGTTTTCAAAGGTCCTCTTGTCGCTTCTTTGGGGTCGCTCGGTTGGTTGGATAGTGGTTTTGCGACGGGCGACCGCCGGAATCCTTCTCTTTGATTCTGTACGTCCTTGGCTGACGGTTTCACTACTCGCCGACCGTTAGGTTCCGCAAAAGACCCGTAAAGTTATAACGCAACATAATGAAAGACGAACCATAATCGTAATGGACGCTCATCGTATAGCCGAGCATGAAGTCTAAATTCTTGTATTTGCTGATGGTAAGATACACGCCATAGCCATTGTCACGGGCAATTCTCGAGGGCCCCGAACCGTAGGTATTCACGTACTCGCCGCCCGTCTCGAAGTATTGATCCCAAAAACGGTTGTGATGACCATCACCCCCAAGGAGATTATCCGGCGCCACGATCCGGCTATAGACCTTTTGCGGGCCAACCGGGGAGAGGCCGTAAGCGGAGCCTTCCAAGCGGAAGATCTTCTTGATCGTAAATGCCCCGCCAACTTCGCCATTCCCGATCAGGCCCAGGGTTTCATAAGGGCGAGCGAGTTCATAAGGCCGGGGCATAACCTGCCGGTCTACGGTTCCCGTGCCCCCGCCAAAATTCAAAAAGGGGGTGAAAATGGCATCATAATTAAGAATCTGGTAGTTGCGATCAAAGTGGTTGAACCAGTCGGCCGTCATCCGGCCGTTGGAATAGGTCTTGACCATATTGAAGCCCGCCGCACCTGTCAGCATGGTGGTGATATTGGTGCTGCCGCGCTTGGTGTCGTAGCGAACATCGATATACGGGGTCCCAATGATCGTGGTATCCCGCCAGTCAACGGTAGTGATAAGGGGGAAGGGGGTACGAGTGGATATAAGCGGCAAGCCGATATCGGTTGAAACATGCTTACTCCACTTATATCCAACATTGAAATCATAAGTGAGCACCGTGAACATGTTCGAGTGGTTGCCCTCGACCTGCACAAAGGCAGTGGGCCCGGTGACATCGGGATTCTCAGTGGCGCTGGCGGCCTTTTCCGGCGCGGTGGGTTTCTCCGGTTTGGCGGGTTTTTCCGCCTTGGCTTTTCCCCCTCCCCGGTGAAATACGTTCAGCTTGTGCAAAATCCCCTTCTTCTCGGGTTGTTCCGGCGCAGCCGTATTGTCCGGCGCGGTGGTAGTCGCCGGTGCAGGGGTAGTAGCCGGCGGGGCAGTAGTAGCTGGCGGGGGGGTAGTCGCCGGCGCAGGGTTCGTAGCTGGCGGGGCGGGTTGTTGGCCGGGAGTGGATTGTGCTATCCCGATTTGTGCCGTCAAAAAGGCAACGAGCAGGAACGTGTAAATTAGCCTCACTTCACGTGTCCCCTTCCCAAGCAAATTTCTTCCTGAGGCGAACTCCTCAGCGGAGGGTGGATGGCGGCTTGGGCATTGAGCGCTTTCTGCCCTGCGCCTTTCCCACTCCCAATCGCAGCCGGAGGGCTCGACAAACTCTTGGTTGCAACCTTATAAAAACAGAGCTTGATGAAATCGGACCGCACTTCTCGTCCTCACAGATCCGATACGCGAACCTGTGTTGGCGCTCCCCTTCTACCGGCAACTACGAGAAGCTTCCGGTTCGCTGAAGTCCCCGGAGAAGGTGCGCGCTTTCAAACCACCGCACGCTGAGATGCACAATTGTTGCGTGGAGGTTTCATGCAGGGCGAAAATTTTTCTAAAATCTCTTAACATTTCACCCAAGGGCTGATTTTCCTTCAATCTTCATACGCGAGGCACACACTCGTAATGATTACAACTTGGCGGACCCGTGCCCAAAAACGATACCTGAAGAATTATATCAGCACAATAGGAGTTTGTGAACCTGAAGGGTTTTTGGGCAAGGCTTCATTTTGGCATGGTCGGAGCCATCTTGGGTGCGGCTGCTTACGGGCGGGACACCCGCGCTACGTCGGAAGGACGAAAATTCTTATTTTGGGACACTTTCAAGATAATTGTCGCTGGTCACTTTAACCACTCCATCGCCGCGCTTTCATCCCGAACCACCGCGATTTGCACTCCTCGGTTCCGCGCGACATTCTCGAAGAACCTGTTGAGCCCTCCCAGGGAGGTTATGATCGCGACTTTGAACGGCTGCGTCCAATATTTGGAACAGTATTCACCCAGCACCAGCATATCCAAAACTGGAATAGCCCCTGTCACCTCGGTGATATCGAGTATTACTCCCCGGTCGGCATGATCCTCATTCGCATCTTTGACCTGGGTGAAGAGGTCGTGGAACTTCGCCAGACTATACTGGCCCACCGCCTTAATCGACAGGTGGGCGTTCACCTCATGAAACTGCACTTCCAAACCCATTCTACACCTTTTGGTTGATTGCCTTGTCCTAGTTGGGACCAGGGTGCGAACAAGCCCTTGCCGGCGCCGGAGTGAAGACCGACCTCACGGAGAACATTCGACGCTTCCGAGCGTGGCGAGGAAGTTGCGAAGTAGATCCACCTCTCGCTCCAACTCCGTACCGGCACTTTGTGCGGCCCGCAAATCTCCCTTGCCCGCCGACGCTTCGAGTTGCAGGGCGGACTCATGAGCCCTTTTCGCCGAGACGTATCGTGCCGCGGCTTTGGCCAAGCGCGCCGTCGTCTCGACGGCCCAGAGGTCTCCTCGCGCCAACCCCGCCCGAATGTCGGCCAGCAAGGTTGGCCACGCCGCCTGAACGAGACCGACAATTTCGGTGAGAAACTCCCGGTCGCCACCGACACTGCTCAACGCCAGGCTCAGGTCAAAGACTTCGGTGTATTGCTCAGTTGTCACCATGGTTTTATTCCAGTTCTCCGAAGAACTCACTCGTCAACCTCCGAGGCCCATTACTGATTCAAGCTGAAACCGCCCGCATCAAGCTCCGCAACACTTCCGCAACCTTATGGAATTCATTGGACTTGTCGAAGAAAAAGCGGGCCCCGCTTTGCAGGCATTTCCTGCGATATTGCCGATCGCTATGGTTGCTCAGCACGATCACGATGGGCTGCCATTGATCTTTCTTCAAGCCCTCGAGTACGTCCAGGCCGCTTCCACCCGGCAGGTGGAGATCCAGGATGACGACGTCAGGGTTCGTCCTGCGAATTTCCAGCACGGCGTCCGGAACGTTGGCGGCATGACCGACTATTTCGATTCCGGCCACTTCCGCCAACCTGGCGGTCAAGCGCTGAACGAGGACTTCCGAGTCATCAACGAGCAGGACTCTCATTCGGACCTCGATTCCCATCTTAGAGGCCGCCGCGAGCTGTTACTATCAGTGAAAGTTGGTTTCTTATGTAGAATTGATTCAAGAGTACATGTCGTATTTTATACTACATGGCTGGCTCTCTTCAGGCGCCAGCGCTTCATGGGAGGGATGCAATGTCCTACACGACTAGCCGCGGTTTAATCGGCGAGCCGATGGCGCAGCGCATAGCTCATCAGCTCGCCGGTGGTCGTCAAGTTCATCTTCTCCAGAATGCGCGCCCGGTACGTGCTGACGGTGGTCACGCTCAGATGCAGGACCTCGGCGATCTGCGAGACGGTCTTTCCTGATCCCATCAACCGCAGCACTTCCAGTTCGCGGTCCGAGAGCCTTTCGTGGGGGGGTTGGTCGCCTCCCCGGCCCAAGTCCAAGGCGAGCACCTCCGCCAACGCCGGGCTGACATAGCGGCCGCCCGCCAGCACCCTGCGAATCGCCTCAATCAATTCTTCCGGGGCGCTGTCTTTGTTCAGGTAGCCGGAGGCTCCCGCCCTCAGCACGCGCTTGCCGTACTGGTCTTCCGGATGCATGCTCAAGACCAGCACCGGAAGCTTCCGGCGGGTGCGTTTAAGGTCCGCGAGCACATCCACTCCGCTGCGTCCCGGCATGGTCACATCGAGAATCACCAGGTCCCAGTCATGGCTCTGGACCTGGGCAAGGGTCTGCTGGGCATCCTCCGCCTCGCCATAGACGCCGTCCTTGAGCCCGCACTTCAAGATCTCGATCAATCCGCGGCGCAGGATGGCATGATCGTCTGCAATCAGGACTCTTATCATAAGTCTTGCTCCCCTTGCGGGCGATGAGCCTCCGGAATCCGCACCTTCACCGTCGTACCGTCTCCTGGAGGGCTGCTGATCGTAAGCGCCCCTCCCAACAGCATGGCCCGCTCGCGCATTCCCAGGATCCCGAGTGATTTCCGGCTGGAGAGTTGATTCTCGGTGATCCCTTTGCCGTTATCGTAAACTTCCAGAGTCAAATCGCCGCCTTCCCTGGCCATCCGTACGTCGATCTGGCTGGCCTCCGCGTGCCGCGCCACATTGGTCAGCGTCTCCTGGAAGATGCGGAAAATCGCCGTGGCGCTCTCCGTATCGGCGGCGATACCCTCCTGGGGCAGGTCCAGCCGGCAGGGGGTGCCGGTTCGCGACTCGAAATCCTCCCCCGCCCATTCTATGGCCGCGACCAGACCGAGATCGTCCAGGATTCCGGGCCGCAGGTCGGTGGAGATTCGGCGCACAGACTTAATCGACTCATCCACCAGTTGCAGAATCGAGGCCGTCCGCTTCGAAGGCTGTTTCTCGCCGGGTGGCAACTCGCGGACCAGAGAGCTCAAGTCGATCTTAATGGCGGTCAAAGCCTGGCCTAGTTGGTCATGAATCTCCCGCGCCACCCTCTTCCGTTCCTCCTCGCGAATACTTTGCAGCCGGGCCGCGAGCCCCCGCAACTGGTCGAAAGACCGTTGCCGCTCCTCTTCCGCCCGCTGGCGCTCGGTGATGTCGCGGGCGAAGCCGCAAGCGAATTCGTCGCCCCCGGATTGCACGTAGGTGACCACCACCTCGACGGGAAACTCGCTTCCGTCTTTGCGCCGGTGTACCGAGGAACTCGAGTAAAAGCCCTGGCTGCGAAGGCTTTGCCAAACGACCTGCATTCTCTCGGGAGAGGCCTTCGGGTTCACGTCAAGGAGCCTCTTTCCTATCAATTCCTCCCGCGCGTAGCCCAAGGCTTTGCAGCCCGCGTCATTGATGTATATGAATCGATCGTCGGTGTCCGTCCAATAAGCGCCATCGTAATGGACATCGATCGAACGTTTGAGCAAGACAAGCTCTTCCTCCGCCCGCTTGCTCTCGGTGATGTCCACCATGATGCCGCGCAGCCGTTCCGCCTTTCCCTCGGCACCAAACACCGCGTGCATGAAATCCCGGAACCAGAGAACCCGGCCATCGGCCGCCTGCATGCGGTATTCGGCCGAGCGGGGCTGGCCTTTTTCCGTCACCGCTCGTTCGCAGGCCAGCGCCTCGACGCGGTCCTGCGGGTAGATGTGGTCGGTCCAGAAACCCGCAGTCCGGAGCCACTGGTCCGTCGAATAGCCTAGTATCTTCTCAGCCCCCTGGCTCACGAAGGTGATTTTCTGGGTCGCAACGTCGGCCTCCCAGACGATCGCCTCGGCGGTTTCCACCAACTCCCGGAAGCGCGCCTCCGACACCTCGATGTGTTGCTTCAGTTCCAGGAGCGCCTTTTGTTGTCTGAGCCTTTCTTGGAGGTCCCGCGCCGCCGCGTGCCGATGCACGGCCACCATGACCGTTCCCAACAACAAGAGCGTGAGGGTCCCGACCAGCCCATCCAACACCCGGTGCCGGTGGTAGGCCGAGAGGGCCTCCTCGCGGTCCACCTTGCAGGCCAGGCTGGCCATATGCGGGCCGATTCGTCGCGCCGCACCGAAAACCCCCACTCCCCGATAGTCCATGAATTCGCCAAAGGCTACCTCGCCATCACGGGCCACGCGCGACTCCAAGGTAGACGCGGCGAGCGGCCGCCGGAACAACGACTCTACTCCCTGCGCGCTGCGGTGCGCAGAGAAGATTAAGGCTTCACCAAGCTCCCTCCACACCAGGAGAGTCTCGCTGGTCCGGGCGCCGACGCTTTCGCCTCCGAAAATAAGAATGGAATCCTGCAAGTTTTCCACCACCATGATCACACATCCGACCCTGCGGCGGGTGATTGGACCCGATGACGAGGCGGGGCCTTCTGCCATCACGGGAGCGGTAAATTTGAGCCAAACGCGGCCCTGCTCCATGCCAAAGAGGTCGATTCGGAATTCGCCCGTACGCTGGACCACTCGGCAAGCTTCCTGGAAATCTCGCGCCATTTCCGGCCGCAGACCCGATTGCACGGTGATTCGACAATCCGCGTCCCCAACGGCGCCGCCCCGGAATCCATTGACGGCGGCCATATGGGCGATTTCTCCTTCCACTTGTTGCCGGAGTTCCGCCGCCTGCCTTTTGCTTTTCCCCGCGGAGAGCAAGCGGATCGTCGAGGGATTCTGGGCAACGCCGCGCGTGTCCGTCCATCGTTCCTTGAGCCACAGGGCGCTGACCCTTACCCACTCATCGGCAGAACTGGACAACTGCACATTCCAGTAGGAAAGAGTGTCGCGGTAATCCGCACCCAAGTCATGCCAGATGAAGCCCGCGATTAACGTGGCCAGAATCAAAAAGCCAATCACATAGAGTGAGAAGATTTTCTTGGGGGAACCCACGACAGTACCATGATCCATGTGGTTTTGGGCATCCGTTGAAAGAGATTTCATCTGCTTTTTCTGAAGGTTCCATGTGCGCGCCGCGTCAGACCAGGAAGAATTGCAGGAGTCGGTAACCAAAACCTGCGGAGTAATCCCGTCTGTCGTCGCCATCGCACCGGCACTCAGGCGGGGCCTTGGCTGAATCGAGTCAAGCAATTTTTGGGCATGAGGGGTAAGTGCGGATCCAGCTATAGGCACAAGCGCACCTCCAGAACGTGTCCCTCATCCGGAACGTCTATTCTTATAACACTAACGGACCCGCCAATCAATGACTCGTTAAGCATTCCCCTTCTAACGGCTCGCAAGATGTGGTGGGGGAAAGACCGCTTGCCCCTAAAATCAGGGGATATAGAGTGACATTTTCCGTAGCGCCGGCATCCTGCCGGCTTTCGGAAATCCCGCCGCGACGGCGGCGCAGCGAAGGCAAGCTGTCACTAGATTTTGCAATTCTCAGTAATGAGCCAGCTTGTAGACCTGACTTCCCGAAAGCAGAAACGTTCCGGTGACGTACTCGTGGGTACTTTCGCGCGCGACGGTGTGCGGCTCGCCGTCCACTTGCTGGCCCCAAAGAACCTCTCCCTCCGGGTTAAGGCTTTGGGTCAAGCCCGCCCAAGCCTTCTCGACGGCGGGGAGGTATTCTTGGCGATTCAGCACCCCATGGTTGATGCCCCAAGCCAGTCCATAGCAGAAGAAACCACTCCCGCTGGTCTCCGGGTTCGGAAACTGGTCGGGGTCGTCGAGGTTGACGCGCCACAGGCCATCGGTTCCCTGGCGCTTGATGAGTTCCGCCGCCTGCCGGCGGAAGATCGCGAGGTAGCGCTGGTGGCTGGGGTGATGCTTGGGAAGATACTCCAGCACGCGGGCGATTCCGGCAAACGCCCAGCCATTCCCGCGTGACCAGAAAATCTTCTTGCCGTTCGCGGTCCGCTGGCCGATGAAACGAGGGTCGCGGTAATACAAGCCGGATTCTTTATCGAGTAACTGCCCCGTGACGTCATCGAAGAAGGCATTCATGATGTCGATATATCTGCTGTCCCCCGTGGCTTGGGCCAGCATGGCGAGCGCCGACGCACCGTAGAGGGAGTCCACATACACAATGCCATGAATGTTATAGCGACGGTCGCCGTAGTGGTCGAGGTACCACTGCTTGGCTCCCGCCGGCGAAATGGGGTCCGGCGTGGCCAGCCACTGGATGGCGGGCGCAATCATGGCGCGGTCCTTTTTCGCCAGGTAGAGCTCCGCCCAGGTCTCCACGCAGAACAGGCGGTTGGCGCCGTCGGGCTCGGTGCCCACTTGCCATTGGTGCCGGCGCCCCCAATCCAGAGCTTGATCGAGGAATGCCGGGTTTCGGGTCGATTTCCAGGCGGCCATGACCCCCGTGTACCACGTGGCGCGCTCCCAATTGCGGTCGTCCGGCTTCATGACGGGATGCGCCAACTGCCAGGAGTTGGCTTTTTCCAGGAGAGTCAGAATCTCCTGCTTATGCGGAAGCGCCGGGGCGGCCGTCGCCCCCCGCGGCGCCGCCCCGGCCGCATGGACTACATGCCCCTCCCGCGGCGGGTCAATGATGAGCAAAGAAATATTCAGTAGAGGGATAATGAATGTCAGTATTATCAACACACGGATGATCCCTTGCGTCCCTTCTTTCATGCGCCGCTTCCTTCCCCAGGGCTCCGTCAAAGTCCCTGGCGTAGCATACCTCCTGAGCTATGGATATATCACCCCCGAAGGGACCCCTCACCCACCGCCTTGCGGTCCCCCCTCTCCCCACGGAGAGGGCTGTGATTTTGATTTCTATCCCTCTCCCTTGGGGGAGAGGGGGGACCGCAAGGCGGTGGGTGAGGGGTCTTTTTCAACCCCCGTCGGACTTTGACGGACCCCTGCCACCTTCGCATGGGAGTTGACGCAGCATATCACTTCCGACGAAGCGAAGACATGCGCAGATCAAGGGTAGCGAGGGTCCGCCATATTCTGATGGATCGTGGGTCCTCCTCCATGACCACATTCCCACCGTCAAGAGGGCACTGAGCGCAATGGCTACCCGCTCGAAAGAACACCCGACCTGCAAACCAGGCCGGTCTCATGTCGCGCTCAAAAACAGAAGATAGCTGGCGCCAGATTCTCCTCAGCGTCCCGTCAAAGTCGAGGCTGCGTGGCGGCCCCGCAGGGGCCGAAGGTCATTAGCCACGGGTGAAACCCGTGGAAAACGGGACGGACGGCTGTTCGACCCCGTAGGGGTCGAATGTCGTACCGCTCCTTGTCCGTAGGTTTCACCTACGGCTAATGATCTTGTTCCCCTTCGGGGAACTAAGCGGACTTTGACGGAGCCCTCCAGATTTTCCTTGACTTTCGCAATCTGCTTGCCCAATATATGGCTATGTCATATATGGACTCACGGATTCTTGATCGAGAGTTGAAGAAAGGCAGCGCGGAGCTGTTGATCCTTTCCCTGGTCGAGGCCCGGCCCCGGCACGGCTACGAAATCAGCAAGCTGATCGAGCAGCGCTCGGACGGCGCAGTCCGCTTCCACGTGGCGTCTCTTTACCCTCTGCTCTACCGCCTCGAGAAGCGCGCTTGGATTCAAGGCCGCTGGGTGGAAAAAGCCGGGCAGCGGCGGCGGCGCTATTACCGCTTGACGGCGGAGGGGCGGAAGGTCCTGGCGTCACAGCGTAAGGGCTGGCAAGTATTTGCCGCGGCCATAAACCGCATTGCGGGGGTCGAACATGCCTGATTGGAAACAAGAAATCACCCGGCAACTTGCAGGTTTGAGTTTGTCGGCAACGCGCGAGGCGGAAATCGTGGAGGAAGTGTCGCAGCACATCGACGATCGCTACCGCGAGTTGGTCACGGGTGGGGCGACGGAAGAAGAATCTCGCCGGATCGCGCTGGAAGAGATCAGCGAGGAGAAGCTCCTGGCCCGGGGACTGGAGAGAGTCGAACACCAGGTGGCACAGGAGCCGGTCATTCTGGGAACAGGGCGAAAGACAAACATCCTGGCAGGGCTCTGGCAGGACACCCGCTATGGCATGCGGATCCTGGCCAGGAATCCCGCCTTCACCATCGTCGCCGCCGTCACTCTGGCGCTTGGCATTGGTCTGAACACCGCAATCTTCAGCATGGTGAATGCGATATTACTCCGTCCGCTTCCCGTCAGCCATCCGGAACAGATCTACACCCTGTCCGCCTCGGGGAAAGCAGGCGGCAACACGTTTTCGTATCTGGACCTCAAGGACATCCGGAAGCAAACCACCAGCTTGTTCTCCGATATGGCGGGAGTACAGATCCTAAGCACCACCGGCTTGAGCATGGCAGGCCAGAGCGAACGGATGTGGACCGACTTCGTGACGGGCAACTTCTTTGCTCTCCCCGGCGTTCGCCCCGCGCTGGGCCGCTTCATTCTTCCCTCCGAAGGTCAGGTGGCCGGCGCCGACCCCGTGCTGGTGTTGAATTACGCGTTCTGGCAGGCGCATCTGGGCGCTGATCGCAATATCGTCGGCAAGAAGGCATCGGTGAATGGCCGACCGGTAACCATTGTGGGGGTGGCCCCGGAGGGATTCCGTCCCATATCGACACTCATCGAAACGCAGGGCTACATGCCGCTGGGGATGGCGGTGGTCGATAACCAAACGAAGAGCGATTTCCTGAACGACCGTCAAGACAAGCGTCTGATCCTGATCGCCCGGCTCCGGCCGGGAATTACTCAAGGCCAGATTCGGTCCGTCCTGGATGTGGTTGCCAAACGCCTGGCCACGGAGTACCCGAAGGCCGACGATTGGCAAGTGTTGAAGGCGTTTCCGCTTCCTCCGACCGGACCAACTTCCGACCCCCCGGAGGGGCTGGGCGTGGTGGGAGCACTCTTTCTGACCTTAGCGGCAGTTGTCCTGATTCTGGCCTGCGTCAACGTGGCCAACATTCTTCTGGTCCGGGCCAGCGTCCGCCGCGGCGAAATGGCCATTCGGACCGCACTGGGCGCCCAGCGCGGACGGATCATTGGGCAATTGCTTACCGAGAGTTTGCTCCTCGCGTTACTGGGCGGCGTGGGTGGGCTGGTGGTGGGTTTGGCGGGAAGCCACGTGCTGAGTTCGCTCTCGTTCCACATGGACCTCCCCGTTATCCTGGATTTTCACCTTGACTGGCGGGTGTTCGGATACGCACTGGCGCTGGCCCTGGTCTCGGGTGTGATTGCCGGCATCGCCCCCGCTTGGCGCGCGACGGCCGGCGATTGGAACGAGGTTCTGCACGGTAGTGGACGCACCACCACTGCCGGAGGTCATGGCCTGCGCAAAGGTCTGGTTATCGCTCAGGTAGGGGGCTCGCTGATGCTGCTGATCGTTGCCGGACTCTTCGTGCGGAGCCTGCTGAATATCCAAAAATCCGATCTGGGTTTTGATCCGCAGCACGTTTTGAATGTCGCCCTCAATCCTGGCCTGGCGGGTTACAGCGAGACGCAGTCGTATGAGTTTGTCGATCGGGTGCTGGAGCGGGTTCGGGCGCTTCCCGGCATCGAATCGGCGAGCGTGGCGGCTTCGGTGCCCATGGGCGGCACCAACCTGGGAGCCAACATTGTGGTCGAAGGTCTGGGGTCGCCACCCCAGCAACAAACTCCTTCGGCGGGCTACACCATTGTCTCTCCCGCTTATTTCGAAACCATGGGCATCCGCTCACTCCACGGGCGGGGAATTGACGAGACGGACAAACCAAACTCGGCCCGCGTAGCCGTCATCAACCAAGCCATGGCGGAGCGCTTCTGGCCTGGCAAGGACCCCATCGGAAAGCGATTCAGCGTGGAGGGGGAACTTGACCATCCCCTCGAAGTGGTCGGCGTGGTGAGAAACAGCCGGACGTCGGACTTGTCCTCACCGCAGGGTCCCTTTTATTACATCCCCTTTGCGCAGCAACGCGTCCTGCCGGTCACGCTCCAGGTGCGTACCTTCGGAAAGCCGGAAGCCATGGGGCCGGAGGTAATTGGACTTATCCGGTCCCTCGCGCCGGCGATGCCGGTTGCCGGCGCTCAGACCATGACGGATGCGCTCAATACCCCCAACGGGCTGTGGTTCTTCCAGTTGGGTGCCGGGTTGGCCGCCACGATGGGAATCCTGGGCCTGATCCTCGCCATCATTGGCGTGTACGGCGTGGTGTCTTACATGGCCACGCAAAGGACTCACGAGATCGGGATTCGCCTTGCCCTGGGAGCGCGGCCGGGACAAATTCTGAGCATGATCTTCCGTCAAGGGGCGGGGATTGTGGTGCCGGGAGCCGTAATTGGGGTTCTTGCGGCATTCGCCCTGGCGCGGCTGATGGGTGGTGTTCTGGTCGGCGTGACCACCACTGATCCGCTCACTTACGCCGGCGTCTCTCTCCTGCTCACGCTGGTCGCGCTCGCGGCGTCATACATTCCCGCCCGCCGGGCAACAAAGGTGGACCCGATGATAGCGCTGAGGCACGAGTAGAAAGTGTAGCGCGGACCTGTTCGATAGGTCCGCGGCTTTTTGTGGTCAATAGGAGACGAACCGCAGGCCTTCAGAACAGGTCTGCGCGCCCCCTGCTCCACACCGTCGCGGCTTGCCAATCTGTCACTATTCAAGAACCGCGAAAAAAGCTTGACAAGTAAACTGTATCAGTGTATCAATACAGTATGCTGCTTCACGTAAATCCCTCTTCGGGCGTACCGACCTACTTACAGATTGAGACGCAGGTGAAGCACTACGTTGCCGCCGGGGTACTGGCGCCCGGGGATGCGTTGCCTTCGGTGCGGAAGCTGGCCGCTGACCTGCGCATTAGTCCCAATACCGTCGCCCGCGCCTACCTGGACCTCGAAAAGGATGGTGTCTTGCGCACAGTCCCCGGCGGTCGCTCCTATGTCGCGGAGAATTCTCCCAGCCTGCTGAAATCGGAGAAAGTTCGGCGCCTTAGGCCTTATGCCCGGCAGATCGCCGTCGAGGGCACGCAGTTGCGGCTCGATCCCCATGAAATCGTTGAACTGGTGCAGCAGGAATTAGAGGCATTGGAGGAAGCTCATGAACGATCTGGCAATCTGGACCGAAAAGCTCGTTAAGGTTTATTCCGAAGTGAGGGCCGTTGACGGGCTCACCATGAACGTCCCACGCGGTGTGGCCTATGGATTCTTGGGACGCAATGGCGCCGGGAAGACATCCACCATCAAGACTCTACTCGGCTTGGCGCGGCCTACAGCGGGCAAAGGGACCGTCCTGGGATTTTCCATCGGTTGCGAGCAAGTTGCCATCCTCGAGCGCACGGCATTCGTGAGCGAGAGCAAAACGCTCTATGGCAACCTCACGCCGCGGGAACTCGTGCGCTTCACAAGGGGATTTTACCCAAATTGGTCTGACCAGGCGGTGGCGAAGTATTCGCGCGTGTTTGAGATTCCGATGGACCGTCCTTTCGCAAAGCTCTCGCAAGGAAATCGCACGAAAGTATATCTCCTGTTGGCGCTGTCGCAAGGGGCGGATTTACTGGTCCTCGATGAGCCGGGGATGGGGCTCGACCCCGTTGTCGTGGACGAATTCCTGCGTGTCCTCGTGGAAGACGTGATAGGTGAAGGCCGAACCGTTTTCATTTCCTCCCACCAACTTGCGGACGTGGAACAAATCGCCGATTGGGTGGGTCTAATCGATCATGGAAGGCTTTTGCTGGAGGCGAGGCTGGATGATATCAAGAGCCAGTTTCGCTGGGTTACTGTCGCCGGTAATGCCCTGCCGCCAACGAAGTCGCCCGAGGTCTTGTTGGTGGCCACAGAGGGCGATTTTTGCAAATACCTTGTCAAGAAGGACGCGGGGGCCTTCGCCGCCGAGCTCAGCGGGCAGGGGGCAACGATTGCGGGAGTTTCTCCGCTGGGACTGCGCGAAATTTTCCTGGCACTAGTCCGAAAGGAGGAACCATGTACGTCTGGAAATGTTGGCGAGATAGCCGAAGCCGTTTCATCGTTTCTGTCATAGCGCTTCTGGCGCTCTGTGTTTTCTTCACTTATATGGGGGTTAAGTTCGCTTCCGGGGCGATTGGGGCAGGGCCGCCGTCCTCGGTGAGTCAGACGTGGTCACATGCCACTAGCTTTGTTCTCGGAGGTGTGGCTTCCCTTTTCACTCTCCTCTCGGGATTGGTTATGGGCGCATCGAGCCTGGGAGAGGAATTCAAGGAACGGACTGCGGATTTCCTCCTGGTTCGGCCCCGCCGGCGGAGTTACTGGGTCTGGACGGGTTGGTCGGTTGGAGTTCTGGAGTTGAGCGTGATGGCTTTTCTGGCCGCAGCGACGACCTTCGGAACGCTAACCTATCTGACAGGCCATGTTCAGACGTGGCGCCCACTGGCCACAGCCGTGCCCTTGGCCATCGGCGGCGCGGTGGCGTACGGACTGACATATTTTATGACGGTAGTCGCACGCAACGGCCAGCAGGGGCTGACTTACGGCTTCGGAATATTCTTCATCAACCTGCTGCTGCCCGCGGCCGCGATCTATTACCCCAATCTCCATCCCCCTTCGGTCTTGGAGTTCATGCTAGGCGCATGCAAATGGGTTGCTGGCACTTCGAGGGCGTTCCCCACCGGCTCGCTCGTCCTTTGGATTGCCGTCGCCTTGGCATTCCCATTTGCCGCGCAGTTGCTTTTGGAACGCGCCGAGGTGTGAACATGCCCCGGACACAGAAAGTGTAAGAACATACACAATCTCGCGCGGAGACCCCGAGGCGCAGAGATTGGAAGTGAAAAACTCCTTTGTTTTCTTTTCGGCCTCTGCGTCTCTGCGCGAGATGTTTTTGCTCGTTCCGGAATTTTTTCACAGCGCTGGCCCTCACGCGGTTGCTGCGATCCATGCTTTTCGGAGTCAAGCCCACCGACCCGGCCACTCAGGGTTCCGTCAAAGTCGAACGGGGGATTGAAAAGGACCCCTCACCCACCGCCTTGCGGTCCCCCCTCTCCCCAAGAGCTTGTGACCTTTTTGAAGCCACTGGCCGCAGGGGGGTGCCTTGGGAGTCCTGGGGCAGTAGGCGGGGCGGCTCGGACCGGCCGGGGGAGCGGTTGTGGCGCCCCGGTTCGGTTTCGGACGCTCGCTGGGCGCTGGCAGGTGCTGCCCGCCGCGGCGGGCTCAGGCCCGCCACGGTGGGTTTAGGCCAGCAAGTGCGGGGCGAAGTGCATCACGTTGTAGGCCAGGGCGCTCCACAGCGCCACGCACCGCGCTTTGGCCAGTCCGCGCACCAGAATGTGACCCAGGCCGCGATAGGTGCGCAAATCGGCGTTGACGGTTTCGCTGGTGGCCGCCCGCTGTCGATAGATTTTCTTTCCCTCCGCGCTTTGCATGCGCTGCTTCCAGGCGCGGATCGCTTCGCTATCGCCTGCTTGGGACTCTAGTTCCTTCCCCCGCTTCTGCCGATCCTGCGCCGTGTGGGGAGGAATGAACAGCGCCACATCCTCCTCATGCGCCGCTTCCAAGTCTTCCTTCCGCAGGTAACCACCGTCCAACAGGTGCTCTTGCACCGTGCCCCCCGTGCGCTCTTGCACCTGTTCCCGCAACGGCGCGTTCAACCCTCCCGAGTCCGAACCCTCCGCCGTCACCTCCACCCCCACGATGGCGCGGCTCCCCGGGTCCGCTGCCAACTGCACATTCACCGCCGGATTGTAGCCGCCGTTGGGCATCTTCATCACCCGCGCTTCCGCGTCCGTCGTGCTCACCCGCGGCGCCTTCTCCGCAATCTTCTCTCCCCGCTTGCCCCCCGTGCGCTTCACTCTCGCCGCCTGCCGTCGCTGCAGTTCCGGCAACTGCGCGATGGCCTGCTGCAAGCGTTCCTGCCGCTCCCGCGCCGCCCGCTTGCGCGCGGCCGCTTGCCGCGCGCTTACCCCCACCCCCGCCGGCGACTCCAGTTGCCGCCGCAACTCTGCCACGTGCCGCTCCGCTTCCGCCAGCAACTCCTCCAGCCGCGCTTCCCGCCGAAAACTCTTCGTCCCCGCCCCGACCCGCACCCGCATCCCGTCCTGGCTGATGCGGCTCACCCGCACCACCCCCTTGTCCACCAGCGCCGCGATCACCTGCGTGAACAGCGCGTCCAGCGCATCTCCATGATCGGTACGAAAGTCCGCCAGCAAGTGATAGTTCACGGTCACGCCTCCGCACAGCCAGCGAAACGCCGCATTCTCCTCGCACTGCCGCGCCAACTCGCGCGCCCCGCCGATGCCCCGCACGCAGGCGTACAGCCACAACGACACCAAAAGCTGCGGATCGGTCGCATCGCGCCCCGCCACCCCTTCCCGCGCCTTGATCGACGCCTGGAACGCCGCCAAGTCCAAATGCTCCACCACCGCCGCCACCCGCCGCACCGGGTGCTCCGGCCCCACCAGGTCGTCCGGACATTGCGCCACCCAGCTCATCTGCCCACGCTCCGGCCGGCGCAGACGCACCGCCCTCCGGGCCCCCGCCGCCGCCTTCCCGCCCTGCGGAGGGGCACCCTCGGCGCTCTTCTCCACGGCTGGCGTTTCTACTTTCGAAGCATCAAACATCAAAATGTTTTCCATAACAGCCATATTAACTCACATACCGAACTCTCCGCCAGAAATATTTCCATCCCCGCCCTTGCCCTTTCACCTCCTCCTACTACCCTCTACCCTCCCCCGGCCCGCGGCCTAATAAAATCACAAGCTCCAAGGGAGAGGGATAGAAATCAAAATCACAGCCCTCTCCGAGGGGGAGAGGGGGGACCGCAAGGCGGTGGGTGAGGGGTCCCTCCGTGGGTGATATATCTATAGCTCTGAGGTACGCTACGCCCGGGACTTTGACGGAGCCCTGCCCGGCCACTTTCCTCGCGGTAGGACTCCTGCTGTCGGGGGTTGTGCTACTCGCGTGCTACATCCTCGCCCGCCGGGCGACGAAGGTCGATCCCATGGTGGCGCTGCGGTACGAATAGGTTTCGCCTGCCAGGTGCTTGGCGTCACGGGGGCAGGGCGCGGGTGCTTAAGTATGGGAGCGACAATACAGATTGAAGCGCCGGACAGGGCTACATTCTGCCGGCCCTGGCGGGCCTAAGGCGGGCGGTTCGCGAACCGCCCCTACGAGAAAACCTCGGTCCGCGCCACCATTGCTTTGGCCGTGAATTCTTTCGCCTCGTGCGGGGGCGGGCGGGGTGGGGGAGAATCCCCCATGGCTGCCTATAGAAAATCTTGGGACAGGTTGCGCCATACGCTACGGTCTTCCGCCCGCTACTCGGGATGGCGCGAAAAGCCGCCGACCTTTAAAACAGGTCCGCGCTGCAAGTGCTTGACACCCCTTAGCTCGCTCCTGAACCAGGGGGGGAACTGGCGAAGGCGGGAATGCTGCGTTACCAAATCCTACCGGCAGGAAAAGGGTGACAATTCTACCTTTTTATTTGCACTCTTTGCCCATCAGTGGGCAATATTCCTAGACTATGGAGGAGTTCTTGATAGACGAATCCACGGAGAATGGTTTTTTGGTGAAATCGCGCACCACAGGGGCTAGCGAAACGCTGAGACGAAAGGCCGCAGGCCCTTATACCAGTCGGAGCAAGAACCGCAGGCAAGACTGAAGGCTGATGGCTAAACCCGAGATTGAAATCTGGGAAGGCTCATCCTAAACCCTAGAAGTTAATGAAAAAACAGTAGGTTAGCAAGAAATTGGCGGAGATGTGATGTTCCCAAAAAAACTTATCTCGTAGAAAATGAGGAAGTTATAATGAAATTGAAGAGGATCGGTTAAAGACAGAAAAGAGGATGTTAAAATGAAGGTATTACCCTATGGTTTGCTGAAAACAAAGGGGATTAAAAATGACTTGGCTCAAATTCGGCCCCGACCCCTAAATGTCATAGAAAAATAAGCCACTTATCCGCCGTAGGCCTAAAAGTCATTGAAAGGAAAGGAGAAAGGTGCTGGGCGCGAGGTCGAAGAAATTATGAGTTCTGAACCATGGATGGCTGCGGACACAAAACCTGCCCATCGGCTTATCGATCAATCGGCTGATGATGGGGCTTTACATGGCCCGAACCCGAGGGTTCGATGATCCGATCCGAGGTGAATGTAGCGCGGACAGCATCGAAATCGTCTAAGATTAAGTCTATGGCCAGCAAACTCAAACAGTCGCTGGGCGCCTTGGGAATGATCGCCGGCCTCAGCGCGTTGCTGGTGATCTTGGCGGTGTTGCAATTCCGGTGGAGCAATCAGATTCGGACTGCCGAGCTCGAAAGGAAGCAGGCCGCGCTCCAGGCAGGCATGAACGGATTCCGCGAGGATTTCCGCCGCGAGTTGGCAGGAATCTGCACGAGCTTCACTTACCGGCCACCGGATCAGGCTCCCGGGGTTGAGTACCTCTATGCTCAGGAATGCGGGGACTGGGCGCGATCTTCTGACCATCGGGAACTGGTGGCCAACTATTATCTTTGGGAAAAAACCAAGGGCGGAAGTTATACGTTTCTCCAGTTCAATCCCCAGGATGACACTTTTCAGGCAACGGCTTGCCCGGCCTCCCTGGGGGTTCTTTGCGACACTTCCAATCTCATCACCTCGCTAACCCCGCGGGGAAGGGATTTCGGACCTTTGGGGCTACGGTGGCGATTTCAAGGTGAGTCGCTGGCGATGGCGCGTCCCGTTCCCCAACCGGGCTGGCGCAATCGGAGGAATCGAAGTGGTTGCCCGCCGGACTGCTCACCCGCGGGATTCATGATGGTCGGATTGAACCGCGATGTTTTCCTCAAAAGGTTTCTGCCGGAACTGGCCCAGAGGTATTTTGGGGGGCCGAACGGGCTTCTCTATGATGTGGCCATCCTCGATGCCGCGAATCCTCCCCAATTCATTTATTCGTCAGAAGCGCGCCACTCCCCGGACCTAGTGAGTTCGCCGGATGAAACGGTGCACCTGTTCAGCTCATTCCGAGGGCGGCTCTTGGATCTCCGGCAGGGAAGTTTCCGCGAGCCGGGCGCCACGGCAGAACGTGAGAGGATTCCACCTTCTCCCTTCGCCTTCCCGGGATCTGGGCGCGAGGGCTCGGCACGCGCGCGGGGCTTCCTGGCTGCCCCCATCCTCGCGGACGCTTCCGCGGCGGGATGGCGGCTGGTGGTCCGGCATCCGGGCGGTTCCTTGGCGGAAGCAGCTTCCATGACCTGGAGACGGGACTTGCTCCTGGGCTTTGGGGTGTTGCTGGTGCTCGCCGCCAGCATGGCCTTGGTTTTGGTCTGGGCGCAAAGAATCCGGCGGCTGGCGAAGATGCAGATGGATTTTGTCACCGGGGTTTCCCACGAACTGCGCACTCCCGTAAGCGTCATCTCCTCGGCGGCGGAGAATCTTGCCGACGGCGTGGTGGAGGCCAAGCCTCAGGTGAAACAATATGGCGCGCTCATCCGCAATGAGGCCCAGCGCCTCGCCGCGATGATTGAACAGGTACTGCTGTTTGCCGCCACCCGCAACGAGCAGCGGCATTACGAGCCGCGCCCGGTGCCCGTGGCCGAGACCATTGATTCTGCCGTGGCGGATCTGGCCCATCTCACCGCGGCCAAAGGCTTCACGGTGGAGAAGGAAGTGGCCCCCGGCCTTCCCCCCGTCATGGCGGATCCGAAGGCGCTCGGCCGCTGCCTGCAAAATCTTATGACCAATGCCTTGAAGTACGGGGCGGGCGGGCAATGGATGGCCATTCGCGCTCAACCCGGGTCGGGACCCGAGGCGGGAGAGGTTTTGATCACCGTCCAGGATCGAGGGCAGGGAATCGAGCCCGGCGAAATCCCCCACATCTTCGAACCTTTCTATCGGGGAAATGCCGCGCGGGCTTCACAAACGCATGGGACCGGATTGGGTTTGAGCCTGGCGAAAGAAGCGGCGGAGGGCATGGGCGGAAGGCTGACCGTGGCGAGCCATGTGGGTGAAGGGAGCGCGTTCACGCTGCATTTCCCCGCGGCCAATGCGCCCAAGGAGATACTGAGATCCCCATGAATTCTATCCTGCTCGTCGAAGATGAACCAGGGCTGGTGCTCACGCTGAGCGATCGCCTGCGCAGCGAGGGCTACGCCGTGGAAGCCCTTTACGATGGAACGGAGGTTGTGGAGCGGGCCACGCGCCATCGTTTCGGACTCATCATTCTGGATGTCATGTTGCCGGGCAAAGGGGGCTTCGAAGTGTGCCAGGAGCTGCGACAACGCGGTCTTAACACGCCCATCCTGATGCTCACCGCGCGCACCCAGATGGCTGACAAAGTTAAGGGGCTTAAAATCGGAGCCGACGACTACCTGACCAAGCCCTTTGAAATGCCGGAACTCCTGGCGCGCGTGGAGGCCTTGCTCCGGCGGGGAAAGGGAGCGGGCGGCGAGGGACCGGACTTCTATGATTTTGGACCGTTTCACATCGATATGCGGCGCACCGAGGTGCTGCGCGATGGCGCCCCCACCGTGCTTTCGACCAAGGAATTCCAACTGCTTCATTATCTCCTCGAACATCGAGGCAGGACCCTGAGCCGCGAGGAACTCTTGAAGGAGGTTTGGGGCTATGCCTCGGCGCCTTCCACGCGCACCGTGGACGTGCACGTGGCGTGGCTGCGGCAGAAGCTTGAGAACGATCCCAAACAGCCGAAATACATCCTCACCGTCCACGGGCAGGGGTATAAGTTCGCCGCTTGACGGTTCGCGCTAATTCACTCGCGCGTCCGGGACCACGCCGGACCGCCGGTGAACCTCTGCTTTTTGTTTGTACATGAGGGCGTCGGCGCGCCCCAGGACATCCTTGAGGCTCTCGCCGGGCTGCCATTCCACCAAACCGAGGGCGGCGTTCATATCGACTTTCGGCGCGGCCGCTCCGAGTTGGAGGGAGTAGCCCCCGAAGACCCATTTTTGCATGCGCTCCACATGCGACTGCGCTTCCTTTAGGTGGCCATCGAGGACCACGATGAACTCATCGCCGCCCCAGCGGCCGACTACATCCGTGGCGCGGGAAGCGGAGCGCAATTCGGTGGCAAACTGTTTCAGCAGATCGTCGCCCGCCGAGTGCCCGTAGGTATCATTAACTTGCTTAAACCCGTTGAGGTCCAACATCACCACGCAGAAGGGCTGCTTCGCCTCGACGCGGCGTTGTATCTTGCCTTCGACTCCCTGGCGATTGTCCAGCCCCGTCAGGGCATCATGAGACGCGCGCTGCTCGGCCTCTTCCAGCTTCGTCTGATAAGTGGAGACCTGGGTTTGCAGCGCCGCCACGGTTTCGCGGCCGTCCTGCTCCATTTTATCCACACAGGTTTTCAGTTCCTTGGCCCCGCGCACGATGGCGGCCCGGATTTGGGGCAGGTCCTCGAGCTTGGCGAGCGCCTGGAGCCGTTTGGTAAACTCGCCGAATTGGGCGGCGTAGCGCTGATCGCGCTCCGCCACTGACTCCGCCGCGCGCGCCAGCACCATCAGGATTTCCTTCACATCGCCGGCGCGCTGCTGAAAGTACTCGGCGGTCTGCTCCCCCCATTCCTGGAGTTGCTGTTCCACCTGCCCTTCCGTCTCCTTCACGAGCGGGGGGGTAATGGATTTGGCAAGGCTTTCGGCCAGGAGCATCAGGCCGTTTTGGAGGCCGGGACCTAATGCTGGGCAGGCCCGCAGCCCACTATTTCCCATGGCGCCCAGCGCCGCCCGGTAGGCCTCCAAGATCGCGGCCAGGAGCTCCTCCGGGCTCGGTGGGCGGTACTTGTTCAGTTCGCTCGGGTCCAGGTCCAGGTATTTCTTTATGGATATCACCGCTCGCCCATCCTTCCCGTTCCTCGATGAGGCCGGATGCAGAAGGTGTTTTGAAACCGGCGCTGTATGCGACGCACGCCGGCGCCGCGTTGAATGCGTCACCGCCATGTTCATCGGCAGTCTTCACCAAAACTTGAACGCTGGCGGTGTGTGCATCATTGGCCCCAGTCGCACAACGACTCGACGAATGCCGCGGACCCATCGCGCAGCCAGCCATCGAGCTGCGCCGGTTCCTTCAGTTGCTGTCCGCGCTGGCGGGGCACGGCCACAAAACGGCAGGGAAATTCCGCCAGGCTGGTCATGTCGCCCCACAGCTTTTCAAACTGCGCGACCGGCAAGACATCTTCCTGACCTTTTCCCCAGCGTTTTTTGACGTCCTTCAGGGTGATGTAGGTGGGCATGCGGGCCGACAGGGTACGTATGGCGTCGTTGACTCGCTCCGTGTCGGACAACTTGTCGCGGGTCAGCCCGAACAGGGTAAGGAGCTGATCGATATCGATCCAGTAGGTTGCGCTGTTGTACCAGGAAAGGAGTGATTCGATCTCTTCCGAGGGAAGGGCCAGACCTTCAATCAGGCGCGCGCGCCCGTCGATGCGGGCCAGCCCGCCGCCGCGGTCTTCCACCTGCCGCGCAATGACCTCAGTGGTCAGCGCCGCTCCCTCGGCGATGTGGTAGCCGAGCAGTCCCGAGTCGACGTCGGCGCCTACGGTATCGATGTTATGAACCATCAGGTATTTCAAATTAAGCCTTTCCTGAAACAATCGCCGAAGCGTCCCGTTGCGGATCAGGTTGGGCACTTCGTACCAGTGTCCGACGGGGTGCAAGCATTGCATCGGGACATTATCGGTGTAGCTCGCGCCTTCGCCCATCTGACGGACCCACGTGATGAGCGTCGAGCGCAGGCTGTGGCGCACCTTCTGCGCTTGCTCGTCGAGCAATTGCTGCGGCAATTCTTCCCAGGCAAATCGCAAGTCCCTTTCCATGGGCACAAATCGCAGCCCGATGGAGCGTCCGGGTGAAAGCAGCAAGGGGCCGGGGTAATGGTAGTTCCGCTCGGTCAGGAGATGCGCCTGGATGGCATCGTGGGTCAGATAGCTGGTGGTGATGACGTGGGGCAGGGCCGTGCCGCAGAGGTGGCTGGTGCGGCGGCTGCGGGCCAGATGGACTTCGATGAAGCTGCGGTGTTTTCCACCCAGTCGGCAAAAGGGATTAAGCGCCTTGACGACGCCCGCGCCCTTTGTCCAGCGGCTGCCCGCGCCGCCGGCAAACGAAACCACAGCCACCATCCCTGCCGCCAGCGCCTGCTTGCCGATTTCATGGTATTTCGGCGCGATCCCTTCGGTCGCGTCAAAAAGATCTTCGGCGCCCACGTCGGTAATGCGGCTGGTGATGGGAAGGCGATTTTGCGCGAGGCCCACGCGCCCGCCGCGCAAGTCCGCCTGGATCTGCTCATGCTCCACGCGATCGAATCCATGGGCGGCGAGCAGCGCGTCAAGGCTTTGCGTGCGGTCAGCATTTTGCGGACTCTGGGGGATCAGGCGCTCGAAAACATGCTGCACCATCCCTTGGAATTCCGGCACGGTGTGGCAGGCGGCGGTGAAGCGTTCCAGTTCGATGCGGCGCGCGGGCGAAAGCAGGCGGGACTCCGTGCGCAGAAGCGCGGGCACGGACATCGCGTAGTAGCCCGCCGGCATCAGCGCCGAGTTGCCTTCGAACAGTGTGGCCTCAGTACCTTGTTCGTTGATCGCAAATTCATAAACCACCGGTTCCATGGCGAAGGGCACCGCATGTTCCATGGCCCGCTTGGTGTTGCTCATGATGGCCTGCAAGCGGTCCTGGGCCCGCACTTTCGTCAACGGAGCAAAAAGGAAACCCATGCCTCCGCCCGACATGCCGCCGAGCATCCAGAAGCCCCAGAAGTCATCGCCCATTTCCCCGCGCGCGCGTTGAATGAGCGTGTCGGCGTAGAGATTTCCGGCCCAAGGAATGATGGTTTGAATGGGGCCGTCAAAATTCCTTTCCGTGCCGGCGCCCAAGCCCCGAATGTCTCCGCTTTTCAAGCGCGCCATGAGGTCATCAAAGATGTCGCCGGCTTCGCCCCGGGCGCGCCACTCACTTTCGGAGCGAAGCAGGTATTTCTCCGTCACCATCTCCAGAATGGGACCGACATCCTGCGCCATGCCGCCGTGGACAAGCACCAGGCTTTGCTGGAGCCGCTGGCGCGTTTCCGGTAACACTTCCTGCGGGCCAAGAATCTGGTGATCGGGTAACAGACGGCCGCGACTGACGCCGAATTCCGGATCACCTTCCTGGGCGAGGACCCCGTAGATCAGCTTGATTCCCGGCCACACCCCACCGGAATCCTGCCAGCCTCCGCCCGAGCCTCCCAGCCATTCGCCCAGAATGGCGCGCGCGGCCACCAAGCGGCGGTCCTCCTCGCATAGGCCGCCGGTCAGCGTGCGGATCTGGCTGGTGGCGCGCATGACCAAGGAAATGAGGCAGGCCAGAAGGCTGGTGGACACCGCCAGGCGTGAGCCGCGGGGAATATCATTTACCTTGGTGACGATTTCGATGCCGTGGCCGGGTTGTCCCGTCAAATGGGCCAGGACGTCGCTGAGAGGCTGAGTGGCGCCCTCCATCCCCGGGGGTACGATGCCGGAGGCGATCACCCCGGCCTTGAGCAAGCCCAGGTAGTCGTGCGCGAAATCGAAGACTTCCGCAATCGAGCTGAGGTCAGCGCTGCTCTGAAGGTCCACACTAACCAGGCGCAGGACCGGCTGGTCGATTACGCGAAACCATGCTTCCACGGGAGGCTTGGGGGCGCCGGCGCTGCGCACGCTCAGGTCGATGGAAATGTTGAGCACGCGGGCGCCTTCGGGGAAATCCATCCCCAGAAAGAAAATGTCGCTCCATCCGCTATGGCTCAGGTCCATGCGCACCGGCGTAGCCTCGCGCAGGATCGGGAAGAGAGGGTCGGAGGTTTCGCGCTCGAGGAGTTCGGGGCGAATCCGCAGCGGCGCGTCTTGCGGATGGGCGGCCCGGAACATCCACTGATTGCCACGCACGGAGCGCACGCTGCGCCGCACCTGGTCCGCGAGAGTCTGGAAACCCAGCGCGCGGTAGCCCGCCGCCAGCGCGCTCGATAGGGCTTGACTCGGTCCGGCGACGGCTTGGGCGGCGAGAAAGATATCCAGAGCTTCTTCAAATCGGCGCTTCAGGAGGTTGGTGTAACCCGTGAACGGTATCAGCGCGCGCGAGCTTCGACCCGGGCGCGAGGGGAGGTGAAAGCGATGAATGGCATAAAGGAAAAAAAGGGCGCGTACGCGCTCGTAGAGATTGTCGCTGTGGCGCCGGAAACGGTCGAGCGCCGCACATTCGCGCCGCAGGTCGTCCAGTGTCGCCGCCCGGCACAGCGCGTCGAGCGAGCGATTGCGCGTCTCCGCATCGCGAGCGGTGATGACATCAATTAGCGGGCTCACGTCTTGCCCCATAGGCGTCAAATCAAGGCAATAATTGTAGTGGCGGTCTCCCACCGCCGGATTTGTAAGGGCACGCCACGGCGTGCCCCAACGGACGTCGTCCGCCCGCCGGCGGACGGCTACCATGTCTTGGCGAGATTCTTCAGTCCTTCGTTTTAGTTCAAGGTGATCTTACTCCGCCAATTTGCGAGCAAACTCCACTTCCTGCCGCAGGTCTTCTTCGACAGGGCCTTCCTTTTCGTATTCCACGGCGACCAACCCACCGAAATTCTGACGGTGTAGTTCCTGCATCACCTCGGGGATCCTGGCGATTCCCGTCCCCAGCAGCACGTTGACCTCGCCGCCCCGGGCCTGGATGTCTTTGAGATGCACCAGCTTCAGTCGCGGCCCGAGCTTGCGGATTGCGTCCACGGGGTCATATCCGCAGGAAGCGAACTGACCCACATCGGCGGTGGCGCCGAGGGTTCTGGAAACTCCCACCAGCGCATTCAAAACTTCCTCTGGACTCTCGTAGGGGAATTTCTGTCCTTTGAAATAGTGATTATGAATTCCGAAGGTGACCCCTTCTCGCGTGCAACGCTGGTCAATTTGGGCAAGGATGCTGCCTGTCGCGTCGCCGCTAATATTGCGGGCGCCCAGGAGTTTTGCGAAGAGCATGGCGTTTTCGAGGTCGTGGCCGTCCTGAATGGTGGCCGTATAGTAGGAAACGCAGCGGATGCCCGCGCGGTCCAATTTTTCCCGGGTGGAACGAAATAAACTGGTATCCGGCTTACTAAACAACATGAACTCTCCGCGCGACATTTCGATTTCCTGGATGCGAAGAGCATTGAGCTGGACGATCATGTCGTCGATGGAGAGGTGGTGATAACTGTAGGTACCAATTCCGATGTTGAGTTTGTTATATGCACGCAAAGGCGCGGCCGCCACAGCCATGCTGGCAGCGATCGTCTTTGCGAACGTTCGCCTGGTGATCATGAGTCCTGGTCCCGCAGCGTCGTGTGCAACCGGCTGCTTAAGAATCACCTTATTCGGATGGAAGTGGCCGCGGCGTCACGTCGGCACTTACCAACCCGGTGGCCCATTTGATGGCCTCGGTGTACATCTTCTGAAGATTGGGGTTATCCCAATTCTCCCTAGGATGACCGAGCGTGGAATAATATACGCGTCCCTTGCCGTACATCTTCGCCCAGGTAACGGCAAAATCGCGGTCGGCGCGATGGACCCTGGGGTTCGATAGGTCGAGCTTACTGGTGTCGAGACGCATCAAAACCCGCACCCTGTCGCGCGAGTAGTTCCTGATCTGGTAGATTTCGTCCCTCAGTATGAACGCCCGTGGCCACTGCTGCATTCCAGGGAAACCTGGGTCTTCCACGAGGATGGGCGCATTAAACGTTCCCCACGGATGTTCGTCAAAGTAACCTCCGATCATCTCGCCATATTCCGGCCAGCCGGTAAAGGTGATGGTAGCACTGTGCACGCCAATAAAGCCCTTCCCGTCATCATGGACGAAGCCAAGAAGATCTGCCTTCTGTTGCGCGTCCATTTCGAGCTCGCCGCCGGTGAAGAAAAGCACGGCGTCGAAGTCATTCAGGTTCTTGGCGTTGTATTCCAGTTTCTTCTTGGTGAGTGCTTCGGTGTCAGTGCGGAGCGTGGCGTCCCACAGTCCGGTCGCCTCACCCAGGCGTTCAATGTTGGCCATGGCGTGGGAAACGGACTCGTGGCGATACCCCTTTTCCTCCCCCACCACGAGGAGATGTTTCTTCTGCGGAGTTGGAGATTGGGCCATGCAGAGACTACAAGAGGTTAAGAGGAACAAAAGAGAAGCTGACCGCCCAATGTTCATTTGGACTACTCCCTTCCGCCATTCTTCCCAGGCTACAGCTCGGGGCGCCGCGAGAGTATACCGTAATTCAACAACTTTACTTAACCTCCTTGCCGTGCCATGGCGACGAGTGAAGGAGGGGAACGCAGGGTAAGGCGCAGTTTACCTTATTCTGGTAGCGCCAGGAGAAGCCTGGCTGATCTTGTAAACTGAAAGGAGTTCACCTTGTCCGTAACTTCCACTCAAGTCGCTGTTTCGGGATTGAGGAGGCGCAACTCTTCGGCTTGGGTGGCCTGGAGAATTTGCCGGTCGGCGGTCACAAATAGCACCGGTTCTTTAAAGGTCTGCTGCAATCCGTCAAGGTCACGGAAGGGATTAGGGAGAACCCCTCGCATAATTCGTACTGGGCGGACTTTTTTGCCTTGATATCCTTCTGATGTGCCACTCACTTGGGAGGCGTTGCTTGCTGAATGGTCTGGATCAACTCCTCGGTTCCACCCGCCCGGCGAATATCGTTTAGGTCGTCGGCGGTGGGTGCAAATTTGATGCCACGGTCCTTGACGAGCTCCTCGATCCTGGCGACGGGAACATCTCCCTGGAGCAAGGAGACTATCTCTTGTTTGCTCAGGGCCCGAGGATTGGGGGGCGCCGCCTTGGGTAGGTAATGAAGGGTGAAGGCCAGCTTGGTTTCCACGTGCGCCGAGTTGGAGGCGGCAATCTCGATGGGGGTGTTTCCAGGGTTGAGCTGCAAGGGTTCTGACCAGAACTCCGTGGCCTGGGCGTTTTGCGGGCGCATGTTGGCAGTCGAGCCATTAATGGTAACCATGAGAATGCCGGTGCTGTCCGTGGCCACGCCGCGGATAACCAGGGGGGACTCGTTCGACTCCACGGTTTGATTGGGGCTTGCGCCGGAGGGGGACGCGAGCACGATGGCGGTAGAAGCTGGCGGCACGGAGATCTTAGACTCCGGTGAAGGGGCCTCAATGGGCGCTGCCCCGACCGCCTCGAGCTGAAATGTGAAATGCTCGGAACTTACCAGGTAGTAGTCGTAGGTATTGTTCCCATTCAGGCTGCGCCAATGAATCGGGCCGGTGGTAAGCTCGACGCTTTTGGGGGCGTATCCTTCCTTCGTCAATCTCACGCGGATCGGTTCCACGCCATGGGAACTCACGGCGGTGTGCTTCGTGCCGAAGTAGTACCCCGGCACCTTGATGGAGCATGGCGTGGCACAACTAACGCTGCCGTTCACCTCGACCTGTGCTCCGGCTGGGATGGTTTCGATCAAGATCGACTTGTCACTTGCAAGGGCGTGCAGGCTACTAAAGAAGAGTGCAACCGACACAGCGCAAACTGCCCCGAACCTCCGTGATAGCATTCATTCACCCCCCGTATGCGGCAAGCCGAATTTCCACTATGAATCGGCAACTTACACCTGAACAGCCCTGAATGCAATAGGAGTAGCGCGAGGGGACGAGCGGGTGCGGGTCTACTTGCTCGGCCCCTCGATTGCAGCCGCGCGCTCGCCAGCGTCTCAAGTGCCGGGATACCAACGTCCAGGGGTGTACTCGATTTGCAGATGAGCCTTGAAGTCCGCCATATCGCGAACCAGTTCGTCAATCTTCATATCACCGGACAAACCTTGACGCCACACTCGTGGGCCGACCGTTCCCAGCACCAGGTAGTCAGGTGTGGCGGCCGCGGCTTGCCCCACCGAGCCCTTTATCGCTGACTCAATTTCCGCCTGGTGTGCGATCACCGTTTCGCAGTTGAGGCAGAGGCGGCACGTCTTCCGCAGAATCAAAAGCCCTACTCCTTCCACGTGAATGACTAAAGGAATCTTGCGTAGCTTGGTTTTGGCTTTGCAGCCAGGACAACTTGTGGCGCGATAATCCGCGTGGGGATTGAGAGCAAATGAATACCTGGGGGGCAACGCGCCCATGCGAGGTTTCGGTGATCGGCGAGCTGATGTCATGGCGAAGGCCTGGCTAACTCCTGCTTAGGCTGACCTGGGTAAAACCGGTCCTGGCCGGCCTTGGGCAGAACCGTCGGTGGCGAGCCCCGCACCGCCTGGTAACGGAGCGCTTTCCTGAACCCTTGGCGACAAGGCAGGATCTGCTGTCAGGCACACTGACGATATCCCGCGGCGCCGCCTATTCCGCCGGCACCACGTCCCCCTCACCGGGGGCCAGGAACAGGTTTGCCTCCAGCCCGTGCTGGCGGGTGTAAAGGTCGTAATAGCGCCCGCCCAGGGCGAAAAGTTGGGCGTGGTTGCCGCGCTCCACAATGCGTCCGTCCTCGACCACCAGAATCTGGTCGGCGCGGCGGATGGTGGAGAGCCGGTGGGCGATGACGAAGGTGGTGCGCCCCTCCATCAGTTGATTCAGTCCGGCCTGAATCATGGCCTCGGACTCGGAGTCCAGCGAACTGGTGGCCTCGTCGAGGATGAGGATGCGCGGCTCCGCCAGTAACGCCCGGGCGATGGAAAGCCGCTGCCGCTGTCCGCCCGACAGCTTCACGCCCCGTTCGCCCACCAGCGTTTCGTAGCCATCCTTGTAGCGCTCGGCAAACTCGTCCACCCGAGCCGTCCGGCAGGCAAACAGAAACTGCTCCTCGCTCGCCTCCGGCCGGGAAAACATAATGTTCTCCCGAATCGTGCCATCGAAGAGAAACGACTCCTGCAACACCACCCCCAACTGCGAGCGATAGGTGTTCAGATCGACGTGAGAAAGGTCCACCTCGTCCACCACCACGCGGCCCTTGCTCGGTGTGTGGAAGGCGCACAGCAAACTAATGATCGTGGACTTACCCGATCCCGAGGACCCCACGAGCGCGGTCACCGTTCCCGGCTCGGCCAGAAAACTGATTCCGTGCAGCACCGGCTTTCCCGGGTCATAGGCGAACTCCACATCTTCAAAGCACACCCTGCCCCGAATGGGCGGCATCTTGACGGTGCGCCCGGGGCTTTGATTCTCTTCCAGTTCGGCCATAATCTCGTTGGTGCGGTCGAGGCCGGCAAAAGCCTCCGTTAATTGCGTGCCCACGCTCACAATCTGGAACACGGGCGCGATCATGAAGGCGAGAAACATGTTGTAACTGAAGTAGTCGCCGACCGTCCAGGTGTTCCCCAGCACACGATGCCCGCCCATCCACATCACCACGGAGGAAACGAGGCCCAAAACCGTCATGGACGCGGCGGAGAGAGCGCTGGTCATGGTCAGCGACTTCATCACATTTTGCAGCAGCCGGTCCACCCCGGCAGAGAAAACCCCCGCCTCACGCTCTTCGGCGTGATAGCCCTTGATGACTCGCACTCCGCCCAGCGACTCGGTCAACCGTCCGGTAACCTCCGCATTGATCTTGCCCCGCTCGCGGAAGATGGGCCGAATCGTTTTGAAGGCATACTGCAAGACAAAGACGAATGCCCCGATCACGGTGAAGACCGTCAGCGTGACGGACACGCTCATGTGCAGGAGATAAAGAAAGGCCAGCACGGCGGTCAGCAGGCCGCCCACAAAGTCCACGAGGCCAGTCCCCACCAGGTTGCGCACGCCCTCCACATCGGTCATGATGCGCGCCACCAGCGTGCCGGTGCGGTTCGCATCGTAGTAGGCGACTGAAAGCAGGCCCACATGCCGCTGCACCTGGCGGCGCATCTCCGCAATCAGCCGTTGGCCGGCCTTGGAGAGCAATTGCGTGAGCGAGAAAGAAGTGAGGGCCTGCACTACCATGGCCGAGAAGACCAGGGCAATGATGCGGGGCAGCAGATCGGGCCGCGGATGCTGCGGAGAAAGCACCTTATCGAGCAGCGGTTTCGAGGTAAACGGCAAAACCAGGCCCGCAACGCGATTGATGGCCATCAAGACCAAGCCCGCGAGCAGCAGCCACTTGCGCGGCGCCACCAGGGCCCAAATCTGCGGCCATAGTTTCTTCAGGTTGGGCTTCCGCTTGGGCGAGTCCGCCTGCCCGGCTCGAGCTCCGCGCCCATGCGGCGTGCTCTCGGCGCGCGCGCTCATGCCCATCCCCCCGCCCCGCATGGCGCCCATGAGTTACACCTTCCCCGCGCGCCGCGCCGCCACAGCCACTTGAGATTGCGCATTCTCAGCGGCCACGTGGGTCGCCTTCCCCGGAAGGAGTGGCCATCTCCCTCTCCGCCAGGAGTTCCAGCAAGTGCGTCAGCACCTCATCGCGGTCGCGGCCGTTCAGCGCCAGGGCCAATTGCGCGGTGAGTAATCCGTAGCGGGCGCCGAGGTCATAACGCCGTCCCGCGTCTTCCAGCGCCAGGTACTGCTCCTGCCGGGCGAGCGAGGCGAGAGCCGCGGAAAGCGTCAAGGGGCGGCTGGGTTCACTCTCGAGCATCCGCCCCAGGAGGTCCATCAGGGTGGGAGTGAAAACGTGAATGCCAAAGAAACAGAGGTAATATCCCGCCCGGATGCCCGGCACCATGAGGTGCTGTTCGGCTTCCGTGGGCGTAGGCTTTTCGATGACCGTTTCCACGCGGTAGACGCCGGGCCGGCCGGACGTGCGGCGTCCCGCCACGGCCCCAAACCGGGAGAGTAAGCTTTCGCGCGTGGGTTGGACCCCGGAGGCGGAGCATGACTCGGCTTCCGCCAACTCCACCAGGCGCTCGACGCCGGGCTTCGCGCCGCTGACGTACAGGTGATCTCCCACCATGTGCAGGAAGGGTTCCTGACCCACAAATTCGCGCGCACAATAGATGGCGTGGCCGTATCCCCGCGGCGGGTGGTGCTGAGGGACGAATCGCACCGCCCCGGCCAGGCTGCCGGCGGCTTGCGCGTAACGAGCCTCGTCACCGGGCCACACCACCACGCAGATTTCGCCAATGTTCGCGGTGAGGGCCTGTTCGATCAGGATGTTTAGTACAGACTTTTCCGTACCATCCTGGATGAGAGTTTGCAGCGGAAGCGCCCGCTGATTCCCTCCCGCCGCAGTGATGACCGCTTTTCTAATCCGCACGTTTTGACGCTCCTCTTCAAGGTTGGCGACGTGGCACGGACATCCTGGCCGTGACCGACATGGGCGCCCCGCCCGCGTCTCGAGTTTGTGCATCTTGAAGCAAAAATTCGTTCCCCAGCGCGCGAATAGTAGCAAAAAGGCCGTCGGTTGCTGTCAAATGCATGTGATTTTGTGTCAGTGTCGTGTCGTTTTGCACATAATGTCCGTTTTCTCGCCGGGCAATTTGTCATCTTTTTGTTTGTTTTCATAGACGTACTGGCTTCGGTCGTATAAAAAAAGAATTCTTTTTCTCTAGAACCCCAGCGGGCCACGATGAAACCTTCCCTACATCGGATAATTTGTCCTGCGTTTTTCGCGTCGGTCTGGGCATCCATCCTTTCCTCCGGGCGACCCGGTGGGGGGGGCCGCGTTCCGCCCCCGTCCCTGCCTCTAGGCTAAGCCAGCGCCCAGGTACGCTGTCAACTGAAATCTGGGCGGTTTTCCTGCCGGTAGGAAAAAATCTTGACTATGGACCGCATTTTTCCTGCCGGTAGGAAACCCGGAGTTGCGGCCTCGCGATATTCAACTCCCTGGGCGCCCTCTCACCCCGGCCGGCCCAGCGGAAAAAATATAGAAACTCCGGGCACGGGCGAGCCGCCCATGTCACGCTTGGCTGCTCGCGCTGGCATTATAACCGACGCGGTGGAGTGATTCGCGGAAGTATTAACCGTGCAAGCGCACACCGGGTGGCGCCGGGATTGCCTTTGATGTCGGCGACCTTCAAGAAGTCAGGACCAAATCGTTCACCTTCGGACTCTCTATTGTGGCGCTGGCGGTTTCAGAGATGCGCTACAATTGCTTCCCTTAAATTGCTGGAAGGATACCCCCATGTCGAGGCATGAAAGACGATATCAGAAATACCTGGACCGGAAGCGACAGAAGCATGGAAACAGTGCGACCGACGCTGGGCGGATGGCCCCCCAGATCGCCGCGGCCGCGAATTCACCGATCCATGAAGCGCTGGTCCCGGCGAAGCTGTTCGAGCTGGGAATGGGCAACCTGGTTTTCAGCCGCGTGCTGCCGGATGGGCGCATCGCCATGGGCGCATTCCTACTGGACGTGTTCTGCTTGGGGGTCAAAGATGCCTTCGTTGCCATCATGACCAAAGCTGAGTATGCCATGCGCCGGAGCAGTTGGCCGGCGGCCGAGAGCCTTCTGCCGATGGATCCCGCCTGCTTCCGCAAGCTGGTCGAGGGCGGCGTAGCTTACGCGCAGGACCTGGGATTTAGCCCCCATCCGGATTACGCCGTGGCGAGCCAGATCTTCGGCGATGTGCCGAGCGCGGACTGCTCGACGCGTTTCGAGTACGGGCATGAGGGCAAGCCCTTCTACGTTTCCGGCCCGCATGAGACCGCCACTCAGGTGCAGGACATTCTCGATCAGCTCGAGCGGCGCTTGGGCCCAGACAACTTTCACCACCTCGTGTTGGCCCAGTAATTCTCCCCGCCTCTGCGGTGAGAAATTCCAATGGGTTTAATGCAGGCCGAGGAAAGCGTAGCGAAGAAGGAAGAGTCCGGTGAGAACCCAGATCAGGGGGCTGATTTCGCGACGTTTTCCGGCGGCGAGTTTTAGAAAGGTGAAGGAGATCATGCCGAGGCTGAGGCCGGTGGCAATGCTGAAGGTGAGGGGGGTGGCGACCAGGGTCAGGAAGGCCGGGAAGGCGTCGCTGAAGTCGTCCCAGTGGACTCTGGCCACGGCCTTGCACATGAGGGAGCCTACGATGATGAGGGCTGGGGCGGTGGCGAAAGAGGGGATGGCGGCGATGACGGGAGCGCAAAACATGGCGGCGAAGAAGAACCCGGCGATCACGATGTTTCCGAGGCCCGTGCGGGCGCCCGCCGCCACTCCCGCGGCGCTCTCAATGTAACTAGTCACGGTGGAGGTGCCCGTCAATGATCCCATAATCGTGCCGAGCGCATCGGCCAACAGGGCGCGGCTGGCGCGCGGAAGTTTGCCGTCGCGCATGAAGCCGCCTTCCTCGCACACGCCGATCAGAGTGCCTACGTTGTCGAAGAGATCGACGAAGAAAAAGATAAATACCAAGTCGCCGAGGCCAAACTTGGCCGCCGCGCGCAGATCGAGCTTCAGGAAAGTCCCGCCGGGCTGGGGGAGGGAGAAGAGATGCGCGGGCCAATGGGTGAGGCCGGCGGGAATTCCCGCCAAAGCCGTGGCGGCGATGCCAAGAAGGATGGCGCTGTTCACGCGCCGCGCCATCAGACTGGCGATGACCAGCAGGCCCCCTGCGGCCAGGATGACTTGCGGATCGGAGATTCGGCCCAAGGCCACGTAAGTGGAGGGGTGGGCGACGATAATTCGGGCGTTGCGGAAACCGATGAAGGCAATGAAAAGACCGATGCCCGCAGCCGTGCCGTACTTGAGGCAGTCGGGAATGCCGTTCACAATCATCTCGCGCACGTTGGTGAGGGTGAGCAAAAGAAATAACATGCCGGAGATGAACACCACGCCGAGCGCCGTCTGCCAGGGAACCCCGCGCCCGATGACAATGGAGTAGGTGAAGTAGGCATTCAGCGACATGCCCGGCGCCAGCGCGATAGGATAGTTGGCCCACAGTCCCATGATGAGCGTCGAGAGCGCGGCGGAAATGCACGTGGCGAACAGTACCCCTTCCACGGGCATGCCGGCTTCGGAAAGAATGCGCGGGTTGACCACGACCACATAGGCCATGGTCGTGAAGGTGGTCAGGCCCGCCAGCAGTTCGCGGCGGATCGTGGTGTGGTTTTCCTCGAGGTGAAAGATGCGCTCGAGCAGACGGCGTTTCTCCCTGATCAGGATGAAGGCCACTATAGGCGGGGAGAGTCAATTCGTCAACGGGGTTGTGATCGGGAGCATAAAAGGGCCGGTGAAATTGGACCGGGGCTCCGTGAAAGTCCAATGGCCCGATGAAAGTCCACTGGCTTCGGACGCTCCCAATCTGGTATAAAGCGCTCTTTGCCTAATTTGAAAACAGGGAGTCTTACCTTGCTCAAGCGATTGTTCTTCCTCATATTGATCATCCTGGCGGGAGGCACGCTGATGGCGCAAGATGGCACCGCACCCTCACCCCTCGTGGACCGCGTCGGGCAGACGGGTTTCTTGCAACTGGAAGCGGAAAGTTTTAACGATCTTCCTCCGCAGCAGAAGTCGTTAGCATTTTGGCTCTCGATGGCGGCCATCGCCGTGAATCCCATCGCCTACGAGCAGAATTCCTACTACGGACTCGAGCTGAAGCGCCTGCTCGAACAAATCCTCACGCATTCGCGCGGCATTGATCCCACCGTGCTTAAGAAGGTCACCGACTACACCAAGCTTTTTTGGGCGAACCACGGGAATCACAATACTTTTACGTCACAAAAGTTTCTGCCGGATTTCACGCCGGAAGAATTGCAGGCAATGGCTCTCCAGGCGCTGAAGAATCGCGCTGCTCTGGGCCCGCAGGCGAAGCTCCTGAAGGAGCTGGAAGACCTGCGCCGGCCGATTTTCGATGCGGACTATCAGCCCTCCCTCACCGTGAAGAACCCCAAGGATGGCGAGGACCCGCTCACCGCCAGCGGTAACAACCTTTACCAAGACGTGACCATGGCGGACCTGAAGGACTTCCACGACAAGTACCCGCTCAACTCGCGCCTGGTGAAGAAAAACGGCAAGCTGGTGGAGCAGGTGTATCGCGCCGGCGGGCCGGGCAAGGCTCCAGCCGGCCTGTACGCGGATGATCTGAACCGGGCGATTCGCTACCTGACGTTGGCCCTCCCTTACGCCAACCCGGCCACCAAGACCGTCCTCAAGGATTTGATCCGCTATTATCAAACCGGCGACCCGGCAGACTGGCGGCAGTTCAACATCGATTGGGTCCGTGACGATAATCCGGTGGACTTTACCAACGGCTTCATCGAGGTTTACAAGGATCCGCGCGGGCGGAAAGGCGCCATGCAGGCTTATGTAACCGTCGTGGACGAAAAGATGAACAAGCTGATGAAGGAATTCGCCGCGAGCGCCAAGTACTTCGAGCAACACGCCCCGTGGGAGGACAAGTACAAGCTCGAGGCGCCTCATCCGCCCATCGTGAATACCGTCGAAGCCCTGATTATGACCGCCGACTACGATGTCTCCACCATTGGTGAGAACCTGCCGAACGAAACGGAGATCCACGACAAGTACGGCAGCAAGAGTTTCATCTTTTCGGGTTCCATGCGCGCACTGGCGGCGGCACGGGGCGCCAAGGTGAGCAACGAGTTTGCCTGTACTGAGGAAGAACGCACCCGGGCAGAGAAGTACCAGGTGCTGGCCGGCGATCTCGAGGTGGCCATGCACGAGGTGCTGGGGCACGGTTCCGGTAAGATGAATCCTAAGCTCACGGAAGAACCGGCCGTTTATTTGAAGGAGTATTACTCGACCCTGGAAGAAGCGCGCGCCGACCTGGTGGCCTTGTGGAACTTCTTCGACCCCAAGCTGATGGAGATGGGCGCGATCCCCAACCTCGAAGTGGCCAAGGCCGCTTACGACACCGAGGCGCGCGCCGCCCTGGCGCAACTCCACGAGTTTCCCACCGGCGACACGATTGAGGAAGACCACCGGCGCGGCACCCAACTGATTGTGAACTTCATCCGCGACAAGACCGGCGCCATCCAGCCCGTGGAGCGCGAGGGCAAGGTCTATCTGGTGGTGAAGGACTTTGACCAGATGCACAAGGGAGTGGGCACGCTGCTGGCGGAGTTGATGCGCATCAAGGCGGAAGGCGATTACGACGCGGCCAAGGCGCTCATCTCCAAATACGGTATCCACTTCAACACGGAGTGGCGCGACCAGGTGGTGCAGCGCTACCAAGGTCTGGATCTGCCCACTTTCTGGTGTGGCATCAATCCCGATCTGGTGCCCGGCGAAAGCGGCAAGCCCGGCGACGTGAAAATCGTCTACCCGCGCGACATGGTGAAACAGCAGCTTCGCTATGTCTCGATCACGGGCCACTGAATAGGCGCGACACTAGGAACGAGGTATCCAATGCCGGTGGATGCTGTCAACAACCCACCCAGAGCAGGTAGCGCATTGACGCGCCGGGCATTCATGACCGCAGGCTTGATCGCGTTGGCTGTGCGCGCCGGGGCGCAGGGCGACCTCGACAGGATCGCTACACCTTACAAACTTGGGAAATACGTGCTGTCCGCCTCAGGTCAAGAAGGCAATTTCGACAAGGCCAGTGTTGACTGTCCGTTCGTCTTCCGCCATCAAGGCGCCCACTATATGACGTTCGTTGCCTTCGACGGGGCCGGCTACCAGACCGGGCTGGCTTCTTCAGCGGACCTGGTGAATTGGAAAAAGGAAGGATGCATCCTGAAACGGGATCCATCCTCTTCGACGCTGAAATTCAATGTGGCGATGAATTGGATTCTGCGGGAGAACGGGCTCTATTCACCCGGCGAACTGCAACAGGTAGATGGATATTATCTGGGTGCATATCATGCCTATCCCAATCAGGGACTCGAACAGGGCGCCGCCGTCATTGGCCTCTGCCGCAGCAAAGACTTGCGCAACTGGGTGGTCGATCCACCTTGCTTGAGGCCGGAAGAGGGGACCGCTTGGGAGCGGGGCGGGCTCTATAAGCCGTGTATTCTGCGTCACAAGGGCAGATACTACATCTTTTACAACGCGAAGAATCACACCGAAGGTCCATGGCAGGAGCAAACCGGCGTGGCTATTTCGGAGGATTTGAAGCGCTGGACGCGCTACTCCGCGAATCCCGTCATCGCCAATGGTGGCGCGGGCAGCCCTGACGAAAAATTTGCAAGCGACCCTTGTGTCCTACAGGACGGGCGCCAATGGATTCTCTATTACTACGGGCTCGATGCTCGAGGAGTGGCAAGAGATCTCGCAGCAACCAGTCCCGATCTGCTGCACGCAACAAAGTGCAACAAGATTCTGATCGACGTCGGTCCTAAAGGATCGATCGATTCCGCTTACGCCCATAAACCTTCCGTCATTCAGTACCACCACGATCTCTACCATTACTATTGTGCGGTGTCCAACGACTCCGGGCGGGAAATCCGTGGAATTTCTGTGGCGCGCTCGCGTCCGTGGAAATCCGAATGACCGCGAAGGGCTCCGGATGACAGCGGGGAAGCGTTTTCCGGCGGCCGTTAAGCGCGCGCCGCCTCCAGCAGCACCTCGCGCAGCCGCCGGGCCACCACCAAGTCCTCGCCGGGCTGGAGCATCCACACGCCCACGACGATCGTGCTGGCCTCGCTTTCCAGGCCTTTGCTCGCAGACCCGCCTCCAGTTGCCGGGTTAAGTTCGATGCGCGGTGTCCCCTCACGCATTTTCGCCATGACTTCCTTTCCTGTCAGTTTGATCCGGTTGGGATCATAGGTAATCGTCAGGTGCGGGACATGATTGGCCACGGGCGGAACGGTAATCCGAGTTTGAACGCTGGGAAGGCTTTTCACCCGCTCGGCAATCCGCTCGGCCCGCCGCTGGAACTCCTGCTGCATGGCGTCTTCATCCTGGGCCAGCAACCAATCCACCGCCGCCACGAGCCCGACAATTTCCTCCTTGGCAACTTTCATGCCTCGGCCGATGGTGTTGGAATAGGGGGAATTATTCTTCACGGCGGCTTCGATCAGGTCTTTCCTTCCCAGCAGCAGGCCCGTGCACTGCGGGCCGCGGATGCCTTTTCCTCCCGAGAACGTCACCAGGTCGAATCCCATCTTGGTGTAATTCCACAAATTGGCAATGGGAGGAACATCCGCCGAGGCGTCGTTGAAGCAAGGCACGCCATGTTGATGCGCCACGCGGACCCAGTCCTCGCGGCTGATCTGGCCTCCCTCCGCAGCATTGAAAAAGTGCGCCATCACCGTCCGCTCGTTGAACGCCGCGTCGTAATCGGCGAGCGTTTGCACTTCCACGAAGCGAGTGGCGCAGTTCCGGAGGGCGTGATCGTAATCGTAGCGATGCGTCTTCTGTACAATCACCTCGTTCTTCAACCCCGTCATGTCGAGGGGCATGTTCAAAATCGCATCGGCATTGCCGCGCGAAACGCAGGCGGCGGTGCCGAGCGTGAGCGCGGAGGCGGCTCCCGCGGTCACCAGCGCGGCCTCGCACTGCAAGCGCTTCGCCAGGTACTCACCGGAAGCGCGCAACAATTCCTCGAGTTGCACAGGATACTTTGACGCGATGCTGATAGCGTCCTGCACTTCCTCCGGCATCGTCGAGGCGGAGAGAACGGTGTAAGTGCCCGCCGCATTGATGAAGGGCCGAATGCCGAGTTTCTCGTAGTAGTTAACGCCCTTCGCCGGGCGGTGAGTGGCGCCACGCGCCGTAAATGCCGACCCGGCATACACTGCTGTGGTACCCATTGCCAGCGCCTGACCTGTCTTGCCCATGAACTTGCGCCGTGTCATGACTTTGGACATGTGAGTTCCCTCCCTTACCTGCACGCGAAACGAAAGGTACGAACGTTAGCCCCTTCTTATTCGCAGCGGGTTACGAACTGCTACTGTCTGATTAGCACGTGGGGCGACAAGTGTCAACGTGCAGTGTGAGGGCAGTGTGAGGGCTAAATCGAAAGTCCCGGCCGCATGGATTGTGGGATTTCTCCCGGATAGAAAGCCAGGATTCTTTCGTGGTGCTGCATGTTCTCGTCGAGCAAGATGGCGCACAGTTTCCGCGCCAGGACGCGTACTTCCTGCCGGCTCTGCCCGTAGGTGGCCATGCCCGGAAACTGGGGCACCGTTGCGACCCAGCGTCCATCGGGCTGGCGGCTTGTCACGATGAGCTGATCCATAGCGTTTTCCTCTACCGTTATCCATCGGTCGAATCGGCATAAACTTGAGTCCCTTTGCTTTCACGCGCCGGTCGACCTCCTAATAAGGAATTTCACGGTGCGATTCAGGCCGGAGATTTGGCCGCTTTCGGAATCCCGCAACTCCGGTTTTCCTACCGGCAGGAAAAATGCGGTCCATGGGTAAGATTTCTTCCTACCGGCAGGAAAACCGCCCAGATTTCTGTTGACATGGGACCTAGCCTCGGGCTTACCTTTGGGGGGGGAGGGGTGGGGAGCGCGGCACGCCCACCGGGTCACCGGGAGGAAAGGACGAATGCCCAGACCGACGCGGAAAACGCAGGACAAATTATCCGACGTGGGGGAGATTCCATCGTGGCGGTGGAGGGGAAAAGTCGCGTGGGGAACGAGCCCTGAAAAAAAGATGTTAATAAATAACGAGCGAAGCTGGAATGTGTATGAAAACACGTCCGGGCACTTCTGCATCGTGCCGCCTCGCTGGTCTTTTCTTGACTTGGCGTCGAGCCACCCCATAGAATTGAGTGTTTGACCTTACCACGAAATCATCCGCACCGATGTCCCTACGCCTTTACAATACGTTGACGCGACAGATCGAGGAGTTCAAGCCGCTCGAGGGCAACACCGTCCGCATGTACGCCTGCGGGCCCACGGTTTACGACTTCGCCCACATCGGGAACTACCGCACCTTCCTTTTTCAGGATGTGCTTCGCCGCTACCTGAGGTACGCGGGCTACGAGCTTCGGCACGTCGTCAACCTCACGGACGTTGATGACAACACCATCCGCAATTCCCAGGCGGCGGGAATGCCGCTCCGCGCTTATACCGACCAGTACATCGAGGCTTTCCTGATCGATCGCCAGCTCCTCAACATGGAGGATCCGGAGTTCCTGGTGCGCGCCACGGACTGCATTCCGGAAATGGTGAAGCTCATCCAGACACTCGTGGATCGGGGTTTTGCTTACCCGAGTGATGGGTCGATCTACTTCAAAGTCGCCGCCTTCCCCCCCTACGGCCAGTTAACGCACGTGGATTTTTCCGGGGTGCGCGCGGGCGCACGCGTGGACGCGGACAAGTACGATAAGGAGAATGCCCGCGACTTCGTGCTGTGGAAAGCGGCGAAAGAAGGCGAGCCTTTCTGGGAAACGCAGTTTGGTCCCGGCCGGCCCGGTTGGCACATTGAGTGCTCCGCCATGTCCATGAAATATCTGGGGGAGACTTTTGACATCCATTCCGGCGGCAGCGACCTGATCTTTCCCCATCACGAAAACGAAATCGCGCAAAGTGAAGCCGCCACCGGCAAGCTTTTCGTGAAGGTGTGGATGCACGCCGAGCACCTGATCGTCAACGGTGAGAAGATGTCGAAATCTCTCGGCAACTTCTACACGCTCCGCGACTTGATCCAAAAAGGCTACAAACCCTCGGCGATCCGCTATTTGCTGACTTCGGTCCCCCACCGCAAACCCCTCAATTTCAGTTTTGAGGGACTGCACCAGGCGCAGCAGTCTATCGACCGGTTGCGAAATTTCCGTTTCCGCTTGAGCAAGGAGAAATTCCCGGCGGGCGAGAGCGCCGCCTTGCAGAATCGCGCGCAAGAGGCGCGGCAGAATTTTGAAGCGGCGCTCGATGACAACCTGAACACAGCGGAAGCGCTGGGCGCGATTTTCGATATGGTTCGCGAGGGTAACACGGCGATGGACCGGGGGGAATTCCGCGACGGAGACCGCGGCCCCTTTCTCGACACCCTCCGGCGCTGGGACCGGATTTTCGCGGTGCTCGACGATGACGACCACGCCAAACTGGTGAAGTTCGGTTTCATCAAGCCCTCGGCAATGGCGGCAGATTCCTCCGTGGTTACGGACGCGGAGACGGTAAAGCAGGGAACGGGCAACGGCCAGCCGGGCTCGCGGCTTCGCGAAACCCTGAGTGATGAAGAAATTGAAAAATTGATTGCGGAGCGCGCCGCCGCCCGGCGGGGGGGCGACTACGCCCGCTCCGATGAGATTCGAGCGAATTTGCTCAAGGCCGGTGTTATACTGGACGATACGAAAGCTGGAGCGCGTTGGAAGCGGAAGTAACGATGTGGAATCTGCGAATCAGCCTTCCGTTATTGGCCCGGCCCAACCTTTTTGGGGGCGATTGATCCTCTCCGCTATTTCCTCACCGAAGGATCCCGAAACAAGCACCAATGCTGCCCCAAGCAGCGGAGAGGGAAAACCCAATGGAAACCAAACTGCCGCACATTGCGACGCCGCTTCCGGGGCCTGAGGCCCAGAAAATTCTGGCGCTCGACAAGCAATACGTTTCGCCTTCCTACACCCGCGACTATCCGCTGGTGGCCAAGCGCGGCCAGGGCGCCATCATCGAGGACGTTGACGGCAACTCGTTTCTGGATTTTTCCGCCGGGATTGCCGTGGTTTCGACCGGACATTGCCACCCCGAGGTGGTGCGGGCGATCCAGAAGCAGGCCGAGACCCTGATCCACATGTCGGGGACGGATTTTTATTACCCGTTGCTGGCGCAATTGGCTGAAAAAATGGCCCGCATCACCCCGGGAACGTTCCCCAAGCGCGTCGCCTTTGGCAATTCCGGCACCGAAGCCATGGAAGCGGCCATGAAAATTGCGCGCTACCACACCAAGCGCCATCGGTTCATTGCTTTTCTGGGCGCGTTTCACGGACGGACCTTCGGGGCGCTTTCGCTTACCGCCAGCAAGGCGGTTCACCGGCGCGGGTTCGGCCCGCTGCTGTCCGGCGTCACCCACGTGCCCTACGCCAATCCCTATCGCTGCCCGCAAGGGCACCGGGCGCCGGATTGCGTGTGCGATTGCGTGTGCTCCGACTTGCTCGAACGCCAAATCTTCAAGACCGCGGCGCCGCCCGAGGAAGTCGCGGCCATCGTGGTGGAACCGATTCAGGGTGAAGGCGGCTACGTGATTCCGCCGCCCCGCTTCCTCGACAGTTTGCGCAGACTGTGCGACAAGTACGGCATGCTTTTGATTTTTGACGAAGTTCAGTGCGGCATGGGGCGGACAGGGAAAATGTGGGCCTGCGACCACGTCGGCGTAGTGCCCGACATTCTGATCACCGCCAAGGGCATTGCCTCCGGCTTGCCGTTGGGCGTCACAGTGGCGCGCGCGGAATTGATGGATTGGGGGCCGGGCGCGCATGCCTCGACCTTTGGAGGCAATCCCGTCGCCTGCGCGGCGGCGCTGGAAACCATCCGCCTGCTGGAAGAAAAGTATATTGCCAATGCGGCGCGCTTGGGCGAGTACATCATGGGAAGAATTGTCGATTGGCCGCACAAGCATCGCATCGTCGGCCAGGTGCGCGGCCGCGGGTTGATGATCGGCATCGAACTGGTCAAAAGCCAGGATGGGCGCGAGCCGCACCCGGAAGCGCGCCATCGGGTGATCGACCGGGCGTTTGACCTCGGCTTGCTCCTCCTGGGCTGCGGCGAGAGTACCGTCCGCCTGATGCCGCCCTTGGTCATCGATCGCGAACAGGCGGATTTTGCCGTCGATACGCTGGATCGCTGCATCGCGGAGGCGGAACGGTAGCGAGGTGTCAGGTGTTAGAAGCTAGAAGATAGAAGGAGGGCCTCGGATTCTAACTCCTAGCTTCTCACTTCTAACTTCTAGCTTCTGACACCTGATACCTGGCACCTTTACTTTGATGAGCATTCTCGCGCAGCTCATGTATCAAGCGTTGGTCTGGAAGGAACGCCAGCGCGCACGCTTTGCCACTCACGCGCCGCCCGCCCCCGCGAGCGAAGCCGAGCATTTGAAAACTGGCGCGCGCGGCGAAAACCTGGCGTATTGGTACCTGCGCCAGGCCGGTTATACGATTGTGGCGCGAAATCGCCACGCCCGCTCCGGCGCCGGGGAGCTCGACTTGGTCGGTTGGGACGGCCCGGTTCTGTCGTTTGTGGAAGTAAAAACCCGGACCACCGCGGACGCCGGCCCGCCGGAGGCGGCAGTTTCCAAGGCGAAACAGAAGCGCATTGCCAGGGCCGCGAGCGAGTATCTCCGCCATCTGCGCCGAAAGCCCGTGAGCTACCGGTTCGACATCGCGAGCGTCGCTTGGAACTCGGAGGCAGGCCTCCAGGTTCGGCTGATCAAGGATGCTTTCAAAGCGTGAGGGCAGTGACGAGTGGCGAGGGATGAGCAAAGGACCATCAGTCGTCAGCTATCAGCTTTCATTCTCCAGGTGGTAGCAAAGCTGAAAGCCGATAGCGGATAGCTGAGGGCTGAAAGCTGAAAGCTAAGGAGTATCTGCTTTGCCTGAACTGAGAAAAGACGCCGTCACCGGCCGCTGGGTTATTATCGCCACGGACCGGGCCAAGCGGCCGACGGATTTTGTTCGCGATAAGGTGCAGATCCGCGGCTCGGGTTTCTGCCCGTTTTGTTATGGCAATGAATCCAAGACCCCGCCGGAGATCCTCGCTTATCGCAGCGACGGCAGCCTTCCCAACCATCCGGGTTGGTCGCTACGCGTGGTGGCGAACAAGTTTCCCGCTCTGGGGATCGAAGGCTCACTCAATCGGCAGGGGGAAGGCCTTTACGACAAGATGAACGGCATTGGCGCCCACGAGGTCATCATTGAGACGCCCAAGCACGAGCTGACCTTGGCCACCCTGCCGGTGCGCCAGGTGGAAGATGTGCTCTGGGCTTATCGTGACCGTATTATCGACCTGAAGAAGGACCGCCGCTTCAAGTATATCCTGATTTTCAAGAACCACGGCGACGCCGCCGGCGCTTCGCTGGAACACACGCATTCCCAACTGATTGCGTTGCCGGTTGTTCCCAAGCGCGTGACCGAGGAAGTGGAAGGCGCGCGCGACCACTATAACTTCAAGGAGCGTTGTATTTTTTGCGACATTATCCGGCAGGAAACCGAAAGCAAAATCCGGCTGATCTCTGAGAACGACGGGTTTCTGGCCATGGCCCCCTTCGCTTCACGATTCCCCTTCGAAATCTGGATTATTCCCAAAATGCACCAGTGTGCCTTCGAGGAATCCCAAAAGCGCGAGTTTGAGCAGCTCGCTCCGATGCTCAAGGACATGCTCGCGCGTTTGGACCGCGTGCTGGATTTTCCCGCATATAACTATATCATTCACACTTCACCGATTGGGGAATCCGCCCAAGACTATTATCATTGGCACATGGAGATCATGCCCAAACTCACCAAGGTGGCCGGGTTCGAGTGGGGCACCGGTTTCTACATCAATCCCACCCCACCGGAAGAGGCGGCAAAATTCCTGCGCGAAGCTACGGTGCCCGTCGGCGTTTAACAGCAAGCAGGAGTCAGGAGTCAGAGGTAAGAAGTCAGATGTTCTAATATTCTTCAATATGTAATGAGTGGTTGGAAGAATTAAATATCCCCCATCACCGGATCGCAAATTCTGACTCCTGACTTCTGGCTCCTGACTCCTGCTCCTGACTCCTCCCATGGCCATGGAACTCCAAGTGGAATGTTATTCCGGCTACCGGGCGGACGAATGGCCGTTGCGCTTTGCATTTCCGGGGAAGCCGGGCGCGCCCAAGTATGAAGTCAAGGAAATCCTGGACCAGTGGTATGGTGTGGGATACCAGTGCTTCAAGGTCCGCGCGGATGATGGCAACATTTACATACTTCGCCATCAGGAGAGCGAAGACTGCTGGCGCCTCGATTCGTTTCGCCGCACTCGAGAAGGACAGTGACAAGTGACGAGCAACCAATCCATAGGATGCGGGAATCGAATCCCTCGGTGGCTCGTTTCTTGCTTGTCACTCGTCACTCGCCACTTGTTACTGCATTTTCGATTTCGGACTGCGGGCTTCGGACATCGGACCATCTTTTATGCAGAAGGGTGAGAGCATCGTCTCCATTGCGCTGGCCGCCACCATCTTGTTGGCCGTCCTTGCCGTGCAGCGCAAGTGGAATCCTGCTAACCTGAAGGACGTCGCAAGTTCCGCGGAGGATTTCATCCTGACCACCACGGGCATACGTGGCCAGGTCCCTGAGATCGCCGGTTACGAGCGGCTCAAAGTCTTCCGCCTGGGCGCCTATCGCGCCGGGCTGTATCGCGCCACCCCCGCACCGTTGATCTTCGCCCCGGGACGGTTCGTCGTTTACGACCAAGCGGCCCAGCCGGCTTTCAAAATGGAAACCCTGGAAGGCTCCAAAGATGTTTGGTCAGCTCTTTATGACTTCAACGGCCGCCGCGGCCTTTCCGTCCCCGGAAGCCGGGCACGCCCGTTCTATACCCGCAACCTAACCGGCAAGGGCATTCCGGATGTCATCGTGGGCCAGTATTCCGGCGGGGGCCATTGTTGCACCATGGCCACCATTCTGGAACTCGGCAAAGATGCCGTAACGCCGATTGGCCGTATCGATGGAATCGACGGATTGCCCTTCGAGGGCCTGGAACTTCGCAAGCTCAACAAGGGAACCAATTGGCAGTGCATCGCCCATCGGCCGTATGTGACGGCTTGCGGAACTTACACTGACGCGGCCGACGTGCTGACCATTTACGCCTTCGCCGGAGACCGCTTCCAGGACCAGACGGTGAAATTCGGGGACTATCTTCAGGAAGTTCTCCGTCAAGATGTGGCGAAGTGGCGGCAGGAAGGGAACCGCAGCATGAATCTTCTGCAAACCGTAGCCGTGGATTTTGCCGTGATCGGCCAGAAAGAAGTGGGCAAACGTTTCTTCGCTCTGAACCTGACGCCATTAATGCCCAGTCTCCAAAGCCACAACGTGGACCCGAATGCCTGCCTCGATGCCTTGGAAACCCTCGTTGATCGCGTGCCCGTCGCGGGGGAGTAATCGGGAGATCCGGTGATCGGATGATCGGGTGATCGGGTGAATAAAGCGCCATTGCAAATTTGCTCTCGATTCATCTGATCACCGCATAACCGGATTATCAGTGTTCATCCGATCTCCCGATCATCCGATCTCCCGATCATCCGATCATCCGATCACCGGATCACCCGATCACCCGATTAAAGCACCGCCTCTTCCCAGTTCTCCAGAATCTGTTTGATTTTCCCCATGAACCGTTCCGCCACCGCTCCATCGATCACGCGGTGGTCGTACGAAATGGAAAGATAGGCCATGTGCCGGATGGCAATCGCGTCGTCGCGGACCACCGGGCGCTTTTCAATGGCGCCCACTCCAAGGATGGCCACCTGGGGCTGATGGATGATGGGCAAGCCAAACAACCCGCCGAAACTGCCCGGATTGGTAATCGTGAAGGTCCCGCCCTGGACATCATCCACGCTCAAGCGCTTGGAGCGTGCGCGGTCAGCAAGATCCTGCACGGCGCGCGCCACGCCCAGGAAATTCTTCTCGTCCGCCCGCTTGATCACCGGGACAATCAAGCCATTTTCGAGCGCCACCGCGAGGCCGATGTTCACGTCGCGCTTATAAATGATGTTGGTCCCGTCCACCGAAGAATTAATGACCGGCAACTCCTTGATCGCTTCCACCGCGGCGCGGATAAAGAAGGGCGTAAAGGTCAGCTTGATGCCATTGCGCTGTTCGAAGTCCTGTTTAAAGCGCTCGCGCATCGCCACCACGCGCGTCATTTCCACTTCCACCACCGTGTATACGTGCGCGGAGGTGTGCTTGCTCATCACCATGTGCTCGGCAATCTGCCGGCGCATGGGCGTCATGGGAACCATCTGCGTCGCTCCCGTGAATGCCGCGGGCGGTGCGGTTGTCTGCCCAACGGGTACGGGAACAACCGCCGGCAGAGGCGCCGCCGAGGGAGCGCTTGCTCGGCGCTGGTCGATGTAATCCAGAATATCTTTCTTGCTGACCCGGCCCCCTAACCCCGTGCCCTTCACCTCGCTCAGATCCACGTTATGCTCCCGGGCGATGCGCCGCACGAGAGGCGAAGTGCGGACTTCTCCGCCCTCGCCATTTTCCTGCTCCTCCGGCGACGGCGTCGGAATGGCCGTCGGCGCAGAAGCGGGCGCTTCGGGACTGGGGGCGGCGGCCTCGGCCGGCGCGGGAGCCGCAACCCCTGTGCCGTCGCCATCGATGACGGCCACCACCGTGTTGATCACCACCGTCTCGTTTTCCTTCACCAGAATCTGGGTCAGCACACCGGCGGCGGGGGAGGGAATTTCCGCGTCGACTTTGTCGGTGGAAATTTCAAACAGCGGCTCGTCGCGGTCGACGTGTTCACCCACTTTCTTCATCCATTTGGTGATGGTTCCTTCCGCGACACTCTCCCCCATTTGGGGCATGATGACGTTTGTAGGCATGATCTACCTCATTGCAAAGTTGGCAGTCGAAAGTCAAAAGTTAAAAGTCACGGTTGAGAGGTCAGAGTACGTCACCTTCTACTTTCAACTTTTAACTTTCGACACTATAACTTTTTGGACTTTCAACTTTCAACTTTCGACTGTTGACTAGTCAATACCCCCACCCCCAACACCGCCCGCAAGGCTCCATCACCCGGGCCGCGGCGTCTTTCATTCCCACCGTGCGGCGCCTGCCTTGACATACTGACATACCGCTGATACATTCCGAGATGTGAGAACCACGGTTCGCCTTGACGAAAACCTCTTCCGGCAAGCGAAACGCGCCGCGCACGAGAGGGGTGAAACCATGACCTCTCTCATCGAACAAGGCTTGCGGCTAATGCTGGCGGCGTCCCAACCGCGGATGCGCCGCAAGCGAGTCACGCTTCCAGTTTCTCGGGAGGGTGGCGGCGTGGCCCCGGGCGTTGACCTCGACAATTCTGGAGCGCTTCTCGACAGAATGGAAGGCCGCCGTTGATTCTGCCGGACGTCAATGGGTCACCAGCGACCGCGACTAGGCACGTTTCCCGGGCCTTACCTGGCGCCCCCCGTTTTGAAGACCGTTTCGACCATTTCCAGTCCGAACACTTTCCCAAAGTGCTCCACCACGCGCTCCACAACAGCATCCATTTCGACAGGGTGGCCAAGTAGCTTGGCGAGGGATGTCACTCCTTTGCCTTGCAGGCCGCAGGGAACGATCCACTCAAAGTAGCGCAGATCGGTGTTGACGTTCAGCGCGAATCCGTGCGAGGTGACCCAGCGCGAGAGGTGTACGCCCATCGCTACCAGTTTATCGTTTCCGACCCAGACACCTGCCGCGCCTTCGGACCGCCCGGCTCGAATCCCAAAATCATGTGCCGTACGAATGAAAACTTCTTCCAGCGACCGCATGTACCAGGAAATGTCGCGCCGGTGCCGGGTGAGATCGAGGATAGGATAACCCACCAATTGGCCAGGGCCATGATAGGTCACGTCACCACCGCGGTCGGTATGGAAAACCTGCGCGCCGCGCGAGGCGAGCCATTCGGCGGACACCAGGATGTTTTCCTGTCGGCCGTTGCGGCCGAGCGTGTACACGTGCGGGTGTTCGAGCAGGAGAAGCGTATCGGGAATGGTCCTGGCTTTGCGCTGCGCCACCCGCTCCCTTTGCACCTCAAGCGCCGCGGCGTAGTCCACCAGCCCGAGTTGTTCGAGGTTGCAGAGCATGGGAAGAAGGTGTCAGGTACCAGGTGTCAGGTGTCAGGTATCAGGTGCCAGGTGTCAGGGTGAAGAGTAAAGTGTCAATGGTAATGTCCAGAGCATAAACTCTTTTGCATTTTACCCTTTACACTTTACCCTTTTCTTCTTTCCCTGACACCTGGCACCTGAGACCTGGCACCTGACACCTAAATATGTATCGCCCAATCCACCGCTGCGTGCGCGGCTTCGCCCATGGCTTCCGCCAGCGTCGGGTGCGCGTGGATGGTATGCGCGATGTCGTCAACCGTGCCTTCCAGGCGCATGGCCATGACGGCTTCGGCAATGGTTTCCGTGGCGCGCGGCCCGATGATGTGCACGCCCAGAATTTCTCCATAGTGCTCATCGCTGACCACTTTGACGAAGCCCTCGCGCACGCCCAGGATGGTCGCCTTGCTGACCGCCGCGTAGGGGAACTTCCCGATCTTGACCTTGAGGCCGGCCTCGCGCGCCTGCCGCTCCGTCATGCCCACGCTGGCGACTTCCGGCTCGGTATACGTGCAATTCGGAATCTGCCGATGATTGATCGGCTCGGCGGGTTTGCCGGCCGCATGGGTGACGGCCACGATGCCTTCCATCGAGGCCACGTGGGCCAGCAGCGGGCTGTTCGCCACGATGTCGCCGATGGCGTAAACGCCCGGCTCATCGGTCTGCATGAAGCCGTTGGTTTTCACGAAGCCGCGCTCGAGCTGCACGCGGGTTTTTTCCAGTCCGATGTTCGCGGTGTTGGGAGCACGGCCCACGGCCACCAGGCACGTTTCCGCTTCCACCGTCTGCGCTTTCGCGTCGCCCACCGCGTACTCCACCGCGATGCCATTCGCGGTTTTCGTAACTTTAGCCACCTTGGCCTGCGTCTGGATGATGATGCCTTGGTGCTTGAGCGACTTCTCGAGCTCGGCGGAAATTTCCTCGTCTTCCAGGGGCACGGCGCGCGGCAGCATTTCCAGCACCGTCACCTTGGTCCCAAAACGCTGGAAGATGGAAGCGAATTCCACCCCCACCGCGCCCGCGCCGATAATGACCATCGACTTCGGAATCGCCGGCAAGCTCAGAATCTCCTTGTTGGTGAGAAGCGTTGTGGCGTCCGGCTGGAGGCCTGGCAACATGCGCGCTTCCGAGCCCGTGGCCAGCACGATATTCTTCGCGGTCACTTCCTGCGTCGCGCCCTTGGGGTCGGTCACGCTGATTCGACCGGGGCCGGAAATCTTCGCGAAACCCCGGATCAATTCGGCCTTGTTCTTTTTGAGCAGGAACTCCACGCCCTTCGTCAGCTTGGTGACAACCTTCGTTTTGCGTGCCAGGATCGCCTGCCAATCAAGGGAAAAATCCTGGCACACCATGCCGAATTCTTTGGCCTCCTTGAAGTAATCTAAAACGTCCGCGTTCAACAGCAGGTCCTTGGTGGGGATGCAGCCTACCTGCAAACACGTTCCGCCAACCTTGTCGTCTTTCTCAACGATCGCCGTTTTCAGGCCCAACTGGCCGGCGCGGATCGCCGCCACGTATCCGCCCGGGCCGCTGCCGATCACTACCAGGTCGTACTGGGGAGCTTCTGCCAAGGCCACACCTCCAAATGAAGTCGCGCGTCTCTACTATTTTGGATGTTCGGAACCGCAAATCGTCATCTTATATGATGAAAAATGCCCGCACAAGCGCGGGGTTATTCCCCTGACGGACATCTTTTTGGGCACAAGGTGTTTCTAATCGAGGTGTACGGCGATTGATACCGCCCAGGGAGCGTGCTCTCAGTTTGTTGGAGAGGCGGCGGAACCTGTCCCGATCTTATCGGGACGCCGCCATTTGGCGAGGTAAACTCGCCGCTACATCATCGTGGCGAGGTAAACTCGCCGCTACATCATCGTGGCGAGGTAAACTCGCCGCTACATCGTCGACCTGAGGCACTCCCGAATGACCTTGCCGGGCGACGAATTCAATGGCATTATATAAAGGTTGCAGGGTACCCTTGGCACATTTCATTGAAAAAATGACCCGAATCCTCTTGCGCTCGCGGCGGCTCATGGCGGTCAGTGTTTTGCTATTACTGGCCGGGGTAGTTGTTCTTTCCACCGCCACGCGAACGCCCTGTCTGCACGCTTGCAGCGCGCCGTGGCACCTCTGGAAGGCCGGTTACATGACCCAGTCGGAGGGTCAGGATGCCTGCAAGCTGCGCGTCACCTCTTTGGCCCAAGCGCCCCAAGCTACTCCAGAAGAGGCGCTGGCCCCACCCCCATCGATCTATTTCCCGCACGAGGAAACAATTCCTCCCCTGCTCTCCCTCGTCGTTCCCATCCGCCACTTCCGATCTCCACCCACTCTCGGCTAACTCCGTCCCTTTTCAGTTTTCGAACACGTTTGGTTGCGCTCGTTGTTGCGGCGCGTTGTCTTAACCTCCGGAGACCGTATGCACCTGCGGCCCCGGGACATCACAAAAAGCGAGGCGAAGAGATGTTCGACTACTGGCTTTTTCCCCATGACGAAGTGGAGAGCATGCAGCAGGCCATCGTGTGCCTGCCCGGAGGGTGGACGAAAGGTTGGCCGTCGGCCGGGAGAAGGAGAGCCCTCGGAGGAGGTGACCGTGTTAGGAAACAATGTGCAAACCGCTCCCAGCCCGGCAAAGGTGATGCGCTGGGGCGCGAGGGAGATACCCCGCTCGGGTGGGGCGGTGGACTTTGAGCGCCTTTATCAAATGTACGGCCGACGCGTGTACAGCTTGTGCTGGCACATGCTGTGGAATAAGTCCGACGCGGAGGACGTCACGCAGGAAGTTTTCATGCAGCTCTTTCGCAAGATTGACACCTTCCGGGGTGAATCCGCATTTGCGACCTGGCTACACCGCCTGACCATCAACGTCGTGCTCATGCGGCTCCGCAAGAAGTCGCGCGTCGAGAGCTCGATTGGCGAGAGGGACGAGTTGGGCGAGCCATCTGCGCATTCTCCCGAGCAATTGGTCGATCCGGAGGCGACTCCGGTCGGCGCCATTGACCGTATGGATTTGGAACGGGCAATGGCCCAGTTGCCGCTGGGCTTTAGCCGGGTGTTCTCCCTTCACGACGTGGAGGGCTATGCCCACGCGGAAATTGCCCGAATGTTAGGCATTAGCGAGGGAACCTCGAAGTCACAACTCCACAAGGCGCGGCGTAGGCTTCGCAGTTTGCTTCGCGGGAGGAGTAACCGGTACTTATCCGACTATGCCGCGGAAGATGCGGGCAAAGACCTTTCGGAAGGAGCGAGAATCTTTTGAGGGGAGTAGAGCCATGCCAACACCATTGACCGCCGAGCAGATCCAGCAGCTCAAAACCTTCGAGACGTGTCTCGTTGCCGACGCCATTGAAAGTTTCGGCGTCCGCTTGCGGAATGAAGGGTTTGCCACCGCCGGCTTTCGCTGCCTCTTCAAGAGCCTTCCTCCCCTGGTGGGCTACGCGGCCACTTGCAAAGTCCGTTCGGCCGATCCCCCCATCGTGGGCAGCCGCTACGAGGAGCGCACCGACTGGTGGAAACACATCGGCAGCACTCCGGCTCCGCGCGTGGTGGTGATGCAAGACATTGATAACCCAGCCGGAACCGGAGCCTACTTCGGGAAGGTTCACGCCAGTATCTTGATGGCCTTGGGTTGCGTGGGAGCGATCACCAACGGCGCGGCGCGAGAGCTGCACGAAATCGAAGCCAGCGGCTTTCAGGTTTTCGCGGGACGCCTGGCCCTCTCGCGCGCCTATATCCACGTGGTTGAATATGGCAGGCCGGTGGAAGTCGGCGGGCTCACGATTCGACCCGGCGATTTAATTCATGGTGACCGGCATGGCGTCCTGACGGTCCCGCCCGAGCTGGCGCTGAAACTGCCGGCGGTGGCGAAGGTGATTCGCGAAAAGAAACAGCAATTGATCGAGTTGTCCAGGAACCCCGGAACCACCCAGGAGGAATTCCGCCGGGGGCTCAAGGATATCCTCGACGTTAACCCGGATTCCCTTCGTGATGGAGCAAAACCGTGGAAATAATGAACAAGCGTACATCCAAACAGGTCGTAGGGGCACCCCTCGTGGGTACCCTTGTGGAGGGCACCCACGAGGGGTGCCCCTACGAGATGCGCTGGGCGGCATTCAGCCTGCTGGTCATCTCGCTCCTGCTCCTTCCCTCTTGCGGCAAGGTTCGAGCCAAAAGCGATGCCGCGGAGGCGGTGACGGTTGGGGTGACGAAAGTAACCCGGAAATCGCTTCAGCGGCAGATTACCCTTTCCTCAGAGCTCGTTCCCTTCCAGGAAATCGACGTCTACGCGAAAGAGTCAGGCTTTGTCAAAAACTTGTATGTCGACTACGGCAGCCATGTGCACGCGGGTCAATTAATGGCCACCCTGGAGATTCCGGAGCTCGAGGCGCAGTTACAAGTGGATGAAGCCTCCAACAAGAACGCCGCGGACGAAGTCTCCCGCGCCGAGCACCAACTGAAACGTTATCGAGCGATGTACACAGCTCTCCATCTCGAATATACCCGCTTGAATGGCGTCTTCCAGAGCCAGCCGGGCTTGGTGGCCCAGCAGGAAGTTGATGATGCGCAAGGCAAAGACCTGGCGGCGGCTTCCCAGGTGGACGCGGCCGAGTCATCGCTGGCGGCCTCCCAGAGCGCGCTCCTGGTGGACAAGTCCAAGCTCATTCACGACCAGGCGTTGTTCGCTTATGCGAGCATCACCGCGCCGTTCGCCGGCGTGGTGACCCAGCGGTACGCCAACCAGGGAACTTTGATGCAGGCCGGCACCAGCTCCAGCACGCAGGCCATGCCCCTCGTCCGGCTATCGCAGGATGACTTGTTTCGTTTGGTGATCCCGGTTCCCGAGTCCTCGGTGCGCTACATCCGGGTCGGCGATCCCGTCGAGGTTAAGGTGCCGTCTCTAAACCGTTCTTTTCCGGGCAAAGTGGCCCGCTTCTCCGTGGACGTGCAGGCAGACACGCGCACCATGCACACCGAGGTTGACGTTGCCAACCCCGGCCGGCTTTTGATGCCGGGAATGTATGCCGAGACCACGCTGACCCTGGAAGCGAAAGACAACGTTCGGGTGGTGCCTCTGGAGGCGGTGAACCATGAGGGCGACCAAACCACGGTTTATGTGGTGAGTCCCAACGGCAAGGTCGAGGATCGGGTAATCACCCTGGGCCTCGAAACCTCCACCGACGCGGAAGTTGTCTCCGGCCTCGCGGAAGGCGAAGCCGTGATCGTCAGCGATCGCAGCGGCCTTAAACCGGGCGAAGTGGTGCGTCCGCAAGCCGTTCAGATGCTGCAATACCACGGAGGCGGAGGGCAGTAGGCAGGCGGCAGGGAGCCGGCGTCCGTAGCGCAGACCTCCGCCTTTGAGGTCTGCGGCTCTTACCGAGACTCGGGCTCAAACCTATGGTCTGACGTCGGACATTACGATTTGTGGTTTTTGCGTGGTAAGAACCGCGGACCCCAAAAACGGGGGTCTGCTACGGGCTTGGGGGCGAGGGCCGGGCTCGCTGTTAGCTGTCGGCTGTAAGCTGTCAGCCTTTCCGCCTAGAGGGAGACTTATGCCACGTTTCTCGATCCGCAATCCGTATTTCATCATCGTTTGTTGCCTGGCCTTGCTGGTCATTGGGGTAACGAGTGTGGTGCGCATGCCGGTGGACCTGTTCCCGCCGATCAACATCCCGGAAGTGGTGGTGGCCACGTTCTATTCCGGCATGCCTCCCCAGGACATCGAAATCGACATCACCAATCCGCTGGAGCGCTTCTTCACCCTGGCCAGCGGCATCGATCACATGGAATCGCGTTCCCTGCTGGGGGTGAGCATTATCAAGATCTACTTCCAGCCGGGAACCAGCGCCGACGCCGATGTGACGGAAATCTCCAACCTGGCCCTGGCCGACCTGAAGCGCCTGCCTCCGGGAACCCTGCCACCCGTGGTGCTGAAGTTCGATGCCTCCAGCCTGCCGGTTTGCCTGGTGACGGTGAAAGGCGAGGGGCTCACCGAAACCCAACTTCACGACTACGCGCAGTTCGCCATTCGCAACCAGATCGCGGTGGTGAAGGGGGCGGAGATCCCCCCGCCGTTTGGCGGGAAGTACCGGCAGGCCATGGTGTACGTGGACCCCTACAAGCTCCTATCGCGCCAGATGACGCCCATGGACGTGGTGGACGCGGTGAACCAATCCAACCTGATCCTGCCTGCCGGGGACGTAAAGATGGGCCCCTACGACTACTTCGTCTATTCCAATAGCCTGGTGAACCAGGTGAAGGATTTGAACGCGGTCCCCATCAAGACCGCGGGGACCTCCTGGGTTACGGTGGGGGACGTGGGGAAGGCCGAGGATGCGAATCAGATTCAGTACAACATCGTGCGGGTGGACGGCCAGAAATCGTGTTACATCCCCATCATGAAGCAGGGGGGTGATACCAATACCATTGAGGTGGTCAACGGGATTCGTGACATGATCGGCCACCTGTTCGACATCCCCAAGCAGATGATCCCGCGCTTGGTGTTCGATCAATCCACCTTCGTCAAGGAAGCCATCAAGACTCTCCTTGACGAAGGCCTCATCGGACTCATGCTTACCAGCATCATGATTCTGTTGTTTCTGGGAAGCCTGCGAGCGACTTCCGCGGTCTTTCTCTCCATTCCCCTTTCGGCGCTGGCGACTTTCGTAGTGCTGTACCTGATGGGGAGCACGATCAACACCATGATCCTGGGAGGCTTGGCGCTGGCTTTTTCGCGGGTCATCGATAACTCGGTGATCTCCCTCGAGAACATCTATCGCCACTTGGAAACGGGCGCAATGCCGGAGGCCGCCGCGGAGGCCGGAGGTAATGAGGTCAGCATGGCGGTGCTGGCAGCTACACTCACCACCGTGGTCGTCTTTTTCCCCGTCACCTTCCTCTACGGCGTGAGTAAGTATCTTTTCTCGGCACTGGCCCTGGCCGTCGTCATTTCCCTCTTTGCCTCCTATTTCGTCGCCATGACGGTGATTCCGCTGTTCTGCTCGCGATTCCTGCAGCACGCCCCCCACACCGAAGGGGACGACGTAGGGCCGAACAGCGTTCGGCCTGGGGCCAGCGCCGCTGGCCCCTACAAAAGCCTCTCCCGGGGGCAGAGGTTTAATGCCGGGTTCAACCGGATGTTTGGCAAGTTCCTCGATTATTACGAATACTGGGTGCGCCGCGCTTTGGTTCGACCGGGGCTGACCGTGGCCGTTCTGGCGGGGCTGTTTTTGGCCAGCCTGGCGATTTACCCCTTTCTGGGCTTGGCCTTCTTCCCGCGCACCGACGCCGGACAATTCACCATCAACCTCAAGGTGCCCACCGGGACGCGCCTCGAGGTGACCAATGAGTACGTGGCCAAGGTGGAGAACCTGATTCGCAAGGCCGTTGATCCCAAGGACTTCAAGCTGGTGGTCTCCAACATTGGGGTGGTGCCGGATTTCTCCTCCCTCTACACCACCAACGCCGGGCCCTACACCGCCACCGTGCAGGTGGAATTGCAGGATGAGCACCGGCGCAGCAGTTTCGATTACATGCAGCAGGTGCAGGAGGAGATCAGCCGGCAATATCCGGAGATACGGACGTTTTTCTCCAGCGGCTCGATGGTGGATGCGATCTTGAACATGGGGATGCCGGCGCCCATTGACGTGCAGGTGAGCAGCGGAGATTTGCCGCAGAGCTACGCCATTGCCCAGGACCTGGCGCGGCAGATGGGGGGCGTGCGGGGAGTGGGGCAAGTTTACATTCCCCAGGACATGAACTATCCCGCCATACGCTTGGACGTGGACCGGGTGCACGCCGGGGAGTTGGGGCTGAGCCAGAAGGACGTGGTGGACAACGTCATCACCGCCCTGAATTCCAATCTGATGATCGCCCCCAACTACTGGGTGGACCGGAAAACCGGGAACGACTACTTTTTGACCGTCCAATACTTTGAGAACGGCTCACCCGCCATCCATGACTTTATGGACCTTAAGAATATCCCCTTGCGAGCGCCCAACCTGACCGAGCCCACCACCCTCGGCAGCGTCGTGAAACTGGACCCAATCCAGACCCCCACGGAGATCGATCATTACCAAATTCAGAGAATCACCGATGTTTACGCGACGCCGGCGGGAGAGGACTTGGGGAAGGTCACGGATGCCATTCGCAGCATTTTAGGTAAGACGAGTCGACCGGCCAATGTGCGGGTGGATTTGCGCGGGATGGTGCAAGGCATGACGGCATCGTTCCATAGTTTCGCGTTGGGACTGACGTTATCGGTGGTGCTTCTGTATCTCATTTTGGTGGCACAATTCCGGTCCTTTAAGGACCCCTTGCTCATCATGCTGGCGATTCCCATGGGCTTTATCGGCGTGATGGTGATTCTCCCCCTGACGGCCACGACGCTCAATGTGATGTCGCTGATGGGAGTCCTGATGCTGGTGGGCGTCGCGGCGTCCAACAGCATCCTGATTGTCGAGTTCGCCCACCGCCTGGAGGAAGAGGGAAAATCCGTTGAGGATGCGGTCATTACTTCCTGCCGGGTGCGCTTGCGTCCCATCCTGATGACTTCGTTCGCGACGATTATCGGCATGGTGCCCATGGCCCTCAAAATGGGCACGGGAAGCGAACAGTATGCGCCCCTGGCGCGCGCCATTATTGGCGGCTTGATGGCCTCCGTGGTCCTGACCGTTTTTATTGTTCCCGCGGCCTACTTGCTGGTGTATGGGAACCGGCCGCAACCGGCGGCGGAGCAGTAGGCAGTCGTGGCACGGGCGTCCCGCCCGTGTGGTCGTGGCGTAGGGGCGATTTTCATGACTGCCGGATTGCGCAGAGCGCAGCTCTGCGTCTGGAGTTTCAGCGGGGGGAGATGGACGCGAATCGCAGAGCTGCGCTCTGCGCAATCCGGCAGTTGTAGAGAAATGAAAACAGACCACAAACCACGGGCAACTCACAACGGACCACGGACAGTTTCTGAAAGTCGGGTGTAAAGGGTTATGCCAAGATTCTCAATTCGCAATCCTTACTTCATCATCGTGGTTTGCCTGGTGCTTCTGGTCCTGGGGGTGACCAGCGTGGCGCGCATGCCGGTGGACCTGTTCCCGCCCATCAACATCCCGGAAGTGGTGGTGGCCACGTTCTATTCCGGCATGCCTCCCCAGGACATCGAAATCGACATCACCAATCCGCTGGAGCGCTTCTTCACCCTGGCCAGCGGCATCGATCACATGGAATCGCGTTCCCTGCTGGGGGTGAGCATTATCAAGATCTACTTCCAGCCGGGAACCAGCGCCGACGCCGATGTGACGGAAATCTCCAACCTGGCCCTGGCCGACCTGAAGCGCCTGCCTCCGGGAACCCTGCCACCCGTGGTGCTGAAGTTCGATGCCTCCAGCCTGCCGGTTTGCCTGGTGACGGTGAAAGGCGAGGGGCTCACCGAAACCCAACTTCACGACTACGCGCAGTTCGCCATTCGCAACCAGATCGCGGTGGTGAAGGGGGCGGAGATCCCCCCGCCGTTTGGCGGGAAGTACCGGCAGGCCATGGTGTACGTGGACCCCTACAAGCTCCTATCGCGCCAGATGACGCCCATGGACGTGGTGGACGCGGTGAACCAATCCAACCTGATCCTGCCTGCCGGGGACGTAAAGATGGGCCCCTACGACTACTTCGCCTATTCCAATAGCCTGGTGAACCAGGTGAAGGACTTGAACGCGGTCCCCATCAAGACCGCGGGGACCTCCTGGGTTACGGTGGGGGACGTGGGGAAGGCCGAGGATGCCAATCAGATTCAGTACAACATCGTGCGCGTGGACGGCCAGAAATCGTGTTACATCCCCATCATGAAGCAGGGGGGCGACACCAACACCATTGAGGTGGTCAACGGGATTCGTGACATGATCGGCCACTTGTTTGACATTCCCAAGCAGATGATCCCCAGCTTGGTGTTCGACCAATCCGTGTACGTCAAGGAAGCGATCCACACCGTGCTGCACGAGGGCCTCCTCGGGCTCTTCCTCACCAGCATCATGATTCTCCTCTTCCTCGGCAGCTTTCGCGCCACCACGGCAGTTCTGCTTTCCATCCCGATTTCCGCCCTGGCCACCTTTGTGGTGCTGAATCTCATGGGCAGCACGGTGAACACCATGATCCTTGGGGGCCTCGCGCTGGCCTTTTCACGCGTGATCGACAATTCGGTGATCTCGCTCGAGAACATCTATCGTCATCTGGAGATGGGCGCCTTACCCAAAATCGCCGCCGAAGTGGGAGGGGCGGAAGTGAATTTGGCCGTCCTCGCCGCGACCTTGGTCGACGTGGTGGATTTTCTGCCGGTGGTGTTTCTCTATGGCGTGAGCAAATTTCTCTTCTCCGCCCTGGCCTTGGCTTTTTGCCTCTCCCTCCTGGCATCTTTCGTGGTGGCGATGACGGTGATTCCGCTGTTCTGCTCGCGTTTTTTGAAGCAGGTGCCGCACGCGGAGGGGCACGGACAGGAAAAAGGCGAGTATGAAGTCGAGCCCACAACGCCGGCGGACCGGTCCTGGTGGGACAGGTTTAACGCCGGGTTCAACCGGATGTTCAACAAGCTGCTGGATTATTACGAATACTGGGTGCGCCGGGCATTGGTGCGGCCGGGGCGCACCGTCGCAATTTTGGCCGGGTTGTTCCTGGCCAGCCTGGCGATTTACCCCTTTCTGGGCTTGGCCTTCTTCCCGCGCACCGACGCCGGACAATTCACCATCAACCTCAAGGTGCCCACCGGCACGCGGATCGAGGTGACCAATGAGTACGTGGCCAAAGTGGAGAATCTCATCCGCAAGGTCGTTGATCCCCACGACTTCAAGCTGGTGGTCTCCAACATTGGGGTGGTGCCGGATTTCTCCTCCCTCTACACCACCAACGCCGGGCCCTACACCGCCACCGTGCAGGTGGAATTGCAGGATGAGCACCGGCGCAGCAGTTTCGATTACATGCAGCAGGTGCAGGAGGAGATCAGCCGGCAATATCCGGAGATACGGACGTTTTTCTCCAGCGGCTCGATGGTGGATGCGATCTTGAACATGGGGATGCCGGCGCCCATTGACGTGCAGGTGAGCAGCGGAGATTTGCCGCAGAGCTACGCCATTGCCCAGGACCTGGCGCGGCAGATGGGGGGCGTGCGGGGAGTGGGGCAAGTTTACATTCCCCAGGACATGAACTATCCCGCCATACGCTTGGACGTGGACCGGGTGCACGCCGGGGAGTTGGGGCTGAGCCAGAAGGACGTGGTGGACAACGTCATCACCGCCCTGAATTCCAATCTGATGATCGCCCCCAACTACTGGGTGGACCGGAAAACCGGGAACGACTACTTTTTGACCGTCCAATACTTTGAGAACGGCTCACCCGCCATCCATGACTTTATGGACCTTAAGAATATCCCCTTGCGAGGAGCTTCGCCCCGGAAGAAGGATACCGGCTGCGGACCTGTTCTGTCGGATCACCGGTGGCATGGGACCGGACCTCTGGGCGATCCGCCGAAGACGGCTTGGACGTGTGCGAAGCAATTGCCCCAGGTCAAAGCTCAGCCGCAACGACCATCCCATTCTGCAAGGCCCATTACGGTGTTAGGTAACGTTGTTAAGTTAGGCTTTATTCAGACGCCGACGGAAATGGACCACTACCAGATTCAAAGAGTCACCGACGTCTACGTGACGCCGGCCGGAGAGGACCTGGGTAAGGTCAGGCACTCGATTCGAGAAATTTTGGACCATGCCACGTATCCATCAAACGTGCGCATCAAGCTGCGCGGCATGGTGGAAGGCATGGAAGCCTCCTTCACCAGTTTCGGACTAGGCTTCCTGCTCTCTTTTACGCTGCTGTTTCTCATTCTGGTGGCGCAGTTTCGTTCGTTCACCGATCCCCTCTTGATCATGCTGGCTATTCCCATGGGGTTCATCGGGGTATTGGTAATCCTCCCACTCACGCACAGCACCCTGAACGTGATGTCGTTAATGGGCGTGCTGATGCTCATCGGCATCGCCGATTCCAACAGCATCCTGATTGTGGATTTCGCGCATAACCTGGAAACGCAAGGGATGTCGCCCGCCGACGCGGTGATTACCGCGTGCCGCGTGCGCCTGCGGCCCATCCTGATGACTTCGCTTGCCACCATCATCGGCATGATTCCGATGGCGATGAAATTGGGCACGGGCGCCGAGCAGTACACGCCCATGGCGCGCGCCATCATCGGCGGGCTGACTTCTTCGGTCATTTTAACCATTTTTATCGTTCCCGCCGCCTATCTGCTCGTGTACGGCCGAAAGACAGTAAGTCCGACCCATGGACCCAAGGAGATTGGGGAATGAGACATTTTGACCTTCGACGCACCGCCATTCTGTCCGTGTCCTGCATCCTCCAGAGCCTGGTGATACCGTGTGCACAATGTGCTTTCCCGCAACAAGCCCCGGTGCCCAAGCTCTCCTTGAAAGACGCGGAGGCCATGGCGTTGCGCAACCATCCCCTGTTGCAGGCAGCTACCTTCGATGCGGAAGCCGCCAAGCAAGTCGCCCGCGAAGAGAAGTCGGCCTATTACCCCACCGCCACAGCAAGTCTCACGGGGGTCGGAGCCTTGCCGAATAGCCGCATCGACGCAGGCTTCCTGAACAACCCGATCATCTACAACCGTGAATCGAACGGCCTGGAAGTCAACCAGCTCATTACCGACTTCGGGCGCACGTCGAACCTGGTGGGCTCGGCGCGGCTGGGAGCGAAGGCCGCTTCCGCGAGCGCGCAGCAGACCGCACAGGACGTGCTGCTGGCCGTCAATCGCGCCTACTATGGCGTTCTTCGCGCCGAGGCCGTCCTCAAGGTTGCCCAGGAAACGGTGAAAGCGCGCCGGATTCTTGCCGATCAGATCACCACCCTCGAGAAGAACAAGCTGCGGTCACTCGTGGACGTAAGCTTTGCCGAGGTGGACTTGGCGCAGGCGCAGTTGTTGCTGGTGCAAGCGCAAAACAACGAGAAAGCCTCTTACGCGGAATTGGCCACCGCCCTGGGGTTCGCCAATCCTCAAGCGTTCGATCTCAGCGAAGAGCCGATGCCCCCCGCCCCATCTGCTGACCCCACCGACTTGATCGTGCAGGCCCTCCAAACCCGGCCCGACCTCTCGAGTGCGCGCTTCAGCCACGAGGCGGCGCTGCGTTATGCCCGCGCCGAACGTGATTTGTGGATGCCTACCATCAGCGCGACGGGCGAGGCGGGTCTCACGCCGACTTACCAGGTTCCGCTCAGCGACCGCTACGCCGCGGCCGGCATCAATGTCAATATTCCGATTTTTAACGGATTCCTCTATTCCGCCCGCCACCAGGAAGCGAACCTCCGCGCCCAAGCCGCCGACCAGGCCATGCGCGATCTTGCCGACCGCATCGGGCGCGATGTGCGCACCGCCTGGCTCGACGCCGGTACTGCCTATCAGCGCCTTGCCGTAACCGCCCAGTTGCTGAAGGAGGCCACCCTGGCGCTTGACCTCGCGCAAGGCCGTTACAAACTCGGACTCAGCTCGATTGTTGAACTCTCCCAGGCACAACTGAATCTGACCCAGGCGCAAATCGCCGACACCAGCGCCAAGTACGATTTCCAGATTCAGTCTGCAGTCCTTGCCTATCAGATTGGACAGTTGCGCTAGCGCCAGTACTGATCACTTAAGAAGTTTGGTGAGATTATTCATTGATGTGTTCCCGGGAGCCTAAGGTCGCATCGGGAACAACGGATTCCAGACACGTCTTGTAGGGTAGAACCGTCGCTCCGCCGCGTACCATAAATCTCCACTCCAATTTAGCCCTGACCGCGTTTATACTCCCTGTGCTGCCGTGCCGGGGAGTCTGGTTTCTCAGGCAAGAGATTTCGGCAGCGCGTCGGCACCAATCAGTGACCGGACGCCACAAGGAGCGAAAGTATGGCAAGTAACCAAGCCGGGAGATCAGGCTGGGTTCTTACCCTGACGGGGTGCACTCTTCTCCTCGGCTTATTGTCCGTAACCAAGGCTCAGCAAGCCGCCACGCCTCCCTCGAACCCAAAATCCGAGGCGCAGCGGACCGCGTGGTTCACGCAGGCCAAGCTCGGCATGTTCATCCATTGGGGTCCATATTCGGTGGCCAGCGTGGAGGCTTCCTGGCCGATCATGGAACCCGAGGCCCATTGGAACATCACCGAAGCCGAATACGTGTCGCTTTACAAGCAATTTAATCCGGTCCAGTTTGATCCCCAAGCCTGGGTGCGTCTGGCTTCGGATGCCGGAATGCGCTACATGGTATTTACCACCAAACACCATGACGGATTCTGCATGTTTGACACTTCGCTGACGGATTATAAAATCACCAAAACTCCTTATGGCCGGGATGTTACGGCCATGCTCGCGAGAGCCGCTCACGCTGCGAATATGCCGTTGGGTTTCTACTACTCACCTCCGGATATGCATCATCCGGGCTTTCGGGATATTTCCAAACCCGTCAAGGACACCTGGCACGGCGATCCCGCTCGGCCGGAGTGGGCGACCTACCTCGATTACATGGATGCCCAACTGCGGGAACTCCTCACCGAGTACGGGCCGGTTGCCGTGGTGTGGTTTGACGGGCTCGATCATCAGGAAAAGTACAATGGCGACCACGTCCTGAGCCTCGTCCGCCAGATTCAGCCCGCCACGCTGGTGAACAATCGGCTCGGCGTGCCCGGCGATTTTGCCACCCCCGAGCAATTCATCCCTGACCAGATTCCCACCAAAAGCGCCGCCGAAAAATTGCAAGGCACTACGAAAAACCCGGAGTCAACCCCACCCGCCGTGCCGGCGCCCGACGACTTTCAGCTCTGGGAAACCTGCATGACCATCAACGGCACCTGGGCCTATAACAAAAACGATACGCAATACAAGTCGGCAAAGGAGCTCATCCGGGACTTGGTCAACGTGGCGAGCAAGGGTGGAAATTTTCTCTTGGATGTGGGACCGACTCCGGAAGGGACGATCCAGCCTGAATTCGTGGAGCGCCTCCAGGCCATGGGACAGTGGATGAAGGTTTACGGGGACTCCATTTACGGGACGATTTACGGCCCGTTGCAAAACCTGGCGTATGGCAAGACTACGGCCAAGGGCAATATTGTGTACGTCCATGTGTTCGATTGGCCCCCGGAAAGCCTATTGGAAGTTCCGGGGTTCCAGGGGCGCATCGCGCAGATTACCGTTTTGGGCGACAAGAGAAAACTGCGATGGCGGCAGGATGACGCGAAGTTGACCATTCAGGTGCCCCTCACGGCCCCGGACCCGAACGACAGCGTTCTGCAAATCGTGACCCGCTAGCTTGGTTTTCTCGCCCGCGAGGTGGGAAGAAGGGGGCCGGCGGTGGTCCGCCTTAGGAAGGAATTCTGCACATGATTTTAGAAAAATCGGATCCCAACACGCTCTTCGTGGGAAGTGGAGAGACCATAAGCCGAATCCTCGATGATGGCTTCAAGGCTGCGCTCGCCAAAATTCCGGAATCCTTCGCGACCAGGCTCGCCTTTATGACACCGGAACATCACGCGGTGCGCAACTTTGTGGTTCGAGAAATACCTCACGAAAATAGCCGGCCCATTAAGGTGAATCGGCTCGTATCCGCGCTCGGGCTTCCTCTTCCCAAGGCTCAAGCGATTGTGGAAGACCTCGAACGCCACCTCTTTTTCCTGGTTCGGAATGAGGCTGGAGAAATCAGTTGGGCATTTCCGGTCACCACCGATCGCACGCCGCATCGCTTGAAGTTCAGCACGGGAGAACGCGCCCACGGCGCCTGAGCAGAAGATGCATTCGCAACGCCCTTCGTGCAAGGGCGCCTCAGGGGACAAAAGCTTTCCGTTGAAATCGAATCCGCGTGCGCCCATTGTGGGAAGGCACTTCACATCACCGTGGACAGCGAGTTGAATTCCCAGGTCAAGGAAAAGGATGCCGAACCGTTGATTTTTGAGCCGGAGGTTGATTGGAAGACATTCAAAGGCGCGAATATCATCCACGATTATTGAGAGAAAACCCTGTTCTTCTGGTCAGAAGAACATGCCAGGGTTTATCGAGCCTCGCGGACTCAGGTGGCTGGCCCCTACCTCACTCTGGCGCAATGCGCTTATGCCGAAAGGATTGTCCAGTCCGCGCTTTTCGGCTTCCCACTATAGTCGCAATCCCGGATCGAAGGTCCCCCGGAAACGGCCACCGCAAAATAGGCGGTGGCTCCTTCCCTATGTTCTGGTCCCCACGACGTGTTGCCCATTCACGGTGATGCGTACCTTGCGGCGGGAGAGGCCTTGCATCCATTTCTGGAACGAGTCGAGGTAGGTGTAATAGACAGGCGTGATGTATAGGGTGATGAGTTGGGAGAAGACCAGCCCGCCCACGACGCACAGACCCAGGGGGCGTCGCGCTTCCGCGCCCGCGCCAAAGCCCACCGCGATGGGCAGGGTTCCCATCAGTGCCGCCATGGTCGTCATCATGATGGGCCGGAAGCGCACCAAGGCTCCGTAGTAAATGGCTTCTTCCGTCGTTTTGCCGGCGTTTCGTTCCGCATCGAGGGCAAAGTCGATCATCATGATGGCGTTTTTCTTGACGATACCCACCAGCATGATGATGCCGACGAATCCGTAGAGATCGAGTTCATAGCCGAAGTACATCAGCGTGAGCAGGGCTCCCAGCGCCGCGGAAGGCAGGCCGGAGAGAATCGTGAGCGGATGAATGAAGCTCTCATACAGAATCCCCAGCACGATGTAGATGACCAGGATGGTAATAAGCAACAGAACGCCCATGCCGACCAGGGAGGATTCGAACTGCTGCGCGGCGCCTTCAAAGTTGGCGGTGAGGTCGGAGGGCAGCGTCTGCCGGGCGATCTGCTCAACGCGGTTGACAACATCGCCAAGCGCCGTGCCGCGCTGCAAATTGAACGACACGGTGACGGACGGCAACTGCCCGGTGTGATTCACCTGCAAGGGGCCAAGTGACTGGGTGAACTTGGAGACGGCGCGGAGCGGCACCTCTTGCCCGCTGCTGGAGCGGACGTAAAGCATAGAGAGCGCCTGCGGGTCCATCTGGTACCGGGGCAGGAGTTCGGCCATCACCCAATACTCATTGTTGGGCGTATAGATGGTGGAAATTTGGCGCGAGCTGTAGGCCGTTTCCAATGCGTCTTCCACCTGGTAGGCGTTCACTCCCAGGGAAGTGGCCTTGTCTCGGTCGATTTCCACATTCACCTGCGGGTTGCTGACCTGGAGATCGGTATTCAAATCCTGAAGTCCCGGAACCGAGCGCATCTCGCTGGCCAGTTTCAGGGCGGCGGGGTAAAGCTCCTTGGTGTCCGGCCCTTGCAGGGTGAACTGGTATTCGCTGTTGGTAAAGTGGCCGCCGATTTGAATCGGAGGCGGGTTCTGCATGTAGGCAATGATGCCGGGGACGCCAAAAAGCCGGGGGCGCAAATATTGCATGACCTGGTCGGTATCGAGGTAGCGATATTGCGGATCGTGCGGGTAGGGAATGTGCAGCCGATCCTTAAACCATTCCACCATCTGCACACGCCCGCTGGGGCGCTCCTTCAGGTCAAGGAAGAAGAAGCCGGAGTTCCCGCCGCCTCCCGGCCCCCCCGCTCCCGCAAAAGAGATGATGTTATCCACGTTGGGGTCTTCCACCAGGACGTTGGTGAGAACCTTTTGATGGGCGCGCATCGAATCAAAGGAAATGCCCTGCTGCGCCATCGTAACGCCCATGATGTGGCCACCGTCTTCCGAGGGAAGGAATCCCTTGGGGATGCGGATGAACAGCCAGGCCGTGACGCCAATAATGGCCAGCGAGAGAACGAAAGTGACCAGGCGATGCCGTAAAACCTTCTGCAAGCTCCAATCATAGGCGGCCAGCATGTGCTGGTGGCCGTGTTCGAAAAGGTTGAATAGAAACCCGTGCTCCTCCGGCTTGGCGTGACGCAGAAAGCGGCTGCAAAGCATGGGAGTAAGCGTGAGCGAAACCACGCCCGAAACCAGGATCGCCGACATGATGGTCACGGAGAACTCGCGCAGCAGCCGCCCCAGAATGCCTCCCATGAAAAGCACGGGGATGAAGACCGCAGCGAGTGAAAGCGTCATGGAGAGAATGGTGAAGCTGATTTCCTTCGACCCATTGAGCGCCGCTTCCACAACGTCCTCGCCCATTTCCAGGTGGCGGACGATGTTTTCCAGCATGACAATGGCGTCGTCCACAACAAATCCCACCGCCAGCACCAGCGCCATCAGCGAGAGGTTATCCACGGTGTACTTGAGCAGGTACATCACCGAGAACGTACCCACGATCGACATAGGCAGCGCCAGGCTGGGAATGATGGTGGCGGAAATATTGCGCAGGAACAGGAAAATGACCAGCACCACCAGGCAGAGGGTCAGGTAGAGGGTGAACTTGACGTCGTCCACCGAGTCGCGAATAGAGATCGAGGCGTCGTAGAGGGTGAGCAGATGGATGGACTGCGGGATCTCTTTGCGAAAGGTCGGCAGGAGTCGCCGGATGTTGTCCACCACTTCGATGGTATTGGTGCCGGGTTGGCGTTGGATGGCCAGCACCATGGAGCTGTACCCGTTGTACCAGGTGATGACCTTATTGTTCTGCACGCTGTCGATGACTTGGCCCAGTTGTTCCAAGCGCACCGGCGCGCCGTTGCGATAAGCGACGATGAGCGGCCGGAAGGCGGCGGCATTCTGAAGCTGGCCGCTGGCCTGCACCACGAATGACTGGTGGGCGCCGTAAAGGGTCCCGGTGGGCATGTTGACGTTGCCATTCTTGATGGCGTCCGTCACCTCATCAATGCCGATGCCGCGCGTGGCCAGCGCCCGGGGATCAAGCTGCACGCGCACGGCGTATTTTTGCGCTCCATACAACTGCACCTGCGCCACACCGGCGATCGTGGAAATACGCTGCGCCATCAGCGTGTCAGCGTATTCATCCACCGTGGCGGGCGCCAGGGTGTCAGAGTAAACCGCCATGAAGAGGATCGGCTGGTCCGCCGGGTTCACTTTCTGGTAGTGGGGTGGCCCGGGCATATCGGGCGGAAGCCTGCCCTGCGTGCGGGCAATGGCGGCCTGCACATCCTGCGAGGCCGAGTCAATATTGCGGCTCAGGTTGAACTGCAAAGTGATCTGGGTGCCGCCCTGCGTGCTCGTGGAACTCATGGATTCAAGGCCGGCAATGGTGGAGAACTCGCGCTCCAGCGGGGTAGCCACGGCGGAGGCCATGGTCTCGGGACTGGCGCCCGGCAGGCCGGCGCTCACCTCGACGGTGGGATAATCCACATTGGGCAGATTGCTGACCGGCAGTTCCCGGTAGGCAATGATGCCAAAGAGCAGAATGGCCATCATGATGAGCGTGGTCATGATGGGCCGCCGGATAAAGAGTTCCGCGAGATTCATAGGAGCAGTGAACAGTGGACAGTGAACAGTAAACAGTGAACAGCACGCGATGGCCAGCGGGTCCAACCCATCAGGCTTTCGAGCCAAACCCTAACCCCTAATTCCTAATCCCCAGTACGGCTGTTCACTGTTCCCTATTCACTGTCCACTGCCTTTTTTGATTTCCACCTTGGATCCCGGCGCCAGCAGCAACTGGCCGTCGGTCACCACGGTTTCGCCGGGGGCGACGCCTTTCTCGATCACCGTTTCGCCCTGCACGGTTTCGCCCGCCGCCACCGGCCGGAGGTCGGCGGTGGAATCGGGCTTTACGACGAACACGTATTTACCCATTTGGCCCGTCTGCACGGCCTGCGACGGCACCACGGTGGCGTTGGACTGGACGGTCAGCCGCATGACGACATTTACAAACTGCCCCGGCCAGAGTCGATCATCGGAGTTCGGAAACGTGGCGCGCATTTTGATGGTGCCCGTGGCGGTGTCCACAGCGTTGTCAATAAACGCGAGTTGGCCCAGGGCCGGCGGCCGCGGGTCGTTCGGAACCTGAGCCTCGACCGTGAGCGGGCTCCGCGCCTGGTATTCTCTCACCTCGCCAAGGTATTGCTCCGGCACCGCGAACGTTACATAGATGGGGTGTACCTGATTGATGACCACTAGAACCGTATCATTCACTTTGGCGATATTGCCGGGATAAACTTGATAGGCGCCCGTGCGGCCGTCAAGGGGAGAGTAGATGGAGCAGTAGCTCAAATTCACTTTGGCGTTTTCGATGGCAGCCCGGTCCGCGCGTACCGTGGCTTCTTGCGCTTGCGCGGTGGTCCGGAAGGTGTCGTACTGGTCCTTCGAGATGATGCCCGCCTGAAAGAGCTTTTCATTTCGCTCCGCCTGGGCGCGGGCATTGGCCAGTTGCGCCTGGTCGCGCGCCAGGTTAGCCTCAAGCTGGTTCAGCGTCGTCTGGAAGGGGCGGCGATCCAAGGTAAAGAGCAGTTGGTCCTTCTTGACGTTCTCGCCCTGGGTAAAATAGGCGCGCTCGATTTCACCGGCGATCTGGGTGCGCACCGAGACATTGGAATAGGCTTCCACGTTGCCGATGGCTTCCGCTTGCACCGGCACACTTTTCACGGTGGCCTTCGCTACCGTAACTGGAACGCGAAACTCCATCACCATGCTTTCCGATTTCGCCGGCTTGGATGCGCACCCCCCCAGCATCAACAGATTCGAGAGCAGCGCACCCGCGCACCACGCCTGAACAGCCGGGAAACGTACGTGGCGGCTCCTCGCCATAATGACTGCAAGAAATTCCATGTCCTGGCTTCTCCTGGTTAAGAACCCCTCCGGCCTGCCGGCGACGTTCCCATGTCCTTTGCTTGCGATGAATTCATAGTGAACGAAGCTGTTAACTTTACTTCCAAGATGTTGCCGGGTCAATATGAGTTAAGAGGACAGAAAGTAGATGGGCAAAAGGTCCGAGGCGAATCAATCGACGCCGTGCCAGCGCACGCCATGGCGTTCGGCGAGTTCGATGGCGTAGTGAATCGCCACGGCCACAGAGTGAGAGGGCTGCACGGGATTTCTTTTGTCAACGACCCCGATCACTCCGCCACCCGGGAGGTAAACAGGGCTCCCGCTGTTTCCCGGGCGCAGGTGGATGTCCACACCCAAAGCATCACTGGGGTTGGGGAGAGGGTCATCGATCTCTTCGAGCGCCGTTCTGCCACGCCAGGTGACGTGACCTGCCTGCGTGACCAGTTGCCATGTGAATTCGGGATAGCCGCTGACCCTTACAACCGTCCCCACGGCCACGGCGCGCGCGTCGAGGGTTGCAAAAGGCGGCATTTCGCCGGGGTTAGGAACAAGCGGCCTTTCAGTCTTCAACAATGCCAGGTCGTTTGGTTCGTCAAATGCCACCACATCACACGGAACCGCTTGAGCAGTGCGAGGGCTGGTGACCGCCAATTTTGCCAAGATCTTCGCTCCCGGAGCTTTCTCAAGGCACCCCTTCGCAGCTTCCACTACGTGCCAATTGGTAATCAGGTAGCCGTCTTCATTGATGAGGAAACCCGTCGCCGAACACTCCTGGTTTTGGTCTCGATTCGCCGGGCCGACGGCCAGCAATTGGACTACGGAGCACAGGACAGGAGCATCCGGCGGAGCAGCGTCTGCGTTTCTGCCGCGATCCTGAGCTGGGCCAAGCGTTTTGGCAGCTAGAATGGAAAGGAAAGTCAAAACGCAAAGCGCAAAACGCAAAATGCAAAAGTCGAAGGACCCCCGTCTCGAAGAAAGGGCAGAACTTGTGGTGGGTGAGCTAGGGACTGGCATTTTCCTTCTTAGCCTTTCCTTTGGCGGTGGCGACGGACTTTGAGAGCATCGCCCGGATCTGCACGGACTCATCCAGTAGGCCTGCCATCCGCTGGACTGAGACCTTTCCGGATCTGACAAGAAGCCGAAGCCAGTAATTGGACTCGCGTAATTCCTTCAGAGCAATTTGCATTTTGTGGACGAAATCCTCACGAGACTCAGCCCCTCTCGCTTCTTCGTAGTTGGCTCCCGCTGATGTAGCGCTGCGAAATAATTGGTCCGCGACCCGCCGACCGACCAGTGTATTCGGCAGGGCTTCGACGAGTTTGATAATCCTGGCGCCATACTCCAACAAGCGCTCTTCCAGATCACGACTATTTTGCATGATTACAACCCGCCCGTTGTTTTGAATTTTGCATTTTGCGGTTTGCACTTCGCGCTGCAAGCTTGTCCTTCATTCCTTGAAAGCCTCATCCTTCCAGCAAAACTTCACTCCTAATCTTGGACGTTCCAATCCGCAGTTTTGACTTTTGCATTTTGCGCTTTGCGTTTTGACTTGTTCTTAATCTCTTTCCAGCCGCACCCTTCGAGCAAAACTCCCTACCAATCCTGCACGCTTCCATCTTTGCGCCGCGCGGTGGGCAGATAGGCTCGCTTGTAGGGATATTTCTGTGCCAATTCCTCGTTCACATCGGTCCCCAGGCCGGGCGTGTCGCGAACCACCATGTAGCCGTCTTGGAACTCCGGCGCACCGGGCAGGACTTCTCGCGTAACCTCGGGGAAGAAGACCATCTCCTGGATTCCGAAATTGGGGATGGAGATATCCACGTGCACATTGGCCGCGTGCGTGGCGGGACCGATATCGCCCGGACCGTGCCAGGCGGTTTTGACCTGAAAGGCCTCCGCCAGCGCGGCCACTTTGCGCGCGTTGGTGATGCCGCCGATATGTCCCAGGTCGCAGCGAATGAAATCGATCAACTGTTCTTTGATCAAGTCCACGCAATCCCACAACGTATTGAACAGTTCGCCCATGGCGATGGGCGTGGTGGAGTGTTGGCGGATCAGTCGAAAGCTCTCTTTGTATTCCGGCCGCAGCGGGTCTTCGAGGAAGAACAGGTGGTAGGGCTCGAGCTCCTTGGCCAGGCGCGCCGCCTCCACCGGCCCGAGCTTTTCGTGCACGTCGTGGAGCAGTTCGACATCATCTCCCAGAGCCTTGCGCAAGTGCTCGAAGAGCTTAGGCACCATACGCAGATAGGGCGCGGGTTCGAAGATTTCGGTGTGCGGCAGGTCGGCCTGTTGGGGGACGCGGCCCGCGATCTCTTCCGATTTTTTCTTTTCGGCCGTGCCATACGTTCCCTCGAGTCCCGGAATAGCCACTTGCGCGCGAACACATTTGAAGCCGCGCTCCAGGGCGCGCCGCGCGGCGTCTTCGACCTCGGTAAGGTCGTTACCGGAGGCGTGGGTGTATGCGAGCGCTCCCTGGCGCGTGCGTCCGCCCAGCAATTGATAGACCGGCATGCCCGCGCGCTTGCCCTTGATGTCCCACAGTGCCAGGTCAACGCCCGCGAGCGCCGTCATCTGCACCGGGCCGCCCCGCCAGTAAGGACCCCGATACAGATATTGCCAGGTGTCTTCGATGGCTTCCGGGTCGCGACCGATCAGCAAGGGCGCAAGGTGCTTTTCCAGCGTCGTCGCCACGGCCAGTTCGCGCCCGTTGAGCGTGGCGTCGCCCACTCCGTATAGCCCCGGTTCGCTGGTCAGGATTTTCACCAGCACGTAGTTGCGGTCTGGGCAGGTAACGATGACGCGCACGTCGGTGATTTTGAGGGGCGGCAGGCCCGGCGTGGAAGCGGGTGGCAGCCCTTCACCCCAAGCGGTTCCACGCGCCAAAGCGGGCTTGGCGAGGGCGGTGGCTCCGGCAAGTTTCAAGAATCCCCGCCGGTTCGCGGGTTGAGCTTTGGGTGGCATAGGTCCTCCTGTTGCAATGCAGAGTGGCTCGCAGCAGGCCATTCTACCCTAAGCGGGCAAGAGCGGCTTTCCCATGGTAGGCAGTGTAGGGCAGACCTGTTTTGGTTCGCGGCTTTCCTTTGCCCATAGGGAACGAGCCGCGGACCTACAAAACGGGTCCGCGCTACCCAGGCTGCCTCATTTCTGAAACGGATAAAAAGGATTATTGTCGTGGCGCCGGTTTGGCAGATGCGGTCAAAACTTTCAGCTCGACGTGCAGGCTTTGCACGCCGGGTTGATCAAACTTGACGATGATGTCGGAAGGTTCAAAACCTGCCGCTTCAATGTGCAGGGTGTGCTGGCCGACGGGGAGCTGAAAAGGCCCGAGCTTGTCGGTTGTCCCCGCGTAAATGCCATCGAGGGTGACGCGAGCTTGCGGTGGGTTTGTTTCGAGGATCAGCGCCCCCACGCTATCCCATTCGTAACCGGCGTTGGGGTTGCAGCCGGTCGGGCACGGACTTTCGCTCGGATAGGGACTGACCCACCAGTACCTGGGGGGAACGTCAAGAGGCGAACTGGACGAACCGTAAAGACCGTAACCACCGGACCACCCTCCGCCCCCGTAAACGGGCGCAGCGTGTTCGGAACTGTACGCGTGGGCGGCGCCACCACCTCCCCGTCGCTGGGCGAAGACCGAGGCGCAGGCCAGCAGAAACATCAAGGTGAAACAAAGGAAGGCGCAGGATTTCCGGCTCATATGGCCTCCTCCATCGGAGCCCAATTGCCTCTTAGATAAAGCAATTATAACATTCTCGAGATTCGATTGCGAATGCTTTTGCGTATTGAGGCGCCGTCCTGATTTCGGGTGTAGCGCCGGGCTTCAGCCCGGCAAGTGCCGTCCTAAAGGGCGGCGCTACGTTCAAACTAGGCCACAACCTCATCCTGATTGCGCTTGACGCTGTTTTCGGTAGTGGGCTAACGTGATAAGGCTGCGGTTAAATCCGAAATCGTCGCGGTACCGGCAGGGGAAGATGCCTCGCGACGAGCGTCCAGACGGGAATTCCAATGGATCTTTTTGAACTCACCAAGAGCCTGGTCAACATGGCGTCCGTCACCGGCCATGAGAAGGCCTGCGCGGAATTCGTAAAAGGCTGCCTCATCCAACTGGGCTTTCAGGCAGAACTGATGCCCGTGTCGCGTGACCGTTCGAACGTGTTCGCCGCTTGGGGGAAACCGGACGTGGTGCTGAGCACGCACCTGGATACCGTGCCGCCTTTTTTCCCCGCGCACGAAGATGCGGACCACATTTACGGCCGGGGCTCTTGTGACGCCAAGGGCATCATGGCCGCGCAGGTGTCAGCCGCCGAACAGCTCAAAAGAGATGGCGTGGAGGATTTCGCCCTGCTTTTCCTGGTGGGGGAAGAAACCGTCAGCGATGGCGCGCGCGAAGCCAATCTGCACCCGCGCGGTTCGCGTTACATTATCAATGGCGAGCCGACGGAAAACAAACTGGTGATTGGCACCAAAGGAAACCTTCGAATCGATATTCGCGCGCGCGGCAAGATGGCGCATTCCGCATACCCGCACTTGGGCGTGAATGCCATTGATAAACTCTTAGACGTGCTTACCGACGTACGCAAGATATCACTGCCGGTTAGCCCCGTGCTGGGGCCCTCAACCATGAATATCGGCGTAATCACGGGCGGCCGCGCCGCCAACGTGGTGCCCGACGCCGCCGTGGCGCAGATCTCGATCCGGATCGTGGAGAACTCCGAGGCCCTGCGGCGCGAGATTGCGGAAATCATCGGCGGCCGCTGCGAACTGGAAATCGTGCGTGACACGCCATTGCTGCTCATGGAGAAACTCGATGGCTACGAAACGGACGTTGTAGCGTTTGCCACCGACTTGCCATCGCTGACCAACTGGGGACGCCCCTTGTTGCTCGGGCCCGGGTCCATCAGCATGGCGCATACCGAGCGGGAGTGCGTGCGTAAGGCGGACCTGGCGGCGGCGTCCGATCTCTACTGCCGTTTGGTCCGCAACCTGAAAAGCAGGGGTTAGGGATCAGGGTTCAGGGATTAGGGTTTGGGGCGAACCACGGTTAGGGATTAGAGCTCAGGGCGAACCTGTGACCCTTGATCCCGAATCCCTATCCCCTGATCCCTGTTCTTAAGAATGGAGAAGGTGGAATCCGTCCGCCGTTATCGTTCATGAAGAAACTGGAAGTTGGCATTCTGGGAGCTACAGGAATGGTTGGGCAGCGTTTTGTGAGCCTGCTCGAACACCACCCGTGGTTCGAAACCAAATGGCTCGCCGCCTCGGAGAGGTCGGCCGGCAAGACCTATCGGGAGGCCTGCAACTGGCGCTTGCGTGATCCGCTGCCGAAGAGCGCGTGGGATCTCCCTGTGCATGAGTGCAAACCGGGAGGCGCTCCCCAACTGTTGTTCTCTTCGCTCGATTCCAAAGTGGCGGGAGAGGTGGAGAAGGAATTTGCCCAGGCCGGTCACGTGGTGGTTTCGAACTCCTCGAATTTCCGCATGGAGCAAGACGTGCCGCTGTTGATTCCCGACGTCAATCCCGACCATCTGGCGCTGGTCCGCGATCAGCGGAAGCAGCGCAACTGGAAGGGCATGATCGTGACCAACCCCAACTGCACTACGGTGGGATTGGTGATGTCGCTCGCGCCGCTGGAAAAGACTTTTGGACTCGACAAGGTGCTGATGACCAGCATGCAGGCGGTTTCCGGCGCCGGCTATCCGGGAATTCCCACGCTCGACATCCTGGGCAACGTGGTTCCCTTCATCGGCGGCGAAGAAGAGAAGGTCGAACGCGAAACGCGCAAGCTCTTGGGCAAGTTCATTGACGGCCGCGTGAAGATGGGGGAATTTACCGTGAGCGCTCACTGCAACCGCGTGATGGTGGAAGACGGCCATACGGAGACCATTTCCGTGTCGCTCAAGAACCACGCCACGCTGGCCGACATCGTGGAGGCTTGGCGCGCCTATCGCTCGCTGCCCCAGGAGCGCAGCTTGCCTTCCGCCCCAAAGCACCCCATTATTGTGCGTGAGGAGCGGGATCGGCCGCAGCCGAAGTTCGACCTGAATGCCGAACACGGCATGGCCACCGTGGTAGGCCGCCTGCGCGAATGCCCGGTCCTGCAATTCAAATACGTCGCGCTGAGCCACAATACCATCCGCGGCGCCGCCGGCGCAGCCCTGCTCAACGCGGAATTGATGAAATCGGAGGGATATTTGGATTAATGATAAACCTTGCCCTACTGGGTTACGGCAAAATGGGAAAGGCGCTGGCGCAGCTTGCCCCGCAACGAGACTTTGAGGTGCGTCTGGTGATGGACATTGACGTCAACGCACAAAGCCGTGGCATCACGCGTGAGAAGTTCAAGGGCATTGACGTTTGCGTGGACTTCACTGCCCCCGAGGCTGTGGTGGAAAACGTTCACCACGTAGCGGCGTTGGGAGTGAATCTGGTGGTCGGCACTACCGGCTGGCAGAAGCACCAGGCGGAGGTTCGCAAGGTGGTTGAGCAGGCGGGCGTCGGGATGGTGTACGCCGCGAACTTTTCCATCGGTGTGAACCTGTTTTACCGGCTGGCGCGGGCGGCGGCGGAAATCTTTGCGCCCTTCTCCATGTATGATCCTTTCCTCACCGAGTCTCATCACAAAATGAAGAAGGACGCGCCCTCGGGGACGGCGGTCGAAATCTCGCGGCAGATTCAACCCTACTTCGTGGACCGCGATATTCCCGTCTCCAGTGTGCGCGCGGGTTACATCCCCGGAACGCACGAGGTGGGTTTTGACTCGGAGGCGGACACCGTGGTTCTGCGCCATACGGCGCGTGGCCGGCAGGGCTTTGCGGAAGGGGCGCTGTACGCCGCCCGCTGGGTGGTGGGCAAGAAGGGCTTTTATAGTTTCGCAGAGGTATTGGAACTGGGGGCTGGGGGCTAGCGAAAGAACGAAACTCGAAAATCGAATTCGAAACTCGTGAGCAAGGTCCCGAATTTCGAGTTTCGAATTTCGAGTTTCGTGTTTCGGTCCTGATGCCCAGCCCCCAGCCCCCGACTGGGAGGTAATTGTATGAGCCTGGAAATTCGTGGTTGCGGCACGGCCCTCGTCACCCCCTTTCGGAAGGACGGTTCCGTGGATGAAACGGCGCTGCGGCGGTTGGTGCAGTTCCAGGTCCGCGAGGGGATCGATTTCCTTGTCCCCTGCGGCACCACCGGCGAAACCCCCACGCTCGAGCACGGCGAATACCTCGGGGTAATTCGCGTGGTCATGGAGGAAGCGGCTGGCAGGGTTCCTATCATCGCGGGAGTGGGCGGCAACCACACCAGGAAGGTATGTGACCTGGCAGCCGAGGTCGAAGGATTGGGCGTGCAAGGCATCCTCTCCGTTGCGCCTTATTACAACAAACCGACGCAGGAAGGTCTGTACCAGCACTTCAAGGCCATTGCCGAATCCACGGACCTGCCCCTGATCCTGTACAATGTGCCCGGACGCACGGCCTCGAACATTGAGCCCGCCACCGTCGGGCGCCTCTCGCAGATCCCCAATATCGTCGCCATCAAGGAAGCTTCTGGAAGCATCGTGCAGCAGATGGAAGTGTTGAATGCCGTCCAGCCTGGCTTCCGGGTTCTCTCGGGTGACGACACTTTCACCTTCCCGCTCATGGCGCTCGGCGGGAAAGGCGTCATCTGCACGACCTCAAACCAGATTCCCGCGCAGATGACCATGCTCACCCACTTACTGCTCGAGGGCCAATACGACGAAGCGCGCGAACTCCACTTTCATCTGCTGCCACTCATGCAGGCAAACTTCCTGGAGACCAACCCCATACCCGTCAAAGCCGGTCTCGCCATGATGGGCCTGATCGAAGAGGTCTACCGCCTGCCCATGGTCCCCATGAAACCCGAAAACCGCGCCAAGCTCGAACGGGTGATGGCCGCGCAAGGGTTGTTTCAGGTGCAGAAGGTTTAAGGACTGCCAGATGATTGACGAAATGACGATCTCTCACGCAGTAAGCCTGCTTCGGGAGGCTGCGCCTGGAGCCACCATAATTCTGTTTGGATCCCAGGTCCGAAGCGAGGCGGGAGCGGAAAGTGACCTTGACTTCCTTATCGTCGAGCCGGAGGTCAATGCCCGGCGCGAGGAAATGGTTCGCCTGCGAGATGTCTTGCGTCCGTTGCGCGTCCCCGTCGATTTGTTGGTGGTCAGCGCGAAAACCTTCCAGGAATGGCGCGACACGCCTGGGACCATCCTCTACGAGGCTGCACGGGAGGGGCGGGTTTTTCATGCTGCCACATGAGCATAGCGCGCTGTTGATGCGGAAAGCATCGCTCGATGAAGTGACGGTCCAGAAACTCATTTCGGATCTTTCCGCTCCGGACGAAGTGATTGGATTTCACGTGCAGCAAGCGGTCGAAAAAATGCTGAAAGCCGTGTTGTCGGCGCGCGGAGTTCACTACCGAAGAACCCACGACTTGGTGGAATTACTCGATCTTCTCCCCGCACATGGCATCAGCTACCCAGAGGGGCTCGATGAGGTTCGCCGCTTAACCCCCTTCGCCGTGGCCTACCGCTATGACGAGATACCCGAGGAGCCGGAGCAGCCGTTCGACCGTGCTTGGGCGCTGGATTGCCTCCGAAGGGTACGGGCCTGGAGCGAATCTTTCCTCCACGGCTAGGTCAGCGAACGGCCGCTGTCTCCGCCAATCGGAAGAGGTGCCAGCCGTACATTTTTATAACATTTCATGGTTAGCACAGCGAATATTAGGGCCGCCAGTTTTGCAAGACACGCCTTGACGAACTTCAAGGCTGTTTGGGAAAAATAGGAAGCATGAATTGCATATTGGTATAACCCCCGGTTACGCTGCTGCGATGAAAACCACCATTTCCATACCTGATCGCATTTTCCACGCGGCGGAGAGGGCCGCGAGGCGCCAAAAGGTCTCGCGCAGCCGCTTTCATGCTCAAGCCGTCGAGACTTATCTTAAATCGCAGCAGGCCAAAACGCAGCGGGCCAAGGGAGTGACAGAAGCGTTGAACGCTGTCTACGGAACTGAAAACTCCGAACTCGATTCGGACCTGGCCACGGCCGCTGACCACCTTCTGGCCGAGGAGAAGTGGTAATTCAAATCGGGTAGGAAAAAATGGATCTGCGAACGACAATTGAAGAGCTTTACGCGCGCGCAACCAAGGAATTCGGCGACGAGTACTTCCTTGCCTTTGACGAATTTAAGGGCGCTCTGAACGAAGGGCGCATTCGCGCGGCGGAACCGGATGCGAGTTCACCTTCCGGTTGGCGCGTGAATGGCTGGGTGAAGAAAGGAATCCTGCTGGGGTTCCGGATTGGGCGCGTGGCGTCCATGCCGCCACTTGGCCTTCAGTTTCGTGACAAGCACACCTATCCCTTGAAGCAACTCCCCGATGACCAGAACATCCGAGTGGTGCCGGGCGGGTCATCGATTCGCGACGGATGCTACATCGGGAAGAACGTAACCTGCATGCCACCGATGTACGTTAACGTGGGGGCCTATGTCGACGAAGGGACCATGATCGACTCGCACGCGCTGGTGGGTTCCTGCGCGCAGGTGGGCAAGCGCGTCCACATCAGCGCGGCGGCGCAAATCGGCGGCGTGCTGGAACCCATTGGCGCGCTCCCGGTGATCATCGAGGACGAAGCGCTGGTGGGCGGTAACTGCGGCGTGTACGAGGGCACGATTGTGGGCAAAGGCGCAGTGCTTGCCGCCGGAACCATCATCACCGGTTCCACGCCTGTCTACGACCTGGTGCGCGACACCATTCATCGCCGCGAGGGCGACGTGCCCCTGAGGATACCGGATGGTGCGGTGGTGGTCCCCGGCGCCCGCGCCGTCACCAAGGGTCGCGGCAAGGAGTGGGGAATTTCCCTCTACACCCCGGTCATCATCAAATACCGCGACGAAAAAACCGACCAGGCCGTAAGGCTCGAGGAATTGTTGCGGTAATACAAACCTCCCCCAATCAGCCGTCATCTGAGCCCGAAAGCCGATCAACGCCCGCAACACCGTTTGTACTTTTTCCCGCTTCCGCATGGGCAGGGCTCATTTCGACCCACCTTCGGTTCAGTCCGGCGATATGGCTCCGGGATGCCCAGGTCTGACCCGAGAAGCGGGAAGAGGCTGTCTGCGTCATCTTCGAAAGCTGCCGGGTCATCTTCCGCTCCCGTGCCGGCTGCTGCCCTTTCCTTCTCGGCCGCGTAATCGTGGAAGCAACCCCACCACGTAATTGCATCCGCAGTATCCGTAATCAACCGGTAGCGATACCGCGCTTTCTTCCAGGCAGTGTCGGGACCCATTTCATGTGCCTCTTCAACTTCGTCCCAACCAATTGATCCGGGATCGACCAGACCTTCGTCGTATGCCTGGCGAAGTTCCATCATAAATTCCACAGGGCAAAGATCGGCACACACATTAGCCAAACCATTCCACACCTCGTTCGGTTTGCGCTCCAGAATTTGGAACAGTCGGCGGAGGTAGGCCATCACATCGTCCCGGGTTCGTCTCCCAAAGGCCATCAGCGTCACAAAGCCATCCAATGCGCTGCCACGAGCGTATTCATTGGCCTTGTCGTTTTCCACTAGTTCCATCATCCCGCTCGGGTCGCCATCTGAGACTGAGGCGAGAATGCTAGCTAAGTCCTGGGTTACCACATCACCAGCCAGCTCAAACGGGACCTCTCCCGGGGCAGAAAAGATCTTGACCAGCAAGGGGTAGGCGCGGGGTTCCCGGAACTGCGCCAGCAAATACATTGCATAGATGTGGAGATTGCGATCCTGATCGTCGAGATAGCCCGCCGTATCCTTCGCGACCTCTTCCAAAACTCCCAAAAGCCGCGGGATTATCTCCTCACGGTGGGCAGCAGCTTCCTCCAGGGCATTCCGGGGTACCTGGGTGTGATTTCGTTCGAGTTGCGCCAGAATTTCCTCGACGTCCATGTCGACCTCCCTTCAAAACAACCTTCGTCACCATAATCTCATCCCTCTATCCACGTCAAAGCGATTAAGCAAGTGTCGCCCGCACCGAAAAAGTGCTCCGAAAAAGTGGTTGACGCGGGAAGTTGCACATGATATTTTTACCTACCGACTGGTCGGTACTAGTGCCCGGCCGGTCATTGAGAGTGAGGTTATGGGTAAGCTTGTTTCCGGTTCCGAAATCCTGCTCGAAAGCCTGAAGCGCCAAAAGGTGGATGTGTTTTTTGGCCTCCCGGGGGGGACCGTATTGCCCCTCTACGACGCCCTCTACAGTGCAGGTATTCGCCACCTGCTGGTGCGGCACGAGCAAGCCGCGGCTTTCGCCGCCGACGGCTACGCGCGCGTAACCGGCAAGCCCGGGGTTTGCTTGGGAACTTCCGGCCCGGGCGCCACCAACCTCATCACCGGATTGACCTCGGCGATGATGGATTCCATCCCTGTCGTCGCCCTGGCGGGGCAGGTGCCGGTGGCGTTAATTGGCAAGGACGGTTTCCAGGAAGCCGACATCGTTGGCATCAGCCTGCCTTGCACCAAGCAGTCTTTTTCGATTCGTTCCACCGCGGACATTCCCCGCATTATCGATCGGGCATTCCGCACGGCGGTCTCCGGACGGCCCGGGCCGGTGCTCGTGGATCTCCCCAAGAACGTGCTGATGGAAATGGCTGAGCCGGTCTACCCCTCTACGCTGGGCGTCTCCCGGCCGGAGCGCTTGCGCGAGTTTGTGGACGCCGACATCGAGCGCGCCGCCGACATGATCCTGGAAAGCCGCCGCGCGGTGTTCTATGTGGGTGGCGGAGCGATTGCGTCCGACGCCTGGCAGGAACTGCGCGAGTTGGCCGAGCTGACTCATATCCCCGTCACCACAACCTTGATGGGGTTGGGAGCTTTCCCTTCCCACCATCCGCTGTCGCTGGGGATGCTGGGCATGCACGGGTCGTACGCCACCAACATGGCGATCTGCAACTGCGACCTCCTGGTGGCCATCGGCGCGCGGTTTGATGATCGGGTGACCGGCCGCTTGAACGGATTCGCCACTGGCGCCAAAAAGATTCAATTGGACGTTGATCCTTCCGAGGTCAACAAGAACGTGCCGGTGGATTTGTCCCTGGTGGGCGACGCGCGCGAAGCGCTGAAGGCTTTGATTGATGTTTTGAAGCGCCGCCAGGCGGCTCCCACGCCCGAGCGCCAGCGGTGGCTCCAGCGCATCGAATCCTGGCGCGGCGAGCATCCCCTCACCTACGACCGGTACGCCAACACGGTGAAGCCCCAGATGGTGATTGAGTCCATCGCCCAACATGCCGCTGATGACGCCATCATTTCCGTGGACGTGGGCCAGCACCAGATGTGGACCGCGCAGTTCTACAACTTCACGCGGCCGCGCACCTGGCTGTCTTCCAGCGGACTGGGCTCGATGGGTTACGGGTTCCCCGCCGCCATGGGAGCGCAGATGGCTTTCCCTGACCGCCAGGTGATTGCCATCGTCGGCGACGGTGGGTTCCAGATGACCCTGAACGATCTGGCGACGGTGGTGCAATACCGCGTGCCCGTGAAGATTGCCATCATCAACAATCGCGCCTTGGGCATGGTGCGCCAGTGGCAGGAGATTTTCTTTGAAAAGCGCTACTGCGACATTGACCTCGACTTTGCGCCGGACTTCGTGAAGCTGGCGGATGCTTATGGCATTCGCGGCGCGCGTGTGGAGCACCGCACCGACGTGCCGGATGCGATCGAGGATTTCCTCAGCGATCGCGAGCCGCGCTTGCTCGATGTTTGGGTGGACCCGGCGGAGAACGTCTATCCCATCGTTCCCCCGGGCGCCGCGCTGGCGGAGATGGTAGTGGAACCGCCCCGCGTGCAAGTGGAAGAAGAGGTATTGGACGACCTGTGGGCAGTGTGATCGGAAAAAACGAAACTCGAAAATCGAAACTCGAAACTCGTCAAGGAGATGCCGAATTTCGAGTTTCGATTTTCGAGTTACGCTCCTGGCACGTGAAACCTGATACCTGGAGTTCTCTATGCAGTGGCTCATCACGCTTGAGACCGAGCAGGACCTGATTGTGACTTGCCGCCTCATGAACGCTTTTCGCCGCAAGGGATTGAAGATCACCACCCTGGCGATGGCCGCCCGGCCCCATGGCTTTTCCATGATGGCGGTGCTCGACTCGCCCGAGTCGGCCATCGATCATCTCTTCAATTACCTGCGGCGGACGGAAGGTGTGGAACGCGTTTCGTATTACCAACACCAGAATCTCCGCTGACGCTTCCTTTGTGTTCATCGACGCCGATGCGGACACCTCGCGGGTGGCCGAGGTCCTCAATACTTTTCCGGGATCAAAGTTGATTTTCGCCAGTCACGGGAAATACCTTCTCGAGGTTCCCGCGGAAAGCCGGCGGCGGCCCACCGCGCCCACTTTCGGTCTGCCGGAAGTCCTTCCCTTCGCCTGTGTGAAATCCGCCCGGACCATGCCCAGCCCGGTCATGGCGGGCGCACAAGCATGAGAAAGAAGTCAGGAGCCAGGAGTCAGGAGTCAGAATAATCTCCCCCAACGAGATTCGTAACTTCTGACTCCTGACTCCCGACTCCTGCACTTGGTATATAATTCTGCTTTCCAAATTCCATAAACGAAAAGGATTCGAGAGCTATGGCTAAAGTCTACTATGAGAAAGATGGCGATCTGAAGAACCTGGAAGGGAAGACCGTGGCGATTATTGGCTATGGCAGCCAGGGGCACGCGCACGCGTTGAATCTGCGCGACAGTGGTGTGAAGGTGATTGTTGCCGAGCGCTTGGGCGATCCGCCCCGCACCAAGGCCAAAGACGCAGGCTTCGAGGTCTATGATGCGTCGGAAGCCGCCCGGCGCGCCGACCTGATCGTCATTCTCATTCCCGATCCCATCCAGGCGCAGGTGTACCAGGAGGCGATCGCTCCGCACCTTGGTCCTGGCAAGACCCTGGTGTTTGCCCACGGGTTTAACATCCACTACAAGTTCATCGTTCCTCCGCCCACGGTGGATGTCATCATGATCGCGCCCAAGTGCCCCGGCCATCGCCTGCGCGAACTCTTCACCGAGGGCGTCGGCGTGCCCTCCCTTTTGGCCATCGAACAGGACGCCTCCGGCCATGCTGAGGCGATCGGCCTGGCGTATGCCAAGGGTATCGGCTCGCTCAAAGCGGGCGTGATTCGCACCACGTTCAAAGAAGAAACGGAGACGGACCTGTTCGGCGAGCAGACGGTGCTGTGCGGTGGCGTCTCGGCCCTCATCACCACGGCGTTTGAGACGCTGGTCGAGGCCGGCTACCAGCCCGAGATTGCCTATTTCGAATGTCTCCACGAACTGAAGCTGATTGTCGATCTCATCTACCAGGGCGGCATCAAGTACATGCGCTACTCGGTGAGCGACACCGCGGAATACGGCGACTACACGCGCGGGCCCGAGGTGATCGACGCGCACGTGCGCAAAACCATGAAGCAAGTCCTGGCCGGCGTTCAAGACGGCTCCTTCGCCAAAGAATGGATGGATGAAAACGCCAAGGGGCGCCAGCGCTTCCTGGAAATGCGCGCCAAGGCTTCCGCTCACCTCATCGAAAAAGTGGGAAGCGAGCTGCGCAAGATGATGCCGTGGATCTCCACCTCCAAGAAAGAAGTCACGGCAGAGCAGGCGGCGGCAAGGCAGTAGAGGTGCGGACAGCCGACAGCTAGCAGCTCACAGTTGACAGCTTGCAGCCGAGGGTAATTGTCGGCTGTGAACTGTTGGCTGTCAGCTTTCTTAATTACTTGAGGACGACAATGAAAACCCCTGACCCCAAGGTTGTGCACGGCGCGCGCGATTTCGAGTGCCGGGTAAAAAAGCTGGCGCTGATTGGCTGTGGAAAGCTGGGCGAGGGCCTGCTTTCCGGCATGTTGGGTTCGCAGTTCATCCCCGTCGAGCGAGTGGAAATCACCGTGGCGCACCAGCCGCGCGCCGATTTTCTTGCCGAGAAATACGGCGTGAAAGCTCACACCCATAACGCCCAAGCCGTTAAGGGCGCTGATTTGGTATTAATTGTTTTGAAACCCCAGCAGGTGAAGGGATTTCTCCACGAGGTGAACAAGGTGTTGCGCAAGGACGCGGTGATCATCTCCGCCGCCGCGTCGGTCACCACGGCGCTTATCGAGCGCGAACTGGGCCACCCGGCTCACGTGGTGCGCGCCATGCCCAATACGCCGTGCCTGATTCGCCAGGGCATGACGTCTCTGGCGGCGGGCACTCATGCCACGCCCGACGACGTGGGTCTGGCGCGCGAAATCTTCAGCTCCATGGGCCGCACCGCCGTCGTGGACGAGAAGCACATGGACGCCATCACCGGCCTTTCCGCCTCCGGCCCTGCATACGTTTACCTGATGATCGAATCGCTGGCGGAAGGCGGCGTGAAGCTGGGTCTGCCGCGCGAGCTTTCCACCGAGCTTTCCGCGCAAACCCTGCTAGGGGCATCGGCGATGGTTCTGCACACGGGCGAGCATCCCGCCAAACTGAAAGACATCGTGACTACGCCGGCGGGCTGTACCATCGATGGACTGATCGAACTCGAGGAAGGCGGCCTGCGCGTCACCCTGATCAAAGCCGTGGTCCGCGCCGCGCAACGCGCCAAGCAACTGGTGGAAGGGCAGAACTAAGGTATAATCCCTCCGCAAACTTTGAGAGGAGTGATTCTTATGTCCAAGGATTCTGAAATCAATCGCCGGGATTTCATAAAGACCACTGCACGAGCCGGGGCCGGTTTGGCGGCTCTCGGGGGGATCAGCTTTTTCCCCAAACCTGAGAGAATTTTTGGCGCCAATGACCGCGTGCGCATTGCCGTGATCGGCCTGCACGGGCAAGGCTGGTCGCACGTCGAGGAATACTCCAAGATGCCTGACGTGGAAATCGCCGCCGTCTGCGATGTGGATGAGAACGTCACCCGTCAGCGCCTGAGCCAGATGGAGGCGATGGGAATCAAGAAACCCGCCACCTTCATCGACCTGCGCAAGCTTCTGGAAGACAAGTCGATTGATGCCGTCTCCATTGCCACGCCGAATTTTTGGCACTCACTGCAAGCCATCTGGAGTTGCCAGGCCGGCAAGGATGTTTACTGTGAAAAGCCCCTGTGCCACAACGTTTGGGAAGGCCAGCAATTGTTGCGCGCCGTGGAAAAATACAACCGCATCGCCCAGCACGGCACCAACAGCCGTTCCGGCCAGGGGGTCATCGAAGGCGTGCAGAAGATGCGGGACGGTCTGATCGGCGAACTCTATCTTTCCCGCGGTCTCTGTTACAAGTGGCGCAACACCATCGGCCACGCGGCGGAAGAACCCGTACCGGCGGGATTCCACTACGATCTTTGGACCGGTCCCGCACCTCTCAAGCCTTTCACCAAGAACCGCTATCATTACAACTGGCATTGGGTGTGGGACACCGGCAACGGCGACTTTGGCAACCAGGGAATCCACGAGCTCGACCTCGCGCGTTGGGGATTGGGTGTGAAGTATCCCACGCGGGTTGCCGCCATCGGCGCCCACGTGATGTTTGACGATGACCAGACCACTCCCAACGTCCTCAACGTCGCGTATGAATTTGATATGCCGGACGGAAAAAAACGGATGTTAGAGTTTGAAGTTCGCCACTGGATCTCGAACCATGAGGCCGAAATCGGCACGCCCGCGTTCGGTGGAGGCGATGTCCCCGCCGCGCTCGGCAATGCCGGGGAAGCCAAAAGGAGGAAGGGCCCGCAGAACACCATCGGCAACATCTTTTATGGCTCCAAAGGCTACATGGCCATGAACGGCTACGACAGCTACAAGACCTGGCTGGGCGAAGAGCAGGAGCTCGGACCCCACGCCAGCGCGGGTGGCAACAACTGGGCCAATTTCATTGAATGCGTACGCAGCCGCAAGAAGGAAGACTTGCACGCCCCCATCGAGGAAGGCCTCATCTCCTGCACGCTGCTGCACCTGGGCAATGCCTCGTATCGGGTGGGCCGCGCGCTGAAGTTTGACCCGGAGAAGAAGGAAGTGATCGGCGACGAAGAAGCGTCCCGCCTGCTCCGCGACGCCGACCGCGGTTACCGCGCGCCTTACGTCGTGCCGGAAAAGGTTTAGTCGGCGCCCCTTATTCCACCAGCCGCCGCAGGCTCAGGAACTTGATCTGCTGCTGCGCTTCCGTGGTCGCCATGGGGGAGTAGTAATAAATCAAATCTGCCTCCACCTGGGTTCGCGTGCCCTGCGGCACCTGGAAAGTGAAAGTCTCCTTGCGGGTCTCGCCGGGGGGGATGCGCGTATCGGAAATTTCCTTCGCGCCCTTGATGAAGGCCTGCGGCTCACGCACGATAGTTGCATCTTTCGCATCGGCCACGGTGCGGCGGAAAACCCGGCGATCGCTCATGTGCACCCCACCATAGGGATCGGCGCGGACTTCCAGGATCAACTGCCGCATGGGAGAACCCGTGGGCACGGAATGCCCGGCGCCCCGATTCGTTACTTCCACAACAACCTGCAACCGGCCGCCCTGGTGCGTGGCGGAAAGCTGTGCGTGGAGGGCCTTTTCCAACTGCTGCATCGAGTGGCTGCCCGGAATCTGATGGAGATTGATGCCGGCTTCGGCCGTCCTTTGCACGCGCGGGTCCACGACGTTGCCCTGCACCTGGTACATGTGGCACGATTGGCAACTTTGATTGTTGGCACCGTAGGTGCTCTTGCTCCACTCGGAGTAAGTGGATAAAACAAGAAAGCCCAGGGAATTGCGGTACTCGTGGCACGAGGCGCAAATCAGCGAGGACGCGTGAACGGACGAAAAGACCGTTCCGTGCGCGGGCGAATTCACGTCTTTCCAAGGGCCGCTTTTGACTAGCGAATAATCCACGTTAACTTTCGGGTTCGGCCCGCTGAGCGTGACGTCCCGGATGGAGTGGCAGTAATCGCAGGTGATGCCTTCCCAACTCACTTTCTTGACCAGCGCCATGTCTCCGGTCTGCACGGCGATGGGCGAATGGCAACTCAAGCACGTCTTGCGGGCTGACGCGCCATAATCGGACTCCGCCAACTTCATGGCATCTTGAAAGAGCCGGCTCTCCACCGCCTGTGAATGCGCGGACTGCTTCCAGCCTTCTTCGATCGCGCGGTGGCAATCACCGCAGAACTCCGCGCTGCTGGGAACAGGAAGCTCCGCAGGCCACCCCAGAGATGTGGCCATGAGCAAAATCAAAACCAGAGAGAGTCGGCGAGACAAGAATCACCTCCTGCGAATTTCAGAGGGACTAGGCGCTAGACGTGGGCCGGCTTCGGGTCAAACCCAGCCTACATTGGGGCAGATTGTACAACACTTGTTGTCATAAGCAACTGTTTTTCGTGATCGCAACGACACAACGTCCTTGCCACCCGCTGAATTGAAGTTGGACGAACCGCGCCGCACCGGGAAGTAGATCCTCGCGGACAAAGCCCATCTGGGGATCCCGGACGTCGATTTACTGCTACGGACCGGTGTCGCCAGGACGTGATAAGATTTGCGCCATGGGAGAATCATGCCCGTAAAGCGATCCACCCAGCAATCGGTGCAGGAGGTGGTGTTCTATTTCGAACGTAGCGCCGCCATCTCCGATTTCTGGAGTCCGATGGACTCCATCGGAGTCCGCAGATCGGACTTGGCGGCTCCATGCCGGCTGGAAGCCGGCGCTGCCTCTGAAATTAGGACAGCACCCAGGAGGAAACATGCTTGATCCCAAGGCGCTGCTGGCATACTGTGAAGCGGAATTGGACGCGCTCGTGCATTGTTTGCGGCAAGCCGTGGAAATCGAATCACCCAGCCTCAACCCAGCGGCGATTGACCGCATGGCAAACTTCTTTGCCGAGGAGTTCAGCAAGCGAGGTGCGAAAGTCCAACTCCTGAGCCACGCCACGGCGGGTTCGGCCGTGGTGGCGGAATTCTGGGAAGGGGCGGGTGGTAGGAAGCCCCTCCTGCTGCTCGGCCACTTGGACACGGTTTGGGAAATTGGCACGTTGGCGGAAATGCCGTTTCAGGTGCGGGAGGGGCGCGCCTATGGGCCGGGAATTTACGACATGAAATCCGGCATCGTCTGCGGCCTCTGGGCGGTGCAGGCCCTCGCCGCCTTGAACATAAAGCCTCCCGGCCCTGTGCGCTTTTTCTTGAATGCGGACGAGGAGGTGTCAAGCGTGGCGTTTCGCGACGAGCTGCTGGCGGAGGCCCGCCGCGCCCGCGCCGTGCTGGTGCTGGAGCCGGCCGCGGCCCAGGGAGCCGTCAAAACCTCCCGCAAAGGAGTGGGGGAGTTCCAGATCACGGTGCGCGGCCGGTCGGCTCACGCGGGGATCAATCCCTCGGGAGGCGTCAATGCGATTTCCGAACTGGCCCGGCAGATTCCTCGCATCGAAAAGCTGGCGCGCCCCAAGCACGGGCTGACCCTTAACGTGAATGTTATCCACGGTGGCACCCGCGCCAATGTCATCCCGGAGCTTGCCGTGGCGCGGGTGGACGTGCGTGTGCCCACCGCTCTCGACCGCGAGAAGATCGAAAAGCAAATGCGAGCGCTCGCGCCCATTCATCCCGAGGCCAGACTGGAAATAACCGGCGGGGTCAACCGTCCTCCGATGGAACGGAAGATGGCGAGCGCGCTCTTTCGCAAGGCCCGCGACTTGGGGCGGCAAATTGGCCTGGAACTGAAAGAAGCCGCAACCGGTGGAGGCTCCGACGGTAACTTCACCGCGGCCTTGGGAATCCCCACGCTCGACGGCCTGGGCGGCACCGGCGACGGCGCCCACGCTCGCCACGAGCACGTCGTCCTCTGCGAATTGCCCCAGCGCGCCGCGCTGCTGGCGGCGCTGCTGGCGACGATCTAAAGGGGACGGCACCGAAGCCGGCTGGGAGTGCGGCTCCGGTGCTATAGGCTTGCAGTGTGTACCCACGTCGGGCATCCCAGTTTGAAGATCTGGTAACAGCGGTGGGATTCGAACCCACAAAAGACGCAAGGTTTAAGCCTGCCGCATATGCCAACTCTGCTACGCTCCCATAAAGTGGCGGAGGACGGAGGAGTCGAACCCCGAGGTTTTACCCTCCCCTGGTTTTCAGGACCAGTTGCCAACCGTTTAGCAGCGTCCTCCGTGGCGGAAGAAGCAGGGATCGAACCTGCGCCGGTCTTACCCGGACTCCGAGTTAGCAACCCGGTGCCTTACCGCTCGGCCATTCTTCCGGTGCCCAAGAGAGGATTCGAACCTCCAACATCCAGCCCCTCAGGCTGGCACGTCTACCCATTGCGTCACTTGGGCGTAAATTGGTCCCGCTGGGTGGATTTGAACCACCATGAATAACGGCTTCTGAAACCGTCGCGTCTCGCCAAATTGCGCCACAGCGGGAAAATCTTGGTGCGCGGAGAGGGAGTTGAACCCCCAAGAAGCGATTTTTGAGACCGCCATGTCTGCCATTTGCATCATCCGCGCAAAATAAAAAAGCCGCCTTCTTAGGGGCGGCTCTTGGGATTTTTTCTGTGTCTCAGCTTACCCAAACCCCTCCGCCCCCACTGAACTAAGTGAGCTCAGCGATGATAGCGACAAGAGCGAGGAGGTTAAGGTAAACGGCATGGAACATCTCCGCTTCGGAAAATACTATACTAACGCTCAAAATCATCCTCGTCAATACCCCTTCAGCGCCGCCATAGCAAACTGACACACTTCGCAGCGCTACCCGCCTTGACAGGTCTGATCTTTACCCACATCTTCGGCTGGACACGAGGGGTAGGTGCTTTCAGCCCCAACGGGGCGTGCTACTGTAGCCCAGGCCAACGGCCTGGGTCTCGAGTTTCTACATTTTGAAGCGATGAATTCGTTCCGTAGCGCTCGAAAAGTGGGAAAAAGGCCGTCAGTTTCCGCCAAATGAGTGTCATTTCGTGTAAAATGATGTCCATTTTGCAGAAATGTCCGCTTTTTCGTCGGGCAAATTGTCATCTTTTTGTTTGTTTTCATATACCTAATGGCTTCGGTCGTATAAAAAAAGAATTCTTTTTTCTTAGAACCCCAGCGGGCCACGATGCAACCTCCCATGCGTCGGATAATTTGTCCTGCATTTTCCGCGTCGGTCTGGGCATTCTTCCTTTCCTCCGGGTAACCCGGTGGGGGGCGCCGCACTCCCCACCCGTCCCTAACACCTAGGCTAATCTAGCGCCCAGATACATTGTCAACAGAAATCTGGGCGATTTTCCTACCGGCAGGAAAAAATCTTAACCATGGACAGCATTTTTCCTACCGGTAGGAAACCCGGAGTTACGGCTTCGCGATATTCAACTCCCTGGGCGCTCTCTCACCCCGCCCGGCGCCACGTGAAAAATATAGAAACTCCAGGCCCAGGCCAACGGCCTGGGTCGCGGGTCCCCCGATTTCCGATGCGGAAGCCCTGAAAGGGCGTGATAAAGACCACTGTCTCCACCTCGACGACCGTCCGCCGGGATTCCCGAACCGCATTTCGCCCTTTCAGGGGTTGCGGCCTGACGGGAGGCCGTTCTCGGACCCAGGCCGTTGGCTCATAAGCGCTAACTTAAGGCAGAATCCGTGTGCGGGGGGACCGTTGCCTTTCATCCGGGCGAAAATAGGCAAGCCTGACCTTAACTTCCAACTTCCCCGAGGGCACTCGGGACCCGAATAGCCTCCGGGTCCCCCGTCATCCGCCCGGAGTTGCATGGATTGGTAAACGCTGGGAGGCCAGGAGCTTAGGATAATTCTGGGCGACGGTCTTCGGCATTTGAGTCTGGTGACTGAGCGTTTGGATATGAACTTGGTACCGCCTTGCCGATCAATCCGCAAATCTGCGCTGCGTCTGCCAACAGAGTTTGCCGGACGAGCCCCTCGGTCCACTCGGCAATGGAGTTCTGGATAACTGCATGAGGAAGTCCCAAGTAACGCAACCGAATTTCTTCCGGAAGCTGCCTTTCTTTAACCGGAGACTCCGCCAGAATTGTCGCAGTGGGAAGTGAAATGATCATCGCTGATAGCTTGGTCGGTTGCAGAAACCGCCCATCGTGCCCCATTTTGCCTATTTGGGATGGCAGGTCCAGGTGTGAGTAATGACAGTGCTCAAAAATCGGAGCTCCGTTCCAGCCGTAGAGCGCATACCACAGGGCACCGGAGGTGAGATGCTCGTTGCATGAAATCACCGGTCGGAATTGCTCTATAGTCAATGACATATTCCAGTTGTGGAGATCTTGATAATCTAGCCAGAGAATCGACGGAACTTCGCTGGAAAATTGACCTTCATCTTTCTTACTCGCACGAATCCGGCTTATGGCTTTCGCCGTCGTGCTGCCATTCGCTTCGCCAGCCTCGGGTTTCCCAAACGGATAAATCGCGTGCACATGTGAAACGACACCAGGAACCCTGGGCTGTTCTGAGACCCACTCATTATGCCTGAGGAGGGCTCTCTCGGTTTCTTCATTAAATTGCTTGGCGTAAACTTCCACAATTGCCGAGCAGTCGTCTTTGAATATGGTGAAATCTGGAGTGCGCTTATCCGCCTCGACGTGGACGGGGTTTACCGTATAGTCGGCTGCAAGGAGGGAGCCGTAAGCACGCAGCTCTGCCAGGGCCGCAGCGGCGTCGTTCAGGTTCCTACCGGTAATCCTCGGCTTCATCTTGTCAAGCCAGCCCGTTTTAGCTAGGCTGACTCGTTTCAGCGCCAGATTCGTGTTAACAGCTTCTTGCGACTGCCCTTCTTCTCGCAGCAGGAGCAAGCCGACGGGATGAGGACGCTCACCCGGCACGTTCTCTTTTAAAGCGGATTGCTCCTCGGGCGTAAGGAACTCACTGAGGCTTGAGAGGAATTTGGAGGTCATCTGGGGCCCCTTTCTTTTTCGTCTTTTTCTGCATAGGCGGTAGTTCGAGGGCACCGCTAAGGCGTAGCTCGTCCGCGCTGATCAGCGGGCCCGAGCAGACTTTCTCGAGCAGTTTCGCCTGAGTGGGCTCAAGCTTGACTAGCAGACCCAAAACATTCAGGACGTTGATGAGCTCGGTCGTGTATTCTGGCAGCCAGTGATCGGGTTGAATATCGCCTAGGGGTGACGGCTGCCGCCGGTCGCCGATGATGGGCCGCTCTCGATTAGCCTTTCGGTAACTGAACCAGTGTTGCAGCACGCGCTTTCCCGACACTTCGTAGAACCACACTGCGGGCTCGACGTTTCCCACATAGCCTTGGCCGACCAAAAGGCGGTGCTTGTCGGCGTCGTAGTCGAGCGTGTCCGGCATGGCCGTGGGAACGTCGGGAATCTCGCCACCGGCCGGGATGTGCGGCGCCTCTTCCACAGCGAGCCGCGGCGGACCGGCAGGCCGACCTTCGTCCGGATTCGCCATGCGCTCGCCAAACGTGTGTAACCATATCACCTCGCGCCCAAGCTGTGCGGCCTTGGCAAACACATCCTTGTCTGCGGTGAGAGGGACGTGCAGTCCCGGGGTGGAAAGGTCATCTTGAAATCGCGACGTAAACGCCGGGTTCGCAGCGATGGCCGCGATATAGGCCATCAGGTCTCCCGGCGTAATTGGCGCGGTATATCTCTCATGGAGGAAGGAAAGAAGCTTCGGCCGAAAATTGGAGTCGGTGCCCTCGGCGTCGCGCCACAGCGGAAACACGCGGCCTCCCCGACCGTTGTAATGGTGCAAGTCGGGCACGAGTGCGGCAAGGGTGAGTGCAGGCCCATTGGCAGGAGATCTGTCGCTCGGAGCTGTAGCAAAAAGCTCCCCCCCGGAGCGAGACCGCCACAGCTCCGCATTCGGCTGCGTAATTACACGGATATCTGGGATGATCCATTGGCGGTCAAACGAGCGGAATGCATATTGCACCGGCCTCAAGCAAGGGGCTTTCTCGTCGATAATCGGCGTGAGATTGGCTTTATAGCCGGGAATGGCCCCCTTAACCACTGAGCGCATGTGCCGGTCTGCCGGTTGGCCGTCGCGAAGTGTAGCGTGGAATAGGACTTCTTTCCTCTCGGGGTCCGCCTCATCAAGAAGCGCTTGCCAGCGCCGCGTCAGCGATTGCGAGTCCGGGGCAATGGCCCAGGTTCGTTTAGACTGAACACCGGAGCCGTTGTAAACAAAAAAATCCTCCAGCGCCGGGTAGCTTGCCCATGCGCCAGTGGATTCGGGGAGAAAAGGAGCGCGCCAATCCGAGGGGCATTCGGTCCACGCCGAACTCTTCAGCCGTATTGCGCCGAGAGCCTTGAATTTTTCTTCGCGGCGACCGAGTGGCAATCGCTGAAACATCACCTTTGCCGGCGTATCCGTGCCGGTGGTACCGTTTGCGGAACGAGACGCCAGAACAATGCACACGGGCTGCTGGACGGCCTGGAATATTCGCGTGTTGACATCGGGTTGATGTCCTTCGGGGGAACAGTCAATCACCCAGATGTCATCGCAGGTACGGCGCAGGTAATCGCGCATTTTCTGAAAACCGGGGCCGTTAAGAAACCCGGCGACGGTGATGAAGCAGACGATTCCCGATTTGCTGCCCGGTCCGTGGTCGAACACTTTCCATGTCGCCCAGCGCCAGAAATAGACATACAAATTGCGCAGGTGCTTGGCGTGAGCGCCGACGCCCCATGCCTTCGGTGGTATCCACGCCGAGAGCGGGGCAGGGTCTCGTGCGTTCTTGCTTGCGGTTTCAACCCAGCCGCCCAGCCCTTTGGCCTTCTCCTTGTAGGGCGGGTTGCCGATGACAACAGTTATCGTCTCCTCGCGCTTGATTCTGTTCGCCTCCCGGCGCGATCTGGCAATTGGCGCAAGAATGCCGGGAATCCATTCTTCATCGTCGTATGGATTCCCGAGCGTATTGGTGACGAACATCCGGATGGGCGATCTGGGAGCTGCCTTCGTCAAATCCAGGATTTCGGCGGCGATGCGGAGCTGAGCGACCGAGAAGGGGCCCAACTGCATTTCAAAGGCAATCAGCCTGTTGAGTGCACCGTGAATGGCGCCCCTTACGGCGCCCTCGCCCTCATCGTTGCGGACGGTTTCGGCAATTCTGCGAAGCACGCCTAGGATGAAGGTGCCGGTCCCGACGGCAGGATCAGCTAAGGCTACAGTGGGGGCCGCCAGTCCCTGATGCAACCCAAAGCGGGGAGTGCGCAACGCCTCGTGCACAAGTGCAACCATCGCCTGAACGACTTCCGCCTGCGTGTAGTACGATCCTGTCAGCTTCCGCAGGTTGTTGTCATACAGGGCGAGAAACTCTTCGTAGAAGTACAGCCAGGCGTCGGGCTCGCCCTTGCTGATCTTGCCCCAGTCCACTTCGTCGAGCACGCGGGTGAGTGTCGCGAGGGCAGTCTTTAGCGTTTGCTGGGTTTCAACATTGTCAGTCAGGAGACGAAGCGCGTTCCCAATCAGCGTGCTTGTCTCGCTCAATTCTTCTGCGACCTGGTGGAGCCCGGTCGCGAGGCTTATCCTTCTTGCGCGGGCCATGAGCATGCCGAAAGTCACTGCCTGCGCGTATCCATCGGCGAACCTCTCGTTGGTAGCCTCCGGAAACAGCAGTTTCCGCCAATCCGCGGCGAGACTGGTCAAGGCCTCGCTTCTTAGTTCCAACTGTTCTGTGACCTCTTCACGGAGGAGCCGGCACAACAGAGCGGTAGTGTGGGCCAGTTCTTTGGCGCTTCGAGGCGGTAACGGCTTCCAACCGAAGAAACTCTCGAAGAGAAGCACGAATCCGGGGGGCGGCTTTAGTTTGCTGCCCGAGGTTTCAACGTCTCCAATTAGAGTCAGGATCGAATCGACGAGATCGCCATTCTGCCAAAGGCTAAAGCAGTTGCCGTCGGTATAGAGAATGTTGGGAAGCGACCGCAGCTTCTCCCATTGCTCGTTGTCATGAGGGTCTTTGAATTTCCGGGGGTCTGCCCCTTTGCCGGGAGCCTTGACTTCAATAAATCCCACAAGCGCCTTGCGAACCGTCACCGAGTAGTCAGGGCGCGTTTTAAGACCTGTGAGCGGGGATTCCCCGACGGCGGTCACAGCGCCCACCTGAAAATTGCACAGTTCCGCCATGTCCGCGAGCAATTGCTCTAGCGGGGCTCTCAATTGGTCCTCGGGCTGTCCAGTTGCCCCAGGATTGGCGAGCTTCACTTTTGCCTTGGCGCCAAATTTCGCCACGGCGGTATCGACCGACACTTTTGTTGCTCCGTAGGCCAAGAAACCTCCTTAAGGATCTAAGCTCACTGTAGGCCGTGATTTTGACTTTTCACAACAGGTCCGCGGGAGCTCGCATTCATTCATGCCTTGGGATTACTTGCAAAACCCTTAGAATTCTATAGTGGGTTCCGACGACCTCCTGGTCGCTGCCGTAGTTTGTTTGTATCTCAACCCACGCCCGCAAAGCGTCCCCGGAGCGAAGGGCCACCGCGCCACGGTGAAAACTCTCCAGCCAGTTTGTGTCCAAAACCTTGGCTGGTATCCTCTTTCCCTCATGCCGAAAATCCCACATCGAATCGCCGAGAAAATCGGGCTTTTTCACCATCAGAACCATTTCGTCTTGGATAGTAGTGCTTTCCAGCGTCAAAATTTTTTCGATCGCGTCGGAGGTCAGCCGAAAGGACGTATTGATTGACACCGATCCTTCCACTGTGACGAACTGGGCCGAATCTTCCGCAAGTAATGGAGTCGTCGCGTCAGAAAGTACCCGCAAGTCCTCAGCCACGCGTGGAGCTGGTATAGGGGTATTCAGGGAAATCAGAGTCAATCCGGCCTCTGCGGCAGTCTCTTGCAATATTCCACGCAGTTGATAAATCTCTCTTGCATTCTCTATCGTTTCTCGGTTTTCCAAAAACTGCACAAGCCTTTTTTTCCCCTTCACCAAGTAAGCCCCCACCGCTTTCTTCCAGTCCAGATTCTTGAGCGCGTCATCGTCTACCGATGCGAGGACGTACTTCAGCCAAGCAGTCAGGGAGCCTACCTGTACTTCCTCAAGGAGCAGAACAGGGGCCACGCGTATGCTTATCGAAGCGGCAAGGTCTCCATCGATCACTTCGCACGCTTCAATAAGGCCCGTCATTGTCCGAAAGATTCGCGAAGGTTCACCGTAATTCGGCTCGAATTCAACCGTAATGCCAAAATCCATCGACTCTGGGTAATCAACAGTTCCGCCAGTTGTTAACTCAGCCATCGCAGCTCGGTGCTGTAGTTTGCACCCTTTCCTTTCGGGTGTGGGTTCTTGTGCATACTCCGGCGCTCTCTCTTTGGCTCAACTGGGAGGTAACATACTCCTGAATGCTTTGGCGTGCAATGATGCATTTACAGGTGCCGCGCTACAAGTCGTGAAACAATCCGCTTGGCCGTGTATCGGCCTATGCGCGGATGGGGCGCCAGGTGGTTCTGGGCGAATTGTCGGCCACTCGGACACTATCCCGAAACGTTCGTGCAAACGGGGTTGTGGGAAATTGCCAAGGCACTGCGAGCCCAAGCAGCTTAAGCTAGCGCAGTTAGCGCTTATGGCCTTGACAGGTCGGGGGAGGGGGCGCAGAATCACTTTGTCCGCTTCGGAGGCTGGCTTGTCATGACCCGCACTCGCCTTCGCCGGAGCTTCCCATTCTTAATCATCCTCCTCATAGCGCTCGCCGGCTTCGCTCAGCAGCAATCCGGCAAGCCCGGACCAGGCTCGACGCCTGCGCAAGAAAATCCCACCGTTGGCGTCAAGCCTGATTCCTCAACTCACTCGGTCTCATCGGCGCCAACGGCAAAGGGGCAGGAAGAAAAGGCGGTTACCTCCGAGCCCGACCAGCGCGTCCACTTGCAGGGCGGGATTTCAGTGGGCGGTGGGTATGCACACTTCTCGGGCCTAGCCGTGCTGCCGCTTTATGGTAGGTACGGGCCGTGGGGGTATTGGGGGTATGGCTATTGGGGCGCCTTGGCGCCCATTTGGTGGGACCCCTTCTGGTATGCTTATGCGACTTACGGAGGCTCTGGAACCGGTTACGATACGGTTCCCCGCGCCACGGCTGAGAAGTACGCGGCACATTTGGAGGCCGGCGGGGCGGCGCTGGGGGCCTCGCTCCTTACGCCCAAGGACGTTCACAAGGCTTTCAGCACCGATCTCACCCAATGCTGCTTGGTTGTGGAGGTAGCCCTCTATCCTGCCAAGGACAAGGCGATCAACGTCTCATCCGATGAGTTCGTCCTGCGCCTCGCCGGCACCGAGACCGCCGTCAAAGCCTCCAGCGCCCGGTTGCTTGCGGCGCAGTTGCAAAAGAAAAACTCGGGCGCCGTTGCCATCGAGCCAGTCGCTGAAGTTCACGTGGGGTACGAATCGGGCGTCGACCCCCTGACCGGGCAGCGGGTCCACGGCGTGGAAACAGGAGTTGGAGTGGGCGTAGGAGTCGGCCACGACCCCGCAGCGGCTCCGGCCTCGACCATTCGCAACCGTGACGTGATGGAACTGGAACTGACCGAGAAGGCCCTGCCGGAGGATACGGTGTCAACCCCGGTTGCCGGCTATCTCTACTTCTCACTTTCCAAGGACAACAAGAAGGCCGCTCACCAGCTTGAGTACACGCTCAACGGTCAGAAGGTGTCGCTGAAACTCGATTAGCCGCAAGGACAACGCACCGGCTTTTACGACCCGTACTTCTTCGCCACGTAGTTGGCCACTTCCGCTTCGAAAGTGGAATAACTCATCCGCATTTCGTTTTGCAACAACGTACTGAAATCCGAGGAAGGCATTTGTCTCAGCATTTGCCTGACTTCGCCCATGCCGAAAACGTCGCGAATATATTCGAGCGCGGCCAGAGACTTGGCGTAAGCCAGAGGCACCTGATCGGCGGGCAAGTTCACAAATGATCCTTCGAGGGAGGCAAAAGCAGGAATTTTTCCGGCGGCGATGGCTCGCGCCAACTGGCTTCCCAGGGCGGCGGTGGTGGCGCCTTCCTCGAGCTGAGCCAATCCCTCGTTAAACCAGGTGGGGCAACGGCCCAGGGTGATTTGGCGGACAAAGGAATGGGTCAGCTCATGCTTCAGGACGCGCGCCAGGTCCGGGGTCATTTTGGTCAGACCGGAAACGGGAACGCGAAGTTTCCCGTCATTCAAAGCGCCCACCCAGGAGGGGGTCCGGGTGGTGTCGCGGAAGTCCTGTTGGGGATAGAGAATGGCGACGATGGTCTCGGTGGGGGAATAATCCAGGTCCAGCACCAGGTCCTGAAAAGACCCGTCCAGGCTGCTTAAAATCTCGCCACTCAGCTTTTCATTCTGCTGGCCATCGTAGCGAAGCAGGAAATGCTCGCTGCGTAATTCGGCATAAGCGCTGGAAACCTCCCGCTCGCGTTCCGCCTTCGCCACCGCTTCGCGCAGTTGCGGATTGTCCTGAAGGGCCAGCGCCTTGTTCCACTGCGCGATGGCCTGGTCGAGATCCTCCATGCCGTAGTAGGCTGAGCCCAAGAGCACGAGATAGTCCGGCGCCTGGGGATAACGGTCGGTCTCCGGTAACAACAGGTCGACGGCTTCCAGATAATGCTCCTGCTTCCACAACAAGTAGCCGAGCGACAGCGTCAGGACCTGATCGTGAGGCAAGTACTTGATCGCCTCGCGATATCTCAGGATGGCCCCTTCCGGGTCCCCCTTGCGCGTTAGAAAAAGCGCCACTGCCTGGAAGGCCTGTTTGAGCTTGCGGAGGTTCTCCGGCGTGGAATTTTGGATGGCGTCGTCCGTCAATTGCCGGAGGTAGGCCTCATCCACGGCATCGTCCTTGATGACCGCGGACCCTCCCTCCCCCGAGGAATCCGCGGGAGGGGTAAGCGGCAGGGGAACATCGCGATGCGGCCGAGGAGATTCCTGCGCGGTCGCCGCCGCCGGGGCGTCCGACTTCTCCACGTGGTCCACGATGGACTTCGAAACCGCGAATTCACCCCCGTCCATTTCATAATAGACTTGCTTCTCATCCTCTTTTGTAACTTGGGCAACAATCTTCCGGCCGTTCTTCAGGTAGATCACATCCGCAAGCAGTAGGGAGGGAAACAGGAGCAGGACCCACAACAACCTCCCGCCCCACGCAGCTTTCCTGTGGGGCGCGAAGCTCCTGCGAAACTCGATCCGCCAGTCCATTCTGCTGGCATCATACAACAGGGCTCCACACTACGTCGAGTTGAGGACGGCGCGGATAGTGACTCATCTTGAGATGGCGCCGGCGGGACCCCGATGGATCGGGGCAGGCTGCCCATAAGCGCGAACTTAAGGCAGAATCCGTGTGCGGGGGGACCGTCGCCCTTCATCCGGGCGAAAATGGGCAAGCCTGACCTTAACTTCCAACTTCCCCGAAGCGGACTGGACCGGAATAGCTTCCGAGTGCCCCGTGATCCAGGAGTTGACTCCCGGTCAGATGTACCACATGCCGACGGTCAGGCTGGTCGATGCTGAGCTCAGTCGTTGCTCTTCTACCGCAGGCTTCGCCCGCGTAAAGGATTCCTGCCTTTACAACGCGAGTTCGCGGACACCATTGCGAAGTGGTAGCGCACCGAGTGCCGTTCCCGGCTAGGAAACCAACGACTGTAGTTTTCCGTTCTGAACCGTGAGCGCAGTCCGTTGTGTGTTGACGGGGTAAGGCGTATATTAGCAACCACCAAGCAACCAGTAGACAGATGCCCAGCGATTGGAGGCGTTTGACGATGATCAAAAAGTTCCTACTAATCAAAGGCGTTGGCAAATTCGCAAACTATTCCCCTGTCGATAAGAGCATTAAAGAAAAGTCGGAAGGTGTGGCCGCACTTAGGGAAGCTTCAATCATCGCGGCTAGGGGCACTCTGGACAGAATCACAATGCCTATTTTTGCGATGAAGGATTTCGAAGGGTTGCTATTAAGAACTTTGGAAGACGTTGCGGCAGATGCGGAAAAGCTAACTCGAGATCATATCTCAAGCTGCATGGACAAACAGGGAGAGGAGTGGGTGGGTAAAGGCCTCACCTACGTCAAGGGTGATCGCTGCCCCTTTTGTGGACGATCGCTCGCCGGATTGGCGTTGATCCATGCGTACAAGGCCTTTTTTAGTGCAGCGTATGGTGCGCTAAAGGCCGAAATTAAGGAGGCGCGCCGGAAGGTAGACGATCAGTTTTCACAGGCATCTTTGCTCGCGGCACAGAGTGTGACCGCCGCGAATTCCGCAAATGTCGAGTTTTGGACGAAGTACGTCGACATTCAGAACCCCACGATGAGCTTCCAAGAGCTGCGCTCAGTTTGGGAATCCCTCCACGGGGTGATCGATGAATATCTCAGGCGCAAAGAGGCATCCCCCTTGGAACCGCTCAAAGCAGGTGAAGACATGGCAAAGGCCTTCGAAGCATATGAAGATGCAGCCACCAAGGTCGTGAAATACAATGAGGCCGTCGACGCAGCCAATACCCTGATTGGGCAGGTGAAGCACAACGCGACAGCAGGAAATTTGGCCGACGCTGAGGCCGAGTTGGCAGCGCTGCAGAATGCAAAAAAAAGGCACGAGGATCCAGCCGTAATAAACTTGTGCGAGAGCTATATCAAATTGCTTGACGACAAGCAGAAGCTTGACGGAGACAAAACAAAAGCCAAGAAAAAACTCGATCAGTACGCTCAGAAAGTTCTCCCGGACTACGAGAAAAGCATAAATAAGCACCTAGCAAACTTTGGCGCCGACTTCAAACTCTGCAACTCGGCAACTAAATATTCCGGCGGTAAGCCAAGTGCGGACTATCAGCTATCGATAAACGACACTCCTGTCAATCTGGGGGACGCGAAGTCTTCGCCCGCGAACCCTTGCTTTCGCAACACACTAAGTGCGGGCGATAAGAGCACCCTCGCGCTTGCTTTTTTTATTGCCCGGGTGGAGCAGGATCCCAGCCTATCAGACGTGATTGTTATTTTTGACGACCCCATTTCAAGCTTCGACGCAAACCGTCGGCAACACACTCAACATAAAATCTCGGAACTAGGAAGCAAAGCGAAGCAGGTGATCGTCCTTTCACACGATCCCCACTTTCTGTTCTCGGTTTGGAGTGAGGAGAAGCAATCACCTGCCAAGACTCTGCAGATCGCCCGAAGAGGCAAGGAAAGCGCGATTGAAGAGTGGAATATTGAGGAAGCGGCCCGGGATGCTTATATGAACGACTACTTCTGACTGGACGAGTATGTGGCAACGGGCTCAGCAACCGACCTACATAGCGTTGCGCGCCGGATTCGCCCGCTTATTGAGGGAAATCTGCGGCTGAGATTCCCTAAGGCCTTCAAGAAAAATGAGTGGCTGGGAGATTTCATCAAAAAGATTCGAGACGCAGCACAGAGTGATGCTCTAGCAGCCCTAAAGCCAAAACTCACCGAGCTAGAAGATATCAACAATTACTCAAAGAAGTACCATCACCCCGGGTGGGCAACAGAGGCCATAAGCGGTGCGCAATTAAGCACCTACGCGAAAAGGGCATTGGAGTTTGTCTCGGGTGCTTAGTTTCCGGATGGGCTCATGTGCGGCTGTACGTCGCCCGTAGAGCCAGCCGTTTCCCGTGGCTAGTGTAATCGGGTGCTAGCATTTCATGTTGGCGGTGTCCTTGGCGTTTGCCTTGAAAGCGTCACTGTCGCAAGGTCGTGAATACCGCTTGGGAGGTAAACAATGCAGGTCGCGATGACGGCAGTCGAGATTGTTCTATTGCTGGCAATTCTTTTGATTCTACTTATCCGGCGTAGAACGCCGGCGGACGACGCACTTGCCAAGGTTAGTGAACTCCGGCCACTGTTTGAGCGGTTTGAGCCCAGCGTGCGTGAGGAAATCCGAGCATTTCGATCCGAAATCTCAGCACAGGAACAGCAGGCGAGGACGGAGAGCACTTCTGAGTCACGGGCCCTGCGCGAGGAACTCTTGGCGACAGTAAACAGGTTCGGCAGCCAGGTGAGCCAAGGAGTTTCCGAATCACGCCAGGAGCAATCCCAGGCCGCAGGTCATTTCAAGGAATCCGTGAGCGGTCAACTCGATCGGCTGACGTCAACCTTGACATCATCTAACGAAACCCTCCGGGACAATCTCCAGCGCCGCGTTGACACTCTAGTAAACCAAATTACTGAACAGCTCTCGGAGGTGCGATCGGAACAGACCCAGACGGGAAACTTGCTCAAGGATTCTGTTCAAACAGCCATCGTCGCCCTTGGGACCGACCTCCGGGAGACTAATAAGCAGATCAGCCTGACCGTGCAGGAACGGCTGGGGGAGGCAAATTCAAGGGTCAGTGAACTCACAAACACAAACGCGCAGAAGCTGGAGGTAATTGAACAACACGTCGCAAAGCAACTAACGAACCTAGGAAGTCAGCAGGCCCAAAGTAGCGAGCAGTTGCGAGAGTCGATGCAAACGAATTTTGGCAGACTCGCGAACGATCTTCGCGAAACAAATCGTCTGATGAATGAGGCCATCCAGCAACGTCTCGTTGATATGACGAATAAGATAGCAGAGCTGGCGACTGCCAATGAGAGAAGCCAAGAGTCGCTTAGGGGAACAGTCGAGGAGAAACTCAGGGAACTTAGCGAAGGTAGTTCGAAGAAGCTCGAAGAGATGCGACAAACAGTCGATGAGAAGCTCCATGCGACCCTGGAAAAGCGGCTTACGGATAGCTTTGGGCTTGTCACCGAGCAGCTCGGCAATGTACAGCGGGGGCTAGGAGAGATGAAGGACCTTGCGACTGGCGTGGGCGATCTCAAGCGCGTTCTGACAAATATAAAGTCACGTGGAGGATACGGTGAGGTACAGCTAGAGATGCTGATCGAGCAGATGTTATCTCCGGAGCAATATGTGAAGAACGCGAAGCTGGGACAAGGCATAGTCGAATTCGCTATAAAACTTCCGGGCCAAGCACCTGGAGAATCGGTACTTCTGCCGGTAGACGCAAAGTTTCCTCGCGAAGCGTGGGAACGGCTCGAAGACGCCCAGGACCATGCCGACCAAGAAGCAATCCGGCAGGCTCGTGAAAGACTTGAGGCAACTGTACGCATTGCCGCCAAGGAGATTTGTGAGACCTACATTGAGCCGCCTACAACTATTCCTTTTGCTGTGATGTTCCTTCCAACCGAAGGCTTGTTTGCGGAAGTGGTTCGGAGAGCGGGCCTCATTGACGAGTTACAGTCGAAATTCCGAGTGGTGGTCGCCGGGCCGACCACCCTTACCGCCTTGCTGACAAGCCTCCAAATGGGCTTCAGGACGCTTGCGATCCAGAAGAAAGGAAGCGAAGTGTGGAAAGTCCTAGCGGCTACAAAGCTGGAGTTTGAGAAATTCGGTGGTCTAATGGACAGGGTGGAAAAGAACATCGGCACTGTCCAGAACACCCTTCGAGATGTGGGCACGAGAAGTCGCGCCATCAGTAGAACACTAAAGAATGTAGAGACCGTTGATTTAACGTCTGGGGAATCGGCTTCTCTGCTGGGCCTTGCTGATGCGCAATCAAACGGTGACGGCGAGGCTCCACCGATCCCACCTTTATCCTCTGATTCCTAGGTGGACGACGCGGTACCGCGAACCGTCCACTTGGCTGGTAGACGGCTAATGCATCGCTGTAGCGGTGTAGTTCCGGGCGTATGATCGGCCACTCGGAAGTTGGTCCACGCCTCCGCAGATTACTCCTGTCTGGTCGCCGAGCGTTGAGTCATCGCATCGCGGGCTGCTACGCCAGCCGCTTTGACCACCAGCGGCTTTGCCTCAGAGATGGGTGGGCGGAGACGGGGATTCGATACGAATCCCCGTGCCGTAGCGCGTACCAAAACCTCAGGTCCGCGCTTGCTTTTGAAATCATATTTTCGCGTAACGACCCGCCGACACAGCCAACCCATTTACGTGCAATGCTGTGCGCAGTGCTTCAGCCTCGGCGAGCCAGCAAAGGGGCGTGCGACTCGGCGGCGTATGCCATGGCGGGGCTGGGAGTCAGTTTCTCCGCCCGGAGGATGATGGCTTCTTCGATTTGGAGGCCCAGGAGGTTGATGCTCTGAACCCTGAGCTCGCCTTTCTTTTTTTCGAAAGGAAGGTTCTCCCGAATAAACTTGACCCGAGGTTCGTCGCTCGCGAGCGCTACCACTCGGGACAATTGCTGGAGAAATCCCTCTCCCATCGAACGAGTGAGCATGCGGACAAACTCCCGCGTAACCTTAAGGCCCCCGGTCCCCAACCAGGGAGCGGACACGACCAAGTCCCATTCGCAAAACGCGTCCGGGCGCTTCAACAGCGCGAAGAGCGTGAACTCGCTCTTCTTGGCGGCCATCTCGTCCATAGCCTTGCGGAGCAGATTCGTATTGATCATATCGTGTCCAAAAGCCTCTTCAGGAACCTCTGGGCTGATTGTCGCGCTCAGCGCCCCACTGATCGTCATGGCTCCAGTATCATAGTTGATGGTCCAGGCCAAGTTCTTTCCTCACTTGCCGGCTGGTGAGCGTAGGGCGGCACTTCTCCAGGCGCGCCTCGGCGAGATAACGATCTTCGAGGTCTTCGAGGTTGCCCTCGATGAGCTCGCGAACGTAGAAGGACTTCGTGCGCCCCGTGCGCTGGGCCAGTTCGGAAAGTCGCCTCTCAATTTCAGGGTCGAGTCGGATCGAAAGCATAAAATCACCTCAACGTATTACATGTCATATCATACATCCTCTGACGCTGAGCCGATATTTTCCCTGCACAATTGAGGCGGTCGATTCCTCGCGAGGTAGCGCGACCTGCTTCGCGAGGCCCGCACCTTTTCGGCCTTGTCCCCCGAGGGGGACCTCCTGGATTATCGCGATGTGACGTCGACGCCTGCCGATTCAGTACGATCGCCGCCCGCCTGGACCGCGACATTTACGACTGGCTCAGGCGGTATGGAGCGGGCTATTCCACGTGCATCAACAACCTCCTGCGCGCGGTGATGTCCAAAGCACGATAGCGGCCGGACGGCAGCATATATGCTATCATAGACTTTGCGCCGAACTGTGATAGACACGAACGTTCTTGCCGGGGGCGTTGCTCAAGCGAGCCGGGCACAACCGCGAGGTGATTCGTGCCTGCCTGGAAGGCAAGTGGAAGCCGCTGATCGGGCAGGCGCTATTTATGGAGTACGAGGACGTGCTCGGCCGAAGGCATCTGTTCCGTTCGTGCCCACTCTCGGAGCGCGAACGACAAGAGTTCTTTGCGGCCTTCCTAAGCGTCTGCGAGTGGGTGGAAATCTACTTTTCATGGCGGCCCAACCTGCCGGACGAGGGAGACAATCACATCGTTGAACTGGCCGTCGCCGGAGGCGCCGAAATGATCGTAACCAACAATGTGCGCGATTTTCGCCGCGCCCAACTTCGATTTCCCAGCCTGCGCACAGTGTCACCGCACGAATTTCTTAAGGAGCTGGCATGAGCACCCTCACCATCCGGTTACCAGAAGTGAAACACGCGCGCCTACGCCGGCTGGCGCATAGCCGGAGGATCAGCATGAATAAGCTGATCGACGAGTTGGCGACTGTCGCCCTCGCCCAACACGATGCCGAGCTAAGGTTTCACGCTCTCGCCGCCAGAGGGTCTGCCGCGAGAGGACTTGCCCTGTTGAATAAGCTCGACCAAAAGCTCCGCCGGCGATGACACCAAAGAAAGAGCCATCTGGAAAATGATGGGGCTGGTGCAGGGCGAGCCCAGCCCTGCGATTCATCCACGGCCAGCGGCCCGTTCTCTTGTCGGAATGAGCCGCCCGTCGTGACCCTGAAGTGGCTGGTTTGATTCGCAAATTCGCAGGGCTGGGCTCGCTCTGCGCCAGCCGGCCTGTACCTTGAGACCATCCAGATCGGGATTACGAGAAACGCAGACACTGAACCGCGTGTCTGCAACCTAACGCCAACATGACGCGGAGATTACATTTTTGTCATCCTCTTTTCGCCTCAGCTTAATTTCTAATTCATACGCGCCCGTTAGCTTGACGTAGCCAGCAGATTATTTCTGCGCCGGATCGCGATCCTGCTCTGCTGATATCTAGGGAGCATGGGTCAGAATTGCCTCAAATCGGACCGAGATCAAGCGGTGAAATCGGCCGCTACAAAGGCGGCTGGGGCACTCGCCGTGACGCACAAGAAGCTGGACGACCACGGACCAATCGACAAACTTTGGAGGTTTTATATGCCGCAATGGATATCACGTTCCCGCCGCGCCCATTTCGTGGGAGGATCACTCCTGCCCAAGCTCGGGTGGCTCTGTGGCTTTCTGCTCTTAACTGCTAACTTATACGGACAAGTTGACCGCGGCGCTTTGACCGGAACCGTAAAGGACTCTTCCGGGCTGGGGGTTCCCGGCGCGAGTATCACCGTCGTACAAAACGCGACCGGATTGAACCGGGTCGGGGTCACGTCGAGCAGCGGAGCATACGATATCCCCGAGTTGCCGGTGGGCGCCTACACCGTGACGTTTGTCCTCAAGGGCTTTCAGCCGGTGGAATTTGAAAACCTGGTGGTGGCAGTAGAGCATACGGCCACCCTGAACGCGGTGCTGGAGATTTCCGGAACCACCCAGCGGATCGAAGTGGTGGGGAACACCCAACAACTGGACGAGAACTCGAACACGATGGGCGCGCGGGTGGAGCGCAAAGAGGCCAGCGAACTCCTCCTCAACGGCCGCAACTGGTCAAATCTGACCATGCTGGCTCCCCTGGCGGTGGACACGAATTACAACAGCAGCAGCAATCAGCGGAGCATTCGCGTCGCCGGGCGTGGGCGGGACGACAACAACTTTACCTACGACGGCATCGACGCCACCAACGTCATCAACCAAGGCCAGCAGCCCTATGTGCGTTTGGCCATACCCTTGGACACCATCCAGGAATTCAGTGTCGTGTCCATGCTGGCCACCGCCGAAACCGGGGCCACGGCCGGGGGACAGATGGCGGTGACCTCGGCTTCCGGGTCCAATCAGTTTCACGGCAGCGTGTTCGAGTTCGGTCGCAACGACATCTTCGATGCGCGGAGTTTCATCGACACCAGCAAGCCGCCGTTTCGCTTGAATCAGTTCGGGGGCAGCCTAGGTGGACCCATTGTGCGCAACAAGACCTTTTTCTTTACCTCCTACGAGGGTTACCGCCAGATCTTGGGACAAACCCTGCTGGGTTACGTTCCCACCGACGCCTTTCGAGCACAAGTGGCGGCTCAATCGCCGGCGCTCCTACCCTTCCTGAAAGCTTACCCCGAGGGGTCATTCCCCGTGGCGGGCAATCCCAACGTCTCGGAATTTGTAGGGTATGGCCGGCAGGGGGAAACGAGGACTCGGGGATGATCCGGGTGGATCAGCGTTTCTCCGACAAGACAACCGCTTTCGTCCGAGTGAATATCGATCGAGCGGTCAGCAACGTGCCGCTGGCCGGTTCCGGACAGTATTTGGAAGACACGCAGGTGTTGAATTCCCGGCCGGCGAATGTGGCGCTCGAACTGCTGCACATTTTCTCGCCGACTTTGGTGAACGAAGCGAAATTCGGCTTCAACCGCAGCACTGCTTACACGACCGATGTCAACCATACCGGGTCGCTGTACGCCTTCTCCGTTTCGGGCTTTACCACCCTGAACAATGACCGCGTCAGCGTTGGGGCCGGCAACACGTTTGCGGGAATCGATAACCTCACCAAGATCAGCGGCCGGAACGTGATCAAGGCCGGCGTAGAGATCCGCCGGATTCAGATGAACCAGGGCCGGGGCCCCAGCGGTACGGTCTCCTTTGCTTCCCCGAGCGCTTTCGAGGCGGACGCAGTGAATACCGCCAAGTACACCGAAGCGGAGCCGATCAACGGGCTGCGCAAGTTCACCTATTTTGGCTACCTTCAGGATGAATTCAAGTGGACGCGGGAGCTTACCCTGAATCTGGGCGCGCGCTATACTTTCTTCAATATCTTTCACGAAATCAATGGCCGACCCGACCCCTTCGACTTCGCCACCTGCGGGCCGGGGGGCTACTGTGGGGTGGGCGCCAGTTTCGGCCAGCCCACCTACCGCGACCTTGACCCCCGCATCGCGATTGCTTATGCCCCGGCCTGGCTGGGCGGGAAGACGGTGATCCGCACGGGCTTCGGGACCTACCATCAGGATGGACAATTGGATGACCAGAATGTTCCCGAGGGCAATGAAGTGGCGAGTTTCTCCCTTTCGCACAAGACCATCCCCGGCCTCACCTATCCCATCGATCCCTTCCTGAGTGACGTCAACGGCGTCATTTCGCCGCAGGCCATGGAGCGCCGTCGAAAGGACATGTACGCGACCCAATGGGGGCTTTCCGTCCAGCAGACGCTGCCGGACGGTTTGCTGGGAACGGTCTCTTATGTTGGCAGCAAGGGCACCCACCTGCTGAGCCTCTCCTATGTCAACGTTATCGACCCACTGACGGGCAAGCCTGACGTCAATCCTGCATTCGGGCAAATTGCCTGGCGCGGCAACCAGACCAACAGCACGTATGAAGGCCTGGGGGTGAGCTTACAGCGCTCTTTCCGCAGAGGGCTGCTGTTCTCGATGAATTACACGTGGTCGCATGAAATCGATGATGGCTCGATGGGCAGCGGCGACGGTGATTCCCTGGCTCCAGAGATCGTCGCCTGTCGGGCCTGCGACAATGCCAGCGGCATCTGGGATGTCCGGCATGTGGTGAACTTCAACACCGTCTATGAGCTTCCCTTCGGGGCCGGCAAAACCTACCTGAGTCAGCCGGGATTCCTGCGCAGCGTTTTCGGCTCCTGGGAACTGACCTCGATTGTGGGCGCACGTACGGGTTTTCCCGTCAACGTCACCGTAGACCGATCGGCCTCCGCGGTGCCTGACGGCAACACCAACAACCAGCGCCCCAACATCCTTCTGGGAGTTCCGCTTATTCCTCCGGGTGGCGCTACCCCCTCGGAGTGGATCAACCCCGCGGTCTTTGCGGTGCCCGCCGCCGGTACGTTTGGCGATGCGCCGCGAGATGTGGCTCGAGCCCCGGGCCTGTGGCAAGCGGATGTGGGCTTGAGCAAACGCATTGCCCTGAAAGAACGCTATCAGCTCCAGTTCCGGGCGGAAGCGTTCAACCTGTTCAATCGGGCGCAGTTCGGAATGCCCAACGCGGATATTTCGGCGGGACCGGGAGAATTTGGCGTCATCACCCAGCCCGTGAACACCACTCCCATCGGGACCGGGACGCCGCGGCAGATCCAGTTGGCGCTGCGACTCGAGTTCTGATTCATTCCTGATTCACATTCTTTTAGCAACGGGTTCACACCCGCGTCATAGAATCGGCGTAGAACCAATGCAGGGCAGAGACGGTTGGAACGCTTTAACCGCCGGCCCAGGTGGCTTGTAATAGTCCATGTCTGTGGCGAAGTTAACCACTTTCCAGCGAGGCTTTGCAGCGCGCAATCCCCGCAAGAGTCGAGCGTATTGGGGCTCAGTTAGCCGGCACTTTAGCAGTATATGAACTGTGCATTGCGGTGTTTGCCGTGTCCGTGATCAAGAACCAACATGGAGTTCGGACGGGAAAAAGGCTCCATGAGGGCTGGTTGGGTTGCCGAGCTCGGGTGTGGCTTGGGGCATGCCACTTTCATTCCGTTGAGAGGTGACTAATGGGCTCTAAGTTGCGGCGGAAATTCGCCACAGGTTTAATCTGGTTATTGGTGATGCAACCGGTCGGACTGGTGTTTGGGCAAAGCGCCCAGCAAACCCACCGAAGTAAAGTGGACCAATACTACATTGCTCCCGGAGCGGAACCCCGCGCGTCGAGTACCGTCCTGATCTCGGAGCTGCAGAGTAAGGTGAAGTACGTTTTTGTCATCTACCAGGAGAATCGGTCTTTCGACTCGTACTTCGGGACATTCCCCGGTGCTGAAGGGCTCTTCAGCCACTCGGCCGCGGACACTGCGGGCTTTGTTCAACAATTCACCGACACGACGGGCAATACGATCAGCATCTCGCCCTTCCGCATCGGACCTAGCGACGCGTGCCCGGACTCCACGGTCAATGGCACGCCCTCGCCCGCCAACTGCTACGCGGCGGACACGGACGACATCGATCACTCCCACCCGCGCACGGTGGCGAAGATGGACATCCAGGATAGTATTCCCTTGATGGACAAGTTTGCCTCTACCGAGGAACTCAAGTATTGGACGAGCGGCGCCACTCCCAGCCTGAAAGCGAAACAGATGGGCGAGCTCTCCATGGCTTATGAGGATTGCGACACCATCCCGCTGCTTTGGGGATACGCTGACCAATTCGTGTTGTACGACAACATTTTCGAGACGCTGACGGGACCTTCCACGCCTGGGAATCTGGCGATTATCGGCGCCCAAGCCGGCCAGACCCAGTGGGTGCTACACCCGGACCTGGCCGTCAATTACGGCAACGGCGGAAGCAACCCAGCCGTCCCGCTACTTAACGACGCCGATCCCTTCTGGGGATCGCCCTCCGATCCCACGGCCGCGGCGAAGAAGATGCCGGTGAATCCCGGCGATTACCCTGGCTACACCATATCGTATAACCTCAGCTTTGCGACCCTCCCCTTGACGTTGCAGGGCGGGAACCTTCAAACAGCGACGAAGGCGGATACCGACCCGGTCGCCGATCTGGACGACGTTCGAGATGATGTCACCTTCATCACCAACCAGGCCAAGGCGACCGTGCCTTTCGGCTGGTATGAGGAAGGTTACGACAAAGAAGTAACGGATCCGAGTTCAGGTCCGACGGACGCCAACGGCACGCATGCCTCCTACATCACGCATCACAATGGCCCTCAGTATTTCGGCTACATCTCCAACAACTCCACCATGCGCAAGGAGCTTCACGGGCTGGGAGATTTCTTCAGCGCCGTCGAGAACAAAAAGCTTCCCAAGGCAGGCGGCGTGTTCTTCGTAAAGGGCGGCTATACGAACCTCTTCAACCTGTTGCCGGGCGATCCCGATGCAACCGTCCAGAAGAACTTTCTGGGTGATGACGACCATCCCGCTTATTCCGACGCTCAAATCAGCGAAGCGATGGTGGCCGAAGCCATCAACGCGATCGCCGCGAGCCCTTACTGGTCGCAGTGCGCCATCATCGTCACTTGGGACGACTCCGAGGGCGACTACGACCACGTTCAACCTCCCATTCGCACCTTTGGTCCTGACAATGCTCTGATCACCAATGGGCCGCGGGTTCCAATGATTGTGATTTCGCCCTATGCCCGCACCCACTATATTTCGAAGGCCCAGGGCAGCCAATCGTCCGTGGTTAAGTTCGTTGACACACTATTTAACCTCACACCCCTCGCCAGGCTGCCCGTTGAGCTGAGCGCGCGGAAACTGGGCATGACGGAATTCGGACAGGCTAATTTGGGGCCGGAAGATGCCATCACCCCCGATATCGCGGACCTGGTCGACGCTTTCAGTCCTTCCCGATTAGCGGGAACGGCTGCCCCGCTGCCCGCGTCCTATGTGATGGTTCCGAGCCCGCTCGTCACAACTCTGCCCACGTCGTGGGGTTTCGGCGGTTGTGCGTATCTGGGAATCACCACCAGCGATCGTCAACAAGGTATCACCAACGTAATTCCCGCCGACTTCAACCCTCGGCCCAAGACCAATCCTAATTAGTACCTACCATCGACTCGGGCTGGCGCACACCAGCCCGGGTCCCTTATGCCTTTTCCAAGTTCCCCGCAGGGGAACAATATCATTAGCCGTGGGTGAAACCCACGGATACGAACCCTCCTCCAAAAATCCCTTTCGACCCCGAAGGGGTCGAACATTCTTCCCACCAACTCGGCGCCAATCACATTCAACCTCTTCGGGGTTGGTAAATTTTCGGACGTATCGTTACCATGGGTTTCACCCACGGCTAATGACATTTGACCTCTTCGAGGTCCCCTTGGCACGCGGAAATTGCGTTTACAATGAAGGTGTGAAATTAATCCGGCTTTCTCGAGTCTTATTGACCCTCGGACTCGCTGCGCTGCTTGCGCAGCCTGCCGGCGCCACAGAGACGCCCCAAAATCCCAACGCCATCGACCGGAAGGACCTGGTCAGCGCCGTCAAAAGTTTGGAAAAGAAGCTGGGTTTCCGCCGGACCAGGAACTTCCACAAGGAAACCGCGGAATCGGCGGTCGCCTATCGCTGCTACTACACGGGCAAGCTCGAACTGCCCGATTCCTATGCCGGGTTGCAACTCCTGGCGGGGACGAAAGCCGGCTGTCCGCTAGACACCCAAAACTATGATGTCTTCTTCTACCCCCTGGACGCCAGCGGCAGCGGGAAGACGCCCGTCTCTGCCACCTTGGCGCACGAGTCTGTGGAACGCTTTTTAGTGGTCGTCCCCCACGAAGATTTCCACGCGAATAAGGAACTACGCAATCTGCCGGAAACCTGGGGAGAAGCGTCTGCCACCTTGATTGGATTTCTTACCGCTGTGGAAGTGGCGCGCCAGAGGTTCGGCGAAAATTCGGAGGTCTATCAAAACCTTCAGCGCGAGCCGGACCTCTTCGCGCGCAAAGCTGAAATCGTGAATCGCTATCACATTCGATTGAGCCAGTTGTACGCCGCCGCGCGCGCCGGCCAAGTTTCCGAGCGCGACGCGCTCGAGCAAAAGCAGCGGGCTTTCGAGGAGTTTCATCAGGAATGCATGGCCATCAGCCCCGAGCCGAAATCGTTCAACCGATGCCTGGCCGCCAACAACAATGCCGGACTGGCCTTTGATGAGACCTATACCAAGTATTATCCAGAGATGTATCAGCTATGTTTGGCAGAGGGGCGGAAGCTCCAGACAACTATCGACACCTTGCAGCGCGTCCTGAATGCCAGGACCGATGAAGAGGCCTTACGGAACTTGCAGGAAGCAGTGAAAAGTGACAAGTAATGAGCAAGCACGTGTAGCGCCCCGAAGCACCGGAGCGGCTCTTGCTTAGCCCGAAATTTTCACCACGGCGGGTTTTTTGGGCGCAGGGGAGCGACAATTTGGCGCCCACAAGGTCGGACACTTTGCACCCCATTTTCAACTTGCCCGGGGTTTATTGTAAGTGGGTTTGTTTTCAGGATGTTGTCAGCTTCGTTTTCAAAAAATGGGGTTTCCGACTCCTTGTTTTCAGTAAGTTCTCAGCTTTGGACACATTGTCCGACCAGGACAATAATGTCGCACTGCCATTCCTACAATTTGTCGCCCCGCCTCCTCGTTGGCTAACGGAGTTGCACGGCGTATACATCGAACCACGGACGGATTCGGCCTCGATCCACAGCCGCACATTGTAGCCTAATATGTGGGTCTGGTCAAGAAGAAAATGAAGGGTGCTAAGCGAGGCCAGGCGGATACCTTTTAAGGGCTCCGAGTGCTGGTGAGAAAGCCGGGTTAGATTCGCGCTCCCAAACGTGAAGGCAGGCGTCCGCCTTTGAGATTTGTCGTCTTTGCCAAGTAAGCGCCGCCGACCCCAAAAACGGGGGTCCGCGCTACCGCCTCACCTGTCATTGCCCTGCAATCGACCGCGTGAGGACTTCGCTCAATTCCTCCGGCGTGAGTACCAGAGGATTCCCTTTCATGCTGCTGGCTTTGGCTGCTTCTGCGACGAGGATCGGCACGTCTTGTTCCCCCATCCCGTAGGCCTTGAGCGGCGGGATTTCGAGTTCCTGGCAGATTTCACGCGTCCAGGTGATTCCGTCCTCGGCGGTGGCGTCCTCCTGCCCGGTGAGCATGCGCGCCACGTCCCGGTAACGGCGCAGTGCCGGGCTTTGGGGCGCGCGAGCACGCAGGGCGCGCAGGTTGATTTCCATCCCATAGGGCAGGATGGCCGCGCAAATAGCGCCATGCGGCGCGTGGAACCTTCCGCCCAGGGGAGCGGCAAACCCGTGTACGACGCCCAAGCCGGCGTTGGCAAGTGCCAATCCGCTGAATAGCGCCGCGAGCGACATATCGCACCGCGCTCCAGGGTCATCCCCCTCGTAAAACGCTCGCCGCAGCGAACGCGCCGCCAGCGGGATTCCCTGCGTGCAGAAGCCATCGGTCAGGGGGTTCGAGCGGATCGAAACATAGGCCTCAATCAACTGCGTCAGGGCGTCGAGCCCGGTGCGCGCGGTAATCGCCGGCGGCAGGCCGTAAGTCAGCTCCGGATCCACCACCGCAAGGCGCGGCAGAAGGAACGGGCTGCGCAGGCTGACTTTCACTCCTCCCGTACCGCCTTTCGTAGCGCCGGGCTTTAGCCCGGCACCGCCCGATGCCGGGCTAAAGCCCGGCGCTACATCCTGCGCGGGTACGCCCAACACCGCATTCCGCGTAACCTCTGCTCCCGTGCCCGCCGTGGTGGGAGCGGCGATAAACGGCGCGCCGGGATTTTGGAGCGCTTTCCCCTTGCCCACCACCTCCAAATAATCCATCAAGTCGCCGGGATTGGTGAGCAGCGCGGCAATGGCTTTTCCCGTGTCGATGACGCTGCCTCCGCCGATGGCGATGACCACGTCGCACTGCTCGCCGCGCGCCTGCTCGAGCCCCCGGGCAATTAAATCAACCGTAGGTTCACCCTCCACGGCGAATGTGAAGGTCTGGGCGCCTCCGGCCTGGAGGTCTTGCCCCAGCCGGTTCGCTCGCGCCAGCGTACGGCCGGTCACCACCAGCACCCGATGTCCCCAGGTTAGTGCCGCCGGAGCCACCTGCCGGATGGCGCCTTCGCCGAAAATAATGCGTGTGGCGGTGGCGAATTCAAATGACATAGGAGTATTTTACACTCGAGCGCGGCTCCGCCATCAGGGACTCCATCCGGTCGCGCCACGCGGCGTAATGCGCGGTGGCCTTATGCGCTGCCGTGGCCTCCACATTGCGATAGACCTCGACGAGCACGAACCGGGTGGGATCGTCATTTTGCTGCATGACATCAAAGCGCGCAATGCCCGGTTCCTTCAGGCTTTGGCGCGCATTCTCGATCGTCGCCTCTTTAAACGCTTCGACACAATCGGGCTTCACTTTCACGTGGACGTGAACGATCAGCATAATTATCCCCCTCGTCTTGTGGTGGAACGGCCATCTTGGCTGTGACCGACCACGGGCGGGACGCCCGGGCCACTTTTGAATTGCACCCTCACTCCAGTCCAAACCTCGCCACCCGCCGCCAAAGGCGCGGCTCGCCGTGTGTCCGATAGAGATGCAGGCTTCGCACCTTGAACTGAACGTCAAGCCGGGGTCCCATCTCTCGAATCACCCCTTCCTTTAAGCTCCGTGGGAAATCTCCGTACAGGAGGCTCAGGTGGGGCATAAAGGGAGGCTCGCGGTCATGGCCGAATGCCTGTCGGGCGGCCTGGTGGGCTTTCCACAGCGGCTCGGTGAGCGCCGCGTGAACGAACAGGCAGCGAAAATATTCGTCGAGGAAATCGATTTCTTCCAGCCGGATGGTAAAGGGGCGAAGCGAAGCCGCGACGCGCCCGGACTGCCAAATCAACTCACGACGCGGACCAACGCAGCGCCCCAGCAAGGTTACGTGCGGGGGAAATTCCGGTGCGCCAAACCGGGCGCTTAGTTGGTGCATGATCTGCGACAATCGATCGCACACCTCTCCTCTAGGCATGAACCACAAGGAGTATCTTTCCCCGGCAGGTGGTTGGTTCACCGGCTTGTCTAACTCCGTGCACGGTATGAAGAGTGAAGTTTAAAGGGTAAAAGATAAAGGGTAAAAGCTGAACGGGCGTTGCTGCGTACTTTACCCTTCATTTTTAGGATTCCATCTTTCACCCTTTACACTTTAACCTTTTCTCCCCGCACCAGCGCAGACAATGGTGTTATTACTCCCCCTCTTTGAGCTCGCGAATCCAGAGGTTACGATACCGCACCGGGTGGTTGTGATCCTGCAAGGCCAGCGGAAGCTTTTCCGGCGTCACCTTATAGGGCGGACGCTGGTGATGCTCCGTGGGCCCCGTCAATTCCACGTGGTCCTGAACCAGGACACCGTTAAAAAACACGGTGAAAATCGCCTTGCGCACCACGTTCCCGTTGGCGTCGAAGCGCGGACCGTGGAAAACGATGTCGTAGGTTTGCCATTCGCCGGGCTTCCGGCAAGCATTGACCAGGGGAGGATACTGGCCATAGAGGGCAGCGGCTTCGCCGTCGGCGTAGGTCACATTATCGTAGGAATCGAGAACCTGCACCTCATAGAGCCCGTGCAAGAAAACTCCGCTGTTGCCGCGGTCCTGGTCCGTGCCATGAGGCGGATTGGGCGCGGCCCATTCCACGTGCAGTTGGCAATCGCCGTAGGCGCCTTTGGTCCGGATGTAGCCGGTACCGGGCACCGTGGCGAAATAACCATCTCCCACGGTCCATTTCGCCGGGCCCCCATCTTTGACGCTTTCCCAATTCGACAAATCCTTGCCATTGAAGAGCACGATAGCATCGGAAGGAGGTTTTCCCGGATGCTCCTGGGTGCTAAAGGTTCCCGGGGTGATGATCGGGGGCTCCGGCCGATTGCGATCGTTCGGCCCCCATTTTTGCAAAGCGTCTTGGGGCTCTGCCCACGGCTGAGTTGTTATCATGAAAGTCAAAAGCATGGCGAGTCCCACACCGCTTCCGACTAACAAAAGTGCCTTACGCATAGTCTCTTCTCCCTTCAGAAATATGGCTGCGGTCAGTTCGCGCGAGCGGCGCTATTGTACCCTGCAATGCGGTTCCCGGGATGGCCGTTTTTTTCCGGGCTAGGCCTCCGGCGCAAGGCGCTTTACGTCCGCAGGCGGTTCCACAATGCGGTGAGTCCCTCGACCGTAAAATCCGGCGACTGGGAATAGTTGATGATCTGGCGCTCCATCGTGTCCACGACTTTTACCCCTTCCGGAATCCTGGCGGCCAGGTCGAGCGGGATAGTCGTAACGCCGTGGCGGTCACCGTGCAGCAGGTCGCCGGGCCGCACGGTCAAGCCGCCGACGCGCGCGGGTGTTCCCACTTCCACAATGTGGACGTAAGCGTGCGAAACCGCAACATAGCCCGCGAAAAAATGGAATCCCAGGGGCTCAACTTCGTCGAGGTCGCGCACGCAACCGTTGGTGACCGCGCCCACGCATCCCAGGGCCCGGTGAATGTTGGCGTTGACTTCTCCCCAAAGGGAACCCAAGCCGGGCGGATCATCCAGGTCCTCCACCACAACCACCCGCGGCGAGGGGACCTTCATAACATCCTGCCAATGCACGCTGGGAGGAATGGTTGCGCCTTTGGCCCCAGGCGTCATCGACCGGATCTTGACGGTCACGGCGTAGCCCACCATGACGCCCAAGCGAGGAAATATGCAGCGAATCTCCGGCCGCATAAATCCTTCGTTGCGAGGACGCACGTCGAAAACTTCGATGGCATTGGCGACCGTGGGAGTGTTGAATGCCCGCAAACGGTCGAGCACGGCAGGTTCTAACGGTTCCATGGCTATCTCTCCTCCGCCCGGAACGGTTTTGTTCGGGCGGCAGACATTATAGTGGCATCGCTGCAAAAACCATATCAATCCTTCCGAATCATATGGCCGCATGGTATCATCCGTGGCGCTACGAGATTAACTCATGCCTGGATTTCACTGCGTGGACCCTATCCCCACCTCTGACCTGGGAGAGCGAGGAACCCATGAGAGAGAAGAAGTGTTTCGGAAGAAAGCTGATCTACGCCATCATGGTGCTTTCACTCGGCGTGAGCACCGCCTTGGCTCAGAATAAGACTGATCCGTTGAAGAGCGGATTTGAGAATCCACCCAACGGGGCGCGTCCGCGGGTGTGGTGGCACTGGATGAACGGCAACATCACCAAGGAAGGCATCAAGCTGGACTTGGAGTGGATGCACCGGGTGGGCCTGGGCGGCTTCCAGAATTTTGACGCGGCGTTGGATACTCCACAGGTCGTGGAGCATCGGCTGGCGTACATGACGCCAGAGTGGAAGGATGCCTTCAAGTACGCGATCGTCCTCGGCGATCAGTGGGGACTGGAAATGGCGATTGCCGGTTCGCCGGGCTGGAGCGAGTCGGGCGGGCCGTGGGTTCCGGGGTCGCAGGGAATGAAGAAGTACGTCTGGAGCGAAACGCGGGTTGAAGGCGGCAAGCCGTTCACGAGCACGCTGGCTCATCCCCCATCAAATACGGGGGTGTTCCAGAATCTGGGCATTGAAGACGAAGACTCGCAGCGGTTCAAATCGACGCAGTTCTATGCTGACAGCGTCGTCATCGCCTACCGAGTGCCGGCCAGCGATGTGCCCATCCAGGATCTGCAACCGAAAATTACTTCAAGCGGCGGCAACATCGACACGGCACTGTTGAGCGACGGCGACCTGGTGAAGACGACGGCGCTGCCCAGGGCGCCCGAGGGTGAAAAGGCGTGGATTCAGTATGAATTTCCCGAGGCGCAGACGATTCGCGCGCTGACCATCTCTCTAGGCCGCAGGGGGGGATTCGACGATGATTTCGGTCCTCCGAGCGGACTTCCGAGCAGGGATACGGGTCAGGCGTTGGAAGCCAGCGAAGACGGCCAGACCTACCACGTGGTTGCCATGATCCCGAAGGATGGAACGACCGAGCACACCATTTGCTTCGCGCCCGAAACCGCAAAGTTCTTCCGGGTCACGTTCAAGACGCTGCCGCCGCCGGCCGTTCCTGACGATTTCGATGCGGATTCTATGGGCTCCCACATGCCGAAGCTTCCAACGGAGCACGCCATCGCGGAATTGGTGCTGCATTCGGGAGCGCGTGTCAACCGATTCGAGGACAAGGCCGCTTTCACTCCCCTGCCTGACCTGTATCAGTTTGCGACACCCCCCGTCAGTCCGACCGATGCCATTGCTAAGTCCGACGTCGTCGACCTGACTTCGAAGATGCACGCGGACGGCAGGCTCGACTGGACCCCTCCCGCCGGCCATTGGGTCATCCTCCGCTTCGGCTATTCCCTCTTAGGGATCACCAACCATCCGGCAACCCCAGAGGCGACGGGGTTGGAGGTCGACAAGCTGAATCGCACCTACGTGAAGAACTACATGACCGGCTACCTGGACAGTTATAAGGCGACGGTAGGCGCAGATTACATGGGCAAGCGTGGCATCCGCTATGTGGTTAACGATAGTTGGGAGGCCGGTTCGCAGAACTGGACCGACGATATGATCGCCCAGTTCAAAAAGTTGCGCGGCTATGATCCGCTGCCCTGGATGCCGGTTCTCGCCGGGAAGGTGGTGGAAAGCGCCCAAGCCAGCGACCAGTTCCTGTGGGACTTCCGAAAAACCATCTCCGATTTAATCGCGAATGAACATTACGGCCAGTTGGAGGCATCGCTGCATGAGTGGGGCATGGGCCACTATGGCGAGTCGCACGAGGGCGGTCGCGCTTTTGTCGCCGATGGCATGGAAGTAAAGAAGTTCAATGAAGTGCCCATGAGCGCCATGTGGACGCAGAAGCCGGGCGTGAACAAGGAGCAATACGGTTACAACGCGGATGATCGCGAATCGGCATCGGTTGCGCATATCTACGGCCAGAACCTGGTGGCCGCGGAGTCGATGACGGCCTATTATTCGCCTTGGGCGTGGTCGCCGGCTACACTCAAACCGACGGCGGACCAGGAACTGCTGAACGGGATTAACCGCTTCGTGATTCACGAGTCGGCGCACCAGCCGCTGGTGGGCAAGGCTCCGGGAATGACGCTGGGGCCTTTCGGGCAATGGTTCAATCGCAACGAAACCTGGGCGGAACAGGCTGGGCCGTGGGTGAACTACATTGCGCGCAGCAGCTTTCTGCTACAGCAGGGGCACTTCGGCGCGGACGTGGTTTACTTCTACGGTGAAGACTCGAACCTTACGGCGATTTTCGACTCCAAGGCGCCGGATGTTCCCGCTGGCTACGGGTTCGACTACATCAACGCGGACGGCTTGATTCACATGCTGGGCGCGGCGGATGGGCGAATAACCACTAAGAGCGGGATGGAATACCGCTTGCTCGCGCTGGATCCTTACAGCAAGCATATGTCGTTGCCGGTGCTGCGCGCCATTCACAAACTCGTTGAGAATGGCGCCATCGTTGCCGGAGAGAAGCCCACCGACGATCCCAGCCTCGCCGACGATCAAGCGGAGTTCCAGAAAATGAACGACGAGTTGTTTGGCGACGGCACGGGCGTGCATACCGTGGGCAAGGGCACGGTGTACGCGGGGCAGAACGCCGAGGCCGCGCTGAAGGCGATGCATGTGGTCCCGGATTTTGACCACACCAAGCCGCAGAGCGACACGCGCCTCCTCTTCGTGCATCGCAAGCTGGCGGATGGCGATCTGTACTTCGTGGATAACCGCGGCGACCACGATGAGAACGTGGATGCCACGTTCCGCGTAACCGGTAAGGCGCCGGAACTCTGGCATCCGGAGACGGGCAATACGGAGCCCGCCTCTTATAACATCGCCGACGGCCGCACCAAGATGCCATTGCGCCTGGAGCCGTGGGGCACGGTGTTTGTGGTGTTCCGCAAGCCTACGAAATCAACGTCGCTAACTTTGCCCAAGGTGGTGGAGACGGAGCTCGCGACGGTGGAGGGCTCGTGGAAGGTGAGCTTCCAACCCGGTCGTGGCGCTCCGGCCTCCGTTACGCTCGACAAGCTGATCTCATGGAGTGACAGCACGGACGCAGGGGTGAAGTACTTTTCCGGGGAGGGCACTTACATCAAGACCATTCAGGCTTCGCCGGTCTGGTTCAAGAAGGGTGCGAAACTGTGGATCGACCTGGGAGACGTGAAGAACCTGGCGGAGGTGATGGTGAACGGCAAGTCGCTGGGCATCGTTTGGCACGCGCCGTACCGAGTGGATGCTACCAGCGTGCTGAAGCCCGGCGCGAACCAAGTGACCATCAAGGTCATCAATGCCTGGGTCAACCGGCTAATCGGCGATCAACAACCCGACGCGACGACGAAATACACGTTCGCGGATGTGAAGCCCTACAAGGCGAACTCGCCCTTGCTGCCTTCGGGACTTCTGGGGCCGGTGCAGGTTTTTTCCACGACCACCGAGTGAGAGACCATCCTCACTTGATGTGGCAACTCGCCAGGCCGCGCTTTTCCAAATATTGCTGGTGATATTCCTCCGCCCGCCAGAATTCCGCCGCGGGAGTGATTTCCGTGACGATCCGCCGGGGATACTTTCCGGATCGGTCCAGCGCTTCCTTCGAGGCGCGCGCCGCGGCTTCCTGTTCGGGCGAGTGGAAGAATATCGCACTGCGATATTGTTTGCCGTAGTCGGGCCCCTGGCGGTTGAACTGCGTGGGGTCGTGATTCTCCCAGAAGACCTGCAAAAGATCCGTGTAGGAAACCTGGGAGGGATCGAAGGTAACCTCCACAACTTCCGCGTGTCCGGTCTGGTCCGTGCAGACGTCGCGGTAGGTGGGATGCTTGAGATTCCCACCCATGTAGCCGACCGCAGTAGCGATGACTCCGTGGAGCGGGCGGAAGGCCGCCTCCACTCCCCAGAAACAACCCGCCCCGAAAGTCGCCTTTTCTGTTGCCACGTTTGTGGTCCTCCTCTTGGATATCGGTCGAAATGTGTAACCATAAGCCCGCTGCCCTCAGGGCAGAAATGTCATGGGGCTATGATACTATTGGCCGCGCAGGAGGGCCAGTACTTCTATCTTTTCGCCCAGCATGAGAACACCAAGGGCGTGGGGGCGCTGGAGAGAATTCGCAGAGCGGCGGGCAGCGTTAATCCGGCGACCTGGCTCGCAGGTTGGATCATCGGCAAGCTCCGGCGCCGCTTTGACTCCAAACTTGTCCGAAAGGGCCAAGACTATGATCTCCTCGCTGGAGGAAGCGATCTCCCTATTCAGGAAGTGGAAAGCGGAGAGGAATTCAATATTGCTGGTTGTGTCGGATGGAGCACCGGATGATCCGGAATTGTTCCTGTTCAGCATTTCTGGGGTCGTTAATGAGCTCACGGACTCATGGGTGGAAGTCCGACGTGGGACCAATTGTTGCCGCTTGAGATTAAACCAACCGGGAGCATGTTTCACGTACATCGAGGCGCGAGATCCGAGGCTTCTTATCGACGATCGCGACCGAGAGGATGTCGAGCGAATGTTTGAAGGCTGTTTGTCGGTGAGCTTCCCGGATGAAACCTTCTGTGTTTTCAATGTGCTGCGGGAGGCGCCGGACATTGATGAGGAATAATGGTGGGCTGCTTTAGGCCAGTCTTGTTCCCCGGCAGACTATCCCCGCGCGGCTGAGCGGAATGGGCAGGGGTTCGCTCCAAGCGAGACCGGATCCGATGTCGGCAAGGCGGGTAGCTTGGTCTTGGGTCAGCCATAGGAGGAGGCTTCCGTTGGGCTTTAGGCACTGTGCGGCCAGGGGGACGAGCACGTCGAGATTCCCGACCGCCCGCATGGTGGCAAAGTCGAACGCCGGCGACGGGGTGGCGCGAGGGAGATCTTCCAGGCGTTCGCTGCGAACCTCTACCTGATCGAATCCACAGGTTCGGGCAGCTTCCTTAAGGAAGGCTCGCTTTTTGGCTACCGGTTCGAGCAGGGTGACGGCAATCCTGGGGAAGGCAATCTTCAAGGCCAGGCCGGGGAATCCGGCGCCGCTGCCGATGTCGAGCAGGCCGTCGTGGAGTTCCATGTGCCGGGCGACGAAGAGGCTCTCACCGAAATGGCGCGTCACACACTCCTCCGGGTCGCGGATCGCAGTAAGGTTGATTTTCTGGTTCCAGCGCAGGAGCAAATGAAGGTAGTCAAGGATTTGGCCCGCCTGGGCGGACGGGAGGTTCAGGCCAAAAGGATCGAGGAGTTCCCGAAGGCGTGTTTCATTGAGCACGGAGGGGATTGTAGAGCCTCCACCAGCGGGGTGCAAGCTGGAAACCCTCATGACCGCGGGGAGTTCACGCGTATGTTTCACGTGAAACAGCCGAATTGATGAAAAAGGCAGACATATTGTCGTGTGCATGCCCCCTGGACGCAAAAAGTTCGCAAAAAGGTATTGACATATGAATCTATGCGTGGTAGCCTGTAATTCGGCCCATCAAGTAACCACGGTTCCAATCCGGAGATGCCATGCACGGTTCACAGGCTCTCATCGGGTCGCTGTCTCTGAACGCGGGGCGCTGGGCGCCGCGGCCTCCCTTTCCACGTTTATCGCTTAGTCCACCGGCATGGACATCCTCCATGGGCCTGACGGGAGATTCCCGTCCCAAATTCCCACATAAGGAGCGTGTGTTATGACCAAGAAACGTGTAACGATCGCGGGCAGCGAGCGGACCCCTCTTCACGGAGCGCGCTTGATTGGCCCAGCCGATCCCCAGGAACACATGGAAGTGATTCTGACTCTCAAACCCGCCTCCACCACCCCGCTGCCGTCGCTCGAGCGGACCGGCAACGTCAAGCCTCATGAGAGAACCCACCTCGGCCGGGAGGAATTCGCCTCCAAGTACGGCAGCGACCCTAAGGACGTCGCAAAGGTTGAGGCCTTCGCGCACGAGCACGGTCTCAACGTCGGCGAAGTGAATCTGGCAGCCCGCACGGTGGTTCTTTCCGGAACGGTGCAGGCGATGAGCGAAGCGTTCAGTGTAACTTTGCAGATGTACGACCACCCCAGCGGTAAGTACCGTGGGCGCACGGGCCCCGTCGAGATTCCCGCCGAACTGGACGGAATCATCCAGGGCGTGTTCGGTCTCGATAACCGTCCTCAGGCCCAGCCCCATATCCGCCCTATTCATGAGCAGGGAGGCGCGTGGCACAGTTCCCAGCAAGGTGTGTCTTACCTGCCGACGCAAGTGGCCAAACTTTACGATTACCCTGCCACCGTGAATGGCCAAGGACAGTGCATCGCCATCATCGAGCTCGGTGGTGGCTACAAAACCAGCGACCTTAAGGCTTACTTCCAACAACTCGGCATCAAAGAGCCGCAAATCAGCGCGATTTCGGTGGGGGGCGCCCATAACAGCCCCACCGGCAACGCCGACGGTCCAGACGGGGAAGTGATGCTCGATATTGAAGTCGCCGGCTCCGTCGCGCCGGGAGCGCAAATCGCCGTTTACTTTTGTAAGAACACTGACGCGGGCTTTCTCCACGGTATCACCACGGCCGTTCATGACAATGTGCGAAAGCCGTCGGTGGTCTCCATCAGTTGGGGAGGACCTGAGGCCTCGTGGACCACGCAGGGCATGACCGCCTTCGATCAGGCCTTCCAGGCCGCGGGCGCGCTTGGGGTGACGGTCACCGTCGCCTCGGGGGATAACGGTTCATCCGACGGGGTCAACGATGGGTTGGCGCACGTGGATTTCCCTGCCTCGAGCCCTAACGTCCTGGCGTGTGGGGGCACGCGCCTGATCGGGTCCGGCCAAACCATCACCTCGGAAACTGTCTGGAACGATGGAGCGCAGGGCGGAGCAACGGGTGGCGGAATCAGCGCCTTCTTCATTCCACCCCCCGCTTGGCAGGCCAACATTAACCTCCCACCCTCGGCTAATCCCGGGGCGAAGCCTGGACGTGGCGTCCCGGATGTGGCTGGCGATGCCGATCCGGTCACCGGTTACAAAGTCCGTGTGGACGGGCAAAACACCGTGATTGGCGGAACCAGCGCTGTGGCGCCCCTGTGGGCCGGTTTGGTGGCGCTTTGGAATCAGGGCCTGGGCAAATCCGTGGGTTACCTGAATCCGTGGCTCTACACCACGGCGGAATCGATACCCGGAGCTATCCACGACATCACCTCCGGCAACAACGGCACCTATCAAGCGCGCGTGGGCTGGGATGCCTGCACGGGCTTGGGAAGCGCCGACGGGGCCAAGCTACAAGGGGCCTTGGCCGGAAAGGCGGCGGCGGCAACCAAATGAGATTGCGCCGCAAACCCGGCCTCCCCGCGAGTGCCGGGCGGTTTGTTAGCGAGGGCGCGGGGCCTGGACGATCCCCGCGCCCTCACAATTCAATTGGCAACGCAGAACCCGTTCTTCATCCTCACTATAAGGTGGTCGGCCCCTTTCGCGGCATTCCGGAGCGGCATAAGCCACGGTTCCATGCCCGACGATGTGGCCAAGGTGCCAACTTGACTTGCGCACCTCAAGCGGCCGCGGGCGGGACACCGATGTTTCACGTGAAACATCTATTTCTCGGGGCGGGCCTCGCGCCCCGACGGCCTGCCGACCCTCAATACCCATACTTTCCGATCACATTCCACATTATCTTGTTTGTTTTCAGCGGCATGCAGCATCAGTAACTCTACGTTCCCGCTGTACGGAAACGCTCCGATGAAGTCGATCGCCGCTCATGGAATCTCTTGCCCACTCCGCCCCAACTTGTGTACGATAACCTACTGGGCAGTGGTCCGGGGCCCAGAGGACGGCGTGGAATCCCAAGCGCACGAATTCTCTTCTTAAGAGGTTCCCAGGGAGTGGCCGGCACGAACTCCAGTCCAGACAGGCGAGTCGGGGTAGTGCTGTTTCAGTTGGGCGGGCCCGATTCGCTCCATGCCATCGAACCCTTTCTCTACAACCTGTTTTGCGATCCGGACATCATCGACTTCCCTTTGGCGCGGCTGGCTCGTGAGCCCCTGGCCCGGCTGATTTCCTCGCGGCGCGCAAACAAAGTCCGTAAGCACTATCAAGAAATCGGCGGCAAGTCACCCATCGGCGAGCATACCGCACGCCAAGCGCGCGCCCTCGAGGCGGAACTCAGCAAATCGTTCGTCGCCCGCGTGGTAGTGGCCATGCGTTATTGGCATCCGCTGACCGAGGCGGCGATTCGCGAGCTTGCGGCTTTTGCCCCCCAGGAGATTGTCCTCCTTCCGCTCTATCCTCAGTATTCCTCCACCACCACGGGCAGCAGCCTGAACGAGTGGCAGCGCCAATTTCCGTGCCACCCGTCGGCGCCGGTGCATGTAGTTCGCGATTTTCACGATCATCCCCTTTATCTAGACGCTCTAGTGGAGCGCATTCGGCAGGGGCTCGAACGCTTTCGCCGCTCCAACGGCCACGCCGCCTGTCTGCCCTCTGACGTCCATTTGCTTTTCAGCGCGCACAGCATTCCCCTTAGCGTGATCCACCGCGGTGATCCCTACCAGGCCCAAATCGAAGCGACGGTGAAGGCCGTGATGGAACGCGGACGCTGGACCAACCCGCACTCGCTCTCCTACCAGAGCCGCTCCGGCCCCGGCCGCTGGTTGCAGCCCTTCCTTCACGAAACCCTGCACGAAATCGCCGCGCGCGGCGCGGAGCGCGTGCTGGTGGTGCCCATCGCCTTCGTCTCCGACCACGTCGAGACCCTGCACGAAATCAATATTGAAGCGCGTAAACTGGCGGAGACAGTCGGCATTCAGCAGTTTGAAACCATGGAAGGCCTGAACGATTCTCCCGCCTTCATCACCGCCCTCGCGGACTTGGTGCTGTGCAAGGTCGGCGCTCGCGCACCGGCGTAGTACGCCGCGCCACGCTACACCCACAACTCGGCGTCACCCGCCCATTCTCGCCGTCCACCCAGTGATTCACCCGCCGTTCACCAGACCAAAGTCCCTCTTGACGTAGTTACATACTGTAGCTACCATAGACTTATACAGAAACCCAAGAAGTCATCCGGTTCATCTCGGTTCGAAAGGCGACCAAAAATGAACAAGCGAGCGGGGAATTCGCGGGCTCAATGGAAGCGCGTTGACGCGCTCCGAGACCGGGCAATCGATTTCTCGGATACGCCGGAATTGACGCACGAGATGTTTGCCCGCGCCATCGTGAGGCGGGGTTTAAAGCCAGATGTACGGAAGAAACAGCTCACCATTCGGGTAGATGGGGATGTGCTCGAATGGTACAGACAGCAGGGACCCGGATATCAAACCCGCATTAATGCCCTTCTGCGCGCCTATATGCAGGAACGCAAAAACACAGGGGTCCACGGATGACGGCGAAACAAGAGTGCGCGAACGGCCTTAAGCAAAAAGACCTGGTGGATGTGTTTGGCACCCCCAGCATCGTCTCGGAAGTGATGAAGGGAAAGCGCCGCCTCACCACGGACCATATTCGCAAGCTCAGCCGACCTTTCCATGTCTCACCGGAACTCTTCTTGTAGCCGATACAACTTCCTGCGAGCGGTCCACAACCTTGGAATCAACCCGGCGCTTCCGTGGAACGTAGAGCTCCGCCCCACGGTCGCCAGTGGATCTTGAACGCTCCCGCCGAGATCTTCTTCATAGTCTTATCCTCATGTCCATGCTCATATCATGTTCACCCCTTGCCCTCGCCCAGTTTTGGCAGCTCATGGGGAGAAAGCCGGGAGCAGAGCCACGCCACGACCCTGTGCCAGGCGTGAGAGAATCTGCGTCAACCGTTTTCGCGCCCCTGGCGCTGCGCGCGCATCGGAGAGGAGATACAAGGCGAGGGACAAGACGCTGAGCACCTTCTTCGTGCCGTGGCGGCCGCGGCGGCGCGGCTCTTCGAAAAACGGCCGTAGGCATTGCGCGAGCGGGTCTTGTCCCAGCCGCAAGACCATCCGAGAGGCGAGCGTAAACCCCATCAGGAGCCGCACTAAGCGTTCCGACTTGTGCACCTTGAGGTGCCAGCCGCGCAGGCCCAGATGACTTTTCCAGTCCCGGAAGCAGTGCTCGATTGGCATGCGCTGGCGATATCGTTGCCCCACCCGTTCGGTGGGCAGCCAAGCCTCGGAGTCGGGGGGCACCAGCAGGAACCAGGGTTGCTCGAACTCCCGCTCCCGCTAGACGATGACGTCCACGGGTTCGGCCTTCTGGCTCTGCTAGAGCACGTGGCGATCGCGGGTGGCTCCACCCCTGGGGTGGGGCAGGCGGCCCAAACTCAGGCGCTGCCGACGACCCCGGACTTCCGCCTCGACGATCACCTTGCGGCGCGCCCGGAGGAGAAAGGGTTGCTGGCCGCGGTTCAGGTCCTTGATTAACTCGACTCGCGCAGAGCCGCGATCCAAGACCAAGATCAAACGCCCCCGAGGGGGAGCCGCCATCCCCAACCAGGTGAGCAGATAACCCTCGACGGTATTCTGCGAGGGCGGGGCCAGGGTTTGCCAGGGATATTCAAAATCCACCCCGGCCACCGGCACCGCCCGCCCCTGAAAAGGGAGGGCGGCATTGACCACCGGCACGCCCTCCAGGGTGGTTTGATCCACCCGCACGATCACCCAGGGTGGGGGCTTTTCCCCCAGGATCAGGCCCAGCCTGCCTTCGGCCAAGCTGGAGAGATCGAAGTACGTGCACTGCAGGAACCGCCCCAGCCATTTATAGCGGCTCTTAAACTTCTTGCCCGCGGGTAACAGGCAAGCCACGGAAGTGAGCTGGAGTCCGCCATCGCCAAAGCGCACGCTCCAGGCCAAACGCAGGAAGGCGCCGGTCAAGCGGGCGAGGTTCTTCCGCACCGTGCGGCGGAGACAAGGGAAGTACGACTCGCTGCGGGAACGGATGGCGTCCTGGCCATCCTCTTCCTGTTTCATCATTATTAATGAAACGCGAGCAGGTCAAAAAAATGCCTAAGGCTCGGCCTTCAACAACTGTTGGTTGAGCTCGCAAATCACTTCCAGGCGCGCCCGCAACTTTTGATAATTCCGCAACCAGCGCTCCACCTGGACCTTTTGCTCCCGCCGGATGGTGAGCTGGCGGGTCCGTCCGCCCGGATACCCCACCGTCAGAACCCACACTCGATGCCCCTCTCCCCGTGCACATTTCAGGCACCCCCGGCGATGGAAGATCTTGCGGTCCAGCAGGGAGCCCCGGAGAATCTCCCCCCCCTCAGGCAGTTCGCCGGCGAGTTGCTGCCGGGTCTTGAGAAGTACATCTCGTTTCATCAGCAATAATGAAACACACATGACCACCCAGGTCAACACTTTTCTCTCCAAAACCGCTTCGAAAACTGGGGGAGGGCAAGATGTTCACCCCCCTTGCGCTTTTCGCCTCTTTGCGCTCTTATAGGGGCATGAAAAACCTAATCCACTCCGCACTGCTGTTCGCTACACTCTTCGCCGCCTGCCTTTGGTTGATGGATGCGCGGGGCGCCATGAACACTCGCTACATGGGCGACTTCTTTGTTTACATTGGGACCTACACCGGGCCGAAAAGCCAGGGCATCTACGTTTACAAGCTTGCTTCGGCCACCACAAGACTTACGCCGCTCGGCTTGGCGGCGAAGACAACCAGCCCGTCCTTCCTCGCCATCACTCCCAACCACCGGTATCTTTACTCCGTGAATGAAACTGCTACCTACGGCGGGAAGAAGTCCGGCAGTGTCAGCGCCTTCTCCATCGACCACAAGACGGGTAAGCTGACCTTTCTGAATGACGTTTCGTCTGGCGGCCCTGGACCCTGCCACGTGAGCGTCGACCACAGCGGCAAGTACGTGTTTGTGGCCAACTATGACGTGGGCAGCGTGGCGGTCTTTCCGATTCTTGCCGACGGCCGTTTGGGCAAGGCCACGGCCCTTCTGCCGCACACCGGTCACAGCGTAGACCCGAAGCGCCAGGAAGGTCCGCACGCACATTCCATCTACCCGTCGCCAGACAATCGTTTCGTGGTCTCCGCCGATTTGGGAACTGATCAGATTTATGTTTACCGCTTCGACGCAACCAAGGGAACGCTCACCCCCAACGATCCACCTTCCGCCGCGGTTCCGCCCGGCAGCGGACCGCGCCACTTCGCGTTTAGTCCCAACGCCAGGTTTGCCTATGCCATCGAGGAGATGGGCTCCAGCCTCACCGCGTTTTCCTATGACGCCGCGCGCGGGGTGCTGCACCCACTCGAAACCATCTCGACCATGCCCAAAGATTACAAGGGCTACAACGACTGCGCGGAACTGATGATGCACCCGAGCGGCAGGTTCCTTTACGGCTCCAATCGCGGCCAAGACAGCATTACGGTTTTCTCCATCGATCCTCTCCAGGGGACGCCCACGCCCATCCAATACGTTCCCACCGGGGGCAAGGAGCCGCGCGGGTTCGGCATCGACCCCACGGGCTCCTACCTGATCGCGGCCAACCAAAATACCAATACCCTGGTGGTGTTCCGCATCGATGCCAAGACCGGCCGCCTCACGCCCACCGGGCAGAAAGAGGAGATCCAGGCGCCCGTCTGCGTCGTATTTGAACCGGCGCCGTAAATGGCACATCGGGCCATCCAGTCATTTGGGATTTTAGATTATGGATTCCCTCCGCCTTGCGGTCCCGCCTCTCCCAAAAGGGGGGCAAGGGAAGAAGAATTTTAGGTCATGGCTCCAAACTCGCCCCAAAAACCCTATCGCATTGCGATATGTTCGCAGGCGCGAAAATTGACGGCCGTCAAGACAACGATTTTTTTGGATTTTACGTCTATCAATTGTTGACAGATTTACCGAGCATCTACTATAGTTTTTCTTGCAGGGCTTGCAGGAATTCTCTTAGTCACGTAATCACGAAAGCCAGCCAACGAGGCCTCGGTTATGGCGAATGTGAGTGATCCAGCCACTCCTACTCGGGCGCAGGCCCCTGTGCCTGCGGTCGCGAGTGCTGCCAAGCCCGCTCCCAAAGCCGCATCCGCCAAGGCCAAAGCGGCGGTTGAAGAAATTTCTCCCTCCGCCAAAATGCGGCGTCGAATTATCTGGAGTTGTGTCTGGGGATTTCTCGCCGCCAATCTTCTGATGTTCCTCCGCTTCTTTTTTCCTCGCGCCCTTTTCGAACCCAGCACGGTTTTCAAAATCGGCTATCCGTCGGATTTCCAACCTGGCGTCGATGAGCGTTTCAAGGCCCAGGACCGTATCTGGGTGGTTCGCGAAGCCGACCGCATCTTCGTCATTTTCGGGCGCTGCACGCACCTCGGCTGCACGCCCGACTGGAAACCGGCGGAGCACAAGTTTAAGTGCCCTTGCCACGGCAGCGGATACACGCCGGAAGGAATTAACTTTGAAGGACCCGCGCCCCGGCCCATGGACCGCGCGCACGTGGAACTGGACGCGACGGGGCAGATCATTGTTGATACCAGCCGCCTCTACTCCTGGCCCAAGGGGGGCGTGGATCAATTTAATGATCCCGGCTCTTACGTAAATGTTTAGCGGGGCGAGATGGGTATCCAATCGGGTGATCCGGTGATCGGGTGAACGAATCGGGAGATCAAATGATCGGGTAATCGGGTGAACGAGGAATAACTGGCACTCTGTTTTTCTGTGTTCACCCGATCACCGGATCAACCGATCACCGGATTCTTCGTTCACCCGATCACCGGATGGAGAAAATCTGATGTCTGACGAGCACAGCGGTACTCCTCCCAAGGAAATGCCGGCGGAGACTCCCTCCAAGAAAGGCATCGCCGCCGTCCTGGAAGAGGTGCGCGAGACCCGCGAGGTTCTCAAAGGCAAGGCCAAAGAAGAACTCGAGACCCTCAAGCAGCCGGAGAAGACGACCCTCTATAAATCCATCTTTCGCGTCAAGCACGACGAGAGTTCCCGCAGCCGCGCCTTGAGCGTGCTTTCCAACGTTTTCCTGCACCTGCACCCTTCTAAAATCAATCGCGACGCGGTGCGCTACAGTTATACCTGGGGAATGGGAGGCATCACCTTTTACCTGTTCATCGTCCTCACTCTTACTGGCGTGCTGCTGATGTACTACTACCACCCCACCAAGGGGCAGGCGTACCGTGACATTGTCTACCTGATGAGCGATGTGCCCTTCGGCTCGCTGCTGCGCAACATGCACCGCTGGGCAGCGCACCTGATGATCATCACGGTCTGGCTGCACATGTTCCGCGTCTTTCTGACCGGTTCGTACAAGAAGCCGCGCGAGTTCAACTGGTGCGTAGGCGTCATTCTGCTGGTCCTGACCCTGCTCCTCTCCTTCACCGGTTACCTGCTGCCCGACGATCAACTGGGCTTCTGGGCGGTGACGGTGGGCACAAACATGGCGCGCGCCACGCCCCTACTTGGACACGAGGGCCCCTTTGGACCCCAGCTCGGCATGACGCCATACAATGATGTGCGCTTCGCTTTGCTGGGCGGCTCGATTGTGGACGCCAACGCCCTGCTGCGCGCCTATATTTGGCATTGCATCGCCATTCCCCTGATTGGGAGCGTCTTTATGGGCGTGCATTTCTGGCGGGTGCGAAAAGACGGCGGCATCTCCGGGCCCGCCCCCGTGATGCTCGAACAGGAAGCGCTGAAGATGAAAGTGCTGCCGTACGTCGTGCCGCAGCATACGGAGTGAGACGCGAAGTCGATAGTCGAAAGTTGATAGTTAATAGTTAAAAACCAAGTCGGGGGTTTCCGTACTATCGACTATCAACTATTAACTATCGACGCTTATTTGCGCACGCAATTTAGGAGCTACACCGTGGATTGGCATCAACTCTGGGAAATTACCTCCGCTCCTGACAACGTCCCCATCGTGGCGTTGATTGGTCTGGTGCCCTTCTACACGTGGTACGGGATCCGGCAGGCGCGTGCCAACGACCGCCTAATTGCGCAACTGGAAGCCGACCCGCAACTCGCCAAGACGCAATACCGCAAAACCCTGCCCTGGAAGCCGGGATGGACCAAGGAAGTTCCGGTCTGGCCCTTCCTGCTGCGCATCGAGTTCCTGGCCGCCATCATCGTGACCGTCATCCTGATGGTGTGGGCCATCACTCTCAACGCGCCGCTCGAAGAGCTGGCCAATCCCAACTTGACCATGAACCCCGCCAAGGCGCCGTGGTACTTTCTGGGGCTTCAGGAAATGCTGGTCTACTTCGATCCCTGGATGGCGGGCGTGGTGATGCCCACACTGATTATCCTGGGCCTGATCGTGATCCCCTACATTGACGCGAACCCTCTCGGCGTGGGCTACTACACCTGGAAGCAACGGCGTTTCGCCATTGGCACGTTCTGCTTCGGTTTCATGCTGCTGTGGTTGCTGATGGTGGTGATCGGCACCTTCATCCGCGGCCCGGGCTGGATGTGGTTCTGGCCGGGACAAACCTGGGACCCCAACCGCCAGGTGTTCGAGGTAAACCGCGATTTGCCCGACATCTTCCATATTACTTCCGCCTGGGGGAAAACCGTTTTCGGCGCGCTGGTGATGTTCCTTTACTTTGCCGTAGCGGGCGGAGCGGTCCATAAACTTTTCACCTCGAGCGATCTGAATAAGAAAATTTTCCAGCGGATGAGTTTCTTGCAGTACATAACGATGCAGGTGTTTTTGACGATTATGATGTTGCTGCCGATCAAAATACTCATTCGGCATTTGTTTAGGATTAAGTATATCTGGGTAACGCCTTGGTTTAACTTGTGAAAAAGCTAAACACGAAAATCGAAATTCGAAAACCGAAATTCGAAAATCACACCCAGTTTCGAGTTTCGAGTTTCGAGTTTCCAATTTCGACTTTCGAGTTTCGCCCTTTGGAGGTTCAGGTTGCCTGACACTCCCGAGAAGGATCCCGTCACCACATCATCGCTCGCCACACTTTTCGTGATTTCGTCGGTGGTTCTGATGCTGACGTTGGTGTGGTCGCTCTACAATGAGTTCTTCGGTTTGCGCCCCTGGAAGAGCTACCAACGCGAATTTGCCCGGCGCTATCACTCCTTCCTGCTGAAGCAGATTCCCAAGCAAAAGGCGGCGGAAAAAGCAATCCTGGAGTCGGCGGATTATCACCAACTCGACCAACAGCTTAAAACCCTGGAAGCCCAGGTGAAGGACCAGGCGGAAGAGGCCGACAAGCAAATCGCCATACTCGATGCGCGCTTTTCCGCCCTCACCGATACATTCACCACGGCGCGCGCCTATGTCGCCACCCAGGTCTACGAGATCGAGCATACTGCGTTGGGCGGAAAACCCTCGTTGCAAAGAAAGCTGGCCAAATACGAAGCCGGCCCCTTTGAGCTCGCCCTCCCCACGCTTCCCGATGGGCGCCGCGTGAAAGGCACTTACACCTTCCAGCAATTGCAAGAGGAGTTCAACCAGGTCCAACTCGACAAAGCGAAAATGCTGGAAGAAAAGTCGGCGTTGCTGCGTCCGGTTTCCGACCTGCGCAAAAAGCGTGACGCCTACCTCGCCGACCACCTCAACGGCCTGACCGCCGACCAATTGCGCGGCCTGCTCAAAAAGGCGGAGGATGCGCCGGTAGAAATCCGGCAGATCAACAATCCCGATGCCGGCATTGTCGATCGTTGTGAGTCCTGCCACGCCGGCATTCGCGAACCGGTGGTCATCACCGCCAAAGACATGGGCGGGAAAGAGGTCTTTGTCAGTCACCCCGACCCCGAACTGCTGCGCCTCCATGACCCGGAGAAATTCGGCTGCTCGCCCTGCCACGGCGGCAACGGCATGGGAGTAGAAAGCGTCGAGAAGGCGCACGGCAATTATGAACACTGGCTGTGGCCGCTCCACCCCAAGGAAAACGTCCAGGCCGGCTGCCAGCAATGCCACGCCATGGACATGGTGGTGGATCACGCCCCGGTGCTGAGTTCCGGCAAGGAACTTTTCCAGTATCGCGGCTGCGTGGGCTGCCACCGCTTCCAGAACTACGATCGCGAGCCGGAAGAAATTGTATCCGTGCAGCAGCAGGTCATGCTGCTCGAGACTCAGCGCCACGACGCGCAGCGCGACATCCAGCGCGACATCCAGATGGGCGACCAGGCTCCGGACAACGACGCGGCGCGGATGTATTACACGCAGGCCGACAAGTTGCGCGTCTCCATCAGCGACGTCGACGGCCGCCTGGAGCAACTCGACCGCCGCTCCAAAGATCTGCTGCGCGACCTGAAGAAAGTGGGGCCGGACCTTAAAGAAGTGCGCGTGAAGGTCCATCCCGATTGGATCCCGGTGTGGATCTCCAATCCCCACGCCTGGCGGCCCGGCACGCGCATGCCGCGCTTCCGTCTGGAAGACAACGAAGTCAAAGCCATTGCCGCCTTCGTTTGGCAGAGCGGGATTGACGGCTCGCTGCCCCAGCAGGCGCCCGGCGATCCGGTGAAGGGCAAGGAGAGCTTTGAAACTCGCGGCTGTATGGGTTGCCACTCGCTCGACGAAGCCAATCCCGGCTTCGCCGCCAACCTCTCGCGCCTGGGGGAAAAAGACAATTACAATTACCTGGTGCGCTGGATTCACAATCCCCGCGAGCGCACGCGCCCCTATTGCGCGTTTGAGAAGCGCGACCTGACGGAAGAAGATTACAAGCGTCACGGCCTGCCGTTCGTCTTTGACCTCGACCACACCAAGTGCCCGAATGACGGCCACGAACTCCAGGTGGAGCAGGAAACCATCATGCCCAACCTGCGTCTTACCTTGGAGGAAGCGCGCGATATTGCCAGTTACCTGCTGACCTTGAAGCAGCAGGACCCGTCGTCCTACGCGCGCGCCGATTACCTGAACGATCCAAATCTCAAGGCGCAAGGCCATGCCTTGGTGCAGCGCTACGGCTGCGCCGGCTGCCACGAAATCGCCGGCATGGAAGATGAAGGCCGCATCGGCACCGAACTGACCAAGGAAGGCTCCAAGCCCATCGAGCAGATTGATTTTGCTCTGCTCACGGCAGAGGCGCGCCAACAAGGCTGGTACGACCACAAGGGGTTCTTCGAACACAAGCTCGAGAAGCCTGAAATGTATGACACCGGCCGCGACTGGAAGGACCGCGACCCCAATGATCGCCTGCGCATGCCGGACCTCGATCTGAAGCCGCAGGAAATCTCCGCCCTCACCACGTTCCTGATGGGCGCGGTGGATTCGCAAGTCCCCGCGCGCTACTGGGACACGCCGGAGGACCAGCGGCGCGACATTCAGGAAGGCTGGTGGGTGGTCAAGAAATATAACTGCATGGGTTGCCACCAGTTCATGGTGGGGCAGACGAGCCACCTGATGACCTTGGCGCGCTATCAAACCCCGGAGTGGAAAGACCAGTTGCCGCCCAAGCTCATGGGCGAGGGGGCGCGCGCCAATCCCGACTGGATGCTGAAATTCCTCGCCAACCCGGCGATGGACCCCAAGGACACGGATCGCAACGGCGTGCGGCCTTACCTGAAAGTTCGCATGCCGACCTTCTTCTTCTCGCCCCTCGAGATTCGCAAGCTGGTGCGTTTCTTCCAGGCGTTGGCGGGCCAGCCCATGCCCTACATTCCGCCCAAGCTCGACCCGCTGAGCGACCAGGAAATCGCCATGGCGCGGGCGCTGTTCACCAGCAAAGCCGCGCCTTGCCTGAAGTGTCATGCCACGGGGGATCCCGCGCACGACAAGTTCGCCACGGCGCCGAACTTCCTCCTGGCACGCGACCGGCTGAAGCCCGGATGGGCGCGGCGCTGGATGCTCGATCCCTCGATGATCAGCCCCGGCACCGCCATGCCTTCCGGCTTGTTCAAACCGGTTGCCGACCACTACGTCTTCGCCGGACCCACGCCCGACATCTTCAAGGGCTACGAGGGCGATCAACCCGCACTGCTGGTGCGCTACCTGTTCGAGATTACGCCGGAGGAGCAGCGCCGCTTGATGGGGATGAGCGCGGGCACGATGAGTACTTCGGAAGACAGGAGACAGAAGTCAGGAGTCAGGAGTCAGAATCAAAAGCCCAGTGGCCCGCTTGCTGCTAAAATGGGGCCTCGTGACTAAAAGACGATTGTGAGGGAGTTGATGCTGACTCCTGACTCCTGTCTCCTGACTCCTTATCTGAAAGGAAGGTTCTACCCATGAACAATCGAAAATGGATTTGGGTCTTTACCGCGGTGATGATTCTGGCGCTCGTGGGATGTGGCAAGAAAGAAGAACCCGCCACGGAAGCGCCCACTGAAACCACTACGGCTCCTGCCCCCACGCCGATCGACCAGGCGACGGTGGGCGAGGTCACCGGCAAGATCACCTTCGATGGCGCGAAGCCCAAGCAGCAGCGCATTATGATGGACCAGGACCCCGTGTGCGTGCAGAAGCACAGCGGTCCGGTGGTGGCCGAAGACGGCCAGGTGAACGCCAACGGCACTCTATCCAACGTGTTCGTTTACATCAAGACGGGCGCCGAGAAGTACACCTTTGCGCCACCGGCGGAGCCCGTCACTCTCGATCAGGACGGGTGCATGTACAAACCGCATGTGCTGGGCATCCTGGCGGGTCAGACGCTGAAGATCGTTTCCAGCGACGCCACCACGCACAACATCCACCCCATGCCCAAGGACAATCGCGAGTGGAATATGTCGCAGGCGCCAGGCGCCGCGCCCATCGAGCAAAAGTTCGCGCGGCCGGAAGTCATGGTGCCGGTAAAGTGCAACCAGCACCCCTGGATGCGCGCTTGGATCGGGGTCACCTCCAACCCGTTCTTCGCCGTGTCGGGGAGCGACGGCACGTTCTCCATCAAGGGGCTGCCGCCGGGGGATTACACCATCGAAGCCTGGACGGCAACCTTCGGCACGCAGGATCAAAACGTGACCGTCGGCGCGAAAGAAACCAAGACCGTCGACTTCAAGTTCAAGGCATCGTAAGAAAAGTGGCTAGTGGATAGTGGCTAGTAGCACCGCCCTTTAGGGCGGCACCTGCCGGGCTAAAGCCCGGCGCTACAACCGCGGGAATGTTCGTCGGGCGAAGCGGCGTGCGTGGGGCGCGCCGCCCACCCATTCGCGTGGGAACGAATACGGGATATAGACTTAATATTTCTTGCAGCCGGAAACTTTTTCCGTCATATTAGTGTCTTATCCCTTTCTTTTAATTTAGGGCATCTCTTTCAAAACTGAACTTGCAGAAGTTTGTCCGGAGTCCGGGGTCTGGCTTTCGGACGCCGGACCTCGAATTCCGGATTCCGGATTCAGGATTCCGTACAAGACCGGATTCCGAGCAAGACCGGATTCCGAACAAGACCGGATTCCGAACAAGAAAGGATGACTTATGGGGCTGGCGATTGCGCTGGTGGTGGTGATCATCACGCTGCTTTCCGGTTATTTCTTCTGGGCGCACACCTGGTGGTTCCCGATTGACATTTCCAGGCACGGCGCGGCGATCGACCATCAGTTCATGCTGACCCTGGTCATCACCGGGATCATCTTCGTGGCGGCGCAATTCGCCTTGGCCTACGCCGTTTGGAAATATCGCGCCCGCAATGATGGCCGCAAGGCGACGTACTCCCACGGCAACAACCGGATGGAATTCACCTGGACGCTTGCCGCCGCCATTCTTTTCATCGGCCTCAACATCATGGGTTACCAGACTTGGGCTAGCATCCACTTTGTGGGCGCGCAGCCCGGCGCCATGCAAGTTGAAGTTTGGGGACAGCAATTCGCCTGGTACTTCCGCTACCCCGGCCCCGACGGCAAGTTTGGTCCCGTGCACGTGGAGAAAGTGGATGACTCCGGGGGAAATTTCCTGGGACTCGACCGCGACCACGACGCCGACTCCAAGGATGACATCGTCACCGCCACGCTGGCGTTTCCGGTCAATCGCGAAGTCCAATTGATTCTCCGCTCCAAAGACGTAACGCACTCTTTCTTTGTTCGCGAGCTGCGCATGAAGCAGGACCTGGTTCCGGGAATGGAAATTCCCATCCACTTCACCGCCACCAAAACCGGCCGCTACGAACTTGCCTGCGCCGAACTGTGCGGCCTGGGCCATTACAAAATGCGCGCCTTCGTGGAAGTCATGAGCGAGGAAGACTTCCAGAAGTGGCTCCAGAACATGGCGGCGGCGCAGTAAGAGCAGGAGACAGAAGTCAGGAGAGAGAAGTTAGGAGCTAGTGTGGTGTCCCGCGTAATATTTGACAATGGGATAATGCACGGACCCCCTCACCCGTCCCGCCCCGGCTGGTAAGAACGCCGGCGGCGGTCCACCCTCTCCCCCAAGGGGGGGGCGAGGGAGCAAGTTCAACTCTCCCCTCGCCCCCTTGGGGGAGAGGGTGGCTCGACGAGGCGTTTTCATCAGCCGAGGCGAGACGGGTGAGGGGGTTTCGCCTATTGTCAACTCTAAGATGGGACACCACACTAGGAGTTAGAAGCCATAAATCAGAATCGGGGCGTCTTTTTTCTGACTCCTGGCTTCTTCGGGAGGGTCCTATGAACACCGAGGTAATGGGAATTGGGATTTCGCGGCTGGGGCAGATTCAGGTGCGGGCACACGACGTCGAGCGGGCGGCGGCGTTTTATCAGGAGGTTCTGGGTCTGAAGCTGCTCTTCAAAGCGCCACCCGGCCTGGCATTCTTTGACTGCGGCGGAGTGCGGCTGATGATCGACCACCCGGAGAAGCCGGAGTTCGATCACCCTTCGTCCATCCTGTACTTTGCCGTGCCCGACATTCAGGCGGCCCACGCGCAGATGAAGCAGAGCGGCGTGCGTTTCGAGGACGAGCCGCACATGATCGCCAGAATGCCGGATCACGATTTGTGGATGACGTTCTTTCGCGACTCGGAAGACAACTTGATGGCTTTGATGAGCGAAGTGAAGAAATAGAAGTTAGAAGCTAGAAGTTAGAAGCCAGGAGTCAGGAGACAGAAGTTAGGAGCTAGAAGCTAGAAGCCAGGAGTCAGGAGTTAGAAGCTAGTGTGGTGTCCCATCTTAGAGTTGACAATAGGCGCGACCCCCTCACCCGTCTCGCCTCGGCTGATGAAAACGCCTCGTCGAGCCACCCTCTCCCCCAAGGGGGCGAGGGAGCAAGTTCAACTCTCCCCTCTCCCCCTTGGGGGAGAGGGTGGACCGCCGCCGGCGTTCTTACCAGCCGGGGCGGGACGGGTGAGGGGGTCCGAGCATGATCCCATGGTCAAACATTACGCGGGACATCACACTAGGAGTCAGGATCAGGGCGTCTTTCTTCTAACGTCTAGCTACTAGCTTCTAGCTTCTAACTTCTAGCTTCTAACTCCTAGCTCCTTCCAACCGGAGGTTACTGATGGCTGAGACGCATGTGGAAGCGGTTCACCGGCACGAGGCACCGAAAGGTTTCCTCTGGAAATACCTCTTCAGCCTCGACCACAAGGTGATTGGCATGCAGTATTACTTCCTGGCGCTGTTCAGCGTGTTCGTCGGCCTGACGCTTTCCATCCTCATGCGCGTGCACCTGGGGTGGGCGACCGCCAGCGTACCGCTGCTGGGCAAGCTCTTGCCCACCGCCGCTCCCGGGGGAGTCATCAGTCCCGAGTATTATCTTTCCCTCCTCACCCTGCACGGCACGCTAATGGTTTTCTTCGTGCTCACCACGGCGCCGCAAAGCGGCTTCGGCAATTATTTCCTACCCATCCAAATTGGCGCGGAAGATATGGCTTTCCCGCGGCTCAACATGATGTCTTTCTGGATAACGCTCCTGGGCCTGGTGGTGCTGATGGCCACCTTCTTCATCAGTGACGGCCCACCCATTGGGGGTTGGACGTCCTACCCGCCGCTCTCCGCAGTGGGAGGCGCAGCCGGTCCGGGCATGGCCTTAGGTGAAACCCTCTGGGTATTCTCCATTGCCATTTTCTGCGTGGCCTCGATGTTGGGGGCCATCAATTTCATCGCCACCACGCTGGACCTGCGGGCGCGCGGGCTTTCATTGATGAAGCTGCCCCTGACCTGCTGGGCGTGGTTTTTTACGGCCATTCTGGGCTTGCTTTCGTTCGCGGTGCTGCTGGCGGCCGGCGCGTTGCTCCTGCTCGATCGCCTGGGAGGCACGAGCTTCTTCATTCCGGGCGGGCTGATTATCAGCGACAAGGTCCTTTCGAATCACACCGGCGGCTCGCCGCTGCTCTGGCAGCACCTGTTCTGGTTTTTCGGCCACCCGGAGGTCTACATCGCCATCCTGCCGGGCATGGGCGTAACCTCGCACATTCTCTCGACGTTTGCCCGCAAGCCGATTTTTGGCTATCGCGCCATGGTCTTCGCCATGGCGGCCATCGGTATCTTGGGCTTCACGGTTTGGGGCCACCACATGTTTGTAAGCGGCATGAGCCCTTACTCCGCCTTCGCCTTCTCGATTCTCACCATGGCCATTGGGGTGCCTTCCGCCATCAAAACGTTTAACTGGATTGGCACACTCTTGGGCGGCAAGATTCGCTTTGACACCCCCATGCTCTACGCCATCGGGTTTGTTTCCATCTTCGTGAGCGGCGGACTTTCGGGAATCTTTTTGGGCCAGCCGCCCATCGACATCTACTTTCACGACACTTACTTTGTCCTCGCCCACTTCCACCTGATCATGGGCGTTGCGGCCATCTTTGGCATGTTCGCCGGAACCGCTTTCTGGTTCCCCAAAATGTTCGGCCGGATGATGAACGAGATGGTGGGGAAGATTCATTTCTGGATTACCTTCATCGGCGTGTACGCGATCTTTATGCCCATGCACTACCTGGGCCTGGAAGGGAATCCCCGGCGCTACTCGGAGTTCATTGACAACTTTTTGTTGCCCTTGATCCCCCTGCACCGGTTCATTTCCATCGCGGCGTTCATCACCGGAGGGGCGCAGCTTCTGTTCTTCGGCAACCTGTTCTACAGCATGTTTTGGGGCAAGAAGGCCGCGGAGAATCCCTGGGAAGCCACCACGCTGGAGTGGACCATTCCTTCGCCTCCGCCCTTCGACAACTTTGCCGGCGTGCACCCGGTCATCCACCACGGTCCTTATGAATTCGCGGTGCCCGGGGCGGCGAAGGATTATGTCATGCAGAACTCCACCGAAGTGGTGAAGGCGGAAGAGTAGTCGGCAGTTGTCTTTTGAACTTGTCCGTGGTCCGTGGTCAGTTGTCCGTTGTCCGTTGCAACTGACGGGGGGCCAGAGATGAGGGATTGGTGGCTCTGGGTGCTGTCCTAATTTGAGATGTAGCGCCGGGCTTTAGCCCGGCATGTGCCGCCCTAAAGGGCGGCGCTACGTTCAAATAAGGACATCACCCGGCTTTGAATTTGCTTGTGTTCCGCGGCCAGATGCCGGTTGCAACGGACCACGGACAACTGACAACGGACTACGGACTAAGGACAGCTTTTATGGCTTCAACAATCTTAACTCCGCCGAAACCAGAATCCTCCGAGAGCCATGGCGGCGGGCACGGTCCGGGCGGCAATGGCTTGGGCGGGGGTGGCGGCGACTTTAGCTTGCCGGAGTATCGGGTTCCGGGGCGAACCTACCAACTCGGCATGTGGTTCGCACTCGCCGGCATCGTCATGCTCTTCGCGGGATTCACCAGCGCTATGGTGGTGCGGCGGGGGATGGCGTTCGACTGGGTTTCCATCGCCGTGCCGCGCTTGCTTTGGGTGAACACCGGCATTTTGCTGGCTAGCAGTCTGACCCTGGAATTTTCGCGGCACGCCCTGAGCAAACATGCCGTGGTTAACTTCATTCGCTGGCTCGCGGCGACGGTGGCGCTGGGCGTCGGCTTCCTTGCCGGACAACTGGTGGTTTGGCGCGAACTCGCGGCGCGCGGGGTTTATCTGGCTACCAACCCCAGCAGCTCGTTCTTCTACGTTTTGACCGCGGCGCACGGCGTACACTTGCTGGGAGGGGTTTTGGCGCTCGGCTACGTGGTGATTCATGCCGGCCGCATGGCGCGTAGGCGCGAGCGCCACACGGCGCTCGACGTGACCGCCATTTACTGGCACTTTATGGACGCGCTCTGGATTTACATTTTCTTTTTGCTGACGAGATGGGCGTAGGGAATCGGGTGATCCGATGATCGGGTGATCGGGTGAACAAAGCACAGAAACTTCTGGTTCGGGGTTTTGCTCATCCGATCCTTAGTTCCGGTGATCAGGTAATCGGGCGAACAGAGAACAACTGTGGCGCGAGTTGCTTTTTGTTCACCCGATCACCCGATTCATGATTAAAGACTACAGACAGAGGTGAACGGCATGGCGAGCCACGAAGCGATCAACGAGAGTCTGCAGGGCGTCCGGGAATCGGCGTGGGGCGGGGGTGTCGCTCCCTTCGCCACCGGGTCGAAGAAGCTCGGCATGTGGCTCTTCATCATGTCCGACGCCATCACTTTCGCCGCGCTGCTCATGGCTTACTGCTACGTGCGCGTGGCGAGCGACAATTGGCCGACGCCGTTTGAGTTCTACCCCGCCCTGGTCAAAGCCACGGTGATGACTTTCATCCTGCTCTCGAGCTCGGTGACCATGGTGATGGCGGTGCAGGCGTCGCAGCGCCGCCAGCGCGCCTCCGCGGTCAGGTGGATCCTGGCGACCATGGCCGGGGGCCTGCTGTTTGTAATGATCCACGCCACCGAGTGGGTGGGGCTGATCGGCGAGGGCGTGCGGCTGTTCCATAACCCCTGGGGTGCGCCGCAGTTCGGCGCGGCATTCTTCACCCTGACCGGCTTGCACATGACCCACGTCTTTTGCGGCGTCATCTACTTGGGGGTAGTGGCGGGCTGGTTCGGCAAGGGCAAACTGGGTGCCGAAGATGTCGAAGTGGCCGGACTGTACTGGCACTTCGTAGACTTGGTGTGGATGTTTATTTTTCCACTGGTTTACATATTGTCCATTAAAGGATGAGAAGAACGTCCTTTGTCCGTGGTCCGTTGTCCGTTGTCAACGGGGCATGGATTCAGCATCGGGGATTCAGAAAGAAAACAGGATAAAGTCATCTGCTGAAATCCGGCGGCTTGCCGATGACGACGTGCAACGGACAACGGACCACGGACAACTGGTCCAAAACACGGGAGATCTCATGACTTCATCAACTGAACAAACTCACGTTGAAGGCTCCACGCGGGTCTTCCTGATTGTCTGGTTCTGGCTCCTGGCGCTCACCGGGGTGGAGGTTTTTCTCGGCTACGAGCATCTGGAATTGAAGCTGATGCTCGTCCTGCTGATGGGCCTTTCGGTCATCAAGGCGGCGCTGATCATCGCCTACTTCATGCACCTGCGCTATGAACGAACGAGCATGGCGGCGGCTCTGATACCCGCGCTGGTCATCGTCATATTGCTGATGAATATGTTCCTTCCCGACAGCTTGCGGCTTTTACACATGCGACCCCATTAGGGCGGTAGGCAGTGGGTAGTAGGGACCTCGAAGAGGTCCAATGTCATTAGCCGTGGGTGAAACCCACGGAAACGCCGCGCCCCGACGATTCGTCAACCCCGAAGGGGTTGAACCAGGTTTGGCGCCGGGAGGGTAGGAAGGGAATTCAACCCCTTCGGGGTTGGTAGATCAACAAGGCGTATTCCTTCCGTGGGTTTCACCCACGGCTAATGATATTGATCCCCTTCGGGGATCAGGCACCAGACAGAGAAGGTAGGTCGGCAATGCAAAAAGAAAAGTCAAAAGTCAAAAGTCAAAACGCAAAAGGCAAAACCGAACAGCTCCCACTGGACACTGGGCTGAGACGCAATCCCCTTACCCGGCCCGCCTCGGCTGCTGAAGGCGCCGGTGTCAGTCCATCCTGTCTCCCGAGAGGGCGCGGGTGGGGAAATCAAAAGCTTTTACTTTTGACTTTTGCGTTTTGCGTTTTGACTTTTGCCTTCGCTCTTTGCCTTTTGCCGACCGTTCTGAACGCCCAGGGATGCGCCATGTGTTACACCAGCGCTTCCGCGGCAAGGGCAGGCGCCAAAGAGGCTCTCGCCAACGGTGTGTTAATTCTGCTCGTGCCACCCATGGTGTTTTTTGCCCTGATCACTGTGGTAGTCTATATGCACCGGAACAGGTTTCGAGAAATGTCCGTTGTCCGTGGTCCGTTGTCCGTTGCCGTCAGGCCTAATGACCCGGAGTTCCGGCGATCGGATGATCCAAGCGCGGAAGCGCCTGACTTTGGTTTTTGGTCACCCGATCACCCAATCTCCGATTCCGGGAGTCCGATGGACTCCGTCGGAGTCCGTAGATCGGACATCCGATCACCCGATTTGTTGCCACGGGCAACTGACAACGGACCACGGACAACGGGCAAACAATCTCCATGGGCAGGCTAATGATCATGACCGAACACCATCCTTGGCTTCATCGTTACGCGGCGTTTGTCGCGTTTTGCACGTTTCTTCTGATTGTTGCCGGCGCGCTGGTGACCGGCAACGACGCCGGCCTTTCGGTGCCTGACTGGCCCACGTCCTTCGGCACCTTCCGCATGCCGCGCATGGTGGGCGGAATAAAGTTCGAGCACGGGCACCGCATGATTGCCGGAACCGTCGGCATCCTCACCATCCTGCTGGCCATTTGGGTCTGGCGCCAGGACTCGCGGCGCTGGGTCAGGTGGGTGGGGTTTGCGGCGGTCATGGCGGTGCTGGCGCAGGCGCTATTAGGCGGCATCACCGTGCTGTGGTTTCTACCCGTGGCGATTTCGACCGCGCATGCCACTCTGGCGCAGATTTTCTTCTGCCTCGCGGCCAGCCTCGCCTTCTTTACCAGCCCTGACTGGCGTTGGGACGAGACCAAGCTGGAAGATCCCGCCACTCCCTCCTTCCAGCATCTCACCATGATCACGACCGGGGTCATCCTGGTGCAATTGGTTCTGGGCGCGGTGTATCGCCATTCCAAAGACGGCATCATCGCCCCGCACGTGGTGGGCGCCTGCCTGGTCGCGCTGCTGGTGGGCTGGGTGGTCTCCAGAATCCTCATGCGCTTTGCCCAGCAGCCGGGCTTGCTGCACCCCGCGCTGCTCCTGGGGGGATTACTGGTGGCGCAACTCTTTCTGGGCATGGGTTCGTACATGATGAAGATGGCGGCGCGGGGCGCTCCGCAGCCGTTACAACCCGTCGTGGATGTCACCACTACGCACGTAACCGTGGGCGCGCTGCTGCTGGTAACGAGTCTGTACCTCACCTACCAGTCGCGCCGATTTCTGGTGAGTCGCAAACAGGAAATGAAGACCGCTTCCATGCCGCATCAGGCGATGTCGTGAGGTGGCGCGGCGTAGCGGCGGGTTTACCCCGCCATTTGATGGGGCGGCGTAAAGCCGCCGTGCGTAGTGCGATCTCCGACCGCCTTCGTCGATCGGAGATCAACGCTCCGCGCGACATAGGTGCGGGTTTACCCCGCCATGTGTAATAGCGGCCTAAAGCCGCCGCTACGATTGCCGTCTCCGAGCGTCTCTTGTGGGTTGCGGCGCGCCGGGATAAAAGACAAGGCATTAACCAGCAAGGGCAAATCTCCTTTCGAAGGGCACAGCAGGTCAGAAAGCCGCGGAGCGGCGACGTCGTTTGGCCCACGGCGCAAGCCGTGGGAACAGTAAACGCCCGGAAAGGGCATTGAGCCCCGTCAGGGGCGGCATCAGGGCGGCCCTCGATGCTGGCAACGACCCGAGGTCGCCCCTTCCGGGGCTCGGCGTTACAAAAATAAGCGGTAACCATATTTTGCAGTTCTCAATAGGCGACGAGATGAACCAAGGCACGCAAATCAAGGTCGGGCTGGCGCATCAGAGCGGAGCTCTGCGGTCTGGTACGGGCACGCCATGGCGTGACGCCGCGTGGCTGGTCCACTTGGCCGACTATTGGACGCTGACCAAGCCGGAGGTCAACTTTCTGGTGCTGGTCAGCACCCTGGTGGGTTTCTATCTCGCCGCTCCCGGCGCCATTAATGGATGGTTGCTGTTCCATACCCTGATGGGAACTTTGCTGGTGGCCAGCGGCACCGGTACGCTCAATCAGTATCTCGAGCGCCGTACGGACGCCTTCATGCGCCGCACCGCCAACCGGCCCTTACCGGCGGGGCGCTTGCGACATGGGGAAGCCTTGGGGTTCGGGATTTTGCTTTCCGTCGCCGGCGGGACGGAACTGTGGATCGCCGCCAACCCGCTCGCCGCCGCGCTGGCGCTGGCCACCCTTGGAACCTATCTGCTCTTCTACACGCCGCTCAAGCGCCAAACACCGCTCTGCACCTTGGTCGGGGCATTTCCCGGCGCCATGCCTCCGCTGATTGGCTGGGCAGCCGTCCGCAACGGCTTGAGCGGCCAGGCCTGGGTGCTTTACGCCATCCTGTTCTTCTGGCAGTTCCCGCACCTGCTGGCGATCGCTTGGATGTATCGAGAGGATTATGCCCGCGCGGGATTGCAAATGCTGCCCCGCCACGACCACGACGGACGCGCCACCGTGCGGCAGATTATCGCCTGCACGCTCGCGCTCCTGCCCGTGAGCTTGATTCCGGCCTTTACGGGACACGCTGGAAAGGTCTATCTGGTAGGGGCAGCAATTCTGGGTGCGGGGTTTCTCTATTACGGCGCGCGCTTGGCGGCCCGGCGCACCAACGTCCTCGCGAAGCAGTTGCTCATGGCGTCGATCGTCTACTTGCCGCTGGTCCTTACGCTGTTGATGTTAGACCGGACGGGAAAGTGAGCGTCCGTTGTCACTTGTCCGTGGTCCGTGGTCCGTGGCCCGTGGCCCGCGGACGATGATCTTAGGATTTCGTAAGAAAACGCCTTGAAGCTGAGTGCTGAAAGCTGATTGCTTGACCATGACGACTTGCAACGGACAACGGACTACGGACAACTGACGTTCGCCTTGGCGAGTTTCTCTTCCAACTTCTGAATCGTGGAATCTAACCACCCCAGCAACGCCTGCTCGGCTTCTTCACGCTTGCCGGCTTCTTCCAACTCCGCGATGCTGTTGCCTTTCTCATCAAGCGGGATGAATTGGCAGGGGATGTCTTCGTCCTTATGGTCCTCGGGAACCCATTCCCAAAGCAGGCATTCGTTGCAAGGATGCTTCTTGACCTGTTCAGTGACATTTAGGCAGGTGATCGAATCGCGAAAAAGGCGCTCCTCTTTCCAAGGCGTGCGCACGGAACGGCCATAGCCACCGTCCTTTACAATGTCTCGCTGGAGTTTAAGTTGGTCTATAATCTCTTTGAGGTCGGGCGCCATGATTTCTGCCTCCTTCCAGCGCTCTGGGGGGAGAGAGTTTCATCGGACCAGACACTGGTAGCAATGCCAAACAGTGCAATTGCGTTGCCATAGGAAATCGATTGATATTTAGCAACTTATCGCGCGCAAGGGCATTTCAAGTTTAGGAATGTGGGTCAAAAAGCCCATTTTCTTAGGAACTGCCCAGCTTTGCCCAACTCTGGGGATTCTTGGGGTATCCACAATGGTCGAATCTCGAACTGAAGTTGAAACCAGTATGGGGGAGGGGCGCGAAAACATGCTTGAGGACATCTTGCTGTTGGCCTTCTGTTTGATCCTTGCCGTCGGGGGATTGGCCACGGTCGCGTGGGGAGTTGCCACCGGCCGGTTCCTCACCATCGACGGCCTTTGGTTGGCCTTAATCAGTCTTACCCTCTCCGCGGTGTTCGGGGGAAATATCGCTTGGTCGATTTACACCGGCGAACTCCAGCGCATTCTGCATGAAGGGCGAAAAGGCTCCTCTCCCGACGGGCCCACCGACAAAGCAGCCCCAGGTCACTAATGATCCACTTTCTCCCGCTGGTTGATGCCACACTGAACGGTGCCAGCGCCGTGTTGCTGGTCTGCGGCTTTTTCTTCATTCGCCGGAAGAACATTCCCGCGCACCGGGCGTGCATGCTCTCGGCCTTCGCAACCTCGATTCTCTTTCTCGTCTGCTACCTGACCTACCACTACGTCCACGGCGTAACGCGATTCCCCGGACACGGTTTCGTCCGCACCTTTTACCTTACCTTGCTCGGCTCCCACACCCTCCTGGCGGTCGTGATCGTACCCCTGGTGCTGACCACGCTATATCGCGCTTGGCGCCGGAGTTTCGACCGGCACCGCCGCATCGCCGTCTGGACGCTGCCTTTGTGGATCTATGTTTCCGTCACCGGCGTCGCGGTATACTGGATGCTTTATCAAATGAAATTCGGTTGAATTTACCTCTTTGCGACTTGAACCCTTGCCAGCCCTGTGCTAACCTTAACATGCTTGTAATCTTCCTGATTTGGAGGTGACTCGCCGTGAGCACTCCTACCGAGGCCGTCCGGGAGCAATTGATGGCCGGCAACGAGCAATATCGGCGTCTGCGCGAGGAACACGCCCGTTACAAGATTCAGCTCAATGAGCTTTCCGCCAAGCCACACCTTTCCGATGAGGAACAGGCGGAAGAGGTGCGCTTGAAGAAGTTGAAGCTACGGGCAAAGGACCAGATGGAAACGCTGGTCCGGCAGGCTCAGGTCGTCCACTAGGCAGTTCGGCATCGGCGTGGGCTTAGGGTATAGGGTCAAGCGGCCTGGCCACCAAAGCGGGCGCTGTTGAAGTGTAGAAGAAAGACGGCGTCTCGACCGCGGCTGGGTGGCGAGGGGCAGGTGTATAATACCTGAAGGGGCCGCCCTCGTGGCACGGGCGTCCCGCCCGTGAGCGCATTCGGATAAGATGGCCGTGCCACCACAAGAAGCCCATGGTTAAGGACGGCTATTGGTATGGTTTGCCGTTGGTGTTGATTGCCGGCGGCCTGATGGGTTTTTGGCTGCACCACCGCAGCCCCTTCCTTCTGGTTGCCACCCTCTTCTTTGCTGTCCTTTCCTCTCTGGTTCTCAACTTTTTTCGCAACCCGGAGCGGCCCGTTCCGGCAGAGCCGCGTGCCATCGTTTCCCCCGCCGACGGCCTGATCGTTCAGCTAGCCGAGGACGAATTTGAAGGCCGATCCGTTCGCCGTCTGAGCATCTTCATGTCGCCGCTTGATGTCCATGTGAACCGTGTCCCCATCGCCGGGAGCATCACGGCCATTAATTACAAAAAGGGCTCGTTCCGGGTCGCCTCGCAGGATTTGGCCTCCCTCGAGAATGAGCAAAATGTTTTCACTGTCGAGGGCGAGCAAGGCGTCGTGGTGGTCAAGCAAATCGCTGGCTTGTTGGCCCGCCGTATCGTATTCTGGAAGCGATTAGGCGATTCGCTCGCGCGTGGCGAGCGCGTGGGAATGATCAAGTTCGGTTCGCGTGTGGACGTGCTGGTGGCCCCCACGGTCGAGTGGTGTGTCAAGGTCGGAGACCGCGTGCGGGCAGGGAGCAGCATCCTTGGTACCACAGCCCCCCAAGCCGATTGAACGCCGCGGCGTACGCCGTGGCATGTATGTTCTCCCCAGCCTTTTTACGGTGGGCACTCTGGTTTGCGGCTATTACGTCATCATCACCACCCAGCACGCCGGGGAGCTTCTGGCAGCCGCGGCAGCGGCCACCTTGGCTTCGAAAGCGGCTGAGCTCACGGCTTTGGCTGTCGCCGCGCTGGATAACGCTTCCAAAGCGATTGGCTTGGCCATTGTGGCCGACGGCCTGGATGGGCGCATCGCTCGCATGACGAACACCGCTTCTCCCTTCGGACGCGAGTTGGATTCTCTCGCCGATGTCGTCACTTTCGGCGTCGCCCCGGCGGTATTGGCTTACGTTTGGGGTGTGCGTGTCATCGCGGAGACGGCCGACACACAACAACTTATTCAGCACATTCGCGACGTTGCCGGGATTGTCACATTCGCTTATGTCATTTGCGGGGCAGCGCGCTTGGCCCGCTTCAACATCGATACTGTCAAGCCTACCTCCGACCGGCGATTCTTTGTGGGGATGCCCATTCCCGCCGCTGCGGGATTCGTCGCCGCCACCGTCCACTTTTATAAGCAGCCCCTGACCACGTGGCAATTCTCTCTAGCCTGGCTGGTGATCGTAGGGTTTTTGGGTTACCTCATGGTCAGCCGTATGCGCTACTACAGCTTCAAGGCGCTCGACCTTCGCAAGCCCCGGTCTTACCTGGCCATCATCGCAATCGCCCTGGTGATTGGAGGCATTTGGGTTTATTCGGAACCCGTCCTGCTGACCTTGGCCATCACCTACACGATTTCCGGCATCGTCCTGCGCATCACCTCGAAGATTCGCCCCCATCCGCGTTCACCGGAAGAGGTCCACGCCGCATGAAACCGGTTAAGGAAGGATATCGGGTCGCGGTGGTGGGAGCTTCTTCCCTACTCGGCAAAGAATTGGTGTCGGTTCTGGAGCAGGGCAAGTTTCCGGTTTCGCGATTGCTTACCTTTGAAGACGACGAGGGCGAACCCGAACTTCCCATCATCGACCTAGGCGAGGCGGCGGCTGTGGTCGAAGACCATCAAATCAGCGAAGGGGAGTTAGACTTCGCTTTCCTCTCGACGCGCCTGCGTCAGTTGCCGGCGTTCTTGAACTCCTGGCAGCAGCAAAGGAACGCCACACGCTGCCTGGTGATTGACATGGTGGGGGAAGGATTGGGGGCGAGCGGTGATTCACCTCGGGGACCGGCGGCGGCCGAAGACCTGGTGGGCATTCCCTTTCTCGATCGCCGCTTCCCTATGGCGGGAGTGCATTCGGCTGCCGGGCGCATTCACGTTTCCCCGCACCCTGCCGTTATCGTGATCAGCAGCCTGCTGCTGCGCCTGGCGGCGCGCTTCCCCCTGAAGACCGCCGTGGCGCAGGTCTTCAGCTCGGCGTCAGAGTCCGGCTCGCGCGGCGTGGAAGAACTTCAGAAGCAGACGGTGAATATCCTGAGCTTCCAGAAAGTCCCGCAGCAGATCTTTGGCGCGCAACTCGCATTCAATGTGCTTTCGCGCCTGGGAAGATCGGGAAAAGGTGAGATGGCGGCGCTCGAAGCCCGCCTGCGTCGGCAGTTCCGCCACTATCTGGGCGAGCGCGTCCCACTCCCCGCGCTGCGGCTGCTCCAGGTCCCGGTTTTCTATTCAGTGGGCGTCTCTCTCTACGTTGAAACGGCAGAGCCGGTGACCACAGAATCCGCCACTGCGGCGCTGGCCGGCGAGCGCATCAAAGTTCGGCGATCCACCCTCGACGCTCCCTCGCCGGTCGAGGTGACGGGTTCGAGCGATATCCTGGTGGACAGCATTTCCGTTGATGCCCAGCATCCGAACGGGTTGTGGCTTTGGGCGGTGGCGGATAACCTTCACCTGGCAGCCACCAACGCCGTGGAACTCGCCGTCAGCCTGCGCGAGCCGCCCCGCGCCTGACGGGCTGATCCACAGATTACGCAGATTTCACAGATGGCAGAAACTGGAAAAGAACGAAAACCGAAATTCGAAAATCGAAACTCGGCGCCTCCAGGAACTCGCACAAGGTACTCAGCCCCCACTGCCTGCTGCCCGGTTTCTACTGCCTACCGCTGCCTACTGCCCACTGCTTACTGCCTACTGTTCTTCACTGCCTGCGGCTACCACGTGGCGGGCACCGCAACCCGGCTTCCTCCCAATATTAAGATCATCGCCGTGCCGGCCTTCAAGAACCTGTCTTCCACCTTCCACATCGAGCAGCAGCTCACTTCCGCGGTTACGCGCGAGTTCCTGGAGCGTACGCACTACCGCATCTCCCCCAACCCCGCCGACGCTGACGCCGTCTTGAAGGGAACCGTTAAAGACGTTCGCGGCCACGCTATCACCTTCGACGTCAACACCGGCCGCGCCACCTCCTTGCAGGTTCAAGTCACCGCCGACGTGAAACTCGAAGACGTACACACGCACCGGACGCTGTTCGCCAATAGCAATTACGTGTTTCGCGAAGAGTACCAGGTAAGTGAATTTCCCTCCACCCTGTTCGAAGAAGATAAACCCGCGCTCGACCGCCTATCGAGCGACCTCGCCCGCACCCTGGTTACCGACATCCTCGAAAATTTCTAGCCTGACCCTCGATTGCCACATTCGCCAATAATCTCGGACCGGTGGACTTTGCCTTTTGCCTTCTCTCGCGGCTCCGGAGGACTGCACTCTATTGCCGACACCCAGGAACCGGGGTTACCGCCAGCCCGTGAGAACTCAAGCCGCTCCACGGTCCGCCGCGTCGATGCTCACGGGGCGGCCTTCGCGCGCAGATTGGTAGATCGCCTGCATCACCGCCACGTCCTTCAAGCCTTCGACGCCATTGGGCGCGGGCTCACGATTCCGGCGGACGCAATCCGCGAAGCCATCGAGCTCCAGCCCCAGTTCATTCATGATCTTGTATTCCCTCTCGAACCAGCGCCCGGCGAGGCGGCCATAGAGGCGGCGCTCCTCATTGTACTGGTAGGCGGGAGCAAGCGTGGCCCAGCCTCTCTCTCCCACAATGTGCAGGAACGATTCCGTCGCCCCGCCCCAGCTTGCGGTTGCCTGCATAATCAAGCCGTCAGGGAAATTGAGCCGGAAGGCGATGTTCTCATCCACCTCTTGGAAGACTTCCGGGTCGACCGTCCATTGGTAGGCCGACGCTTCCACCGGGTCTTGACCCGTCACCCAACGCGCCGTATTCACGCAGTACACGCCCACGTCGGGAAGCGCCCCGCCGCCCGCCAACCGCCGGTCAAAGTGCCAAGCGGGCCTTCCGTCTCCCGGACGCAGATAAATGGAGAAGGACGAATGGATGATCTTCAGCCGGCCCAACTTGCCGCTGTCGACCAGCAATTTCAGATCGAGCGCGGCGGGTTCAAAGTACTTGCGATAAGCGATCATCAAGCGCACGTGATTCGAGCGGCAGGCGTCAATCATCTGTTGGCACTCGGCAACGCTGGTGGCCATGGGCTTTTCGCAGAGCACGTGTTTGCCGGCGGTCGCCGCCTGCACGGTGAAAGCCGCGTGCGTGCTGTTGTTGGTGGCAATGTAAATCGCGTCCACCTGCGGATGGTTCAGGCATTGCGCGTAGCCGTCGTACTGGTAGATGTCGCTGGCGCCAAACTTCTTCGCCAGGCGCCGCGCCTTGCGTTCGTCGCCGCTCACCAGCGCCACGAGTTGGGCTTTGCGGCTGTTGCGGAAACCGGGCAATACCACGTGTTCAGCAAAATGCCCAAGGCCCACCACCGCATACCCGACCCGACCCGAAGCTCCCATGTTGTTTCTCCCTTCTTCAGAGATAAAGACAAGACTCTCCTTCGATTCTCAAGCGCTTGTCAAGTTAGCGTCGAACAAGGCTTGTGAAGTGGCGCAGGGTATAATAATATGCATTTCCGAGTTTTGTCCGAGAATCCGATGGGGTTCGTGGCAAAAGTATGCTGACATGTCCCAAATGCCAGTCGGGTGTTCCGGAGGGGATGCGCTTCTGCCTTCAGTGTGGCGCCTCACTGGCCTCCCCTCCTCCCCTCGCTCCGTCTCCCACGGGGGTCGATGCCCAAATGCCAGCGGCGGCGGGGGCACGCCCAGCGCCGCGTGTTATCCCTATTTCACCGGCGCGTGCAACTGCCCCACCACAGGCGCCGCGTAAGGCCATACCCACGGCCCCACCAAAAATCGTGCCCACTGCGGTGAGGGCTCCGCGCGCGGGGTCCGCCGCAGAGTATGCACGCCCCAGCCTCGGCGACGTGGCGGCGGAAATCGATGACGAAGTATTGAAGAAGTCCTTTGAGAGGCCGCTTACCCACCCGGGAGCAGTGCTCTGCCGTTTCTGCAAAGTGCCACTGGATATAGGCGGGGACTTTTGCAGCCACTGCGGCGCGCCGGTGGCGGAGGCCGCGCCGCCCGGAGCTCTAAACGCTAAGTCTCAGCCTGCCGCGTCCGCCGGTCTGGTTGGCGATAGTCCTTTATCACCCCCTGACAAGCCGGCCCCGGGTGCGCCATCTGTGGATTCACCTAGCGGGAGCGCGACTGGAGATCCCCATAACGCCACGCCACCCCCAGCAGCTATGCCTGGCGCACTTACGGAGCCATTGGATCCCACGCTAACGCCCCTGCCAGCACCCGTTGCTCCCGCGTCGCCTCCCGGACAACACCCGTCGGGCCTGATGGACCGCCTCAAAAGGCTGTTCAGGAAAGGGTAGTGCCCCCCTTTGGCTTTCAACTTGCGACTGTCCTCTGGCCCTGAGCGTGCTTTAACGGGAACTGAGGCCCAGGTTGCAAAGGGTAAATGAGGACAATACGTCGTTATTTAGCCCAGGGGCCTCGACGTTTTCACGAGTTTTGCCGCTACGCCAGGTGATGACTCATTTTGATATAGCATGGGCATCTCGTTCGTGAGTGGTCATAGCCGAGTTGGCCGTGCAAGTTCAGAACCAGTCACTACCCTACAATTACCGGAGGGGTTCATGGAAATTCTCGAGAAGCTGCGCGAGCGCGCCCGGACGTTTCCCCAACACATCGTTCTCTTTGAAGGCGAGGAAGACCGAACGCTGGAAGCCGCTCGCCTGATCGAAAAGGACAAGCTGGCCCACTTGACACTGCTGGGGGACATCAACAAGATCCAATCCCGTCTGCAAGCCTTGGGAATCACTTTGGAAACCTCGCAGCTTCTCGATCCCGCCGCCAGCCCCAAGCTGGAGGAGTATACGGACCTGCTTTATGAGCGCCGCCGGGCGAAGGGCATGACCCAGGAGCAGGCGGCCAAGGCGGCCCGACAACCACGCAACTACGCAGCGCTGATGGTGTCCTCAAGCGATGCGGATGGTTCCGTGGGTGGCGCGCTGAACACCACGGCGGAAACGGTCCGCGCGGCGCTGTGGGGAATCGGGGTGGCGCCGGGCGTCTCCCTGGTTTCGAGCTTTTTCCTGATGCTGTCTCCACGCAAGAACCTGGGCGCCGAGGGGGCCACGCTGTTTGCGGACTGCGCGGTGGTTCCCCAGCCCACACCCTCGCAGTTGGCGGATATCGCCATCGCCACGGCCGCCAACGCGCGCGCTTTGATGGAAGTCGAGCCGCGAGTGGCCCTGCTCTCCTTTTCGACCCGCGGCAGCGCCGAGCACGCCATGGTCGACGCCGTGCGGGAGGCCCTCGAGTTGGTCAAGCAGCGCGCGCCGCAACTTGCCGTGGATGGCGAACTGCAACTTGACGCCGCCCTGATTCCGGAAATCGGCGCGCGGAAGGCGCCCGGTTCGGCGGTGGCGGGACACGCGAATGTGCTGATTTTCCCCGACCTGAACGCCGGCAACATCGGTTACAAGCTGGCCGAGCGCTTCGGCGGGTGCGAAGCCATCGGGCCCATCCTCCAGGGGCTGGCCAAACCGGCCAACGACCTTTCGCGCGGCTGCAAGGCGGAAGACATCGCACAGGTTGCGGTAATCACGTCGATCCAAGCCCAGAGCCTGAAGCAGGGCCAGCAGGCCGCCTGAAGCAAGATCCGATCGAATAGGTCCTTGTTCACCTGATCTCCCGAACACGGCGTCACCCGACTTGGCTGCGCCGATACACAATCCTGCCTGCAACGATAGTGGCCGTGACCGCGCCGCGGAAGGTGCGGCCGTCAAAGGGAGTGTTGCGGCTTTTCGAGCGGCCTTCGGACGCGTGGCAGGTCCAGGCCAGATCGGGATCGAAGAGGGTGAGATCAGCCGTTCCCCCGATCTGAAGTCGCCCAAGCGGCTGGTTGATGATGCGTGCGGGATTGGTGCTGAGCAGGGAAATCATGTGCCAAAGCGAGATCAGCCCTGTATGGACCAATTCGGCGAGCGCCAGGCCCAGCGCGGTCTCCAGCCCGATAATGCCAAAGGGCGCGCCGGCGGCGAGGGGCTTCGCTTTCAAATCCGGCGCGTGCGGAGCGTGGTCGGTGGCGATGGCATCGACGGTGCCGTCGGCAATGCCGGCGCGCATCGCTTCCACATCCGCGGCGCCGCGCAAGGGAGGATTCATCTTGGCGTTCGTGCCGTGCACCAGCACCGCTTCATCCGTCAGCGTGAAGTGGTGAGGTGTGACTTCGCAGGTCACCCGCACGCCACGGCGTTTGGCTTGCCGCACCAAATCGAGAGAGAGCGCCGTGGAAAGATGCATGATGTGCAAACGCCCCCCGGTGGCTTCCGCCATCACCAGGTCGCGCGCCACGCACACGTCCTCAGACGATTTGGGAATTCCGCGTACCCCGAGCTTTTCGGCCACCGGCCCTTCGTTGACCACCCCGCTCGCGCTCAGGCTGGGGTCTTCGCAGTGGTCGCTGACGGGCGCGCCCAGATCGCGGCTGCGCTCGAGCGCGCGCCGCAGCAAACCCGCGGTTTTCACCGGACGTCCGTCGTCGGAAAAAGCCACGGCGCCCGCCGCCACCAGCGCCGCCAAGTCGGTAAGCGACTCCCCCTGGCTCCCCATGGACACCGCTGCCACCGGGAACACTCGCGCCAAGCCCAGGCGACGGGCCTTCTCGATTTGCGCGGCCACTAGCGCGGGTTGATCGATGACGGGCTTGGTGTTGGGCATGGTCGCGACGGCCGTAAAGCCTCCGGCCACCGCCGCGGCCAAGCCGGTTTGAAATGTCTCCGACGCCTCGCCGCCGGGCTCCCGCAGGTGTACGTGGATGTCAACAAAACCGGGCGCTACCACGCTCCCGCGCGCGTCGAGCGTTTCATCCGCTCCACCCTCGAGGTTCGGGCCGATCTCGCGAATCACCCCGTCTTCAATACGAACGTCCAACGCCCCGTCGAGATTGTCTTCCGGCGACAGAACGCGGCCGCCCTTGATCAGTATGGAAGCCATAAGGTCCTCCACGAGATGTGCATTTCGGTCGGCAGGAAGTATAGCACCGGACTCGGGACACGGGACACGGGACACGTGGCTCGGGACAAGGGACACGGGACTTGGGACTCGTGCCAGGATCGAAATTCGGAATCTTGAATCTGGGATCTGCGATTTGCAATTGCGACTGAGTTTCGGGACACGGGACTCGGGAATACGGGGCATGGACAGGCGGCGAAGAGCCATTCGGCTCCGAGACGAATGACTCTGCGGCTCGTTCTGATGGCATGGCAATGAACAGGTCGGGATTTTGGTTTTGATCACTGCTCCACCGGTCACCGCAAATCTGCGCAAGAAACACGTCGCAAGGCGCTGTTCAGGCAAAATCGTCCGTCATAACCCGCAGATTTCTGCAAAATGTATGTCATATCGACGTAAATGTCTGTCTTTTCCTCGGTCATAATGCCCATTTTTCTATTGTTTTCATATACATAATGGCTTCGTTCGTCATAAATTAACATCTTTTTGTGTCAGTCCACCCTGTCCGGACATTCTGCCCGCCGCCTGCGGCCTGGGGTTGCAACAACAACCTGCTTTTTCGGGCGCGAATTTCACCCGAGTTTTTCTGGTGCGCGAATTCACCATGCGCGGTTCTCCATAAAACAGGCAGGCACGCTGGCGGCCATCGGCCATGCGGCGCGCCCCAATGGCCGGCTCGCGGCATGAATATTTGCAGACTGGCGCGGGAATTTCCTGCCGGTAGGAAAGCTGTTGGGGAGCGGTTATGCGGGCGCCACCATGGGGAACAGCGGCAGGAGGTAGTCCTTTACCGGTTGGTAGCTTTTGCGGTGCTCGGAGCAGGGACCGAAGCGGGCGAGTGCATTAAGGTGATCGCGTGTGCCGTAACCTTTGTTTCTGGCGAGGCCGTATTGCGGAAACACGCCGTCAAGTTTGGTCAGGTGCTCGTCACGCGCCACCTTGGCCAGAATTGACGCGGCGGCAATGCAAACCGAGCGCGCGTCGCCGTGAATGATGGCGCGATAGGGAATACAGAAGTCCTGGCCGGCTTCGCGCAGCGGCATGGCGTCGGTGAGGATGAAATCAGGCGCGGGGACGAGAGCCTTGAGCGCCCGCAGCATGCCTTGCCGCGAAGCTTCATAAACATTCAGCGCGTCCACTTCCTCGACCGTGACCGCCACCACCTGCCACGCCAGAGCTTTGGCGCGGATTTTTTTGGCCAGCGACTCGCGCTGTTGCGGTGTGAGCTTTTTGGAATCGTCGATGCCGGAGATCGATTTCGCGGGGTCGAGGATGACCGCAGCAGCATAAAGCGGGCCTAGCAGCGCCCCGCGCCCGACTTCATCGCAACCGGCGATGAACCGGCGCCCCTCGCGCCAGGCCAGCAATTCAAGATGGCGCGTGCATCGGAACTCGGCGGGGTCGCGGGGGCGTGGCATGATGATCCCCGCCATTTTCATCCGCGCTCGCGTGCGAATGCAAGCAGGAAATGGAGGCGCGGCGCGCGACGGTGAACGCCGCATCGCGCCTATCTTTTCTGCAAAGCCTCTTCGATGCAGCGCAGCATCATGACATCTTCCCGGTTATAGGCGAGCACCTCATTCTTCAGCCGCTCGTCCCGGGTGGTTTCGTATTTCTTCCACATTTCGTCGGCCCATTTGCCGTCTTTGCCCGGGAGTTTTCGCTTAAGCCCCAGGCTCTGCTCCACCACCTTCTGCCCGCCCCAGAGGCCTTTCCTCCAGCATTCCGGGCACAGGTCTACGTGCGCGAACTCCTGGTCCAGCACCACTCCCAGTCGAGCGGCGATCACCGGGAAGTCAAACCCCACATAACCCTTGACCTTGTCGGGAACCGACCGCCCATTGTAGGTCACCAACCGCTCCACCATTTTGAGTATCAACATCAAGTTGGCCCGCGTCACATCCTCCCCCACTAACTGGATGAAAGCGTCGGTCTCCCCGTCCAGAATTCTCACGCCGATAACCGTAATCCGGTGATGCTTGCAGTCCTTGAACAACCGCTGATCGGTGAATGTCCCGTCATAACTGGTTTCGATGTCGAGATAGGCGGTTTTCATGGTTTCCCTTCCTGGCGCCGGATTTCCACAAAAGGTGTCGCGGCGGCGTCACCCGAAGTTTCAAGAGTGTCGCACGCCTTCACGAAGCGCTGCAACAAACTGCTCGACGTCAAGAGCCTGCACCCCCGGTGCAAGCGCAGAGATGCCGACCGGCGAACGCGACTTGCGATGAACGAGAATCAGCCGGCCTCCGGGTTTGGGCATGGAGCGAGCGAGCGACAACAGCGGGCCAGCCATGCCGGGCCGCACGGTCTGGGTCGCTTTCGTCTCCACCAACCAGATCTCCCGATTGCCTCGGGGAATAAGGAAGTCCACCTCCAAACCTTGCCGGTCTCGAAAGTAGTATAGCTCCTTGCGGCCGCCAAGATTCGTTTGATGCTTGAGTATTTCGGCCGCCACGAAACCTTCAAAGATCGCGCCCAGGAAAGGCGATCTCTCGAGTTCCGCCGGAGAGGTAATTCCCAACAGGTGGCAAGCAAGGCCCGAATCCTCCCAGTAGACCTTGGGTGATTTAATGAGCCGCTTGCCCAAGTTCTCGAAATAGGGCGCCACCAGGTTGATCTGGCCGGTTATCTCCAGGACATCCAGCCAGGCGCCGATGGTTGGAACCGAAACTCCCAGCGGCGCCGCCAGGTCCGTCTTATTCAGGATCTGGCCGTGCCGGCTTGCCAGCATCGTCAGAAACCGCCGAAACGTTACCAAGTCGCGGACATTGGTGATGGCTCGAACGTCGCGCTCGAGATAGGTTTGCAGATAGGAGCTGAACCACAGGCTGCGCGCCTCGAGATGGGCCAACACTTCGGGGAAGCCGCCAGTCAACAAACTCACCTTCGGGGTCTCGGTCACACTGAAAGGCAGGAGTTGCAGAATGGCGGCGCGCCCTGCCATGGATTCGGTGATACCTTGCATTAACGGAGCTTCCTGCGAACCGGTGAAAAACCACTGGCCCCTTTGCGGTGACCTCTCGTCAATCCGTGTGCGGACATAATTCAGCAGTTCCGGGGCATTTTGGATCTCGTCGAACACCACCGGCGGGGGTAGTTCGTCAAGGAAGGCGCGCGGATCGTTGCGCACTCGGGCCTGGATATCAGGATCCTCCAACAAGACATAGCGGGCACGCGGGAACAGATGTCGAAGGAGGGTTGTCTTCCCCGCGCGGCGCGGACCGGTCAGTACCACGGCGGGGAAATGGCGTGCGGCTTGTAAAACCACGCGCTCCAGACTCCTCGACACATAGCGCATTTGACAAATCTAAACTTCAACTTTAGATTTGTCAACACTTCACTGAGAGATCAGTTTTCACGCGGCAAGACCGCTGGATCAGTGATAGGCTTTAGTAATAGACTATTCACAATTGACAAATCTAAACTGCAACTTTAGATTTGTCAATAGTTCGGCACGGCGCCACCTACTCCCGCCCCAAAAACTTCCGCGTCTTGCGCGCCGGCTTGTCGCCCGGTTCGACGGAGCGCGCCAATTGTACCGCATCAAACCCAAACTTCTGCCGAACCTTATCCGCCGCCTTGAGCACTTTATCAAGCTTTTCGTGTTGCGCCGCGTCGATCAGGCTGCGCTGGAATTCGGCGCGCCCCAGATTCGACGAGCGCACTCCCACCAACCGAATCTTCTGCTTGCCGTTCCAAGCGTTGGCCAGCAGCCGCAGCACGTTTGAGAAAATGACGGAGTCGAGGTTTGTGGGCTCGTCGAGCGTGGCATCCCGCGTCAGGGTCTTAAAAGGAGCGAAGCGAAGCTTCAGCCCCACGGTGCGGGCAAAAAGGCCGTGATCGCGCAGGCGCCGGCCCACGAGCTGCGCCAGGTACGAGAGCGTTCGCTCGACTTCTTCCAAGTCGTCGATGTCCGTATCGAAGGTGGTCTCATGGCTGATCGACTTGGGTTCTTCTTCATACTGGTAGGCTTCAATATCCAGTCCGCGGGACTTGGTGAAAAGCCAATCGCCCGATTTCCCGAAGCGCTCCCGCAGTTTCTCCCGTCCCATCAGTTGCAGGTCGCCGATGGTCACGATGCCCAGCGAGCGCAACTCCGGCTCCGTCACTTTTCCGATGCCCGGCATGCGACGAATGGGCAGCGGCGCCAGAAACCTCGCCTCGCAACCCGGTAGAACGTAAAGGAGCCCGTGGGGTTTCGCCTGGTCCGAAGCGATTTTGGAAACGAGGTGAGAAGTTGAAAGGCCGACCGAACAATTCAGGTCCGTCCGTTCCTTGATGGTGCGGATCAACCGGTCGGCGCCGCGAAACGCCGAACCATGCAAGCGCTCGCAACCCGTCAAGTCAAGATAAGCCTCATCGATTGAAACCATCTCGACCACGGGCGTGAATTCTTCGAAGATACGGTGGATCTGGCGCGAATATTCGCCGTACTTGTGATGCTGGCCGCGGAGGAAAATCGCGTGCGGGCAGAGCTTCTTTGCCATGCTAATCGGCATGGCTGAATGCACGCCGAACTTGCGCGCCTCATAACTCGCCGCCGCCACCACCCCGCGGCCGTCCGGGTCCGCGCCTACGATGACGGCTTTGCCTTTGAGCGAGGGATCCTCAAGTTCCTCCACCGATACGAAGAAGGCATCCATGTCGACGTGGAGTATTTGGCGGAGCATGGCAGCCTGAATTTTACAAGGCGCCGGGGACCGGGGGCTAGTGATATCCCGCCCACGTCACCAAATTGTTCGGATTGGAATTCTTCCTGGTACCAAAGCACGGTATGGGTGTCGAGCACAGCGCTCATAGCTCGATGTCCCGAGGAAAGTTACCCCACATCTCGCGGCGGGCCTCGGCAATGTCCTCTTCCGTTATGTGGACGTTCAGGTCAGCCCACAATCCCCGCAGACTGCGGCGGGGCATCTTCAGCCGGTTCTTCTCTATCAGGGAGTCAGCAAAGTTCAATACTTCCCTCTGCTCTTCAGGAGTTAAATCGTGCAATTTTCCGATGATTTGTTCCGCTATGGTCATGGGTTCCTCGCCGACGGTCTCGAATCAACACATTATACGCTTTTCGATCCCTGCCCGCCCTTCCTCGCGCTCACCACTCTTGGAATCCCCGCCAAATCCGGCGTCACGACTACCTCCTCCCATTCCTCGCCCAGCAGCGCCAGCACGCGGTCGCGCATGTTGTAGCCGATTTCCACCACCACGTGCCCGCCGGGCTTCAGAACCTGGAGTGCTTGTGGAAACAGGCGCTCATAGACTTCTTCTCCGCGCTCGAGGTCGCCGCCCCAGGCGAGGCGCGGCTCGAACTCACGCACCTCACGCTGAACCTTGTCAACTTCGTGCTTGCCGACGTAGGGAGGATTGGAAAGGACGAAGTCAAAGGTCCCCGCATAGTCAGGCTCCAGCAGCCGTTTGAGGAGATCACTTTCCAGAAATTTCACGCGCTCCGGCATGTCGAGACGCACGGCGTTGCGTGATGCCACTACCAGGGCGGCGCGCGAAATATCCGCACCGAACAGAATCGCGCGCGGGAATTCCGAAGCCAGGGCCAGGGCGATACATCCTGACCCTGTGCCCACATCCACAATCCGCAAGCGGGCGTCCTTCGCGTGGCCCTGCCGGCGCGCGAGTTCCACCACACATTCCACCATGTGCTCCGTCTCCGGCCGCGGGATCAGCACGTCCGGGGTCACCTCAAAATCCAGTCCCCAGAATTCCTGGTGGCCGGTAATGTACTGGGTGGGTTTGCCCGTGGTCCGTTCCGCGATCAGTTGGGAGTAACGATCGAGGGCTGGTGGCGGCACTTCCTCCTCCGGGTGGGTATGGAGGTAAGCGCGGTTGCACCCCAGAACGTGCATCAGCAGTAGTTCTGCGGCGAGCTGGGCGGAGGGCACCTGATGGGCCAGAAGGGTTTGGAGTCCTTGACGAAGTGTGGCGCGGAGGTGCGGCATTGACGATTTCCCATTTTCGATTGTCGATTGCCGATTGAAAGTTATCAGTTTTCAGTCATCAGTAGTCAGTAAATGCTTTCCCGAAATCTTAGAGCTGATGACCGAAAACGTCCATGGGGCCAATCGGCAATCGACAATCGGCAATGGCAAATCGTCAATCGAAAATCGTCAATGAGAACTTATCCGGCCAGTGCGGCGGGCGCATCGTCCTCCCCCGGCTCGCGCTTGGGAGGTTGTTTCAATTTCTCCGCCTGGTAGTAAGCAATGAGCGCGTCGACGATGTCATCCAATTTGCCATCGATTATCCGGTCGAGTTGATGCAGGGTCAGCCCGATGCGATGGTCCGTCACTCGATTCTGAGGATAGTTGTAGGTCCGGATCTTCTCACTGCGGTCGCCCGAACCGATCATGGACCGGCGCTCCTCGATGATCTGCTTCTGCTGATTCTGCAACTCCAGTTCGTAGAGCCGCGAGCGAAGGACCCGCAAGGCCTTGGCGCGGTTCTTGATCTGCGACTTCTCATCCTGGCAAGAGACGATCATTCCCGTCGGCAGGTGCGTGATGCGCACGGCGGAATAGGTGGTATTCACCGACTGCCCACCCGGCCCCGAGGAGCAGAAAGTGTCAATGCGAATGTCCTTGGGATCGATCTGGATTTCCACTTCGTCCGCTTCCGGCAGCACCGCCACCGTGATCGCCGAAGTGTGAATGCGTCCCTGCTGCTCGGTTTCCGGAACGCGCTGCACGCGGTGGACGCCGCTTTCATACTTGAGCTTGCTGTAAACCTTTTGGCCTTCCACCAGGGCAATGACTTCCTTGAGCCCGCCCACTCCCGACAGGCTCGTGGAGAGCACTTCCACGCGCCAATGTTGCGACTCCGCGAAGCGCGTGTACATGCGGAAGATTTCCTGGGCGAACAGCGTGGCCTCATCCCCCCCGGTGCCGGCGCGGATTTCCAGCACCACGTTCTTCTCGTCATTGGGATCCCTGGGCAGAAGCAGGAGTCTCAGCTCCTGTTCCACCTTTTCCTGGCGTCTCTCGAGTTCGAGGAGCTCCTCATGCGCCAGCGCTTTCATCTCCGGATCCGCAGAAGACTCGTCCACCAGCGCTTTCGTTTCCTTGACCGACTTGTTGATGGTCTTCCACGCTTGAAATTTCTCGACAATCTCCGTCAGGTCCGCGCGCGCCTTGGCGGTTTTCTGATAGAGAGCGGGATCCGCCAACACCTCGGCCTTACCGAGTTGCTCGGTCAGCCCCTCGTACTTCGCTTCGATTTCCGCAAGCTTGTCAAAATAGTGCAAGAGTCGCTCCGTGCACACGGTTGCTCGAAATTCGAAAATCGAAACTCAAAAATCGTAACAGCATTGGGGTGAATAACGCGAACCTGGTTTATAGGTCCGGGGGGCGTTCAACCTTGAGAGCTGATGACCCCCGACGCCGGGTCCGCAGTGCGCGGCTCGCGGCGAGTTTCGAGTTTCGAATTTCGATTTTCGGTTTTCATCACGCCACAATCAGTTCGCCGCCGCGGTTCTGCTCGAGCGCCATGGCCGTTTCCAAGGCCTTGATCGCGGTTTCCAATTGGCCGTCGTCAGGCTCGCGAGTGGTGATGCGCTGAAGCCAGAGGCCGGGCTGCGATGCCCATTTCCACAACCATCCCTTCGACTTGGCGGCAAAGCGGATGAACTCGTAGGATAGGCCGGCGATCACCGGCAGCAGAACAATCCGCCCCAGGAATCGCAGCCAAAAAGAATGAAACGGCAGAAACATATAGAGCACCATGGCAATGCCCATCACGACCAAAAGAAAACTCGTGCCACAGCGAGGGTGAAAACGCGTGCAAGCGCGCGCCGTGGCCACATCAATCGGGCCGCGCTTTTCAAAAGCCCACACCACCTTGTGTTCGGCGCCATGATACTCAAACACTCGCTGAATTTCCTTCCATTGCGAAATCAGAAACAGAAAGCCCAGGAACAAGACGATGCGAATGGTCCCGTCCAGCAAGTTGAACGTCACATTATTGTCGCTCTGCAGGTAGCGGTGCGTTATCCGGGTAGCCAGATAAAGGGGCACCAGCTTGTAAAGAATAATGAAGAAAGCCAGGGAGAACGCGACATTGGCAGCCAGCATCCAGCCGCTCAGTTCCGCCGCCTTCTTGGGCTTTGCGGCCTCCGAACCCGCCGCTTGCGGTTCCTCCAGCGCCTGCTCAGCGGAGTAGCGCAGCGCGCGCATTCCCAGCACCAGCGCCTGTCCCAGCACGCCCAGTCCACGCAAGACGGGGTATTTCAGCCAAGGGTGCCTTTCCGACGGCCGATCCAGGTATGCTTGCCTGACCGCCAGCAAGCCGCTCGGCTGCCGCACGGCCACCGCATAGGAGTGCGGCGAACGCATCATCACCCCTTCGATCACCGCCTGCCCGCCCATTAGAGCTTCTTCCGGCGCCTGAAAGAGGCCCAGCGTGATCAGCCGAAGCCCCTGGCGTGCCGATCTGTCTAAGGCAGCCAATACCGAAGTCATCATGAAAGAAATCCGTTTACCCAAGAGGGGTAGGTTCACACCGCGGTCTTTTCGAGGTTGTAACCCAGCGCCCTGGTGATGCCCCGGCAACGCCCCCGCACCCCGAGTATACAACTCAGAATAACTGCAATTACCGGGGGTGTCAAATCGCCCACGGGCTGGTAGAGACCTCATTTGACGGAGTGATTTCGAAATAGAGGTTGGTACCTCCCAGCCCCGAAGGGGAAAGCTAGTTGACAACATCCGTCAATAACCGGGGGCAACGGCCCCGGATGGATTGCCGCGCCATAAGACCTTCCGCTCGCCCGCACTGCTGCTATAATCAAGCACTTAGCACCTTGAGGGCGAGCCGCGGTCAGAGTGCCGGGCGGAACCATCCGCTCGGGGCAAAAGCTTATGTCGGGAATTATCGGTTACATCGGAAACAAACGTGTGGTACCCGTACTGCTGGAAGGCTTGCAGCGGCTGCAATATCGCGGGTATGACTCGGCGGGCCTCGCCGTCATGCACGAGGGCAAGCTGGACGTCCGCCGCTCCACCGGCAAGCTGCGAAATCTCGAGGAAAGAATCCGCCTCGAACCCATGGACGGCGCGTACGGCATCGGGCACACGCGCTGGGCCACGCACGGCGCGCCCACCGAGGAGAACGCTCACCCGCATCGCGATTGCCATCAATCCGTGGCGGTGGTTCACAACGGGATCATTGAGAATTATTTGGAGCTGAAGAAGCAACTCGAAGCGGAAGGCCACAAGTTTACCACCGAGACCGACACCGAAGTGATCGCCCACCTGGTGGAAAAACACCTGAGCGGAAACGGCGCCGGCCGGCCTGCGCCCAGCCTTGAAGACGCGGTGCGCGCCGCCGTGCGCCAACTGGTGGGGGTGTTCGCGCTCGCCATCATCTCCACCAAAGATCTGAATAAGATCGTCGCCGTACGCCAGGGGCCGCCGGCGGTGATCGGCCTGGGCAAGGACGAATACTTCGTGGCGAGCGACGTGCCCGCCATCCTCTACCACACTCGCGACTTGTTTTTTCTTTCCGACGGCGATGTGGCCGTGATCACCCCCAACGGTGTGACCTTGTCCGATTTCGGCGGCCATCCCGTTACGCGGCGCGTGCAGCACATCACCTGGGATCCTATCCTGGCGGAGAAGGGCGGGTTCAAGCACTTCACGCTGAAGGAAATTTACGAGCAGCCGCGCGCCGTTCGCGACACCGCCCTGGGAAGAATCTCTCCCGAGTCCGGCCAGGTCTTCCTGGACGAAATGGAAATCAGCGAGGAGGATTTCCGCTCGTTCAAGGAGATTCGCATTGTCGCCGCCGGGACATCGCGCCACGCGGGCTTGGCGGGAAAAGTGATGATCGAGCGCCTGGCGCGCGTGCCGGTGGAAGTGCATTACGCCTCGGAATTCCGCTACCGCGACCCGCTGGTGGATGCGGAGACCCTGACCTTGCTGATCACCCAATCCGGCGAAACGGCGGACACCATCGCCGGCCAGCGTGAGGCCAAGGCCAAGCTTTCGAAAACCCTGGCCATTTGCAACGTGCTGAGCAGCATGGTGCCGCGGGAAGCGCATGGCACCATTTACACGCACGCCGGCCCGGAGATTGGCGTGGGCTCCACCAAGACCTTCACCGCGCAGTTGACGGCCCTTTACCTGTTCGCCGTTTACCTGGCGCAAACGCGCGACTGCCTGCCCGCCGCCGAGGCCAAGAAGCTCCTGGCCGCATTGACCGCGCTGCCCAAGCAGCTCGAGAGCGTGCTGCAAAATGACGACCAATTCGAAGATTTGGCGCGGCACTTCTACCGCTCGTCGGATTTTCTTTTCCTCGGCCGCGGCGTGCACTTCCCGGTGGCGCTGGAAGGCGCCTTGAAGATGAAGAAGTTTTCCTACATCCATGCGGAGGCCTGCCCGGCCGGCGAGATGAAGCACGGGCCCATCGCGCTGATCGCCGATGAGTTGCCGGTGGTCGTGATCGCCACCTGCGATTGGAGCGCCGAGGATTCGCACGCCCGCTACGAGCGCACCATTTCCAACATCAAGGAGGCCAAGGCGCGCGGGGCCACCATCCTGGCGCTGGTGACGGAAGGAGATCGCGAGGTGAGTGACATGGCCGACCATCTGATCGTGCTGCCCCACACGAACGAGTTGCTCTCTTCCATCCTCGAAGTGGTGCCGCTGCAATTGCTGGCCTACCACATCGGTGTGCTGCGCGGCTGCGACGTGGATCAGCCCCGCAACCTGGCGAAGTCGGTGACGGTGGAATGAGAAGAGCAGTCCATAGTTCATAGTCGATAGTTGATAGGCTGGGGCGGTCCCTTGTTGCTGGCGACTTTCGATGACTATTAACTATCAACTATTGACTATCAACTTTTTATGAAGCTCGTCTACTCCGACCAATACGACTTGAACCTGGGGAACCACGTTTTCCCGTCCATCAAGTTTCGCCTGATTAAAGAAAAAGTGCTGCGCGACCAGATCGTGGGCCCGCAGGATTTTGTCGAGCCGCGGGTGGCTTCCGAGGACGATATCGCACTGGTCCACCACCGCGACTACATTCGCAAGTTGCAGGCCGGCAAGCTTTCCTATTTGGAAATCCTGCGCCTGGAAATTCCCTACTCGCCGGAGCTGGTGCGCGCCGTGTGGCTTAGCGCGGGCGGGTCGATTCTGGCGGGGCGGTTGGCTCTCCAGGACCGGGCAGCGGTGAACCTGGGCGGCGGATTTCACCACGCCTACCCCGACCACGGCGAAGGCTTCTGCGTCCTCAACGATTTTGCCATCGGCATTCGCCGGCTTCAGAAAGACAAGGCCATCGAGCGCGCCATGACCGTGGACTGCGACGTGCACCAGGGCAACGGCACCGCCGCCATCTTCGCCGGCGATCCTTCCGTGTTTACGCTCTCCATCCACCAGGAGAACAACTATCCTTACCCCAAGCCTCCCAGCACGCTCGATATCAACCTGCGCGACGGCGTGGAGGACGCGGAGTATCTCGCGGAACTGGAAAAAGGGCTCGACCATGCGCTCAGCGAATTTCAGCCTGACCTGATCTACTACGTGGCAGGCGCCGACCCTTACCGAGATGATCAACTCGGAGGGCTGAGACTTTCCTTGGCAGGGCTCGAACGGCGCGACCGGTTGGTCTTTGAGAAGGCGCGAGCTAAAAACATTCCCGTCGCCGTCACGCTGGCCGGAGGTTATGCCCGCCGCGTCGAAGACACCATCCAAATCCACACCAACACCATTCGCGTGGCAAAGGAATTTGCCAAGTGATTGTTAGGTTTCGAGCCTGTCAAATTCCCGCTCAATGGCCCGGACTTGGCGGCTGCGATTGGCCACTTCCGCCGCGCGTGCCAACATGCGGTCGCGTTCCCGCAGTCGCGCCGCAAGGGCTTCAGCAACGTATCGCGAGCGCTCGCGGGCAGAGACGCGCTTGACAAACTGAGCCGCAAGGGCCGTGGGCAAACTGAAGGTCATTTTTCTTGTCGCCATAATGCCATAACAGGGAGAGCGCCCCCTTACTGCCTCGGAAGCAGCTTTCCCAGCTCTCGCCAAGTCACCAAGGTGATGTGGTTTTCCTTCAGGGCCTGTTGGAATTCCGGACTCGTCATGACGTTGAAATCCCGCTGCCGCCAGGCGCTTCCATAGTCCGGATGGCCCACCGTAACCGCCTGCATTTCGGCATCATCATACGCCAAGTGCACGATGAGCTCGGAAACTCCAGAGGGAAGATTCTTCAAAATGTGCGAATAGTAGTTCAACCACTCGTCCGCCTTGATGGGCGGAGCGGCCATGAACACCTGGTCCAGAATCACGTCGGTGGGATTGAGGGCTGCATACATATCGGGTGGTGTGCCGGGAATCTTCAACATCAGAAACGGCAAGTGATACTCGTGCGCAACCTTGGCGAGAACCGCCACCATGGCCGGTTTGGTAAAAAGCGTTCCCATATGGGAATCGAGATGGGTAGGATGGATTCCCATCTTCAAGGCGGTCTCCACCTGCGCGCGGACTTCCCTTTCGGCTTCCGCCGGCTTGATGTGCCGCGCGGCATCGCCGGCAGTGGAGTAAAGATACCCCAGGGGATCAAGCAGCGATGGCACCTGGTCACGTGGCGTGATGGGTCCCCATCGGTAGGTATTCCATTCACTCGTTAAGGTCAGGTGCAGACCAAGATCGGCCTCGGGATGGGCCTTGGCGTAGTCGGCCACTTCCGTCAGCCACGGGCACGGGATCATGACGCTGGCGGATGACACGGCGCCCCGGTTCAAGGCTTCAAAGCTCGCCATATCCTGCGAATGCGCAACCGCCAGGTCATCCGCGTGGATGATCAGCAGTCTTGCATCCGCGGGATACCCAAGCCGCTGGGCGAGGTTTGGACTTTGTGCGCCGGCCTGTGAAGACAGCATCATCAGAAAACAACTTGCGGCCACACTGTGCGTGTACATAGGCTGCCCCTCTTCCCTCTAGGCGTGTAACGATGCAGGCTACTTTTGAATGTTGACCAGCAGAGAATTCATGGAGCCGGAGCGGAATCCTTCCAGGTCGAGGGTGACGAACTTGAAGCCGAGGGATTTGAAGATGTCTACGAACTTACGGGTCATGGCGGGGTCAAGGGCCCGCGGCATTTCCTCGTGAGCAATCTCAAGGCGCACGAGTTCCTCATGATAGCGCACGCGGAACTGGCGGAATCCCAGGGCGCGCACGGCTTCTTCTCCCTTCTCGACCACGGCCAGGCGCTCCGGCGTTACCTCAATTCCATAAGCGATGCGCGAGGAAAGGCAGGCCGAGGCGGGGCGGTCCCACACGGGCAATTCAACCTGGCGCGAGAGTTCGCGGATGTCGGCCTTGGTCAGGCCCGCATCGAGGAGCGGAGTTAAAACCTTGTGCTCGCGCGCGGCTTGCTGGCCGGGGCGCCAGTCGCCCAGGTCATCCTTGTTGATGCCATAAGCCACGGCGGCGAAACCGCGACGGCCGGCCATCTCATCGAGTTTCAGGAAGAGCTCATCCTTGCAGAAATAGCAGCGGTCGGCGTTGTTAGCGCGATAGGCGGGATTCGCGAGTTCGTCGGTGGAAATGAACTCGTGCGGGAAGTTAAAGCGCGTCACGCACTTTTCGGCCTCGGCACGGTCGCGTGCGGAGTAACTGGCGCTCAAGGCCGTCACCGCCAGCATACGTTCCCCCAGCGCCTGGTGCGCCGCGTAGGCAAGGTAGGCGGAGTCCACGCCGCCCGAGTAGGCGACGATCACCGAAGGCAACTTACCCAGTTGCTCTTCCAAGCGTTGTTGTTTTGTTTGCAGTTCACTCATATAAGGCATCAGACAAACATTCCAAACCCAAGCGGCGGGCAACCTCTGCCGCGGGAATGTTCTCACCATCGAGCTGAGAATTTTGAAGCTGCTGTCTGAGGCGAGCCTCAATCTCGGGCCGAAGGCTCAGGCCGGCGTCAGGGTCCGTGAGCAACTCACGTAACTTCTCCTCCGTCGCTTCCCCCATCACGGCCCTAAACTGCTCAATAGTAAGGTCCTTTACTGTCTGCATAACTCACGCCTCCTAACACAGTATACATCAGAAGGGTAGACCTGCCCGAACCCCCAGTTGGCGGCGGCGCCGCCGGCAATGTGCCATGGCCGTCCCGGCCATGCTCGAGCACGGGCGGGAGAAGCTGTGAAAGAATCACCTTCGGCATCGAGAGGTGGAGTTTCGACGATGCGTTTTGAAGGTATTGATCGTCGACGACGGTAAGTAATTATGGTGGCTTCATTCGGTGACCTTCCTTTCCGCCCCGCCTTTGGCTCCTCGGCTCGGGGCTTGGGCCGCAGCCATCCCCGGGAGGCAGGTTCCTCAGGCGGCAAGCGCGGCCCGGCGCACTTTCCAGCGCAGGCGAAACCATTGCTGAATATTGTAGGTGAGGCAAGCCCACAGCACCTCGCAACGGGCTTTCTTCAACCCCCGCACGCAGAACTGCCGCAATCCGAGCTTGGTCTTCAGCCACAGGTTGCTGAACTCGGCCACCGGGCCGCGCCGACGATAGGCGGCGCGCGCCTCCTCCGTCTGCATCTTGGCCACATACGCCGCCACCGTGGGGAGATTCTCACTGCGCACGAGCAGGCGCCCGTACTTGCCCGGCTGGCACCCCGCACGCAGCGGACAATCCCGGCAGTCGGCCGCGCGCGCCTGGTAAACCTGATGCACCACCCCCACGCGCCCGCGTCGCGTCCTCCGATGCGCCAGCTTATGACCCGCAGGACAGGTGTAGGAGTCGCTCTCCGGGTGGTAGCGGAATTTTTCTGGATAGAAGGCCGCATCGACGCCGCGCCGCTCGAAGTGCTTCCGCGCCGCTTCCCTCTTCGGCTGCATCGTACTGCCGATCAGGTCCACCCCGCTCTCCGCCGCCTCCAGCACGTTCTCGCGTGTGGTGTAGCCCTCATCCACAATCATCTGCCCTGGCGCCCGCCCGTTCTGCCGCTTCACTTCCTCCAGCGCCGGTACCAGTTGTTGCTGGTCGCTGGCCTCCTGGGTGATGCCGGCCCCTACGATGATCGAGTGCGCCGTGTCGGTCGAGAGTTGCACGTTGTGACTGACCGCGAAACCCCCGTCGCTCTGTTTCATCACCCGCGCTTCCGGATCGGTCTCGCTGGCGCGCCGCTCCGACTTCTCCTGGCGCCCCTCGGGAGCGGCTTGCACCTTCTGCAGTTCCTCCAGCGCCTGCTCCAATCTCTCCACCTTCTCGCGCGCCGCCCGCTCCCGCGCCTTCCGCCGACGCTGATCGCCCGCCTCTTCCCGCGGATCCCCCATCGCCTGCACCCGCTGCTGCGCCGCCTGCAGATGCGCCCGCAAGGTCGGCTCGCGATGCATCGACTGGCCGCTCGCCGCCGCTTTCACCTTGGTCCCGTCGTGCACCACCTGCTCCAGCGTGATCAATCCCTCGCTGCTCAAAATCGCCAGCAGTTGCGCGAACAGCCCGTCCAGCGCCTCCTGATGGTCCACCCGAAAGTCCGACAGGGTGTGATGATTGACCACCTCGCACCCCGTCAGCCACTGATAGGCGGGGTGGTAGCCGCAGCGCCGCTCCACTTCCCGCGCCGAACTCACCCGCTCGCTGTAGGCGTAAATCCACAGCGCGATCAGCAGCCGCGGGTCCTTCGGCGAACGTCCCGCCGCCCCTTCCACCGCCCGCACCTCGACCGTGTAAGACGCCAGGTCCAGCCGCCCCGTCATCTCCCAAATCGCCCGCGCCAGGTGGTCGGGCTCCAGCAACTGCTCCACGTCCACCGTGCGCAACACCATCTGCTGGCGATTGATCGGCTCGAAACGCGGCCGGCCCTGGGGCTCGCCCGCCTGCGCCTCTGCCGCGGGCAGCCCCGCCGGCCACTCGCTCTCCCCCCAGATCGTTGGCTGCTGCCCCGCGCCGTCCTTACGCATGCGCCCGCCTCCGCCCGTGAGATGCCTCGGTCGGCCGCGGAGTGCGCTTCAACACCAGCGTGTGCTTGTCCTCCACCACCCACTCGATCAACTCACCCTTCTCGATCTCCAAAGCTTGCGCCAAGGGCGCCGGACAAATCAGATACCATTGGCGGTTCTTGCCCCCCCGCTGAATCACCTGCACCGTGGACTGGTAACCCATGCTGGACCTCCCTCCGGCAACGTCAGAGGAAGTATATCATAGCCATATCGCTAGTCAAGTCTTTTTTGATTTTTTCACAGCTTCGGACGCCCGTGGCACGTTGCCTTACTGAATCAGCAGCGGCTGCATGGGCGTATCGCCGTTAGTCTCGCTCTTGATCAGGCAGGCGGCCGCCACCTGGTCGCCTTCTTCGAGGTTAATCAGGCGCACGCCCTGGGCGGAGCGGCCGCTTTCGCGAATGGTGCTGGAATCGAGCCGCGCGATTTTGCCCTGCTGCGAGATGATCATCACCTCCGACTCTTCCGTGACGGGCAGGACGTTCACCACCTTGCCGTTGCGCTCGGTGGTTTTGACGTTGATGACGCCTTTGCCGGCCCGCGACTGCAAGCGGTACTCGATGATGGCGGTGCGTTTGCCGTAACCCTTTTCGGTAACCGAGAGGATCAGCTCCTTTTCGCCCACGATTTCCATGCCCACGATGTAGTCGCCTTTGTCGAGATCCATGGCATTCACGCCATAGGCGGTTCGCCCCATGCCGCGCACGTCCGATTCCGGGAAGCGGATGGCCATGCCCTCGTGCGAGGCCAGGAAGATGTTGTCGCGGCCGGAAGTGAGCTTCACCGCAATCAGCTCATCGCCATCTTCAATCTGCATGGCAATAATGCCGGCCGAACGCGGATTAGAGAATTCGGCCAAGCGCGTTTTCTTGATGATCCCATGCCGCGTAACCATGGTGATGTAACCTTCCGCGGCCAGCGTCTCGCCCTCCACGGGGATGTCCTTGGGCCCCTCGGGCAATTCCTTCACGGCCACCACCGCGGCCACCTTCTCTTCTTTGGAGAGGTTGACCAGATTCAAAATGTGCTTGCCCTTGCCGGCGGCGCCCACATCGGGGATTTCGTACACCTTCAGCCAATACATCTTCCCGCTGTTGGTAAACACCAGGATGTAGCTGTGGGTGGAGGCGATGAAGAGGTTTTCAACGAAATCCTCCTCGCGCGTCTTCATACCCAGCCGGCCCTTGCCGCCGCGCGCCTGCTGGCGATAAATGCTGAGCGGCGTGCGCTTGGTGTAACCGGAATGGGAGATGGTGATGACGACGTCCTGGACGGCGATTAGATCCTCCAGCCGGATCTCATCCTGCTCTTCGATGATTTCCGTCCGCCGGACGTCACCATAGGTTTTCTGGATTTCCTTCAGCTCGCCGGCGATGACTTTCTTCAGCACCTTGTCGCTGGCCAGGATTTCCTGAAATTCCTTGATTTTCACCTTGAGTCCACTCAATTCCGTCTGTAGCTCTTCAGTAGAAAGTTGCGTCAGGCGGTGGAGTTGAAGTTCAAGAATGGCGTCCACCTGGGCCGGCGAAAGACCGTCGCGGCCGGAAACGAGACCGCGGTTCGCGGGCCAAACATAGCCGAACCGGAAATGAGTAACGTATCCGCCTTTATCCAGACGCAGGTTCGCGTCAGTCCGGGCAAGGCGTTTCAACTCCTGCGGCCCGATTTGGCCTCGGCCGTCAACGTTCGCTCGGTGATACTCCAGCCAGCCTTGATCGGTAACATGATATCGGCTCCAGGTCAGCAGGTTTTGCCGGGCCTCCGCCCTCGACTGGCTTAAGCGGATGACGGCGATCACGTACTCGAGATTGTCAAGCGCAACAACCATTCCCTCCAGCACGTGCTCGCGCTCCTGCGCTTTGCGCAAGTCATACTCCGTCCGGCGACGGACCACGTTGACGCGATGGTCAATGAACAGTTGCAGCGCATCAATCAGCGGGAGCGTGCGCGGCTGGCCGTGGACGATGGCCAGCATAATCATCCCGAACGTCTCCTGAAGCTGGGTGTGCTTGTAGAGATTGTTCAGAATCACTTCCGGCTGCTCGCCGCGCTTCAGGTCGACGACCATGCGCATGCCATCGCGGTCGGATTCGTCGTTGACGTCCGAGATGCCTTCAATTTTCTTTTCCTGCACCAACTGCGCGATGCGCTCGATGACTTTGGCTTTGTTGACCTGGAAGGGAATCTCGGTGATGACGATCTGCACTTTTTCCTTGCCGGAACGCTCGATGGCAGCCTTGGCGCGCATGGTGAACTGGCCGCGGCCCGTGCGGTAGGCCTCTTTGATCCCGCTCTTGCCATAGATGTAAGCGCCCGTGGGGAAGTCCGGGCCGGGAACCAGCGCCAGCACTTCGTCGAGCGAGGCGGTGGGTTTATTCAGCAACAGGATGGCGGCTTCAATAATCTCCGTGAGATTGTGCGGGGGAATCTTGGTGGCCATGCCCACGGCGATTCCATCCGACCCGTTAATCAGCAGGCCCGGGAACCCGCGTGGGCAGGACGGTAGGCTCCTGCGTGGACTCGTCGAAGTTGGGAATGAAATCCACGGTGTCTTTCTCGATGTCGGCCAGCATCTCCTCGGCCAATTTGGCCAGGCGGCACTCCGTGTACCGGTAAGCCGCCGCGGGGTCGCCATCCACCGAGCCGAAGTTGCCTTGGCCGTCGATCAGCGGGTAGCGCATGTTGAAGTCCTGCGCCATGCGCACCAGCGAGTCGTAAACCGCCGCGTCACCGTGCGGGTGATATTTCTTGATGACCTCGCCCACCGTGCCCGCACACTTGATGTAACGCTTGTCGGAGGTGTTGCCCTCCTTGTACATGGCGTAGAGAATGCGCCGGTGCACAGGCTTCAACCCGTCGCGCACGTCGGGCAGCGCCCGGCCGATAATCACGCTCATCGCGTAATCGAGATAGGACTTGCGCATCTCGTCTTCAATGTTGACGGGAATGTCCCGCGACGGCTTGATGAGCTCTTGATCACCCATGGATTGCGGTCCTTAGTGTCCGTAATGGCGTACATTCCATTTTACCGGATTTCAGGCCCGAATGGTGGTTATGTTTGGCCCCCCACCGCTCCACCAGCCAGGAAACCCATATTGTGCTAACTATCCATACTTTCATCGACATCCTGGCCTGCGCGAGTTAAGATGCCTGTTTTCATGAACATCTTGGCATACCTGAAAAATGACAATTTTTCTATATGTATTTTCATGAACATCGTGGGACTAGATTGCTTTTTTTAATTCCGTTTTTTCCCCCGCCCGCCTCCTGGCAATCTTCTAAGCCATTTAGAGTCATACACATCGCTCTCATGACATTTTTACCTTTCTACTACTAACCCTCTTTGTTTTCTGGTACATCGTGGAGAACCGAGGCCTCGCCCGGCGCTTCCGTGGCTTGCATTCTGCGCTCACGGCTTTGGATTTTCAGCAGCAGGTTGGTGAGCCGACGGACCTCCCGCAGATTGGCGTCTTGAATTCGGCGCCTCAACAAGGCCTCGGCGGGGCTGGGAGCGAATTCCGCGGCGAGTTCGTAAGGCGAGGGACCCGCCAGCGACTCCTTCAGGAGCGCCTTGCGCTGCGCCTCGCAACCCTCTGCCTGCCGGCTCAGGATATTCCTCAAGAGCTTGCGCGCCCGCTCGCGCGCGATCCAGTCCTCCTCGGAAATGGTGGGGTACCGATCATCCTTTTCTGACTCTTCCCCCTCCTCACCCTCGGGAGACGCATCGGGCTCCACGTAGCCCTCGGGCCGGATCACGATGCGCTCTCCTGTGGGCTTAAGCATGGAGACCGGCTCCTTTATTTCTTCTAGTCCGAAGATTGACCGGAAGCTGTTGACGGCGCCGCGGTACTGCTCCTCTTCGGAAACTCCATCCTTATCCGCGTTAGGCTCTCGCAGGTGGTTGAACAGGTCCAGGGCGATTTCACCCATTTCGCCCGCCACCCCCTCCTGGTGCAGCTTCTTCATGACGTCCAGGTCCTCGACGGTGGTGACGTAATGCCATACGGCAACCGACCGGGCGAGCGAGCGCAGCGTTTCCGCCGTCATCTTGAGGCGCATCATGCGGGCGTGCAGGCGGTTGTCGCGTCCCTGGCCGGCGCTTTGGGCGCGGCGCAGCGCGTCACCCTCGAGCGAGCGATCGGTGCGGTCCACGAGCCACAGTACCCGCGCCAAGCGCTTCACCAATTCCGTCTGCAAGGTGCCGACGGGCGCGAATTCCTCGTAAAGCCCTTCGAAAAATACCTCGTAGTGCGCCGGGTCTTCGCCCAGGGAACGCAAAGCTACCTCCTGCGCCTGCGCATAAAATCCATGACGATATTGCGCGGCGCCAATGCGCGCCTTTCCCTCCGGCGTCGTCGGTCCCTGGGAAAGAGTTCCGTTGATCCGGTTGGCGGTAATTTTCTTTTCGGTCATGTTGGGTTTCTTGACCAGCGACATAGAAAACCTCCAGCGGGCAGTGGTTAGTGGTTAGTGCTTAGCGCATGGTGATTCATGATTCGGGCGTCAGGTGTGGCCGTAGCCTTGGAGACGGCGATTTTTCCTCGGCCCCCATCCCCTAGCCTCCGGTGCCCGCCGGGGTGTGTGATTCCACCCCGAGAGACAATACTCCGCTTGATTTGGAGCACGATGACGGCCAGAGGCTAGGATGTGGGGGGCAAAATTCCCGACTGGGGGAGTAATTATGTCGTTCTTAGGAGAGCTTTTCCTACCGGCAGGAAACCGGACCTGCTTGCCTCTCCAGAAAGGGATGAATCCCTACCTTCTCCCTTGGAGTTCGTAACTTTTTTAGAATTTCGCCCAAAGCCATAGTGATAACAAAAGAGTTAAGTGCCTCAAAAACGCCCGAAAATCAAAAAAGTCACAAGCTCTTGGGGAGAAGGTGGCTGAGGTACGAGGCCGGATGAGGGCTTCCGTGAATCAGCAATCAACTGTCGGGTCTTATCGGCGGCACGAACGAGCGGCGGACCTAAAGAGCAGGGTTGCGCTACGCTTGCTTTGCTGACGCAGACGCAGGGATCTAACGGCCCGAGATGCCTCGGAAAGCATCCTGCATCTCGGCAATCACTCCTTCTGCCGCGTGGCGAGGATAAGGATCGGTTGTAATGTAACGGCCGACCACGAGGTAGTCCGCGCCCCCCAGGACGGCCGCTTGGGGGGAAACTGCTCGCTTCTGGTCCTGCTTTGGGAAACGACCTGGGCGAATTCCAGGGGTCACGATTAATAGTTTGTCACCGAGAAACTCGCGAATCTTGGGCGCTTCTTGTCCAGAAGCGATCACGCCGTCACAACCTGCCTCCAGGGCTTTTCTCGCCCGATGTAAGACTAGTTCCTCCACGGAGCATTGGAAGCCAAGATCCTTGATATCGTCGGCATCTAAGCTGGTCAAGACCGTGACGGCAAGGAGTTTGAGATCGCTGTCACCCCGCCCCCTGACTGCTGCCTGAATGTTCCCGCCATTGCCGTGGATGGTGAGGAACGTCACTCCCAGAGAGGCGGCGCGCTGGACAGCTCGCTCTACCGTCTCGGGAACATCAAAGTACTTTAGGTCGAGGAATACCTTCTTCCCTTTTGATTTCAGATATTTAACGGGAGACATTCCTTCCGCCAATTGCAATTCGATTCCAACCTTGAAAAAGGAAACCAACCCGTCCAACTCTTCTACGAAGACCATCGCCTTCGCGAGGGAATCACAGTCTAAAGCCACAATCAGGCGTTCGCGCGCGTCTATTGGCATTTTTTCCCGTCTCAGAAACGCGATCTGTGGTGCGGCTGAACCCTTCATCGTATTCCCCTCCCTTGTTGGATGCAACCAGAGTTCTTGGACTCCGCGAACCCACATAGCAATGTAGGATAGCTATTCACATTTGTCAATAAAAATTCACAAAGTTCAGAACCTAGTTGCTCGCTGTCAATCCAAATTACTCTAGGATATAATTGTTCCCCAATATGATCGTTGGAGAACGTATAGCCGCGATACGAAAGCATAAGAGGCTTCAAAGCAAGGAGCTTGCGGCGCTCGCTGGCGTAAGTGCTGCCGAACTCAGTTACATAGAGAGCCGCGCGCGTAATCCCAAGACGGACACACTGCAGAAAATCGCGGCGGCATTAGAAGTCACTACATCGTACCTTCTTGGCGAAGTCTTCGCTGGACTATCTCTCGACGAAGCTCTTGCACTTGAGTCTCTCAAAATCTTCTTCGAGCAGCAAGGCTCGCCTTCGGACTTAGAGCAGGTGTTCAATGTGATTGCCAGGGGGAAATACGGCCCTCAGACTGTTGATGGGTGGCGACGATTGGTGGAGATTCTCTTGATTTATGATTCTAGCCGCGTCTCCGGGTCTCACCACTAGCAAGGCGCCACCGTAGCGGCCGAGCCTCCGCGACAATCATCTCGCCAATCGCCAAACAGGCGCCGGGCTTGGCTTTGGGTCCCGCTTCACCCTGGGAAAATCGGAAACCGCTTCCTCGGGCTGATTGGCGTCAGATATCCAGGTTCTTCACATCCAGCGCATTGTCCTCGATGAACTGCCGGCGGGGTTCGACGACGTCTCCCATCAACACGGTGAAGATGGAATCGGCCTCGACCTGATCTTCCACCCTCACCTGCAACATGGTGCGCTGATCGGCGTCCATGGTGGTTTCCCACAACTGCGTGGGATTCATTTCGCCCAGACCCTTGAAGCGCTGCACGGTGAAAGATTTCTTCCCCACGGACATGACGTGTTCCACCAGTTCCTTGCGGTCCTCGATGGTCAACTGGTTGCCGTTTGAGGTAATAGTGAAGGGCGGCCGGTCGTATTCATGCACGCGCTTGTGCAGATCGAAGAGGCGGCGGTATTCGGGGCTGGAAAGCAGATCCCAGTCGAGGGTGCGTTCCGGCTGCGTTTCGCTGTGGAACGACAGGAAATGGATACTGTGCTCCTCGTCCAGCTTAATGTTGGTTTTGAAACCCTCCGCCCGCAGGTCCTTCGCCACCTTTTCCAGCTTCTCCTGATTCTCGAGTTCGGCTTTCTTGGAGAGCTCGGCGCGCAGCAGAGCGTCAATGGGCCGCCCATCGCCAATGCGTTTTTCCAGTTTGCTGTAAAGGTCGATGTATTCGCCAAAAGCCATCAGGAAATTGGTCAGTTCGCCGCCTTCCAGTTTCAGCTTTTTGCTGCCTTCGCCGAATTCCACGGCGTGATCCTCGGTGGCGCGGCGCAACACTTCTCGCCGGAATTCCTTCTCGTCGTGAATGTATTGGGTTTTCTTACCCTTCTTAATCAGGTAGAGAGGCGGTTGCGCGATGTAAATATTGCCGTGCTCCACCAGTTGCGGCATCTGGCGATAGAAAAACGTCAGGAGCAGCGTGCGGATGTGCGAGCCGTCCACGTCCGCGTCAGTCATGATGATGACTTTGGAATAGCGGAGTTTGGCAATATCGAAATCGTCTTTGCCGATGCCGGTTCCCAGCGCCGTGATCAGGGAGCGAATTTCTTCGTGGCCCAGCATTTTGTCGAACCGCGCCTTCTCCACGTTCAGGATTTTTCCACGCAGCGGCAGGATGGCCTGGTAGCGGCGGTCGCGTCCCTGCTTGGCGGAGCCGCCGGCGGAGTCGCCCTCCACCAGGAACAACTCGCAACGATCAGGGTCCCGCTCCTGGCAATCGGAGAGCTTGCCGGGCAGACCGCCGGAATCCAGCGCGCCCTTGCGCCGGGTGAGTTCGCGGGCTTTGCGCGCGGCTTCGCGGGCGCGCGAGGCATCCACGGCCTTGGCGCAAATCTTGCGGCCCACGGTGGGGTTCTTTTCAAAACTCTCCATCAGCTTCTCGTAGACGAAGCTGGCCATGGTGCTCTGGATATCGCTGTTGAGTTTTCCCTTGGTCTGCCCCTCAAACTGCGGCTGCGGCAGCTTCACACTGACCACCGCCACCAAGCCCTCGCGCACATCCTCGCCCTGGAGGTTCTCTTTCACGTCTTTGAAGAGGCCCTGGTTCTGCCCAAACTGATTGATGGCGCGGGTCAGCGCGGAGCGGAAACCGGAAAGGTGGGTGCCGCCGTCCACCGTGTTGATGTTGTTGGCAAAGGAGAAAACATTCTCCGCATAGCCGTCGTTGTATTGGAGCGCGAACTCCATGTGGATGTCGTCGCGATCGCTTTCGGCGTAGATGGGCGTCGCGTGCAGCACTTCCTTGTTTTTGTTGAGGTGCTTGACGAATTCGGAGATGCCGCCATTGTAATGAAACTCGCTCTGCTTGTTGCTGCGCTCATCCTTGAGGCGGACGGTCAATCCTTTATTGAGAAAAGACATCTCGCGCAGGCGTTGGGCCAAGGTATCGTAGTTGAATTCGATGGACTCGAAGATCTGGCGGTCAGGGAGGAAAGTAATTTTGGTGCCCCGCTTTTCCGTCTTGCCGGCCCTTTTAAGGTCAGCGAGCGGCTTGCCACGTTCATACGACTGCTCCCAGGTGTAGCCGTCGCGCCAGATTTCGAGCTCCAGCGATTCGGACAGGGCGTTGACCACCGAGACGCCCACGCCGTGCAAGCCGCCGGATACTTTGTAGGATTTGGAATCGAACTTGCCCCCCGCGTGCAGGACGGTCATGACCACTTCCGCCGCGGAACGGCCTTCCTCTTTGTGCATGTCCACCGGAATGCCACGGCCATTGTCGGTGACCGTGACCGAGTTATCGCCGTGGACAACCACCGTCACGAGGTCGCAGAAACCCGCCAAGGCTTCGTCGACGGAGTTGTCAACCACCTCCCAAACCAGGTGGTGCAATCCCAGCGGCCCTGTCGAGCCAATGTACATCGCCGGCCGCTTGCGGACCGCTTCCAGACCGCCCAAAACCTTGATGCTATCAGCATCGTAGGCCTGGGCGCCGTTTACCTCGGGCTCCTTCTGCTTGCTCACGGGACGGAACAACCTCCTGGTTGGTTCTTTTCCACCCCGCCGTAGCGGCGGGTTCACCCCGCCATGGCGGCGTAAAGCCCCAAAAATGGCGGGGTGAACCCGCCGCTACAGCGACCAAACTAGACAAAAAAGCCGACAGAGAACAAACCCCCCTGTCGGCCGATGGCGCGGCAACTCAAAAGAGAGTAGTAGGGTAGTTTCAGTATGACGCTTCCCTCTTGCCTTAGGTCACGAGCCGTTAGGAGGCCATCGACTGGCTTGTTGCTACGCTCAGATGCGCATTGGCATCACCACATAACGATACCGGTACGCGTCCTGCTCCGCCGGCCGAAGCTGTCCGGCGCTCTGTTCATCTTTCAATTCCAAACGGATCTTTGCGCCATCTCCGACGACGCTCAAGAAATCCAGGAGATATTGGTAATTGAACCCAATCTGCATGGAATCCTTGTCATAGGTTGCATCGAGTACTTCGTGGGCCTCGCCATACTCGCCGCTGGATGAAAAAACTTCGATGCGGTCCTTCTCGACCTGCATGCGAATGGCGTGTGAGCGCTCGTCGGCCAGCAGAGCGACGCGGCGAATGGCCGCCGCCGTCTTTTCCTTGTCCATTTCCACAATCTTGGTATTATCCCGCGGCAGGACGGCTTCATAATTGGGGAATTGTCCCGTCAACATTCGCGAGATCAAAACCCGGCTGCCAATCTGAAAGAAGAGGTGGCTTTCGTCTTTGGAGATGTCGACCAGGGTTTCATCTTCCACTTCGGCAAGCAACCGGAGGAGCTCCCCCATCGCTTTTTTCGGGACTAAGAGCCGTAATTCACTTTTCAGGCCCTGCACGGGCACGTCCCGCTCCACAATCGCCAAGCGGTGACCATCCGTCGCCACCATGCTGGCGCTCTCCGGCTTGAGCAGCAGCAGGGCGCCATTCAGGGTATAGCGTGATTCCTCAGTAGAAATCGCAAATATCGTCTTCTGGATCATCGCACTGTATACATTGGCCGGGAGAGAGGCCAACGGCTTAGGGATGTCCGGCAACAGCGGGAAGTTATCTCGCGCCATTCCCACGAGTTTAAAGGACGATCGCTCGCAGGTAACTTGCACCCAATGGTTCTCGAGAAGCTTAAAGTGCACCTCAGCATCGGGCAAAGAACGAACAATTTCAAACAAGCGCTTGGCGGGGATGGTTCCCGACCCGCCCTCCTTCACTTGGGCAGGACAGCCACAACGGATCCCAAGGTCGAGGTCCGTAGCGCTGATGCGGAGGGTTGAATCATCAACCTCAAAAAGTAGGTTGGAAAGAATCGGGATTGTGGTCTTTCTTTCCACCACGCCCTGCGTAAGGGTTAGTTCCTTGAGGAGGTCGGTTTTACTGGTAGTAATTTCCATAAATATTTTCTCTCAGGAAATAGTATTTAGTAGTAGTGCTTGTGCATTTGTGGAAAATTCGAGAAACCCCGGAGTGAAAGAGACTTAGAAACATTCCGGTTGTTGATGGCTTTCTGGAAATTGTGGAAAGCCGGGAAATTTTAGCCTGCCTATAGAAATTCACAAATCTTCCACCCCAGTCAAACTTGCATTGCCAGCTAAATTCAATTCAGACTATCACGTAGCTTGTTGAGAAGTCTGTTTAAATCCCTGTCACTCTCGCGCATTTCGGCAATTTTATTGATAGAGTGCAGCACTGTGGTATGGTGCTTTCCGCCAAATTCCCTGCCGATCTGCGGCAGCGACGCGGTCGTCAACTCTTTGGCTATGAACATAGCGATCTGGCGCGGGTAAGAAATGCCGCGGCTGTTATCTTTGGCCTTCAGTTGCGGCAAGCTCAGGCCGAATTCCCGGCACACCGCACGCTGGATGTTTTCGATTGAAACCCGCCGCTCCTCCAAATCCACCAAATTCTTAAGCACCTGTTGCGCCATCGAGAGGGTAACCGTAGCGCCGGTCAGAGAAGAATAAGCAATCAGGCGCGTAAGTGCCCCCTCCAGGTCCCGGATGCTGGACTTGATTTTACGTGCAACAAAATCGCTGACATCGTCGGGCAAAGTTACACCTTGGCTTTCACTTTTCTTCGCCAATATGGCCCGCTTGGTCTCGAGGTCCGGAGCCTGCAAGTCGGCTGTCAATCCCCAAGCGAAACGCGAGCGCAGGCGCTCCTCCAAACCCGGAATCTCCTTGGGAGGGCAATCGCTTGAGATCACCACCTGCTTCTGACCCTCGTAGAGGGTGTTGAAGGTGTGGAAGAACTCTTCCTGCGTCCGTTCTTTTCCAGCAATAAACTGAATGTCGTCCATCAGCAGAATGTCCACGTTGCGATATTTATCGCGGAACGAGACCATGCGATCGTAGCGGAGAGAGTTGATAACCTCGTTCGTAAAGTTCTCAGAAGACACATAAGCCAGCCGCATCTCCTTCCACTTGCCCTTGATCATGTGGCCGACCGCCTGCATGAGATGTGTCTTTCCGAGCCCCACACCGCCGTAAAGAAACAACGGGTTATAAGCCTTCGCCGGAGTTTGCGCCACAGCCTGCGCTGCCGCATGGGCAAATTGGTTACAGGTTCCGACGACGAAGGTATCGAAAGTATAACGCGGATTCAACTGGTGGTCGACCGCCTCGAAATCCAGTTTGGCTTGAAAAGCCTTGCCATCCCCTGTCTCGATGGGCTTCTTTTGCGGATCCTCCTCCACAACATACTGAACCTTGCGCGGTTCCAATTGGAGCTGAGATAGAGCTTCATTGATCAAGCTGCCGTAATGCTCCTGAATCCAATCCTGGAACTCGCGGTTGGGAACCCTTACCACCAAGCCTTCCTGACTGACATGGCTGAAGCGGGTAGGGCGAAGCCAGGTTTGGTAGCTTTGGGTGTTCACCTTCGTCTTCAAATAGCCCAGGATTTCTTGCCATGCGTTCATGGTAGTTTCAGAAGGAAAACAATCTATCGGTTCCATCGGGTAGGAGCACAGCCGGTCCGTGACTAACCCCATCTGCGAGCGTGCCACAACTAGCGTCACCAGGGCGCCTCAATCTTTGTTAACCATGCACGGTTTTTTCCCGTTTTTTGCGCGTTGAGACTGTCCTAAGCAGGCGTTGCAACATGTCAGAAATGATTTGGTTCACACCCCTAATATAGCACGGATTCGGGGGCCGTGCCAGCCACTCTGCGGCCTTGAAAATAGTATATCAACCCCTTGCAAATTGGTGAGGTCTGAGCATATCCTGCCCTAGGTTCCCTACGATGCATAAAGTTCTAGGAGTGATACCGGCCCGGCTGGAATCCACGAGGTTGCCGGGGAAACCCTTGCGGGCAATCTGCGGCCGCCCCATGATCGCCTGGGTGTACGAGAACGCGCGTCAGGCGGCGTGCCTCGATCATCTATTGGTGGCAACGGATTCCCCGGAAATCGAATCTTATTGTCGCGAGCAGAGTATCCCCGCCATGATGACTTCGCACGAGCACCGCTCAGGGACGGATCGCATGGCGGAAGTCATGGCCCACGCGCCCGCCGAGATCTATGTGAATATCCAGGGAGACGAGCCCATGATCACTCCCAGCCACGTGGAGCTGATGCTGCGGCCCTTCGCTGGGGCGCCCACCGCGCAGGTTTCAACCCTCAAAGTTGCGATCGATGCGGAGACGGCGCGGGATCCAAACGTGGTGAAGGTGGTGACCGATCTCGCCGGACGGGCCCTTTATTTCTCTCGTGCCCGCATCCCTTACGATCGCGACGGCCCGGCGCAGGCGCAATACTTCAAGCACCTGGGGTTCTATGCCTTTAGCGCCGCGGCGCTAAAACAATTCCACCATCTCGACGCTTCGCCACTGGAGAAACTGGAGAAGCTCGAGCAATTACGCTTTCTTGAGAACGGCATCGGCATCGCCGTGGTGGAAACTCCCCACGACACGATTGGGGTGGACACGGAAGCGGACCTGCGCCGCGTTGAGGAGTATTTCCATCGGTTGCATTCACAGTCAGAAAGGTAGAGTCCTATGCGCATCAAAAAGGCAACCAAGAAATATGAAGCGTGGCTGGCCGATAACCTAACGATAGTTCCGGCCGATCTGGCGCTGAAGCACACCCGCATGGCCGAGGATCCGTTTCAATTTCTGCGCGCCACCTTCTACCGCTGGGTGCAGGTATGGCTTCAGGTCTGTCCCGACTTGGCACGAGCTCCGCGGGTGCTGGCCGTGGGCGACCTGCACGTGGAAAATTTCGGCACCTGGCGCGATAAGGAGGGGCGGTTGATCTGGGGTGTGAATGACTTTGACGAGGCTTACCCTATGGCGTACACGAACGACCTGGTGCGGTTGGCGACGAGCGCCCACCTGGCGATTACGGCAAACCATCTCGCTCTCCTGCCTGAGGATGCGTGCGCGGCCATCCTGGCAGGGTATCGGGAGGGGTTGGAAGCCGGCGGGAAGCCTTTTGTGCTGGAAGAGGATAACAAGTGGTTACGTGAGGCAGCGACCGGCGAGTTGCGGGACCCCGTCCACTTCTGGGGGAAGATGAACGCTCTCCCCTCCGTGCACGGGGAAGTTCCCAAGAGTGCTCGCAAGGCTATGGAGGATCTCTGCCCGCGCCCGGGCTCGTCTATCGTGTCGCGCACCGCGTGGCAGGCTTGGGAAGCCTGGGGCGCGAGCGTTATGTGGCGCTGGCGGATTGGGAAGGAGGCCGGGTGGCGCGGGAGGCCAAAGCCCTGCTCCCTTCCGCCTGCGTCTGGGCCAAGGATGAGAAAGGCTCGAAGAAGATTCTCTACGAAGAGATTATCACCAACGCCGCACGAGCCCTTGATCCCTTCGTGCATTTGTGCGGCCGGTGGATAGTGCGCCGCTTGGCTCCCCATTGCTCGCGCATTGAGTTGGCGACGCTTCCCAAGAAACTGGATGAGGAACACCTGCTTCACTCCACGGGCTTCGAAACTGCCAACATCCATCTGGGAAGCAAACGCGCCGTCAAGAATGTGCGCCGCGACCTCGCAAAGCGCAAGGCCGGCTGGGTTCATGAGGCGGCCAAGAAAATGGCGGACGCAGTGCGAAAGGATTGGGAGGAATGGCGTAAGGGGTAGAAAAGCACTGAACAGGGATGAGTGAATAGCGAAAAGCAGGCCAGGGGAACCCGGCTCATCACTCATCCCTTCGCAGTTCTCACTTTTCCCCGACCAGGTATTTGCAACCCTCCGGGCCCATGCGCGCGGAGTGAGGCGTCTTGCCCGGAATATCGAAGCGCTCGCCCGGTTTGTAAGTGCGGGTTTGCCCACCGACCGTAACGGTCATCTCGCCCGCCAGGATGATATGGGCCGAGACGTCGGGGTGCTGATGGGGCGGATAGTTCATGTCCGGACCGTCTTCCCAAACGTAAACGTCATCGAACCCTTCGTCCTGCAATTGTTTCGTCAATTGTTGCTCGTCCATTATGCGGAATCTCCTGGAGCTTTCTCGGAAAGCTCGGTGTGCAAACCCCTTCCCTTTAACGCCAGGCGTGGATGGCCATTTTCCAGAACTTCTGAGGCTATCCCGCCACTTGACCCACGGCTTGGAGGTACCCTTCGATCATTTTGGTAAACGCCCGAACCCTGGATGGTATCACCTGTACGGCAAAGACTGAACACTGCTTAATCTCCTCCACCGCTCCCAGCAAGGCGGCAATCGAGTCCAAAGTTTCATCCAGCGGATACTCCACCCCCACCAGTCGCGAAGGATTGTAGCGTACCGCGCCTTTTAACTCACGCTCGATTTTATCAGCCGTCACCCGTACCCCGCGCTGCTTTTCGCAGAACGTGTCCCAAGTGGGGCCGGACTGCGGAAACCCCAGCATGGCATGTTGATGGCCATAGTGCTCAAGCTCACACCCCAGCCATTCGAGGTCCTGCGCAAGTTGTAACAGCGGCGGTTCCGGCACAGACAGCTATTGTAATATATGGCGCGAAAATGAGAGAGTTAATTAGATGCAAGGCATAGGAGGAAAGACATGGAATATCGCACCCTTCCCAAGACGGGGCTCAAGGTTTCGCGCCTCTCCTTCGGAACCATGACCTTCGGCGCCCAAACCGACGAAACCAGCTCGCGCCGCTTGGTGGATTGCTGCCTCGATGCCGGCATCAACTTCCTTGACACCGCGAATGTCTATAATCGTGGCGCGGCGGAGAGCCTTGTCGGCAAGACCCTCAAGGGCCGTCGCGACAAGGTTATCCTGGCTTCCAAGGTCCGTGGAAAGATGGGCGACGCGCCCGATGAAGAGGGCTTATCAGGCGCGGCCATGCGCAAGGCCATTGACGCCAGCCTCGAGCGTCTGGGAACCGATTACGTCGATCTTTATTACCTGCACCAACCCGATTATGCCACCCCCATCGAGGAAACCCTGGAAACTATGGAAGAGTTGGTGCAGGCAGGTAAAGTGCGTTTCCCTGCCGTCTCGAACTACGCCGCGTGGCAGGTGGAGGAAATCCTGTGGATTTGTGAAAAACGTGGTTACCATCCCTATTTTATTTCGCAGCCCATGTACAACCTGATCGCACGGGGTATGGAAGAGGAATACCTCCCCTTCTGTCAGCGCTTCGGCGTGGCGGTGGTCCCTTATAATCCGCTTGCCGGAGGGCTGCTCACGGGCAAACACTCCCGGCAGAGCGGGCCGACTCCCGGCACGCGCTTCGACGGCAATAAAATGTATCAGGACCGCTACTGGCTTGACGACGACTTCGCCGCCGTAGAAGAACTGCGCTCCATCGCCCAGGAAGCGGGGAAAACCCTGGTGGAGCTGGCGCTCCAGTGGCTGCTCTCCCAACCCCTCGTCGATTCCATCATCCTGGGAGCTTCGCGCCTGGAGCAACTCCAAGAAAACCTGAAAGCCGCCGAAGGCCCAAGGCTGGATAAATCCGTCCTGGAGCGTTGCGACGCAGTGTGGAAGCGCCTGCGCGGCATTACACCGAAGTACAATCGGTAAGCTCAGCAAGCGCAGCGCAGACCTCCGCCTTTGAGGTCTGCGGCTCTTACCGAAGTTCGCACTCCCAAGTTCGATGGCATGCGTGCTTGTTAGCGTTTTGTGGTTTTTGCAAAGGAAGAGCCGCGGACCTCAAATGCGGAGGTCCGCGCTACGAACTCCCGACCCCGAGGGTAGGCGTCCGTGTTTGAGATTTGGCGTTCTTGCAAAGGAAGTACCGCGGACCCCAAAGACGCGGGTCCGCGCTACGCCTGCTGGATAATTCATAATTTATAATTCATAATTGATAATTAAGGAAGTTCCATGGCGAACCTCGAACGCAATCCCGACGATTGGGAAGACTTTGAGGCGGCGGCAAAGCGACCGATCGAGCAACATATCCGTAACTCTTTCGTGCACACGTATAAACCCGTTTTGGATGATGCTGAATACCGCTCGTTCGACTCGATGGAAGAGTATCGGCGCTGGTGCAAAGAAAACCTGCCGGATTGGTTGGGCTACAACCGGGACTGAGTATCTGCATGGCAGTATTTGAATTCACAAGCGCCCAAGAGCTGGGCCGCACCTTTGAGCAGCATGGCGTCAAATACCTTTTCTTTGGCAAATCCGGGGCAATTCTTCTGGGTTATTCAGACACCACACAGGATGTCGATCTATATGTGGACAAGCAAAGAGAGAACTGCGAAAAGCTGGTGGCCGCCCTCTTGGAGCTTGGTTTCCGACTCACGGAAAAGGAACAAGAGGAAATTGAGCGGGGCAAAGACTTCGTTCAGCTCCGCAATGGCCCCTTCGATGTGGACCTGATCTTCGCGCCTGACGGCATCGAACGGTTTGACGATGCTTGGAAACGGCGGGTTGAAAAACACGGCTTTCCAGTTGCGAACATTGATGACATCGTAAGGAGCAAACAGGCAGCGAATCGGCAGAAAGACCGGGAGTCTCTGCCACGCTTGTTGTCGTTCAGGGAATGGTTGAGAGGTTACAGATAGTAACCGTTGCAGGCCTCCGCCTTTGAGGGCTGCGGGTCTTACCTAGATTCGCACTCCCAAGGGTGATGGCATGCGTGCTTGTTAGCGATTTGCGGTTTTTGCAACGGAAGAACCGCGGACCCCAAAAACAGGGGGCCGCACTACTCCCCCCCCAATCCCGAATCCCTAAGTCAGCTCGAATCTCACTGGCCGTGTCCCACGCAAGGCGCGGACCTTGGCTTGTTCTTCTAAGCGATCCAGGTGCCCTTTCACCGGAAACATCGCAAGCAGCCAAGACTCAGGCGGCCACTCGCCGACTGCGGTGGCGACGGCATCGACCAATTCTTTCATGGTGAGTCCGGCGCGGTTTTTCTCGAGGCTCGCCAAGATGACGCGGTCCAGAAACTCCACCGTTTGTCGCGACTCGGCAATGAAGTCGCGAATCTCTTCGCCCCGCATCGTTGGCCAATGGCCCGAGTAAAGCGTGTCGATGGGCAAGTGCTCAAAGTAGCGGAGCGTGGAAAGGTAGATGTCGATGTAGTAGTAGGTGACGGGGATGGCCATGCCTCCCGTGGAAAACGGGCAGCCACGCCCGTGAATGGCGTCACCCACAAAGGCGGTCTTGTGCCGGGGATCGTAAAGCGCCAAGTGGCCGTGCGAGTGTCCGGGCACATGAAGAACTTCCAGATGCCAGCCGTCACTTAGGCGGATGATCTCTCCGCCGCTGAAGCAGAGGTCCATCCGGCGAGCCTTGCCGGCGCCGGGCGGGGGGTCAGGGTCGAACCCCATGTCATGGTCGGCGCGGAGAAAGTTATAGCGGAGATCGTAGAGCGTGCGGGGGTCCTCCACGAGGGCGCGGTCGGCGGCGCCACAACTGAGCCACGTACCGGGCGAGGTGCGCTTGATGGCGTCGTTGCCGGCCTGATGGTCCATGTCAGCGTGCGTGGTGACGGCGAGCGTCAGACGCTCCGGAGGGAGCCGGAGCGAATCCAGGTAAGGGAAGATCACCTTTTCCGGGGTTTCCGCGATACCCGTGTCGACCAGCACGGTGTTATCGCCCACCAAGAGATACTGAAATAGGTTCCGGCCACCAAACAGGGATTGGATTTGATAAACGTGCGGATAGAGTTCCATACGCGACTCCAAAAAAGAGAATGCAGGGAATACTAACACCAGGTGGAAGCAGTGACACCATGCGCGATTGGATGGATGAGCCCGTCAGCACTGGCCGCGATTCTGCGCACGACGGCCGGAACAGTGCGGCACGGTAGGTGCAACATATACGACCAACCGATCAAGAGCCCCGCCCGAATTCGAAATGTCGCCGCTGGGTTCGAAAGACTTGGGAATACGTGAACGGGGATAGCGCCTGATTTCGCGAGCCACTCTTCCGCCACCGCCTACCAGAAAATCCATTGCAGCATGAGGAAAATTATTAGGGAAATTGCCGCCCAGAAGACGGGGCGTTTGAGCAGCGGCACGTGGCCCTCACTGGGGATATCGGTGCAACCGTAAACGAGGCCGGTCAAATCTTCCACGGGTTGCGGTCGCGTCAAGAGACTCACAGCCACGATGACGATCAAAGCGACCAGGCCTGACCAGAGTTCCCGGTACATATTCTCGGCCATGGGCTTGGCGTGAATCGAGAGGGCAATCCACGCGAGCTTTGAGGGATCAAGTTTAACCAGCAGCCACATGCCAAGGGAAGAGAGCGTTCCCACCAGCAACCCCCAAAATCCCCCGGCGGCCGTGGCGCGTTTCCACATCATCCCGAGAAAGACGGTGGCGAAAAGCGGCGTGATAAAGAAGCTAAAGACGGCCTGCGCGTAATCCATGATGCTGGCGAACTGCATCACCAGATACGCCGTACCGATGCTGATGATCACTCCCAGGATGGTGCACCAGCGGCCCATCGACACGTAGTGGGCGTCGGTGGCAGTCTTGCGAAGGAAGGGCCGATAGAGATCGTAGGTCCACACCGTCGCAAACGCGCTCACGTTGCCCGCCATGCCCGACATGAATCCGGCAATGAGCGCGGTGATGCCAAGCCCCAGCAAGCCCGGCCCACAATAGCGCGCCAGCATCAGCGGCAGCACTTCGTTGTAACTGTGTTGCCCCGGCCCGATGGCGCTTTCCGGCACCAACTTGAAGGGCAATAGGCCAAGCCCGAGCAGTCCGGGCAGGACCACGATCAGCGGTACGGCCATTTTGAAATAAGAGGCAATGATCGGCGCGAGCTTCGCGGCACGCAAGCTTCTGGCGGCCAGCGCCCGCTGCACCACCAGGAAATCGGTCGTCCAATAGCCCAACGACCCCATCAGCAATCCAAAAGCGATTCCCGTCCAGTGGATGCCCATGGGATTATTCGTAAAGTGGGCCATGGGCCGCCACAAGTGCGTGTAGTCGCCTTGCGGAAAGTTCCGGTGAATGCGCGCGACCAAGGCCGACCAACTCCCGGCTTCCACCATACCGAGAATCGGGATCATCAACGCGCCCAACCAAATCAGGAAGAACTGCAAGACCTCATTGAAGATCGCGGAAACCAATCCTCCCAATGCGACGTAGACCGCCACGGTCAGGGACGAAATCCAAATGCTCAGGTGAATATCCCAACCCAGCATCACCTTCATGACCACGGCCATCGCATACATGTTGATCCCTGACATGAGGACGGTGAGGAAGACAAAAGACAGCGCGCCCACCAGGCGCGTAGGTTCGCCAAAACGAAGTTGCAGGTAGCCCGGCACGGAATGGGTCTTGCAGATGTAGTAGAAGGGCATCATGACGACGCCCAGAAAGAGCATGGCGGGAATCGCCCCATACCAATAATAATGCGCGGCCAGGATCCCGTATTGATACGCCGAGGCAGCCCATCCCATCAGCTCGAGGGCGCCCAGGTTGGCGGAAATAAAACTGAGCCCGGCCACCCATGCGGTCATCTCGCGCCCGGCCATGAAGAAGTCCTCGCTGCTCTTGGTGTAGCGCTTGAGGTAGAAACCGATGGCGAGCACGACAACAAAGTAAATAGCGATGATGAGGAAATCCACCGCGTGCGCGGAGAGGATCGCCTGGGCGCCGGGCGCGTCGGCAAAAAGCAAGGCGAGGGGAAAGCGAGTGGTCATTCATTGTTCTCCGCAACAACTTTGGAAGTGAAGCGAGATGTTTCCATTCGGAACCGGGCGCCCGCAATTGTGGATAAAGGGCGAATCCTCAAGAAATGACGCGAATCCCCAATGTGATTACGCACAGGGCTCTCCCGGGTGCGTGGGAGTCCCAGGACCCGACAAAATGTCGTCGCTCAGGGTTTCTTCGGCATGTAAATATAGACATAAATACCGCCGATGACGGTCAGCAGCGCTCCCCACCACACCGCCGGATGCGTGCTGGCGAGCACCGTGGGTGGTGGGCTAGAGAACTCGTAGATGCCCGTAGCCAAAATGATCAACCCATAGATCAGCAGAATGACCCCCACGAAGAACCAGACGGGAATCATGTGATGGTCGTGCGGCTTCGAGTCTTCCTGATCGATGGCGACGCGACGTTTCCCGCCGTCACCCCCTGTACGAAGTCCTTGCGGCTTCGCTTCCATGCTCACCCCCTACCAGAAGATCCACTGGAGGACTAAAAATAGCGCAAATGAGATCGCGGCCCAGAAAACCGGCCGTTTCCATAGCGGCAGATGCCCTTCGCTCGGCAGTTCGGTACACCCGTAGACCAAGCCGGTCAACTCTCCCACGGGCTTGGGCTTGGTGGCATAACTGACGGCCACGGTGACGATAACGCAAATCAGCCACGACCACAGGGCGCGATACATATTCTCGGCCATATCCTTGGCATCACTCGAAAGTGCAATGATGGAAAGCATATTATGATTAAATTTCACCAGCAGGAACATGGCCACGGAAGAAAGGCTCCCGGCCAGCAGTCCCCAGAAGCCGGCGGCGGGCGTGGTGCGTTTCCACATCATGCCCAGCAACACCGTGCCGAAAAGCGGCGCGATGAAAAAGCTGAAGAGCGCCTGGACGTAATCCATGATGCTGCCAAAATGCATGACCAGGTAAGCGGTGCCGATGGAGATGATGACGCCGAGAATGGTGCACCAGCGTCCCATGCTGAGGTAGTGGTCGTCGGAAGCGTTCTTGCGGATGAAGGGGCGGTAAAGGTCGTAAGTCCACACCGTCGCGAAAGCGCTCACGTTCCCCGCCATTCCCGACATGAACCCGGCGATGAGGGCGGTGATCCCCAAGCCCAGCAGGCCGGGGCCGCAATAGCGGGCCAGCATGAGCGGCAGAACCTCGTTGTAACTATGCTGGCCGATCCCCACGGCGCTTTCCGGAACCAGCTTGAAGGGTAGCAGGGCCAGCCCCAGCAATCCCGGCAGGATCACGATGAAGGGAACGGCCATCTTGAAATAGGAGCCGATGATGGGCGCCATCTTGGCGGCGCGAATGTCCTTGGCGGCAAAGATGCGCTGCACCACCAGGAAATCGGTGTTCCAGTAGCCGAAAGAAATCACCCAACCCAGACCAAAGACAATCCCGGTCCAATGGATGCCCATGGGGTTGTCGGCGAAATGGGCCATGGGCCGCCACAGGTGCGTGTAATCCCCTTGCGGAAAATTCTGGTGGATACGCGCCACCAGCCCGGTCCAGCCGCCCGATTCCACCAGGCCCAGGATGGGAATGAGCAGCGCGCCAAACCAAATCAGGAAGAATTGCAGCACCTCGTTGAAGATCGCCGAGAATAGCCCGCCCAGGGCCACGTAAACCGCCACGGTGAGGGAAGACACCCAAATGCTGAAATGAATGTTCCACCCCAGAACCACCTTCATCACCAAGGCCATTGCATACATATTAATGCCCGACATCAAAACGGTCATGAAGGCGAAGGAAATAGCGCTGAGGGCGCGCGTGGGTTCCCCGTAGCGGAGCTGGAGGTAGCCCGGCACGGAATGGGTTTTGGAAATGTAATAGAACGGCATCATGACGAGGCCCAGAAACAGGATGGCCGGGATGGCGCCGATCCAGTACCAGTGCGTGGCCAGGATGCCGTACTGGTAGCTGGCGGCCGCCCAGCCCATCAGCTCCAGCGCGCCGAGGTTGGCGGAGATAAAGCTCAGCCCGGCCACCCAAGACGTCATCTCCCGGCCCGCCAGAAAGAAATCCTCGCCACTCCGGGTATAGCGTTTCAGGTAGAAGCCAATCCCCAACACCATGGCAAAGTAAATGGCGATGATGGCCATGTCCACCGGATGCAGGAGAATAAGGCGCCCGCCGGCCCGGGCGAGATCCGGCGTCGCGAACCACAGCATGCCCATTGGATTCATGTCAGCCTTCAAAAGGAATTTCTAGTCACTGTGAGAGCGTAAGGTTCTTTTTACCACGAATGATGCCGTTAGTGTTCAGCTTCTTGCGCAAGGGTCCTCGAAGCAACCTGCGCCGCTGGGGTGGCCCGCTCGAATTTTACGATATAGCCATAGTGAATTGTTCCACGACGTGTAGCCCGGACCTGTTTTGTAGGTCCGCGGTACTTCCGCGCATCACCCCGAAAAGCCGCGGACCTCAAGAACAGGTCCGCGCTACTTGCTCGGTGTCCGCCTACGCGGATTTGCAGGCCGCCTTGTCTGATCCGACCCGCATCAACAACATCCCGCGCGGTGATGTCCAGAGCACGATAGCGCGGCCCGCTTCCAAGGTTTCCTAAAGAGAGAGCATCCGCCAGCGGCCGTGCAGCGGGTGTGGTATGATCGTCGTGGAGGCCGAATTTGAAGACAAAAGTGCATCCCGTGCGGCGCCGAAATCACCCGCGCGGCACTCCTGCCGATCGTAAGGCCGGCATCATCGCGGGCAAGACGATTCAAGAACTAGCCCGGGAACGTGGTGCAAAGCCCTTCGACCCGAACGCGTTCGCCGGCATCGTGCCGCCAGACGAGGACATCGGCGCATTCGTCGAAGAGATCTATCGCGCCCGGACGTAATAGTCTTTGATCCGCGACCCGCTAAACATCATCCTGCTCGACACGGACGTTTTCTCTTACCTGATGGAGCCGGGCGATCCGCGCGGTCGGCCATATCTCCGCCATGTGGAGGGTCGCACCGCAGCTCTATCATTCATCACGGTTGGCGAACTGCTGTTTGGGGCCTTCTGGCGTGGGTGGGGAGAGCGACGAGCAAGTAGCGCGGACCTGCGGTTTAGGTCCGCGGCTCTTCCCCCATCACAACGAAAAGCCGCGGACCTAAACCGCAGGTCCGCGCTTCTTGCTCCGCGACGAAGCTGAACCACGTGCGCCGATTCTTCGCAGAATCCATCTGCTTACCCGTCGGTAACTTATGTTTGGAATGTCGCCCGAAAGCCGGGAAAAGTTCGGTTATAGCGCGGCCCATCGACGTCGTAGAACGGCACCGCGAAGACTCGTAAACAGACCCATCGCAGCTCGATTTACATCTACGATTTCACCAAAGTCCCTGAGTTGACCGACGATACCAGCCGCTGCAAGCTGTCCCAGCAACGATTCTGCATCATCTAGTATTTGCGCGTTGACCGCAAGGGCGCCGTCGAAAGTCGAGGCCGTCATGGTCCTACACTGCCCCCTTAGGCAGTGTAGATAGTGCCGAAAAGCCGCTTGTTCGCTGAAGGGAACGGACGACGGCTGGGCCCCACTGAAAAGCTGGGACACAAATCCTCCATCGAGAGTAACAGGCGGTGCCATAAGCGGGAGCAACCCGCGCCGCCTTGCAATGTCTAGAAATGGTATCTTATATTCGGACAACGCTTGAGGGCAGTAGAACCACGTCGCACGCTGCTTAATTTCTTCTTCATACGCGCTATTAAACTTTTCCGGCGGAAATGAACGGACATTCATCCAAGTCCCGGAGGCAATTGCCGTCACTTTGGACAACGAACCAATCAGCATTTGGTGGTTGCAATATCCAAGGATAACCGTAGCACCATTTAGTCGTAGCCCTGCGGCGAGGTCAATTACGTTGGCTAGCCAATTGGCTTCATTAACCAAGTATCTGCCGTTAGGATGCTCACAGACAATGTAATAACCGGTCGCCCGCCACTGTTCAGCCGCTTCCAAGAGCACGGCGATTTGCTCCTCGTCCTTTGCGGCGTCAGCCGACAATGCGATTGTAGCAATCAATGGTAATTCCTCTTGTGTGGCAAGTGCTTCTTCGATGATGGCGTGCTGGATCCCCAACCAGTCATCATCAATCCGCGAGGCAAGAAGACCTGGTAAGATGAACTCCTTACAGCCCAAGCGGACATTCAGTTGTCGTAGCTTCCGGAGCAGCCTTGCTAAAGCCTGCCCTTCAAAAAACGTTCCCGTTTCGTATTCCGGCGGCCAATACGAGTGGGAACACAACCGCTCGTGGTCAGCGTGTGGCAAATAGAATTGCGGGTCAAGCAGGCATCGGCCCCCCGCAAGGCCGTTAATGGTCTCAGATAAGCGCTGCAGCTGATCGTCATCCAGGTCACGGGGACTCAGAATTGCCGTTCCACCACCCCACGAGGAAATCAGAGCTCGGCAGTGCTCCATCATTCCATATCCGAACTGAAGATGTAGTTGCATTAGGCTTTCCTTCCGGCGGATTTGAATGGTTTGGTGTGAGCGTCGCAGTACCAAGCCAACGTGGAGGAAGAGGTCCACTCTTTCACACCTGCTCTTTTGCGCAAATCTCCTGCATCCACGTAAGAGCCTCGCGCGCGGATTTTGGGCGCAGGTCTCGGCGCTTCTGGGTCATTGCCTCCACCAAATCCTGAAATTGCTCGGCGGACGAGAATACCAGCCGCAGACGCGGCAGAATCAAAGTCTCGACCCGCCTCAGGATCTCAAGATCGTTTGTGGGCGGATGCCGAAACGGGTGCAGCCCCGTCGCACATTCGTACAGCGTCACACCCAGTGCAAAAAGGTCTGTGCGGGAATCGATGTTCGGCTTAATGTTTCGGCACTGTTCAAGCGGTGCGTACCCCGGCGTGAACTTCCCCCAAATCTGGCCGGTGCCAGTCAAAGATTGTAAAGAAAGATGCCTCGCTATGCCAAAGTCGAGCAGCCAAAAGTCTTCGTTTCCCGTAATCATGATGTTGTCTGGTTTCACATCACGGTGGACAATCCGAGCCTGTTCAGCTTCTGCGAGAGCCTCAAGAACGTGAAGGCCAAGTCGTAATAGTCGGTACACAAGAAAAGGTCCTGCTCGCAAGGCTTCTCGGACAGTCTGGCCTACAATTCGCTGCTCCCTGAGCCAAACCAACTGTCCAATCGGAAGCGAAATTTGCCCGCGGTCTAAGATTCGTGGGACACGCGGGGAGTGAATCACGTCAACCGCAAGAATTTCGCGATTTGTCGTCTCATCCGATTGGAGGGGGTGAATCAGCTTAAGTACGACGTCGCCGTCGGTAGGATGCCTAGCAGCGAAAACGAGCTTTTGGCCACCTCTGCCCAATAGGCCAATCTCTGAGAGTTCGGGGAATTGGTCTTGGACCCATGCAGCGTCAATGATAAGTCCGTTGGCCATCAACTCGGCCTATCCGCCTACCCTCCACGCCCATTCGTTGAAGAGCCATGACGCATACGAGCGTGGCAGGGGATCCGCCTTCATCGGCTCCATCGGAATACAAGTCCTCGTTGAGATTCCGATGCCGAGTTGTTTTGCCCTTTGAAGCAAGTGGCTCCGCTTCGGGACTTCGGGGACTAGGACATAAGATGAAGAGGCGAACCATGTATTGAGTTCAGCCTGCATTAGTGCAGTCTTCCACTTGTTAATTTTTGCCTCTACCGCAATGATCTCGCGGGCGGCAAAGATTCTGCGAAGCGGTTGGAGTAGCCATCTAGCGCCCTGCGACCGGAGAATTCCGGCGGCGGCGAGGCGCTCGATGCTTTTTACGATCGTTTTAGCAAAAACCTTCTGTAATTTTTGAAGCGTGGAAGGGCCGCTGAGATGCAGATAATGCGCCAGCTGCAGATCCGTCGACGCAAGGTTGGCCCGTTCCGGGCTCCAGTGCGCCGCCTTTCTTCTATCCCAGATGACAATGACCAAGTCTGGAAACCCACACGGCAATCGAGGCTCGCGAAAAACCACCACGTCGCACCCGCCAGCGATCTTTATCGGCATCTCCCTCAAGAACCGGTCCAGTAGCCGCTCCTCCGGCCCGGGCCGCCTGGGCCGAAACGATGGCCCGGCGAATGTGCCGGCGAACTCGCGGTCCACAATTGTGAATCTGATCGAACTTTTTAGCGCACTAGACACAAGTTCTTCTTGGACCGCAGGTCCGAGATCACGCGCCAACTTCGACGGCAGGCGGTGGGAGTATACACCGGCTCTTGGCGTTCGGAGTGACCTGCAACGCATACCCTTTCCTTCGCGGCCCACGGCGCAGCTGTTTCGCAGGCTCCTACACGTGGACTTCTCCAGTAGGACCACATTCTAGCGCTATGCCGTGAAAAGTCAAAGAGATAACCACATGCCAGCTCAGAAGCGGGTAGCGCCCAGGTGAGCGTATTTTTCGTTCCTGTGCGGCTTTTCACTTCGGGTTCACGACGAGAAACATCGTAACGCGGCTCGAATTGGGGAAGATCCGCGGAGGAATCCGTCGGCTGACGGATAACTCCCCGCTGATTTTTGGCGTCGGTCCTTCCCCGCGAGCTAAGGGGAAAGCGCCAGGACCGTAAATCCCGCCGAGGCGGCGGCTTGCGACAACTGCTGATCGCCGGAAACAAAATTGCGGTTTTTGGGTTGTTGGTGACACCAGGTGAGGGCCGCCGCCAGTTGCAAGCTGTCGGCAGCACGAAGCTGATGAGTATCCAACAATTGCCTTGCCAATTCCCGCACCGAATCCGCGGGGAGGATCTCTCGCCATCCGCGGCTCAACAATTCCAGCCGCGCCAGAGCTCCCTGGTATTCGCGATCGCTCAAAACGGACGAGCGGCGGAGGCGGGCCACCGCACTATGGATCTCGACCGGAGTGCCCCACCACACCACCGGCAAGCTCTCGCGCAGGTGGGCCTGAGCCTGGCAGCTGGTGGCCTCCTGAACACAGAGTGGAACCAGCGCACTGGCATCGAAAAATGCCGGTTGCGGTTTCATCTCCCCTCCGCGCGTTCGTCCACCAGGGCCTGGATGGCTTGACTCGCGCGAACGCGGCCGGTCCGGATCTTGAGTAACTTGTGAATGTCCAAAGGAGCCTGCGGCAAACGCAGTTTGCCCGCTGCGACTAAAATCAGCTCTTCCTGGCTGGCTTCGGCGGCGGAGAGGGGGACAAGCTTCGCCACGGGCAGATGGCGGTCCCGGACGACGATTTCTTCCCCCTGTTTGGCGTAAGCGAGATACCGGCTCAGGGAGTTCTTCAACTCGGCAATATTGACACTGCGCATGCGGTTCCCTCCCGTCATGGCTATTATAGCCATATCGGAAGGGGAAAAGACAACGCTTTCTCCCGAACCCGGGGGCCGGTGGGTTGCGTGCCGGCGAAAGGGGCGCACAAGTAGGCGTATTTCGCGTTCCCGTGCGGCTTTTCACTTCGGGTTGGCGACGAGAAACATCGTAACGCGGCTCGAATTGGGGAAGTGCCACGGGCGACCGAAGCTGTGAAAAAATCAAAAAAGACTTGACTAGCGATATGGCTATGATATACTTCCTCTGACGTTGCCGGAGGGAGGTCCAGCATGGGTTACCAGTCCACGGTGCAGGTGATTCAGCGGGGGGGCAAGAACCGCCAATGGTATCTGATTTGTCCGGCGCCCTTGGCGCAAGCTTTGGAGATCGAGAAGGGTGAGTTGATCGAGTGGGTGGTGGAGGACAAGCACACGCTGGTGTTGAAGCGCACTCCGCGGCCGACCGAGGCATCTCACGGGCGGAGGCGGGCGCATGCGTAAGGACGGCGCGGGGCAGCAGCCAACGATCTGGGGGGAGAGCGAGTGGCCGGCGGGGCCGCCCGCGGCAGAGGCGCAGGCGGGCGAGCCCCAGGGCCGGCCGCGTTTCGAGCCGATCAATCGCCAGCAGATGGTGTTGCGCACGGTGGACGTGGAGCAGTTGCTGGAGCCCGACCACCTGGCGCGGGCGATTTGGGAGATGACGGGGCGGCTGGACCTGGCGTCTTACACGGTCGAGGTGCGGGCGGTGGAAGGGGCGGCGGGACGTTCGCCGAAGGACCCGCGGCTGCTGATCGCGCTGTGGATTTACGCCTACAGCGAGCGGGTGAGTTCGGCGCGGGAAGTGGAGCGGCGCTGCGGCTACCACCCCGCCTATCAGTGGCTGACGGGGTGCGAGGTGGTCAATCATCACACCCTGTCGGACTTTCGGGTGGACCATCAGGAGGCGCTGGACGGGCTGTTCGCGCAACTGCTGGCGATTTTGAGCAGCGAGGGATTGATCACGCTGGAGCAGGTGGTGCACGACGGGACCAAGGTGAAAGCGGCGGCGAGCGGCCAGTCGATGCATCGCGAGCCGACCTTGCGGGCGCATCTGCAGGCGGCGCAGCAGCGGGTGCAGGCGATGGGGGATCCGCGGGAAGAGGCGGGCGATCAGCGTCGGCGGAAGGCGCGGGAGCGGGCGGCGCGCGAGAAGGTGGAGAGATTGGAGCAGGCGCTGGAGGAACTGCAGAAGGTGCAAGCCGCTCCCGAGGGGCGCCAGGAGAAGTCGGAGCGGCGCGCCAGCGAGACCGATCCGGAAGCGCGGGTGATGAAACAGAGCGACGGGGGTTTCGCGGTCAGTCACAACGTGCAACTCTCGACCGACACGGCGCACTCGATCATCGTAGGGGCCGGCATCACCCAGGAGGCCAGCGACCAGCAACAACTGGTACCGGCGCTGGAGGAAGTGAAGCGGCAGAACGGGCGGGCGCCAGGGCAGATGATTGTGGATGAGGGCTACACCACACGCGAGAACGTGCTGGAGGCGGCGGAGAGCGGGGTGGACCTGATCGGCAGTACGATGCAGCCGAAGAGGGAAGCGGCGCGGAAGCACTTCGAGCGGCGCGGCGTCGATGCGGCCTTCTATCCAGAAAAATTCCGCTACCACCCGGAGAGCGACTCCTACACCTGTCCTGCGGGTCATAAGCTGGCGCATCGGAGGACGCGACGCGGGCGCGTGGGGGTGGTGCATCAGGTTTACCAGGCGCGCGCGGCCGACTGCCGGGATTGTCCGCTGCGTGCGGGGTGCCAGCCGGGCAAGTACGGGCGCCTGCTCGTGCGCAGTGAGAATCTCCCCACGGTGGCGGCGTATGTGGCCAAGATGCAGACGGAGGAGGCGCGCGCCGCCTATCGTCGGCGCGGCCCGGTGGCCGAGTTCAGCAACCTGTGGCTGAAGACCAAGCTCGGATTGCGGCAGTTCTGCGTGCGGGGGTTGAAGAAAGCCCGTTGCGAGGTGCTGTGGGCTTGCCTCACCTACAATATTCAGCAATGGTTTCGCCTGCGCTGGAAAGTGCGCCGGGCCGCGCTTGCCGCCTGAGGAACCTGCCTCCCGGGGATGGCTGCGGCCCAAGCCCCGAGCCGAGGAGCCAAAGGCGGGGCGGAAAGGAAGGTCACCGAATGAAGCCACCATAATTACTTACCGTCGTCGACGATCAATACCTTCAAAACGCATCGTCGAAACTCCACCTCTCGATGCCGAAGGTGATTCTTTCACAGCTTCACCCGCCCGTGCCCGAGCACGGCCAAGTCCGATTTCAGGACTCCGGTGGAGTCCATCGGACTCCCGCCACCGGAGATGGCCGTGGCACGTCTCAGGTTGCAGCTCCGCCGCACTGCGCTACCCCTGTTTTGCCCAAGTCAGTTCGGCCAGCCCGAAAGAGAGGCATGCGCGCGGTTTCGGCGTTGCGCGGGAGCCCGTTTTCCCGTATTCTGAAAGCCATGGAAGTACAACTCACTCCGGATCAAAAAGCATTCGCCCGCCGCGCGATTGAAAGCGGACGGCTGCACTCGGAAAAAGACGCCGTCGAGGAGGCTCTTGCTCTGTGGGAAGAACGCGAGCGGCAACGGACGGAATTTCTTCTGACGCTCGACGAAGCCAGGGCTTCGCTTGCCCGTGGCGAAGGCCGCATGATCACCCAGGAATCCATGCAGCAGCTTGCCCGGGAAGTGAAGGAACGCGGACGCGCGCGCCTTCTCGCTGAACTCACTACGTCCCGCTGATGGCCCATCGCTTAGCACCCCGCGCCGAAACCGATCTTGACGAGATTTGGTATTACGTTGCGAAGGAAAGCGGCAGCATCGAGATTGCCAACCGTTTAATTGACACCATCACCGACCGTTTTTTCATGCTTGCCGGCTTCCCCTATGCCGGACGTGCCCGCGATGACGATTTCGGCGCCGGATGCCGCAGCGTAGCGGTGGGCGAGTATGTCATCGTTTACTGTGTTGAAAAAGAGGACGTGCTTATCCTTCGCGTCGTTCATGGCCGCCGCGACCTGGAGTCCCTTTTCCACCACTGAAACGCCTCATCTGGAGACACAAATCTCAGACACGGCCCCGTCTTCAGGCGCCCATAGCGGGTAGCGCACAGGTACGCGCATTTTGCGTTCGTGTGCGGCTTTTCATTTCAGGTTCGGGACGAGAAGCATCGTAACGCGGCTCGAATTGGGGAGGATCCGCGGAGGAATCCGCCGGCTGACGGATACCTCCACGCTACCCCTCTTTTGCCAAAGTCAATTCGGTGAGGAGGGCAATTTCGTTGCATGAAATTTCAGGCCTCCCCACGACCCGACGGCGGAAGCTCCTGCGGCTGTCAAGGCTTTACAAAGCCTTGGTGCGGGCGTACCATTCGGGGGAAGGAACGCGGAGGGACGGGTGCTCTTATCACGGCTCTGCTGCCCCGCCGGGCGCACCCGAGCAGACCCAAGATCATGCAGGGGGAACTCAAAGCCGGGCGCTACGAAATCGAGCGCGAGGTCGGGCATGGCGGGATGGGGGTGGTTTATCGCGCCCGCGACACCCATCTCGGGCGCACCGTGGCCCTGAAAGTGATTACGCCGACCCTTCTCCACGACCAGCAGTATCTGCGCCGGCTCTCCCAGGAGGCCCGCGCTGCCTCCGCCATCTCTCACCCGGGCGTCGCAACTGTTTACGAATTCATTGATACCGTAACTGAGCATTTTATTGTCTATGAATATGTGACGGGTAGCACACTCCGCGAGGCGCTGCGGGGACGCAGGATTGAAGTGCCGGAGATCCTGGAAATCGGGATGCAGGTTGCCGATGCGCTGGCGGCTGCGCACCAGCACAGCATTGTTCATCGCGATATCAAGCCGGAAAACATCATGCTGACGCCCTCCGATAGTGGCGTGGGCCGCATCAAGATCCTGGACTTCGGCCTGGCGAAGGTCCTCGCACCGCAGGCCGGGCCGGGCGGTGGCGCGGACGGGGAGACAGGCCCGGTCACCGACACGGGCCCGCTGGTGGTGGGCACGATGAATTACATGGCGCCCGAGCAGCTTCAGGCCCAACCGGCGGACGCGCGTACCGATATTTATGCTCTGGGATTGGTCCTTTATGAGCTCGCCTCCGGCACGAATCCTTTTGCGGGACAGGCGCCCTCTTCCACGATTGCCAACATCCTGACGAAGGACCCGCCTCCCCTTTCGGCTCGCAACCCTGTGGCGCCGGCGGAACTCGACCGGATCCTGAGGAAATGCCTGCGCAAGCGGAAGGAGGAGCGATTCCAATCCGCGCGGGAATTGTGGGTTGACCTGTCGAACCTGCGCCGAGAGTTGACGGGGACATCAAGCTCCGGCCCCAGCCTACCTTCGATGTGGCAGGTAGAACTTCCGCTGGCGATTTCACGGGGCGCGGCGCGCGGCCTGTTTCTGCTCATCCAGGCGGTTTATCTCACCCTCTACGCGCTCGCCGCCTACTATCTTCCTTCCAGCATTCACCGGATGCAAGTCATCTTCCCCGGCCTGCCCGGAAGCGTGTTTCTGCTCCTGATCGTGTGTGCCACGGCAGTTCACATCTACTTCTTTTCAGCCGTTGGCTTTGACTACCCGGACTCGGGCCGTTTGTTTCGCTCCTCCTTCCCCATCTTCCTGCTCCTGGATTCCGCCTGGGCGTGTTCCCCGTTGCTCCTCTTTCGAGAGCTCGGCGCGCTCAGCCTGCTGATCATGGTCGCGCTGGCATTTCTCCCCTTCACTCAGCGGTCGCTTCTTTTCACTGCATATGCGCCTCGTGGCGGCCGGGTGTCGTCCATTCAGTCTCCCGGCCCGCTGTAGACCTCCTTATTCCCGCGCCAACAAGGCAACTTTAGCGGAGGCCACAGACATCAGCCAAGATGACCCCGTCTTTGCTTGGGCTCTCCCAAGTGCCAGACGATGCCGACTTTGAATTCGACTACCGAGTACCGCCGCCCCGTCTCAACGGTCAGGATATTGCGAACATCACCCAAGCTGCCGGCGGAGTAACCCACCATCGGGGCCAAGCCAAAACCCCTCCTCACCCGGATCTCATAACCCGCCCCGGCCGTCCAGCACCACCCTTTTCCCCCGTACCCATCGGGAGGGTTATTTTGATAAACGCCGACGCCCGTCCCACCCCGAAGAAAGAAGGGTGACTTGCGGATCGGGAACGCATCGACAACCACCGAAGTGTTGCTAACGCTTTTTCCCACGGTGGGAGCATTGAGATTGAAGGCTTGGATAAGCCAACCGTTGACTTCCAGCCCGATCCGCGCCCGGCTCCCCAGGCTGTGACCCCCGGCGAATCCCATGGCAAACGTCGCGCGGCGGCTTCCGCGGGCCTGATCCGCAGTGAGCTGAAGCTGCCCTTCGCCTAACTCGGCCATGACCCACCACGGTCGAACGGCCCCCGGTTCTTCCCCACGCGCTGGACAGGTGAACCCACCGACGAGCAACATCACCATCAGAAAGCACGGTTTTCGGAGCGGCATCGGCGCAGTTTACTTCAAGGGGGGAGGGGCCGCATACATAAAAATCAATGTATGCGCCACCCAATCGGGGTTTGGTTTGCCCGCAACTCGCGATCAGCTTGACGGTTATGTCGCCCAACCGTAGATGTGCTCTGAAGGTTTGAGTTGGGGGTTTAAGGTTACTTGCCCAGGACGGTGTCGATTCCCGCAAGCACCAACTGCAGACAAGAGGGTGGAAGCTTGCCCACGCGCTCCGTGAGGAGGTCCTTATCGACGCTGACGACCAGGGAAACATTGGCCACGGAAGCTTTGGGCAGACCGGTCAGACGCGCGGACAGATGGACATTCCCCGGGGCCAGGGCCCATTTGAGATTGCTGGTGAGCGGAACACAGACGACGGTGGCAATGCGGCTCCGGTTCAACGCCTCACCCTGCACGACGACGACCGGCCTTCTGAACCCCGGGCCAGATCCCGCCGGGGCCGGAAGATCCGCCCACCAGACCTCGCCTTGTGAGATTACCATTCGCTGCGCTCCAGGATGCGGCGGGCGGCGGCGGAAACGAAGCGATCTTTGCTTTCGCCCACCTCGGCGCAAGCGCGGTTCATCGCCTCAGTCACTTCGTCCGGCGCGTGGCGCGCCAGGTACTCCCGGAGTGCCTCGCCATACAGCCGGCTGCGGGACTTCTTCGTCCGCCGCGCCAGAAGCTCGGCGCCCTGGTAGACTTCATCGGGGATGGATATCGCAGTTTTCATACCATCAGTATAACCACATCCCCGCGAGCAGACAAGTGGGTGGTGGCCTAATTCGAACGCGGCGAAGGAATCCCACTCAAACAGGCGGAGCGGCGGTTCCGACTTGCCATCGTCGATGCCGCGGTGCGAAGCACCGCGGCCGGCTAGGCCCTCCAGGGCCGCGTCCGGTCTGAGCTTTCCGCCAGGACCTTCTTGGCAATCGCGACATTTTCAGCAACTTGGAAATCAAACATGCCGGCGCAGATGAAATCGGCTCCCCCCCGGAAGGCAAACCGAAAGGCCTTTTCCGGGGGAATGGCTCCCGCCGCCATCACCTTAAAGGCAATCCAGGGTTTCTGGACGCTGGCCATCAGCTCACGGGTTGCCTCGGGCTTGATATCCCACATGTTGTCGTGATTGTCGGGACTGCGCTGGACCGCGAGGAACTCCACCCGCTGCGCTCGAGGCGTGGCTGACCAATAGTCGTCCGCGTGGTAAGTCTTCATGATGAAATCGGGCTGCAAACCCGCCTTCAGGCAAGCCCTGGGGCTCTCTACCGAATGCGCCCCCAGGCCGGAGGGCAGTCCGGTCTTTTTCATTATTTCCAGGGCTTCACCCAGCTCATCCAGCAGGCCCCGGTCGACGAAAGAATCGCAAACCCCACCTTGGACGTAAAAAGCGTTGGGTTCATGGTCGATGACCTGCTTGAGGTGCTCCTTCAGGTCGGCCAGGCGGGTATCATAGTAATACTTCTGGGGATGGACTTCCGAGAACCATTGCATTTTCCCGCGCCTTTCCTTGCGATACCGCTTCATGAGGCGCACCGGTTTCTCGAACGGGTCGGAAAGCAAAGTGTTGATGCCTTGTTCTTCGCACAATTGCCAGGTGTTCAGGACCCGGTCGTCCGTCTGATATTCCTGCATCAGGCGCCCCACATAATCCAAATCGCGGGAATGCGAATAACCGCTCACCTGGTTGCAGCCCAGGAACAAGCGCGTCACCGTGAGAGTTCCGAGCTTGCCCGTGGCCAGACCCTTATGAAAGGCCTGAGGCATGGTTACGGGTGACTCCTTGGCCGGGGTTGCCGGGAGCTGCTTCTCCCCCAGATTCAGCGCTGCCGCGCTCCCCAGGGTGGCCAGCGCCGAAGTTTTGAGAAAATCGCGACGGTTATGAAGATTAGACATATTAAACCTCCTATGAATCTAGTTAGATGACGTACGCAAAAAAACTCGCACGGCTCACTGCGGCGAATCCGTAACGCGGACCTGTTCTGTAGGTCCGCGGCTCGTCACTCGTCACTTGTCACTCGTCACTGCTTTTTTCCCCGGCTGGCCGTACCACGTGTGGTATCGATCCCACCACTTCTTGACTTCTTCGGGAGGAAGTGGGGTAGGTTTGCCGAGGAGCAGTGCCAGGTGAACGGTCTTGCAAACGTCTTCGAGCATCACCGCCGCTTTCAGCGCCGCGCGCGGCGTGGGTCCCCACGTGAACGTGCCATGATTCCCCATCAGGATCGCCGGCGCGCGGTTTTTATATTGAACGATTGCCTGCCCGATATGGTCGGCCTGATTATCCACGTACGGTGCGCAAGGAATTTCGCGGCCGAATTCATCGGCGATCGCGGTGAGGTACGCGGGAATGGGCTTTCCCAGCAACCCCAGGCTGGTAGCGTAATTCGAATGGGTGTGGATGACCCCGCCCACCTCGGGGCAGTGCTTGTAGATGTAAAGGTGATCGGGCAAGTCCACGGACGGGTTCCACTTGCCGCGCAACTTGCGGCCCTCGAGGTCCGTCACCACCATGTCGGCGGGCTTCATGCGGTCGTAGTCCATGCCGCTCGGTTTGATCATCACGATGCCGCGCTGGCGGTCAATGCCGCTGGCATTGCCGCTGTGCATGGTCACCAAGCCCCCCCGCCAGATCCCGAGGTTGGCTTCGTAGACGTCGCGCCGCAGTCGTTCAATGGAAGCCATAGAAATTTGTCCGTGGTCCGTTGTCAGTAGTCCGTTGTCCGTCGTCAGTCGCGGCGGCCGAGGTGCTGGGGGCTTCGTCTGGCCATTAAAAACTGAGAATTGACGATCTGCAACGGACCACGGACTACGGACAACTTACTTCACCGAGATTTCCCTTCTCAAAACCTTCAACCGCTTCATCACATCGTTTCCGCCGCGGCCGAAGTAATCGTGCAACGTATGGTATTCCGCATAGAGCTGGTCGTAGACGGCGTGGCGCTCGGCGTGCGGCTTGAAGTGCTGCTTCTGCACGCGCGCCATCTGCTGGGCGGCTTCCACAATGGAATCGTAGCCGCCCGCGGCGCGCCCCGCGGCCACGGCGCCGTGCATTGCCGATCCCAGGGCCGAGCAGGTTTGCAGGGGGTCTGCCAGTTTGATTTCGCGCCCCGTAACGTCGGCATAAATCTGCATCAGGAGATGGTTCTTTTCCGGCAAGCCGCCGCACGCCACCAATTCGTCCACGGTGATGCCTTTCGACTCGAACGCTGCGATGATGGTGCGCGTGCCGAAGGCCGTGGCTTCGATCAGGGCGCGATAGATTTCTTCCGCCCGCGTAGCGAGCGTCATGCCCAGCAGCACGCCGGTCAAATCCACATCCACCAGAACCGAGCGGTTGCCGTTCCACCAGTCCAGCGCCAGCAGGCCCGACTCACCGGGCTTGAGCGCGGCCGCGCGTTTTTCCAGCGCCACCTGGAACGGCGCCTTCATCTTGCGCGCTTCGCGATGGATGTAATCCGGTACCCCGTGCTCGAAGAACCAGGCAAAGATATCACCGACCGCCGATTGCCCCGCCTCGTAACCCCACAGGCCCGGCACGATGCCGTCTTCGACCGTGCCGCACATGCCCTCCACCATCTGCCGCTCTCTGCCCAGCAGCATGTGGCAAACCGACGTGCCCATGATCATGACCAGCGAACCGGGTTCGGTCACCGTACAAGCCGGCACCGCCACATGGGCGTCAACATTGCCGATGGCCACCGGCGTACCTTCCTGGAGGCCGGTTTTCTTGGCCCAGAAAGCGGTGAGACCTCCGGCTTTCGAGCCCAGCGGAAAGTATTCTTCCCCGATTTTCTCCGCGATGACATTCTCCATACGCGGATGGAGCGCGCGGAAAAAATCGCTCGAGGGAAAGCCCTGGCCTTTTATCCACATGCCTTTGTATCCAACGGTGCAGGCGTTGCGCTTCTCCTCGCCGGTTAGTTGCCGAACCAGCCAGTCGCCGGCTTCAATGAAGCGGTCCATAGCGTCGTAAACGCCGGGCGCTTCGTCCACCACCTGCAAGAGTTTGGAGAAAAACCACTCCGAGGAGTACTTTCCGCCGTAAATGCGAATGAACTCCTCGTTACGCTCGCGGCCGACTTCGTTAATGCGATTCGCTTCGGGCTGCGCGGCGTGGTGTTTCCACAGTTTGACGTAGGCGTGGGGATTCCGGCGATACTTGGGGATCGTGGAAAGAGGGGTGCCGTCCGCCTTGGCCGGCATGGGACTGGAAGCGGTGAAGTCCGTGCCAATGCCAATCACGTCCTCGGGTTTCACCCCGGCATCCTTCAGGGCTTTAGGCACGGCTTTCTCCAGCACGTGCAGGTAGTCGAGGGGATTCTGAAGCGCCCAGTCGGGTTCAAGCTTTGGCCCGCCGGGCAGCCGCTCGTCAATGACGCCGTCCGGGTAAGGGACCACGGACGACGACAGGAGCTTTCCATCGCGCACGCGGACTACGACCGCGCGGCCGGATTCCGTTCCGTAGTCAATTCCCAAAGCAAACTTGTCTTTGGACATAGGGGCCTCCAAAACAGAAGGGCGTAGCCTTACACCTCAGGTATGCCCAGGTCTTTTGAGCCGAGCGGCGACATCTTGGCGTCCGGGGCGTATTCCTCGAGCAAATCCAGCGCGATGCGCGCGCGGCGCACGCGCTCGCGGCCCATTTTGACGGCAAGGTCTTCGAGGTGCAATCCCGAGGGATAGATATCGGGCGCGTTGCGCAGACCGAATTTAAAATAGACCGGCGCAGCCACCTGGATGATGTTGGGCATTTCGTAGTAGCGGATGAAGCCGCCGAAGTTATCCGGCACCTCGATGTAGAGGTCAATGGGGATGTCGACGGCCTGCCGGATGGCGCCCATCTGCGCCGGGCTCAAGTCGGTGGGAATGTTCATGGTCGACACGCCGCACTTTTCAAAGATCACGGCGGTGGCGGGATTGGCGGCGGGCAGCGTGACAGAACTCTTGATGACCAGATTTTTTGGTAGCTCGCCTTTCTGCTTCATGGCGTCCAGAACCCAGATGAGCCCGAGGTCGGCGGGGAGAATGCTGCGGATGCCGAGGTCGCAGGCGCGCCGGACGTCCTCGAGGGCGTAAACCAGTTGATCGGCGCCGCGGTGCTGGAGACCGATGACTTTGCCCGCTGTGGAGGCCGTCTGGGCACCGGTCTCAAAGGTGGCGCGGGGGCCCACGAACAGGCAAACTTCAATGCGTTCGTCGTGCCCGATTTCGGCCATCTCGCGAATCTCGTCGCGGGTCAGCAGCATGACGCCGCTTCCCTGGCTGACGCGGTGAATCGGCACTTTGTGAGCCTTGGCGGCTTCCAGCACTTCCCGAAAAACCCGCGGCCCTTCGACGCTGGGAATCTCAAGGCGATACTGCCCGCCGTCCTTGAAGCGCTTGGAGCTGGGCTTCAACGCATGGTTGTCTTCCATGGGCAGCTTGAGCTTGGCGAGAAACTGCTGAGTCTTCCTCATAGGCGACTCCTGGTTGGCAATAGTCCGTAGTCCGTGGTCCGTGGTCAAACGACAGGTTTGTTCTGCGCCTGCGACCGCCGACTGCAAGGGACCACGGACAACGGACAAAGGACGTACTTACTGTGCATACTTCATATAAACCGTGCGCGTCTCCGTGTAGAAATCGAGCGCCGCAGGTCCTTGTTCCCTCATGCCAAAGCTTGATTCTTTGGTGCCGCCGAAGGGAAGCTGGTATTCCACACCCGCCGTGGGCAGGTTGACGGTGATGAGCCCGGCTTCGATCCTGTTGATGAACTGATGAACCCGCGTCAGGTCGCGGGAAACGATGGAGGCCGAGAGGCCAAACTTCACGCCATTGGCCAGGCGCATGGCGTCCTCAAAGTCGTCGGCCACCATCAAGCCCAGCACCGGCCCAAAGACTTCCTCCTGCGCAATGCGCATTTCCGGTGTCACGCCGGTGAAGAGCGTCGGCTCCACGAAATAACCCAGGTCGTAGGTTCCTCCCGTCAAGCGCTGGCCACCGCAGACCAGCTTGGCGCCCTCGTTCCGGGCGATTTCGATATATTTCAAGTCGGTGGCAAGTTGGGCGGCGTCCACAGCCGGGCCCACCTCGACGCCGGGCTCGAGCCCATTGCCCACTTTCAGCTTGCGGGTTTTGGCGATGAGCTTTTCGAGCAGAGGCTCATAGATGGACTTTTCGATAATGGCGCGGCTGCACGCCGTACACTTTTGGCCGGTGGAGAAGAAGGCGCCATTCACCAGGACGTCCGCGGCGTAATCCAGGTCGGCGTCTTTCAGTACCACGGTGGGGTTCTTGCCGCCCATTTCGAGTTGCACGCGCACTTTACGCCGCGTGACCTTTTCGTAAAGGCCATTGCCAACTTCGCAGGAACCGGTGAAGGAGACGGCGCGAACGGCCGGGTGCTCGACCAGAGCGTTGCCGACAGCCCCGCCTGCCCCGGTCACGTAATTCACCACCCCGGCGGGGATTCCGGCTTCGTGCAGCGCCTCCACGATTCGGTAACCACTGAGCGGGGCCAGCGACGCGGGCTTGATCACCACGGTGTTCCCGGCCACCAGCGCGGGGGCCATTTTCCAGGCAGGAATAGCGCTGGGAAAGTTCCAGGGAGTGATGAGCGCCACCACCCCCAAAGGTTTGCGCAGCGTGTAGCAGAACACGTTGTCGCGCTCGGAAGGAATCTGGTAGCTGAACTGGCGCGCGCCCTCGCCGCCGAAGTAACGCAGAATATTGATGGCGCGCTTCACCTCGCCTTTGGCTTCAGGCAGGGTTTTGCCTTCTTCGCGGGTCATCTCTTCACCAATCTTCGCCAGGCGGCTCTCGAGGAGTTCCGCCGCCTTGAAGAGAAAGTCGGCCCGACGGGGCGCGGGGGCACTGCTCCAGGCGGGTTGCGCTTTGGCAGCCGCCTCACACGCCGCCACGATATCCTCCGCACCGGAAGCCTGAAAGTTCCCGACGATTTCAGTGGTGTTGGCAGGGTTGATGTTGGGGAAGGTTTTTCCGGATTGGCATTCCACCCACTGGCCGGCAATGTAGTTTAAGAATGGATTCGACATAGATTCTCGCTTTCAAGGAATTGCGGAAAGACCCTCACCTCCTTACGGAGTTCGAGTCATTATGGTGAGGGGACTCAGATCGTGTCAAGCGGGGCCCGTGGATGGCGACTGACTGTCTTGTCTTTGAGTTCGATCTGAAATCTGGTATTGTGATCGTGGGAAGAAAAATTCCGAGGTGCCGTTGAAATTCGCTCGAATATAAGTTACCTTCTGCAATTGCAGAAAGGGGGAGACCCATGTCATTCCAGCAAGCTTTGGAGATGCTTTCACGTGATGAACGCTTCAAGGCGACTGTTTATGCAATGAACAGCCTCCTCATCCAGAAGGGCGTATACGCCCCGGAAGAATTCGAACAGATGTTCAAAGAATGGGCGGAAAAGGAACGCGGAGCAGCGGGTGCCGACAATCAACCCCATCTTCCTGCACCCGCCCTCTAATTTTTCCTCGCGGTCGCCAGATCACCCCAACTTGGCCATTCACATCCCTTTGCACGTACGCCACAATGGTAGCCAATGTCGCATTGCGTACACCGGCAGTCACATTTGGGAGGTAGTTTGATTTTCCGATTAGGCTCCTTATTGGATTTCTTCTTCATATGGTGAACCTATTCTCCCGCAGGTAAGACTAAAAGCATCGACGATCCTGGCTTATCCTACACGTTTCTCAGCTTGTGAAAGATTAATGATTAACATTCCGATCTCGTCATCAAATACGACGTCAAAACTGCGCGTCTTGTTATAGTCGATGCGGTAGTAGTCAAAGAAAGATCGTGCCGATATTGATCCATTTCCGCTCCGCACGGAGAGGCGTAATACACCTTCTTCATTCTTGTCAGTTGTGGGTTTTATTCCTACCTTCCGCGCGTCGCTGTCGTAGAATAATACAGCATAAGGTGTTTTCTCAAGTGCAAATCGTTCCACGCATCCATGGCTAAGCCCAATTTGGCCAGTTGATCTAATCGAAGCTTTTGGTCTAAACGCTCGTCCTGCCTGTGTAAATCTCTCAAAGCCCATATTCACAACCCCACTTATTGCGTTTATACAAAGCAGATACAGACATGAATTTGCTCATTCTATGAGCCATCGTACGCAAGAGAATTGTATTAGATTTCGATCCATCATACAAGTGAAATCTTCTCATTGTAAATAGCCTTGATTTTGAAAATTCATCCCTACCACAGATAACTATAACACCAGATATTTCAATGTGATGAGGGGGTTCCGATAGGAGAGTTTGGGCCAGTTTAGGGCCTTGATACACCTTATCCCAAGGTCAATTAGCGAGTCAAAATTCTGCCCTCGACCGCCAGATAACGAGTATTACGGAAGGTTCTGGTAAAGTATCGGAGTTTCCTATTCCGACTTGATCCGCAGCAAGCGCCGCATCTCTTCCTCCGCGCGGTTGATGGGATGCGAGTCGGCTTGGGCGCGCAGTTTCTTGAAGACCGGGTAGCCGGCGGCCTGCTCGCTGCGCCATTCGGTGTCGAACCGGCCGTCGCGAATTGCGGCGAGGGCATTATCCATCAGGTCGCGGATTTCCTTGCCAAAGGGAACGGTGCCGGCTCGCGAGAGGGTTCCGTACTGGCTGGTTTGCGAGTGGAAGCGCGTTTGTTTGAAGAAACCCACCCGAGCCATCTCGCGGAAAATCTCCGCTGCCTCTCCGGACCCATACATTTCCAGAGCCACCATCTCCGGCGGAAAGCCGTGCTCGACAAGGCATTCAAACGCCGTGGTCCAGGTGCGGAAGAGAAGGGGCCACACGGCCTGTTCTTGAAAGAGATCGAGGTCCGTTTCCTGGTCAAACGTGGTCTTAAAGGCGCCGGCCCGCGTGGCGCCGATCCCGCGCGCCCAGGCGAGCGCCGTCTCCAGGGCGTGGCCCGAAGCGTCTTGCGCAACGGCAATGAAGGCGGGGGCGCCCCGGCCGTCCACAAACGACTCCCGCACCTCGGTCCCGATCATGCGGGGCGCCACCATGATCACGTCCACGTCCGGGGGCGGCGCGATCAAACCGAAATGAATGTTGTACCCATGAGCAAAATCCAGCGTCTGCCCGCCGCGCAGGCGGGAGCTTATGACGTCGTGGTAAACCTCGCGCTGGACTTCGTCGGGGATCAGCAAGGCCATCACGTCCGCGCGCTCGGCGACTTCCGCCACCGTGCGGACCACGAAACCATCCTTCTCTGCCTGGCCCGCTGACTCATCGCGCAGGCTTCCGACGATGACGTCAAGGCCCGAGTCGCGCAGGTTCAATGCCTGGGCGCGCCCCTGATTTCCATAGCCAATGATTCCGAGGGTTTTGTTCCAGAGTATTTCCAGACTAGCGTCGGGATCGTAGTAGGGTTCCATGATTTGTCGAGCCCTTTCGTGGACTGAAATAACGTGCGGGAGAGTCCATTATCGGCGCGCGGCGGAGGGGTGTCAATCCAGCCGGCCCTCGACCGCAGAGCCTTACTACGGTACCACCGGCAGAATCAACGCCGAGGGATGCTCGCGGTCGTGATAAACGGCGTTCGTGGCCTTCACCATGCGCGCGGAATGGCCCTGATCCTCGCCGGTATTCAAGTTCCGGTCGAAGCGCGGAAAGTTGCTGCTGGATACTTCCAGCCGCAGCTTATGGCCGGCCAGAAACACATTCGAAGTGGACCAGAGATTGAGCGTGAGCTTGTACATCTCGCCCGGATTCATGAGCTCAGCTTTTTCGCGGGAAGTCCGGTAGCGCGCGCGCAGAATCCCTTCCGTCAGATTCCGGGCGAAGCCCTGCGGACCTACATCCACCACCTTGCCGGTGAAGTCCGTGTCCACGGCGGAGGAGCTTACGTAAATGTCGAGCGTGATGGGGCCAGTCACTTCGGTGTCCTGCTTGAAAGCGGGCGTGGTGTAGACCAACACGTCGTCGCGATTCTCGACGGGCCGCTGGTCGAAGGCGCCGGGAGGCAGGTGAGTCGAGTCGCAGCAGAGAGGCCCGCCGCGCGTCGGCGCCGGGTCCGCCGGGTCGTAAACGTACTTATCCGCGGCCTCGGTGGCGGGCGCCGCGGTGCTCAGCGTCCCGTCACCACTGAGAGTGTTCGCCTTGCCGGCGGAGTGCAGGTAGTAGCTGGTCTGTTTGGCTCGCGCCAGGGGCCAGCCATCTTCCTCGCGCCAAACATTCTTGCCCATCACGAACAGCTTCACCGGCTTTTCGCTGCCCATGCCGTTCTCAACGCCCTTCAGCAGGTAGTCGTACCAGCGCAGGGTGAGTGCGTCTTCATCCAGCACCGAGTCCTTGCCGAAGTCGACCTCTCCGATGACCGGCCCGGAACCCGCGTGGCCACCCACGATCACCAGCAAGCGCTGGCCGTTCCGCGCCGCATCGCTCGCGCCATGGGCCTTGATCCCCAAATAGTTTTGAAATGAGCCGTCCTGGAAGAGGTCGTACCAGGCGGCAACATGGAGAGCCGGGACCTGGATCTGCGAGAAATGTTCTTCGATCGACCATCGTTTCCAATAGTCGTCGTAGGCGGGGTGCGCCAGCCAGTCGAGGTAATAATCCGCCAAGCCGGTGGGAGTGCCGGGATCGAGCAGGGGATATTCCGTCAATGGAAGCTTCATGTCCCAGCGGGTTGCGTAGGAGTCCTTGGCCATGCGGCGGTCAAGCGTGTTCTCCGCAAGGCCCGTGGTCCAGGACTGGTCAAACCACTGTTCAAACGCCCCGCCCTGGTAAGTCCAGTTTTCATGATAGTTGGAGGCGGTCACCACCGGCAGAATTCCCGCAAGGTGGGGCGGGGCGGCGATGGCGGCAAGCATCTGGGTGGCGCCGACGTAAGACCCGCCAAACATCCCGACCTTTCCGTTGGAATAGGGCAGTGCGGCGGCCCACTCCACTGTGTCGTAGCCGTCTTGCGATTCGTTCTTGAAGGTGTACCATTCGCCTTCCGAAGTGTACCGGCCGCGCACATCCTGACTAATCACCACGTAGCCGCGCGCCGCTGCCAGGGGGCCGAAGTCCATTTCGCCGCGCTTGTCGTAGGGGGTGCGGGTAAGGAGCACCGGAAATTTGCCTTCGGCTTTGGGCCGGTAAATATCCGCGCGCAGCACCACTCCGTCACGCATTTTGACAGGTACGCCGCGCTCCACACTCACCTCGTAGTGCTCCTCGGCAAGGGCCAGAGCCCCTGCCCAAAACAGAGTTACCAGCAATGCGCAAATCACACGTCGGTTCATGGAATCCTCTTATGGAATAAAGTTGGGCTTCTCTCGCAGTCCAGGGAAAAGGGTCACATCGAATTTCAAAATTCCGAGACACGGCATTATCTGCGACCGAGCCGCTCGGCGCAAGAGGGCCCCTGCCTCACATGAATTTTCTGGAGGGAATGGGTTTTCGTAGAAGCAGGCTTCACAAATTGCGGAAAAACTCTGACCTCCCGGCATGCGGAGCGAAGCTTCACCTGTGCGCCCGATGGGGACCGAGCCAACCTGCGAGTTTACTAATTTGCATCCGATTTCCCCTCGGAGATGCGGACGAGTTCGATGACCGTCTTGTCCCCGTTGCTCTTGAGCGCCACGACTTTGTCTTGCTTATCGTGCTTCATCTCAAAGACGGTCTTTCCCTCTTCGTTCCTCTCCTTGTAATTGGTCACTTGATCGCCCAAGCGGTCGTGATAGAAGGCGACAACTTTATCAAGGGAATCCGCAGTCTCAAACCTCCCGGCCAGCACGCGAAGCTTCGCTTCCTCCGCGATATCAAGGTTCACGGCTGCGGAGCCTTGTTCCTTGATGTGGGTCGCGCCGGGATAAATGGGCAAACCCAGGCTGGCTTCATTCACATCCTTGTTGACCTCGATCGAGCCGAAGGGCGTTTTGATCGAGACCTCCTTCTTTCCCGCGCCCTGATTCTCCACTTGCACGTGGACGGCGCTCGAGAGAACGCGCACGCCGATCCAGACGCCAATGCCGCCAAGCAGGACAATCAGCGCCACGATGAGGAGGACGACGGTAAGTGCCGAGCTGCGGCTTTCAGGCGGTTGCGGGGGTGCGGGTGGACGAGGCCGAGGACTTGTAGCCATGGCAGGAATCTCCTTTTTCGTTTGCTGTTCATTCCTACGTTTCGCCGCGCCGTAAAGTTCCAAACTTGATGCCGCCGCCTCTACTCCCGTGCCGCTTCGAACATGGCCACGACGTTCTCCGGCGGGACGTTGGCCATGATGTTGTGGACTTGCTGGAAGACGAAGCCTCCGCCCGGCGCCATAATTCTCAGGCGTTCGCGGACATGCTTCTTCACCGCTTCGGGCGTGTCAAAAGAGAGTGCGGTTTGGGTGTCGCAACCTCCGCCCCAGAAGACCATTTCGCGTCCAAATTCGGCTTTCAATCCTGCCGGATCCATTCCCTGGCAGGAGGTCTGAACGGGATTCACCGCATCCAGTCCCGCTTCGATGAGGTCGGGGAGCAACTCGCGGATCCCTCCGCAACTATGGAGCATCACCTTTACCTTGGCCAGTTGTTTGGCCCGGCTCCACAAGGTGGCGTGGCGAGGCTTGAAGAACTCGCGATACATCTTGCGGGAAATGAACGGCCCGGTCTGCATTCCCAAATCGTCGCCGAAGTTGATGACATCGATGGAGCCGCCCACGGCCCCCAAGAAGCGTTCGAGGTTGGCGAGATGAATTTCCACCAGCTCGTCAAGAAATTTGTGCGCCTGCGCGGGCTCGGCCGCCAGAAGCATCAGGAAGTTGTCATTGCGGTAGAAGAACTGGCCCATCTCGAAAAGATTCCCGCCAAACAATCCGATGATGGCGCGATCGGTGCCGGCCCGCAGCGCGCGGGCGCCCTCGGCCAGCCGGCGCAGGCCCTCCGGGCCGGCCGCAAGCGGTCCCGGTGGGCTATTGACCGCGGTCCACATGCACTCGTCCATCGCTGCCGCAATGGTTCTGGGCCCGCCTTCTTCTATAAAGGGAAAATAGCATTGCTCGAAATACAACGCGCCGTCCGGCATGCGCGCCAGGACCTTTCCGCTCGCCGAGCGCAGCAGCCATTCATGGTTTCCGCGCTCAGGCAGAGCCCATGCCGGCATCTGGCAGGGAGTTCCGTCCGGCAAAACCCAATCGGCCCAAGACGCGTCGTCAAGCGCGAACGCGCGGCCAAGTTCGATGCTATCTACGCCGAACATTTCCAGGACGTCAGGGTCAACAATCGAGAGCTGCTGCACAGGGTCGTAAACGCGCAAAGGCTTGGGTGGCAGCCCCAGGTGCTTGCGCAGCTTGGCGTAGGCAATCGCCGCGATCCCGGAGGATCGATGCCCGGAAAAATCGATAGGAATCCGGTCAGGCTCGCAATGTTGGAATGCCGTCCGGACACGTTCTCGGGATGTTTTTCCGTGGCTCTTCGTTTCCGGTTTCATTTCGGCGGTGTTGGGCTTTTCGGTTTCCATAACCTGACCTCGAGTTTGGATCTGACGAACAATCCGCGTCAGTCTAGCTCAAGTCGGTACAGTTCGACAGGGATTCATGATGTGGACAAGTCATTGCTTTCTCCCCCAGACCATTAGCGAACTGCCGAAGGGCCAGGGTAGCGCGCCCCAGGTGTTCTGCTCGAGGCGGGAGAGCAGGTAGAGGGGAGTGTTGATCCACCCCGGAGGGACGCTCGCCGGTTGGGCTGGAAGGCCCATCGCGCGTTCCAGCCCACGAGTAGCGAGCTTGAGGGGAAAAAGCCATTGGAAAAAGTAACGCTCCTCCTGGATCGCCAAACCCGCCTGCCGAGCCACCTCCCGGAAAGTCCGTCGAGTGTATCGAGTGACGTGCTCGTTGACCAGGTCGTGATTCGTCCACAATGCGTTAAAAGCGGGTACGGTCACCAGCAACCTCCCCGCCGGAGCGAGCAAGGCCAAGGCACGGCGCAGCGCGGCGGCAGGATCGGCAAGGTGCTCCAGGACGTCGAGCATGAGGATGAGCGTGAAGTCCTTGCCCGGCTGAAAGTTCTCGTCAAAGGGACCGATGTGGATGCGGGAGCGGTGGGGGCCCTGGTCGCTCACCGACGCCGCGGAGGGCTCCACCCCTTCCACTTCTCCGAAAGGTGTTAACTGATCAAAAAACAAACCATCGCCGCAACCAACGTCCAGAATTCTCTTCCACCCGCCCTCGGGTTCGTGGGCGCGGAGGGTTCGGAGGATCAACTTCTCGCGGGCGCGCCACCACCAATGCCGCTGGTAAAGCTCGCGATAGCGTTCAAGATAATCGTCGCGCACGGGGGTATTCCAGCTCCCTATTGGGTTCCATCTTCATTGGGGGCCGCGGGTGGGCGTCCCCGGCGGCTTGGCCGCGGGCTCCGGCGCCCGCGCATCCGGCGTGCGGGGAGGCGGCCATCCCACGGTTTTGCCGATGATGTAAAGGGGGCGGGCCTTCACCTCTTCGTACAGGCGCCCCACGTACTCGCCGATGATTCCCATAAAAAAAAGCAGAATGCCCGAGAGAAAAGTGATGAGCAGGACCAGGGCGGTGAAGCCTTGGGGAGAGCGCTGGAGGAAGAGCCGTGCGTAGACTGCGTAGGCCGAAAACAAACCGGACAGAACTGTGGCCAGAGCGCCCAGCAGGATGGCGAGGCGCAGGGGCACGATGGAGAAGGCGAAAATTCCGTCCGAGGCCAGCTCGACAAGTTTCCGAAGGCTGTACTTGCTTCGGCCGGAGTGCCGCTCGGCGCGATCGACGGGGATGCCGATCTGCCGAAACCCCACCCAACTGCGCAGGCCCCGCAGGTAGCGGTGGTGTTCGGGCAGGCGGCGAAGCTGCTCCACGGCGCGGCGCGAGATCAGGGCGAAATCGCCCGCGTCGAGCGGCAGGTTTAACTCCGAGAGCATCGCCAGGAGGCGGTAGAAGAGGAAATACGAGAGCTTCAGCCACCACGCTTCCTTGCGGTGGGCGCGTTGGGCGTAGACCACCTCGTAGCCTCGCTGGAACTGCTCCACAAAACGCGGAATCACCTCCGGCGCGTCCTGGAGGTCGGCATCCATCACCACCGCGGCATCACCCGAGCAGTGGTCGAGAGCCGCCGTCACCGCCGCCTGGTGCCCGAAATTTCGCGACAGCGCCACCACGACGATCCTCGGATCAAGCGCCGCCTCGGCTTCCAGGACCTCGAGAGTGCGGTCCACGCTGCCGTCATCGACGAAAACCATTTCGTGCGGCCCTCCCGCGAGGGTTTCCAGCACCGCGCGGAGGCGGCGCAAAAGCTCCGGCAGCACACTTTCCTCGTTGTAGAGCGGGACGGCCACCGACAAGCGGAAGGGGCGGCTCATCTTTTCCTTCTCCCCCTGAAATAAACCATTTGCCATAGAGTCGCCCCCAGACCGGTGAGCGCGTAGGGCTCAAAGATCTCGGTCTCGAACGTTTCGCTGAAGATTTGTTTCCAGTCGTCGAGCGGGCGCGGAAACTCTCCGCGATCGAGGCGCGCGAGGAGCCGGGCCGCCGAAGGCCGCGCGGGCAAGACCAAGTCCAGGATGTGAACGTGCCCGTCCTGCGTGAGCAGGGCGCCGAGCTGCGCGAGGAGCATGCGCGCGCAGGGCGTGTCAACATGGTGAAGAAAGCTGTTGAGCAAGATAAAGTCGAAGCGCGCCGCCGGGCCAAGCACCGGGCGGGTGACATCCGCGGCCAGGAAATCCCTCCCATTCCGCCGGCGGGCATCCTGGAGGTAGCGCAGGTTGTGATCGATGCCCAGATAGTACGTGTGGGCAAAGCGCGGAGTGTTCGTGCCCGGCCCGCAGCCCACGTCCAGCACTCGCCGCACCATGCGCAAGTCATTGTGGGCGAGGATCGGTGCAAATTTCTTCTCCGCAAAGGGCGCCTGCCAGAGGCGGTAGGCCCGGGTGTTCTCCATGATCCGCGTCGCTAGCTTCAAAGCGTGCCTCGCGAGGGAATGCGCTGGTCCGCCGGAACAGGATAGGGCAACAACCTGTGGGGCGCAAGGTCTGGTTCCGCAAGAGGTCTGGTTCCGCAACGTCACGGCAGGGTAACGGTTTGGGAAGATAGGTTGGGGAGGAGCAAGTTGTTGGGATGGTGGCGGGTTGCGCGGTTGAAATTCCGCCGATCTTAATGCCGGGCGACGTGGCGTTCCGTGGAAAGTTCCGAGGTCAACTTGCAGTACGTCTCGGCGACGCGCGACCATGAGTATCGGTTCAGCACAAATTGAAATCGTTGGGCCGCGATCTCCTTCGACTGCGGCAAGCTCAAGATTTGATGCAAGGCACTAAGGAAGTCCGCGGCCGCAAGGTCATGATCGCCGGCAGGAAACGATACTCCGCGAACGAAGGGAGTAAGAGCATCGTCAGCGGTAGCTGTTTCAGCACTGCAAACCACTGGAAGCCCGCAGGCAAGGGCCTCCTGCACAACAAGAGGAAACCCCTCTCCCTCGCTTGGGAGAACAAGAGCGTCGGAGGCTCGGTATAAGTCGGCGAGGCTGTCCTGGCGTAGGTGCGAATAGACCTTCACATTCGCCAGGCCCCACTTATGGGGATTTAAGGGACCTTCCCCGGCGAAGGCCCACAGGATCTCCGGATCGCGCCGTGCCATAATTCCCAGCAGTGGGATGCCTTTCTTTTCCACGAAGCGTCCCACAAACAAAACGACTCGTCTTTCAGACGGCAGGTCAAACCGCTCTCGAAAAACCTCCTTGCTAGATTCCTCGGCGGCAGGGAAAAAGATGTCGGTATTGACACCGTTGAACAGCAGCACTGGCTCCTTGCTGAAACGGACATCCTGGAAATACTGCCGCGTGATCTGGCTGATGAACACTACTTGGTCTGCCCTGCGGAGCATGGGACGAGCGAAAAGATTGTTCGCAAGCGTCATCAAAGATCTCAGCACGAGGTTGTCGTACGGAACCATGCCAATGTGCTGGACAATCATAACCGGCGCACCTCGCAGCCGTGCAAACCAGAAAGCAGCGATGTTGCTGAGGTATAGGCAATCGTGCAATAGGACGACGTCTGCACAGCCCACCGCGGAACGCAACGTCCGGAATGCCTCAAGACTCGGGACAGGAAAGGGCACTCCGAGCCGTCTTTCCACGCCATTCCAGGTCTTCAAAGGCAGGGCCCCGCCGGATTGAATCGCTGCCGGAGGCGCGCTTACATCGGACGCCGCCCACCTGATCTCGCACTCTCTTTCGGCCATGCCGCGGAACAAGTTCCCTGCCACGAGTTCGATGCCGCCCTGGTGGGATTCAAAATAGTGAGTGATCATTAGAATTCTCATGACGGTGTTCTGTCCCTTGCGTGCTATTCAAGCCCCCTGGCGATCCGACACGCTTCGGTCACACTTCGCTTTTTCCTTAAAACTTACCAGAGATCGACGGAGCAGGTCTTTTCTCCAGCACGACGCATGTCTGGCGAAACCGGCGAAACAGGTACGGCAAGAAACTGGTGGTGCCCTTCACCCCTCCGTGTTGGCGAAGGCCGGACAGGCGCTGCCTCAGTTTAAGGAGCAGTTTCCACGGATCACGCGCAACATAGTCCCACCCTGTCCCGCAGTCGAGTATCACCCCCTCCAGGACACGGCAACTCGGAAACAGCCGGGACAAATCGTTCGGACTCGGTCGAAACATCGTGTCGATAGGGTCCGGGTGATAAGGAAACTGGTGCGGCACGGTGACGATGACGTATCCCCCGTCCGGCAAGAGGCGCTCAATATTTGCGCATACCGCGGATGGATCGGTGACGTGTTCAAGCAGGTTGCAGCAGAGGACGGTGCGGTACCGATGCTCAAACAAGCGGGAGATGAATCCTTCATCGTTTAAGTCGCCCCGGAGGTCGATGCCGTTGCCTTCCTGCATGTCCAGATGGTGAACCTCAACACGTCTTTCAGCGAGTGGGGCAAAGATCCACTGATCAATATAGGGCTGGACTTGTTGCCGGAACTCAACGGTGGCGCTTCCCACATTCAACAGTGGAGACAGTTTGCCAGCATCGAATCGTTTGAGCACCTCGCCCACCCAACGGGCCTCAGCTTCCAGCATGGATTTCTGGCTCCTGTCGCGCGGTTTTCAATAAGGGTACTTGGGAGTTCATCTCCCAGCCAGTCGTCACATGGACTCGGTCTCAGCGCGGGCGGGCAAGCAACGTCACGACGTCGCCGTGACGAGGGACATTCAAATGATACAGGATATGCAATAGCTGTGCGACCGCCTGTCCTCCCTTTCCAATCCGACCCTGCGGTGGGCCGCCTGGAAACCACTCCGCCAGGGTGCGATAGAGAGGCGAATAAAATGGAAATCCCCAGCCATAGAGATCGGAAACTTGGAGCCCTGCAATTGCAGCTTTTTGGCGAATCTCGTCGTCGGAGTAGTTGCGCACATGGCCGATCGCACGTTCCGACGGACGCATGCGGCCACGCATGGTCGTCACCAGGACCCAACGATCAGCCATTTCCCCCATATGCCGCAACGCTGCGACATCATCGGCCAAGTGTTCGACCACTTGCAAGGCGATGACAAGATCGAAGCGGTCGTTAAGCTTATCCTTCTCGATGTCAAGCTCGCGCAAGCGTGCACTGGGCACGCGTTTGGCCGCGAGGGCCAAAGCCTCCGGAGAGACGTCCACGCCGGACAACCCCAGGTGCGGCATCGCACCGGCAAGCGCGGCAAGATTCTCGCCGGAGCCGCAGCCCACATCGAGGACGGAGCGGACGTCGAGCTGATCAACCAAAGAGATCAACGCTTGGCGCTGGTGGCGATGGACCGGACCGAAGTGTTGTAGGTCACCCCAGGTCAATCTCCATAGACGATCGTACTCTTCGCGGCTCACTTCGCTGCTCTCCATTTCTGCTTGTGACATCCTCATCCTTGGTTGGCGCCCACCATGCGTCATGCCTCTCTGGTGAGGGTAATCAGCACGGGCCCGCATGGGCCTCAATTTTAGTGTTGATTTCTGGCTCCTCCCATGTGGTTTTCGATAAGGGCTTTCTTGAGCCCATCTCCTCATCATCGCCCTGTTTGGGAAGGGCTCATTTTATGCGGGCTTGAGCAGGGATCTCCCGGAATAATCCAATCGTCGAAGAGGCTCTTGGATCCCTCGCCCTTGGACAAATTCATCCACAGCTTTACGCGCACCCTTCCAATAGCCGTAGTCGTCGAACTGGAGTATCCCCCCAGGGGTGACCTGGTCGTAGAGGTTCTCCAGGCAAACCTTAACACTCTCGTACCAGTCCCCATCGATGTGCAACAGCGCGATTTGGCGAACCGGCGTGACCGGCAGCGTTTCCTGGAAAAGGCCTTTGACGAATTGAGCCCCCTCGGCTATCTGGAGGCGTTGAAACAGGCCTCGGACCTCATCGATGGTACCGAGGCAATCTCCAGTGAAAAGCTTTGTAATTTCGTAATCAGGATCCTCTGATGTCGGCGCTGGCAAGCCTTCAAAAGTGTCGAAAAGCCAAATTGGACGACTTACTCCCAATCGATGCAGGGTTAATGCCATCAACGCAGCGCTGCCCCCCTTCGCGCACCCGCACTCGACCAGGTCTCCCTCGACGTCGTTCCGAACCACATGGTGAACACTGCGATAGAGAGCCCGCAGTCGGGCATTGCTGCACATCGTATAGGGCCGAATCTGACGGTAAAGGACGGAAAACTCCAGCGGGGAGATAAGGTCCCAGACAACCGCCACAGCCTGCCGGACTCTATCGGCGACGAGTCCAGGATCGCGGAACCTGAAGAGAATCTCTTGCCGCGGATGCCCCATGGTCACCTATCAGCGACGCGTCAATCCCAGGATACTAAGAAAGAAGCTGCCACAGATGATCTGAACCCCCAGCATCAGCGAGAACGCGGAGGGCAGGATGAGGCGCAACATACGGGAGGGGTCGAGCGCTCCGAAGTTTGCCGTGCCCCAGTCGCTGACCGCCAGCACTGACCCGCCGAGCCCCGCCAGGGTCAGCAATGCCCCGACCACCAACCCTGTTTCCAAAGTGATGAGGCGGAAGACGCGAGTCAAGCGCGGATCTTCCGGCAACAGTCCCTCAGAAATCGCAAATACCTTGGTGAAGGTTGCAAACGCAATAAATTGAAAACCCAGCACGATCGCCACGAACGCGTACAGTAAGGTGTGGATGTCAAATCCGACATTGCCAATTCGGCCCGGTTTGGGCAGAAGCCAGGCGCAAACTCCCGCTCCAGCCAGGATCATCGCCAGGCCCGGATAAAGGAACAGCCAACGCGGGCTGTACATAAAAAGAAAACGGAGATGCCGCCAGCCGTCGCGCCAGGGCCGCAGGTGGGGGGGTCTTGACCGGCCGTCGGGAGCAAGGATGATGGGAACCTCGGCGATTCGCATCTTCAGCAGGGTTGCCTTGACAATCATCTCGGAGGCAAATTCCATGCCGGTGGTCCTCAGGTCCATCCCGTGGAACGCCTCGGCCGAGTAACCTCTCAGGCCGCAATTGAAATCTCCTACTGGACAATGAAAGAAAAGACGACCGAGTGCCGACAGCAAAGGCGTTCCAACCCACCGGTTCATCCACGGCATCGCCCCCGGTTTGATTCCTCCCGCGAGGCGGTTCCCCATGACGAGGTCATGTCCTTGGCGAAGCTTTTCCAGAAAGGGCATGAGGTTTGAGAAATCGTAGCTGTCGTCGGAGTCCGCCATCACGATATACTTGCCGCGAGCCGCCAGGCTGCCGTGGATCAGAGCCGCCCCATAGCCACGCGCAGGGACGTCTACAACCCGTGCCCCCAATCGGCGAGCGATATCTTGCGAGCCATCCTGGGACCCATTATCGCTCACCAGAACTTCCCCATGTACGCCGTGACGCTGGAGAAAGGACTGCGCCCTTTGCACACACTTACCGACCGTCTCTGCCTCGTTCAGACAGGGCATGAGGATGGTCAACTCCAGGGCGGAATCGGCCGGGGAAGCCGCGACGATGTCAGCATTCATGCTGAAGCCCCCGTTGGACCAGGGCGAGTCCGAGCAAGGTCACTCCAAAGATGCCGGCCAGGCAAGCCGGCAGGTTGAGGGCCCGTTGATCGGAGGGGATATCCCACATCCATATCGCCCACGGTTTGGGGACATAGAACACCCTGTAGCGGCGCACCCAACCAGGGCCCAGCAAGGACACGATAGCCCGCGGGGGACGTAAGGCGGTGTACGTTGGTGGCATATGGTCCGTATTAAACAACACCGCCTCCTGGGGTGGGCCTTTGATGAGCGCTAGCATCTCGCCCGGGCGCGCCAGCAGTTGGCTGTGTTTGAACTCGAACCAGGGATGGTTTGCCCAGTAATAATCCGCGATCCCGCGCTCAAGAAAATAGCGCTGGTCCTCCACACTCACACCCAGGAATTGCACGGCAAATCCTGCCACCACGATACCCAGCGCCAGATTCTTCCAATGCCTTCTCCGGATAGGCGCAAAGGGAAACGCCAAGGCCCAAAGCGGCACTAGCGGCACCAAATAGCGCGGGCCCCAGCACCAGGCGCCTCCCGCGAATGCAATGGTTGAAAGGAAGAGTGCCAGGACAATACTGGTAGCCACAATGGTGAACCCCATCTGTGGTTTGTGCTGCCACAGTTGGCGAATTCCCGCGAAGCCCAGGGCAATGGGCGGACAATAGAGCACGATGCTCTTGCCGGGACTCACGAGCAGCGTCAGCAACCCAGCAAGTGGATTTCCAAACAGTGCCAGATGCCGGTTTCCTCCGGAACCCCATTTGGCGCTTTCGAGTACGGACCCAAAGCGGAGGTAGTTGTAGTCGAGCGCCAGCGCCACGCCCACCAGGCTTGCCACCAAGAACAGTCCATACCGCCAGCAGGCGCAATGAAACGCGCGGGTCCCCTCGGGCGAGAGCCCGGTGGGTCTTTTGAACTCGCGGAGCGCCGCCGGGCCATCCAACTTCAAAAGCAGCCAGAGGGGACGGAGAAGTACTTCCGCGCCGCCGGTGTGACCCTTGCGGCACCAACCCCTCATGTCCATAGTGGAAAGTGCGAGCAAGGGCATAATGAGGGCGAAATACTCTTGATAAGTGAATAGCAGTCCGGCCACCAATCCCCCGAGCGCCGCAAAGTACGGGGATCGGCGCTCGGCGCTGAGAAAGCCCAAGAACACTGCCGCCAGCACGAGGCAAGCGTGCTGGGCATTATCATTGGTCGTTTCCGAAGCTGACCAAAGGAGCGTGGCAAAGGCGGCAACCCCCGTCCATGCCAGGGCCTCTTTCACCGCTACGCCCAGTTTGAGATAGAAAAGGAACAGGATGGCGGCAGCGAGCGCACCAAAAACGGTGGTCGTCATAGAGAACAGGAAGCGAGTAGCCTCGCCGGGCGGATCGTCGTAAAATGTCCCAGCCCACACGAGCGGCACGCCGGCGAGCGATCCCAGGGGCCCGAAGTAAGAATAGGCGAACCCTCCCTTACCCCTGACTCCCCCCCACCTTATCATCGCCGGATCCAACAGAATTGGCCGGCCCATCAGCAACCAGTTCATGGCAACATCGTATCGGGCCTGACCATCGATGATGTCAATACGGCCGGCGTTGGCGAGTACATAGACCCCAAGGACTGCCAGGAAGACACCGGCGGCGAGGGAGAGGTTTCTTGTCCGGGAGCTGACGGGGCCTGCGAGTTTGTCGCCCTGATTCATGGAATCCACGCAAGCCGGGGATTGAGAACGTACAAAACCGTAAGAGCAGCCAATGTCGCCAACGACAGGATCATGCCTGACTTCAGCCCGCGTTGCTGGTAATGGAATATGATGTCGTGCTTCCCCTCGACGGCATAGACGGCGCGAAAGATCTGGTTGGCGCGGATGACGGGCACCGGGTGGCCGTCGAGCGTAGCTTGCCAATTTGGATCGTACCGGTCGAGCAAGACGACATAGCCAGGGCGGGAGAGTCGCGCCTGAAGAGTGACGGAACTGGGATCGCAATGCATGATTTCGACTTGCCCGGCGGGGCTGGCACCGCTTACGGAAGGCGCGGAACCTGCCGGTGCCGCAAGGATCACGGTGTGGAGCGCGTCAAAATCCGGAGAGGCCAGATCGTCCAACGTCTTGTCGGAATTCGTCAAAAACAGGGAATTGGCCGCCACGTAGGTCCGCGGTACAAAGCACAAATCCTCGTACAACGGATTGGGCACCTCGGATCCATTAAAGACGTTGCCGATGACACGGATGACGCCGGTATCTGCGGGTGTGGCGCGAATGATGTACTTCACATTCATGCGGCCCAGCAGGCAGTTGAAGGGCAGGGGATCGGACTTCCTGCGGAGGAGGTAGACCTTGACGTCGAAGAGAAAGGGAGGTACCGAGCGCTCCGGGTCGAGGTTAAAGCTTCCCTCCACGTGATAAAACATTGAGCCGGTGAAAAGTTGAAGCCGCGTTTGGAACTCCCCCTGTGCGAGCTCCGAGAAACCCTCCGCGCCGGGAAGGGATTGAAAACTGACAAAGGATTGCAGGCTCGGGGCATCGGACGATTGCAGATTTGCCCCCAGTGATAGGAAACGATAGGTTCCGGGTGGGTCCTTGAATTCGTCCAGCACGGGAGGCCGATAAGTGTAAAAGGTCTTCGGCACCGTGGGGTTCGCATCGGAGTTCACCATAACCAGTTGGATTATGGCCAGCAGCGCAAAGGCATATACCCCCGGACGCGCCCACGTCTTCCCCTGTCCTAGGCCGGTGATCAGCATAAGCCCGCCCAAGCAGAATCCGGCCAGGCCGGGCAGTTGCCAGCGGAGCATGGTAACCAGATAATCCGGGACCGAGTCGAGGTTAAAGGGGATGTTCGCAAAGCGGTGTAACTCCCACGCCTCCGGTGTCTTAATGAAACCGGGCGCGAGCCAGGCTACGCCTAGAGTCAGAACTGTGCAGCCCAAGAAAATCAGGAGGGGCAAGGTAAGGCGGTTCCAGGATGCCTTCCAGGGGGCAGCCGCGCAACGCAAGGCATCGAACCCCCACCCGGCAAGAATCGCCACCAGGAGAGTTACGTGCACCATCAGCTTTACGGGGAAGCGAACTACAGCCAGTGGCGGCAGAAGCAAGCGGGCCAGGGCGTAAACCGGAGTGAAGTGACCCAGGGAAATCAACAGGAGAATGCCCGCCGCACCCGCAACAAAATTGCGCCGGCGGTCGGTGCCCATTGCCCAGCCCACCAACGCAAAGAAGAGCGGCACGAACCCGAGGAAATTCGAAATATTGTAGGGATCGTTTCGATCCGATATCTGCCAAATCCAGCCGGGGGGGCCTGCCAGGACAGTGCCGGAGAAGTTCGGCGTAAGAATTTCCAGGAAGGAAAGCGGATTCACCGACCAGGTGGCGGTTTCGAAGAAACTCAGGCCATTGGCGCGGTGAGAATGATTGAGCATGTCGGCGGCGGGCAAGAACTGTACCGCACAGAGCAGCAACATTCCGCAGCCTACCAGGAAGAACATCGTGAGCAGCCGCAAGTTTCCCTTGGACCAAAGCCTATCCCGTGTGCAACAGCGATAAAAAGCGTAAGCGAACGAAAGGCCAAACGTCGCCATCATCGTGAATGGTTCAGCGGCCAGCCATTGCAGCGAAAAAACCACAACCAGCAGGACCCAGGAACGCAGGCGTCGGCTTTCCAGCGCGTGGTCGGTTACCAGCAAGGCCCAGGGAATCCAGGCACAACAGGCCACCGTGTTATAGAAGTTGCCCAGGGAGAGCACCTGCCCGCTGAAAACAAAGACCGAAGCTGCGAAAAACGCCGCCAGGTATGACTGCCCCCAGGCGCGCGCCAGCAGGTAGGCTCCGATTCCCGCCAGAGCAAAATGCACAACGAAGTGCAACGTGAAGGCGAGATCGAAAGGGAGAAGCAGGATGAGAAGTGTGGAGGGATAGAAAAAAAGCAGATTGGGATTCGCCAGCACGGGTTGGCCGTAATTCAAATAAGGATTCCAATAGGGAAGCGAGCCGTGCCGGCAGAGCTCACGGATGAGATAAGTTGTAGGATAAGTGTAATTAGAGATGTCGCGATAAAAGAATACCGCGGGGGTGAAAATGGCCTTCCAGAACATGCCCGCCACGCTCGCGACGAGCAGCGCCACCGCCCCCAGATCAGCGCGAGTGAACGGAATCGGGCTCACCGCTGAGTTGTGGGTTTTCGGTGAAGTGTCGGAGTGGATTGGCGTCATACTGATATAAAAGGTGCGACTCTAGCATAGCATTTCCGGGCTTGCAATCTCGCCGGACTGAGGGTAGTCGGTCAATTTAATGGTGGAGCGGCGAGTTTACCTCGCCAAATGGCGGCGTAAAGCCGCCTCTACATCAAAATGACCCACTACCGAGGACCGAGGGCAGTGACTAATTCCTAAATGCGCGGGCGTGCCACCGGCCTCGTGCCCCATCAACGCGCGTCGTAAGGAAGGCTCTCCAGCAATTCTTTGTCAGGTTTCTTGCTATTGGATTGGGGAGTCTCCGGGTTCGCGGCGAAAAGGGTTTGCTCTGCTCCGGCTTCCAGAGGAAGAAATGGTCCCCCTGGGGGAGTTGGAATCGATTTCCTGGCCTCCAGGTCCGGTGAAAAGTTAGATCCGGAAAATGCCAGCAAGTAGTTGACGTCGCGCCAGGGCCGGTAGGACCGTTCGACAATCGAAAGCAAGCTCGCCTTGAGACGTTCCATTAAGGCTTGATTCTCCGGCAAACCCGCGAGGTTCTGCTGCTCCAAGGGGTCGGTGGGCCAATGGTAAAGCCCGTTGCGCTGATCACCTGGGTGGCAAATGAATTGCCATTCCCGCGTGGTAACGCTGATCACGCCTGGGGGAGGCGAGCCGTTGTTATCAACCATTTCCGAGACGGTGGGCTCATCGGGATTGTCCGGCACATAGCCGGGATTCCATAAGCGGATCAGGCTGGTGCGTCGCAGAACCGCCCTCTTCATCCCCGCCATTTCGAGCGCCGTCGAGAAGATCTGCGGGGTTCTGGCAATGTTCCTGACCCGGAGGCTTTGGGGGATCCCCGGGCCGGCGATAATCAGGGGCACGTGCAGGACCTCGCGATACAGGCCCCAGCCATGCGTATAGGTGCCGTGCTCGCCGAACCCTTCCCCGTGGTCGGCGGTGATGATGATGTAGGTGTTGGACCAGCCAGGCGAACGCTCCAGAAACCGCAGCAACTCTCCCACTTGGCTATCGATGTAGTGCAGACTGCCGTCGTAAGCGGCGATCAATCCTTCACGCTCGCCGGGGGGGAGGGAGAAGCGGGAATAACTTGTGGCTCGCAGCAGATGTTTGGCGTACTCGGAAGCCTGCCCGTAAAGGTGATCGTAGGGGGGGGGGGCTCGTAAGGGTCATGGGCATCGTTGTAATTGAGGAAGAGGAAAAAGGGGCGGTCGGAGCGGTGATCGAACCAGCGGTAAACCTGCTCGTTAAGTTGGAGGGCGGTGAACTGGTTAACGCGGCGGCGGTGGGACCACTTCTTGGTAAGAGGCTCGATGAACTCGCTGCCGGCGCGGCTGGCATCCAAGCCGTAGCCCAGGGTGTTGGCACTGTCGATATAGGTTTCAAAGCCTCGGGCCAGTCCCCAGGGGGTGAGGCCGAAATAGGGATTACTGTTAAAGCCCGCCGTCTCGTAGCCCCCTGAACTAAGGACTTCCGCCAACGTGCGCGGCCCGTTTCCTAACGCCCATTGCGATTCGGCGCCGTGCTGGTGGGGCAAAAGGCCGGTAAACACGGAAGCCATGGCGGGCAGAGTCCATGACGAGGCGGAGATGGCATTCTCAAAAAGGACTCCGCGCTTGGCGAACTGATCGACGTTGGGCGTGGTATTCCGAGAGTAACCGTAAGAAGAAAAATGGTCGGCGCGCGTGGTGTCCCACACAATCAGGACGATGTTGGGCGACGAATTTCTGCCCGTGGCGTGAGCGGTAGGACCGGCCAAGTGATCCGGGAGATGGCTGATTCCCAGGGCGACCACCAGCGTGGCCATCGAGGCAACGACCACCCGCGACCAAAGTCGCTGTGGCACATCTGCCAACAAGCCCAACGGAGAATCAGGTTTCCGGGTAGCCCAGAGAGCGGGCCAGGTCCATGCGAAAACCACCGTGAACACGATGCTGGGAGTGATGAAATGCCGGATGGGAAGATACCAGGCGCTTCCAGCTTGAGAGAATCCCAGCACAAACGCTACGTAGGCGCCAGTCAAACCGAGGAAGCCGGCGATAAATGCCATTCCGAGAAAGCGGCGTCTCGGCAAGGCGGCGAGGAAACCCGCTAGCAGCCCCAGCAACCCAAAAGTCACCGAGGTCAGAAGGGGAGCAAAGAACCAGAACGAGGGGGGAACATGCGGCTTTTGAAGAGCCAAAGGAATGGGTGTGAGGCGGAGACAAGCGGCCTCGAACAGCCCAAGAACCACCCCCGCGCTCGCTCCCAACAAGCTGACCCTGCCAATTATTGTCAGTCGGGATATGCGGTTGGTTGCCATTTTCTGTCGTCTGTAAAATCCCAAGACCTGCTCAATTCTTGCTCTGGCCGGGGTACCCGCGAGTTCAAGAAGGGCACCAAGCCACTATAAAAAAACCTCTTCCCGTACACTTTCTAATTCCGAGGGGGTCACAGGGTCGGACACCCCTACAGCGTTCCAGTTTCCACCATTAACATAATCGGCACGCGGAATGCCATACCTTACATTTTGAATTTCTTAAATAGCCTTTCGGGAATCATGCACACGACGGACATTATGACCCTCCAGAACCAAGGAACGTAAACCACATCCTTCCGGGTTTTCACAGCGTGGTAAATACTCCGCGCCACGGCCTCGGGAGGAGCCACCAGCGGCAGTTTAGCCCTTCCGTATACCATGCGCGTATCGACGAAACCGGGTTTCACGGTAACGACGTGGACCCCGCTGTGATAAAGCCGATTACGCAGACCCTGGAGATAAGTTGTCAGGCCGCCCTTGGCGGAGCCATAGAGGTAATTACTCTGGCGGCCGCGGTCCCCGGCCACCGAAGAGAGCGCGCAGATGAATCCCTTGCGCTTCTGCTCAAAATGGTTGGCCAGGACCTCGAGGGCAAGCGCCGATCCGGTAAAGTTCGTATCGAGAATCCGGCGCGCTTCGTTCAAATCCTTCCGGGCCGTCTCAGGATCTCCGAGGGAGCCGATGCAGAGGACGGCTCCCTCCAGCGAATCGCCGGCCGGAGCGATGCACGCCGCGAGCGCGGATTCCAGGGCGTCGAAGTTCAGCACATCGACGCGCTCGGCGCGGGCGCTCACGTTATGGCGCAGGCTCAGGTCGGAGGCGAGAGCTTGCAACTCTTCCAGGTCGCGGCCGGCGAGAATGAGGTCGTGCTGGTGCGAGGCAAATTCCCCCGCCAAGGCTCGGCCGATGCCGGCATTAGCGCCCAGGATTAGAACGGTCGGCACAATGACACCTTCAATGGTGATTGGTGATTTGTGATTGGTGATTTGTGATTGGTGATTGATCATTGGCGATTGTCGATTGAAACAATCGAATATCGAGGACCACCAGTCGACCATCCTCAATCCACCACCTTCAATCGCCAGTCACCAATCACAAATCACCAATCACAAATCTTCAGCCTCCGCGCCATCGAGGAAGAGAACAATCTCTTTGGGTCCAATTTCCGCTGGAGGGCGCGGAAGGATTCGAGCTGGGGGTACATGGCGGCAAAATCCTCGGCGCGTACCGCCGCATCTTTCGCCAAATAGATGCGCCCACCGTGATCCAGGGTCATCCGGTCGAGTTCATGGAGAAAGGGAACCAGGCCGCGAGCGGCGGGAATATCCAGAGCCAATGTGTAGCCGCGCAGCGGGAAGGAAAGCAGACCGTTGCCGGCGTCGCCGAAACGCTTCAGGACGGCCAGGAACGACGCGCGTCCGGAGCGCGCCAACCGGTCAAGAATGGTGCGCAGGCCCGCGCCGCCACTCGCCTGGGGAAGCGCGATCTGGTACTGGACAAAACCGCGCTTGCCGTACATCCGGTTCCACTGGTTGATGGCATCGAGCGGATAAAAGAACTTTTCAAAGCTCACCAGTTGCCGTGGTGCGGTGTGGTGAAAGGCGTAGTAGGCGGTATTGAAAGCCTTCACGGTCAGCCGGTTCAACGCCCCCGAAGGGAAGTCGAAGAAGAGGTTCCATTGGGGACGGGTAGGGACTGCCGGAGCGTACCCGATTCCGGATTGCGGATTCCGAATTCCGGAAAGAGGATACGGCATTTCGGGTTGCGGATTCTGCATCCCGGATTGCTGATGCTGCATTTCGGAATGCGGAATGCGGAATCCGGAATGCGAATTCCGCAGCCGCGCCGGCAACTCGGCCTGTGGCGCGTGATTGCCCCGCATCAGGACGCTGCGCCCCATGGTCTTGCCTGTGGCGAGGGCATCGATCCACGCCACCGAGTAATCATAGCGCTCGTCGGACGCATCCATCGTTGCCAAGGCTTCTTCGAGATTCGGGGCTTTCAAAAAGTCCACGAAGACATAGGCCGAATCCACCCGTCGCAGCCGCAGCCGCGCGCTCAGGATGACCCCGGTCAGGCCCATCCCGCCCACCGTCGCCCAGAAAATCTCGGGATGCGCGGCCGTTGAGCAGACCAGAACCTCGCCGGTGGGAGTGAGCAGCCGGAAATCCAGAACGAAATTGGAAAAAGATCCGTCCCGGTGATGGTTCTTGCCGTGAATGTCCGCGGCAATGGCCCCCCCCACGGTCACATACTTTGTTCCCGGCGTCACGGGCAGAAACCATCCGCGCGGAAGGAAGAATTGAATGATCTCGGCAAGGCTGACGCCACTCTCGCATTCGAGCACGCCGGAAGCGGGGTCGAAGGAGAGAAACCGGTTCAGCAGGATGGGCCAGATCACGCCGGCGTTTTCGTTCAGAGCGGCGTCGCCGTAGCTGCGCCCCAGGCCCCGAGGAATGTAGGAGGTTTGCAGGCCCGATGCCAGGGTGGCCGCCACCTCGCTGCGTTTCTCCGGCCGGAAGAGATGGCACGTCTCTACCGGATAACGGCCCCAGCCGGAGAGCGATTCGGTTGCGAAGTTAGGGTTCATTTGGCGGTCAGTGGTCAGCTATCAGCTTTCAGCGATCAGCGGTCAGGAATCTACGTCCGCATTATAGGCCTTCAGATTGACAAAGCTGAAAGCTGATCGCTGAGTGCTGATAGCTGACAGCTACAAATAAATGATCAAAACAACGGCGGCCGCCCACAAGAGCACCACCGATAATAATACAGGGTCTGTAAACAGAGACCGGGTGGGATTTCCTCCCTGGTCGCGATGGTGGATGAGGTGGAGATAACGAAAAATACCAAACAAGACGAATGGAATGGTCAACTCCAAGCGTTTACCGGGGAATTTGATCTGGACGTCCGGGGACAGGGTGTAGAGCGCATACGTAACTACGGTCGAGGCGGTGACGATGCTAATGAGCTGGTCGAGAAAATACGGCGAGTAGTCACTTAGGATAGCCCGGTGGTCCGAGGCGCGGCGCCCCAAAAGAACCAGTTCATGGCGGCGTTTGCTGAGGGCAATGAAGAGCGCCAGCAGCGTCGTGCACACAATCAACCAGGGGGAAATGGCAACGTGAATCACCACCCCGCCGGCAATCACTCGAAATAAGAACCCCGCTGCCACAATGAACACATCCAGCAGAAAAACCCGCTTCAGGAAGGTTGAATAGAGAACGTTGAGCGCCACGTATGCCCCAACGATTCCAAAGAAGCTCGTATTAAGCCTCCAGGCAGCGATCAGCCCCACGGCGCCCACGATCGCGCCGACGATTCCCGCCATCGTTGCGCTGACCCGGCCGGAGGCGATGGGTCTGAGCTTTTTGGAGGGATGTTGGCGGTCTTCCGAGGCGTCCATAATGTCATTCAGAACATACACGGCGCTGGAGACCAGGCAGAACACCAGAGCTGCCATCAGCACCTGCCGGCAACGATCCCAGCGCGTGAGGCTCTGGGAAAAAATAAGGGCGGCAAAGATGAATCCGTTTTTGACCCACTGCTGCGGGCGCAGCGTTTCAATCAGCGCCCGAAGGGTGGAGGTGCGGGGGCGCGCTACGCTGCCAACGGGTAACGATGTTTCGAGTGAGTCCGTATTTGCGCCTTGCTGGCCGGACATCATCACCACTCCGCCATGAAGGGGAGCTCTTGCGCCACGAGGCTGGAGGGGTCAGCTCGAAGTTGCTCGAATTCGCGCTCGGAATAAACCAGTGTGTCGGTCGGGATCGAAGAGGTGAAGATCTGGTAGGCGGTGCGGCTGCGGACAAAGTCGGGAAATTCCTTGCGGACAACGACCATCAAGTCCGCATCGCTGTCCGCCGTCCAGTTCCCCTTAACCAGGGAGCCAAACAAAGAGACCTTGACCACCTCCGGATGCACGCGCTGGGCCTCCGTGGCGGCGTTGCGCAAGTCAGGGAGCACTTGGTCCAGGTCGATGAATCTGACTTCTACAGAACTCCAGGATTCGTCGCGCATGATCAAGCAAGTCCTGACTGTCCGTGCCCGAACTCCAGGTCTCTTTCCGCCTGTGCGAACCAGTCATTAGATCGGTCCATGGGTCCGCTCCAGGTTGAGTCTACCACGGAACGGGATCCGAAAACGCCGGAAGGCTGATTGTTCTGAGACTTCCTCGACTCACGGAATCATCCATTTCAACCAGTAGGCTTGCGCGAAAGCGATCAGGCTGAGCAGCAGGGCCAGCAGCAAGCTGTGGCCGATGGTGGAGCGCACCACGTCGCCCTCATGCCCCACCAGGCCCACGGTGGTAACTCCCACCGCAATATTCTGCGGAGAGATCATCTTCCCGGTGACCGCGCCGGAGGAATTGGTGGCGGCCAGCAGGATGGGGCTCACGCCGATCTGATGGGCGGCGGCCACCTGGAGGTTTCCGAATAGGAGATTGCTGGAGGTATCGCTGCCGCTCAGGAAACAGGCCACCCACCCCAGGAACCCGCTGACCAAGGGGAAGAGTTTTCCCAAGCCCGCCAAGGCCGCGCCCAGCGTGTAGGCCATCCCGGAGTAGTTGTATAGATACGCCAAGGCCACGATGAGCCCCACGGTCAACCCCGGCATGCGGAGCTGGCGGAGAGTCTTGATTCCGGATTCGAGAACGGCCCGTGGCGGAGCGCGGAAAAGCAGGGCGGTCAGGAGCATCGCCGTGAGGCCTGCGGTTCCTGCGGCCAGGGGTTGAAAGGGGAATACCGCGGCATAGGGTTTATTGTAGAGCGTGATGAACACCGCGTTGTGCAGGTGAGGGACCAGCAGCGTCTTCTGGCCAAGCGTGAAAAGGTGGAAGTAAGACCAGGCGACCATCACCGCCGCCAGCAGCACCCAGGGCGCCCAGGCGGCGAAGGATTGCCCAGTGGTCAGGACCGCTTCCGGCGGGGGTGAGTTCCCGGCTCTCGCCGCGCTCGCGTCAACCGGCAATGACGCGGGTTTCCAAATCCGCAGAAGCCCCACCACGCAGGCGGTGGAGAACATGGCGGCGACGATGTCCGCTGCGTAAGGTCCCCAGTAATTCGAGCAAGCGAATTGGGCCAGCGCAAAGCTTGCGCCGCCCACCAGGGCAATCGGCCATGCCCTCTTCAGTCCCTTGCCGCCGGCGACGACCCAAACGAGATAGGCCGGCAGGATCAAGGAGAGAAAAGGTAGCTGCCGCCCCACCATGGCGGAAAGCTTCATCAGGTTGAGGCCGGTTACCCCGGCCAGCGCCACGATGGGGATTCCCAAGCCGCCGAATGCCACCGGCGTAGTATTGGCGATCAGGGCGAGGGTTACCGCTTGGCGCGCCGTGAAGCCCAGGCCGAGCAGCAGAAATCCCGCCACGGCGACGGGAGACCCAAAGCCCGACGTGCCTTCCAGCAAGGCGCCGAAACAAAACGCCACCAGGATGGCTTGAACGCAGGGGTCGCCGGAGGCGTGCTCGCTCATCCATCGCCGCAACAAATCAAAATTGCCGATGTTGACGGAAAGATTGTAGAGCCACAACGCCGAAAAGACGATCCAGAGGATCGGCCAGACGGCATAGGCCAATCCATACAACCCGCTCATGGCCGCCAAGGGCGCCGGCATGCCCCACACCAAAATGGCCAGCAGGAATGCTGTCGCTAAGCCCAGTGCGGCGGACAACGCTCCGCTTTTGCGCAGCCCGCCCATCAGGATCAGGACCACGGCCAGCGGCACAGTGGCGAAGAGCGCGGAAAATAGCAGATTGTGCACGGGCGCCAGCGGCTGGGGCCACAGGAACGCCAGAGCGACCGAGTGACGAGTGACCAGTGAAGAGTGACGAGCAAAAAGCAGGCTCGCGCATTGCATAGCTCTGAGGTCGGGAAAAAACATACGAGTGGTCAGCATGTATTGTCCTTAAACGGCGCCTCTCCCCCAAGGGGCATAGGCGCCACGATAAGCACCGTCGGTAGCCAGCCCGCGTAGCGGGCGGTGTCATTTGGCCCACGGCGAGCCAGCCGTGGGATTGCGCCTACCACTTACTGATTTCCGCCAATTCCTGCCTGGTAAAGCCTACGAGTTCCGGTTCAATGGCGAGGACCATGCCGGTTCGCGCTCGCACCGTTTTTCGGACGTACTGGGCCAGGGCGATCACGTCTTGCGCCGTCGCGCCGCCCTGGTTGACCAGCACCAGCGCCTGGGTTTCATTCACCTGCGCGCCGCCGATGCGATGCCCCTTGAGGCCGCAGATTTCGATCAAAAACGCCGTGGGAATCCTGATCCGGTCCCCCTGCGGAAATCGATTGCGTAGCTCTTCCAGCCGCTCGAAGTCGCGCGGCGGAAAGTTGCGCCGGAGCATCTCGCGCAGCGTCTCGTATTCGCCTTCGAGGAGCGATAAATTCTTGAAGAATGACCCGGCATTCCCCCCTCGCTCCTCGCGTGGGAAGGGAAACTTCCGGTCGCGGATCGCGATGATCGCCTGGCGGATTTCTGTGAGCGACGGCTGCTTCGTGGCGCGCTCCTGGAAATAAGTCCGCACGTCTGGATAGTCAAGCTGCGGGCGTCCGTGCTTGGCGAGACGCAGCGTCAACCCCACAATGATCAGTTGGCCGCGCGCCGTCGTGTTGAAAATGCTGCGCCGGTAGCCAAACCCGCAATCGGCAGCGCTGTGAAGATGAATCTCGCCGGTAGAGAGCTCCATCACCCGCGCCGACTGTACGACGTCGCTCACCTGCTGGCCATACGCACCGATGTTTTGTACCAACGCCGCCCCCGCCTGCCCGGGAATGTGGGAGAGGTTTTCAATTCCCCACCAGTTCCGTTCCACGGTGTGTTGAACCAGGTCATCCCAAGTTTCAGCGGCGTTGACTTGCAGGGTCACCGCGTCGGCGTCTTCGTGCTGGATTTCAATCCCGCGGCAAGCCGGATGCACCACCATGCCCTCGAAGCCCCGGTCACTCACCAGGATGTTGCTGCCCCCACCGAGCACAAAAAGCGGTAGGGAACGCTTGCCGGCAAACTCCAGGACCCCGAGAAATTCCTCCTTTGCGGCGGCAAAGGCAAAATACCGTGCCGGTCCGCCGATCTTGAAAGTCGTGTACGGCTTCAGCGGTTCCGATTCTTGAATGGCGGAGCCTTCGAGCCCAGACAGAGAAGGCATAAGCGGTGATTGTATCAGGTCACTTCAATCCAAAATCGCAAATCCAAAATCCAAAATGGGCTAATGCACGTGCCGCTCCTGGCCCGTCCAGTATTTTTCGCGCAAAACCTTTTTCAGGATTTTCCCCGTCCCGCCTTTCGGCAGGGCATCAGCGAATTCAATCGACTTGGGAATCTTGAATCCCGCCAGATGTTTTCGGCAATGGTCCAGGATTTCGGCCTCGCTGGCTTGGCGGCCTGCCTTCAGGGTGATGACGGCCTTGGCGACTTCTCCCCATTGTTCGTCCGGAATGGCGATGACCGCGCATTCCAGGACGGCGGAGTGCTGGTAAAGTACGCGCTCAATTTCCGCCGAGGCCACGTTTTCGCCGCCGCTCAGAATCATGTCCTTGGCGCGATCGACAATGAGAATGTAACCCTCCTCATCGAGCACGGCCAGGTCCCCGGTGTGAAACCAGCCGTCGCGAATGGCCGCGGCGGTGGCTTCCGGCTGGCGCCAGTAACCTTCCATCACCACGTCGCCGCGCACCACCACTTCGCCCACCTGCCGGCGGTCGGGCGCGACGTCACGCCCCTCGAGATCGACCACGCGAATTTCACTGCCTGCGAATGCGAAGCCTGCCGTCGCCTTGCGGCGCAGTTTCTCCTCCTCGGCGTCATCGGCCAGATGTTCCTTGAGGTGCGCAATGGTGATGACGGGCGAAGTTTCCGTCAGCCCGTACCCTCCCATGGCGGTGCAACCGGGAATTTTCTTTACCACTTCCTGAAGGAGGGCAGTGTTGGCGGGAGCGCCTCCGATCATGACATTGTGCACGCTGCTTAGGTCGTAGCGGGGAAAATCCGCATGATTCAGCAGTGCAATGGCCATGGCGGGAACCAAGTGGAGGTGCGTGACGCGCTCGCGCTGGGCGAGATCCAAAACCGTCGGCGGGTCAAACTTCCGGATCATCACATGCCGTCCGCCCAACAGGGTGAAGATGTGCGGGGCGCCCCAACTGTTCACGTGAAAGAGCGGCACGGTGTAGAGATGCACATCGTGATCGGAGCCCCGCATCCCCAGGGCGGTGTAAAAGGCGTGCAGGTAGAGATTGCGGTGGGTGAGCATGACCCCCTTGGGAAACGCTGTCGTGCCACTGGTGTAAAAGAGCTCGGCCACCGAGTTCTCATCAATCTCGCGGAAATCGATATCAGCGGGCGCGGAGGCCGCCAGCAGCTCGTCATAGGACTTATCCAGCGCCCAGGCCGGCTTGGCATCGCGCAAGGAGATGTAGCGTTCCACGGACGGCGCCCGCGGCCGCAGGGCCTCCACCAGAGGGATGAATTCGGGATCGAAGCAGAGCGCGCGCGGGGCGGCGTCATTCAGAATGTAAGTCAACTCCTCCGGGCTCAAGCGGATGTTCATCGCCAGCAGGATGGCGCCGATCTGCGGCACCCCGTAGTAGGCCTCCAGCAGGCGATGGCAATTGAAACTGAGGTAAGCAACGCGGTCACCTTTTTGCACTCCCAGGCGCAAGAGCGCGGCAGAAAGCCGGTCCGCGCGTTCGTTGAACTCCCGATACGTGAAGCGATCCTCACCGCACACGACACCGACTTTGCGGCCAAATATTTGCGCCGCGTGCCGCTTCAACCGGACCGGCGTTAAAGGGATCAGCATTTACGCGTCGCGTGATTTTAGAGTCAGACCCCGGAATATACCACAGGCGGAGGAAGGCAGGAATGTTTGCAAAACCCCCATAGTGGTTCAGTTTGACATAGAGGCGGCTTTGCGCCGCCCATGGGTCCGTCAGTTGACGCATAAACTCGCCGCTACGACGTCATACTGAACCGCTACCTAACCTCCGAGGAGTGGTTCAGTTTGGCCAATCTCAGTACAGGGTTTTTCATCCCCAACCCGGCGTACCGTTCTAAAAAGCTTTGTTCATTTTTTAGTATTGTTCATTTATAATGAACATCGTTTGAAAGTGAACTTTCCTCTCCAGGGCAAGAATCGGGGGGTTGTCGAAAATGGAGTTTCGCGAGACCGAAACCGAACTCTTAGAGAAGGCCATTGAGGCATTTCGCCGGACCACCGGAATTCGTGTGCGTTTCGAGCGATTGAAGCCCCGGCGAGACCGGCCTCAAGCGGCTGCAAGATTGCGCTTTGAATTCCCTCACGCGGAGAGGCGCTTCGATGCGGAAGTGAAGCGCCTGCTGGACACTCAAACTCTTGGCCTGGCCATTGAACAGATGAAACGGCTTCCGGGAAAAGTCCTCTTGGTAACACCGTATGTGAACCCGAACATGGCAGAGCGGCTGAAACAGATGGATGTCCCATTCCTGGACACCTTGGGAAATGCGTACCTGAACGCCCCCCCCATTTTTATTTACATGAAAGGTCACACGCCCCAGAGATTCCCCAGGGAAAGGCCCACCCGCGCTTTTGCGCCGGCTGGCCTGAAAGTAGTATACGCGTTGCTCCGCCGGCAGGAACTGGCTGGTGCACCCTTCCGAACGATAGCGCAGACTACCCATGTGGCGCTAGGCACGGTGGCATGGGTTCTGGATGATCTGGCAAGGCTCGGCCATCTTCTGGAAATGGGTAAACGCCGACGAAGATTGATCCACAAACAACAATTGCTGGAACGTTGGGTGGCGGCATATCCCAACCAGCTACGGCCCAGACTGCTCCTTGGGAAGTATGCTGCACCCAATCCGAAATGGTGGGAGCAGACGCGCATCGGCGACTTTCGCGCGTATTGGGGAGGGGAAATAGGTGGAGCACGCCTAACGGGTTACCTGAAGCCGGAGTTGGCGACGGTGTACATCCGGGATCTGCCCGGGAAATTTTTAGCCGCCAACCGATTGCGGACAGACCCAAGAGGAAACGTCGAAATACTAAAGGCCTTCTGGGATACGAAGTGTGATTGGACCAACCCCGAGATCGTACACCCCTTGCTTGTTTACGCCGACCTGCTGGCAACCGGGGACGCTCGGAACATTGAGACGGCAAGGCGGATATACGATGAGCAGCTTGCTGGACTTGTCCGGGAAGATTGATCCGGTATCCCTCGCTCTCTTTGCAACGCTCAGCGAGACGGCAGGCTCGCTGGAGATTCCGTTTTTCGTGGTGGGCGCAACCGCAAGAGACTTGATCCTTGAGTTAGGACACGGGCTACCCAGCAAGCGGGCCACGCTGGACAAAGATTTCGGCCTGCGCGTCGCCAGTTGGGGTGAGTTTGAGAAATTGAAGGAATTACTTTTGACCAGTGGACAATTCAAACAAACCAGGGAAGTCCAGCGGCTGCGGTACCGAGGCGAATTGCTCATCGATATCTTGCCATTCGGAGGAATCGCCGACGCCAAGGGAGAGATTCGTTGGCCACCGGATGAGGATGTCGTGATGAATATGGTGGGATTTGAGGACGCCTTCCGGGCGGCGCCTAAAGTGCGGATGAGAGCCAGCCCACCTCTCGACATCCTGGTGGCGTCTACTCCCGGTTTGACGATCATGAAGCTTGTCTCATGGGCGGATCGCCCTCAGGAAAGAGTTAGAGACGCGGTAGACATGGCATACATCCTTGAGAACTACCTCGACGCTGGAAACCGTGATCGACTTTTCGAGGAGCACATGGATTTGGTGGAGATTGAGGGCTTCAATTACGTACGTGCAGGCGCCAGATTGCTCGGGCGCGACCTCGCAAGAATCGGAGAGGAAGCAACAATCGGAAGAATCAGAGATGTACTTGCGATAGAAATGGCAGATGAAGGCCAGTATCGCCTGATTCAGGCCATGATGGCGGACCGGGATGTGTCCGATGAGGAAAGCGAGAATCGTTTCGAAACGCTATTATCTCTTTTACGGGAGCTTGTGAAAGGCATCGAAGACCGATAGGAGCAGCGCGCCCCCAAGCCCATTCACACCGGTTCGATCCAATACTCCCCCCCGGGCTCGGTGGGGAATTGCACCGCGTTGCCCTTCGTTGAAACCGTAAGCGGCTGTTCGTGCCCTACCCGCGTCACCTTAACCTGTCTGCCGGGCCAGGGATTCTCCAGCTTGGCCGTCGCCCCTTTCTCGCTGAACAGAGTCACGCTGGAAACCGTTTTGCCATCGTGCGCGGCGCTAAGCAGGAAGGCTCCGGCGGCGCGCAGGTTGCGGAAGCGCGCGCGTCCCAGACCCTGGGTGTTGGGGAAAAGGCGGAGCGTGCCGGTGTAGCTCTGCACCATGCATTCATTGAGCACCGCCGGCAGCGACAGGTTTTCCGTCCAGATTCCCATGCGCATCATGAAGTCGAAGTTGGTACTGTCATCGTACCGGCCATCGATTTGCCGGACGCGGTCGTTCGAGACGCCATTGGGCAGCCGGCAATACCGAACCTCATTCTTGAACCATGCGAGGTCGAGCATTCCCAGGCGCGCGCGGATCAAGGGTTGGAAGACCAGGTCGTTGCCACCTTCCAGGCGAATCGTGCGGGCGGTGCGCCGGGCGATTTCCAGGTGCTCTTCATGGCGGCCGATTCCCACCTGGTCGCCGGGAAAGACCGGCGCAAGGGTCACGGGAATGTTGTAAACGTGCTCGGCAGGCGCGTTCAGCACGTCGAGCCACACCTCACCCCCCGGCCCCGGCGTTTTCGGATAGGGCGCCAGGTTCTCGCGGACCTCGCTCCACCGGGCGCGCTCGCTCTCATCGCGCTCGAGAACTCGTGACGCCTCCAGCATGGCGTCGAGAAGGAATTCCGAGAGCGCCAGATCCATGATGCAGTCTCTGTTGAGCCGAAAGTCCACCGTGCAGCCCCAGTTTTCCGGCGAGGCGCTGGGAACGATGTGATACTTTCCATCGGCTTCCTTCTTCACAAAGGCGACGATGAAATCGGTGGCGGCGCGCAGCAGGGGATAAACGCGGCGAAGAAAATCCTTGTCGAGCGTGTACTGATACTGCCACCAGAGGCTCTGGACCGTCCACGGCGTCTCACAAACCTCGTAACCCCAGGGCGGCGCGGGGTAGGGCACCACCTGGCTGGGAACCGGGTAGGCGGAATGCGGGAAAAATGCGCCGGGCCTACCCAACTTTTCCCGCGCATATCGGCGCGCCATGGGAAGAAGATTCTCAACGAGCTCCACGTAAGGAAGGTGCTGGTCCACGTGATTGCTGGAGAAGAGTCCCCAGAAAACCTGCTGGGTGTTGTAGTTCATGTGGTAGTCGCCGTGCCAGGCGGTGCCGATCTTGCCGCTGGTCCAGTTGCCGAACAACCCCGGCGCCACCTTGCCTTCCCGCAGGCAGCAAGCCAGGAAATACTGGTTGTGGTACCAGGTTTCTTCCAATTCCTTGTCTTCAAACTCCACCGCCGAGCGCGCCCAAAAATTCTTCCAGGCAGTTTCGGTTTCCCGCGCCAGTTGTTGGGGGGGAATCTGCGAAAGGCGCACCGCTTCTTGCTTCGCGAAGGCCACGTTGGCCGCGTGGTCGCGAGGCGTGAAGAGCGTGAGGTCCAGCCGCAAGGGCTGCTTCTTTTGGCTGCGGAGGAACACGGAGAAGGGACCCGGCACTTCGTCAGCCGCCTTGCTGCCCGGTTCCAATTTCTTCAGACGCTCCTGCGTTTCGCCCAGGCCCTCGATTGACCAACCGCCCGCGACGCGGCCGCACAGCGCGAAATTTCGATCTCGATCCGTGCGCGCAGGATGGGGATTGTCTTCCGTCGGCACGGTGGCGGGAAAGTGTTGGTAGCCGGAGAATTCCGCGAAGCCTTCTCCGGCGGTGCCATCCAGTTCCGGCGGCGGAAGCTGCGCCCGGAGGTCGATGTTGGGAAAGTAGGCGATGGAGACGATGGGCGCCGGGGCATCGCTCCAAACCAGCACGTGGCCCGAATGCCAATTTACCATGCACCACATCGTCACGTTTTGGCGGTGGCCGCGAAGATCATCGTGCTCGATTTCAAGCGTGAACATGCCGTTTGAAGGGTCCAGGGTCTGCCGCCGGACGCGCACCTGGCGTGAGTCCCAATGAATCCACACGATGCCGCACGGCCAGGGGCGAGGCCATGATTTCTCGTAAGATGAGGCGACCTTGTTAGTGTAGTCACGGAAAAAATCGATCTGGTATTCGAGATCGATCATGTCGGGCTTGCCCAGGCGTTTGGCCTCGTCACTGGCGCGCTGCCAGAGCTTCAGCAGTTCGTCAAAAGGCAGCACGTATTGATAATGGTCTTCGCTCACCCGAATGTCCCAGGAGTCCTCTTTGCCCAGATGGAGACCCAGCGCGTCCGGCCGCACTGTGATGCAAAGCCCCAGGTCGCCATTGCCCAGGAGCATTCCCTCGAAAAAATCCGGGGTGGGCAGATCACGAACCATGGCGTGGCGCTTGGCGATTTGGAATCCGTCCAAATCCGCGCCATCCGAATAAGACCGCGCCTCGGCAGGCAGAACGCCGGCCGCCGCGGTTGCTGCCGTGGCTTGAAGGAATCCTCGGCGATTGGTTTTCATCATGCGCCTTTCGACGGGCTTATTCCGTAGTCGGCCTCCAGCTTCAAAGTCTCACCGGGGGCGAGGGTGCGCTTGGCCGACCAGAGGCCCATGGTCACCCGGTTATCCGCTTTAGCCGTCCAATTCAGCGAGCAGCGGGTTACTTGATCCTTGGGGAAACGATTGACGACCGCCAGTTGGGTCTCCGCCCCCGCGAGAGTCCACTCACCGTCGGGCTGGTCTGAATCCGTATACCACTCGGAACCGCTGGGCTCTTCTCCCGGCGGCAGCATTGCTTGCCGCATCGCTTTTCCCGCTTGGCTGCGGAAGATAACCGCTGACTCCGCGGGGTGTTTCGGGTCGAAATCACACCGGAAGTTAAGCACCGTGTCGATGGCGGAACTACCGGTGTTTTCCACCGTGGTTTCCGTGTGGACGGCGGACTGATCCGCGAGGAGCCGGATCGTGAGCTTCAGTTGGAGTCCATTGGAACATGTCCCCGTGAGATGAATCTCCCGTGGCTCCGGTTGCGGCTCCAACTTCCAAATGGCGTCGTAGGGCTCGCGCTGGACGTAGTCAGGGTAAACAAACACCGCCCCGCCGCTGAGGTCGGGATACATGTGGTCGCCCGGGTCAGGACGATGCACGACGTCGGTAGAGGTGGCTTTGTCGATGATGCTGATGATTCGCCCGTTCAGCTCCGGCGCCACGACGACGCGCAGCGACGAACTCTCCAAGGTCGCCACCCGATAGGGTTTGATGTACTTGGCGAATTCTGCTTCGTCCTCTTCCAGCCGTCTCCCTTCGTGGAATTCGGTGATGCCGAAGGAGCGGGCGCCCTTCAAGAGGCCGCGGAAGCTCTCTTTGAGCTGATCGAGATTTTCCGGCGCGTACCAACCGTCGCGCACGGCGAAGACTTTCGCGTGCATCAGCTTCACGTAGTCAATGGAGAGTCGAGCCTTCCGCACCCTTTTCCGCACGGCCTCGTCGTCGGCCGCGGCTTCGGCCTCCGCCAAAAGCTTCGTTGCCTCGGTTATAAACTCCTGAGACAAATATGGCGCGCCGGGACGCGTGTAGATCCACATGTGGTGGCCTTGCCCTTCGGGAGGCATCCTGACCTGCCGATGCTGCAAGTCGAAATAGGCGCGCATAGGCCGCGCGGCTCTACCGTAATAGGCAGCTATAATATCCTTTAATACTTTGTCAACCTCTATATTCGGATTCCAGAGTAGGCGGGCCATGATGTACGAGCGAAGCTCAGCGTTTTCCCCGCCCCCGCCCGGGGCCGCATCTCCTTCCAGGAAGATCCCCACCACCCCGTGTTCCTTGTACATGGGAAGGTCGGCAGCCAGCTCGTCGAAGTCCGGGAAGGGCGCAAGGTAGTGCGCGAAATTCGTAACATAATGCCAGATGTAGAGCTGGTTCGTGATCCTGGCCCACGCCTGAAGATCGTTCAGGAAATATCGATCGTGGACGCAACGGGCGTACGCATGACCCTCGCATACCCCGATCGGGCAAAGGCGGATGCGCACGTTGGGGAGAGGACGGACTTCGAGCGGCGGAGGTTCCGAGTACCAATAAGCCAGGGTATCAATCAGCTTGTCGGGATGGGTCTTGCCCACCTCCGCGGCGACGGCATTGACGAAACGCAGGATAGGCCCGGAGTGCGCGCCGCCTTCTTCCTGCTCGACGCGCCGGCAATTCTCGCACTCACACCAACCCCGGGTGTCATTTTGCGAGACGGAAAAAATACTTGCCTCGGGATGTTGGTCGATCCACTTCAGGACCGTCTGGATGGTCAGGCGGAGCACGTCCGGGTTGGTCAAACAAAGTTGCGCATCGTCGCCCCGCCGCTTGCCGTCGACCAGCGCATAGTATTCAGGATGATCCTGAAAGTATTGTTGGGGGGGAAGGATGGTGTAGAAGGAATGGACGAACGGAAAGTAGCTGACCTTGCCCCCCGTGGATTCATCGAGTTTCTGGAAAGAGCCGTTCACCTGATTGCGCGCCGCCCAATCTTTGTCCGCGGCTTCGGTGAAGAAGGGCTCGCGATATTCAAAGGCCGGCTTCTGAGACTCATTCAGGGGCTCAAGGACCAAAGTGGGCTTTTTCGGAATGACGCTTACGTCAGTGGTGAACCAGCGGCAGCCCAACCTGTCCAGAAACGTGTAGACCCCATACATCGTTCCGCGTTGTTTACCTCCGGCGATGATGAGGTGGTCCCCTTGGGTGCGCAGCACAAAGCCCTCAGCGCCGAGGTCGTCAAACGGGATTTTCAAATCGAGCTTCCGGATTTGCTTGCTGTCGCCAACCAGCACCAAGGCACCGTTCGCTTCCTCCGCATCGGTGATGATGGGGAGGCGCGCCCCCGTCATCTCTTCGATAAATCTCTGCAACTCGTCGGCGGCGCGGTGCTCCGAGGGCGAGGCTGCTTCCGAAATGAGAATCGAGTAGGAGGACTTTCCCCGCTTCGCCAGAACCAGAGGTTTCTGCGAAGCGTCCGCACGAGCGGATGGAACAGTGACGCCCGCCGCCATTCCCACACCACTCAGCACAGCGGACTTCAAGAATTGCCTTCGATTGGTATCATTGCCGTTGGAGGATTGCATGGTTTTGTACCTCGGATTTCGTCCCGCACATATTACCAGAGGGGGCTCGCTGAGCAGATGGTTATCCTCGATTTTTCCCCGCTCTCGTGGTGTTAGAATGCTCTCTTGCCCCGGCCCCGCGAACGGTGGGGAGCCGTCGTCGAGCAAATCATGCGGGAGGCTTCGAAAATGACGAGGCAGCGAGCAGAAGGCTTTCCGGCAAAGTTCAGTTGGAGGACAACCCTTTGGGCAATCGGAGTGGCCGGTGTGTGGGTGGCGTGCCTGCTGGTTGCCCCATCAAGGCTGCATGCCCAGCGCCAACAGATTTCCTGGAGTGAGCAGGAGAAGCCCATCGTGCAGGCATTGCATGGCCTGCGCTCCCTCCCCGACGACGCGCGGGCGCGGGAGACCAAGCAACTGGCCCTGGACATTCGGGCGCTGCCGGCGGCAGGCAACAAGCTGGCGCTCGCCGATGGCTTGGCGAACCTCTCGACCGAAGGTGACTTCGGCCACGACACCTTGCAGGAGGTGGCAACGACGCTGGCCGCCGCGCTGGCGGAGCACCCGGCGCCGGAGGAGCGTGGCGAGCCTGCCATGCCATACCTCGAACTGGCTCAATTGCTGCGCTACGAGCACGTGCAGGCCTCCGTGGATTCACCCGAGTTTGGGAAGGCCATGGCGGAATTGGAGGCGGACGACCAGAAGCGGCAGCAGGCGGATTTTACTCTGACGGACCTGGAGGGCAAGCCGTGGAGTCTGAAGGGCCTGCAAGGGAAAGTGGTGTTGGTGAATTTCTGGGCGACCTGGTGCCCACCTTGCCGCAAGGAGATGCCCGACCTCGAGTCGCTGCACAAGCAGTTCGAAAAGCAGGGACTGGTGATTCTCGCCATCTCTGACGAAGATGTGAGCAAGGTAAAGCCCTTCATCGCTGGACAGGGAGTCTCCTACACGGTCCTGCTCGACCCCGGCCGGAAAGTGAACACCCTGTTCCACGTCATGGGCATCCCCAAAACGTTCATTTACGATCGCAGCGGGAAGCTTGCGGCGGAATCGATTGACATGCGGACCCGCCAACAGTTTCTCGGCCTATTGGCCCAGGCAGGGCTTAAGTAAGAAATGGCAGACGCTAAAAAGCCACCGTCTGGGCCAGATCGCGTCGTTACCCCCAGACTTCATCGCCTGAGCTTTGCCTTCGCCAAGCCATCTACGAGGTCATCGCCCCCCCCGGCAGCGCGGATTTCCTTGATGTCATCGTCGGATGGGACGAAATTGATTCCTCGCTCCCCCACAATTTGTGCCACCCGCGCGCTGGGAACTCCACCCTTCAAAAGCGAGAGGATGTTCTCCTTGGAGACACTTTTTCCATTGGACCGGGAAACGGTTTGCGAGGAGAGAAGGACGGTCGGGCCGTAGCGAGCCACAAATGTAAATTTGACCTGGACGTGCGCGGCGTCGGTGGCCACGATCTCAAATACATTCTCCCCGGGTTGCAGCTTAATCGGATCGGACGAGAATGCAGCCGCCTGCGGGCCCTTAGGACGCAAGCCTGCGGGATTGCCGTTAATCGTCACCGCAGGAATACCGGAAGGGTCCGTCACCACACCGCGAATGGTGAGGGTAGAAGTGGTTAGAACGACCGTTTCGCCGGGGTTCTCCACCGAGGGGTCAACGAGGACTATCGTGGGCACGGTGGCGGGTGGTGACGGGGGTTTGGCAGGCTGAGTCGGGGCCGCAGGGCCGCCGAACTTCGCGGCATCGAGGGCGAAGTCTCCGTTGATATAGACGGTAAGCTCAGTTCCTTGCGGGATCGTGACGTCCTTGCCATGCATTAAGAGAAAGAGGGGTGCAGCAGGCCACATCACCAGACTTGTGGCCACCATGGCGCCTGTCATGGCCCCCTCGTGGCCGCCTCCTTTCACGTCCTTCACACCTCGCAGGGCAGTCTTTTCGCCATCCGCGAGCCGCACGGCATCGATATTGACATCCAGCTTTCCGGCTCGACCCAACCTCCTCTTGGCTTGGGCTTCTGTGACCGTACCCCAGGCGACGCTCCCTTTTGGAATCACGACGAGGTCTCCCACCTTAACCTCTTCGAGGACATCGAAATCCACCCGGTCGTTCGTCTGCGCGGTGGCCGAAGATAGGCTGTGCGACAGACGGATCTTGACGGGAGTCCCATCCTCCAGCCGCAAAGGCCCTGCTTGTGTTGCTTGCCCAGCCTCGGGACTCGGAACCAGAACGGCGCGAGCCGCAGACGCTGCCGCGAGGATGAGAAAGGCGAGAAGGGATGGAGAGAACCTGGAAATGAGCTTGCGTCCCATAATGCCTCCGTTTATTAACGTCGCTATGTGTCCCCGACCTTTTCCCGCATGTTACTTCAACCGCTTTGCCTTTTCAAGGGGGGCAAAGCAGGAGGGCACTCATGCTAGAATCGGCTGGTGACCTGGAAGCAATCCTCATCAGGAGATGGCCGATGAACATTCGCATTCCCCTCGGAGCAGTTGTACTCTTGTCGCTCATTCCCGCGCACGCCCAACAGTCCAAACCCACCCTCGTCGCCGAAGGGGGACAACCCGATGACCGCGCCTCCGCCCGCGTCCTCTATTGGAACACGGTGAAAGATCAGGCGGCGGGGCAATTCGCCATCAACTACGGACGGCCCGTGTGGAAGAGCGTCTACGAAGACCCGGTGAAATTTGATCAGATGACGAAGGGGAAAGTCTGGCGGATGGGGAGTAATTTCTGGACCGTCCTCGATTCCTGCTTGCCCTTGAAGATTTCGGGCAAGAAAGTTCCCGCCGGCTACTACTATCTCGGCCTGCACCGTTCGGAGGATGGGGCGAAGTGGAGCCTGGCTTTCATTGATCCGGCGAGGGTCCGCGCCGCGCACATCGATGGCTTCGAAATTGCCAAAGCCCCGGTCGCGTTCGAAGTTCCCATGTCCGTCGCCAATGCTACAACAAAACCTGAAAAGCTCACGATCGAGCTGTCCTATCCCAAGGATGACATCCACAAGGTCACTCTGAGCGTCGCGTGGGGCACCTTGGCGCTCACCGCGCCGATTGAGGTCACGGTCGTGGAGTGACGGCAGCTTTCCTTGGCAAGATCGCGAATCTTCCTCGGGAGCGCCGGCCGCCCGGTTCGCCGGGGGCGCGCCGCTGGCCGGGTTGCCCATCAAATCCATTTACATTTGCCTGAGAAGACACTATAAGTACCCAAACGCAGTTCCAATAGACGCGTTCACGAGGATGCATCATGTATTGCCGGAATTGTGCACGACAGCTTGTTGACACCGCCGAGTTCTGCGTGGACTGCGGCCAGCGTCCGCTCGTGGGCACGCGCTTCTGCTCCAATTGCGGGAAGGAAATGATTCCCAACGCGGAAATCTGCGTCCAATGCGGCGCGCGCCTTGTTGCCGGCGACGGTAAGGATCTTGCCACTGCGACCTTGCTCTCCATGTTCCTGGGAGTCTTCGGTGTAGATCGCTTCTATCTCGGCTATACGGGACTGGGTATTTTAAAACTACTTACTCTGGGCGGCTGTGGAATTTGGGCCTTTGTGGATATGTTCCTCATTATCCTCAAGAAACTGCCGGATGCCCAGGGCTGCCCCTTGCGGTATCAATCTCCCAGCCAACCCAGTGACAAGGACTGGGGGTCTGCCTTGCTGCTCTCCATTTTTCTGGGGTGGCTGGGCATCGATCGTTTCTACCTGGGCTACACCGGGCTGGGAGTGCTGAAGCTCCTGACAGGCGGCGGTTGCGGAATTTGGTGCATGGTCGACTCGATCTTGATTGCCTTGAACAAACTGCCGGATTCCGACGGCAAACTTCTCCGAATTTAGTGGGCCATGGCGGGTTTTTCCAAAGGCATAGCTCGATGGATGGTACTGTCAGCGGGGCTGGCGGTTTTCCTGGTGGTCCCACCCGAGTTGATGTCGCGGGGGCCGGACCTCTGCTTGTGGAAGCACTTATTCCATCTTGCCGCCTGCCCCGCCTGCGGCAGCACGCGGGCGCTGGCCGCGTTCTTTCATGGACACCTCGCGCAGGCACTCGCCTACAACCGTAATGTGATTGTGACGGGGCCGCTGACGGTTGGCCTACTTCTTCAGGATGCCATATCCGGTCTTAAGGGGCGAAGGAAAATCCAAATGGGCAAGGTGTAAAGGATAAAGGATAAAACGTGGAGATGTTTTTCCTTTATCCTTTAGACTTTACACTTCCGGTTTCCAGCCCCCAGTCTTGAATTCCTCCCTGGATTCCAATACAGTCAAAGGTCTCTGTGACTAGCATCGAGAACTTCCTGGAACGGACGTGCGGCGAACTGCCCAAGCCCCCGGTTATGCAATGGGCCGCCGTTCTCTTTACTCTCTTTGTTTTGTCGCTCCAGATTTCGATTGCCGCTTCTCAGACATTTCTGGCGGGGGCCGGAGTCCTCTATGCGATTTACCTATTGCAGGTGCGGCCCCGGGTCCTTTTCCTGCCCGTCAAGCTTCCCCTCGCGCTCTTTTGCGGATTATCAGTGGTTTCGATTTTCTGGGCGGCGAACCCTACCGCGGGTTGGTTTGCGGTTAGAAAACTGGTGTTGTTTCTCATCTGGGTGCTGGCGGTAAACTTGGTGGTCAGCGCAGAGCACTTGCGCCGCCTCTGGCAGGGCCTGTTTTTAGTTTCCTTGCTCACGAGCCTCGTCGGCATCGCGCAATTCGTCGTGCAGTACCGCGACGTGCGAGCACACCATCCCGGCGAGCTTTACCATTACCTGACGCTAACGCGCATTCATGGGTTTATGGGACACTGGATGAACTTCGGCGGACAGCAGATGTTGGTCTTCGCCTTTCTGCTGGGTTTCTTACTGCTCTCGCAAGCTTCTAGTCGAAGCTCGAAACTCGAAACTCGAAACTTGGCGGGCGGCCCCCAGGTTTCGAGTTTCGAATTTCGCGTCTCGGTCTTCTGGTGGGCGGTACTCGCGCTCGTCGCTGTCTCGATTATTCTGAATTTCACCCGCGGAGTGTGGTTGGGCTGTTTCCTGGCGGGGATCTACCTGGTGGCGCGATGGAGACCCAAGTGGCTCTGGGCTCTGCCGATCCTCCTGGCCTTGGCCTACGTGGGGGCGCCGTCTCTGGTTCGAGAACGGCTTCATGGGGCGATGCATCCCACTCAGGACCCGGCGTTATCCATCCGCCTTGAGATGTGGCGCGTCGCAACTAGAATGATTCGCGCTCACCCCTGGGTGGGAGTGGGCCCCAACAACATCGAGGAAGTTTATGGCCTTTACCTACCGCCGGGGGAATCTCCCGAGGTGGGTTATCATAACCACTTTCATAATGACTTTCTTCAATTCGGGGCCGAGCGAGGATTGCCCTGCCTGGCCTCGTGGGTGTGGCTTATGGCGGCGCTGGGCTGGTCTACCTGGAAGCTTCGGCGGCAGCTTTCCACGCAAAGGTGGGTCGCCGACGCGTCTCTCGCCGCCTGGTTGGCCTTCCTGGCGGAAGGCTGTTTCGAATTCAACTTTGGCACCTCGCCGGTCCTCATGGCGTTTCTGTTCTTCACCTCTACACCCTTCATAGCTGCCAGGTGTCAGGTCCCAGATGCCGAGGATCAGGTGCCAGGTATTAGCTCCTGAGGATTTCCATTGAACCGGGGGAGGAAACTGGAACCTAGCTAAATGAACTCTAAGCAGCAGATGTTGCAAAGTTCGATCGTGGTAGCGTTTTTCAACCTGTTGGGCGGGCTGACCGGAATCCTGGTGGAAACCAGCATCGCCGCCAACCTGGGGCTTTCGCTACGCTCCGACACGTTTTACGTCGCTTACACGATCCCGTATGTCATCTGCAACTTGCTCACCGCCACGGGTCAGTTTTCTCTGGTCCCCTTCTTCGCTTCGCTGGAATCGAGCCAGGACGAGCGGGAACTCTGGCGCGGTTTCAGTTACGTCACCAACATTCTTTTCCTGGGGTTGGGAGCGATCGCCGTGGTGGGCGTGGTGGCATCGCCGTGGATTATTCACGGCATCGCTCCCGGGTTCACGCCCCAGGAGGATGCCCTCGCGACGCAACTCTCGCGCTGGCTTTTCCTGATTATCATTCCCGCCGGGATCGGAGAAGTGCTGCGGTCCTTTCTTCTCAGCCGGCGTTATTTCGCGCTGTCGACGGCTTCAGGTTTGATCCGCAACGTCTCTTCCATTGTGGTCATCTTGCTGGGATTTCATCGTTACGGCCCGCAAAGCATCTTCCTCGGGTTTATGGCGGGGTACCTGTTACAGTTGGTCGTCCTGGGCATTCAGATTCTGATATCTTTTCGCCCGCGCTATTTCCTGATGCTGACCGCCAGTGGCGAATCCTTTAGTAACTTGCGCGGTGCGGGAACGGCACAGTTGACGGTGGCCCTGGGCTGGCAGGGAGTGGTGGTGGTCGAGCGCATCATCGCTTCATTTCTCCCGCCGGGGACCCTGACCGCCTTGAATTATGGTTTTAAGATTCTGGGCACGCTTGCGGAACTTCTCGGGGGAAGCGTGGGAACCGCCGCTTTACCCATGCTTTCTCGCGCCGTGACTTCGGGAAACCGCGAGGAAGAACACAAAACCTATCGCGACACGCTTGAGATCAGCCTCATGCTTCTGACCCCCATGGCGGTTTTCTGCCTGATGCTCGCCCATAACGTCATCCGCCTGGTTTTCCAGCGGGGGCAATTCACCCCGGGGGCAACGGAAGTGATGACGGTGATTTTCTTTTATTACAGCCTCAGCTTGTTGCCCTTTGCCTTTCTTCGCTTGTTGAATTTTTGCCTCTTCGCGCGCCGCCAGCCGGGCGTATACTTCCGCCTCACCCTTTTTCATTACAGCATGATTCTGATCTTCGATCTTTTCTACGTGGGCGTGTTGCGGGTCGGGGCGAAGGGAATTCCTTTGGGTTTCCTCACGGGCTCTCTAATTGCTTGTGGCGTGGCGATCTACAGAAATCTCGGAGATCTGGATGCGACGTTGGACCGGGTGCTGGGCCGCTTTGCCTGGAAGAACGCCGTCGCGGCGGCTACTTGCGCCCTTAGTGTGGGAGCCCTGCGATTCTGGTGGCCCCGGCCGGACACGGCCTCCCTGGATTTCACCTTCTTGTGCATCACTTGCGGGTTGGGCAGCGTGGTATATTTGGCCACACTGGCAGCGCTGCGGGCTCTTCCTCTGGCGCAATTCGCGGTGCTCTGGTCACGTGAGAGTGCATCCTGAGGCAAACTTCATCTTAGCGAATCCTTTGATCTGGCATGAAGCCAGCTTTCCAGGCGGACATGGCCTCTTACAGCGTCTTGGTGGTGACGAACCTTTGGCCGACGGAAGCTGATCCGGGTTACGGCAGCTTCGTGAAGGCGCAAATGGAGTCTCTCGTCCCCCGCGGGGTGGAGTTTGACGTTCTCTTTATTAATGGCCGGGAATCCAAGTGGAATTACTTTCGCGGTGTCCGGCAGGTTCGCCGGCAACTGCGGACCAAGCGCTACGACTTGATCCACGCGCACTTCGGCCTCTCGGGTTGGGTGGCGCGTGGGCAGTCTCGCCTGCCACTTGTGGTGTCGTTCATGGGCGATGATGTTTTAGGCCGACCGACACGGAGCGGGCGGATTACCCTGGCCGGGCATTTCCTGCGCATCTCGGGATTCATTCTGGCGCGCCTGGCCGACTCCGTGATTGTGAAATCGCGGCAAATGGCTTGCACGTTGCGCCTGCCCTCCGCGCACATCATTCCCAACGGGGTTGACCTCAATTTATTCCGGCCCCTGGAGCAGCAGCAGGCGCGCCGGGCGCTGGGCCTCGACCCCGGGAAGAAGTTCGTACTTTTTCCTTATAATCCCAAAGAAGCCCGCAAGCGCTTTGATCTGATCCAGGCCGCCGTTTCTCTGGCGCGCGCGCAAATTCCCAGCCTGGAACTCCTGATGGCTCGCGGCTTGCCTCAGGAACAGATTCCGCTCTATATGAACGCTGCCGATGCCCTGGTGATCGCTTCCATGTTGGAAGGTTCGCCCAATGCGGTCAAAGAAGCGATGGCGACCAACCTGGCGGTGATTACCGTGGATGTGGGCGACGCCGCCGAGTTGATCGGCCCCACCCCGGGATGCTACTTGGTGCGGCGGGAAGCCGGAGCGATCGCGGAGAAGATCGTCGAAGTCTGCCGCCGCGGGGCGCGCACGAACGGCCGCGACTGGATTCGTAAACTCTCCATGGAGGCGGTGGCGGAAAAGATCGTGGAAGTCTACGCGGAGGCTTTGCAGTGATAACCGGACTACTCAAGACGAAGATCGAAACTCGAAATTCGAAACTCGCCGCGATTTTCGATTGAACTGGTCAAATATCCGATAGATTACATAGTTTTCGCAGCTAAAGAATCTGTGTAATCTGCGCAATCTGTGGACTGGAAGAAAATGCCTACCGACCAGGAACTCATCTGCGCCGCCGAGCGCCTGCACGCGCACCTGCTGAAACGCCATTACTCGCAAGGGTTGGTTCAGGGGCCCGACGCCGGCGTGCGATTCCATCTGCACCTCTGGAGATTTTTCAAGGCCGCACTGGCTTTTGTCCCTTGGAATGACCCTTATGTTTTTATGCAATCGCAGGGCTATTGGATTCTGTCCAACTGGATGCTCCATGAAGCGACGGGAGAGCCCCAATATCGCGCGTTCGCGCTGGAAAGCACAGAGGCTACGCTCCGGTGGCAGCAGCCCGGGGGGTTCTGGCTGTACCCGCTGCCGGAGCGCCAGCATCTGATCGCCACGGTGGAGGGAAATTGGGGGGCGATCGGTCTTCTCGCCACTTATGCGCGCGAACCGCGAAAAGAATTCCTCCAGGCGGCGGTTCGCTGGTACGATTACCTGGTAGGGAGCATCGGCTTTCAAGCCCACCCGCCGGGAAAGGCTATTAACTACTTTGATAAACCCCGCGGCAAGATCCCCAACAATTCCGTGGAGGCGGCGTGGCTCTTTTTGCGGCTTGGCAAGGCCACCGGTGACGGGCGCTTCCTCGAGCACGGGGATGCCCTGATGGATTTTCTGGCGGATACTCAGCTCCCCACCGGGGAGTTGCCCTATATCGTGGAAGGCCCGTACGAGAAGGGCCGCATTCATTACCTCTGCTACCAGTACAATGCCTTCCAGTTTCTGAAGCTCGCTTGGGCAGATGCCCTGCGCGCCGATCCCCGCAGGCGGCGCATCCTCATGGCCCTCGCAGGTTTTCTTGCCCAAGGCGTTACCAGGACCGGCGCGAGCGCCGTGGATTGCTTTCACACCAAGCCGGAGACGGATTACTTCACCGCCGTTTTGGCCGCAGCACTGCGGGAGGCCAAGGGGCTGGGTGCAAGGGAGGCCGGGGAACTGAGTGACCGCTGCTATGCTCGCACCCTCCGGCGGCAGCGGCCGGATGGAAGCTTTGCTTACACGACGGGTGACTACGGCTTCCTGCGCGATGGCCGATCGTACCCGCGGCCGCAGGCGATGACGCTGTTCCACCTGCTCTACCCGGCGTGTGGGAACGGGTTTGAAAAAAAAGTGACGAGTGACATGTGACGAGTGACGAGCAGGCAAAAGAGAGCGGCCACTGTGCTCGCCACTTGTCACTCGCGGCTTGTCACTCGTCACTCGTCACTTGTCACTGCTCTTATGTGCGGAATTTGTGGAGTTTTCAATTTCGGTACAGGCGAGCCGGCTGACCCGGTGGCCCTGAAGCGCGCTACGGACGCCATGGCGCATCGCGGGCCTGATGACGAGGGCTTGCACCTGGACGGCGCGCTGGGACTGGGGAACCGGCGCTTGAGCATTATTGATTTAGCGGGCGGCCATCAGCCGCTCGCGAACGAGGACGAGTCCGTCTGGATTACCTTCAACGGCGAAATCTACAACTACCGCGATCTCCGCCCGGACCTCCTGGCGCGGGGCCATCGCTTCCGGACGAACAGCGACACCGAGACTATTCTGCATCTCTACGAAGAATATGACCTCAGTTTCCTTGAGCATTTGCGGGGCATGTTCGCGTTCGCCATTTGGGATAGTCGTCAGCGGCGCCTCGTGCTGGCCCGCGATCGCCTGGGGGTGAAGCCTCTCTTTTACCGCCAAGAATGGGGCCGATTGGCGTTTGCTTCGGAGCTGCGCGCGCTGCGCGAACTACTGCCGCGGCCGCCCGAAATCGACCCGCAATCGATTTACGATTTTTTTGGATTTCGTTACATCCCCGCCCCACGGACCTTCTACCGAGGGGTGGAGAAGCTTTTGCCGGGCCATTTTCTTGTCGCCGACCCCAGCGGTGTGCGCCGCCATGCTTATTGGGATATCCCCGCCGAAGAAGAAACCGCCAAGCGCCGCGAGGACGTTGCCGCCGAAGTCGCCGAGCAACTGCGCGAGTCCGTGCGGCTGAGATTGATCGCGGACGTTCCCCTGGGAGTCTTCCTGAGCGGAGGAACCGATTCCAGCGCCGTCGTGGCCTTCATGGCCGAGCTCGGGGCGCGCCCCCTGCGCACCTTTTCCGTGGGGTTTGATGAACCTCCATATAGCGAGTTGCCCTTCGCGCGCGCGGTGGCCCGCCGCTACTCGACGGAGCACCAGGAACTCGTCGTCACCCCGGAGCACCTGCGCCGCGAACTGCCCCGCTTGGTGGCGTTCCGGGATGAGCCCATCGCCGAACCCACCGACGTGGCGCTCTACTTGATTTCGCGATTGGCCGCGCAAAGCGTCAAGGTAGTGCTGGCGGGTGAAGGCGGCGACGAGTTGTTTGCCGGTTACCCCAAGTATGCCGCCGACCGGCTGGCGGGCCTGGTCTCGGCATTGCCGCAGGAAGTCACCCGCGCCCTCATTCGATGGCTGCCATACCGGCAGCACCGGGCGAAAACCGCGCTCGAGGCGCTCTCCATTCGTGATGAAGCGGAGCGCTCGGCGACCTGGTTTGCCTCCTTTTCGCGCGAGGAGCGGGAGGCCCTCTTCGCCCCGGAATTTCTGGCGCAAGTCGACCCTGCGCATCCTGCCCGGGTCATTGCAAGCTATCTCGAAAAAGTCCGTGATCGTTCGCCTCTCAAGCGGATGCTCTACGCGGACCTGAAGGTCTGGTTGCCGGACAACCTGCTTCTGCGTGGCGACCAGATGACCATGGCGGCATCGATTGAGGAACGCGGCCCTTTCCTCGATCACCGCCTGGTGGAACTGGCGGCGCGGCTTCCCACCCGCCTGCTGACGCGCGGCTTTCGAACCAAGGCGTTGCTGAAGGACGCGCTCCGCCCCTACGTGCCGGAGGAGGCGCTGTTCCGGCGCAAAATCGGATTCCGCGTGCCGGTAGGTGAATGGTTCAAGGGACCCTTGCGGTCACTGGTTGCGGACTTGCTCCTTTCCCCTGAGGCCACGACGCGCGGGTATTTCAACGGCCGCAGCATGGAGAAACTTGTGCGCGAGCACTTTGACGGTGTCCGCGACCGTCAAAAGCAACTTTGGGCTTTGGTGAATTTTGAATTGTGGTGCCGGCATGCCCCATGAACGGCCCGCCGTCTGCATCATCGTGGAAAACCTCCCCGTCCCCATCGACCGCCGGGTCATGCAGGAAGCGCGCACGTTGCGCGACGCCGGATATCGTGTTTCCATCATCTGCCCGAAGGGCTCCGGATTCCAAAAGAGTCGCGAAACCCTGGAAGGCATTGAGATTTACCGGCACGGGCTGTGGGAGGCCTCCAGGCCTCTCGGCTATCTCCTGGAATATGGCTGGGCGCTTGCGGCCCAATTTTTCCTTTCCCTGCAGGTCTACGCGCGGACCCGTTTTCGCGTCATCCAAGCCTGTAATCCGCCTGACACCATCTTCCTGATCGGGATCTTCTTCAAACTCTTCGGCGTGCGATTCATCTTCGATCACCATGACTTGAATCCCGAGCTCTACGAGGCGAAGTTCCACCGGCGCAGCTTCGGATACAAATTGGTGTGCTGGGCGGAGCGCCTGACCTTCCGAACCGCGGACGTCTCCATGGCCACCAACGAATCCTACCGGGAAGTGGCTCTGACGCGCGGCGGTATGCGGCGCGAGCGCACGTTCGTGGTGCGGAGTTGCCCGGACCTGGCCAGAATCCGAATACACCCTCCACAACCTGAGCTCAAGGAGGGGCGGCGCCATCTGGTCGTGTATCTGGGCGTGATGGGATATCAGGATGGACTGGATCTGTTGCTCGAGTCGATTTCCATCCTCACCAAGATGCGGAAGTGCGAAGACACTCTGTTTGTCCTGATCGGCTCAGGTTCCGAACTCCCGCGGCTTAAAGTGCTGGCAAGACAGAAGGGACTCGACGGCCTGGTGAAGTTCACCGGAAGACTGCCCGACGAGGATGTCGCGGCCTACTTTTCGAACGCGGCGTTCGGCGTGGCGCCCGACCGGGCTACGCCCATGAACGACAAGTCAACCATGAACAAGATTCTGGAATATATGGCCTACGGTCTGCCGGTGGTGCTTTACGACCTCACGGAAGGCCGGCGCTCGGCGGGTGACGCCGCCCTCTACGCGCGCCAGGATGACCCGGAAGACTTTGCCCAAAAGGTCATGAGCTTGCTGGACTCCGAGAGCTTGCGCGCGGAGCTGGGAGCGCGCGGACGAAAACGTATCGAGGAAAAGCTGAACTGGGAGAATGAAAAGCAGGCCTTGCTCGCAGCTTACGCGGCGGCGCTCAGGGGCTAGCTCGCGCCCCGCCCCACCAGAACGATGGGAATCGTTCTCAGCAGGATTTTCCAATCCAGCATCATGGACCAGTGGTCGATGTACTCCAGATCCAGCTCCATCCAGCGCCGGAAGCTGAGTTTGCTGCGCCCTTCCAAGGCCCACAAACAGGTCAGTCCGGGTTGCATGCGTAAGCGGCGCCGCTGCCATCGCTCGTACTTTTCCACTTCCTCGGGAAGGGGCGGGCGCGGACCTACAAAGGACATATCTCCCCTGATAATATTGACTAACTGGGGGAGTTCATCCAGGCTGAACTTGCGCATGAAGCGTCCGATGGGCGTACAGCGCGGATCATTCCGGATCTTGAACACGGGACCGTCCACTTCGTTCAGCGCCTCGAGCTCCTCTCGAAGCAGGTCGGCGTCGGCGCGCATCGAGCGGAATTTGTAGAGAATAAATCTTCGCCCGCCCAGGCCACAGCGCGTTTGGGAGAAGAGAATGGGCCCGCGTGAAGTGAGTTTGACCAGCACCGCCAGAATCAAAAGGAGCGGGGAAAGCGCCACCAGCGCGATGAGCGCCATGACGAAATCGAGGATCCGTTTAAGCCATAGGGATTCATCTTCGGGCGTAGCGGAAAAAGTCAGCAGGGGTTTTGAGCCCAAGCGCTCGAGATAAACTTTGGAGATGACTTGGGGGAAGAAGCTGAGCAGCACGCGGGTCTTGACCCCCTCTTCTTCGCAGATGAGAAAAGTATCTTCGAGTTTTTCCAGGTCCTCCTTGGCCACGGCAAAAATCACCTCGTCGATGACGTGGCGGCGCAGCAACTCCGGAAGCTGTGGAAGCGTGACCATCGGGTAGGACCTGGTGAGGCCGGCGGGGAGTGCCTCCGAGGGGCCGCTGCGGACGCGCACGAAGCCGAATAAGCGCATCCCGCGAGTTTCATTCGCCTCCAATGTCCGGGCAATCTCCGCCACCTCCGGGCCGTCCCCCACCAGGAGGAAATGGCGAAAGCCCGCCACGGCTCTCCGCAAGGGCACGGCAAAATACCACGCCCCCAGGCGGAAAATCATCATGAGCAGGAAATCGATCAACGCGTAAATTCCCAACAGCAGGCGGCTGACGAATTCGAGTTTCAGCACGGTGATTGCGGCGAAGAGGAGAATGGTAGAGGCGAGGGCAATCTTGAAAGGATCCGTGAAGGCGCGCCGCAAATCCTCCTCGTGGACATCCCGGTAGATTCCTGCCACCAACCCAAAGCCGGCCACGATGACGACCGTCAGGGGAACGATCCCAGGGTAATTGGAAAGCGAGTAAAGAGGCCGTAAGCTGGCTAGGTGAGAGCGAATTTCATGCGCTAACCCGAGACTCGCCAGCGCCAGAAGGACATCGCCGACCAGGAAAATGATGCCCATCAACCGATTGTGGCGCGCAAACATAGGGCGGTCCCTCGAGGGGCGTGAACGAACTATCTTAGCAGAAACTCGCGCGGGTTCAGGGGCGAGGCGCTTCTTATGGTACACTCGCCCTCGGAAGGGCTACTCGTCTTTACCTCATCGTGCCACAGGAAGTTGCTGATGCTTTGGGCCGTGAGAATCTTCTTTCTTGCTGGCGCGTTACTGGTGTTGCAGAGCGCCTGGGCGTTCATGGATGGGATTCGCTTTCTGAGCTTCGTCCGGAGGAGACGAGACAGCCCGCGGGGAAGCTACGCTCCATCCGCCGCCGTGGTGATTCCCTGTAAGGGCGTGGACGCGGGATTTGATGCCAACCTCGATCGCTTCCTGAGCCAGGACTACCCCGACTATCATGTCGTCTTCGCCGTCGCCACCGCAGGGGACTTAGTTTATCAAAAGCTGCGCCAACGGCTCGAAGCACTGGGTGCATCCGGCGTAATCCGCAAACCTCAAGCCTCTCTGGTGGTGGCGGGCGTCTCCGAGGAGCGGGGAGAAAAGGTCAACAATCTGTTGCGCGGAATCGAGGCCGTGGATCAGGCCGCCCAGGTGTTGGTCTTTGCCGATATCGATGCGGCGCCCTCTCCGGATTGGCTGCGCTCGCTCGTGGCGCCGCTCGCCAACCCCCCAATCACCGTGAGCACCGGTTTCCGATGGTATCTGCCGGGGGAGGGTTGGGTCTCGCGACTGCGCGCCGCGTGGGACACCTCGATCGCCACGATGATGGGTGAGCACGATCACAATTTCGCGTGGGGAGGGTCCATGGCGATCCGGGGCGCCGATTTTCGCAAACTGGGGATTGCGGAACGATACTGGACCAACACCGTGAGTGACGATTACACCCTGACGCGCGCGGTGCGCGAAGCGGGTGGAACGATCGCCTTTGAGCCCCGGTGCCTGATGGCATCACGGGAAGAATCGAGCCTGCGGGAATTTCTTGGCTGGTCGACTCGCCAGATCATTATCACGCGGGTTTACGCGGCACACCTGTGGAAGCTGGGGCTCGCCACCTACCTTTTTTACTGCGGGACTCTCACCCTGGGAATGATCGTGCTGGCCATGCCCGGCGCGGCGGCATACCAGCGCGTCGCCGTGGCGCTCACTTTATTGGCGGTTCTTTTGCTCGGGGCAGGCAAAGGCTATGTTCGCTCCCTCGTGGCGCGCGAGGTCTTTGCCGCGGAAATCGGCAGCCGGGCTTCCTGCTATTGGCAATGGTCGCCGCTGGTTCCTTGGATCATGCTGGGGAATTTCCTGGTGGCGGGATTTACGCGGCGCATCGAATGGCGGGGGACTGAATACGAGCTGGTTTCGCGGGACAAAGTCAACGTGTTGGGGCGAAGCGGCGGCTGAAAGGTGTCGCTTGTTAGCGTTTGCCGCGCGGCGGCCGGGTGGCGTGCCGGGAAATATATCGGGCCGGAGCAGCCGCACGTTTTTTCTTGCGGGGTTCCGGGGCTACATCAGGTTCAGCGGGTTTATCGACCGGCGCCGCGTCCGCGGCGGCGGGCGCAACCTTGGCGAGTACCTGTTCCAATAATACCGCGCGAGGGCCGGCTCGCTTTTTGGGCGGCACCGTGGCGTTCTTGTAAGGATGTTCGCTATGGCAGGTCTGGCAAACGACTTTCACCACGTTCCCTTCCACCAGGCTCGCCACCGCATGGTTGAGCAGCAGCTTGCAACGCGGACAATAGTCGTCAATCACATCACCCAGGCGTAGCAACCGGACGGTCATGGGCGGGGCCTCAGCAGCTTACTTTTTGACTGAAACGCAAACAGCGCCATTATAGCGCGAGCGCCGCAAAAACAAAACCGTGGGCCGTGTCGCATTTGGTCAAGAAGCCCCGATGACCCGGTACGCCGGTTCTGATTCCAGGGTGCAATCAAATAGATATTTGCCCGAGACCTCGAAGAGGTCCAAGGTCATTAGCCGTGGGTGAAACCCACGGGAATGGGTGTACACTCTTCCCTGCCATGAAACCAAAGATTCTTATTGCCTGTTATCTTCTCGCTGCGGTGATCGCAGGGGGTCAACTCCTCGTTGCCCAAACGCTCTCGCCGAGTGAAATCCTCAGCCAAGCTGACGCGCGCATTCAAAAATACCGCACCGGCGACGCGCAATTACGGCTGGTGACGCCCGAGGGGAAAGCCCTTAAGCGCGGGACGCGCGTCACCATTGAGCAGACGCGCCACAACTTTTTGTTCGGCAGCAATATCTTTATGCTGGGCCAGTGCCAGACGGCGGCGGAGAACGCTGCGTACGAGAAGGAGTTTTCCGGCCTTCTCAACTACGCCACGGTGCCGTTTTACTGGTGGGATTATGAGCGCGAGGCGGGGCGCCCCGACTATGAGAGCACCGGCCGCATGGCCGCTTGGTGCGCGGCTCATCACATCACCGTGAAGGGGCATCCGCTGGCCTGGAACTACTATGATCCGTCCTGGCTGCCCGCCGACTCCGCGGAGGTCATGCGCTTGCAGATGCAGCGCATTACCGACATCGTGGGAAGATTCAAGGGCCAAATTGATTTCTTCGACGTGGTCAACGAAGCCACATGTTTCGCCCGCGAAGAAACGCTGCAACACGCACCCAAATTGACCGCCGGCATCGAGCAAATGGGCGTGCCGAGCTACCTGCGCACCGCCTTCCTGCGCGCTCGCGAAGCGAATCCGCAGGCCACGCGGGTGATCAACGATTATGTCATCACGGACGAGTACCGCGCAAAGGTGATTTCACAACTGGTGGACGCTTCCGGCCAGCCGCTTTTCGATGTGATCGGCATTCAATGCCATCAGCATGAAAACGTCTGGTCCGCCGAGAAGACCTGGGAAATTTGCGAGCGCTTTGCCCAAGTGGGCAAGCCGCTGCATTTTACCGAGGCCACCATTCTTTCCGGCCGGCCGGGTTGGGAATTGAAGCAGGCGCACCCGGAGTTCGATTGGGCGAGCACGGCGGAAGGCGAGCGGCGGCAGGCGGAAGAAGTGGTGCGGTTCTACACCATCCTCTTCAGTCATCCCGCCGTGCAAGCGATCACCTGGTGGGACTTCTCCGATCAGGGCGCGTGGCAGCAAGCCCCCGCCGGACTGGTGCGCGCCGACATGACCCCCAAGCCCGCTTACGATGCCTTGATGAAGCTCATCAAGGGCAAGTGGTGGACCCGCACGGAAGCCCGCACGTCGCGCCAGGGCGCGGCACGGTTTCACGGATTCTACGGCGACTACAGGGTAAGCGTGAAGGAACACGGCCGGGAACTAACCGGAACCTTTGCCTTCAATCCCCAGACCACACAGCCCGTCGATGTCAAGCTGGACTGAAGCTTGGTGCTGGCCTCATCTGAACGTAGCGGCGGGTTCACCCCGCCATTTCCTGCTGGCGAGGTTACCTCGCCACATGGCGGGGTAAACCCGCCGCTACATAACCCGGGCTACCGCGTCACCTACCTGCCGGTTGACCGCGAGGGCTTGCTAAATTTTGCCGACGCGCAAGTTAAGAGTGCGCCTATGATGCGCGTTTGTGATTGCTGATGAGAATCGACGACCTTGAATGGACGCTTGAACGTGTTGAGCATATCGCTCAACATGCCGTCACGCCGGAAGAGGTGGAAGAAGTATTGGGCTCCGCTCCGGCTTTCAAGCGGGGTCGAGGTGGAGTTCAGGAAGCTTGGGGACAAACAGAATCCGGGCGGTACCTGCTGGTAATCTTTCGCTATCTGGGACATAATCGAGCATGGCCCATAACGGCCCGCGACATGGACGAAAATGAAAAAAGGTTCTTCCGCAAAAAGTAACCACCACCGCACTCGCAAGAAGCTGGTCTATGTGAGATCGGCGGCGGAGATTCCGGATTTCAAGTCGGAGGATGAGATTGCCGCGTGGTACCAGACCCACAGCACGGTCCTGATCCAGGACCAGCTTGCAACGCTGCCCGCCCGAGTGGGCGGCAAACTCCGAGCGCGCCTTGCCGCCCGTCGCGGCAACGGCAACACTCTGCCCAAAGGCCGACGCCGCACCCGCTCTGCCCAGTCCACATAGAGTCTAAAGTTGACAGTCGACAGTCAAAAGGCAAGGTGTTGTCGATTCTGACTGTGAACTGTCAACTGTGGACTGTGAACTGGTTATTCAGGATTCTTACTGTGAACTGTCAACTGTTGACTGTGAACTGATTTTACAGCTTTCTCTGCTCTGCGAGGGCGTCACCCTGCCATTGAAGCTTTCCTACAACGTCAGCGAATTTGTACTTTTGCCCGTTGGGCGACGTAACTGCTGGTTTCGTGGCGTGGTCTTCCCTAACCCCTAATCCCGAGTCCCTAGCCCCTAGCCCATCCAGCCGCAACCGCCCATCCGGTCCCACCTCACCTTTAGTCTTCACGACCTGCATAGGACGCTCTCCCCGCGCGCCAACGGACTTGCACTTCGATTGAGTGTACCACGACCCTACCGGGAATGGGATTCGCCCAGCCCCTAGCACCCAGCCCCCAGCACCCATCTTCCCCCAACCCCTATTCCCGAATCCCTAGTCCATGTATTTCAATGAACGCGGATACGCGATGAAGAGCCGCACAGGAATCCGTCGGCTGACGGATACCTGTGGGCTACCTGCTTTTTCGCTGCCAGCCAGCGGATGCGCGACTGGCGGAACGCTCAAGAAACGGTCAACTGGCTCCGCGCCCAGCTTGGGAGTTTGAAGACTGCCAGCAAGGTGGAATTGATACGCCTTGTTCGCTGAACCCAATTTGCGGAGAGCACAGCCCTAGTTTCGACACAATCATGACGTCAATCGTCTAAAAAGTACGGCTGGTACCGACCGCATTGCGCCAGGCAGCATTTCCGGCAACTGAGGTCGTTTCAACTAAACCATGGACAAGGCAGCGCTTGAATTGGAATGTCTAGCCGTGATAACCAAGCATAGAGCACCTCTTGATAGTGCCGTTGTCTTCGGCTATTCTCCGTCCTCTGGGCGATCCCGTACGGAGCATCGCCGTCTCTGCAGGAAAACCTTAAGAAGTGGTCGGAGCGCGGCATGGAATTATTCCGCCATCAACGTCTGGATGATCTCGCTGAGGCCATCCAACGTGTGCTCTCTGAATTCGACATTAATTTTAGCGCGGGGGCTATTGATCAATTCGATTCAGCCACCGTTCGACCCCTGTGGAAACGAATCTGTGAGGTGATGCTCGACTACTGTTGCTACCGACTGGCTCCTGCTTCAGATGCCAGTGTTGATCCGTTCGACGATCCGTATGTAGGTGCCCTTCTGATGACCGAAAGCGGTAGAGTTCTCGCCGCCCATCGGAAGGAGACCCGCAACGAGCCCCATGCAGAGGCCATAACTCTCCTAGATGCCCTCGCAGCCGTACCTGGTACCGCCGCGAGGGACTTAAATGCAGCGATTCAGGATTCCTACGCCAAGAAAGAATGGCTTCATAGTCGGGAACGCCAGGAGGCCTTCGTCGAGCAGTTTGTGAAGGCTGGGCGCCTGGTGCGGGCGTTTATCTCGCAAGAGTCGCTTGGCGCGAGACTAGTTCTCATCTCGACGCTAGAACCCTGCCGCGATTTCGAAAGTCAGCCGGGGTGTGCACATCTTATCGCGGCTTTTCGGCCCGATCTTGTGCTCTACGCGTCCGATGACACCAATACGAAGGGCCAGGGTGGCCCGCTACTTTGCAAGGCTGAAATCCCATTGTTGGCGAATATTGCCGTCGAAAAGAACATCGCGATTAATCTTCTCTTCTATTCGTCGGTTCACTGCATCGATCGCCTTCTCAGGCAATCGGCGCACTCTCATGATGCGTTCGCTCTTCGCTACATGGTTGTTCAGTTGAACCGCATCAAACCGATCGTAAGGCTCAGGCAAGCGGCCGTGCAGGTGGCGGCCCGCATTCATATCGAATTCGACGACTCGCACCTGCCAGTTTATCAGGCACCACTTGAGACCCGCGCACCTAGGCCTCACCTTGATGACATACAATTTGATTCCCAAACCGTCGATGCGAACCGGGTCCTTTTTATAAATCAGTTCCATACGGATTTCCTTCTTACCTACTATCAGGAGCACGTCGTCTGCACAGGTCGCTTACCTGGCGTCCTCGTATGCTGCGGCGGCATTGAACATGCGGAGCCAGCCCCTGACGGCGATACCGAGCTTCTCATCACGAAGCTACGTCTCGCGGGCGTGCGTGTGTACACTAACGTTCTGCGCAAGGTTGATGAGCATTTTCTAGCTCAGCAAGCGATTGCCCGCTGGCGCTCTCCGGTCCGTGCCCGTGAATTCCTTTACGTACTCGCCAAAACCGATTCCGGCTACCGCGCAGTCTACGGAACCGCTGAGCGGATAAAGGAACAACTTCTTGCATTTTCAGGGACGCGCCGAATCAACGTTTATCTGGAAGTGCATTCTATAAACGCTCTGCAATGGCTGTTCCGAACCCTCAAGACTAGGGGAGTTTTCGACTCCAACGCTACGCTTATCGCAACGAGCTTTGGCGTCATACTACTTTCCGAAGATCAGGATAGCGTGGCGCATGCCGCCATCGAGACCCGAGCATTTCTTCAGGAGCAGGACCTCTCGTCTAGAGTGACGGTCGAGACGCAGCAGCTCGGCGATGTTGACCGACACTCCGCGGGTGAGCTTCGTGAACAACTGATCGCGGGTGCAATGGATCCCATTTATATAGGCGGCGACACCTTGGGCCGTCTCCTTCGCGGAGACTCGTGGAAGGATCGCGAAGCTGCAGGGCTCCTTTTGGACGCTGCGGCGCGCCGTGATCCTTTACTCTATGAGGAACTCATTCTCAAGAAATTGCCATCGACTATCGATGTAAGTGACTGGCAAAAGACATGCTCTGTGCTAAATGCCCTAGCTAAGTTCGGGCGACCACCGGCGGAAGACGTGCAGATGATGTTAGAACACGTCCGTCGTTTAGGTGCTGCTCTCGCAACGGCGCTAAGCTGGGGAAAAACATCGCCCGTTTTCATTGATCTTGTGTGGCGATTTATGTCAGCTGTTCACTCCATAGTCGATACGGTCAATGAATTGGAGAAATTGCTTGGCTTCGAGTCGTTGGAACTTTACATCGCTAGTAGTCCATTCCTATTGAAAGAACTGCTGTTTTACGCAAACCGTTCATCCCTCGCGCCGACGGAAGCAATTCGAGCGCTGCAGCGTGCACTTGGCATTCTCGAGCGGCACCTGCCGCATCTCAGCGACCGCGACCGCATTTCTGTTCTTCTGCGAATTAACCGTCTGGCTACGTTATGGAACCTCCCGGGCTCGCCCGAATGTAAAGCCCGGGTTCGCGAAATTACGTCCAAGTGGCCGGAAGCCGCCACGGACTGTTTGCAAGAGTCTGAACGTTGTCGCCGTATTATAGAAGAGGGCTTAACGGGTATATTTTCCGGCTCGCTAGAGAATCGCACCAAGAGTTTCGCTTCCTATCTCTTCCTTCGTACCACTAAGTCTGCGCTCGCCGCTGACGATTTTCGAGGCCTGCTCACAGAGCTGCAGGCACAATTCCGTAGTTTCCTTAGCCGACGTTTTCATCCCGGTGAGAAGGTGTTGTCATGGCGAGGAGACAAAACCTCTCTGGCCAAGCTCGTGCTTTCCGAAATTCCGCGGGATGAACTGCTTGACTATTTACGGACCATCGCCAATGACGAAGACGACACAATTCGCTGGGCAGCGCTCGTTCTTGCTATGGATTTCGGGTATCGTCGTCTCCTGCTAGCCGGTGATCGCTCAAAACTGGCAGCTCTAGAACTCCGCTCCCAAACGGCAATGGTGATCCGTCTTGCGCTTTCGCGATACCATTACTGGCTCCATCGAGAGTTCCTTGAGCTCTTGTTGCGCGAGCACGCACCGAGCAATCCACTCCCAACGGAAGCTCGGCTCCAACTTACCGACCTGGGTAACCTGCGCGAATTCATATTTTCCTCCGTCACTGTAGATACACACCCCGAAGTTGCCTCCGAACTCAGGCGGGTTCATGACCGCGTCCGCCGCGTCGCGCTTATTCTCCCGCCACTTGACGACCATGTGCCGCCGACAATCGCCCATGCTCCTGGCTGTGGCAGTCCGCCGCTTGGGCTCGGTTCGATTGGCTCGTACCTTCTTAGCCGCGGTCACGATGTCGAGATTCTAGATTGCCACAGATATCCCGCACTAATCCGGGATCTCGCGGACCGGGTCCGCGACAGAGAGTTTGTCGGCTTTAGCGTGGTTGCATCGACTTTTGTAAGCACTAGACGACTTGTCTGGACTCTAAGAACGGCGCTCGGTACCGCTTGCCCCATCATCGTCATTGGGGGACATGGCCCGACCCTTCAAACACGGGACTTCGTTGACGATCTAACTTTCCAATGGGATTACCTCGTCCTCGGCAATGGGGAGGTCCCTTTTGGTCGTATTGTTGAAAGCCATGGGCATGAGCCCATTCGGGGGACGCGCGGGATCGTAGCGCGTCGCGAGTCATCCGGGGTGATTGCTCACCACATAATCCAGACTCCCACAGAATGGGATCGGCTCCCATGGGTAGATCGCCGCTTGTTCGTATCGCCTGCTGGAGTGCCCTACGAGCCAGTCCATACGAGGAATGGCACGCACATCGAGGCCCATGTTGTGATGTCACGAAGCTGCGACTGGCATTGCTCATTTTGCACAGAAGCTATTCTCCGCGGACCAAGTGGTGAAGCTCGCCGTTCTGTCGATGATGTGATAGATGAGGTGCGCTTTTTGGTTCGCGGTTGCAGCGTTGATCGCGTTCATTTCATCGATGATAATCTCTTACCCCAAATTGGTGCTGGCAGTCGCGATAAGGCCTTTTCACTCGCTTGGTCTCGCCAGTTCCTGGAGTCCTTGGCTGCCATCAGGCGCGATTCCCAGAGCAAAGGTCACACGTTCGGATGGCGGGCGCTTTTCCGGCTCGAGGATTTCATTCAATACAGAGAGGTCCTTCCGGATTGGTATGAGTTACTTGTTGAGTCGGGCTGCCTTCTTTTGTCTTTTGGTATTGAGTCAGGCAGTCAGGAACGTCGGAAGCGTCTCAAAGGCTCGGCCTTGACTAACGAGGATATAACCGCGATCGTATCAAATCTCACCACGCACAGCATTTTGTCGAAGGGCTATTTTATGATTGGCGGCATTAACGAGAGCGAGAATACTGCATGGGATACAATACGGTTTGCGGTTACGTCTGGACTTAGTTTGGCCTACTTTGCTCTTTACAAGAATTTCCGTGGGCTCATTGAAGCCTCGAGACGAAATCAGGAAGACATGGTCACCCGCGAGTCAACGTTTATGAAGTTTGGAACTTTACGGGATGATCTATCTGCGATCCTTGACGGTTGTAGGAACGGCGACGATGCGCGTGCTATGTTCGGAAACGGGATAGACCAACACCGCCTCGACGAGGCGCGACTAGCAGTAGATGCCCTGAAGCAGATGGAATTCAGCTTCCGAGATCTATTCAAATATAATGATTTCCACGAGAATCTGGATCTCGAGAGCGATATCCTGCAGGTCTGGTCAGCTCCGGATGTAAAAGACTCTTTTATTCGCACTGTCAGACGGGCGTATTTCGAGTTTTATGCAAGAAGGGAGTTCGTCGCCATATATCGGTCACTTATTGAACGTGGGTACTGACTCGCGTCGGGCATTCATTAATAATTTCCGCAGCTTCGGTTCGTGGCTCTGGGGTTACCCTTATTGTGGTGCCCGCCAATCTCTCCAGAGCGCCAAGCCAGCGGGTAGCGCGGAGGTGGACGTGCTCTGGCCTCCTCCGCGGCTCGTCATCCGGCCACCGTGACGGAAGGGCTTTTGTACGGCCGGTTATATCATCCCCTTGACAGCGCATTTTGACCTGCTATGCTTGAGATGGAGAGTTGAACTGTTCAACTGATCAACCTTTATGGCACTCGTTTCGGTTAAGAACAAATATCAAGTGGTCATTCCGTTGCCTGTCCGCAAGAAGATTGGCATCAAGGTGGGCGACCTTTTGGAAGCCTCGGTGGAGCGGGGGAGCATTGTGTGCTTTCGGCGGAGCTGCGTAAATGGTGATTCGGTGAGGGCTCAGGACCAGCGAGGCGCGAGCGGATGACCGATGCGCTACGTGTACTCCGCAAGGATATCGTCCATGCTGTCTCCGACGCCGTAGCCGAGATTGTGGCTGATGTTGCGTACGCGATCCAGCCTAGCAAGGAAGTCGTCCCGGGTGTTGACGGGCAATGTAATCGCAAGGGCATGGGCCTGCTCGAACGTATGTACCAGTGCGTTGAGGTAACTCTCGTCATCGTTTCCGAACTCGCAACAGAACCCCGCCGCCCGCTCGCAATAGAAAACCATCAACTCTGCCAAGCCACCGGGTTCGCCGACGGCCTTCTTGTAATTGGAAATGGCCTGCTTGGCTTTGGCGACGGAGGTGTCCTGATTCCGAAAGACGTCAGGCCAAAGCCAGCGATCTATAGTCTGCCTGTACGGTTTTAGGACGTCCTCGCTCAGGCCCAAACGGGCGTGAAGAAACACCTGATTATCCTTGTGCGCAGCGTAGAGATCCTGGACCAGGCTCAGCAATCCTGTACGATCAAAAGGGGCGAGCTTGGCCTTGACATCTATCCACGTCGGTTGCGATTTTGATGGACGATTGATCATATGCGGTTCGATTCTACCAACGCAGCATTCTGGATGGTGGGGGCCGACGTGAGTTCAGAACTGGTAACCTTGAGCCACCCAGTAGTGCCAATCGCCGATGGCCTCAGTGGTTGATTGGTCGGCGTCGAGGGCGGTTAGTTGCGACAGGGGAACGGCCATCTTCCTGCCCTGCCAACGGATCAGCACGAGCATGTCGCTGACGCAAGCATCTTCGGGGGCCAGGCGCTGGACTTCCACCGTTTCGCCCTTGCGGAGTGGTGAAACCGCCTTGGCCACGATACACTTGGCCTGGAAGGGGAAGCGGATTTTGTTCTCCAGGTAGTAATACCAGCCCAGGGCCTGCTCCTCCGGTCCATACGCGTCCACGATTGCTTCGTTCTGGATTCGGTCCTCTCGGATGGAGTCCTTTTTAAGTTTCGCCATCTTCGCTATCGCTCCTTCGCCGTGAGGATGCGCCGCACCGACGTCCGGCCGATCAGCAAGCGGCGGGCGATTTCCGCTTTCGTGACGCCGGCGCGGTAGAGCTTCCGTATCTGGCCGGCGTGGAGAGCCGCCGTTGCGGGCCGGCCCAGCTTCTTGCCGTTCTGCCGGGCGTGTGCCAGACCGGCGCGCACCCGTTCCTGCAGAATCTCCCGTTCGAACGCGGCGAACACGGCCAGTAACGCGGCCATCGCCCGCCCGGATGGTGTAGTCAAGTCCAGGGCTTCGTTCAGGGAGACAAAGCCGACCCCGAGATGCTCCAGTTCCTGGAGTGTCGCGAGCAGGTCCGTCACTGACCGGCCCCAACGATCTAAGCGCCACACCAGCACCACATCGATGTCGCGGCGGCGCGCGGCATCCAGCAACTCCTCCCGCTGTTGCCGTTGCGATGCGCCACTGCCGACCTCTTTAACTTGCGAGGCAATGGTCCAGCCCCGCCGGCCGGCGTATTCCCGCAGTGCACGGATCTGTAACGGAATGGTCTGTTGGTCATTGGTGGAAACACGGGCGTAAAGACCCACGCGGAGTTCGGTTTTGGCCCGTCCGGAGGGGTGGCCAAAAACCCTTGGCGATTTCGGCTTTCGGGAGGCCCGTTTTTCGGCCATTTCAGGATGTCCCATCCGCCTGGCCGCAGACTATCGTTTTCGGCCAGACCGCAGGCATTCTACTGCAAGGGGGGGCTTAAGCGGGAGGCTGACTTGTGCCGGCCTGTGGCAGTGCCTGCCGGTAATTCCAGGGCATCCAGTCCGCCGGGTGCTGGGTCAGTTCCTCGGCGTGTTTCTGCAATTCGATCAGGTACTCGAAGGGATTGACGCCGTTTAATTCGCACGTATGGATCAGGCTCATGTGGAGATCCCCCATTTCGGCGCCGTTCTCGGTCTTATAGAACAGACTATTCTTTCGATGCAAAATGCATTTCTTCAGCGCCCGCTCGACGAGGTTCGAATCCAGCGGCGCGCCCGCTTGGCGGAGGAACAGCGTCAGTCGGGTCCAGCGTTTCAAGCAATAAGTGATGGCTTCGCCCAGCCCCGAGTTGGGCTCCACTTTCTTTTCGTTGAACTGGGCCTCGAACCAAGCGCGGAGGGCATCCATCACCGGCTGGCTGCGCTCCTGGTGAAAGCGCAGCCGCGCCTCGGGCCCGAGACCCCGCCGCTGGGCCTCGGCCTCATAACCATACACGTCGCGAAAGCTTTCCAGCACGAACCGGCACTCCTCGGGGAAGTTCGGCGTCACCTCGACGAAGCGGCGCCTCGCGTGCGCGTTGCAGTTTCCCCAGAGAATTTCCAACTTCTCCTTGAGCTTCGGCACGTTGCGTGACAAGGCATCCGACATTTGAATGGGCGGCGCGAGTCCCTTCGCCCGCTCGACGAACACCCGGGCCAGGTTCTCCCCGGCATGCTTCCGCCCGGTGAAAAACAGCGCGATCCGCTGCCCCTGCCGCGTCGTCGACACGATGCCGGAGGTGAACAGTCCCGTCCGTTCCTGGGAGATCGACGCGGCTTCCTCCTCCGCGCGCTGAGGACTCGCCCTCGCCAGCGCCAGGATCTTCATGCTGGTGTCATCGTTATAAAAGACTTCGCCTTGCGCGGCCTGGCGGATCAGCTCTTCGAAAGCGGGCCGAATCACTTCGGCTCTTTCCGCGACGATTTCACACTGGGTCGAAGCCGGCAGCGGAATTCCCAGACTTGCCTCCAGCCTTTCCAGTCGATCCCACGGAACGCCGCTGCCGTACTTCAACAGCGCGATCATTGCCGCCGCGCTTTCATCGTACTTTTTCTCGCCCACAGACTGGCGGCGCTTCTGCCTCGTAAACCTCGCCGCACAGATTGCAGCGCAGACGTTCTAACTCGTAGACTTGGGCGGCAATCGGCGCTTGGCCCGTCACTCGGATGCGAAGTCCGGGCTCTTTCTGCAGGTACACCTTTCCCTTCACACAACCTGGGCAGTGATCTCCAGGCTTCAAAGAACCATGCGCGATTTTGATGCGCTCGGCGCCCCGATACGCTTGGGCGCCATTTCGCCCGTGCCCCGGCTTCGCTGGATCCTTCGCCTTGGGAGGCGGAGGGTTTTGTGGAGGGACCTTGATCCCGGCTTGCTCCAGCACCTTGCTGGTCTTCTCCGTGCTGGGCTTCGACAACAGCGCGCGCAGTTGGCTGATCGTCGTATTCTTTTCCCCGATCCTCTCGATCAGAACGCTCAGCGCCTGGATCGCGTCATCCAGCCTCTGACAGTCCTCTTGGCTCAACGGCCCTTGACGCGCCCGCTCCACCAAGGCGCTCAGCTCTTCGAGATTCACTTCGATCTGTTCCTTCGCAGGTTTCATCCCTTCGCTCTGCTCCGGGCGGTGTTTACTCTATCTTCGCCAGCAGCTCACGAAAGCGCGGCGTGAGCGGATAGCCCAGCACTTCCTTGATCGAGCGGTTCGGCCGCTTGTTCGGGCAGTTTTTGCCCCGCCCCGTCGTCCGCCCCATCACCACCCAGTTGGCCGCCCGATAACACGTGCCGCGGTAGCGTTCGGGATCGACGAAGGTCTCGAGAAAATAGATCGGGTGCCCGTAGAGGCGCTCCCAGTCGGCCGCGATTCTGCGCGCCATCTGACCCAGAACGTGCGACGCCAAATGTGGGACGCGGACCCAAGGCAAAATGAGATAGCGCGGATTGTAGGCGAGAAGGCGGATATTGCGGCGCCGCGCCTCCGCACTCCAGCCGATAAAGCGATCGCGGGCGCCCAGATGCCGCGGTGCCGACGACCAAGCCAGACAGGCAATCACCCGGCCCGCAGCCGAGACCAAAAATTTGAGGTGTTCCCCGACCGGCCGCGCATAGCCGAGTGGATGATACTGGGCGACGAGGTAGTTGAAGAGCGGTTCCTCGGGGGTGCGCCGCACTTGCTGAAACTCCAACGGCCGAAGCGCCCGCAGCGGGACCTCCAGGGGAGTGGTATCCAGCAGGAGCGGAGCCAGGGCTTTACTCCCGTCCGTCGCGCGCCGAGTCGACGGGTTGCGATGCACTTGCCGCGCGGGCGGCAACTCCAGGCGTCCGGCGCGCGCAAGTTCCAGCAGTAGTCCTCGACAGACCATGTCGCGGAGTGCGCCGTTGGCCTGCTTCCACCCCCAGGCTTCGCACAGCCGCAGCGAAAGCTGTCGCCGGTTGGTGTGGGGATCTTCGGCGATCAACTGACGGATAAATTCCACTTCCGCCGCGGTGATGATTCGGCCCCGGTAGCGAAACTCTCCTTCCATGCCCCCGAGCGTAACAGAGACGAAATCAGAACGCAAGCCCCCAGCGCCATTTTTTCTCAGCCGGGGACGCTGACCTGCCGCCAGACGGGAGCCGCCGGTGCCGAGGCGGGATCCCCGCCCGCCAGCAGCACGTAAAACTCGTGCGCCTCCAGGGCTTTTATCACCCCCGTCAGGCTCACCGGCCAGAAACCGAAGCGCCCGCGCGAGAGCCGCTTCTGGCACAACCAGAATCCCCGGCCGTCATAGGCCAAGATCTTCAGCGCCGTGCGCCGCCGGTTGCGGAACACGAACAGCCGACCCGAAAATGGGTCCGCCTGCAACTGCTCCTGGCACACCCGCGCCAAGCCGTCAATCCCGTTGCGGAAATCCACCGCCTCCACCGCCACCAGGATGCGGGTCTGCGGGGCAACTTGGATCATGCCTCGCCGCTCCACAACGCCCGGCTCAGGGCGACCAACTCGGCGGTGGCGACACCTTTGAGCTCGATGCGCATCCGGCCCCGCGGCCCTTCCAGCTCGACCACGGCTCCAGGAAAACTACCAGGAGGCGGTGCCGTCAGTTCCACAAACGTCGTTGGTGCCGTGCGCCGTGCGCGGCGCGGGCCCCCTGCCAGGGCCTTCACCATGCGCCTCTTCACTGTCGGCACCGCAGCTTCCGCCCGCTGCTTGAGCTTGCCATACTCCAGATGCAGAGCTTTCGCGGTGGGATTAATCCCATGCGCGCGGGCCAGTTCTCCCGCCGCCGCCCACAAAGAATCCGGAATCGGCACGTGGCGGGCGTGCGAACTCCGCCACCGCTTGAGACGCAGGTAAACCTTCCGCATGTCAGTGGGAATATCAGGAATCTCGCCGGCCATCGTACGTCCTCCCTGCCCTGGGTGGGCATATGACCGACGCTACCACGATGGCATACTTGAGTTAAGCAGGCTTACCGAAGGGACACGGAGCATTACGTTCACGCCCAAGTCGGTGATCGATCGTGCGGTGGCCGAGAGTCTGGTGGACTTCCAAGAAGGCCGCGCTTACGGGCCCTTCCGAACCGGCGCCGAACTCGTGGCGTCGCTTCATAAAGAGGCGTCGAAACTGCGTTCGAAGAAACCTGGCCGCAAAGCCTCGCGATCATGAGGGTCCGGTATTCGCAGAGGTTCCTTCGGCAATATGCTTCCGCGCCGGCGGAGGTGCGGAAGGCCTTCGACAAGCAAGTTGGGTTCCTGCTGGAAAACCTCAGTCATCCATCCTTACGAGCCAAAAAGTACGACGAAGCGCTCGGCCTCTGGCAGGCGCGCGTGAATCGCAATTGGCGGTTCTATTTCACCATTGAAAACGAAGAGTACCGCCTCCACGACATCAGGTCCCCTCCCAAGTAAGAGGCGCTAGCGCCGAGGTGGGCGTCTTTGGCATTTCTCAGCGGCGCCCCGCCGATTCGGCGTGCGGCGCCCGGGGCAAGTCAGGATGCCGCCGCAATCCGTTGCGGGTTTCACGGGCCACCATGGTTTGGGCGCGGGGGCGCCTGCCCTTCCTGCCCCCTCGTAGGTCCCCCGACACTTCCCCACCTCGTTGATCGGCGGTTTCAGGTTAGAAGATGAATCAAATTGCCGGGGCCGGAGCGCCTTTTGTGGGGCACCCCATGCGGGGTTTTGGCGAGACGTCAGCGCGTGGGATGGAGATTTGCGGTGTTTGCACGGGAAGAACCGCGGATCTCAAAAGTGGAGGTCTGATTGGATAACGGCATCGGCTCCAGTCCGGTAGACTTGGAAGTGCTCAACGACCAAGGCGAGCCGGGAAAGGAGCCGAAGCCATGCAGCATTTTATCGGATGTGACGTGCACACGCGCAACCAAGTGGTGGCCTGGATCGAGGAGGAAACGGGAGAGATCAAGAAGCGGCGGTTGGAGCACGAGGGCAAGGAAGTCAAAGAGTTCTACGCGCAGTTTCCGCGGGGGACGGTGGTGGGGATCGAAGCGACGTTTCCCGCGCATTGGTTCGAGCGGTTGATGGGAGAACTGGGGCACGAGTTGTGGGTGGGCGACGCGGCGCGCATTCGGGCCAGCGAGGTACGCTATCAGAAAACGGATTGCCGCGACGCCGAGCTGCTGCTGGATCTGCTGCGCACCGGGCGCTTCCCGCGCATCTGGGTTCCCTCCCTGGCAGAGCGCGATCTGCGGCAGTTGCTGGTGCATCGGATGAAGCAGGTGCGGGCGCGCACCCAGGTGAAGAACCAGTTGCACGCCCTGGCGATCAGCCAGGGGGTGTGCCGGAAGGGCAAGCTGTGGAGTGTGAAAGGAAGGAAAGAACTTGAGAGCCTCGCACTGTTGCCCTGGGCGGCGCGGCGGCGAAAAGAACTGCTGGAGTCGCTGGACCGGCTGGACGAGCAGGTGCGGGAACTGGACCGGGCGGTGGAAGAAGCCGGCCGCGCGCGCGAGGAGGTGGCACTGCTGCGCACCCATCCGGGAGTGGGCATGGTGGTGGCCCTGGCCTTCGTACTGACGGTGGGACCCGTCGAGCGCTTCTCCAACAGTCGCAAGCTGGTGAGCTATTGGGGACTGAATCCGCGCGAGAACTCCTCGGGTGGCCGGCAGCGCCTGGGCTCGATTAGTAAGCAAGGGAACACGATGATGCGCTGGCTGCTGGTGGAAGCTGCGCAGACGGCGGCGCGCCTGGATCCGCAGTTGCGCCGCATTTATCAACGCTTGAAGAAACAGAAGACGAGCGCCGTGGCGAAAATCGCTGTCGCCCGCCGTCTGGCAGTTCGGTTGTTCTGGATGCTGCGTACGCGCCACAATTACACGCAGCTCGTTCACATGTCCGGCAGCCCGGGTAGCGCGGTGGTTCCGCCCAAAGCGGAACCGACGGTCTGATTGGGCGCCGGGCCTCCCCGCACGACGGCGGGGAGGTCGCACGGTGAATCATGGTGCCCGCCGCCCGTGATGGTGAAAACGCGCAGCGGGATCGCATAGATGAGTGGTGGAACCCCAGCGGTCCACCGTGAGATTCGAGGAGGCGAGCCTTGGTCGGTTTGAGCCCAAAACGAATCCCACAAGGGGAAAGGCGCGAGAAAAACCTCACCGCCACCCCAACGGAGAAATATTGCTTGACAACGCCGATGCCGTTATAGACGCGCTACACTCCGTACACTCAATTTGCGCAGTAAGAACCGCGGACCTCAACAGCGGAGGTCGCGCTACGCTCGCCTTTAAGAGACGTGGGGGCGGCGACACGCCGCCGGGTGGCGGGGTAAACCCGCCGCTACGTTTGGGGCACGCCATGGCGTGCCTTTACAAACATGATGGGTTGCGGTCACCGACGGCTGTGCCGACCCCTAGCCCCCCGTGACACACTTCCCCGTATCGACTATCGGCCATTTTTCCAGGACCATGAGCCTGTTTTGGCGAACGGCGTGGGGCACAGGCACTTTTGCCTGTGAATTGCACACAGCCAGGAGTGGCTGTGCCACCATCTCTCACGCCCCCTCGCTGTGCCCCCGACACTTCCCCGCATCGTATCGGCAGTTTCAGGTTAGAAGATGAATCAAATTGCCCGGGCCGAAACGCCTTTCGTGGGGGCACCTACGGGTGTTTCGGCGAGACGCGGCGTCGTGGAGATTGGCGAGGTTGGCACGGGAAGAACCGCGGACCCAAAGACGGGGGACGGCGGTACGCCGTCCGGTGGCGGGGTAAACCCGCCGCAACGGCCGGCACGCCATGGCGTGCCCTGGCAAACATTGGCGGTTGCGGCCACCGGCCGCGGCGCCGACACCCTGGCCCGGGCGTGACACACTTCCCCACATCGACTATCGGCAGTTTTTCAAGGACCATGAGCCTGTTTTGGCGAACGGCGTGGGGGCACAAGCTCGCGGCCGGTGCCGCGCACAGCCAGGAGTGGCTGTGCCACGGTCATCGCCCCCGGGAGGCGATCACGTCGGTAAGGGGGACTTCCCGGCCTTTGGTCATGTTCTCGAAAAAATAGAGGCCGGATTTTCCCCCAACGACGATGTCAAGGTCGCCGTCTTTGTCGATATCGACCACCTGGACTTGCATTCCCGCTCCCGTCCGCGAGCCGTAATCGATGATGTGTCGCCGCCATTCCAGGCCGTAGGCGGTCTGGACCCTTTCATACCAGTAAATCCCTAGTGGCTCGTTGGCGCCCTTGTCGTGCTCGTGCGCGTAATAGCGCTTTCCCGTGACCAGCACCGGCTTGCCATCGCCCTTGAGGTCGGCAATGGTCAAGGCGTGGGCCTGCGACCAGGCGTTGTCGATGACGTGCTTAATCCAGGTGCGGTTGCCTTGCCCGTCCTTCTTCTGTTCGTACCAGAAGATTCCGTAGTCGTGGCCGAGGGTGGTGACAAGGTCCGGCAGGCCGTCGCCGTTCACGTCCATCGCGTAAATGAACCCGGTATCTCCCAAGTCGAATTCCGGATGGAAGACCCACTCGCCGTTGCGCGGGTCGGGGGGCGCCTCAAACCATCCCTTGGGAGTGATGATGTCCGTGCGCCCGTCGCCGTTGACGTCTCCCGCGCCGATGCCGTGCCCGTAGCTGCGCGGGCTGACCACGTGTCCAACCCAGTGCGCGTCGGCGCCCTTGCCGACGATTTCGTACCATTTCAGCGGGAATTTGGTGTCGCCGAATTGCGGCAGGAGCTGCTGCGCCTTGCCGGTGTTCAGGATATCCACCAGAAACGAGAATTCCACCGGCGAGCCCGTCTCGATGACGTGCTTAACCCAAGGCTTGTTCGACTTGCCGGGGTTTTCCCACCAGGCCAGGGGGGAGCTCCAATAGGAACTGGTCACCACATCGGGATAGCCGTCGCCATTCACGTCAATCGCCAGGTCGCCCAGGTCTTCCAGGTAACCGCCAATGAAGGGCAGGTCGCGAAAATGGTGCTTGATCCAGCGCGGGCCGTCCTTGCCCGGCGCCGTTTGCTCGTACCAGTTCTCGCCGGAAATGATGTCGAGCCTCCCGTCCTGATTCACGTCGGCAACCTCCGCCGCCTCGCTTTGTCCCAGGTCGATGGTGTGTTTGTAAAAAGGGATTTCCTCGGACCCCTGGGCACGCGCGCCCACGGGGTTCGAGAAGAGGCTGGAGATGGCCAGGAAAGCGACAAAAAGACCAATAAAACAGCTTCGGGGGAGGATTCGAAACCCTTTATAAATGGGGGAAGGCATAGGTAACTCCTTTGAATTCGTCCCGCCAGACGAGGGACAATTTGTCCTCGATTGCGACCGGCCATTACCGGTTAATCTTGGGCAATAGCGGATTATCCACAATCAATTCGCCCGCTTCGGCCGCTACGTCCAATGAAAATATGCAAATGCAGAGCGCCTCAATCCGGCCCTAATGAATCCCCAACTTGCGCGCCAGCTTCTTCGTGAATTCGAGTCCTTGGCGCGCCAAGTCATCGCCCGTGGGTGCCAGGTCGCGCCAGATGGCGGCGGCGGCGGCCAGCGCGGGCTCCGGCTGGGCGAATGATTCAATGGTCAGCCAGCCATCGTAATCAATTTCCTTGAGCACTTTGAGAATGCCCTTCCAATCGACGTGCCCGGTTCCCGGAATGCCGCGATCGTTTTCCGAAATGTGCACGTGCCCCAGGTCTTTGGCCACCGCGCGCAGAGCCTCGGCCGGGTGCTGTTCCTCGATGTTCGAGTGAAAAGTGTCAAAGTGGATTTTCACGTTGGGCGCGCCCACGTCGTGCACCAGGCGAGCGGCGTCTTCGAGGGTGTTGAGGAAGTACGTCTCGAAGCGGTTCAGCGGCTCGAGGCAAAGGCACACGCCGCGTTTTTGCGCGCGGGTGGCGGCGGCGCGCAGACCTTTGACCGCCCACTGCCATTCTTTTTCGGTGCGCCGGCTTCCGGTCATAACTCCCAGGCCGGCGTACAAGGGGCCGCACGCCAAGCTTGCGCCCAGGTCCGCCGTGCGGTCGATGCACTTTTTTAAGAACTCCACCCCTTGCGCGCGGGTGACCGCATCGGAACTGACCAGGTTGGCATGGGGCGGCAGCACGCAGCACGTGGTACGTTCCAATTGCAGCCGGTCGAGCGTGTCCCCGACCGCCGGAAGGTTGGCGGGCTCGTCGGGCGAGAGGAAGACTTCAACGCCGTCAAAGCCCCATTCCTTGATGCGGGCGAAGAGCGGATCCTGTTTCTCTCCTACCTGCGTAGTCCAAACCATGGTATTGACGCCGAATTTCATGCGGGGATCCTCCTTAGGTAACTGCCAACTGCTGAGAGTCGACAGTTGATAGTCGATAGTTAATGGTCAAAGTCGATAGCCTAAAGTCGACAAAGAGGGGCTCTGAGCAGCCAACGCACACTGCCAACTGTCGACTATAGACTGTCAACTATCGACTGCTTTTCAAATCACATTCCACGGCGCCCGGCGCTCTTCATTCAACATCTTATTGGCGTCAGCGTCACCGATGAACTGTTCCTTCTCGCGATCCCACCGCAATTTCCGGCCGACCCGCAGCGAAATGTTGGCAATAAGGCATGCGCTGGTAGTGCGGTGAGTGGTTTCGATATCGGAGTTCGGCTTTTTCCGCGACCCCACGCAGTCGAGGAAATTGACCACATGCGGCTGGTGCTGGGCGGTGCTATCGCCCTTTTCAATCTCCGTCCGGCCAAAGGTTTCCCACACATCGGAGGTGGGGGTAGGTGGCCAGATGGTATAGCCTTCGCGGTTGATAAACAGCGTACCGTCTGTCCCGTAGAACTGCGTTCCATACGAATGTTCATCGGGTCCCCGGCCGAGGTGGTAGCAGAAGCGGGCCATAAAGCCGGCGGCATTGAGCGGGCAGGGCGGGTATTCATAAACGGCTTCGAAGGTGTCGGGAGTTTCGTAGATGCCCATGCTCGCGTATCTCGCGCCGGAGGCTGCTACTGTCAGCGGTGCGTCCACTTCCATTGCCCAATGGATCACGTCTATCAAGTGCGGTCCCCAGTTGGAGGTTTCGCCGCCACCGGTTTCCCAAAACCCGGTGAAGCCGCGGCGGCTGCGATTGTAATGATGGTAAGGCGCGGGTCCGAGCCAGAAATCCCAATCGAAACCCGGGGGAGGATCGCTGTCGGGGGGGGGAGTTTGCTTCCGATTCTCGCGCGTGAATCCGCCGCCATGGAGCCACGCCTCGACAAAAGTGACCTTGCCGATCCTGCCGCCGCGAATCATCTCCACGACTTTCTGGTAATGCTCGCCGGAGCGCTGCTGCGTGCCGCACGAGACCACGCGGCTGTACTTGTTGGCCGCCTCCACCATCTTGCGGCCCTCATAAACCGTGTGCGAAATGGGCTTTTCCACGTACACATCCTTGCCCGCTGCACACGCCATGATCATGGGAATGCCGTGCCAGTGTTCCGGGGTGGCCACGACCACGGCGTCAATATCTTTGCGATCCAGGAGCTTGCGAAAGTCGCCGTAAGCCTCGGTTTTGCGCGGCGGCGCTCCGATGGCATCGAGCGTCACGCTAAGGGGCAATTGGTAAACATCCGCGATGGCGACGGGATCCGCTCGCTCCGTTTTTATCATCGAGCTGAAATCGTACCGGCCCTGGTTGCCGGCGCCGATCAGGCCGAGGCCGATGCGGTCGTTCGAGCCCATCACGTTCCGAACCGCGGGGCCCGCCGAAAGCGCTAGGCTGGTAACTCCCAGCGTCGTGGATTTGTGGAAATCCCGGCGCGTCATTTTTGATAAGTCCATATATAACCTCCGGATGAAATCATAGTGTTGCCGCCCGAGTGTTGGCTCGCGCGGGCACGGCCGGAACTCCGAAACGCCGGGGTGGGTGGGCCGTGCAACTGCAACGGCTGGGGATGGTAACACGACCCGGCTGCCAATGCACCATGGGGAGATCGGGTCATCTGATCATTTGCGATTGGTGATTGGCGATTTTCGAAATCAGGAAATTGGCTCATCTTCTCATTTGCGATTTGTGAATTGTGATTGGCGATTTGCGGAACCTGCAAATAGGCTCATCTTCTCGCCTGGCACTGACGATAACCGAAGCGGGGGAGTGTGTCACGCGGGGGGTAGGTTGTCGGCCCTACCCGCTTCTCTACCATGGTATTTTGCTCCTCCCTTGCCACAGGCCAGTTGTCGTTTGTCAGTGTTTTTGTGATTTGAGATTCGCGGAGTCGGCAAATTGGCTCATCTTCTCACTTGGCACTGCCGATAGCCGAAGCGGGAAAGTGTGTCACGCCGGGGGGTAGGTTGTCGGCTCCAGCCGCTTCTCCGTCATGGTATTTCGGCCGTCCCTGGTCACTGGCCATTTGTCACTGCTCACGATCTTGGTGATTTGAGGTTTAAAATTTGAGAGATGCGATTTTTGACGATAGTTTTCTTATTGCTCCCTGCTGGTCCGTGCTTTTGGAGTTTGTCGCGGGCATTTGGCGACCCTGTGGACTGCGAGGGTGCTTCGCCCAGAATGCGGGCTCTGCAGAAACTCCGTGCGCAAATCCTTGGAATGCACCCGGTGTAGCGGTTTCAGAAGTTCGCGCACGTATTCCGCGCGACACATGCTGCGATGGCACTTCGCCGGCGGCGATGCGGTAGCTCCCGAGTACGTCGTCCAGGAGGAACCAGGAGGCGGCCCTGGGCACCACACTTATGGTTTCGCGACCTACGGCCAAGTGGCCCGGAATCCGTCAACCCTTCGGCGTTATGGGGAGTAATGCGACCGACCGCTGGAAAAACTTCCGGATGGCCTCTCATCAGGGCTTGACCGTCAGAGATGACACCACGGACCACTTGCGCGGTTAGGACTATACGGCCAAGTGCGGAATGGTTCCGCGACATGAAGTTCATGATGTGGCATTAAATCGACTTGCCTCCAGGGCTTCGATAGAGTTGGGGAGTTACAGCAAGAAGGGAGGCGATCATGACCATTACCCTGGAAATCAGGCCCGAAGTCGAGGCCGAGCTCGCCCGCCAAGCCGCCGCACAGGGCCGGGGGCTCGAAGCCTACGCCGCCCGCCTGCTCGAAGAAGCCGCGCATTTTCCCGCCGCGACCCCGGAGGCCCAAGCCGCGAATCCGGTCGAGCTTTGCGAACCTGTTCGGGGGTTGCTTACGGACGATGGCTGGGCGTCACGGTCTTAAACCCCTGGGACGAGTTCTTGGACACTACGGGATGGAGTTCTTCCCCACGCACTGGCATTACACGGCTACGGTACGCTGTCTCGCGGGCCACCCTTCCGGCTCGAAGAATGGCATGCAGGCAGCTTCAGGAGCGGACAGTTCAGCAGCCAGTACTGCAACTCCCGTTTCTCCTTTGTAAAGGCTTGCTGGGGCCATCTTCAGCGCCGCATAGTTATTCGTGTCCCAGGCGGCGGCACGGGAAGCCAGCTCGCGGGCCCTGTCTAACCAGACACTTTCTCCTGTGTGCTTGTACAAGTTCACCAGTCCATATGCCTGTCCAGCGAGGCCGCAACATAGGTTGCTGATCGAGTCGGTGGATTCCCACGCATGCCATGCGGCCCTTTCCGCAAGTCGCAAATACGCATCGTCGTGGAACACGCGGTGCGCCGCCGTCCACAAGAAGATGTAGCCCGCGCTGCCGTTACACCATCCTGGCATGTAGGTAGCGGCGCTACCCTGTCTGCCTTGGGGAAGGACCCAAGGCCAGCGGACGCCCCGGCCCGACGGCTGGGCCCATTCCATTAGCTGGTGTAAGCGTTCCTCGACCTGGCGTGGCAGTTCTGCGCCACAGGACCGATGCCAAGTAAGTGCTGCGTAGAGGATCCCAGCCCAGCCGTGTGCAATCCCGAGGTAAGTGATTCCCGTTCCTTCGCGCAGAGGAGGCTGTTTGTCGATTTCTTGCCACACTGACTCCATCGTGTGGTTGCCGAACTCCACCAGCGGGGCGGGCCTCAGCATGCCGCCGTCTCCAAGGGTATCGAGCAGCAGGGAAGTGACCAGCAGAGTGCCGGAGCGTCCCAAGGCCAAGTCGAGGTTGTCGCACGGCTTCTGCGACCTCACCATGAAGGCTTCGAGCGCCGCTGCTTGTGAGTTGACATCGCACATTGCATGACTGACCAGCGCCCGCACCGCATGAACGCCGCTCGAAGTGTGATGGGGCGAAATCGATCCGATGATTTCCGGAGTGATCTCAATCTCGGGGTTATAGTAATTCTCGCTATTATCCGGGTCGGATTCCGCCCGGGTACACCACACATCAGCAAGGGACAGCAGAGCGGCGTCCTGGCGTGCACAAGCGATGCGATAAAGTGCATAAGCGATCCCGGCGGCGCCGTAAGTCAAGGAAGCCTTCGGAGCAGTGATCACACCGGAATGTACGAGACTTCCCGAGAATCCGACCCGCGCAAGGGCGCGGCTCAGCACACGATCCAAAGCCGATGGATCCGGGGGCGGAGCGCCCAGGTGCCAACCGCCCTCCGGCACCTCCACGGCGCTGAGACTGTCGGCAAACTCGGAAACGGATGCGAAGCGTGCGGACGGAACCTTGCTGAGGGCCTTGGCGAAGATACTCTCTACTTCAGGCCAGGAGGCCATGCTGCGCTGCGCGAACGGCACGGGCGGGTCTTCCAGGATCTGGCGCATCATCTCGTCTTTTGTCAGGGAGAAGTCCAGATATTGAGCGCCCGTGAGTAAGGAATAAAGCAACGCAGCCAACGCATATTGCTCTCCGAGCTGGCTTGCGGATGGAGGCGGGTGGCCCTTGCTGACCGCCGCCACGTATTCCGGCTCAAAGAAGAATCCGATACCTCCTCGCGGAGGTTCCCCAAACTCCTGGTTTACGTTCTCCTGCCGGGCAAGACCGTAATCCACGATTTTGACCCGGTCTGCATCGTCCACCAGGATGTTTCGTGGATGGATATCGGCGTGGATTACCCCTTGGTCGTGAAGCCGGGAGTACGCGCGGAGGATTTGGCAACACACGCCGAAGAGCTTCCTTTGCGCCTCCGCACTTCGATCCCGATGCAGGCTGGCGGCGGCGGTCCCCGCATCAACGCCCTCACACCACTCAAGAAGGAGATAGCGGCGGTTTTCCCAGACCCCAGCATCCAGAAGCGCCGGGCTCACAGATCCTGCCAGGCGCCGGAGGATGGCGGCCTCACGGTCGAGCATCCGACAGCTTTCCGCGTTGGAGCCGGGTCGCAGTATCTTGAGGGCACAAATCGCGCCAGTAGGCCGACGGACCTGATAGATTTCGCTGTCTTCGAGAGCCTGGAGGCATTGCAGCACTTCATAGTGCGCTACCATGGCACCACCTTGGAACGAGGCTTGAATCTCCTCGGCTTCTTCGGAACCCGGCCGGACCAGCAGCCGCCAGGCGATCATCTGGGTGAGCATCGGAAGCGCGTCTTCGAGCGTGCGATGCGGGTCGCTGCGCATCGCACGGCTGTAATAGGCTATGGCCTGACCAATCGTCTTAGGAGTCTCGAACTCCTTGAGTAAGGCGACAGATTGCGGGTCGAGAATGCGGGAGGGCGTGCGAGACTGCGGCCGTGAGATAGCGAAGTCCCCGTCGCGGCCTTCCACTTGCTCGCGCAGTTTCGCCGGGAGATCTTCGACGGGAGTGATGATGAGGCCCTTGGGCAGAACCCACGGATCGGTGATCCTCATGAAGAGCTAATTCTCCGCGCCAAAAATGCCTTTCCAGTCTGTGCCAGCGGGGGTCCAGGAGCGCGTGTCTACACCCTCGAACTGGAGTCGCCGCAGGGCAAATTGCCACGGCTCGAGATTTGCTGTGTCATCCGTACTGGCTGCGATCAAAGCCACCGCAAGACGGTTGGTCACCCATAGCCGCCAGCTCTCACGGCCCATCCAAGGCAACGCGTGCTGCTCTGCGGGCGGATCGACTCCCCCCGAAAGCAAGCCGTCACCGGCTAGTTCCGCAGTAAACGGAACCCCCTGTGCGGGGCATCCCCCCAGTTCCTTCTTCAGTTGTTCTGCCGTGTCAATCAAGTCCTCGCGGCTGCTGAAATAGGCCACCATTTTGTCCGGACGCAGCAATCCGGGGGCATCCTTGCCGACCTTGAAGTGGCGCACCCGAGTCCGGCTCAGCACAGCAAGAATCAACGGAAAAACCTCGGGCAGGTGACCGATCCTGGGACTGATATAGAGTTTACATCTGATTTCTGTCCGGTCACCGAAAGAAGCGCTTACTCCAAAACGGCGTGTCTGCCAGGCGAGCCAGCCTTCGCTGGCAATGGGGTTGGGTACCGTCAACCACTCGCGGTCAAGCAGTTCCCGGTTCCTGCCCTTACGGATACCGAGATACTCGGCGACTGCGCCAGGGTCGGGAAGAATTCGTTTCCAATGAGGGGAGAGCGGTATGCGGTTGTACCCGTAGAGACGCGTCGAAAGCGCCATGGGGTCAGCGATGCCCAGACTCTGGCCGTAGCGAAGAGCCTCCAGGGAAAGGCGCTCCAGAAATCCTTCGACCGCGAAGGTGGCGGGCAATTCCCTATTACCACCGGAAATCAGCGCGGCAGCCTCGGATCCAGAGAGAAACTTGCCCTCCCGTTCAAGAGCAAGCACGCCGTCGAGCACAAGCCGCGTGATCTCTTGATTGCACCGGTCCCCGAGGGTCGTTCGCACGTACCCGGGGAGCCGGCCAGGTTGCTGGAGCGTCAAGTAAAGCAGGGCGGTGTCTCGCGAAACCGATTTCACGCCCAAGCCCGACTTGTCAAGCGGGCGAAGAATACCATAGAAATTGGGGTCCTTCTGGAGGTCTTTCAGCATCTCGCGCTGCTCGGCTGGCAGTCGATCGAAGAACACTAATTCATACTTGGGATTCGCAAGGAAAACCGATTCTAGGATGTTACCTGAGGGAATGTTCTTCATAGGAGATCGTCTCGAAGAAGCTGAAGGACAACCACTGAGCGGAAGGAGTCCGGACTCTCGCTTCCGCTCAGTGAGCTTCCAATGGGTCCAAACATCAGCCACTCCGCAGCGGCATGATGGTGTCGGGGCGTTCTTCTGAAAGGGTCTATTCTGAAGTTTTCTTGGCCGCCTCGGCCAACCGCTTCTCGTACTCCTCGACTTCCTTGAGGGCTGAGTTGAGCTGGGCCTTGACCGCAGTCAGGGTTTGCTGGTCAATGCCAGGGAAAAGGATGGTCGGATCGTTTGAACCGGCGCAATAAATCGTCCCGCCGCAGGTCAGAATCGATCCGAAGCAGGTGTACGTGCCAAACTGGCACGGCACGAATGTTGGGTTAAAACAGTGGTAGGTGATTTGGTACGTACACTGACACTGGAACGTCGGGTAACCGCAGAAGATCGTGGGGTGGCAGCCAAACTGCACGCCCCCCAGCCTTAGTGATGTCGATCATCAACTCTTTTACATTAAACGCCATACTTTACCTCTCTTTCTGGGAGACGGTACTCTGTCTCCCAATGCCGCAGCAGTATACACCCGATTGCCTCCGCATACAAAAGGAACTGCAACGATACGGCGTGCTTCTCTTGATGGCATAACGGATACTCTCAATTTCTTGCCGGCCCTGCGAGTAGTTAGGCCACTGCCGTTAAGGGTCGGGCGCGGGCCCGGCCAGGGGAAAGAAAAAGGACACCGTTTCTCCCACCCTTTCCCACAATACACCTTGTAAATCAACCCCCTCGCTGCTGTGCGTCCTGCTTCAGTTCCACTTCCTAAGAATCGGGGTTTGGGTCCGATAAAACTTTGTGCTTAGCAACTGGATCCCGTGGTAGAGTGCCCACGCGGGCAATCTTCGTTATCGGGGCAACGGTTGGGAGGCAAGCCACAGGAAGGTCCCATCCCAAATCTGACGGTTGCGATGGCCGTGGGCAGGTCAGTTGTGGGAATGCCGGTCTGGAGAGCCGGCGGAATCATGCATTTCATGCTGGACGGTTGATGACATTTCATTGGCGCAACACCGCTTATTTCGCAGAGTGCAGCAACCGGTCCTCAGTCGGGTTGGGCGGGAGAGGGCATTTCCTTGGCGCGGCGCTCGGCGCCTTCTTGATGATGGCCGGCCTGAGTTTTCTGTGCGCCCAGTCTGACAGCACGGGAGCCTTAGGCGGGGCCATCACCTTCCGGAAGGGAGCCGTGCCGGGCGCAACGGTCGTGCTGACGAACAACGCGACGAATCAGACTCTCACCATGATCTCGGGGGAAAACGGAAGTTATCGCTTCTCGTTGCTTGCCCCCGGCGCCTACCGTGTGAGCTTTTCCGCGCCCGGATTCAAGACCTCGCAAGTCCCCTCCATTGCCATCAACGTTTCGGAAGCTCCCACTTTGGACGCCAGCCTGGAACCGGGCAACCCGCGGGAGAGGGTGGCGTGCAACTGCCGCTTGAGCCTCGCGGCCTCGTCGTCAGGCACCCTGGTGGATCATAAAACCATCACCGGCGTGCCCCTGACCACCCGCAACTTTGCCCAGCTTCTCTCCATGTCTTCGGGTACGGTCGCGGATGTGAACAATGCCGGAACCCTGGGCAGAGGAAACTCGACGGTAAACGTGAATGGAAGCACGGCGGCGGGCAGCTACACTATTGAGGGAGCTTACCCCCCCAGCACCGTCCCCAATCCCGACACCATCGTCGAGTTCAAAATCCAGACCTCGCAATACGACGCCGGCTATGGCGCGCAGGTGCCCAGCACCAACGTGATCACGCGGGGCGGAGAGAGTCTCGTTCACGGCACAGCCTGGGAATTTGTGCGCAACGACCTCTTGAATGCCAATTCGTTCTTTCGGAATGCCACCGGTCAACCCAAACCGAACCTGAAACAAAACCAGTTCGGAGTGACGTTGGGCGGCCCGGTCCTCCGGGATAAGTGGTTCTTTTTCGGCTCCTACCAGGGAACGCGGCAGGTGAACGGTCTGGACCCCACCTCGGTGGCCACGGTCATCCTTCCGCCTCTCACCAGCGATCGGTCGGAGGCGGCCCTGGCGGCTCAACTCTGCCCGGGCAATCATCTGCTGACGGGCGGCACGAATGCGGGCCAGCCGGACCCGAACTATCTGACCTTTGCCGGCGGGAAGCAACTGGACTGCGCGAATCAGAATAGCGCCACGACCGTTCCCATCAATCCGGTGGCCCTGCGCATCCTCCAGACTCGGTTGCCCGACGGCTCCTACCTGATCCCGGCGCCGCAAACGATCATCCCCTCAGGCAGCAATGCCGGCATGGGTTTTTCCTCCTTCAGCTTCCCGTCCTATTACAACGAGGATCATTTCGTAGCCAACAGCGATTATGTGGCTTCGGCGGTCAACACCTTGTCGTGGCGCGGCTTTTTTTCAAAAATTAACCAACGCCGATCTCTGGGAGCGCCGGGCGGGGCAACGGTCACCCCGGTGATCCCGGGCGCCGGATCTCCCCAGGCGCTCCATGCGCAGGACGATGCGCTCTCCTTCAAGCTAACCTCGGTGCTGACGCCCAAGGTCGCGAACGAGGCGCGCTTCGCCTATACGCGCGCCCTCCAGTATGCCCGCGGCGTCGGCACTCCCTCTGCGGATTCCTTCGGCATGACCCCCGTGGACCGGTTCTTTCCCCTGCCCCCTGAGGTCACCATGCTGGGCCCCATGGGGACGTTCCGCTTTTTCGGCAACGGCGCCAACGACTTCTGGACGCTCACCCACACGCTGGCGTGGACGGACAATCTTTCTTTGGTTCACGGAAGGCACAATACCCGGGTGGGTGGAGTTTTTCTCGTGCAATACAACGACCGGCTGGACACCGGCGCGGCACGCGGAAAAATCACCTTCGAGACGTTCGAGGACTTCCTGGTGGGCCTGAGCGCGACCGATAATCAAAGCCCGGGCGGCCGGAGCAACATCGAGACCGTGCGAGCCAACGAGGGGGTGGGACCGAACGGCGAAGTTCAGTACCAATACCGGCACGATTACGGGGCGGCCTTCGCGCAGGACGATTTCAAGGTGACGCCACGCCTCGCGCTCAATGCCGGCCTGCGCTGGGAGTACGTCGGCCCCTCGTCCGACAAGGAAGGTACAATCGGGAACGTGTGGCCGTCCCTGTTGAAGCAAGTCCCCATTCCGCCGCCCTCGGGAACTCTGGCGGGCGATGTGGTGGCGGCGAACTACAATTCGGCCCTGATCAATCCGTACACGGGGCAGCCGTTCGGCCCGCCGCCCGCGGGTGTAGGGACCGGCCCCACCCGCAGTTTCTATCAGAACAACACGCCGCTCGCGAAGTTCGCCCCCCGGTTGGGTTTTGCGTGGCAGCCGTTGGGAGCCGCCGGGCGCGCCGCGGTGCGCGGCGGGTACGGCTGGTTTTACCAGTCGCCGGCTCCGAGCGCCAACGCCCCAGGTGCCCCCCTGTTCACCGCGGCGCCGTTTGCGCAGGGATTCACCAACACGGACTCGAGCAATGGCCCGTCGGATCTCCAGAAGCCCTTTCCGACCACCACGCTCGGCTTTGTGGCGCGCACACCGACCTCCCAGCTTTCTGACCGAATCGCCGGTCCGGAATATAAAATCCCCCACCTCCAGCAATGGAGCCTGAGCATCCAGACCAAACTGCCCCGGGCTTTCACTCTGGACGTAGGTTATGTCGGGTCGTACGGTGACAATCTGTTGGTCGGCGTGGGACTCAACCAGCCTCGGCTCTCGAGCCCCACGACGCCGGTCGACTGCGGCTACACGGGAGTGCCCGCCGATTGCATCACGACCAATACCGCCATAAACGCCGAACTGCGCGTTCCGTTTATGGGAGAGAGCCCCTCCGCCTTAACCGATAGCCAGTTTACCGGCGAGTCCCGGTATCACGGCCTTCAGGTGACTCTCCGCCGGCAGATTGCTCACGGCCTGAGTTTTCAATCTGCCTACACCCTGTCGAAGTCCATGAACGACACTTCCATCTATAACGATCTGAACTTCCTATCCCGGAATTGGGCGCGCGCGACATTTGACCGGACGCACCGGATGGTCACCAACTTCGATTATCAGCTCCCCAATTCCGCGCACGGTAAAGAGGGGAAACTGTTGAACGGGTGGTCCACAACCGGGCTGGTTATTGTGCAAAGCGGATTGCCGTTGACCCTGACCGATCCGGACGGAGGCAGCGTGTACGGTGACGCCTCGCCCTCAACCGTGACACTCTGCCCGGGTCGAACCGCCGCCGCCCTCGCCACACCCGGCAGCATGGAAGCGCGACTCGCTGGCTGGATCAATCCGTCGGCATTGTGCTCTCCGCCCGCGATCGGTTCCGATGGTGCAACAGGGTACGGGAACACCGGCCTGAGCCTCCTCGACGGGCCGCCGCAGGTTAATACCGATTTTTCGTTGGGAAAGAGAACCGTGGTGGGAGGCCTCCGGGAGAATGCCGAACTGGCATTCCGCGTCGAATTCTACAACTCCCTCAACCATCCCCAGTTCAGCAATCCAGGCACTACGCTGGGGACGGCAAACTTCGGGGTGATCACCCAGACCTCGGTCGCTCCTCGCCTGATCCAATTCGCATTGAAATACCTCTTCTGACGGCGGGTCCGACCAGTTCGCCGGTCTACAGGTCCATCTGAACCCAAAAGCGGAATGGACTTTTTGCAGGGAGACAACCCGAAACAACCTATCCCAGAGTGAGGGTGAATGCTTTATACTACGGCTGCCTGATAGGGGAGCGAGAAAATCTGGATGAGGTTTACAGCTTGCCGAAGGTGACCCATGCCGGTTTTGAAACTTAGCTTCGGGAATATGGACTTGAAAGAACTGCCGATTGGTTTGGACGCGGTAACGATTGGGCGGTCCCCGCAAGGTGACCTTTTCATTGACAACCCCGCCGTGTCGTTTCATCACGCGCGAGTCTTCTCCCAGGCCGGAGTGTATTACGTTGAGGACCTGGCCAGTCTGAACGGGACGTTTCTTAACGGGATCCGGATTACCCAGGCCCCGCTCACCCACGGCGACGTCATCACCGTGGGCAAGCATACCGTGCGCTTTTCCCGCGACCACCCGGGAGTGAAGCCGCCGGCGCCTGCATTGCATCAGGACGCGGAAGAGGAGGCGCCAAAGCTCACGGGCACGATGATCCTTGACACCAAGATGCGCCGTGAATTGCAGGCGCGATTCGCCGCGGGCCAGGCGGCCGCATCCAGCGAGCGCGCCGCGCGTTTGGGCAAGCTCACGGTGCTCAAGGGTAAGACGACGGCAAAGGAATTCCTGCTCACTTCCCAGACCTCGATGATCGGCAAATCCGACCAGTGCGTCGTCAGGCTGAAGGGCTGGTTCGCGCCGAAAATTGCCGCCGTGATCAACAAGCAGGGCGAGAATTACCTCTTGTCTCCAACGGCCAAGAAGGTTTCCGTCAACAGTGTTCCCCAGACGGTCAAGATCGCACTCAAAGAGGGTGACTTGGTGGCCGTGGGCAGGGTGCAGTTTCAGTTCAACCTGGTGGCATGGTAGCCGGCGCCCTTTGGGCAGTCGGCAGATGGCAGGGCGCTCGCCTTAATGCCTGTGCGAAGCAACGTGGAGTGCGGCGGCTCGACGCCGCCTTTGTCGCCCTCCTCAGCGAAATTCCAAGGCGGCGTCGAGCCGCCGCACTCCAAGGCGCTTCGCACAGGTTCAGATAACCAGCGCCGCTACGGGCACCGTGCCGCGTTCTCCGCCGATGACGACAATGCCGGAATCGGTCACGTGCCATCCGCGCGCGCGGTCGGCGTCGAGATCGTAGCCGATCAGGGCGTCTTCGGGAACGCGGACGTTCTTATCCAGGATGGCGCGGCGCACCTTGGCACGGCGGCCGATGTCGCAGTTGTCCATGATGACGCAGCCTTCCACGAGGGCGCCGGTGTGGACGCGGACGCCGCGGCTGAGAATGGAGTTACGCACGACGCCGCCGGAGAGAATGCACCCGGCGGATACGATGCTGTCGATAGCTTCGCCGCGGCGATGGGCCTCGTCGAAGGTGAATTTGGCGGGCGGATCGGGGTAGCTGGCGCTGCGCAGCGGCCACTGGCGATTGTAGAGGTTGAGATCAGGCTTGACGGAGCGCAGGTCCATGTTGGCTTCGTAGTAGGCGTCGATGGTGCCGACATCGCGCCAGTAGGGGACGGAGTCCTCGGCCTCGCCGGGGATGCGGTTGGTCTGGAAATTGTATGCGTAGATGGGGGCTTTGCCGGCGAGCTTGGGCAGGATGTCCTTGCCGAAATCGTGGTGACTCGCGGGGTCATTCGCATCCGCCTTGAGCAGATACACCAGCGTGGGCTTGGAGAAGACGTAGTTGCCCATGGAGGCGTAAACCTGGCTGGGATCGCCGGGCAGGGTGGGCGCATGGGGGTTCTTTTCGTGGAAGGCCATGATGCGTCCATCTTCGTCGGCTTCAATAACCCCGAGTTCGGCGGCGTACTTCTGGGGCACGGGGATGGCGGCGACGGTCACTTCCGCATGCGTGGCCATGTGGAATTCCACCATGCTGGCGATGTTCATGCGGTAGATATGATCGGCGCCGAAGATGGCCACCACGTCCGGGTTGGACTGCTGGATGAGGTTGAGGTTCTGCGAGATGGCGTCGGCCGTCCCTTGGTACCAGGTTTCGTCCTCCGAACGCATCTGCGCCGGCACGGGGATGATGAAGTGGCTCTTCAGCAGTCCGCTGAACTGCCATACCTCGCTCATATGCTGGAGCAGCGACTGGCTGCGGAATTGGGTGAGCACGTAGACCGAGTTGATGCCGGAGTTGATGAAATTGCTGAGGACGAAATCGATGATCCGGTATTTGCCTCCGAAGGGAACCGCCGGCTTGGCGCGTTCCCGAGTGAGAGGAAAGAGCCGGGTCCCCTTGCCGCCGGCGAGTACGATGCCCAACACGCGGACGTACAACGCTCTTTCCACGGCGAAGACGGGTTCTGGTTCGGCAAGCTTATTCAGCATTCCGCCCTCCTGAGACCGTTGTTCTGTCCGATTTTACCAGAGCCATATTTTGTGGGGGCAATCAATTATATCGCCCAGCTACCACACGCGGCACATCTTGGACCGCACCATCGGCTGGCCGGCCTTGCAGCCGAACGCCTGCTGAAACTGGGGCAGGTCGGAAACGATGCCATTGACGCGGTACTTGCCGGGTGAGTGCGGATCGGTCATGGCGTGCATCCGCAGGTTTTCCGGCCGGTTGTTCTCGCAGGCCCACTGCGCGTAGCCGATAAAGAACCGCTGATCGGGAGTGAAGCCGTCGATGGGCTTCAGGTCCTGTCCCTGGGTGGCCTTCTTCCACGCTATGTAGGCGAGCAAGGTGCCGCCCAGGTCGGCCACGTCTTCGCCGCTGGTCAGCTTGCTGTTGATGTGGATATCGTCCACCACGATATATTGCGCGTACTGATCCCGCACGCAGGCGATGCGCTGGTCGAACTGCGCGGCGTCTTGCTTCGTCCACCAGTCGCGCAGATTGCCCTTGGCATCGAACTGGCGTCCCTCGTCGTCGAAGCCATGGGTCAACTCGTGGCCGATCGTCCCTCCGGTGTTGCCATAGTTGGGCGCGTCGTCCATCTTGGGGTCGAACAAGGGCGGTTGCAGAACGCCCGCTGGGAAATTGATATCGTTCATCTGCGGATCGTAATAGGCGTTCACCGTGGGCGGAGTCATTCCCCACTCGCCGCGATCGACCGGCTTGCCGATCTTCGCCAGTTCCCGCTTCGATTCGAAGATGGCGCTGCGGCGCACGTTGCCGGCAAAGTCGCCGCGCACGATTTCGAGCGAGCTGTAATCGCGCCACTTGTCGGGATAGCCGATCTTGTTGACGATGGAGTGCAGCTTTTCCAGCGCCTGCTGTTTGCTTTCCGGGCCCATCCACGGCAGGTCTTTCAGATCGCCCTCCATGGCCGCTTCGATCTCGCGGGTCATCTTCACGGTGCGGGCCTTGACGTCCGGGCCGAAGGTTTTGGCCACAAACACCTGCCCCAGCGCCTCGCCCAAGTCGCGATCGACCCAACGCACGCAGCGCTTCCACCGCGGCTGCATCGCCGCCACGCCCCGCAGCTTGTGGCTGTAGAAATCAAAGTTTTCCTGTTCGAAGTTCATGGAGAGATAAGGGGCCCAGGCGTGCGCCAGGTGCCAGCGCAGATAAGTCTTCCAGTTATCGAGGCTTTCGCTCTGGATCAGCCCGTTCATCTCTTTGTAGAACTCCGGTTCCGTGACGTTGAAGGTCTCGACGCCCGCCACGCCTTGGGCGGCCAGGTAGACGTCCCAGTCGAAGTCCGGGGTGAGCGCTTTCAAATGCACGCGATCCATTTTGTGAAACAGGTTGTAAGGGTCGCGCTTCTCGACCAGCGTGAGGGATTTCTGGGCCAGCGCTGTTTCCATCGCCATCACGGTTTTGGCTTCCCCGGCCGCCACACCCGCCGAGTCGCCCATCAACTGGAACATCTTCTCCATGTGGGCTACATACTGGCCGCGAATCTCCTGCGACTTGGAATCGGTCTTGGTGTAGTAATCGCGGTCGGGAAGGCCCAGCCCGCCGGAGTCGGCAAAAGCAATCACCTGGCTTGCGTCCGCGTAGTCCTGATTGGAGCCGAACCCGAAGAGCGTCCCACCGCCTCCCAGGGCCAGATGCTCATGGCCGAGGTAATTCCCCAGGTCGGCCTTCGAATTCAGGGCGGCAATCTCTCCCAGGGCCGTTTCGAGGGGAGCAACGCCGAGCTTCTCGATGGCGGGTTCATCCATGCACGCCTGAAAAAAGTCACCGATCTTCTGCTCGGAGGCATTGCGGGCGCGACCCGTGTCCGAGGCCTCCTCCAGAATGCCCCACAGGAACTGCTGGTTTTCGTCGGCGAGTTTGGCGTACACGCTCCAGCTCGCCTGGTCGGGCGGGATGGGGTTGTTCTTCATCCAACCGCCGCAGACGTATTGGTAGAAATCCACGCAGGGGTCGGCGATCCTGTCCATCGAGTTGAGATCGAGACTGGGTGTGTAGGGCTGGGATTTGAGTGGATGCTTCTCGGCCTGTGCCGACGCGACCCCCGCCGGCGCAGTCTGGAGGCTTTCACCGCCAGGAGTGGATTGGGGTTGAGTCGGGGTAAGAACCAGGATGGCGAACACGAGCAGTCCAAGCCGCAGTCGGGATCGAGTCATGGAACCTCCAAGAGTTTTCGTTTTCGTTTCCCCGCCGACCGATAATGTACACCGCGCCGCCGCAGGACGCAACGCTCCCGCCGAAATGAGGTTTCACCTGTCTGGCCGCCTTCCAGCATGGAGCCCAAAGTTGAATTATAATAAGAGTTGTACGTTCAAAGTTTGACGATGGAATCAAAAATGTCCTTTGACTTCCAGCCTGTTTTAAAAGGCGAGCTCTTAGAACTCCGGCCGCTTCGACCCGAGGATTTTCACGACCTTTACGCGGTAGCTTCAGATCCGCTCATCTGGGAACAGCATCCGGTCAAAGACCGTTGCCATGAAGAGATTTTCCAGGGATTTTTTCGCGAATCCTTGGAATCCGGCGGAGCGTTGATCGCGATTGATGCCCAAGATCGAAAGGTCATCGGGTCGTCGCGGTTCCACGATTACGACGAAGAAAGGAGCGAGATCGAGATCGGTTGGACGTTCCTGGCCAGGTCCCACTGGGGCGGCGTCTATAACCGGGAGATGAAACAGCTCATGCTGCGGCACGCCTTCAAATTCGTGAGAAGCGTTATTTTTCTTGTCGGCCCTCAGAATATCCGCTCGCAGCGAGCCATGGAAAAAATAGGCGGCGTTCGCGTGGGGTCAAGGCCCGACGCGGGTGGCCGAGAAAGTTTCGTGTACATAATCACGGCTTCCGAATAACTTATCTCACCTTGTCGCTGCGCTGGTGCCTGCTCATCACTCGTCACTCGTCACGGTTCTTAGGCCAGCTTGTTTCCCGCATGCAGTCCGCACTCTTTTTGGGTGGCCTCTTCCCACCACCAACGGCCTTCGCGCTCGTGCTGGCCCGGCAGAACGGCTCTGGTGCAGGGTTCGCAGCCGATGGAGGTGAATCCCCGCTCGTGCAGCGGGTTGTAGGGGACATCATTTTCGCGGATGTAGTCCCAAACCTGTTTGGAACTCCAATTGGCCAGGGGGTTGAATTTCACCAATTCACGTTCCGGGGTTGAGAAGGTGGGATCAGCTTGCACCACGGGGACCACCGCGCGGGTGGAGGGGCTCTGGTTGCGGCGCTGCCCGGTGACCCAAGCGCTCAGAGTGCCCAGCGCGCGGCGCAACGGTTCAACCTTGCGGACGCCGCAGCACTCCTGGTGCCCGTCCTTATAAAATGAGAACAGGCCTTTCTCTCGCACCAGTTTTTCCACCGCTTCCGGCCGGGGGAAAAAGACCTCGATGGGGATCTGGTAGCGCTCCCGAACCTGGTCGAGGAAACGCAACGTCTCCGCATGGAGCCGCCCGGTGTCGAGCGAGAAGACTCGAGACCTCGCTCCCAGCTTCGCCGCCATGTCTACCAGTACCACGTCTTCCGCCCCGCTGAAGCTGATGCCGACGCGGGGCGAGAACATCTCCAACGCCAGAGCCATGATCTCGCGGGGATGCCGCTCGGCGTAAGCTTCGGCCAGTTCATCCAGTTCGTCTAAGTTTGCAACCTCAAGTGGCATAGTCGTTGTTCTCCTTTTTGAATTGCACGGTGATGCTGCGATCCACCTGGCCGTGGCATGGCCATCTAGGCCATGACCTGATACGTGCCGGACGCCCGTGCCGCGTTTGATCTTTGTTGCCCGATAAACTGCGTAAAAGCAAAAACGCCCGCTGCGGTTATTACCGCAGCGGGCGTCTCAGGTCTTGAAATCTGGATTGGTTGTTTTACAAATCCCTATTCCCTGAGGACAGAGCACCGCTGGCGGATGGCGTACAACTACACATCCGCCACACCATGCTGCTCCTCACGGAATGGACATTTGCACTCATCGGTTCGACAACGAGCAGCCTACCACGACGGCGGGGCGGCGTCAATACGCTTGGCAGTCTTTTTGTCAGTGGTGGTCTGGTCATGGCGGCGAGCCGGGGGCGGCTGTCAAACGTAACGCATGGCCATAACGGTTACATCGTCGCTCGAGGGAACGCCTGCCTGGAACGCTGCGACGCTTTGCATACAGGTTTCGATCAGTGCCTGGGGCGGCAGCGCTGAGCCCTCACGGACCGTTCGGAGCAACCTTTCGGCGCCGTACTCGCCATCGCTGGCATCCCGCGCTTCGGTCAGGCCATCGGTGTAAAGGAAAACGGTCTCACCCTTGGCCAGCCGCTTCCGCATTACGGAGCAGGGCGCCTCGGGAAACAGCCCGAGAGGAAGCCCCCCCGCCTCGATGGGCGTAATACCCTCTTGGCCGACAATTAGCGGCGAGCAATGCCCGGCATTGCAAATTTCGACGTCCCCGTTGCTTGTCACGCGCATGCAAACGAGCGTGGCGTAAGAGAACCAGGCGGCGTGCCGGCACAAAATCTGGTTGGCCCGCCCGACCAACTCCTGGACGGGAAGACTGGTTGAACCCAGGCTATGAAAGATGGCGTGCAGTTGCGCCATCATCAGAGAGGCGGCAATTCCCTTCCCCGCAGCGTCACCGAAGGCGAGCAACAGCTCTCTTTCGCCGGCCCCACGGGTCATGAAATCGCAGTAGTCTCCACCTACCGGCCCGAACGCCTGGTAGTGGTAGGAGATTTCCCATCCCTCGAAGTGCAGGTGTTCATCGGGCAGCAGTTGTTGCTGGACCTGCGTGGCGCGCTCAATATCCTGCTCGAGCCAAGAGCGTTCCGTCGCGGTGAGGTGGTCAAGGCGATAGCGATCCACCCGGTCGGTGATCATGCGCCGCTCTTGGGCAGGCTTGCGGCGGAACTCTTGCCGGCCATTCCGGTGGGTGCGCATCGGCAGGATCGGCAGAACGCCATGCACGCTGCCGGGTCTGTCAAAGTCTCGCTCTATCATGTTTTCTCCCTCTCATTACTCGCAACCCTGCCCGCGCCGTCACGCTGCGGGGAGAGGTTGCTGAGGCGACATTAAACGGCTCGCGGGCCAATCCCGCCGCCGCTGCTTATTCGCTTCCGTGGTTCGCTGGCCCTTCCATCTGGTAAAGCGTAGATTTCGTCAAATAGGTGCCAGGGCGCGGATGTACTTAATGTCAATAAGTTCTTCGTGTATAATCGGAGTATCCTGGGAGGTGTCCTGCACATGGGGATTTCGCCCGGCGAGGTAACGAACCTCCTGATTCAGTTGAAAAACGGGAATCGAGACGCCCAGTCGAGACTGGTACCGCTCGTTTACGAAGAACTCCACCGTATCGCTGCCCGTTATATGCGTGGGGAGCAGCCCGGGCACACGTTGCAGGCCACCGCCTTAGTACACGAGGCGTACCTGCGCTTGGCTGGACAGAAAGACATAAGCTGGCAGAACCGCGCCCACTTCTTTGGGGTCGCTGCCAATGCCATGCGGCGCATTCTGGTGGACCATGCCCGGGCCAAGCGGGCGAAGAAGCGAGGCGGCTCAGACCAAAAGGTGAGCTTTGATGAGGCGGTTCTGGTCCAACCGGAGGTTCCCCAGGACTTCCTTGCTCTCGACGAGGCACTTGAACGGTTGGCCAAGCGCGATCCCCGTGCAGCTCGAATCGTGGAGCTGAGATTTTTCGGCGGCCTCAGCGAGGAAGAAACGGCTGAGGTCCTGGGAATCTCGGTGCGTACCGTGAAGCGCGATTGGAAGGTGGCGCGGGCGTGGTTGTATAAGGAAGTCGGCAAAGGGACAGTGGGCTTGACCAGCAGTGCAGGGCTCTCAAAGGCAGCAAGTGGGGCGAGCGGAACTTAGGCTGAATCTCAACAACAATCAGTACATACGCAAGGGGGTTGGCGGGGCGCGCGGAGTGTGTCGTGTTTCCGGTCCCGTCACTACGGCTGATGGACGTCAAGCGTTGGGAGCGCGTCAAGGAACTGTTCGAGGCGGCGCTGGAGCGCGAAGAAGCTGAGCGTCTCCCTTTCCTCAGGCAGGAATGCCAGAACGACGAAGAGCTGCGTCTTGAGGTCCTGTCCCTGCTGTCGGGCGAGAAGAACGCCGGAGATTTTCTGCAAGCGCCTGTCGCCCGCCTCCCGTCCACCCAAACCACCGGCGACATCCCACCTTCCACGTTTTCTCCCGGCCAGGTCATCTCCGGACGCTTCAAGGTGCTGCGCTTCATCGGTCACGGCGGCATGGGCGAAGTGTACGAGGCGTGCGACCTCGATCGCGATGTGCGGGTGGCCCTGAAGACCATTCGCGCTGAGATTGCGTCTAACTCAAAGACGTTGGCGCGCTTTAAGCAAGAGATCGAGCTGGCGCTACGCGTCACTCACCGCAACGTCTGCCGCGTCCATGACCTGGAACGCCACCAGCCTCCCGAAGGCAGCGGCAAACCCGAGACTGTTTTCCTCACCATGGAACTCCTCGAGGGCGAGACGCTGGCGGACCGGCTGCGGCGACAGGGGAGGATGACCTGTCAGGAGGCAGTACCGCTCATCCGCCAGATGGCCGATGGATTGGCCGCCGCCCACAAGGTACGCGTGGTGCATTGTGATTTCAAACCGGGCAACGTTATGCTGGTGAGCCAAAGGCCAGCCGATATTGACTCCGAGCAATCGACGCAATCCGTGAGCCAAGGGCAGGTAGCTCTTGAAAGGTCAGCGGCTAGCGCCGCCGTGCGAGCCGTCATCACAGATTTTGGCCTCGCTCGAGCGATGCGCCCGACGATCACACGAGAGGCCATTCAGGAGTCTCTAAACACGGGCGGCCAGTTGATCGGAACGCTTCCCTATATGGCGCCGGAACAGTTGGAAGGGCGCTCACCCACCCCGGCATCGGATGTCTACGCCTTAGGCTTGGTGGCCTACGAAATGGTTACAGGCCGCCAGCCCTTTTCGGGCCCGACGCCCCTGGCCGCCGCGTACCAAAGGCTCGATGAATCTCCGCCGTCGCCGCGGTCCCTGGCGCCGGACCTCGACCCCGGCCTGGAATCGGTTATTCTGCGCTGCCTGCAAAGAGGACCCGCTGCGCGATATGCGAACGCGAGCGAAGTCGTTGCCGTACTGGATGCGTCGAATGAGCCGTCTCGCTTAAGGAAACGCCGAAGTCTTCGCACTGTTGCCCGCTGGGCCGGAATCACGGTCGGCTTACCACTAGTTGTGGCAGTTCTCGTCGCTTTGAACCCACATGCGCGAGAGGTGGCCAGAAACTACCTGTTCCCTGGCCCGGTTCCCGGTCGCAAGAATCTCGTTGTGCTCCCCTTCAGGGCTATAGACCGCAGCCAGGAAGAAGAGGCCCGCTGCGACGGCTTTACCGAAACGGTGACTGCAAAACTGGCGCAGGCTCCGTCGGTTGAAGTAGCTCCTGCGGAGTCGGTGCGCGAACAGCACGTTGGCACATTCGATAAAGCCAGAACGGAACTCGGCGCAAACTTCGTGCTCTATGCGAGTTGGCAACAGGCGGGAGAATCTGCCCTGATCAATCTCGTCCTGGTTGAGGTTGACAGGAAGCCTGAAAAACAGCTTCGCAGCGAGACCATTAAGGGCACAGCCAGTGACATGTCTGACCTGCAGGACCGAGTGGTTCTTACTGCATTGCGAATGCTTCAGGTTGGGCTCTCTCCGAACGATGAAAAGGACTTGACAGCTCACACCACTAGCGTACTGCCGGCCTACGATTTTTATGTCCAGGGAATCGGATACCTGCAGCGCTACGAGAAGCCGGAAAACGTGGACCTGGCGATCAGGCTTTTCCAGCGCGCCATTTCGGAAGATCGGAGCTACGCCCAGGCAGAGGCTGCTTTGGCACTGGCATACTGGTATAAGTACACCGCTACCGGAGACAGCGAGTGGGCTGCCCAGGCTGGCTCGGCTGTGAAGGTTGCCGAGGGCCTTAACAGCCGGCTGCCGCAGGTACAATTGGCGATAGCGGAACAATACCGGCGGACGGGTGCGTACGCCGAGGCGGTTACTGCCTTCCGTCGCGCCATCGATTTTGATCCCACAAGCGTGGAGGCCTATCAGGGCCTTGCGCTCGCCTACGACTCCATGGGGAAGACGCCTGAGGCCGAGCAGGCCTTCCGCTACGCCATCGGGCTGCGCCCGGGCTGCTGGAGTTGCTATAACTCGCTCGGAGAGTTCTATTACGGGCACGCCCGGTTCCGCGAGGCTGCGCAGGCTTGGCAGAAGGTTATCGACCTCACTCCGGACAATGTATGGGGGTACATGAATGTGGGGGATGTTTACCTGAATTGGGGCGAGTTTGACAAGGCTGGGGATTACTTCCGCCAGGCTCTTGAGCATGATCCAAATAACGCAGATAGTTACTCGAACTTGGGAACGGTAAGCTTCTATACAAGGCATTACGAAGAGGGCGTTCGGTACTGCCAAAAGGCGATTGCCCTCCGCCCCAGGCAATACGACTACTGGGGAAACCTGGGTGACGCGCACCTGATGAGCTCTGTGGACGCTGCCAGAGCGGCGGATGACTACCGCCAGGCTATACTCCTGGCGGAAAGTCATTTGCGAGTGAACCCCAAGAACGCTACCATCTTGAGCTTGCTAGCCCTTTATCATGCTCGGGTCGGTGAAGCTGCCCGCGCCCGATATCTCCTTGCTGAGGGCCTGGGTCTCGATCAAGGCAGTTATAACGTTTTGTACCTCGCCTGCCTCGTTCACTTGGCGAATGGCGAGCGTAAAGAAGCGCTCAATTGGCTGGAGCGGGCCGTCCGCGCGGGTTACCCGCGCGGCCTGCTTGCTGCTGACCCTGAACTCGACAGCCTCCGTTCGGAGTCTGCGTTCGAGCGGTTGGAGAATGAGGCACAGACGTACCGTTAAACGACGTGGCACCTTTTCTCCCCAAATCTCGCCTTGACGGGTGCGTGCTGCTAACTATGGGGAGGCTGGCGCGCTTTAGGAGCGGCTCGCAGGGACTTTCAATCTAAATCACAAAGGAGGAATTGCTATGCCTACCAAACGGGGACTGTTCAAGTTTGTTCGTAGATACTTTCTCGTGGCAGCGATCGGGCTCGTGACCATGAATCCGATGGGGGTGAACGCGGCAACAACTCGGAACTTGGTCGTGGACGCGAGCAGCGGCGCGATTTCGATTACGGAGACCGACAGTGGCGGTGCTATTAACCCCGCTTTTACCATAAATATCGGTAAAAAAGATCACGTCAAATGGACAGTCAAAACTTTAGTAGCTCCTGGGCACACCCATCTCATGGTGCTTTTCAATCCGAAACACTTCCTCGGCACTTTGGGATCAACTTCTTCTTTCCAAACGATTGACGGCGGAACCCCTATCGAGGTTGCTGAAGACGAATCCGGAAATGATGACGACTACAAATACGCCGTGGTCGTGTGGGATGACAGCGCTCCCGCCAAAATCTATTACATGGACCCCACCATCAGAGTCGGGAGTGGGAACGGGAACAACCTCCTATGGGAGCTAAGAGACCTTCAGGCAATACGACACCATGTGCTGGAGCTTAAGGCTTTTCCGCAACAGCAGGCGATTGCAAGGGTGCTCGAAGCTACAGTGAACAAATTGGAAGGCTTTTGAGCCATTGAATTGCCAGTTGGCCACGATGAATACCGGGTATTCGCGGACCCGCAGATGCTCGCCCGCGAAGCTCCGCCCTTTGCCACAACAGTCGGGCTGCGGCGATCGCGCTCTCCCCTTCAGGAAGCCGATCGCCGCGGCACGCCGCGCCGCGATCGACCGTGTGCACCGTGAAGAAGTCAACCGAGGCCAAACCCTAGGCATAGTTGTTCGAGAAAGCCTTGCAAGTCTAGGAAGGCGACTTCCTTTTAGTTGGGCATCAGTCGGAAGACTTTGCGCTCGGAAATTCCCGTTCCCTGCCTAAGCAGTTCCCCGTGGATGCGAGGCGCACCCCGACACGGCCGGCTGGCGCATGGCGAGCACAGCCATGCGACTCGCGATCTTCGCCGCGTGCGCGGATGCTTTCTATGTGCTCATCGACGGACGCCATTTGGAGCCCCCGCTGCCGTGATCATTTTTCGAAACGCAGGGCTGCGCTCGCCCTGCGCCAGCCGGACCACTGCCGCCTCTGGTTGAGAACCAGGATGCAAGGGCAGCGCACACAAAGTACCCCGGACATCCGTTGAAAACACCGGCGTCTTCTGCGAGACTCCCACTATGCCGAAGGAGATATTTTTCTCGTCCTACCGCTGCGACTGCGGCCACCGGATAGACTTCTCTGAAAATACAGTCAGCGAGGTCAAGCAGAAGAGCAAGAGGAAGCGTCAATGGCTGATCGAAACCTGCGATGACCCGACCGCGGAACACGTCGTGGTCTTCGACGGCGGGGAAATGGTTGATATCCTCTGCTCAGATGGCGGTAGGCGGCAGAAGGAAACCAAGTTCACCAAGAAGCAGGGCCAGTATCTGGCGTTTATCCATCAATACACGAAGGTGCACGGCGTTCCCCCGGCGGAACACGAAATGCAGCGGCATTTTGACGTCAGTCCCCCGTCTGTCCATCGCATGGTTATCAACCTGGAAAAAAAGAGGCTCATTGAGCGGACTCCGGGCATGGCCCGGTCCATCCGAGTGTTGGTCCCCGCCCGGGACCTACCGCAATAAGACTGGAGAAACCGGGACCAACTGAGGACATGAGGCACGGCTGAACAGTGTTGCCAGCGCCGACAGCTTCCCGTTGCGGGGCCAGAGATGCGCCTCGCTTACCGGATACGCTCCATGAAGAGATGCCGAACAAAAGAATAGCTTCTGGAGAGGCGGTTACCCCTCCAGAATCCAATGGGGAATCTGGAACCGGTTCATGGGCTAACGCTCACAATTCATGAGCCACTCCCGCGACAGGTCCCTTCACCTTCTAGTCATGCCTCCGGGAAAATGCTAATCGGGCACGCCGTGGCATGCCCCTACAAAGAACCAAACTGATCCCCCCACCAACAAAATATTTCCAGGCGCGGCACTTTTCGCGTCCCCTTTGCGCCTTAGCAGATGAGGCAACAAATGCAGGGTGGTTGCCCAATTCAAATGAGAATGAGGAGGATCGTCATGAACTCGAATCGAGAGTTGAGATTGGTCACATTTGCGGTGCTGGCATTGCTCACCGCGTGTTTCGGCACTAACCTGGCCAACGCACAGACCGCCCAGGGTAAGTTCGATCTGCCCTTTGAGGTCCAGTGGGGACAGGCCGTTCTGCAACCCGGAAGCTACTCGTTCACAGTCAATTCCGGCAGCGACTCCCCCGCTAACGCCGTGATCGTCCGTGGGGAAGGCACGGCAAGTATGATTGCGACTACGATGCACGACGACAGCTTCTCCGGCACCAGCGCGTTGCTTATCGAGCGGCGCGGAGACAGAAGCACGGTTAGCGCCCTGCGTCTTGTGGAAGCCGGTCTGGTTCTCTACTACCCGGCGCCCAAGGCCCGAGGGCAGGTGCTCGCTCAGGCTCCCAAACTGATCCAGCGACTCCCGGTTTTGATGGCCCAGAAGTAAGCCCGTGGTGAGGTGGGGGCGGAGCGGCCTCCGCAGGTTGCGAGAAAAAAGCTCTGCCCCCCTCTTCTCTGTACTACTCATCCCCAGATTCTTCGTGACGCGCGAAGATTTCGTGCCACGGGCGTCCCGCCCGTGCTCGAGCATGGCCGGGACGGCCATGGCACGACTTTGGTTGCGGCTCCGCCGCGCTGTGGACTCCGGCGTTCACTGCACGGCGACGCGTGCCGACGTTGCCAAGGCCGTAACCAGTGTCGAGTGAAGGGTGACGAGTGACGAGAAACAGTAAAGGCCTGAAGGAGACCGGGCCGACCGGGCCGGACCACTCCAAGAGCAGTGACCAGTGACGAGTGAAAAGTGACGAGAAACAAGCAAAGCCGGAAGGAGAACGGGCGGACAGGGCCAGACCACTTCAAGAATAGTGACGAGTGACGAGTGACGAGAAACAGGCGAAGCCTGGTGGAGAACGGCGGACAGAGCCGACAACCTACCCCCGGCGTGACACACTCCCCCGCTTCGGCTATCGGCAGTGCCGCGTGAGAACATGAGCCCATTTGCTGATTCCGCAAATCGCAAATCACTAATCTCAAATGACCCAATGGCCCGATGAGCCGATTCCCCAATTGCTCTGGATGACAGCCCCGCGGACAGAGCCGACCACCTAACCCCCGGCGTGACACACTCCCTCGCTTCGGCTATCGGCAGTGCCGCGTGAGAACATGAGCCCATTTGCTGATTCCGCAAATCGCAAATCACCCATTCCAAACTCCAGATTCCCACTCCCGAATCCCGAATCCCAAATCCCTAACCCCCAATCCCTAACCCCCAATCCGAATCCCGTGTCCCGGTTTTTCAAACTTTTTCCAGTGCCAATTCCAGGTCGCGGATGATGTCGTGCCAATCTTCCAGGCCGATGGAGAGGCGGATGCCTTCCGGGTGCATTCCGAAGGCGCGTTTCTGCTCGTCGGGCAGGGCCGAGTGGGTCATGGAGAACGGGTGCTCGATGAGCGTCTTGATTTGCCCCAGGCTGACGGCCAGGGTGATGGAATAGGCGTGCTCGGCGAGGTAATCCACCATTCTTTCGGCGCGTGTCTGCTTGGCGTCGGTTCCCTTGAGCACAAAGTACATCATGCTGCCGGGGGCGAATTTGCCGTCGGGAGTGACCATCTGGCGTTTGGCCAGGGCCTTCTGCGCAAAGCCTTCGGCGCCTGGGTAGCTGACGCTCGCCACCTTGGGATGCTTGGCGAGGAATTCCGCCACGCGCTGCGCGGTCTTCTGCATATTGATCATGCGCGTCGCCAGGGTGGGCAGGCCGTACACCAGGATTCCCCAGGCGCTGCGCGGGGAAAGCACGCCACCGAAATCCTTGCGAAACAGCATGATCAGGTTGTACCACTCTTTCGAGGCGATCACCGCGCCGCCCATGTCGGTCCCGAATCCCCCCAGCCCTTTGGTAAGACTCTCCACCACCAGGTCCGCTCCCAGCCGCAAGGGACGCTGGCAGAAGGGCGTGGCAAAAGTGTTGTCAACCATCACCAGCAAGCGATCCTTCTCCTCGCGGCCGGCATTGGCCTGGTCCGCGATCCGGCGAATGGCGGCGATATCAATCAGCTCCAAGGTGGGATTGATCGGCGTCTCAAAATAAAGGACGCGCGTCGCGGGCGTGATCTCGGTGGCGAGCGACTCCGGATAAAGGAAATTCGCAAAACGCACGTTCATGCCGAAACGGGGCAGCCAGTTGGTCATCAGGCTGTACGTGCAGCCGTAAAGAATCCGGTGCGCCACCACTTCCTGCCCCTGGCGCAACGCCGCTCCCAAAGCCGCGCTGATGCCGGCCATGCCGGAAGCGAAAGTCACGCCGATGTCTCCTCCGTGCGCGTAGGCCAGGTTTTCTTCCAGCATCGAGCGCGTGGGCTCGTCCAGCCGGTCGTAAATGTAAATCGGAATGTGGCCGCTCAAGTGCTCGTCCGCCGAGGCGAACTGCACAAAGCCACGCGCGCCGCGCTCGAGCGAGCTCAGCCGGTACGCCGTGGTGTGTGAAACCGGCGGCACCACGTGATGGTCATAGTCCCACTTCTTGCTGTCATAGTTCCCGTGAATCATGTGCGTGCGGAGCTTGTAATCTTCCTTCTTGCGATGCGGTTTGCGAGTTTCCATGAGGCACCTCCCCGTGCGACTTTTCACAACATGAAAAGGCATAGCACACTCTGGACCATGGCGAAAGGGCTTTTCGCCGCGTGGACTTTGTGTCGGGTTTTTCTTCCTGCCCTTCCTAAGGGCACGGCGAGAGACCCCATGGCGCGGCGTGCCCACCTCGCCAGGCCTTACGGCTTCGAATCTTCGCCCCCCCTGCAATTGGCCGGCTTCATGCTTGAATCGCACGGTTTGTATGTACCATGACATGTCCCTTCATAGGCTTTAAGCCCTTGTAAACTAAACCTCATGAAGCGGATAGAATTTGCCGATAGAAAAGAACGGAGGCATAAGCCCGTCGTGTTCCCAGGGGGGAGGAGTCCCTCTGCTGGGGCAGACGCGCACGGTGCCTGTTGAGAAATAGAATTATTTTGCTGGGAGGGCAGATGAGCCTTCTGGAAAACATTGCAAGCCGGAGCTTGCGTTAACCGTAAACCCAGGGGATTGTTCCCAGGAGATGAGGGCGCCATGAGACGAGTACTTTTTGTAGACGACGAGCCGCGGTTTTATGAAGCGTTGCAGCGCTTGCTGCGCCCCCAAAGACATCAATGGGAGATGGCCTTCGCGCCCAGCGGCCAGGCTGCACTGGCACTTCTGGAAGCTTCGCCTTTCGATGTCATTGTCTCGGATATGCGGATGCCGGGGATGGATGGGGCTGCGCTGCTGGCCCTTGTGCGCGAGAAGTATCCGCAAGTGGTTCGCATTGTACTCTCCAGCCACACCGAGCTGTGCACCGCTTTGCGAGTGGTTCCCGTCGCCCACCAGTTTCTGGCGAAGCCCTGTGATGCGGAAATGATGCGCGTCGCCATCGAGCGCGCCTGCCACCTTAAGGCCCTGCTCCATGATGACTCTATCCGCCGCACAGTGGGGGGGCTGGGCGAGCTTCCTTCCGTCCCACGCACCTATCATGCCTTGACGCTGGCCATGGCGGACCCTGACGCGTCCATCCAGAAGATCGCCGAAATTATCGAGCTTGATGTCGGGATCTCCGCCAAGATTCTCCAGTTGGTGAATTCAGCATTCTTTGGCGTTGCCCGCTCCATAACCAATATTCAGAATGCCGTCGGCTACCTCGGCATCAGTACCCTCAAGAGCTTGGTCCTTTCGGTGGAGGTGTTCCGCGTTTTTGCTCCGAAGGAGCCGCTGGAGGGATTCTCCTTGGAGAATCTCCAGCGCCATGCTCGCCTCACTGCCTACATCGCTGCACGCCTCCCCCTGCCCAATCACCTCGTCGATTTCGCGATGGTCGCCGGCATGCTCCACGACGTGGGAAAGCTCATCATGGCCTGGAAGCTTCCCGAGCGTTTCAAGAAACTCCTGAGGGAAGCACGCGAAGAGCAGTGCCCCCTATACAAGGTGGAAGAGAGAGAATTTGGCTTCAGCCATGCCGAGATCGGGGCCTATCTCCTGGGACTTTGGGGATTGCCGTATGCGGTCGTCGAGGCCGTCGCCCTTCACCACGCCCCGAATCGCGTGCCCCACCAGAGCTTTGATGCGGCTACGGCGGTCTACATCGCCAACCTTCTTACCCAGGAACTGAATTCCTCCTCCCCGTCGCCGGGGGAGAACGGGTTGCAAAGCAACGAGGAGGAACTGATTTCGTTGGGAGTCCAAAAGGACATCCCCAATTGGCGTGCCATGGCAGCCCAGGTACCGACCCTCCTCGCCGAGGCGGCATAGAGTGGCAAACCATTGCCCCCGGATTCTGCTCGTGGTTGATGACGGACAAGTGCTTGACGCCCTGTCACGTTATTTGCGGAGCCAAATTGACGTGGCGGCAAAGTGCGATACCGACACCAATCCTTGCTTTGGAAGCCCACCGCTCTTATCAGGGTATGGGAAGCATCCGTCGGGCAATATCGATTGCGCAAAACGGGGAGCGAGCATCGAGACTAAACGCTTCGTGCCGCGCTTCAAATCTTCCGCGGAACGACCCCATCCTGGGGCGCATTGCGTGGAGGGTGGGCTGATGAAAAACCCCGCGCCAGCGGGAGGCACAATTTATTCTAGCCTCGCTTGACAAGAGGCGCTTTTTTACTTACACTCACGGTCCGGTAGGGGTTAGCCCGTGGTTGGCGGCGTCACTGGGGGGTGATCCGCCTGCGCCAGTCGTTGCTGTATAAAGGAGGGAACCTGTGCGTCGAATAGCTTTCACGATAGCCGTAGTGTTTCTCGCCATGTCGGCGGTAATCGCCCAAGCCCAAGAAACTGGAGCAGCTTCGTCGGTTTCTATCCCTGTTGCCGTCCGCTCGCAGGCGGATTGCACCGGCTTTATTGCCAGCCCTTCCGTACCCCGTGACTTATTCGTTGTGGGAGGAGCGGACGACGACTTCCACTCTGTGGTCCGCCAGTTTGTGGCGGGCGAGTCGATTTTTATCTCCCAACCTAAAGGTGGTGAGATTGCCGTGGGCGCTGAGTATAGCGTGGTTCGTCCCGCCGACGAACTTTTCATCACCATGCATTACCAGGGCCAGCGATGGGGCATCGGCAAGTTGGGCAAGCCTTATGAGGATGTCGCGGAGGTCAAGGTGACCCACGTGAATCCGGAGGGAGCGGTGGCAAAGGTCACCTTTTCCTGCGGATCCATTGTTCCTGGCGATACGTTGATACCCTTTCAATCCCGTTCCATTCCGCAGTATACGATCTCTAAACCGCTTGGCCACTTCGCGCCTCTGGATCAGAACAAACCGCACGGAAGGATAACCGCCAGCCACAACAACTATGGCTATTTTGGGCAGGGGACGGTTGTCTATTTGAACTTAGGGGAGAAAGATGGAGCCCAGCCCGGTCAGCGGTTCCGTATTTACAAGGTTCTTCCCCGGCACACGGCGGGATTTCTGAGCAGCCAACCCACGCCGCCAGAGACGATCGGAGAGGCTGTGGTCCTCTCCGTTCAAGGGAAATCGTGCGCGGCGATGGTGGTGGCAAGTTACCGCGAGATCTCTGCCGGTGACTACGTCGAAAAGGAATAGTTCCGTCCGGGCCCGAACTCGAATGGGTTGTGGGCCTGGGAAGGTGCGTGGAGGGTTGATGGCGCCGCCCGCTCCCGGGCTGATGAACCGGGAGACCCGGCGCTAGCATCGCTTTGCTCTGAAATCAGATCGGAGCAAGCTAGAAACGTAGCTTACGCCGCGGGGTGAGAAGAACAAGTGGGGTGAGGTTCTTCGAAGACTTGCGCGGTGAAAGCCTGGATCCTGGCTCCTTGCTGCCACGCCTCAGGTGGCAGTCCCGCCTTGCGGCAGGTTTCTTCCAGGAATTTTTCGCGATCCCAATTCCATTGCACGGCCACTTGCGGCAGCAATAGGCCGCGCTGGGCTCCGCGCGAAATCAGGAGCCCGTGCCGCCCCACCTCGATGTCCTCGGGGGCAATATCCGAGAGGGGAGAGAGGACGGAAATCTCCAGATTCAGTCCTGGCAATTCCCGTTTCGTGACGGGAGGAAAGCGCGGGTCTTGCACGGCCGCCCACACCGCGCATTCGCGAACCGTAAGGTAGAGCGGTTTATTCGCGGTAATGACGCCAATGCATCCGCGCAGATTTTTTCCTTTGCGCAGGGTCACAAAGGCGCCGCAGGGCTGGCGCAAAGCCTCCCCCGGTTCCGGGACCTTGGGGATCTCCGCAAGGTTCAGATACCCCACCAGGGCTTCCCGCGCCATGTGCAGCAGGGTCCGCTGATCGGTTTCACTGAGCGGCAACATCCTTCTCTTCCGGTTCCTTCTCGTCAGCTTCCACGACGCTCAGGCGGTGGGAGGCGCGACGCTTTACTCGTTCATCCAGACACTTCCAGAAACTCCAGAAGTATTGCACGGCGGAGGCCACCGCAAACACCACGACCATCCATAACAAAACTTCCCCGAGAGGATGCAATGCCGGAAACCGGCGTCCCTCCAAAATGATGGCCGTGATGGCCACCACTTGAACTACCATCTTCGTTTTGCCCAACTCCGAAGGTTCCAGGACATACCCTTCCGCAGAAGCAATGGAGCGGAGGCCGGAAACCGCGAATTCCCTCCCCACGATGATCACCACCATCCAGGCGGGCACCAGGTGGAGTTCCACTAAGGAAATAAAAGCGGCCGAGGTGAGGAGTTTGTCGGCAATGGGGTCGAGCAGAATTCCCAAGGTGGTGATTTGGGCGCGTTTGCGGGCCACGTAACCATCCAGCAGGTCCGTGATGGCGGCGATCAGGAAGACTCCCACCGCCCACAAGTCCATGTTCCTGCCGTTGGTAAGGAGCAGCACCACCACCAGGGGCACAAAGAAGATGCGGAGAAGGGTTAGCGAGATGGGGAGATTCATGAGCCTTCGAACCTGCCCTTCACCAGGGAGGGATTGCCCGGACCAGTCGATTCGAGTTACGCGGAGCCCGAGAATGGGACATACCCTAGGCCCAACTTCACTATAATGGACGCCTCGCAGGGTGTCAACGTTACTTCCCAGGGCGACTTTCCCAATTTTAGATGCAGTGCCGCCATCTCCGATTTCTGGAGTCCGATGGACTCCATCGGGGTCCGCAGATCGGACTTGACGGCTCCATGGCGACTGGAAGCCGGCGCTCCAGCGGAACGGTTCCGCAGCACACGGTTCGTTAGGTGACATTTCATTGACTCGCTTCCCCGTGCTGACGGAATATGCGCGGTGCTCGGCGCGCCACCGGGGGGATTTTCGTCGCGAATATCTGCCAAAACCCGCTCGAAAAGTGTCAATCAAGGTGAATTGTCCGTCAAAACCTGGATTCTTCCGGAAAATCCACGTCAAATTGCCGTAAATGTCCGACTTGTTCGCGGTCATCTTGTCTATGTTTCTTTTGTTTTCATACACATTCCGGCTTTGAACGTCTTAAATTAACATCTTTTTTGGTAGGCCAGTCCCCGAAAGTGACATTTTGTTCGAATGGAAGCTCCCTGAGGGAGCGGAGGCCGGACTGTGCCAGGCTCGGCATGGGCAGCGCGTTTTCGTCCCCGGACGCAGGCTTGCCTATAAACTATACCCATCAATCTAGGCTTTGTCAAGCAAATAGTGAGGCTACAGTCCGGTGCCGTCCGTGGCCCCCAACCGGACCGGTGTCTGCCCAAGGGCGCCCGGCATCCGCACGACCGGGCGGGTATGGCCGCCATGGGGTAAAACGTGAGGCTCAGGCCCCCGCGCGTCCCGAGCTTCCTTTCCTGACGGTTTGCGCTAACCTCCTGCGTTTTCATTAACATCGCGAGAAGACAAAAATAAGGATTTTGTTTTCATACACATCGCGAGCAGCCCAAAAACCGACATTTTTTCTATATGTGTTTTCAATAACATCGCGAAACTAGGTTGCATTTTTTAATTCCCCTTTCTTCCCGCCCCCGGACTCGACCTTGACGATAAATGTTTTTAATTGGATAAGATACCATTTCACGGAAATCCCTTAAGTCTCGCCGAAGTCCTTGTGTTTTCATACACGTCCTGGCAAGCAGGGAGATCTTTTCCGGCCGGCGCCTCTCCCGCGGCGGCTTCCCTGCTCTCCTTTAGGCTAGCACATAGGCAAGGAACACTGTCAAGGAGATTCTCGCGGAATTTCCTGCGGGTAGAAAAAAATCTAGCCTCCCCGCCGTCGATTTCCTACCGGCAGGAAATGGGGTTGCGAGGTTCGGCGGCAAGGGCGACAGAGCCGGGGTACCGAGATCCGTCAGGCGAACAGAGGGAGATTTCGTGGTTGTGAATTTCGGGACGGTTCTTTACGAAGTTTTCAATTGACCGTTTCCTGTTTCCGGGGAGAATCGGCCATGACGCTAACCATTTTTCATCCGAAATTCACATCCGCTTCAACTTTCGGTCACTATGTGCACATTAGAATGGGTGGTTTCCCGTGAGATTCGCGTTCCAACGCTGGCTGGTCATGAGAATTCTGGTGATCGAAGATGAAGCCAAGACCGCCAAGTTCCTGAAGAAGGGACTTGGGGAGGCAGGTTTCGTCGTCGATGTCGCCGGAGATGGATGGGATGGATTGCACCTCGTGCAGGAATTGCAGTTCGATCTCATCATTCTCGATGTGATGCTCCCCGGGCTGGATGGCTGGCAGGTTCTCACTCACTTGCGCCAAGAAGGCCGGCGCGCGCTGGTGCTTATTCTGACCGCTCGCGATGCCGTCCACGAGCGGGTACGAGGGTTCGAACTGGGCGCCGACGACTATCTGGTAAAACCGTTCGCCTTTTCCGAATTGCTGGCGCGGGTGCGATCGCTGTTGCGCCGTGGGCCGGCGCGCACGCCCGAGACGCTGCGCTTGGGCGACCTTGAAATCGACATATTGCGCCAGCGTGCGACACGCGGCGGTCAGCGGTTGGATTTGACTTCCAAAGAGTTCCTGCTTTTATCCGTGCTGGCGCGGCGCGCGGGCGAGGTGCTATCGCGAACCCTGATCGCCGAAGCAGTCTGGGACATGAACTTCGACAGCGACACCAATGTCGTGGACGTCAGTGTGCGAAGGCTGCGCAGCAAGGTGGACGATCCTTTCCCGCTCAAATTGATCCATACCGTTCGGGGCGCCGGCTATGTCCTGGAATCCGACCAGTAGCCTCGGGCCGGTCTCGCGCTTATGGCGAACTTTGGCCTTCCGGTTAACGGCAGGCTACGCGCTGGCCGGCATGTTGCTGGTGTTCCTGGCAACCGCCAGTCTTTATCTGGTGCTGGTGAACGAACTCGAGGAAAGCACCGAATTGTTCCTCGCGGACAAGGTGCACGTGCTGCGCACCATGTTGCGGGAGAGACCCGACGACCGGGACGCACTGCGGGAGGAAGTTGAGCTGGAATCGGCCGCACGGCGACACGAGCAATTCTATATTCGCCTGTTGGATGAACGAAACACACCCCTGTTGATGACGCCAGGCATGGCGGATCAATTGGACTTGGGGCAATTAGCCCGTCAGACCCAAAGCCGCCCGGATCGCACCCTGCGGATGAAGGGCCGGGGCGGTCAAGCCTTGCGCGTGACCAGCGTATCGGCGCCGGTCGGTTCTCCTGCAACTCATACTGACACCATTCAGATTGCGATTGATGTCTCGCAAAAAGAGGAGTCGCTGGCACGCTATCGGTTTTGGTTCTGGGTCATTCTGCTGGGGACTTCCGCCATTTTTCCGTGGGTCGGGTACCAGATTGCACGCCACGGCATTCGTCCGGTGCAGGAAATGGCCACCACCGCGCGCCACATCAGTTCGACGAACCTGCGGGAACGCATTCATCCGGAAGGATATCCGTTCGAGCTGGCATCCCTGGCCCATACCTTCAACGAAATGCTGGACGGCCTGGAAGAGTCCTTCGAGCGCATTTCGAGATTCTCGGCGGACATCGCGCACGACCTGCGCACCCCGGTGAATAACATTCGCGGCGAAGCCGAAGTGGCCTTGGCCCGCGCGCGCAGCGCCGAAGAATATCACGAGGTGATCGAGTCCTGCCTCGAAGAGTCAGTGCGCCTTTCGGATCTTATCGGCGACCTCCTCTTTCTGGCACGTGCGGAGAGCCCCTTGATCGATTTGCGGCGCGAGCGGGTGGATGTAGGCGAACTGCTGGGGGGAGTGCGGGAATATTACGAAGCCTCGGCGGCGGACGGCGGAGTCTCGCTCACCACGACGGTCGCCGGCCAACCGGTCATTGCCGAACTGGACCGCACGCTCTTGCAGAGGGCCGTGGGCAACCTGGTCTCCAATGCCCTGGCACACACGCCGCCCGGCGGAACCGTCGTGTTGGGGACGAAGGCCGAATTATCCACAATTCGCATCGAGGTCTCCGATACCGGCGTGGGCATTCCCGCGGAAGCCCTGCCGAGGGTTTTTGATCGCTTCTTCCGCGTCGACTCGTCGCGTTCCCAGGGTTCGGGGGGCACGGGCTTGGGACTGGCGATCGTGCAGAGCATTGCGCTGCTGCACGGCGGTAAGGTGGAGATTGCGAGCCAACCGGGGCAGGGCACCCGCGTCACCCTCCACATGCCGGCCGCTTGCCCAAGATGACAAAATTGTAATCTCCGCGTCATGTTGGCGTTGGCGCTCCGTTTCTAGAATTAAAACGCTGGCGTAGTCCTCAAGGTGCGCCAAGCCTCTGTCACAAATCCAAGGAGGAGAATCGTATATGTCCCGAAAATACTTTCGAAATAGTTTTCGGATCAAACGTCTGGGTCTGCTCGCCGGCCTGCTGGCGGCGGCGCTGAGCTTTGCGGCGCTCGCCGGTGCTCAGTCCAAGCCGTACCCGACCTACCAGGTCGGGCCGCAGCCGGACGGCTCGTGGGTCGTCAGCAGTGGCCAGGTCATCAACCCCGCCGGCACCCAAGTCAACCTCGGCATCCGGGTCCGCGCGAAGGCCCTCGCGCTGAACCCCAATACCAAGACTCACACCGCCGCCGTCCTCACCCTGGGTACGTCGGCGACCGATGGCAACGGAGCCGTCGAGGTGTTCGACATCCTCACCGGCGTTGTCGTGCAGAACTACCTCCCGTTAGGACTGGATCCACACGGCAGCTATAATGGTATAAGCTACACGGCGGACGGCAAGTACCTGCTGTTCAGCCAGGACAGCAGCTACGTTACCATCGCCAAGGTCACTTCGGCGGGCTTGCTCGAAGACGACGCCCGGGTCAGCGTGCCGGTGAACCTCTCCTTCATCCAATGCTTCCCGAACAGCCCTCCGGGAACCACGGGCAGCAGTGAAATCCCTTGCGGCCAGACCTACTCGTACCCTTCCCAATCCCAACCCCTCGGCATCGCGGTCTCGCATGATGGCAAGACCGCCTACGCCGTGCTGGATGTCAACGACACGCTGGCCAAGATCGACCTGACCCAGACGCCACCGGCGCTGGTTACGCAGATCCGCGTCGGTAACGTCCCGCACAGCGTCATGATCTCGAGCGACGGCAAAACCGCCTACGTCTCCAACGAGGCCGGCCGGGTTGCTACCGAGAGCGACTTCCAGGAATACTCCGACGGCACCCCAGTCGTCGCCAACGATCCGACTGGCGCCACGGCCACCGGCACCGTTTCCGTAGTCGACCTGTCCACGTTTACGGTCACCGGCAGCATCTCCACCGGTCTGCACCCGACCGGGATGGCGTTCCAGGGAAAGCAACTGTTGGTCGCCAATGCCTACAGCGACAGCATCTCCGTGATCGACACGGCCACCAACACGGTGGCGCGGACGATCAACCTCGGGCTGCCGATCGGAGTGCCCGGCCACAGCCGAGCGGCCTATGGCGCCGGGCCGAACTCGATCGCCGTCAATGGCAACACTGCCTACGTTGCGCTTTACAATGCCAACGCGATCGGGGTAGTCGACCTCAGCAAAGGCGCCGCGAATCCCGTCCTGGGCATGATCCCGGTCGCCTATGCGCCAAGCTCGGTGGTGTTCGACAAGACCGATAACGTGCTCCTGGTGGCCAACGACAAGGGCATCGGCGCGCGTGATTCGTTCGAGACCGACTACGGCGTCAGCGCCTTAAACACTCACCAGGACAATGGCACCGTCAGCATCGTCCCCGTGCCGGATAGCGCGACGCTGGCGACGATGACGAACCAGGTTTTCGAGAACAACCACTGGGATCTGACGCAAAACATCAACTCTGCCGCGGGTGGCTCTCCGAGTACCAAGCCGGTCGCACTCCCGGCCAAGATCGGCAGTCCGTCGCTGATCCAGCACGTGTTCCTGATCATCCGTGAAAACCGCACCTATGACCAGATCCTGGGCGACGTGGCCGCCGGCGATGGCGACGCCTCGTTGGCCGTCTTCGGCGCCACCGTCACGCCGAACGCGCACGCGCTGGTGGCGCGCTTCCCCCTCTTCGACAACTTCTACGACCCGAGCCGCCAGTCGGCCGACGGTCACAACTGGATCGTCCAGGCCATGGCGCCCTACGCCGACGACATCCAGTCGCCGGACTGGGTCCGCGACTATCCCTCCAACGGCGGTGATGCGATTGCTTATCAGAAGAACGGCAACCTGTTCAACCTGGCGGCCAGGGCCGGCATCACGATGAAGAACTACGGCGAGTACATCGAGTACAATACGTTCCTGACGCCGACCGCCTCGACCACCGAGCCGAACTGGCTCGACTTTTACAACGACACGCAGTGCTTCGAGGGAGGACCTGCTTGTGCAGCACCTGGGACGGCGGGCGAGACGACGCTGTACTATCAGAACACGGTTAGCTCGCACTCCCCGCTCCCGGACGTCATAAACCACACGGTCAACAACTACCCGCAGTTCGATCTGGGCATCCCCGACCAGTTCCGCGTCGATATCTGGCAGCAGGACTTCGCCAAGGACGTGGCGGCCGGTACGGTGCCCCAGTTGAGCATCATGTGGATCAGCTCCGACCACACCGGCGGCCCGCCCACCGCCGCCGCCATGCAGGCCGATAACGACCTGGCCATGGGCCGCTTTGTCGACATCATCAGCCACAGCAGTGTGTGGTCCTCGTCGGCGATCTTCGTCGAGGAAGACGACGCGCAGAACGGCGTCGACCACGTCGACGGTCACCGCAGCCCGGGCTATATCATCAGCCCCTACGTCAAGCAAAATGGAATGACCGACTCCACTTACTACACGCAAGTCAACATGACTCGGACGATCGAGCAAATCCTTGGTCTGACGCCCATGAACCAGTTCGACCTCTGGGCGTCGCCAATGACCACGGCCTTCGTCAAGGGTACGCCGCCCGCGGCCAACTTCCTGCCGTGGACGCACGTGCCGAACCAGGTCCCGCTGACCCAGGGCGTAAACCTGACCGCAGACAACAAAATGGACAGCCCTGCGGTCAAGGCCCTGAGGGCGGCTTGGCTCCAGAAGAAGGTGCAGATCTTCGCCGGCAAACTGACCAAGCCCGACGCCGAAGACCCGGACACCGTCAACCATCTGAACTGGTACGAGACCACCGGGTTTACGCGGCCCTATCCCGGCGAGAAGACGGTTCGCCCGGCAAGCGACTTCAACAAAGCGGCGCCCCTGACCGCTGACCTGGACGACTAAAACACCTTCCGATTTCAACGACCCTCTCCCCGATGTCCGGGGAGAGGGTTTTTTTTGTTCACGCCTCAAACGCCAAGTCCCCATAATGCCCCCGACAAACCTCCCGTCGAGGACGATGACTAATAACCGCTGGACTTGCACGAGGGTTTACGAGCCGCCGCTGAGCAGGTCCTTGGTGGGCTGGTCGAGGACCAGGGTGCGGGTAGGAAAGGGCATGTCGATTCCTGCCTCCTGAAACTTCTTGAGGATGCGCTTCCTCAAATCGCTCTGCACGGGGTATTGATCGGTGAACTGGCGGACTTGCACGCTGAGCGAGAAATCCAGGGAGGACTGCCCGAAGCCGGGGATGAGCGCTACGGAGGGCGAGGGGTTCGAGAGCAAGCCTTCCAGCCCGTCCCGGATGGCCTCCTGGGCGGCTTCCAGCAAGACTTTCTCAACCCGATTGGGATCCGTTCCGCACACGACGCTCACCGGCAGGGTGTACCACATGCGCGGCTCGGGCGCGGAATAATTGGTGATGGTCGCTTTGGCGAGGGTGGAGTTGGGAATCACCACGTAGTTGTTATTGAGAGTCCTCAGGACCGTGGAGCGCCAACCGATCCGCAACACGTATCCTTCCTGGTTGGAATCAAGTTTGATGTAATCATTCGGATTGACGGGCCTATCGGCCAAAAGATAGAGGCCGGAAAAGAAATTGCTTAAGGTCTCCTGCAAAGCTAAGGCCACGGCCACACTGCCCACCCCCAACGTGGTCCAGACCGCCGTCAGAGAAACGCCCAGGTTTTCGAGGAAGATGATGGTTCCCAGCAAGGCGAAGAGCGTATGGACCATCAGCGCGGCGGGCTGGGTTAGCCGCAGCAGGCTGGGCTCCTTCTGGCCCATCCGGCGCAAGGCCAGGACGATAACCTTGGCGGGAAAATACATCATCACCAGAATCACCAGCGCCAGGACGAGCTTGGACCCGAAATGTTCCAACCGCGGGGAAAGGGGAAGTGACTCCAAACCCAGATAAAGACTCGCGATCAATAGCAAAGGGATGGGCAGAGATTCGAGGAGGGCAAAGAAGACTTGGCCCCATCCATCGCCAAACCTTTTCTCCCAATGGTGGAGGAGGCGGTTCAGGGCAAAACCCAGCAGCAAGGAGCAGATGATCAATGTCCCGAACAAGAGGAGATAGAAAATCTTATTGTTCATGTGGAGGGCGCGCGCCAAATCCTCAATCATGCCGTTTTCTCCTGGGGGAGCACCAAGATTCAAGATACCCTGCCCCGCCCGTGGGGGGCAATCGCCTTTCGCAGGAGTCTCCGCAGGCCAAGCCCGCATCTAATAGTTCAGCGGAAGGCGTGGCGCGGCGGACGAAGTTGCTATCCCGCTTGCGCCTTGGCCGGCCGTTGGCAACAGTGAGAGCAGGGCCTATCAACTTATCACCCTGACGTGATAGAGTGCCAACTCCCAGCCGTGTGCGCTGGCCGCAAATATAAGAAAGAGGTTCTCAGGAAATGGCTGCCAAGCAAAAAGCTCCCATTGATTACAATAATCTACCGATCCTTCCCGTCCGCGACACCGTGCTGTTCCCCAATGCCATTCTGCCGCTGACCGTGGGCCGCGACAGCTCGCTCCGGCTGATCAACGACCTGAAAGAAGACGAGAAATACGTCGGGGTCATCTCGCAGCGCGATCCGCGGGTGGATAACCCCCAACCCGTCGATCTCTTTCAGATTGGAACGGTGGCCTTCGTCCATAAGATTATCAAGCTGCCCAGCCAAAGTCTGTTCATCTTTGTGGAAGGCCTGCAGCGGATCGCCATCGAGGAAGTTACCCAAACGGAGCCTTTTCTGCGCGCCCGGGTAAAACCCTTGATGGACATTTTACCGAGCGGGAAGGAATCGGACTTCGACGCCCTCGTGCGCAGCGTGACCACGATGTTCCAGCAAGTCGTGCAGCTCTCGCCCACCCTGTCGGACGATCTGCAAACCGTGGTCATGAACATTGACGACCCCAGCCGGCTTTCGGATTTCATCGCCGCCAATCTCCCCTCGCTTTCCAGTCTCGAAAAGCAGGAACTCTTGGAAAGCCTCGAGCTGAAGATTCGCCTCGAGCGTTTGAACCGGCAACTGGCGCGGGAAGTGGAGGTGCTGCAACTCCGTTCCAAGATTCAGTCGGACGTCCAGGACCAGGTCACCCAGAGCCAGCGGGAGTACTACTTGCGCGAGCAGATGAAAGCCATTCAAAAGGAGCTCGGGGAGGCCGACGAGCAGCAGGAAATCGAAGAACTGCGCAAGAAGATCGAAGCGGCGGGAATGACCGAAGAGGCCAAGAAGGAGGCCATTCGGGAGCTGGGGCGACTGGCGAAGATGTCGCCGGCGGCGGCGGATTATCATGTGACGCGCACTTACCTGGAATGGCTGGTGGCGCTCCCCTGGAACAAAATCAGCGATACGCGAGTGGATATTATCAAAGCGAAGGATGTTCTCGATGAAGACCACTGGGACCTGGAAAAAGTCAAAGAGCGCATCCTCGACTATCTCGCGGTCTTGCAGTTAAAGCCGCAGCTCAAGGGCCCCATCTTGTGCTTTGTCGGGCCTCCCGGAGTAGGGAAAACTTCCTTGGGAAAATCCATTGCGCGCGCCCTCGATCGCAAATTCGTGCGCATGTCACTGGGTGGAATTCACGACGAAGCGGAAATCCGCGGCCATCGGCGGACTTATATTGGAGCGTTGCCCGGCCAGGTCATCCAAGGAATCCGGCGGGCCGAAACGCGCGACCCGGTCTTCATGCTCGACGAGGTGGACAAAATCGGGCGCGATTTTCGCGGCGATCCTTCCTCCGCCTTGCTGGAAGTACTTGATCCCGAGCAAAACTCGCATTTCCGTGACAACTACCTGGACGTCCAATTCGACCTTTCCCGGGTGTTGTTCATCTGCACGTCGAATGTTTTGGACACCGTCCCCCCTGCCCTCCTCGACCGCATGGAGGTGCTGGAGCTTCAGGGATACAGTGAGGAGGAAAAAATCCAGATTGCCATCCGGCACCTGATCCCCAAGCAGACCGACGAGCACGGGGTCAAGACTCCCGACCAGATTGAATTTACGACGCCCGCGCTGGCCAGCATGATCCGGCACTACACGCGCGAGGCCGGGGTGCGGAATCTGGAGAGAGAAATCGCCACCGTCTGCCGCAAGCAGGCGCGCCGGATTGCCGAGGGCAAGCCGGAAAAGCTCCTGCTGACGCCCGATAACCTGCGGGATTTTCTGGGAATCCCCCGCTACCGCCTGGAAACCGAAATCGTGGAGCGCACCCGCCAACCCGGCGTGATGGTGGGGCTTGCCTGGACGCCCACGGGCGGCGACGTCCTCTATGTGGAGGCCAATGCCATGAAGGGCGGCAAGGGCTTCACGATGACCGGGCACGTGGGGCAAGTCATGCAGGAGTCCATGCAGGCGGCGCTGGCCTGGGTCCGCTCCCACGCGGCGGATTACAACATCGATCCGGAATTCTTCCAGTCGAAGGACATTCACATCCACGTTCCGTCCGGCGCCATTCCCAAAGACGGGCCTTCAGCGGGAGTCACCATGGTTTCCGCCCTCGTCTCCGCCCTCACGCGGCGGCCTTCGCGGCAGCGGCTCGCCATGACCGGCGAAATCACTCTCAGCGGGCAAGTGCTGCCCGTGGGTGGGATCAAGGAGAAAGTGTTGGCCGCCAAGCGGGCAGGCGTGGTCGAAGTAATTCTGCCCGCCGACAACGAGCCGAACGTCCACGAGGATCTGAACCCCGAAATGCTCGAGGGTTTGACCCTCCACTATGTCAAGACGATTCAGGAAGTCGTGGAGTTAGGCCTCGAAAAAGATCCCGTGCCCGAAAATACGGACCGGCCAGCCCGCGATGTGGCGCCGGCGCCCGCGGCCGTGGGGGCGCCGAATTAAGGCCGGGCGGGGGGCCACTTTCCGTATATCTGGCTCTCGCGCGAAAGCTAAGCCTGCGGGCATTTACGGTTGGGCTGGGCGCCGGCGTGCTCGTAATCGTCGCGCTCCCCTTCGTTCAATCTCACCTGGCTGCGCCATTTAATTAATTTCTCGCGTACGGGCTCGCGAAGCGCGGCCCGGCTTACGAAGTTGCCTTGGCAAGCTGAGTTCGTTTCGGTCTTAGCATGACTCTGCAAAGTACCCATGCAAGGATGATCGCTGCGGAAAGAAAGCCTAGGAGCGGCCACTTCAACTGGGTCACGAATTGGCGAGCAACTTGCCACTGATCGAAGGAGGTCCACTCCTCACGAATTCTTCCATCGACAACACGCCAAACGGTGATGCCGCGTAGTTCAATCTTGGCTCCGGTTGGAAAAGGCAATCCATATCCCGCGCTGGTATGTGTTCCCCGGAAGGTCCATACCACCGTGACGAGGTCCCCCTCGGCGACCATCAGGTTCACGGTCATCTTAAGGTCCGGAAACGCCTTTTTCTCCCCACGCACTGTCGCTTGATCCTCCTGGAGGCTAATATTCCTGTGGAGCCCGTGGTTCACGAAATCTCTTGCGTAAATTTCGTCGGCAACCTGGAATTTCCCCTGGTTGAAAATCTCTTCGAAGACACGCCCCGCTATCGCTTTGTTTCTGGCCTCCTGAGAAGCCCCGGCGGGCAAACATGGGACCCGATCGAGCGCATATGCCGCGCCTACCGGGGCGAGCGTCATGAAGACAAACAGGCACACCTTCCGCATGGTCTATCTCCCCCAAAGGCTAGGGCAGCGATTCGACGTCGAGGCGGCGTTACGCCGCCATGTGGCGGGGTGAACCCGCCGCTACGGCACCCGCTCCAGCCGGAATTCATCCTACCTAATTCAGAATTCACAATTCAGATTTCATAATTCATAATTCACTATTCGTACCGCAGCGCTTCGACGGGATGGAGATGGGAGGCGCGCAGGGCGGGCACCAGTCCGCTGAGCAATCCCACGATCAGGAGGATGAAGGTGGAGATGCCGATGGTGCTCAAGGAAATGTAGAGGTGGATATCGCCTTTGCCTGAGGTGTCTTCATAGAGCGGACCGTAGAGTGGCAGGGTGCCGATGGCAGCGGACAGGCCGTAGGCGAGCAGAATGCCCAGGGCGCCGCCGACCAGCGCCAGCACCAGCGCTTCCGCCATGAATTGCGCCTGGATGTGCCGCCGCCGCGCCCCGAGCGCGCGCCGCAGGCCGATTTCGCGGATGCGTTCATCGACGGCCACCAGCATGATGTTCATCAGGCCAACCCCACCGATTCCCAGCGTCAAGGCTCCCACAAAGGTAAAGAGCGCCTCGAAACCGATGGTGATGCCGTCGATGATGGGGCGAAATTGCTCGCGGCCGAACATCATGATGGCGCGCTCGTCCGCGGGGGAGAAGCGCTGGCGCTTGGCGATGGCGGCGCGCACCTGATCCATGGAAGGCTTTTCGAACTGCGGCGCTTTGGGCTCATAGACCAGCACCGCGGCGTAGCGGGTGTTCCAAAGATCGCCGGCGGTGGAGTATGGAATCCAGGCACACTCGTCGTCGGAGTTGAAGTAGTTGCTGTCTTGAATCTTGATCTCCATGGTTCCGATGACCGTGAAGCGCATGCCGCTGATGCGTACCGTTTCGCCGATCGACGGCCGGCCGGCAAAAAGCTTTTCGCGCAGGCGGTAGCCGATGAAGACCACCCGGCGGCGCTCGAGTTCGTCTTCCGGGCTGAGCCAGCGGCCCTGGCTGGGGACTTCATTGCGCATCTCGCCATATTCGGGGCAGACGCCACGAATGGCGGTCGAGGCCATGCGGTCGCCGTAAGAAATGGGCAACCAGCGGACGGTTTCCATGCACACCGTCTTCACCAGCGTGGCTTCCTGGCGAATGTCCTCAACGTCCACCTTTTCGAAGAGCACGTGCTTGCCGGCGCGCTCGCCCCCGGCCTGCTCGCTGGTCTGCTGGGGCCAGCAAATCACTGCGCCCTTGCCGAAAGCGTCGAATGCGGCAACGACCACGGAGCGCAAACTGCGGCCATAGGCGAGCAGCAAAGCTACTGCCGCAATCCCCCACACGATGCCCAGCATGGTGAGGAAACTGCGCGTGGGCTGGCGCCTTAGTGACGTCCAGGCTTGCTTTAAGACTTCGGTCAACATGTTCGCGCCCTCGTCAGGTAGCGCAGGACCCGCTTTCCGGTCCTGCGGCTCTTGCCGTCCGACCAAAGAACAAGTCAAAAGTCAAAACGCAAAAGTCAAAAAGCAAAATTAGGAGACCAGGCGGCTTTGACCCTTGACTTTGGCGTTTTGACTTTTGACTTGCTGTTCATGACTTTCAACCTCCTGGCGAAGAACCGCAGGGCCGGAAAGCGGGCCCTGCGCTACCAAAACCTACCCTCCCGCCTCAAATCGTAGCGCCTCAATGGGGTCCACGCTTGCCGCGCGGGTGGCGGGGTAGAGGGCGGACAGCACCGCCACCGTGCCCAGCACCGCAAACGAAATCGTCCCGGACTGCCACGTGGGGAGCATCCCCGCAAAGAAGGGGGGCATGGGGATTAAGTTGACGAGCGCGCAGAGCCCGTAAGCCATCCCCATTCCAGTCCCGCCGCTCAGGAAGACAATGATGAGGGTCTCGACGAAAAACTGCTGAAGGATGGCGCGGGAACTGGCCCCCACGGCCTTGCGCACCCCGATTTCGCGAGTGCGTTCGCGCACCGCCACCAGCATGACGTTCATTACCCCGATGCCGCCCAAGAGCAAGGTGGTGATGCCGATGGCGCCCAGAAAATACTTCATGGCGTCCATGAGTTTGGTAAAGGCTTTGGCGCCTTCCACGGTGTCCCAGACGGGGGAAGCTTCTTTGTCCAGCGGATCAAAGTTGTGCAGGCGTCCCAGCGCGCGCTTCACCTGGTACTTGCAGGTTTCGTGGTCCTCGAGCGATTTGGGGACCACCAGCATTTGGTCGAGAGCGGTGGGTAAAGCGGGAGGTTTGCTGGGAAAGTCACTGAGCATGGCGCTAAAGGGAACAAAGATCTTGTCCACGTCCCAGCCGTCGTAGCAACTGTTCTGATCTTTGGAAGTCATGACGCCGATGACGGTATAGGGAATGTCGTTAAGGATGATCGTCTCGCCGACGGCGGTGCGGCTGGAAAACAGTTGCTTCTTAATGTTGCTGCCCAGGAAAGCCACGCGGCGGCCAGCTTGCTCATCCCCCCAGTCGTAGAATCGGCCCGCTTCCACCTTCACCGAGCGAACCTCGGCAAAGGGTGGGTAAGAGCCGGTGACCAGGGGCGAGGCGTTGTTGTAAAGGCTGCGCACTTTCAGGCCGCTGCGCTCCAGCTCCGGCAACACGTAACGGCAGGCGGTGGCTTCTTCCTGGATGGGGGCGACATCGCCCGCCTGCCAGGTCATTGGGCGGCCCGCGCGCAGACCACCCGCCTGCATGCTGGTCCGCCCCCCGAAGAAGACCATCAAATCCTTGGCAAAGGTCTCCTGCTGCTTTTCTTGGCCCCGACGCAGGCCCTCGCCGGCTGCCACCATCAGGGTGATGGAAATAATGCCCCAGGCGATCCCGAACATGGTCAGGAAAGTGCGCAGCTTGTGAGACCACAAGGTGCGGAGGGTGTCGAGAAGGAGGTCGGTGAAAATCATTGTGGGGTCACTTGCTGTCCGTTGTCCGTGGTCCGTAGTCCGTTGCAAACTCGCTCCTCGGCGACAACGGACTACGGACCACGGACGACGGACGTCCTTTTATTGCAACACAACCTGCTGCCCCTCTTTCAATCCGCTGATCAACTCGGTCTTGACGCCGTTGGAGATTCCGAGCTTCACCGCGAGCTTCTGCTTACCGGTCTTCGAGCCAGGGGCGGGTGTTTCCACAAAGGTGTGGCGGTCTTTGTCGTAAACAACCGCCGCTTCGGGAAGTTGCAGCACGTTTGGCTTCTCTTCCAGAATGATCTCGGCGTTGGCGGTCATATTGGCCTTCAGTTCGCCGGTGGGGTTCTGAATGGAGACCTTGACCTCGAAGGTGGTGACGTTGTCCTTTTCCACGCCCATGGGCGAAATCTTGGTGACTTTGCCCTCAAACTTCTTGTCCTTGAGCGACTCGACGACGATGCGCGCGCGTTGTCCCAAGAAAACCTTGCTGATGTCGGCCTCGTCGACCTTCCCTTTGACGTAGACCTCGCTCACGTCGCCCAGGGTCATCACCAGCGTGGCCTGGGAGCCGAGAATCAGGATGGAACTGACCGCGTCGCCCACCTCCACGTCGCGGGAGAGCACCAAGCCGTCCATCGGACTGACGATGGTCGAATTGCGCAGGTCCTCTTCGGCGCTATCCAACGCCGCTTGCATCTGCGCCACCTGAGCCTTGCTCCGGGCGATCTCCGCCCGACTTACGGCCAGGTAGCGCTGGGCGGACATCTGCTTGTTCAAACCGAGCTGATACGCCTTATCGGCGTCGTCCAGAGTCGAAGCAGAAACAACTCCTTCCGCCGCCAGTTTGCGATTGCGCTCGACGGTGGATTTCAGGAAGGGGAGGTCGGGCCCCTCCGCATCAACCTTATTGCGCTCGTAGGTGGCTTGGGCGGATTCCACGGCGGCTTGCGCCGCCTGAAGGTTGGCACGGGCTTCAGCCACACGAGCCTGCAACTGCTCCTTGTCGAGCTCCACCAGAACCTGGCCGGATTTCACGTGGTCACCATAGTCCGCGAGGATCTTCTCGACTATGCCGCTCGCTTTCGACTTGACCTCCACTTTAACGAGCGGTTCAATCTTGCCCGTCGCTACCACCGAACGAGCCAGATCCCCGCGGGTGACGTTGGCCAGTTTCGAAGGGTCAATCGAATTGTTGGGACGTAATGCCGCAGCAATGCCCATGCCGCCCCCGACCACGATCACGCCCACAATCGTCAGCAGATACCATTTCTTCCGCTTACTGTGATGATTATTCGCCATTCCTGTCTCCAGGCTATCAGGGCTTCAACATCCTTCTTCTGAATATCCATACGTCTCCCACCACAGAAATGTTCCCCACACTCAGCCGAGAGGGCCTGCCTTGAGGGGACCTCGGCAGTACCCATTCATCTTAGACGGGAGAAATCTGAGGTCGTACCGGCAGGGGAGGGGAGTTTATTGGTCTCTTACCTGGAGTCTATTTGAGCTTAGGAGAACGTGAGTTGGTCACATGCCGAAGGCAAGTTACGGGGTAGCTGACGACATTGATTTCGACGTGTGCCAAGCCAGCCTCAAGGAAACCGAGCTTTTTTGCCGCGGCCCATGAGACGTCGATCAATCGCCCGCTGATCCCCGGGCCTCGATCATTGATCCTCACCAGCGTGGATTCAAGGTTCTTGAGGTTGGTAACTCGGACCGTCGTGCCCAACGGAAGCTTTCGGTGAGCTGCCGTAAATCTATTTTTGTCAAATAGTTCACCGCTAGCAGTGGGTTTTCCCTGGCGCTCGATTCCGTACCAGCTTGCCAATCCAACTTCGCCCTTGGGGATATGTTGAACCGTGGACAATGGCCCCAAGTAAGACGGTGGCCTTGCTTCGGACTTTGGTGACAGAGCAATCAACCCGGCCAGAGCACAGCCGATGATCAGTTTTCTCATTCAACCTCCGACCAACGAAATTTCCCTCACCCAGCGAAAGCTGGACTGGGGTGAATATGGGCACGTGAGTGGTAGGAACGCATCCATATTACAAATTTGTGTAGAATCTGTCAAGGAGAGAATAAGAGAGGGTTAATAGTCCCGCCGGTCGGACCTACCAACCGGTAGGTTGACTTTCACAGACCACTGAGCCGAGTAATTCCAAGTTGGCTTTGTTAAGGATCTGACCGCTTGTGGTTGTCTCCGGCTTCCGCCACGCTTAGGTGGGCACGTGCCACTATTTTAAGGATGAGGCCAGCGGCCCTCCCTCGGTTCCGGACGGTTGCGTAAGCCCCAGTAAGGTCGCCAGGGTTGCCGCTAGACAAGGGGTTGTAACATATTTGGTTTACATAGGTTATCGGCTTCGCTAAGCATCGGCCGCAGCCCAGAACGGAGCCTCACCCCGCGCGATCATCCTTTCCAGCGTCAGGATGTTTAACATCAGTTGGCGGAGGGGATGATAGTTGTCCTGGCGGCCGACGTGTGGCTGCACGGTCATGCGGCGGTCGGCAAATAGCATGTATCCGGCGGGGTAGCCGCGCTCCTTTTGCCAGAACTTCTCATTGATGATCCGGTAGGCCATTCCGAAGTACTCCGCCGCCCACTGCGCGCCGGTTCGCTCCAGCACGTTCAGCGTTGCCACCAGCGTTTCATTTTGGCACCACAGGCACTTCATGTATTCATATTCACCCGTGAAATGCAGTTGTTGATGGGTCCCGGGCGGCGTCTCCACCGGCCATTGATAGGTGGGGTGATCCACATTGATCCACTGGGAGAGTCCTCCGTAGATATAATCCCAACCCACATTGAGATGGTGATGGATGCGCTCGGCGCAGGTTTTCCACAGCGCCTCATCATGGCGGCGGTTCGCTTCGTCCATGACCATCCACAGGGCCTCGACCGAGTGGCCGAAGCGCGACTTCTGCGCCTCGTCTCGCGGCCTCGTGAAGTCGAAATACAGCATTTCCGTGTTCAGGCCGATCTCGGGGTTGTAATGCCGATTCATGATGGCGTCCACGGCGTGGTCCGCCATCGTGGCAATTTTCGGATCGTTCTCCCGTGCCAGCATCTGGGTCGAGAGGGTGAGATTCAGAAACCACAGCCCCTGGGGCCGTATGGCGCGCTGGCTGCCCCACAGATAGGGGAAATCCCCTCCCCGGTAACGGAACGCCGGGCTGTTAAAGTCCTGGAACAGCTTGTTGAGGATGGCGAAGGCGGCTTCACGGGACTGCCCGTCTCCGCTGGCCACGGCGTACTCGTGGAGCCCCTCAGCGAGGTGGTACATCCCTTCCGTGTCGCCGCTGAAGGGCCGCAGGACTTTCCCTTCCCGCGACAACCCTTCCGCCCACCAGCCGTCTTTTTGCAGGGCGTACTTGAACACAAATTCCTTGGTCTTTTTGGCCACCTCCAGAAATTGGGGGCTTTTTCCAAAGTGGTTATAGAGGAAACTGTAAACCCAGATGGCGCGCCCCAGAAACCAGAGGTTCTTGCCGGTATCGAGGAGCGTGCCGTCGTAATCCAGACTGCACATGACGCCGCCATATTCGTGGTCGATCCCATGCTGGTCCCAGAAGGGCAGAAGAACCTGGAAGAGCTGGTCGTGAAGCCTTTGGCGCAACTCCCCAAGGCCCATGCCCGCCAAGCGCAATTCCGCAGGTGGAGTTGCATCCCTACGCGCTCCACTTACCCTCAGAGCGCTTCCTAGACTTGCGAACCCTAGTTGTACTGCCGCTGCTCCAGTCAATCCCAGAAACGCCCGTCGTTTCACTTCTTTCAACTCCTCTCTAGCCCGAATTATTCACGAATCTGCTGGAGGGCTAGGCAAGGCATACAGTTTCACACAGAGATCACAGAGGTAACTCACAGAGTACACGGAGAGGTCCCCGAGCTCTTCTCTGTGCGCTCTGTGGTTAGCGAGCTCGATCATGCCTGCCGATAAAGGGCTCCGTGAACTCTGTGTGAAACGCCCTTCCGTCTTCCCGCGGTTATCTCATTCATGAATAACCGGGTTAGGGTTGGATGTGCACCGCCGCAGCATGGTCGGGAGGAAGGGTCAGACTAAAGACCGCTCGATTCCCCTTGTGCTCGACCGGCACGGCACGGCCTGAGACCATGTCTTTCCCCTGCAACCGCGCCCCCCCTGGCCAGGGTATTTCCGCCGTGAGGCTTGCCGGGCGGGGTCCCCAATTCAGCACGTAAACGAGCCGCTCATCCTCATGGCCGCGAGAATGCACCACGCCTTCCACGGGTCCGGCGTTGGCGGTGGCAATCTTGATTGGAGGCTTCACCCCGGCAGATTGCCAGACCGCTCGCAACAGGGCGGCGGCGCCGGGATCATGGTTCTCGAGCAGAGGGATGCCCAGCGAGAAACCCAGAAGGATGGTCTGCCCTTTGCCGGTGCGCCGAACCACCACGGCGGGCGTCCCGCTTTTCTCGAAGACCGCGACCACTTTGCCTTCGCTGCCTTTCTCGAGTTGCAATTCTTCTCGAAATACCCGGCCCAATAGGTGGCCGGGCAGGGTAACTCCATTCAGCAAACCCGCCGGCTCGGTAACGCGGATATCCCATGGGTTGTGACTGGCCACCAGGTCGTGCCGCCGCGCCCCGAACAGCTTCTCCATGCCCAGCCCGGGATTCACCCTGTAACCCCGGTCGAGTTCGTTGATGATTCCGAAGCGGGCGTCCGCCAGCACCGTGCCGCCATCCGCCACGTAGGTTTCGAGAGCTTCCGCCACATTCTTGCGGAGACACAGGTAGAAGGGGAAAATGACCAGCTTGTAGGGCTTGAGGCTATCGGCCGTCACTTGGCGTCCGTCGAGGACGTTGATGCGCACCTGGTCGCTCCACAACGCATGATAGATTCCCATCAGATTTCGAACCGTGAACGAATCCCAATCGCCCCCTTGCACTTTGGCCTTCAGGTCGCCCACCACGTCATAGACCACGGCCACCTGCGGAGCCAAAGGCTTACTATCCAAAAAAGGTCAGGGTCGGAATTCAGCGCCCGGGCGGCGTCCCCCGCGGCCACCGCGCGGCCGGTAACGCTGCCGTCGGCGCCTACGAGTCCGCGGCCGAAGCCCTGCCACTCGTCCATATGGGGACGCCACTGCCAGAAATAAAACGCCTTGGCGTCATGCGCCGCCATTTGCCATGCCAGCAGATGAATCCGGTGGTAATCGAAAATGGTCCCCGGCTCATCGCCGTAACGAGTGAAGCCGGTCTGGGGGGCGGTCTGCACTTCCGGCACCACGAAAGGCTTGCCGGCCGCCGCGGTCGCGTCATGGACCGAGGTGAGCTCCAGGCTGGTCATCCAGGGCGTGTCCCACATCGCCTTCGCTTTGGCGAGCTGTTCAGGCTCACTTTCGGCGCTGCGCGTGGGGATGTCGGGATAATAGGACAGTCCATATTCGTCGACGAATTTCGACAGCGTCCAGTCGTCCTGCCCATAAATGCTCAATCCCCCATTGGTCACGGTACTGCCCACGTCATGGGTCCGGGTGGGATGCACCGGGTCGAGGGATTTCACCAGTTCGTTCAGATGTTGCAGGATGTTGCCGGTGGCGTACCAGTAGAACAGCGGGCGGTCAAATCCGGCGTACTCCTGGTTCAGCAATTGGTCGTTCCACTGGAGGTACCAGGCGGCGGCGCTCCCATACTTCTCGAGTCCCCATTTTTCGAACCAACGGTCGAAGTGAGGGTCGCCGCCTCCCCTTTGCCGTTCACCCGCGGATAAGGAGAACCCCTCCATGTGGGGTTCGTCCCAGATGTTATAAGCAATCACCGAGGGGGAATCCTTAAAGTGTTGGACGGTGAGGGTGGAGTAGTCATCGATCAGATGCATCACTTCCGGGTCGGCATAGGAGAGTCTCCTCTCGCGACCCACACCGTCAATGATCGGCGAAAACCGGTCGGGCCATTTTGACTCCGCGTAGTCGGGAAGCAGCCCGCTCCAAAAAACCGTGGGCATCACGCGGAGGCCCAGGCGCTCGGAGGTCTTGAGAATGAGATCGGTCTTGGAGAAGTCCGGCTGGGGGTTTCCCGGTTTCAGCAGAAAGGACGGGCAGATTTCGATCGCATTGATACCGGTCGCGGCGATGGTTTCCAGATCGCGGACGATCTGTTCGTCGCTCGTCGACGGGAGAAAAATATAAACGGTCCCTGCTTCGTACAGTCGCTGCGCGGCGCGGGCGCCCGCCGAGGAAATCCAGAGTAAAAAGAAGATGCCTGCAAGCAGTCGTTTCATGGGGTCTCCTTCCCTTAACAATCTGCGGCGCGATGGAGGTGTAGCCTGAGGCGTCAAGAGATTTCGAGGGGAGAGATCAACCTATGGGACACGATCTGTCGGCAGTTGTCCGCAAGACGTCTTCGCTTCCCGGCTCAGAGTGAGGTAGACTCACATCGCGACTCGCGAGAGGACTTCGAATGAGTCAAAGGAGTATACCGCACCTGTTCGTGAGGTGCTGTGCTAATTTCAGATGTAGCGCCGGCTTCCAGCCGGCATTGAGCCGCCAAGTCCGATCTGCGGACTCCGATGGAGTCCATCGGACTCCAGAAATCGGAGATGGCGGCGCTACCTCTAAACAGTACTCGAGGAAACCCATGAATCTTCGCAGGACCACAGTCTTAATTTTCCTTTTGCTGGTGGCGGGGAAGACCGCCCTAGCTCAAAACTCCTATTTGCAGTGGAAGCATGGACCGCCCGCCGAGGCGAGCTATTTCCCCCTCGCCGTTTGGCTCCAGGATGCCGAATACGCACCCCGGTACAAGGCGGCGGGGATCAACCTGTACGTCGGCTTGTGGGAGGGTCCGACCGAGCAACAACTTTCCGACCTCGCGAAAATGGGTATGCCGGTCATTTGCGAACAGAACGCGGTAGGACTGGCCCACAAGGACGATCCCATCATCCTGGGGTGGATGCATGGAGATGAGCCGGACAATCTTCAGGACGTCACGGACCCCAAGACCGGCAAGAAATCCTATGGCCCTCCCGTTCCACCCGCGTCTATGGTGCGCCAGTATCAATCGCTACGCGCGGCAGACCCGACAAGGCCGGTGATGCTCAACCTGGGCCAAGGGGTGGCCAACGACGAGTGGCGGGGCCGCGGCGCCGATGCCACATTGGATGTCTATCCCGACTATATTAAAGGTGCGGATATCGTTTCCTTTGACGTCTACCCGGTGACGAACATCGGCAAACCGGACGGTGAGAATTATCTCTGGTACGTCGCCAAAGGCGTTGACCGTCTGGTGAAGTGGAGTGGTGGCCAGCGAATCGTCTGGAATGCCCTCGAGTGCACGCACATCGACAACCCCACCGCCAAGGTGACGCCCGCGCAGCTTCGGGCCGAGGTGTGGATGTCGCTGGTGCACGGCTCCCGCGGCATCATCTATTTCGTGCATGAATTCAAGCCCCGGTCGAGCGATCATGCCTTGCTCGATGATCCCCCGATGCTGGCGGCGGTTACCGGCATCAATGCTCAAATCCGGCGGCTTGCTCCCGTGCTGAACTCCCCCACGGTCGAGGCCGTCGTCACCGTCACCACCTCCTCGGAGAATGTTCCCATTGACGTGATGGTCAAGCGGCAGGGGGATTCGATTTACCTCTTTGCGGTGGGAATGCGTAACGCCCCGACGACGGGCTCCTTTTCCTTGCCGGCGCTGCCCCCCGCCGCCCAAGTCCAGGTGCTCGATGAGGACCGCGAGCTCGTGGCCAGAAGGGGAAAATTCACGGACTCCTTCCACGCCTATGATGTGCACTTGTATCAAGTCAAGGTTCCGCCGGTCGAACCTGGATGCGGGGGCCGTTAAACTGCTGCCCTGGCGCAGGCAAGGAGCACTGCGCAAACCGCGATCTGCCCCCCAACGAACGCGCGCCGTAACTGGAAAACCGAGAGCGCCGGATTCAATGGGCCATGGGCTAAGAAGACTCACCTTTGGGTGGCCGCTTAGTGAAAGAGATGAGGGGGATCAGGGCGCGATCCAACACTCCCAGATATTGAAATACCTGAATCAGCGCGACCATGGTAGTTTCACGCTGCACCAAACCCAATAGCGTGGCATAAGCTCGCTGGTCGGCCCGGAACGAACCGGAGGCCGCATACCAGCCCGCCTGCAAGCTCCTCAGGCCACCAATCGGGCGGAGCGCCAGGGGGAGACCTAGTGGCCGCGCTCGAACCCCACCCCACTCCAAGGTGCTTCGCAGCCGGTCGGGGCCTTCAGGTCTACAGAAAACGTCAAACCCCACGCCAGTGCCATGGAGCCCATCAGGACAATCAATTCCCGAGACCTGGTGATTGTCGTTAGACACCCGCCTCTTGAGAATTTAACCCCCCTGCCCCCCCGTGGGCGCGAGTTAGGCCGGATTTGTTATGTTATGCCCCGCAGACGACGTCGAAATCCTTGGCGACCTCCTCTGGGAGAGCCGAGGCGTGCGGGCCTCCGGCAATGGTCAACAGATGCGGATTGCGATCCTTCAACTCGCGCTTCAACCGCAAGGTGACGCTGTACGTTGCTGTGTAAGTTGCGAATCCAGCAACATCAGCTTCGCCGACAGCGCTGCAAAGCGCTTCGGCTGGCATTCCCGAAAGGTCGCAAACCCTGACGTTGAATCCCAGTTTACGAGTGACCGTGGCGAGGGAAACGAGACCGTTAGGTGGTTGGCGGGAATCATCCTCCAGCATCGACGCTGGGCAGAAGATCAAAGCCACGAGTGAACGCTGGGAGGGCATGTTTCGCCTCCCTTCAAGCGCCAAAACCGCCCAGAGCTAATGGCAACCGATCCGGCCCTTCATTCGTGAAGCACGTTTTGACGCCGAGTACAGCTGAAAGTTCTGCATGCAGACTCGCCTCTTTTGCGCATACGAACTCGGTACGACCTACCGCGCGATTGCGGCGTCGCAAGCCAAGCGTTGGCCGCCTTTGGTGGAACGAAGCTATCGGCATCCTATGACCTCGGGACGGTCTCCCGACCGCAGCCGACGCGCCCATAGAGAAGCCTCTTCGACGCTCAACAAACCCGCCCCGCGTTACGTGTCACCTCAACAAGGTCAACCCCGGTTTTGAAAGGCCAGTTGCGAGCTGGCTGGTGGGCTTCCGGCAAGCCAGCACAATCAGTGCCACAAAACAGAACACACCGACGAGCGCGAATGCGGGCTTTGCCGCGGCGACTGAACCGCCAGCGTTGTTTGGCCGCCTGGTTCGCCAGTTGGTCCATGGCGATGAACAGAAAATCCCCGTACTGGACGTCGGCCACCGGACGCAACCCGCCCACCGCGGCGCCGGCAGAGACTCCCGCGATGGCGGCCTCGGAAATCGGTGTATCCATGACGCGCCGGTGTCCGAACTCTTCTGCCAAACCGAGGGTTACCGTGAAGGCGCCGCCAAAGCCGCCCTCTACGCCAATATCCTCGCCGATCAGGATCACCCTTTCGTCGCGGCGCATCTCTTCGCGGAGCGCCTCGCGCAACGCCTCCACCATGGTCATGCGGCGAGCGGATGCTTCGGCCTTGGGAGTTGGAGTTTCAGGCAAAAACATCGGTTAGGCACTCCTCTTTTGCAGGGTCGGGACTTTCTTCAGCGTACTCCACGGCGTCATCAAGTTCCTGTTCGACGGAAGCTTTGATTTGGCTCGCCTCTTCCGAATGCAGGTGCCCCTCGGCGATCAGCTTTTTTTGTAAAGCTCGATGGGGTCGCGCTGCTTCCAGGCGGCCACCTCTTCCGGCGGACGATAGCGGCCCGGGTCGCTTCGCGAATGGCCGCTGAACCGGTAGGTTTCAAGCTCCAGGAGCGTGGGCCCCCCGCCCGCCCGCGCGCGTTCCCCGGCGCGCGACATGGCGCGATACACACCCTCCACATCGTTTCCATCAATCGTCTCGCCGGGGATATCGTAGGCGGCGGCGCGATCGGCCACGTGCTTCACCTTCATGACCTTTGCAACCGAAGTGGAAGCTCCGTACTGGTTGTTTTCACAAACGTAGACGACCGGGAGGTTCCAAATGGCCCCCATGTTGATCGCCTCGTGAAAAGTCCCGATATTCGCGGCGCCGTCACCGAAAAAGCAAGCCACGATGTTCTTCTTCCCCAGGTATTGAAAGGCCAGCGCCTGGCCCGTCGCCAACGGAATGCCACCCCCCACGATGGCAATCGCCGGCAACATGCCCAGTGCGTAGTCCCCCAAGTGCATGGACCCTCCTTTGCCGTGGCAGCAGCCGGTGGTCTTGGCGAAAAGTTCGGCCATCAGGCTCTTGACTGGAAGGCCGCGCGCAATCGCATGGGAATGCGGCCGGTGGGTGCTGGTGATCATGTCGCCCTCGACGAGCGCCGAACACACTCCCACTGCACTGGCTTCCTGGCCCGCCGACTGATGAACGGTTCCCGGCAGCCGGCCTTCCAGAAACAGGTAGTAGACGCGCTCCTCGAACCTCCGGCACAACAGCATGCGGCGATACATGGCGAGCTTCTGGTCCTTGCCCAAATCCGTTTTGGTCAGAGGCGGTTCGAGCGCCCTCGGATTTTCTCCTTCCACATCCTTGCGAGTGATCAAACCATCCGGGCCTGTGCCGCGAACTGATGCCAAGTCAATTCCCCATTCGTTGGCCAATGCTTTTGCCGCGGGAGTGGCGAGCAAACCCGCCGCCGAAGGAACTGCAGCGCGAGGAGCCGCGGCCGCGGGCTTTGCGGCAGGCATCGAAGCAGCCACCTTCTGCTGCGAGGGCGCCAACGGTTCTTCCAGCGTGTCGGTCATTACGGCGATGGGGGCCATGGCGCTCACCATTTGCCCTTCCGTGGCCAGCACCCGGCGCAGATACCCACTGAGGTAAGACTCCACCTCCATCGTTACCTTGTCGGTCTCGACCTCCAGCAGGTGATCGCCTTGGGAAACCTTCTCACCCGGTTTTTTCAGCCACCTCAGGATTTTTCCTTCAGCGGTCGTTTGTCCCAGGTCGGGCATAACGATCGTGTGCATCATTGGTTAAGTTCGCCTTTCCCGCCGAACCATAAGCCCGCAGCAGTTCCTGGCATTCTAGCTTCACGGCTTCACGGCCTGCCACCAGGATATCATTCTCGCCGCCCATGCCCATAAAAGGGTGGGGACTCATAGGCTCATGGTACTTGGCGAGTTTTTCCCGCAGTGCAGCCAGGTAAGCCTGCTTCAGTCCGGTGCCAAAATTCACCTTGGCGACCCCCAAGCGTACGCATCGCGCCGCCTCCTCCAGCGGAATCCCCGTCCCCCCGTGCAGGACCAGGGGCACGGACACGGTTTTACCGATCTCGGCCAGCGCCGCAAGGTCGAGCGGAGCATTCCCTTTGGTCAGGATGTGGACGTTGCCGACCGCCACGCCCAAAGCGTCGATTGCGGTTTCCTCCACAAAAGCGCGCGCCGCCTCCGGGATGGTGGGTTCCGCGAGTCCGTTCGCCGAGGCGTCAGCCAAGTGGCCCACCTGCGCCTCCACGGAAACGCCGCTGCGGTGCGCCTGGGCCACCACCTGCCGCACCAGGCGGCGATAATCGTCAGGCGCGAAGCCTTCATTCTCCACCATCACGGCATTGAACCCGAGGTCGATGGCGCGCTCGATCTGCGCCAGGCTGGCGGACTCGTTGAAAAGCAGCGCGGCGGGAACCCGAGCCTTTGCCAGCGCCAAGCCCAGGGCCGCATAGAACGTCAAATTCTCAGCGTGTTTGCGCCCCGGGTGCATCAGAAAACCGCCGTTGAAACCCGCGATGATGGGCGAACGCTCCTCCTCCGCGGCCTCTACCACCGCTTGAAACGATTCGAGACTCCACGCTTCGCAATAGCAAACGGCGTAACCGCCGCGCTGCGCATCGGCCAATAATTTTGACATCGAGACTAAAGGCATGGGGGTCCTGATTTCATCGCTACCCACTAACGCTATCACCCCCGATGGCCGGAGTTCAATTTGAAATATTCTTAAAGGCATTTCACCACAGAGACACAGAGGTCACGGAGAGCAGACAAAAACGACTGTGGGTCAACATACAAGCAACGGTGATCTCTATCCGCGCAAGCACAGGGGCTTTTCTCCGTGGTCTCTGTGTTTCTATGGTGAGGCTCTTTCACGCGGCTGAGAGCATCACGGTTGTACTGGCTTTTATCGCGGTGGTAATATCTCACCGGCAAAGCCGGATCGACAGAAAACAGACCATGCCCAGCGATTATCTTCGCGTAAAGAATGTGGATGCCGTCAGCGGAATCTACGGCGAGAGGGCATAGACTTTATGTTGCGCGATCCACCAGGCCCGGAAGCGAGGTGTTGTATGAAGTGTGAAATCAGGTCTTTTGGGAGGACCTTTGCATGCCTGCTATTTGCGTGCGTCGCGACGCTGGGGGGTCAAAAAGCGCCGGTGGATTCGGTGAACACACTGGTGGGTACTGCGCCGCTCGACAAACAAGAGCTGATCGGCAATGCTCCGCCGCCCGGTGAAGAGCTGTATACCGGCATGACTTCGCCGGCGGCCGTGCTCCCACACGGCATCACCGACCTCGGCCCGATCAACAAGAACCTCGACGTCGCTTATCCGGCGGGCGTGGGCATGTCGTATAACTATCTGCACCGGAGCATGTTCGGTTTCACGAACGGCATGCCGGGCATGGTGGTGATGCCGGTCGTGGGTCCCTGGACCGTGCCGCCGGAGCGCAGCGAGTCGGTTTACGATCGCGGGAAAGAGAAAGCCACCCCCGGTTATTACGGTGTGTACTTGGACGACTTTAGAGTGGAAGCCGAAATGACCGCGACTTACGGGACGGGAATCTACCGCTTCACCTTTCCGAAGAGCTCGCAATCGCACATCCTGATGGATTTGGGCTTTGAAGGCGGCGATATCGAGATTCGTGATGACCATACCGTCCGAGGGTGCGGGGAGCGCCCCATCCGCGGAGGAGTCTCCGGCACTTCCGAGCGCGGCATGGCGCGGACATGCTTCGTCGCCGTGTTCTCAAAGGCTTTCCATGAGTTCGGGACGTTCAAGGAGATTCCGCCGCACCAAATCCGTCGCGAAGGTTTCTTGGGCGACAACGCGGTAACGCCCGGCGGCAAGACCGAATCCGGGCCTTACGCGGGCGCCTATCTCGACTTCACCACATCGGAAGGTGAGCAGGTGCTGGTCAACACTGCCGCCGCCGACAGCTTCGAAGACGCGCAGAAACGCCTGGAAACGGAAAGCTCCGGCTGGGATCTCGACGGCATCCACCGGCAGGCGGAGGAAGTTTGGGCCAAGTTGCTGAACACCATCGAGGTCAAGGGCGGAACCGAGCACGAGCGCATGCTGTTTTACTCCAACCTTTTCCACTCGTTCGCCAGCCCACGCCTGGTGGCCCGCAAGGGCGAACCTTTCCGCGGGCGCGATGGCAAGATGAAGACGGCAGATTACGACCGCTATGGCCCCGTGCCCTTCTGGGATACCGGCCGCGACCAGATCGTTTTGCTCACCCTGGTGGAGCCTTCCGTGAAGGTGGATATCCTGCGCTCGACGCTGGAGGAGGCCCGCGAGACCGGCTTCATGGAGACTTCGTTTCACGGCGACCACGCCGTGTGGATGTATCTGGGCGACTGGCTGCGAGGCCTGCCGTTCGATTATAAGGCGGCGTACGAATATCTCTATAAGAACGCCACCACCACGGCGCATAGCCCGCGTCCCTACCTCGCGGAGTACCTCGAGAAAGGTTATATATCTGACTTCGTCCCCAAAGGCAATCCCAGCCCTCCTTATGCAGACGGCAAGGCGGGCGCCGCCACCACGCTGGAGTATGCTTGGGACGATGCATCGCTTGCCGCTTACGCCAAGAAGCTTGGCAAGGAAGACGATTACCAGATGTTCCGCAAGCGGGCATACAACTACCGCAACGTGTTCGATGCCTCGGTGGGGTTCATGCGCGGCAGGACCAGTGATGGCAATTGGATTTCCCCCTTCGATCCGCAGGAGCCTTACTACAATTTCATGATGAAAGAGGCCTCGGGTTGGTCAACCCTCTGGCTGGTGCCGGAGGATGTGAACGGCTTGATCGGTTTGCTGGGTGGGCGCGAGAAATTCAATGCCAAGCTCGATGCATTTTTCAACACGCCGTATCATCCCCGCGGCATTTGCCGCGACTGCACGGGCATGGTCGGGCAGTACGTGCAGGGCAATCAGCCCGATCAGCAGGCTGCGTATTTCTACGATTGGAGTGGCCAGCCGTGGAAGACGCAGGCCGTGGTGCGGAAGATCTTGGCGCAATTGTACGGCAGCGACCAGTACGGGCTCGGTTTTCCGGGGATGGATGACCAGGGCTCCACTTCCTCCTGGTACGCGTTGAGCGCCATGGGGTTTTTCCCCGTGGACCCGGCCACCGAGAATTACGCCATCGGCAGCCCGGTGTTCGATGAGGTCACGCTTCATCTTGGAAACGGCAAGGACTTCGTCATCGTGGCCAACAACAATTCGGAGAAGAACATCTATATTCAGTCGGCGACACTGAACGGAAAACCGCTCGACCGGCCGTGGTTCACCCACACGGAGATTTCCAACGGCGGCAAGCTGGAATTCAACATGGGCCCAGAACCGAACCCGAGTTGGGGCAGCGCCCCGGAGGCGGCTCCGCCGTCGATGTAGGCGATGAATCCACAGGAGATCTTCCATGTCCAATCGTGCATTGAGAATATTTGTTCCTTTTTATAGTTTGTTATTGCTGCTTTTGTTCTGGTTCCCAATTACGATTCAAGCCGCTACTGAAAAACTATGGCAGGTGGGGACTTTTGATGAATCCTCTCAAGAATTCAAGGCCGAGGGGGTTGATTACTCCAATCCCGCTCAAGACCCTATATTCATTGTGGGCAAGAGTGACCCGGCCAAGGACTGGTACGCTTTCCAGCCGGGTTCAGCCAACGGGAAGGCGGGATTCCGTTCACATCCTTTTACGGTCAAGTTCGATCTTCCCGCCGCGCCGCAAGGGGTTTTTTCGCTCAAGGTGGGGCTGCTGGCCTATATGGCGCGCCTGCCGCGACTGCAAATCGAGATCAACGGGCACCGCGGCTGGTTCTACTTGCACCCGAAGCTCAACTACGCCGGGGGGGACACCAATTCGGTCTTCGTACCCAATTACTCTTATGGAACAATTGACGCGGAGTTTCCTTCGCAGTTTCTCGTGAAGGGAACTAACAGCCTGGTGTTAACCGCCATCGATGAGCCCGCGGAACGGGACGATTCTCAGTCCGCCGGGATCGGGAATTCCGGCCTGATTTATGATGCCCTGGAACTCGACAACGATCCCGCGGCAAAGTATGCGGCAAAACTTCTGACCGCCGACGTAGTTCCCAGCATCTTTTATAAGTCCGAAAATGGCCGGCTACTGGAACTCATCGATGTTTTCCTCCGCGCTGGCGGCCGGCTGGCCAAAGGCGAGGTAACACTGGCGCTGGACAAGGAAAAGCACTCGCAGAAGTTTGAATTCGACCGCGAGTTTGGGGAATACCGGGTGGAGCTTGAGGTCCCGGAGTTCAACCAGCCGGCGAAGGGCGAGCTCACGGTCACGACCCAGGGCCATGCATCGCGGTTTCCGGTGGATTTGGTTCCGGGCAAGAAGTGGAACCTTTTCGTGGTGCCCAATGAGCACCTCGACATCGGTTACTCGGATTATCCGACCAAGGTCGCGGAAATCCAGAGTCGCGCGCTTGATGAAGCCATCGAGATGATCGGGAAGAATCCGGACTTCCGCTATAGCCCGGACGCTTACTGGTCGGTAGAACAATTCATGCACGGACGCAGCCAGGAGCAGGCCCAGAAGCTGTTTGACCTGGTCGCGCAGAAAAAAATCTTCGTCCCCGCTCAGTTCGCCTCCAACACGACGGGGTTCCCCAGCCTGGAAGATACCATCCGGTCGCTCTACCCCAGCTACCAATTTCACCTTAAACACGGCGGCGATTTTGACTACGCCAACATCACCGACGTGCCTTCTGTCACGTGGTCGTATGCTTCGGTGTTGGCTGCCGCGGGTCTGAAATATTTCGTGGATGCCAGTGACAACTGGCGCGCCCCCTTCATTTTGTTTGGCCGTGCCAATGAGCGTTCACCCTTCTGGTGGGAAGGTCCTGACGGCGGCCGCGTGTTGATGTGGGTTTCCCGGCATTACATACAGGTGGGAAGCCTTTTCGGGTTGCCGCCGCAGATCAGCGCGGGACGCGATTCCCTTCCCATCTTTCTCCAAGCTTATGACCGCCCGGATTACAAGTCGGATGGGGTGATCGTGTACGGAACCCAGGTGGAAAACACCGACCTCTTCCCGCAGCAGGCCGCCCTGGCCAGCGATTGGGGCAAGGTATATGCCTTCCCCAAGCTGCGCTTCTCGGGCTTCTCGGAAGCTATGGGATATATCAGCGGACAGCTCGGCGACGCGATTCCCGTCATCCGCGCGGACGGAGGCCCATACTGGGAAGACGGGTTGATCACCGACGCTCGCACCACATCACTGGCACGCTCCAACGAACAGCGGGCGCTGGCCGCGGAGAAGTTTTCGACCATCAGTTCTCTTGTCAATCCCGTCATCCGTCCGGACTCGGAAGCCATGAAGCTGCTATGGGACAACCTGCGGATGTTTGACGAGCACACCTGGACGGCGGATCGGAGCTGGAATGACCCCGAACACGCGGAGAGCACCCGGCAAGCCGCCGTTAAGGAATCCCGCGCCACCAATGGAAAGTTGCTGCTGGAGCAGTTGCTCGACCGCGCCATGGCCTCGATCGCCGATTACATCAATCGCCCCAGCCAGACCCTGGTGCTTTTCAATCCCCTGAGTTGGCAAAGGACCCACTTGGTCGAGGTGGATATCGACAAGGGAATCAAGCTGGTGGACCTGACTACCAAGGAGACGGTTCCTTACCAGGAAATCTATAGCGGCAAAGGGTACCGGCATGTCCGCTTCCTTGCGCAGAATGTTCCGGCGGTCGGCTATAAGAGCTACGCCCTGGAACCCGACGCATCGGAGCCCTCGGCTCCGGTTGAGAGTACCTCGACAACCTTGGAAAACGCCTATTATCGCGTGACGCTGGACCCCGAGACGGGCGCCGTGCGCAGCATCGTGGACAAAGAGCTGCATCGCGAACTGGTGGACTCCACGAGTCCCTACCGGTTCAACCAGTATCTCTATGTGACGGGGGCCGACAAGCCCCGCAACACGGCGCTCGAGTACAAGCCGACCCTGCCCAAGCCGGAGCTTGACCCGCACGGCGCGGCCAGCGGCCGACTTATTTCCGTTACCAAGACCGCATTTGGCACGATGGCGAAAATGGAAAGCTCGGCGGTCAATACGCCGCGCGTCGAAATCGAAATCGTTTTGTTGGATGGCGAGAAGAAAATCGAGTTTATCAATCGGGTGAAGAAAACCAAAGTCTATACCAAGGAAGCGGCGTACTTCGCCTTCCCCTTGGCCATGGATCATCCGGAGTTTCGCTACGAAATTCAGAACGGCTATGTCAACCCTGCCCGGGACATTATGAAAGGCGGAAACCTGGAGTGGTTCAGCGTGCAACACTGGGTGGCCGCCGATCAGGACAACGCGAGCGTCGCCCTGGTTCCCGTGGACGCCCACCTGGTCACGCTCGGCGACATCGTGCGGGGCGCGTGGCCAAGGGAGTTCGGCAGCCGCAAGGGGAGCATCTTTTCCTACCTGATGAGCAACTACTGGGAGACGAACTGGCCGGCCGGACAGGGTGGCGACTACACCTTCCGCTACGCCGTCACCAGCGGGCGAAACCTGAGCGCGGGAGCCCTGAGCCGCCTGGGTTGGGAAGAGATGTCGCCGATTGAGGTCAATGAAATCAAGTCGCAGGATAAGGCCATTAGCCCTCCACGCCCGCTGGACGCTGTGGAAGGCAGCTTCCTGCAAGTCGACCAGCCTAATGTCGTGCTGGTCAACTGGAAGCGCGCGGAGGACGATCAAGGCACCATCCTGCGCTTTGTGGAAGTGGGCGGGCAAACGGGTACGGTGGGTATCCAGGCGCCCATTCTCAATCTTCAAAACGCCTGGATTTGTAATGCTATGGAGAAGAATCTGCATCCACTAAACGTCTCCGGACACCGCCTGGAATTCCCGATCAAGCCGTTCGAGATCGTAACCCTCCGGGTGCAGGGGACGACAGCCTTGAGGATGCCGGAGCCTTGACCACCGGCCTAACCCTCCCTATAATGGCCGTTGGTATTGAAGCAACCTCATCGAAGGAGCAAACCGGCTTGAAGCTCTAAGACATTCGCAACGCTCGCAACGAACGCCAACTTCCACTTCGTGGAGGTGGCAGGTTATTTTCAAGGAGCCGAGAATGTCTTTACTGAGCGCAACCGATTTGAGCTTTCGATATTCGTCCCAGCCTGAACCGCTTTTCCTGAAAGTCTCATTCGAAATCAATCCTGGCGACCGGTTGGGGCTGGTCGGCCCGAATGGCGCCGGAAAATCGACGCTTTTGCGAATTCTCACCGGAGAGCTTGCGCCCGACGCGGGCTCTATCATCAGATGCTCCCCGCTTCGCACGATCTATGTTCCGCAACAAACCGGGGCGCTCGCGGGAGACCTGATCGAGGACTATGTGCTGTCGTCAAATCCGGACCTGGCGGCGATCAGCCGTGAAATCCGCGGTCTCGAGTCCCACATCGATGACCTCGATCGGGCCACGCGCTACGCGGGACTTCTGCATGCCTTTGAACAGGGCGGGGGCTTTCAGCTTGCAGCGCAAGCCGAAAAAGTGCTGCAAGGGCTGGGATTCACCTCAGCCGAGCGGCAATTGCCGATGCCCTCTCTCTCCGCCGGCCAGCGCGCCCGCGCCCAACTGGCCCGGCTGTTGCTGGCCTCGGCAGATCTCCTTTTGATCGACGAGCCCACCAACCACCTTGACATGGCGGGGCGCGAATGGCTGGAGGACTATCTTCTCCAATTGGATGTTGCCTACCTCATGGTGTCCCACGACCGTGCTTTCCTGACCCGCGCGACGGCGCGAACCTTCGAACTGAAACGCCAGGCCCTCACCGTTTACGAAGGGAATTACCCGTTCTACGTCGAGCAACGCAACCTCCGCGAGACGCAAGCCATGCAGCGCTTCGCGGCGAGCCAGCGCCGGATGGCATCTGCCCGGCGGGCTTCCGAACAGCGGTTGGCTCTATCACACCGGATGACTCGGTCTCCGCGCGGGGTTCGCCACGGCAAGGACTACTACGCGGCCAAGGCGGCGCGCGTCGCCCGCACGGCGCGCCTGCTGCGCGAACGGGCCACTCACGAACCCACGGCGGAAAAACCCTGGCAGGAAGATCCCATGCTGCCCCTCGATTTCCCCAAAACCCGCAAGCTTGCGGGGGTGGCGCTCAACGCGTGGGGGCTCGCCAAGTCTTTTGGTGACAAACGCCTGTTTCAGGATCTCAACCTCTGCGTTCACGCGGGATCGCGTTTGGCAGTTTTGGGACCCAACGGCTGCGGCAAGTCCACGCTATTTCGGATCATCTTGGGTGAGGAGACATGCGATGCGGGTACGGTCCAGGTTTCTGCCAAGGCCACGTTCGGTTACTACGCCCAGGAGGTGGAACACCTGGATCTTTCCCTGTCCCCCGTCGAACTGTGCAAGGAAATGGATCCGGATGAAACCCGCGTGCGCACGATTCTCGGTTGCTTGCGATTGCGCGGCGAACAGGTAACGCGGCCCCTCCAAACCATGAGCGCGGGCGAGCGGGCCAAAGTTGCGCTGGCCCGGCTGCTGCTCAGCGGAGCTAATTTCCTGCTCCTCGACGAGCTAACCAACCATCTGGACATCGAAGCGCGTGAAGCGGTGGAAGAAGCGCTGCTGCGTTATCCTGGGACCGTCATGTTTATTACTCACGATCGTTATTTCGTGGAAAAACTGGCAGATGAAGTTTTGATGCTAAAGCGGAATCCGTGAAGGAAGTGTAGCGGGGACCTGCTCTATAGGTCCTCGGCTTTTCCTTGCCCATCGGGAACGAGCCGCGGACCTACAAAACAGGCGCGCTACGCCGCTAAATGTTGACCTCCTCACTCCACCTGCACCCGCACCGTGCTGGTATCCCACGGCTTCAACGCCACTCGCAGTGAGTTGTTATCTACCGCAAGGGGAGAAAGAATCCGCTCGCGCCCATCGCACAGTGCAGCCGCTTTGAGATTTATTCCGGGAAGTTTGAGGTGGATCTCCGCATTCGTCGCGAGTCCTCCCCCTTCGTACAGCCGCAGGATGACGCCCTTGCCGTCTTCCGCGGTTTTAAAGCCCGCCACGTAAACGTTTTCCGGTCCAATTTCCAGAAAACTTCGCGCCGCTTCCTGCCATTTCCCTTCCTGGGCGGCATCAACGGTGTACACGCGCAGAGGGCTCAGATTGCCCCAACCGAAGTGGTGAGCGTCGTTGTAAGACCAATCGCTTCCATGCGTCGTGAGAGAGTATCGGAACACGTAATCGCCGCCCTGGGCAATGGGCACGTCCACCACCCAGTGGTTGTGCATCAGGAAGGAATAGAGCCAGCCGCGAGCCAGCCAGTTGTCATCCTGCATGGTAATCCAAGGCAGATACTTGTCGGTATGGATCCCCCCGAGCTGCACTAACGGCGCATCCACGGATGACCACACCACTCCGTAGTCGCCACGGGCAATGGAAACCCAGTGGCGCGCCACGTAATTGTCGCGAATCGAGCCGGGGATCTGGTCCAGGTCGGGTTGCATGACCCCGCCGGGCACATCGATTTTGTAGGTGTTTTGATGGGTCATATTATCAACCCAGAAATGATAATCCGTGGGTATGGCAAAAGGAAACGCGTAATGGACCGTTTCTTTGGGATAAACCGGCTTCTTCATGATGCGGTTAATGATGTCGACCCTCTTCAGTTGCGAATAGAGGATGATCTCGTGCTCGAATTTGCACATGTACTCGATGTGTCCGGAGATCTTCAGGCTGGCATAAACCGGCCCTGACGCGCCCTTTTCAATTCCCACGTCCTGCATAGGAATCTCGCCCAGTTGTTTGAATTCCCGTTCGGTCAGGCGTTCTTGCAGCCTGTAGACAAGACCATTAAAGCCGTGTTCAGCGCGAGGGTCCACGAAATCGCGCTTCAGTCCTTTGTCGAGCAGACTGGCCACCGTGCCGTCCTTTTCACTCAAGCTGATTTTGTAATACTCATTCTCGATTTTCACGTCGGAAATGGCCGGGGTGTTCCCGCCGGCAGTGGGTGTTCCGGATTCAATCCGGAAGGTTTTGTAACCAAGGGAAGGCACTCCGTCCGCCAGGAAGATCAAGGTGTCCGGGACGCCCGCGCGTTTTTCCACCTGGCAGGCCACTTCCCTGCCGCTTGCCGCGTCGATAATCCGGAAAGGTCGTGGCGATTGCGCCGGGACCGGCGTTCGAACCATCTCGGTTCTCTGCCAGGAGAGTGGATTCCAAACCACTAAGGTCAGTGGCCCGGTGGTTTGAATATTCCGGCACAAGTCGCGCGCACTTTCTATTTCGATTCGTTGGGCGGCCTCATGAGCGTAACGGGTGTGCCCCGTCTTTTCCTCCCAGTGTTGCTTGCCGCCTCCTTGGCTCTCATCCACGTAGATGTCGGCGCGAATGTCGTACCATTCCACCGTGTGCTCTTCCCACAGCAGCAATTCGTTGTAAGCTTTAAGGAATTCATCCTGACGGCCAGGTCCTCCCGCCACCAAGGAAGCAAGCGTCGACAATCGTTCCACATCCGGAAGGTAGTTCTCGGTTTGTCGCCCCAAAGCCGCCGAATTGGCTTCGCCCGGTTGCAGATCCACCCACCCATCCGGCGCCCCGCCTCGCAAGTGGGGAATGCAATCTTTCTTCTGGGCTTCGATGTAGTGGAAGAATTCGGAAATCGTGGAAAGGCGCAGCTTGGGATATGCCCATTGCGCGTTCCAGGCGCGGGCGACTTCCGAAAGCTGTTTGAAGGGCGGGGTGAAGTCGGAGGCGACTTGCAGAGCGATGGCATCAAAGGGATAACCACTGCGCTCGTGGCGGTCAAAATAGCGAGCGATCGACTTCTCTCCTTCCTGCATGTTCACGCCCTTCACATTGCGGCCGGTGTAGGGATCGTCAAAGGTCAGGAGGTCAAACCCTTCCACGTACTGGATGGAGCGCCAAACCAGGATCTCGCTCCCATCGGGTCCAGCCAGATAGAACAGCGTGGGAGCGTTGCCGTTCTGCATGTTGTCACGGTCCCCGTTCGAGCCCATCACCAGATATCGCAACCCCGCCTTCGCCATGACTTCGGGAAGCCCCCAGGTGAATCCATTAACGTCATCAAGGATGGCTCCTTCCGGAAGAATTCCAAACTCGCGGCTAAGGCGCTCGGTGGTGTAGTAAACGGAACGGTGCAAGGTCTCGAGGCTCATGAAATCGGTGTTCATGCTGCAATAAAATCCCCCGATCGTCATGCGGCCTTTCTTGATCCAATCCATGACTTGCCGGACCTTCTCGTCCCCGCGTGCCTGGCGGTAGTCATTGAGCAGGTAACCCACTTCGATATTCCACTTGAATTGCGATTCTTCCGGCCAATCGTTGGTCTCCTCGCAGAAACGCATGGCGTCGTCGATGTAGGGAATAAAGCGCTGGCGCAGTTTGGAGGGCAAATCCAGAAAGCCCGGATCCTGGTGAGAATTATGGACGAGGTAAACCGTCCACTTTCGGGTGGGCTTGACTTGCAGGATGGTCTCTAGGGATTTCCCTCCGGATTTCAGGACCAACCGCGCGGACCCCTCTTGCTCGACGGGCGTAATGGGCAAATAATACTCCTGGGCGAGATTCAGCGTCTTGTTCAGATCAAACGTCTCGGTCTTCTTGCCGATCTGAACCTCCACTGAGCCGCTCGCCGCCGATGACGGTGTGTTTAATAGGACGATTTGGCGGAGCTGATTCGCTTCCCGAATGTAGAGGTGACTCAACTGAGCTTGAAAGGCATTATCAGAAGGTATTAGCTGTCCTAGCATTGATGAACAAGGTAAGCTGGACGCGCATGCAGCCAGCATGGCACGGAGAAATGAACGTCGCGAGTCGGCCATTACTCTTCCTCCTCTTTTCATGAAATGATTTGCTGAATCTTTTTCAAATCTGTGCTCACCACACCGAGTGTCATAACGAAGATCGAACGGCGCCCCGTTTGTCCGCTTCTTCCCACTGCGCCTCTTCCCACTTGTCGCTGGGGGGCGTCGCGAGTAAGATGTGTGCGGGAACAGAAGATCGTTGTCGCCCCCGTCCGCAAGAGTGTAGTGCTATGAATACCCACTTCCAAGCGATTCTTCTATTCGTTTGGGTGTTTCTTTCGCCCATATCCGGAATGGCCCAGGGTCTGGGAGAGAGATCCGGCATGGGATCGACACCGGATAACGTAACCATGATGCAAAATAGGTGGATCGTGGCGGGCCGGGTAAAAACCGTTCAAGGCGATCCGGTGCGAGGCGCCGCAGTGACTATCAGCCCCCTTAATAGCTCCGCAACACGAATCCTCGCCACCGACGTGAACGGAGAGTTCCAATATCAGTACGGAATGATTGCGGAGGAAGTCCGCGAGTTCAGTGCCATCTTGACGGTCAAAAAGAAGGGGTTTCAGACGGCGCATGCCTACGTCAATTATGGCAAATCGTCGAGAACCTGGTGGATTCCGTTTACGCTGCATGAGCAGGGGGATGAAGACCCCAATCTGCTCTCATCGGCGGATTTGATCTCCGGTTTGGCGCCCAAGCTTAGACAACTGGGCCCCGCGGATGGGCTTTCGGCCAAGAGCGAGAAAGATTACATACGCGGCGTGGCCGATTTTCTCGACCAGCACGATCCCGAGCGAGCCGTGCCGCTCCTCGCGAGGGTCCTTGAAAATAACCCCTCGTGCATAGGTTGTCAGACCATGCTGGGCCTCGCGGAGCTGAACTGGTCCGCATGGGACGACGCCAAGGAATCTTTCATAAATGGCGAGAACGCGGCGGTGGCCAATCTAAAAACAGGACGCCCCGAACCGCTGGTGGCCTATGGAGTCTGGCTAAGCTGGCAGCATGATCCGGAGAAGGCGGCGCCCTTTTTTGGGGAGCACTCAAGTTGGCCCCCCTGGACGCGTTGGTCCTTCAGGAACTTGGCCGCACCCTGCTGGCGACGCAGCAGTTCGATGCCGCCAGCACCTACTTGAAAATGGCCCTTGCCGCCGGCGCGGGAGGGGAGGCGCAACTTCTCTATATAAAATCTTGTCTCGGCGCGGGTCGCTCCGCTGAGGCCGTCGCGGAAATGAACCGTTATCTTGACGGGCGCGACGTGAAGAAAATGCCTCTGCGGGTGCGCGAAGTGTGGGTGAGCGTTCAGGATCGAGAAAAGGTCGAAGCCACCTATGACAAGTCCAAGGCGCAGAAAGGCCAAGCGCGCATCGACTTCCTGAAGAACCCTCCCGCGGACCTGATCCAAGCACTCGAACCCGCGAAGGACCAGGAGCCATTGAGTTCCATCCTTGACGGAGCGGGCGCGAAGATCCTGGAAATGACCCAGAACTTCCCCAATACGAGCTCGCTCGAAGCCATCCATCAGGAAAAACTGAGCAGCAAGGGGAAATTGCGCGGCTCACAGGATCAGAAGTTTCGGTATTTATGCATGATGCCAAGCCGGGCTTGGGGGCCAGCCTTCAAGGAGTATCGCGCCGATTCCGAAGGTGGTGATGCGCTGCCAAAGGGGATAGACGACGGATTCATGCTCACCAAGGGGTTTGCCTCGACGGCCCTTATATTTCATCCGACTCACCGACCCGAGAGCACTTTTCGTTACCTTGGGCGGCAGAAAATTAATGGCCGGAGTACGTTTGTAGTGGCCTTTGCACAGATTCCGGGGAAAGCCCATTTAATCGGAGACTTCCGTTCGGGTCAAACCTCGTTGACCACTTATTCCCAAGGGCTGGCTTGGATCGATGCGACCACCTATCAGATTATTCGCCTCCATACAGACCTTCTTAGGCCCTTGCCTGAACTTCGACTGGAAAGACAAGCCATGAACATCGACTACAATGAGGTCCACTTTAAACACCTGAAGGAAGCCTTCTGGCTGCCGGGCCAAGTTACCGTCACCATCGATTGGAACGGCAAGGAACTCCGGAACACGCACGAGTATTCCGACTTTAAACTTTTCAACGTGGAAGCTTCGGAGAAGATCGGAAATCCGAAGGTTTCCGCGGAGTCTTCCCAAGTAGTCCAGGAGCCCCCGGTTTCGCATTGAGTTTGGGATAAGAACATTACGTTTCAGGAAATGACCGTCGCCCTGTTTTCCCCTCGCTATCCACGGCGTCACACCTCGTCAGGAAAGGAAATCGACAAATGGCCATGTGCCTCAGAGTCAAATCGTTCGTCAAAATTGCACTCATTTGCGTCCTTCTCAACACCGTGGCTGTGAGCCGAGCCCAGATTCCTCTTGACGGCAACCCGGGAGGGCCTTCCCCTGCCCGCACATCTCCGGCGCTGTCCCCCGAGATGCTCGGCATGCCCCGAACGCAGATCGCTTTTGGCGACCGCATGTTGCGGCTTTTCAACGGACGCGGAGCGGTCTCCATCCGTGACAAGAGCCTGACGGGACTGCAAACGCTGCAATTCCCTCCCATCGACATTCGGGATTACCGTTTTTTCCTGGCGTTTCGGGAAACCAAGGCCAATGTTCTGATCCAGGATGTTGTCCCGGACGTTTACGATTACATGGTTGAGACCGGAAAGGGCCAGCATCCCCTCGGGCTGAATTTTTCTTCCGGCGCGCCGTTGGTAATGCTCCTCCAACAGGCCTACTGGGAGCCGAATGCCTTCTTTCGCACCGGTATTTTCCACAAGCAGTTTGGCAACCGATGGATCTCCTTCGGTATTTCGACGAAAGCGAGCGTTGCCGCCGACACGGATGAAATCTACCTGGCGGTGGAAATCGAGAACCGGGAGGCCGACTCGCTGGTGTTTGTTGCCAGTCCTGACCAGCGTGCTCCGGAGTTGGCGCTCTCTATTCCCAACGAAGCCGGCAAGCCCGCGGGGCCCGTCACCCACCCCGACGCCTTCACACTCTCGAGCGACCAAATCAGGATCACCGTAGTCAGTGACCTTGCGGAACGCGAGAAAGATGGATGGCGATGGGAAATCCCGGGCCATGCCAAGCGGAAGGCGTATTTCGCCATCATTGTGCAACAAACCTCCTCCCCGGCGCCAAGCGTGGCGGCTCCCGACCTCGCACAGCGAATGGAACGCGCCGATCAAGCCCTGCGCAGCCGCCTGCAATGGGCTGGTGAAGCGTTGCCGCAAGTCAGCACGGGCGACCCGGCCTTCGATGGTCTCTATCGCCGCTGCATTCTCAGTGTTCTGGACTCACGATGGGAAAGGGAAAACTTCATCGTTAAGCCCTTCTATGCCGTCGGGACGTGGATCTTTACGATTCCCTGGGACACCTCCTATGCTTCGGAGATGCTCAGCGTTCTTGATCCCGCGGGCCTTCGTGACGCCTTTCTGACCTACGTTCGCGCCGGCCTCCTGACCAGCAGTTGGGTGCCTTGGAATGGCAAGGCCAACACGTATTGGTACGCGCAGAACCCCTTTGCGGAAATGCGCATCCTCCAGGATTACCTTGTCCAAACGGGGGATACGGATTTTCTCAATTACTCCGTGGAAGGAGCTTCGGTCTTCGAATGGATGAAGCGGATGGGCCGCGAAGTCGTGAAACGCTACGGGCGACCCGATGGGTTGCTCGATTTTGGCGCCGGCTCGGAAAAGATGCTGGAGATTCGCACCGACGGTTACCAGCACGTTGTGGCCGCGACCAACGGCATGGCAGTGGCGTACTTCCGGCAAGTCGCCGCGTGGTGCCGCGAGCGGAGCGATCCCGAGGCAGCGCAGTTTGAGAGTCGGGCGAAAACACTCCAAGACTCCCTGAACCAGAAACTCTGGGACGAGCCAAATGGTTGGTTTGTGAACATTTACCCGGACGGAAGCAAGCACCTAGTGCTGAGTTATCACCAGTTCGATTTGCTCGATGCCGGCATTCTTTCTGAAAAGCAGAGCGACGCCATGATCGGCCATCTGAAGGAGGGCGAATTCCTGGGGCCGCTCGGGGTCTATTCGATTTCCAAGGCGGATCGGGTCCATTGGGATCTCGAGGACGTGGACTGGGGTGGCGGCGGGCAATACACCGGAGAACCCTTGCGACTCGCAGAAAGCATGTACAAGCTGGGCCACCCGGGTTTAGGCTGGGACATCCTCAATCGCTGCACGAAATGGACGGAACATTTTCCTTACATTCCCCAGGAGATTTTCGCAGATTATTTCCGCTCACCGGAAGTAGAAATGCCGCTGGAAGTCGCGGCCGGGAGTGGCGTGCAGGCGGTTATATTCGGTGTATTCGGCCTGTGCCCCCACATTGACGGGACTTTGGACATCGCTCCTTCCTACCACCATGAACTAGGCCAAGCCCGGTTGACGGGTTACCGGTTTCGAGGTCATTCCTATGACGTTATTCTCGGCCCCTGGGATTACGAGGTCTTCAAAGATGGGAAGCTCGTGACGCGGGCAGACTATGGGAAGACGATCGAGTTTTTGCCTGGCGGCGCATTGAAAGAATAACATGTCCTCGCTTCTAACCTCCTGGACGAATCCCATTTCGAGTAGCCCTTCCCTCGCCGGACTCCAGGTGGCCAGATGATCTCGGCAAACAATTCTGAGGAGAGAATCATGCACGGCTTAATATGGCAGCGAATGCGCTTGGTCGCCGCGCTGGTGGTACTCGTATGTTCCAATCTGGACGCGGCTCCGGTGCGCCCCGTCATCCGTAGTTGCTGGGGAACGATGACGCTGACTTTGGACCAGGGCATAAGCCGCATCACCATTGATAAACCCTCGATCATGATTTCACCGGATGGCGGATGCTCATTCCAAGGCCCTCCGACGAAGCTGCGCGAGAACCCGGTCTTTGACTTCTGGATTCGAGCCAACGGGACTCACACGGCGGCATTTGACGTCGCCTATGGCAGCAGCGGCATCGGCTACCCGGGTTACATCGGTTATCAAGATCACGCGATCAACATCGTGGGCTCGCAGACCGGCATGCCGGAGGTCGGGAATCTGGGCGCCATTAATGACGGCTCGTGGCATCACATCGTCTACGATGTGGGTTATGCGATCGAAGCCCAACCGGGCTTTCAACCGGGCAGCGTGGATGAGATTTATTTCTCCATCTTTGATCGCCAGGGGTCGTTAGACATCTTCGCTGGAGCACCGGCTCAGTCGTACCCAACTCGCATCGAGCTGCGCGACATGGTATGGCGCTCGAGGGTTCCGAGCGAACGTTACAGCAACGATCTGGCATTTTCGATATGCACGGCGGCCGTTGGCGCCGCCAGTGATGGCGAGACGAGATATCTGGCGGGAGGGTACGTGGTGTCACGCCAATTATTAAGCGGCGTGAGAATCGTGGGGGAGTTTCCTGCCGGTCCGGCGGTCACGGAACCTCTTGGCGACATCCAAGGCCGCCGGGATTTTGATTTCGCAATCAAGGTGCCTCCCGGAACTCATGAAGTGCGCGCCAAGGTGGTGGATGGCACCGGCAAGGTGCTGGCGGAGAAGGATCTCAAACTGCTTCCTGAGCCCACATACTTGCGCGACGCGACGATCAATATTATTCCCAACAGCCACAACGACATCGCCTGGCTCGACACGCCGGAAGCCACCGCAAACTGGAGGCGGGACAGAGTTATTGGCCCCGCCATCCCCCTTCTGGAGAAGTATCCCGATTACCGCTACGGGTTGGAAACCAATCTTTTTCTGATGGAATATCTACGCCGCGTTCCCACCCGCGCTGAGGAGGTTCGCAGATTCATTGCGGAGGGCAGGCTGACTTTTGGCGCGATGTTCAATCAACCTTACCAGTCCTTGTGGCGAGGCGAAAGTCTGGTTCGCGAGCTTTATTACGGCAGGAAATGGCTGAAGGAAAATCTCGGCCCCGGGGTGGATACCGTGACCGCATGGGGAACCGATGTTCCTTCCGTAGCCATGCAGATGCCACAAGTTCTGGCAAAGTCAGGCGTCAAATATCTCATGTTGGGGCGCTTCCTTCCCGGCCTCTACGATTGGTACAGCCCGGATGGCTCCAAGATCGTGGTCGGTTCGTTGGGCATTTACGGGCGATTGAGCGCCTACTTGACCCCCTACCATCCGATTGATGTGGCTCTTCAGCTTCCCAGCCTTCTTCGCAATTGGGATGCCTATTATGCGGAGCATAAGATCCCACCCCAGTTTCCAATTACCGATATGACCGATTACCTGCCTCCTACCCAGGAATTGATCACCCTGGCCGATCAGTGGAAGCAAGATGCCGGCGCGGGTGTGCCGGTGAAACTGAAGTTTGCTACCGGCGAAGAATTCATGCAATCCGTTGCCAGCGACCCGCATACCACGTTCCCCCAAGTTCGCGGCGAGTGGCCCAACGTGTGGGCTTACATCCACGGTCCAACTCATCATGAGACGGTGTCGGCCGGGCGCGAGGCTTCCTGGGACCTCGTGGCAGCGGAGAAGTTCTGGACCCTCCGCACTCTGATTTCCCGCGGGAGCGAGAGGTATCCTCGGGAGACATTCGATCAGGCGTGGATGGCGCAGATTTATCCCGATCACGGCTTTGGGGGATTGAATGGCGATATCACGGACGCAACCTTCGAAGCTAAGGAAAAGGAAGCCTTGCTGCTGGGCAAAACGATGTTGAACAGCTCCGTCGATTGGATCGCCAGCCACGCGACGCCGCTCAATCCGCGAGATATCAAGCTGGTAATCCTGAACCCTCTCTCCTGGAATCGTTCCGGGCCGGCCTGGGTTGAGATTCCCACACCGCCTGGCCAGGACGCTGTGATCAAGGACAAGGAGGGGAAGAACCTTTCCGCCCAGCGAGTCCTGCAAGCGCCGGGTGGCACAACTCGCTACGTGGTCGAGACGCGGGACATTTCCGCGAATGGTTATTCCACCTTCGCCGTGCAATTCAAACCGCGCACGCCGGACGCCGTCAATTCAGCGGCGTTTAAGACCAGGACCTTTGAGAACGCCTATTATCGTTTGGAGTTTGCGCCAGGCGGACTCAATAGCATCTTCGACAAGCAACTTGGACGAGAAATGCTCAACCCTGAGCAGTTTCTGGCCGGTGAAGTGTATATGCTCGATTCCGTCGGCAACGGCGCGCATGAGCAAGGGGACATTCAACACGCTTCCTGGGACAAGATTGAGCGGGCCAGCCAGTATTCCCCGGCATGGCGTGAGATTGAGTCGGGTCCGGTGAGAACGGGCTGGAGATCGGAGACTCCCTTTCGTCAGGCGACGGTGCGCTTGGAGCTTTATGCTTATCAGGAATCCAAGCGCCTCGATTTTGACATTCAGATCCTGCATTGGTCGGGGGAGAAGAACAAGGAATTTCGGATGGCGCTACCCGTAAACATACCGAATGCCCAAGTCACGTATGAAGTTCCATTTGGCGCGCTCGAGGTGGGTAAGGACGAGATCGAAGGGAAGCCATTCGAAGGCTGGTACAGCCGCACGGCCAGGGAGATTCATCCTCGCGAAGTGCAGGACTGGATTTCCGCGAGCGACGGCAAGCTGGGCGTCATGCTGACCTCCTCGGTTGCCGTTGTGGATTATCTGGACGCCGATCAAAAACAAGAACCGGCGACGCTCTTGCAACCCATCTTGCTGGCTGCCCGGAAGAGTTGCCATGGTCTGGGGAACTGGTATTTGCAGAAGGGTGACCATTCATTCCATTTTGCCTTCACGTCTTTTACCGGAGACTGGCGAAGCCATTACCGTTTTGGGAACGAAGTCAATAGCCCCTTCCCCTCAGCCGTTGTTCCACCGAAAGCGATAGCACCATCCATCCCCCCATTCTTCAGCTTGTGCCAGACATCCGAGCCCAACTACGTGGTGAGTGATATTAAGATTGCGGATGACCAGAGGGGAATCATTGTGCGCGGTTACGAAATGACCGGTCGCGATTCGCAGGTCATCCTGAAGCTTCCGCTGCAAGTCGAGCGCGCGAACACTGCCAATCTCATCGAGGAAGATGATCCCGATTCAATCGATATGCCCGGCGGACAATTGCAGTTCAAGGCTAAGGGCCGCGCCATCGATACTTTTAGAATTATCGGAAAGTGGGCCATGGAGAGCGCCAAATCGAATTAGGATGGTGACTCTTGGCTTGGCACGTTCCGAAGCCCATGAATGGGGTTTGAGAAACCCAACTTGTACTGGCAAACCACGGCCGGATAGCTTTCACTTCCCTCCGCGCCATACCGAATTCCTGTAGAGGAACCTATGGTCAGCCGAAAACTCGTATTGCTACTAACCATGTTGATTCAATTTTGCGGCGGCGCCAGCGGTGCGGGGATCCCTCCCGCCGGACAGGATCCGCAAAAACCGCCAAGCCGGATGGAGGCAGGCCTCACGCCGGAACGTCTGGGCATGGATCGCGCGAAAATTATTTTTAGCGGCCGCCGCCTGCGCTTGTTTAACGGTCATGGAACCGTCTCAGTTCGCGACTGGAACGTCACGGGGCTACAAGTTCTGGAGTTTCCGCCCATTTATGTTCACGATTATCACTTCCAGCTTGCATTTCGTGACGAGAAAAAGCAGGTTCTCGTGCAGGACCTGACCGCGGATGCCCACGAAAGATTGGCAACGACTGGGCAAGGCGCGACTCCTCTGGGCTTCAACTTTTCTCCCGATTCACCTTTTGTCATGCTTCTACAGCGGGCCTATTGGCAACCCAACCTTTACACACGGACGGGCACCTTCCACAAAATCATCAACGGTCAGTGGATTTCTTTTAGCATCCGCACCCAGGCCAGTGTCTCCGCCGAAAAGGATGAGGTGTATCTTGAGGTGGAAATCCGCAATCGCCTTTCCGAACCCATGGATTTGACCGTGATTCCTCAGCAGAGCGCTCCCACGCTGGACCTGAGCATCCCTGGCGAAAAAGCTCCGGCGGCGTCTGCCGTAAAACATCTCGATGCCTTTACCCTGGCCAACGATCAGATCAGAGTTACGGTGATCAGTGATTTGGGAAGACCTTCGAAGGAGGGTTGGAAATGGGAGATCCCCGCCCAAGGGGTGAAAACGGCCCGGTTCGCCATTGTTCCCCAGCTCATCGGTTTGCCGGCGCCGGACCCCTACGCGCCCGATCTTGCCCAGAGGATCGAGCAGGCTGACCACGCACTGCGCGCGCGTCTTGACTGGGCAGCGGAGAACCTCCCGCGCATCTCCACGGCGGACAAGCCCTTGGATGACCTCTACTACCGCAGTGTTTTAAGCGTTCTCGACTCGCGCTGGGAACGCGAGAATTTTGCCGTGCACCCGTTTTACGCAGTGGGCACATGGCTCTTCACGATTGCCTGGGACACCTCTTACGCCTCGGAACTTCTGGCGATGCTCGATCCCGCAGGTCTCCGTGAGGCCTTCCTGAACTTCGTTCGGTCCGGGATCTTGACCTGTACTTATATCCCTTGGAACGGCAAGGCCGGTGAATTTGCCTATGCGCAGGATCCGTTCGCAAAGATGCGGATCCTCCAGGATTACCTCCGGCAGACGGGGGATATGGCGTTTCTGGATCGGGTGGAAAATGGGGCAAGCGTTTATGAGTGGATGAAACGCACCGCGGTGGAGCTCCGAAAGCAGCGAGGACGCCCGGACGGGCTTCTGGATTTCGGGTCAAATTCCAACAATCTGCTCGAAATGCGAACGGATGGTTACGAGCACGTCGTGGCGGCGACGAACGGCCTGGCAGGAGAGTATTTCCGCCAGATCGCGGAATGGGGCCGGTCCAGGAACGACCCCGATGCCGAGCAGTTTGCCCAGTGGGCGGCGCAAGTAAAGAAGTCCTTGAACGACCAGTTGTGGAATGAACAAGCCGGGTGGTTCGATAACCTCTTTCCTGACGGTAGCCATCAACGGGTCATGAGCTATCACCTCTTCGATGTTTTGGGAACAAGCATGATCTCCGGCGCGCAACAGCAAAGGCTGATTCGGCACCTCACAGAGGGACAGTTTCTAGGGCCCTACGGCCTCTATTCGGTTTCCAAATCGGACGAGACCCACTGGGATTGGATGGATGAAGATTGGGGCGGTGGTGGCCAGTACACGGGAATGCCCCTGCGCATTGCCGAATCGCTTTACCGGTTGGGTGACCCTGAGCCGGGCTGGGACATCCTCGCGCGCTGCGCCCGCTGGACGGAACGATATCCCTACCTGCCACAAGACGCCTTCACGGACTACGTGGGGGATTTGGATGAGGAAGACATGCCGCTCGAAATCGCGGCGGGCAGCGGAGCCCAGGCTATCCTGTTCGGAGTTTTCGGCCTTCGCCCGGGCATGGACGGCTCCCTGGAAATTTCTCCCGCCTATCACCGCGAGCTTGGTGAAGCAAGGATGGCAGGCTATCATTTCCGCGGACACACCTATGATGTTGAAATGACACCTCGCGAGTTTGCCGTATACAAGGACGGAGAATTGATCTCACGGAACCCTTATGGCAAGACCGTGCAGGTTCCCCGGCCATGAAGAGCTGTGTTCGATAGGCTTCAATCGAAAGGACGGTTTCATGCACGCCCCAACCCGATGGCTCCCGATCGTTTGCCTGCTGGCCTGTGGTTTAAATGTCCGCGCGGCTTCCACCACCCTCTGGCAGATCGGGAACTTCGATAAATCATCAAGGGAGTTTGCCCAAGGCATCAGTCCTACGCGCGGCGGCGCGCTGGATTACAGCAATCCGGCGGACGATCCTGTGTATGTCATCGGCAAGAGCCAGCCGGGGAAAAACTGGCTGGCGTTTCAGCCGGGTACCTCCAATGGAAAGGCCGGCCACCGGGCGCACCCGTTCACGATTAAATTTTCCATTTCCAGCCCACCGCGCGGTGTCGACACTTTCACCGCAGCGCTGCTTGCTTACAGCCCACGGGTCCCGGTGCTCGACATCAGCATCAATGGTCGCCACGGCTGGTTCTACCAACATCCCATTCTGAATTATGACGCGGGCGATCTGGGCAGCGTGTTTGCGCCGCGTTATTCCACCGCCACAATCGCGTTTGACTTTCCTGCAAGCTTCCTGAAGTTCGGTGATAACGAAATCGTGCTAACGGCCAAAGACCAGCCGGATGCGCGTGACGATTCCGAGGGAGCCGTCATGGTGATTGGCAACTCCGGAATTTATTACGACGCGCTCAAGCTGGAGCAGGATGCCGTGGGCCGATTCCAGCCCGTTCAAATCACCACCGCGGCTACCCCCACCATCTTCTACAAGTCGAACGATGGCAAGCTGACGGAAGTCATTGAGGTTGATGTGCGGCTCAGCGAGCCGCCGAAACGCGGACGCGTAACATTGTTGTTGGGGAATCAGAAGTTCACGTCCCCCCTCTCGAGCGAGCATCAATTCGGCGAGCAACGCTTCGATTTTGAGGTCCCGGAGTTCGCCGCGGAGTCGCCGGCGGAGGTCAAGGTCGAGTGGAACGGGTGGTCCCGCAATTTCCCACAAAATCTTGTTCCTGGGAAAAAGTGGAACATCTTTGTGGTCCCGCACGAGCATCTCGACGTCGGCTACTCGGACTATCAGGGCAAAGTCGCCGAGGTGCAAAGCCGGGCCATCGACGAAGCCATGGCAATTGCGCGCCGGGAGCCGAATTTCCGTTTCAGCGTTGACGGATATTGGAGCGCGGACCAATTCCTTGCCAACCGTAGCGAGCAGGACCGCCAGGATTTCTTCGAATATGTCCGCCAGGGGCGAATTATCGTTCCGGCTCAGTACGCCAGCCTCCTTACCGGGCTGCCCACCGCGGAAACTCTCATCCGCTCGCTTTATGGCGGGTATCGTTTCAACCGTGAACATGGCGGATCATTTACCTATGCCAATATCTCCGACGTACCTTCACAGACGGGGTCTTACCCCTCCATTCTTGCCTCCGCAGGTTTAAAATACTTCCTTCATGCCAGCAACGGGTATCGGGGTCCCTTTATCATGCTCGGGCGCATGAATGAGAGATCACCCTGGTATTGGGAAGGGCCTGACGGCAAGAGGATCCTCACCTGGTCGGCGCTCAGCTACCACCAATCGCGAATCATGTTCGGGCTTCCGCCCACGCTTCCCGCACTTCGGGACTCGCTCCCTATTTTTCTTCAGAGTTATACACGGTCTGATTATAGATCAGATGGAGTTATCGTATTCGGTACGCAGTGGGAAAACACCGACCTGAACCCCGATCAGATGGGCGACATTCCGGAATGGAACAAGCTTTATACCTACCCGAAGATTCACATTTCGGGGGTAGGGGAAGCCATGGACTATGTGGCCCGGCAAATGGGTGACGCCGTGCCGGTGCTGCACGGCGATGGCGGCCCTTATTGGGAGGATGGCGCCGGCTCGGATGCGGTGCACACGGCAATGGCGCGGCAGAATGAGTACCGCGCGCTTTCTGCCGAGAAATTCTCCAGCATCAGCGCCCTCGCGAATCCTCGCCTCCAACCCGAGCAGACCGCTCTCGACGCGCTTTGGCGCAATCTGGTGCTTTCCGATGAGCACACCTGGGAAGCTGACCGGGGTATCACTGACCCGCAGAGCGAGGAAAGCACCAGGCAGCGTGATGTGAAGGATGCACGCGCCACGGATGCCCGGAGGCTCGTAAACCATGTCTTGCAGCGAACCATGTCGGCGTTGGCGGATCTTGTTCCCGATGGTTCAGGGACCCTCATCGTCTTTAATTCCCTGAATTGGCGTCGCACCAGCCTGGTGGAAACGGACCTCGACAAGGGGTTGGAGATTCTGGATCTTGCCACCCGCCAGGTGGACCCCTTCGAGGTGCTTAACACCGGCAAATCGCTCCAACACGTCCGGTTCCTGGCGTCGGATGTCCCTGCCGTCGGTTATAAATGTTACCAGCTACGCGCGGCAAAATCGGAACCTCCGCCCCCTGCTGCGGCCGGGGGTTCCGTCCTCGAGAACCGCTACTATCGCGTGGAACTGGATGCATCGAGCGGGGCGATTCGCAGAATCTTTGACAAGGAATTGAATCGCGAACTGGTGGACAGTACCAGCCCGTATCGCTTCAACCAGTATGTGTACGTGACGGGCGCTGACACGGGGCCGAACCGTCTTATCGATTACAGTAGCGTTACACCGATCCCCGAACTCACAACGCACAGCGCGAGCGGTGGGAAGATTCGATCCTTAGTGAGCCTGCCGTTCGAAGATGTCGCCTGGCTGGAAAGCACCGGCCTGAACACTCCGCTGATCGAATCGGAGATTATTCTTCCCAAGGGCCAGAAGCGAATCGAGATCGTGAACCACGTGCGTAAGGACAAGGTCTATACGAAAGAAGGCATCTACTTCGCATTTCCCTTCGCGATGGAGCACCCTCAATTCAAATATGCCATCCAGAATGGGTATAACGACCCTGCAAAAGACATCCTACCAGGCGGCGGGCGCGAATGGTTTTCGATTCAGCAGTGGGTGGCCTTGCAGCAAGCCAGCCTCGCAGCAGCGATTGTGCCGGTAGATGCTCCGCTGGTTACACTGGGCGACATCGTCCGCGGGACATGGCCCGTCGAATTTGGTGACCGCAAAGGAACCATCTTTTCGTATGTCATGAACAACTACTGGGACACGAACTACGTGGCCGGCCAAGGCGGTGACTTTACCTTCCGGTACATCGTCACCAGCGCTTCCGCCATCGCCCCGCCGGCCCTCACCCGCATGGGATGGGAAGCACTGACCCCGCTGGAAACCGACGAGATCAAGTATCAAGATAAGTCCGAGGACCGGCCCGGGCCGCTCGATCCCGTTCAGGGCGGCTTCCTGAACGTGGATGACCCGGACTTAGTACTGCTGACGTGGAAGCAAGCCGAGGATCACAGCGGTTACATTCTGCGGTTCCTGGAGATCGCCGGGCGCGCTGCGACAGTGGAAGTAAGTTCACCGATTCTGGAAATTCAAGCGGCCTGGCTCGCGAATGCGATGGAGGAAAATCAGCAATCCCTCGCGGTCGCGAATAAGGGTGTGAGGTTTAGCGTCAAGCCTTATGAAATCGTGACCGTGCGCGTTCAGGGGAAACCTGCAATCGCCGCCATTCACTAATCGTCCCGGCAATCAAGGTTACGCTTGCAATTTCCGGTGTCGGGTATAGGATGATGTGTTTTTGATAACAGTAATTCATTCAGTTAATAAGGGGACATCATATGGACCGACGGGCTTTCTTGAAGGACGGTAGTCTGGCAGCGTTTTCGGTGGCGGCCGGCAACTTTTTCCGGCGTGATCTCGGCGGAAGGCGCCTTATGGCGGCGGAGGCGCCAAGCGGCACTCCCAATCCCAATTGGGTTGCGCTCGAGTTCAAAGCGAAAGCTACGGCCTCCAGCTCCTATGGTGATCCACCCGGCGGTTATGCCCCCGAGAACGTGGGCGGCGACAATCTGTTTACCGGCTGGGAAGCCAACCAGCAAGCCGCCGGCGCCTGGCTCCAGATTGATTTTCCCGAGTCCCGTCAGGTACGCGAGTTGTTTATTCTCGCCCAGCCATTACCGCGCGACATCATAGGACAAGACGTATATTCGATGACTTACTCGCGCGTCGCGCTGCTCGAGCCGCCGCGCAAGCTCACCTGCACGTTTTCGGATCACACGAGCCTACCCGTCGAATTGGGGCAGCACGGATATTTCGAAATCGTCACCCTCCCCAAGCCTGTCGCAACCTCGTCTGTCCGTCTCACCGTGGATGAGGTCTGGACAAAACCCGGCGGCAAGGAAACCGGCCTGGGCAAGCTGCGGATATACCCGCATTCCCACGCCCGCACATTCGAGATCGACGTTTACAAGCAGTACGACGTGCGTGAGGGGATTCCCGTACAGTCCGCTACGCTGCACCTGATCAATCCCGGCGGCGAGATTCGTGACGCACAACTGGCCATTTCGCAGGCGGGCAAAGAGGTGATGCGCTTTCCCCTTCAGCCGGTCCCGGCGCGCTCGCTGACTGACCAGGACGTCTGGATTCCCGCGCCGTTCGAGGCGACGTCAATGGATTTCGAGTTGGTTGCCGGAAATTCATCGCTGGGCCCGAAGCGCTCGTTGAAAGTCGGGCCTTACCAATCCTACTTTGATAACGGCGTGTTCGCTCTTCACTGCACGTGTCATAACGACCTCGGATGGCTCAATACCCAGGCCAAGACGGCGGACTTTCGTTCGTCGGACATCATTTTGCCGACGCTAAAGCTGCTCAAGCAATATCCCGAGTTTGTCTACACGATGGAATCCACCGCTTACCTGATGGAGTTCCTGGAACGCCATCCCGAACTGCGGGATGAAATGGTCGAGCGCATGCGCGAGGGGCGCTTCCGCTGGGGCGCCAGTTACGTTCAGTGCCAGGAGGTCCACGTCGGCCCCGAGAAGTTGGTTCGCCAGTTCTACCTTGGCCGCCTCTGGCTCAAGACGAGTTTTCCGGGCGTCGATACCAGCTTCTACTTTAAGACCGACCCCCCTTCCATGACCCTTCAGATGCCGCAAATCCTCGCCAAAGCCGGCGTCAAGTATGTAATCCAGGGCCGCATGCCCTTCGGTTACTATCAATGGCAGGCGCCCGACGGATCGGAGGTCTTCGTCTACGCCCAGCATTACGTTGATCCCATGCGCCTCTTGGACCCTCTGGACCACCAGGGCTGGTTGCGATTCGCCGATCAGCGCCAGGCCTACTACCAGGCCCATCAACTTCCCCCGCAGTTCATGTACGATTACACCAGCGATTACCTGCCGCCGCAACCGGCACTTCCGCCGTACGCGAGCGAGCAGAACCAGGCGATGAAGAGGTTCGCAACGGCCTGGAATGCTCACTTCCAGTCACAACCGGAACGCCAGATTCATCCGCCGGAAATCACCTTTGTCTCGGCGGAAGGCTTTCTGGATGACTTTACCAAGCGCCCGCTGGACATCACCACGTTGCGGGGCGACTGGCCCTTCGCCTGGACCTACTATGATGAGCCTGGCAACCGCGAGGCTTTGCTCGCCGGCCGCATTGCCCACAATCAACTGCTCGCCGCCGAGCGACTCTGCACCGGTCTGGGTCTGGCCAACGGTCTTGCTAATTATCCCGTGAGTGCTTTGGCCGAAGGCTGGCAGGCGAATTGTTGGCCGGACCACGGCTGGGGCGGGAACCAAGGACTGCTAACGGACGCGGTGTACCACAAGTCGTATTTCAAATCGAAAGAGATTTCCCAAAAGCTGCTGGCGGATGCCGGGGCCGCGCTTTCGGCCGGAGTGAAACGAAGCACGCCCGCGCAGATTCCCGTGGTGGTGTTTAATTCCCTCTCCTGGCACCGTACCGATCTGGTGCAATGCGAAGTCAAGTTACCTGCCGGTTGGAGCGGCGCGGCACTGCGTGACGCAGCCGGACGCAGCATCGACCTGGAAATAATCCTGGCTAAGTCAATGGGAGACCCGGTGAAGTTGATGTTCCTCGCGGAAGAAGTCCCGTCCACGGGATATCGCACGTACTACTTGGAGCAGGCCTCCGCCGCCGCTTCCCCAACACCCATTGCCGGCAACACTGTCGAGAACCGTTTCTTCCGGTTGGCTCTTGGCAAAGCCGGGCTCAAGAGTGTTTACGACAAGCAGCAAAAGTGGGAAGTGCTGCGGACGGACATGTTCGAAGGCGGTGAAGTGCTCCAGTTCACCGCCCCCGGCCTGGCCTGGGAGGATCCCGAAATCGTCACCATGGCGAATTTCGACCGCACGGGCAACCATCCTTTCCCTGTGCGCAGTTTTACCCGCTCTGCGGCGCGCAGCACCGCCGTGCGCGAGGCGGCCTTCAAGAACTTCAAGTTGCGGCAGAGCTTTCATCTTTACCACGGCCTTGCCCGGCTGGATATCGAGACCGAGCTTCTGGGCTGGGACGGGCAGAAGGATCGCGAGCTGCGCGTGGCGTTCCCGATCAACCTTGACGACGCTCGTCTCAGCTACGAAGTTCCTTTCGGGACGGTAGAAATCGGCAAGGATGAACTCGATTTCACCCTGCTCCCTCCCGACGTCGACACCCAGTTCGCGCCCAGTATCTACGGCGGTGACGCGCCTCTGCGCTTCCGCGAAGCCATCAACTGGATCGACGCATCCTCCCGCGGATTTCAAAAAGCCGGGTGCTTGGCGGCAGCGGATTGCACGGTGCATCTGTTCCGGGACGAGACCACCGGCCCCGTCTCCTATCCCGTCTTGCAGCACGTTCTGCTCTCGACGCGGAAGAGCCTGGCTTGGAACCCTGAGTATTGGTTCACGCAAGCGGGTGACCATCGTTATCGCGCCGCGCTGCTGCCGCATCAAGGTGACTGGAGACTCCGCTACCGCAATGCGATCGCCTTCAATTACCCGCTCGTCGCATTCGTCGGTGAGCAACCGCCAGCGCCGGCCGGCGAAGTTATGCCTGTCGAGCAAAGCTTCTTACGGCTCGAACCCTCCAACCTGATCCTGACCGCAATGAAGAAAAGCGAAGATGGCAACCAGGTGGTGCTGCGATTCTACGAAGCGGAGGGGAATCAGACCGACGCGCGAATCCACTTGCCGCGCCCCATTCGCAGCGCCTGGAGGGCAAGCCTGATCGAGGAGAACGAGGGGGCGCTGGCGCCTAACGATGACGGCTCTCTGCGCTTGAAGATACAGCCTTGGGAGATCGTAACCCTGAAGCTGGCGGTGTGAGCTTCGAAAGGAGATCATTCGATGAACCGCCGAATTTTCCTGAAGAGCACGTCATCCAGCGTCGTGGGCCTCGGAGCCGGTGTGTCCGCCAGTTCGAAGGTCTGGGGGGCCGAGGGAAAAAAGAGTTCCCGCGCCGCCCTTTCCCAGCCGGCAGAGTTCGCGAAGCCCAAGGATTATCGCAAGGAACCCTTCCAGCGCCTGGTGATTCTGGGAGAAAGTACGGTGGAAGGCGGCCCGTGGCTGCACGCCAAGGAGGAGCGCTATGCCGATGTCCTGGTGCGCCTCATCAACGCGGCGCAGGAAAAGCCCATCGAGTACATCAACAAGGGGATTGGCAACAACTCCATCTCACCGCGCAGCCCGGGGTACGGTCAGTCGGCGAAGCCCAGCGCCCTCGAGCGTTACAGGCAGGATGTGATCGAGCACTGCCCCGATCTTTTCATCCTGGCATACGGTCTGAATGACATGCGCGCCGCTATGCCGATTGACCACTTCCGCGAAGACATGGCCACGATTATCCGCGACGTTAAGAAAGCGTGTAATCCCGTGACCGTACTCACGACGGTCTACTACATGACTGGCTACCGGAGTTGGCCGCCTATCAACAAGGGGAGCATCGAGCTGACGCTCCAGTACAACGACTGCATCCGCTCCCTGGCGGCGGAGTTCGACTGCATTCTCGCTGACGTGTGGTCGGCGGAAGGGGGCGCCGACTGGCTGATCGATTATGACGGCGTGCATGCTCACAAGGTCGGCAATCTGGTGATCGGCAACAAGGTGTTTGAGGCCATCGCCCAGCACTGTAGCGGCCTCACCAATTACGTCTTCCAGCAGGAACGGGAATCGGGGTGGACGCAGGGCACCACCCAAAAGCGTGCCGAGGCTGGCGACCCTTTTACCAAGACCTGGTAGCCGCTACAATGTTTCTGGGGACGATCTTACGATGGTGGCGGTGCTAAAAACAGAACGCACGGCACTACTCACCCAGGCCGGCTTCTCAGGTCGAAGGGCTTTGGCGACGGGACTACTGATCACTGCAAAATTGAGTGACCAAGACCCCCTCACCCCCGCCCCTCTCCCCCAAGGGGGCGAGGGGAGAGTTAAATTGAATTCGCGCCCTCGCCCCCTTGGGGGAGAGGATGGCGCAAAGCGCCGGGTGAGGGGGTTCACCCGTCACTGTATTCTACAGAGCTCGATGGTCTGCTTAGCGGTCTTCTCCGTCGCAACTCTCCTGAGTGGACAGAGTTTGCCACCCGGCGATTTGCACCCGCCCGAAACCGCTGAGAGCGTCACCTCGCACGAACACCTTGGGGACCAGTTGATGGCCGCTCAGCGCTTCGAGCAGGCTGCGGTCGAGTACCAGAAGGCCCTCGCTAGCAGCTTGGCCGCCACTGGCCTGCATGAAAAGCTGGGGATGGCATTCGTGGGATCGGGAAACATGAAAGGTGCGGTCCGGGAATTTAGCGAAGCGGTTCGACTTGACCCTGGTAACGCCGCAACCCGGTCCAACCTGGGCCTGGCCCTCTTGCAGACCGGTGATCGGAAAGGGGCCATTGACGCGTTGCGGACGGCGGCGCGGATGGACCCTTTCGCTCCGAGCACCCATTGCCGACTGGGGCTGGCCCTGGCAAATAGCGGCCGGGGCAACGAAGCTTCGGAGGAATTCCGCAAGGCCCTCGAACTCCAGCCCGATTATCCCGAAGCCCATAACGACCTGGGCGTCGTGCTGGTTGGCCTGGGCAAAACCGATGACGCTCTTGAGGAGTTTCAGCAGGCCCTCAAGTTGCGCCCGGACTACCCCGCCGCACACTTTAATCGGGGCTTGGCTTACCTGAAGAAGAAGGAATACCTCACGGCCATAGTGGATTTTCAGGAGGCCCTGCGCCTGCAACCGGATTATATTGACGCCCGCGTGCAGTTGGGCGCCGCGCTCCTCGACTCGGGCAAGGTTGACGAAGCGATCTCGCAGCTTCAGAGGGCGGCGAGAAGTTCACCCCCCAAAGCCAGCGCCCACTATAATCTGGGCCGGGCCTACGTCAAAAGGGGGCAATCCCAGGAAGCGATCGCGGAATTCCAGCAGGCCCTGGCGATCCAACCGCAGTTTGCGGAGGCGCACAACAACCTCGGAGTGCTGGAGGCCGATCAGGGCCGCCTGGATGCTGCCGTGGAGGACTTCCAGCAAGCTTTGCAGTCGGATCCCCACAACGCCGACGCGCGTTACAATCTGGGAACCCTGGAGTTGGTCCGCGGTGACCTTCCAGCGGCCGTCGCGGCGCTTCGGGAGGCTGCCGAGATCGAACCGGGCAATTCCCGCTTCCGATCCCGGTTCGGAATGGCGCTGAGTCGAAGGGGGGACTTGGACGGGGCTATCAGGGAATTGCGTGCCGCCGCGCAGCTCAACCCGGAGGATTCCACCGCGTGCTATAACCTGGGGCGACTCCTCATGCGGAAGGGCAACCAGGCAGGGGCTTCTGAGCAATTCGCGAGATTGGCGCAAATCAAGAACTCCACAGAGTCCAAAGAAAAGACCCATACCCAGACTGCCATGGCGGTGGGCAGGGGACTCAGGGCCATGGCTGAGGGGAAACTTGATGAAGCGGTGCAGGCCTTTAATCTGGCCGTGCAGATTGACCCCCAGTCCGCGGAGGCCCATAACCAATTGGGTCTCGCCTTGGCCAAAACCGGAGATACGGCAGGCGCCCAGACCCAGTTCCAGAAGGCAATTGATCTTGAGCCGCTGAGCGCCGCGGCTCATAACAATGCCGGAGCGTTCCTGGCCAAAGAAGGCAATATTGACGCCGCGATCGACCAGATGGAAAAAGCCGTTGCCTTGCAATCGGATCTGGCGGAAGCGCATCACAATCTGGGCCTCATGTTTCTGCAAAAAGGGGATCAGAAGCGCGCCGAGTTTGAATTCCAGAAGGCCAAGGAACTGGGCTATTTGCCGACAAAGCCCGAGGCTGGGAAGTGAACCCGGAAGAGCAGTAGGAAGTAGGCGGAAAGCAGTAGGCAGCCTTGTTCCCCGAAGGGGGACAATATCATTAGCCGTAGGTGAAACCTACGGATCGGGCCGGCATCAAAAAGAACGCTTTCGACCCTGGAGGGGTCGAATGTATGACCCCTTCGGGGCGAGAGCAAATTTTCCCGGTTCGCATTCCGTAGGTTTCACCTACGGCTAATGATATTCCTCCCCTTCGGGGAGGGGAGATAAGACAGTCCATGCCGCTTCATCCATTCACAAAATCGCGCCGCAACCTTCTCCGTAACCTTGCCGCGCCTTTGATGCTTCCCGCGGTTGGCGGCAGGGCATGGAAAGGCCACTTGTTGGCGCTGGCCGGGAAGGGATTCGCGCGGCCCGGTCAAGGCGCGCGGCCTTCCGGGGGGCTCTTCCGTGACGTTGCTCGCGAATCCGGCATCAATGCCACCCTCACCTGTGGCAGCCGTGAAAAGAACTGGATCCTGGAAGTGTACGGCAGCGGATGTGTCTGGTTTGATTACAACAATGACGGCTATGTTGATCTCTTCATTATAAACGGATCTACGATTGATAACCTTCTGAATCCTTCGCGCGTCAAAAACCCGCCGCACAATTACCTCTTCCGGAACAACGGGGATGGCACGTTTACCGACGTCACTGCCCAGGCCGGTGTGGGAGGGCATGGATGGGGATTCGGAGCGGTTGCGGCGGATTACAATAACGATGGCTTCCAGGACCTGTACGTCTACAACTATGGTCCGAACGTTCTTTACCGCAACAACGGCGACGGAACCTTTACGGATGTCACCCGGGAAGCGGGGGTGGCGACCCTCCACCAGGTTTGGAGCGGCGGAGCGGCTTTCGGGGATTTCGATAAGGACGGCCATCTGGACCTCTATGTCGCCGGCCACATTGATTTCGATTTGCGGCATCCTCCCGAGCCGGCCCAGCCGACCTGCACTTATCGCAACAAGGTCATGCGGGCTTGTGGTCCGCGCGGGCTCAAGGGCGCGCCGGATGTGCTCTATCACAACAACGGCAATGGGACCTTTACCGATATCACGGAAAAAGCCGGGGTGACGGACAAGCTGCTGGGTTACGGTTTCTCCGTACTGATGGAGGACCTGGATGGCGACGGCTGGCCCGATATTGTCGTCGCCAATGATTCCGGCCCCAACTATTTCTACCGGAACAAGAAAGACGGCACTTTCGAAGAGGTGGGAGAGTTGGTGGGGATCGCCTACAACGGGGAGGGCATGGAGCAGGCCAACATGGGCATTGCCCCCGGTGACTACGACAACGACGGGTGGACGGACTTGTTTATCACCACTTATGCCAACGATAATAAAACCTTATTTCATAATGATGGGAAAGGGATTTTTACTGATGTATCCTACTCCTCCGGGATCGGCGAGCCGTCCATTCCTTTGCTGGGCATGGCTACGTTCTTTATGGATTACGACAACGACGGTTGGCGAGATATTTTCTGGGTGAATGGACACCTTTACCCGGAAGTCGACCGGCTGTTCACCGACGAGCACTATCACCAGAATCCGCAGCTCTTCCAGAACCTGGGCAACGGGAAATTTCGCGACGTCACCAAGGAGGTGGGACTCAACGCGTTTCAGTTGGGAGGCCGCGGGGGCGCCTGCTGCGACTATGATAACGACGGAAACCTGGATATTGCCATTACCAACATCGATAGCCCCCCGGTTCTGCTGCGGAACCAGGGAGACGCGGCCGGCCACTGGCTTCAAGTGAAGGCGGTCGGGACCCGGAGCAACCGCGATGGAATCGGCGCGTGGGTCAAGGTCGTGGCCCAGGACCTTACCCAATATGACTGCGTCCGGGCGGGTGGAAACTGGCTTTCCGGCAACGATATCCGGCTGCACTTTGGCCTGGGCGCGCGGCAGCAGGTCGATCTGGTAGAGATCACCTGGCCCAGCGGGAAAGTTGATCGGCTTACCAAGATCGACGCGAACCAGGTCCTGGTTGTGCGCGAGGGCGAGGGCCGGATTGCGTCGCCTTATAAGCCGTTGAAGAAGCCTGCCGACGTGGGAAAGAAAAAGGCGGACACCGATTGAGTGTTCCCCGGAGGGGAACAAGATCATTAGCCGTAGTGGTATTCACGGCTGCTGTTACAAATAGAGGTGTGCGAAGCACCTTGGAGTGCGGCGGCTCGACGCCGCCTTGCCTTCACGCCGGGGAGGAAGGGAAAGGCGGCGTCGAGCCGCCGCTGTCCATCAACCCCGATCCGTCGATACGGGAGAGAGCAGGTGGCGTAACCTGCAGGATGATGGAGGGCAATGGCCTGTGTTTTGGGGGGTTGGGCGTTTGAAAGAAGTTTGGTGGGCGTCGCCGAGATTGCCCCCGCGAGGTGGGGAAGGGGGTTAGACTCGGGGCATGCGCAAACTCGACAAGCCCTCACCTACCGAATCCCCGCTGCTCTTTGCGATCGACCCGGAGCCGGCGCCGGAAACGCTGACCGCCCTGGGCGGGATGCCGCTGTTGGTGCAGGCCTTTCGTTCGCTGGGGCTGCCGGCCAGCGTGCAACGGCCCGTGCGCGTCAAGGAGCGGCAACGCGGCTACGACGAAGCGACGAGGGGGGAGAGTTCTGTGGTGCTGAACGCGGCGGGCGGGGAGTGCCTGGACGACTTCGGGCGCTTGCGTGAGGACGGGGGCCTGGCCGAATTGCTGGGACACGAGATCCCCTCGCCGGAGGCGGCGCGCAAGTTTTTGTAGCAATTTCACGACGCGGAGCGGATCGAGGCAGCGCAGGAGCAACGGCCCTTGGGGCAGGTGGCCTACATTCCCGGCGAGAACGAGGCGTTACAGGGTTTGGGGCAGGTGAACCGCGATTTGATTCAGGAGTTGGGCCAGCGCTGTCCGGATCAGAAGATCGCCACCGTGGATCAGGATGCCACGATCATCCCCCGCCGCAAGCGGGAGGCCTTCGCCACCTACGAGGGGGAGGGTGGCTATCAACCCCTGCTGGCGGTGTGGGCAGAGACCAACGTGGTGTTAGCGGAGGAGTTTCGCGACGGCAATGTGCTGGCCCTGACGGATCTTCCTTCTAGTGATTGACTCAAAATCCTTGCATCGAGAGGGGTTGTCCTGTTTTTGGGCATCATAGTGTAGTCATGTATATTGAAGATTGTCCTTGACATTGCTAGATTATGATGGTATACGGGAGTCATGTATATCACAACCGTCCCTAACCGCAACTCCCCGCCCGCCATCCTCCTGCGCGAATCTTTTCGCCATCACGGCAAGGTTAAGAACCGCACCCTCGCCAACCTCTCGCATTGGCTCCCCGCCCGCATCGAAGCCCTCCGCCGCCTGTTGCGGGGCGAGTTCGATCAGGCCGCCGAGCTCTCCCGGGCCCCTCAGTTGGGAGGCGTGTTCGGCCTCTTGTTCGTGCTCAAGCAGATCGCCAAGGCTCTGGGCATCGGCGCCGCGCTCGGTCATAGCCGGCTGGCGAAACTCGCTCTGTTCCTGGTGTTGGCCCGTGTCGCTCACCAGGGCTCGCGCCTTTCCGCGGTGCGCTGGGCCCAGGATCAGGCGGTGGCCGAAGTGCTGGGCCTGGGGAAGTTCGACGAGGACGATCTGTATGCCGCCTTGGATGACTTGGCGGCTCGTCAGGGGAAGATGGAAAAGACCCTGTATCGCCGCTACCTGGCTCGACGCGGCCAGCCGCCCCGGCTGTTTCTCTACGACGTGACGAGCAGTTATCTGGAAGGGGAGAAGAACGAGTTGGGGGAGTACGGTTACAACCGCGACGGAAAGCGGGGCAAGTTGCAAATCGTCATCGGCCTGTTGGCGGACGAGGCAGGCGAACCGCTGGCCGTGCGGGTGTTCGAAGGGAACCGCAGTGATCCCACCACCGTGGTAGAACAGATCCAGATTCTGCAGGGACAATTCGGGGTGGAGGAATTGGTCTTCGTGGGGGACCGGGGGATGGTGAAAAGTAAGGGGAAGCAAGCGCTGACGGGAGCGGGGTTGCGCTATATCACGGCCTTGACCGACCCGCAGGTTCGCCGGCTGCTGGCCCAAGGAACCTTGCAGTTGAACCTGTTCAGTGAGACCGTCTCGGAAGTGGAAGCGGAGGGCGTGCGCTATATCCTGCGCCGGAATCCGCAGGAGGCACAGCGCGAGCAGCATCGCCTGGACGACAAACTGACGAAGCTGGAAGCCCAGATCCAGGCGCGCAACGAGCAGGTGCGCACCCACCCCCGCTGCCAGCCGGAAGCGGGCCAACGGGCGATGCAAGCCTGGGTCGAGCGGCACAAGTTGACGGGCCTGGTGGAAATCCCGCTCGAAGGCACGCAGTTGAAGTTGCAAAGGAACGAAGCAGCGATCGACCGGGCGCTGGAGTTGGCAGGCTGCTATGTGGTGACCACCGACGTGGCCCCCGCCGCGATGAGCGCCCAGCAAGTGCATGACAGCTATGTTTCGCTCCAGAAGGTAGAGCGCGATTTTCGCACCCTGAAGACGGGCTTGCTGGAGGTGCGGCCCGTCTGGGTGCGCAAAGAGAGCCGCACGCGGGGGCACGTGTTCTGCTGCCTGCTGGCCTTGAAAGTCAGTCGTGAGATGGAGCGGCGATTACGAGCGGCCTTTGGCACCACCGAGACTCGGGCCGACGCCATCACCTTGCCGGATGCGCTGCGGGCCTTGACCCGCCTGTGCCTGCTGCACTACCCGGTCGATGAGAAAACCACGCTGACCAAGCTGCCTCAACCGGACGCCCGCCAGCAAGAAATTCTCAAGGCACTCGGCGTCACCCTGCCGACTATGTAGTCAGGAGCTCGACGTCCAAGACAACGCGCAACTGCCATCATCCCAAGCAGTTCGATAAAATATCCCGCCTAAAACAAAAAGGAAGATGCGCCTGATGGACCCGTGGAATGTGGCGAAGCGGGCTTTTGCGGCGCTGCCGCCGACGGTGGAGACCCGGTATTTTCGGGGCGATTCGGCCTGTCATGAATCTCGCCTGGTGAACTGGTTACGCGATGAGAAACGGGAGGAAGGGCCGCCGGGTTTCATCGGATTTGCCATCAGTGCGCGGATGAGCGAGGGGCTGTACGCGGCGCTGCTCGCGGTGGCGCCGGAAGCTCTTTTCCCACCCCCGTCTTCCCGCCTCCACCCTCTTCGCCGTGGTGCGCCGCGCCGTCGTCGAAGCCCTGCCTCCCCAGGCTCCCGGGCGCGCCGGCCTGGACGATTCCCTCCTGCGCCGCTCCGGCCTGCACACCCCCGGGGTGGCTTGGCGCCGCGATCCCCTCGGCCCCCGTTTCCAGACCAACTTCGTGCGCGCCCAACGCTTTCTGCAAATCTCTCTCGCCCTGCCGGCGGCCGAGGGTTCCTCCCGCCTGCTCCCCGTCGCCTTCTGCCCTGCCCCCACTCCGGCCAAGCCGGGGAAAAAAGCCCGCGCCGCCCAACCGAAGGATTACCGCGCCCAGGCGCGCGCCGCTCGCAGCCTTGCGCACCGCCCTCGACGCCGACCCCGGCTCGGCCGGCCGCCGGCGCATCGTGGCCTTCCATGGAGGCTACACCAACGGCACGGTGCTCCAACCTCTTCCCCCCAACACCCCCGCCAGCGGCCGCCTCCGCCCGGACGCCCACCGGTTGTTCCGCCCCGATCCCTCCTCCCAGAAAGCGCGCGGCCGCCGCCGCTGCTCCGGACCTCCCGCTCCCACCCCCGAGCAGGTCCGCACCGATGACTCTCCCTTGGAAACACTCCCCCTGCGACATCACGGCCTCGCTCATCCCCTGCGCTACAAGCGCCGCACCGGCTGGATGTGGCGCGCCCCCGGCGCTCGCCACGTCCTGCAACTGATCGTCATCGCCCCTCTCGCCTATCGCTTGCGGAAAGGTTCCAAGCTGCTGTATCGCTCGCCGGCCTTTCTCCTCTGCACCGATGAACACCTCGATCCCCAAGTCGTCATCGAAACCTATCTCCAGCGCTGGGACATCGAGGTCAATTTCCGCGAAGAAAAAACTCTCCTGGGGGTGGGCCAGGCGCAGGGGCGCGCTCCCCGCTCGGTCGAATCCGCCCCCGCCCTCAGCGTGGCCGCTTACGCCTTGCTGCGGCTCGCCACCCAGCGCGCCTTCGCCGATTCGCGCCAGGCCTTGCTGCCGCGCCCCAAGTGGATCCACCCTTCTCCCTCCGCCCGCATCTCCACCCAACAGGCCCTCCACCAACTGCGCGCGGAAGTCTGGGCCCGCGGACTCGGCTTCGATAATTTCTCCCCCTTCGTGTCTACCCCACCCTCTGCCACGAAGCCGGAGAAATTCTCTTTCCCTCTCGCATCGGCGGTCTGCTACGCTAATGCCTGAGCGAAAAAAGGCCAAAGTCCAGTGGACCTCTTCGAGGTCCCCCTTTAAGCACCTGGCACCTGACACCTTTGCTCTCAGTGCAACAACTTGATCTCCTGCAAAGTCATTCCATAGCCGCCGCCCGGAGGGTTGTCCCGGTAGTTGGTGTGCAGATAACCGTTGGTGAAATTGGCGGCGTAGCAGAGCCACGCGGTCCGGCCATCCGGGCTGATGAACTTGGAGGGAATATTTACAAAGTAGGCCTGTTCGCCGAACTCGCGCATGTACACCACCAGCTTCCAGGGGCCGTCGATGTGGTCGGACTCCAAAATATACGTATTAAACTTCGAAATCGTGTTGCCCCCGTCGGTAATGCACATCAGGAATTTCTTCAGCGGGGCATCATAAGTCATGGTGACACAGCCGCAATTGTGGCTCCAATTGACGAGCGGCTTGATCCGGTAGAAGTCCCAGGTCCAGAGGGCGCGCTCGTGGCGATCCTGACCGGAAAAGAATTCATATTTCGCGCGATTATTCATATTCTCAATACTGGGTTTGACGCGGGCCATATAAATCTGGTTCCCGGTAATCCAACTGAGATTGGCGGGCCGGGGGTGGACGTCGGGATCAGTGGTGCCGTGGCCCACCAGGTAAGCTTTCCCGTCAGGGGAATATTGCATGTTTTTTCCGAAGTCGACAAAGTGCGGGGATCCCATTTTCAGTTTCTCGCCCGGCGCGACGGGCTCGCCAAACAAGGGATCGGCCGGCGTGTGCGGTGTGTCGTGCCACGTCTTACCATAGTCCAGGGAGTAGCGATATCCCACCAGCGGACCCAGGACATCCCAGTTCAATCCCTTTCCAGGGGATTCCAGCAGGCAATAGGTTCCGTAGTACCACACACCGTTATAGACCAGGCTGCCGCAAGGGTAACGTCCCCCGTACGGGGCAGGGTCGCCTGGGTAAGTGCCGGCATCGATGATTTCCAAATGCAGTGGGTCGTCGCCCAGGATCGTGGCATAGCCCGTGGTCGCGTTTTTGCCGCCCGAACCGGAGCTGACGTTGCCGACCTTGCCATCCGTCCAGGGGGAATACAAGTTCCCGTTGGCCGCCCAGGACGGATACCAGGTATCCGCGTTGGCATAGCGAATGTGCCGCCCCGTGAAGGCCACCCCGGTTATATCGGTGGACTTTTGGAAGGGGCAGGCCGCGGGCGGCTCGGAGGGCCATACCATGTAGGGGAAGGGTTGTTCCTGTGCTGCACACACGTGTCGCGCCCGGAGGTTCCACAGAATTATTGTCGGACACATGATGACCAACGCCATAAAAATCCGGATGGCAGCCGGCATTCGAAAACGGTTTCGTAACATTTTATAAGACCATCCTTTCTCGCCGCACGATCAAGAGGTGCGAATTCTCACGGTTCCCGAAGCGAAATCTTGCGGCAGAATAATAGACCCATCCGGGCGGGGCGGGAGTTTTTTCCCGTCGAGATCCGCGCGTTTTATTTTTCCGCTACCCTCGATCCTGAGCCGCAAGCGGCCTTTGCGAAACCGCAGATCGGCGGAGACGGGCGGGCTCTGGGGATAGAGCGCCGGCTTGATCACCACTCTTACGCCCTCGAAGCGAATTCCCAGGACATGGCGCACCGCAAAAAGGGCGATTTCCCCACTGGTCCACGGGATAATTCCGCAGAATTTGGTATTCGACCGGAGCACGGGGATCTCTTCAAACCAGAAACCCGTGCTTCCTCCTTGCACGGAATTCAGCCATTCCAGAGCGCGGCGGCTCCGCTCATACAAACCCGCATCGTGGAGCGCACGCAGGATAAAACAACTGGCGAAGGGCCAAGGGCCAGGCGTATCCTCCTGCGAGCTCGAGTTATAGCGTTCGTACCCCCCACCGAACCACCGCTGGCTCCAGAGCTGCTCCAGATCGTCAAGAGTCTTGTGGGCCAGGAGCGAACGGGGATCGATTAATCCCAGGGCAATCGGCAGCGCCACCGAGGCGTCAGGATTGAGGCGGTTGTTCTTCTCGCTCCGGAAGGGCACATCAGGACTCTCGCCGAGGCCCGTGGGGAAGAGATCGGCGATTTCACCCGTGATGTTCCGCCGCTTGATGAGATGCCCATCCGCAACCAGCGCCCGCGTGGGGTGCGACAGCAAAGCTTGCAACGTGCGGTTGGCCTCCTGTGTCCATCGCTCCACCCGATCTTCGGCACCGAGCAGGGGCGCTAATTCCACGGCATCGCGAAGCCCTCGCACCAGGTAGGCCTGATAGATGAGCTCATAGGCGTCATCGAATGACCGTTCCCAGAATTCCCGCCGATTGTGTACCATGCCGGTCTGATCGCGGAAGATGGGCTGCAAGGGCCGCTCGATGAGAGCGAGGAGCTTCGCCCGATGGTCTCGCACCAGAGACTCGTCGCCGGTCCAGTCGCGGTAGCTCTTCAAGACGTGGAGCAATTCTCCCATTTGGTCGAGCTCTTCCTGATCCGGCTGGGCGTACTGGCCGGCGATGGCCGCGGCTCCCTGGTCGTTGACCAAATCGGTGAGAACTCGCGCCAGGGCCGCGCGCGCCAACTCGAAGTGTCCCGCGTGTAATGCCCCCAGGGCGCTATTCGATGTGTCGCGGACCCACTGACGGCCGTACTGAAAGATTCCCGCGTTCATTGTTCCATCGTCAGCCATCATGCCGGGAAGACCAAACCGTGCTTTGTCGTAGATATCCTGGAGGGTCTTATCCCGGCTCATAATTGCAGAAGATGTATCCCAAGCTACCTTGGTATTCTGCCGTAGACACTCGATGCCGCTGAGAAGAGAAAGACCCTGAGCAAATAAGGCATCGGTCCCGGACGAAGGGATTTGAAAAAACCGTACGACCTCGACCGAGGCCTTGATCCGGGGACCCACGGCTATCGGGCCGATGCTGAGGGACCCTTCCGCCTCATCCATCCGTACCTTCGCGTCACCTATAACCGTGGCTCCGCACCCGTATTTTTCGCTGGCCTGAACTATCACCGGTCCGTTCGCGCGGAATGGGCCGCGTGGCAGGAAGAGCTTGATGTTTACGGCGTCATCGCCGGCCAAACCTGATCCATCGAGTTGGATTGTTTCCAGCAGCGCCTCAGCACCCACCAGCGCCAGGATTCGTTCCGTGACCTTTACACCGCCGGCCCACCACGTCGCTTCAATGGCCGGGACGCCATCCAGATTCACCCAATGCGCCTCCGTTTGTTCTCCGAAAGCGGTAAAAGCGAATCCCCCCAGCTCAATCCGCAGGGCGGAGGATGTGAATCCCCTTTTCCGGATCAAAGTTGAACGCCCGTTCTTTTCTTTCGCTCTGCGCGGCGTTCTCCACATCGAAGAGCATGTGGGTAAACGCCGGCCCCAGGTCGGCGCGATCCACCTGGAAAATCACCTGGGCGCGGCCGCTGCGCAGAACCAAGTATTCCCGCCCATAAAAGAAAGGAAGATTGTTCAACTCTACAAGGCAAGAAGGTGAAGGTTTGACTTGAACATTTTGAGAGGGAGATGCTTTGAGGCTGGGGGCGGGAACCCCCCAAGACAAGGCGGAAGCTCCCGCCATCTCCATAAATGCCCTTCGCCGAATCTTCATGCCGTCTTTTCCTTGCTTGGCGCGCCCGCCCGCCGTCAGGTCTTGGTTTCCCGTTCGCCCTTCCTGGGGCCTCAATTATCGTCAGAGGCGGCGGTCGAGAGGGCCCCGGGTTTGACGAAATCCCTTTCGCTGATTTTCGTCGGGGCGGCCATGGCCCGGAAATGGTCGAGGTCAAAGTCTTTGTACAAATCCAGGCAAAACAGCTCCGGCGCCGACCGAAATGGAACCGCCGCATCCAATAGAAACCCGAGACGTTGCATACCGCCGGTAATATTGACTTCCGAAAACAACTTGGGCTCGAGCGCCGCCGCCACGAGCGCCACCACTTGGCTGCGCAGTCCTGCCGCCTCCAACCGGACTTGGGACTGCCCGGAGCTTTGTGCCCACCACTTCGCGGCCCCGAGCAGTTGGCCCACTTCCAGGCCCAAAGGCCGATCCCCCATGCTGGCCACGATCAATTCATAATCCGTGGGGTTGGGACTCTGCGGCACGGTCTCTCCATTGAAAACCACGTCCAGGGCGAGCACTTGTTCGCCCCTATTCACGCGGGCGGAAACTACCTCGCCCGCCGCCTTACGTCCCTTGTCGTTAAGGACCAGGGTTGCCGGCGCATTCCCGGGCGCCGCGATGTCTTTCAGCCAAACGGCAGTGGCGCTCAGAGCATTCGAGAAATCGAGCCGATAGGAAAGCGTTTCCAGGCCCTTGTCTTTGGTGTTCCACATTCGCCAGGCGCTCGCGACCGTCACCGGCTGGTAGCGAATGACGGACGTGAGCGTTGGCCTCTTTGACGCCGCCCAGGTTTCCCGCATTGCAGAGTCGGCGGGGATGGCGGGGTGTGTAATGTGCTCGGCAAGTTTCTTCGCCAAGCCCACGGTGGTTAAGTTATCGGCCGGCAAGCCCACCTTGAGCTCGTCAAAGGTCTTCAATTCGGCCCCGCTGGGAATTTCCTCCGTGGCCACGGGCAAATGGAAATGTTCGGTGAAGAATCTGTAAGCCTGAAGGCGGTTTTGCAGATGGTAGTTGTGCGTCCCGGGATCGCGGCTTTCATAGAAGGCCAGATTCTGTTCGTTACCAAAGATTCGGAAGAAGGGCTGGAGATCGTCAAAAATGTAGGGCTTCACCAGCATGGCGCGGAAGCAGCAATCGTCCTCGGCGTTGTGAATCAAAAGCGTCGGGCGGGGAGCGCGCAAGGCGACCAGATCGGTGTAGTCCTCGCCCGCGAGGAAATCGGTGGGGGTTTCCTCGACTTCGTCCGTATCCACCGGGTGCGTGATGTTCGATTCGAGGGAGCCGAACCCCGCCACTTCCACCATCACCGCAACGCGCGGGTCAAGAGCGCTGAGCACAATGGTTTGCCACCCGCCGCCGGAGAGTCCCGTGACTCCCAGGCGGCTCGGGTCAACTTGCGGAAGCTCGGCAAGATAATCGAGTCCCCGGCGCATCGCCAAATAGAAAAGGCCGAGCGCGTTCGCGCCCACCAGGTCCAAGTGGGCCCCGTAATCGTGCGCATTCTGGTCCTGGGCAAGCTCACCCATCCCGAGCCACTCGGGGTCGAGGGTCGTGATTCCGCGCTTGGCAAAATTGATGCAAGCCTTTTGGGCATATTCCGCGGCCTTACCCACGTGCTCGTGCCCCTCGACATACATGATGGCCGGGGTCTTTCCCCCGGGGTTTTCCGGCTCGTAGAGAATCGCGGTTGACCAGTAACCGGGAACGATTTCAAAACGCAGTTTCCGCCACCGGTAGCCTTGGCCATTTTCGACCGGGCCCACTTCTTCGTACCGTGGCCGGGATTCCACCCACTCGCGTGGCCAACCGTGGAACGCAATGTCATTGAGCATGTGCTGGCGCAGCCTGGCCGCGTCGCGCGTCCACTGCTCGGCGCCTTGGGGGGCAGAAAGTTTGGGAATCCGTTCCATCATGTAGCGCTGCACCTGGTACGCCGTTACCGGGACAGGCTGAATGGGCGCCGCAAGTACGCGCGTGACCGATTGGGGAGTCGTCTGAGCTTGCGCCAAAACCACGCTTACCAAAATGGCGAGAATGAACCGGTGTATGGGACGCATGATTCCGTCTCCTTGAAAGTTTTCTCGGCCACTTTCCGTCCGTGCTCGCTTGAATCCAGATCCGACTTGGGCGTGGCCATGCCGCGCTCGGCTCTCTTCTGAAAAGAGCGGAGGACGTGTATAGCACATTCAACGCGCCGAGTATACACTACCCGATGAGTGCTTCCCCCCACCCGCTAGTTGAGAACCCGCAACCCGTGAATTGTATTTTGGCATTCGACGGCGCGCGCCCTCGGCAGATTTCGTGACGGCGCGGGTGGCACAGGCACTCTTGCCTGTGTCTGGATATGCTACATTTTTCACGCGGCGCCGGCCTGGGTGCAAGGGTGCTAAAAGGGTTGAATTTCAAAAACCAATAACTCCGGATTTCCTGCCGGTAGGAAAAGTGAAGCCAATTTGCAAGATTCTTTCCTACCGATAGGAAAAAAGCGCAGAATTCTCTTGACCTGGCGCTTGGGCTCTCTGTTAGGCTAGTATGCGAGAGCGGGGAGTGGAACGCGGCGCCCCTCACCGGGTCGCCCGGAGGAAATGACGAATGTCCAGACCGACGCGGAAACGCGGGACAACCATCCGACGCAGGTGAGGGTCGATTGTCGCAACGGAGGGGGAAACGTGGCGCGCGGGGCGAGCATGGAAGAAAAGATGTTAAAAAATGACGAACGAAGCCGCAATGTGTATGAAAACAAATATAAAATAGACAATTTTACTGAGGCAAAAGGCGACATTTGTTCACATATGACGACGTATGACGGCATTTGACAAGGTTATGACATGTATTTTGCTGAAACCGTCGCGTTTTTATCACTGTTGGAGCGCTGGGGAACGAATTCCGCGCCTCAAATGCGGAAACTCGAGGCACAGTCACTCTTGCCTGTGCCCAAGGCTGATGCCTCCCATGCAGAAGGCACAGGCAAGAGTGCCTGTGCCACCATTAAGAAGCCGGAACAGGCCATGGATAGGAGTTGCAAAATTGTTGTGCCGCCAGGGAAGCGCGCAGGCAAAAAGATGTTAAAAATGAAGATTGCTCCTCAGAGTTTATTGAAAACAAAGGGGCAAAAAAAGTGCTCCTCGGAGTTTATTGAAAATAAATGAGTTGCGCTATTTTCACGATGACTATATGATACTAAAGGGGTTAATGGTTTCTTTCATCGTGCAAGGAAATGAAGAGGGCTGAACTCCTGCCGTTTTGGCCGTTGGGCAGATGTTGTGTTGGCTTATGTAACCACATGGCGTTTTGGGTAGGCAAAACCCAGGAGTATGATTTAGGATCACGGTATAAGAGACCAACAACGGGCAGGATTCAGGTTAAGACTTGGGGGATTGGATCAGCAGTCTACCCCCAAGCGAAGAGGCATCATGCCACTTGAGTATGCATTCGAGATTGCGGCGGCCACCATCCGGTTTGGTTTCGGGGTCACACGCGAAGTGGGCGCGGAACTGGCTGACCTCGGGAAGAGTCACGTCCTGGTGTTTGCGGACCCCAAGCTGCGCGGCTTACCGCCGCTCGCGACGGTGCAGGAGTCGCTCCACGATAACCACATCCGGTTTTCGGTCTTCGACCGCGTACACATTGAGCCCACAGATGAATCTCTCGGCGAGGCGACGGCTGCCGCGCAAGCCGAGGATTTCGACGCCTTCGTGGCCGTGGGAGGCGGGTCAACGATGGACACGGCGAAGGCCGCGAACCTCTATAGTTGTTATCCCGCCGACCTGCTCGCTTACGTCAATCCGCCCATTGGCAGGGGCTTGCCCGTTCCCGGTCCACTCAAGCCTCTCATTGCGATTCCCACCACCGCCGGCACGGGCAGTGAAACCACCGGCGTTGCCATCTTCGATTTTATCAAGATGCACGCCAAAACCGGCATCGCCCACCGGCGGCTCAAGCCGACGCTGGGCCTGATCGATCCGGAAAACACGCGGACACAGCCACCCGCCGTGGCCGCCTCGGCGGGGCTGGACGTGTTGAGCCACGCCATTGAGTCATACACCGCACTGCCTTTCCACCAGCGCCCGCGACCCGAGCGGCCCCTCCTGCGGCCCGCTTATCAGGGTTCGAACCCCATCAGTGATGTGTGGAGCCTGGAGGCGCTGCGCCTCGTGTCCCTCTACCTCGAACGCGCGGTTCGAGACCCTGGGGACGACGAGGCACGCGCTTCCATGATGCTGGCGGCGGCGTTCGCGGGGATCGGATTCGGCAACGCGGGGGTGCACTTGCCGCACGGCATGTCCTATCCGGTCTCGGGTCTGGTGCGAGGATACCGCGCGCCGGGCTATGCGGTCGAGCATGCGCTGGTGCCCCACGGGGTTTCCGTAATCTTGAACGCGCCCGCCGTCTACCGGTTCGTGTCGTCATCATGCCCGGAGCGCCACTTGCGGGCTGCCGAGATTCTGGGGGCCAAGGTCAGCGGGGTTCGCCGGGAAGACGCGGGTAAGATTTTAGCGGACCGCATTGTGCAGCTCATGCGCGATCTGCACATCCCCAATGGGCTGCGGGCGCTGGGCTACGAGATGGCAGATATCCCGAGACTCGTGGAGGGTACCCTGCCGCAGCACCGCGTCACCAAACTCTCGCCGCGGCTGGCGGGGCCTGAGGACTTAGCCAGGCTCTTCGAAGATGCGATGGTTGCTTGGTAAGGACCGGCGCGCATCCGCTTGATTTTATCCAGCCTGGTGGGTGCGGTGGCCAGCCGAATGAGAACCTGATGATTTGGACCTCAAAGACCCGGACCGACAAGCCAGCCCCGCGCTACGGTTGCTGCGTGTCGCGCTCACATACCTGCGGCTTTACGATAGCGCGCCATATGCTCTTGCAGTTGCGCATTATCGGGCTCGAGCGCCAGAGCTTTCTTCTGGGTCTCCACGGCTTGCTGATAATCCCCATTCACAAAGTAGGCTTCCGCCAGAGTATCGACGAAATCCCCCTGTTTCCATTGGGTCAGCTTCACGGCGAGTTGAGCGTGGTCCAGGGCGGCCTTGGGGTCGCGATATTTCTGGTCGTCGCAGGTGGCATAGAGCCATGCCAGGTTGTTCTGAGCTTCCGCGAAGTCCGGCACAAAGCGCAGCGCCTCCTGGTAATTCTTGATGGCGTCAGCGTAAAGCTTCTGCTGGGCATCGAGATCGGCCAGCAGCAAATGGTTCGTGGCGAGCAATCTTCTGCCCTGGGCGGTTTGGGGGTTTTTCCCGAGCACACTTTCAAAGATCTGTTGCGCCTTCTGGGGATCACCCTTCAACTGGTAAGCCAATCCGAGTTCAAGCCGGGGCTGGTCATCTCCCTCCGTCAAGCGAACCGCTTCCTGAAACTCCTGTATGGCTTGGTCGTATTTCCGCTGCGCCAGGTCATACGTGCCCAAGGCCTCATGCGGTTGCTCTTGGCGAGGAGCCAGACTGAGCGCTTCCTGGAAATCCCGCAACCCGCGGTCATACTGGTGGGCAGATACGAGCCGCTCCCCTTGTGCCAGGAGACGGTCCATAGCCTGGATTGTCCTGTAGTGGTTGGCCGTTGCGGCCATGGCAAGAATCACCGCCGCGAGCGGAAGGAAAACTATGGCCTGCGAAGGAGGCTCAGAAATTCCCCCGTACGGGAGGTCGTGACGAGGAGGGGGAATAACGAAAGCCAGCAGCGCACCAGTTGCCAATCCCCCCAAGTGGCCCCAGTTGTCGATGCCGTGCACAGAAAACCCCAAGGCCAGATTCAGGACGATGAACGGAATCATTCCCTTTCCGAAGGCACGGCCCCAGCGCGCAGGAATGACGTCGCGGTGAACGAAGCCGGTGACGAGCATCGCACCGGCAATCCCGAAAATGGCCCCGGAAGCTCCCACCGAGACGTTTCTCGAGATCTCCATGGAAAGGAAGGCGCCGCCCATGCCGGCGGCGACGTATATCGTGAGGTAGCGGCCATAGCCATATACGCGTTCCAAGATTGGCCCCAGGATATAGAGGCAATAGCTGTTTCCCAAGATATGAAGCCAACCGCCGTGCAAAAACATCGGCATGACCAGACGGAAGTACTCACCGCGTCGCATGTAGGGCCCGTAGGACGCGCCAAGGTTGAGGAGAACTTGAGTGTTGTCTGCTCCCCCAGCGTATATTTCCAGGGCGAAAAGGAGAAAATTCAGGGCAAGAAGAGTCAGCGTGACGAAAGCCCACGAGCGGCGAGGGGCAGCCTCGGAAGGTTGTGGGCCTGCGGGGAAGGGCGTAGGTTGGTCAGCCATGGGACAAAGTAGAATGCGAGATTACTCAATACCTGCCGCAGTCGCGCACGGTTTCATACATCGCCAGCACGTTCTCAATCGGCACGCGCGCCTGCACGTTGTGAATCGAGTTGAAGACGTACCCTCCGCCCTTCCCGAAGGTTTTCAGACGCGAACTCACCTCTTTGCGTACATCTTCGACCGCGCCGAAGGGCAGCGTTTTCTGGGTGTCGACGCCGCCGCCCCAAAAAGTCACGCGATCCCCAAACTCCTGCTTCAGTTCTTCCGGCGCCATGCAAGCGGCGGAGCACTGCACGGGGTTGAGAATGTCGAAGCCCGCAGCAATAAAGTCCGGCAGCAAGGCGCGGACCGATCCGCACGAGTGAATGAAGGTCTTCCACGTCGTGTTCTTGTGTACCCAGTCGTTCACGGCCTTATTGAAGGGCTGATAGAGGTCCCGATAAGCCTTGGGCGAGATAAACGGACCGTTCTGTTGGCCGAAGTCTGTTCCCGAAAGGAATACCGCCGTTACGCGCTCTCCCACGACGGCGTGAATCTTCTCGAGATTCTTGATGCCGATTTCACACTGGCGCTCGAAGATCTTGTAGACGAAGTCGCGGCGCGTCACGGTGCTGACGTACCACTCCTCAACGTCGCGGATGCCCTTGGGATGTTTCAGCCAAGGGCCGGGAACCAGCGCAATGTCGCCGAATGCCGTCCCGCCGAAATTAGCCAGCACGGCCTTGTTGGTTTCGGTCCAAATCCTCTCCGCCTCGCGGCCCAAGTACGCCAAGTCGTCGTCCGAAATGGGAGTGAACTCCTCCAGGTTATCTTCGAGCTTCAGACGGTCGTCATCCAGGGGAAGTTGGCGGGGAACCGAATCAAAATAGAACCCGCCTTTGGGCATGCGGCCGCTGGGGGGGACGGACTTGTCTCCCTCGGGATACATCAGGATGTCGCCGTTCTCATCCGGATCGGTGTTGAAGCCTTCCGGGACCAGCACCGGCGTGCCGGCAAAGGTCGTCCAGGGTTTCCATCCTCGGTTCTTGAAACCAAACATCGTGGAAGGTCTTCCCAGGCCGATAACGTCGATGCCGAGAGCGCCCATCAGATCGGGTTTGATTTCCCCCAGCATCTGGTAGGGTTCCACCACTTTTACCGGAGTGCCGGGCGCATCCAGGCCCAGCGCCTGGCGCAGCTTGTAAACCGTGTCGACCTGCATCCCGGTTACTGCACTCGCGCCGAGGTCCACCGGCACGCGGTCAGATTCAAGATGGTTCAACGCGTTATGAACGCGTTCACGTGATGTCATGATGAGAGTCTCCGTTTACAAGAACCGACATGTGACGTGTGACGAGCAAGCGTAGCCCTCTGACTTTGCGTTGGTGAACGGCCCGGCTTTGTGCTGGTCACATATCACATGTCGCTCGTCACTTCTTCAGGCCGCGCTGCCCAGGCGCAAGGGATAGCCGCCGTACTCGCGCGCGGTTCGGTACATGGCCAACACGTTTTCCACCGGCACCAACGCCTGAATGTTATGAACGGCGTTAAAGACGAAGCCTCCCCCGGGACCGAAGGCTCTGATCCGTTCGCGAACTTCCTGGCAAACCTCTTGGGGCGAGCCGAAGGGAAGGGTACATTGAGTGTCCACGCCTCCTCCCCAGAAAGTGAGCCGGTTCCCGAATTTCCCTTTCAGGTCAAACGGGTTCATATGCGCGGCGGAGCACTGGACCGGATTAAGGATGTCAAAGCCCGCCGCGATGAAGTCGTCGAGCAGAGCCCAAACCGACCCGCAACTGTGAATGAAGGTCTTCCAAGTTGTATTGCGGTGCACCCAATCGTTAACCTGTTTGTGGAAAGGCATAAAGAGATTGCGGTAAGTTTGAGGAGAAACAAACGGCCCGTTCTGGGCGCCGAAATCCGTCCCCGTCAAGTACGCAACCGCTACCCGGTTGCCGACCGCGGCGTGGATTTTCTGGAGATTCACCATGTTGATTTCGGCCTGGCGTTCGAAGATTTTGTAGATGTGGGCGCGCCGGGTGCTCAGGCTGATATACCACTCCTCGACATCGCGAATGCCCCGCGGACACTTCAGTCCCGGGCCCGGGACGCGGGAGATATTGCCGAGCGATAGCGCCCCCAGGTTAAGCACAAGGGCTTTGTCGGTTTGGGTGTAGAGTTCCTCGGCGCAGCGGCGATAGTGTTCGATCTCTTGGTCGGAGAAAACACTGAATTCTTCCAGATTGTCTTCAACCCGCAGGTCCTCATCCTTGAAAGGCTGCTGCCGGACGATAACATCGAAATAGAATCCTCCCTTGGGCATGCGGCCGGAGGCCGGCGCGGAGCGATCACCTTGCGGGTAAAGAAGCAAATCGCCGTTAGGCTCGGCGTGGATATTAAACCCGCCCGGCACCAGGACCGGAGTGCCGGCGAAAGTTCTCCACTCTTTCCATCCTTCCAGCGGGAAGCCGAACGCCGTTCCCGTGCCGCCCACGCGGACGGTGTCAATGCCCAAGGCGTTAATGAGATCAGGCTGGACCTCGCCGAGCATCTGGAACGGTTCGATGAGTTTGACGGGCGTGCCCGGCGCATCCAAGTCGAGCGCCTGGCGCAAACGATAAAGGGTATCGACGTGGATTCCCGTCACCGTGCTTGCGCCCAGGTCGAGGGGAACGCAGTCCGGTTCCTGATGCTCCAGGGCGAGGCGAACTCGCTCGCGTGAATTCATCATGGCTAAATTCCTGCCTCCGCACCGCATCCCCGAGGCACGTGGCGCGCTACAGAGTCTATAGGTGGCGCGCCGTTTAAGCCGCCGATAGCTGCCGCGCCAACTCCACGGCCGCCGGAGCATCCTTGCCATAACCGTCGGCCCCAATCGAATGGGCCCAGGCGTCGGTGACGGGGGCTCCGCCTACCATGATTTTTACCTTCTCGCGTAATCCGGCGGCGGCCAGCGCTTCCACCACACTTTTCATATTCACCATGGTGGTGGTCAGCAGCGCAGACATGGCCACGAGATTGGCCTGGTGCTGCCGAACCGCATCGACAACCTTCTCGGCGCTGACATCCACGCCCAGATCAACAATTTTGAAGCCCGCGCTTTCCAGCATCATGGCCACAATGTTTTTGCCGATATCGTGCAGATCGCCTTTTACGGTGCCGCACACGACGGTGCCAGCGGAGCTTATGGCCTCATCGCCCACCAGCAGCGGCCGTAGGATGTCACTGGAGGCACGCGCCGCGCGCGCTGCAATCAGCACTTCGGGAATGAAGAATTCGCATTCCCGCATGCGGCGTCCCACCTCATCCATGGCGGGGATGATCGCCTTGGGGAAAAATTCGCCCGGGCGAATTCCTTCCTTCAGCATTTTCTCCGTCAGCCCTTTGGCCACGGGAGCTTTTCCATCAATGATCGCCTGTTGAAGTTCTTCGAATTGAGTCATACGAGTCTCCCTTTCTAGGTCCTGGGTTCTAGGTGCTGGGTGTTGGGTTCCGGGGTTTCCCCAGCGCCCAGTTCCCAGGCCCTAGCCCTCATGTTTGGAAATGCCATTTCCTCCACAAAGGTATCTTGAAAATCCTGATCGGCGTTCAGCGCCACGTGCTCGGTTTGCTGGCGGAGGCGGGCAAAGGAGCCGTCCTCTCCCTCCGGGCAAAAGAGCGCCAGCTTTGCTCCAAGCAGGGCGGTGTTCCCGGCCGGCTCGACTTTCTCCGCCGGGAAGCTGATCAGGCCGATGCGCTGGGCGCTGGCGCGGTTAATATAGTTCCCAAAGGCCCCCGCAAGATAGAGTTTTTTTAAGTCACCGGCAGAGGCGCCAAACCGGTCCAAAAGCGTGCGAATGCCGGCGGCGATGGCGCCCTTGGCGAGTTGCAGCTCGCGGATGTCACTCTGTGTCAGCACCACGGGCGCCGCCAGTTCCCACGCGCCCGCGCCGCCGGTGAAGCGTCCGGAGGGCTGAATCCGCCCCAACTCCAACCCGGCCGCCACGGCATCCACCAAACCGCTTCCACACAAACCCTGGGGCGGAACGTTGCCCAGCACGCGGCAGTGGATCGAATGGTCTTCCACTTGCACCTCGGAGATCGCGCCCGTCGAGGCGCGCATGCCCATGGAAATCCGCGCCCCCTCGAAAGCCGGCCCGGCCGCCGTCGAGGCGCACAGCAAGCGCCGGCGATTGCCGATCACGATCTCTCCATTCGTACCTAAATCCACCAGCCCGTTCAGTCCCTCGCGCTCACTGAGGCGTGTGGCCAGAATGCCAGCCAGAATATCGCTGCCCACGAACCCGCCCAGGCAAGGCAGAAAACGCACTCGCGCACAGCCGGAGAGCTTCCACCCCAAATCCCCGGAGCGGAAAACTTGAAGGCCGAGATGCTTCGACTCGAAAGGGTACCGCGAGAGCGGCTCAACATCCAGTCCGCCGAAAAGGTGATGCATCACGGTGTTTCCCACCACCACCACATCCGTGATTTCCCCTTCCGGAACCTGGGCGGCAAACACCAGTTGCTCGATCAAGCTCCCGATCTGCTGGCGAATCAGAGCGCGGAGCTGTTGCGCACCAGCTTTCGGCACGGCAAACTGCACGCGGCTCATGACGTCGGCCCCAAAGCGTGCCTGGGAGTTCAGCGCCGTGCGCACCGCCAGCACGTGGCCAGTGCGGAGGTCAAGCAACTGGGTGACCAGCGTGGTGGTTCCCAGGTCCACCGCCACGCCCAGGCCGGGGCGCGGCTCGAAGGCAAAGGGCGTCTCATCCACCAGGATGGCCGCATCCCATTGGCGCAACTCGATAACCAGATCGTCCTCGAGCGCGCATTGGCAGGCGAGACGCCAGCCCTGGGCGATTTCCTCCGCGCTCAGGCGCTCACGTTGCGCCTCATTGACGGATGCCTGCCCTTCCAGCACGCGCACACGACAGCCCCGGCAACGGCCTTGCCCGCCGCAGGGGAATTCTACACCCTGGGGGAAAAGCAAGTCGCGCAAAGCGCTTCCCGCCGGCGCGGTCAACTCCGTCTGCACGGGCCGGAGGACGATGCGGAATGTCTGTTGGTTAGACATTATAGGTGTCAGGTGCCAGGTGTCAGGTGTCAGGCCGCAACCGGTAGTTCACGCAGCCTTTTCGTTAGGCTTGATAACATCCGATCTATCTCCCGTGCCAGATCGAGTGCTCGTTTTACCTCATCCATAGGTATATACAATCGTGTCACGATAAGAAAATGTGTCTCAAGTTCCATCAGGGAGCCGCTGGCAATTGATAGATGATGGAGGTAATCACCCAAGTGCTCCCTCCCGTGTCCCTCGGCAATATTGGCGGGAATCGAGACGGCAGCCCGCTGTGTCTGGGAGGCCAGCCCAAATGTCTCGCTCTTGGGCAAGAGCTTCGTAAGGCGATAGCTCTCGACAACCAAGTCCATGGCTTTTTGCCACACCTTGAGATCCTTGTAGCATTTCACCATTACCTGCCTCCTGCCCCAGCTTCCAGTAGGGGTCACTAAGTCTTACCCCTGACACCTGGCACCTGACACCTGACACCTGACACCTCAGGAATTAGCCACCGCGTGGTGCTGACGCGCGTAGCGGACCATGGCGTGGACGTTGGCCGCGGGCGTATCGCGCGGCACCTCGCAGCCGGCGCCCACAATGTAGCGCGGGCCTGCCTGGCGATGGCACTCGGCCACCGCTGAGTATACCGTTTGCGGCGTGCCATTGCGCAAGTCGCGCACGGGATCGAGATTGCCCAGCACCACCTGGGCGGGCCCCATTTTCACGCGGGCCTCCGCCAGCGGGGCCATGGAATCCAGGTCCACGAAATCGCAACCCAGCCGGCCCATGCCCTCCAGAATTCGCCGCGTGTTGCCGCAGATGTGCAGTCGAGCGCGGGCGCCGAGAGCGTGCAAGCCATCCACCATCTTCTTTTCATAGGGCCAAACAAACTCTTCGTAAAGCTTCGGTCCCACCAGCGAGGCGGCGGGATCCCCAATGCCGATCACATCGGCGCCCGCCTCTACTTGCGCCCGCGCAAAGCGCATTCCCACCTCGAACACGAAATCGAATAGGTCGCGCACAAAAACCGGATCGTCGTAGAAGTCGATCATCAGCGTGTTGATGCCGCGCAAATCCGCCGACGCGCCGCAAGGGCCTTCCATCCACCCTTCCACAATCTTATGGCGACCGACGCGCTGCTTCAGAAGAGCGAGCCCTTTGACGCGATCGTGCATGCGCCCTCCGCCCAGGGGATCGGGAACCTCCAGTTGCGCCAGCGTCTTCTTATCGGCAAGCAGGGCCTGCGACTCGACGATGGAGGGCGGCTGGTCCTCAAAGTATTCTACCGTGGCCCCACAGTCGGGCGCCTCCCGCGTCTCGGCAATGGCCGAGACGTGGTCAAAATCAAATTCCTCGGCAGTGCGGATTTGCGCTTCCGCCAGCACGTGGTAATCGGTGCCGTAGGCGAAGTACTTGGCGCCGATTTGATCGGCTGCGAACATCATAGTGATGGGCATGACCGGCAGACAATCCACCGGCCGCCCCTCCAGCATGGCAAGAACCCGTTCGCGACTATTCATATTTTTTCAGGCCACCGCGTGTTCCCGCGCGTAGCGCAGCATGGCGCGGAGGTTTTCCGGTGGAGTATCCCGCACCACTTCGCAACCGGCGCTCACGATGAATCGGTCGCCGGCTTGGTGGTGGCATTCGGCCACGGCGGCGTAGACCTCCTCCGGCGTTCCGTTGCGCAGCACCCGCACGGGATCGATATTCCCCAGCAGCACTTGGTGCGGCCCCATCGCCGCGCGCCCCTCGGCCAGAGGAGCCAGCGAATCCAGATCGACGATGTCGCAACCTAATTGCCCCATTAATCCGAGGATGGGCCGGGTGTTGCCGCACACGTGCAGGCGGGTTCGCGCCCCCATGGCGCGCAAGCCGTCCATCATGCGCTTTTCGTAAGGCCACACGAACTCGTGGTAAATCCTGGGGCCGACCAGCGAAGCTGCCGCGTCGCCCACGCCGATCAACTCCGCGCCGCTCTCCACCTGCGCCTTGGCAAAAGTGAGTTCGAGCTCCAGGACGAATTCAAAGAGCTCGGTAACGAACCCTGGGTCATCGAAGAAATCCATCATCAGGGTGTTGATGCCGCGCAGGTCGGCGGCCTCGGCAATCGGTCCCTCGATCCAGCCTTCAATCAGCTTTTCCTTGTGAACGCACTGCCGGTAGAGCGCCAGCGCCCGCAGGCGGTTGCTCATGCGCGGGCTGGTGTGAGGGTCCGGCACTTTCAACCCGCGCAGCAGGCATTTGTCCGCCAGCAAAGCGTTCGCCTCGTCGAGGGCGGGCGGCTGGTTGGGGAAGAATTTAACGGGGCGCCGCAGTCGGCCGCTTCCCCCGCCGGATCGGACATGGTGTTGACATAGTCGAAATCGAACTCGGCCGCGGTATGGGTCTGCCCTTCCACCAGCACCTGATAGTCCGTGGCGTAATCGCGATACTGCGCGCCAATGCGATCGCACGCGAACATCATAGTGATGGGCATGAAGGGCAAGCTATCCACGGGCTTGCCATCGAGTAAAGCGAGAATGCGTTCACGACCAGTCATGTAAAGAACCTCTAGTGACAAGTGACGAGTGACAAGTGACGAGCCAACAAGAGCCGAAATTCGAAAATCGAAAATCGCGGCGAGTTTCCTTTTTCGCTTACTCGTCACTCATCACTCATCACTCGTCACTGCTTTTATGACGCCGTCGTCATAGCTGGCCACGATGCGGTGGCCGGGTGGCACCACCAGAAACTCCTTGGGGTCCCATTCCCCGTTCACCAGGCGCTGGATCAGGCCGATGTCACCCGAGATCTTTTCGAAAGTCCAGCCGCGCTTGGCTGCGTCGTCGCGCGCGCGCTGCTCGAAGCTGCCGTCGGGCTCGATGCCCATCTCGATAAAGGTCATTTGGCCATAGTGCCGGGCCAGGTTCTTGCCGAACTCCTCCCACAGGTAACGGGCGTTCTCCTCCCCGTACTTGGCCACCATTTCTTCGTAGCTCTGCGTCAATCCCAGCTTTTTGCCCAGGGCCAGTTGACCCAACTCGCCATCCGCCTCGCCGCGCTCAATCCAGCCGGTGGTCTTGAAATACACGCCGGGGTGACTGTTGAAATACTCCATGTAGCGCGCCGCACTTCCCATGAAAACCGTGATACAGTCATGCCCGCGCGGAACCACCATGGGAATGGACTTGGTGGCGAGGCCCACGATGCCGTTGTTGCATAGCCCGTAGCCCAACAGCAAGGCGTCGTATTGGCGCTCCTCCACCCGGTCGACGACGGCCTGCAAGCGAGCCCGCATATCCTCGCACCCGATGTCGTGCAGGCCCTTGGGGAGAAAATCGAAGTCGATGATGTGAGGCGAGCGCGCCACGCAGGCACAAAGCTCGCGGAAAAAGATTTCGCAACTTATGAGTTTTAGACGCATAGGTTTTCTGCTGCCCGCTCACTGCCTGCTGCTTAACGCCAACTTCAAGGCGCGAATAAACTCCGGGCTGGTTCCACAGCAGCCGCCCAGGAAGTTCGCTCCGGCCGCGAGCAAGGCCGGAGCATGGCGGGTGAAGGCTTCCGGCGCCGTCTGGTAGCGCGTCCCTCCGTCCACTAGTTCCGGCAGGCCCGCGTTGGGCTTGATCCAGATGGGTAGCGGAGTCGAGTTGTGCAAGCGCCGGCAGAGCGCGGTGTAACTCTCAATCCCTTGCCCGCAGTTGGCCCCGATCGCATCGGCACCCGCGGCGGTGAGTTCGGCCGCGGCCACTTCCGGCGTGACCCCCATCATGGTGCGGTCAAGATTTTTGCCGGAATCGAATGCGAGGGAGACGATCACAGGCAGTCCGGTTGTCCGGGCCGCCTGAACACCGATTTTTGCCTCTTCCAGGTCGCTCATGGTTTCGAAGATCAGAGCGTCCGCGCCGCCTTCGGCCAGGGCTTGTGCTTGTTCGGTGAATGCCGCGAGTAGTTCCTCTTCACTCACCTCTCCCATCATCAGCAGCTTGCCGCTCGGGCCCAGCGAGGCGAAAACGCGGGCGCGTCCCGCCGCCGCGCGCCGGGAGATCTCCACGCCGAGGCGGTTGATTTCCTGCACGTGCTCAGCCAGTCCGGCGCGTTCCATGGCCAGACGATTGGCGCGAAAGGTGTTCGTCAGGATAATCTGACTACCCGCTTCCACGTAAGCGCGCGCGACTTCCTCCACGCGGTCCGGGTGCGTCAAGTTCCAATGGTCGGGGCATTCACCAGCTTCCAGACCGCGCGCCTGGAATTCCGTACCCCAGGCGCCGTCGGTGAGGATGGGTCCCTGCGATATGAGTTCTTGGATCAAGGTATGCATATAGAATTGTCGATTGCCGATTGATGATTGCCGATTGGTGATTACCGATTGACAGTTGAAATTCGTCCTTTTTTAAATCGTCAATCGACAATCGAAAATCGGCAATCTTACGCTGCCGTTGGCAGCTCCAGTTTTCCTTCGCGGAACGCGCGGAGGTAATTCGCGCAATACTCGTCGCGCCCCAGCAGTGCTTCCGCGGCGCGAATATTGGCCATCAATTGCTGGTCGCAGGGGTCCACGATACCGGCGTCCAGGCCACGCGCCATCAGCAGGACAGCGAAAGTTTCATTAAGGATTTTGCGCAGGGGAAGGCCGAACGATACATTGCTGATTCCCGCACTGGCATGGACGCCCGGGTAGCGTGAGGTAATCTCTCCAACCGCATCCAGCAACGCTTTGCCGTGCTCGGGACCGGTGCTGACCGGCAGCACGCAGCCGTCCACATAGATGTCATCGAGCACGAATCCTTCCCCGGTCAACAGGTCCACCAAGTGGCTGGCGTTCGTCACGCGTTCTTCGGTGGTATTGGGCGGGCCCGCCTCACCCATGCACAGGGCGATGACCTTGGGACGGAATTCTTTCAACACCGGCAGCAGCGCGGCGATGCGCGCCGGCTCATCGGTGATGGAATTAATCATGGCGCGCTGCTTGCAGAGCGGCAGCGCGCGGCGCAGGGCTTCCGGGTCAGCGCTATCGAGACAGAGAGGCACCGAAACGGTTTCCTGCACGATGTTCACCAGCCACGGCAGGACTTCCAGCTCCTGTCCGGGCAGGCCACCATTCACATCAAGCATGTCGGCGCCGGCCTTCACCTGTTTGCGGGCAATTTCCTTGAAGAAATCCACATCGCGAGCCGCCGCTGCGATGCCGACTTTCTTGCGAGTACAATTAATCAATTCACCGATGATGAGCATAGAATCTGATTTCCTCCTGGGTGGAATTGCCCCGAAGGGGCTAACCTTGAGTCGCCGTGGGTGCAACCCACGGAAAGGAAGCGAAAAAATCTACCGGCCCTGAAGGAGCCGGACAAGAAGTCCATCCTACCGTCCAGATTCTGGAATAGCGACATTGTGACCCAGCATCGCAGCTCCTGGCATTCGCGGGCATTATCGGGGATTATCGGGTTATCCATAATGCTCCGGTACGCAAAACCTAATTTGGCCAAGCTTGGTTGAAAACCTGCGGCTACTCACGGATGGCCCCTTCGGGACCGCACTCCCGTTTGCTGCCTACTGCTTTCTGCCTTCTCCCAGCTCGATTCGCTTGCTGAGGTTGTCTACCCCCACGAAGCGATTGGCCAGGGCGTTGGTGCCGTCCAGGCCCCAGTCGCGGGGCGGGATCAGCTTGTGGGCGAACTTCCTTGGATCATCTCCCATGGCCAGGGCGCCCCCGTAAATCACGTTCCAGATACAAGCTTGTTCCGGCCGAGCCTCGCAGGTGCCGTCAATTCGCGAGCCGCCGCAGGGCCCGTTGCGCAGTTCCTTATAGCACCAGCGCATGGAGCAACCGGCGTAGTCCAAATGGTCTTGCAGGCAGTCTCCGCAGTTCTTACATCCCAGCGTAGCTTGACGATAGAGGCTGGACGGCCCCAACAATCGGTACCACAAACCCTGACGCCAGGAATTGGATTTGCCATTGGTCTTCAGATGGGCGCCAAAGAAGCGCGCGCCCCAGGAACCGTCGGCGATGAAGTGCCGATGCACCTGTTTGGAGAGCCACTGCGCAACCGTGGCGTGCGGCTTGGAACTGGCGAGTTGGTACTTGCCGTTGCCATCGCTCAAACCATCTGCGCCCGCGGGCAGCAGGTAGAACTCCTTGGCCACAGGCAAGATCAACTCGTCCATGTGGCTGCGCCAGCCGCTGCCGAGGGCCGCGGCGCGCTCACCAATGGTCATGAAATCCTTATGTGAGAGGTTGAAGCCCCCAATGTGCGCTCCGGCAAAACCCAGATCCTTCACCGCCGCCACCATCAGCGCCGCACGCTCCAGACGCTCCGGTTTCTTTTCTTTTTCCAGCCGTTGAATGAGCTCGGCGGGAATCACGCAGCCCGCCACTTCCCCCGCCTGCATCATCTGCGCGATCTTCGCCGTGGGGACATAGACGTTGGCGAGCACCGGAACGTGCCCCACCCCTTCGCGGTCCATGTATTGTCTCAGCTCGTAGAGCTTGCGCAGGTTGTATCCCAATTGCGTGATGATGAATTGCGCTCCCACAGCGATCTTCAGTTGCATTTTGTAAAACTGCATCATCTGGTCGGCCTCGTGGATTTTGTAGGGGTTGACCACCGCGCCGGGGAAGAAGTCGAAAGGTGTGCTGTGCACGGTGCGCGGCCCCAGGTTGTATTCGATCCCCTTGCGCATGGCTTCGAGCAACCAGAGGATGAGCACGGAATCCAGGTCGTAAACGGGTTTCGCCCTGCCGGCGAAGCCCTCTTTCTGGGCATCGCCCGTCAAAGCCAGGATGTTTTCCACGCCTTCGCGCGCCAGCATGTGGAGGCGGCTTTCCAGGGAGGACCGGTTTCCGTCCTTGCCAGTAAGATGGGCGATGGGTGTCAAGCCGCGTTCCTTGATGGCGGTGACGAAGGCTTCCGGCGGCAGCGCGGGATTGCCACCCGGCAGGTCCGTCACGCTGATCACCTTGATGCCGTTCGGTTCGGCAGAAGCTTCGTTGACGAAGGTCTCCGCCTCTTTAACATTGTGGTCCCGGCCCAGCACCAACTCTGCGGTGCAGAAAAACTGCTTCTGCCCCAGCGCAACCCGCAAGTGGTTCAGTCCGGGCTCAGTGTTCGTAAGCATCCAACGCTCCTTACAAGTGCCGAAATTCGAAAATCGAAACTCGAAAATCGCCGGGAACATTGAATTTCGAGTTTCCAGTTTCGAGTTTTGTCTTTTTCGCTTGCTCGCCACTCGTCACTCATCACTCATCATTGCTCTTACCCCCCCGGTTGCGGCTCCCGTTCTCCTTGCACGGAGAGGGTTGCCTGGTAACTGTTGACTAGGCGACGACCGATGAGCACAGCGAGGTGCTTGAAGATCAACATTCCGCTGGCGGGATCCTGTTCCAGGATTTCGTCCAGCCGCTGTTTTTCGATCTTCAGGACTTTGACGGGAACCAAGCATTCCGCCGAAGCCGTATACGTTTCGTTATCCACCAGACTCGACCAGCCGATAAGATCGCCGGGGTCGCTGACCACATAAGCCAGGAGGCCCCGGCGACCGTGGCTTAGCCTTACGCGCCCCTCCGCCAGAAGAAAAAAGTGGCGGGCCGGGTCCCCCTGCCGGAAGATGAAATCCCCCTGGGCGTGTGATTCCTCGCGAGCGCTTTCCAGGATTCGCTGGCGAGTTACTTCCGTGATTCCCTGAAAGAGGTAAGCTTGCATCGTCGGCTCGCACCTCAAAACATCCCGATTACTTTTCCGGTTTTCACATCCACATCCACGCGGCGGAAACCGGGGTTGGAAGACGTCCCGGGCATCAAGCTAATGGCGCCGGCGCAGGGGCAGAGGAACTTCGCTCCCGAGTACACCAGCACATCGCGAATGGGCAGCACCCAACCTTCCGGAACTCCCTTGAGCACCGGATCGTGGCTCAAGCTCAGGTGGGTCTTCACCATCATGGTAGCGTAGTCGGCGAATTTGGGGTCCGCTTCCAGTTGCCTGGACTTTGCTTCCGCCTCGGGAGTCCACGCCACGCCATCGGCACCGTACACCTCTTTGGCGATCATCTCCACACGGTCGCGCAATTTCATTTCGAGGGGGTACAGGTACCGAAAGTTGACTTCTTCCTTGCAGGCGTCGAGCACCGCGTCGGCCAGATCCAGAGCGCCATCACCGCCCTTGGCCCAGTGCTCGGAAGCAGCGCACCGCGCGCCAGCGGCCTCCACCGCACACCGCACCAGGGCAAGTTCGGACTTAGTGTCGGTGTGAAAACAGTTGATGCAGACCACCGGATTGATTCCCGACCGGCGGATGATGCCGAGGTGGTGCAGCAGGTTGGGAAGGCCTTTTTCGAGAAGGCCCAGGTTTTCCCTGGTGTACTCTTCAGCAAGGGACAAGCCGGGAGCGACGCGCGGGCCGCCACCGTGCATCTTGAGCGCGCGAATCGTCGTGGTCAGCACCGAAACATTGGGCTTCAGCCCGCTGCAACGGCACTTGACATTCCAGAACTTCTCGAAGCCGATGTCGGCGGCGAAGCCACTTTCGGTAACGTGGTAATCGAACATCTTCAGACCCAGCCGGTCACCGATGATGGAGGACTGCCCCACGGCGATATTGGCAAAGGGGCCGGCGTGCACCATGCAGGGCTGATATTCCGCCGTGCTGCACAGGGTGGGGTTAATGGTGTTGCGCATCCAGGCGGTCATGGCCCCGGCAACTTCCAGATCGCCGGTGGTGATGGGATTGCCCTGCTTGTCGTAGGCGACGGTGATTTCGCCCGCGCGTTTGCGCAGGTCGGCCAAGTCCGTAATGATAGCCAGAATCGCCATCAGTTCCGAGCTGACGGTGATGGCGAACTTGGACTGCATCATGAAGCCGTCCTGCCTGCCGCCCATGCCGATGACCATGTTCCGCAACGACTGGGCGCAGAAATCCATCACCCAACCCATTTCCACGCGCGTGGGGTCAACGTCCAGGCGGCGCATTTTACTGAGTTTCGCCAGTTGCTCGTCGCCATAGTTTCGTTCGTGCTGCATGCGCGCGGTGAGCGCCACCATGGCCAAGTTGTGGGCGTTGGCGATATCGTTGATGTCGCCGGTGAGGCCGAGGGAGAATTCCGTCATGGGAATCAGCAGGGCGTTGCCCCCGCCCGCCGCCGTCCCCTTCACGTTCATGGTGGGCCCGCCGGAGGGTTGACGCAGGCAGCCTCCCACATTCTTACCCCGCTTGCCCAAACCTTCCATTAAGCCCAGGGAGGTTGTGCTTTTTCCCTCACCCAGGGGGGTGGGGGTAATGGCTGTAACTTCAATGTATTTCCCGTCTGGACGGCTGTTTAGACGCTCAATGATCTTGAGGAAATCCAGCTTGGCCAGCCTGCCCATGGGGATTACTTCATCTTGTTGCAGCCCCAATCTTTCCTGCCATTCGCGAGGGCTGGGCATGTGCTGTTCTGCCGCCTCGGAAATCTGCCAGTCCTGCATCTGTGTCGCGTCAAACGCCATCCGACGATCCCCCGTTTGTCCGGTACGATTAAGGTAGCAAAGCACTTGCGGTGCCATTCTCGGGAATATGTGCAAAAAGTCCATCTTCCGTTAGGGGTAGAGAGTTTACCTCACCTGTTCAATTTCAAATGATGATAAAGTGGAGCCTTGCCTTCCGCGCAACCCTGGTTGTAGGGGTACGGCTTGCCGTACCCTTTTGGTTCAGGCGCGCGATAAAAATGAAGAGGGTACGGCAAGCCGTACCCCTACAACCAGGGTTGCGGAGCCGCTGGCAAGATATCAATAGTTAGGTATTGCGCGACATTAATGCCAACCATGGCGACGCAGAGGCACAGACTGAGGGTTAGAAAGTTTCGGCAACACGATTGCAAAATCGTCTTGAGCCTGAACAAAATGACGCAGTTGCCCCCAAACCGCTCGTTAGGTTCTTATGAGCCCTTCAGCCGAAGCGCCTTCCTAAGTCGCTGGCTGGAAAGGCCGCGGGGTATTTTTCGCACGCTTTCCCCTCAAAAATCATGCCGCTCGAAGATGGGAGCTTTTTCTTCTTGCGGAACGGTCACGCTTCCTATAAAAAAGCGGGGCTGGCGGCCGTAAGTGCCTTCCGCGCTTACGGAACCAGCCAGGAATACCTTATGAGAAGGAATGAACCACTATGAGCCTCAGTCAACTAGCCAGATCCATCAGCGAGTCGCCCACCCTGAAGCTGAATGAAACCGCCGCACTCCTCAGGGAAAAAGGGGAGCCGGTGATTCACCTCGGCGGGGGTGAGCCGAAAAGTAAGGCTCCCATCGATGCCATCATCAATTGCACCTCGCTGCTGAACACCGGCGAAGTCCGCTACACGGCGCCCGATGGCATCCCCGCTTTGAAAAAGGCGGTCGTTCGCTACACCGAGGAGCACTACCGCAAGCTGGTCTCCGCGGACAACATTCTGGTTTCCGGCGGGGCCAAGCAAGCGCTCATGGTTTTGCTGCACGCGATTCTGGACCCGAAGGAAGAAGTGATATTTCCCGCACCCTACTGGGTGAGTTACCCGGAGATGGTGAAGCTCGCGGGAGGCGTGCCGGTGGTGGTGACGGCTGAGGACGGCACGTTTTACCCCACGGTTCGCGAAATGGCCGACGCCGTGGGTTCATACACCAAGGCGATCATACTGAACAGCCCCAACAATCCTTCCGGCGCCATGTACTCGCGCGAATTCGTGGCGGAGATGGTGGAATTCTGCGAGAAGAAAAGCCTCTACCTGATCATGGACGATATTTACAACCGCCTGGTGTTTAATGGCAAGGGCGCGCCGATCTGCTACGACTTTGCCCAGACGCCGCTCGAGCAATCCAAGCTCGTGGTGATTAACGGTGTGTCGAAAACTTACGCCATGACGGGATTCCGCATCGGCTGGGCCATCGCCAACCGCGAGTTGACGGAAGCGATGGGGAACATCCAATCGCAGCAAACCTCGGGCCCCGCGGCGCCCTCGCAATGGGCGGCGGTGGGAGCGCTGAACGGCGTGCAGTCCTCGGTGGAAGCCTTGCGCATGACGCTCGAGAACAATCGCAACGTCATGCTCGACCGCCTGGAGGCCATCCCCGGCGTGAAAGTGGCGAAACCCGATGGCACGTTCTACTGCTTCCCGGATTTCAGCGCCTACATGAAGGATTCGCAGAAACTGGCGAATTTCCTGCTCCAGAAGGTGCGGGTGGTGGCGGTGCCAGGCAAGGAATTCGGCTTCGAGGGCCATCTGCGCCTTAGCTATTGCGGCGCCATGAAGGACATCACGGAAGGACTGGAGCGCATTCAATGGGCGCTTGATCCCAACTCGGCCAACGAGCTTTACCTCGGCGACCGGAAGTTGGTGAGGGATTGGTTGTGAAAAGCTAGGTGTCAGGTGCCAGGTGTCAGGTGCCAGGTGTCAGGTGCCAGGTGTCAGGTATCAGGTGCCAGGTGCCAGGCGTTACGCCCGTGGGTACTAGTTGCCGGGGGCGGAGGCAGGGAACAGTGAAGAGTTACAGGGAACTAAAGGTCTGGGAAAAAGCGATGGATCTGGTCGTTGAATCATACCGCGTTTCCAGGCTCCTGCCGAAGACCGAGATGTTTGGACTCATCGCCCAGATTCAGCGGGCTGCCGTCTCGATTCCTGCCAATATTGCCGAAGGGCATGGCAGGGAGCACCTAGGCGATTATCTCCGCCACTTATCAATCGCCAGCGGCTCTCTGATGGAGCTTGAGACGCATATGCTTATCATCACGCGGCTGTATATTCCCATGGATGAGGTGAAGTGCGCACTCGAAATGGTGCGAGAAGTGGATCGGATGTTATCGGGGCTAACGAAAAAGCTGAAGGAACTTCCGACGGCGGCCTGACACCTGACACCTGGCACCTGACACCTACTAAGGAATTCATATGAACATCTATCTCGACATCGTTTCCCCGGCATCCAAAGAGGCCGGAGTTCTGGCGAGTGACTATGGGTTACAGAACCACGGTCTGGTGAATCTGCGGCGCGTGTACTGGAATCTGAGCACCGCCGCGCTTTACGAGGAGATCATATTTCGCTCCGAGGGCACCCTGACCCACTTGGGACCCGTGCTCGTGAACACCGGCAAGCACACGGCGCGCGCCGCGGCTGACAAGTTTGTGGTCCGTGAGCAATCCACCGAAGATCGCGTCTGGTGGGGCACCTACAATCGTCCTTTCACCGGCGAGAACTTCGGCTCGCTACTGACGCGTCTGCAAGGGTACTTGCAGGGCCGCGACGTTTTTGTGCAGGACTGTTATGCCGGGGCCGATCCCGAGTACTCCATGCCCATTCGCATCATCACCCAGAAGGCCTGGCACAGCCTCTTTGCGCGCACCATGTTTCTGAAAGTTCGCAATCAGGACAAGCTGAAGAAGCACGTGCCGGAATTCACCGTGCTCGCCGTGCCGGGCTTCCTGGCTTCGCCCATGGTGGACGGCACCCGCACCGACACATTCATCATCCTCAATTTCCGCGAGCGCCTGGCCATTATCGGCGGCTCGAATTACGCCGGCGAAATCAAAAAGACCATCTTCACCGTGCTCAACTTCCTGCTGCCGCTGGAAGGCGTGCTGTCGATGCACTGCTCGGCCAACGTCGGCAACGAGGGCAATGTGGCCATCTTCTTCGGCCTTTCCGGAACCGGCAAGACCACCCTTTCCGCCGACCCCAACCGCCACCTGATCGGCGACGACGAGCACGGCTGGAGCGACAACGGAGTTTTCAATTTCGAGGATGGCTGCTACGCCAAGGTCATCCGTCTTTCTGAAGAAGCCGAACCGCAAATTCACGCGGTCACCCGTCGCTTTGGGACAATATTGGAAAATGTGACGTTTGATCCCGTCTCGCGCCACATCGATTTGAACGACGACAAGATCACCGAGAACACGCGCGCCGCTTATCCCCTCGAGTACATTTACAACCATCTTCCCGAAAAGCATGCGGGGCATCCGCAGAACGTCATTTTCCTCACTTGCGACGCCTCCGGCGTGATGCCGCCCATCGCGCGGCTTACTCCCGACCAGGCCATCTACCACTTCATCTCCGGCTACACCAGCAAGATCGCCGGGACGGAAATCGGCTTGGGCATCGAGCCCCAAATCACCTTCAGCACTTGCTTCGGGGGGCCGTTCATGGTGCATCATCCTTACGCGTATGCCGAGCTACTGAAAAAGAAGATCGTCAAGCACCAGGCCGCCGTGTGGCTGGTGAATACCGGTTGGACAGGCGGGCCCTTCGGCGTGGGCAAACGCATCAGCATCCATCATACGCGCGCGCTGCTGAACGCGGCGCTGAGCGGCAAGCTCCAGAGAGTGGAATATCACCAGGATCCTGTTTTCGGGTTTGACGTGCCCAAAACCTGCGAGGGCGTGCCCACGGAAATCCTGGATCCCGCCAACACTTGGCCGAGCCGCGAGGAGTATTACAAGAAGTACGACGCCTTGGCCGCGCGCTTTATCGAGAACTTCAAACTCATGATGCGCGAGTGCCCCGATCACGTCCTGGAGGCGGGGCCAAAAAGGCTCGCCACCACGCCCGTGCGGTGAGGAGCCAACCGCTAACAGCCGACAGCTCACAGTCCGTGTAGGACCGAACGGCGTTCGGCCCTGCCCTTCCGACTTGCCATCGTCGATGCCCCTGTGCGAAGCACCTTGGAGTGCGGCGGCTCGACGCCGTTTTTTCTGCCGCTGACTCGTCAGCGGTCGGTGATGCGCCGCGACGAGTCGCGGCGAGCAAAGGCGGCGTCGAGCCGCCGCACTCCAAGGTGCTTCGCACAGCTATTTGGGGAGGGTGATTCGCATCCCCGTAAGCGAGGGGGCCAACGGCGAAGGGACATAGGCGACTCCGTGGGCAAATGTCCCCTTGGCGGTAACCTCCTCTTTATAGACGATTCTTGCGGGAGTAAAGATGTTGGCGGCTCCCGGTGAATACGGCAAGGCCGCTTCAATAATGGTGCCCAGAGGATAATCCTTGCGGCTTACAAAGCGAAAACCTCCCCGCGAGATGTTTTCCGTGGGCACGACCTCTTCGCCATGCACGGTGTGACGGAGACACGCATCGACCTTGAGCCTGATGCGAGGCATCTTCCGTTCCTGTACAGTATGGCGGGATTCGAATGCCGCTCGGCCGAACGGAATCCATCCCTCTCCCGACGCGGACCGCATCCACAAGGTGGTATCGTTGCACTGCTTGCAGACGCGCGAGAGGCATTCATTCGCTAAAAGCACTTCCATTTCAAAAACGTCCAGATGCACGACCTCCTGAGCGTGGCAATCTGTGCACGCAAGAAACACGCGCCCGGCTGCGGTCTCCGTGCCGTCCAGCAATGGAAAATTGATGCCCCAGACGTTTACTTCCGGGTGCAGGAGTGCTACGCCAAATTGGCAACCCTCCTCTTCTCCCATGATGGGGCCTACTACTCGTACCGCCGTGTCCAAGCCGGTCTTCAAACACCGGATCATGAGCTTCTGCTGTGGCACCAAAGTGTGATTGGAGAGTATCTTGGCGCCTCGTCGGCTGAGTACAAGAGTTTTGCTTCTCTCCTCAAATTCCCGACCCGAATTGTCAATTCCCGAGATGATGATTGGGATCTCCAGATAGACACGGTCACTTTTGCGCATTTCTCGACCCCCCATGCCCAGCACTCCAAAAGGAACCAGGTAAACGCCCCTGGACGAGTTAATGATTTCAGCGTCTTATCGACCCTCGATTGTATGCCTGCTCACCCCGCCAATCAACATCAAATGCCGCCTCCCCAGGGTAGCGTCAAAGTCGAGCTCATGGGGATGTGGTGGGGCAGTTGAGGGATTTCATTGGTTTTCTCACCCACCGCGCTGCGCCACCACCACCCCTTCCTGGTGCAAGATGGCGCTGAGCAGATGGGGAGCGGTCTGGCCCGGGTCGTGAGCGCCGCGCAAGGTTTTGCCGTCGACGCTCAGGCCCTGGCCGGCCACCCGACAATGCGGGAGCAGCCGGCGACCAATTTCCACATCCAGACGGTCGGCGTCCAGCCGCTCTCATCGGTGGTGTCGCCGACGCGGCATGCCGCCCACGATAGGCCTCGGACCGAATGCACAAAAATGGCGAGCCGGCCAGTTGGGTGTATATTTTCTTGCAGCCCGAAAGGCAAAATGGAAATTCCGGCTGGAACCCTTTGCGCTAACGGAGGTGAGCTGGTGAATACGAATCCTGCTTCACACTCAAGGCAATGGGAACTCATGGGCAGCGCTGGGTTGGCGATGGCGGGCCTTGCCTGCCTGTCGGGCCTCGTCGCCTGTGGAGGTAACAACGCCCAACAACAGGGGTTGCAAATCCAGTGGGATAAGACCACGGTCGTCACGAACACGACGCCGACGCTTCAGGTGGTGGTGAACCCGCCCTTGCGACCTGGCCAGCCGCTGAGCATCGCTGCCTATCAGGCTTTAAATGAACTGGGTGCGGATTACGTCCGCTATGTGCCGTGGTTGCCTTATCCCAAGCTGGCGGTGGCCGAACTGCAACCGCCGACTTCGCTGGGGACGTCGTGGGACTTCAGCCTCATCGATCCCATGATGGCGGACTTCATGAATGCCACGGCAGGACACTCGGTGGTCGTGAATTTCAGCACCATCCCGGAATGGATGTTTGTGACCGACGCGCCCGTCAGTTACCCCGATGACCCCGACCAGGAATCATGGGATTACGAGCAGGGCACCGATTTGCGCGACCCCACCTGCCAGGAGCTGAGCGGCTACTATAACCGGCTGGTGAGTTGGTATGTGGACGGCGGCTTTACCGATGAGAACGGGGTGCCGCACGCGTCCGGCTACCATTACCAATTCCCAATCTGGGAAGTGCTGAACGAGGTCGAATTTGAGCACAGCACGACGCCGCAAGACTACGTCAAGCGTTATGACGCGATCGTCGCGGGCATTCGCAGCGCCAGCCCGGACACCAAGTTTATGGGGATGGCTCTTGCCGCGCCCGGCAGTGATCTGGACTTTATCCAGTATTTCCTCGATTCGTCCAATCACCAGCCGGGAATTCCCCTGGACTACATCTCCTACCACTTCTATGCCAGTCCGCCGGCCGACCAAACCATCGACGACTGGCCCTCCACCTTCTTCCAGCAGGCCGATGGGTTTCTGGGTGCGGTTCGTTCGATCGAGGCCCTTCGCAAGCAACTCGCACCGCTGACCAAGACCGATATCGACGAGCTGGGCACGATCCTGCCCACCGATAACACCCCCGCCGACAGCGTGCCTCCGCCGCCGGCCTACTGGAACCTGTCGGGGGCTCTCTACGCATACCTCTACCTCCAGCTCGCCCGCCTTCAGATCGATATCGTCGGCGAATCGCAACTGGTGGGTTACCCCTCGCAGTTTCCCAGCGTGAGCATGATGGACTGGACGACCAACCAGCCCACCGCGCGATTCTGGGTTCTGAAGCTGATCAAGGACTCCTTCCATCCCGGCGACAAGATGGTGGAAACCGACCTGAGCGTCCCCAACGCCGATGTGGAGACGCAGGCCTTCGTTACAACTGCCGGACACAAGTTGCTGCTCGTGAACAAGACCGGTTTCGCCATGGATGTCCCACTGCCCGATGCCGACACGGCCAGCGCCTTGACAGTGGATTTGCAATCCGGAGAAGGCCCTGCCCGGAGCGTGAGTCTGTCCGGCGGCCAAATCACCCTCCAACCCTTTGCCGTCATGGTGGTGAGCTGGTGAGCGTGCAGGACACCCCTGCGCCATGGATGGTGACACCATGGGAGTGGCGGTGAGCTGGTCACAGGTGCCCGCCGGCGAGGCTGAACAACAAGACGGCGAGGACGATGAGGGTGATGACCACGTAAAGCCGGTCGCGCTCCAGCGCAAATGCCACGACCGAAAAGGCCACGCGTGCTACGGGTGTGGCAATCAGGAGCAGCAGACCGAGTTGAATGATGTTGCGGCCGTGAAACGTCGCGGCACCCCGGATAATCCCTGAAACCGTACAATACTCGGAGGGTTCTCCCACGAACCTGGCGTACTGGGGCATCTCGCGGCCATGGCGGACGAGGTAGACAACCCCTCCCAGGGCGACCACCGACGCGGCGAGCCAGACACCGGCGCGCAGCAGATTGGCCACGATGATTTCAACTCGCTGATCGTTCCAGACGACTGACGGCCGGTTCATCTTAGAGCCTCCCGGTCAAGCCGTGATAGATCATTTCGAAAGCCAGCACCGCGACCACAATGCCGAAAACCACGCGTAGCGCGGCGGTGCGTGTCCTGGCCAAAACGCGCGCGCCCAGCAGCGCGCCCAGCGCCACGCCCAGCATGACAGGCATGGTAAGACCGGGATCGATGTACCCGCGCTGGAGATATACCCCCGCGCTGGCGGCCGCCGTCACCCCGATCATGAAGTTACTGGTGGTGGTGGAAACCTTGAACGGGATGCGCATGGCCTGGTCCATGGCGATCACCTTGAGCGCTCCCGAGCCGATGCCGAGGAGTCCGGAGAGACCCCCCGCCACAAACATCAAGCCGAATCCGGCGGGGACGCCGCGCACGTGGTAGCTCTGGATGCCCTGGATCGCGGGATAGGTGGAGCTCATCTTCAGCATCTCTGCCAGGCGGTTGGGGGGACCTTCGGAGCTGGTCTTGGGCGCTGGGCGGGTCGAAGCGTAAGCGGAGAAAAGGAGGACGATTCCGAAAATGACACTGATCGTGGAAACGGGAAGCCGCGAGGCGACGGAAGCTCCCACCACCGCGCCCACCGTCGTGGCGATTTCCAAGAACATCCCGATGCGGATGTTGGTCAAACCTTCCTTGACATAGGCGGCTGCGGCCCCCGAAGAAGTGGCAATAACCGAAACCAGGGAGGCGCCGATAGCATAACGGATATCAACTCCAAATAGCACGGTGAGAAGCGGCGTAATAACAATGCCGCCCCCCAGCCCGGTCAACGCTCCCAGAAAGCCCGCTGCTAACGATCCCAACCCGATCAAGAGGGTCTGTTCGAAGATGTTCACTGTAGGTTATACACCCTTCTCCGTTGTGCTGATTGCAAACAACTAGGGACTCGTTCCGCCTGGTCCTGCGCCACCCCCGCCTTCTTGTTTCGGCCACCAAACCCACATTCCATTGCACCCGCGGGACACATCAGAAATTGGCAAACAGGCTGCTCTGAACCCGAAACTGGGTTGCTGCTCCCTGCGGGATGGGGACATAGAAATGCCGAGCTGGATCGTTGGGGCTGATCTCATTTTGTATGTACAAAATATTCTGCCACTGCAAGAACTTTGCCAAGCCCACATCAAACCGGAAGGAGTGGGTTCGGACATTGACCCCGGAGTTTGTGCCCAACTGGCTGTCCGTGAATTCGGAGACCATGGAATTAGCGTCCTTCACGGAGTAGAAGTAGAGGAACCTCACGTCTCCCGCCTTCCGGATTTGGCCGGCGTTGAGCGTCACCATCCAGGCATTGCGCAGGAAACTTGTGCCAAAGTTGCGGCTCGCTTGCATGTCCACAAAAATGGGAAATTCCTCGCCGCGGAACATCATACCTTCCTTGGTGACGCGGTAAGACAAATGACCAATCTGAAAGTGGCTGGCGCTGAAGATGCCGCCCCCGGGCAGCGTCGTAGCGGAGCCCGTCCCCGGCAGCGGGCCGGATATGTCGAGTCCCAGTTCGTTATTGGCGAGTAACGTGAAACCGCTGCTGGTGGATCCCAGAGCAATCTGGTTAGCGTTCCGATAGGAAAGGAAGTTGCCGAATATATAGTGGGACAAGCCTGGCTTGATCCTTCCATCCACAAACAAGCCTTCGTCAAAAAGGTCGGCAGAACGAACATTTTCACCGGGCTTGTACCCCGCCTGAAGATAAAGGCAAGCAGCCGGTGGTGAAGCAGACGCGCATTGCGCGGCCGTGGGCAAGACCTGAATGTTGGGATTCGTAAGAATGTATTGACCAGCCCGAAGACTAATTCGGATGATTCCCAGGGGACTGCCGCCGGGCGATGTTCCGACGGACTCTTGGAAACCGTTGAATCTGGCGTTATTGCTCCACATGAAGCGAGTGAAATCCGACAAGACCTCCGGCATTTTCCCCGCTTGGAAGCTCAGGTTGGAGTTGGGGTGATAATTAACCCACGCTTCGCTCAAGAAAATAGGCCCCTTGACAATGCCTCCGCCAAAGTCGGTGTTGTCCGTCAAGGGATTCTCAAAGGTTCCCGAGCCCAGTTGGAAATGAGCATCCAACTGCGGATCAATTCCCTTATCAAAGTTCAGCCGAACCCGGTAACGCGCCCGAGCATCCTGCTCGGGGCCCGCTACAGCGTTCGAGGAGCGGAAAACCCCGTCGGCGCGCACCCGAAAATCTCCGCTGAACCTGAAACCTGCGATTCCCCTGGAGATGCCTGCCACCTGCCGGCTGAGAGTTTCCAATCGAGTCGTGTAAGGCTGGGTTTGGTCCGACGCCGCCTGGGGGGCCACAGGCGATGCCAGTGCGGATGCGGTCGCGGGAGCCAAGCTGGCGGAGGGAACAAGACCCGCGGGAGGTGGGGAGGCGGGGAGTTGAAGGCTCGCCAGGAGGTTGAGGTGCATGGTCTCGCCGCCAGCGGTCACCCCTGGCGTTAGATTCGCCGCGGCGTCTCCCGTTCGCACCCGCGCTGTCACCGAAGGGGGAGTCCCAGCCTCGGGGCCTTGGTGCTCCGGCGCAGGTTGAGATGAAGCCTCGTGAGCGCTCTTGAGCGAATTCATCAACTCATCCAGCGTGGCGACGAGCTTGGCGATCTGTTGCTGCTGAAGGGCAAGCAACTTTTCCTGACGATCGAGTCGCTCCTGCAACGATGCAGTCACGTCGCCGTTACGTGCAACCCGTACCGCCGCTAAAGGAGCGGGGCTTCCCGCATGGTTCGTGGGGCCGGCAGCCACAGGCGCTGCCTTGAGACTCGGAGCGGGAAGAGACTTTCTTTTTGCGGGTACTGAACTCCGCCTTTGCGCCGGCGTCAGTCTGGCGCCAGTCGAAAGGGGAACTCGGTCGGCAGCCTTGATGAACGGCAGACTGCCCCCCAACATGATGACGCAGGCGGCGGCAAGGAATATAGCTTTAAAGTCAATAGCCATGGGTCTCTTCATGTGAAATCTCTCTCCGGAAACGAGTCTTCCATGACCCTCCGGTGGGTTCACAAATGACTCTGGAGTGCCAGGACAAGCCTGGCCGATCTTGTGAACTGAAAGGAGTTCACCTTGTAGATTACCCGTTCGACAAGTAGCCCGGCAAGCGTGAGTGGGAGTGATCCCACTGGCGAAGCCTTGCAGGGGCGAACTCGTGAGCCGTAGCGAAAGCGAACTCATTTCGGCCTCGTTAGTTGAGACGAAGGTGGCCAGCCCGCCAGAGAGTGGTGAAGCCTGACACCGATGGGGAAGTAATGGGTAGGAGCACCCATGGGACCTTCCGGGGTGGTAGGAGACGGCGCGCGGGGACAGATCGGTCGAGGAACCTGGGAGACCCGACGGGACCGGGAAGAGGAGACTCAACCCCAGGCGCTGGGGGGAATAAATAACCTTCAGGGCTGTATCGTCGGGAGTCGGAGGGGCTCATAGTAGCGGCGAAGCGGGTAACGACCGTGGAGCGAAGGGGCCTCAGAGGAAGTGAACTTCAGTAAGAGGAGGAGAAGTCCGCTTGGAGAAGACCCCCACTACGGAAGAACGGAAGCAGAGCGCAGAGCCGCTGATGAGCAGCGAGCGCGAGGCAATGCTGCCGGGAAAACTCTCTCTTCTGAGACAGAAGTTGGGCCAAAAGGCCAAGCAGGAGCCGAAGTTCCGGTTCTATGTGCTGTATGACCGGATTTATCGGCGGGACACGCTGGAAGCGGCATGGGAGCGGGTGCGCGCCAATCGGGGCGCTCCGGGTGTGGATGGGGTGAAGATCACACAGATTGAAGCCTCTCCCGCCGGAGTGAAGGGATTTTTGGATGACTTGCAGGAATCTCTGCGCACGAAGAGCTACGCGCCGGAAGCGGTACGACGCGTTTACATCGAGAAGGAGAATGGGAAGCTGCGACCGTTGGGAATACCGACGGTGCGGGACCGGGTGGCACAGATGGCGACCCTGTTAATTCTGGAGCCGATCTTTGAGGCGGATTTCCTGGATTGTTCGTACGGGTTCCGGCCGGGACGCTCGGCGCACCAGGCTCTGGCGGAGATACGCGGGCACTTGCGAGCCGGGTATCAGGCGGTGTATGACGCGGATTTAAAGGGCTACTTCGATTCGATTCCTCACGACAAACTGCAGGCGTGTCTGCGCATGCGGATCGCGGACCGTTCGGTCCTGAAGCTGATTCGGATGTGGTTGCAGACGCCGGTGGTGGAAGCGCCGGAGGTGAAGGGCGGCACGCAGCAAGTGAGCCGTCCTAAACAGGGAACACCGCAGGGCGGAGTGATCTCTCCGTTGCTGGCGAATCTGTACTTGCATTGGTTCGATAAAGTGTTCCACGGCTCGCAAGGGCCGGCCCGTTGGGCGAAGGCGAAGCTGGTGCGCTATGCCGACGATTTTGTCGTGCTGGCCCCCCGCTATGTGAGTCCGAAGCTGAGCGGGTATATCGAGGCGAAGCTGGAAACCTGGATGGGGTTGGAGATCAATCGCGAGAAGACGCAAGTGGTGAACCTGAAAGAGAAGAAAGCGAGCCTGGACTTTTTAGGGTACACGTTTCGCTACGACCGCAGCCAGCCGGGTCGCGGGCGTTATCTGAATGTGGTGCCATCGAAGAAGGCGGTGCAACGGGAGCGGGATCGACTACGGGCCATGACCGGCTATGCTCAAAGTCATAAGCCCTTGCCGCGACTGATTGCGGAGCTGAATCGACACCTGAAAGGTTGGGGCAACTACTTCGGTTTCGGATATCCACGCGCGGCTTACGGGTGGATCAACACCTTCGTACTGCAACGTCTCTACTACCACGTGGGACGGAGAAGCCAGCGGCCCTTCCGTCCGCCCGAGGGAAAGACCTACACCCAGCAATTCCTGCAAATGGGATTGCAGTTGTTGGTCCGTCCTCGAACGTGACGACCAGCGCATGCCTGTGGTCGGAAACTTTCCCGAGAGCCGGATGAGGGAAATCTTCATGTCCGGTTCGTCGAGGGGAGAGTGGGTCACCCCATTCGCGGAGTCGCCCTCTCTCCTACTCTACCGGCCTCTCGCGCAGATCTGATTCAGGGTTCTCCGCTTTCTCCCCGCGAGGTCTCGTCACTCACTTTGTGCGGGAGGCATGCGATTTTGCAAGGACACAACTACATTAACCTCTAAATTTGCATCACACGCACACATATTAATTTGCGTCCGTGGCCGAACCTCTAAATCGTGGCTCCCGTGTGGTGTTCGCACTTCCGAACGAAAAGCTACCATGGTTCGAGGGATGCCCGTCAAGCAGGAATATCACTGCGGCGCGGCCCGCGTATGGAAGATAACAATGATCCGGCAATCAGGGATCGCCAAGCTCGCGGGCGTCTATGTGCTCTGTTTGTTCGGGTACATCATCTGGGTTGGGCTTCTGGTACACTTGTGCTGCGGGGGTCGTCCTGCCGGCCGCCTTAGGGCTGATCAGCCGGGCTTTTGTCTCATGGCGTGTCTCATGCCGAGGCGCAAAAACAGGGCCTCTTCTTCTGCCGAAAAGCGGGATCCCGGGAGTAATCTTACTAATGCCATCCATTGACGACCGTTGGACCTACCTTTCACATTCAGCCATCATCCTCGAGAACCGGAATCTTCGGGTGGTGGTTCTGCCGGAGCTGGGCGGCAGAATCTGGAGCATCGTATATAAGCCGCTTGATCGCGAGGTTCTTTGGCATAACCCTCGCATAAACCCGCAGAAGGTTGCGTTTGGTACGGGCTTCGACAATGTATGGTGTGGCGGCTGGGAGGAGATGTTTCCGACCGCCGCCCCGGGGGAAATCAACGGTGAGCGATTTCCCGACCACGGTGAAATCTGGTCTCTTCCCTGGGCGGTATCGCAAGAAGCGGCGGCTGATTCCCCCACCTTGCGACTGAACTGCAAGACACCGATCAGTGGCGTTTCCGTCGAGAAATGCTTGTCCCTGGGTGGCGATGCGGCCAAGCTCCAGGTGGCTTACACCATCCGGAATCTTACCAGCATCGAACTGCCGTTTATTTTCGCCCTGCATCCCGCCATGGCGGTGCCGGAGGGGAGCCGAATCGACTTTCCCCCGATGTCGGTGGACTTGGAGCCATCCTACCTGGGCACACTCACCGGCGCCCCACAGTCATTTCCCTGGCCTCTAGCCCATCGGGGCGGCGCATCCACCGACCTGCGAACCGTCTGCGCTTCCTCCTCGCGCGAGGTGTATTTCCTCTATGGCCATGGCTATCACGAGGGCTGGTGCGCCATTACCGACTCGGCTTTACGATTCACCGCAGGATTTACCTTCTCTCCCGAGGTCCTCCGCTCCTGCTGGATTTTCGCCACTTACGGCGGTTGGCGTGGGTATCATGTGGTACTACTCGAACCCTGCACATCACGTCCCCAACAAATCGAAGCAGCCATCGAGCAAGGCCGAGCGGCACGCCTGCCCCCACATGGGACGTGGAGCACCACGGTGACCTTCGTCGCCCAGGAAGGGCTCTCATTGGTTGGCGGGCTGTCCAGCGACGGGATGTTTCGGGAAGGGTAAGTGCACGTCACAGCTTTCAGCCGCCGAGAGACTGCCGATACAAAGGCCCAAGCTGGTCGGGGCGTACCGCCACATATTCCGGCCCCAGCCCTCGAGCGATATTCGTGGCCATCTCCATGGTGGTCAGCCAATTCGCCAGGAACACGTGCAGAAATGCGGGTCGTTGCGGCGGAGTCCACCGCTTGACTTCGTTGACCATGAAGTCTTCCGCGTCGCGACGGGCGGAGGGAGTGAAGGTAAAGGGCCCAGGAGGCCGATTAACCGCCCGGAAGATGGGAACGTTGTTTACGGTCGTGACCAGATTCTCGAAGTTCGTGACCCGGCTCCTTCCGTAATTGGCAAAGATGCCGCTGATGCCGGGCATGGCGGCGATGAGCTTCCACAACTCCGGCCGCATCTCCGAGTAAGTGGCCATAGCAGTGGCATCGAGCCGCCGGCGATAGACCTCCGAAAGCCGCAGATACTCACGCCAAATCTGATCGCGTTGCTCGGGCAGGTAGTTCATCGCGTAGTCCTCTTCGTGAATGTATCCGAGCCCGGTCAGCGCATTCACAAAACAGTCTCCCGGCCGGGCGTGCTTGTAGTAATAATCCAGCAGGTCAGGCTGACCGTCAAAGGCCGTGGAACCGATCTGCCACCCAATGGGGACGCTGCCATGTTGGGGATCATCAAAAAGCTTCCGGTAGTAATGCCGCTGGAAATTCCACCCATCGCCGTCCGATCGAACAAAGGCGAAGTACACTTTCTGCGGCTGCAATTTTACCGGCGGTATGTGCTGTTGAAGTGTGGCTTTCGTTCCGGAATGAACGGAAAGATTCCCGACCGTCGGGGAGTAAGCGTCAAAAGCTGTGCAGGGCGTGAACTTCGCGCAGCGGCTGGCTAACCGGACGCCAGGGGTTTCGCCGATGCCCCCCTGTTTATCCCCGCTGCCTGGCCAGCCCAGGCAGGGGATATTCGGCGGCCACTGCATCATGATTTCTTGCGCAAACATCAACTCGGCATCCGACGAGGCCTTGGGATTCGATTCCACGTCCTGCGGTCCGGAAATCCAAAGGATGGGAATCTTGAACTCCACCAGGTAGTCCCGGAGGGCAACCTCTTCCGGCGAGAGGATGGATAAAGCCTGCCTGGAAAAACCGTCACCCACTTGTTGGAACACCCAACGGTAGGCGTCGATGTCCTTTTGCCACCGGAGGGTTCGGAGGTCGAGCCCCACATCACTGGCATCGGGGCTGGATCCGAGCGGTAGATTGAACTGTTCGAAAGTGTTGGGAGTTGCCACCAGCCCGCCTCGCACACCGGCCAGCATGGTTGCGGCGTTGACGCTCGCGGGCACGGCGGGGTCCGTCACGAACATCTGGGAAACCTGGGGGAGAAAGCGCGCGAAGACTTCCCCAATTTCCAGCCACTGGACTCGCGCCACATCTCCTCGCTCCTGTAACCACTCGAGCCACAGTTCGTCGTAGCGATCGTGGACCAGGTAGAGGCTCGGCTGAGTTCGGTTCACAATGCCTTGCAAGCAGGAGAGAGTAAGCCGCAAATCCCAGGCAAAGGAGGTCAGGTCACCCGTGCGAAACGCATAGAGGGTCCGCGCGGGGGCGGAAGACCGCGGGCATAAATGGATTTCCTCATCCCCGGCGGCGTGGAGTTCCCAAGGGACGAGCGTGGCTGCCAGAGTGGCCGCGGATGCTTGGAGGAATTGACGGCGTGGGAGGTGGTTTGGCAACATGATGCCCCTTTCCGGATGGTTTTGGACAGAAATGAAGCGAGCACGATTTCAAGGGTGGGCATTCTCGCCGGGCTTCAGGAAAGTAATGGTCTGCTTCGAAACCCCCGCCAGGAAGAACCGGCCCGTCCGGCCGACGACCTTGTCCGTCTCGCCCTTTTCTGTGCCGATGACTTCCGGGTACCACCCGTTTTCGAGTTTGGTGGGTGAGACTTTGGTTCCCGCCATGACCTTCTGAATCTGCTCCCGGTTGAGAATCATCCGCGGCGGAGTCCACCCCAGAGGGTCCCCCACGTTCCGGTTGAAGCTGATGTAAATGCCATCCTGCGTGAGCTTGGTATCAACCGCGTGGTTCAGGAACATCACATAGGTCTGCAAGTAGGTGTTCCAGTGAATGGCCGGCCCCCAGAACATCTCTCCGTCTTTTTGGTGGTAGTCACGCGTGGCTGGAAACACTGGGCTGACGTGGCCCCACAGCGCAGGCTCGCTCCAGGCATTCTTATACCACTTCATGGCTTTTCCGGAAGGATTCTTGCGGTCCGCGTAGCGCAGGCGGGCAGCCCAGACCCCCTGTTCCTCGAATCGCGCGTCATAACTTGTGCCGTAGAAGTAGAAATACTCTTTCTTCTCGTCGAGGTAGAAAACAAAATCTCCCGTCCCGCCCGCATCCCACGGGCTCGCCGTCGAGCAACGCACCGCGCAGGGCTTGGCTTCGATAATGAATCCGAGGTCCTCCCAGGTGGCCCCGCTATCGAGGGACCGAATCCAGCCGATCTTGGGCATGGTGGGCAAATGGTCGTTGGAGACGCAGACCGCGTCCGGCTCATAGTGGTAGGCGCCGTACAGGACGCCATCATCTTCGTCCTTCCAGGTGGCTTCGATCCAAATGTACAGCTTGTCGTTCAAATCGCCCAACTTGGTGGAAACTTGGGGGCCAAGGTGGACAAGGTCAGGGCCGGAGCTCTGGTAAGGATGGCCGTAAGAGTTGAATACGAAAAGCGAGTTGCCGTCCCAGTGCGCTGGGCAGTTCGAGTCCACTCCCGATATCTGGATGAAAGGCGCATCCGCAAACCCTACCGACGGCACGGCTTCCTGGTCCGCGACACCTGCGGCAAGACCCGTGCGCCGGTGGCTGGCGATGAGTAGCAGCAGTGCGGCCGCGCCGGCGATGCCAAGTTTGAAAAAAGTTTGATATCTCTGTCGCATAGGTCACCTGTTCAAACCCGTTCATCTAAGAGGCGGCACTTGCCCTGGCGCGAATACAAAATCACGGCAGCTTTTCTCCGGGCTTGAAGAAAGTAATCCCCAGCCGCGACATTCCGGTCATGAAGAAGCGTCCTTCGCGGCCACAAATCGTGTCCGTTTCGCCTTTTGCCGTTCCGATCACCTGGGGATACCACCCACTGGAAAGCGTGTCGGCAATGACCGTGCCGTCGCCGGCCGCCCGAAGCTCTCCGTAATAGACCCCCCTGGGGACAAGCATCATGCCGTCGACGACTTTTCCGATCGTGGTCGCCTGGAGGATTCCCTCACGATTCAGAATCATCTGCGGCTTGCTCCAACCGCCGGGATTTTCCAGGTCGCGGTTGTAGGTAATGTAAATGCCATCCTCGTTCAGTTTGGTGTCCCGGGCGTGATTCAAAACCATCACGTAGAGGTTCAAATAGGTGTTCCAGTGGATGGCGGGTCCCCAGAACATCGACCCATCCGGCTTGTGGTAGTCACGTTCCGCCGGGAACACCGGCGTCACATGTCCCCACAAGGCGGGTTCGCTCCATCCGCCGTGGTGCCATTTCGTTGCCTTGCCGGCAGGATGGTTGCGGTCGGCATACGACAGGCGGGCGACGAAGATGCCTTGCTCTTCAAAACGCGGGTCGTAACTCGTGCCGTAGAAATAGAAATACTCCTTCTTCCGGTCCAGGATGAAGGAGAAGTCTCCAGTGCCGCCGGAGTCCCACGGGCTGCTCGTCTGGCAATTGATGGCACACGGATCGGCATCGATGATGAAACCCAAGTCTTCCCAGGTGGCGCCATTATCGTGGGACCTTAGCCAGCCGATGCGGGGCGCGGTCAGGATGTGTTGGTTGGAGAAGCAAATCGTGTCGGGCTCGTAATGGTAGGCGCCGTAAAGGGTGCCGTCATCATCCTTCCAGGTGCTCTCGATCCACAGGTTCATCTTGTTGTTTTGAGCACCCAGGTCCACCGAGAAGCGGCCTCCCAAGTGCTCGATGTCAGGGCCGGAGGAGCGCCAAGGGTGACTTTCATTGTTGAACAAATACAGGGTGTCACCGTCCCAGTGGAGGGGATTGTTCGAGTCGGCCTCATGATCCAGGCTGCGTTCCGGAACCGGGACTCCGGGCATCTGAATGAGCGGCGCGGGACGCAGGACGACAGTTGGAAGACTACTCTCCGGCGGGGCAGGGGGCTTGGTCTCCGGGTTGGCAGCCGGCGCTGACCCGCTTGGGAGGATAAGAAAAAGAACACAGATCAGCGGGAAAGCAATGGTACTCGGCCAAATCGTCCGCGCAGGGTATCGCATAAACTCGCTCCCCAAAACCGTTCCCTCAGTATCGCCCCATCATCGGGATCAGGAGATCTCCCCAGGGTGCGAGATTCCCACACTTGACTCCGCGGCAGCAATTTCCGCTCCGAAAGGCGGCATGCTCATTCACCAATTTGACCCGGCTTCAGAAAAAACGATCTCCAGGCGTGACACACCCTTCATGAAGAATCGGCCGGCGCGCCCACACAACTTGTCGGTTTCGTCTTTCCCCATCCCAATTACCTCAGGATACCAACCGGTGCCCATGTCGATACGAAGTCCCTTGCTGGCTTTCAGTATCCTGTCCCGATCAAGAATCTTCTGTGGTTCGGCCCATCCATCGGGGTTCGACAAGTTGGAGTTGAAGGTGGCGTAAATGCCCTCCTGGGTCATCTTCGAGTCTATGGCATGGTTGAGGAGGATAACATAGGTGTTAAGGTACGTGTTCCAATGGATCGCGGGGCCCCAGAAGAGGTCGGCATTGCCCCCATGCCAGTCGACCTTAGCAGGGAAAATGGGAGTGAAATGACCTCCTATGCCCGGCTCACTGAATGCCCCGTTGTGCCATTTCAGGGCTTTCCCCGCCGGGTCATCGCGGTCGGCGTAACGCAGGCGTGCCACGCCGACCCCCTGCTCCTTGAAATCCTTGACGTAGCTACTGAAGAAGAAGTAGAAGTACTCCTTCTTGCTGTCGAGGATCACGGAAAAATCACCCTCGCCTCCGGCGTCCCAGGGACTCTTGGTGTCACAGCGAATGCTGGCCGGATCGGCAGCAAGAACGAAACCCAAGTTGAACCAATTCTCGCCGTTGTCCAACGACCTGATCCACCCGATCTTGGGTGCGGTCGGGAGATGATCATTGGCGACGCAGAGATTATCCGGCTCATAATGGTAGGCTCCGTACAACGTGCCGTCATCATCCTTCCAGGTGCTCTCGATCCAGGTCCAAAGCCGGTCGTTGACCTTCCCCATATGCACCGGAATGGGTGGCCCCAGGTGGAGCAAATCCGGGCCCGAACTGCGCCATGGGTGGAGAAAAGAATTGAAAAGATAGAATGCATCGCCGTCCCAGTGAGCGGGACTGTTCGAGTCGATCTCGTGGGGGTTGTAGTCCGGGTTATCAACTCCCGGCATTTGGATCAGGCGGGCCTCTCGAAACACTACAGACGGAAGAGCAGTCCCGTTGGGGGCGCGCGCGCTGTCCTCCGCGCGCGCCATCCCCGATCCACCAGTTCGGCCGACGAGAAAACAGCCGCAGATCAACGCGAGAAAAGTGGCCACCGTCCAAGCTGCATGGGCCTTGCGTCGCATCGTATCCCCCATAGTTGTCCGCCCATCAGTAGTCCGCGGAGAGGTCCCGCATATCGAGATTCCACTCACCCTGCACTACCGCGATCCCGTGCGGTGATTGCCGCCAGGCTCGGTTGGCCGAAGGAGAGGACAAAGCCGACAGTCACAGGGCGTGTCTGGCCCAGGAATTGTGGCGGGCGACCCGTTCCTTTGGCGCCTTCGGGATTATTCACTCCCCACTCTGCCCAGGTATCGCCCCGTCCATAGGGGTCAGGGGAAATGTCCTGGGTCCGGCAAAGTTTCCCAAAGGCTCGCACGACCCCTTCGCGATAACGTGGGTCGCCGGTCTTTTCGAAAAGCGCGGCCACGCCATAAATCGTGAGGGGTGAGACATCCATGCTCTCCGCGATGCCGTCCGCGCTGGAAGTGTATGAGAAGGCGCGTTCGAGCGCCTCCAGGGACGGTTTATCACCGCTGAGCGCGTAGAACTCCGCCAGGGCCATCATCGCATGATCGGTGAATCCCGTCTCGTTATGCCTTTCCGGATTTCCCAGATAAGCGGGCCAACTTCCATTGGGGTTTTGGAATTTCAGAAGGATCTCCGCCGGAACCTTGCTCGCCGCCAGAAATTTCGGCTCACCCGTGTATTTGTAGAACTCACACATCATGTGGAGAAGCACGGACGTGGTGCGGGCGTCGCCTTGGATGAAATCCGGCTTCAAGCCCATCAGATAATCTGCGCACCGCAGGAGCCAGTTCCAAGCGGTGGAGTCGCCGCTGATTCCCGCCCAGGCTAATAACCCCAAGAGCCATGAATGGTCAGGCTCCCCGGCATCGGCGGTGGCCACGTAGCAGTGACCGTAGCTGTGGGTGTAGAGCCCCCAGATGGGATGGTGCCGCATGTCGACATCCAGAAGATGGCGCGCCGCAATCTTGGCGCGTTCCCAGGCAGCAGGCTCGCCGGTGCGGAAATAGTAGAGCAGCAATCCGAGCAGTTGGTCTCCCTCGTTGTTCTGCCAGTAACCTTCCCGCGGCATCTCGCCTTCGTTTTCCCACTTGGTGCTAGGAGTACACAGGTAGGTGGTCGAGGCGGTGAAGTATTTGAAGTCGCCGTAATCGAACTTCCCGTAACACTTTGAGTGGTCGATGTGGCGATTCAACCACCCGAAGCTCTCATCAAATAGCCGTTCCACTTCCGGGAAGCCCTTGCGATCGGGTGGTGCCATAGGGCCCAGGGCGGCCGTATTCGCCACGTATCCCGGGTCCACGTGGCCTCGCACGGGCTTCAGTGTTTTGCGCCACCATTTCGCTTCGAAAGTAGAAGTCTTATCCCGGTCCGCCGCGACACTCAGAACGATCTCCTGGGTCTTGGCCATGCCTTGCCGGGCGTCCAGGCACTTCTTCTCTCGGTCCAGGAATGCCCAATAGGGGTGAGGCAATATGGGCCAGTACTTAGTCATCGAGTAGGGCGTGCCCTGGGGGTTGGCGGGGAGCAAGGGTTTGCTCAACAGGTGGTCAATAGCCCGCTCCGGCCACAACCCCACACTCAGCTCGCCGCGCCTGACCGCGATCTCATTCGGGTACTCTTCCCAGAAGTTGGGCACCCAAATCCCCAGGCACCGGTTCTGGTTTTGCACGTCGAGCCACCCCGGGGAGTGTTCGCCGTTGCAGCCGCCGCTCGAAAGGTTTTGGATCCGTCCGTCCGGGTTGCGGGTCCTGGCCCAATACCAGTCGTAATCCTCCTGTAGAACATACACCGGCCAGTCTTTCAGAAAGGGGCCATCGTACACACCGGTATCGCAGCCGATAACGATTCGGTCCGGCTCAAACTCAAACGGGAACACCATCCGGATATCCCGGAGTTGCTCGGAGGGATTATCCGTGGTGTTGATCCAGGTGACTTCCAGACGAACTTCCGAACGTCCCCGGAAGGCTGTGCAGCGGATGATATAGTTGAATAAGGCTTCGCCATCCTGTGCCCGACATCGGCCCTCAACGCGAACGCAGGCCCGCAGGGGCCCACGCTCTTCCACCACCACGCGGCGCGTGCTGCCATCAAGCGAGGCGCGAAATTCCTTGCCGTCGTGCCGTGTCAGCACCAGGTCGCCTGCCGTTGTTCCCTTAATGACGGGTTGAGCTGTGCCTTCCGCGTCAGGCGCGGCCAGGATTTCCATCCACCCCTTTCCAGAAGATGAAATACCGAGGGTGAGGGCGCCGGTATTGACCACGACGACGCCGGCCTCTTCGTTAACCAAATCCGGCGCTTGGGGGGTCTCGCCTTTCCGCAGGATATAGTCCCCGGGCCCCGCGGCGGCTTCAAAGGCTACGGCCAGCCAGCGGACGCTGCCGTCCGGCCAATTCAGGGCGGAGCGGAATTGCGCGAGGGCGGGCTTGCCATCCGGTGAGTAGACCGCCAGCTTTTCCGGCAGACGCAACCGGCCCCGCGCGAAGGGAACGCTTGTTTCCACGGGCGCGCCCAGGGGTGGCGGTCCGGCAGGCGAAGGCACATGAATGACCATGGCCTCGCCGGTGAGCCCTTTGGGTGTGGGGTCAGATGTCTCGCGCGCAGGAATGAGTGAGGATAAAGAAAGGGCCGCGCCGGTTCCAATGGTCCCGCTGAAGAAGTCGCGCCGGGAGAGATTCTTGGGCATGTCGGCAACTCTCACCCTACATTGTAGCAACACCCACCCGACGCCAGGATCTCTACCAGTAGAACTTAAGTGAGAACTGCATGGAACGCGGGTCTGTCTGTGTACCAGTGATCTTTCCGAACTGGCACCCCACCACGTGCGTGGCGTCGACGCTGCCATCAGGATAAGGCGGCAAGCACCAGTAATTGTTCGGGACACCCAGGCTCTGGTGGTTCAGCGCGTTGAACACATCCCAGCGGAAGGTGAAGTATTTCGACTCGTTCAAGCGGAAATCCTTTCCCAGGGACATGTCGGCATCCCAGTAGCCGGGGATTCGCCCCGAGGGAGGCCGCAGGCCGCTATTGCCGAATTTCCAGAACGCGTCGATGGTGTTGGGGTCTACCGGGTTCCCATTTGGATCGATCCCATTCGTATACTCATACAACAGGGTGGGGTCGCTCCCGAAGGGTGGCGCCAGCGCGTTGGGATTCCACCATTGGTTTTCCTTCTGCGCCCGTGTTTCATTGCTCCGGCCGGCGGCGAGGTTACCGACCAGATCCGGTAAACAACTATTGTGAGCGCCGTACAGGTCATTGCAGGCCACGGATTGAAAATACATGGGAACTCCACTCTGGAGGTTCCAATTCTGGCTCAGTTTCCATCCGCCCAGAATCACATTCGCCACTCCCCGCTGATTCAGGAAGTGCTTCCCTTTGCCGAAAGGCAGTTCATACGTCCCGGCGATGTTGAGGACCTGCGGCGTGTCATCAGGAGCGAGGGCATCGTAAAGCTTGCGGTTGTCAGGATCGCCACTCCAGACGTGCCCGGCATCGGCCGCTCCGCCGCCCGCCGCTCCGGGAATATATCGGATGCGTCCCACGCCCTTGTTGCTGATGGTCGTCGGACCGGTGGTATTGGCCACCAGCGCGCCTAATCCTTCACTGACCATATTCTTGGAAATGGTATAGGCAACGATAAAATTCAAACCCTGCGAATAGCGTTTCTCAACCCGGAATTGGCCCGAGTTGTACCGGTTATAGCCATCGGGTGAGAGCAGATTCTGCACCGACCACCATTGCGGGTACGGAACCAAAGCGTACCAACCCGAGCAATCGGTTTGACCGCCGTTCGGCCCGCAATCCCAAATGCCCGAGAGCGAGGGATCCACGGGATACACACCATTATTGATGTTGCCACGAATCTGCTGCTGAACCTTGGTGGGCACGTAATTGAGATTCCGGATCTCCTCACCCAACAGATGCAAGCCGTGGCTGCCGACGTAGCCGCCACTCACGACCAAATGGCCGGGCAGCTCGCGCTGAACAAAGAGGCTCCATTGCTGCACGTAGGGGTCATGGGGCGCCTTGATGAAGCCGTAGATGTTGGAGGGCACTCCCACGAGCTGAGCGTCCTGGGTACGATTGGTGGTGAGGTCCGGCAATACGATCGTGGGCGCCCCTTGGCTGAGGATGAAGGAGGGCGTCTCATACGAATAGTCTGTAATGGGGATGGAAGCCCCGATCGATGAACCGGGTGAGCTGACGGCCCCGTTCCCTTGCCCAAAAAGCGCGGAGAGGCTGTTGCTGTAGACAATCCCGTAACCCCCACGAATTACGGTCTTCTTATTGCCGCCGGGTGACCAAGCGAAACCTAGGCGCGGACCCAAGCTATTCTTGTTGGCCGGGAAAAGATTCCGGTCGGGATGGCCCGGGGTCCCCATGTAAACGATGGCTCCCTTGTAAGGGACAACGGGATTCTCTTCACTCAAATCATAATTTGCCAGCATGTTATGGCGCTCGCGAATCCACCCGTAAACGTCATAGCGCAGTCCCAAGCTCAAAGTGAAGCTCGGACGCACGCGAAAATCATCCTGGCCGTAGAAACCATAGTTGTCGTTGGTTTGCCAGGGAGCATATTGGACGCCGGTGCCGGCCCCACCCTGTCCCACAGCTCCCATCAGGAAGGTTGCGAGGCCGTCGCCACCCTGGCCTGTAAAGGGGTCGCTGGTCAGAGTATGGTCAAAGCCGATATTGTAGCCATAGCCGGAATTGGTCCAAAGGTTGTTCCGCTGAAAGAGCATGCCAAACTTGAGGGTATGCTTCCCGACGACCTTGGTGAGGTTATCGCTCAACGTGTAGGCCTGCTGCCCCAGACTGCTGTTCTGATACTGCAACGGCCCGAACTCGGTGTAATTCGAGTAGTAACCAATTGGCTGCTCGAAGGAGACGGTCGGCACGGGTTGGAAGGGTTCGTAGAGCAGGAAGTTCAGGCCCTGCACCTTCTGCTCCACTGCTTGGTTATCCGTGACGCTCTCGAGGTTGGGCAAGGAAACCAGATTCTGGCGGCCAAACGAAAACCGCACTTCGTTCACGATGGTCGGCGTGAAAGTGGAGGTGAAGCCAATTTCCGCGAGTTGGTTGCGGGTGTTATACGGCTGGGCTCCGGCCACCCCGGTGTTGGTCGGCGCCGTGGGGCCGTCCCACGGAAACCGGAAGTTCGTGTAGTAACTGGGGTTGTAAAGCCACGCGACGAATAGCTTGTGCTTATCGTTGATCGTGTGGTCGACCTTCACGGAGACGTTGTGGGTGGTCATACTGCTACCCACAGCACCGAGGTAGTTGTTGCAGAGGTCGCCGCAGCCACCGGGGCCTTGCTGCAAAGGATCCACGTAGTTGGGGTTGGGGAAACTGCCCACATAAAACTTGCCCAAAGCGTCCATGCGGGCTTGCGGGATGACGGGTGTGGGAAAAGGCGTACGGTGGTAGTAGCCGTTCACGTCCGGCCCGGTGGTGGTGAGCGGATCATAGAGGCAATTGGTTACGCCCGGGTAAGTGGGGCCACAGTTGGGGGCGAACCTGGGGTCCGCGGTGTAATCACCATTTCTTTCGGCCGCGATGGGAACCGTCAAGAGGCTATTCTGCCGCTGATGAAGCAAAGAAATATCCCACGAGGCAAAGAAGAAAGTCCGGTTCTTGCCGTTGTAGACATGGGGGAGGTAGACGGGACCGCCCAGCGTGCCGCCGAAATCATTCCAGTTCACAGCGGGTTGCAGATAGGGATTGCCGCTGGCATCGCGCTGGGCGAAGGGGTTGGTGGCGCTGAAATAGGAGTTGCGATTGTATTCGTAAATATCGCCGTGCAGTTTGTTCGTCCCCGATTTCAGCACCACGTTGACGACAGCGCCGCTGGTGCGTCCGTACTCGGCCGCCAACCCGTTATCCACAAAGTTAAATTCCCCCACCGCATCCGGCGAGGGGTTCACCACCACCGACTCCGCGCCCACCGTGCCATTCGTGGCTCCTTCCAGATACCAGGCATTGGCGCCGGCTTGTCCGCCGTTGGCGCTGATGCTGGACCCCACCAAGTGCAATGGGTCGGGGAACCCTCCAAACTGGCTGTTGAAGCCGAAGGCTGAACCGGAAGGACCGGAGGATTGGATGACTCCGGGAATGAGCTGTACCAGGGTTTGAATGTCGCGCCCCTGCAACGGCATGTTCTCAATATAGGTTCTGTCCACGGCAGTGGTGAAGTTCGAAGGCGTGGTCTCCACGAGGGGGGTCTCGGCCTTCACTTCCACACTCTGGGTGGTGGCTCCCACCCTCAAGGCCACGTCCGCGGGCGTGGTGGTCCCGGCCGTAACCGTTAGCCCCGTAATTTCCAGGGGAGAGAATCCCGAGACCTCGACGCGGACCGTGTATTTGCCCGGAACCAGTTCCTGCGCCAGGTAAAATCCCGTGGAGTTGGTCATGAGCCGGACTTGAACCCCGGTATTCACGTTGGTGACCACCACGGCCACTCCCGGCACAACACCGCCTTGGGGGTCGGTCACCGTTCCTTGAATCTGTCCCCGGTCCAGTGAGGCGAAGGCTAGGGTTGAAAACAGCAGGGTGGCAACAAGCGTGGCGAAAATCCCGAGAACCTTGATGTGTGAACGCATGGCAGTCACGCCCTCCTTCCCAAACTTCGGCTTCATCGCCTTGGCGGCCGGGAGGCACGGCGCCGTCCGAGCGCCCTCGGAGAGGGTGTTTCAGGGCTCCGCGCCTCGTTCATGAAGCGTTTCATTTGCACGCAGCTTAGGGCAGCTCTTCCCCAATGTCAAGCGAATTGTGCCGGAGGTCTGAGGCCGCCACTCATGCGGCCGCCCCGCGCTTCAGAGAGCCGGTGTTTCCCGCACCAGCACGCGGGTCGTGCCTCTTTTCACCAAGGTCATCGGCAAGACAACCTCCGGCAAGCGTTTGCCCGGGAAGCGGAGTTTTTCAATGGCCATGCGCGCGAGCTGCCGGCCCACGGCGAATTTGTCCACGCGCTCCGTGGTCAGTCCCGGCATCTTGAACTGCGCCTGGTCTTCATCGTGGTAGCCTACTACACTTACGTCGCGGGGAACGTTGAGGCCCCGTTTCACCAGGGCATCCCAGGCGCCGTAAGCGATGTCATCATATCCGGTAAGCACCGCGGTGACGGGGTAGCCTTGGTCCAGAATCATTTCCGTGCAGGCGTAACCGTTGGCATAGAGATTGTCGGAAAGCCCAATGGTTTGCCCGCGCGGCTCCAAGCCGGCATCGCGCATGGCCTGCGAATAGCCTTCGAAGCGCGCCTTGTACCAGGAGAGGGAAGTGTCGGCAATGAACCAAATATCGCGGTGCCCAAGTTCGAGCAGGTACCGGGTGGCTTCCATCGACCCCGCAAAGTCATCCCATCCCACCATGTCCACCGGCGGGCGGGGTCGCTCCCCGGCGGTGTAGGTATTCTTGAGAAGCACGAACGGCACATCCAGTTCTTCCACCGCTTCGACGAAGTTCTCGTAGTTCATGCCCGCCAGGATGAGACAATCCGCGACGCCGTGGCTTTGCAGCACCTTGGGCAGTTGCAGCTCCGACGGTTTGGTCTCGCGGGAGTAGTTGTAGCTGGTGAAGAGCACCAGGTAGCCGGCGTCCGCGCAATACTCTTCCACACTTTGCAGCACACCCACGTGGAAAGGATGGAGCAAATGGCGGTTGCTCTGGATAAAGGAAATGACCGAGGTGGAATTCTGCGCGAAGCTGCGAGCGCGGGCGTTGGGCCGATAGTTCAGTTCCTTGATGGCCTGCTCGACGCGGGCGCGCAGCTTGGGATCAACTCCCGGCTGGTCATTCATGACGCGCGAGACGGTGCCGATCGCCACGCGGGCGCGCTTGGCAACTTCCTTAATCGTTACCGGCATGGATCTCTTCCCCACCTTCCCTGCAACTTAGTCTCGCTATGAAGCGGTACATCACGCACTGTAAGGCGCAATCGAAACGAAGTCAACTGCCCAGGCAAGAAAGAGATTTAATCGGGTGATTACCCGCTGGCCGGGCCTTGCCATGTACACGGCCAGGTTTGCCGGGAGGGATGCACGCGGTGTTGACATCTCTCTTCCCTTTTGCTATTGTCGGCGGTCCAATGGTGAAACGCTTCATGAGGTCACCCTGACTCGATCCGGGCGATGAGGGTAAGGAATGCGCGATGAAGAGGTGCGGGAAATTGCCGGCAAGGCTGCCGACCGGCTGATGAGCTATCCCTGGAAAGTCTGGTTCTGGGGCGACTCGATCGGGCTGGAGGGTCTGCTGAACGCCAGCGAACTCACCGATGAGGCGCAATATTGCGGATTCGTCTACGGGCTCTTCAAAGCCTGGATCGCGCGTGAAGAGTTCCGCAGCGAATTCGACTACACGGCCGCCGGGGTGGCGCTGCTGCGCGTCTTCGAGCAGACCCGCGACGAAGCCCTGCTGGCGGCCGCCGAGCGCCACGCCGCCTACCTGGCGGGTTTCCGCAAAACCGAAGCGGGGGCGGCGGTGCGTTACGAAAACGCGGCGTTTGAACTTCCGCCGGAACTTCCCCCCGATCACCCCGACTTTGCAGCCTGGCGCGAGCTGGCGGAGCGGGTGAAGAATGGCGGCCCGTGCATCTTCGTCGATTCCATGCACTTCGATGCGCCGTTTTTTGCCGCCCTTCATCGCGTCACGGGGAAGAACGAATACCGGCAGTTGGCCCTGGACACCGCCTTGTCGCAAATTCATCTGCTCTACGACCCCGAGGATGGCCTCTTTCATCATTTCTGGATCGAGCACACCCGCCAGCGCAATGGCATCGCCTGGGGTCGCGGGAACGGCTGGGGTTTGTTGGGACTTCTGGATACCCTGGAGAATCTCCCCCCTCCGACCCCGGCGCCGGCGAGATTCGGGAAGTCATGTGCAGAGTGCTCGGCCGCATGGCGGAGCTCCAGGACGCGGGCGGTGGCTGGCACACGGTGCTCAATGACCCCGATTCATACATCGAGACCTCCATCGCCGCCTTCATGATCTGCGCCATGTCGCGAGCCTTGCTGCATTCCTGGATTTCTCCGGTGACGTACCTGCCGGCGGTCGAAGCGGCGATGGCGTTTTTGCTCGAACATATCCGGCCCGACGGGGTGCTGGAGGGAGTATCCTATGAGACCTTCCCCAGCACGCGCGTCGAGCACTATCGCCGCATGCCGCGCGGGGGAGTGGTTCCCTGGGGCCAAGGTCCTCTGCTCAGCGCGCTTTGGGCGTACACGCGCTTACAGCATTCCCGTGAACTTCAAGGCAATGTTAGCGGCCAGGACGGTTACTGATGCGCTTGGACAATAAAATCGCGCTCGTTACGGGCGGCGCCGCGGGCATCGGCGCAGGGATCGCCCGACGATTTTCGGAAGCGGGAGCGGCTGTCGTCGTCTTGGACGTTAACGGCGAAGGAGCGCTGCGCATGGAGCAGGAGCTCCGCCAGACGGGGCGCGCGCTGGCCATCCAGGGTGATGTCGCGGACGAGGACCAGGTCATGTCCGCGGTGGAGCGGATTGTCGCGGAGTTCGGCAGTCTTGACCTTCTGGTGAACAATGCCGGCATCGATGTCGAGGGGCCGCTGGTGGAAATGAGTTCGAGCGTATGGGACCGCCAGCTCGATGTGAATCTGAAGGGCGCCTTCCTGTGCTCGAAGTATGCCATTCCCCGCATGCGCGGGCGAGGGGGGGCGATCGTCAATATCTCCTCCGTGCGCGCCTTTGTCTCCTACGAGGGCAACGCCGCTTACGACGCCTCCAAGGCCGGCATGATCGGGCTGACGCGGGCCCTGGCGCTTGAACATGGCCGCGACGGAATTCGAGTGAACGCCATCTGCCCCGGGTACATTGACACTCCCATGATGGACGATTGGTTGCACATGCAGCCCGATCCCGAGGCGACGATGCGGCAGGTCCTGAGCATTCACCCCGTCGGACGCATGGGCACGCCGCGCGATGTCGCCGAAGCCGCTCTCTTTCTTGCCTCGGACGCCGCCGCTTTTATCTCGGGAACGTTCCTGGTGGTTGACGGAGCCATGAGCGCCGCGGGCCATTAACGTTGGCAAGGTTTTGATGACCCTCCCGGGCGGGTTGGTTCCCTTTACGGTTGTAGAATCCGGCGCCCTCAGAGATGGAGAATCCCCATGAAGATCCAAAGAATCGAATGCTTGCAGCTTCGCTCTCCCCACGCCACGCCCGATGATTGCGATGGCGCCGTGGATACGGCCGTGATCCGCATCACCGCTGACAATGGAATGTACGGCCTGGGGGAAACCGACGCCCCTCCCAATGCCATTGCGGCGCTGCTGGAAACGCCCACCGCGCACATCTGGAGCCGGAGCGTCCGCGATATCCTGCTCGGCAAAAATCCTCTGGAAGTGGAAAGCCTGTGGGATCAACTTTACGAAGGGACCATCTACCATGGCCGGCGCGGTCTGGGCATCATGCTGATGTCCGCCCTTGACATTGCCCTGCACGACCTGCGGGGGAAAATTCTCGGCTTGCCCGTCTTCCAGGTTTTGGGTGGGGCGGCGCGCGCGGAAGTGATCCCCTATGCCACCCTTTTCCCCAGCATGCCCCTGGGGCGGTCCTGGCAGGAAATGCAGGACCTTTGCTTCAGCCTGATTGACAAGGCCCTGGCGCTGGGCTTCCGCGCCATGAAGATGGAGATGCTCTTCTACGACCTGGTCAGCGACCGGGAACTTGTGCAGTTCATCCACGCGTGCCGCAAGCGTGCGGGGGAAGACCGCGAGCTCATGATCGACGTCGGTTATCGCTGGAAGAATTCGAATGACGCCCTCTGGGTTCTGCGCCGCGTCGAGGACGCCAAGCTCTTTTTTGTCGAGACGCCCGTGCACACGGACGATCTGGACGGCCTGGCTCGCCTGGCCGATTCCACCACCACACCCGTGGCGGTGGGAGAGTTCTTGCAGACTCGACACGAGTTTCGCGAGCTCATGGACAGAGGCCACTGTGATGTCATCCAACCTGACCTGGGGAGGGTGGGAGGCATCACGGAAGCCTTGCGGGCGGCGCGTCTGGCGGCGGAACGCGGTCTGTATTGCGTGCCGCATGCCTGGAAGACCGGCCTCACGGCGGCTGCCACGCGCCACTTCGGAGCGGTGGTTCCCAACTGCCCTTACACGGAATTGTTCCATCAGGACCTTTTCCCGTCCTATCTCCGCTCGCACCTCGCCCAACCCGAAATCGAATTGCGCGAGGGGAAGTGGGCCCTTCCGGCCGAACCCGGATTGGGCGTCGACCTCGACATGAAAGTTGTCGAGGAATGCCTTTACAGGCCCGCCACGGTGATTGCATAGCGTCCCCACGCCGTCCGTGCCACGTCCGGCGGGTCTCAGGGTGGCCGAAGTCCCACGAAGGAGCGAACGGGATGAGAATTTCCCGGCGGATGGTCGCCGACATCAGCCTGCTGATTCTGGTCAATGCCATGTGGGCCGGCCAATACGCCGCCTACAAGGTTGCGACGGAGCGCATGGGTCCCATCACCGTCAGCGCGTGGTCATTCCTGCTCGCGTCGGTGGTCCTCCTGCCGTTTCTGCTCGCGGAAAGGAAACGCTCCGCCGCAGCGCCCCCGGCCGGGGAAGCGGCCGCGCCGTCCTCAGCGCCCTACGAACGCTCGCTCCTGACCCGGCGGAACCTCGCGGGGTTTCTCATCATCAGCTTGTTTGGGTTGATACCCGGCTCGGCGATTCTGGCCTGGGGGGTGGATCGCTCGACCGCCTCCAATGCCGCCATCATCTATCTCACGGTTCCGGTAACCACCGCCCTCCTTGCTTCGGTAATCCTGAGTGAGCGGATGACGGCGGCGCAATGGGGCAGCCTCTTCATTTCCCTGGTGGGCGTCCTCATCCTATCGAGCGCGGACTTACGCCATCTCCAACTCACCAGCGGCAAATTCCTGGTGGGGAACCTCCTGGTGCTGGCAGCGTGTACGGGAAGCTCCTTCTATAACGTTTATTGCAAGGAACTGCTGAGGCGTTTCACCCCGCTCGAGGTCCTGGTGTTCGGCTATCTGCTGACCTTTGCCGCCTGCCTGCCGCTTATGGTTCTGGTAGAGCACTTCGCCTTGGCCTCGCTGCGCGATTATCGGCCGGCAACCTGGTTGGCCTTAATCGTTCTGAGCGTTTTCAGTTGGGGTCTGGCGATGGTGCTGTGGATGTTTCTCCTCAAGCGATTGGATGTCAGCCAGGCGTCCGTCTCGATTTACCTGTTACCGTTCTTGGGAGTGGTCATCGCGGCGGTAACCCTGCACGAGAAGATAACCGCGGCCATGATCGCCGGGGGAATCGTCACGCTGATGGGAACCGTTCTGATTACCAGCCTCGATTCCTCATCTTCATGACCAGTTCGAGCCCGGGCGCCTAAGCGGGGCAGCGCGAGGTGGACGCATTTCAGAGGTGGACGCATTTCACTCCTCCTCCGCAGCCCTTACCACGATGGGCGTTTACAGGTTTATCAACCCGCAATAACAAAAATCCGCAGAGGAATCCGTCGGCTGACGGATACCCTTGATACGCTACTAGCCTTTTGGCGCGCTTCAAGGCATGGGGCTATTCGACCCACCCAACGTCGCCAAGATGAAGGCCAACGGCGGGATGTATAGCTCAACTCATCACAGCTCAGACACCGGCAGCGCCCGGAATCCCCCGGCGAGGAGAAAACTGTTGGGCGTGCGAGAGACCACCGCGCCGCTCGCCACCCTCGCTTTGCCCACGATTTGGCGTACAAAATCGAGGTTTACGGCGTCACTCGCGTCCGGCAGTTCGGTCCATTTCGCTTCCAGGAGCTCCAAATGTCCACCGACATCAACCACGAAATCTACCTCGCGTATGCGGTCACGCCAGAAGAACAGGCTGCCGGCGCGTCCGGCTCGGCGTTCACGAGCGCGCAGTTGAGCGAAAACAAAGGTTTCCCAGATGGCCCCCGCCGCGGGCGATTCGCGCAGGGCGTCTTCCGAACGGATATTCAATAAAGCGCAAAGGAGCCCGCTATCGGCCAGATAGAGTTTGGGACTTTTGACGATGGACTTGGTGCGGTTTGAGAACCACGGCTCGAGCAGCGCGACCTGCCCGGAAGCCTCCAGCGTGGAGAGCCACAGGTTGGCTGTGGACGGCGCGATCCCGACGTCGCGCGCCAGGTCAGCTTTGTTCAACAGGTTCGCCGAGCGTAAGGCACAGGCGCGCAAAAAGCGCTCGAAATCCCGCAGATTGCCCACGTTGGCCAAGGAGCGCACGTCCCGTTCAAGGTAGGTGGCCAGATAAGAGTTGTAAAAGGCCACGTGGTCAATGTCCGGGTTGGCGTGCAGCTCTGGAAAGCCGCCCCGCACGATGGCCGCCTCCAGCCCGGTTTGCGGCAGCGCAGCCCGAATCTCGGCCCAGGAGAGCGTTTCCAGCTCCACAATGTCTGCCCGTCCCGCCAAGGATTCGGAGACGCTCTTCATGAGGGTAAATTTCTGTGAACCCGTGAGCAGGAATTGCCCGTTGCGGGCGCGACGGGCGTCAACCGCCACCTTCAGATGCCGGAATAACCCCGGCGCGTATTGAACTTCGTCGATGATCGCCGGCGAGGGATGGCGGCGAAGAAAATTGTCCGGTTCTTTTTCCGCCTGTTCCGCTTCGGTGGGGAGGTCAAGAGAGACAAACCCATAATGGGGAAACAGCCTGAGCAAAGTAGATGTCTTGCCGGTCTGTCGGGCTCCGGTCAGCACCACCACCGGCCGGGTCCGTGCCGATCGTTGCAGCCGAGGTTCGATGTCACGTGGAATCCACACATGTATAATATGCGATACAATCGCATAAATTGCAAGACCGGAAATGCGACTCCTTTCGCCAAAACGGGTAGCCACGGTCAGCGGGGTAGCGCGGAGGTGGACGCATTTCAGTCCTCCTCCGCGGCCCTTGACACGATGGGCGTTTACAGGTTTATCAACGCGCAATAACAAAAATCCGCAGAGGAATCCGTCGGCTGACGGATACCTCTGCGCTACCAGCTTCATGACCAATTCGTAAACCGGAGAGAAGACCCGTTCCCGCAGGAAAGCCTCGTGCAGGTTTTCCTACACGAAAACAGCCACTTGGGGGAGTTGAGCCGGGATTGGAACAAACCCCGGCTCAGTACCCAAAGTGGCTGTCCGAACACCGCTTACCGCATCGTTATTCCGCTGTCTCCCTGAGTCGGCCCATCTGCAACAATAACTTTGCCGACTGAAGGATGAGGCTGTCGGCCGTACGGAGGTTTAGCGGCACACCGTGGAACTCCGCCGCATCCAAAGCCGACTTGATTTGGTCTGCGAGAGCGTCCCGCTGCGTGGTCAGTTGAGTCAAACTTCCCTCAAGCGTTGTGTACTTCGAGTCATCGCTGTCGCTTCCGGACGCCAGCGCCGCAGTCGAAACATCCAACGCGCCGTACCCGAATAGACCAACCGGGGCGGTTATCTGCTTATAGGTGGCGGCGAGGAGCTCGAATTCCAAACGGCCCAAACGCATACTCGGGGGCAGTGCGCGGTCTTCCAGGTCCTCGGTCAGCGCCCGGCCGTCGCTGATGTAATCGTCCGTCAGACCGGTCAGCAAAAGCATCGTAGGACGAATGTCGGTGTGGTCGGACCAGGTAAGAAAGTCCTCTCCATTACGCTTGACACCAGGTCCCACCATTCCGACCCAGGTCCGGTTGATCTCCGGCGCCACGCCGCCGTGATTCCACGCGTAATTGGGTTGCTGCTGGATAATCGGCCCTTGTCCCTGGAAGTAGTAGTTGGGGTTGGCGAACATGACGAAAGTCGGCGTCCGGTTGGGATCGCCGGTCACCATGTGGAGCGCCTTCAGGCCCGCATTGTCAACCTGGTAAAGCGTCAGGGTGTCGGTATCGCCGGTAATCGGGCTGACCGCGGTAAGCTGCGCGGTGGCGCGTTCCAAATCGCGGGCAAAGGTTGGGGGTAACGAGGGATTCTCCAGATCCAGGGAAACCGCCGGCGCCATGTCGTAGTGGTAATCGAAGATGGCGGTGGCGTCCAAGCCGCTGGTGGCCGCGCTGGCGCTGGGAATCAGGGACGGGAACTGTTGTTCGTACAACTGGGCAAGGTCGGCCTCGATTTCTCCGATGCTGCTGCTTCCGTTGCTGTAAGTGTAAGTGCAAGGAATCTTGACGCCGTCGCAGTTGGAGGGCGCCGCGGGACCTCCGACAAAGTGATCCTGCTCATCCGCGCTGATCACGAACAGCGTGTTGGTCTTGTCGATGCCGTCCGCCTTCAGGCGGGCGAAGAATTGACCGAATGCTGTGTCGTAGGCCTGCAGTTGGGCTGTATAAAGCGATTCGCCCGGGCCGAATGCACGGTAGGCGGGATTGCATGTGGGCAAACCGACGTGGCAGTCGTGGGCGTCGGAGATGTAGGTGAAGATGATGGGAATGCCGTTTTCCAGCATGGCCGCGTCGTAAGCGAGCGCCTGCGCGGGCGAGATGCCGCCGAAGCCGGGGAAGCCGGTGATGGGGTTTCCGCTGAGGTCGTTCAGACCGCTGGGAGCGATGACCGGCACAACGTACTTGTGGCCAAAGAGGCCCATGTAGCCGGAATAACCGCCCGGTTCATCGGGAAGCAGGTCCGGCTCTCCGTTGTTCGCCGCCGAACAAACGGAGCTGTTCAGGGCGCAGTGGATGGCGATGCCTTCGAAGTCGGCCACGGCCTGGGTTTTATTGGTTTTCGCCTCGGTGTACTGCGGAGAGGGATTCCCGTAGATCTCGACGATATCCGAGGTTATGTTTTCCATTTCCATGTTGGCGATCGAGACCGCGCCCACGTTGCAGCCCAGGCGCGTATAGGGAACCCAAGGCGCCGGCGCGTTCAGGCCCTCGGGGGTGATCATGCTGAAGGCTGTGTCCTCGGTCGCATTCGTTTCCACCTGGTCGGTCCAATAGGTGAAGGAGCTGGGGAATTCGTCCCAATACTTGTTGGCCGGCAGGTTGCGGCTCACGAAGCTGTTGGCTACCGCTTGGCCGTGGCGGTCAGGGTACACGCCCGTCAACGACGTCAGGATGTCGTCCGCGGTGTGGGAGATAAGCGGGGTGTGGTGATTCACGAATAGTGTTCCATTGTCCTTCAGGAAGTTGAGCAGATTGGGCATCTGTTCCAGGTCCGAGGGAACGTTTGGATTGTCGCGCTCATGATGCAGGTTGTCGAATTGGATATAGACGATGTGGCTGATGTTCCCGCCGGGAGACTTCAGAGGGCAACCTCTCGTCTGTGCTGCGGCGGTACCGCTCAGCATGAGCGAAGCGAATAACGCCAATACGATGCGGCTCAGTCCAGCAGCAGAACGAACGCCGGCCGAACGCTCTGAAGGGACCATCCTTGCGTGGATTCTCTCGAGTTTCAAAGGACACCTCTCATTCTGCGGTTCGTGGGACTTATCATGCGGCTGAATGCTGCCCGCGTATGACAACACCTTGATGTCGGCCGGGATCGATGGCGCGAAAAAGTTGCTTCGCGAATCGCCTCCCAGCCGTTATTCTCTGTCTCTTTCAGCTTTTTCGTTCTCTTGGATCGAAAGGAGTTCCACCTCGAAGATCAGCGTGGCGTTGGGCGGAATCATCTGGCCGGCGCCGTCCTTGCCATAAGCCAGATGGGCAGGAACAAAGAGTTGCCACTTGGACCCGGCCGGCATCATCTGAAGCGCCTCCGTCCAGCCCTTGATCACTCCCCGGACCGGGAAAGTAGCCGGTCCGTTGTGCTTGGCAGAACTGTCGAACTCCGTGCCGTCGAGTAACGTACCCCGATAATTGCAAACGACTGTTTCGTCGATTTTGGGTTTGTCGCCATTGCCCTGCTTGAGAATCTTGTATTGCAATCCGCTGGGCAAGACGACCACGCCTTCCTGGTTCTTGTTCTCGGCGAGAAATTTCTCGCCTTCCTTAAGCGCCGTTTGGGCCTTTTCCTCGCGCAGCAGCGCTTGCTTCTTCCGGTACTCCTCTTTAGCATTGACAAGAATGGTGTGCATTTCGTCTTCGGTGAGCAGGGTCTTGGCGCCGCTGAACGATGTCGCAAGGCCTTTGGTGAAAGCGGCGGGGTCCAGATCGAGGCCCTGCTTGCGGAAGTCACTGCCCATCTGCATACCCAGGGCATAACTGAATTTTTCATTTTGCGTCTTGAGTTCCGTGGCGTCTTGCGCCGCGCTGGTAACCGTAATAGTCAGAAATGCGACCCCAAGGGCCACTATCCGTTTTTGATGCGGCATCGTTGTGTCCTTTTTTTTGATGTCGAATCGCTGACCGAGCCCGAAAGTGTCCCGGGGGTGATCCGCCGCGTCGAAGTGTAATAGTGTGATGGTGACGCCGGCATGACGTGGAGATTACATTTTTGTCATCTTGCCCAAGAAGACCGCTGTGAGGCCACCCGTTCGAGACCACTGCGTTCCGATAGCGGGGTAGGGGGAAAAGATGTCAGGGGAAAAGGTGTCAGGTATCTTTTCGTTCCAAGGAAAAGAGTGGTAGGCTTCGGCGCGGATAGGTTGGCTCAAAGGTGCAATGGCCAAGGGAATCGTGGCCGACGACCGCTTCGCAAAGAAAGCCCGCTGAGCGGCAACATTCTGAACCAGCAGAGACAGGGCAGCCTATTTTTTCCCTATCACCGACACAACCGGGCAGGCAGCGCTGCGGATGACGAGGTCCGTAGTCGAGCCCAAGAGGACCGCTCCCAGAAGGCTTCGCGGTTGGGCGCCGATCACCAGTAAATCGGCGTGAGATTTCTCTGCCTCTTCTACGATCTGCTCAGCGGCGCTTCCTTGCTTGACCACTTCCTTGACGGCGCAGTGGGCACGAATGTTTGCAGGAACCCAGTTACAGAGCTGCTCGACTGAAGCCTGCTCATTCTTGCCGACAGAGTCCTCCTCGATGTGGGCAACCGTTAGCTCGGCTCCTGTCTTCACCGCCAGCGTCGCGGCGTGCTCGAGGGCAGCTTGCGACGAAGGACTGTAATTCACCGGGCAGAGCACCCGGCGGATCGCCTCCCGTGTGGGGGTAAGTTTCACGCGTGGACCCACGGTGAGGATGGGAACCTGCGCCTGGTGTAATACGCTCTCGGCAATCGATCCCAGCCGAACCCGCGCCAAGCCTCCCCGGCCATGCGTTCCCATGGCGATCAGATCCGCACCCATCTCGTCTTGCGTCTTGAAGATCGTGTCGACAACATCATCTTCTTCCATCACCGTTACGCGTTGCGCTACACCTTCCGGAAGGTACTTGCGGGCGAATTCGCCGGTGTGCTTCCTGGCGGCCCGGACGCTCCGCCGGAGCTGCCCCCGCAACGCCTGCGTCTGAGCTACCGTGAAATAAACCGGAGCTTCCAGGCGCTGCAAGTGGAGGACGACCACCTCGGACCCAAAGGACTGGGCGATCACTCCCGCCACCTGCAAGGAGGCCGCTGACTGGTCGCTGAAGTCCACGGGGCACAGAATACGTTTGGGCTCAAGGATACTCATCGGATACCTCGCCAAAACTGACAGGCGTAGCGCGGACCTGTTCGTGAGGTCCGCGGCTTTTTGCCGTTAATGGGAACGAACCGCGGACCTCCAGAACAGGTCTGCTACACCGCTTGCTTGTCACTCGCCACTCGTCACTCGTCACCGCCTTTACGGCTTCACGCCGAGCTTGCGCAGGAAGGTCATCATCGGGCACCAGTTCGTAAACGCCGACTGGAACAGATTGAGTCCCACGAAAGCGGTAAAGAGATACCATTTGGGGTTTACCCAGTAACCCAAGGCCAGGGAAGCCAGCACAAAGGCTCCGGCGATCATTCGTAACCATCGATTGAGATCCATGATGTTTCCTCCGGGCCTCCCCGAAGGGGAGGAATGTCATTAGCCGTAGGTGAAACCTACGGGCAATGATCGCGAAAAAAATCCCCCGACCCGGGGGGGCGAATATTCGACCCCTCCGGGGTCGGAACCAGGTTTTCGGGGCTTCGTATCCGTAGGTTTCACCTACGGCTAATGATATTGTTCCCCTTCAGGGAACAAAGTTGATGCCGGTCCACATTGAACCTGCGAAATGGCTAATTGCGCAGGCTTGGACCACTAGCCACTAACCACTAACCACTAGCCACTTTTTTCCTCGTGCCGCGCGTTCAAATAATAGAGCACCGGCACCGCCAGGCGCGAAAGAAACGTCGAGGCCACCTCGCCTGCCATCAATGAAATCGCCAGTCCCTGAAAGATCGGATCAAAGAGAATGACGAACGCTCCGGCCACCACTGCCGCCGCCGTCAGGAGCATGGGCCGGAAGCGGACGGCTCCGGCGTCCACCACGGCTTCCGCCAGCGCCATCCCTTGCTGGCGGCGCAATTCGATAAAGTCCACCAGGATGATGGAATTGCGCACGATAATTCCCGCTCCGGCAATGAAGCCGATGATGGTGGTCGCCGTCAGGAACGCGCCCATCAAGGCGTGCGCGGGAATGATTCCGATCAGCGTGAGCGGAATCGGGGCCATGATCACCAGAGGTATTCGGAAGGACTGGAACCACGCCACCACGATGACGTAGATCAGCACCAGCACCACGGCGAAGGCGAACCCCAGGTCGCGGAAAACTTCGTAGGTGATCTGCCATTCCCCGTCCCACTTCATGCTCACTTGGTCGGTGAGGAACGGCAGGTGCGTGGCGTAGCGCTCAATCGCGTAGCCGCCCGGGCCGTGAATCCGGTCGAGCGGCTTGGAGAGGCCGAGAATCGCGTACACCGGGCTTTCCTCTTTCCCCGCTACGTCGCCCGTGACGTAAACGACGCGCTTCAAGTTCTTGTGATAGATGGACGTCTCGATCGTCCCGGTCTCGACATGGGTCAGCTCGCTGAGCGGCACCAGCGCGCCGGAGGCCGACGCCACACGAATCTCGCCGAGCCGGGTCAAACTGCTGCGCTCGGCGCGGGGGAGTTCCAGCACGATATCGACGTCTTCCTTCTCTTTGGGCTGATGCGCCAGGCCGACCACCGCGCCGCTCACGGCCAGGCGCAGCGTTTGCGCGATCTGGTCCGCCGAGACACCCGCCAGCGCCGCCTTCTCTTTATCCACCACAAAGCGGTACTGCGACTCGGGGGCCTCGACGGTCCAATCCACATCCACCACGCCCGGAGTCTTTTTGAATTCGTCTTGAATCTGCCGGGCAATGTCAATCTGCTGAGAGTATTCAGGGCCGTAAACTTCCGCCACCAGCGTCTGATACACCGGCGGCCCTGGCGGAATTTCCGCCACTTTCAGTTTGGCGCCGTATTTGTCTCCGATGGGCACAATGGCGTCTCGTTTGCGCTTGGAGATATCGTGGCTTTGCGCGGAACGCTGGTCCTTGGGGAGCAGGTTTACCTGAATGTCAGCTTCGTTCGCGCCTTGCCGCAAGAAGTAGTGGCGCACCAGCCCGTTGAAGTTGTAAGGGCTGGCCGTCCCCGCGTACACCTGATAATTGACCACCTCCGGCTCCTGGGCCACGCGCCGCGCCACCTCGCGCGCCACGCGGGCTGTCTGCTCGAGGGTCGTCCCTTCCGGCATGTCGATGATCACCTGGAATTCGCTCTTGTTGTCGAAGGGAAGCATCTTGACGCGCACGACTTTCAGGAGCGGAAGGCTGAGCGCCGCGAGCAATAGGAGCACCACTCCCACCAGGAACAGGGTGCGCTTGCGAGCGTCAACCAGCAGGGGCATCATGATCCGCCGGTAGAGGCGAGTCGTCCAGCCTTCCTGCCCTTCTTCGCCTTCCCCGTGCCCTGCTTTTGCGTTCCCAAGCATACGCAGCGCCGCCCAGGGCGAAATCACAAAAGCAATGAAGAGTGAGAACAGCATGGCGAGCGATGCGCCCACGGGGATGGGACGCATGTACGGTCCCATCAATCCGCCCACAAACGCCATGGGCAGGATGGCGGCGATGACGGTAAAGGTGGCGAGAGTGGTCGGGTTTCCAACTTCGTCAACAGCCTCCACCGCCACGTCCGCCAGAGGGCGACCTTTATTTTCCGGGAGGTGGAAGTGCCGGGTGATGTTCTCCACCACCACAATGGCGTCGTCCACCAGGATGCCAATCGAGAAGATCAGCGCGAACAGCGTGACGCGGTTGAGCGTGTAGCCATTAATGAAATAGATGAACAGAGTCAGAGCCAGGGTGACCGGCACCGCCGCCAAGACCACCATCGAGGACCGCCAGCCGAGCGCCAGGGCGATGAGCACGGTTACGGACAGCGTGGCGAGCAATAGGTGCTGCAACAACTCGTTGGATTTTTCCTGGGCGGTCTCGCCGTAATTGCGCGTGACTGTGACTTCCACCCCAGTCGGGATCAAAGTACCTTTCAAACTTTGCACTTTTTCAATGACGTGTTCGGCCACCACCACCGCGTTCTTGCCCTTGCGCTTGGAAACGGTGAGCGTCACCGCCGGCAACTCCCCGATGAGGCTGGACGAGTTTAATGTAGCGCCGCCCTTTAGGGCGGCACTTGCCGGGCTCAAGCCCGGCGCTACGCCGCCATGGCGAGGTAAACTCGCCGCTACGATGGCCCCGGCGCCGGTGCCGAAGAGCACGTAATTGGCGGGTTCCTCGGGACCATCCCGAATCTCGGCCACGTCGCGGAGATAGATGGGGCGGCCGGAGGAAACCCCCACCACGACGCGCCCTACTTCCTCGGCATTGCGCAGGAAGTCGCCGGTCTCGACGTTGTACTCTTGATTCGCCGCCGCGAACTCTCCGACCTGAAGGCGCTGGTTGGCCCGGTCGAGGGTGCCCATGACCGCGGCGGGCGCCACGCCGTACCCCGCCATGCGGCCGGGATCGAGCAGCACGCGAATCTGCCGGCGCTCCCCGCCAATCACCTGGGTCTGGGAAACATCGTCAATGCTTTTGATCTCGCGATCGACTTCGCTGGCCACCCGGCGCAGCGTGAAGCTGTCATAACGGTTGCTCCAGAAAGTGAGCGCCAGAATGGGCACGTCGTCAATCGAGCGCGGCTTGATGATGGGCTTGGAGGCGCCGGGGGGAATCAGGTCGAAGTGCGAATAGAGCTTGTTGTAGAGCTTGATGATGGAGTCTTCTTCCTTTTCACCCACCTTGAAGCGCACGATGGCCATGCCCAGCCCCGGCCGCGTGGTCGAGTAGATGTACTCGACGCCGGGGATTTCCCAGATCAGCTTTTCCATCGGCGTGGTGACGCGCTGCTCGACTTCCCGGGCCGTCGAGCCCGGCATTTCCACGAAGACGTCCATCATGGGGACGACGATTTGCGGCTCTTCCTCGCGCGGCGTCTGGAGCACGGCGAAGGCGCCCAGCAGAATCGAAAACACCATGATCAGCGGCGTCAGCTTGGAGTTGATGAAGTAGTGGGCAATGCGCCCGGCAAAGCCGAGTGGGCGCTGGCTCATAGGCCCTCCACGCGCGCGCCGTCACGCAAACGGTCGATTTGAGAAACGGCGACCTTCTCACCCGCGGCGAGGCCGGAGAGAATCTCCACGCGGCTGCCGAAAGTCTTTCCGGTTTTCACCAGCCGGTATTCCGCCACCCCCTCGGGGGTGACCACGAAGATTCCTTGCAACTCGCCGTGCTCGACCACCGCCGAGCTGGGCACCGCCAGTTGCTTTACCTCGCCGATGGGGAAGCTCGCCTGGCCGTATTCGCCGGAACGGCAATGGCAATCCTGCGGGAGATCGACCTTCACCAGGAAGGTGTGGGTGGTCACGTCCGCCGCCGGGACCACCTCTTCGATGCGTCCCGCGCATGGGCCGTGCTCAGTCGAGATATCGAGCCTATCGCCGACTTTCGCGGTGGGGAGATACTCCTCCGGTAGGCTCGCTTCCAGGCGATAGCGCCCCGTGTCCTCGACCGTCAGCACCGGCGCGCCCGGCATCACCACCGTCCCGGCGTCGACGGACTTCGCGGTCACGATGCCGTCAAAGGGCGCGAGGATGCGTGAGTAGCTGAGGTAGGTTTGCGCGGAAGCCTGCTGCGAGCGCGCCTGCTGCTGCTTCGAGAGGATCTGCTGCTTTTTGGCCTCTATAGCGTGTTCGTTGGCCACTGCCGCCTGGTAGCGCGCCTCCGCCCCGTCGAATTCCTGGCGGCTCAGAGAGTTTTTGGCAAGCAAAACCTTGTACCGGTTAAAAGTGGCTTCCGCAAACTTTCGGTCGGCGGTGGCGGCCTGGAGCGCCTGGTCGGCTTCCGCCTCGCCCTGGATGGCTTCGTTCACACCCGCTTCAGCCCCCTGCACCTGCGCCTGCGCGCTGCGGTCGTCCAGCACGGCGAGAAGCTGGCCACGCGTGACGCGGTCGCCGGGCTGCACGCGGATCTCGCGGACCGTGCCGGCCAATTGCGCCGCCAGAATGGCAGTGTTGGCGGAATGGACGGCGCCCACCGCTTGGTAAACCTGCGGCGCGGACTCCAGGTGCACGACTTCAGTTTGCACCCCGCTGACCGCCGGGCCGGGTTCTGTCGCGCGTTTTTCATTGGAGCGGCAAGCGGTCAGAAAGCCCGCTGCGACGGCGAGGAAGAGCAGGGAACAGATTCTCTTTCCAATCATGGGCATTTTGTCCTTTAAGGCGGTGAAGGTGTTATCAGGCAAACATGGCTTTTCATGGGCATTCATGGATTGTCAACAATGTGTTCGCAAACAACCCCCCTCACCTGGCAATTCCAAATTGCAGCCGGTTCTTCCCGGCGCGGGTGAAAAATCCCCGCTAACGCGTGACCGCCGCCGAATCGGGCGCAAGCTCACCCGTGGCCAATTCCAAGGCGGCGCAACTGAGGCGATAATCGAACCACGCGTTCAAGTAATTCTTCTGCGCGTTGGTGTGCGCGGTTTCGACTTGCAACAAGTCCGTGATCGTGGCCAAACCTGCTTCGTAGCGATTCTGGATGATACGCAGGCTCTCTTCGGCTTCCGACTGCGCCTGGCGTGAAACGTCCACACGCTGCTGGGCGGTGGTCAGGTTCAGGTAAGCCTCGCGCACCTGAAGTTTCACGGCAGCGGCCATTTGCGCCGCCTGGGCTTGCGCCTGGGTTTGGCGGTAGTGGGCGGCCGCCAACCGAGCCCGGTTCGATCCGCCATCGAATACGTTGAAGTTCAGGCTGACGCCGGCCGTCCAGTTGTTGCCACCGCGCGTGAGAAACGTCTGGTTATCCTCTTCCCACGAGCTGAATGCGTTCACCTTGGGCAGAAACTCAGAGCGGGCCATACGTTGGCCGTTGGCAGCGCGCGCGGCTTCCAATCCGGCTTCGCGAAGATCGGGCCGATTGCGAAGGGCATGTTGTTGGCGCTCGGCCAGCGCTCCAGCTTCAAAGTGGGATTCCTTGAGCCCCGACTCAATGGTGGTAGAGGCATCCTCAGGCAGCCCCATGGCTACGTTGAGCGCGGCGTGGGCGAGGTCGACGGCGTTCTGCGCTTGCAACAAGTCCTCCTGCGCCTGGGCCAACTGTACCTGCGCGCTCAGGAGGTCGGAAGGCACCGCTTGGCCTTCCTCCTGCCGCGCCTCGGCACGCTGAAGGTCCGACTGCGCTGACTTGACTGCTGACTCCGCCACGCGGACGTTCTCCCGCGCCAGAAGTTCATCCGTGTAGGCCTTCACAGCATTGAAGATCACTTCCTGCCGCGTGCGCTGGCCCGTTTCACCCGCGCCTTGTGCACGCAGTTTTGCATCCTTGATTCGGCGGCCGGTCTGGCCGGCATCGTACAAGGGCAGGGCAGCAGTGAATTGGGTGTGGAAAATATCGAGGGGTGGAGGGGTATTAAGAAAATTCAGGCCAAAATCGCCCGCGCTGAATTGCCGCTCGGTCAGCAATCCGCCGAACACGTAAACGGGATTGTTGCCGCGCGTGAACCCTTCCGAAAAATCCACCCGCGGCAGGCGCGCGGCCTTGGCCTCAGCAATTCCCTCATGCACCGCCTGGGCGTAGGCAACCGCAGCTTGCACGGTGGGATTCTTTTCGAGGGCTATGTGCACGGCATCTGCAAGGGTCATGTTCCGCGGTGCGGACTCCGGCGCCTGACCGGCCACTGCCGGCGAAAGGCAAATGAATGCCAGAAGTAATTGAACGAAGGCCGTGCGTATCATTGGGCCGCCTCAAGGTTCGTTTCGGGAATTTGTTTCGAGGGGGATTCAAAGGCCGTCGTGATTCCGGCGATGGCGCGAAACATGACCTGGCCGAGTCGATGCACGCTGGTTTCTTGAGCTCTTGAGTCCGCGTGCATTTCCCTCCTCTCCTGTGCATAAATGCAATTTGCAGGAAGAAGTAACAGAAAGAACTCAGCAGCGTATAGGGGGCCCGCCCTAGAAAAGACGTGTCGGCGCGGATGCCGTCACTGCGCTTTCAAATCCTCCGGCGCATCGGTGAGGCTGCCCAGCATTTCGTATATGCGGACCAAGGCCTGATTCACCATGCTCTCGCCGGCTCCCACGGCGAGGTAGGTGTCGGAGTCGGCGGCGCCATAGCCGCCCTCCGAGGCGGCTTTGACAGTGGGGAAATAATCATAATAGCCATTCGCGTAGCCGACAAAGAAGGCGCTGCTTACAGGGCAGCGGTCGCGCCAGTTGATTTGAAAATCGACGAAGGGCTCGCCGGGCATGCCCATCAAGGCAATCTTCTTGTTCAGCAGTACCGTGGTCACCGCCAGCGCCAGCTCGCGGGGAGGCGAATCACTGTTGAGAAGGTCGGCGTGGTCCTCATATATTTTCGGGCCGTACTTCGCGAGCATTCCCTGGCGGAATTTTTGGGCATCCCAGCGCACGGGAAACCTCAGGTAGTCCTCCGCAAACTGTAGGCTGGGCGCCGGAACGGGTTCGGTGTGAATGGATTTCGCCACGCGGGCGGCCTCGACGCCGAGTTGCTCGCCCGTCCAGTCGCGCTTTTTGATGGCGTCATCAGCCAAACGTGTTGTGGCGAAGTAAGGATTGATGTCGCCGTCCCCTCCCTGGAGGAAGAAACACAACGGCCCGCCACTCGTGGCCGGCCCCCAAGACTGCTCGACGGTCCGGGTCATGATGCCGACATAATCCGCCGAGTACTCAAGATTATCCGGCCCGAACACCACGGGGTGGCAGGCGTAGTTCACCAAGATGGCCAGAGGCCTGCCCTCCGCCGTGTCGACGCGGAGGACCGTGACGGTCGGATCGAGGGGTGAGGTGGGAACCTTGTCGGGATTCTGCCAGAACATAGTGACCGTGCCGTCCGGCGAAACGTGGCGCCGGTTGTAGCCGATGTAGACCGAGCCGAAGCCGGTGCCGAGTTGAGCTTCCACTTCATGCTGGCGAGCGTCCTCCACGCCTTGCGCGATCTGGTCGAGGTCGGCCGTCTCCCAGGCCGGGGTCTGATGGGAAGGATACTCGTCCAGGATATTGGGCCCGGCATGAGTGTGCGAGGCGGTGATGAGAAGATACGAAATCCCGCTCCTCTGGGCCAGTTGCTTTCGCAGTTGGGCAAGCGAGGCCGGTCCGAAGGTTCGACCCAGATCGAGGGTGATCAGCGCCAGACGCTTTCCTCCCACCTCGATGACGAGGATGCGTGCGTAAAGCGGGTCCAGCGTACCCGTGGAAAGCTGGGTACGATCGAAATAGCCGTACATCGGCAAGCCCGGCGGGGGCGTGATATCTACTTTCGAAACACCGGCCTTAAAGCCGGCTCCCCAGGCGAGCCCCGTGGCCGCCCAGAAGAAGATCGCCATTCCCAACACGTGTTTTCGTTCCATAATCGTGCCTTTATCCTCATCGCCGCCTGGCTGAGCGTTCCAAACCACACTCCTGACTTTGACTGCATGTGGGCCACCAAACGCCGATCACCGCCAGCCGCGGGCGGTGCCCGGTCACGAACGGGTGCCTGGTGAACAGAATCAACGTCCTCACTTCAGATCCCCAGTCGAACTCACCCATGGGGATGATCGATTTGCGCTGACCCGGCATCAGCAGCCCCTCTCCGTATCGTGTCGCGGCCACGCGCCTCTCGCTCCGCCCGTGATCGGATCAATTTCGGAATGCTGATCGGAATGACTTCGGAATCGCGATCCCCTTGCCCCGGAATCCGCAGGGGTTACGTATATCGTCGTTTGAACCCTAGCCACCCCCACCTTATCCCGCATAAACGCGTGCCCTCCGGAGATGCGCGGTTTGACCAACCGCAACTCGTTGGATACTTGAAATCCCCTGGTAAACAGGTTAGGGTTCCTATGTCGGGCTCGTTGGCCCGGGAGGGCATTAAATCGACCCGGAACCGGGACAGGAAAGTTCCTCGCCTGGTACGTGGACGCAAGCGCAGATTCTGGCCGGTCCAATGGCCGGAGGGAAACAGGAGGCTCTCGCAAAAGCTTGGTTGGCGTGATGATCTGTGACCCCAACCGTGACTCAACAACAAGTTGGATCTGCAACATATTGAAAACAAAGCATGGGCCTGTAGCTCAGACGGATAGAGCAACGGTTTCCTAATCCCATCACCAATAGTCGGGTTCGTGTGTTTTCAGCGGCTTACGCTGGTGTTCGTAGCGTAAAATGGCGTCGTTTGGGCGTAGTTGGCAGCAATTTGGGCAAGGAAATGGGCAATGACTGGCCTCGTACTGTGGGCCTTTCTGTGATGCACTGGGCATCAGCGATTTCTATCTGTAACACCGCTAACGTATCGGCTTTTGGCCAAAGACGCACAGAGGTATTGGTACTGTCATACGTTCCCAGCAGCACGTGGGCGCAGTCAGCCTAATCCGGCTGACTTCGGACCGATTGTGTAACTAACCGGCGGCCCGCGCCACTGATTCGCGCGATCAGTTTCGGGCCCATCGTCGGCCCAGCCTTTTCTTGCGTTTCCCACGAAGTCAATCAGGACCTGTGTGCGTCATGTGTGCGGGACCCTGGTCTCATGTGTCCCGCGACCGTCAAGTGAAGATCGGTTTGCAGCAGCGAACGGTCAGCTATTCCCGCCGTGTTCTGCAGTGCATTGCTGCTTCCGAAAAAACCATAGCATCATCGGGCCCCTTGCCCTCGGGGAAAGTCAGCAAGGAAGCGCTGGTGCGAAAGCTGCTGGAGGAGAAACCGGTGAAGGAAGGGCTGATCTGCGTCTTGTCGTGTGTGGAGCCCTGTAAGACCTTCACGGTTCGGCGCGACCGGGAGAAGCGGCAGTTGCGGCTTCTGCCCCGGGATGCCACCTGTCTGCATTTTTACTCCTCCTTTCTCGACCGCGACTTTGGGCTGATGCACATTCGGCTGCAGAGTTGGTTGCCGCGCTCGATCCAGGTACGCGTGAACGGCCGGGAATGGTTAGCGCGGCAGATGCAACGCGAGGGGGTCGCTTACGAACAGAAGGATAACTGCTTTACGCAGATTGCCGATCTGGGGCGGGCGCAGGCGCTGATGGACCGACTGGTGACGCTATCCTGGGCACGGATGCTGAATCGCTGGCCGCAGGCGGTGAATCCGTGGTTGGCGGCAGGAGCGCGCCCTCGTCTGCGCCGTTATTACTGGGCGATGCGGCAGGGGGAGTATGCCAGCGATGCCATGTTTGGCAGTCCGGAAGCGCTGGCGGAAGTCTATCCCGCCCTGTGCCGGCATGCCCTGGAACAATTCTCCTCGCCCCAGGTGCTGCGTTTCCTGGGGCGACGTACCAACACGCTTTTTAAGGGCAAGGTTTGCAGCACCCACGAACGACGTGCGGAAGGGGTGTGCGTGAAGTATCGAGTGGAAGAGAACTCGATCAAGATGTACGACAAGCAAGGCCGCGTGTTGAGGGTGGAAACCACCCTGAATGATCCGTCGCGGTTTCGCGTCTTCCGCGGCGTGAGACGGAAGGGACGCAAGGTGAGCTTGCAATGCAGGGGCGAGAGAAAGGGAGTTTAGCAACGCAAGCTGGCCCTGCCGAGCTTCCAGTGCGTGGCTCACGGCGCGGCCGGCTTTGCGAGTATCGAACCGGCCTGCTGCAAGTTGATTTTCAATTGGCTGTTTTCGGTATGCAAGAGCGTCTGGCTCCAGGCGTCCCTCCAAATTCGCGACTTCCACGTTTCGGGCAGCACCAGGACGGCGTGCCGAGTCATATCGGCGTCGTCACGCAGACCCTCTTCAAGGTTGCCGGCCAAGATGCGGATCCTCCCCCCTTCGGCGCGCCAAGCGGTGATGTTCATGGTCTGGTTCAGGCCAATGTCGGCGGCGTGCAGGACATTGCGGTTGGAAAGCAAGTAATTCAGTACGCCCGCCGCTAGCGCGTAGGGTGCGCCGCTGCCGCCCCACTGGTCAGCCAGCGGGGTGCCGTCCTGGAAAACCAGTTCTGACGGATCCCACATCGCAATGCGCTTACCGCCGGTAGTATTTAATGTCAAAACCGGGTTGCCGTCGATGGTGTAGAGCACGCGGACGTCAGCCGCAGCGTGGTTCCTGGTAAAGCGGTAGTAGGTTTTGAAAGTGGCAGGGACATCCTGCGCGAACGACGAAGAAGTATCCATCAGCTTCGCCACATGGACCGTGGCACGTTCTTCCGCGGAACCTCCGGTGGGAACCAGGCCTCCCCACCGGGCGAGTTCAGGATCAATACCACCGGCCGTACAGCCGAAGATCGCGACGGACTGCCCTGCTCTTATCAGCCCGGCAATGTACTCCGTGAGTTGGGGAGTCAAGTGCGAGGGTGTTTGGAATATGAAGAGAGCGGATTTCACCTGAGGCAGCCATTCCACCCGGGTCACGGAAAGGATCGGAACTGGCCATTTCATGACCGACGCCGCCTGTTCACCAATCCACTCTTTGATGTCGTGGTTGGGGGTGGCGTGGGCGATTTGCCATTGCATCGACTCCCGCGAATAGACCAGCGTGGGCCCAAAGACCTCCCGTGTCTGGCGGGCATCGGCAATGGTGGCATTGAGGTTGTCGGCCAGAAAACGGACGTCCTCTTTGCTGAGCAACCGCTTGCCCTGGTTGGCCCAGGAAATATACGACCCTGCCGGCAGCTTCAGTCCATGGGGCGTCTTGACGGCAGCATGCGAGTACGCCCAGATGCCCCAGCGGAGACGCTCCGGCGCCGTGTGGATGACATCCCAATCCTCCCAGGCATCGAACGTTTCGATAAGCGGATAATGGCGTACCTTGGTATTGGCAAGGATGGCCGAGTGCAGAAGCATGTAGCCAAGCTGATACGTCCAGCCCAGCAAGGGATTATTCCAAAAGTTGGTTTCCCGAAGACCCACTTCGTTCCAGGCTCCCGCCCAGGTTTGATCCACAAAGATGTCAAGGTAGCCCTGTTTGGCCAGCGATTCGAGATCAAGACCGTTGGCCCGCCAATCGGCCACGGGACTGGCGGCGTTGGAGTACATCATGACCAGCGCGCGGGGATTGGCCGTCTTCACCTCACGCACCAGCGCCGCAACTCCGGCCGTGGCTTCCCGAATAATTTCCGGTGAGGGGGCAACTGGCCCCCAGGGTCCGCGGCGTTGATAGGGCACCGGAAAACCAAAAGAATCGCGGAACATCAGAGCGTCGAGCCCCGCGAGTTTCGACAGGCTTCCCCATTGGGCGGCATAGGCTTCGTGAACGGGGATGTCCTCCGGAATTCCTCCCGGCAGGCCCCCCAATTTTGCCGAATCGGCGTGCAACTTGGCGTTCGGATCGAAATACGGCGAGAACATCGACCCGCCGGAGGGCTGAGACGGCCAACCCGTAAAGGCCTCATGATGGCGCCGCACCCAGGCGGGCACTTCCCCGTAAGCGTTCGTCCAGGCGTAGTTCAGCATCCCTACCTTGAAGCCGGAGATGCCGCGCTTTTCGGCTTCCTGGCGAATCGCCATCGCCAGCTTTTTCAAGTCGCCATAGGTCCACGGGTCATAACCGTGGTGCGGAACCACCTGCGGCCTGGCAAATCGTGCCCGCGCCTCCTGCTGGCGCTCGGCCGTCGTGCCCCGCAACGGACCCTTTTCGTCAACCCAGTGTTGCTGCCCTGAACCATGCGGTAGGCTGATGGCCTGGTTCAGATCTCCAGACCACTCCATCACGCACGCCACCGTCCAGCCCACGTTCAGGATAAGGCCCCGGTAGCCCTGAACGCCCGCATACAACGGCTGGAAGCGGTCCCAAAACGCTTTCACCGACCCGGCAATATCCTTCTGCTCGAACCAGTAAAGATCAATTTCCGTCCAGCGGTCGCCGGGTATCGCTAATTCCGCGGCCGTACTCGATTGTCTTTGAACGGTGGCAAGGCTGGAGGGAACGAGCAGCGTCATCAAAAACAACACAAAAACCATTGCACGTACAAAGGAACTCTCGACTACCAACCAGCGTAACACCTTTGATCTCCTGATCTCTCCGTCCGTGCGCGCAGAACCTTAAATCACTAAGTGCCTGGATGGCCACGGACGGAGGAATATTCAAACTTTTGCGCCCTCGGCATTTGTGGGGCCCAGTCCGGTCAGATCTTACTGTGGCTCGCTGTTCAGGGTCAGGCGGACACTGCCGGAAATAACGTCTCCCTTATGCAGGGTTTTCTGCTCGTGTGCATAGTGAGTGTTACGCAGGAATACTTCGCTGCCGCCATTAGCAAAGTCCGACACCAGTAGTCTGACCCGGTCCTGGTCTACCCAAGCGCGGACGGTTTGTCGCCCGTCGGATTCCACGCGCACCCCTTGTCCCCCCGCATTTGTAAGTGCCGCCCAAAGGATGTTGAACTTGGAGCTACGAAAGTCGTTCGTTCCTCCCGCGGTGCGGTCCAATTCCCACGGCCAGGGAGGCGTCTGCCCCCAAACAGCCTGCGGCCATGCGGAGGCAGTGCGGAAGGCCGGTGCACTCCCTTCCGGGCGCCCGATGTGTCCCTCGGGGTAGTAGCTCCATTGCGTTTTGTGCTTCCAATGGAGAATATTGACGCTCGCGGGAACATCGAAGAGCAGGCCGATCTCACGGGCGCGTACCTCGACGCCAGTGTATTCGAAGCGATAGTCCAAAGTGAGGCCCCCCGAACCGTCCACGCTGAGGGCGTAACCTCCGGAATACTCGGGATAGTTGCCCCTTGTCTCGATCAAGACAGATGCATCCCGCATCTGTGCTGACACCGAGGATGCCACCCAATTCATCACGGGCGGCTGCAATGCCACGTTGGGACCGGAAATCTGCGAGAATGGGGCAAGTTCCAGCGGCGTCACGGCAAGGTAAGGCCCGCCCACGGCAGAGGCAGCCTGCCGGGACTTTCCACCAGCCAAGAGCAGACCGGTCTTCCGGTCAAACTCCCAATAACTGTCCTTCGCTCGAACCACAATGGATTTCTCGCCTTGGTCCAAAAATGGCGCAGAGGTTGCTTGTCCTTCCCGCGCCGATTCGACTCGTTCCGGCTTCACCGATCCAATCGGCAAGTCATAGGCGTCCTCGAGTTCGCCCCGATTGAAAAACTTCAGTGTCAAATCCTGGATACCTATGGCGCCTTTCGGCAAGGGTATCTCCAGCACGCCGTTCGTTTGTGGAGGGACGTCTGCCGTAGCCGAACCCTGCCATGGGCTGGCATTCCACTCGATGCGCAGTTCATTGAGGTTCGTAAAGTAATATCGGTTTTCGACAGGTATGTGCAGCCGTCCGCTACAGTCGATGGGAATTGCTTCATGCTCCTGAATCCGGACGGAGGAGTAGGTCTTCTTGACGTTCCAGAACTCCGGTTTCTTACGCAGCCATGAGTCCACAATTCCCCAAAAGCCGTAACCTACAAGCCAACGCCCGTTCTCAGTATCCAGGTAGCCTTGGAATCGATCCCGCTCGTGTCCGGAAGGGGGAACTTGAAATACATCATCGCTCCATTCCCAAATGGCGCCGCCGGCGATCCCCGGGTTCGCGTACATAGCGTCCCACATGGGGGCAATGGCTTTGCCGTAATAGTCGCGCAAGCCGGGATCGGTGAAGTGCTCGCGCCGGTTGTAGTTGTTAATATGGCAATATTGATCATAGATGATGGGCTTGCTGCCATCCGCCGACGCTTTTCGAGCCTCCTCGAGAGATGGGTAATGCTGCGAAAAGAACTTACTCGTGCCGGCTTCGTACGAGAAGTTGATCGGCCGGCTGGGGTCCATCGTGGCAAACAGAGACATCAAGCTCGCAAAGTTTCTACCCCATATGCACTCGTCGCAGCTCTGCCAGAAGACAATGGACGGGTGGCTGCGGTCTTTTTCGAGCGCGGTGGCCGCAATGGTCGCCAAGGTTTGGTAATAGCGAGGATCGGTGCTGCCCCCAGGCGCATTCCCTATTTCTTTCCACCCGACCCAAACCGAGGGCATCTCCTCGGTAACGAGCAACCCCACCTCGTCGCAAGCGTCAAGAAACTCTTCCGGCACCGGGTAGTGGGAAGTGAAAACGTAATTCATATTGGCTTCGTGCAGCAGTTTGACGTCCTGGCTCCACATCCCCGCCTCGAGAGAGCGCCCGCGCGCCGGATTCGTCTCGTGCCGTTCCACCCCGTGAAGTTTGATGGTTCGGCCATTCAGAACCAGCCGGTTGCCGCGGATCTCAATTTGCCGGAATCCTATTCGGCGCTCGACCGTCTCCAGGGTTGAGCCGGAAACGACCAGTTCAGCCGTCAACGTGTAGAGACGCGGGTGCTCATTCTCCCAGTGCAGGGGATTCGAAACCGGAATATCCACTGCCTGCACTTGGTTCTCGTCCGCCGCCATCGCCGGCAAGCGCATGGAAGCGGGGGAAAGGCTGACCGGTTTCCCGTCGGGGTCGGTCAAACGCAGCCGCAACTCCTCTCCCTCAATTCTCGATTTACTTTGGTTGGCGAAGCCCAAGGTCAGGTGCAAGGTCGCATCGCGAAACTGGCTGTCGAACCGTGTGTCGGCATGGAGACGGCAGAGATTCAGTTGGGGGACCGCGAACAAGTAAATCTTGCGCGTGATTCCACCCAAGTCGTGCTGCGCGTAGTCAATCATCGATGACAAACCCGCCGCCATGGTGTCTTCTACTAACCGCAGGGCGATCACCGCAGGCTTGCCGGGTTCAACCTCATCGGTGATATCGAATTCAAAGGGAGTAAAGCCGCCCTCGTACTGGCCCACTTTCTTGCCATTCACCCAGACCTCCGCGAGGCTAAAGGCGGCATCACACTTCAGCTTGATTCGTTTCGCCTCCCAATCGCGGGGAATCTCAACGCTTCGCCAGTATCCTGCTGCGCCGCCCTTGGGAATCGTAAAGCCCTGCATCGCCCATTCGCCGGGCACTTGAATCGTGCTAACGGACTCAGGGGGAGCAGTGTTCTGTTCCCAAAAGCGTGGGGCCGGTTGAACGACAAAGTTCCACGTCCCACCGAGGTCCACCTTCCGTGTGTCGGTTCCGGAAACCGCCGTAGGGCGAGGAGTCAGATGGATATCGGGGGGGGAAATTTCAAGAGAATTGATGGTTGATGAAGTCGAGTACCTTGTCCGCGTCGCCTGCACGTTGATGAGCCGGGGCTCTGCTGAATGCCACGCCAAAGGCGCACGGATGGAAAAGCGGCCCGCCGTGTCTGCCGTACCGACAATTTTCGCACTGTTAGAATCCTGGACGCGGATCGAGGTTCGCGGCACGGGGCGGTTCAGCCAGTCCGTGACCACCCCGGCGATTGCCCCGCGGCTATCCCCGCCCACTTGTAGATGAAGGTTGTTGGCAAGCTCCGCCGCGGTGGACCATAGCTCAAGCAGGCTCACCGCGACTTCTCCGTGGTCAGCCGGTTCGAACTTTAGTTCCAACACCCCGTTCTGAATCGCCGTCGAGGGAATATCGATCTCACGCTTGGCAGCCTGATGCTCCGGCTCCTCAAATTGTGCCTGGAGTTCAACCCCGCCCGCACTGAGCTTCACGGTTTGGCCGGCGTGCCTGCCCAGGTAAACCACGCGCAGCTTGTACCGTTCGCCCGGCGCGAGGCCGGGGTATCGGTAAAGCACTTCCGGTCCCTCGGAAATGGTCCGTTCTTCGGGAGTCGCCATGGGGGCCAGGGACGCGGCGATTTCTCCATCACGGCCTTCCACCAAATGGGCCTCGTGGGCGGGATTGCCACAGTCATCCACCGCCACAAGGTGGAATCCCGCCGGGTTCTGGTCCCGCGCCAGCAAGGGTGCGAGGCAGGCTATAACGGATAAGAGGATGAAAAGTGTGAGTACATACCGAAGGATCTTATTCATGATGACCTTCCTGATGCACACCAAGAACGGGTTCCCGGCTGGCTTGATGGCGGCTTCCTAGCTTTCGTCAGTGTCGGTCAGGCGCACGCGCACCGTATTCTGGTACCCCGCCGGAACCTTAATCGGCTGGTCGTAATTTCCCCATTCAAGGTCGGGATATCCCCAGAGGTTGGCAATGTGCAGGCGCACCTTGCCGTCCGCCAGGACCTCCGCGCGGGCGGCAGCCGAACCGTCGGACTCTGCCCTGATGCGCAAATTCGTTTCCGCTAAGACACACGATGCGTGCCAGATGTTCTCTTTCAGGCTACGGAAATCGTTGGTGCCGCGAGCGCCGAGGTCATCAGGCCCGTAGAGGAAAAAGTTCTTTGCGTCCTGTGCCCACGGCCCGCGCGGAATATTGCGATAGGATTCCGCCGGTCCGCTCGGATCCCGCTTCGCACCTCCCTTGGGGCGGCCGATGTGGTCGGGAGGATAAGCTGACCACAGAGCTTTCCGATCCCACGTAAGCTGACTGATCGAACTGGAGAGGGTGAAGGCGATTCCCACCTCACTCATATCCTTGCGTTGGCTGCGGACAGTGTATTGAGTGGAAATCAAACCTTGACCGTCGATGCGAATCTCGAACTCCGCTCCGAGATCGTCGCCGCCTCCTCGGCGCTGCATGTAAGCCCCAGCAGTCTTTATGACCACAGCATCGGCGGTTGCAGTATGGCTCATGCTGCTCAACCACCAGGAAGGCAGCTCGACGGATCCAAAACTCAGGAAGGGTCCACCTTCAAGGATCCGCTGACCGCGGAATGTTCCCTCGGCGATGAGTCCACTCGCCTTGTCGAACACCACCGCGAAGTCCGAGCCTTGCACGGTGAGCAGATGCGCGTCTTCCGATACCTTGGGCGCCGGACCATTTTCAGCCGGGAAGGCAATTGCGCGCCTTCCGATGGGCAGGTCAAACTCGTCAACGAGAATTCCCCCGGCGCGGTTGAACTTTAGATTTAGGACATCGCCTGATTCCCAATTGCGGCCGGGGATTCTGATCGTGCCCTCCAGACCCGGCGTCAGATTCAACCCCTCGATTTGCCCGGAATCCTTCCCCACGGCCCAGCGGATTTCAAGCTCACCCAGATTGGTATGGTTGAACCAGTTCTTTATGGGAATCGTGAGAGGGCTGCCGGCGGCGGGTACGCTAGCGACCTCAGTATTCCCGATGCGCACCGGCGAATAAGCCTTCTTAGTGAGCCAGTATTCCGGCTTGGGCCTCCGCCACCCGTCGATAATTCCCCACTCGCCATAACCTACCGGTCCCGCGGGCAGAAGGAAGACTTCATCAAAGCCGCCCCAGATGGCGCCGCCCAGGCAGCCGTCAGCACCGTAGCAATTCTCCCAAAAGCGCTTCAAGCTGTGCCCCCAGTAATTCCTGACCCCTGGATCGCGCTTCAAAGTCTCCGTGTTGTAACAGGAGATGTGCGCGTATTCGTCATTCAGCTTGGGAGAGTCCTTGCTGGTCAAATCCCCGTTCCAGTTGGGATAGTGCTTGCTGACCAAGTCATAGCCGTCGACACCTCGCGGCACCGTTTCAGGATAGCTGAATATGATCGGCCGAGTCGCATCCGCCTGCTTGGCGTAGTCGTGTTCCTTCTGGAAGTTCGTGCCCCAGGCGCTTTCGTTACCCAATGACCAGAAAATGACACAGGGATGGCTCCTGTCCCGTTCGATCATTTCGGTGAATTGGTTCAAATAACGCGAGGTAAAGTTCGAATCTGACTCCGTCCCGCCCGCCATCACTGACCATTGCTGCTGGACAAAACACACTGCGGATTCTTCTTCGAGGTAAATGCCATGCCGGTCGCACGCTTCCAGAAAACTTTCAGTCGGGGGGTAATGAGAAGTCCTCACGAAATTGACATTGGCATCGCGGAGCAGAATCGCATCTTTCTCATCCTGCTCGGGAGAGGTCATCCTTCCCCATAGGGGGTTGGTATCGTGCCGGCACACGCCGTGCAATTTCACAGCGTCCCCGTTGACATACAGCTTGTTCTTTCGCACTTCGATTTTCCGGAACCCAAACTTCTTCTCCAGTTTCTCGACAGAACTCTTGTGAATGGTCAACTCCGCTAGCAGAGTGTAGAGGTTGGGATGTTCGCTGTCCCATTTCTTGGGAGACGAGACGGGGACCTCAATAGAAGCCTCGTGCTTACCAGCGGCGAAGGCGAGCAAGCCCGGAGTTAAGGCAATCTTCTTTCCTTCCGGGTCCGTTAAGTGCAGGTTCAGCTTAACCTCGCGCGCGTCGCCCAACACCACGCTGGCCGTCACCTTCAGGCGAGCGTCCTTGTACGACGAATCAAAATCGGTCTCGACGTGCAACCGGGAAACGTGGGTGGCCGGCAGAAGGACGAGCTTTACACTGCGGAGGATCCCGCCAAGGTAATGCTTGGCATAATTGCTGGCGTAGGATATCTCATCGCTACGGTCGGTTACGCCGATCGTGAGCCAGGCGGTTTGGCCGGGCGTCACGTGCTCGGTGATATCGCAATCCCACGACGTGAACCCGCCATGGTGTTCTCGCACGAACTTCCCGTTCACCCAAACCCGGGCGTAACTGTAAACCCCGTCAAAGCGTAGCAGGGCCCTCTTGTCTGTTGCCTCGGTGGGAATTTTCACGGACCGCTTATACGCGAATTCGTTATCCCGGGCGAAGGGTATTCCCTGCGCAGTTAGCTCGCCCGGGACGGTGACATCAGTCCATTCGGTGGGATCAACGGCATCCATCCAAAAGTCAGAAGGAGGAGAGGTGGTCAGCTTCCACGCCCCGGACAAATCGATGAGAGGCTGGGAAACACCGGAAACCTCTATTGGCAATGGAATAATGATGGGCCTTGGCCACACCGCGTTGACAGGTGCGACTCCCGCGGCGGCAGGGGTGGCGCCGGTTGCCTGCGAGCCGCCGCCAGGGTTCGCCAGGGCTCTGGCATCACCCACCAGCCACATTGAAGAAATTGCTGTGCTGCCGAGCTTGACAAATTCTCTTCGGTTGATCATGACAGGTTCCTCTCAAGACCTTCGTGCAGAAAGGACGGCAATGCGTCATGTGCAGTACTGCTGGACACCTCGCGGGCCCGTTTATCTAAGCGCGAAATTGTCGAACTGCGCGGTGTTCCAGCCGGTGCCAATTCCTGCCATTCCCTTCGAATGGGTACCGTCCTTAACGTTCGCCACCGGGGCGCCGTCAACGGTCGCCCGGATGGAAGTTCCCTTGAAGGTCAATGCGAGGTGGTGCCAGGTTTTCAGTTGAAAGGGAACCTTTCCGGAGGCGAGCTTGACGGTAGGAGACTTGAATTTCGAGCTGTTCAGCTCCCAACTGCCATCCTGCCGCACAGACAGCACGTAGCCACTGGCCCAACGCGCCTTCCCGTCCTGGAACCAGTCGGCGGAATCCATACGCCCAACCAGGGTCACGTTCCCAGGCTCCTCGAGCATGGCGTCTGTGCTCACTTCGTAGTCTGACCAATCGGCGTCGCCCAAAAAGGTAAACGGGTCAGGGCGGATGCCGCCCCAGGTAATCGGGCCTCTATCGATGACTTGGCGGAGGCATTTGCCTGGCCGGCCAGTGCAGGCCGCCACCTCAAAAGCCCCGTCCTGATCAGCCAGATATTTGGGGACCTTGCCGATTGCCGTGCTCTCGAAATCATCGGCATATGGAAACGGAAATGCGGCCGGTGCGGGAGGTGTGGCGGTTCCTTTGCCTTGCCCAACCGACGTCGTCAAAGAATAAATCGCATCCGGCTCCAGCGTGACGCGGAACGTGCCATTCTGCGGGGTAATGTCGCTGACTTTTTCGAAGGATTTGGCGCCGTTCGTCTCCCACACGTGGACCGCACCCTGCGAAAGGCCGCCAAAAACTTGAATGTCGACGTCCTGCGGTTCGTTGGCATCAATCGTTTCTACGATGACGCTGTAGTCATTCCCGGAAGGGGCTTTGAGTGAGACATAGCTCCCTTTGCCTTGGAGGTAGCCGCACGCGTGGTCAAGATATTGCCAGCCGGACTGGGCGAATTGCGTAGTGTGCGCGGTGACCCAGATGGCAGACTGCACTTTGAAATACCCTGACCATGGCGTGTTCGCGTACATCAACCCGGAGTTGGGAGCCGCCAGGTTATCGTAGTAAGACGTCACCGGGCTCCAGGTCTCCGTCTTGGTCACCTTGCCGTCGATATAATTGGTGTTGAGAAATTTGGCCCAGATCCTCGCCCCAGGTTTCCAATCGCGTGGGAGGATCATGCCGACAAATCCGACGTCGTCAAAAGGCTGGTCTTCGCTCGACCACAGGGGCTTTCCGGACTCCAACGCTCCTCCCGTGACGTAGAAATTCCCTTTCACCCGCGCGTAGTGTGCGGTGATGGCATAAACGTCGTTTTTCAGTTCCGGATCCAGCTTGAAATCATCGGCGATTTTCCATTGATTTTCGTAAAGATCAGCCGCCACTACGTTGGTCGCGAGGCCGCTTGCCAAAAGCGTCTTCTTTAGCAACTTGATGTATCCCACATCGTAGTTCGTCTCATTCCAGATGCCTACATAATCGATATCCAGGCCGTGTGCCTTCTTGGCCCCCTGGATAAACCTCACGATGTAGTTGGCCATGTCCTGCGAGTAGTACTTACCATTGCCAATCCAACCGGGTGCGCCCCAGGGGAGGGTGTCCAGAAAGATCTTCGGGTTTCTGGCCTTGGCTTCCTTCATCAGCCACCACTCATAACCTCGGTCGTAGTTTTGGTCGGTGCGGGAGCGCATGTGGCTGGGTTCGGAGCCATCGGTAGAGTTCGTGTCGCCTCCGACCTCCACCTTGAGGTGCTGGAGAGATGCCCCGTAATTTGGCTTGAAGAGGTAATCCAGAATTTGACTGCGCTGAGGTTCCGGGTAGTCGATGAGCAGGCGTGAGGATGCCCCAGCGCTGACCCCTCCGATGCCTTCGAACACTCTCCCGGTTCCTGTACCGTCGATCTTGATTTCCGATCTGGTTACAGGCTTTCGGCAAGAGATTTGAGTTAGAAGCACAACGGACGCCAAAAGCACCACGGTAATATTGCGTTTCATGAGGCTATCCCTTCTGATTGCCGATCCGGCAGCCATCGTTCTATGACTTGAACAGGCCCGAACGCCCCAGGCGTCGAACCGAGCCACAAGCCTACAACTCAGACATGCAACCCATCGCACGCGCCTCGAAAATGGTCATACTACGGGCCGGTTGAGGAAAGCAACTTGTCGAGCACCGCCGTATCCAGTGCTTCGGAGGGGCTGAACGATGCCGAGCCCACATAAGCGTATAGGCTCCGCAGCAACTGCTTCGCGGCCGGCTGGTCGTCCGCCAAACGCAGTAGATCCATCGTGCAGACCAGGAGGCTTCCCCTTCCCACCCGGACCTCAAACAGATTTCCCAGTTTGTCATTGCGAGCAAAGTTGTCAATAACCTCGACGATAGGCCGAAACGATGCCGGGGCTTCATTCAGGATGACCGTACGCGAATTCTGCAGCAACTCGTACCATTGCCAATTGCTGTAGTACTCCGTGGGGAACTGCGCCAACGCCGGATGCTTGGGATCACACAGGATGCCCATGGTCTTCGGCTCCCGTTCGGGAAACCAGATCGGACTCCAGAAAACTGGCAGAAAGCTGCCCCCCATCGATTGCGAGGGATTCACCGCCTGCGGAAAGAGTATGACCTTCTTGCCGCCCGCAAGCGCCGCCTTGGCGGCATCGTCCCAATTCCGAGCAATGACCACATCGGCAGGGACCGGGGCTTCCGCATTGGCGGGATAGACCCAGATATCCCAGTCGTTAGCGAAGGCGGTCCCCTTGAGCGAAACTGTCACCGTTAGTTTCACGGGGGCCGGAGCTTTTGCCAGCGAGGCGCTGATAGCGCCCAGGGACAACAGTTTGCCCGTGGGTAGGTTGCGCGCCGCCCAGGTGCCTGAGGCAACTTCCCCGCCGCTCGCGTCGCGGATTGTCCACTCCGGCTGCGCCTTCGTCAGGTCGGTGGGACCGAAATGCGCGATCTCGGCTTGCGCCTCGAAAGTCTCGTTTGTAGTGAAGGTGCGTTTCTTCATTCGCAACAAAGGCACGGTAACGCCGCAGTATCGCCGGTGCGCTTCCGGGGTGACGAGACCTTTCGAGTCCCAAAACGGATCCAGGAGCCCGATGAGCGCAGTCCCTTGACCCGGATAGTCATGCAGGTCAAGCAGCGAGAAGCCGGCGTGGCCCGGCGTGCGCATGAGGATTTCAATCTCCTCTTTGTAGAGGAGCACGGCATGGCGGCCGGTCGCCTGGACAAAGCGGGGCGCCAGGTCCAGCAGGTGCTTCTCCGCCAAATCGTCGCGGACCAAATCAAAGTTCTTCGCCGCGAGAACCCCCGTGTACTTCCTGGCCTCGTCGAGGTTTGGGTAAAACGTCCATTGGCCGATCTCGTGGCCAATCAACGGCCGGTCCTCTTGGGCATAAACCTCACGAAAATCCATGTCGGTGCCCGGGCCCTGCACGCCCCGCGGCCGGCCCCACTCGGTGAATTGCCGGTTGGCAGTGATTTGTGCCGAGGAGGCGGAGGAGTAAAGCCGCCGGGGATCTTCTTTGATCAGCATGTCGACCCAATGCGAAAGCACCGCGTCCGACCCGCCATATTCATTTCCGAGCGTCATCAAGCAGAAGGAGGGATGATTTCCATACGTGCGAATCATCCGCAATAACTCCTGTTCCATGAACGCATCGCGCTGCTTATCCACACCAGCGGGAAGATTAGCCTGTGGTCCTTCGGCTTGAACCATCACGCCCTCGAGATCGGCGGCGGCAAAGGCGGCGTCCGGAGGGCACCAGGAGTGGAAACGTATGAAGTTAAGACCGTAGGACTTGATGATGCGATAAATGCGCTGCCATGACGGGACGTCCGTGGGCGGACAGCCGGTCAGGGGAAAGATCGCGCATTCCAGCGTTCCCCGCAAGAAAACCGGGCGGTCGTTCATGGTGAATTGCGTTCCGCGCGTGGCAAACTTGCGCATGCCGAAGGCGACCGTTTGCCGGTCCGCAAACGTCTGGTTTGCCGATTTGGCGATCATCGACACTGTGAGCTTATAGAGGGCAGGCGAAAATTCGTCCCACAAGCGCGGATTCCTGCCCATGGGCAACTGCTCAGTTACGACCGTTCGAGGTTCGGCGGCCGTGAACCCCACCTTGCGAGCCGCAACCTCGCCGGCTCCCGCGGGACCGTCGGCTCCGAGGGTAAGCTTGCCGGTGGCCGGCTTGCCCGTAAGATTGCTGATGACGATGCTGACTTTCGCCAATTTGCGGTCCACATCGGGATACACTTCAACATCCGCGATCCAGACGGGGTCCTTCGCCCGCAGTTCCAGTTTGCCGATCACCCCATTCCAGTTGGTTTGTGTTCCTGCATAGCTAATCGAGACGAAAGGACCGAGATCGATCTTGCGGGTGTTGTCCACGGAAATCGTCAGCCGGTGCTTGCCCGGCGCTAGGTTGGTCCCTAGGTCGTAGACGTGCGGGGCAATCAGGCTGTCTTGTGTACCCACCAACTTGTCGTCCACCCAGACGGTCGTATCCCAGTGACTACGTTCCAGGAACAGCGAAACCTGCTTGCCCTGCCACGCTGTGGGGATCTCGATGTCGCGCTGGTACCAAGCGGGTCCCTCGTACAAGTAGAGCCGGTAAAGGCCATCCAAGGTCGGTTTACTGGGGTTGGGGGTGCCGAATTTCGCTTCGTCCGTCGAGCCCGGCAGGGAGATCCGCTCCGGTAATTCCCGATTGAAATATTGCTTCTCAACACCCTCTTTGTGCGGATCGAGAGCAAACCGCCATTCGCCCGCCAGCGAGATGGGCTCTGTCCATGCAGGGCTTTGCTGTGCCAGGCCGATACCGGTCATTGTCCAGATCGCCAAGCAGGTTCTCAAGATCCTAACTACGTTTCGCATTTTCAGTCCACCATTGGCACGGTTGTCTGCAGCCACGCAAGATTCACGCGCCTGCCCTACAAATTGATTGAAGCCCTCTCAGCGTTCCAGGCGAGAGGGTTTAGTTGACTGGCTGCCACATCGCCGGGCTTGAGACCGGGAAGCCAGCGTTCGAGATCCCGAGCGCGGTTAGGATTATCGGGAGCGATGACGCGCGCCCCTGCCTCGAACCAAATGACAGTCATCACCTCGCGCATGCGGGTGGTGGTATTGCCGGGAGCGCCGTGCAAGGTCCAGCCGTAATGGAAGCTGGCGTCACCAGCGGCCATAACTTGGCCCGAAACGACCTCGTAGCCTCGCGTGCGGATGTACTGTTGGAACGATTGTTCTGAAGCGTCGCGGATCGGCATGTCCCCCAGATAGCCCTCGCGATGGGACCCTGAGGCGAAGTGCATCGTGCCCATTTCCGCCGTCACGTCAACCAGCAGCATCCACATAGTAACAGTGTTGCGAGTGTCCAGAGGCCAGTAATGCTGGTCCTGATGCCCAGGGGTGATCCCGCCGAACGGTGGGTCCAATTCCAACGGAAATGCCCGCTGGCTGCTCATAGCGCGCCGATAATGTAACGCTTTACATCCGCTGTCAAGGTTTTTTGCGCCTCGAGTCAACAGCGCAACCTTTCGGGAAGAGGGAAGATTCAGCGATGGCTAAGGGCGCCTTCGAGGGCAGGCAACGCCCAGCGGGAACAAGCCGGCGCCGTGGACTCACGCACAACGAGTTGAGGATCGATGACGAATTCCCTGCCTTGGGATACAACCTCACTTTCACCAACGTGGTTCAGCCGAGTCAGGTTCTCAAAGATGAGATGGGCAATCCGTTCCCGATCGATGTGGATCGTCGTGAGCGCCGGATTAAGATACTCAGAAAAAATGGTGTCGTCGAAACCCGCAACGGAAACGTCTTCCGGCACTCGAATGCCGTGCTCGCGCAGCTCCTTGAGCACACCCATCGCCATGTGATCATTCACGCAGACGATGGCAGTAGGCTTAAAGCCTGAGGATAGTAGGTCGCGAACCGCTTGGCGCCCGCCTTCCGGGGACTCGGACTCGGTGAATATCGTCGACTTCGCATGCGCCAGTGCCCCCATCTCGTCAAGGAATGCCTTCCGGCGTTCAGTGATGCTTTCCAGAGTTGGATGGGTGTCGACAAAGGCCATCCTTTGGTGTCCAAGGCTGCGCAAGTGATCGAGGAGGCGCTGCATGCCCTTGCCGCAATTGACGCGAATGTTGGTAATGTTGGGAGGGTGGACTCGGACGTCGGAGACCACGACGGGGATCTTGCTGCGCGCTAACTCGCGGACCACGCGATCATCCATCTCGGAAACGACAACCCCGAGACCAGCCACGCGCCGTCCGAGCATCAATCGCACCCGCTCCGCCAGACGCTCGGGTGAATAGTCCGTATCAGCGACAAGGACTTCATAGCCCTTCGGCTGGGCAAGCTCCTCCACCATCTGGTAAATCTCGGCAAAATACGGGTTGGCCAGACTGGAAACAATCAGGGCAATGACGCGATTGTCTCGGGCCGAAAGCGCTCGGGCATTGATGTTGGGGTGGTAATTCGACTCTTCCAGCGCTTTAAGCACCCGGTTGCGCGTTGCCACTCTGACCACGTTCTGGCGATTGATAACCCGCGAAACCGTTGCAATAGACACTCCGGCCTTGTGGGCAACATCATGTAGATTCATGGGTCTGAAGTCTTTTTCTCATTAGTGCCAGCAAGGGTCGCCGGCCTCCGTACTCGCGTTTATCATAAACACGAAGAAAGTTCTTGACAAGCAAAATGTAAAGCGTTACACCGTTCTCCCTAGGTGAACCTCTTTATGGAAGGCCTTTGGGCTCACCTGATAGGTTCAGTCACAAGCATAGCGCCCTGGTTTAATTCTTTCTAGCACGTTGAAATTCTCAGCGTCGGGTCTGGGTTCACCACAATGAGGAGGACTTATGAGAATCTTCAGTCTCAGGGAAGCAGTCATTGCGGTCTGCGCACTGCTTCTGGCCTCCGGCATGTTCTTCCGCTGCGAGGCACAAACCAATTACGGCAGCATCGTAGGCACTGCGCGTGACCCCAGCGGCGCCGTGATCGTTGGGGTCAAGGTCACTGCTGCCAATGTGGGCACTGCTGTCAAAGTCGCCCAGGCCACGAACGACGTGGGCGCGTATGCGTTCACCACGCTGTTCCCTGGTCGATATACCATCCACGCGGAGATGCAAGGCTTCCAATCCGTGGATATTCAAGATGTCCAACTCCAGGTCAACCAGACCGTGCGGTTTGATTTAACCATGCCGCTCGGCCAAGTGAGCCAAAGGGTGGAAGTGACGGCGACCTTGGCGACCTTGGCTACGGACACCTCGGACGTGGGCGAAGTCGTTGAGAACCATCAGTTAGTGGACCTACCGCTCAACGGCCGCCAGTTTGTGCAACTCGCCACGCTCTCGAGCGACGTCTATCTCTCCGGACCCAATAATGCCGGCGATTCGGCCGGCGACCAAGTCATCAGTCAAGGTGGCCGCCTGTTTAGCAACAGTTACATGCTGGACGGCACGGATATCCGCGTGGAGCGGGGTGGCTCGTATGGAGTGAGCCCCTCGATCGATGCGCTCGGTGAATTCAAACTGATGCAGAACACTTTCTCCGCCCAGTATGGGTACGGCCAGACGGTGTTGACGGCGACGATTAAGAATGGCACCAACCAGTTGCACGGCGTGGCCTTCGACTTCCTCCGTAACAACGCCTTGGATGCGAACTACTCCTTCAATCCCACGGGCACGGTGCCACCCTTGCACCAGAACCAATTCGGGGGAAGCCTGGGCGGACCGATCAAGAAGGGAAAGTTGTTCTTCTTCGTGAATTACGAAGGCACACGCCTCTCACAGGGCAACGTGAGCAACGTGTTGGAACCGACCGCGGCGCAGTTGCAGGGCAACCTCCAGGGAGAGGCCACCGCCTTCAATCCCACGACGGGCCAGGCCTTCGTGAATAACGTCATTCCTCCGGGCCTCATCTCGAAGTTCGCGCTGGCGGGCGAGCAGTATTATCCCACGCCCCACGGATCCGCGGTAGGGGGCACCAATCTGTCGGTCAACACGGGATATACGATGAACAACGACCAGGGTCTCGCCCGCCTGGACTACTACATCAACACCAACAATCGCGTCGATGGATTTGTGTCCATCAATAATTTTTCTGACAACAATCCGGGCCCCAATCCCTACGAAGGCATGATTGACACGCGGAAGGGACACCCGATCGTGGGCGCCGAGTACACGCACATTTTCAGGCCCACCCTTCTGAACAATTTCCACTTTGGCTATGCCCGCCAGTTGATCTACGAAGGGCAGTCTCTGACGACCCCCGGCGACCTGTCGGAGTCGGCCTTCGGTTTACAAAACGTCAGCCCCGACGCCTTCGCCATGGCGATCCCGGAGATCAACATTTCGGGCTTCCAAAGCACGGGGCCCAACGAATGGCAGCCTACCGGCACCAACAATTTCAATACCCAGTTCAGCGACACGGTGACGATTACACGCGGGCACCACATCCTGAATCTCGGGACGGATATCCGCCGCATCACGTATTTCGACGACGGGTGGGCGGTGCAAAACGGCACGCTGAACTTCAACGGCTCATATACCTGCCAGATTGTGGCCGGGAGCTGCGTGTCCGGTACCGGCAACCCGATGGCCGACTACCTCCTGGGCCTTCCGAACTACGCTCACCTTGCCCAAAAGGGCGCCGGGGACTATACCTACCAGCTCGAGTGGGGGGTATTTGCCTTCTTCGCCCAGGACGATTGGAAGATCACCCCACATCTGACCCTCAACCTCGGCTTGCGCTGGGAAGGGAACCAAAACCCGCGCGAGATCCACAACGAGTACGACAACTGGGATATGAACACCCAGACGATGCTCTATGCGGGGAAGACCATGCCGGATCGGATCTACCCCATGCAAAAAGACAACTTTGGGCCGCGGGTGGGGCTGGCCTATAGCCCCAGGTGGCTGCCCAAAACGGTGTTCCGCGGCGGGTTATCCATCATGGATGGCCAGCAGCGGCTGTGGGAAGCCGCCTTGTTCCATTTCCAGCCTCCCTATGTGAATGAGATGTTTCTTTACAATGACTGGCCGACCCCCACCTTCACGGCCCCCACGGAATTATCGTTTGGGACAAACCCATACGTGTTGTTTCCTGCCGCGGTCACCAGTTGCTGTGCGGGAGTGGATTTGACCCAAGATACGGTCTACACCCTCAACAAAAGAATGACGCCGAAATACTACGAATGGAACTTCAACATCCAGCGCGAACTGCCCCATAACTTCCTGTTGCAAGTGGGCTATGTGGGCACCCACGGAATGGATTTGCCGATCCGGTACAACGCGGATCAAGCGACTGCGTTCGATCCCAATAACCCCACAACGGTGCTGTCTCGCGAGCCGTATCCGTTAATCGGCTATATCGGCGGCAATGCTTTCAGTTCCTACTCGAACTTCAACGCCCTGGAAATCAAAGTCGAACGCCGGTTCTCCCACGGGTTCTCCATAACCGGGGTCTATGACTGGCAGAAGGACATGGAAGTGGCCACCCAGGACGAAGCTTCCACGTTCGATATCAACCACCAGAACTGGAACTACGGCCCCAACTACGTGGCCCAGCATGCGGTGATCAACTACATCTATGAGCTGCCCTTCGGACCTGGGAAGCCTCTGTTGGGTAACTCCAAGGGCGCGCTCGGACACCTTGTGGGCGGCTGGCAGTTCGATGGGATCACCAGCCTCAATTCGGGCAACTACCTCACCGCCTATAGCGACGTCAACAATGGCGTGGGCGGCCGCGCCGGCAACTATCCGGACGCCGTCCCCAGCCAGAATCCCAATAACGGACCGCATAGCGTGGCACAATGGTTCAACACGGCCGCCTTTGTGGATCCCTCGTACACTCGCTACGGGACGGCCGGTGCAGGCACCATCATTGGCCCCGGTCTGGTCAACTTCGACCTCTCCTTCTTCAAAAACATCAAATTCACCGAGTCGAAGTCACTCCAGTTCCGGTGGGAGATGTTCAATGCTTTCAACCACGTGAACCTGGGGAGCCCGAACACGGACTGCTCGTCCGGCCCCGGCCAGTTCGGTTTGATCACCTGGGCATACGGAGCCCGCGTTATGCAAGCCGGATTGAAGTTTTACTTCTGATCCGTTTTCTCGAGGTCGTTGTGTGGCGCGGGCGCTCTTACGTGCGCAACCCGCGCCACCACGGCCCTCTTGTTTGGCCTTGTGAGAATTCTTAACCCAACAATTCACCCACGTTTTTGATTCTGCGTAGAGGTGAAGCGAAGTTTCTGACCTACCGACCCGTCTAACGGGGGGCAGGCACCCTGTGAAATCCTCACGAAGAACTGAAGAAATCATGTCAAAAATGTTCCTGCTTTGGGCGCTGGCTGCGTGGACGCTTCCGCCCCTGTTGGGCGCCGGGTCGGCGGCGCCAAGCACCTCGATAGCGGGCGAATGGCGCCTGCGCTTGGATCCGGACGACGCCGGAATTGCGGCGGAATGGTTCAAGAGCACGAGCGGGTTTTCTGATCGCATTCAATTACCCGGCTCGACGGACGAACAGCGCTTCGGCAATAAGAACGATGCGCGCGACCCCGGCCACCTGACCCGCGCTTATTGGTTCATCGGCCCGGCGTGGTACCAGCGCGAGATCGCGATTCCGGAAGCCTGGCAGGGTAAACGTGTTACCTTGTTTCTGGAGCGTTGTCACTGGGAAACCCGCGCTTGGCTGGACGGCTATCCTCTAGGGCTTCAGAACAGCCTGAGCACGCCGCAGATGTACGAGTTCAGCAATCTCCGCCGGGTCGGCGCCACTCCGGGTAATCATTGGTTGACCATTCGGGTGGACAATCGGCGCAGCATCGATATCGGTGAGTCCTCTGCGGTCACCGAGCAGGGTCCCGGGAACTGGAACGGCATTGCCGGAAGCATGGAGATGCGCGCGACGGATGCCGTCTGGATCGACAGGGTTTTCGCCTATCCGGACTTGGCTCGTAACCTTGTGCATGTCAAGCTTAGGATTCGGAATACAACGGGCGAGGCGCAGGCGGCCAAGCTGACGTTGGCGGTCGCCCAGACAAAAAGTATTAATCCCGTCAGTATTGGCTACCATCCGACCGAAATCATCGAGCGCGACTTCCCCCTCACGGGTCGCGCTCAGCCCTGGAGTGAGTTCTCTCCGGCTGTACAAGAATTAGACGTGTCGCTGGCCTCGATTTCCGCCCCGGACTTTTCCGACGAGGCACACACGCCGTTCGGTATGCGCACGCTTACTGCCGCCGGCAAGCAAATGATGCTCAACGGGCGCGTCATCCACCTGCGCGGGACAGTCGATAACGGCTCGTTTCCAGAGAAGGGCTATCCTCCCACCGACGTCAAAACCTGGCGGGCGCGATTCCAGACTTACAAGGACTATGGTTTCAACCACGTGCGCTTTCACTCGTGGTGCCCTCCCGAGGCCGCCTTCACTGCCGCGGACGAGTTGGGCCTGATCCTCCAGGTTGAAAACCCAATGTGGATCGGCGACGGCCGGATTTCTGCTGATGCCCTGCGCACGGAATTCATCCGCCAGGAAGCCGAGGCCATTGTCGATACGTACGGCAACCACCCCTCTTTTGGTCTGATGACCATGGGAAACGAGCTGGGATCGGCCTTGGACCCGTTCTTGGGGAACCTCGTGCCCAGCCTTCAGGCACGCGACGCGCGCCACCTGTATTCCAGCACCTCCGCCCCGGATGATTTCCGCCGCCCCGACGATTATTTCGTTTCCGCGGGCCCACGATGGCAGAACCTGCGGGGTGATCCGCGGCTGGAAAAGAACCCGCCGGATACGGACTTTGACTATCGACAATATGTCGCCAAGCTCGACCGCCCCGTGATCGCCCACGAGCTCGGGCAATGGACAGTTTTCCCGAATTTCGCCGAAGCCCCTCATTACACTGGCCCTCTGCAACCTCGCTATCTTGAGGATTATCGCGGAGCGCTGGGGATTCATGGTTTATCCACAATGGCGGAGGATTTCCGCCAGGCTTCCGGCGCCCTCATGGTGGCGCTCTACAAGGAAGAGATCGAATCGAATCTCCGCACCCCCGGCATGACAGGATTCCAGTTGCTGGGCCTCACCGATTGGCCCGGTTATGGCCCGGCATTCATCGGAGTACTCGACACGCTCGGCGAGTCGAAAGGCCTGATCACTCCGGAGGCCTTCCGCCGGTTCTGTAACCCGACAGTTCCACTCCTGCGCATAAAAAAGCGCACTTGGACGACAAACGAAACGCTCGTGGCGCCGATTGAAATCGCCCACTACGGCCCAACCGCCATCGAAGACCTGAAGGCGGGTTGGACATTGCGAGGCGCCTCTGGTCGCACGCTGGCCTCGGGCCGGCTGCCGCCCGCCAAAGTCCCTTCCGGTGGTGTTACCGCCCTCGGCGAAATTCGGCTGGCACTGGGTAACTATCCGGCGCCGGCGCGTTACTCGATCGAGGTCTCGGCGGATGCTTTCGTCAATGATTGGGACTTCTGGCTCTATCCGGAGAAGCTTCCCTCACCGCCATCCGGCCTTGTGATAGCGACGCGCTGGGACGACGCCACACGGAACCAACTGGCCGCCGGCCGCACCGTGGCCCTGCTGCTCGACCCGCGCGAGCCGGCTCGTACCACGCCCACGACGTTCACCACGATCTTTTGGGCGCATTCCTGGTTTCCCGAGCGTCACGAAACCATGGGCATTCTCTGTCGGCCGTCGCACCCGGCCCTGGCGGATTTCCCCACCGACTCGCACGCCGACTGGCAATGGTGGGACCTGATGAGCGGCTCGCGAGCGTTCGTGCTGAACGGCGCCCCCGGCAGATTCCAGCCGGTCGTGCAGGTGATCGATGATGCCGCTCGCAGCTATTGTCTGGGCGCCGTCTTTGAAGTGCGTGTGGGTCCCGGTAAACTGCTGGCAACGAGCTTTGATCTCAATAACGCGCTCGATGCGCGACTGGCAGCAAGGCAATTCCGCTATAGCCTGCTGCACTATGCGGCCTCGCACGATTTCGATCCCCGTACCGAACTCCCACCCGCGTTCCTGGACGGGTTGTTGGGCGGGAAAGATTGAGAACTATACAGGACGACGTAAATTGCAGCGGCGCTCCCTGAGCGCAGGACGGCGGTCAGAGACTGCCGCTACCATCGCGTGCGCAAATACTTATGTCGCTCCGTATACCCCCAGTCGGGAGGTAAGGTTATGACTGACAAAGAAGAAGATCGGGGCAGTAGCACGGTCTCCACTCCGGCCCGATCTCCGTGGTGGGTAACGCGGCGAACGTTCCTTGCCACGTTGGGAGCGGCAGGGGTGGCAGGAGGCGCGTTTGCTCGCGGGTTTACACCTACCCCCGAGAAGTCGGTTACCGGCTTCGCGGGCGACGACAGTCCTGTGGACTTGCTGCCCCGCCTTTCGCCTCCGCCCGGAGCCGTGCCGGGCGTTGCACGGCCGCTTCTCGACCTGAATGGGACATGGCGCTTCAACCCGGCGCCTCCGGCGGATTTCTGGAAGGGCGATTCCGATTCGGGATGGTCCGACATTACCGTGCCGGGCGAGTGGGTCATGCAGGGATTCGACGTGAAACCGCGGCAGTCCGCCGGATACCGGTGGCGCTTCCAGGCGCCCGCCGACTGGGCTGGCCAGCGAGTCAAAGTCAGGTTCGACGCGGTTTACAGCAAGGCCGAGGCGTGGATGAACGGGGTCCCGATAGGGTCGCACCTGGGCGCTTTCACCCCCTTCGAACTCGAGGCCACCAACGCCCTTCTCCCCGGGAAAGAGAATGTGCTGGCGCTGGCCGTAACCAGTGACAGCCTAGCCGACGCATTAACGGTGGGTCTCGAAATGGTAGGCCACCCGATGGGAGGGATCATCCGCAAGGCATCCATCTTCGCGGTTCCGCCCGTGAACGTTTCAGCGCTTCACGTCACGACCACCTTTGACCGCGAGTATCGGAATGCCACCCTGCACGTGCTGATCGACGTTGCCAATGAGACCGGCAACAAAGATCCTGTTACGGGCGGCGAGCTGGCGTTCACTCTGCGTGAGTACGGTTCCTCCGGAGCTGCCGTCGATCTTACCCCGGGCACGATCAAGTTGCCGCCGATCGGGCTTGCCGAGGTGTTGTCGCAGGAGATCGAGATCCCGATTGAGGCGCCCAAGAAGTGGGACGCCGAACATCCGAACCTGTACGTCCTCACCTGCGGGCTGAAAGCGGCCGGCCATTCATACACCACCGAGCGCCGCTTCGGTTTCCGGCAGGTCGAGATCAACGACGGCGTCTTCCTGCTGAATGGCCAGCCGATCCGGCTGCGCGGGATGTCGCGGCAGGACGCCCATCCGCTTACGGGTCGGACGATTTCGCCGGAGGTCCACAAGCAGGACATCGAATGGCTGCGTTGGGCAAATTGCAACAATACCTATACGTGCGCATTTCTTCCCGACGAGGAATCGCTGAACCTGTGCGACGAAACCGGCCTCTACGTCATGGATGAGCCTGGAACGTGCTGGGTCTCAGGCCGAGCCGGTCTTACCTATGACGATCCGAAGCTCTTTCCTTATTACCTCCAGCCCGTCCTGGAGATGATCGCGCGCGACCGCAGCCATCCGAGCGTCATCACCTGGATGATCTGCGACGAATCGATGTACGGCAGGAATTTCCGCGAGGTGCTGAAGATGACGCGGGCCGTCGATCCCTCCCGGCCCGTTCATATGGCCTGGGATCCCGGAAGCGGCATCGAGCAGATCGGGCTGGAACCTGTCCCCTCGCCCTTCGACCTGGGGAGTTGGCACTACCCAACGCAGAAAATGTTTGATCACGCCTGCCAATCCAAGCGACCGGTGGTTTTTGATCAGTCGGTATCCGCCTACTTTGCGAATGTGCCGGAGTTGGCGTGCGATCCGGGAATACGCGATGAATGGGGAAGAGAGTACATCCCATTCTGGGAGAAGCTGTGGGAGACGAAAGCGATTTTGGGAGGGCAGGTCTTCAACCTCACGGACGACCAATACATCATTCCTTCCGGCATGATCACCGGGAACGGAGAATGGGGGTTCATGGATCCCTGGCGGCGCGCCAAGCCGGACCTTTACCATGTGCGCAAGGCGCACACTCCCGTGAAGGTCGAAGACGCTCCGCTCCCCGTCCCCGCGGTGGGCGAGCCCGTGACGGTACCCATCGAAAACCGTTATGACTTCACGAACCTCAGGGAAATCCACATCGAATGGTCTATCGGCGACGAGTCCGGCGCCGCTACGGCGGATGTCCCTCCGCACGGAAAAGGGACGATTTCCGTATGGCCGAAGAGCCGTGATCTGAGTGGCAAGATTCTTTCTCTGAAGTTCTTCGGCAAAAATGACCTGGTGGACGCTTACAAGCTTCCTATCGGCCCGCAAGCCGAATCTGTCCCGGCGGCCGGGTCCGCGCGAAATAAGAAGGTGGAGTTGGCCGAGACCGGAACGACTATCACAACCCGCGGCGAGGGATTCGAGTGGGTCATCAACCGGCAAACCGGAGAGATTATCAAGGCCACGCGCCACGGCCAGACGGTGCTGGTGGGCGGCCCTCGGCTGATGGTTTTGCCAACCAAGGATTATCTGATGACGCCGGGGTTCCCGGGGGTGCGTCCGCAATCGTTCGGCATCTCCAACGAGCTCTGCCACGATTGGAAGGTCACCTCGGTTTCGCCCAAGCACGTCGCCGGTGGGGTGGAGATTGCCGTGGTGGGTGAATACAAGGAGGCCGCCGGCGGCTACACGATTCACATCGGCGGCGACGGCGAGGCGGCCGTCAGTTATCGCTTCTCTTATACCGGCAAGGAGAATATCTCCCTGCGCCAGTTCGGCATGGTGTTATATGCCCCTCGGTCATGCGATACCCTCTCGTGGAAGCGAAACGCCCAATGGTCCGTCTACCCCGAGGATCATATCGGCAGGGCGGAAGGTGTTGCCAAGGCGCTGCCGGATCCCACCCTGGTAGCGAAAGCGGGCGATTGGATGGAGGTCGCGTACCGGGAAAAACCCACCTGGCCCTGGTTTCAGGACGCGAACGCCCTGGGCACGAGAGATTTTCGCGCCACCCGTATGAACATTCTCTACGCTTCGCTCAAAGACTCGGCAGGGAACGGGATTACGGTCCTATCCGATGGGAAACAGCACACCAGGTCTTTTCTGGACGGCGACCGGATTGGGTTGCTGGTGGCCTACTATAACGGACCGGCGCTCAATACCAGTTGGCTGCACGGAGTCGCCGAGATCGCGGGGATTGCGCCCAGGGTTCTGCAGGCGGGCGAGGAACTTAAGGACACGGTGCGACTTTCGCTCGCCGGTGCGTAGCGGAAAGGCTGCGGGCGGACAAAGCGCGGGGAAAGACACGCGGCGGCCGCCGGATGACCACCTGTACATTCGGATGGGTGGGCATCCGTTTGAAGGGAGACCATGACGAACCTTGAACGATTTAACCTGACGATCAACTGGTCGATTCCAGACCGGCTCATGACCTATGACCTGGTGGACAACCGCGATTTATTCGAAACTTATGGAGGGTCCGGGGACTTGATCGAGCGGAACGCGCGAATGGCAAGCAAGATTGGGCTGGACGTCACGCGCTTCATCTACGACCCTGACCATCACTGGATGGGGGCGAAGATCCAAAACTGGATACGCTTCTTCGGAGTCGACCCTTCCACCTGGGAGGTTTCCGAAACAGGCGGCACCGCCTGGATTTCGAAGCGTCCCTTCCACGACCTGCAAGGTCTCGAAAGGAATATGCCCGCCATGCCGAAGAAGTGCGAGGTCGAGGAATGGTTCAAACCGGTTATCAAGCGAATCAAAGACGTTTACGATTCGTTCGACGTAGTGTTCATCGGTGCAGTAGAAGGTCCGCTTACCGACGCTTACACCTACTCTGACATGAGTCTCTTCTGCCAGGCTATTTACGACGCACCGGAACTGGTCGAGCGGCTGGTGGAGGTTTGCGGGACGTTTTCCCAATATATCGCCGAGGTATTCGCGGAACACCCCTCTGCGCCCTTGATGTTTATGGGTGAGGACGTGGCGGGCAGTGCGGGACCGATCTTCAGCCTTGAATTTATCCGCCAGAAGGCACTGCCCATCTGGAGGAGAATTGCCAAACCTATCAAAGACAGAGAATTCAAGTTCCTCTACCACACTGACGGCAATGCCGACAAGATCCTGCCGATCGTCGTCCACGAACTCGGCGCGGATGGCTTCAACCCCATTGAGCGGAACGGTTGCAATGACATCTTCGAGATCCGGCGAAAGTATCCGCGCACGCTGCTGTTCGGCAACGTGTGTTGTGAGACCACTCTGCCTTATGGCACGCCCGAGGACGTCGAAAACGAAACGCTGGAGCTCATTAACAAGCTCGGCCCGTCGGGAGGAATCCTCATCGGGTCCTCCAGTGAGGTTCATGACTTAGTTCCGGCGGAGAACGCGCTGCGGATGTACGCGACGGTGCGAAAATACGGGGCGTATCCCATCAACCTGGGGGGCGTTTCACCATGAGAGCAACTTCCCAATGGGTGCTGTCATTATTGCTGCTTATCCTTTCTTCCGTCTGCCTGTTTCTGCCGGGGGCCCGGCAGGATTCTGGTCCTCCACCTCATCCGCGACCACAGTTCGCGCTGGTCGCTCAGTATCCAACTCCCGTCATTACGGTGCGGTCGGAGGGAGCGGCTGGAAACAAGTATGGTTTCGAGGGCGGGCGCGTTTTGAAGCTACAGGGGATTTATCACCTTTTCACGTCAGAAATGGTCGGGGACCCGATTTGGGTGAAAATGAAACTGGCGCACTGGGAGAGCCAGGACCGCATTCACTGGAAGCGGATCGCAACGCTGTACGAATCGAGTGGGGAATACGAAGGCAAGGATCCCCGCGCAGCGCTGTGGGCGCCCATGCCCGTCTATGACCAGAAGCAAGATCTGTGGAATTTGTTCTACGTTGCCTATCGAAGCCAACCCAATACGAAAACCGAGTGGCGGAACAATTTCGGGGGAACGATCTGGCGAGCGGTTTCAAAAGCGAAGGGTCCGGATGGCATTGACGGCCCTTACCAGGACGTGGGAATTATCCTCCACCCTGACGCGCAGTCCGAACCCTGGGAAGGACTGCAGGGAACAGATTCTTTTTTCCCCTATCAGGTTGGTGCGTCGTGGTACGGATTCTACGGCAGCGCCAAGACCGAGCACATTCCGATTGCCTTTTGGGGAGTGGGCCTTGTTTCCGCGCCTGGCCTCGCGGGCCCATGGAAAAGGTGCGCGGGGCTAAACCCGCTGAAGATTGAGAAGGTCTTCGCCGAAAATCCCGTCGTAACGCGACTTGAGGACGGAACCTTCGCAGCCGTCTACGATTCGAACGTTCCCAACGCTATCGGATATACCTGGTCCGCGGACGGCGTCCACTGGAGCGCCGGCGAGGCGATCAATGTGGAGCCCCAAGGCGCCGGAAAATGGGCCGACGATGTCCGCACTCCCCTGGGGCTCATTCCCGAGGAGAACAGGCGATACACAGTTTTCTATACCGGTTACCAAAAGCCAGCCGGAACGAAAGGTATGGGAATTGCGGGAGTGGGATTTGCCACTCTCCAACTAAAGCACTGAACGCTAATTGACAAGAAGTTTGAATCCGTCACTTGGGGCAGGGAGATTGTGCCATGGCGAACTACCGGGAGCCTTCGCGAAGGCAGTTTTTAAGTGATAGCGGAAAACTGATGATTGGCGAAACGCTGCTTTCGCTCGCACCGGCCTCAGCGTCGGCCGCATTCTCAGGCGTGCCACAAACCGAACCGCCGAACGCCCTGGCGAAGTCGCGAATGAAACCCACCGAATTCCTTTTTGGCGCCAGCGTTTACCCGGAACTGCAAACCCGGGATGAGTGGAACGACATGCTGGACCACTTCCAGCGTGCCCATATGACCTGTGTGCGCGTTACCGAATCATCCTGGGGAAACATCGAGACCGCGTCGGGGCATTATGAGTTCGCTTGGGTTCGGAATTTTCTGGATGATTTAGAGAAGCGGAAAATGAAGGCTTTTCTGGGCACAGGCTCCTATATTCCCCCGCAGTGGCTGGCCGCCGGCAATCCGGAGATCCTGGTCCAACTTCACCCCGGCGTGAAGGCGCATCCCATGGCGCGGCATGCGCACTGTTTGAATCATCCGCTTTATCGCAAGGCGCTTCGCGAGTACATCCTGGCTTTAGGGAAGAAGTTCAAAGACCATCCTACGGTCATTGGCTGGCAGTTGGGGAACGAACTGGAATTTAACGTGCCCAGGATCTGTTACAACCCCGCCTGCGAGGCCTCCTGGAGGGAGTGGCTGAAGAAGACCTATCATACTCCGGAGGAGTTCAATCGCCGGTTGAATTTGGTCAGTTGGGGGATGAAGGTCAGATCTCTCGATGAGGTGCCGCAACCGGGTGAAGGAGTCGAAGAGAGCAGCAAGGCGATTGCGGCCCTCACGCTGGCGCACCGCCACTTCCGCCGGGACGTGCTCTTGGACTTCCTCGCAATACAAGCAGAGGCTTTGCGAGAAGCGGGAGTGTCACAGTGGATCATGACGGATTACAACGACGTGTGGGACGCAGTAGCAGATGATCCGCAAGCCGACAAAATCATGGACATCGCCGGCTTGAACTACTATCAGCCTTCTACTGACGATCCCGAATACTGGCGGAATCTGACCTGGCAACAGGACATGCACCGGTCTGCCTACGGGAAACAGTACTTTATAACGACGGAAAATCACTATGGCGCGGTGGGTTCAACCTACATGTGGGCCGCTTCGCGCGACACTGAGTCGGGTTACGTTGGCCCGTCACTTCTGGCTCCAGTTCGTGAACAGTTTCATATGTGGGGGTTGGAGGCCGCCGCCCTTGGCAGTTTGGGTGTGCTCTATTGGACCGGCAATCGCTGGAGGGGCGGTCACTGGCCCCAATGCGGAGGCCTGCTCGACTGGTCCGGGCATCCCGAACCGGATTTTGAGTGGGCGGTCGAGCTGGGCGAGACTTTTCAGAAATGGGGAAAGGTCCTGCTGGAGAACCCGGTGAAAGCTACTGCCGTGACGCTCACGGACTTTGATCAGCGCGCCGCGCTGGAGATTTATCCCCACATCAATCCGAGCCGCTCCGTATTACCGCAAACGTTCGAGGCGTTACACCGGTTGGGTATCGGCGTGGACACCATAGCGGTGGCTGCGGCGGAGAACTCGGCTAATTTGTCGAAGTACTCCCTTATGATGATCCCCGCGGCTACCGCGTTGGACAACCCGCGAGTTACGGCCGCTCTCAGCCCTTTCGTGCAGGACGGCGGTGTGGTGCTCGTTACTCCTTTCACGGCCTATACCGATGAAAACGGGATATTTCGTGGTGATGGATTTGCCGCGGATCTTAAAGAACTGACTGGGGGGCTGGTGCGGACGATCCGGTGGATGGGTCCGGTAGGTACAAGCGGAAGAAGTGGACCACAAATAGAGTGGAAGGGCGGGGGGATGACCGGGACCTCGCCGGTAGGTTTGGACGGGTACTGCGAATTCCTGGAGGTGGGTCCGGAGGCGGAGGTGCTGGCCACGTTCCAGAGCGATCAGGCTATTCTGCAAGATAGGCCCGCGGCAACACAGCGAAAACTGGGGCGAGGAGTGGTGGTCAAACTAGGCTTTTGGCCAGAAGTTGATACTTTGATGCGGCTGATTCGCCATTTCGTTCCTGATCCTGAGGGCGTGCTGAGTGCACCGGTTCCAGCGGGCGTGCTGGCCGTTCCGCGCTCGGACAACAGCATGTTCATCATCAATACCACAAGTCAGGAAATGGTGATTGCGGTTCGGACGACGGCGCAAGACCGGCTTTCCGCCGTAAAACTAACGGGGAAAGTGCTCCTGAAACCTTTTCAGGTCCGGTGGCTGGAATAGCCACGCCCTAACGCAGACCCTGATCAAAATGCCCCCGGACGAGGGAAGTCGCATGGATGCCAGGTTCGAACAAGCCCGCCAGCGGATTCACGATGCTTACTGCCATAAGGACACCGGCGAACTGCCGGTCCTGGTTGTGGATGTGAATTACTGGCTTTCGGGCGAATCGCCGCAGTTGATTCCAGATAGGTACTTCACCGACCCCGCCTGCATGTTGGAGTACCAACTGGGCAAGATCCGCCGCCATCAGTGGGTGTTCCAAGACGACTACATACCCATGCTGATGCCGTGGTACGGAACTGTGGTGGTGCCGTCCGCCATCGGCAGCCGCGTGTTGTTTCAGCCCGGCATGGATCCGGCGGTGGAGGGACGGGTGCTCGAACGGCCTGAGGACATTCGTAAGCTGCTGCCACCCGACCCTCTCAAAGATGGCTTGATGCCACGCGTGCTCGACACTATTCGACATTTCCGCCAGCATTCTGACTTGCCAGTGATGTTCACTGATGCGCAGGGACCGCTTAACATTGCCCTCACCCTGTGTGGAGTTGAGAACTTATTTGTCTGGGCCTATGAGCAACCCACGCTGATCCACGAGTTGATGGACTTCGCCACGGAAGTGCTCATCAACTGGATTCGCCTGCAAAAGCAGTCCGCCGGCCATCCGGAGACAGGCGGGGCCTTCCCGCACGCCATTCTGCTGCCGGAAGGCTTCGGTGGGGTCTGCATTTCTGATGACGATTGCGGCCTGATGTCCCCGCGGATGTACCGGGAATTTGTTGTGCCCTATAACAGCCGTGTGTTCCGGGCGTTCGGCGGCGGTACGTTGCATTTTTGTGGGAGCGCCGAACACCAGATTGAAAACTTTCTGGCAACGGAGGGACTGACCGGCATTAATTGTTTCTGTATGGGCGATTTCCACCAGATTCGGCGCATGCAGCAGATGTTCGATAACCGGCTAACCCTGATGGTCTGTGATTTCACACCCCTCCATATTGAGTCTTACTACCGCGACCTTCTGGCGGACTTGAGGACCAAGGGGACCATTCTAGCCACCTATCCCGCTGCTGAGTTGGCATTGGAAGCCGGGAAATATCAGATTGTTTCACGAGAAGGCGATTGCCTGGCTCAGGATGTGGCGCGCATCATCGGAGCGCGTCTGCCCAGACCACGCCAACTCCTGATGTCAACGTCATGCAACTGAAGTTGCAACTGTGGAGGCGAGGAGGCTGAACGGGTGGCGGTTTCCCAAGGGTTTTGGGTGCTTCGTCCGTACCATCGCTTGCGAGGAGTCACATCGAATGAATCACCGTGAACGCGTCATTGCCGCCTTGAACCGCGAAGTGCCGGACCGCTGCCCAATGCAAGTGAGCTTCACGCCGGAATTCGCCGAGCGTTTGCGTTCCGATCTCCAGATCCGCGGCAACAAAATCCACAATCCGCACGGGGGCGGAAATACCTACGCCCTCGAGCAGACGATTGGTGAAGACCTGCTGCTCACCTCCGTGGGATGGGCCAACTCGTATTACCAGGAGCCAACGGATTACATTGACGAGTGGGGAATTGGGTTTAGATCTGTCCCGTACACCACTCGCTTCGGAACCGGCCGATACACCGAAATGGTCTCGTATCCGCTCTCCGACGCGGCTGCCTTGAACACCTACAAAGCTCCAGACCCGAACCGGCCGAAGCTTTACGAAGAAGCCGAGGCGCTGATCCGGGATTTCCAGCGGGAGTACTGGATCGTCGGCGTTACCGTGACCACTATCTTCGAAACTGCTTGGGCGCTCCGGGGGTATGAACGGCTGATGATGGATTTCGTCGAGGATCCTGAATTGGCCGAAAACATCCTGGAGATTCCGTACCGGTACCACCTCACGGCGGCAGAGCGGTTGGTCCGGATGGGGGTCGATATGATCTGGATCGGGGATGACGTCGGGACGCAAGACCGGATGCTGATGTCACCCGCTCACTGGCGTCGTTTCCTGAAGCCCCGGATGGCACATTTCATCGAGAGGATAAAGAACATCAATCCCCGCCTCAAAGTGGCGTATCACACCGATGGCTGCGTTTACCCGATCATTCCCGAGCTGATCGAGATCGGAGTGGATGTGCTGAATCCCATTCAGCCGGCCTCAATGGACCCGGCACAGTTGAAACGTGAGTATGGCGACCGGCTGTGCTTCTGGGGAACCATCGACGAACAGTGGACGCTGCCGTTTGGCGGCCCGGATGATGTACGGAGCGAGGTGCTCCGCCGGTTGCGGACTATCGGCAAGGGCGGGGGACTGATCCTCGGGCCGACACACCACGTACAACTTGACACGCCGGTAGAGAACTTCTGGGCCATGGTGCACACCATCACCGAAACACCTTACGACTCTGCAGCCACGTAAGTTAGCGTCTTGCGGCCCGCTCATTATAAGCCTCGGCAAGGCGACGACTCTGCCTTCTAGGGAAAGGAGGGCTGAAGTTCTTGGCTTGACAGGGAGCTTGGAGTGAGGTCCACTCAGCGCGGTCACCCAAGCGTTTGCGGCGTGCGCTTGCCGCAAGCGATTTCCTCGCTGGCTGCGCGCGCACGGCGTAATGCGCGGCTGCGAGGGTTCCCAGTGGTAGGTTAGATTTACGAACCAGCAGCGGCTCAAGGATCGAGTCCACAAAATAGGGATTCTACACCGGGTTTGATCGATTTGCTGTCTCCCGCTTATGCCTTTTCCGCTGGGAACAGTGAGGGTTCAGTGTCAAGCCGGGACAGGCCGGGGGTTATCGCCTTCAGTTCCCGGTGCCGGCCGACTGGGCAGGGCACCGCGTTAAAGTCCGCTTTGACGCCGTTTACAGCAAGGCGGAAGTATGGATGAACGGCATGCCGGTGGGGTCGCATCTGGACGCGTTTACGCCGTTCGAGGTCGACGTGAGCGGCGCCGCATTGCCTGGCAAAGATAACGTCCTGGCCTTGGCGGTGACAAGTGAGAGCCTGTCAGAGGAGCTTATTTCCGGACACATCATGGTGGGTCACCAAATGGGCGGAATCATCCGCAAAGCGTCCGTCATAAGCGTTCCGGACACGCACATCTCGTCGTTACACGTGAATACTACCTTAGACGGCGAATTCCGTAATGCCATTGTGCACATGCTTCTAGAGATTGCTAATGAGGGCCGAAAGGACGTCACTGATGCCGAAGTACAGTTTGACCTTTGGGAGTACGGACATGACGGCAAGTCGGTCAGCCTCAACCCAGCGAGGGTCAAGCTGCCAGCGATAGAGGCCGGCCAGGTCCTGGCGCAGGGGATCGAGATTCCGATCGACTCGCCGAAGAAGTGGGACGCTGAGAATCCGAACCTGTATGTTCTTAACTGTGAGTTGGAGGTGGGCGAAAGCCGCTACTCCGCCGGGCGACGCTTTGGCTTCCGGCAGGTGAGCATCAAAGACGGCCGGTTTCTCCTGAACGGCCAGCCGATCCGGCTGCGCGGGGTGGTGCGGCAGGATTCGCATCCGCTGATGGGGTGGACGGTGCCCCCGGAGGTCCAGCGCCAAGACATCGAATGGATGCTTTGGGCGAACTCGAACAACACGTACACCTGTGCCTTTCTTCCCGACGAGGAGGTCCTTGACCTGTGCGATGAAGCCGGGCTCTACGCCATGGATGAGCCGGGAACCTGTTGGGTGGGTTTGGCGGGGGAGAATATGCCCGATTTATGGAAGACCGAGAGGTTTGACGACCCGAAGTATTTTCCCTGTTACCTTCAACCTATTCTGGAGATGATCGAGTGCGACCGCAGCCATCCCAGCGTGATCACGTGGATGCTCGCGGACGAATCGGTATGCGGGAAGGATTTCCGGGAAGTATTAAAGATTGTTCGAGGGGTCGATCCATCTCGGCCAGTGCATATGGCCTATGATCCGGAGTGCGGACAACACCCACCCGTTTCTAAGTCTCCATTTGATTTGGGGAGCTGGCACTACCCTAACGCGAAACAGTTTGCGGAGGCGAGCGAATCAAAGCGTCCGGTCATCTTCGATCAGTCTGTACATGTGTATTGCGGTGACGTGTCTGAGGTCATGACCGACCCGGGGTTGCGCGACGATTGGGGTCGGCAATACGCCATTTTCTGGGAGAAGGTCTGGGAGACGCGATCGATCTTGGGGGCGCAGGTGTTCAATTTCACCGATGATGTGTTCCTTCTGCCCTCCGGCCAAGTCCTCGGTTACGGCGACTGGGGGCTAATCGATTACTGGCGCCGCGCGAAACCAGATTTGTGGCACGTTAAGAAGGCCCACACCCCCATCAAGATCCTGGACGCACCAATCCCGCCACCTGGTGGCGGTCAGCCCCTGGAGGTGCCGGTTGAGAACCGATATGACTTCACCGACCTCAGTGAAGTGCGCATCGAATGGTCCTTGGACGATGAGTCCGGCACCGCCCAGGCGCACGTTCCCCCACACGAAAAGGGGACGATTGCCATTCGGCCCAGCAGAGCAGACACGAACGGGAAGGCACTCTCGTTGAAGTTTTTCCGCAAAAATCTGATGGTCGACGCCTACGTGCTCCCCATTGGAACGGTGCTTGAGGCGCCGGTGCGCGAGAAGTCGGGGGCAAAGCGCCGGGCGGAGTTGGTCGAGACCAGGGAAACGATAACAGCTCGAGGCGACGAATTCGAGTGGGTAATCAGCCGCCAGACTGGGGAGATCATAAGCGCGACGCGGAAAGGTCACCTGGTGCTTGTCGGTGGTCCGGCGCTCATGGTCTTGCCGACCAAGGAAGAACCATATACCAGCGGCTATAAATTGCCGCGACCGGTGGCCAGTCCTTTCAATGCGACATGTCGTGACTGGAAGGCTACCTCAGTCTTGGCTAGGCACTCCGCCGGCACTGTGGAAATCACGGTGGCGGGCCAATACCGCGAAGCCGCCGGAAGCTATATACTTCAAATCGCCGGCAATGGTGATGCGACGATAGGCTATCACTTCACTTACGCGGGCCCAGAGACCATGGACCCCCGCCAGATCGGGATTGTATTCTACGTACACAGGTCATGCAATGCCTTATCTTGGAAGCGAAAAGCCCAATGGTCTGTCTACCCGGAGGACCATATCGGCCGGCCGGAAGGCGTCGCCCACGCGCTTCGCGACCCAAGACAGCCGGAGGTCGCGTCTCGAGAGAAACCCACGTGGCCATGGTTCCTGGACGCCAACACCTTGGGCACGAGGGACTTTCGCGCCACACGGCGGAACATCTTACACGCTTCGCTGAAGGACTCTACCGGCAGTGGGATTACGGTGTTGTCCGACGGCACGCATCACACCCGTTCCTTCCTGGATGGTAACCGGATTGGCCTCCTGGTGGCTTGGCACAGTGGTCCGGGCCGCTTCTGGGGAATAAAAGGACTATGCGAGATCGCGGGGGCCGAGAATACGCCCTTGGAGAAGGGGGCAGAAATCAAAGACACCGTGCGCCTGTCACTCGTCGGCGCGTAGCTGTGGATGGGATAGTGGTAACTCGGTTGTTTAAAGGTTTGCAACACATCCGCGTATTCGGCGGCTGCCGCCACCGTTCCAATCTCTTGGAGGAATAAATCTCTGGAACCGTACCCCGAATTGAGCGGAACCCAGACACCATCGTTTTTACGACAGCACAGTGCGAGTAAGGCGGCAAGCCCATCGAGGAGAGTTTTATGACCCGGGCGCTTCGATTAACTCTGGCTACGATTATCACGGCTCTCGTAATGGCCGGTTTTGCGTCGCCAAGCGTCGTGGAGGATGGCCCATCCGGATTCTATCTTGTTGCCATTGACGATTGCGGCAACTGGACACGAGAGCCACACTTAGTGAAAGGTATGGATGGCGAGGTCCCAGCCGCTTCAGCACCTGGGACGAGCCATGAAGAGAGGTCGTTCTCGCACGGAGACGACGTGGTCTACCGCTACTCTGGTTTGCCAAGTTCCGAGCGGTACAAACTGCGCGTCGTCTATCTCAGCGACAGCCCCGGCCGGGCCGTGAGACTCATAGCGGGCGGTGTGGAACTTCAGGGGCGGTTCGAAGAGCCGGAACATAAGGCTGAGAAGCACGAGATCGATGTGCCTGCCTCAGCAATGCAAAAAGGAGTGCTTGAGCTGCGGTTCGAGAAGGTTGGCGCAGAGAGTGTCGCCGTCAGCCGGATCGAGTTGTGGAGCACCTCCAGTAGGATTTCACACAATCTTCTGCTGACGGCAAAAGGCGATAGTCGCGGTGGAATTGTCGGGACAGTTACCGATTGGCTCTACCGGCCCGTACCCCGGAGCTCAATCCAAGCCCATTACGACCCGGCAAGAGAGGATTTGTCTGGGACGACCGACACCTCGGGCCGGTTTTCTATTCGGGCGCCTGCGCCCTGGCGCTCGCTCGCTCCGGGGCTCATAAGTATTCGGGCTTCCCACGAAAACTTCTCCGCCGCCGCGGAAATTGCTTCTTTTGAAGTTCGCCCTCCCGAGATACGGTTGACGCCGCGGCCAACGACGGTTTCCGCGCTGGAGACGCTGAAAGTGGATCTGGGGGGGACGTGGAACTTCACCGTGCAACCGCCGCCGAAGTTCTGGGAGGAAGGAGTCGTCGCTCCCGCGCAAGTCAACCATATCCAAGTTCCGGGCGAATGGGGCATGCAGGGATTTTCCGTGCCTCCGAACGGAGCGGCGGGCTATTGGCGGACGGTCGAAATCCCAGATGCATGGGTGGGCAGGCGCATTAAGCTCGAATGCGATGCGGTTTTCAGCCTGGCTGAGGTTTGGGTCAATGGGAAAAAGGTGGGTCAAAATGAGGGCGGTTTTACACCCTTTGAATTTGACGTAACCGGGAACGTCGAACCCGGTAAGATTACCACCCTCGCCCTGTTGGTGAAACAGGACACAATGGCGGCGAGGCTCTCCGCCATGCCGAAATATGCCCAACACGAAATAGGTGGAATCACGCGAAAGATTTACTTGTTTGCCGTGCCTGAGTTGAATGTATTCCGCATGCAGACCGATACGCGGTTTGACGAGCATTATGAAAACGCAACGTTACACCTAATCCTCGGAGTCGGGAATCAGGGCAGGTCAATAGTCAATGGGGTGGAGGTGCGATTCCACCTGACCGATCCAAACGGAAACCCGGTCCCCCTCAGCCCCTCGTCGGTGTCCCTGCCGGTTCTTAAGGCCGGGGAAGACAACGTACAGGATATCGAGATTCCCGTTGCCACCCCGCTACATTGGGAAAACGAGCATCCGAGACTTTACAAGTTAGTTGCGGAGCTTGTGGCGGGCGGTTCGACCATGGAGGTCGTGGAACGCCGAGTCGGGTTCCGCCAGGTCGAGATCCGTATGGGCAAGCTGTTATTGAGCGGCCGTGCTATCAAGTTACACGGAGTCGAGAGACATGAAACCAACCCCGTGTCGGGCCGCGCTTCAAATGGCGCGATGTGGGAGAAGGAAGTTCGCCTGCTGCGTGAAGCCAATGTGAACTACCTTTTCACCTCGCATTATCCGGTGCCCGAGGAGTTACTCAATCTGTGTGATGAGTTGGGGCTGCTGGTTACCGAAGAGATTCCCGACGTTTGGGTGGGAGGGGACGTGAAGTTGGGAGCTCCGGAAGGCAATAGGGACCCCGGCTATTACAATACGATGGCTTCGATCGCGGCTACGACTCTCGAGAAAGACCGCAGCCACGCTGCCATCCTGTTCTGGCAGGCCTGCGACGAATGCACTTGGGGCAGAAACTCTGCGAGCATCATGACTTTTTTCAAAGCTGCCGACGCAAGCCGGCCGACGAATTATTCTTACGAAGTCGGGACCATTGATTTCCTCTCATCACATTACCCTTCGTTGGATGATACGCTGCAGCTACCGCGCGAGGGTGATAAGCCTCACCTATTCGATCAGTTCGCTTCCATCCCCAACTACGATTTTCGCGAGCTGGTTACGGACCCTGGGGTGCGGGACTACTACGCCAAAGCGATCGCTCCCATGTGGGAGGCCATGTACGCCAATCCCACTATTGCAGGTGGCGCCATTTGGGCATGGAAGGACGACACTTTCTATGTTTCCCCCTCCGCGCACGACCAGAACCGCTCGGACGGATTTTTTAATCCCGCGCTTGGATTGTGGGTAGTCGGGTACGGAGACTGGGGCCTTATTGACGGATGGCTGCGGAAGAAGCCGGAGTTCTGGCACGTGAAAAAGGCGTATTCCCCCATCTGGATTCAGGAGCGCGCTCCGCTTTCGATGCCGGCCGATCGCGTCCTGCACATCCCCGCCGAGAACCGGTATAACTTCACGAATTTAAACGAGCTGCGAATCGATTGCGTTGCGGACACGCTGAACTGCGCCGCCTCAGCCAATTTACCACCGCGAACCAGTGGCGCCATCGAGGTTCGACTGCCGCAAAGCGCGCCTGACGTCAGTGACTTGACGTTGAAGTTTTTCGATAACGGCGGAGAACTAGTGGATGCTTACCGGTTGACAGTCGGTAACCGCATCGAAAACAAGGCGCAGGCGCCGCTACCAAGTGCCGCTCCGCATTGGGAGACGAGTCCAAAGTCAATCGTGGTGCGCGGGTCGGACTTCTACTGCACGCTTGATCCGGACACGAACATGATTGTCGCCGGGCCGTCGCGCTCCTCGGCTTCGATTGTGGGCGGGCCTTACCTGGCAGTAACGCCGCTCGAAATACCCCTTTTTGACTACCCGTATATTGAGCCCGACTCGTTTACCGTGCTGCCGCCTGTTCCGATGTCGTGGACATCTTCCCAAGTCGAGACGCAAGCCCCGCCGGGCGCCGCCGTAATTCAGACCAAGGGACATTACGAGAATTTTGCCGGAGGCTACACGCTGCGCTTCGACGACCGAGGCTCCATAGTTCTCGACTATCGCTTTGAGTACCGCGGTAGTGAAATGGAGGTGCGTGAAATCGGTATCTTGTTCGAGGTTGCAGCGGACCGCAATGTGCTGAGCTGGAAGCGCCACGCGCCGTGGGGTTTCTACCCGGCCGGACACATTGGTCGTCCGGAAGGCAGCGCGCCTGCTTTCCGCAATGCCGCGGAGTGGCCTAAAGCCGTTTTTGGACAGGCCCCCCCGTGGCCCTGGGAGCTGGACAGCACGGACGGCGGGACCAATGATTTTCGTAGCACCAAATACAACATCCTCTGGGCGTCCCTCACGGATGCCGGAGGACACGGGGTGCGAGTGGAATCCGATGGACGGCAGAACGTCCGCGCTTGGGTAGAGCACTCCCGCATTAAGCTGCTGATATCCGACTTTTCCAATGGAGGCGGCCAGGGCGTGTTGCGCTTGAAACAGTATGCTCACGAGCAAAGATCCCTTCGCAAGGGAGATGTCATCACGGGCAGGGTGCGTCTTAATTTGGAAGGCGAGCGACAGTAAACCGACCACTGGCTCGCGGTTTTAAACGACAATTCCTAATCCAAGTCCCCTTCGGAGAAATGGAGATTCATCCCATGCTGAAAATTCCCGAAACCTCTCGTAGAGAATTCCTGAGCGCCAGCGGAAAGCTGGTGGTAGGGGAGGCGCTTCTTAACCTGGCGCCAACTCCGGCCAATGGACTGCCGTCGGCGCCTGTGGCTGGCACGGCAAATACCCAAGCGAAATCCCAACTTAAAGTGGATGAGTACTTCTTTGGCGCCGACGTTTATCCGGAACTACAAGCCCGTGAGGAGTGGAACCAGATGCTGGACCACTTCCAGCGGGCACAGATGAACGCGGTGCGGGTTTCTGAATCCTCCTGGGGGAATTTAGAAACTGCTTCAGGGAAATTTGATTTCGGCTGGCTGCACCAATTCCTGGACGATTTGGAGCAGCGAAAAATGAAGGCCATCCTGGGGACATCGTCCTACCTCCCCCCGCAGTGGCTCGCCGCCGGCAATCCGGACATCCTGGCACAGCTCCACCCCGGGGTGAAGGCGCACCCCATGGCGCGGCATGCACCCTGCCTTAATCATCCTCTCTATCGAAGCGTCCTGCGCGAATACATTCTGGCCATGGGTAAAGCCTTCCAAGCGCACCCTACGGTCATCGCATGGCAACTCGGGAACGAGCAGGAAGGTTCTATCACTAGGCTCTGTTACAATCCCGCGTGCGAGAAAGCCTGGAGGGAATGGCTGAAGAAGAATTATCACACGCCGGAGGAGTTCAACCGCCGCCTTAATCTGGTGAGTTGGGGCATGAAGGTCCGGTCCCTGGATGAGGTGCCCCAGCCGGGTGAAGGAGTCGAGGAGAGCGGCGCGGAGATCGCGGCGCTCAGCTTGGCGCACCGCCACTTTCGCCGCGATATCCTCCTGGGGTTTTTCAAGATGCAAGCTGAGGCGCTGCGGGAAACCGGGGTAAAGCAGTGGATCATTACCGATTGGAACACGGAGTGGGACGCGGTGGCGGACGATCCGCAAGCCGGCGAAATCATGGATATCGCGGGTTTGAACTACTATCAGCCTTGGGCTGACGATGCGAAGTACTACCCGGACTTGACCTGGCATCAGGACATGCATCGCTCCGCCTATGGGCGCGAACACTTCATCACCACGGAAAACCGTTTTGGTGTGATGGGGGCGACGGCTATTTGGGACCCGTTTCCCTCGCGCGAGCAATTCCTAATGTATGGACTGGAGGCGGCCGCTTTCGGAACCTGCGGGTTGTTTTACTGGACGGGCAACCGTTGGCGAGGAGGCCACTGGCCGCACTGGGGTGGGCTGCTCGACTGGTCAGGCCACCCCGAGCCGGATTTCGATTGGGCGGTGGAATTGGGCCAGATTTTCAAGAAGTGGGGGAACCACCTTATTGAGAAGCCGGTGAAGGCCACGGCCGTAGCTCTAACTGACTTCGAGCAGCGCGCCGCTCTGGAAATATATCCCCACGTCAAGCCCAGCCCCGCGGTATTGCCGGAAAGCTTCGATGCGTTGCACCGGCTGGGTATCGGCGTTGACAGTATGAATCTCCCCAAGGCGGCCAGCGTTTCGAATCTTACGAAGTACTCGCTGGTATTGGTGCCCGCAGCAACTGCGTTGGATGACCCCAAGGTCACCGCCGCTCTCCGGGAATTTGCACAGGGCGGGGGTGTAGTCGTGGTTACTCCTTTCACCGCATACATGGATGAGAATGGAGTATTTCGCGGTGATGGGTTCGCCGCAAACCTGCGAGAGCTTACCGGCGGTCTGGTGCGGACCATCCGCTGGATGGGCCTGGAGCCAGGGGGCCAGAGGAAAGACCCCGAGGTGGAGTGGAATGGCGGTGGAGTGGCAGGATTATCTCCGGTGGGGTTGGAAGGCTATTGCGAGTTCATGGAAGTCGACCCCGGGACTGAGATTATCGCGACCTTCAAGAGCCGTCAGCCGATTCTGAATGGCAAGCCCGCCGTGACCCGGAGGAAACTCGGACGCGGTACAGTCGTCAAATTAGGCTTTTGGCCGGGTGACGACAGTTTCCTGCGCCTGATTCGGCAACTTGTTCCGGACCACCAGGCCTTGCTGGCGGCGCCGCTACCGCCAGGCGTCCTGGCGGTTCCACACACGGATAACAGCCTGTTCATCGTGAATACCACGAGGCAGGAAATGCCCTTGCAACTCTCACGCGGGGCAAAGGACCGGCTCTCCAAAGCAACCGTTAACGGAACGGCCAAACTCGGTCCCTTTCAGGTTTTGTGGCTGGAGTAAAGGACCGATCCAAAGGTGCGTCGTTGCAGCGGTGTGATATTCGGGCGCATCTTCCTTTTTGTTTTAGGCGGGATATTTTATCGAACTGCTTGGGATGATGGCAGTTGCGCGTTGTCTTGGACGTCGAGCTCCTGACTACATAGTCGGCAGGGTGACGCCGAGTGCCTTGAGAATTTCTTGCTGGCGGGCGTCCGGTTGAGGCAGCTTGGTCAGCGTGGTTTTCTCATCGACCGGGTAGTGCAGCAGGCACAGGCGGGTCAAGGCCCGCAGCGCATCCGGCAAGGTGATGGCGTCGGCCCGAGTCTCGGTGGTGCCAAAGGCCGCTCGTAATCGCCGCTCCATCTCACGACTGACTTTCAAGGCCAGCAGGCAGCAGAACACGTGCCCCCGCGTGCGGCTCTCTTTGCGCACCCAGACGGGCCGCACCTCCAGCAAGCCCGTCTTCAGGGTGCGAAAATCGCGCTCTACCTTCTGGAGCGAAACATAGCTGTCATGCACTTGCTGGGCGCTCATCGCGGCGGGGGCCACGTCGGTGGTCACCACATAGCAGCCTGCCAACTCCAGCGCCCGGTCGATCGCTGCTTCGTTCCTTTGCAACTTCAACTGCGTGCCTTCGAGCGGGATTTCCACCAGGCCCGTCAACTTGTGCCGCTCGACCCAGGCTTGCATTGCCCGTTGGCCCGCTTCCGGCTGGCAGCGGGGGTGGGTGCGCACCTGCTCGTTGCGCGCCTGGATTCGGGCTTCCAGCTTCGTCAGTTTGTCGTCCAGGCGATGCTGCTCGCGCTGTGCCTCCTGCGGATTCCGGCGCAGGATATAGCGCACGCCCTCCGCTTCCACTTCCGAGACGGTCTCACTGAACAGGTTCAACTGCAAGGTTCCTTGGGCCAGCAGCCGGCGAACCTGCGGGTCGGTCAAGGCCGTGATATAGCGCAACCCCGCTCCCGTCAGCGCTTGCTTCCCCTTACTTTTCACCATCCCCCGGTCCCCCACGAAGACCAATTCCTCCACCCCGAATTGTCCCTGCAGAATCTGGATTCGTTCTACCACGGTGGTGGGATCACTGCGGTTCCCTTCGAACACCCGCACGGCCAGCGGTTCGCCTGCCTCGTCCGCCAACAGGCCGATGACGATTTGCAACTTGCCCCGCTTTCCGTCGCGGTTGTAACCGTACTCCCCCAACTCGTTCTTCTCCCCTTCCAGATAACTGCTCGTCACGTCGTAGAGAAACAGCCGGGGCGGCTGGCCGCGTCGAGCCAGGTAGCGGCGATACAGGGTCTTTTCCATCTTCCCCTGACGAGCCGCCAAGTCATCCAAGGCGGCATACAGATCGTCCTCGTCGAACTTCCCCAGGCCCAGCACTTCGGCCACCGCCTGATCCTGGGCCCAGCGCACCGCGGAAAGGCGCGAGCCCTGGTGAGCGACACGGGCCAACACCAGGAACAGAGCGAGTTTCGCCAGCCGGTGATGACCGAGCGCGGCGCCGATGCCCAGAGCCTTGGCGATCTGCTTGAGCACGAACAAGAGGCCGAACACGCCTCCCAACTGAGGGGCCCGGGAGAGCTCGGCGGCCTGATCGAACTCGCCCCGCAACAGGCGGCGGAGGGCTTCGATGCGGGCGGGGAGCCAATGCGAGAGGTTGGCGAGGGTGCGGTTCTTAACCTTGCCGTGATGGCGAAAAGATTCGCGCAGGAGGATGGCGGGCGGGGAGTTGCGGTTAGGGACGGTTGTGATATACATGACTCCCGTATACCATCATAATCTAGCAATGTCAAGGACAATCTTCAATATACATGACTACACTATGATGCCCAAAAACAGGACAACCCCTCTCGATGCAAGGATTTTGAGTCAATCACTAGAAGGAAGATCCGTCGGGCTAAGGAGTGAGACTTCGATGAAGCACAGGGACAGAGTTCTTATGGCCCTCAATCACGAGCAACCGGACCGGTGTCCGATGCACATCAGCTTCACTCCAGAGTTCGCTTCCCGCCTCCGCCTGGACATGCTTAAGAAGGAGGGGGCGGCTTCGAGCATGGCGCGCACGGCACATGCGCTGAGGGGGTACATCGCAGGATGGGGCCGTAAACGCCCCTTACCGGAAATTGGGCGACCTCGCTTTGAATGCGAACTAGAATCCTATGGGTCTGGCATCACCAACGAGTCGCCCAGCGTTTACCCATGATCCGAGATGGCAGACCCTGTGTTTAGCATGGCGCCTGTAGGTCATATTCGTTGGCGGAACCTAAAGTTGCACACCATCCGCACACAGAGGCGGCTGAAAACAGCGTCTATGCGGGTATTGAAGGGGTGCCACGGATGGGGGAAGTCAGTCGCAACGTCTTCTGAATTTCCCACAACAACACGCCCACCACCGACTGACAGTATCCCGTCCGCCAGTTCCCTAACGAGCGGCCCATGCTGACTTGGTGGAATCCGCCCAGGCCCATCGCCCGGCGCAGCATCCGCACCTACTCCTTCGCGTTCGTGGCATCGAGGGCTCACACCGTTTCGTCCCGGAACAGGGTTTCGTAACGAATACCCTCATCCTATCGCATGTTACAAATAGCTATGCCCAAGTTAACGGCTTCATGGACCAAAACGAAGTGGCCAGCCGACAGCTCGTCCACCACAAAGGTGCGGTCTCGCGTCGCGTTCTGAGCCCTAAACTTGACGGCAGATGGGAAGGTTGGTATGGTTTTCGCCGACGTTTTGGCTCAAAACTCTTTCGGCATTGGGCAAGAAATGGGCAAAGAGGGAAAGTCAATATTCCTCTAAGTTACAGAAATGAAGATATTTCCATGTAAACTCGGACGGGTAGAGCAATGGTTTCCAAGAACGAGAAAACCTTGACTTGTCGCTGACTTAAAGCTATGAAAGATAAGGGCCTGTAGCTCAGACGGATAGAGCAACGGTTTCCTAAACCGTGGGTCGGGGGTTCGAATCCCTCCAGGCCTACCATTCTTTCGAGTGAGTTAGCCAGAAAGTGAACGACTGGTCGAGTACAAACTGGTACCACGAGACAAGGTCACGCATTCAAAAGCACCTTTGCTACCTCATGGACCGCTTCCCGCTTGGCTTTGTCGCTCGATACCGCCAGAACTTACCCACCTTCGGCGTGGGCACTTCGCCGCGCTTCGCCATCCGTTCGAGCACCTTCGGTTGAATTTTCAGAACGTGCGACGCTTCCTTCGTGGTGAGGGGTGGCTCCTGAACCGCCCCTACATCATGCTCAGCGATCCTGACGCCCGAAGGGACGATCCACCCCGGCACAGTGCGGCGAACGCGTAGACCCAACTATATGAGTCCGCATCATAGGAGTATGCTGGTCCCTGCCGGAGAGCCGTGATGACGTCCCGTTGGACACAAGGCGGAAAACGAGTAACTTTGTTGCCTCTGAGGAACTTCGCGTTCTTGGTCGTCGCGCTGGGGCGGGACGCCCGTGGCACCGAGGCTTCCGGAGTCGAGCCGGACAACGTAGTTAACACCAGGGGTGGGCCGTGTCAAGAAATCTTATGACTTGCGCTGCACCGGTAATCGAGTAGCATTGAAGTGCGGCGTACGGACGCGACTTACTACAGCGAAGCTCCGGCCCCCGGCTTGCGAGGGGTGACAGGCTGCGGTGCGAAATAGCGCCTGGAGGCGGGTATGACCAGGGGCGTGCATCGAAATGGAAGTGAAAACGCTGAGCCTAGCTTTGCGCCAGCCAGCGGCCCCCCCGCTCGGCACGTAGACCCCAGGGTGAGGGTGGCCCTGGACTACATCGAGCGGGAGTTCGGTCGCAGGCTTCAGCAACACGACGTCGCGGCGACTTTAGGGCTCAGCGTCTCCCGGTTTCGGCATCTGTTCAGCCGGGATGTCGGCCATAGTTTCAGGGACTACCTCAGGCGGGTCCGGCTAAGGCATGCGGCGCGGCTCCTGCGCGACGTTAGATTGAGCGTCAAGCAAGTTGCCCTAAGCTCTGGATACGGCAACCCAGGCAACTTCACGCGGGCTTTCGCGAAGCTGTACGGGTCGCCACCTCTGGAATTCCGCCGCGGGCTCGATCCGAAAGACAGCCGATTTGGATAGGAAATAGCCGCTTCGGATAGTCATTTTCCATTGACTCCATTCCAGCCCGTAGACGACAATAACGGCTGGTTCATTAGCCACCACGCCAATCCAGCAAAAACACGCACGGAGGTAAGCGAACATGTTCCGACTAAAGAGATTTCTCGCAGCGGGGATCCTGATGCTTTCCTTCCTCGCGGGCCACCAACTGGGTCTGAAGGCGCAATGCCAGGCTTGCAACAAAAATCCGGGCCCAGCGGGCACCTTCAATTATTTCGAAGTTATCCTCGGAGTTTGTCCTTGCAACTCCGAGATAGACTGCATATTTTATGAGTGCGATTGCTCAGGTTTTGTGTTCGGCCACTCACAATGCGGTACGAACGTGTACCCTGACTGTATCGGCTGCTAGAACCCCGAGGTCAACTGTTGCCGACCGAACCCATTGTGAAAGGAGGGTGAATCCCATGAAGACATTAAGATCGGCTGCCATTCTCGCGCTGCTCGGACTTGGGGGGGGGGTGCTGCTATCGATTGCTCCTTCTTCTCCAATGTTTTCTCGACCCCACGCCCAAGTCACTGCGGGGCCTGTGCGCGTTGTCCCCTTGATGGCGGTCTACGAGAATCGTTCGGCCAATCCGGACGGGTCGGGCGTCTATTCAGTGAGCTACCTGATCGCGGTCCGGAAAGACGGATCCCGAGCCCAGATTTCTACTCGTCATCTCGGCAAGGGTTGGTTGAAAACACGAATGGTGTACGACCCGGCGACCAGGCTTAGGGTCGAGATTCACGACGGCCTGGGAATCAAAACGACCTGGCCCGGCCAAGCGTCGGACCTGAAAGGGATAATTGCGCCCGGCTGCCCCGAGCTCGCCGGGAGTCAAACCGTACAAGTGCTAGGCCACACGGCGGTCCAAGACTCGCATTCTGTGGACACAACGGGTGGCGACCTTGACGTCCACGATGGCTGGCGAATTCCCGAGCTGGGATGTCTCCGGGCGCTAACCACGTTTCAGCACAGGAATGAGGACGGCTCCTACGTGAGAAACGGCGAGGACCGCCTGGTGTGGCTCTCGGAAATTGATCCGCCGGAAAGCTTCTTTGAAGTTCCGGCCCAGCTCGAAGAAGTCTCACCACTTGAGACGTACCAGCGCTATATCAGGGCGGGCTTGTGGAGCGAATCTGAGCCCGTGCCGTTTGGGGTGGCGCAAAGTGACGTGGCCTATACTTACTGGAACGGCAGGATTGACCGCGCGCAAGCGTTGAAGAGCATACACGACATAGATGGCAACCAAGCCGCGGATCAGCCTTAAACGGGCAGAGACGCCGGCCGGCGCAGGAGGCATAGCGAAATATAATGGCAATGGCGCACGAACGGTCCGTGGCTTGACAAAGCTCGGGCTTGGGAGTAAACAACACTATTATTAAACGTCTTGGCGCGCGGGGCGTGACATGAAGACGACTTTAGAGAAAGGTCTGATTCTGTTGTTACTCTTCGCCGGGTGGATGGCGCCCTTTGCTGCGGGCCAAGGGCTGGGCCAACCTCGTGGAGATCCCCAATACCAGCAATCGGTTATTGAGCAGTCAGTCCAGCAAACAGCCACTCGCGAGATGACAACTCCTGACGATGTGTGGCAAAGGAACCAGAATCCCTTCAAGCCCGGCAATGCCGTTAGATCCTCAGATATCAAGTGTTCGATTGTAGAGTGGGTCGACACCCCGCCCAAGCCGGAGCTAACCGTCGTCTGTCCTCCTCCGGAAATCTTTGCCCCCTTACGAGTGTTCCTGAAGTTTTCCTGGGTTGACTCGAAAGACGTTCCCAAAGATGTGGCCAAAGTGGTGGCGAAGCCGAGAGCAGAGACGAAAATCCAACTCGGGAAGGCCAATATTAAGGTGTTCCTGAAGATGTCCAAGGATGCAGACGATTCCGGCAAGGAGAAGTGGGTGGCGTTCAACGCGCTACAGGCCTTTGCGATTGTGCCGAGTGAGACGGGGAGTCCCCATCGCCAATGACATTCACGGCCGGGTTGTTCCCGGAGGGCCGGAGCGGGCCGCTGCGGCTCGCGGTTTGTAGTGTCCTAATTTGGAGTGTAGCGCCGGCTTCCAGCCGGCCTTGAGCCGCCAAGATGGCTGCGCTACGGTCAAATTAGGACACTGCCCGCGGCTTGAAGGGTTTGTAGGGCGAGGCAATCCGGCCTTCTCCTTCGCGCACTACCAGAATCTGATCGGCGCTGACGTTGCTAAGCTGGTCGACCCTACCGCTGGGCCAGGTAATCTCAATCCGTTCGGCGCCCTGACGGGTTCCCAATCCAAAGTGCAGGCGCATATCGTTGCCGGAGAGCCACGATCCTCCGGTGCGCACGCGGTCGTATTGGGTAAGGTCCCCGGCCACGACCTTGACCCAGGCTCCGATGCCGTCCCGGTTACTCTTCGTTCCCACGGTTTTGATCTGCAACCAGTGGCCGGAGCGGTTCCCGCCATCGTTGCGCAGCAGCACCGGCCGGTTGTCAATGGTGGTCATCACCACGTCAAGATCGCCATCGTTATCGTAGTCACAGTAGGCTCCGCCTCGGCCGCCCAGCAGCAACGCCCCGATGCCTACGTCTCTCGAGACCTCGCGGAACTTTCCGTTGGCTTGGTTCTCAAACAGTTGAGCATTCTGGAGGTAGTGTTCGTCGCCGAAGAAACGGTCCACTTCCGGATACAAATGGCCGTTGACGATGAAAATGTCTCTCCATCCATCGTTGTTGTAATCGATGAAGAACGTCGCCATCCCCAGATAGTTGATGGTCGGATCGCCCAAGCCGGCGGGATATGAGACATCAGAAAAAATCCCCTTCCCGTCGTTATGAAATAGCGTCTTGTTATCGTGAGCGAAGGTGGTAATGAACAGGTCCGTCCATCCGTCGTTGTCGTAATCGCCCACGGCGATTCCCATGTTGGATTGCTCTTGCCCCTCGCCGTTGTAGGCAATTCCGGCGGTTGTGCCGATCTCTTCAAAGGTGCCATTCTTCCGGTTCCGGTAGAAGTAGTTTGGGCCGGAGTCGTTAGCGACGACAATGTCGGGCCAGCCGTCGCCGTCAAGATCCTCCATGAGGACCGCGAAACCATAGCCCATGGCCTTGTCTACCACTCCTGCCTTCTCGGTCACGTCCGTGAAGGTGCCGTCACCGTTGTTGTGATAGAGCGCGTCGGGAGCCCCCTTGAGGCCGCGGGGACCGCAGACCCTCACCATCTTGTCGCGATAGGTGCATGTCGGCTGGCCGAACGGAGGGGGATTGTGCAAGTCAAAGTCGATGTGTCCCGCCACGTAGAGATCGAGATTGCCATCCTTGTCGTAGTCGCCGAACGCGGCCCCGGCGCTCCAAACCAGCCGATTGCCTGCGACCCCGGCCTGAGCCGTTACGTCGGTAAAGGTGCCGTTACCGTTGTTGCGGTAAAGGATGTTCGGCCCATAGTTGTAGACGAACAGATCGACGAAGCCATCATTGTTGTAGTCGGCAGCGATGGCTCCCACCCCCCAGCCATAACCCGGGACTCCCGCTTGGCGCGTGACATCGGTGAAAGTGCCGTCACCGTTGTTGCGGAAGAGGTAGTTATGGGGTGGATTCTTGACCGTTCCCGGATGAAGGAGGTTCTGAATGGTCGACCCGTTGACGATGTAGAGGTCCGTGTAGCCGTCGTTGTTGTAGTCAAACCACACGCATCCGCTGCCATAGACTTCGACAATGTAATTCTTTTCGGGATTTCCGCAGACCAGCGTGGGGGTGATTCCGGCTTCCTGGGCAACGTCGCGGAAAGTGACTTGAGAAGGAGGAGAAGAATTCTCACCCGCCGACGAGGATCGGGAGGGCGGCGCGAGGCCCGGGGCCGCCCAAAGCCCATTACGCCCCGTCCCTACCAGGAAAGGAGCGCATGCTTGCGCCAGAAAACGGCGCCGCGAGTTTTGGCGTGGCCGCCCGATCATGGCGTGGGCACTCCGGATTTACTGACTGTTGCATGATAAGGTGACAGATGAACACCCTCACTGTTTTGCCGCAGCGCCCTTCTGCTGTAGGGCCCGGCGTTGATCTTCGGCGTTCTGCCGGGCAACCTCGATGGCGTGGAGTTGTTGGAACTTCGCGGACGCTTGCGCCGCTTTCTCGCGATCGCCGAGCCTCACATAGGCCTGGGACAAATCGTAGTAGAACTCGGGTTCGGTGGGATGAACCGGGATCGCGTCATTCAATGCGGCCACCGCCTCGTCATACCGCTTCAGTCGGACGAGCGTCTGCCCGATGCCCCGCAAGGCCTCCAAATCCGTGGGGTCCAGGGCCTTGGCTTTCTGAAAACTGGCCAGGGCTCGGTCGTAATCGCCCCGGCGCGATTCAAGGTCGCCGACCAAATCGTGCCCCTCAACGAGCGACGCATTCAGCTCGACGGATTTCTCTGCGAAAGGCAGGGCTTCCTGGTAGCGTCCGAGATTGGATAACTGGTTTCCGATTTCGAACTGGAAGCGGCCATCGGAGGGAAAACGCTCCGCCCCCTGCCGGGCAAAGCTCAGCGCGTTCGCGAAGTCTTTTTCCTTTTGATAGGCCTGGACCAGCACATGGTAGGGATCGGGATTGTCGGGCTTCAACCGGATGGCGTCGCGCAAAAGCGGGATTGCCGCGCGCGCATCATCGGTCTGCAAGTATTGATCGCCGAGGAGCGCGAGGATTCCGGCATCGTCCGGCCGCGCCTGCCGGGCCGCTTTCAACCGTTCAATGGCTTCGCGACTCTTCCCCTGGCTAACGTAGAGCACCGCCAATGCGCTATTGGGTCCGAAGGCATCGGGACGGAGCTCCACCGCCTTTTTTAATGCAGGCTCGGCATCATCCGCCCGTCCCAGCTTCATCAACGTAAGGCCCAGGTTGGAGTGCGCCTCATAGGACTCCGGCATCATCTGGGCAGCCACCTCGAGAGGCGCTGCCGCCTCGGCATAAAAGCCATTCTTGCCCAGTAGCAAGCCGAGTGAGTTCATGATCTCGGGATCCCTGGGGGTTTGAGCAAATAATTCGTCTCGCAGGGCGAAGACACGATCCGCCTTGCCATCATGGATCGCCACGGCAATGGCCAGCAGCTTCTGAATGGACGCCTGGTCACTCTGCTTAAGGTGATCGGTGGCGTCAAACTCCTCTTTCGCCTCCTTGAGGCGTCCGGTCTTCTGGTAGATCCGCGCCAGTTGGTAATGAAGGGAGCTTTCCCAGGGCGTTTTCTGGAGGGCTTTCTGCACCATCTCGAGCGCCTTTTTCGAGTCTCCCCGGCGCAGGTAAGCTTCCCCCAGCCGCTGGTAAGTGTCATAAACGGGTTCGCCCAACGCAAACTCGGATTCGTAGGAATGAATCGCCGCCCCGGTATCGCCTTGGGCGTCGAAGACCCTCCCCAGGAAGTACAGGGTATAGGCATTCTTCGGATCGAGGTGCCGGGCCTCCTCGAATTCCTGACCCGCTTCTTGGAAACGGTTCCCCTTCCATAGAGCATAGCCCAGGTAGTGATGGATTGCCGGTTCCTCTGGGGCAACCTTCGCCGCCTCCTGAAGCACGGGTACGGCGTCCGAAAACTGGTTCTTGGCGAAGAGATCTGTTGCTTTATTAAACAGTTGCGCAGCCCGGTCGAGAAGATGGTGTGCAAGGGGTCCCACGGGCTCGCTGGGAGTGTCCTGTGGTCCTGGATTTGCGACAGAATGTCCGGCGGGGGTTTGACCGTTGGCCCAAGGGGAGCATCCAGCAACGCTCGAAACGAGCAATCCCCCCAAAATGTATCGACGTACAGCGACACACCAACGGGTTGACACCATTCCTCTCCTAGCATGGAGATTTTAGTTCATGCTTTCATAATTTGTCCAGCATCGCGCCTTGACAGCGTCGCCTCGGGCGGTAGAATGCACTCTGGGAGCCTAACGACAGTGGAGCTGAGATTTGCTGTCGCGGACGACTTTGGGGCAAGGCTTTTTCCCAGTTCAGGCTTTGGCACCACTGGCATGATCTGTCAAAACCGTGCGACGACCGCTGCCTACCGCTTATGGATTTGCCTCCTGGGTTTGTATGCAGGGGCTTTATTTTCAAGTATTTCTGGCGCTGATGCGGCGGCGCCGGGACTTTCTGGGCAAGATGCTTTGGCGGATGCTCAATCCCTTGAAAGCCGCGGCGCTTACCAGGAAGCCGCGCAGAAGTATCAGGCCGCCCTTGAACAAGTCCCCTCGTCGCCGCAGGCTCGGCTGGGCGTGGGCAGAATGCTGGCAAAGCTCGGCCGATGCCAGGAATCCAAAGATGCGCTCAAGCCGCTTGCCGGGTCTCCCCGGGCGGAAGTGGAGCAGATGCTCGGCGTATGTTATTTCCGCATGCATAGCTTCGATCAGGCAATTACCCACCTCCAGCTTGCCCGCGACCTCCAACCCAAAAACCAGGAGGTGTGGATTGACCTCGCCCGCGCCTATGCTTCGGCGGGACGCAACCACGAGGCGATCAGCGCTTTAAGGGCTTGGCTCGCCAAGAATCCTCACGATTCCGACGCCCTGTACTGGATCGGTAGCATCTACAACTCAATGTCCCAGAACGTGTTGGATGGGATGATCGCGAAAGATCCCAACCATTATCTCGTGCTCGAGCTGGAAGGAGACCAGTTCCGGCTAAGGCAGGATTACGCGAAAGCGCTTCAGGCTTACCAGGAGGCCTTGAAGGCAGCACCCGATGCTCCCGGCCTGCACTTCAATGTTGGTGACGTTTTTTACCAGACGATGAAACTCCCGGAAGCCAGCGAGCAGTTGGAAAAGGAACTTAAGATCAATCCTTACCACCCCCGAGCGAACTTCGAGCTTGGAGATATCGATATCAAGCAGGGACGCGTTGAGGAAGGTATGACCTATCTCAACCGAGCCCTGAAACTTGACCCGGCGCTTAATGAGGCTCATCGTTCGCTGGCTCGCGGCCTACTCACACAAAAGCGCTACGAGGACGCAGTCCGCGAACTCTTGTGGGTGACCAAGGCCGATCCTTCTGATCACACCGCCCATGCCATGCTCGCCAGCGCCTACCGTCAGATGGGCCGCCTGAAGGAAGCTCAGCAAGAAGCTGAGATTTCTCAAAAGCTCATACACGACCATGAGCTCGGCTTGGAACGCCTCAAGAGGCAAGAGCAGGAGATTAACGACCAGCCTCCCCCCTCCTCCACAAATTCACATGAATCCATAAAATAGAATACTAATTTTGGTATCGTGCGAAACATTGTGCAATATATTAACCCTAATATGGTGAATCTAAGCGCCTTATAATATGTTTCTATTAGGAATTAGACTTGCTTCCAATCTTTCATCCGATCGTTATGCGCCCCGGAATGAGTGAGAAGGTTGCTCTCGTTGTAACACTGGGTTGCAGTTCAGCACTTGGTTGTTTGGAAGATGGCGCTACCGGGTACCAAAGTCGGGGCCATAAGGTAATTTGATGCTGTTCTTGAGAGTTTCAAGCGATCCTGCGCGAAGTCTCGCCACAATTGGCCCCTGCCAATCTGCCTTCCCCTTTGCCTCTCTTGCTACCTTGATACTCACAGTTACCATATCCTTGGTCCCACAAGCACTTGCGGAACAGAGCAAAGGTGGGGTGACAGACTGGCTCACTCAAGCGAAAGAGGCTGAGTTGGCGCGTGATTTTCCGCGCGCTGCCGAGTGCTATTCGAGCTTTCTCAAGGAACATTCAGATCGTGCGGAGATCTGGCAGCGCCTGGGGTTGGCCTATTACCTGGGCAATAAGTATGACCAGGCAGTGCCTGCTCTTGAGCGAGCTTCGCAGTTAGATCCTAGCTTGTGGGGAGCTGAGTTGTTCCTGGGAATCAGTGAATACCGCATGGCGCAGTTTGGCAGGGCCCTGACCGCTTTGCAGAAGTCTTTGAAAGTAAATCCCGACGTGCCGGATAGCCGATTCTGGCTGGGGTCGACCTTGATGGCGCTGGGCAGGCGCGAAGAAGCCGCGGCGGAATTGGAGAAAGTGCCGGCAGGTTCCTCGGTGGCGATGGATGCGGATTACCTGCTTGCCCGGGGTTACCGCCAAGTGGCGGAAGGTTATTACGGGGAAATCCAGAAGGACGACCCCGATTCCTATCGTGCCCATCAACTGGCGGCGGAGGCTTTTGCCTGGAGCGGGAAATACCAGAACGCGATTCTGGAATATCGAGAGGCGTTGCAGTTGAAACCCGATTTGGAAGGCGCCCACCGGGGAATCGCGGAGATGTACTGGGAGCAGCGGCAGTTTGCGCCCGCGGCCCAGGAATACCAGGCGGAGTTGCGAAATTATCCCCTGGATGACGAGGCCTACCTAAGGATTGGCGAGTACCTCTTGGCTCAGGGGAAGGTCGGAGAAGCTGTTACGCACCTGGAATCGGCGCTCCAAGTGAACCAAACCTCATGGGAGGCATACCGGGCGCTTGGCCAGGCATCCATGGCAAGCGGTGACATGGTCAAGGCGCAGAGGTTACTCGAAAGCGCGGTACAACATAACCCGTCGGACGCTCTCAGCCACCAACTGCTCGCAGAGGTATACCGGGCCACCGGTCGCTCGGATCTGGCGGAGCGCGAGCAGGGCATTTTCCAGAAGTTGTCGGCGGCCGAACGGAATTAGAGTTGAAGGCAGTTGGCAATTTCGCTACCGGAAAGTTGACAAAGCATGAATGGGCAAGAATAACCACGAAAGACCCACAAGTGAAAAGGGGGTGTACATGAAAGACCGAACGACAAAATGGCTGGTTTTGCTGGGGAGCGTGTTACTCCTGACGCTCACCCTCGCCTCTGGAACTCGAATGATGGCCCAACAGTACTTCGGTTCGATCGTCGGAAACGTCACGGACCCGTCCGGGGCGGCCATCCCCGATTGTGCAGTAACGGCCACCAACGTCAATACCAAAATACCAAGATTGAACGCGCGGTAAAGTCCGATTCGGTGGGTAGCTACCGCATCGTCGATTTGATTCCGGGCACCTATTCCGTCAAAGTTGAGAAGACGGGCTTTGAAACTGCCGTAGTCCCCTCGCTGGAGTTGACCGTCTCCAGCGCTCTTAACGTCAACGTCACATTAAAAATTGGTGAGGTCACTCAGACCGTGGAAGTTCAAGCCGTGGCTCCTCTGCTCGATACCACGGGCGCCACAGTGGGAACCACCGTTTCCAACGCCGACGTGGTGGAAATTCCACTCAATGGCCGTGCTTACACCGACTTGCTGGCCCTGATTCCCGGCAGCGTGAATAACGGTACCGGCATTTACCAATCTGCCGGCTCGAACTACAGCGTCAGCGGCAACCGCTCCGAGCAGAACGATTACACTCTGGATGGCGTCAGCAATAACGAAGGCTTCTTCAAGGCTTATGGCCTTCAGCCGGTGATCGACTCCATCCAGGAGTTCAAGGTTCAAACCAACATTACCAGCGCGGAATATGGCCAAGCGGCCGGCGCCAACGTGGCCGTGGCCACCAAGTCCGGCACCAACAGCCTGCACGGTTCCGGCTGGGAATTTGTCCGCAACGACAAGTTCGATGCCACACAGTTCTTCGATAACAAGACCGGTACGCCCAAGACTCCTCTTAGGCAAAACCAATATGGGTTCACGCTGGGCGGCCCCATCTATCTGCCCCATATCTTTAACGGGCGCGATCGGGCGTTCTGGTTCTTCGACTATGAAGGCCTGAAGGTTCGCCAGGCATCGACTCAACTGGGCGTGGTTCCCACCCAGGCCCAGCTTCAAGGCAACCTCACGGACCAACCCGCGTTCTTTGATCCTCTGACCACCACGCAGACGGGAGTTGACAAGAATGGCAACCCCATCTTTACGCGCCAGCAAATGAACTGCAGCGGCGCCCTCAACGTGATATGCCCGGATCGGTTTGATGCCTGGACCTCGGCTTATACCGGAGTGTGGTATGCCCCAGGGGTGTCAAGCCTACCCACCACCTCCAGTCCTTACAACAGCGTGGTGACTTCTCCCTCCCAGGACAATCAATACCAGCTCAACACCCGTATTGATTATAAGATCAAGAACAATCTCAATTTCTTCGCCCGCTATACGGACCAGGACTCCTCGACGATAAATGCGTACGCGTTGCACAATAACTACAACAATTTGACCGATCACTTCCAAAACGCCGAGGGGAGTTGGACTTGGCTGGCCTCACCGAGCACGGTGGTGGATTTTAAGACGGCGCTCAATCGCACCCTGATTTTCACCGCTGACAATGACCGCGGCTGGGCAGCTTTCTCGGCCGCCCACCCGATCCAGGGCGTTCCCATCCAGAACGCCGCTCATCCCCTGTTTCCCGAGGTCTATATCAGCGGCTTCACCGCGCCTTCGGAGACTGGAAACCCCTTCCTGACGACGAACCTCCAGGAGTTGGCGAGCATTTCCATGATTCGCGGCAAGCACTCGATGAAAGCCGGCTTCGAACTGGATCACATGCACGGCTGGACGGACGGGTTGTTTACCAGCCAGTTTAATTACCAGTCCGCCCAAACCGCAGACCCGCAAAACATCACCACCACCGGATCGCCCTTGGCCTCCTACCTGCTGGGCGTCCCGGAAGGCGGAACCCGCAACGTGGGTGTGACGGCTGCTTACATGCACGGCACGAACGAAGGGATTTACTTCCAGGATGACATCAAGGTGAAGCCCAACCTCACGGTCAATCTGGGCATGCGCTGGGAGTACGACCAGTGGCCCACGGAAGTTCACGGCCACCTCTCGGAGTACGACTTTTACGATAACAAGTTCGTGTGGGCGGGTCCTAACCCGTTACTCGGTGTGGGCCCCAACATCAGCGATGCCTCGCTCATGAAACCGGTTTACCGGGACTTTGCCCCCCGTGTGGGAATGTCCTACGGGTTGGGTAATAAAACCACCCTGCGCGCCGGCTATGGAATCTTTTACTCCTCCAATTATTTCTGGGAGGGGCAGGGAGCGCGCGGCACGTGGCCTTACGCCCTCGCTGACACCATTGAAGGCGATAACGCGCCCAGCACACTTCCCAGCGCGCTGATCTTTGATGAAACCATGTACCCGAACTACAACGCCCCCGTGCCCGGCACGCCTGCGGATGCCCAGCACACCATGGGGCGTAACAACCGGACGCCTTACAGCGAGCAATGGAATTTCGGTGTCCAGCGCGAACTGGCCCGCAACCTCATGCTGGAAGTCGAGTATGTGGGGGACGGCGGGAGGCACATGTCGCTATTCACCAACCGCAACGATCCTTTGCCGGGCCCGGGATCCGTGGGCTTTCCCGGACACTTCCGGCCTTACCAATACGCCGACCCGAATCTCGGCACCTATCCGACCTCACCAGGGCTCGGGGCGGTCAGCGCGATGGAGAACTCCGTCAGTTCTTCCTATAACGGACTTCAGGTGAAACTCGACAAGAAATTCTCCAATGGCCTGCAATTCCTTGCCAGTTACGCCTGGGCTCATTACATTGACATTGGCGGTTCGGGATTCTCCCAGAGTTCTGCTCCGCAAAATGACCTTAACCCGTCCGGCGACCGTGGTGACGGGAACTTCGACGAACGGCACATTTTTACGGGCAGTTGGGTCTACGATCTGCCGGCCGGAAGGGGACGCCAATTCCTGAACAACGCCAACCCCGTCGTTACGGGAATCCTCGGAGGTTGGGAGTTTACGGGAATCATGAAAGCGAACACCGGCGGGCCGCTCGGCATGAACGTCAATTTTGACGATGCCAATGTCGGCCAGCGTTCCCTTACAGAGCGTCCCAACTTGGTGCCTGGGCAGGTCCAGAGGATCACGCCGGCCTCCGGCGCCGACAAAACCATTGGATATTTGAACCCGGCCGCCTTCGTTGTGGCTCCGCTGTACACCTATGGTAACCTGGGGCGCAATACGGCCCGCAACCTGGGCTCTCAAGAATTCGAACTCGGAGTGTTCAAGAACTTTCCCATTCACGAGGGCAAGGAAGGTATCCAATTCCGGGCGGAATTCTTCAACGCCTTCAACCACGTGAACCTCGGCGGCATCGACGGGACGATCGAAGATGCTACCTTCGGTGACATCGGATACACCAATAACAGTTCACGTGTAATCCAGTTTGCTTTGAAATTGCACTTCTAGGCGGGTGGTAGCGCCGACCTTTAGAGCCTGCCTTGAGGGGGGCGAAGGGTCTGCGCCGCTCAAAGCTACTGCTCATTAAGCTATAAGCACCACTTGGGCGGCCACCGGTTCCAACCGGTGGCCGCTTTTCTTTTGCGCCAGCGATTCGGACAAGCAGCGTGGGGCGCTGCACCCATTGGGGCCTCCCCGAAGGGGAGGAATGGAGTTTCTGCCTCCCCGAAGGGGAGGAATATCATTAGCCGTAGGTGAAACCTACGGATCGGAAACCCAAAAATCAGGTTCCGACCCTGAAGGGGTCGAACATTCGACCCCTCCAGGGTCGAAAGAATTCTCTTGGATGCTGGCGCGTTCCGTAGGTTTCACCTACGGCTAATAATATTGTTCCCCTTCGGGGAACACTCCGTCGGCGGCCACCGAATCGATCCAGTGGCCGCTTTTCTTTGCCGCTTGCCCGATACCATCCTGTCCCCCTGCCTCACTCTCACCGCAATGCGCTGGGTCCACCATCCGGCTTCAATCTTTTTCATGGCTCATTTCTTCACCCGCTGACCAGTCACTTCAAGCGAGACAGCCTTTGCCTTACCATGCTTGTCCGTAATCTTCAATGTTGGTTATACGAGAGGGCTTGTAGTGTAGAGTAGACCTACTCCCTTGTCATGGGGGGTAAAGCTTGGCAGAATGCACGCGAGCTAATGAAATTGTTCCCCTTCGGGGAACAGTTCGGACGCTCGTGCGGTTCAAACTGAGACCATACCCTTCGTAAGGAGTCTTACCATGCATCCCTTTCTACGCATCGGACGCCGTCAATTCCTCCGCAACTCTGCCCTCGGGCTGGGCGTCGCGCCCCTGGTTAAAGGAGCACCATCCTCGCAATCGGCGCATACGGAGCAGAATCCGGCCGGCCCGCCGCTCGACTCCACCGCCCTGATCATGCGGGCGACGTTCGGCTCGAAGGACCCCATCTGGATCGTGCGCGAGCCCGGCGCGGGATTCCCGGAGCAGTGGGCGTCGCGCGAATTGGCGCGTGGTCTGCGCAACCTGGGCCTTGCCCGGGAGCCCGTGCAGGCGGTCGCGGGGCATGGGCAACCCCCTGCGACGGGCCTGGTATTGTCGCTTGCCACGGACCGGCAGAAGTTCAAGCATGCGGAGGCTTACGAAATCTCCCACCTATCCGGCCCTGGCCAATCGCCACGCGTTCATTTCACCGGCGCCACGCCGCAGGCGGTTCTGTATGCGGTATTTGATTTCCTGGAGAGGCAAGGGGCTTTCTTTGGTTTGGACGGAGAGGTATACCCTCTGGAGTCTGCGCCCGTACTTAATCTTCCACCCGCCGGCAATGTTTGGCTGGCGAAGCCGCGCTTCGGCACGCGCGGGTTGGTGCCCTGGCCGGACTTTCTGAACTGCGTGACGGTGTACAACCGGGGAGACTGGCGCGCCTACCTGGAAGCCATGGTGCGGATGCGCTTCAACACCCTGGGAGTGCATGTTTATTCCACCACCAACCAGTGGGCGGAATCGTTCCTTTCCTTTGAGTACGCCGGGGCCGGCCACCTCGCCTATAGCGACACCACGGCCACGAACCGCTGGGGATATCTGCCGGAGCGAACCTCGCGCTACGGCATGGGCGGCGCCGACTTCTTCTCGGGCGAAGTCTTTGGAGCGGAAGCCACCACGCAGGCGCGGAACACTTGGGACGCCGAGGAATCGGCGCAGCGGCTTTGGGGCGAGGCCTTCGAGTATGCAAAGCAATTGGGCATCCGCACGGGCGTGGGATTTGAGCCCTACCAGATCCCCGATGAGATTTACCGCGCCACGCCGCCGGAAGCGCGGATGACGGCTGATGACAAGAATCCCGGCGCCCGCATTGACCCCGAGTCGGTGACGGCCAAGGACATCCTGGAAGCGCGCCTGGCCAGCCTCCTGGAAGCCTATCCCATGGTGGACTACGTGTGGCTGTGGGAAGATGAAGGGATGAGCTGGGCCAGCCAAAAGGCGCACGTGCCCCTTTCCGTCACGCCCTTTAAGCAAGCGCACGATTTCCTGAAGCGCCACGCACCCGAGAAGCGCCTGGTGATTTCGGGGTGGGGAGGAGTGGTGCGGCACTTCGCGCAATTCCATAAAGCCCTGCCGGAGGACATTGTCTTTTCCTCTTTAAGCGACAACCTGGGTTGGGATCCGGTCAGCGAGGAATTCGGCAAACTCGAAGGCCGCGAGCGCTGGCCGATTCCCTGGCTGGAGGACGATCCGGCCATGTGGCTGCCGCAATTCCACGTGGCCCGGTTTGTGCGGGATATGGATTTGGCGGAACAATACGGCTGCCAGGGCCTCTTGGGGATTCACTGGCGGCATCGGATTATGGATGTGGACGCGGGCTTTCAATCCCGCAACTCGTGGGATAAGGGCTTGACGGCCACGTCATTCTTCCAGCATTTCGCCTCCGCCCAGGCGCGGGCGCCGAAAGCCTCGGCGCTGGCCAAAATCCTCGAGGAGACTGACCGCGACCGGCTGATCCTTTGCACATGGACGGGGCAAATCAAGGACGGTCACAGCGAAACCAACGAATTCTCCGGCGATTATGATGAAGCCTTCCAGTTTTGGGACGATCAAAAGCTCCCGGAAAGCGTCATGAAATCACAAGCCGACGTCGGGCGGCAGCTTCGCGCCCTCGCGGATGCTGCCTCCAGCCCGGCGGAGCGCGAGCGGCTGAATTACCTCGCGCGCTTTGTGGAATTCCTCACTCCCTATTCCGAGTCGTGGGTACTGGCCCAGCGCCTGCACTTGAAGCTGCAACAGGCGAGCGAGCTGAAGAAACAAAACAAGGCTGACGAGGCGCGCCAGATCATCCTGACGGAAGGCGTGCCCCTCTGGCTGCAACTGGCGCCCAAGGTCCGAGAAGTCTTTCTGGACTATCAGGAGATTGTGAGCACCCGCAACGATCAGGGACAACTGGCCTCCATGCACAACAAGTACGAGCGCCTGGCCTTGTACCGCCTGCCCGCCTCGATGAAGGAGTTTCTGGGAGACTTGCCACCGGAAGTGGAACGATTGTTTGCAGAGGTGCGCGAGGCCGATGGCAAGGCCGCGCCGCGGGCCTTTCTGCCCACGCGCCCAACCGTGCTCCGCAAAGGAGAGCGCGTCCGAATCACCGTGGTGGTTCCCGGGCCCGCCAAGGTGGTGCGCGCTACGCTGTTTTCCCGCTCGCAGGACGCGCAAGCCTGGAGCCCTTTGCCCATGAAATTGGTGCAAAGGCGCACCTACATGGCCGAACTTCAATGCCTCGAACCCACCAGGCTCTTGTTGGATTACTACGTTGCAGCGGAAGTGGAAGCGGGCGGCAGCAAGAATATCCTCACCTCCCCACCCGAAGCGCCGCAGCGATATTACACGGTGACGCTGGTTTGATACGAGGGTGCAATCAAAGAGGCATTTACCCGGGACCTCGAAGAGGTCCAATGTCATTAGCCGTGGGTGAAACCCACGGAAACGGTATCCTCCGACGAATTACCAACCCCGCAGGGGTTGAATGTGTTTGGAGCCGAGTGGGTGGGAAGAATATTCGACCCCTTCGGGGTCGGAAACTCTATTGGTTGGAAGTCCCTATCCGTGGGTTTCACCTACGGCTAATGATATTGTTCCCCTTCGGGGAACTCATTAGTGCCAATTTGAATGCACCTTCGTCTGAGGACATGGGGGGTGAACATCACATAAGCGCGAGCAAGCCTGTAAGCCGAATTCTGTTCCCCGATGAGTCGGGGTGGCGATCATTCCTCTAGCCCCGCGATTGCTCGCGGGGTCCAGCGACCTACCCGAGGGTTGTAGCGGGACGGGCCGCCCCTCCCCTCCTATTTGGTCTTGCTCCGTGTGGGGTTTACCATGCCCCCCGTGTCACCACCGGGGCGGTGCGCTCTTACCTTAGTTCCCGGCGACCCGGGACCGCACCTTTTCACCCTTACCGCGCCAGACCGCCCGAAGGCGCCGGCACGGCGGTATATTTTCTGTGGCACTTTCCGTACCCGAGGCGTACGTCCCGAGAAATCGGGAATCCCCCTCGGGCCCTCGCCGTTAGCGAGCACACTGCCCTGCGGAGTTCGGACTTTCCTCTCCCTCGCCCCTGCCAGCCCCGGAGAGCGGGGCGCTAAGGCGAGGCAGCGATCACCCGGCTTGCTCGCGCAGATTTTATGATAGTCTCGTGGTAGGGGCGGGTCAAACGGTTGTTCAGCCTTTCAAAAAGGAGATCGCCCCGGTGGCCCGCAGCGCGCGCCCAGGAGGACCTTCGTGGATAGAGCACCAAAGGGTTTCACTTACTTCGATGCGCTGTGGCAATCTTTCTTCTCTCCCTCACTTTACGTTGATGTGGCAAAACGGTGGCAGGGAATTGGTTTCCTCTACCTCCTGTTCATCGTGACGATTAGCTGGCTGCCGGACTTGGTTAAAATGCAAATCAATCTCCAAGAATGGCATGGCAATGCCGCAGAGGCTCTCATCCGTCAGGTTCCGGCCATCAACATTACCGACGGCGTCGCTTCCGCCAACGTCGACACGCCTTATTTCATCAAGGATCCCAAGGACGGCAAGGTCTTGGGGATCATCGACTTCACCGGGCAATACACCAACCTGGAGAACTCCTCGGCCTTGGTGCTCCTCACCCGCAAGGAGGTGACCGCCAAGCATTCCAGCAGCGAGACGCGCACCTACAGCCTTTCCAGTGTGAAACACTTTGCCATTGACCAGACGCGCCTGCGCCACTGGGTTCAGCTTTTCGTGACCTGGATTGTGTTGTTGATCGCCCCCTTCCTGATCGTCTTCACCTATGCCTTTCGCATGATTCAGGCGCTGATCTACGCCGCCCTGGGCATGGCCTTCGCGAATTGGTTTCACGTCAAGCTCACCTACAACGCGCTGTTGCGGATCGCCTGCGTGGCCCTGACTCCCGTGGTTATCTTTACCATGGTGACCGACTTGCTCCCCATGTTCCGCACGTTTCCGCGGCCGCTGGCGTGGCTGATCCACCTCGCCATCGCCCTTTGGTACATCAGCTTCGCCGTTAAGGCATGCGCGGGGGAACCGGCGGACTTCCCGTCAACACCGTCCGCTTCGGGGCCGTTGGCGTGAAGAATGGCAACGGCAGATTGACTCATACGAGGGTGCAATCAAAGAGGCATTTACCCGAGACCTCGAAGAGGTCCAATGTCATTAGCCGTCCCGATGAAGTTAATCGGGACGGAAACGGTATCCTCCGACGAATTACCAACCCCGAAGGGGTTGAATGTCTTTGGAGCCGAGTTGGTGGGAAGAATATTCGACCCCTTCGGGGTCGGAAACTCTATTTGTTGGAGGGTCCCTATCCGTGGGTTTCACCCACGGCTAATGATATTGTTCCCCTTCGGGGAACTCATTAGTGCCCATGTGAATGTACCTTCGACTCGATTGCACCATTCCCATTTTGGCTGGATGGGTGAATCATGACGAAACCTCGACTGTTCCCTGTAAAGTCAGGGAAGTATTTACTCTCCATACTTGGCGTCCTTGTACTGTGTGCGGCGCCCTCACTTCTAACACGCGCCGACCCGCAAAATGCTTCGCCCCAGGAACTCCTTTCGCAGGCCGACGAAGTCCTTCAGCAGATGAGCCAGATTACGGGCCTGCCCATCAAGGGGCCGCTGAGAAAGCAGGTGATCAGCCGCCCGGAAATTGAGAAATACCTCACGGACAACCTACACGAAGAAATGACACCGGGTGAAATCCACGCGCAGGAAGCCTTGGTGCGCGCCTTTGGCCTGGTGTCGAGGGACTTCAACTTGCAGAAGTTTCTGGTGAGCTTTTACACAGAACAGGCCGCGGGCTTCTACGACCCCAAGCGCAAGACCATGTTCATCGCGGACTGGGTGCCGGCGGAAATGCAAGCCATGACGCTTTCTCACGAGCTCACCCACGCGCTACAGGATCAAAACTGGGACCTGGACAGTTACCTTCACGGCGCCCGCGACGATGACGACGCCACGAGCGCGCGCCAGGCTGTGGTGGAGGGCCACGCCACCGCCGCCATGTTGCAGCAAGTGGCCGGGGGAGTCGACTTCGGGCAACTACCCTCCCTCGCTCCGCTCCTCGAAATGGTAGTTCACCAGCAGTTCGAGGAGTTTCCCGCGTTTTCGAATGCGCCCTACTTTTTCCGCGAGCAGGCTCTGTTCCCTTACGTGCAGGGCATGGGCTTTGTCCAGGCCGGCCTGCAACTCGGCGGTTGGAAAGACCTGAAAGTGCTATTTGAGCAGCCTCCCCAAACCACCAAGCAAATCTTCGAGCCGCAGACCTATTTCAACCACCAGGCGTTACCCAGGGTCGCATTGGCGCACCCGCCCGCTCTCGAGGGGGTGGCCGGCCTCAGCTTTCTGAGTGAGAACTCGATGGGCGAACTCGGCTACACCTCCCTCCTCGGGCAACTCGTATCCGAGGACGAAGCCCATACGGTCGGCCGAGCGTGGCTCGCGGACCGTTATCTGCTCTACGAGCGTTCCGGTGGGAACGACTACACGCTGGTGGCCCGCACGCGCTGGACGAGCGCGGAGCCAGCCCAGGCGTTTTTCCGAGACTACCATACCATCCTGGCCAACAAGTATTCGGACCTCACCACCAGTCAGCGCTCCAGTCCGGATGAGTTTATGGGATCGGCAGCCAACGGGGCGATCCTGCTGCTGCGGAAAGGCGACGAGTGCGTGTGGGCGGAAGGAGTGCCCGCCGCCAAGGCCGAAACCATGCTCGAGTGGCTGCGCGCGCTCTGAACTTCGCCATTTTCCCTCGAAAATTTCACTTGGGCGTGACAAGATTATTTCCCGCCTCGGACCGCGCCTGCACCCATGTGGCGGGAGGAATCTTGAGGAACAGCTCCACGATATGAGGGTCAAACTGCTTTCCGCTGCAGCGCTCGATTTCCGCCCTCGCGGCCTCAAATCCCGGGGCTTTGCGATAAGCGCGGTCACTGGTCATGGCGTCCAGCGTGTCGACCACGGCAAATATCCTCGCGCCCAGGGGGATTTCGGGGCCTTTCAGTCCGTCAGGGTAACCTGTCCCGTCAAAGCGTTCGTGGTGATGCCGCACGATGGCGCTGGCCGGACGCAAGAAGGGAACGCGCTTGAGGATTTCATCACCGGCGATGGAGTGCTTGCGCATCTCCACCCATTCTTCCGGGGTGAGCTTGGCGGGTTTCAGGAGAATTGCGTCGCCGACGGCAACTTTGCCGATATCATGAAGCAAGGCGGCTTGTTCGAGCGAAGGCAAAAGCGCCGGAGGGAAACCTGCCCTCCGCGCCAGGTGCCGCGTGTAGGCACGCACTCGCAGAGAATGCGAAAACGTCTCGTGCTCGCGCGCATCGAGGGCCGCCACCAGCGCTTCCAAGGTCATCTGATAGTTGGACTCGAGTTCGCTCAGCGCCACCTCGAGCTCGCGCGTGCGGCGTTGGATGCTGGCTTCCAGCGAGCCCTGGTAAGCGCGCGCCTGCCGCGCCGAGACCAGGCGCTCAAAGGCGTGCGTGACGGAGCGTGTTACTTCTTCGGCCGTAAGAGGTTTCAACAGGAAGTCAGACGCTTGCATGCGCAGCGCCGTAATGACCGTCTCAACCTGAATTTCTCCCGTCACCAGAATAAACCCGACGTCCCACCGGGTTTGCTGCGCCATGGATAAAAGGTCCACCCCGGAGGCGCCGGGCATCCAGACATCGCACACGATGATGTCGAAATCTCCGCTTTCGATCGACTCCAGGGCGCATGCGGCATCAGCGGCCTCGGCCACGTGGGCGGTGATAGCTCTCAGGGCTTGGCGGAAGAACATGCGCACGGCAGGATCATCGTCCACCACCAGGACTTTCGGAAGCAATCGGTGAATCATAAAATTCCCCGGCGCACCATTCCCCCCACCCGGGCCAGCACCGTGTCCCTGACCTCCGCAAGAGTTTCCCCATAGGTTTGAATCGGCCTTGTTCCCAATTCCCTTTAGCCGCACGACCCGTTGTAGCGGCGAGTTTACCTCGCCATATGGTGACCGTAGCGGCGAGTTTACCTCGCCATATGGCGGCGTAAAGCCGCCTCTACATCAAATTACAGTTCCCCCCACCCATGGGAGGGGAAGGGCGCCACGAGGAAACGCCGAATGAAGAGGTCACGCGGGATAGAGGGTTGGCATCGAGCCGTCAGAACGTCCCTAACTGCATTTCAATTCATACAAAGTGATTTCGGGCGGGGAGCCGAAGCGCACGGGGGAGAAAATGGTTCCGATGCCGCGATTGACGTAGAGCTGCGAGTCGCCCTTTTGGAACCAGCCGCGCACATAAGCGGTGATCAAGCGGGCCGGGGAAATGTCAGGCGAGATATATTCCAGCGTTACTTGGCCCCCATGGGTATGGCCGGCCAGGCTCAGGTCAATACCCAGCTCGGCGGCGCGGTCGAAAGTGTTGGGATTGTGGCTGAGCAGGATGTTGACGGTGTCCGGCAACGTCAGGGGAGCGACGCCTTGCAAATACTGGGATACGACCTCATGGCGCGGCGGGCCAAAGCTCGTCTGGGTTTCGTAATCCACCCCGATCAAATTCAAGCGCTCGCCGGCGGATTTAATGGTGGCGTTCTCCCGCCGGAGTATTTTGGCCCCGCGCTCGGCGAAGAGGCGGGTGATGGAGTCCTGCACGCCTGACCAGATTTCATGATTGCCCAGGCAACCGAAAATGCCAAACGGCGCCTTGAGTCCGGACAGGGCTTCCACCACGGCGCGCTCCGGGGAGCCCTCCCAGGTGACGAAGTCGCCGGTCAGCGCCACCAAATCCGGTTTCAATTGATTGACCATCGCTACGCATTTGCGGATGTCGCCCGCCGGCATAAAGGGGCCGATATGAATGTCAGAAAGCTGGGCAATGCGAAAGCCGTCAAAGGCTTTCGGCAAGCGCCGCAGCATGATGCGCTGGTGCGTGGTCTCAATTTCCGTGCGCTCATACAGCAGCCCATAGGCGCAGGCCGCGAAGGGGGTGGCGCTAATGGCCACGGCCGTCCGGGCAAGAAAGTGACGGCGGGCGGGAGAGAGCAAGCGCTCGCGCCCCGGGTTCGAGGGGGGAGCAACCTCCGGTAGGCCCACATCGCCGCTCTCCCCAGGAAACCACAGAGGTAGAACGCGGCAATCGCCACGAACCCCAGCAAGGAAGCAAGAAGCCACCAGCCAAAGGGCGCTTCGAGCAGCGCCGCGCGAAGCGTCAGCCGGGCGGGCTCGGGAGCCGCGCTCGGCCAAAACAGATTAAATGCCAGCAAGCCCACGTAGATACCTAGCCCCAACCAACCCCACCAGCGCCGGGCGGGCGGGCGAATGAGCCTTCTACCCAGCGCCCGCACCTGCCACAACCAGAAAACCTGGCTGGGGACAAACACTCCAATGGCCAATGTCTCAAGCACGTCTTTCGACACGATTTCACCTAGCCCTGGCGCAAATGATCTAACCCCTATTATACGATGCTTGGCGCAGTTTGTCTGCTGCCTGCGCATCTATTTGATTGACTTCCGGCAATTTCCGAGTTAGTCTTAATAGTTCTGTGACCGGCCATTCATGACATAACCTCCGAGGAGTCCCATGCAATTTTCACAATTTCAGATAGGCGACAAGGTTGTCTATCCCAACCAAGGTGTCGGCATCGTTGAACAGATTTCTACTCGCAATCTTACCGGTGAGCCGGAAATGTTCTACTTATTGAAGCTCAGCTCCACGAGTATGAGAGTGATGGTACCTTTGAGCAGTGTCGCCAACGTGGGTCTGCGCCGGGTCACCAAGAGCAGCGAAATAGGCAATATTCTGGACTACTTGCAGAAGGGCCGATGTAAATCCGCCGGGGACTGGAAAGGGAGATTCAAAGAGAACTCCGAAAAGATGCGGAGCGGCTCCCTGATGCAGGTGGCCGAGGTCCTGAAAGTGCTTATCATTCTAAATCAAGCCAAGCCCCTCTCCTTCCGCGAGAAGAAAATGTTGGACCGCTCCTGGCAACTTCTGGTTGATGAGGTCGCCGTGGCGCGCGGATTGGCCAAAGAGGCGGTCGAGGCGGCTCTGGTGAAGTCCCTCTCCAAGGTCAATCTGAAGGCACCCCTTCCCAGCTAGAGGAATGGGACTAGGGATTAGGGATTGGGGGTTCGGAACTCGGGATGGAACTCTCGTTTCCTATTCGAAGTTCGAAATGGGTCAGGCAATCAAGCTTCGATAAGCAGGGTCTTTCCCGAATCCCCAATCCCTGACCCCTAACCCCTAACCCCGTTTCCCGTTTCCCAGGCTACCGGCAGCCTTCCGGATCGCATCTTATGGTAAAGAGGGAAAGCATTTAATGACGGTAGCAGGTGGCAGGGGGGTACTATCGAGGTACTCCCAAGATATTCACAGGTTTTCCACAACCCTTTGTCGACACCACCCAGCAAACCACTACATATTGTGTTTTCCCTCTTGACAAACCTAACGTACTGGAGTTAGATTGCCCTCCTGCCGTTGCGGTGCCGGATTCCGCCCGGAGGGGGGCAAACCGGCAGCGGGGCACGAGAATACCAAGATCGGTCCGCTGTGACCAGGCCGCACCAGCACCAAATCATATGAGGGCTTGACCCCAATTTCTATGGAGGAGTGCCATGTCAGAGAGGGAAGCTGTGTCGACGGAAATCAAGTCCTGGGCCCCTGGGGCGGAAATAGCGAGCAAGCGCGGTATCACCGTCAAACGGCTCTTCACCAAGGCCGGTGGACACCCCTACGAAGAGCTCGAATGGGAAATGCGTACCGCCTCCATCCAAAATGAGAAGGGCAAAGTCATCTTTGAGCAGCGCAACGTGGAAGTGCCCAAAGACTGGACGCAGACCGCCACCAACATTGTGGCGTCGAAGTACTTCCACGGCAAGCTGGGGACGCCGGAGCGCGAGTCGAGCGTGCGGCAACTGATTAGCCGTGTGTCCGACACCGTCGCGCAGTGGGGCGTGGAGGGCGGATACTTCCGCACGGAGGAAGACGCCAAGAGTTTTCACGATGAATTGACGCACATCCTGCTTCGGCAGAAAGCGGCGTTCAATTCGCCGGTTTGGTTTAATTGCGGCCTTTGGCACAAGTACCACCGCAGTTCCCACGCGAGCGGCTGGTACTTTGATCCGGCCACGGGCGGCATCAAGAAGGAGACCGAGGCCTACCGACACCCGCAGTGCTCCGCCTGCTTTATTAATTCCGTCCAAGATAACCTCGAAAGCATCCTGAATCTTGCCAAAGTGGAAGGGATGCTCTTCAAGTGGGGTTCGGGCACGGGCACGAACCTCTCGCCTCTTCGATCCTCAGTTGAGGCGCTGTCGGGCGGCGGTGTGGCCTCGGGTCCCCTATCATTCATGAAAGGTTATGACGCCTTTGCCGGGGTCATCAAATCCGGCGGCAAGACGCGCCGTGCCGCCAAGATGGTGATCCTGAATATCGAACACCCCGACATCGAGGAATTCATTGAGTGCAAGGCCAAGGAGGAGCGCAAGGCTTGGGCGTTGGTGGATGCCGGTTACGATTCGGCCATCGATGGTGAGGCGTATAGCTCCATCTTTTTTCAGAACGCCAACAACAGTGTGCGCGCGAGCGACGACTTCATGAAGGCCGTCGTGGAGGATAAGGACTGGACGACCCGCCACATCAGCACCGGCGAGGCGGCCCGGACTTATCGGGCCCGCGACCTGATGAAGCGGATCAC
>CAVQYM010000012.1:0-162015 GCA_963718175.1 uncultured Acidobacteriota bacterium
CACGTTTATCCAACGCAGCCCGAGCCTCTTCGCACGTTTCCGCGAAAAGCAGATGCCAGCCGTTTCGGTTGCATATTCCGTCCAGCAATCGACGGTCCTCATCGCCGGTCACAAGTCCAATAATGGCAAGGGGGCCCGTGGATGAACGGCCCGCGGGCGACGATGCTTCCCAAGCGGTACTGCCATTCCTTCTGCGGAGGAAGTCAGCAACCCTAGTGAAAATTGATTGTATTCCTTGCCGCATGAATACTATAGGAAGCCCACCAGCGGCTGTGTGTGTGACAGCGCCCTCTGGAATGGCTCTTTTTTTCGATGGGAAGTACGGTGGCTGGCCCGTAAGCACTTGAAGTCACTCCTTCCACAGACTGGCTCTTGTCGGGCGCGTCTTCAAAAATCGATCTTCTTTACGCCGACCTTCCTGAGCGTATCAGCAGAACCCCATTAGATGGAATACCCGACAGTCGGTATGGCGAGAGCAAAATGCCGGTAACTACTCTGACGGTGGTCTGGATGTTGTCGGCAGCACTCCCCATGTCAGCGTCCCACGGCCGGGCCAAGCTCCACGGGCTTGCGGAAAGGCCGCAAAGGGTAGGCGGGTTTCACGATGTACCACAACGAGCGAGGCTGAACAAGCCTACTAGCGTTTCCAATTGAAATTAGCAATCAGTTGGTATGGTCTAAGCCTTTCCTCTGCATTAAGGTCGAAGTGCAGGTTCGTTCTAGTTGGCCCGAGAGCAAGTCCCGTTCGGCCGGCAGGCCGAACAATGGGTCTTAAAGGAGGAACCGAAAAAATGAAAAAAGATCTATTGAACAAATCCATGCTGGCCGCAGTGGGGATTCTCATTGCAGCCAGTATGGCATTCGCGAAAACTCCGAGCCTCGACTTAGGCCGTTCTTCAAATAATTTAGCGGCGACCGAGACTCATGCTATGAACAAAAAACACAAGTCACCGCCGAGCCCGCCTACAGACGCAATTGAGGTCGTTGGACATATTCCGCTGGCGGGTACGCCCGTCACCCATTTTGTATGCACCCAGCATTACAGCAGCGATTATCTCTACGCGGAACATGGCGCAGGTAAGGACATTACGCTCATCGATGTAACCAAGACGGAGCACCCTTCTGTGTTGGCTAATGTCCCGGATGCACCGGACGGCGGCTCTGAAGGTCTCGTTGCCGTTGCCGGGACCGCTGCTCTTGTCAGCACGGAACAAGGTACTGCTGCTACAGCGACAACACCTCAAACTCTCCTGATCATGGATCTTTCTGACCCCCAACACCCGAAGATCGCTCGCGAGTTCACTGGGGTTACGGCAATCGGTAGAGATGAAAAGCGTGGACTTGTTTTCGTCGCAAATACTGCCGGCATTTGGATCCTACAGCAACACTTTGCCGAGGATCCGGAGGTAGAAGCGGAATACACCCGCTATGTGCTGTACAACCCTTGATGCGTTTGTCCGCATTCTTGTTGAAAACTGGAAGCCATGAGTGAGGTGGTTGGCTAGGGATTGAGTCTTTACGTTGCAGCAAATTCGGAGTGCGGGTTCATTCTAGCTGGCCCGAAAGCAACTCACGATCAGCGGACAGGCCAAACAATGGGTCCTAAAAGGAGGAACCGAAGAAATGAAAAAAGATGTGCTGAATAAATCAATGGTGGCGGCGGCTGGGATTCTCATTGCCGCCAGTGTGGCATTCGCGAAGTTTCCGAGCTTCGACTTAGGCCATTCTTCAAAACAGTCAGCTAGCGTCGCGATCGACCAAACGGCGCGAATTCCCGGCGGGCCAACTTTGCAGTCCGGGAAGTACAAGGTGGTTTTAAACAATAACTCCCCGACGCCCGAAATGGGGTTCTACCAGAACGGGAAACTTGTTGCCCAGGTCCCCGCAAAGCTGGTCGACCAAGGTAAGAAGATTAACGAAACCAAAATCTACTACGACACCAGGGGCGCCGATACCCAAGTGATAACGCAGATGGATCTCAGTGGTTGGAGGGAGAAGGTCTTGTTCGGGAAGAATAGCGGCGGGGCTAGCCCAACGAAGTAAGTGATGGCTCTACTATATCGGAGGAACACAACCGCGGAATTGGATAAAACGCATGAACACAACGAACATTAGAGGTTGCAGGCGGATGCTCGAAGCAAAGCGGGCGGAGCTCCTGTCAAGTCACCACGATACTGAGGGCATCGCAATTGAGAGAGTCCCGGACTCAACGGAGGAGTTCACCCTGGAGGTTCAGCGGGGCATGGCAGTGGATGCGCTTGACCGCAAGACCGCCCTCCTTCGCCAGGTGACAGAAGCGTTGGAACGAATCGCCGGGGGGAAATATGGCGTGTGCCTGGCGTGTCAGGAGGTGATCTCCCCGAAGCGTCTGGCCGCCCTACCCTGGGCGGCTTTGTGTTTTGAGTGCCAACAAGCCACGGAGAACGGACTAGTCGCCGACACGAAACCAAGCGTGGGTCTGAATCTGGGGTACAGCGTGAGAAACCAGGGAGAACAGCTTACCGACAGCTTCCGCGGGCACGACTACCGGTTGCGGAGACCACTGATTCCGAGTGCTTCTACGAACAGGGGAGAGATCAAGTCAGAGGCACAGCTTTGAAACGGAATGGCGGGGTGCATGTCAGGCAGCAACTGAACACGCCTCGACTGGCAAGCGCCGGGCAAACCCGGTCACCCCGCCGCCAATTCTGGCAGTGTGGGTTTCGCCTCGCGGGGAGTTCGACGCGAGCTGTGCGGAGGTCGTGGTTCAGGCTACGCCCGAGGGACCACTTGCCCCACTCTTTAATTCGGCGGCACGCCAGGACCAAGAACGCTCGAAGACAAGCTTTGAAAACCCAGAAGTCGTGCGCATGGAGGACAATCCTTTGGACACATATTCGGATGCACAAATTGCAGGTGATGCAATGGAATGCCGCATGGATGAAGCAATTGTTGGCGCGAGCCTTCTATCCAGCCCACCGGCCACTCCGCTGACAGCTCCCAGAGGAGCAGGTGACGCGGTCGAGTCAGACTGGCCTTGTGCGTGGGGAGGTTCGACCGCTCCAACCAACTGGCGCACGGCAGGTGATCCGACCCCCCGCAACCGTCGAGCACCCGACGTTCCCCCGACTAGCCCAGCAGACACGGCAACGGATGTGGCTGAGTTGAAGGGTTCTTCGCAACCGGCAAGGAAGACTGCTTTACAAGTGGACGGATCCACAAAATCATGCCAATTGGGTTCGGCCATTAACTTCGAGCACGCCTACCGAATGTACAACAAGCGCGTATATGCCAAGTGCTTACGCATGGTGGGAAACGAGGCAGAAGCAGAAGACCTCACCCAAGAGGTGTTTCTCCAGGTGTATCGCAAGATGGATTCCTTCCGTGGTGAATCTGCTTTTAGCACGTGGTTGTACCGGGTCGCGGTCAACATCGTGCTGGCGAGCCGTCGGAGGAAGTCGCTCATTACGAACTCGCTTGAAGAGGTCACAGAGTTGAAGGAGGGAATCTCCAACCTGCACCAGGTTTTGGGCGCACCTGACAGGCTGTTGACCACAGCGATCGACCGGCTGAATTTGGAGTCTGCTTTTTCACGGATGCCCACAGGGTACAGGCAAGTGTTCCTCATGCATGATGTTGAAGGGTACGAGCACCACGAGATTGCTCGAATACTCGGCTTAACCATCGGCACGTCCAAGTCGCAATTGCACAAGGCCCGAATTTGGCTGCGCGCACCGCTCCTTGCGGGAGAATCCAGACAACTGCGAACAAGAGTTAGCAGCCGGCCGCGACGCGTTCCCCAAGGAGCGGGTCACAGGAGCAAGCATTCCCGCCATTCGAGTTTCGCTGGATCATGCGGCTAAGTTAGACAGGATGGAACAAAGCTTTCTTAACAGGCTTTCTCGGCCCGGAAAGGAAGGCCCGGAGGCTCATCGATGTATGAGGAATTACAACCAGGAAAGACGGGAGGGACTTGTGCAGCGACAAGACGTCGATGGTAGAAAGGCGAAACAACTGTCGGGTTTACTCAAGCGGAGGGTGCTTGTAGTCGATGAAGACTTGGACGACCTACTCTACTATTCCGCTGTTCTTCAACATCATGGCTATGAGGTTCGGTCAATCCCCTCATATTCGGATGGCGCGACGTGTCTTGAAAGCGAGGATTTCGATCTCGTTATTGTAAGCCAGGGAAGCCCCAACTTCGAGGGACGTCACGTGCTGGCGCGAGCAATCGAAAAAGATCGCAACACTCCCGTACTTATATTTACGAGGTCTGTCGATATGCCGTGCCACATGGAGGCGATCCAATCCGGCGCTCTTGACTACATCGAGAAGCCCTTGCCCCCTTCAGAAATAGGGCAACTGGTTAGAAAGTACCTCCCGACTCGTTCGGCATCAGCCTAAGTTACATCGGGAGGCGAAAATGGCGTGCCCGTTTTTCTCGCCAGCCCCGTTGCCATGTATGAGTATTGCAGAAGACATTGAAGAGCCGGCTTGAGCAGCAGGGCAAGGGGGGCTCCTCTCGCTGCCGGCCGCCAACTCTTCCGGTCGAGGACGAGGGGATGTCCTTGGTATGGTTGAAATGCGCGGAGCATTCACTGATCCGGGGCGGCATGTTGAGGTATGTCATACAGAGGTTACATATCAATGTGTAGCAACCATACTTTACATGTTATCCATCACATTTTATCGGAGACCTCAAGCGATGAAGGTGCAGAGGAGGTTCAAGAACATGAATATTTTCGGGCGTGCCGCAGGGTTCTCAAGGCCTCGATGGGGCGTGCAGATTTTAATTTCCCTGTTATCGTTGGCTCTGATGTTCGCGACTTGGCCGCCAAAGCTGTCGGCTAATCCTGGCGCGCAAGCCGCGCCACAAGCCCCGCCGGCGGCGCCCTACACGCAACAGACTCCCGAGCAATTGCAGCAACTGGTAGCGCCGATTGCCCTGTATCCGGATTCGCTGGTGGCGCAGATCCTGGCGGCGTCCACGTTTCCCGAGCAAGTCGTCGAGGCCGACCGATGGGTGCAAGAGCATCAGGGTTTGCAGGGCGAGGCTTTGGCTCAAGCGGTGGACCAGCTACCCTGGGACCCGAGCGTCAAGGCGCTCACGGCATTTCCATCCGTCCTGGGAAATATGGACAAGAACCTCTCCTGGACGTCATCTTTAGGCGATGCATACTATAACCAGCAAGATGCAGTGATGGATGCGGTGCAGACGATGCGCCAGCGGGCGCAAGCGGCTGGGAATCTTAGGACCACGTCGCAGCAAGTCGTAACCGACCAAGGCTCAACGATCGTCGTCGAGCCGGCCAACCCCGACATCGTTTACGTCCCCGCCTATGACCCGTGGGTTGTCTACGGAGATCCCCTCATGGCGTGGCCGGGATGGTACCCATATCCCGGAATTTGGTTTGGCGGCCCGTACCTGTCATTTGGGATGGGTTTTGGAATCGGCTTCTTCGGAGGCTTTGGATGGGGCTGGAATCACTGGGGATGCAATTGGGGTGGCCATTTCGCAACTTTTGGCGGCGATAGGTACTACTCGCGGAGCAACACGTTCTATAACCGGAACTCTTTCTACCGGGGCGGAGGTTTCAACCGCGGTGGAGCCCTGCGGGGTGGAGCTTTTAACCGTGGCGGGGGTGAGGGTTTGAACCGAGGTGGAGGCATGCGCGGCGGTGGTTTCAACAGTTTCGGTGCGAGACCCAGTCCGTTCAATGGAAACAGGCGGGCAGCTCGAGGATTCGCTGAACCTCGCGGTCAGAGTGGCCTCCGCTCGGGCGCCTTCAGTGGCTTCGGACGTGGCGGAGAGGCCAGGAGCTTTTCGTTTCGTGGAATGTCGAGCTTCGGAGGTGGAGGATTTCATGGCGGCGGTGGGTTTCACGGAGGCGGTGGCGGATTTCACGGTGGGGGCCGTCGGTAATCGAAGGTTCGTTATGTCCCCAGTAGCTCGTGGACTTTAGAAATGGAGAGATGCCATATGCGGCGAAGGAAACTGAACTTCGACAGATTTCAGGGGACCCGTCTTCTGATCTTAGCTGCGGTCACGACCCTTTTGACGGGCTGCCTTTCCAGCCCTTCCATGGCCCAGCAACCGGGTCAGAAAACGTTTTCCTCTCCGGAAGACGCAGCCAACGCCCTCGTCACGGCAACACAGAGTAACGACGAAAAGGCCATGCTCGATATCCTCGGACCCGACGGAAAGGAAATTGTCTCGTCGGGAGACGACGCCGAAGACGCCCAGAGCCGCGCTAACTTCGTACAAAAATATCAACAAATGCACCGGCTGGTGAAAGAGCCGGATGGGACAACTACGTTGTATATCGGTGCGGAGAATTGGCCCACGCCTATCCCGCTCGCGAACAAAGGCAATCTGTGGTATTTCGACACCGAGGCGGGCGAAGAGGAAATTGTGTACAGGCGAGTTGGCCGGAATGAATTATCGGCCATTCGCGTTTGCCAGGAGCTTGTGGCGGCGCAGAAGGAATACTACGCCCAACATAACAACCAGTACGCCCAGAAAATCTTCAGTGATGAAGGACAACACAATGGCCTTCATTGGAAAGCTGCCGAGAGCGAACCCGAGAGCCCCATCGGACCACTAGTGGCGGCGGCGGTTGCTGAGGGCTTTGCTCCAAGCGGCGTCGGCGCTCCGACTCCTTACCGCGGGTACTATTACCACACCCTAACACGTCAGGGGAAAAATGCCCCAGGCGGTGCGAAAAGGTACATCGTAGACGGCAAAATGGCAGGGGGTTTCGCTTTCGTAGCTTATCCGGCGGAATACCGGTCGTCCGGCGTCATGACATTCATCGTTAACGAAGATGGAGTGGTGTATCAGAAAGATCTCGGCAAGAAGACCGATGCTCTCGCCAAAGCGATGAAGGAATACAACCCAAACTCCAGTTGGCAAAAGGCGGAAGAGGAGCAAGAGGAGACTGGTGGTGACCAGAAAACCGAGTAAAAGACATCATGTCGCTGCGCTCGCTCCAGCGGACTCATGCCCATTTCAGATGCCGGAAGGCCTGCATGAGGATCGGTGGTATGCGTCAAGCGCAAGTCAGACTGGTCTGCGTATTCATCCAGGATGGGAATTGCCAGCAGCTGCGGCTTTCCCATGCGAAGCAAAGTCGTGAGTACCGTGCCGCGACAGAAGCGGTTTTTGCCGGGTTGGACTGCCAACGCATGTTTCATCGGATGTGTAGTGCACGAAAGTGCCTCCGGCGGCAACCAATACTTAGGGATGACAGAATCCCAGGAGTGAGGGCAACCGCCGAGAATAGGTTTGCCGCGTCGAAGGTTCAGAGATTGGGAGTGCCTGCAAACCTCAGGGCTCGCGAAGGGATGTTCGAGAGGAGGAAACGAAAATGAGTCTTTTGAAACGAAGTTCGACCGATATTTGGCTGCACCCGGCCACCCCAGCAATCCCTGCGCATCCGGTGCAGGGCCAGTTCTCCGACGGCATGGGAGTCACGTTTAGAGAGCCGACGAAAATCTCCGGAACGGTGCTGTTGCCTGGCCGGTACGTGTTTCGCCGGCAGGACGGTGGAACAGATCGGAACGTTGTCCAGATCTTCAAAGCGGATTCAACAGAAATCGTTGCCACGCTCACTGCTGTGCCGGATCCCTCCAAACAAGAGCGAGGGTGAAACCGCAATTACGCTTGGCAAAAATGCAGCCGGTCCCCCCGGAGGCAATCAGGGCACAAGCCCCATCCCGGAAATAGGCTGGGTCAGGAATCTGTTGAAACGCGGGATCGGCTAAAGATTTCGCCGGCCACCCGCGACGCTTTTGGGATTCGTACCGAACGGTCGATAGCATCTCAAACACCCAAAAGGGTGATGAAAACCAAGTCCCTTACTCTGTCAAGAAAATGTTAAAGAAGTACCCATTTGGGGAAAAGTGAATGACTGGCAGGTGTGGCCGTTTAGCCGTGGCGCGTATTCGCACTCATGCCGCGCGGCAGTGTAGCCGTCGTCGGTCACAGTTAGGCAAGCGTGGCCATGTGCGGTCCAAGGAAATTAGGGTTAGCGCACCGACCATCATGCCGATCCTGGCTACCAGGGTCTGCTATGGGACGAAGAACGCTCTAGTGAAAATATCAATATGGACATTGCAAATACTGTTTCAACGAACGTTGCCTCCGGCCTGACCAGCAAGGAGGCTGCTGAGCGGCTTGCGCGGTTCGGTCCGAATGCGGTGAAGCAGGAAGGCACCCACCCTGTCCTCGCACTGCTGTCTAAGTTCTGGGCGCCCGTCCCGTGGATGCTTGAAATTACACTCGTTCTGGAGTTCGCCCTGGGTAGGTTTCCGGAGGCGGCCATCATCGGAGCTCTGTTAGTTTTCAACGCCGCCTTGGGCTTTGTCCAGGAAAACCGTACCCAGCGTGCCTTGAATCTACTGCGGCAACGCCTCTCGGTGCAGGCGCGGGTGCTGCGCGATGCGCACTGGCAATTGATTCCTGCGCAGGATCTTGTTCCCGGGGATGTGATTCACCTGCGGATGGGCGACCTGCTGCCTGCTGACGTGCGCCTGTCCGAGGGTGAAATCCTTATGGACCAGTCGGCCCTGACCGGAGAATCGGCCCCCGTGGAAGGTGGGCCCGGCGCCCAAGCTTACGCGGGAGCTGTGGTAAAACGCGGTGAGGCGACCGGTGAAGTGGCATCAACAGGGAAGCGTACTTACTTTGGCAAGACCGCAGAACTGGTCCGCACCGCCAAAACAGTGGGCCACCTTCAGGAGATCATATTCAGAATTGTCAAATACCTGGTCGCCCTCGATCTGGCCCTCGTGCTCATTCTGTTGATCTACGCGCTGGTCAAGGGAATTCCCCTTCACGATATCCTCCCCTACTCCCTGATCCTTTTAGTGGCTTCAGTACCCGTCGCCCTACCGGCAACCTTCACTTTGGCGTCCGCCTTGGGGACAGTGGAGCTGACCCGATGCGGAGTCATGATCACGCGGCTGTCCGCCATCGAGGAAGCAGCCTCTATGGATGTGCTGGCCAGCGATAAGACTGGCACCATCACCAAAAACCAGTTGTCTGTAGGCGATCTGCGCGCTTATCCGCCCTATAGCCGAGATGATGTGCTGAAGTTTGCAGCCTTGGCCAGTGACGAGGCCACGCAAGATCCCATTGATATGGCCGTACTGAAGGCCGCACAAGAGCGCGGCATCGGTTTATCGACGAGCGACCGTCTTGAATTCATCCCCTTTGATCCTGCCAGTAAGCGCACGGAGGCGGTCCTACGCCAGCAGGATCGGACGCTGCGGATAGTCAAGGGTGCGCCGTCTGTGATCGCCGGATTGTCAATAAACGGAACTGGTTTCGACGCCGACGTCGAGAACCTTGCCGCCCAGGGCTATCGCGCGCTTGCCGTCGCCGCCGGCGCAGATGACCACCTACAACCGGTCGGTCTTGTGGGATTGCTGGACCCGCCGCGAGATGACTCCCGTGCTTTGGTACAAAACCTCCACGGCCTGGGGATCCAGGTCCTCCTGGTGACCGGCGATGGCGTTGCCACCGCGCAAAGGGTGGCTGAGCAGGTAGGTATCAGCGGCCCAACCTGCTCTCCTGAGCGCATGCACGCGGATTTGGGGAATTCGATCTCAGAATGCCGCGTTTTTGCCGGAGTCTTCCCGGAAGATAAGTTCCGCCTCGTTCAAGCATTACAAGGAGATCATCATGTGGTGGGCATGACGGGAGACGGGGTTAACGACGCCCCCGCGCTGAAACAGGCCGAGGTCGGCATTGCCGTGGCGAACGCCACCGATGTGGCCAAGGCCGCCGCCAGCGCCGTTCTGACCAAGCCGGGACTGTCGGACATCGTGGCGGCAGTGGAAACCAGCCGGCGCATCTATCAGCGCATGCTGACATACACCCTTAACAAGATTATTAAAACCATCGAAGTAGCATTCTTTCTGAGCTTAGGTGTTATGCTCACGGGCGACCTGATCATCACGCCCTTGTTGGTCGTGCTCCTACTTTTCACGAACGATTTCGTTACCATGTCCATCGCTACCGACCGAGTTGCTTTTTCCAGAAAGCCTGAACGGTGGAAGATCCGTGATCTCGTGATGACGGCCCTGCCGCTCGCAGCCCTGATCCTAGTGCTCTCTTTCACCATTTTCTTCACCGCCCGGAATGCTCTCCATTTGCCCTTACCCCAATTGCAGACCCTGGCCTTCATTACGCTGGTCTTCAGTGGCCAGGGGACAGTGTACTTGGTACGGGAAAGACATCAGTTTTGGAATTCTCGGCCGAGCCGCTGGATGTTGGTGAGTTCAGGAGCGGATATTATGTTCGTAAGTCTGTTAGCCACTCACGGCATCTTGATGGCAGCGGTCAGCACGAGGCTCGTTGCCGGAGTTCTCTTGGTGGTCGTGCTTTATCTAATAGTGTTGGATTTTGTGAAGGTGCGTATATTTGCGTATTTCAATTTGCATTGACCGGTGAGGGGGCTCTCGCCATGCAGTTTGGGCTTCCAGGAATAGATCTGAGGAGCGAAGTATGAACAACTCTGTCGACATGGATATACCTTCTGCAAGTCAGACTTCCGACATACTTACCGAGGTGGCTTTGAACCTGCGCTGGTCCTGGAATCATGCCGCCGACCAGCTCTGGGAGCGGCTCGATCCTGAGCTGTGGGATCTGACCCATAACCCCTGGCTTGTCTTGCAGACTGTCTCGCGGGAAAAACTACGGAGTGTGACCAGCGATCCTGGTTTTCAAAAGCTGGCGCAGGAGATCGTTCAGAAGAACCGCGCGGCGGTGAGGCCCGCCGCATGGTTCCAAGAGGCGCATGCTGACACCCCTCTCAAGAGAATTGCCTACTTCAGCATGGAGTTTATGTTGAGTGAAGCGCTGCCGATTTATTCGGGCGGCCTCGGCAATGTTGCGGGCGACCAGCTTAAGGCGGCAAGTAATTTGGGCATTCCCGTGATCGGCGTCGGTTTGCTCTACCAACAGGGCTATTTCCGGCAAGAGATTGATGCCCAAGGGAACCAGCAGGCGCTCTATCCTTTCAATGACCCCGGACAGTTGCCGATAGTGCCGGTGCGGGACCCAAATGGCGAGTGGGTCCGCTTCCCGCTGGCGTTCCCCGGTTTCCAGCTCTGGCTCCGCGCCTGGGAGGTGGAGGTTGGTCGAATCAAACTGTACTTGTTGGACACCAATGATCCGGCGAATATTCCGTCGCACCGCGGCATTGCCAGCGAACTTTACGGAGGCGGGCAGGAGTTGCGGCTGAAGCAGGAGTTGGTGCTTGGGATCGGAGGATTTCGATTGCTTCACACCCTTGGCCTCGAGCCCCAAGTCTGTCATCTGAACGAAGGGCATGCCGCCTTCGCTGTGCTGGAGCGGGCATGGTCCTACATGAAAGCCAACAATCAGCCATTCGATATCGCCCTGACGGTTACCCGGGCGGGAAACCTGTTCACCACGCACACGCCGGTGGACGCCGGTTTTGATCGCTTTGCGCCCGAATTGGTAGAAAAGTATTTGAAGATGTATTCGGAAGAGCGGCTCTCGATTTCGTTTCGGGACCTCCTTGCTTTAGGCCGGCGGGATGGGGATGACTCTCACGAACCTTTTAACATGGCTTACCTGGCCATGCGAGGAAGCGGCGCTGTGAATGGCGTGAGCCGACTGCACGGGGAGGTAAGTCGCCGGATTTTTCAGGGGCTGTTTCCGCAATGGCCGGAACGCGAAGTGCCGGTCAGCCACGTCACCAACGGCGTCCACGTGCCGACATGGGACTCCGCGGAGGCAGATCGCCTCTGGCACAGCGCCTGCGGGAACGAGCGGTGGCTCGGTCCTATGACGGACATCGAAAGGGATTTTGATCGGGTCAGCGATTCCGAACTCTGGCAGTTGCGCGCCGAAGCGCGGCGGTCACTTATTGCGTATGTCCGGAAATGGCTGCACCGGCAATTGACCAGCCAGGGTGTATCTCAAGAGCAGGTCGCGCGAGCCGAGCAGATACTCGATCCTAACGTTCTTACCCTTGGATTCGCCCGCCGTTTCGCAACTTACAAGCGTCCCAACCTGCACCTGCACGATCCCGAGCGGCTGGTTCGACTCCTGACCAATCCACAGCGGCCGGTCCAACTGATTCTTGCCGGTAAGGCGCACCCGCAAGATCTCGCGGGACAAGCCATGATCCAGCAGTGGGTCAGCTTTGTCCGCCGCCCCGAGGTACGGCCGCATGCGGTCTTTCTTAGTGACTACGACATGCTTGTGGCTGAGCGGCTGGTTCAGGGAATGGATGTCTGGATCAACACGCCCCGACGTCCCTGGGAAGCCAGCGGCACCAGCGGCATGAAAGTGCTCGTCAATGGCGGGCTGAATCTCTCCGAGCTCGATGGCTGGTGGGCGGAAGCGTATTCTCCAGAGGTAGGCTGGGCCTTGGGCGACGGCAAGGAGCATGGCGACGATGCCTCCTGGGATGCTGCCGAGGCGGAAAGCCTCTATGAGCTGCTGGAGCGAGAGGTTATCCCAGCTTTCTACGCGCGCGATGAGAGAGGAATTCCTCCCGGCTGGGTGGCCCGGATGCGGAAAAGCATGGTGCACTTGACGCCGATTTTTTCCGCGAACCGCGCGGTCCGCGAGTATACGGAGAAGCATTATCTGCCGGCTGCTGCGGCTTACTGCGAGCGTGCCGCCGGAGGAGGTCAACTGGGAATCGATCTGCTCCACTGGCAGAAAGAATTAGCAAAGCACTGGTCAGGGGTGCGATTCGGTTCTCTCACCACCGAGCAGCACAGCGATCATTATGTCTTTCAGGTACAGGTGTATCTTAATGAGCTTGATCCCGAGGCGGTGAGGGTAGAGCTTTATGCGGATGAGCAGAACGGCGGTGAGCCTGTTCGGCAGCCGATGAATCGTGGCGACCAACTGGTTGGTTCGTCAAATGCCTTCCTTTATGTCGCCAGTGTGCCGGCCACCCGACCCGCAAGCGATTACACTCCACGGGTGGTCCCCTACAAGACTGGAGCCACTGTGCCACTGGAAGCCCCATTCATCCTCTGGTGTGACCCCCACGTGTAAACTGAAGTGTCTGTCAGCCTCATAGGTAAGTCCGCTTGTCGGCAACGACGTTGCGGCCGTTTGGTTCACTTTGTGTAGTCATGTATGTGTAATCCTTCAGCAGGTGTGAAATAATAGAAAACGCTAATACATCCCTGACAATTATTCAATAACTTAGCTTTGGAGGATTGCTCCTTTGACAATTATTTCACACCATCTCAGTCTTGGGAGGCGGGTAAGCTCCTGAGGCGCATTGAAAGCCGATTAGTTCACCCCCAGTCATTTTTCGCTGCACAAATTAAAACTTCTTCCCTACACTAATCTCAGGGAGACCGGAAGTTCCCCGGTCAATTGGGCCTGAATTCGCAAATAAGCAATCGACCTCCAATCGTGAGCTGGGGCGACGGTGCCGTTCCAATTTCCCAGCGTCCTGTTGCCTTGATTTCTCGAAGCTTTCTTTGTCGCCAAGGTCACAGTCACCTTCCCGCGCGGACTTCCCCCTTTCACATCCCAGGGTTTGGCAAAAACCATATTTTGAAATATCGCAAACGGTGAAATCATGGCGGGTGAGTCCGTCATGTGCCACGACATGTGATTGCGCATCGAACCGAAACTTTTCTCCGTGCGCCGTAGGGATTGCCGCCCTGGTGCTGCCCTCCCGACCAACATGCGATCAATCCATGCGGAAGGCAAGGTACTTCATTGTTCCTTCGCGCTCGATCTGCAGGACTACAGGGTCGTTGAATTTGATGCTCTCCAGTGATGTGCGGAGATAATCCAGGTCGATGACGGTTGTTCCGTTCAAGGCGTGGATTACATCCCCCACCGATAGCGCGTTATCCACCGCACTCGTGCCTACTGTTTTGGCAGCGACGATGACTCCCGAAGCTTCCCTGAGATCCGGAAGCATAGGTGTGATTGTCTTGTCGATTTGGATGCCGAGAATCCCTAACTTCCCGACCAGGTTTTTCTCGCGGTCAACCAGATCCGCTAGACGGTCGGCATTGTGCGGATGTTCAACCACGGGGATTTGCAGCTCAAGCTTCTCGGTGCCTCGAAGAATCGTGACTTTTGTAGGCGTTCCTGGCCGCAGCATGTAGACGCGCAGGCTAAATGTTGGCAGGCTGTCCACTTGCTCATCGTTGATACTTATGATGATGTCCTGCATTCTGAGACCTGAAGTTTCAGCGGGACCGCCAGGTAGTACGTCAGACACTATCACGCCATGGTCACGCGCCAGGCCTAACCCTGCGGCCATGCTTGGAGTAATGGATTGGACGCTGACGCCGATCTCCCCGCGATGGACGTGACCGTACTTGCGCAGTTGCGGGTAGGCGATGGCCAGGATGCCGCTCGGAATGGCGAACCCCAGGCCCTCATTACCGCCGGACTGTGAGAGGATAAACGTATTGATGCCCACCAGTTCACCGTTGACATCCACGAGCGGTCCACCGCTATTCCCCGGGTTGATGGGGGCATCAGTTTGGATGTAGACCATGGGATTGTCGGGATCTGGCTGACGGGCGATTGCACTAACTACTCCCATGGTCACGGAGTTCCGCAAGCCTTCCGGGCTCCCGAACGCAAACACGAGCTCGCCTTGGCGAAGCAGGCTGTAATCTCCAATGGGCAACGCGGCCAACCCCTTCGCGTCAACCTTGATTACGGCGAGATCGATTTCCCTGGAAATCCCCAGTGTGCGGGCCTCCAAGGTGTGACCTCTGGAGGTGAGGATTGAACTCAGGGGCGAGCTGTCCAGAGGCTGGGAAGGAAGGACCACCTCAATGCGCTGCGCGCCTCTTACCACGTGGGCACTGGTTATGATGTACCCGTCTGGGTCGATGATGACCCCGGAAGCTATGCTGCGCTGCCTCCCGACGACAAGACTGGCCTCACTTTCATTTCCTTCCTCTAAAGGACCGAATCCCGTCACAATCACTTGGACAACACTCGGGGCCACCCGCTTTACGATTGCTTCAATTGAACTATTGAGCTGATGCAAAGGATCGGTGGGCTGACCCTGTTGAACCGTTTGTCCCAGTAACCTCGGCGCCCAAACCCCGCACAAAATAAACAAAACACTGGAAACCAAGCAACGCGTTGCCAGGTCGGCTCTTCTGGACCTTATTTGGTCTCGCATCTTGATCCTCCTGCTCTCTAAACCGAATACCTCGCCTTTGGGCGAGGACTTACAGTTACTGCTGCGGCCATAAGCGGCGTGTGACGTGGGACTTCCTCCCCGTGCGCGTTCTGGCCGATTTAGAGTATGCAACCACCTCGATTGTCAATAAAGAGGCGAATTGATTCTCCGCGTCGACTGTCCTGATACCTGTGCCTCGTTTGCCGCCCGGTGCGGTTCGACGGATCAGGGGATTCATCCCCCGGTCCGCATTTTCACTGGCTCTCGCGTTCACAAGGGGGGCGATTGACACAGTTCTCGGTCTGCCAGGAGCTATCCAAAGAATAGGTGAGGTAATTACGGCTGAGTCAAGGGAGGACTGAGTGAGCCGATTTGGGCCCATGATGCAGATTGAATCCCAAAGTGGGGCCCGTGCGCCTTGGAGCAAATGTTCATCGCTTCAAGCGAAAGCAACACTTGCGCACGTTACCCGCATTCAATGGTGGAGACGAATTTAGTCGGGGGCCTAATTGACGTAGCTGTGCTACGTCCATAGTCGGAGCGAATGCAGCGATTGAGAGCGAGATCTAGCGCGTTTTGAGCGGCTCAGGCAGCGCCGCCTGAAGGTCCATGTCGAAAATCCCACATTCACGCGCTCTTTCGGGCTAGAGAGTCTTGCTGAAAAAGTGCGCGACCTTGTGACCGGCTTGCTCCGTGTAATAAACGGTTACCTTGCCGGATTTGTCCGCTCCTTCCGAAATGTCTTTTCCCGCATCTTCCGCCGCATGGGGGGTCAAACGGAACGCCTGCTCGGTTCCGTCTGACGTCTTGATACTCACGGTTTTTGCGCCCCGATCCAGGTGGGTGACGGTGCCCTCAGTTGTTTTCAAGCCACCCTCGCCAATGTGGTCGACTTCCTCCGCGGTCTCTTCGCTTCCCTTGGCGGTGTAGTGCACAATCACGTCACTCCCCTCCTTTAATCCATGAAATGACTCTTCCGCGGCCGCGCCCGCCTTCTCCCCGCCGTGAACTGCGGTCCGCCCCACAAAATGAAACGTGTGTTCCGTGCCATCTGCCGCCTTCACGACCATGGTCTTGGCCATGTGGTCGATCTTCTCAATCCGGCCCTCGACTGCAGTTATCGCGAAGGCAGTGGAACAAAACAGCAGGAACAGGCCACCAAGAACCAGCGACTTGGTCATATTTTCTCGCCTTCTATGATTGAATTCTTTGCCTTGGGTAGTCATTCGCGGGCCGGTCACTCCCGTTTGGGTCTAATCGGCCTTTTTGTTAAGATCCGCCGTTGGCCCGTGGGGTATGAGTACCCCCTCCTTTTAGTTTGAACCCGGTAAGCCCATGCCCTTTGGACGTGATATCGCGCCCCGTTCTACCATCCCTTCTGACTCCTTTCGAGCGCTTTGGGTTGCCTTGAAAGCGCATTCGCCACCGCGCCACATCCCCTCATCTCTCCAAACCGAAAGAGCCTTTGAGGGGCAACCGTCTTTATTGATTGCACGTCCAAACCATCGTAGGGCTATGTGTTACAATGCCTTACCGAATGCACCTTTTCAGCATGGAGGGTATCCCCTTCACACCAGCACAGAAAATAAAGGAGAAAAATACCCGTGTCCGTATACGTTGATGACATGAATGCCCCCTTCGGCAGGATGCTCATGTGCCATTTGATTGCAGATACCACGGATGAGCTTCTGGCAATGGCGGATAAAATCGGAGTCCAGCGCAAGTGGATTCAGGATGCCGGGACGCACAGAGAGCATTTCGATATTCCACTTAGCAAAAAGAAGTCAGCTATTGAAAACGGAGCGATTGAAGTTGAGTATGGAGTAATATTCGCCGAACTTCTAAAACAGAAAAAAGATGAAGGAAAGATGATGTCCCCGAGGCGTGTGAAAGCGAAGAGTTAACTGGAATGAAAGGGATACCCTATTTCAGCATTTAGTCTCGTCGGCCGATATTTGTTGAAGGGACTGGAAATGGGCCGCCGCGAGGGCGAAATGGCAACCGAGGCAAAATACCTGCTCAGACATGCTCAAGACGCTTCTCGCCGGGGGCCCGCCATCGCGGTCGCGATGGGCCGTGTGCTTTTCCTCGGCGTTGCGCTTCTAGTGATGACGGTGGGGACACTTGCCGCCCGGTCCCGACTCCCCACTGCGGATAAGAATCCCAATACTTGGCACACGGCGAAAATATCCCGCATGGCCGAGTGTGGGAGCGACGAGGCCAAATCGCCTCAAATCGATGTTGGTCGGTGGATTCCTCCCAATGTAATACCCCAACCCAGAGCTTATTCCCCAGCCCCTGACATAGGTCTTCCCAACCTTATCGGCGCCTCTCCGCAACACGCTTTGCGCGCGCCTCCCCAGGGCTAACCCCACGCCCTTGCAATCGTAGAGTCCTCCGTTGTGGGGAGGTTCTTACACCATGAGCAAAGCCAGCTCATGAGCGCTCCCGCGTCGATACAACACGCCGACGGGCGGCATGGAATCCAAGGTGGCAAAGGAGCATAAAATCATACAAAGAGAAATAAGAGAAAGCAGTGTGGCGCCGCATCCCGTAACTCAATTCAGGGGGAAGTTACTCATCGTTGACGAAAACTTGGACGACCTCTTGGACTATTCACAGGTGCTTGAGCGGGTTGGGTATGATGTCCGCTGCATCGGCACGATTACGGACGGCGCGATATCGCTTGATAACGAATCCTTTGAGCTCATCATCATTGGTCGCGGCAGCCCCGACTTGGCAGGACGCTCTGTTCTAGGAGCCTGTCGGAGATAGAATTTGTTTAATGTCAAATTAGGGGGTTGCGGAGGTTCGACCGCTCGTCGGGTGGAGATTCTCGGGCAAGAGGGTTCTATTTCCGACACACATTTAGTATTGACAAACAGGTTCTTTAGTGTAATTTAGGCCTATGAGCAAACAGTTTCGGAACTGCGATCTCAATCAAGCCTATCTGCTGCCTCCTTCGCTGCAGGATTGGCTGCCCGAGAGCCATTTGGCGCGGTTTGTAGCGGACGTGGTGGAGACGCTGGATCTGACGGCAATGTATGCGACCTACGAGGCGCGAGACGGGCGCGGGCTGGCGGCCTATGATCCGCGGATGATGGTGCGGGTGCTGATTTATGGCTACTCGCGAGGGGTGGCGAGTTCGCGGCGGATCGAGCGGGCGACCTACGAGGACGTGGCGTTCCGCTATTTGGCGGCTGACCAGCATCCGGATCACGACACGATCGCGGATTTCCGCAAGGGACATCTGGCGAACCTCGCGCAACTGTTCGTGCAGGTCTTGCAGCTGTGTCGGCAAGCGGGGCTGGTGAAACTGGGACACGTGGCGCTGGACGGGACGAAGATCAAGGCCAACGCCTCGAAGCACAAGGCGATGAGCTACGAGCGAATGGGAGAGGCGGAGAAGAAGTTAGAAGCGGAAGTGCAGGCGCTGCTGGCGGAGGCGGCGCGAGTGGATGCCGAGGAAGACGGGAAATACGGGAAAGGTAAGCGCGGGGATGAACTGCCGAAAGAACTGGCGCGGCGGGAGAGCCGGTTAGAGAAGATTCGGGAGGCGAAGGCGGCGCTGGAACAAGCGGCGAAAGAGGCGGCGGAAAAGAAGCAGGCGGAGGTCGCGGCGCAATTAAAGGAGCGGGAGAAGCAGGAGCGCGAACGGGGACGGAAGTTCGGGGGGCGAGCGCCGCAGGCGCCGGATCCGGAAGCGGCAAAGCCGAAGCCGCAAGCGCAACGGAATTTTACCGACCCGGAATCGCGGATCATGAAGGACGGAGCGACGAAAGAGTTTGTGCAAGCCTATAACGCCCAGGCGGCGGTGGACAGTCACGCGCAAGTGATCGTGGGGGCGGCGGTGACCCAGGAAGCCAACGACAAGAAACAATTGGTGCCGATGCTGAAGCAAGTGAAAGTGCAGATGGGGGTCCCGCCGCAGCAAGCGACGGCGGACAACGGTTATTTCAGTGAGCCCAACCTTACGGATGCGCAGTTGCGGGAGATCGATCTGTTCGTAGCGCCGGACCGGCAGAAGCACGGCGAGAAACGGCCCACCACCACCGGGCCTCCGTCCCCCGGAGCCAGCGTCGCCGAGCAGATGCGGCACAAGCTGCGGACGGCGGAAGGGCAGGCGGTTTATAAGCTGCGCAAGGCAGTGGTGGAACCGGTCTTTGGACAGATCAAAGAGGCGCGAGGGTTTCGGAGATTTCTGCTGCGAGGGCTGGAGAAAGTGCAGGGGGAATGGCAGATGATTTGCGCCACGCATAACCTGCTGAAACTCTTCCGCTCCGGATGGAGCCCCCAGAGCGCCTGAAAGAGCTGACCCAAGCTACCAAGCTTGTCTTCCGGGCAGCCTCGCCACGGTCAAAGGCCCAGCACCCGACTCGATGAGAGCCAGAGTCGGAAAAAGGTAAGATTTAGAAGCCTTATCTCCGACGGGCTCCTAGCGCGGGTCATCGAGAATCATTGTCAAACTCCCGTCATGGTGCTGGGCCGCCATGCCAATTCGGCCCGATACCTTGAGGCCATACAGTTGGGCGCTCAAGATTATCTGGAAAAACCTTTGCAGCCTTCGGAGATCGTGACGCTTGTGGCAAGCTCCCTCAAAGGCAGTGTCGGACAGGGAGAAAAGCAGCAGGCGGATTAACCGCAGAGCAAACATCCTTCTGCCGCTGACGGACTTGCCGTGCAGGCCGAGGAAAAACAGAGGCAAAGCATGTCAATTTTCCTAAGCTGCTGTTTTCTGGGCATCTTCTTGATTCTCATCTGGTGCTCGCTTCAGCACCCGGAAGAATCGCGCCCTTCGTCGGCCCGCCAAGACAGCCCTAAAAGTCATTTGGAGTACATACCGATTTCCTGGGCTTTGTTTGGAGAGTGGACCGTTCGCGACGAGCGCCTGATGACCATCGATTTACGCCCCCACACACTTGCAGAAGCACATTGCGACAGCATTCCCGGTTCATTGCGAATACCTCTCCGACAGCTGGGGCGCTTCATTTGCCATCTGCCTCCAAATACCAGACTTGTTCTGTACGATAAAACTCCAGTCATTCGCCTCGATTCGAGAGCCGAAAGCGCACTTCTTATGATAGGCATCCCGGCGGTTTACGTTCTTGAAGGAATCGATTGCGCCTGGCATGCACACGCCACCCCCAAAAAAGGAGCGATCGAGCCACTTCCCAAGTGATAGTTCAGGGCCAAGCGTACGTTTTGTGGCTTCAGTGCTGCGATGCGTCTTTGTGCTGCAGAGCTGCGTAATCTCTGAGTGTGGCGGCCATGTCCTCGTGCTCGGGGCCTAGCGTTTTCTCTTGAATGGCTAATGCCTGCTGGTAAAGCGTTTTCGCCTGAGCGTTCTTTCCCTCCTGGGCATACAGCTTTGCCAGGTTATGGTAGTCGGTAGCCACGGTTGGATGTTGGCTACCGAGGGCAGCTAGATCTATCTTCAGTGCTTGCTGGAGCAGTTGCTCGGCCTGTGCATTCTGGTGCTCGTGGGCATCAATTTCAGCGATATTCGTGAGGGCGGTGGCCACATCCGGCTGGCTCGGCCCCAGCGTGGCGCGAAGAATCTTTAGCGCCTGCTCAAAGAGCGGCCGAGCCTGACCATAATTTCCCTCGCCTTCGTAAACCATTCCCAGGTTATTCAAGGTCGTGGCGTAGAAGGGGTTGTCCTCTCCCTCTTGCTTTTTCGTGATGTCCAAGGATTGCTTGTAGAGCGGCTCTGCCAGAGCGTCCCTGCCCATTTTCGTGTAAATGAAGGCCAGGTTGTTCAGGCTTTCGGCGATGGCGGGGTCACCCGATGGCAACAACTTCTGGCGGATGGCAAGGGCTTGCCGGGCAGTGGCTTCTGCCTTGGGGTAATTACCTTCATAAGCGTAGGCAAGCGCCAGACTGCTCAAGGTCTCCGCCACCGCGGGTTGACTGGTTCCGAGTGCCTTTTCGCGAATGGCCAGAGCCCGTTGTAAGAGCGGGTCCGCTTGGCCATACCGCCCTTCCGCCACGTAAACCCCGGCAAGGTTCTCCAGGGAGATAGCGACGCGTGGATGGTCCGCTCCGTAAACCTGTTCACGGATCTTTAGGGCTTCTTGGTAATGCGTTTCGGCTGAGGCATACTTGTCCTGTTCCATCTCCAAGGCGGCAAGGTCGTCGATCGGCACCGCGACCCCAGGATGCGACGCCCCAAACAATTGGGTCTCGCTCTGTATGGTTTGCTGATACAGCTCCTCGGCCTCGTTGTAGTTCCCCGCCTCGCCTTCCACTGCGGCCAGGCTTTCCACCGTTCTGACCACGCTCGGGTGGTTCGGTCCCAGAGCCTGCTTCTTGATCCCGAGTGCCTGGCGATAGAGAAGCCCAGCTTGCGTGTACTGTCTCTTGCTTGATAGGACTCCTGCCAAGGCATCCAGACTGGTCGCCACATGCAAGTCATTCGGGCCAAAGGTCTTCTGGTTGGCGGTCAATTCCTCCTTTAGCAAACCCTCCGCTAAAGCGTCCTTTCCCTCGGAGTGATAGGTTTCAGCAAGTTGATGGAGAGTTCTTATCCGGCGGCGATCGTCAGGCGGAAAGGTCCTGGCAATCCGGAGAGCTTCGGTAAATTTCTCTTCCGCCTCCGGGAGCTTGCCGGCCTGAACGTCCTGCTGGGCTGCATTCATAATCTGTTCCCAGCTCTCATGTGTCGGAATGCTCGTCGTTTGCGATCTTGCAGGCTTGGCTACAATCAGGAGGGGGGCAAGGAGGAGAAAAGTTGCCCTTATCATTTGCGGTCGTCGTTGAGTTTGAAATAGCCCCATATATGCATGAGATGCCAATTCCTGTGATTTTGCTCGCCGATTGACGACATATCTTTTTGCGTTGGCGGCGCATTGCTGGCGATAACTCGACAACCCTTTGGAACGCTAGATCGTCAAAAAGTTAGGGTGGAATAAGGTCGGAACAGGACTCACCCTGTTCTCAGGGCTTCCATTGAGGCGCCATATGTTCCCATCGCGTGTCTCTTTGGCCGCTGTTTTCGCGGTTTTCGTTCTATCGGGCACCCTCGGTGCGCAGGAGGTCCCGTCACCTTTGTCTCAGGTCCGCGTAGTACGGCTGAGCTTTGTCGAGGGCACCGTTACGGTGCAGAGGCCGGGATCAGCCGCGTGGGCCCAAGCAAGCGTGAACACTCCCATCCAGCAGGGATTCGCCGTCGCAACTGCGAAAGGGAGCTATGCTGAAATCCAGTTTGAGAACGGGTCAACTACGTGTTTGGGGGAACTCTCCCGAGTTGATTTCATTGAGCTGGTCCTTGCGCCGGACGGGAGCAAGGTAAATCACCTTGCCTTTGATGAAGGGTATGCCACTTTTCATTTCATTCCCGAGCACCATGACGAATATCTCGTGCAGATGTCCGGCGTCACCATGACGCCGCACGGAAAGACCGAATTCCGCACGGATATTCACCAGCCGCAAATGCGCGTTGAGGTGTTCGAGGGTAAGGTCCAAGTGACTGACTCCCATCAATCGGAGAAGCTGGAAAAAGATAAAGTGCTGACCTGCGACGCCAGTTCCGGGGCGCCTTTCCAAATCACCCATGGAATCGAGAAGGATGATTGGGACAAATGGGTTGCAGCCAGGGATGAGCAGGCTAAGCTCGCTTACAACGACAGCGCTGTTGGTATCGACGCCCCCATGTATGGTTGGGGCGATCTGGATGCGTACGGCGACTGGGGGGATTTTCCTGGTTACGGGTATGGCTGGGCGCCGTACGAACCCTTCGGCTGGTCACCGTACAGCCTGGGCATGTGGAGTTCTTACCCCGGCTGGGGGTACACATGGATTTCAGGCGAACCGTGGGGATGGCTGCCTTTCCATTATGGCTGGTGGAATTTCGACCCCACCATGGGCTGGTTCTGGATGCCGGGATCCTTTGGGGCGTGGAGCCCCGCGTTAGTCAATTGGTACTCAGGACCCGGTTGGGTTGGCTGGACACCTATGGGTCCCTACGGTGGCGCTCCCTGCGCTGTGGGCGGCGCGGCCTGTGTCACCGCGGTGACGCCGGGGACCCTGGGAAATGGCAGGCCCATCCGGCCGGGGGGGCCGGGCATCGTGCACCCGGATCCTAATGCACCATTCCGGCCTATCGCTCGCCCAGGTGTGGAACCCGGCCAATTGGCCATGCTCTCCGGTCAGCCTCTTTCGAAGAATGTCATTTTCCCCGGCGGTCCCCATGGCGCGCTCGTCAGTGGCGATGGGCGGTTGCTTTCCTCGGGGAGTCCGCACGGCAGCTCTCTTGCCGGACGCCCTGAAGGGGTTGGACCTGTTCGTTCGGCGAGCCTTGGCCGAGGCGCGGCCCCCGATGCAATTGGCAGCGCCGCTGGCTTTAGACGCGGCCCTCTTGCCGCCCCATCCAGTGTGGTCATGGGACGCCAAGTCAGCCCAGATTCGGTCCTCACGCACCATTCTTTCCTAGGCACCGCCTTAGGCGGAGAAGGTCGTGAGCCGATTCGCGCCCCGCTTGGTGGAACTCTGGGCGGTCGTGTCCCGACGGTGTCGGACGCACGTGGCAACTTGATGCCTCGGTCCTTCGGCTCTCCGGGGTTGATGGGAGGAGGATTCCGAGGACCGGCACGCATGGGCGGACTGGCTTTTTCCAGAAGTAGCGGAGGAATGGCGCGCGCGGGCGGCGGCTTCGGGCGAATGGGGGGCGGATCCTTCGGGATGGCGCGGAGTGGCGGCGGAGGGTTTGGCGGCGGGTTCCACGGTGGCGGCATGGGAGGCTTCCACGGCGGCGGAATGGCTGCCGGGGGCCATCACTAATCCAAGCATCTGATCCCGCGTAACCGGAACCACCCAGTATTCTCAACTGTCAAAAGTCGTGAGTCCCCATTTCGTCAAGAGACCAGTGGCTCCCCTTTATTGACCGTGGCGGACGTTCATATCCTCTCCAAACTGATTTACCTGGACCGGAGGCGGCGGAGGACCTCACGCATGAGCAGGCAAGCCTGCTTGATCTCTGGGAATGCCAATGCGCAATAAAGCTGCTTCCCTTTACGGCGAGTGACCACCGCCCCGGTGCTCCGCAGGATGCCCACATGCTGCGAGAGATTGGCCTTCGAGACCCCCAACGCTTCCAGAAGCTGGGCGGCGCTCCGTTCTCTTCTTCCCAATAACTCCAGGATGTGAAGGCGCGTGGGATTCGCGAATGCCTTGCAGACCTGCGCCTGTCTTTCAAAAAAATACGCGGCCTTGGCTTTTTTCCGTCTTCCATTCACAGAAATATCACCTCTGCAAGTTCGTGGGGAAGGGTGCTGGCGCTCTTATGAGCAACCACGTCCGAGCTTGAGTTTTTTAGCGGGCTGAGTGCCCTCCGGCGCAGTTCCCACCGGAGGCGCCTCAGGCACTTCCGGTGTCGGCGGCGAAACTTGACCTTTCCCCGATGCTGTTCCCTTAAAGTGCTCCCGCAGATCCTTAGCCTGCCGGTATCCGGCCGGCGATTGAGTTTCCGAGCGCAGACTCGTTGGCGTCATCACATCGTCCCACCAGGCGCTGATGCCTTCCCGCAGCGAGAGGGCGTTGTAACCCTTCAGACTCAGGAGCAACTGGGCTTGGGCGGCGTGGCCCGCTCCCAGCCCGTAGAGGACGATCTGCTTGCCTCGTGAAAGCTGTTGGAGGCCCGACACCTCGAACAATTGCTCCAGGGGAATGTTGATGGCCGTGGGGATGTGGTAGTCATCAAACTGCCAGGGCTGACGGATGTCGATCAGTTGATAGTCCTGGCGTTTCTCGATAATCCAACGTGCCAGTTCGCCCGGAGTCACGTGATCCTTTTCCTCGATGATCGTTTGAACCAGTGCCGGGGCGTTATTGACAGGCCCGGCTCCTGTGCCGCGTGCCATTGAATTGGCCAGCGCCAAGACTACGCCGAGAAACACCGCGCCCGCAGCCGCCAGGCGTTTTCCTGTGATTTCAATTTTCATCAGCGCTTTTCTCCTTCCGACGACTTTCCATAAGTCCGTGCGAACAGTCGCCAATCGCCTTCGCACTTTTCCGCTGCCCAGAAGGCTCCCAAAGCAGCCAGGACGATGGCCAGCACCACGATCCCGGTATTTACATCAAGCCACACAGGCAGGGTCAGCGACCCCCGCGCCCCAGAGAGGTTGAATTTGCTGAAGTGGGGGATGCCCACCCCAAACAGGAAGATGCCGATAAAAATGCCAAGCATGAAGAAGAGCGCATCAAGCTTGCCGATGGCGGCCGCCGCCACGGAAGTACCCGGGCAATAACCGCCCACGATGAAACCCGCTCCCAGCAGCAGACCTCCGGCAATCTGCGGCCAAATGAAAGTCGGTGGCACAAACACCTGACTCATGTCGAGCCAGCCCACGAGCGCAAGATAAGCGATACCCAACATGGCCACGACAATGGCCGTGAACATTACCTTCAGGACCGAGAAATCCCGAAAGTAGAACTGCGCGGTAAGTTTCCTTGCGCTCGAGAAGCCCGCTCGTTCCAGGAAGAAGCCGAAGAAAAAGCCGAGCACCACCGCCCAGGTCAAATAAACCGGAATCGAAAAACTGGAAAAGTAAGGAGCGCTCATAGCCAGCACCTCCGCAGGAAGTAAGCGCCGATGAACCCGGCCGCGAAGACGCTCATCATAAAGATGAACGCGCCCGCGGAGAGGACGGCTCCGCCCGACAGTGCCAGGCCGCTCGTGCAACCGCGGGCCAGACGCGCGCCAATACCCGTCAGGATTCCGCCGCCCAGCGCCAGTGCGTACCGGGCGCGCCTGGAGATGTGCGGCCCCTTATCCACAGCGACACCCAACCGCCCGGCGAGCCATCCCGACACGAAGCCCCCCACGGCCACGCCGATCAATTCAAAGACCAGAAAATCGATGAGCGGTGACTGGCCCGGCTGGAAATAGAGGCTCCAGTAAGGATTGGAGCTCGCGTAGTGCGGCGCAACCCAGGCGATGATGGCCACTAGGTAACGCGTGAACCCCCCGGATGCCCCCAGACCGTCACCCATCACCACAAAAGTTGCGAGCAATGTGAGACCCAAGCCCACACCCGCAATGTAAGGCGGCCAGTATTCCGGCTGGCGGAATGCACGCGCGAGCGTCGAGCGGATGACACCCGGCTTGGATTCAGAGGGGCTTGAAACGACTGGCGCTTCGCTCGCGATCTGTTCACGGGTGCCGGCGGAGCCACCAACCCCGGAGCTTTTCATGAAATTCTGCTCCCATTCGGCTTCCTGCATTTTCATCTCTCTCCACCACTTGAAGTGATGACGGTACGCGTAGAGCTCATTGACCGTGCCGGTAATCATCGAAAAGAAGGCCGGCTTCTCCTCGGGAAAGACCGCGCCCATATAGACATGAATCATCAATCCCGATACGACTAAGCCCACGGCCGCAAAGTGCAGCACCACCGCCCACTGAACAGCCGCGGTGCTAAAAAGATGAAGAGTCATGATCAGCCCTGTTGCCATGATGACGGGAATCATGGCGTAAACCAGCAAGGCGAAGAGCTTCTGGCCGGCGTTATAGATACCTTGGGACGGAAGGGGATCCTGGGCAAGGTTCAACAAGTGCAAGGTGCGAATCCTCAGCCACGCGAGGTCGTCGCGATCGAGGCCGATCTCTTTTTGCAAAACCTCTTTCGCCAGGTAGGCGCGGAAGCCAACGGTTCCATAAACCAGAAAGACGATGATCCAGGTGACTCCAACGGCGATGTGGAAGGCCAGCATGTTGGAGCGTGAACCGAAAATGCCTTGAACGATGTCGATGTACCACTGCGGCGCGACTCGGAAGTGCGGAGAACTGATGAGCGCCGCACCGGTGGTCAACTCCAGCAACCATACGATGGCGTTGAACCAGTGAAGCAACATAATGGCGACGTGATGTTTCTTGATCTGCCGCTGCGCCATCACTTCGGCCTGGTTCATCGTCAGCGGAGCAGGCACCGTGGGTACGGGTTGAAAATCCACGACTAATTCTCCTAATCCTCGAAGTCCTTCTCCCCTGTTCGTAGCTGGTGGAAGAAGGCCACGGCTTGTCCCAGGAAAGTCGCGCCGATGGCGGTGAGCACAAGGGGTCTGACCACCTTGCTCCACCATTCTCCCGGCTTGGGCATGCGGGGACGCCGCGGGGGAAATGCGTCCCACACCAAATCGACGTGCTCCTTCCTTCCCAGGTAATACACATTGGGCCCGATCGCCACCTTGGATGTTTCAAGCCGCCGCGACCCTTTCTCGTACACTAGTTTGTAAACAACGCTCGCGAGGTCTTCTAGGTCTCCAAAGAACTTCGCATGGGCCGTACAAGTGGCGACGCAGGCGGGCTCTTGCCCCCGTTCGATGCGCGGAGAACAGAAGTCGCACTTATCAACCTTGTTGGTTACGGGGTTGATGTAGCGTGCGTCGTAGGGACACGCCTCGACGCAGTAGCCGCAGCCGATGCAAAGGTTACGGTCGACCTTCACAATCCCGTCCTGATCCTGAAACGTGGCGCCCGTGGGGCAAGGCGCAACACAGGCAGGCCGGTCGCAGTGATTGCACTGGGCCACATAAAAGCTGGAAACAAGGTTGGGGAAGACGCCCCCCACACCTGTGAATCGGACGTGCGTCCGGGCGAAACCCAGTGGCACTTCCCACTCCGAGTTACAGGCCACCGTGCAGGCCTGGCAGCCCACACATTTCGTTAAATCCGTGACCATTGCATATCGTGCCATCGGGTCACCTGCAACCACTTCCCACCGCTCTCGTCCAAAACGCTTTTGTCTTCACTTTAAGCAGTAAGGATGCGCACAAAGTTAACGCGCATTCCTGTTCCGCCCATCAGCGGGTCAACCTGCACTCGCGTCATCAGTTGCGTATCGGAGGCTCCCCGGTGATAGGCACGCTTGAGTTGCGGCGATTGGTGCCCAAAGCCATGCACCATGTAGGCGCAATCACGCCGGATGCCTTTAGTCACCCGAACCCGGATGGGCAAACTCTTCACACCATCCTGGTTTTCAAGGATCACACGTTGCTGGTCGTCCAGGCGCAGGTCGCGCGCCGCAACTTCATTTACCCACACCTCATTTTCTGGCATTAAGGCGTCGAGGACGGCGTTGTTCTGGCTGCGCGCGAACGAATGGACCGGCGCGCGGCCGTAAATGAGACGAAAGTAACCCGAGGGAGGGTCCGTGACGGGCGTGTAGCGGGGAAGCGGATCGTAGCCCAGTTGCTTCAGAATCGCCGAGGCAAGTTCAATCTTCCCGCTTTGCGTGGGGAACAGCGGGCCGTCTTCCGTCTTGCGCTGCTCGATATAGGGACGACCCTCGAACCCCACAGCGCCGCGAGCGTGCAGCACATTGGGATTTACGTTCAGCGGTTGGATTAGTGTGGCGAGGTGTTCCTCGGGTGTCTCCCAAGGGAAGTAGGCTCCCAGACCCAAACGGTTCGCAAGCTGCTTGGCAATCCACCATCCCGGTTTCGATTCGTAGAGCGGCTCCACCGTGGGGAAACGTGTCGCTACAAAGGGAACTTTGGCGGACTCCACGATGGCGGGTGCGTCGTAGCGCTCGAGATACGTGGCCTCGGGGAGAACCAGGTCCGCGTAGTTCACCTGTTCCACCGGCAATACATCTACAACAACCATCAACTCCAACTGTTGAATTGCTTCGAGCGTCTTGTGTTGCTGCGGGATGCTTTCCAGCACGTTCTGGCCATAAACCACCCACCCTTTGAGGGGGTAGGGTTTCGCGGTGAGGGTCGCTTCGACAAGTCCGTTCGTCACTCCCTGTTCTTCCGAAGCAAGCGGATAACGCGTGCCCGCACCATCGGCGCGTCCCCGCTTCGATTCGGGGAATGGAGGGAGGGAGAACGCTCCGCGCTTCAGGGGCGTTGGCAGGAAAATGCCACCTTTGCGCCCCCAGGCGCCCAGCAGCGCCGTAACGATGGCCATCGCCCGTGCGCGTTGCGTGTCGTCGCCATACCAGGTGGCGTGACGCCCCGGGTGTAAGGCCACGGCAGGCTTGACTTCTCCCATGGCCCGCGCCGTCTCGCGGATCTGCCGGGCGGGAATCTCCGTAATCGGTTCCGCCCATTCCGGCGTGAACTCCCGCACGTGCGCCGCGAGTTCGGCAAAACCCTGCGCGTGTTTTTCGATGTAGTCCCGGTCGTAGATCTCCTCGCTGATCAGGACGTTCATCCAGGCCAGCAGCAGTGCGATATCCGTGCCGGGACGGATAGGCAGCCACCAGTCAGCCTTCGCGGCCGCAGTGGAAAAGCGCGGGTCTACGACGATGAGTTTGGCCCCGCGTGACAGGGCTTCCGCGAAGGCCGTGACCTGCGAGGTGAACACATTTTCCCCGATATGTGAGCCGATCAAGATGATGAGCTTCGACTCCTCCAGGTCAACAGGTTCTGGCGATCCGAGCCCTTGCCCGAACGTCAGCGCATATCCAACCTCACGCGGGCCGCGGCATTGGGCGAAGGCGGGTTCCGCGCTGTTGGGCGTTCCGTACGCTTTCATCAGCGTGCTGAAAAAACCCGAAGCCACACCGTGGGGGAAGAACGCCACGCTCTCCGGGCCATATTTCGTTTTGAGTTCGTTCAAGCGTCCCGCAAAGAAATCCAGTGCTTCGTCCCAAGTAATGCGCCGGAACTGGCCTTCGCCCCGCTGTCCCGTGCGCAGCATGGGATATTTCAAGCGATCAGGATCGTAGAGGAGTGCAGTCCCAGCATTGCCTCGCGCACACAATCTCCCGCGGGTCAAAGGATGATCGGGATTGCCTTCCAGCTTCAGCACCTTCCCGTCCGCCACTTCGGCCAGGACACCACAGCGCCAGAAGCACATTTCGCAGTTGGTGGCGATTTGCTCGACGCGCGTCGTGCCGCGCCAGCCCGGCGGGTGGATCGCGCCGGCTGCGGTGGCCTCTCCGACCGCTGCCACGGCCCCCGCTGCAGACGACCGCCGGAAGAATTCGCGCCGACTCAACTTCGAATGCATCGATTCCCCTCAAGACAAAGAGTCTCCCCGGAAACCGGGTGCAAGTTACCTGCCAAGACCAGACAGAACTGCTGGTTTGCGAACGAGCAGCGGCTCCCGGCGAGGCCAAGACCTGACAGGCGGTCTAAAGCCGCCTAACCACTTGCCCGCCAGTCGGATAGTCAAGACTAAGGGGCAAATCTCTTTGCTTGAGGAGACAAAGTTGGCGGTCGGAGCCTAAGGTCAATTAGTATCGAATCTTCGAAACTATACTGCCTTCCGGTTTGGAGTCATTCGACCGGATAGCCTGCGTGCATTCACCCACCCGGGTGGGGCGAAGCTAACAACCCCAAGTTACTCTAGAAGATGCAGAGTCAAGCTGCGATTCAGCGACAAGACAGTTGCTCGTCTGCCTATGCCCCGGCCTGTTGATTGCCGGCGAGACCCCCCCGGCAGCCTAGTCTGAGTCGGCTTCTTCCAAGCGCCCGGCAAAGTGAGTATTCAGACAGCAAGGAGGAGTGAACGTCCACCAAATCACGATTTACCGATGATTTGTTCTACGCTCACCGGTTACTTTTTCAACGCGGTGGACAAACCGCGACATCGATGCCGCGACCTTTCCCAAGACTTCGCCCCACTCCTGAAGATGCTTTTCCCCCTGTTTTGTTAGCGAGTAGTCCCTTCTCGCAGGCCCGCCGTCTGCGACATTCCAGTCCGACGTGACATAGCCGTTTTTCTCCAGCCGCCGCAAAGTACGATAGAGGGCGGCCCTTTCCACCTCGGCGTCGGTGAAGCAGCATTGATTCAGTTGCGAGGAGAGATCATAGCCATACGACTTGTGCTTTTCCTTCAGCAAGAGAAGGACAACCGGTTCCACAAAGCGATACAAGTGGCCCATCGCACACGTGCAGGGGTAATTATGCCGAAAACATTGTTTGCGGCGCATGGCCTATCCTCCACGGTACACATTTAATGGCCGTTAAGTCCGGGCGACAGATAATAAATGTAATCCACACCTATTGCTAAGAAAAGAGCTTTCGAACAGCCATCTCGGGTGATAATGTGCTAGATGCCATTTACATCTAGATGCAAATGGCAGATTAATTGCTCAACGATCACCGGGAAGGTGTATGCAGCCGCTGACCACACAAGAACGCCGGAAGGCCTTCACCCCTCTTAAGAAGGCAGATGTCCTCCAGCGGCAGCGCCTGCCCGTGCGATACCACGTCGAGGATTTCGAGGTAGATGACCGCCCGCGCCGCTTTCTGGAGGCTTTCGCATCTATCCTCAAGCACACCAACTATCGGGTGGCGCTGGACCACTATGTTCGCGTGAGCGCGAAGTGTTCCCGGTGCACCGCGAATTGCCAGGTGTACCTGGCTACGCGCGATGGGCGGGATGTGCCCTGCTATCGCTCGGAACTGCTCCTGTCCGTTTACCGGCGTCACTTCACGGTGTCAGGCGTTTTGCGTGGTCGCCTGCTTGGCGATCCTGGTTTGGACGACGAAAAAGTTCAAGAAATGGCGGAGTCTTTTTACAACTGCACGGCCTGCCGACGTTGCCACTTCGAATGTCCGATGGGGATCGATCATGGCCTGATCACCCATCTCGGACGTTACATCCTTTCCGAAATCGGCATTGTTCCCCGAGCGCTGGCAGTCAGCGTCCGCGAGCAGTTGACAGGGGCAACGGGCAACACTTCAGCGCTCCCGGTCGCGGCGCTCCGGGACGGGTTGGAATTCCTTAGCGAAGAGATACTGGAGGAAAAAGGGGTCGAGGTCCCGATTCCAATTGACCAGGAGGGGGCGGAATACCTTTTCCTGCCCGCGGTGTCCGACTTTCTGATGGAAGCAGATACCCTGATGGGGAACGCTGCGGCTTTTCGCGCAACTGGGGACAGTTGGACGATTGGCACCGGGTACTACGACGGCATCAACTACGGCCTGTTTTACAGCGACCACGTTCTGGAACATGTTGTGAGGAAAATTCGGGCGGAGGCACAGCGTCTGAAGGTGAAGAAGATCCTGATCGGCGAATGCGGGCATGCCTCGCGAGTGGCGAAATTCTTCTACCCTACCTTTTGCGGGGGGAGTGAGGCGCTGCCGGTAATCAACATCATGGAATATACGCACCGGGCCTGGAAGGAAGGTCGGCTCAAGCTCCAGCCGAACGCGATCACTGAGTCTGTCACGTACCACGACCCTTGCAACATCGCCCGCCCCGGCTGGATCGTCGAACAACCCCGCGAATTGATCAAGGCATTCTGTGCCAACTATGTCGAAATGACCCCCAACCGCCGCGACAACATCTGCTGCGGAGGGGGCGGGGGAACCGTATCTATCGACGAAATCAGGCCTTACCGTACGCTAGTGGGAGGCAAAGCGAAAGCTGAGCAGATTCGGGCCACAGGGGCGAAGTACTGCGTAGCCCCGTGTGCCAATTGCAAAAAACAACTCCGCGAATTGATGGAAGACCAAGGGATTGATTGCCAGATCGTCGGACTTCACGATCTGCTCTACAAGGCAATCATCTTTGAGTGAAGTCTTGTGTCGGGGTGATCAAGTGGAATTGTGGATTCAATTCGGCCGCGGGCCGCTTTTCCGCCTGTCTTTCTCCCTCATGGTGCTGGGCCTACTGCGAATCGTTGTTCTCACGGTGATCGGGGTGGTGGAGGCCTATCGGCGGAACGAAGACCGGATCGTCAACTGGCGTGAAGTAGCGATCCAGACGATCGGGTGGCTATTTCCCGTTGGCCGCCTGTGGAGACAGCGGCCGGTATACAGCACGATCTCATTCTTATTCCATGCGGGCTTGCTGATCGTGCCTCCGTTTCTCGCGGCACACGTTTTCTTGTGGAAGCGTGGGCTTGGGTTCGGGTGGGCAGCCATTCCGCAGGGGCTGGCGAACTTTCTGACGCTGGTTGCGGTTATGAGCGGGCTGGCGCTGTTCGCCGGGCGAATTGCACATCCGGGGGCGCGGACACTCAGCCGTCAGCAGGATTACGCCTGGCCCCTACTTTTGCTCGTTCCTTTTGCCACCGGGTACGTTTGCTCGAACGTGGCGATCGGAGCCAAGGCCTACGAAGAGCTGATGCTCTTGCATGTGTATTCCGCGGACCTCATCATGCTGCTGATCCCATTTACGAAGATCGCGCACTGCGTGCTTGCCCCACTTTCGCAGGTGGTAACCGCCGTTGCATGGAAGTTTCCGGTCGGGGCTGGAGATCGAGTAGCGGCTACGCTGGGTTACGCGCACCGGCCTAGCTGGGTGGAGAGGGCACGGCTTTCCGGCACGGGTGTTGCCTCTCCCCCGACCGCTGCGCCGAGCGTTGTTGCTAAGCGTCCGGCTGTCGTGCAGGAGGTCACGGCGAAATGAAGGCCGCCATCCTTACCGACACGACTCGCTGCATTGGATGCAATCAGTGTGTCATCGCCTGCAAGAAGGTCAATCACCTCGCGCCCGACCTGCCCCGGCGATGGGATCTCGCGGACGGACTCTCGGCGGGCAATTGGACTTCCCTGGTCGAGGGACCAAAAGGATCCTTCGTACGCAAGCAGTGTCGGCATTGCCTGGAGCCGGCCTGCGTTTCCGCCTGCCCCGTGGGGGCCATGCACAAAACAGATCTCGGCGCGATCGTCTATGACAGCAACAAGTGCATGGGTTGCCGTTATTGCATGATGGCTTGCCCATACGGCATCCCGCGATACGAGTGGCAGCGGCCGGTGCCCTATGTGCGCAAATGTATCTTGTGTTACGACCGCATCAAGACCGGCAGCCAACCGGCATGCGTTGAGGTGTGCCCCACCAAAGCGACGATTTTCGGGGATCGTGATCAGCTCCTGTCCGAAGCGCAACGGCGCTTGGCCGAAAAACCTAAGGTTTACGTCCAAAAGGTCTGGGGCGAACATGACGCCGGGGGAAGCTCGGTCCTTTACGTTTCCAACGTTGACCTTTCATTCTTGACGGAGGGCAGGCGCATCGGCAGCAATCCTCTTCCGGCAGCTACTGCACCTGCTATGGAGGCCGTTCCGTTCGTTTTCACGGGCGTGATGGCCACCATGGCTGGCATCGGCTGGGTCATCGATCGCCGAATGAAACTCGCGTTGGGAAAATCCGAGTCGAAGAACAAACCTGATGAATAGAGTGCGCAAGCTGAAATTCGTGCTCTGGAGCTTCCTGGGCTTGGCCTCGGCGGTGGCGGCGGCCCGGTTTCTATTCGGACTGGGGGCCTCGACGAATCTGTCTGACGCTAACCCCTGGGGCTTCTGGATCGGGTTCGATGTGATGGGCGGCGTCGCACTGGCGGCGGGCGGCTTCATCGTCACTGCCACGGTATACATTTTCAAGCTGGAACGCTTCCATTCCATCGTTCGGCCAGCCGTCCTGACGGCTTTCTTGGGTTACGCGGCAGTGGCTTGCAGTCTCTTGTTCGATCTGGGTCTGCCTTGGAATATCTGGCACATGCTTATTTACTGGAACCCGCGCTCAGCATTGTTCGAAGTCGGGTGGTGCGTGATGCTCTACCTGACGGTGCTGATGCTGGAGTTCCTGCCGGTGCCGGCCGAGGAGTTCCCGCGATGGGCGAAGGTCCGAGCCGTGCTGATCAAGGCGCGTCTGCCGCTGGTGATACTTGGCATCGGGCTTTCGACCTTGCACCAATCTTCGCTGGGCTCGCTGTTTCTGGTCATGCCTTATCGTTTGCACCCGCTGTGGTACTCGCCGATTCTTCCGCTGCTCTTCCTGATTTCAGCCATCGGGCTGGGGTTGATGATGGTGATTTTCGAGAGTCACTTGACGGCCTACCTGTACCGCCGCCAGCCGGAAACGGCGCTTCTGGGATCCTTCGCCCGCGCGGCGCGGTGGTTGTTTCTGTTGTACTTCCTCGTCCGGCTTGGTGATCTGATCGTTCGCCACCAGGCGGGCTATCTGGCAGCAGGGAACCTCCACGCTGTGCTGTTCTGGTTCGAATTGGTGGGGATGGCCGTGGCACCCCTGATTCTTTTCTCGCTACCACGCCTGGTTAACACGCCGTCGGGGCAATGGGCTGTTGCCTCCCTCGGCGTGTTCGGGATCGTGTTGAATCGGATCGATACGGGAGGTTTGGCGCACTTACGGCCGGATGGCGCGTTTTACATCCCCGCTTGGACGGAGATTGCGGCCAGCCTCGGCATTGTCTCCGGAGCAGCCCTGCTGTTCCTGTTCATGATCGAACATTTCAGGGTTTGGGAACGGCGGCCCGCTGACCCCGAAGCGGACCCGCACAAGCTCCCTGAATTCGACAAGGTCGGCTCTACCTGGTTAGGCGTTCCTTCGGTGGCAGCGAGAACGGTATACTCACTCGCTTTCGTCGTGGCAGCGGCAATCGGCTTTGCGCTCTTGGATCCACAACGATTGGAAAGCCATGGCACCGAGCCAACCTTCGTTCACCAAGCCAGGGGCGGCGATATACTCTGGGTCGATGGCAATCTCGACGGTTTCGGGGTCAGCTTCAAGCACGCAGAGCACATCAAACGGGAGGGCGAGAAGACATCGTGCGTCAAGTGTCACCACATGAACTTCCCGCGGGATGAAAATACCGCGTGCTCGCACTGCCATCGGGACATGTACCTGTCAGTTGATGCCTTTCGACATGACTGGCACGCCTCTCCGGAGGGCGCGCGAATTCCCTGTTATGAGTGCCACACAAAAGGATTGGCACGCAGCGCGGCGACAGCCGCAAGGTGCGACCGGTGCCACAAGGATCTGGTGCCGGTAGGCGCCACCATCGAAGTGAAAGACTACCGCGCGGTCAGTTATACGAATGCCATGCACGAGCTTTGTATCAGGTGCCACACCAAGAAGGCGATTGAGAAGAATAAGCCTGACATGGTCCGCTGCGTGTGGTGCCACAAGGAAAGCCGCGAACTGATTGACAGCCGGGAATTGGTCCTGCGCAGAGCGGGATTGATAGGCAAAGGCATCGTGTTGCCGCCTCTCGGCCAATAGATGGATGTATGCTGAGCACGCCACAACCCGAACTCGAGCGGCTCTTGGGCCGGACGTTATGTGAGCAAGTCCCGTTCAATGTGGCGATCATCGACCGCGACTTTCGCGTCATCGCCGCCAACGCTCAATTTGAAGAGTACTTCGGCGATTGGCAGAACCGGCACTGCTATGAGGTTTACAAGGGCTCCTGCCAGCGCTGTGCCCGGTGCCAGGCCGAATTAACTTTTGTTGATGGGCGCGTGCGGGTTTCCGACGAGACCGGCATCGACCGGCACGGGCGCACCTGCCACTATGTCGTGCATCTTGCCCCACTGCGGGACGACGCCGGCGAGGTGAAATACATCATCGAGATGACCACGGACCTGACGGAGACGCGTTCCTGGCAGCGAGAATACGACTTGTTTTTCGAGCGCGTACCGTGCCTGGCGTTCGTCATCGACCGCAACCTTCATATTGTTCGCGCCAATGAGAAATTCCGCGAGATCTTCGGCGAGCCCGAGGGTCGGTTCTGTTTCGAGGTCTGTAAACGCCGTAAGAGCCGCTGCCGAGACTGCGGCGCCGCACTGACGTTTGCTGACGGCGCTGAGCATGTTTCGAGTCAGGTCGGAGTTCACCGCGATGGGTCGCCCGCCTACTACGTGGCCACCAGCACGCCGCTGGGGCGTGGCGGAGACAGTGTTGCGCACGTAATTGAAACGGCGGTCGACGTCACGCAAGTTTACCGGCTCCAGGCGGAGTTGCGGCGGACTCATGACTTTTACGAGAGCCTTATTCGCAATTCGCCCACGGCCATCCTAGCTCTGGAGTTGTCGGGTGACACCAGAATCATCAATCCGGCGGCCCGGACTTTGCTGGAATGGAAGTCCGAACAACCCCCTAATGAAGCTCAACTGCGTGAGATGCTGCCGCGCGCCTTCTTTGAGGTTGAGCCGGGCAGGCATGAACTGCTCGAATTGCCGGAAGGTTCACTGCACTTGGCCGAAGGCCACGATGTTCCGATCGGGTTCTCGGCTATTGACCTCATGAGCCACGGGAGGCAGTTGGGACGCGGCGTGTTCATGCAGGACCTGCGGGAAATCAAAAAGCTGGAACAGGAGAAACTGGAAGTCGAGCGCCTGGCAGCGGTCGGCCAGACCGTGGCCGGACTTGCTCACACCATCAAGAATTTGCTCATGGGTCTTGAGGGTGGAATGTATATGGTGGACTCCGGGTTGCGGCGGGGCGACGCTACGCGCATCACGAACGGCTGGGGCGTGTTGCAGCGCAATTTCGAAAAAACCACCGCGTTAGTCAAGGACTTCTTGAACTTCGCCAAGGGGCGACTTCCCGAACTTCAACCCACGGACCCTGTGGCGCTGGCCCGTGCCCTCGTGAGCCTCTATGCCGAGGCCGCCCGCCGTCAGGACGTGGAGTTGGTTTTTGAAGAGGCTCCCAATATCCCCCTGGCTCCGCTTGATCCCGGTGGTATCGAGGCCTGCCTCACCAACCTGTTATCCAACGCGATCGACGCTGTAACGATGCGCGAGAAAGGTGGGGGGAGGGTTGTCCTCCGGACGAAGGACGAAGGTGACGAACTTGTCTTCGAGGTCGTTGATAACGGCTGCGGAATGGATTGGGACGTCAAGGGTAGGGTCTTCACGACATTCTTCACAACGAAAGGCGGAAAAGGTACCGGTCTGGGGCTGCTCACAACGCGGAAGATCGTTCAGGAACACGGAGGCCGTATCGAGGTAGAATCTACGCTTGGCCAGGGGTCCACATTCCGGATCCGCCTTCCGCGCAAGCGGCTTCAGGCCCTTGCCGAAAAGACTTCCGGGGTGGCCAGTCCCGAGGGCGTGGCGCAATCATGAGCGATAAAGCACAAAAACGTATCCTGGTGGTGGACGATGAAGCGGATGTCCGCGAGTACTTGAGCACCGCTCTGAGGGACGCCGGCTTCGCCGTCGAGACGGCGGCCGATGGTCTGGAAGCGCTGGAGATCGTAACTCAGAACCCGCCCGACCTGATCTCACTCGATCTGGTTATGCCACGCCATTCCGGCGCGAAGTTCTATCGCGAAATCCAGAAAGACAGACGGTTTTCCAAAATCCCTGTCCTTATTGTCACCGGCCATGCCCGCGACGATATGGGCAGAGCAGACTTCGATGAGATGACCATGTCGGGTCCCGGTATCTACCTCGAGAAACCTGTCCACCCCGACTCCTACGTTGCCGCTGTTCGCCAGTTGCTGGGCATCGAAGCCCCGCAACCGCAACAACACCCCGACGACTTGCGTAAGGAGCTTGAGAAGGCGCTGTCGGGCGCCGACGGCCAAGCCTTGCAACGGGCACTCGATGCCCTCAAACCCAAATAGAGGACTGCCATGCAACTGATAAAGGAAAAGAAAATCCTTGTTGTGGACGATGAACCGGATGTCGTCGCCTACGTACGCACATGGCTCGAAGACAACGGATTTGCCGTTATCGACGCTGGTAACGGTAAGGAAGGTTTTGCCAAGGCCAAGTCTGACCACCCTGACCTGATTGTGCTCGATATCAGCATGCCGGAGGAATCCGGCGTCCGTATGTTTCGAGACCTTCAAGGGGATGAGCAGACCACGGGCATTCCGGTGGTCATCCTTACCGGGATTTCGCACGACTTCAAACGATTCATCGAAACTCGTCGCCAAGTCCGGCCGCCTGCGGGTTACTTCGACAAACCCCCCGATCGCGAGGAGTTACTCGCGAAGATTAACGAACTGCTTGGGCCGAAGTCAGATACCGTCACTCGGGCGTGATAACCCGTCAGTGAATGTGCGAGATACGTGCCAACAGGCTGGACGAGGGCAAGCGGTCTGAGATCAAATCAGCTTGGTCCACAAGGTCGCCGCCCCGATGCAACCCTCGACGAATTCCAAGTACAGGGTCAGTCGAGGAAATCACGCGCGAACTCGGCAAACCGCCGGACATCTTCAAACGTGCTGACGATTCCCAGAGAAATCCTGACCGCGCCGGTTCCTTTGCTGTCGACGCATTGTCGAAAGTCCTCTTGCGTGAAGCGCGAATGCTCGTGTTCGTGCTGGCTGAAACAGCCGATCAATTCGGACTTCGACAGCCGCAGCGCGGTTTCGCCCCCGCCGGGGTTGCAAAAGCAACCCGAGCGTAACGATATCTTATGCTTCGCCGCTGCTTCCTCAACGCGCAGGTGATCGATGATCCTGCCTGTCGAATCGTAGAAATTCATCGCCACCGTTGCGCCGCGCCGCTGGGTATCCAGTGGCCCGTAAACGCGAACCAGGGGACGGCCGCTCGCGTGATGCAAAGACAGTAGTTCCTGGATCACCCAGGCTGTCAAACACTGACAGCGCGTATGGATCAGGTCAAGGCCGACCTTTTCCAAATGCCGCAAGCCGATCTCAACCGCCGGAATACCCAGGTAGTCAGGCGCGCCATCTTCGAAGGCGGAGGCGCCTTCCGCCAGGAAGTAGCGGTCGCCCTGCACGGAGGCCACGGTGATGGTGCCCCCGGAAAACCAGGGGCGCCGCAGCTTCAATAGAGCTTCGCGTGCGGCAAGCAAGCAACCGACACCGGTGGGATAGCCAAACATCTTGTAGAAGGAAATACTGACGAAGTCGGGACGCCATTGGCTCACGTCAAGACGGTTCGTAGGGACAAATGCCGCTGCGTCGAGCAGAACGTCCCAGCCCACGGCTTTGGCCCTGGGAATCCATTCCAAAGGATGCTGGACACCCGAAAAGTTGGACTGCGCGGGGTAAGCAAACAGGTTGTGACTGTTGGGTCGTACCAGCTTGAAATACTCCTGCAGCGCATCCTCGTCGACGCGCATTTCGGGCAGTTTTAACGGCACATAGGCGATGCTGGCGTGGTGGCCCCGCGCAAATTCACGGATTCCGTTGACAGAATTGTGATTGTCGAAAGTCAACAGGTAATGGCTGTCCGGCCCGAAGGGATAGGATTCACCCACCAGTTTAAGCGCTCCGGAAGCGTTGGGCGTGAAGATGACTGTATAGTCGTTCTCAGAGGCATGGAAGTAACTCAGGACTTTGCGCCGGCACTGTTCGACCAACGCTGTGATCGTCGCCGAGGTGGGGTTTTGGGAGTGGGGGTTACCAAAAACGTGCGATTCAAGGAGGCTCAAATGTTCGCGCACTTGGCAACTCGCATTCAGGCCGGCGCCTGTGTAATCGAGGTAGATATGCCCAAGCCGGTCCAGGCGTGAATATTCCGCTGTGCGGAGGACATCCAACTCCCGAGTACTCTCGTAGGCAGGCCACGCCGCCATGAAATCCCGTTCAGCTTCAGGCTTTTTATATGTTTCACTCATTCCGCCGGTATACCTCCTTATCTGAAGGCGTGCCGCGGAGATCGTCATTTGTCTTCGGCACTGTCTCCAAGCTTAGACCGGCGAGCAAAATTGCGGTAGGCATAAGTGGTGTGGTCAGTTGCCGGAACTATACCGGCGGTCTCCTGTGCCAAGCCCACGAGGAAATGAACGCCGGACCTGCTGTTCACCGCCGGAAAAAGGTTGATGCACTTGACCTGACCGAGAATTTGTACCACTGCACGTGGGAGAATCTACCAGTGATGATCGGCCTTGGCGTGGGCTGGAAGTGGAATGAGGCAAAGTGTGGGCCGGGTGCTACATGCTCAGGGGAGGCGGGTCAGGGTCACGGCAGTAAGGTCATTGCCAGCGTGATCGAAGGAGATGAGGCCCGCAATGCCCGGGAAGGCGGAGACCTGGGCCAAGGCGTCGCGCAGGCGGGCTCGGTTCGGGCCGGACTGGCGGAGCGAAGCCGCCAGAATGCTCACGGCATCGTAGGCCTGGGCCGCGCCCATTCCGGGTTCGGCTCCGAAGCGCTGGCGATAACGCTGCTCGAAGCCTGCACGGGACCCCGGCTGTCCCTCCGGCGCCACTGCGGTCCAGACCCCCGCGCCGCCGTCGGCGCAGGCGCGGCAGCGGGGACCGGTCAGGGCACTCCCATTGTCCTGTACTGCCTTGCGGCACAGGTAGAGGGGGGCTGAGGGTAATGTCTCACGCAAGCGCGCCGCGAGCAGCGTGGCGGTCGCGGCGTCAGCCCAGATGACGACTGCCTGGGCGCTTTCGAGTCCCGCGAGCGATGTATCCGCCAGTGATTTCTCCGGCTCGAGTGCAATCCGGGACGGTGCGGGCGCATTCGTCCGGCGCGCGGCTTTCTCAAATTCCTCACCACCCATGCGGCCATCATGGTCGTTCTCGGTAAGGAGCACGACGCGCTGCAGCTTCCTTTCGAGGTAGATATCGCGCGCGAAAGCTCGAGCCTGTGCGGCGTCGGCAGGACCCAAGCGGAAGATCCAGGGCAAATTGATTTCAGTCGTGGTGGTGTCGGTAGAAAGCGTCAGGATGGGGATGCCGACTTTGTTTGCTAGCTGCTCGGCCAGGTGCGCAGTGCTGCCATCGGCAGAAGTGATCAGCGCCACGGCTTGATCATCAAACACCAGGTGGACGATCTCTGCGGAGGCTCGGCCCCATTGCCCGCTCTCGTTGCGCGTGACGAGCACTAGGCGCCGGCCGGCAGGCAGGCGAGTGGCGTTCTCTTCATCGATAGCCATCTGGGCAGCGCGGCCGAGCGCCTCGCCCTCGGTTTGGCGTGGGCCGGTCAGCGGCGCGAGCAAGCCGAGGCGGATGTCCGTGCCGGCCAGATCGTGTCCGGCACCGCGTCCCGGGCCGTTGTAGTTGACTGCTTCGCGGTTGAGGACGGCATAAGGCTCGGCGGGTGGCGCCTGCGAGAAGGCCGCGGGGACGAAAAGAGCGACGGCGGAGAGGGTCATCCAGGGGCGGCGCAACTGGAGGATGCAGAACATCTGGGAAGATGGATAATCGAAACTCGGAAATAGGACCTGCTTCTTTCTTAGCTGCTTGCTGAAGAGCTTGCTGCAGCACATTTCTGGCTCCGCGGCGGCTCGCGAATCCCTGACCCCGCGCCGCGACCGCGGCCTTCTACTGCCCCCCGCTGTGGGCGACGCCTTCGTGACCGGCTTGGCGCGGCGCGAGCCAGTATTCGAACTTACCGTCCTTCACGCGTGCTAAGTTGACGGGCGAGATGTTGTTGAGGGTGTGGTCAAAATACTCCGCGCCGGTTACGCCCTGGTAGGTTTTCATCTGGTAGTCGCGCAGGACGTCCATGATGCGCCCACGGTTGAGGCCAGTTTTTTCAATGGCTGCAATAAGGATGTTCATACCGTCATATGCATAAGCTGCATAGTCGATAGGCTCCTCGTGGAATTTCTGACGATAGGCCTCACGGAAGGCTACCCACTTGGGGTCTGCGCGGGTGGGGTTCAAGGCGGTGGTGACGACCAAACCCTCTGCGGCTGGTCCCGCAATCTCGAGCAACTGAGGATTGGCCAGCCGGCTGCCGCCAAACACCGGCTGATTCATGCCCATCTGGCGCATCTGTTTCAAGATCAGGCCCGCTTCCGCCGCTTCCCCCCAGATGACCACGCCCTCAACCTTGGCGTCGCGCAGCATGCGAAGCTGGCTGGAGAAATCCTTGTCGCCGCGCTCGAACTTGACTTCCAGCACCGGCTGGCGTCCCATGCGGCGCGCCTCGTCGTTGAACTTGACCACCCCGATGCGCGCGTAACGCGCCTGCGTACGAATCACGCCAACGCGCTTCAGCTTCAGGTTCTTGAAAACATAGTCCGCCAGGGTGTAACCCTGCTGGCGGTCATCGGGGAAGTCATGGAGGAGCCACTGAATGCGTGTCTCGGTGACGGTGGGGTCCGTGGTGCCGATGTCCACCATGGGCACTTCCAATTTCAGCGTGGTGCGCAGCAGGATATGACAGTTCTGGCCATCGATGCACCCCACCATGCCCCAGCAATTTTCATCGAAAAGCATCTTGACGAGTTCGGCAGAGGAAGCGCCCCAGAGAGCTGACTCGTTGTGGAGCTTGAGTGCGTAGGGTTTTCCCTTATACCCCCCGCGAGCGTTAGCTTCCTCAAGGGCCAGTTGCGCGCCGTGGAGGGCCGGGATACCGAAAATCATCTCGGGATTGTTCTCCAGCGGGGAGAAAAAACCGATGGCGATTTCCTTCAGGCGCGCCGGGTCGCCATCGGGGCGCTTGTCCGCGGCGCCGTTATATTGGAGCGTGTCTTCTTGGACGAACCAATCGTAGTAAGGCTTGGTGAAGCGTCGGTAGGGGACTGCCTCGTCCGGCATGTTGGCGTAGCGTCCTTCCGGTTTGACCGTTTCCTCGCGCTTGATGACGGCATCCTTAGAAGTTTCTTCCGGATCTTTATACTGAGCCACCACGGGCATCGATATGGCAAGCAAAAGGAGTGCGGACAAAAAGGGGTTTTTCATGGATACCACCTCATCCCTGAGTCTGAAGTTCTTGCCGCTTCGCGCCACCAACCTTCGTCCGGCCCGCTGGTTGACTTTCGCAACCAACTTCCCACCCCGGCCATTCGTTCCCGCCTACTCGCGAACGCTCACGCCACCTGCTGCGCAACCAGCAGCCGCTCGTGGCGGTGGTGCGCGAACTTCACGATGCGCGCCAGAGTTTCGCCGTCGATTGCCTGGTCGGCGTCGCAGCGCGGCCGCCCGGTCGAGAAGTCAGCGACTTCAATCATCAATCCGTGACTGCCAAACTCCAGCGCCGCGCGGCTGGCGGGCTCGACCATGGAAGCGACCCCCGTGGCGTGGCTGGGATCGACGATCACGGGCAGGAAGGTATTCGCCAGCACGGCGGGGATGACATTCAAGTCCAGCACATATCGCGAGTACTCCCCTGCTGCAAACGCTTTGATGCCGCGCTCGCAGAGCACTATGTTGAGGTTGCCTTGCTTGGCAATGTACTCGGCGGCGCCCAGCCATTCGCAAAGGCTTGCTGCCATGCCGCGCTTCAGCAGCACGGGCTTGCCCGCGCGCCCCACTTCCGCCAGGAGCGGGTAGTTTTGCATGTTACGCGAACCGACCTGGAGCATATCGGCGTACTCGGCCACCTGCTCTACCAGTCGGGTGTCCATGACTTCGGTAACGATGGGCAGGCCGGTTTCCTCGCGCGCGATGCGCAGGATGCAGAGTCCCTCCACCCCCTTCCCCAGGAAGTCGTGTGGCGAGGTGCGAGGTTTGTAAGCGCCCCCGCGCAGCATGTCGCCCCCGGCACGCTTCACGGCCCGGGCCACGGCCAGCGTTTGGTCGTGGCTTTCCACGGCGCATGGCCCGGCGATCACCACCGGGCGGCCGTTCCCAAAGCGCACGCCGCCCACTTCCACCACGCGGGTCTGGTCCTCGCCGTATTGTGGGTTGGTTTGGCGGCAGAGGAGCGGACAGATATGCGGCAGATCATCCACGGTGAGTTGTCCTGCAATTTTCATAGCCACCCTCCCAAATCCCGGCCTGGCGGGACATTCGCAACGGTCGTTACGAAAGATCCGGCCGCGAGCATTGGTTGTTACCCGTTCTTCCCGGCGCCGCGGTCGGACTCAAAAATCGCTATGGCTTCTATCTCAACCAGCAGATCCGGACGGCAAAGGATTGCCTGGATGCCGGTAGACGCGGGCAGCGGGTCGAGCCCCTGCTCCTGGAAAAATTGCGTCCGAATCTCGTTGAAGGCTTCGTAATCGCGCTCGATGTCGCGCAGATAGCAGGTGGTGCGGACAATGTCTTTCCACGTGGCGCCCTCGGCCTCCAGCAACTTCGTGATGTTCTGGTACGTCCGCCAGGTCTGGGCGCGGAAGTCGCCGATGTGGATGGACCTTCCGTACTCATCCACGCTGGCCGTGCCCGAGATCAGCAGGATCGTAACGCCTTTGATGTCCAGCCGCAGCCCACGAGAGAACGAGGATGGCTTGGCATAGCAATAGGCTTCGTTCAAGGTCTCCGGCGCACTAATTGCCTTTTTGGGAATGGCTTGGTGCGACGTTGGTGGTGCTGCGAGGGTTTCTGACGTTGGCATAAAGTTGAGTCTCCTTTTGAGGTTCGCGAATTCCGTGGCTCAGCCCTAGGGCTGTGGCCACCCAGATGTTTTCACCCTGAAAATCCATGTTCAGAATGTAGTTGTGCGCGAGGGCCGTGGGTGTGGAAAGCTTTTCTTTCTTGCCGTCCGGCCAGGTAATTTCGATTTCTCCCTGGCCGGTCTTCTTGCTGGGCCGATAGGTGACCCAGGTATTGGTGGAGTAATCGAGCATGCTGAGCCCCTTGTCAGTGCAGGACCAGACATCATTCCCGCGAGACTTGGTGGCATTAATGAAATCGGAAGCCAGTCCGCTGTCCTTGGTCAGATAGTTGTGCCAGTTGCGTCCGTCGTATCCGCTCAAGCCAAAATAGGTGGACGCCCAAACCATCTTGGAGTCGGGATTCCAGGCGACGTTGGAAACGATGATGTGGATGAGACCCTGGTTCTTGAACAGCACGAGCTCCATTTCCTCGTCGGGGTCGGTGTAGGCTTTCATGTACCCCAGTTTGTCGTCATATTCAATCAGGCCACCGCCCCACATGGCGAAGTACACTTTGCCGAGCTCCGGGGCGATGGCCACGCCGTAGCCCCATGGTTCATGGAAGGGCGCATTCTTTTCACTCCAGTCAGACCACTCGCCGGTGTACTTGTTGTAGCGGCTGATGCCCGCCGTGGTGGCCACCCAGATGAACTTGCCTTGTATGGCGATCCCATAGCAGATGTCGTTGAGCAGGCCGCTGGTGAGGTTGGCGAAATTCTCAAAGTGGCCGCCGGAGAAGTGGCTGACCCCGCCAAACGTCGCGATCCACAGGTCGCCGGTTTCATGGTCCACGGCAATGCCCATCACCACGCGATGCGCCAGGCCGTCGGCGGGCTTATAAACTCTCGCGACCTTGCCGTTTTCAATAAGCACCAGGCCATCTTCCGTGCCCGCCCACACACGGTCGCCGTCCACGGTGACGCAAAAGACTTTCGCGTCAGGCATGCCCTTCGCGGTGGTGAAGTTCTCCCATCGCGTCATGAGGTGCGGCCGCGTCGCGCCAAGCGAGAAGCTAGGGGCGAGAAGTACCAGGGTTGCTGCTATCAGGATTCGTTTCATCGCCGGCCCTCGAAACTGGAAATTAGAAATTCCAAACTCGCCGTCAGTGGATCCCACACAAAATCTCAAATGTCAAATTTCAAATCTCAAATCCAAAATGGTCACAGCGTTTTCAAAAACTCAATCAAGTCGTTCAACTGCTGCTTGCTCATATCTGAAGTGACGCCGTGCTTGTCCTGGTTGTTGAACACCGTCCAGATTTCTTCCAGCGTCAGCGCTTCGCCATTGTGCAAATAGGGCGCGTCTTCGTAGACACGGTCGAGTTGGGGGATGTCAAACATTCCACTGGTGTCGTACCGGTTTTGGGATCCCACCTGGGTGCTGTAACGGGCGGTGTAGTGGGTCTCGGCGGGATGACACGTGTCGCAACGGTTCTGGACGGGAATCACAAGCCCATCATTGGTGTACTGACGGTAGAAGATGGCCTTACCCCGCTCCTGTGCATCGCTCAACTGCCCATCGGGCGCGAGGTGCCGGTTGGGCGCGACCGGAATGCTATTGATGTAAGTGACCAGCGCCTCCAGCTCCTGTGTGTTGAATCCCTCCGAGCGGAATAGGAACTTGGCGATACGGGGGCCGCATTGGGTGGCGAGGTCGGGGTTGTGGCCATTCCACTTGTAAGGCGCCGTCTCACGAATTCCCCGCAAGGTGCGATTGGCCACGCGGTCGCGCCCCAGTTGGGGTGTCTCAAGGTTCCACGCCAGACCGTCGAGGTGCGAGTTCGGATGGCAAGTGGCGCAGGCGAACTGCCCCTGGAAGCAATACTTTGCGGAAAAGAACAATTGCTCGCCGCGCCGCATCGGAGTGATTTCCTTGGGCCCGCCCAAGCCGATGGTGGAGGAGACCTTCGCTTGCGCCAAATCCAAAACCGTCAGGGAATCGTCCAGACGATTGGCGACGTAGGCCCAACGGCCGTCCGGTGAAACGGCCACCGAGGTGGGATTGTGGCCCGTCCCGAGACGCGCTATGACGAAAGTGAGGGCGGAGTCGAGCCGGTTCGCAAGTTCTTCGGCGGGGACTTGCTGCAGCCGGCGGGTGAGCCGGGCGGTGTCGAGGATCGAGACGATGTCGGCCTCAGCGGAAGTCACAACTGCGCGGTGGCCGTCGGGCGTAAAGGCGATGCCGTCATTGCCGGCCAAGTAATAATCGATGTCGTCGAGCAGAACTTGGGCCACCTTCGATTCCGCTTCACCCACTGCTTCGTGCAGCGCAGGACGAACCACCGCCATCCCGTGCGTCAACACCCATCCCTGCTTCACGTCGATAAGCGGCCCAAGATTCTTCGGGCGCACGAAGGGGACCAGGAGGTATCCGCCGAGCTGGGGCGGGGCTTCGGCAATGTGGCGCAACTCGATCACTCCGGGGATCAAAATGCGCTCGGCGACCACCCGTTTCGTCGCGTCGAGGGAAAGCAATTCTGAAACCGGCGGCTGATCGTAAGGTCCAAGGTGAGGCAGGACGTTCGCGACATAAACACGCCGTCCGTCGCGAGAGACTATGACTTGCTCAGGATATCGATGCGTGCTGAAGAGCTTGATTTCGGAGCCCGAAGCCAGATCGATCAGCGAGACACTGTTGGCGATGCTGTCCGCGACGTAGAGCGTTTTGCCGGCGCGGTCCGTCACTAAGCCGACCGGCCCCCAGCCGGTCTTCAGGGTGCGTTTCACCCGGAACGAAGCTGCATCGACTTCGCTGACCGTGTCGCTCCATTCGTTCGACACGTAGAGGGTCTTGCCGTCCGGCGATAGCGCAAGGCCCCTGGGCTTGTGGCCAACCTTGGCGCGCGCCACCACCTGTTTCGTTCGCGTGTCAACGGCCAGAACGGAATCATTGCCCTCGCAAACCACAAAGAGCTTCTTCCCATCCGCAGAGAGGTTGATTTCGACAGGCGTCAGGTACTCGGGTTCCGCAGCCACACTCTCTTGGGCTCCGAGGGGCACCACCAAGGGAGACTGAAGCAAGTCAAAAGTCAAAATGCAAAATGCAAAAGGCAAAAGTAGGGACGCCAGAGGCCCTCTCCTGGGACCCAGATGCAGAGATTTTTCGCTTCGTTCAGGACGACTGGGCTGGCGGTTTTTCGACGATCTGTGAAAGTTGCTCATGCGGCTTTGACTTTTGTCTTTTGCGCTTTGCCTTTTGACTTCGCTCTGCTCGTCACTCGTCACTTGTTACTCGCCACTGTGGGATTGCCGTTGGGTTCTTTCACGGTCAAGATTTGGTCCGCTTTCACGTGCTCCAGTACCTGTTCTGTGCCGCTCGGCCACTGGATGATGAGCTTGTCCACTTCTGCGTGTTGGCCCAAACCGAAGTGCGGGCGAGGGTCTCCCTGGGAGAGGTAGCCGTTTTCGGCAGTTGCCTGGATGTACTGGTGCAAGTCGCCGGCGATGGCTTCCAGGTGCGCGCCAAAGCCATCGCGATTGCTTTTGGTGCCCACCAACTTGAGGGTCAGCCAGTGGTTGCGGGGCCCCCCCTTCGGCGGATTGGCGTGCAAGAGGATGCCTTTGCCGCCCAGCACCACGATGAAGGCGTCCATGTAACCGTCGTTGTCGTAATCGCCAAAACAAGCGCCCCGGCCGACTTTCTTGAGGTGGCTTTGGAAATAGCTGCCCGCTTGCAAGGATACATCGGTGAACGTCGAGTCGCCGTTATTGCGGAGCAGGGAATCTTCCATGGGAATCAGCCAGTGCAGGCCGCCGTTTACGATGAACAGATCTTTCCAACCGTCGTTGTCATAATCGTAGAAGCCGTCACCCCAGGCAACGTATTGGCCGGAAACCGCCGCCACGCCCGTCTCGACCGTAGTGTCGAGCCAGAAGCCCTTGAGGCCGGGATTGTGAAAGAGCCGGTGGTAACGCATGTCGGAGACGAACAGGTCCTGCCAGCCGTCGTTGTCGTAGTCGCCGAAGATGGGATTCATGGCGGAGGTTGCTTCGCCGTTGGCTCCGAAGGCCGTGTTCACGTCCGCCGCCACGTTGGTAAACGTGCCGTCATGATTGTTGTGGTACATGTAGCTTTCCATCGTGTCGTTGGCGACATAGATGTCCGGCCAGCCGTCGTTGTCGAAATCACCGGCGGTCAGCCCCATGGCACGACCCAGGGGATTGTCGATGCCGGCTTTGTGCGAGACATCCGTAAACGTGCCATCGCCATTGTTGTGGAAGAGGCGATCGGCATCGCCCTCGTAGTCGAGCGGGCCGGGGAAGCCCTCTGCGGTGAAGTACTCGCGCTTGGCGTTGGGATCGAACTTCAGGTAGTTGCCCACATAGAGATCGAGCTTGCCGTCCCGGTCGTAATCGATCCACGTCGCGCCGGTGCCGAAGTGCGGGTTCTCAACACCGGCCTTAGCCGTCACGTCCGTAAAGGTCCCGTCACCGTTGTTGTGATAGAGGATCGAAGAATTCCAGTTCGTAATAAAAATGTCCTCGTAGCCGTCGTTGTCGTAGTCGCCCACCGTCACGCCCATGCCGAAACCTTTGCCGCCTACACCCGCCTGCGCGGTGACGTCAGTAAAAGTGCCGTCGCCGTTGTTGCGATAGAGATGATTGGTGGAGTCCATGCCGTCGGGCTTGGAGAACTTGGTGACCCCGTCGATGTAACGGCCACTGACCACGTAGAGGTCCAGCAGGCCGTCATTGTTGTAATCGATCCAGGCGCAGCCGGAGCCCGTAGCCTCCATGATCGAACTGAGCTTCTGCTCGCCGAAGGAATGCTTGAAGTGAATGCCGGCCTTCTCGGTGACGTCCTCGTAGGTCACGAGGGAGGAGGGAGGAGGACTTTTGGGCGCGGGGCTCTGGGCAGGGGCCTGGAGGTTCGTCCACAGCAAGCTGGCGGCAATTACCGCGAGAACCGATTGTCGAAGGAGAGAAATCTTCATTACTACCTCAGTGTGCGCTCACAGGATGATCCACCACACCCAGGCGCGTGGGCGTGTCAAAGCGCTGTAGTGCCAACGGCCAGCGGTTCTCCGGCGCCACGGCGCGGTCCTCATGGCAACCCACGCAGCCGTGCTCTTCGCCCGAGCGAGCCCAGATCCAGCTCCGCTGCGCGCGGACCACATGGCCCGCGCCATCGAGCACTTCGAATCTCACCGGCTTATCGGGCGGCACGGCGATGTAGAAAGAGCCATCTTCCTCCATGGGTGCTTCTCCCAAAAGGATCTCCTTTTGGGTAGCGGCATCGAGCGTCAGCACACGAACTCGAGTGAGCTTTGCCGTAATCCGCCCGTGGGGAACGCCCACGGCCAGATAACTGTCGAGGCAGACGAAGTAGCCCTTCTGAAGCTCGGGGTTTAGCGTGCTCCAATACCAACGAGGTGGTTCGTGGGCCGCCACGGGGATGGCCTCCACCGTTGAGAGCTTCGGGTCCTCGTAGATAGGTGTGACAAACCTGCCCACCGCCGCATCGAAGGCGTAGAGGGTCAGTTTCTTTCCTGTCGTCGGGGTGGAGGTGGATGCGCGCGCCACCAGCATCTCATCAGCGGCAAGGGGCTGTGGCGACGAAGCGAGAATTGGCGGGGCCGTGAGCGGTGCATTGTGCAATGCGCCGCGGCGAATCCAGGCTAGATCCCCGCCGAGGCTCCCGCTGGTGAGTGGAGCCTTCACGAAGACCACCGCGCCGTCGTCGAGTTCTTGTGCTTGGCTGCGAATTGCCGGGTGCTGGTGATCGCAGCGCAGCGTTGCCAAGCCGGTGCCGTCGGGCCGCAAGGTGTAAAGCTCGCGGTCGGCAGGCAGTCCGTTTGATGGAAGGAGCGGGGAGCGCGCCGTCGCCAGGATCATGCCATTCTTCAAAACCGTTTCCACTTGGAAGTCACCCGGGCCGAAAGTGATCGGGTGGGCGTCAAATCCATCCGCTTTGCTGACCCAGATTTGAGAAGATGTACCGGTCCAGGTGGCCGAGTTGGCCCGAGGTGGGACAAGCTGCGCCGCGGAGCCGCTGGAGGTTCCACCCGCAGGTCCCTCTGGAAGCGCGGTATAGACAATTTGCCCGCGAGGCAGGTACACGGGCTTCAGACAGTCGGTCGGGCAGTGGGTGATTTGTCGGGCCCCTGAGCCGTCCGCGTTAATTTCCCATATTTGCCAAACTGAATCCGCCGTTTTCTTGCCGGCGAAAAGCACCCGGGCACCGTCAAAAGACGTTCGAGGATCTGCCGCAGTGAAGAATTCCAGAGTCAGGCAGTGGGCAGAATGTTCGGAGGGAGCCAGCCTCACCAAACGGCTACCCTGGGGAAAGCGACGGGAGAGGGGGCCAGGGCGCACCTCAAGTGCCTGGACAATTATCAAATTAGGTTGCGCTTCAGCTTGATCTGTCCACGTGAGCCCTTGCGAATCCCTCAGTCGCTTGCCTTGGACGAAAGCGTCGCCTTGGCCGCGACTCTTGAGGGTATGCGCTCCTGCCGCGAACGTCACTGGTGCGAGTGACAGTCCCAGTCCAACAATGAGAATTATGTGCCGGGCTCGCGTTGATTTAGCCATCGACAAAATGAACCTACTCGGATGGTCCGTGGGTGAGGAAGCCACGGGGGCATTTTTGGCAATCAGAAATTGAACACTGACTGCCGATCCCCATGAAGTTCCTGGAACGTGCAATAATCCGAAACGAGTTTTGACGCAGCCCTGTAAGGAGGAGCATCTTGATGACCGTCATAAATGACTCAGAGGACGATAGTTACTCTAACTAAACGGAGTAATTGTTTTATTGTCTTGGTCAAATGTTCCCCGAATCGCCAGTTCTCGGTGAGCGCGCAGATTGGGCCATTGGTGACCTGATTCGACGATTCAGAGGCGACGAGCCGGACTCCTTATTTCTCGTCGCGGAGGAAAGGACTGAGGCTTAGTGGGTCAAAGTCCCCAATTTACACTCCTGAACCCAAGGCCCGAGGCAAAGTGCGAACCTAGCCGGCCATAAATATGGCTATCGATGACAAATAACACAAATTCACACGATGTTGGTCAATCTCATAGATGTAATTGTTTTTATTTCCGGTACTAAAGGTTTTGAGTATGGATGAACGATAACTTGCATGAGGACACGAAGTCGCTTTCCTGGCGACCTGATTTCTCCCGGAAACGGGGATCGACCAACGAGGATCGAAAGATCCGCGGCTTTCCGCGACCGCCGGCTCGGTTCACTAAATGTGGAGGAGGTTTGCGTGCACCACGAGTCTCGCGCCGGGAATGAACCGGCGGGAGCGGGGGCAGTAGGGTACGTGCAATGCTGCGAGGCGCAACTGCCGACCGGGAGAAAATCTATGTGCGCAGTGACAGCGCCCTCTATCAAGCGGCGGTGATGAATCATTGCTAGCAGCGGCAGGAGAGAGTAAAAAGATTCAAGGGTGAGATTTCCGCAAGCGCAGCCGAGAAGAATTCAGCATGGCATACGATCTTACGCATTATGATCTGAAAGGCTCGACTAAATTCGTGTCGAGCCCAGTTTTGGCGACGCACAGGAACGGGAAAGGCTCACTGCCAGATCCAGTGCTGTTCACCAAATCATTTGGGTTTCTGAATGGCATTGCCCATACGTGGCAAGAGCCCAGGAGATTGTTGCACGCCCCCCCGTGTGCTAGAGCTCACAACCCTGAGCCTCGGTGAGATCGTCCGGTGTATTGAGGTTCCTGAACATATCCGGATCAAACCCGCGTCCACGCATCTCTTCTTCCTCGATATACTCTGGCCTCACAATCCTAATTGCATCCTCCACCTTGTAGAACCCGAAACGCAGCTGCTGTTCGCACACAGTGCGGAAAACACGACGACATGCAAGGCAGGTTCCTTGGACGATACCGCCCATGCGGGGCACCACAACTTGGGCCGCTGGGCATGATTGGGCACGTTCGATCAGGTAAGCCAGGAAATCCAGAGGGACGAAGGGAATGTCAATGGACAGTATCACATTCAGATCAGTTTCGGTCGCTTGCAATGCCGCATGGATTCCGGCCAAGGGGCCGCAGCCTGGGAATTCATCTTCGATGATCCACTCTTGCGTCGCCACGTATCTTTCCCGCGGCCCCAGAATCGCCACTCTCGGCGCAATTTGGTGCGCCAAGCTGAGAGCCCGCTCAAGCAAGGTCTTGCCGTGGAGGGGGAGCAGCGCCTTGTCGCCACCCATCCGAGTACTCTGGCCGCCTGAAAGCACAAAGGCGCTCACGTCATGCATACAAGGAACTCACCCTCTGCTCAAGGATGGTTGCAGTCTTTACTTCCTTCGAAAGGGTTTTTAAAGTTATCGGACTGATCTTCGCCCGGGTGCGGTTCCAGAGACTGGAAGTCCTTCTCGATCAGTATAGAGAGGCTAAGCTCACGATCTATTGGCTGCACGTGTTTCAATCCGACCTGCTCAGAATTCGCCCATTCGAGTGCCAAGCCTTCGGGCACCGTAACCTTGATTTGATTGTCGGCGAGGTGGGCCGTGATTTCCTTGTCGTTAGGAGAAGTGACCACCGTGTAGCTCAACTGACTTCCCGGAAACGCTGAAAACTGGATTGATGCATGTACACGGCCATCCTTCACCAACTGGGTGACCTCGCTTTGGCCTAAGCGAAAGCGAATTGAATTTCCCCGAAGGCGGAGTTTCATCGGGCATTCCTTCCTGAGGGCGATGGGTTCGTGCGCCCTCTTTGGAGTTGTGGTTACCCCTCTTGGGATTCTTTGCAGATCGGATGGCAATCAGGGAATGTGACAGGGTTCCAACCGGGAGAACAGTCCTGCGCGGAGGCACCGGGGACAAATTTGCCCGGCACATCGTTGCCGGGAAGGCAGCGTCGCATGCAAAATTCTTTTCCCTGCAGCTTCCTAAAAACCACACACGCACCGCCGAGTCTCAGCGCACGCACGGCATCCGCAAACGTTCCGTCAAGATTGCTGTGGAACATCTGATTATGCCCTGAACCAAGATAGTCCGGGCGGATCCTTTTGGCAAATTGATCTCATAACGCAAGGTCAATGCGCGTAGGTTCACGGTGACGGGCGGACACAGTGTCAATTACCCGGCACAACTTCCCATAATATGTATGTTGGAAATTGCCGCTCATTGTCACCCACACTTGCTTTCTGTGATGGATCCATCTGCTTCCTCGAAATGATTTAAATCTTCCCCGCAATGAGATTATCGTCAACAATTGATGAACAAGTTCCTTGCGAAAACCAAACATGTAGATCAAACCCATTGGGATTATCCATTCTCCGTTTCGGGAAGCAACAGGTACGCCGATACAGCCTCACGCCGCGGAAGGTGTGGAGGGCACGGTGGAGGTTTTCGATGAGTTCGTTCCGGGGCTGCGCGACCTGGAGGGCTTCGAGCGGATCTGGCTTCTCCATTGGTTCGACCGCGCAAGATTTGAAGAGTGCGCCTTGGTCATCAAGCCTTCCCTGGATAATACGGCACATGGAGTGTTCGCTACCTGTGCGCCAGCGCGTCCGAATCCAATCGGTATGTCCGCTGTTCGCCTATTGGAAGTTCGTGGGAACGGTCTTGCCATTGGGGGGGTGGATATCTTGGACCGAACCCCGTTGCTGGATATCAAACCCTACGCTCCACAGTTTGACTGCTTTGCGGTCTTACGGTCAGGCTGGCGTCAAAGATCGCGTCCTGGTAAAGACCGTGGCGGATAACCGCATCGACAAGGAATAATTGATGGGCTTCTGTGAGGTGCCCACAGAACGTGCCCATATACGTCGTGATTACACTCATGGTGCTTGCGGTCCTGCTGTACAGCCTGACGAGTGGGTAAGGATAGGCGCACAGTACGCAGAGACATTTCGGGTCCGCAGCCCGCTGCTCGTGGACAGGGGGGAAGGCTTCGGGGAGGCGAGATTCGGACGAATGAGCGCCAATAGCAGGAGTGGTAGCTTCAAGTCCGGCGTCGCTCTGCGCGCTTCGAGGGGCTCTTGAACCAAGCAAGATCGCCTCGCCGAAAGCCTTAACTTACTCGACCGCGTGATTTTTGGACTGCTGCTTCGAACAACGTGGAACTCAGAAGGCAGCTTGCCTCGGAAACTCTATAGGCAATGCCCTACAACCCAGGTAAGATTACCGGCATGGAGAATTTCCGGCTTAAGGTTTTCCGTGCTGTGGCCAAACACTTGAATTTCCGGAGAGCGGCAGAGGAACTCTGCCTGACACAGCCCGCCATCACTTTACAGATCAAAGCTTTGGAGCAGGACCTGGGCGTGCAACTGTTTGATCGCAGTGGCGGTCACATCACGCTCACCCCTGGCGGCGTGACGCTGCTGAAATATGCAGGCAAAATCGAGAAATTGGAAAATTCGGCGCTGGCGGCTTTATCGCACTTTGCTGATGGGCAACGGGGCGAGCTACGGATCGGTGCATCGTTGACGATTGCGCAGTACATTTTGCCTCACCTCTTAGGGCCGTTTCAGCAGCAGCACCCTCAGGTCCGGCTTTACGTCACCACTTGCAATACCGAGCAAGTGCTGGAAGCGTTGGTGGCGCGTAGAGTTTCGGTTGGATTCATCGAGGGTCCGACCCTCCGTCGGGATGTGCGAACCGAGGTTTTCCTCGAAGATGAGATTGTACTGATGGTACCTCCCGCCCACGAATGGAGTGAGCGTGGCTTTGTTGACCCCGAGGAATTAAAGCAGGAGCGGCTGCTCATGCGGGAGCGCGGCTCGGGAACGCGCCGCGTCGTCGAGATGGCCTTACAGAAGCATGGCGTCAAGGCCAAGCACCTTAATCTGGGCATGGAATTCGACTCCACTGTGGGCATCATTACCGCAGTGGAAGCGGGCCTGGGGATTGGGTTTGCCTCGCTCTGGTCGATCAGCAAAGAGCTACAACTTGGTTCACTTCGAGTCGTGCCGATCCGCGGAATTCGTATCACACGACCCCTCAGTGTGGCGTATCCCCTTGGCCAAGAACCCCAAGGGATTGCACTCGCATTCTTCAATTTCTTGCGATCTCGCCACGACGTGATAAGTCCACCACGGTCAAAGACCCGATCCCTCGTCCAATCCGCAGAGAGTTAGTCTTTTACAGCCGTCGGCCAATTCACCAATCACTCATAGGCGCACCCGGCATGGGGTTAATGCAGGCGATAAGCCACATGCATGAGCAATAAGTATTACTGCTTGGACGCCGAGGTGTAAGTGCAGCGACAATGGATCCTGCATGAACACCAAAAACATTTTCTTTATCGGCCTGGTCGTGGCTGCCAGTGGCCTGATTTCAACTCCCTGGGCGCTGCTCGCCGGGCTGATCTACGGCCTGTCGTTCGCGCACCCGTATCACCTCGACGCCAAAAGGCTTTCCGCCTTCCTCCTCCAAGCATCCATTGTTGGGCTGGGCTTTGGAATGAACCTGCATGAGGTCGTGCGGGCGGGCCGGAGCGGATTCCTGTACACCGCGATCAGCATTAGCTTTGCCATGCTCCTCGGGCTCGGCATTGGCCGCTTATTCAAGGTTCAGCATACGCCGGCGCTCCTGATCAGCGCAGGCACCGCCATCTGTGGCGGGAGCGCCATAGCAGCCATGGGACCCGTCTTGAACGCAGGAGAAGAGGAGATGGCCGTATCGCTCGGAACGGTGTTCGTGCTGAATTCGGTTGCCCTGTTTCTTTTTCCAGCTATCGGGTACGCCCTGCACCTTACCCAGAGTCAATTCGGATTGTGGTCCGCGCTCGCCATCCACGACACCAGTTCAGTGGTGGGCGCCACGGCAAAATACGGTTCTGTAGCTTTAATGATCGGGACTACGATCAAGCTGGCCAGAGCGCTGTGGATTGTCCCGGTGGCAATTGCTGTGGCAATCTTTAAAAGGAGCAAGACCCGGATCAAGTGGCCCTGGTTTATTTTGCTCTTCTGCCTTGCTGCGGTTGCCGGCACGTTCCTGCCTTTGTTTGGCCCGCTGTATCCCCGCCTCAACACATTGGGAAAAACGGGTTTGACGGTTACTCTCTATCTGATCGGCACAGGGATTTCAAGATCAACATTGAAACAAGTTGGCCCTCGTCCCCTCCTTCAGGGGATTTTGCTTTGGGTGATTGTGGCGATTGCTTCTCTTACCCTCATTCGCCTCGGGTTCATCTCAATCTGATCAACTCCCCGAGCACGATCCATAATTGCTAGGTGGTGTCCAAATAATACCTGTACCATGCTGCGGTTGTTGCGCTGGGGCTTTGGCCCGCAATGTGCCGCCCTAAAGGACGGCGCTACATTGTCCACCCGATTACTGGCCACCACGCTAGGCGTTTTCCCTCAACTCGCGCCAGGTTTGCCGGTGCAGGAAGCTGGAGTCTACATTGCCCTCCATTTCGAGGTACTGTGGCCATGGCGCCGTAAATGACATCAGGTTTTTCGGCAGCGAAGCGCGTACAGTATTGCGCGCCGAAATGTCAGTCATTCCAATCAATCCGCGCGGATGCTCCCGTTCCAGTTCGCGATATCCGAAAATCCCGATGACCTGGCAACCTGCCGCCCATGGTACACAAACGTTTTCTCGATCGGGATCTGTGTAATTAGCCAAAATGACCAGTGCGGAAAGCTGATCGGGGTCCACAAAGAAGGTGACGCTTTTGATGTCCTCCTTATCCGGATCAGCGTGGTCGAGCGGCTTGATCACGACGTACTTGGCCGGGATATCGCGCATCGGCACGTATTCGAGAAAACGCTCCGTAACCTGTGGGCTTTTTAGATACCTCTCGCCTTCCAGGAAGTCCTCGGCCATACGTTGGCCGCCCCAACCGGCCATCTGCTCGCCGATGGCTCCGCCCTCCGCTGTCCCCTTGTTGCCGCCGGCAAGGAAGCCACAGAAGCTCGCGATGCCGCCCGGAAACGTTTGATAGCAGTTGCCAAAACCCAGGCCGACTCCCCCGCCCCAGCAACCGAAGGTGTCGCGGCTGAAAGCGCCCACCCGGCCCTTGGCGGCAACCGTGGCAAACACCGCCATTACACAGCCCCATCGCCCAGGCTTGAAGCTGATCGCGCCCTCGGGCAACGTGTCAGACCAGATCAATGCCACCGCGTTAGTCTTCAAGCCAATGGCCTCCGTAAGCTTGCTGTTCATAGACGTCTACTCCAAAGCTGCTAGATACAGAACGTCTTCAATTATACAGACCAATGCAAGCTCGATGTGCCACGGCCATCCTGGCCGTGCCGGTACACGGGAGTGAGACGCCCGTGGCAGGTCTCACCCAGGAGAGAAAGGTCGTTTGGGCTCCGGTTTAGGCTGGGATTTCCACGCCGGCTGGCGCAGAACGAGCGGAGCTCTGGATAGCGCCGGGATAAACCGGCAGGGAGTGAATGAAAGAGTGGTACAGGGAGGGCGTAGCTAGCCACCCTGGCCCCCAGCCCTGCGAGGGCGTTCGCGAGGCCGCACTGGAAGCGTGGGAGAGGGGCATCCGCAGGCAGGGTACCGAGCTCCAAAATCCGCTGATTGCGGGCGCCGACACTGTCAGAGCGGCGGGAAGGCAACACGAGGGCGGACTCTAGGGAGTATGGACCTTTTTCATTGGAAAACCAGTATCCGAATAAAAAGGGTGAGTAGCAAATTCCAGAGGAAGCAGCCTGCTCCCTAATCAGAGCCTTCAACCGCTACCCGAAGGGGCACAGACGCCGCCAGCAGACTTACTTGTGGCGCCAGCGGTTGCAAATGCCGAGAACTTCTGTTCCACCCGTTTCCATCCGCATTTGGGGCACTCAGGCAAGTCCTGGTTGCGGGACAACACGAGTTTTTCGAAGACATGTCCACAGCGAGGACATGCGTACTCAAACATGGGCATGGGTCCCTCTTTCACTCCTTGGGTTTGATATCGTTGTACATAACCGACAAAACCGGGCAAGCGGCGCCGCGGATAACGAGGTCTGTAGTCGATCCCAGCAGGACCGTACCCAGAAGGCTTCGCGGTTGGGCGCCGATCACCAGTAAATCGGCGTTAGATTTCTCTGCCTCGTCTACGATCTGCTGAGCGGCGCTTCCTTGTTTGACCACTTCCTTGACGGCGCAGTGGGCACGAATGTTTGCAGGAACCCATTTACAGAGCTGCTCCAGTGAAGCCTGCTCGTTCTTGCCGACAGGGTTTTCCTCGATGTGGGCAACAATTAGTTCTGCTCCTGTCTTTGCCGCCAGCGCCGCGGCGTGCTCCAGGGCAGTTTGCGAAGAAGGACTGTAATTTACCGGGCAGAGCACTCGACGAATGGGAGCATCCACCGTGGGGGGAAGTTTCGTGTGGGGACCCACGGTGAGGATGGGAGCCTCCGCTTGGTGCAAAACGCTCTCGGCAATCGATCCCAGCCGAACCCGCGTCAGGCCTCCACGGCCATGGGTTCCCATGGCGATCAGATCCGCGTCCCAGTCGTGTGCCGTTTTGAGGATAGCGGCAACGGGATCATCCTCCATGACCAGTACGGTTTGCTTTACCGCCTCCGTGAGGTGTTTGCTGGCGAACGCGGCAACCTGTTGCTTGGCCGCTCGGAGGCTCCTGCGAAGTTGCGTCTTCAGCGCTTGTACCTGAGCCACCGTGAAATAAACCGGAGCTTCCAGGCGCTGCACGTGCAAGACCACCACCTCCGACTCAAAGGCCTTGGCGATCCCCCCCGCCACTCGCAAGGCCGTGGCCGAATGCTCACTGAAATCGACCGGGCACAGAATACGTTTAGGCGCAAAGTTACTCATCGGATGTTTCACCCCCAATCCACGGAGAGAATTAAACCTTGTTACGGCTTCACGCCCAATTTGCGTAGGAACGTCATCATCGGGCACCAGTTGGTAAACGCCGATTGGAGCAAATTGAGCCCCACAAAAGCTGTCAAGAGATACCACTTGGGATTTACCCAGTAACCCAGGGCTAGGGAAGCCAGCACAAACGCACCGGCCACCATTCTCAACCAACGATTGATATCCATGGATTTTCCTCCTTCCGGGCGCCGCGGAATTCACTATACCGTAGCGTCGCCCTCTTTCTTTTCCTCCCGACGCGCGTTCAGGTAATAAAGAATGGGCGTGGTGAGTTGCGAGAGTAGTGTTGAAGCCACGGCGCCGGCCATCAGCGAAATAGCCAGTCCCTGGAAAATCGGGTCGAAGAGAATAACGAAGGCGCCTACGACGACAGCGGCCGCGGTCAGCAGAATCGGACGAAAGCGCACCGCGCCGGCGTCAATCACCGCTTCCTCCAGCGGCACGCCTTGCTGGCGCCGCAAGTACGCAAAGTCGACCACCAGGATGGAATTGCGCACAATAATGCCCGCCAGCGCGATGAAGCCGATGATGGAAGTGGCGGTGAAGAATGCTCCCATGATCGCGTGCGCGGGCAAAATGCCGACCAGGGTGAGGGGAATCGGCGCCATGATCACCAGCGGCACGCGGAAGGACTGGAACCAGGCCACCACGATTACGTAGATCAGCACTAGGGCCACTCCGAACGCCAGCCCCAGGTCGCGAAACACTTCGTAGGTGATCTGCCACTCGCCGTCCCACTTCATCGCAATCCGATTCGTTAGAAAGGGCTGCTCGGTGAGGTAGCGCTCCACGCTGGCGCCTTGCGGGGTTCTCAATGCGTCCAGTTTCTTCGTGAGGCCGATCATGGCGTACACCGGGCTCTCCAATTGCCCCGCCACGTCGCCCGTGACATACACCACGCGTTTCAGATTCTTGTGATAGATGGTCTGTTCTATCGTGCCCTGGTCCACGTGAACGAGCTCGTTGAGCGGAACCATAGCTCCGCTGCGGGAGATCAGGCGGAGTGCACCAAGATCGGCGACACTGGCACGATCTGCGCGCGGCAACTCGAGCACGATATCGACGTCTTCCTTCTCTTTGGGCTGGTGCGCCAGACCCACCACCGCCCCGCTCACCTCCATGCGCAGGGTCTGGGCGATCTGATCGGCGTCAATGCCGCTGAGGGCCGCCTTCTCCTTATCCACCACAAAGCGGTACTCGGGCTGCGGGTCTTCGACGTACCAATCCACGTCCACCACGCCGGGCGTCTGCTTGAAGTCGTCGCGGATCTTGCGCGCCGTTTCGATCTGCTGGTTGTAGTCGGGTCCGTAAACCTCCGCCACCAGCGTTTCGAGCACTGGCGGGCCGGGCGGAATCTCCGCCACCTTCAGCCGCGCGCCGTAGCGGTCCCCGATCGGATCAATGGCCGTCCGAAAGCGCTTGGCGATGTCGTGGCTCTGCTCGGAGCGCTCATCCTTCGGCAACAGGTTCACCTGGATGTCGGCTTGATTGGGCCCTTGGCGCAGGAAATAGTGCCGCACCAGCCCGTTGAAGTTGTAAGGCCCGGCGGCGCCCGCGTAAACCTGGTAGTTTATCACCTCCGGCTCCTGGGCGATGCGGCGGGCAATTTCGCGCGTGACGCGCGCGGTCTGCTCCAGGGTGGTCCCGTTCGGCATATCGACAATCACCTGAAGCTCGCTCTTGTTGTCGAAGGGCAGCATCTTCACCTTAACGATCTTGAGCAGGGGCAGCGCCATCACGAGCAGCAGGAGCAGCACCACCGACACCAGGAAAGCGCGGCGCTTGCGGGCGTCTCGAATGAGGGGATTCATCATGCGCCGGTAAATGTGGCCGGCCCACCCCTCCTGTTCCTCCTCGGCCAGCGCGTGTTGTTCCGAGCGGCTGCGCACGCGCAGTGCCGCCCAGGGCGAGACGATAAAGGCCACCAGCAGGGAAAAGAGCATGGCCATGGACGCGCCCACCGGAATGGGTCGCATATAAGGCCCCATCAGCCCGCCCACGAAAGCCATGGGCAGCACGGCGGCGATCACCGTCCAGGTGGCGAGCGTGGTGGGGTTGCCGACCTCGTCCACCGCTTCCACCGCGACCTCGGCGAGCGGCCTCCCCTTGTTTTGGGGCAGGTGGAAGTGGCGGGTGATGTTTTCCACCACCACGATAGCGTCGTCCACCAGGATGCCGATGGAAAAGATGAGGGCGAAGAGGGTCACGCGGTTGAGGGTGTATCCGTAGATGAAATAGATGAACAGCGTCAGGGCCAAAGTGACGGGCACTGCCGCCAGGACCACGATCGACGACCGCCAGCCGAGCGCTAGAGCCACCAGCAAGGTGACGGAGAGAGTGGCCAGCAGCAGGTGCTTGAGCAGTTCGTTCGATTTTTCCTGCGCCGTCGCGCCGTAATTCCGCGTAACCGTGACCTCCACCCCGGCCGGAATCAAGCTTCCTTTCAAACTTTCCACTTTTTCGATGACGCGGTCGGCCACCACCACGGCGTTCTTGCCCTTGCGTTTGGAGATGCTGAGTGTAACCGCCGGCGACTCTCCGAGGGGACTTGCCGATTTCACCTTGGCGCCGGCACCGTAGCCGAAGAGCACGTAGTTCGCAGGCTCCTCGGGACCATCGCGAACCTCGGCGACATCACGGAGATAAACCGGGTGGCCGGAGGAAACCCCCACCACCACGCGCCCCACGTCGTCGGCGTTGCGGAGGAAGTCGCCGGTCTCAACGTTGTACTCTTGATTCGCCGCTGCAAACTCTCCGACTTGCAGGCGCTGGTTGGCCCTGTCGATGGTGCCCATGGCCATGGCGGGCGCCACCCCGAAACCAGCCATCTTGGCAGGATCGAGCAGCACGCGAATTTGCCGGCGCTCGCCGCCGATAATCTGCGTTTGGGAAACATCGTCAATGCTCTTGATCTCACGATCGACCTCACTGGCGACCCGGCGCAGCGTGTAGCTGTCGTAGCGGTTACTCCATAAAGTGAGCGCCAGGATGGGAACATCGTCGATCGAGCGCGGCTTGATGAGCGGCTTCGAGGCCCCGGGGGGAATCAGGTCGAAGTGCGAATAGAGCTTGTTATAGAGCTTGATGATGGAGTCTTCTTCCTTTTCACCCACCTTGAAGCGCACGATGGCCATGCTGAGCCCCGGGCGCGTGATGGAGTAGACGTATTCGACGCCGGGGATTTCCCAGATGAGCTTTTCCATCGGGGTGGTGACGCGCTGCTCCACTTCCTGCGCGGTCGAGCCGGGCATTTCCACAAAAACGTCCATCATGGGAACGATGATTTGGGGCTCTTCCTCACGGGGCGTTTCGAGTACGGCAAACGCGCCCAACAGAATCGCAAACACCATGATGAGCGGGGTGAGCTTGGAGTTGATGAAGTAGTGGGCGATGTGTCCGGCGGCACCGAGTTTGCGCGTGCTCATAGGCCCTCCACGCGCGCACCATCGCGCAAGCGATCAGTCGCGGAAACGGCAACCTTTTCTCCCGCGGCGAGGCCGGAGAGAATCTCCACTCGGTTCCCGAAAGTCTTTCCCGTTTTCACCAGCCGGTATTCCACATTGCCATCCGCGGCCACGACGAAAATTCCCTGTAACTCGCCGTGGTCGATGACCGCCGAGCTGGGTACGGCCAGGCGTTCTGCTTCCCCGAGGGGGAAACTCGCTTGCCCGTATTCACCGGAGCGGCAATTGCAGTCGGGGGGAAGATCAATCTTCACCAGGAAGGTGTGGCTGGTAGCATCCGCCGCCGGGACAACTTCGGCAACACGCCCTTCGTATTGGCCGTGCTCGGTCGAGATGGAGACGCTCTCACCGCCTTTAGCGTAGGGGAGATACTCCTCCGGAAGGCTCGCTTCCAGGCGATAGCGCACGGTGTCTTCCACCGTCAGCAGCGGTGTGCCGGGCATCACCACGGTTCCCGTATCCACGGATTTTGCGGTCACGATGCCGTCGAGGGGCGAAACAATGCTGGAGTAGCTAAGGTAGGTTTGCGCGGAATCCCGCTGCGAGCGCGCCTGTTGCTGGCGAGACAGAATTTGCTGTTTTTTTGCTTCCATGGCGCGTTCGTTGGCGAGCGCCCCCTGATAGCGCGCCTCCGCTCCATCGTATTCCTGTCGGCTCAGTGAGTTCTTGGCGAGCAACGCTTTGTACCGGTTAAGAGTTGCTTCCGCAAACTTTCGGTCGGCAGTGGCGGCCTTGACTGCCTGGTCGACTTCCGCCTCTCCCTGGATGGCTTCGTTCACCCCCGCCTCGGCCCCTTGCACCTGTGCGCGCGCGCTGCGGTCGTCGAGCACCGCGAGAAGCTGGCCGCGCTTGACGTGGTCGCCGGCCTTCACGTGGATTTCGCGGACCGTGCCGCCCACTTGCGCCGCCAGGATGGCGGTGTTGGCGGAGCGGATGACGCCTTCCGCTTGGTAAAGCATTGGCGCGGGCACGAAATGCACAATTTCAGTTTGTACTCCGGTGACGAGCGGCCCGGGCTCTGCCGGGCGCTTTTCATTGGAAGTGCAAGCGGTGAGGAACCCCACCGCGGTGGTGATGATGATGAGTAAGGAACGGATTCTCTTTCGATGCATAGGTATTTCGTCCTTTACAGACTGTGCCGGGCGTCCTATTGGGTGACGGCCGGGGAATCAGGCGCAAGCTCGCCTGTAGCCAATTCCAACGCTGCGTAGCTGAGGCGATAATCGAACAAGGCGTTCAAGTAATTTTTCTGGGCGTTGGTGCGGGCAGTTTCGACTTGCAGCAAGTCGGTGATCGTCGCCAAGCCCGTTTCATAGCGATTTTGGATGATGCGCAGACTTTCCTCGGCTTGCGACTGCGCCTGCCGTGAGACCTCCACGCGCTGCTGCGCGGTGGTCAGGTTCAGGTAGGCCTCGCGTACCTGAAGTTTGACGCCGGCGGCCATTTGCGCCACCTGGGCTTGGGCCTGGCTTTGCCGGTAGCGCGCGCCCGCCAGGCGAGCCCGGTTCGCTCCCCCATCGAAAATATTGAAGTTCAGGCTCACCCCCGCCGTCCAGTTGTTGCCACCGCGGGTGAGAAACGTCTGGTTATCCTCTTCCCACGAGCTAAACGCATTCACCTTGGGCAGGAACTCCGCGCGGGCCATGCGCTGGCCGTTGGCGGCGCGCTCAACTCCCAAGTCGGCTTCGCGAAGATCGGGCCGGTTCTTGAGCGCAAGTTGTTGGCGGTCGGCCAGCGCGCCGGCTTCAAAGCTCGATTCCTTGAGTCCTGGCTCGACGATGGTGGCGGCGTCCTCAGATAATCCCATGGCCACATTGAGCGCGGCATGAGCAAGGTCCACGGCGTTCCGTGCTTGTAACAAGTCCTCCTGCGCCTGGGCGAGTTGCACCTGTGCGCTCAGGAGGTCGGAAGGCACTGCTTGGCCTCCCTCCTGCCGAGCTTCGGCGCGATGGAGGTCCGACTGCGCTGACTTGACCGCCGCTTCCGCCACGCGCGCGTTCTCCCGCGCCAGGAGTTCATCCGTGTAGGCTTTCACGACACTGAAAATCACTTCCTGACGCGTACGCTGGCCATTTTCGCCGGCGCCTTGCGCGCTCAGTTTTGCGTCCTTGATTCTGCGGCCAGTCTGGCCGGCATCGTACAAAGGCAGGGCCGCGGTGAACTGCGTGCGGAAAATATCGAGGGGTGGAGGCGTATTGAGAAAATTCAGACCAAAATCGCTCGCGTTGAATTGTCGTTGGGTCAGCAATCCCCCGAAAACGTAAACGGGATTATTGCCGCGCGAGAATCCTTCGGAAAAGTCCACCCGCGGGAGCCGCGCCGCCTTGGCTTCGGCAATGCCCTCGTGCACTGCCTGGGTGTAGGCAACCGCCGCTTGCACGGTCGGGTTTTTTTCCAGCGCCACGCGTACAGCCTCTTGCAGCGTCAGGTTCTGCGCCGTGGGCGCAGGTGTCTGGGCGCCTGCCAGCAGGCAAGAGCAAAGAATTGCCAGAAGAGTTTGAGTTAAGATCGTGCGTGCCATCAGGCTGCCTCGCTATGGTTTTCCGGGCTTTCTTCCGGGAGGATTTCAAAGGTGGTCTCGATCTTGGCGGTCTTTGCAATCATGATGCCGACCGCGCAATACTTGGTTTCCGATAAATGAATGGCCGCCTTCACCGCCTCCGGATCAATGTGGCCGCGGAGCTTGTGCTTGATTTCGACGCGGGTAAAACAGGTGGGCGGTTCGGGGTTCTGGTCCGCGCGCAACTCGACTTCGTAACCGGTAACCTTCTGCCGCTTCTTGCGCAGGATGCCAATCACGTCGAAGGCGGTGCAGCCACCCAGCGCCAGCAGTGCGAGTTCGATCGGTTTGGCGCCGCTGTGGCCGTTCGCGTCGTCCATGACGAGCGCATGGCCGGTGCCTGATTGCGCCACAAACTGGCGGCCGGCGCCTTCAACGGTAGATAGACGTAATTTGCCTTCAATCAAGGGTCACCTCAATTCTCTGTGTTGCTCTGCTCGCAGCAATCCGACGTGAAAGCAGGAAGCCAGTCTTCTTGCGGCGTGGCAAGCAAACTTTCAAACTCTTTCATGGCTTGCTCAAAAATCTCGGCCGCGTCGGGGGGGGCGCAGATGGAAACCTGCCAGTAATCCCAACCCGCGGCCAGACGTGAGCAGTCCGGACAAACCGCGAAGTATCGATCGAGGACCGCTGGCCGGTATTGGGCAAAACGCTCCTTGAAGCGTGCGAACAACTGGGCATCCAACAAGAAGCGCTCGTCAAGCTCGGCCTTCAATGCCAGGGAGGCCTCCGCAAAGGCGCTGCGCGAGAGAACCATTTGCACGATGGTACGCAGCAGGTTTGCGTTCTCCGTAAACCGCCCCTCGTTCACCAGGAGGCTGTCTTCCACACGTTCCACTTTCCAACCCGACGCTCGGAAGGTGGCGGAGACCTCCCGGGCAAAGATCTCCGCGTCCACGATCGCGAAAGCGTGGCGGGCGCCCTGCTCGACTGGTTTCCCGAGGTGGCCCGCCCAGTCACGCACACTTGCAATCTTCGTTAGGCCGTAAGCGGCTTCCTGATTCAGGTAAACGGCGCGGGTGCGGGCGAGATGGGGGATGAAGGGTTTGACCGCGCTGAAATCCGCATCGTCACATGCACTATGACAATCTGCCCGGTCGGCGGCCTCGCGCACCACCGCGTAGTAGCCCTCTTGAACTCTTTCAATGTGCGGGGTTGGGGAAGAATCGGCTGCGCCAAGCAGCCGCAACCAGATTTCTTGAACATGCGAGTTCACTTGCATTTCCCTTACCTCATACTCATAAATGCAATTTGTAGGGAAAGGTGACAGAAAATTTTTGGGGGGATATGAAAGGGGTGCGCGTCAAACCGCTTGCGGAAGAAATGAATGCAGTTACCGCGCCATGGAGTTGCCGGACCGGCATTGATTTCATTGGATTTATGGCAATGGTAGAGCGAAAGGAGGGCGCCGGCATCGCATTCCCAGTCGGGAAGTGCGATACTACGAATGGCTCGTGATTTCCGTAAGTTTCCTTGGGGGGACGGACTGGATGAATACTCAAATCGAAGAAGCGCTCAAGATTCTCCAGTCCGGGAATCACCAGGATGTCGAACGTGCCATCGAAACGCTGCAAGGGGTCGTTTACGGGTTTGGCATGAAGGTTTGTGGAAGCCACGAGGATGCTCAAGACACCGCCCAGGAAACACTGATCCGCTTGGCACGACAGCTCAGAGAGTTTCCTGACGCGCGGGCGCTGGCGGTATGGCTTTACAAAGTGGCCAAGACCCAGTGCATGATGAGCCGCCGGAAGAGCAATTTTGCCCCTGCACAAATCCTTTCACTGGATGCCTTGATGCCAGCGGATTCCGCACTGTCACTTCCGGCGACAAAATCATGGCAGGTTACGCCGGAAGAGACTGTCCTAAACGAGGAATTGCGTGGCAGGCTGGAAGACGCCATCTTGGCCCTCCCCAAGCATTACCGTCTGGTCTTGATCCTTCGCGATATAGAACAACTCGACACCCGGGAAGTGGCGGAGGTGATGGGCATTTCCGAAGAAACGACGAAAAAGCGCCTTCACCGGGCGCGCGTCTTCGTTCGCAATGCGCTGGCTGGCTATGCCCGGCATCTCAGTGAAAGGAAGAGTAAAAGCCATGCCTGACCGGCGTTGCAAACACATCTTCGCCATGCTCTCAGACTACCTGAACGCCGAGCTTCCGGTGAAGAAATGCCGTGAGGTGGAGCGCCACCTGAAAGGCTGCGAGCCCTGCATCGCCTACCTCGAAAGCCTGAAGAACACGATAGAGGCGTGCCACCGATATCAAGTGCGCAAGATCCCTCCTCCCTCAAAGAAGCTGCGGGAGGCTTTCCTCCTGGCACTTCACAGGGCGAAGCGATAATTGATATTGCGGCCGCCAAATCGCGAACGGGCCGAGACGGTTCCTCAGCCTCCTGACGAAGTAGAGACCTTTCCCGATGACTGCCATGGGCGGGAGCGGCACTCCGCGGCAGATTTTTCAGGGCGCAGTCGCGCCCCCCTTTGGCGTGTACAAGCCCCGACGGGTCGGAAATTTCGATACGACCCGAGTTTCTTCGATTTGGGAGAAAGAAGAGTTGTTGCTTGGCTAAGAGGCAGGCATTGGATCTCCCCCGGCACGGTAACCGGCCTCACGTCGCCTACGGCTCGAAAGCCGGCAGCGAGCGCCATGCAGGCAAAGTCGGTACTGAAGCGCGCCCCGACCATGCTTCTTCCAGCCTCATCCATGAGCACTGTGTACCCAGGTCATCCGAACCGAGTCTTCAAAAAGATTTCTGGGCCCATCACAAGCAGCGGGTTGCGTGATCGGAACGCCTCTGCGTACTTGACGCCGACAAGACTGCCGACGTATCGGTCCTCCGCATTGTACTTATCCACTAAGGTAGCCTGATCCCCGCTAAACACCGATTCGTAAACACGAATGGCGGCCATCTTCACGTCGTACACGTCGCTGACATCGACAGCGAAATCGAAGCGCTCCCAGGCTGGCTCCATCCGGCAGTGTCCGAAAAAGAGCCGATCAATTTCATGCGGCTCGGTATCCTTCAATTGCTCTCCGACGGCGAGTTCGTTCCATTTCGGGAGCCGGGCGTAAAACACACCATGGATGACGATGTCCGTTACCGCTTTGTGGTCTGGATGGACGCCCGCGCCGGCAGTCGTGAACACAATGCGCGGTCGATGTTCGCGCAGCAACCGGGCAACCTGGAGTCTTGCTTCAACCGTGTCGACTATCAACCGATCCTGCAGCATCAATGTTGTGCGTTCGACCCCCAGGATCTCCGCGGCCTTGACTGCCTGTGTGTGGCGCTCCCCCCGCGCCCCATGCCGCGACGGTTCCCCATCGCACAGATCGACAAAGAGCACCGAAAAGCCTTTGCGGACGAGCTTAATGATCGTTCCGCCGATGGCGACCTCGAGGTCATCGGGATGCGCGCCAAAAGCCATAATGTCGTACGGTCGGTTAGCTAGGGTCTGCATTGCTAGGTTTCAGTTGGTTATTGCGAATGACCGATCTTTAAGAACGCGCTCCGGTAGCGGCCTACCGAACTGCTCTCAAGCTGGTATCCGCGGAGTCTTGCTTGGATCGCTCATTAAAGCCCATACGCCGCCTCGGCGATAATTCCGATGGCCGGCGGAGGCGAGCATCCTCCACATAGCCCCCCGCAGGATACAATTGCGACAACTTATCTATCATACGCTCTCACGAACCCACTTAAAATTCAATCTGGCATTTCTAAAACCCTTAGAATTTTCAACCCAACTCTTCGGGCGGGGCACTGTGGAATTCGGTCATGTAACGATTTCATAAACAGAGCATCTGATGAAACGGATTCGCGAGAGGAGCAGAGCCAACACGATGAGGGTCGAACAGAAGGCTCCAAGGCATGTAACGTAATGGAGAAAGAATATGTACGACATTCTCGCACGAGCCTCCCTCATTTTCACCCTAATCGCCTATTGTGCCCTGCTCATTCCGTTGATCGTGTGGGCAATCAGCGAGCGACTTGGAGTCGCAATCATGACCGGCTTCGCGTCGGCCTTGGTTCGGGTACTCGAGGGAGTTCGTGTCGTAATTTGACGATTCCAGCACGCGATTGCTCCAGAGGGGAGGAGTCATGGCAGCAAGCTATCGGAAACGAGTGCTCATTGTTGACGACGACGAACGTGAGCTGATTGCTCTGGAGGCGCTGCTGGAGAATCAGGGCTACGAGACAGCGACGGCCTGGGGTGGGCAAGAAGCACTGGAGTTGTTGCGATCGAGCGTCTTCGATCTGGTCCTGCTCGACGACTGCTTGCCAAAGAAGGCAAGCGACAGAATATTACAAGTAATCCAACAGATGGCCGTTCAACCCTTGGTAGGCGTCCTCCAAACCGGCTGTGTCTCCGAGGACGCACTGGATCGAGCGTTGCGGCTGGCGGCACACTGCTCGCTCGACAAGCGCACCCACGATCAGATTGCCGGGTCACTGCGCGAATGCCTCTCCCACACCGGTCCGCTGGCCAAGCGACCCTCTCTGGGGGCGTAAAGGCCAGGGGGGAGGCGGGAAGCAATCCAACTTACGCCGAGGCTCGCGCCGTTGGGGTGGAAGCAAAGCCTGTGCGGCCTGAAGGTAAGAATCGGGGAGGGCATTATGATGACGATAGAAAGATGGCGCGCAGCTCAAGGTCCGGTGGCTTTGGGGCGTCGGCTCAGCCGGTGCGGCGGCGAGCCGTTCGGAGGCCGGCGACATTGCGGGCGCATGCGCAATTTCGAGAAGAGGAACCGCTGCCGGAAACGGCCGGCTCCCCCCTTTGGGTTGGCCTGTACGAGAAAGAGGATTAGATTGTAGTAAAATGGACTTCTAACGATTAACTAGACCGAAAGGAGAACCTAACATGCGCAATGTCGGAACTGTAGACAGGATCGTTCGAGTTGTCGTGGGCATTGCCATTCTGTCGCTGGTCTTCGTCGGGCCCAGAACTGCGTGGGGCTGGCTTGGGCTTGTGCCTTTGGTCACGGCTACGATCGGTTGGTGCCCGGCTTACAGCCTCCTAGGGGTGAGAACCAGACCGTCCTCACCTGCTGAGAAAACGTCGTGATCGGGAGAGGCGCGGGCTCCGAGGGCTGTTGGCTAACCGGCAATGATACTCAGTTAAGAGATCCAGCGTTGTTCGTCATTTGGAATGACGATCGCGGCGCGATGATTGGCAGTCCTACGTAAGAACTCGGCAAGGCTGAGCACAGCACTGCCCCCGATCAGTAGCGGCCAGCTAACAAGGATGAAGTCGCGCAGTCGCAGCCAGACCTTTTGTACCATCGTGCGCAGGGACGGCCACTGATAGCGTGGAACTTCCAGAATCATCCCGGCGCTCACCTCCGCCCAGAGGCGCGTCAGCAGCCAACCCGAACGGTTCAAAGTCACTCCCTCTCTGTTTGCAAGACCGATTCCGCCCGTAAAATCGGCAGCTTTTCCGCCGAGCCCTGCTCTAACCCACCCGGATTTCGGGAAAAATCTTCACCGGCAATGAGAGCGAATTGGTGACGAAACAGTTGGCCTGGGCGTCTTGTATGATCTCTCGGGCGCGCTCGGCATCTTCCGGGGACTTCACTCGGATGTGTGGATGGAGGGTGATCTCCGTGAAACGATATTTCCCTTCGATATTTTCCAGCACCCCTTCTGCATCGCTTTCGTAGCCCACGAGATCCAGCCCTTTGTGCCGAGCATATGCCAAAAACGTCATGAGAGTGCAGGCATTCACCGAAGCCACAAACATCTCCTCCGGCGTCCAAATGCCCGCTTCGCCCTTGAATTCCGGCGGACTTGATACCTCCAAGTCGGGTTTTCCTGGGGAGCAGACTGTGCCTCGACGGCCTGATTTCAAGCACACGTCGCTTTCATACCGAAAGACCTTGTAAGTTTTCTTGGGCTCCATAAGACCCTCCATCACACAGAATCCTTCTGCGAGGGCTGGGCTCTACCGAAGAAGATGCATAACATCGAGTTGCGTTCCACTTTTCTTTGCATCACTGGGACGCTGTTCTAGGCAACTCGTCTGAGTTCAGCGAGCATGGCGTCCTACGCTGCCTGGAAAACCTGGTACCCCAATCCCTCCGGGGATTTTAGCGATCGTTGAGAGGCTGTGGAGATTGTTCACCATTCCGCACGCAGCCATACCTCAACGGGCCAGCCCGGAAACCGCACCTCAACTACCAGCCGATTCGGCAAAACAACGGGCGTCAGTCAAACGCCATCTCTGTTTTCCATTCCTTCCAGACCTTGCCCACGAGATCCACTCCGGGCTTGAGCGTTGGCTTGCCGGGACGCCAGCCCGACGGGGTGGCTTGGGTACCGTTGGATTCGCGGACGAGTTGGAAGGCTTGGACCTGCCGTATCGATTCGGCTACGTTGCGGCCCACCGGCGGAGTCAGAACCTCGTACGCCTGGATGACACCATCCGGATCGATGAGGAAGCGGCCCCGTGTTTCTACACCGGAGTCTTCATCGTAGATACCGTAGACCATACCGACCCTGCCGCCCGAGTCCGACAGCATCGGAAACGGGACGCCCCCCTCAACCATCTTGGAGAGTTCCTCGTCGTTCCACATCTTGTGGACAAACATGCTGTCCACACTCGCGGACAAGACTTCTACCCCAAGCTTTTGAAATTCCGGATACTTCTCGGCGACCGCCGAGAGCTCGGTAGCTCAAACGAAGGTGAAGTCACCTGGATAGAAGCAGAGCAACACCCATTTGCCGAGGTACTCGGAGAGCTTGACGTTGACGAATTTGCCCTTGTGATATGCCGGGGCCGTAAAGTCCGGGGCTTTCTTTCCGATCAGGATCACTGGTGATTCCTCCTTGTGCTCTTCCTGGAATGCGTCCTCAGGCGCGACCGATTCCCCAACGGGACCGCCGGTCGGCCGGGCGCAACCGGGTTTCAATTCTTCAGGCATGATTTCCTCACGTTATTGAATATCGAGAGGTAGCTTCGCGGTGACCGGGTTGTTCCTACTTCCACATTGGCGCTGAACGCTACAATCTCCCGACCAGGATTTCCATCTTGGCCTCCCGGCCACGCGCGATTATACCGGGAATTTCCCTTTTACCTCCCAACAGCCCCACACTATACGCTCCTCAAAGGGTTCCAGCGCACCATTTTTCTTTGGTTGGGACCGAGGAAGCCTACTCGGGGGAACGGTTCCCCAAAGTGGAACTCCACCTTCGCCACGGCCCGCCGCGCCCTCTGCCAACTCGTTGTTTGATACAGGAAACTGGACTTAAACCTTCATGTTCTTAATCCACATGTCATGCAAATTACATGTGCTGGTGATTGTAACGCTTCCTCTATACCCAGTGGGCAGGGAATGCTCAGATACCGGTTGGTCTTTCCAGTTGAAGGTCTTTCGATTAATAAATGTACCATTGTCGAGCACCACGGCGTGGCTGACGATGTAATGCTCCTCGCTCATGGGATGAGGAGTGCGGACGGTTATTTTGTCACCATTAATCTCGACGATGGGTACGTGCAGCTTTTCCTTACCTTTCCAGTGGCCTGGATTATCTTCAGTAAATAACACGTTGGTCCAAGCATTGGGCGCCGCTGCCTCGGCCACACGAGGTAGCGTGACGACCGCTGCTGTGCCCGTGAGGGCGGTAATGACGAAATTTCTACGTTTCATGTTGGGCCCCTTTCTTGTGCTCATTCTTGAATTTCTCGGCGACCAGCAACATACACCCTGCTCCCTCCGAATGCAAAATCCCTCGGGTTTTATTTCCTGTCCGGTTTTCAGTGCTGGGTGCTTCCACGGACGACGTCAGGGATCACTTTTTCCACCCATGGACTACGAAGTGGTTCTGTTGTAACGAAGCAGCCGCTTCTGACCGCTCCCTCACAGAATAGCCTCCCGGCGCGGCTGACAACCCAGTCACCTAACGCCCTTTCAACGACTTTGGAATCCGAACTCGCCCTTCGCTCGGGATGGCCTTAAGGTTAGATCGGGGGAGGGCGGATAATCAATGGACCGCGTTGGGGGGGCGCAACATGAAAGTTGCTCAGTACACACTGGCCTTGCTAGCCCGGCTATTTTGCTCTGGTCAACGAAGCAACTAGGTTTCCTGATTCCTAAACCTCCCTGAATACCCCACTCTTTCTTGGGTAAAGTCTGTTAAGCAATACCGTACAAGCGCCGCCGGATATCAAGGTGAATCGGGGCGGCTGCTGAAAAACAAACGCACCATATAAACAATGAGTATCGCCGCACTGGCAAAACATATCAGGAACAGCAGGAACGGAAACCACTGCGGAGCAATCCTCCATGAGGCAGGATCGAAATGCCCTTGCAGTCTAAGTACGCGCAGTTGATGCCGGCTAATAACCATCAGAACTAGAGAGACAAATAAAGCCAGGCCCGAGGGAAGGAAGCGGCGCGCGAAGAAGAAATGGAGGGAGCCGAGTGATAGCAATATCCCCACAATTAGCCCCCATATCGCCGGCGTTCGCATAAGACCGGCCAGGATCCCATTTAAGGAAACAAGGTACCCAAAGCCGGCCGCGGCCGCCCCAGCCATCCCGTAACCAAACAGCCTCTTGGCAACTGGGAATGTCTCTGGATCGTCTTTGCCCAGCAGACCGACAAAATAAGCCCCTACCGCAACCGCCCCCAGGATCATGTGCAGCCATCGAAGCAAGTAGTTCCCGGCATCGGGATTCCATTGAAACCCCGTTTGGTTCTGCGCGTAAAGTCGCTGAATCAAGTCGGGATGTTCCGCCATGGAGAAAACGGAGCTGTAAACCAACGACACGTACAAGAGCGCGAACAATGCCGGCCACAGGAATCGAGCTTTGCTGGAAACACCTTCCTTCCCGGAGAAGGAAGCAGCATACAGCAGGTAGTAGGCACCAATGACTGCCGGGATGACCAGGAACCAAAACCAGCCGCTGACGATTGACGCCGAGTACATCTGCCGCGGATACGCCAGCTGCAGGAAAAGAAGAGGGGCCACGCCTAGCGTCACCGTAGCTGCCATGGCGCCTGGGAGCAGGGCGATGAAGCGCCGTATCGTAGGGTTTCCCCAACGCCGGTCGAACCTTCCCGTCAAAACGATCAGAGTGCCCCCCAGCACAAAATTCATGGCAGCGAAATGCAGGCTCAAAGTCAGTACATGCAGAGCCGTTATCAGCCACAGCGGAGATGGAAGGAAACTCGAGTCGGGAAGCGTCATTTTTCCCCTCCTGCCTTGAGAGTCCGGAAGTACGCGATCAACGCGCTGCGCTCAGCTTCGTCTCCAGTAAAAGCCGGCATCCCCTGGCCGTAATCGGCGGCATTATTTAATAGATTCTGGTAATCATCCTGGGTAAGACCCGCGAGCGATTTTGTCTTGTCCTGCGGACTGCCCATGGGATGACATTTGCCGCACCGGACCTGGAACACCTTTTCCCCCAACTTGATCCCCTGCAATCCGTAAATCGCGGAAAGGGGCCGCCGATCAAGGTGCGCCTCAAGGTACGCGGCGATCGCGTTTGCTTCGCTTGCCGTTCCCAGGAACGGAGGCATGTTGCCCCTCAGGAGGAGATGAGCATTCGGGACAATTGCACCGATGAAAGCACGATCCGTGCCGTCGAAGGCGGGCTTGAGGGGGTTGTATCCCTGGATGGTGTGACAGCTCCGGCACGCATGGCGGAAGAGGTCAGCGCCATCGTCACCGGAGCGGTAGGCGATCTTGGAAAGATAACCATCCCTTTTGTAGGTGTCGGTATCCCGGACTTCAACCCCATTGCCGTACATATATCCAACAATAATGTAGGGCTTTCTGATGGATTCGCGGAACCATTCGAAGGAACCGAACCAACAAAGTCCCGCGACCATAATTACCATCGCCAAAGAAAGGTGCAGGCGTCTGGGAACGATCAATCCAAACAGGATCAGCAAAACGGCGAGGGCGCCCGCGAGCCATTGGGAGTAATGCAAAGCTCGCAACGGAGTCGGCAAAGCCTCGAGAGCCGCCGCGGTAATCGTCGCGGGGATGGCTCTCCAATACCAGTACAGAGACGGAACGGCGGCCGCCAGTCCCACGACGCCCCACCAAGCTGACTGCCGCACCATCCGGACTTTGAATGCCTCCGGTTTGCAACGTGCGGCGACGAGAAGGGCATAAAGCCCTGCGAGCATCACCGCGATTGCGCTTCGGAGGACCAGTGATGGCCAGAATGTCGGGTTGAAGAATCCATCCCAGAAGTTCCCTGTGACCAGCCAGGTGCCGGGGGTGAGCATGAAAGTAAGGATGCCGTTGATGACAAAGAGCGAGAGCCAAGCGGAAGCAAAATAAATCCACCCGAGGGTCATGTGGTCAGCCGGCGCCATGCGCTTCCAGCCGTAGTAATACAATAGGGCTGACAAGATTTCGACGATGAAAAAGGTCCACTCGATGGCCCAGCCCCACACGAAATTGTGAATGAGAACCTCGGTGGCTGCTGGGTTCAGGAGGCCGATGACAAACCAGATGCCGACGCCCGTCAGGGCACCCATGACCAGTGTAGCGAGCACAAAAAAGCGGCTGAGTTTCTCCAGGAACCCGAGCCGTTCAGTGTCCCCTGCCTTGCGTGCCGCTTGCTCCATCACCACCAGGAAGAACCCGCCTCCAATTGCGAAGTGCGAGATAAACACATGAAGCACAGCAATCCCAGCCATGAAAACGCCGTACCCAATGGGCAAATTCCAAAACGGATATTGCATCAGATCCTCCCTCGCCAAGCGTCAATTTGCCCGGCTCCTGAAGGCAATAGGAAGCAGAATCTTATAACATATTTCCTATGGGCAGAGGCGGTCAGGCCAGCAGGACTTCCTTATTTGGAAGATGTGCCCGGCGGTCGGAGACCGCCGCTAGTGCGCCTGAAAGCGCACACGATCAGAGAGGTGGAAGTCCTCTCCGAGACAACGTAACTCGTAATCAGCCTGCAAACGCGTCGTGGTGATACGGGATGGGGAGCAGCAGGAGGTGAACGGCCAGTCCGTAGGATAACGAACTCGATTCGGCCGGTGGGATGTGGCGAGCCTGCTAGCGAGTGGCGAAGCCCTGAGTTCCCGTTGGGAGTCGTCCCGTGGGGAAGCGATCTCGGTCCGACCCGTCGATGGGTAACGTGCCCTGACGAGACGCAGCATCCACAGGTGGTTGGAGACGGAATGGTCGGAAGGCCGTGTGAGTAAATCAGGGAGACCTGCGCGTGCAGGAGACCACCCTCGCCGCCTGGGAAGGGCCGAGAAGCGTGGGGCGAGCAGGAGTCAGAGCGTCCCTAAGAGCGCCGAAGGGCCTGTAAGGGGTCTGGAGCCAAGGGACGCAGGAAGGTGGATAAGCAAGGATGAACGGCAGCGCCTCTTACCTCCGCCCAGTGCCTACGGGCTGTGCCGGTGGGGGACTCGGTTCGTCGCGGTCGTCGGGCGTTATAGCTATTTCATCACCGCGCTTCCTCCCAAAACTGAGGTGGCTGATTCCACTTCTGATTATCATCGCAGACGGGATTAAGATACAGGCCAGTAAACAGGAGGGTATTGGTCGACCGCGCTCGCCGGCCAGCGCCCATCCCAGGACCATTTGACGGGGCATGGGTCGGCCTGATTGGCAGCGGCACTGCTTTTTTGAGGTACGCGATTAATCTTCCTTCGGCCCTGCTAAGCTGCAATCCTCTCGTCATGCGACGGACTCTGACTGGTAGCTAACTCCTGGGCGAGCAGTGCTATGGGACGATAAACGGCGTGTGCGAACTTCGTAAAGGGGAAGAGCACCACAATTTCCATGCCCACGATTACGTGGACCAGGAACACTACATAACCCCAAACGGCTCCGTGCGGCAGGTAGAGCGCAACTTCTACTATAAAGCCGGTGCCCACCGCCACCAGCAGAAGCCACAAGAACAACCAGTCGGAGAGCAACGAGTGGCTTGAGTACTTCTCCGGCTTCTTGAAACGCGCAACCAGGGCGCGAGTCGTTCCGAACAGGACGAGGACACCGGCCAGCGTGCCCAGGAGCCGGGTAGGATTCCAAAGCGCTACAGGCTGGCCAGGAACTTTGCCAGCCAGGATGAGCAACAGAAAATCGAATCCGGTGGCTGCGGCCAGGCCGAAAAAGCCCCACATGATGGCGCCGTGCATGAACCACCGGCTGCGATACCAGGGGAGAGCGGATTCTTCTGTGCAGGTGCGATAGCGCTTCTCAGCGGCCAATTCGGCGGCAACCTTCCCGATCGCCACGGTGAAATCGCGCCAAACGTTCGCATGTTGACCGCCCGAAGCTGTAGCCGAGGGGGTTCCGCTGCGGGTCAGCAATCGCACCAGCCGCAGCACACCGAACAGCATCGCGGAGAGCGCCACCAGGATCGCTACCAGCCCCACATCGTGCACAACCTGGAACGGAATGAATTGGAAGAATGCCGGGTGGTCGAGTTTCATTTCGCCGCCCCGCGCGAGCAGAACCAGGGCCAACAACGCGCTCAAGCCAGCCAGCAACAATCCCGTGAAGAGCTTCGAAGTGTACAAAAGACGCGAGATCCCAGTGACATCCAGGGAAGCGATCGCGAACCGACGCGCCGAAGCCATGAACTCGCCCGGTTCGGCCTTTCTGGGACAGGTGTCGGAGCACTCGCCGCAGTAGTAACACAGCCAAACCTCTTTGCTCGCCAGGAGCCGTTCGCGGTCGCCGATTTGCCCATAGCGGATAAGCCTGCGCGGGAAGCTGGCATCACCGTTGGAAAGCGGGCAGACGGCCGTACAGTTGCCACAGTTGAAGCAGGCGGACACATCGAAGGCGCCGTATGGCCGCAATTCGCGGAGCAACTCCGTGTTGACTTGCACCGTCACTTTCGCTCTTCCCCACCCATAGCGTATTTGTAGTAGTCCTCGCAAGCCTCGCTTTCCACGATGTGCCCGTATTTCTTCCATGCCATCAGGTACCAAAGAATCTCGTTCGCGGGCAGGCCGGTCGCGGCGTGCAGCTCCGGGACGGTCATTGGTCCGTTCTTGAGGGCGGCCCGGATCTTCTGGCGAAATCTGGCTTGCTCCCGGCTGAGTTCCATCAGGTTTTTGGGCACGCCACCACGTGCTTGCCGAGCGGCCTGCACGGTATTCGTTACGCTGGCGGTTGTCTTTTCCATGCCGTTCATCTCAATCATCGCCCACGATGGCTTCCACCATCGCGTCAAACTGATCCAGCCGGCAACCTTCCACCTGAATGGCTCCGTGCGGGCAGGCGGGCACGCACATTCCACAGCCCCGGCACAGGGCGGGGTTCACCTGCGGGCGCAGCACCACGGTTCCATTGATCATCACCTCGCGAAGGGTGACGGCTTTTTGGTACTGGCATTCCACAACGCAAGCCCCCGATCCCTGGCAACGTTCCAAGTCAACTGTGGCCACAAAGGGCGCCAGTTCGATGTGACCCTTCAGAAGCGTGGCGGAGACTCTGGCCGCGGCCGCCGAAGCCGCAGCGCAACTCTCTCCAATGTCCATCGGCGCTTGGCAAGCTCCCGCCAGAAACACTCCAGTGACCGCGGTTTCCACGGGTCGCAGCTTGGGGTGAACCTCTTGCAGAAAGCCGTCAGGGCTCCGCGCCAGCTTGAGGGCCTCGACAAGCCCGCCGATATCGCGCGGTTGCATGCCCGTCACCAATACCACCAGATCCGCCGGCACCCCCAGTTCCTCTCCCCAGGTAAGTGTGTCTTTCACGGTTACTGCCAGCGGAGAACCGTTGCCTGGCGCAGCCTTCTGAACCACCGGCGGCTCCTCGGGTACATAGCGAAAGAACAGGACGCCCTGTTTCGAAGCATTTTCATAATAATCTTCATGACCCCGGCCGTAAGTGCGGATGTCGCGATAGAAGTCGAAGACATTCACTTGCGGGTCGCGCTCTCGAATTTCATTGGCGGCGGTGAGCGCGGCAGTGCAGCAGGCGCGCGAACAGTATTCGTGGATCCGGCCGTCAGGGCCGGGCTGGTGGACTCCTTCGATTTGGCGGCTGCCGACGCAGTGAATCAGACACACGTTTCTGACGGGATGTCCGTTCCGTTCCAATCGGCCTGCGGTAGGACCCTGCGGGTCGAACAGATCGTATAGCTGCGGCAAAGTGATGACTTCCGGATATTGCCCGTAACCATACTCGCCCGGCCGCGGCGCATAGTGGTCAAAACCCGTCGCCAGCACGATCGCGCCCGCCTTCACTTCAATTTCTTCCTGGGGGAGGGCAACCTTCAGGGTGAAGTCGCCAACGCACCCGGAAGCAGATTTGACCTCCGCCGAGGTGTGAATGACGATGTTGGGATCCTGGCTCACTTCGGAAATCAATTGTTTGATCAGATCGTGAGCGTTAGCCTGCGTGGGATAAACGCGGTGCAGTTGAGTTACTTGCCCGCCGAGAGAAGGTGAGCATTCCAGCAGGATTACGGCAATGCCGCGCTGGGACAGATCGCGGGCGCAACGCAAGCCGCTTACTCCGCCGCCAATGACCGCCACTTGCGGAATGGCCTGCACCCGGATGGGTTCGAGCGGCCGGCTCAAGCGGACCTTCGCCACCGCCGCGGCGATGAGGCGTGCCGCCTTATCCGTAGCGCCCTCCGGATCAGATTTGGTAACCCAGCTCACCTGCTCCCTGATGTTGACATGTTCATATAAGAAGGGGTTCAACCCGGCGCGGACCAGGGTTTGGCGGAATGTCAATTCGTGCAAACTCGGCGAACACGCCGCGACTACCACGCGGTTGAGTCCCTCCTTAACGATGTCGTCGATGATCAGTTGCTGGCCGGGATCGGAGCACATGAAGGTGTATTCCCGCGCCAGCGCCACGTCGGGCAAACCACCGGCGGCTTGCGTTAGCTTGTTCACGTCCACCACGTCGGAGATGTTCCCACCGCAATGGCAGACGTACACGCCCACTCGGGGGGAAGGCGACGCATTGCCAGCTTGGCCGTTCGGCGGATGCATTCCGCTCAACTCCCTTCCCGGTTCGCAACGGTTGCCGGTTTCGCGGCGCACACTGTTTCGGTAGCCCTGCCACTGCCGTTGTGCCGCACGTAGAGGGCGGCCTGCATCGCCGCCGCGCCTGCTTCTACGATCGAGTCGGGAATGTCCTTCGGGCCGGCGGCGGCCCCCGCCACAAAGATTCCCTCGGCCGTCGTGCGGGACGGCGTAAGCAGCGGGTCCGCGCTACGAATGAATCCGTCCTCGGAGGTTTCCACCTCCACTACGCCCGCCGGGTTCCACGCCGGCAAAAGCGCCAGCGAAAGGACCACCATGTCGTGCTTGCGTTCCTGCGCGTGGCCGTCCCCTTCCATCGCCTCGATTCGAACAATGGGGTTCTGCTCCTCGTCCTCTCTGATGCGCGCCACTTTCGCCTTGACGAATTCGATTCCCATCGCCTTGGCATTCTGAAAGAACTGCTCGAAGCCCTTACCGAAGGCGCGGATATCCATGTAGTAGATCGTGATGTCCACCAGGGGAAGTGAGCCAGCCAGCAGCATGGCTTGCTTGATGGCGTACATGCAGCACACACGCGAACAGTAGGGAACGCCCACGCTGCGGTCGCGGGAGCCCGCGCACTGCACGTAAGCGATGGAGGCAGGCGCCTTGCCTTCCGAGGGACGCAGCACCCGGCCGTAGGGGCCGTGCGGGGCCAAGAGGCGCTCCACTTGAAGACCCGTCAGCACATTGCGCAATCGCCCGGCGCCGTATTGCTTCAGCGCCTGGGCTTCCATCATCTTGTAGCCGGTCGCCACAATGATCGCGCCAGCATCCACCGTCATTTCCTCCGACCGCTGCAGGAGGTCGATGGCATGGGTAGGACAGGCCTTTTCACAAAGCCCGCAGAAAATGCAGTGATCGATGTCGACCAGCGCGAGCTGGGGAATGGCATTCGCGAAGGGTACGTAGATCGCCTTGCGGGCGCCCAGGTTGCCCTCGAACCCGTGTTCGACGTGAATCGGGCAAGCGTATTCACACAAGCGACAGCCAATGCAATCGGCCACGCGCACATAGCGGGGCTTTTTAGTAACACCCACTTCGAAACGCGATCCAGAGCGCTGAGCACCGGTCACTTCGGCGTAGGTGGCGATGGTGATATTGGGATGATGGGCGGCGGCAGCCATGCGCGGGGTGCAAATGCAACTGGAGCAGTCCAGGGTGGGAAAGACTTTGCTGAGGCCGATCATCCGTCCGCCGATGCTCGGCTCCTTTTCCACGATGAGCACCTCGTAGCCCTGGTCGGCAAGTTCGAGCGCGGCCTGCAGACCGGCAATTCCACCTCCGATCACCAGGGCATCGACTGACAATCGGGTGCTTGCCCGCGCGTTTGTCAAAGCTCCGGTGCTCATGTGCCTACAGACTGGCGCGCGCTTTCTTCCAGAAAACGCGCCATGTCTTGAACCTCCTTCAAAAAGGCACGCGCACACACCGTGCAAATCGAGGTGGCCCGCAGCCGACGCGGATCAAGCCCGCGCTTCTTCATCAGGGCGTGGGCGCGGCCAATGCGCTGCGCGAAACGCTCGTACGCGCCTGGATAGGGGCACTCCTGGCCGCAGCTCATGGCGATGATTCCGCCAACTCCTTTCTCGAAGCAGCGCAAGTAGAACTCGGGGGGAAATACCGCGGGTGTAGGGACCCGGATGATGTAGGTGTTTGATGGATAATCGGAATGAGTTTGCCCTACGTAGTCTGCGCCCGGATAGGCGCATGCGGCCGTGGCGAGCAGCAGAATCTTCGGCCGCCCCGGGTTTTGTACTTCCGGCGTCAATATCTCCTCGATTCGGTGTGCGGCACAGATGCTTTGCTACTTCCGCCGCACTACAAAGATGCGGTCGTAACCGTCGGCTTGGATCGCGCCGAGATACTCGTGGCCCACCTTCTCCGCCCACTTCGGCAAATCACTCTTGGTGGAAGGATCACCGGACCAGACCTCGATTGTCTGACCGAGGGACACAGTTCCGATGGCCTTCTTCGCCTCCAGAAGTGGCCCTGGACATGCCGTCCCACGTGCATCCACCACCTTGGCGGGGCGAACTTTCTCCAACTCCACAGCTTGCATAACTCCTCCTCGTTCGTTATGGGATATGGCTGATTAGAACGTCAGAACGACGTCGGCTTCCTGCGCGGCGATCACGAACGTCGCCACACCGCCACATTCCACACCTTCGATCAGATCCTCCTGCTTCATGCCCACAATGGGGAACGCCGCGGAGCAGGCGATTAGTTTTGCACCCCCCTCCTTCACTACTTTAAGGAACTCGGGAAGCGTCTTGGGCGCCCCGGACAGCACTATTTTCTCGGCCCCACCCTTCCGGACGATGTTCAACCCGCTCATGGTAAAGAACAACGTGAGTTCCATGTCGGTGGCAAGAGCACCTGAACCCAACATGAACGGGGGAAAGGCCTTTTCGGGCGTGTCAGACCCACAGAAAACCAACATTTTGGCCGCCATTTCTTTTCCCTCCTTGGAATGTAACTAGCGTTAAATCCGCCAGCCATTAGCGAAGTCGCAATTCCTCTTCCAAATCTGGGGACGGGCTGTGGGGACCATCTGATTGCGCGCCGACCGTTAGCCCTTCGGTCGCCCAGTTCGCGATCGGTTGTCCTCGCTTCCTCGCCGCCTCGGCAAGATCCATTCGCCCCGCTTGCGTAAAGCTGTCTTCTGCCTCTTGAAAGCAGGCACGCGCCTGGTTCAGGCTGCAGGGGCCCCCAACGCCTGCAACTGCCATTTGCAGGAATGCCTCGCCGCGGCTTAGCTGCGTTGCTGCATAATCAAACGGCGATTGTAATTTCGTGCGCACGGTGAGGGCCCGATTAAGGTGTCGGATAGCCCGCCGAGCATTGCGGCTTCGACTCTCTCCCGTGAACGCGAGAGTCAAGTAGGCGTTGCCCAGATCGTGGTGAAGGGCGGCCCACCTTCTGCTCGCAACCGGCGCGCGAAGCACGCCCAGGGCTTCGCGGTAGCAGTGAAGTGCCTTGCGAATATTGCTGGCTCGGTTGCCGATCTTAAGTTCGCGGTATGCAGTTCCCAGATTCTGAAGTGTAGCGGCGTGGCGTGCGCGATCTTTCTCGCGAGTTCTGATGGACAGAGCCTGTTCGAAATGCCCAATGGCTTTTTCCCACTTCGACGGAAATTCCGTCTCCGTCATCTCGCACCAAGTATTGCCAAGATTGTATTGCTCGCGAGCCCAATCGTCTAACCTCCCGGATTCGCGGTAGATTTCCGCGGCCTGCTGGAAACAATCGAGGGATGTAAGAAGGCTTGCCTTGGAAGGCGGTGCGGCCAGCAGGTAGGTGTTTCCCAGGTCCCCGAGCAGTGTCGCACGCGCCAGGACCCTTTCCTTGGGCATCAAGGCCAGCGCCTGGCGGTAGTGATAAATGGCGACTTGGGGATCCCGTAATCCCTGCGCATGGCAATCGCGGCTGTAACAGACCGCCAGGTGATAATGGAAGTTGGCATCGCCGGGCGTGACGGTGGAAGCTTCCTCCCAGAAGGCAACGGCCTCTTTGCACCGGTGCAGCACGCACAGTTCGTCTGCGGTCGTGGCTAGCTCGCTTAAATGCGCCATGCGGTTTCCCCTCTTCCCGCGCACAATTCCAGTTTCACAACCCGCGAACCCGCCAAGTGCCGGCACGGAGTTTTAGTGGTCACAGACGTTCTCACTCACCTGTAGCGTGCCGGCCAAGTAATTCTCCACCAGGCCCTCGGGCGTGTCAGCGGGTGCGCCCACCACCACCAGAATACCCCGCTCCGCGAACAGCCCGCGAGCTCGCTGCCCCATACCCCCGCTGATAATCGTGTCGGCTCCGCGTTCCGCCAGCCACTTGGGCAACAGGCCAGGCTCATGCGGCGGGGCCTCGATGTCCTCGCGCTTCAGTATCTTTTTTTCACGAGCGTCCACGTCAACAAGGGCAAAACGTTCGCAGTGTCCGAAATGCATGGCGAGTTTCCCGTCCGCCATTGGAATTGCGATCCTCATATGTTTGTTCTCCTGTCTCACGATTTCCCTTAGCAAAGGCCGGAGGGGAGGCCTTGGTTTTCACTGTGCCGATTGCAGAGCGAAATCCAGTGCCTTCCCGGCGTGCAGCACCGCCGTATCGAAAAGTGGCAAATCACAGTGTTGTGGCTGCACTAACAACGGTATCTCCGTGCATCCGAGGATAATCCCCTTTGCGCCCCGGCCGCGCAGGCGTTCGATGATTTCCAGAAAGAGCTGGCGTGAGCTGGGCCAAATCTCGCTCCGGCACAATTCTCCATAGATCACATCGTTTACTCGTTGCTGATCACCGGCTTCTGGTACGAGCACCGTGATCCCTGACCGCTTCAGCGCATCTCGGAAGAAGGGCTCGCTCATCGTAAATTTGGTCCCGAGCAAGCCTACGGACCCCAGGCCTGCTGCCAGAATGGCTTCCGCCGTGGCTTGCACGATGCTCAGCAGGGGCATGTGCACAGCCTGTTGCACTTCCTCGAATACAATGTGCATGGTGTTGGTCGCAATGATCCCGAAATCGGCGCCCGCCCCATGCAAGCGTTCGAGCGCCTCGGCCATCTCCCGTGCCGCCTCTTTCCAGCATCCGTTGTGCTGCCAGTCCACAAACTTTTGAAAATTCACGCTGTAGATCAGAATCTCCGGGTAACCGTAGTCGCCAAACCGCGCCGTGTAAGTGCGGGTGATGTGCTCATAGTAAAGCGTGGTGGATTCTGGACTCATACCCCCAAGGATGCCTATCTTTTTCATCTCACCTCCATGTCAGAAAACCAGGATCTTGTCGGCCTCCTGTGTCCACGCCGTCATTTCATCCAGCGAACTCCGTTTCGTTCCCTCGGTGACAGAATCGGATTTAATGCCGCAAGCATCCATGCACGATCCGCAGATCCTAATCCTTATCCCCTTGCTGACCAAACATTGGAGCTGCCAGCTTGCCGGCTTTGAATTGTTCAATGGCTTCGGCCACCGTGCCGGATGCGCCGGTGTGAATCTTCACGCCCGCGGCCTGTAACGTCGAGAACGCCTTCGGGCCAACATGCCCGGTAATCAGGCCGTTCACCCCGAGTTCGGCAACTCGTTTCCCCGCTTGGACGCCCGCACCTTGTGTGGCGTTCAGGTTCATAGCATTGTCGACCGCAGAGAACGTACCGGTCTCGGTGTCCAGCACAATGAAGTACTTGGCACGCCCAAAACGCGGATCCAGCGGCGACTGCAAATTGTTCCCTTGAGATGTGACGGCGAGTTTCATTGAAATCCTTTCGCAGAGAGGAAGAAGCACACGGGTTGCCATTGACTCGGCGAATGAGCACACCCTTTAATATCAGCGCCCTGCGCGCCTGCTCTTTTCAATGCCAGAATAGGAATCTTGCAAAATGCAAGACTATCGGTGAGGCTGGGGGCGATCTACGGGCAGGAGTTCCTGTTCAAAGGTCTTGAGCTTTCGGTAAAGGGTGCTGGGGTTAATTCCCAACTCGCGGGCGGCGCGCTCGCGGTTGCCTCCCGAGCGCGCGAGTGCCGCCTCGATCAGATGCTTTTCCATTGCGCGCAGGCTCATCCCCCCGTTCAGCGTGTTCGCACGAAGGCTTGATGGGCGAAGTTCCGGCGGCAGATGTTGCACCTCGATGAGCCCGCCTCGGCACAGCACGAAAGCCTGCTCGATGATGTTTTCGAGTTCCCGCACGTTGCCGGAGTAGTCGTGCTCCATGAGCCGGACCATCACTTCTGGGGATACGCCGGCTATATCTTTACCTTGGAGGTGGTTGAATTTGGCGATCACGTGGTCCACAAGTAGTGGGATGTCTTCGCGCCGCTCGTTCAGGCCGGGCAGCTTCAGGTGGATGACGCGAATACGATAGAAGAGATCTTCTCGGAACTTGCCCTCGCCCACCAACGCCGCCAGGTCCTTGTTCGTCGCCGCGAGCACTCTGACATTCACCTTCACGGTTTCCGTCGCGCCCAAGGGTTCAATGGTTCTCTCCTGCAATACTCTCAACAAACGCACCTGCATCGCCGGGGAAATATCTCCGATCTCGTCCAGAAAGATGGTGCCGCCGTCGGCTAGAGCGAATCGGCCGGGCTTGTCGCGGCGAGCGTCCGTAAACGCTCCAGCCTTGTAACCGAACAACTCTGATTCAAGCAACGCGTCCGGCAAGGCCGCACAGTTCACCGCCACGAAGCGCTTCTTCTTACGCGGCGACAGGTTGTGAATCGCCCGGGCGAACAATTCCTTGCCCGTACCGCTGGCGCCTTCGATTAACACCGTGCTATTGTTGGCGGCGATATCCGGCAGGATGTCGAACAACCTCCGCATGGCCGGGCCCCGCCCGACGATGTCTTCAAACGTGTATCGCGCTTCGAGTTCCTTGCGGAGTTGCTCCACCTGGCTCAAGTCCTGAAAGGTCTCGACCCCGCCCACCACCGCGCCGTCTTCGCCACGCAGCAAAGCTGTCGAGATGCGGATGGGAGTCCGCTTGCCGGTCACGGTGATGATATCCGCCGTGGCCCCCATGACCGGTTTCCCGCTCTCAACGGTGCGCCGCAAAGCGCAAGCCTCCTCGCAGATGCTCGCCCGGAATACATCCGAACATACCCGACCGAGGGCGTCCTGTCTCCGCACGCCTGTAATCCGTTCCGCGGCTCGGTTGAAGGCGGTAATGCGCCACTCTCGATCGACGCTGAAGACGCCTTCGTTGATGGAATCGAAGATCGGATCGCACTTCATAGCAGCTAAGTGTAACTTGCACTCTTGCGATTTGCAAGTTCTCTTCGGCGAAAAAATTGCAAGCTGCGAGGTCATTTTGTCCATGGCCGGCGGTGTTTGCCTGTCGTTTGAGGTAAGTAGATGCTTTGGCCCTTGCCCTGCCCAACCCTTAGTTGATGAGAGTCGCAATCCCTCGCTGGCAAGGTCGCATCTCGCCGGTGCTCGACTCCGCCAGCGAGTTGGTGGTTGTTCATATCGAGGCCGGACAGGAAGTCCGGCGAGAGGAGCGGCAACTGGGCCGGGCACATCCGCTCGCGCGGGCGCATGAAATCGCTGAACTTGGAGTCGACACCGTGATTTGTGGGGCGATTTCGGCCGCCATGGAAGCTCGGTTGGTTTTAGCTGGGGTGCGGGTGATTGGTTTCACCTGCGGGCCGGTCGACGAAGTGTTGGCGGCTTTCCTGAACGGCGATCTGACGCGACAGGCGTTTGTGATGCCCGGGTGTCAGAGGTGGCGGAAAGAAGGAGGCAATGTCATGCCCAGAGGATTTGGAATGGGTCCGGGCCGTGGCGGGGGTGGTCGAGGCCGCGGCGGAGGCGGGTGCCGCAGGGTGGGCAGTCCATCCGCGGCGGCGGCGGGCGGCCAGTGTGTATGCCCCAATTGTGGCGAGAAGCTCCCCCACACACCGGGGCAACCCTGCAACCAGATGGCCTGCCCAAAGTGCGGTGCAAAGATGCTGCGAGCCTAAGCCCGCAAGGAAGGAGATGGCAAAATGTCGAGTTCACGGTTTCGAGCATTTCTGCTGATACCCTGCCTAATTTCGGCACTGCTCCTGGGCGTATCCCACGCGCGAGCACAGATCGAACCGGGGATAGGCTTTGGCCCCGGCTATTACGATGCCTCCAGCAACGCGGTTATTCACGGCGTCGTGGAAACGGTCGAGCAGAACGCATATAGCTGCCACTGGGGCGCCACAGAAGTGACCCTAAAAACAGGCAAGGGTACCTATGTCGTCCAAGTGGGACCTACGCGCTTCCTTACAGAGAACAACTTCAGCCTGGCAAAGGGCGACGGCCTCCTTGTGAGAGGGTTCAAATTTACCTGTCAGGGGACCACTTTTCTGGTTGCGCAAGATGTAACCAAAGGAGGTAAGACCCTGACGGTTCGTGACGCTCTCGGTGTTCCCGCTTGGACACAGGGGAGACGGGGTGGGAGCGCTACGGAACGCTGGGGAAGCATCCGCGGGAGGCTCTGTTGCGGCTGCCGGTGCCTTTGCTGGTGGCCCCAGGGTTAGCAGGAAGAGTCCGAGGAGCTTGGAAGGGGGACGTTCCCTGTGCGGCTACCACCATCAACGTCACGGTGATGGGTCCTCATCAGCAAACCGATGAATGGGTGATACCGACTGTGAAATGAAAGGAGAACAAAACATGCCATTTGGAGATAGAACAGGTCCGCTGGGACAAGGTCCCAGAACAGGGCGAGGTGCGGGATTTTGCACGGGCTCGGCGGTGCCGGGCTCGATGAACCGGGGCGGTGGTTTCGGGCGCGGCCACGGTGGCGGCGGTCGCGGTTGGCGGAATGCATTCCGGGCAACCGGCCTCACCGGCTGGCAACGAGGCTGGGGCGGACGGGGGATGATTGCGCCGCGCGATACCGCGGAAGTTCCGACGGCCGGATCCGAGCAGGAACTCACGGCGCTAAAGACTCAAGCAGCGTCGCTACAGACCACTCTTAGTCGAATGCAGAAGAGGATCGAGGAACTGGAAAGAAAGACGAAGCAGGAGTAGCCGGATGAAATTAGCCATCGCCAGCGGCAAAGGCGGCACGGGAAAAACCACGGTGGCAACCAATCTCGCCTGGGTTGCGGGGCGCAAGGGGCAGCACGTTGCTTATCTGGATTGCGACGTGGAAGAGCCGAATGGCCATCTTTTCCTTAATCCGGAGATCACTTCCAGCGAGCCCTTCGGACGTCTGCATCCCCTCGTGGATGAGGACAAGTGCACACACTGCGGCCAGTGCGGCGAAATTTGCCAGTACAGCGCGATCGTGTGCATCGGTGACAAGGTAATCGTTCACCCTGAATTGTGTCACTCCTGCGGCGGGTGCACGCGGGTCTGCCAACCTGGAGCGATCGCGGAGGTGTCGCGCGAGACGGGGAGACTGGAAACTGGGATCGCAGGTTCGGTCCAATTTGTCCGAGGGCTGCTCAACATCGGGGAAGCCATGAGCACGCCACTCATCCGGCAGGTCAAGGCAGCAGCGCCCGGAGCGGATCTCGTCATCATCGATTCCCCCCGGGCACGTCGTGTCCGGTGTTCGAAAGCGTCCGCGGCGCCGACTTCGTCTGGCTGGTAACGGAGCCAACCCCCTTCGGGCTGAACGATCTGAAGCTGGCGGTGGAAATGGTCCGCTCCATGAAACTGTCGCTGGGCGTGGTCATCAATCGTGCGGATTCGGGTGACGAAAGGATTGCTGAATACTGCCGCGCCCAGAACATTGCAGTGCTGGCGGAGATTCCCGATGATCGCCGTGTCGCTGAAGCGTACTCACGCGGCATGCTGGCCTGCGACGTCGTGCCGGAATTCCGCGCGCGAATGGAGGGTCTGTGGGGGCGGGTGAGCGACCTCAACTCGGCCTCGCCCATGACAGTGCCACAGGAGGTGCGTCAGTGAGCGATTTGGTCACCATCCAGTCCTCTGATGGCCAGCCGGTGAAAGAACTCGTCGTCATCAGTGGCAAGGGAGGAACCGGCAAAACTTCGATGGTTGCTTCCTTCGCGGCGTTGGCGCGCGGCGCCGTGCTGGCGGACTGCGACGTTGATGCCGCTGATCTGTACCTCGTCGTGGATCCGCGCATTGTCCGCCGCGAGCCGTTCGCGGGGGGCAAACGGGCTAGGATCTTGCCCGATCAATGTGCGTCGTGTGGCCAGTGCCAACAAGTCTGCCGTTTCGGCGCCATTTCCCTCGATGGTCCGGGAAACGACGTGGTCGCGAAAACCTTTCGCGTCGACCCACTGGCTTGCGAGGGCTGCGGCGTTTGTGCGTTCTTATGCCCCATGCAGGCCATCGAGTTTGGCCCCGTCGTGAACGGCGAGTGGTTCATCTCAGAGACTCGCTTCGGCCCGATGGTTCACGCCCGATTGGGGATCGCGGAAGAGAACTCCGGGAAGCTCGTCAGTCTCGTTCGGACGAATGCGAAGAGGATAGCCGAAGAGCGCGGGCTGGCAATGGTTATCATCGACGGCTCTCCAGGGATCGGCTGTCCGGTGATTGCGTCGATCACCGGGGCACATCTCGTCTTGGTGGTCACGGAGCCGACCGTCAGTGGCCTGCATGACCTCGAAAGGGTAGCGACCTTGACCCGGCAATTTGTCATTCCTACGCTGGTTTGCGTTAACAAGTGGGACCTCAATCCCCAGGTCTGCGAGCAGATCGAGAACTGGGCGCAAGGCAGGGGACTCACACTGGCAGGCCGGGTTCGCTATGACCCTGCCGTTACAACAGCACAGATTCACGGGAAGACGCTTATCGAGTGCCAGCAGGACGGGTGCGCCGCGGACATTCGCACTGTCTGGGCGAACGTCGAAGCCCAGATGGAAACTCGTACACACACCTTGCGGATTGGAGCGCGATATGCCGACGTACGGATATGAATGTCGATATGTCTATGGCCCCGTACCGTCGCGCCGGCTGGGCCGGTCCCTCGGTGTAGATCTGGTGCCTTTCAAAACTTGCACGTACGATTGCATCTATTGCCAGCTTGGGCGGACCACCTGCAAAACAACACAACGGAAGGAATACGTTCCGGTAGCGGACATCCTGGTCGAACTGCGGCAGAAGTTGGTGCAAGAACCAGCACCCGACATTATAACCCTGGCGGGATCAGGAGAGCCGACCCTGCATAGTGGGGTCGGAGAGTTGCTTCGAGAGATCAAACATCTTACTTCGGTCCCAGTCGCCATCCTCACGAATGGCTCACTCCTGTGGATGCACGAGGTGCAGGATGCTCTGCTGGAGGCCGACCTTGTCCTGCCCTCGCTCGACGCTGGAAACGAACATTCCTTTCGCCATGTAAACCGTCCTCATCCAACTATTGATTTCGAGAATATGGTCGAAGGGCTTGCCGAGTTCAGGGAGCGCTACCATAAGCCCATCTGGCTGGAAGTATTTCTCCTCGCGGGAATTACCGATTCGAATGCCGAAGTAGAGAAAATTGCTACGCTGGCGACACGAATTCGGCCGGCACGGGTTCAACTCAATACTGTCTCACGCCCTCCGGCAGAGGCATTCGCTCACCCCGTAGCCGCCAGCCAAATGGAGGTCTTGGCCCGCCTTTTTGAAGGGAAAGCAGAAACGATCGCAGAGCAAGAAGCCGGTGAATCGCAGCCCCTTACGCCGCCATTTGTGACGGACCAGGATATCCTGGCGTTGTTAAGCAGACGTCCTTGCACGGCCCAAGATGTCTCAATGGGGCTTGGTCTGCACATTACTGAAGCGGCAAAGCGATTAGAATCGCTGATCCAACAAGGACGTCTTCTCCCTATGCGAAAAAACGGAGATGTCATTTACTCGATAAGGCGAGGCGCGACTCAAATCTGAAAGGAAATCCGCCGTGAAGCTCTGGGAACAGAGCGGGAGGTGATCATGTTTCGTTCACAGATCATTCTGGTTGGCCTGCTCATCGCTGGAGGATTCTGGTTGGCACAGAAGCAGCTTGCAAGTGAGCAAATCCACGTTGCCTACACCCCGGCAGATTCTGGCAAGAAGATGTTTAAGGCTTACTGTGCTTCGTGCCACGGAGTAAGCGGCACCGGCAATGGGCCAACTGCCGCAATGTTAAGGAAAAGGCCCACCGACCTTACCCAATTGGCCAAACGTAATCATGGAGTATTCCCGACGGAAGAGGTGTCGAGAGTGATTGAAAGCGGAACCATAGCGGCCCACGGATCGAGTGAAATGCCCGTGTGGGGACCAGAGCTATCTCGTCTGAGCGGCCATGACACCAACATCCAATTGTTACGGGTTCACAATCTTGTCTCTTATATTGGGACATTGCAGAAGAACTGAAGGAGGCCATACATTTTGAGTACCCATATCGGTTCTGGAGTGACTCCGACGCCCGTTCCCCGCCCGCAAACGGTCTGCTTCGCCTGCGGTGCCAGTAACCCGAACGGCTTGAAACTGCAGTTCCGCGTGCACGGCGATGGATCGGTCATCGCCGATTGGACGCCTGCAGATATATGGGAAGGATATCAGGGGATCATTCATGGGGGAATCGTTTCGACCGTTCTCGACGAGGCCATGTCCAAGGCCGTCGCTGCCGTCACACAGCCCGCCTTGACCTGCCACTTGGAGGTACGGCTCCGCCGGGCCGTGGCTCCCGGCGAATCGTTGGTAGTACGCGGCTGGGTCGTCAAAAAGCGTAAGCGCTACATTCGGGTTGAAGCGCAACTCTGCGATCGGCTGGACGTGGAGCGGGCGCACGCCTGGGCAACGTTTTTGGCGGTCCTAACTGATGGCAGCACATGATTCGGTGAAAAAGGGCATGAAAGGAAACAACATGAACCTGGCAGATATCGCGGAAGCGGATTTTCGGAAGGGATATTCCTGTTCGCAATCGGTTTTCTCGGTTCTGGCTAAGCGCTGGAATATCGATCCTGAGGTGTCGTTGCGAGTCGCCGCGGGGTTCGGCGGTGGAATCGCGCGTTCGGGGAGGACCTGTGGCTGCGTGACCGGAGCGATTATGGCGATTGGATTGGCGCAGAGTAGTGTCAGTTCGGAGGTGAACCGCTCGGAGAAAGAGAAGACCTATGAGGCAGGCCAACGGTTCATACGCGCTTTCGAGAAACGGAACGGGTCGACGCTGTGTGCAGAACTGCTGGGGTGCGACATCAGCACCGCCGAGGGGCTGGCCAAGGCTCGCCAAGAGGGGCTTTTCCAGACGCGATGCGCAGGGCTGGTTCGCGACGCGGTCGAAATCGTTCAGGATATGCTGGCCGACGCCTAGGGCCGCGGCAGACGCAGCTTCCGGCACGTGGATCCAGCCGCGAAACAATAGGTTGGGTGCCACGATCTGGGCCAGCACTTGCGTGCGGAGACTTGGATGAGACGCCTGCGGAAGGCCTACTATGACAAGTTCTCAGCGATTTACGACCGCTTTGTCGCGCTTCATTCCCGCGACCCGCAGGAACTAGCGCGGAAATTCCTGGCTGATCAGGCGGCCGTGCCAAACGGTGGGGCAGTTCTCGACGTTTGCACGGGTACAGGTGCTCTTCTCCCCCATCTCCAGGAGAAAGTCGGCCGCAATGGGGTGGTCGTCGGCCTCGATTTCTCCCGCGGCATGCTTAACGCGGCCCACCTTAAGACCGGTGACTTTTCGAATGTCCATTTGGTGGAGGCCGACGTGGCCTGCCTCCCCTTCCGTGCCGGCGCTTTCGACGCGGTCACTTGTTCCCACGCATTCTATGAGCTCAAGGGGGAAACGCGCAACCACGCCTTGCAGGAAATCCTCCGTGTCCTGAGGCCCAGAGGCACCTTCCTGATGATGGAGCATGACGTACCCTCTAACACTGTCGTGCGAGCCCTCTTTTACCTTCGTCTGACCGTTCTTGGCGCCGGGCGGGCGATTGCCTTTCTTCGCCACGAGCGAGAGCTTTTGGCGGCGTACTTCCAGGACGTGGAGAAGGTCGTGCCCCCGACCGGTCGGTCCAAGATCTATATTTGCAGAAAAAAGGACCGCGTGGCCGGATTGCCGCTGCGGCTCTACTTTGTTGCTGAGTGAAGTCGAGGTGACACGATGATCGAGCGGCTACAAATTACCGTGCTGGCGGACGACTGCGTTGCCATGCCCAGCTTGCTCGCCGAACACGGCCTGTCGCTTCTGATCGCGGCCGACGACCGGCGGATTCTATTCGACACCGGCCAGGGCAGAGTGCTGCGCAGCAATGCAGATGCACTGGGCATCCATCTTTCTGGCCTCGATGCGGTGGTACTGAGTCACGGTCATTACGACCACACCGGCGGGCTGGCTGATCTGCTGAGGGAATCCTCTCCGTGCGCCATTTTTGTCCACCCGGCTACATTGCGACCGAAATATGCAAAGGCTGACAAGCCACCTCACCGTTCCATCGGCATCCCAGAGTCGTCGCGCCGGGCGCTGAGCGACGCGAATGATCACATTGTATGGACTCAGTCCGCCATCGAAGTCGTGCCAGACATCTGGTGCACGGGCGAAATCCCGCGTCTACCCGGCAATGAACCGGCTGATACGGGATTCTTCCTGGATGCGGATTGCCGGGACCTCGACCCGCTCAACGACGATCAGGCACTCTTCATCCAGACCCGTTCGGGACTTGTAGTCGTGACGGGATGTGCGCATGCCGGCATCAGGAATACCCTCGACTGCGTTTCTGCTCTGACGAACCGAGATGAAATCTGTATGCTCGCTGGCGGTCTTCATCTGTTGCGGGCGTCGAACGAACAACTGGAAGCCAGTGCCGACGCCATCGGGCGGAGAAATGTTGAGGTGCTTGCGCCATGTCACTGTACCGGCATGGGTGCGCATTCGTATCTGCGTGCCCGATTCGGTTCGGTTGTGCAGGACGTGGGGGTTGGCACACGGCTTATCCCTAGCAAGGTGTGAAGCGGGCCGTTGACGGTCGGCAGAAGGCTCGGCGTCTCGCCACCGTTTCAGCACGTCGAAGGTGTGCGCCAATCAGAACGGAGGACTGAGAATGAGAGTCAAGCGATTGACTGCGGTAGGATTCTGTGGCCTGTATTGGTTTGCCTATTGCGTAGTGGCAGTTGCACAGGTCAACAGGCCGTCTGGGAAGTTCTACATCGTAGGCATGGGGACTGCTCCCGACCTCATAACGCTTCGTGCGCAAAAAGTGATCACCAGGGCCGATATTTTGCTCGGGGAGGAGGGATCGTTCGACGGGGACTGGAGTCGCTTTACCCAGGGAAAGGAAGTGTGGCAGTGGCCACGCAACTTCCGGCGGTATTACGGGGTGGACCCCAAGACGTTGCAGGATCCAGCCCAGCGCTCTCAAGCAGAGAGCCTCGACAAAAGCCGTCGCGATCTTGCCGAAAAGATCCGGTCTGCGGTACAGCAAGGGAAGGTAGTGGCCTGCCTTGAGAGTGGTGACCCAATGATGTACGGCATGACGCTGTTTCTGGAGCTTCTACCTGCCGACCTGCCGAGGGAGATCGTCCCCGGCATTGGTGCCTTCCAAGCTGCCAGCGCCGCAGTAAAGATGAGTCCTCCTTACGGCTACGATACGAGTGCCGTCATCTTGACTATGGTGGATTGGCCGGGAAGAAGCGACACCAACGAGAAACTCATGAGTGTGGGAAGCACGATGGTGTTTTACACCATGGGTCTCGACTACCCGACGGTCTTCGCCCAGTTGAAACGACACTATCCTGCTGCCACGCCTGTGGCCATTGTCTGCGATGCGGGAGACCCGGACCACCAGAAGGTAATTCGCAGCACGGTAGGTAGCTTCCTGGAAGATGTGGACTTCCGCAGTCTCCCCAGTTCACGACATCTGCTCTTGGTGGGCAAGTTTCTGGAAGTGGGACAGGCCCGGAAAGACTATCTCGTGCCGCGTGCGCGAGCAGCCGAGGGTCGTCAGTAGAACGAGCGATGCTCAAGCGGCGTCTGCGACCGACATTTCCTCACTGATCATGAGTCCAAATTGCGAGGGTCTACTGTGCTCCTTGACGAACTCTGTGATTTTCTCGTTCCTGCGGCTGGTGCGCGCTCTATCGCCGAGGTGAGATTAGGCCTCGGCTATACGGCGGTCCAGTTGGATGACGGGCGCTGCGGTCTCGCCTACACCTTCCGTGACGAGCTCCATGAGGGTTGCGGTGTGATCAGCGCAGCGGGCACGCTGGCGGGTCGCCCAGCAGCAGACCTCGCACAATGGGCTAAGTCGACCGATCTACTGGACTCAGCAGTGGGATTGGCAACGCTCAATGCACTGATTGGAGCGCCTGTCGCGGCAATGGATACTGACCTGTTAACTGAGCTGAGGGTCACATCTACTGATGTCGTCGGAATGGTGGGTTACTTCGGACCCTTCATCGAGCCTCTTCGTCGCCGCGCCAAAGCGTTACACGTTTTCGAACGCCACCCCGCTGTTGATTCAGGGGTACTCCCGGAGTCGGCAGCGGTCGAGATCCTTCCTCAGTGTGGGGTGGTGATCTTGACGGCGACCTCCCTGTTAAACCGGACACTCGATGACCTCTTGGCTTGCTGCCGGAGCGCTCGGGAGATTGCGATTGTAGGCCCCTCAACACCCCTGCTGCCCGCGGTCTTTGCCGGCCGGCGTGTCACGTTACTCTCTGGCGTTCAAGTAGTCGACGGGCAACGTGTCCTGCGTGTCATCAGCGAGGGCGGCGGCACGCGCCAATTCGGGAGTGCCGTCCGCAAATTGACCCTCCGCTGTGGCCAATGAGGCGGGAGCGTGACCATGCGATCCGGCGCGCACTGAGACTCTCAGACGTCACGCTTCACGGCGCTCACTTCCAAGCATCAACCGCCCTCATACTTTCATTTACTGGCCGGTGCGCTCACGCTCTTCATCTGTTGACCGCAACAAATCTCTGAATGTGAATGAGCGTCCTTCTCGGGACACGGGCAAGCTTTCTCGTAGACAAGCATTGCCCCGCACTTCTCGCATACGTAATGATCTCCAGCTTTTCGAGCCATTTTGAACCTCCGTTCACGGCCGCACCCGGGCTTCTCTACCGATCAATTTGGCGATCTGATGGCTTTCAGTCAAATGCCAAATGAGTCTTCCATTCCTTCCAGACATTCCCCACAAGATCGGTTCCGGGCTTGAGGGTGGGCTTGCCGGGCCGCCAACCCGAAGGCGTGGCCTGAGTCCCCTTGGACTCGCGAACCAATTGAAAAGCCTGAATCTGCCGGATCGACTCACTGATGTTGCGGCCCACCGGCGGCGTCAGGACTTCGTAAGCCTGGATGATGCCGTCCGGATCGATGAGAAAGCGGCCGCGTGTCTCCACACCCGCATCTCCGTCATAGACACCGTAGACGGTGCCAACCTTGCCGCCTGCGTCCGACAGCATCGGGAAGGGCACGCCTCCTGCCACCATCTTGCAGAGTTCCTGGTCGTTCCACATCTTGTGAACAAACATGCTGTCGACACTTGCGGAAAGGACTTCCACGCCGAGTTTCTGAAACTCGGGATATTTCTCGGCGACCGCCGAGAGCTCTGTAGCTCAAACGAAAGTAAAGTCCCCAGGATAAAAACAAAGCAGGACCCACTTGCCGAAATACTCGGAAAGCTTGACGTTGATAAACTTGCGCTGGTGATATCCCGGGGCGGTGAAGTCCGGGGCTTTCCTTCCAATCAGGATCATTTTCGGTTCCTCCTTCTGGTCGGGTTGTGACGCGCTCTCGTCCTGCGCCGCCTCACTCACCGTCGTGCTGGTCGGCCGGGCGCAACGGGCACTCAACTCTTCCGCCATAAACCCTCCCTTATCGGCAATGGCCCCACACGACCTGGAATAGCGCCGAATTTAACTCGAACTATGCCAGGTGCCGGCTCGGCGTTCTGGCCAGCACAATTCCTACATCCAGCAGAACGTTGTCGGCCGTACTTTCTGTTCTTGTCACCCGGCAACTCCTACCGTGCAAAAGCACCAAACGGACGTTAGGTGTAATTTGCACCGATACTATATTGCCGCGCGTTATCCCCGTCAAGCGCCGTCTCTTGAGCTGAGCGTCACCCGGTCGCCAGAGGCAGAGGTCTCGCTGATGCGGTCAACGCCGATTTGCGGTATTTAGATGTAGTTCGCATCTATTTCGGCGGTGTATTATCCTGATAGGGAGAATCTGGATTGCGATGCAAGCAAGGGGAGGATGAAAATGCCACGACGGATGTGCCAGCGCCATCGCAAGGACCAGCCTTGCACCTGCGCCATGGGCAACCTCTACCGATTTGTTGAGCCAGTCGTCCTGCTGCTCCTCAAAAAGAAGGGACGCTCCTACGGCTACGACCTGGCGGCAGATTTGCCGGAACACGCGCTTACCGATGCGGAAATTGAAAGGGGGGCGCTGTACCGGACGCTTCGGCAGTTGGAAATGAACCGCAACGTGAAATCCGGGTGGGAAACTGACCAAGCCGGACCTGCTCGCCGGGTCTACAAACTCACGAAGCAGGGTGAGCACCACCTGGAGGAGTGGGCCACCGTGCTGGAACACGTGTCGAAGTCTATGGGCCGTTTCGTGAAGGAAACAAGGAATGCTCTGCGCCATCCCACGGCGGAGGAGAAAGCTTAGGTGGGCGCAGGTGTGCCAGACCTTGGCGCCGGCGGCGAGCCGGAAGGGGCCGGTTCGATTTCATTCGGTGCCCTTATCTGGGCGTTTCTCAAGCTAGGCTGCATCGGCTTCGGTGGGGGCATGGCGGTCATTGCCCTGATGGAGCAAGAGATCGCCCGCAAGCGGCGGCTGATCAGCGTGCAGGAGTTTACTCATGGCGTCGGCCTGGCTCAAATCCTTGGTGGGTTCGCGGTCAACACCGCGATCTTTATCGGTTATCGCCTCCATGGCCTGCTCGGCGGCTTGCTTTGCGCCGTGGCCTACATTAGCCCGTCGGTTTTGCTCGTTATTGGCCTCTCCTACCTGTACTTCCAATACCATTCGGTTCCGGCATTACAGGGTTTGGTGGCGGGGTTGGGGCCTGTAGTGATTGCCCTGATTGTCAGCGCGGGATGGAACATTGCTCGTCATACGGTGCGCACAAAAACCAGCCTGGTGGTGGCGTCTGCGGCCGCCGCACTCGGCCTTGCCAGGGTGAACACGGTCTGGATTCTCCTCGCCGCCGGAGCACTGGGGCTTTTCTGGAATCGTGCCACCCGTACAGGCGTTTCCATCACGCGTTCCTCCACCACCTTCTTCACGGTCGCGCCCCTCAGCATCCTCGCTGTTACGCCCTTGCTTGGCCTCACCATTGCGTTTCTAAAAATCGGTTGTGTCTTTTTTGGAGGCGGCTTCGTGCTCGTGCCCCTGCTCCACAACCACCTGGTCACGGAGTTGCACTATTTGACGGAGCGGGAATTCGTGGATGGCGTGGCCATTAGCAACCTGACGCCCGGCCCGATTGCGGTGCTTGCGACGTTTGCGGGATATAAGGTCGCTTCCGTGGCGGGTGCTCTGGTCGCGACTGCTGTCCTCTTCGCGCCCGGCTCCGCCCTGATGCTGGTCATCAGCCATGAGTATGCGCGCTTCCGTGAGGATCGCCGCGCTAAAAACTTCCTCAGCGGCGTCAACCCCGCCGTAGCGGGCTTGATCTTCGCCACGGCGATTTTGCTTGCGCCTTCCGCCCTGGCCTCCTGGCGGGGCCTGCTACTGTGTGGCGTCTCTTTCGTTTTACTGACTCGTTTTCGTTGGCACCCGGCCTTTGTTCTGGCGATCGGCGCGGCCGCAGGTTTTTTGGGGATGTCTCCGTAATAATCAAACCGCACATTGTTCCTGGCTTGGGAGCGCCCGAGGCTGGGAACATTGATCGAGCGATGAGCACCGGGCGCTTTAGCGCCGCTTGAAGAACAGGAAGTACTGATAGGGCAATATATCCAGTTCCTTGCTCAAAATAAAATCCGCGTTGTGAAATTCTGTGATGACTTCCTGGCGGGACAGCTTCATGGATACTGGCGGGCCGACGGGAAGAGGTTTCTTGAAAAAATCGATCACGACTACACGCCCGCCCGGCTTCAATATCTTCGCGAGTTTCGCATAGTACGCCGGGCGGTTCTCAAGGTGATGGAGCACATCGCAGAAGAAAATCATGTCAACTGACTGCGGCGGCAAGCGCGGGTCATCACGAGCAGCAAGGACTGTTTGCAGGTTCACAGGCGCCTTGCTGCGGGCGATTGCCAGCAGCTTCTCATCAATATCAACGGCGTAGACCTTGCGTACATGGGGTGCGAAGCGACGAGCGAAATACCCGGTGCCCGCTCCGATGTCAGCGATCGTATCGCTGGGTTCGAGATCCAGCGCCATGACCACGGCGTAGGGCTTCTGCCAAGCATCCCGCGAAGGATCCTCGAGGACCCTTGCCCATTCATCTGCAGACAGGGGTGGGTGATGCTGCTGGGGCACCTGGGCCAGTGCCACCGCTGCAAAAGCCAACATCCATGCGGAGAGTTTCATCGTCGCCTCCGTCGCAGTTTTCTTGGCTGCGCCTGTTTCACCTGCCAAGCCACTCAGCATCCCTCCAGCCTGTCTGCCAGGCAGGGATGGCTCGCGCATCCCCCAACGACCAGCTTTCAGTTCTTTTTTACCTTGCTCCCTGTGTCTTCAATGGGCAGTTTCAAGTCCGGATTTCTCCCAGCCCGCAAGTCCATCCTGATACACCTTGACTTGGCTGAAGGGATAACCGTGTTTTAGAAGGATTCTTCCCGCTGCCCGGCCAAAGGCGCAGACATCACCGGATGTTCGTCCGCTTTCATAGAAAACGATCACGCGGTTTTTGGGCAGGGTATTCCATCGCTGCGGCATTTCTCCTGCCGGGATATTGACCGCCCCGGGTATGCGCGTCTTGGCGTACTCCTCCGGCGGCCGCACGTCCACAAACAAAGGCTTGATTCCTCCGGCAAGGAGTTGCCGGAGTTGAGTGGTATCAATGAGCGTGGGTTGCTGCTCAGCGGCCTCCGCTTCGCTGCACGTCGCCGCGCCCGCCGTGAAACTCGATAGTACTCCGCCCGGTATCGACCCGAATAAGCCAAAAGCCGACGGGGTGTTTTCGGTGGTGGTCTTGGCGGGGGGCGTGTTCCGAGATGCGGTTGCATGTTGGGTGGGTTCTTTGATCGGACCCGGCGCAGACACGGCGGGCGGCGCAAGGGAGGTGGTGGATAACGTTATCCCCTGGGCTGCCAGTTCCTGGTTGATGATTCGTGAAAACTCTTCCACGTTCGGTGCACCGGCAAGGGCTTGATGTCCAATGAAAAACGTGGGCGTTGCATTCACACCGAGCGCTTTTCCATCCTCCAGATCCTGACGGACTCTCACTGCCGCCGCCTCGCTGTGCATGCAATGGTCGAACCTGGCCCGATCCAAACCGATTTCGGCAGCATCGTGATGCAATCCTTCTTCGCTCAAGTCGGTCTGCCGGGAATAAATCTCGTCCACCGCTTCCCAGAACTTTCCCTGTTCGGCGGCACACTCTGACGCTTGTGCTGCACTCCAGGCAAATGGGTGGATATGGATCAGGGGGAACTGCCGGAATACGAAACGAACCTGGTTTGTATACCTCCCGCGAATGTCGTGCATGACCTTTTCCTCAGGCCCACACATGGGGCATTGGAAATCGCCAAACTCCACCACGCTTACTGCAGCACTGAGATTGCCCGTCATATGGCTATCGGGCCTGACCAACCTGGCTGCTAACGCTTGGGTGGGCGCCTTCGGCGCCGGAGGCGCTCCGCCGTGCCGGGCAAGCCCGTAGAAAGATGGGACTCCGAGGAGCAAAGCCGCCACACCCACCACGAAGTAACTGCGCACCTGCGCCAACTTTACGGGTGCATTGCCTTCCGGTCCTGGGCTCCGCACGTCATACAGAGCGAGGGCGCAGAGAATCGTCATGATCACACCGGAAGTCACGCACCACGTGCAGTAGGCATGAATCACGAATCCTTGCAGGTAATCGAGATAGGCGGAAAACAAAAAACCAAACGTCGTCCCAGCCGCCAGGGCATGACGTGCCAGGCGGGCGACCCCGAAGGAGACAAGCGGGTCGGCGATAACGAGAAGGGTGATCAGCAGGTATCCGATAACCCCGAGTACGGGCATCGGCACACCCCAAGGGTACGCGTAAGAGCTCGCCCTGACGGCGTCACAGCCTCCTCCGATGCAGACCATTGGCCGGGACGGCGAAACGTAGGTCCAGAGAAGATAGAGGGCATCAAAAAGCCCAACTAAGGAAAGACCGAAGAAGATTAACTTCCGCATAAGCGCCTACCAAACAGTCAGTAAAGGACCCGCGACAGCCAAGCAACTTCACCTCCGGCCAATGATGACGCCATACCCGTGGCGCCGGGGTCCATGACCATGACTAAAGCAGTGTTATCCACTGTCCTCTGGGGCGATTTGGCAGCAACCGGTGGTCGCCTACCAGGCGGGGCGCCCGCGCGAATCCCGCAGAGACAAACTCTTGTCGCCCTTATCAATCTCCGTGGCGACGAGAATGTCGCCGTCCATGCTCGCCACGGGGTACCCCTTGACCTTCACGGTGTCACCTTCCCTGAGAAGAATGTCGCCTTGCTTTAAAAACCCTGTAGGCGCCAGCCGAACAACTCTCGCCTGCCCGGCCGATTGTAATCGGATCTCTACCATGCCGCTGTCCTGTGTCGCTCCCGGCAAGTAAATAACTTCCGCGATCCTGCCTTCCGTAGCTTCCGAAACGGCGGTCTTGGTGGACGGAGCCCAACGATCCGAGCGCCCTGACTGGGTGGTTGAATAGCAATGGTGATCGCAATCGTCGCAGTCCCCACAATGATGCCCGTGATGGCAGCAACACTGCGCCGCCGTAGGCAGCGCACTGAAACAAGCAATAGCGAAAATCGTTCCGAGAATTATACGTAACTTCATGGTTCCATCACCTCGTTTGCCTTCTCCCGCATTTGAACTACTCGGCTGAGTTTTCGCCCAAATGCCGGAATCAGACATATTGCCATCTAGATGTAACTTGCATCTAGCAGGACTCATATGCTAGCCTGATGCCAAAGGAAATGCAAATGCCTTTTCGCAATGTCGGCCGGCATCGAAACGAACACCCTTCCACCTGCGATATGGGAAACCTGTATCGATTTGTGGAACCCGTCCTGCTGTTCCTACTACGAAGGAAAGGGCAGTCGTACGGTTACGAGCTGGCAAGTAAGCTGCCTAAGTACGCCTTGACTGACGCCAAGATTGAGGCCTCAGCATTGTATAGGACGCTTCGGCAACTCGAGCAGAATCACTGCGTCGTCTCGAAATGGGACGTAGGGGGCAGCGGTCCGGCCCGAAGGCTTTATGCCTTGACTGCTCGCGGCAAACAGCACTTTGAAGAGTGGATTACGGTCCTCGACCATATTGCCGTGTCCATGGGACGGCTCGTTGAAGAAGCTCGCTCCGACGGATCTTCCTTCTAGTGATTGACTCAAAATCCTTGCATCGAGAGGGGTTGTCCTGTTTTTGGGCATCATAGTGTAGTCATGTATATTGAAGATTGTCCTTGACATTGCTAGATTATGATGGTATACGGGAGTCATGTATATCACAACCGTCCCTAACCGCAACTCCCCGCCCGCCATCCTCCTGCGCGAATCTTTTCGCCATCACGGCAAGGTTAAGAACCGCACCCTCGCCAACCTCTCGCATTGGCTCCCCGCCCGCATCGAAGCCCTCCGCCGCCTGTTGCGGGGCGAGTTCGATCAGGCCGCCGAGCTCTCCCGGGCCCCTCAGTTGGGAGGCGTGTTCGGCCTCTTGTTCGTGCTCAAGCAGATCGCCAAGGCTCTGGGCATCGGCGCCGCGCTCGGTCATAGCCGGCTGGCGAAACTCGCTCTGTTCCTGGTGTTGGCCCGTGTCGCTCACCAGGGCTCGCGCCTTTCCGCGGTGCGCTGGGCCCAGGATCAGGCGGTGGCCGAAGTGCTGGGCCTGGGGAAGTTCGACGAGGACGATCTGTATGCCGCCTTGGATGACTTGGCGGCTCGTCAGGGGAAGATGGAAAAGACCCTGTATCGCCGCTACCTGGCTCGACGCGGCCAGCCGCCCCGGCTGTTTCTCTACGACGTGACGAGCAGTTATCTGGAAGGGGAGAAGAACGAGTTGGGGGAGTACGGTTACAACCGCGACGGAAAGCGGGGCAAGTTGCAAATCGTCATCGGCCTGTTGGCGGACGAGGCAGGCGAACCGCTGGCCGTGCGGGTGTTCGAAGGGAACCGCAGTGATCCCACCACCGTGGTAGAACAGATCCAGATTCTGCAGGGACAATTCGGGGTGGAGGAATTGGTCTTCGTGGGGGACCGGGGGATGGTGAAAAGTAAGGGGAAGCAAGCGCTGACGGGAGCGGGGTTGCGCTATATCACGGCCTTGACCGACCCGCAGGTTCGCCGGCTGCTGGCCCAAGGAACCTTGCAGTTGAACCTGTTCAGTGAGACCGTCTCGGAAGTGGAAGCGGAGGGCGTGCGCTATATCCTGCGCCGGAATCCGCAGGAGGCACAGCGCGAGCAGCATCGCCTGGACGACAAACTGACGAAGCTGGAAGCCCAGATCCAGGCGCGCAACGAGCAGGTGCGCACCCACCCCCGCTGCCAGCCGGAAGCGGGCCAACGGGCGATGCAAGCCTGGGTCGAGCGGCACAAGTTGACGGGCCTGGTGGAAATCCCGCTCGAAGGCACGCAGTTGAAGTTGCAAAGGAACGAAGCAGCGATCGACCGGGCGCTGGAGTTGGCAGGCTGCTATGTGGTGACCACCGACGTGGCCCCCGCCGCGATGAGCGCCCAGCAAGTGCATGACAGCTATGTTTCGCTCCAGAAGGTAGAGCGCGATTTTCGCACCCTGAAGACGGGCTTGCTGGAGGTGCGGCCCGTCTGGGTGCGCAAAGAGAGCCGCACGCGGGGGCACGTGTTCTGCTGCCTGCTGGCCTTGAAAGTCAGTCGTGAGATGGAGCGGCGATTACGAGCGGCCTTTGGCACCACCGAGACTCGGGCCGACGCCATCACCTTGCCGGATGCGCTGCGGGCCTTGACCCGCCTGTGCCTGCTGCACTACCCGGTCGATGAGAAAACCACGCTGACCAAGCTGCCTCAACCGGACGCCCGCCAGCAAGAAATTCTCAAGGCACTCGGCGTCACCCTGCCGACTATGTAGTCAGGAGCTCGACGTCCAAGACAACGCGCAACTGCCATCATCCCAAGCAGTTCGATAAAATATCCCGCCTAAAACAAAAAGGAAGATGCGTCCGAGGCTGACACCGCAGGCTCGAATAATGAAACCCTGCCGTCGCGCCAAGGCTCCGAAAAGCGTATCCACGCCGGAAGGATCTCATAATGGCCTTTCCCGGCGTCACGAGCGCAACCGCCGTTAGCGTGCAATTCCAGCGGACCTGTTTCGCTTGTGGTGTGGACAACCCACACGGCCTTCAGCTCGAATTTCGTTTTGATCCTGACGGTACCGCCTCGGCGAGTTGGGTTCCTGACATCCAATGGGAAGGACCGCGGGGAATTGTTCATGGGGGTATCGTCACAACCTTGCTCGATGAGGCTATGGCCAAGGCTACTGCCGCGGCGGGATGCAAAACGATGACGGCGGATCTGCGGATCCGGTTTCGCCGGTATACCAAAACTGGTGAAGCGCTCCAGGTCAGAGGCTGGATCGTAAAGCATAGAAAGAGACTCATCGAAACTGAAGCCACGATTATTGCGCCTGACGGCAGCGAGCGCGCCCATGGCTGGGCAAGGTTTTTGGTTGTCACGAAATCCAGCGCGCCGGCACAGGCGTAGTGAATTGGCTGTCAGATAGGTAGAGGAGGAGGTCATCGTGACAAACTCATTCAAAGGGGCATTTGTACTTGCAACTCTTACGTTACTGGCATTGGTCCTGACCGCGAGTTTCGAGAAGCGACCGATTTCTGCTGCGCTCGCTGAAGCCGCACCTAGCTTTCCACGCGGCCAATCGGCAGTTGCTTCTTCATTACCCACCGATGTGCCAATCAATCCAGAGGACTTGGCGAAGCTTCTCCAGTCACCGACGGGGGAAAAGCCCATCTTGATCCACGTGGGGTTTCATGTTCTTTACACGCAAGGGCATATTCCGGGTTCAGAATACATTGGCCCCGCTTCCCAGGAAGAGGCGTTGGATAAACTCCGAAAGCGCGTGGAACGGCTGCCTCGCAAGAAATTCATCGTTCTCTATTGCGGGTGTTGTCCTTGGGACCATTGCCCCACCGTAAGTCCCGCTTACGAAACCCTTCACAACATGGGTTTCTTGAAGGTCAGAGTGCTTTATCTCCCTAACAATTTTGGCCGGGACTGGATCAGCAGAGGGTTTCCCGTTGAAAAGGGCCAGTAGCTCCTTGTTAAGTGCGTACACGGTGTCTTTCGCGTTGATGGCAGCGTTTTGTCCTTTGATCCTGGGCCGGGCAGAAGATACCCAGGTTATTCTCCAACGCGCCGAGGACTTGGCGAAAGCTGGGAAAAGTACAGAGTCGACGCTCCTCTACCGGCAGATTTTGAATTCTGTTCCCGAGTGCTGGCAAGCCTATCTGGGATTAGGCCGAAACTCCTTTGACGGCGGTGCGTATGACGATGCTGCTGCAGCCTTTCAGAAGGCACTTGAACTTCAGCCCAGTAACCCGGAGTTATTCAACTGGCTGGGCCGAAGTTACCTTCAGCAGCACCATCCGGAAAAGATCCCGGAGATGTTGAGCCGCGCAAACTCGACAATTACCAATTCCGCCTTCGCACATCTATTGCTGGCCCGTGCGTATGACGCTCAGGACAGGGTGGACGAGGCCACGCACGAGATTGACTTGGCCCTCAAGATTGATCCCCGTTGCCACGGAGCGCACTTTGCCCAGGGCTTCATTGACTGGAGTATAGGCGAGCTACCGAATGCGGAAAAAGAACTCCGGCAGGAAGTTAGTTTAGCTCCGCAGGAAAGTCTGGCCGTGTACTACCTCGCGGAGGTGCTGGAAAAGCAGGGCAAGCTGGAGGAAGCAGAGGGTGCCCTGACACAATTGGGACGAGAGCTTCCGAACACCTATCTTTACCATTTGGGGCTCGGCAAACTTTACGAGCGCAAGAAAAACAATCTCTTGGCTGCGGAGCATTACCGGGAAGCCATTCGGCTGGACGCCAGCCAACCGGAGGCTCACTATCGGCTGGGGGTCACCCTGCGCGCGCTCAGAGAGACCGCCCAGGCAAATGAGGAATTCCGGGCGTTTAGCCAACTAGAAACCCACATGGCGAGAGGGGTGGGCCAGGGTATGGGCAGAATGCGACCCCGCCTGCCTGATTTCGATTAGCGCGAAAATGGCGCCACCCCTCACACTCCCGCGCATGAACCCCGCAGGCACGTTTCAATCGTCTGGGGGCTTTCGTGCTGTGAGTTAGTGACTTGTGCGGGAATGGGCCGCCTAACCACTGAACCTCCCAAGGCAGGAGACGTGCAAACTATATTGCGAGGAGAACTGTATCGATGAGCGCAAAAAGAGTGTTGGTTGTCGGTGGGGTGGCAGGCGGAGCTTCCTGCGCCGCAAGGCTGCGGCGGCTCGACGAACAAGCAGAGATCGTCGTGCTCGAAAAAGGGGCATACCCGTCGTTTGCGAACTGCGGCTTGCCCTACTACGTCGGCGATATCATCTCTGACGAAGCCAAACTGCTGGTAGCGACCCCAGATATGTTCCGCACTCGTTTCAACATCGAGGTTCGTCCCGAACAGGAAGTTCTTCGCATTAATTGCCAGGAGAGAAAAATCGAGGTCAAAGACCTTCGGAGTGGGTCTGTTTATCAGGAGGCATACGACGCGCTCGTTTTGTCGCCCGGCGCCGTGCCGGTTCGACCGGCTCTTCCCGGCGGGGAGCTCGCGGGCGTTTTCACGGTCCGAACCATCCCCGACAGCCGGGCCATACGAGCGTGGATTGAAGAAGTCCACGCCAAGAGGGCCGTCATTGTCGGCGGCGGGTTCATCGGATTGGAAATGGCCGAAAACCTAGCGCGCCGAGGCCTGAAGGTCGCGATCGTAGAGATGTGCGAGCAAGTCATGCCTCCGCTCGACCGCGAGATGGCTGAGTATGTGTACGTTCACCTTCTGGATAACCACGTCTCGATCCGCCTCGGAGATGCGGTGGCGCGCTTTGAGGGGGGCGAAGGGCGTGTGACTTCGGTCGAGACGCAGAGCGGTGCGAAACTTCAGGCCGATATCGTCATCCTCTCCGTCGGTGTCAAACCCGAGACCAAGCTCGCCAAAGATGCAGGATTGGAACTTGGTCCGCGAGGCGGTATTCGTGTGGATGAATCCATGAAGACGAGCGACCCTTATATTTGGGCCATCGCTGATGCCGTGGAGGTTCGCGACGTCGTCACGGGCGAGTTCTGCCTCGTACCGCTGGCGGGGCCCGCCAACCGGCAAGGACGAATCGCGGCCGCGGCAATCTGCGGAAGGCCCGCGCGGTTCCGAGGGGTGCAAGCGACCGCGGTTTGCGGCGTCTTCGGGTTGACCATCGCGACCACCGGCGTCAGCGAAAAGCGCCTGCTTCAGGCCAAAAACACGAATTATGAGGCGGTTTACCTGCATCCCACCGATCACGCCAGCTACTATCCAGGCGCCAAGACTATGCACCTTAAGTTGATTTTCCGGCGTTCTGATGGCTTGGTCTTGGGCGCTCAGGCCGTCGGCGAGCAGGGCGTAGAACGCCGGATCGACATCATATCTTTCGCCATCCAAAAGGGTGCCACCGTCTTCGATCTGGAAGAAGCCGAATTGTGTTATGCGCCCCAGTTTGGCTCGGCCAAAGATCCCGTGAACCTGGCTGGTATGGCGGCGGCAAACGTCCTCCGGGGCGACGTTAGCTTGGCGATGTGGAGCGATCTCCCGCGTAGTGATGCTTTTCTAGTAGACGTTCGGGAGGAAGAAGAGTTCCGGCGCGGCTCGATTGACGGCGCCATCAACATCCCCCTCGGTCAACTCCGCCAAAGGCTCTGTGACCTTCCTCGGGACCGTCCCATCTGGGTCAACTGCGCTAGAGGGCACCGATCCTACTATGCGGTGCGGGTCTTGCAACAGAATGGTTTTGCCGCTCACAACCTGTCCGGGGGCTACAACACTTGGGAGGTATGGTACCCGGACGGGCTGCCGTCTGGCAAAAGCGAGATAGAACAGGCCGGCAAGAATGGAGTACCCCCATCACAAGGTCAGGCGGTATAAAACGCCGAGTTGTGAAGCTTCAGGTTTTGACGTGAAGGGGGCGATGACGCGTTGGTTGACGGTGACCGTGAATGGCTGAAAACCACAAGGCCGTGATAGGCAGCAGGCTGGACGCGCGATTATGGGGGAGTGTCGCCCTCAATCTGGCTATTACCTTGGTTGAATTCGCCGGAGGGCTGTGGGGGGGCAGCGTCGCATTGTTGGCAGATTCAGCCCACAACCTTGCCGATGCCGGCGCCGTTGGGCTTGCCATCTTCGCCCGGCGGTTGAGCCGGCGCGCCCCAACTCCGCGGCACACTTACGGGTTCAAACGCGCCGAGGTCATCGCAGCCCTACTGAATTCAGCCGGCCTGATTGCCATCTCCGTTCTCGTCGCACGTGAGGCTGTGGGACGACTCTTTCATCCGCAACCGGCGCGCGTTCCAGTGATGCTGGTCACCGCCAGCGTCGCGCTCATAGCAAATCTCCTTTGTGTTCTCCTGCTTCGGAACCACCGCACCGAGGACATCAACGTCAAGAGCGCCTTCCTGCACCTCCTCCAGGATGCACTCGCCTCTATGGCCGTAATTATCGCTGCGCTGATTTCGGGGACAGCCGGAGGAGCATACGCGGACCCCGCCGCTGCGATCTTGATCAGTGTTATTGTCCTCCGCAGCACGATGTCCATTGTTTGGGAGTCCGTTCACACCTTGCTGGAGGCCGCGCCCGCCGGGCTGGACGTCCAACATCTGGCAGAGATTGTGGCACGAAGGTTTCCCACGGTTCGCTTACATCATATCCACGTTTGGGAGGTGGGACCGAGCCAGCGAATCCTGACTGCGCACATGAAAGTCAGCGTGGCCAACGTATGCGACGCGGAATCCCTCGCGGGTGATGTCCGGCGTTTTCTAGAGCAGGAATGGAACATCAATCACGCTACGTTGGAGGCCGAAGCCAACGGCTGTGGTAGTGACCAACTCCTGGGCGAGTGGAAATGAGGAGAAGCGCGACGCATACTGGCGTTGCTTGGGCATTGATTCACTGGCAGATCGGTGTGTCAGAATCCAGCGGCAGAGATGTCGCTTGCCTTCCGCTCCAGGTTTCGTTGAATTGTGGCCAAAGCACAAGGCGAAGACCGCTGGCTTGGCTTCTGGAATCCAACAAAGGCTATGTGGTGACCGCGATGCTGAATCCGCTGCCATAGGACAGCGATTCCAGCCAAATCATTAGTTAGTTTTGCTTGATTGTGCTTTGCGGAAAGGGCTATTTTCTATCCGCAAAGAAAAACGTGTTGCACAGAGTTTTGCTTTGCGGCTGAGGGTGATGACGAGAAATGATTGGACGCAGCCTGCTCAGGGATTTGGGTCGTATCGTCGGAGACAGGTTTGTCACGGCCGACGCTGTCGCCAGCGAGGTTTATTCCTACGACGCCTCGCTGGATGTATCGCGTCCGGGAGTTGTAGTTTTCCCTGGCAGCACCACCGAGGCCGCGGCAGTCGTCAAAGCACTGACTGCGGCCGGAATTCCCTGCGTGCCGCGCGGTTTCGGGACGAACCTCTCCGGTGGAAGCATCCCCCTGCACAGCGCGGGCGTGATCGCCCTCTCGCGGCTCAACCGCATCGTTGACATAACGCCCCAACGCCGGACCGCACGCGTTCAGTGTGGCGTTACCAACCTTGAGGTCCAAAACGCTCTTTCCCCGCTCGGTTATTTTTATGCTCCCGACCCGGCCAGTCAGAAGGTCGCGACGCTCGGCGGAAACGTCGCCGAGAATGCGGGCGGGCCGCATTGCCTCAAATATGGTGTGACCACCAACCACATCCTGGGCCTCGAAGTGGTCCTGCCGAACGGCGAGATTTGTAATTTCGGTGGACCCTGCTTTGATTCACCCGGCTACGACCTCCGTGGGCTCCTGGTGGGGAGCGAGGGAACCTTCGCCATCGTCACCGAAGCCACGCTTCGCATCATGCGCAAACCGGAATTGGTGATCACCATGCTTGCGGTATACGACGGACTTGAAGACGCCGCCCGTTCGGTATCCGCGATCATTTCGCAGGGGATCGTTCCGGCCACGCTGGAGATGATGGACCAAGTGGTGATTGGCGCGGTCGAGGACAGCCTCGCCTGCGGCTACCCACGGGGCGCCGCGGCGGTGCTCATCATTGAGGTGGAAGGCCCCGTCGTCGGCCTCAAGGTCCAGGCCGACCGCATCAAGGACATCTGCATGGCGCATGGCTCGCGCGGTATCCGCGAGGCCAAAGATGATGCCGAGCGCAACCGCCTCTGGGCGGGACGCCGCGGGGCTTTTGGCGCCATCGCCCGGATCTCCCCCAATTACCTCGTCGCAGACTGCACCGTTCCGCGCACGTGCCTGCCCGAGGCCTTAGGCCAAGTAACCGCGGCTTCCCAGAAGCATGGGTTGAGGTGCGGAAACGTTTTCCACGCGGGCGACGGCAATCTCCATCCGCTGCTCTTTTTCGACGCACGGGACCCGGAGCAGGTCGAAAAGGTCCACGTGGCGTCGCAGGAGATCACCCAGGCATGCGTGCGGCTGGGCGGCACCATTACCGGGGAGCATGGCGTCGGCATGGCAAAGATGGCGGCCATGCGGCTGGTTTTTTCGGATGATGATTTGGAATTTCAGCGGCAGGTCAAAAAGGTTTTTGATCCGCAGGACCTGCTGAATCCCGGCAAGGTTATCCCGCCGAAGGGCTCGGCGGACGCACCGCCTGCCGCCCCGGCGAAATGGGAAGGCGAATGGATTCCCGCCAGCCCCGCCGAGGCTTGCGAAGTCGTGCGCGCGGCAATTGCCGCCTGCCAAGCGCTTCTGCCGCTGGGGAGCGGGACTCTGGCCGGTTTCGGCAATCTGCCGGCGCGGCCGGAAATCCCTTTATGCAGCCACAAACTCGCCGGGATCATCGAATATGATCCCGCCAACCAAGTCGCTGTTTTCGGCGCCGGCACCAGATGGCAGACGGCCCAGGCACTCCTGGCCGAGAACCGCCAATGGATTCCCCTCCGTCCTCCGTTGGCCAACGACTGCACGCTGGGCGGCATGGTGGCCGTAGGGGCGTGCGGCCCGGAACGTGCCTACTACGGCGCGCCCCGCGATCGCCTGCTGGGCCTGAAATTTGTGTCGGGTGAAGGCCGCCTGATTTCCGCGGGCGGCAAGGTGATGAAGAACGTGGCCGGGTACGACATCACGCGGCTGCTTTGCGGATCGGCGGGAACGCTTGGCTTCCTGACCCAGCTTAATTTCCGTATCGCGTCGATTCCGGAAAGCTGCCGCGCCGTTCGCGCCAAGGGGTCGCTGGCGCAATGCGCTCGGGCGGCTGCACTGCTCCTGGATTCGGTCCTGGATCCGGTTTTCGTAACCGCCCTCTTCCCGGCGTCAGGAGGGGAATGGGAATTCAAGGCGGGCTTCGAAGGGTTTCACGATACGGTTCTGGCGCAGCTTCAAGGCGGCAAGGAAAAGGTAGAGGAATGCGGCCTTCGTAGAGAGGCCGAGTTCGATTATCCGCCGGTGCCCGGCGCTCATTCGGAGGCTCTCGCCCGGCTGTGCGACGCGGATTTTTGCTTGCGCGCCAACCTGCCGATCGGTGCAATAGGAAGCTTCCTTGAGAAGAGCGCATCGAACCTTGCCAGCGCGTTTATTTTGGCGGATTTCGCCGGCGGTTGCATCTCGGCTGGCATGCCGGTTCTTAACCCGGAAGGCTGGCGTACGCTTGTGGCGTCCTCTGACGAATCGGGAGGACGCGTTGTCCTGCAAAAAGCTCCCGCGGAATTCAAGCAATACTTCGACGTGTTTGGTTCGCCGCGGGCCGAGTGGACGCTCATTCACCGTCTGAAGACCGCGCTCGATCCGCACGAGGTTTTTTCGCCGGGCCGGCTGCCGGGCAGGAAATAATCATGCCAATCCGTGAACAATACGATGAGATCGTCCGCTGCAACCGTTGTGGCTTCTGCCAGGTGGCGTGTCCGATTTTCCGTGCCACCGGCCAGGAAGCGGGTGTTGCCCGTGGACGGATTGCCATGCTCCGGGCCCTGGTCGAAGGCCGCGCAACCTGGTCTAAGGATCTCGAAGATCCCCTTTTCGCCTGCCTGTTATGCGGGGCGTGCACGACCAATTGCTTCCCAGCAGTGGCAACGGCCGATCTCATCATCGCAGCGCGGACCGAATATCTGGGGAAGGTGGGACTCAAACCTCTCCATCGGATGCTTTTTGATCACATGCTCCCCTACCCCGCCCGCGTTCGTCTCGCCGGGCACGCGGCGGGACTGGGCAAAAGAACCAAGGCGTCCAAGGCGGCCAAAGCCTTGGGCCTGCTGCGCTGTTTCGGACGCGACTTCGAGCAATCCGAGGAAATCATCGAGCATTTTCCCGCCAAGGCCTTCCGAGAGATCGCCAAACCCGGAGAGTTTCCGGGAGAAGGCGAATCGCTCCGCATTGGCTATTTCGTCGGGTGTGGCACGGATGTCATGTGTCCTCAGGCAGGGGAAGCGGCGCTTCGTCTGTTGCGGCAAATCGGCAAGACCGTGACCGTACTGGACAACTGCTGCTGTGGGCTTCCACCCCATTGCTACGGCGAGAAGGTCTCCGCGCAAAGGCTGGCGGAAAAGAACCTCGCGCAGATATCATCGAGACCATTTGACCTCATCGTGACCGACTGCTCCAGTTGTGCGGCATTTCTCAAGAAATATCCTACGCTCTTTCCGGTCAATGATACCCGACACCAGGCAGCAGTGGATCTTGTGCCCAAACTGCGCGACCTTCTGGAGGTGGCCACACTTCCCGCCCAACCTCTTCTTAAGAAAGGGGATCGCGTATCAGTCACCTACCACGACTCCTGCCACGCGGTTCGGGGACAGGGTCTCTCATCCAACCCACGGAAGCTGCTGAAATCCCTCGAGGGGGTCGAATATCGCGAACTTCCAGAAGCGGATTGGTGCTGCGGCGGTGCCGGCTCCTATGCGCTTTCGCATTACGACCTGTCGCGCCGTGTCCTTGATCGTAAAATGGAGAACGTGGCCAGGACCGGCGCACAAATTCTTGCCACTTCGTGTCCTGCCTGCATTATTCAACTTTCGTACGGGGTACGGAAGCACCAGCTTCCTGTCCGCGTTTGCCATTTTTCCGAGGTATTGACCTCAGCGCTTGAATAAACTTCCCCGAAGGTCAGTCACACAAAGCTGCGGGCGGTCCAACACCAACACCACCTGAGTCGGCTTTATCGTTCTTCATGCCACGATGCAGGCCAACAGGCCGGCATCGAATCCATGCGGCAAAAGATAGTAGACCTTCCCCTGGCCAATAAACTGCGGAACATTGACCTAAGACACCTGGGTGGCCCCAAGGCCGACCGCGCCCCGAGCTTGTGCGAAAAGCCCTGGGTCGAAAGTCCCCGGCGCAATCAAGGAACTATTGTACGACAGCAGCGCTGGATCGTTCGGATTCAAATCCGGCAGCATCCCGTTGTGCGCGGAGTTGTGAAGCAGTCCCAGGTTCACTCCCGCCCGTTTCTTGACTTTGTACTCCGACTTTACCCAGTAGGTCTGGCTAAGTTGGCGATAGGGAACGAATGGCTCGTCTACCACGTAGCCGGCGGCGGCGTCATTCTGGAAGGCCACGTACGTCTCCAAGTTGTTTTGCTGGTAGGAATATCCAAGGTCAAGGTTCCATTTCTTACGCAGGGCCAGCATGGCGTCAAGTTCCCCGAGGGACGAGAAGAGTAGGAGTTTGGCAATCGCCGCGGTGTACTTCATCCGCTCTCGCCTTAGCTTTCATGGCTTTCCGTTGCCAGTGACGTTTTTCGTCAGATGTTTCGCGACGAACTCACGAAAGACCCCTTCACCTGCGCGCCCAGCAACCCCGATCGCGAAGTTGGTGAAGACCAGGCCTGCCCCCCTATTCGCGCGCGGATAGTACAAATTTGACAGCGCTCCCGCTGTCAGATCGCCAAGCAAATATGCACCGTCCGAAGCCTGTTGCGGGGAATGCTGCTCGCCACTGGCTTCAATTGGGTTCAGTCGTCGGCATTGGCAGCTTCCGCTTCAGGCCCTTTGGAACAGACAGTGGGCAGCCCACAGTCAATCGCACTATAATTGAATGTGGGGGGCGCGTTGCTACCGTTGCGTTACGCTGCGCTCCAATTTCACGAGTACAAGATCGGTACAACTTGAGCATTCCGAGCGTGTTTTTCCGTGACTTAGCGTTGCCAACCGTGCCGCAAAATCAACGAGATACCCATGCTGAGTTATGCTGTTAACCGAAGGGTTCCAGGTTCGAGTCCTGGCCGAGGAGCCAGATCTTCAAAGGGTTATTCCCCCGCTTATTTTCCAGGCTCAAGATCGCGTTGCGCGGTACCCCGTGCGCCGCACCTGACCACTTCCGTGCTTCCGCGCGGGGGGGGGGAACAAAACCACCGGCTAGGGATCTTGAGGCTCCTCCAACACGCAACCCTAGTCTGCGAGGTCCGGATCAGGGTCAGCAGGCCGGGGGGGATTCTGCAAGGAGGACTGGAAATAGGGGAGCGTCTTGACCAGTCCGTCTTCCAAACGGACCAGCGGCTCCCACCCCAGTTTTTCGCGGGCGGCAGTGATATCCGGTTGGCGGCGCTGCGGGTCATCCTCGGGGAGCGGTTCAAAGACAATCGAACTCTTGCTCCGCGTGACCCGGATGATGGCCTCCGCGAGTTGCAGGATCGATACCTCTTCCGGGTTCCCCAAATTGATGGGTCCGGTCTGGTCCGACATCAGCAGCCGGTATAACCCCTCCACCAGATCGCGGACATAACACAGGCTGCGGGTTTGGCTTCCCTTCCCGTACACGGTCAAGGGTTGGCCGCGCAGCGCCTGGACCATGAAATTGGGGAGGGCGCGCCCGTCCTCCAGGCGCATGCGTTCGCCGTAGGTGTTGAAGATTCGAACGATGTGGATCTTGACTCCGTGCTCACGATAATAGGCCATACTAATGGCCTCCGCAAACCGCTTGGCTTCGTCATAAACGCTGCGCGGGCCGATGGGGTTCACGTGCCCCCAATACTTCTCGGGCTGCGGGCTGATCTCCGGGTCCCCGTAAATCTCGGAGGTGGAGGCCAGCAGAAAGGCGCTCCCGTGGGCTTTCGCGAGTCCCAGGGCATGGTGAGTTCCCAACGCTCCGACCTTCAGGGTGTGAATCGGGTGTCGAGCGTAGTCCCTTGGACTAGCAGGCGAGGCAAAGTGCAAAAGGTAATCCAAGCGGCGGAGAGGGAAAGGGGACTGGCCGGGGGAGGGGGCGAGCAGGGAAGGCAAGTCGATGGGCCGGGTCACGTCGTGAAACACAAAGCGGAAATGCGGATGGACGATCAGGTGCTGGATATTCTCCTTCCGTCCCGTGATGAGATTGTCGAGACAAATGACATCGTGGCCCTCCGCCAGGAGGCGGTCCGAGAGATGCGAACCCAGGAAACCCGCCCCACCGGTAACCAAGGTCAACGGCCGGGAACTCTCGTTAGGTATGGAATTTGACATCGAGGGTATCATGGGAATGGCCACTCACCGTTGAGGCGTTGATCTTAGCGGGGGTCGAAGCGAACTGTCAAGAAGAGCCTCAGGACGGTAATGTCCTAAAAAGTGGCGGCTTTACGCCGCCCTAGGGCGAGCTAAACTCGCCGCTACGGCTTCAAACTATTGACAACCTGAAGGGGGCGACCTATACTAAATCCGCACTTTGTTTGCACAAATTGCCGGAACTCGATAGCTGCGCCGAGCCTGCCCCCGGGTGCGCCCTGTAGCTACCGTTGATGCTTGTGAAAATCAGTGCCCGCGAAGATACTGAGGTTCGGTAGCGTCGTGAGGTGGCAATGGCAGGGAAACGGGTGAAGGTTCGGGAAACTCGAACGGTGGGGAAGGTAAGGGGGCTAGGGCTCGCCGTTTTCTTTCTGACGAGTTTGACCTCGGCTAGGGCCCAGCAGGGGACGACGGCTCCTGCCTTGCCGTCGGAGGCCGCGTCGAAGGAGAACAGCACCCCCCTCGCGCCCCCTGACGTACAAAAGGCGCCGCTCAACGATTATACGGTTAGTCCGGAAGACCTGTTGGACGTTTTAGTGATGGACGTGCCGGAAGTCACTCACACCTACCGGGTTAGTTCCAATGGATTTCTGAGCTTGCCCCTGCTGCCCGAACCGATCCCCGCCGCCGGCGAGAGTCTGGATCAACTCGCCCACCTGATTGCCGCCAAATTTCGCGAAGCAGGCATGATCAATAACGCGCAGGTGACCGTTACGGTTCGCGAAACAAGGTTGCATACGGTGCTGGTATCCGGAGAAGTGAAACATCCGCAGGCGTACCCGGTATTTGGTCCGACACGGTTACTCGATGTTCTCGTTCAGGCAGGGGGACTAACCGAGACGGCTGGCAACAATGTGATCGTTATGCGGGGAGATACCGGCGCGCGCGCCGAGCTGGAAGAAAGCGCCCGCTCCGGTGCGGTGGACACCCCGGCCCGGGGGCCGTCATTCCCTTTGAACATTCGCAAGCTGGTGGCGACGGGCGAAGACAAGACCAACATCCTCCTTTATCCGGGTGATCGAGTTACGGTGCAGAGGGCGCCGCTCATTTACGTTATGGGAGCCGTATTACACCCGGGCGGATACGTGCTGAACGAAGCCAATCAGCAGGTTACCGTACTTAAGGCATTGGCCATGGCCGGCGACGTGACCAACGTTGCCAAGAAGGGCCACATTACGCTCCTGCGCCGGGACCCGGCTCGCCAGGGACAAGAGCGGGATGAAATTCCCTGCAATTATAAGGCGATGATGAAAGGGCAGGTAGCCGACGTGAGACTACAGCCGGACGACATTCTTTATGTGCCTGAAAGCGCCTCGCTGAAGGCATGGCGCACCACCATTAATTCCGCGGTTTCGGTGGCGTCGAGCGGCGCCACGGGTCTAATGATTTACCGCTGAGGGTTGCGGTTGATAAGGGCCATGGTCAATTAGACTTTTCGGGGGAGTTGGAAGGTGCCTGACAACGATTCTTTGTCGCCCATTGAACGTAATCTGCCCCAGCGGATCAGCAGCTTCACGCCGACGACGCTGGAACTGGAGCCGCAAGGGAGTGAGTCCAATTTCACGCTTGCTTCCTTCTGGCACATTGTTGTCAAGCGCCTTCCGACGATCGTTACCGCCACCCTGATGGTGTTGGTGGTGACGGGAATCTACACCTTCAAAATGCGTCCCGTCTATCGGGCGACGGCGAGCATTGCGGTGGAGCCCAACCACCCCCAACTCCAAACCCTCAGCGAGGTCTACCGCCAATCTCCCGTCGAAGATAACGCGTTCCTGACCACCCAAATCCAGGTCCTGCAAAGTGACACCCTGGCATGGAGAACCATGGAGCAACTCGGCCTTGCCTCCGGGATAGCCTCCCAGGGTATGGCCAAGATTCCCGGGCCATCGGCAGCGCAAATCGTCGGGGCGCGCAAAACGGACTCGATCGGGGATTTCAAAGAGGGACTTACGGTGGAGATCCTCAAGGACAGCCGGCTCCTCGCGGTCAGTTACGAAAGCGGGAATCCCGATTTGGCGGCGCGGGTGGTCAATCAATTAATCATTGACTACCGGGATTCCAATTTTGAGGAGCGAACCAAGTTCACCCGCGACGCTTCGGTCAGTCTGGAGTCGCAATTAGATGATTATAAGAGGAAGATGGAGAAATCCTCGGAGGCGATGATCGACTATGAGCGCCAAAACCTGATTTTCAACGTCGGGGACAAGCAGACCATCAACGACCAAAGGCTGGAAGAACTGAACAAGGAATACTCGGCCGCGGAGAGTGACGAAATCCTGAAGCAATCCCTGTACGAGTTTGCCCAGGCGCATGGAGGGCAGGTGGGAATCGTCGTGCAAGGCGACGTTCTACAACGTTTGGAGGAGAAATATAACGATCTCAAGGAGGCGTATGCTGATGCCCTGAGCCAATATGGACCTAACTTCCCCAAAGTTACTCGATTACGCGACCAGCTTACCCAACTACAATCCCTCATGGAGAACGAGCGTAAGCTCTCCGTCGAGAAGCTCCACAATGATTATTTGGCGGCGCTCAACCGGGAGAAACTTCTGGGTGCGGCATTGACGAAAGAAAAGGAGGAAGTCAGCGCTCAGAATCAGCGCATGATCGACTACAATATTTTGAGGCGGGAATTCGAAATCAACCAGACGCTCTATGAGAACCTCTTGCAACGCTTGAAAGATGCCACGCTTTCCGCCAGCTTGCAAGTCACCAACGTGCGCGTGATTGATCCCGCGACGCCCCCCTCCCATCCCATCCGCCCGAACCGGGCGCGCGATCTGGCTGCGGGCCTGATGGTGGGCCTGATCCTGGCGATCACGCTGGCCTTCGTGCAGGAGGCTCTCGACAGCTCGGTCCGGACCACCGAAGAAGCGGAAAGACTCGTCAACGCTCCCGCTTTGGCGGTGATCCCTTCCGAGGCCGATGGGTTCAGACGAAAGCAAGGGGTGGCGGACCGGGCCCTAAGCACGGCGGGACCCAATGGGGTGGGATTGGCGGTTCTGAAGCGGCCCTCCTCGCCGCTGGCCGAGGCGTTCCGAAGCCTGCGGACCTCGGTTTTGCTCTCCACCGCTCCGCGTCCGCCGCAGACCTTGCTCGTCACCAGTGCGCAGGTCGGCGAAGGGAAGACTTCGACGGCCTGCAACCTGGCGATGTCTTTCGCCCAGAGGGGGGGCCCGTTTTGATCGTGGACGCTGATTTGCGCCGGCCTTCCGTCGCGAAAACGCTGGGGGTTTCCAATGAAAAGGGTTTGAGCAGCTTCTTGACCGGCGCCCACTCTGAGGATGAAGTTTTGATCCAATATGAGCGCGTCCCCAATCTGTGGGTCTTGCCGGCGGGCCCACGGCCTCCCGATCCTGCGGAACTGCTCTCTTCGCACATGATGGAGGCGACGCTCCAGGGATTCATGAAACGCTTTACGCAGATTGTCATCGACTCTCCCCCGCTGCTCCTGGTGACCGATGCCGTGGTCCTCTCCGCCATGGTGGACGGAGTTATTCTGGTGGTGGCCAGTGGAACGACGGCGCGGGGGGCACTGACCCGCGCACATCGCATCCTTGAAAACGCCGGTTCGCGGGTCCTGGGGATGGTGCTCAATAAGGTTGACATGCGCTTCGACACTTACTACGGATCCTATTACGGTCCCTACCATCAGACGTATTATGATGAGGTGGCGGTGTCGAATCCCTCGCATTCGTCAGGAGGCGGCCGATCGAGGTCCAAGGATTCCCCCCACCGGGCCTGAGCATGGAGAATCGTCAGAGTGGTCGGGCGAACGAAAGTGGATTTCCTCCCCCATGGCGCGGCGGGAGGGGGCATCCCATCCTTCGCTCATCGTTGCTTCCAGGATCATTCGCGAAATGAGTCAATTCCCCAACCCTGACCTTGCCGGTGAGAGGGCGCCGTTCTGGCGCAATTCCCTTCGCACCGTGGAATGGTCCCTGCGCCCGCCCTGGCGAGCGGCGCTTTTCTTGATACCCATCCTTGCCGGCAGCGTAGGGTTGTCCCGTGAAGCGATTCGGGTGGCGCAGGCAACATCCCAGGTCGATAGCGGGTCCATCCCCAACATTCAGAAGGCGCTCCGGCAGGATCCGGATAATCCCGATCTGATCCATCGCCTGGGATTGATCTATTCCGCTAATACCATTGATACTAATTTATCAGAGGCCGTGAAAAATCTCCGCAAAGCCACCGCCCTCAACCCTCGCCGTTGGGATTATTGGTTGGACTTGGGGACGACCTGTGATTTCGTGGGGGACACGGCGTGCTCGGATGAGGCCTTGGAGCGGGCGGTGGGCCTCAGCCCCATGAGCCCGGCCATACAGTGGACGCTGGGAAATCATTACCTCTTGACAGATCGCCAGGAGAAGGCCTTCCCTTACTTTCGGAAACTCCTGGAGATGGCTCCGGAGTATCTCGATGCAACCTTTCGGTTGTGCCTTCAAGCCACCCGCGATCCGCAAGCGATTTACGCGCAGGTTGTCCCCCGTGGAACCGACGCCTCGGGAAGGTTCGCTTTCCTGATGTTCTTAAGCTCCACGGCCGATTACGAAAGCGCCATGCGGATTTGGGGGCAGATGATTTCCGGGCCGGATCGTTCCCCCGACTTGTCTTTGGTGAAACCCTTCCTGGATCTCCTCGTCGACCATAGTCAGATTCAGGACGCGAGCACCGTCTGGAATGACCTCGAGCACGCTGGAGTTATCCCGCCCAGACCCCCATCACAAACCGCCGGCCTTCTCTATGACGGGAGCTTTGAGGGACCGCGCCTGAACACCGGGTTTGACTGGCGCATTAATGATTCCCCGGATCTGGTGTACGATTTTTCTGATCCTTCTGCCTTCAAGGGCGCGAAGTGCCTGCGGATTTATTTCGCCGTGGGGCGAAATGCGGATTATGACCTGCTGAATCAAGTCGTGCCGATTAAACCGAACACGCGGTATGAATTGACGGCAAACGTGCGGTCCGAAAATCTCACCTCCGACAGCGGACCGCGATGGCGAGTGGTCGAGATGGGCTGTGAGAATTGCGCTGCCCGGACCAGTGATCCGACGGTGGGAACCACTCCGTGGCATCCCATTCAGGTAGCGTTTTTTACCCAACCGCAGACCCAGGCGGTGAGAGTTTCTTTTTGGCGGCCGCAAGATCAGACCTACAACAGCGAAATAACCGGCATGGTCTGGCTGGACAGCATCACTCTTCGCGCCGTGGAAAATCCCAAACCCGATGTGAATCAAGCGAGGACGAGGTGACCATCCCAACCCTGTCGAGGTCTTCCGTTCATTCCGGCGGATCCTCCCTGCATGACGACCGCCGAATCTCCTCATCGCCTTTTCACACGCTCGCCCGAGTTCTTCTCATTGCCACCCTTTGCGGCGCCCCGTGGGCATTCGGCGCCGTAGAGCCGTCGGCATGGGGAACTTTGATGGTTCTATCCCTCCTTGCACTGGCTCTATGGGCCGGGGGCTCGGCCCAAGGCGGGGTTCTCAAAATTTGCTGGTCTCCGCTCTATGGGCCCTTCCTGGCATTTCTTATTCTGGCCCTGGTGCAGTTGCTCGCGGGTTGGAATGCCGACCAGGTCGCGACGCGTGAGGCGGTCCTGAAGATCGTCACCAATTTGGTTTTTTTCTTTCTGGCGGGCCAACTTCTCAACGCCCAACCGGAAAATGGCAGGGCCTTGGAGTGGTTCGGCCTGGTCACCACCCTTTTGGCTTTTGCCTTGTGCCTCCTGGGCCTGGCGCAAATGTTCTGGGGTGAGGGTGGACGGGTTATTTACTGGACTTTTGCCGTGCGGGGCGAACCTTTCGGACCCTACGTCAACCACAATAACTACGCCGGCTTGATGGAAATGCTGATTCCCATTTCTGTAGCCTATGTTCTTCCCCGCTTCTGGAATTCGACCCTCCTCCTCCTGCTCTGGTGCGGGGTGGGGCTGGCCATTACCTCCGTCTGGATCAGTGGCTCGAGGGGCGCCGCCATCGTTCTGTTAATTGAGGGGTTGCTTTGGGCAGGCCTCATGATGTGGCATCGGCCACGCGGCGTTTCCCCGCGTTTATTCGCGGTGTTGTTAGGAGTGGTGCTGATTTCCGCCTTGGTTTTCTCTTGGCTGGTGAGCAGAGGGCACGTGTCGAGCCATGCCTGGTCGGTTTTTGAAACCAATCGATCCTTGGAAGCCACGCTCGGCGACCGCTTCCGGGTGGGTATGGACACGCTCCATATGGCGGAAAGCCATCCTTGGATCGGCGTGGGAGTGGGATGTTTTGAGTCCGTCTTTCCAAATTACTTGACGTTCCCCATGAGCCTGCATTGGACCCACGCTCATGATGACATCTTGGAGGCTGCGGCGGAAACCGGGTTGCCCGGGGTCGTCCTGATGTTGGTGGCGGTCGTCCTCTTCTTCCGTATGGCGTTTCGCCACCTCGGGGGACGCCTGCGACATGGGTGGGGTTGGATTCAAATGGGCGCCGCGGTAGGCGCGGTGGGTTTGCTCTGCCACAGTCTTGTCGATTTCAATTTGCGCGTTCCTGCCAATGCCGCATGGTTCGTGGTATGTCTGGCCATTGCCACCCACGCGCGTCCTTTTCAGAGAAGTTCCCGGAAGATGGTGCGTGACTCGAGCGCCGGCCGAAGGAGCGAACTCCTTATCTAGAGCCCCCCAACATGACCTTATCGCCTCGCGACCCCGGCCATGATTCTTTTTTCCACGGGAGTTTGCGGGGAGCGCATAAGAGGGAAGGGGCCGGCGGGAGGTTGGGGCGTTCATCGACAAGGAGGGATGCGACTTGAAAGGTGTAATCCTGGCAGGCGGAACAGGGTCTCGGCTGTACCCCTTGACGAAAGTCACCAATAAGCATTTGCTGCCCGTTTACAATGCGCCGATGATTTACTATCCTCTCCGGACGCTCGTGAACGCCGGAATCCAGCAGATCCTCATTGTTACCGGCGGGCGGAATGCCGGGGACTTTCTGCGTTTGCTGGCCAACGGGAAGGAATTTGGCCTGAAGCGCCTGAACTATGCCTATCAAGAAGGTGAAGGCGGAATCGCCGATGCTCTCCGGCTGGCAGAGGACTTCGCGGAAGGTGAGAAGATTTGCGTGATTCTGGGTGACAACATTCTGCAAGGAAGCATCAAGTCATCTGCCGTCAGCTTTGAGCAGCAAACCCGGGGCGCCCATATCCTCCTCAAGGGCGTCACCAACCCTGAACGGTTTGGAGTTCCGGTTATTGAAGGAGACCGGATTATCCGCATTGAAGAAAAACCCGCGCATCCCGCGAGTCAATTTGCGGTTACCGGTGTTTATTTCTATGACGCTTCGGTATTTGAAAAAGCCAAACAGCTCAAGCCTTCCAGCCGCGGAGAGTTGGAAATTACAGATGTGAATAACGCCTACTTGCAGGAAGGTACTTTGACTTACAGCCTCTTGGAAGGCTGGTGGACCGATGCCGGGACTTTCGAGTCGCTACGATTGGCGACCAATCTTGTGGCGGAATCCTTGGCAAAGGGCTAATCGGCAAAGCCACCAGTTTGTCAGCAGATGGAAGGGCGGGACCTTAGCGCCGCCACTGGAGTTTATACATTTCGAAGCGGGCTAACGAGAATCTCCGCCCTCGCCCCCTTGGGGGAGAGGGTGGACCGCAACCCGCGCTTTCACCAGCGGGGGCGGGCCGGGTGAGGGGGTCTAAACCAAACGTGCTTAACCCAACGCCTCGGGTAGCGGCCACATCAAGCTTAGCACCTCATGCACGGATAACTCCGCGGCCTCAAGAACTACACCGTTGGGGAACCGCAGCACGGTGTCGCATTGTCAATCTGTCCCGCCGTGCATGCCAGGGAGTGCATCTTGCGATAGAGATATGGAGTGTTCACGGGTTTGACCCCCTCACCCGTCCGGCCCCGGCTGATGAAAACGCCGGTGGCCGGCCACCCTCTCCCCCAAGGGGGCGAGGGAAAATGTGGAAACTCGAGGCTTAGGACGCTAGACCTGCTAAACAGAGGCTTATCCCCAGGGAGGCGTTGGGTTCGATATGAAGCTTATGGTAACCGGTGGTGCGGGATTCATCGGGTCAAACTTTATTCGTTACGTTCTGGCCCAGCACCCCCAGGACTCAATCCTAAATCTGGACAAGCTAACTTACTCCGGCAACCTCCGGACGTTGCGGGATGTGGAGAAGGACGAACGCTATACCTTCGTCCGCGGTGACATCGGTGATCGCCGCAAAGTTCAGGAAGTTCTCTCCAGCGGGTTCGAAGCGATTGTTCATTTCGCGGCGGAAACGCACGTCGACCGCAGCATCCTGGAGGGTTCGGCCTTTGTGAAGACCAACGTTCTGGGGACGCAGTGCCTTTTGGACGCCGCCCGCGCGGCCGGGATCAAGCGCTTCGTCTTGGTCAGCACGGATGAGGTTTATGGAAGTGCTCTGTCAGGTGAGAAGTTTACGGAGGAATCCCCCCTCGCCCCCAACAGCCCCTATGCCGCAAGCAAGGCAGGCGCAGATCTTCTGGCGCGAGCCCACTATCGTACTTTTCGATTCCCGGTTATCATCACTAGATGCACCAACAATTACGGTCCTTACCAGTACCCGGAAAAGTTTATTCCCCTCATGCTGACTCGCGCCATGCAGGGGCAGAGTATTCCTGTCTACGGGGACGGCTTGCAGGTGCGGGATTGGATTTGGGTTATGGATCATTGCGCGGGTTTGGATGCGGCTCTGCGTAGAGGCCGCGAGGGAGAGGTTTACAACTTTGGCGCCGGGAACGAATGGCCCAATCTGGAGATCGCCCGGCGACTTCTGCGCCTCGTGGGAAGCCCGGAATCCCTGTTGACCTTTGTTCAAGACCGGCCCGGTCATGACCGCCGGTATGCCCTGGACTGCGAAAAGGCCCACCGGGAACTGGGCTGGGCTCCCCAAACGACGCTGGAGGAGGGATTGAAACAAACCGTCGCTTGGTACTCGTCGAACTCAGATTGGGTGCGGCACGTCGCGGCTCGAGGTTACCGTGCCTACTACCGCAAACACTATGATCGTCGGGAGGCGACGCTGGCAAAAGTTCTCGTCCGGGGAGGAAAGAAATAGTGCGCATTCTCGTTACCGGCGCACAAGGGATGCTGGGGTCCGTGCTGCTGCCGTGCCTCCAGGCTGAACACCAAGTGTGCGGGGTCGATCTAAAGGATTTCGACATCGGAGAGGAAGCCGCGGTCGGGCGCGCCTTCCGCGAACTGCGGCCGGAATTTGTTTTTCATCTCGCGGCCTTTACTGACGTCGACGGTTGTGAGGCGAACCCGCAGCAGGCTGAGCAGGTCAATGCTTTGGGGACGCGGAATGTGGCGGGGGCTTGTGCAGAAGTCGGGGCCGGCCTGTTGTATATGAGCACTGACTACGTATTTGACGGGCGTGGAAAACGGCCGTATCGGGAAGATGATTGTCCTAACCCCCTCAGCGTATACGGACTCACCAAGTTGCAGGGGGAAAGACACGTCCAAGCGCTTGTCGGGCGGCACTTGATTGTAAGGTCATCCTGGCTTTACGGACCGGGCGGCAAGAATTTTGTTGCCACCATTCTGAGATTGGCGAGGGAGGGTCGGGACCTGCGTGTGGTTTCCGATCAGCGGGGGTCGCCCACCTACACGCGCCACTTGGCCATAAAGCTTGCGGAACTCTTGACCACTCGCGAATGCGGAGTCTTTCATGTAACCGGAGGCGGGGACTGTAGTTGGTTTGAGTTTGCCGAGGCGATCGTGCAGGCAGGGGGATATCCGCAAATCCGCGTCACCCCGATCACCACCCAGGAATGCGGACGTTTAGCCGCGCGACCGGCCTTTTCGTTGCTGGAAAATCGCCGCCTGGCAAAGAGCAAGCTGGGTGGGCTCCCTCATTGGACGGAAGGTCTCGCACAATATCTCGATGAAGGTTCGCGCGGGGGCGAATGCGGGACGCGGACCCCGAGTCCCCGGGAAGCGCCGCTGACGCGGGAGGCGACAGAACCATGACCGTGCCGAGTTCCAGATTGGTTGCCGAACGTGCAGGCACTCGTCTGGTGATCGCGGGCCGACCCCAGCTTGGCTGTGGCGAAGTCATTTCAAGCCCCCAAGCCCCCCAATTGATCCATGGGGTTGAAGTGGAAGTGATGGCGCAATTCCCCGATGATCGCGGCTGCTTCGCCGAGCTTTTTCGGTTCGGGGAACCCGGGCTGGCCAGGGATTTTGGTCCGGCAAGCGATAACCGCATCCAGGTTTCATTTACGGTTTCCTATCCCGGAGTCATTAAGGCGCTACATTACCACTTTGAGCAGACGGACCTTTGGGCTCCCATCGGCGGTATGCTGCAAGTCAGCTTGTACGACCTTCGGGAAGCTTCTTCGACTTGCGGCAGGCTCAATACTCTGTTTGTGGGCGCCTCGCGGCCGTGGAAGCTGCGAATCCCTCCCGGCGTCGCGCATGGCTATAAGGTTTTGGGAATGGAATCGAGCATATTGGTATATGCCATGAACAGGCTCTATAACCCCCGAGATGAGGGGCGGATTCCATATGATGATCCGGGAATAAATTATGATTGGGTGACCCGGCCGAGGTAAGCGTTTTCATCGAGATTGGGCGAGTTCCGGTGTTTGCGGAAGAATCAAATCGGGAGGCAGATTGAAGGACGTCGCCATCGTCGGAGCAGGTCCAGCAGGCATACATGCCGCGTTTCTATTGGCTCAGGCGGGGCTGGATGTCGTCCTATTCGAGGCCCAAAGCCGGGTTGGTGAAAGGGCAATCTGCTCGGGCGTGGTCGGCGATGAAGCTTTCGCTCGTTTTGATCTTCCCACTCAGCCCATTTTGTCAGACATCCGATGCATTCAAGCCATTTCCCCGGGGGGAAGGAAGTTGGAGCACCGGACGGAAGCCCCGCTCGCACAAGTAATCGATAAGGGTGAGTTTAACCGCGCGCTGGCGCAGCGCGCCCTCAACGCTGGGGTAGAATTGCAACTCGGCTGCTGGGTGAATTCCCTGGAAGTAGAAAAGCACTCGGTGGAAATCCGATACAGCTCCACAGAGGCGAGGGCGGCAGGTCGCCGGGCTCAAGTGGCCATTATCACCACCGGCGTTAACGGTTCGCTGAATCAAGCTCTGGGTTTGGCGCATCCCCGTCAATTCCTACGCGCCCTTCAGGCGGAGTTAACTCTACCCCCTAATGGCCATGGCAATGCCACCCGGGTGTTTGTCGGCCAAGGGGTTGCTCCTGGAGCTTTTGGCTGGGAGATCCCTCTCGGCAACAACCGGTGGAGGGTGGGGCTGATGACGGAGCACAACCCCGAGCCTTATTTCACGAAGCTCCTCCGGAGAGTGGCACCGAGCATCGACATCTCAACTCTGCGGATCGATCGAAAGGGAATTGCCCAAGCCGCGGTGGGCCGCTGCGTGGTCGAGCGCGTGATTGCCGCGGGTGAGGCTGCCGGGCACATCAAGACAACGACCGGTGGAGGAATCTACTACGGGCTGCTTTCCGCCGAACTGGTGGCCGATGTGGTGATTCGCGCTTTCCAGACCAAGAATTTCAGCGTCCAGACCTTGAGTGAGTTCGAACGTTATTGGCGATCGACTTTCGGTAATGAGTTAATGGTGGGATATTTCGCGCGGAAACTCGCCAGCCATTTCACCGATGCACAAATTGATGGTTTCTTCGATGCGGCGAATGCCACGGATCTGCTCGTTCGCTTGAATGGCAGGTTGAAGTTCGATTGGCACCATCGTGCCCTGCTGGCAACCTTACGAGCCTTGCTGACCCTGCCCGGGGGGCGGCTTAGGTTTTAGAGGACAGGTTATAGGGGACAGGTTATAGATGGCAGGCCCGCTGTAACCTGTCACCTATAACCTATAACCTAGCGATGCTCAAACGCCTTTTTGACATTTCGCTCTCTGGGCTCGGTTTGATTATTTCGTCGCCTTTTTGGGTGGCGATTGCCGTGGCCATCAAGATCGAGGACGGAGGCCCCATTTTCTATGGCCAACCCCGCGTGGGGAAGGATTGCAAGGAATTCCAAAGCGTAAAGTTCCGCTCCATGGTGCCCGACTCGGATGCCAAGTGGGGGGTCATTCCCGCCAAAGAACGCGATCCGCGGATAACCCGTGTGGGCCGAATCCTGCGCGCCACGGCCATGGATGAACTTCCTCAGCTTTGGAACATCTTCCGCGGTGACATGAGTTTTGTCGGACCAAGACCGGAGTGGTCGGAACTCGTGAAGAAATTCCGGGTGGAAATACCCGGATTCGACCGCCGGCACGCCGTCACGCCCGGCCTTACCGGAATCGCTCAGATTTATGGCCACAGCGAACTACCCCGCCGGCAGAAGCTCCGCTACGATCTTCTTTACATCAAGAAGCAGAGCTTTGTGTTGGATCTTCGCTTGGTCTTCATTTCCTTCCTCGTAACCTTTACCGGAAAATGGGAAGAGCGTTCAGCAAAACTGCCGCGGTTGCTGGGAGGGCGGCGAGCCGCAAAAAGGCGAATTGCGCCGGTGGCCAAGCCCCCTTGCGAGGCCCCCGTCGCGAGAAGTTGACAAAGGATCAATAGGTATTAAAGCCTATAAGTACTGCGCTCTAACATCAACATGGAAGTGCAACCTTTGACCCAACAGGCGGGTCCCCCCCCCTGCACCGAGGTTCTCGGAGCCCCCGTTCATATTATTGACATTGAGTCCGTTTTGCGCTTGATGGAGCAATGGATCCGGGAGCGAAATCGGCCCCATTGGATCGCGGTGACGGGCTCGCACGGTGCGCTCGAGGCGCACAAGCATCCGGATTTCCGTGCCGTTCTCCGTACCGCCGACCTTTCCGTGCCCGACGGGCGGTGGGCTGCCCGGTTTGCCGCCCGGAAGATGTCCTGTGGCACCCATCAGGTTCGCGGGGCGGATTTGCTCTCGGCATTCTGTGACCTTTCCCGCCGGAAGGGATTCACCAATTACTTCTACGGTGACACCGATGAAACCCTGGCGCTGGCCAGCGACCGGCTGCGGCGGAAGCACCCAGGGGTAAGGATTATCGGTGCTTACTCGCCGCCTTTTCGCCAGCTTACGGCCGCTGAAGACGCGCAAGTTATTGAAATGATTAATCGGGCTGACCCTGATGTGCTTTGGGTGGCGCTGGGCCTGCCAAAGCAGGAGCGCTGGATTGCCGCCCACCTCGGTCGGCTGAAGGCGCCGGTAATCGTGGCGGTGGGGGCGGCGCTCAAGTTTCATAGCGGAAAAGTCGTTCCGGCGCCGCGCTGGGCTAGCCAAGCGGGCCTGGAATGGTTGTGGCGTTTACTGCACGAGCCTCGCACCGTCTGGCGCCGGGCCATGATCTACGGCCCCCAGTTTATGGCGCTTTCCTTGCTTGAGGTGATGCGGCACAAGAAGCCGGACGCTGCAAAATGCCCGAGGGACAAATGATGGCGGATCCCCCCACCCGAATCTCGGTGGTTATGCCCGTCTATAACGAAATGGCGACGATCGAAGAGATTCTGGTGCGCGTGCAAGCCGTCGACCTGGAGAAGGAGATCGTGATCGTCGATGATGGCTCGACCGATGGAACTCGGGATTTCTTGAAGGATATTATCCGGTCCACCGTGGCGGCTCGGCCGGTGATGACTTTGCCGCGGAGGGGAGCCGTCCTGCGCACCGATAACATCCGGGTGTTCTTCCAGGACAAGAATCGGGGAAAAGGCGCGGCCCTGCGCCGGGGGTTCCAGGAGGCGCGCGGTGACATTGTCATCATTCAGGACGCGGACCTGGAATACGATCCGGCGGACTACGCGAACCTGATTGCTCCGATTGAGTCGGGAAGGGCCGACGTCGTCTACGGTTCGCGTTTTCTGGGGGGGCCTCACCGGGTCTTGCTGTTTTGGCATTATGTTGGCAATCGGTTCTTGACCGCCCTTTCCGACATGATCACGAACATGAATCTTTCCGACGTTTGGACATGTTACAAGGCCTTCCGGCGAGAGGTCCTCGCAGGAATTGACCTGCGCGAGGATCGCTTCGGCTTTGAGCAGGAAATCACCATCAAGATTGCGCGCGGCGGATGGCGAGTCTATGAGGCGCCCATCTCATACTACGGGCGTACCTACTCGGAAGGGAAGAAAATCACTTGGAAGGATGGAGTTCGAGCGCTCTGGTGCCTCCTGCGCTATGGATTCCTGACGGGCTCGACGAGATCAGCGCAACCCCCTGGCACTTCGCGGCCAACGAATCGGGGAAGCAAACAAATCTGATGGGCGGAATCGCTGCCACCAGATGTATTTGGCCCTTTATTGGATCCTCTCCTGGCGAGTTCCGAGATAGGTTCTACGGCCAGAGCTCTGAATCGCACCCGCCAAAAACGCATCAGACGGTGCATCCCCGCACGCCGACTGAAACCGTTGCCTGGACCCTCTTGCCTGAATATACCTTGACAAGTCCGTAGCGCGGACCGCCGCCTTTGCGCGAGGGAAAAGGTGGAGGGAAAAGGTGAGGAGGGAAAAGGTGTCAGAGGGAAAAGGTGTCAGGTACCTTTTTCGCGCGCCCGGGGTTCCGCATCGTGGGGGAAAAGGTACCTGGGGGAAAAGAAGGAAAAGGTGAGGAAAAGGTGTCAGGGTACCTTTTTCGCGCGCCCGGGGTTCCGCATTGTGGGGGAAAAGGTACCTGGGGAAAAAGGTACCTGACACCTTTTCTCGCCAGATAAAAGGGTTTGGGAATTCGGGGGAATGGGGGAATATAGGGGAATATATAGGGGAATATAGGGACTCGCGTGCCAGTCCCCTTAGCCCCTCACCCCACGAACATGGGATGTCATACGCCTAGTATTGTGCGGTCAAGCGAGAAGATCGCAGGTTAACATTAAGCGGGACGGTGGTGTCTATCCCAGTCCCCGCAGTCCCCGGACAGTGGCGGATTCCTGGGTGGAATGGCGGCGCGGATGGCGGCGTCGACGTCGGTGAGCAGTTCGCGGAGGTCAAAACGTAGATGCACCAGGTGGGTTTCGTCCGCGTAGGTGTGCTGCGTGCGGCGGGCTTTGGCGCGTTGGGCGATTTGGTCGAGTCGGTCATAGACGGTGGCGGGGTTGGTCATTCCTGCGCTCCTCATCCTTGTTATCGGCGGGTCCGGGGTGGGACGTGAGGGGCGTTGGCGCCTCTGGAGGGATGCGGATTTGAGCAGGGTAGCGCAGACTTTGGGCCGTTCAAAGTCTGCGGTTCTTAACATGGTAAACGTCCACTTTTTGTGAACTGGCGGCTACGGCGATCAAAGCCCAGAACTGCGAGTTGTGGCCGGGGGAAAGCCGCAGACGCTCTGAGATGCGAGAGTCTGCGCTACCCTGCTGACCGCTTGGTGGAATGACCGGTTACCACTCGACCACGGATGGACTTTCGGTGCGAAGGGTTCAAGACGCTAGCTGAGCCTGACCAAGGGAGGTGAATAGATGAAGAAAGTCAGGTATTTCGAGCAGGAAGAGGCCTTTCCAGTTGTCGCGAAAGCGATCGAAGGGTTTGGCGCGCGATCCAACGATTACATGCCACACGACGCTGTTGTCGACTTCCTCCTGCAAGATCCAGAGGGCTACAGGCTCATCTCGTGGGCTAGCAATCGGGCCAAATTTGAGCGCGACAGTAGGTCGCAGGACTGGACTCTCAAAGACTGGGCGGCCAACATGGTGGCGTGGTTCAGCCAAAAGTACACGATGAGGCAATTACCTTTGGCTTGGCTAGACCATTTCGACCGCCGCAAACAACAAGATGGAAACTATGCGTACAGGGTACGGCGAACCGCGTGACCAAGCTCAATCGTAACGATTCCGAATGCATTCAAATCGCGGAGCGTGGTAGCGCAGACTTTGTGCCGTTCAAAGTCTGCGGTTCTTAACGTGGTAAACGTCCACTTTTTGTGAACATGCGGCTACGGCGATCAAAACCCAGAACCGCGGGTCGTGGCAGGGGAAAAGCCGCAGACCCTCTGGGATGCGAGAGTCTGCGCTACCCTGTTGCTGGCGCTGCTGGCGACTCTGGGGCCGCTCAGCGAAGATTTTCCGGCCATCCGCAACCTGCCTCCCGATGCGGTCGATCTTTGATGCGCTGCTATATGCTCACATCTTTTTAAGCAAGAAGCGCAGCGAATCCTGCCTGCTGAAAGTGATGATCGGCGGTAAGAGCCTCGGTGATACCACGTTGTTCCATCACTAAGAAGGAAATGCAGTCGGTTAAGGACCAATTCTTGTCCGGCCGCTGACGATAACGCTCCAGTCCTTCCTGGAAGAGTTCCGAGGAAGGCAAAACGATCTCGACGTCGGCGGACGATTGTAAGATGTCCCAGAGGCGAACGACGCTTTCGCGTGTTGCCCGCGCACAGAGGCCGTCAGCCACTTCCGTTATGATCCAGGCCGTTGTGACCAATGGGTTCTCGGACTGGGTGGCGAATCTCACAGCCCGTTGGTGAATGGTGTCGCGTGCGTTCAGAAGAGCAAAGAAGTAGACGGAATCGGCGAAGACGGCCTTCATAGAGCGCTTCGCTTGGGCGCGCCGTGGATATAGTGATCGTGGTTTTCCGCAAAGTCTTCTGGCAAGTCCTTGACCGTGCCAGCCAGCGCCAGCAACTTCTTGCCCACCGGCTCCGCAGGCGCCGCATCCGCAATCGGCTCAACACGCACCTGCGCGCCTTCGGGCAACCTTACCTCTGGCGGCAAAATCACGACGCCATTCGAAACCGTTCCCAGGTACGTCATCGTTTCCTCTGTTGCCTATTGTACAATAATTGCAGGATGAGCAGCATCCTAATGGAAAAACCGCTTCTCACCGCCAGCACAGGAAGAGCCGCGGACCTAAAAAGCAGGTCCGCGCTGCCTCGACACGAACGTCGTTTCCGATCTCGTCCGCAATCCTCAGGGAAAGGTAGCCCAGCGCATCCGCAAGGTGGGGGAAGCGCGAGTTTGCACCAGTATCATGGTTGCCGCGGAATTGCGTTACGGGGCCGCAAAGAAAGGTTCCGCGCGGCTCCTGGAGCAGCTTGAAGCGGTGCTCAGCGCCCTTGACGTTCTGCCCTTTGAGCCCCCGGCAGACGCCATCTATGCATCCTTACGCACCGGTCTGGAGCAGGTGGGCACGCCCATTGGCGCCCATGACATGTTGATCGCGGCTCACGAGCTGGCGCTTGGTTCTACGATCGTGACCGACAACGAAAGGAATTCGCCCGCGTTCGCGACCTTGTGCGTGAGAATTGGCTGCGCTAGCTAAGCTGGGCGGCTTGCCAAGAGGGTGAAGTGTAGATAAAGGGTAGTCGCGGTAGGGACAGACATTGCTGGCCGCCCCCCGCGCGGACCCGTACGAGCGGGATTACCGCATACGGTTCTTATCTCGGATGCATTGCGTCAAAGCGCGCGTCAGGATAAGGGTGCAAGATACGGGGTCGAGGAATCCATCGCTCGAAATGCGGGCGCAGGCGATCCCAGCCGGATCGCCGCTTTTGGCTGCGGCGGCGCAGAGCTTGCCACCACAGTCGGCAGAGGCGGTCCCGAAATCGTCCCAGCGCCGCGCTGTTCCCCGGCACGGCGTGATAACGGTAATAGCCTTCCACGACCCGTTTCAGCCATGCGCCTACAGCGCCGACCGGCTCGTGCAGGTTCCGGCGTAGCTCCTGCTTGATCGTTTGGAGCTTTGCCCTCATCCGCTTCGCCGCCGTGCGCCGCCAGACCTCAAACTGGCCCTTCGAGTTGGTCCCACAGTAGTGGGTGAACCCGAGAAACGTGAACGTCTCGGCTTTCCCTTCTCCCCGCCGTTGCCGGTTAACTTGCGCGAACCGACCAAACTCGATCAGCCGCGTCTTCTCCGGATGAATCTCCAGACCGAACTTGGCCAGCCGCTCCTGAAACTCCTTCAGAAACCGCTCGGCCTCGGCTCGGTGCTCGAATCCGGCCACGAGGTCGTCGGCGTAGCGGACCACGATCATGTCCCCTTGCGCCACTTTCTCGCGCCAGACCTCCGCCCAGAGATCGAAGACATAATGCAGGTACACGTTGGCGAGCAGCGGCGAAGCCACCGCCCCTTGTGGCGTGCCCACCTTCGTCTCCGACCACTCGCCGTCCTCGGACACCCCGGCCTTCAGCCATTTCCTGATGAGCCGTAGCACCCGATTATCGGCCACTCGATGCGCGACGAACTTCATCGTCCATTCGTGGTCCATGTTATCGAAGAACCCGCGAATGTCCGCATCGAGTATCCAGTTCACGCGTTTCCGTTGCAGGCCCACATTGAGCGCGTCGAGCGCCTGATGCGGACTGCGCCCCGGCCGGAACCCGTACGAAAAGCCTCGAAAGTCCACCTCGTAAATTTCGTTGAGGATGGTGACCACCGCTTGCTGGACGATCTTGTCCTCCAGCGCCGCGATGCCCAACGGACGCTGCCGCCCATCGGCTTTCGGGATGTAGACTCTTCGTGAAGGCTGTGCCCGGTACGCTCCCCGCTGAACACGGTCGTGGAGGTCTTGCAGACGACCCTCCCGACCGTCCTCATACTCGCTCCATCTCAGGCCGTCCACGCCGGGAGCCGCGTTCCGCTTCAAGGCGTAATAGCTTGCCCGCAGCAAGTCGACCGTCAGATGGTGCAGCAAGGCCGTGAACCGTTCCTGCTTCCCTTCCCGCGCCACTCGGCGCACCCCGCCTAATCCTTGGGACACGCGCTCCCCGCTCGGCGTCGGGCGCGTGCGGGATTCCACGGAGTTCTCCTTGATCGACGCCCTTCCCTCCACCCCCTCCGCCGAGGCTGGCGCCTCGTTGTTCGGCAGCTTCATGGGTACTATGGCGTCGTGCGACTCCTCCGGGGCGTGCGCGTCCGGCTTGTGGTTATTGGCCTTCCCGGACCGGTCCCCACGTGCGGGGGACGCCCCAGAGGTCTCCCGGTTCTCGTGCATATTGTTTCACGGCGTGCCAGGGGTCTTTGACTACGCCGGGCCCGGCGTGCGACTCGCGATTTAACGCCGCCCGCCGATGTTGCCTTCCCACAGTCAGGACCGGGTCGGCACCCGAATCTTAGTTTTCGCAGCTCAATACCCTGCCCACCGGTGCCTCTGTCTACGCTCCGCCTGCCGCCTCGCGACGACCGGCGCAAGACTCGAGGCCAGGATGGAGTCGCTGCTCCTTTCCCGTAGGGCTCTTGCATCCCCTACAATATGCCGGTTCATCCCGGCGCTCCCTGACACCTTTTCACTGGCCTTTTCCCTCTTTTCTTTCCAGGGAAAAGACGGTAGGATTCCGTATCTTTAGGAGCCAGGGGTGTCTCAGGCGGTTGCGCAATTCGGATTGGAAAACACTTTGCGCAACCCAGGGTGCCCTCGAAAGGGTACCTGACACCGTTCCCTTCCGCGTCCCCCCGTCATGAATCCAGTAGTCGCGATTGAGGGAAGGGGGAAGGGGAAGGGGGAAGGGAAAGGAGGATTCGACTTCCATGCGCAAGGTTACGCGAGCGGCCGCTTTCATCCGTCGTAGCGGGGCCGAAGGCCTAGGGCATGTCGGATGGAGCTTTCAGTACTCCGATGGCACTTATCGCGGCGGTTCCGTTGAGAACCCCGCTGGTATGCCGGTTATGCCTCCGGGCGGAACTGGGTTTTGGAGTGAGCGGATTCTTGATCCGGTGGCTCCCATGCGGCTGCTTTCTTATGACGTCTTTAAGATGTTTGAAGTGCCGAACAGCGACCATGGGCGCGCCGACAGCACCGTTGCGTGGATTGCCCAGCAACCCTACGTGGTGATTTTTCGGAATTGCATGGACGATGCCTACGACGTTTTGCGCGCCTACGGCGTACCAGCGTTACCGCTACCCATGTTAGAGATCACTCCCAATCATTGGTTTGATTCCCTCCCCGCAGAATCGCATCCGATCTCGCTTCGGGGATTGCTGGAAGCTGGACTGCTCCCGCCCGTTCGAGTTAAGATTGATGAGCCCACGTCTATACCTCATCCCGAGCCGCCACCCTGGAGAACACCCGGGACGCAGGAATGGGAACTTTTTCACCACCATCTACTCCGCCCTACCATGATGGCCAGGATGGGCCAGGGGGCCAGTATTCGGCAAAGTACCAGTCCTGCTGCCAAACCCCGACGCCGCTTAATTCCTTCCCTCGTGGTCATATTGGTGGGTGTGGCGCTTACGGTGGGCATCTCGGTTACCCTCCGCGATAGCGCACGTGTCTCTCGATAGAAGCATGGAACCCGGGGACGGAATCCGGGATGGACATAGGCGGGCGGGCGCACAGCGAGCTCAGCCGTGCGTTTTCGAGGCGCAAACGCGAAACGATCATTGGCGGGCTGGCGCAGGGCGAGCTTAACCCTGCGACTTCGCTCCAATCAAGCAAGACTCTGCTAAAACGGGGCGAATCCTTCAGCGGTTGCCAGGATGACGTGGATCGCATAGCTGAGCTCGCTATGCGCCAGCCTGCCAGTCCTTGAAAGTCGGCTATAAGGATTACAACAGCATTTGTAACATCTGCTTCCTCCCGGCCGAGGAAAATCAATACTTTGGAAACCGCCGACCCTCGGACTACTTTCGTGAAGTGAGGCGGAATGGTCGGTTTGGCCCGACAATGGGTAGCCATCTGATCGGTCACAGGCAAAAATCAGCGATATGGGAGGGAGATGTTAGGAAGGGGTTTCGTCGGTTTCGGCGCGAGCGGCTGGACCTGCTTTGTAAGGCATTTGAGAAGGAAGCCGGGATGAAGCTATTCAGGGGGGAGGCGTGAAGTTCGCGAGCAGTCATATGAGCCCCCAGCCCAGTCGTGCCCCCGCGTGCGTCATGCCCGCTGCGGGAGAGAGAAAGGATGTCAGGAAAGGGTGTCAGGGACCGTTTCTTTTGGGGTGTCGAGGTACTCTGAGCGCCAAGGACGGTCAGAATGTTTGCGGCCACTTGCGGGCGCCGTGGAACACGCGGAGGATTTCGACAACATGATTGCGCACGCGGTAGGGGACCAGGTAAGGGGTATTGGCGACAACCAACTCGCGAGTGCCCTCGACGCGCCCGGGGCGGCCCAGGCCGGGATGCTGAGCAAGCAGCCTGACGGTCCGCGCGATCGTGTCGACCACGCGGGCAGCGGCGGTGGGATTATCGAGGGCGATGAAGGCCGCCTCGGCATCAAGGTTGGCGAGAGCACGCTTTAGCCAGCGGATCTCCAGCGGCCTATTGGGCACCGCCCCTCCGCTTCGGGCTCGTCCATTTCTTCAAGACGCGGCGGACGTCTTCGGGTGAGGCAAACTCGCCCCGGTCGGCTTCCGCCAACGCCTTCCGGGTTTCCAGGATTTGCCACTCGTTCACCTTCACGTATTCACGAATGGCTTCGGTGGCTACATACGAACGGCTGCGGCGCTGCGCTTTCGCCAACCGGTCGAGCCGCTCGCGCAGGTCGGGCTCCAAGCGCACTGTCACTACCGGAATCGTTGCCATGAGGCACTCCTAACACAACTGAATACATGGTATTCTACCACGGCGCGGTGGGGAAGGGAACAGGAGGGGAAGGATGAAACGGTGTCAGGAACCGTGTCAGAACCGTTTCACCCCACGGAAAGAGCCTTGCCTTTACCACGCCAGCCTTCGAACCCCGGGCACGGCGTCGAAGTGGCGGTCGCGGCTCAGCAGGGGCAGCCGATGCTGGCGGCACAACGCCGCAATCCAAACGTCGTTGGAAGGGATGGGCGTTCCGGCTCTGTTCAGTTCCGTGCGCACATCGCGGTAGGAGAGGGTGGTCGCTTCGTCAACGTCAAGAATTCGAAATCTCGACAGGTAGGCAGTCAGCCATGCTTCGTAGTGCCTCCGGTCACGGGAATGCGCGATGCCATACCGGTATTCGCCCAAGACAATCACGGGTATGGCGATTTGGGTGGCTTTGCGAAGGAGGGGCGCAAGCGCCGGTTCCCCCTCGGCCAAGGCCGAAAGTCCGTGGGTGTCCAGAATCACCGTCAAGGGAAGGGGCAAGTGGCAAGCTGAATTCATACGCCAGACGTCAGATTTTGCCGGATGGGAGCCCGCAAAGTGATATAATGCCCGCATACGGATAAGACGAATGGTGACGATTACATTCCCGGACCGCGAGACTGAAAAGAGGGCGCTGGCGTTTTTGCTTGGACGCTTTTCCGGCCGGGTCCTTCGTTCGGGGGAGCATTTGGTTCCCGAATCTGCTTTGGAAGCGCTCGCCGATCAGAACATCCCATTTAAAGTCGAGGGCAAAACCACCTATGAGCAGCAACTGGCGGCGATTCGAGGTGCTGCTCCCTCTTCAGTTCAATGATGGCCGGGATGTGCCGCCCGAGTGGCTTGCCGAAGCCGTCTTGGAAATGGTCGACCACTTCGGCGCTGCTAGTTACGAGACACAGAAGCTGGAGGGCCACTGGCGCCAAGGTGGTGTGATCTACCGAGACAATCTGGTGCGGCTGGTGGTGGACGTGCCCGATACGTCGCAGAGCCGCGAGTGGATGAAGGATTTCAAGGGCCGCTGGAAAACACGCCTCGAACAGCTTGAACTCTGGATGGTAAGTTATCTCATCGAGGTCGAATAGAAACAGCCGCACTCGATTTCCGCGGAAAACGGGGACCGTCAACTATTTCACCATTTTCTCTGTCTCAGTTTTGGGGTGCAGTCCATTCCTTGTCCGCACTTTTCCTTATTAACAGTGCCGGGGAATCCGCCGGGAGTCCCTGGGTAGGGGCGCTGCCAGCGTACGAGAGAGAAAGGGTGTCAGAGACAGAGAGAGAAAGGGTGTCAGATGCTTTTTAGTGGTCATGGTGGCCGTTGCCGCTCTGGCCCTTCACGAACTTGTCCACCGTCGCGATCAGGGACTCCAGCGCCGCCTGCGTCGTCGCCTGCCGATCAGCCAAGGCTTGTACCGTCTCCGCCAGGCGTTGCACGGATTCGTGCGTCCTGACTTGGGCGCGGGCCAGGTGGGCGAATCCTTCGCCAATAGCATATGATGTGGCTCTCTGCTAGAATCACTTCATTCTATTGAACCCGAAGGGCTAAGGGCTCTCCAGGGTTATTCGCGGGAAGTGAGGTAAGGAGGCCGAGGCGGCGAAAATGAAAGTCGTGATTCTGTGCGGGGGGATGGGAACCCGGCTGAGGGAAGAGACAGAGTTCCGGCCGAAGCCGCTGGTGGAAATCGGCGGAAAGCCCATTCTCTGGCACATTATGAAGATCTATTCCCATTACGGCTTTAAGGAATTCGTGCTCTGTCTAGGCTACAAGGGCCATCTGATCAAGGAATACTTCCTGAATTACCGTGCCATGCAGAGCGACTTTACTCTCCGCCTTGATTCCCCGGAACATCCCCATTTCCATCATCGGAGCGACCCGGTCGATTGGACGATAACCTTTGCGGAAACGGGCGCCGATGCCATGACCGGCGCGCGCGTGAAGAGGGTCGAGAAGTACATCCAGGAAGAGAGCTTCTTCTTGACTTACGGCGACGGTCTCGCCGATATCAATATCGGCAATCTGCTGGAGTTTCATTGCGGACATGGAAAATTCGCCACCGTGACGGGGGTGCGCAGCAATTCGCGCTACGGTGAGCTTTCCGTGCTGGAGGGGCGAGTGAGGCGCTTCAGCGAGAAACCCCAGGTGGAAGAGGGATTCATCAGTGGGGGTTTCTTTGTTTTCCAGCGCCGGCTTTTTGATTACCTTTCCGACGACGATGGCTGTGTGCTGGAACTCGCCCCGCTCGAAACCCTGGCCCAGGAAGGCCAGTTGATGAGTTACCTGCACCCCGGTTACTGGCGTTGCATGGACACTTATCGAGACTTCATCGCTCTCAACGATTCATGGAGGCAGGGCGCGCCTTGGAAAGTATGGGATTAGACGGGAACAAGAGTCAGGCAGGTGCGCAGGTGGACAGGTGGGCAGATGATAAAAGCGGGCTGCCGGGCAGAGGGTGTGAACCTTACTGCCCAACTGCCCATCCGACCAACTGCCCAAGAGTGGACCGGGCGTCGCGTGTTGGTAACGGGCGCTACGGGCATTGTGGGCTCGTGGCTCACCAAGGATCTTCTGGAACTCGATGCCCACGTGGTGGCTTTGGTTCTCGATGCTGACCCCCAAACGGAGCTTTATCGCAGTGAAGCGATCCGGCGCGTCAACGTCGTGCAAGGCCGGCTGGAGGACTTCTATGCCGTCGAGCGGGCCATCGTGGCGCACGAGGTGGACACGGTCTTTCATTTGGGCGCGCAGGCGATTGTTTCGGTGGCGCATCGTTCCCCCCTCCCGACCTTTGAGGCCAATGTGCGCGGAACGTGGAACGTGCTGGAAGCTTGTCGCCTCCACCCTGACCTGGTGAAGCGGGTGGTGGTGGCGTCGAGCGACAAGGCTTATGGTGAACACGACGCCCTTCCCTACACCGAGGATATGCCCCTCCAGGGCAAGTACCCCTACGAGGTGTCCAAGAGCTGCGCCGACCTTATTACCCAGAGCTACTATCACACCTACGGGCTTCCCGTAGCCGTGGCGCGTTGCGGCAACATTTATGGCGGGGGCGACCTCAATTGGTCGCGCATTGTGCCAGGCACGATCCGCTCCTTGTTGCGAGGCGAATCGCCCCTGCTGCGCAGCGACGGCAAGTTCATCCGCGATTACATCTACGTGAAAGATGTTTCCAAGGCCTATGTGCGCTTGGCGGAGGGCCTTAGTGCGCGGGAGATCCATGGGCAGAGCTTTAACTTCAGTCCGGAATCCCAGGTGACGGTGATTGAGATCGTCAATATGATTCGTCGCCTCGCGCAGTGCGAGCATATTCAGCCCACCATCCTTAACGCCGCGCAGGGTGAGATCCGCAATCAGTACCTTTGCGCGGAAAAGGCCAGGCGCGTATTGGGATGGAAGCCTGCTTATAGTTTGGAAGCGGGTCTGAGGGAGACCATCGATTGGTACAAGAAATTCTGGGGGATGGATCCAAAGGAGCAACGACGAAATTGCGACCAGCCTTCCCGGTGAGTTTACTCGTTTTGGCGCTTTGCTTTCTTGGGGCCACTGCTTGGGGTCAAAAAGCGCCCGGCCCCGGCGCCCTGCCGGCGACGGCCATGCCATCGGTGGTCCAGGTTCCGCCGGAGGCGCAGCCCTCCGACCATTTCGACGCGGTGGCGGCCACCAACGCTTACCTCGCGCGGATTCCCGCCAGCGCGCGCTCGCGTTCCGACGCCTACTTTGAAGGTGGATATTGGCTGATCCTGTGGGATTTTTTGTATGGCGCCATCATTTTGATTCTGCTGTTGCAGCTTCGGTGGTCCGCAGCGATGCGCAACTTGGCCGAACGCATCACCCGATTCAAGCCGTTGCAGACGCTGATCTACTGGACGGAATATCTCCTGGCGACATCCCTTCTCGGCTTTCCGCTCACGGTGTACGAAGGCTACATCCGCGAGCACCAGTACGGCCTGGCCACGCAGACGTTCGGACCGTGGCTGGGCGACCAGTTCAAAGCCCTGCTGGTGGGCATCGTCCTGGGTGGCATCTTCGTTATGCTGCTCTTCGGTGTGGTACGTCGGCTGCCTCGCACCTGGTGGATCTGGGGTTCCATCGTCGCCACTTTGTTCCTGGCGTTCACCGCGATGATTGCTCCCGTATACATTGTTCCGATCTTCAACAAGACAACACTGCTGGACGATCCCCGCATCACCCGCCCGATCCTGAGTATGGCTCACGCCAATGGCATCGCCGCCGACAAGGTCTATCAAATTGACGCTTCCCGCCAGACCACCCGCATCAGCGCCAATGTCAGCGGACTGGGCCGCACCCTGCGCATCACTCTCAATGACAATCTCCTGCGCCGCGGCTCGCCGGAAGAAATCCAGGCCGTCATGGGACATGAGATGGGCCACTACGTTCTTCACCACGTCCAAAAGGGGGTGGTTTTCGCGTTCGTGTTCGTCGTGGCGGCCTTCGCGTTTCTGCGCTGGTCGCTCCAGTGGTCGCTGGCGCGCTGGGGTGAAAGATGGCAGGTTCGCGGAATCACCGATACCGCCGTTCTCCCCCTCGTTTTCCTCCTGGGTTCCCTCTTCTTCTTCGTCCTCACGCCCATCATGAACACTGCCGGCCGAACCGATGAGTTCGAAGCCGACATGTATGGCCTGAACGCCAGCCGCCAGCCCGACGGCTTCGCCCAGGCCGCCATTCATCTTGGTAAATACCGGAAAATGAACCCCGGCCCCCTCGAGGAGTGGATCTTCTTCGATCATCCGAGCGGCCGCAACCGCATCTATGCCGCCATGCGCTGGAAGGCCGAAAACTTGAAGCTTTTCACGCCGCCCTCCGGCAACTGAGTCCTTTCCGGCAAGGGAGCAAAGCGGAGGTGGCACGGACAACCTGCTCGTTGTGCCACGGCCATCCGAAGCCGTGAAAAAATAAAAAATCTCGCGCAGAGACGCCAACACGGGCCAGTTGCGCGGTAAGGACTATTCGTCCAAGTGACAGCAGGTTGACGCACCTCACATCCAGCCAGCCGTTCTGATGTAGAGCTGCGCCGCACTTGCTACTTCGTGCGAAACGAGCTTAGCCCTGAGTTGTCGACAAGGCGATCCAGGGTCTTTGGAGTAAAGACTTTCCCCCTGGTGCAGAGAATTAGCTTTTTCATATCGCTTCGGCGTACCCCAAAACCACGCCCTGCAATACAGGCTATTACCTCATACTTAGACTGTCCTACGGGTTGGTCTTTTAAGCTGAGGGTCACAAGGTTTTCTACCCTAGTGACCTTGTCGCGGGCTGTTCCATCGTCCTCGGTGAACTTAGCCTCGATGATCACTCTTGGGTTGAATTGGTCAGGAATTATGAAATCGGGAGACTGGCTGAATCCCGGAACGATCTCAGCGCGCTTCGTTTTTTTGAAGCTGATACCAGCAGCGGTTAGAACGACCTCAATCCCTGACTCTAGAGGATCCCCGGCGAGCTCGCTGACAGAGTCGCGGTGCCCGGCGAAGGGCCTACCGAGGAAACGCTCGTACAGCAACATCGGGTACGGAACCCCGAGGTCTGCTGCTGATTGCACGCTATTTGATCCGCTCTTGGTATCACATTTATCCAGCCGATGGACTTTGTCGGGCCCGACCACCGGAACACTTTCGTTTAACAATTCGCATGCCGTGCCAATCAAGGCAAGGAATCGGGCAGATTTCACTGCCCTCGCGTCAATTGGCTTTAGTGGCTGAAGCCGGATGTTCCGGTCAACGGACCGGGCATATCCTTGCGGAATATCTATTCCTTTCCTTTGGGCTGTAATATATGCCCATTCCGGCGGTGTGAAACCCAGCATTGACCGCAGCACGACAATAGAAATCGGACATTCGATCACAGCGCTGAGCACGCGTTCCGTGGCGATGTCTCTAAATCCCTTGGTGGCTTGTTTAAGCTTTTCGTAGCCGCCATCAAAGGTCGGATAATCTACAAACCCATCTCCTTTTGGCATCACCCAAAACTCTGACGCGAGACATCCCAGCACTGCCTCAATGTATGGGGCCGGGTCCGCTAGAACTTCAGAAAATGGAACTTCAAAAGGTTGTTTGACCATCATTCGTTGGCGGTGAAATTCAAGGTGGCAGAAGTAACTCCCGCATCTACGGTCGGCACCCTCAAGATTGACCTTTCAATAGCTGAGTTCCCACCCATTCTTTCGATCTGTTTCGAGACGGCAGACAGCTTGGCGGCGGTCGGAATGCTTTTATCCCAACTCCGATGAAGATGCCAGATAGCAAGCCTTATGAGGTGACCACGTGTTATGCACTTAATGTCGCCAACACCAACAGTGACACCTCCGTCCCGGAGCCTTTTCGCATCGTCGTTAACAAGACCGGCCACTGAATCTGGATCATCAGCTAACAGGTGCCGTTGGGTCACACCTTTAGACCTGCATACAAAAACTGTGTCAATTATGGAAGAGTCGGTTCCGCTGATATGAATCGACGCTCCCATTTCACCCGGGCACGGCAGCGACGCGGAGCAGGTGAGCCCACCGTCAAGGATGGCTGCTGCAATGGGATAATAGGCATCCATTTTGTTGTGGTGATAGGTGAACGCCAAGGGCGCACCAGGTTTGAGCGCGATGGCCATCTTCTGGAAGACAGCCGAGAGACCCGCCGCGAAGTGCTCCAGGCCTCGGCTCATATTGATGTTGCCGGTTAATTCGCCTGTGTTTCTCGTTGAGACTTCGCCAAAGAAGCCGTGATTATTTATGATCCGCCGCAACCACACATAGCAGAAATCCATGAGTTCGGCATACTGGACGTTGCCAAAGTAAGGAGGATCGGTAAAAACCGCGTCGAGACTTCCAGGCGACAACTCCGCGGCGGCGGCATCCCCGCAACGTAAGTCAATCTCTCTCGATGCAAATGCAGATGTTCCATTCTTACTGCTGCCAATCCACTCGCCGTGAATGGGTACCGTCGTCTTGGATCCCCGGAAGTGACGGATCTCGAAGGGATGATCGCAGTAAGCCTTCGCCCTGACATACTTCTCGACGATGTTCGACCATCCTCCGCTCCCTACATTCGTTCTCTTGGCTTTATCGACAATGCCCAACAGGTTTGATTCGCACTCCACCAGTCCCACCGGGAAGCCATGAACCGAAAAGATATCAAGCGACTTCAGCGCCATGGTGTCATATCGACAGAGCATGTTTTGATATCGCAGCAGGTCAGATAGGTTGGTGGCCAATGCGTGGCGGATACGTTCGGAGTGCTGCGCGGCGATGAGCCCGCAAATGAATTCCAGCCCCGTCAACTGCCGGGAATTGAACATTTCGGAGTAGTGCCGGTAACCCCAACGATGAAGGCGGTCTGTTTCATCACCATTAGGAATTGCTTCTGTGGGGACAAACATGGGGCTTATTCGCTGCTTCGCGGCTTCGGCTTCGGCGAATTTCGCAAGGTCGTTCTCATCAGGCTTCTTGAAGAATCTTCCCAGATGCTTACTCTTGCACCTGAAGCAGCAGTACTCGATTGCGAACATCCGATGGCGTGGAGAACCTAGCCTGTTATCGGGGTACGCAATCCTATTGGCACAATTGGGGCACTTGCACGCGCCTCTTTTCGCGGGGCCTGCCAACGAGAGAGGCACCCCACAGGACTTGCATGAACCTGGTGCATGCCTGTCGGAGCACTCGGAGAGTTCTCCGCAAGACGCGCACACGATCACGTTCTTGGGGTGTCTACGGTCTTCGGCAAGGAGATAGCCTGGAAAGAGGTCAACGTCGTGACCACATTTGGTGCAAGTCTGGGTTTTGACCCATAAGAAGTACTTCACGGGGGCAGCCGCAGAACCGCAGAGAAGGCATTGCGTTCGATATAAGTGACCTATCTTCGCCTCGAGCTCTGCCAAGACTCCTTCCGCTGCCTTCCTATACTCCGTGAGGTCAATGTTTTCGATCTCTTCCCGAACGATCCAGTGTGCCATCGGATTTATGTCGTAGCCGAGCACGTGACAACCAAGTCGATTCGCCTCAAGAAGCGGCGTACCGCCACCCATAAAGGGGTCCGCAATCCGCTTACCGGCGAGATTGTGAGACTGGTAGAACACCTCTCGTTGTGTGCCGCTATTAAACTCCGATAGCAATAGAGAACGAAACAGCGTTCCGGGGCGCCGTGCGAACCATTTATGAACAGCAATGACAGGGCGATAGTTCTGCTGAATCTGCTTCTCTCGGAGAGCGAGGTCGGCAATAAATGAAATGTCGAAGTTCTTTTCGATCATTTGCCTCTTGGCGCCACATCGCAAAGACCAGATGGCGCACCCCAACTAACATGGATTTTAGCACCTCTTTCGTACGAGCAAGCGAGGTTTCGCCGTTCTGCGGAATTTGGCGTGAAGAATAGACGATGCCGCGGCCGATGCCAATGGAAGCACCAAGGACTGAATGAGCAAAATGGTCGGAGTCATTTGATTCAGGATTCTCATTCCAACCGTCCCGCTTGACGCCTCTCCATTGAGATCGTGCCGGCCTTCTGCCGCTCAAAAGTGACATCGGCGGAGGACATTAACCGCATGAACGATTCTTGATGGGGAGAGCGATGAGGTTGGGGCTATAACGCAGGCGAAGCTTTCAGGCAAACTCGCATAAAGTCACGGTGTGGATGGTAAGGGCATTGGCCTTGAGTGAGGCGACACCGAGATGCGGGCTGCGCTGGTCATTTCTGAGGATTCGGGTGTTGGCCCGCGCGGAAGGAATTATGCTTTAAGTTAGCGCATATGGACATCCCACCCGCCGGTGGCACGGCCATCTTGGCCGGCATGGCTCGCGGGAAGCCCATGCCACGGCGGGCAGGATGCCCGCGCTCCCTCCTCCAAGGTCATTGTGCAAATTCTCCCTCACGTGATTTCCTGTTTTGAGCCATTTTCCCCACCTAAGATACTGAATCGGCGTGCCTTCTTCCCCACGAGGCTCATTCTATGACACTATCTGCGTCCTCATTCCGCTGGCCCTCTGGTCATCAACGTGCGAATCGAGCCATCAGGTAGGCGGGGGTTGCTTACCACTTGTTTGTGGGGCGTCGGGACTCGCAAACCGGGAATGTATCAGATACGGAAACTAGAGTGACCGTAAGTTACTGTATTTATACCAATTAATAATTCATATGTGGTTTCCGTACACAACCCCGCTCGTAACCTTCATAAGCCGGGTGGGGTAGCTGAACGTTACCGGAGGCTCGTGGGAATCCGTCAAAGCCCTGCGAGGTTTCACCCTCTAGATGTACCGCCAATCCTTGCCGCAAGGGGCGCATAGAAACTCGCATCGTTTTCTGGCCGCGAAGGCTGATATTTCTCACTTCCCTTTGCACCAATTCCCCGCGATTCCCGGCAAAATGTCTGAGCCAACGTAAGTGCCGATTCGGTAATAGTGGCACGCCAAGGCGCGTCCCAACGTGATCAGCGCTGGAATCTATTACGGCTTGGCCATCTTGGCCTTGACTTGACGCGGGCAGGATGCCTGTGTCACGCAGCCTACTACCGCCGGATCTCTTGGCGGCGCCTAAAAGCAAGCCGGATGACAGCGATGATGAGCCGGCAAAAACTGCAGCATGCGCTTCCTGCCATCGAGCGGTACGCCTCGACCGTCCTGGCCGTGGTGTGTACCGTGGCCATTCGCTTAGTTCTTGACCCGTTCCTCGGCGACCGGGCCCCTTATTTGTTCTTTCTCCTCGCCATTGTGATCGTCAAGCGCCTTTGGGGCCGGGGGCCAGGGCTGCTTGCCACGCTGCTGGGGGGAATTTCCGCCTGGTGCTTCATCATCGAACCCCGATCCTCTTTGGCCATGGCCAACCGCCTTGACGCCCTCAACTTGGCGGCCTATTTGGCCATTGGAGCCAGCATCAGTTTCCTGGGGGAAAGGTCAAGCCGGTTGCAGGCTTCCAGGGCCGTAGGGGGGAGAAACATCCGGCCGCGCGTCATCCGCCAAACCGCGGTTCTAGCCGGCGCGGTGGTGGTACTGGCAGGGATGATCCTGCTCCTCCTGCGCGACTTTGAGCGCGCCCGGGATGCGGAAGGGAGAGTGGCACATACCTACCAGGTGATAAACTCCGCGGACTCCGTGCTCTCCTTGATGAAAGACGCCGAAACAGGAGAGCGCGGCTTCCTGCTGACCGGCGATGAGACCTACCTCGCGCCCTATAATTCGGCTATGGCTGCCCTTCCGGGGGCCCTTAAGGAGTTGAAGGGTCTGACGTCCGACAACTCCCAGCAGCAAGCGCGTTGCGACCAGATCAATCGGCTTACCGACGAGAGATTGAGGGTGCTTACGCATGCCATTGGGCTGCGCAAATCCCAGGAAGTCGATTCGGCTCTTGCCCTCGTTCGCTATGGCCGAGGAGAGCCGGCCATGGGTGAGTTGAGCTCAACGCTCGGCGCCGTCATAAGCGAGGAGCGCCGAATGCTCGCGGAACGCACTGCCAAAGCCCAGGTTGAAGCCTTCCGCGGGCGCTGGGTGCTGGGGTTGGGCAGTACGGCCCTGGTGCTTCTTCTGGTCTTCGCCAGCGTGGTTATTGAACGGGAAACCGTCCGGCGCGAGGAAATCACCCAGGCCCTGCGCCGACATACCGACCTGCTCGAACAAGCCCACGACTCTCTGATCACTTGGCCGCTGGGCGGCGCGATCGACTACTGGAGCCGTGGCGCCGAAATCCTTTATGGCTACACGCGGGAGGAGGCACTGGGCCGCTCCAGTTGCGAACTTTTGCACACCGATCATCCCTTGGGCATGGCCCAGGTCAACGCCCTGTTGGAACGTGACGGCCATTGGAAGGGAGAATTAACCCAAACCACGAAGGATGGGCGTAAGCTTACCGTCGGGAGTCAGTGGACGCTGGCCGTGGATACCGACGGCGAGAAAACCGTTTTGGAAGCCAATCGCGATATCACCGAACGCAAACGGGCGGAGGCCGAGAGACTGCTCCTGTCCACGGCCATCGAGCAGGCCGCGGAGACCGTCGTCATCACCGGCCCCGACGGCATCATTCAATACGTCAATCCGGCTTTTACCCGCACCACCGGCTACACCAGCCGCGAGGCCCTTGGCCAAAACCCGCGCATCCTCAAGTCCGGCCAGCACGACGCCAGGTTCTACCAGGACCTCTGGGCCACCCTTACCGCCGGAAAACTCTGGCATGGGGAGTTCATGAACCGGCGCAAGGACGGGACGCTCTATATGGAGGAGGCCACCATCGCCCCGGTGCGCGACGCCTCCGGCAAAATCACCAACTACATCGCCATCAAATACGACATCACAGAGCGTAGGCAGGCGGAAAAAGCCCTGGAAGAAAGCGAACTTCATTACCGCCAACTGTTCGAGCAGTCGGAAAGCGCCCTGGGGTTGTATGAGATGGTATTCGATGGTCCGGGAAATCCCCGCGACTTTCTCTTCCTGGAGGTCAATCCCGCCTTCGAGCGCGTCACCGGCCTGAGCCGCCGCCAAATTGTGGGCGCCGCGCCCTCGAGGTAACCCCCGGCCTCGAGGATTACTGGATCAATCTTTTCGGCCGGGTGGCGGCGACGGCTGAGCCCGCCACTTTCGAACAATTTATGCAACCCCTGGGGCGGTACTACGCCGGAACCGCATACTCGCCACGCGCGAATCAGGTTGCCGTCACCTTTACGGATGTGACCGAACGCAAACGCGCGGAAGAAGAGATTCGGCAGCTCAACGTCGAGCTCGAAGAGCGCGTGCGCTCGCGCACCAGGGCGCTGGAGGCGGCCAACCGGGAACTGGAAGCCTTCGCGCATTCCGTTTCGCACGACCTGCGCGCTCCCCTCCGCGGCATCGACGGGTGGAGCCTGGCGCTGCTGGAGGATTTTGGCGAGCATCTCGACGCGCAAGGACACAAGTACCTTGACCGGGTGCGCTCCGAAGCCCAGCGTATGGGGAAGCTGATTGACGACCTTCTGCACCTGTCGCGCGTTGGCCGGGCGGAACTGCTCCCAACCACCGTTGACCTCACCGCGCTCGCCGAAACCATTGCCGCCCGCCTGAAGGAGGCGCACCCCGACCGCTCCATCGAATTCATCGTGGCGCCGGAGCTAAAGTGCACCGGAGACGCCCGGCTTCTGGAGATCGCGCTGAACAACCTGCTCGATAACGCGGTGAAGTTCACGGGGACCCGCAACGTGGCGCGGGTGGAGTTTGGCCAGACCGAACGCGAAGGCAAAACTGCCTTTTTCGTTCGCGATAACGGCGTGGGCTTCGATATGGCCTATGCCAAAATGCTTTTTGCGCCCTTTCAGCGCCTGCACAAAGCCAGCGAGTTCCCTGGCTCGGGCATTGGCTTGGCCACTGTGCAACGAGTGATTCATCGGCACGGCGGCCGCATTTGGGCCGCGGCGCAGGTGGGCGCCGGAGCAACAATGTATTTCACGCTCGGAGCGGACAAATGACAGTAAAAAGCAAAACCATCCTTCTGGTCGAAGACGATCCCAGCGATATCGAACTCACCCAGCGGGCATTTGAGAAGGGCCGTATCCTCAACCAGTTGGTCGTTGCCTCCGACGGTCAGGAAGCGTTGGATTACCTCCTTTGCACCGGCGCATTCGCAGCCCGCGACCCTTTGGATCTTCCCGCCCTCACCCTGCTGGACCTGAAATTGCCGAAGGTGTCGGGCCTGGATGTGCTGGGGAGAATTCGCTCGGAGATACGTACTAGGCGCATGCCCGTGGTCATCCTCACCTCCTCCCGGGAGGAACAGGACATGGCCGCCAGCTACGACCTGGGAGTCAATAGCTACATCCGCAAACCGGTGGACTTTGAACAATTTGTCCAGTCTGTAGGGCAATTGGGATTGTACTGGTTGGTACTGAACGAGGAGCCGCCGAAGGTGAAGTGACAAAATGTCAGTATTTAGGCCCGGGCTTCTTGGCAAAACAAGCGGGGTATCGCATCGATTATTGGGCATTCTCGGTTTATCCATAATGAGTGAGGTACCATGAGCAAATCGTTACGACTTTTACAAATCGAGGATTCGGAAAGCGACGCGGACATCATAATCCGCCTGCTGATGCAGTCCGGATTCGAAGTCTTTTCCCATCGGGTGGAAGACGCGGAGGGCCTGCGCCATGCGCTCGAGGATCCTACGTGGGACGTGATCATTGCGGACTACCACCTGCCAGGGTTTGACGCGCCCGGCGCTCTGCGGATTCTCCAGGAGTGCGGCCACGACATTCCCTGCATCGTGGTGTCCGGCAAGATGGGTGAGGACATCGCGGTCGAGATGATGAAATCCGGGGCGCACGATTACCTCACCAAGAACAACCTGACACGCTTGGCGCCTGCGGTCGAGCGCGAATTGGCGGAAGCCGCCGCGCGGCGCGAAAGCAAGCAAGCGCAGGAAGAATTGCGGGGGACCGAGGAACGCCTGGCGCTGGCGGTGGAAGCCACGCAGATCGGCACCTTTGATTTCTATCCCCAGACCGGTAAACTCATCTGGTCAAAGTTTGCCCGGCAACACTTTGGGCTTTTATCGGAAGTGGAAGTCAGCTACGACACGTTCCTGAATGCCCTCCACCCTGCTGACCGCGACCGCGTAAAACAGACGGTGCAGAATGCCCTGCGTTACGAGAATGGCGGTGACTACGCGGAGGAGTATCGAGCCCGCGGCATTGACGATGGCCAGGAACGTTGGCTTGCCAGCCGGGGACGGGTGTTTTTCGATGCGCAGTCGCAACCGTTCCGCTTTGTGGGGGTGATTCTGAACATCACGGAGCGGAAGCGGCTGGAACAGGAACTTCTACAAGCGCAGAAGCTCGAGAGCATTGGCCGGCTGGCCGGCAGCATCGCGCACGATTTCAATAATCTGCTGACCATTATCAACGGCTATGCCCATTTGGTTTTGGCGGAGATGGGCCCGCAAGACGCCTTCCGGGACTCGATGGAAGAACTCTCCAAGGCCGCCATGCAGGCCGCGAGCCTGACGCGCCAGTTGGTGTCATTCAGCCGCCGGCAGGTGGCCGAGCTCAAGACCATCGGGGTGAACGATTTCGTTAAAGATTACGAAAACATGCTGAGGCGGCTGCTGGGTGAAAACATCGAGTTGGTGCTTTCCTTGGACGCGCAAGCGGGGGCTTTTCGCGCTGACCCCGGGCAGATGGGGCAAGTCCTGATGAACCTCGCCGTGAACGCCAAGGATGCCATGCCGGCCGGGGGCAAGCTGGTGATGGAAACCTCCTGCGTGGTGGTGGACGATAACTTCGCCCGGACGCACCTCTACGTCAGCCCTGGCCAGTACGTGGTGCTGGAGGTCACGGACACGGGCACGGGAATGTCCGCGGAGGTGAAGTCCCACCTTTTTGAACCCTTCTACACGACCAAGGAGCATGGAAAAGGTACGGGCCTGGGATTGTCCACGGTTTACGGAATCGTCGTCAACCAAAGCGGCGGGTCGATTTGGGTCTCGAGCGAACCCGGCAAGGGAACGACCTTTAAGCTGTTCTTCCCCGCTTCCGGTTTTGAAACCGCGGCCAGCTCGACGGTCAGCATCGAACGCATCTCCTCACAAGGAGAAACCATCCTGCTGGCGGAAGATGAGGCCGGCGTGCGGAAATATACGCGGGAGATCCTGGAGCGCTACGGCTACATCATCGTGGAAGCCACCAACGGCGTGGAAGCTCTTACCCTGGCCCGAAGCCATCCGGGGCCGATTCATTTGCTGCTCACCGATATCATTATGCCGACGATGGGCGGGGTGGAATTAGCGGAAAAGTTCTCCGCCGAGTTCCCCCACATCCCGGTGCTTTTCATGTCGGGCTATTCCGATCAGATCATGCGGCACTGGAGCGCCCTCAGCGCTTACATTCAAAAACCCTTCACGCTATCCGATCTCCTCGTCCAAGTGCGTGAACTGCTGGACCGGGCCACGCCAAGTTCCTTGCACGTCGAAGACCTCCCGGCGGCAAGCTAACCAGGCGCGCCACCGTAAGGCGAGTGAGGCTGACTGACGATCTATGGCTTTATCGCGAGGATCCCGGTTATCCCGGTGGGAAGCCGGAATCCTCCGTATGCCCTCAGGGTGCGAGCATCGAAACCGCATTGAGCGAGAGCTCCGACGAGATCGGAAGGGCGGTAGAGTTGCAAATCGTGGATTTCTTCACTTCGCCGGTAGAGTTTGCCGACCTTGCGGAAAGCGATGATTCGGCGGCAAAGCGTTTCCTTTTCCAGAGCCACCGCACTGCTCACCAACACCGCCCAGTCGCGTCCCTCCCGCCAGTTCTTTTGCGGCCTCCTCTTGCGGAACCGTGAGGGCCCCGCAACGTCGAATATAAACACGCCCCCCGATCGCAAAGAACGATACGCGCGTTCGAACAAGCCAACCAGTGCGGCTCGACTGTCCCGCTTACCGTGACGGTAGTTCAGGCACTCTCCGATCGACGTGATGCCCTCGCAAGGCGGGAGCTCCACATTGAGGAAGGATGCAACCCTGAACTTCGACGCCGGCGCTTTCTGGCGCGCCAACCTGATCATCGACGGTGACTGGTCGATTCCAAGAACCCTGTAGCCAGCTCGATTAAGTTCCCGCGCCCAATGCCCGCTGCCGCAGCCCAGGTCTACAACCAGACCTTCCTTCACTCCGCATCTGTTTAGAATCCGCAGTAATCCCGGGGAAGCGTTCAGGGCATAGTCGCTGTAACCGACGTCGTGGATATAAGCCAAGTCAGCTCGGTAATCTCGCATGTTGACATTGTACGGCATCGCACACCCCGGCAGTTGTTTTGCCCGTTCGGGGTGGATACAATAGGGGCGCAAAAGGCCGACATGTCAACAAAGGCTACGCCATCGAGATGGCTTCAAGGATGATGCGCATGAAAAAAGCTTTCGGGTTGAATCGAAGAGAATTCCTGGCGGGGTGCGGTGCGGCCGTCGGAGCCAGCGCACTGGCGGCGGGGGCGCGTCAAGCCCCGCCCGAGGCGGGTAACGTGCGCTTCGGTGTTCGGACCCCCCTGCCAGAAAAAATGACTTTGCGGGAGCGAGCCAAACTGGTCAAGCGCTTGGGCTATGACGGCATTGAACTGGGCGACGACTGGTCAGCCAAGCCGGTGGCATTCCTTCAGGACCAACTCGCCGGCATCGGAATCGCCGTGAGCGCCGTCGTGGGCTCGATCAAACTGTTGGACACGGACCCCCTGGTTCGCGCCCAGGCTGTGGAGACGGACCACCAGCGCCTGGAGTTGGCTCGCACCCTCGGGGCCGCCGACGTGATTGAAGTCCCCGTCTTTGGACCTAATAAATTTCAGGACCTTTCTCCCCTCATGACGGCGCGCGAGGTTGAGGAACGCTTGTTGGTGGCTGAACTCAAGGAGTTGGTGCCCAACGTTCAACACACCGGCGTTAACCTGATGCTCGAGCCGTGCAACCAAAAGGAAACCCACTTCATGTACCTCCAGAGCCAGGCCGCCAAGTTCATCGAAGCCGTGGACGCTCCCGGCTTCAAGCTGCTGAGCGACTTCTATCATATGCAGTTGGAGGAGCGAGACATTGCGGCGACCTTGCGGGAGTATGGCAAGTACACCGTTTACTGTCACCTTGCCGACGGTAAGGCTCGCACCGAGCCGGGTTCGCTGCCCTTCGATTACCGCCCCGGCTTCCGCGCGCTCAAAGATTGGGGATTCTCGGGATGGCTGAACATGGAATGCAACGCCACCGATAATCCCGAAGCCGCCCTGGCGAGAGCGCTGGCCTATATCAAGAAGCAATGGGCTGAGGCGTAACCAAAGGCATCAGGGGTTGGGGGTTCGGGATTCGGGGCCGGGAATTGAGGGCTCGGGATCCGGGGGCTGGATTTTCATTTCTGCGCTACACTTGCTTTACGAAAACGCGAGATTTGTGAGCGGGCGGTTCGCGATCTGCCCCTACGAAAGATCGACATTGAAAAACGTGGGGTAGGTTTGTTTCTTGGCGGCGCGTTGGATCAGCAGGGCGAGCTCGCGCGCGTGATAGTCACCCCACATGGAGGACTCCCCGCAAGGCACGTGTTGCCCTGGCGGAATGTAATCCCATCCTCTTGGGCGATGATAAACCGAGTGGAGAATCAATCCTTGGTGATGGGGATCGGTGGAAAGATACGGCGGGTCGAACAGGGCTTTGGCAATGGTGAGGGCGGCTTGGCGATAATCGTTGCCGCGGCTGGGTTCCGCGCCCCGGCGATTTAGATACAGCCCGAATCTCCATAGCCCCTGCGCGGCGATGGCTGCCGCGGAACTATCCACCGGTTCATAATCATTGAACGGGTCGCTCGGCTGGTGGAGCCAGTCGCCGAGTTTTTCCAGATGCGGCGCGCCGGTATCCCAATAGGGGATGCCGTCCGTGGCAGCTTGTTCGAGGTAGTAATCGCAGGTGGCTTGCGCCGCCCGCCGCATCATGCTTTCGATTTTGCCGCGCCCCGCGAGCGGCTCCAATTCATGGTCGGGAACTGTCTCGAGAAATTCCAACTGCTCGGCGTATCCGCATATGATCCAGGCCAGCGCGCGTGTCCACGTGGTGAAGGGCGAGTAGCCTTGTTGCGTGGACGGGCAGCGGTAAGCGCCGTTGGCAGGATTGAAAAGCGATTCGTGGGCCACGCGTCCGCGCACATCATAGGCGTCGCGCCCCTCTCCGTAATAGACGTTGAACTCCGCCGTCACCGCCGCGTGCTGCACCAGGCGCTCGAGAAGCGAGATGCGCCGGTCGTTCTCACCCCTCAGCGCGTGCCCCAGCCGGTGGGCAACGGCCAGCGACCGCAGGGAACGGATGGTGTCCGCAAAAAGTGAATGCGCCCCATTGAACGAGTAGATATAGCCGCGGCCGTCGTCCGTCCGTGACCAGCGTGCCGCCTGGACAGCGCCGCTCGCCTTAAGCGCCAGCGCATAGAAATGTCTCTCAAACTCGCTCGCCTCAATCCTGCCTTCGGTGGCCAAGCGTAGCAGGTTTCCGTAGGTGCTGACGTTGTTGAATCCGTGATCGTGCACGCCCGTGTGGGTAACGTGCGCCGCCATGCGTTCCACGGTCTTGTTTTTGGCCCAATCCAGAAACCACGCCTCGCCCGTGGCGTCATACTGCAACAGTGCCGAGCCGTAATGGAAACCCTCGGTCCACTCCGTCCAGTCCCGCCCGACGTAGGCACCCTGCACGGTGAAAACCGGCGAGCCCTGCACAGTCTCAAAGGCGCTTGCGATGTCCTTGATCTTGGCGGCGGATAGCTGGAAGAGTCTCTCGATTTGAGGGACAAGCTTCTCGGGTGTTAAGGTGGGGTCTATTTGGATCATCGTTCCTCAATTGTCGCTCCTACTATATGTTTCAGGGCGACCCCCTCACCCATCCCGCCACGGCTGGTAAGAACGCCCGCGGCGGTCCACCCTCTCCCCCAAGGGGGCGAGGGAGCAAGTTCAACTCTCCCCTCGCCCCCTTGGGGGAGAGGGGCCGGGGGTGAGGGGGTTCTTAAATAATTAACGAACTTCTAACTCAGGGCGCTAGAGTCGCCGAATATGGAATCCACCATCCACGTTGATGACCTCGCCCGTCGAGAACGGGAATTGATCCCGGGCGATGGCGACGACGGCGCGGCCGACGTCTTCCGGAGTTCCCCATCGCGCGATGGGAGTCAGCCCCTCGGCAATCAGGCGGTCGTATTTTTCTTTCACCGGGCCGGTCATGTCCGTTGCCACGATCCCGGGACGAATTTCGTAAACGCCAATTCCCTCCCCCGCCAGCCGCACGGCAAAAAGCTGCGTCATCATGGAGAGTCCCGCCTTGCTCATACAATAGTCGCCGCGATTGATGCTCGCCGTGTAGGCCGAGATGGACGAGATGGTGATGATTTTAGGCCGGGGACGCGCCGCATGATCCGCCAATCCGGCGAGCCAGAGTCTCGCCACGGCTTGCGTCAGGAAATAGGGACCGCGCAGGTTAATGCCGATCAGGCGGTCAAAACTCTCCTCCGTAGCTTCCAGCAGGTCCTTGCGCTCGGCCGGCGCTACGCCCGCGTTGTTAACCAAAAGGTCAATCCAGCCAAAGCGCTCTGTGACCGCCTTCAGCAACTGCTCGCGGCCGCTCGCCGCGGAAATATCCCCAGGGAATATTTCAAAGGAAGCGTCGGAACTCGCCGGCGCTGCACCTTGGCACAATTGTTGGCATTCCCGCGCCGCATCGTGATTCGAGACGAAATTGATCGCCACGCTGTGGCCGGCGCGAGCCAGAGCAAGGGCGATTCCCCGCCCGATTCCTCGCGATGCGCCGGTGACCAGAGCCATCGGTGGTTGCGTGTTCATCAAATCACCCGCGCCAACAGATTAGCTTCAATTCCGTCATCTCTTCCACGGCGAACTGCGGTCCCTCGCGTCCAATCCCGCTCTTTTTAACGCCGCCGTAAGGCATGTGGTCGGCGCGATAAGCGGGCACGTCGTTGACGATCACCCCTCCCACCCGCAACTGGCGAGCGGCCGCAAACGCCTTGCCGATGTCGCGCGTACACAGTCCGGCCTGCAATCCGTATTCGCCGGCGTTCACGGCGGCGATGGCCTCCTCGAGCTTTCCATAGCGATGAACCGCCACCACCGGTCCGAAAACTTCCTTGCAGCAGATTTCCATGTCAGGAGCAACGTCGGTGAGAATGGCCGGTTCGATGGTGGCATTTTGCCGCTTGCCCCCGGTGATAAGACGCGCGCCACGCGCCAGGGCGCGCTCGATCCACTTTTCCACTCGCTCCGCGTCGCCCAAGGTAACCAAGGAAGAAACTTCCGTGCTTTCGTCGAGCGGGTGTCCGATCTTGAGCTTGCGGGTGGCGGCGGCAAAACGATCGATAAATTCCTTTTGAATGGACTCGTGTACATAAATGTTCTGCACGGAAATGCAAACTTGGCCGGAGTGCGCGAAGCTCCCGGCGACACAACGCGGAATCAGCAGGTCGAGATCGCAATCCGGTTCGAGAATCACGGAGGAATTCGAGCCCAGTTCCAGCGTCGCGCGCCGCAGGCCGATCTGCGCGCGGATTTGTTCCCCCACCGGAACGCTGCCGGTAAAGGTGATCATCGCCACACGCGGGTCATTGATCAACTGCGGCCCCAGCTTCCCACCCGGCCCTGTTACCACGTTGTAGGCGCCGGGCGGTGCCTCCGCTTCCTGGATCAACCGGGCCAGGCGCAAGGCGCTGAGCGGTGTGTTTCCAGCGGGCTTGTGTACCACGCTGTTGCCCCCCGCCAAAGCCGGGCCGATTTTGTGCAGTGCGAGGTTCAAGGGAAAATTGAAGGGCGTGATCGCGCCGATGATTCCCAGCGGCTCGCGCACCGTCATAGCCCAGCGCCCCTTGCCAATGGGGGCAGCCTCCATGGGAATCACCTCACCGCGCAGGTGGCGGGCGGCGTCGGCGGAAGCAATCAGCGTCTGGACGGAGCGCTCCACTTCTGCCCGCGCTTCCCGGATGGGCTTGCCGCTTTCGCAGCAAACCAGCCGGGCAAATTCGCTCGCGTCGCGCTCCAGCAGCCGCCGCATGCGATCGAGCAGCTCGGCGCGTTCGTACTGAGTGAACTTGGCCATGGCCGCCGCGCCCGCGTAGGCCGCGGCCACGGCGCGCTCAGCCGTCTCGGCATCGGCATCGTAAACCTCTCCCACCGGTGTGCCATCGTAAGGCAGGGTGATGGTGCGCAACGAGCGAGTGCGCACCCACTCGCCGCCGATCAACATCGGAAAGTCCTTTTTTTCAATCAATGCAGCGCCCATACGCCGTACCTCTTTTGCGACGAGCTTACCTCGCCCCATGGCGGCGTCCCGATAAGATCGGGACAGGTTCCGCCGCCTCTACGATACACTCACGACCCCGCCGCAGGCGGATTGAGTTTCTTAACTAATTTGGCAACGTTGGCGGCAAAGTGCCGGATGGTTTCAATTCCCTCCGGGTCTTTCCACACGTCGCCGGGAAGACGGCCGAATACCATGTTCCAGTATGTGGAGCCCGGCACAATCATATCGTTAATCAGAAAGAACATGAGCATTTCCTGGAGACTCGAGGTCTGCCCGCCCCGCCGCGCCACGGCAATCGGCCCACCCACCATTCCCGCCAGGAATTTGTTGGAATGCATGGAAACGTATCCGATGCGTTGGAGCGCAGACATCACGTCGCCGCGCGCCGTGCCGAAGTAAACCGGCGAACCCACAATCAGGCCCTGCGCGCTGCGAATTTTATCGATGATTTCGTTCAAATCGTCATGGATGTCGCATCTGCCGGTTTCCGAACATTTTCCGCAGGCGGTACACGATGCAATGCTCATGCCGGCGAAAGAAATCACTTCGGCCTCCACGCCTTGTTCCTGGATCACCTTGGCGCATTCGCGCATGAGTTGCGCCGTGTTGCCGTCGGGTTTAGGGCTTCCACTGATCAAAAGAGTTTTGAGCATGATTCCCACTCCCACAAGAGTTTATCAAACCGCATATTCTCGCACAGTCGGCGCCCTGCGGCACACCGGGAAAACGAATACGGCCACGGCGCCCTGAGCGCCCTTGCCAGTCGGCAGGATAGGGAATTGTGGAGATCTCTTGTATTGGATCAGGCGGTCGCTTGGGCACCATCGCCCCGCAGTAGCGACTACTGACGGGTGAGCGGAACTCGCACCAGGATGGCGTCATCCACGCGCACGATGAGCTTCGAAAACCTTTCTTTCCCCACGTTCCGCATGGCCTCGTAGCGCGGGTTGAGCGCCTCCACGTTCACGCGCAGTGGCGTCTTGGGGTCTTTGGGTACATCAAAGCTCACGCGAACATCCGGCTGCCCGTCACCATCCACGTCCACTAAGTCCGAGACGTGCCCCGCGAGCGCGCTCACCGGTTTCCAATCAAGCTGCACAAAAGGGTTCTCGGTTTGCAGCATGTGGGGATATACCGGCCGGTGAATGTCGATGGAGTAGGCGGCTTTATGAATCGTGCGCACCTTCGGCCCACCTGAATACATCTCGTCCACGTGCAGACCCAGAGAGGCAAACCCTTTCGTGAACAGTCCATACAGCAAAAAAGGCACCAGCGCTGCCGTGAGTACGGTCAATCCCGCTGCCGTATACCCCAGTTTTTCCCGAATCTTCATTTCCCCCTCCTAAACGAAGACGTGCAGGATGGTGGCAAGGCCCTCCGCGATGATGGTGCCGCCGAACATCACGGCCATCCCCCAGGCGGCGTACAGCAACATCAGTCGCGCGCGTTCCGGCTTCACGGCGACTTCCGTTCCCTTGATATGCCACACGGCTGCGTGTTTCGGACACGCATCGACGCAGGCGCCGCACTTCATGCACGACATCAGCGTCTCGCCCTGGGCGATGGATTCCTTCGTCAGGGACATCGTCGGGCATGCGTTCTGACAGAGTACGCAGGGCGAGCAGCGCGTCCGGTCGATCTTCACATCGAACACGCTCGTCTTGTTAAAAATCGATTGGAACGCGCCAAACGGGCAGAAAAATGCGCATTGGGTTCTCTTTTTCGTGAGCAAGGGCAGCACGACCACCAGTCCCGCAAACAGCGCCACGAAGATTCCGTTTTGGATCATCCCCACCGTGTTACGGGCAGCTACGTATTCCGACACGGCCTTGAAGGGGCAGAGCCACATGCAATAAGCGGGCTCAAACAGGGCCAGGGACAGCAGGACCATCGCCAGCAGGACGGCCCAGGGGCCATAGCGCCAGCGCGGGTCGATCTTGCGCAGCTTCGCCTTCTTGGGGAGCGATGCCACGCCTTCTTCAATTCCCCCGAAGAAGCAGGCATAACTGCACCAGCCTTTGCCTACCACGAGGGTGATGGCCAGCCACACACCTATCATGGCCGCCATCCCCCCGCCCGACCTGGCTGCATGGGGCAAAATCGAGCCGGGGAATACCAGCGTCCTGGTCAGCGCCGCGGGCAAGATGAGGAGGGGAATGGGCATGAAGCAGAAAGGGGTTCGGCCCGCGATCATCTCCTCCATGGGGATACCCATCGACCCCCGCAACACCATGACGGTGTGGATGAAGCCCACGGGGAACAGGAGTCCCAGCGCCACGAAGAACCAGCGGCGCCATCGGTAGGTGCCCCACGTCCGCATCATCATGAAGAACAGCGCAATCATAAAAACCGAGGTCATGATGCCGGCAATCTGTGCGGACCGATTCGGTTGCCGGAATGAACTCGAGAAGATAAGCAGCGACCAGAGCACGATCGGCAAGGTCAGCAGAACGGACCTGCCCATGCTTCGGGGCGCAATCTCGCGGTGTGGCAGGATTCGAGCCTCAGTGGCCATAAACATTTCTCCCCATCAGCATCGCCAATCCCAGACAGAGGTAAAAGAAGGCAATGAGCACCATTGCCATCCGGGCGACGGTCGTCACGGCCTGACTGCGCCGCACGCATCCCAAGCTGATAAACGGCACAAACCAGACGGAAGTTCCCACGAAAAATACGGCAAAAAATAAAAGGGCCGCAGACACGCTGTGCAACTCAGCCGCCCTCACACCCGCAATCACAAACGGAGGGCAGAGACTCAAGCCGGTCAGGAAGCCTAACGCTGCCGGACCGGATATGCCGCGTTTTCTCATCGCGCCGATGGTCACCAGTTCTGAAACGGGCGACTGGGCACAAGCGCGCCCCAAGACAGAGCACCAGACGAATGAATAGACTATAACATATACAA
>CAVQYM010000013.1:0-304188 GCA_963718175.1 uncultured Acidobacteriota bacterium
TTAAGTGTCCTGCCTTGATAAGTTGGTCGCGGTGGCGAAGCGAATCGTAGACTAACCCCTCGAATCCGGCGTTCATCGAGAGCCTTCGGCGGTCGCTTGGAGTCTTCGCCAGTAACGGCAGCAGCAAATCGCGGTCTTGTGGATTGATTCCGCCCATTCCCAGAATTTCGAGCGCCCGCGCGAGGTCGAGGATCTCCGCAATCGAAGGCGGTTTCTCCATGTTCCAGGCGCGCAACGCGCAGGCGAGACCCGCGAGCTGACCCTGAACGGTGGAATCCTGGCCTTTGCCCCGGGCGCCGAGGATCTCGACCTCCCGCTCGATGGTGGGATACTCGAATCGCAGGTAAAAACATCGGCGGCGCAACGGGTCGCCGAGCCTGCGCTCCTCGTTCGAGCTCAACACCACGAAAGGGACTGTCTTGGCTTTAACCGTTCCGAGTTTCGGTACGGTGATTTGCCAGGCGCTGAGCAGCTCCAGCAGCATCGCCTCAAAGGCATGGTCCACCTTATCGAGTTCGTCAATCAGCAGAACGCAGGGTTTCTCCTGGTAGAGCAAGGCGCGTAATAAGGGACCGTGGGAGAAGAAATCGAGCGAATGGAGGCGATTGCGGATCGCTTCCCAGTCGTCGCCAAGCTGGCTACCCTCAACGCGGAGGAAGAGTTCCTGCAAGGCTTCGTCGAACTTGCCGATGGCTTTCTCCTCCGTAATCCCTTCATGGCACTGCAGACGTTCGACCACGGCGCCTGCGGCTGACGCTACGGCGTAGGCCAATTCGGTCTTGCCCGAGCCGGGCGGGCCCTCGACCAGCAGGGGTTTCTGCATCTCGGCAGCGAGATACACGGCTTCGAGCGTCACCGGGTCGATGATGTATTGAGCGTTCCGCAGCCTCACGGCCAGGTCTTCAATCGATGAAAACACGTTGCTCGCCTCGCAGACGGGCAAGGTAGCCGTTTTTTATTTTGCGCGCACCAAGCTCAACAGTGAAAAAGAGGGTGTTGGATGGCAAGAATCACTGGGAGACAACGATAGTTCCTTACAGGGTGGGACCTTGTACCATGTGGCGTATCAAGAGGTTGCGGTCATGCGAAGGAATAGAGCGTGCCGCTCACAATTTTCGTTCCAACTAAATTTCGCTGGTCCACTTTTTTTTCCTCGACAGAAGTCCACCGTTCCAGCGGTCAGCGGCGCCCGGCAGAAGGGCACGTGGGGTGCCATAAATATTTTGCTGGTCCACTGATTTCTCTCCGGTCCGCGTTCGCTATCTTAAGCTCTCCGGCTGGCACCCTACGAGCACTTCTCGAGCCATAAATATTTTGCTGGTTCACTAATTTTTCTATGTCCACCGTTCGCTGTCTCGATCATCTCCGGCGACCGGCACCCGAGCACTTCGCCTGCCATAAATATTTTGCTGGTTCACTAATTTTTCTACCTCCACCGTTCGCTGTCTCGATCATCTCCAGCGACCGGCACCCGAGCACTTCGCCTGCCATAAATATTTTGCTGGTCCACTGCTTTTTCCACACCGCCGCATTCCAACCCACAACATTCCGAAGAGTAACCAACAAGCTCCTCTTCTTGAAGCCCAACATCCGAGGCGTTTTGCCCGGAATCCTGGGCGAAGGCCAATCCCCTTGAGAATTTGGCCGGAATTATGCCATGCTGCGCTATCTCATCGAATGAGCCATGCGGACACAAGGCAGAATCCGTTCTTTCAATTCAATCCAGCAGCGGATTGAGAGTAAATCCCGCGGCGAGGCTGAGCGCCAAGCTCGAAAAGTCTCGTGGCTTACCCTTTTGGAGTGCAGGAAGCGCTACATTGAATGGGAAGCCTTCACGCTCTGGGCGCATGCCATTGAGGAGGCCGAACATCAGGCTCCTGAATGGCTGGCTCGGGTGGTCGCGGGACGGTGCCCTGGCATAGAGTCTCAGCAGGGTGAAAAACTCTGGAAGTGCTTGGACACGTGGAAACACGAAACACTTTTCGCCAAACCCAATCGGGAAGGCTGGATGCGCGGGGTGAGTTTCTTCGCGGTGCGGGAGTTAGCGTATGCACGCAACTGGGCATATTGGGCCTACTGCGAGCAGCAATGGTCCGTACGGCGCCCAGCTTCTTACCCTTCATTCGATGATTGGAGGTCCGCCGCAGAGGACTGTCCGGGTGAGGTATTGGATTCGAGTGGACTGCGCAAGGAGCGAAAGGCACAGATCAAAGCAGCGGCGCGCGCCGGCAAAGAGCGATTGGAACGAGCGGTCGGAATTTATCTTGAACTCGAGGCCTTCGCCTACTGGCTCCGCCCGATGGTGGACGCGCGTTTGCCGCTTTCTGGCCCCGTGCTCAAGGAGTTCCGGCAGCGCTACCCCGCCATCGAAATGTGCAGCGGGTGGACTTGGAACCAAGTGTGGGCGCGTATGCGGCACTCGCATTTACAAGAAGCCGAGGCTGGGGGTTGGCTTGATGCGGTTGTCTACACGGCCGAACTCCACCCGCGGCGGACGAAAGTTATTGATTACTGGTTGCTATACTGGGCTGGCCATTGGCCCAGGGGTAATCCGGAATTGTGCCCCCCGTTCGAGGACTGGCGCCGCGAAGCGGAGAGCTACAGACCGGAAGGCGGTGATCTTGAAAATACTTCCTCAATTTCGGGCTAGTACAATTGTTGAACTTCAATTTTTCCAGTATCGGCCGCTGGCTTTTTGCTGCAAGCTTTTAGGTGGCGATAGATAGCGTTTCCGTGGACATTTCGACCGCAGCGGCTGCAGACATGGACTTTGAAGCTCTGCTTCCGGTCCCTCAACCACTGCACCGAATGGGGGGAGTCTTCATGGAACCCGAGAGAGAGCAACCAAAACCTCACATCTCTGTCCAGGCGTTCGGCGTTGATCTCGTCACTATGTCCCTCCAAAAACCGCCGAAGGGAACGGTCCTTTACTCGACCTTGATACAAAGTGAGCCAACCCAACTTAACCCAACGACTCACTTTTCGGCGCGACACATGAACCAATTCCGCAAGGTCTCGCCGCGTGTACCCGTCCTGGAACTTTCCGCTCTCGCCATTTTTCCATAGCAACAGGTACACGGCGTTCTGAGTTCGCCGGAATCGTCGGGCGAGATCGGTTACCGGGAACTCGCGCGCATGGTCAAGAAGGTAGCCTTTGTCCACCTCAGTCCATGGCAGGTTACAACTGGTCAGTTTCAACTCCGCCGTCCGCCGGAGAATGGTTTTCCCGCTCAAGTGGGGATGGAATTCCCTGATTTTTTCTATGGATCGTTGGAGCCTGGAAATGCCGCCGGCGGCGCCAGATTTGAGAATCGCGTCGATTGCCCGATTTTGCTTCCTCGAAAGGCCTGGGCTGGAAAGCTGGGACATGTTACCCATTCAACCTCCTTTCCGGACATATACGCGGACGCAACCCGTCCACGAATACTCGTTTTGCGTATTCCCCATAAGCCGGTAGAGGAGCCGAAGGGTGCGCGTTCAAGTCGCTTCTTCAGAGAATGTAGGACCGACAGTAAGCGACAGGGCTAGTTCCAAGCGTTACTGATTGGAATCAGGCCAATTCTCACAGCGATGCCCCGGTCCTCCCGGCTTTCGGATAAATACGTCCCCATATTGAAAGAGGCTAAAAAGGCGACAATACTTAATGGGATAATTTCAGTTGCAGCGCGTCAGGCGGAGGGGCATGGGGCTTCAGACCAAGCTAAAAATAAATTTGCGAGCGTGCTTAAGTTTTTGCGGGTTTTGGGCCTCTTAATAGATAGGGGGGAAATAATCTCCGGATCTGGTGGGGATAGCCGGAATCTCCTGTAAGTGGAGCAGTGCGACTGGATGGGAATTATGCCCATGGGTATCGAGTCCAATCCACGAGTCCATGTTTGGCCACGGGATAAGTCTGGCCGAGCAATCGAGCCGGACCTCGTCGATGCCGCCGAGCGAAACTGGACACGCATTCGCGCCTACGCCCGCCGCCTCCAACAGGATTCAGCGCGAACTTCCAACCTCCTCGAAGCAACACTGGTTGCCCTCTCCCGCGCCCGGAAGAGCAACGGACGGCTCATGCGGCCCATTCGCAACCTCGACAACTACATCTATTGGGCCTTTGTCCGCCGGTTGAACCGACAATTGGCCAGAGAGCCCAAAATAGAAACCGTCGGCTCCACCCAAGATCTGGATTCGCTTACTGGCATTCGGACAAGAGCCGTTCCCCCCTCCATTGAGCAGGAACTGCTCGTCAAAGAAGTGATGACATTTTTGGACGAAAAGCCGAGGGAAATGTTTTCCCTGAGAAAAGCCGGTTACTCCTGGAGGGATGTCGCCGGTACTCTGAAAACTACCGCCAATAATGCGCAGGCTCGCTTTAGTCAAGGATTCAAACGGGCCCAAAACCGCATTATGAAACCCAAGAATCCAAGAAACACTCCCCGTAAAGGCGGTGAGACCCATGAATGATCGAGCGCTTATGCGCAGGGAAGAAGCGAGATTCCTGAAAGCTGCGCAACGCGTCCTGTTGCAAGGCGGGTTTCCGAACCCCGAGCGCACGGGCTGCCCCGACAATTCGATTTTGAAAGCGATCGCCTCCCGTGAGGTCAGCCCGGATAAGGTGATGGACTGGATCGAGCACGTCGGTATGTGCAGCCCGTGTTTCCGCGAGTACAGCGAGCTTCGCAGACAGGTGGTGTGGCGAAGGCGTGCGGCATACCTAAGCATCGCCGCCGCCGTCATCTTCAGTCTATCTCTCGGCTGGTGGATGTGGCGATCACGTCCGCAGGCTGTAATTACCGCGCATAATCATATCGTCGCCGACATAAGAAGTCCGTTAGTCCTTCGCGGTGATCAGGGCCCCGGCAAAGGGCCGCTGGTATTCCCAAGGGGCTTTGACGACGTGACCTTCTACTTCCCGGAGGGAAGCCGTGCCGGTACATACGAGGTTGCGATCCTTAGGCAGGAATTGGGAGAGCCGCTCACTAGGGCATCGGGAACCGCAAAAATCGAGAGTCACATGACCACGATGAACGTAACGCTTGATCTTTCCCGAATCGCGCCCGGGTACTACTTGGTTGGCATCCGTCCACTCGGAACCGACTGGAGCTACTATCCGCTAATCGTCAAATAATCGTTGGCAGTACTGCGGCCTTGCGCGCAACAGGGCTTTTTCCATTTATCCCGGAATAACATTTGAGTTTGAGACGGAGCGTGCTGGAATTTGGTGGAAAATCGATCCAGGTGCTTGTCTGCTGACTGTTCATTTCTTGCGGCACGGCACTTGGCAAGGGAGGCCACGAAAATGCGGCGTGTCGCTCAAGGCGGTTTGTGCGCCATCCTGGCGCTGTTAGTCGGTCAATATGTTGGCTTACGAGCGCAGCAAGTCCAAGGCAGCTTCACTGGAACAGTGAGGGACCAGTCGGGTGCGCTCATTCCCGGCGTCACGGTAACGGCGCTGGAGTTTGATACGGGGTTGACCCGCAGCAGCCTCACACAGGAGGATGGCTCCTACACGATCCCTCTTTTGCCGCCCGGCCAATACCGGCTGGCGGCAGAGAAGGCGGGCTTCGAGAAGACCATTCAAGGCCCCATCAACCTTCTCGTGGACGCGCATCCGCGGGTGGACTTTCAGATGAGAGTGGGCGCGCAGACCACCACCGTCACGGTGGGGTCAACCGCGCCCGTGCTGGACACGCAGACCGCCACGGTAGGGACCACCGTCGAGCAGGCGAAGATCAGCGAGCTTCCTTACAACGGCCGCAATTTCCTCGAAACCATGCTCTTCACCCCAGGGGTCGTGCCGGGCGTCCAGGGGTCGGAACTGAATAATAACCGCGGCGGGTCCATCAACGTCAACGGGCTCCGCGAGGACATGAACAGTTTCCTGCTGGACGGCATGAGCAACACTTCAATTGCTATCGGGACCTACGTCGCCGCGCCGCCGCTTGATTCCATCCAGGAATTCAAGATCGAGACCGGCGTCTATGACGCGAGGTTCGGTGTGTCGGCTGGCGCCCAGGTGAACATTGTCACGAAGTCGGGAACAAACCAATTACACGGCTCGCTGTATGAATACCTGCGCAACGGCAATCTGGACGCGCGGAATTTCTTTGAGCCCAATGTCCCGCCCTTCCATCGCAACCAGTACGGGGCCAGCTTGGGCGGGCCAATAGTTCTTCCGCATGTCTACAATGGCCACGACAAGACCTTCTTTTTCGCGAACTACGAAGGTTTGCGCGACAACGAGTCCTTCTTCGCCCGCGCGCACGTGCCCACTCTAGCCGAGCAAAGCGGCGATTTTTCCGACATCGCGCCGGGGTCGCCTTGTTCGCACACTACAGTTCTGCTCGATCCACTGTTGCTCGTCAATCCTGCCGCTCCGGTGACGATCCCCGGCAATAACCTGAACAACATCGCTCCCGCTCTTCCGGCGGGCACTCTCGACCCCATCGGCCAGGCCCTCGTCGGCCTTTATCCGTCTCCCAATATCCCCAATGCCCCCTGCGGGGGAGAGAATTACCAACAGCAGGTGCTGCAAATCATCGATACCAACAGCTTCGTCGGCCGCTTCGACCACCGCTGGGGCTCGAAGGACACTCTTTTCTATCGTTACAGCCTGACTACCGAATCCTCGTTAACTCCTTCGGGCCTTCCCACGGGCGTACCCGGCTTTGGTACCCGGCGCGTGGACTGGTTCGACCAGACGGGGCTGGATTGGACTCATGCCTTCACCCCCACGCTCCTAAACGAGGCGAAGGTCGGCTACAACCGCTGGCAGTACCGGTGGAACAATGAGGACCAGGGGAGGGACATTAGTCAAGTCCTCGGCCTCAAGGGTGCGCCGACGGCCTACCGCGATACGGGAGTGCCCAACCTGAGCTTCTCCGGCTATGACAGTTTGGGGGCGAATGCCGCCTACCCCCAGTTCGGCGCCGTCAATTCTTTCCAGTATGCGGACACGCTCACCTACATCCACCGCAACCACTCCTTCGACTTTCGGATTGGATATCCGGCCAATCAAGCGCGGAAACTTCTTCCAGGACATTGACGCGCGCGACGCGTACACCTTCAACGGAGTGGTTACGGGCAGTGCCGTCTTGGCGGGTCTACCCGCAAGCGTTCAGGCGGAACTCTTGGCGGCCTGCCCCCCGCCCAGTTGTGGCTTCGGCAACGGCGTAGCCGACGCCTTGTTCGGCCTTCCGACGAGCTGGGTCCGCGGTTCTTCGGGCTACATCTCGGGGACGGGCACGGAGTACGATTTCTTTGCGCAAGACCGCTGGAAGATTCGACCCAACCTCACGATGACACTCGGCCTCCGCTATGAATACAACAGCCTGATCACGGACAAATACAACCACTTCGGAAGCTTCGACTTCAACAAGGGCCTGTTGCTCGCCGCAGGTACGAGTGCGGCCTCCCTACTGAATTTTATCGGCACGACGGGGGCCTCGGGCCTGCCCATCGGGCAATTCGAACAGGTGGGGACGGAGAACCTGGGAAGCACTTCGGAAAACCGGGCACTACAACGCCCCGACTACACCGACTTTGGGCCTCGCCTCGGCATCGCCTGGAGGCCTTTGGGAAATGAAAAGACTGTCATCCGCACGGGCGGCGGCGTTTACTACGACCAGATGGTCGGTCAGCTTTATTTCCAAAAGAGCTTCAACCCGCCGTACTTTCAACTGACCCAAGGAAACCTGCTGGATAATGAACAGGCCGTTTTGACAGCCGTGGCCACGCCGCCATCTGCGGGCGGCCTGCTGCTGGCCACCGGACTCCTCCTCCAGAACCTCTTTGTCGCGCCTTCGCTCACGCAGGCACTTTTCCCGGTCCTTGACCCGGTTGACTTGGACCTCAAGGACGGAAGGATTTTTGAATGGATGTTCGATGTGCAGCGACAGTTGGGCTCCTGGCTGCTTGATGTGGCATATGTTGGCACACGGGGACTAAGATTGCCCTTCGAGTGGGACCCAAACCAGCCAAACAACGCGCTCTATACGGGCGGCGGCACCTGCATTCCGAATACGCCGGCAAACACGCCCTGCCCGCGGCCCTACCCCAATTTCCAGACAATGTCCTACACGGATCCCATCGGCACGTCGATTTATCATTCCTTGCAGGTCAAAGTGGAGAGGCACTACACCAACGGCTTGGCGATCATCGGCGCCTATACCTGGTCGAAATCCATCGACGACGACTCCGCCTACTTTGGGACCAATGCCAGCCCCGGCTTCCCGCAGAATTCCTACGATCTCGCTGCGGAGAAGGGCCGCTCGGACTTCGACTACGAGCAGCGCTTCTCTCTGGCCTACGTTTACGACCTGCCTTTCGGGAACAAGATCGGAAAGTTGCAGAACTCGAAGGCGAACTACCTCATCGACGGCTGGGAGGTGGCGGGGATCGCCATGCTGCAATCCGGGGCCCCCTACACGCCCACCGTCGACGGCAATCCCAGCAACAATATTGACAACCACGATCGTCCGAACGTCGTTCCCGGCGTGAGCTTCTATCCCGCCCATAAGAGCGTCAACCAATGGACAAATCCGGCCGCATTCTCTCTGCCTGCCCCTTACACCTTCGGAAACGCGGGACGAAATATACTGACGGGACCGGGTCTGGCTGATTGGGACTTCTCGCTGATTCGGAACTTCAGATTATGGGAATCGAAAACCCTCCAGTTCCGAGCCGAGCTGTTCAATATTTTCAACCGGCCGAACTTCACTCTGCCCAACGCTGACTGGAGTTCCGCCTCTTTTGGCGTGATCGGCAACACGGTGCAGCCCATCGCCGGCCAGGCTTCGGGCGGACCGGGCGACCCGCGCGAGATCCAGTTCGCGTTGCGCTTGGCGTGGTAGGAGCGAAGCTTTTATTCGACCCCATAAATTCGTAGCGGTGCACGACCTCCAGACGTTCGCGCACGACCGGGGGATAGTGTCGTTTCATTGACATCACGGTAAATCCTCCATATAGTAGTTATTCTGACCATTCAGGGCATACGTCAACAATATATGGGCCGGATTTTCATTCTTGCAGCTACGAAGATGGAAGCAGACCCAGTGGCACGGCTCCTCGGGGTCCCCCATGGGAAGTGTGTTTCCGAAGCCGGCCCGATCACGGCAGGACCGAATCAGCTCGAATTCTTCTTTACTGGAATCGGCCCCAAGCAGGCGCGCGAGCGCGCCGCGGAGATACTCTCTGACAGCCCGCAACGCCCGACCGCGGGCGATAAGAAAAGCGACAAACCGGATGCCGTGATTGTAATTGGTCTCTGCGGAGGACTGACTGACTCGCTACCGGAGATGACCATAGTGACCTACTCCACGTGCGTTTCTGAGACGAGCGGAGGTATCCCTTGCTTTTGCGCACCCCAGATTTCCGCGCAAGTCACAGCGCTCTTGAATACTCAAAATGCGCCCTGCAGGTCGGTGGTAGGTATCACTTCCCCGCGCATTGCTGTTTCGAGAGATGACAAACTCCAACTCGCGCAAACCGGAGCCCAGGTCGTAGACATGGAGAGTTACGAGATTATCTCGGCAGCTCACAAATCCGGCATCCCCGCAATGGTCGTCCGCGTCGTCTCGGATTCTCTTGACCGTCAACTCCCCGACTTCAACCGCGCGCTGAACCCGGACGGCACAGTCAACAATGGCAAGGCCCTTCGAGTGATGTTAGGCTCTCCTCTACTTACCGCCCGCGCCTACGCGGCCAACAAACGCGCAGCTCGACATCTTGCCAACGCGCTCAAGGTTGTTCTATCAGCGGATCTTTCCCGGCTCCCGTAGGTCGGTAATGGGCCCAAAGGTTCTTCCATCTCGAAGCCGCTTCTTTGGCCTGAAACTTGGTCAGAGCCCGATTCTCCTCATTTTAGGGTTGCTGTCCTCCTTCTTGCTTTTCGCTGTCTTGCGTCTTGCACTGTCCCGATCGGAGGACCCCGACCAGTTGCTGGCTCAAGCCGATCGCCTCGCCTGGCTTTCGAATTGGCAAAGGGCCGCTGAGCTTTACGCTCGTGCGGAGCAACTTGCAATCCAGAAGAGTAACAGAAGGGACGAGCTCTACGCTGAGTGCGGGAGCCTCCGGTCTGGCTTAGGCGCGGAGCCCCTCCCCCAGACTTCAGCGGAATTGACTCGAATTCTAGAAGATCCGCTCGCAGCGCATGATTCCCGGTTGAGGATTCGCTGCTTGTCCACCAAGGGCGACATCTTACGAGAGGACCATCCTGATTCTGCCGCTCAAGCCTGGCAGGAAGTTCTCGATCTTGCCGAAGGGCTAAACGACAAGGCGTGGCAGGCGAGGGCCAAGGCAGAATTGGGAATCATTGATTTCATGGATGGCGATACTGGAAGAGCTCGAGATCTGGTCGCCTCTGCGCTTGCCTCGGCGCTTGCGAGGGCCGACCTGCCGACATTGGTAATCTACGGATCGCAAGTTGGGAACGGGCTTGTTGAAATGGGCCGTGCCGGCGAAGCGCTGGATTACTGCAGCGCAGCCTTGCACATTTCGTCGATGGTCAAGGACATTGGCTTTCCCTACGTTGCATATGGGTGTAAAGCCCGGGCCCTTGCCCTCCTCGGCCGGTCGGAGGAGGCGCGCAAACTCCTGGAACAAACCCTGAAGCAAACCAGTCAGTTGCACCTGCCGCTGGAACAGAGTCAAGCCTTAATTGTGCTGGGGCAAGTTGCAGCAGCGGTTGGCGACCCCAGAGCTGCAACTCAATATTTCGAAGAGGCGGGTAGGCTGAGTCGAGCCAGTGGATTCATTCACTCCATCGCGTGGAGCATGTACGAAGCCGCAAAGGTCTATCGTGAGGAAGGCCGATACGCGGACGCGGAGCGATGTGAAACGCAGGCAATGAATGCCATGCGCCAGGTCTCGGATGAATATCACCTTCCGCTCCATCTTGCCATGCTTGCTGATCTGAAATCCAGAGAGGGAGATTTGGCAAGCGCTCAGAAGCTCTATGAACAGGCTGCAGATGTTACCGAAACCCTGCTCACGAATAGTCCAAGCGAAGAGATAAAGAGTTCGCTCATTGCCACAATGAGTGATGTCTATAAGGGTAATTTCGCCGTGGCCGCCAGATTAGGGCACACAGAAGAAGCTTTCAGGATTGTCGAAACAGCCCGCGGCCGTTCCATGGCCGACCTCCTGAGGCAACCTCGATCGCGGGAGATCGCGCTTTCCGACTCTGAAAAGGCTGCAAAAGCCGAGTTCAATCAACTCCAACGCACTTTGATGGAGACTTCTGACAGTAGCGAGCGACGAGAACTCCTGGACAAACTCTTCCTTGCTGAACAGTTGATGGGTGCCCAGAGCAAGAAGGCGAACGGGGTGCAGGACGCTACCCTTCGTGCCCAGCCAATTGGTCTCGCGAATCTGCGAAACGTTTTGCTTCCGGGGGAGGTCGTCCTGGAGTATGTTTTGGCTGATCCGAGGTCGTTCTGCTTGGTCGTTGACCAAAAGCAAGCAGTCATCATCGCGCTGCCGGCCGGGGGAGCGGAGATTTCGGAAACAACTGCTCGTTATCTAGGCCAAATCGAGGCAGAGAAACATGACGATGCGGGCGCGAGGAAATTGTTCGACCTGTTGCTCGGCCCCGTCTTGCAACGGACCCAGATCACCCGACTTACAATCGTACCGGACGCTACGTTATGGCGCCTGCCGATGGAGACATTGCGTGGCCCAGACGGTAGCTACGTTCTCCAGTCTCACACGGTCAGCTATGTACCTTCCAGCACAGTGCTCTATTACCTCAGAACGCTTCGGCGCCCGGTTGAGCCGCAAATGGCATTCCTTGGCATCGGGGCTGTCCCCTATGATCTTGAACCCAAAGGCACCGCTGTCAGCCAAGGGATTATGCGCGCTGTCTCGCGAGGCATTTACGATCTTTCGGGAGCCCATATCTATCGTTTACCAGGGTCGGGCGGGGAGGTTATCCAGGCGGAACAATCGTTGAACCATGCAAACCGCAGCGTATTACTATTCGGTGCCGAGGCAACTGAAGCGAAGTTCAAATCGGAGCCCTTGGCCAATTTCAAAATCCTCCACTTTGCGGTCCATGCACTGCCCGACCCACAGTTCCCGGACAGGGCAGCGCTCATTCTGGGACGAGATCCCAAGTCGAATGATGCTGGCCTGCTTCAACTGCGAGAGATTGTTCAGCTTTCCTTATCAGCGGACTTGGTAACCCTATCAGCTTGCGACACGGCTACTGGAAAGATCGAAGGTGAAGAAGGCAGCGACGGACTCGCGGAAGCGTTTTTGCTCGCGGGCGCGAAGAGTGTGGTAGGCGCGCTATGGGATGTGGACGATTCTGCCACTGAGGCCCTGATGAAGGATTTCTACAGGCACTTGGCTGAAGGAGAAGACAAATCAACCGCACTCCGGCAAGCGAAACTGGACTACCTGAAAAGATGGGGTGATCTCGCACCCAGTTTTTGGGCCGGCTTCACTTTGGTCGGAGATGGTTCCACTCCGATCACTTTCTAATCGACGACGCCTCGTTGTTGCCGGCAGCTACTACTTAAACCAACGCGATCATCAGCAAACAATCTGCTACCCGTCCCGCACCGGCAAGTTCCCTTCGAGATAGTCGCCAATAAAGAGCTGGGTGTTCTTCCAGGTCCACGTCATAAGAGCCACCCACACCGAGCGACGCCTTCATGCTGCGCCTGTCCAATAGAACCGGCGACCAAGGCCTTCCACGCTTCTAACGGTGTTACCGGAGCGCCAGATTTCCGTGCCGCATATTACACAGAACATCAAGCCACACGCCGTATACCACTAATATCGGGGTTCTGAAAGAAGGACTAAGCATACGGGTATATTTTAGCCCCGGTGAGCGGAAAGCAAACAATTCCATCACACCCTGAGGGTGCTGGGGACCACTCCGATAGCATTGACCTGTCTTCGGATGCCACACACGCGGCCCGTCTTCAAAAGATGAGGACATGCGATTGACTTTCAATGGCATTTCGATTCTAGACGGTCAATCTCTGAGCGATGCCAAGAAAAGACCAGAGATCTGCATGACCCCCTTCCACGCTCCTTTTGCCTATACATTCACGTCATGTTCACAGGTTGTTGAACACAGAAGCGTGATATGGCGCCTGGTTTTCCCTTGGCTGGTGGCTCCCAGGTTTTGGGGAGTGTGAATTCCGGGGTCGCACCGTGGCGGGCACGATTGGTGCCAAATGTTTTTCGCTGGTCAACAGATTTTTCTAGATGCAGTCCTTTTCGTGGTGAGCGCGGTAGGCAAGTCTTCATGTCGATCCGCAGGGCCCCGTGCTCTTCGTTCCAAGTGGCTTGATAACGCTGACTTACCCTCATATAAGGCATTGATTTAAGCCATCTTCGCGGAGTGCGCATAGCCTGCGCAGACGGCTGCACAGGGATGCAAGGCAATAAGACAACTTTGCAGGTTCTGACAGTCGCGTCCCTCCTACGAGGGTATCTGTAAATGGCTGAATCGGCGATGATTATGTTGCAGCCCAACTCTCTGCGGCATCGTAAGGCGCGAGATTTGTTTGAACTCGCTTAGATCTCCGTTCAGCCGTTTGACAGAAAAAATAGTTCAGCATATCAAGACTATGGGATGGCAATAGGACTGGCACAAAGTATGAACGGCAATCTGTTAAGCCGGATGAACTGCCGATTCGAGGCACTTAGAGACAACGATTAAGCGGAGAAGCTTTTTGGCGACGTAACAAGAGATCACCAGCCCAGCCTCCGGCGCCATGCTCGCACCCGTTGTCCCCCTCGACTACTTCGGGCTGGACCATTGAAGCTCGGGGTTAGAACAGCGCGCAAGGCCTGGCCTTGGGGACAAGATGCGTGTAATGGGTAAATCAATCGGGCCCGCCCGGCAGCTTTTCGAATTCAGGGTTGTTTTGGAGGAAGAGTATGAGGGAAGGACAGACTGCGCAAACCGAGGAAGATCCGCGCAGAGGCAGAAATGGAACTGAGAGCGCACATTACTCGGCGGAGCCTGAGCCAAAAATTCAAGCTGAATCGAACTTTCCGGTTCAACCTCAGCCTACCTTCGAACCCGTTCTCGACAGCGAAGAAGCGGCAGCTCTTCTTAAGATCCACCCGAAAACTCTGCAAAAGCTCGCTCGGGACGGGAAGATCCCAGGCGTCCGTATCGGCAAGCTGTGGGCTTTCCGGGCGTCAACACTGAATCGCTGGCTGGAAAGCAAGATGCCGACCTGAGGATGGGCTTTGGGGGTCGAACCTGCTCCTCGACTTACGCTAGGCGTATCGGGTAATCTGGAACGAGCCATCCGTGTCGCCTCGAACAAAGGAGGAATAGATGAGGCGCACGAGCTATCAGAAAGGCAGTCTCAAACTTGCGGATCGCCGAAATGGAAAGGCCTGGGAGTTTCGATGGAGAGAGGTTCAGATAGACGGTTCCATTCGCCGAAAGAACATCGTTATCGGAACGTTGGAGGAGTTTTCGAGCGAGTCGGCCGCCCAAGCCGCCGTAGACGCACTCCGCCTGGAAATCAACCGACAAACCCCTCAACAACTGGTCAAGGACATCAGCGTGGAAACACTTGTGAACCATTACCGCCAGCACGAACTGCCGGACGTGTTCATCGCGACGAAGCCGGCACCGAATGCGGGAGGAGAAGACAGCAAATCGTATGCCACGCAGGTAACTTACGACGGGTATCTCCGAAAGTGGATCCTTCCCCAGTGGCGCTCATACCGGCTCACGGAAGTCAAAGCCGTAGAAGTGGAGCGCTGGCTGAAAACGCTTCCGCTAGCAAGAGGCAGCAAGGCGAAAATCAGAAACATCATGAGCGGGCTATACTCTCACGCAATCCGGTGGGAGTGGGCCGAAGTGAATCCAATCAAGAGTGTACGGCAAAGTGCAAAGCGGCAAAAGACTCCCGATGTACTCACCGCAGAGGAAATCGGGGCAATTCTCAAGCAAATGTCAGGTCCACTCCGCGCAATGATCGAACTGGACGCCTTTACCGGGTTGCGCAGGGGCGAGTTGATCGGTCTTCGGTGGGAAGATGTGGATTTCGCGAAACTGGTGTTGCACGTTCGCAGATCAGTTGTTGCCATGGTAGAGGGTGCGCCCAAGACGGAGTCTTCCCAAAAGGACGTCCCCTTGGACGCGCAACTCGCCGAATCACTGTCCGACTGGAGGCAGCGCTCAGCATTCACGGCTCCCACCGACTGGGTGTTTGCCTCACCACACAAGAAAGGAAGGCAGCCTTACTGGCCAGGTACACTTTGGCGTTACTACGGCAGACCTGCGGTGAAGCTCGCCGAAGTGAACAAGCATGTCTCGTATCACACCTTCAGGCACACTTTCGGAACACTCCTCAATGCAAACGGGGAGAATGCGAAGGTCGTGCAGGAACTTCTGCGCCACGCAAGTATGAAGGTCACCACCGACGTCTACATGCAGGCGGTCAATCCCCAAAAACGCGAAGCGCAGAGCAAACTGGTGAGGATGGTCCTGAAAAAAACGGGTTCTCAGGGCTAAGTGGACCAAATTGGACCATGACGGAAAACGGAAAATTCTTGGAAGTTCTTTAGAATGTTGGCGTCCCCGACGGGATTTGAACCCGTGTTACCGCCGTGAAAGGGCGGTGTCCTAGTGAAACCAAGCCGATGTTCCCGGCCGTAATTCATGTGGTTGGAGGTTGATACATGAGAAAGGTCTACAAGCTTGAATTGGAGGTCACTCTGGAGGAAGCGGAGGAGGGGAAAGCAATTCAGGCGGCGCGTGATCACTTCATTGCCAGGGGTGGCGCAAGAGCCCCTGTCGATAGCAAGGCTGAAACATGGAGGGATATTCCACCCGAAGAGGCATGTTCGGACGTGGTTGACGCAATTATGGAACTAACCGGTGACAATGCCGAACTTGAAGAGGCAGGGATTGAGGTTATCAGTTTATCTTGTGTCGAGCCCAAATCCAAAGATGTGCGTCCAGAGTGCGACGAAAACGAGGCCGAGGCGCCGGAAAAGGAAGAGTTAGAAATAGGTTGCGATAACGCCCCGGGCCTAGATGACGTGGAAACAGGCATGTATCTGTGCCGATGGCCAAACGGAGAATTCTCCTTGGTAAAGGCGGAAAACCGGCGAGACGCACTTATTCAACTCGACGAGTGGGCGGGAGCGCACCCTTCCTTCCTATTTGCCCTCGATACCTGCATGGCGGATTTCCGGTTGACTGACCTTGGCAAGATTGAGCTAAATGAGTTCGCCGAGGAGACGGAGCGTCTTATTTGGGAGCAGTGTTACCCCGAACTCGATAGCGTTCTATCTAGGCCGCAGTTGGCGCCCTGCAGTGATAAGAAGCATGACCGCGGGACAAAGAATGAGATTCGGCGGGCCGTCCGTCGGGAGCGGTCTCGGCTATGGAAAAATCAGCCGGAACCTCTGCCTGCCCGGACGGAAGCCGGGCGTCAACTCCAAAAGCAAATGAGGACGGGGGGACCCGTTGCCGACTACTATATCGAGCAACGAGCGAACCGAATTCTGGAATCCGAGGCTGGCGAAGGCGGCAAGCCAAATTAGGGCATGCCTCTCATTCTACCCGCGTAGGGTTAAGTGGATGTAACTCCTGCGAATCAGTGTAAGTCCGCATCTCCGCACCTCCATGCCACCGACTGCCTGTGCACCGCGGTGCTGCACGGCATCACAGCGTGGCATGGGAGTCAGGTAGCGGGAGTTGGGCCGAACCGCCGCCATGATTGGCTGTGGTCACAAGGCGATCGGCTGGAGAACCGGATGTAAAGGAATGGTAGACCCAACTCTTGAGCACGGTTCCTCCAGCGCGGGATATAGGTCAGGGATCGGCACTACCAGAAACAGGCGTAATGATGGCTCCAATATTCAAAGATGAATCTGCCAGCGGCACACTGCAGAGCGTGTTTGGAGTGGTTAATGACACTCTGCTTACGCCACGTGAGGTTGCTGAAATGTTAAGGGTGCCGATCTCTTGGGTTTACGAGCGGACACGTCGTCACGGAACCGCGCGGCTGCCTCATATCAAGATTGGTAAATACCTGCGTTTTCGCAAAGAGGATGTTCTTGGATGGTTGGAGGAGTACAGGATATAATTCTTGCTGCAGGGAAAAGCTGGCGAGCCGGAAACGGAGAAGCAATGCGAAGACGTTTCCAGGCTGGTGCCGTACGGAAGCGAGGTACGCGCTCTCCCGTGTGGGAAGGGCGCTATTACGAACCCGTGCTGGTCGCGGGCAAACTTAAAAAGGTGAGACGGGCGGTGGTCCTGGGGCTGTGTTCCGAGACCACCAAGGGCGAGGCGAAACGGAAGTTCCAAGCACTCATTCGCCCGCTGAACGATGGAGTACATTCACCGGCACAGGCGATGACTTTCGTCGATTTCTGCGGTCGGTGGAAGAAGGAAATCTTGGAAAACTATCGGCCATCCACGCGGTACTTTTACGAGGCGACGCTAGACCGCTGGATTATCCCACACTTTCGGGATTGGCCACTCGGCGACATCAAAACACCCGATGTTCAGCATTTCGTCAACCGATATCGCGACTACAGTCAGTCGGTGCTGAAACATCTTCGGGCAACGCTGAGTCGGATATTTGCAACGGCCGTCGATTGGGAATACCTTCCACGTAATCCAGTTGGCGGCTTGAAACTTCCTGGCGGAAACCCAGTGGAGCGGGCGCGAATCCTTTCATCCGAGGAGATTCGGCTCCTCATAGAGCATCTGGCGGAACCGTACCGGACGATGACCATTATCATAGCGGGCACAGTGATCCGTGAGTCCGAGTTGTTGGCTCTCAAGTGGGCCGACTTCGACTGGCTGCAGCGGGTGATCAAGGTGCGCCGCTCACTTTATCGCGGGAACATCGATACCCCTAAGAGCAAAAAGGGCTCGCGTGATATCCCCTTCGGGGAGAATGTTGCCCGCGCTGTACTCGCACTCCGGAACAGTCTTCACAATCGCGGTGAATTCCTGTTCCTCACTGAACGCGGGAAGATTTGCAATCCGCGCGTTGTAGAACGACTCGGCTTTGCCCCAGCCATCGAGAGACTGAAGCTAAAGCCGTTCACGTGGCGCTCGTTCCGCCGCTCGGGCGCTACGGTCCTCCACGCGAACCAAGTCCCGCTCAAGGTACAGCAGGACATCATGGGGCACGCGAGTCCCGAAATGTCGCTGCTTTACACAGAGGCGGAGTTGACCTATCGTCGAAGCGCAATAAAACTGCTTGAAGAAGCCGTCTTCGGCGTACACAATGAAACCTTAACGGACGCGAATGGACGCGAGTTGAAAGAAAAAGCGCTTCCAGTCGCTACAACTCAATGATTTTAAAGACGCGCCTGTAGCTCAGATGGATAGAGCGGCAGACTTCGAATCTGTAGGTCGGGTGTTCGAGCCACCCCAGGCGCGCCAGACACCTCTTCCGGCATCCTTACAATTCCTACCTACTCCAAGTCCGCCGCCTCGATGATCGAAGTATGGGCGCTCCCAATGAGGATCGCGAAACCCTGGTTCTGTCCGTGTACGCGGCCGACACACCCACCCTGACGCGATGATTCCTTCCCGGGCGTTTCGCGATCCGAAGGCAGGAATGAGGACCTTGGCGTATCCGCCGACACCCTACCCCGGCCTTCCCGCCCATGCTGAGAAGGATGACCGCGCTTGAGGCACGCGGAACAGCTTGGGTACTCTTAGTGCTTGGCGAGCTTGTCTGCCATCGAGATTAACAGCCTACGGTTCGTGCTTGACATCGTCTCAAAAGACTTAATCAGCTTCTTGACCGGCTTGCCCAGATTCACCTGATCGGGAACCTTGGGGGCGGACGGTTTTCCCTCACCCTGGAACAGCAATTGGTAAGGCTCGACTTCCAAGGCCTTGGCAAATTTTTCCAGAGTCGTGAGCGAGGGCGCTGTGTAACCGCCTTCAACGCGAGAGATGTACGAGCGCAACAGACCAGACCGTCGTTCGATGTCGCCTTGCGAGAGACCCTTAACTTCACGTAATTGTCTTAATCGTTTTCCTACGTCCATAGGTCAATTAGAACAGAGTCAGAACCCCCTGTCAATCGTAATAATTTAATACCTTAACGCCTTACTACATCCATCACGATGCCTGATTGGTGCTTTCCGATAAAGGTAGCTCCCAAATGCCGATTCTCATGTATTGAAACCCCTTCCCAACTGGGTGGTGACTTCTTGTGCAAGCGACCGGCGGCGAAATGGGAAGCCCGGAGGTGGGGCGTAGCGGGTGAAGTCGGAAAAGCAAGTCAAAAGGCAAAAGGCAAAAGTGAAAAGCCCTCGCCCCAAAGATCCCTATCAAGAAAAAGGCGCCGCGCGTGAGGTCGGAAAAGCAAGGCAAAAGGCAAAAGTCAAAGCAGCTTTTCACTTTTGCATTTTGCCTTTTGACTTTTGCCTTTTGCCTTGCTCTTATGGCCTCCCTGCGCGCAGGGCTTCCATGGCCAGCCACTCGAGCATAAACAGGGTCAGCGTGCACCCCGGGGCTTCCACCAGCGATGGGATCAAAATTCCCAGGTCGGAGCTCTCGGCAAGCTCGCGATCGTTACTATCCGTCAGGGAAAGCACCCGCGCGCCGTTCAGCCGCGCTTGTGCGGCTGAGCGATGGAGCAGTTTCTTCATTTTCGATTGCGAGCCGGAAAGAAACAGAATCGCGTCGTCACGGCGGGCGAAGTGGGCCAGTCCGCTCCAGAACTCCGTAGCTTCGACGGCCTCTACCGGAAGGCCGGCCTGGAATCGCATTCGCCGCGCCGCCTGCCAGGCGGGATAGTGGTAAAAACCTCCACCCACGATGCGCAGGCGGGGAAAACTCGCCACCTCGACGGCCGCCGAGCGGACCACCGGCGGAAGCTGCGTGAACGCCCACTCGAGCTTCTCCGGCAACTGGTCAAATTCCTTTACCACCAGGTCCCACCAGGCCTTGGGTTTCTTCAGCACCCGCATGGCTTCAAACGCCAGGAAATTGAGGGCAGCGTGCATACAGACCGTTACGGCAGGCGATTCCATATCACCCTCGGCCCGGGTGAGGAGAACATAATCCGCCAGTTTCACCAGCATGCTGTCGGGAGTATTGGTGAACGCTACCGTCGTGCACCCGCGCTCCAGCGCCTCGCGGGCAAGTTCCTGGGCTTCCGGCCATTCTCCGCGGGCCGAAATCATGACCAGCACCGACCGCGGTTGCAGCAAGGAGCGGCTATAGGTCTGGAAAACCTCCACCGGGCGGGCCACCACCGGGATGTTGAGAAAGTATTCCAGCGCATACCTGGCCGCCCAGGCCAAGGCGGCGCAATCCCCAGCCCCGCACACGTTGATCGGCCCACCACCCCACCGGACCTTGCGCGCCACCGCCCCATACTCGGCGTGGGCCTTTTCCAGAGTCAGTCGTAGCGCGCCCGGGATTTCTTGGATTTGCTGCCGGTTTCCCATGGATTTCAACCTGAGAGTCCGAAGTTAGGGGTTAGGAGTTCGAAGTTAGAAGCTAGAAGGTAGAAGTTAGGAGTAGGAAGTTAGCTTCTCGGTTCAAGCTTCTAACTTCTCCCTTCTAGCTTCTAACTTCTAACTCCTACCTTCTCCCTTCTCGTTCCTCACTTCCGACCGCCGCAACCTCCGGGGCGGTCTCCTTCGACACAAACCCGTGCGCCGAGAGGTGCGCCCCGAAGAGCAGAATCAGTGCGCCCACATAAGCCCAAAAAAGCAGGGCCACCGACAACGCAAAAGGCCCGTAAACTTCCCGGAAACGGAACATCGGGAGCGTCAGCGAATAGATGACCTCCCCTACCTCCGTTAAGATCCCCGTGGCGATGGCGGCGGGGAGAACTCGCGCCACGGGAACTTTCCCATTGGGGAGGAAATAATAGATCATGAAATAAATCAGGACCACGAAGGGCACCGAGGCGACCTCCAGGATGCCATGCGACACCTTGGTGAGCAAACCCCGCGAGGGTATCCAACCGATCAAGAAAGTGATCGCGGCTTGGACTGGTGTGATGGCGAGTATGAAGCACAGGGCGAGCACGCCCGAAGCCAGGGCGAGGGCAAAAGACATTCCTTGATTCTTCAGGAAAGTGCGATTGCGCTGGAACCCCCACACCTTATTGAGGGCGATCTCGAGCGGCAGGAACACGCCGGAACTGGTAAAAAGGAGCATGAACACGGATACCAACTGCAATCGTGGCCGCCCTTGAACGGCGATCACCAGATTGCGAATCACCGATTCCGACCCGGTCGGAAGGTGGACGCGCAGAAGCTGAAGAACCATCAGATAGGCATTCTCCCAGTGCAGCCAACGCCGGCAGATGGCCAACATAATCAGGTTGAAGGGAAAAAAGGAAAGATAGGCGTTGGCGGCGATCGAAAACGCATAGGCATGGACCTCCGTCTCGAAGAGGTAACGTATGCCGGAACGCAGGAGGTTCACCAAGCGGGCGCGCGTCAGGGCGCCACGCCGGAGTTTTTCAAATTCTGCCGCCACCGTTTCATTCCACAGGCGAAAAACCATAAAGGGACTGGACCCTTCATCCCAGCTACAAAAGGGAGGAGCAGTATAATTGATGGGCGCCCCACTTTCCCATCTTCATTTCTCCCCAGCCTGCTTGTGAGCATCCCAAGCGGCCTCATTCGCCTTCTTCACGCCCTCGACAAATTCCTGATAGGGGCGATCGAGAATGTCCACGAGGCCGTAATTCGAATTCTCCCCGTTCGAACCGGCCCTCTCGCGGCTCATCGACCCACTCAAACCAGTGGTAGCCGACCGCCTCCGGCAGGCTCTCCAGGCGGGTCACGTAATCAGCATAGGCTTGGGTCCGCGCCGCCTGGTCGGGAACCTTCGGCCCCGCGCCGCGCGTGTTGGGCAGGCCGGAATTCTCCGCGCGAAACGCAAACTCCCCCACCAGGACCGGCCGGCCGGTCACCTTGAAGACCGTGTGGACCGCCGGGCGCGGGTCGAATTCGTAGACGTTGATCGAAACCACGTCGACGTGGCGGGCGCCGCGCAGCACGGCCTCCGGAGGTTTCCCGGCGAACCGCGCACCGAGGTAGAGATGATTCGGATCGGCGCCGTGGATGGCCCGCTCCGAAACTTCGAAATATCGCGTTGCGACCTTTTCCAGAAACTCGGCGGCGTCGGAGAGGTAAGCATCCGTCGAGCCCGGCGACTGCACGTCCTCAAAGTCCGCCGCACTGATGCCCCACGCCTGGTCGAGCTTGCCGATGTCGCGGGCATACTTTTCCTGCAAAAACGCGACAGCTCTTTGATGCCCCGCCGCGCCGGCCGGCAGCTTCAGGTACATATCCAGCATGGTCTCCTTGCCGCGCCAGTCCGAGCCCCAGCGCAGCTCGTTATCGCTGAAGTATCCCAGGAGCGTGTGATCGAAGCGGCGAGGCTGGCAGATTTCCCCGGCAATATCGTGCGCCGTTTTCTCGAAGCGCGGGTCATAAACATCCACCGGTATGCCATTCTGCCAGTTGGCCCCCGCGCGCGTGGCAAAATCCAGGATCACCGTGTAGGGGACCGCGTGGATCCAAAGTTCCGGGTCGGACCACGCCCCGATGGTGTTAAAGCCCCACACTCGAACCCTGGCCAAAGCCTCCAACCCCCACGCGTTGCGGTCGGGGTAGATGTGGTCGAGCGCCTCGGCATACGGGCACGCGCCGGCGCCCCTGATCCGGTCGGATTCGTAAGAAATGTGGTCCATGCCCACGGAAAGCACGGGCGCCCCGCGCGGGTCGATCATCCACCAGACCCCGTTGCGCGCCTCGGCGTGGAAATAACCTTCTTGAGCAAAGGCTGGAGTTGCCGCGGTAAGAGGAATCAATGCACACAAGAAAAAAAGAAACCGAATCGCAAAGGCTGAGGATTTCATAATCTCTCCTTACGGATGCAACAGAATCTTTCCGAAAAATTCGCGTCCTTCCATTTTTCGCTGCGCGGCGGCCGCTTCTTCGAGGGGGAACTGGGAATCGATCACCGCTTGCAATTTGCGTTGGGCGATGAACTTGAGGGCCTCCACAAGTTCCGCCTTACCTCCCATGAACGAGCCGAGAATCGTGCGCTGGCGGCCGAATAGGCCCTGGCCGTTCAGCTTGAGGTCCGCGCCGGTGGTCATGCCGCAGGTCACGAGCCGCCCATACGTGGCGAGCGAATCAAAGCAAGCTTCCCATACCGCCGCGCCCACGTGATCGACCACCACGTCGACCCCGCGCTTGTGGGTGAGGCGCTTCACCTCTTCGCCAATCGACTGCCGCGTGTGGTTGATCACTTCATCCGCGCCCAGCGCGCGCGCTTTCTCCAGCTTCCAATCCGCGCCCGCCGCAGCGATCACTCGCGCGTTCACGAGCTTGGCGATTTGAATCGCCGCGCTGCCCACCCCGGAGCCCGCGCCGATCACCAGCACCTCCTCACCCGGCTTCAAGCCCGCACGCGTAAAAAGCATGTGCCAGGCGGTGAGAAAAACCAGCGGCACAGCGGCCGCTTCGTCAAAGCTGAGGTCGCCGGGAATGGGAAGCACGTTCATCTCGCGAGACTGGACGTACTCCGCGTAACCGCCGTCATTGAACACCCCCATCACCGTGAACTGGCGGCAGGCGCTGTCCAGCCCCTGGAAGCACATTTCGCACTGGCCGCAACTGACCCCTGGCGAGAGCAGCACACGGTCACCAGATTTGAAGCGCGTCACCAGCGACCCCACTTCCGCCACCTCGCCGGAAATATCGGCGCCCAAAATGTGCGGCAGCGGAATGCGCCACCCCGGCACGCCGCCGCGCACCCAGACGTCCAGATGATTCAGCGCGCAGGCCTTCACCCTCACCAGAACCTGACTGGCCAAAATCTTGGGGTCCGGCGCATCCTCATACTTGAGAACCTCCGGACCGCCGTGCTCGTGAAATCGAATGGCCTTCATGGTGTGTTCCCTTCCCTCGTCACCACTCTGGGGTGAGGATCTGTAACGCGGATTCTACTCCTTAAGCCCAGTTAACTGGAAGCAGCTTCGGGATTTGGCAGTATCTCGTTTTGGTAGGGGTGGGATTTGCTGTTGTGGGCGTTAATGGTGGACCTCGAAGAGGTCCAATATCATTAGCCGTGGGTGAAACCCCCGGGGACGATGCGTCACGACGATTTCCCAGCCCTGAAGGGGTTGAATTTGGCTTGGAGCTGGGTGGGTTGGCAAGGGGTTCGACCCCTTCAGGGCCGAAGGGGATTCTTGTTCGATGGTGCCCACCCGTGGGTTTCACCCACGGCTAATGATATTGTTCCCCTTCGGGGAACAAAGCCGAGGCCGCTTCAAACTGAAAGGCTACCCAGGGTCTGGCAAATCCTCCGTTACCGCCCGCGCGTTGACATTGCAGCCCGCGGCGCATAATCTAGCATTCGGGCATGGACATTTTTGAAGAAATCGTTCGGTTGCGAAAAGCCGGGCGCAAAGGGGCTCTGGCCACCATTGTCGAGGTGCAGGGGTCGATTCCCAGCCACGAGAGCTCCAAGATTCTGATTCGCGATGATGGCTCGATTGCCGGCACGGTGGGCGGGGGCTGTGTGGAAGCGGAAGTGTGGTCGGTGGCGCAGGAGGTAATGAAGGAGGAAAAGCCCCGGCGCCTGCACTTCAATCTGAACGCCAACCCCGAGTACGACAACGGACTGATCTGCGGCGGCTCGCTTGACATTTTCGTGGAGCCCATTTTGGCCACGCCCACGGCATTCATTCTGGGCGGCGGGCACGTGGGCCTGCAAGTGGCAAAAGTCGCGAAAATTGCGGGTTTTGACGTGGTGGTGGCCGACGACCGCGAAGCCTTTGCCAACAAGGAACGCTTTCCCGAAGCGTCGGAGACTTTGGCCGGGGCGTGGGAGGAGGTCTTCCCCAAGATCAGCGTGAACGAGCACTCCTACCTGGTGCTGGTGACGCGCGGCCACAAAGGCGACCTCGATTGCCTGCGCTGGGCCGTGACCACGCCGGCGCGCTACCTCGGCATGATCGGCAGCAAGCGCAAGTTCATCGAAATTTGCAAGGTCCTGGAGCGCGAAGGCGTGCCGCCGGGGCGCCTCGAACGCGTACACTCACCCATCGGCCTCGATATCGGCGCCCTCACCCCGGAAGAAATCGCGGTGGCCATCGTCGCGGAGATGATCGCGGTGCGTCGCAACACCACGCCCAGCGTTCCCTCCCTGGCCTACCAACCGAAAGCCCAGCACACCCCATGATGGCCGGCCTGATTCTCGCCGCGGGAGAGTCCCGGCGCATGGGGCGCGACAAGGCCCTGCTCTCTTACCACGGACGAACCTTCCTGGAAAACATCATTGCTAAGCTGGGCGCCGCCAGGGTCGAGAAGGTGACGGTGGTGTTGGGCCATCACGCGGAAATCATCCAAAGCGCCGTGAACCTGGCGGCGGTGCGCGTGGTGGTCAACGACAATTATCAACGAGGACAAACGACTTCACTGCAACTGGGGCTTGCGGCGGCGGCCGCGGACTCACCGGAAGCCGTGATCCTCTGTCTCGTGGATCATCCGGCCATATCCAGCGAGGTTATTACGAAATTAAGGAATTGCTTCGAATCGACCCACCCGCCGGTCCTCATCCCCACCTATGAGGGCCAACGCGGCCATCCCATCGTCATCAGCCAGACGTTGTTTCCGGAGTTGTTGGCGCTCCCACCCGAAGAAGCCGCCAACTCGGTCATCCGCAAATATCGCAATGCGACGCAATTTGTGGAAGTCACCGACCCCGGCATTCTCCTCGATGTGGACGACCCCGCGGACTACGAACGATTGCTGTAGGCAGGGGGCGTAGCGCAGACCTCCGCCTTTGAGGTCTGCGGTTCTTCCTTGGCAAAAGCCACAAATCTCAAGGACGCCTGCCCGCGGGTTCGGGAGCACGAGTCTCAGTAAGAACCGCGGACCCCAAAATCGGGGGTCCGCGTTACGTCGTGGGTGGCGCAGCAGTGGCGCACCGGTACGCGTATTTTGCTATCCTATGCGGCTTATATCAGGCGTTCACATTAATGGCCATCTAAACACCGCGCGTAATTGGGAAGAACCGTGGAGGAAGGCAAACTACGCATATCCCCACGCCCGCGGCCGGTGCGGGCCGTGAAGCGTAGGTCACCGACATCGGGTTAACCTTGAAGCCAGCCATCGCCCCTCCGATTTATTGCTTGCCGGATTCCCTCCGCAAGGCCTCGTGCAAGACCATCTTGACGTAGGTCTGGTAGCCAATTCCCTTTTGTGCCGCGATCGCGCGCGCCATGTCAATATCGGCCGCAGGCAAGCGCAGGGTGACCGGCCGTGACTTCATACGGGCTGCGGCTTGTTGCAGGGTAAGCGTGGACCCCTCCCGGATGCGGCGCTCTGCGGCCCTCTCCAGCGCCCGCCGGTTATGCTGATGCCACTTGGCATCTTCTGCTTGCGACCTAAACTTCGGCACGATCAATTCCTTTTTCGGCATCTCTAGCTCACTCCCCCTTTTTTCGAAAATAAAGCTCTCGCAGTTTTTTGTTTGCGTCCCAGCCAGTAATCGGCCTGATGCGCTCATCGCAAAAAGTGAAGACCAAAAACAGGACTCGCAATCGATCTGTGGCTCCCAGCGCATACCAGCGCTCTTCGCCGGTTTCGTCGGCGAAATCGATGATGATTGGGTCGTGCCGCATGGCCTGCTCGAATTCCGGGCGGGTGATCCGGTGGTTCGCCAAGTGCCGCACGTTCGCAGCATCCCAGTCAAACCCCCACGGCGGCTCGCCACTTATAATTGACATTGTACATTCAATGTCAATAGTTTGACAAGTGGGCGAAGCAGGCGATCGAGGTCAAGATGATATGCAAGCTCACCGAAATGGGAAACCGGGGGAAACCGGGGACAGACGGGAAGTTCCCGGGGCGGGCTGGCGCAGAGCGAGCCCAGCTCTGCGACTCACATCATCAATCGCACCAGAATCGCAGGGCTGCACTCGCCCTGCGCCAGCCCGCCGACCCCGGCATTCTCCTCGATGTAGACGACCCGGCAGCCTACGAACGTTTAGTAGGCAGTAAGCAGTAGGCACTGGGCAGTGGGGGTAGTGTTTTGTTCCGGGGGCGAGATCTCATGGGCGTATTTTGATCCTCGACTCGTTGATCATCTCCTGAAAATCCGAGCGGTATTTCGCCATGTATCCGTCGTAGTCCTGCTCGAAGACAACGTCGTAAAGAACCACGAAGGGGTCATCCAAACGCCGAAACGCCAAGATCTCCTTTCCCGCCCCCTGCGGCCGATCGATCAAGAACGTAGTGTACGCCGGGTCCAACTCCAGCCCTTGGAAGGGGGTTGCGGTGTCGGTTGCATAACCTTGCTCTTGCAGGGACTCAAAAAAGAGCCGGATGTATTCGTCCAGGTCCCCGGTTTTCTGCCCGAGTTCCGGAAGGGTCAAATCCACCGTAACGACGACGTGACACTTGGCCCCGTCACGAAACCTCTGGAGAGTCTGCGAATACTTCGAGGCGCCCTTGAAATGGTGCCATCCTTTGGCGAGCTTGAAATCGTAATCGAAGCGCTTTTGGTACTTGGCGAGAACAACCCCCATATCCGGCACTTCGTTGCCCAATCCGTGGGCCTCGGCCATCACGTGCAGATTCCCCAGCTTGTTGAGTACGCCATAAATCCTGGCGCATTCCGTGTTGACGGCGACTCCGTAATCCGTCACAAAAGCGCCGCGGTCGGAGGTGGCGGGATCAAACTCCTGCTTGCGCGGCGAAAAGGCGCTGCTTCTGCCGGTCTTGCCGATTTCCTTGCCGGTGGCGGTATCGACGACCTTAAACTCCAGCGAGGAACCCGCCGAGAGCGTCCCCAAGGCTGCCAACACCGTGGCCTCTCCGGCGAATTTCTCCTTGACTGACAGAAGGTAAGGGAAGCCGTCAGCCTGAGCCTTGCTGGAATTGATATCTTTTTCCTTCATGTATACGGATGGATCAGGCGGAACGGCAAGTTCGAAGTATTGCGCATGCTCCTTGAACCCGGCCACGATGGCCGCCTCAATAACCGGCCGGCGATTGAATTCCCCCACGGTATTCTGCAAAGTCTTCGATTCATTGGAATTCTCATGTTTGCTTTCTGCGGCATCCACCGCCATGGTCCCTACCCCGCCAATGGGAACGGACATGAGGGCCTTGCGGATCGCCCGGCCCTTGGTCAGGTAGTGGACGGTGAGAATTTTGTTGGCGTCAGTCAGCACCAAAACCCGAATTTTGTTTGTCGATGACGCCGGTACGGTCGTGTCGGATCCGGCTTGGGGTGCAGCCGCAATGCTGGGCAGAACAAAACAGACGACGATTATGGCTGGAAAAAAACGTCGGAATAGCGACATGAAGGAGATTCTCCTTGTTTGAATTTCGTGAACCTGAGATGGGTTTACCATCTGCTTCGGCTGGTGCTTCTTCGTGGATATGGCCCGTACGTCGGCGGTGCAAAGATGCGTTGGCAGGTGCGTCATACGTGCCTCCTCTTGAATGACACGCGCGCGGCGTTGGTGCTCGGCTTGGTAGTTCGCTTGTGGGCAACCTTACGGCTGCGGGGGGGCAACTGTCAAGATGTCAATATGTCGGTGTCGTAGCGGCCAGCGTCGCTCGTAAGTGCCGCGTCGGCTCGGACGCGCCGCCCTCGTTCACGTAAATTCCCATCCCCCCGGTGACCTTGGGCAGCAAAACTAAGCTTGACATCCGCCACGTGGCGCGTTACGGTAAGGGATGATACGGACAATCCGCCACAGGGGACTGAAACGGCTTTTTGAGCAGGACGACCCGAGCGGGGTCAACCCGGAACATGTGGGCATGAAGAACCCGCCTCACCCCGGCCTTGTCGTGTTGCAGGAGTGTATTGAGCCTTCGGGCTTGAGCATCACCGCTGTCGCCGCCGCCCTGGGAGTGACGCGCAACACGCTTTCGGAACTGGTAAACGGGAAACGCGGCATATCCCCCGAAATGGCCGTGAGGCTCTCAAAGGTTTTCGGCGGCACCCCGCAAGGCTGGCTGGTCCAACAGGCCCAGTACGACCTCGCACAAGTACCCCCCGACCGCATAAAGGTGAAACGACTGCAACTGGCTTAGCCGGCGGGCTGGCGCAGGGCGAGCGCAGCCCTGCGTTTCGAAAAATGATCAAGGCAGAGGGGGCTGGAAATGACGTCCGCCGATGAGCACATCGAAAGGATCCGCGCACGTGGCGGGGATCGCAAGTCGCATGGCTGCGCTCGCCATGCGCCAGCCGGCCGGTTTAAGTGGCACAGGCACTCCTGCCTGTGCTCTATGCATGGAATGCATCAGCCGTGAGCACAGGCAGGAGTGCCTGTGCCACCCCGCGCTACACCTCATCCGGCCTGAACCGCTGGAAAAGCCGCAGGGCCGGAGAGCGGGCCCGGCATTGCCATACCGTAATTTCTTGTTCTTTTAGCAGACAATTTGCGCGTCTCGTAGGGGCTGGGCTTGCCCTGCCCTCGTTCCACACCAGCGACAAATTACCAGGGCAGGGCAAAGCCCAGCCCCTACGAGACGGATTGGTTGCGGCTCCGCCGCCCTGCGCTACCGGTCAAAACCAAGCCTATTTCACGGTCAGCTTCGCCGTGCCGCTGACGGTCCCGGCCGTGGCCGTAATGGTGACGGTTCCCTTGGCGATGGCCAGGGCCACCCCGTGATTGGTCACATCGTTGGTGATCTGCGCCACGTTCGGATTCGACGTGCTCCAGGTCACCGAGGCAAGCTGCTGCGTACTGCCGTCACTGAAGGTGCCCGTGGCGATAAACTGCTGCGTTCCACCCGGGGACAAAGTGGACGTTCCGGGCGTGACGGCAATCGATTCGAGGTTCGGCGGAGTCAAGGTGGCCGGTTCGTACAGTTCCGCACTGGATAGGTCGGTCGCGTGAGTAACCGCTGAGTATCCGCCCGCCATCAGCGCCATGCCGCTCGTCAGCAGCGTCGCCGTATAGATTTCGCGCGCGGCGTTCATGCCGCCGGTGGGGGTGAAGGTGCCGGTCGAGGGATTGTACAGCTCCGCGCTGGCTGTGGTACCGCTGGAGTCGCAACAGCCGCCCGCCACCAGCACCATGCCATTGTTCAGCAGCGCCGCCGTGTGACCCCAACGCGGGGTGATCAAGTCGCCTTGGGTGTACGAGAAGGTCCCGGTGGCGGGATTGTACAATTCCTCATTGCCTATGTAGCCGCTCCAGTAGAGCTCGCCTCCCGCCATCAGCACCATGCCGTTGTTCAGCATCGTCGCCGTGGCATATACGCGCCCGGCGTTCAGGCTGCCGGTAGGGGTGAAGGTCCCGGTGGCGGGATTGTACAGCTCCGCACTGGCAATACCGGGGAAGCCCCCCGCCACCAGCACCATGCCGTTGTTCAGCATCGTCGCCGTGTAATCATAGCGCTCGGTGTTCAGGCTGCCGGTGGGGGTGAAGGTCCCGGTAGTGGGATCGTACAACTCCGCACTGGCTAGAATACCAGTGGGATAGTTCCAACCGCCCGCCATCAGCACCAGGCCGTTATCCAGCAGCGTCGCCGTGTGGTCTCCGCGCGCGGTGTTCATGCTGCCGGTGTAGGTGAAGGTCCCAGTCGCGGGATTGTACAGCTCCGCGCTGGCTAGAAATCCGGCGGAGCCATTGCCTCCCGCCATCAACACCATGCCGTTGTTCAGCAGCGTTGCCGTTTGGCCTCCGCGCGGGGCGTTCATGCTGCCGGTGTACGAGAAGATCCCGGTCGCGGGATTGTACAGCTCCGCGGCGTCACCAGAGCCGCCCGCCATCAGGACCGTGCCGTTGTTCAGCAGCGTCGCCGTTTGGCCTACGCGCGGGGTGTTCATGCTGCCGGTCCAAACAAACCTCGTGACGTTCAAGGTGGTCGAGCCATTGATCGCGCCCAAGGCCGCTTCAATCGTGGTCAGCCCTTCCCCGACGGCACTCGCGAGCCCCGCCGCGTTGATCGTGGCCACGCCCGGCGCCGATGAACTCCAAGTAGCCCAGGCCGTTAGATTTTGCGCCCCGCCGCTGCTGAAATGACCCGTGGCGGTAAATTGCTGCGATGTTTGGCCCAAGGGCAAGTTGATCGAGGGATTCGCGGGGGTCACGGTAATCGAAATGGGTCCAGGCTTGCCCCTGCCGCTCAGGGTGACCACGCTGGGGCTGCCGAAGGCGCCGTAGGGAATCGTTAGCGTGCCCGTCAGGGTCCCCACCGCCGTCGGTGCAAAGGTTACTCCTACGGTGCAAGTAAGTCCTGGGCCCACGCTCGTACAGGTGTTGCTGGCCACCGCAAAATCTCCTGTGGCCACCGGCGTCGAGAACGTCAGGGAGGTCGTCAGATGATTCGTCAGCGTGACGGTCTTCGCGGCGCTCGTCGTGCCCACCGTGGTGTTGGCCAACGTCAGGCTCGCTGGGGAAAACGTGACGGGCGAGGAGCCGATACCCGTCAGGCCGACGGTCTGGGGGCTATTGGCGGCATTATCGCTGAAGGTCAGCGCCCCGGCGAGCGCGCCGGTGGCCGTGGGGGAAAACGTCACCCCCACCGTACACGTGGCTCCGGCGACAATGCTCGTACCGCAGGTGTTGCTCGAAACCGCGAAGTCCCCGCTGGTCACAATGCTCGAAAATGCCAGGGAGACGTTTTCCTTGTTGGTAAGCGTGACCGACTTGCTCGCGCTAGTATCGCCAGCGACCGTTTTTCCCAAATACAAGCTGCTGACCGAGAGGGTGACTGGCGTGGTGCCCGTTCCGGTGAGCGCGATGGACTGCGGGCTGTTGCTGGCGCTATCGGCCACCGTCAGGGTTCCCGGATCGGACCCCAGAATGCTGGGGGTAAATCCCAGGAGGATCGTGCAACTCGCGCCCTCGGCTAGGGTCCCTCCGCTCGAGGGGCATGTCCCCCCCGTCCGCGCATAATCCCCACTCGCGGAAATGCTAATGTTCGTCAGGGTGGCGGTCTGATAGTTCTTGAGCGTGGCCGTCTTCGCCGCGCCCGTTGTGCCCTCGGGCTGATTTCCAAACTTCAAAGGGCTGGGAGTCAGGTCAACCGGCTCGACCCCCGTTCCCGTTAAGGCCACGGTCTGCGGGTTGTTCGTGGCGTTGTCCGTCACCGTGAGCGTGGCGGTTCGACTCCCCAGCGCTGAGGGGGTAAAGGTCACTGGAATGTTGCACTTGTCTCCCGCGCCCAGCGTACTGGGGCTGAGGGGACAGTCGCCGCCCGCGTCCAAAACGAAATCGCCCGGAGCATTCCCGCCGCCGATGGCGATACTGCTGATGGTGATGGGCACGGTCTGCGTGTTCGTGAGCCAGGCTTTCTTCACACCGCTCGGGACGTTGACGACATGATCGTAGAAGGCCAACGTGGCAGAATTGAACGTGGCCTGCGCAAAGGCCGACGAGCCGAAAGCAAGCAGAGAGAGTAAGAGGACAGTCCCGCCCCACAAGAATTCGGTTCGCTGCTTCGCGGGCCTGGAACTGAAACTGGGGAAATAATTATAAATTTGAGAATGACAAGGTGCCTTAGTCATGGCGATCGCCTCGCGACCGGGATTTCGTTGATGCCGACTATATTACACCCGTTCGAGAATGGAAGCAACGACGAATGTCAAACTTTGAAGATTTATTTTCAGTAGGACCATGTTTTGCGACAATCTGTCCATCTCACCCTTCGGGCCGCATGGGAGCAGTGACGTGTGACAAGCGGGGTAGCGCAGAGTCTCGCCTTTCAGAGACTCTGCGGCTTTTCCACATCTCCGTGGTTTTTGAAAATCGATTCGTTCTACAACTTTCATATTCGGGTGCGCGGGTCGGCGGGCAGGGTGATGCGGTCCACGGGGATGGGGCTGCCCGCTCCTGCCAGCGCCTGCACGGTTCCTGTATAATCGTGCACGCTCGACCATTTCCAATCCTCCGGCCGCTCCACCAGGCCTGCCTTGACCGGATTCAAATGGATATACTCGACCTTCTCGTGGTACTCCCTCACGGTGCGGAGCGCCCGGTCGAAAAATCGGCCCTGCAGGAGCACTCCGCGCTCGCCCCGGCGGCGGTTAATCCGCAGCGTAGCGCCCACCTTGATTGCTTCCAGGACGCGCGAGATGGTGAGGGGAAAACTCGGATAAACGATAGCGTGCCAGTGATCCGGCAAGAAGACCCACGCCGTCAAGAGGAATCCGTGCTGCTTCCGGCGTTCACATATGACTTGGGCCAGAGTGGCGAACTCGGATTCGCTCAGGGTCCGCCGCGTGGGAATAACACGGCAGCTTAAGAAGAAAAACCGGTCCGACAAAACCAACCGCCGCAGGCGTGACATGCCCGCGCATTATACCGCCGCCAGCAGCATCTCGAAGCAAAAAGCCGCAGAGTCTCTGAAAGGCGAGACTCTGCGCTACCCCGCTGCGGCTCTTCATGAGACTCGCGCTCCCGAACCTGAGGGCACGCGTGTGTCTTGGAGAATTGGAATTTTGGCAAAGGAAGAACCGCCCCGATGCATCGGGGCGCTACGGCTTGCGTCTTTTTTGGGTGTTCATCCGTATTGCGTCTAGAATGGCAAACAGCATTTGGCTTGCTATGAGCTCGATGGACCAGGAAACCCGAGAAATCGCGCACGGGCTGCGGCGGCGCGATCCGGACCTGCTGGACGAGTTGATTGGCCGCTACCAGTACCGGCTGCCCCGTTATCTCTGGACGCTTACCGGCAACCGCGAGACGGCCGAGGACCTTTTCCAGGAGACCTGGATTCGGGTCCTGGAAAGAGGCCACCAGTACAACCCCCAGTGGCGGTTTGAAACCTGGCTGTTTTCCATTGCGCGCAACCTTGCCATCGACCTGCTGCGCCGGCGTGAGCCAGAGAGCCTGGAGGCATTGCTCGATCCCGGCGATGAGCGCGCGGCGCGGGAGTGGCCGGACCGTGAGTCCGCCACGCCGTTTGAGACCGTCGCCGCCGGCGAGCAGGCGGAACAAGTGAAGAGCGTGCTCCGGCGGCTTCCGCCCGAGGCTCGCGAGGTGCTGGTGCTGCGCTTTCAGGAGGACTTGAGTCTAAACGAGATTGCGGATGTGACCGGAGCCCCGCTCTCGACCGTGAAATCAAGGCTCTATCGCGGTCTCGAGGCGTTCCGCAATCTGGTGGAGCCGACAGCCGACAGCTAACGGATGAGCTGACAGCCGACAGCTAACGGATGAGCCGACAGCCGACAGCTAACGGATGAGCTGACAGCCGACAGCTAACGGATGAGCTGACAGCCGACAGCTAACGGATGAGCTGACAGCCGACAGCTAACGGATGAGCTGACAGCCGACAGCTAACGGATGAGCTGACAGCCGACAGCTAACAGCTCACAGTAACCGGTCACTGTCGGCTATTAGCTGTAGGCTGTTGGCTGTTAGCTGTAGGCTGTTGGCTGTAGGCTGTTGGCTGTAGGCTGTTGGCTGTTAGCTGTTAGCTGTCGGCTGTTAGCTGTTAGCTGTCGGCTGTTAGCTGTGAGCTGTGAGCTGCTGGAGGAACCATGAATCACGAAATCCATGAGCGCGCTTGCCGCCTCATTGACGCCGGGCTGGTGGAAGGAATATCCGCCCCCGAGCGCGCGTGGCTGGAGGCGCACCTGGGGGAATGCCCGGCGTGCCAAGCGCGGTCGAGCGCCAACGAGCGCGCCCTGCGGGTGTTGCGGTCGAATTCGGTCATCGTTGACCCGGCGCTGGTCAGCACCACGCAGGCCCGCGTCCGCTGGCGAGCCCGCGAGCTGCGGGAAAATCAGGCGCGCCTGCGGGCGTTGTGGATTTCGTGCGGACTTTCCTGGCTCCTGGGCGCACTGACCGCGCCCCTGCTTTGGGAAGCCATCGCCTGGTTGGGACGCCGGCTCGAGCTTTCACAAGCGATTTGGGTCGCGGCGTTCGCCATGTGTTGGCTTGCCCCGGCCACCTTGGTCGGCGCCGTCGTCGCGTGGAGGCAGTCGCACGCTTCCGGCTTGGGGAATCACCCGGAGACTTGGGGACGGTAGGTTCACTTGGATGGGTCTCGGTGGAGGGGAAAGAGCAAGTCAAAAGGCAAAGGGCACAAACACGGCGTCACACGTTCTTAAATTGTTGCGAGGAAGACCATAAATCATGAACTCGCTTTACAATGCGACCGAGCCGCAAAGCAAAAAGGATCTCACCACAGAGACACAGAGGGCACGGAGGGCAGACGGAGAAAACCCTGCCGGGCGTCATACCAGGAGCCGTTATTTTCTCCCCACTCCGATAGCCGTTCTTTTCTCTGTGGCCTCTGTGCCTCTGTGGTGAGTCTTTTCTTGGCGGCGCGATGGAAAAGGAACTCCGAGTTTACCGGCCGCGGCGTGCGGCAGAAGCGATAATGAAATGAATCAAACATCCGTAGGAAAATTCGATATCCGGGAAGAAATCAGGCTGGTCCCCAAGACGATGGTGGCCGTGGCGGCGCTCGTTTTCGTGTGTATGCAGGTGGCTCTCCTGGATGTGGCGTTTCGTCACGACCCGCACGCCCCGCCGTTCGCCGTGCAAGTCGCGATCGCTATCCTGGCGGGATCGGCTCTGGGGTTCTACCTCCTGCTCATTGGCTACGTCAACCGCGACGCCAAGCGCCGGGGCATGAGCCCGACGCTCTGGACGCTTCTGGTGCTCTGCATCCCCAACGGGATCGGGTTCATCATCTACTTCGTGGTCCGGCAACCCATCTGGAGCGCGTGCCCACAATGCGGCGCCATGGTGAATCCGACGTTCAACTATTGCCCCAAATGCAGGTGCCTTCTTCATCCCGTCTGCCCCCGGTGCCATCGCACGATTGAGGTGGGAGCGACGTTTTGCCCTTACTGTTCGGCAGATTTGAAAGGACAGGCGTAAATGAATCGCGTCGGTCTCTCACATGACGGCGCGAAGGCGGCCGGTGGTCCAGATTTATCGCTAAATCCGGGAGCAGCGCGGACCGGTTTTGGAGGTCTGGACATTGCCCGCGATTGAAGACAAAAAGTCGCGCATCGAGACAATTTGTCCGAGCTACCGCATCGTGTCGCGCCCCCTCCCGCTCCCTGCGCAATGCCGGCTCCTCGTCGTTCGCTCCCTGATTTTTGAAAGAAGCCCGGGATCAGTCAAATGCCGATTGCAGGAATGATGCCATGTAGTATGCGTCGAGAAACTTGAAGGGCGTTTCGGCAGTGGTGTAATGGCCGCAGGGCAGGACGGCGGCGCGATGCGCGATTCCCCGGCGGGTGAATTCGTCGAGAAGCTGGTGGGAGTATTCGGGCAAAAAAGTTAGGTCGTATGCAGCATAGATGAGCAGCGTCTTCTTCGGCCAGCGCGCGTACTTATCAACATAAGCAATCGGGCTGATGGCCATCATGGCGCGGCGCAGGGAATCCTGATCGATACTGCCCTCGAGGCCTTGCCGCACGTGGCGTGTGGACTGGCCCGTCCAAACCACATCGCCGAAGGTCGCGGAAAAATGGTTGAAGAGGTTCACGCGCAGGCGCGGATCGTGCGAGCTGGTCAGGAAAGCGTAACACGAACCGAGGCTGGTGCCGACGATCCCGAACTCCGTGTAGCCCTGCCTTTCCAGCCAATCCAGGCAAGCGCGCGCGTCGATGACGGCCTGGCGGCCGGCATCGAGGGTGCGCCCGATATTGGCGGACACGGCATAGTCCGCGCGCTCGGTTTCCGCCGGCTTGCGATAGTCGTGGTAAGGCAGGCTCAGACGCAGCGCGGATACCCCGAGCAGGTTGAAAATCCGGCAGAGGCCGTTGTGGCCTTCGGCGTCGGCGTTCCACTGCGGCATCACGATGAGCGCCCGGCGATGTCCGGAGGGAAACCAGCGCGCCCGCACGAGATTGTTTACCGCATACGGCGTGTGCACCGGAGAGGTGAAGAGCAGGAAGTTGCCCTGCAAGCGAAAATCGGAGGGAGTTCGGTAAGCGTAGAATTCATCACTGCGGGAAACAATCTGCTGGTTCAGTTGGGCAAGGTATGCTGCGGGATTTGCCAGCGCCGCTTCACGCGTACCGTTCACCACCGGCCAATGCTCAGTCCAGTCCAGGCCCCACTCCAGGGGTCGCACCACGCGGTTCGTGTCGCGGGCGTTCAGCCGGGTTTCCCAGGCGTACATCCAATCTCGATAGCGGTCCCACATGCGTCGGCGGCCTCGTGGTGGAATCGTCCATTATTCGGAACAAGCACTGCGGCAGTCCAGACATTTCGCGAAATCAATGTTGTGCTTGCTGCTCTCATTTTTCGCCCCCGTCAGCGATGTTATACGCCAGCCACCGGCTGGCTGGTGTTTCGCGTTTTGTAGAACCATACCTTCACCCCTTCGGTCGCCGCAATGTATCCAGCGACAATGGCGAGAATGGTCCCCATCTGGAGCGCCGAGAGTGGCACAAAACCGAACGCCGAGGCAGGACGCCCGAGGTAGGGAATAACGAGAGCGACGACACTCATGATGATCGTGCTCCATAACAGCAGGCGGCTCGGCTGGCTGCGGAACGCGGGCCCGCGCGTTCGCAGGACCAGGACCACGGCGAGTTCGTTCAACAATGAAATGACGAACCAAGCCGTCTGAAAAACCGCCTCGTGGGCATGAAACACCAGCAGCAGAATGGCGAACGACAGCAGATCGAAAACGGAGCTGAGCAGCCCAAAGACGATCATGAAGCGCTTCACGTCCTTGATCTGCCAGCGCTCCGGGCTTTTTATGGTCTCCGCATCGACGTTGTCGGTCGAGATCGTAACCGAGGGCAGGTCGGAGAGGAAATTCTCGAGCAGGATTTGCGTGGCGGTCATCGGGAGGAAAGGGAGCAGTGGGGTTGCCCACGTCATGGTGACCATGTAGCCGAAACCTTCACTCGTCGTGATGTTGATGTACTTGAGCGCGTTGGCGAAGGTGCGCCGGCCATCCTCCACGCCCTGGCGCAGGACGTCCAGATCGGGCTTTAAGAGAATGATGTCGGCGCTTTCGCGGGCAACATCGACCGCCTGGTCCACCGAGATGCCGACATCGGCCGCATGCAGTGCGGGCGCATCGTTGATGCCGTCGCCGAGATACCCGACGGCATGCCCGGTGCGTTGCAAGGCGCGGACAATACGCTCCTTCTGCTGGGGATCGACTTCGACGAAGAGATCGGTGCGCGGCGCAACCTGCCAGAGCGCCTCGTCCTGGAGCTTGGCCAGTTGGTCGCTGGTGATCATCGACTTCGGATCGAGCCCCACCGCTTCCGCCAGATGCGCGGTGACGTGGCGATTGTCGCCGCTGATGACCTTGACGTGGATGCCGAGGCTGGTGAGATCGCGGAGGGTTTTCTGCGCGTCCGCTTTCGGCGGATCGAAGAAGACCAGGAATCCGGCAAATGCCATCCCTGCCTCATCGTCGTAGCCATAGCGGTCTTTCACGGCGATCTGGCGTGTCGCCACCGCCAAGACCCGGAATCCTGCCTCACCCTTGGCCTGGTAGAATGCCCCCAGCCGCTCGTGCAGGTCCGGCGTGAGAGGAACATTCACACCGTCGTGGCTCACGGCGGAACAGAGGGCAAGCACCTGGGTGAAAGCGCCCTTGGTGACCATCAGGTGGTGCGCGGCATCGCCGTCCACCGCTAAGACGATGGTCAGGCGTTTGCGCCGGAAGTCATAGGGGATTTCATCGATCTTGCGGTAACCACTGGTGGCGAGTCCCGCACTCTTGCCGGCCGCGATGAGGGCGGCATCGAGCGGGTTGTCGATACCGGTCTCGAAGGCCGCGTTGAGAAAGGCGAGCTGCCGGATCTGGGTCGACGTCCGGCCGTCGGCGTCGGTCGAGTCCTGAAGAACGATGACGCCCTCGGTCAGCGTGCCGGTCTTGTCCGTGCAAAATATGTCCATGCTGCCGAGGTTCTCAATCGAATCCAGGCGGCGGACGATGACCCCCTGTTTGGCCATGGCGCGCGCGCCGGCGGCCAGCGTCACGTTGATAATGGCGGGCAGCAGCTCCGGCGTTAGCCCGACCGCGAGCGCCACCGCAAAGAGCAGCGAGGAGATTAACGGCCGGCCCAGAAGCAGGTTGACCGTCAACACGAACAGCACGACGCCGATCATCACCCGGAGCAGGAGATAGCCGAACTGCCGGATGCCGCGCTCGAACTCCGTCTCCGGCGGGCGCACCTGGAGCCGTGCCGAGATCGCGCCGAAGGCGGTGCGGCGCCCCGTTTCGATAGCCAGCATCTTCGCCTTGCCGCTCTCGACCGAAGCGCCGAGGTAAACGGCGTTGGTACGGCCCGCCAGGGGCGTTTCCGGCGGAACGATCCCGGGCTGCTTCTCGACCGGGAAGGACTCGCCGGTCAGGCTGGCTTCGTTGACCATGAAGTCCGTGGCCTCGATCAGGAGCCCATCGGCGGGAATGAGGTTGCCGGCCGAGAGCACGATGACATCGCCGGGCACGAGGGTGCTGGCCGGCACCGTTTGCTCCGTGCCATTGCGTACCACCCGACAGGTCAACTCCAGACGGCGCTTGAGCGCTTCCACCGCGGCCGAGGCCCGGTACTCCTGATAGAAACCGAGCAGGGAGCTGCCGAGCACGATCGCCAGAATGATGCCGGCGTCCAGCCGTTCCCCCAGCGCCAGCGAAATCACGGCGGCGAAGATGAGAATGAGTACGAGGGGGCTTTCGAACTGCTGGAGGAGCAGGCGCAGAGCGCTCAGGTGGCTCGCCTCCTCGACGCTGTTGGGGCCGACCTGGCGAAGCTGCTCGGCGGCTTTTTCGGACGCCAAGCCCCCGGAGCCCGAGCCCAGAGCGGCGCTCAGCTCAGCAACATCACGGCTCCAGTATGGGACATTGGTTACATGGTCGGCCATACGCCCTCTCGTGGGTCAATCGCCTTGCCGCGCACCACACGGCAACTCTATATCACGAATCGAACCTGTACCCTGTGGGATTTCGCGGAATTCTCCCTTAGCGGCGGGCAAACTCCAGCAGTGGCGCCACCCCTCGCTCGAGTGGGGCGGAGTGGGAGAAAACGAGCGCCTTGATGCTGGTGTCGCTGGCCAGGCGGCGCGCGAGTTCCACCAGCGATTTCCGGTTCTGCGCCGCACTTTGGCTGAAGGCCCAAGGCCCCGCTTTGAGGCGACCGTCCTTGCCTTGGTTGGCGCTGTCACCCAGGAACAGGTTCGCCCCGATGGCGTAGGCAGCGCATCCGGAAGTGTGCCCTGGCACGGCGAAAACGCGGACCGTGTAAGGGCCTAATGCAATGACCTCGCCATCCTGGAGGGTACGGGAGAGGCGAATGCCGGTAGGCCGCGGGGACCTGAAACGCAGGATCGGACCTCCGCCTGAGGAGCGGCCCTCCACGACGTCCACCTCGGCGGCCAGCGCCATCACCTGCGCGTTGCGGAAGTTACGAATTCCCCCGATGTGATCGGAATGACCATGGGTCAGCAAAATGACCTTCACGTCGTCGGGGCCAAAGCCGCGACGGGACAATTCTGCGAGTAGCGCCTTTCCCTGGACATCGATACCGGCATCGACCAGCGCCGCCTCGTGGTCGCTGAGTGGCACCAGGGCGGTGCTCACGAACCCATCCTTGACGAGAGACATGCCGTTGATCTGCACCCCTTCCGGCAGGCGCTTCCAGGTCAGGATCGGGCCAACGACCACGGCCACCGCACCAATCAAAATCACGATGACGGCGAGAGCCACGATCATCCACATAGCTTTCCTCCTCAAGTCCGGGGTTCGTATTCGCCTTTTGGGCAGTACGAGTATACACCCCGCACCCGGCCTCCCACGTCACAGTCTCCCCAAGGAGATGGCAGTTTCTTTCGCGTTGGGCACTAGTCGCAGGCTTTGCGCATTGCGGCTTTGCTTGACCAATCCGTGGATTGTCCTTAGACTAGGATTTAGTCCAGAACTTATGGGCCTGTGCCGGCTATGATGCTACAAAGGCGACTGCTAACCAGCCTCGCGTTGGTTTTGTTTATTGCCAGCCATTTGCTCGGCCAGGCGAACCCTCCCATTTTCCCGCTCAGCGAAATCCGTCCGGGCCTGAAAGGCGTGGGGCGTAGCATTTTCCAAGGCGACAAGATTGAGGAATTCCAGGTGGAAATCCTGGGGGTTCTGAAAAACGCCATTGCCCCCCAGCGGGATCTCATCCTGGCGCGGCTTTCGGGTGGCCCTCTGGCCACGACCGGCGTGATTATGGGCATGAGCGGGAGTCCGGTCTATGTCGACGGCAAGCTGGTGGGCGCGGTCTCTCGCTCGTTTCCGCTTTCCAAAGAGGCGATAGCAGGAATCACTCCCATCGAGGAAATGCTGTCCGTCGTACCCGCCGCAGCAACTTCTACGGCGCACGGGTCGCCCAATGAAAGCTATCGCATTGCCAACGTTTCCGGCGGATCGCCTGACCTCGGCCGGGTGATCGTGAAGGAAGACGCCGTCGCCAATCTCTCACCGCTTCCGGAGGTGCGGGAAACCACTTCCCTTTCCAACTTGCTGCTTCCCCTGCGCTTCGGGGGTTTTTCGAATGCCGCCATCGACCTGTTTACGCCGCAACTCCGGCGCTTGGGGTTGGAACCCATGCAGGGCGGCGTAATTTCAGGGGGTGCGCAGAACACACCGCCGAGCCCCACCGACCTCGAGCCGGGTTCCATGATCAGCCTGCTGCTGGTGCGGGGCGATTTGGACCTGAACATCGACTGCACAGTCACCCTTCGGCAAGGGAATGACCTTTATGCGTGTGGCCACCAAGTTCTGGCGGAGGGCCCGGCACAGTTTCCTTTCGCGCCCGCGCACGTCCTCGTGGTGGTGCCCAGCATTGCCTCCTCCTTCAAGATCGATGCACCGGGCGCCATCGTAGGCACTATCCAACAGGACCGCTTCGATGCCATTTATGGCCGGGTAGGTGAAAAAAATCCGCCCATGATTCCCGTCCATCTACACCTGGATTCAACGCTCAACAGAAAATCCGACTACAACTTTGAAATGATTCAGGAGCCGTTTCTTTCCCCGATTCTTCTCAACCTCACGGTGACTTCCGCGCTGACCGTCACGGAACGCTCGATTGGGACTTCCACCCTGAACATAAAAGCCAAGATCCGGCTGACGGGCGGCCAGTCAATAGATCTGGAGGATGTTCTTTCCGGTGAGGTGGGAACAGCTAACATGGTGGGGGCCACCGTGGCCTCGCCCTTGGCCATGTTGATGTCCAGTGGATTTCCCGACCTCAAGGTTCAGGCTATCGACCTCAGCATCGAGTCGCTGGACGAAAAGCGTAGCGCCACCATCGAGCAGGTGTGGAGCACCAAATCGGAAGTGCGGCCCGGTGACCATCTGGAAGTGACCGCCCTCCTCCGCCTGCCCTGGGGCGCGACCCTGACCGAGAAGATTCCAGTGGATGTGCCCGCCAGCGTCACAGACAAGATGCTGACACTGATGGTGGGAGGGGGATCCAGCATCAATGCCCTGGAATTTCGTTTCTCGGCCCTCGGAGGCAACGCGCGCGATTCGCAGCAATTGGTGCGCGCTCTGAACCGGATGCGGCGGAACAATCGACTGTACGGCCTGCTGATGACGCCCCAGCGCTCTTTCATGATGCAAGGGGACGAGTACCCATCACCTCCGCCTTCTCTCTTGCAGACTTTTATGGCCGACCCGGCTGCCGCCTCCAACGTGGTTTTCAGCGGGACATCCGTAGTGGGTGATTTTGAAACCAAACCGACTCCTTACGCCATCCATGGGCAGAAGACGCTGATTCTCAAAGTGGCGGGCTCGGGAATGTAATAGGCGGTGGCTGGTGGTATTGTGGATAGCCCGCGACTCCTAACCACTAACCACGACTCTTGGAAAGGTTGGGGAATGAAACTCGGCAAATTCCTTTACAAGGCATTAATACTTATTGCAATCCCTTTATGTGCCTTCAGTGTGGATACAGCCTTCTGGCAAGTCGGCTCCTTTGATGAATTCCTTCAGGGGACCCTGACCGGAGTCTCCTTGAGTAAAGAGGGCGATTTGTCACTGGCCCCGGAGGCGCAGGCCGTATTCAGCCCCGAAGAAGCTCTGGCTCTCTCCCTGGCGCGGGACTCCCACGGCAGTCTTTATGTCGGCACCGGGCACCAGGGCAAGGTCTTCCGCGTGGGCTCGGACCAAAAGTCCGCATTGCTGTTGACGGCCAAGGAGCCAGACATTTTCGCCCTGGCAGTCGGCCCGGACGGAAACCTTTACGCGGGCAGCTCCCCCGAGGGAAAGGTCTACAAGGTCACTGCCGACGGCAAATCCAGCGTTTTCTATGATCCCAAGACGAAGTACATCTGGGCTTTGCAATTCGACGCGCAAGGGCGGCTGTACGTCGCGACCGGTGATAAGGGACAAATCTTCCGGGTGGACGCATCCGGCAAGGGAGAGATTTTCTTTGACAGCAAGCAGACGCACATCATGTGTCTGAGGCTCGATCCCAAAGGGAACGTGCTGGCCGGCAGTGTTCCGAACGGCCTGATTTATCGCATCTCACCCGAGGGCAAGGCCTTCGTCATTTATCAATCGGCTCTGCCCGAGGTTCACGATTTGGCGGTCGACCCGCAGGGCCACATCTTCGCGGCCACCCTGGGCGGGGCGGGCGGCAAGGGGTCGCCGGACCTGCTCCTGGCCCCTCCCCAAGGCGGTCCGGGCGTCGGCCCCACCACCATCACCGTCACGGCCGCGACGGACTCCGAGCCTACCGCCAAGGGGCAAGCTCCGCCGGGTGAAACCAAAGCCCCCAGTTTCAACCGCGCGACGCCCCAGATGCCCCCAATGCCTCTTCTGCAATTTGGAACCGGGCGCGGAGCTTTGGTTGAAATCTTCCCCGATTCAACGGCGGAAACCATCTGGAGCTCCAACACCGAGAGCATTTTCGGGCTGGCCGTCCGGAATGACCACGTGTTGTTCACCACCGACAGCAACGGGCGGATTTTCGACTTGAATGCTCAACCCGCGAGTGAGAAACTGACGATTCTCACCGAAACGCACGAGTCCCTGGCCACCCGACTGCTGCTGGGAGGCTCGGACCTCTACGCGGCGAGCAGTAATGTAGCCAGATTGTTCCGCATCGGCGCTTCCCCCACCCCCGAGGGCGCCTTCGAATCGCCGGTGAAGGACACCAAGTTTGTTTCGCGCTGGGGGGTCTTAGTCTGGAGAGGAGATATCCCGGCGGGGTGCGCTTTGCAGTTTTACACGCGCTCGGGGAATTCCGACCGTCCTGACAACACGTGGAGCGACTGGGCGGGACCGTACAGCAACCCCAGTGGGGATGCCGTAACCAGCCCTCCCGCCCGCTACCTCCAATGGAAGGCCGTGCTCCGCGCCTCGGGGAATGGCTCCCCTACCCTCGACGAGGTGACCATCTCCTATTTGAACCAGAACCTGCCGCCGCAGATCCACTCGCTGAACGTCAGCACTTCGAGCGAGCGGACCGGCGCCGGGGGATCGTCAGCAAACCTGCCGCTGGGTGGCGGAATCACCGTAAGCGCCTCGCCTTCGGTGAGTTTCGGCGCTCCGTCAACATCCACTCCATCCGTGAAGGCTCCCATTACCCTGACTTGGCAGGCCGATGACCCCAACGGCGACCAGTTAGTCTACGCGCTTTATGTCAGAGCCACCGACGAGCGCGAATGGCATCTCCTCAAGGACAAAATACACCAATCCAGTTACACGATTGATCCTACCGGCCTGGCGGACGGCAAGTACGTGGCCCGCCTGTTAGCGTCTGACGAGGAGTCCAATCCTCCCAACTTGGCGCGAAAGTCCGAGTTACTAAGCGCCCCCTTCTGGGTTGACAATACTCCGCCGGACGTCGAAGTTGTGCGGCAGAATGTCACCGGTTTGACGGCGGAGGTGCAATTCTCCGCGGAGGACGCCACATCCCCCCTCCGAAGCGCGGAAACCTCCCTGGACGGACAGGATTGGCACGACATACTGTCTGATGACGGCATCGTGGATTCACCCAAGGAGACCTTTACCATACAGCTCACGCATCTGGCGCCGGGGGAGCACGTCCTGGTTTTGCGTGCCGCAGACACCTCGGGTAACATAGGGATCGGGAAAGCGGTCATTCGTATCTCGGGAAGCCAATAGGGGAGTCGAAAGCCCGCCACGGCGGGCGACATAGTGTCACAATTGTCCAACATAGCGGGCGATCATGGTTCTGCACTGGGCTCGGCCCCTTGCTCTGCGAAAAGGCTCGGCCTTTTCGGCCGATTCCAGCCCTTATCTCCTCGTTCGCGCCGCGTGGTGGGCATAGCCCTCCACGGGGCGCGAACGACGTTTATCCGTAATGTGCGGCAACGGAAAGGCGAAAGCCTTTCCCTGAAGTTTCAACATTTGTGATGAAGTGTAATGATGAAAGAAAGAGAACGGTCGAATGCGAGCTTCTCGGCCCTCGCCCCTTTGGGGGAGAGGGTGGCCGGCCACCGGCGTTTTCATCAGCCGGGGCCGGACGGGTGAGGGGGTCAAACCCGTGAAGACTCGATATCCCTATCGCAAGACGCGCCAGCCGAGCCAGGCGAAGAGCGATGCGGGACGAGACGCGCACCTTGCGACCCTGGGTTACACGGTGCGGCGGTTCCCCAACGGTATAGTTCTTGAGGCCCCGGAGTTATGCGTGCAAAAGGTGCTGAGATTGGTGTGGTCGCTACCGGAGGCGTTGGATTGAGCGCGTTTGGTTTGGACCCCCTCACCCGTCTCGCCCCGGCTGATGAAAGCGCCGGCTGCGAGCCACCCTCTCCCCCAAGGGGGCGAGGGCGGAAGTTCTCATCAGCACGCGGGCGGCATCCGGCGCTCGTCAGGCAGCAACATGACGGAGTGCCGTTGACGGCCTCGTTGGAACTGCGACCCGATGTCCCCCCGGACGGGGCTCAATAGTACTTTCGTAACCCCTGGTGTGGGGTAATCGTCAGGAAGAGGAATACAACTCGAAAATCTTGCCCCGCATCTCACCAAACGAGTTGAGGTGCGGCCGGTAGTGAAACTTCTTGAGCACAAACAAGACACCGGCACCGACGAAGGCTGCATCTGAAGCTCAGCTCATTGCGCGCGCCCAGCGAGGCGATGAAGAAGCGTTCGCCGCGCTCTTCGAAGTTCACAAGCGGCGAGTCTACTCACTGTGCCTGCGCATGACGGGTAACACGGCGGAAGCGGAAGATCTCGCGCAGGAGGCATTTCTCCAGCTCTTTCGCAAGATTTCGACTTTCCGTGGTGAGTCGGCCTTCTCGACTTGGCTTCACCGCCTGGCGGTGAATGTAGTCCTGATGCATTTGCGCAAGAAGGGACTGCAACAGATTTCGCTCGACGAAGTGGATACCTCGCAAGACGAGCCGGTCAAACGTGATTACGGCAGTGATGACCGGCGGCTGATCAACTCGGTTGACCGCATTGGCCTCCAGAACGCCATTGCGGATTTGCCCCCGGGCTACCGGGCGGTCTTTGTGCTGCACGACGTGGAAGGTTACGAGCACAATGAGATTGCGGAGATCATGAAATGCTCGGTAGGAAATTCCAAGTCGCAGCTTCACAAAGCTCGCATGAAGCTGCGTGAGCGGCTGCGCCACGATCGCGGCGTGAAATCTCCGGATGAATCCCTTCCCGCGGGGGAACCGGTGGAAGAAGCCTAGAACGCGCAGAGGTGGCACGGGCGTCCCGCCCGTGTTCAAGGCATGGCCAGGATGGCCATGCCACATTTCGGGGCACGGGCGTCCCGCCCGTGTCCGGACATGGCCAGGATGGCCATGCCACATTTCGGGGCACGGGCGTCCCGCCCGTGTGAAAGATGATGGAAGAAAGCCGATACAAAACGTTTGCCGCTTGCTCGCGATTTGATGTCGAGCTGGAAGCTTATCTGGAGGGTGAAGGCCGCCCTTTCATCGCTTCCCACGCTCGGGAATGTGCGTCATGCGGCGCTCTCCTGGCGGACCTCCAATCGATTCGACAGGCCGCGCAGGCTCTGCCGCAGGAAGAGCCTTCCCGTGTGGTTTGGGCCAAAGTGCGCGCGAGCCTGGAGGCGGAGGGAGCCTTTGCTGTGCCGCCCTGCGCGCAATTTGATGCCGAGTTGGAAGCGTATTTGGAAGGCGAAGTGCGCCCCTTCATCCTCTCGCACTCAGGGGATTGCGCGCCGTGCGCCGCCCTGCTGGCGGACCTCCAATCGGTTCGCGAAGCAGCGCGGGACCTGCCGGGGCAAGAGCCTTCACCCGCGCTTTGGACCAAGGTGCGCGCGCGCCTGGAGGCGGAGGGAGCCTTCGGCGTGCCGCCTTGCGCGCAATTTGATGCCGAGCTGCAAGCCTATTTGGAAGGCGAAGCGCGCCCCTTCATCCTCTCGCACTCTCAGGATTGCCCGCCGTGTGGCGCCCTTCTGGCCGACCTGCAAGCCCTTCGCCAGGCCGCGCGTGATCTGCCGCCAGCGGAGCCTTCCCGCGTCGTTTGGGCCAACGTCCACGCCCGGCTGGAAGCGGAGGGAGCCTTCGGCGTGCCCGTCCGCGGGTGGCGTCAATGGCTGGCCTGGCGCATTTTCCCCCACGCCCTTCCCCTCGGCGCCTTAGCCGCCTTGGTATTCCTGGGATCGGTGCTGGCCTTGCCTTCCCGCGACGCTCAGCGCTGGTGGAAAGGCCCGGATGAGGCGGCCCGCCCTTCCTCGGTTGCCGAGAAGGCCTCGGCAATGCTTACGGGCGAAGACGGCGCGCTCGCCCGAGTGGTTTCTGAGCTGGAGAATAATTTTAGAGATAATGAAGCCTCCATGGCCCCTGACCTGAAGGCCACGTACGAACAGAGCCTGGTCTCCCTGGATGGTTCCATTCATGAATGTCTGGACTCGCTGCAACACGAGCCCGGAAATACGCTGGCCCACGATTATCTCTTGACGGCGTATACGAGAAAGGCTGAAGTCTTGTCTTCTGCGTTGGAGTTCGACGGGCGTTAGAAAGAGGGACACGGGGTTGATGAACCGGATCATTGTAGGGTCGAAGTCGGTCAGGCAAATCCTGCCACCGCTGCTGGTGGTCCTCCTCCCGGCGGCTTTAATGTGGGCGGCGGGCGAAGGACCCATCGAGAAGAGTTTTGATACCACGCGGGAGCCGCGCGTCAGCTTGAACAACGTGAAAGGCCACGTTTTGGTCCGGGGCTGGGGCAAAGCCCAAGTGCATCTGGTCTACACGGTGGCCTCTCCCCGCCTGGAAGTGGATAGCGAAATCCTTCCCAACACCGGTCCCGCCGAGAAGATTCATTTCGAAACTCACCTGCTGGATGCGAATCTGCCGGGCAACCAACAGGTGGCCGATTACACTTTGGATATTCCCACTGGCGCCAGCCTGGAAATCCGCAATCCTCAGGGGAGTATCGTCATGGAAGGCATGCAAGCGGATGCTTCCGTGCAATCCGTGGGCGGCGGCATTTCCATTCGCGATTACTCCGGCCATCTCACCGTCCATTCCGTGGCGGGGGATATCGAAGTCATTCGGCCCTCGGGCAGCGTGGAAGCGTACTCGATCACCGGCAACCTGCACTTTGTTTCGCCCGCCACCACCCGGCTGCACGGCAGCACCACCTCCGGGCGCATCCTCTTTGAAGGCGATTTTATGGCCACCGGCGACTATATTCTCTCGGCTTACAGCGGCGACGTGGATATCGTCTGCCCGCCTTCGGCTTCCTACGAGCTGAGCGCCAAGACTTTGAAGGGCAAAGTGTTTAATACCATGCCCATGACCCACCGGCGGGAATCAGCTTCCCCGTTGGGATCATCCAATAGCCTGCTGGGAACCCACAACAACGGCAAGGCCACCGTCGAGCTGACCTCCTTCAGCGGAAACATCCATATTCGCCCGCAAGATTGATAGTTCCCCGAAGGGGAACAATATGATTAGCCGTGGGTGAAACCCACGGATAGGGACCCTCTAACAAAAATGCCTTTCGACCATGAAATTCCCCGAAGGGGAACAATATCATTAGGAAGCCCCCGCTTTGGAGTGTTACCCCTTTTCTTCAGGAACTCAGCGTCATCATCCGATTGTTAGCCCAACGAAAAAGACGGCTCCAACGGAGGCGGTTGGGCGTAGAATGAAGGCCGGCCAGGATAGCAAAACGGAAATCTTGCCTGAAGGCGGCTATAGGAAACCACAAAGAACGGAAGCAAGTTGTGGCATGGCCTTCTCAAGGGAGGTGTTCGATGTGTCCGCTGGTCACCGCCACCGGCATTTCACTCCAAAACATCCTGTTCGCCACTGATTTTTCTGCTTGCTCGGAGACGGCCCTATCGTATGCCATTGGCATGTCCCGGCGTTACGGCGCCAGGTTGTACACGCTGAATGTAGTCCCTCGGGAGATTAGCGATGACGTGTACCCACCAGACCCTTTTTACCTCCGGCATTCTGCTCAGATCAAGATGGCGAACCTTGTAAAGTCCGAGCCGTTCCAGGGAATCAAGCATCACGAATTGGTCAAAGAAGGCTCTATCTTAGATGCGCTCTCGGAGCTGATCGGTAGATTTGTAATTGACTTGATCGTCCTTGGAACGCATGGCCGTGGGGGAATCAAGAGCCTTGTGGTCGGCTCGGTAGCGGAGGAGATTGCTGACTCTGCGTACTGCCCCGTGCTCACCGTAGGGCCACACAACTCTTCGAAAAGGGGGCCGGAACTGAAGCTCGAGAGAATCCTCTACGCGGCCGACTTGCCGCCCGATTCGGCCCGAGCGCTTACGTATGCGCTGTGGCTGGCGGAGCACGAGCACGCCCACCTGACTTTGCTTCATGTTCTCAAGATGCGCGCCGATGTTCCCTTGGGATACCGAGAGGCTATGAGGGACGCTGCCATGAAGCGCCTTGTGCAACTGCTTCCCCCCGAGACGACCCTTTCCGTGGCAACGGAATGCATCGTGGAGATCGGGGCACCGGCGGAACACATCCTGAGTGTGGCGGAAGACCAAGCGGCAGACTTGATTGTGATGGGACCGCACCGTACTTCCCTCGCTCAGGTGTCCGCGCATCTGCCGTGGGTCACGCCTCACCAGGTGCTTTGTCATGCCCAATGCCCCGTCTTGACGGTGCGCGATTGATTTCTTGAGAACTTGTTTCAGGCAAGCCATCGGAGAGGAAGCATGTCAGGGTGAGTGAATCCCGCAAGGAGACGGAAAAGAGTTGGTGGCGAACCCCGCTGTTACAGCGAATAGCCTCCTTCCAGCCACGTGAGGATCAGGTATTCCTTGTTCTAACGTTGGCCATCGGGGCCCTGACGGGCTTGGTGGTCGTCGCTTTCGTCTTGCTCACCGAACGACTGGGAATGCGGCTGTATCCTGTGGGTAGCGCGGCCTGGCGACGGGTACTGATCCCGGTCGCGGGCTCGCTGGGCGTCGGGTATCTGCTGTCCCGATACTTTCCGTACGCTCGAGGCAGCGGCGTACCGCAGACCAAAGCGGCCCTGTTCGCCCGTCAAGGTGTGATTGCCCTACGCACGGTCCTGGGAAAGTTCTTTTGCACCGCAGCCACACTTGCCAGCGGAATCCCGCTGGGGCGCGAAGGACCTGCCGTCCAAGTTGGGGGCGGCATTGCCTCGGTGCTGGGCCGTCGTCTGGGCCTGCGACCCGAGAAGGTAAAGGCGCTCATACCGGTTGGTGCTGCCGCAGCAATTGCTGCCGCATTTAATACGCCGCTGGCGGCCGTGCTTTTCGCGCTCGAGGAAGTCATGGGCGATCTCCGCGCCCCGGTGCTAGGCTCGGTGGTGCTGGCCTCCGCGACTTCCTGGGTGGTGCTACGCCTGCTTCTGGGCAATAACCCCCTCTTTAAGGTGCCGCAATATCGGCTGGTCCATCCCTTGGAGCTGGGGATTTATGCGGTCCTGGGCGTGGCCGGCGGTCTGGTATCCGTGGCGTTCACCAAGCTCTTGCTGGGCATGCGGAAGCACTTCCTCCGCTTCCCGAAGAGGACCGTATGGTTTCAACCCGTGGCGGGTGGGTTGATGGTCGGCCTGATGGGCTGGTTTGTGCCCCAGGCCATGGGCGTGGGTTATGGGTATGTCGGCGACGCCCTGAACGGGAGGATGGCGCTCCAACTGATGGCTCTCCTGGTGGTCCTGAAACTCTTGAGTGTCACCACCAGCTATGCTTCGGGCAACGCCGGCGGGATTTTCGGACCCAGCCTGTTTATCGGCGCCATGCTGGGAGGTACCATAGGAAGCGTCGCGCATCGCTTGTTGCCAACCTATACCTCGACCGCCGGGGCCTACGCTTTAGTCGGCATGGGTACGGCCTTCGCGGGTATCGTGCGGGCGCCCATGACCTCCGTGGTGATGATCTTTGAGACGACGCGAGACTATACCGTCATCGTCCCTCTGATGATTTCGAATCTGGTGAGCTTCTTCATTGCCTCCCGGTTGCAGCGGGAACCCATCTACACCGCCCTCGCGCTACAGGATGGCATTCACCTGCCCACGGCCGAGACGAGCCAGAACCATGATCGGTATCAGGTCATCCAGGCGATGCATGCCGCGGTGGAGCTTCTGCCCGCGCAGGCGACGGTCGGGGAAGCCCTGGAATGGGCTAGAACGGGTGTATTCCGAGCTTGGCTGGTGACCGATCAGCGAGGAGTGATAGGGGTTATTAGTCTGGAAGATCTCGAGCGAGAGCTTGCAGAAGGCGCTGCCGCCAAGCGGTTAGGGGAGCTTGTGGATGCACTCGCTTTTCCGCATGCCCACCCGGATCAGACGCTTGATTTGGTACTTGAGCGCATGGGCGCGGCCCGGCTCGAACTCTTGCCCGTCGTTAGCCGCGCTGACCTACACAAGCTCGAAGGTGTCATAACCCTGCGCGATGTTCTGAATTCGTTTGGTATTGCTCCGCATGACCCAGCTTGACACTCCGGTCAGAAAAGCGCTGATCGTGGCTATCAGCTCTCCGCACCATGGCCGATCACCGATTTGTTAATGCGAAAAGACGAAACGCGCAGAATAACCCAAACTTGGCGTAACTCTGGTGCGCTACACGGATGCTGCTCGCCGGAATGCGCCGTGGTCTGTCGCGCCGGCGGGTCCAACCAAAACAAAAAGTCCTCACCGAAAACAATAATTTCAGATAAAATGATACTCAGGTAGTTGAGAATACCCGTAAAACCAGGCATTGCCTTGAGGCAAAGGATTTCCGGCTTACGCCACAGGACTGGCGAGCCGCGAATATGCTGACGGGTGTATTCAGGAGGATGTGATGCGACAACGGTTTATCGTTCTACTTGCTGTACTGACGGTGACTTCAGGACTCTCGCGGCTGCAAGCCCAAGGCTCCGCGCCACAAACCTACTCCCTTACCGAGGACCCGGGGATCCCCCTCGCGGGCCCCCAGGTTGTGAAGATCAGCCGCGATGGTTCCAAAGAAGTGATCGACCAGATCATGCCGCCAGCGCCGGGGCGCGACAAAGAATATCATGGCCACCTCCTCTATGACTTCCAGGCCCATCGGCTCTATACCCAAGTGGTGAGCGACCCCGGGATGCCTTGCGGGGTCCAGGAGTACAACGATCCTGCCGCGCCCGGGGAGTTTGATGTGATCAGCGGCTCAGCCGATATTCAAAAGGACCTGACCAGCAAGGGACAGTTGAAGCAGGTCGGCACGGAGACCGTGAACGGATTCGCCACCAACGTTATGGCTTTCACTTCCGCCGATACTGACGGTAAGATCTGGATTGCGCAAAAGGGCGGATTCCCCGTCAAAATCGTCTTCATCGACAAAGCCGGCAAGGCAACGACCTTCATCGAGGTCAAACAGCTCAGCTTTGCCAAGCCCCCCGCTTCCGCTTTCGCCCTTCCGGCAAGTTGCGCCTCCGCCCAGCTCCCCCCACCCCCCGCACCCGCCGCCAAACCCGGCCCCAGTGTCACCGCCTTGACGCTTCAGAAGATCGGCAATTACACCGGCCCCTGTCCGGCGCACATTAAGATGGTGGGCGCCATCACCGTGGATGGCCCGGGAACGGTGTTTTACCAGTTCGGCGCAGGAAACATGGAGCCGGGAGAAACCCTGGCCTTCAGCGCCGCAGGAACCCAAACCATTACCCATGAGATAACTTTTCAGCCTAAGTACGGCAATCAGATGGGCGGAACAGCCATTTTGGAAGCGATTGGGGTAGATTCCGCGGGCAACCATGGGATTCCCACGCAAGGCTCCAACAACGCGGATTTCAACATCACCTGCACCAGCGGGGGCGGGAAGTAAAGAACTTTTAGGAGCTGAGGGCGTACGGCCAACCGCCTACAGTTTGGTGTAGGGGCGGTTCGCGAACCGCCCCTTCCACGCCGGGGCGATTCTAGCGGACCTGCCTTTTCTGTAGCGGCGTTCTATGACCACCGGAATGCCTCGTGGCATGGCCATCTTGGCCATGGCTGGCCACGGACGGGACGCCCGCGCCACGTCCCCCACCGCGTGACAGACTTCCCCTTATCGTCTATCGGCTGCGTCAGGCGATAAAATGAATCAATTTGTGATTTCCAAAATCGCCAATCTCAAATCGCAAATTTCATGCGAAAGCTGAAGCCGGAAACTCCAAACGCGAAAATGGAAATTCGATAATCGGCAATCGAAAATCGAAAATCGTCAATGACCTGACGGCCCGATGGCCCGATTTGGAAGTATAATCGTCGTTGGACACTTCGGACCCAGGACCTCGTCAAAGCATGAGCCGCCGCCGTCGAAAAGTGATTTACCTGCTAGGCTTCATGGGAAGCGGGAAGTCCACCGTGGGCAACCTGCTGGCCGGCGCGCTCGGCTGGCCCCTGATCGACCTCGACACGGTGATCGAAGCCGGGCAGGGTTTGAGCATTCGGGAGATTTTCGAAAACTCCGGCGAAGCCTTCTTTCGCCAGGTGGAACGCGCCGCGCTGACCGAGGCTTCCAAAGCCGAGCCCGCAGTCATCGCCTTGGGGGGGGGACGTTTGCCCAATCCGCCAACCTGGATTTGATCCGCGAAGCGGGGGGCACGACCGTCTGGCTCGACTGCCCGCCGGAGACCCTGCGCGTGCGTTGCGAGGGCCTGGAGAACCGCCCGCTCTTTCGCGATGAGCAGTCGTTCACGCAGCTTTTCATGGAACGGTTACCCTATTACCGCCAGGCGGATTTTCGCATCTCGACGGAAGGGCGTAAACCGGAAGACGTGGTCGAACAAATCTTGAGTTTGCGGGTCTTCTGACCTGAAAGGAGCCTGCCCTGGCCGCGATAAAACGCTGTCATGAAAACAGACGGGCCGAAGGCACAGCTATTTTGGCCGTGGTTGCAGCTCTTGTTACAGTGAGTCCATTGGCGGGGCAGGCCCCCAGCCCCGGGCCTCCTGATCTCGCCGATCGCGGCACTTTCGAAATCTTTGCCGACGGGAAGAGTATTGGGACCGAGGCCTTTGAGATTCGCGTCCGGGCGGAGCAGATTGAGGCCCAGGGAACGATCGCCTGCAATTAACGCAAAACGGCAAGAGCCTGGAAGTACGAACCTCCTCGAACCTGTTACTTGATCCGCAATTCGACCCCCTTTCCTACACCTGGAGCCAGAAAGGAGCGCAATCCTCTCAACTCAGCGTTGACTTCCGCTCCAAACCGGCCCACGTGCGCTACAAGACGGTCAGCGGGCAAGACGACCGGCGAGACTTTACGCTGGACAAGGATGTCGTCGTGCTTGACGACAACGCCATTTATCATTACCAACTGGCGGTCGACCGCTACGATCAGGCGAAGGGCGGCGCGCAGACGTTTCACGCCTTCGTTCCGCAGGAAGCGCTGCCGGGAGTGATCACCCTGAGCTTCCTGGGCCCCGAGCCCGTTACCGTCCATGGCGAAAAGCTGACCCTGCGGCATTTCCTGCTCTCGACCGAACTGGCTCAAATCGGCCTATGGATTGACGCTCCGGGCCACCTCCAGGTCGTGGCGACTCCCGACGCCCAGTTTCAAGCGGTGCGGAAGAAGTAAATTCGACAATGGACAAAATTCTCATCACCGGCGGCGCCGGGTTCATCGGATCCCATCTGGCCGAGCGCCTGCTGCGGGAAGGCAAACGCCTCGCGATCGTCGATAACCTGGATGATTTCTATCCGGCCGACTTGAAGCGCGCCAACCTGGAGGAAGTCAAGGCGAGCGGAGAGTTCCAATTCTTTCCGGCCGATATTCGCGACGGCGAAAAACTCCGCCAGGTCTTTGCCACTTTCAAGCCCGATGCCGTCATCCACCTGGCGGCCCGCGCGGGAGTGCGCCGGTCGTTCGCGCAGCCGGAGGCGTATACCTCCATCAACGTGCTGGGGACGACGCAGGTGCTGGAAATCAGCCGCCAAAGCGGCGTGCAGCGAGTGGTGTTTGCTTCCTCGAGTTCGGTGTATGGACATTCGAGCCACGCGCCGTTCCGGGAAGACGCCATCATTTCTCATCCCCTTTCCATCTACGCGGCCACCAAAGTGGCGGGCGAAGCGATGGCCTTCACCTTTGCGCACGCCTACGGCCTTCCGGTGGTTTGCCTGCGCCTCTTCACCGTCTATGGGCCGCGCCAACGGCCCGACCTCGCCATCCGCAAATTTGCCGGGTTGATTATGGAAGGGAAGGAAATCCCCATTTTCGGAGACGGCAGCATGGGACGGGATTATACCTATATCGATGATACCGTGGATGGCATCCTGCGAGCCTTCCATGCCGCCGGCAACTTCGAGGTTTTCAACATCGGGAACTCACACCCCGTGCGCATTGACGAAATGGTGGACACCTTGGGACGAGCGCTGGGGAAACCCGTCCGCAAGAAGCTTATCCCCACCCCGCCCGGCGAAATGGTCCTCACCCACGCCGACATCACCAAAGCCAGACGGGATCTCGGTTACTCGCCCAAAGTCAAGTTCGAAGAAGGAATTCGCAGATTTGCTGAATGGCTGAAAGCTCGCGGATAGTGCCGGTCCCAGTCAAGGGAGGAAAGATTAGAAGGCCGGTTTAGACGAAAAGGCGGCATCCGAAGGGCTATCGGATGCCGCCCGCCGTTGAGGATTTGACTGGCCAGATTGCTGGCGCCTTACGTCATCACCACGCTTAGTGACTTGTGGTCCGAACTACGGAGCCGGAGGCGATGGTCGTGCCCGGAGTGTAAACCGGGCAGGTCGAGCCGGTAATTTGGTCGACGCTCGCGTAGTTTCCTTGCTGTTCCCAGTCGTTGGCGCATTCCGCCAGGAACTCCGCTTGTGCCGCTGCGGAAGCTGCCGCGGAGGCCGCACTCGCTGCGCTGGCTGCCGTCGAATTCGCGGAGTTGGCGGCGGCAATGGCTGCCTGCGCATTCGTATTGGCATCGCCGGCACGGCTCATGGCTACGCCCCCGAGAATCGCGGCGGCGCCGGCAGCACCGAGCGTTGCAACTTCCAGGGCCGTGTTGCCACCACCCCAACCTGCGCCTCCACCCTTAGATTGGGCGGTCTTGGGGCTGAGAACGATGGTCTGTCCCTTGGCAACATTCTTCGTGGCGCCATGATCCTCCACTTGCAACGTGCCTTCCTTGGCCGTGACGACCACGGAGCCATTCAGCATGGCAACTTCACCAAGGCTCTTGAAGCCCGCCGCAGCAGTAACGGAAACTTCGCCTGCCTTCACCCGGACGGGAGTCCCGTCGTTGGGGTGGAGCATGGAAACGTTCCCTTGGCTGAGTAAGACAGTGACTTCGTTAGTATCGCGCAAGAAGGAGGCAACCGTGTCGCGGCCGAAAACCACTCGACTGTTGTTGCCAACAGCGATTACGGCAACGCCATCTCTTACTTGCAGGCTGTCTCCGCTGAAAATCGTTGTGTTCGGCAGAAGCGACTGGCCGCCGATGGTTGCATTCATGCTGCCAGCTACCGAGCCAATCACCGCAGACCCAGCAAGCGCCGGTACCGTTGCGACCGTTCCCGCGAGGAGCGCAAATAACGTCAGGCGTAGTATGGTAATCTTCATCTTGAAATACTCCTTTTAGGGTTCCAGAAGCTAACTTGCCTCCCTCACCCAAGGTGTAGTTTTATACAGGTTCTTTCTGCTTCCACGGTAACTTATAACCTTCGCATTTTGTTGTCAAGGATTTTTTTCAGAAAAACCTAAATTTCATGCACTGAACCAGGTCACCGCCCCCACCCAAATTCCATCGCCCTAGCCTTTTAAAATCTAATGGTTACAGGAGAGTTACGGGAACGTGAAATCGCGTCGAAGGGAAGATGGAAGCACCCTTAAGGGACTTATCGTTAGATCACAGGAACCCCCGAAGTTTACCAAAGAGCCTTTACTCCCCCGCGCCAAAAGGTCAAAATGCAAACATGAAATCCGGTATTGATTCCCTGAACTCCCTCCGTCCAGCCACTCGCCGCCTTCTGGTAGGAGCGGCGGTGGCTGGACTCTTGTGTATCTACGCGCTGGAGGTCACGCTTTCTTCTCGAAATCTCTGCGCCGTTTGGGACGAGCCTTACCACATTCTGGCCGGTTACAGCTATTGGCACGCGGGCGATTATGGCGTCAATCCCGAACACCCGCCGCTGGCAAAACTGGTGGGGGCGTTTCCGCTTTTATTCATGCATCTAAAAGCCCCCCGGGTGGGGCGCGACGATTTCAAACCCACCGTCATCATCCAAGGCCGGGCGCTGGTCTACGGGAACGATGCGGACGCCATCCTGCTCCGGGCGCGTCTGGCCGAAGCCACGGTGGGCCTGCTGCTCGTTTTGCTCCTGTTTGAGGCCGGGTATCGGATGTTCGGTGCGGGGGTTGCTTGGATCGCCGCCTTGCTGGCGGTCTTCGAGCCGAACCTGCTGGCCCATTCCACGGTGGTCGCCACCGACTTTGCTTGCACCTGCTTCTATCTGGCGGCAGTTTACGCTCTCTGGCGCGCGGCCGAGCGCCCCACCCTCCTTCGCCTGGCTGGGTGTGGCGTGGCGGCCGGATTGGCCTTGGCCTCCAAGCATTCCGCCCTCCTCCTCGTTCCCACCCTGGGGCTGCTGGCCGCCGTCGAGATCGGTTGCCGGGTCAAAAGCGCGGCGCGGGACGGATCGGCGCCACGGCCGGTTCTGGCGCGGGAAATTCGCGCCTGGATCGGCCGGCTGATCGTCATTTATGGGCTTGCCCTCCTGGTCCTGTGGGGCTTCTATGCGTTTCGTTATCAGGCTCGTCCCGATGGCATGGCGCTTTGGGATAGCGTCTCGAGTTACGCCTCGTTTGTGAAGGGGCACGTGGCTCGCTGGCTGGTGGAGACCGCCGCACGCTTTAAGCTGCTTCCGGAGTCTTACCTGTTTGGTCTGACCGACGTCCTGTTAATCACGGCGGGCCCCCGGCTGACCTTTCTCCTGGGCCGTCTCTACCCGCGCGCCGTCTGGTATTACTTCCCGGTCGCTTTCGTGATCAAATCCACCCTGGGCTTCCTGGCGCTTTTGATTCTGGGACTGGCCACGATCAAAGGCTGGTCAGGTGCATACTACCGCAAGGCGGCCTACCTCCTCATTCCGCCGGCGCTTCTCATGGGAGTCGCCTTGACGGCGGGCACCAATATGGGCATTCGGCACGTCCTGCCGATTTACCCTTTTCTGATCCTCGCCGCGGCGGCAGGGGCCTGGGCGCTGGTCCGGCGGCATCGGGCCTGGGCCATCGTCGTGGCGGCGCTGGTGGCCATCCACCTAGCCTCCTCCCTCCATTCCCTTCCCGACTACCTCGCTTACTCCAACGAATTATTCGGGGGAACGTCCAAGACGTATCTTTCCCTTTCCGATTCCAATGCCGATTGGGGACAGGGGCTGCGGGAGGCCGCGCAGTATCTGGAGCGCCGGAACATCAAGGATTGCTGGCTCGCCTACTTCGGCACTGCTGACCCCGCTTACTACCATCTTCCCTGTAAGCCCCTGCCTGATCCCTTCCTGGCGTGGTGGCATGTTCCCGTTCAAGTCCCACCGGAAACTTATCATGGCGTCGTCTTGATCAGCGTGACGGAGATGGCTGCTCCGTACTGGGGTTGGGACCAACTAAACCCCTACCATCACTTTCTGCACGTGAAACCGGTGGCCAACGTCGGCGGGTCAGTTTTGGTCTTTGAGGGAGACAGCGATTTGCGCCGGGCCTCGGCGCTCGGCCATATGTACAAGGCCTGGGATTTTTTTGATCACAAAAACCAGGAAGCGGCCATCCAGGAAGCGCTTAGGGCGGGCGAGCTTGCCCCGGACCACCCCGGCCCACCCTTCATCGTCGGATACATTCTGGCTCGGGCCCAACGCACGGGAGCCGCCCGCGTCCAGTTCGAGGCTTGCCTCAAACTCGCCGAAGCCGCTCACCCCGAGTATGACTCACTGTGGGTCAATGCGGCGAAGTCACAACTGGCCATTTTGCCCTGACGCAGGTAGTATCCTAATTTGAACGTAGCGCCGCCATCTTGGCGGCTCAATGCCGGCTGGAAGCCGGCGCTACACTGCAAATTAGGACACTAACCTGACCCGGGTGGGTCTTAATCCTCCCGCCACACCACATAGGCAGCGAAGATCATCAAGGTGAGAAAAGCGGCGGCGCTGGCGGCCAGCAGGAAGGCCGGGGTTTGGCCTGTCCAAGCCTGGGCGAGCCGATGGAACCAGTCGCCGCTGAAAGAATAATCGGGCAACGGTACGAAGCGCGGGACGGCCGAGGAACTATGTGCGTGGTGCAGCCAGCCGACGATGCGTGGCCACTGCCATACGCCCAGCCCCAGCGCCGCGAGCGCTCCGAGAGCATAAGCTACGCGCTCCACCAACATCATGGGCTCGGCGGCGCGCCTCTCGGCCGCACGCCGCGCCGCGAGTTGGGCCTTCCACCAAACCAGTCCGGCCGAGGGCAGGCCCGCCCCCGGTTGCCGGAGTTCGGTCCGCGCCAGCTCCGCTTCGCGCTGAAATTCCTGGGCGACCCAGGCCACCTCGGCGCACACCGCACACCCCGCCGCGTGTTGTCGAATCTCCTCGCCCCAACCGCTCGCCCAGCGGCCCGACCGGAGCGCGTCCAGCACCTCTTGTTCCCGTTCACAATGTGGAAGCTTCATGTGCGTGCTCATCTTTCATGAACGACCGCTGGTGTCGACCGGGGTTTTCATCACCCGCCGAGGCCGGCGGAGCAATTGCAGCACCTTCTGCCGCGCCCGAAACAGCAGCAAGCGAACGCTCGCCGCTCTAAGGCCCAGGACTTCCGCGATCTCCTTGTGGCTGGAGCCTTCGACGTAGGCAAGCCACAGGAGCTCGCGCTCCCGCGGTTTCAGGCCTCCCAGGGCGCGTCCCAGGTCCGATCGTTGCTGGACGCGCTCGGCGGTGCGGTCGTCCGAAGGCACCTGCTCGGCATCGGCGGTCTCCCCTTGTTCGTGGCGCGGCAGGCGGCGCCAGTGGTCGCGCGCCAGATTGGTCGCAATCCGGAAAAGATAGGCTTTTTGATAAGCCGCATCCTCCGATTTCAGGGTGGCCCGCAGAAAGCGGTAGTAGCTTTCCTGGACGAGATCGTCGGCGAGCGTCGTACTCCCCAGAATCCGGGAGAGATAGGCCCACAGAGGGCGCGCCGTGTTCTCATAAAAAACCCGGAAGGTTTGTTCGTCCATGTGGAAAGCTTGCTCGGCTGCCTCGGCTCCGACCTTCGAACTTTCCAGCTCTGTCACGGTGATGTCCCGGATGAACATGCTGAAATTTTGCCACAAAACGCGGCCGGCGGTGAGGATTTATCACAGGACGGCAGAGCCGCAACCAAAGCCGTGCCATGGCCGTCCCGGCCATGCTCGAGCACGGGCGGGACGCCCGTGGCACGAAATCTTCGCGCGTCACGAAGAAGCCGGCCCGCCGCCACATTAACGCTTCAGCAATGCGTCACTTCCCTGCCCGGCTCCATCGATCAACCTGAGGTGCTTGGATAGACCAAAGGAAACCAGGGCCGAAAGTATGAAACCGGCGCCCAGGGTCACGCCCAGGGTTCCAAATACCAGCAGGGGGGGCACGTCTTTCGCGGCCATTTGGCCCCGGAGCAGGAGCAGACCAAGACCTACCAGGAGCAGGACCAACCCCGCTTGCAGCGACCAGAAGATTCGCCCGAGGGGATTCGGCAGGCCGCGCGAGGTGGTGTCCATTGCGGGCGGGGCCCACTCCAGTAATCGACGACCGCCCTCGGATTGCATGTAAGCGTTGAAATCCTGGCCGGAAGCAAACTTTTCAATTAGCTTAGTCTGTAGTTCTTCTTGCATCTTGAAGCTCTGGTTCCAGCGGCGATTTTCGAGCACGGTGCGGAGCACCCAGAGAAACGCCAGAAGGAAGCAGACGATCACCGCGGAAGGGAAAAAATAGCCTTCGAACTCAGCGGCGTCCTCGGACCGGCGAGGCTCCTCCCTCCATGCTCTCGGACTGATGAAGGCGCGTGGGTCGGCTTTCACCTGCGGGTGGCTATCGAGGAATGCTTGCAGCTCCGGGTGCTCGCGCAGGAAGTTCGGACCGCTCATGGCGGCCGGATTGCCGATCACCTCGCTCGCGATTTCCGGGTGCGAGTCCAGAAAGCGATCCAAAGCGCCGCGCTGCGCGTCGATCGTCGCGATGTCTTGGCCCGACGAGCTGGCGGCGCTGGCCACTGCCGGGGATTTCTGGGCGAAGGCGGGTGCAGGCCCGGCCCCCATCACACCCCAAGATACCCCAGCCAAAACCACTACCCAAAGGGCGCTACACGGTTTTGTACTTGTTTCCATTGTTAATCCTCCCTCTTGATTCGTCTGGCCCTCGAAATCGCATCGGCCCAGTATTAACGTTCGCAAATGGTCTTCATCCAAATGTAACGTATGGGGAGGGATTTGGTTAACAAGGCTTTATCATCATTTTATTTTATGGCTCTGGATTCAGTAAGGTGTTTCGAGTAAGATTGCTGAGTTCGTTAATTCGGCCTTTTAGGGTTCCCGAACAAGCAAAGCTGACACTACGAGACTCTTCGCGTGAGGCATTTACATGCTTAAAGGTCTGTTCGGAGGGAACGGCCATGCCAGTGGTGATCGTACACAGGCCCATTGTGATGCTGGAGTTGGCGCGCCTTACGCGCCACCTGCGGACGGAGGCAAGCTCATTGTCCTGACGGCTCCGCTGACGGAGACCATCGATCACGCGGGCTATTTCATTCAGATGGGGCTTGCTTCTCTGCCCATCTGGATGGAATTTACGATCAACAGCAAGTATCCCAACTGGCGCAAGGTGGAGCACAACCCCGATGGCACGGCGCGCTACATGCCGGCGGGCGTGCGCCTGGTGGAAAAATCCCTGCAAAGGGAATTCAATCCGGACGACATGGCCGTCTGCTATCCCGACGATCTGGACAAATTCCTCGGACCGCGCACGCGCGTCGTCGGCGTCTCAACCCACAACCCGCTGGGCGTGACGTTTGCCGCGGGTGTCTACACTTCCATGTTCGGGTCCTCGAAGGAGCCCATCAATTCCCACTATGCCAAGCTGATGTTCGCGAAGATCAAGGCCCATCCCTTCCGGCAGAATTTCAAAGTTATCGTGGGCGGATCGGGCGGCTGGCAGATTTCCCAGACCGGCGCCTTTGAGGCCCTGGGCGTGGATTGCGTGGTGGAAGGGCGCAGCGAATCGGCGGACGTCGTGGACCTGTTTCACCAGGCCATCCGCGGTGAGACCCTGCCGCGAGAGGTCAACGTCATCCATCCCACGGGCCGCGCGGACATCCTGGTGCCGGAAAAGCGGACGACCTTTGGGGTCATCGAAATGACCACCGGCTGCGGGCGGCGTTGCCAGTTCTGCGTGCCCGACCTGAATCCCCAAATCGACGTCCCCAAGGAAAAGATCATGGCGGCGGTGCGCGCCAACGTCCGGGAGGGCAACAACCAGATTTCCCTGGCCACCGAAGACATGTTTATCTGGGGTCAGGTGCGCACGGGAACGCCCTTCTTCTTCCCCAACCGCGAGGCGCTGGTGTCTCTCTACACCGACATCGTGGAAACCCCCGGCGTGAAGAACCACTTGCTCAGCCATTGCACCATGGCGCCCTTGGTGGTTGACCCTCTGCTCATCAAGAAGCTCTCCGCCAAGCTCCTGGATAAGAGCCCCGTGCGCATTCATCTGAGCTCGCATCCGGAGAAGCGCGCCCTCTCACCACTGATAGGACTTGAGACCGGGTCGGTGCGCATGGCCAAGCAGATCATGCCCAGCAAGGGCGTGCCGTTCTCGATCGAAGACTGGCCCAGCGTGGTTCTGGAAGGCCTGCGCGTCGCCAACGAAAACAACTGGTTTCCTGTCATGACCCTAATGGTGGGCAATCCCGGCGAGACCGATGAGGATTCCCGCGCCACGCTCGATCTGCTTTACGAAATCGAGCGCCGCGGCCTCTTCGCCATCCTGGTCCCCTCCATCTTCACGCCGTTGCACGACACGCGCATGGAAAAGCAGCGCGGCGTTACCGAGACACAACAGCTCACGCCCTTGCAGTGGCAGGTCATCATGAAGTCTTGGAAGATGATTTTGCGCCCGACCTTCAATACCTGGTGGGCGCCCCTGGTGTGGAAATTCGGCTCAATCATCGCCTGGCTGCTCAAGCTGCGGCACACCAATGGCCCGAACTTCAAATGGCCGCTCATCCTTTTCTCGGGCGCGATCCCGGAGAAGATCCTGGCGCGCCTGGGAAAAATCTATCTTGGCCGGCCGCTCAAAACCAAGACGCGGCGCGAGCTGATCGCCGGGCTCAAGCCGCGCTACTGGCAATACCTGCGCGCGGACAACGGGGATTTGCCGGAAGGTTACACGCCGCCCTCGCAACCGGTGGCGCAGACCTCGGAAGAAGACTTCTGCGTCAGAACCTGAACCGCATTGCGGCCGACCCTAACTTGATGTTCACACCGCGTCGGGGCAGTTGAGCCTGCGCAAAAATCCGTTTTCACTACCTCCCGGAAGTTGGATCGCCGAGGGCATTGTGGATAAAGGGCGAATGCCCACGGATAGGTGATAAAGGGGAAGTCCGACGCATCTTCCTTTTTGTTTTAGGCGGGATATTTTATCGAACTGCTTGGGATGATGGCAGTTGCGCGTTGTCTTGGACGTCGAGCTCCTGACTACATAGTCGGCAGGGTGACGCCGAGTGCCTTGAGAATTTCTTGCTGGCGGGCGTCCGGTTGAGGCAGCTTGGTCAGCGTGGTTTTCTCATCGACCGGGTAGTGCAGCAGGCACAGGCGGGTCAAGGCCCGCAGCGCATCCGGCAAGGTGATGGCGTCGGCCCGAGTCTCGGTGGTGCCAAAGGCCGCTCGTAATCGCCGCTCCATCTCACGACTGACTTTCAAGGCCAGCAGGCAGCAGAACACGTGCCCCCGCGTGCGGCTCTCTTTGCGCACCCAGACGGGCCGCACCTCCAGCAAGCCCGTCTTCAGGGTGCGAAAATCGCGCTCTACCTTCTGGAGCGAAACATAGCTGTCATGCACTTGCTGGGCGCTCATCGCGGCGGGGGCCACGTCGGTGGTCACCACATAGCAGCCTGCCAACTCCAGCGCCCGGTCGATCGCTGCTTCGTTCCTTTGCAACTTCAACTGCGTGCCTTCGAGCGGGATTTCCACCAGGCCCGTCAACTTGTGCCGCTCGACCCAGGCTTGCATCGCCCGTTGGCCCGCTTCCGGCTGGCAGCGGGGGTGGGTGCGCACCTGCTCGTTGCGCGCCTGGATCTGGGTTTCCAGCTTCGTCAGTTTGTCGTCCAGGCAATGCTGCTCGCGCTGTGCCTCCTGCGGATTCCGGCGCAGGATATAGCGCACGCCCTCCGCTTCCACTTCCGAGACGGTCTCACTGAACAGGTTCAACTGCAAGGTTCCTTGGGCCAGCAGCCGGCGAACCTGCGGGTCGGTCAAGGCCGTGATATAGCGCAACCCCGCTCCCGTCAGCGCTTGCTTCCCCTTACTTTTCACCATCCCCCGGTCCCCCACGAAGACCAATTCCTCCACCCCGAATTGTCCCTGCAGAATCTGGATCTGTTCTACCACGGTGGTGGGATCACTGCGGTTCCCTTCGAACACCCGCACGGCCAGCGGTTCGCCTGCCTCGTCCGCCAACAGGCCGATGACGATTTGCAACTTGCCCCGCTTTCCGTCGCGGTTGTAACCGTACTCCCCCAACTCGTTCTTCTCCCCTTCCAGATAACTGCTCGTCACGTCGTAGAGAAACAGCCGGGGCGGCTGGCCGCGTCGAGCCAGGTAGCGGCGATACAGGGTCTTTTCCATCTTCCCCTGACGAGCCGCCAAGTCATCCAAGGCGGCATACAGATCGTCCTCGTCGAACTTCCCCAGGCCCAGCACTTCGGCCACCGCCTGATCCTGGGCCCAGCGCACCGCGGAAAGGCGCGAGCCCTGGTGAGCGACACGGGCCAACACCAGGAACAGAGCGAGTTTCGCCAGCCGGCTATGACCGAGCGCGGCGCCGATGCCCAGAGCCTTGGCGATCTGCTTGAGCACGAACAAGAGGCCGAACACGCCTCCCAACTGAGGGGCCCGGGAGAGCTCGGCGGCCTGATCGAACTCGCCCCGCAACAGGCGGCGGAGGGCTTCGATGCGGGCGGGGAGCCAATGCGAGAGGTTGGCGAGGGTGCGGTTCTTAACCTTGCCGTGATGGCGAAAAGATTCGCGCAGGAGGATGGCGGGCGGGGAGTTGCGGTTAGGGACGGTTGTGATATACATGACTCCCGTATACCATCATAATCTAGCAATGTCAAGGACAATCTTCAATATACATGACTACACTATGATGCCCAAAAACAGGACAACCCCTCTCGATGCAAGGATTTTGAGTCAATCACTAGAAGGAAGATCCGTCCGACACTTAGGGTAAGAATCCCCGAAATGTATAAAATGTCCGAATATGACGCCGTGGGGAGATTTCCAGCAGGAATCGGGGATTTCAGATCCTGGGTTCGGTCGCGGTGCGGGCAGGCGGCTTGGTGGCAACCATCGTGAGGAAGCCGATGGCCGCGGCAACCACCATGGTCAACAAAGTGCGCTCCGGCGGGTAATTGGCGAGTGCACCGGCCAAGGAGCCTCCCACCGTGCTTCCGAGGAACTGCGCGGTGTTGTAAAAGCCCAGGGCGGTGCCATAGGACGTCCCCGGCGAGGCTTTACTGACCAGGCTGGGAAGGATCGGCTCCAGTCCCGTGAAGCCGATGTAGAAAAGTGTTCCGGCCAGGAATACCGGAAACAAATGATTGGGGTCCTGGCCCATCCAGGCAGGTTCGAAGAGCAGCAAGAAACTGGGAATGAATAGCAAATAGGCAAAAGCCGCGAGGGGGCGGGCCCAACCCTTATCCGCGCCTTGGGAAAAACCAAACATGGTGACGGCGCTGATCACCATCATGGGCAGCAGCAGCATGTAATATTGGGTCATTTTCAGGTGGTGCTGGCCAGTGACGATCAGAGGAAAATAGAAAAAGAACGTCGTCATGAAAAAGTTGATCAGGAACCCGCCCCCCGCATAAGCGACGAGCGGCGGATGGGAGAAAACCTGCGCCATGGGCGCGGGAGCTTCGCGCTGAGGGGCCTCCTCTTTCAGGTAGCGGACCAGCAGATAAACGGTGCCCAGCCCCAGGAATCCCGTCATCCAGAACAGGGATGGCGTGCCAAACCATCCCGCCAGGATGGGGCCGCCGATAATCCCCACCGCGAATGACACGCCGATGGGGATGCCCAACACCGCCATGGCGGTGGAGCGCCGCTCGGCCTCAATGTAATCGGCCACGGTGGCAAAGGCCACGGAGATGATGGCTCCCCCGCCCTGCACCAATCGCCCGAGAATCAGTTCCCAGATTCGCCAGGAGTGAGGAAACAAAGGAGGCAGGGCGCAGAGAAAAGATCCCACGCTGAACAGCGTCATGCCCATCACCAGCACCTTGCGGCGGCCGATACGGTCCGACAGTCTGCCCAAGGGAATTTGCAGGATTGCCATGGTCAGAGCGTAGGCGCCGAAGGCGAAGCCGACCAAAAACTTCGAGGAAGTGAACTGGAGTCCATAGAGGGTGAAAACCGGCAGGACTAAAAACAACCCCAGCATGCGCAATCCCACCATGCTGGCGAGGGTGAGTAGCACTTTTTTCTGCGTCGAGGTGAAAGAGAAGCGCTGGCGAAGAGTGGTTTTTGACATTCGTATGGGGGATTGAAAAAAAGGGTAAAGGGTAAAGGCTAAAGGGTAAAGTTTAAGAAGAATACCGTGCCATCGATTTTACCCTTTACACTTTAAACTTTACACTGACCTCACAATTCCACGAATTCCGCCTGCACGTGCTTGGGAAGCAGACCTTTTTCGTACCCGCGGTCGAGCAGGGTCTGCACCGCCTGGCGGCCGCGCTCACCGTAATCCAGCGTCCATTCGTTCACGTACATGGCGACGAAACGGTCGGCGGTGGGAGAATCGAGGCCGCGCCCGAATTGCAAGGCATAATTCAGGGCCTCCTCGCGATGGTCGAGCGCATACTGGATGCTGGCCTTCAGCAATTTGGCCACGGCGCGCACCGTGCGGCGGTCCAGCGAGCGCAGGATGAGGTTGCCACCCAGCGGCAGCGGCAGAGCGGTTTCCTGATGCCACCATTCGCCCAAATCCACAATCTTTTTCAATCCCGTCTCGGCATAGGTCAACTGGCCTTCGTGGATCACCACGCCGGCGTCCGCCCCGCCCCGGCTTACGGTTTCCAGGATCTGGTCGAAAGGGGTGAAGACGGGCTCAAATTCGCGTTCGTAAAGTTGCAGCACCAGGTAACCGGTGGTCATTTTTCCCGGGACGGCAATGCGCTTGCCGCGCAACCCGCCCGCCCCAAGGGTGGAACGAGCCACCACGATGGGCCCGTAGCGCTCGCCGAAACTCGCGCCCGACGGCAGCAGGAGGTAGCGATCCGCCAGGTAGGGATAGGCATGAAAAGAAGCGGCCGTGACGTCGTAAACCCCCTGCAACGCCTTTTGATTCAACGACTCGATATCCTCGAGAACGTGCTTGAGCGCCAGGTTATGGGTGGGCACCTTCTTGGTGGCCAGCGCATAGAACATGAACGCATCGTCGGAGTCCGGGCTGTGCGCCAGCTTCAGCTCCACCGCGCGCGGCTTGGGGTCGTCGGCCTTTTGAGTCATGAAGGATGACATACCTGATTAAGTGCATCAACTTCGGTTGACGCCAGGAAGTATTCTATCACAGGCGCCCAGCCGTCATAACTCTGCAAATACAATAATAATGCCGTATAGAGTACACAATTAATCAATATGCCCAAGTAGGTATAATCTCTTGAAGCGTTGGAACCCGCTTGGCCTCACCCGCCGCGCCGGAGCGGCCGGGGTGGAAAATTCGCGGTCAGGACTTCGCGGCGGGCGCCGCGCCCAAACGGGCGCGAATGGCGCTCTTGGCCCGCAAGGCGGCTGCCGCCACGCTGGTGTCCGGATCGTGCTCGAGCCGGTCGAGTTGTTGCAGGCTGGCCTGGTCTCCGCTATACATCAACACCTCGCACAAACGTTTTCGAATGCCGGCGTCCGGGCTTTGAAAATAGGGGTAGAGCTTGGGGAGGAAGGCCGGGTCGCGGGCGAGCTCCGTCAGATAAGCGCGGGCCACATCACCCCGCACTTTGCCGCTCAGTTCGCTCACCAGGTCGTTCAGGGCGTCCTCCTTGCCCAAAGCGCTGAGGGCAAATTCCATGGCCAGTTTGGCGCCGGCGTCTTTTTCCGCGGCGGCGGCTTTTTGCAGCTCGCCCAGGCTTTGGGGATCCGCGGCGCGCGCCAATCCCTCCCCCGCCCCCTGGCGAAAGCTCTTGTCATCACTCCCCAACGCTTTGATAAACAGCGGCACGCAGGTCTTGTCGCCCAGAAAAGCCAGCCCCTGCATGGCGGCGGCCTTGTCCTTCTGATCCGGGTCCGTCTGGAAGATCGACTGCAACTTGGGCAGGGCTTCTTTCGCCCGCAGAATGCCCACCGTGACACAGGCATCGCGTTTAATGTCCTTGTTGGGTGAGTCGAGCAGATCAACGAGCTTGGGACCCGAGTCGAGGTCCTTGATTTTGGAGAGTGCATTGAGCGCTTCGCGCGCCAGGTCCGGATCGGAAGCGTGCGCCGCCGCCACCAAATCCGGAGCCGCCGTTCTCGCCAGGAGGATTCCCAGCCCTTTGGCGGCCTGGCGCGAGGCCTCGTTTGATTGGGTGTCCTTCATCGCCGCAATCAGGGTGGCGATGACGGTGGGGTCCACGGTGATTCCCGGGTCAATCCTCGTATCGTCCGGCTGGAAATGGCTGGTGGCGCGCTCCCAGTTCTTCTTCATGAACCCCGTCAAGCCGGTGGCCGGCAGGACGCCCGAGTAGTACCCCACCAGGCACCGCACGGCCATGATCCGGACGCCGTCGTCCACATCCTTCGTGGCCTGTTCCAGGGGCGGCAAGACATCCGTCTGATGGAATTGCGCCAGCGCCAACACCACGGCGCGCCGCACTTTGGAGCTGGAATCGCTCAACGCCGCCGCCAGCGCGGGGATGGTGGTGAGGTCACCCTCCTTTCCCAAATCCTCGGCGGCTTTGGCGCGCACACTGTCGGTGTGCCCTTGTTTCAGGAGCATAACCGTCGGGTTATTACTGGCTGGGGGAGTGGCCGGTGTGGTGGGAGGCGCCGCGGGAGCGGCAGGAGCCGTGGCCGGCTTCGACGCCTGCGCCCAAAGGCTGGGACCCGTTGCGCAGAACAGGAGGAAAACAACCAACGCCGTCAAGAAGGGCCGGTGCTTCATGATGATGAACCTCGTGATTTTGGGCCCGCCAAGGGTGTCAAGCGCAACTCCCCTGGGCGGGCACCCATCTTGGGGAAACAGGGGCCTTCCTATTTTCCGATGCGCGTGATACTCAACTGGGTTTTCCCCGAGGCCTCGTCGCGGGCGATCGTAATCGTGACAAGACCATTCTGTCCCCCGACTTGGACCAGGGCCCCCTTCCCGGTTTGTTGCACCAGGGCCTTTGGCCCCAGCTTGTCCTTGTAAAAGCTCAGGACTTTATCCACCGAGTCGTCCGTGGTGTACTGCTGCACCTGGAACCCTCCCAACGCCAGGGACGCTCCCTCTTTCGCGGTGGCGCCGGGATAGATCAGAGTCGCCGGATCGATGGTGGTAGCCGACTGTTGGGTTGGAGCCTGCCCTGGCGCGGACGGCTGGTTGTTCGCTCCCTCGGTCCCCGTCTGCACGGGGAACGTTGCACGAGCTTGCTTCTCAATCTGGGTCACCTTCTGTTTGGCGCGATAGATAAAGTATACGCACGACGCGGCGCTCACCAAGCCCAGGAGAACGAACACCGCCACCACGATCAGAATGATTTTCACGATCGGGCTGCCCGACGAGGCCGCCGGCGCCGCCGCCACCGCGACGGGTGCCGGACCAGGCGCGGCCAAAGCCGGAGTGGGCACTGCGGCCGGCGAGGCCGCCCGCGCAGGAGGCTCATCATGGGTTGCTCCACAACCTGTGCAGAATCTCATGCCTTCCCCTAGCGGGGTTCCACATTTTGTGCAGAATTGAGCCATCGAGCGTTCCTCCTCTTCAGATTCGAACTCCGGGGAAGCCGCAGTTGAAACCCGCACCGCTGGGAACTGGGCGCGCCATGCGCGTTCAGGCACGGAGATAATGATTCCCGGATAATGGCGGAGCATAACACTTTTCCGTGCCAGAGTCGAGACGGGACAGGCGGGGGTAGTGGGCTACTTTGAATTTTGCCGCCCAGGGCGGGTAGAGACGTCGATGGCGATGGCCCACGAGTTGCGGATACCCAGCGTAAGCAACGTCAGCATACCAACCGCCACAAAGGTGAGGCCGCGTTGGGGGTGGTGGAGTAGCAGGACCGCGCCCACTACAAGGAGCCCGTATGCCACAAATGGAACAATCGCATAAGAGATCAGGTCCTGCCGTTCCTCGAAACTCTTCTTATCGCCTCCTCCAATTAAACTGGTCCCCGAGTAAACTGAGCCCACGACACCCGCGAGGCAAATGCTAAGAGTGGCCGTGAATCGAGTATGGTTCGGGAAGGTCAGAAGCGCGGCAAGGAACAGTACAGAAGCGAAATAGATAACAGTGGGAGTAAGGTACATGTTAATCTTATTAATCTTAGCGGTGCCATCCTCCCATTTCACCCCTCGCTCAGCAGCGAGCGTGATGATGACAAACAACAGACCGATCAGGGTCGCGGCTGCCGCCGACGTGAGGAGGTAGAAATTCGCCCATCGCTCGAGTTCATTCATAGGCTCACCGCCCTTTCTCTGCTTAGCTCCTCGCGCTCCCATAGTGCCACAAGGTCTGCGACATTCCAAAGGCGATCCGTGACCCCGACGGCCATTGCTGGAATCATTCGCAGCGTGCGGTGAATCGGATTCGGCGGGAGTCAAGGGTTTGTAAAAAGAAAGGAGCCCACTACCAGGCGGGACAGAGGCCAAATCGGCTCAACGGCGCATCGAATCATCCGCTGATTACGGGATTGGTTTCAGATGAACCGATGAGCCGATGAACCGATCTCCTTGCCTTGCGGCACTTTTCCGCTTACCTTTACCTCTCCGGGACGTCTAAGCCCTGTGAGAGGTTAGAACCTTCGCGTGATGGATGGCGCCTGCTTGGAGTTCGCTGGCAAAGCTTCTACGCAGCCTTCGCTGATGAGCGGAACCGATGAGCTTTCGCTGATCCGCCGGGCTCAGGAAGGGGACCGTGCCGCCTTCGACGCACTCATCCGTCTTTACGACCAGAACGTATTGCGCCTGGCGCTGCAAGTGGTGGGCTCGCCCGAGGAAGCGCGGGATTTATACCAGGAGGCATTTCTGAAAGTCTACCGGTCGATTCGCCATTTCCGCTCGGAGGCGAAGTTTTCCACCTGGCTCTACCGCGTGGTGATGAATGTTTGCCTGGACCACTTGCGGCGGCAGAACACGCGCAAGGAAGTGGCCGTGCCGGCGCCCAGGACGGCGAGCCGGAGTTCTTCCAGACGGTGCCGGAAGAGCGGCCCACCCTCGATCCCGAGCGCGCCACCCACTCCAAAGAGATTGGCCGCCGCATTCAAATGGCGCTGGAGCGGCTGAATCCCCGCGAGCGCATGGTTTTCGAGTTGAAGCATTACCAAGGGATGAAACTGCGGGCGATCGGTTCGATTTGCAAAACCAGCGAGCAGACCGTGAAGAACTGCTTGTTCCGCGCCACGCAGAAACTGCGGACGGAATTGGGTGATTTAGCTTAGCTTGGTTTTTCAAGACGGATGGAAGGAAATTACGTGTCAATTTGTCACGGCTTGACCCCCTCACCCGTCCCGCCCCGGCTGGAGAAAGCGCCGGTTGCGGTCCACCCTCTCCCCCAAGGGGGCGAGGGAAGTAAGGGAACGGTCAAGGCGGCCGAGGTGCTGCGGCGCTCTCCCCCAAGGGGGCGAGGGAAGTAAGGGAACGGTCAAGGCGGCCGAGGTGCTGCGGCGCTCTCCCCCAAGGGGGCGAGGGAAGTAAATTCAAAAATCACCCCCCCCTCGCCCCTTTGGGGGAGAGGGGCCGGGGGTGAGGGGGTCGAGCATCGAAAAGGAAGAATCTCCTTAACAAGGTTTAAGTGAATTTGGTTTTGGAGTTTGCCAGGAGAGTTGAGACCATGACTTGCCAGAAGTTGGAAGAGAATCTGCCATTGCTGCTTTACGGGGAGCTTACCTCGTGGGAGCAAGCGGCTTGTGAGGAGCATCTGGCGGGATGCGCCAGTTGCCGGGCGGCGCGGGAGAAACTCGAGCGGTTCCACCAAGTCTTGGCGCAGCGGCCGCAAGTGGAAGTGAGCGCCACCCTCCTGGCCGAGGCGCGGATGGCGCTGGCCGAAGAGCTGGATCGGCATCAACACGGATGGCGCACCCTCTGGCGCCATGGCCTGCCGATTCTGCGCTTTCAGCCGGCTTCCGGATTTGCTTTGGCGCTCACCCTGATCCTTTGCGGGTTTGGCCTGGGTTGGGGACTGCGGCCACACGCCGACAGGCTGACCGCCGGTGTGCCGGAGGTGAATAACGCCGGCCTGGCCAGTTCCGATCTCGAAAATATGCGGATCAGCGACATCAGCCGCGTGGCCCCCGATCCCCAGACGGGCGGGGTGAAAATCACCATGGACGCGGAACGGCGCTTCACCCTGGAGGGCTCGCTCGACGATCCCAGGATTCAGCAGGTGCTGGTCTACGCCGTGAAAAGTTATGACAATCCCGGCATCCGCCGCGACACCCTCGACGCGCTGCGCTCCCACGCCGACAACCCCAACATTCGCCAGGCGCTGCTCTATGCCATGCGGCACGATCCCAATGCCGGTGTGCGCCTCGAGGTGCTGGAGGCCGTTTGCAATATGAAATCCAGCAACGATGTGCATACGGCTCTGCTGGAGGCCCTCGAGCACGATGCCAATCCGGGCGTGCGGGTGGCGGCGGTCGATGCGCTGATCGATCACACGGAGAAGGAGGGCTGCGATGTGTCCACCGCCCAGGCCCTCGAGCAGGTGGCCAAGACGGACAGCAACCCTTATGTCCGGCTCAAATGCGCCAACGCCATGATGAAATTAGGAAAGTGAGGATTCCATTCGACCCATGGGAACGAGGCCCATCCACGGTTTCGCGCTTCTAGCCTTCCTGATTGCCCTGCCGCTCGCGGCGCTCGACGTGTCTTCCGTGAAACAGGGGACGCCGGTGCGGCGCGGAAATCTTTGGGAGCTGCGCTCGGAGTTCGAGGCCCCCGTCAAGGAAGGAGCGCGGTTAATGCTCAGGGCGGATAACGGCGGGATCAGCATCCACCCGGCGCCGGGCGATCGAGTGAATTGCACGGTTATTTTGCGCGCTTACACCCCCGATGAGGCCTATGCGCGCCGCCTATTCGACAAGTTCCAGCTCAGTGCCCGTTCCATTGAGGCGGGGAGCGTGTACCTTACCAGTCAATCTCCGGAGCATGCGCGGCACGGCGCCAACTTCCGGGTGCAGTTTCAAATCACCGTGCCCGAGCGGTATAACCTGGATGTGGAAACTCAGGGCGGCGATATCACGGTGGATGCTCCCCTGGACGGCGAAGCCCGGCTCACCACGGCGGGCGGCGACGTCCGCACCAGCGACCTAAGCGGCCCGGTGCGGATTGAAACCGCGGGCGGCAGTATCAACCTGACTCATATCGGCAAGGATCTGATTGCGCGCACGGCGGGCGGTTCCATCCGCGTGAGCGATGTGAACGGTGATGCCCGCCTTGAAACCAGCGGGGGAGAAATCGTGACCGGCACAGTGGCAGGCACGCTGAAAGCGGAGACCGCGGGGGGTGACATCGTGGTGGGCGGCGCCACCGGGCAAGTGGTGGCCCAAACGGCGGGGGGGCAGATTCAGATTGGGCCCACGGGGGGCAGTGTTCGGGCGGAGACGGCGGGGGGCAGCATCCGGCTTCACGGCGCACGGGGCAGCGTGGTGGTGGAAACCGCGGGCGGCAGCATCGATCTGCTTGAGGTGGAGAGCGCCGTCCGGGCTTCCACGGCGGCGGGACGCATCCTGGCGGAGTTCAACTGCACCAAAAAGACTTTTGGCGCCTCGCGCCTCGAAACGAGCATGGGGGATGTGTTTGTCTACCTGCCCACCAATGTGCCGCTCACCATCGATGCGGCCATCGATACTGCCGCCGGCCGTCAGATCCACTCCGACTTTCCTCTCGAAATCCGGGCTGACAAGGAAGAATTGGTTCCCTCCACCCTGCGCGGCCATGGAGATTTGAATGGGGGGGGAGAAGTCCTGAAGATTCGCACCGTGGCGGGCAACATCGAGATTCGCAAAATCGATGCAGCTTCTCTGCGGGAGCTGCAACAACGCGAAGATAGCAACTGGAAGGCCTGGGAGGACCGTCGTTCCGAAAAAGAACGCCGCAACCAGGAGCGGGAAAGGGAACGGCAGCAGCGCCAACAGGAAAGCGATGAGGACAATCATGACCCGTAACGGGGAACCACCGAAGCTCGAAATTCGAAACTCGAAATTCGAAACTCGAAATTCGAAACTCGAAACTGGAAATACGAAACTCGAAACTGGAAATACGGAACTCGAAATTCGAAATTCGAAATTCGAAATTCGGAATCCGGAATTCGAGAGCCGAAATTCCTCGCGCAGCTCCCGCCCTCCGAGTTTCGATTTTCGAGTTTCGAATTTCGAGTTTCGAGTTTCGAGTTTCGTTCTGAACCCTGGCTTGCTGACGCTCATCTTGGCCCTGAGCGCTTGGGGGCGGCCCGCATACGGGACGGAACGCGTCTGGGAGAAGCGTTTTGAGCTTCCGCCGGGCGGCCACGTCTCCGTGGCGAACGTGCAGGGCAGCGTGCTGGTGGAAGGCTGGGATCGCGCCGAGGTGGAAGCCACCGTAGCTATGCGGAGTGCGGCTCCTACCGATCAGCTTGACGAGGTACAGGTGGCCGTGGAAGCGCGCAGCGGGGGGGTGGCGTTCCACACCCTTTATCCCTCCGGCCTCGACACGCCCATCCGCGTGGATTACCGCCTGCGCGTGCCTCGCCAGGTCCGGCTGGATGAGCTCAGCACGCTCGAAGGCGACATCGTCGTCCGGGATGTGGAAGGGTCGATGGAGGCGCGCAACCTGCACGGCGATATTGAGGGCATCAACGTGTCGGGCTCGGTGGTGGCGCACGCCCTGACCGGGAACATCCTTATTTCGCTTCGCACCTTGCCCGATCGCCGCTTGCCCATCCAGCTCGCCACCCTCAATGGCAATGTCGACCTGCTGATGCCGCCACAGGCGAACGCCGACCTGGAACTCTCCACCGTGGCGGGTAACATCCTGGGGGATTATCCTTTTCAAGTCAGCACCGTTCCCGGGGATTCCACTCGCCACGCGCAAGTGGGCGCAGGGGGCGTGCGGGTGGAATTGCGGACGGTGCGGGGAAACATTCGGGTGGGCCAGCGCGACGAGGATTTGTAAGAAATTTTCCGGCAGCGCCACGCCGGCATGCAGAAAATCGCCGGTGACGAATCGACGCGTTGCGCGTCCTACTGAATGAGCGGGAATCTATTGTGGCATGGCCATCTTGGCCATGACTTGGCACGGGCGAGACGCCCGTGCCACGCAGGCCGCCGGAAGGGAAATTTCGATATGGAAAACACGAATCGAGGGAGTAAACAGATGGATGGCAGAGGGCACACCATGACCCGCAAATTCTTTTCAGGAATGGCATTGGCGATGGCGCTGTTCGTGGCCAGTGGAGGGGTTTTGCACGGACAGAATGTCCCAACTCCCCCGCCCACGCCGCAAGTTGCACCGGAGCCTCCCGACCCGCCGGACCCACCCGATCCGCCGGACCCGCAGGATTCATCCGAGGTTTTTCTCCTGAATGACGGCTCGGCGCACTTGGGCGTCACCCTGGGCGATGTCACCACGGAAAAAGCGCACGAATTGAAACTGCCGGCGGTCGCCGGGGCCCTTGTGGAGAGCGTCCAAAAGGAAAGTGCCGCGGCAAAGGCGGGGATTGAAAAAGGTGATGCGATCATGGAATTCGACGGCGTCCGCGTGCGCAGCAGCGCGGAGTTGCGGCGGCTGATTCGCGAAACTCCCGCCGGGCGCACCGTCGAGATGAAGGTTGTGCGGGACGGGAAAACCCGCGTCCTCAGCGCGAAACTGGAGTCCGCCTCGAATAACTACTTCAGCCTCAACGGGTCGGAAATGCGCCTTCCGTCCATCAACGTGAAGCCGGAAATCCACCTTCCTCCCATGGACTTTTCCGGGCTCTCTCCGCTCTTTGGGGATCACCGCGCCATGCTGGGAATCTCCGCGGACGACCTCACCCAGCAGCTCGCGCAATACTTTGGCGTCAAGCAGGGCAAAGGCGTGCTGGTTTCCGAGGTGACGACGGGTGGCGCAGGGGATAAGGCGGGGCTGAAGGCCGGGGATGTGATCGTGCAAGTCGACGGCCAACCCATCAGCGGCGTGGAGGAACTGCGCGCCGCCTTGAATGACAAGTTCACCGACGATACGCGCAAGGTGAGCCTGACCATCGTGCGCGACCACCACGAGCAGACCGTCAATGCGGAATTGACGCGTTCCCCCTCGGGGGAGAAGCGCACCTCCAATGCTACGGGGCAGAACCTTGCGCAAGCGCTGGCGCAATTAAAACGCGCGCAAACCGAGCAGCAACGCGCGCAGGCAAATCAGCTCCGTGCGCTGGCGGACCAACAACGCGCGCTCGTGCGGGCCGAAGTGCTAAAACAACAGGCGCATGAAAGAGCCGAATGGCAGCGCCAACTCCAGGAGCAAATGCTCGCGCTCAAAGACCAGCTCAAGCAGCTTCAGAACCTCCACGTCACGCTGCACCAGGACGGAGAGATTTGACCCCCGCCCGCGGCGTCCCACCCCGCGGAATAATGATCCCGGCAGACTACCCTTGGGCGGCAGTTCCGTAACACGGAATTGCCCGCCGCCTATTCCTCCCCACAACAGGGGCTTTGGTCCTGCGCCAATTTGATCTTGGAGCGGCGAGTTTACCTCGCCAAATGGCGGCGTAAAGCCGCCTCTACATCAAATTGATCCACCACCGGGTTTTTCTACCCTTGACCGCCCGGCCGGGTTTTGGTACAAAGGACTCTCTAACACAGGGCGTAAATTCAAAAATTGGGGGGCGCAATGTCTTCTAACCGTGGAGTAGCTTACATGGGGCCAGGGAAAGTCGAAGTGCAATCCATCGACTTCCCCAAGCTTGAACTCGGATCCCGCCCGTGCCAGCACGGCGTGATTCTGAAGATTGTAACCACCAACATTTGCGGGAGCGACCAGCACATGGTGCGCGGCCGCACTACGGCTCCTCGCGGCTTGGTGCTCGGCCACGAAATTACCGGCGAGATCATCGAGGCGGGGCGCGACGTGGAGTTCGTCAAGGTCGGCGATCTGGTATCGGTTCCCTTCAACATCGCCTGCGGGCGTTGCCGAAACTGTAAAGAAGGCAAAACCGGAATTTGCCTGAACGTCAATCCCGCACGGCCGGGAGCGGCGTATGGCTACGTGGATATGGGAGGATGGGTGGGCGGCCAGGCAGAATATGTCATGGTCCCTTACGCGGATTTCAATCTGCTCAAGCTGCCGGAAAAAGATCAGACGATGGCGAAGATCAAAGACATCACCTTGCTCTCGGATATTTTCCCCACGGGATACCACGGCGCGGTGACGGCCGGCGTGGGTCCGGGTTCCATCGTTTATGTGGCCGGAGGCGGGCCGGTGGGACTGGCCTGCGCTGCGGCTTGCCATTTGCTGGGCGCCGCTTGCGTCATCGTGGGCGACATGATTCCGGAACGCCTGGCGCAAGCTCGCAGCTTTGGTTGCGAAACCGTCGATCTGCGCAAAGATGCTTCCCTCGGCGAGCAGATGGAATCCATCGTCGGGGAACCGGAAGTGGACTGCGCGGTTGATTGCGTGGGCTTTGAAGCGCGCGGCCACGGCAAAGAAAGCGTGGTCGAACGCCCGGCGACAGTGCTCAATTCCCTGATGACGGTCGTGCGCGCCGGCGGCGGAATGGGTATTCCCGGACTGTACGTCACGGATGATCCCGGCGGCGTAGACGAGGACGCCAAGACCGGCAACCTCAGCATCCGCATCGGCCTGGGCTGGGCCAAGTCACTGCACTTCATGACCGGCCAGTGCCCGGTGATGAAATACAATCGGCAGCTTCTCCAGGCCATCTTGTATGACAAGATCCAGATCGCCAAGGCGGTGAACGCCACGGTGATTTCGCTCGATGAAGCTCCGCAAGGCTATAAGGACTTCGATCGCGGCGCGGCCAAGAAGTTTGTCATCGATCCGCACCACATGGTTAAAGCGGCATAGCGAGGGCTGTAACTTCCCTCCTGGTCTGGCTTTGATGTAGCGGCGGCTTTACGCCGCCATTTGGCGAGGTAAACTCGCCGCTACATCGTGGGGCGAGACAAACTCACCCCTCCCTTAACAAATTGGCGCAGCACCGGGGCAACGTGTGGCGGGGTAAACCCGCCGCTACTTACTGCACGGGCGCGGTTGCGTCAGGCGGAGGCTGGACCAAAGGCGTGGTGTGGTGATGAACCATCAGCCAGCGGCCCTGCCGGCGCAGGAAGATGTTGGTGGCCTCCACCAGCGCCGAGGAAATGTCGTTTTGAGAGGCGGTGGTTACATTTTCCAGGCAGGAGATCCAAGCCACATCCCCCGCCACATGCACCAGAGGCCGGCTGACCGACAGCATCATCTGTTCCGTGGAACGAAAGATCTCCTCCCAACTTCCCCGTACTTCGCCCCATCCCACCAGCAGGTCCCACCCCGGGTGCAAGCACTTCACCCAATCGGCGTGCAACCACACTTGTGCCATCAGGGACATGTCGAGAGTATGCAACGCGGTATAGAACGTCCGGTTGGCAGCGAGAACCTCTTCTTCGTCAGTTTGTAATTTCGGGGAGTCCGCCATCAACAGGCTCACTTCAAGCGCCAAAAGGGGTTTGAGCAGCGAACGCCAAGGCAACGGGCAAACCTGGCCTCCGCGCCAGGTGGATCATCGAGGCGATCAGAAAGCGCGTCGGCGTTTTCGGGGACGGATCAATTTGCCTTTACCCCCCGTTCACGACGCTTCAATGATGGACCCGAGGTCCCCCGATACCGGGATGACGCGCAATAGCTGGAGACCGGCTCGCTCGAGGAGATGCGTCCACTCCCCTTCGGTCCGCTCTTTGCCACCGGTAACGGCCAGCATGTTCAGGTCACTCATCAGGCACCGCTCCAGATCGGGATCAACGCGATTGATTGTGTTCGGGAGAACGAACTCAATCACCAGGACGCGGCCGCCCCCGGGCAGAGCTGACCGGCAATTCTTCAGGATTCGGACCACCTGCTCGTCGTCGTAGCCGTGAAGCACATGCTTCAGGATATACACCTGGGCGCCGGCGGGCACAGCATCAAGCAGGTCCGCCGGGATAAAGCGGCATCTCGACGCCAGGCCTTCGTGGTCGAACCGAGGGACGGCCGCCTCGATGGAGGCCGGGCGGTCCACCAGCATGCCCTTCAAGTGCGGAAAAGCTCGGAGAATCGCGATCAGCAGCGAGCCCCCTCCACCTCCCAGGTCGGCAACTTTCTGCCACGACGAGAAGTCCCAAGTGTGGGTAATGGGGGCATACTGCTCGGCAGGAACAGTGCCCATGACGGCGCGAAATATCGCCCCCGCGTCGGGATCCTGCGACCAACGCCAGGGCAGACCAGCGCGTTCCATGAGGTGCGACGCCTTGGTTCCGGTCTTCACGCACTCTGTGAGATGGGACCAGTCGTCAGCGAGCAAATCCGCCCAGAATATCACCCCCGGGCGCACGGAGTGGGGGGCGTCGCGGCGAAGCGGCTCTCCCAAAGGCGTCAAGGCGAAGCTCCCCGGAGCCGCTTCCGTGAGGATCCCGATGCTGGCCAGGGCCCGCAGGAGCCTATGCAGTGAGGCAGGGTCGGCGTTGCACTCGCGGGCGATTTGTTCGACGGTTCGCTCCCCCTTTGACAACGCATCCGCGATTCGCAACTTCGCGGCAGCGCATACCACGCGGCTCCGCATGTAACCCATCGCCATGTCAAGGAGCTTCGTCTCTGTCCCCACCGTGCCCATCCCCCCGTCTGCGTCATCCGCTCCCGCAGATTATACTCCCCCCGCCAATTTGTCGAGACAGGTGATTCCTGCCGGCTGGCGCAGCCCCCTGTTCCCCGGGTGGGCCGTCGATCAGGTCGATCCGCTAGTAAGGGATTTCCACGGTGCGATTCAGGCCGGAAATTTCGCCGCTTTCGGAATCGCGAACGATGGACTCAATTCCCCGCAGGGCCGCGGTAGACTCAGAAAAGGAACCTTGGACCTTTCAAAGATTCGCAGCCCCGTAAGATGGGCAAGAAAATTTGGGATGGGCGAGTTAGAAATTCTCGAAACTCTGCTAAAGAACGAGGGACCTCCTGATCACAGCACTCCTCCAAGCCGACCTACGCGAAGGCCATCGGGGTCCCGGTCGCCGCACGAGGTGAAGCGAAGACAACATCAATCCTGGCCCGGTACATTTGACCGCAGCGAACCTCGCGCTGCAATCACACAGCGAACCATCGATTGCAGGCCAATGCTTACCGGGTCATGACTCCAGTCTCCGGCGGGCGGTATTCAATGTCAAGCCGTACAAAGCCAACAAAGCTTGATTTGGACCGCTCAATCTGTAATGCTGCACGGAGGCTGTCCTTTGTCCGTGGTCCGTTGTCCGTCGCCCGTGGCTTTGGGGATTTTTCCCAGTTGTGAATTCGGTTACCAAGCCTGTTGCGATGCGGCTGCAACGGACAACGGACGACGGACCACAGACAGCAAGGAGCTGAAAGCTGATCGCTGATCGCTCTTCAAGCTTTTTCCCGAGGTTCTATCTTGGCCTACAACAACCTGCGTGATTTTCTTGCCCGCCTGGAACGTGAGGGCGAACTGAAGCGCATTTCGGCGGAAGTTGACGTCGATCTGGAAATTACCGAAATCACCGACCGCGTTTCCAAGGCGGGCGGGCCGGCTTTGCTGTTTGAAAAGCCTCACTCCGCGCGCGATGGCGTGAGCTACGCGATGCCCCTGCTCATCAATATGCTGGGGACGCGGCGGCGGTTGGAAATGGCGCTCGACGTTGGCTCGCTCGATGACGTGACACGCCGCATGGAAGATCTGCTCGACATGAAGCCGCCCGAGGGTTTTTTCGAAAAAGTGAAGCTGCTTCCCAAGCTCTCCGAACTCGGCTCGTTTTTTCCCAAAAACGTGCGCTCGGGGCCGGTGAAGGAAGTCCTCGAGCGGGAAGACCCTTCGCTGGCCCGCCTGCCGATCATGAAGTGTTGGCCGCAGGATGGCGGGCGGTTCATCACCTTTCCGATGGTGGTGACGCGCAGCCCCAAGAACGGCCGCCGCAACGTGGGCTGTTACCGCATGCAGGTGTATGACGAGCGGACCACGGGAATGCACTGGCAGGTGCACAAGGGCGGCGCTGAACACTTCCGTTGGCTCGCCCGCCAAGGCAAGGGCCGCCGCATGGACGTGGCCGTGGCGCTGGGAGCCGACCCGGTCACCATGCTCTCCGCCGTGCTGCCCTTGCCGGAAGATTTGGACGAGTTCCTTTTCGCCGGCTTCCTGCGCCAGCAGCCGGTGGAGTTGGTGAAGTGCGAGACCGTCGACCTGGAGGTTCCCGCCCACGCCGAGATCGTGCTGGAAGGCTACGTGGACCTGGACGACATCCGCCCCGAAGGGCCGTTCGGCGACCACACGGGCTACTACTCGCTCGAAGACAAGTTTCCGGCGTTCCACATTACCTGCATCACCCGGCGGCGCGATCCCCTTTACGTTTCCACCATCGTCGGCCGTCCGCCCATGGAAGACTATTGGATGGGTTACGCTGTGGAACGCCTGTTCCTGCCCCTGATGCGCAAGCAACTGCCGGAAGTCGTGGACATGCACATGCCCGCCGAGGGGGTGTTTCATAACTTGATGATGGTAGCGATTCGTAAGAGCTATCCCGGTCATGCCCGGAAAGTTATGCACGCCATCTGGGGTTTGCCCGGCGCCATGTTTACCAAGTGCATCGTGGTGGTGGACCACGATGTGAACGTACACGACGCGGGCGAAGTCGCCTGGAAAGCCCTGAACCACATTGACCCTGAGCGCGATATTCAGTTTACGCTCGGCCCCGTGGACCAGCTCGAGCACGCCTCGCGCCTGCCCAACTTCGGCTCCAAGATGGGAATTGATGCCACTCGCAAATGGCCTAGCGAGGGCTTTACCCGCCCTTGGCCGGATGAAATCGTCATGGACCCGGAGGTGAAAAAGAAAGTCGACAACCTCTGGGCCAGCCTGGGGCTGCTATGATGATGGAGGTTTGTGACCGTTGCCTTCGAGTCCCTGGATGAAGCGGTCCATGCGCTCGAAGAGTTGAGTCGCCTTTGTTTCCAAATACGCCAGGCGGGCCTCCTGGCCCTGCATCCGGTCGAAGAGTTGAGTCGTCTTTGTTTCCAAAGACGCCAGGCGGACCTCTTGGCCCTCCATCCGCTCGACCAAGCGGATTTCGGCCTGGGCCAGGCGGCCGACCAAATCCGTGACGGCGGCAATCTGCTCGTCATGCTTGAGCATACCAGCCTTTAGCTCGGCAATCTGCTGGTCGTGCTTCTGTGCTGACGCCCAGAACTGCGCCTGCTGTTCGACGATGAACTGCATGGTCCGTTCGATATCCATGCGAATCAGTATAACCCGAGGAACCGGTCCTCGCAACGTGTTGTGTTCCTTTTGAGAATGACATTTACGCATATGAAACTCGAAATTGAAAACGTCAGTAAGACCTATCGCGGAAACGTGGCAGCCTTGCGCAGTTTCGGTTTGGAACTGGGGCCGGGGGTGCTGGGGCTGCTCGGTCCCAACGGCGCTGGGAAATCCACCCTGATGCGCATTCTCGCCACCATCACCCTACCGACCGCAGGGCGAGTGCTCTGGAACGGGACGGACATCAAGCACGATCCCGACGCGTTGCGCACCGTGCTCGGTTATCTGCCGCAAGATTTTGGGATTTATCCCAATTTGAGCGCGGTCGAGTTTCTCGAGTACCTCGCCGCCGTGAAGGGCCTGGACGCGGCGAGCGCGCGAAGGCGCATCGGCGAACTGCTGGAGCTGGTGAATCTTGTGGATGCCGCGCGGCGGCCGCTGGCAGGATTTTCGGTGGCATGCGCCAGCGCGTGGGCATCGCGCAGGCGTTACTTAACGATCCGCAGCTTCTGATCGTGGACGAGCCGACGGCCGGCCTTGACCCGGAAGAGCGCGTACGGTTCCGCAATCTACTCTCCGAGCTTGCCGGCGAGCGGATCGTTATACTTTCCACCCACATCGTCTCCGATGTCGAGGCTGTGGCCACGGACATCGCCCTGATCGCCCAGGGGCGGCTCGTTGTTCATGGTGTTCCCGAAGCGCTTCTGGCGCACGTCAATGGGAAGGTCTGGGAGGTCGTGGTCCCGAGCGGGGAGCTTCCCGAGCTTCGGCAGGACCATCTGGTCAGCAGCACGGCGCATCGTAACGACGGTGTACACGCGCGGGTCGTGGCCGATGCGGCTCCCCGGCCGGACGCGCGGGCGCTGGAGCCGTCGCTGGAGGACGCCTATCTTGCCACCCTTGCCGCCTACCGCCACCGTGCTGCCGCCGAGGCCGCGGTATGAGCGCCCTGCGTGTGAATTATGCTATTGCCCGCGCTGACTTTCTCGAGCGGGTGCGCCGCTACAGCTATCTCGTTACTCTGCTCTTCGCGGTCTACCTGGGTTATGCCGCCGGCACGGGGCGCATCTCGCTGCGCCTGGGCGATTATCGCGGCTTGTATACCTCTGCGTGGATCGGCGCCATGGTATCGCTGGTGACGACGACGTTTGTTTCGCTGGTGGGCTTCTACATCGTCAAGAACGCCGTGGACCGTGACCGCCAAACACGGGTGGGTGAGATTCTCGCCGGAACCCCGCTCACGAAGATTTCCTATCTCCTGGGAAAATTCCTCAGCAACTTCGCGGTGCTGGTCTCCATGGTTGCCGTGCTGGCTGTGGCGGCTGTGGCCATGCAGCTTCTCGCCGCTGAGGACCGCACCTTCCACGCCTGGGCTCTGCTCTCGCCTTTCCTGCTCCTCACCTTGCCCGCCATGGCGATGACGGCCGCGATGGCCGTGTTGTTCGAGACGTTCAGCTTTCTTCGCGGGGGTTTCGGCAACGTTCTGTGGTTTTTTCTCTGGGCTTTTGGTATTGGCCTGCCGGGACTGACGGGGCTCCCGCAACTCGATCCCACGGGCCTTTGGATGGTGTATCAAAGCATGGTCCCGGCGGCGCGCGCGGGGATTCCGGGTTACGTGGATAGCTTTTCACTCACCGTGGCCGATAAGTCCGTCAAGTTGGCTACGGGTTTTCATTGGAAGGGTGTGGAATGGACCCCTGGGGTTGTCATCGCGCGTCTGGCTTGGATAGCTGCAGCGTTCGCTCTGGTATTCTGCAGCGCGTGGTTTTTCGACCGGTTTGACCCGGCAAGATCACGCCGGAAGCCGGGCGCCAAGCCTCGGTCGAAGGGGGTAGCCACGCCGGCCGGAGTAACGCCGGAGTTCCCCACGGTGCGAGCGCCCGTCGCCACTTCGATCCGTCTCGCGCCGCTCGCCTCGGATGCGCGACATTCCGGCCCCTGGCGACTTCTGGCGGCCGAACTGCGGCTCGCTTTGAAGGGTTATCGTTGGTGGTGGTACGCGGTGGCGGGAGGATTACTGATCGCCCAGTTCGCCGCGCCCTTGGAGGTCTCGCGCGGGCCCCTGTTGGCGGTCGCCTGGCTCTGGCCTATCCTCGTATGGTCCGCACTGGGCACGCGCGAAACGCGTTTTGGCACCGAACAACTGCTCTTTTCTTGTGCGCGGATTTTGCCCCGGCAGTTCCCGGCGGCATGGATGGCCGGCATCTTGGTGGCGGCGCTCACGGGCCTGGGGGCCGCCGTCCGGTTGGCGCTGGCCGGGCATGGCGCTGGCCTATTGGCCTGGGCCGCCGGCGTACTGTTCATCCCCTCGTTGGCCTTGGCGCTGGGGGTCTGGAGCGGCACCAGTAAATTCTTTGAAGGCCTATACACCGCATTGTGGTACATCGGCCCGCTCAACCGGGTCCCGGGACTTGACTTCACCGGCAACGCCAGCGGTCCGCAGGCCGGCCGTTACGCTCTCCTGTATTTGGGGGGCGCGACGATCCTGGTGGGAGCCGCGTTCTTCCGGCGGGCCCGCCAGCTCCGTGGCACGTAAGCTCGCCAATTACCACTATCGTATTAGGGGTTTGTGGCCGTTGCCTTCGAGGCCCTGAATGAAGCGGTCCATGCGCTCGAAGAGTTGAGTCGCCTTTGTTTCCAAGGATGCCAGGCGGGCTTCGTGGCCTTGCATCTGCGCGGCCAGGTGAATTCCGGCCTGGGCCACGCGACCAACCAGGTTGGTGAGGGTTGCAATCTGCTCGCTGTTCTTGGCAATCTGTTCGCTGTTCTTGGCAATCTGCTCGTCATGCTTGACCATACCAGCTTTCAGCTCGGCAATCTGCTGGTCGTGCTTCTGCGCTGACGCCCAGAACTGCGCCTGCTGCTCGACGATGAACTGCATGGTCCGTTCGATATCCATGGCGTTTAGTATAGCCGAAATTTCACCCCGGCGGCCTTTTTCCTCGGCACTCCGCAGACGGCGCGAACCTTGGCGTCCTCCGCGAGTTCTTCACCGGGGAGTATTTTCCGCAGTTCCGCAATTACCATTAAGGTGATAGGGGTTTGTGGCCGTTGCCTTCGAGCCCCTGGATAAAGCGGTCCATGCGCTCGAAGAGCTGAGTCGCCTTTGTTTCCAAGGATGCCAGGCGGGCTTCGTGACCTTGCATCTGCCCGGCCAGGTGAATTCCGGCCTGGGCCACGCGGCCAACCAGGTTGGTGAGGGTTGCAATCTGTTCATCGTGTTTCTGGATGGAAGCCGTCAGGGCTGCAATCTGCTCGCTGTTCTTGGCAATCTGCTCGTCATGCTTGGCCATAACAGCTTTCAGGTCGGCGATCTGCTGATCGTGCTTCTGCGCTGACGCCCAGAACTGCGCCTGCTGCTCGACGATGAACTGCATGGTCCGCTCGATATCCATAGCCCTTAGTATAGCCCAAAACCCATCGGATCGGCCTTTTTCATGGGGAGGCGGTCCCCTGTTACCTGTTCCCTGTAACCTGTACCCTGTCCGTGATGTACTGCAACCGGTCCCACTCGCAATCGGCCGTCACCATATCGCTGACCCCGAGGATGAAGTGGCTTTGGTGGCCATAGCGTTCGACTGTCTCATGGATGGAGCGGCGGAACTCGTCCTCCGGAGTGCTGCCGGCGCAAAGCAGCGTGGAGGGAATCCCGCCCCAGATGGTGACCTGGTCGCCGAAGTTGGCGCGAATCTCATCCAATCGGCATCGGGTCATCGGATAGGGGCACACGGAATCGGCGATATCGAATCCGGCCCGCCGGTAAAGGGGGAAGAGCCGTTGGTTCTCGCCATCGGTGTGGGTCATCAGGTACTTGCCCCGGCCATGCAGTTCCTCGGCGTAATCGCGCAGGTCAGCGAAGATATACTTCTCAAAGAATTGCGGGTAGGTGATGGAATCGTCGTAGTTGCCGCCCAGGAGAAGGACCTCCGCCGGGGAGTCCGCCCCGATGGCCTGAATCTGCTGGAAGAAGGGCTTGATTTGGTCTGCCAGCCGGTGCACTTTTTCCGGGTAGTCATGGAGGGCATAAAAGAACTGTTCGAGCGGCATGAGTTCCTTCATGATGTGCTGGATGGGGCCGGCCGTACCCTCGAGGTACCCGATCACCAGGCCTTGTTCGCCCACCTCCCGGCAGCGGGCGAAGTAGCCGGCGAAGTGGGGTTCGATTCGCAAGTGCGAAAAGATGTGCCCGACCACGTCAATGTCACGCGGCTCGCGAATGGCATGTTCGGTAGTCCACGACATGGAGGCGCCGGCATCCAGCATTTCCTCGGTGAAGACCGAGGCGGTGCGAATCGACCCGGCGGGCGTGAGATATTCCACCACCGTTTCGCGGCCGTGGCGGGTAACGCGGCGATCCACGTCTTCCAGCGTTATGCGGTAAGGTATAACCGGAATATGAAACAGGCCGAGCGTGCGGTCGATCATGGCGTCTTGGTCGGTGAGGTCAGTAAAGTCAGGGATGGAGGAATAGCACCCAACCCCCAGGTGTTCCGTGATTTCCGTAAGGGTGAGGGAACGAAGCTCTGCGGGCAGCGTGCCTTGGCGCCGACGCGCCCGATACCAGAATTCCAAGCGTGGAACCCAGGGCAGCCGGTCAGGCACTTCGCCATGGATGGCGGCCAGAATGCGTTGGCGATGGGTCATAAGGGTTCTCCTCGGACTGAGCACAGTGTAATATAAAGCCATTCTTCCATGCCGAACAAAGCCGCTGGGCAAAACTCTCTCCCCCGGTTGATTGTCCTGCTCCTTTTTGCGGGCTCGATGGCCAACTACATTGACCGCTCGGTGCTGGGTGTGGTCATGCCGCAGGTGCGGCGGGATCTTTCCCTCACCAACACGGACTATGGGCTGGTCATCCATGCGTTTCTGGTGATGTATGCAATCTTCTACATCCTGGGAGGCCGAATCGCGGATCGCCTGGGGTATCGCCGCACGTTTACCTTGACGGTTGCCTTCTGGTCGCTCGCCACTATGGCGCTTTCGCTCGCGCAAGGACTGCGTAGCTTGTTTTTTTGCCAGGCCATGCTGGGGATGGGAGAAGGCAGCTATTATCCCACCGCCATGCGCGGCGCCGCCGGGTTGTTTCCACCTGCCAGCCGCGCCAAGGCCGTGGGCGCCATCCTCTCGGCCATCAGCCTGGGGATGTTGATTACACCTCCGCTGGTGGCGTGGACCACCCTTCATTACGGATGGCGGGCAGCGTTTCTTCTGATCGGCGCGCTCGGCTTGTTGCTGGTTCCAGCCTGGCTTTGGGTCCAACGGCAAATCCCGCCCACGGAGGGTACCCCAGACCCGGCGCCGGTGGATGCAGGCGATTCCATGCCCGACATTCCCGCCGATCGAGAAGCGACGCTGGGCGAGGTCCTCAAGACACGGAAGTACTGGTGCGTCCTGGCGGCGCGGGCGTGCGCAGACGCCGCCTGGTACTTTTATCTGTTTTGGATTCCCGGCTACTTTCAGGAAGCCCGCGGGCTTTCCCTTGCCAGGGTGGGCAGAATTCTCTGGGTGGCTTACTTTTGCGCCTTCCTCGGACCCTTTGCCGGGGCGGCCGCGAGCAGTGCTCTAATCCGCAGGGGCTGGGGCCTGTATCGCAGTCCCAAGACCGTCATGCTGGTTTTCGCCTTTCTGTGCGCTTGCAGCGCCGCCGCCGGTTTCGCGCCGAACACGAGCCTGGCCATGGGGCTGGTCAGCCTGGCGCTTCTTTCCCATCAAGCCATGTCGACGAATCTGCACACCGTCATCACGGAGATTTCTCCCCCCAAGCACGTGGCCATCCTCTATGGCATGACCGGCGCTGCCGGGACTTTCATCGGGGCCGCATCGCAACTCGTCCTTGGGCCCATCATCGACCTGCACGGGTACAAACCGGCTTTCGCCTGGGTGGCTGGAATGTATGTCCTGGCGGCGGGCTTACTGGTTGGCGCCGGCGCCCTTGAACCCATTCGGCGGCGGGCGCGCTATTCGTGAAGTCAGAAAGTGGTCGTCTGGTAGTGGTACAGTATGGATTGGTTGTTCGTAGCGGTTGACTTTCCGGTTTCAGAGGTTCCTTGCATGAATACTCGCCCACAATTCGTGCGACACGGAAGCCGGGTTTTCAGCGGCCAGGTGTTGAGGTTCCTTCTCTTGGCATTGTCCGGCGCCCAGGTAGCCATGGCTGGCCAGGTCGCCGGGCCGCTCGTGGCCTCTGCTAGCGCCAACTATTTCAAGGACGCGAACGGCGCCGTTCTGATCTTAAACGGATCGCAGACGTGGAACACGCTTCAGGATTGGGGTAGCCTGGGCTCGGTGCAGACTTTGGATTTCCCCGCTTACGTCAACTTCCTCACCACCCACGGGCACAATTTTACTTTGCTGTGGCGCACGGAATTGCCGAAGTTCTGCGGTCTTCCCAGCACCGCGAGTTCTCCGCCGGACCTGACGGTTAGCCCGCATCCCTGGCTGCGGACAGGTCCCGGGAAAGCGACCGACGGCGGATTGAAATTCGATCTTACCAAATTCGACCCGGGCTTTTTTGATCGCTTGCGGACTCGGGCGCAGGCTCTGAACCATGCGGGTATCTTCGTGGGCGTCTATCTCTTCACCGGTGAATGGCTCAACGGCTTCCGCTGCCCGAGCGACGGCTACCCTTTCACCGGCGCCAACAATATCAATGGCGTTGACGACGGTTATGCCGGCGGACCCAAGGGGTTGGGTTCGATTACCATGACCGCGCCCAACACCATCACCGCGTTCCAGAACGCATACGTCGAAAAGATGATTGACACCTTGAACGATTTGCCTAACGTCCTGTGGATCGTTTCCGAGGAAGCTCCCGGTGATTCCCAGTGGTGGAACAGCCACCAGATTTCGCATATTCGAGCCTATGAGTCCGCCAAGGCGCAGCGGCACCCCATTGGTTACGCGGCGCTCACCGGGTCCCCGGATGCCACCCTTTACAACTCCGACGCGGACTGGGTGGCGCCGCAGGTCAGGATTTCGCCGAACCGGTCCTGCGGAAGCGGGAATCCGGCCTGCAAGGTCAACATCAATGACAGTGACCATAGTTACTGGGAGATTTGGAACGAGACGCCACAGCAGAATCGCAATTATGCCTGGGAAAACTTCATGACGGGCAATCAGGTGCTGTTCATGGACCCTTACGTATTGTTTTACCCCCGCGAGAACCGTAACTTGTGCGTTTCTCCCACCGACGCCATATGCCGTGCACCGGACCCGCGGTGGGAGAATTTGCGTGAAAACCTGGGGTACATTCTGAGATATTCCCGCCGGGTGAATCTTGCCAACGTCACCCTCCGTAGCGATCTCTGTTCGACAGGGTACTGTCTTGCCCAGACGCCCTCCCATGGTGCGGAGTACCTGGTTTACGCTCCTTCCGGTGGCTCGTTCACGGTGAACACCTCCGCCATGTCAAGTTCCAGGACCTTGGCCGTGGAGTGGTTCGACCCCGCGACCGGGGCTACCATCGCCGGGAAGCCCATCCCTTCCGGTGCGTCATCGCAATCGTTCACTCCACCGTTCGGCCACGACGCGGCGCTCTACCTCGTGGATACGGCGGGTCACGCCGCCACAGGCCGCCACTGACCTTGCCGCCCTGCGCTTCCATTGGCGCAAAGGCCGCCTTTGTCCTTGAGCCCCAATGGGGGCGAAATAACGAAGTCCAGGTTTTTGAGCCCCAAAGGGGCGGTCCAATCAGGCGCAGGTTTTTGAGCCCCAAAGGGGCGAAATAACGAAGCCCAGGCCAACGGCCTGGGTCAACGGAACCCCCATCAACCCCGAGCCCTAAAGGGGGCGACCCACCCAATCCCCCAGACCAACCTTCACTACAGAGGCACGGAGGCACAGAGGAAGACCGGCGGATGCTCCGCGCCCCAGGCTGCCAGGACGGGCGGACGGGCTCCCCTCCTGATTCAGGAGGGGTCGGAGCGGTCAGCGACGGGGGGTGGTTATAGGACCCTACTTCCCAATCCCTAACCCCCAGTGGGAGGCGGCGGAAGCTATGACGTCTGTAATCGGAAATATGGTGCCTGTCCCGGGTTCCTGTCCCCGCCGCGATGGGCAGGCCTTTTTGGTCCGCCCGGCCGCGCGTTCCGGTTCACCGCTGGATGTGCCGGGCATCGATGCGGGTCTCTCCCGGAAAGAAATTCTGGATCTGGTGCGCGAGAGTCGTCGATCGACCGGTCGGCTCCTGCCCAAGAGCCGCGCGCCGTACAAATCCCCGCACCGCGGAAAGCGGTCACCGCGCCGCCAAGGTTCTGCCCTCAATCCCACCTAGGAGGAAGAAAACGGTTCCTGACACCGTTTCTCTCTCGGTTCCTGACACCGTTTCTCTCCGACACCGTTTCTCTCTTCCACGGTTCCTGACACCGTTTCTCTCTTCCTGACACCGTTTCTCTCTTCTTTTCCTCTCTTGAATTTCCCACCCGAAAATTAATGCTTAAACAGCCTTGCGAAGTTCCATTTTTCTGAAGTTCAGGCTGACCCGGCCCCTTACATCGCGGGAAAAGGTAGATCGGGATAGGGGGGAGCCTCACGGCTCCTCCCCTCCCACACCACCGTACATGCGGGTCCGCATACGGCGGTTCGGCGGGTTGAGCGATTAGCGAACCGTCAATCGGGGAATCCCGAGCGAGTCGAAGTAAGCATTGGGCAGTGCCAGCGCGAGGGCCGGGCTGTTGGCCAGCCGCCAAGGACCATGGGCACTGGCCGCCGTTTGGGCGGCCAGGATCGTGCCCACGCCTCGCTTCCGCAGCTCGGCATAACGTGCCCGTCCTCGCTTCCACTGCTTCCAGATCGCCGACCGCAGCCGACGCCGGACCCACTCCTCCAGGCTGGCTAACACCGAGGGCGTCTGGCACTTCCCAAAATAGCCGATCCAACCCTGTAGATATCGGGTTAGTTCTGTCGCCATCTGTTTCGTGCTTCGGCCTCGTGTCCGGTCGGTCAGTTCCCGAACCTTCACGCGGAACCGGAGCACCGCTTTCGGCGCCATCCGCCGTTTGGGCACCCGCCCCGACGTGAAACTAAAGCCCAGAAACTTCCGCTCCCAAGGTCGCGCTACCGCACTCTTCTGCTCGTTCACCTTGAGCATGAGCTTCGTCGTGATGAATCGCCTGACGCTAGCCATCACTCGCTCCCCGGCTCGTCGGCTGCGAACGTAGATATTGCTATCATCCGCATACCGCGCGAACCGGAGACCTCTCCGCTCCAACTCCCGGTCGAACTCATCGAGCACGATATTGCTCAACAAGGGCGACAGAGGCCCACCTTGCGGCGTCCCCTCATCCACCGGACTCACCAGCCCGTTTTCCAATACTCCTGCCGTGAGAAACGCCCGGATCAACTTCAGCAGACGCTTGTCGCTGACCCGTTCAGCGATTTTCGCCATCAGTTTGTCGTGCGAGACTCGGTCGAAAAATTTCTCCAAGTCAATATCCACACACCAGCGATAGCCTTCGGCGATATACCTCTGCGCCTGTGCCACCGCCTGATGCGCCGACCGCCCAGGGCGAAACCCATAGCTGTGTTCGGAAAACGTCCGATCCCACTTGCGTTGCAGAACCTGCATCACCGCCTGCTGGATAAAGCGGTCCAACACCGTTGGGATGCCTAATTTCCTCACCCCTCCGTCCGGTTTGGGTATTTCCACCCGTTTTACCGGTTGCGGCTGGTAGCTTCCGCGTAGCAACTGTTCCCGGATAACCGGCCAGTGCTGCTTCAGGTATCCGGGAAGTTCGTGGACGGTCATGCCGTCCACCCCCGGACTCCCCTTATTGGCCTGGACTCGTGCCAATGCCTGCTTGCAGTTTTCCCGCTCGCAGACTTCCTCCATCAACTGTTCGCCAATGGCCGGGCTTTCGGCTCCGCGCTTCGCCGTGAGCGATTCGGTCCCTTCCTGAGAGCGGTTCGGGGCTTCACCCCTACCTTCTTCCAGGAAGGCCAACACTAGCTGGTTCTTCTGCCGCTTGTCGCTCATGAGTCGCGCCGCTTACTGGCCACTCCCATCAACCCCTTGCGGGGACCGTTCGGGCCTTCGTCCGTCGGTGGACGGACTACTTTGCCCTCTGCTGACTTCTGCCGCCCGGTCAGGGCCGATCACTCGACCCTCAGTCCGCTATCCCGGACTAGCAGCAGATCTCCCGAGGTAAGCTCGACCGCCTTCCGCACGCAGCCGCCGAATCTACAACCGGTGCCTTTGATGGATATGGACTTCGCGGACGCGAGCTCGCTCGTCCGGCACCGTATGCCTCCCATCCGGTTCTTGTACATCGGCTCGTGCGTTTGCTCCACGCTTCCTTCAGACCCCGCCTCGCGGCGACGCCCTTGCGCTTTGCTATGACTTCACCTCCATCAGGTTGTCAAAGGGACTTTCACCCTCAAGCTGTCGAACATGCTCGGCACACTCGCGGTAGGGACGGCCATTGCTGACCGCCCCCCGCGCGGATCCGTGCGAGCGGCATTACCGCACACGGCTCTTACCTCAGATGATAGCGTCAAATCGAAGCATGGCGCACACCTGCCCAACCCTGGGACACGCCGTACCCGTGCTGTGCCGGGGGCGTGGGGCTCTGGCCGATGTTCTCCTTGGTTCGCGCCCTTCCCTCCACCCCCTCCGCCGAGGCTGGCGCCTCGTTGTTCGGCGGCTTCATCGGTAATACGGCGCGATCCGACTCCTCCGGGGCGTGCGCGTCCGGCTTGTGGTTATTGGCCTTCCCGGACCGGTCCCCACGTGCGGGGGACGCCCCAGAGGTCTCCCGGTTCTCGTGCATATTGTTTCGCGGCGTGCCAGGGGTCTTTGACTACGCCGGGCCCGGCGTGCGACTCGCGATTTAACGCCGCCCGCCGATCTTGCCTTCCCACAGTCAGGACCGGGTCGGCACCCGAATCTTAGTTTTCGCAGCTCAATACCCTGCCCACCGGTGCCTCTGTCTACGCTTCGCCTGCCGCCTCGCGACGACCGGCGCAAGACTCGAGGCCAGGATGGAGTCGCTGCTCCTTTCCCGTAGGGCTCTTGCATCCCCTACAATATGCCGGTTGTGGGTTCCGGAAATTCTGAGCCGTTATTTCCAGATATTCTGAACCGTTCTGTGGTGCCTGGCAAGGGCTCCTCCAACTTAAGATGACGTGTGCGTCCGGAGGGTCCATCGAGGCGGATGAACCTTCCTCGTTCCAGGACACGGTCGAGGATGGCGGCGGCCAGGTCCTCGTCGTGCAGCACCTTCCCCCATTCATTCAAGGGCTTGTTGGTGGTGAAGATCATGGGCCGCTTGCGCAAGTGGCGGTTGTTCACCACATGGAAAAGGACGTTGGCGGCGTCGGGCGCATAGGTTAAGTAGCCGACCTCGTCGACGACCAACACGTGGGGGTGCGTGTAGGTGGCGAGCGATTCCTGGAGCCTTCCTTTCTTGCTGGCGTTGGAGAGATCTTCGATCAACTCCGCGGCGGTGGTGAAAAGCGTCTCGAAACCGTTCTGGATGGCACGATAGCCGATGGCCACGGCCAGATGAGTCTTCCCGCGCCCGGTCTTGCCGTGCAGGATGAGGGAGCGTCCCTCGCTGACCAACTCGGCTCCCAGATAGGAGCCGAGCAGCGCCAGGCGCAGCGTGGACTGGAGCGAGAAATCGAACTCGTCCATGGTCTTGAGGAAAGGAAAGTGGGCGCTGCGCGTGAGGCGCTGCAGACGCGTTTGCTTTCTTCCCGCCACCTCTTCCGCCAACAAGAGAGTGAGGAAGTCGGCGTAGGACCACCCTTCCTTCTCCGCCTGCACAGCGACGTCCTGGTAGATGCGGCGCATGTGTGCCAAGTGGAGACGCTTGAACAGAGCCTCGCGCTCCGCCTCCGAGAGGCTCCGGCTCTGAGCAACAGGATTATCGTTGGCGCCCTTCACGACTTCACCTCCTGGGGAAAAAGCTTCTCCCCTCGCGCTCGTACCCGAAACAAGAACCTCCGCCGTCGCGGGTGCTGCTCCCCCTTCGATACCCCGAGGGGGAGAGAGGAGAGGGTCGCTGTGGAAATGACGCGCCGAGGAAAGCGTGGAAAACTCAAACGGCGAGTTTTCCACCCTTCCCTCCGCGCTTGGAAATCCGGCAAAGAACGCCGGATTCCCACATTTCCACAGCGACGACGGCGGGGGTATCTCCTCACGGCACCGCCTCCTGGAAAACCAGGGAGCGTTGCAGGAAGTTCTCCACGTAGGCGGCACTGAAGACCTCCTCTTTGAGCCCCTCCTCCATCGCCCGCCGTAAAACCTCCGGACCGTGGCTCTGCAGGACCTCGTGCAAGCGATCCACTTCGCCCAGCCACTGCCGCGGTCGGCAATGCACGATCTCGGTCAGATAGCGCAAAGCCGGCTCGCCCAAATCCAACAGCTGTTGCCTTTTCAGATAACGCTTGCCACGCTTACCGGACACGGCGGCCACTAGCGCCGCGCGGTGCGCCGCCAGCGTCGAGCCCTCGTGGGGAGCGAACTTTCGGGGATGCACCGCTTCGTGCCGGCCGGCCACGATGCGCACCCGGTCCGCGTACAAATACAGCGTCCCCGGCATGCTGATCGCCTCCGGCGGCATCGAGTAGGCATGGCCGTCGTGCATCACGGTCCCGGTGGGGCCTACATAGACCGGGATGCGCAAGGCCAACTCCTTCGGCCCCACCTTCAAGGCACGCAGGCGCGGCGCCTCCTCGGCGAGGCGTACGACGGGGATCACTCCCGTCGCCCGGCAGGGTCGCTCCTCGTTCACTTCCCGATGCCACTCGCCCAGTTGCTGCTCCAGATCCTCGGGGTCCTGGAAGCGGCGCACCTTAAAGAAGGAGCCCTTCACGAAACCCACCAGGTTCTCCACGGCTCCCTTTTCCTGCGCCCGGTAAGGCCAACACAGCTCCACCCCAATACCCATCTCCAAGGTGGCGCAGGCGAAGACCGGATTCCATTCGCTCACCTCACCATTCCTCCGCCACTTCAGCGCCACGGTCTTGGGCCGGTCGAACACGCACACCAGCGGCGCTCCTCCCCAACTCGCCAGATGCTGCGCCAAGCTCCGCACCAGACTCTCCACCGTCTCATCCTTTACCAGCGAGACACGCACCCAGCGCGAGTACTTCAGACGCGAGGCAAAGAAGTGGATGCGCCGCACCGATCCGTCCCGAAACTCCACGTCCACCTGCCCGAAATCGTGCTGGCTGAATTCGCCGGGCAGACCCTCGAACCGCACCAGGGGTTTCACCTCCTTCGGCCGCCAAGAAGCCACCAAGCCGTACAGCGCGCTCTTGCCTCCCGCGTAGCCCGCCTGCCGCACTCGCCGCAACACCTCCACCGACGGCAGGTCGGCCCTGTCTTCCAAAATCTCCACCACGAGTTTCCGGAAATTCTCGACCTGGCTGGGCCGGCCAATCCGCCGCTTGCCTCGCTCCGCGGCATCGTCAACGTGCACAACGGGAACTTCCTCCGCGATACGCTTGATGGAGCTCAGGGAAACTCCCGCCAACCCCGCCACTTCAATCTTCGCGTGACCCGCCTTCAGTAAGACTTCGATCTCGTGTCGTTTTAACATCCCCAACATCCTCCTCCCTCCGCCCCGCTCGAATACCAACAACAAAGCGGCGCAAAGGGAAGTTTCTAACTCTTCCCGCTCTTCTCAAACGGCTCAGAATTTCTGGAATTTAGGGGGTCAGAATTTTCGGAACTCGCACCGGTTTATCCCGGCGCTCCCTGACACCTTTTCCCGCCCACCTTTTCCCGCCGAAAATGAATCGGTCGAACAGAAACGGCCGGCGTAGACGCGACACGGGGATAATCTACGCGCACCCCCAACGGCGTGCAAGGCGTAAAAGCCGCGGACCTTGTAAAGCAGGTCCGCGCTACAATCTTTTTATTGCGGGCGTACGGGGCTTCCCCGGCGTATGGTCAATTCGTGTCAGAAAGAAGGTTCCTTGACATTCTCTTTTATAGTTTATAATTTGGGCGGGTAATTGAAAAAGCTTGTTATCTGATCCGCAGCCATGCTCTCAAGCTTATTTTTGACTGCACCAAATATGAGTTCAATTGGAGCGGGTTTCAGCGGTGCCACGCTCCCGAACAAATTCGTTATTTTTCTAAGAACCCATGTTGCGGGATACCACAATGGAACTAAATCCCCGCACAATGCAAATACTAATGCCAAAAGCCCATCAATGTTGCCCAACTGGAGAAGATTACCGAATTCCTTAGCAGCGCCTGAATGCCCTCCCATAAAGCCGATAAATTCGACGTCTATGTTAAACTTCTGATCCACTAGGTTTATGCTACAGGTGCCATTCATGACTTTCGCAAAGTCATCTTTATTCAGTACAGCATCAGGGGGCAATCCATCTTTACAATGCTCCGATGCATCTTCATCTCCTTGGAAACGGTCGTTGTGTGGCCACTGGATATTTGGCACAAACCATCCAGTCGCGGCTGGTTCTGGAGTATGATCGCCATCCTCATTAATACAAAATCTGGTAACTCCTCTATCAGAGATTGCCACCGGTATGTTAACCTTGCACTCGATTTCCAACTCAAGTTTATCAATATTTATTGAACAGAAGGCATGGGGATTGGAAAGTTCAAAACCGCGCCTGTTCTTTTTTGTTCTAATCTCTGCATTTGCGGTAATTTTTATCGTTTTGCCCTGCTCCAATGAAGCTTTGAACATAATAGAATTGTTAGAAGAATGCTTGGGCAGGAGTTCGAGAACTAAATGTTCCAAACCAAAACATCCTATCCCTCCAGGATAACCCTTTTTATCATCCCCCGGATGTAACGCTTCCAATGATTTTGTACTGTGTAGCCACACTTGCAGGTCAAAAGGACCCATATTTTCCTTGTGATACCAGATTGGATAATGTTCTCTATCAACACCACACGGTTCATGGCTTTGAGAACCCCAACCCGGCTGATACGCATCGACAATTGTGGTCATGTTACTCAACATATTATACACACACTTGTGTCCCGCAGATTGTGTCGGCAATATCATTTGTTTTACTATGTCCATCAAATCCTTTCCTGATGGTTCTTCAGTTGATAGAGAGGTTCTTTCCAAGACAAGCTTTCCGGTCGATGGCGTTTTTGATGTGTTGCCATCATGGATTTCCCCTTGACGTGAACCATTATCACGAGTCCCAATAAATTCGAGACTCGTAGGAACCGCTTTATCAATAAATGTACCCATCTCGCGCTCACTGGCTTTCTTTGATGTGTTATCACTTGCCGATTCACGAAACTCCAGCTTTGCTCTATCGAAACCCGGCAATGTACCCTGTGTCACAAAATAGTACCAATCCGGTCCACGATCTCCATCATCCTTTGGAATAAGCATGATAGTTTTCTTAACTCCATCCTTCTGGGTCTTGTTAAAATCATTATTAATTGCGTCGAGTACATCCTTTGTTGGATGACTTAGATAAACAGCTGGCGGCTTCCAAAGCACACCCTGATTACATAGATCATTCGCAATACCGAAGATACGCTGCCACACCCCGGGTTTTGGGTAAGCTTCATGGCTTTCCCTACCAAAATAGACTATCAGGTGATTGCTTTTCAACCCATCCTGCCCTTCCATTGCCATAAATTCGCAATCTTTGGGTTTATACCAGCTATATCCCCCATGCTCAGCGAAATAATAGCGAAAAGGCACAATCGATTCTGAAACGTTTTCCCCTTTGAACCGTATCCCGACCACCTCAATATCAATCAAGTGGGTCCCAACACCCGGAATGATACTGATCGATCCATTGAAAGCCAAAAAGGTCGTATAAATGAGATCGGTATAATGTTCGCCGTTAATGAGCCGCTTCGATATGTGGCAATATTGAGGATTGGAGGTAAAAACTATTTCTTTATTGGCACGCAGGGTCTGATTTGCCGTCGTCTGGCATATGGCCGGATCTGGATGAACCCAATATTCCGGACAAAACGGGAAACCGTTTTCATAGCTTGTTTTCTCATTTCCGCTTCTTATCTGTGTGTCAAAATAGGTAGCAATCCCGGTAGCTCCACCCGTCAAATTGCCTGGTAGAATGGCCTTATTAACCAGCTTTAAAATATAGTCATTTCGGTGCTCAATATAGCAGTATTTGCTTGCATCTGGAGAATCTGAAAAATCTACCGTTTTCCAGGAGAGATTGTGGATGTGGATATCCGCAAGCTTAATTCCAGATTCAGCAAGCGCGTCTTTGTCCGCACGGATTGTCCTGCTGTTCAGGCGAGGATGTGGAATAATTTCCTCCACTTTCCCATCCTCACCCTTGTAGCCAAGAGAACAGTGGCTGATAAAATCACCTAAATTGCACGGATAGAATCTCTCTGCCGTGTGGAAATAATACACTGGCCTAAAGACATTAACCAGTTTGTTTATATCAGCTAAATTATTCGTTCCCATGGCTACATACCCCCATAAAAGAGATTTCATTAAAAAATAGGGTTGCTAATCAGTTTGCAAGTAATTAGACATAGTTTATAGTGCGGGCATGCCCAAAAAAATGCCCGCAAGTTCCTTTCAACTCGCAGCTTACGCCTAACCGCTCGTCAAGGCAATGGCCTGTCAGGCTTTCGATGTTCAGCACCCCACCGACCACCAGAAGCACACGTTCTCCCTCTCTCAGAGTCCTAGCGTCGTGTCCCCTAAGTTGGTTCACAAAGTCAGCAAGTAGCGCGTCTATAACGGCATCGGCGTTGTCAAGCAATATTTCTCCGTTGGGGTGGCGGTGAGGTTTTTCTCGCGCCTTTCCCCTTGTGGGATTCGTTTTGGGCTCAAACCGACCAAGGCTCGCCTCCTCGAATCTCACGGTGGACCGCTGGGGTTCCACCACTCATCTATGCGATCCCGCTGCGCGTTTTCACCATCACGGGCGGCGGGCACCATGATTCACCGTGCGACCTCCCCGCCGTCGTGCGGGGAGGCCCGGCGCCCAATCAGACCGTCGGTTCCGCTTTGGGCGGAACCACCGCGCTACCCGGGCTGCCGGACATGTGAACGAGCTGCGTGTAATTGTGGCGCGTACGCAGCATCCAGAACAACCGAACTGCCAGACGGCGGGCGACAGCGATTTTCGCCACGGCGCTCGTCTTCTGTTTCTTCAAGCGTTGATAAATGCGGCGCAACTGCGGATCCAGGCGCGCCGCCGTCTGCGCAGCTTCCACCAGCAGCCAGCGCATCATCGTGTTCCCTTGCTTACTAATCGAGCCCAGGCGCTGCCGGCCACCCGAGGAGTTCTCGCGCGGATTCAGTCCCCAATAGCTCACCAGCTTGCGACTGTTGGAGAAGCGCTCGACGGGTCCCACCGTCAGTACGAAGGCCAGGGCCACCACCATGCCCACTCCCGGATGGGTGCGCAGCAGTGCCACCTCCTCGCGCGCGCGGCCGGCTTCTTCCACCGCCCGGTCCAGTTCCCGCACCTGCTCGTCCAGCCGGTCCAGCGACTCCAGCAGTTCTTTTCGCCGCCGCGCCGCCCAGGGCAACAGTGCGAGGCTCTCAAGTTCTTTCCTTCCTTTCACACTCCACAGCTTGCCCTTCCGGCACACCCCCTGGCTGATCGCCAGGGCGTGCAACTGGTTCTTCACCTGGGTGCGCGCCCGCACCTGCTTCATCCGATGCACCAGCAACTGCCGCAGATCGCGCTCTGCCAGGGAGGGAACCCAGATGCGCGGGAAGCGCCCGGTGCGCAGCAGATCCAGCAGCAGCTCGGCGTCGCGGCAATCCGTTTTCTGATAGCGTACCTCGCTGGCCCGAATGCGCGCCGCGTCGCCCACCCACAACTCGTGCCCCAGTTCTCCCATCAACCGCTCGAACCAATGCGCGGGAAACGTCGCTTCGATCCCCACCACCGTCCCCCGCGGAAACTGCGCGTAGAACTCTTTGACTTCCTTGCCCTCGTGCTCCAACCGCCGCTTCTTGATCTCTCCCGTTTCCTCCTCGATCCAGGCCACCACTTGGTTGCGCGTGTGCACGTCACATCCGATAAAATGCTGCATGGCTTCGGCTCCTTTCCCGGCTCGCCTTGGTCGTTGAGCACTTCCAAGTCTACCGGACTGGAGCCGATGCCGTTATCCAATCAGACCTGGGGTTCAAGGTCCGCGGCTTTTAGGCATTACATGCGCGTATGCACATCGAAGCCGGGTAGCGCAGACTCTCGCATCTCGGAGAGTCTGCGGCTTTCCCCCTGCCACGGCCCGCGGTTCGGGGCCTTGATCGCCGTAGCCGCATGTTCACAAAAAGTTCGTAGCGCGCGCTCGCCGCGGCGAGTCCGCGTCTTTTCTCGCCATGATGTTACAAACGGTTGTAGTGTAGCGCCGTAACAAAGTTGCGGCGTCCTTTTCTTTCGGAGGCCGATGGGGACACCTCGTTGTCCAGTTTTTCCGGCAGAAAGCGGGGGGAAATGGTGTCAGGGGGGGGGAAATGGTGTCAGGGGGGGGAAATGGTGTCAGGGGGGAAATGGTGGGGGGGAAATGGTGTCAGGAACCGGGGGGGGAAATGGTGTCAGGGGGGGAAATGGTGTCAGGGGGGAAATGGTGTCAGGGGGGAAATGGTGAGGGGGGAAATGGTGTCAGGAACCGTTTTCGTAATTGGAGCCCCAAAGGGGCGAAATAACAAAGCCCAGGCCGAAGGCCTGGGTCAGCGGGACCCAAGCCGATACCCGAGCCCTGAAGGGGCGGGACAATCCTTTTCAATCCAACACGTACCGTTCATCGTAGGCGATTCCGTGGGCGTCCAGCAAGGGGGGAAATGGTGTCAAAGGGGGGAAATGGTGTCAGGAACCGGGGGAAATGGTGTCAGGAACCGGGGGAAATGGTGTCAGGAACCATTTTATTATAGGTGCTGTCCTGAGCGCAGCGGAGGGATGCCCATATTACAGCGGGCAGAGCCCGCCCTGAGCGCAGCGAAGGGATGTCCGCGTTACTTCTTGCTGTCGGACACGGGCGCCTCGACGTAGACTAGCTGAATAATACTAAGGCCCTCCTCCGGCTTGATTCCCACAACATGTTGCCTGGCTTTGGTGCCCGCCTTCAGGACGGTTTCTCCGCTTTCCGGATGGTCGTCCTGGCAGTCCAGTTCATTGGGCGAGACGTTCTTTTCCATCTCGTCCGCGGCCTTGGTGGAGTCGGCGCAATTCCAGACTCTGCCGTACTTGGCCAGCGCTTTGCGGTAAAAGGCCGCCACTTTTTCGGGGGCGTCATTCGACTCCAACTTCAGCACGACCAGCTTGAAACCCGAGCCGCCACCCCACAAGCCAAGTTGAACCGCCGAACTGTCGTCGGAATGGTCTTTGCGCGGACGCGCCCCGGGATACAAAGGCAAACCAACATCCTCAGCACTCGCCTCCTTGCTGGCGATGAACCCGACGCTGTTGCTTTTCCCGGGACCGGTCGCGTCCGAGTCCTTCTTGTTTTGTGCGAATAGGGGTAGAGCCCCCAAAAGGAGCAATCCTATTGCGGGGACTTGAATTGCCTGGAGCCACTTGCAGCCTGCGCCTTGCCTGGCATTTTGAACCGCACGTTGACTTTTCATTCGGGACCCTCCCCCTGCACCCTTATACGCGGCGCAGGGGAGAGGAGTTCCTTTTTTTGATACGGAGTGGGTATGAGGGCGAGGTCACAAGCAATGTCTGGCGTTAGCAGGTCATCTGCCCGGTTTAATCAGAAGAGATCGGGTGCGGCCCTCGACTGTCGAGCAAGCAACCAGGGTGGTTCGGTGCGTGCAATGTGCGGCACTTGGGGGGGGTGGGACAGGCCCCCCGAGCCACTGGATCGCGAATGGCGGCAGGTCATCACATGGGATCGATTGGCGATGCTATAACAGTGATAAATAAGCAGATAGTTCCTTTGTGCGAGAATGTGACGTCAACTCGCGAATCAACCGCGGCGGGCTCCAGGGGCAGAGGCCGAGCCGCGTTAATCCTCGCACCGCTGTGAGGCAAAATGCCCGACGCTCGTCCGAGGAGGGTAGGGAAATGGCTTCTACCATTGAACAACGCGGTCCACGCCTGGGCCTTGAGGAACTGAAACAAGCCGCCGCTGAGATGCGAGCAATCGACCTGATTGACATTTTTGCCGCCGGGTCGGGCCATCCTGGGGGCACGCTTTCCATCATGGATGTCGCCGCAGCGCTGTACCTGCGGGTGCTGAACCACGACCCCAAGAATCCCGCCTGGCCCGAGCGCGACCGCGTTTTCTGGTCAGCGGGCCATAAGGCTCCGGCGCTCTATGTGGCTCTGGGGAAGGCGGGGTATTTCCCCCTGGACGATACGGTGCTGCTGCGGCAGTTCGGCGCGAGGTTTGAAGGACACCCAAATTGTCTGAAATTGCCGGGCGTGGAAGTCTCCAGCGGCTCCTTGGGCCAGGGTCTGGGAGTGGCCGTCGGCAATGCGCTGGCTGGAAAACTGACGGGCCGGTCCTACCGCGTTTATTGCATCATGGGGGACGGCGAGCAGCAGGAGGGAAGCATTTGGGAATCCGCCATGGCGGCGGGGCATTACAAGCTGGACAACCTATGCGCCATCATCGACAAGAACGATTTGCAGATTGACGGCCGGGTCTGCGACGTGATGAACGTCGATCCCCTCGCGGAGAAGTACGCGGCATTCGGGTGGAACGTCTTGGAAATCAATGGGCACGACATGCGCGACATTTTGTCTGCCTTTGAGCGCGCTGCCTCCACCCCCTCGCGCCCCATGGTACTGCTTGCACACACGATAAAAGGCAAGGGCGTTTCCTTCATGGAAAACCAAGCGGGCTGGCACGGCATCGCGCCGGACCGCGAAAAGTTTGACAAAGCCATGGTCGATCTCGCGACGCCAGCGGTTCCGGCCGAGCGGCAGACGGCCATGCTCGCGCAGGCCCAGGCGCACGCCCTAACGGCGGCTGCCAAGGCGCGAGCTGGGGTGCCGCAGTTCCGGAACGATTACTGGTGGAACTCGGGCGCGACCATGAAAGTTGACATGGACCCCACGCGCATGGGCTTTGGGCGTGGATTGGAAGCGGCCGGCGCCGATGAGCGCGTGGTCACCGTGCACGCCGACATTTCCGGCTCGATCAAGATAACGGATTTCGAGGCCAAACATCCCGAGCGCCGGAATCGCGTCTTCAGCGTGGGGATTGCCGAGCAGAACATGATGGAAGTCGCCGCGGGCCTGGCGAAGGAAGGTCTGATCCCGGTGACGGGCACTTACGGTGTGTTCGCTTCCGGGCGATGCTGGGACCAGATTCGCACCACGATCTGTTACTCCAACTTGAACGTCAAAATTGCCGGCGCGCACGGCGGCATTTCCGTAGGTGCGGACGGCGCCACGCACCAAGCTCTGGAAGAGATTTCCCTGATGGCGATTCTTCCCAATATGCACGTCATCGCGCCGTGCGATTCGGTGGAGACGGAGCGTGCCACGCTCTACACCCTGATCGATTTGAAGGGGCCGGCTTACATCCGCTACGCGCGCGAGGCCACGCCCGTCGTAACCACTCACCAGACGCCGTTTGAGTTTGGCGTCGCCAACATCATCCGTTATCGAGGCGAAAAGGCGCGCTTCGCGGAGGCCTTTGAGACTGTGCTTTCCACGGATTATCAAGACGAAGGTGAAGAGGTCTCCATTGTGGCCTGCGGACCCATGGTGCCGGAAGCGATGCGCGCCGCCTGGCTGCTGAAGGAAGAGCGGGGAATTGAGACGCGCGTTCTAAACGTGCACACGGTGAAGCCCCTGGATGTGGCGGCGCTGGTGCGCGCGGCGGAAGAAACCGGGCTCGTCGTGACCGCGGAAGAACACCAGGTGGGAGGCTTCGGCAACATCGTGGCGGGAGCGATTCTCGAGAACCGCCAGAATTTCCAGTTGCCGCTTTTGCTCGAGAGAGTAGGCGTTCCCGATTGCTTTGGCGTTTCGGGCAAGCCCTGGGAATTGATGCAGTGGTTTGGCCTAACCGCCGAGCACATCGCCGAGCGCGTGCTGAAGCTTCAAGGCAAGCGCGCCACCGCCAAGCGCCTGGCGGCGTGAAGGGGTGCTTGGCATATGTCTCACCGAACTCATTTTCCTCTATTGCTACTGCTCCTGACGCTAGCAGCGACCGCTTTCGCACAGCAGGCGGCACGCGGCACGCGGCCACTCGATCCTAACCAGGCAACGAAACTCGCGGAACTCATGTGCCGTCAGTTGCCGAATGTTGAGACCATCATTCCGACCATTCAGGGCCTACATGTCCCGGGCAAGACTGCTGTCCCAGCAGACCATCCGTCCGTCGACGATGACGCGTACGACACGCTGACCTCGCTCGGGCCATACTCCTTACCCTGCCTGGTGGATGAGCTGACCGATTCTCGGTGGATGCCCGACCCTCGCACGGAACCGTTGGAAGGTGACCCGGTGGTCGGAGATGTCGCTTACATGATTCTTATGGACAAAGGCGTGCGAGATGTTCTGCCTGAACTCGCCCACAGGAAGCCGGATGAGATCAGGATGTACGAATATTTCCTGTGGCCTAGCGTTGGCGATCACCGGCAGCGGTTGCAGAACGTAGTCCGCGCGTGGCTGCTCAAGCATCCCAACTGTTGCGGCACCCCACCGGTCTTTCGGAAGGCTTCAATGGCGGGAGTGAAATTCCAAATGTCGGCAACTGAGCTGGCCAAGGCCCGCGCCCGATTCTCATTGCTGCGCCCGGGAATGAGCCCTGAACAGGTTTTGAAGATTGCGGGCAAACCTGACGCCATGGAGCCGAGTGGCGGGAAGCCTGGTAAGACTCTGCCGTCCGGCATGCAAGACACCGCCTTGCTCGGTGCGTGTGCAGGCGACCACAACGAGAACTTGGCTTATATCTATTTTACGGAGCGTTGGACCGAGCACATTGGCTGGCGGGATCCATTGCGCGACCGCTACGTCATCATGTACTTTTCGGCCGAGGGCAAGTTCACGCGGATGTTCTCCAACGTTGCCGATATTCCTCCGATCTTCCCCGCCAACGCAGCGATTTGGCAACGACTGATGTGGGGCGAGCCGATGAAGAAAGAGTAATTTGCGAGTGGCGTCGATAATGCCTTTCGTGCTGGCGACCGTTAGGAAGCCATGACGGGCCAGCGACGCCCCGGGTCTCCCCCCAGAACCCGAGGCCGTTTGGGGAACACCTGGGGGCCCTCAGCCCAAGCGTCAATAATTTCTCAATAAATTCTCTTGACAAATGTCAGCAGATAGGCTACAGTCGTTGACTGACGATGGGCGCCGGCGAAGTCATGCCGTGGGACGGCAGGTCATTGCGCCGCAGGAACTCCGGGTTCGATCCGGTATCTTGGCGCCCTCCACGCGGACCAAGAGGGGATTCATGGTGTCACAGCTCCTAGCCTTCGCTGCCCCAGATTGCACGAGGACATTATTTCCACCCAGGGCACCTTTGTCCAAACCTGAGAACATACTGAAAACAAAGGATCAGAAATGCCGATTTCTGTGCACCAAACCTGAGAACGTATTGAAAAAAAGCCAGTTATTGGAAGCCATAGAAAACCCCAAATAGCCTGACAAAATGACCCTCAGAAGTGAATCTCCGGACTCGTAATCGGTGGTGGAAAAGGGTACCTGTGGTTAGATGTCTGGCCTATTAATTTACGAAACTGGGGAAAGGCAGGCGTGGGTGAGAGAATCGGCAGGGGCAGGCGGATTGGCGATGCCGAGTCGAGAACGAATTCTGAGCAGGGCAGCAAGATATGTCACCGCAGTGGGGATGCTGCTGCCTCCGGCTTATGTCATCCCTATCGCCTTATCGGAAATCTCAGGATATTTCGGTCGGTCAGATTTGTTGGCCTGGATGAGTGATGCGGCGATGCTCCTCAGCGTCCCCTGGGAGGCCGTCGCCACGGTTGTGGTCATCGTGCGCTGGCGCGACCTTCCCCAGCGGTTTTGGATTCTCTACTGCGTGAATGCATTCCTGGCTTACCTTTCCCTGCCCATCTACCTGATGCATTTTGGGATCTACCGGTAGCAGCCCGTGCGAACAAGCGGTCACCACAGAGGCACAGAGAGCACAGAGAAAAGCGCTCCCGATCAGGTGGGCAGCGATTACGCTTCCTTGATTGTTGGCCCACCGATTCTTCTCCTTCCGCTCTGTGACCTCTGTTCCCTCAGTGATGAGTGCCTTTGGTCCTTACCGAAACGCCTCTTTGTTCACCACGTAGGGCACGTTGGCGGGATTGCCGTTGCTCTCCAGCACTTCCATGAGGCCCTGAATGCACCGGCCGGCCATGCCTTTGTGGGGGTCAGTAGAAAGGCGCGTCACCCTTCCGGCGCTGGCAAAATGGGAGAACAGGCGCAAGCGGTTTTCCAGCTTGGGATCGCGCAAGGGCGAGTCCGCAGGCAGCGGTTCCTTCTCAAACACGTCGAGCGCTGCGCCGGCGATCACCCCTTCGCGTAGCGCCGCCACCAAATCGGTTTCATCCACCACGGGCCCGCGCGACGTATTCACCAGAAACGCCGTGGGCTTCATCAACCGGAAGGTGGTGGCGTTGAACAGATGATAGGTAGGGAAGGGGCCTTCGCCCTCGCGGACCAATGGCACGTGGATGCTTACGAAATCGCTGCCACGCAGAGCCTCTTCAAAACTCACGTAGCGGATGGTCCGCTGCTCATCGCTGAAGCCGTTGCGGAAGCGCACGTCCATGGTCTCTTGAATCTTCTGCGCGAAATCGGGCTGTTCAATCCGGGCGTTGAAGCAAAGGAAATCGACGTCGAACCCCACAGCTTTCTTGATGAAGGCCTGCCCGATTCTTCCCGTGCCAATCACCCCGATGGTCTTGCCCGTTACCTCATCCCCCAAGAACGGTAGATAGGGGTGCCAAGTGCCCCAGCGGTTATCGCGCACCAGCCGCTCACTGGGGCAGAGCCGGCGCGCCACGTTGCCCAGAATGAACAGGGCAAATTCCCCGGTGGCTTCCGTCAGCACGTCAGCCGTGTTGGTGAAAGGAATCTTGAAGCGATTGGCGTCCGCGCGGTTGATGTTGTCAAAACCCACGGCATATTGCGATACCACTTTCAGCGTGCCGCGGCCGGCTTCAAAAACCTCCGCGTCGATTGGGTCACGCAGCGTGGTAATGAGGCCGTCAATGCCCGAACGGACTTTCTCGATAATCAAGCTCTTCGGCGGTGGCTCCACTTCGGGATAGACTTCCACTTCATACCCGCGCGCGCGGAGGATTTTGAAAGCCTCTTCGCCAATGTCGCAGGTAGCGAAAACACGGAAGGGATGATTGCTTTCAGTCATGGTGTTCTTGTTCGGGCCTGACATCAAACGTTTGTAAGAAGCCGCGGGCGCCTGCGGCGCATGGGGGCACGGGTGCCAAATTGAGTTGTAATTTCTTGTTGCCCAAACAGTTCGCAAGCCGGGGGTCAAAGCGCCCATCGGTAAACATACTCATCCTCGAACGGACGAGGGGTCCTTTTTCGTTCGCTTGAGGACTTCGGCCATGGAGGGCCCAGTGCACGCTTCAGGTTGCGAAATTCAGGATCCTCTTTGCCCATCAACCTGATGTCGTCTAACGAAAGGCTGGTCGTTTCCATTTCGCCCAATGCCTTTTGGATGCGAGTGTAGCCCTTAATGGGCCCTTGCGTATCAGCTATCGACGACACAATCACAAATCTCCATCGGTTCGTTTCTGGAGAATAAGTCCAGAGAGCTGCGGAGACAGGAAAACGTCGAGTGTCAAGCCGCTCCAAGAGTTTCCGGCCGTCTTCAATTTCCTGCTCTACCAAAAGCGTTTTATACATCTGAGTACTCCATGTTGGGGGTCGGAAACTGCCTTTACAATCCCCCGCGCCTTCCTCTCACCTTGCAATTCATAGCGACTCTTCGCCGTCCACTCACTAACGACAGTCCAATTCACCCCAAATTGCAGATCGCGTCCCTTTTCCCGATCGAATATTTTCACGAGGTTTGCTTTGCTCAATAGTTGTTTAAGGTCATGGCTGTAGATTTCCCTGACAAAGGCTGGCTCGGGAGGGAAATCGTGCAGCTTTGTCTGTCTAGCCAACCGCGCCTTGAGAGCGCACTCAATAGAGTAGCCAGCAAGGTAGTATGCTCCAGAGAACTTACGATTCCTCAACAGGACCTCCGCCTCTTCTAACCGGCATTGTGCCAATTGTTTGAAACCCGCCCGGTTCATAGAATACACCAAACAAGTAAGTTGGGAAAACCTGATCTCGACGCGCTGGTCCCTTACTTCCAGAGTTTCTCTACCGGTGGGAGTCAACCCACGTGAAAATCCGCTCCAGCGCCTTCTGGATATTCTCGACGGAATTCGCGAACGAGAAGCGCAGATAACCTTCACCCCAGGCGCCGAAGGCGGTGCCCCAAAGGCAGGCCACGCCGGCGTCGGTCAATAGTGCATCAGCCAGCGCCCGCGATGATTTTCCGGTTTTCCGGATGTTCGGGAAGACGTAGAATGCTCCATGCGGTTGGCGGCAATCGAAGCCAGGAATGCGGTTCAGACCTTCCACAATCACGGCGCGGCGGCGGCGAAACTCCTCGCGCATGGCCGCAACCGAATCCTGCGGGCCGCGCAACGCTTCGACGCCGGCAATCTGCGTGAAGCTGGCGGTGCAGGAATTCGAGTTGGTCATCAGCAGGGTGACCTGTTTGGCCAGGTCGGCCGGCATCACTCCGTAGCCCATGCGCCACCCGGTCATGGCATAAGTTTTCGAGAAGCCATTCAGGATGATGGTCCTCTCCTTCATGCCGGGAAACTGCGCAATGCTCGAGTGCTCGCCTTCGTAGATCAGCCGGTCGTAAATCTCATCCGACAGGACAAAAATTTCCCGGTCGGCCAGCGCCTTCGCCAGGCGAGCGATCTCGGCGCGCCCCATCACCCCGCCGGTGGGATTGTGCGGGCTATTCACAATGACCAGCCGCGTGCGCTCCGTGATTTTCTCTAAAATCTCATCCACGTCCACGTCAAAGTCGTGGTCCTCGCGCAGTCCGTAGGGAACTTCCTTGCCCCCCACAAAGCGGATCATGGATTCGTAAATGGGGAAGCCGGGATTGGGGTAGAGGACTTCGTCGCCGTCCTCCACCAGCGCCAGGATGGTGAAGAACATGATGGGCTTGCCCCCGGGCGTGATGACGACTTCACTCGGATCAACGCTGATGCCCAGGTGTTGGGCAACGTCGGCGGCCGCGGCTTCCCGTAACTGCGGTAGTCCCGCCGAAGGGCCATAGTGCGTCCAACCCTCACGCAGAGCTCTGATCCCCGCCTCTACGATATTGGCGGGGGTGGCGAAATCAGGCTCGCCGATTTCCAAATGGATGATTTCTTTCCCTTGGGCTTCCAATGCCCGGGCGCGGACGAGGACCTCGAATGCACTCTCCGTTCCCAGACGGTTCATTCGACTTGCCAAACGCAAGCTGTTGGTCATTGTAGCCACGGCTCACCCCCCAGTTCGTTACGCATATGAGCCACCGTATAGACCCCCACGGCTCGACAGGATATCTCTTAGGCAATTCAAAGTCCAGACTGGTAAAAACGTCTGGGAAAACAATTAACCGGGTATGCGTGGATGCGAAGCTTTGGAGTGCGGCAGCTTGCGGCCCCTTAGAATGACGGTGCTTACGGGTTAGCTGGGCGCCGCGCCTACTTTGCCAACCGATTGTACTTCTTCAGCAGCTCACGGAGACGGTCGTGGGGCAGGGCGATGGCCGTGTGACCATCCGCGCCGTCCATAGTTTGCGCCGCGACCAGCACGTTCACAATGGCTTCTTCGGTGGCCTGGACGGTGGCAGAGAAGATCGGGGACATATCGTCATTCGCCACCATCTTTACATCGGCAAGGCCTGTAGTTTTGGCTGCGCCGGGATTGGCGGTCGAGAAGGCAAGAAAGATGTCGCCCGAGCCATTGCCCGAGGTGCTTCCGGTGCGCGCCAGTCCAAGCGCCGCGCGGCGCGCCAGGCGCTTGAGTTGGTGGGGAAGCAGGGGGGCGTCCGTGGCCACGACGATGATGATCGAACCCTTCTCTGCATCCGGCGCGGAGCGCAGATTCCCCCAAACCTTGTCTTGGGTGATTTCCTGACCGATGGGCGCGCCGGCAATGCGCAATGATTCGCGGCTGCCGCAGTTGCATTGCACCAGGACTCCCACCGTGAAGCCGCCCGCTGCCGCCGGGATCTGTCGCGAGGCGGTACCGATGCCACCCTTGAATTCGTAGCAAATCATGCCGGTCCCGCCCCCCACGTTACCCTCCGCGACAGGTCCTGGCCGGGCGCTGTCCAAAGCATGGAAGGCGTCCTGGGTCGTGACGTGAAATCCGTTGATGTCGTTCAGGTAGCCGTCATAGGTTTCCGCCACTACGGGCAGCGACCACCAATACCCGGTGTCGTCGGGTGGGGCCAGATTCACTCGCCATTTGATCACCGCGTCTCGCACCACGCCCACACTGTGGGTGTTGGTGATCATCACCGGGCCCTCGAGAAAACCCGATTCTTCCACCCAGGTTGTGCCGGTCATTTCACCGTTGCCGTTCAGGGAATACCACCCGGCGAAGACCTGGCTTTTTGGCGACTTCCCGCGGGGAAGAATGGCCGTAACGCCCGTCCGGACCGGCCCTTGCCCCACCACCAGCTTGCCCGACCCGGAAATCAAGGTCGTGTGGCCGACTTCCACGCCCTTCACGTCAGTGATGGCGTCGAGAGGCCCCGGCGTCCCTTCAAAGGGTACCCCCAAATCACGCGCCCGAGGCTTGGCTTGGGCCCAGCCAACGTCCGCAAGGGTGGCCATCGCGACCAGCACTGCGGCAAGAACCATATACCATCGATAGGTTTTCACGGCGCCTCCCCTGGAGCCATACAAGTATTGGGTGAATGAAATGAACGCGGGGTATTGTAGGCACCCCATGGCTTATGTGCAAGGCGGATAGCGCATGCGGTTCCGACACCGAAGTTGAAGGTGGAGGTTTTTTGGATCCATCCCGTCGTCAATGCGTAGCCGGGAACTTGCACCGCGTGAAATTCAGCTTGTCATTCTGTCCCTTTGCGAGTTTCTCCCCACAGACGAATTGCCGCCATGATTTTAGCGAGAAATTTATATTGACACTTCCAATTCCATGCCAGAAATCTGACGAATATCAGGATCCATGAAGTCCAGAGTCAAAGGTATCAAAAATGCACAGGAACCCCGATTTGATGAGATTGTAATGAATTCGGGCGGCCAAGAAGTTGGCGCTGATTTGATTTGACCGCCCGTCGGAAGGAAAACTGGCAAGACCCCGGCATCCGGCCGGAGTAGTCCATTGATGAAACCTTGCGCAGCGGAGGCTCATCTAACCTTAGCTACTTGCTGACCATATGCCTCCGGGGAGGGTATGAGATGTACCTTGGCACATCAACCAGCAGGGTTACGACCCACACGCGCCCGCAAGTGCGGCGCATCACCTCGCCTTTACCACAATCCCATCACATCCTGGAAGACATCTTGGCTGATTCCACCACGCGCAAGGTTCTCAAGTGGATGACCCGGCGCGATCCGGACGGCAAATGCTTCTTCATGCGGCTGTGCGAGAACTATGACAATCCCAACGCGGCCTTCTGGAAGCGCCTGAAGTGGAGCGTGCCGAACCGGATCATTGATCTGGCCCTTTGGAAGGCCAAGCTGGAAAAGCAAACCATGAACCAGCGCCTCTTTCACCATCTGCCCACGGTGAAAGCCCTGGCGCTAACGGCGAAGAGCATCGGGACTTACGGATTGACGGTCCCACAGCGCTACACGGCACCGATGTTCCCGGTCTGGAACATCACCCAAGCGTGCAATCTGAACTGCCGGCATTGTTACCAGAACGCGCACAAGCGGCCGGATTCGGACGAGCTCTCGACGGATGAAAAGCTCAACCTCATTGACCAGATGGGGGAGGAGTTTGTACCCTTCGTGGCCTTTGCCGGGGGCGAGCCACTGGTGGCGCCCGATCTTTGGCAGGTGCTGGAGCGCTGCCGCCAGCATGGCCTGCACGTGACGCTCGCGACTAACGGCACGTTGCTAACACCGGAAATATGCGCCCGCTTGAAGGCCGCCAACGTGAAATATGTCGAGGTAAGCCTGGATAGCATCGACCCGGAAGTTCACAACGCCTTTCGCGGCCAGCCCAAGGCCTGGGAAAGGAGCGTGGAAGGAATTCGCAACTGCATCGCGTCGGGTATCAGGACCGGAATGGCTACCTGCTTCACCCGCAATACCGCCCACAAGGTTGATGAAACCATTCAATTTGCCGTGGACCTGGGCTGCCACACGTTTTCGCATTTCAATTTCATCCCGGTGGGACGGGGCAAGAAGATCATGCAAGAGGATTTGACGCCGGGCCAGCGCGAACTGCTGCTGCGCCGGCTCCAGGAGCACCTGACCGAGGGCAAGATCACGATTGTCTCCACCGCGCCGCAGTTTGGCCGTGCTTGCGTCGTCTATGGACCCGAGGAAGGGTTGTTCGCCACCGGGCACGCGGGCCGCGGGCCGGGGAAAAAGACCATGGTCCTCTCCCGCTACATTGGCGGTTGCGGGACCGGGCGCTGCTACTGCGCCATCGAGCCCAACGGGATCATCACTCCGTGTGTTTACATCTCGGATATCAAAGTAGGCGACGTTCGTCAGAAAAGTTTCCACGAAATCTGGAACAACGATTTGTTCGATACCCTCTCCGACCGTGAAGATCGCGGCGATCACTGCGGCGTCTGCACCTATCGGCACTATTGCGGCGGTTGCCGGGCGCGCGCGCTGGCTTATACCGGCGACATCCAGGCGGGAGACCCGGGTTGCATTTACAATCAGCACCAGTGGCGGGAACTCACTGCCGCAGCGGGCATGGATGAAACTGGCGAAGGCGAGATGCAGTTCGTATTTGCAAGGGCCGGGAAGGCGGCCGAGTTGGTGCAGATCACTGCTGCTGCCACGCGGAGCGGAGAACTGACGGGAATGACGGAACGGGAAAGGCGTGATATCAATGAGCTGGCCGCGAGCCTGAAGGCGGAGTCTTCGCGCCTCAATTAAGCGGCCTCAACTTGGCGGCCGGGCCAGGCGGGAGGAAGGTTAGCCATGACGGAATCCAGCAAATCCGTTTCCGAAGGGAATGGCACTCATCGGGGACCGAAGCGGGAAGCGTCTCAGGTTACGCTTTCGGCTATCGGGGATGTGTCCGTTGCCGTTACCGAAGCGGTGGGCCGGGTCGCTGCGGCGCCGGGTAAGACGCAATGGCTGCCGATCTTTGGCTTCCTGCTTTTGGTGTACATCGCCGGCAGCCTGGTGGCGATTTACGCGCGCGAATCCCCGCCATGGGTGCAGGCCTTCGTGGCGCCGCTGTTCCTCGTGCTGATCGCGACGCTCGCGTTCTGGCGAGGGCAAGTGTGGAAGTTCCGCGCGGGCGATTGGAGATTCAAGGAGAAAACTCAGCAGGAAGCGCTGAATTCGTTTGCCCACGAGACCGCCAATGGCGTGAACGCGATTCGCGCCAACCTCGCGGGATTTGAGGAGGCGGACTCGCTGCCTGCCGCTGCGGGGCACCTGAAGCAGGTGGAGCAATCGCTGGGGCGCATCGACGCGGCGTTGGCAAAGGCCGTGGGCGAAACCCTGTCTGAACCCTGGGCAGGTTCCAGGGCTGCTTCGGCCTCTCGCTGACCGCCATGGTCACGTTTTCTCATTGCCCCACACAGCTTGTGGGCGGCCGGTAAGCGAGCGGTGGGATGTTCGCGCGAGATCCAGCACCACGACTTCGTTTTTGCCTTTCATGAGCCATGGGCCGGGAAGAAACAGGCTTTGCTGTGGGCCGATCCGCCAGTAGCGGCCCAGGTTATGGCCATTCACCCAGACGTATCCTTTGCCCCAGCCGCGCATGTCGAGGAACGTGTCCCCGACTGTCTCCAGTTCAAATGTGCCGTGGTAGAAAGCCGGAGCAGGCTTTGGTTTGGGAGTGAAGGCTAACGCCGAGAGGTCCGTGAGGGGGAGCCGGAAGATTTCCCAGCCGGTAAGTTCCTTGCCCGCCAGGCTGATGCGCTCCGTGATGCCTTTGTGGTCGTCCACCATATGCGCACCGTAATTCGTCCGGCCCATATTCTCAACCAGAATATCGAGGGTTGCGCCGGCAGCGAGTTCCACCTCCACGCTCGTTTGCTTCAGACGCCGGTCAATGACGCCCAGGCGCTTCGAACTCTCGAGGACCAGAGCATAGTCGTGCGCTTCGGTAATCTCCAGGCGCCCGTGCGCGGCTTGCTCGAGCTTCGTGCGGTAAAGAATGAAGCCGTACGACTGGCCCACCGCCTCCATCGTCTGCGGCCGCTCGGAGCGAATCGGGTCGCGCAGCAGGGGCGCCAGGCTTGAAGACCCACTGAGTTGGAAAGTAGGAATCTCGATCACCGGGAGCGGCGCGGGCAGGGCAGGAGGCTCGACGCCGGTCGGAAGGTGTTTACGAATGACTTCGCGCAGCGCGTGGAACTTCGCCGTGGGGCGGCCCGCTTCATCGAGGGGAGAATCGTAATCATAACTCGAGATGTCAGGCTGGTAGGCGGAGTCGAAGTTTGCCCCGCTCATGAAACCGAAAGAGGTGCCGCCGTGCACCATGTAGAGATTTGCGGAAATCCCCTGCGCCAGCATCCCATCAAGCTTGCGGGCGCTCACTTCGGGCGGCGTGACGTGATGGCGCTCACCCCAGTGGTCGAACCAGCCATCCCAGAACTCTCCTACCATGCGCGGCACGTTTTGACGAAACTTCGCAAAGTTCGCAAACTCATGCGCGGGGTCGTCAGTATCACCAAAATTGATTACGGAAACCGCGTCGGGTAGCGTGCCGCCCGCGAGCTCGGCAGGCTCGGAGCCGTCCGAGGTAAAAAGCGTCACGTCAAAACCCGCGTCACGGATCATTTGTTCAACCGCGCCCATGTAGACGTGGTCCTTACCAAAAGAACCATATTCGTTTTCGACCTGTACCATGATGATCGGGCCGCCGTGGGTGATCTGGAGCGAGGCAAGCTGCCGGCCTACTTCGCGCATGTACTTGCGCGAAGCTTCCACAAAGCGCGGATCGGCGCTGCGCACTTTCAGACCCGCCGTCGCCAGCAGCCAGGAAGGCAGACCGCCGAAGTCCCACTCCGAACAGATGTAGGGTCCGGGTCGCAACAACACCCACAGGCCTTCCTCTTGCGCCATGCGCAGGAAGGCGGCGGCATCAAGGTTGCCCGTAAAATTGAAGGCGCCCGGCTCGGATTCGTGCAGGTCCCAAAATAGGTAGGTGCAGATGGTGTTCAGGCCCAATGACCGGATCTTACGCAGCCGGTCACGCCAGTACTCGCGGGGAACCCGCGCGTAGTGAATCGATCCCGAGATGATCTGGAAGGGCTTGCCATCCAGCAGAAAGTGTTCGCCCTCGTGCCCAAAGGTGTGATGATCGGTTGCCGCATCACCCGCACCGGCGGCGAGCGCGACGCCCTGCTTCAGCAGGCTCATGGCGCCCACCACGCTTCCCATGAACTCCCGCCGTCCGACCGTGGCCATGAAGCCTTTCTTCATGTTTGATTTCCCTTCTGGTGGAATGTGACTTTGCCCTCGCAGATAAGTGGGAATCTGCAAGGACGGAAATATTGAACCGGCCACCGCACAATGTCAATATCGATTCGAAGGTTGAGAAGGCATGACGGTGAATCGGCGCCCAAAGCAGAAGGAATAAACCACGAATTAAGGAATGCAGGTTAATGACGTGCGATCCAACAAATTTGCCCGTATACTGTTGCGTTTTCATGATGACGGCCACGAAGATCGCTTTGGCGATCTGCTGAGAGATCCACACCTCTTTCGCTGGAGAAGAAACCATGAGCGAAACGACACGGCGTAAATTCCTCCGCAATGTAAGCATCGGATTGGGGACGGCCGCGACGGCTGGCTCCTTGCCGGTTCTAGGCTGCACATCGAGCTCGACGGCGCCAGAGGCAGAGGGCAAAGCGTCTAACGCGGCGAACCTGACTCCCTCGACGGCCATTGACTTTCGCTACTCGCCGCTCGCTTACCAGACGGCTTATTGCTACCCCGACGACCCTCACAAGAGCCTGATCGGCGAGCGCGGCGAGCTGCGCTGCGGCCATCCGGGCCAAGGCGGCGGGATCGCCTACTTTCCGGAAGTGGTGGAATTCTCCCTTGAGGGGATGGAAGGCGACCACGTGGGCTGGCAGCGGCTGGAAGCTCCCGGTGTTCCCATCGTTCAGACGCGCCTCGACCGACCCGAGGCTTTTCTGCACATCACGACCTTCGCGACGCGGCGGGAAGGAGAAGGCCGCGTCGATAATGTGATTCTGGAGATTGAATCCCGCACTGAGCACAATCTGGCGGCGGTTCCGCTGGTGATTCTGAAAACCAAGCGTGAGGTGAAGCTTCAGAGCACACCGGAAGGCGCTGTCCTGCGCCTGGACAATGAGCAAGCTCCACCGTTTCTGGTGAGCGACAGGTCTTTCCCGAGTTCCCAGGTTGGTGGGGTGGAATCGACCTACGCGATGAATGCCGCCGTAGTTTCTGCGGGCCAGCCGTTCCGTTGTTTCCTGCGCTTTCCCCAGGAAGGGCAGGAGGTGGAAAAGCTGAACGATGGTCTTGCCCATCCCCTCCAATTGCTGACCGAGGCGCGCGAGTACTGGCAAAAATGGAAACCCTTCGACGGGAAGGTCTCCCTCAAACTTCCTGGTCGGTACGGCGAGTTTCTGACGGCCTGTGCGCGGAACATTCAGCAGGCGCGGGAAGTCAAAGCCGGCAAGCTGACGTTTCAAGTCGGGCCCACAGTCTATCGCGGCCTGTGGGTTGTCGACGGCAACTTCCTTCTGGAGGCCGCCCGCTACCTGGGTTACGACGCGGCCGCGCAGGAGGGACTCGAAGCCACGTGGCAGCATCAGGAGGCAAGCGGAGGCGTGTTCGCGGGCGGCGGCGAGGGGATGTGGAAGGACACCGGCATCGCCATGTTCACCCTGGTGCGGCAGGCCGAGCTCAGCCAGGACTGGAGCTATTTCCGCTCCATGCAGCCGAACGTGGCGCGCGCGGTGAGATTTCTCGAGGCCAAGCGGGATGAAGCCCGGACTGGCGGTAGCGTGAATGGCCGCTATGGGCTGCTGGCGCCGGGGGTAGGTGACGGCGGGCTGGGAGGCACTCATTCCGAATTCACCAACACTGTCTGGGTCCTCGCAGGATTGAAAGCGGTCACGGAAGCGACGGATCGGTTGGGTCTCTCCGACCCAGCCGGCGCCAAGCCATTTTACGCCGAACTGCGCTCGGCTTTTTTGGCCGCTGCGCAAAGGGAGATGCGCCATCATCCCGATGGGTTCGAGTACCTGCCCATGTTGGTGAACGAAGACCCCCTGTGGACGGCGCCTAATAAATGGGACCGGCCCCGGCCACAAACCGCGCAATGGGCGCTGTCCCACGCCATTTATCCGGGCCTGGTGTTTGCCAAGGACGATCCCATTGTGCAAGGTCATATCCGCTTGATGCAGGCCTGCACCCAGGAAGATATTCCCGCGGAAACCGGCTGGCTGCCGCACGGGGGAGTTTGGAATTACAACGCGGGTTTCGTAGCGCATGTCTATTTATGGGCCGGGCTGGCGGACTGGGCCCGCTCGACCTTCACGGGTTATCTCAACCACGCTTCGCCGCTCTATTGCTGGCGCGAGGAGCAGCCGGTGCGCGGAAGCCTGACGGCGGACTACGTCGGCGATATGCCCCACAATTGGGCGAGCGCGGAGTGCGTGCTTTACCTACGCCACATGCTGGCGCTCGAAGACGGCCGCGACCTGCGTCTGCTCGCCGGAGTGGGCGATTTCGAGCTGGCGGGCGCCGAACCCATGAGCGTCGTTCAATCCCCCACGCGTTTCGGCCGAATCGACCTGAGCCTCGAACCCCTCGATGGCCACGATGCGTGGCGCTTGAAATTCCAGCGCGGCGCGGGGCCCGAGCCCGAGAATGTTCACCTCCCCGCAACCCTGGGCAGCGGTTGGCGGTTCGATAAGGTCGTCGGAGCGGAAGTTCGCCGGCAAGGGGATATCCTTCTCGTGTCGCCCACTGCCACCACTTGGGAGGTCGTGTGGAGGACGTAAGGATATCCACAGCGCGGAGTACTGCAACAAAAAGGCAAAAGGCAAATGGCAAAAGTCAATAGGCCAGAGTGAAGCCTCGTACGCTCCGGAGAAAAGGAGCAAATGAAAACTGGGGAAAACAAGCGACGGAACTGCATGGCACACTTGCGTAAGTAGAAGTGCTTCTCTCTGTGCCCTCCGTGTCTCTGTGGTGAGTCTTCTTTTCCTTTCCCGCAGCGCGAAGTTTGCATTAGGTATGATAGGGTTGAAGGCTCAAGAAATCGCAAGGAGGCGCTACGTTTCTGCTCTATGGCCAAGTCTAAGAACGATTCGGCGGTTGCTCCGGTTATTAATCCCAAGTACTGCTGTTTTCGCCTTCGGGCCGCCGAGTCCAAGATTCACCGCTGGGGTGTTTACGCGGACCAGAACATCCCGGCCAACCGCAAGGTGATGGAGTATCGCGGCGAGAAAATCGGACCGCGCGAGGCCAAGCGGCGCGCGAAGACACCCTATCTGTTCGTTCTTGACAAGCACTGGACGATCGACGGCGGAGTGGGAGGCTCGGGCGCGGAGTTGGTCAATCATTCCTGCCAGCCCAATTTGGTATCGCGCATTATGAAAGGGCATATTATCTATATGAGTCTACGCGCAATTCGCAAGGGCGAGGAATTGACCATCGATTACAACTACGACCATACGGATGAAACCATGCGCTGCCGGTGTGGAACGAAGAGTTGCCGCGGCATCATCAATCGGTATGATTGAGGCGCTGCTCTGACCACTTCACAAATCTTCCGCGACATGTTTCTCGGCACCCTGCTATACGGTTCTGACTTCATATCGGAAAGTTCGAAATCGTGCAAGCCGGGAAAAATCACGTTCGTTAGCAGTTATGACGGTAATTCCCTGACGTGCGGCGCTCATGGCGATCAGTGCATCATTCGTCAGACGCCTCTTTCCAGTTTCTTCGTAACCATACTCAATGGCAAATCGGGCCAGCACTTTGCCTGCTTGTGACCAATCGCTTAGGTTGGGCACGAGGATTCGCCGAAGGCGCTCAAAGTCTCGTTCCAGGCGTTCGACCGCACGGCGGTCACGCCCGCTAATCCCGACATAAAGCTCTTCCAGCACGACCGCGCTCAGCCAGAGGGGAGTCAGTGGAGCTAACCGCCGCGAGGAGAGGAGGGCATCGCGCCCGGTTCGCAAAGCTGTGATGTAGACGGAGGTATCGAGAAGGGCCGGTTCCACCTATTTCTCCAGCGTGCCGTAAACGTCTCGGATTACAATCCCGCTCTTTATGAAGCGTTCGTTGGCTTCGTGAGCAGCCTCGTTGCGTTCGTGCTCGGTGATCACCGCTTCAAGCGCTCGCTCGATAGTTTCTGTTTCAGTCCCAGCCTTCATGAGCTTCTGCGCGCGCTTGATCTTGTTGACGTTGAGGCGGAAATGCTTATGCGCGATTCGATTGCCGGCCGTTTTCATTCGAGATTCCTCCCTTCATCCGTGTTTCACTATGAACATAAACCAGGATACCATGAACATGTAACAGAAATCGATCAAGTCCGTCACGCCGCGGGAAGGCGCGGCATCACCTGGAGTTGCACGCTGTGTTTCTGCGCGTCGACCACGGCGATGGCGGCCATGTTGACGATTTCTTCCACGGTGGCGCCGCGCTGGAGCACGTGGACGGATTTCGAAAGCCCCACGAGGACGGGCCCCAGGGATTCCGCGCCGCCAATGCGCATCATCATCTTGTAAGCAATGTTGGCCGCGCCGAGATCGGGGAAGATCAGCACGGTGGCGCCGCCTTTGAGTTGGGAAAAGGGATATTCTTCCTCCAGGATTTCCGGGTCCAAGGCGGTGTCAGCCATCATTTCGCCGTCCACCATCAGCTCGGGATTCCTTTCCAGGACCAATTCCGTTGCCCGCCGCATCTTTTCGGCCAGCGGGTGACTGGTGCTGCCGAAGTTGGAGAAGGAGAGCATGGCCACGCGCGGCTCGATATCGAACTCGGCCGCCACCTCGGCGGCCAGCAGCGCGATTTCCGCCAGGTCCTCCGCCGTGGGGTCGATGTTGACGTGGGTGTCGGCGAAGAAATAGACGTCTTTCTTGGTGACGATGACGAAAACGGCGGCCACGCGGTGCACATCCGGCCGGGTGCGGATGATTTGCAGGGCGGGCCGGATGGTGTCCGGATAATTCTGGCTGACGCCCGCCACAAAACCGTCCGCATCTCCCATGTGCACCATCATGGCGCCGAAGTAATTGGGGTTCAGCATCTGCTCACGGGCGCTGCTCAAGGTCACGCCACCGCGGCGCCGCAGGCGATAGAATTCCTGCACATACGCCTCCAAGAGGGGGGAGTTCGCCGGCTCGACCACCTTCACGCACATATCCTCAAACCCCAGTTCTTTGAGCCGATGGGCAATGACCCCGGGGCGGCCGAGGAGGATCGGGTGGGCAATGCGCTCGTCGATGATCACATGGCTGGCGCGCAGCACTTTGTCGTGTTCCCCCTCGGAGAAGACGATGCGCTTGGGCGCCGCCTGAGCGCGGTGGCGCAAGTTCTGCATGACGCCGTAGGTGCGGGTCAGGCGGCGCTCCAGTTCATCGCGGTAGGCGGCGAGATCAATTTGAACCTGCGCCACCCCTGTATGCGTGGCCGCTTCCGCCACTGCCGCCGCCTCCCAAATCAGCACGCGGGGGTCGAAGGGCTTGGGGATAATGTACTCCGGCCCGAATTGCAGGCGGCCCAAGCCGTAGGCCCGCAACACCAAGTCCGGCACATCCTCTTTGGCCAGGGCGGCCAGCGCGTGCGTGGCGGCCACCTTCATTTCCTCGTTGATGGCCCGGGCCCGCACGTCCAGCGCTCCACGAAAGATGGCGGGGAAGCCCAAAACATTGTTGACCTGATTGGGAAAGTCGGAGCGTCCGGTGGCCACAATGGCATCGGGCCGCGCCGCCTTGGCCTCGTCGTAACCGATTTCGGGAACCGGGTTGGCCATGGCGAAGATCACCGGGTGATCCGCCATGGAGCGGACCATCTCCGGCGTGACGCACTTGCCGATTGAAAGGCCCAGGAAAACATCCGCGCCCTCGAGGGCGTCGCCAAGGGTGCGCCGGTCGGTCTTCACCGCGAAGCGCGCCTTGTAGGGGTTCATATTCTCCGTGCGGCCCTCATAGACCACCCCTTTGGTGTCGCAGAGGAGAATGTTCTCCCGGCGCACTCCCAGGCGGATGTAGTGTTCTGCACACGAGATGCCGGCGGCGCCCGCGCCGTTAACCACCAGGTGGACTTGGCTGATGTCCTTGCCCGTGATTTCCATGGCGTTCAGGAGCGCCGCGCCGGAAATAATGGCGGTGCCGTGCTGGTCGTCGTGAAAAACCGGGATACACATGGTGCTGCGCAATGTTTCCTCGATGTAGAAACATTCCGGGGCCTTGATGTCTTCCAGGTTGATCCCGCCGCAGGTGGGCTCGAGGAGCTGGCAGAATTTGATGACGTCTTCCGGGTCTTCCGAGCCGACTTCCAAATCAAAAACATCGATGTCGGCAAAGCGCTTGAAGAGGACGCCCTTGCCTTCCATGACCGGCTTGCCGGCCAGCGGTCCGATGTTGCCCAGACCCAAAACGGCCGTTCCGTTTGAGACGACGGCCACCAAGTTCCCGCGCGCGGTATATTCAAAAACCATCTCGGGATTCTTTTCAATTTCCTTGCAAGGCTCGGCAACTCCGGGCGTATAAGCCAGACTCAAATCCCTTTGCGTACGGCAAGGTTTGGTGGGCGTTACTTCGATCTTGCCCTTACGGCCCTGCCGGTGATAATCCAAAGCATCTTTGCGGCGAATTTCCATGAGGCGTTCCTTTCCAAAAACCTTCCAATTTCATCCAGTTTTTCTGGGAATTCCTGCATTTTCTGCCAAAATACTCGACGGATTCTTGTCATTTATCGTGCAATCGGTGTATTTTCGTGCAAAAAGCGTCATTTAAGGGTGTACATTTTGTCGCTCTCCCTTTATTTTCATACACATCCCCGGAGGTTGCTTCATTTTTAACATCTCTTTGGGTCATCGTCCCGTTTCCGACCATGAATAGCAGATTAGGAGGCCATAACAATTGGCGCGGTCTGGAATCTCACATTCTTTGCCGAAGCAGGACATTTTCGTCTTGGGGAGACATCAGCGATCGACAATAGGCCTTTCTCCTAGCCTCTAAGCCGTCGCTTCTAATCCTGGCTCCTGACTTCCAGCTCTCGAAATCTGACGCCTGGCCATGGTGCGCGATTCCACCCAAACATAGTTCTCCATATACTATTCCAGCATTAAGCCATCCATAGAGCATGGCCGACACGGACGAAATGCCCACCGGAAGGTGGAATATTTGATATTTGTCCACGGATTTACTACCCGTAGGAAAGCCCTGCGCGGAACCCTACGCGCGCCCTGAGAGCGTCATGTCCGGCAGAGTGTGGACCAGGGCGGCAGAAGGCAAAAAAATCCACGATTGCCTGCTGTATCATAGAGCCAGGGCCGATACGCTTTGGCAAATGGAGGAGAAGGAACCATGCGCAGAACCTTGCATCCGTGCATCGGCGTCATTGCCGGAGTGATTTTCGCCTCCGTCTGCCTGGCCGTCGAGCCGGGTGGGCAGCAGGACATGCAAGGCATGGCGGGAATGGGTCAGCACGGAATGTCGATGGAGATGGCCGCGGGCTCAATGGCGCGGGAAATCCTGAACCACGACACTTCGGGGACGTCGGCCGAGCCCGACTCGACGCCGACTCCGATGTTGATGATGAGCAAGGGTGCATGGACGTTGATGTTTCATGGCGTGGCGTTTCTCTGTGACACCCAGCAAACCGGCCCGCGCGGGCGTGACAAGCTTTTTTCGGTGAACTGGTTCATGCCCATGGCCCAGCGGCGCCTGGGCCGGGGCACTCTCACTCTGCGAACGATGCTCAGCCTGGAGCCGGCCACCATCACCGATCGTCTCTACCCTTTGCTTTTCCAACAAGGCGAAACGGCCTACGGCAAGCCGATCGTCGATGGCCAGCATCCGCACAATTTCTTCATGGAAGTGGCGGCGCTTTACGACGTGCGGCTAGGCGGGAACACTCTGCTATCTTTCTATGCCGCGCCGGTGGGCGACCCGGCCTTGGGCCCGACGGCCTACCCGCATCGCGGCTCGGCCGGCGAGGACCCGCTGGCCACGCTCAGCCATCATCTTCAGGACTCGACCCACATTTCCTACGACGTTCTCACCGCCGGGCTGACCTATAAGGTAGCGCGCCTGGAATTCTCCGGGTTTCACGGCCAGGAGCCGGGCGAGAATCGTTGGGACATCGACGCGGGCAGAATCGATTCCTGGTCGACGCGGCTCACCGTGAATCCCGCGCCTAATTGGTCCGGCCAATATTCCATCGGGCGGCTGAAGAGCCCCGAGCAACTCAATCCCCATGAAGACGTGCTGCGGATGACGGCTTCATTGATGTATAACCGGCCGGTCGCCGCCGGCAATTGGGCCTCGACCCTGATCTGGGGCAGAAATTTCACGCTGCCTCAGCACGAGGTCTACAACAGCTACCTGCTTGAGTCGACCCTGCGCTTTCGCCAACAGAATTCAATCTGGGAACGGGTGGAGAACGTTGACCGGACCAACGAACTGCTGCTGGGAGGAAACCCGGAGCCGCCCGGTTTTGTGGAACGCTTCCTGGCCCGCGTTCAGGCTTACTCGCTGGGCTACGACCGCGACCTCCACGTGATTCCGCACCTCGCGGTCGCCCCCGGCGGGCAGTTCACCTTCTACGGCGTCCCCGACTCGCTGCGGCCGATTTACGGCGCGCGCCCGCTTGGGGTTGCCGTGTTTGTGCGCCTCCGACCCTATTCGCAGAATTAGCGAGTGTAGCGCCTCCTACTTCAAGTGACCGAAGTTGATGAGGGCGTTGAAAATCAGCGCATAGGAGCCGATGGTTTCCCCGCGGTACAGAGGGTTGTTGGCGAAGAGCAGCACATCGCCCTTGCCGAAGTGGGCCTTAACGACCGCCGGATGTTCGGCCAGGGGATCGCCGTTTTCGAGCAGGCCGGACAAAAGCAGGTCTTTCACTGCCGCGTAGCGCAGGATGACCTGCGGCCGCAAATCGGCCGGAATCAGGAATGGGTTGTTACGTTCCTGTTCTTCATTGAGGGGAGTGGCTTGCCAGGCTTTCGGGGCCGGCAACGGCGGAGCCTTCTCCTCTGGCCGTCCTTCGGGAATATCCTCATCGTCCGGACCGCCGCGGCCGGTCGGGCGCTTGTACTCCTTCGCGGTCAGGATATCGCGGTTGAGGGTGAGGTTACTCACGGTGAAGGCCATGCCATCGGCGCTATACAAAGGCACTGCGGCGTCATAGCCATAGGCGACCGGAAGCTGGTTATCCACCACCGCGGAATTCAAGACGCTCCCGACCACCTTCAGGGACTTGCGCGGCGCCACAAAGACTCCCGGCGCAAGGCCTTCTTCAATGGCGAACTCGGCCGTGTCTTCCGCGGTAATCAACAAGCCGCCCTGTTGCACGAAGTCTTTCAGATGGGCCACGCCCGCTCCGCCCAAGCCGGGGCGCAGATCCTCCGTCGAGTCCAGTTTTCCCAAATTCGGGGTAAGCGAAGTGGTTTGCCAAGGCAAGGGATTTCCCCACATCGGCAGGCCGTCCACAATCTGCTGAGTGGATTCCCCGGCTCCCGGCGCGAAAACAATGACATCGTATTTCGAACGCAGGTCCGCCTGTTTGGACACCGTTTGCGTGTTGATGTAAGCGAACGGCACTTGCAACTTATCGAACGCCAAGCGCCACCAGCCTTCCGGTTGGGTGTAGAGCCAGGTGTGCATGAAGGCAATGCGGGGAGCCGCGGCAGGATGAACCTTTACGGATGGCGGGCGGGCAAGGCTGACGGACGCCAGATCGAATTGCTGCAATAGAGACTTCAGTTTTGATGCTTCCACGCGGCCGATGATGAGCGAACCAGCGGCAAACTTGTGGCCGTCGCTTTCGAAGGCTTCTTCGCAAATCGACACATCCGCGGAACCCTGCAACGCATAAACCAGCGAAGCCAGACTGACCTGAGCCGAGTTATTCACCACGTAGAAAGGTCCGGGTCCCGGTTCGGCGGCGGGGATTTGGCTGATATCGGGGACCGGAGACATCGGCGCGGAAAGGATGCTGCGGTCGGTGACGCGCGACACCTTGGCGCCAAAAAGGTCTCCGAAAGACCAGCCGGTGTCGTCATAGGGCGACTTCTGCGGGTCCTCGGGCGACCAGAACTGGCGATCGAGCAGGGCATCGGCGACCCGCGAGAAGGGCTGGTCCATGCGAATGATGATGCTGCCGGCAGGGAACGTTTGGGAAGTAGGCGGTGGCGGCGTGCCCGGCTTCGGTGCTTCTTCCTCCTCCTTGTGGGGAGGCGGGGGCAGGGCCACAGTTGCCGCTTGGGTCAGGCGCTGAATCTCGACGTGCTGTAACGCCAGCACCTTCAACAACTGCATCTGCCGGTTGCAAGCCCGGTCATCCTGCGCCAGCACGTATGCGGCCGGCCCTTCGTTGGCGGGTTTTTCAATCGAGCGCTTGCTTTTCCGGTAGAAGTTGTTCAGGAAGAACTTGGCGTTTTGCGCGAAGTAGGAAAGGGTGGAAAGCAGTGCGGTTTGCTCATAGTTATTATTGTCGCGCTGGGACCACACAACGGTGGGGTAGGGCGGATTGGGCCGGTACCACGTGCGCGAATACTCACCGGGCGATAACACCCGCTTCTCCGTGTCCGCGCCGCCGTTGCCGAAGGTTTCGTACAGGCGGCTGATGCCGTTATGTAGGCCCGCCAGAAACATCAGGTAGCCGGGGCTCCAGGTATCAAAGTCTCCATGCGTGAACGCGCCCGGCATGCCAAAACTTTGCAGGCGCGCCATGTTGTCGGAAGCCAGCATCGCCCACTCGTCCGTCAGGATGGGATCGATCCACGCATTGTAAGGTCCATCACCCTCCGTGTTGTCGTAGATAAATGGCACGGACTCGTGCAGGTCGTGAAGGACCTGCGCATGCCACTCCAGGTAGGTATTCAGTACGTTTCTCGTAAGGTCGAGGGTCATGCCCATGGCATCGCGATTGTTGTCGTGGGCAACATAGTGGCCCCAGTAGAGCAGGTGTGGCCAGTTCTGGCCGGGATGCGCTTTATGCCATTTGTAAATATCCACCATGCGGTCACGCCCATCCACTTCCACCACCGGGGTGATCAGCGTGATCAGGTGGGTGCGAATGAATTGCACGTAGGGAGCGTTGTCTACAGCCAGCCGGTAGGCCAGTTCCATCAGGGCGGTGGGCGCGCCGGTTTCCGGCGAATGGATGGCGCCGGTAATGTAGTAAACCGGAAACGACTGGCTGATCAGGGCCTGCGCCTTGGCGTCATCCGGCTTCAGGCTCCTGGGATCGGCAAGCTGCGCCAGGCGCGCGCCGTTCTCGGGAGCTTGAGTAAGCAGCGACTCATCGGCAACCGCGACGGCAATCATCTCGCGCCCTTCCTCGCTATGGCCGATCGTGAAGACCTTCACCCGCAGACTGGCATCCGCCAGCAATCGAAAATATCGGTAAACGTCCTCCGCGTAGGGCAAAACGTCGGGGGCACCGGCCACATCGCCCAAAACCTTCGCCGGAGTGGGGACAGAACTGGACGCCGGAAGGTAATCGGTAAGCGGCGAATTCAACGCGGGCGCGGTCGTGTACTTCCTGATAAGCTGCGTGTAGGATTCGTCGATGGCCTGCGCAGGATCGCGCTGAAAGGTTTCGGCCATGGGAGTTTGCGCGCGGAGGGGAAAGGGCAGGAAGGTCAGAGTAGCCAACCCCGTCAGGCCGCAGAAAGCCAAGAAACGAGCGGCCAACGCGTGTTGCAGATACTTGTGGGTCATGGCAGGGCTCCTCCCAGCCCCGGTGTGCTGTCTGCGTTAGGTCCCCGCTCAACGTGCTCATGCCGCCGGCTGGGGGGCGCGAGTCAAGGGATGCCGAATTCCCAGCACGCCGACTTGCGCGTGGACGACGGCGATCGCGGCCATGTTGACGATCTCCTCGACTTCCGAGCCGCGCGCCAGGACGTGCACGGGCATGGCCATGCCTATGAGGATCGGTCCCAGGGCCTCCGCGCCGCCCATGCGCATCATCAGTTTGTAGGCAATGTTGCCCGCCTCCAAGCTCGGAAAGACCAACACATTGGCGTCCCCCTTGACCTTGGAGAAGGGATAATCCTCGACCACCAGTTCGGGAACGATGGCGGTATCCGCTTGCATTTCGCCGTCCACAATCAACCCCGGCACCTTATCCTTCACCAGGGCGGTGGCCTTGCGGACTTTGTCGGCCAGCGGGTGCCGAGTGCTGCCGAAGTTCGAGAACGAAAGCATGGCTACGCGCGGCTCCACGTTGAACCAGCGCGCCACTTCCGCCGAGAGGATGGCGATCTCGGCGAGCTGCTCCGACGTGGGTTCGATGTTCACCGTGGTGTCGGCGAAAAAGTAAGCGTCCTTCTTGGTCACGATCACATAGAGCCCGGAAACCCGTTCGACCCCCGGGCGCGTGCGGATAATCTGTAGCGCCGGACGCAGGGTGTCGGGGTAATGCTGACTGACCCCCGCCACGAAACCGTCGGCGTCACCCATGTGAACCATCATGGCGCCATAGTAATTGCTGTTGAGCATCCACTCGTGGGCTTCCGCGCGGGTAATGCCCGAGCGCTGGCGCAGCCGGAAAAATTCATTAATGTAGGTGGAGAGCCGGTTCGAGCGGGTCGGCTCAATGATCTCGACCCCGCCTTTGTCGAGGCCCAGCTCCTGGAATCTGCTTTCAACTACAGCCGGCCGCCCCAGCAAGATGGGGTGCGCAATGTTTTCCTCTACTAACCGGACGCTGGCGCGGATGATCTTTTCGTGCTCGCCCTCGGAAAAGACGATGCGTTTGGGCGCCGCCTTGGCTCGAATGCGAATATTCTGCATCACCGCGTAAGTTCGGCCCAGGCGCCGTTGAAGTTGCTCGCGATACTCACCGAGGTCCACGGTGATTTGCGCCACGCCGCTTTCGATGGCGGCCTGCGCCACCGCCGCCGATTCCCAAATCAGTACCCGGGGATCGAAGGGTTTGGGGATGATGTAATCCGGCCCAAAGTGCAGCCGGCTGATGCCGTAGGCCCGCAGCACGGAATCGGGCACGTCCTCTTTGGTGAGGGCCGCCAGGGCGCGGGTGGCCGCCAGCTTCATGGCCTCGTTGATGGCGCGCGCCCGCACGTCCAGCGCGCCGCGGAAAATGAAGGGGAATCCCAACACGTTGTTGACCTGGTTCGGATAGTCGGAACGGCCGGTGGCAATGATGACGTCGGGCCGCGCCGCCTTGGCTTCGTCGTAGCTGATTTCGGGAACGGGATTGGCCAACGCGAAAACAATGGGATTCTCCGCCATCGTGCGGAGCATTTCCCCCGTGACGCACTTGGCGGCAGAAAGGCCGGCGAAAACGTCGGCATCCTTCAAAGCATCGGCCAGCGTGCGCCGCTCGGTCTTGGCGGCAAAGCGCGCCTTGTAGGGATTCATGTTTTCTTCGCAACCCTCGTAGACCACGCCCTTGGTGTCGCAAAGGATAATGTTCTCGCGGCGTACGCCGAGCTGAACGTAGTGTTCCGCGCAGGCAATGCCCGAGGCCCCGGCGCCGTTGAAGACCACGCGGACTTTGCTGATGTCCTTGCCCACCACTTCCAAGGCGTTCAGCAGCGCCGCGCCGGAAATGATGGCCGTCCCATGCTGGTCGTCGTGAAACACCGGGATCGACATCGTCTTGCGCAGGGTTTGCTCGATATAAAAGCACTCCGGCGCTTTGATGTCCTCCAGATTGATGCCGCCGAAAGTCGGTTCCAGAAGCTGGCAAAGGCGGATGACCTCGTCAGGGTTTTCGGAATTCACTTCCAGATCGAAGACGTCGATGTCGGCGAAGCGCTTGAACAGCACGCCCTTGCCTTCCATGACGGGCTTGCCGGCCAACGGTCCAATGTTGCCGAGACCCAGGACCGCGGTGCCGTTGGAGATCACTGCTACCAGGTTCCCGCGAGCGGTGTATTCGAATGCCAACTCGGGCTTCTCGTGGATTTCCAGGCATGGCTCCGCCACGCCCGGGGTGTAGGCCAAACTCAAATCCCACTGGGTGCGGCAGGGCTTGGAGGGAACCACCTCGATCTTGCCCTTCCGTCCGAAGCGGTGGTAATCCAGCGCGTCTTGTTTGCGAATTTCCATGGCATTGCCCCCTTGGTCAATCCGTCGTCCTTCGTACCGGCGCTTGTTGTACATCATCGCGCCGCAGGTTTCAACCCTCTTGCTCTCCGGTTAGGGGGTCGGTTTTATGTCGAGGCGGCGGAACCTGTCCCGATCTTATCGGGACGCCGCCCTTTGGCGAGATCAACTCGCCGCTACAGATTCGAATTGACCCACGACCCCTGGCACGATTGCCTCTCCGAGACGCTCAAACTGGTGATACCATCGAAGCACAGAATCTCAAAGGAGACGACAACTATGAAAAAAATCATCCTGGTAACTTTCTTGACCCTGCTGCTGGCGGGCGCGGCCTTCGGCAAGAGTGCGGCGACTGCCAAGGCCGATCTTAACGACAGCAAGGGAGCGAACGTCGGAACGGCAAAATTCAAGGAGACTCCCCAGGGAGTGAGCCTGGCTATATCCGTCTCAGACCTTCCCCCCGGCGTGCATGGCTTCCACATCCACGCTATGGGAAAGTGCGAAATGCCGGACTTCAAGAGCGCGGGCGGCCACTTCAATCCCGAAGGCAAGAAGCACGGCTGGGAGAACCCCGAGGGGCACCACGCGGGGGACTTGCAAAACCTCACCATCGACGCCAAGGGCAAGGCGAAGGTCAAGGTGCTCGTCACGGGTGTCACGCTGGGTGATGGACCGAACTCTCTGTTTCAGCCGCAAGGCACGGCCCTGGTCATCCACGCCAACCCTGATGATAACAAGACTGACCCTGCCGGCAATGCCGGACCGCGTATTGCCTGTGGTGTGATTACGAAATTGCAACCATAGCTTCGCTTCGGGCATGATGGCCGCACCGCTCATAAGCTCAGTCTTGATGGCTTCCCTGGTTCTCGGTGTGGCTGCCAGGGGTGTATGGTAGCCTACTCGGCAAGTCGGGAGAGAGGCAGCGCAAAGCCTGGGAATAGGGGAGAGGTAAGCGATTGGCTGGAATCCAGTTGGGCAGCGAGTTCATAACCTCCCGGAACCAGCCGATAGATTTCCGCCGAACACACCAGGGGATCGATTACCCAGTACTCGGCCACGCCATAGCGTGCATAGAGCTTCAATTTCGTCGTGCGATCGATTTTGGCCGTGCTTTCGGAAAGAATTTCCACCACCAAATCCGGAGCGCCTTGGACATTTTTCTCCGTCACCACGGAGGCGCGGGCTTTGGAAACATAGAGGATGTCGGGTTCAACCACATCGTACTGAGAGAACACCACATCAAAGGGGGCCGGGTATACCGTGCCCAGGTCATGTTTCTTCACAAAATCGGTTAGATAGTAGAGGAGATTCGCCAAAACAAGCTGGTGCCGCCGCAAGGGTGAAGGTGTCACAAACAGCTCTCCATCAATGATCTCGTAGCGCTTCCCGTTGTTGGGCAGGAGGCAATAATCTTCGTAAGTGAGGCGGGTGTCAATCGGCATGAAAGAATTATACCGCCTTCGCCGTCGTGAAGGCCAGCGCCAGCAGCGTCTTCTGCTGCATCTCGTGCCCTTTGCCGGAGCCGGTGGCCGGGCTGGGACTGGCCGAGAGCTTCACGGAGCGCACGGCGCGCGGCTTGGCCAGCCGCCGCAGGCGTGGCATGAGGAACGACAGCGCGCCCATGTTGGCGGGCTCCTCCTGCACCCACACCACCTCGCGTGCTGCGGGGTGCTGGTTGAGCGCCGCAATAAGCTCTTTTTCCGGAAAAGGATAAAGCTGTTCGAGGGCCAGGATGGCGGTGCGGGGGTCGCCGCGCTTCTTACGTTCCGCGCGCAACTCGTGAACGATCTTGCCCGTGGCCACCAGCACGCGAGTGGCGTCCGTCACTTCGCGGTCCGGAATCACCGCGAGGAAGCGGCCGCTCGTGAACTCCTGCAAAGGCGAGGCAGCGGCGGGATGCCGCAGCATTCCTTTGGGAGTAAAGACCACCAGCGGCTTTCGCCAGCGCCGCAAGGCCTGCCACCGCAGGAGGTGAAAATACTGGGCGGCGGTGGTGGGCTGGCAAATCTGCAGGTTGTCCCGCGCGGCAAGCTGCAAGAAGCGCTCCACCCGCGCGCTGGAGTGCTCCGGCCCCTGCCCCTCGTAGCCATGCGGCAGCAACAGGACCAGGCCTGAGAGCAATCCCCACTTGTCTTCGCCCGCGCTGATGAACTGATCGATATAAACCTGCGCGCCGTTGGCGAAGTCTCCGAACTGCGCTTCCCACAACACCAGGGTCTCGGGATAATCGCGGCTGTAACCATATTCGAATCCCACCACCGCGGCTTCCGAGAGCGGTGAATCGTAAACTTCAAACGCTGGCTGCTGGAGGGCCATATTGGCAAGCGGCGTGTACGCGGCCTCCGTCTCCGTGTCAAACAGCGTGGCGTGCCGTTGGTTGAAAGTTCCGCGCCGGCTGTCCTGGCCGCTCAAGCGTACCGGCGTTCTTTGCCGCAAAAGCGAGCCATAGGCCAACAACTCGGCCGTGCCGAAATCAATCGCATGGCGGCCCTCGGTCATTTGCACGCGCTGGTCGAGCAGCTTTTTGACTTTGGGATGAATGGAGAAGCCCGCGGGAACGCGCACCATGAGCCCGCCAATGGCGCTTATCTCTTCGGCCGGCACTGCCGTCGCCACCTCCAGCGCCGGGTCATAGGCGCCGCCCTGAAACGCATCCCAATAGGAGGGAAGCTGGCGGAGCAGGGGATTCTTGCGGATGGTGCGCGCGCGCTTGAGCGCCGCCTCCAGCTCGCCCCGGATTTCCGCTGCGCGCGGGGCGGCGTCCGTCTGATGGCGGCGCGCGTAAGATTCCCACACCGGCGGCAGGGCGGCAATGCGGCGGTAGCGCACGGGTTGCGTCGTGGTGGGGTCATCGATTTCGCTGTGGCCGTGGCGGCGGTAGCCGATCAGGTCCACCACCACGTCGCTGCGGAATTGGTAACGGTACTCCACCGCCCAGCGCGCGGCGCGTAGGGCGGCGTCAGGATCTTCGGCATTCACGTGAAAGATCGGGATGGGCAGGCGCTTGGCCACGTCGGCCGCGAATCGCGAGGAAGACGTGTCCGGGGGATTGGCCGTAAATCCAATCAGGTTGTTTACGACGATGTGCACTGTGCCCCCCACCCTGTAGCCGTCCAGGTTGGCCAGGTTGAGCGTTTCCGCGGCTGTCCCCTGGCCGGCAAAAGCCGCGTCGCCGTGCAGCAGCAAGGGCAGCACACAGGTGGTGCCCCGCGCGCAAAGGCGCGCCTGCTTGGCCCGTGCGCGTCCCACGGCTACGGGGTCTACCGCTTCCAGGTGGGACGGGTTCGAAACCATGTGAACCTCCACGGTCGAGCCGTGGGCCGTCAGGTAATTGCCGGTGGCTCCCAGGTGATACTTCACATCGCCCCCACCCAGGAAGCTGCGCGGGTCAACGTCCTCGAAGCGCGCAAAGACATCCTCGGGGGACTTGCCGACGATGTATACCATCACCGTCAGCCGCCCGCGATGGCTCATGGCCAGCACCATCTGCTCGGCGCCCAATGCCGCGGCGCAATCCAGCATTTCATCCATGACCGGGATCAGTGCCACAATGCCTTCCAGCGAAAAACGCTTGGTTCCGGGATAGCGCGAATGCAACACCTGCTCGAAGAGGCCGGCGCGAATCAGGCGCTCGAGCACGCGCGCCGAATCCACCGGCGGCGGGTCCGCTTCCATACGCTCGGCCACCCACTGCCGGCGCTCGGCATCGGGGATGTGCATGAATTCCGCGCCAATCGACCCGCAATAGCAGCGGCGCGCCCGCGCCGCGGCCTCGCTTTCGAGCGCGAGTTCGGGAGGCGCCAGCGGCTGCAAGTAACCCACGGGGTCAAGGTCCGCCGCGAGATAACCCCAACGGCGAAAGGCATCAAACACGGATTCATCTGTCAGGGAGGTCATAGTTTTTCATTATAACCGCGCCCGGCGTTCTCGGGAGAGGCGGGAGTTAGGTGCTGGTGATGGAACTCAGGGGTGGCGCGAAGATTTTCCCTTCCTTACATAGTGTCTCTGTGTTCTCCGTGCTTAGAACGGCTTCAACACAGCGCGGCGCAGCCGCAACCAAAGCCGTGCCATGGCCGTCCCGGCCATGCTCGAGCCCGGGCGGGACGCCCGTGGCACAAAATCTTCGCGGCGCGAAAAGAAGTTCGGGAATAGTAATACAGAGGTCACTGAGTTACTCTGTGTGCTCTGTGTTGGAGCTTGAAAAGCACAGAGAACACGGAGAGTCTGGTCTTGGGTTGCGGCTTGGCCGCGCCAGGTGCTCAGTGGTGAACATTTCGTTCGTGGCACGAGAAGCCTTGCCGCTGCGGTCCAAGGCATGAGATTCTTGTCACCTGGCGCGGCCCGTCACGATCAGCCGGGAGTCTCTGCGCGCACCCGCTGGTGGAACTTCTATGCCTCTTCGCGGTTCATTTCGAGCCCTCATCATGTGCGATGTGGCGGACAGCATCCTGCTCGACCGCCTGCGCACCATCATAGAAGTTCCGGCCGAGCGCAGTCCCAGTTTTGCCCATCGTACTCCGGAATACGTGCGCTTCGAGCGGCCTCCGGTGGTGGAGGCCATCGCCCCGATTGAAATCGAACCGCACCGCCGCATCGAAGGGAAGGTGAAGTACTACGAATACGGCGTGGTGAGCGTCGAACTCGAGCTCCAATTCGAGTTGGAGTGGCCCTCCCTGGTTGAACAGTCCAGCCGCTGGATCGCCGGACCCGGGACTGAAGACCGTGCCATGAAGATCATCCGCGAGCGCCTAGAACTCGTCGCGCCGGCGCTGGTCAAGCCTTACGAGAACCGCCTCACGGAGGATTATTACATCGTCTACCTGCGTGAGGCATCGGGCGCGGGCGGCGGGCCGGCCACCGCTGCCGAATTATTGGCTCTGCATGGCGGCGAGATTGCCCAGATCGTGCGGGGAGAGACCACCGCGTTGTCCGATGCGGAGCGCCAGGAAGTCCTGCAATCAAGTATTTCTTACTATCCCACCGATCTGCTTGTCCCCGCCTGGACGGCCGCCTTGGTTTACGATACGGAGGAAGGCGCGGCGCCCACCATTCAACTGCTGGAGTATGCCAACACGCAACTCCTGGAATTCCGCCATTACGATGCGGTGCTCACGCAGGTGCTGAAGGGGGTCTACCGGTCCCTGGACAAGGGCGGCGGATTCCTCTCGCGTTGGAAGCTCGCGCGGGAGGCGGAACGCCTGAACGCCTTGCGCCTCGAGGTTACGGAATTGACCGAGCGCATCGACAACGCCATCAAGTTTTTGAGCGATATGTTCTACGCCCGCCTTTACCGCCTGGCAGCCAACAAAGTGGGAGTCTCTGACTACCGAAACCTGGTTGACCAGAAACTCCGCACGGCGGGTGAGCTCTACCAGTTCATGGTGGGAAAGTTCCATCAGGCGCGGGGCTTCGTCCTGGAATTGGGAGTGGTGATTATTCTGATCATCGAGTTGATCTTCCTGTTTAAGGGTAAGCCGATGTGAGGGGTTCGCGTAGCGCGCCGGAGCCGCAAAGGAAAACCAAAAGGCCAAGGGAAAATGGCTAAAGGCCAAAGTGAAAAACACAACGTGCGCTGCGTGGGCGCGGTAGGGGGGCGACGCGCTGGGCAACATTTCCGCCGTGCGCAGCGCGGGTTTCTCCACGCAGCAGAGGGGGCTTTACGCCGCCATTGGGTAGCAAGATTAGTGGGTTTACCTCGCCCAATGGCGACATAAAGCCCAAACTGACTCACTACCGAAGCTTCGAGCAGCTTGACAACTCATCGGCAGAGAGGGTGGGGAGGGGGCTACGCGATTCAACAGGGTTCTTGCGCGAGGGCTATTTTGTCCCTTGGCGCCGCAGGCCCACCTGCGTCGAACGCTACACGAGGTTCAAAACAGCACAACCGTAACAACCCGAAAGTCGTAGTCGTACGCGCCGCGCGCCTGGGTCTCCAGTGGTCATTGTCACTCGTGCTGCTGCGAGAGCCGGTTTGGGCAGCAAGGGTGCTGCGGCCTGATGCCGCGAATCGCGGCGACTCGTGATCGCAGTTGCGAGTCGTTTCACTCCCGCTCGTAGATTCGATAGGTCTTGAAGCGTCTGCCGCCCAGCAACTCGATAGGCCGTATCATCAGAACGTTGTCATCGAGAACCCAGGACATCTCGCAGTCGTGATATCCCAGGCGAAGTCCACGCCGGATGGTTTCCGTGTAGAGCGCAGCCGCCACGCCCGTGGTTCGGACGGATCTTCCTTCTAGTGATTGACTCAAAATCCTTGCATCGAGAGGGGTTGTCCTGTTTTTGGGCATCATAGTGTAGTCATGTATATTGAAGATTGTCCTTGACATTGCTAGATTATGATGGTATACGGGAGTCATGTATATCACAACCGTCCCTAACCGCAACTCCCCGCCCGCCATCCTCCTGCGCGAATCTTTTCGCCATCACGGCAAGGTTAAGAACCGCACCCTCGCCAACCTCTCGCATTGGCTCCCCGCCCGCATCGAAGCCCTCCGCCGCCTGTTGCGGGGCGAGTTCGATCAGGCCGCCGAGCTCTCCCGGGCCCCTCAGTTGGGAGGCGTGTTCGGCCTCTTGTTCGTGCTCAAGCAGATCGCCAAGGCTCTGGGCATCGGCGCCGCGCTCGGTCATAGCCGGCTGGCGAAACTCGCTCTGTTCCTGGTGTTGGCCCGTGTCGCTCACCAGGGCTCGCGCCTTTCCGCGGTGCGCTGGGCCCAGGATCAGGCGGTGGCCGAAGTGCTGGGCCTGGGGAAGTTCGACGAGGACGATCTGTATGCCGCCTTGGATGACTTGGCGGCTCGTCAGGGGAAGATGGAAAAGACCCTGTATCGCCGCTACCTGGCTCGACGCGGCCAGCCGCCCCGGCTGTTTCTCTACGACGTGACGAGCAGTTATCTGGAAGGGGAGAAGAACGAGTTGGGGGAGTACGGTTACAACCGCGACGGAAAGCGGGGCAAGTTGCAAATCGTCATCGGCCTGTTGGCGGACGAGGCAGGCGAACCGCTGGCCGTGCGGGTGTTCGAAGGGAACCGCAGTGATCCCACCACCGTGGTAGAACAGATCCAGATTCTGCAGGGACAATTCGGGGTGGAGGAATTGGTCTTCGTGGGGGACCGGGGGATGGTGAAAAGTAAGGGGAAGCAAGCGCTGACGGGAGCGGGGTTGCGCTATATCACGGCCTTGACCGACCCGCAGGTTCGCCGGCTGCTGGCCCAAGGAACCTTGCAGTTGAACCTGTTCAGTGAGACCGTCTCGGAAGTGGAAGCGGAGGGCGTGCGCTATATCCTGCGCCGGAATCCGCAGGAGGCACAGCGCGAGCAGCATCGCCTGGACGACAAACTGACGAAGCTGGAAGCCCAGATCCAGGCGCGCAACGAGCAGGTGCGCACCCACCCCCGCTGCCAGCCGGAAGCGGGCCAACGGGCGATGCAAGCCTGGGTCGAGCGGCACAAGTTGACGGGCCTGGTGGAAATCCCGCTCGAAGGCACGCAGTTGAAGTTGCAAAGGAACGAAGCAGCGATCGACCGGGCGCTGGAGTTGGCAGGCTGCTATGTGGTGACCACCGACGTGGCCCCCGCCGCGATGAGCGCCCAGCAAGTGCATGACAGCTATGTTTCGCTCCAGAAGGTAGAGCGCGATTTTCGCACCCTGAAGACGGGCTTGCTGGAGGTGCGGCCCGTCTGGGTGCGCAAAGAGAGCCGCACGCGGGGGCACGTGTTCTGCTGCCTGCTGGCCTTGAAAGTCAGTCGTGAGATGGAGCGGCGATTACGAGCGGCCTTTGGCACCACCGAGACTCGGGCCGACGCCATCACCTTGCCGGATGCGCTGCGGGCCTTGACCCGCCTGTGCCTGCTGCACTACCCGGTCGATGAGAAAACCACGCTGACCAAGCTGCCTCAACCGGACGCCCGCCAGCAAGAAATTCTCAAGGCACTCGGCGTCACCCTGCCGACTATGTAGTCAGGAGCTCGACGTCCAAGACAACGCGCAACTGCCATCATCCCAAGCAGTTCGATAAAATATCCCGCCTAAAACAAAAAGGAAGATGCGTCGGAACTCCTCCAGCACGCCGAGCAGGACGACGCGCATACTCTTGATGCTTCGCTTGTGGTACAGGAGGTTGAACAAGAGCAGTGGAAGGAAGCGGCTGCGCGTGTGTCTAAGAGCCTGGTTGATGTCCGGCAGGGCGAGCAGGAAACCTATCAGGCGTCCTGAGACCTCGGCCATAAGCACCAAGTCCGGCACCACAATGTCCTTCAACTCCCGAGCCAGGAAGAAGCACTCCTCCCGAGTCATCGGCACGAACCCCCAATTCGAGCTCCAGGCCGAGTTGTAAACTTCCCAAACGCGCTGCACTTCGGATTCAAAGTTCTTCATTTCGACGGGGCGAATGCGAACGCCGTTAGTTTCGAGCGCGTGCCGCGCGATGCGCTCGGCGCGTTCCACCACGAGGTCATCGGCAGAGAGGTAAAAGGAGTAGAGGTCTTTCGCCCGGCGGAATCCCACCCCTTCTATCAGTTCGGCATAGTATTGCGGGTTATAGGTCATCATGATCTGCGGGGGGGAAGCAAAGCCTTCGACCAGAAGCCCGCACTCATAGTTCGCGGAGGGGTTCATGGGTCCCCGGATAACGCGGGACCCGCGCCCGGAAACCCAATTTGTCGCCGCATCGAGCAAAGCGCGGGACACTTCCGCATCTTTGATCGATTCGAAAAAGCCAAAGAATCCTGCCGACTCTTTTTGGACCCGGTTGAAATCGTGGTCAAGAATCGCGGCGATCCGCCCCACGGGGTGGCCGTCGCGGCGCGCGAGAAAGCACTGGATTTCTCCGTGCCCGTAGAAAGGGTGGTCGCGGCTTGCAAAGAGTTGTTTTTGCATGGTCCATAGAGGCTGGACCCAATAGGGATCATCCCTGTAGAGCCGGTAAGGAAGGGCCAGGAACTCGTGCAGATCCTTACGGTTTTTGACCGGAGTAATCTCCGCTGGTCCCATGCAGTTGTCTCCTCCCATAGAGGTAGGGCGCTGCGGCCAGCAAGACCATCGCCAGCAGAGCCCCTGCCATCGTATCAATCGAGTAGTGATAGCGCAGGTACACCGTCGCGAAAACCATGCACATCGTATAGGCAGAGTAAGTCCAGAACAAGGACTTTGAAATCCTCTGCGCGCTCCACCACGCCAGAAGCGTCACCTCCGTGTGGCCGCTCGGGAAGCAGTCGTAATGGATTCCCTCCAGCCAGTCCAATGCTCCCCGCAGGATTTGGAACGACCACCTTCCCGCCAACGGGCGGGTCTGAAGGTTATTCAGCAGAAAGCGCGGCCCCCGCGCCGGGACCAGCAAATAGCTGACGTATGAAACCAGGAATCCCAGGGAAATTAGGAACAGATAGTAACGAAACTCCTTGCAACGCCTCTGCGCCCAGAATACTACCGCCACCAACAAAACCACGGGCAAAAACAGGGAGTAGATAATCTGCAGGAATTCTGTAAGCGCGCGGGTCTGGATTCGTTCCAGCCAGATAGTGGGGTTGACTCCCCAGAGGGCATAATCCAGCCGCCCAAGCGCTGCGTCCGCAACGCGGCTGCGTAAGGCGGGGATCAGGGTACCCATTTCTTTGTACCCAGCCGCGACACAGAGAAGGGGATACCAGTTTCGGAGGAACCACCCCAACCCTTGCGTCCTGCTGGACGGGAATTCCCGCGCCAAGCCGACCAGAAGCATGACGCCGGCGTGGAGGAGCACAAGCCACCCGGCTCCCGGAATCTGTTTCCCGTACAAGACGATCAGCAGGCTCGCTGCCAGAAAGTAAGCGAGAAGCAGGACGTCCACAGGCCACAATCCGGGAGCGGTCGTTTGCGATTCCATCAGTTCCTTCCGTGACTTCAGGGATCGAGCATCAGGGATATTCTCCACAACGCAAGAATTTCCCCCATCCTGCCAGGCAAGGGCTCTTGCATCTGTAAACGGGAATTTCCATTTTGGGCTCCTGGTCGGCCAGAGCATACACCTCAGCGGCGCGTTCGCGCCAGCAATTCTGCCCTCCCAACGCCAGCCGTCCATTTGGCCGCCAGGGGTGCGTCGGTGAAGGCGGGTTTCAGGAGCCGGCCACCCGTCTTTGCCAACCGCTGCTGTAGGCTCGTCAGTGACCAGTTGCCAATTTGCCGCGGTAGCACCAGCCGCCCCCACAGGTTACCAATACCCGAAGCAAATTCACACTGCACTGCTCCCTGATTTTGGTAGGGGGTCGATTGGATGTTGTAGCGGCGAGTTTACCTCGCCCAATGGCGGCGTAAAGCCGCCTCTACCTCCTGGCCCACGACCCCGGATTTTCTTCTGCTTGACAATGGACCCCATCCGCCGGAAACTATGCTCATAACCCGGTAAGCATCGACCTGCATTCGATGGATTCGGGTGTGTGGCGAAAGGGTGGGTCCCTGCGTTCGAACCAGACGGGCAAGGATTTATGGTGCCTTTGTTTACCCTCGTGCGCCGGCCAAGAGCGCGATTGCCGGCATGGCTGTGGGTGGTCATCCTGACCTTGGTTCCGGCCCTGGCGCCCTGCACCCTCCAGGCGCAGACGACGAACCCGCAAGAGATTTCCTCGCGCGATGTTGAACCCACCTTCAAGCTGCAAACGGAACGAAATCTGGTGCTGGTCCGGGTGGTGGTGCGGGACGCGAAGGGGGTGGCGGTTGACAACCTCCGCCAGCAAGACTTTCAACTTCTTGATCACGGCAAATTGCAGACCATTTTGCACTTCTCCCTGGAGAAACCGGCGCTGAAAGCCGCCGAGCCCCTGCCCCAAAAACCCGCGGAAAAACCCGCCGACGAACCGGAGGCCACGGATGAAACAGCCATTCCCACCTCCACGGCTCGGCGCTTCGTGGCGCTGTATTTCGACGATGTGAACACGGTTTTTGAAAACCTGGCTCGCTCCCGCGACGCGGCGGATCGCTTTCTCACCAAGTCCGTCCAGCCGGGGGATCGCGTGGCGCTGTACACCTCCTCCGGGCAGAAGCAGTTAGACTTCACCGACAACCTTTCACAGATCCATCAAGCGCTTCTCGACCTGCGTCCGCGTCCCATCATTGGTGATGACCGGCCTTGTGGCCAGATGCAACCTTACGAGGCATATCTGATCGTCTATACCCACGACGAAAACGCCATTGCCGTGGCCGCCGACGAATTCCTGAATTGTAATCCTTGCCCTGCCGAGACTGCGGCGGAGCAGCAGCAGTGCCTTACCCAGGCGCAGAACATGGCGAATAGCGAGGCGATGCAGTCGCTAACCTTCTCAGAAACCCAGTCCACGGCCGCCCTGCGGGGGATTGAGGCCGTGGTTCGACGCATGACGTCACTGCCCGGGCAACGCAGCGTGGTCATTGTCTCGCAGGGATTCCTGACGGATACCCTGCGCTTCGAGCTCAGCCAGATTTCCGACCGGGCGCTGCGGGCGGGCGTCATCCTCAATGCCTTGGACGCCCGCGGCCTTTACACTTCCCCCTCGGTCCCCGACGCCAGCCAGAGTTCCCTCGCCTTCACCCAGAACTCGGCGATTCTCGGAATGAAGAGCATCATCGTCGAGGAGAGCGCCCGGCGCCAAACCGACGGCATGCAAACCCTCGCTCTCGATACCGGGGGTATCTTTTTCAATAACAGCAATGACCTGGAAGCCGGATTCCACAAGGCCGCGGGCCTTCCCGAAGCCTACTATGTGTTGGCCTTCTCCCCGCAGAATCTGAAGCTGGACGGCACTTTCCACCCGCTTCAGGTCAAGTTGGTGGCGCTTAAGGGCCTGGCAGTGCAAGCGCGCCGCGGCTACTTCGCCCCCCGGAAACCGAACGACCCGGCCGTGCAGGAGAAGGAAGAAATTCGAGAAGCGGTCTTTTCCCAAGATGAGACCCATGAGCTTCCCATCGACGTCCACACCCAATATTTCATGAAAACCGAGTCCGACGCGCGCATTGCCGTCCTGACGCGCATCGACCTGCGCGAATTGCATTTCCGCAAGGAAGGGGACCGCAACCTCGACAACCTGACTTTCGTGACCGTGGTGTTTGACCGGGATGGCCACGTGATCAGCGCCCAGCAAAAGTCGGTGGAATTGCACTTGCGTGACGGCAGCTTGGAAAGATACATGCAATCGGGCATTTCGAGCCGGGCGCTTTTTGACATCAAACCCGGAACCTACCTGGTGCGTGCGATCGTCCGGGATTCCCAAAGCGGCCAAATCTCCGGCCTGAATCGCACGGTGGAAATTCCTTATTAGGAGAGTGACTTATGTCCCGACATCGATGGCTTTTAACGATGGGCTTCCTAATTTCTCTGGGAGGGCTGGGACTCGAATCCGCCGTCGCCCCCGCCGCCCCGGCCGGTGGGCAAAATCCTTCCGCACCGGCGGTTCAGACCGAACCGGTGGTGATCAAGGCGGAAGCCAACCTGGTTCTGGTCGACGTGATCGCAACGGACAAGAAGGGGGAATACCTCACGGATTTGGAGAAGAAAGACTTCCATGTCTTTGAAGACAACGTGGAGCAAACCATCTCCACTTTCTCCCGCGAGGCGGACATCCAGCCCAACGTCCCCGGTCACCAGCGCTACATGGTCCTTTTCTTTGACGATTCCACCATGGACCCGGCCCTTCAGATCCAGGCCCGCCAAGCGGCCGGGAAGTTCGTCGAGAGCACCGCTTCCCCCAATCGCATGATGGCGGTGGTGGATTTCGGCGGGACCCTAAAGATTGCGCAAAACTTTACCGCCGACGGAGAACTGTTGAAGCGCGCCGTCAGCAGCGTTAAGTATTCCGCCGTTAATCCCAATGACGCCAGCGGAACGGTGCAACTTGCGATGATGGGGGCGCCGTCGCTGGGCCAGGCGCAGTTGGACTTCGCCGCCAGCAGCGTGCTGCTCTCCATGCGCGAAGTCGCCAAAATACTCCTCCCTGTTCCTGGGCGCAAAACGCTGATCTTGTTTTCCTCGGGATTTCCCCTGACCCCCGACCGCCAGGCGGAGCTCACGGCTACCATCGATACTCTGAACAAGGCGAACATCGCGGTGTATCCCGTGGACGTCCGTGGCCTGGCGACTTCCGTTAATCCCAACATGAACATTACCAATCCCGGACTCCCCGGCAGTACCCCCGGATTCCCACCAAGTTCAGAATTGCGTGACCCTGAGTATTCCTTTCCGCACCTGCCGGGTCTGTGGGCAGCGTTAGCAGCCCCTGAACCCCAGCGTGGGGGTGGAGGAGGCGGCGGTGGTGGCGGGGGCGGGGGGGGTGGCGGCGGTGGCGGCGCTGGCGGCGGGGGTGGTGGTGGTGGAGGTTCACGAGGTGGTGGTGGCTCCACCGGCGGCTCGACGGGGGGCGCCGGTACGGGAAGCGGCTCCGGCAAGGGAGGTAGCGGCGGCACCACCGGTAGTGGAAGCGGCTCCGGCAAGGGAGGAAGCGGCACCACTGGCAACACCGGCACTGGACGAGGTGGATCCACTTCCCCAATGAATGGGCCGAACTCCAACCTGAACTGCCTCAGCACCAGTAACGCGAGCGGAATGCTAAACCAGCAGAACCCCAACTGCCCGAATCGGCAGATCATTCCGACGATTCCGGACAGCGTGTCCACCAACCAGCAGGTCCTCTATGCCTTGGCGAAGGGCACCGGCGGGTTTGAAATCTTCAATACCAACGATTTCCTGCAAGGCCTGCAAAAGGTCTCCAAGGAGATGAACCAGTATTATGTTCTCGGGTACACACCCCCCAACCAGACGCACGACGGCACCTACCACAAAATCAGTGTAAAAATGGAGCGCGCCGGCGTGAGCGTGCGCTACCGCGGCGGTTATTACGACATCAAGGGCCCCGACCTGCTGAAAGGAAAGCCCGAAGGTCAGGCGCTGGAGGCGCGCGTCGCCAGCCCGCAGGCCGGCGATATCCCTGTCTCCCTTAGCGCTCCTTACTTCTACGTGGAGCCCGGGGTGGCACGTGTCAACTTGGCCCTGTCGGTTCCGGGTTCGGCCATCGACTTTGAGAAACAAAAGGGAGGCTTCCATTCTGACGTAAACGTACTGGGAATCGCCTACCGCGAGAACGGCTCCATCGCCGCACGGTTCAGCGACAAAGTGAAGTTGGATTATGAAAAGAAAGAGGTCAAAGAATTCGCCAAAGGTTCCTTCGATTACCAGAATACCTTCAACATTGCTCCCGGCTCGTACACGCTGAAGCTGGTGCTGAGCACAGGGGGGGAGAAATTCGGTAAATATGTCATGCCCCTGGTGGTGGAACCCTTCACAGGCAACGAACTCAGCCTGGGGGGCCCGGCATTGGGTGATCAGTTTCTCCCCGTCTCGCAACTCACTGCGAACATGGATTCAGCCCTGATGGAGGAACGTACGCCCCTGGTTTTCAAGGGTATGGAATTGTCCCCCTCCACAAGCTGCCGTTTTGCCAAGACCGCACAGCCGGTGGTATACGTGGAGGTTTATGATCCTGCGCTGAAGGACCCAACGCCCCCCCGCGTGGGGGTGCTGTTCAATATTATAGACAAGAAGACCAATCAGCAGGTGTTCTCATCCAACACGATTCTCGTCAACGATTACTCGAAACCGGGCAATCCCCTCATTCCCATGGGGTTCAAGTTGCCCGTTGAGCAGCTCCAGGCGGGCGATTACCGGTTTGAAATTAAGGGGCGCGACGCAATGGGCAATGTGTCCACAGTGCGCAGCGCGGATTTCACCGTCGAGTAACCGGCTTGACCACCAAGGCATCGACAAATTGTCGCCTCCGAGGGCAATGTCCCCCGGTGGCGAGCGCAGTGGAACCTTGTCCCACCTCCTGCGCGGTTCGCCGCGCCCTGCTGGCATGGTTTCGCGCCAACGCCCGCACGCTTCCTTGGCGCGGAACGAGCGACCCTTACGCCGTCTGGGTCTCGGAAATCATGCTCCAACAGACGCAGATTGCAACGGTGACTCCTTTCTACCACCGTTTTCTAGAAGCCTTCCCGACCGTTTCGCATGTGGCGCGAGCGCCGCTGGAGCAGGTGTTGGAGCTTTGGTCGGGATTGGGTTATTACCGGCGTGCCCGGTACCTCCATCAGGCCGCACGGGCCTTAGAGCAACAGTTCGGCGGGAAGTTCCCTGAGGACTATGCCGGCCTCCGCGCTCTCCCGGGTATCGGCGATTACACGGCCAAAGCCCTGCTGAGCATCGCGTTCAATCAACCCTATGCCGTGCTCGATGGAAATGTGGCCCGAGTGGTCGCGCGGTTGTGCCGTCTCCGCGGGAATTTACATCAGTCCCACTTCCGCCGCGCTGTGGAAACGGAACTCGGGGGAATCCTCTCCCGCCGCGAACCGGGAAACTTCAACCAAGCCCTGATGGAGCTTGGCCAGACCCTCTGCCTGCCGCGCGGGCCTCGCTGCTCCGCATGTCCGCTTGCGAAATGGTGCAGCGGATATCGCTCCGGCAATCCGGAAGCCTTTCCGATTCCCCGCCCTCGCCGTGCGGCGGAATCTCATTACCTTGCGGTAGCGCTTCTCCGCCGTGGACCCCGCGTGGCCATGGTGCGGGGACTCGACGATGGATTACTCCCTGATCTTTGGAATTTCCCCGGGGCCTTCGGGCGCACTCCCGAAAAGGCCCGCGAACGCCTGCAAGAGAGACTCCATCCCCTCATGGCCACCTCTTTTATGCTTGGGGAGCCGACGGCTGAATTCCGCCATAACATAACTTTTCGAACCATACGGGGCAGGATTTATCCCGTCGCAACCAGCGGCGGATTCGCACGAGGAGCCTTGCGCTGGTTCGAACTCGCCCGCCTGCCGCACGCAGCGATCTCCCAGCTAGCCCGCAAAATATCTGGGGTCATTCCACCTTCTCTCCCGCGCAGCCGAAGAACCCGATGCTGACAAAGCTCCCCCATCTGAGGTGGTTCATCGTGACCACGCTGCTGGTGGCAAGCGGGTTGAGCTTTTTCGACCGTCAGGTGCTTTCCGTGCTGGCGCCGGTCATCACCAGGGACCTGCGCATGGACAACGTCGCCTATTCGTGGGTGGTGTTCGCCTTCATTCTCGCCTACAGTGTGATGTTCACTGTCGGCGGCCGGATGATTGACCGTCTGGGCACCCGTCGAGGTCTGGGCTTTGCCGTCGGGATCTGGAGTTTGGCGAGCCTGTTGCACTCGGTCGCTCATAGCGCTTTCGGGCTCGGGTTCTTCCGCTTCCTGCTGGGACTCGGCGAGGGCGGATGTTTCCCCGGCGCCGCCAAGGGAGTGATGGAGTGGTTCCCGAAAAAAGAGCGCGCGACTGCCATGGGGATTGCCACCAGCGGGGGCTCCGCCGTGGGGGCCGTGATCGCCCCGCCGGTGGTCGCGTGGGCGGCGCTACACGTCGGCTGGCGCGGCGCCTTCCTGATCACGGGATTCCTGGGAGCGGTTTGGGTGTTGGTGTGGGTATCAACCTACTCGCGCCCCCAAGATTCCCGCCTCCTTTCCGATGGTGAGCGGCGCTATCTGGCACAAGCCGGCAAGGGCTTATTCGCGGCGGAGTCTTCGGCGAAGATAACGCCCCCGGTTCCCTGGAGGGCGTTGCTCAGCCTGCGGGAAGTGCAAGGACTGGTCGCCTCGCGATTCCTGTTCGACCCGGTGTTCTATTTCTATATGTTTTGGATCCCGCAGTATCTCAGCCAGGTTCGCGGGGCATCCTTGGAGAGAATCGGCCAGTTGAGCTGGATTCCGTTCTTGACCTTGGGCGTCTCCTCGGTTTTTGGCGGCTGGGTTTCAGACCGCCTCGTCGAGCGCGGCTGGGCCATCGACCAGGCGCGCAAAGGTATCCTCCTGGCTTCGGCGCTTCTGACGCCGGTTTCCATTCTGGCGGTTTTTGTGCAGCGGACCGAAACCGCGATTCTCCTGATGAGCGTGCTGATGTTCGCGCACGGTTTCTGGATTACCAATTACATGACCCTCATCGGAGATCTTTTTCCCAGCCGCATGGTGGCCACTGTGGTGGGGCTCACGGGGACGGCGGGAGGAATCGGCGGATTCTTGACCAGCCTGGTGATCGGCCGGGTCGTTCAACACCTCTCGTTCACCCCGGTCTTCATCGCCGCAGGCGTCACATATCCGATTTGCGTCGTCATCCTGCTCCGCGCCATCAAGGAAATAAAGCCGATTGATTTTCAGTTCGTGGACCCAATCTGATGCAGAGGCGGCTATTCACGAGCTTTCGACTGCAATGTGCGAAGCACCTTGGAGTGCGGCGGCTCGACGCCGCCTTGGAATCACGCGGATTAATCCAGACCAAGGCGGCGTCGAGCCGCCGCAGTCCAAGGTGCTTCGCACATACGTGACTGTAGAGGATTTATATGACCCCATCTTTTGATTCGGGAAATCGTAATACACCCCGCGAGCCCTTCGCGGTCAAGCGGCGCAAAGGCCTGACGGCAAACGTCTGTCTGTTCGCCGTGGGCCACAAAGATTACTGGGCGCAATTCGAAGGGCTGCTCGATGAGCTGATGGGCCACCACCAGGAGATCGCGCGGCGGATCAAGGCTCACGGCGTCACGGTTACCGACTTGGGGATGGTGGACGACGCCGCGACCGCCTACCGGAAGGTCAAGGAAATCGATGCCGCCCATCCGGACCTGGTCTTTGTCAACATGGCCACCTATGCCACCAGTTCCACCTGGGGGGTCATGGCTCGCGAACTCGCGGCGCCGGCCGTCTTCCTTGCCTTGCAACCGTTGAAGGCCATGCCTTACGACCGCGGCTCGACCTATATGCAACTGTGCAACGACAACATCTGTGCCATTCCGGAGTTTGTGAATACCTCAATTCGTATGGGCCGGAAGCCGCCGGAGATGGTGATTGGGCATCTCGAAGGCGACGCGCGGGCCGACGAAGAGCTGCGGGAGTGGTGCCAGATTGCCAAGGTGCTCCACGATGTTCATGGGGCGCGGATCGGCCACTTCGGCCATCCTATCGAGGCGATGCTCGACATGCATTCGGACCAGACGGCATTCACCGCGCAGTTTGGCCTCCACATCGTGCAGACGGAGATTGACGATCTGCTGGCGGAACAGAGCTCCGTTCGGGCGGAGGAAATCGAACAGAAGAAGCAGGAGATTCTCGATTTCTTCGACCTGCCGGATCCACGCAGCGATCCCATCACCCGCAAGGTTACCGACGAGGACCTCTATCCTGCCGCCCGCGCTGCCGTCGCCCTGGAGAAGTTCATCGACCGATACTCGCTCGACGGGTTGGCTTACTATTACGCGGCCAAGCCGGGTTCCGAGGGCCGGGAACTGGCGACGAACCTGATCGTGGGCAACTCTTTGCTTACCGCCGCGGGATTTCCCATGTGCGGTGAGTCCGATCTCAAAACCTGCGTGGGCATGCTGATTATGGACCGCCTGGAGATTGGGGGATCGTTCGCCGAGTTCCACCCCATGGACTTCGAGCGAGATTTCATTCTGGTCGGGCACGACGGCCCGCACCACCTCAATATCGCGGAAGGCCGGCCGGTCTTGCGCAGCCTGCTGAAGTATCACGGCAAGCCGGGTTCGGGCGTGTCGGTGGAATTCAAGATCCGTGAGGGCCCCATCACCATGTTGGGCGTGACCCAGAAGTTTGACGGAAGGTTCAAATTCGTGATCGCCGAGGGCGAATCGGTGCTCGGTCCCATTCCTCCTACCGGGAACACCAATACGCGCGGCTATTTCAAGCCCGATGCGCGCACGTTTTTCAAGGCGTGGGTCGCGGAAGGCCCCACGCATCACTTTGCCCTGGGCATCGGGAACCACGCGGAGACGTTGAAGCGGATCGGTGAAGCCCTGGGAATCGAGTCCGTCATCGTGGGGAAGCTCATCGCCCCTCGCACCTGAGGGACGGCATCCGAAGGCATCCCTGCTTTGCGGTAGGCCAATCGTGTTATAATTTTGTTATACTAAGGATCGTGGCATGGGCATCTTGGCCATGAGTTGACACGGGCGGGAGAAGCTGTGAAAAAATCGATTTTGCTGATTTTGGCACTCTGCGTTTTCAGTGATTTACATTGTGGATAACATGCCAAGAATCGATTTTTTCACAGCTTCGGACGCCCGGGCCACGTGTGGAGGCGACCATGGTTACAGCGATTCGACGTTTGGGAAACTCGCGGGGGATCATCATTCCCAAGCCGATGCTGAAGGAGGCCGGGTTGGACGAGGAGGCCGAGATCACGCTCGAACGGGGCGCCATCGTTCTCCGTAAGCCGCGCCGCAACCCCCGTCAAGGCTGGGCGGAAGCCAGCCGCAAATTGGCAGAATCAGGAGATGACAAGCTCGTTTGGCCGGAGTTCGTGAACCGCGATGACGGAGACCTGCAATGGTAGCTCGCGGAGAGGTGTGGCTGGTCACGCTCGATCCCTCGGTCGGCAGCGAGATCCGCAAGACCCGGCCCTGCGTGATCGTCTCGCCGCCGGAAATGCACGACTACTTGCGGACAGTGATTGCGGCTCCTATGACGACTGGAGCCAGGCCGGCCCCTTATCGGATCGCCGTAACTTTTCAAGGAAAGCGCGGGCTGATTCTTCTGGACCAGCTCCGGACGCTGGATAAGATTCGGCTCGTCAAACGACTGGGAAGCATCAGCGCGACAGTTTTGGCTTCGACGCTGAAGACACTGCAACAAGTATTTGCCTGAGGCCGGCTGGCGCAGACCCTCCGGGCGTGCGATTCGGGGCTCAGACCGCGTGTGGCAGACCCCCACTGAGGTAGACATACATGGAAGAAAAACCTGCAAATAGCCAGCTCATCTCCCGGCGGGACTGGCTGAAATTGACGGCGGGTGGCGCCGCGGCCCTGCCCCTCTTTGGCCAGGGTCACTTCGAGGTACAGCCGTTGCCGGCGAGCCCGCACGCGCTTTGGACGGAAGCCAGCGTGTTCCGGCGCGTGACGCTTGAGATGAGCCTGAAGCCCTTCCGCAGCATTGACGCGCCGGCCATCCGGTCGGTTTGTAAGCATGTCTTCCGTCAGTGGGCGGCGCTGCTCCGTCGCGCCGACGCGTGTGCGGTGATGCTTTGGACGGCCGATGGGAGCGAAATCCTTGAATACGCCGGGAGAATGAGTGACGAGGTCGAGTGGTCGCGCTACATCGGGATCGCCAACCCCGAGAAACTGCCGCCCCAAGCCGATGCGTCCAAGATCAACATTCACGAGCAAGCCCGGCTGTACATGGAAAACCCACCCACGATTACCTACGGCGCCCTGAAAGAGATTGTCCAAACTTTCAAGAGCGTGGGGCGATCGATGACGGGCAAACCGGTGACAATGGGTGCGACGTTTGACCCGGGGCCGGAGTTCGCGCGCTCGCCGTTCAAATACCAGCGGCACCGGGAAATTCTCAAAGGCGAATGGGTGGATTGCAGCTCGACCTTGAACAGCGACGCGAAGGCGTACGCCGGCTTCCCCAACGGCATCCCCGCGGGCACGCCTTTCGGGACGTTTTTCGGCCGCCAAGTGCAGCATTTCCTCACCGACCTGGGCTTTGACTACATCTGGTTTTCCAACGGCTTCGGATTTTCCGCCACGGCGTGGAGCGTGAAAGGCCCGCTCTTTGATGGCGAGGCTTTCCATCCTGAAAAGGCGGCGGGAATTCGCGAGAATGTGATGGGCTTCTGGAAGGCGTTTCGCCAGGAGTGTCCGGCCTTCCGCGTGGAGTGCCGCGGGAGCAACCTTTCCACCGGCGCGGACCTGAGTGCAAGTGCTTCGCCGCTTCGCGACATCTACGACGGCGGATTCAACATGGTGGCCCCGCCGAACTCTCCCTGGGCGGCCATTGACGGGGACTTTGGCCTGGAGATCAGCGGGTATCTCTCTCATATCGCGCACCTGCCTCCAGGGGACGTGTTCCCTTTCCGCTTTTACGCGCATGATCCCTGGTGGCTGAATAGTCCGTGGTTTGATCGCTACGGGCACGAGCCTCACGACATCTACCTGCCCCTCGCCCTGGCGCGCCTGAACCACGAAGGCAAGGTCACGCCGCCTTCGTTCCTGGAGTTCCTGACGATTGATAGCTCCTACGGTGAGCTCCCCGACCAGTGTCCGAACGAGGTGACGCCGCACATCCTGTTGGCGATGGATCACTTCTCTGACCAGCCCGGCCTGCTCACCTGGGTGTACCCGTTCCGGGAATTCCATGAAAAGGTGTTCGGCGACGCGCCTCATCCCGGCGAAGCTTTCTTCAGCGATTGGTTTATGCGCAACGCCGTGAATGCCGGCTTGCCCGTGAACACGGTGGTCTCGACGGATAACTTCCTGGCCTCGCGCGGCACGAATCCTGCGGTCTATGAAAACACTATTTTGCTGGCGCCCGTTCCCGGGGCGGACACCCCACTGGAGGCGGCGCTGCTCGAGCACATTCGCCGCGGGGGCGACGTTTTCCTTTACGGGCCGGTGACCGAGGCGAGCAAGGCGCTCCTCGATTTGCTCAATTTGAAGCTGGCGCCGCCCCTCACGGGGGAGTTGGAGATGCGCTCGTCACTTGAAGGCGACAACGTCCGCCACGGCAAGCTGGCCACCCGCATGTTGCATCGCAACCTCCTATCCGGCGGCGGTATCGAAACGGTTATAAAGGAGCCGAGTATTGCAGGTTTCGAGTCATGCGCCACGGTTTCTGACGGTTCGAATGAGCGCGTCTTTGCCGTTACACGGACGGTCGGCTCTGGCCGGCTGGCGTGGGTGCGCGGAAGCCTTTCGTCTTCCATCACGAACGCTTACCTGCCCCAACCTGACAATCCGAAACAGCATTTTCAGGCAGAGTACCTGATGCGCTTTATGCTGGCGAAGTTCGGATATGAGCTGCGGGTGGAGAGACCTACCGTCGACAGCCGGAACCCGCTCGGGCTCGTGGCTCGCAGCAATAACGGATTTTTCTTTTCCGGCTATTGCCCGTCAACGGCCGTAACCCTGCGTCTGCGGTTCCCGCACGGGGCTCCCATCCTGCACGGATATGAGACCTGGGTGGAGAACGGGCATTCGACGTACAACATGCCGCGCGCCTGGCATCGCGAGTGCCGGTGTTTCATCGAACAGGCTGAGGAAGGGGAAATCTCCTGCGTCGAGAGGATCTCTGAAGAGATCGGCGTCCGGCGGCGCATCATGTTGACGGGTCTGAAGAACGCCACAGTGCATTTTTACCCGGAAGTTCGACCCGCCGGCCCACCGGTGCGAATGGAAAGCGGTCAGGCACACGCCAGCTTCTTTGAAACCGAGAAGCCGGTTCCCTACGCGCCGGAAGAGTCCGGGCGGCGTCTGGTGGCCCAAGATGTCTCAGGCGACCTCCTCATCTCTTGGTGAATCGAGCAGGAGGCAAGTCGGGACCCCGACGCGCGTCCGCCTGGAAAATAATGGGATTCCTCCTCAATGTGAAGATACGATATAATTTGTCGAGGTACAATATGACGACTGTAACGGGACACCGATACATCGTAAATGACAATCAGATCCTCGGCGGCGGGCCGATCATCCTCGGCACTCGTACGCCGGTTCGGGCGATTGTTGAGACCTGGCGGTTGGGCGTGGCCGCGGAGGAGATCCCTAGGACATTGCCTCATCTGACCCTGGCACAGGTTTTCGATGCTCTGAGTTACTATAGTGACCACCAGGAAGAAATCAACGCCCACATCGAACGGAACCGCATTCCCAGCCACCAAATCGACCCACTGGTGTCGGGGCGTTGAACCACCTCTTCATCGACCTGTATCTTGACGAAGACGTGAACGTGCTGATCGCGGACTTGGTTCGCGCCAGGGGCTTTCGTGTAACCACAACGCAAGCGGCGAGACAAGTCGGGACGACGGATGCGAATCAGTTGGCTTTCGCCACGACTCAGCGGAAAGCGATTCTGACACACAACCGGGTCCACTTCGAAGCTTTGGCGCAGAAATATCTTGAGGAAAAGAAAGCGCACTCCGGAATTATCATCGCGGTTCGCCGGCCCCCCAAAGAACTATCTCGACGCGTTCTAATTCTCCTCGACTCCGTGACCGCGGATGAAATCGAGAACCAAATACGATACATCTGACCACACACCGGCGCAGCCCTGGATCGAAGGCCTGCCGTGAGCGACGACCAGCAAATAGCGCTCCGCTTCATCAGGGAGGTTTGTCCCCAACTGACAACAAAAACCGCGGAGCTAAACAACCGGCCCGCGCTGCTTCCGGTTTTCGAGGTGCGGAAGAAAGCAAAACACCATTTCGGTGTATAATGGTGCCATGCCTGTTTCAAACAAAGTTGTTCGCCAAACCGTGGGCCTTCCGGCAGACACCGCGCGGCAAGTCCGCAGCCTGGCGAAGCAGCGGCGCCTGAGTGCCAACCGGATCATCGTGGAGCTGGTGGAAGAGGGGATCGCGGCCCAGAAGCGCAAACAAAGAGAGTTCTTTGAACTCGCCAAGCGTTACCGTGCAGCCACCGATCCTAAAGACGTTGCTCGGCTCAGGGGATGACCTGGCCGCATGGTTTTTGGCGACTGATGCCCCACCTCGAAACCTGGAATAAATTCCCGCCCGCAATTCGCCAGCACCTGATGGAAAGGATGCGGGATCGACGCATCCGCATCGCTGACCTTAATAAGCTCCGGATTTGGGTTGAATCCCATCCGCTGGTTCCGGAGTGCGAGGGGTACAAGGATTTCGGGTCTTTCAAAATTTGCGGCGAGGGACCGTATCCGAAAACCTTCCTGCTATCCGGCCAGCCCGCCAAGGGCGAAAGCCTGTGAGCGCACCGCGGCAGCGCAACAGCCAAACGTATTTAGTGGGTCGGAGTCCGATGTGCACGCCTTTCGTGCGGGCGAAGCCCGCCTTGGAGTGCGGCAGCAGCAGCTACCGCCTTCCGCCCTTGCTTTATACCCCAATCGCGCAAGAGGTAGAGCGAGAAAGGCGGTAGCTGCTGCTACCGCACTCCAAGGCGCTACGCGCTAATTGCCAAGACCCAATTTCTCGAACGGAGTGTTCATAATCGGATACTCCGCCCAAGCCTTGTAGTCAAAGTGCCACCATTCCTGCGGGTAGACGGTGAATCCCTCCGCTTCCATAGCATCGCGTAAGATCTTGCGCCGTTGGCGCTGCTCGTCCGTACCGCCGGAATAGAAAGAGTAGGCACGCTCGGTCATTTCATCGTAGACACTGGGCATCTCTACTTCCTTGCCCGTCTTCAAGTCGTAAAGCGATAGGTCCACCGCGCATCCGCGATTGTGCCGGGAACCTTCGGCGGGATTCGCCACGAAGATATGCTTGTCGGCGGGCGTGGCATCCCAGAACACCTTGGTCACGTACCAGGGCCGGTAGGCGTCATGGATGACCAGACCGTAACCCCGCGGCCGGAGCTTCTGGTTGACGTTCGCCAACGCCTCGGCGGCGGGCCGCTGGAGGAAGGCCCGTGCCTGAGTGTAGACCGGTGTGCTGAGAAAGTTGTCCGAGGTCGCGTAGCGAATATCCAGCTTGATCCCGGAATCGAGCTTGACCAATTCCACCAGATCCGGAGATCGCTTGCCTTCCTCCTTGGGAGGCGTAGCTCGCAACGCTTCGGCGCGAAGTTGCTCAATGGGACGAACCGGAGTAATGCGATAGATGCCGCCCGGCGTTACCGCGTTCTGGCCAAGACAGAGACCAGCGGCAAAACACCATACGGCCAGCGCCAAGTGATGCCGGTGGCTTTTCGTCATCCTCCTATTCTACCTTGCGGTACGGCTAGGTTCCAGGCCGTTCAGCGCGTGGCGGTGGCCCCCTACAGCGCCCTTCTCTCCGGGGTTTTCGGTTGCACGACAAGCCCACGGCGCGATGAACCGGTGAACCCATGAGCCGATTTTGCGGCGCCGCTTTTCTGCAATACAATGTAATCCTTAGCCGGGTCAGCCGAGCCCATGAGTAAAAAAGCACAAGTCGTTGCCACGGATGTCCAGAAGCGGCAGGCAAACATCAGCGTGCAGCGCTACTTTGAGATTTCCCTGCTCCTGATGCTCGCCACCGGGTTTTTGACTGTCGCCACCACGGGCAAGCTGGACGTCGTTTCCATGGTCATGATGTTCGGCGCGCTGGGCATCAAACTGTTCAGCTACGTCCGCGGCGCGGATTATTCCCTTGGTCCCAAAACCGTAACGCGAATCTCCATCTTCTACATTTTCTTCTACGGCCTGGATTTCCTGATCTTCTCCGGCGGTCCCAGCCCTATTGATCGCATGTTGAGCGCCACCGTTCATCTGGTGCTTTTCACCGCGATCATGAAAATCTTCTCGGCGCGCACTTATCGCGATTACGGCTACCTGGCCACCCTCTCGTTCCTGATGATGCTGGCCAGCGCCGTTCTTACGGTGGGCACGACCTTCCTGGGCTTTTTCACTCTTTACGTACTCGTCACCATCTCCACATTCATCAGCTATGAAATCAAGCGCGGGGTGGAAGCGGCGCCACGGGCTCCCGAGGGGCCCTTCCGCCTGCCCGAGCAGAACCGCCGGGCTCTGGAGAAGGCGCTGCTGACGGCGGCGGTGGGCTTGGCGGTGGGAATCTTTACTCTGGCCGCAGTCTTGTTTTTTGTCATTCCCCGCTATCGCACGGGATACCTGACCAACCTCTCGATGCAGGCCCAGAACATTACGGGATTTTCGGAGACTGTCAATCTGGGGGACATCCGCAAAATCCTGCGTTCCCCCATGGTGGTGATGCGCGTCATGCCGGAAGGGAGTCCCCGCGGGTATACGGGCGTCAAATGGCGGGGCGTCACCCTGGACAGTTTTAGCGGCAAGCAATGGTTCAACGACAACGCCGACCGGATTTCCATCCCGGCGGAATCGCCGCAGCGATTCGTCATTCCCCCGCCCGAGGGCTGGGCGCACCGCCCCCACCATCCGCTGCGTTATCGCGTTCTGCGCGCGGCCCTATCAACCGATGTGCTCTTCGCCGCCGCCGAGCCTCGGGAGCTTTCCGGCCTGCGCTTGCTCAACATGGACGAAACCGGCTCGCTGCACAATCCGCAGAACCTCAGCGTCCCGTTCGCGTACGACGTCGTTTCCGATGCCGGCCTCCCTCCTGTGAAGCAATTACAAAGCGCCACCACCCAGTATCCGGCCGAGATCCGTCTGGTTTACCTCCGCCTGCCGCACACGATTGACCCGCGCGTCAGCGATCTGGCTCGTACCCTTACCGCTTCCGCCGCCAATAACTATGACCGCGCTGTCGCCCTCCAGTCCTACCTGCGCAACAATTTTCAATACACCCTGGACCCGCCCGCCATCGAGCCGGAAGACCCGGTGGGGAGTTTCCTCTTCCGGTCCAAGTCCGGCTACTGCGAGTATTTCGCCGCCGCCATGGCGGTGATGCTGCGTACGCTGAATGTTCCTTCGCGGCTGGTGAATGGATTTCAAACGGGGTCTTACAACCGCTTCGGCAAGGACTTTGTGGTGCGCGCCCGCGACGCGCATAGCTGGGTGGAAGTCTACTTCACCGGCTACGGGTGGATTCCCTTCGATCCCACGCCGGCCGATCCCCACCCCGTTCTACCCGGCGATTGGGACGACTACGTGGACACCGCGGCGCTCATCTGGAACGAGTGGATCATCAACTACGACTTCAACCACCAGGTGCAGTTGGCGCGGGAGGTCGAGCAGGATTCCCGCGACTTCCAGCAGGTCTTTCGCCGCCGCTTTGAACGGTTCAAGCGCCAGGGAATCCGGGCCGCCTTCCGCATGGAAGGATGGCTGATGTCGCACAAGGCGCTCGTACTCGCGATCATGCTCAGCATCCTGGCCGCTTTGATCCTGACCGACAAGACCGGGGCGCTGGCGGAATTACGCTTTCGCCTTGCCTGGAGATTTGCGCGGCGCAACTCCGCATTGAACCCCCGGGAGGCTACGCTGACCTATCAGCGCCTGCTCAAGACGTTACAGAAAAAAGGGTTTCGAAAAACCGCTTCCCAAACACCGCGCGAGTTTGCCTTTTCCTTCCTCAGTACCCCCTGGGGTCCCGGTGTGATGGAGTTCACGAAACTCTACAACACGTTGCGCTTCGGTCAAACCTCTGTTTCCCTTGACCGCCTGCGGCAGATTTTGGAAGACATTACGAAAGGTAGGTAGAAACCGGCCGCCGCTTCGGGAGGAAGGCCTACGGAGGTCCCGGATTTACCTTCAGTGTTTTCCCACGTGGTAGGTCAATCCCACGGCAAGCCGCAGGTGGTTTTGGGTGTTGGTGCCGTTATTCGGCAGCAAGGTGCGAACCCAGTCCGCCTCGATGGCGCGAAGGGCGAAGTGTTTCGTGATGGCGACGTCCAAGCCTCCGCCCACCTGCATCGAGAAAGCGCTGGCTCGGTCGGTCACTCCGGAGGGTACCGGGAAGAGGCTGTCGAAACCACGCACGGCGCCAGCCAACCCTTCCACAAAGAGCCTGCTTTCATGCTTGGAGCCCATGTGCAAGGTATAGGTGTAGCGCGGCCCGGCCATGAAAGCGAATTTCCCCAGGCTCACGCCCGGGGCAATTCGAGAGGCATAGTCGCCCGTCAAGTTCGTGGCCACGCCGAAGCCGTGGAAGAAGGTGATGGCGGCATTGGCGCTCACGCCCTGGAGCCAGAAGCTGGCCCCGCTGGGAATGACTTTCGACTGTTCGGTGGTGTAGGTGATCGCCAGGTCGGTGGAAGACCACTCGAACCGTGGGGCCGCTGGTTGTTGCTCTTGCGCCCGTGCCCTCGGCCCCTCTACCGTCAAGACCCCTACAAGAAGTGCAACGACCAAGAAGAATTTTCGCATGTTCGGGTCTCTCCCTTTACTGCACTGTGAGGATGGCGGTGGTAGTATGCGACAGAGCGCCGGAAGTCGCGGTAATGGTCAGCGTATAATTCCGCACTTGCTGGCCGAAGTAACCGCCGCCGCCGCAGGCGGTGAGGCCCAGCGTGGCGCAGGTTGCCGCCAACATCAGGAACAGCAAGGCCGCGACTCTTCCCGCCCTCCCTGCGGACTGGCGCAGCTTTATTCCGAAAGGCAGCAGGAGCATTCCTCCCACCATCGCCAAGGCAAGCCCGCGTCCCAGGAGGTTGGGAGAATTGTGAGCCAATATCTGGTTGGCAAGCTGGACGACCAGGTTGACGTTCGTGCCCGCCGCACCCGCGGCCAGTGACTTGGGCGTGAAGGTTGCCGTGGCGCCCGGAGGCAAGCCGCTGAGGGTAAACGTCACCGCGGAGGGGAAGTTCAGGCCACTGGTTGGCTCCACCTGGAGGACATAGGCTGCCGTGCCTCCCGGATAAACCGGCAGCACCGGGGTCCCGGGCGGAGGGGTTGATAAGCTCAGGGTGAAGTCTTCCACTGTCTGGGCTAGCGCCGAGCTGGTTACGCTGGTAAAGTTGGCGTCGCCGCTGTAGATCACGATGATCGAATGCGTGCCGAGCGCGAGGCTGGAAGTTGTGTAAGTCGCCATACCCTGCGCCAGCGTTAGCGGCGAGCCTAATAGGGTTGTTCCATCATAGAGATTAATGGTGCCGGTGGGGGTGCTCGTCGTCGAGGAGACGGTGGCGGTAAAGGTAACCGGATTCGTCAGCAGCACGGGATTCAGAGAAGACACAAGCGAAACCGTGGGGTTCGCCTTGTTGACCGTAAAAGAAATACTCGCGCTCACCGATGTGTAATGGGTGGTGTCCGTGGGGGTGAAGGTCGCAGTCAAGGTATAGCTGCCTACGACTAATACGGTTGCGCTGGTCACCGGGCTCGCGCTCCCGCCGGCGGGCGTTGCCGTGTAGGCGAAGCTTCCCGGCACGGGCGAGGTTCCATTCAGCGCCGAGGCATCCAGTGTCCCGCTCAGCGTGGCGCCATAGATAATTCCCGGAGTTGGACTCCAACTGATGGTTGGAGTGATCTGGGAACCGGTGAGAGCGGCCGGGCTGGAGAAACTGGAATCATAGTTTGCATCGCCGGAATAGCTGGCAAAGACCCCTTGCGTGCCCGAACCCATGATGCTAACGCCGGCAGCGGTGGCGGTTTCCGTCTGCTCCCCCAGGAGGACACCGGCGTCATTAGCACTCCCGGTCACGGCCGCCACCAGATCAGGCCTGCCGTCTCCGTTGAAATCGCCCCCAGCGACGGCTCGAGGTATACCGCCGACCGCAAAGTTGCTGGGGCTGGCAAATGTCCCATCTCCCTTCCCCAATAAAACGCTGAGGTTAAGTGAGTTCGAATTGGCAACAGCCAGGTCGGCCTTGCCGTCCACGTTAAAGTCGCCGACCGCGACGGCATAAGCTGTGTTGCCCGCGGAATAACCCACCGCCGGGTTAAACGTACCATTACCTTTGTTCAGCAACACGCTGACATTGCCTGAACTGGCGACCGCAATGTCCGGGAATCCGTCTCCGTTGAAGTCGCCTACGGCCACACCATACGCGTTGCTGCCGCCGCTGGCCACGGGATAGGTGGATTGCGTCTGGAAGGTTCCGTCACCGTTGCCCAGTAGCACACTCGCGTCGTCGCTGCCGGAATTCGCCACCGCCAGGTCCAGCGCGCCATCGCCGTTGAAGTCTGCCACCGCCACGCCGTAAGGCGCCTCGCCCACCGGATAACCTACCGCAGGTTGGAAGGTGCCGTTGCCATTGCCCAGGAGTATGCTTACCAAGCCGGCGCCGACACTGTAGTTCGCCACGGCGAGATCGAGGATGCCATCGTTATTAAAGTCTCCCACCGCCACGGCAGAGGGTTCGCTGCCGGCCGCAATGGCGGGCTGAACGGCAAAAGTGCCATCGCCATTCCCCAGAAGTATGGTGACCGTATTGTCGCCGTAATTTGCCACCACCAGATCTGGAAATCCATCGCCATTGAAATCTCCCACCGCCACCGAGTACGGTGAATTTCCCACGGAATAATTCACCGCGCTCGCAAACGTACCATCACCATGACCCAAGAATACGCTGACGTTATTGTTCCCATTATTTACCACCGCCAGATCAAGGATTCCGTCCCCATTGAAGTCCGCAACGGCAACGCCATTGGGGTTATTGCCCGTGCCATAGTTCTGTATCGGCGCGAAGGTGTTGACCAAGGTCGTGCCGTCAAGTGCCGCCGTGGCCACATCCGCGTTGCCGTTGTTCTGATTCTCAAAGGACAGCAGTCCCGTGGGGGCCGGGACGCCAAAGCCTGTCAGGGTTCCCGTAAGCGTGTAATTGCCCGCGCTGCCGCTCGATTGGATGGCGGTGGCGGTGAGATCGGCACCCGTCACAGTAAGCAGAGACGGGACGGAAGCGCTGGACGCATAGCTGGTTGTCCCCACAAAGACCGCCTTGTAGCTGTGGCTTCCGATGGCGGGAATGAACGTCAGCGTCGCGATCCCCGCGCTGGTCAGTTGCGCCGCGCCCAGAAGATGCATGTCCTCGCAATAGGTCGCTGTGGCATCGCAGAAGTTTACCTGCCCAGGCGATACCGGTATGCTTACCGGCAAGCCGCCGGCCAGCACGGTCGCGGTGAGCGTCACCGCCGTACCTGACGCCACGGTCGTGACAGGGTTGCCTCCTGCCGTCACGGCGAGCGTGGTAGTGGTGGCCGTCGCCGCGGCAGCCGGAAGTCCTGCCAAAAGCACCGCGCCGACCAGCGCCCGCAATGCATAGCTCAATCTGTTCACGCGAGCGGCAATCGCCCGCATCTCCCTTGTGTTGGACATTGATTTTCCCTTAAACCCGGATTTCTATTTTCCCTTCCCGACCATCAAGCAGAATACCCTCAATCGCCTCCGTTGGGGCCGTTTTTTCACCCGTTCCATCCCGAGCAAATCCGCCGGGCACTACTGAGGATTGCAAAATATAGTGACATTTTCCGTAGCGCCGGCATCCTGCCGGCTTTCGGAAGTGCCGCCGGGACGGCGGCGCTACGAAGGCAAGCTGTCACTATATTTTGCAATTCTCGGTAAGGGGGCAGCGCTGTCTCCTCCGGGTGCGCGATAGCCGGGTATTCCTTAATTCTGAGGCGATATAATCATAAATCCGACCGGAAACCCCCGGTCCTCGTTTATTCCAAAAGGAGAGACGGAACTATGCCGACGAACCCGATGGAATACCTGTGGCCCGGCATCATTGCCGCGCAGGCCATCCATGTTGCGGCGAAGCTGCGCATTCCCGACCTGCTCGCTTCCGGCCCTAAGACGATTGCCGAAGTCGCCTCGGATTGCGGCACGCACCCACCCACGCTCGAACGTCTGTTACGCGCACGCAGCACTCTCGAAATGTTCGCGCGCACACCCGACGGCCGCTACAGTAACACTCCGCTGACGGAGGTGCTGCCCGCGGATCATCCCCAGTCGCAGCGCGATGCCGCACTATTTTTGCCGACGGCTTTTCTGTGGCGCCCGCTCGGCGAGGGCGCTTCGGCTCAGCCTCCATCAGCAAGACCCGCTCCTCCGGGCAAGGACGCGTGCGAGCTGTTTTGCCCTGCGCCTGTGGCAAAGGTGGAATCCTCAGGATGCGGAGGAGTTCCGCAAGGCCTTCGTGGAGATTCGCAACGCGCATGAGCGTCTTCTACTCGCCCCTTATTTGGCCGACTGTGGCCTTATAAGCTGGATTTCCTCCGAATACCGCGAGGCGCATCGCAGCTTGATGGAGAGCCGTGTGAACCGGTCCGAGTCAGTAGAGGAGGACCTCCATCTTATTAACGCCGATCTAGTAGGTCAGAGCACCAAGCTGTTGAATCTTCTACTTCTGGGCGATTGGGGCGGGGCCCTGCGGGAGATGGAAGACGCCATTGCCACGTTGGACAAGAATGGCAACTATCACTGGGAGCGCGCAATGCATCTCCACCAGGCCTGGGTCCATCTACATGCCATAGACTTTGCCGGCGCGCTGGCGATTTGTGACTCAGCGCTCCCCTTGCTCAAGGATCCCGAACCCCCGCCCGCGCCTGACTATTCAACTCAGACTGCATTTACCTTCCGGAATCACCTGGCTCTAATGGGCGCAGCAGAGACGGCTTTAGGAGATTATGAAAGTCCACTTGAGCACTTGTTGGCAGCTCGATCTGACATGGATCGAGAGGCGGCTATTTTTGACTGGTACTAGCGCCTGCGTCTCGAAGGTGCTCTTACCGAACCTTGGCTGGCGAAAGGCGACCTGGCCCAGGCGCGCCCGCAGGCGGAAAGGTTTCTGAAGCTGACGTTGGCGACGGCGGAACACACCTGGCAGGCGCTGGCTTGGGAAGTGAATGCCCGCGTCGCCATGGCGGAATGTGGCCTCGCGAGAGCACAAGACAGCATCGCCAAGGGGAGGTCGGCGATGGAAGGCTTCGAGGTTCCGCTGGCCGCCTGGCGTATTCACTCGACCGCCGCCGACCTTTACGGGTGGATGAAATCAAGAGAGTTGGCCGAACACCACCTGGCGCTCAGCCGCGAAACGATTATGAAGCTGGCGAATTCCTTGCCCGCCGCAGAGCCCCTTCGACAGATATTTCTCTCGGCACAGATGATTCGCAAAATCCTGGGCGCGGGTAAAACTCCAAGGGTGGGTGCCAAAGAAGCTTGACGCAGCCCGCGTTTCAGGGTTCTTTCTGAGCCGAAACGCCCCGCAGAAACCAATTCAAGGCAAACGAAACTACCATAATCCACACGCCGAACAAGAATATGGAACGCAGTGCGGTCAAAAGACCTATTCGTGCGCCCTCAAGTAAGGACGCCAGGAGAACCCGCCCGTTCGTTATTTGCGAGAAGGCAGTCTCGAGATGCGACCGCGCGAAAAAAAAGTTGTAGGGAATTATCAAAAGCTTGTCTCAACGCCGTCGGCGTGCCCGGCGGAATCAAGGCGTCGACATGCAGGTGATAGACCCATGGCAGAATCGTGCCAAACAGAGCGAAGCCAATGGCGCCACCCATCGTATAGAAAACTTGCGTCGAGCCCGTGGCGGCGCCCATCGATTCGCCGGGCGCGGCGTTCTGAACCAGCACCTCATATATGGGTTTCAGCGCTCCGAAGCCCACGCCGCAAATGATCGCGTCGCGAAGGATATCAAGTTGGGTCGTGCTCCCGTCCATTCGAGACAGCAGGAATAGGCCACAGGCGGTGAGTCCCGCTCCGCCCATCGCCAAAGGCCGGTACTTGCCAGTCCGGGAGAGCAGTTGTCCTCCGATGACATTACCGGCAAGGATGGAGAGGCTCAGTTGCGTCAGGACCACGCCCGATTCGGCAGCCGACGCGCCGAGCACGCCCTGGAAGAACAGGGGAAGATAAACCGTGACGCTAAACAGGCACGTTCCCAGAAGAAAGAAACACGCGGAGATCAGCAAGATGCTCCGGTCACGAAACAGATTCAGCACGAGCAAGGGTTCTACGGCGCGTTTTTCAACCAGCAGGAAAGCCGCCAGCAGTCCCGCGGACACGATCAGGAGCGCTCGAATGCGGGGCGCCGACCAACCGCTCTCCCCGACCCAAGTCAGGGCGAGGAGCAACGGCACGAGCCAGCCGCATAGGGTGGCGGTTCCCGTCCAATCGATGGAGCGGCGCGGCCCCACGCCGCCCCGTGGCGAGGTAAACTCGCCGCTACGATGATAGAATCGCGCCATGCCAGGAGGGTTGCGCGTCTATAACGGCATCGGCGTTGTCAAGCAATATTTCTCCGTTGGGGTGGCGGTTGGTTTTTTCTCGCGGCCTTTCCCCTTGGGGGATTCGTTTTGGGCTCAAACCGACCAAGGCTCGCCTCCTCGAATCTCACGGTGGACCGCTGGGGTTCCACCACTCATCTATGCGATCCCGCTGCGCGTTTTCACCATCACGGGCGGCGGGCACCATGATTCACCGTTCGACCTCCCCACCGGGTGCGGGGAGGCCCGGCGCCCAATCAGACCGTCGGTTCCGCTTCGGGCGGAACCACCGCGCTACTCGGGCTACCGGACATGTGAACGAGCTGCGTATAGTTGTGGCGCGTACGCAGCATCCAGAACAACCGAACCGCCAGACGGCGGGCGACCGCGACTTTCGCCACGGCGCTCGTCTTCTGTTTCTTCAAGCGTTGATAGGTGCGGCGCAACTGCGGATCCAGGCGCGCCGCCGTCTGCGCGGCTTCCACCAGCAGCCAGCGCATCATGGTGTTCCCTTGCTTACTAATCGAGCCCAGGCGCTGCCGGCCCCCGGAGGAGTTCTCGCGCGGATTCAGCCCCCAGTAGCTCACCAGCTTGCGGCTGTTGGAGAAGCGCTCGACCGGTCCCACCGTCAGCACGAAGGCCAGGGCCACCACCATGCCCACTCCCGGATGGGTGCGCAACAGCGCCACCTCGGGGCGCGCGCGGCCGGCTTCTTCCACCGCCCGATCCAGCTCCCGCACCTGCTCGTCCAAGCGGTCTAGCGACTCCAGCAGTTCTTTGCGCCGCCGCGCCGCCCAGGGCAACAGTGCGAGGCTCTCGAGTTCTTTCCTTCCTTTCACACTCCATAGCTTGCCCTTCCGGCACACCCCCTGGCGGGAACTCGTCTGGGGTGCGCTCGCGGGCCTGGTCAGGCGGCGGGTGGTCGCGGAGATTGGGAGTAGAGAGCGGAGGGCTTCGTTCACGGCCGCCGAGTTGCGAAACGCCTTGGCCACGTCCGGCCCCAGGACCGCCACGTTCTCGCCTTCTCTTATGACGCGGCGGTAGTACTTGCTGCGGACGGCCGTCGAGTTATCGAAATGATACTCCGGGCGCATGTCATCCGGCTGTGCCGGACTCTTCGCCTTCATGACGTTTCCTTTCTGACCTAGTTTACTCGAAAACGGACTCTCCGCAACCCGCGAACACTTGACGGTTAGTCGCCAAATCGCTCTTGTGCCCTGGAGGTTAGCTGCGACGAGCCATAAGCGCGGTTAGGCCGTAGTACGTCCAAGTGGAGAGGAGCGCAGATCCAGACATCCCGGAACCCTGTTTCCGGACAACGATCCATCCGGCATACCACTCGAGGCTTACTTTCCGTATGGACTACCGGCTTTCGTAGCGGCGGCCTTACGCCGCCATATGCCGAGGTAAAATCGCCGCTACGTTTCGGCTTGGCGGGTCGTCTTGGTGCGGTCGAAAGTTATCCTCCAACGCCCGGGCATGCCGCGCACATCCGCGGGTAGGGCGCTTTACGGCCCGGTGAATTGTTTCCGCGTACCCCGTCGCCCGTTCGGGATTGGGGGGGAGCGTGGTTTTTATTTGTTTCTTCTGGCCCCTCGATGTCCCGTATGGTAATCTGATCGGCATGGGTAATCTTACCATTGACACAGTGTTGGACGGCTTCCTGGACCCCCTGAGCCGCTGCCTCGACGCCGAGTCGGCTCGGCGCGTGACGGAATTGCGGGTGGACCCGACAATACAGTCGCGGATCGACGCCCTCGCTGAACGCGCCAATAACGGTGCGCTCAGTGAGGAGGAACGGGCAGAGTATGAAGCCTACATCAACGCCAGCGATTTCATCGCGATCTTAAAGCTCAAGGCCCGGCGCCATCTGGATTCGAATCAAAGCTAACGATGGACGCGACCACGCGGGACCTTGTCCGGCGCCGAGCGGATAACCGTTGCGAATATTGCTTGCTCCCACAGGCGCATAGCGAGTTAACCCATCACATCGAACATATCGTCGCCAAACAGCACGGCGGGAGCGACGACGCCGGCAATCTCGCGCTGGCCTGCCACCGCTGTAATCTTCGCAAGGGACCTAACCTCACGGGCGTGGATCCCCTCAGCGGTGACCTGGTGCCGCTCTTCCACCCCCGACGCGACCAGTGGGCTGAGCACTTCCTGCTCCGTGGTGTGCGCATCATGGGGATCACTCCCATCGGCCGCGCCACCGTGCATGTACTCGCCATGAACGACGCCCGCCGCCTGGAGTTGCGGTCCGAAATTCTCGCCCCTAACCAACTCTGAGTCATATTCGCGCGAGGGTCGGTTGGGGGGAGACTTTCAGCCGGAATGAGGCAACAGAAAACCGGGGACAGGACGGAAAACCGGGTCCACCCCTGACACCTTTTTCCCCCTTTTTCCCTTTTTCCCCCCGTGACAAACGGCCCCCATTTACGGTATGGTGGAAGAAGAAGGAGCGGTGGCGATGACCATCGAAATTCATAGACCGGACCTGGAAGCCTTCATCCAAGAACGGATGAATAGCGGCGCCTTTCAGAGCGTCGAAGACGTTCTCATGCAGGCCTTGAAATCAGCACCCCCGGCAACGGAATTCTCTGCCGAAGCCGCCACGCACACGGGCGCCGACCTGGTAGCCGCCATGCAAGCCTCGCCTTATCGAGAAATCAATCTGGAACCAAGAGTAACTCATGACCCTGAATTTGAAATCTGACGTTGCCGCCGCCCTGGAGAGCTAGGCCGCCGCTCAAGGGTTCTCCGTGGAAGACTACCTCCAACAGCTCGTGGAAAGGGAGCTTCCGGCCATGACCTCAGAACCTGCGCCATGTGCTGGCAGCGGCATGGTTGCGGAGAACGGCCTGCTCGTCTGCCGTACGGGAAAGCCCTTGCCCGCCGAGGTCGTTGATGAGGCCATCCGCCGCATCCGCGAAGAAAGATCAGAGCGTATCCTGGGCAGCCTTTCTTGAAACTCTCGCCGCTACGACATCAAACCGTAGCCCTATTTGCAAGGACCTTTTTGTAGCGCAAAGATTTCGTGCCACGGGCAGCCTGCCCCGATTCATCGCGGTCCCGCCCATGCTCGAGCACGGCCGGGACGGCCATGGCGCAGCAGAGGCGGCTTTTCGCCGCCATATGGCGAGGTAAACTCGCCGCTACGTTTCGGCATGGCGAGGTAAACTCGCCGCTACAACCTCGAATTGCACCGCTAGGGGAGAACCGGGTAGGGCGACAACCGGGGAGGCAGAAGGTCAGGCTCGGCGAGCCAGACGCGTCTTTGCGGAAAGTAGCGGATGAGCTCGGCATTCGCGGCGTCGCCCATGTCGCGCGCCCAAACAATTCTTGCGGCGTCGATATCCGCCTGGTTATACACCCATTCATTCTCCGCTCGATGGTATTGATTGTAGCGCACAATGACCAGTTGTTCTCCAGGCTGTGCCTGCAATTGCGCCAAGGCCTGGGCACGGTCCAGGTTCTGATAAGACCGAGACTCCCAGGTGAAACTCCAATCGACCGGGGTGGGAATGTGCAACTGGGGCGTGAAGGCGCGCACCAGAAACAGCAGGAGGCAGATGGCCGGGATCGCCCGCACGATCGCGAGGCCGGCAGGTTTTCCGCGCCAACGCCATAGCCGCAGGTAGCGCATGGATTGCAAAACCAGGGCGTAGACCGCCGCCGTAATCGGCGCCGCGTAGTGGGGGATAAAGTAAATGGGCAGCGCCATCCCGAGGGCCGTGGCGCCGCACACCGCCACCAGGAAGCCGGTCTTCCCCGCGAGCGATTTCCGGAAAAACTGCCCGGGATTGATAGCCAGCATCACCACCAGGGGCAGCGCCAGCACCGGCCCCAGGAAAAAGCGGTAGGCATCCGTGACCTTTTCTCTCAGCAAGTGAAGGGGAACGGTTCGGGCCTGCCAATAAGCGCCCATCTGCCAACTGTGCAGGTAGAAGTGCTCCAGCACCTTGTGGTGATAGACGTGGGTAAGGTTAAGAGGCTGCCAAGGGAAATACGGCACCGCGAGGTAGGTATCGAGATTAACCTGGTAAGGCGTGCGCAGCGGGCTGCCCGTGACCCTCCAAAAATAGTAAGCCATTCCCGCCACCGTGGCCGCCAAAAGCAAGCCCGTGGGCAGGACAGTTCGCCATATCAATTCCAGATAGGGCGGGTGCCTCTTTCCCCGAACCCACACCACAGCCGCAATCCCGATCGGAATGCAAAAGAACAGGCTCTCGTAAGGCCGCGTGTTGGCGAGAAGGGCCAAACCCAGGCCCAGGAGCACGGCCTCCCGCAGGCGCCGGCGCCGGTGGATTCTGGGCAGCGCTCCCAGGACAAGAGCTCCGCCGATGGCCGCCAAAGCTCTTCCTGTGTAGCTGTTCACCCAATAGGTGAAGGAAGCAATCCGCATCATGGACAACAGCCCCCCGAGCAAGGCCCAACCCGGCGGCAGCCATGCTTGCAGCATCCAACAGATGGCCGCGCACATGGCGCCCGCGCTGAGCCAAATGCCGATCCAGGGGTTCCCGGCAATGACCTGGCCCAAAGCCATCACCAGGCCCTGGGCCGGGTAAAATATCGTCATATAGGTGGGTTTATGAAAGATGTGAATACTTTCAAAGTGAATCCACATGGGGTGAGTGGGGTTCGCCAGGCGTCCGTGGGCGAAAGTATCCGCTGCCAGGAGGTAGCCGTAATCATCATGAATGCCCGGCTGGGGAACCGGCACGTTGGGCAGCAGGGCGGCGCGTACCGCCAAGGCCAGCAAGCCCACCACCAGCACGGCCAGGGCGCGCCTTCTTGCCAGGCGGCCCAGGTAATGTTCGGCCCGGCGGACCCAGCCCGAGGGGAAGCGGCGAAGAGAATACGTGGCCACGATCAGGATGGCCACCAGAAGATATTCAAGGAAGAAGAACATGCTACGTACCGGGCCCTCAGCGCCCTCCTGAAAACACCTTATCCTGCCATCTCGTGCGGCGAGAAAAAGAGCCACCACAGAGGCACAGCGCGGCGTCGCCGCAAATAGAGCCGCGCCATGGCCGTCCCGGCCATGCTCGAGCACGGGCGGGACGCCCGTGGCACGGCTCGGGTGGCGGCCGGCGGCTGCGCGCCATTAGCGCCCGCCATTCATCTCGCGACGAATCCGCGCCGGATCATCGAGCGGCTCGGAGCGAGGAAGGGGCTTCCCGCGGCGCAAACTGTACAGCGGGTCGCGGGCTTTGCCGGGATCGAAGATTTGCGTGTCCGAAGGCAGCGCCTCGTAAGGGGAAACATCCTGCGCATCGGCGAAGGAATCCGCCAGGTCGGTGGCCGCGGCATCATACTGGTTGAGCGGCGGGAGTCCCAGGATCTCCTCCACGGTTTTGAGAATACTTAACATGCTAGTATGGGTATGGGAAACACCCCGACGGGCAAAGGGACTGGCCACCAGCAGCACACTGCGGTGGGCATCCACGTGGTCCCGCCCATCCTGCGCATCATCTTCGGTGATGAAAACGGCCATCTCCGGCCAGAACTTGCTGTGCGCGAGCAGGTCGATGAACTTGCCGAGGGCCAGATCGTTGTCGGCGACATACGACGCCCGATAGGCATAGCCATCCTCCGGCCGCGGCTTGGCGGTGTGGTCATTGGGCAGCCAGAGGTAGATGAATTGCGGCAGCGGCTCCTTCCCGCTCACGTAGCGTTCCTCAAACTCTTTCTTAAACTGCTCAAACCGGTATTGGTCCGGAATCAAGGTGTTGAAGGTTGGATAAATTCGCGAGGTGTTCTCGAAAAGAGGCCCCGGCATAGGAACGTTATGTCCTAGCCGCATCCCCGTGGGCTTATATCCGTCGTCGCCATCGTCGGAGAGCCCTTCGCCGTAATTGCGAAAGCTAATATGGTGGCGCGCCAGATGGTCCCACAACGACCCCGCCTCGAGGTAATCCTCCGGGCGCAGGGAGGAATCGTCTCCCAGATTCAGGCGGCCGGGAGCGTCGTCGTCGAAGTACAAATGGTTGTGGCCACCATAGCCGGGAGGCCAGGAGGTCTCCACCCACTCGGTCGGATAGTTATCCACCAGCCAGTGGTGTCCGTCAAAGGAAACGTCCGAATCCACGTAGAAGTTGTCGTTCAAGCCGAAGCGCTCCGCGAGCGCGTGATGATTGGGGGTGACGCGCACGTGCGTTAAGGTTGGCTGGCCGTCCCCGCGGACTTCGGCATCCAATCCCCAACGGGCCAGGGCCGGATCGCCGTTCACCGCCGCGCCACCGATGGTTCGAATGTCGCCCAAGACTTCGTCAAAGGTGCGATTCTCTTTGACGATGAACACGACATGGCGAAGGCGCCGGCTGGGTCCGCCGCCCGAAGGAATGGGGAAATCATCGCGCTGCGCCTTCCAGATCAGGGAAGGACCAAAGCCGTTGTTGCGAATGACCACGCGCGTCATGGCCGCAAGCTCGGTGTCCGGCGGCACGGGAATGACGGAGACCGTGCCCTTGGTGATGTCGCCGATATAGTCTCCCTCCGGTCCGCGATGAAAATCCACGCCGCCATTGGGTCCGGCCCCGAACCCCTTGGCATTCGCCACGTAGAGGGTCTTCCCGTCATGGCTTACGGCGACGCGCCCGGGAAACCATCCCGTCGGGATGTAACCCAGCACCGCATGGTTCTTGGTTTCCAACACCGCGACCGCGTTGATTCCCGCGCAGGCGATATACAATCGCGATTCGTCCGGGCTGAGCGCGAGGCCGAAAGGCAGAACTCCGCGCAAGCCGCCCACGCCCGGAGCGGGCTCCAGCCGGAGGGTGGCCATCAGGCGATTTTTCCGCGCATCCAGAATGCTGATACTGTCCTGCGCGGAGTTCGACACATACACGCGGTTGTGCCCCGCCACGACGGCGCCAGGACTCGACCCGCCCACGGACTTGCTTCCGATCGCCAAGCCGGTGCGGATGCGCGCCAGGACCCTCGGCGAACTGCCGCTCGCGTCCAGCACAAAAACCGAATTGGATTCGGACACGTTGGGATCGCCGAGGCCGGGTATCTTTTTTCCCGCGACGACCGTGCCCTCCTCCGCCTCTCGCGTCCCCGTGGCGAAGGGCGGAAAATCCAGCCCGGTTTCCCCCGCCCGCTTCTCATCAAATCCCGGCACCACGGAATAGCGGTACGTGCCGACGTTGGAAACGTAGAGCCGGTCGCCCCGCGGGCTGACCGCCACGGCAAAGGGCAGCCTTCCTACACCGACCCGCCAGAGGATATTTCCCCCGGGGGTTTCAATACCCACCAGTTCGAAGTGCGCCAGGTCCAGAGCATAAAGAAGCTTGCCATCCGGAGAAAGCGCCAGCGCCCCGGTAAAGCTGTGGCGGTAAGCCCTACCGTTAAACTCCCGGTCAAAATCAATCACCTGCGACCGCACGCCGGTTTGTAAATCGTAAGCATCAATCTTTCCAGTATCACCTTCTGAAACATAAGCCGTCCGGTTATCGCCCGCGATGGCAAGTCCCATGTAGACGCTGGAGGGCTCCACGTCGGAATGCTTAGGCGGGTAGCCGGGAGGGATTTGGCGGACGTCGGGAGGGGTAGCCCGCGCGTTAATGATGGAAAGTGAGAAAGGCCAAGTCCCGGTGTTGGCGGTCACCAATAAACTGCCGTCGGGGCTGAGCGCCATCCCGTAAGGATGCGGCTCCACGGTAACCTGCACACCTTCGGGCGTAATCAATCGCCCGTTGGGCAAAACCGTTTCGCCCGAAGGATCAATGTGGGTCGGCCGGTCCCCCGCCGGCGCGATCAAATACACCGCGCCGCTGTCCTTTCCCGCCCTTACGAGCAAGGGCGGCTTGATAATCAGGAACAAAGCCACCAGAACCAAGCCAATCAGAAGGATTACTCGCCACATGGAATACCTCGGTGTTCTTGGTTAGAGTCTCCGCGAGCAGGGTGGCACAGGCACTCTTGCCTGTGCTCAAAGTTGATGCACCCTGTGCAAATAGCACAGGCAAGAGTGCCTGTGCCACCTTGCTCAACAAGTCCTCATCACATGGTGCGGGGGAAAACCCCGCGCAAATAATCCAGATCGTAGCGCACACTCTCTTCCACGCCCAACGGTAGCTTAACACCTTCAATCTGCATCCAACCGCGATAGCTGATGTCATCCATAGCCTTGCGAACTGCGGGAAAGTTCATCGTGCCTTTGCCAAAGAGGTCGTCGTAGTCCTTGGCGTGGAATTCGCAGATGCGCTTGCCCAGGAAGCGAATCTCCTTGCCAACGTCGTACCCCGCTTTTTGCGAATTGCCCATGTCGTAATACACCTGCACGGCGGGGGAACCCACCCGATTGAGAATCTCAATGTGTTGATTGGCACTGAGCCAGCTTTCGATCCCCAGGATCACATCCGCCTTTTCCGCAGGGGGGGCCACACGCCGGAAAGCAGCAACCACCGCTTCCGTCCCCTCTTTGTCGCCTCTTAAGTCACCCTTTCCAAAAAACGGCACCAGCACCACTTTGAGGTGCATGGCACTGCACACCTCCACGCTATCAGCGAGCCATTTTTCCGCGCGGGGGTCACTCTTCAGGGGGATGTCGTTGAGCAGAAGGAGGGCGAGGGAGGAAACTGCCACCCCGGTCTGCCGCGCCGCTTCCCGATACCTCTGCTGAACCTCCGGGCGGCGCAGGGGCAAGTCATCCTCGGGGCGTCCGATATCCACCATTACGCCGTCGAGTCCAATTTTCTTTGCGACTTCCAGCGCGGCAGGGTCGGCTCGCTTGTCAATCGTCCAATCACACGCACCGATTTTGAATCCCGGCGCCGCCGCCTTGATTTGTGCCACGCGCAGGGCCATTCCTCCCGCGGTTAAGGTGCCAAGCATTTCCCGGCGCGTCAGGTTATTGGGGTTCATAACAGCCTCCCGAATCGATAATTTAACGGAAATGTAACTCCTTCGTTTTGGATGCCGCCTCGAATTCCCGCACGAATGGGGATCATGGTCCGTAGAACCCTACTGGAGTCCGCGCACGCTGTCAACCGGAGTGCCGGGTTGGTAGTAGCTCATTTTGGCCTTGCCGAGGCCGCGGCCCGGTTCGGCGAGAAAAACTAGAATTGGTAACACAATTGCCCCCGTCTATTTGATTAGGTGTATGCTGCGGGTGATGCACCAGTTTGGTTGGTGGAAGGAGGGCTTTCCATGGGCAAAATCGGTCGTCGCGAGGTGCTACGAAACTCGCTGGGGCTGTCCGGCGCCCTGCTGGCCGGAGTCAGTTACGAGGATAAGGCCCTGCTGGCCCAACTGGTGGACCGGTCTGAGTACGGCAAGGTGAAGGAGCCGGTCAAAGGGCTACAGCGCGGGAAGTTCGGCAAGTATGAGGTCTCCCGGCTCATCATCGGGGGCAATCTGATCTCTGGATCGGCCCATTCCGGCGAGTTGCTGTATCAATCCGCCCTGATGACCCATTACTTCACCACGGAAAAGATACTCGAAACCTGGTCGCTGGCCGAGCAGAACGGCATCAACACCACGCTAATGCGCGCCGATCCCCATATCATCGAGCATTACCAGAAATTCTGCCGCGAACGGAACGGCAAGCTGCAATGGATTGCCCAGACCGCCCCGGAGCAGGGCGACCCGGTGGAAAACGCCAAGCGCGCCCGCGACCATGGGGCCATCGCCGTTTACCATCACGGAGGGGTTTCCGACCGCCTGGTGAATGAGGGAAAGGTGGAGGAAATCGGCCGGGCGGTGGAGGGCATCCGGAATGCCGGTTTGATGGCGGGCATCGGCGCTCACCTGCTGCCCACCGTCCAAGCCTGCGTGCAAGCGAAAATCGATCCGGACTTCTACATGGTAACCGTCAACCAGGTGGGTTATTACTGTAGCCCGGCGGTGGAAGTGGCGCAGTTCATGAGCGCCATCCATAAACCCTGGATCGGCTTCAAGACCCTGGGCGCGGGAAGAGCCAACCCCCCTGGAGGCTTCCGTCACGCCTTCCAGCGTGGGGCGGATTTCATCGCCGTGGGGATGTTTGACTGGCAGGTTCGCGACGACGTCGCCCACGTCCAGGAAATGCTGGCCCAGGGTATTGACCGTGACCGAGCCTGGGCCTAACGTGGAATTTTCACTGCGGGTTTGAAAGGGCGCGGCTTCAGTCCCGCCGCTGGAGTTTCTACATTCTCTGTGACGGCGCCGTTAAATTCCCCTGGGTCCTTAGCCGTTGTGTTATTCAAGGCGAATCTCACCAAAATAGCTGTGCGAAGCACCTTGGAGTGCGGCGGCTCGACGCCGCCTTGACCCACACATCCACGTTTGGCCAAGGCGGCGTCGAGCCGCCGCACTCCAAGGTGCTTCGCACATAGGCATCGACGATGGCAAGTCGGAAGCGTTGAATAGAAACCCACCCTCTCAAAACGGCCGGGCGCGGCCGGACTTTCATCCCGCCGCGCCCGAGGTACCTGTCCGAAAATGCAAACCATCTCCGAACTAGTCTACAACACGAACCTCAATTCACGTCAGAACATAAAGCGCAGTCCGAACTGAATCTCGCGCTCGGCGGTTGCCGTGTAGCCCGTTAATCCAAAACCCGGCGAGTTGACCGTTGAGCCAGGCCCCCCAAACGTCGCGAAATTAAAAATGTTAAAAAATTCGGCGCGGAACTGTAGGGTCTTGGTTTCGGTGATGCGCGTATCCTTGATGACCGAAAAGTCCAGGTTGGACCACCCAGGAGCGGTGAATGTATCGCGCCCCAGGGTCCCGGGACCGGTCATCACTTGAACGTTATTCACCGGACTGATGACGGTCGGTAGATCGAAATATCCGGTGCCCACGCCGTTGTTGCTTCCGATCACGGCATTCGAAAAGAACTGCGGCCCGCCACCCTCCCCCGGACTCAAGGTTGCTTTTTGCAGGAAGAACGGCCGGTTGCTGCCACCCTCTCCGTATTGCAATGTTCCGTAAGGAGAACCAATGGTGAAGGGATACCCGGTCTGCGCCTGGAAAATACCCAAGAACTGCCATCCGTTCGTAAGTCGCTTGGGAAGACGCGACAAGGAATTCCAGCGACCGATGGGCACGTCGTACTCGAAATTGGCCACGAACCGCTGGACGATATTGTAAGCGGCGGGAGCACGCTCGCACTTGAGGCAGTTCGGATCCTGCATGTTGGTCGCTCCGGTGTTCCATACCGAATCGGCATCCGTCATATCCTTGGCCCAGGTGTAATTGGCCTGGAACTGTATGCCGTGGGACTTCGAGATCTTCCGTGCCTGAAGTTGCAGGGCGTTGTAGCTGGAGTAGCCACCGTTGTAGAAAACCTGCATTTCACCAAGCCCGGGAGTGGTGTTGCTGTAGGGAGTGTACTGGGGTTCGGCTCCGCTATACGCATTGGGATACCACTGGTTGTAAAGAGACACGCCGTTATTCGCTACGTAAGCTGCTGAAGCCGCGATGCCCCCAGGGAACTCATGTTCCAGGGTTACATTGCCGTTAATGGTATAACCGTTCCTCATCTGATCCGATGGGTCGTCCACGAAGAGGTTACCCAGGATCGCCGCGTACGGGGCAAGGTCCACCGGAGTGTTCTTGGGAATGGTCTTGGTATTTCCATTGGCCGCAATCGGCTGTCCGGAAGTACTCGTCAGCACGGGAAGTGCCACGGAGCTTGGGGTAAGGGAATACGGCGCGTTGAGCATATAGTTTTCACTGGCCAGGGGAAAATTCACCAGGTCCTGGTCGGGATAAACCGTGGGAATCATGTTGGTGAAAATCCCGAAGCCGCCGCGGAAGGTGGTTTTGTGCCCAAGATCCGCCGCCAAACCGAAACGGGGGCCAAAATTGCCCGCGAGATAGTCCGGCTGCCACAAGGGGTCGGGGTTCACCACAAATGTTCCGTAAAGACTGCCTTGGTCCTCAGGGCGCGCCATACGGTTGCCAACTTCCCAGGGCACGGAAGTGTATTCGTAGCGCAGGCCGAGGTTTAGGGTCAGCCGGCGGCTCACCTTGATATCATCTTGCGCAAACGCCGCCAGGGTCCACCGGCGCAACCCCCACCATACGCCGCCGCCTCCGGCTCCGGCTGGTCCAAAGCCTGGCACCGTAGTCGCGCGCTCATATTGATAGTCGCTGCCCTCCATAAAGCTGATCAGCCCACTGGGGCTGGCCGAGCCGGCCGCCAGGGACGTGCCGCCGTTGGTCGAGGGAATGGCATCGGGCAAGGCTGTGCCTGGCTGGAAACTGTAAGAGCCGCTGGGACCCGTTCCGGTGACCCCGGTGCCGTTGTCCCATTCGCGCCGATACTCTCCACCGAAGGTGAAGGAATGGCGACCCTTGGTCCAGTTGACAATGTCCAGCGGATCGAAGACGGTCGTCACGTACTTGGTTTCGAAGGTGTCCGGTCCCCAGCAAGACAGGGTATTATCGCTGGTGCAGGTCTGGGTAGTGGTGTACTCGGCCGGCGTTTCCGGCACGCCTTCAATACCCCGGTTCAAGGTAAAGGTAAAGTTGTTCACCAGAGTAGGCGAAAAGATGTGGGTCTCGCCTATGGCGTAGTTCCGCGCGTCGCCAAGGTTGCTGCTGGAGAAATTTCCCCCGCCCAGTACGGCAGTCCAGGGGTCAGTATCCCTAATGATGTGGTTGTCATAAGAAGCGCGGGCGAAGAGGGTGTCGCTGGTAGAGAAATGGTGGTCAAGGCGCGCCGACCACTGGTCGTCGTTCGTCGGCTGAGAAAACTCGTAGGTATAGGTATTAACCCCGTACTGTCCACCAGGGTTGTTGGGGGACGGATAGCGGCTCAGGACGGTCTGGGCCACGGAATTGAGTGGGACGAGAAGGTTATCCGCCGGCAGCGGGTTGGCCGAGGTCGAATTGGGGTCTGGGATCGTCACCGCGCCGGTCGTCTCCGCTGCGGTCGGGACGACGGCGTTATTCGGCTCGCCGAGTCGTTGCCGCAATCCCGCGTATTGCACGAAGAAGAAGGTTTTGTCCTTCTTGATGGGTCCGCCAAAGGTGCCGCCGAATTCGTTCCGGCGGAAAAGGCGCCACCGTGCTGCCGAAGAAGTTGCGGGCGTCAAGAGCACTGTTACGGAGAAACTCAAAGAGACTCCCGTGGAACTGATTGGTGCCGGATTTGCTGACAATCTGCGTGATGGTGCCGGCGCCCTGCCCGTATTGGGCGGAGTAATTGTTCTGCTGGACTTTGAATTCAGCGATGGCATCGAGATTAAAATTGGTGAACTGGAGGGTGCCCATCTCCGCGTCACTCGCGTCGGCGCCATCTAAAGTCCCCACGGACGTCTCGCCCCGATTGCCGTTGCCGGACAATTCATTGCTCATCCAGCCCATGCCGCCTGTGTATCCCACCACGCCGGGCTGCATCGTCATCAGGCCCTCAATGTTCCTGCCATTTAATGGAAGGTTCTCCACTTGCTCAGTGGAAACCACCTGGGCGAGCGTAGCATTCGTGGTGTTGATTAACGGTGGAGTGGCACTCACTTCCACCGTTTGCATGACTCCCGACAGAACCAGCTTGAAATCCACAACCCGCTGCTGAGCGACGTCCAAAGTGATTCCTTCGGCGGTCGCGGACTTAAAGCCCTGGGCCTCAGCGGCCACGTTATAGGTACCCACCGCAAGGCTGGGGATGGTGTAAGAACCAGAGCCGGTAGTTACGGTGGATTGAGAAACTCCCGTCTCCACACGAGTGGCGGTCACTTTGGCGCCCGCGATGACTGCCCCGCTGGGGTCCGAAACCGTCCCGGTAATAGTTCCTACGGCCTGAGCGTGGACAAATGTACAATCTGCCAAAAGCACAGAGGCCGCCAAAAAAAGCAGGCTCGTTCGACACTTGTTCATGGGATCTCCTTGATTGAGATTAGACCCGACGGTGTGCCAACGCGCAATAGGACAAGATTGCAGGACCGGACCAAAGCTTCTCCTTAGCATCCGGAATATACCAATCTTCCACTTTCGCCCTTTATTGTCAAGGGGGGCCAACCTGTTCGCAAGGCGAAGCTTGAACCTTGCGACCGGTGCTGGTAGAGTGTCGTCTCGTTATTAGCCCCTCGAGACTCCGAGGAGATGCGATGCGCACCTTAATCCGAATCATTTGTATTCTGTGTATAACCATCTGCATATTTCCAATCATTGGTATGGGCGCCACGATGAAGGCCGGCGCCGCCAAGGTGGACATTACTCCGCCCCTCGGCCTCAAGATGTACGGTTACGGCGGCCGCAAGGAAGGCTCCACCGGCATCCTGGACCCGCTTTACGCGCGCGTGCTGGTTCTCGAGGCCGGTGACCAGCGCGTGGCGATGGTGGTCTGCGACCTGGGCCGTCCCTTCGCCCCGGCCTGGATCGAGCGTCTGCGCCAGGACGCGAAGGAGAAGTACGGCATTTCCTATGTTGTGCAGGCCGCCATTCACACCCACGCCGGCCCGGAGATTACCGATGATTATCCCCCGCTCCAGGGCCCCGACTGGGAAACTCCGGTTCTGGAAAAGATCGAGCGCGCCCTGGAGGAGGCGGAGCACGGCGCCGTGGATGCGCGCCTCGGCACCGGTTACGGCGCGGCGTACATCGGACACAACCGCCTGCGCGAGCAAGCGAACGGCCGGTTCGGCTGGTTCATGGTCAATCCCACCATGGTGCCCACGGCGCCCGTCGATCCCACCGTCTCGATCCTGCGCATTGATGACGCCTCGGGGAAACCCCTGGCCATCCTGGTGAACTACGCCTGCCACCCAGTGGTTTTCGGGCCCGACAATCGGCAATACTCCGCCGACTGGCCGGGCGTGATGGACTCGACCGTCGAACGCGCCTTCGCGAGTGAAGGTTCGGGCGCCGCACCGATCTGCTTTTTTCTGCAAGGGGGTGATGGCGACATCAATCCGTTTTTCGCCGTCACCCCGCTCGAGCAGAACGCCGTCGGCCGCCGCGATTGGACCGGCAACCGCCTGGGAGAAGAAGCCGCGCGGGTGGCGAAAAAAATCGTGACCAAGCCGGAGCCCGATGCCAGCCTGCAATTCACCGAAGACTTGCTCGATATGCACCTGCGTTGGAACGCGGAGAAATTCCGCGCCGCGATTCTGGCCTCGTGGGGCCCGGAAGCGGCGGCGAACTTCGACCGTCACCACCAAGAGCCTTTGCGCTTGCCGGTGGCCACGCTGCTCATCAACAAGCGCATCGCCTTCATGACCATGCCCGGCGAGCCTTTCGTGGATTTTCAATACGACTGGCGCAATCGCTGCCCGGCGCCCGACGCTTTCTTCATGGGCTACTCGAATGGGGACTTTGGGTATTTCCCCACCCTCCTCGCCGCCTCGCGGGGCGGCTACGGGGCCGCCAGCACCTCCACGAGTGTCGAAGTGGGCGCGGGCGAGCGCATGGTGAATCAGGCTCTGGTGCGCGTCTACGAAATGCTGGGCCGGCTCATCGATGTCCCGGAGGACCTGGGGAAATAGGGAACAGGTGACAGGGAACAGGTTACAGGGAACAGGTTACAGGGTTCGGCCGCCACGCATTGGGCCGGTTGAATTTTGCACATAAATCAGGAGATTTGCACATGGGTCTCACCAGGCGCAGGTTTTTGGAATCTTCGGTAGGCGCGGGCGCGGGAATCGCCGCGTCCCGCTTCTTGAAAGCTGATCCGGGTGTGGCTTCCCCGGCGGTTGCCGGCGTTGCCTCGCCAGTGGATAAGCATGTGGTTCCCGCCCCCACGGGCGAGTGGATGGCCAATACCCCCGCCAGCGCCTACCGCGCCTACCGTTCGAAACCCGCCAAGACCGCGGATGCCACAACCTGGGTCCAGGTCGATCTGGGCGAAACCCGCCCGATTGATTTCGTCAAAGTTTACCCGGCCAATGAGAAAGGCTATCCCGGCCGCGATGCGTACTACGCGGGCGAGGGTTTCCCGGCCCGCTTCAAAATCGAGTGCGCCAACGATCCCGAGTTTCATCACCCCGAGCTCATCGTGGACCACACCGCTGCGGATTATCCCAACCCGGAGGGCCGACTGGAGAAATATACAGCGCAAGGTGTCTCGGGACGCTACGTCCGCCTGACGGCCACGCGTCTGATGAAGGTGGCCGGGGGAGGCTTCTCCGCCGTGAGCGGTGGCTACTACCTGGCTTTGGGGAAGATGGATGTGTACTCCGGCGGAAAAGAAATCGCCACGTTATGCCCGGTCACGGTGGACTCGACTTACGGAATGGATGAAGACGTCGCCCAGGTAACTCGGCCGGCGCGCTGGGATGGAGAAACCACCTTCATGGACCATCCCGAGAACGTCACCGATCCCGGCGTCTGGAATCCTCCCGTCCACAAGGCCCGCGTGCCGCGCACGGGTGTGACGCTCGAAGGCGGCGTTTTCCAGACGGCCATGGAAAGCAATATCCTTTATCTCTTGAACTCTTATTCCGTGGATGACCTGCTGCGCCAGTTCCGCGAGCGCGTGGGCAAGGCCAAACCCCCGGTAAAGCCCCCGGGAGAAGCGGAATGGCCGGTGCAGTTTTGGGAGGAGGACCTGGCCGGTTCCAACGCCGGCCGCTTCCTGATGGCGGCGGGGAATACCCTGCGCTGGATCAATCACCCGGAACTCCGCCGCCGCCTCGATGCCGTGGTGGATGGCATCGCGCAGTGCCGCCAGCCCAACGGTTACATCATGGCTTACCCCGAGGACACCATTTTCTATTCGGAGCGCGGCGCTTACACCCGTGCCTGGCTGGTGCACGGTCTGATCGAGGCGGGTTACGCCGGCAATCCCAAGGCTTTCGATTTGCTGCGCGGCTACTCGGACTGGTTTAACCAGTGTGCCTACCTGCCGCAATTGCTGCGCTTCGCCGTGCAGGGCGGCCAGGGCATGATCGCCAATACGCGCATGTACTTTACCCCCGTGGGCAAACCCGCGGACATCCAGGTGATTCAGCGATATTTCCAAGAAAACTTTTGGATGGAGCAGTTGGCCGCGCGCGAGCAACGCGCCGTCTGGCAGTACCCTTATGATCGTCCGCATTGCTATTTGCTCACCAACCTGGAAGCCTACATGGACCTCTATCGCGCTACGGGCGATCCGCGCTACCTCCATGCGGTGGAAGGCGCCTGGGAGCTTTATCACGACAACTGGGAGAACCCCGGCGGTTCCATCTCCATCATTGAGTTCGTCGTATCGCCTCCCAAGTCCTATCAACTCCACGCCGAGCTGGAAGAACTCTGCGGAAACTCCTTTTGGGCCTTTCTGAGCCAGCGTTTCCATCTCATGGATCCGGAGAACGAGAAGTACGTCACGGAAATTGAGAAGTCCATCTACAACGTGGGGATGGCCAACCAGGGGGGCGCGGAGGGTTTTCGTTACCACGCCCTGCTGGTACACCACAAGGAGAAACCCACGCATGAGAACACTTGCTGCGAAGGGCAAGGAACGCGGCTGATCGGGTCGCTGCCGGAACATATTTACTCGCTCGCGTCGGACGGCGTGTACGTCAACCTCTTCGAACCTTCCACGCTGCATTGGACGGAGGGGGGAGCGTCCCTGCGGGTGAAGATGGCCACCAAGTTCCCCTTCGACCCGGAAGTCCGCTTGCATTTCTCGGCCGCCCAGCCGACCCAGGCGAAAATCCGCGTGCGTGTGCCCTCCTGGGCGAGCCGCGAAATGGCCGTGTCCGTCAATGGCCAGCCGGCGGCCACGGGCCAGCCCGGCAGCTATGTGGTGCTCGACCGCGCCTGGGCGGAGGGGGATGTTGCCAGCTTCACCCTGTCCGCGGCGCTCACGGCGGAGCGCTATACGGGAGTGGATCAAATCCCTGACCACGACCGCTACGCGGTGAGCTTCGGCCCCATCCTGCTGGCCGCGGTGGGCGCGCCCGAAATCAGGCTGCGGATCGAGAATGTAAGGGAGCCGGAAGACTTGCTGAAGCAATTGCAACCCAAACCCGGCCAGCCACTCCACTATCTGGTCGAGAATAATCCGGGCGTCGAATTCATGCCTTATTGGCAGGTGGACAAGGAAGCTTTCAATTGCTTCCCTGCCGTAAGTACGCGAGCTTGAGCGCGGTTTGCCGTGAAGCCGTAACAAGCAAAAGGATCTCACGCAAAGGCGCAGAGGCGCAAAGAAAATAAAGCAATTACCCTTTGCGGTCTTTGCGCCTTGGCGTCTTTGCGTGAAATTGTTTATTTTCTCACAGCTCCATAGCGGGCGAGACGCGCGCGCTACGTCCCAGGGACCGGCTTTCACTTCCATGTCGCGCCCCTCGGACTTTTTGCCCTTATGCCATCCGCAATGTGATATGCTCAGTAAGGAGCCCCTCATTACTTCAGCGGTTAACGGGCTGTTGGATCAGCCTCGGGAGGCATTCCCATGGGAGTTGTGGGTTCTGTACTCACCAACGACGACCTCCGCCGGAGCTTTGAGGCACTCGGATTCGTGACCGGATCTGAGGAGCTCCTGCCACTTCTACGTCAGGTTTACAAGGCCGCTTGCGTCAGCGACATCACGGTCCTGTTGGAAGGCGAGACGGGAACCGGCAAGCAGGTGCTGGCTTTCGCCATTCATTGCCTCGATCAAAAGCGCCGGGCTTCTCCCTTCGTCACCATGCACTGCGGCTCTCTCAGCGAGGCGCTGGCGGAAAGCGAACTCTTTGGTCACCGCAAAGGCGCCTTTACCGGGGCCGTCGCGCATCGCAAGGGCCTTTTCCAATCCGCCGAGGGAGGAACGCTATTCCTCGATGACGTCAACGATCTTCCCCTCCCTGTCCAGGCCAAGCTGTTGGACGTGTTGCAGCGAAGTGCGGTGCGCGCCATTGGATCCGATGTGGAGATGCAAGTGGACGTGCGAATCATCGCGGCCTCCAATCAGCCTCTGAAGCCGCTTGTCCTCCAGAATTGCTTCCGCGCCGACCTCTACCACCGGTTGAATGTGGTGCGGCTCCGGCTCCCGCCGTTGCGGGAACGAATGCAAGACCTGCCCAACCTCGTGCTGGCCTTTGCGCACCGGCATCGGGACATCTACCATCCGATCGAGAAACTGGAGCCCGAGCTGGTGAGCCTTTTGCAGTCGCAGCCCTTTCCCGGCAATGTGCGTGAACTCGAGAATGACGTGCAGGGGATGCTCTTCGCGAAGTCGAGTGGCACCTCGCTGGGACTGGCGGATTGGCACCGCCGGCCGGCCGAGGCCATCGCGGAAGAGTACCAGGATTTGCTCGGGGACGCCGCCTCCAAGGTATGGGGCGCGATTACCAACCAGGGTATTCCCTACTCCCAGGCGATCCAGCAATTGGAACGCAGGGTACTGCAAGCTGCCCTGACGGTCGGAGGTGGCACGCGAAGAGAAATTGCCCAACGCCTGCGGACCAGTGAGCGCACTCTTTACCACAAGATCCGGGCCTACGATCTGCGCGGCCAACGACCCTCGTGAGATCCTTAAAGCCCTGATCGCATGGCTCCCCGCTCTTCTACCACCACGTGGGAACTGGCTTACCCTCAATCTTCAAGATGGCAGCCTCGGCCGCGTAACTGACGCGGAGCTGCTGGAGGGTTTCCCGGAGCGCGGGCAGCGCGTCCTTGGCGTCGGGCCCGATGTTTCCGAGTGCGGTGGCCACGCTGCGCAGAACCATGACCTGCTCGTCCTTCACCCGCAATCTCTCCACCAGCGGGGAAACTGCCGCCCGTGCCGCCGGACCCATGGCTCCCAGGGCATCGGCGGCCGGAACACGAACGTAGTCCACAGGATCATGCAGGGCGCGAACCAACTCGGGCAGCGCCGGCGCCGCTGTCGAACCCATCGCCTCCAGGGCCACGGCGGCCAGTGAGCGCACTCGGGGACTCGAATCAGAAAGCGCTTGGCCCAAGGCCGGGACCGCCGCGGCCGCTTTCGCCCCCATTTGGCTGAGCGCCCACGCCGCCGCCGCGCGCACCTGCGGGTCGGGATCGGTCAGCGCCAAAGCAACCGAACTGGCCTCCCCTGCTCCATCTTCCCCAAAGGCGCCGATGGCCCGCATCAACTCAGCACGCTCCGCCCCCGATGCCTGCCGGAGCTTCGCTACGTAGGCCGTCAATGGCCGTCCCCGATAGAGGGGTTTTCCGGGAGCCTGGGCAGGAAGGGCTTCCGCCAACACCGGCGCCAGTTGATGCTCCACCGGCGGTTCAAACTCGCCCGCGTGCGCCGGAAGCTTCTCCAGGATGACGTCCTCCACCCCAAAATTGTAGCCGGCCGAGCGCTCGTCCCGACCCATGCAAACGAAGCTGAGGATGTGCCGTCCCTTCTCCATCTCAAACCAACCTAGCGGCCGATCAATGGCCACGTACACTTCGCCCAAATAGCTGTGAAAAACCTCCGGACCGGGGAAGGGAATCTCCGAAGTCGCCGGCTGGCGTTTGTCCAGGTTCACAGCTTCTCCATCCAGCAACGCCACGTAATCGCCGTAATCCGGGGCCTGCGCCGTGCGCGCCACAATCTCGTAGCGGCCGCTCTCCGCAATGTCGAGGGGAATATTGATGCGGGCGCCTTTCCCCTCTGCCTCCAGGAAGAGCAGGTCCTTCCCCCAGTCCACTCCCCATTGCACCGCGGCCTTCCCCTTCTCCGTCGTCACCTCCTTGACCGAATCCTCCACCGCAATCTGCCGCGCATTACCCAGGGGCAGTCGTTCCTCCCCATAGGGTGGCTCGGGCAGTCCCTGGTTCACCCCCTCCTGGTACCAGAACGCTACACTGGAGAAATAATCTGGCCGCTCCTCGAAGCCCGAGCGCACGCTGCCGTCGGCATTGGCCGTCCAGCCGTAATGTTCGATCCCCGCCCACAGCGACTGGGCGAACGGTATGGGATCGGGCACGTGCCAGCGGTATCCCGTCAGCCGCGACCCCACCCGCTCACCTTCCGCCGTCGGTGTGCCCGTCCAGGGACCGTAGGAAATTCGCAGCCCCCAGGCGTCGTTGAAGTAATCTTCCGATCCTGTGCCGTAAATCTGCGGATGCTTCGCCCCGTCCACGTAGAAAAGGTCGTCGCCCTCGCCAAACCAGGATACCTGCGCCTGAACGATATTCAGCACGGTGCCCACGTAATGGCCCTTGCCCCGGATGTTGAGAAACGCATAGTTCCGGCCGGCCACGGCGGGACGCTCCTGCCGGTAATAGGCGTGAAAATAGCCGAGACCTGCTGGCAGCGAAGCATACTGGCGATAATCCACATGGTAATAGTAGGACAACACGTAGCGATTGCCCTCGTTGGTTACGGTGATCTTGCACGACTTCCGGTAGGGCATCGGCCAGTAGCTGTTGCGCGCCCGTCCAAAGGAACTGTCGCGGATCATGAGGGAGTTCAGATCGCGCTCGTAACCGTGCCCCACCCCGAAAAAGTCGCCCAACGGGGCGTCAACACTGGGAGTCTTTTCCCCATCGTAGTAAACACGCAGCCGCAGCAGGCGCGGCCAGGCATACTCGTTGTCAGCCACCGTCGCCCAGATGTGCGTGACCATTCCCGCGCCTTGCAAGTTGGCCATCACCAGGGTTTCCCCCGGCATAATCCGTTTGCTGTCGTCATTGCTGAAAACGTAGCGGTTGTCGCTGGAGACGCGGCCCGCCGCGTAGTTCTTCAAACGCGCCAGCCCCAGGGAATCCAATAGATCATGATCCGGCTCCTGCGCCCCGGCAAATCCAGATACAAGCATCAGCAAAGCCATCAACAGTAGTCGCATAGGAGTCCTCACATGGTTTCGCAAGTGGCAAGCCAGTAGTTTAACTTCGTGACAGTAATAATGCACTGCAAGACCTTGCAGACCGCCTGCGGATTCTCGCAGGATGTCTTACTGCTCATCCAATCTACACAAACTATGAGAGATTGCTAGAAGTTCCGGTGGGGACTCGCGGCCAGTTCCTCGTTTCCTGGGATTCTCCACCGCCAATTCTTGCAGACCGCCGATCCCTGCCCTCCTGGGAAAGGGCTCTCGATTCGGCACACCATAGGCGTGCATGAACATCTACAACCCCTTCTGATTCTGCTATTTCCAGAAACGATGGGCCTTCTGCTGACCACTCGATTCCCCTCGTACTCCGGCGCGGTCTCTGTATTGCAACAAACCAGGATTCCGGCAATCGGGGCGTCCAAGGAATGATCCGTAGAGAGGATTTCTCCAACGGACAAGGGATCGAGAGTCCGTTTTCGGATTTCTGATGTGTTCCTGCCGAGTCCTGACGACCTGCCCCACGGGTCTTCTGCTGACACGGAAATGGAAGGTGCGATTGTGAACTTTTCCGATTCAGGGCCAAAGCACCACGCCTTCGCGGTCGTCGAGCTCGACAGCGGGCAAACCATGATTGTGCCCGTAGAAAAGCTCAAGCTTGCTTCGCCCAGTACGTCGGTGTAGGGGTACGGCTTGCCGTACCCTTCTGGTTCATTGGCGCGATAAAGAATGAGGGTACGGCTTGCCGTACCCTGTGGTTTGGTGGCGCGATAAACAATGAGGGTACGGCAAGCCGTACCCCTACAAGTGACAAGAGGAGATGACAAATGGCGGTGAATCCCACATACCCTGGTGTGTACATTCAGGAACTACCGAGTGCCGTCCACCCGATTACCGGCGCCGCGACTTCCATTGGCGCATTCGTAGGTTACACGGCTCGCGGTATCGACCAACGCGCCGAACAAATCTTCAGCTTTGCCGATTACGAACGCTTGTTTGGAGGCCTCGCCTCCAACAGTGAGTTGAGTTATGCCGTGCAACAGTTCTTCGCCAACGGCGGCACTCAGGCTTATGTAGTGCGGGTGCCGTGCATCGGCGCCTCGGGAGCCACGGTGGCTTTTGGCGGGATGACCTTCACCGCTTTGAGCAGCGGCAGTTGGGCCAATGGCGAACTGTTGATCGATGTGGACTACAACGGCTTATATCAGCTTTTGGCCGGCAACGTGGTGGTGACAAACGGTTCAGCGACGGTCACCGGGACGGGGTTCCTGACCACGCTCGAGGTGGGCCAGTGGCTGGTGTTCGCTTCGGACCCGACCCAAACACCTTACCAGATCATCAGCCCCCTCACCAATACCAGCCTGACCCTGGGCGCGAACTACGCCGAATCATCGGGAACCACCACCGCCGTGGTGATTGTTGACCCCCTCGCATTCAACCTGACCATCACCGATCTTGTGGATGGCACCACCGAGAGTTTTCCGAACGTCACTCTCAACAATAGTTACAACAACTATGTCATGAACGTGGTCAATGACATCGATAATGGCTCGCAGCTCGTGAACGTTGTCGTGGGGAGCCCCACGCCAACGTCTCCGCCGCCGATGACCGGAATCGTGGGCACGGCGCCGGTCGTGACCTCGCTGGACATTCTGTTGGGCGGAGCCGGGGTGGCGGGGACCATGGCCCTTACCAATGCATCCGCATCGGTTACCCGGGCCGGCTATCCCGCCACGCCCGATCTGAGCGCCGGCCAGTGGCTGGTGTTCGCCTCAGACCCGACACTTACGCCCTACCAGATCCTCAACGTCGGAGTCGGTACCCTGACCCTGACCGTAGCTTACGCAGGAGCCTCGGCGACCACCACCGCGGTGATAGTGAACATCGTGTCGAGTCCGTTTCAGTTGACCGGTACCGTGGATATCACCGCTTCCGCCACGGTTGCCGGGACCCTCACTTCCTTCACTACCCAGGTAACGGCGGGCCAGTGGCTGGTGTTTGGCGCGGACCTCACCAACACACCCTATCAAATCGCCAGCACACCCGCCATCACCAATACCAGCCTGACCCTGACCGTGCCCTACGCCGGCACGCTTTCGGCCACCAGCACCGCGTCGATTGTGAACAGTTGGTCGGGGACGGTAGGCGTTACGTATAAATCGACGAAGGTGACCGGAACGGGCACCGCATTTACCAAGGCGCTGACGGTGGGCCAGTCCCTGGTGTTTGGCGGGGACTCCACCAAAACCCTTTACCAAATCAGCTCGATCGCGAGCGATACGAGCCTCACCCTAACCCAGAATTACGCGGGGACGACGAATTCGAGCACGACGGCAACCGCCGTAACCACCGCCGCCCAGGGCAATTATGGGGTCGAGTTGAATGTAATCTCACCGTCCACGCCGCCCTCGCCCCTGCCCCTGGCGATAACGGTGTTTGCAAACAAGACGCCACTTCCCCAAACAGTTTCGGGATTGGCCTCCCAACTCCAGAAAGCCATCAATAGCGCGCTGGCCGTCCAGATGCAGGGAGCATCGGTTACGTGCTCGGTATCCGGAACCGGGGTTGGCCAAGCAATCCGCGTTAACGCCATGCTTCCTCAGTTCCCCGATGCGGTGATCACCCTCACCACGCCGGCGGCCACGAGCGGCCTGTTGGACGCTTCCTTTGCTTTGGGCCTCAATGCCCCAAGCAGTTTGAATGTGGCGCATTACGCGCTCGGCACCGGCAACGGGTCGGTTAATAACGTCGTGCTGGCAGGGACGGTGGCCGTAGGGGCGGGCGCGAATACAGTGGCGGGAACCCTCACCGCCTTTACCTCAACCCTGGTGGGACAATGGCTGACGTTTGGTCAGGACCTGACACAGACGCCTTACCAAGTCAGCGCGTCCCCGGCCCCGACTGCTACGAGCCTGAGCTTGATTCAGAACTACGCGGGTACGGTCGCCCTAGCAGGCTCCTCGGTTACCCTCTTGAGCTGGGCCGGAGACCAGACGAGTTCGGCTCCGGGTGTGGATGGCTCCGGACTTCCCGGAACGGCTCAACTGATCGGCGACCCGGGGTTATTCACCGGCATTTACGCCTTGCAGAATGTGGATCAATTCAATCTGCTGTGCATTCCGGACGCCACCCGGGCCGTGGCGGGCAATCCCGCGGTGCTCGACAGCAGCGTCGATCCCAACGCCATCTATAGCGCGGCCGTTGCCCTGTGTGACAGCAAGCGGGCATTTCTCTTGCTGGATTGCCCCCCCTATGTCAATACCGTGCCCACCGCCGTGGATTGGAAGACCACCGGGCTTACGGTGAGCGATGCGAATGGGGCGGCGTTTTTCCCCCGGCTGCGGCTGCCCGATCCTCTCAATAATTATAACCTCCGTACCTTTGCCCCGTGCGGGGTGGTGGCAGGACTCTACGCCCAAACGGACGCCACGCGCGGCGTGTGGAAAGCGCCCGCCGGAACAGCGGCAACCCTCGCGGGAGTCCAAAGCCTGGTTTATAAGATGAGCGACGCCGAGAATGGCGTTCTCAATCCGCTGGGCTTGAATTGCTTCCGCACCTTCCCGGTTTATGGTTCCGTCCTTTGGGGTGCGCGCACTCTGGTGGGAGCGGATGCGGAGACGAGCCAGTGGAAGTACGTGCCGGTCCGTCGTGTCGCCTTGTTCCTGGAGACAAGCCTGTACCAGGGAACCCAATGGGTGGTTTTTGAGCCCAACGACGAGCCTCTGTGGTCGGCCATCCGGCTCAACGTCGGCTCTTTCATGCAGGACCTTTTCCAACAAGGTTACTTCCAGGGATCGACTCCGTCCCAGGCCTACTTCGTGAAGTGCGACAATGAAACGACCACCCAGACGGACATCGATCACGGGATCGTCAATATCGTGGTGGGCTTCGCTCCCCTCGAACCGGCGGAGTTCGTCATCATCCAAATCCAACAAATGGCCGGGCAAACTGGAAGCTAGGGAGGAATCACATGGCAGAGTTTACCGTTAACCCCCAACGTCACGACCCTTACAAGAACTTTAAGTTCCAAGTTATGTGGGATGGGAGATACGTGGCGGGGATCAGCAAGGTTACCGGCCTGAAGCGCACCACCGAGGTGGTGAAGCATCGGGAGGGGGGCGATCCCTCCACCAGTCGGAAGTCGCCGGGCCGTAACGAGTTTGACGCCATCACTCTGGAGCGCGGGGTGACTTTCGATACGGCCTTCGAGCTCTGGGCCGGCAAGGTTTGGCACCTGGGCGCCAAGCTTGGGTTGGAAGTTTCGCTGGCGGATTTCCGCAAGAACATCACCATCGAACTCTATAACGAGGCGGGCCAAAAGGTGCAAGCCTACCACGTGTACCGCTGCTGGGTATCAGAATGGGTGGCCTTGCCGGACCTCGATGCCAATGCCAACGCCGTCGCCATCCAGCACATTAAGCTGGAGAACGAGGGTTGGGAGCGCGATATCTCCGTGACGGAGCAGAAGGAACCCTCCTTCAATGTTCCCACCGGGCAATAACGGCCATGCGCGCGCCTAATGCGGGGGAACTGTTGGACGTTTGGGAGGCTGGCTTCGCCCAAGCACCGACGGAGCGAGCGCTGGCGCTGTTGGCGGTGGCCTGCCCGGAAACCTCTCGAGACGCTTTGGCCGCGCTGAGCATCGGCCAGCGTGACGCCAGGTTGTTAACGCTGCGGGAGCGGCTTTGGGGTTCCCAGATGGCGGCAGTGGTCGTCTGCCCGGGCTGCCAGGAACGCCTGGAGTTGAATCTGGATGCTCGGGAGATGCTGTCCAGCTCTCCGGGGAATCAGCCAGGGGAGATTTCTCTGAGCATCGCCGAATACAAAGTTGTTTTTCGTTTGCCCACGAGCCTGGATTTGCTTGAGCAAAGTGGACAAAGGGCTAATGGGGGCCATTCGGCGATGCTGCTTGATCGCTGCTTGCTGTCGGCACAGCATCAGGACGCCTCGGTAAGTTCAGACAAATTGCCTGAAGATGTCGTCGCCGCTGTCGTGAATCGTATGGCGGAGGCCGACCCGCTGGCGGATATCCAGTTGGGGCTCGCCTGTCCGTCGTGTGAGCATCGCTGGCGCGCGGTTTTTGACATCGTTTCGTTCATTTGGACCGAGATCGAGGTTTGGGCGTGGCGGATCTTGAGTGACGTCCACACCTTGGCGCGTGCTTATGGCTGGTCGGAAAGAGACATCCTTAGTGTTAGTCCGACGCGACGGCAGTTCTACCTGGAAATGGTGGGGGCATGAGTGACTTTCTGACTAACTTGGTTGGGCGGAGCCTCGGCACTTTGGAGGTCGTCCGGCCCCGCGTGCCCTCCATTTATGAGCCCTACCGGCGGGGTAGCGGACTTCTTGGCGCTAACCCCGGCCTCCCGGCGCGCGACATCGAGTCCGAACCCCCGGTCGAAACTGGTTTGGAGAGCGGTCCTAACCCTATTCCATCCAGCCAAACCCCTAAGTTGCGGACACGCCCGCCGCACCCACCGGCACATGACGCCCAGCAAGCCAACAATGACACACAGGCGGAAGCAGTCAAAGTGTCCGAGCGACCAGACCCTCTGCCACCCTCTCCAACCCCCTGCGCAATCGCTCCGCCCGAGCCCATTGCCGCCATGCAGGTTTCCAGCCGCCATGATCTAGCAAGTCCTTCGACCGCAACACCAATTTCCGCGCCAGCCGGCTTCGAGTTGAGCCTCTCAGAACCACGTGCCCACCCCGATGGAACCAGTCTGATTGCCCCCCCACTTGGCGACATGCTCGGGAATACCGCTGAGGGCAACCCTCCTTTGGCGCAGTCGCCAGTGCTCACCAAGCCTGGGCCTTTAAGACGCCTTCGCCCCCCCGAGATGAAGGCTGAAGCATTCAGCTCCCGCCTGAGTCTTGACAAACCGGAGGCGCCACGCGCCACGCTCGAACCGTCTCTAATAGCGCATCAAGCATCCCCAGCCGCGAGCGCTCTCCGGCCGCCCATCGCGCCATCTGCAGCAGGCCATCAAAGCCACCCGTGACAGGCGCGATTCGTCCACCAATCCCGCCATCTCTCGTGGCACAACAGGCACCCCCTGTCACGAGTGCCGTTCGTCCACCCGTCGCCCCACGCCCGGGAAACGCCAGAAGTCCAGAAGCCATGCCCGCATTCAGCCCGTCCGCGCCCGCCGTTCAGGTATCGATTGGCAGGGTCGAAGTTCGAGCGGTCTTTCCCCAGCCAGCCGTTCGCAGCGCACCTGCGCCAAGGTCGCGGCCCACGCTGTCCCTTGATGACTATTTGCAGCGAAGCCATCAGCGGGGGAAGCGATGAGCAACTACCTGGCCATCGCGACGGTAAGCGCTGCCCTCCAGCAGGTCTTGCAGACTCCGGTGCAGAATGCGGTGACGGGGGCCAACGTGGGTTTTAGTCGGCCTGACGGCAAGAGCGGTGGGCAAAAAGGGCCGCTCGTCAACGTTTACCTATATCGGGTGACTCCCAACGCTGCTTATCGCAATGTTGACCTGCCGACCCGCCGCGGCGATGGAACTTTGGTGAAAAAAACCCTGACGGCGTTGGATCTGCATTATCTATTTACGTTTCGCGGCAGTGACGAGAAGTTAGAGCCGCAAAGAATGCTGGGCGCCGTGACCAGCACGCTCGATGCGCAGCCGCTGCTCTCGCCCCAGAACATCCAGGCCGCGTATAGCAATTATACTTTTCTGATCGGGTCAGGGCTGGATAACCAGCTTGACCGCGTGAGGTTCACTCCCACCGCGCTCACGCTGGAAGAGTTCACCAAGTTGTGGTCGGCATTCTTCCAGGTGGAATACAGCCTGTCGGTTGCCTATCAAGCCTCCGTGGTGTTGATTGAGAGCGACGACATCCCGCAGGAAGCGCTGCCCGTCCAGGCAAGGAATATTTATGTGTTGCCGTTCGAGCAGCCGGTCATTACCCAGGTTAGCGCGCAAGCGGGCGGGCCGATCCTCCCCAGCAGCACCTTGATCATTCAAGGCAGCCACCTGCTCGGCGACGTCACCACCGTCCAAATCGGGGATTTGGTGGTGGCGCCGACCAAGGTGACCAACACCACCATCACCCTGCCGGTCCCCACCGGCGTGCCGGCGGGTGTGCAACCCGTGCAAGTGGTTCAACAAATGGAAATGGGCACGCCGCCCAAGCTGCATCCCGGTTTCGATTCCAACGTGGCCGCGATGGTGTTGCACCCGGTCATTACTCCGGGCACGGCCACCACCACGCAAATTACCGTAAACATTGTGCCCGCCGTGCAGCCGGAACAGCGCGTCACGCTGCTGCTTAACGAGGCTACACTCCCGCCTCCATCGCCGACCGCGGCGTACTCTTTCACTCTTCCGCCTCCGACGGTAAGCACCAGCACCCTGAACTTCGCGATCTCCGGCATCCCGTCAGGGACTACCGAATATTTTATCCGGGTCGCCATTGACGGAGCGGAGAGCCTTCTGGATTTAGATCCGACGAGCGGGGGTTACGGCCCCTTGGTGAAGATTACATGAGTTTGCCTGTAGCGCCGACCTTGAGGTCGGCACATGCCGGGCTAAAGCCCGGCGCTGGAGTTTGTACATTTCTGATGAAGTGAATGATGAAAGAAAGAGAACGGTCGAATGCGAGAATCTCAGCCCTCGCCCCCTTGGGGGAGAGGGTGGCTCGACGAGGCGTTTTCATCAGCCGAGGCGGGCCGGGTGAGGGGGTCAAACCCGTGAAGGCTCCATATCCCTATCGCCAGACGCGCTCATTGGCACGCACGGCGGCACAGATTGACAAAGCGCGCGAATTTCGCCGCATGCCGACCGCGATGGAACGCGCCGCATGGGACTGGCTTCGCAGCTTGAGGTTAAGGGGGTTTGCTCGGGTCGCTACCGGGCGCGTTGGATTGAGCGCGTTTGGTTTGGACCCCCTCACCCGTCTCGCCCCGGCTGATGAAAGCGCCGGCTGCAAGCCACCCTCTCCCCCAAAGGGGGCGAGGGCGGAAGTTCTCAGCAGCACGGTTCGAAATGTAGAAACTCAAGTGCCGGGCTAAAGCCCGGCGCTACATACGGCCCCACGGTGACGATTACATGAGCGAAACCCGCAGTTGGGAAGAGGCCAACCAGACTTGCTTGATGGCAGCGCTTTCCGAAGTGCGCGCCGTGCTGGAGAAGCTTCTTTCCCCTTCGGAAGATCCAAGCACCGCGGAGGCGCCGGCGGCACGGACCATCCTGGAGGAGGTTCGTGCCTCGATGCCCGCCCCGCCGGCGATTGAGACCCTCTGCGCCACATTCGGCCTCACCAGCTTCGAGCGCAAGATTCTGCTGATGTGCGCCGGGGTGGAGCTGGACTCCCGATTCGCCAGCTTCTGCGCCGCGGCGAACCAAGAGATTCGCTCCTCTCTCCCGACTTTTAGCTTGGCGCTGGCGGCATTCGAGGATGCGCACTGGGGCGCGCTCCTGCCCGCCAAGCCTCTACGCTTTTGGCGCCTGGTGGAGGTGCTGCCCGGCGATTCGCTGACCACCAGCCCGCTGCGGATTGACGAGCGCATTCTCCACTATCTGGCCGGGGCGCCCTCCCTCGACGAGCGTTTGCGTGGCCTCACTGAACCGTTAAGCGCTCTAGCGTCGATCTCCGATCGACGTTTCGGCGGTCAGAGACCGTCGCTACAGCCGGGCGAGGGCGCGTTGCCGGTGTCGCAGCGCGCCGTGGCGGAGCGAGTGGCGGGCAGTTGGTCGCGCGCCAGCGGGCTAGCTTTATGGCCGGTGGTGCAGTTGTGTGGCGGTGATTTGGCCGGCAAACGCGCCGTGGCCGCTACGGCGTGCGCCCTGCTGGGTCTCGACCTGCGCGTCATTTCCGCCGCCGTGGCGCCCCGAGGGGTCGCCGATGTCGACCTCTTCATCCGCATCTGGGAGCGCGAGGCGGCGCTCCATCCCAGCGGATTGCTGCTGGAATTCGATGATGCGGATACCCCCGACCCGCCAGGGGACGCGAGTCTCAAGCGCCTGGTGGAAACCCTTCGCAGCCCACTCCTGATTTCGACTCGGGAACGCCACAAGCCGGTGGAACGCCGCATCCTTTCGTTCGAGGTGCCCGGCGCAACTTCCCCAGAGCAGCTCCAGGTCTGGAAAGAAGCGCTGGGTGAGGCGGCCGTGGCGCTCGATGGGAGAGTGGAAACGCTCGTCTCCCAGTTCAGCCTGAGCGCCGGAAATATTCATGCCGCGGTGGCGCAGGCGCTGGCGCCAAGTGTAGCGCCGGGCTTTAGCCCGGCACGTGCCGATCTTGACGTCGGCGGTACAGAACCGCCAAGTGCCGGCCTAAAGGCCGGCGCTACAGAAACGGCGACCGAGGATCAATTGGCGGCAGCCTTGTGGGACGCCTGCCGCATGCAGGCTCGGCCGCGCCTGGAGGGGCTGGCACAGCGCATTGAGCCCTCCGCCGCCTGGGACGATCTGGTGTTACCGGAAACACAGAAGGAGCTGCTTCGCCAGGTTGCCTTGCACGTCCGGCAGCGCAGCAAGGTTTACCAGACCTGGGGTTTCGCCTCCAAAGGTTCTCGCGGCTTGGGGATCAGTGCACTGTTCGCCGGTCCCAGCGGCACCGGCAAGACCATGGCCGGCGAGGTTCTGGCGAATGAGTTGCGGCTGGATTTGTACCGCATCGACTTGAGCCAGGTGGTTAGCAAATACATCGGCGAAACGGAGAAGAACCTGCGCCGCGTGTTCGATGCCGCCGAAGGAGGCGCTGCCATCCTGCTGTTTGACGAGGCGGACGCCCTTTTCGGCAAACGCAGCGAGGTGAAGGACAGTCATGACCGCTACGCCAACATTGAAGTCGGCTACCTGCTGCAACGCATGGAGGCCTATCGCGGCCTGGCGATTCTGACCACCAACCGGAAAGAAGCCCTGGACTTTGCTTTTCTGCGCCGCATTCGATTCGTCATCGAATTTCCCTTTCCGGAAGCCGCGCAGCGCGCGGAAATCTGGCGGCGGGTTTTTCCGCGGCAGACACCCACCCAGGGGCTGCGCATCGATCGCCTGGCGCGCTTGAGCGCCGCCGGCGGGAACATTTACAACATTGCCATGGGCGCGGCGTTTCTGGCCGCGGATGCCGGAGAGCCGGTGCGCATGTCGCACGTGCTGGCGGCGGCGCGAAGCGAGTTTACCAAGATCGAGCGCCCCCTGACCGATGCGGAAACCGCCGGATGGGTATGAAAGAGCAGTGGATAGTGGACAGTGGATAGTGGACAGAAGGCAGTAGGCAGCGGCGCGCCGTAGGCGCTTTGGAGTGCGGTCGCAGCAGCTACCGCTTTTTCGGAACCAGAGCTCGAGGTGGCAATTGCCACGGCCTGCCATGAAAAGCAGTAGCTGTTTCGACCCTTTTTCGGGACCAAACCTCAAAGTGGCAATTGCCACGGCCTGAGGGGAAAGCGGTAGCTGCTGCTACCGCACTCCAAAGCGCCCGCAGCGCAATATCGGCAGTTCGGGCACTTGCGACAATGTCGGCCTAAAGCGATTGTAGCGCGGCGGAGCCGCAAACAACGCGTTTCGTAGGGGCACCCCTCGTGGGTGCCCTTGTGGAGGGCACCCACGAGGGGTGCCCCTACGAGACGTGCAAATTGTTTGCTAAAAAAAACAAGAATTCACGGTATTGCAATACAGAGATGCATCAGCATAGTGCGCAGGCAGAGGTGCCTGTGCCACGGAGAACGGTCTCATGAAGCTCGCACCACAACTCGAACGCATGGGGCAAGCTGGTCACTCGTCACCTGTTAATCGTCCCTCGGTTGGCGTTCACATCGAGGAACTGGTGTTGCACGGGTTTGCCCCCAGCGACCGTCATCGGATTGCCGCCGCAGTGGAGAGTGAACTAACGCGGCTGATGCGCGAAGGGGGCCTGCCTGGATTACGTGAGAATCCTCCCGCACTCGGACGGATCAATGCTGGGGCATTCAAGGTCAAGGACGGCGCCAAGCCGCAGGCAACCGGGACGGAGATCGCGCGGGCCGTCTTTCGGAGCTTGCGGGACAGGTCGTGTTCCCCGAAGGGGAACAATATCATTAGCCGTAGGTGAAACCTACGGAAAGGAAGCCCCAAAAATCAGTTTCCGACCCTGAAGGGGTCGAGAGGATTTTTTTCACGATCGTCCCGGTCCGTCCCGATGAACTTCATCGGGACGGCTAATGATATTCCTCCCCTTCGGCGAGGTGCGAAGCGGGAAGGGCCGGTTGATTTCATGAGCCTGAGAGAGCAAATCCCGATGAAGCCAGGCGCAATGCCCGCCAGGATCAAGAGGCCTGCGCCCTTCGAAACCCTGCCACCGGTGCGTGCTGGTGGAGATTCGGAGGGCTCGGCGGTAAATTCCCCGGCATGCACGAAGAAAAGCATGGCCTGGCAAAGTTACGCGGATGCCGGCGCTGAGCCAACTGCCGATTCACCTCTGGTGAACCAAGCACTGCGCTCGCCGGGCCAGCCGCCCCACCCGAAGGCGCGCGCTTTCTTCGATCCACCCTTTGGGCATGCCTTTGGCAATGTCCGAATCCATGCGGATGACACGGCCGCGGAGGCGCCTCGGGCGGGCAATGCCATGGCCAATGATGCCGGGCGCGTCGTAGCCTTCGTCCCGAATGGGCAACCTGTCTTGCAGAGGCAAGCGGGACCGGGAGACGCCTCGCCTCCGAAAAAAGAATCTCCCCCGCAACCCGACCCCGGCTCCCCAGGGACCGAGGCAGAGCCAAGCGGAAGCGGCTCGGGTGGGAGTGGAAGCGCGCCGGGTACCCCCCTATGCCAGCCCAAGGGGCTTGATCGCCCCGCTTTCCTAGCTGCGCCGGGAACCGGCAAAGACGTGTTTGGTTTAACCACACTGGATGGTTCGGGCGTCACGTTCCCCACCGTAAACACCTTCCCCGCCAAACCCCACGGGGTTACCGTGGGCCCTACGTCCGCAGCATTGCCCACGATTCCGTCGGTCTTTACCAAAATCGGCGTTTTCGTTGAGGGAGAAACACAAGTCGGGCCGGGGGGCGGGTGCAGCAGCGGCAAATATCCGCTCAAATGGTCCATCGGCACGAACAAGATCGGAGAGGCGGAGCAGGAACACTGCAACGATTTTCAATACGCATTCGATATTTCTCTGAAGCAATATGCTGACGCCGTTAACGCCTTGGCTGCGAAGAAGACAGTTTTCCCCAATCACCAAGCTGTGGAAGCTGCGCTGACACGCACCACCGGCGTCGCGCCGGCGAAATGGCAAAGCGTATTTAACTGCCTCGTGCAAAAGACGAAGTTGCGGGATCCAACAAATCCAGGCGATCCGAGCTGGCATACCCCCAAGCCCTTTTTTCAGGCCCCCAGGGTTCCGGACTGCAAAGAAGCGCGAGCGTTCATCTATGACGCCGGCTTGCCGGAGGTCGGGAATCATCCTTCCAGTGAAATTATCGAGGGATGCGGGGAAAAGTCGGCGCCTGCCGCCAAGGCAGGGAACAAAACAGGTGGACGATGAAGGCGCAGATGCAAATCCCGATGAAGCCGGCCGCGCCGGCGCCGCCCCTCTTCACCCCTGCGCCCTTTGGAACCTTGCAGCGGAAGTGCGCTTGTGGGGGATCGGGCGGCTCGGGAAGTGGATCCGGCCAACCGGGCGGTGAATGCCCGGAGTGCAAGAAGAAGAAAATGACTTTGCAGCGCTTGTCCCGTGGCACGGGCAGCCTGCCCCGATTCATCGGGGTCCCGCCCGTGTTTAGTCATGGCCAGGATGGCCATGCCACAGTCCCGCCGGTTGTACAAGAGGTCCTGCAATCGCCGGGTCAGTCGCTCGACACCAAGACGCGCGCCTTCTTTCCGCCGCGCATCAGCCATGACTTTAGCCGGATTCGAATCCATGCGGAGGGGAAGGCGGCGGAATCGGCCAACTTGCAGACGCGAGCCGCGAAGTGCTTCCCCGCTGATGCTCGCCTGCCTGTCCTCTCCGATGCACCCAAGGAGATTGAGGCCGGTCACACCGATTGCGATTGGGATCGCAATGTAAAAGGGGACGAGCCATTTATTCCAAAGAGTGGAAATGCCAAGGTCAAGATCATAACGGACGACCCGTGTACCCAGCAATGTACGGTTCAGCACGAAGCCAAGCACGTTTCCCAGGTCAAACCGATCTGCCAGACATATTTCGACTGTTACACCCAAGCGCCGGCCAAAGCTGCCACTTCCGATCTGTGCAAAGGTATGGCCGGCGCGGATCTGAAGAAGTGCCAGGACCTGGTTACGCAGATGTTGCGGGCGGAGTGCTTTATCGCTGCGGAGAATGCCTGGGACGCTCAAAAGTGGGAGTGCGAAGGTTACAAGGTATCGTTGAGCTGCGCCGAAGGGCTTCTCGCCAAGGCCACCCCGGCTTGCCGCGCGAAGATCGAGCAGTACCGAGACAGCGCGAAACAACAGATTAGGAAGTATTGCAAGGCAGCTAAGTGATGAGTACGAGAGTCCAAATCCCGATGAAGCCCGCCGCCGTACCCGCGAGGGTTGCGACGTCGGCCCCCTACGCAACCCTCCAACGCAAGTGTGCTTGCGGCGGGACGGGGGGCTCGGAAGGTGAATGCGAGGAGTGCAAGAAGAAGCAGACCTCGCTGCAACGCTCGCCACGTGGCACGCGCGTCCCGCCCGTGTCTAGTCATGGCCAGGATGGCCATGGCACGTTCCGTCATGGCCAGGATGGCCATGCCACCGTGCCCCCCATCGTCCACGATGTTCTGCGCTCGCCCGGTCAAGCGCTGGACCCCGGCGCGCGAGCTTTCTTTGAACCGCGTTTCGGTCATGACTTTGGCAAGGTACGAATTCACGCCGACGCGAGGGCAGCGGAGTCGGCCCGTGCGGTCAATGCTTTGGCTTACGCGGTGGGGCACCAGGTCGTCTTTGGGGCCGGGCAGTATTCGCCCCATACCCCTCAGGGGCGAGAGTTGCTTGCGCATGAACTGGCCCACACCGTTCAGCAAGGTCCGGGCGCAGCAGAGGGCGGCGTGCCCGGCAGCTTGGTGGTAGGCGACCCCGCCGCGCCAGCGGAACGAGAGGCGGCATCCACCGCCCAATCGGTGCTCGCCGAAGGCCCCGCGACGGTGACGCCGGAGCGAGCAGGCCCGCCCGCTCTTCGCCGGCAAAACGGCACGCCCAGTCCGACGCCGACGGCGCCACCAGTGCAGCAGCCACCCGCCGGTGGAACGCCGGCCACTCCGGGGCAGACGGGCGGCACGGGCGGTGGGGGAGGGGCCACGGCAACCTGCCAACCACAGGGGCTCGACCGCGCCGCCTTCCTGGCCACGGCGGGGGCAACCACGAATGACTTTGGCTTAACCTCGCTGGATACTTCGGCCGTCACCTATCCCACCGTGACGACGAATCCCGCCAAGCCCAGCGGGGTAACCGTGGCTCCCACCAGCGCGGCATTGCCGACGATCCCTTCCGTCTTCACCAAGGCGGGAATTTTCACCGAGGGCGACATGAACGTCATAGGAGGAGGCCAAGGGTCATGCAACCCTGGAAAGTATCCCCTCAAATGGATTATCTCCCCGCAGGGCGCCCAAAAAATTGGTGAGGGGGAGCAGGAACACTGCAATGACTTTCAGTATGCGTTCGATATTTCTCTGAAGCAGTACGCGGATGCCGTCAACGCCTTGGCTTCCAGCGGCCGGGTTTTTCCCAATGATAGGGCCGTGGATACGGCGCTGACCACCACGACCGGCGTTGCACCTGCGAACTGGCAAACCGTGTTTGTCTGCCTGGCGCAAAAATCTCTGTTGCGCGATCCGAAAAACAAAGGCGGCCCCAGTTGGCACACACCTCGACCCACTCGCTTGACCCCTACCTACCCCGATTGCAAGGAAGGGCGAGCAATAATTTCGGCCGGGAGTCTGCCCGAAGTGGGTCAGCATCCATCCAGCGAGATTATCAAGGGATGCGGCGAAAAGCAGGCGCCCGCCGCCAAAGCGGGGGGGAAATGATGATCAGCGCTAAATGGCCGGGGCGACACGCCTTGCGCGGACCTGTTCGGTGGGTCCGCGGTTCGTCCCCCTATGTGCAAGGAGAGATCTGAATGCCCAATATTTCGCCGATTTTGCTGAAGGGCGCCATCGTCTCACTCGATCCGAATATCGGGATCCCGAAGGGCATCATCACGTTTCAGTACAACCCGGACGAGGTGACGCGCAGCCTGAAGCCCCAGCCGGTTAGTCCAGAGCCGGATCGGACCGAAATTTTCCGGCTGAAAGGTCCGCCGATTGAGACGATCCACTGCACGGTGGAGATCGACGCCACGGACCAGCTCGCCGCCAGCGATCCCAGGGCCCTCGCCTTCGGAATCCAACCACAATTGGCAGCCTTGGAACTGCTGGTGTATCCCTCCAGCGCTGTGTTGATCGCGAATGAGGTGCTGTCGTATCTGGGCACGATCGAAATCCTGCCCATGGAATCAGCCCTCACCCTTTTTGTTTGGAGCAAAACACGCGTCACGCCCGTTCTGATCACCGACCTCAATATCACCGAGGAAGCGTTTGATCCCCAACTGAATCCCATCCGCGCCAAGGTGGGGCTGGGGATGCGCGTGCTGAACGTTAACGACGTGGGATTCCTGACTCCGGCAGGCGCCCTCTACATGGTTTATCAAGTGGAGAAGGAAGCGCTGTCGTTGCTTTCGCTGTGAGGTGGCGCTCGTAGGGGCAACCCTTGTGGTTGCCCTAGGGCGGCCACGAGGGCCGCCCCTACGAAACTTCTCAAGGGAGGGAGTATCAATGGATAGCGCAATTCAATCGATGGTTCTGGCCGCGGCGGGCACGGGCGGGCCGACCTATCCCCACAGCCGCTATTATGGCACTCCGATTGAATTCTACACCCGCCCCGATGGCGTGCAGGTGGCGTATTTGCAGCGCCGCATCATTCCCCAACCGGACATCTACACCTCGACCCAGAGCTATGTGATCGTGGACGGAGACCGTCTGGACAACCTGGCGGCAAAGTACCTGGGCAGTCCCTTTCTGTATTGGACGATCTGCGATGCGAACGGCGCGAGCGATCCGGACGAGCTGATCGCGCAGGTGGGGAGCACCATCCAAATCCCGCTGGCTTCGGGCATTCCCTCGGGAGCGCGCAATGGGTAGTCCGCTGTACCTGACACTCCTGGTGGGCGCGGTGGAGGCGGTGCCGGCCCCCAAACCGCTGATGGATGCCCTGACCTCCGTGGAAGTGAATGTATCCGCCACCGCCAAGAGCGGGTTTCAGCTTAGCTTTACGCTGGCCAACAGCTCGCCGCTGCAACTCTTTTTTCTGCTCACGATGGGGGCGCCGATTCCCCTCATCCGCGTGATTCTGGTGGCGGCTTATGGCGGCCTGCCGCAAGTGATTATGGATGGCATGGTCAAGCACACCGAGGTCGTGCCAGATGCCATGCAAGGGTCCTCCAAATTGGTGATAACCGGCGAGGACCTTTCTGCGGTTATGGATTTGGTCGACTTCTCGGGAATTCCCTACCCGGGGATGACTCCGGATGTGCGCGTACTGACGATCCTGGGCAAGTACGCCATGTTCGGCATCGTGCCCAATGTCGTGCCGGTCATCACTCCGGACGTGGACGTGCCACCGGTAAAGATCCCCAGTCAGAAGGGAACCGATTTGGCCTATATCCAGCAGTTGGCGAAGGAAGCGGGCTATGTTTTCTACATCACCCCGGGGCCTCTGCCGGGAATGAGCCAGGCTTACTGGGGGCCGCAGGTCAAGATTGGCGTCCCCCAACCCGCCTTGAACGTGAATATGGATAGCTGGACCAACGTGGAAAGCCTGAATTTTCGCTACGAGCCTCAGAATGCTATTACCCCGATTGTGTATATCCAGGATCAAACCACCGGGATGACTTTGCCCATTCCCATTCCGGGAGTGAATCCTCTGGATCCTCCCCTGGGCGCGGTGGTGCCCGTGCCCCAGAAGATCGAGGAGTTGAAGGACACGGCCAAACTCCCTCCCGCGCAGGCGTTGATGGTGGGCTTGGCCAGGGCATCGGAAACCGCCGACGTGGTGAGCGGGGACGGCACGATCAGTGTGTTGCGCTACGGCGGGATTCTCCAAGCCCGGCAGTTGGTGGGGGTCCGCGGCGCAGGATTGGCCTTTGATGGCTTGTACTACGTGGAGAGCACCAAGCACCAAATCAAGCTCGGGGAATACAAACAGAGTTTCACCTTGAAGCGCAACGCGCTGATTTCCAATCTGCCGGTGGTTCCGACGGCGCCTTACTAACGTCTCGTGGGAAAGGGATCCATCGTGGGTAACTTTTTCGGGAAGTATCGCGGCACGGTGATCAATAACGTTGACCCCATGCAGATGGGCCGGCTGATGGTGCAGGTGCCGGATGTCTCCAATGTGCTGCCCTCCACCTGGGCCATGCCCTGTGCTCCCTTTGCCGGAGCGCAATCCGGATCGGTGGCCGTCCCGCCCATTGGCGCCAGCGTGTGGGTGGAGTTTGAGCAAGGGAATAGCGATTACCCCATCTGGTCGGGGTGCTTCTGGGGCTCCGCGGCGGAAGTTCCGGCATTGGCCCTGGCGGCGCCGCCCGGCGTGCAGGCGATCGTGATCCAATCCGTCGGCCAGAATACCCTGATGATTAGCGACGTTCCGGGCCCCACGGGGGGAATTCTGCTGAAGTCCTCGTCCGGGGCCATGATCGCGATTAACGACGTGGGAATTACCATCAGTAACGGCCAAGGAGCGACGATCACGCTCACCGGCCCGAGCGTGACCGTTAATGAAGGAGCATTGGTGGTTACCTAAGATCAAAAAGGGAGGTCCGGCAATGGGAGGTTTCTTGATTCAAGCGGGCGCGACAGTCACTTGCAGCCACGGAGGACAGGCGCTGGCCACCGTCCCCAATCCGCGGGTGACCATCGAGGGTCAGCCCACCGCGCTTCTTTCCGGGCCATGGGTGGTCGCGGGGTGTCCGCTCGTGCCTCCTCCCCTCCCTCCCTGTGTCACGGCACAGTGGGTGACCGGGACAATGCGCGTGACTTCCACCGGGCAGCCGCTGGTGGTTCAGACGGGCCAAGCGGTCAGTGTTCCCAACGGCACACCGCTTCTCCCCTTGGTGACGCAAACGCGCGTGACGGCGATGTGAGGAGATGTGGCACGGGCATCCTGCCCGTGTTGAGCACGGCCAAGATGGCCGTGGCACGAGGGTGATGATGGCGATGTGAGGCTTTATGAATGTGCAATACCCTTATGGCTTCGATAGCACCGGGCACACGGCCCAGGACGACTTGCCCAGCCACATCCGGGACATGATTGAGCAGATTCTACTGACATCGCCCGGCGAGCGCGTGAACCGTCCGAACTTCGGCTGTGGGGTCACCCAACTGGTGTTCGCGCCGAACAGCGATGCCCTGGCGGCGACCCAGCAGCAAGTGGTTCAAGCCTCGTTGCAGCAATGGCTTTCTGACTTGATTCGCGTGAACGCGGTGGACGTGACGGCCCAGGAGTCCACGCTTCTGATTACCGTCACTTACACCATTATTCAGTCTCAGCAGCAACAGACCCAGCAGTTCGTTTATGGCGGGGCAACCACATGATTTATTTTTGCTCACAAAAGAACCGCCGCGCCCTAGTATTGCAGAAACACGCCCTCAATGGCATCGACTATCTGGAAGTGTCCAAAGGGGCCGACGGTTGCGGCAAGCAGCTCCTGATTACGATGCTCAAGGATGCTCGCAACCTCACCCTGAGCCTTTCCCAGGTGCAGATTACGGGGGGAACCGAGGCTTCGCAGGTTACAGTCGCCTCCGTTACCGTCGGCACGGCTGCCGCGCCGAAAGTGGTGACCGTGCAGCTTAACCAGTCCGGTGACTTCTCCACTTACACGCTTTCGCTGGTGGCCAACCCTTCCACCACCGATCCCCCGGAGGGCTTGGACCCGCAACTTTCCACGGTTACATTCTCTTTCAAGGCCGGCTGCCCAACGCTGGCCGATTGTCTCCCCTGCAATTGTTGTCCGCCGGATACGACGCCGGAGCCGGACATCAATTATCTGGCGAAGGATTACGGCGGCTTCCGCCAGGTGATGCTCGACCGCATGGCTGTCCTCGCGCCGGCCTGGAAGGAGACCCACGCCTCCGACATCGGCATCATGCTGGTGGAATTGCTGGCGTACGCGGCGGATCACCTCAGCTATCAGCAGGACGCGGTGGGCACGGAAGCGTACCTGGGAACAGCGCGCAGCCGCATTTCGCTGCGGCGGCTCGCCAAACTCGTCGATTACCAGGTCGGCGAAGGCAGTAACGCACGAGCCTGGGTTTACCTGAAGACAGCGCTGGATGGAGTTCAAATTCCCGCGGGGACCTTGGTGTTTCCCCGCGTTCCCGGTTTCCCCACCACGATTCAGCCGAACACCACCCATGCAGCCACGCTGCTGAGCAACCCCTTGGGCTTCGCCACCATGCAGGATGCCGAGCTTTACCTGGAGCAGAATGAACTTCAGTTTTATACCTGGGAGGATTCCAACTGCTGCCTCCCAGCCGGCACCACATCCGCCACGCTGATTCGCGACACGTCTTTAGTAGGGAAGCTCACCACTCTGGAGCCCGGTTCCGTTCTGATCTTTGAAGAAGTGATGGGGCCGAATACCGGCGATCCGGAAGATGCCAACCCCAATAATCGCTGGGCCGTCCGTCTGGCCGGAGTTCAGGCGACCGATTATAAGAACCACCCGTTGGTGGATCCTCTGAACGGACAAGCCATTATGCAAATTTCCTGGGGTGCGGAGGACGCGCTACCGTTCCCCTTGTGCATTTCCTCCATCACCGACGCCGAACATAATTCTCAGCCGCTGCCCGCCGTAAGCGTGGCGCGGGGGAATATCGTTCCGGCCAACCACGGCATCTGGCAGGTCCAGGCGCTGGCCGGTACAGTGGCCCTGACGATCAACTCGGCGACAGTCACCGGGGTGGGCACAACGTTCACCAACATTCTACAGGTTGGTCAATGGCTGGTGTTCGGATCCGACGCCACCCAGACGCCTTACCAGATCAGCGCCATCGCTAGCGATACCAGCTTGACCATGGGCTCGCCCTACGTGGGTGCGACGACGTTGTCGACCAACGCGGCGGTCATGGAGGATTTGGGCGAGGTTCCGGCGGCGCCACCTGCTCCCGTGACGCAATCAAGTTGTGCGTGCACTTGCGAGGGCACTTCATCCAATCCGCTGCCCAGGTATTACCCCGAATTGGCCAAATCGCCCGTCACCTTTGCGTATCCCTTGACAACCTATTACAGCGTATCCGTGGCCCTCAAAAAGAACTCAACCACGGTGACCGGGTCGTCCTTTTCGGCCAATTTGTCCGTGGGCCAGTGGCTTGTGTTCGCTTCCGACCCCACCGCGACGCCTTACCAGATTAAGGCCATCGAGAACGCCACCACCCTGACCTTGGCCTCGGCCTACACGGGCGCGACCATCTCATCGACGACCGCGACCCTCGTCAACACCACCCCGGCCTCCGGGTTCCTAACCCCTTCTTCCTCCGGCACGGCGCGCGCGGTTCCCCAAATTGCCGTCTACGACGATCAAGGCGAGCAGTGGGTGGTGCTGGAGGACCTTTTGTCCAGTAATGACTCCCAGCGCGTGTGCGTGCTCGAGATCGAGTACACCGGCGCGGCCTTCTTGCGCTTTGGCGACGACCAGTACGGCATGGCGCCGGAGCCGGGCATGGATTTTCAAGTCCGCTACCGCGTGGGAAATGGCACTGCCGGAAACATCGGACGCGACTCGCTGGCCCATATTTTGACCAACGTTTCCGGCGTTGCCGCCGTGCGCAATCCCTTGGCCGCGGCGGGCGGAGTTGACCCGGAGACCATGGACCACATCCGCCAGGCAGCGCCCTTTGCCTTCCTCACCCAGCTTCGCGCCGTGACCGAAGATGATTACGGAGTTATGGCCCAGCAGGATCCCGCCATCCGTGAGGCGCGCGGCACGCTGCGCTGGACAGGAAGCTGGTACACCGCCTTCGTTTCCGTCGACGCCGCCGCTCCCAGTGGATCGAGCGCCGCGCTGCTGACCGCCACCCAGAAGCGGCTGAATATGTTTCGCATGATGGGAGTGGACCTCGCCACCGAAGCCGCGGAGATCGTCGCGCTGCGCATCGAGATGAGCATCTGCGTGGATCCGGACTTTTTCCAGGCAGATGTGGAAACCGCGCTCATGCAGCTTTTCACCACTGGAAATCTCTGCACAGGCCAGCCCGGAATTCTGAATCCGGAAAACTTCACCTTCGGCCAGACGATTTACACCAGCCCGTTCATCGCCGCCGCGCAGGGCGTGCAGGGGGTAACCTCCGCGACGCTGACGGTGTTTCAGCGCATGGATGACCCTTCGATCGACGGCGTGGCGCAGGGCTATCTGACCATAGGCAGGACCGAGATTGCCCGCTGCGATAACGATCCCAACCGGCTCGATCACGGTATTCTTGTTTTGCACATGGATGGTGGCAAATGAAGATTCGTAGGGGCACGCCATGGCGTGCCCGTACGCAAATGGATGGTGGCAAATGAGCGGCTCCTGCGAGTCCCCGCAGCCGACCCTTTGCGGTTGCTGCACGGGTATCACTACTGAAACGCCCGAACCGATTACCAATCGGCCCGGCCTCAGCGCCATCAGCTATCGGGTGGGCACGCACCGAACCTTTATGGCCAGCCTGCTGGCGGCGCTCTCCAGTTCGGAGCAGCCGGCCCTGGCGCCTCTGACCACCCGCGATCCCTCGGATTTTTCCATCGCCCTTCTCGATGCCTGGGCCGTCTGCCTCGACATTCTGACCTTCTATCAGGAACGCATCGCCAACGAATCGTACTTGCGCACCGCGGTTGATTCGGCGTCGGTATTTGCTCTGGCGCAACTCGTCGGTTACAAGCCTTCGCCGGGCGTGGCCGCGTCCACATTTCTCGCCTTCACGCTCACCAGCGCCCCGGGTTCGCCGGACAATGTCCTGATCCCGGCGGGAACGCGCGTGCAGAGCGTGCCCAACCCCGGGCAGAAGCCCCAGGTCTTCGAGACTTCCGCCGACATCACGGCTTTGATCGAGCAGAACGCGATTCCGGCGCAAACCACCCTTCCCTGGCAGCTCTTTGGATCAGACACGAGCACGTGGATTCAGGGGACCGCGAACAATATCAATGTGGGCGACGCGCTGCTCTTTGTGACCGCCCAATCGGGGCAGCCGGTGGGCACGGGGCCGGGGGACGTTCATTACGTGACGGCCGTAAACATCAACGCGAATTCCGGCGATACGCAGATCTTCTGGAATACGGCGCTATCGCCGTCTTTCACCGCGGGCATGACCGCGGACGATGTCTCCATCTTCATCTTCCGCAAGAAAGCCGCCCTTTATGGAGTCCAGGCCCCCAACCCGTTGCTGCTCGGAACCACCACCTCCAATCCCCATCTGAGCTCGATTCCCGGCTATCCCACCAGCTTTGGAACCGGCGCCGATTGGACCTTCTACTACCAGGAGAACAGCAACCAGATCAATCTTGATGCGTCGTATTCCGGACTCGCTCCCCAGGCCAATGCCCCTCCTCCCTGGATTGTGCTGACCGGTTTGGGCTACACCTCCTTTTTCCAGATCACCCAGGCCGCGGACTCCAATCCCGGCCGCTACACGCTGACGACCAAGACCACGCAGCTCACCCTCGCTCTGGGACAAATCCTCACCGGTGACACTTCTCTTACCCTGAACGAAGTGCTGTGGGAATTCGTGCAGGAGACGCGCAACATCACCGCCTACGTGCAGAGCGTTCCGCTCACGCCCGCCGACATCCCGATCACCACCTGGAGTCCGACCGTCACCCCAACCTACACTCTTGCCCCCGGCATGATCGTGCCGGTGCAGGGAAGCTCGTTTTCCATCGTCGGAGGCCTCGGCATCGCCGCGAATCAACCGATTGGCGTTTCCGGGTTGCGGGTGCGTCTCCAGGTGCTGCCCTCTGCCGGGGCCACTTTCATGCCGGACGGAGCATCCTCCGCGCTGCCGGTGGCCGATAACCAGATCTTCCTGATTGACGCCTACCCTCCGGCGACCGATCCGACGAGCGGCAATCCGTTGTGGACTGTCCTGACCACCAGCAACGTCTCAGGCTCACTCGTGGTGAAGGCGAAGTACGTGCAATTTCTTCCGGCGAATTCGAGCGATCCTCCCACCGGCGAGGCGGCCGTGGTCACCCGCCTTCAGGTGGATGGGGACGTGGTCACCCTAAGTCTCGAGTCGCCCCTGGCGCGCATCTACGACACCAACACCGTAACCGTCAATGCCAATACGGTGGCGGCGACGCAAGGCGAGACGATGAATGAAATTATGGGCAGCGGCGATGCCAGCAACGACGCCCTGCAATTCGCCCTGAAGCAGTCGCCTTTGACCTACGTCAGTTCGCCGCTCAACAATGGCGCGGTTTCCACTCTCCAGGTCTGGGTAAACAACCTGCAATGGCACGAAGTGGACAACTTCCTGGAGTCGGGTCCCAGCGATCGGGTGTACATCACCCAAACCGACGCCACGCAAAATGTGACCGTGCAGTTTGGCAATGGTGAAGAGGGGGCGCGCACCCCCACCGGGCAAATGAATATCCGCGCCGTCTACCGCAAGGGCATCGGGTCCGCCGGCAATGTTCAAAGCGGCCAGTTATCCCAGGCCCTGGACCGACCCCAGGGGCTCAAGGGGGTAACCAATCCCAGCCCCGGCGCGGGCGGCGCCGACCCCGCCACTGCCGCCGACGCCCGGGCCAGCGCCCCCTTACAGGTTTTGACCTTGGGTCGCGTCGTGTCGCTGGAGGACTATCAGAACTATGCCCTGGCCTTCGCCGGAATTGCCAAGGCGCTCGCCACCTGGACCTGGTCGGGGCGGACGCGGGGAGTGTTCCTGACGGTCGCCGGCGCCAATGGCGACGTGTTCCAACCGGACGATCTCACGCTCACCAACCTGAAGGAATCGTTGTGGGCCGTGGGTAATCCCCATGTGCCCATCCAGATCGCGTCGTACCTTCCGGTCCTCTTTGAACTCGGCGCGAGCGTGCGCATTGACAAGACCAATTACGATCCCACCCAGGTGCTGGCGCAAGTGTGGCAGACCCTCTCCACCAGCTTCGGTTTCGCCGAGCGCCAGATGGGCCAGGGCGTGGCGCAGAGTGAAGTGATCGCCTTGATTCAGCAAACTCCGGGGGTGATTGCCGTGGAATTGACGGCGTTCAACCGGCAGGGCCAAGCCCCCACCGCAAGTGGGGCGCTGCGTACGGTTTTGCTCGCCGCCGCGCCGGCGGCCGGCCAAACGGGCACCCCGCAAGGGGCGGAGATGCTGTTCTTAGACCCAGCGTCGCAAGGGAATTTCGTGCAGTGGTGATTTTGATTTCGAGGATTGCTCATGAGTCTGGATGCCGACCAACTGTACGCACTCGTACCAGCGATTTACCGCACCCGCGATGCCGAAAACGGCGGGCCGCTTCAGGCCTTGCTTGCGGTGATTGCCGGGCAGGCGGCCATCCTGGAAGAGAACATTCAGCAGCTTTACGATGACCAGTTCATCGAAACCTGCGCCCCTGGGTGATTCCCTACATTGGCGACCTGGTCGGGGACAACACGATTTATGAGATTGACGGAGCCACCAGCGGCCGGCGCGCCGAGGTTGCCCACACCATCGGCTATCGACGGCGAAAGGGGACGCTGCTGGCCCTGGAACAGGTGGCGCTGGATGTTTCCGGAATGCCCGCCGCCGCGGTGGAGTTCTTCAAGAGGCTGATCACCACCGAAAACATGCACCACATACGTCCCCACCACGTCGCGACCGTCGACTTGCGCCGGGGCTTGCAACTGGAGCGGCAAGGCTCCGCCTTCGACACGCTGAACCGGACCATTGAGGTGCGGAGAATCGCCCCACGCGTCCGCACGGTGGCTGACCCCGACCCGACCCCGCTGGATATCAATCTGCACGGGGGCGGACGGTTCAATATACCCGACGTGGGCGTCTACCTCTGGCGGTGGAAACCCTTCCAGGTGACCAAAGCCCTGGCGTTTCGCGTGGATGCCGAGCGGTATCTGTTCAGCCCTCTCGGGCAGGACATGCCGCTGTTCAATTTCCCCCCGCCCCGCGATTCCTTCAGCAGCCTGACCACCCGCATGGATGTGCCCCAGCCGATTTTGCGGCGAGAGTTTTTCAAGAACCTCGGAGCGTTCTATGGCGCCAACAACAGCGTGACGCTGTTTGCGGATGACCTCCCCATCGATGTTTCAAGAGTTTGCTGCGGCGATCTTTCCGATCTCCCCAGCCACCCGTGGGGCTGCACTCCGTCCAAGAAGGTCTCGATCGACCCCGTCCTGGGAAGAATCCAATTCGCGGCGGATTTCCCTCCCCCGAAGAAGGTGGAGGTGAGTTACTGCTACGGGTTTCCAGCGGAAATCGGTGGCGGCCCCTATGACCGCACCCCGAGTCTTCCCACGTTTGATCTCAGCCGGTTCGACTTGATCAACGTGGTGGGATCCAGCGCGGCGCCCACTCTCGCCGCCGCCATTGCCAATTGGAATGCCCTGGCCGCAGGCTCCCAGGGAATGATTATTCTGCCGGGTTTTGAAACCCTCGACGTGAGCCTGGCGGGAGCGGACGCCATCGTTCTGCCCCCCGAAAGCCAACTGTGGATTCTTTCCGCCCAGGTACCAACCCCGGGTGTGAACGACTTCATCTACGATGATTCCTTAACCGTCCTGCGCGGTGATATCGAGGTCAAGGCACAGAAGAATATCGCCGCCGACGGCGTCACGGTTCTCCCCGCCGGACAGCTCTCCATCAGCGGCGTGTGGATTTCGGGATCCGTCAAGATTTCCGGCGACGCGGCCAGTGTCCAATTCATGGATTGCACGCTCGTTCCCGGAATCTCACTCGAACGTCCCGGCCAGCCCACCCAGCCGGGCAAGCCGAGCATTACCGTTCCCGCCGCGGAAGTAACCCTGAGCCTCATCGGCTGTATCACCGGGCCGATTGGCGCTTCGGTGGGCGGGGCCACGCGCATCTGCTCGAGCATTTTGGATAGTGGCTCGCCTTCGAGCGTTGCATACGCCGCCGTGGATTTGGATGGGGATGGCGCGGACCTGCACATCGAAGAGGCTACGGTGATCGGCAAGGTTCACGTCCGCACCATGGAGTTGGCCTCGAACACGATTTTTCTCGCGAGCCTGGCGCCACACGATTCGTGGAAGGCGGCGCTGTGGTGCAATCGCCAGCAGGCCGGATGTGTGCGCTTTTGCTTTCTCCCGGCCAGCGCCATTACGCCCCAGCAGTTCCATTGCCTGCCGACGGACTCGGCCGAGGAAGGGGTGTTTGAACCTCAGTTCGTCATTCGGCGCTACGGCCATCCGTCTTACGGCTTGCTCAGCGGCGATACTCCGATGGCCATCTGGACGGGGGCGGATAATGGTTCGCAAATCGGTGTGTACTACATCTTGCAGGAAACTGAGAGTGTCACCAACGTTCAGTTGCGGGCGCAGGAGTACGTGCCCTTCGGGCTGGAAACGGGAGTCTTTTTGGTGCCGTCGTGTCCGGTGGTAATTTGATATTGCAAACCTCGCTCGCTGCGGGGCGGGTTCCCCGAAGGGGAACAGTATCATTAGCCGTAGGTGAAACCTACGGAAAGACAGCCTTGTAAATCAGTTCCCGACCCCGAAGGGGTCGAATGGTTCGACCCCATTCGAGTTTGGTGTAGGGGCGGTTCGCGAACCGCCCCTACGTTTCATCGTCGCGATCCGTAGGTTGCACCTACGGCTAATGATATTCCTCCCCTTCGGGGAGGGCTGACCAGGCAAGGGTAGCGCTGATCGTACAAACAGGAGAAGCTCACCATGAAGGGCGACTTTAGCAGACTGCGGTTTAATCCCAACAAGAATTACACCTCCGTGCTGCAACAGCAAGGACGTGTATCCCTGGATGCCGACGCCAACGAACAGTGCGCGATCAACGACTATCTGCGCACCACGGAGACTATTGATGTCGTCGGAAAGGTGGGTGGGCCGAAACACGATGAGGGATTCAAGATTACCCTCAACGGCAACACCATCGAGATCGGCAAGGGGCGCTATTATGTGGAGGGGATTCTCTGTGAAAACGACCGGGGATTGCCTTACCTGAAACAGCCCTACTTGATTGACCCCCTTCCGACCGATCAAACGCTTCTCACCGAGCTGCAAGCGGGCTCGATCAGCGCCATCCAGGTTTATCTCCAGGTCTGGCGGCGGCTGGTCACGGCCCTGGACGATCCCTGCCTGCGCGAACCGGCCCTGGGCCAGGCGGATACCACCGACCGTGTGCAAACCGTTTGGCAAGTGGTGGCCAAGGAACTGACGTCCACCCAGGCGGTGGCCGGGACCGTGGCCGTAGCCAATGGCTCGGCGACCGTAACCGGAACCGGCACTTCCTTCACCACCAGTTTAAAGGTCGGCCAGCAGGTTCTGTTCACCGCCGATGCCACGCAAACTCCCTACCCGATCAGCGCCATTGCCAGCGATACCAGTCTCACCCTGGCCTCGAATTACGCGGGCGCCACCGCGGAATCCACCACTGTGTCGGTCATTGAACCTGTTGAACATTGCTGCGAATCCATGGAAACCGGCCTGGTGCCGATACACGACCCGGGCAAACTGAATGCCCGAACCAGCGATGGCTCAGGGGATTGCACTTGCCAGCCCACCCCCGCGGCCGGCTACCGCGGCCTGGAAAACCAGCTCTATCGAGTTGAAATCCACCAGCCCGGCAACGAGACCGAGGCGACCTTCAAATGGTCGCGGGAGAACGGCTCCGTGGTCGCGGCGGTCACCCAATTCTCCGGCACCCAGGTCACCGTGGATAGCCTCGGCCCGGACGCCAACCTGGGATTTTCCGCCTTGCAATGGGTGGAAATTTATGATGACAGCTACGTGTTCGGCCCCTCTCCCAACCAGCCGGGCAACCTCTACTATATCCAGAGCATAACCCCGGAAACGCAAACCGTCACCTTGTCGAAACCGGTGCCGGCAGGATCGATCGACACCACCAAGAACGCGCGCATGCGGCGTTGGGACCAGACGGGATCATCCGCCGGCGCGAACGGCATAACTTTATCCGCCGGTTCGTGGCTCGATTTGGAGAATGGCATCCAGGTCGAGTTCCGCAAGGGGAATTACGCGACCGGAGATTATTGGCTGATTCCCGCGCGCACCGCCACGGGCAATATCGAATGGCCCCCGTGCACTAGCGATGGCGACCATTTCCAGCCCGCTCATCACCTCGAGATTTTTGAAGCTCCCCTCGCCTGCATTCAATGGGACAGTACAAAAAGCAAGGCACACGTACACGACTGCCGGAAACCGTTTTATCCCCTCACCGAATTGACGCCCGTCAAGCAAATGACCACCTGCTGCACCTACCGTGTCGGCGACGGGGTGAATAGCTTTGGAGATTACACTTCGATACAAACCGCCATCGATGCCTTGCCCGCCGACGGTGGTGAGGTTTGCATTCTGCCCGGACTCTATTTCGAAAATGTGCGCATCGCCGGCCGCCGTGATGTGGTGATTCACGGGTGCGGCTGGCAGACGCGGGTGGCTTCGAGCTCGCTGAAGGTGACGGCCCCTGGGGTGGCTTTTCAAGCCGCGACGCTCGACACGTCCGGGGCCGCCAATCCCATGGGTGCAGTCTTCACCCTCGTCGCCTCGGAACACATCAAGTTGTGTTCGTTTGCGGTGGAAGCGGCTGACGATGAAGCCGGGATTCTGATCGACGGCACCGGCACGTCTCTCTCCAAAAGCCAAAGCGACTCGTTGGACCGAATCCTTATCCTTAAGCTGCTGCGCGGGGTCACGGACGTCACGATTGAGGACATGGTGCTTACGGCTGCAACTTTGCCGGCGGTGCTTGCCGAGCGCGTGGAACTCCTGCGCGTCGATCGCAATCGTGTGGCGATGAAGAATGTTGGCAGCAAGTGGCCAGCCATCTACGCCAGCGGAAAAGAGATTCACATTGACCGCAACTGGGTGGGCATTCAGTCGGCGGCAAACATTCGTGAGTGGCTTCCCTACACAGTCAGCGAGGACCTCAGCGGCGCGACGAGCAGCGCGGCGGCGGGCGATGCGGGCGCGCAGGGGATGGCGGCCACTACCCGCGAGTTCTATAACATCTCCGACCTCGCTTATACCAAGGTGGATGTCGCCATGCACCCCGGTGGCATTCAGATCGGGGGCACTTCCACTGACGTCTACATCATCGAGAACGAGATCGAGGGCGGCAGCCGCAATGGCATCACGCTCGGCAGCTTGGAGGTGCTTGACGCCAACGGCAAGAGCACTGGCCAATGGACTGGGGTGCTGATCACCGGCGAAAGCGACTGCTGCGGCACCGGGACGCTGCAAACCTCCGGCAACTACCCGGGAACGACCGGGTATAGGGTGGTGGCGGGTGGCATTTTGACCAACATCCAGATTCATCGCAACCGCATCCGCAACATGGGCCTTTGCGGAATCGGGCCCGTGGGCTTCTTTAATTTGCTGGAAACGCTGGAGATTATTTCTATTTTCGGCTTGAACATCTCCGCCAATGCCATCTCGCGCACGGTGCTTCGCGATCTCGCCGCGGCCACTGGTGCGGCGCGCGCCTTTTTCGGCTACGGCGCCATCAGCGTTCCCGATGTCCAGAACCTGATCGTTCGCGACAACACGATTACAGATTTTGGAGGTCAGCCCGGGGCGGACGTCTGCGGCATCTTTGTCCTGAACGGCGAGATGATCGAGATCAGCCGCAACCAGGTGCTCGAAACGCGCGACTGGACGAAGGCCAGCGAGGGGGAGGCAACTTCCTCAGGTAACCCGCGGGGCGGGATCGTCATCCTCCTCGGGACACCGCCCGCCTTTCCCCAGCCCCTGGACGACTCCTTGTGGGGTTATACCGACCAGGCGCAGGCGGGCGCGATCAATACCCTCTCCACTCCCATCTTCGAGCCGGGACTTCCCGCCGTGCGCGTGGAACACAACGTGGTGCGCGTCCCCTTGTACTATGCGCTCGAGGTCATAGGCTTGGGCCCCTTCGCCATCGTCAACAACCATTTTGGCTGCGGCGGACTGGTTCGCGGGACGGGGACAGCGCTGGCCCAGACCGTGGTCATCCTCAATGTCGGAACCGCCATCGAAACCGCCACCGCCGCCAACCAGCCTAGTTACGTTTTTGGGAATTCGGGGAACGCGAGTGGCAGCCTGGCTACGGCCGCTTTTCAAAATGTCTCCTGTGGCGCGGTGCTCTTCAGCAACAATATATGCCAGCTCGAGGCGACGGCCAGCCGGCAGCGCGAATATGCCTCGGTTTTTATCTTCACGCCCGATCACCTGATCTTTTCCAATAACCAGTGCTGGCTCGACTCCCCGCGTCTCAGCGGATTGGTGAATGCGCTGCTCCTTGCCGGCTCGCTGAACGTCGTTGGCAATCGCTTCCAGGAGGCGCTCCTGTCTGCCTTCTTCTCAGGGCTGACGGTGGGGGTGTTCAATATCACCCAGCAGAATATCTCCACCCATTGCCTCATCGCTTTAGGCTTCAAGGTCTTGCATAACGATAACCTCGCTCTCGAAGATGTGCTCCTACCCGAGTTCTGCTCGGGCTTGGAGGAGAAATTGTTGGAGTTGTTCAGGTAGCAGCCAGATCACGCTCGAAGGGAAGGGGAATTATGGACACGACACCCAGCAGTAACGAGACCAACACCGCGACAACGGCTTCTCAGGCCGCCGAACAAATCAAAACCACGCTCAGCACGGCGGATAGCAGTGTGAATCAGGGAATCCAGACCCTGGGACTGGTGCACCAGGCGCGGCTGTCGCAGGCTTCGCGCACCGTGGCGGCGCTTACGGCCCAATATGGCGCGAGCGATCCCCGCGTCAAAGTCGCCGAGGCATCGGTCACGGCGACCCAAACCACCATCGCCAGAGTTTCCATGGTGAAGCAACAGCTCGCGGCGCCGGTGGTTCAGGTGGCGAAGACGGGATGGGCACTGCAAGGCTATGTGCTCGATCCGCAGAACAATCCCATGCCGAAATTCACCGTCTTCCTGGTGGACGCCAATCACGAGTTCCTGAAGCAGTACGGTTTCGCCTATAGCGACGACAAAGGATATTTTCTGATGAACTACCCAGGAGACAGCGCGGGGGCAGCGGCGGGCCAGGCGCCGGCGACGCCGCAGCTCTTTATCGCGGCGGTGAATGCGGACGCCATGCCAGTCTACCTCAGCTCGACCGCATTTCAGCCGGTGCTGGGCACGGCGACGTTTCAAAACATCATAGTCCCGGCGGGAGGGCAGACTCTGGGTGATCCCACCTCGGCCATTCGAGCGGTGGCCTTTCCCGGCAAGGACGCTTCCGCCCCAGCGGGAACAACTCCCGCCACACCTTCCAAGTGATGGATGGAACAGGTGCGGCGACCCGAAGCCCAGGGACCAGAACCCTGAGGTAGAGGCTAGCTATCTTGTCTCATCCGTGGAGGGAAGAAGCTCAGCAAAACAGATATTTGCGCCAGCGCTCATCGGAGCGGCCCATCATGCGCATGATTTGCCGGCTGGTGTGCAGGGTGAAGGGGTGCGGGGGGCGCAGCAACCGCAGGCCGGCCTCATCCGGCAGCCGGTCCCCCTTCAAGTTATTGCAGCGGTGGCAGCAGGCGACCAGGTTATCCCAATCGGTGTGGCCTCCGCGCGAACGCGGGATGACGTGATCCAAGGTGAGTTCGTGAGCGGGCATCACGCGGCCGCAAAACTGGCAGGTGTAACGGTCGCGCAACAGCACGTTTTTCCGCGAAAGCGCGCGGGTCTGATAGGGAATGCGCCGGAATTCCAGCAGGCGAATGACCGACGGGATGCGGAAAGCCAACTCCGCGGAGTGAATAAACATGCCGTCTTCTTCTTCCGTGGTCGCCACGCCCTTCAGCACCAGCACCAGGGCGCGCCGGACGGCTGTGACATTGATGGGCTCGTACGTGGCGTTGAGCACCAGTACGGGTTCTTGCAGAAGTCGTTGGTGGCCATCCTCCGACATGGAATTTCACCCGCGGGAGCGATGCGCGCCGGCTCCCTATCTCATTATGTCGAGTCGGGGTCGAGTCCGTCAACAGTGTTGTCGCTCTCGACCGGGGTAAGGTCGGGAAACTGCGGCGTGGCGCGCGCCACGGTCAGCCCCATCACCCGCGCCGCCCCCGCGCGTTTCAAGGCCCGCGCGCAAGCGGAAAGCGTGGCGCCGGTGGTCATGACGTCGTCGACCAGCACGATCTCGCGTCCGCGAACCTGCTGGGGTTTCACCACCTCGAACGCCCCCCGCAGATTCTCGCGCCGCGCGGCCACGCTCAGGCCGGTCTGCGGAGGTGTGGCGCGCTGGCGGCACAGGCAGGCCTTGGCAACCTGCGGCGTCGCGCCACCCTTCTGCTTTCTCAGCGCTAGCACCAAGCCCGCCGCCAGCAGTTCCGATTGATTGAAGCCGCGTTCCCGCCGGCGCGACGAGTGCAAGGGAACCGGAATGATGAGAGGTGAGTCAAATTCGCCCGCCCGGGGTAACGAATCCCAAATGGGCGCCAGCAATTCCCCCAAATGCCCACCCAACCGTTCATCTCCGGCAAACTTCAAGCGCAAGACGACTCGGCGGAGCTTCCCCGTATAAAGGCCGAAACTGCGCGCTCCATCGAAGGCCGACGCATCATCACGGCACGCGCCGCACTCCGCCACAGACGAATCGAGGGCACGGGGAGACGGAAAGGGCAGGCCGCAGCGCGCGCACATAGGCCCGGTCCACGGCTGCAAGCTCGCCCAGCAATCCCGGCAGATGCGCAGCCATAGGTCGCTCGAAAGCTCGCCGCCGCAAAGGGCGCAATCCGTGGGAAAGGCCACGGCGAGAATCCCGTCGATGAACTCCCGAAGGAGGGAAGGCTGGCGAGAGTGGGGGTTAGGTATGGGAGAGAAAATGAACCTCGCAGGGAAGAAGGTTCGAGGTTAATTAAAGCAGGCCTTGATCTTGCTTTTCCTGGCACTCGATGCAGTGGCGGGCCCAGGGCACGGCCTCCAGCCGCTTTTGCTGGACTTCCTGCTCGCACACCAGGCATTGTCCGTAGGTGCCTTCCTTCATGCGCTCCAGCGCCTCGTTCACGAGTTGCAGCAGCCGGCGGCTCTCGTCGCTCTGGTGAAAGAGGAACTCTTTGGTGTAAGAGTTCGCGGCCTTATCGGCAATGTCTTGCGTGGCCTCTTCATCCGCCTCGCGCCCATCCTTCTCCGACTTGGTCGCCAGACGCAACAGTTCTTCTTGTTTGGCCAGGAGGCGCTTTTTGAAGTATTCCACTTTCTTTTTGTCCATGCGCTACCTTATTTCCTCCGCGAGCACTGCCCGAACCAAAAATTGTACGGGTGGTCAGCTAAAACTGTCAAGCACAAGGTAGGCAGGGATGGCGGTGCAGGTTCTTGCTCGCGAGTCATTTGACAAAAGTGGCCTTGGCCGCTTGCATGAACGCGTCCCGGCTCTTGGCGCCGTCGCCGGGAAAGTCTGCGTGCTGGACCATCCAGATGAAGACCAGGCCGTGCTGGGGATTGATGGTCATGTTCGTTGCGTACGCGCCGCCATGCCCGAACTCTTCGTTACCCGCGCTCCAGCCGAAGCCGTACTTTGTGGTGATAGCGTCGGGAGTTTGCTTGCTGGTCATCTGCTTTACGGCCCCCTCCGAGAGGTAGCGCTTGCCGTTGAGCATGCCGCCGTTGAGGATCATTTGGCAAAATCGGGCGACGTCCGAGGCGGTTGAAAACAGGCCACCGGCGGGCATCGGCTGGCGGGTCCGGTCGGTTAGCGGGTAGCGAAGCTGCGTAACCGTCGTCTCTTCCAGGCCAGTCTTGGCCGCGTTCGCTTTGTAAGACTTCGCCAGGCGCTGAACTTGCCGTGGGCTGGGCCAGAAGGTCGTGTCCTTCATTCCAAGCGGTTGGAACAGGCGCTGGTCCATAAACTGTTCGTACGGCATTCCGCTCACAGCCTCGATGATGCGGCCGGCGGTATTGATCCCGGCGTTGGAATACGCGTACTTGCTGTCCGGCTCGAACTCCAGCGGCAGCATGGCGTAGCTCCGAACGCGCGCGGCGAGGGGCAGCAGGTCGAGGGTCGGCTCCTCCAGCGGTGAGCTGAACGGCAGTCCGCTGGTGTGGCTCAGCACATTCTTGACGGTGATGGGGTGTGCGGGCCTCTTCAATAACATGTGGTCCGCATCTTGCTCCGTCTTCAACCACTGGCCTTTGAACTCGGGCAGGTATTTCTCCACGGGATCGTCCACGTTGACCTTGCCCTCGTCCACCAGCATCATCAATGCGGTGGCGGTCATCGGTTTGGACTGAGAGGCGATCCAAAACAGCGCGTCCGTCCGCATCGGTTTCTTTGCGGCAATGTCCATATAGCCGATGGCCTCCAGGCTGAGCACCTGGTCCCGCGAGGCCACCAGCGTCACGGCGCCCGCCAGCGTGTGATTATCCACGAACGGCTGCAAGGCAGCGGCAATCGTTGTGGGTGATTCAGCCGCCGAATGACGGGCCGGCATCGCCATGGCGATTGCACCGAGCACCGCCAGCAGCAACCCGACCAGGCGGATGCGGCGAATGATTGTTGGTCCTCCTCCCGCGACTCTCGGGCGCGCAATCGCATCAATCGCACTAGCTTTCATCGATGACCTCCTCTCGGAAGAGCGAGCAATTATATGCACAATGAAGCGTTGAATGGGCTCTCACTTTTGCCTTTGGCGCTTGGCCTTTTAACTGGCTTGGGCGGCTTGCTACGCGCTCTTCCTCTCCAGCACCAGCACCCAATCGGCGAACGTCGGCGTGATGGGGGCCGGCCACGCCCCGGTGGAATCCGGCTTCACGTCCCCGAGATCATGCTGCTTTCCCGATTTGGGATCGAAATAGAAGGCGCGATAAGCGACGCCGGCTTCGAGGCTTTTCACCGTCGGCGCATTCCATGAAGGGGGAATGAAAATCATACGGACTTCCCCCGGAATCCCCGCGGCGTAAGGCTGAATGTAGTCCTCGTGAGTCCAATGCGGGTCCACCCACTCGGCATGCGGTTCGAAGCGCCACCACGGGTATTTCATCAGCACCCCCTTGCCGAGGCCGATGTGTTGCGAGCCGGGGAGATGCGCGGCCACGTCCCAGGGCACATCACCCCAGGAACGTCCGTGCGGCGACGGGCCGAAGGGCCGCTCGCGCGTGTTCACCTGCCAAATACCGTTCGCGCCGTAAGTGTGCCCTCCCGCGCCGTTCAGGATGCACGTCCAAAACATAAAACGTTGAATCTCCTGCCGGCTCGCTTCCAGGATTCCCTCGTAGCACACTTCCCCGGCCAGCACCGGCATGCGCGGAGTCTTCAATAATCCGCCGGTAATCACATTCTCTGTGTTGGGGATACTCGTGCGATCGCCGTGGCCGGTCTGCAACATGTCGTAATCGAGCACCGCGGGATCTTCGACCTCACTGCGGCCGTTGTGAATCGAAACGGCATGGCCGTACGGATCGATGCTGTGTACATACCTGGCGACTTCCGTCCAGCCCTGCTTTTGAGCGGCAATGTCCTCTTTGGGGTTCTTCGAGAGGTAGTAGGGCATGGCTCCCTCACCCGCCAGGCACCAAATCACCGGATACGCTCCCCAGCGCGCGATGAGATATCGCCAATGTTTTTTGATTTTGGGAACACCCATAATGGGCAGGAAATAACCCCAGCAGGCGACGATGCACGGAGTCAACCCCACCTCGACGAGATACCGGATGCGCAAATCGGCCGCGTCAAAATAGGCGGGGTTGATGCGCGCGTAATCCGCTTCCCAGGGGTATCCCGCTTCATTCGCTCCCCGTGGGTCGAAGGGCGGCATGTCCGGATACAATCCGGCAATGATTTGAATGACCGTGAAGCCTTTCCTCACGCGGTCGGCCGCCAACTCCTGGAAGTCCTCCGGCCAGCGCATCCGGCTGCAAAGGCCCATCCACCACGTGTCGCCAAGCCAGAAGAAAGGCGTCCCGTCCAGGTGCTCGAAGTGGCGGTGGTCCGCCGCGATGCGGACGGGGCCGTGCTTCCGTAGCGGATTGTCTCCCTGGTAAGCCGCAACCTCCAGCACACCGCGTCGCCCGTCGAGCTCACCGCTGTCAGTCGCCACGGTCCGGTAAGTGTAACGGCCGGCAGCCATGGGTGTATATCGAATCCGCCAGGTTTGTTCGCCAGCCCAAAAGGCCGGGACCCTTTGCTCGCGCCCTTGCGGGTCGGTAAACACGACGTCCAATTCCATATCGTTGAAGGGGTCGGCGTAGGCTTTATCCGCGCTGTAGGACCACTCCACCACGCACCGGGCAATCCCCTTCCGCGCGGGATCCTCAACGTCCGGGTTTTTCCCCATGGCGCTTCCCTTCCCTGCACTGGCCACGCCTACTGCCTTCCCCGCAATGGGGACGGACCCGGCCGCGAGCGTCACGCCCGCCTTTTCCAGAAAAGATCGACGGCTGACTTTGCTCATTCCATCCTCCTTCTTGAGTTTCACCTTCCCCATGGAAAGATGGGATTGTAGCCCGGCATCGAGGAGCAAGCAAACAATCTCTCGCGCCTTGTCTCGCGTCTCGAAAGAACCTGGCTGGCGCCAAGCTCAGCTCAGGGCCTTGCACTCAAAGCTGGTCGGGTGTACGTTTGCAGTCGGGCATAACAAGATGAAAACAGAAAGCGCGGGTTCTCACCTGACCCTTGTCGCAAAGTCGCACACCCAGTTGCCGGGCATTTCTGGAATTATTCAGCTACACTATGGATGGGGGGGGGATTTCCCTGTGGTGTAAATTCGGGGCTTTCACACGCTATGGCCTCACCAACAATTTCTCTTCTCTTTCTGGCACTGGCACAGGGAGTCTTGAGTCCGATCAGCGCCTCCCTTGAGTCCTCGCGGCCCTTGGACCTGGGCTTCCGCCAGATGTATGATCACGATTTCAGCGGCGCGCACCGAACGTTTCAGACCTATGTCAAGGCACATCCGGAAGATCCCTTCGGCCCCACGGCGGATGGCGCAGCCTACTTGTTTGACGAATTTGACCGGCTGGGTGTTTTGCAGACGGAGTTATTCGTGGATGACGAAAAATTCAAGGGAAGGGACAAGCCCTCTCCCAACCCTACCGTGCGGGCAGAGTTCAAGGGGGCCCTCGCGCAAAGTCAAGAACTGGCGGACGCGATCCTTCAACGTTCCCCCAACGACCGCAACGCCTTGTTCGCCACGGTGCTGAATCTGGGCCTCGAATCCGATTACCTGGCAATGGTGGAAAAACACGACTTGCCCTCCCTGGCCTATACCAAACGCGCCGGGCTGGCGGCGGAGAAGCTGCTGGCGGTTGACCCCACCTGCTACGACGCCTATCTGGCGATCGGCATTGAGAACTACATCCTGGGTTTGAAACCCGCTCCGGTGCGCTGGGTGCTGCGTCTCTACGGCGCGCAAACGGACAAGGATGTAGGCATTCAGAAATTGCAATTGACCGCCACCAAAGGCCACTACCTGCTGCCTTTCGCGCGGCTTCTGCTTGCCGTGGCCGCCCTGCGTGACAAGAATCGGCGCCAGGCCAAAGAGTTGCTCCAAGACCTGGCCCAGGAATTTCCCCACAATCAACTTTACAGGAGAGAACTCTCGCGGCTCCCCTAGAGCGCACCACGGCCTGCCCCTACGGGAGGCGCGACTGAAATGACCAACATGAAAATTGCGAGTGTCGGCAGTGCTTTCCCAAAACATTACTACCCCCAGCCGTTTCTTAGCGCGGCGCTCAAGAAATACTGGAATAGCCGTCTCAACAACCCTGACGTGGTGGACCGGATGCATGCCCACGCCGAGATTGACGGCCGCTATCTTTCCTTGCCGGTGGACGCTTACTACGAGATGACGACGTGGGGGCAGGCCAACAATGCCTGGATCGAGTGTGCGCAGGACCTGGGCCAGCAGGCGCTTGGCCAGGCTTTGGCGGGTGCGGGACTTATCCCCCAGGACGTCGATGCCTTGTTTGTGGTCTCGGTTACCGGGGTGGCCAGTCCCTCGCTCGATGCCCGGCTGGTCAATCGCATGGGGTTGTCGCCCCGCATCAAGCGCATCCCCATATTTGGTTTGGGGTGTGTGGCGGGAGCTGCCGGAATCGCGCGGGCGGCGGATTACGTGCGTGCCTTTCCCCATCACGTGGCCGCGCTGCTTTCGGTGGAGCTTTGTTCGTTGACTCTCCAGAAAGAGGATGTTTCCATGGCCAACCTGATTTCGGCGGCGTTGTTTGGCGATGGCGCCGCCGCGGCGATTGTAACGGGCGCGGCAAGGACTCACTCCGGGGCGGAAATTCTGGATACGCGATCGGTTTTCTACCCGCAGACCGAACACATCATGGGCTGGGATATTTCTGAAAAGGGTTTCCAGATTGTGCTCTCACCCACCTTGCCACAGCTCATTGTGGACCATCTGGGCGTAGACGTGGACGCCTTCCTGGCCGACCATGGCCTGGCCCGCAAGGACATCGGCCGGTGGATCTCTGCACACGGGCGGCCCCAAGATTCTCGAGGCCACGGGCACGGCGCTGGGATTGCCGAAGGAAGCGCTGGATGCCTCCTGGGATTGCCTGCGCAAAGTGGGCAATCTTTCCTCCGCCTCGGTGCTTCTGGTGCTCGAGGAAGTTTTCAAACGGCGGCGGCCGGAAGCCGGGACGTATTCCCTGCTGGCCGCGATGGGACCCGGATTTTGTTCGGAACTCGTTCTTCTCCGGTGGAATTAAGGGATGCTGGAATTTAGCTAGCCGTTCAGTATAATCTGGATAATATGCAAAAATCCTTGCGTATCGTTTTAGGAATCACCATCGTGGGCCTGGTATTGCACGCCGCAGACCTGGCCACGCGCGATTGCCGGCTCGCTCCCTTCGTGTATGAGAATTGCATGTGGGCCGGGCTCCGCACTCATCTGGGCTTGCCCGCCAGCCGATTCTTGCGCATGGCGCTGCTGGAGAGTGTGGGGATTGCCCTCGCCCTGGTTCTCTACCTCGCCTGGCGCTATGTGTTCCCTTTTCGCAGAGCGAAACCGGCCGCGCCAGACTCGCCACTCGTTTCCGAACCACCTAAGTAGCGCGGGCGTCCGGCCTCCGGTGGCACGGGCGTCACGCCCGTGAGCCGTCACGGCCAAGATGGCCGTGCCACCCGTGTGCGAAGCACCTTGGAGTGCAGCGGCTCGACGCCGCCTTGATCCTCCTCGTCAGTGTTATACCAAGGCGGCGCCAGACCGCCGCACTCCAAGGTGCTTCGCACAGACGCATCGGCTTTCACTTCCATGTCGCACACCCCTGAGGTCTCACCATCCGGACTTTCAGGAGTACAATAGAAAATTAGATGCTCATGAGTCATGGCGCCACAGTGGGAGAAATCGAAGACGCGGCCGGCAGTCGCGAGCCACTGGTCATCGCCACGGCATGTGAAGTCGCGCTGGTTTTTGCCGGAATTCTTGCTTACATCTGGTGTTGGCAACATACCAACCCGCTCGCCTGGATGGGGCATCCCGGCTCGCGTTTGATCGCTCACTTTATGGATACCAACCCGCTCGTGTGGGGGGGGCTCTTTGCCTTGATTCTGGCGAGTCATGTGCTGCATCACGACACCCTGCGCGGGCTCGGCTTCACACGGACCGAACTCCACGCCAACGCGCAGTGGGTGTTGCCGTTGGCCCTTCTCGTGTACGTGCCGCTGCTTTTCTATGGATTTGTACACCACCGCCTGGCGCTTCTTCACCCCACCTGGCAATCCCTGGTTTCACTCGTCGGCTATGGCGCCTGGTGCGCATTTCAGCAATACCTGGCCCAGTCTTACTTCCATAATCGCCTGATGCTGATCATTCGCAACCGCCATGTGAGCTCCGCTCTCACGGCCATCCTGTTCAGCGCCGCCCACATTCCCAACCTCATCTTGGTGATTGCCACGTTTGTTGCCGGATTCATCTTTGCGGAAGCGTTTGCCCGGCATCGCAACATCTGGCCCCTGGCCCTGGCGCAGGCGGTCGGCGGACTCCTCCTCGCCGCCGTCGCCCCGGATGCGCTCATTCATCACATGCGGGTGGGGCCGGGGTATTTCTTTTACGGCATTCGGTAGGGAAAGTAGGCAGTGGGCAGTGGGCAGTAGGCAAAGAAGATTACGCTATTCTACTGCTTGTAGCATCACGTGCGCTGTGCGTGCCGCTTTAGGGGCCTCAAACCTGCGCGAGGCGCGGGGTCCTGCTCTTCTTTCTTCTTCAAGTCCTCGAACATACGTTCGAGATCGTAATCAAACTGCGCGGCATAGGCCTCCCTGACCTTGCGCACCTCCTCGACGATTTCGTCTTCCCATTTCATGATTTATATTCCCCCATAAGATCCTCCGCGGCTGGGTCGGGCTGCAAGGTAGCTCGGAATGGTCGTTTCCAGATAGACCTTGGGCTTCACCGAATTCCTATCCCTTCGACTGCTGCCTGCACTCCGTTTGCCACCTGCCACCTACCGCCTTCCCCCCATTTCCCACCTACGACCTACCACCTGCCGCCCTTCGCCGCGGCAGGTACGGAAGGTCGGCGATCTGGCCTTCGAACTTTTCGGCCCAGCGGCCGGGAATTACGGCGCCGCACTGGGGGCATGTTCCTTTCGACGTCAGGCGATAACCCAAAATGTGATAGCCAAATCTTTCAATAAGCAATTCGTGACACTGCGGGCAGTAAGTGTTTTCAAGGTCGCCCACGCGGCCCGGCAGATTCCCCGCGTAAATGAATCGTAATCCGGCCGCCTTGCCGATGGCCGCCGCCCGCATGAGGTCGCGCGGCTGAGTGTCGGCAGGGTCGGTCATCTTATAATCCTGGTGGAATGCCGTGACGTGCCAGGGAATGTCGGGGGAAACGCTCACCACAAATTCCGTTAGCTTCTTCAGCTCATCGTCGGAATCGTTGAAGCCCGGAATCAGCAGGGTGACGATTTCAACCCAGATCCCCATCTCGTGCAGGCTGCGAATCGTCTGGAGAATGGGGCCGATGCGTCCACCAAGCTGCCGGTAGTCGCGGTCTTCGAAACTCTTCAAGTCAACTTTGTAGAGGTCCACCCACGGGCGCAAGTATTCGAGCACTTGCGGCGTGCCGTTGCCGTTGGAGACGTAGGCGGTCTTAAGCCCCGCGGCCTTGGCTTCCTTGAAAATGGCGACCGCCCACTCGCTGGTGATCAGCGGCTCGTTGTAAGTGCTGACCAGAACTTTCGCGCCTTGCTGCAAGGCGTCGTGAACAAGCTCTTGCGGGGTTACATGCGTCAGCCGAGAGGAGACTGCGCGTGGGTCTCGAATGGCTTGCGAGGTGTCCCAGTTTTGGCAATAGGCGCAGTGCAGGTCGCACCCGAACATTCCAAAACTGTAAGCCAGAGCGCCGGGGTAGGCGTGATGGAAGGGTTTCTTTTCAATCGGGTCGCACTGCACCCCGGCGGCGTAACCCCAGGGGACCTGGAGCTTGCCCCCTTCATTGAAGCGGACCTTGCAGATGCCCAGTTGCCCTTCGGGAATGCGGCAGCAATGGCCGCAAGCGAAACAGCGCACAAAACCCCGGTCGAGCTTCTCATAAAGCTCGCCTTCGCGAACGTTGGCGTTAAGAATATTCTGGAGCGTGGCCATAAATCACGACCTTCCGAATGACCCGAAACTCGAAACTGGAAATTGGAAATTCGAACCTTGAAAATCGAAACTCGAAATTCGAAACTCGAAACTCGAAATTCGAAACTCGAAACTCGAAATTCGAAATTCGAAACTCGAAACTCGAAACTCGAAACTCGAAGTCCGGAATTCGAAATTCGAAATCCGTCGAGATGGGAGTTGCGAATTTCCGGCCTTGCAATTCTCCCCATTACTATTATACCCCCACCGATTACGCCTGTTTGGACCACGCGTAGCGCAGACCTCCGCTTTTGAGGTCTGCGGTTCTTCCTGTGCCATTTGCGCGAATGCGTCGTGGGGAAGAATCAAGCACGGCACACACTTCGGTATTTGTATTTCCAAAGGAAGAGCCGCGGACCCCAAAAACGGGGGTCCGCTCTACACCGCTCGCCGCGAATTTCGAGTTTCGAGTTTCGAGTTTCGAGTTTCGGCTTAGGGTTGTCTCCGCCAGTGCTGCCCGCCGTCTTCGCTGACCCATTGCGCGCCGGAGGCCGTGGTGACGGTGAGATGCTGCGGGTCGGGCATTTGAATGCCGGTGATGGTCTCTGTGACCGCGGTCCCACCATCGTTAAGGTCGGTCTGCTTCCAAGTGGCGCCGCCATCAGCGGAATGAAACAGGGCCCCGCCCGCGCCACCCGTCCAAACCTCATTGCCGAGGACGGCAATCGCCCGGAACCTGACACCGTTTGCCACCGGGATCGGCTCGAAGGTTTTGCCGCCGTCCGTCGAGCGTTGCACTTTGCCATCCGTTGAAAGACTCCAGAGGGATGCGGGCGGGCCAGTTCCCAATTCGATCTTCTTGCGGAATGCCTGCACCTCGCTCATGGGCGCTTGTGCGCTCATGCGGACGGTGGCCGGGCGGGGAGCTCGCGCCGCAACTTTGGCAGCACCGGCCGCCGCCAAGCCAGCGCCGGCATTTGCTCCTGCGACGGCGACGCTTTGGGTTGTCGCGCCTAATGCTGGAGCAGCCTGCGACTCAGCGGTTGCTCTCATGGCGTCTTCGGATGCGGCGGCCCTCACGGCAGCAGGCGCAGCAGAGGGAGCAGGCGCGGGAAGAGCCCCCGCCGTCAGTCCGCTTCCTCCCCTGCTTTCTTCCTGCTCCGCCTTGGCGGACGGAGCAAACTGAGATCTTAACGTGGCCGGTGGCCGTGGCAACGCCTTCAATGTCAGTTGCTGCCGGGCCTTGACGCGCGCCGCCTGATTATTCAGGGCCAGATCTTGCCGCGATCCTGATGCGCTACCCTTCGCCGCCATTTCGCCGGCGGGTTCTTGCGTCTCCTTTTGCGCCTTAGTTTTGACAGGTTCAGGAGACGGTGGAGATGACGGCGGCGCGGAGAGGGTGGGGGGAGCGCTCGTGATGTTCCCCGCCGGAACGGGTGGAGCCGTTTGCTGCGAAACCTCCGCAGGCCGGTTCCACATGCCGGGGTGCAACACCACAACGACGGTCACCGCTCCCAACACCACTGCCATGGCGCTCCAGCGGAGAATGAGCCACGGGCTCCAGCGCCGCCCGGCCGGCACGCGGGTGGGCGGGGCCACCGGCGTCTCCGTAAGCAGGGTGAAGGCTGCAACCTCGCGGCATTCCGCACACTGGCTGAGGTGGTCGAGCACCTGGGTTCGTTCCCTCTCCGTAAGGGTTTTCTCTACCAAGGCCGCGAGCAGGTTGGCGTCAGGATGTTGACCGCCCTGGAAATCCGCCCGCCCCCCGGAGGGTCCGGAAGGTTTCGGCGCATGAGGTTGCGCCTTCAACCTTGCGAGCGCGATTTTTGGTAATCCAGCCATAATCGAGGGTCTAATTACTTTAGCAAATCCACACCAAGCGAAATACTGTTCCTCCCTCGCCCCTTTGGGGGAGAGGGGGGACCGCAAGGCGGGGGGTGAGGGAGTCTCTATCGAGATGAACGCCCAAGGTTAGGTTGGCATTAGGCCGCACGGTTTCGACCCCCCTCACCCGTCTCGCCCCGGCTGATGAAAGCGCCGGTTGCGAGCCACCCTCTCCCCCAAGGGGGCGAGGGAAGTAAATTCAAAGCTCTGCTACTGCCTCCTGCCTAATTCCTACTGCCCACTGCCCATCTGCCCACCCTATTATGGAACGGTCTGCTGGCCCTTTTCTTGCATTAATCGGCGGCGCACATCCAGGGAAAGTTCGGTGACCTCGACTTCCATGGTTTGTTCCGCCTCTTTCCGGCTCATGCCGCGTTTCATCAGGCCGGCAAGAATGGCCTTGCGCGTCCCGGCCGTGATTTTCTCCAGCTTACGGCTGATGGTGGATTCGTGTACGCCCAGGAGGCGGGCGACTTCCGCGAGCGTGCGCCCATCAAGATAATAGTTGGCCAAAATGAACTTGTCTTCCGCCGCCAGGGAGCCAAGCGCTTGGTCGGTCGCCTCGCGCAAACGCGCGTCGAGGGCCTGGGCGGGGTCGGGGGACTCCGCCTCAAACTGCGCTCCTGCCTCGGCTTGTTCTTCCAGGCTTACCAACCTTTGCTGGCGGCGAAAGCGATTCACATACTCCTGCGCCAGAACGGCCCGCAGCCAGCCCTCCAGCGAACCGCGGCCGGTAAAGGAGTTCAGCTTGGAAATTCTCCGGCCATCCGCGGCGCGCGTTCCGTAAAGGTCGGCATAGAGAGAATCGGCCAGCTCGCGCGCATTTGCATCCCCCTGAACGAGGGAGTGCGCCGCGCCGTAGAGCTTCTCGCGATACCGCGTCAGGAAAATCTCCCAGGCAATCTCGCTGCCCAAGGCGCAGGCCCGAGCCAACGCCAGCTCCTCAACGCGCAGATGGGTAAGGAAATTCGAAACTTCCGAAGGACTGGCCGCAGCCGGGAGATACTTGGCAGCAACCTCTTGCAGCGCGCCGGCGAAGGCTTGCGGCGTTAAGGCGAGTTTCTCCGCTCCGGCTTCGCGGTGAAGCCGGGCCGCCAGCGATTCCGGGATGTTGATCCTCGTTGGGCGGGTCGCGGTTTCCTGGCTGCCGCTCATGTTGCCCCCCAGCCGGGCGTCCGAGACTTGGATGCAAGAATTATAACCCGAGTCGTTCTTTCTACAGACCGGGAGTTACGTCCTCGGTCAATGACCTGGCGCGGCTGTAATCCGGGAAGGATTGCACCACAGAGGCACAGAGGTCACGGAGTAAAGACGGAGAAAGAGATATTGGTCAACAGACAAGGAAGCGCAAACAGCAGTGCTCCTCTCTGTGCTCTCTGTGCCTCTGTGGTGAGTCTTCTTTTGGGGGGCAGTCAAAGAAGTCGGCGCATAGAACTTCAGGGAGGAGACGACGATGACGAGAAAACGAATTCTGGGTCTTGGTCTGTTGATGACTTTGGCAGTGCTGACGGTCCTGTCGATGGGACCGGACCTTGGTGAGGCAGGACAAGTTGGGTCCACTTACAAAGTGCTGGCGCCCATCAGTCGAGGCAACTTGACCATCTTTCCGGTGGTTGCCGATCGCACGCACGACACGCGAAATTTCCTGACCCTCGATGACGGCGTGCGCTCCGGTGAAGTGATCGTAAGCGAGGCCGGCAGCGTGCGGCCGCTGGTTCGCCGGCGTCAGGATTATATTCCCCCGGGCGGCGGGGCGGAAGTGAACCGGCTGGTTCTGGTAAACAACTCCGACCGCCCATTGATTCTGCTGGCCGGCGAAATCGTGACCGGCGGCAAGCAGGACCGCGTGGTGGGCAAGGATCGCATCGTTCCGCCCAAGAGCGACCCCATCGACCTCGCGGTGTTTTGTGTCGAGCCCGGGCGTTGGGTGGCGTCCAAACCTGAGTTCGGTTCCTTTCATTCCCAAATGGCGCAGCCCAGTGTGCGGCGCAGCGCCATGGCCGATCAGAATCAGCAGAAGGTCTGGGCGGAAGTGGGTGCCGCAAAGGAATCCATGGCGATGCGAGCCGCTCCAGCCGCCGCCCCGGCTCTGGCCGGGACCTCTTCGTACGCCCGCGTGATGGACAACGATGAGGTGAAGCAGCGAGTGGATGCCGTCGCCGTGCCCATTGAACAATCCTACCTGGGGCTGATGCGGGAATTGCGCGAACGCAACGCGGTGGGCGTGGTGGTGGCGGTGAACGGCCGATTGATCTGGGCGGATATTTTTGCCAGCACGGCGCTGCTGGAAAAATACTGGCCCAAACTCATCCGCTCCTACGCCGCCGAAGCGCTCACCCAACCCTTTGGGATTCACCCTCTCCTGGAGGGAAAGGGGATGGGTGTGAGGGGCGAGCGCCCTGATCTGAAAGACGCCCAGGCCTTCTTGGAGGATTTCGGAGCGCGGCATGAAGTGGAGGAAACCGAGCCCGGCGTTTTTCGGCGCACCGAACTCACGGGCAGCGATTTCACCGCCTTCGCGCTGACCGCGCTTCTGCCCGGAACCGGTTATGAAGTTCATATTGCTAAGATGGTGGATTGATAGGGCCGGGATTTCCATTGCCCCGCCCGTCGTCTCAAATTGACCTCCTCGATCAGGCAGCAGGGGCGGTTCCCGAACCGCCCCTACGCACTTGCACACGTGGCATCGACCTTGAGGCGCCTGGCGCACACCTTGACTGCATTCGACTTTCTTCCGGCATGCTTCACCAATGACTGCTATTCTATAAGTGTGAACTCTTCGATTCGCAACATTGCCATCATCGCGCATGTGGACCACGGCAAGACCACCTTGGTGGACGCCATGCTCCGGCAGAGCGGCATCTTCCGCATTGGCGAACCCGTGGTGGAGCGGGTTATGGACTCCAATGAGCTCGAGCGCGAACGCGGCATCACCATCCTGGCCAAAAACACCGCCATCACCTACCACGGCACGCGCATCAACATTGTGGACACGCCCGGCCACAGTGACTTCGGCGGCGAGGTAGAGCGCGCCCTGAAGCTGGTGGACGGCGTGCTGCTGCTGGTCGATGCCAGTGAGGGTCCCCTGCCTCAGACTCGCTATGTGTTGCGCAAGGCGCTGGAGGCCAACCTGCCTCCCATCGTGGTGATCAACAAGATCGACCGCAGCGACGCGCGCCCGCAGGAGGTGTTGAACGAAGTCTACGATCTGTTCATCGATCTCGACGCCACCGAGGACCAACTCGACTTTCCCGTCCTTTACTGCATCTCCAAGAACGGCATCGCTCGCGAGTCTCTGGATGGCGCATCGGAGAACCTTCAGCCGCTTTTCGAAACCATTTTGCGCGCCATTCCCGCTCCCGCCGGTGACCCGGGCGCTACCCTTCAACTTCTGGTTGCCAACCTGGATTACAGCGAGTACCACGGACGCCTGGCGTTGGGCCGCATTTTTTCCGGCACACTGCGGCGCGGCGACGAAGTGGCCATCGCCAAACTGGACCATAGCTTTCAGCAGACCCGCATTACCAAACTCTACGGTTTCGAGGGGCTGGACCGCATCGATCTCGAGTCCGCCGAGGCCGGCGACATTGTAGCCATCGCCGGGGTCGAAGGCATTACCATCGGCGAGACGGTGACCAGCGCAGAATTCCCCGCCCCGCTGCCCCACATTCCCATTGATGAGCCCACCATTTCGATGGTGTTTACAATAAACACCTCGCCCTTTTCGGGGCGTGATGGCGCGTACGTTACTTCGCGGCACTTGCGCGAACGGCTCGACAAGGAACTGCTCACCAACGTTTCCATCCGCGTGGAGGATATGGGTACCCACGACTCCTTTAAGGTGATGGGTCGAGGTGAACTTCAGTTGGCCATCCTGATCGAGATGATGCGGCGCGAGGGTTACGAGCTCGCGGTGGGGAAGCCCGAAATCATTACGCGAACTGTGGACGGCAAGCTCCAGGAACCTTCCGAACAACTCATTATTGACGTTCCCCAGGATTTTGTGGGCGTGCTCATGCAGGAAATCGGCATGCGCAAGGGCGTCAATACCAAGATTGTGAGCCACGGCACGGGGCACGCCCAGAGCGGCCGCGTGCGCCTGGAATTTGCCATTCCTTCCCGCGGACTCATCGGGCTGCGCGGAGAAATCCTGAAGGCAACGCGCGGCACGGCGGTGATGAATACCCTGTTCGATGGCTACGTCGACTGGCAGGGAGACCTGCCCACGCGACTCACCGGCTCGCTCATCGCCGATCGCGCCGGCCGCACCACCGCCTTCGCGCTGTGGAACCTTCAGGAACGCGGCGATCTGTTCGTGCAGCCGGGCCTGGAGGTTTATGAAGGCATGGTGGTAGGCCAAAACGCGCGCTGGGACGACATGGATGTGAACGTGGTCAAGGAAAAGAAACAAACCAATATGCGCGCCTCGGTGGCCGACGAAGCCATTCGCCTGATTCCCTTTCGCCCGCTGACCCTGGAAGAGGCCATCGAGTTTATCGCCGAAGACGAACTCGTCGAGGTCACGCCCAAATCCATCCGCCTGCGCAAGAAAATCCTCGAATACAACAAGCGGCCCAAGAAGCACAAGCACCCCATGCAGGAGTGACCGCGTGTGTTGGCCCCACGCTTGGAACGTGATGATTTGAAAGTTAAAGCTTCCGACTTGAAAATAAGCTCCGCGCAACGGCGAATATCTAGCCCGCTAACGAACACCCTGTCCGTGCCGGGCCGCGCGCGCGAGAAACCAGGGAGTGGCGCGCAACCCGCCCCAGGAATCGGGACGATGGTTGGCGATGAAAATCTTGCGCAGCGTCTTATTGTAGGGAATAAGCGCGCCCCAGAGTACCCCGGGCGAGTTCGGCCATCGGGGGTCAGGCTTGCCGCCGTCAATGCGTTGGAATTTGGCTCCCGAGATTTGCTGGTTCCACATGAAATCGCGGTTGGTCGAAATCAGGCGGTTGATATCCTGGCGGCTGAAGACCAGGTGGTGCTCGAAAGCCGCGACGATTCCTTCCACATCCGTGGCGTAATAGCCACCGTTGGGATGCACGCCCACCCAGTGCTTGGTGGAGCCATCCGGCTTGTAATCCCAGGGCCCCGCCGGGTCCCAGTAGTCCCAGACCAAATACTTCCCCCCCTCGCGCGTTTTCAGGCGCGACTTCATGAGCTGCCACCACTTCTTACACCGTTCGCGATAGACCGGCTTCTTGGTGACATCGAACATGGTGAGGAGCCAGAGGGCGATGAGGTTTTCCTTGTTGTCAGGGTGGGAAAAAGCCTCAGATTTCCGGCGCGCGTAGCCCTCCGTCCATTGGCCGGTGGCGGGATCAATCCCGAAGTACTGGACAACCCACAGGCCGCCGACCGGGGCATCGCGCCAAGCATCGCGTGCCTCCCACTTCTCGAAGGTCCGTTCGGCCAGTTCCAGGTAGGCCTGCCCCTTTCCTCCCCATTGCTCTTTCAGCGCCGGCGTTTTCAAAATCTCGTCCGCCATGCGAACCATGGGACGCAGCATCATGGCTTCGCCAAGCATACTGTCATAGTCAAAACCTCCTTCCCTCTGGCCGCTGACCTTGGGCCAGCCGAGGTAACCGTCCGGCTCCTTGACGCCCCGCCGGATGCAGGCGTCCGCCCAGTCGACCAATCGCTCGATCCACTTCGAATCGTGCGTGGCGAGATATCCATAATAGAAACCGTCGAGAAATGGACTGACCAGCCAACCCAATTCCTCGCCCATTTCCGTATCGCAGTAGCGATTCTTGGCGGATCGTTCGAGAATGGATTTTTCCCAGCTTTCTTGCCAGCCCTTGGCGGTGGCCGGGTCGATCCATTCGGCCGGTATCTCAACCGTGCCCGAGAGCCTTTTGCCACCCTGGAGGGCGGTGACGGCGGAAGCCGCGGCGAGGGCTTGGCAAGAGATTGCCCTGAGGAATTGGCGGCGCTTCATGACGTGTCTCCCTTTTGAGCACTGCGGATTGCGGGCCAGAGTCACATGCGACACCTTGAGAGTACACCGGCCCTCGTCCGTCACGCCAGCAGCAAATGGGGAGGAAACTTCCTGGCAAGATCGACTTAATCTGAACGTAGCGCTGCCATCTCCGATTTCTGGAGTCCGCAGATCGGACTTGGCGGCCAATGCCGGCTGGAAGCCGGCGCTACAACTGAAATTAGGACAGCACCCTTTTTCGGGAACTTTTTCTTTCCTTTGGCGTAAGCTTCATCAGGGAACATCCCGTCAGGGAGGGAGTTATGCGCACGTTTGTCCTCACGGCAGTTGGCTTCGCGATTTCAGTAATTCCGGGGCTGGCCTCGACCCACACGCAGGTATTGGAGAACCCCCCGGGAGGCAGCCTCTGGTTCAGACTGCGTGGAGGGGATCTTCACATCAAGCGCGGTACGGACCTGCAACACATCGTGGTTCGGTATACGCCCGACCCCAAGAAACCCGAACTCGAGAAAGAGGTCCAAGTCCGGTCGCGGCTGCACGGTTCTCAGGTCCAGGTTGAGGTCAGGGCGCCCATGTCATTGAGCGTGGACGTGGATGTCGAGGTTCCCAGCCCGATTTCGCTTGAGGTCCACATGACCGGCGGCGATCTGACGGTAGAAGGCGTGGAGGGCGATAAGAACCTTCAGCTCTTTGCGGGTGACTTGAAAGTGGAGGTAGGCACCTTGCAAAACATTCAGCACGCAGAGGTCTCAACACGCGTCGGCGACGTCAGCGTGCCTGCCATTGGCGAAGTCCATGGCTGGCTCGGCCATACCTGGAAGTACCACGGCGGCGGCCAGTACCGGCTCTACGCCCATACGGGCTTTGGCGACGCGAGCCTTGTCACCAAGTGAGACGGGAACGCCGGTTCCTCCGAAAAAAAGGCCGGCACCCATAGAGCGCCGCTACAGGAAAATCGGGCCCTCGCTTCGCTTGCTGGTGTCCGGTCAAATGAAGAGGGGCACTTCCTCGCCGCTGGTGTCGCGTTCGATGTCCTCCGGTGTCGGCGATTTGGGGAGCGCCAGAATCGCCATCCCGAGAACCCCCAGCAGCACGAGTCCCGGATGCCGCTCTGCCCATTTGAACCAGCCGGTATGCCGTTCAAGCTGCCCTGCCGTTTGCTCGCCGCCTTGTTCGCGCATCGACTCCTCGATGCCTCCTCATTCTTCTATCGACCGTTTCCCGCGGAGAAATGAGGAGGAAAACAAGCGTAGCGCGGACCCCCGCTCTTGGGGTCCGCGGCTCTTCCTGTGCAAAAACCGCAAACCTTAAGGATCGGGACCCGCCTATGGCCTTGGGAGGTAAGTCTAAGGAAGAGCCGCCCCGATGCATCGGGGCGCTACCCTTGCTTCAGCAGGATCTTAAAGGTGTAGGCGATGTTGCCAACCTTCGCCGAGGGCAATTTAATCTTCAAACCCTCAACATTGTGATCCCATGAAATCATCTGATCGCTGCCCAGAAGAGAGACGTCGGCGATCTGGCCTTTCGCCAGGAAAGCATTCCGGGCATTCAAAGACTTGATCACCAGCTCGGGAACACTCTGCGGCCAGCCAAGGGCAATGGCGTAAAGGGTCTTTGCGCGGCTCGTGAAGCGGATGTCCTGGGCAGTAAAGTCGGGCGATTCTCTTTCGCCAAAGGACCCCGGTTTGATTGGTGTGGGGCCTTCTCCGAAAATCTTCCAGGGACGCGTGCCGTAAATGGCCTCGCCGTTCACCTCCAGCCAGGCCCCGATGGCACGCAGGCGCTGCTCCACGGGCTCGGGAATTACGCCGTCGGCTGTGGGAGTGATATCGAGCAGCAAATTCCCATTCTTGCTCACCGTGTCGACAAGTTGTTTCACGATTCGGTCCGCTGATTTGTAATCGGGGTTCTGGACATTGCACCACGAGTTCCAGTCGATGGCGTCGTCGGTCATCCACTTGAAGGTAGCAAGGGTGGAAAGCCTGCCACGCTCGATGTCGAGGGTGGCGGTTCCCGCCTCGAGGTCCTTATCCTTGTAAGTGAAAACGACCTCCTTGCCCAATCGTTCCGCGTGGTTGTAGTAATAAGCCAGCACGCCCGTGCGGCGCCGCTCATCGATAATATTCAAGCGGCTGTCGGAATAGATCAGGTCGGGCTGGTACTTGTCGATGACTTCCTTGATTTTGGATTCCCAGACCTCTTGGAAATTTTCAGGCGGAGGAGGAGTGTACGTGGGCTTGTTGTAGTCAAAGGGGCTGGGGTGAGCGAGTGGGCCGTAAAGCCCCGCGTACGCCGGGTTCGAGCAATCCACCGTCCTGTCCTCCGTCGGGTACCATCCCCAGAGCCACTGATGGTGAAAGGTGGCGACGAACTTCATGCCCTGGCTGCGAACGGCCCGGGCCATCTCTCCCACCACGTCGCGGCGCGGTCCCATCCGGGCGGCATTCCATTCGTTCACCTTCGAGTCCCACATGGAGAATCCGTCCGCGTGCTCGGTCACCGGACCGGCGAACTTTGCCCCCGCCTTGTGGAGCAGTTCCGCCCACTCCTGGGACTTGAATTTCTCCGCGTGAAACATGGGGATGAAATCTTTGTAGCCGAATTTCGAGACGGGCCCATAGACGAGCTTGTGAAACTGATTGGCGCGTTCCCCCTCGATGTACATGTTGCGTGAATACCATTCATTGTCGAAGGCCGGGACGGAATAAATCCCCCAGTGAAAGTAGATCCCAAACTTGGCGTCATTGAACCACGCGGCGTCGGGATGCTTGGCGAGCGAGGCCCACGAAGGTTGATAGGACGGACGGCCCGCGAGAATGTGAGGCGCACTTATGGCTGCGGCGGCGGCTCCGGCGGATTTCAAGAGGGTTCGACGCGTCATCAGGTTCTTCCTGGACAGGGACTCCGGCATAGGTCAACCTCAATTTCCGATTTCAACTCGGCTTCCGTGCGACTACCGTACGCGTGCGCTCCTTGCGTGTCAAGTTCAGATCGTCATTGGTCAGATCGTCATTGGTAGGGGGACAATTGGAAGTTGTAGCGGCGGGTTTACCCGAAGATTCGTAGCGGCGGGTTTACCCGGCCACTCGCAACGTAGCGGCGAGTTTACCTCGCCAAATGGCGGCGTAAAGCCGCCTCTACATCCGATCAACCCACTCTCTCGACATCGGAAATTTGCAGCCCTCACAGTGCACCGTGGCAGGCGGTGAGCGACAGGCGGGCTTCGTCCCGCGCCGGGGAAACGCTGAACGGCAGGTCCATCTGGGGATGGCGCGCCGCGGCGGGCACTTCGCCGCGATTGCCCTCGAGGCCGTAACGCCCACGGAGGTCGGCCAGCAGACGGGCGATTTTCTCGGGATATTCGCCGCGCAGGTAAGCCGAACGCGCGTAGAGTTTCCGGTAACGTTTGACCAGATGAGGAAATTCCCGTTCCAGAAACGGCATGAATTGCTTCATGGCGGAAGGCATCAGGAACAGGATGTTGCCGTAAAGAAAGCTGGCGCCGGCTTCGGCCGCTTGGGCAGCCAGCGTTTCCAACATGCGCGGCGCATCATTCAGTCCGGGCAGGATGGGCATGGCGTTCACGCCCACGCGGATTCCCGCCTGGGCCACCTTCCGCACAGCTTCCAGGCGCTGGGCAGGGGCGGGCGCCTTGGGCTCGAGCAGTCGCGCCAGGCGGGCGTCGAGAGTGGTAAGCGTGATATGCACGCTGAAGCGATGCCGCTCCGCCAGGGCTTGAAGCAGGTCCAGGTCGCGAAGGATCAGAACCGATTTGGTGGTGATGGAAAGGTCCAACCCCTGGAATTCTGCGAACACTTCCAATATGCGCCGGGTAATTTCAAACTGACGTTCTGCCGGCTGGTAGGGATCCGTCGCCGTGCCCAAGGCGATCGGCAGCCCCTTGTCGCGCCCCTGGCGAAGCTCCGCCCGCAGGCGCTCCGGCGCGTCGGTCTTGGCATAAATCTTCCGCTCAAAGTCGCGGCTTTCCCACATCTCCATGAACTCGTGCGTGTAACGGGCATAACAGTAATGGCAGCCAAACTCGCAGCCGCGATATGGGTTAATGGTCCAGGCGAAGGGCATTCGCCCGCTGGACTCGCGGTTCAGGGTGGAGCGCGCCGCCAGGCGGTAGTACTCCACCTCCGCCCGCTCGCGCACCAAAGGGCTTTGGGCAGCCAGGCGGGCAATGCCCACGAGTGGCGTTTTGTCCGCCGGTTCCCGCAATGAAGTGCAACCCATACGGAACCCCCCATAATCTGAGTTCCCATGAGTTTCGCTTTTTATTCGCCTTTTGTCAAGAGGGAAGGATTTTCTTCCCCACCCCCGGGATTCCGTCACCGATTTCCCTTGACAAACGACTGAGCTGTAGACTACAATATGTGGATGATATTTGGAGCCGACTCATCTAACCGGTGGTCCGGAAAGAAAGCGCGCGCAGCGGGCGGAGCTAGAGGGAACTTATGATGCAGATCTCGAAGCCTCAAAAACTCCAAATTGCATGGCGACTTCTTGTCCATCATCAGACAATGTGTCCAAAGCTGAGAACATCTTGAAAACAAAGGGTTAGAAAAGGGCTTTTTTCAAAAACGAAGCTGAGAACATGCTGAAAATAAAGCGACTTACCAAAAACCGTAGAAATCCCAAAAAAGCATGACAAAATGTCCCATTGAGTGCGCGCCATAATGTGCGCCTGGTCTGGGTAACGCAAAAGGGGCACAACACTCAAACTGGTTGAGCGCTGTGCCCCTCAAGTTCCATCACATCAACCAAGGCTCTCTGGCCGTTCCCCTACTTCAGTGTTCCTCGCGTTCCCTGCACCTATCGCAATTCTCAGCCATCCTTAACTGCTCGATTGCGCGGTGCGTCGCTTCCATGGCCTCCCGCTTATGGCCGCAAAAATCGTGGGCAGCATTTCGCATATCCGCTTGCGCTGCCTCGAGCGCGCGAATGGACTCATGGATGCTCGGACAGCGAGCGGGCATCGGAACGGCCATGGCGGCAGGGGCCGGGGCAGCGACGGCTGCCGACGAGTTGAAGTTCTGCGCCTTTTGACTTCCCAACTGAATTGCTAAGACCAAGGCGGCAAAAACCACGTTCAAAATAATAAGGATTCGTTTCATTCTCCCCTCCAAATTGAGATTTTGTACCACCTAATGGAATATGGGCCCCTATCTTAATCAGCTTGGGTCCGGTTCGCAAGCATAAACACGGGACGAGAGATAAAGTTGCGGGGGCCCCGGCGGAGTTTCGGCCGGGTAGCTTATCGGTGGGCCCTGCATGGAATCGCTAATGCTGCTACAATACCAATGCTCATCAAAACTCAGGAGGGGCTCATGAAGGCCGCAGCGGTTCAGATGGACGTCAAGATTCTCGCCAAGGAGCACAATCTCGATCAGATCCTCAGCCGTCTGGAGCAGGCGGCGAACGCGGGCGCGAAGCTGGTGGTCTTCCCCGAATGCGCGCTGAGCGGCTACTGCCTGGTCAGCCTGCAAGAAGCAGCGCCCGTCGCGGAGGAAGTCCCCGGCCCCTCCACCGAAAGAATTTTGGCGGTGGCGCGGGCACTCGATTGCACGGTCGTGGTGGGAATGCTGGAACGTGCCCGAGATCAGATTTTCAATTCGGCTGCGGTCGTCACTCCGCAGGGCATTCTGGGAACCTATCGCAAGCTGCATCTTCCCTGCGTGGGCATTGACTGGCACGCGGCGCTGGGCGACAAGGCATTTCCTGTCTTTACGACGCCGCACGCCAGGATCGGCATCAGCATTTGCTACGATTGTAGTTTTCCCGAGAGCGGCCGCGTCCTCAAGTTGAAGGGCGCTCAGGTTCTCGTCATTCCCACCAACTGGCCGCTCGGTTCCGACTCCTGGCAGCACACTCCACCGGTGCGCGCAACGGAGAATCACATGTACGTCATCGCTTGCGACCGCGTCGGTGAGGAGCGGGGCTTCCGCTTCGCGGGGCATTCGCAAATCGTGGATTTCATGGGAAAGAAACTGGCCGAGGCAGGCGAAACCGAGGAGACCATCATTTACGGCGAGCTTGATGCCGCCGCTGCTGACTCCAATCGCGTCGTCCGCCAGGCAGGCCTATGGGAATTTGATCGCATCGCCGCCCGCCGGCCGGAGATGTATGGCGCTCTCACCGACCGGCCGGACAGGGCGTAGCCGCATGGTCCGCCGGGCGGGGACCAAGTGTCCTCCCAACCATCGTCAGGGCAACAGGCCATAAACGTCCACTTCTCCCGCTGCCCCCACATACACCTTCCCATTGGCGATCGTGGGAACCACAAACTTCACCGCCCGACCGGCTTGGTCACGGCGGTTGGGTGCTTGGGTGCTGTCGTAAAGTTCGGTGTTGCTGACATCGTTGGCGGCGAATGCGCGCAGGACGGCAGGGCCACCAGTCTGGAAATCGTCAGCTTCCACGATCCACAGGACGGCGTTGCTCGTTCCATTCGCAGAGACCGCCGGGGCGGGATTCGGATACCCGATCTGAAAGTCCGAGTTCGTGGCAGACTGCGCCAGACCGTTTAGTAGCGGGAACTGTTTTAGGAAGTCGCCCACTTCCTGGACGTAGAGGTTCCCGTTCCAGTAAGTCCCCCCGCCGAAGAGCAAGTCACTTCCATCAGGAATCACCTGTACTGCCCCAGCGTCATTCGTTTGGATTTGACCCAGATTGTCCCGATTGATGAGCCAAATACGACCGTCTTTGCCTCCCGTGGCGAGCAGGTGGGGGTTGGGGCCGGGCTGATCAGGCAGAATCAGGGCGGGGGACGATCCAAGGTCAAGATCCTCCTCCGCCAGGGTCGCTTGATTGGCGGGAGTAAAGTAATCCAGGACCTGGAATTGGCCGGACTGCACTTGGAGCTTAAGGACGCTGTCGCCGAAATCAACTCCCCCCGTGGTGTTGGCGTCGAAGGTGCCATTGGCGGTGATAATGTATATATTTCCGCTTGAATCCGCGGAGACGCCTCCCCCCGCCTGCCAGATGGCGCCTCGCTGGCCGTTGGGTGTGACGTTAAAGACCGCCAGCTCCTGGAGGGTGGTGGCACTGTAAGCCATCAACCAGCCATGGTAGGGATCATTATCACCTTGGGATCCGAAACCAAGATAGATGGTTCCGTTCAGCAGAAGAAGTCCCGGGCGTTGCAGGTGGTACAAAGCAGTGAAGGTCACGGTGCCACTGACACTGTCATACCCTGTGCCGGGAACGCTGGCCGAGATGATCACTGGGCCACTGAACTTTTCCGCCCCCGTGGTAATGTCCAGCGCGTGCAGGCGATAGCAGTAGTTAAAGGTGCCGTTATTCGAACAAGAGTTGGACCCCAGGGGTTCCCGCGTCTTGGCCGTGACATAGAGGGTGCCACCGGTAGGGTCGATGACCGGAGTCGAGGTGATGCCGATCTCAGGATCGATGTCACAGGCGCCGTAAGCAGTGCCATACACGTCCTGACACGGCACGGTGGTGACGCCGGTTGCGGATTTCAAGAGGCTGACTTGCCAGAGAGGGGTCGTGGATTGGCCGTCGGCGTCAAAGGCATAGACGCTGTCGTGTTGCGTGGCAATGAAAACGACGTTGTGCGCACCCTGGTTCGGAATCGAGACGTTTTCCATATAAAGGGGCTGAGCATAAACCTGCCCATCAACAGGCAGCGAGAACAGTTTTCCGAATTGGCTCTCGGTTACATTGGAGGGAGTCAATAAAACCTCCTGGGAATTTGCGCCCGTGCGGCCGTTGTCATAACGCTGGGTGAATACTCCCGCCAGCGGGCCGTTCCCGGTTCCCGTCAGACTGACCGTCTGCGCGGTTCTCGTGGCCGTGGTGCTGATCAATAAGGTTCCGTAGCGCGTTCCCGCCTCCGTCGGGGTGAACCCGACCTGAATACTACAGCTCGAGCCAGCCCCCAAGGAAGTGGGGCAATTGCTGGTTTGCGAGAAATCGCCGCTGATGGTCACCTCCGTAATGTTGATCGCCGCGGCGCCGATATCCGCCAAGGTCACGGTTTGCGCCGGACCGGCTACCCCGACGGTTTGCCCCGCGAACGTTAGGCTGCCCGGGGAAACTTGCGCGGAAGGGATCCCGGTACCCGCCAAGCTGACGGTCTGCGGACTGCCGCTGGCGTTGTCGGCAAAGTTGAGAGAGGCGCTACGGCCCCCCGTCGCCGACGGAGTGAATGTCACACTGACGGTACAGGCATTGTTGGGCATAACCGTGGCTGCCGGGCAGGTGTCGGCGCTCACGGCAAAATCGCTGGGATTCGTACCTCCAATCGTAACCGTCGAAAAGGTGAGGTTGCCCGTACCGGTGTTGGTGACGGTTTCCGTCTGGGGCGCACTGGTGATACTGATGAGCTGATTGGCGAAACTTAAATCGGGCGTGGACAAGCCCACCAGGGGGGCCGTGCCGGTTCCGCTCAAACTCACCGTCTGGGTGCTGCCCGCCAGCCCACTACTGTTGTCGGTGATGGTCAGTGTGCCGGTGAGTGGGCCGGTGGCCGTGGGCGAGAAGGTCACGTTGATCGTGCAGGATCCGCTGGTGGCAATACTGCCTGCGCAAGTGTTGGACTGGCCGAAGTTGGTGCTGGCAGCGATACTGGTGATGGTGAGCGCGGCGTTGCCCGTGTTGCTCAGGGTGACGAGTTGCGACCCGCTCGTGCTCCCTTGGTTCTGACTGCCAAACGTCAGGCTGCTTGGAGAAACTTGCGCCGAGGGCTGCGGCGTGTTGGACGCCCCACCTCCCCCGCAGGCCCAGCCGCTCAGCATGGCCAGGAGCGCAACGACAAGTCGCGCCATTCCCCAGAACGGCCGATCACCATCCTCTCCACGCACGAGCCGACCCAATCGGGAGGGCAAACACGTGCAGGAGGCGCTATCAAATCCTCGCTGCGTCATCATTCAAACCTGGCCAGTAAGAAATGTACACTCGATTCGCTGGTCCGTCCGGCCGTAACCTTACCCCCGGCGGCTTCCCCGGCAAGAAGGTCTAGTATATACTCGCGACATGCCGAACCGTTTTTTCCTCTGGCTGTACAGCTATGCTAGCCCGGTGCAGCTCGATCTGGGAAACCTTCCACCCGACCTCCCCGCCACCGATGTCCGATACTTCCTGCGCATCCTTCAGCATCTCGATCAGTTGCTTCCCGGCGCGGGGACGACGTTCGTTTTGACCTGGCATATGGACGCTTTTCATGAAGTCATGAAGGGTGCGGTGATCATCCTGGTTGGCGACGAACGCTACCAGACACCTTCCTATCAATCGCACGTCCGGTCAATTTTCAAAACCGGAGGAGTCCGGCCCAATCCGGTGCGGGATACGCTGCGGCTGCCATGGCCCATTGCCTGGCGTGCGCTGCTCCGCGACGCCCGCAACGGCGCCCTCCTCATCGAGCGCTGGTTGCGGCAGGGCTCACCGGGAAAAGAGGTGGCTCCCATCGGCGAACTCCCGCTCGGATACTTCCAACTGGGCGACATCGATCCGCCGCCCCTCCACGAGAGACCGGTAGACGCCTTTTTCGCAGGAAGTTTATCCGTTACCGGCTGGTCGGTCCGCTCCTCCATAGCGGCACGGAAGCAGATGGCCGGGGCAGTAGCGGCGGCGCAGAGGGCACTGCCCCAATACCGGATTGAATCACTGCTGGGGCTTGCATCCAATAAGAAGTTGTCCCCGGAAGCCTACACGCAAGCTCTCGCCCACGCCAAAATTGCCCTGGCTCCCCGGGGCAATTTCGATGAGACGTTCCGGCGATTTGAAGCCGCCAAACTCGGCTGCGTTATCGTCAGCGACCCCTTGCCGCCTCGATGGTACTACCAAGGGTGTCCCGTGGTTACCCTTCCGAGGTGGTCAGAGCTGGCAGAGGTTCTGAAGGGCTTGCTGGCTGACCCGGCAAAGCTTGCAGAACGGTCTCGCCGCACGCGCCAATGGTGGGATTCGACTCTTTCGGAAGCGGCCGTGGCTAATTTCATCGCGCGGCGCCTGGCCGGCAAGGATGGCGCCCGCCTTTAGCCCGGAATCCCTCCTTCGGCGGGGGAGGGAGGCACGCCCAGCGCGGGTCCGAGATCTCGGGGTTTACGCCTCGCCAATCGTATCCGCTGTCCCCGCTCCAGGGATGCCTTCAAGGAGATTTTTCGCATGTGGTCGTCCAGCGCCATGACATAGGCAACAATCGGAGCGCTCAACAGCCAGGCGGCGGAATAATAAGCAAACGTCGATTCCGTAAGGGAAGAAGCGGTCACAAAGAGAAAAACCGCGGGAATTTCCGGGGGAATCAGCGATTTGTCAGAGGGCTGCTTTCTAAAAAAGTAGCGAATCGTGTAGTACCAGAAGATCGCCAAGGCAATGAACAGCGCCCCCCCCCAAGGAAACCGGACTGAATCAAGACATGCAGGAAGGCATCGTGCAGGTGGACCCCCAGATAGTGCCGGTCGGCCTGGAAACCCAAACCTATCCAGGGAGATTTCCAAAGAAGACGCCATCCCCTCTCCCAAGCCTGGGTGCGTCCGGTGAGGGTGGGGTCAAACCGGGCCCCGCGGGTAAAATAAAGATAGAATTTGGAGTAGAACCCGCGAACCCCCAAGAGAATAGCGGCCGCGATCCCCACCAGGAGGTTCAGCGTGCGCTTTTCCTTTTCGGCGCTCAAGATCACGAACAGACCGGCGATAAACGCCACGATTTCCGTACGGCCATTGGCAAGGACCAATGCGTAGAGCGAAGCGATGAGCAATATCCCCCAGAACATCCGAGTGGCCAATTTGCCCTTCCTCATTAATCCCGGGAGCGCCACCAGGGCAGAGATGGCCGCATACCGGGCAAATCCGGTGTTTCGAGTCGCAGACATCCCCAGGACTCTGTCGACCCCACTATACGCACGCACGCCAATGGGGCTGCCTTCCGTCTGGATGGCTACTTGTGAACCCAGGAAGGGGATGGCGCCCAACAGGGCAAGCGTCAGAATCATGCCCACAGACCACGTGAGCCGAAGCACTTTAAGCAGGTCAGGGAGGGGGTGCTCAACAAGGACCATCGCCAGGAGAACCAAAACAATCGCCAGGTAGTTAGCTCCATAATACAACGAATCAGTCGAGTCGATGGATACGGTCCCGGAAGAAACCAATCCCGTGGCCGCATACACGAACACCAACCCCAGAGGGCCCATGATCCAATAAGCCAGGCGGTTGGCTCGCGCGATGATCATGATGAGGGCAAACCAACCGGCCAGCATGGGGGAAAAGGCCCTGACGCCGTGGATAAAGTCAATCGTATTGGCAGGGAAAGTCGGCTTCAGCACGCGCCCAATGTCGGTGTTATAGCCTCCCCAGAGAAGGATCCACAATCCCATGCCCACCACGGCATTCATACTCAGGCTCTGGCGAGGCTTCGCCGGTTGATTCCGAGCGGCGCGCCGGCCGCGACCCCGTTTCAACTCCAAAGGCTTTGCCAATTCGACGCCCATCTAAGCCTCTTGGGAGCCTGCTCCCAACACTTCCTCGTATAATCTCAAGAGCCGTTCACCTAAGTGATCCCAGCTATAGACTTGTTCCGCCCGCGCCCGCCCTGCCTGGCCCATCTTCGCGCCGAGCGCGCGGTCATGATATAAGCGTTCCAGAGCCTCGGCCATGAGTTCAATCGTCTCATCGGGAGAACGGGCAGGAATCTTAATGCCGCATTCCTCCGTAACGTGCAGGCCTGGGCCGGCGAGGTCCATACAGATCACGGGAACACCCGCTGCCATGGCTTCCACCACCACGGCGCCCCCACCGTCCCGGAGGCTGGGGAACAGGAACGTATCGGCATGACGCAGGAGGCCCAGCAATTCCGGGCGGGGCATCCATTTTTCCAGATGGACTTGCCGTTCCAGGCCCAGATGGCGGACCAAACCCTCCAGGCGGACACGCTCGGGACCGTCACCCACAATGGTAAATTCCACATCCGCATGACACCGGGCGAACAACCCGAACGCCCGGATCGCCAACGGATATCCCTTAAGCCCGAGCAGCTTCCCTGCCGAAAACACGGAGAAAGCCCCTTGGGGCAACCCCGGCCGGTCCTGCTCCGGAACCGTGGCTGAGCTCCCCTTCCCGTTCACCCCGCCGAAAATCCGCAAATCCTCTGCGGAAATCCCATTGACAGGAAACAATTGTACCTTACTCTTGAGGCGCGGGGGGACTGCCTCCGTCGCTTCCCGGTTGCAGAGCAGGATGACCCGCGCCCGGCCCTGGCCGCGCAGATAGACGGGGTCGTGCCGCAAGACCCACTGCATGAGGGCGCGAAATCGCTCCCAAAGACGCGCCGTGAACGAGTACTCCCTCAGGAAGGCCTTGGGGGTGCGGTGCGCCCCCCCACCCGGCCCGCGCAGATAAGGAACCGGCAGCAGCGCGCCTACATAACTCGCCATCCAATCATTGGCGTACGTGACGTGGTGGAAAGCGTCAAATTTCACTTGGGCGTGAAGCTTCCTCGCCACCAGGTAAGCCTGAATCTGCCAAAGGTAAGCACAGAACTGAATCCCGCCCAGAAAGGTCAGGAAGGGGCGGAGCCGGCGCGGCATTTCAATATAGACAAAGGTCAGATTCGGCTGGGCTTGACGTTGCAACTCGGCCTCGATTCCGGGCCGATTGGAAGCGGAGGTGAGCACCCATACCTGGTGAAAGCGCCCGAGCTGCCGGACGATATTCCACCCCAGGACGGCCTCGCCGCCCGCCACGCTCGCCCCCTCTTCGAGCACGCAAGCATAAGCGCACGCCAGTAGCCGGAGTTTTCTCATTGATCGTATTATGCCACGGGCAGGTGGGGTAGTGTCCTAAAATGAACCGAGCACTCTCCCGTGGGCAAGGCAAGGCTAACGGATTGAGAGTGGGTAATGCCGGACATGCCCAAATTGCCATCCTTCCCGTAGACCCGTGCCCGCTGTCGCACGCTGAGACGGCCACCCCTTCCTTGCCTGAAAAATGGGTTCGTGTCTGGCTGGCGTGCTCCCCTTTCCTTACGGGTGCGCGGACTGATGTCCCGATGGGCGATTGCCGCCGTCGGCAGAATTCACGAGCGCGCGGCGCACGGCATCCGGCTCGTGGTCGATCACGGTCAGGAAGGCCCGTGTCGCGCCTGAGGGCACGACGCGTCCTTGTTCCCATTCCTGTATCGTGCGGACTCTGACGCCAATATACGCCGCAAACCGGTTCTGGCTCATGTTGATTTTCCTGCGAATCCGTGCCGTGTCGATTTCGTAGGGGATATGGACAACGGCGGCGTTGTTTTCGCCCTTGGTGAAGGCCAGGGCCTGTTTGGCGCTGGCAATCATGCGTTGTCCCGCGGTCGGTTTCTTCCTGGGCATAGTCACGTCCTCCTTCGGTAAGCATCGGCAAGGGGTGGCTGGCGCAGATCGAGCGGAGATCTGCGATTCACCACGAGTTGCGGGACTTGCACGAAATCGCACGGCTGCGCTCGCCGTGCGCCAGCCTGCCCTTCCCTATCGGGTATGTTACAGATTCCATGTTGCCTATGATGCCAGAATTGCCACGGATGTCGTAGACAATTGCACGCTATTGCACGCTGCGGCGGGTGCCGTACCTCCCACGCTTCCTCTAAGGCGCTGCGACCAGATGCCCGGTTCTTGCTTTGGCGTCGTAAGGGCGCACGCGGATTTACGGCAGGACGGCGCCCAGGAGGTGTTGAGCCACTTGCCGCGCCGTGCTCTCCCAGGTGAAGGCTTGTGCCCGCTCCAGACCCCGCCTGGCCAGTTCCCTGCGCGTTGGTTCATCGTTTACTTTGCCAAGAGCTTCGGTGAGCGACCCGGGCTGCTCAGGATCGATTAACAAAGCGGCATCGCCCACCACCTCCGGGAGCGACGTCGTGTTCGAGCAAACGACCGGAGTCCCACAAGCCATGGCCTCGACGGGCGGCAAGCCAAAACCCTCGTACCGCGAGGGATAGAGAAGGGCTTGGGCCGCGGCGTAAATCAGGGGCAGGTCCTCCTCTCGAACGTACCCGGTGAATTGGAACAGACCCGCGAGGCCGGCTTGCTCGATGCGTGCCCGAGTATCCTCAAAGAGGGTACTTCTTCGCAGGCTGCACGTGACCACCACCGGCAACCGAAACTCACCCGGCAGGCTTCCGGAGGCATAGCTTTCGACCACCAGGCGGAGATTCTTTTGTTCCGTGGGCTGGCCGACAAACAGGTAGAAAGCGGAGGGAAGGCTGTAGCGGCGTCGCACCTCTTCCACCTGCGAGGGGTCCGCGGGGGGATGAAAGCGTTCGTGGTCGATGCCGCAAGGGATGGCCTTGATCCGGTCCGGCCTGACCCCCGCGAAGCTCACCAGTTCGTTCGCGGTGAACCGAGCGTCCGTGATGAGGGTATCCGCCGTTCGCAAGGCCTTGCTCATCCCCAGAGAAAAGTACTTCAGGGTTGCCCACGGCGCATCAATCGGATATTGAGCAGGAGACGCGAGATGCCGCAGGATTTGGATGTCGTGCACCACGACGAGCTTTTTTCTGGCCCAAAGAGGGCATAGCGGGAACCGCGAGTCCATGGAAAAGAAAATGTCGGTTCCCCACGTGAGGAAAGTGGGCCACACCTCCTCCAACAAGACCCTCGATATTCTTCGGTGGCCGGCCCTGGGCGAATAGATAACGGTAGCGAGATTCGAGGGCAATTGAAGGTTCGCGTCCCGGCAAAGCAGCACGGTGACCCGGCACCCTGCCGCCTTGAGAATCGGCAGGAGGTGCGGAAGTAGTTGGCGTGAGTATTGGCCTGCGCCCCCACTGGTCGGCCCGATCGCCGCGGCGAGGATGACGACTTTCATAAAGCGGTTCCGCATTCCCGCGAGGGCTAGAGCGGTTTTGATTTAAGTGCTTACATGTCTTGTAGCGCTCGGCGCTAGGACGTTATTGCCGGGCGAAGATTTCGTGCCACGGGCGTCCCGCCCGTGCCCGAGCACGGCCGGGACGGCCGTGGCACGTCTCAGGTTCCGGCTTCGCCGCGCTGTATACACTTAAATTGAAGACGCTCTAGTCTACTCCCTGCCAGCCCCCTCGGGGGTATGAAGATGATACTTGCGGGCCAGCTCGCCAAGCTCCGGTTCGAGGTCACCCACAATCTTCTTCCACGCATATTCCCGCTCGATGAGGCTTCGCGCCCGCGCCGCGATGCTCCGGCGCACTTCTTCGTTACGGAGAAGGTAGACGATCCGCTCCGCGAATTCATCGGCGGAATTAACGATCAAAACGTGTTCGCCGTCCTTCACCTCAATGCCCTGACAACCGATGGGCGTTGAAACCACCGGCGCCCCGCTCGCCATGGCTTCCAGGACTTTGAGTTTCGTCCCTTCCCCAAACCTATAGGGGGCGACGGAAACCGCCGCCCGCGCATAGAACGGCCGGATGTCTTCCACGGTGCCGGTCACATGGACGCCGGGAATCTCGGCAAGCTGCTTGACCTCTTGATTGGGATGGCTTCCCACAATCCAAAACTCCGCATCGGAAATAGCTTGCCGGATCCGGGGGAAGATGCTGCGGGCGAACCAGATCGCTGCTTCACAATTCCTGTAAACGGCAAAGCCCGCGCAGAGGACCATGCAGTGGTTTTCGCGGCCCTCCGGCGCACCGGGAACAAAGAAATCGGTGTCCACGCCATTGGGGACGGTCCACAACTTCACGCGTGGGGGCAAAAAGGTTCGGGAAAAAGCCGCTTCGCGATCGGACGCCGACAACAGGGCCGCAATCCGGGAAGAGACCGCCTTCTGAAACCAGCTCAACTTGAGCAGATTCAACAAGGCGAAAGCCCGCTTGGGAACTCCTCCCTGGCGCAGGTACTGGCGCCACAACAACCCCTCCGACTCATACTCGTCCAACACCACCGGCGTGCGCCGCGCGAACTCCGGCGGGACCAGATGGGCCATAAAGGCAAAACAGGCCAGGATGAGGTCGAACTCCTTCGATTTCAGAAGCTCCCGGATGCTTTCGCGAATCTGCCGGCTGCCGAATTTCGCCGCGGTATAGGGCAGGGGAGAAAACAATGAGGCACAGGCAGAAAGAATGGGCCGGGCCTGCTGCAAGCTGGGATCAGGGCGGTAGAAGCACACCTCCCGGCAAAGCTTCTTGACGGGATGGTCCTCCGGCAGGGGAGGACCCTCATAGCCCGCCAGCAGGACGATGTCGTGCCCGCGCCGCGCGAGTTCCCGGAGGATGCCGTACAATCGAACGACGCTGCCTCCGTAAAGGGGCCAGGGAAGATAAGGTGAAAGGACGAGGATTCGCATGGGTTTCGCCGGCATGCCGGGCAGCAGGATCGAGAACTGCCCCAACAAGGGTTTTAGCGCCAGCGCGTTACAGCCGCCTGTGAAACTTTGTCGGCACTGCTAGTGTGGTGTCCCGCGTAATATTTGACAATGGGAAAATGCACGGACCCCCTCACCCCCGAGCCCCTCTCCCCCAAGGGGGCGAGGGGAGTGTTGATTTTACGGCCCTCGCCCCCTTGGGGGAGAGGGTGGCTCGACGAGGCGTTTTCCTCAGCCGAGGCGGGACGGGGGCCCCACGTTCTGCTTGTCGTGGGGGTGAGGGGGTCTCGCCTATTGTCAACTCTAAGATGGGACACCACACTAGGGGGAGATCACGCTCCCCGGACAGCCGCCAAGTCGGACTCCAACATCATTCTCACGAGCTGCTGGAAATCCACTGCGGGCTGCCAGCCCAGCTCCGCCTGCGCCAGCCTCGCGTCGGCGCGCAAGTCATGGATTTCTCCCGTCCGCAGGAACTGCGGGTTAACCTCCACCCATTCTTCCACCGAGCGGGGAACATTGCCGGCGGGCCCGTGTTCACGCATCGCCGCCATGATCTCCAGGAGGAAATCAGAGACGCTATGCGAGACTCCGGTGCCGATGACATAGTCCTTGGGCTCGGGTCGCTGCAACATGGCGTGCATGGCCTTGATGTAATCTCCCGCAAATCCCCAATCGCGCCGGGCCTGGAGATTCCCCAGCGCCAGCTTGGTGCGATCGCCCAGCAGCCAGCGGGCCGCGGCGCGCGAGATTTTACGCGTCACCATTTCCGGCCCCCGGCGCGGCGATTCATGGTTGAAAAGAATGCCGCCCACCGCAAACAGGCCTCGCTGCCGGTAGACCTCCATCAGCCGATGGGCCGCCATCTTCGAGGTCCCGTAAGGCGAGGTCGGCCGCAAAGGAGTCTGCTCGTCGCAGAGCCCGTCACAATTGCCCATCATTTCAGAGCTGGAGGCCTGGTAAATCCGCGTATCCCCCTTCGTCCGTTCCACAATCTGGAGCAACCGGACCAATCCCCCCACATTAATGTCAAAGGTCTCGGCGGGAACTTGCCAGCTTGTGGGAACGAAGACCTGGCCCGCCAGATTGTAAACCTCATCGGGCCAGGCCTTTTGGAAGGCCACCGCCAGCGATTCGGCGTCGCGCAAGTCTCCGTAAACGATCTCGATACGGGGGAGGATGGGCTGTAGCCAACGCGTCGATGCCGGATCGCGCCGCACCATACCCCACACTTGATAGCCGTGCTCGAGTAAGTACTCCGCCAGATAACTTCCGTCTTGCCCCGAAATCCCCGTGATCAACGCTGATTTCATGCCCGCGATATCCCCCTGTGGTGTTCAGGATGTATGAGAAATGTGACCTTTCCATAATAACACTCTATAGACTGCCTCGGCATCTAATCCTTCACCTTGGTGCTGTCCTGATTTGAGCGTAGCGCCGCCATCTCCGATTTCTGGAGTCCGATGGACTCCATCGGAGTCCGCAGATCGGACTTGGCGGCTCGATGCCGGCTGGAAGCCGGCGCTCCATCGGAAATTAGGACGGCGCCTCCGCCTTGGGGGGCTTGAGCCAGCGTTCGACCCAGCGCCGGAGGGGGCGGCGAATGAACTGCGGCAAGGCCGGGTAGAGCCACAAAAAGTAGGTGGGGAGAATGCTTCCCGCCAGCGCGAGGCGTTGCCCGTAAGGGAGCCGGGCGCGATGAACCGCGCGCCACTGCTCGAGCATGTAGCCCACCCGCCAAAACCGTCCCAGGGAATCCCTCCCCCCCTCGGCATACAGGCGTTCGCGGAGCCCCGCGAAATATTGGGCGCGGTTGACGGGCCGTGAACGGTCTCCGCGGTTGTCACGCATGAAGAAGAGCGGCTCGGGGACAATGGCGGTAGTTCCCAGCAACGCCATCTCGAAGCCCAGAAGCAGATCGGGGCCAATGACCCGGCGCAGCGGGGGGGTTCGGCGCAGGGCCTGCGACCGGAAGACCGCGTAAATGAAAAAGACGGAGGCTTGCCAGAGGATCAAATTCGCGCGAACCAACCGGCCGCGCCGGCGTGTGTCGAGCTGGCGCTCGGGTGGGCCAAATCCCTTCCCGTCCTGGCTCATCGGCTGCGCCAGGGAATTACAATGAACGATGTTGGCGTCGCTTTCCAGCACCGCGAGACACCGGGAAAGATAGGTGGGCGCCCACACATCGTGGCCGCCTGCCCACATGAAGTATTCTCCACTCGAGAGCCTGAAGGCGATGTTGAAATTCTCGGTGGCGCCCACATTGGTTTCGTTCCGGTGGTAGCGGATGCGCGGGTCGCGGGCCGCATATTCCAAGCTGATCGCCTGGGTCCCGTCGGTTGAGGCATTGTCGGAAATAATCAGCTCAAAGTCGGAATAATCCTGGGCGAGCAGAGAGTCCAGCGCCGGCCGCAGGAACCTCTCCTCATTGTAGATGGCCATGCCGATGCTCACCCGTGGTTGATGCGAAGCCACCTGCGACTTGCCTCCCCTTCGGTGCTGTCCTACTTTCAGATGTAGCGCCGGCTTCCAGCCGGCATTGAGCCGCCAAGTCCGATCTGCGGACTCCGATGGAGTCCATCGGACTCCAGAAATCGGAGATGGCGGCGCTACGTTCAAATTAGGACAACACCTCACATTCCCCCTGGACTCGATTGCCGCCCGGCGCGCGCCTCCTCGATCGAGCGACATAATGGATAGCGGGGCTCAGGGGACGGCAGCCACCGTTTGAACGCGCCCCCGCCCGCGCGTGACATAGCGCATGATCGTGCCCCGCAGCGATTCATCCATCATCCCCCAAGCCGCGGCGCCGTAAATGATGGACGCCACGCCATAACCCGTCGCCAGAGCGAGAAGCGAGAAGTTGCCCACCCAGGCGATCAGGCCCCAGGCGATCCCATAGATCAGGAGTGCCGAGCCCATAATCCTGAAAAGGTGCCCGTACCAAGTGCGCGGGGCTATTCCGATACACTCCCGGCAGATGCGTGGCAGGCCATACGAATAGGCAAAGAGGTGGTAAAGCACCCAGGAAAAACCCGCGCCGTTCAGCCCGAACCAGTAAATGGCGGCGGCGCTCGCCGGCACCACGACCAACAAAGCCACTAAATTCTGCCGCGCCGTGATGTCGGGCCGGCCCACGGCCAGCGAGACCACGTAAGGCGCCGTCAACGTCCCGTTCATATAATACCCGACGCAAAGGAATGTCGAGGGCAGGAACAGCAGGCGGGCGGAGGGCATGTCAAACACCCGGGAAAACAACGGGATCGCCGCAAACGGCACCGCGGCGAACACCGGAACCGTTCCGAAGCAAATGAGGTCGTGCACCTTGTGGTAAGCGGCCTTCAGGTCGTCCATCTTCCCCGCCCCCTGCAAGGCGGAGAAATGGGGGAAAATGGCGTTGTTGATGGCCCCGGTCAGAAGCATGCCTTGGTTAATGGCGCCGCGCGCAAAAGTGTAGATGCCCAGCAGGGCCAGCGGCAGCAGCTTGCTGATGATCACCTTGTCCGCTTGCCCCGATATCCACGCGCAGAGGGTGATGGTCATCAGTCCCGACGCATACCCGATGTTTTCTTTGACCACCGCCCGGGAAAAACCCGGAATCAACAGCGCCCGCACGGAGAAGAAATGCGTACACACCACCCAATAGGCCACAATCGGCGCCAGCGTGGAAATCGCAATCCAGTACGCCACATGAAACAGGCTGCCGTGGATAAGCAGGACCAGAAAAATCCCTGCCTGCTGGAGGGCCTTCCCCGCCACGTCGATCGAATTGGTGATCCCCATGTGCTGGAGCCCTACCAGCAGCGCCCGGTACAAGCCGCCGGGCAGCGCCACGAGCGCCCCGAGGGTTAAAATGCGCATGATTTTGATAGCGGTCAAAGCGTCCAGAGAGTCGAGTTTCACCCAATGGTAAACGAGGTAGGGGGCAGCGGCGTAAGCCACCAGGGACAGAACCAGGAAACCGCTCCAATAGAGCAGCGAACTGGTGCGAATGAGACTCTCGATGTACTCCGGCCGACTCCCTTGGTGGGAAGCGATCTCGCGTACGGCGCTTTCGCAGATGCCTAACTGTACGGCCACCGACAGCGCCGCGCTGAAGGCCAGAGAAAAGTAAATCAGGCCCAGGGCATCACCGCCCAGCCGGCGAAACACAAAGCGCACGGCGATAAAGCTCAAAATTACGCTGAGCCCCTGGCCGAGGCCGTTGTATATGATGTTCCTCGAAACTCTCGACACGACTTGGAACCTTACCTTCTCGTCAGCTCCATATCCTGCCAGTAGCTGAGCCGCTGATTCCGCACGTCTTCCAGACGAGGGCTGAGCCCGAAGGCTGCGCTTCGGGCCGGCATGCACCCTGCCAGCCACATTCACCTGTTCAGAAGTACCGCTTCAAATTGATGAAGTGGCTCTCAATAGCCCACCAGGAAATCCTGGCAACAATATAAGTCAGCACGGACGACACGAACATGTAAAGTATGACTACCAGTATGCGCGGGAAGCCGGGCACCGCGTCTATCAATCTCTTCATCAGGAAGTATCTGTTCTGGTGTTGCACCAGAAGCATCATGGGAACATGCCAAACGTACATCGCGTAGCTGTATTTGCCACAAGAACGCAACCAGGAGGTGCAAAAGATTCTTTCCAGGCGTGATCCACTACGTAGAATTGCACTAATTAAAATCCCCGCAAACATGACCGCCAGAAGCAGGTAGGCAAAGGTCATCACGAAAGGTCCCTCCAGCGGAGGGAATCCCCGGGACACCCAGGCGATGGCAATCAGCCCCACGAAGGGTATGGGAATAATGTACTTCAACATGGAAGCCGCTTGCGCTAACCACTTTTCATTCCGGAAACATAAGGCCGCCAGCGCCCCCATGGCCAGACCATCCAGCCGGGTGACGGTTAGATAAAAGACTATGTCCATCCGAAACCCTTCCAGGTACATCACCATCCTAAGAATCTGAGAAGCCACAACCAAGGCAATGCAAAGCCTGGCAAGGGTTAGCTTGGAAGTAAGGCGGACCACTAACGGCCACAGAAAATAGAACTGTTCCTCAATGGCCAAAGACCAGAAATGACCGAACGCCCCAAAGGATCCGCCGGATAGAACGATGCCCCAATTCACCGCGTACACCCAAAACCAGATTTGCCCCCCACCCAGGGATTTCAGGTTGGGCAACAATCCCGGATGAGTCTGTGCCAGGCGAACGAAAGCCACATAGGCGAAGGTGGACAGGTAGTACAAGGGGAAAATGCGCAGGATTCGCCGCATGTAGAACGAGGAGAAATAGCGCGGGGAATCCTTACTGTCCAGAAGAATCCCCGTGATGAGGAAACCCGAAAGAACAAAGAAAAGATCCACACCTGTCCATCCCGCTTCCGTCAGCCTGCTGAAGAACCTTTGCGCCAAAGTGTCGGTGCCCATGACCCTGCTGAAGTGGCCGGCCAGAACAAGTAGGATGGCCACGCCGCGGATGCCGTCGAGCGCCGGCATGTGCCCCTTCACGACGCGCTGGACAGGCGCGAGGGAGGTTTGCAGCGGCTCGTCTTCATGGCCTATTGCTGCATTTTGAGGCAAATTCGCCACGGTGCTCCTTCAATCCTTTCCTTGGAGGGTTGGGTTGCAGCCCAGGAATCTCTTCCGAAATCTCCATCTTGACTTCCTGTTCCCGGCGGCAGAGGACCGGCTCGGGCTTGCAGGGAACTGATCCGCATACACCCGGCCGAGTGTATGCTGCCTCTGGCCAACGTTGTGTTCATGAGGGCGAAAACATGGGTGTGGCGGCTCGTCAAGAACCAGGGTATGGCAAGGGATTGATCCCCACTTTCTCCCCTAATCCTGGATGTCGTGAGATAGGGCTTCATCAAGTTTTTGACGACCTCCGTTGGTACTCCCCGATCAAATCGGGAAGTGAGTCCAGCACGTGGGAGGGTGAAAAACCAAACTCCTGCCGGACTCGCTCAATGGAAATAGGCGGGAAATAGACCGTGGGGCTCTCGTCCGCCACTTCTATACGGCAACCGGTGGCTTTGGCAATGACCTCGGCAAGCTCGCGGTGGCTGGTATTCACTCCGCTCGCCACATTGTACATCCGCTGTTGCCCCGAGCAGGCAATCCGCGGCAGCAGTCGCACCACATCATCCACAGCCACATAGTCCTTCTGGGAATTAAGCGAGGTCCGGAGAACCACCTCGTGGCGGTCCACCGCATCGCGCAGGAAGGAAGTAAGAAAGTTCTCTGACGAAAAATCTTCGCCATAAACGTTCGAGAGCCTAGCCACCCGAACGTTGGACCTGGCGGAATTGAGGCAGATCGATTCGCCCATGATCTTGGAGATGTTATAGAGGTCATCCCATGACGACGGATTGACCCGCAGATCATGCTCCTCCCGAGTATCCTCACCTCCGCCATACAAGCGCGTGGTGGAAAGGTAAAGCAGGGATTCAAAGTCAGCCTTTTCCACCAGGCCAAGCACGGTGTCCACGTGGGCTCGAACCGTGTCGTACGGCCGGTGGCGCCAATCCGCCGTAAGCCCAATGCAGTCAATGACGTGCCCTAGAGGACGCGGCAAAACTTCGGCCCCACGCCCGGGAGCCCAGCAAGCGAACCCCTGCGATTCCAACCACCGGACAAGGTGGGAGCCGATAAATCCGGAAGCTCCTAAAACCGTGTAATTCATAACCCGTCACTTTGTGACAAATAGTCTGACTTCGAGCCCCCAAAGGCACTCTCTGGGACCGAGTGGTACCCAGTGCACAGCCTGACCCCGCCGCCCTCCCATTCCCTTACTTCCTTTCCCCCACGAGAACCAGGGGATTGCCCGCGTACACGCCGTAAGCCTGAAGCTCACCGCGCACCACCGAGTTGGCGCCAATCACCGCGCCGCGCCGAACGATGGCGCCATCCAAAAGCACCACCCCCGCCCCGATCCAGACGTCGTCTTCCACCACAATGCCGCCCTTGCTGGGGCTGAACCGCTGCTCAATAATCAGCTTGTCCTTGGATCGATACTCGTGATTCACCGGGGCAAACGTGCAGTTGGCCGCCACCAGGACGTGCTGGCCGATCTCCACGCCGTTGCCACTGTAGATGACGCAACCCGAATTGATGAAGGAATGCGCCCCAATCCTAACATCGCCCGTGCCGCCGACGGGCTTGATCTTCACAAACGAGTCAATCATCACTCCGTCTTCGATGACGATGCGCGTTCCCCGGACCGAATCCTCGATGTCCGCAAACTTGGAGATCTTCGCCGTGGGAGAAATCACCAACATACAACACCGTTTTCAAGCCACCGCGGGACGGGTGGAATTAAACTGATGTGCCTTTGCGTGATGGGGGGTTGCTTCCCCAGCTCACGTCCATGCCCTCGCCAAAATCCGGGTAACTACGGTCCTTCGCCGAGATGGTGCGCGTCTCGACGGGAGGCCAATCAATCCCGATGGCCGGGTCGTTCCACCGCAGGCCGCGCGCGGATCGGGGATCATAGAACTCTGAAATCTGGTAACAGACCTCGACATGATCCACTAAGGTTTGAAAGCCGTGGGCAACACCCATTGGGAGGTAGGCCATGTTCCGGTTTTCTGCGGTCAGTTCCACGGCGACCCACTGTTTGAAAGTGGGGGAATCCCGGCGCAGGTCCACGGCCACATCATAAATCGCGCCCATGGTACAGCGGATCAGCTTGGCTTCCTCCGAGGGAGCCATCTGGTAGTGCATTCCGCGCAGGGTGCCCTTCCGCTTGCTGAACGACGTGCTGCACTGCGCCGCTCGCGGGTTGAGGCCGTGGGCCTCAAACTCACGCTGGCAGAACGTGCGGGCGAAAAACCCCCGTTCGTCCTCGATTCTCTCCACCTCTATGATATACACCCCTGGGAGCTTCGTCTCGATGAAAACCACTCACTCACCTCCCCTCGGAACCTCCTCCGGGAAAGCGACGGAGCTACCTTCAAACGATCTTAGGCTCCGGAACCGGAATAATAAAATGCCCACCGCGCTGCCGATACTCGGTCTGTTGCGCCAGGATTTCGTCAGCGAAATTCCAGGTCAGCAGAAGCGTGTAATCCGGCATGGCTTCCAGAAGCTTTGGTGGCGGATAGATGGGAAGATGGACGCCGGGCATGTATCGGCCCTGCTTGTACGGACTGCGGTCGACGACAAAATCCAAAGATTCCTGGCCGATGTGGCAATAATTCAGGAGGGTGCTGCCCTTGGCGGCTGCCCCGTAAGCGGCTACTCGAGCCCCTTTGCCCTTCAGTTCCTGGAGAAGACGGCAAAGCGAGCCCTTGACCTGCTCCACACGATGCGCAAAGCCACTGTAAAAACCAAACTTGTGGACGCCCCAGGAGGCTTCCTGCTCGAGCCGTTGGGATACGGCGGGGGTGGGATCAACGGCCGCGCGTTGTTTAAGGAACAGCCGGATTGAGCCACCGTGGATCGGCAGCCTCTCCACATCTTGAATCTCCAGTTGATGCCGCCGGAAGAGGGCCTGAAGCGCAGTTACCGAGAAGTAGCACAAGTGTTCGTGGTAGATGGTGTCGAACTCGCAGCGCTCGATCATTTCCATGACGTAAGGAACTTCGATGACGGCCACGCCTTCGTCCTTCAAAAGCCCATGAATGCCCGCCACGAACCCATTAAGGTCCGCCACGTGCGCCAGCACATTATTGGCATGAAACACGTCCGCGCGAATACCTTCCTGGCGCAGTTTACCTGCCAATGATCCGTTGAAAAAATCCGTGATGGTCTTGATCCCATACTTCTCCTCGGCCACGCGCGCGACATTAAGCGCGGGCTCGATTCCGAGCACCGGAATTCCAGCGCCCTGGTAGTGACGCAAAAGATAACCGTCATTGCTGGCGGCTTCCACCACCAGACTGCCTGCTCCCAGGCACAGCGAGTCGATCAAGCGCCGGGAGATGGCCGCCGCGTGACTCTGGATCTCGTCCGAAAAAGAAGAAAAGTAGAGATAATCCCGGAACAGCGTTTCCGGGGGAACCGTTTCGGTAATCTGCACAAGCGAGCAAATGGGGCAGAAGGCAAGGTCCAGGGGGAAGGCAGGCTCGGGACGGGCCAGATCCTCCTTCGTCAAAAGCGAATTCGCCAGGGGGGTCACTCCCAAGGAAAGAACGGTCTCGAGGCGAGGGCTGCCGCACGAGCGGCAGCTAGTTTCAGCGCCCGTCATTTCGCCTGCCCTCCGAAGAAGTCCTGGCGCCACCGCAGGGTATCGGCAACGCCACGCTCAAGGTCATGAGCCGCCTGCCAGGGCAGCAGCCTTTTCGCCTAGGCGAACGATAGGTATTCATTGCGAAGCTCGCCTGGCGTGGCGGAAACAACTCCGTATTGTCTTCGATGATGATTCGCGTCCCCTCCGTTGGAACTTAAGCGGCGCGCTTTTGCTCATACCTCGCCGCCATCTCGGATAGCGGCAGCGGCGCGTAGTCGCCGGCGTGGCCGGCCTGGCCGAATTGCGTCATGCGCTGCGCCACGACCTTCTTCATCGCTTCGCGGGCGGGCTTCAAGTAGCTCCGGGGGTCGAACTCCTCGGGCTTTTCGAAGAAGACTTTGCGGATCGCGCCCGTTATCGCCAGGCGATTGTCCGTGTCCACGTTGACTTTTCGCACGCCGTTCTTGATGCCGACTTGGATTTCCTCCACCGGCACACCCCAGGTGGGCTTCAACTTGCCGCCGTATTGATTGATGATGTCCTGAAGATCCTTGGGGACGCTCGACGATCCATGCATGACCAGGTGGGTTTGCGGCAGGAGCTTGTGGATCTCGATCAGGCGGTCCATTTTCAGCGTCTCGCCGGTGGGCTTCTTGGAGAACTTGTAAGCGCCGTGGCTGGTGCCAATGGCGATGGCCAAGGCGTCCAGGCCGGTGAGCCTTACAAACTCGGCAGCCTGCGCGGGGTCGGTGAGGTGGCTCAGGCCGTCGAGCCCGGCGCCGTGGCCGTCTTCAATGCCGCCGAGACAGCCGATTTCGCCTTCCACCGTGATCCCCTTGGGATGGGCCATCGCCACCACTTCACGCGTGGCCTGGACGTTATATTCAAAGCTGGAGGGCGTCTTGCCGTCCGGCATCAACGACCCATCCATCATGACGCTGGTGAAGCCCATGTCGATGGCGGATTTGCAGGTCTCCACGCTGTTGCCGTGGTCCAGGTGAAGCACTAAAGGAATTTCCGGATAGAGTTCCGTGGCCGCCAACATGAGGTGATAAAGATATCGGTCCTGCGCATATTGGCGTGCCCCGCGGCTGGCCTGGACGATCACCGGCGATTTGGTCTCGCGCGCAGCTTCCATGATGGCCTGAATCTGTTCCATGTCATTAACATTGAAAGCACCTACTCCGTAACCGCCCTTGGCGGCTTCGTCGAGTAACTGACGCATAGAAACAAGAGGCATAAAATTTAATCTCCTTCGATAAACGCGCGTTTATTGCTCTGGAAGCCGCACTATTGCACAAGCATCCAGCGCGGCTCCAATAGCCAAACAGGATACACTACGGCCCAGGGTTTTGGAAGTTTCAGTGGCCAATTTTGGACGCCAGCAGATCATGCAAGGATTTCATGTCGTCTTTGCCGTTGGAAATGAGAGTGCGCACAGGGTGCCACCGGGTTCGTACGGCTCCCGGCCGTCGGTCATTTTGTCGCAAAGGCGGCTTTACGCTGCCTTACTCATACCGCAGGGCCTCCATGGGATCGACCTTCGTCGCCCGGCGGGCGGGGATGTAACCGGCGAGCAGCGCCACGACGGTGATAATCAGAGAAACGGCCACGAAGGTCAGCGGGTCAGTGGGCTTCACGCCGTAGAGCAAGCCGGACAGAAAGCGCCCGAGAGTGAACGCTCCGGCTACGCCCACCATCACGCCAACCAATGTCAATTTGAATCCCTGACCCACCACGAGATTCAAGATGTCAGTGCGCTGGGCGCCGAGCGCCATGCGGATGCCAAGCTCATGGCGCCTCTCGGAGACGGAATAGCTAATGACCCCGTAGATGCCCACCCCCGCCAGAGCCACGGCGAGCGCCGCAAAGGTGCCGAGCAGCAACGTGTAAAATCGCCGTCCCGCGGCGTAGCCAGCGATGCGGTCCTCCATCGTGCGCACGTCCTCGACCGGCTGGTCCTTGTCGATGCTCCAGACCTGCCGGCGAACGGCCGGCGCCAGGCGAGTTGGGTTGCCCGAGGCGCGCAGCACGAGGAACATCTCTCCGCCCACTTCCTGCGCCTGCGGCCGGTACATTTCAGGACCCGCCGGTAAATCGAGCCGGAGATGCCTTGCTGGTCCGACAACCCCCACGATGGTCCACCAATTGCTCGGCCCGCCATTGGAAATGTGTTTGCCAATGGGGTTCTCGTTGGGCCAGATCTGGCGAGCCAGCGTGTCATTGATGATCGCCACCGGCGGCGCCGCGTTATTATCCTGCTCGATAAATAAGCGCCCTGCGCGCAAAGGTATGCCCATGGTCTGGAAGTACCCCGGGGTCGCCACGCGGGTATGGGTCGCAAACATCTCCTGCCCCCTTCCTTCAACGCTTATGTCTGTTCCCCAATTCAAGCCGCTAAAGGGGAGATCGTCAATCAATGCTGCGGACTTGACTCCCGGCACCGCTTTGACACGTTCGAGCAACTGATCGAAAAACGCGCCGGCACGGACGGCGCGGATCCGCCAGATTTCACCGTACTTATAGGCCGGCAGGGTGATGCGCATCGTCAGCAGGTTCTGAGGCTGGAAGCCCAGATCCACCGTGTACAGGTGTGCCATCGTGTTCACCATCAGGCCCGCCCCGGCCAGCAAAACCATCGCCAGAGCCAACTCCGAGACAACCAGAGCACCCCCCAGTCGCCGGGCTGAACCGGAAGCGTCTGATACCCCTGGAGTTTGTTTCAAAGCTTCGTTCACGTCGGTTCGGGAAGCTCGCAGCGCGGGGACCAGAGCGGAGACCGCCCCGGCGGTAAGCGAGCAGGCAAGTGCAAACAGCATCACCCGCCAATCGGGACGCACGCCCTGGAGTTGGGGGACCGTGGCTGAGCCGAGCGCGACGAGCGCCCGAACCGCCCAAATCGCGATTGCCAGCCCCGCGGCGCCTCCCAGAACCGCCAGCAAAACGGTTTCCACGATCACCTGGCGGAGCAGCCGGAACCGCCCCGCGCCCAGCGCGGCGCGCATCGCCATCTCCCGAGTGCGTAGCACTCCGCGCGCCAGCAGCATGTTGGCCAGGTTGGAGCAGGCGATCAGCACGACGAAGCCGGTGGCGCCGAAAAGCAGGAGCAATCGAGCCCGCGTGTCACCCAGCAGGTGCTGGCGCAGCGGAACCACCGCGGCAGTCCAGTTTTTCTGGCCAATGGGGAACCGCTGCTCACTCACCGCCGCCAGCGTCTTGAGGACCGTTTCAGCCTGCCCAACCGAAACGCCGGCCTTCAATCGCGCGATCACCTCCAGGTTCTTTGTGTTGCGCGATTGCTTTTTTGGGTCGATCTCCAGCGCGTACGGGATCCACAATTGCTCGCCGCGTGGAAATTCAAAACCGGGCGGCATTACCCCAACCACCGTATAGGTTCTGCCACTAAGGGCGGCGGATTTCCCGGCGATGCCCGGATCGGAATTGAAACGCCGCTGCCAGAAACCGTATCCCAGAAGTACTTTGTCATTTTCGCCCGGCCCATCTTCTCCGGGCAGAAACGACCGTCCAAGTATCGGTTGGACGCCGAGTACGGCAAAGAGATTGGCGGTCACTTTGCCGCCAAAAACCTCCTCGGGTTCCCTTGCGCTGGTGAAGACGAACCGCGAGGGGAACCAGAAATACGCACCAACTTCGTCAAACACGTCGGTCCTGGCCCGCCAGTCGAGCAAACCCGGTATGGAGGTTGACATCAGGCCGTTGCGGTCGGGCTGAAGAGTATCGACCTGGAAAGTTTTGTCCTTTTCGAAGAGCATCACCAGCCGGTCCGGGTCCTTGTAAGGCAGCGGCCGAAGGAGAATCGAGTTGACCACGCTGAAAAGAGCGGTGCTGGCCCCAATGCCGAGGGCGAGGGTGACCACCGCTACGGCAGTGAACCCGGGATTGCGGTGCAACTGGCGCAAGCCGTAACGAATATCCATCAAAAAGTTCTCGAGGGAGGCCCATTGCCAGACTTCGCGGCTGCGCTCCTCGATCAGCAGGACGTTGCCAAACTCCCGCCGGGCGGCGAACGTAGCTTCTTCCCGGGACATGCCGCTGGCCACCAGTTCATCGACCTTTTCCGCGAGATGCTCTTCGATCTCCGCGGAGAGGTCGCCGTAGATATTGCGTCGGGAGAATAGTTGTTTGATCCAATTCATAGTTTGAGCTCTCAGCTTTCAGCCTTCAGCTACGGCCCGCACCTGTAGCGCAGACCCCCGTTATTTGGGGTCTGCGGTTCTTACCTGTGTTCACACCCCCAAATCCAAGACGTGAACCCGGCCATGGAAATCTGTTGTTTCACCTTCGGAAGTGCCGCAGACCTCAACGGCGGAGGTCTGCTACGCTCGCTGTGACACGCCGTCTTTAGCTGACGGCTGATAGCATATCGCTGAAAACTTGCCGCTGACCGCGAAGGCGCAGCTTTCGAGCCGGATGGTATGCTAGAATACGTCATATGAGACGAACCACCCTTTTTGTTGAAGAATCTGTCGACCATGAGCTCCATGCCCTGGCGCGCCGCAAAGGTGTTCCCGTGTCCGCGTTGGTGCGCGAATCGCTTGCACGCTACGTTACTGAACAGAAACGCGGCCAAACGTTCGCCCTGCGCTTCCTCGGGCAAGGCCACAGCGGGCGGAAAGACGTCGCCGAGCGTCACGAGGATCTCCTCTGGCGCGACTTGGGCCCTCACGCGAGAAAGAGCCGGCAGCGGGGGCGGGGCTGATGCCGCTCTTGGTCGACACCGGCGCCCTGTATGCGCTGGCCGATGCCGACGATGCCTGGCACCGGCGCATGCGTGATTTTCTCGCGGGTGAGCGTCTGACGCTCCTCACACCCTCCACCGTCATCCCGGAAGCCGCCTATTTGATCCGCAGCCGTCTCGGCCCACGCGTTGAGAAGATGTTTGTCGAATCGCTGGTCGCCGGAGAAATCACCGTAGAGAATCTCACCCTGCCCGACCTTGCCCGGTGCGCGCAATTGCTCGGCGAGTACGACTTTCTGGGTCTGGTCGATGCCCCGCTGGTGGCTGTGGCGGAGCGGCTGAAGCTCAAAGCGTTGGTCACGACGGACCGCCGCGACTTCCGCCGCGTTCGCCCAAAGCATATCTCCGCCTTCGACCTCCTTCCATGATCATTGCCTTCAGTGTTTGAGCAGCCATCAGCTTTCAGCCTTCAGCTACGGCCTGCTGGCCTGATCGATCCATAGCTGACGGGTCATAGCTAATCGCTGACAGCTAACTGCTGACCGCTGCTACCCACCAACCACCGTTCACTATTCACTATTCACTGCCTTACTCGCACCTGAGCGCCACCATAGGATCGACCTTGGTCGCTTGGCGGGCAGGGAGAAACGATGCCGCAAGCGCCAAAATGAAGACGCCACCGGCAGCGAGGGCGAACACCGCCGGATCGAACGGGCTGACTTCAAAAAGCAGCGGTTGCACGAAGCGTGTTGCGGCTACCCCGCCCGCCAACCCCAAGGCGCAACCCACCATCGCGAGTCGAACTCCGGAGCCGAGGATGAGGCGAAACACCCCTATTCTTTGTGCTCCCAGCGCCATACGAATCGCCATTTCGTGTGTGCGTTCCGCAGCGGCATAGGCGATTACACCATAAATTCCGAGCGCGGCTAACAGCACCGCGCCAAGCGCAAAAGCCGAAAGCACGACGGTGTTGAAGCGGCGGGGCGCCTCGGATTCGCTGATGGCCTGCTCCATGGTCTGCATGTTGCTGACTGCCAATTGCGGATCGAGCGACCAGACCGCCCGGCGGATGGAGTTTTCCATCAGCTTGGGGTCACCCGCCGTGCGCACGGCAATGCGCATGTTCTGGCCGTGGACTCGTCGCGACAGGGCGGCATCTCCCCACGAGCGTGGAGACTGAGCGAGCGGTTGGTAGACCTGATTCCTGTCTTGGCTTTCGAGCGGGCCTTGCTTGGTATCTGCCACGACGCCCACCACGGTCATCCAGGGCAGCGGCGAGTTGGGGTTCACTCCCCACTTGATCCGCTTGCCAATGGGGTCCTGGTGGGGCCAGTAACGTTCCGCCAGCGTGCGGCTCACCACCACAACCTGCGAATCGGCCGTATCGGCGTCGCTCAAGGAGCGTCCACGGAGCAGCGGAATCTCCATCGTCCGCAGATAATCTCCCACCACGTAGACCTGCGCTTCCGAGCTGTAGCCCTCACCCGGAGGCGGTTGATAGCCCTCGGCAACAAAGAAGCGGTCCGAGTTCGGTTCGGCCAGGGGCACATTGCTGGCGAGCGCCGCCGACCTAACGCCGGGTAACTGTTCCAGGCGGCGTAAGAGCTCGTCATGAAAGTTGTTCACCTGTCGCTGGGTCGAATAGCGGATATCCGGCAGGTCGTAGGAGGCAATCATCAGGCGCTCGGGTTCGAAACCAGGGTCCACGGCACGCACCCGACCGTAGCTGCGCAGGAGCAAGCCGGCGACCGTCAACAGCACGAGAGCTGCTGCCACCTCGGTGACCACCAGAAGGGAACGGAGGCGCCTCTCTCCAATTCCCGGCCCCAAGGACCGGCCACTGCCCTTTAGCCCTTCGTTCATACTGCTGCGCATGGCGAGAAGCGCTGGCGCCAAACCGCACAGAATTCCGGTGGCAAAGGTCATGGTTATCGCAAACGCGATCACGGACCCGTTCAGCCTGATGTCATCGAGGCGCGGCAACGTCTCGGGCAGCAGGCTGACCCACGATCGCAGCCCCGCCCACGCCAAAAACACGCCAAGCCCACCGCCCGCGAGACTGACGAGGAGACTCTCCATGAGTGATTGGCGAACCAAGGCCAAGCTTGAGGCTCCCAGCGCCTTGCGCACGGCGATTTCACGCCGCTTGCGGATCCCGCGCACCAGCAACAGCCCGGCAAGATTGGCGCACGCGATCAAAAGCACTGCCATCACCGCACCAAACAGAAGACGAACCAACGGACGGGCCTTGCGGACGGCATCTTCCTTGAGGCGCACTAAGGACGCGGTCACCTGGATGTCCATGCTGGCGGGATAACCGGCTTGGATCTCGCGTACTACCCGGTTGGCGTCTTGCTCCGCCTGCGCCTGGCTTACCTCCGGCTTTAGCCTCGCTACCGCTCCGTACTGAAAATTGTCGCCGGCGTCCTCGCGTTCCGCGGGTGTGAAGCTCATGGGCACCCAGAATCTCGGCCCGCCTGAGCCTGCCCAGCTCGAGCGGAAACTCGAATCCGCGCGGCATCACCCCGATGATGACGTAGGGCTGGCGGTCAAGATCAACGCGCATTCCAAGGACCTGCGAATCGCCGTGGAATCGACTCCGCCAAAGCGCATAGCTGATGATCATCACCCGCTCGCTATGATCATCTTCCGACGGCGTGAAGGCCCGGCCAAGCATCGGGCTCACACCCAGCGCCGGGAAAACCGCCGCCGTCAACCGCGCGGTGGGGATTCGTTCGGGGTCGCCCGCGCCGGAGAGTTCCATGGAATCCCGCTCGAAGCCGCCGACCCGCTCAAAGGCCCGTGACTGGCGCGCGAAGGTCAGTACGTCCGGCGCGGGAAGGTCGGTCGCGTAGCCGAGCTTATTGACGTTTTCCTTGATGAGCACCAGCCGCCCAGCATCGCGGAACGGCAACGGCCGCAGCAGGACCGCGTCCACCACGGAAAAAATGGAGGTCATGGCGCCGATGCCGAGCGCCAGCGTCAGCACCGCGAATATCGTGAAGCCGGGGTTCTTGCGCAGCATGCGCGCGCCGAACCGAACATCCATGAAAAAATTCTCGAGGGAGGGCCATTGCCAGACTTCGCGGCTGCGCTCCTCGATCAGGAGGACGTTGCCAAACTCCCGCCGGGCGGCGAAGGTCGCTTCTTCCCGCGACATGCCGCCGGCTACCAATTCATCGACCTTTTCCGCGAGGTGCTCTTGAATCTCCGCGGAGAGGTCGCCGTAAAGCCGCCGGCGTGAAAACAGTTGCTTGATCCAGTTCATGATTCACCAGTTTGAGCCGTCAACTTTCAGCTTCTGATCTGTAGCGGCGGTCTCTGACCGCCGAATCGTCGATCGGAGATCGACGCTACAGCGGACGTAGCGCCGCCCTTTAGGACGGCAAGTGCCGGGCTAAAGCCCGGCGCTACGGCCAGCTACCCACCGCCAGATTCATCCAATGCCAGGACTCGCGTAATGCCTTCCAACATGCGCTCAAAGCTCAACACTTCGCGTTCCAAGTGCCGGGCGCCCGCGGGCGTCAACCGGTAAGTCCGCACGCGGCGGTTGGTGGAAGACACACCCCACTCGGCCTTCACCAGTCCTTCTTTGAGGAGGCGTTGGAGAGCCGGGTAGAGCGAGCCTTCTTCAATCTGAAGCAAATCGTTGGAGGTGCGCTTGATGTGCTGAGCCAGGGCGTAGCCGTGCAAGGGCTGGCGCTTTAGGGTACGAAGGATCATCATTTCCAGCGCGCCGCGAAACAGGTCGCGCTCCTCGGGCTTTTTCATGGCTTCAACCTTCAACCTATTTTTAACCATGCCTAGAGTAAAATGGGGTGCGCGGGTTGTCAAGGGTTTTGCGGGTACGGTTAAGGCGGTAAACGGGACGAAGATTTCGCGACTTTTGCCCTTTGCCTTTTGCGCTTTGCCAGGGCCCCATCAAAGTCCCGGAGACACGAAGAGACCCCTCACCCACCGCCTTGCGGTCCCCCCTCTCCCCAAGGAGAGGGCAATAATCGAAGTGCGCGGGGGCGCACCAAGAAGACTACAACCCTCTCCGAGGGGAGAGGGTGGCCGAGGGACGAGGTCGGGTGAGGGGTCTTTTTCATTCCCCATTGGACTTTGACGGAACCCTGTGCGCTTTGCCTTTTGACTTGCATTTGCGGCTCCGCCGCTACGCAGCCTCGGGGAGGGAATCGTCAGGCGACTGGACGTGGCGGATGAAGGCCTCGGCAAGATGGCAACCGCACTCGTGCCCCCGGAAGCGGTTCATTTCAGCGTGCAGGGGGTAGAACCCGTCCGGGTCCTGGCTGGCGTGGGCATAGCACGCCTCCCGCTTACGTGGTTCCGTGGCCGTGATGTCCACATAGTGCGTCGGCCAGAAATGCGAAGTCTGCTGGCCCGTCATGACCTCGTAGTAATAGAGTGCGAACTTCTTTCCGCCGCGCAGCCAGGCGTCATAGGTCAGCAGCGAGGTGGCCCGATGGTCTTCGTGCGTGTCAATCGGCCATTGGGTGTAAGCCAGGTCGGGCTTCTCCGCCTCCAGAATCTTGCGGAACTCGTCGTAGCGGGCGTAGGTCACCTCGACCATACCGTTCACCTGCCCGGCAAACACCGGGCGCGCCTTCAGGATTTCGCAGGCCTTCTGGGCCTCCGCCGTCCGAATCTTGCCGGCTTCGTCAAAAGACTTCCCCTTGATCCCACGTTCACCCCGGGTGAGATAGAGCACCACCACCTCGTGACCCAAATCACTGTAGCGCGTGATCGTTCCGCCACAGCCGGTCTCGGGATCGTCGGGATGCGCGCCCGCCACCACCACTTTCAGCCTGCGACCGGAGGTGACGCCGCCCCCTTGCGCAGGTTCTGCGGCTCTGGCCAGGGGCAGTCCCACCGCGGCTGCGCCCGCGAGGCCCGCCCCTCGATTCAGGAGTTCGCGTCGCGTGAGTTCCTTCATGGTCGTTTGCCTCCCCGTGGAGTAAGAAATCCGTCCTGAAAGGGTACACCAGGGCGTAAGGCTTTGTCTTGCCTGCTAAAGTTTCTCTTACGCCAAGCCGATTCCATTTGTGGAGGACATTGACATTATGGCGCTGGGACCTTATGGCTCTCGACATCTTCGTTGGCTGGTGTCACTATCTCCTGTACGGACGATCACGATCGGCTTGAGCGTGGTGTGCTGAATGGCCCGCCAAATGGTAAGTGCCTTCGCGATTCCTACAGAAACTACGGAACCCGTGAAATCCCCCGCCCCTGCGAACTTTACGCGCACTGTCCTGGCCGAAATCCTGGCCCCTACGCGTTGGACGGATTGCTACCAGTGTGGGAAGTGTACGGCAGGCTGTCCCGTGGCCGCTGCCGTCGACATGGCGCCGAACCAGGTGGTGCGGGCGCTCCAGCTTGGCAACTTCGAAAAGGCGATGGCCTCGGACACTATTTGGGCGTGCGTATCGTGCCAGACGTGCTCGACGCGCTGTCCCCAATCCGTCGATTGCGCCGGCATCATGGACGCCTTGCGGGAAGTTTCCCTCCAGCGCGGCCTCGCATCGCCCGCGCAAAAGACCGTGGTGGCTTTCCAGCAGGCATTTCTTAACAACCTCCGGCGCAATGGCCGGCTGGATGAAATTGAGTTGATCGCGGAATTCAAACTTCGGGCCCTGCCGTCGGAACGCAGCCTGCGATTCCTGTTCAAGGATGCGGGCCTGGCGCCGCAGTTGCAGGTACGCCATAAGCTGCACCTGCGCGGCGAAAAAGTTAAGGACCGCGCCTTGGTGCGACGCATCTTCGAGCGTTGCGGTGACGGCAAATAAGGTTGTAGCGGCGGTCTCCGACCGCCGTCGTCGATCGGAGATCGACGCTACAGTCGATCAGAGATATATGAGGCTTGCCTATTACCCCGGTTGCGCGCTGCACGGCTCCTCGAATGACTATGAACAGTCTCTGCGGACGTGTCTTGGCAAGCTGGAGGTCGAGCCGCAGGAAATCCAGGAGTGGATTTGTTGTGGCGCCACGGCGGCCCATGCGTTGAACCACAAGCTGTCGATTGCGCTGCCGGCGCGAAACCTGGCGCTGGCCGAGCAGCAAGGGTTCGAGGATCTGCTCGCGCCCTGCCCGATGTGTTCGATGCAGTTGCTGAAGGCCGCCAAGCTGATGGACGAGGATGCGGGTTTAAGGCGCGAGATATCCTCGGTCATCGAAGCGGAGGTGAGCGGGCGCGTCCGGGTGCTGAACCTCATCCAGGTTTTCCAGCGTATTGGACTTGACCGCATCAAGCCGGTGGTGAAGAAACCGCTCACCGACCTCAAGCCTGCGTGCTACTACGGCTGCTTGCTCACGCGCCCGCCGGAAGTGGTGAAGTTCGACGATCCCGAGCAGCCGAGTTCCCTGGAAGCCATCATGGCGGTGCTGGGGGCCAAGCCCGTGGATTGGAATTACCGCACCGAATGTTGCGGCGCCGGCATGACGATGGCGAAGGAAGAGACGGTGTTGGAATTGAGCCAGCGCATCCTGGCTGACGCCCAGCAGCACGGAGCCAACTGCCTGGTGACCGCTTGCCCCATGTGCCACGTGAATCTGGATATGAAGCAGGGCGACATTGAACGGCACTCGGGCAAGCGCTTTGGCTTGCCCGTCTATTACCTGACGGACCTGGTAGGCCTGGCCCTGGGAATTAGCGCGGAAGAACTGGGGATCGACCGGCACTTTGTGAAGTGACGCCGCCATCCTGGCGGCAGGCTGGGATGTAGCGCCGCCCTTTAGGGCGGCACGTGCCGGGCTAAAGCCCGGCGCTACAGACGTGGCACGGCCATCCTGGCCGTGACCGCCACGGGCAGGATGCCCGTGCCACGAGAAAGTAAAGCCTATGTCGAGGATTGGGGTTTTCGTCTGCTGGTGTGGTGAGAACATCGCGCGCACGGTCGATGTGGCGGAAGTCGCCAGCGTCGCGGCGAAAATTCCCGGCGTGCGCTGCTCGGTACACTACAAGTACATGTGCTCGGACCCCGGCCAGGCGATGATCCGCGAGAAGATCGAGCAAGAGAAGTTGGACGCGGTGGTGGTCGCCTCCTGCTCGCCGCACATGCACCTGAAGACCTTCCGCAAAGCGTCTGAGCGAGCCGGTCTCAATCCTTACCTGGTCGAGATGGCCAACATCCGCGAGCAGTGCTCGTGGGTCCATCATGACCGCAGCCAGGCAACCGCCAAGGCCGCGCAGATCATCCGCATGTCGGTAGAGAAAGTGCGCCAGGACCACGCGCTGCAACCCATCCGCGTTCCGGTGACGCGGCGCGCGCTGGTGATTGGCGGCGGCGTGGCGGGAATCCAAGCGGCGCTCGACATTGCCGACGCGGGCTACGAAGTGGTGATGGTGGAGCGCGAACCCTCGATTGGCGGCAAGATGGCAGGGCTCTCCGAGACTTTTCCCACCCTCGACTGTTCGCAGTGCATCCTGACGCCGCGCATGGTGGAAGTGGGCCAGCATCCGCGCATCAAGCTCTACTCGTATTCGGAGGTCGAGGCCGTTGACGGTTTCATTGGTAACTTCACGGCGAAAATCCGGCAGAAAGCGCGTTACGTCGACATCACCAAATGTACGGGCTGCGGCGAGTGCTGGAACATCTGCCCGCTCAAACGCAATCCCAGCGAGTTCGACTTTAAGATGGGTATGAGGCCCTCAATTTACGTTCCCTTTCCGCAGGCGGTGCCGGCGCGCCCCGTTATCGACAGCAAAACCTGCGCCAAGCTGATCCGCAATGGCTGCGGGCTGTGCGAGAAAAAGTGCCAGGCGGGCGCCATCAACTTTAAGGATACCGACAAGGTGGTGGAAGAAAAGATCGGCGCCGTCGTCGTCGCCACCGGCTATCAGCTCTACGACATCGGCAAGCAGCAGACAGGCAAACTCGCGGGCTACGGCGAATACGGTTACGGCAAGTACAAGGATGTCATCGACTCGCTGCAATTTGAGCGGCTGGTTTCCGCCTCGGGCCCGACCAATGGCGTGATCAAGCGTCCATCGGACGGGAAAGAGCCGAAGAGTGTGGTGTTCATCAGTTGCGTCGGGTCGCGCGACAACGCCAAGGGCCTTTCCTATTGCTCCAAGATTTGCTGCATGTACACCGCTAAGCACACCATGCTCTACAAGCACAAGGTGCACGACGGGCAGGCGCATGTTTTCTACATGGACATCCGCTCGGGCGGCAAGGGATACGAGGAATTCGTCCGCCGCGCCATCGAGCAGGACGGCGCCAAGTATTATCGCGGCCGCGTTTCAAAAATCACTCAACAAAACGGCAAGCTCATCGTGCGTGGCGCGGATACGCTGGCGGGCACGCCCGTCACCATTGACGCCGACCTGGTGGTGCTGGCGGCGGCCATGCGTCCGTCAGCGGGCGTGACGGACCTCGCCCGCATGTTGAACGTGGGCTACGACGAGCACGGCTTTTTGCTCGAGTCGCACCCCAAGCTGCGTCCGGTGGAAACCAACGCGGCGGGGGTATTCATTTGCGGCGCGTGCCACAGTCCCAAGGACATTCCGGAAGCGGTGGCGCAAGCCTCCGCCGCTGCCGCCAAAACGCAAATTCTGTTTGCCGCCGAAGAGCTGACGCGCGAGCCGGAGATCGCCCAGGTCAACGAACAGACTTGCGCCGCGTGTTATGCGTGCTACCGTACCTGTCCCTATCACGCCATCGAGCAGGCGGAAGTGCGCACCCCGCGCGGCGTGTTCGTGAAGAAGACGGCCCGCGTGAATCCCGGACTGTGCATGGGATGCGGCACCTGCGTGGCGGTGTGCCCCTCAAAGAGCGCGGAGCTGGAAGGCTTTACGGAGCAGGAGATTTATTCGGAGATTGAGAGTTTGACGTAGCGGCGGGTTTACCCCGCCATGGACTGTAACGCCGGGCTTTAGCCCGGCATTGGCTGTAGCGGCGGTCTCCGACCGCCGCCGTCGATCAGAGATCGACGCGAGAGTCGTGGCACGGCCATCTTGGCCGTGACCGTCACGGGCAGGATGCCCGTGCCACGGACGTAGCGCCGCCATCCTGGCGGCACGTGCCGGCAAGATGCCGGCGTTACAGTTGAGAATCTGGCATGAGCGAAGCGAACCAGTTCGAGCCGAAAATTATCGCGTACGTGTGCAACTGGTGCACGTACCTGGGGGCGGACCTCGCCGGCACGACGCGCCTGGAATACCCCGCCAACGTCCGCATCATCCGGCTGCCTTGCACTGGACGCATCGATTTCAACTTGCTGGTTAAGGCTTTTGAGATTGGCGCTGACGCGGTGTTGGTCTCCGGCTGCCATCCCGGCGATTGCCACTACACGGCGGGAACTACCACGCGCGCCGCCGCTGGATGCTGTTCCGCGAACTTCTGGACACGCTGGGATTCGACCTGCGGCGTATTTACTTCACCTGGATTTCCGCCGCCGAGGGACGGAAATGGCAGGAAGAAATCATCCGCATCACGGATGAAACTCGCAAGCTCGGGCCATATCGCGAACTGTACCAGAAGAATGGTTTCCGCCACCCTGCTCCGCCACCGCCACCGCCCAAGCCCCCCGCCAAACCCGATATGGCAGCCCAGGAGCAGCGACTGCACGAGACTTGCACCCGGCTGCTTACCGACGGAACTGTGCAGGTGGTGATCGGTTATGGCGCTGGCGGGCCAGTGTTCATCCGGCGCGCGGAGGACGCGGGCAAGCTGGTCTGGAACCACGACTGCCAGGCTAATCTCGCGACTTACCTCAAGCGCAAGGAGATCAAGCGTCTGGGCAAGGCCGCCGTCGTCGTGAAAGGGTGTGACGAGCGGGGGTTAGTGATTCTGGAGAAGGAATCGCAAATCGATCGCCAGACGCTGTGCGTGATCGGCATGGCCTGCGACGGTATGGGGCAGCCCAAGTGCGACGCCTGCGAGGTGCACCAGCCGCGCTTTGCGGATGAAATCATCGGAGAGGCTGCTGTACAACAACCCGAGACCCCACACACAACGGAATTGGACGCCCTGATGCAGATGTCTCCCTCTGAGCGGATGTCCTGGTGGGCGCAGGAGTTCGAGCGCTGCGTGAAGTGCTACGCCTGCCGCCAAGTGTGCCCGCTTTGCTATTGCGAGCGTTGCATTGCGGACAAGAACCGGCCAGTGGCGATCGATACCTCCGCCACGCCCAAGGGCAACTTCGCCTGGCACATCACGCGGGCCTTCCACCTGGCAGGCCGCTGTGTAGGGTGCGGCGAGTGCGCCCGAGCCTGTCCCGCAGGCATTCCTCTGGGATTGCTCAACCTCACTTTGGCCCGCGCCGCCGAGAAACACTTTGGATATCAAGCCGGCATGGATCCCAAGGTCGAGCCTTTGATTGGCTCCTACGCGCTTACGGATAAGGAGGACTTTATCCGATGAGCGAAATCCTGACCAAGGTCGCGCTGCGGGAACTCGCGAAAGATTGGATTGCCCAGGGCAAGGTGGTGGCGGGGCCGGCGCAGGTAAAGCCCGGTCTGGTTGTGTACGTGCCCCTGGCTTCCGCCGATGACATCGTTTGGGAAGGATTCGTGCGCCCGGCGAATTCCGCGAAGGAGTTCGTGTTCCCCCGGCACGAATTGCTCTGCCGCTTCCGCATGGAGGGCAACCGGGTGGAACTCGCGAACGGTGGGGCGGAAGTCGCCGCGCACATCCTGCTCGCCGTCCGGCCCTGCGACGCGGCGGCGTTGCCCATCCTGGACCACGTTTTCAACTGGGACTATCGCGACGAGTCGTATAATCGACGGCGTGAGGCGACGACGGTGGTTACGCTGGCCTGCGCGTCGTACGACGAGTCGTGCTTCTGCACCTCCGTGGGGCTCGGCCCCCAGGCCGAGCGCGGCAGCGACGTGATGCTGTTCGACCTTGGCGATGAGTTCGAGGTGCGCTGCCTCACGGACAAAGGGCGGGCCTTATTCGCCGGGAAAACCCAAACCTCCGAACGGACCGCGCCAACCCGCAAGGGACCGAAGCCGAGGTTCAGTCCCGAGCGCATCAAGCACTTTGTGGACGAGCACTTCACCAGCCCCTTCTGGCAGGATGAGATGCTCGCGTGCCTCGGCTGTGGGGCCTGCGCTTACAATTGTCCCACCTGCCACTGCTTTGACATCGTAGATGAAGGGAATAGCCAACGCGGCGAGCGCGTGCGCAATTGGGACTCCTGCCAGTTTGCGCAATTCACCTTGCACGCTTCCGGACACAATCCGCGGCCCGATCAGGGATCGCGCCAGCGCCAGCGCGTCTTGCACAAGTTCTCTATTTACCCTGAAAAGTTCGGGGAGATTCTATGCACCGGTTGCGGGAACTGCACGAGGAATTGTCCCGAAGGGCAGGGATTGCTTACGCTGTTAACTGGGATCGAACATGCCTGACATTTATACACCCGACCTGATGGAAGTGGTGGGCGTCCGGCGGCACACACCGGACGTAAAATCCGTGCGCATCCGCTTTCAGAGCCCGGAGCGCGCCAGCCAATTTGATTTCCGGGTGGGGCAATTCGGAATCTTTTCGGCTTTTGGCTTCGGGGAATCGACTTTCAATATCTGTTCCAGCTCGACCTGGAGGGATTCCCTGGAGTTCTGTTTCCGCAAGGTAGGCCGCGTTACGGAAGCGCTCTGGCGAGTCGAGGAGGGCGATACCCTGGGTTTCCGCGGGCCTTACGGCAATGGTTATCCCATGGAGAAATGGGAAGGAAAGAACCTGATTTTCCTGGGCGGGGGAATCGCTATGCCCCCCATTCGCTGCGCCGTCTGGTATGCCCTGGAGAACCGGGAGAAGTACGGCGACATCACGATCGTCTACGGCGCGCGCACGGTGGCCGATTTGGTCTATGTGAATGAGCTGGAGGAGTGGGCCAAGCGCGAGCGTGTGCGGGTGATCCAGTGTGTTGATCCCGGCGGCCAAACCCCGGAATGGAAAGGCGAGGTGGGCTTCGTGCCCACGGTCTTTGAACGCGCAAACGTGGCGGCGGAGAATTCCGTCGTGCTCGTCATCGGCCCGCCGATTATGATCAAGAACACCCTGCCGATCCTGGAAAAGCTCGGCATCGGCGCGGACTCCGTTTATACCAGCCTTGAAAACCGGATGAAGTGCGGCGTGGGAAAGTGCGGACGCTGCAACGCCGGTCCCGTCTACGTGTGCAAAGAAGGTCCCGTCTTCACCATGGAGCAATTGCAAAAGCTGCCGCTGGATTACTAGCCCGGGGCGGGTTGTGAGCCTCTGCGATCACCCATGCGCTGGTAGCTTGCGCGGCGGGGTATCTGCCCGCCCGGCGCGCCAGCCGCCTGGACCCCATGGTCGCCTTACGGTACGAATAGTGGCTCGGTCTCAAATCTGAGAATAAGGCGCGGGCGAGAGAATCACGTTCGTGATGTTGGAGACGATCTCGGGGTCCGTCAAGCCCGGCGTTGTGCTCAGCTTCTTCCACTCGGGATCGGCCACGAAGGCCGCCCAGGCGCGGGTGCGCTCCTCCATGTCCGCGAAGGTGAGCATGTAAGTCAAGCTGGGCTGGCCCGCACCCACCATCGTCTCGCCAAAGAATACGGGGCGCAGACCGGTTCGCCGGAAGATGGCGATTTCGCTGCTATTGAACATCCCGACCTTGGCGCGATGCGCTTTCTTGCTGTGACTTTCGTAGGTGCGAAGTTCAAAAATGCGCGCCTGGTTTTCGGCCGCGCCGGGCGGCGCCTCCAGTTTCTTCATACCCGCGAAGGCGGCGAACAACCAGCTTTCCACGCGCACGTAGGCAGGTTCAGTTGGGGTAGCATTGATGAAAGCGGCGGCGGCTTTCAAATACTCCGGGTCGGCTGCCAACCGGTCGTGGATCGTCACCGCGGACTCGGCCGACGGGTGGGGCGCCAGCACATACACCGAGGGGCTGCCCGGTCCGATACTGGTATTGAAAACGCCCACCGGCTTGATCCCCAGGCGGTTTAGGGCCGGGATGTTGGCGTCGCGAAAGTAATCGTTGATGGTTTGCTGCTGCGGGCCGCGGCGCAGTTGGTATCTTCGTAATTCATAGTATTCACGGCCATCCGCCTCCGGCGCAGCCCCCGAGGTCGTTGCCCCAACCGAGGTCGTCGCACCCGCCAGCGCCGAGGCGGCCAGCGTGGAAACCAGGAATCCGCGTCTTTTCATGTTGTCTCTCCAGAATTAAAGGTTGCGATCCGTACGGCAGCATTGTATGTCATGTTGAAGAATCAGTAGATCAATTTCAACGAGAACTGAATCTGGCGGGAAGTCCCCGCGGTATGATTGATGACCCCGAAGCCCGATCCGCGCAAGATGTTCACCGGCAGGCCGAAGTTGACCAGGTTGAAAGCGTTGAAGAACTCCCCGCGGAACTCCAGCGTCACCGGCTCCGAACCTGCCCGGCTGCCCAAGGTCGTATCCTTGATTAAGGCGAAGTCAAGATCGTAGAAGCCGGGGCCGCGGAAGGTATCACGTCCCAAGGTTCCGAAGCGGCCCTGGTTGGGCCCGGTCCCACCCGGGACGCCAATGGGAATGGAGAAGAACGAGGGATTGTCAGCGCCCCGGCCGAAGTAATCCTCACGAATCGCTCGAGTGGTGGAAAAGACGGGCCGGGCGATTTGGTCGGGCCGGTCGCCGCCCCCCGCCCCCACACCGGTCTGTTGAATTCCTGAATAAACTGTGAAGGGCATACCGCTGGTGAGCGTCGTAATGTTCAACACCTGCCAGCCCGTGGTGAGCCTCCTTCCCAGGGGGCGGAACCAGCTCACGTGGTCAATGGGCAGAACTTGGATGACACTGGACGTGAAGGCATGGGTGACATCAAAGGTTGATGGCCCCTTGTCGGCCGCGGGATGCCAGGGGTCTTGTGGGACGGCCTGGATGATGGTTCCGGACGGCCCACCGTAGCCCGCCACGACGGCGCTGGTATCATCAATCGACTTGCTCAAGGTGTAGCTCGCTTGGATGCCCAATCCCCGCCGCGGGCTGTTCTTGGTAGCCGAAACCTGCAAGGCATGATAGGTGGAGTGGGAACCGGTGGTTACCATCATCTCCGGACCGAAGCCGCCCGTGATCTGGCCCAGGGAGTTGAACTGCGTGTAGCGTGCAAACTGGGGCGAGGCGCCACTATAACTGTTCGGGTTGGCGATGGATTCCAGCTTCACACCCGCGGTCGCCACATAGGAGGCGCCGAGCACGACGTCATTCACGGTGTGCTCAACGGCCGCCGTATAGCTGCCTATGTAGCCGGTGCGGATGTCCGGGGCCATACCCGCCATGGAAAGGGGTTGGGGCTGGTGGCCGGGCGTCAAAGCGGAAAGGGCCGCTTCGAATCGCGGCACGTCGGGCAGGGTGTTGGCTGGAACGATTCGGGTGTTGCCTTCGGGAACCGCCGGCTGGCCGGTGGTGGTGTAAAGGGTGGGCAGTTGAAAGGTGGTGACCGCGTCTTGGAAGGGCACCGGCGCGCCCGGCACTGCCGTGAGGTAGGGATTGACGATGAAGGGGAAGCCACCGGTGAGAAAGTTCATCCAGTAAAGGTTGTGGAGAATGCTCGTGATGGCGCCGCCGGCCCGCAGCACGGTGTGGCCGGCGACTTGCCATTCCGCGGAAAGCCGCGGCCCCCAATTATTCAAGTCCCGTCCGTAAGGAGGCTGCGGATTCAGCAGCACAATTTCCTGCGCTCCCGCCTCCCAGGGAGGGGTGAGATGGCCCTGCGCGTCTACAAAGCGGATGGTCGAGGTGCGCCGCAAAGGTTCCGCGATGCGGCTGTTCGCTTCGTAGCGCAGGCCGTAGTTCAGCGTGAAGCGCGGTGAGATTTTCCAGGCATCCTGGAAGTAAAAGTTGTAGGCGGAGCGATGAATGCTGACCTCATCAAAGCGATCCCCAACCGCCGTATAGGACGCGGGCACGGTGGTGTTGTAGGAGAAAGGTGTACCCGTGAGGAATCCGGAGAGCGAGTCTGGAAGGGGAGCACCCGCGTGGATGTCGTGCTGCCCGCTGGCCGAGGGAAGATCCACCGGGGCGTAAGCGGTTCCCCCGCCGAATGCGTAAGTGCCATCGGGGTTCACGCCGAAAACGCTGGCGTCGCGGTTGAAGCGCATCTCGGCGCCGAACTTGAAGGCGTGCGTTCCGTGCACGTAGGCAAAACTCTGCCGGAATTGAAACAGGTTTCCAAAGCTGCCCGTGGCGGTTCCTCCCGCCGCGTTGAAAGGCTCATAAAGGCCGTCCGCAAACGTCATCGCCGGTTGGGTGTGGTTGGGTGACATGAAAGTCGGGGTGCTGCGGATGTAACCGAGCGTGGTCTCGGAAGTGAAATGCGGCGAGACGGTTCGGGTGTAACGCAGCGCCGCATTGCGCTGGTGGTCGAGAAAATGGATGGCAAAGGTCGGATCGATGGGCGGCTGGCTGGGGTTGGTCAGCGGCCCATTCACATTGTTGAGGGTGAACCGCGCCAGCAACTGGGCTTGCTCAGAGAGGCGGTGGTCGATGCGCACGGAGAATTGGTTCGTGTCGGTCGCCACCTTGGTGGAGGTGGCGTAGGTGCGGGCCCCAAAGGGCCCTTGCCGGTCATTCGGCAGGGGGTAGCCGGCCAGGACAGGCGCCACCTGCGGATTGACGGGAACCTCGAGGCTATCGCCGGGAAAGGCGGTCGTATCCTGTCCCTGGCGCTCGGCCTGGGTGGGCACAGAGAGTACTTCGGTAGCCCCCAGCACCTGGCGGAAACCCTGGTATTGCCCGAAGAAAAACGTGCGGTCGCGGCCCTGGTAAATTCCCGGCAGCGTGACCGGCCCCCCCAGCGCCAAGCCGAATTCATTACGCCGGAAGGGCGGAATGCGGCCGGGATCGGCCAGGCTCCGCTCATCGAAGAAATTGCGCGCATCGAGGGCCGAGTTGCGCACAAATTCAAAAAACGTCCCGTGCAGTTGGTTCGTCCCTGACTTGGTTTTGATATTCGTGAAGCCCGCCGCGCCATGCCCGATCTCCGCCGGCATCACTCCCGAGAACGACTCGATTTCCTCCACCGCGTCGATGTTAAAATTCGAAAAGGTGGCGCCGCCCAATTCCGGGTCGGTGGTGTCCACGCCGTCCATGGCAAACATGGCGGTCGATCCGCGCTGGCCGTTTACCGCGAATTGCTGGGTGAAATTCGCCGAGCCGTTGGTATCGGTCATGGTGCCGGCCGCCAAGAGCAGAAGCTGGCTGAAGTCGCGCTTGTTCAAAGGCAGGGTGGAAACCTGCCGGCTGGAGAGCTTCTCTCCACCGCTCGCTTGCGACGGCGGTCCTGCAACCGACGTCTGGAGAACCAGCCCTTCGCCGGTCTCGGCAGCTTGCACCAGGGAGTTCAGGTGGTTGCCCGGCTGAATTTTCAGCGACTCGCGCGCCGTGGTGGTCTTCCCTTGCCAGCGGGCTTGCACGGCATAATCCCCTGGCGGCAACGCGGGAAAACTGAAAGCACCCTGCCCATCCGTGGTGGTTGCAAACGTGCGACCCGACCCGGTTTCACGCAGCTCGATCTGCGCGCCCGCCATGACGTTTCCGCTGGCGTCGCGTGCCGTGCCTTGCCAGGAAGCGGGAGCCACCTGCGCGGGAGTTGAAACGCCGAGTGTCCCCAAACCTACGCTAAGGCCTATTAAGAAGAAAGTGTATTTTGAAAATCTCAAGAGTTTTAACCCTATCATCAACGCACAAGGTAGGTGCTGAGTTCTTGATTCAACGCGCGCAGCAGCGCCGGCCGCGGGTTCGGGTTGAAGACAACGACCCCGGTGCCGCGCGTGACCTGACTCATCATTCGTTTTTCTCCGCTAAAGACGATGGCCCTCCATAGTAGCGGAAGCGTGGGCGGCGGTCGAGATGCTGAGCTTGGAACCAGCCATCGAGTTGGCCGTGCGGAACAATCTCCAATTGAAAAATGCTTCTCTCGAGGTCAACAAGGTAGAGGAGCAACTGGGCGCGCTGCGCACCGAGCGGCCAACCCCACGGATCGGCCCCGTCCGGACCTATTTGTGTATCGCACCCGAGCGAGTGGAACGGCTCGCCGCGGGAACTTACTTCTACGATCCGGAAAATCACCGCCTCGCGTGCAGCGCGGACCTGTCTCGAAGGTCCGCGGCTTTCTTGCCGTCACAAGCGGATGATAGGCTCGCCTTAGATTCCGAGTCTGCCGTTGTTCGTCCAGTGCTTCGGAATTCCCCTGCGGATTTGATGATACACCCTTGGCGACTATTCGTTAGTGATGCCAGGAACGATGGGAGTCTGACCCGCTTTCAAGGTGCTGTCGTCCTATTTTTCGCGCAGGGCGTTCTTCGGGCTGAAACCGTGGAAGTAGCCACACTCGTCCTAGTTTCCCAATCCGCTATCCAGGATGAATCAGCAGGCGAACGTGGGCACCACATGTACGGTTTGGCGACTCATCGGGAGTTTTCCGGATGGAGTTGCCACCTCGTCGCCCACTCCAGGGCGGGCAGCGGGTCGGGCTCAGAGCGCTCGCCCACTAGCGTGGAGTTGTGCGCATTCTGCACTACTCCGCGGATTTGAATACGATGAGCGTCCATGCATGAGTTGAATCAGCATTTCTGACTCACTCAAGAATTGTCGCTACCTTCGCCAGAACCTCGTCCATGATCGCACCGGGTACGCTTTCCAGCTTTCTGCCGCGGCGCGCGCCGAGATCCATGGCGCGGGGCTGGTCGCAACGGACAACGCCAGGGGTTTTAGTACCGGCGCCGGCGAGAGATACCGCAAATCCCGCGGTTCGCGCAAAATTCCCGCCGCTGGTGATGGGGAGAACCACGGGCACCTTGGTGACCTGGTTAAAAGCATCCGGGGAGATGACCAAGACAAGGCGTCGGCCCTTTTGTTTGTGTCCCTCCGCGGGATCAAGGCTGAAGATTTCGCCACGCCTCATCAGATCAGCTCCCGACCCACCGGCTGGTTATCGAGGCTTCACAACAGGTAGAGACTGACGTTCAGGCCGGGAGGCCTCATATTGCGTTGACCCCGCATCTCGAATCGGCGACAATCATCCGTTTTCATAATGGAAGTCCTGGGTGGAATCGATCATGCCCAGGATTGGTAAAGTAAATCCTGGCTTGCGGCGCTGGCGGGTCATCGATGGGCGCAATGAAGAGTGACGGGACGTTGGGAAGGAGGGGCTGATATGTTCAGTCGAAGGGATTTTCTTAAGTCTTCATCCTTGCTGTGTAGCAGCCTGGGTTTCACCGGCCCGGCCTCGGTTTTTGCCGCCGCGTCGAAACCGTCCGGATATTTTGGTGTGCATCCGTTCGTCGAACAGCACCCGGAAGCGGTTTTCATCCTGCGGACGCATGTCGATTACAAGACAAATTCTGCCGCGTGCAAGCGGGTGGGACTCGATTTGGGCCGGTCGGTGTTCGTTCCCATGGACTCAACCGGCGTACCGGTAACCTATAACATTGCGGCCAAGCCGAATCTGACCGCTCACGACGCCGTCGATCAGAAAAGAGGCATCACTCTCGAGGACACGATGGGGATTGCCACCGACGTGAACTTCGTCGAGGGCCTATTCGAATCCTTGAAGGAACTGGGGGTGGCGGGCAAGAGGATGCACACCCGCGATGCCAACGGCGCCAGCGTGATCGAACCCCGCGGATACGTCGCCATGGGCCAGCGGGTGGGGGCGACGGTTGCCCCGGTGAAAAACACCATGGCCACCCGGGACGATGCGAATGATGCCGAGGCCTTTGTCTGGAAAGAGGTTCCCGGGGGCGTGGTGAATACCCAGCTCCCTTACCTGTGGCCCTTCAATGCGCCGGATTCATGGAACCTCAACGTGGCGAAATTCAAGGCTCACGAAATGGGTTTGACCCTCGCCTCGAAGAATTGGCAGGGCAGCCATGCTTCACCCTTTCAGCAATACTGCGGCAATTGGCCCGATATCGCTTCGATACAAAAGCTTGAGAAGGTTATTAACAAGGAATGTATCAACTCTAACGTTCATGAAGTCGTCGGTGCGAATTTCAAGCGGCACACCGGCACGATTCCCCGCTGGGATACCCCGGATTTCCCGCAGAACAAGTCCGAAGACAACGAGCAGTATTATTACACGGCCCTGTGCATGGAATTGTGGGCGCACCGGACCATCGACAATCATGCCGCGTCCCCCGTGGGGCTGCACATGATCGAGGGTATCTACGGCCGTGACGGCGACTTCAACTGGGGGCCGAATCCCTTCGGCAAAGAGAACAACTTCGATGGCAGAGCCTGGGACTACATGACGAACGTCGTCATCTTCGGCAAGAGCCCCTACCTCGTCGATATCGTGGGCCATTGGCTGGGCGGTCACGAGCCGGGGAATTTCGGGCTGTTCCACATTGCCATGGAGCGGGGCAAGCTCGAGGTGATGAATCCGATGCACATTCCTGTGTATGAGTGGCAGGATGGCGTCGCCGTCCGCCGCCCGCTCACCAGTTTTACCCGCACGCCGCTCAGGACATTCTACCTCCAGCAGCGCGGGAAAGAGCCGCTGTGGCATCTCTGCAACGAGCCATTCGACTATACCAAGGTGAGCGAGAAGAAACTCCCCATTCCCGCCAAGCCGACCACCCAGGTGCTCAACCAGCACTACCCCAACGCCAACAATCCGCAACTGGCCATCGAGTACAGCGTCCCAGCAAGGGGATGGGTGCTTGTCGAGATCCTCGATCCGAGCGGCAACAACCTGGAAGTGATCTCGAGCGCCATCTGCGAAGCCGGGTACCACATGGCGGCATGGAACACCGCGAAATACGCTTCCGGCAGCTATAAATACCGCCTGCGCTACAATGGCTACAACGAGGTGCACGACTTGGTGCTGAACAAAGCGTAAGGATTATGTGGGAGCCTTACAAGTCCAACCAGGACCACTCCCAAAGAACAAGCTGATGGAACCCGTCACAGGCGAGAGCGCCCGCGAAGCCGGGCGCAGGATCGAGGCTTTGTATCATCCAGTGGCGGGCACTCTCGGAATTGCCGTCGACGCGCAACAATCGGGCCGCCTCATGGGGAGAGACGCTGACGTCGAAGCGGTCCAGTGCCAGCGACAGGCCCTCCCCCACGGCCTTAATAAAGGCCTCCTTCTGAGTCCAACAGCGGAAGAAGGCATGTTGCTTCTGAGCTTGAGGAAGCGAGCGGAATTCAGCTTTCTCCAAGGGAGAGAAGAAACGCTCGGCGATCTGCTCCGCATCCGGAAGGGTGCGCAACGCCTCGACATCGACCCCGACGTTTCGGTCGAGAACAAACGCGTAAAGAGCCAGCCCTCGGGAGTGCGAGAGATTGAAACGCAACGATCCCCCATCCCTTCCCGCCAGGAAAGGCTTGCCACGGGGACCGTAAGAAATGGTCAATAGATCAGGGGAAGCAGCAAGGTATCGGCCGAGGATGACTCTCAGTATTCCCCTTGCCACAACGAAGCGATCCCGGTCTCGTTGAAAGTGAAAGCGGGAGGCCCTTAGCTGCTCGTCGGGAGAGAGAAGCTGCGCAAGCACGCCAAGGCGTTCTCCAGCCTCGTCGAGCGCAACGCGCCAAACATGCACCGCATCCGCGGCTAAAGTTGGTTGGGCTGGCGCACGAAGCCAAGTTCCGCCTTGCGAGTCGCTTTTCACCGGGAGAATATGTGTCCGTATGAGTTGAAGAAAGCCCCTAGTGCTTCGCCGAGGGAGGTTCCTCCCCAACTTGGAATTTGTCCCCGCCCGATCCGCACAGAAAGCTATGATCGGCAATAGAAACCGACCCCACATCGGGAAGATTATACCCACTCGGCCCAGCCAGAGCAATTCGGGGTGTTCCCGCGGGGATAGCGCGGGCGTCTCGCCGGATGTGACACGGGCGTCCCGCCCGTGAGCCGCAGATTCCCATGAGCCTGGGGCTCGCCACTGTAAATGAAAATGCGCGAAGCGCCTTGGAATGAGGCCAAGGAGGCCCAAGGCGGCATCGAGCCGCCGCAATCCAAGGCGCCTTCAGCACATTCATTTTCATGGTGGAGGCGCAGAGATCTGAAAACAAGTGGCATTTCTCTGCGCATGAGCGCTTCTGCGGGTAATGTCTTAAAGTTGCGTTGAGGCGGGGGGGTTAAATCTTTTTTCCTGTCTTCCTAGTTGCTTTGTAAAATTTTTCCCTTGACCAGCCAGACTGACGGATCATGCTTTTCATTAATTCTTCCCAAAACTCGTCGATGGAGCTATCGACAGTGACGATCTTCCTGGTCATCGCGTCTTCGGCCAGCCCCTCATAATGTTGGTGGGATCCGGTTTGTCGTTTAAGCTCGAAGCCTAAAGCCCGAAGGATACTTATAACTTCTGTGGGCGATAGCGGCGGGTACCTGCGTTTCCCCATGCCTTAACAGTGTGAGAAGTGTAAAGTCCAAGAATCCTTATCATTCCGGATAAAATGTTTCCTTCCAAACGCAGAACATAGGCGGCAAACCATGCGCTGGAAATAGTAACGGAGCCGGTGGGAAAATGGAGACGGGCGCAGTACTAGACCTTTGGTAGATTTTCCGTCAAAGGCAACTTCGAGGTAACTGAACATGGCTTCCTGAAGTCTTGCAATTGCTTGCTCGCGCGTGTTCCCTTGAGATAGAAGGTCGAGGTCGATGCACTCTGCAATATATCTTCCTCGGCTAGGTGAATATGTGAAGCAGCGAAGTGTTAACTCTTTACCGCAGTGGGCACACCGCAAGACGGGTGATATGATGAGCGGTTCCCCGCAGACAGGGCAGTGTTTGACTTCTTTAAGGTTGCGTACCGCCTGGGCTTCCGTTGCAAACATGGGACTCTCCGCAAAAATCTAGCGATCCTCAGCGAACACCTGTAGCAACCAAGTCGCCAAATCTTCTTATTTCTTATTCAGCCGGAATCTCGTCGCTCGGATTATGGCTAATAACCCTAGTTATTCCACAAGTCAAGCATTATTTTGGATGATAAAAGAAACGGGAGGGTTGCAGAAAAACTAGTCTGGAGGTGTTTGCTATTAAAAATGATCAATTTGCAAACACTAGATCCCCTAATCCGCTTCCGCGGCCGCGGTGAGTTCGAAGAAATGGTGCCCCATGATGGCCAGGGTGAAGGCCCGCGCGAGGTGCTGGCGATGGCGGCGTAAAGTTTCCCCCATGAACTTCCAGTACTCCAAGCGGTAGTCCGCGAGGAATCCCTGCCGCCAGAGGGAGCGGCCCGCCGCAATGAGATCGGATAAGACCAACGGTGTTTTGGCGGACGCGCCGAGCTGCGCCAGAGACGCCGAGGCGCGTTGAAAGTACTCTTGGGGACTATAGATGGTTCGCATGATGCGGCGGTAACCTTCCACGAGCTGTTCCGCATCCATTTTGGGGATGAAATTCAGGTCGAGCAGAGTGTTGCTGCCCAGACTTTCCTTCAGCAGACGGCCTTCGGCCTTCAGACGCCGCCACAATTGGGTGTGAGGCAGGGCGGTGAGCAGGCCGACCATGGAGAGGGGCACCGCCGCCTCGCGGATGAACTGGATCTGGCGATCGAACACATCCGCCGGGTCGTTGTCGAAGCCCACGATGAACCCCGCCATCACTTCCATACCGTAAGACTGGACGAGCCTTACGCTCTCCAGCAAGTCCTTCCGCAGGTTCTGGAATTTCGTCGTTTCTTTAAGGCTCTCCGCCACCGGCGTCTCGATGCCCATGAACACCCGGTTGAAGTTGGCCGCGCGCATTAAGCGCAGCAGTTCCTCGTCTTCGGCGAGGTTCAAGGAAGCCTCCGTATAAAGCGTGAACGGGAACTTGTGTTCGCGCATCCACTCCACCAGGCGGGGAAGCAGGAGCATGACGTTTTTCTTGTTACCGATAAAGTTGTCATCCACCATGAAAACGGAGCCCCGCCAGCCCAGCCGGTGAAGCTGGTCGAGCTCCGCGCAAACCTGATCGGGGGTCTTGGTTCTCGGTCGGCGGCCATAGATTTCGATGATATCGCAGAATTCACACGTGAAAGGACAGCCCCGGGAATACTGGAGCGACAGGGAACTATAGTGCCGCATGGGGGCAATCCGCATGTCCGGCAGCGGCACCTGGGTGACGTCGGGCCATTGCTTCTTGACGTAATGGGGTTGGGCCTCTCCTCGTTCGAGGTCGGCCGCGAGATGGGGGATAATCTCCTCGGCTTCTCCCTCGACGGCGTGGTCGGCATCGGCGATGGAGGGGTGCTTGGCGCTGACAATAGGGCCGCCGACCACCGTGCGCAGTCCATGACGTTTAGCGCGCGCGATCTGCACCTTCATCGAGGGTCCCTGCACAATCATGCCGCTCAGGAAAACCACGTCCGCCCACGCCAGGTCGGAATCCTTGAGGCGGCGTACGTTCAGGTCCACCAGCCGGCGTTCCCAGTGCGCAGGCAGCAAGGCGGACACGGTGAGTAAACCCAAAGGAGGGAACGCCGACCTTTTCCCCTCAAAGGGTAAAGCGTGCTTGAAGCTCCAGAACGTGTCCGGAAACTCCGGGTAGACCATCAAAACCTTCACAGAATCCTCCTCACTCCTTCGGATGACTCGAGCCGCGTGTAACCCGAAGCGCCAAGACCGGAAGCCCCGCCGAAGTTTGGTTCGCGATTTCGATTTTGGGCCCTCGGGTGGATGACGGTAGACCCGGGGGTTCAAATCTGGTCCCCACCGCAATGATTAAAGCATACTCGGTGCCCTGTCTGTTCAAAATTGCACACTTTGGCGGGAAGTTTTTTTTGCGCCCGGATCGGCCCCCCGCGACCTGCGTCTAGGGGCGGTTCGCGAACCGCCCCTATCAGTTCCTGCACCCGCATGTGAGCGATATTGAACAGACAAGCGAGTGGCCCGCGATTTATAAATGGAGGGAGCCGGACAACCGCCCAGAGTCTAGCGAGGAGAACGATAGGCGCGACGTTTCCGCCAAGAGCACACTGCTGGTGGAGGCGGCCCGGTGGCGGGATCGGGCCTTCAGAGGCATTTAGCGTGAGCAGACATACTGTCTCGTTCAATTCCCGGAACTTCCTCAAAAGGGTCGGCACTCAAAAGACGACTCGGGAGTACCAAGACCGCCAGGTCATCTATTCGCAGGGGGACGCGGCGGATGCGATGTTCCAGGTCCAGATCGGCAACGTGAAGCTGGTGGTTACATCGCCGCACGGCAAAAAAGCGGTCATCGCCATTTTGGGGCCAGGTGACGTGTTTGGAGAGGGGTGTCTGGTCAATCGATCCCTGCGGACGTCAACCGCAACAGCCATTCAGCATTCCACGATCACCCGTGTGAAAAAGGAAACCCTGGTTCACCTCATCCATCACGAGCCTGCCTTCGCCAAGCTCATGATTGCGTACCTGCTTTCTCGTATGGTTCGAATCGAGGAAGATTTTGTGGATCGACTCTTCAATTTCAGTGAGAAGCGCCTGGCCCGGATTCTCTTGCTGCTTACGAGTTTTGGCCCGGAAAGCCGAGACGGAACGGCATTTCCCAGAATCCATCAGGAACACTTGGCCCAAATGGTCGGCACCACCCGGTCCCGGGTGAGTCATTTCATGAACAAGTTCAGGAAAATGGGCTTTGTCGATTACCATGGCACCGGCGCGTTGACGGTTCACCGTGATCTCTTGAGCGGGGCCCTGCACGACTAGTCTTCCTCCACAATCGCCACGTCCCACGGCTGGAGCGTGATCGATTGCGAAGCGGTGATGGCGCCGCCGGTCAGAAGATCTTTCCCCGCCCCATAGGCATAGGCAAAGGACTTCATTTCACTCGAATAATTGAAGTAGTAATGGAGCCGCTTGCCCTGGCGGTTCATCCCGTGCCTTACCCAAACCGCCGCGGGCAACTGCTGATCGGGCCCGGCGAGTGCGGATTCCTTCAGGACGTCCAGCAGCACGTGCTTTTGCAGCGTATCGGATAGATACGTTCCCTCGTAGAGCAGAGTCCCCGACCCGTAATGGTTCTCGGTGATGGCCGGCCAGCGTCCGAAGAAGGGATGATCGTACCAGGCGCGTACCTCGGCTTGTTCCGGCAGGAGGAATTCCGCCCAGTAGCTGACCTTGTTCTCACCCCCCGCATGGAAGGGATCCCCTTTGAGCGCCAACGGCTGCTCGAGATTGGAAAACTCCTGATAGCTGAAGCCCGCCGCCGCGCGCAGCGGTCCCGGCGCCCGCACCCAGCGCACGGCCGAATTCTCATTGGCGAAACCGCTCTTGAACGTCATCACCACGTGGCCGCCGTTCTTCACGTAATCCGCGATGCGGTTCAAGAGGGCGTCATCCGCGATGTAGAGCGCCGGAACCACCAGCAGCTTGTAACGTGAGAAGTCCGGTGTCTCCGGAAAGACAAAGTCCACGCCCACATTCAACTCGTAGAGCGCCTTGTGGAGTTGCCGTACCAGCGAAGCGTAGTCGGCCTTTGGGTGGGCTTGCGACCACTGCGGACCTCCCAGGGCGAAGGGCATGAACTCAATCGCATTGAGGGAGTCGCGGCTCCACAGGATGGCCACGGAGTTCGAGATCTTCAGGTCCACGAGGTGCGGCCCGATTTTTTGCAGTTCGTGGGCGGTGCGCGAAACTTCGGCATAGGCGCGGTTGGGTTCCAAGTCGTGCGACAGTACCCCCTTCCAGTAGGTCTCCTGATTGGCCGCAATCGACGCCCAGTGCCAGTACTCCACCAGGTTCGCGCCGTTGGCGAGGTGGGTGTAAACATCCTCGCGCAACTGACCGTCATAGGGGGGGAATTGGAAGGCCGAGGTCCAATCCGTGGTTTGCGCGTTGGTCTCCGTCACCAGGAAATTCGTTCCCCGCAGGGAACGGGCGAAGTCCTCGTTCAGGGATTGCTGCGCGCCGTCAAAGTGGTCCTGCGTGCCGTGATAGACGTTGATGGCGGGGATGTCCAGGACGGCGGCGATCGCTTCCTCATTCACATTTTGACGCATGGCGCCGCCAAAATCGGTGGTGACGAATTGGTCGGGCCGGCGGTACTCGCGGACCAGCGCGGCCTGCCAGGCCAGAAAATCGGTCACCCGCATCTGCTCCCAGCGCGACCACTCGAGCTTATAGCCGGTGCTCTGGGCGCTGTCGCGCGTGGGCAGATCTTCCCAGGTGTTGAGGTCTTCGCCCCAGTAATTGAGGAACCATGCCTTATTCAGATTGTCGGTCGTGCCGAACTTGTCGCGCAGGTGATTCAGGAACCCCACGAAGACGTCGTGGTTCGAAGCGCCATAAGCCGAGGTCTCGTTGTCAATTTGCCAGCCGATCACCGTGGGATTGTCCTTGTAGTGCTCCACCAGGTGGCGAATCACCCGTTGGGCGTAAAAGCGGTAAACAGGGCTATCCGTGTCCATGTTCTGCCGCATGCCGTAGAACGTCTCACCCCCGCCCAGCGGCCGCGCCAGGACTTCCGGATGGGCATGATAGAGCCAGGTGGGAATCGAGTAGGTGGGTGTCCCCATAATGACCTTGATGCCCGCCTTCCCCAGGGCGGCGACGACGCGGTCCATCCACGCGTACTCGAAGTGGCCGTCGGCGGGCTCCCACAAGCTCCAGGTGGATTCTCCCATGCGCACCGCGCTGAGGCCAGCCTGCTGCATGAGAGCTACATCCTGATCGAGCCGCTCGTACGGCATGTATTCGTGATAATAAGCAGCGCCATAGAGCACGCTGGGTATCGGGGGGATGGCGGAAGAATCTACCGTCTGAGCCTTGGCCCCCACCATCCCCAAGCCGTGATAAAAGGCAACCACGGCGAGAATGCCCATCCACCGCTTCGCCGGAATTAGAGCCTGTACCGTTTGCCGCATAAGCCGACCTCCCGGGTTCCATCCCACCGCAAATTAGTCCAATCCATGCCCCATTTGAGCTATGAGGGCATTTAATGGATTATAATGGTTTGTCAAGCTTTCAAACGACGCCTCTTTTGGTTAAACTGCACCGGTACAGGAATCCTGGCCGAGGGGCTAGACAGAGCAGGAGAAGAGGAGGAGTGTTCCGCGTGGCGGATCAGGGGCTAGGACCATCGCCTTTCGGTGGCGCAGAGAAGGGCGTTCTACGACTGTGCGCACGGGTCGCTCACGTCACCGATGTGGGCCGCCGACGGCGCAACAATCAAGACCATCATCTGGTTCTCCCCCTGCTCGCCAGTGGTACTCCGCAAGATGGTGAGCCGGGTCTTGTTGATATTGAAAATGGCCGATTGCTGGTGGCGGTCGCGGATGGCATGGGTGGCCACTTTGGCGGCGAGATAGCCAGCCGCTTTTGTGTTGAACACCTGACCAAGGAAATAATCGACCAATTCCCTGCCTCAGGAGATGGTCAACCGGACTTGCCCGCTGCCCTGCAAAGAGCAGTTGAGAGCACGCACAAAGCGCTCTTCGCCCACGCACAAGATTACGCCGAGCACCTGACGATGGGGACGACCTTGACGGCAGCGCTCTTGCACGGAGCGCGCGCGGAACTGGCGCAGGTGGGGGACTCGCGCGCCTACCTGTTCCGTGACGGAAATCTGATTTTATTGACCCAGGATCAGACCATTGGAAACCGGTTGCGTCGCCGCGGCGGAGACTCCATCATGCTGGATGCGCATATCCAGGAGATGCTGACCCAAGCCGTGGGGGCGCAGGCGGAAATCGACGTCGTCATGACGGCAATTGATCTCGAGCCCCATGATTTTCTTTTGCTGTGCAGTGACGGGCTGTACAAAGTTGTTTCTCCCGCAGAAATCGTGGAGACCTTGCAACTGGAGATGGGACTCTATGAAAAAGCTGCGCACCTGATTGTGCGCGCCAATGAGGGCGGTGGTCCCGACAATATCACGGTGCTCCTGACAGAGATCTGCCAGGCTGAGAGTGCAGGCTGATGGACCCCCAAGTTGTGCCGAAAATCGGCAAGTACGAGATCGTTGCGGAACTCGGCCAGGGCGGCATGGGAGTTGTCTACAAGGCCCGTGATCCATTCATAGGGCGCTTGGTGGCGCTCAAGACGGTCACTCCGGAGCTGGTTTCCAACCCCGAAATCCTCAAACGCTTTTACCGAGAGGCGCAATCCGCCGGGGCTCTTCAGCACCCGAACATCGTGACAATTTACGATTTGGGAGAGGCGGACGGCCGCCCCTACATCGCGATGGAATTCGTCGAGGGAGAAAGCCTCCAGGACATCATCAACCGGCGCGCCAAAGTTCCTCTTGCCGCCAAACTGAAGCTGGTGCAACAGGTCTGCGAGGGCCTCAGCTACGCGCACAAACAGGGGCTTGTGCATCGCGACGTGAAGCCCGCGAACATCCTGGTGACGAATGACGGGAACGTCAAGGTGGTGGATTTCGGCCTCGTCCATTGGGAATCCACCAACCTCACCCAGGCCGGGGCGTTCCTGGGCACCATTCCCTATGCCTCCCCGGAACAGATCAACGACGAGTGCGTCGATAGCCGGTCTGACCTCTGGTCCGTGGCTTGCGTTCTGTATGAGTTCATTGCTTACAAGAGGGCTTTTGATGGGTCAAACGTCGCGGACATCGTCGCCGGAGTTTTGGGCGCAGAACCGGAACCTCTTAGCCGCTGCTGCCCGGGAGTGCCTGCCGGTCTCGACATGGTCATCAGCAAGGGTTTGAAGAAGAACATTGACGAGCGCTATCAGTCACTGGATGAATTGCTGGGTGATCTTCTTCCCATCGCCCGCGGCCTGCAATTAAGTTTTATTGACGACCTGCTTCTGGAAGCGAAGGAGCTTCGGGAGCAGGGTGATTTCAACGCCGCTCGGGAGAAGGCGCGTGCGGTCCTGATCCTCGATAATACCCACGCAGATGCAAAGCGCCTGCACAACGAGATTACTGCGGAACTCCAGCGGCTCACGCCGGCAGGCAAAGCCAAGAGGCTAGTGGCGGAAGCGGAGCAAGCCATTAGCCGAGGGGATCGGCTTTCGCGCGAGCGGGATTTCCGGCTGAAGGAAGCGTTGCAGCAGACGGACAACCTGGTTTCCGCGGGGGAGTACGAGGATGCGCAAAACCGCCTCCGGGAACTTCAGCAAGATTTTTCCAACTCGGATGAGGTCCACCTGAGGCTGAAAATATTGGACCCGCTCGTCCGGGCGCGGGAACTCGTTCAGGACGGCAAGCACGCCCTCCAGCAGGGTGAATATGCGGAAGCCGTTCGGGCGTTTACCGAAGCCCTGAGCCTGGATCCGGAGGACCATGAGGCGCGCGAGCTGAAGGAACGGGCGGTCAAAGAGCGCGACCGCCTGCGGCAAGCCCGTGAAGCTTTGAGCTTAGGCCAGAGGGCCTTGCGCCAGGGGGATGCGAGCACGGCACAACAGGAGTTCCAGCGGGCCCTTCAACTCGATCCGGCGAATTCCCAGGCGATCAGCCTTTGGGAGCAATTTCGCCAGGCTCAGGCCGCGCGTGAGCGGGAGGCGCGGTTCCGGGCGACGTTACGGCAATCCGACGGCCTGGTGGCCGAGGGGAAATTCGCCGATGCGCAAGACGCCCTGCGGGAATTGCAACAGGAGTTCTCCGATTCCGTCGAGATTGAGCAGAAGCTGCTGGAGCTTGACGAGCAAATGAAGGTGGCCCGTTTACTTGAGGAGGGCCAACTGGCTTTTGACCATGGTGAGTTTGGTGAGGCCGTACGGATTCTTACCGAGGCGCAGGGGCTGGACCCCGGCGACTCGCGCGTGCGTGACCTGAAAGTGCGGGCGGTCCAGGAACGTGACCGCCTGCGGCAAGTCCGTGAGGCGATCAGCGCGGGTCAGCGCGCCATGCGCCAGGGGCACCCCGATGTCGCGGAACGCGAGTTCCAGAGAGCGCTGCAACTTGACCCGGCCAGCACTCAGGCTACCAACCTGCTCGCCCAAATTCAACAGGATCGCCAGGGGCGAGAGCAGCAGCAACGCCTGAAAGAGGGATTGAGCCGGGTGGAGAATCTGCTTTCCGGGAATAAGTTCGACGACGCGCATCGCCAACTGACGGAATTGCAGGAAGCCTATCCGGATGCCGAAGTGGTCCGGCAGAGGCTCCAAGCATTAAACGAACGGAACGCGGAACCGCAGGCCCCGCAGGCGAGTCCCCTGCCGCCGTCGGAACCCCGAAGGGGTTGAAAGTGAGTAGCCGTGGGCAAGGGCACGCTTTTGGTACCCGCCCACGGATCGCCTCAATCCCTTATTGACCGACCCTGAAGGGGTCCCGGCGCGTGTTTACGCAGGCGTGCCGAAACTTCATCGAAGGGCCAACCACATAGCTTCCCGCACCTTTTTTGAGGGAGCAGGGATCTTGGGCACTCGATAACAGTGGCACGCCTCGACCGTTTTTCTTAGGCTTTCGAGATAGGCGATGCAAGGCTCGCAGCCTTTCAGGTGACGCTCCAACTCGCGGCAATTCTTCACCGGAAGCTCGGTATTCAGGTAGTCCGAGAGCATCGCGAAGATGCGTTTACAGCGCCGGTCAGGCATGGCTTCTACTTCCTCCTTCCCGGAGATGCTGAACATACCCAGCGAGCGCGTTGCGAACAAAGACGCGCGCTCGGTGCAGTCGCATCTTCGCCGTCTCTTCGGAAATGCCCATCACCTCCGCCACCTCTCGAGTATCGAGTTGTTCCATATCACGAAGGATTAAGACCAGGTGGTAATGCTTCGGGAGGGCCAGGATGGCGTCCTCCAGCCTGCTCCGCAATTCCTGATTTAGGACAATCTCCTCCGGCGTTATCTGCCAGGTTTTTGTCCCCGCGGGTGATAGGACGGAGTCCTTGGGCATCAAGTCATCCAGCGAGAGCATTTGCGCAGGGGCAAACTTGCTTTTCCGGCGGCTCATCAAGCACTGGGTTTTAGCCACTTTGTAAAGCCATACTGAAAGCGCGCGGGCGTCAGGAAACTCTCTGAGCTGTCGTGCCAAGCGGATGAGGGTTTCCTGGGCGGTGTCTTGAGCATCCTCGTGGCTTCCACAAACCTTCATTCCAAATCCGTAAACCACTCCTTGTAGAGTTTCAAGCGCCCGCTCGGCATCCTGCCGATTCCCGGACTTTAGAATTTCAAGTGCTTGTTCGATTTGAGTATTCACGCAGGGCTTTCTCCCAGTGTAACGACCTGAAGTTGCGAATCACTTCTAGTATCGCACTTCCCGCTTGGGAATGCGATTTTACTGAATCGTATCGCCGGCACGTCCTTTCTCGGACAGGCCCCCTACCGGCGAGCGGGCGCCTGACTCACCGGCGGTCACGCGCTAGCGGGGGTTTTTCAGCCATGCGGGGAAGAGCCGGCGGCAATTTGGAATTGCCAGGTGAGGGGGGGGTATTTGCGAAAGCATTGTGGATAGTCCGCGAATGCCCACGATTAGTCATGTTTGCACGAGAAAGATCTTCACCCCTTCAAGGGACAAAATGCCCATGATTGGAAAGAGAATCTTTTCCCTGCTCCTCATTGCTCGCAGCGGACATTCTGACCGCTTGCAGCCCCGTGATGACCTTCCTGCGCAAGCTCGGCATGAAGCCTCAATGACATACATTTCCGGTGGCCAGGCTGGGCCGAGAAGAAAGGACCTTGGGGCGTGGATAGGCTAAATTCCTATTTGTGGCGGCGGTTATTCCGGCAGGCAATTTGACGACCCCCCCGTGGGATAATATTGGCGCGTCACAGTTGACGAGAATTTTCCCCTTATGCTATAAACTTAAAGTCTGATTCAGCCGATGTCAAAAGTGTAGGTATACTCCTCGGTAGCTCAATGGTAGAGCATTCGGCTGTTAACCGAAGGGTTCCAGGTTCGAGTCCTGGCCGAGGAGCCAACAAAATACAAGATTTAGCGTCAAAATCCGGAACCCGAAAAGTACAAACTGGTACAAGTTAGGCTCCCAAGAGCAGTTTAACCACCCCACTGTTAGCTGCTCGATTCTGCGGGGTGACATCCGGTTCCAAACCGTAAATCTCAAAAGTCGTTTTCAGGTTGGAGTGCCGCATTAGCTCTTTCTGTACCTCCACCGGAGCGCTGGCCCGCTTGAGCCACGCCCGGTAGCTGTGCCGGAAAGTATGCCACCCGACCTTCCCCTGAATCCCTGCCTTGACAGCCGCAGGCTTGATATAGTCCGTGAGAATCATCCCCTGCCAGCGGGAGTTGCCGGACTCCCCCGCAAAAACAAAGTCTGAGTCTGTGACATAGTTAGCCAGGCCCCGCCATCGCAGTAGTGCCGTGGCCAAGGAAGCGTCAAGCGGTACGGGCTTCTTAGAGGATTCGGTTTTTGTGTCAGACACATGACCCGCGACCACGCTGCGCCTCACGAACACTTGCAGTTTATCCCACTCGATGTCTCCCCACTTGAGGCCCATGACTTCGCTGGCCCTCAGGCCTAGGCAGGCCGCCACGAGTATCATGGTGCTGTAGGGTTCTTTTAATGCCCCGCAGAGTGCCTGGAATTCTTTCGGCGTCAACACGCGAGGGTCTTTTAATCGCCGGTTGCTTTGCCGGACGAATTGGATGGGATTCCGGTCCGTCAACTCCCATCGACAGGCCCACTGAAAGAGTAGGTGAAACAGGTTGCGAATGTGACTTTTGGTCTTTGGAGCCAGCACCAAGGACGCGAGCCAATCCGTCACCGGGACCGGGCGGACCTTTTCTAACAGCGTACTGCCCCACCGGGGCCGAATGTGCCGGTCCAGATAGGAGCGATAAACGGACTGTGTGATAAACCGACGATCTTTTGCCATTTCCTCCGCCACAAACCGATCAACCAAGCCCCCTACCGTGGCGCGGTGGAACTGTGCTTCGGGAACTGGGGCGTTGATCTTGATGCGAAGGTGTTCGACCGCCCGCTCCGCATCCACGCGAGTCGGCAGTTTTTCGAGCGTTCCCACTAACACTGACTTGGGTCTACCGTTTTCCATCCAGCGAAATTGCCACGCGTTCGGCCCTTTCTTCCGCTTTCGAAGAGTCAAATTTCCATACTGGTATCGTGCCTGCATAGTCCCTCCAATCAAAATTGAGTTTCTATGCGGCACGGTTGGCGGGATGATTTTAGCCTTGAATCAATCCAGGCGTCCAGCGTTGTTGCACGATACCGCCAGAACTTGCCAACCTTCAGCGCTGGCACTTCGCCGCGCTTCGCCATTCGTTCAAGCACTTTCGGATGAATCTTCAGAACCTGTGATGCTTCCTGGCTTGTAAGAAGTGTTTCAATTTCATTTGACATGCAGCTCATAACCTCTCAGGTCAGCTACGATTCAATGTTCGTGCCCCATAAAAGGGTTTCATGCTCCATAACCGAATCCACACTAATCCCGATCCTTCTCGATTTCAGTCCCTTGAAGTCGTCCACCAGCGTTCACAGAATCCGATCATTACGTGGGTGCAGTGGACAGATTCCTATTCTTCCTTTGTGCCTGTGCCCTTGCCATCCAATAAACTTGATATGCCGAACTATTTTTTCTGTCAAACGGCTACGACGGGACTGTCCGGGCGGTCGGGGCGGCAGAACTTAACCAACGCGCGAAGAGAGGCTAATGCCTCTGATGTCTTACACTTAGCGTGATCTTGAATCAAAAACCCTGGGCATGTGTCTTAGACGGGAGTTCAGAATCGAGAAAGCGTGTTTCTGAATCGCAATCCTGGAACCTGCAAATAAGGCAGGACGGAAACTGTAATCGACGCAACAAACACGTGGAGCAGAACCTACGAGTTTCGTGGGGAGCACCTAAGCTTACCAACCACCACAGCATGGAAGGTCGGCAGCTTGAGAAATCTTTGGACCAGTGAAAGATATTTGGCACCAAACATGCGTGTGCCGGCGTGACCCCAGAACTCTTAGTGCGACCGCCCGGAGCCTTACGGGAAGGGTTCAAGCTTTTGATTGTGTGCTTTCGGCAAGGCTGCATGACTTGATCTAACCGAAGTTGCTAACGTCTGTCTTTAGCCCCGCGGGGCAAGGAGGACAGACGATGGCCGCCGAGATTCCTGATATTCCCCCTGACATGCGGAAGGTTTACCTGCGTCTCAAGCGGTGGCGGAGTTCGCACACTCGCCGCGTGCCGATTTCGGATTCTTTGTGGGCGGCGGCGGGAGAACTGGCCCGCGCGCATGGGATTAATCCCACCGCGAAAGCTCTGCATCTGGAGTATGGCAAGCTCAAGCAGCGGGCGGAAGCTGCGGTGCCGACAGTGAAGAGGCGCATGGTGAAGGCCCTGGCAGAGAGCCCGCGCCGTGCACGGCGCACCGCACCGCCGACGTTTGTGGAACTGATGGCACCGCCTCCCGGTAGTTTTCCTGGAGCCGTGGTGGAGCTGGAAGGGCCGCGGGGCCGGATGCGCATCGAGATCAAAGGTGTCGCCCCCGCCGAGTTGGTCGCCCTGAGCCGGGCGTTGTGGAGCGGCGAGGCATGATCCAGGTCAGCCCGCAGACTCGCATCCTGGTGGCGGTGGAAGGGGTGGATTTCCGCAACGGGATTGATGGCTTGGCGCGGGTGTGCCAGGAGCAGTTGCAGGCGGACCCTTTTTCGGGCCGGCTGTTCGTGTTCCGCAACCGTCGGCGCACGGCGCTGAAGATCTTGGCTTATGACGGCCGGGGATTCTGGTTGTGCCAGAAGCGGCTCTCGCGCGGGCGCTTCGGTTTCTGGCCGGTGAGCCTGACGGGGGTGACGAAAGCCCTGGAGGCGCACGAGTTTTACGTGCTGCTGGCGGGCGGGGATCCCGCCTCGGCACCGGCGGCTCCCGTCTGGCGGCCGGTCAGCGTCCCCGGCTGAGAAAAAATGGCGCTGGGGGCTTGCGTTCTTATTTCGTCTCTGTTACGCTCGGGGGCATGGAGGGAGAGTTTCGCTACCGGGGCCGAATCATCACCGCGGCGGAAGTGGAATTTATCCGTCAGTTGATCGCCGAACATCCCGGCACCAACCGGCGGCAGCTTTCGCTGCGATTATGCGAGGCGTGGGGGTGGAGGCAGGCTAATGGCGCTCCCCGCGATATGGTCTGCCGGGGACTCCTCTTGCAACTGGAGCGGGCGGGACGCCTGGAGTTGCCGCCCGCGCGGCAAGTGCATCGCAACCCCTCGGCCCGGCGCGCCACGCACTGGGAGAAAGTCCTGACTCCGCTTCTGCTCGATACCACGCCTCTGGAAGCGCCCCTGCGGGTGTTGCGGCCCTTGGAATTTCAGCAAGTGCGGCGCACGCCTGAGGAGCCGCTCTTCAACTACCTTGTCGCCCAGTATCATCCCCTCGGCTACGCGCGGCCGGTTGGGGAACACGTCAAATATCTGGTCTCGGCTGCGGGCCGGGTGATTGCCTGCCTCGCCTGGTCGTCGGCCCCGCGGCATCTGGGCGCCCGCGATCGCTTTATCGGCTGGAGTGCAGAGGCGCGGCGCCGCAATATCCGTTTTCTCGCTTATAATCCTCGCTATCTCATTTTGCCTTGGGTGCGCGTCCCGCATTTGGCGTCACACGTTCTCGGTCAGATGGCGCGAAGAATCGCGGCCGACTGGGAACGGATCTACGGGCATCCCCTCTATTTTCTCGAGACCTTCGTCGATCCCGAACGCTACCGCGGCACGTGTTATCGGGCGGCGAACTGGGTGGTGATGGGGCGCACGACGGGGCGGGGCAAGAACTGCCCGAACAAGCGACCGAACCGGTCGATCAAAGAAGTGCTGGGCTATCCGCTCACGCCGCGCTTTCGTGAGCTGCTGGCGAAGGTCGAGTAAACACCGCCCGGAGCGGAGCGAAGGGATGAAACCGGCGAAGGAACCGATCGAAGTGAATCTAGAAGAGCTGACCGCATTGGTGGAGCGGGCGCGTCAAGGGCCGTTGAGCAAAGAGGACTGTCAGAGGCTGGAAGACGCGATCCAGGCGCTGAACGTTCTGATCGAGAGGATCGGGGAAAAGAACACGACGATCAGCCAACTCCGCGCGCTGTTGTCGAAGCCCAGCACGGAGAAGACCAGCAAGGTGCTGGAGCAAGCCGGGATCAAGGGCCCTCCGCAAAACTCTCCGCCTTCCAAAGCAAAGGATCCACCGAAGCCGGGGCACGGGCGCAATGGCGCCCAGGCGTATCGGGGCGCCGAGCGCATCAAAATCGCGCACGGTTCTTTGCAGCCTGGAAATCACTGCCCAGGTTGTTTGAAGGGAAAGGTGTACCTGCAGAAAGAGCCCGGAATTCGCATCCGAGTGATGGGCCAGGCGCCGATTGCCGCCCAAGTCTACGAGTTAGAACGTCTGCGCTGCAACCTGTGCGGCGAGGCTTACGAGGCAGAAGCGCCGCAAGATGTGGGCGAGAAAAAGTACGATGAAAGCGCGGCGGCGATGATCGCGCTGTTGAAGTACGGCAGTGGCGTTCCGTGGGATCGACTGGAGAGGCTGGAGGCAAGCCTGGGAATTCCGCTGCCGGCTTCGACCCAGTGTGAAATCGTCGCGGATAGAGCCGAATTGATTCGGCCCGCTTTCGAAGAGTTGATCCGCCAGGCCGCGCAAGGCGAAGTCTTTTATAACGATGACACCAGCATGAAGATCCTGGCGCTGGCGAGGGCGAGTCCTCAGCGCGCGGAGGAAGAAGCCTCGTCGAGCTCCAAGGAACGGACGGGACTGTTCACCTCCGGGATCGTGTCGACGACGCGGCAGGGGCGGCGGATCGCGCTGTTCTTCACCGGGCGGAATCATGCCGGGGAGAACCTCGCCCGGGTGTTCGTCGAGCGGGCAAAGGGACTCGCGCCGCCCATTCAAATGTCGGATGCCTTGTCACGCAACGTGCCGAAGCTCAAGGAGAAGCTGGAAATTCTCTGGGGAAACTGCAACGCGCACGCGAGGCGCCGCTTCGTCGAGGTGACGCCGAACTTCCCCGAGGAGTGCCGGTTCGTGCTGGAAAGCTTTCGCGACGTGTATGGTTACGAGGCCGAGGCCCAGCGGCGGGGTCTCGAGCCCGAGGCGCGGCTGTGCTTTCACCAGGAGCGCAGCCAGCCGGTGATGGATGCCCTCCACGCTTGGTTCGAGGCACAGTTCAACGAAAAGAAAGTGGAGCCCAACTCGGGGCTGGGCGAAGCCATCACTTATTGCTTGAAACGCTGGACTCGGCTGACGCTGTTCCTCCGCCAAGCGGGCGCGCCGCTGGATTCGAACCTCGTCGAGCGGGCTCTGAAGAAATGCATTTTGCATCGAAAGAATAGTCTGTTCTATAAGACCGAGAACGGCGCCGAAATGGGGGATCTCCACATGAGCCTGATTCATACGTGCGAATTAAACGGCGTCAATCCCTTCGAGTACCTGATCGAATTGCAGAAACACGCCGAGGAACTTACCCAGCACCCGGCGGACTGGATGCCCTGGAATTACCGGCAGGCACTGCCACAGGCCGGCACAAGTCAGCCTCCCGCTTAACCCCCCCTTGCAGTAGAATGCCTTCGGTCTGGCCGAAAAGGATAGTCTGCGGCCAGGCGGATGGGACATCCTGAAATGGCCGAAAAACGGGCCTCCCGAAAGCCGAAATCGCCAAGGGTTTTTGGCCACCCCTCCGGACGGGCCAAAACCGAACTCCGCGTGGGTCTTTACGCCCGTGTTTCCACCAATGACCAACAGACCATTCCGTTACAGATCCGTGCACTGCGGGAATACGCCGGCCGGCGGGGCTGGACCATTGCCTCGCAAGTTAAAGAGGTCGGCAGTGGCGCATCGCAACGGCAACAGCGGGAGGAGTTGCTGGATGCCGCGCGCCGCCGCGACATCGATGTGGTGCTGGTGTGGCGCTTAGATCGTTGGGGCCGGTCAGTGACGGACCTGCTCGCGACACTCCAGGAACTGGAGCATCTCGGGGTCGGCTTTGTCTCCCTGAACGAAGCCCTGGACTTGACTACACCATCCGGGCGGGCGATGGCCGCGTTACTGGCCGTGTTCGCCGCGTTCGAACGGGAGATTCTGCAGGAACGGGTGCGCGCCGGTCTGGCACACGCCCGGCAGAACGGCAAGAAGCTGGGCCGGCCCGCAACGGCGGCTCTCCACGCCGGCCAGATACGGAAGCTCTACCGCGCCGGCGTCACGAAAGCGGAAATCGCCCGCCGCTTGCTGATCGGCCGGACGTCGGTGCGGCGCATCCTCACGGCGAAGGAGCGATAGCGAAGATGGCGAAACTTAAAAAGGACTCCATCCGAGAGGACCGAATCCAGAACGAAGCAATCGTGGACGCGTATGGACCGGAGGAGCAGGCCCTGGGCTGGTATTACTACCTGGAGAACAAAATCCGCTTCCCCTTCCAGGCCAAGTGTATCGTGGCCAAGGCGGTTTCACCACTCCGCAAGGGCGAAACGGTGGAAGTCCAGCGCCTGGCCCCCGAAGATGCTTGCGTCAGCGACATGCTCGTGCTGATCCGTTGGCAGGGCAGGAAGATGGCCGTTCCCCTGTCGCAACTAACCGCCCTCGACGCCGACCAATCAACCACTGAGGCCATCGGCGATTGGCACTACTGGGTGGCTCAAGGTTACCAGTTCTGAACTCACGTCGGCCCCCACCATCCAGAATGCTGCGTTGGTAGAATCGAACCGCATATGATCAATCGTCCATCAAAATCGCAACCGACGTGGATAGATGTCAAGGCCAAGCTCGCCCCTTTTGATCGTACAGGATTGCTGAGCCTGGTCCAGGATCTCTACGCTGCGCACAAGGATAATCAGGTGTTTCTTCACGCCCGTTTGGGCCTGAGCGAGGACGTCCTAAAACCGTACAGGCAGACTATAGATCGCTGGCTTTGGCCTGACGTCTTTCGGAATCAGGACACCTCCGTCGCCAAAGCCAAGCAGGCCATTTCCAATTACAAGAAGGCCGTCGGCGAACCCGGTGGCTTGGCAGAGTTGATGGTTTTCTATTGCGAGCGGGCGGCGGGGTTCTGTTGCGAGTTCGGAAACGATGACGAGAGTTACCTCAACGCACTGGTACATACGTTCGAGCAGGCCCATGCCCTTGCGATTACATTGCCCGTCAACACCCGGGACGACTTCCTTGCTAGGCTGGATCGCGTACGCAACATCAGCCACAATCTCGGCTACGGCGTCGGAGACAGCATGGACGATATCCTTGCGGAGTACACGTAGCGCATCGGTCATCCGCTCGCGCCTCGCTGGTCCTGAGCCCTCACCGAATCACCATTTACGCAGCTCCGCCGA
>CAVQYM010000014.1:0-835555 GCA_963718175.1 uncultured Acidobacteriota bacterium
TGAACGAAGAACAACTTTTTTACAGTGTGAACCACGCCTTCTCCGCCCTGACAGGCCGGCGCTCGCTGGAGGACTTCGAGTGGGTCGACGGCGCCTTCCCCGCCGTGGAAGTGCGCAATGGCCACCTCCTGGAGCGCTGCAACCGTTTGGCGGAGCGGATGGCGAAGCACTCGGGCCGGGCCATGCTGGGCGGCAGTGACGCGCATGCGCTATACTCGCTGGGGAGTGCCTGCACGCGCGTAGCGGGCGCGCGCGACAAGGCGGAATTTTTTGACGGCCTGCGGCGCGGGCAGGGGCAGGCGCTAGGGCGGTCAGGAAGTTTTTGGCGCCTGGCGCGCGACGTGTGGCAGATCGGCGCCGCGATGATGGAAGAAAATCCCATGGCCAGGCTTCTCGCTCCCCTGGCGCTGGCGGTTCCCATGGTGACCCTGCTAAACTACGTGGTGGAAGACCTGTTCGGGCGGCGCTGGGGAAGCCGCTGGGAACGCTGGCGGGGTCTTGAAAGGAGACCTTCCACAGGGGGAATGCGGGCTGCCCCTGGGGAGGCCAACGCATGACGCTTCCGGGCCACATGCTCGATTTCATCGCCACGCGCAACCATCGCCTGATGCGGCGCGTGCACCGGTGGCGGCCGCCGCGCTGGTTCCGCCTCTGGATGATTCTCGCCACGCGCGGGGGCGACGGCTGGCTCTGGTACGCGCTGAGCGCGCTGGTGGTAGTCTTCGGAGGCTCCACACGGTACACGGCGGTAACCGCGGCGTGGACGGCTTGCGGCGCCGGGGCCGTTCTCTTTGTTGTCCTAAAAAAATTGACGGGAAGGAAGCGGCCGAACGCCTGGGAGCCGCATTGCTGGGCCAAGCTATTGCCGCCGGACCAATTCTCGTTTCCCTCCGGCCATACCATTACGGCCTTCGCTTTCATGGTAGCGGTGGGCAGTTTTTATCCGTGCCTGATGGGCGCCCTGTTGATTTGCGCGCTGAGCGTGGCCACGTCGCGCATTGTATTGGGAATGCACTTCCTGAGCAATGTGGTGGTGGGCGCAATGTTGGGCGCGAGTTTGGGTTACGCGGGGTTTGCGATTTTTGCTTAGTTTCCTCGGGCGTCTATGGACTTCCTGCCTTGAGCGCCTCTCCGCTCATTCGATGCCCCATGGACGCCCGAGGAGTTTTTTACGGGAATCGGGAAACGGGTCACGGGATCCCCAAACTCCAATTTCCCAAGCCTAACCTGGAGTCGGACTCATTCGTGCCGCAAGGCCACGATGGGGTCGAGGCGGGAAGCCTTCAGAGCGGGCCACATTCCAAAGAACAGGCCGATGCTCACGGAAGCCGCGAAGCCCATGACGACAGACCAGAGGGGAACGGCGGAGTACCAGCCGAGGGCTCGGATCAGGAAGGTGAGCGTCACGCCCGCGAGGATTCCGAGCACGCCCCCGGTGCCGGTCAGGGTCATGGCTTCCAACAGGAATTGCCAGGTGATATCGCTGCGCCGCGCGCCGATGGCCATGCGCACCCCGATTTCGCGGGTGCGCTCGGTGACCGACACCAACATGATGTTCATCACCCCAATGCCGCCGACCATGAGGCCGATGGAGGAAATCACCATGGTCACCAGCACGACCATGCTCATAATGTCACGGAAGTTGGAGATAAGCGTCTGTGCCGTGGCAATGCCAAAGCTGTCCGGCGCGCCGGGCTTGTCGTTGCGCACCCGGCGGAGCACGGCGGTGGCTTCATCTTTGGCCTGATCCAACTTGCCGGGAAACGCCATGGCGGTGACGAAAATCTCCTTCGAACTGGGATAAAGCGATTTGAAAGTGAAGTAGGGGATAAGCACCGCACGATCGTTCCCGCTGTCACCCACCAGAGACTTGCGTTTGGTGAGCGCTCCGATGACTTCAAAGGTATGTCCATCCACCTGGAGTTCCTTGCCAATCGGATCCTCACCCACGAACAGCCTTTGCACCACGGCGTCCCCAATGACCGCCACATTCGTCCGATGCAGGTCGTCCAGGTTGGTATAAGTACGGCCGTCCTGAAGGTCGGCGTTGAGGGTCTCGAAATCCTCCGCGTTGGCTCCGGCGAAATTGGTGTCGACCATCTCCACCCCTTTGTACTTGGCGGTCACGGCAGGCCCACGCTTAAAGATTTCCACCCCCACCGCCTGCACCGAAGGGCACAATTCCTTGAGGGTCATAGCCTGCTCATAAGTCAGGTCCTTGCGCAGGCGCTCTTCCCGGGTGGCGGGGCCCACTTTTCCCGGGTCAAATTTAAAGATGAAGAGCGTTCGCGTCCCAAATCCTTCCGCCACATCCACCAGTTGCTGGTCGAGGCCCTTGAAAATCGACGCTACACTGATAACCGTGGTGGTGCCGATCAACACGCCCAGGATGGTCAGGAAGGCGCGGAACTTGTGAGTCCGCAACGTATCCAGGGCGAGCATCAAATTCTCGCGAATTTCGTGGTACTTTCGGGTCGCCATGCTTGGTTCTCCGCGCACCGGCCTGGCCAGGCTGGCCATGCCGGATAGTCTGGGCGTGCGAAGCTTTGGAGTGCGGCAGCTTGCTGCCGCTTTTCTGCCAGCCAGCTTGCTGGCTGGGAAATGCGGGTGGAGGGTCGGTTTGAGGTAGAGGCGGCTTTACGCCGCCATATGGCGAGGTAAACTCGCCGCAGCTTCGCCCCGAATGCCAGCAGAGTTGCCTCTTTCCGCACCCTGTCTAGTGTGGTGTCCCATCTTAGAGTTGACACTAGGCGAGACCCCCTCACCCGTCTCGCCTCGGCTGATGAAAACGCCTCGTCGAGCCACCCTCTCCCCCAAGGGGGCGAGGGGAGAGTTGAACTTGCTCCCTCCCCCCCTTGGAGGCCGTCTCAGAACTTGCGGCCTGGGAGAGGGATTGGTCCGCCGATTGGGTATCGAGGGTGAGTTGCCAAGTCCGGGGTGCGACGGCGCGCCCAGGCTCTGGAACCCCTCAAGCCGGGGTGAGCTGGTCGGCTACCCAATATTTGTACATCTTCTTCAAGTTGAACACCGCGCAGAGCAGCGCCCACTGGGTGCGGACATTTTCCAGTCCCCGCACCGTCCATCGGCGAAAGCCCATGGCTTGTTTGAGGGTGGCGAACACCGGTTCGATGATCGCCTTGCGTTGCCGCAGCAAGGCCTGCTTTACCGGATCGCGCCGCTTCTCGCGTTGCCGCATCACCGCCGCCCGTTGCGGGCTCAACTCGATTCTCCGCCCGTCCCGCCTCCGACTGCATAGCGCCCGCACCGGACACTGGGCATAATGCTCACAGTGATAGCTGCGCGCCACCGGCCGCTGCGGGCCTTTATTCTTCATGCCCTCGAACTTCAGCCGTTGCCCTTGCGGACAGATCACTTCATCCTTTTCGCTGTCGTATGCAAACTTGGCGCTATCATAATCCCCGCGCGGGGCTCCGCCCGTCTCCGCCCCCGGCGCCACCAGCACTTCGTACCCGCGCGCCTGGGCCTCGCCCAACTGCTCCGCCGTCGCGTATCCCCCATCCCCCACCGTCTCCTGCGCCACCGCTCCCACCGTCGCCCGCACTTCCTCCAACATCGGCACCAACTGCTGGTGGTCCGACTCCGCATTCACCGCCGTCTGCGCCACGATGATCCCCGCCTGCGCGTCCGCCACCGCCTGCGCATTGTAGGCCGGATCCAAGCGCCCTTCGCAAGGCATCAGCCGCGCCTCCGGTTCCTGCGGGTGCAGATGATCGCGCTGCATTTCCTCCATCTTTCCCAGCGACTCCCGGATCGCCTGGCGCAGCTTCGCCGCCTCCTGCAACCCCTCCGGTAATCGATACTCGCCCGTCTCTTCCTGCTCCGCCGCTTCCACCGCCGCTTCCATCTCCGCCATCGACGCTTCCACCCGCGCCAACAACTTCTCCAAATCCTTCCGATGCTCCACCGTCCGCCGCGACGCCACCGCCCGAATCTTCGTCCCGTCCACGGCGTGACAGATCATGCCGATCAACCCTTGTCCCGCCGCCACCTTCACCGCCGCGCGAAACACCGCCCGCAGCGGCCGCCGGTTCGCCGCCCAGAACCGCCACAGCGAGTTGTGATCCGGCGCGTGCCGCCCCGTCAGCCAGAGCAACGACAGGTGCTCCCGGCACGCCCGCTCCAACTCCCGCGTCGCCCGGATGCGCGCCAGATACCCGTACAACCATACCTTTAACATCAGATCGTTCGCATACGGCGGCCGCCCTTCTTCGCTCTTCCGCTCCGGAAAACCCAGCTCCACCAAATCCAAGGCATCCACGAACTCGCGAATGAATCGCGCCGGATGATCCCTCGGTACCCAGTCCTCTAGACTCTGCGGTAACAAATCCATCTGCTCATAGTTCGCGCGTATCTCTTGGCTCATGCCCTTTCACTTAGCATTCTGCTTTCCACTCCCCGCGCCGAGTTTTGAGACAGCCTCCTTGGGGGAGAGGGTGGACCGCCGCCGGCGCTCTTACCAGCCGGGGCGGGACGGGTGAGGGGGTCCGGGCATTATCCCATTGTCAAAGATTACGCGGGACACCACACTAGCCATTAACTTAGCGCTTACGGGCCATCGGTCCAGGCCGGATTCCGTACTTCCAAACTCCCAAAGAAAATGCGAAATCGCCCTTATTCGTGTCGCAACGCCACAATGGGGTCGAGCCGGGAAGCCTTCATGGCCGGCCACATTCCAAAGAACAAACCCACGCTGACCGACACCACGAATCCGGCTACCATCGACCACAGCGGAACGCTGGAGGGCAGGCTGGGAAGCAAAGTCCGAATGAGAAAGCTCAGGAGCAGCCCGGCGAGGATGCCCAGAACGCCACCGGCGCCGGTCAGGGTCATGGCTTCGAGCAGGAACTGCCAAGTGATGTCGGTGCGTCGCGCGCCGACGGCCTTGCGCACCCCGATCTCGCGGGTCCGTTCCGTGACCGAGACGAGCATGATGTTCATGACCCCGATGCCGCCCACCATCAGGCCGATGGAGGAAATCACCACCGTGACCAGGACCACGGTGCTCATGATGCTGCGGAATTGTTCGATGAATGCTTCGGTGGTCGAAATGCCGAAATTATCAGGGTCCGAGGGCTTCACGTGCCGGCGGTGGCGAAGTACGGCACGCACTTCTTCCTTGGCCTGATCGACCTTCCCTTCGACGGCCATGGCCACCAGGAAGTTCTCCTTTTCGTTGGGATAGAACTTTCGAAAAGTCAGGTAGGGGATTTTCACGACGCGGTCCGTACCGCTGTCTCCCGGAAAAGCCTTGCGGGGAGCAATGGTTCCGATGACCTCAAAATTGGCCCCCCCGAGGCTAATACTTTTGCCGATGGGGTCATCATTGGCAAAGAACCGCTTTACGATGTCAGCGCCGATCACCATAACTTCACGGCGATGGAGATTGTCGACCTCGGTAAAAAACCGTCCGTCGGCAAGGTTGTCGTTCACCACGGCGAAATCGTCGGGCGTGACGCCGAAGAAGTCGTAGTTCTGGATATCCATGCCCTTGTACTTCAAGCTGGGGGGATTGTCGTTCCAAAGGAACTGCTCCGCGGCAACCTTCTCAATGGACGGGCACTCGTCCCGGATGGCCACGCTATCCTCGAGTGTCAGGGGCTTGCGCATGCGCACCTCGCGGGGAAGGCGGCCAAAGTGGATACCGGGTTCCCACTTGAAGATCATAAGGGTTCGGGTGCCAAAATCCCGCGCCGCATCGGCGAATTGCTGGTCCAGCCCGGCGAAAATGGAGGCCACGGCGATGACCGTGGTGGTGCCGATCAAGACTCCCAGCAGGGTGAGGAAGGAGCGGAACTTGTGAGTCCGCAGCGTGTCCATCGCCAGCATCAGGTTTTCGCGGAGATTTTGCCGGGGTGTGGCCATGGGATTACGCCTCCATCCGCAAGGCTTCAATGGGATCCAGGCGGGCCGCCCGGCTGGCGGGATAGATGCCGAAGAACAGCCCCACGGCCGTCGACAGCGTCAGGCCTACCAGGATGGCGCTTAAAGGCACGCTGGAAGTGAAAAACACGTCCACGATCTTGCTGATCAACAGGGACAGGAGGATCCCGATCACCCCGCCCACCCCCGCCATGACGCCGGACTCAATCACGAACTGCAACAGGATATCGCGCCGTTTGGCTCCCAGCGATTTGCGGATGCCGATCTCGTGGGTGCGTTCCGTGACGCTGGCCAGCATGATGTTCATGATGACGATGCCGCCCACCACCATGAACACCGCCACAATGCCGATGGTGACGCCGAAGATGCTGCCGGTTAATTGCTGCCACATGCCCATGATGGTGTCCGAGGCGTTGATGCCGAAGTCGTCGTCCTCATGGTAGGGAACGTGATGACGGGCGCGCATCAGGGCCCGAACCTCATCCTCGAGCGTCATCATGTGCAGGTCGCTAAACGCCTGGACGGAAATCTCCAAGCGGGGCCGCTGCACGAAGAGTTTGGTGAAGGTGGTGATGGGGATCACGGCGAAATTGTCCTGGCTTTGCCCGAAGGTCGAGCCGATGCGCCGCGCCGTGCCCACCACGCGGAAAGGCAGGCCACTGATGCTCACCACCTTCCCGATGGGGTCCACGGAAGGGAAGAACTCGCTGACCAGGTCCTGGCCGATGAAGCAGACCATGGCGCTGTGCGTGTCTTCGGTATCCCCGAAGAAGCGGCCGGCCTCCACCTGCTCCTGCCCGATGTCGATCATGCTGGGGCTTGTCCCCCGCACGCTGACTTCGTAGAGGGAATGGGTTTCGTAACGGATGGTCGGGCGGGGCCAGACCCAGGCCACGGCCCCGATGTTCTTGTAGCCGCGCAGATTGTCCTTCAGGAATTCGTAGTCTTCGACCCTGATGGGCTTGTTGCGCCGCTGCATCTTCAGCCATTCTTCATCGCTGGAGGTCCATTTGAACTGGTCGACGATGAAGACGTTGGCCCCCAGGTTGGCAATACGATCGGCGATATAGAGGTTCATGCCGTTGATGATGGACATGACCACGATGAGCGTGGTGGTGGCAATCACCACCCCCAGGAGGGTGAGAAAGGAACGCAGCTTGTGCGCGCGCAAAGCTTCCAGGGCGATCCAGAAGGCTTCGCGAGTCGTCCCCCACAAGCCCGCGCCCGCCTTGGACCGGGCGGGAAGCGCGTGCGGAAGCGAAGCGGTTTGGTCTATGGATGCCATCGCCATGCTCAGTTCTCCGTGCGCAAGGCCTCAATGGGATCAAGTTTGGCTGCTTGGCTGGCCGGGTAAATTCCAAAAAAGAGGCCTACCGTGGAGGAGAGCACCAGTCCCACCACGACGGCGCGCATCGGTACCGTCGAGGCAAAAAAATGGTCCACAATGGCACTGACGATGAAGGAAAGCAGGACCCCGATGGCGCCACCGGTTCCCGCCATCACGATCGACTCAATCACAAACTGGGTCAGAATATCGCGCCGACGCGCGCCCAGGGATTTGCGAATACCAATTTCGTGGGTGCGCTCGGTAACGCTGGCCAGCATGATGTTCATGATCACGATGCCGCCCACCACCATGAACACGGACACAATTCCGATGGTCACCGCGAAAATGCTGCCCATGAGCCGGTCAAACAAGTCCATGATGGTTTGGGAGGCGTTGATGCCAAAGTTGTCGTCCTCGTGGTAAGGAACGTGGCGGCGGGCTCGCAACAGGGCGCGGGCTTCATCTTCCAGCTCCAGCATCTGCCGCGAATCATAGGCTTGGACATTGATATTCAGGGAAAGTCGCGGCGCAAAAAACTTACGGTAGGTGGTGAGCGGAATGACCGCGAAATTATCCTGGCTCTCCCCGAAGGTGCTGCCAATGGTTTCCGCCACGCCCACCACCTGGAAAGGAAGGTCGTTGACCAGAATTTCTTTACCGAGGGGGTCAACACTGGGGAAGAACTCCTTCACCAAGTCGTGCCCAATGAAACACACCATGGCCTCGTGCTGGTAATCGGAATCGGTGATGTAGCGGCCGCTTTCGACTTTCTGGCTTCCAATGTCGATCATGGAGGGGGTGACGCCGGTAATGTCTTCGTTGTAGAGGGTGTGGCCCTGGTAGCGCGCGGAGTTGTTGTCACTCCACATGTCGTCTAACGCACCAATGTTCTTGTAACCTTGCAGGTTGTCCCTCAGGAACTCAAACTCCTCGGTGCGGATCGGTTTGTTCCGCCGCCGGGCCTTCAACCAGGCTTCGTATCCCTGCGCCCACTTGTATTGAGAAACAACAAAGACATTGGCCCCGAGATTGGCAATATGATCGGCGATATAGAGGTTCATGCCGTTGATGATGGACATGACCACGATGAGCGTGGTGGTGGCAATCACCACTCCCAGGAGGGTGAGAAAGGAACGCAGCTTGTGCGCGCGCAAAGCCTCCAGAGCGATCCAGAAGGCTTCGCGAGTTGTCACCCACAAGCCCGCGCCCGCTTTGAATCGGGCGGGGAGCGCGCGGGGAAGCGAAGCGGTTTGGTCAAGGGAGGCCAAGAGAAACTCCTCTATCGGGTGATCGGGAGATCGGGTGAACAAAAACCCATTCACCCTCCGTTATGCCTTCCTTACCCGACAGGGTCGGCGCAATCGGGTGCGCAGTTAATTGCGTGAACAAAAGACCATTGGCCTTGGATTATTCTTTGTTCACCCGATCACCCGATCTCCCGATTACTCCACCCGTTCGTCGCGCTCGATGCGGCCGTCGCGAACGTGAATGATGCGATGCGCGTGAGCGGCAATGTCGTGCTCGTGGGTGACGAGAATTATGGTGTTGCCGGCCTGGAACAGCCGCTCGAAGAGGCCCATGATTTCCTCGCCGGTGGCGGAGTCCAGGTTCCCGGTGGGCTCGTCGGCGAGCATAATGGAAGGGTTGTTCACCAGGGCCCGCGCCACCGCCACGCGCTGGCGTTGGCCGCCGGAGAGTTCATTGGGCTTGTGGTGCATGCGGTCCGCCAAATCGACCCGGCGCAGGGCCTCCTCGGCTTTTTCCAAGCGCTCTTTGGCGGGCATGCCGCTGTAAATCAGGGGCAGCTCCACATTGTGCAGAGCACTGGCGCGGGACAGCAGGTTAAAGGTCTGGAAGACGAATCCGATTTCCTTGTTGCGGATGTAAGCCAATTCGTCGTCGGAAAGCTCACTGACCATTTGCCCGTTCAGCCAGTAGGAACCGCGCGTGGGCGTATCCAAGCAGCCGAGCAGGTTCATCAGCGTGGATTTGCCCGAGCCCGAGGGGCCCATGATGGCGACGTACTCCCCCCGATCGATGGAAAACGTAACCCCGCTGAGGGCGTGAACCTGAATCGCCTCGCCCATGTCATACGTCTTCCAAAGGTCTTCCGCCTTGATGACCACGCCGTCCGGAGGCGCCGACGTTTCCTGCATCGAGGATGTGACCGCTCGCGTTCCCATGGCGATTTGCCCGTCCTTTTCCTGACCCGCAGGCGGCTGCCGGGTGAATTTTGTGTTGGCCTGTCCGCTCCCTGGACGCCCGGTACTGGGTCAATCTGAAGTGGCACGGCCATCTTGGCCGTGGCCAGTCACGGGCGGGACGCCCGTGCCACCTCAAACCGACCCACTTCCGCAGGCGCCACGGGCGTCATCCCTGGGAATTGCCGGAGGCCAGCGTGCTTTGGCCCGGATTATTCATGAAAGAGATAACAGCGGGAGGACTTAAAAGCGTTTCACACAGAGTTCACGGAGCCTTTTATCCGCAGCCAGGATCGCGCTCGTTAACCACAGAGTACACAGAGAAGCTCTGGGGGACCTCTCCGTGTTCTCTGTGCGTTGCCTCCGTGATCTCTGTGTGAAACTGTATGCCTTGCTTAGCCCTCCAGCAGATTCGTGAATAATCCGGGTTAAGTTCCCTGCGGAGGCGGCCCCGCGGGGGCATTTTCAACCGTCACTTTGGTGTGGTTCTTCAAAGTGCGGAGAACGCTGAAGCTGCCGGTAACGATGACGTCGCCGGGCTGGATGCCCTTCAGGATTTCCATGTCGGTCGAGCTCATGATGCCGCTTTCAATCTGCACGAATTGCGCTCGGCCGTTCTTCACCACAAAGACTCCCTGTAACTCTTCCTTATCTTTCTCCTTGTCCTTGGGGAAGGCGGCAGCTACGTCGCTTGCCTTGGCCGTCGAACCCTTGGCGGCCGGGGGCTTCTCCTCGAGTTCGCGGCGCATGCGCGCGGTCACGGCTTGAATGGGCACGGCCACGGCCTCCTTACGGGTCGCGGTGGTGATCTTCGCCGTCGCAGAAAGGCCCGGCCGCAGGCTGGGGGGCGGGTCATCGATCACCACGACCACCTTAAAGTCCTTGGCCTCCTCGGAAGTGGTCGCCGTGGCGCCGCTGGTGGTGCCGGAGGTACGTCCCACGGCGCTCTCACCAATTTGCGTCACATGGCCCTTAAAAGTCTTGTTGGGGTACGCGTCGATCAGCACATCGGCGGTTTGCGCCAGTTTCACGTTGGGGATGTCGGTCTCATCCACTTTGACTTCAACCGTCATGATCGAGAGGTTGGAGACTTGATAGAGCAAGCTACCGACCGCGTTCTGGATTCCCGGCACCACGTTCTCCCCCAAATGGACGGGGAGGGAGGTTATATATCCGTCCAGCGGGGAGTTGTAAACGGTCTGGGCGAGTTGATTCTTGAAACCGAGAAGTTGCGCCTTACTCTGGCCCACCTTCGCCTTGGCGGAGTCGCGATTGAACAATGCCTGCTGGTATTGGGCCTTGGCCTGGCCCACCTTCGCCTCGGCAGAATCCTTGCCCGTCTGTGCAACCCGGTAGTCGCTCAGCCGCGTGTCGAAGTCTTGCTGGGAAAGCAGCTTGTCCTTGAAGAGCTCCTGGCCACGATTGAAATTGTCCGTGGCTTGATTCTGCTTGGCGACCGCCTGGGCCATGTCTGCCTGGGCGGTATCAAGCGCGGCCTTGGCGGAGAGCACGCTGGCCTCCTGCGCCGCCAAGTCGGCTTGGGCGGTGGTGACGGCCGCTTCCTGGGCCTCCACGCCGGCCGCCTGATAGACGTCTTCGGTGCGCATCAGCAGTTGGCCCTTGGTGACGTGGTCGCCTTCCTTGACCAGAATTTCGGTAATCTTTCCGGTGGAATTGGCGTTGACGTTGGCCTGATTCTGCTCCACGGGTTTGATCTCACCGTTGGCCGTAACGATCGCGGCCAAATCCTCGCGCTGGACTTTGCCGGTTTGGACCGTTACCACGCCCCGTTTGCTCCACACCACCCCGCCAATCGCCAGGCTGGCGAAGGCTACGACCGCCACGATGGCGAGTGCAACTTTCTTCCACTTTTTCATTCCCGGTTCGTTGACACGCCGAGTTGGAACAACCGTCTTTGCGTCAACCCACGTGGCGCCGTTGGTTTTCCCCAGTTCCAGTTCTTTGGTCTCTGCCATGGAGGGCTCCTCTCACTCCTCGGCCTTGCGCAAACGCGTCAACTTCTCTCGCTCAGCGGAAGGCTCCTGCTCGGTGCCCGCAATCTGGGCAAAATATTGGCTTGGGCGCACGCCCGCCTACCGGCTCCCAATGGTTATACGCTGCTTCAACCTCAAAAGTTTCGTCAAATTCATCCCGCCGGAGCGGCATACCGCGAGGTCAGCGCAGGGGGTTCTTGGACTGGTCCGGCCCCCCTCAGCATTCGGAACACGGAAGAGGCGGGGCCAGAACACAGCCTTCCCTATTATCTTGTCCAGGCTGCGTTACCATACACTTCGCGATTATTTTAGCGCCTTTTGCACTGCCAAGAACAAGAATTTCTTTCCACAGCCATTTCGTACCGCAGGGCCGGGTTCCTGCGGGGGACCTTCGAAGCCGGGGCTTTTTGTCCTTGCTATCGTTCCTGGCCCTAAAACGGTATTGGGTGGACGATACTTCCCCCTTTAATTAGACGTACAAGTCAGTATAGAGTTTCCCGGCGGCGTCCGGGTTGTATGGATTACCAATGTTTCTTTGAGGGAGAGGCCACCTTTGCCGCTTGCGGCGCATCCAAAGGCACCGGCGGAGTTGGGTGGAGTTTGGCTCTGGAAAGCCGGGGTGGGTTGCCCTTCCCACCTAAGGGACGGCGGCTTGGCTCCGCCCTGGAAAGGGGGAGCTACGGCGCAAGGCCTGATGTAGCGCCGGCTTCCAGCCGGCATTGAGCCGCCAAGATGGCGGCGCTACATGGCTGGGGACGAAAGCTTGACTTTCCAATATGCGGAAAATAGAATCGGAGTATAACTTATGGAATTTAAGGGGGGGAGTGCTGTTGAAACGCGACGCTTTCTTTCCGCGGCATAGGGGGATGGCCCGCTGGGTGGGTGGGTTGCTGTCCGCATCCGCCCTTATTCTTGGTTTATCCACTTTCCAGGCTTCGCCTGCGAGGGATGATCAGGACAAGAACCAGGATGATCAGAAACCCAAGGTGAGCAAAGAAGAGAAGCGTCGCCAAAAGGCGCTCCGGAACGAAATGGAGACGCCGTACAAGAAATGGCTGAGCGAGGAAGTCCCTTACATCATCACCAACGAAGAGCGAGCCGCTTTCAAGAAACTCACCACGGACGACGAGCGCGAGTCGTTTATCGAAAATTTCTGGGACCGCCGCAACCCCAGCCCTGGCAGCCCCGAAAACGAGTTCAAAGAAGAATATTACCGCCGCATTGCTTACGCCAACGAGCGGTACGCCTCCGGCATTCCTGGATGGAAAACGGATCGTGGCCGGATATATATCATGTATGGCGCGCCGGATGAAATTGACTCCCACCCCAGCGGTGGGACGTACGAACGCCCGCAATCGGAAGGAGGCGGCGAAACTTCCACCTATCCCTTCGAGGATTGGCGGTACCGTTATATTGACGGCATCGGGACGAACATCATTCTGGAATTTGTCGATCCCACTATGACCGGTGAGTTTCATCTCACCATGGACCCCGGTGAAAAGGACGCCTTGCTGCACGTGCCCGGGGCCGGCCTGACCATGGCAGAACAGATGGGCCAAGGCAAGACGAGTTCAAAGCAGGATCGTTTCAACCGCACGGATGGAATGACTTCAGGGATGCCGATGGGCGGCGCGTTGCCGGAAAGCATGAATGAGTTTACCCGGCTGGACCTCTTCGCCAAGATCTTTCAACCTCCCGAGGTGAAATTCAAGGACCTGAAAGCCGTTGTCACCTCGCGGCTCTCCACGAGTCTTTTGCCTTTCGAGGCGCGCACGGATTTCATCCGGGTGACTGACGAAACCGTACTCACTCCGATCACGGTCCAGGTCAACAACAGCGATTTGCAGTTTCAGAACAAAGATGGCGTCATGCACGGGGTTCTAGACATCTACGGGGAGATCACCAGCCTGGGCGGGAAGATCGTCAACACCTTTGAGAAGAGCCTGGTTTTGGATGTGCCCGAACGCGAATTCCAGCAATACCAGACTCACAAGGCACTCTATCAGGAACCCGTGCCGCTCCGGCCCGGCCGTTACAAGCTGAGCCTCGTCCTGAAGGACGATCTGAACGGCCACATGGGGTCCGAGGAACAGGGCATTGTGGTGCCGAACTTCGGTGAGGACAAGCTTACCTATAGCTCTCTCATCCTTGCTGATCAGATCCTGCCGCTCCCGACCGCCCAAGTGGGGTCCGGGCCTTTTGTGATTGGCGGAACGCGGGTTCGCCCCAGTGTCGGCAACACGTTCACGCGCGATCAAAAACTCGGGATTTTCATGCAGGTTTATAATCTCGGCACTGACGATAAGACGCATAAGCCCTCGTTGGATGTGCGCTATGAGATCGAGAAGGATGGGAAGTCGCTGCTCGATCAGCCGGAGGACGCCGCCAATTTGAAGAAGGCCTCGCAGCAGTTCACGGTGGTCAAGACGATGGGCCTCCAAGGGCTCACTCCGGGAAAGTATTCTGTGCAGATCACGGTCACCGACAACATCAAGAAACAAACCGTTAGCAATTCGGCCACTTTTGAGGTACGCTAAAGGCCGCTTTCGCGCCGGGCTCGGGCGGAAAGCGTCTTTCTAAAGCACGGCGGGATTCATGATGACTCCAATCTCGGGGTACCGGCTAAGAACTCTGCTGCTGGTGAGTGGGCTTCTGCTTCCTTGCCTCCAACCTTCGGAAAGTGTTGCGGCGGGGTATGGAAGCCTGGCAGGAATCGTTTCCGATAACAAGGGAGTTCCCTTGATGGGCGCGACCGTGATGGTCATCGGGCCCATGGCCTTCGCCACAGAAGCGACCAGCCAGACCGTGGAGCGCATGATCACCGACGCGCATGGCCGGTTCACGATTGGCCATCTGGTTCCCGGCTGGTATTCCCTCAAAGTCAGCTCTCCTACTCGCTTGCCGGAGATGCGCAATGGGGTTCGCGTGGAGGCCGGTGAAACCGTCGTCGCCACGTTTGTTCTGACCGACATCCTCGCGCCCATTCGCTTTCAAGTGCCCGGCAATTCCGTCTCGAGCTGGGGAGATGACTGGAAATGGGTGTTGCGGACTTCTTCCACCACGCGGCCCATCCTGCGTTACCGCGAGCAGCCGCCCGCGAAGCAAGTTGCCTCCCAGGATCATAAAGCTCCTTTACCGCGGAGCGAGCGCGTAGCCGGCCTGCTGCCCGGCTCAACGCCACGTGATCCCCTGGCCGAAGACTTCGGTATGGCCAGCGTGTTCGCTTATGTCGAGCCGCTTTCTGAAGACTCCGAAGTGCTCGCGGAAGGGGCGTTCGCGCCCACGGGCGAGGGGACGGTGGGCACACTGTTCTGCCGCACTCAACTCCAGGACTCTCCGCGCCAGGTCGGACTAATTTTCCATCAATTCAGTCTCCTCCCCGGACAAAGTGTCCCCTTTGGACCCTCGTCCAATACCTTCACGCAGGCCCGGGGGCTGGTGGCAACTTATTCAGAAACTCGCCTGCTTTCTCCCAAGGTAACCGTGACGGCGGGCATGGACATCAACTATTTGAATGCGGTTGACAGTGTCTTTAATGCCCAACCCCACATGAATCTGGAATATCAGGCAACGCCGCAAACGGTGCTTTCCGCCCAATTTGGCTCAGCCCGCGGCGGGGGCTCGAACGCCCTGCTCGATCGCCTCAGTGTGCTGAACGCTTTCCCGCAGATCACCCAGCGCGACGGCCACCTGGAGATGGAGCAACTGAACCACACGGAGGTGGCGGTCAATCATCGCATGGGCCGGTCGGCTCGCGTGCAGGCGGCGGCTTATCATGACGGCCTGCGCAACGCCGCGGTGTGGGGACTGGGCCGCTCGGCGGACGGACAGGCCTTCGCCGGCAATGCCCTCCCCAATCCCGCGGGCAGTGGCTTGGTCATTAACGGGGGCAATTACCAGTCGGTGGGTTTCCGAGCCGTCTTTGCTCAGACTTTCGGTTCGCGCGTTGAGGTGCTGGGGGCCTACGCTTCCGGTAGTGCTCTATCGGCGCGCGGCTTCGTCATGCAAAATTCCCATCCCTATGCGCAAGGAATGCTGACGCCCGAGCAGACCAATGCCCTGATCGGCAAAATTACCGCAGATATTCCCGGCACGCACACGCGCTTTTCCACTTCCTACGAGTGGGTTCCCAATGACCGCGTGACCTTGGTCGATCCCGCCGGGCAAGGCAATCTTCAGGTTCGGCCCTATTGGGGAGTCCAGATCCGCCAGCCGATACCCACTCCCAATTTTTTGCCCGTGCACATTGATGCGGTGGCGGAGTTCCAAAACCTCCTTTCGCAAGGTTATATCCCAGCCGCCCAGGGTGGTCAAAAGCCCATAGTTCTAAGCTCGGGATACCACTTCATTCGCGGCGGGTTCTCCGTCCAGTTCTAAATTAGCCTCTAAGCATACCCTGATTGGGACAGGCCGGGTGGCGCGAGCCACACTCCCGGCCTTCCCGAGGGGGAGGAATATCACTAGCCGTAGGTGAAACCTACGGACCCGTAATCCGGGGAATGAGGTTCCGACCCTGGAGGGGTCGAATGATTCGCCCCCTCCGGGGTCGGAGGAATTTCTTTCCTTGTCCTCCCGATCCGTAGGTTTCACCTACGGCTAATGATATTGTTCCCGTTCGGGGAACAAGCCTGCTGCCTGTCCGAGAGTGGTCGAGCCGCCCCTGCTACTTGACTTTGCGCGGCGGTTGGCATATTTTGCAGGGCGATGATGGCCAATCAAGAGACCCTGAGCAGGTGAGATTCGCGGTATCTCTGCGGCATGGTGCGAACAGCGGAGCCTCCCATGGAAAAGAAATGGTACAACTTCATAATCTCGGTCGATCAGCCCCCGGAAGGCAGTGCGCAAGAAGAGGCCACCCCTGAACGCGGCAAGACGCCCGCCGCTCCCGCGAGCGCTGCTCAGACGGTGGCAGAAATCGCCTCGGCGGCTGCCATCAACCCCACTTTCACGACTCCGGTGAGCAACCCCACCTCGTTTGACGAAATTTACCACGCCGCGGAGATTGTCGATCCCAGCCACGGATACACGATTCTGAAAGTTGCCGATATGCTTCAGAGCGAATACATTCGCAGTCTGGCGCCCACGGTGAAGCGCAGCTCCATTCTGCTGGCCTTGGAGGCGGCGGGTGTAAAGATTCAGGGAGTCATCGAGGATGCGGTGCGCCGGGATCGCGCTCTCGATACCTACGAACATGTGCAAGAAAAAGCCCTGCACGAACTCGAAGCGCGCAAGGTCGAGGAGAACAGCCAAATCCAGGCCGAGCTCGACCGGATCGCCGCCGAGCACCAGGCACGGATCCAGAAAAACAACGACGAAGTCGCCAAGGAGAAAGAGCGCTTTTATGGATGGCGGCTGAAGAAACAACAGGAAGAGCAGAAGATTCACGACGCGGTCTCATATTTCGTAACCGAAAACCCCATTACCACCAGCGGGCCCCCATCGGAACCGCCTGCTCCGCCCAAGCCGAAAGGAACTTAGCGATCGAGAGGAGTCCTTATGTGGAATCGTCTGTCACGCATGATGCGTTCGTTCGTCGGCTTTTTCATATCCGCAGCCGAGAATCCCGAGATCATCCTCGAGCAGAACATTCGCGATATGAACGACCAGGTGCCGCGGATGAATGATAGCATCGCCATGGTCAAGGCCAACGTGACGCTACTCGAGAAGGAAGAAGCCAGATACAAGAACGATGTGAATGATTTGAGCGCGAAGGTCAAGGCGGCCATCCAGGGCAATCGCGACGATTTGGCCGGAAGCTTCGCGATGCAGCTCGAACAGGTGCGCGGCGCCCTGGCGCGTAACCAGGGTCAATTGGCCACGGCGCGCGCCGCATTCGACAAGGCGATGCTGGTCAAGCAGGCCTTCATGAGGGAAAAGGAACGCAAGACCCAGGAGGCACTTGGCGCCATCCGGGACTATCACCGCGCCCAATGGCAGAAGAAAGTCGCTGACACGATGGAGCAGTTCGACGTGGCGGGCATCAGCCAGACCCACGATGAAATGGTGCGCAAGATCGAAGAAGAAACGGCCGTCAACGAAGCCCGCATGGATATGGCGCTGGGGAACGTGGACCAGCAGAAGATCAAGATCGAGGAAGATGCCCAAAAGATGCGCGCCGATGAACTGGTAAAGCAATTCAAGGTCGAGATGGGTCTGGTGGCGCCCGAACCCGCGGCGGCGACCGCGGAAAAAACCATCGGCGGGAAAGAAGCCCAGAAGACTGCTTGAGGACCTCCCCGAAGGGGAGGAATATAATTAGCCGTAGGTGAAACCTACGGAAAGGAAACCCTGGAAACGAAGTTCCGACCCTGGAGGGGTCGAATGACTCGACCCCTCCAGGGTCGGGTGAATTCCTTTCATTGGCATCGCCATCCGTAGGTTTCACCTACGGCTAATGACATTGTTCCCCTTCGGGGAACGCGGCGGGGAAATCGGAGGAGTGAGAGATGTCCACATCACGGCATAAGCTATCGGGAATTCTCATCGGCATATTCACACTCGGGTTGCTCGGCTGGGCATTGCCCGCCGCGCGGGCGGCGGAGGCGAACGCCGTACGCGTCCGCGTCAACATCTGGGTGGGTTGTGTGGGAGGGTTGGTGGCGAATGGCGGTCTGGACACGACGCCGGGCTCCATTTATGCCCAGAAGGGGTTGAAAGTCTCTTTCAAGATCATCGATGATTGGACGGACGGCGCGGCGGCCCTGGCCACCGACAACGTCGATGTGATGCTGACCACCGCGGACGTCTGGGCGAAGGACTACGCGCAGTTCAAGGCCCGGGGCTTTGGGGCGCACGCCTTCTTGCTGGTGGATTGGTCGCGCGGGGCCGACGGCATCATCGCCGCTCAGGGCATCAATAGTTTGAAGGACCTGGTGGGAAAAAAAGTGGCCTTCGCGCCTTACACGCCGTCGCATTTCCTGTTGTATACAGGGCTCAAGGAGTCGGGCCTCAGCGCGCCACAACGCAGCGAAATATTTTCCCAGGGAATTCACACCAAGGACGGCATCGAGCCGGCCACGCTCTTTGCCCAACAGAAGGTGGATGCCGCCGTCGCCTGGGATCCTGACATGAGCGACGCGGTGGCGAAGCGGCCCGGCGCCCGGAAGATCTATGACACCCACACCGCCCGGAATCTGATCGCCGATATCCTGGTGGTCAGCGACCAGTTTGCCGCTCGCAACCCGCAAACGGTAAGCAAATTTGCGGAAGGCTGGCTGGAAGGCGTGCGGTTTATCGGTGAACAGCCGGCGCGCGCCTACACCCTGATCGGCAACATCAAGGACTTTAATATTCCCACCGACCTGGCCAAGACCATGCTCGGCGGCGTGAAGCTGGCGGACCGCAACGATCACAAAGCGTTCTTCGGCGCCCCGGGCGCGGCTTCGGACTACGCTCGCATTTTCAAGACGGCTCAGGAAATGTACCGCGAAGAGGGAGTCCTCAAAGGCGCCGCGTCCAATCCTGAGGACAGCGTGAACAGGAACCTGGTAACCTCCATCGCCAAATAGGGAGGAGCGAATTCCATACGTAGCGCCGGCTTCCAGCCGGCATTGAGCCGCCAAGATGGCGGCGTTACGTTCAAGCGTGGACATTGACGTGGAAAGACCCGGAGGCAATTCATGGCGGTTAAAATCGAAAAGGGTGGTTGGATTCTTATTTTCTTAGTTGGGCTGGGCCTGGTCGGCTACAGCCTGAACAGGTATGGCTTACTCGACTTGCACAAGTGGCTGGGGTCCCGTTCCGGGGGTTCGGGGGGCGGAGTGGTGGACACCACGAAGCCTTTGCCCCCTCCCACCGCGGAAACTTCGGCAACCAACGATGTGCGGGTGCGCGTCAACATCTGGGTCGGCTGCGCCGGCGGCCTGGTGGCCAACGGCGGGCTGGACACCGCCGAGGGCTCGATCTACGACAAGTTGGGCCTCAAGGTCACCTTCAAGATCATTGACGATTGGACGGAGGGCTCGACGGCGCTCGCCACCAACAACGTCGATATGATGCTGACCACCGATGACGTCTGGGCCAAAGACTATGCCCAGTTTCAGGAAAAGGGGTTTGGCTCCCACGCCTTTTACATGGTGGATTGGTCGCGGGGGGCCGACGGCCTGATCGGCCGCCAGGGAATCAACAGCCTCGAGGACTTGGCGGGCAAGACGGTGGCTTTTGCTCCCTACACTCCCTCGCATTTTCTTCTCTGGAACGGGTTGGCAAGCTCCGGCTTGGGGACCGAGCAGCGCAACGAGATCTTCGCCAATGCCGTCCATACCAAGGACGGCATCGAGCCGGCCACGCTCTTTGCCCAACAGAAGGTGGATGCCGCCGTCGCCTGGGATCCTGACATGAGCGACGCCGTGGCGAAGCGTCCCGGGGCCAAGAAGATCTACGACACGCGGGTGGCCAACCGCTTGATCGCCGATATTCTGGTGGTGAGCGACCGGTTCGCGGCCGCGAATCCCCAGACGGTGACGAAGTTCGCCGATGGCTGGCTGCAAGGCGTAGCGTTCATCAACGAACAGCCGGCGCGCGCCTATACCCTGATCGGGACCGTGAAAGACTTCAACATTCCCACCGACCTGGCCAAGTCGATGCTGGGCGGGGTGAAGCTGGCCGACTACGCCGATAACGTAGCATTCTTCGGGACGCCAGGGGCAGAATCCGACTACGCCAACATTTTCAAGATGGCCCAGGAGATGTATCGCCAGGAACGGCTGATTCGGCATATCGCGGACCCCGAGGCGACGGTGGATCGCCGTTATATTGCCGCCTTGAGTGGCAAATTCTCCTCCACTTCCACGGAGACGCCCATCGAATACAAGGCCCCCGCCAAGGGAGCTACGCCTATCGCCACCCAACATCGCTCCATCTACTTTGACACCAACTCGGCGAATATGAGCGTGGATTCGCGCGCGGTGGTCGATGAAATAGCCAGTTTCATGCGGGCTTACGAAAATACCGTGGTGGATATCGAAGGCAACACCGACTCGACCGGCTCGCGGGCCCTTAATATGCAGCTCTCGAAGCAGCGCGCCGATGCGGTTAAAGGGTACTTGATGCAGAAATATGGCTATCCCGCGTCGCGCATGCGCACGGTGGGGAATGGCCCGGACCGGCCCATCGATACCAACGATACCCCCGAGGGCCGCGAGAAAAATCGCCGCACCGACATCAAGGTTTATCCCAATCCGGCGGCTTAATTGAGGGAGGGAGAGAATTTCGCACAGAGGTCACGGAGATAAGGCACAGAGACCACGGAGAGGTTCCGAGATGTTCTCCGTGCTCTCTGTGATCAAGGGGTTCGGGAATTCCAAAGACAAAATGCTCCGTGAACTCTGTGTGAAATGTTCTTAAGTCTGCACTCCGCTCATCGTTTTCATGAATAACCCGGGCTTAGGTGCCGGGGGCGAAACGCTGATGTCAAATCTCTTCGAAATCCGCAAGGAAGTCTCGCCGCGCACGCGGCTGGCCCTTTCTTTCCTGAGCTGGGGCCTCATTATTGTTGCCTGGTTCGCTCTGACCTATTGGGATATCCTGCCGCCTTTCACGCTTCCGAGTCCCATAGGGGTTTTGAAGGCTTTCGGCCGCCTGTGGCAAGAGTACAATCTGCTCGGCAACGTCCTGCAAAGTTGGTGGCGGATTGCCCAGGCCTTCTTCTGGTGCGCTTGCATCGCGATTCCCCTGGGGCTGCTGATGGCGAGTTTCCGGTGGCTCCACGATCTGATCAATCCCGTGGCCGCTCCCATGCGCGCCATGCCCATCACCGCCTTCCTCCCGGCTTTCATCGCCTTGTTTGGTATGGAAGAAACCATGAAGGTGGCCTTCCTGTGGTTCGGCATGTTCTTCTACTTGCTGGCCGTGGTGGTGGAGGAGGTTGACAAGGTCGATAACAGTCTGCTGGAAACCGCCTACACGCTGGGCGCCAAACGGCGCCAGGTTTTGTGGTTGATGTTTCGGGCCTCCTTGCCGGGCGTGTTTGGCTCCTTCCGGATTCTTTATGACATTGGTTGGACGTACGTCATTCTGGCGGAAATGGTCAACGCCCGCCGAGGCGTGGGGTACATGGTGGAGGCCGCGCGCAAGGTCCTGGACTTTGAAAGGGTCTACGCGGGCATCATTGCCATCGGCTTTGCCGCCTTCCTCTTCCGCTTGTTGTTGACGTTTTTGGAACGGCGCCTGTTTCCTTGGCACCAAGTTGCGCATCCGGCGAGCGCGCCCGCCGCAGCGGTGGGAGCCGGTGTCCACGTGAAAGCCAGGGTCCATGCCAAATAAGATCAAAGTCAGCCTTCAAAACGTAAACCGCTCCTTTGCCAGCTTGAGTGGCGAGAGAATCGAGGCCGTGCATGACGTGAGCCTCGAGGTGGAAGACGCCTTCTCACCCGAGGGCCGCGACATTGGCGAATTCCGCGTCTTGCTGGGTCCTTCGGGATGTGGAAAGTCGACCCTATTGAGAATGATCGCCGGTCTGGACTATCCCGACAGCGGCCAGATTATCGTGAATGGGAAGCCGGTCGAAGGGCCGGGGCGAGACCGGGGCATGGTCTTCCAGAAATACACCTCCTTCCCCTGGTTGACCGTGGGGGATAACATCGCCTATGGCATGAAGATCAATGGCGTTCCAAAACAGGAGCGGGCTAAGACCGTCGCTCGCCTGGTCGAGGCCGTGGGCCTTTCCGGGTTCGAAAAAGTGTATCCGGACACGCTCTCCGGCGGCATGCAGCAACGCGTGGCCATTGCCCGCACCCTGGCGGTCAGGCCGGAGGTGATCTTGATGGACGAGCCCTTCGGGGCGCTGGACGCCCAGACCCGCACCGACATGCAGCTCTTGCTGCTGCGCGTCTGGGACGAAACCGCCTGCACGGTGTTATTTGTCACCCACGACGTGGAGGAGGCGGTATACCTCGCCGACCGCATCTTTATTCTCAGCGCCCGACCGGGTACTATAGTGGAGGATGTCCCGGTCCCGTTCGGTCGCCCGCGCGACCCGGCCGTTAAGCAGAAGCAGGAATTCCATGAGCTCCAGGACTACGTTCTGGCCTGCTTGCGGCGAGCTCCCGGGCGCGGCCAGGTGCGAGTGGGTGTCTGATGGCTGAGAATGGTCCCCTGCAAGATGGCCCCGAGAAACCAACCTCCTTATTGCGAAGCGCGGCCGAGCGCGGCGCCGAAGAGCTCGGTCTCGACCAGATCAACTTCGTCAAAGAAGCCCTCCACTGGCAATACAACTGGATCGGCCTCGGAGCGGCCGCGCTTTTCGCGCTGGTGTCGGGCACCGGCATGCCAATCGTATTAGCGGCGGGGCTGGAACTGATCTACTTGAGCCTGGTCCCCCAAAGCAGCGCTTTTCGGCGGTTGGTGCGCTCTTGGAAATACGCCGAGGAAAAGCAGCGGCGCGAAATGAAGCTGAGCGCCATGTTCAATGAACTGCCCCCGGAAATGCGCAAGGGATACGCCAACCTGAACTCGATGTGCGCGGCCATCCGCACCAATTACAGCCGGCTGTCGTCGACTTCCCAAATGTTTCTGGAGCAGATGCAGCAGAGGCTCGACGGCCTTCTCCAGGCCTACCTGCGTTTGCTCTTCGCGCGCTTCCAGCATCTCGAGTACTTACGCACCACCGACCCCGAGCTGATCAAACGCGACCTGGCGAAACTTCAGCACTCCATCGAGACGGATCCTCCCAAGGTGCAGGAGATCAATCGCCGGCGCATTGAGATTCTGAATAAACGCCTGGAGAAATACGGCAAGGTGGGCGAGAACCAGAAAGTGGTGGAGGCGCAATGCGCGGCGATTGAAGAGGTTCTGGAACTCATCCGCGACCAGTCGGTGACCATGCGCGATCCGCAACAAGTTAGCGACCAACTGGATAACCTCGTGCACGACGTCGAGCAGACCGAAGAAACCGTGCGGGAAGTCGAGGCCGTTTTCGAGATGGCCTCACCGGAGATGGGCGAAACGCTGGGGCCGCTGCCTAGCGACGCGTCCGACCCCAGCGTGGCCTCCCCCACGCGCCCGCGCCTGAGGAACTGAAGCATGGCCATGCCACCTTCCGTCAACTCGCAAGGGGAAGCGCTGCCCGCCTGGGCGCAGCAGCTTTCCGAAAAGTATTATTCGCGCACCATCGCCCTGTTCGTTCTCTACGGCAACGTTCGCGATGTAGTGCCTTTCCGGCGGAGCGGCGCGACGGAGTTCCTTCCCCTCCTGCGCTTCCTGAATGAAGCCCTGTTCGGGCAGCGCGACCTGATCATGGCCTACGACCGGGGCGGGGGACTGACGTTTGCCAATCCCGCCATGCAAGCCGATTTTACCCGCGCCTTGACAGGCTACGACAGCTTTCACGGCACCAACTACGCCGCGGCGCTCCCGCGCAATCCTGATGGGGTGCTGAACCTGTTGGATAACTACCTGCGCCTGCGCATCGCCGACGGCAAGAGAATCGCACTCGCCATCGATTTCGCCGAGACCATCGCCCCCTCCGGCGATGTTTCCAGCATGTCCGCCGAGGATCGTAATGCCCTGGTGATCCTGAAGCGCTGGGCCACCAACCCGGCTTTTCTGCACGCCGATGTGACCATCTGTTTGATAGCTGAGAATCAGATTGAACTCAACCCCGGGATTGTGCAGCATCCGGGTGTGGCCTCGATCGGTATCCCCATGCCCGACGAGGCGGAGCGGCTGGAGTTTGTCCAGCACCAGTTGGCCAATGCCCCCTTGCCCGACGGTTCCGACGTGACGCCGCCGACTCTGGCGAGGCTGGGCGCCGGGTTGAAGCGCGTGCAGCTCCAGACCCTGACCTCCCAGGCCGTCCAGAACCGCCAGGCTTTAACCCAGAAGTTCCTGGCGCGCCGGAAAAAGGAATTGATCGAGGCGGAATCCGGGGGCCTGCTGGAATTCGTCGAGAGCCGATTCGACTTGTCCATGGTGGCGGGGAGCGACCAGGCTAAAAAGAAACTCCAGGACGCATCGGCGGCAATTCACGCCGGCAAGACCGAAGTGTTGCCCATGGGGTACGTTATTTGCGGACCGGTGGGCACGGGCAAGACGTTCCTGACCACCTGCTTTGCCGGCGAAGTGGGTATTCCGGCCGTCATGCTCAAGAACTTCCGCAGCATGTGGCAAGGCGTCACGGAAGGCAATCTCGAGCGCGTGCTGAATCTCCTGAAAGTGATGAGCCCCATCGCGGTCATTGTGGATGAAGCCGATGCCCAGCTCGGCAATCGCGCCAGTTCGGGCGACAGCGGGGTTTCGAGCCGGGTCTTTGCTCAGATCGCGCAATTCATGGGGAACACGGAGCTGCGCGGGAAGGTCATCTGGTTTCTGCTAACCTGCCGGCCTGACCTGCTCCCCGTGGACCTGAAGCGCCAGGGCCGCGCCGAGGAACACATCGCCCTTTTTTACCCCGAAACCGAAGAAGAACGGTTGGCGATGCTGCGGGCCATGCAGAAGAAAACCGGAACGCAGTTAAGTTCGCCCGAGGCCGACAAGCTCTTCCTCGCGCATGGGGCTCAGCTTTCGGGCGCCGACATCGAGGCTGTGTTGACTCGCGCGCGTATGAAAAGGGCACTCGAGAATGACGCGGCGGTGGATGCGGACGACCTCAAGTCGGCCCTCGAAGATTTCATCCCACCCTCCTACCCTACGGAAATCGAGCTGCAAAACCTGGTGGCGGTCTTGGAATGCACGAGTAAGAAGCTCCTTCCCCAAAGATTCCGCGATATGGACCGAACCGAAGTCATCCGTCGGACCAGAGAACTCACCGCACTCGTCCGGGAATAGCTGTCCAGGAATGGACAAGGCCCAAATATTTACGGAAAAATGGAGGCTATATCCGAAATTCTGTATCCCCCTCCAAAGTTTTGGAGCTTATAGTCTATCTGAAAGCATTTAAAGGGCTTAAATAATTCAAGCTGCCTCGACTGCTGGAAGCAAACGTGCTAGAATCTCTAAGGAGTTAGTGTTCTTCACGTCAACGAACGGACTTCAGGATGACCAAGATCCCTGCCTTTCGGCTAACCACGCTCTCGCTTGCCCTCTTGAGCCTCGTTCTGGTGGGATTCGGAATCCTTAATTACCAGCAGCGTAGCCTGTACCAAGTTCCGGATGATGGCGTCTCGTGGATTGAATCCCCCCAGGGCGTGACGGCTTGGATTGTGGTAAAGGGCGGGCCCGGTGACCGGGCTGGAATCCATGAGGGTGACCAGCTTAAGGCGATCAATGGCCAGACGATTACTACCGCCACCGAAGCCGTTCAGCAGATTTACAAGCTGGGTGTCTGGTCACTGGCTGCGTACAGTTTGACTCGCAACGGCGAGCCCTTTGACACCAGCCTGGTTCTCGGCCCACAAGGCACCGCCGGATCAGTGCGGAACTACTTGGCAATCGTGGGCTTACTTTACCTCCTAATCGGCACCTTTATCCTTTTCCGGCGCTGGACGGCGCGTAAGTCTCGGCATTTTTACGTCTTTTGCCTGGCGTCCTTTGTTCTTTACACCTTTGCCTACACCGGCAAGCTAAACCTGTTTGACTGGACGATTTATTGGCTCAACGTTGCCGCCTGGGTCTTGCAACCTGCGCTCTTCCTGCATTTCTGCTTGACCTTCCCTGAACGTTCCGAACTGCTCCGCGAGCGCCGTTACCTGACGCCACTCATCTATTTGCCGGGAGTCGTACTGGGGGCGATTCACGTCCTGGTGGCCGTGGACATTCTGGTGCTTCCCTTGCCACTCTTGCAGGCGCGCTGGTTGCTGGACCGGGTGGAATTGTTTTATCTGGCGGCGTACTTCCTGGCGGGCGCCCTGGCGCTGCATCACGCCTACGCCCGGTCGAGCGATGCCGTTTTGAAGCACCAACTGAAGTGGGTCACGCGCGGAACCTGGCTGGCGATTGTTCCCTTCGCCGCCCTCTACGCCTTGCCCTACTTCCGGGGATTTGTTCCCAACGCCTGGATGAACGCCTCGGCGCTTTCCCTGGTGTTTCTGCCGGTTACTTTTGGCTATGCCATTGTGCGTTACCGGCTGATGGATGTGGACATCATCTTCCGCCGCGGCATTTCATATACCCTGGCCACGGCCGGAATTGTCGGTTTGTATTTCGGTCTCATCGCCTTATTCGCGGATTTCTTCCGCGCCACGTTTCCGCCCATTAACAGCCGTGGCGCCTGGGTGGTGGCGATTGTCTTTACCGCCATCCTGTTTCAACCCGTCGTGAATTATATCCAGCAGTATGTGGACCGGTTCTTCAATCGCGAGCGCTATGATTACCGGCGCACGCTGCTGGAGTTCGCGCGTGACCTCACTTCGGAATTGCACGTTGACAGCCTGCTCCAGCAGATTTCCGATCGCCTGTCGGAAACCCTGGGCGTAGACCGGCTCGCCGTATTCCTGGCGGCGGATCCCAGCGGCTTTCGCCTGGTACGCTCGCGCGGCATGAATGTCACCGGTAAGATCGAAACGAGCTTCCTTGACCCCGCACAGCCGGCGTTGGCGAAAGGCTACCTTTTCTTCGACAGCGTCAAGCGGCCCTACGGCTTTCCGCCGGCGGCGCAGAAATCCATTGAACAACTCAAACTGCACTATTACCTGCCGTTTAAGGTGAAGGAGCGCACGCTCGGTTACCTGGGATTGGGCAAGACGCGCGAAGGTGACTATCTTTCCAGCGAAGATATTGATCTTTTGCAAACCATTGCCGGTTATGTCTCGATCGCCCTGGAAAACGCCGGCCTCTATGAATCCCTGGAAGTGCGGGCGAAGGATTACCAGGCCCTGCGCGATTTCAGCCAGAACATCATTGAGTCGATCAACGCCGGCGTGCTGGCCTTAAACCTGGAGGGCGCCGTGGAGGCCTGGAACTCCGCTCTGGAGCGCCTCTATGGCCTCAGCCGCTCCGAGGCGATCGGGAGACCCCTGGAAGCGATCTTCCCTCCCGAGCTCCGGGCGGAGTTGTCGCGAGTTTCCGATCCCCATCACACGCTGAACTTGTACAAATTCCGCCTGCGCAATGCCGAGGATCGCGCCCTGATCGTGAACCTCTCGGTAGTGCCGCTGATCGGGAAAGAGAACCAGGTGATTGGGCGGTTGTTGATCTTCACGGACCTGACCGACCGCGTGAACCTGGAAGACCAGTTAATGCAGGCCGAGAAGCTCTCTTCGATCGGCCTGCTGGCGGCGGGCGTAGCCCACGAGGTAAATACGCCTCTTGCGGTCATAACCTCCAACGCCCAGATGCTGATGCGGCAGATGGATCCCGAGGATCCCCGCACGCGCACCTTGGATAAAATTATTACCCAGGCGTTTCGCGCTTCCGAGATTGCCAACAACCTTCTGAAGTTTTCGCGCGTCGGCGGCAGCGAATACTCCGACGTGGACGTCAATCGCGTGATCAGCGAGAGCCTCTCTCTGGTTGAACCCATGCTGAAGGTTGCCAGGATCACCGTCCATTCCCAGTTGAAAACCGCGCTGCCCGCCGTGTACGGGAATTCCGGCAAGCTTCAGCAGGTTTTTATGAACTTGATCATGAACGCGCGCAATGCCATGCCCCGCGGCGGCGAACTGACCATTGCGACGGAGGCTGAGAATTCCACCGTGCAGGTGGAAGTCTCCGACAACGGCGTGGGAATCGCCGCCGATCACCTCAATAAGATTTTTGATCCGTTTTTTACCACCAAGGCCACCAGCCGAGGCACAGGCTTGGGGCTCGCGGTGACCTACGGCATCATCCAGGAGCATTCCGGATCGATCCAGGTGGACAGCGTGGTGGGTCGCGGCACGACCTTCCGGCTGGAATTTCCCGCAGTCAGGAAACCCGTAAATGTCAGCTAAAGGCTCGATTCTCGTCATTGACGATGAGACGGAAATTCGCGAAAGTCTCGAGCAGCTCCTGGAGCTCGAGGGGTATAAAGCGGACTCTGCCGCGACCGGCGAGGAAGGGCTGAAGCGTATCGAAAACGGCCTCTTCGACCTCGTGCTGCTCGACATCAATCTCCCCGACCGCAACGGCTTGGATTTGCTTCAGCACATCAAGCGGGAAAGCCCGGAGCTGGGCGTCATCATGATCACCGCCTATGCGTCCACGCAGATGGCTTTCCAGGCTTCCAAGCAGGGCGCCGACAGCTACATCACCAAGCCCTGGGACAATGACAAGCTCTTGCTGGAGATTCGCAACACGGTCGACAAATCCCGCCTCCAGCTTGAAAACCTCCAACTCCGGCGCGCCCTCAAGCGTTATGACCTGCCCAATGTCGTCGGCAGGAGCGATAAGATGCAAAAGGTGATGGACCTCATCACCCAGGTCGCGGCCAGCCGCGCCACGGTGTTGATTACCGGGGAAAGCGGCACCGGCAAGGAACTGATCGCCAAGACCATCCATGCCACCAGTCCCCGCGCCGACCGGGCCTTTGTTCCCGTTAACACCGGCTCCATGCCCGTCGATTTGCTCGAAAGCACCCTTTTTGGACACGTCAAGGGTGCTTTCACTTCCGCCATCGCCACCAAGCGCGGGCTTTTCGAAGTCGCGAACCAAGGCACCATCTTTTTTGACGAAATCGGAACCGTGGGCGTGGAGACTCAGACCAAGCTGCTGCGCGTCATTCAGGAGCGCGAGTTCATGCGCCTGGGCGGCACGGAAAACATCAAGGTGGACGTGCGCATCCTCGCCGCCACCAACGCCGACTTGCGCAAGATGGTGGTGGACGGCAGATTTCGCGAAGACCTGTTTTACCGCTTGAACGTCATCACCATCGAGTTGCCCCCTCTGCGTGAGCGTAAGGAAGACGTTCCCCAATTGGCCGAACATTTTTTGAGGAAATTCTCCGCTGAGAATGGCCGCACGGGCCTCCAGTTCACTCCCGAGGCCTTGAAGGTCATGATGGATTACGCCTGGCCGGGAAACGTCCGCGAGCTCGAAAATGCCGTCGAGCGCGCGGTGGTGCTGGCCTCCGGCGCCTCGCTGGGGACGGAGCTTCTTCCCAAACAACTCTTCCACAGTGGCACGAGCCAGGTGGGCTCGTTTCCAGCCGAAAACTTCGATGGGCGCTCGCTATTCGAGATTATGGAAAGCTGCGAGCGCCGCATCATCCTCGATATGCTCGCCCGCACCAACTGGAGCCAGACCGAAGCCGCCGACCGCTTCAAGATCCCTCTCTCCACCCTCAACCAGAAGATCAAACGCCTGCAAATCGACGTCAAACGCCGCGGCGCATGACGCTGCACGTGAGCGCAGAGGGCAAAAGGAAGTGCGGAACAGAAAGCGGTTCCTTTTCTGGTATAATCTCTTGGGCTAAGAAATTCAAAATGGAATTCCGAACCGGATTGCGGGCGGAAGGGAATTCAGGTCGTCAAGGAGCGTGGCGATGGCCATAGACACAATGTCTTTTCGCCTTACGGACCAACAGGTCAAGCACTTCGAGGACGACGGATATTTGATCGTCGAGAACCTTTTTACCGACGCGGATTTGCAGCCGGTGATCGATGAGATCAGCGCCGACCTCGACCGGCGCTGCCGGGAGGTAATCGCCGAGGGCAAACTCTCACGGACTTACGAGGAATACGATTTCGAGCACCGCCTGACTTACGTCGATGCGGAAAACCAAACCATTTCCAAATCCATGTGGGACAATAAGGTTGCCCTACCGAGTTTCTTTGGTCTGATGACCAATCCCAAGCTGCTCGATGTCGCCGAACAACTCTGCGGTCCGGAGCTGATCGCCTCCAGCGTCTACCGGCTGCGGCCGAAGGTCCCGAGCCACTCCTGGAGCCCAGTGCCGTGGCATCAGGACTCGGGTTACTTTGAGCCTTACTGCGACCTGGGGCTGATTCTGACCGTCTGGCTGCCGCTCGTCGATGCCACGGAAGAGCGCGGCTGCCTGTGGGTAATGCCGCGCACCCACAAGGGCGGACTCTTCTTCCACAAGCCCGATGACATGGCACATTACTTAGTCATTCCCGATGAGGAATTCGGCGGCCGCCAGCCCGTTGCGGCTCCGGTGCCGAAGGGCGGCGTTCTGTTGCTGACCAACCGTACTCCGCACGCCAGCTTTGAGAATAAGACCGACGTGGTCCGCTGGAGCATGGACCTACGCTACCAAAGCGCCGCACTGCCCACCAACGCGCCGATCACTCGCCTGCCCGGCGAAGCCAAAAGTTCGGGGACCGTCGGCGTGCCCGTCGCCTGCAACCCTCCTGAGCCCGACTTCCTCGTCCGCAGCCAAATCCGGCCCCATGAGGTGATGAAGACCGCGGAGGAATTTATTGCGCTGCGCAAAAACCACGTCTATCAATCGGCCACCGACCGCTGGGGATATTCGGTCGCCAAGCGCAAAGATCCGCTGGGAAATCCCTATAAGATCGAGGGCCCGAAAGGTTCCTCGTAGCGCAATCGAGCCGCAAGAAAAAACAACGCCAAGCGCAAAAGTCGAAGGTGAGCGTTCGGCAAGGGTTCATGCATCGTGCAGGGGATAACGTCCGAACGTCTTGGCCGACTCGTAGAAGGCCAGGATGTTGGCGAGCGGCACTTCCGCCTGAATGTTGTGAGCCGGGGAGATGATCAGCCCTCCCCCTTTCCCCACGGTTCGCAGGCGCAGTTTGACTTCGCTCGCGACATCCTCGGCTGTTCCGAAGGGCAACACTTCCTGGATGTCCACGGTGCCCCAGAAGGTGAGTTTGTCGCCGAACTCTCTTTTCACTTTCGCCGGGTCCATCGACTTGGGCTGGACGGGGTTCAAGATATCCAGCCCCACTTCGATCAAGTCGGGAATAATGGGGAAAATGTTACCGTCCGAGTGGAAAGCAATCTTGAGGGCAGGGTTGAGCGCTTTCCACTTCGCAAAGAGCTGAGCGTAGCGCGGCTTGAAGAACTCCCGGAAAAGCTGCGGGGCGATCAGCATCTGGTTCTGCATGCCGAAGTCGTCGCCGATCCAGAGGACATCCACGCCCATGCCCACCATGCGGCTGCCCGCTTCGTCGATCCACTTCATCAGCCGGTCCAGATAAGCGTGCATGAAGTCTTTGTTCGCAACCATGTCCTCCATGACCTGCTCCATGCCGCGCAGATACCATGCCAGCTCGAAGAGCGTGCAGGCGCACCCGCCCATGATTCCGTACTCACCCCCGTAATCGGCGATCATCTTTAGCGTGCCAGTGTAGCGATCCTCGCGCGTAAAGTCGGGCATAGTGAATGCCGCGGGATCGACAATGTCGGCGAGCGGGTGCCGGACCATCTCCGTGTAGGAGGCGCCCGCCGCGTACTTAAACCATTTCCACCCGATGCCCCACTCATCGGTGTACTCCTCAGCGGGGTTGGAATAGTAGCTTGTACAGGGGCCAACCCAGGAAATCAGAAAGTCGTGGTCCATCAGGATGGGGAGCGGTCCCCCCGCGGCCTTGTAAGTTTCGGTTTGGTCAGACTCCACTCCCATATGGCGCAGCAAGGCCTTTTCCGCCTCCGGCGTGTACCAGGCGCAAATAGGAACCCGGTCGGGTTCCTGGTGATGGATCGCGGTCAGAAATCGCTCTTTGTGGGTCATGATTCATTCCTCCCCATGCGGCTTTATTTCTCAGTGGCGTTTCGGTGGGTAGGGGCCAACAGTTTCCTTGACAAAGTATTAATGAACATTACAAAACATGATTACGCTAGGGTCACGTCCCCGCGGGACGCAGGGACAATTTGACCGTCTTGATCTCGTAGGGGTGCAAGTCAAATTGGAAGGTGTTCTGCTCCGTCCGCAGCTCGCGCCCCGCATCCTCCATCAGATTGGCTTCGTGCGCCGAGACGATTTCCGCGTGCATCTGGATCCTGACCCCCGCAGTCGGCCGGCCGGTGGCTTCGTACACGCGCAAGATCACGCTGCCGTCGCGCGCCGGCTTGAGCGCAGAAACGTTGACGTTGGGCGCGGAAACCTCCAGCCATCCCCAACGACTGGGCAGGCTCCCCGCGTGGGCCGCCTCCTTGCGAACGATCAGTGGATTGTTGATTTCCCAACCGGCGCGGGTGACGCCCGCCTCGCGCCAGTCACCGGCGTGAGGCATCAGCGCATACTGCAACGTCAAGGTTTTCCCCAGTTCGAGCCCGGAATCCGACCCGACCCCCGGCTCGTAGCCGCCGCCGAACCCGTAAGCCGTGATCGCCGCCGAGCGCAGGAGTGAAAGCATCAGGGTTCCGTCGGCCACGTTGTTGCCGGGCATGGCGCAATTCAACAGCGCGAGCCCATGTGCGCCGTCGCCATAGTCGATCCAATTCTGCGCGGGAAATTCCTGTCCCGGGGGCCGCTCGAGGGCCCCAAACGGGATCTCGTCCGTGCGCTTTCCGCCTTTAATGGTGCTCGGGAACAAGGCGCGATACCGCACGTAGGAATCGTTGTTCAAGATTTCCGTTTCGATATCGACTCGCCGCACGCCCGCATAAAGCCGCACGCGCGTCGAGAAGTTCCCTTTGCCGAAGGGATGCGAAACGCGGTACTGGGAAAAGACGGGGCCGGCGGTGGTCTCGCCGCTGCCTCCCACCCACTCGCTCGAGAACTTCGCGCGCGTCCGGTCAGGCAGCAGGATCGGCCGGGTCATGGCAATGTTCCGCCCGCCGTTCAAGGTCCCGTAGAGTTGCCAGAGGTCTCCGCCGTCCTGTTCCTGCGCCACCACGTTGCCCGAGGCGCGCAGGGCCTCCCACCCCGTCGCCTTATCCACCAGGCTAGTCATCTCGCCGGTCCAGATGTTGAAGCTGGCGCGGTAAAACTCGTTCTCAATCGAGCCCTGGTCTTGCTGCGCGGCGGAGGCGGTTCCCCAAAGGCGCGGGGCGGACATCGCGGCTTTCGGGGTTTGGCTGGCAGTTTTCGGAACCACGTGATAGACCGCGTATCCGAGCGCCGGGACCTCCCGCGCCACGAAGGTGAGTTGGGCATGCTTGATGCCCCCATCGCCATAGCGGCTTTCTTCGCTGAGCTCGACCGGGACGGGCTTCCCCTCGGAATCCACCAGCGCGAGATCGACAAATCCCCCTTCGGCCAACTCCACATCCGTTTCCCCAACGTCCGATCGCGGCCATCCGAGGGTGTTAAAGACGACGATTGGGAAACCCTCTCCACGGGTATCGATCTTGGAGGCGATTTGCTCGGTGGAAGTTCGCACAATTCCATCCGCCGTGCGCTGGGAGAAGTTGTACCCGCGCAGAACGTCGTCGTAGACCTTGTCAACCATCACGCCGGAAGCCAGGTCGTGAGTCACATTGAAAAGCACGGGCTCCCAAGCGCGCATCAGCTCGTCCGGGTCGAGCGTTGCCCCCTGCCAGTGCGCCAGCGCTGCCAGCTTCTCTGCCGAGGAAAGCAGGCCCTCCATCTTCCGCATCCACTGTTTCAGCTCAATTCGGCTACTGTAAATCCCCTGAAAGATGGGATTCAATTCCCCACCCACCACTTGCCGGTCCCCGCGCTTCTCAACCGCCGCCTCAAAATCCGTGGGCACACCAAACCTCAGGGTAAAAGGCTCGTCGCCTTTCTGATTGAATTGCCTCACCATGCCCGGCAACTGTCCCTCGGGCTCGGAAACGTCGGCGCCTTCCAGCGCCACCCGATCATGTCCTCGCGAAAAGGGAGCGAGCGCCCCGAAGCGTTCCCGCGCAAAGCGCTCGAACTCCGCGGGGTTACCGGGCGATTCATAAAACAGCGCGTAGCCCCAGGGGAGCCAGAAGGCCGGAATCCGGGTGCCGTCGATTCCCTGCCACAAGAATTCGGAGGGGGTGTCCAGGCTGGAGACCCCGCGGAAAAACCAATACGACTTGTATCCCGCCAGCTTCAGGATCTGCGGCATCTGGGCGTGGTGCCCGAAGGTGTCAAGATTCCAGCCTACCGTAACGTCCACGCCCAATTGGTCCCGATAGTAACCCTTGCCATAGAGAATCTGATGCACAAACGACTCGCCACTGGGCATGTTCACGTCCGGCATGATGTCGGTGCCGCCGACTAGTTGCAGCCTTCCCTCTCTCACGAATTTCCGGAAGGTTGCGGCGTCTTCCGGGTACCTCTCCAGATACGGCCGGACATACGCCACCTGGTCGAGGACGAAACGGTATTCGGGGTGTTCTCCCAACAGGTGGAGGGCCACGGAAATGTTCACGAGACCCATTTGGAGGAATTCCTCACGGGTCTTGAACACGGCGCCTTCCCAGTGGGTGTGCGGGATGATCCAGAGCACGTCCTTGGGGGAAGCGGGTTCCTTCCCGGCGCCCGGCGCCGCTTGTCCGAAAACAAGGCTTGCCGCCGTCCACGCGACGACGACGCACGCACTGACATGCCTAAGGAAGCGGAGAAATGGGTGGCTAGACATAGACTCCTTTATATCATGCCCAGCGCGCACTTTGAACGAACAACCCGCGGCGGTTGTGGTGCAGGTTGCAGTCTGATGTTGTAGCGGCGAGTTTACCTCGCCAAATGGCGGCGTAAAGCCGCCACTACATCAAACTGCACCACTACTCCCGCGGCAACCCGCGCGAAGGCTCGGCCGGGCACCAAACACCTGGCGGCCAAGCCGATTGTTCCCAAGCACCCGCGCCGGGGGTTGCTCCCGGTTGCCCCAGCAGTAGGCTCACCCAAAACAAGTTCACGTTCCTACAGGAAACCACCGATACACGATGTGGGGAAGTGTTGGGGGCACTGCGAGGGGGCGGAAGAAATGCCCGGGAGGGGCTCGCCCTACCCTGACGGACCCTTGGTCCGCGAAGAGGGGACGGCAAACCGTCCCCCTACAATCCGCAGGTTGATTCAGCCCCAGAGGGCCGCAGATTCAGCCCCAAAGGGGCGAAATAACGAAGCCCAGGCCAACGGCCTGGGATTGGACGCCATCCCCGTGCAATTTCTTGAGCCCCAGAGGGGCGAAATAACAAAGCCTAGGCCAACGGCCTGGGTTAAGATGATCCCCCAATTTTACCGCCAGCCCTGAAAGGGCGAGATAGGTGTTCCCCCATGCCGCAATCGCTTTCGCAACTCTACGTTCACCTGATCTTCAGCACCAAACATCGCGAGCCGATGTTATTGTCGCCCGTGCGAGAAGACCTCCACGCCTACCTGGCGGCGGTTCTCAATAACCAGGACTCCCCGGCGCTGAAAGTCGGAGGCATGAGCGACCACGTTCATGCGCTGTTTCGATTGTCGAAGAACCTCGCGCTGGCAAAAATCGTGGAGGAAGTGAAGACCAGTTCTTCGAAATGGGTCAAGACGCAAGGGCGCGGGTTAGCGAACTTCTACTGGCAGAGCGGCTACGGCGCGTTTTCGGTGAGCGCGGCGGATGTGGAAGAAGTCGTGGAATACATCACACAACAAGAAACCCACCACCGCGTGTCCAGCTTTCAAAAAGAATTCCGGAAGCTGCTGGACGCCCACGGGATTGCCTACGACGAGCGGTACGTGTGGGATTGAAGAGGATTGTTCCGCCCCCGATTTAGCCCCAAAGGGGCGAAATAACGAAGCCCAGGCCAACGGCCTGGGTTTAGATGATCCCCCAATTTTACCGCCAGCCCTGAAGGGGCGCGATAGGTTCCCCCCATTTCGCAATGGCTTTCGCAACTCTCCCTGCATCCTGGATGCGCACGGAATCGCCTACGACGAGCGGTACGTGTGGGATTGAAAAGGATTGTTCCGCCCCTTCAGGGCTTGGGTATCGGTTCGGGCCCCGCTGACCCAGGCCGTTGGCCTGGGCTTTGTTAGATCGCCCCTTTGGGGCTCACCTGCCCCCCCTCTCCCCCGGAGCTTGTGACCTTTTTGAAGCCACTGGCCGCAGGGGGTGCCTTGGGAGTCCTGGGGCAGTAGGCGGGGCGGCTCGGACCGGCCGGGGGAGCGGTGGTGGCGCCACGGTTCGGTTTCGGACGCTCGCTCGGCGCTGGCAGGTGCTGCCCGCCGCGGCGGGTTCAGGCCCGCCACGGTGGGTTTAGGCCAGCAAGTGCGGGGCGAAGTGCATCACGTTGTAGGCCAGGGCGCTCCACAGCGCCACGCACCGCGCCTTGGCCAGTCCGCGCACCAGAATCTGACCCAGGCCGCGATAGGTGCGCATATCAGCGTTGACGGTTTCGCTGGTGGCCGCCCGCTGTCGATAGATTTTCTTTCCCTCCTCGCTTTGCATGCGCTGCTTCCAGGCGCGGATCGCTTCGCTGTCTCCCGCCTGGGGCTCCAGTTCCTTCCCCCGCTTCTGCCGATCCTGCGCCGTGTGGGGAGGAATGAACAGCGCCACATCCTCCTCATGCGCCGCTTCCAAGTCTTCCTTCCGCAGGTAACCACCGTCCAACAGGTGCTCTTGCACCGTGCCCCCCGTGCGCTCTTGCACCTGCTCCCGCAACGGCGCGCTCAACCCTCCCGAGTCCGAACCCTCCGCCGTTACCTCCACCCCCACGATGGCGCGGCTCTCCAGGTCGGCTGCCAACTGCACATTCACCGCCGGATTGTAGCCGCCGTTGGGCATCTTCATCACCCGCGCTTCCGCGTCCGTCGTGCTCACCCGCGGCGCCTTCTCCGCAATCTTCTCTCCCCGCTTGCCCCCCGTGCGCTTCACTCTCGCCGCCTGCCGTCGCTGCAGTTCCGGCAACTGCGCGATGGCCTGCTGCAAGCGTTCCTGCCGCTCCCGCGCCGCCCGCTTGCGCGCGGCCGCTTGCCGCGCGCTTACCCCCGCCCCCGCCGGCGACTCCAGTTGCCGCCGCAACTCCGCCACCTGCCGCTCCGCTTCCGCCAGCAACTCCTCCAGCCGCGCTTCCCGCCGAAAACTCTTCGTCCCCGCCCCGCCCCGCACCCGCATCCCGTCCTGGCTGATGCGGCTCACCCGCACCACCCCCTTGTCCACCAGCGCCACGATCACCTGCGTGAACAGCGCGTCCAGCGCCTCTTCATGATCGGTACGAAAGTCCGCCAGCAAGTGATAGTTCACGGTCACGCCCCCGCACAGCCAGCGAAACGCCGCATTCTCCTCGCACTGCCGCGCCAACTCGCGCGCCCCGCCGATGCCCCGCACGCAGGCGTACAGCCACAACGACACCAAAAGCTGCGGATCGGTCGCATCGCGCCCCGCCACCCCTTCCCGCGCCTTGATCGACGCCTGGAACGCCGCCAAGTCCAAATGCTCCACCGCCGCCACCCGCCGCACCGGGTGCTCCGGCCCCACCAGGTCGTCCGGACATTGCGCCACCCAGCTCATCTGCCCACGTTCCGGTCGCCGCAAGCGCACCGCCCTCCGGGCCCCCGCCGCCGCCTTCCCGCCCTGCGGAGGGGCACCCTCGGGGCCCTTCTCCACGGCTGGCGTTTATACTTTAGAAGCATCAAACATCAAAATGTTTTACATAACAGCCATATTAACTCACATACCACACTCTCCGCCAGAAATATTTCCATCCCGGCCCCTGCCCTTTCACCTCCTCCTTCTTCCCCTACCCTCCCCCCGGCCCGCGGCCTAAAAAAATCACAAGCTCCCGCGGAGAGGGAAAACCGATTACGCGCGCAGGCGCGTAAAAACTGTGTTTTCCTTCTCCGAGGGGGAGTCCGATTTCTGGACCCCGATGGGGCCCATCGGACCCCGGCCATCGGGGAAGGTGGACCGCGACGGGCGTTCTCACCAGCCGTCGCGGGACGGATGAGGGGTCACTTCCCTAGCGGCCCCGCCGCCAACAAAGAATATTCCTTCATCCTCCTCCACCCTTCCGCCGATAAACGAAGTGGGGGAGTGTCGGGGGCACTGCGAGGGGGCCAAGGACGGGAAACGGGACACGGGGCTCGGGCTGTCGACTCGTCACTCGCCACTGTGTTCGCGTCCGGCTGCTGGTTCGCGTGAGCGCGCGGGGAAGAGCCGCACAGGAATCCGTCGGCCGCTAGGCCCGGCAACCGACGGGTCCGGAGATCCGTCCTCTGACGGACGGATAGATACCCGTGCGCTAACCGCTCGGAAAAAATCCATGACAGGTTGTTCACGCACGCACACCCGATATATTGGCGCCATGGGATCACGGGTCGTAGAGGCTGAATACGAGAAGGGCGTGCTCAAGCCGAGGACGCCGTTGACGCTTCGTCCTGGAGAGCGTGTCCATCTGATCGTCATGCGGCAGCCGGATCCGAACTGGGACCTGTCCCGTCTGGCCGAGAGCCCCGCGGCCGATGCAGCGGTTCTCGCCGAGCAGGGCCTGGAGGGCTGGGCGGCGAACCTCGAGGCAGAGGATCGCTAGTCAGTTACGTGCAATTCCCCAGTCGGCTCTCCAGAAAAAAATCCGGGACTTAACCGAAGAGGAAACGGCTGAACTCGAACTGGCCACCGACGAGGCTCTCGGTAGGGTCGAGCCGCCGCCCAGGTAGCTGCACCTAAACCCCGTGGAGGAGAAAGGGTACCTGACACTGTTTCTCCCACGGCTACTCAGGTCGTGCAAGTGAAGTTGACCCGGAAAAGGCTCCACCCGGACCAACGCGGTCGAGCCAATTGAGTCTCCGCACACTTCGGTCTTCTGACCCCGCCGGTGCAGTGGTATAATGTAGGTACGAAATGGTAGATACGCGGAATGCGCTTTGAGTGGGATGAGGTCAAAAACCGCCGCAATCTCGGGAAACACAAAATCTCTTTCGAGAACGCCAGGCGGGTTTTCGACGACCCTCAAGCGCTTGCCGATCGAGACCGCGACGTAGACGATGAGGAGCGATGGCAGACGGTGGGAGTGATCGGTGGTTCGATCACGGTGGTAGTTGCTTACACATACCGAGAAGAGGACGGCGAAGAGGTGATCCGCATCATCTCAGCGCGAAAAGCCAGTCCGTCGGAGAGGAGAGCCTATGGGGAAGGTAACTGGCCGCTTGGCTAAGGAGATGGAAAATCTAAGGCGTTTGAAGGATGAAGACATCGACTTTACCGACATCCCGGAAAAGACCGATTGGAGCAAAGCCGTCCGGGGGAAGTTTTACCGGCCCATTAAAGAGTCCCTGACGATACGCATCGACGCCGATATTCTCGCCTGGCTTAGAGGACAGGGAAAGGGGTATCAGACGCGGATAAACGCCATGCTGCGCGAGGCTGTCGCGCGCCAGATCAGGAAAGGGCCGGTAAAGGGTCCAAGGTCAGGAAATCGCTGAGCGGTCTCCACCAAATTACCTTCCATTCGGTCCACACCCATACAGGAAAACCGGGGACAGAGAGCGCAGGGATAAACCGGGGTATTATAGGGGATGCAAGAGCGGATAGCGCATAGGTACGCGCATTTTGCGTTCCTATGCGGCTCTTCATCGAGCGTCCGCATTAGCAAAGAATCAATGCCCGTGGGAAGACGGGGTCGGGGATTTGGGATTAGGGTTCGGGAAAGTCGGTGCTGGGGACCGCGGCTGGGGACACGCGAATAACGAGGCCGGGATCAGGTGGACTGGGCAGAGGGGAAAACAGCGTGCGGTACCGTTTACCCGGGCGCGCCGCTAAGGGTACCGACATGCCTTTCTCCTTAGCGGCGGGTCTTTTCCTGCGTCGTTTTGCGAAGCAATCCGTTCAGTCTCGACTGGTAGTCTTCTCCCTGGCGCCGGAGCCAAGCCACCACGTCGGCGTCCAACCGCACCGTGAGCTGCTGTTGGGCTCGGCGGCGAAAGGGATTGCGGACGGCGTTTTTCCAGAATTTTTCCGTGCGCGGAGGAATCTTTCAATCCGCGCATCGGGCTCGGTCGCTACCCGCGCCAGCCGGCGCTGGCGCGCGGAGGTAAGGATGACAGTTCCTCACGCAGGGGCAATTTCGGGGGCGCGCTTGATCCGGGTGTCGGTGAAGAAGTCCGCCTCATCGGTGCTGCGCGTGGAGAACTCCGAAACGATCGCCCCCTTCGGCCCGGCCTGGAACCAGTGCAGCGTGTCGGGCGCGAGCGTATACTGCTCCCCGGGTTTCAGGCAAACCTCATGCTGGACGGTATAGTACGCCTCCGAGCCCGCCGGCGGCCGCGCCTTCGGGCGAGCGGCCGGCGCGCCGGGCACGTAGAGGTACACCGTTCCCCAGCGGCAGCGAAAGGTTTCCTCCTTGCCCGGCCGGCCTTCCACCGTGGGGTGGCGATGCTCGGGGCAGGTTTGGCGCGGAAACATGATGATTTCCTTGGCGCACACGCGCTCGGTGTTCACGTAAGTAAGGATCTCGAGGCCCGTCTTCTCCAGTTCGCCCAGCCCGAAATCCGCCACCTCCACGCGGGCGCGCTCCTCCGGCGTCAAGACGATGCCCGCCTCTTTCATCATCTGGACCGTTTTCTTCACGCTGGCTTTGTACTTATGCTCGGTGATCATCGGCTTCCTTCCCCTCCCTCAAATTTAGGGATGCAGTTGCGGCCTTTCTCCTCACTTAAGGTATCACCCCTGATTGTGGGAGTTCAATTTGAAATATCGTCTTTTCTCTGTGAACTCTGGGCCTTTGGGGTGAAGCCCAAAAAATCTTCACCACAGAGACACCGAGGTCACGGAGATCAGACGGAGAAAAACTTTGGGTCAACAAACAAGGAAGCGTGATCTCTGCCTGCCCAAGCGGACTGTCTTTCTCTGTGGTCTCTGTGCCTCTGTGGTGAAGCTTTTTCTCGCGGTTGCACGGGCTTTTATCGCGGTGGTAATATCTCACCTCCAAAGGTCGATCGACAACGTGCAGACCATGCGCAACGATTATTCTCCCAAAACGAATGTGGATGCCCTCACCATGAGTAACTATTGGGAGACGAACTGGCCGGCGGGACAAGGTGGCGACTACACCTTCCGGCCCAATTCCAGAAGGCGATTGACCTTGAGCCGCTGAGCGCCGCGGCTCATAACAATGCCGGAGCATTGCTGGCCAAAGAAGGAAATATTGACGCCGCCCTCGTCACGGCTAAGATGGCCGTGCCACGTCAAATGGAGTCACTACAAAATGGATGGGAGGCTCGACATGAAGAATGATCAGATTACGCGCAGGGATTTCGTAAAGCTTCAGCGCCGGCGGGGTCACCGCCGTTTTGCTGCCGTCAGCGGGAGGCCTTCTGGCCAACGCGGCCGCGAGTGAAGAGGGCATTTGCATCACGCTCTGCAACCACTGGAGCTACATCGGCATTGGCTGGCAGTTGGGCATCGAGTCCTGTGTCCTTTCGGCGCAAGACGCCATGGGTATGGCGGACCGCTCGCCGCACGTCAAGACCTGTCTGGAATTGGACGCGCGCGCCTACGAGTTCATGGCCGAGAAGTTCCCGGAGGTCGCCGAGCGCCTGAAGAAGTATCTGGCCGAGGACAAAGTGGAGCTAATCGGCGGCACCTATAGCCAGCCTCTCGGAACCATGTTCAGCGGCGAGTCCAACATCCGTCAGCTTGTTTACGGCCGGAACACGATCCGCAAAGCGCTTGACTATGAGGTGACAACCTTCCTCGATGAAGAAGAATTCTCCCACCCGCAGATCCCCCAAATCGCGCTGGGGGCGGGCTACACTTACGCCAGCCTCGCGCAGGTGGACACCTGGGGCCGGGCCGGAATCCCCTACCTGGAGGTCAACGCGTTCCACTGGAAAGGACTGGATGGCGTCACTATCCCCTGCATTCCCAAGAACTCGCTCTTCGGGTATTCCCCTGACCTGATCAAACTCGCCACTTCCGATGCCTTCAAGAAGCTGAAGGTCTTGGGCAAGCCGCTGCTCTTCACCTGGGAAGAGTTCGGGTGGGAACCTCCCGAGCAGCCTTCCTACCTCAAGACCCCGGAAAAATACGAGAAGATATCGAAACAATTCCCCGTGGAGTTTGTCACATTGAAGGACTATCTCGACCGGTACGGCAGCAGCGCGGCCAAGGAACCCGTCTACTTCAACATGGACGCTTGGCAAAAACTGCTCACCTGGGGTCTGGGCGGAGACCAGTTGCGGGTCATGGACCGCAAAGTCGAGGCGACGCTGCTGGCGGCGGAGCGCTTCGACGCCCTCGCGGCAAGCTTGGGTGGAGAAAATCATGGGCAAGCCCTGGAAAAGGCTTGGAAGAATTTCCTCACCTCGCAAAGTCACGATGTGGGGCTTTGCGAATACTCGCGCTGGCAGGGCGACCGCATGGCGCCGCTCGACCGCATCGAGGACAACCACAATTTCACCTGGGGCGCCATCGGCTATAACCATCTGAGCGCCGCGGAGAAACAAGGGCAGGAACTTCTGGCAAATTCGGTGGGCTATGTTGCCGGCCGCATCGACTCGGAGACTGCCCAGCAAGGCCCCTTGGCATTGACCGTCTTCAACCCTTGCGCTTGGGAGCGCACCGGCTTGGCAACCACCGGGCGTCTCTTCCCGCCCGGAACGAATCTTAAAGACGTTATGGTGAAGGATCGCTCGGGCCGCGTGGTGCCTTCCCAAATCATCAAGAGCGACAAGGACGACCAGGGGAACCTGCGCTTCGCCGACGTGGCCTTTCAGCCCAAAGATGTTCCCAGCGTAGGCTATGACACCTACTACCTCGAGTTTACGCCGGGCGCCGCCCAGCCTGCCGCCACCGATCTGCGCATGGATGAATCAAATTTGCTTCTTGAGAACGAATACCTGAAAGTCAAACTCAGTTCGAAGTACGGCGCCATCGCGAGCCTGGTTGACAAGCGAACGGGTCGAGAGATGCTCGATGGGGAAAAGGGCGCCTTCCCGGTATTCCGCGGCAATCCCAATCAGGACTACTGCCTGTTTAGCGTTTTTGTGGAGCAGAAGTACCACCGGCAGGGAATCAAGATCCCGGCATCTTTCGACAGCTCCAAGTCCGCAGCGGCCTATGAAGGTAAAGAGAAATTGACCGCCCCCTCGGGCCAGATGGGTTGGGACGCCAATCTGAATTCCTCGATTCGCTGGATCGAAACCGGTCCGCTGCGCGCCACGGTCAAGACCCACCACGACTGGCCGCTCCTGAAGTTTGAGACTTACGTCACGCTCTGCGCGGGGTCGCCATGGGTCGAGGTGATCAGCCGCGTGCTCGCGCAAATTCCGCCGGCTCCCGACGCGCTCGGCGCCGACGGCCGATTCCCCGCGGAAATCCAGCAGGGCTACTGGCTGACCTTCGCGCCGGGTTTTGCCGCCACCTCGGTGATCCGCGATTTCCCCTTGGGCATCGAAGCTACCGAGCGCCCCTATTTCCAGGCCCGCACGTTCGTTGACCTGGTCGGACCCGATGCCGGCCTGCTGGTGGTACACCCGGGAACCCAGTACTTCAAGCGTGAAGCCGGCGGCGTATTTTCAAATTTGATTATGCGAGAGTGGGAATCGTACTTCTCTGCTGAATATGGCTGGCCACGCTATTCCGAATACCGCCATGCTTTGTGGCCACACCGTGCAAGCTTTACTCATGCCGACCGCGTGCGGGCAGCCGACGAGTTCAGCCAGAAACTGATCACGGTGGTCAACAAACCGCAGATGGGGAGCCTGCCCCTGAGCAAGAGCTTCCTCAACGTGCAGCCGGCGAACGCCCATCTGATGGTGTTTCGCAAGAAAGAGCAGGAGGGCTTCGAAATCCGCGTCGTGGAGACCGGCGGCGGGCAAGGCCCCGCGTCCATCGAGCTGGCGATTCCAGCCCACGGGGCAGCGGAGACCGACCTCCAGGGTAAGAAGGTTGGCGATGCCACCCTCAGCTCCGGCAAATTGAGCTTTGATCTCCAACCTTGGAGAGTCCGAACCTTCGAGGTGGTTTGACCTGGCGACACGGGAGTTTTCCAGACACGCTCGTGGGGTCCAACTCCGGGCTGGAGGCGGGAAAGTGATCGAGCGCAAAGCGGTCCGGGCCGAGATACCCGATCAAGCGAAAAGCGATTCGGAAACTCACTCAAAAGCTGCTTGAGGCGTGAAGCGGTACGAAGTGGTACTTTCCCGGTTCCGATGAGTTCTTAAAGAGAATGGTACGCCCGGGGTGATTCGAACACCCGACCCCTTGCTTCGTAGGCAAGTGCTCTATCCAGCTGAGCTACGGGCGCACATCGTGGTTAGTAAACGGCTTGGTTAAAACGGCAAATCCTCACTTCCCCTCGTGGGGACTTTTGTGGGGAGCTTTCTTCGCATTCCAGGATCGGCATCCCCCCCGCATCCTCTTTTCGGTTTCAGGTCCTCCGCTTCACACCATTCATCAGCTTACCACGAAAGAACGGTTTTAGCCTGCCAATGTTGACCCTTTGCAGCACAACCGTAGCGTCTGTTAAGTTGGTTTTCGCCCAATTCAGAAACCGGCCGGGAACGGTGCGCGCCGAAAGGTTTTCATGAGCATCCCTACTAAAGGTTCGAAAGTTCATCGGAAGCGGTTAGGTCCCCGATGCGAAACGTATTCATGCGCTCGCCCACGACATTCGCGAAGTACTCGAGGATGGCCGTCAACTCCAAGGCGGCCGGCGCTTCCCGCAACCTCAGCCAATGACATGTGACAAGGAAAACGGAAACCCACTTGAAGTAGAGGATCAAGAGGCGCTCTTCGTCGGTGTAGCGTCGGTTAACATTGGCAGCGTTTTTGACGAGATAAGTGAGAGCCAGGAAGTCGCATTTGAGGGTCATCATGAGCCGTGGGTATTCCACGGGAACGCCGGACCCCTCGAGGGCCTTACGAACTGAGGGGAATTCAAAGCCGTTGGCCTTGACGATCACCTGCCAAAATGCCTGAGCAAACTGCCGCTTCAAGACCTTCTGGCTCCTCTGACAGACAACCTGGAGATAGAAGAAAAAGAGGCCCGTTGAGAGGATCAGAATCAGAGCGGCAATGAACATGTTGAACTTCACTGCAGTTTACCCAGCGGCATTGGCCTCAGCCAGAATTGCCCCCCGCCCAATCGGAACGTTCGGGGCACAGCTAGAGATTGCCCATTGAATTCTGCCAGCCTTCTGGGGCCTTAAGCAATAGTACGGAGGTACTCGCCGCATTTCACGGAAACCCCTGGCTGGGAGGTACGAGTACCCCAGTCTCTTCCCCCGGTCCGCTCGCGTGTTGTTTATGGTATAGTCGCGTGGAAATCCGGAAGGGAAAGCGCCTATGCCTATCGTGGAAAAAGTCGAAAAGGACCTGGTGGCGGCCCTCAAAGCGCAGGAAACCCTCAAGCTTTCCGTGCTGCGCATGATGAAAGCCGCGCTGATGAACAAGAAGGTCGAACTAGGAAAAGCCGTGGATGACCCGGAAGCGCTGGCGGTGCTGCGGACGCTGGCCAAGCAGCGGCGCGAGTCCGTCGAGGCCTTCCGCAAGGGCGGAAGAGACGACTTGGCGGATAAGGAAGAGGCCGAGATCAAGATTGTGGAAGCCTATCTGCCGGCCGCGGCGAGCGAAGAGGATATCGATGCGGCGGTCGCGGCCGCCATCGCCGAGACGGGCGCCAGCACCGCGAAGGATCTTGGCAAGGCGATGAAGGCGGCCATGGCCAAGCTGGCCGGAAAAAACGCCGACGGCAAGCGTGTGAGCGAGAAGGTGCGAGCCAAGTTGGGCGCCTAGGCCTTAGCGCGGCCGAGCCGCAACCCAAAAAGGAACTCACCACAGTTCCGAAGCAGCCCCTATTTAGGAATACACCTATGAGCACACAATCCACTGCTGGACCCGGAAGCGCCCCCAAAAAGTACACCCCGTACGTGCCTGAGACCATGGAGATGAAGGAATTCACCCTCCGCGCCTTGGTGATCGGACTGGTGATGACAGGAATCCTGGGCTCCGCCAACGCCTACCTCGGCTTGAAAGCCGGAATGACCATCGCCGCAACCTATCCTGCGGCCGTGATCGGGATGGCGCTGCTGCGCCTGATGAAGGGTTCCCTGCTGGAGGAGAACATTGCCCGAACCGTGGGTTCCATTGGTGAGTCGGTGGCGGCGGGCGCCGTCTTCACCATCCCCGCCTTCGTGATGGCGGGTTTGTGGCCAGGACTGAGCCGCGAGAAATACTGGACCACCGTCGCGCTCATGGTGATCGGCGGCACGCTGGGGATTCTCTTCGTTACGCTTCTCCGCCGCGTCATGGTGGAAGACCCGGAGCTTCCGTTCCCGGAGTCCGTCGCCGCTTCGGAAATCCACAAGGCCGGCCAGCACGGGGCCAAGGCGGCCAAGATTCTGTTCGCCAACATGGGCTTTGGCGGATTGATGTACCTTCTGGGTGCGGTCAACATTTTTTCAGCGAACAACACCTTTCCCGTGAGCATTAGCGCCATGGGGAAGAAATTGTTGCTGCGCACCAGTACGAATCCCAACGTTGCCACCACGGTGACCGGGGGTGCGACCATCTTCACGGCACCGGACGTAAGCCCGGCATACCTGGGAGTCGGTTACATCATCGGCCCGCGCCTCGCATCCCTGAATTTTGCCGGCGGCGTGCTGGCTTGGGGACTGCTGGTTCCGCTGCTAACCTTCGTTCTTGGACCCACCATCCAGGCTTCCCACGCGGGCGGTGAACCGATTCCCTGGACGCTGCTGGCGCAGGCGATTTATTTCTCGATTGTGCGCCCCATCGCGGTGGGGGGAATGCTGGTGGGCGCCACCTACACCCTGTTCAAAATGCGCAAGCAACTGGGCGCCGGCATGGCGCGTGCCATCACCGATCTGAAGAAATCCGCCGCTGCCCATGCCGCCACCAACCGCACGGACCGCGACCTGAGCGCGAAAGTGATATTCGCGGGCGTGGGCGTGGTGTTCCTGGCGATGATCGCGCTCTACTACTTCTTCATCGGCAGCGCGGGGAATCTCACGAGCTCGAAAGTCATCGCCGGCGCGGTGGTCGCGGCGCTGGTGATGATCGTGCTCGGTTTCTTCTTCGCCGCGGTGTCCGGAAATCTGGTGGGAATGATCGGCTCCTCCAATAATCCCGTGTCGGGCTTGACGCTTTGTACGCTGGTGGTGGCGGCCCTGCTGATGGTAGCCCTGGGCGTTTCCGGCACCGGTGGCGTTGCCGCGGTGCTCGGCGTCGCCGCGGTGGTGTGCGTCTCTTCCGCCGTAGCCGGTGAGATGTTGCAAGACCTCAAAGTAGGGTACATTCTGGGCGGCACACCCGCCAAGATGGAAGTCGGGGACCTGCTCGGCATCGTGGTCGCTTCCCTGGTTCTCTTCTTCCCGCTGGCGATTCTCGACAAGGCGTACCACTTCGGCAGTCCTGCCTTGCCCGCGCCCCAAGCCGGACTGATGGCCATGCTCGCCAAAGGCATTGTAGGCGGTGACATGGCGTGGCCGCTGGTGATTGTCGGAATCCTGATGGGCTTCGCAATGATCATGATCGAAGTGAAAAGCGTGATGCTGTTCGCGGTTGGCATGTATCTGCCCCTGGGGACCACTTTTGCGATCTTCCTCGGTGGCGTGATCCGCTGGGTGACCGACAAACTGCGGGATCGCAGGGGCCTGAACGATGCCCAGAAAGCCCGTGTGGATAACGCCGGGGTGCTCACAGCTTCCGGACTTATCGCCGGCGAGGCGCTGTGTGGGTTGGTCATCGCCGGATTGGTGGGGTCAGGCCATAATGTTTCTCTCGTGTCATGGGCGCCGCCGTTCTGGGCCGCGCTGATCGCGCTTCTCGTGCTGGTCATCGCCTTGGTGCGGGTGCCCCTGGCAAATGCCGGCAGCCCCGAGGAGCCCGCGCCGCCCACGGCGATTATGTGACTCTCCTTGATACCTGGAGCGGATCAGCGTTATGAAAAAGAGCCCCAACTTGAACCGGCGTGAATTCATCCAGGGGGGAACTGCCGGCCTCGCGGCGCTGGCGGGAATGAGCGTGGCGGGCGATCCAAAGTCTGCATACGCCCAATCGCCAGAGGGGTTGAAGGATTCGGACGCCGTCTTGGAGAGGCGCAAGGGCTATCTCGAAACCCTGCAAAAGATTCTTCCCCACACGACAACCAACGAGCTCACGGGCCGCATGAATGGAGGCGACAAGGACTGGGAGGCCTGGGTGGCGCGCACGGGGGAACTGCCGCCGGACTTTGAATCCATGCCGTCCAACAACTTCCTGCCGGACCCGCTGGTGCGAATCGAAGGAAAAACCAGTACGCCAATCACCACTATGGAACAGTGGGCCCGCGAGCGGCTGAGGATTCGCGCGGAGTTTGAGCATTGGATTTATGGAAAGATGCCCCCTCCACCGGACAACCTCCGGGCCGTGGTGACGGAAACGCGGCGGGAGGGTGGCGTGACCGTGAGGGAAGTGCGGTTGGAATTCGGGCCCGATCACCGCGGGATTCTGCATGTGCATTTGTTCATACCTGACGGGAAGGCGCCGTTTCCGGTATTCCTGACCAACCAGCCCCGGACCAGCAGTTGGATTCTTCCCGCGATTCGCCGGGGCTATTTAGCGTGCATCTATGACGCCACAGACCCCATCTTCGGCGCCACAGACGATTCCGACAAGTTCATCGATGTTTACCCGGACTACGACTTCGCCTGCATTGCCCGCTGGGCGTGGGCGGCGATGAGGACCGTCGATTACTTGTACACGCTGCCGGAAGTGGACCCGAACAAAATCGGAATTACCGGCCATTCCCGCAACGGGAAGCAGGCGCTGCTGGCGGCGGCATTCGACGAACGCATGGGGGCGGTGGTGGGTTCCAGCGGCACCACCGGTGAGTGCCTCCCCTGGCGATACTGCACCCTGGATTATTGGGGTACGGGAAGCATCGAGGGGATCACCAGCGGCCCTCACAACACCCATTGGTTCCATCCCCGGCTGCGCTACTTCGCGGGCAGAGAGGATAAGCTTCCGGTTGACCAGCATCAGCTCATGGCGCTGGTGGCCCCGCGCGGGCTCATGATGACCGCCGCTTACAGCGAGCACGAAGGCAACGCCTGGGGTTACGAGCAGGCCTATCGCTCGGTGCGCAGCGTGTATCGGTTCCTGGGCCGCGAAGAAAACGTGCAGCTTCACCTGCGCTACGGCGAACATGACTTCATTCCGAACCACGTTGAGAATTTCGTCAACTTCTTTGATTCGGTTTTTGGCCGGCGCCATTACCCCAAGTCCGAGACCTGGATCAACGGCTACACGTTCGAGGGGTGGTTGAACGTCACCGGTGAACGGGTCGACGCCTTGCAGTATCCACGCCGGACCTTGGCGGATTTCGTGCCAGCCGACCCTTCCACCTGGTCGCGTCGAAAGGAAGACATCCGAAAAGAAATCCTTTGGGCGTTGGGTGAAGAACCCCCGGGGCTGCCTTTTGCCGGAGTGAGCAAGTTGCCCGCGCCGGAGACGCCCTACTGGATTCATCCCCGCGAGGACAGCCCGCTGGCCATGCTTTTTGGCAGACCCTTGAAGCGGCCTAACACCGGATCCACGATCGTTCCTTACGGCGATGGCCTGCGGTCCGATCTCTATTATCCTTTAGGCCCAGACGGCAAAATGAAGCCCGGCCCTCTGCCCGTGGTCATTTGGCTCCATGCCTACGCCTATGCGACGGGATACTCACGGTGGGTGGATGCGGCCTTTGATTCCCTCACCCATAAGGGTTTTGCCATCCTGGCATTTGACCAACTGGGGTTTGGTACGCGCGGTCCCGATGTGCACGACTTCTACCACCGGTATCCGCAGTGGTCACTGCTGGGCAAGATGGTGTGCGACACACGGGGAGTCATCGACGCCCTCTCCACCTTGGACTGCATCGACCGCTCTCGAATCTATATGATTGGCTATGCGTTGGGCGGCAAGGTAGGATTAGTCGCGGCAGCCCTCGACGAGCGCGTGAAAGCCGTGGCCTCGGTGTGCGGATTTGATCCCCTTCAACATACCGCGCCGGGAGATGGCATGGAAGGGATCCAACATTACTCGCACCTGCACGGATTGCTTCCTCGCCTGGGTTTCTTTGTGGGAGAGGAATCCAGGCTCCCTTTTGATCACGATCGGGTACTGGCGCTGGTGGCGCCCCGGCCCGCGCTGATCGTGGCTCCAACACTGGATCGTTACGTTCACGTCGAGGCGGTGCGGAGTGAGGTGGAGCAAGCCCGAAAAGTCTACGAGCTTTTAGGCCAATCCGAGGCGCTGCGCCTTGAAACCCCGCTCGATTTCAATCGCTTTATGGTGGATCGGCAGGAAGAGGTCATTACCTGGGTTGCACAACGATTCCAAGGGAGGTGAGCATTCATGGCAAAGACGATCAAAACTGCTCCGCGGCCCAAGCGGTCGAAGCCCGAGATTGAGGAGGAGTTCGCCGAAATCCGGGAAGAATCGGCGACCGCCCGCGAGGCGCTGGAGCCGAAAACCGAAGAACTGCGACTGCAGAGAGAGGCAGAAACTCGACAGGCGGTCGAAGGCGTGTCGGTAGAAACCGTAGTGGTTAAGATTTCGAACCTGGGGCTCGATGTATCCAAGTCGCTGGCCGCCCTTTCCGACCAACTCGTACAGGAGGTCAACCGCTTGGCGACGCTCCGGGACGCGGTAACACTCGAACAGAAGGAGCTGGAGCGGCTACACAAAATCGATGTTGCCGCGACCGCCATCGACCAACTCGTTCAGGACTACAGTCGCCAGAAGGACCAACTCGAGGCTGAAATTGCGGCGCAACGGACCACTTGGGCGGAAGAGCAGAAACAGTCGGAGCGTGAGCGCAGGGAACAAGAGGAAGCCCTCAAGAAACAGCGCCAGCGGGAGTCGGAGGAATACGAATACCGCAAGGCGCTGGAACGAAAAAAGGCTCAGGACAAGTATGAGGAGGAAATGAAGCTCCTGGACCGGGCCAACAAGGAAAAACAAGAGGCGCTGGAAAAGAGTTGGCGCGAGCGCGAAGCCGCTTTGAAGGCCAGCGAAGAAGAAATCCAACGCCTGCGCAAAGAAGCGGTAGAGTTTCCGGTTCGTCTCCGGCAGGAATCCGAGCGTGCGGCGGCCGAGGCCGTGCGGGCCTCCGAGCAGAAGTTCGAACAGCGGATACTGATTCTCTCCAAGGACAGCGAGGCGGAGAAACGTCTGGCGGAACTCCGCGTCGAGGTTCTCGAAGAAAATTTGACCCGGCAGTCGGCTCAGATGGCTGCCCTCGAAAAACAACTCGAAGAGGCGAAGCGACAGGTACAGGAGATCGCCGTGAAAGCCATCGAGGGAGCCTCGGGAGCCAGGGCGCTTAGCCATATCAATGAGATCGCCATGGAGCAGGCCAAGCACCGCACGCCGCAGGGATGAAAATCAGGTGCTGGGAGCTGGGGACTGGGCTCTTGGGACTTGGTGTTAGATGCCTGGTCCCGGGCGCTGGTGGCTGCGGACCAGGGTTGATTCTTCCCCAGCCCCCCAGCCCCGAATCCCCGTTCTTGTGGTACGCTTCTAAAGATGCCGCCTTATCGCCAAGTCGCATACTCGTTCGGGCCGCCGCTCACGCCGATGGTCAAGCGGCTGATCATCATTACGAGTGCGGTTTTTCTTCTCACTTACGTCCCCCTCCAAATTTTCCACTCGGCCGTTTTTGAATTGCCCTTTGAGTGGTTCGCACTCCAAGCTGATCAGGTCATTCATAAGTTCTATGTTTGGCAACTTGTGACTTACTTGTTCCTGCATGGAGGATGGTTTCACATCATCTTCAACATGTTCGCGTTATGGATGTTTGGGTCAGACCTCGAAAGCCTGTGGGGGGGCAAGAAATTTCTCACCTACTATTTCGTTACGGGCGTCGGCGCAGGAATTCTGGATGTGGCCCTGAGCGAACTCTTCCGGCCGGGAATACCATCGGCCACCATCGGCTGTTCCGGCGCTGTGTATGGACTGCTGCTGGCGTATGGGATGCTCTTTCCCGAACGGCTCATTTATCTCTACATGTTAATCCCCATCAAGGCCAAGTGGTTCGTGGTCATCATGGGAGCCATCGAATTCGTAAGTTCATTCGGCTCCGGCTCCGGCGTCAGTCACTTTGCACACCTGGGCGGTATGCTTTTTGGGTACCATTACCTGCGTGGGTGGTCCCTCCCTTATCGTTGGCAGCTTCAGTACCACGATTGGCAGCGCGCCCGGACGCGCAAGAAATTCGAAGTGTACATGCGCGACCAGGAGAAGAAAGACAAACACGGACGCTGGGTAAACTAAAACGTCATAGCGGCGGGTTTATCCCGCCAAAGCGAACGTAGCGGCGAGTTTACCTCGCCAAATGGCAGCGTCCCGATAAAATCGGGACAGGTTCCGCCGCCTCTACAGCAAATTCCCCCATCCAGCCGAAATAGCCGAAATAACCCCCATTGACAGCGCTGCTCCGCTGGTGCTAATTTCCAGTGCGTTGTCGGTTTTTTGACAACACGAGTTCCTGCGGTGCCCCGTTTGAACCACGGGGGAAAAGGAAAGGCCGTTAGAATCGGCCGCGGTCCCGCCACTGTGATCGGCGAGCCGCATCCTCCCAGGCATTGTTGCCGGCCACTGTTCTGCCCTGCGCAGAAGGGGAAGGCTGAGGATGCGATGATGACCCGAAAGCCAGGAAACCTGCCCGGGAACATTATTTCAACCTAACTCTTCGACGGAAAGAGTCCTGGGGAAGACTGCGAAGCCTTCCAGTTCCGCCTTGAGGAATAGGAAGGCTTTTTTATTTTCGCCTCCTCCTGGGGATTCCTTCCGCCTGCCCCGTCGTGAGAACGGGGAGAAGGAGTCTCTTGTGATGCCGTCTGATTTCAAGAACCGGGGCGCGCGCTGGCGAGTCCCGGCCATTCCCTTTAGAAGTAAAATCTCTTCTTACTCGGCCGCTCGGCTGCGCCTTCTGATGGGCGTGTTTTTCGTGCTCCTTTCGGGAACCGCCGCGCAGGCGGGAACGCTGGCAGGAACAGTCCTGGACCCCAGCGGCAACCCGGTTCCACAAGCATCCGTGACCCTGCTTAGGTCGGTGGTGGTCTTGGACCAGCGGCAAACCGATTCCCAGGGAACCTTCAAATTTGCCGGCCTCGCCGAGGGAAGGTACCAACTGGCGGCGAGCGCGCCGGGGCTTGCTTCCCCGCAAATAGAAGTGGAAATTCGCGGAACGGAAGTCCAAACCGTCGATCTGCACCTGCAATTGAGCGCCGTGCAGCAGCAAGTGGTGGTTTCAGCCTCGCTGGGGGACGCGTTGGCATCGGAAGTGGGTTCCTCGGTCTCTGTGGTTTCCGGGCAGGACATTAAAGATCGCGCCGCGTTAAATGTGCTGGATGTTCTGAGCGGAATTCCCGGCGTCGAGGTGAGCCAGTCGGGCCGCTACGGAGGTGTGACCGGTGTCTACGTCCGCGGCGGCCAGTCAAATTATAACCTGGTGATGGTCGACGGCATGGAGTTAAACGAATTTGGCGGCGCCTTTGATTTCGCCCCGCTCCCGGCCGATGGCGTGGAACGCGTCGAGGTTACGCGCGGTCCGGAAAGCGCCCTCTATGGCCCGAACGCCGTCACCAGTGTGATCAACATCGTGACCATCCAGGGTGAGGGCGCTCCGCATTTTACTTTTCAGGCGGAAGGCGGAAGCTTTACCACTCGCCGTTTTGTTGTGGACGGAAGTGGCCTGACCCACGGCCTGAACTGGGGCTTCGATGTTTCCCGGATGGACTCCGGAGGACTCGTTCAGAACGACAATTACCGCAACCAAACGGCATTCCTGAGCCTGGGCTATCACCGCAGCCCGCGCCGCCGCTTGGATTTCCATTTCATCGGCAACGCCAATGACGCGGGCGCCCCGGGCCTTACGGATCCGACCCGGACGACCTCTTCACGGGAATTGACACTTACTCCCGTGACAAGCAAAACCTGTTTGGATGGGAGGGCAATTACTCCGAACAAATCACTTCGAAGTTCCAGCAGGTCACCTCCCTCAGCGTGTCCACCAATGATTACTATTTCCGCTCACCCTATGGAGATTCCTACTCCAATAATTTGCGCGGCGTTCTGAACACGCGTAGCGAAGTGGCGGTCTCCAACAAGGATTTTTTCGTGGTGGGGTTTGAATACAACCGCGAACAGGTGGAAAACACTTACATCGCGGACTACAGTAATGTGCCTTTTATTCTTCCCCGCACCAGTTTGGCCTTCTTCGCGGAGAATCGTTGGAGCCCCACACACCGTCTCTATCTCACCACGGGGTTCCGCGTCGATGATTTGCGCACCAACGCACTTCCCGCCGGAGATTACGGCGCCCGCCCGCTGCTTCCTCCCAGCACGGTGGTTAAAGTGAATCCGCGCGTGGCGGCGGCGTACATGCTGCGGGAATCGCACGGCGGCGCGCTGGATGCAACCCGCCTGCACGCAAGCTTTGGCACGGGCATCCGCCCGCCGGACGGCTTCAACCTGGCTTTCACCAACAACCCTCACCTGAAACCGGAAACGAGCATCAGCTTCGATACCGGAATCGAGCAACGATTCTTTCAAGGCAAGGCGGTATTGGACCTTACCTACTTCAATAACCATTTCAAGGACCAGATTGTGACGCTGGGGGGTTCGCTGACCAACCTGAGTTCGTTTACTTCCGATAATCTCGGCAACTCGCGCGCGCAGGGGGCGGAAGTCTCCTTCCAGGTCCATCCCCTAAGGTCGTTGCAGATGTCAGTGGAGTACACCCTGGACGCCACGGCGGTTCTCTCCCTCAACGGATCATCGCTGGCGCTGGCGCCATTGCAGGTTGGTCAGCAATTAATCGCCGAGCCGCGCAATTCCGGCGCATACAATCTGACCTGGCGGCACGGGAACCTCATGCTCAACACCAATGCTTATATCCGCGGGTCAGTTCTGAACGTCGAGCCGAACTATGGACTCGGTGCCTGCTCTTACTTTAGCTTGCCCTGCCTGTTCTCGGATAAGGGCTATACCCGCGTTGACGGCGGGTTCTCTTACCGCCTCCCGTATGGCGTAGAGATTTACAGCCGACTCGACAATATATTGGATCAAAAGTACGAGGAAGTTTTGGGATACCCGTCGCTGCCGTTCAACTTTCTTGCCGGTATGAGGATCAATTTCCCCGGGCGGTAGAGGAAGGAGGAGAAGTTAGGAGCTAGAAGTTAGAAGCTAGAAGTCAGAGCCTGGGCCTCGGATTCTAGCTTCTAACTTCTAGCTCCTAACTTCTATTCAACGGACCAACTACCATGTCAAAGAACATATTTCTCTCCTGGAGTGGTGGGAAAGATAGCTCTCTGGCGCTTTACGAAATCCAGAAAACAAACGGCCACAGCGTAGCGGCGTTGCTGACCACCATCACGGAGGACTACGACCGCATCAGCATGCACGGAGTCCGCCGGACGCTGCTGGAGCAGCAAGCGGAGGCTTTGGGTCTGCCGCTGAGGAAGATCCTTATTCCCAAGGAATCCACCAACGCCCTTTACGAATCCCGCATGAGAGCGCTGCTGGAAGAGGGGCGGCGCGAAGGGATTGACACCGTTGCGTTCGGCGACATCTTTCTGGAAGACCTCAAGCTCTACCGGGAAAAGAACCTGGCGCAACTCGGCATGCAGGGGCTCTTCCCCATCTGGAAGCGGGACACCACAGAACTGGCGCAAACCTTCATCAATCTTGGATTCAAAGCTGCGTTGGCTTGCATCGATACTGCCATTCTCGATCCCTCCTTCGCGGGAAGGCCTTACGATCAGGAATTGCTCCGCGATCTTCCGTCTAACGTTGATCCCTGCGGCGAGAACGGAGAGTTTCATACCTTTGCGTTCGACGGCCCCATCTTCAAGCACAAAATCCATCACACCGTGGGTGAGGTCGTGCAGAAAGATCATTACTGCTTTTGCGATTTTATCCCTGCCTGAGGGAGGGACGCGAGAGTCGTTTCCCCACTTGGAAAACGCCCACACTTAACCAAAGCGCTTTGCGTTCCTGCACGTTCGGCAGCGCCCGCTCCGATTCACTCGCAGGCTTGCGGGCCGCTGATGACGCGGTCGACTGAAAAGGCTCCGCCGCCCCGAATCATCAGGGCTATGGTGATCGCCAGCACAAGCAGGTGATACTCAAAGCCCTCACCCTTCTGCTGGCCGGTCCAATTCATGAAGAAGCCATTGGGCATGTGCACCGCGAAGATCGCCACGAGCATATTGACAGTGATCCCAAAGGCGGCGATGCGGGTCAACAGGCCGAGAATCAGTCCCAGTCCGCCGAAAAACTCCGCGGCAATGGCCAGAAAGGCGAAGACCGCCGGAATATGTGCCGTCTGGGTAAAGAAGCCCATCGTCCCCTTGAAGCCATACCCGCCGAACCAGCCCAGCATTTTCTGCGAACCGTGCGCGAAGAACACCACGCCCAGCACCAGTCGCAAAAGGGTCATTACCTTGTCATCCGGGGTTTGGAATAGTCTCTTAAGCATTTCACGCTCCTTGATTTTGATTTTCCGCAACCACCGTCGCGGCCCTGCCCCAACTTCCGCTAAAAACAAAATCCGTCAGCGGCTTGCGGGTCCGCGCTGCCGGATCTGCCGGCGGCCCTTCCTGGTAACCCAACGCCAGCACCGCCACAGGCTCATAGCCCGCGGGGATGGCAAAAAGTTCGCGGGCCGAGCGCGCGTCGAATCCGCCCATCTGGTGGACATGTAAATCGAGCGCCGTCGCCTGGACAGTCAGGTTCGCCACCGCTTGGCCCAGGTCATAGAGCGCGTGGCGATTGGAGCGCGCGATGTGATCATAGTCCAGCTTGGCGACCGCCAGGATCAACACCGGCGCCTGCTGCGCCCACTGGCGATTAACATCAACCAGGGTGCTGAGCAGGCGGTTGTATCCTTCCGCGTCTTCACGCGTCGCCACGATAAAGGCCCAAGGCTGGGCATTATAACTCGACGGCGACCAGCGGGCGGCTTCGAAAAGCTGCGCGAGTTTTGCCGGCTCGACCGGGCGTGAAGAAAAGGCCCGCGGGCTCCAGCGGCGAGCCAAAAGCTCGTGGATTCCGTCGTGTGCTTCCTGTTTATAGGTTGCTGATTTCGTTGCGTGCATATTGCCTCCGGTTTCTTTCTAGGCCGGGGTTTTATTCCCCGGCCTCCACCCAACTAATCTACTAAAGGATAGTCGTCATAACACCTATTTGATGCACTAAAAAGCGATTAAGGTTCACGCGCTATCTCCAAGAGATAAATGAGCTTGCGGAGGTCGCCTTCGTCCATATGGCTCAATAAGTTCCGATTGTGCTTTGACAGGGGTCCATCCAGGTCCTTGAGAACCTTCAACCCCGCCGTGCTGATACGCACGGTGATGACGCGGCGGTCCTTGCTGTCGCGGCTGCGCGTGAGGAGGCCGCGCCGTTCCAATCGGTCGAGAAGGCGCGTAATATCAGGGTCGCGCGTGATCATGCGTTCCGCCACCTCGCGGCAGCAAAGGCCCTGCTCGCCCGCCCCGCGCAAAATGCGCAAAACGTTGTATTGAGTGCCCGAAAGTCCCGTCAGCTTCAGGATCTCTTCCAGCCCGCGGGACAGCGCATCGGCCGTCCGCATCAAGTTCAGGAACACCTCGGCTTCCAGACTTTCAAAGGGTTTGCCCTGCTTGATTTCGTCCTTGAGCTTGGCTGACATGGTCCAATAATAGTCGTTGTAACGATGTCTGTCAAGTGGAATTATTGATCTGGCACTCGGGTCAATGCCCGCTCCGCAACGGATGATTAATGTTGCTGCGTTGGAGTAGCTGCCTTATAGTTTGGGCTGAGGGAGATGCCCAATGAGAGTTTGCAGGGTATTGAACAAGGCTGGGGAGCGTTGGGGAAGATTTCTGGCCATGGCGGTCGCATTTCTCATCGGCTCGCGGACAGCGGCGCTCGCTTGCGACACCTGGGTGGCGTTGCCCGACGCAACCGCTGACCACTCGGTGATTCTGGCCAAGAATAGTGACCGCCCGCCGATGGAGGCCCAGGTTCTGGTGCAGTTTCCTCACCAGCGCCATGCGCCGGGCGAGATGGTGAAGTGTACCTATATCGAAATCCCGCAAGTGGCTGAGACTTACGAGAACATCGGTTCCAAACTCTGGTGGGCGTTTGGCTACGAGCAGGGATTGAACGAGTATGGCGTGGCGATCGGCAATGAGGCGGTGTTTTCGAAAGAGCCCGTGCAGTGGGGCGATGGCCTCTTGGGTATGGACCTCCTCCGGCTGGGACTCGAGCGCGGCAAAACGGCCTACGAGGCCATGCATATCATGATCGATTTGCTGGAAAAGTATGGCCAGAGCGGCGACTGCGAGCGCGCCGGCGATTGGGGCAAGGCGAATTATCACAACAGCTACATCCTTGCTGATCCGCACGAAGCCTGGGTGCTCGAAACGGCGGGCCGCTACTGGGCCGCCAAGCACCTTACCCACGGAGTTTTTTCCATCTCCAACATTTACCTGATCGAGCATGACTGGGACGAGGCGCACCCACGGCTGGTCGAACATGCCATCGAGATGGGCTGGGCCAGATCGGCAAAAGACTTCAACTTCGCGCGCGACTACGGTGACTATTGGAAAAAGGATTCCAAGAATCCCGGGGCCATGCAAATTCGCCGCAACATGACGATGTCTTGCCTGCGCCGGGACTCGACCCACGTGACTCCCGCCAGTATGATGGCGATCAGCCGCAGCCATCTGGAGGGGACCTTCATGGAACCGCGCTGGGGAGCGCCGGAAGCCTTCTGGGCCACCCCCTGCATGCATGACACCGCCCAATCGGGCTACCATTCCGCCGCGTCGTTCGTCGCCCACCTGCGCGCGGAAATGCCTCCGCTACTGCGCCAAGTCTACTGGGCGAGCTTTTCCAACCCTTGCTGCAATGTATTCAAGCCATTTTACCTGCACGGACCCGCGATTCCCCCGTCCTACGCGACGGGCACCAGCACGTATTCCGCCGACTCCCCGTGGTGGTGGGCCAACCGCCTAAAGTTGCTCTGCGACCTCAACTACCGCGCCTTGAACCCGACCGTCCGGGGCGTATTCGATCAAACCGAAGATTGGGAAATGGACCGGCAAGAGGGCGTGGAAGCCGCGGCCCTGAAAGATATCAAAGGTGGAAACGATGCCACCGCCGTCGCCCTGCTGCAAGGGTTCATCAACGAGAACTGTGCGCGGGTCGGCAAAGAATATCAAACGCTCAACCAAACCCTGCCGGAAACGCTATCCACCGCCGGCGTGAACTACTTGTATACAGACTACCTGAAGGAATGGACTTCCCAGAAAGGCGTGCCGTTGCCACTTCCATAGCGGGGATTTCTCTTCACGGCAGATTGTAATCAGGGAAATATCGGGATGGGACTTATCAGTCTCAGTTCAAGAAATAATTGCGATAGAGCGTGTCGCGTTTGATGGGGCGGAAGCCGGCGTCGCAGATCATGCGGCGGAGTTGCTCTTCGCTGGAGGTGCGGGCAACGCCCGCGGCGCGCACCACGTTTTCCTCAATCAGGATTGAGCCCACGTCGTTGCCGCCGAAGCGCAAGGCGATCTGGCAGATTTTGTGGCCGGGCGTCAGCCACGAAGCTTGCACGTTTTCGATGTTATCCAGGTAGATACGAGCGACACCGAGCGTCTTGAGGTAATCCACCGCCGTCACTTCTTCCTTGATGAAATTGCCGAGCGAAGTGTAGGCGCGCTGAAAAAACCAGGGGATAAAAGCGGTGAAGCCGCCCGTCTCTTCCTGCAACTGGCGGACGCGCTCGAAATGATTGACCCGATGCTCGAGCGTCTCGCCGCAGCCAAACATCATGGTGGCGGTGGTCTTCATGCCGAGCGCGTGCGCAGTGCGGTGCATGAGCAGCCATTCGTCGGTGGTGCATTTCAGGCGGGCGATGCGGCGGCGAACCTCGTCGTCAAGAATTTCTGCCCCGCCGCCGGGGATGGAGTCAAGTCCGGCGTCCATCAGGCGCACAATGGTTTCGCGCAGCGTGAGGCCGGAGACTTCCGCGATATTCAAAACCTCGGGCGCGGAAAAGCAGTGCAGGTGAATCTGCGGGAAGCGCCGTTTGATGTTGCGGAGGAGGTCTTCGTAATAATCAATCTTGAGGTCAGGGTGCAGGCCGCCCTGCATCAGCACCCCCGTGCCGCCCAGGGCAATGGTCTCCTCGATTTTCTGGAACATCGATTCGAGCGGCTGGATATAACCTTCCGGCGAGCCGACGGGTCGATAGAAGGCGCAGAAGGAGCAGTATTCGGTGCAGATGTTGGTGTAGTTGATGTTGCGGTCGATCTGATAAGTGACCACGTTGCCGGGATGAAGGCGCTTGCGCACGGCGTCCGCTGCCATGCCGATGCCCAGAAGGTCATCGGAGCGCAACAGGTCGAGGGCCTGATCTTTGCTAATGCTCATGCTAGTGCTTCAAGTCCGTAGTCCGTAGTCCGTCGCCTGTAGCGAGGCCAGGCAGGCTCGGGTGGCGGTGTGTAGCTACGGACCACTGACTACGGAGAACGGACGTCCTAAAGCCGGACTCACGCGAACAACAATTCCTTCTCGGCAGGAATAATGCCGACCTCGTGCGCGAGCTTGTAAAAGAGCTTCAGCCCCTGCCGATTCTCCTCATCCAAAGAATAATCGATATTCCGGGTCAAGTAAACCTTTACGGCGGAAGGCGTTAGGCCGAGTCTGGGCGCATATTCAGCGGCGATGTCATCAAGGTGGGCGAGCCCGAATTCGAGCGAAGCGGCGAAGTCCGCGTGGTAGGCGGAGAGGTTTACGTGGCCCATCCACACGGCGAAGACGAAGGGCAGGCCGGTAAACTTCCTCCACTCGCTGGCGAGGTCATAAATCTCCGCCGGTCCGCGGTAGGTGAGCGCCGGGTCGCCGATCAGCAGCGCGGCGTCCGCCTGCCTCAGCATCTCGCCAGGTTCTGGCGAGGCCGGCGAGAAATGCACGCGCCGCGAATAGAACTTTTGCATAAGGATTCGCACCAGCGCCGCCGAAGTGCGCGAGGATTCGTCGAGCGCCACGGTTTGCACTTTGGCCAGTGGCAGGTTGCTGAGCAACAGCACGCTCTTCACTTCACCCTTGGAGGCGATCGACATGCCGGGGAGAATCCTGGCGCCCTCGATCCGTTGGTATTCGATGGAAGGGACAATGCCCACGTCGGCTTGGCGCTGGGCGATGGCGTCGGCGCAACCGCTGGGGACGGTAAACTGCAACTCAAACTGACCGCGTTGCTCGCCGTGCAACATGCCCCAGATGAGGGGAACCGTGTTGAGATACTGGACGACCGACAGGCGCAAAGCTGGCATGGTGGTTTCGAACTTGGAAGCTTTATTTTATCTCACGCGCGCGGGCTGTCAAATGCCGCGGGAGTTCGGTAGGGGTCAATGTAATGTAGAGGCGGCTTCATGACGCCATTAGACCTGGCGAGGTAAACTCGCCGCTACACCATCAAATTGACCCACGAACAGATTTCAAGGTCTGCGACTGCCTGGCGGGCCCCAAGGCAGCGACCCAAGTTGGGTGAGGGGATGAAGTGCCAGGGCCGGACTCATTTACCGGCCGCGGCGGCCTGCTGGATGGCTTGGATTAAGTCTTCGCTGCCACCGGCCGCCCGCAGGTCATTCAAGTCTGCGGGGGTAGGTGTGAACTTGATTCCGCGATCCCTAACGAGTTCCGCCACGCGCTCGACGGGCACACCGCCCTGGAGAAGCGAGAGTATATCCTCTTTGCCCAAAGCCCGCGGGTTTACGGGGGCCGCCTTGGGCTTGTAATCAACGGTTAGGGCGAGTGCGGTCTCCACATGGGCCGAATTGGAGGCGACGATCTGAATGGGGTTACTTCCTGGCTGCAAGGGCAGCGGGTCCGACCAGAATTCCGCCGCTTGCGTAGTTTGCGGCCGCATATTCGCAGGCGATCCGTTGATTCTCACTACCGGGATGCCGGTGCTATCCATGGCCACGCCACGAATGACCACTGTGGATTCCTGCCATTCGATGGTCTGGTTCCCGCCGGCGCCGGGAGGGGAAGACAGCGCAATCGCGGGCGGAGAAGGCGGCGGCGGGGCCGGCTTGGGTTCCGGGGGAGGTGCTACGACGGGCGCAGCCACCACGGGCGCGACCACCACGGGCGCGGGCGGCTTTACCATGGCCAGCACGTTATCGAAGTTCCGGATGGCCTGGAATATCGAAGCCGTACCCAAGGCGCCCACGCCGGCAGCCTGCATGGATCCCGGTCCGCTATGAATCGTCCCCCAGCGGTCTTGCGACAAGTAAAAGAGCGCATACCTCTTCTTTTCTGCGCCCCGGTGGAACATCAGGTAGGTCTGTTCGATCTTGAGGTCGGTGATCTCCGCAATGGACATATCGAACCCTTCGCTCATCTTTTCGGCGGGTTGAACCACGCCGTAGCGGACCCCATTCCGGGTTACATCGAACCAGCCGTAGGACGTACTCTTAACCGACCAGCCGGAAAAGCTCGCCACCGGATAACGTAAGGTGGGATTGGCATCGGCATTCAGGAGCGCCGGCTTCAAGTAGTCATCAGGGCTGGCGCCAGCACCGGCCCTGGATTTCTTCCTGGCCTGGCCGACCGCTGCGGCGGAAGCGACGCTCATGATGATGAATAACCAAAGGGCCGTGCGACCGATCCGGCTAACACCAGGGGTTTGGCTCATTGGGGATCAACCTCCATCATGATCTACTCCGGGCACTGACGATTCCATCCCTCCTGAAGACTATCGGCAGCCCGGGGATGAAACCTGAAACTTTCCTAACCCGGAAGAGACTGGTCCGGTGGGGGATCAACTGGGCGCCGTTGTTCCGCTCATGGGGTGGGAGTTTTCAAATGACATAGAGTCCACCTCGATGGATACGGTGGACGAATGGAACAAATTGAGTTGGTATCTCGGCTGAATTGTTCGCGCGGGTCTTCGCGCGGCGATTCTGATTGTAGAGAAAATGGCAGGCAGAAACGGGGAAATGCGTTCAGGGCAGGTGCGGGTGCAGCAGTCGAATGAAGATGCCAAGATAGCGAGGCTGGAACAACGCCATGTCTGCGGCGAAAAATCCGGTGGTAAGGGTGAAACAAGCCAGGAATCTATATGTATCGCTGAGAGGTTTTGTTGTCAGCCGTGAATACGACCACCCACACCCGACAATGACCAGGAAGTTGGATAGCCAGGCGGGAACCGCAATGAGAAGATCGGGCCGTGCCAGATGCCCCGAGTGAAACCATTGCATTAGCTGCTCGAGGCCGTTGAAGAAGAAAGTGGTGGCAAAAATATTTGCATAGTCCCACAAGCCTGCCGCCGAGACTCCGATAAAATACCCCCACCGGCTGCCGCGCAAGCTCAAGGCGAGAGCGGCAATGTACATCCATGCTTGAAAAAAGTGAAGCCAACGAATGTCGGCTTCCCAGAAGGCCGATACCCCCAGGGCAAGAACGAAGCAACTTCCTCCCATGAGGGTCAGACACTCCGGGGCTCCGAATCGTCGCTTGCTGCTTTCCATAAAGGGTGGTACGACGACGAACTCCGGGAAGTTCCTCAAAACACACCATGCTACTCAAGATCCACTCAGGGAAATCGCCGTCTGACGAAAACGACGCCGCGTCCGGAGCTTGTCCGGTGATTCCATGGAAGCGCGAGGAAATGCGTAACAGTTTCTATTTTTACTGCCGAGCCGCGGAGACGCATGAGAGGTGTCGGGTGTCAGGGGTCAGGGTTTTACTGGCACCTGATCCCTGACACCGCCTTGGTTCTGCGCCTCGGCGGGGAGAGGATTCTTAGGGATGGGTGCGCCGTTCCTCGCGCCACGGACTACGATCTTTCGCCCGTTTCGTGGGCTACGATTGCTTAAGCGTAGGCTCCAAATAGTTCTTGACATTGCGTATCGGATAGGTTAATATCAAGCTGATTTCTGGTGGGCCTTGCTGGCGGTGGAGGCTTCTCGGACTCTCCCCCCATGAGACGATAAAATACTGAGAGTCAAAGAAGTTGTCAGTTTTCCGTATTCAGTCATCAGCCCCGGCGCGTTCCCCCCGACCGACCGTGGAGCGCATCACTGAAAACTGATGACCGAAGACTGAAACGCTCCATTCGCGCCTGGGTTGGGGAGATAAAACCACAAGGCACAAAGGCACCAGGATGGAAGGGTCCAAATTTCGTTAAGGTTATTGAACCACCCGCTCCCGAGTAACTGAATAGCAAACCAAGCTCTTAAGTTTGACGGGATCAAAGGGCCGCTGAATGCCAGAATGTACTAGAAATGAAAGGGTTTAGCCGTGGTCAGAGAAAACCTTCTGGGATGTATATTATTGAAAACAAAAGGATTAATTCACGTTTGGATGGTCCAGTCGGCAAGAATAAACAGGGTGGTAAAATGAAGGTATTACCCAGAACGTTTTTGAAAACAAGGAAGATACATGATTGACTTAGGTCAGTTTCGCCCGACGCCAGAATGTTTATGATAAATAAGCCACTTACCCGCATATGACCAGAATGTTATTGAAAGGAAAGAAGAAAGGCGTTAGAGAGACTGGCTCATCGGCACTTCGATTCATCGGCTGAGGACGGGGTTGTTTTTAGATGACGCGAGGGGCCGATGCCCTCCGATTCAATCATCCGATCACCTGATCTACCATGGGGTTACGAATTAATAAGCCATTTCACGTCATTAGGCAATATAATGCCTCCCCCTGGAAAGCGGCTGGCCTGGAAGGGGTCGAAGTAGGGCGCCCGCAGATTGCGTCGGCAGGATGCCAACGCTGCGGGGCGACGGGTTCGAAGCAGGGCTCTGCCGGTTGAGCACAAGGGAAGAGAGATGAGTGAATCGATACCATTCTGGCTGGCACTGACGCGGATTGAGGGTTTGGGGGTTCGCGGGTGCCACAAGCTGATCGAGCATTTCGGCTCGCCGCAAGCTGCCTATATGGCGTCGCTGACCGAACTGGAGAGTTGCGGTATTCCAGCGCGGGTGGCACAGTCGATTTTTGCTCAAGCGGCCCTGAAAGATGCCGAAAGAGAGGTGGAGAAGGCAACCAAAGCTGAGTGCCGGCTGATTGCCTTCGACAGCGAGGAATATCCCCCGTTGCTCAAGCAGATTCCCGACGCGCCGCTGCTGCTCTATGTGCGGGGTGATGCGACGGTCCTCTCGCAGTATGCAGTGGCCATGGTCGGAACGCGGCGGCCCAGCGCCTATGGCAGCTCCGTAGCGCACCGGCTGGCCCACGACTTGGCGCAGCGGCAACTGGTGGTGGTGAGCGGACTTGCCCGGGGAGTGGATTCGGCGGCGCACCGGGGAGCGCTCGAGGGCAAGGGGAAAACCGTGGCCGTTCTGGGTTCCGGTATCGATATCATTTACCCGCGGGAGAACAAGCGCCTCGCGGAAGAGATCCCGAAATCCGGAGCGGTGATTTCGGAGTTTCCCCTGGGCACGGGGCCCACCCCGGAGAACTTTCCCATCCGCAATCGCATCATCAGCGGGCTTTCGCTCGGGGTGGTGGTTGTAGAGGCGGCGGAGTACAGCGGATCGCTGATTACGGCGCGCCTGGCGCTGGAGCAGAACCGTGAGGTCTTTGCGGTGCCTGGAAATATAACTTCCGCCCAAAGTTTCGGTCCCAATCATCTCATCAAGCAGGGGGCGAAGCTGGTGGACCAGTGGATGGACGTGATCGAAGAGTTTCCGGCCGAGGTCCGTATGCAGCTCCTGCCGCCCGCCGAGGCATCGGAAGGAGAACCGATGGGGGCGCAAGCCGCCACGCTTTTTGAGGCCTCTCTCACCCCCGAACAGAGGGCGGTGTTCGAAGTCTTGCGGGCGGACCAAGCGCTGTTTGTGGATGATGTCGCCGCCGCCGCAAAGGTCCCCCATCCGCGAGTTCTGGCGGCGCTGCTCGAATTGGAAATGAATGGGTTAATCCGGCAGTTGCCGGGAAAGAACTTTATTCGTAAACTGTAAGGCAAAGGAATTATCAACAGAAGCTGACAGCTTACAGCCGACAGCTTACAGTTTGCTGTTAGCTGTCGGCTGTGACCTGTAAGCGCAAAGGGTTATGAGTAAGTCGCTGGTCATCGTCGAATCGCCTGCCAAGGCGAAAACCTCGAGGAAGCTGACAGCTTACAGCCGACAGTCTACAGTTTGCTGTTAGCTGTCGGCTGTGAGCTGTAAGCGTAAAGGATTATGAGTAAATCGCTGGTCATCGTCGAATCGCCTGCCAAGGCGAAAACCATCAACAAATATCTGGGGCCTGATTTCCTGGTGAAAGCTTCCATGGGACACGTCATGGACCTTCCCAAGAAGGAGCTGGGGGTTGACATCGCCCACCATTTCAAGCCGACCTACATCTCCATCCCCACCCGGAAGAATGTGATCGCCGACCTGAAATCCGCGGCGGGTAAGGCCGATGCTGTGTACTTGGCGGCTGATCCGGATCGCGAGGGCGAGGCCATTTGCCAGCACCTGCACGATCTGCTGAATTCCTCCAAGCGGAAGTTTTACCGGGTGCTTTTTAATGAGATTACCCGCGACGCGGTGCGGGAAGCGTTCGAGCACCCGAAGGAGATTGACGCTCACCTGGTGGACGCGCAGCAGGCGCGCCGCATCCTGGACCGGCTGGTGGGTTACCAGGTCAGCCCGCTGCTTTGGGACAAGGTCAAGCGCGGCATCTCCGCCGGACGTGTGCAGACCGTCGCCCTGCGGCTGATTGTGGAACGCGAGCGGGAGATCCAGGCCTTCCAGAAGAAGGAATACTGGACCATCGCCGCGCACGTCGAGGGCAAAAAGCCTCCGGTCTTTGACGCGCGCCTGGCGAAATACCAGGGGAAGGACATCGAGATCCCCGACCAGGCGGCGGCTGACCGGATTACCACGGCGATTAAAGCCGCCCACCTGGTCGTGCAGTCGGTCTCGACCAAAGAGAAGCGGAATTACCCGGTGCCGCCGTTCATTACCAGCAAGCTTCAACAGGAAGCCGTGCGCAAGCTGCACTTCTACGCCAAGAAAACCATGATGGTGGCGCAGCGCCTCTATGAGGGCATTGAGTTGCCTCAGGAGGGCGCCGTCGGCCTCATCACCTACATGCGTACTGACTCGACGCGGGTCGCCGAAAGCGCGCTGGCGGCGGTGCGCGGTTACATTCAGAAGACTTTTGGCAACGATTATCTGCCCGCCGAAGCCATCCATTACCGCAGCAAGAAAGGCGCCCAGGACGCGCACGAGGCGATCCGGCCGACGGACGTTTTGCGCACGCCCGATTCCTTGCGTAAGATTCTGAGCCTCGATGAATTCAAACTCTACAAGCTGATCTGGCAGCGATTTGTCGCCTCGCAAATGAACCCTGCGGTTTTCGACCAGACTACGATTGATATCGCGGCGGGGGATTACACCTTGCGGGCTACCGGGTCCGTCGAGAAGTTCAAAGGGTTCCGCGCCGTCTACGAAGAGGGCAAGGATGAAAAGGCGGAGATGGAAGAAGACGAGGAACTGAAGCACCGCCTGCCGCCCGTGGCCGAGGGTGAACCCTTGAAGCTGCATAAGATTCTACCCGAACAGCACTTCACCGAGCCGCCGCCACGCTTTAACGAGGCCACGCTGGTGAAAACGTTGGAGGAAAAGGGCATTGGCCGGCCCTCCACTTACGCCTCCATTCTTTCCGTCATCCAGAACCGTGAGTACGTGGAGAAGAACCAGGGACGCTTCTATCCCACCGAACTCGGCATGTTGGTCAGCGATATGCTGGTGAAGAACTTCAACGATATCTTCGACGTCGCTTACACGGCGCGCATGGAAGAAGAATTGGACGAGGTCGAGGACGGGAAGCTCTCCTGGACCGACGCGCTGGATGAATTCTATACGAAGTTCAAGAAAGACCTGCGCGTGGCGGAACGCGAGATGGTGGATATCAAGGGCGAAGGCATTCCCACCGACGTCAAGTGTGAGAAGTGCGGCAAACCCATGGTCATCCGCCTGGGCCGCAACGGGCAATTCCTGGCCTGCACCGGTTACCCGGACTGCGACGGCACCAACGACCTGCCGCCGGAGCTTGCCGCCAAGTACTCCAGCGCCGCCCCGCCCGCCCCGGAAGTGGCCGCGGAGAACTGCGAGAAGTGCGGCAAGCCCATGACCGTGAAACGCGGGCGTTTTGGCTACTTCCTGGCCTGCACCGGTTATCCGGAATGCCGAAGTACCAAGAAGATTGTTATGAAAGAAGGTAATGCCACGGCAGTGGGCGACCAGCCGCTCAAGGAGAAGTGCCCCGAGTGCGGCAACCACCTGGTGATCAAGCACGGCCGCTTCGGCCAATTCACCGCGTGCAGCAATTACCCCACCTGCAAATACGTGAAGCGTGAAACGCTGGGAATTCCCTGCCCGGAAAAAGGCTGCACGGGTGAGATTGTGGTCCGCCGCACCAGGTTCAAGAAGACGTTTTATGGCTGCAGCCGTTACCCCGACTGCAAATTCACGTCCTGGGAAAAGCCCGTCGCCGAACCCTGCCCCACGTGCGGCTCACCCATTCTGGTGGATAAATTCGATAAGAAGACGGGAGCAACCACCCGCCATTGCCCCAACGAAGGTTGCAAGTATGAACGGGCGGTGGCGTGAGGCCGCATCATTTTGGATTTTCGATTTTGGATTTTGGATTAGGGAATCCGGAGTAGCGCGTCTATTACGGCAGACCTGTTTTGGAGGTCCGCGGTTCGTCCTCCCTGACATCATGAAGCCGCGGACCTAAACGGCCGGTCCCCTCTATGAGTGCTAAGGAGTATCCCCCGAAGTGCAAGGTGCGAGCCGCTGCGGGTAGAACACCTGGAGGTGCTTGATTCGCTGGCCCGAGGCGTCGACGACATCCAATTTCCATTCGCGGGGCTTGACGAGCGGCTCCGGCAGCCTCACCGTAAGCTTTTCGAAACTGGAAATCTCGTTACGGTAGCGTTGCGCGGCGAGCCGGATCTCCTTCCTATCGTCTCCCACTGCTCCATAGAAACCTGAGAGGAGATCATGGGGGTCTTTTTCTCTGGCAGCCCCAAACACCCGTATATCTCCACCGGTCGCAAAGGCAAAGCCGCGCAATTCCGAGGGGCCATCAACTTCTTCACGGGTTCTTCCACGAATACTAGTCGACAAAATTGGGAGAAACGCGTACAACCGGGCTCCATCTGATTCCAGGAGGTCTTTGACTGTGGACCCATTTGATTTGCTGGCGTTTTCACCACCGTCCGACACCAAGCAAATGGCATCCCCCACGCTCGGCGATTTCATCATCGCCAGGGCGTTCACCAGGGCGTCTAGTATGGCAGTCTTGCGCATCCTCTTCACGCTGCCCCAGTCCGTATGTTGCAGTTTGTTAACCTCCGCCAGAAGGGCCTCATGGCTCTCACCAAGGGCAACGAAATCTTCGATCCGGTCACTGAAAGTATATAGCGCCAGCGTGTCCAAGAGTGGTGTCAGGGAGATAAACTGTTGGGTGAACTCAAGCGCGGATTCTAGATTGCCCTCCGTGGTCATGCTCCCGCTCACGTCGATCAGGATGATGATGCGCCGTGGGCCCGTGTCTAAAGTCGCAGACGTCACGCGAACAGGCTTGCCTCCAATACTCGCTTGGAAGCTCGACGTTGTGAGTGGACTGTAAGCCTCTCCGCGCTCGGTATAAACGTTCACAGGGATCGTGCGGTCAAGGCAGGGATCGGTTTGCGCGGTTACTTGAGTGACGAAGCCGATAACGAACACGAACCGAAGGATATGCTGAAGCAACCTCATTTGTTCCTCAGCCGGAAGCAAATGGCACAGACCGTTTCACGAGGTCTGCGGCTTGTGGCGCGGGCAAGCTTCAAGGGGCCGCGACCGTTCACGGCGGGTCCACACTACTCGCCTTAATCGCCCTTTTCAATGGGAAATCCTTTCGCCGTCCAGTCGGTGCCGAGTCGATCGGGGATGTCGAGCACCTTGAAGTTGGTGAATCCCATTTCCTTCAGGGCGCGAAAGGCGGGGCGGATGTTGGGGCAATCGTTCCAGGGGCAGCATCCGCAATAGATGATGATCTGCTGATTGCGGGGAAGATTGGCGACCAGTTTCTTGAGCGCCGCCAGGCCTTCCGGCTTGGCTGCGGCGCGGGCGTATTGCGATCCGGGCATGTGTCCCATCTTGTACATCATGAGGAAGCCGACCTGTATGAGGACGATCTTCCCCGCTTTCACCGCCGGCAGTTGGCCATTCAGTTGTGCCGCCGGGATAAGGTCAGAGGGCGCCCAGGGGCGCGCGTCCTCCGCTGCCCCCAGGGTGACACTCGCGAGCATAACCACACTCAAAGCGCGTACGAGTCTGCGTAGCAAAGGCATGAGTGATTTCCTCCTGGTTCCCCCGAAGGGGAACAATATCATTAGCCGGAGGTGAAATCTACGGAAAGGAATCCCGGAAAATGTGGTTCCGACCCCGGAGGGTTCGAATATTCGACCCCTCCCTGGAGTTTCTACATTTTTCACGCGGCGCCGGTTTGGGGGAGAGGCCACTAAGAGGGTTGAATCTCGGAAACCCGCAACTCCGGGTTTCCTGCCGGTAGGAAAAGCGAAGCCAATTTGTACGATTCTTCCTACGGGCAGTAAAAACGGCGCAGAATTTTCTTGACATGACCACTGGGCTCTCTATTAGGCTAGTAGGGAGGAGAGGGGGCGGAACGCGGTTCCCCTACCGGGTCGCCCGGAGGAGATGACGAATGCCCAGACCGACGCGGAAACGCAGGACAAATCATCCGACGCGGGGGGGGGTTCCAGGGTCGCGGCGGAGGGGGAAAAGTGGCGGGAGGACCAAGCCGGGGAAAAAAGATGTTAAAAAATGACGAATGAAGCCGGAATGTATATGAAAACAAAGAAAAATATGACAAGTTGCCCGAGTGAAAAGGCGACATTTGTGTACATATGACGAACGTATGACGACATTTGGCACTGTAATGACGTGTACTTTATTGAAAAACAACGGTTTTTTGGTCACTTTCGACCGCTGGGGAACGAACCCCGCGCTTCAAAATGTAGAAATTCGAGGAAAAGGTCGAACATTCGACCCCTCTGGGGTCGGCAGAATTCGTTTGGCGGCCATCCTGATCCGTAGGTTCCACCTACGGCTAATGAAATTTCTCCCCTTCGGGGAGATGGAAGTCCCCAATCGGCAAGGAAAAGCCGCGGACCTAAACGACCGGTCCGTGCTACACGTTCTTTCCTCGCGGTTTTTCTCCGCCAAGGCCGCGAGCCAGCCAGAGCGCTCCTTCGACGGGCGGGCGTTCGAGCAGTTCCACCCGCGCCTGGGGGGCGAAGCGGCGAAGGTGGCGCGTGAAGGCGCGACGGATCAGGTTGCTGGACTTGAATACTCCTCCGGTGGTCACCACCGGCATCGAGCGGTCCGTCCAGCCGGCGCGCTTGAGCAAGGCCGCGGCCAGGTTGGCGAGGTCGCGCGCCGCGTCGTCGCACAAATGGCGCGCCACCAGGTCGCCTTCGCGGGCCGCCTCCATCACCAACGGAAAGAGCGCGGCGATCTGCTGGGGTTCGAGTCGTTTGGAAACGATCTCGGTGATATCCCCGAGGCGCAGATGTTGGCAGATCCGGTCCATCAGGAGGGTGTGCGGGCCGCGCCCGTCGAATGCTTCGAGTGCCGCGGCCACGGCCTGGCGGCCCAATTCGTAGCCGGAGCCGCGATCGTCAAAGGGAAGTCCCCAGCCGCCGGCACGCAACAGCCTTCCTTGCTCATCCCGCGCAAAGGCGATGGAACCCGTGCCGGCGATCACGATGATGCCCGGAGCGTTGCGTACCGCCGAGGCGAGGGTGATGACGGCGTCCGAAGTGAGCAGATAGTGGCGCGCCGGAATGTGTCGCCGCATCCAGGCCATCAGGGGACGGTGTACGGATTGCCGATCGACTCCGGAGATGCCCGCGCACACGCCGCGCACCACAGGTGGGCGCGAAGCGCGCGCGGCGGCTGGGGGGAATCCGGCCTCCCGCCATGCGGTGCGGAAGGCTTTCAGGATTTCGCGTTCGGCAGCGCGGAGCCCCACTTTGAACGGATTGGAGGGCCCCGACTCGGCGCGCCCCAGAAGCTTGCCTGCGCCGTCCGCGAGCCACGCCGCCGTCCGCGTGCCGCCGCCGTCGATTCCCAGAAAGCAGTCCATAGAGCCTTCAGCCATCAGCGCTCCGCTTTCAGCCCCATCCTCTGCTGGCTGCTCAACGCTGAGAGCTTATTCCTGTACAGAGACGACTTGCAAGACTTCATCCATGGTGGTCCAACCGTTCTGGAGCAGCCAAACGGTGTAATCCTTGAGCGTTTTCATGCCGTTTTTAATGGCCAGCGCGGAGATGGCTTCCGAGCTCCCGCCACCGGCCACCAGGCGGCGCAGCTCGGCGTTCATGCGCAGGACTTCGTACGCACCTACGCGCCCGCGATAACCGGTTCGCGAGCAGTTGTCGCAGCCCCGGGGGCGGCAGAAGGTGAGCTGCTTGCTCGGGTCGAGTCCCAGGTATTGGAGCGAGATATCATCCGGTGTGTAGGTTTCCTTGCAGGCCTGACAGAGGCGGCGCATGAGGCGCTGGGCAATGATGCCGATGGTCGAACTCGACATCAGGAAGGGGTCAACGCCCATCTCCGCCAGGCGCGTAAGTGCGCCGGCGGCATCGTGAGTGTGGAGGGTGGTGAACACCCGGTGGCGGGTCAGAGCCGCCTCGACGGCGATGTGGGCCGTTTCCTTGTCGCGGGTCTCGCCCACCATGATGATGTCGGGGTCCTGGCTCAGGAAGGCGCGCAGAATGCAGGGAAAGTCCAGGCCAGTTTCCTTGTGCGCCTGCACCTGGGTAACGCCCGGCAGATCGTACTCGATGGGGTCTTCAGCGGTGCAGATGTTCACATCGGGGCCCCTGAGCTCGGCCAGCGCGCTATAGAGCAACGTAGTTTTGCCGGAGCCCGCGGGGCCGGCCACGTAGATGATTCCGTAAGGTTGCGAGATCATCTCGCGCACCAGCGTCAGCACTTCCTGATGAAGAATGAGCTTGTCGAGAGCCAGCAGCGTGCGGGTTTTGTCGAGGATGCGCAGGCAGATTTTTTCGCCCCACTTGGAAGGAAGGGTGGAAACGCGAAAGTCCACGGGACGATCTTCCAGCCGCAAGGTGATGCGGCCGTCCTGGGGCAGCCGCTTTTCCGCGATATCGAGTTTGGAGAGAATCTTAAGGCACGGGATCAAGCCCACCTGAATCTTCTTGGGCAGCACCTCCACCACTTGCAGCGCTCCGTCAATGCGGAAGCGCACGGTGAGGTCCTTTTCCTGCGGTTCGATGTGAATATCGCTGGCGCCCTTGCGGAGGGCCAGCGCCAGAATACTATTGGCCACGCGGACAATGGGGGCGTCCTCGGCCGCGCGGGCGAGGTCCGTTACATTGTCGGGCGACGGTGGCCCTTCCGCCACCTCCAAGGATTTCTGCACCTCAGATTGCATCGAGTTGATGATGCTCTCCGGCGAATCCGATGGGGCGGGCGGGGATTCACTTTCCGGGATCTTCCCGGCTGCCGTACTCGGGTGTGTCGGCATCGTCTGCTGCGGCGGGAGACTTGTCACCCCTGGGTCGATTCGCAGTTTGGCAAGGTTGAGGTGCTCGGTTTGCTGGTCGGCTTCGTCCAGGCGTTCGGCGAGCACGCGGCTCATGGCGAGGCCGACTTTGGAACTGGTCAGCAGCACTTCGTCAAACGCCGACTGCTCCAGGACGGAGCAGGTCGTCGGGTCCACCGCCACCACGCTCGCCACCCGCGACTTCCCGGTGAGCAGCGCCATTTCGCCAAAACATGCGCCGGCTTTCAGCGCGGTCAGCAGGAAGTCGAGTCCGGTATGGGGGTCCTTCTTGCGGACTTCAACCGCGCCGGAAGTGATGAAGAACATGGCATCGCCCGGCCCGCCTTCCTGCACGATCGTTTGCTGAGAGGCATACTCACGAGTCAGCAAGCGGCTTTCAATGAGCTTGCACTCATCGTAGGGAAGGCCGCTGAACAGGCGGATTTTCTGCAAGTAGTGGTTTCTGTCCAGCGCCTGCGCGCTCGCTTCCGCGGCGCGAGCCGCGTCGATTCCGGTCGTTCCTGCGGCGGGCAGGCCCGCTGGAGACGTGGTCACACCAGGCCTTTGGGCCGCGCTGCGGGCCCCCGGCCGCAAGGTGTCCATCGCCACAGGCCTCTGGCATTGCTGGCATTTAACGCTGTAAGCCGGGTCGGCCAGCCGCGCATTTTCGAGTTTTACCGGTGAACCACACCGTTTGCAGAAGACGACCATACCGCACTCTCCTGGCGACCATCAGCCGTGGGTTGTTCCGCCCCCCATCATCAGGAAGGAGCCTGGTCCCTTGGAGGTCGAAGAGCAACCTAATCAAAAGGTCAAGCGTTGCGCCATTATACGCATACGGGGAAGCATTTCCAATGCTGGTTGGGGGGAGTTGGCGATACCCGCCCCACCTCAGGCCCCGCCCGCACAGTTGGTACACCGCGAGGGTGGCCTGATCCACAAGCCAGAAAGATGAAGGAGGGGGTGAAGGCTTGACACCAATGGACCGAAGACGTTTAATAGTCGGCGCAAGATCGGTTGGCGGCGACCATGTGGGTGGCGTCGTTGAGCGCCGCGTTTAGGCCGGGTAGCGCGTGCAAGGTCGAAAGGTACCCATAGTCCTTTCTCTCCACCCCCCTTCGCACCCCCCTTGGAGTAAAGAACAAAGCGGAACCCGCCGATGAATCTATAGGGGGAGCTTCGCTCCCCGGTGGCGCGAGAGCCGTGGGTCGTGGACAGTGGATAGGTGATAGTGAAAAGTGGCGAGGAACAGTCGGCGTAGAAGTTGAAGCTTTTAATGGGCACTGCCCACTATCCACTGTCCACGGCTTTTGGGGAGGATCAATGCAGCTTCGAAAAGATCCCATTTCCATGAATTGGGTGGTCCAGGAAGACGGTGAGACCACCTGGCCGAACTTCTCTGTCTGTCCCTTTTGCCCCGGCCAGGAAGCTTTGACCCCGCAAACTATCTATTCGTATGTCAATGGCAGGGGCGGGTGGGAGGTGCGTGTCACCCCCCATGTGCGCCCGCTCTATCGCATTGAAGGTCACGCGCAGCGGTGCGGGGAGGGCGTTTATGACAAGATGCGCAGCCTGGGAGCGCACGAGGTGGTGATCGAAAGCCCCGACCACCATCTGCGCCTGCCGCTCCAGAGCGATGAAAATGTAGCGCAGGTGTTGCGGGCTTTCGTTTCGCGCCTGGTGGACCTCAAGAAGGACCAGCGCTTTCGCTACGTCAGCGTATTCCGCAATCAGGGGAAAATGGCGGGGCAGGAACCCACCCACCCGCATTCACAAATCACCGCCACGCCTTTTGTTCCGCGCCGCGTGGTTTACGAACTCCGCTCGCTGCAACGCTACTACGCACTGAAGGAGCGCTGCCTGATTTGCGACATTGTCCAACAGGAGATCGCGAAGCAAGTGCGGACGGTGGAGTGGGACGATCAGTTCGTAGCTTACTGCCCCTTCGCCTCGCGCGTGCCTTACGAGATTTGGGTTCTTCCCTTGGAACACCACTGCGCTTTTGAGGAGGATTTGACCACCTGGGAACGCCAGCTTCACTTCGCACGATTCCTCAAGTCCGTCTTGATTCGGCTGGAGACCGTGGCCCAGGATTACCACATCGCCTTGCACACCACGCCCAATATCCACGCCAAGTTCGAGCGCAGTGATCATTGGCGCACCTTGCGCGAGGACTTCCACTGGCATTGTGAACTGGTGCCGGTGCGCCTCTCCCACTCGCGCTCTTATTTTCTCAAAGAGGTCTACTACAACTCGGTGTTGCCCGAACGCGCTGCCGAGGAACTGCGCAAGGTGAACACCGAGCCACTCACGCCCTCCTAGTCTTGCCCTTGCGGCCGCCGGAGGTCCGATGTCCCCGGCAATGAAGCACCCCGAGGCCGCGGGCGCGGCCTCGGCGATGCCTTGCGGAAATTACTTCTTGGCAGGGGCTTTCTTGGCGACCGGCTTCTTGGCCGCGGGTTTCTGTTCTCCCAGCAGCACGTTCAGGTCGTCGGAGTTGTAGGGGAAGAAGCGCTGCGAAGTCTGGCCGGTGGTGCTAAGGCGAATGTCCACGCGACGGTTGTTCGCCATGCGGAAAGCAACGATATTGCTGTCCACACGCTTACGATCTGCCGGCGTGACATTGGGGTTTTGATTGGTCAGGTCTTCGACTTCTTTGTTGGTGAGGTTCTTTTCCTTTCCGAAAGCCTCGGTCTGAATCTTCTCGGCAGGAATCCCATGCTCGACCAAATAGGTCTTCACCAAGTCGGCGCGACGTTGGGACAGCGCCTTGTTGAACTCCACCGAGCCACGGAGGTCAGCGTGAGCTCCCAGGATCAAGTGGGCCTCGGGCCGGACGGTCAGGTAATCTTTGAAATTGGCGACGATTTCCGCCAGCCGTCTTTCCTGGCTGGGTACCAAACCTGCCTGAGGATCCTTCGCGGTCGGCAAGTTGGTGGGGTAGTAAATGCTGTTAAAGGTGAGTTTGGTTTCGAGTGTGGCCTCGTTCACGGCTGCCTGGAGCACGTCATTCGAGCCCGTAATGTGCAAGGTGGCGGTGCGCGACTCGGACCCGCCGCAGGCATTGCTGGCGCGCAGGGTGTAGGTGACGGTCTCGTCAATCGGCCCTATGGAAGTTTTGGTAGGGGTGACCTGAATATCGCGGCTGCCATTTGTCCCGACGGAACCGAGGGGATCGACGGAGACGGAGTCGGCATTCGCGGCCGACCAGGTCACCGTGGCGGTTCCCGCTTGGTCAACTTTTTCGCCGATTTTGTGGTAGCGAACCTCGGTCGGCGACACGCTAAGCGAAGCGGGGATCGCGGTGTTGACGTTCACCATGGCGTCGGAAGTGTAAACTCCGCCCGGCCCGGCAGCGGTGAACTTGTAATCGATGCTCTGCTTGGGCTGGACCGTCTGATCGCCGGAGGCGCTCACCGCGGTGTCATTGAGGTTTGTGGTCGCGGCGCCCGTGGAGGACCAGGTCAGGCGCGCAGAATCGCCGCAATTAATCTGGGTCGTTGAAGCGGAAAACTGCCCGGTGACCTTCTGGATCGCCACCTGGGCGCTGGCAATGCCGGCCTTAAACCGCGGCAGCGACTGCAACTGCTGTCCGCGCGGCCAGGCCACGGTCTTGCGGACGCCTTTATAAGCATCCACCACCACGCGCTGGTTGGCTGGCACATCGACCGTGGTCGTCCAGACTTGGGGGTCGTTGTGCATCACGGTCAACTCATATTTCCCCGGAGGCACGATCAACTCCTGCTTCCAAACCCATTCGTTGTTGAATTCGTCGCCGTGTCCGACGAAAAAGGCGGCAGGGTCTTTGCCATTCAAGAGCACGGCATCGCGGTCGGCACCTTCCAGCGTGATACATCCCCACGGCCCCGAAACGGTTTCCGGGACCGCTTGCATCGTGACATTGAGAACCGTTGTCTTGTGCGCCGTGATGGTAACGTTTTGCGATTCCGGTTTATAGCCATAGTTGTACAAATTGATTTTATGCTCTCCCGCCGGGAGAGTGACGTAGTGACCTCGTGCATCCACAACCGGGTTACCATCGGCAAAAATGTATGCTTCAGGCGGATTAACGTGAACGACGAGCTTCCCTCTCTGTGCCATGACGGGCTGCACGCAAACGAGCAGCAGGACAGCCGTCGAGAGGAGGAAGCTGAGCTGGCGAATACGCATGTGAATTCCCTCCCTTAAATTTGGTACGTCTTCCGTAAATATGACCTTGGGTATCGGGTACGAAATTTTACCACGTCGCGAAGGATTTCTGAGAATAAAATGCCATTTCTTCATTAATCAGTATAAATGGAATTATCAGTGATGATGTGGCCTTCACCGATCCCTCCATAGTTGCCGCGCCACCCCACAAGCCGTTGTAACTTCGCCCTGCGCGGGGTAGACTATAGCCTCCTTAAACTGAGGTTTCTTTCGTGGAATCCTTGGGGTACGCATTGGTGAATCACCTTCCGAAACCCCACGGAGGGCGAGATATTCCCGCCCCACCTTCTCGAGGCACGTTCGATGCATGATGAACTTAATCCAACCCACACACCCGCCGCGGTTGAACCTGAACTCCCTGCAGAACTTGCGGCGTCCGAGGGCGCATGGCTGCCGCCCCACGATGAAAGTTGCAAGAAGGTCCGGGAGCTGGCCTTGCGGCAGCTCAACCGCTTCATCTCTTACGAACCTAAGGTCTTGAAGGGTGACGATGCTGGGGCCATCCACGACATGCGAGTGGCCAGCCGAAGGTTGCAGCAAGTGCTCGACCTGCTTTATCCCAAACCACGCCCGCCGGAGATTCGCCGCTTGCGCCGCCAGATTCGCCGCTGCCGCCAAGTCCTGGGGGAGGTGCGTAATTGCGACGTGCTTCTGGAGTCTGTGGGGCGATCGCTCGCCAGGAAGCGCATCGCGCGGCGCGAAGCCTGGACGGCGGTGCAACATTTCTTGCTGACGCGCCGGTCCGAAAGTTTTCTCCGGGCCATGCGCAAATTCGGCAAGATCAACCTCGCCGTCTTTTACGTGAATCTGAAAGAATTCCTCCTGCATGACAAAGCGCACGATCACTCTGGGGAGCATCACCATCACGGCCCCGGTGTGCCGCACCACGCCTTCGCCAAGGACCTGACCGACGCTCTGAAATCTGCCTGGAGCCGTTTTGAACATCAGGTGGCGGAATCGAATCGTCATCCCCGTCCCGAGATCATCCACGGGGCGCGCATTGCCACCAAGCGGCTGCGCTATCTCCTGGAGGTTTTCCATGAGTTCGGCGTGGCCGGCAGCGCCGACGCCCTGGCCTGGCTCCGCCAACTCCAGAAGCTGTTGGGGGATTGGCACGACCTCGAAGTACTGGAGCAGGTGATGATCGAGATGCTGGCGCGGCCGGAATTTCTGCGTGAACACTTGTCCCTGGCCATGGAAGTAGAAAAGCTGATTCTGCGTAACCGGAAAAACAAAGGGGGGTTCCAAGAGAAGTACTCCCGCATGTCCCGGGAATCTGCGGAAATGCGCCGGCTGAAGGACTGGAGTTCCTACGTGCTGGCGTCGCCTTCCGCGGCTCTCGCCAAAGGCTGAGCCGCGGGGGTGGATTCCTCCGAGACAGGCGCGGCGGCCTTGGCGGGCGCAGGCATTTCCAACACCTTCTTGGCCACTGCTTCCGCCGGCTCTCCGGCCGGGATGGGGAGGGAGAATAGCGGCTCGCGCGGCTCGCCGCTCAGTACCTGTGCCACTCCGGCCCGCAGGTGTTCAAACACCGTGCGCACGTCAGGTGTGGCATCGATGACTTCGAAGGTGTATTCCTTCGCCAGACGCTCGAATTCCGCCAGCAGCTCGATTTGATACTTCCGGAAGCTGTCGTACATATCCTCGCTGGGATGAATATCCATGCCGGATTCCCAATAATCGAACCCTCGCGAGAAAACCACGCGGGGAATGAGATCGTCCACGCCAATGCGCAAATAGAAGGTGGCGTCCGGCTTCAGCGCAAAGCCATAGACATTCCGAATCCACCGGGGGTCAGCGCCGCGCACGATGGCCCGCGCTATTAAGGAGTAGATATAGCGATCGGTCAGCACCACGAAGCCGGCCCGCAGCGCCGGGACGATTTCATGCTCGAGGCGGTCGGCGAAATCCGTGGCATAGAACAAGCTCAGGGTAATGCGTCCCAGGGTGTGGCCTTCTTTGGCTTGCTGAATGCCCTTGCCGGCAAGCTCCGAGCGCTTGATGGCGGTGTCGAGAACCGCCCGCCCCTGCTGCTCGAGCCACGGCCGCAGCAGGCGGATTTGGGTTGACCGGCCCACGCCGTCCGTCCCTTCAATCACAATCAGTTTGCCGGTCATTTCCGCCAGGTTCATGCCCGGCAGAGGCGCGGCGTAAGTCTCTCTCACGGGGCTACCCTCAATCTCTTCGCTTGGGCCAGTTTAGCCCTCACGATCTGCCGCATATAAGTCTGCTGCTCTTCAATGGCAAGGGTGGCATCCACCGTGGTCAGGTCGAACTCGGGAACCATTTTCTCGTACTCATCCAGAATCCGGCCCTGAAAAATGTGGAAACACTCCTCGGGGTTCTCGCTCAAACCCAGATCCATCCCCGCCTCGTAGAACTTCACTCCACTCCGCCCATCCAAGATCCGCTTCATGGCCACGTCTAGAGGGACGCGGAAGTAGAACGCGGCGGTGGGCTTGACGGCGAATCGGTAAAGCTCGCGCACCCACAGCGGGTCCATCCCCCGCACCACGTCGCGCGCGAACGCCGTGTAAATATAACGATCGCACAACACCACCGCTCCCGCCTTGAGCAAGGGCAGGATGTTGTGCTCCATGCGGTCGGCAAAGTCCGTAGCGTGAATCAGGGAAAAGGTCGAAGGGGTAAGCATCTGCTTCTTCTTGCCCCGCTTGGTGGTTTCCCGGACGAGGGGCGAAGAATTCCACTCACTGAAGACCACTCCGTAACCTTCCGCCTGGAGCCATTGATGGAGAAGCGCGAGTTGGGTGGATTTTCCTGAGCCGTCGATTCCTTCCACCACGAAAAGCTTGCCGGGAAAACGATGCTCGCCGTACCGTTTCATGAAGGCACTCCGCTGACTCAACCCCTGCTTGAAATGAAACATTATTGTAACATAAGACCCGAGGGCGCGAGAAGAAAGGCCCGCGGAAGGAGGCAGTTGGCAATAGGCAGTCGGCAGTTTGCCGTATGCAACGAGCGCAACTTGCGGCTCCCGAGGGACCGGGAAAGCGGGGAGGCGGGCATCGCGCCATGGGACTATTTGCTGATCTACGATTTGCGAGGTCGGCAATTTGACTCATTTTCTCACCTGAAACTGCCGATAACCGAAGCGGGGCAGTGTGTCACGCCGGGATGATAATTCATGATTTCCGTCACCGGATTTCTCCTTTATTTTCAATAACATTTAGGTATAGTGGCGTTAAGTTGTTTGTTTTGTTGAACATTTAGGGATAGGAGTGGATTTTCGCCAAGCCGTTTTTTATCTCCTTTGTTTTCAGCAAACCATGGGGATATACCTTCATTTTATGTATGTATTTTCCAGGGTGAGCCAGTCCACCCAGGCTTGAATTAACTGTTTTGGTTTCATCGACATGTATATTTGAAGGTTTTCCGGGCACATGGCTATCCCCTTTTGTTTCTGGAACATTTAGGCATCGAGCGGCCATTTGAGCGCCGGCCACTCGAACGCGGTATGCAACCTGGTTCTGTTTGAGCGCGTGGTTTGATGAAATTGACAAGAATTGGAACCTACCAAGTTGCTCCCTTTGTGGCTTGGCGGTATTTCCCCCCGGCCTTGCTTGAATGGACCCCTTCCAATCTTCTGTCATGATACTCCCTCACACCCTGCACGATCCCTCTCGGGAGCGAGCCGGGTCTTGGGACTGAATACTGACAAATGCTGACGTCCTGTCCTGGTCATCTCGGTATTTTGTCCTCTCGTGGCGGAAGAATCCGAGAGGCGTTTAGCGCCGGCAGGAAGCCGTCACTCAAATCGATAATAACCCAATCGTAATCCAAAGTCAAGAACTATTTCGAGCTTGCTTGCTCAGGGTCCTAGCCCGTAATGCTCACGGCAGGCAAATGAACCGGAGTTTGGAGTGCGGCGACTCGTCGCCGCTTTTGCGGGCCGCAACGGGTTGCGGCCGTCTCTCGCCGCGACTCGTCGCGGCGAGTCACCCACCGCTGCCGAGTCAGCGGTAGAAAAAGCGGGAGCGAGCTCCCGCACTCCGCAATCTGGTTATTTACCCGCCGTAGATCGCGCCGCCTGCCCCGCGGATGCCAAACCTGCGCCCATTAACGTGGCCGTCTGTGGGCTGTTGGCGGCCGAATCCGCAACGGTCAGAGTGGCGCTATCCACTCCGACGATCGAGGGTGTAAACGTCACGGTAATCGCGCAGGTCTGGCGCGCGCCCAGCGCCGTGCCACACGTGTTGGTCTGGGAATAGTCATTGCTGCCGGTGATGCTGATGCTGATGTTGGTCAAAGCCACATTCTGGGCGTTGGCGAGCGTGATGATCTTCTCACCGCCACCGCTTCCGACGACAAATCTGCCAACCACGCAGTTCGAGCAGGAAAGCGCGGCGCCGGCAAACCCGTTCCCCGTGAGGTTGACAACCTGGGGGCCGTTACTGGCATTGCTGTTAACGGTGACGGTCCCCGTCTGCGTCCCCAATGCAGTGGGCGTGAACGTGACATTCACCGTACATGCGCCACCTGGATTGAGGGCACTGACGCACGTGCTGTTGGCGGCATATTCAGCGCTCGCGGCCACGCTACTGACATTCAGCGGACCCGTTCCGGTATTGGTGACCGTCACCGATCTCGCGCCGCTCGTCGTATTGAGCACCTGATTGCCGAAGCTCAGGCTGGTCGTAGAAAGGGACATCGTACCCTGGAGGCCGGTTGCCGTAATCGTCAGGATCCCCGCCACGTAGCTGATGGTGTAATTCGCGTCCACAGCCCCGGAGCAGGTGATGGGATAACTCCCCGCCGGGCTGGAATTGGTCGCCGTCGTCGTGCAGACCGGTTGCGTCGTTAGGCTGCTTGCCGTCTGGCCATTTACGAACCCGTTGTAAGCGGGCGTAAAGGAAGGAATGGCGGAGCCCGCACTGATCGTCGCACTCGGGGCCGTAATGGTCAACGGCGCCGGGGCGATGGTCACGGTCCCCGCCGTATAGGTGATTGAATAGTTCGTGTCCACCGCTCCTAAGCAGGTGCTTGGATACGAGCCAACCGGGCTGGAGTTGGTCGCCGTTGTCGAGCACGTGGGTGCGCTGGTCAGACTTGCCGACGAGTCGTGGTTCACAGATCCAGCGAAGGTCGGTGTGATGGTGGGGACTGCGCCGCCATAAGTCATCGACGCGCTGCCCGCCGTGACGATCAACGGCGCCGCTGCGATGGTTACCGTTCCGGCCGTGTAACTGATGGTGTAGTTCGAGTCCACCGCGCCCGAGCAGGTGCTCGGATACGAACCCACCGGGCTGGAACTTGTAGCCGTCGCCGAGCAGGTAGGTTGCGTCGTCAGGCTCTGCACCGTGTCGCCGTTTACAAATCCAGAATAGCTCGGCGTGATGGTGGGCACCGCCCCGCCGTAGGCCATTGAAACGCTGCTGGCCGTGATCACCAGCGTCGGCGTGCCGCCGCCTGTCCCCGCGAGACTGACGGTCTGTGGACTGCTCGCCGCATTGTCGTTAATGGTGATCGCGCCGGATCTGCTTCCTGGGGCGGTGGGTGTAAACGTCACGCCGAAGGTGCAACTCGCGCTCCCCAAAACCGTGGCCCCACAAGTGTTGTTGGTGATCGCGAAGTCACCGCTGGGTGCGAAGCTGGCAATGGAGAGAGTTGCGCTGCTGTAGTTGGTCAGGGTAACTGATTGCGCGGCGCTGGTGGTGCCGACAGGCTGGCTGGCAAAGCTGAGGCTAGCGGGTGAAACACTCACAGGCCACGGTCCGGTAACGTTCAGCGCAACTGTCTGTGGGCTGTTGGGGCCGCTGAACCTGAGGTGCAAGAAAGCGTTATCGACGCCTCGAGCGAAATTGTAGGTAACGTTGATGACGCAACTAGCGCCTACGGCAAGGCTACTGCCGCAGTTGCTGGTGTAAGTAAATTCGACGGTCTGCGCGCCGGACGCGTCGGTAATCTGGATGGACGTGATGACCACGGGTTGCGCAGTATTGTTGGTAACGGTCAAGGGTTGGGTAACGGGCGGGAAGTTGAGGATGGTGGTGGAGAGCGCAACAGAGAGTTGCACGCTGCCGGTAAGAAAAATCGTTAGCGGACTGCTCACGCCATTGTCAGTAAAGGTCAGGACAGCGGTGCAGGTTCCCGCTAATGTCGGCGCGAAGGTTACGTTGATCGCGCAGTTATCGCCCGCGGCCACGCCTGCCCCACAGGTGTTTGTCTCGGTAAAGTCGTTGCTGTTCGTGCCCGTGATCACGATGTTGTTAATGGTCAACACGCCGGTCCCAGTGTTCGTCACTGTGACGGTTTGCGGTGGACTGGTTAAGCCAACGCCCGTGACCTCGAAAGCCAGAGAGCTAGGTGTGGGGGTTGCCACTGGCTGACCATTGCCGGGGCTGATTTTCGCGATAATGGCGTTGAAGCCGCCGCCATAAAGAACGTTGTGATTGGTGGGTTGCAATGCGTTAACAGTGGGAAAGTTGGTGGAGTAGGATTCCCCCGCCACATAGGCGTTACCGGAAGCGTCCACGGCGATCCCACTGCCCGCATCGGAATTGCTCCCACCGAGATATGTTGAATAGACGAGCTCCGAGCCCGCCGCGTTAAGTTCTGCTACAAACGCGTCCCCATTGCCTCCGTAACTCGGTTGGACAGCGGTGACTGTGGGGAAATCAGCCGACTGAGTTTCCCCTGTGACATAAGCATTGCCAGAAGCGTCGGCGGCGATGCCGAAGCCGTAATTGTAAGAAGTGCCGCCGAGAAAGGTAGAATAAACCAGGGCCGACCCCGCCGCGTTCAGTTTCGCCACAAAGGAGCTTTCTTCACCTTTAATCGACGACTGAAACGGATTGACCGTCGGAAAGTTGGACGACGTGGTTTCGCCTGTCACGTAGGCGTTGCCCGAGGCGTCCACGGCAATCCCATTGCCCTGATCTCCAACGCCACCTCCTAGGTAGGTGGAATACACCAGCGCCGACCCCGACGGGCTGAACTTCGTCACAAATGCGTTGGTGGTGGTGGCATTCGTCCCTCCCAATTTTGCCTGTTCCGGGTTGAGAGTAGGAAAGTTCGTGGAAGCAGTGGCCCCGGTCACATACGCGCTGCCGGAGGCGTCCACGGCAATGGCGTTCCCTTGATCATAATAACTTCCGCCGAGATACGTGGAATAGACCAAAGCCGAGCCGACGGCATTAAACTTTGTCACAAACGCAGCGGCGCCTTGGCCGCCATTGGGATCTGTACCCTGAAACGCGTTGACCGTCGGAAAGTCGGTCGAGCTAGTGACGCCAGTCACGTAGGCGTTGCCAGCGGCGTCCGCAGCAATGCCGTAGGAATACTCGGAAAAACTGCCTCCAAGGTAGGTGGAATAGACTAGGGCCGAACCGGCGGGGCTCAACTTCGCCACAAACGCGGTGTAGTTGTTTGCGCCACAGGGACCGCATCCGGGTTGAAACGCGTTGACCGTAGGAAAATTGGGCGAGCTGGTGTACCCGGTCACATACGCGCTGCCCGATGCGTCAACCGCGATTGCGTTACCGATATCATCGGCGGTAAATCCTCCGTAGGGTATCTGCTGAGTCGCGCCGCCAAGAAAGGTGGAGTACACCAGTGCCGACCCTGCGGGATTCAGTTTCGAGACAAACGCATTGATAGAGCCATTAAGCGTAGCCTGAAATGGGTTAAGCGTGGGAAAGTCGAATGAATCAGTCGACCCGATCACATAGGCGCTGCCGGCGGCATCCACGGCGATTCCACTGGCTCCGTCATTATAGCTGCCGCCAAGGTAAGTGGAGTAGCTCAGCACGGGGTCAATGACCAGCCGGCGCGTGTGGTCGTAAGTTGGAACTTTGAAACCAACCCGATGGTTCGCTTGCAAAACGTAGTGGCCCTCAACCAGTGACGAGTGACCAGTGACAAATGACGAGCCTAACGAAGACGCGGTCGATGGGAAGTCGGGCTGATAAACAATGGGCTTATGGAAGCGCACCTCACCGCCGTCGATCTTGATTACGAGGTCACCATTGGGCGCGATTTGTAGGGGCTGGGCTTGCCCTGCCCTCTCGGTCGCCTCGGCGACCCGTTCCGATCCGTCCGGACCCGTCCTGGCGCTCCGCGCGTTCTTGGGCAGGGCAAGCCCAGCCCCTACGTTCAATTTGATGGCGCTTGGGTCGGCGCCGGGGGCCACCACAAAGTCATATTCAAGCTGTCCGCCTTGGTTGCCGTAATAAACCAGGTCCACGCCGGGATAGACATTGTGGTATTTCACCTTGGCGTAAGTCGCCACGTTCGTGCGCCATTTCTTGGGATCGTTGCCAATGAAATAATTGCTCTTGCCGGGGAGTTCATCTGCTCCGGTTACGACGGCGCTGGCGTTCGCGCCGACAAGGCGCATGCGGAGTACCGCGTTCGTTGTCCGTGGTCCGTGGTCCGTCGCGGGCGTATCAACCGATCTTGTAGCGCCGGACTTTAGTCCGGCACGTGCCGACCCTTCGCAGGGCTCAGGGCAGGCTCTAAAGGTCGGCGCTACGCTGGCATTTGCCGCCCTCCCGACCAGGTCGGCGCGGGTTCCGGTCGGCGCACCTGCCCTGACTTTTGCCTTTTGACTTTTGCGTTTTGCCTTTTGACTTGTTCTTTCCAATGTCAGAACCGCCTCGTCCCCGGTAAGGAACAAAGCATAGCCCCTCCCGCGCGAAAGGAACTTCACCGCCCGGTCCGTCTGGCCTTGATTAGCCTCAAAGCTCAAAGGCAGCTTGCCGTAGGTTGCATCCAGCCGTCTGACTGGCGCGGCAGCGGAGGATTGCACCGTCCCGGGATTGGGAAACCGTGGATTGAGGTCCAATGACCAAAGCCCAAGCATAAGGAAGAGGAGGCAAACGGCAACGTATCGCCCGGAGTGCAGACCACCACGAGCGTTAAGCATGCAGCCCATAAGCACCTCTCCCCATGATGGAAGGAATCTCTTGTTTGGTGTAAGCCCTTTCATACCCTAAACTCGCTTTTAATACTTTGTCAAGCAGACCGCGCGCGGAGTAGGGGGGCAAGTAGAGGCGGCTTTACGCCGCCATTGGGCGAGGTAAACTCGCCGCTACACCCGCTCACCCAGCATGACAGCAAGTAGAGGCGGCTTTACGCCGCCATTGGGCGAGGTAAACTCGCCGCTACACCCGCTTACCCAGAATCACAGCAAGTAGAGGCGGCTTTACGCCGCCATTTGGCAATGTAAACTCGCCGCTACACCCGCTCACCCAGAATGACAGTCTGCAGTTCTTCCTTAGCCGGTTTTGGCGTATAATCGCAGTGGGGCTTTGGGATCACGACATTCTTGAGGGAGGACACTCCATGCAGACTCGGCTTCGCGTGATGGTGGGCGCGGTGTTGCTGGCGCTGGCGAGCACGCTGGCGGCGCAGACCGGGCCGTTGAAGGTCGGCGACAAGGCACCGGACTTCACGCTGCCCGATCAAAACGGCAACAAGGTTTCGCTCAGTCAGTTTCAGGGGAAGAAGAACGTGGTGCTGGCGTTTTATGTGCTCGCCTTCACCGGGGGTTGAACGAAGGAACTCAAGGCGTATCAGGCTGATATCGCCAAATTCGAGCAGACCGGAACTCAGGTGCTGGGGGTCAGTGTGGACAGCCAATTTGCCAACAAGGCTTACGCCGAGCAGATCGGCGTGACCTTCCCCCTGCTGAGTGATTTCACGCGCGAGACTACGACCAAGTACGGGATTCTCAACGACAAGTTCCCGGTGGCGCATCGCACTACGTTCGTCATCGACAAAGACGGGGTGATCCAGCACATCGATCGCGAAGCTGAGGCCCTGGATCCCAACAACGCCCACGCGGCGTGCAGCGTCTTGGAACATCGGAAAGGGCAGTAGAAAAGCAGTGACGAGTGACATGTGACGAGTGACGAGCCTACTTCCTCTTTGCTTGCGACAAGCCAACTTGCTACCACCTTGTTGTTGAGCATACTTCTTATGCCCTTGCTGGGCGCATCTGCGACTCTGAAGGTGGGTGACCGCGCCCCGGATTTCGCGCTGCCCGACCAAGATGGCAAAGTCGTGAAGCTGGCGGACTTCCGGGGCAAGAAATCCGTGATCCTGGCCTTCTACATTCGCGCTTCCACGCCGGGTTGAACGAAAGAGATCAAGGCGTATCAGGGTGATATCGCAAAGTTCGAGGCGGCGGGCGCGCAAGTGCTGGGGATCAGCCTCGACAGCCAGGAGAGAAACCGCAAGTTCGCCGCCGAGACTGGCGCGACTTTCCCTCTGTTGTGTGACACCGAAAAGCAAGTGGCCAAGGCTTACGGAGTCCTCAGCTTCACCCGCCTCTTTGCCAACCGCGTCACCTTCGTGATTGATAAAGACGGCATCATTCGCCACATCGACGAAGGCTCCGACGCCATTGATCCCTCGGGCGCCGTTCAGGCTTGCAGCCTGCCTGGAAAGCACTAGGAAGATTGTAGGGGCCAGCGGCGCTGGCCCTGGCCGAACGCCGTTCGGCCCTACAATTCGGCGACCACCTTATCGTCCCTCACAGCAGGCATCTCGATCACTACCGTCAGGCCACCCAGGCGCGCGCGGTGCACAACGCCGGCGGCGAATATGAGCACTCCGCCTGTCGCGAGCTTCACGCGCTCCAGGGGGGAATTCGCGTCGTGGCGGTATTCCGCCTCCAGCGGATGTTCGGAAAAGTAGATTTCCAGATGGTGCGGGTGATAGTGGGCGTCCTGCGCGCCCTTCTCGTTGGCAAAGCAGAGCGCGAAGGGGCCTAATGTTTCCTCGGCAAGTCCCGCGGCAAATTCGCGCGATTCACACAGCGCATTCGGAGCGTCGCTCGCGGAGTGCCGCCACCTGACGCCTGCCAGCGGTTGCTCGGGCTTCACTCGCCTGCCTGCGGCGGTGAGCTTAGCAATCAATTCGCCCGCCAAAATCTCCGGCGCCACGATCTTTACATCTTGCCGGGAGTTCAGCGCGAAATGCTCGCGGACTTCTTCGAGCGGAATGGCCAGGACTTTCATTATGGACATCAGGAGTTCACTCGAACCTATCAATTTGGCTTCGGTCGTTGCAGCTTATACAGGACGAACTCTGACCGGGCGGCGCCATCGATCTTCACGCCTTTTTCGCGACACCAGTTGAGCAGTTCCTCCACGTCTACGTCGACCTTAACGAAGGAGGCTCCCTCCTCTCTCAAAATCCTTAAGGCCTTATTGGCCGCAGCCATCCACTCAGAGTGGGTTTCCTCCAGATCTTCGACATCGGCCGAGACTTCGCGGAGGAGTTTCCACTGCTCAGGTCGATACCACGCAACTCCCGTCACGACCTTTTCCTTGTGCTGAGGTTTGTGCATCGAGCGTTACTCCTTCAGACGAGCGCGGACTTGTTCTGTAAGTCCGCGGCTTTTCCTTGTCTGTCCGGGGCGAGCCGCGGACCTAAAGAACAGGTCCGCGCTACACCCGTTTTCTGCCTACTGCATACTGCCTTCTGCTTTCCGCCTACTGCCTACTGCCTACTGCCTACTGCCTACTTCTTTTCCGCCGCCAGCTTATTCAGTGTTTCGCCGAGCTTCTTGATTTCGTCACCATACCCCGCCCAATCGCCCTGGCGCTGGAGTTGCAGGGCGCGCTCGTAGTGTTGATTGGCCTCGTGGATGAGCGCCTGCATGTCCGGCGCAGCCGCGACGGGCTTGGCGCCGGCAGTCCCGGGGCTTGGCGATGGCTGGCCGGGTGTTGAAGCCGGGCGCGCCTCCGTGGTGGTCACGGTTCCGCCGAAAATCCTGGTCAGGGCCGCGTCCAGGGTGGGCTCCATCACCACATGGTCCGAATAGGCCACGATAACGCGCTGCAATTGCGGCAAAGCGCCGCTCGTATCGGCCGCGAGATAAAGCGGTTCGACGTAGAGCACGGAGTTGAGCACGGGGGTCACCAGCAGCGTGCCGCGAATCACCTTCGAGCCGCCCTGTCCCCACAAGGTGAGTTGTTGGGAGATGGCCGGCTCCTGATCGATGCGCGATTCAATCTGCTGGGGGCCGTAGATGAGCTTCTCTTTGGGAAAGGTAAACACCAGAACCTTGCCGTAGTTCGGATCATCGCAGCGCGCCGCCATCCAGGCAATCATGTTGTCTTTGCGCGCCGGGGTGAACGGCGCCATGAGGATGAACTCCTCGCGCTTGCCCACTTCCGCCAGCTTCATGATGTTGTAATAGGGGGTCATGGCAGTGCCGGGGCCTCCCGCCGCGCTCTGGGCGATGCGCCACAAATCCTCCTTGTTATAAAACACCTGCGGGTCGGTCATGTGGAACAAGGCGTACAGGTTCGCCTGAATGGAAAACAGTTCCTCCGGGTAGCGAATGTGGGCGCGCAAATCCTTGGGCATTTCGGCCAGCGGATGGAAGACTCCCGGAAACAGGCGCGCATAGGTTTGGATAAAGGGATCTTCCGGATCGCTGATATAAAACCGCACTTCGCCGGAATAGGCGTTGATGGTGGCCTTGACGGAGTTACGGATGTAGTTTTCTCCATCCGGGGCGGGTTCCGAGTAGGGATACCGTGTGGAGAGCGTGTAGCCGTCGAGTATCCAGAAAAGGGCGCCGTCGTCCGCAACGACCATGTAGGGGTCGTGATCGTAGTGAATGAAGGGAGTCAGGCGCGTGGCGCGGTCGAGCACGCGGCGGTAAATCATCAGGCGGCTGTCCGCTTGAATGTCCCCCGAAAACAGGATGTTCTTTTCACCAAAGGCCAGCGCGAATAAAAGCCGCCGCCCAAAGCCCTCAATCGGAATGCCTCCGGCGCCCTGGTAGCTGGTGTAGACGTCCTTGTCGCCGCGAGGGTAATCGAATTCCGGCGTGTGCGTTTTGACAAAACAATAATCGCTGCCTTGCTCGCCAAAATAGATTTCCGGCCGGGTCACCTGCAAAGAAACATTGGAGGCGGGGGGAAGATCTTTGATGAAAAGCACCGGCAGCCCTTCGCTGGTGAATTCGTTCACCGGCCCCAGGCACAGTCCGTAGCCGTGCGTGTAAGTCAGATACTCGTTGATCCAATTCCGCACCGGCAGGCTGGCCGGATTCAGTTCTCGCGGCGAAAGCGAGACCTGGCGGTAGACCCCGTTGATCCAGTAGCGGTCGTTGTCAACGTGCATGAAATCATAATAGGTGCGGATTTCCTGCAATTGCGCAAAGGTAGTCAACAGCGGCTTATGGTCCCAGAGGCGGACGTTGCGGAAGGTCGCGTCATTTTGGCGTATGTCATCGAGCGTCAGGTTTTCCACGGCCGAGAAGTTGCGCTCCTCAAAGCGATCGAGCCCATAGGCCTGCCGGGTGAATTCGATAGAGTAAGTAATGTAGGGACGCTCCTTATCGAACTCATTGGGGGCCACCACAAAACGCTGCACAATCTCCGGGTAGATTGACCCGCCCAGAATTCCCACCGCGACCAGCGCGCCAATGGCGAAGAGCGGCGCGCGGAAACCTCCCTTGTCGGCGCGCCAGAAAAAAACGCCGGCCGTCACTACGGACAGAACCAGCAGCGCCCACAAGACGGGCAGGGCGGCGTGCACATCGGTGTAGCCCGCGCCGAACACCATCCCCCGCGGTGAATAGAGAAGATCATACATCCCGAGGCGAAAGCGGAAGGCAATCAGGAGGAAGAGAATGCCGCCCAAGGCCATCAAGTGCGCTCGCGCCGCGCGCGCCATTGCCGGACCGTGCGGCGTAATCCACACGCCGCCCTCCGCCAGGTACAGGAAGGTAGCGCTCAGCAGGCAGCAAATGATCGTGATGAGAGCCAGGTGGTAAAGAAACCACGTGTAGGGCAATTGAAAAAGATAGAAGCCCAGATCGCGGCCGAAGAGCGGGTCCGCTGCCCCCATTACCGGCACATGCCGGGCGCGCAAAAAGACGAGCCAATGATTCATGCCCCATTGGCTCACAATGTAACCCGCAAACAGCACCCCCCCCCAGATCAACCAGCGGAAAAGCGCGCCGAACCGCTCCAGGGGTGCGAATTCAATCTGCTCGCTGTAAACTTGAGCCCCGTGCCGATGCGCCAGCGTGTGGACGAGGAAGAGGTTTAAGCCGGCAACCACCAGGAAGCCCACACCCGCGATTCCACTCAGATCAATCTGGGCTTTCAGAATAGTCAGATAGATCAAACGGTAACCTTCCTGCCTGAACCACAACCAATCCACGAGCAGGTTGACGCCGTTGGTGAGGAGGGGCAGGAAAACCAGAACGAACAAAATCAATGCCACTACGATTCGAGTACGACGATTCATTGCCATGGGGATTCTCCGGCGCTATCTTCACACAGCGGCACGAGACTGTCAAAAGGCATCGGGCCAGCAGACAATCGGGTCATCAGGCCATCGGATCATCGGGTCATCGAAAACCAACCCCATAATCAGCCGATGCGCCGATGAACCGATGATCCGATGGATAGATGAGCCGATTTTGCGTCCGATTGTTGTCAATTTTCGTGCAATGAGTGCAGTTTCGTGCAAAAGGGGACATTTTTGGGGTGTACATTTTGTCCTCTTGCCTGTGTTTTCATATACATCCCCGGTGGTTCCTTCATTTTTAACATCTCTAAGGGTGATTTCGAGAGTGCGTTCGTGAGTTTGAGAGATTTTTACGGGGGCCGTGCTGCGTCTGGCCTTCATCACATATTAGCCTATACTCATCGGCTCGTTTTGTCAAGAGACAAACTGTCCCCAGGGCAAGCAAAACGCACGGGTGGTCTACCGCCTCCCGGCGATGGTTCGGGTCGGCTGTATCATCCAATTCTTGATAATCGACACGCGGCGCTGCTCGGTTGTAGGGGTATGGCTTGCCGTACCCTCTTGGTTCGGTCGCGATAAGTATGAAGATGGTACGGCAAGCCGTACCCCCACAACCCGGAGGTGCGGCGTGACGATTTCCCCGCTCAGGCCGGGCCGCGGCCACGCCTTTCAGTTTGTAATGTTTTCCTCAAAATGTAACCAAAAACTTCTGCGGTTTTGTGCTATAACTTTATGGTTTCACAAATGACTCGGGGGTGAAGTTTAGTGAAGAACAGCGGATCGAGGGTAGCGCCCCGGTCCGCTGATCTGCGAGAATAATGCAACCAAGGTGAAAACGGAGGATTCTTATGGCGTCAGTGAAAGTTGGCTTTTATGGCCACGTTCGGCAATATCATAATTTAAAGAATGAGATCGATGCCGCGATCCACGAAGTTCTGGAAAGCGGCAGTTATGTGATGGGCCCCAAGCTGAAGCAGTTTGAAAAGGACCTGGCGGCGTACTGTAATACCAAGGAAGCGGTGGGTGTGAACTCCGGCACCGATGCGCTGTGGTTGGTGTTCATGGCTCTGGGAATCGGGCCCGGCGATGAAGTCATCACCACGTCAAATACCTTCTTTGCGACGGCTGAGGCCATCTGGATTGCCGGAGCGACGGCGGTGCTCGTCGATTGCGACCCCAAGACTTGCAACATCGACGTGAACTTGATCGAAGCGGCCATCACGCCCAAGACCAAGGCCATCGTGCCCGTACACCTTTACGGCCAGCCCGCTGAGATGCGCGCCGTGGCGGAAATCGCCAAGAAGCACAAGCTCTGCGTGATCGAAGACAACGCGCAAGCGCTGGGGGCGCACGGCCCGGACTTCACCTTGGGCGAGCTTTCCGACGCCATGTGCACCAGCTTCATCATTCAGAAGAATCTGGGCTGCTTTGGCGACGGCGGCGCCGTAGTAACGAACCGTACCGACATCGCCGAGGGGGTTCGCAAGCTGCGCAATCACGGCTCGGTGAAGCGCTCCGTGCACAGCATGGGATACAACAGCCGCCTGGACGATCTGCACGCCGCCGTCTTGAGCGTGAAGCTGAAACAGCTCGACAAGTGGAACGACCTGCGCCGCGGCTTCGCGAAGCAATACGACGATGGGCTGAGGGGCACATCATTAACGTTGCCCACCGCGCTGCCCGGCTACCGCCACATCTATCACCTTTATATTGTCGAAACCGAGGGCCGCGACAGCCTTCAGGGGTACCTGAAGGAGCGGGACATCACCGCGCTCACCCATTACCCCATCGCCATTCACCAACAGGAAGGATTCCCCTGGGGCAAGGGCGCACGCATCGTAGGCTCGTTGAAAAATGCGGAAGCGTCGGCGGCGCGAGTGCTCTCCCTGCCCATGTTCCCGGAACTGACCGGCGAGGAAGTGCAGGCGGTCATTGACGCCACCGTGGCCTGGGATATGGCGCAGGCCGGGGAATTCAAGGCCGCAAGCTAGCAAACTGCAGGTGTCAGGTATCAGGTGCCAGGTGCCAGGACAAGAACCGAAGGCTTGGCCCTGGCGTCCTGATACCTGACACCTGGCACCTGACACCTTACTCCAGGAGTCCATCCATGAACGAAACTCAACAGTACACCGTCGTGGTCGCTGGCATGGGGAAGCGCGGCACGCACCATGCCGACGCTTTTCAGAAGAACGGCCGCTTCAAGCTGGTGGGCCTGTGCGATATCGACGCCGGGCGTCTGGAAGCGGCGGCCAAGAAATTCGGCGTCAGCGAAACCAGCGCCGACGCCGCCGCGCTGCTCGAGAAAACCCGCCCGGATATTTTCTGCTTCTGCACGCTGCCTAACCTGCGCCTGCCCTTGATCCGCGCGGGCGTGGAGGCGGGCGCGAAGCTCATTGCTTATGAAAAACCCACCGCGCTTTCCACCAATGAAGCGCTGGAGATGATGAAGCTCACGCGCGCGGCCGGCGTGAAGACCGTGGTCAGCCATCAGCACCGCTATGGCGAGCACTACAAGAAGGTGAAGGAGATCATCGCCAGCGGCGCTATCGGGCGGGTGCACACCGTTTATGGCACCGCCACCGGCTGGATGATGCACATGCTGACGCACCTCATCGACTACACACGCTGGTACAACGACTACGCGGAGGCCGAATGGGTGGTCGGACAGGCCGACGGAAAATCGAAGTTCACCGACAATCACCCTTCGCCTGACTACATCGGCGGGCTGATCCAGTACGCGAACGGCGTGCGCGGCATCGTGGAATCGGGTGATGACGCACCGGACGTGCCGGAGGTTGATTATTGGTGGCGCAAGTGCCGCATGGGCGCGCAAGGCACGGAGGGTTTTGCCGAGGTGCTCACGGGCGGCGGCTGGCGTGCCGTCAGTCGCCACGGAGTCATGTCCGGCCCCGGCAGCATGGACTACGAGCACGACATGGGACCCTACGTTCAGGAGATGGCCAACTGGCTCGACGACGAGAAGAAAGTGCACCCCTGCAACGGCGAGAGCGCCTACAAAGACTTCGAGATCATGATGGCCATGTGCCGCTCCGTGGTCCAGCGCGGCAAAGTGAAGCTGCCCCTCGGCCCCGGCGAACCGGAACTCGAAGCGCTGAAGGGAGTGTTGCCCGATTAGAGGTACCGGTTCGGCCACCTCAAACTCTTGCCTACAATCCTGGAGAGAGGGGAACCGTTACCGGAGGGATTGAAATTCGTGCGGTTGACCCGTTTCCTTGGCCCCCACAGCCTCGGACAGCACTGAGGTAACGAGCTGATTGAGGCTCACTCCCTCCCGCTTCGCCTCTTGAATCAACTTGCGATGCAAACTCCGAGGAACCCGTTGCAGCCACTTGCCGCTTGGCAGGCCCACTTCTATTGCAGGCTCGGGCACTGGATCGTGATTTTCGAGACAGTCAGTTATCCAAAGTCTCTTGGCTTCTTCCAATGCCTCGAGAGCTTTCGCCTGAGTCTTGCCATGAGCGCTGCAGCCAGGTAGCTCTTCAACCCGAGCGACGGAATCACCGTCCTGATCGGCACGCACAATCACCGTGTAGGGGAGACTAAGATAGTAGTTCATGTCTTTTGACATCTTTTCAATCCTCATACCATCCCAAATCAATCATCGCGTCGATAAAATCATCAACAGAGTAGGCTTTCACTTGTTTGCTTCCGGGGTTATGACAGTTGATCATAAACCGTCGGTTTTCCACTCTGAACAATACCCCATGGCGAGCAGGACGCCGCCCCCGTGGAATACCACTGCTGTAGTTGGTTTATGACCCATTCAATTTCGTCAATCGTCGTGTTGTTGCGCCGCTCAGCTATCTTGGCAATCCGCTTTCTAACCTGTTCCTCGTCCGCCATCTCACCCCACGACTCTCTCATGCCAAGGCCTTGATACTACCTATAGTATCGCACATTTTCAAGTCTCTCTTTAGACATTCAATACGCTGAACCGATATATTGCCTAACCCAGGCAGTACTCTCGTACCCCCACGCAGGCTTGCATGTGCGGAACCATATGCTATGATGGCTGGCGCTCATTGGCCTGAATCCCCAGCGAAGGTTATTTCCGGTGCCACTAAAGGAAGGGGTTTCGACAGAACGGACAACCCGTAGGCGCAGCCTGCGTATTGTCATGCGGGTGCCTCTCTTTGTCAGCCCAACGAATGCGCCTCCCACCGCCGAATGGGAGCCCGTGGAAACGGTGACCATCAGCCTGCACGGAGGGATGATCCGCAGCCACCAGCAATTTCCCGTCGGCACGACGCTGGATATTCGCATGCGCAGCAATCAACGGGCCACGCGCGGCCGCGTGGTGTGGACGGCGGCGGGGGCAAAGGCATTCGCCTTCGAAGTCGGCTTTGAAATTCTCGAGCCGCCCGGGTTTTGGGAGATCAGATTCCCGGAGGACCGGTGGTCCGGGGAGAGACAATCCTCCTCCCAGCGGACCTGAACGGGGGAACCGGCTGTCTCCACATGCCAGGGGATATGCTAAGTCCCTGAGGTCCACCGTCCCTGGGTGACGGTTCGCAAGAGTCATCATTCTTCACCATGAGTTGGCGTCACCTGGCGTCCCGATCTGAACTGGAAATGAGGAACCATCCGGAGGAATTGAACATCCGCCCGCCTGCCCGTTCGCCGCATCGTGTGAAATCGCGTGGGGGGGCGCTGGTGCGTGCAATAATTCCGATATTGACCTGCGCGCTTGCCGGCGCCACTGTGGCCGGCAAGGACAAGCCCCCAGTCCAATACCAAATCCCCATCCCCACGCCGCCGGATTTCTCGGCGCTCGATTGGTTGCAAGGACAATGGACCGGCAAAACCCTTCCCGGCCGTCCCCCCGGCGAAGTGCAACTCTCCGTCGGCCCCGACCTGGAAAAGCGTTTCCTGGTTTTTCGCGGCGAGGTTTCGCTCGCGGCCACCCCCACCGTGCCGGCCACCCAGGAATCGTGGATGGGAATCCTGAGCGCCAGCCCCAACGGGAGCGGATTCATTCTTCGGGTATTTTCCAGCACCGGTTTCATCACCCGCTGTCGATTGACGATGGACGGGGCTGACATTCACTTGAATCCCGAGGGTGGCGACTCCCCTCCACCCGGATGGCTCTTCCGAAGGGTCTGGGTGCGAACCGGGCCCGACGAGTTCACCGAGACCGTACAAGCGGCTCCGCCCGGGAAAGCGTTCTTTGACTATTATGTCGTCAAGTTCGCCCGCGTTCCCGTTCCCGCCAAGACCCCCCCCGCGCCGTGAACGAGCGCTGAAGGGAAAAACGGTGTAATATCTTGATTGCCGATTTCGAGGCCGGCCTTTTATGTTGGAGGCCGGGGGTAGGCGCTTAAATTCACCCGTAAAATTTCCAGGAGTACGCTCTATGTCCAAAGGGAAGAGGGTTTGGCTCATTCTAGTGATCGTGCTGGTCCTCATCGTTGTGGGGCTGGCCATCATCATTCCCATGCTTCTCAATGTCGACCGTTACCGGCCGCAAGTGGCCGCGCAAATTCAGCAAGAGACCGGAAAACCCGCCCACATCGGGCGCTTGGCTCTGACCATCCTCCCGGTAGTCGCCATTCGCGTGGATGACTTCTCGTTGGGCAATCCCCGCGGCTTCCCCACGACCGATTTTGTCAAAGTCAAAAAGATCTACGCGGTGGTTAATCCTTTTGCGCTGCTCCATCGCCAGGTGGAAATAACCTCCCTGGAGATGGATGACCTGACGCTCGACATGTTGGAGAACACGCACGGCAAGTGGAACTTTGAAAACTCGCCCGCCAAGGACCCCCCGCCGCCCGATCCGCCCGGTGACCGCAGCGCCTCGTTCACGCTGGGCATCATCTCCAAGCTGACCGTCGAGCGCGGGCAGTTTGCAGCGGCAAGCCTGCTGGCCTCGGGAGTGCGGGGCCCCGCGCTCGTCGAGGCGCATGGGACCTCAATCGACTTGCGCGAGGTGAACTTGAACGCCTTCACCACCGCCTCGCTCAGGGGGCCGGCATCCGCGCCGGGGGATCTCGCGCTCCTGGCCGCTTGGCTCAACACGATGGTGTACGCCGCAAGTCCGGAAGGCCCGGCGGTGGCGCAGGGGACCCTGAAGGCTGACACCTTGCACTTTGGCAACGTCGACGTGACCAAGGTGAAATCCAAAGTCCGCCTCTACCCCAAGCAGGTGTTTGTCGACGATCTGGATATGAAATGCTACGGCGGCAGTGCCACGGGAAATCTTTCCCTGAATTTCGGAGGCGCGAATCTGGCTTACACCGTGGACGCGCGGCTCAAAGGCGTCAACGTCGAGGAATTCCTGAACGCTTTCCCCCAAGCCAAGGGCATGATGACCGGAACTCTGGATGGGACGGCCAAGGCGAATGGCACCGTCGTTCATTCCTCCGATCCCTTGGCCGGCATTACCGGCTCCGGGGAGACGAGCATTCGCAATGGCCGGATGCCCATTTTGCAACTCGGCAGCAATCTGCGAGCCTTGGCGAAAATGGCCAATGTCGGCCCTGCCAATGGCGACCCCTCGTCGTTCTCTTCCATCTCGTCGGATTTTCGGATTGCGAACGCCAGGCTTTCGAATAACAAGATTACCGTGATCGGAAATGGCGTGGACGTGGATGGCTCCGGCAGCATGACCATGGCCGGCGAAGGGAGCCTCGACTACCAGGGAAACGCCAGTATCGCCGCCAGCGGCAATAATCCGCTTGCCACGGTTTTGGGAGGCTTCGCCGGCGCCAAATTCGCCAACGGTAAGATGACCTTTCCCTTCAGCATCGGAGGAACTTTGGCAAAGCCCAAGTTCTCCTTGAAAGGCACTGCGGCGGGAGCCGGTGCAGCTCCTAAAGCCGCTGTGCAGGAACCCGCCAATGTGGTGAAAGGCATTTCCGGGTTGCTGAAAAAGAAGAAACCGCAGTGAGTTTTCACACTTTTCTACTAATCCCGAGACTCGTGCCACGGGCGTCCCGCCCGTCCTCGAGCATGGCCGGGACGGCCATGGCACGGCTTGGGTTGCGGCTCTGCCGCGCTGTGATGAGTTATCGACATCCATGAGCCAAACGCTGAATTCTCCCCATGTGGTACACGCCGCCGCGCGGCTGGAGCATGTCCGCTACGCCATTCGCGACATGGCCGTCCTGGCCGAGCAACTGACGCGGCAGGGCAAGACCATCCTCCCCCTGAACATCGGCGACCCTCTCAACTTCGACTTCCGCACGCCTCCCCACCTGGTCGCGGCCGTGGAAAAAGCCATGCGTGACGGCCGGAATGGCTATGCTCCCTCGCTGGGCATCCCCGAAGCCGTCGAGGCGATTCGCGCCGAAGCCGAACGCACAGGGATTCGCAACATTCAAAGTGTCTTCCTCACGGCTGGGGTGAGCGAAGCCTTGGAGATCTGTCTCACGGCGCTGGTGAACGCGGGGGAGAACGTTCTGACGCCCTGCCCCGAGTACCCGCTGTACTCGGCGGTTCTCGCCAAGCTCGGTACGGAGCCCAATTCCTACCTGCTCAACGAAGCGAATGAGTGGGAGCCCGACCTGGAGGACATTGCCCGCAAGATCAACTCCGGCACGCGCGCCATCCTGGTGAGTAATCCCAACAACCCCACGGGCGCCGTTTACTCGCGCCCGACCTTGGAGCGGATTGTTGAACTTGCCCGGCGGCACCATCTGGTGATCTTCGCTGACGAAATCTATGACAAGTTGATTCTGGACGAAGCCGCGCACACCACGCTCGCCACCTTGGCGCCAGACGTCCCCGTGGTGAGCTTCAATGGGCTTTCCAAATCCTACCTGGTTCCCGGTTGGCGAGTGGGTTGGGGCGTGGTCTCGGGCGAGGCGGCGGCCGTCAAGCCCTACCTCGAAGGGATTCACCAATTGCTTCGCGCGCGGCTGTGCTCGGGCCATCCGCAACAGTTTGCCGTGCGCCCCGCGCTGGAAGGCCCGCAGGATCACCTGATCGAGGTTCGCAATAAGCTGCGCGCCCGGCGCAACCTGACCGTTCGCGCCTGCCGCACCACGCCCCACATGAGCTGCGTGGCGCCGCGCGGCGCGTTCTACGCCTTTCCCAAAATCGATATTCCCGACAGCGACGAAGACTTTGTGAAGCGCTTGCTGGTGGAAAAGCAGGTGCTCATGGTGCATGGCACGGGCTTCGGCCAAGCCCCCGGAACCAGGCACGTGCGCATCGTTTTCCTTCCCGATGAGGCCACGCTCACGCGCGCCTACGAGGGCCTGCGCGCCTTCATCGGGGAACACTACGCGTGAGGGAAACACGGTCATGAATAAAGACACTGCCAAAATCTCTCCGCCCCAGCCTGCGAACTCCCCGACCGTCTCGGAGTTTCCCAACCAGTTCTGCCCCGTCTGCTCCAACCGGCTTGAATCCCATCGCTGCAAAATGATTTGTCCCCGCTGCGGATACTTCATGTCCTGCTCGGAATTTGAATAGAGCCGATCGGGAGATCGGGCCATCGGCTCATCGATTCATCGGTCCATCGGGTTATTGATGAGTGATGAAGGAGTTGCGATTACCAAATCAGCTTTCTCGTCTCTCCCCACTCGTCACTTTCGCCACTTGCCACTCTTCGTTATCATTTTCAATAACTACCTTTCTTTTCATCAACATAATGGAGAGAACGGTTTAACTCGCGTGTTTTCATCAACATCGTGGAGAGGCGGAAAACCGACATTTTTTCTACATGCGTTTTCAATAACTTACAGAACCTCAGCCTCATTTTTTATTTCCCTTTTTCTTTCCTGACCCTGGCCAGCGAAGACACGCTAACTATTTCAATTTCAATAATATAGGGTTTTGCGCAATTTCCGCCCATCATGGCTAATTCCTTTTGTTTCTAGTACATCGTGGAGAGCCGCGCCCGCTTTTTCTCCCCAATCCCCGTATTTCAAGTTAACTATTTTAGTTTGAATGAGATAAACCTATTGGACATTATGACTCTAAACTGCTAACCCCATTTGTTTCTGATACATCGTGGAGATGGTCGGGTTTTTCTAACGCTTGCATCTGACGCTCATAGCGTTTAATCCTCAGCAGCAGGTTGATGAGTCGGCGGATTTCCCCGTGCTGGGGGGCTGGGGACTGGGCTCTGGGGCTGCTGGTCTTTCCTAGCACCCAGTCCCTAGCCCCCAGCACCTGCCGGAGTGTGTGGCTTCACCCCGTGAAACAATACTCCGCTTGATGGGTTGCACGATGACGGCCAGAGGCTAGGAGGAGGAGGACAAATTTCCCGTCCGAGGAAGGACAAATGTCGATTTTAGGAGGCCTTTTCCTTCCGGCAGGAAATGGCAATCCGGTGTGGTGGCAGAGCAGGTAGCCACGGTCAGCGTTTTCCTGACCGTGGGTGCTTCTGCCGATGGTCGAGTTACAACCATTTTGCTTTGGACAAGATAACGGTGGCGGCGTGTCCCATCCAGATTGATTACGCGCGCTTGCCCTTGGGGTATCGCGCCTGAGAAAAGCCCACGGAAAAGCGCTGACCGTGGCTACCGCTCGCTGGTTTTCCCGGAGAGTTTCGCTTTCGGCGTGGAAGCGCACCAACTCGACGGGACGCAGGTGCGAATTTACAGTCCCGAAAAAACCATGGCGGACTGCTTCAAATACCGGAACAAGATTGGCTTGGACACCGCTCGCGAGGCCCTGAAAATCTATCTGCAGAGAAGAAAGAAGAACCTCGACGCCATGCTCGAAGCTGCGGAAGTCTGCCGTGTTTCGAAGGTGATGCGCCCCTACCTGGAGGCGCTGGTGTGACCAAACGAGCCCCAATCAACCTTCCGGCTTCGGTGCACCAATTGCTTTTGAACAAGGCTCGGCAGACCCATCGACCTTTCAATGAACTCCTGCAATACTATGCGATGGAGCGCTTCCTCTACCGCCTTTCAAAGTCGCCTCATGTCGCCCGATTCATTCTGAAGTTTCCTTGGGCCGTTGGTAACCGCTCTGAGCACGGTAAAGAGCTTTCGGAGAAAATGGGCGCCCCCTGGACCATGGGTGGACAAATAGGGAGTAACGTAGATTCTTGATGGTGGAAAGCACGTTGGGACGCAGACATAAGAGTCAAATTCTGCGCCACGGGCGGATTTGAATCGCCCATCATGGTCTCATTCCCGCACACCTCCGTTCCAGAATCGGACACCCACCCTCCATTCAATCCCACGCGGATGGCGAGTTTTTAACAAGATAGAGACCCCGCCGCTCGGCATCCTACGTGCTCTAAACCCCGTGCAAGAGGAGCCACAATCATGCTGCACGACCTCCGCTACGCCTTACGCATGCTGGGACGCAATCCCGGATTCGCCCTGGTGGCGATCGTTTCGATGGCTTTGGGGATTGGGGCCAACACGGCCATCTTCAGTCTGGCCGACTATCTTCTCCTTCCGCGCCTGTCCGTGCCTGACCCCTCCGCCATCATGGTGGTCCAGTCGCAATTCCGCGGCGAGAGCGTCGGAAACATGTTCCAATACGCCTATTTGTCCAGCCCGGATTTCGAGGATTTCCGCAAGAAGAACAACTCCTTCGCCGGCTTGACCGCCTCGCAATATTTCCCGTTCGGCTTTGCCCCAGATCAAAAGGCGCAACCCCAGATGAAATTCGGGGCGTTGGTGAGGGGCAATTTCTTTGACGTGCTGGGCGTGCGCCCGGACTTGGGGCGGGGCTTTCGTCCCGACGAGGACAAAGTGCCCGGGCGTGATCCCGTGGTCGTCATCAGCCGCGTTCTCTGGGAAAATGAGTTTGCCTCGAGCCCAGGCGTGGTAGGTCAGACCATTTTCCTAAATGGCCTTCTCTTCAAGGTGGTGGGAGTGGCGCCGGAATCGTTCACGGGGCCGAATGCCTGGCTGCGCGCCGACCTGTATGTTCCCCTGGCCATGCAGCCCGCGCTGGCCGGCGCTTCCGGGCAGAGTGAGCTCGAAATGCGCGACGTTCGAGGGTTGATGGTTCTGGGACGGTTGAAGCCCGGAGTGCGCATGGGGCAAGCCGCCGCCGAGGCCGAGGTGATTGGCCAGCAACTCGCCCAGGCCTACCCGAAGACGAACCGCACCTGCTCGTTCATCGTGATGACCTACCGGCAATCCACCATGATTCCCCCGCTCGTAACGTTTACCGTTTTCCTGTTGGGGTTGGCCGGGGTGGTGCTGCTGATTGCTTGCGCGAATGTCATGAACCTGATGCTGAGCCGTGCCTCAGGCCGGGCGCGAGAGATTGCCGTGCGACTGGCCATGGGAGCGGGACGTGTGCGCCTCGTTCGCCAACTGTTGACGGAGAGCCTGGTGATCGCCACTCTGGGTGGGGGGCTGGGACTCCTTCTGGCGCAAGCGGGCGCGCATCAGTTTTCACAGATACGTGTCCCCGTCGACGTTCCCATCGTGATCGATATAAGAATCGACCCGGAGGTCCTTCTGTTCGCGCTGATGGTCTCCGTCGTGAGCGCCGTCCTGTTCGGACTGGCTCCCGCGCTGCAAAGCACCCGGGCTGACTTGGTTTCCGCTTTGAAGGCGGGAGGCATCGCTTCCGGCAAACGGCGCCGATTCCTAGGAAGGAACGCGTTGGTGGTCGCGCAAGTGTCGGGTTCGCTCGTGTTGCTGGTGCTTGCAACCCAAGCTTATCGTGGGGCGCGGATCATGCTCTCCTCCCCGCCCGGTTTCCGCACGGACCACCTTCTCATGGCCAGCTTTAACCCCGCCCTGGCTCGGGACTCGACGGTCGAAACCCAGGAATTCTACCGGCGCCTCGAAGAGCAGGCGCGAACTCTCCCGGGCGTGAAGTCTGCGGCGCTGACGCAGGCCATGCCCATGGTCCCGGCATCACCCATGATTCGGGTCGTCCCCGAGGGAGTCCCGTTGCCACCCGGGGCCGAGGCGGTCAGCGCGTTTATGAACACCGTTAGTGACGGCTATTTCCGCACGCTCGGCGTGCCCCTGGTCAAAGGCCGCGAATTCGAGGTGACCGATCGGGCGGATTCCCAGCGCGTGGTGATCGTCAATGAGCAGTTCGCAGGCAAATACTATCCCCACCAAGACGCCATCGGAAGAAGGATGCGATTAAATGGCCCGAACGGACCGTTTGCCGAGATCGTCGGGGTGGCAAAGCAGGGGAAGTACGTATTCCCCGTCGAGCCACCGATGGAGTACCTTTACCTGCCGCTGGCCCAGAACCCCGCCCCAGCGATGACCGTGCTGCTCGAAACCGAGGGACCTTCGGCCGGATTGACCGCGCCGCTGCGCGACATGGTGCATTCGCTCGACTCGCGCCAGCCGATCTATGGCGTGCGGACCATGGAGGAATTCTACGAAGTGCGCGCCCACAAAACGCTCGGTTTTGTGACCGACGCCATGGCGGAACTGGGGATTCTGGGACTGGTTTTGGCTTTGGTCGGGCTCTATGGTCTGATGACCTATTCCGTGAGCCTGCGGCAGCGCGAATTGGGGATCCGTATGGCGATTGGAGCGGAACCTGCTGCCGTGGTCGGAATGGTGCTGAAGCAGGGGATGATTTTGGCCGGCGTTGGGGTAGCTATCGGCTTGGCCCTGAGTCTTGCTGCGGCAAAACCCACCGCCGCCGTGGTGCAAGGCCGCGGTTTCAATTTGCCTCTCGTCGCCCTGGTCACCCTCTCGCTTCTGGCGATGGCCGCCCTGGGCGCGTATATTCCCGCCCGCCGCGCCTCGCGGGTCGATCCCAATACCGTCTTGCGGCAGGAGTAGGCTCGAACACCTTACTTCGCGGCCTGGAGGGCAAGCACCGCGAAAGCCGTGGCCGCATCGCTCATGAAATGCCCGGTGTAGGTAGACGAGTCTTCCTGCTTGTTCAACGAGTAAGCCAGCCATCGGCCTTCGGTCTTGTCCTGGTTCAGCGCGAGCCAGGCGAGACCCCGCTTCATCTGGGGCTGATCGCGCTTCATCCCTGCCTGCTCGAGCACGAACATGACGACTCCGGTGGCATAGCCATCGCTTTTGGTCTCGAGGGGCGTGCCATCGTGCCGCTTCCACCCGCCCACGAACGAAGACAGGCTGAAGCCTCCGTCCGCCTGCTGCTTGCTCAGCGCTTCATCGATGATGGATTTCTGCTGGGCCGGGGTGAGGAGGCCCGGCACCTTGGTTGACGCCCAGAGCAGAATCACCCGGTTAATCAGGATTTGCGAATCGCGTTCCTGGACAAGATAATCGCGGAGCAACTTCATATTGTCCTGAATCTCCGGGGCTGACTGATAATTGCCGGGCGCGCTCCCCACCGCCAGCGCCGCCAGCGCGGCCCCGTAATACTGCGAATCCCCCTCCCACGGCGAGTTGTGAAATTGTAGCCAGGACCACGCTCCCTGGGCCTCCCCCGTCTTCAGTTGTTCGGCCCACATGTTGTCGAGGGCCAGCCGCGCGTCAGGGCTTAGCTTGCCCGTGGGAGCGTCATAACCCACCAGGATTACCGCGTTGAGAATGGACTCCGTTCCGCGCGACTCGGCGGTCTTGGGAACGCCCCGCTTCGCGTCGGGGTAGAAGGGCTCAACCTCCTTCCACATCCGAACGCGCTTGGTGACGCTGTCCAGAAGCTGGCGTTCCGGCGCGCAGGGGGCTTGCTCGGCGAGTGTCGCTCGAAGGGCGGGCCGGGCCATGGCGTAGGGCAATACTGTGTGGCAGGAGACGCAGAAAGTATTGTGATCGCGGGCCGCGACGTCCCAGCCCATCCACCAAACCATTCGCCCATCCAGGTAGGCGGCGGCCGCTTTGCCATTCCAGGACGGGGCGTCTGCGGTCGAGGAAGACTTATCCGAAGCGAATATGCTCGCACCCAGGCACGCAGCCAGAATGCAGATCGCGAAAGTAACTGCCCTCATGGGACTTTTCCTCCCTTACGATTTGGGACTTCGGATAACCTTCTCCCCACTCAAGCCGAGCCCGAGGCGGGTTCACACAAGTATAAAGCCGTTGAGCGCCATTCACAATTCACAACTTCTGACAAGCGCGGACAGGGGCGAAGATAGAGCCCAACATGCCCCTGGTGTCTAAAGAAACCCACAGAGTCCGCCGATAGGATTGGATATGGCAAAGTGCAGTCCCAAGGCGCGGTTGTGTCTCGCAGCCATATTGTCCTGCCTCGCCCTGGCTGGCCCTATGAGGGCTCAGCAGTACAGTTTTCGCTACTACGGAACCGAGGAAGGCCTCACCAGCGTGGCGGTGAAAGCCCTTTTCCAGGATCGCACGGGCTTTCTGTGGGTCGGAACGGAAAACGGATTGTTCCGCTACGATGGCCAGCGGTTTCAGCGCTACGGGTCTGCCGAGGGTCTTCCTTCCGACATAGTCCTAAGTGTCGGCGAGGCTCCGGATGGAAGCCTCCTGGCGGGGTACCGGGCGGGTCTCTTCGAGCAAAAGGGCGAGCGTTTCGAGAAAGTGCCGCTGCCGGGTGCCCGTGGCATTGACGGCTTCAACTCGATTCTTTTTGATGGCATAGGGCGAACCTTCATCGCCGCGGAGGGTGGGCTTATGGAAGCCACCACCCCTGACGCAGGTGGCGGTCTAACCCTTCGCTTGTTCCCCGCGCCAGTCAGTGCAGGCGGGTCCGACGCTCACGGGATTTTCCTTGAACCGGGGGTGGTATGGTTCGGTTGCGGCACCAGCGTGTGCCGGATGAGCCAGTCGGGGGTTACTGTTTTCGGCAAGCCCGCCGGTCTGCCAGAGGGAAACTGGACGAGCATCCGCCGGGATGGCAGCGGCGATCTGTGGGTGCACGACTCGCAGAAGTTCGCTGTGCTGCGACATAGGAGCACGCGCTTTGATACCTTCAATCCAGGGTTTCCGCAAACGGCGGGCGGGAGACAGATGGAGGTGGACAGCCGGGGTAGATTGCTGGTGCCCACCACCCAAGGCCTGGCCATTAATGAAGGGCGACACTTCCGAACTGTGGGCGTCCGCGAAGGCCTGCGAGGTCCGGTCTATTCCGTGTTGCGCGACCGGGAGGGTTCGGTCTGGCTGGGGTTGGCCGGGCGCCGCCTGGCAAGGTGGAGGGGTTACGACGAATGGGAAGAGTTCACCGCAGACAGTGGCCTGGACAGCGAACTGATCTACTCCATTCTGCTTCCGGGCAATGGCACGGTACTCATCGGTACGGCGGACGGCCTGTTCACCGGACGGAAGACCGGAGACCGGTGGACCTGGCAAAGGGACTCTCGTGTGGGGAGGATACCCGTCGTCACCCTGCATCTGGAACAGGACAGAAGTCTCTGGCTGGGAACGGGGGGCCATGGTATGGCCCACATCGAGGCGCGAACCGGGCGAATCGAGTGGCTCAAGCAGGATCGCGGGTTGGCAGGGTTGGCCCTTTTCTCGATGACGATCGACCGGTCACACCGAATCTGGGCGGCCACGGAGCGCGGGCTCTATGTCGCGAATCTCTCCGAAAAACGCTTCCGGCGCGTGGAGGAGGTTCCGGCGGTTCGTTGCTGGGCCGTAACCGAGGGGCCGGACGGGGAGATTCTGGTTGGCGCGACCGTGGGGCTCTTCCGGATGGCAGGAGGCCGGTGGCGGCACATCACGACCGCCGACGGGCTGCGCAACGACGTGATTATGTCCGTTGCTGCAACCCGGAGCAACGAATTCTGGGTTGGCTATTGGTTTTCCGGCAGCGTGACGCGGGTTCGGGTGGAGGGGGAACGCCTGTCGATGACGCACTACGGCAGCGAACTGGGGCTGCGGGGGGAAATGACTTACTTCCTCGGCTTCGATGCGCGCGGCCAATTGTGGGCAGGGACAGACCAGGGTGTGCGAGTTTTCACCGGAGACCACTGGGATCAATACGACACCAATGACGGCTTAGTCTGGGACGATTGCGATCTGGAAGGTTTTGCGGCGGAGCCCGATGGCACGGTGTGGATCGGCACCAGTGGGGGCTTGGCCCGTTTCACGCCCGGCCCTCAAACCCGCCAAGTGCGCTCCCCTGCCGTGGTGTTCACGCAACTGACACTGGGGAGGACCGGCGTCGAGCGAGACCGCTACATTTCTACAAGCTATGCCTCAAATTCCCTCGCGGCGCGGTACTCGGCGCTCACCTTCGCCCATGAAAGCTCCGTGCTTTTTCGCTATCGGCTGCAACCGCTCTTCGGCGACTGGCGAGAGACTTCGCAGCAGGAGTTACAGTTCCCAGGGTTGCCACCCGACGATTACCGGCTGGAGGTGCAAGCCCGCGAGACGGGAGGTCCGTGGAGCGAACCGCCGGCGGTCTTCGCCTTTGAAATCCGGCCGCCCTGGTGGCGCGCGTGGTGGTTCCTGAGCTTGTTGGGTCTGACGCCGCCCGCCATCGTGCTCCTGTTCTTGCGCCAGAGGAACCTGCGGCAAAAGCAGATTCAGCGGGCGCTCGAGGAGGCTGTCTCGGCCCGCACCGCAGAGTTAGCGGAGGAAAAGGCCCACGTCGAACAGGAGAAAGCGCGAGCGGAGCAGGAAACCTGGCGTGCCGACGCCGCCAACCGCGCCAAGAGCGAGTTCCTGGCGAACATGAGTCATGAGATTCGAACCCCCATGAATGGCGTCCTGGGAATGACGGATCTCCTCCTGGGAACGGCATTGAACTCTGAACAGAGCGAATATGCCGCCATGGTTAAGGCCTCCGCCGAGTCACTGCTGACCATCATCAACGACATTCTGGACTTCTCCAAGATTGAGGCGGGCAGGTTCGAATTGGAGAACATCGACTTCAACCTGCGAGGCAGCATTGAGCCGACCCTGAAGACGTTGGCCCTGCGGGCCCACCAGAATGGATTGGAGCTGAACGGCATGATCGAGCCTGACGTGCCCGAGGCGGTGGTGGGTGACCCCAGCCGCTTGCGCCAGGTTCTGATCAACCTGCTCGGCAACTCCCTGAAATTTACCAAAAAAGGAGAAGTCAACCTCAGGGTCCAACGGGAGTCTGGGAATGATGAGTCCATTCGTCTTCACTTCAGTGTGCAGGACACCGGCATCGGCATCCCCGTCGAGAAGCAGGCAAGCATCTTCGACGCCTTCACACAGGTTGATGGCTCCACTGCCCGCCGCTTTGGGGGCACGGGCTTGGGACTGACCATCTGCCGCCAACTGGTAGAAATGATGGGCGGCCGTATCTGGGTCGAAAGTGCGCCCGGCCAAGGGAGCACCTTCCATTTCACGGCCAGCTTCGGCATTTCCAAGGCTGCCGAGTCTCCGCTGCGCATAAAGAAGGCCCAACTGAAAGGCATGCGGGCGCTCGTGGTGGATGACTACCTAAGGCCCCTTCATATCCTGCTTGCTGAAGACAACGTTGTGAACCAGATGCTGGCCTCGCGCGTACTCGAAAAACACGGTCATCATGTGGTCATCGCCGCGAATGGGCGGCAAGCGCTGGAGCGACTTGCGAGCGAGAGATTCGACTTGGTCCTCATGGACGTGCAGATGCCCGAGATCGACGGGTTTGAGGCCACCGCAACGATACGAAAGATGGAAGAGGGGACGGGAATCCACCTCCCCATCGTGGCCATGACCGCCCATGCCATGCAAGGTGACAAGGAGCGCTGCCTGGCGGCGCGTATGGACGCCTATGTCTCCAAACCCATCAACGTCAAGGAACTCCTCGCGGTTGTTCAGGCGGTGGTGGAAGGGCCCAGGATGGCAACCGAGCACGCCGTTCCCGAACAGTGTACGCAATGACCGAGCCCCATGCCCCCAAGCTGCGGGCGTGAGGTGACCGGGAAAGGGGCGGCGGCCCATGGGACAGTTTAACCGCTTCAGTCCTGCCCAAGTACTTTCCGGATCGCGGGGACGGGAAGGCCAGACTGATCCACCAACGCCTGGAGTTCCATGGCGAGCTGGCGCATTTCATCGGGCGCTTGGCTACAATGCCAACCGGCGCCGACTTCAGCGAATTTAGTGGAAAACAATAGGCGCATGGCGGCGACTAAAATAAAACGCGGGACGATCCTGAGGATGTTCGTAGCCGGCGGGATGATTCTGAACCCGGTGGCGCGGAGCACTGCAAGCGTTTCCCGCCAGGCATCAACCAGCAGCCTGAGATCGGCCGTAGACCGGCTTAGGGCATACGTGTCGCAGCCATGTTTGATAATAAGCGCCCCGATCGGGGCGACAAGTGCGGCATGTGTCGCAAGGTAGTCGGTAATATCGGTTGATGCTTTGGCGTGCAAACCTGCTCGGCGGAAAATGCCAATCAACCGCGTCAGCCTCGGCGTTATCCGGCCATCGATTTCCCCAAAGGGCGAGGAAATTTTGGAACCGCCCATTCCGCTGATGGCACGGATAACGTCTCCATCGCGCTTTCCCCCTGCGAACACGAAGCCCATCATGACCCGATCTTTGCCGAGCGCTCTGGTAAGTTCCTCCGGGCCGGCAAGGTTGTTGGTCATGAAGACGATGTTCGGAGACCGGTTTTGGGCCAAAACTGGCAAAAGGTCGGCCACTTGGTTTTTGCGCACGACGACGAGCACATAGTCGTAGAGATCGTCCGGATCGAGGCGGTTGATGACCTGCACTTTGGTAACGCTACGTTTATTATTCTTAAAAGGATCCTCGATAACAATCCCCTCGTCCCGCACCTCCTCGAAGCGCTTTCCACGGGCGAGAACTGTCACGTCAATCCCCGCGTTGTGCAAACCTGCCGCGCAGACCGAACCGTTTACTCCGGCTCCAATGACCAGCAGCCTCGCGTTGTCCATATTCATCCAGACCTCCGCAGATGGGCGCAACCCTCCGACATTGAGTTCTGCGATTCCGCGCTCTGCTGTCACGCAACCACGCAGCATTGGAGGTACAGTTTTTAACTCTTACCCTTTCACTCTACCCTTTGCTATATTCGCTCAATGACCACCGCCGTGCCGTAGCAAAGAACCTCCGTTGCCGACCCTTGGCTGACCACTTCCGACGCGTCGTAGCGCAAGCCCACCACGGCATTCGCACCCAATTCCGTGGCGTGCTCGAGGAGCAGATCGTAGGCTTGCTGACGCGCTTGTTCGCACATCTCGGTATACGCGCCGATCTTGCCGCCAATAATGTTCTTGAGGCCGCCCACAATTCCTTGCACGATCGTCGGGGATCTCACAATAATTCCCCGCACGATGCCCTTATATTCGCGAATTCGGTATCCCTCTACCGTGAAGGTGGTCGTTACTGGCATTGACATTGGGTGTCTCCCTTGTTTGTCCGCTCGGTTCAGCTCGGCATTGTAACCTTTTATGCCCGGCCTTCACCACCGTATGGAAGAACCCCTGGAATATCAGCAGCTTGACTTTCGCCTTCAATAAGCATAGAAAGCTTATCGGATTTTCTTCCAGAAAAAAAAGGAGAACCCCCATGTCCCCCAAAACTCCAAAGTGGGAAGAGGCAGCCCCTGGTGTCAAAGTTCTACGGCTTTACCAAACCGAGTTGAACCCTGACTGGCCCCGGATCGTGATTCTCGAGCTTACGGCCGATAAGTTCAGTGAGTTTGAGCAGGACCCCTTGGGATTTGACAAAAAACACAAGCTTTATCCTGAGCAGCCGATGAGGTGGGTTTCGTGTTGCTCAAGGCCACCCAAAGTAGAGGGGGTTCAACCGGTGCCTGATGCAAAGCGTTGGACAGTGGTCCTGCTCCACGCCCATGCGAGTAATGTGGCATGTGCAGCATGCCGGAACGAATCACACTGACGCCGAGTCCGGAAGCCAGCCAGGTCAATGCTCGAAGAATTCCGAGGGCGGGAGGCCCAGGCGCTGAATTAGGTCCCGGAACGCCGGCTCGGACCGAATGGGATCGAAGGCGGGGTCAACCTTGATTCGGGTCAGGTAGGGGTCGCGTTCCTGGTAGGCCTTTTTCAGCCAGGCGAGTCCCTGCTTTCCCTGCCCGAGGGCGACATAGACTTGCGCGAAGAAGGATGGTGGTACATACCCTCCGTGGGCTCGTGCTTGCCATTCTTTTAGCACATCGTTGGCTTGGGTTTGATTTCGCGCTAGGGCATAGGCCCGCGCCAGACCGACGGTCCGGTTCAAATCGTTGCCGGAAAGGCTTGCGGCCTTTTGGCACTCTCCGGTAGCGTTCTGGTACATTTTCTTGGCCAGGTAGCTGAGCCCCAGGCAATCGTGCGCGTTAACCGAGTTGGGCTCCAAGTCGACAACCTTCTGGCATTCTTTAATGGCTTCGTCGTACCGGCGAGCATAGTAAAACGTCCATCCGATCATAACCTGCGTCGAGATGGACAGTGGGTCAAGTCCTTGGGCCCGGTGGGCCTCGGCCAGGGCTTCGTCTGCCCTGCCCATCTCCGATAGGTAATCTGCATACCTGAGATGGGCTTCCAAACTGCCGGTGTCGAGTTCGAGGGCGCGCTTGAATTCTCGCTCGGCCTCCGGCCAGTTCCAATCCTCCATAAATCGAACCTCTCCCAGCGCGGTGTGCGCCTCGGCCAGGTTTGGAGCAATTCCCACGGCCTTAAGCGCATATTCCTTCGCTTTGGGCATCTTTATCGCGGGAGGTAGTTCATCCGTCAGCCAGTAATAATCGGCTAATCCGGCATAGGCGGGAGCATAATTCGGATCGAGCTGCGCCGCCTTTTCGAAGTATTGCCGGGCTTTCAGCCAGTCGTGTTCAGTCCCCTTGTACCATTCATAGCGGCCTCGAAGATAAGCTTCGTAAGCGGCAGGGACTACGGGAGGCGCGCCGGCAAGATGTTCGCGTTCCTGCTGCGTCACGGCAATTCTGACTTCATTGGCGATGGCGCTGGCCACGTCGCCCTGTAGCTTGAGCACATCGATCAGGTCGCGCTCGTAACTCTTAGTCCAGAGTTGCTTGTCCGTGGGTGCGTAGATCAATTGGGCGTTGATCCGCACCTGGTCCCCCGCGCGCAACACGGTGCCTTCCACGATGGCGTCCACGTGCAGGGCTCGCGCCACCTCGGGCAGCGGCTTCTTTACGGCCTTGTACTGCATGATGGAAATCCGTGAGATTACTCTTAGCGCCTTGATCTGGCCCAAATCGGTGATGAGTTGGTCGGTCATCCCATCGGCGAAATAGTCCTGGTCGGGATTGCCCGAGAGGTTTTCGAGAGGCAAGACAGCCAGGGATGCAATCTGGGCGTGCCCTCCCATGCCCAGCAATCGATCCCGAAGGCCCCCGGCATTAAGCAGAAGCAGTCCAGCCGCCAGGACGAAGGCCAAGGCGCCGGCCACGCCCCCCATCTTCCACCGCGAGTGTGCTTGGTGCGGGGGCGGGAGCGGACTTGTCGTCCTGGGCACGGCCAACTGCCGGAGGTCTACTTCCAATTCTTGCGCAGATTGGTATCGGTTTTCGGGCCCCTTCTCCAGGCACTTGACGATAATCCGCTCGAGTTCCGGAGAGATTCTGCCATTGAAGGCGCGCGGCGGCACGACCGGTTGGTGCAATATGGCATCGATCAAGCGCGATGCGATCTCTTCCCGAAATGGCCGCTGGCCGGTTGCCATCTCGTACAAAACTCCCCCCGCCGCGAATATATCCGTGCGGGCATCGGCCGGGTCGGACTGCAACTGTTCGGGCGCCATGTAAGGTAACGTTCCAACCGCAGCCTCCCTGCCGGTGCCGGAGTCCGTCGTGGTTTCCATGCCCGTGATCTCGTGTTGCGGCTTCAGCACCTTGGCGATACCGAAGTCAAGAATCTTCAACCGCCCGTCTGGGGTGATGCGCAGGTTGGACGGTTTCAGATCTCGATGGACAATCTTCTGAGCGTGCGCCGCCGCCAACCCACTGGCCAGTTGCATACCTAGACGCGCGATCTCCTTCTCCGGCATCGGGTCCCTGCCCAGCAATTCGCTGAGCGTCACTCCCGCTACATACTCGACGACAAGAAATTCCAGGCCTTCCACGCTTTCAAAATCCAGCAATGTTTCGATGTTGGGATGATTCAGTTTGGAAAGGGCCGCCGCTTCTTTGCGCAGCCGCTTGCGGGCCGACGGATCGACCAGTTCACTCTGCGGCAGGAGCTTTACGGCTACATCGCGCTCCAGCCGTTCATCGCGCGCCAGATAAACCTCACCCATCCCCCCCACACCTATTTTTTCCAGAATGCGGTAGTGGCTGAGGGTTTGGCCGATCATAGATTGGTAAGCCCCTCTCTAGTGCCTATCTTAGGATTCACCGCCGGGACAAGTCAATCTTTAACGGGTGACCTCAAGCTCCGCTTCGCCGGGCGCGTGGCGTATGGTAGAATTCGATGGTGCGCATCGGGCGCCTCCCGTCCGCGGAAAGGGCTGAGCCCGCCGAATGACATGCGGTTTCAAAACACCTCGATGGTGATCTTCCTTTCGCCCGAACCAGCGGACAACGGGCATGACAGGCTGCCAAGGCCTAAAGGAGGTCATCATGTCCCTGCCCCATCGTTCTTTTCCCACGCGCAAGCTGCCCGCCAAGCCTCACCTCAAGCAACTCAAGAAACAGGCGAAGGATTTATTGAAAGCTTTTCGGGCTGGCGAAGCAACGGCTGTCGCGGAGGTGCACGCACACTATCGCGGCGCGATTTCCGGAGCCGCAGGCGAAGGACTCCAACTGAGTGACGCGCAACTGGTCCTAGCCCGTACTTATGGCTTCGAGAGTTGGATGAAGCTTAAAGTCTTCGTGGATGGAGTCACTATGAGCCGCTTTGTGGCTGCGGTCGAGACCGGTGACATCGGACGCGTGGGCGCGATGCTCCGGCAGCGGCCGGAGCTGGTGCATATGGACACGGCCGGCAACGATGAGCATCGGGGTCTACATTATGCCGTGCTGCGCCGCGACGTGGCCATGGTGCGGTTGCTGATGCAAGCCGGCGCCGACGCGCGCCAGGGCATCTTCCCGCACCGCGATGCCACCACCGCGCTCGCCTTGGCGAAGGAGCGCGATGATGCGGACGTCGTCGCGGTGATCGAGGAAGAAGAGCAGCGCCGCCGCCAGCAGATGAGCTGTCCGAACGCCGCCGTCTCACCTGCCCAGGAGCAGATTAACGAGGCGATCCGCGAGGGCAATACCGGCGCGGCCATTCGCCTCCTGGAAGCGGACGGATCCCTGGTCCATGCTTGCGACCGGGCCGGTGGGACGCCGCTGCACGCCGCGGCGGAAGAGACGAATGAGGAGATGGTAGAATGGTTGCTCAGCCGAGGAGCCAACGTCCGTAAGCGCGACATCCAGGGCTTGACCCCGCTCGACCGCGCCGCGCGCGCCGCCGACCCACGCAACGATCACACCCAGCGATTTCCCGCCGTCGCTAAGCTGCTGCTCGATCACGGCGCGGAGGTGACCCTCGATGCGGCGGTGGCGCTGGCCGATAGTCACCGCATCCGCCAACTGGTGAGCGGCGACCCCGGCCTGCTGCGGCGGGACACGCATTGGTCGAGGGGCGGCCTCCTCAGCCTGGCAGTAAAACACGGACAGATCGAGATCGTTCGGCTGTTGCTTGACCTTGGGGCCGACGTGGATGAACGGATTCTGCTGAGCGAACTGGAGGAGCCCACGCCAAGCTGGGGCGCGCCCTTGTGGTATGCGGCTCTAGCGGGGCGGCGCGACATCGCCGAGCTGCTGCTCGACCGCGGCGCCGACCCCAACGCCAATGTGTACGCCTCCGGTTGGCCGCTCCGTAACGCGTACCAACGGAACGACGAAGCCATGAAGCGACTGCTGGTCGAGCGCGGCGCTAAGCCCCAGCCTTACATGGTCGCCGAGGCCCATGATCTGGTGGAGGCCCGGCGGTTGTTGGGGATGGATGCCAGTGAGGACCTGGCGCAGGAACTGGTCTGGTCCGCCGCGGTCAATGGTTGTCCAGCCATCGTCGAGTTGGCGCTGCCGCGCCTCGCCTGGCCTGCGCAGGACGCGCGCTGGCACTGGATTCTGATCCAGCCGCTTCGCGGCCTGGGCGACAATTCCGGATTGAGGCCGGCCGCAACATCTGAAGACCGAATGGCGTGCATGTCCATCCTGCTTCGGCACGGGATCGATGCGAACGTGTCGAGGCTTGGGCAAACGGTTCTCCACTTCGCGGCCGCGCGGGGCGGGATCCCGAATGAGGCGGACCGCGCCCGCTTTGCCGCCTTGTTGCTCGATGGGGGCGCCAGGCTCGACTTGCGTGATAACCTGCTGGAGTCCACGCCGTTGGGCTGGGCGTGCCGCTGGGGCAGGGAGGAACTGGTGGAGTTACTCGTCGCCCGCGGTGCGCCCTTGAACGAGCCGGACGCCCGAGCGTGGGCCACCCCGCTGGCGTGGGCGAAAAAGATGGGCCACGCCGCCATCGAGCGTCGGCTTCGCGACCTTGGCGCGAAAGCCTGAGGCCACTTGCTCAAGGGTCGCTGTACCCGCAGTTCGAATTCTGAAGGAGGATGCCAGAGATGAGTGCCGGTTCGAATACCGATGGTAACGTCAAAGAAGTTGTCCCGTTCTTCGGCGTATCCAACATGGAACGCTCTGTCCGCTACTACGTGGAGGGCCTCGGCTTCACGATGGAGAAGAAGTGGGTGGTGGACGGAAAGGTGCGCTGGTGCTGGCTGGCGCTGGGCGGAGCCGCCCTCATGCTCCAGGAGTTTTCCAAGCAGCGACTTGATTCAGGCGTAGCCCAGCGAAAATTGGGCGAGGGCGTGTCACTCTGCTTTCAATGTCAGGATGCACTGGCGATCTATCACGAGGTCAGGTCCCGCGGCGTCGAGGCCTCGGAGCCGCAGGTCGGAAACGCCCTGTGGGTTACGGGCCTGACGGACCCGGACGGCTACCGGCTCGAATTCGCAAGTCCAACGGACATCCCGGAGGAGACGAAGCTATCGGAAGTGAAGGGCTGAGGAGAATTACCTTCCCATCACTCATGACATCGCTCCATGGGGGCTGTATAATCCTCACGCTCGATCCGGAAACTAACTGACCCAGGGACAAGTTGCTTTTATTATGATCGACCAAAAAATTCTTTCCATCGACTTACTACTGCACATTGCCAAGGTACTCGAAGTCCCCATGCACGGCCTGGTGGCTGTCATCGAGCTGCTGGATGATGGCGGCACGGTGCCGTTCATCGCGCGCTATCGCAAGGAGGCGACCGGAAATCTCGATGAGGTTAAGGTTCGATGTATCGAAGAGAAGCTGACCTATTTCCGCGAGCTGGTGGCGCGCCGGGAAACGATCCTGGCGTCCATCGCCGAGCAGGGCAAGCTTACCGATGAACTGAGAAAGCGCATTGAAGCGACGATCGACAAGAGCGAGTTGGAGGACTTGTACTTACCCTACCGGCCGAAGCGCCGCACGAAAGCGACCATGGCACGCGAAAAGGGGCTGGAGCCGCTCGCTCTGTACTTGTGGGCGCAGCAGCCCGCCACCGAGCCGCTGGAAACCTTCGCCCGGGGTTTTGTGAATGCCGAAAAAGGTGTGAACAGCGTAGAAGAGGCGCTGGAAGGCGCGCGCCACATTGTAGCCGAGATGATCAGCGAGGACGCCGATCTGCGCAAGGCTCTGCGGCAGATGATGTTTGAAGAGGGCACGGTGGTCAGCCGGAAGGTTGCCGATGCCGTGGATGAGCAAGAGAAGTTCAAGATGTATTACGAGTACCGTGAGCCGGTGAAGGTAATTCCGTCCCACCGCATGCTGGCCATTCGTCGGGGTGAGAGCGAAGGCGTCCTCACCTCCTTCATCGAATTGGACCCCTTACGAGCTGTTTCCATGCTGAAAGCACGCATTTTGCGCGCGCCCGGCGATTGGACGCCGCAGCTCGAGCTAGCCATTGAGGATTCATGGGATCGCCTGCTCGATTCTTCGATTCAGGCCGAAATCCGGATAGAAGTAAAGCAGCGTTCGGATGGGGAAGCGATTCAGGTCTTTCGTGACAATCTGCACAACCTGCTTCTGGCGCCTCCGGCGGGGCCCATTTCGGTATTGGGAATCGACCCCGGGCTGCGCACCGGCTGCAAGGTTGCCGTGATCGACGCGACGGGCAAATTTCTTGCTCACGACGTCATTTACCTGCACCGCTCTCAAGGCGAAGCCGAGGCCGCCGCCCAGAAGCTCGAGGCGTTGTTGCAGCAGCACAACGTGCGCGCTGTCGCCATCGGCAACGGCACGGCATCCCGCGAGACGGATGCCTTTGTGCGTAATTTCCTGCGCGAGCGGCGGCTGGATAACGTTTTTTCCGTGACCGTCAGCGAGTCCGGGGCCAGCGTCTACTCCGCTTCGGAGGTGGCGCGGCAGGAGTTCCCCGATCTCGATCTCACCGTGCGCGGCGCCATTTCCATTGCCCGCCGCTTGCAGGACCCGCTCTCCGAACTGGTCAAAGTCGATCCCAAGTCCATCGGCGTCGGCCAATATCAGCACGATGTTGACCAGCGCCAGCTTCAGGCGTCGCTCGAAAGCGTGATTGAAAGTTGCGTCAACCGGGTGGGCGTCGATCTGAATACTTCGTCGTGGACGCTGTTGCGCTACGTCGCCGGCGTCACGGAACGCACCGCTCTCAACATCGTTACCTTTCGGAATGAGAACGGGAGCTTCCGTTCACGCGCGCAATTGCGGAAAGTTCCCGGCATCGGCCCCAAGACGTTCGAACAGGCGGCGGGGTTCCTGCGCATCCGCAACGGCGACAACCTGCTGGACATGACCGCCGTCCACCCGGAGTCCTACCAGATCGTGGAACAAATCGCCCAATCCCTGGGTGTTCCCATCGAAGAGCTGGTTAAGCGCCCGGAGCTTCTGGAAAAGGTGGACCGCAACCGGCTATCGGCGGGGACGTATACGCTGAACGATATCCTCGAGGAGTTACGCAAGCCGGGGCGCGACCCCCGCGACAAGTTCGTTGCGCCCAGCTTCAATGAGCAGGTCCGCGAACTCACCGATGTGCAGCCCGGCATGGTGTTGGAAGGTGTGGTGACCAACGTGACCAAGTTCGGAGCCTTTGTGGATATCGGCGTTCATCAGGACGGACTGGTCCATATCAGCGAGCTTTCCAACCGCTACATCAAGGACGCTTCGGACGTGGTCAAGGCTGGCCAGATCGTCAAGGTAAAAGTCTTGAGCGCGGATGCCAAAATGAAACGCATCGCCCTCTCCATCAAGGCCTTGCAAAAACCACCCGCCAAGCGCCCGCCCAAGCCGCAACCGCCACCAAAACCGGAACCCACACTGGAAGAGAAAATCGCCATTCTTGCTGCGAAGTGGAAGACCCGCTAAGCCGCGACAGGTTCAAAATTGCCCTCAAAGGTTTATCATGGAAGAGGGATTACTTTGTATTCCGGTGAGAGACATCTCGACTGAAATTGGTCGCATGAGGAGGTAGAAGCGCAGTGTCAACATTCAGCGAAGTCTTTCGAGTCTCTGGGGCCCGCATCGAATCACTGGCGGAGCTGCCGGAGCCCACGCGTTCCCTGGAGGCAATTCTGGAAGCGGCGGAGAGAAACCCCGGCCTCGACGTGGAGGATGCAGCTTCGCTGATCGCCTGGGCGCGCGAGCCCGAACGGCGCGCAGAAATCCAAACCGCGGCGCAGCGGGTTCGCGAGCAGGTGGCCCCGCACACGGTGGAATTCATCATACCGGTTTATCTCACCAGCTTTTGCGAGAACGAATGCCTTTACTGCGGCTATCGTCAAAGCAACGCGCTGGCCGAGCGCGTGCGCCTGAGCCTGGACGAATTCAGCCGGGAGCTCGACCTGATTCTATCCTGGGGCCATCGGCAGATCGAACTGGTGCTTTCGGAAGACCCGGAATTCGGCCCCGAAGTGCTGGCGCCTTACGTGGACTTGACGCGCCGCAAGCTGGATGGCCTGGGCGGCGGCGTGGTGGGGCTCTGCTCGCCGGTTTATGAGCGTGAGGACTACGTGCGGCTGCGGCAGGCGGGCTTGGAATGGGTGGTGGAATGGCAGGAGACTTATCACCAACCCCACTTCGACCGCTGGCACGTTGTCGGCTCGCCCAAGCGCGATATCGAATACCGCTTGGATTTGTGGGACCGCGTCATCGCGGCGGGCATCAGGAAAGTCGCTCTGGGCGCGCTGCTGGGGCTCTACGACTGGCATTACGATGTGTTGGCCACCATCGAGCAAGGCAATTACCTGCGCCGGGCCTATGGCCTCGAGCCGCACGCCATCGGCATTCCGCGTCTCAAGCCGGCACGCGGCGTGCTGGCATCGCAAAAGCCCTCGCGCTTCACGGTTTCGGACGACGATTACCGTTTGATCCTGAGCTTCTATCACCTTGCCTTCCCGCGCTCGCGGCTGTTCTTCAACACCCGCGAGAATTACGAAATGAATATCTCCATGGTGGCGGCGGGCGACCTCTTCACGGTGGACTGCGACACCTTTCCGGGAGGATACCTTCGCACGGACACGCCGGGGCAGTTTTCAACTCATGGTTTTCCTTCGCGGCGAGAGGTTGCCGGGGTGCTCGCGGCGCGCGGGCTCAAGAGTTTGTATCTGGAAGCCGAAACCCCGCTGCCTGCTTCCCCACGGCCCTCCACGGATGTGCTCCCTGACCTTGTGAAATGGCGGGAAGAACACGCGAAAACCCGCGCCGCCTTACAGGACTGGCAGGCCATTCTGGCGGGGCTGGCCGTGCGTCCTGGCGAAAATCTCACCGACCGGCAAGCGGCGCTCGCCGCGCTGCGCATGACGATGTACTTCTTCAAAACTTATGTCATGGACCATTGCCGCCGGGAAGAAAACGCCCTTTTCCGCATCACCGCGCAAACCCCCGAGGCGACGGCGAAGCTCCAGGAAATTCGCGACGGGCACGAGCGCTTGGGGATCGACCTCGATAAGTTCGAAAGGCAGATGGCCTCCTACCGGCTCTCCGGCGATCCCAGCGTGCTGCTCACCGTGGGAGAACGCGCCATCCGCGAACTTAACGAGCACCTCGCCGGGGAAGAGGAGTTTGCGGAAAGAAACTCTGACGCCGCGGCACGGGCGTCCCGACCGTGAGCAGCTACGGCCAGGAAGGCCGTCCCACAAGAGCTCGCGGCATTCCCCGCCAGGGGGTAAGGCGCTGAGCGAGGCTACAGCGCCTCGACAAGAGGTCCAGTCACTCCTTCCCGGAAAGGAGGAAGGCGATTGGACCGTAGAGGTTCCCGAGGAAGAACGGAATTCGTGGAACCTTAAGGTTCGTTGCGGCCAACGCTTCGGCCGCGGGTCGCCGCCGCAGGCGCGATGCGATGTAACGCAATATCTCCCGTCGCAGGGAGGGTTCTTGCAGGAAGTACTTGGTAAGGATGGCCGTGTGCGCGCAACCCGATTGGATAGCCCACCGGCGCACCGCGCGCCTTTCCGTGGAGTGACGGTGAAGAATCCGAGCCGCAGGCTCGACAACGATCCTGGTGCTACCCAGCAAGATCCTCAGCAGAAGATCGGGTTCTTCACCGGAGCCGATGCGAGTTCCCCGGCCCAAGCGGGTATCGAAGTAACCGAAACGGTCGAAAGCCTCACGCCGAATTGCCATGTTGGCGTTGCCCACCAAGGCCGGGCGCATGGGGAAAGAGTTCTTTCTGGAATTCCCATTCACGGTTCGTTGCGATTCCGGGAACTGGGCGCGGTGAAGAAAATCGAAGGCTTGGCTGACCGGGTCGCGGAGGGTTTGGGCGAAGATGCTTCCCACGACCGCAAGAACTTGGGGGTCACGGAAAGGAGCCAGCAGGAGCGGAAGCCAGTTCGGATCGGCTACGGAATCATCGTCGAGGAATGCCATGATGTTCCCCGCTGCCGCGAGGATTCCGGCATTGCGTGCCCGACTGACCCCGCGTTGGGGCTCCGTGACAAGCCTTGCGTCGTGGCGCCGGGCGACTTCCTCAACGGCTGCGAGGTAGGGACCATTGTTGACAACGATGATTTCTGCAACTGCGGCCCGGAAAGGCCGCAGGGATTTCAGGCATTCCTCCAGATCTGTCATGCGGTCGACAGTGCAAACGATGATGCTTGTCTGTTTCAGCAATTCGCCCAGGACTTCCATCGCCTCTTCCTGTGAAGGGTACCAGACTTTGCGTGGCACCGAATCTTGTCTAACCGGATGGATCAGATTTCCGGAAAGGCAAAGACTTCAATGCTCGTTGTGATCACCCGGCGGGACTCACTTCCGGGTCTCGTTCAGGAGTTCATCGTAAAGCTGAGTGAAGCCCCCGGTCATCTGCGCGGCACTGAAATGATCGCGAACATGGGCATACCCCGCTGCTCCCATGCTGTGGCGCATCTCGGGTTTCGGGAGCAGGAGGCGAAGCCTGGAAGCCAAGGCATCGGCATCGCGGGGCGGGACCAGCCAACCCGTTTTTGCATCTTCAATCAGCTCCGGGACGCCGCCCACCGAGGTGGCGACCACCGGCAAGCCTGCTGCCATGGCATCCAGCGCGGCGATCGGGAAACCCTCCTCGAGGGAAGGCATCACGAAGACATCCCAGCGAGGAAGAACGGATTTGGGGTCGTCGATCCATCCCAGGAACTCAACATGTCCCTCGAGGCCAGAGTGCGCGACCGCCTCTTCCAGTTTCCGGCGTTGCGGCCCCGACCCGGCAATCTCCACGCGAAGACCGGGGAATTCGCGCCGCAGCGCGCTTGCCGCGCTGAGCAAGTACTCGATCCCTTTCAGTTCCACCAGTCGCCCTGCCGTTCCGAGGATGATCTCCGACGTGGTGCGATGGGGAAGGGCAGGAGGGTCGCCAGGGGGGACGGTCACGCCGGCATAAATCACCCGCACCGGTCCATCGATGACTCGACTCGCCACCGCTTGAGAGACCGCGACGACTGCATCTGCGTCCCGGGCAGAGAAGTAGACTGGCGTGAGGCCGCGCGGCTCGAGAATCCGGCCGTGCAGATGCCTGATAATCCTGGCTTGCGTGGCGGCGCGCGCGAGCCGGCAGACAGACCTCCCTCCGAAGTGAAGATGGACGATCGCAAATTTCTGGTTGCGCAGGCTGCGCCAGAACCTCCAGGCTCCCACAGGATCTCGCGCCCCGCGCCACCAGTCGAGAGCGCGCGACTGCACGCCAGCCTGCTCAAGCATGCCTACCAGGGGACCCGCCCCAGCCAGAAACCAGGCATGGATGCGGTATCGTTCGGGATCGAGCCCCTCCGCGAGGACGCGCACAATGCGGGCCATACCCGTACCCTCGGGCTGTGCCGTGCCAAGAATATGGAGTACCTGGTGAGCCATGACTTCCCTCGAGCGCGAAGTTACGTTGCGTGAGAGGACCTTGAGCAGCCAATACTCTCAATGTGGCGGAGTTTCAGGCCGAAAAACGAAGTCGGCGTCCTCGCAATGGAAGTTGCGGTCGAGCCGGTAATTCTGCTCGATGGCATGCGCAACCGAGTTTGGCCATATACCCTGATCGGTTCGGTTCCTGAGTTCTTCCAAGTCCCGGCCCAGAACGACCAGGTCGATTTTATGCGAGCGAAGAAGATCAACGATTTTGGTGTCGGGCCAGCCTTCGTCAACTACCATGCGCGTCCAGATCCATGGATCGAGCACCGGCAACGATTTTCCCGCCATCACCACGGCGCCGGGATTTTCGGAGAGGATAAGCCCGCCAGGGTAATCCTTCACGTATTCGTAAGCCTGCCCACACTCGGACAACACATTCATTGGATCCGGGGTCGGCCGGTGAAGATTGAGAACCACCATCGCGGCCAGTAGCGCAGGCATCAGCGTGGAAACGGCGCTCCGAAGATCGGATTGGGTTCGCAAATAGCTATAGGCCACTCCCGCACAACAGCAGAGCACCGCCTGCCATTCCAGGAAATAGTAGGATGCCGATGCTGACTTCACCACGCCGAGTGCCATCAGAAAAGAGGTGCCGAGATAGATGAGAGGGAGGGAAAGTTCAGGACGAGCCCGCACGTAAAACGCAAGCGCCAGGGCCAAGACAACCAGGAGATAGTCGGCGGCGAGCTGGTTGTGCAGCAGGGAGATCGCGGGTGACAGATCGTAGGGTCGAGCGGCGTTTATCCAGAATGCGCCGAAGGCAAACCAGCCGCCGGTTGCGCGTTGAGCCCAGAGGAACGCCAGACCCCAGAGCGCCAAGCTACCCGCGGCAAACCGCGTAGCTTTCACTCCCTCTCTTCTGAAAAGCATGTAGAGGAAACACGCAAGCGGCGCCGCAAGGAAGGTAATCTTGCAGAAAAGTGCGGTCACAAAGAAAGGCACGCCGAGATACCATCGGCGGGATCTCGCGAATAGGTATAGGCCGGTCAGCGAGAAGGCGAGACCGATCCAGTCGGCGCGAAACTGGGGTAACCACGTCGTTAACAGGGGGCGTGATAGGTAGAGCAGGCCAAATCCCATGCTGACGTGCGGTGCGCCGCCCCAATGACGCACCAGAAGTGCAATGAGTACCGCACACCAGATGCCTAAGAGCGCAGTCACAATCCTGGGAGCGGTGAAGCTGACGCCAAAGAGTCTCACGCACAGACCCGCGAGATAGTAAGGCAGCGGGCCAAAGGGATTGGTGACGTAAGGGAACTCGGTCGCCGGCGGATAGGCGGACAACCCGTGAGCCACGCGGACGCCTACGCCCAACACGGGCCCTTCATCGAAATCCAATTCGTAAGGGAGTGGCACCGCCCGGACAGCAGTGAGGAGGGTAATCAGGCATCCCAAGCCCGCCGCCCATAAGAACAGGATTTCGACTTTTTCAAAGAGTACGCGGCTTCTCGGGATAAACATCTCCTCGGTTCCGCACTGAAGTAACGGGCAAGGGGAATCACCTGGGTATCGCGGGCATTGGGCGCAATACTTTACCCTCGATTCCGGCCCCGGCGCCCATACTACCGGCATCGCCCAGGTTTTTCAACTGTTCAGGGGGCGTGGAACTGAAAAGGGTCCCGGAGACTGTTGCCATTGGAGGCGGAGGGGGTTACCCCAATCTGAATCCAAAGAGGCTTCGGAAAGATACCACGTCTGCTGCTGCCATCAGGGCCGATAGGGCTGCCGCCACCCATAGCACGCGCCGGTCACGCGGGATTCTATCCCGTAGCGAAAACAGGAGAATCGGCAGAACCGGAATTACAAACCTCGGAAAAAACCGAATGATTCCGCCGTAGTTGTACGAAAGGAAAAAGAGCAGATACAGCGAGGTAAACAAGGCCTCGGGGTGATAGTCGGCCAAAACCCTGTTCCAACTACGTGGCAACCAGACCGCCACCGCCCCGGCCAGCGCTATGATCAACCATGCTACGAACCAGACCAGCCTCCACCAGCGAAGGTCGCCATGAAGACCTGCGAGAAAACCCGGAACCATGGCGCCGAAAGGGTAGGTGATCGGCCATCCATTGGATCCCCAGTCGTCTTTGTAGGCGATGAAACTGGCGAAAGGAGTGCCCATCACCATCCGTACAGGTATGCAGTAGAGAACTCCCACGGCAAGTCCAACCAGGGTAATCGTTGCCAGTTGCCGGTAACTCCTTCGCCGAGCCAGGACGGCCGCGAAGCTTACCAGAGCAAACACTCCAACCGGCCGCACTGTTGTGCTCAGCGCGGCCAGCAAGGCGGCCAGGTTCCACCGGCCGGAGCGTGCCAGCAGAAAAGACGCAAAGAGCAAGCACATAAACAACGGTTCACTTCCCGCTCCCAGCGCGCGTTGAATCCACTCGAAGTTCACCACGACGAAGGTGGCGGCAACCCAGCCCCCGTACAGTCGGCGCACCAGAACACACACGCCCACCGATGCGAGAAACGATATAATTACCGCCGCCATTAATCCGGGAATGGAACACAGCTTGGATAACCCCGCAATGACGTACGGGTACCCCCAGAAGAATTGCGCGGATTCTCCACCAGGAAAGCGCCATTGTCGAATCGTGTTCGCCACGTCCACATAGAACTGCGCATCGAAATGCGGCGCTGCCAGCGTCTCCCAACCACCTACTTTGTAGATGGTCCCAAGGTATATAGCTGACTCCATGAAGAGAATCAGGAGGATTTCAAGCAGAGAAGACTCGGCGCGGTCGGGGGCAGTGGCGGCATCGAGCGTGCCGGCGGGCATGACTCGGAACCAGGATTTCCATTTGGAGTTCATGAGAACGTATATGAGTCCTTCCTCCGGCATATTGTTGTCATGGCAACCGTAGCACGACCTGCAACTTATTGAGAAGCGGAGTTTCCCGTATGGGCGGAGTTAATGTAAGAGCATGTGAAACACCGCGCGCACATTCAGAGCACTCATGGCGCTTAATAAGCCGGCAACCACACTCACTGGCAAAATAACCCATCCTTTGAGGAGACGCAACCGCAGATCCATGACGCTCTGGGGAATGATGGGTATGGAAAAGCGCGGATACTCTCGATACGCCCAGGTGGAATTGTAACTAACACAGAATGCCGCGAAGAGGAGGAAGAAAGATGACTCCACCTGTCCAGCGACATCGGCAAATGCTTTGCGCCGGCGTTTCCATAATGTTACGAGGCCGAAGATTGTCAGCGCCACGTAAAAACCATTCTTGAGATGGTACGTCCATGGCCACCCACCCGTCAGGGCCTCGCGCAGGAGAGGGTAAAAGGGCAGCGTAATCGGCGAAGCGCTGTACCAGTCATCAGCGTAACCGTTAACCGGGGCCAAAGGATCTTTTGCGGCAAAGATGATCGGTGTGAGATACAGTGCTCCCAGAAAACCAGCCATCAGCGCAGACTTCAGCAGGTCTCGCCATCGGCGGTGCCAGAGGAGAATTGCCCCGAGCGCGACGAGTAGGAATATCCCGGTCGGACGCGTCCATACCGCCAAAGCCGCACACGTCACGGCGCCCAGGGTATGTTCTTTCCTCCACAGCCATAGGGACGCAAAGAGAAAAACGACAAAGATCGACTCACAGCCACCCAGGCAAATTCGTTGTGTATAGGCGACATTCATAAAGGCAAAGAGCGTCGCGACTCGCCAACCCCATAGTCGGCCGCAAAAATACAGGCCAAGAGCACCGCAGGCCACGGTGAGGAGCGGGAGACATCGCGCCACCGGCAAGGAGGTAAGCTTGGACACGATCGCCACGCAATACCCGGTGCCGCGGTAAAGATAACGAACGTTTTGCAAATCGGGCCCGGAGAACCGCCCCTCCAGAGTGGCTTGAGCAATGGTGAGATAGCCCGCGTTATCGCCGTGATTGCGGCTCATGTCCCAGAAGTTGTGAACCCTGGTAACAGCCACAATGAAGGTCACACAACAAAGTACGTAGCTCGTAAAGGCGGTGAGAGCGGATAACTCATTCGGACGAAGGTCAGCTCGCGCCAGAGTTGCTCCATTCTGGATCGGACCTTTCGATTCAGGCGCAACATCTGAATTCTGGGGCATGCTCTTGGACTCCGAGGCAAGGTAGTCGCAATTCCCGTGTTGATTCCAGGACCCGTATTAGCTATCGGGCCGGATTCCTGGAGCAGCAGCACAACGCTCGACAGTCAGCGGTTCGTGTACCGGAGGCCGTCCCGGCGTGCGGTAGGCAAGCGAAATAGCACTGCGGTTCGTGTAGACCACGTCTGTACAAGAGAGTGAAATCTCCACGGGCGGCGCATCGGGTCCTACTGTGAATCGATACAAGGGCCCCCGCCCTCTTAAATCCTCCAATGTGTAAATTACCGGACGCGGAGCATAGTAAGACGGAAGGCGCGAGTTCACGACGTAGATCACGGCATTCGCGGGCAAAATACGGTTTAGAGCGCGAAAGTCCTCTGTAAACGCGACGAACTTGTGCAGGAAGGAGTCACGGCTTGTAATCCCCAAATCAACCTTGAGGAAGGGCCTTGCGTAGTAGCCCTGCACGGCCAGCCAGGGAAGACACATCGCGAATAGAACCATCCACCCGTGAGCGATGAGGCGCGCTCCGAGGCGGGATGGCCACACTACCCAGGCACCGAGGACCAACACGGCATATTGAAGTCCGCCCAGGAATCGGAATTCGTGCGGCAGCAGCCAGGCCATGAGAATTGCTTGGCCACAAACGAGTCCGAAAAGGACCTTAAAAACCCGTTCGCGCTTCCAGGCCGTGAAGGCTACGACCCCAAAGGCGGCGACCACTCCCAGCGAAACAGAGGGAGCCAGCCAGACCAGGAGCGGCATCCAGCCTGTCCGATTTGTGTTCACCGAATCGGCGAGTTCGGCGATAACATCCGGCCCGAAATAGTGCGAATGAAACATGGACGCAGTGGCAAGGCCAAACGGCGATCCGCACTGCATGGTGGTCCACAGGATGATCGGGCCGTAAAACGCTGCCCATACACCGCCTGCGATCCCGGCCGCTTTCCTCCAGCCCATACTAGCCGCTGCCCGGTGGACACCGATCAACGTGAACACCGCAGAAAGGGGCAGAATTGAGATCTTGGTGGAAGCGGCCGCATAAGCGCTCAGGCAAACGAGGACCAATCTGGTTTGCGCCTTCATCTCACCGGTTAGGCCTTCAGGAAGCAAGGCAAGAAGAAACGCCGTGACCGTCGCCAGATCTCCGAGGGCGTGCGGCCCACTCGTAACGTGCCAGACAGTGGGGTAAAGGCCAACGGCAGAGATCGCCCCCGTCATCCATCCGGCCGAGGTGCTGCCGGTCAGGTCCGACGCAACACCGGCGATAAGAAGAACCAGCGCTGCGCCCAGTCCCCAACTGACTACGTTTCCGGCTTCGGGAAATCCAACCGCATGGGCGGCACTGAGCCCCAACTGAAAGCCACACTGCGGGAAGATTGCTGCTTCATAGGGTTCACGATAGAGATATAGCCTACCATCTTCCATGACGCGTTTGGGTACCAACATGTGGTAATGCAGTTCGTCAATTTTGGTGGAGGGCGCGACCGCGATCAAAAGGTTGACTGTGACCACCGCAGTGATCACGGCCATGAACCACCAGTCAGCACGGCGCGTTGTCCTCAGGCCAGGAGCAAAGGCCAGCCTCTTCGTAAGGCCGAATAGACCGCAGCAGCCAATCACTGTCGCCCCGACGCCGACCAGTTTCACCGCGCCGACCCCTCCCCCCAAGAACAGGACCAGCATCACGGCCAGATCGATGATAGCCACACCACTTATGAGGGATGTTGGGAGGCGCCAGCGATGGGGAACCGATCCCAGGAGATGCGTAGCGCCCAGGCCTATGCCGCCGGCGGCGATCAGGCCGAGCAGGCCCCCGACTAAGGTCTTAACCGACTCCATGAAATCGTCCCTTCCTCCAGAAAGGCTGGAGCCCGAGGCACGTGCTCCTCAGAACGACCTGCTTGCACTCAAAGCGAAGGGAGGGGAACCATCGCGAATGGAAAAATGGACCCCTCGTTCGCCCTTCAGCCGAGCTCCGATCCCTAGGAAACCTCCCGGGAATTGGAAGAGCGCCGGCTTCATGTGGGAACAGGCAAATCGCGTGCTTCATCTGCCTCGCCGAATGAGTATAGACCAAGGCAACCCAAAGTTCGAGCCGCGGAGGCCCGGGAGGTGCGCGACATAGAAGTTGGGGATTTCTCTTGAGCTCTCATGGCGGTCCCTGCGCGGGGTACGTCAGGCGTGATGCGAGACAGGCGCTGGCGGAGGAAGTACCGCGGGCGTCTCGCCCACCGTGGCATGGAGGTCCCGCGCATGTGCCAGCATGGCCAGGCCGGCCCCGCCCGCGAGTTTGTACATTTTGAAGCGCGGAATTCGTTCCCCAGCGCGCGAATAGTGGCAAAAAGGCTGTCAGTTCCCGTCAAATACGTGCGATTTTGTGTAAATGACGTGTCATTTTGCAGAAAATGTCCGTTTCTTGGTCGGGCAACTTGTCATCTTTTTGTTTGTTTTCATATACATAACGGCTTCGTTCGTATAAAAAAAGAATTCTTTTTCTTAGAACCCTCGCGGGCCACCATGCAACCTCCCCTGCGTCGGATAAATTGTCTCGAGTTTTCCGCGTCGGTCTGGGCATTTATCCTTTCCTCCAGGTGACCCGGTGGGGCTGCCGCGTTCCCCACCCGTCCCTACCACTAGGCTAAACCAGCGCCCAGGTGAGTCGTCAAGTGAAATCTGGGCGGTTTTCCTACCGGTAGGAAAAAATCTTAACCATGAAGCGCATTTTTCCTGCCGGTAGGAAACCCGGCGTTGCGGCCTCGCGATATTCACCTCCCTTGGCGTCCTCTCACCCCGGCCGGCGCCGCGGGAAGAGTGCAGAATCTCCAGGGCGTGGCCAGGATGGCCACGCTAGGGGGCGGGAGCGGGACGCTCCCTTGACCGCGGGCAGGACGCCCGCGCTACAAGTCTTTGCCCTGGTCAGCAGGAGAGGCACAACCTCCAACTTCTATGTCGCGCACCCAGGCCCGGGAAATTTGGATTAACGTTCCTTCTGTTGACGGGAGGAGTGGCCTTCGGCAGAATAGGCCATGAGCCCAAAAGCCTGGCTTCAGCCAAAGTCTCGGCTGGAGGGGGTGCGCGCAACAGGGGCCTGCCGAGGATGCAAATTTGCGTCCCCTCCGTGGTTGACTATGAAACCCAAAGACCTCCTGAAAGCCGTGCTCCCTTCTCCCGCTCGCCACTGGCTAAGGAATCAGCAACGGCGCGTCGAGCGTGTACGGCGTGGCGTGCGGAGCGACGCCGACCTGGGCAGCTTGCGCCAGATCACTCCCGTCAACGCCGCCGATTATGGAGCGAGTCGCGGACAATGTATTGACCGCCACTACATTGAAAACTTCCTGGCTGCGCACGCGGTCGACGTGCAAGGGCACGTGCTGGAATTCTCTGATGACTCCTATGCGCGCAAATTCGGCGGCACCAAAGTGACGCAGAGGGATGTGCTGCACCTCACGGCAGATAACCCACGCGCAACCATGGTGGCCGACTTGGCCGAGGGCGACCCGATCCCTTCTGATACCTTTGATTGCATTCTGTGCACGCAGGTTCTCCAGTATGTTTACGACCTTCACGCCGCGGTTCGAACGCTCTACCGCATATTGAAACCCGGCGGCGTGGTGCTGGTTACGGCGCCCGGCATCCAGAAGATCGACCGCGTCGACATGGAAAAGCACGGAGAATTCTGGCGTTTCACCGACCTCTGTCTGCGCCGGCTGTTCGAGGAAGTCTTCCCCAAGGGGCAGGTTGATGTCCGGGCTTACGGGAATGTATTGGCAGCCATCGCGTTTCTGCACGGGTTTGCTGTCGAGGACCTCCGGCGCAAGGACCTGGAATATTGCGACCCGGATTTTGAGGTTACGATCTCCCTGCGCGCAGCGAAGCCGAAGGCGGTTTAGGTTTCCATGAACACCAACCATCATGGCCTGCCCCGGCGCGAACCCGATAACTCGCCGAAAGCTCAGCCGTTGGCGCTTGATTCACCGGGAAGTGCAGATCGTGAACTTCCGGACAGACTCGGGTCTGACGAGCGCGTCCGCCTGATGCGCGACGGCATGCTCAATAACGTTAGTCTACTCATTTCAGGCCTCATCGGTATTGTTCTCGTTCCGATCATGCTGAAGGGCTTGGGGGTTGAGTCTTACGGCCTGTGGATTGCCGCCCTCTCCCTGGCGGGAACTGTCGGACTCTTCGATTTCGGCCTGGGCATGAGCGTGACGCGTGAGGTAGCCGCGTCGCTCAACCGCGGGCAGGGGAATGAAACGGCGCCCTTTGTGAAGGCGGCTGGGACTGTTTTTTTCTTAGTCGGGGCCGTGGGCGGCATGCTCATCGCTACCCTCGGCCTTCCCCTCAGCAGCGGTTTGCACCTCTCCGCGGCTAATCGCCAGATCGCACCGGCGGTGTTTGCGCTGGCCGGAGCCTCGTTCCTTGCAGATCGCCTCCTGGCCTTCACCACCGCGGTGCTCCGCGGGTTGCGGCGATTCGATATCACGAATTTGCTTGCGATCATAGCAGCTCTATTCCGTGCGATCGGAATCATTGCGCTCATCAAGGTCGGAACCGGGTTAGAGGGCGTGCTGATGTGGCAAGTGGTGGCTACCGCCGCGCCCGCCTTGGCCGGCCAGTGGGTGCTCGGTAATCTCGAAGGGAAATTCCGTTTCCGTCTGGGACGAATCGACTGGAACGTGGTGGGCGCTCACCTGCCATTTGGTTTAGCGAGTCAGCTCACCACCATTGTCGAGGTAATGATCTGGGATATGGTGCCGTTGGTGGTTGGTTTAGTCCTTGGTTCCCGCTGGATTGCGCCGTATTACATTGCCCAACGATTCCCGACCTCAGTGGGTCCGGTTATATGGTCCATTGCCGAGGCGCTGTTTCCCGCGGTGAGCCAGCACCAAAGGGATCAGGAAATGGCCCGCACACGGGAAATCCTCGAAGTCGGGACGCGATGGATTGTCGTCGTTGCCCTCCCTCTCTGCCTGGGATTGTGGATCGTTGCCCCAAAACTATTGCAGGCGTGGGTCGGAAACGTGCCGCCGGGTTCGACTCTGATCCTGCGTCTGATTACTGCGGCAGTGTTTGTGGAGGGGGTTGCGGCAGCCTCCATCCAGGTGCTCTGGGGGCGGGGAGCTTTGCGAACCATGGTGATCATCCCCTGTTGCCTGATGGTGACGAGCCTGGCGCTCACGCTGGTGCTCTTGCCCCGCATCGGCATTGTCGGGGCTGCTTGGGGGCTGGTTGTGCCGATGTTCCTCGCGGCTTTCGTGTATCTTCATATCGGCGCACGCACCTGCGGGATTCGCGTGGCGGACCTGATCTCCACATCTTTTCGCGGTTTACTTCTGCCGGTTCTGGCATTTCTGGCGCTGGGTTTCAGTATCAACTCTTTGACAGGCCCAGGATGGACGAGTGTAGTGGCAGCACTCCTGGGAGGGGGGATAGGATACCTGATCAGCTTCATTCTTTCTGGAGCGCGCGAGGAAGAGTTAACGCTGGTCCGCAAGTTGACCGAGGTACCTCGCGCTGAGGCGTACCACTCGTACAGGCGGTTACGCCGTTTACTGGCTCGCATTGGGTTCCTCCGCAGTGGGTACTACCTGCTCCTGGCGGTTCGAGACGCCGTGAAGGATAGCCCAGCCCACGGCCAGGCTGAACTGAACCATGAGTTCGAGCCCCGCGAGGATCCGTGGGATTATGCTTCGGTCTCATACCAGGGAGATCGAATCCGCAGCGAGGTGGCCGCGCTCGATTCTGTTCGCGGGGCAGCACGCTTCGGGAGGGCGTTGGAGGTGGGTTGTGCAGAAGGGATGTTCACTGAAATGCTTGCTCCGCGGTGCGAGTCCTTGCTCGCCGTGGACATATCATCCGTCGCCTTGACTCGAGCCCGCAGGCGACTCCAAGGGGATGAGCGCGTTCACTTTGCGGAGTGGGATCTTCGCGTCGATCCCGTAACTGACACCTATGATCTCATCGTCATGATCCATGCGTTGGAGTACATCCGTAATCCTCTTTATGTTCGCAGAGCGCGTTCCAAGTTAGTGAATAGTCTCCTCCCAGGGGGCTATTTTCTGGTGGGGACCATGAAGGTGGCGGAAATATATGAGGACGCCTGGTGGGGCCGGTATTTCCTCCGCAGCGGCAAGAGAATCAACAATTTTTTCAGCGGCCACCCGGCACTGAAGGTGGTATGGACCGCGGAATTCTATTTGGGGAAAGACTTCGTTTCCTACGACGTTCTTCTTCAGAAGAAGGGTTGATGGAATCCTGATTTTGACCAACTCCTTGAAATTGTCCATTGTCATGCCGACTCGCAACCGCAGGGATGTTCTCGTGCGAAGAACCCTGCCTGCCATCTTCGAGCAGGACTTTCCGCCGGATGAGTATGAAGTGGTCGTGATCGTGGATGGCTCGACGGACGGCACCCTTGAGGCGCTGCGGGGCTTGAAGTCCAAATGCGCGCTCCAAATCCTCGAGCAGCCCGGCCGTGGACCGAGCGTGGCTCGCAACGTCGGCGTGGCTGCGGCAAGGGGCGAAGTGGTGGTGTTCCTTGATGACGATATTATTTGTGCTCCCGACCTCCTCAGACAGCATGTTGAGGCGCACGTCGACCCCCAACCCACCGTGGCCTATGGGAGGATTTCTCTGGCTCCCGGAACACCCGACTCGCTCCTCAAATGTGCCTACGAGACCTGGGGAGAGAATTACTATCGCACCCTTGATTCGCAAGGCGGACTGATGTGGCCGAAGGATGATTACATGATCAGCAATACCTCCGTGCCGCGCGCCACGATGCTTGCCTGTGGGGGATTTGACGAGACCATGCCGGCGAAGGAGGATTACGAACTAGGGTATCGCTTGTGGATGATGGGAATACGATTTCGGTACCTGCCCAAGATCGCGGCCTACGAGTTCCTCGTAAAAACCTCGCGACAATTTGTGTTTAACGACGGCAAAATTTACGGCCGGACGGAAGTGTTGCTATGCCGGAAGCATCCCGACTATCGCCCGTATTCGGAGCTTGCGCACTTGGGGAAGATCTCGGGTTGGACGCGCCTCCGGCGGCGGATGATCGCGCAATTTCCCGTTTCGCTCGCCCCCCTTGTGGCCGTGCCCCTCTTGGTGTGTGAGCGGCTGTCCCGGTTCCGCGGAATGAAAAAGGCCGGCTTGCGTTTGTTAGGTACCGGGCGCGGAATTGTAGAGCTCCGCACCGAGGTTCACGAAGTGGGCTCATGGAAAGCGCTACAAACTGAATTCGGCATGCGTCTGCCGGTACTCCTCTATCACCACGTCGGTCCCTTACGTCCCCGAACCGTCCCCGGGCTGACCGTTTCTCCCGAGCGATTCGAGCGCCATGTGTGCTGGCTGGCTCGCCGCGGCTATACCGGGATCTGCCCTGCGCATTGGGTCCGCTGGCGTCGTGAGGGAAAGGGTCTTCCGGACAAGCCTGTGCTGTTGACCTTTGATGACGGCTATGCGGATTTAGCCGAATACGCCTTGCCCGTGCTGCGCCGCTACGGCTTTGGCGCGGCTGTGTACATTGTCACCGGACAACTGGGCGGGACGAACGCGTGGGATGAGGCGCGGGGTTCCGGTACTCTCCACCTCATGAGCGCCGAACAGATTCGGTATTGGGCCAGGCAGGGAATCGAATTCGGCTCCCACAGCCGGACGCATGCGGACTTGACGACTCTCTCAGGAAATGACCTGTCAGAAGAAGTCGTCGGCAGTGGGGAGGATCTCGAGGCTATCTTAGGGTCGCGGGTGGTTTCCTTCGCCTATCCCTATGGGTTCCACAATCAGGCGGTGGACGATTGCGTTCGGAGCGCTTACGATCTGGCCTTCATCGCCGACGACGATAATGAGGGCATGAATCATTTGCAGACCGACCCCCACCTTTTGTTGCGCACCATGGTCCAAACCGACGACTCTCTTGTTGCCCTGGAGTGTCGCGCGCGATGGGGCCGCAACCCCTTTCTTAACCTGCGGGCCCGAGTTGGCTTGCGTTCCCGCCTCAAACGCGCGGCGAGCACGGTCTTGGGTCGCGACAAATGGTGATCCCATGGAGAGCATGACCGCGCCCTTAAAGCTCTCGGTCGTGATGTCAACTTACAACCGCCGGGACGTTTTGGTCTCACAAACTCTGCCCGCTATCTTCAACCAGGACTTACCGGCAGATGCATATGAAGTGATTGTAATTGTCGATGGGTCGACCGACGGTACGGCTGCGGCGCTCCGCGAGCTTTGCCCGCCCTGTGCATTACGCATCATCGAGCAGCCGAATCGCGGCCTCAGTGCCGCACGGAATACCGCCATCGGCTTGGCGCGGAGCGGCCTGGTGATCTTCATTGACGACGATATCATCTGTAACCCTGACGTCTTCAGACGGCACGTGGAGGCACACGCGGACCAGGATCCTGTCGTAATGCACGGCTCCCTCTTTCTCGCCCCCGGGGCTCCTGCCTCGATTCTCGCGTATGCCAACGAATCCTGGTACCGGAAATATAATTCCCGCCTCGATGTGCAAGGTGGGCTGAAATGGCCGGACGCGACATTCCTGATTGGCAATAGTTCGATGCCCCGTTCTACCCTTCTCGCTTGCGGTGGTCTCGACGAGGACCTGCTGGCGAAGGATGATTTCGAATTGGGCCTGCGCTTGTGGAAGATGGGGGTCCGATTTCAGTACCTCCCGGGCGCCGTGGCCTATGAGCTTTCGGTAAAAACCCCCCGCGCCTTCCTGTTTAACGACGGGGAAGCATTCGGACGGAGTGAGGTGATGCTTTGCCGTAAGCACCCCGACTACCGGCCGCGTTCGGATTTGCTGGCGGGGTTGGGGAGGACGGCGGGGTGGAAGCATCTCCCACGCCGGGTGGTCCTTCAGTCCCCGGTTTCCCCTGCCCATCTTCTTACGCCGCCGATTTGGGTGTGCGAGAAGCTGTGCCGGCTCCCGCTCATGCAGAAGGCGGGCCTGCGTTTCCTGGAAATCGGGCGTCGCATGACGGAGTTCCGCGCCGCCCTCAAGGAAGCCGGCTCGTGGGAAAAATTCGATCGCGAATTCGCGATGCGCTTGCCCGTCCTGCTCTATCACCATGTGGGTCCTTTACGCCCCGGAACCATCCCTGGTTTGACCGTTTCTCCTGAGCGGTTCGAGCGCCATGTACGCTGGCTCGCTCGTCGGGGGTACACCGGCATCTGTCCCTCCGATTGGGTCCGCTGGCGCCGCGAGGGGAAGGGCCTTCCCATTAAGCCTGTGCTGTTGACCTTCGATGACGGCTACGCGGATTTGGTCGAATATGCCTTGCCCGTGCTCCGCCGCTACGGCTTTGGCGCGGCAGTGTACATGGTCACCGGACAACTGGGCGGGACGAACGCATGGGACGAGGCGCGTGGTTCCGGAACCCTCCACCTTATGACGGCGGACCAGATTCGATTTTGGGCCACGCAGGGAATCGAATTCGGCGCCCACAGCCGGACACACGCGGATTTGACGACTCTTTCGGCAAGCGAGTTGTCAGAAGAAGTCGTTGGCAGCGGGAAGGATCTCGAGTCTATCTTAGCGGCGAGGGTGGTTTCTTTCGCCTATCCTTATGGATTCCACAACCCGGCGGTGGACGATTGCGTTCGAAGAGTTTTTGATTTGGCCTTTCTCGCGGGCGACGAGGCCGAAGGGCTGAATCATCTTTTGACCGACCCCGCCCTGATGCGTCGGACCCTGGTCCACCCCAACGATTCATTGCTGGATTTGGAGCTACGCGCGCGCTGGGGTCGCAACCCCATCCTGGACTTGCGTGCCCGACTTTGCCTGCGTTCGCGCTTCAAACGCGCGGTTCGCTTCATCTTTGGCCGCGGCAAAGCGTGATCGATTCAAAACATGGTACGCTTGAACGCCAGGAGTCCCCCGATCCGGGAAGGAAAGCATAATGATCCACGCAAGGATGACCCCCAAGCCTCGCCGACTTTGGAGCCCCAAGTGATGACGCGCCCAGAACCATCCAGCCTCCCCACCTCTTCCCGAGTTTTCGACACCCCGACCCTTCTTTTCCTAATCGCTGCCTTCGTTTTTCTCTACACGTTTCTCTTCGTCCCGCCCTTCATTCCCATTTCATACAATGGGGACGGTATGTTTTTCTTACCTGCGGGCCAGCGGATGTACGAAGGGGAAATGATCTATCGCGACTTCTTTGAATTTGTCACTCCCGGCACGGCTCTTGTCTATCTCCTTCTGTTCAAGCTTTTCGGACTTAGGCCCTGGATTCCCAACCTGTTGTCCCTCCTCTTGGGGCTGGCTTTGGCCGGGCTCGGTGTAGTGATTGCGAAAAAAATGATGCGCGCCAGCCTTACGTTCTTGCCGAGCGCGATCTTCCTGGTTGCGGCGCGCGAATTTCTATGCGAGCCCACGCATCACTGGTTCAGTCTTTTGGCCACAACCGCTGCCATCGCCCCGTTGCTTGACCGGCGAACTCCGGCGCGGATCGCCGCCGCAGGTTTCTTCTGCGGCCTTACGTCGTGCTTTACCCAAACCCGCGGGGTGGCTGTCGTCGTGGGTTTTGGGGTCTTTTTATGGTGGGAATCCCGACGCCGGCAAGAGGCTGGGCGCGAATTGCTCAAGAAAGAAGGTTGGCTGGTTACGAGTTTCCTTGCCACCTTAATAGCGGTGAATGCTTATTTTATTTGGAAGGCGGGGCCGGCTCGCTTTCTGTGGTGTACGGTCGTCTATGTTCTCAAGTATTACCCCAAAATGGCGGATGTAGCCACCTTCCGGGTCTTTTGGTATAACTTCCCCGGGTTCGTTCCGCTGGGTAGATTCCTTCACTGGTTCCTTGCGGATTGGGTTTTTCTGCACGCGATTATTCCACTTGTATTCATTCTGTTCTTTGCTCGTTACCGGCGGGACTCAGGCAAGGAATCGGTGGAGTTTTGGCAGCGCCCGATGTTGGTGGCGATGGTGGGCGCATTTTTGCTGCTCAGCATCGCACCTTCCCCCGCCTCGATCCGGATCGCTGCAAGCGCCCTGCCAGGAACCATACTCCTTGCTTGGCTCATCGATTCCCCACGCAAGCTCGCTCGGACCCTTGCCGCGGCAATTGCCATTGTAGTCCTGCTCTTAGCCCTCCACGCGGTGGTGAGGAAACGACCCATCCCCAACTGGAACCTCACGACGCCTCAAGGCAAACTGGCTATCACCGAACTAAGCGACTACGAGGAATATACTTGGGTTCAGCAGCACACCCGGCCATCGGAGTATTTCTTTGAGGCGGTTGGTTCCGATATGTACTTTCGCCTGGACCTCCGCAACCCCACACCCGTGCCGTACATAACCAACTGTGGTTTCACGACAACGGGGCAGGTGGCGGAGGTGATTCAGGGCCTGGAAAAACACAAGGTGCGTTACCTACTCTGGGAACATACCGACCTGGATGCAGTCCCCGATTGGGAGGATCCTTCTGACGCGCATCTCGGCCCAATTTTTGACTATATTCATAGCCACTACCAGGCTGTAAAGGTGTTCACGAACGCTGATGAGATTTGGGAAAGGAAAGGCAGTTAGTTGCAAAAGGTACAGGCAATGACGCCCCCAGAGCAAACGTGCCTCACAACCGATTCCCGAACTCTCGACACCCCGACTCTCCTTTTCTTGCCGGCCGCACTGATTTTCCTTTACGCCCTCCTATTTGTTCCGCCATTCATCCCCATCGGCTCCGCCATTGGGGACACCATGGTCTACGTCAGCGACGGGAAGCGGATGTATGAGGGTGAACAGATTTACCGGGACTTCTTCCAATTCTCAACCCCCGGTACGTCCGTCGTATATTTCTTCTCATTTGAGATCTTCGGGCTCCGATTATGGGTTCCAAATCTCTCACTCTTGCTTTTGGGATTGGCCCTGGCCGGGCTAGGTGTGGTGATCGCGAGGAAGTTGATGCGGCCCAGCCTCGCGCTTCTGCCCAGCGCGATCTTCCTTGCCGGAATCTACAAAAACCAACTCCATCCCATTCATCATTGGTACAGTCTACTGTTCGCAATGGCCGCAATAGCATCGCTCGTCGAACGGCGAACCACTGCCAGGATTGCTGCCGCCGGTGGTTTTTGCGGCCTTACCGCGTGCTTTACTCAAACCCGAGGGGTTGCCGTGGCCTTGGGAATTGGCGCCTTTTTGTGGTGGGAGTCCCAACGGAGACAAGCGGACTGGCGCGATGCCGCCAAGAAAGAGGCGTACTTGGCAACAGGCTTGCTGGCCACGCTCATCGCCGGGAATGCCTATTTTGCTTGGAAGGCAGGCCTTGCCAGGTTTCTCTGGTGTACGGTTGTTTTTGGCATCAGGTACCATCACCAGGCTGGGGGGCCCAATACCTTCCTGGGCTCTTGGCAGGACTTCCCTGCGATCGGACCACTGAGCAGTTTCCCCATACGCTTTGCGCAATGGTCTTTCATCTTTGCGGTTGTTCCTTTCACCTATGTTCTGTTCTTTGCCCGTTACTGGCGGGAGTCAAGGAAGGCATCGTCGGAGTACTGGGAACGCCCGATGTTGCTGGCAATGGTGGGTTCCTCCCTGCTTTTGAGTGTCGCCCCTGCTCCGTCCCTTGGCCGGATGGGTCCGAGTGTCCTGCCGGGAATCATCCTCCTGGGTTGGTTCCTCGACACTCCGCGAAAGCTCGCCCGGGTCCTTGCCGCCTCACTTACCGTGGGGGTATTGCTCATCGGTACTCACTCCGTGGCGGGCGTCCAATCCCGCGAAAAGAGCATTCTGAACATGCCCCAAGGCCCTATTGCCATTACTGGCCCCGAACTGCGCGAGGAACTTGCGTGGGTCGAGCAGCACACCCGGCAATCGGAGTATTTCTACGCGACGGCGGATCCCGGACTGTACTTTTACGGAGACCTCCGCAACCCCACCCCCTTGCCTTTCGTCACCGATACGGGCTACACGACGCGGGAGCAAGTGGCAGACGTCATCCGCGGCCTGGAACAACATCACGTGCGTTACATCTCCTGGGATGGTGTTGAGCTCGGTACGGTCGAAGACTGGGGAAACCCTGCTGACCATCGCCTTGGCCCACTTTGGAACTATATCCATAGCCACTACCGGCTGGTCAAAGTCTTTGCGGACTCCGACATCATCTGGGAAAGAAAATACTGAATTGATTTCTCCCCTCCTCATGGAAAAATCGGGACATTGCGTGGGCACAGGGACACATTATTTCACACGGGTCACACAGCGGCCGGACGCCGCCCTTGACGATTGATCTGGGAAAGGGTGGCAACCAGGACCGCCACCAATCCGCTGATGATCATTCCCCAAGTTTCATCGGGGGTGTTTTTGAAAACAAGCTGCACGCGATTATGACCTGAAGGTACCCGGACCACGATGGCGTCGTGGGCATCCCGCTCGACCTCTTCGACCTCGGTTCCGTTCACCCACACATGCCAGCCTGGATAATAGAAGAGTCGAACGCGCACCCGGGCAGGTTGCGGGCTATCCACGGTGAAGATGCGGGACTCCGTCTGCCAGGACTGGACCGCAAACTTCGTAAGGTTCGCGGATTCAGCGGGCGCGCCCTGACTCGGCAGTGATGGCCGATCCTGCCCATTCCAATCGAGCACGGCGAAACGCGGCGAAGGCAGCCAGGTGGGCAGTGGACCTTCTTCCGGGAATGCTCCCGCGGCTCGGGGAATGTAGTCCTCGTCGTCGTATACGACGCCGGATTGAAAAGGCGCGGTGAACTCATTCCAATCGAGCGCACGCTTTCGGACGGCGGAGCAGGAAAGGATGAGTAAAAGGGAGTATGTGCACGCAGCCACCGGCAGCCACGGGCGCGCTCTCGCTTTGACTCAGGGCCGCCGCAATGAAAAAGGCCACCGCAAGATTCAGCGGAAAGAGCCAACGCCACGGATACTGAACATAGGAAAGGAATGGTGCATATTTCCAGACGATGAAACTGATAGGTACGCACATGAACGTTGAAACCGCCAGGATAATGGTGAGTGCGATGAAGATTTCGCGCCGCTGCGCGGGGAACTTCCTGGCCTGGAACCACGCCAGCCCACCGAAAGCAACTTGCCATAAGAATCCGGTAGTCAATAGAGCCTCATTCTTGAACGCCCAAATTGAGAGGTTGTTTAGTAGGAAGTCGCCGGAGAGACTCGCGAGGCGCAAGTTACCGACGTTGATCAAGGGTTGCTGGTACCACGCGGGTAACATATAAAAAGCCGCCAATCCAGCTCCCAATATCTCTGCCAGAAGGAACACTGCTAGAAGCGACTTAGACCTTCGCATCCACGCCAGCGTCGCGATAACGATGGCTGCGCAATAGCTGGCGATCACCCCAGCCGGAGGGTTCGCGAGCCAAAGCAGAGCGATCAAGAGGGCCAGCACGGGCAAGCTGCGCTTCCGCTTCCCATCCAGGCGATAGACCGCCAGGATAAACCAGGGGAATAGCGCCGCCGCCAGGAACTCCCCCAAAGCACTGCGCATATACAACACGAAGAGGTTATAAGGATTGATAACATAAACGAATGCGGCCACCAGGGAGGAACGATCATCAAAGAACTCCCGGCATAGGTGGAAGAATCCGAATCCGCCTAGCACGAGTCCCAGCCAGGCATAGGTCCCCAGGGCCAATCGCGAGGGCAGGCAGGCCAGCAGGGCGCCTCCCAGAATTCTGTCCATGGGGGGATAGAAGATCATCGTCGGGTTCCCGTAGCCATACATCGACTGGGCTGCCCACCGGGCATACGCGATCCCCTCGTGCCACTGTCGGGCTACTTCGAACCAGAATCCCACGTGAAAAGTAACGTCCTCGCCGGGGTAATACCCAACCGAGAAGAAGGAGGCTATGACCGCGGTCGCAGTCAGCGCCAGGAGGACGCAAACCTTCACACGAGGAACCGAATTGAACACTCCTGACTCCTTTTCGACTTCACCAAGGGCACGACAACAGGTTCCGTCCCAGACAGCACCTGGAATTACAAGATTATCAGAGTTGCCCAGCGATACGTGTCGGCTGAGGCAGCTCAGATGACCCGCCATTTGGCCGTGGTTCCCTTGGGCAGAGCCGCCCGATTGGGAACGGCTGCCTGTGCTAGAATACGCTTTATCAGCCATCGGTGGCTTGGCGATTCTCAAGGAGTTTCGATTCGCGGTGCTATCGCCTGGGAAATTGTAATCTGACACGGGAATTCTTGCACCTTTCATGATCTCTGAGCAGAAGCCCTCACTCCAGTTGACCCCCGCCCGCGAACGCAAAGTCGTGACGGCATTGGCTCCCCACGAACCTTCAGAGTCGGAAGTTCTCTTGATGCTCGCCATGATGTTTGCCGTGCACCTTTGGACGGTGTGCCGGGTGAGCAACTTCTGGGAGTTAGTGGTTTCGCGGACGGACGACATGGACTACGTGGAGGTCGCCCAGATCATCCGGAACTGGCATTTTTCGGGCGGGCCGGTGCCCGCGAACTTCTGGGGTTTTCCTTACGCAATCGCGGGCTTTTCAAAACTCTTCGCGGTGCCGGAATTAATGGCCGCCGCCCTGATTTCCGTGCTGTGCTCGCTGACTGTATGTGTTCTAGTGCATCGTTTATACGGGGGCTGGGTTGCCGCTTCCTTTATCTTCCTTAACTATGGGTGGATTCAGCTCTCCGTGGAGGGAGGTAGCGAGCCGCTGTTCATGTGCTTGTTGTATGCTTCGTTCCTGGCGGCTCGATTGGACCGGTGGAGCTTCGCCGCATTACTGGCGTCGCTCAGCACAACGGTCCGTCCTCTGGGAGTGTTCGCCCTGCTGGGATTTGCGATTGTCCTTGCCCTACGAAGGAGCTACCGGCAACTGGCCGTCATCACGCTGATCGGCCTTGCCATCGGAGTGCTCTACGTCATGCCTCTTGGGGTGCTCTATGGCAACCCCTTCGCTAACCTTCTCTACCGAGGGGACTGGGGGCCTCACGGGTGGCCAATCACTTATCCATTCGGCGCCTTGATATCCAGTTTCCGCATGACCCTCCATACCGATACCCGATGGTATACGTTCGTTTACTCCGCAGTTTGGCCGATCCTGGCGTTGGTTGCGATCATCGTGGCGTGGCTTCCTCGTCGCCGCAAGTTGTTATGGGCAAATTACCAGGCCGAGGTTCTGTTTGCCACGACATACACTCTTTTCTTCCTGTCGTATAACTACATCGAGATTTTTTGGTTCATTTCCAGGTTCTTAATCCCGGTCCTGCCGTTGCTCGTCTTTTCAATGCGCGATTGGATACCGCACGACCGCCGAGTGCTCTGGGGGGCGGCCGTATTCTCCGCCTTGCTGTCGTCCGCAGATCTGGTGCACTTTAAAAATGTCTTTGGATTCAACTTGCCATAAGTCGACGAAAGCCCGCACTGGCACAACGCCCAGACGGAGACAATCTGAGGGTAACGAAACCTTTCCGGCAACCCAACACCCAGGCTCCAGTTTCGAGGGCATTGGGAGCACTCGGCTTGAAGAATCCTCAGCACATTCTCCGTAACTTGGCGGCGACCTGACCTAGAGGAGATGCAAACTTTGCCAATGTCATTATGCCGTGGCACTTGGCTTCCCAGCATCGTCGCTCTTTTCGATTGATCCATTGGCTTTTCAGTTGCCCGGGAAATATCGTTTGAGGAAGGCTTCAGGGGTGCCGCACGTGCCGTTGTTTCGTAGAAATATTATGAAGGACATGGGGCTGCTTTGGCAGCGGCTGGCAAGCGGATGTCTGCCAGTGCTGTTGCTCGGTACATTCGTTTTTCTCTACCTCAGCCTCTTCCGCCTGCCCTTCACTCCAGTTTTCGGAGATGGCGGCGAGAATCTCTTTCTGCTCAACGCAACGCGCATGTTGGACGGGGAGATAATCTACCGGAATTTTTTCGAATTGACCGCCCCGGGGATCACGGTGTTTAACCTCGGTCTCTTCAAGTTGTTCGGTGCCCGTGCTTGGGTTTCTAACGTGTCGCTTATTGTTGTAGGACTCAGCCTGACATGTCTGATTGTAACCATCTCGCGCAAAGTTCTCACCGGGGGAGCCGCCTTTCTTCCGGGTATGCTGTTCCTCACGTTCTTATTTGGCCCCGTGCTCGACAATACTCATCAATGGTATTCTGCGCTCGCCGAACTGGGCGCCGTCGCGGTGATCATCGAGAAAAGAACTCGGGCGCGGCTTCTGGCGGCAGGGTCTCTCTGTGGTCTGGCGTCCTTCTTCACGCAAACTCAGGGAGTCTTTGCCCTTGTGGGCCTCGGTATCTTCCTATTGTGGGAGAGGCGCAAAGCCGGCGAGGGGTGGTGGGAGATTTCCAGGCGCTCTGGATATTTGTTCGTGTCATTTGTGGCGACGGTTATCGCTACTGACTCGTATTTTGTCTGGAAAGCTGGTCTGAACCGATTTCTGTATTGCGTTGTTGGGTTCGTTTTCAAGTATTACCGCTATGCTCGTGCGCAGAACTCCCTTGCCGTCGCCGTGCTTGAAATCCCGCAAATGACCCAATGGGATCAATTGCCCGCTTTGGGGTTATATCTCTTTATTCATGGGCTTTTGCCGCTGGTATATGTTCTGTTCTGGATGCGATATCGGCGGCAGGCACTGGAACCGGAACATGGCAACCGCCTCATGTTGTTGAACATCATGGGCTTGCTGCTCTTCGCAAGCATTGCGCCCTCGCCCTCCACATATAGAATGTGCGCCATTGCTCCATTAGGCCTGATCCTTTTGGTCTGGCTGATTCGCGGACGAGACAGGCTGCTTCGGGTTCTGAGCTTTGTCCTTTGCGTCGTTGCCTTATTTGTCGCCATTGCTTCTCCCTTGCGAATTCAAATTCAGAAGATGCCGTGCTTGAGCCTCCCTCGCGGTCGTATGGCGCTGGACCTGATGAGTTACGAAAAGCTTCTTTGGCTGTCCAAGAATACCGTTCCCGGCGAATACTTGTTCGCTGCCGACGGTGTAGGAATTCTCTTTCCGCTGGCTCTTCGTAATCCTGCGGAGGTGCCGTTTGTTAAGACCAATGACTATACGCGTCCCGAGCACGTTCGCAACAGTATTGCGGCTTTGGAAAGGGAGCACGTGCGTTTTGTCTTATCTGACCCGGAATTAGACCTGGGGGGCAACTATCTTCTGAAGGGCGAGCCCCATGAGCCACCGCGGGGTTACTTGCGCTCGTTCTTTCACATCATTAAAGCGTTTTTGTTGGGCGACTATCAATCGGGGCACGACAACCTAGGGCCGCTCCGCAACTACCTGCATTCGTGCTATCACCTCGCCAAAACACTTCCTGACAATACTGAGGTTTGGGAAAGAAACAAATAGTTCCTAGATCTCGCGGCAGAGCATAGAGTCACGTAATATGCAGACTCGGGTCGCGCGTAGATACCTATTCCGGGGACACCGCGCCCAGTTGATGGAACTGGCCCCATGCCCCAGGCTCTGCCAATCGGAATTCTCCAACACGTGGTCGGGCCCACCGGACAGCACGACGCGCACAGTATGCTCCCGAAGCAAGACGAGGCAGTTCACTACCGCCAGCAAGAATCAGAACAAGACAGCCGATGGTTCGTTGTGGAGCAGGGGGCATGGAGTGGCTAGACGCCCTGCCAAACCAACTTCGCAAGAGCTTCCACGAACGCCTTTGCAGCGGCATCCTCCAGGGAGTCTGTCGACTCCAGGGGTCCTCCCAGTGATTTCATGACATAGGAGTGAAAAAGCCCTCTGGACACAACGCGCGTTTTCTGTTGGAAGGATTTGCTCCGCTCGTCCCAGGCGAGCAGATAGATTTCTATGGGCCCATCCCGAGGCCCTGCCAATTCGGCGCCGACGATCCGTCGGGTCTTCTCCCACCATTGGGCGCCAGGACAGCAAGACATATCAGGGTGTTCAATAATGCGCGCTCTGGAATAGAGATCGGTGGGGGCGAATGGCGTTTCCACAGCATAGGGCAGCATTTCGCCCCAGCCTGAGGCAATCAAATGGCTCTCCGCCGGCCAAAGCACGACCAAACTATCTTGGGGCACTTCCTTCAGGTTTGTAATTAATTGCCCCGCCATGGTTTCAGACATCTCTCCGGTGCGTGCCCACGCAGCATTCTCCCGCCACAACCCCAAGGCCGAAATGCCGACAAGAAACACCATGCCTGAGAACCGCCCATATCCAACTCCCCTCGCAGCCGTACGAAAAGGTGGCATTGCTAGAAAAGCTGTGGCGATGCACGGTCCGACCGCCGGGAGGTACAAATGGTATGGGGCATGCATAACTGCCAGAAGGGGGAGATTGGAAATCCCATACCATACTAGGCCAAAATAAAGAACAATGGCGAGGGACCTCCGGCATTCCGAGCGGCGCCTGAAAAGGGTGAGCGCCCAAATCCCCAGCAAACCCAAGATGAACCCGAGAGCTAAGGCTGGAAAAGGAAATAAGAACTCTCGAAGGTTAAAGGCCTGGAGATCCCAAACGTGTGTCAACAAATGGCTAAAATGAAGCCAGAACCCTGCCGGGGTTGACACCGCCTCGTGCACATTGCTGCCCCAGCTATTCTCATGAAGAAAACTGGTGAACACGTATCGTCGCAATTCTAGATAAGCCAGGAGCAACACGCCGAAAGGGGCATACACCAGAATGAGTCGCCGCCAAAGTTTCCTTTTCGCCGGACTGTCGCGGGAAGGATTCACATCCTCTCCCCCCACTATTCGGAAGAGATCGTAAGTAACGAGCATGATGGGCAGGGTGACGGCACCCTCTTTGCTCAATAGGGCCGCGGCGAACGCCACCATGGATATCATAAGATATCGCATCAAGCCAGAGGCGCGAAAACGCATAAAGCACAAGAAGGCAGAAAGGTAAAGTAAAGTAGGTAAAAACTCGGCTACGGAACCCACGATCATGGAAATGGTCTGAGAATGAACCGGCTGCACCGCATAGAGCAACCCAGCCAAGCCCGCTCGGCAGGAATCTCCATCGGCGAAGCTCTTTGCCACTAGGAAGACCAGGAAAGATACGATGATATGCAGGAGGAGACCACTGAGGTGGTATCCTAACGGGTGAAGGCCCCAAAGGCGAAAACCGATCATATAGAACACGCTATAGAATGGGCGAAGTTCTTGCCTGGGCTCACCCCAGAGAACCTCCGCGATATCCGCATGGAACAATTGCAAGAATTGATTCAGTGACAAATTACGAAAAACGTGGAGATAGCCAAAGTCATCATTCAAAAAGTAGGTCTGGAGCGCCGGTAGGCACGCAACCAGGCCGACGAGCGAAATAATTACCATGGGCCTGAGATGCCCCGGCAACGGATTCCAGGAAGGCGTCGAAGCGGGGATAAATTTGATTTCCCAGTGCTCCAGGACCCACAGCAACGCACCAATGGCCAGGGCAATGAGGAGGACCCAGCCCTCGCCCTCCCTGAAGAGGAGGAAGGAAGCCGCAATTCCTAAGCTCGACACAAAAAGCAGGAAGGCGCCCGCAACCCAGCGGTCAGACCAGTAAGAGCCTGCGCCCAAAGGCGCAAGTTCCCGTTCCTCCCCTTTACCCATTCCCACATCCTTCTAGCATTGCAACCATCTTAGGGGACGCTCTGCTGGGGCCGCGGCCTATAGATGACGTAATAACCGTCTGCGACGTTTGCGTCGCCGAGTTGCTCGGTAAGCGCGTAATGTTTCTCGATGGCTCCAACCATTTCATCTGTCCAAAAGTCGTTATCCAGAGTTCTCATAATGATTACGCCAAACTTCTGGGAGGAGATCATCTCCACAAAGTCGGACTGGTCCCACACACCCGTTCTGGCAATAAACCACAGCATCCCGGGCTCAATCGGAATCTCCTTGTGAGCCTTCATCGTGAGGACCATGTTTTCGCAAAGCACCGGGCCAGGTGTTTCTTCAACGATCTTCAAAGCCGCCGCAGTACTCGAAAACCTCACGTCTTGGATATGTCTTTCACCCGGCGTAAGACGAAACACGCTGTCGATGCGGCGGAGTGAATCCGTGAACCCCGTGACCGCCGTCAGGAAAAGCAACAGGAACACCGCAGTTCCCCCCAGTGTGTATTGAGAAGACGGCCGCCAGCCTCGCAACACTCGCACAAAGAGCAACCCCGCCAAAGGGCAGCAGGCAAGGTTCCACTCCAGAAAATAATGGTTGCCCGAGCCCACTTTCCCATAAGTAGCCGAGGTCATAAGTGCCAGGACAAGTTGCGTGCCGAGGATCAGCAGCCCTCTGCGGTAAGGGCTTGACTGCACGCCCGCCCTCAGCCATCGGAGGAAGGTGCGGGGCTTGCTTGAAATCCCGTGGTTAAGGTAGGGAAGTAGCGCCAGGCAGGCCATTGCGGCAAGCGGGATCATGCGGATGAAGTTCTCTTGCATGCCCAACATCAAGTGGGTGATCGAGAAGGGTTGTCGAGCATTATAAAGGAACAAATGACGCAAAACCTCTCCGTGGGTCTCCCACGCGAGACAGCCCAAAATTCCCAGGCCGAGCGCAACCGAGAACCCGAAGAGCCGCAAGGCCCTTCGCCATTGGATGAGAGCAGTCGCGGCGAGGCACGCCAACGGAGCCGCAATCATCGTTTGCTTCGTGAACACTCCCAAGACGAATAATCCAAAGGCCGCATATTGGTACTGAGATTTCGCCATGTAGCGTAGGAACACGTAGACACCCAGAAAGGTGATCAGTACCGCCAGGAGGTCGACACCCATTTCCGGGATATAGTTGCTCAGGGTGTCCAAGCGAAAGCAAAGCAAAGCCGACAGCAATGCGCCGCTCCCTCGAATCCCCCTGGGGATGCGTTGTGGGGAAGCACGGAAGACCAGGAGGCCAAAGATCATGCTGATCCCGAGGGCGGATAAAACGCAGACGAACCGCCCCCCTACCAAATAGTCGCCGGTAATCCAGGCGGCAATTCGTGCCACATAATGGAAAAGGGGTGGATAAGGATTCACAAAATAGGGATACTGTTGGATCGGGTGATAGAAAACCCGAAGGTTGGTAACATGTGCGATCCCCCACCACACGGCCCCCTCGTCGTCATCCCATCCGAACGGATAGAAGATTTTTTGGAATGACGTGAGAGTGAAGGTAACGCCACCCAGCAGGAGCAGGGAGAAAAGCGTCCAGAGATAGACTTGGCGCAGATGCTCGCCCAGAGTCGGCAGCACCGCTCTTCCTGTGGGTACCAACCCGTCCTGACGGCCCTCAGCTTTCCCCGTTGCTTGCCCAGAGGAGGAACTTAGTGGCATATCTGTGCCCGTGACACTTCCGCTCCCGCCATGGTGGGCAGGAGGATCGAATCGAGGCGCGGCTCAAGATATCATAATGGTCACTGATGTTTATAGAATGCAAGGGCAACGGTAGTGTCCTAATTTGAACGTAGCGCCGCCATCTTGGCGGCTCAATGCCGGCTGGAAGCCGGCGCTACATCGAAATTAGGACACTACCAGGGCAACGCTAGTGGTAAGGCAGGCTTCGCAGGAGTTCCTCATCCCTCGCGGCTGGCCGCTGGGTTGACGTAAAAGCGCGCCGTGGAAAAAAGGCCTGTGAAGTCCCGATGGGAATCCCCGGTGGGTGGGCGGAACTCGAATCGAACTGAGCACTCAATCGGTCAGCGTTGGCCATGGCGCCGCCAGATCCTCCGAATGCAGAAAGGTACTCCGGCCTTCTCCAAGGGCGGAGCGATTCGGCAACGGCCGCACGTAGCTGGATTTGCAGGTTCTTCAGGCGCTCCTGATTTTCCGGGGATTGGGCCAGATTGAACTTCTCCGCCGGATCGCTCACCCAACGAAAGAGTTCCTCGCTGCCTTGCGCGTAGCGGATATATTGCCATTCGGGAGTGGTCAAGCTAGTTGAGGCTGGAAACGTCCCTTCTTTCAAAAACTCGGATACTGCAAATTCATCAAAGTCCCCGGGTTCAAATCCTGGCCTCCAAAAACGCTGGAGGCTGGCCCGTTGAAACGGGGTGTTGTTCATCCCGGCAAATTGTAGGATGGTCTCAAAGATCTCTTGTAATCGAACCAGATGCGGAATTCGAAGACCGGCGGGAATGTTGGGTCCCCAAATGATGAGAGGGACCCGCAACACCTCCCGGTAAAGGTTAGAACCATGATTGTAAGTGCCGTGCTCGCCGAAGCCCTCACCATGGTCGGATGTGATGATGACGATGGTGTTTTCCCATCCGGGAAGGCAGGAAAGAGATTCCAAAAGTTCGTTGACCGAGTCATCCAAGAACGCCAGGCAGTTATCGTAGCTGGTCATCAGGGAATCTTGGTCCTCGGCGGTCAGGTGCGGATGGCTCTTTGCCTCACCCATAGCTGATTCGATCCTCTTGACCCGCCAAGGGGACACGCGACCGAAGCGGGAAGCGTGGTGCGCAGGCACAAGATAAGGTGCGTGTACGTCATAGTAGTTGATGAAGAGGTAGAAGGGCCTTGGCGAACGGTGGTGAAACCAGCGGAGGACGTCGCGGTTGATTTGGCCCGCGTCCCGACGCTCCAAGTCGTCTGGCTGCACATACTCCTGGTAGAAAGGTGGTAGAAACAGGCTGACCAAGAGCAGGCTTACGAGATTGTGTCGCAACGAGGTGCTATCGTCGTCATAAAACTCAAAACCGTTGCCCATCCCCCAGCCCATCCAGCCATAGACGAGGTTAGAAGTGAACCCCGCAGTCTCATAGCCCCGTGAACTCAACACCTCGGCGAGCGTCCACCAGCTCGGGTCCAACGGTTCGGCAAAATCGGCGCCGTGCTGATGAGGGAGCAGACCGGTGAACATCGATGCATGGGAGGGCAGTGTCCAGGGCGAAGCGGCGATGGCATTCTCAAAAACGACCCCCCGCCGCCCCCACTTGTCGATGCGGGGGGTGGTCGGGCGAGAATACCCATAGAGAGAAACATGGTCCGCCCGCACCGTGTCGAGCGTAATCAGGATGATGTTGGGTTCGCGGATTTGCCCTGCGGGTTTAGGCGCAACGTCCGCCCGTCGCAGAGATGGCCTTATGGTATAGGCGCCCACCCCAAGTAGCGATACTGCAAGAACCATGGCGAGCAGGAGACGCAAGGTTTTGAGAGGGAGGAGGCGTCCCGCGATGAAAGCACTTGCCCCCACGAGAACAATCCAAGGCCCCTTGGCCAGGATGAAGTGGATTGGGGATTTACCCATCAAAGGGTTGACAGCGAAAACCCTTAGGTTGATGGCATTCGCGAGCACCAACATGGCGGCCAGACAGATTCCCACAATGACGGAACCCCCCCGCCAGATTCGGCTGCCGCGGCTGGCGACGAACAGTCCGGCAAGCAAGCCAAGAAACCCAACGGCCAAACCATCTACCAAGGGACCCAGGAATAAGATGACGTAACTGACATCAGGTCGGATGAGAACCGGTGGGGCAGGATGTCGGTAACGATACACCCCCTCGAGGGCGCCCACGAGCAATCCCATCAGAACACCCACGGCTGTGTATCGGCCGGTCAACGGCATGGAATTGGGTTTATTCTCGGTCATCTGCGCATCACTTCCATCGATCCTCCAGGATCGCGCCGCGCCCTGGAAAATGCCGTGCGTCCGCATTTCAGCAGGATTGCCCACGAAGGAGCCCATATTCTCGATTTGGATTCCATTCTGGTGGCAAGTATACATTCTACGATCTCCCCTGAGAAGACCCCCACAGCAGCAGGTTAGCGCAGCAACAAAGAACCGATTGACAGGCCTTTGAGCGCGGCCCTACACTCAAAATTCAGGCGAAATCCTTAAGTTTAACTTTCACCGCGGGGGTGTTTCATGGCTAAAGGTCCGTTGAACGATCAGCAGGTGCGCGATTACCAGGTCGACGGCTACGTATTGGCCCGAGGGCTCTTCGACGAAGAGGAAATAGGACTGCTGCGGCGCGCCGCCAAGGAAGACCGGGAACTCGATCAGCACTCGTATGGCCGAAAGGATGGAGAAGGCGGGATCGTGCGCCTCTCCTTGTGGAACCATCCCGGCGACACCCTGTACGGAATGTTCGCGCGCTCGGAGTCCGTGGTCAACTCCGCGGAGAAGCTTTTGGGCGGCGAGGTGTACCACTACCATTCCAAGATGATTATGAAGGATCCCAAGGTGGGTGGCGCCTGGACGTGGCACCAGGACTATGGGTACTGGTACCAAAACGGAGTTTTGTTTCCGTTGCTTTGCAGCGCCTTTATTGCCGTCGACCGGGCCACGCGGGAGAACGGTTGCCTGCAGGTCCTGCGCGGCTCGCACCAACTCGGGCGCATTGATCACGTGCTGACGGGCCAGCAGGCCGGCGCGGATATGGAGCGCGTGAACGAGATCAAGAAGCGATTGGAGCTGGTCTACGTTGAAATGGAACCCGGTGATACGTTGTTTTTCCATTGCAACTTGCTGCACCGGTCCGATCAGAACCATTCTGATAACCCGCGCTGGTCCATGATTTGCTGCTACAACGCGGCGCGCAATGATCCCTACAAGGAATCCCACCATCCGCGTTACACCCCGCTCCAAAAAGTGGCTGACACCGCCATCAAGGCGGCCGGCCTGCGGCGCTTTAGCGACCCTCATACGGACGTCGCTTGGTTGAGCCCCGACCGGGATGAAAGCGCCCGCAGCCTGGAGAAAAAATAGGTCCCTCGGGTTTGGGAGGGCTTCATGACCGACGCCAAAACCGATCTGCTGCGGCACACGCTGGCCACGCTCGCTTATCGAGGCGGCAAAGTGCTGCGTGGCGCCCCCTCTGACGCATCTTCCTTTTTGTTTTAGGCGGGATATTTTATCGAACTGCTTGGGATGATGGCAGTTGCGCGTTGTCTTGGACGTCGAGCTCCTGACTACATAGTCGGCAGGGTGACGCCGAGTGCCTTGAGAATTTCTTGCTGGCGGGCGTCCGGTTGAGGCAGCTTGGTCAGCGTGGTTTTCTCATCGACCGGGTAGTGCAGCAGGCACAGGCGGGTCAAGGCCCGCAGCGCATCCGGCAAGGTGATGGCGTCGGCCCGAGTCTCGGTGGTGCCAAAGGCCGCTCGTAATCGCCGCTCCATCTCACGACTGACTTTCAAGGCCAGCAGGCAGCAGAACACGTGCCCCCGCGTGCGGCTCTCTTTGCGCACCCAGACGGGCCGCACCTCCAGCAAGCCCGTCTTCAGGGTGCGAAAATCGCGCTCTACCTTCTGGAGCGAAACATAGCTGTCATGCACTTGCTGGGCGCTCATCGCGGCGGGGGCCACGTCGGTGGTCACCACATAGCAGCCTGCCAACTCCAGCGCCCGGTCGATCGCTGCTTCGTTCCTTTGCAACTTCAACTGCGTGCCTTCGAGCGGGATTTCCACCAGGCCCGTCAACTTGTGCCGCTCGACCCAGGCTTGCATCGCCCGTTGGCCCGCTTCCGGCTGGCAGCGGGGGTGGGTGCGCACCTGCTCGTTGCGCGCCTGGATCTGGGCTTCCAGCTTCGTCAGTTTGTCGTCCAGGCGATGCTGCTCGCGCTGTGCCTCCTGCGGATTCCGGCGCAGGATATAGCGCACGCCCTCCGCTTCCACTTCCGAGACGGTCTCACTGAACAGGTTCAACTGCAAGGTTCCTTGGGCCAGCAGCCGGCGAACCTGCGGGTCGGTCAAGGCCGTGATATAGCGCAACCCCGCTCCCGTCAGCGCTTGCTTCCCCTTACTTTTCACCATCCCCCGGTCCCCCACGAAGACCAATTCCTCCACCCCGAATTGTCCCTGCAGAATCTGGATCTGTTCTACCACGGTGGTGGGATCACTGCGGTTCCCTTCGAACACCCGCACGGCCAGCGGTTCGCCTGCCTCGTCCGCCAACAGGCCGATGACGATTTGCAACTTGCCCCGCTTTCCGTCGCGGTTGTAACCGTACTCCCCCAACTCGTTCTTCTCCCCTTCCAGATAACTGCTCGTCACGTCGTAGAGAAACAGCCGGGGCGGCTGGCCGCGTCGAGCCAGGTAGCGGCGATACAGGGTCTTTTCCATCTTCCCCTGACGAGCCGCCAAGTCATCCAAGGCGGCATACAGATCGTCCTCGTCGAACTTCCCCAGGCCCAGCACTTCGGCCACCGCCTGATCCTGGGCCCAGCGCACCGCGGAAAGGCGCGAGCCCTGGTGAGCGACACGGGCCAACACCAGGAACAGAGCGAGTTTCGCCAGCCGGCTATGACCGAGCGCGGCGCCGATGCCCAGAGCCTTGGCGATCTGCTTGAGCACGAACAAGAGGCCGAACACGCCTCCCAACTGAGGGGCCCGGGAGAGCTCGGCGGCCTGATCGAACTCGCCCCGCAACAGGCGGCGGAGGGCTTCGATGCGGGCGGGGAGCCAATGCGAGAGGTTGGCGAGGGTGCGGTTCTTAACCTTGCCGTGATGGCGAAAAGATTCGCGCAGGAGGATGGCGGGCGGGGAGTTGCGGTTAGGGACGGTTGTGATATACATGACTCCCGTATACCATCATAATCTAGCAATGTCAAGGACAATCTTCAATATACATGACTACACTATGATGCCAAAAAACAGGACAACCCCTCTCGATGCAAGGATTTTGAGTCAATCACTAGAAGGAAGATCCGTCTGACTTCGCCGAGTTTCGCGTCAGCCCGACCACTCGCACACCGGCTCAAATCCTGGCCCACCTCGGCGACCTGCTTGACTGGGCGCTTTCGCTCGCCGAGGGCCAAGAAGCGTGGCACAATTCCCCCCCGCTCAGTTGGGAGACAGGAACGGCACGCTTCTTTGCCGCGCTGGAAGCCTTTGACCAGCGGCTTTCTTCCGCGGCGCCACTCGCTTGTTCCGCGGAAGGGCTGTTTCAGGGAGCTATTGCTGATTCTCTTACGCACGTTGGCCAGATTGCTATGCTGCGCCGCCTGGCCGGCTGCCCGGTACTTGGTGAGAATTACCATAGGGCGGAAATCACCGCCGGCCGGGTGGGCCCGGAACAGGCCAAGCCGAAGTTCGAGTTCGAATAAGCGTTGGAAGAGGAGCGGGATTCGACGAACGGTCTCATCGATGTATATTCCTTGCAGATAAATATGAGAGTAGCGCACAAAAGTCAGCTTGCGAAGTGGGGAAACAGCCTGCAGTGAGGCTTCCCCGGCGAATCATTGAATCCGCCTGCCTGCGGGAAGGCGACCCGCTGAACTTGAGTGTGGGCAAGGATGGCGCGGTTGTCATGCGGCCCGCCCACCGCGAGTATCGCCTGGAAGAACTGGTTTCCGGGATCACGGCCAGGAATCGGCATGACGAAACCGATTGGGGCGGGCCGGTCGGTAAAGAACAAGCTTGAAGGCTAGCTGTCAAGGCTATCACGTTTCAGGGAGGGATTCCTCGTACTCCTCGAGAGCTTGTGCAGCGTGTTCCGATTTCAGTTTGAGTACATCGAGCTGGACGGTCAGGGCGGGCAGTAGGTCGTGGTAAGAAGGGCTGCCGAGCTTGTGGCGCTTTAGTCTGCGGTGCAGGGTTTCCACCGCGCGAGAGTACTCTTCGACTTCATCAAGCATTTGTTCGATGGTCGACAACGACGGAACAGATTTCGTAGCCATCCCTCACCAATCTCTTTTCAGTCGCCCCGCGAGCCGCGCCACGGTTGCGTTCCTGCCGACTGCCTACTGCCGACTGCCTTCTGCCTACTGCCGACTGCCTTCTGCCTACTGCCGACTGCCGACTGCCTTCTGCCCGCTGCCTACTGCTTTCTACCACCCCACCGGTTTTCCCTGATTCTGTTCCTCCAGCCACTTTTCCAGTGGTGCGAAGTAATCGCGGATGGCCGTGGCGTCCATTTGCCGCTGGCCGGTCAGGGCCTCGAGAGCGTCGGGCCACGGGCGGCTTTGGCCCATTTCGAGCATCTTGGCCAGACGGGCGCCCGCTTCCTTGTTATCGTAAATCGAGCAGCGGTTAAGCGGTTCCGTGCAACCGGCGGTTTTCGCCAGCGCGCGATGAAACTGGAATTGCAGGATGTCCGCCAGAAAATAGCGCGTGTAGGGAACGTTCGCCGCCACGTGGTATTTTGCTCCGGGGTCGAAGTCTTCCTCGCTGCGCGGCAGGGGAGGGGCAACGCCCTGGTACTTCAAGCGCAGGGCCCACCAGGCCTGATTGTATTGCGCGGGCGTGATCTCCCCAGCGAAGACCTTCCAGCGCCATTGATCGATGAGAAGCCCAAAGGGCAGGAAGGCGATTTTTTCCAGGGCCTTTTGCATGAGCAAGCCCAAGTCCTTAGAAGGATCGGGAGCCCGCTCGATCAGTCCGAGTTTCACCAGGTATGGAGGCGTGATAGAGAGTGCGATGGTGTCGCCGATGGCCTCGTGGAAACCGTCATTGGCGCTATCGCGAAACAGGTAAGGTTGATGGCGGTAGGCCCGCTGGTAGAAGTTGTGTCCCAGTTCGTGATGGATGGTGGAAAAATATTCGGAGGTGATATCGATGCACATTTTCACGCGCAGGTCTTGATCGGCGTCCACATCCCAGGCGCTGGCGTGGCACACTACGTCGCGGTCGCGCGGTTTGGTGAACATCGACCGCTCCCAGAACGTCTGCGGCAGGGATGCGAAGCCGAGCGACGTAAAGAAGTGCTCGCCGTAGCGAACCATGCCCCGGGCGTCGGTCGAGCGGCTTTTCAATATTTGCGTCAGGTCGTAGCCCGGGTCGGCATTAGGCGGCGCGACCAGGGGATAGACGTTTTCCCAGGATTGCGCCCACAGATTGCCGAGCAGGTCGGCGCGTATGGGGCCGCTGGCGGGAACCGCCTGGTCGCCGTATTTCTGGCGCAGCTTCCAGCGCACGTAGGCGTGGAGCTGCACGTAAAGCGGGCGCACCTGATCCCACAGGCGGTCCAGTTCGCGCGCAAAATCATCCGGAGGCATGTCGTACTTGGAGCGCCATAGCGCGCCCGTGTCCTTAAATCCCAGTTCCCGCGCCCCCTGATTGGAGAGCTCCACGAAGCGCACAAAATCCTTGCGCATGGGCCGCGCAATCAGGTGCCAGCCTGCCCAGGCCACGCGCAGTTCGTCGGGGTCGCGGCTGGTGGCCATCAGGCGTGTCAGGTCTTCGATATCCAGGCATTGGTCTTTGCCGGGCGGGCACCATTTCCCCTTGCCGTAAACGCCCTCCATGCGGGAAGCAATCTCGGTAATCTCCGCACTCTTGGGTGGATCGGCAGGAGTAGGGAGTACCAGAGAAACCTTCAGCAGCAGCATCTTACGAGCCAGGTCGGCGGGCAGTTTCAGTCCATCGAAGCGCGTGGCCTGCTTCGCGAACTCGACCTGTGCGGCAATGGCGCGCTCATCGGCCAGGGCTGCCAGGGCTTCCGTGTCGTCCGTGATGTATGTTGCCTTCACCCAATCGGCGCGGCTGGCAATCACGCTGAGTTCAAGCAGTTTGGCCTCCGCGTTCTTGAGGAAGGCTTCCGCCTCCGCTACGGTGGGAGGCTGCTGGGCAGAAGGTTTTTCGTCAGCGTTTGACATGGACACAACTCCAAATAGGATGACTCCAAGAACCACCCCTACTAGGTTATAAATTGCAAAACCTGGTTTCATGTTACTCCCCTTTTGACATTTCTTGCGCCGGGCGCCAAACACCCTTGCGGAAACAAACCCTCGCAGGAGATAAAGGACCATCCCGGAGAGCCGTATCTTAGGCCGATTAGTGGTGCCGAACAAGAGGGCGGGGAACAGAGTCGGGTGGAGAGCGTGGTAGTGAGATGGGCCCGTCATCACTCTTTTTATCGCATAGCCCGGTTTTCTCAAGCACTGATCCCCGGTCCATGGTTTCTTTTTCCTCTTTTTCCTTCAATTCCATTCCGAGTCCCCACCCCCGTGGGGAGTTATGTCTTTGACGCCTTTCCTGAACTCGGGTATAACACGGGCAAGGGAGGGAGCTATGGACAATGTGAGGAAAGTCATCGTCGGCCTGTGCCTGAGCCTTTGCCTGCCTTTTTCCGTGCGGGCGCAATTCGTGCAGGATTTCAACCCGTCGCCGTCGCCGTGTTGCCTGCCGGGGGCGGTGGCCCATCTCGCGGAGGAACTCCAGGACTGGAATCAGTTGGGCCGTTACCACCAGGACAATTTGCGGCTCGAGGCAGCACCTGCTGTCGAGGGCCGCGTGGTATTCCTGGGCGATTCGATCACGGACGGATGGGATTTGGCGAAATACTTTCCCGGAAAACCTTATGTCAACCGTGGCATCAGCGGACAAACGACCGTGCAGATGCTTGTCCGAATGCATCCTGATGTGGTCCACCTCAACCCGGCGGCGTTCATTCTGTTGGCAGGCACCAACGACATCGCCCGCAACACCGGTCCGGAGACGCTGGAGATGGTGGAGGACAACATTCGCGCCATGTGCGAACTGGCCGAAAGTCACAAAATCAAAATCATCCTATGTCTGCTCACTCCCGTCAGCGATTACGGCAAGAGTAAACAGACCGAGCGCCGCCCCCCCGCGGATATTGTGAACCTCAACCACTGGCTGGAGAGTTATGCGCGGGATGTCCATGCCCAGGTTGCGGACTACTACACGGCCCTTGTGGACGACAAAGGGATGTTACGCGAGGGCTACTCTGACGACGGGTTACATCCCAATGCCCACGGCTATGAATTGCTGGCCCCCCTCGCGGAAGCCGCCATCGAGGGGGCGCTAAAATAGGAGCGGCTAGTCCGAGGTCAGAAAGGCCGGGATGCGGGATTCGAGGAACGCGGGGACAGACGGGACGTTTACCTATTTTCCCGCCACCGGATTAGGCCGCGCGGGCTTGCGAACCTCTTCAAACTGGTTGATGCGAACGACCCCGTTCGGAAGGACGGCGCGGATGTCGAGGTGACCTCCCATGGCCTCAATGATCTTCCGCAGCGTGCTGATATACATGTCGGAGCGGCGCTCGACTTTGGAAATGGCGGCCTGATTAACGTGCAGCAGTTCCGCCAGGTGTTCCTGCGTCAGATCAAGCGCCCCGCGCAGCTCGTCCAGAGCCATTTCCTGAATCATCTGGTCCGCCTTCGCTTGCGAGCGCTCCCGCGCCGCCGCAGACATTTTCGCTTGCAGGGCCTTGAAATTCTTAGCCATCGGTAGAACCTTCCTTCTCCAGGGCGGCCAAATGCTTGTCGTAGATGCGATCCGCTGACGACTTTCTAAGCCAACTCCTTGACCATCACCCATGCGGTGGTGCCATCCGCGTAGTAGTGCTCGATTTCATCGACCTTGCGGTAACCGCGGCCTTGGTAAAACATCTGAGCCCCAAGATTGTCCTGGGCGGTTTCAAGTTCGATGGTGCGTAGACCGTGATCGGCCGCCCACTGCTCGGCCGCCTGCATGAGAAGTGAACCCACGCCACTGCGGCGCCAGGCTTCCAGGACATCGATGGTGATGATGTGAAGGGTGCTGCGCGGCTCACGGAGGGCAATCAGGAAACCCGTGATTTCGCCGGCTTCTTCCGCCACCCAGGTCTGCGCGCGCCGGTGGCCAAGGGAAGCCGTCAGATCCTCGCGGGTGTAGGAAATCCCCGGAACAAAACAGACTTGATCGATGCCGTAGAGGGTTGGCAGGTCATCGGGATGGTAGGCACGAAGGCGCATCAGGCGACTTCCAGCATCCGGTCGATATCGGTCTCGTCATTGTAAAGATACGGCGAAACCCGAATCATGCCGTGGCGCAAACTCACCGCAATCTGGTGGGCCGAGAGCTTTCGATGCAATTCCGCGGTCGCTCCGGCCTCCAGGGCGTGGAAACCCAGAATCGTCGATTCGTGGCCGGGGGACGACCCCGCGGAGAGAATGTAGCCTCGGACGCACAATCCTTCTTCCAGGCGGCTCAGCAGACGGCGGCAATGGGCGTTCACGGCGCCGACCGTGACCCCTTCCACGAATTCCAAGGACGCCTCCAGGCCATGGAGGTTGATGAAGTTTCCGGTTTCGCCGGAATCGAACACGCGCGCGTCGTGAATCAAACGGAATTCCTCGGTGGGAAGGGAATCAAAATCATCCGCGCCTTCCACCGAATACCAATTGATGACCGGCAGGTCGAGCTTGGCCAATAATTCCCGCGCCACATAGGCAAACCCGGTCCCATAGGGCCCCAGGAGGAACTTGTATGCCGCGCAGGCCATGACATCGACCGGCAGCGCGTGCAGGTCCAGATCATTGGCACCCACGCCTTGCGTGCCATCCACCACAAATATGCCGCCCCGGTCGCGAATGAGCGAGCCAAAGGCCGCAAGATCAATGCGATAGCCGGTGGAATAATCCACCCAATCGAGCGCCAGAACGCGCGTGTGGGAGGTCAGCTCCGCCGCCACCTGATCAATGGTCACTTCCCCCCCGGCCGGGTGGATGACCTTCACGGTTACGCCTTTCCGCCGCAAGTGAAGCCAAGTAAACAGGTTAGAGGGAAAGTTCGAGCTCGCCACTACGACTTCATCGCCCGCACCCAGAGCCAGGCCCGCCGCCACGATGCCAATTCCTTGCGTGGCGCTGTTGGTGATCGTGATTTCCCCTGCTTCCGCGCCGGTCAAACGGGCAATACGTCCGCGGACGCGCTCCGGCAGGCCAAAATATTCCGGGGCCTTCAACCGGTCGGGGCGAGACTTGAGTTCAATGGCTTGGTGAATCCGCTCCACCGTAACCCGCGGGAAAGGGCCTTGGTAGGCACAGTCGAGGTAGATTACGGGCGAAAAGTCCGAAAATTCCTGACGGAAGTTGCGCATAGACAAAAAATCCCTCTACTTGCCGAACAGTCGGTCGAGCAGGGAGCTATGGGCTTTCTCGGGCATTCGTGGAATATCCACAATGAGAGGTTCGATCTTGTCGCGTGGCCAGGATTGGCGTGCGCGGTCCCACGCCACAACCTCCAGCAACGAGGTCCATAGCTCCAGACAGTGGAGGCATTTGGCGCGATGCTCTTCCGCCGGGGACTTGTCGTACCAACTCGTTTGGCCGTCAAGAATACGGATGAGCTGCCGGAGGGGTGTGCAATCCTTCTGTCCGTCCGCCCGCGCCGCCCGGCAGATGCCGAGCCAGGCTGCCGGCCACAAGCACTGGTCCTCACTTCGTTCCAGTACCTGGGCGTAGTTGGCACGCAGCCGCCCCAACCCCTCTCCCGCCACGGCAGGAGTAACCCGAAGAGTCTTTTCGAGAGTTGCTTGCGAATACCCAGCCAGGGCCAGAAAAGCAACCTCCTGATTAACCACGGGCAGGCCGCTGAGCAGAGCGCCAAGCGTCTGAACGCTGGGCGCGGGAGGCTCCGCGGCATCCTGCGAGGATTCGAGCTTGGTGGCGATCCAATCCAGCAGAAAGGCGCGCAGTCCCACCAGAAACTCCCGCTCCGACTGATGCGAGAAACCCCTCAGGGCTGCGCACTCGTTGGCGCTCAAGGCGCGGAGGACCTGGCGCCAACAATCCAAACGCGCCTCGGGCGCCCAGGGCGAATAAACGCCGAGAAACTGGAGCGCCATGGGAGTGTAATCAGCCAGGAAGGCTCTCCAGGCCTCAGGATTCCCTTCCTCGCATCCTGGAAGGATTTTGTGAAACGTCATCAACTTGGACATGGTGGAATTTCAGAAGCCCGGCCAGGCAGACTGTGGCGCCGCCTGCGATAAATCTCGAGGAAAACCATCCCCCTTGTTTGTCTTTTACCGCTGCTGGCCCGCCCGGACCGTCCGGTCCAAGTGCGCTGCCACCAAGGCGGCAGTATCACTAACCGCTTGATCCAGAGCCGGAGGATTGAAGGGCCTGATGATGGTGTCCTGCCACAAGGAGGCGCCACCGCGGTCGGAAATAAAAACTTCGGAGTGCACGTGCTTCAGACGGCGCGACTCCAGGCACGATCCCCGAAGGGTTGCGTCGGCATCTTTTGCCTTGGTGACCAATCGAAACCGCCCCCGCTTTCCCAACGCCTCAACCAGTTTGTCGCTCAATGCATTGTCGATGGTCTCAATGTAGAGAGTGCGAATCCGCATCAATTTCCGAATGTCGGTGGTGGTGGATGTGTCCGGGCCGGATTCTAATCCCGGTCCGCTTCGAGGACCGAGCGTGGGCCGCTCCTCCTGCTGTTGCTGAGGTTGTCCCTGGGGGGCGGGTGGATTGGCTTCCTGGCCCGCTTGAGCCCCTATCGCGAAACTGGCAAACAGACAAACTGCCAAGTGCTGTGCGCCCCATTTCATAGCGACCTCCCCGGGCCGAGATCATGCCCACCTGGCCCGTCCAAGCCGCACGGCCCCTATCGGCCATAAGCGTGTTGCATTTCCCTTAACGATTTTTGCCGATCTTTCATATCCTGCAACGCGTCCTTCTGCCTCTGTTTCAGATCGCGGCGTTCGCGCTGCATTTGGTGGTTTGCCTGGGCGCGCGTAGCGCTGTTAACCCGCCGGCCCTTCCAGGACTGCTTCATGTTCTGCTGTTGAACCTTCAAGGCATTCCGCTCCAGCTTCTGCTGTGACTTAAGCATCTTTCGTTGCGCCCGCCAATCGATACCCTGGGCTTGGCCCGCAGGGGCCGAACTGATCCCCAGACATATCGTGGCGACCATCACGATCAGGAAGTTACGCATTCTGCCTCCACGCGCGCTCCGATGATTGCCCGACGCGAACGCTTACCGCCATAAGCCGCGCGGCTTGGAGCATCCCCTCTCCACCAGCATCTTAGCCAGATTATGAACAGAGTACAATAGTTTCCCGTGCTCAATATGGGGTTTCGCCCAGCAACCCCTCCCACGTACGCAGACCGGTCCGGCTCAAGTAAACCGGGATGTTCTTGAACAGCGGGTTCTCGGCTTCAATCTCCCGAATCATGGCCCGCTTCACGTGGGACAACCCCCCCGAGAGGATCGTGAGCGACCCACCGTCTCCCCCTGCCCCATTCACCTTCCACCCCAAAGCGCCGTGCGCCTTCGCGATCTCGATCACTCGTCGCGCATCCGGACTCACCAGGTCAGGATGAAGACGTTCCTGCGCCTCCGTGTTCTCGATCATGGCTTTTCCAAGCCCGGCAAAGTCGCCGGCATAAACGGCATCTCGGGATTTTTCTGGCGTCGCCCGCAGGTCCTGGAGCTTTTGACAATCCGCTCCCAGACCCTCGAGTTCCCGAATTACTTTCTTATGAACTTCGGACGAGGTGTGAGATTTGCCGAAGTAGATCAATACCAGTCGTCTCTCCAGCTCCCACCATGTCGTGTTCGGCACCTGGACGGGGGAAACGCTGGCATACGGATAATCGAACATCTCGATATAATTGATGCCACCATAAGCCGAACATAACTGGTCTTGGATGCCGCACTGGAGCTTGAGCATCTGCGTCTCGATCGCCTGGGCCGTGTAAGCGACCTCGTGCGCGGTCAGATGCCCCCGGGTGAGGCGGTCGAGCGCTCCCACCAGCGCCACGCCCACGGCCGCGGAGGTTCCCGTGGAGGCTCCGCTCGGCGCCTCGGAAAATATCGTGACGTTTAAGGCCACGTTCGAGGGGACCTTCATGCGCTCGACGGCCGCCTCCAGCAGCGGATGCTCGCCCCATCCGCCCGTCCGGTGGGTCACGGCAAAGCGCTGGCCGTAGTTTTCCGCAAAGACCACAACTTGCTGAGGCTGGTCGTCGCGGTGAAACACTTCCACCTGAACTTCCACGTAGGGATACACGCCGATATTGAAGATCTTCCCCGTTTTGGCAAACCAGGTATCCGTCCAGCCGCCATTGTCACAAATTCGAATGGGCGCAACACCATTGATGATGCGCAGTGGTCGCTTGCCAACCATTTCCTTCATCCCACGCCTCCTGGCCACAGTTGGTGCGCGAAACGGCGGTCCGCCATGCGGCGAGGCATGATCTCCGGTTCGGCGCTCCGGGCCGCATGATCGTACCACAAGAACGTAGGGAAGCTGGATGCAGTGTGAAGCTTGGTTATTCCCTTGCCGTCGGGGGGAACAAACAACCTCCGCTCCTGACTCTCCCATCTAACCAGAAAGCTAAAGTATGTAAAAGCCAGCAATCCCGGTCCACGTGCTTTACCGAAGGGGACTAGGCGCAGGGGGAACAGGAAATGCCGTGAGATGGATGCCCACAAAATGTGCGCCACCTGGAACGGAGTTGAGGAAAAACTCTGATGATCATGATGAAGGTGAAACATTCTCTGAATGACCCGGCGCACCATGGAGCCAATGACTTCCCACGCCTAATCGCCGCGGGGCGAGGACTCTGCCTTGTCCTTCTGGCGACGTCACTGTTCCTGGCGGATCAGCCGCTGAGAAGCCAGCAAGCGACGGAAGCACAGGCGCCGCCCATCACCCAGCGTGTGATCGTGGTCAACGTGCTCGCCACAGTGCACGATAAAAAGGGAGCGATCGTCCGCGATCTGACCCAGAATGATTTCGAATTGAAGGAAGATGACCGTCCGCAGAATATTCGCTACTTCTCGCATGAGACGGACCTTCCGCTAACCCTCGGCCTGCTGGTGGACACCAGCCTCAGCCAGCGGCGCGTTCTCGGTGAGGAGCGCGACGCCAGCGCCACTTTTCTCGATCAGGTGCTGCGCGTCGACAAGGACCAAGCTTTCGTCATTCACTTTGACCGGGAAGTGGAACTCCTCCAAGACCTCACCTCCTCCCGCCAGAAGTTGCAGGCAGCGCTGGGTCTTCTGCGAGTACCACAGCGTTCGAGTGAAGGCGGGGGTGATTCAACGGATCCTGGGCAGGGGCAAAGCGGCGGGGGCGGGGGCCGGCGACGGGGCGGATTCGGTGGTGGCACCACCCTTTACGATGCTATTTACTTGGCGTCCAACGAAATAACCGCCAAGCAGGGAGGACGCAAAGCGCTGATCGTCCTTTCCGATGGAGTGGACCGCGGGAGCAAGAAAACCCTGGCCAGCGCCATCGAAGCCGCCCAACGCGCCGACACCCTGGTTTATTCCATCCTCTTTGCCGATGAACAGGGATATGGCGGCGGAGGCGGAGGCTATGGCGGTCACCATGGAATGGGAGGCGGAATGGGCGGGATGGGCGGCGGCATGGGCCGGCATGGCGGGGGATATCCACGTCCGCAAGAATCCCGGCCGGACGGCAAGAAAATTCTCGAACGACTCGCCAAGGACACAGGGGGGCACTTTTTCGAGGTTTCCAAGAAGCACCCGGTGGATGAAACTTTCAGCCAAATCCAGGAAGAACTGCGTAATCAATACAGCCTAGGATATACCCCGAACCCACCCAACACCGAACCCGGGTATCACAAAATAACTCTAACCACGAAGAAGAAAGACCTCATCGTGCAAGCTCGGGATGGGTACTACGGTGGGAAGTAGAAAGTGTAGCGCGGACCTGTTTTGTAGGTCCGCGGCTTTTTCTTGCCTATTGGGGACGAGCCGCGGACCTACAAAACAGGCGCGCGCTACACTGGCTTCTATTTCAATGCCCCCTCGATGGCGGCTTCCGCGAGGGGGGCCAGCAATTCATATCCGCGCGCGTTGGGATGCAGTCCGTCGTCAGAGTAGCCCTCTCGTAACATGCCTTTGTCGTCCACCAGCGCCGTGTAGTAATCCGCAACCTGGGCGTGGACATCCCGCGCATAACTTTCCAACCAGTGGTTGAGGTTCACAATATCCGCGGGTGGGCGGCGCTCGGTCTGTTTACTCTTGCCGTAATCGCTGACGGGAGTGAGCAGACATAGGATGATTTTGATTTTGTGGCTTTCGGCCAGCTCGCACATGGCGCGAATGTTGTCCTCCACCATTTCCAGCGTCTCCGGTCCGGTATTGCGGGCGATATCGTTGGTGCCGGCCAACAAAATAAACGCCGCGGGCCGGAGGTGGATCATATCAGGATGCATGCGCACGAGCATCTGCACGGTCGTCTGTCCGCTGATGCCACGGTTGACATAAGGTTTTCCGGGAAAGTATTTCGCCAAATCCCATCCGTCGGTGATCGAATCCCCCAGGAATACCACGCGCCCCTCCACGGCCGGCGCTGCCTCGAGCCGTAAATCATCCTGGTGGTAACGGCCCAACTGGTTCCAGTCCTGAAGTTCCTCCGCGAGATGAGCCACCGCCCCCGGCAGGCAACACGGCGAGGGCGCCGGATTGAAATCCTGCACGAATTGGGCCCGCGCGGAAAGAGGCAGGCAGAAGGTCAGGCACAGGCCCATGATGATCTTGTTCAGTTTGTCCATAGCTCCCTCCCTTGCCCGTGTTATACGCGAGTTCAGGAAAGCCGTCAAAGACATAACTAGCCTGCCGGTACGATATGGTGAGGGAAATTCGGCGCGATCTTTCCAATCCAGAGGAGAATACTCAAGTTCGCACTAGCCTATGGCCATCACCTTGCTGGAATTAGGAGCGGAGGGTCGTCTCGGGGTGGAATCGCGCAGCATGCCTAGTAGGTGTCAGGTACCAGGTGCCAGGGGACTGGGGGCTAGGAACTTGCTGTCAACTGTCGGCTCAACTCGAAAAGAACGTAAGATTCCAGCGTGCGCCAAATGGGGCGACTCACCAATCTGCTATTCGAGCTTCGAAACGGGGCGCTGACCCCTAGAGATGTTAAAAATGAAGATCGATCCGGCTATGTGCATGAAAACACAAGCAAATGACGCAATGTCGTGCGATAATTCAGCTTTTTTACATGAAAATGCACCAACGGCGCGACAATCGACAACAATCGGTCGCCCCCCTTGGCCGAAAATGCAAGAATTGCGCGATAATTCGGGGCGAAGGCGGATCCCAAATCTGCTCATCGGGTCACCGGATGACGAGCCGCGGAGGTGTAGCGGCGAGTTTACCTCGCCATCGAAACGTAGCGGCGAGTTTACCTCGCCACAGGCGGCGTGAGGCCGCCGCGAAAATGGCGGGGTAAACCCGCCGCTACGAAAGCCAAGGCCTATCAGGGGCGGCCTGTGCCACCACGCCACCGATCAGAGCACCGGCGTTTGCTGGCCCTGCGAAGGCCGCTCCGTACACGGGGGCCGGATGACGAGCCGCGGACGTAGTCAAAGGACATCAACCTCTGTTTTGCAATACTGTAAGTTCTTGCTTTTCCAGCAAGAATTTCCATGCCGGGCGCAGGGCCGAACGGCGTTCGGCTTGGGCCAGCGCGGCTGGCCCCTGCATATCCGGCTGCGTCGCAATGGCTGCTGACAACTGACCACTGACAACCCACAACCGTGTATAATCGGCTGCATTCTGGGCTGGCTTTGTAGGGAAGGGGAATTCATGTCCAACACTCTGACTTCTTCGGACCGACGCGTTATCGTCATTGCCATCGTGGTGGCGGGCATCTCCCTGGCCATCGGGGTGAAGTACTTCTCCCATGCCTTCCCCGAAGCTGCCATCCAATTCCAAGTAAACCGGGATGATTCTACTCCCCTGGCCACCAAGTTCCTGGCCGATAGCGGTTGGAGTGTCTCGGGCTACCGCCACACGGCGATGTTTGACTTTGATGACGACGCCAAGGTTTATCTGGAGCGCACGCAAGGCTTGACCCGCATGAACTCTCTGACCCGCGGTCCCATTCACCTCTGGCATTGGTCGCATCGCTGGTTCAAGCCTCAACAAAAGGAGGAGTTCCGCGTCGAGGTCACGCCGGCGGGACAGGTGGTGGGGTTTGACCGCGAGCTGCCGGAATCGGCGCCCGGAGCGAATCTGGATACGGCGGCGGCGCGAGCCGTGGCGGAGAAGTTCCTGGTGGCGGTCATGGGGCGCGACCTGGCGGGCTTGGAATTCGTCGATACGGTCAGTGAGAAGCGCCCGGCCCGGACGGATTCCTCGTTCACCTGGAAACAGAAGGATGTGGATCTGGGCGATGGCAGCTTGCGCCTGGAAGTGGAAGTGGACGGTGACCAGGTGGCCGGCTACCGGGAGTTCGTGAAAATTCCGGAGGGCTGGACGCGCGACTACAAGAAGCTGCGCTCCCGGAACGAGGCCGCGAGTCTCGTGGACGAGGTTCCCTGGATTCTGTTGTGTATTGCCGGACTGGCGCTCTTGATCCAGGGCCTCCGCAAACGCGATGTGCCCATTCGCCTCTCGCTCGGTTTCGCGTTGGTCGCGGCGCTACTCTATTTTCTCGGCCAGTTGAACACGTTTTCGCTGGCGGAATTCGAATATCACACCACGGATTCCTATCCCAGCTTCGTGAGCGGCTACGTGGTAAAAAACTTCCTCGCGGCCCTGGCTTTGGGGGCCTTGATCTTCTTGCTGATGGCCAGCACCGAACCCCTCTATCGTCAAGCTTACCCGCGCTTCCTGTCGATTCGCCGCTACTTCAGTTGGCAGGGACTGCGCACGCGCTCTTTCTTCCTGGCGAACGTGGTGGGAATCGCCATGACTCTTTTCTTCTTCGCCTACCAAACGGTGTTCTATCTTGCCGCCAATAAACTGGGTGCCTGGGCGCCGGTGGATGTCCCGTTTTCGGATTTGCTCAATACCCGCTTCCCCTGGGTGACGGTCCTGTTCATTGGCTTCTTCCCGGCGGTTTCCGAAGAGATCCAATTCCGGGCTTTTGCCATCCCTTTGCTCCAGAAATACCTGAAATGGGGGCCTCTGTCCATTGTGCTTCCGGCCTTCATCTGGGGATTTCTGCACTCCCTTTATCCCAATCAACCGTTTTTCATCCGCGGCCTGGAAGTGGGTTTTGGCGGCGTGATCATCGGCCTGGTCATGCTGCGCTTCGGGATTCTGGCCACGCTGATCTGGCATTACTCCGTGGACGCGCTTTATACGGCTTTCCTCTTGCTGCGCTCTCCCAATCATTACCTCATGGTGTCGGGCGGCCTGGCGGCGGGGATCATGCTCATTCCCCTGATCGTGGCGCTGGCCGCATACTTGAATAACGGCGCCTTCGCCGAGGAAGACACCCTTTTGAATGCTGCGGAGAAAGTCCCCACGCCCCTCCCGGAGGAGGCCGCCGCCGCCGAAGTGCCGCTGGCTTACCAGCCGCTTTCCCCGTCGCGGCTGATTCTGGCGGGCGGGCTGGCGGTGATCTTGGCCGCTTTGGCGTTCATTCCGGTTTACCGTTTCGGCCAGGGCATCGTCCTGCATGAATCGCCGCAGGAGGCGGTGCGCATTGCCGACAGTTTTCTGCGGCAGCGGAAGGTTGACCCGGCGGCATACCGCCAGGTTGCCTGGATCAATGACAATGTTAACGCTTCGGCGCTGCACTACCTGGCCGAGCGAAAAACCTTGCAGCAAGCGGACCAGATCTACCGCCAGGCAACCAAGCTTGCCTTGTGGGAAGTACGTTACTACCGGCCGCTGCAAAAAGAGGAATATGTGGCTTTTGTCGACCCGGGTTCTGGAGAAGTTTTCGGTTTCCATCACGGCCTGGAAGAGGATGCCCCGGGCGCATCGCTCGCGCCTGGCCCGGCGCGAGCCTTGGCGGAACAGGTGGTGCGGGAGCATGGATACCGCCTGGAGGGATTTGAACTGCAAAGCTCCGATGCCACCAAACGCAAAGCCCGCGAAGATTACACCCTGGTTTGGCAAGCCAAGTCAGGCGACCCCCGCAACGTGGGGGACGAGCATTATCGGTTGGAAGTTGACATTGCCGGCGATCAGGTGGTGGGCTTCTCGCGCTCTTTCAAGTTGCCGGAGGAATGGGAGCGAGCCGAGGAAAGCAACACGATTGTTAATAATATCCTGATAGGTGTTTCGGTTCTGACCATACTCATGTGGGTGGCCGGCGGCTTGATCTTGTTCGTGAATCTCGTCCGGTCCGGCCAGATGCAGTGGAAACGCTCGGCGAAGTTCGGAGTGTTGCTGGCGATTCTGGGGTTCCTGGGAGCGCTGAACGGTCTTAACCTGGCCGCCCGCGGTTATGACACCTCGATGCCGCTCGCGGTCTGGAAATTGGTGATTGCCGTCCAGTTGATTGTGGCGCCCCTCGTGGAGGGATTGCTGGCCTGGCTGCTGATCGGCTCTGCGGCCAGCTACTATCCCGACGCCTGGAAGATTCTTAGCGGAGCCGCGCGGCGGGTGTGGCGCCGCGATGCCCTGGTGGCATTGGTTTTGAGCCTGGCCGCCGGCGCGGGATTGGCGCGCGTCGAAGCGCTGCTCACCAGCGTGTTTCACGCCTATGCGCCCATCAAAGATGAGCTTTTCCCCGCGGCTTTCAGCACCCAGTGGCCGGCGGCCGGGTTTTTCCTTTCCAGCCTTACCCGCTCCCTGATGTACGCGGCGTTGCTGGGGTTGGCCATCATCCTCATCCGCGCGGGCTGGAGACGGCGGGCGTGGTGGCTGTGGCTGGGGTTGGCACTGCTGCTGGTTTCACTCGGGCCCACCCACGTCCACTCTTTCGCGGCCTTCGGCGTCGGCTGGGTGATGAGTCTTCTCCCCCTGTTGGTGGCTGCCCTGGTGGTGGGGTTCTTCCTTCGCGATAACCTTTTGGCGTACCTGATGGTTCTTTTTTGTACGCAAGTGGCCGAACCGCTCATCGACTTGTTTTCGCAAGCGAGTCCATTTTACCTGCAAAACGGTGCGGCGCTCGCCCTCCTCACGGCGGCCGTGCTCGCGTGGATGCTCTGGTCGTCCGGCGGGGTGGAGGGGACGAAGGCGTAAGTTTTTAGACGAAGGTGCTTTCAAATTGGCACTGATGAGTTCCCCGAAGGGGAACAATATCATTAGCCGTGGGTGAAACCCACGGATAGGGACCCTCCAACAGATAGAGTTTCCGACCCCGAAGGGGTCGAATATTCTTCCCATCAACTCGGCTCCAAAAACATTCAACCCCTTCGCGGTTGGTCATTCATCGGAGGATACCGTTTCCGTCCCGATTAACTTCATCGGGACGGCTAATGACATTGGACCTCTTCGAGGTCCTGGGTAAATGCCTCTTTGATTGCACCCTCGTATTAGTTCTCAGTTTTCAGTATCTTCCTTGACAAAGCGAACGGGTGGGTTATCGTTTGAAGGGTGGGGCGTTAGCCCAAATCTTCGACTCGAAGAAACCGCACGCCCTGATAATTCTCGAGGGTTCAAGGGTTCGATCGCTTCTTTCGCCCGCCGCTAAATCAATTTAACCGACTTCAGGAGCTGGCTCTCCCCATTCCGCCACAGGGCGTAGTCGAGGTGGAAGCCGTCATTCATGCTCGCGGCTCCGATTTCTCCGCGCGTGTTGATGGCCACCACTGCCACCTGGGCCTCTTTATTCTGCGGGTCGGTCTTCACCATGTGTTTCAACAATTCCATGCAGGCGTCCTGCGGCGACGCGCCATGCGCCATGTAGTGGACAATCGAAAGGCTAGTGCAGTAATTGGTCATCAGGTCGCCGTCGCCCGTGGCGGAGGCGGCGCCCACGTTGTCGTCCGCGTACACTCCGCAGCCCACCAGCGGTGAATCTCCCACGCGGCCGGGAATCTTGAAGGCCAGGCCGGAGGTCGAGCAGCCGGCCACCACGTGTCCTTTCCCATCCGTCCCCACCATGCCGATGGTGTCGTGGTTTTCCGGAGTCAGCCAAAATGTTTGGTGGTGAGGACTGGCTTTCCATTCCTGCCATTTTTGCAAACTTTGCGGAGTGAGCAGGGTTTGGGGCTCGAATCCCATTTTCAACGCGAATCGAAACGCCCCGTCACCGGCCAGCGTGGTATGGCGGGTTTTCTCCATCACCAGGCGCGCCACCGAAATGGGATTCTTGATCATGTGCAGGCTGCACACGGAGCCGGCGCGATGGCGGGTGCCGTCCATGATGGCCGCGTCGAGTTCCACCACCCCCTCGGCGTTGGGTATGCCGCCATATCCGACGCTGGTCACGTTGGGATCGCTTTCCGGCACGTTGATGCCTTTCTCGATGGCGTCCAGCAAGCTCCCGCCGCTCTTGAACACTTCTGCCGCGCGTTCATTGGCAGGCTTGCCGTGGGCCCAAGTGGCCAGGAAAACCGGCCCGGCGTCGGGCGGCATTGCCCCTCTGCCCTCCAAAGCCGCGAACGCGGCCGTTCCCCCGACGGTCTTCATAAAATCACGTCTATTAACTGGTTCCATGGTGTCTCCTTAAAGACGAAACTCGAAATTGGAAACTCGAAACTCGAAATTCGAAACTCGTCACCATTTTGGAGATTCGTAGGGCGGACCTGCTCTATAGGTCCGCGGCTCTTCTCTTACGGGCAGTGAAAAGTCGCGGACCTATAGAGCAGGTCTGCGCTACACGGTTCACTCGTCACGATTTTCGAGTTTCGATTTTCGAGTTTCGATTCTTCCCCTATCCGCCAACTCCCGCGAATGAGCCTGCCTACTGCCCACTGCCTACTGCCTACTATCTTTTCCCCCATCCGCCGCCGCCCGGGGTTTCGATTTTCAGAACGCTGCCGCGGGGAGCGCGGAAGGCAGCTTTACCTGGCAACTTGCGCTTTCGCCCTTGCACGCTCAGTTGATTCACTCCCGGACGTCCTGGTTTTCCCCCCGCCAAGCCGTAAGGGCCGAACCGGCGGCGGTCCGATAGGATACTACCGCGGACCTCGGTAAGGAACTCGATTTCCCGCACGATGCCTTCCCCCCCCCGGAACTTCCCCTCCCCCCCGACCCTCGGCGCAGGGAATACTGCCGCACGCGCACCGGGTAGGCGGATTCGAGCGCCTCGATGGGAGTGTTGAGCGAATTCGTCATGTGGGTGTGTACACCGCTCAGGCCGTCGGCGGAAGGCCGCGCCCCCATGCCGCCGGCGATTGTTTCGTAATAGGCGAAAGGTTCCCCTGTACGCGGGTCCATCCCGCCGAAGGAAAGGTTGTTCATGGTGCCGGAGCTGGCGGCGGGAATTCGTTGCGGCAATGCCTCGGCCAGCGCTCGCAGCAGCACGTCCACAATGCGCTGCGAGGTCTCGACGTTGCCCGCCGCCACCGCGGCCGGCGGCCGCGCATTCACCACGCTGCCCAGCGGCGCGCGCACCTCGATGGGGTCCATCAGACCGGCGCAAGCGGGCACGTTCTCACCCAGCAAACACCGGAAAACATAAAACGCCGCCGAGTAGGTAATAGCGAAAACGGCGTTCACGCAGCCGGCGCATTGGGGCGAGCTGCCCTGGAAGTCCACCGCAGCGCTCCCCCCGCCAATCTTAATGGTCACGCGCAGCCGCACCGGCTCCGGGCTGTGTCCGTCATCGTCGAGAAAATCTTCCGCGGTGTACGTACCGGCCGGGATCTTTGCCAGCGCTTCTTTCATCAGCCGCGCGGAATATGATTGCAAGGCTTCCAGGTAGAAATCCGTCCGCGTGGTTCCATATCTTTCGAGCAGCTCTTGCAGACGGCGCTCTCCCAATCGGCAAGCCGCCACCTGGGCCATCAGATCGCCCTCACGCTCGCGCGGCGTGCGCACGTTGGCAAGGAGGATGGAAAGGATATCTCGCTGAATCTTTCCGCCGCGCGCCAGCGCCACGGGCGGAATGCGCAGGCCTTCCTGATAAATTTCCTGGCTGAGACCCATGGAGGCGGGCTGCGCGCCGCCCACGTCGGCATGGTGCGCCCGATTGGCCACGTAGAAGCTGGGCCTCTGTCTCGCTTTGTCGTTGACTTTGGTTGAGACCCCCTCACCCGGCGGCACATGGCCGCCACCCTCTCCCCCAAGGGGGGGAGGGTAGAGAATTACCTCTCCCCTCGCCCCCTTGGGGGAGAGGGGTTGGGGGTGAGGGGGTTCATTCCGTTTCCCAACGTCAAGAATCACGCGGGACGGAACATCAGGCCGGCTCCGCGCCACCGTGGCCGGCCCCCACACCGGCATGGCCAGGGTGATGTCCGGCAGGTGCGTGCCACCCGCGTACGGATCGTTCAGCATGGCAATGTCGCCGGGACCCAGCTCCAGGGCATCCAGGGCGGCGGCGACGGACATCGGCATCGAACCCAGGTGCACCGGCATGTGATCGCCCATGGCCACCACGCGGCCCCGGCCATTGAAAACCGCGCAGGAGTAATCCCGACGTTCTTTGATGTTGGGTGAAAAGGCCGAGCGGCGTAGCGCTGCGCCCATCTCCTCCGCCGTCGAGTGGAAGAGGTTTTTGAAGATTTCGAGTTCCGCGGCGTCAACGCGCAAAGGAGCCCCGCTAAAGTATTTCTTCGACACACCCGCCCAGTGTAGCAGTACATGTGTCGCGTGCCTACTGGGTTAGCGGGTTGGCACTGTCCTAATTCTGTGTTGATTTCTGGTGGCGGCCACGGGAAAGCAGGTCGCTAGCGCGTCAGAATCGTGTAGAAAAGGTCTTGGCAATCCCAAAATCTACTATAATAACTATTGGGTTAAGAGATGGGCATATGAATGGCATGGGGCAGAAGATTATATATTTCACGAAGGGGATCAGCGCCATTCAGCTTTTCCCGATGACTGAACCTGTGCCTATTTTCTTAATCCCCGACCGCTCTGCGAGCGAAGCGCTCCAAATGGATTGGTACATGGTTGGCCGGGATATGTTTAAAGTTCTTATTAGAGAGCTTGGCGATGAACTGTCAGATTGAATCAAGAGTCATCGACTTGTCTCGAAGCTTCACTCGTCACCCAGGGTTCCGTCAAAGTCCGACGGGGGTTGAAAAGGACCCCTCACCCACCGCCTTGCGGTCCCCCCTCTCCCCAAGAGCTTGTGACCTTTTTGAAGCCACTGGCCGCAGGGGGGTGCCTTGGGAGTCCTGGGGCAGTAGGCGGGGCGGCTCGGACCGGCCGGGTGAGCGGTGGTGGCGCCACGGTTCGGTTTCGGACGCTCGCTGGGCGCTGGCAGGTGCTGCCCGCCGCGGCGGGCTCAGGCCCGCCACGGTGGGTTTAGGCCAGCAAATGCGGGGCGAAGTGCATCACGTTGTACGCCAAGGCACTCCACAGCGCCACGCACCGCGCTTTGGCCAGTCCGCGCACCAGCATCTGACCCAGGCCGCGATAGGTGCGCAAATCGGCGTTGACGGTTTCGCTGGTGGCCGCCCGCTGTCGATAGATTTTCTTTCCCTCCGCGCTTTGCATGCGCTGCTTCCAGGCGCGGATCGCTTCGCTGTCTCCCGCCTGGGGCTCCAGTTCCTTCCCCCGCCTTTGCCGATCCTGCGCCGTATGGGGCGGAACGAACAACGCCACATCGTCCTTATGCGCTGCTTCCAAGTCTTCCTTCCGCAGGTACCCGCCGTCCAACAGGTGCTCTTGCACCGTGCCCCCCGTGCGCTCTTGCACCTGTTCCCGCAACGGCGCGCTCAACCCTCCCGAGTCCGAACCCTCCGCCGTTACCTCCACCCCCACGATGGCGCGGCTCTCCGGGTCGGCTGCCAACTGCACATTCACCGCCGGATTGTAGCCGCCGTTGGGCATCTTCATCACCCGCGCTTCCGCGTCCGTCGTGCTCACCCGCGGCGCCTTCTCCGCAATCTTCTCTCCCCGCTTGCCCCCCGTGCGCTTCACTCTCGCCGCCTGCCGTCGCTGCAGTTCCGGCAACTGCGCGATGGCCTGCTGCAAGCGTTCCTGCCGCTCCCGCGCCGCCCGCTTGCGCGCGGCCGCTTGCCGCGCGCTTACCCCCACCCCCGCCGGCGACTCCAGTTGCCGCCGCAACTCTGCCACGTGCCGCTCCGCTTCCGCCAGCAACTCCTCCAGCCGCGCTTCCCGCCGAAAACTCTTCGTCCCCGCCCCGACCCGCACCCGCATCCCGTCCTGGCTGATGCGGCTCACCCGCACCACCCCCTTGTCCACCAGCGCCGCGATCACCTGCGTGAACAGCGCGTCCAGCGCATCTCCATGATCGGTACGAAAGTCCGCCAGCAAGTGATAGTTCACGGTCACGCCCCCGCACAGCCAGCGAAACGCCGCATTCTCCTCGCACTGCCGCGCCAACTCGCGCGCCCCGCCGATGCCCCGCACGCAGGCGTACAGCCACAACGACACCAAAAGCTGCGGATCGGTCGCATCGCGCCCCGCCACCCCTTCCCGCGCCTTGATCGACGCCTGGAACGCCGCCAAGTCCAAATGCTCCACCACCGCCGCCACCCGCCGCACCGGGTGCTCCGGCCCCACCAGGTCGTCCGGACATTGCGCCACCCAGCTCATCTGCCCACGTTCCGGTCGCCGCAAGCGCACCGCCCTCCGGGCCCCCGCCGCCGCCTTCCCGCCCTGCGGAGGGGCACCCTCGGCGCTCTTCTCCACGGCTGGCGTTTCTACTTTCGAAGCATCAAACATCAAAATGTTTTCCATAACAGCCATATTAACTCACATACCGAACTCTCCGCCAGAAATATTTCCATCCCCGCCCTTGCCCTTTCACCTCCTCCTACTACCCCCTACCCTCCCCCGGCCCGCGGCCTAATAAAATCACAAGCTCCAAGGGAGAGGGAATAGAAATCAAAATCACAGCCCTCTCCGAGGGGGAGAGGGGGGACCGCAAGGCGGTGGGTGAGGGGTCCTTTCGTGGGTGATATATCCATAGCTCTGGAGGTATGCTACGCCCGGGACTTTGACGGAGCCCTGCTCGTCACCTCACTCCGAGAATCCCACCTTCCTCACTTACAATTTTGCGTTTGTCTTTCTTGTCGAGGTCTTTGGGCCCTGCGAACCACTCTCCCAATCTACCTTTTTCGTCTTCGTCTTTAAGTAACCGAACCAAGCCACGAACTTGCGCTTCATCTTTGATTTCACCTCGACCCACGGTTGCCTTGAACATTGAGGGGAAGATCTCCGCGTAGAGTATTAGCCACTTCCTTTGGTTACGCGCTGGAAGCCTACTCAACCCGGTTTCAAACGGCCGGATAGTCGAATGCTGGCTGAGTTTTTCATCGTCGCGAAGGCGAGCCACACAGGGGATCCCGACTAATGACATACTTCCCACGGCCCCATTTCCGAACAACTTCCAGACCGGCTGAGCGCCCTTTGCTCTTTGGTCCGTCACACGGAATTCTGCGAGGTGAAGTCTCCCCCTCTTTTGGGGGATCCAATGCGATGTCAAGGTTTCTGGGCGACCCCAAAATGGGAATGGCTGACCAGAAATTTTGCAATTGAAAGAGCCTGCAACCTCAAACCGATTGCTCCGGTTTTTGTCATCGTCGATGACCGTTTTTCCGAGTTCGTCCCAGATCGCTCGCCAAGGGTGCTTGCTAATCAATCCAAGCGCCGTGGAAAAACCGGCTGGGTACCCAAACGCGAAATCAAAGCCCACCAAGACGGCCTTTTGCTGTTCCACGGCCTGATGGAGGATCTCTGCGATCTTATCGCTCGCCTTTCTGCGAGTCTCGGGGTTCTCTATTTTCGGAGCATCGGCGGCCCGGTCGCAAAAGCAGTACCAGACAGCATCTTCTCCCCACTTCGGCTTGTTTGCAGCACTCCAGTCAACCATTAGGTAGCAGTCGAATTCCGTTTTGTTTAGGCTCGCTTGGCCTTTAAAATCAGATTCAGCCATTTGTCTACCTCGCATGAGTAATCCGGCGGCACCACGGTCGTCGCGCTGTACTCCACGATCACGGCGGGGCCGCGCTGCCGGGCGCCGGGGGCAAGACGCTGGCGCTCATAAATCCCCGCCGATTGTAGTTTCGATCCGAACCACACCGGCTTGGTCTTGATCAGCGCCTCTTGCGCTTGACGCGCCGGGCCGGGTTTCCTCGCTCGCCAGCGGGATTTGGGTGTGGGAATCACCAAGCGAAGGCGCAGGTTGACGATTTCCAGATGCCGCTCGGGATAAGCATAGCCATAAGCTTTTGCGTGCTCGCGGTGATAAGCCTGGCGAAAGCCCGCGGTGAAGGGGACGGACAATTCATAAGATTGTCCCTGATAGCGCAGGTCCAGTCGGCGTGAAGGCCGAGCGCGATCGGCGTCAAACCCCTCGCTCCGAAGTTCGGCAAGCGCCATAAATTGGAGGCGCGCGAAGTGGCGATCGATCTGGTAAAGCAGCTCGAGTATTTGCGACCGCCCCCCGGCTGGCACGGGCAAGAGGACCGACTGCGACACGTCCCGGACTACATCGGAGAGCAAGATTCCCAGCGCCGAGAAAGCTCCGGGATTGGGCGGAATGATAACCGCCGGCAATCCAAGCGCCCGCGCCAAGTCGGCAGCGTGCAGTCCGCCCGCGCCGCCGTAACAGATGAGCGAGAAATCGCGAGGATCGTAGCCGCGCTCGACGGAAATGACTCGCAGGGCTTTTTCCATGGTGGCATTCGAGACCGCCACGATGCCGGCAGCGAGTTCCGGTGGGGAGGCGAAACCTGCATGGCGCGCCGGGCCGGCGAGAAATTCTTCGAACCCGCGCTCGGCGGCTTGCGCATCGAGGTCAAACGTTCCCCCCAGAAAATGCTCGGGGTCGAGCCGGCCCAGAATCAGGTTGGCGTCAGTCACGGTCAGCCCAGCGCCGCCGCGGCTGTAGCAAATCGGTCCGGGGCTGGCGCCCGCGCTCTCCGGCCCCACGCGCAGCGCCCCGCCCGCGTCAATCCGCGCCAGGGACCCGCCACCCGCACCCACGGAATGTACATCGAGTACAGGGACGGCAACCGGCAGACCGGCCAGCGAGGTCTCGTGAGTGGTGCGCGGCGGGCCGTCGAGCAGGCAAACATCCGTCGAGGTTCCACCCATGTCGAAACTGATCGCCCGCTCGATGCCGATTTGCTGCGCCAGCCACGCGGAGGCCACCACGCCACCCGCCGGTCCGGAGAGAATGGTGCGGACGGGCTGCTCCCCCGCGCGCGCCGCCGTGGTAATGCCGCCATTCGACTGCATCACGTAAATGCGTTGGTGCGCGGACACGCCATGGCGTGCCCATACGGCGCGCAGTCGGTGCTCCAGGTTGTGGAGGTACGTGCCCATGCGCGGGGCGAGATAGGCGTTGATGACCACCGTGGAGAGGCGTTCGAACTCACGGAACTCCGGCAGGATTTCGTGCGAGACGGAAAGTGGAATCCCCAGGCTCTTAAGTGCGTCGGCCACCTGCCGCTCATGAGCGGGATTGGCGAACGAGAATAGGAAGCAAACGGCGAGGGAATCCGCCCCCGAGTTTTTCACCCGGCGCAGCAGGCGGCGAATTTCCGCGTCCGAGATGGGAATGAGAATCTGGCCGTCGGCGGCGATTCTCTCCTTGATGCCTAAGCGCAAGGCGCGCGGCACGAGCGGCGGCTCACGGTCGACGTTCAGATCGTAGAGGCGCGGGCGGGCTTGGCGGCCAATTTCCAGCAGGTCTTCGAATCCCGCCGTGGTGACGAGCGCCACGCGCGCGCCACGCCGCTCCAGCAGGCTGTTGGTGCCGACCGTAGTGCCGTGAATGACTTCCAGCACGGAAGGCGCGGTCCTCTTTCCCTTCGACTGCTGATTCTTGTTCGTGCGGCGGGCGGGAGGGATTTCATCCCCCGCCAGTTGCAGAACTCCTTGCACGATGGCGGCGCTGGCATCCGCGGGAGTGGAGAAGACCTTCAGGATTTTCACCTGCCCGCGGGCCAGGACCACGCAGTCCGTGAACGTGCCGCCGGTATCTACTCCGATACGCATAGATTTGGGCTCTTCGTGCCCAGGGGAAACGACGCGTGCGCAGTTAGCGAGAAGCCGGCGCGCTCGCCGGCGAGGAGTTTGTAGTAACCGGCGGCGGCAATCATGGCCGCGTTGTCAGTGGAGAGGGCAGGGGAAGGGAAGAAGACGTGAAATCCTCTGCTCCCCTCGGCGAAACGCTGGCGAAGCAGGGAATTGCACGCCACGCCCCCGGAGATGAAGATGTTGTCGACGCGGGAGTCCTCCGCCGCGGCGAGCGTGCGCTCCACCAGGTCTTGCACCACGGCATGTTGGAAGCTCGCGATCAGGTCCATCGTGGCCTGCGAACAATGGCCGCGAAGGTCGTCCAGGCTCGGGCGCTCCACGGACTTGCGCCAAGCGCGGCGCTCCTCGGCCTCGCGCGCCAGTTCCGTGCCGCGCACGCGATAGAGCACGGCGGTCTTCAATCCGGAAAAACTGAAATCCCGCGGATTCCCGCGCATTTTGATGTGGCCAAAATCCACCGCGTGGGAATCGCCGAAGTGGGAGAGTTTATCAATCACTGGCCCGCCGGGATATCCCAGGGCCAGCAGCTTCGCAACCTTATCGAAAGCTTCACCCGCGGCGTCGTCGCGCGTGTGGCCAAGCTGCCTGTAATGGAAGCGCGGGAACATTTGCTCCGCGCTGGGCGAACCGGGCGTGACGTGAAACAAGCTGGTATGGCCCCCCGACACCACGAGCGTGACGGCGGGGAGCCGCGCCTCCGGGAGGGGGCGGCCCGCGGCGCGGTCCATTTTATTTTCCAGCAGCACGGCGTGAATGTGGCCTTCATGGTGATTAATACCCACTAATGGCTTGTCAAGCGAAAGCGCCAAGGCTTTGCCGTAAACCAGTCCCACCAGGAGCGAGCCGATCAAGCCCGGCCCTTCGGTGACGGCGATCGCGTCCACCTCGTGCAGGGTCACCCCGGCCTGCCGGCAGGCCTCCTCCACCACGGGCTCAATGGCGCGCAAGTGTTCCCGCGAAGCGAGCTCGGGGACCACCCCTCCGTATTTTTCATGGGTCAGGACCTGGGAGGCCACCACGCTCGAGCGAATCCGCCCGCCGTCGGCCACCACCGCCGCCGCCGTTTCGTCGCAACTCGATTCAATCCCCAGGACCAACATGGCAACGCCTCAAATTACATCTTAGCACTGGCTACATATAATCAGTTGACCGACTATCTCGCTAGAAGGTATCTTCTGGATATGCCTAAGCGATTGACAGATTTCCCCTATGCTTCCTCGGCGGCCGCTGCCGACCAGCGAACCGAGTTCTTGTTGTGGCGCGCTCACCATTTGACCAGGCGGGCTTTCGATGAGGAGCTTCGCACTCTGCAAATTGACACCCGCCACTTTGAAGTCCTCTCCGCGCTCGCTGCCTGTGAAGCATTGAACCGGACTCAAATTGCGAATTGCCTCGATCTCGAGAGGTCCGCGATCCCCGGCCTGGTGCGTCACTTGGAACGCCTGGGGTTCATCCAGCCACGTCCCGACCCCTTTGATGTCCGGGCGGTCGCCGTGGCAATCACGCCGCAGGGTAGGAAATGTCTTAAGGCCGCCCAAAAGATCACCGTCCTGCTCGGCGGCAAGCTCTTTTCCGGTCTCAGTGAGAGCGAACGAGAGCAGTTGGATCGCAATCTGTTACACATCATCAGCAATTACCAAAATTGAATGCACAGGTGGTGCAAGGGTACATGAAAATTCACAAGGCGGTATTGCCGGTAGCAGGACTGGGCACGCGTTTCTTGCCGGCAACCAAAGCCCAGCCCAAGGAAATGTTACCGATCGTCGACAAGCCCCTGGTGCAGTATGCGGTTGAGGAGGTGGCCGCTTCCGGCATCCCCATGGTCGTGCTCGTTACGGGGCGCGGCAAGCAGGCTATCGAAAACCACTTCGACGTTTCCGCGGAACTTGAACAGGAGCTGGCCGGGAGGGGGAAGGAGGAGCTGCGCCGCCAACTCCGGTCGATTTCCGGGATGGTGCGCTTTGCCTATGTGCGGCAGCAAATCCCCAAGGGATTAGGTGACGCTATCCTGACCGCGCGCGACGTGGTGGAGGACGAGCCCTTTGCCGTGCTGCTCTCCGACGACATCATTGTGAATGAGGTGCCGTGCTTGAAACAGATGCTGAGGGTCTATGAGCGCTATGGGCACAGCGTCGTGGCCATTCAGCGGGTTCCCCGCAAGACGGTTTCCAGTTACGGGATCATTCGCGGGCGTTTGGTGCAGGATCGCGAGTGCCAGGGACGGCTTTACCAGATTGAAGATATGATCGAGAAGCCGTCGCCCTCCAAAGCTCCCTCCAACCTTGCGGTGATCGGGCGTTACATCCTGGCCCCGTCGATCTGGACGGCCCTTTCCAGCACGGTTCCCGGCGCCGGGGGGGAAATTCAACTTACCGATGGCCTGCGGCGCCTCCTCGCCACCGAGCCCGTTTACGGTTATGTCTTCGAGGGTAAGCGGTACGACGCGGGCGACAAACTCGGCTTCCTGCAAGCCACCGTAGAAATTGCCCTGCAACGGCCGGACATGGGCAAGGCCTTCCGCCGCTACCTCAAGTCCCTGCACCTCTAGGTGTCAGGTGCCAGGTGCCGGGTGTCAGGGGCTAGGTTTTACAGATTTTCGCAGGACAAAGTGACATTCATCTCCGCGAGCGACGCAGGCTGTCACTCTATCTTGCACACCTGAATGGACGCCAAGTTTCAGATATAAACGCCGATGTCCAAATTACCGACACCTGGCACCTGACACCTGGCACCTTTTTTTCACTCCTTGCTGGGGCTGGTTTTGGCAGGTTCGCTGGGCTTGCTGGAATCCTTTCCCTTTTCCGTTACCTTTTCCTTCCCTGTTTCCTTTTCCTTCTTTTCCGATGACGGGGAAGAATCGGCAGAGGAATTGCCGCTGGCATCTGACGACTTCTTCGCGTAATCGTTGACGTACCAACCCGATCCCTTGAACCGGATGGCCGGCGAGGAAAGTAATTGCTCGAGTTCCCCGCCGCAACTTTCACAAGTCGTCAGGGGCGGATCCGAGAATTTCCGGATCTTCTCCATCCTTCGCCCACACTTTTTGCACTCATACTCGTAGAGCGGCAAGCAGGCCTCCTTATTGATGAGGACATGCATGGATTATAGCTCCCCGGAGCAAAACCGTCAAAAGGTGGTCCCGAAGCGGTAGACGGGATACGGGAGACGGTAGACAGGGGAAAGAGCTCCATATGGCGACGCTGCCTGCGGGATGCCGTCTGCCCTCTACCGTCTACCGATTTCTGAATCAAGCTTCCACTCTACCTGCGACAGAACTCCACCCAGGATGCGTGCGTCGTTGCAGGTGAGGTTCAAATCCAGTAACAACCGGCGCAGCTTGATCAACATGGCCGCGCGGCTTTTGGGTTGGAGATAACCCGATACATCCAGCAACTGCACGGCACGCTCAAAGACGTGATCAAGGGTCTGGAGGTTGGCGGGGTCAGAGCGGCGCATGGTTACAGACGGCGGTCGCAGCGACAAAACTCCGGAACGGGCCAGTTCATACGCACAGACCGCGACCGCCTGCCCCAGGTTCATGGAAGGGCAGTCCTGCGTGGTGGGAATTCGCAACAGCGCGTGGCAGCGGCTCAGGTCTTCGTTCGAAAGGCCGGTCTTCTCCGACCCGAAAAGTAATGCGACAATGCCGCGCGCCCGGCGGCGGCGTAGCCACGTGGCGAGTTCGGGTAATGGCAAGAGTTCGCGGCCAAGGTTGCGGCGGGAGCCGGTGGTCGTGCCGATCACCAGCGTGGCATCAGACAATATGTCGGCTAGGGAGGGCACGGCGCGGGCCGCCGCGATTACCGTGTCCGCGCCTACGGCCGCTTGGCGAGCCTCGTCCCAGGTCGGTCCAAAGGGGGCGACGACCGCCATTTCCAGCAAGCCGAAATTCGCCAGCGCCCGCGCCGCCGCCCCGATATTCAAGGGATTCCGCGGGCGCACCAGCACGATGCGCCAGTTTAATTTGAGGGGTTTCATGAAAGGAATTGTAGCAGCAAGATGCGGCAGCGCGCGAACCGCCGATACCTCCCCGCCTCAAGCTGACTTCTCGCTGCCGTCCCTGCTTAATTCTTGGGTGGAGCGGCCGCCGGCGTGGTTTGATCCTTTGGTTTGTCGATCGATTCCACCGTCAGGATGCGCGCGCCCGACTTGAACTGCTTGTAGTCGGTGTAGCGAACGATTTCTTTCATGTGGACGGGGTTGGCATTGGAGAAGTAGAGGGTATCATCGCCCATAGTGTACGTGGGAAACCAGAACTTGCCATCCACTTGCTCGCGCCAAGTGGTGAACCGCGGGAACAGATTTTCCCCACCGTGGCTCTTGACTTGGGGCACCTGTTTGCCTTCGCTTTTGACAATCTGCAAGTCCCGGTCGTCAACCCACACGATGCCCTGGAAATACTGCCGGTTCTTCTGGATTTCCTTGGGCCGGATGGAAAACACGTACGCGGTGATTTGATCCACCTTAACGTGGCCTAGATACTTGATGTCGTACTCCGGCACCTCATCGGTGGTAAGGACAAAGGGTGTAATATTGCGAAAACCTTCGAGGTCCTCCTTGGTGATAATCAAACCCTTCAGCGTATTCAGGGGCGCATAGGTGACCTTCTCGATGCGTTTTCCGGAGTCGTCGTAGAGGATGTCCCACTCCTGCTCAAAGGTGCCCACGATTTCATTACTGCCGTTGCCGGCGAACTCCTCAACCTTGTTGATCTGGTGGTAGGTGTAGTTGTTGCGGGCCTCGCGAAAGACCTTCTCCTTGGCGGCAAATTCCTGAATGATGTGTTGGACTTCTTGTGCGATCGGGATCCTTCAGACCCGGAGCGCTCGCCACGGCCGGTGTCTCCGGTGAATCATCCTTCTTCTTGGATTCATGCAAAACCGGCTCGGACGATGAACCACCGCCCGTTGAGGCAGGCGCAGGGGAAGGAGCGCTGGCCGCAGGGATCGCAACCGGCGCGCTGGCCTGCCGGGTGTGCAGCACCGGCTCGGAGGACGATGGCGCTTCTGCTGTCGTAGGGGCGGCCGGAGGCGCTTCCGCAGCCCGGGGTTCCGAGGCGCCCACGGCGTTCGGCTTTCGCCGGAGCGAGGGCGCCGGAGAGGCGGGGGTATTCGAATTACTCTCGGCTGAGGGCGCGGGAGCCGGCTGGGGAGCTGCCTCGGGCACCGCCGGGGACGCAGATGCGGGTGCGGGCGCATCCGCGGCGGCAGGTGCGGGCGCACTCACCTTGGCGGCCGCGGCTTTATTTCCCGCCTTTTGCAGGGCATCAATCAAATCGTCCTTTGCCCCCTGGTCGTGGAACTTCTTCGCGAGGTCCGGATTCATTTGGAAGTCCACGCCACGCTTCTCGACCATCTGAATAATCTTGCTACTGGGTGAACTTCCGAGCAGGAGCAGCGTGATGTCGTCCTGCGACAATGGTTGATCCGCCACCGCCCTGGCCAGACTTAGCAAACCGGCCACCATCAGCAGGGTTACTCCCACCAGGATTTTCTTTGCAAGATTGGAATTTGATTTCATCGCGGAATCCCTGTCATTGCGCTTCCAAGCCTGGGGAAGCATCACTTCTTTATAGAGTCGTTTTTACCTGCAAACGTTGCATGCCCCGCCCCTTCAGCCTGATGAGAATTGCCTGAGATTCTCACCCAGCGGCCTTATCCTGAAGAACTTGCCCCTGCATGGACGTGAGGACGGGCGCGGAGACAGCCACTGGTTCGGTGGGGTAACCGAGTTCCAGCCACCCGTCAAATCCCCCCAGCAGCGGCCAAACCTCACGGTAACCTTTCTCGATGAGTAACCGCGCCATCCTGGCGCTGGTGGCTTCGTTCGGTCAAGTGCAGTACATCACCACCGGACGGCCGCGCGGAATCTCGGTGTAGCGCTCCTCGAAATCCTCGGGCGGAATCCAGATGGCGCCGGCGACCTTGGCGCCATCCCCATGGTAGCTGAGGTCGGAGCGCAAGTCGACAATCACGATGGGCTCGCCGCGGTCCAGGCGTTCCCTGAGTTCGGCAGCGGGAATTCGCGAGCGTTCCAGCAAGCGGTAAAATCGCCATCGCTCCACCCACTTGAGCAGGAGCCAGCCTGCCAACAGCACTGCCAGGATGAGCACGCCGGTCCGTCCGAAGGCCGCCAGCCACTCCATGGCCCACTCGACTTCGGTACGAAACGCCCAGCCCAGGGCCATCGCCGAGCCTGCCCACAGGGTGATCCCGGCAAGATCCACGGCGATAAAGCGCAGGGGCTTGACCTTCAACATCCCCGCCAGAGGTGGGGCCACGGTGTTTAATCCGGGCACGAATTTAGCCACCAGCAGGGACTTGATCCCGTATCGCTGGAAGGTGCGCTCGGTGCGATGGACACAAGAATCCGGTGACAGAGAAAGGGAACAAAGCCGCCGCAGAATGGGCCGTCCACGTGAGCGGCCGAGTTGGTACCAGATTCCGTCACCCCCCAGCGCCGCGAAAATACACACCATTAAAATCACCGGCAGGCGGAGGTGCAACGGAGCGGCCAGCGCGGCCGCGACGAGAATGACCGGGTAGCTGGGTACGGGAAGGCCCAGGTTTTCAGCAAAAACGGCCAGGAGAATGAAGGAGTATCCGTATTGGCGAAGGATGTGAACCATCGGAACGCCGGCCTTAACTCCTGACATCAATTGGAGAAATGATGAATGCGCCGTGCCCGCCCCGCCCACGGCGTGTATCGGGCGAGGGGGAGAACCACGAACACTCTGACCCACGTGGATTAGATGTTTCCATCCTCTCCGCGGTCGTTCCGTGGTCTGAGATTGTCTTGGTTACAGCTCTTGAGGCTCATCGCCGCTTAGCGCGCTCGCCGACGATTCTTCAGGCGCATCTGGCGCAGCTTGCGGGGATTTCTCTTCGGCTTGGAGATGGCGAATGTCACCGTTCCCACTCGTCGGACTTTCCACTCCTGACCCGAGGGCGTGCCATGTTCCGTATCCATAAACTATTTTCCGATTCCTCTCCGTACATCGCGTCACGACAATTATAGCGGATATTCCCAGCAGGTGCCAGGTATCAGGTGCCAGGGGTCAGCTTTCGAGGTGCTGGTTCTGGGTCGTGGGGTTTGGCCTTTGCCTGACATCTCGCTTGTTACTCGCGCGCAACCCCATTGAAATCTGGCACCTGACACCTGGCACCTGAAACCTAAGACCATTTAGTTCGCCGCGACGATGGAAGTGACCGAGATGGTATCGCCTTTGAGTGTTCCCGTGACCGTCACCTTAGCGCCCGCGAACTGCTCGGGCTTTTTCTGGTCGCTGAGTTGATAAATCTTCCCGCTAGGGTCGATGAGGATATACTTGGCTCCCCCCTTCACGCACTCCAGCGTGCAGTCCTTGTCGCTCTCCCCGGCCATCATGTGCTTGGCGCCACACATGGAATCACCGATGCTCCCCACAAAAGTTTTTGCAGGGTCCTTGCCGGGCGCCGCGAAACTAAGGCCCACTGCCAGCCATAACCCCAGAACAAAGAAAGTGAATCTCTTCATGCCAACCTCCGCATAGACAAACGGCCACCCGCCGGTCGCGAGTGGCCGTTCGATCTTGAATATTGGGGGTTGATGCCCCGCAGACCTACATTTTGCTTTCCGCTACGCTCGAAACCTTGATGCTGTCACCCTTCACACTACCCATCACGGTGACGCTTTTCCCGCCCATTCCCTTGAACTTGTCTTGGGCGTCAAGCTGGTAGACTTTCCCACCCGAAACCAGGACATACTTCGCCCCGCCGGAAACGCACTTCTCCACGCATGTCGCCGACGCATCTCCGGCGGTGGCGTGTTTCGCCCCGCACATCGAGTCACTTACTGTCCCGGTCATGGATTTCCCAAAGGATAGACCTGCAAACACCAGGACCGCAAAAGCCAAGAGCATCATCTTCTTCATCGGAATTCCTCCTTTGGGGTCGCTTGCGCATTCCTCATTGAAGGCCTTGCCATGAAGCGCCGTGAAATCTGATTTCAATTCCGCAGGGCCCCCAGGCAAGAACGCGAACAGCAAAGCTCCAGCTTCAATTTTCGTCTATGCAACCCCTACACCAAGAGATTCTAATCTTAAATGATGACATTGCACAAGGGGGTAGATGATATTTGTCACTTCTGTTCTTCCCCAGCTTGCTTGGCTTTTTCGAGCTGCTTCTGGAGTTCAGGAGAAAGCTGGGGCGGTCCCGCAGCGGTTGCCCTGGCGGGAGCCAACTCGCCCAGGGTCCCCTCCAGCCAGCGTTGCATCGCGCCGCTGTCCTGGTAGACTTCCGTCAGGGGACGCTCGCGATACTTGGTGCCGAAACCCGATTGCATTCCCAGGGCGGCAAACCCTCGCCGTTTTTTCCAAAGCAGCCTGCCGGTTTGGCTCCACAAACTCATGTCGGCGGTGGCGGCATACACCCAGCCCTTGCCTCCCAGTTCCTCCAAGGGCGAGATGACTCGGGATTTCCGGGACCCCACGTGCTCCGTCATGTCATCCCAGGAAGCTACAAGGCCGTGAACGGTGGCCTTCACTTTGCTGACCTTGACTTCCAGCACTGCGTCGGAGCGGGTGTCTTTCGCGATCGTGGCCATCAAAGCGCGTTGAGATTCCAGATATTGTTGCATATCGACTTCACCGGTATAGGGGTCGATCGCGTCCGGCGACGAAGTGGGATCCTCGACGCGGCTGGCGATTTCCTGCGCCAATTCGGGTGGAGCCACAAACCACCCCGCGTTGTCCGCGAGGTACTTGGAAATCGCGCTCATCAACCCTTCGGAATTCTCTACGTCCTCCGGCCGCGGCAGGATGATGATGCGCTTGATGTTTCCCCAGCCAACGTCCCTGGGAACGAACGATCCCCCGTGAGGATACACGATGTCTTCTAAATGATTCACCCCACCCTCGGTTGTGTACCACACCGTCACGGGCACGGCGATACCGACGAGGGAGGTGTAGTCCTTGCTGGTAAGGATTTCGATGTCATGGTTTTTCTCATCGAACACCGTGATGCTGTTCGGTGTGACGATGGTGGTGTACCCTTCCAGCTTGATTCCGGTGTGCTGAGGCTTTTGGGCGGCAGATCCACAGATTGCACAGATTACACAGATCAGGAAGGCAGACAAAACCCTCAAGGCACAGGCCGGTGAGCAAACCGCGAATGGTCGTGACTTCATAAGAGTCCCGGGGTCCATTGGCTGCCGCACCATGAATTCCGCGTCCCCCCTCCATCCCGCGCCGAGAGTTTTCTTCATTTCTTCAATCCGTGCAATCTGCGCAATCTTTGGATGCTCGGCTACTTGATTTCGATGACGTACTTGCCAAGGTAGACTCTTGCCGGTCCAACTTTGGCGGCGGTAACCTCCAGCGGCTTGGGTTGTTTGACGGTGTCGTCTTTCTTGGCGGCGCATTCGCCCACTTTCTCCCCGGCCTGGTTATAAATCCTGAAAGGGGCGTCGGCGCCGCTGGTGGCGGCAGGGCGTTCCAGCCCCAAGCCGTAGCTGCCCACGCCAATCGCATTACCGCAGACGGAGATCTTGGTTTCCGTAATCAACATGCCCATGTATTTCTGCTGGATTTGTGAACTGTAACCCGTGGTATCGATGAGACCCAGAACCACCCGCGCTCCCTTGGCGTTTTTCAATACGGCGGCGTTCCGTTTCTCGACCGGGATATGGTTTCCCTCCAGGTAAAAGTCCGCGGGCACGGCGCGATTGAAGGCCTCGCCGGTGACGAGCTCGAAACCGCCTTGGGCGCGCGCGGTGTTGGGCCAAACCGCCACTAGGCAAACCATTGCAATGAAACCGAGAATCATCAGAGTTTTCTTCATGGGTTTCCTCCCCTAGATTCCTTATGGATATGGTGTGATGGCCTGAAGCCATCCGAGACAGGCGAAGTTTATCATGACTGGCTTAACCACAATAGCTGTCCCTGAATCGTGTCCATGAATCGTCGCGGTCTAGGGTTTATCCGCCACCGGGGCCCCGCTCTTGGTTGCCGAGGTGGAGGGAGTAGTGGCAGGCGTTGGATTGGTGGATGGCTTCGGTGTGGCGGCTTCTTTCTTGGAAGGTTCGGGCGATCCTCCGGGAGGCGTGGTCTGTGGGATGGGCTTGCTCGCGGCAGGCTCGAGGGTGGGGGGCAATGCCGACTCCAGCAAGCGTTCCGGCGCAGCGCTCGCCAGAATTTCCTGGATTTGGTCTGGGGTCTTTAAGAGGGGTGAGTGAGCGAAATCCTCCGCCGGCTTGTCCTTCAAGATTTGCCCCATGAAGTCCAGCCAGATCGGCAGTGCCACACGCGCGCCTTCTTCCTTCTCCCCGAGGGTGCGATGGTCATCAAAACCCACGTACACTCCGCAGGTCAGGGAGGGCGTGAATCCCAGGAACCAGGCGTCGGTAAAATCGTTGGTGGTTCCGGTCTTCCCGGCCACCGGGTATTTGGCCGCGAAGGCTCTTCCGGATATGGCGGTGCCGGAATTGAAGACCTCGCGCAACATGGAAACCATGATGCGCGCCGTCGAAGCGGGAATGACGTCGGTCACCTCTGCCGGAAAGTCATCGATCAGACGGCCATCGTAATTGGTCACCCTCGTCACCATGCGCGGGGCGATATGAACACCGTCGTTGGGAAACGTGGTGAAGGCCGATGTGTGCTCGAGGAGAGTCAAGTCGGAGGCGCCCAAAGCCAGCGGCAGGTTGGGGACGAGCCGGGAAGTGATCCCGAATTTGCGGCAGACCTTGATGACCTTATCCACTCCGACCCGGGCGAGGGTGCGGACCGCGGGAACATTGCGCGACTCCGCCAGGGCGTGCAGCACGGTGATGGTTCCCTCGAACTTATCGTCATAATTGTGCGGCGACCAAATTCCGGACGAGGTGCTGTAACTGACGGGGGCATCCAGCACGGTGTCAAAGGGAGAGGTCCCGTCCATGATCGCTTGGGAGTAAACATAGACCTTGAAGGATGAGCCCACTTGGCGCTCCGCCTGCACCGCGCGGTTGTACTTACTCTCCGTCCAGTCGTACCCTCCCACCATCGCCTTGATCACGCCGGTGGAGTTGTCAAGGACCAGCACGGCGCCTTGCACATCGGGTTCCTGATCCAAAGTGGCCTTGGCGGTGGTTCCCTTGAGTTCTTTGATCAGAAAAAGGTCAATATCCCCGGGAGCAAACACATCGGCGGCAAGGGTTTTTTTCGTCCAGGCAAAGTCCGGCGGGGCAATTCGCGCCGTCGAGTTGCCGAAGCGCACTTCGGCGTGGTCAGCTTTCACATCCATCACCAGGCCATGGACCAAATCACCGTCGGCAGGGGGCTGCACCCAGTCGTCGTCAATATAAGTTTCGAGGCTGATGGGTCTGCCGTTGGGAGTAAGCAGAGGGGTCTTCACAATGTTCTTTTCCGGCCCTCGCCAGCCACGCCGCTTGTCGTCGTTACGCAAGCCCTTTTTCAAAGCGTCTTCGGCCACCGCCTGAGTTTGGATGTTGAGCGTGGTGTACACGCGCAAGCCTTTTTCGCGCACGGTCTCCAGTCCGTATTTTCTTTCCAGGAACTGCCGGACCTCTTCTTCAAAGTAGGGAGCAATCGTGTAATTCCAACGTTGGATATTTAATTCGAGGGGAGCCGCCGTGGCTTCGTGAAGCTGGGCGGAATTAATTTTTCCCGTTTCGTACATGGCGAGCAGCACCTGGTTCCGCCGGCGGCGCGCCAAATCAGCGTGCAGGATCGGGGAGTAACTGGAGGGCGAGCGCGGAATTCCCGCCAGCAGCGCTGCCTCCGGGAGGGTCAATTCATTCAGGTGCTTGCTGAAAAAGAATTGCGCCGCGGCCTCAAACCCGAAGTTTCCATGGCCCAGGTCCACCTGGTTCGCGTACATGGTGAAAATCTGCGACTTCGTGAAGTAGCGTTCGATCTGGATGGCCAGCAGCACTTCCTGAATCTTTCTCCGGAAGCTCTTGTCGGGGGTAAGGAAAAGCATCTTGCTGAGCTGTTGGGTCAAGGTGCTGGCGCCCTGCGTCTTGCGCCATTTCAGCACATCCTTGCTGGCGGCGCGGAGGATGCCGATAATATCCACTCCCCAGTGGCTCTCGAAGTGCCGATCCTCGATCGCAATCACCGCGTTGCGGAGGACGGGGGGAATCTGGTTATAGGTCACGATAACGCGGTGCTCGAGGGCAAAGCTGCCGATGGCGGTGCCGTCGTCCGCATAGACTTCCGTCATCACGTCGGGGCGGTAATCCTCCAACTCGCGCACCTTGGGGAGGTCGGAAGAATAAACAAAGACCAATCCCCCCAGCGCGCCGATTCCGGCGGCGAGAAGGATCAGAATCAGGAAAACAAATTGCCCGAAGAGCTTCCGGCTGCTCACATGACGCGGGGGATCACGAGGCGGGGGGACGGAAGTAACGGAATAAGAATCCGGAGCCATCGGTGGTTTGTCCGGAATTCATTTTAGGCGCACGCAACGCGGCAGTCAAATCGGCCATAAGCAGGCAAACTGTTGGCCGCCTGTGTTTGTTATTGTGTGTCCGACCGAAAGCTGATAAAGAGGGGGCGGTGAAACCATTTTATTTGAGGCAAGCACGCCAGGAGCTTCCATGATGAGGAAACAACAATCGATGGGGAAATGTTATCTCTGCGGAGAGACAGTTGGCAAAGCGTCCATGACCCGGCACCTAAACAAGTGCAGTCAAGAACAAGTTCTGGCCGCCCGGCAAAAACAAAAGACTACCCCCGCCTTCCACTTGGTAGTGGAAGGAAGATGGGCCAAGGATTACTGGATGCATGTAGCGGCGCCGGTGAAGGCCCCGCTCAGCAAGCTTGATGACTTCCTCCGGCATATTTGGCTGGAATGCTGCGGTCACATGAGCGCCTTTGAAATTGACGGCACTCGCTACTCTTGCTCCCCCATGGGGGACGAAGGAGAAAGGGGCATGGGAACGCCGCTGGGCCGGGTGCTCAACGTCGGGGCGAAATTCTCCTATGAGTATGACTTCGGTTCTACGACGGAACTTTTATTGAAAGGAGTGGGAATTTGGGATCAAGTCGAGCCCAAGGGTGCCGTCCAATTACTGGCCAGGAATGACCCTCCTCAGATTATCTGCAACCAATGCAAAACTCAGCCGGCCACGAAGATTTGCACGGCATGCGAAGAGGCTTGGCTTTGCGAATCGTGCGCGGCTGCCCATGAGTGCAGTGAGGAGATGTTCCTGCCAATCGTCAACTCTCCCCGTGTCGGAGTATGTGCTTATAGTGGGTAATCGCCCCCCGCCGGAGAGCGGCCGGCACCGCGCGGCGGAGCCCCAAGAAAGAAGCAAAACGCAAAAGGCAAAGGCCCGTGTGCGGTAGGGTGGGGAAGTGAAGCGATGAGCCGGCTAATTACCGCGATCAGGGGCCTCCTTGGTCCGGGTCGGCCGCGGGAAAAGGATGAGTGGCGGAGGTTAGGCGGTTGCGGCCTTCTGACTTGGCGCGGTAGAGGGCGTTGTCGGCCGCGGTGAGCAACGCCTGCATATCCTGCCGGTCGGGATCGAGGGTGGTTGCTACTCCCAAGCTGATGGTGACCTGAACGGAAAGGCCTTCGAGCGTTATGGGCTGGGAGCAAACTGCTTTCCGAAGCCGCTCCCCCAGCATCAGCCCCGGCGCCGTGCGGCAGCCCGGTGCCACGACCAGAAATTCCTCTCCCCCAAAGCGCCCGACAACGTCATAGGGACGTAAGGATGTCCGTCAACCGGCGGGCTACTTCGCACAGGACGCTATCTCCAATCAGATGCCCATACCGGTCGTTGACCGACTTGAAATGGTCGATGTCCACCATCATCACGGAGAGGGGATTCTGGTCGCGGTCGGCGCGGCCCAATTCCGATTGCAAGAAATCCATGGTGGCCCGCCGATTCAAAAGACTGGTCAGAGCGTCATACATCGCCTGCTCGCGAAGGGCTTCGCGCGCCTGAATCAGGCTATCCTGTAATTCCACAATGCGGGCTCCGGCACGCAGCCGCGCCTTCAGCTCGTAAGGATCGAAAGGTTTGGTGAGATATTCGTCCGCGCCGGCTTCCAGTCCCTCGATGACATCTTCCTTGTAGCCGCGTGCGGTAAGAAGGATCAGGTAGATGTACGGCTGAAGGTTAAGTTTCCTCACCTCCCGGCAGATTGTCGTCCCGTCGAGTCCCGGCATCATCCAATCCAGAATGGCCAAGCGGGGCGCGTCATCCTTCTGAAGAAGCCGCCAAGCTTCCTGGCCGTCGGCCACCATCACCGCCTCATACCCCCACTTCGCGAGGTAGGCCGCCAGGATCCGTCGGGTTATGAGATCGTCTTCCGCTACCAGAATCTTCATGATTTCGTGCCGACTCCCAGGTTAAGCAATACGGGCTTCAATTCTTCCAGGGCGGATTCGAGTTGCCCCAAGGCTTCCGCGGCCTGGTCAAGATGGCCCTCGCGGCCCATCACTTCCAAGCGCAACGCGGCATCATACGCGGCGGAAGCCGCGAAATTCGCCACCGCTCCCTTCAACTTGTGCGCGGCCCGCCCCATTTCCAGCGCATCGCCGCGCTCTGCCGCTCCGCGGATTCCATTCATCATCTTCGGACAGTCATCCAGAAAGAGCCGCACCACATCTTTCAGCAATTCGGGTTCCCCTTCGAAGCGCGCCAAAAGCGTCGCCTCATTGAGGATTTCCTGCCGCCCTGACCCTGCTTCCGGCTGTGCTTTGAGCTCGGCGCGAAACACCCCGTCGATCGTTTCAAAAAGCCGGCTGGGATTGATCGGCTTGGCAACATAGTCGTCCATGCCCGCTTGCAGGCAACGCTCGCGGTCACCCTTCATGGCGTAGGCGGTCATGGCGACCATCGGTAAATGGGTAGAAGTGCTCTTTTCCTTTTCCCGGATGGCGCGGGTAAGCTGCAATCCGTCCATCTCGGGCATCTGGACATCCACCAGGGCCAGGTCAAAAAGCTGTTTCTCCATCATCTCCAATGCCTCGCGCCCGTTGTTGGCAATGGTCACGTGGTGGCCCCGACTCTCGAGAAAGTGCAAGGTCAGGCGTTGATTCACCACGTTGTCCTCGGCCAGCAGGATTTGCAAGCCTCTCCGCCTCTCGCGCAGGGAATGGCGGGTCAGCACGGAGGGACTTTCCCGGCCCTGCGGCTTGGAGCTAAGCACGTTGACGATGGCTTCCAGCAGGTCCACTCGGCGCACGGGCTTGGTCAGGTAAGCGGATATCCCCAGTTCGCGGCAGCGGGCCGCGTCTCCGCGCTGGCCTCCCGAGGTTACCATGATGACCAGGGTGTTTGCCAGTTCCGGATCGCTCTTGATTCGCTCCGCCACATGGAACCCGTCCAGGCCGGGCATGTGGGCGTCGGTGAGGACAAGATGAATAACCTCCCCGCTCTCGCCGGCATGCTGCAGGGTCCTGAGTGCTTGAAAGCCATCCGCCGCCACACAGGTCTTCATCCCCCAGGCGGAAAGCATCTCATCCAGCACCCGCCGATTGGTGGCATTGTCATCCACGATCAGAACCGGCACACCTTGCAGCGTCACCGGCGCGGTTCGCTTCGGCTGCGCTCCTGCCTGGGCTCGCCCAAATCGCGCCGTGAAATGGAAAGTGCTTCCCTTACCGGCCTCGCTCTCCACCCAGATCCGCCCCCGCATCATGGCGACCAGCCGCGCCGAGATCGTCAAGCCCAGGCCGGTGCCTCCGAACCGCCGCGTGGTGGAACTATCGGCTTGCGTAAAGGCCTCGAAGATTACTTGCTGCTTATCCCAAGGAATGCCGACCCCGGTGTCGCGGACCGCGAAGTGGAGCAAAGCATCGTCCCCGCTGAGGGCCCCGGCTTCGACCCGCAGCACGACTTCTCCGCGCTCCGTGAATTTGAGGGCGTTGGCCAGAAGGTTCACCACCACCTGGCGCAGACGCGTCGGATCGCCCACCACCACGTCCGGCACCTCCGGAACCACGTCGCAGACCAGTTCGATGCCTTTGCGGTCGGCGGGGAAAGCGAATATCCGGGTGGTTTCCTCCAGGCTGTCGCGCAGATTGAATTCGATGTAATCGAAGTCCAATTTCCCGGCCTCGATTTTGGCGAAATCCAAAACCTCATTAATCACGGTCAGCAGGGAATCGGCCGAAGACTTGACCATGGTGAGAAATTCCCGTTGCTCCTCGGTCAGGTCGGTGCCGAGGGCGAGTTCGGTCATGCCCAGAATGCCGTTCATGGGCGTGCGGATTTCATGGCTCATATTCGCCAGAAATTCGCTCTTGGCGCGATTGGCGGATTCCGCCGCCTCCTTCGCCTTTTGCAATTCCTCCTCGCCTCGCTTGCGCGCCGTGATGTCAATCAGGCTGCCTTCAATCAGGAGCTCACCATCCTGGACTAGAGTGGCGTTTTCCAGTACCCAGACGGGGCTGCCGTCCTTGCGCCTCAGGCATTGTTCAAGATTGGACAGGGCGCCGCGTTCCTGGAGGAGAGAGATGAACCCCGAGCGGCCTGCCGGGCTGGGATAGAGTTCGGAGGCGTTCCGCGCCAGCATTTCACGCGGGTCGGAGAATCCGAAAATGCGTGCGCAGGCTTCATTGCAATCGAGGATTTGCCCCGCGAGGTTGGCGCGATAGACGCCCGCCAGGTTGCGTTGGAACAGGAGGCGATAACGCTCTTCGCTTTCCTGCAATTCCTTTTCGGCTCGTCGCCGCTCGGTGATGTCGCGAAATCCCCAGACCCTGCCAATATTCCTCCCCCACGCGCGCTGGGGTTCGGAATGACGCTCGAAGCATCTGCCGTCCTTCAACTCAACCAGATCGTCACCCTGGGTTTCCAAGTCCTCGCCCAAGCTCCGCACTCTTCCCAGAAAGGCCTCCGGATCCTTCACCTGCGGCAAAACGATGTGCAAGAACTTGCGGTCGTCACCTGAGACCAGGTTCGTCTTGGGGATGTGCCAAAGCTCGGCGAACTTCGCGTTGTAGGTGACGATCCTCCCCATGGCATCCAGGACCAGAATTCCGTCCGCCGTGGACTCGAGCGCGGCCCGAATAATCTCGGTCTGCTGTTCCACGCGGCGTCTCAGCATGACCACCCAGACCAGAATTCCAACGATCATCAAGCCGGTGATGCCCAGCAGGATCAGGGCGCGTTGCAGGTTCCACCAGGGCGCCTCTTTCAGCACCACAATGTCCTCCGGTGAGCGGAGGAGTAGCATGAAACCCACGGGACTGCGGTTCTCATTCACCCGGACGTTGCAGATCCCGGTCAATTGCACCAGGCTGCCGTTTCGCACTTGGTCGAGCGTGTCCCGTCCTGCGGCTCCGTTGATCTCGGCCTCGATAATAACGGCGCCGGTGGAGATCGTCAGGGACTGTTGGTTGGCACGCTGGGAGATGCCCAGCAAGCGTCCCTGAATCTGGATCAGCTCAGAATCATAACTCCCCAGCAGCGCCTGCTCCGCCGTTACCACCAACGGGGGAGGCCCCGCGCCCGTCCCGATTTTGCGGTAGACCGCATCTTGCAGGATGGGGCTGAAACTGCCCACCGCGGGGAACCCCACCACATCCACCAGGTCCCCCACCTGTAAAGGGGTCGTCTCGCGTGTCTCGACCTCCAGGCCTTCCTGGGCATCCCGGATGTAAATCGCTTCTCCCGGCCGCTGGAGGGCAACAATTCCCTGAACGTGCACGCGCTGGTTGAATTCTCCGACCGGGCCGAGCCTTAGGACCACGTGAATGGGGCGCAATGGGATCGAAAAGAGGTCCGCCGGGGCAGGCACTTCGATGATGAGATTTTTCAATGCGGGCACGAGAAGGAGTGCGCCCAGGAACTGGAATCGAGGATTGTAAACCCCCCCGGAAACACCCTCCAGCCGGACCTTGGCCCCCACTAAATCATGCGGCAGGGGCTTGTAGTCCAGCACGAACGCGGGAATGTTGGCTGTCCCCGAGGCCAGGTGTAGCAACAGACCGCCCGGGTTTTCTGCCGCCGACTTCACAATACCCTCAACTTCCACATACTGGCTGTCTCGAGCTCCCGTGCTGAATTCCTCGCCCGAGACCTTTTGGGGAGCCGGCAAAGGGGCTTCACCGAGGATTTGAATCTTCGAATTATCAATCTCGGAAGCAAAATCTCCGGGGCCGCTGACACCGTCGATCTCCACGTATTGACCGGAGTGAAAATCAACCGTCGCTTGCGGCTGGCTTACGAAAATGCCGGCGGTGGAATCCTGAACGAAGAGATCACCCTCCGGTCGGTTGGCATAGGTCACGACCGCGCGCAGGTGGATCGGATACCTCAGCCGCGCTTTTTCGGAAGGGAGGTCGCGGACTTCCCGAATCGTGGTCAGAATCGGCAAACCCTGCGGGGGCTCACCCTTCTCTTGCTGGGCAGCAGAGGGACGGCCGAGGAGGGCGAAAGCTATAAGAAGAAAAGCAAGATAACGGTTGAGGCGCTGCACTGTTTCCAGGACTCCATGTTCGCAGGGAACGGTCATGATCTCCTTGGCAACCACAACCTGCCGGGGAGGAAGGGCAGGAAGAGTTAACCATTATTCGCGTCCAGATGATAAGCGCAGTAGGCGCACGAAAGCAACTCCCTCGTCGATGCCATTTTCATGAGCGCAGCCGTGAGGGACACTGCGGTTACGGACGAAGGGAAATCTACCGGCCACGTCAAAAGAAATGTAGAAACTCCAGATGCCGGCTGGAAGCCGGCGGTATATCTGCAATTGGGACAGCACCCGCCGCCGCCGCGCTGGAAAACCTCGTTCCCGTACGATACACTGTAAGCGCGGGCGTGGGTGGCCGCGCCGCACGCGATCCGCAGAGGAACCAGTATGCCTACGATAATCAGTCCTCCCCAGGAAGAATGCGAACACCGATTTGTACTGAGGCACGTTAGCTGGGAGACCTATGAGAGTCTGCTGGCCGATCATGCTGATGCCAGTTCGCCCCGTTTCACCTATAGCGAAGGGATGCTGGAAATCATGAGCCCGTCTTCAGAGCACGAGAAGCTGAAGCAAATTCTCGCCACGATCGCTGACTTGGTGGCCGAAGAGCAGGAAATTGAATTCGAGAACCTGGGCTCCACCACATTTCGACGCCAGGATCTTGATCGAGGCACTGAACCCGACGCGTGCTTCTACATCCAGCATGTCGAGCGCATCCGCGGGAAGAAGGAAATCGACCTCACGGTGGATCCTCCGCCTGACTTGGTCATCGAAATCGAAATCACCAGCCCCGCGGTGGCCAAACTTCCGGTTTATGCTCGCCTGCGGGTACCGGAGATTTGGCTGCACGATGGCCGTGCCCCAAGAATTCTCCGGCTTTCCGGTGACCAGTACGAAGATTGTGACCGAAGTGGAGTATTGCCCTCCTTGACCCGATCGGTTTTGTCCCAGTTCTGCGAACAAAGTAGGACCCTTAGCACCCTGGCTTGGCGCCGCACGGTGCGCACCTGGGCGAGGGAGCAGGCTCGATAGGGAAACCCCGCCCGCGAGCCACGACATTCCTTTTCACTTCTGCCATCATGACGCTCGTGCTATAAGAACATCAGCACGCCGCGCGCGGCGAGGCTGATCACAACGGCGATCGCCAGCAGGGCGGTGGAGGCGGCGAGGGTCAGGCGCCAGCCCAGTTCGCGCAGCATCGAGGCCAGGGTGGCCATGCAAGGAAGGTAGAAGGTCACGAAGAGGGTGAAGATGAGGATTTGCGCCGCGGTCATGACGCCCAGGACGTGCGTGGTGCCGAGCGCCTGCATCAGCATGAGCAGCGACAATTCTTTGCGCAGCACACCGAAAATCAGCGTCAGGCCCACCGAGCGCGGCAGTCCCAGGAGCCCCGTGAGGGGCGAGAGCGCGGCGTTGATGCCGTGTTGCCAGCCGTAGAAATCGACGAGGCTCAGCACCACGCTGCCCACCACCAACAGGGGAAACGCCACCAGCACAAACTCCCGCAGCCGCCACCAGGTTTTGAGCGCCACCACGCGCGGCGCCGGCACGCGATAGGCGGGAACTTCCATCAACATGCCGGGTGAAATTTCCGGCCAGATGCTCGCCAGCGCGTGACCCGCCACGGCGACTACCAGGATGTTCAGGACGTAGATGCCCAAGGCGTAATTCGCGCCCAGGTAGAATCCCACCAGCGCGAAGATCACCGTCATGCGGGCGGAGCAGGGCACCAGTACGGCCAGAAACGCTGCGATGAAGCGGTCGCGCCGGGTGGTGAGTAGGCGCGTCGCCATCACCGCTGGAACGCTACATCCATAGCCGACAAGAATGGGCAGGGTGGCCGTGCCGTGCAGGCCCAGGCGGTGCATGGCGGCGTCCATCAGGTAGCCGACGCGCGAGAGGTAGCCAATGTCTTCGAGTATCGCCAGGCCCACCAGAAACGGCAACAAGTAGGGCAGCACGATCGCTACCGCTCCCGCCGTGCCCAGCGCCGCTCCCTTGGCGGAGGCGAACAGCGCGCCTTGCGGGTTCATGTGCTGCCCCAGCCCTGCCACCAGGGCGTCGAAGAGGTTGAGGATGCGATCCTCACCCAGCTTGCCCACGTCGAAAATCAGCCGGAAGAACCCCAGGAAAACTCCCATCAGCAGGGCGTAGCCCCAGACGGGATGCATCGCCAGGCGGTCCACTTTATCGCGCCAGTCAGCCCGCGGCCGGGCGACGTGCGCCACGCGCTCGAAAAGGTTCAGGCAGGCCGCATGTCGCGCCGCGGAAACCGCCGCATCGGCAGGCTGCCCGGTGCGCACCGCGACTTCCGCCTGCGCCCACTCCACCAAAGAAGGTCCGGGGTCAGAAGAGCAGTGACGAGTGGCGAGTGACGAGTGACGAGCAGCCGAGTCCGGAGTCTGGGAGCCGGGGTCGAACGTGAGAGGCCCCTTCCCCCTTGGCAGGTGACTTGGATCACTCTGCACTAATTGAAGGGCTCGGAAACGCGCGGGAGGAAACGCGGGCGTTTGCGAATGGTGATTGGTGATTGGTGATTGAACCGGCGACGCATGGAAGTTTGTGGGTGGCAATGGCGATGGTGGTTGAGCAGGAAGCACCGCCACCGCCGCCGCGACGCTCGGGCTTTGTTGACCTTCCATGGCTTGGGAATGCCCGCAACACGCCGACGAACATTGCCCCACCGTGCAAGGAAATGCGGGAAGCGCCTTGGAGTGCGGCGGCTTGGCTCCGCCTTCTTCCTGGGGCGGACTCCAAGGCGGCGTCAAGCCGTCGCACTCCAAGGTGCCTTCGGCACTATCGAGGGGAGATGGATGTCCTGACTCCTGGCTCCTAACTCCTAACTCCTGACTCCTGACTCCTGAGTCTTGGCTCCTAACTCCTGACTCCTGGCTCCTGGCTTCTGGCTCCTGACTCCTGATTCCTAGCTCCTGACTCCTGATTCCTTCGGCAATCTTTTCCGCCAGATCTTCCACCACACCTTCCACCTCCGGCGCATAGATGAAGGCGTGCGGGGGCTGGCCCGCCTTAGCCACCTCCTGCGCCATGCGGAAGGTCTCGATAATGCCCTGGCCGCGCGCCCCAATCGCCTCGACCACGGGCACGCCGAGGGCGATTCCCAGGGCGGGCGTGTCGATGGTCATGCCTTTGCGCGCCGCCTCGTCCATCATATTCAGGCAGACCACCAGCGGTGATTCCAGGTCCAGCAACTCGAGCGTCAACTCCAGGCTACGGGCCAGTTGCGAGGCGTCCAGGACATTGACGATCACGTCCCAGTCGCCCGCTAACAGATAGTCACGGCTGACCTCTTCCACGGCCGAAGTGGGGGTGAGGGAATAAAGGCCGGGCAAGTCGACGATCTCCAGCACCGCTCCCCCCACCCGCGCCTGCCCGTGGGTGTACTCCACCGTCGTACCGGCAAAGTTCGAGGTGAGCGAGCGGTAACCGGCCACTGCATTAAAAAGGGTACTTTTGCCTGAATTGGGTTGGCCGACCAGGGCGACTTTCACGGTAGGACTTCGACGCGGATCTTCTCCGCCAGTTGCTTGCCGACCGCAACGTGCGTGCCTTTATTGTCGATTTCCAGCGGGCCGCCGAAGGGGGCGCGGCGCAGGACTCGAACGCGGTCGCCGGGTTGGATACCAATTTGGTTGAAAGAACGACGAACTTCCCAACCGCCGGTGATTAAAAGGATTCTAAGCTCGTCGTGCTCGGAGGCGTCGTAGAGGTTGATCGGTGAGCCAAAGTTCGCGGTGTCTCGCATACGACCTTTACTAGCGCAAGAGGGGTTCCAGACTGCCCGCGAATCTTGCAAAAGGTGGGAGGCGGCGAAAGCGCCTAATTGCAAATGATTTGCAACTAAGCTGCGCCCCAAAGGTCCCTAAGTTAGGTCCATTTAATGGTCTAGGTGAGGGGGATTTCACGCCATTGGGCTTTCTGAAGCGGGGCTGCTCCCACAACGGGCATTAATGCCTTTGCATAGGCTTTAATACCTTGTCAAGCACCTCAAGCCGGGCCTCCACGCCCCTAAGCCAAGATTCGGCCCGAATGCCGGGAAGATTTGCCCGAACGTTCTCGATTCCCCCGCGCCGCGCCGTTTCCGCCAAGCTTGAGGCCACGACCAGGTCGGAAGCGGCTTGCGCAATGGTAATCCCCCCTAGGCTGGCAAGCTCGCGTTCCACCGTCGCCGCTGATTCCGCCGTTTCCAGAGGCACCTCCGAAGCTTGCTTGCTGGCTGCCTCAATGGCTTGATCGCGCACGGCTTGTTCCGCCTCGGTGGATTTGGGTAGTTTGAAAGCACGCATGACGGCTTCGTAACTCTGTGCGTCGCGATCGACCCCGTCCATCAGCCGCTCGCGCAGTGCGGCGAGGCGCGTGCGCGTGGCTTCCAGCGCCGGACGATGCGCGCTGAGCGATTGCCGTTTCAGCGACACGCCGCAAACCATTTCTCCCAAGCCCGCCGCCAGCGCCCCCGCCAGCGCCGCCACGCTGCCGCCACCCGGGGTCGGCGTGGGGGCCGCCACGGCGCTTACAAAGTTCTCGACCATCGCCCGCAGTGGGGCTGGCACTATTGCCGATTGTCGATTGCCGATCGCCGATTGGCCGACGTTCGAGTTTCGAGTTTCCAGTTTCGAGTCTCGGTCCTTCAGCACCTGCTCAAGGCGATTCTCCACCACCAATTCCGGCCGGAAATTCTCGATCCGCAAGAATTGAACTGCGGCGTCGTCCAAGGCTTGGCGCGGGACCAGGCCCACAATCTCGCTGCCCACCACCTGAATGCCCAGCGCGGCAGCTTCCTGGGTCACGCCCGCAAAAACCGCGGCCAGGGAGGTGGTCTCAAAATCCGTCAGGTTCATCGACACCTGGGCCAGGTTGCGGGCTTTCAATTCCACTCCCATGGCCTTCACGCATGGCAGCCCACCACTCGAAGCTCGAATCTTCTTGGCGATGGCTTTGGCCGGCGCGACGTCCGGCGTGTTCAGGTTGATGTTGTAAGCAATCAGGAATTTGCGTGCTCCCACCACCGTGGCGCCCGCCGTGGGATGCAGCGCGGCCTCGCCGAAATCCGGGTGGCGCTCAGGATCGGTGCGCACCTCTTCCCGCACGCCTTCAAACTGGCCGCGCCGGATGTTCTCCAGATTGACGCGTTCCGGCTTGCGCGCCGCGGCTTCGTAGAGATAGGTGGGGATTTTGAAGCGCCGCCAGGTTTCCTCCGCCACCCATTCCGCGATGCGGACGCAGTCTTCCAAAGTGACCCCGGCCAAGGGAACAAAGGGTACGACGTCGGTGGCTCCCAGGCGGGGGTGCGCTCCCTGATGATGGTTCAGGTCGATCAACTCCGCCGCTTCGGCAATGCCACGCAACGCCGCTTTACCCACACTTTCGCGGGTTCCGACAAAGGTGATGACCGAGCGGTTGTGGTCAGCATCCATCTCCCGGTCGAGCAGGTAAACGTCCGGCCCGGCGAGCAGGGCGCGAATGATCGCCTCCACCACCGCGGGATCGCGGCCTTCACTAAAGTTGGGAACGCATTCGATGAGGGTCTGCATGGTCCGAATGTATCACAATCAAACTGTCCTTGGTCAGTGGTCCGTTGTCCGTTGGCTGGGCCGATCGGCGCTCGGACGGGCTGAGGGCGCGTCTTCGCTGACGGCGGGGCGTGGCCCGGCGCCGCGATTCACTGCGGGCTTACGGGGAGCAGTCCTCGCCAATTTCGCCTTGTGCTCCAGAATAGGCTAATGTATGTCAAGAGACAAGTTGTCTGGACCGTGGATCATTTGGGTTTTTGTAGCGGCGGGTTTACCCCGCCAAATGGCGGCGTAAAGCCGCCTCGACATCAACCGGCCTTATCCTATTGACACGTGTCAGGCTACAGGCTACACTCGATGCGGTGAGGATACGGAACTTTGTGCACAAGGGCTTGAAAAGGCTCTACGAGGAAGACAGCTATCAATAGAACGGAGGAAGCCAACCCCATGCCCATGAAGAACCCGCCCCATCCGGGAGATTTCATTCGGACGGAGATTATCGCGGCCGCCGGCCTGTCAGTGACTGCGGCAGCGACGGCGCTTCAGGTTTCGCGGCCTACCCTGTCGAGCCTGCTCAACGGCAAGGCCAGCCTTTCTGGAAACATGGCGCTGCGCATTGAAAAAGCCTTCGGCGTGAAGATGGACACGCTCCTGCGCATGCAAGCCTCCTACGACATCGCCCAGACCCGCAAGCGCGGAACCCAAATCCACATCCGGCGCATTCATCCCCTGGCCGAGATTCCCGCCTTGATCAAACCTTCACCGAAAGCGCTGCATCAACGCGGCGATGGCACGTAAATAGATGGGTTCGGACTGAGGATCGAAATGGGTACGGGAAACCTCGTACCCGCCTTCCGAGTAAGCTTTCTGCTCGGGAAAATAACCGACATCGCCATTCGTGTAACCCATCAGGTGCGCGTAAGTGGCGGGCGAAGCGCCTTTGACTTGCTTCCCGATGTTGCTGAACATCTCCCCCGGAAAGGTCGTCCACATCAGGTCACCAATCCGGACCGCGGTGGTGGGCAGGTCCACGCTGGTTTTGGTGAAATCTTCGTACAGTTCGCTGTAACTCCGGGGGCAACGTATAACAGCCGTTTCGATCTGGAAGCGTGGGTTGACGTAAGGCACGGGGTTCAGTTGGCGATACACGCGGGCGACCTCGCGCCCGATCTCTTCACCCAGCGCCCAGGTGGTGTTGATGTCGTCGTGGTATCCGTCCAGGCCGCCGACCACGCGCGGGTTGATATCGCCTGCGGCTCCCTGCAAATAGATGGTGCCGAGCCCGGGGAATTCCTTTTCGACGTATTGTTGCATGCGGCCCATCCATTCGCCGGAGACCTTGCTGTTGCGCCCTCCCAGCGACGTTCCATGGCAGGGATAATGGATCATCAACGCGAGCGGCTTGCCCGCGGTCGTGTCCAAGCGTACGAGTTGGACCGCGTCGTCGATGGGACCGAGGGGGTTTGCTCCCAGGCGTACGACGCCGCCAAACTCATGGATTAGAAGCGGCCGATCGGTTTTGTATTTGCCAAAGGATTGGCTGACATCGTTCTCATCGAAAGTCCTGGGGGAGTCTGAATCGGCAGGCCGCGACTGGCGCCGGTTCATGGCGATCCGCGAGTGCCCGGTACCCGCGGCGATGCGGACAGGCTGCAAGTCTGCCACCGCCTGAGCCGTGGCCTTCACGATGCTGCTGGCGAAGATGCGATCCCAGTCGGTTTTGGCCTCGGCATTCGGCGCCGGAGCGGCATGGTTGTGAACGTCGCCCAGAAGGATGTTGGACACGGGGATACCGGTCGCGTCCGAGATGCTGCGGCGGAAGGCGTCGTGCCCCTCGATCCCGATCACATCCGATACGACAAAGGCCACACGGACCCCCGAGGTCTCGAAAACCAAGGCCCGCGCGTAGAGATGGTCACCCGGATAAACGCCATCTGAGGGGGCATTGCGGAGGTCATACCCGCCCATGGTCACCGGCCCCGTGGGAGTAATATCAACTTTCGCATAACCTGCACGCAATTCCTGCGCCCAGCTTGGCGGCGCGGCGAGGAGCAGCAGGGCGGGCAGCAACCGGGCGGTTACGCGGAGGACTCGAAATACCGCAGCCGGGAATAGTACGAAGACAAGGATTAAGAATTCTGGCTTCGCAAATCTCAATGTGCGCCTCCGACCAATGATACGGCGAATTCCGTTTCCTTCCTGAGGGGTGAAGTCTAGCGCGAAACCCTGAGGATTTGAACCCAAATTATATGCTTTTCGGCGATTGTCTCAACAGTTCTCATTACAGGCAGGGTTCCTGACGATAAACGTGTGTGGGGAAGGCAGAATGCCCCCGTTGGCCGTTGGGTCTTACGTTCAAGGGATCAGTGGCGATGGTTTCCCCGCCCCTGCCGACAGCGGGTGGGCCGCCCTCGCGCCGGAAAGCCTCGATCGGAGATCGACGGCACAGTGACCGCCCCAAGGCCAGAGCCGGCATGGCGAGGTAAACTCGCCGCTGCATTTCTCGACGGGAGATCGACTCTCGAAATCACGCAGGCAGTGGTAGAATCAGGGCAGGGTGAACGGGTGAGCGCCCGCGCGCGGATCGTGTACGAAGGACATTTCACCTACAACGCCGGATGGTCCAAAGCATGACCGATCTTTTAGAGGAAATCTCCCAACAACCCGCGGCGCTTTCCGGGTTGCGGAAATTCTACAGCAGCCCGGGGGCTATCCCCAAGAAATGTTTGCGCAGCTTGGCGCCGCATTGGCCGCCCACGGTGGTGTTTACCGGGATGGGGTCGTCGCTCTTCGCGGCGTATCCGGCGCAGGCCTACTTGACCGGACTCGGGGTGCGCGCCCTGGTGTGGGAGACCGCCGAACTGGTGCACCATCATCTGAAGGTCTTGCGGCCGGACACGTTGCTGGTGGTGGTTTCGCAGTCCGGCCAAACCGCGGAGGTGCTGCGCTTGCTGGAAGATTTGGCCCCCAAGGCTCCCGTGGTAGCCGTGACGAACGTGGAATCCAGCCCCCTGGCAAAGCACGCGAAACTGCTTCTGCCCTTGATGGCCGGCGGGCAGGTTGCCGTGAGCACCAAGACTTACACCTGCTCGGTGGCCGTGCTCATGTACTTGGCTTTTGCGATCGAAGGGAAACCACCCAGCCCCCTCACTCAGGAGGTCATGCGTGCGGTGGAAGCCGAGGAGACGATCCTGGAGCGCCGCGGGGATTCGATGCCCCCCATCCTGGAGTTTTTCAATCGGCCGCCTTACGTCGCCTTGATGTCACGCGGCGCGGACCTCGCTACCGCTTACCAGGGAGCGCTGATGCTGAAGGAAGTGGCGCGGCTAGCGGCTGAACCCATCAGCGCGGCGCAATTCCGCCATGGGCCGATGGAAATCATCGACCCTAACCATCGCTACATCCTTTTTGCCCGCCAGGGAAAAACCGGGAAGCTGCTCCTGAAACTCGCCCGTGACATCCGTAAGTCGAGCGGGCGGGTGCTGCTCTTTACGGACATGCCCTTTGACGACTTCATGAACATGCGGGTGGTTCGGCCGGAACCCCTACGGCTGGGGTTAGGCACATTGGTGGACAGCGTCTATATTCAACTGCTAGCCCACGATGCGGCGTGGCGGGCGGGTTTCGAGCCGGGGAAATTTGCAGTTGCGGAAAACGTGACGCGCGAGGAGTGAGGCCCACCCGCGGGCGTAATTTACCAGGGACGAGGCGCTCCCACCCAAAGGGATCTTGAAGCATCTCCCCTGGGATGGAGAGGGCAAACTTCGGGCTTCCGCTCGGCGAGGCGCTGAAAGCCGAAGTTCACACCCATAGACCCACCTTGCCGAGGAGTCGCCTCCTCGGCAAAGTCATCACGACTGGCATTTTGAAGACGAAGCCCTTAGTTCCGCGAGCGCAGTTCCTGGCAGGTGACGCAATACCGTGCCCAGGGGATAGCCTTGAGGCGATTGGGGGAAATATCCTCGCCACACGCTTCGCACACGCCGTAAGTTCCACCGGCACAACGCGCAAGCGCTCTCTCTATTTCCTTCAAAGTTCGGCTGCGCAGATTGGCAGTAACTACCGTGACATCCTGCTCAACAGTCCTGACGGCAAACTCCACCGCATCAGGAGACTGCACACTCACCGACAGGGCCTCCGGTTCACTCCGAGTGGCAGCCAGAATCTCGTCGCGCTTCTTCAGCAAGAGACTTCGATATGTCTTTCTTGGAGACTTCACCTCTGTACGCATACTCATCCGTCCTTCCCAAATCTTTCTAGGAAACCTTTCAATTTAAGGTCTGCCCGTGGATTCGGATGATTCAGATGATACCAAGGTTGCATAATTTTTTGAAGTTTTTTGATGATTTTATATTCCCTTATTTTTCAGCAGGTTACAGACCGTAGTCGACGTGTTATAATCGCCCGCGAAAGTTTGGAGTAAGAATTGATTTGGGGAGATCCTCGCATGAGCACCCGTGCGGAAATGCTAGATCGCGTCCGAAAGGCCCTGGGGCGACCCGATACGGGCTCCCTCGCGACCCCCTTGCCGCCACTCGACCTTGCAGGGGTCATGCCTCCTTTGGCGCGGGATGACTATCTGGCCAAATTCGAGGCCGAATGGGAGAAAGTAGCGGGAAATGCCTATCGAGTGTCGAACATGAACGAACTGGAGGCCGTCTGCCAAAAGATCCTGGCGCCGGCGGAAACCCAGGCCGTGGTTATGTCCGGGAACCCTTTGCTGGCCGAGTTGGGCATCGCGGACCGGCTTACCGCCCTCAATAACTCCGTAACATCCTGGGCGGCCGGAGTGGAAGTTGTGGGAACAGATGCCCTCCCTGACTTCAATAAAGCCAGTTTCGCAGCCGGGGCCGGCATCACCGGTGTCGATTTCGTGCTGGCGGAAAGCGGCACCTTGGTGTTGAGCAGCGCCACGGAAAGAGTCCAGGTGGCCTCGCTCGCCCCCCCGATCCACATTGCCCTCTACCGGCGGAGCCAACTTGTGGGTTCGCTCGATGAAGTCCTGGCCAGGCTACCGATTTCGAACTTCCCGGGCCGCTCCACCGCCGGACGCTCCGTGGTGTTCATCACCGGCACGAGCCGGACAGCGGATATCGAGCAAATCCTGATCCGAGGCGTCCACGGCCCACGTGAAGCCCACGCCATCCTGGTGGAAGATAGCTGCCGATGAGGCACGGGATGGTGCGGCGGTGAAACTCGGGAGATGGAACTGCGACGGCCGCCGCTTGACATTTCAAGAATTAGGTCTACAGTATAAACCATAAAGAGTAGCGGTTTCGCCGCACGATCGGTCCGAAGGAGTGGCGGCGTTCGAAGCTGCAACGGGCGGTTCCAGACGCTCCCCCTTCATCTCGGCTCATCCTGCGGCCAACGTAATTCCCCATTGGTTAGCCTCCACGCCCGAGGAAGTGGGCGCGAAACAAGGAGGTCGCCATGTTCCAGATGATTGACCAAAGTTCTACGGCCCCTGAGGACCGCAAGTTCCTTTATTACAAGATTGGCATGATCGTCGTGGCCCTGGTTGCCGTAAGTGGTTTGGTATTCCTTTTCGTGCGGTCCCTGAGCTGAACCGGGGGTTACCGCCGATTGACGGGGAACTGCTCTTGGACGAGTCGCACGGCCTCGGCGTGGTCGTGTATGCGCCCTTCTAACTGTGCGTCTTCTATGGCCTGGAGGATGGTCTTAAAAATCGGACCAGGGCCATAACCTTGCGCAATCAGGTCGTCACCGCGCAGCAAGGGCGCGGGTTTGATCTCTTCCTTGGGCGTTTCTTCCAGCATCCTCCGAGCCAGTTCGTAGTTTGTCAAATCGCCATGACTGGCGAGACAATCCAGCCGGTGCAACTCCAGGTGTTCCTTAAATCCTTCCATGCGGAGAAAGCGGAGTTGCGTTGAGCGCTTCATGCGGGGGAAGTCCTTGAAACGTAGATGATGCCGCACCAATTCCACAATGCGTTCGGTCTCGCGCGTGGAAATCCGCAAGCGGCCGCAGATCTCCTCCGCCATCCTGGCGCCCACTTCCACATGGTTGTCGAAGCGAATACGTTCGCGGATGGTGAAGGTCGGCGGCTTGCCCACGTCGTGCAGGAGCACGCCCAGAGCCAGTGTGGGAGTCGGCTGCCGCAATCCCTCGAGCATCATCAGCGTGTGAATCCATACGTCGCCCTCGGGATGGAATTCCGGCGGCTGCTCCACGCCCTGGAGGCTTTCGATTTCCGGCAATACCTCGTGCAGCATACCGGACTCGTCCAATAACTCGAACCCGGCCCGTGCCGGCCCCTCGGTGAGAATCTTCACGATTTCATCGCGGATGCGTTCTGCGCTTACGGCGTGGATCTGCGGCGCCAACTCGCGGATGGCCTCGAGCGTAGCGCGGTCCAGCTTGAAACCGAAGCGGGCCGTGAAGCGCACCGCGCGCAGCATACGCAAACGGTCTTCACTGAGGCGCTCGACCGGATCGCCGATGGTCCGCAGGCGGTGGGCGCGGATGTCAGCTTGTCCTCCCACGTAATCCAGTACTTGGTCACTGAGCGGGTCGAAGAGCAAGCCGTTGATGGTGAAGTCCCGGCGCTGCACATCTTCTTGCGGGGTTTGAGCGTAGCAGACTTCCTGGGGGTGCCGCCCGTCCGCATAAACTCCATCGCTGCGGAAGGTTGCGACTTCGACGTTTCCCGCCCGGTGCGGAACGATGACCACTCCGAACTTGGCGCCCACCGTGAGCGCGTCGGGGAAAAGCCGCAGCACCTGATCGGGCGTTGCGCCCGTAGTCACGTCATAATCCTTGGGCGCGCGGCCCATCAACATATCGCGCACACACCCGCCCACCCAATACGCCGGAAATCCCCCCGACCTCAGACGGCGCACAATTTCCATTGCCGCTTCACGCTTGGCATCCATATGACAAGTTATCGCCCGGAAGCAGGCGAGGAGGAAACTCCGCGGCTGGCCTGCGCGGAATGTTCCCTTTGCATCAGGCCGCGATAAAAGTGCCCCGCGATTTCCGCGGCGTGCGGGCCCCACATCATTCTCCCACCGCGCAGTAAGACCACGGCCACATATTGGGGATGAAGTTCGCCCGCGTAAGAGGCAAACCAGCCCAGACGCGCACCGTTCTCGCTGCACGTTCCAGTTTTCCCATAAATGGCAAGTTCCGGATCGTAGGCGGAGCGGCCGGTCCCATAAAGCACGGATCCCGCCAAGCCATCGTGGATTTGCGGAATATAATCAGCCAGGTTATCAAGTCGCCGCCGCACGACCGGTTGGAACGCGGCAATTTCTTCGGCGGTACGTGGATACTGCAACGCGTAAAGGGTGCCGCCGTTGGCGATCGTGGAAATGATGGCGGCCAATTGCAATGCGGTCAGGTCTATATCCGTGCCGCAATAGGCGAGGAATCCTACGCCCCCTTCCTTAGGCGGAGCGGACGGATAGCGGCCGGCCGACTCACCCGGAATGTCCAGCCCGGCCTTTTCTCCCAGGCCGAACGCCTGCGCATATTCCGTGATGCGCTTGAAACCAAGCATCTCGCCCAGCTTATGGAAAAAAACGTTGTTCGAGTGGGCCAGGGCTTCGGTAACGTTCATGCGCTCGCGGTTGCCCACGTAGAGCTTGGTGGTGGGCGTGATAATGCCTTCCCGGAGGGCGGCAAGCGCCACCAAAGGTTTGATCGTCGAGCACGGCGTGAAGCCGCTCGAAAGCGCCAGCTTCTGATTGACCATGCTCAGAATGCGCCCGTTGTTCGGGTCGACAACCACAATGCTGCCGTTCCAGTTGCCGAGGGCGTCGAGGGCCGCCTGCCGAATCACGGGATCTTCGCCCGCCGGGTTGTCTCCCGCCGCCGGATCGCCGTAGGAACTTAGGCCCCAGGGGTCCCGCACCTGCCGGGAACGGCGGATGCTGCGCCGGGTAGCGGTCGTCTTGCGCGCGGTGGATTTAGCAGCGGTGGATTTCTTTGCAGCAGTACCGGGAGAGATGTCGAGGTTCCCTGAACTGCCGCGCGGCGCGGCGCCGGCAAATTGCATCCCCAACAACCAAGCAGTTGCCAAGGCCAGAATGGCAAGTCGTTTTGATAGGTTTTCCACTGCTCTCCTTAGTTCGAAGGTTGACGTTGGCCTTCGTCTCGTTTCCGCTGGCGCCGGAAAACGAAAGAAGGTGATCTTGCCCAGCAGCATCATTGTGGCATGGCCATCCTTCGCTCCGCTCAGGACAAGTGCTTGGCCATGATTTAACACGGGCGGGACCCCGATGAATCGGGGCAGGCTGCCCGTGCCACGTCCGGGGATGGCTTTAGGGAGCCATCCCCCCGCCATTTATTTCTTGACACGAGCCGGGGCTGGGCCCTCGGCAGACGCCGCAGCCGCGGCGGCGGCCGGCTCGGGATGTCCGGGAAGGTTCAGGGCTTTTCGCACCTGGCCTTCTAGTTTCTTCAAGACATCGGGATTGTCGCGCAGGAACTGCCGGGCGTTTTCCCGGCCCTGCCCGATGCGCTCACCCCCATAGGAAAACCAAGCGCCGCTCTTCTCGAGGATGTTGTGTTCGGCGGCGATATCGATCAGATCACCCTCTTTCGAAATCCCCTCGCCGAATAGAATATCAAATTCTGCCTCCCGAAAGGGAGCGGCCATTTTGTTTTTAACGATTTTCACCTTGGTCCGGTTGCCCACCACGCGGTCGCCGTCCTTGATGGAGGCGATGCGGCGGATGTCCACGCGCACGGAGGAATAGAACTTGAGAGCCCGGCCGCCCGTGGTGGTTTCGGGGTTGCCGAACATCACCCCGATTTTCTCGCGAATCTGGTTGATAAAGATCAGGCAGGTTTTGGATTTGGAGACCACCGCCGTAAGCTTGCGCAACGCCTGCGACATCAGCCGGGCCTGGAGGCCGGGAAGCGAATCCCCCATGTCGCCGTCGAGTTCGGCCTTGGGGACCAGCGCCGCGACGGAATCGATGACCAGCACGTCAATGCCGTTCGAGCGCACCAGGGTTTCCACGATCTCGAGCGCCTGCTCGCCATAGTCGGGCTGCGAGACCAGCAGGTTGTCAACGTCCACGCCCAGCTTCTTGGCGTAGCCGGCGTCGAGCGCATGTTCGGCGTCCACATAAGCCGCCATGCCGCCGCGCTTCTGCGCCTCGGCCACAATGTGCAGCGCAATCGTGGTCTTACCGCTTGACTCGGGGCCGAAGATCTCCACCACGCGGCCGCGCGGCATGCCGCCCATACCCAAGGCCGCGTCGAAAGAGATGGCGCCCGTGGGAATGATCTCGACCGGCACCAGAATGTCCTTCGTGCCCAGGCGCATGATCGAGCCCTTGCCAAATTGCTTCTCAATCTGCGTCAACGCCAGGTCGACAGCCTTGTTTTTTTCACTTCGCTCTTCCGGCATTTTGTTATCCCTCAACTTTCAATGGTCTGTCTTATTTCCTTGACAATTTATTATCGGCGGCCCGGCAAGATGGGATGAGGAAATCTTAATACCCCCGTACGGAGAGGTCCTTCCCAGGTCACCTGGGAGTGCAACCTCGTCAGGCCTGCCGTGCCGCGTGCCGCCCTGCGCGTGGCGTCTGGCGATTGGATTTTGACCGGGGAACGCGGTGCTGCCTGGCGGCTGCTTCGCGGCTCGCAAGCCAACGTTTCAGCGACGCCTGACTTTCGCCGGACGCACGCCCCAAGATAATGCCTTCCACGCTCAGGTCCTCGTCAAGGTCGGGCCAGTGTATGCCTTCGCCGCCTGCAATCAGCCGCCAATTGTTTCGCTCTCGGGGACTCCCGTGGAGGAGCCGCGGATACCACATGAGGGGCACCGAAACCGTCCGCCCATCGGAGAGATCGACGGCCAAGGAATCCTCAGTCAATGCCACCCTCAGCGCGTTCGCCGCCTGCATTTTTAGGTTCAAACTGGGCATCAGCAACTAAACTGCCGTTCAGACTTAGCGTCATCATTCAGCCAAAACCATCATACCTCACGCACTAGCTGCGCGGATACTCGTAAAACTCCCTGCCCGCCTTGCACCCCAGCCGCTTAACGGCGGCCATCCTTGAATTCTGGCCATCGCGTGTACAAAATGCAAGGATCGCCTCTGCCGGTACTGCTCCAGTTTGACGTAGAGGCGGCTTTACGCCGCCATATGGCGAGGTGAACTCGCCGCTACGAACCGGCACTGCCCGCGGGCCAGTGCTCGCTGCCCGCTGCCTACTTCTTAGGATACTCGTAGAACCCCCGCCCGGCCTTGCAACCCAGCCAGCCGGCAGCGACCATCTTTTCGAGCAGCGGGCAGGGGCGATACTTCGAGTCGTGGAAGCCCTCGTAAAGGACCAACATAATATCCCGGCAAACGTCCAGGCCGATCAGGTCGGCGAGTTCCAGCGGCCCCATGGGATGGTTCATGCCCAGTTTCATCACATTGTCGATGCCTTGGGCGTCGGCCACGCCTTCCATCAGGCAGAAGACCGCCTCGTTGATCATGGGCATCAGCACGCGGTTGGAAACGAATCCGGGAAAATCATTCACGCGCACCGGAGTCTTGCCTGCCGAGGTGGCCAGCGCGATAGCCTTCTCAACCGTTTCGGGCGAGGTTTGCAGGCCCGGCACGACTTCCACCAGCTTCATGACCGGCACGGGGTTGAAAAAGTGCAGGCCCACGAACTTGCCGGCCCGGTCGGTCGCGGCGGCGAGGCGGGTGATGGAAATCGAAGAAGTGTTCGAGGCGAAAATCGTCTCCGGGCGGCAGTGCGGCTCGAGCGAACGAAAGACGCTGGCTTTGACTTCGAATTTCTCCGTCACCGCCTCGATGATGAAGTCGGCCGCGGCCAACTCCTCCGCCACGGTCGTGGTCTTTAGCCGCGTAAGCGCCTGCTGGCGCTGTTCAGCCGTCAGGCGCTCTTTTTCCACATCGCGCGCCAAGCCTTTAACGATACGTTTCGCGCCCGCCTCGACGAAGTTTTCCGAAGTATCGAGCAACAGCACAATATGCCCGGCGCGCAGCATCACATGGGCAATGCCGTGCCCCATCTGGCCCGCGCCGACGACGGCGACTATGTGATTGGGTGACTTAGCGATCTTGTGATTTTCCAATTCATTCATGAGGGCATCCTATTATTTGGTGATTTGGCGATTTAACGATTTCTCTTGCAACTATTCCGGTTGGCTTGGCATACGAGCCTCAATAAAGATAGTGGATTATTTGGCCAATCACCAAGTCGCTAAATCACTTAATTGCAAAATTTCTTGTCATTCGCGGTTCCGAATCCGCAAATTCCTGTCGAACACACGTCATATCGACGTAAATGTCCGACTCTTCGTCGGACATTCTGTCATGAGTTTCTTTGTTTTCATAGACATACCGGCTTCGAACGGCATAAGTTAACATCTTTTTTGTAAGGCAGCCTCCGTAAGTGACTCTTTGTTTGTTTAAGACGTGGCGTAATCGCCACAGGGGGCAGAGGTTGGAGCCTTCCGGGCTCGGCATGGCCACTGCCTTTCATTCCCAGGCGCGGACTTCACAATTAAGTATACCGACACCTCTAGGCTTTGTCAAGAACAAACAGAGGCGGGTGGTGAAACAGTTTGACGTAGCGGCGGCGGCACTTGTCCCGATTTGATCGGAACGACGCCATATGGCGAGGTAAACTCGCCGCTACAATCTCAAACTGCGGGCTGACGCAAGGCTGTTTTGCAAGGTCCGCGCTCGGTACCCGGTTACCGACGAAAAGCCGCGGACCTAGCAAAGAGGCGCGCTACCCTTACTGCTCATGCTTTGTCGCCCACCGGGCCGATATGTTGCGCGGGCGCCGCCATTGACATCAAGCCCACAAGCTTCTAGACTAGCGAGCATGGAAGTTAACTTTACTCCTCATACCGAAGCGCAGCTCAAGGAATTTGCTGCCCGCAAAGGCAAGGACGCCGCGCAGGTGGTGGAAGAGACGGTCAGCCACATGCTCGAACGGCAGGCGCGCTTCGTGGAAGGCGTTCAGCGCGGCATCGCGTCCGCCGATCAAGGCCACCTGATCGATCACGAGGAAGTGGTCAGCCGCATTGACCGGCTCTTCGAATCGTGACCCGCATCCAGTGGACAACCGAAGCCGCCGACCAGCTTGAGGGCATTGTTCGACACGTTCAAATAGACAATCCCGAAGCTGCCCGTCGGGTTGCCAAGGCCATCCTTTAATCTTCGTCCTCCCGGAGACGCATCGAAATCTAGCCTCCTTTATCCGCCTCAGCACTAGCCCGACGCGCTCGAAGCTCCGTGAGGTATTGCTCATCCTCAAGTAGCCAGCGGTTGAATACGTCGCGATGGAGAATTTGCAAACCCGGGGTTTCCGCAGTAATCCCGAACTCAAACGAGCTCAGACTGGCATAAAAGCGACTTCCAATTGGAGGCACCGATTCTTCCTGATCATAAACAACGAAGAAACCTCGGTCGTCGGTGTAGGAAACAAAGCTGAGATTTTGGGGATAAGGAACAGTCACGCTCGACCGCACTCCATCCTGCACAACTTCCCTATAGTATGTTTTCTTGTGCCCCAAAAGTCGGGCGATGACGCAGGCCTGGCGATGGTGATGCTCATCGAGCAGTTCGAAGAAACGGTCGAGAGCCGCGGACTCATCAGGGACGCGCTTTAGGATCATGGCAGTGTATCCCGCCGTCGACTCGCGAAAATGCAGGCGATAGGCCACCCAGTCGTGGAAATCGTCCGGCAATTGACGCGCCGCCTTAATATCGTACATGAGCAATGCTGTCCCCCACCCGGCCAGAAAATGCCATAAGGCCGATAGTGACCGCTTGCCAAGCCACAACGCAGGCCGCATGCGAATCACTTCGAGTAATCGACCATTCTTGATCTTCTCCACCTGATCTTCATCCATGAGAGCACCCGTCTCGAAGAGCTTTTCATCAATTGGGTTCGTCGGGGTGGCGCGGACCTGTTTGCAAGGTCTGAGGTCGGTCCCCGATTGCCAACGAAAAGCCGCGGACCTACCAAACAGGTCCCGTTACGCTGGCTGATTGGTTACTTCAAATTCGAAGTCCTGACAGTTCAAGGAAAAGTCGTGCTCCTCCACATCGGCAACACTGTATGTTGTGCTCTCAAGCTGTCTGTCAGAAATGTCGCGGATCTCGATCACACACCCGCCCAAACACCACAAGGAACCGATCTTCACGTCGCTTGAGTTAATGAACTTCAGCTTCAACCGACGACTCTCCGGGAGCAGCGCGTCGCTTAGCACCACCTCAACATCTCGTGAAACTGTACCGTCCCATGCTGGTAGGATTTCCATCGTGAGACGCAAAAGATAGCGGAACCTCGCGGGCTGAAACGAACGAAACCTCTTAATCTTTTCCTCTGCAAAAATTGAGCTCATCGCAATTTCCCTTGTCCGGGCTGGCGTCAACATGCTTTGCAAATTCTGCGGTCGATCCTCCATTACCAATGAAAGGATGCGGACCTACCAGACAAGCGCTACGTTTGCTTAATCGCCAGATCGCTCCACTGCCAGCGCCACGGCGTTGCCGCCACCCAGGCACAACGCGGCCACGCCGCGCTTGGCATTGCGCCGGGCCATTTCGTAGAGCAGCGTTACGAGGACGCGGGCACCGGAGGCTCCGATGGGGTGACCTAACGCCACCGCGCCGCCGTTCACGTTGGTTTTGGCGGGGTCGAGGCCCAATTCTTGTATGACCGCGATGGCCTGGGCGGAGAAAGCTTCGTTCAGTTCGAACAGGTCCACGTCCTCGGTTTTCCAGTCGAGCTTCTTGAGCAACATGCGTACGGCGTCCACCGGGGCCATCATCACCCACTTGGGCGCGACGCCGCTCACGGCTTGGCCCACGATGCGCGCCAGGGGCGTCTTCCCCAATTCGTGCGCTTTACCAAGCGACGTCACCACCAGCGCTGCCGCGCCGTCGTTCGTGCCCGGAGCGTTCCCGGCGGTCACTGTGCCCTCCGGTTTGAAGGCGGGCCGGAGCTTGGCGAGCGCTTCGAGCGAGGTGTCCGCGCGCGGGGATTCGTCGGTCGCGAACACAATGGGGTCACCTTTCTTCTGCTTGATGGCGATGGGCACGATCTCGTCCTGGAAGCGGCCATTCATGATGGCGTCGATGGCGCGGCGGTGGCTCTCCACCGCATAGGCATCCTGGCGCTGGCGGGTGATGCCGTACTTCTCCGCCACCAGCTCGCCCGTCATCCCCATGTGGAAGTCCTCGTAGGCATCCCACAGGCCGTCGGTGATCATGGAGTCGAGCACTTTGCCGTGCCCGAGGCGCATCCCCGCGCGCGCTTGGGGTAGGAGGTAGGGGCAGTTGGTCATCGACTCCATGCCGCCCGCCACCACGATTTCAGCATTGCCGGTCTGAATCGCCTGAGCCGCCAGCCCCACGGCCTTCAGTCCCGAACCGCAGACTTTGTTGATGGTCATGGCGGCGACGCGATTCGAGAGGCCACCCTTCAGGCCCGCCTGCCGCGCGGGGTTCTGGCCCAATCCCGCCGGCACCACGTTGCCCATGATGATTTCATCGACCTGCGCCGGATCGATGCCCGCCCGGCGCACCGCCTCGCGGACGGCGAACGCGCCCAAATCCACCGCGGAAAAAGGTGTAAGCGAACCCTGAAATTTCCCGATGGCCGTGCGGCAAGCTGAAATGATGACGGTTTCTTTCATAACGCCTCCAATCCAATCAGCGGAAGCTTGGGAAAATCCTGTGTGTAGAAACGGGGGTCAAAAGTAAATAGGCGATCAGCATGCAGTGACGCGTGCGCGCCGATTATAAAGTCGACCACCAAACGTCTGGCCCCCCCACCCGCCGATTTCCTTCTGCGACGGGTGTAGTCGGCAAATCGCTGCGCCGTCTCGCGCCAGACGGGCTCATCCAAGTCAAAATCCACCTCCACGCGTGTTGTGGCAAGGAACTGATCAACAAACCGCTGGGTGACTTTCGGATGTGCGACAAGTTCCGCATAAACCGGCCCGCAGACCGCCAGTGCACCCTCTGTTGCAACTCGCCCGAGCAGGGCTGTCACCTGTGGAACGACCGGGCTACCGGACCAGAGAGCGGAGATAACATTGGTATCAATGGCCGTTCTCACCCTTTTTCAGGCTCCTCGTCCCGCAGGCTTCGGACCCATTCGTTGATCTCCGCGATTCCGCCAGGAAAGGTTCCCAAAGCCCCTGCGTATTTCTCGAAAGGGTTTCCGGCAGGTCGAACCGGCCGAATGATCGTGTAATTTCCCTTGACTACGAACTCCACCCGATCCCCGATTCTCAAGCCCAAACGAGTGCGAATTTTCTTCGGCACCGTGACCTGCCCTTTGGTGCTGATGACGCTGGAATTTGCCATTTCCTTACCCTCCATCCCTACAGTAAGGATATCCATCCCTACATTGCGGGTCAAACCCTTTCCCCATGAGCAAGAGGAGTCACGTTCTGTCGAATTGACCTCCCGCTTGCGAGCACAAGCACGGGCGGATACTACGCCGGACGTTACAAGAGCATTAACCCTGTGTGTTACTCTGTGGTGGAGGCTGGATGCATTTGCACACTGGGGGCTTTGTTGCGTGGCGCCGAAGCGCGGTTTTTGGTGGCTTGGCTGGTAAGGGCCGGTTAGAATGAGGCTCTTGCTTTGGCGGAAGGTGTTTCAGCGGCGACGCAATGATGGAAATGGAGCGGTCAAAGCGGACATCGAGGAGGACACATTGAGACCGGCACTTATCGAGTGGAAACACGCGCGGATGATCCTAATATTACTCTTGGTGATCTGCTCATTCACTGCGGCCGCCCAAAAGCCAACGGCTGATGCGAAATCTGCCCCGGCGGCCTCCACGCCCGCCCTCGGCAAACTCCCCAAGCTCTGGTACTCCGAGGCCACCAAGCACGACTTTCGTGTGGAAGTGACGAATGATTTGTTTCGCGCGGAGTGGGTAAACATACCTTCCGCCGCGGCCAAACAAGGCGCCTACATCCACACCGAGTGCCGAAGGGCGGGGTCCAAGTGGGAAGGCACTTCGCGCATTAACATGCTCTTTGCTATTCCCGGAGCGCCCACGGGGAAGGACACCAAGCTCTGCTCTCTCACCGTGCGCTTTGAAGTGGACTCGATTACGGCGGAAAAAATCATGGGCCACTCGGAAGCATTGCGGTCTTTCGACGTCAACGCCTGCCGCGTGCAGGAGTCGAAGTGGGGAGAATTTACCTGGATTCCGAAGAAGTGAATCAGGCAGGCGGAAACCCACAAGGCTGCCGCAATGGCTGTTACCGCGGTCCGAGAGCGGTGTGCTCCGTCAAAAGCCACATCACCAGCCCCAGCCCCGTGAGGACGCTGATGAAGTAGGCGGTGGTGGCCCGGCTGGGTTGAGGGGGGAGATCTTTGGTGAAGATGCGGTATCCTGCCCCTAGTGCCACCAGGCAAAACACGTTTTGGCCGAGTAGAAGCCAAAGAGCCAGACAAGACGTCAGAAGCCACACTCGCTCCTGTTTGTCCATGGCTATGACGGCCTGGCCGCCATCCAGCACCCACACCGGGATCAGGTTGAGCACATTCAGCCAAGCGCTGGCGCGGGCGAGCGCTGCCCAGATTCCATTGCCCGTATGCCACCAGACCAAGGCACAGGCTGCCGCCGCAAGGAACCCTGCCAGCGGCCCGGCCAAGCTCACGGCAGCCCTCGTTTCTCGCGAAACCCCCAGAGCCTGCCAGCGCACGTAGGCGCCCAGCCCCGGCAGGAACACCGGCATCTCGGCAGGTAGGCCCCGGCGTTTGACGTCAATGAAGTGCCCAATCTCGTGAAGCAAAATCAGCGCCACAAACCCTAAGCCGAATCTTGGACCGTACAGAGCCCAGTAGACCCCAATGAAGGCCGCCAAGCTGAGCAAGAAATTCAGCTTGAAAATGGCGAGGAGAACCTTGGCCTTGGAGAGCGCGATCGCCAGCGGCGCGAGCGGCCCCAGCCTGCTCGCCCATTTATGGGTTGAACCCGGCTGAGGCGCGGGCCGCGCCGCCAAGGCCAGTTGCCGCACGTGGTCGCGCACCCATTCCGCCTGCGAGGATTCCGCGGGCAAAAGCTTCAACGCTTCCAGCCAGCGCTCGCGCGCCGCCAAGGGGTTGCGTTGATTTTCCAACTCCCTGGCTTGCGAGGCCATTCGCTCCAACGCTGCGGCATGCACCAGGGCGTGGCATTGCGGGCACTCCAGAGCCCCAGGCGCTAGCTCGCTCGAGCAGCTTGAGCAGAAATGCGATGGTGGCAGGATAATGGAGGACACGGTATTAGCAGCGCGGCGCTAACCGGCAGTCGGTCGTCCTGCCGTTGGCGTGGACAACTTGAACGGCCCGAAGATTTGGAGCGATATTCCTTGCGTGATCTTCCAAGCAAACTGCATTCCCACGAAAAGGATCACCAAGCCGATCAGTCCGTGAAAAGGATCCTGCAATTCGAGGAAGGGCGAGGCCAATCCCACCAGCGCCAGTGTCACCAGTGCCGCCCCGAAATTTGCTTGACGCTTCCCCGCTGGCGGGCTTGGTTCTGGGGCCGGTGCGCCATTCCCTGAAGATTGCTCCGCCGAATTGGGCACGGATCGGGATTGGACGGTGGGAGCTGCCTTGTGGGCTTTGGACGCTTGCGCAATGTAGATCGGAACCGCAGCCATGGAGACCGCGGCGTAGGTCAAAACCACGGCGGCAATCTGGTATCGCCGCCCACCTATTCCGCCCGAGCCCATCATCATGGCCTTGCCCACGATCCAGCCCACAGCCAGGGAAACGTATCCGACCATCAATCCTGTAACGATGCCGAAAACGGCGTAGAGAATCAGTCCCAGGATGGCGCCACCCACGCCGAATAACAGTCCACGTGTGAACGCCGCATGATTATCCTTGGGAATTTTGAGCTTTACCTGCTCAGCACAGGCCGCGCACACCATGGACTTATTCACGCGAAAATAATTTCCCGTGAGGGTCTGGTTGCAGAATTTGCACCGGGCGCTGCCGGGTTGGCCGGGATATTCGGCCGTCTTGAACTGAGGCGGAGTGTTGGGAATGGTTGGATTTGACATGGGCGGAAGATACCATAAAATTGAGGTAACTAGTAGCGCGGACCTGTTGTTTAGGTCCGCGGCTTTTACCTGCCGATGGAGACAAGCCGCGAACCTTCAAGAGGTGTGTGCGCCCGGGCCTCAGTCTGCTGCCCGTTTCGCGTGGCGAGGTTCGAACCGGATGAGCAAGCGAGTCCCGGTAGCCCGCGCCAGGCGCTCGAGAGTCCGCATCGAGGGGCGCGCCCGCCCACCTTCCAGCCGGGCAAGGACCGGCTGCGTTGTCCCCATCTTCCGGGCCAATTCAGCCTGCGTGAGGCCGACCCGGTTCCGGGCCTCGAGCACGGCCTTGGCTAAACCGAATTCTCCCTCGAGAGCTTGGTACGCCCTCTGGTACTCCGGCTCTTCCATCCATCTTTTGTGCATGTCGGATATACGCGGCACGGGTACACCTTCCTTCTTAATGAACCGCTTTTGCGCGGGCAAGCGCCAGCTCGATCTCGCGTCGTGGTGTCTTCTCCGTTTATTTCACGAAGACCCGCACAATTACAACTCGCGAGCCAGCGGCCGCCACATAGAGTGCCCGCGAAATTCCACTGCGGCCCTTAAGCCGCATTTCCCAGAGGCGGCCTTCAAGGTGCTTCAAACCTATATGTCTGCTAGTCTGAGCGTGAAGCACGGACCTGTTGTTTAGGTCAGCGCCTTTTCGTTGACCAGCCTCAGGCCTCCAGCAGGTCTGCGCCAGCCCACGCCAGTCTTAGGCCTTCACCTTTTTGATTTCCTCGATCAGCGGGGGGACGATTTCAAAGAGGTCTCCGACGATTCCGTAAGTGGCGACTTCAAAGATGGGCGCTTCCTTATCCTTATTGATGGCCACGACCGTGTTTGAGCCCTTCATGCCCACCATGTGCTGAATGGCGCCGGAGATTCCCAGCGCCACGTAGAGCTTGGGCACCACGGTTTGCCCGGAGCTTCCGATTTGTCGGTCCATGGGCAGCCAACCGTTGTCACAGATGGGACGAGAGGCGCCAAGCTCGGCCCCCAAGGCGTCGGCAAGCTTTTGCGCGAGGGCAACGTTCTCAGGCGCTTTAATCCCGCGGCCCACCGCAACAATAAGTCCTGCCTGGGTCAGGTCCACGGCCTGCTTGGCTTCACGGAAGCGCTCACCGGGTTTGGCGCGAATGGAATCCGGGGCAAGTTCCACCGCCACGGGGGTGATGGGGGCCGCGCTCGCGCCGCGCTCGACCGCATCTTCGCGAAATGCTGCAGCCTGAAACGAGACGAAGTAGGGCGCTTGGCCCACCAATTCGACGTCGGCGCAATACTTCCCCTGGAAAACCTGGCGAACGAAAATGAGCTTCCCCTCTTCATTCCGATAGCCCAGGCAATCGCTCACCAAACCGCGATCCAGGGCGGCGGCGAGCTTGGGCGCAAAGTCACGCACTTGATAAGTGTGGCTGAAGACCACGAAGCGCGGCTTTTGCTGCTCGATCACAGCGCGCAGTGCGAGCGTATAACCGTCCGCCGTGTACTCCGCCAGCAGGGGCGAATCGACCGTCAGGACTTCCTGAACGGCAGGCGCAAGGTCTGACGCCAGCGACGCGAGATGGCTTCCCAAAAGCACGGCGGTGACGGTAGTCCCCAAACCTTGCGCAAGGTGCTGGCCAGCCGCCAGCGCCTCCCACGTAGGACGGGTCAGCTTGCCCCCCTGGTGTTCCGCAAAAACCAAAATGTGATTAGCCATAGTAAGTATTAGGTATCAGGTGTCAGGTATCAGGTTCTGGGTGCCAGGGGTTGGGCAAGGGTCACGCGCCGCTCCTCAGCACTTTGCGCCTGCCTTGCCCGCTCTCCTTCCTCAATCCAAAATCACAAATTCAAAATGCGAACACCCTACTCCCCTTCCACCATTGGTCCGGTAGTAGCCGCTGGGGATGGCTCCTCCGGGGCGGATTCTGCCGCTTGCGACTTTTCCGGTTCCGGCTCTTCCGCTCGCGCAGCTTTCTTGGCCTTTCCCGGCTTGGCGGCTCGCTTGGGCCGTGTCAAGTCCGCCGTGAAGGATTCCAGCGTTTCGCAGACGAATTCGAGCGGAATCGACTTATAGTAATTACCCGCTTCGAAGCGCTTGATTTGTTCGCGCCATAACGGGTTGGCGCGCGCCTGATCCAGCGCCTTGTGATCTCTCCAGAACACCAGCCACAGGTACTCCGGCTTGCGCGCCTCGAAGATTTTGATGAAGTGAGCTCCCACGCAGCCGTCGATTTTCTTGAGCGAGGGGAGTGTCACCTGACGGCCGAATTTCTCATAATCCTCGACGCGCTTCTTGCGAGCTCGCATTCTCCAAATGTGAACGAACATGGTGAACCTCCTTGTTCTGTAGCGGCGGTCTCCGACCGCCGAAACGTCGATCGGAGATCGACGCTAAAGCGAATTAAATCGCCGCCCTTCTGGACGACACCTGCCGGCTGGAAGCCGGCGCTACCTCTAGATAACGCGCGCCTCGTTCTTGAGTTTGTCGGCGAGGCGCGCGGCGATTTCTTTCGGGCTGCCTTGCAAGAACTCAGTTTGGCCAGCCTTCATGGGAGTATAGATTCTGGCAATGCGCTGGCGCGGGGCCAAGTCCTCGGCGGTGAGGCCGAGATCAGCCGCGCTCAGTTTTTTCACGGGCTTCGATTTCGCCGCCATGATGCCCTTCAGTGTGGCGTAACGCGGCTTGTTGATGCCGGACTGAATGGTAATCACGGCAGGCAGCGGCAAGCTGATCCACTGGAACCAGCCGCCTTCCAACTCCCGCTTCACGCGCAGCGCGCCGCCTTCCACTTGAATCTCCATGATGATGGTGGAATGCGGCAGGCCGAGGAATTCCGCCAGCACCACGCCGGTCTGGGCGGCCCCGAAATCGTCGGACTGCAATCCGGTCAGAACAATGTCGGGTTTCTCTTTTTGGATTGCCTTGCCCAGAGCGCGCGCGATGCCGAAAGCATCGAGCGTGCCGAAGGCAGGGTCGTCCAGGTGCAGGGCGCGATCGGCCCCCTTCGCCAGCGCCTCCTTGATCGCCTGCTGGGCGCGCGCCGGTCCGAGCGTGGCCAGCACCACCTCGCCGCCGTGCTTTTCCTTCAGGCGCAGGCCTTCTTCCAGCGCAAAAATATCCGGCTCATTCACTTCGAAGCCCAGATCGGCTTCCTGCACCCAGGCGGCGCCGGAGTTCAAGCGCAACGCAGAGTCTCGAGCGGGAACTTGCTTGATGCACACGACGATTTTCACGGCGACAGGTCTCTCCTGCGAGGAAAAATGACTTTCCTGCGAAACCAGGTGGCGAGCCCGGCGCGGCCATTATATGCGAATTGCGGCACGGATGCAGCGGTTTAACGGGGGTATGTGCTACATTTCCTTCCTGAGGGAGGGCACGATGATAAATCAAAGGCTCGACGGTCGGGTGGCGGTGGTCACGGGGGCCAGCAAGGGTCTGGGCAAGCAGATGGCGGAATCGTTGGCGGAGGCGGGGGCTACGGTGGCTCTGGTGGCACGCAGCGGCGATTTGCTGGAGGGCGTGCGCGCGGAAATTATCGGACGCGGCGGCAAGGCCTGCGCCTTGGTCGGCGATGTCAGCGTGGAAGCCGACGTGGCATCACTCGCCAGCGAGGTGCACCGGCAAGCCGGGGTTCCCGACATTCTCATCAACAACGCGGGCATCAACATTCGCAAGCCACTCCACGAGTACACCCTGGAGGAGTGGCGCCACGTGATGTCCACCAACGTAGACGGCCCGTTTCTTTGCACGCGCGCCTTCGTGCCGGGCATGATCGAAAAGAAATTCGGCCGCATCATCAACGTGGCCTCCACCATGGCGCACGTCTCGCTGCCCCAGCGGGCGGCGTACAGTGGGAGCAAGTTCGCCGTCCTCGGCATGACCAAAGCCCTGGCCCTGGAACTGGCCCCTTACAACATTACGGCCAATGCCATCAGCCCCGGGCCCTTCGCCACGGAAATCAATCGCGTGCTGATGCAGGACCCCGTGCAACTGGCGGAGTTCACCGCCAAGATCCCCCTGGGCCGCTGGGGCAAAGTTGAAGAAATTGGAGCGCTGGCCGTGTTCCTGAGTTCCGACGCCTCAGCTTTTATTACCGGCACCGACATCGTTATCGACGGGGGTTGGACGGCGCAGTGACCCCCGGGGCCGCATCTCCGATCAGGAAGCTAAGGAAATGGCCGCACTCGCGGAGAAGCTGCGCGGGGAAGTCCAGCGCTGGATTAAGGCCCATCACCCCGCGCTTCTTTGAACTTCGTTGCCCGTGCGCCGCGCGGTTTTCAGTTGCCACACATGGCATACTGAATTAGCATTTAGCATTTAGGCTTATTAAAATGACCAGGCAGGCGACGACAGTCTTGGTGGGGGTGTGCCTAATGGCGAGCGCGTGTGCCTTCGCAGGTCCACCTCAGGACTCGCAAAGCGGGCCCGCCTCTCAATCTTCCTCTGAGCCGGTCTCTATCTACGAAGAAAGACCAATTAACTGGAGGTCCATCGTCCCCGACGTTTATCGCGACCAAAAAAACATCTGGACATTTCCTGGCAAGCTTGCCCGCGGGGAACATTGGGAACCCACCATGGGGATAGCACTGATCCTGGGAGGGCTGATAGCGCTCGATCCGCACGACACTCCTTATTTCCGCACCACCTCGGCGTTTTCTGGATTTAACCGTGGTTTTAGCGGAACGAATGCGCTAGTCGGCACCGCTCTCGTCCCTGCCTCGGTCTATGCCTTGGGACTACTGCGCAAGGATTCGTACGCAACCCACACTTCGCTTCTGGCCGGCGAAGCTGCCGTCGACGCGGGGATTCTGGGCTGGGTTTTGAAGAATGCCACCGGCCGCCTGCGACCGAGCGCTGTCCCGCCGGGAGGAAGCTATTCCGACACCTGGTTTAAAACCTATCGGCCGCCCCTCCGCGCGGACGCAAGTTTCCCTTCTGAACACACGATCGCGGCATTTGCTGTTGCCACGGTCTTTTCGCACCGTTATGGGAGCCACCGCTGGGTACCCTGGGTGGCTTATGGGGCCGCTACCTTGGTGGGCTTCTCACGCATTACCCTGCAAGCGCATTTCCCCTCTGACGTTTTCGCCGGCGCCGCATTTAGCTACGTTATCAGCCGATTTGTGGTCATGCCCGGGCGAGACCCAGGCTTTTAGATTAACCCTCCGAAGCCAACTGGCAGGGCTGCATACGTGGACGGCGATTCAAGCGGCAAGTGGTGCTGTTCTAATTTGAACGTAGCGCCGCCATCTCCGATTTCTGGAGTCCGATGGACTCCATCGGAGTCCGCACATCGGACTTGGCGGCTCAATGCCGGCTGGAAGCCGGCGCTACATTTGAAATTAGGACAGTACCCGGCAATTGACGCCCTTCGGACGGGTTGCTAAGATGGCAGGGATCAGCCTTTGGGAAGGAGCCAAACTGTGGAGCGTCAGCACCGCCATGAACTGAAGCACGACGAATTTAAGGACACATTAGTTCAGCTCGAAGAGTATTTTAAGAAGCATTACAAGGAAGTCCTCAACGTCACGATCATCGTGGTCGCCGTGGTCGGGCTGGCCGGCGGCCTGAAGTATTACACCGACCGCCAGGAAGCTGCCGCCAACGCCGATTTGGGCGAAGCGCTGGCGACGTTCCGCGCTTACGTGGGTCAACCTACGCCCGGCCAAAGCGAACCTGGCGCCGCCACTTACACTACGGCGCAGGAGAAATACAAGAAAGCGCTTCAGCAATTCGATGCCATTTTGGATAAATACAAGATGCTCCCACGGCCCAAGGCAGTGGCGATTGCGCGTTATCAGGCGGGCGTATGCCAATCGCTCCTCGACGATCACAAGGGGGCGATGCAGACTTTGACCGAAGCCAGTCAGGACCACGACCCGGAAATCGCCTCCATGGCAAAATTCGCTCTGGCGGGTGATTTGGCAAAGTCCGGCAAGACGCCGGAGGCGGCCAAGCTTTATCGGGAACTGGCCGACCACCCCACACTGGCCGTGCCCAAGGCGAGTGCCCTGCTGGCCATGGCAGACGCTTACCGCGAGTCGCAGCCGGCTCAGGCGCGCAAGATTTACGAGCAAGTGGAGAAAGAATTCGCCTCCAATGCCACGGTGGCGCAAGCCGTCAAGCAGCAGATGGCCAGCCTCACGCCCTAATGGACCTAAATTCAAGCAAAGCTAACTCCGCGGTCATTGTCTTCATCGCGCTCGCGGCCTGTGCCGCCTTCTTCCTGGGCGGCCCAACGCAAGCCGTTTTCATCGCCATTGCCTTAAGCAGTGTCTGGCTCTTTTTCCGCACCGTCAACCGCCGGCTTTTTTCGGTATGGCCAAAGCACGGTGATCTTCCTCACGACCATATCGCCAAGCGCCTCTGGCGGGTTTTTGTCGAGGTCATTCTGCAATACCGGGTGGTGCGCGACCGGCCGGTGGTGGGCATTCTCCACGCCTTCGTTTTGTGGGGATTTTTTGCCTTCGCATGGGTCAGCGCCAACCACATGCTGCTCGGCTTGCGGGGGCTGGATAAGGCCACCGGAGAGCGGACTTGGTACGGCGCGTTTGTCGCCGTATGGGCCGTGGCCGTGCTGGTGGGAATGATCGGCCTGTCGTTCCGGCGATTCGTCTTAAGGCCCAAAGCCCTCGGCAAGCTCTCGCCTACCTCCGGCGCCGTCGCCATTTTGATATCGGCGCTCATGGTCACCTATCTTTTGGGCTGGGGAGTGTTTCCGGTTGGCAGCCTGTCTTGGAAAGTGAATTGGTGGCTCCACACCCTTTCGTTCTTTGCGTTGCTGGTGGTGATCCCCCTCTCGAAGCACCTGCACCTGATTCTTGCTCCGGTCACGATTTTCTTCCGCTCCGAAACCACCAGTTCCATGCGCGCGCTGCGGGAAGACGGCGATGACCTGGGGATGGTTCACTTTAAGGACCTCGGACGCAAGGACGTTCTGGACGTCGATGCTTGCGTTGAGTGCGGCCGTTGCACGGACCTTTGCCCCGCCAACCTCTCAGGAGGAACGCTGAGTCCCAAGGAAATCATCCTGGACCTGCGCCAGGGGCTTCTGTCCGGCGGAGATGTGGTGGCCGGTACGGCGGAAGAAAAGAAACTGGGCAAGGTCTTCATTACCGAGGACGACCTGTTCCAATGCTATTCCTGCGGCGCCTGCGAGTATGTGTGTCCGGTGGGCATCGAGCACGTGGGCAGGAAAATCCTCGACCTCCGGCGCGGACTCGCCAGCGAGGGCCGCATCTCCAATGACCGGGTGAACCAACTCTTTACCACCATGGAACGGGCTCCCCACAACCCCTGGGGCATTGCCCACGACACGCGGCAAAAACTCATCGAATCGAAACAGTTCCCGATTTTCGACGGCACGCAGGAGTGGCTCTTCTGGCTGGGTTGCGGTTTGAGTTTTGATCCGCACGGGCAGGCCGTGGCTCAGGCCATGCGGCAGATTCTGGATGCCGCGGGCGCTTCCTGGGGCGTGCTGGCGCGTGAAACCTGTTGCGGCGAGCCGGCGCGGCGGGCCGGGAATGAATACCTTTTCATGGAGCTTTCCGGCAAGCTGGTGGAGTCCTTCGAGGGCGCGCGTGTTAAGAAAATTGTCACCTGCTGCCCCCATTGCACCACGATGTTGGATAAGGATTACCGGCAAATCGCTTCCTACGTGCAGCTTGGAATCGAGGTCCGGCACCATACGGAATTCATCGAACAAGTGCTACCCAAGCTCCCCCTCAAACCGTCGGGTCTGAAGGCCACCTACCACGATCCCTGCTACCTGGCGCGGGGACGCGGCGTCACCCGGGCGCCAAGGAAAATCCTGCACGCAACGGGGGTGGCCATAACCGAAGCCGCGCATCATGGCCAGAACACGCAATGCTGCGGAGCGGGCGGCGCACAGCTTTTTGTGGCCGATGACGCTCGCGAGCAGGGCAAAGCGCGCGTCAACCAGCGGCGCCTCGCCGAGCTGATGCAAACCCAAGCCACCACCGTGGCCGTGGCATGCCCGTATTGCCCCATCATGCTGCGCGACGCCGCCAACGCCCTCAAGCGCGACGACGTTGAGATTCTGGACGTTGCGGAAATCGTGGCCAGGAACCTTGTGCCGAAGACAGAGAGTGCTGCTAACGGCTTGTCGGATATCGCTGCCAGGGCATCCTCCTAACTGCGCCGAATTGGGAGGTGACCTTCCCGCCGTGCCGTTGGAATCTCGCCGCAGGCTCCTCTTGCCATCTAACGTGGTCAAATGTTATGCTAGGTGCTGCATACGGATTCGCAAACTCTGTATGCAAGGAGTGTATGATGCGCACCACGTTAAATATCGACGATGATATGCTGCGAACCGTACAGGAGGAAACGGGAGCCCGAACGAAGACCCAGGCCGTCCACGAAGTTCTGAAAGATTTTGTTCGGAGAAAGAAAATTGAGAAGCTGATTCAGCTTCAGGGTAAAGTTCGTTTTTCCTCTGACTGGAAGACTCTGCGGAAAGGGTGGGAGCGCACTCACCGTGGTTCTCGTTGACACCTCTATTTGGATCGAGTTTCTCGATCGCAATAACCCTACCCTCCGTCGAGACCTGGAAACCCTCTTACGCCAGGGGGAAGTTGCCACCGCCGGCGTGGTCCTGGCAGAACTGCGGAGTGGATGCCGGTCCACCCCACAGGTCCGCGGGCTCATGCAAGCGATGGAACCGCTGGTATACCTGGAGGCGGAGCGCGACTCCTGGCTGCGTGCGGGTGAACTGGTCGCAGAGTGCTCCGCACGCGGTTATCAAGTTGGCATCGCGGATTGCCTGCTCGCGGCATTGGCGATGCGCGAAAATGCGTTCATCTTCACACTCGACCACGACTTCGAAAGGATTCCCCGGCTCCTGCTCTTCCGAAGTCAGAGGCCCTGACCAACTAATCCGTTTCAGCCCCGGAGATGTCCCGCATGCGCGCAAGTAACTTTGAATTCCGCAATCGCTTCTGGTTTATCTGCCTGACGTTTTTTGTGGGCTTCGGATTGTACCAATTCGATCACCTGAACGCGGCCGAGGCGCTGGCGCGCTGGATGTTCAGGGGAAGCGATCCTCATCTGAATTCTCTGGCCGCTCGGCACGCCATTCAGGGTCTGTTCGCCCTGTCGGCGATACTGGTGACTGCCGCCGCTTGGATTCGCACCTGGGGAGGCGCCTATCTGCGCAGAGAAGTGGTTTTCGACCCGGCGGTGCACACGGAAAGACTGGTCGCGGACGGGCCTTACCGCCACCTCCGCAATCCCCTCTACTTCGGCAATCTGCTTTTGGCCACGGGCATGGCGTTTCTGGCCAGCCGAACGGGCGGACTGGTTTTGATCCTGGGGAGCCTTCTCATCGTGCTGCGCCTGATTGGACGCGAAGAAGCCGCCATGGCGCAGTCGCAAGGTGAAGCGTATCGGGTTTTTCAGGCGGCCGTCCCGCGTCTCTGGCCGTCGCTCCGGCCCCGCCTGCCCGCCGGCGGCTTGCAACCGAAATGGTTCCAGGCTTTCTTGGGCGAGGCGCATCTGTGGGCTTTGGCCCTGAACGGTTTCCTCTTTGCTTGGAAGCTGAATAGTCGTCTGTATTACATCATCCTGGGTGTCTCCGCCGCCGCGTATTTTCTGATGCGGGTGATGCTGGGGCGTTTGCGCCGGCGGAACTTGTCACCCCCGGCGCCCGACTCCCTAATCTCCCAATCCCCACAATCGTGAAGGGGAAAATTCTGTAGCACTCATTTATGACTGATCAAGGCGGGAAAACACGAGGAGTGATGGAAGCGGGCGAGCCGGCTTCGCAGGATGATGCCCAGTTCCGCTTAAAGGCCAATCCGCGCACTTTTACGCGCTGGCAGCGGACGCAGATATTTCTAGTGACCTGGATTGGCTATTGGGCGGTTCTATTGATCGGCCGCAGTCTACGCTGGGAAATCTTCGGATGGGGAAACTGGGAAGCGGCGCGCCGCGCGGGGAAGGGTTTGATTTACACCTTCTGGCACCGCGAGATCTTTGCCGCCACATGGTTCTGGCGGAAACGGGGCATCGTAGTCATGACCAGCCAGAACTTTGACGGTGAATACATCGCGCGGATCATTCAGAAGCATGGCTTCGGAGCGGCGCGGGGTTCGAGTACGCGTGGCGCGCGGAGGGCCTTGATGGAGATGATTCGCTGCCACCGCGAAGGGCAGGATACCGCCTTCACTATTGACGGTCCGCGCGGCCCGCGGTTCGTCGCCAAGCGCGGCGCGGTGGTGCTCGCCAAGGCCACTGGCGCCGCAATCCTGTGCTTTCACGCGGCGGTGCGTCGCCCTTTCGTGTTCCGGAAAACATGGGACCTTACGGAATTCCCCTTGCCCTTCAGCCAAGCCGCGATGTTCATTGCTCCCCCCATCATGGTCCCCCGGGATGGCGATGACGCTGCGGAAGATGGCAAACTGCTGGAAGTGCAATCCACGCTTGACCGGCTTCGCATCCGCGCGGAGGAGTGGCAGAAGAGCCAGGGCTGAGCCTCTCAGTTCCTAGCGCCCTTCCACGATCCGGCGCAGCTCCGGGCAAAGCGCCTCCACTTGCGCGCGCGTGTGTTCCTGGCTCCCCGAACAATCGATGCGGTAGTCCGCGCGGCGGAGCTTTTCCTCCGCGGGCATCTGCGCTTGAATACGGCGCTCAGCCTCCTCGCGTGAAACGCCCGCCTTGGCCATCAGGCGTTCCAGTTGCTGATCGGGACGGCACCAAGCCACCATGATCTTGCGCATGATTCCGCCGATGCCCGACTCGAAAATCAGCGCCGCGTCGACGATCACTACGGCGTGAGGATTCCACCTTTGCTGTTCGGCCGCCAGCTCCTCCACGCGCGCGATGATGCGCGGATGGACGATGGCGTTGAGCAGGCGCAGTTGTTGCGGGTCGGCAAATACCTTGGGGCCGAGCTTTTTCCGGTCGATGCGGCCGCCGGGATCGAGTATCTCCTTCCCGAAGTGATCGAGGATCTCCTGATAAGCGGTGTGGCCAGGCTCGATCAACTCGTGCCCGACCTGGTCGGCGTCAATGATGTAGGCCCCCAGGTTTTGGAAGTACCGCGCCACGGTGCTTTTACCGCAGGCGACGCCTCCGGTGAGGCCGAAGGAGAGTCCGAGGTCCGAAATCCGGGGTCCCAAGTCAACTACCTGCAAGCGGCACTCCCCTTGAAAAGCAGTGTCTAGTGGTTAGTGTCTAGCGGCTACCGCCCGGTAGCCGGTGACTAGCCACTAACCACTTGCCACTAACCACTGCTCTCAATTCCCCCGCCGCAACCGCGCGGCCTGAATGGTGTTCGACATCAGCATCACGATGGTCAAGGGTCCGACGCCGCCCGGCACCGGGGTGAAGGCGCCGGCAACGGCTCGCGCGTCTTCCGGTTGCACATCGCCCACCAGCACCGAGCCTCGCTTTTCCAGGGTGGCGAGAGGGCCCGTGGGATCGTGGAAGATCTTGCGCACTTCCTCTTCCTTGGTCAGACGGTTGATCCCCACGTCGATGACCGTCGAGCCGGGTTTGATGAAATCGGCGGTGACGAAGGCTGGTTTCCCCATGGCCGCCACCAGGATATCCCCTTCGCGCGCCACCGCGGGCAGGTCGCGCGTGCGGGAGTGGCAAATCGTGACCGTGGCATGTTCGTGCAGCAGGAGCATGGCCACCGGTTTCCCCACAATATCGCTGCGGCCGATTACCACGGCCCGCGCGCCTTTGATCGGAATCTTCGAGCGCTTCAGTATTTCCATAATTCCCGCCGGGGTGCAGGGCACAAAGCCCGGACGTCCCGCCACCAGGTTGCCGACATTCATGGGATGGAAACCGTCCACATCCTTTGCCGGATCGACGGCCATCAGCACGCGCTTGGTATCAACCTGGGGGGGCAGAGGAAGCTGGATCAGAATGCCATCGATCGCATCGTTGCGGTTAAGATTGTTGACCAATTCCAGCAACTCCTCGGTGGTCGAGTCTTTTGACCGCTCGATTTTCTCGCTGTAGAGGCCCAGTGCTTCACAGGTTTTCACCTTGCTCCGGACGTAGATCTGCGATGCGGGATTCTCACCCACCAGCACCGCCGCCAAGCCGGGGGTGATGCCCATCTGCGTCAGGCTGGCAATCTGTTGCAAGAGTTCCGATTGAATTTCATCTCGAATTTTGTTCCCGTCAAGAATGGTTGCTGCCAAGGTAGGTCTCCCAAGAGCAGTCGCGAGTGGCTAGTGGTTAGCAGCTAGCGGCCGGTGGGTATCCACTAACAACCAACCACTGTCCACTAACCACTGCCTTATTCGCAGCGAGTTTAGCACAACCGAGGTTTCCGACTTAGCCCGCAAAGCGCGCCAAGCGGGGATGCACTTGATTTTTTACTCTCTTGGACCTTACACTGGACAGAATCATTGTGATCACCCCTCAAAGGAAGGTGGCTTATGCCCCGGCGTTTTAGCTTTATCGATCAATGGCGGACTGCGACGAAGCACCCAGTGCTTTGCTGGGGAGGTGTCGGCCTTTTATTTCTCGTCCTCGTGGGGGTGGGTCTTATTCAGAGGACCATAGCCTCAGAGAATGTTCTCCCTACCCGGCAGGTATCCGCCGCGCCCACGAAAGTTCAGCCTATGCTCGTCGCAAAGTACGGCAAGCTGCCGCTCAGTTTTGAGGCCAACCAAGGCCAGGCCGACGCCCGAGTGCGATTCCTGGCGCGAGGCAGGGGCTACACAATTTTTCTTACCGATGATGAGGCCGTCCTGGCCTTGCGGAAATCCCAGCCCGGCCAACCCGGCGTAACCCAGTCTGGCAAGGTCGGATTTCCCGGCCGGCTTTCCCCCTTTGGTCTGTTTGACTTAGGCGCCGGACGCGGGCCGAGCCTTGCCGACGGCTTGAAATCCCGCTCGCTGCTCCCCGACCTCGGCCAAATGGTTCCCGACCCGAACGCAGGGAAAGGCGGCGTGGCAGGAGGACCGGAATCTCAGCCGCCGCAGGTGATGCGGATGAGGTTGGTGGGAGGCAACCCCAAGGGTCGCGTCGTTGGCCTCGATGATCTTCCCGGTCGCAGCAACTACTTCATTGGTAACGACCCGAAGAAGTGGCGTACCAACGTCCCGAGCTACGCCCGGGTGAAGTACGAGGGCGTCTACCCAGGCGTCGATCTGCTCTATTACGGTGACCAGAGGCAGCTTGAGTATGACTTCGTGGTGGCGCCGGGCGCCGACCCGAACCAGATCAAACTGAGCCTTGCGGGTGCGGAGGGATTGCGCGTTGACGCGGCCAGCGGCGACTTGGTGCTGAAGGTGGGCAATGACGAGGTGCGCTTCCACAAGCCCGCCGTCTATCAGCCGGCTGTCGCGGCGGCGTCCTCGTCGCCGTCCCCGTCTGTGGCGCCGGTCTCCGGGCTCGAGGCCCGTCACTCGTCACTTGTCACTCTTCACTCCTCATTCGTGTTGGCGAACAACAACGTGGTGGCCTTTCGCGTGGCGGGGTACGATCCCCGGCGTGCCTTGGTGATTGATCCGGTGCTCAGCTACTCCTCCTACCTGGGCGGCAGCGGTGAAGACCAAGGCCGCGGCATCGCGGTGGATGCGGCGGGCAACGCCTACGTGACGGGGGAGACCGCATCGACCGATTTCCCTACCGTTAACCCGTTTCAGGTCAATTGCGATAACTGTGCCAATCTGACTTATGACACCTTTGTGACCAAGCTCAATCCCGCGGGCACCGCGCTGGTCTACTCCACCTACCTGGGTGGCAGCGGAAAAGATATACCTCTCGGCATCACGGTGGACGCGGCGGGCAATGCCTACGTGACAGGGGACACCGTATCGAGCGATTTCCCCACCGTTAACCCATTGCAGGCGACCAACAACGCTACTCCAACCACCGGACTCAGCACTGCATTTATAGCCAAACTAAGCTCGACCGGGTCGGCCCTGGTCTATTCCACCTATCTGGGTGGCAGCGAGGGGGAATTTGGCAGCGGCATTGCCGTAGATGCGGCAGGCAACGCCTACGTCACGGGCGCTACCTCCTCGACCGATTTCCCGACCGCCGGGCCGCTCCAGGCCAACTGCGAGGGCTGTGGCCTCACTTCCCACGACGCCTTTGTGGCCAAGCTCAATCCCGCCGGCAGCGCGCTCGTCTACTCCACCTATCTGGGTGGCAGTGCCGATGATGAAGGCGAGGGCATTGCGGTAGACGCGGCGGGCAACGCTTACGTAACGGGGGAGACCGCATCGACCAATTTCCCCACCCTTAATCCCATTCAGCCCAATTGCGATAACTGTGGTGAGCTGCTCTACGACGCCTTTGTGGCCAAGCTCAATCCCGCGGGCAGCGCGCTCGTTTACTCCACTTACCTGGGCGGCAGCTTGTGGGATGAGGGTACGGCGATCGCGGTGGGGGCGGCGGGCGACGCCTACGTCACGGGCTGGACCAATTCCGGCAATTTCCCCACGGCCAACCCGCTCCAACCCATACTGAGGGGCACCGAGAATGCCTTCGTGGCCAGGTTGAATCCCGCCGGCAGCGCGCTCGTCTATTCCACCTTCCTGGGCGGCAGCAATAATGACGCCGCCTCCGCCATTGCGGTAGACAGCACAGGTAACGCCTACGTCACGGGCGGCACGCAGTCGGACGATTTCCCCACCTTCAACCCCTTCCAGCCCACCTACGGCGGCGGTTTCGCCAGTGCTTTTGTGACCGGGTTGAATCCCACGGGTAGCGCGTTTGTTTATTCCTCCTACCTGGGCGGCAGCTATTGGGATCGTGGTTACGGCTTGGCCACCGACGCGACGGGCAATGCCTATGTGACGGGCTTCACCTACTCGACCGATTTCCCTCGGGTCAACCAAATTCCAGGCGCTTGCAGCGGGACTTGCGGCGCCGGGGGCGAGTCCGCTGACGCCTTTGTAACCAAGATTGCTGGGGCCGCAGCCCCCGTGGCATCACTCAGTCCCAACACCCTGACCTTCCCAAGCCAGACGGTCAATACCACGAGCGCGGCCCAGCCGGTCACCCTGAACAACACGGGCAGCGCCGCGCTTTCCATCGCCAGCATCGCCGCGAGCGCCAATTTCGGCGAAACTGACGACTGCAACGGCAGTGTCGCGTCCAGCGGTACCTGCACGATCAATGTGACCTTCACACCCACGGCGACCGGCGTGCTCAACGGCTCCCTGACCATCACTGACAACAACAATGGGACGACGGGCAGCACGCAGACCGTGGCTTTGAGTGGCACCGGCACGGCTCCCGGCGTCAGCCTGAGCACCACAAGTATAAGCTTTAGCAATCAGGCGGTGGGGACGACCAGCGCGGCGAGCGCGGTGACCGTGACGAACAACGGGACGGGGTCCTTGAGCTTTACGAGCATTGCCGCGACGGGGGACTTTGCGGTGGCGGCCGGCGGCACCACCTGTAGCAGCAGTGCGCCGATTGCCGGCGGCAACAATTGCGTGGTTAATGTGACGTTCACGCCCACCGCCCCCGGCACTCGGTCCGGTAGCCTCACGTTCACCGATAACGCCAGTGGCAGCCCCCAGGTCGTCAGCTTGGGCGGCACCGGCACGGGCCCCGGCGTCAGCCTGAGTACCACGAGTGTGAGCTTTGGCAATCAACCGGTGGGCACGACCAGCGCGGCCAGCGCAGTTACGGTGACCAACAACGGCACGGCGTCCTTGACCTTCACGAGCATTGTGGCGGCAGGGGACTTTGCGATAGCGGCCGGCGGCACCACCTGTAGCAGCAGTGCGCCGATTGCCGCCGGCGGCAATTGCGTGATCAATGTGACTTTCACACCCACGGCCACCGGCACTCGCTCCGGTAGCCTCACGCTGACCGATAATGCCGGCGGCAGTCCGCAGACCGTCAGCTTGAGTGGCACCGGCACGGCTCCCGGCGTCAGCCTGAGTACCACAAGTGTGAGCTTTGCCGATCAACCGGTGGGGACGACCAGCGCGGCCAGCGCGGTGACCGTGACCAACAACGGCGCGGCGCCCCTGACCTTCACGAGCATTGCGGCAACGGGGGACTTTGCCGTGGCGGCCAGCGGCACCACCTGTAACACCAGTACTCCGGTTGCCGCCGGCGGCAGTTGCGTCGTCAATGTGACCTTCACGCCCACGGCCAACGGCGCACGCTCCGGCAGCCTCACGCTCACCGATAATGCCAGCGGGAGCCCGCAGACGGTCAGTTTGAGCGGCGCCGGCACGGCGCCCACCGTCAGCCTCAGCACCGCGACGGTGAGCTTTAGCAATGAACCCGTGGGCACGACCAGCGCGGCCAGCGCGGTGACCGTAACCAACAGCGGCACGGCGTCCTTGACCTTCACGAGCATTGCGGCGACGGGGGACTTTGCAGTAGCAACCAGCGGCACCACCTGTAGCACCAGTGCGCCGGTTGCTGCCGGCAGCAATTGCGTGATTAATGTGACGTTCACGCCCACCGCCACGGGCAGCCGCTCCGGTAGCCTCACGCTCACCGATAACGCTAGCGGGAGCCCCCAAATGGTCAGCTTGAGCGGAACGGGGACGGGGCCCGTGGTGAGCTTGTCTTCGCCGCTGACCTTCTCGGCTCAATTGGTAGGAACCACCAGCAGTTCCCAGACTGTCACTTTGACCAATGCGGGTACCAGCAGCCTCACTTTCAGCGCGATTGCGGTCACTGCCCCCTTTGCCATCGCTACCTCCGGGACCACCTGCTCGACCTCGAACCCCGTCGGTGCCGCGGCGACCTGCACGGTGGCGATCACATTCACCCCCACCGCCGGAGGCGCGGCGTCGGGCAGCCTCTCGTTCAGCGACAATGCCTCGGGCAGCCCCCAGACGGTCGCACTCAGCGGGACGGGCGAGGACTTTTCGTTTGCCCCACCCTCCGGTTCCTCCACCTCGGCCACGGTCGCGCCCGGGTCACCCGCAACCTACACTCTAAGTGTCGGCGGTGAAGGGGGATTGTCCGGGGCGGTGAGCTTCACGTGCACCGGGGCTCCCTCCGAAGCTACCTGCACGGTTTCTCCGAACCCGGCCACGGCGGGGAGTTCTGCCACCAACGTCACCGTTACGGTTACTACCACCGCGCCTTCGGTCAGCGCGCCACGCTCTCGACCGCTTCCCCCGGTCCCACCGCTACCGCCGGGCCTCAGGGGTCTGCTGATGCTCGCCTTGGTTCTGGCGGCAATGGCATGGGCGATCAGGCGGCGGAACCAACCCGGCCTGAGCCCATGGCGGTCCACAATGCTCCCCCTCGCCACGGGATTGTTGCTCATTCTGGCGCTGGCAGCATGTGGCGGAGGAGGCAGTGCCGGCGGCGGTCCGCCGCCTAACCCCGGGACGCCCGCCGGAACCTACAACTTGACGGTAACCGGCACCACCGGCTCGGGATCTTCCACCCTGAGCCATAGCGTGATGCTCACGCTGACCGTGAGTTAACAGCGAGGAGTGTAGACCGTGAGACATGGAAGTGAATTGTCTCCGGGTGCGACCCCTACCGATGGGAATTGCACGTTTTTGCGTCGGCGGGAAGAGGAGATTTCAGATCTTTGATAACCGCGAAGAGTTGCCGGGAGTTTATGGGTTTTGACACGTAGCCATCCATTCCGGCGGCCAAGCATCGCTCCCGGTCTCCACTCATGGCATGGGCGGTCAGGGCAATAAGCGGGAGATGGCTCCTTCCCATTTCATGCTCTTTCCGGCGAATGAGGCCAGCCGCCTCGAGGCCGTCCATCACCGGCATCTGCACGTCGAGCAGGGCGAGGTCGAAACGGTCGCTTTCGACGGCGTCCACAGCCTCGCGGCCGTTTTGGACGGCCACCACCGTGTGCCCTCGTTTCTCGATCATGCGCACGGCCAGCACTTGATTCACGCGATTGTCCTCGGCCAGCAGAATCCGCAGTGGGCGGACCGCTTTATCGGCGCCGACCGGGGTTCTTGTTCCCTGTCGGGCATGGGCGGGCGTGGTCTTGTTCAGGGCTTTCAGGATCGCGGCCAGGAGTTCAGACTGCTTGAAGGGCTTGAAAAGGCACATCGCGATTCCCGCGCGGGTGGCCTGCATCGCCTCCCAGAGCCCTCCTCCGGAGCTCAGCATCAGAATGGTAGCGGTGCCCAATTCGGGCCGCTTTTGGATTTCCTGCGCAACGGTGATCCCGTCCATTCCCGGCATATGATAGTCCAATAGGATCAGGGCAAATGGCGGAGTCTGGGGAGAGCCCAGGATGCTGAGCGCTTCTTCTCCACTGCTGGCGAGAGTGGGTTTCATGTTCCAGTTCTCAAGAATTCCCTTGCAGATGAGTTGGTTGGTGCCGTTATCGTCAACCACTAATACGGGCAAATCTCGCAACTCCAATGCTTGGAAGGAGGGTGAAACCGAGCACGTGCTATGCGAGGCCGGCGCGCCGCGGATGGTAAAGTGGAAGTTGCTACCTTGGCCTGGCTTGCTTTCCACCCAGATTCTCCCTCCCATCATCTCGACCAGCCGGCTTGAAATCGTGAGACCCAGCCCCGTCCCTCCGTACTCACGGGTCGAGGAACCATCCGCCTGGGCGAACGCCTCAAAAATAACCTTCTGTTTATCTTCGGGGATGCCAATGCCCGTATCGATCACCTGGAAGTGGAGTGGAATCTCCCCGCCGGCGGCGTTCTGTGCCTCGACGCGAACGATGATCTCTCCTTGGGAAGTGAACTTAATGGCGTTGCCGATGAGGTTCAGCAGGATTTGCCTTAGCCGGATGGGATCGCCCGACACCAGCGCGGGGACCGCCGCGGAAACGTCGCAAGCTATCTCCAGTCCCTTTTGATGGGCGCCGGCCGCCAGCGCCTTGGCCGCCTCGCCGACACAGTCGCGGACATCGAAATCGATGGACTCCATTTCGAGCTTCCTGGCCTCGATCTTCGAGAAGTCCAGAATATCGTTGATCACCGTCATCATCGAATCTGCCGAGGAGCGCACCGTCTCAAGATACTCGCGTTGTTCCGTGGTCAACTGCGTGTCGAGGGCCAGTTCCGTCATCCCGATGACCCCGTTCATGGGTGTCCGAATCTCATGGCTCATGTTGGCCAGGAACTCACTTTTGGCCCGGCTGGCCGCCTCCGCCTTGTTCTTGGCTACGACCAACTCGGAGGTGCGCACGGCGACCTCATCTTCGAGGTGATCACGATGCCGCTGGATCTGCCGTAGCATGTCGTTGAAGTCATCCACGAGATCCCCGAGTTCATCGTCGTTCTGTCTTTCCGCGCGGATTCCATAGTCCTTCTCCACCGTTACCCGCTTCGCGGTGCGCGCCAGATGCAAGATGGGAGTGGAAATGACACTTTGCAGCTTCAAACTGAGCGCCAGCGCTACCACCGAGGCGACAAACAGGACGAGGACAATGATCCCGGCGAAGCGCAGCAGGCGCTGATGCATCTCTTCGAGGTCCGACTCCAGATACAGAGTTCCGATTGGCCGACCACCGAGGGTGATTTGATGGAACAGAACCAGCCGGTCTCGCTCGAATCGACTGCCGTCGGGTTGGAGCGGTGGCACGCGGCCGCTCTGCCGCACGTCCGGGCGCTGGTAGCTGGCAAACAGCGTTCCATCGGCCGAGTAGATGCGCGCCACCCGCAGGTGCTGTTTGGCGCGCAACCCGGAAAGGAGCTCCTCCGCGGCGCTCTGATCGCCAAAGCTTAATGCCGCGTTGCTGTTTGAACCGACGATTTCCGCGAGCGTCTCCAAGTCCTTCTGCAAGGACCGGTGAAATACCACCAGGTCATAGCTGGCAAACGCGGCGCAGGAAAGGAGGAGGGCCACGAATACCACGACCATGGTCGTGACTTGCAGCTTGCGCTTGATCGAGAGTTTTCGGTACGAGAACATGCGCACGCCTTCGCCGAGCTCAGATCTCTTTTCGGCACCCCAAACGGCCGAGCACGTTGCCCGGTGGGATAAATTCAACTCGATGTACTCCCACAGAGGACTTTCGGCAGTTCATGGATGTCGGATGAGGTTTTTCGAAGGGTTTCATGGGTTCGGCTCCACCTTGACGATCTTGGCCAGGGCCAGAAGCTTGGAACTGATTTTCAGTCGTGTCTGCATGGCCGCGTCCAGGTTGATCTCGAAGCGCAGCTTGTTCTCGTCCAGGGTCAAGTTGATGACGCCGCCCAGGTCAGCGAAGCCCTTGGTTTCGCCGACGGTCAGGGTGCTCGATCCCTTGAGAGCGGCCAGAATCTTGCCCGCCTCCCTTTTCTCGCTGGCCCGGACGAAAATCATGTGGCAGGCTCTCGGGTCGTCATTCGGCCCGAGCTTCTTGATCTCGATGGGATGGCCACCGACCATGCGACCGCGCAGGCCTTGTTCAATCTCGCCCGAAAAGGGGTCTTGCCCTGCCACGCACATCGTGAGGGGCGCCGCCGGATCGTGAAAAGCTTCCGGGGGCCACTGCACAAACTGAGCAAAGTTGTAAAGAAACGCCAGCTTCAGCCGGTACTCACCCTCATTCTCGCCCTGCGCAAAGGCAAGGGGAGGGGCAGCGATCAAGATACAGCAGACCACGGGCCGCAAGAGTGCCCACGACTTCCAGGCGGACCCAGCCGCGAAGTGTCCCCTGGAACCTCGCCGTGGGTCGTCGTGTTTGTGCCAGGGTGTCCTCATCGTCGCTCAAAAGTGATACGCAAACCTGACGCGGAAATTCCGTCCATCCTGCGTGATGATGTCTTCCGGATTGTCGGGGCCGGCCGGATCACCGAATCGTTGGTTGAAGGCATTATAGAGGCTTACGGATAGTTCCCAATGCCTGAAAGCATTGCTGAAGAGGGTGAAGTTGGGAACGGCATAAGCCTGCGCAAAATTACCTTGCAGGGTGTTCCGGCGGCTGACGTAGTTAATGTCGGTGCTGGCATAAAGCTGTTTGTGGAACAGGGGTACGCTCAGATCCGCCTGGACCAACGTGTGCGGCGAATTGGCGAGCGGGGGCCCGCCATGGCCGGTCTGGGCATCCTGAAGACTCAGACTCACCCCGGCCTCCAACCCCGAACGCGCTTGCCGCTTAAGGGAGATCTCCGCGCCCCGCAAATTGACACGCTGGCTATTCTGATATTCGTACGCCCCGGTGGTGGGATCCGATTGGGCGTTGATCAGCCCTCGGATCGGGTAGTAGTAGCCGGAGACGGCGAACCGAAATTGATGGCTAAGATCCTGTTCGACCACGAGTTCCGTGGTCTTGGCGGTTTCGGGCTTAAGATTCGGGTTGCCGTTGGGGAGCAACGCCTGGAAATAGGGATTAGTTGATTGAAAGTAGAGCTCATAAGCATTGGGGGCGCGGAACGACTGGCCGTAGAGGAGCTTGACGGTTGTCTTCTCGAAGGGTTGATAGATCAAGGCGGCGCGGGGATTGACGGTACCCCCAAAAGTGGAGTACTGGTCGTAGCGGAGGCCCAAGTTCAGGACCAGACCGCGGTGCAAGGGAATTTCATCCTGGGCGTAAACTCCCGCGATGGTCGAGCTGGTGCGAACGTTCGCGACCGGCAAAGAAGGTTGCACAAGATTGTTCACCATATCCTGCTGGAAGTTGTCCCGGAACTCGGCGCCGACGACCAGGGTCTGGTTGCCCAGGAGTTTCTTGGAAGCCGCGCCCTCCGCACCCCACCATTCCCCGGGCCCCTGGGCGTTGAACACCGCGCGGGAAGGGCCGCCGAAGGACGAAAGATCGAAGATGAACGTATCGTTGTACGGGTAGCGGTCGATGTAGACACGGCCCATGAGGCCCCAATCGCTGCCGAGGTTGCGCTCATACTTTAAGTCAACGTATTGCCGGGTATCGATGCAGCGGTTCGCGGAATCGTCGAAAAGGCTCCCGTAGGCGCCGGTGGGAACTCCCTTTTCCCGCGACCCATATACTCCCTCCAGCCTGAAATGGCCGTAGGAGAGATCCGCGAAGAAATGTCCGTATTCATCGTAGTCGGCATTCTGCGTAATGCCATAGTTGCTTGCGGGATTAAAAAACTCCGGGAAATAGATGGCGTCTTGTCCATGACTGTTGTAGTAAGAACCGGAAAGCAGCATTTCCAAGCCGTTCCGAAAGTGATGGCCGTAAGTAAGCTGGGATTTGAAGGTCCCGTAACTCGCCAACTCCGCCGAGGCGGTCAGGTTCTGGGCGTCGCGCACCGGCTTGGTGACAACGTTGATGACACCCAGGAGGGCGCTCGCTACATAGAGCGAGGAGTTGGGGCCGCGGATGACCTCGATCCGGTCAATCAGGTCGATATCAACCGGAAAATCGGTGCCGATGAAAGCCTGGTCAAAAATGTTGTCGTTCACCCGGTGACCGTCCACCAGCAACAAAAAGCGGCTATTGTAGTCTCCCGGGGGGCCAAAGCCCCGCTCGCCCAGGTAGTCGTAAGTCCGGTCATAGGTGACATAGAAACCCGGCACATTGCGAAGAATGTCGGCCAAGGTGCGGTAGCCGTGCCGTCTGATTTCATCGGCAGTGATAATGGTGATGGAGGCGGGTGCGTCAGAGACCTTCTGTTTGTACCCTGAGGCGCCATAAACCGAATCGACCTCGACGTTCATCAGTTCCTCGAGACTCATGTCCATTAAGTTGGGATGAGGCTGCGTATCCTGCCCAGGCAAGGGTGCCGGGGCAAGGGAGATAAACAGCGAGAGGAGAAGCATTGAGACGATTCGCTTATCCATAAGCTAACAGGAGCACCTCACCGGGATGGTAAGACCAGCATAGGGCCTTGCCGCAAAAAGAGCCGGAGCGGTATGCGCGCGGCTACTAGTGGTTCACCCATGGGTGGGGTGAATCGATGGTCTCACGACGAGCGTGGCCAGTTATGAACCCCACAGGGAAGGTATCGGCGGGTTTTCTTTCCGCTTGAGGTTAAATTCCAAAGCGTATCTCCCCCATTCTGCGAAATACAGTAAGCCGCAGAAAACAGGCGGGGTAAACGGGAGGAAACGGTGTCAGGGGGGGGACGGTGTCAGGGAGCGCCGGGATGAACCGGCATATTGTAGGGGATGCAAGAGCCCTACGGGAAAGGAGCAGCGACTCCATCCTGGCCTCGAGTCTTGCGCCGGTCGTCGCGAGGCGGCAGGCGAAGCGTAGACAGAGGCACCGGTGGGCAGGGTATTGAGCTGCGAAAACTAAGATTCGGGTGCCGACCCGGTCCTGACTGTGGGAAGGCAACATCGGCGGGCGGCGTTAAATCGCGAGTCGCACGCCGGGCCCGGCGTAGTCAAAGACCCCTGGCACGCCGTGAAACAATATGCACGAGAACCGGGAGACCTCTGGGGCGTCCCCCGCACGTGGGGACCGGTCCGGGAAGGCCAATAACCACAAGCCGGACGCGCACGCCCCGGAGGAGTCGCACGACGCCATAGTACCCATGAAGCTGCCGAACAACGAGGCGCCAGCCTCGGCGGAGGGGGTGGAGGGAAGGGCGTCGATCAAGGAGAACTCCGTGGAATCCCGCACGCGCCCGACGCCGAGCGGGGAGCGCGTGTCCCAAGGATTAGGCGGGGTGCGCCGAGTGGCGCGGGAAGGGAAGCAGGAACGGTTCACGGCCTTGCTGCACCATCTGACGGTCGACTTGCTGCGGGCAAGCTATTACGCCTTGAAGCGGAACGCGGCTCCCGGCGTGGACGGCCTGAGATGGAGCGAGTATGAGGACGGTCGGGAGGGTCGTCTGCAAGACCTCCACGACCGTGTTCAGCGGGGAGCGTACCGGGCACAGCCTTCACGAAGAGTCTACATCCCGAAAGCCGATGGGCGGCAGCGTCCGTTGGGCATCGCGGCGCTGGAGGACAAGATCGTCCAGCAAGCGGTGGTCACCATCCTCAACGAAATTTACGAGGTGGACTTTCGAGGCTTTTCGTACGGGTTCCGGCCGGGGCGCAGTCCGCATCAGGCGCTCGACGCGCTCAATGTGGGCCTGCAACGGAAACGCGTGAACTGGATACTCGATGCGGACATTCGCGGGTTCTTCGATAACATGGACCACGAATGGACGATGAAGTTCGTCGCGCATCGAGTGGCCGATAATCGGGTGCTACGGCTCATCAGGAAATGGCTGAAGGCCGGGGTGTCCGAGGACGGCGAGTGGTCGGAGACGAAGGTGGGCACGCCACAAGGGGCGGTGGCTTCGCCGCTGCTCGCCAACGTGTACCTGCATTATGTCTTCGATCTCTGGGCGGAGGTCTGGCGCGAGAAAGTGGCGCAAGGGGACATGATCGTGGTCCGCTACGCCGACGACCTCGTGGCCGGATTCGAGCACCGAGCCGAGGCCGAGCGGTTTCTGAAGGAGTTTCAGGAGCGGCTGGCCAAGTTCGGTCTGGAGATTCATCCGGAGAAGACGCGGCTGATCGAGTTTGGTCGGTTCGCGCAAGTTAACCGGCAACGGCGGGGAGAAGGGAAAGCCGAGACGTTCACGTTTCTCGGGTTCACCCACTACTGTGGGACCAACTCGAAGGGCCAGTTTGAGGTCTGGCGGCGCACGGCGGCGAAGCGGATGAGGGCAAAGCTCCAAACGATCAAGCAGGAGCTACGCCGGAACCTGCACGAGCCGGTCGGCGCTGTAGGCGCATGGCTGAAACGGGTCGTGGAAGGCTATTACCGTTATCACGCCGTGCCGGGGAACAGCGCGGCGCTGGGACGATTTCGGGACCGCCTCTGCCGACTGTGGTGGCAAGCTCTGCGCCGCCGCAGCCAAAAGCGGCGATCCGGCTGGGATCGCCTGCGCCCGCATTTCGAGCGATGGATTCCTCGACCCCGGATCTTGCACCCTTATCCTGACGCGCGCTTTGACGCAATGCATCCGAGATAAGAACCGTATGCGGTAATCCCGCTCGTACGGGTCCGCGCGGGGGGCGGCCAGCAATGTCTGCCCCTACCGCGACTACCCTTTTTCGCGCCCAATTGCTCCCGCACCCGCTCATAGAATTTGGTTCCGGGAAGAGGATAAGAAACGGAAATGCCCAAATCGTCAGGCTGTGTCTCGCGCACCATTTGAATGGTCTTTTCGATATCGCGCCAGGTTTCTCCCGGGTAACCGAACTGAAGGAAATAGCAGGCGCGGATGCCGTTCTCGCGCAAGCTTTCGCGGGCCTGTGCGACCTGTTCAACCCGTATTCCCTTTTGCATGGCATCCAGGATTTTCTGCGATCCGGACTCGACCCCCATCCAAACCTCGACACAGCCCGCCCGCGCCAGGGCCGCCGCGGTCGGGCTTTGGATCAGGTCGGCGCGCGACTGCATTTTGAAGGGGACGGCGGCGCCGTGCCGCTCGACGTGGTCCGCCAGCTCGTGTACCCATCGGGGGTTGATCCCGAACAGGTCATCGGCAAACCAGAGATGATTAACGTCATACTTTTCGCGAAGCTCACGCATTTCCAGCGCCACGGATTCCGGCGAACGCGCATGGAAGGAGTCGCCATAAATCGGCTTGGCGCACCAGTTGCACCGGTAAGGACATCCCCGGCTGGCGACCAGGTTGAGCGAGAAAAAGCCACGCGCCTGCTTCCAGGCGCGCCGGTATCGCTCCATGTCAACCAGATCCCGCGCGGGCAGCGGGAGTTGATCCAGATTGCGCATCAGCGGCCGGAGGGGAGTTCGAACCGGAGGCCCACCGCGCGCGCCGCGGTAAGCGACACCGCGAATGTCCCCGAGGTTCTCTCCCGAATGGCCTGCCAGGGATTCGGTAAGTTCCAGCAGGGTCCCTTCCGCCTCGCCCAAAAGAATGGTATCGGCGCCGCGTTCCAAATATTCGCGGCTGTGATCGGAAGCGTCTGATCCATTGACCACCACCTTCGCACCATAGGCCCTCGCCGCGTCGATCATTCCCAAGGCCACCTGGCGCATTCGCGTCAAACACATTTTGGAAAGGAAATTGAAATTGTCTTCGTAGATCGCCACCAGCTTGGGGCGATGCCGCGCCAGGGCCTCGGGGAACCCCTGCTCAGGGTTTTCCAGCATGCTGTCAAACAGCGCGACGGAAAACCCGTTTTGCCGGAGGAGTGCAGCCGCGTAAAGCGTTCCCAGCGGCGGGTAAGGCTGCATCTTGCGGACCTGCTTGCGGTCGTAATAGAGGTGATAGGAGTGAGTCAACAGGACGTCAACCAAGATGCTTTCCTCCCCCCGTTCCCCGCCGGGGAACAATTTCATTAGCTGCCTCTCGTTCCCCGAAGGGGAACAATGTCATTAGCCGTAGGTGAAACCTACGGAAAATAGGCCCGGGAAATCAGGTCCCGACCCTGAAGGGGTCGAATGATTCGACCCTTTCAGGGTCGAGAACAATCTTCGTTTCGCTGGTCCGATCCGTAGGTTTCACCTACGGCTAATGATATTCCTCCCCTTCGGGGAGCATGCTCAGCAAACTTCCTGCATGTCATGGCGCAGCGTTTGTCCGGTCAGCAGGGATCGCCGCGTCACCAGACGCTCCGTGGCGCGCGCCAACCAGAGTTCCCACGGAATCGCAAACTCGTTCCTCCGCAATCGCCATCGCAGAGGCGCACCCAGTGCCCGGCGCACCCCGCGGCGAATCCAAGGAGCCCCCGCGGCGGCTTTCCGAATCTGATTGTGGAGCAGGAAAAACTCGAGCATCCGCTTGAGACGTTCGAGTTCCTTGCCTTGCAGCCAGGGCAAGTGGTTGCTCCCCAGATCGACGCTGGCCCACTCTTCCAGGGACTGGGGCTCGCGCACGCCCATTTTTCGTAATTCGGGCCAAATGGGAATCCCCGGGTACGGGGTGAAAATGTTGGGAGAAAAACCGACGTTGGCGTGTTTGGAGGCAATGTCGCTCATGATGCGGAAGGTTTGGAGGCGGTCCGCTTCCGTTTCCCCGGGGTATCCCAAAATCAAATTGAAGGTCACCCGGATACCCGCCTGCTCTGACTTCCGCGCCGTCTCGTACATCTCATCGATGCGCTGATGTTTCTTGTTCATGAGCGCCAGGACTTCCTGCGAGGCCGATTCCGTGCCGAACCCCATGTGGGAAACCCCGGCCTCGCCCAGCAAGCCGACCTCGGCGTCGGTCATGCGGCATAGCAGGTCGGTGGAAGCCTGGAATGTCCAGCGAAACCGCAGCTTGGAGTCCACAAAGCCCTGGGCAATTTCCACGGCCCGCTTGACGTTTACCGGGAAGTTGGAGTCGAGAAGGGGCACTTCGGCCAGACGATAGCGCGCCACCAGGTCGGTAATCTCGGAAACCACGCGGCCGGCACTGTAAGCATTGAAGCGCCGGTTGTAGAACACCTGGTCCGTGCAGTAGTGGCAGGCGTAAGGGCATCCCACGCTGGAAGCGTAGGGAAGTTTCCGAACCCCGGTCCGCTTCTCGTAGGCGTCCAAGATTCGCCATGGCAAATGCGGGGGTGGGCAAGCGCTCTACGCTCTCCACCGGCCGCTCCGGATTGTGAATCGCGTCGCCGTGACCTGCTTAAAGGAAATGCCACGCACGGATTCAAAAGACGACCCCGCGCGCAGCCGCTCGGCAACCTCCTGTAAGGTCAATTCCCCTTGCCCGCGAACGACCACATCCACATAATCTTCGCGGAGGGTTTGCGCCGGCAGCAAACTGGGGTGCCAACCGCCGTAGATAATCGGAAGCTCGGGGCGAATTTCGCGGACAAAGCGCGACACGTCCACGGCCGAACGGATCATCCGCCCCGTCAACAAAGAAATGCCCAGGCATAGGGCGTCCGTGATTTCACCGGCCAGGGAATTCTTGTAGGCGGGATCGATGGACGCATCCACGATCGAGACCTGGAATCCCGCGGCGAGGAGCGGAGAAGCCAAGCTCAGCAGGCTGAGGGGCGGCCCCAGAGGGGGACCGTCGTAAGGCGGATGAAAGAGCACCACTTTGTTTTTCATACCCATCCGCGACTCAAGAATTCAGCATTTTGCCCATGCCCCGCTCTTGCCATTCACAGAATAGCCGCGCGAGCCCGCGACACGTGTCACGGTTCAATCCGTGATGTGCAAAAGAATTGTCACCGTCCGTACGACCCCCACGGAGGTCGCCGTAGGGGTAGGGCTTGCCCTACCCTGTCGTCGGGTGGCCATGGCCACCAAGGGGACGGCAAGCCGTCCTCCCACGTCCGTGCTGCCCCGAGGGAAGGGAATCCAAATTGGCTGCTCAATAAATCTGCCGCATCAAGTCAAACCCAATGAAGAGGCCGCTTGGCGTGTCCGCCGACGGGTCCCCCACAAACGTCGCACGGGTTCCGGCGCGCTGGGAGACGACGGTCCCGGGACTGTTGGAGAAACCCAGCGTGAAGGCATGGCGCAAAACCCTCTTCTGGATGCCGAAGGCGTATGCCGGCCGATGAATCCCCAGTTCCGGACCATTGGCCAGAGTGGGAAAGACCTCGGCGACCAGGGCCACGGTGGGGCGAATATCCAACGCGCCACCGACCCCCAAGGAGAAAGTGTTGAATCCCGGAAGATTCGGGGGAATAGACGCCAGACTGCCGGGCTTGGTAATCAACTCGCGAGCCTGAAGAGAGAGGGTCGGAACCAAGTAAAGCTGAGCGCGCCGCGTGACGGTGCGGGATAAGATCATTTCGAAATTGGTGGTGAAGTTCTTGTCGAAATCGTTTTGTCCGTCCACGGAAGCCCGCACCGAAGCATTCAGGGGATTCCCGTCATGCTCATCCAAAAGGTGATAGGCAACCCCCAATTCGATCGGGCGCCCAATCAGGCTCGGCGACCGATAAGCGCTGACCGAGAGCTTATCGGTGACTCCGTATCGCAGGCCAAAGGAGGAGATGGAAAAGTCGTCGAGCCGACAGCGTGCGCCGCCCGGTTCCACTGAAAGCGGGGGTATAGACGAAGCGATGAGTGAAATTGAGGTAGAAACCGTGGCGGTCCAACTGGCGTCCCGTGGGCAGGCTGAAAAGATAATCGTCGGCAGGCGTGTACGCTTTCGCCATTTGCTTTGCTCCTGCCCCGGGAGCCCCCTGGTCGGGCATTTTTCTCTGCCCGAGCGACCGCACAAAAGCCGCGACCGCGTTGATCTCCGCTTCCGACAGTTTTCCGCCCCACGCGGGCATGGCGGTTCCCGGCTTTCCTGCCCGGATAGTTTTGATCAGGGAGGCATCGGAGAGAGCCGCCTGCATCGCCGGGTTCGTGAAGTCCGGGGTTTTCATCGCCGCGACTCCCTTGCCGCCAATCCCGTGGCAAGATGCGCACTTGTCGGCGAAGATTTTAGTTGCCGGCTGAACGTCCGGTGGCGAGGCGTGCGACGATTCCAAGTGCGCAACCGTTACTGCCGACGACGCCGGCGGCGAATCCTTCTCCTGTATCGTCCGGTCCGCTAAATCCACCAGATAGGTTTTCCCGTCGCGCTCGATCAGCACCGTCGAGGACGATCCCGGAATGAAGCGGACTCCCAGGGTCTCCGCCAAAGGAATCGTTCCTCCTGCCGGGCCGGTAGTCGCCATAGAAGCGCCGGAGGGATTCGCGGCCGCATGAATAGGGTGCGCCGGGAGCACGAAGAACCGTAGACAAATCACCAGCACGGCGGCGGTCAAGGCCCCTCGATCCCTTCTGACCAGGCCGCCGGCCTTCGGGCAGAAAATACAGACATCCCCAGTTCGCTTGCGCATACTTTTTATCCTCCCCTGCGTACCATTCAACAGGTACCACGACCGCGACCTTGCGAAGTCAAGCCGGTGTAGTGAGTTTGTAAAGGTTGTGTTAGTCTTTTGGGAGGGGCAGGACGAATCGGGAGAAAATGCCAGGGTGGGCAGGCGGTCGGGCACGGCAATGGGTACGGCCCGCGGGACATCCTAATACCCATTCGTTTCGGGAAACCCTATGGAAAAAATCCTGGTCATTGAAGACGATCGGACGTTATACAAACCCCTGAAACACGCCTTTGAGGCCGAGGGGTATGCACCGGATTTCGTCCCGGACGGGGCGGCCGGACTGGAAGCATTTCGCGCGGCTCCTCCGGTGCTCGTGGTCCTTGACCTGACGCTTCCCAAGGTCCACGGCCGGGAAGTTTGCCGCGCCATGAAGAAGGAAGCGCCGAATCTCCCCATCATCATTTTGAGCGCCTCGACTGACGAGGTTGACAAAGTTTTACTGCTGGAGCTGGGCGCGGACGATTACGTTACCAAACCCTTCAGCCCCAAGGAGCTCATCGCCCGCGTGCATGCGGTACTGCGCCGGGTTCGCGGCCCCAAGCTCGCCGACCACTTTGCTTTCGACGACGTGGCGGTCGATTTCGCCAAGATGGAATTGACCCGCCAAGGCGAGCCGATTGCTCTCACTCCCCAGGAATTCAAGGTCCTGAAGTACTTCGTTGCCAACCCCGAGCGCGTCATCTCCCGCGATGTGTTGCTCAACGAGGTCTGGGGATACAACTGCTATCCTTCCACGCGCACCGTGGATAACCACATCATGAAGCTCCGGCAGAAGCTGGAAGCAGATCCCTTAAACCCGACTCATTTCAAGACGGTCCATGGAGCCGGCTACAAGTTTGTGCCGTAAGCAGGCTGGCCTCGCCGCGGGTGCGGGTGGGAGGCCCTGAGCGGCGCGGCGCTGAGAGAGAAATAAGGCCATGGCCAAGATTCGGCTGCGCACCAAGTTTCTTCTCTCCCTCATTTTCACCACCACCGTGCTGACGGGCACGGTCCTGTTCATCGTCCAGATCTATCTGAGGAATCACGCCCGGCGCGAGATCCATGAAGCGCTCCACAATTCCGTGGTGACCTTCCAGCAGTTTGAGTTGCAGCGTCAGCGCGGGCTGGCCCAATCCGCGGTGCTGCTGGCGGATTTGCCGAATCTCCGCGCCCTGATGACTACCCATCATGCGCCCACCATTCAGGACGCTTCGGCCGATCTCTGGCAACTAACCGGGAGCGATCTTTTTCTCCTTGCCGACCGCACCGGAAAGGTCATGGCCCTGCACACTTTGGCCGCCGGTTACACCCCTGATGCCGCCCAGGCCTCGTTAGCGCGAACGCTGCAAACGGAGCAGAACCGCGATTGGTGGTACGGCGGCGGCCATCTTTATGCCGTGTTCCTCCAACCGATTTTTTTCGGAGCGGCGCGCGACAACGTCGTGCTCGGCGTCCTGGCGGTCGGGTATGAGGTTGATCGGCAAGTGGCGGATGCCGTCGCGCGAGTCGCCTCTTGCCAAGTGGCTTTTCGATATGGCCAGGACATCGTGGTGAGCACGCTCTTGCCCCGTCAACTGCGAGAATTGGCAGCTCGCCCGAGCCTGAAGACCACACGGGAATCTCTGAACCCGGAAGAGATCAACTTGGGCGGCGAGATTTTTCTGGCGACTTCCTTGGAATTGGTTCCCACGGAAAGCCGGCCCGTGACCAAGGCAACGCGGTGTAACGCGGGAAATAATCCACCCAGCCTTCCAGCGAGCGTGGCACTTCAATGCCCAGTTCCCCCACCCGGTGAAAGATCGGGGATCCCGGGTACGGGGTAAAGATATTGGTCCAGAACTCCGCGCCGGGAAAACGCTGGCACACGTCCATCATGAAGTCCACGGTTTCGCGGCGCTCTTTCACCCCCTCCCCGGGATACCCGAAGATGATATTGAAGGAGGGAATAACTCCTGCCTTAATACAACGTTCCGTGGATTGGTAAATGTCGCCCAGGTCCTGAAACCCTTTATTCATGAGCTTCATGACTTTCGGGGAGGCGGTCTCGATGCCCTGGCAGATCTGGTGCATCCCGGAGCGGCGCAGCAGGGCGAGCTCCCCGATGGTCAGGCGCGCGGTGAGATTGGTGGTCGCCTGGATGCTCCACTTGAATTGGCCGCCGGCGCGGATCAACCCTTCTGCTATCTTGAGCGACCGGTCGAGGTCGACTAAGAAGTTGTCATCCGCCATCCAGAGCAGCTCGAGGCGGTAACGCCGCGCGAGGTCGATGGTCTCCTCGACCACTTGTTCGGGCGGCAGAGCGTTCCACTTGCGGCCGTATACTCCCGCGTTGGTGCAATAGGAACAATCGAAGGGACACGCGAGGCTGGAAACGTACATGGCCCAACGCCGGCCGCAAACGCGTTCATAAGCGTCAAAGTCGGCCAGGTGATACGCCTTGGGCGGCATCTGGTCGAGGGTCTTCAGGGGACGCTCCGGCGTGAAGCGGCTTTTTCCGCCCGACTTGAAGCCGATCCCGCGCACGTCATCGAGGGGCGCATCGTCGCGAAGGCGCTCGATGAGTTCGACGGTGCTCTCCTCCCCTTGCCCGCGGACGATGATATCGACGTATTCCGCTTCCAGCGTCTGGGCGGGGAGTAGCGAAGGGTGCCAGCCTCCCAGAATGACCGGGAATTCCCGGTTCCATTTCTTCACCGCTTTGGCCGCCTCCACCGTGTCCTTGATCATGGGTCCGGTCACCACCGAGATCCCCAGGCAAAGAGCGTCTTTCACCTCGTCGAGAATGCGCTGCTGGCAGTCCGCATGGATCGTGGCGTCGATGATACGAACTTCGTACCCGGCCTGGAGCAGAGGGGTGGAAATGGCCAGGAGGCCAAGTGGCGCCGTGGCCTCGATGCTCGAAAAGGATGGAACAAAGAAAACGATCTTCTTCGATTTTTTCACGCCCGCCCCTGTATTAGTGGTGTTCAGCCTTGAACAGCTTTCAGTATGCGCCAAGGGCATGCTTCGATTGTCAAGGTCATGTCATGAGGCTGCAAAAATTCATCCTTTGGGCACGCTTCAGAAAGTTGGAATTATTTACAAACGAATGACAGAGTTATGACACACCGTGATGGCAAATCGACGAAGCTAAGTCAGGTCGGGACACGCGTCGCGAATCAGGGCGCGGCGACGGGTGCTGTCCTAATTGAACGTAGCGCCGCCATCTCCGATTTCTGGAGTCCGATGGACTCCATCGGAGTCCGCAAATCGGACTTGGCGGCTGGATGCCGGCTGGAAGCCGGCGCTACGACAGGGGTGGAGGCGAGCAAAGGCCATGGGCGTAGGAGACTTTCTTCGCAAGGAAGCGCAAACCCCGTTCACCGAACATTACCTCATGGCGGGAGCGCCCGGCGTGATTTCGACCAATTCCGAATCCATCCTCGCGGCGGCGCGGGAGTGCTTCTGCCTACTTGATACTCCATATTGTGAACCCAGGCTGTATCTGCGCTTCTGGGTTGACCCGAAGGGCGCCACCCAGCCTCCGTGGCCAAAGCCTTTCTTCCGGGGCTTGGACCATCTGATTTTCGCGGGGTTCGACCGCCAAAGCTCGATATTGGTTGACCTCCGCAGCCGGCGAGCGATCGGCCGCTTTTCTCCGGCCATGAGCGCTGACCGCGCCTACTGGAAGGCGGTGATATTTCCCGTCCTGATTTCCATCATGGGAGCGACCGTGGGCATTACCGAACTTCATTGCGGTTGCGTGGTCAAAAATGGGAGCGGACTCCTTCTGGCCGGCCGCTCCCAATCGGGAAAGTCGACTTTGGCTTGGGCGCTGGCGCGAGCGGGCTGCGGATATGTGTCCGACGATCGAACCTATTGCTCGGAAACGGATGGCAGGCTGGCGGCTTGGGGACTTCCGACACTGCTCAAATTGCGTCCCGGGGCCTCTCATTGGTTTCCAGAGCTGAAGCACGCCGTTCCCTCGACTGCACCGAACGGCGAGCCAGCTTTCCTGATCGATCCGGACCACTGGCCGGGAATCTCTCGCCTCCGGCGTTCCGACCCGCGGTGGTTGGTGTACCTCGAACGGCAGGAAGGCGCCGCGTTTGACCTCACGCCGATGTCACCGTCCGATGCTGCGAACCGGCTGGAAGCAGACTTGATCGCCGAGACTCGCGAAGCAGCGGAAGCGCAGCGCCGAACCATCCAGAACCTCGTCAATCTTCCTTGCTGGAGGCTCCGATACGGAGAGCCACCGCAAGGGGTTGCGGAAAAGTTGGCCCGCCTTTTTGGCGAGGACCGACAACCCGCATGCGTTCACGGTGATGTCCAGGAGCACATTGTGAGGGTAGTGGTGTCATTTGGAAGTGGCACGGGCGTCCCGCCCGTGAACGGTCACGGCCAAGATGGCCGTGCCACAGCAAATGACACCATTACCATTGTGAGCGAGCCAGCGGCGGTGAAAGCCGTGCGCCAAGATCCGCTGCGCCGCTTCACTCCTACTCCCTTCGTTGCCAACCTGCCTCTCTTGGGCAAAACGGTGCGCTTTGCCACCGACGGTTCGGAGGTTTTCAGGCGCACCCTGCGAGCGTTCGAGCGCTATGGCGGGACTCCGGTCAGCCGGCCGGATTTTCTCTGGAGGATTATCAACGAACCCCGCGCGCCCATGCAGCCTCCCTGGCCCGAACGGTCAGCCTTTTCGGATGACGGCCTGCGTTACATCAACATTGGACAACGCAGCTTTGTGGCGGTTGATCTGGACGCCCGCGAAGGAGTCGGCTTTCTCGCCGAGGGGCTGGCTGCGGACGAGGCGGGCTTTGCCACCTTCTTTCTGGATGACGTGCTCTACTTGACGGCAGGCATTTTGGGATTCGTCGCCCTATCGTCGGCTTGCGTGGCGCTCGGTGAAAAAGGGCTCATGGTCTTCGGGCCTCCCAACAGCGGGAAGACGACCTCTTGCTATCTGGCCAAGAAGTTCGGTCTCGAGTTCCTTGCCGATCAGGCGGTCTTTCTCGAAATCGCGGCGAAGAAGCTGTGCGCCTGGGGGGATCGTCTGCCCGGGGCTTTTCGCCCTGAAACGATTCAGTTTCTTCCCGAGTTGGAGGCACTGGCGCTGCCCCTCCGTTACCGCGACCTTACCTTCCTTCATCTGCCGACGGATCGCTTCCCCACCTGGGCGCGCACCCGCCCGGTAAATCCCGCCGGGTGTGTATTTCTCGGCAGAGGGGAATCATCAGCTCCCCATCTTGTTCCCTTGGGCGGCGGCGAATTTCGCCGGCGGCTCGCGGCAAGCCTGCCGTTCCAAGATGACCCTCGCTTTGCCCATCGGCGGGCCGAGGTCTTCAAAGCGCTGGAAAAAGTGCCGGCCTATCACCTGGCTTTCGGGAGTGATCCGGCTGCGGCGGCCCGTTTCTTCCCGAGCTTGTTGAGCGCGCGATCTCCCCAGGAGGCGGCAGGATGAATCGGGCCTTGGCTGGGGAATTAGTAGGCTGCCTTCGCATCGCAGGTCCCGTCGAGGAAAACCTGCGCAGCCTGCGGAATTTCCATTCACGCGATTGGGAGGCATCTCTCGACTGGCTGAACCTCAGCGGCATCGCCTTGGCCTTCTGGGACCGGTTGCAGAAGTTGGGGGCTGAGGATGCCGTCCCGCGCCCAGTGGGTGCGCGTCTGGCGGCGAATCTGGCCCAACAACGCCGGCGCGTCGCGGCGATGACCCGAGAATTCAATTCCCTCAATCGTCAGTTCGAGCGCGCGGGGATTGAATATGCCGCCTGGAAAGGTTTCGCCCTTATTCCCGAGTACTGTCCGGACGCCTGCTTGCGGCCCATGTACGACTATGACTACCTGATTTCCGAGGACGCCTGGGCGCGGGCGCAAGAGGCGCTCGAAGCCGCCGGGTATGTTCGCAAGCCTGATCACGGCACGCAAAATGAGGTCACTTTCGCGCCGCCCAACCTCCCCTCGCGACTTTCGCTATCGCCGGCCGGCCTTTACGCCACCAACTTTCCGCGGAAGGTCGAATTGCACCGGAGCCCTTGGGATGAAGCGACCTTCCGCATTCCCCTCAGACTTCCCGAGCGCCCCTTGGATCGCAAGGTGCGGCGAGTTTGGCAAGGCCTGAGCTTCTACTCCTTGAGAGAAGAAGACGCGTTCGTGTTCCAGGCGCTGCACGCCTTCCAGCACATTCTTCACCACTGGTGTAGGCTCGGATGGCTCTTGGAGATCGCTTACTTCCTCCAACGCCGATCAAGGGACGTAGCTTTCTGGAAGAACCTGTCTGCCCATCTGGAAGCCACTGGACCTTTGATGGCGGTTGTAGCCGTGGTGATCTCGCTCGCCGCCGGACTTTTTCATGCCACATTGCCGGCGCCGATCCAAGACCATATTCCCGGCGCCATGCGGGGACCGGTTGCCCTCTGGGTGGAACACTACGGGTTGCCCTCCGCCCTCGATAACTTTTCCGAAAACAAAAGTGCGCTCTTCTTGTACCGGGAGTTTGTACGAGATGAAGCAGCTTGGCGGCAAATTCGAAGAAGCAGGCTATTGCCCCTGCATCGGCCCAATCGCGTAGCCGGAGCGGTTGCGCCTGCCACCGCCGCGATGCTTCCAGGGAATTGGAAGCAAGGGTGGTACGTCGTGCACCGGCTGATTCACCACTCGGTGAGTGGGGTTGGTTATGTTTGGGAATCCGCGCGCTGGAAGCGCTTGCGCCGCTTGAGCGCCGATCGGATTCTTCCGCCAGGGGTGAAATGACCATGCATATCAATGCTGCGAAGAACCTGATGGCGTCAATGGCGAGCGTGTTTGCGCACCGGGCGAAAGGAGCAAGGATGTTACCCATCCAAAGTTTGCTGCAAGAGAGCCACGCGAATTGGGCGGTTGATCGTCCGCCCGCCGCGCGTGCACATACCCGACGCGTCCTCTTTGGAGTGATCTTTACGGTCCTTCTTGGGTTCCCCGGAGCGCTTGCCGCCCCGGTCCAAGATCAGCAAAGGACAGACCGGAAGGAACGGCCGGGGAATCAAGAGAGGTCAGACCGCCAGGATCGGCAGGGAGGGCTGGAACGGGTCACGGATTGGGCCACGGATAACCTCGATATGGTGTCCGCTTCACCCACCCAAATCCGGGAAGTCCTGGCCAAAGATCCCGGCTTGATGGTCGAGCTAAAACGGCTCATGGCCATGCAGGCGATAGAAAAGGGACAAATCGTCGCAGAGCAGGACTTAGAGGATAGCGCCATCTTGGATCGCCTGACGACCGATACAAGATTCCGAGCCCTGGCCACTCGCCTGTTACAACGGTATGGCTACCTGTCACCGCAGCTTAATCCTCTATCGCCTCGGGGAAGAGAACAAGATCTATTGCTAAAAGGCAGGGCAGAGCGGCTGGCCCGCGCTATCCCATCAGAATCGGACTTAATGCCTGAATCGAGAGCTTTGACCGAGGACTGCGAACCCGGAGCCAACGGCGGCTGTCTGATGGAGACAAATAGTACCACAACCGGGTCGTTACCGGAATCTGAGTCTTCAGATATCACTTACCCACCTGAGGACGACATCCCTTGCCCATCCCCGGCCAACAGACCTGCACAGCCTTCCAGCCCTCCCCGGCCGGCGCCGCCGGGGACAGAGACTCCGGACATCCCGCGCCCTGACCTCATGAATTCTTCGTTATGGGTAGCCAATGGCACTTTATCCACAATCGGCCAGCCGAAGTCAAACCCGCAGCCGGGCGCGCTCCGACCCGAGGAGTTTGCCGATGTTACGGGCGGGATTCCTGCGGTTCTTCCCGAAAATCCCCTAAGGCAATCACCACGCCCCATTGAACCGCCACGCCAGTCGAAAGCGAGGGTAATCTCCGAGCCGGTCGACATGGTAAGTTCACCTAACCCCTACGCCTATATACCCTCGCTTTACGATCTCTACGTGCAGGCCGCGCCGCGTACAGGGCGTCTGGAGCGCTTTGGCCTCGAGGTGTTTCGCCGCCATCCCGAAGGTACTGGGATTCCCATGGATCTTCCCGCTGGCCCGGAGTACGTCCTCGGTCCGGGTGACGGATTGACCATTGATCTTTGGGGAGGCGTTTCGCAGCGGGTGTTCCGAACCGTAGATCCCGAAGGCCGCTTGTCATTGCCGGAGGCGGGGCCACTCCCGGTGAGCGGCAGGACACTTGGCGAGGTGCAAGAGGTCGTACAACGCATTTTGCGGGAACAGTACCGGGACGTCTCCGCCGATCTTTCGCTGGGCCGCCTGCGCACCGTGCGCGTTTATGTGGCGGGCGAAGTGGTATCGCCGGGCGCCTACGATATCAGCTCACTTTCGACCCCGCTCAACGCCCTGTTCGCTGCCGGAGGCATCACCCCGCGCGGGTCGTTACGCCATTTACGCCACACTCGCGGCCGGCAGCTCGTCGAGGAGGTGGACGTCTACGACCTGCTCCTGCGCGGTATTCGCGGCGACCTGAAAAGCCTTGAGAACGGCGACACGCTGCTGGTGCCTCCCGTCGGAGCGCAGGTGAGCGTGGACGGCATGGTGCGGCGTCCGGCGGTTTACGAACTGCGGGGCGAGACGAATATCGAGGACGCGCTCGATCTAGCCGGCGGCGTCCTTCCCGCGGCTGCACTGCGGCACATCGAAGTCGAGCGGCTGGAGGCGCACCAGAAGCGCACGATGCTGAGCGTCAACCTGGACGAGACCAGCGATCCGCAAGCGATTCGCCGCCAACTCGCCGCGGTGGGTGTGCGGGACGGTGACCAAGTGCATGTTTTCCCGATCGCTCCCTACAACACCGCCGCTGTTTATCTTCAAGGACATGTCTTGCGGCCGGGGCGATACGCCTACACTGCGGACATGCGGCTCACCGATCTCGTGACCTCCTACCAGGATCTTCTTCCCGAACCCGCCGAGCACTATGCGGAAATCGTCCACCTTCGCCCGCCCGACTGGCGCCCGGAAGTTGAGAGTTTCGATTTGGCGGCGGCGCTGGCGAACCCCTCGGCGTCGCCGAAGCTCACGCCACTCGATACGGTACGCATCCTCGGCCGGTACGATGTGGAGGCGGCGCCCGTATTCTGGCTCTCCGGGGAGGTGCGCACTCCTGGGCAGTACCGAACCTCGGGCCGTATGCATTTGCGTGACGCGATCTACGAGGGTGGAGGGTTACTGCCAGATGCGGCGCTCGATTCTGCCCAGGTGTTCCGCGCTCAGCCGGATGGATCGCTCAAGATCTTGAATGTGAATCTTGCCGCTGCCCTCGATGCCGACCCGGTTGAGAACGTCATGGTGCAGCCGCGCGACCGGATCATCGTGCACCGCAGCCTGAATCGCCTGGACCCGCCGAGTGTGTACATCCGAGGCGAAGTGGCCAATCCGGGCCGCTATCCTCTCGCCGAAAATATGCGGGTCGCCCATCTGCTGCAAGCGGCGGGCGGGCCGAAACGCAGCGCCGACCTCACGAATGGCGACCTCACACGGTATTACCCGGTGACCGGCGCCCAGCCAGGGGGCGAGCACCAGAGTGTGGATCTCACGGCGGTATTCCACGATAAGAGCCTGAATTTTCCCCTTCGTGACGGCGACGTCCTCAGCGTGCCTGAACTGCCCGGGTGGAAAGATCTGGGTGCATCCATTACCGTGAAGGGAGAAATTAAGAATCCCGGCGTATACGGCATCCGCCCGGGCGAGCGTTTGAGCTCTGTCCTGAAGCGCGCCGGAGGCCTGCTGCCGACCGCCTACCCTCAGGGGGCCATCTTTATCCGCCCTTCGGTTCGTGAACTCCAGGAAAAGAGCCGCGAAGAACCTATCCAGCGCGTCGAGCAGGAAGGCGCGGCGGTGAAGACCTCTCTGTCGACGACGGGCTTGGACCAAGCCCAGTTGGCGCAGCAAGCGGCTCAACAACAGCAGCGCATTCTGGAAGCCTTGCGGCGCGCCCCCGCTTCGGGCCGGCTGGTGATCCAGATACATTCGGGCCTGAAGGGATTTGAGAATTCATCGCAGGACATCGAAGTGCGCGACGGCGATACCCTCGAGATCCCCAAGCAACCGGGAATCGTCCTGGTGGTCGGTCAGGTGTACAACACCAACGCCATTACGTATGTGGCGGGGAAGAACGCCGGTTGGTATCTCTCGCAAGGCGGCGGCGCCACGCGGCTGGCGGACAAGGGCGCCATCTTCATTGTGCGCGCGGACGGAGAGATTGCCAGCCGGCACCAGGGTGAGTGGTGGTCCTCCAACGTGCTCTCCGCGGCGATTCGTCCTGGCGACACGATTGTGGTGCCGGAGCGTCCCGTGATCGGTGACACGCGCTGGAAGAATGTCATCGCGATTGCGCAGATCGCGGAGGCAGCAGCCATTACGGCGGCAGTTATTCCTTAGTGGGGATGTGGTTCGATTTGGCTCGGGATCATTGTGGATAGTCCACCACTGCCCAAGAAACGCCGAGACTGCCCGCATGCTCCCCAACGGACTTTCTGTCCCATGGACGCCGGAGCAGGTGCAGGGAGTTGATAGTTGTGAACCCGTCAGAGGAAGATGCGAATCGCTTTAGGAGGCTGGTATTTCCAACGTGTCAGTGGATTCCAAAAAAGGCACAAAAGATGAAATGGAGCCGCTACATGTGACTGTGCCAGCCAAACTTGAATGGCAGCCGGCAGCGACCGTCACTGCCCTTGTAACCGTGGGCTTTCGCTAGAATGACGAACTGGAGCACGGGAATCCTGTGCGCAATGGATCGGCCAAGCGGCGGGAAGATGGGCGCTGGTGGAATGGCCACTCTCTGGCTGTCGAGAAGGCGACAATAGCGGAGTCCCCCAATCATGTTTACGACACGCGGTTGCCGTAACATTATGGGGCATTAGAAAGTTCCACGGCCAGAACTGCAAGGACAGTGGGGCCTGACTTGCAATTCACCGATGACAGGACAGTTGAAATTCACACCTATGATTCGGCCTGAAGAGTCGCCTTCACGTCAAGTGAGCGTCACTTGTCCGTTCTAACGGCCTACTTGTAGAAGTCCTGTCCCTGACTCCCCCGCTTCGAGGAAGCTTGCGCTGCCACAGGACTGACTTGGATTGATCGCGAGTAACGCCGTGGGGTGGAGCGAAGTCGCTCAACTCTTGTATCGTGCGCAGCCGGCAGCTATTGTCCGTAGCATGGGGCCACTCGGTCTCATCATTGGCAAGACGTAGATGTGTCCGCCCCTCTCGTCTTGGGTCGGTGGACGGCCTGGCCGGATGGAATTGTGGTTTAAGTTAGCGTATATGGGCATCCTGCCCGCGCTCTGGAGTTTCTACATTTCTCATGCGGCACCGCCTGGCTGAAAGGGCGCCAAGAAGGCTGAAGATCGGAAACCCGCCACGCAGGGTAGTGTCCCCATTTGAACGTAGCGCCGCCATCTCCGATTTCTGGAGTCCGATGGACTCCATCGGAGTCCGCAGACCGGACTTGGCGGCTCAAGGCCGGCTGGAAGCCGGCGCTACAATGGGAGGCGAAAGGATGTATAATTACACGCGGCGGGAAGGGCAAAGTGGAAATCCCTATGGACAGGCCAAACCCCTATGCTCTGGGTGGAGGGTCACACACGCCAAGCGTGTTGTCCATCGGTAGGGACGCCGAGAAGGTGAGCGCCGCGCCTAGCGCCAAAGTTGCCCTGCTCATCTTCATTGCCCTCGCCGCGACGTTGACCTTGGCTGGCGTGGGCGCCGCGGGGCAGCCCAAGCGCGGGCAAGCCGTCGCGGCGCACCTGCAATCGATTACCATCGACTATCCCCTGGACGAATCGATTTTCCCTCCCGAGATCACCCCGCCCACCTTCATGTGGCGCGACACCGCGGAGAATGCCACGCGCTGGCGGATTGACATCGTGTTCAGCGATGGCTCGGCGGCAATCCACGCCCCATCGGCCGGTGAGCGGCTGGCCATCGGTGAGATTGATAAGGAGTGTGTCGCTCCGGTCAATGAACTGCCCAAGCTGACGCCGGAACAGGCGGCGGCGCACACCTGGATTCCCACTGCCGAGGTCTGGGACGCAATCAAGAAACACTCGGTAGCCGATCGTGCGGTGGTGACCATCCGCGGATTCAGCGAGCAAGACGCAAAGCACGCCGTGTCGAGCGGGCGCGTGACCATCAGCCAATATCGCACTAAAACCAATTGACATCCTTCTCGAATGATTTAGCATACGCGAGCGCGCACCGAAGCTCTTTTGCGTCGAAGGAGGTCAACCATGATGAATCGACGAAGGTTCGTGAAAACCCTGGGCACCTCAGCTATCTCTTCAACTTGGGTACTGGCCGGCGAGGAGATTTTGGGGAAGGTCAAAAGCGCCTCGAACACCGATGCAGGGACATCGATGGCTCAAGGAGTTTCGCCAGCCGGCGGAATTTGGCCAAGGCCGGTGCTTGTCCCTTTGCCGAAAGAGGTGACGGGCGTCCCCCAACCCATCGTTGACTTGGCAGGGACCTGGAAGCTTGCAACCTCTCCTCCGGCAGAGTTTTGGGGGAACGGAGTTGATCCTGCCGGTTGGACTGATATCACGGTTCCCGGCGAGCTCGCGGCGCAGGGAATCGAGTTCGCCCGGGATAGTGAATTTGCGTACAAGCGGGCCGTGCCCGTTCCCGCCGAGGCAGTCGGCAAGACGGTTTTGCTTCGATTTGACGGCGTCTACAGTTATGCGCGGGTTTGGGTGAATGGAAAGTTTGTGCGAGAACATCAAGGTGGGTTCACCTCGTGGGATTGCGATATCACCGAGCACGTAACGCCCGGCCAAACCGCCTGGCTCACCGTCGGAGTCACCGACCGCGCCGATGAGATTTCTTATGCCAGCAATTATGCCAAGCACTACATCGGGGGAATTTTGCGTGCGGTGAAGCTGGTGGTTCTTCCTGCCAATCACCTTTCGCGGTTGCACGTGGAAACCGACTTTGATTCCTCCTTCCAGGATGCGCGTTTGAAGGTCATAGCAAGCGCGGTGACCCGCGAAGTCGTCAAGTTGAACCTGCATTTGACCGACCCCGAGGGAAAGAGCCTTCCCTTAAGCCCCAGTTCGCTGGCCTTCTCCCCTGACCAGCCGGAAGCGTCCATCGAGATTCCCGTCTCCTCGCCCATGAAATGGGACGCCGAACATCCGAACCTCTACACACTCGGAGCCGAGTTGTTCGTTCATAAGTCCACGGTAGAGAAGTTGGAAAAGAAGATTGGGTTCCGGAAAGTTGAACGGCGAAAGAACAAGCTGTACGTCAATGGGGACGCCGTGAAACTGCACGGCGTGTGCCGGCATGATACTCACCCCTTGTGGGGAAGAAGGACATCCCCGGAGCAGGAGGAGAAGGATGCGATCCTGCTGCGCGACGCCAACGTCAATTTCGTGAGAACTTCCCACTACCCCCCGACGGAGAGCTTTTTGGAAGCCTCCGACCGGCAGGGGATTTACGTCGAGGAAGAGTCCGCGGTGTGTTTCGTAGAGCAGGATTGGTCAGTCACGGGCGGAGGAACGCAGTCATCTCCGGAATTCACCTCCCGCTACATGAACCAATTCACGGAAATGATCGAGAGGGACAGAAGTCATCCCTCTGTCATTTTCTGGTCGTTGGGAAACGAAAGCGCCTGGGGGTCGAACTTTCAAAAAGAACATGACTACGCCAAGCAGGAGGACACCACGCGCCCCATTATTTTCAGTTATCCCCGGACGGTGCCGGCGGGCGTGGATTGCTACGACCTGTTTAGCGAACACTATCCCGAGGTAGACGGAGATTTGACCAGCAAGGATTTCCCCAAACTTAACGACGAATTCGCGCACATATCCTGCTACAACACCGAAACCCTGAAGCGCGATCCGGGAGTAAGAAACTTCTGGGGGCTCAGCCAGAAGCGGTTCTGGGAGAACTGTTATACCGCTGACGGCTGCCTGGGCGGCGCGATTTGGGGCGGGTTTGAAGAAGTCTTCATGCTGCCCGGAGGGCCGGTGGGCTATGGCGAGTGGGGAATTATCGATGGGTGGCGCCGGCCCAAGCCGGAGTATTGGCTTATCAAGAAAGCTTATTCGCCGATTCGCATCGTGGATGGAGAGATTCTGAACCCGCAGGTCGCGGGTACACCGCTGGAGATTCCCGTAAGGAACTGGTTCAATCACACCAACCTGGGAGAACTCAAAATCGTTTGGACAGTGGGGAGAGATTCCGGCGAAATCAAAAACGTGAATCTTGCTCCGGGTGGGGAAGGCGCAATTCGCGTCCCCGGCCGGGGTTGGCAAGCTGGGGAAATTCTGAATCTGAAGTTCATCCGCCCCGGTGAAATCCTCGTTGATGAGTTCAACCTCAGAATCGGAAAGCGCGCGGTCATTTTTTTGGGTGAGAAAGGCCCGGCGCCGAAGATTTCGGAAGATGCGCGATCCCTTACCGTTCAGGGCGCGGATTTCACGGTGGTTTTTGACAAGGTGACCGGGCTCATCGCGGAGGGGACATTCCGCGGCAGGCGGATCATTGAAAGTGGACCCATCGTGACCCTTGGATCGAATGCCCTACCTCCCTGGTGGTTAACCAGCATGAGCCACTCGGCAACACCGGAGGCGGCGGTGATAAGAATGGGCGGGGCTTACATGGAGCGCCGCGGCGGCGGGGATGTTCTGGGAGTGGAATTCGAGATCAGGATTGACGGCCAGGGTTTGATCACCACGCAGTACACGCTGCGCGGCCAACCCAAGGGCATGAGTGAGGTGGGAATCGCCTTCACGCTATCCAGTGCAATCAACCGGCTCACCTGGGATCGAAAAGCTTTGTGGTCTGTCTATCCTTCCGACCACATCGGCCGCCCCCAGGGAACGGCCATGAGGGACCCGAGCGGCCCGGCAGAAACTTACCGCAGCATTCCCCAGGGACCGTGGTCACAGGATTCGAAGGATTTCTTCCTCTACGGAGCTGAGGACTCTGGCGGGCGTGGCACCCACGATTTCCGCAGCCTAAAGGAGAACATCTGGAGCGCCGCGTGCGTGCTGGCGGGAACGGATTTGTGCGTTAGGGCAGAGTCGGATGGCACGGCGGCGGTGCGCGCGGAAGTCTTGCCGGACGGCAAGGTGCAGTTTCACATCGACAACTTGTGGGGGTATCCGGACCTGGCATGGGGAAACTACAGTCAGCCCCTTACCATCGGTCCGGGCTACAAGAATACCGTGCGGTTGCGCCTGACGGATGTCAACGAAGGCTAGCGCTCGGCGGTGATGGCGAAGATTGCGAGGGGTGGCGCCCCGCCTTGCATCTCACAACGTAGGCTCTCGATTTTTCCTCGCTCCAGCGGGACCGTCCAGAGCAGCACTTGGTACTGTTCCCGCACGATGTCTTTCACGTATTTCAACGCCGGCTGAGCTTCCGTCGCGATGGGGTCGATCCGGGTTGCCGCATAAATCAAATTCGCCTGCGCGGCCTCGATACCATTCCTTACCGGAATCTGGCGCTCGCGTCCTCCGCTATACTTGAGATGATAGGTCGCGACGGTCTCGCCCCGCTTCCCGAGCACCGGATAACCCGTGGGGAACGTTACCTGCCCAAGGATGTGGAGCCGTTCGCACTCAAGGTTGACTGGAACCGTGACGGGCTGATCGGGCGTCAACACCAGGGGCCGCACGTATCCCCCGACGGCCGGAATACGAAAGGGAATCCCCGCGATGAGCAAGTCAGACCCGTGCCAAAGCGTGAACCTTTGCCCGGTGCGCTTCCATTGGTCCTCCGCCATCACCGCCTTGGGCCAATACTCTGCGAGCCTGGCTTCCAGTGCCGCCCAGGCTTTTGTACCTTCGGCACTCTCAACGAGGGCCTGCAAATCCACCATGGAAAAACTGCTTCCCGGCTGAGCTGGAGCCCACTTGAGGGGTAAGAAGGTGGGACAGGCCGCGCTTGGGGACGGTTCCGCACCGCGGCCTTGAAATAGCGCCGAGAATTCCATGAACCAGTCCGGTCGGATTTCGCGGGCCTCGGTCACAATGCCCGACATCAGAATCCCGTCGGCGGTTGGCCAGTCAACGCGGCTGTACTGACGCATGTCTTGCCAGGACCAGAAACAGTGCCCTGCCAATTTGTCCGCTTTGACAAGGTCGAGGATCAGCTCGCTGTGCGTTTCGGGAAAAATGTCTTTATCCCCCACCGCCTCCCAACCCCATTCGGTAAATGTAAGGGGTCGGGAACCTCCGTAAAACTCCGCGGCGCTTGCGTATTCCGCGGGATCGGCGGGATAAACGTGCTCGTCAAAAAAGTCCATGCCCGCTTGCTCGAAGATCGGCTTGGCTTCTTTGGGGCCCATGGAGTTGGCGAAAGAGACCGGCCTCGAGATCGGGTCGAGTTTGCGGCAGCGCTCCCGACCCTCTTTCAGGTAATCCACCGTCAGCGTGCACTCGTTCCCCAGCAGCCAGGCAAATACCGACGGCGAACTCCAATCCCGGCGGATCGTTCCCTCCATGATCCGGTAGCCCAGCTCGATCATCGTCTGCGGCATCGTCCGGAAGTCCATGCCCCAATATCCCGGCTCTTCCGATACCAGCAGCCCCAGTTCGTCGGCCAGCTCCACGATGTGCCGGTGGTGCGGGTAATGGACCAGGCGCACGAAGTTCGCCCCCAGGGCCTTGATCATGCGCATGTCTTGCGCCATCTGCGCCCGCGTCAGGGTGAACCCCTGGTCTTTCCACATATCGTGCCGGCACACGCCGTTCAGCACCAGCCGCCGCCCATTCAGCTCGAACTGATTGCCGCGGATCGCCACGTCCCGAAACCCTGTGCGGCATTTCCAGATGTCTTCACCATGCCCGGTCTGTAGCCGGGCGCGCAGATCATAGAGGTTCGGCTCCTGCGGTGACCACAAATCCGGGACAACGACGTTGAAAGGGACCTCAGCCTCCGTGGCGCCGGCGGAAATTTGAACCTCCTTCTCGGCGCGCGCCACTTCCGACTCGCCCTTCCATAGCGCGACCTCGAGGCGCCCGCCCGCGGCCACCGACGAGGAGATGAACACGCGCGCCTGGCACGAGGCCTGGGTGTAGCCGCTCGTGAGTTGATACCCGAGCCGTAGGTTGTCGATAAACGCCGCCGAACGGATCTCCACGTAAACATCGCGGATGATTCCCCCGTAGGCCTCCCAGCCCGGATTCACGCCCAGTGCAATTTCATCTTTGCCCGCGCCCGTCGGGTCGGCGTGCAAGTCGGCAATGGCCACATCAATCTGGTTTTTGCCTGCCTGGGCGTGCGCGGTGAAATCAAACTCGTAGGGGACGTAGGGACCCATGGTCCCGAGCTCGGCTCCGTTAACGAAGACCCTTCCGTGATACGTGATCGCGTCGAAATGCAGGATAGCCCGCTGGCGCGGCGACAAGGCGGGAAGAGAGAAGTCACGCCTTAGGCGATAAAAGCCCAGCGGGGGGCGAGACGAAGGCACCTCAATGACGTCCAGGAGTTTTCCGTGGACCTCCCGCTGCCATGCTCCGGCGAGGTCCACCCTTGACCGGCTTGTGCTCGCCGATGAGGGTACAACCGCCGAGAGCGGCGACACCCCCCACACCGCCAGGGGCAGGCGGGCAAGGTTCTTACGCGTTCCCATAGGGTCTCGATTCATTTGCCGAACCTCTACGCCAGCGTGTTGAAGTTGCCTCCTGGCTGCCAACCGGCCCATTGCACACCTCAGAAAAGCCCACGGGCAGAAAATCGCTGACCGTGATGTGAAGATGGCTACCCGCTAGAATCATTGCTCCCGCACGCTTGCGAGCGCCTGGGAGTAACTTAAAGCGCGCCCTCCATGCTGCTGTTGATAAGTTTCGGCTTCTTGTGGCGACTTGAATGCCACCAGGGTCGGCAGGCAGCGATCATAATCGCGCATGGAAACGCCGTGCGGTTCGCGCGTCATCGGCTGGTCACCGTACGTGCAATACTGCACGTCTCCGCCCTCAACATAAGTGGCCGATTCCGCCGCGATACTCTCACCAGTATTGACGTCTGTGGCCCAGGCTGGACCCGGATTCCCTTGAGTGTGACCAACCTGGGCATGCATGCCGCAGCGCGGGCAGCACGCCGCCACCATGTGGCCGCCAACTTTAAGCCGGTAGGCGGTAACGGGATGTACCATGCGGTCGCAGAACGGGCACATCCCGGCCGTCTCGCGCTTCTGTTCGTATCGATAGGCAAAAAAGCTCGTGACCCCGATCGCGACCAGCGCGACGAGCGTTACAAGGATACCGCGGGCTTTCATGGTTTTCTCCCGAGAACAGGTGCCGTATATAGTTTAACCCCGTCCGTGGGGGCGGCGATACGCTTCATCGCATCCGCGCCTGCGCCGGTGGACAAAATCCCCATCATCCTAAGGGTGGGCGGTGGGCGCGTCCCAGTCCACGTCGCCCTCGGCGTCGGTGCGGCGTCCGACGAGCATCGTCGCGCCCCGACGCAGCACGCCGGGATGGCGTGACTCGAGCCACTGCATGTAGCCAAAGCCGAGGATCAGCGCCACGACGAACAAATACGGCGTAATGTTGAATGGCCAGGGGGGTACCGGGTAGACGGTCACGAAGAGGACGGGCAGCAGGGCTAAGGTCCCGATCCACGGAAAGACCGCGTGCCGCCAGATGCTGAAGTCATCCGGGTGCTCTCGGAGGGTGTAGGAGGTCAGAGCCAGGTTCGCCATGCCATAGAGGATGATGACGGCCAGCGTAGCAATGGTGCCGAGAAAACCGAGGATGTCTCCCGGCCGCAACAGGAAGCCCACGAGCAAGACCGCCACGATGCCGGATAACTGGATAAAGGCAATGGCGAACGCCGGTGTCTGGTGGACGGGATGAATCGTGCCGAAACGGACCGGGAGTGTGCCCGCCTGGCCCATCGTGTACATCACGCGCGATGCGGCATTCGTGCAGGCCATGCCGGTCCCAATCGCGCTGTTGATGAAAGCGAGGACGACGAGCCACCAACCGGCCCCCCACAGCGCGTGGCCAAGGGCGTAGTAGGGGTTCGGGTTGGAGGCGAAGGCCGCCATGTCGCCGGTGCCCCAGCCGATGGCGCTGGCGTATGAGGTGAAGACGTAGAAGATCCCGATACCCACTAGCGAGAGGTTGACCGCCAGCCCGATGAACTTGCCCGGCCGGCGGCTTTCCTGGGCGAGCGGCGCCGGAGCCTCGAAGCCGCTCAGCGCCAGGATCGAGAAGACCATTCCGGCCAGGATGCCACCGAAGTGGTGCGGCGACGACGAGGGCTTGAGGGGCGCGGCATAGCTGGAACCGGGTCCCGGATGCACCAGGAAAGTGATCGCCAGCGCCAACATGATCAACATCTCCAGGCCGCCGAACAACGCGGTGGTCCGCATCGACAGCCGGATGTCGTAGTAAGTGAGGACCCCGATGAGGGCAAATCCCGCCAGCGCCACGAGCCACCACGGGATGTTCACGCCGAACCCCGTTCGCAGTATGTCCGAGATCATGTAGCCAAGAAACCCCGTGGATGCGGCCGGCCCAAGGAGGTCGTAGATCAGGTAGCTCCAGGTGGCCATAAAACCAAGGTGGCTCCCCAGCCCGCGGGTGGCGAAAGAATAGTAACCTCCGCTCGACGGCATGTACTTGGAGAACTGCGCCACCGTATTCCCGATAAAGAAGCAGACAATCGTCGTCAGCAGCAACGAGATCGGCATGTCCGGTCCCGCTTGGCGCGCGATGATCGGAAACACGAACACGATGTTGCCTGCCGGGGCGATGTGGGTGATGCCCTGGAACACCAGTTCGGTAAGACCCAGCGAATTGCGGCGCAGTTGAGGGGCCGCGGGCGGATTGATTTTCGCAGCGGTCAGCAGCGGATCTCCCTCAGTACGGGAATCAAGGCCTGCGCTTCTATGCCCATTGTGTCCCGGATTTCCTAAAACAAAAACTTCACCGATAGCTGGCCAAACGGAAAGTTGCTGAGACGTAGAAGGGCTGTATTATAGCCGATCTTCTCCGACCTTGACAGGAAAAGTCTTCGGTATCAGTATCAAACTGACCCGCCAGCAGAAGGCGCACGGAGGGGACAAAATGAAGAGAAAACCCCAAGAACATTCCCGGAAAGGACGCGAAAAGAACTTTGTCGCTGTCGCCCAACGGCTCTTCTCGGTCCTCGAGGCTCTGAGCCAGCAGCGCAAATCAGGCGTTCCCCTCGACGAAGTCACCCAGATTACCGGCCTGGCCAAGACCACGGTCCATCGCCTGCTCTATTCGATGGTCAAGCTCGGCTATGTCGACCAGGACCCCGTGTCGAGCCTCTACATGCTCTCGGGGCAATTCTTCGAACTGGGAACGAACGCCCTGCCCTACCAAAGGCTCACAGTGCTAGCCAAGCCGCTGATGCAAAGCCTGCTGCTCACCTTCGGGGAATCGGTGAATCTGGCCGTTCCGCGAGGCGGGGTGGCCATCTATATCCTGGTGCAGGAAAGTCCCAAAGCTCACCGGGTAGCGGCGCAGGTGGGAAATTACTCCTACTTGCACTGCACGGCGGTGGGGAAGTCGATTGCCGCGCATCTATCGCCGAGCGAATTGGAGGAAGCGCTGGTATGCCACGGAATGCCCGCCATGACGCCCGCCACCATTACCACGCGCGCGCGGCTTCAGGAAGAACTGGAACGGGTCCGCAGCGAAGGCATCGCGGTGGACCATGAGGAAAATATCCAGGGCATCATCTGCGTCGGGGGGCCCATCTTTGCGAGCGACGGAAAGCCGATTGCTGCACTCAGTATCTCCGGCCCGGCCGTGCGCATGGCGCAGAGCGTCCCCACCATCAAAGTTGCTCTGCGCGAAGCGGTGCGGAAGATCTCGCTGCTCCTCGGATACCCGATCATTCCTGCCCCCAGCCCCACGGACCTCGGGATTCCGGTGGTTGCCTCGTCCCGGTAACCCTTGCAAGGGAGCACCTGCCGGGGTTGATTGTTGACAATCCATGAATGCCCATTATTGCCCCGGAATAACCATTCGGGGGAGCATGGACTAAAAGTCTGTTGGTGGACTTTTTGACCTTTCCGCGCACGGATTGTGCCACCCGGTCAAATCTCATGACGACAGAGGAAGATGGCGCTTGCGAGTGATCGCCGATGAGCCGGGTGACCGGTCAGCGGGTGCTGGCCGCCGCCGAACTGGCCTCCTGCGCGAGCCCCAAAACCCTCTCGATCAGCCCTTCCATTTCCTGTTGATAAGTATCGTCCAGATGCAAGGTGGGTTCGCGTAAACGATCCGAGGGGAAAATGCCGCGGCGCACCAGCACTCTTTTTTCAATTTGGATGGCGACCTCCAGGTGTTGCAGGGCGAATACCAGGTAGGGCTGCAACCGGTAGAAAAGCGCTTTGGCCTCTTCCTTGCGGTTCGCATCCCAAAGCTGGAATATCCGGACGTACACGTCCACCAGCGCTGATCCCGGGATCATGCCGGTGGCGCTGTGCTCGAGCCCGTCGACCATGGCCACGCCCCCCAGGCCATACAAAACCTGCAACTTCCCCCCCGAGAGGCGAATGATCTCGGCGCATTTCGCCCCCGGCAAGAGATTCTCCAGCTTGGCGAAAAGGAAGTTGGGACACCGTTCGGCCTGATCCACAAACAGCTTGGGGGGCAGCCCGCCGCCGGTAAAGTCCGCATCCTGCAACATCACCGGAAGACTGACGCTGTGGCAGACCGCCTCGTAGAAGGCGGTCAGTTCCTTGACTCCCAGCGCGCACCACTTCGGCGCGGCGACCATCAACCCTTGCGCTCCAATTTTTTCCGCGAAGCGCGAGAACTCGATCGTGGCGTGCGTGGAACCGCATCCCGTGCTGATAAAGACGGGCACCAGCCCCGCGGTTTGCTCCACCAGCAAGTCCGCGACGCGGTACTTCTCCCGGTCCGTGAGCTTGTAGAATTCGGTGGCAAATCCGGGCGCGCACACCGCCACCGCCCCCGCCCCAATGGCAAAATCCACCTGCCGGCGAAAGGTTTTTTCATCAAGACTTTCGTCAGAGTTCAAGGGCAGCATCATCACCGGAACGGCCCCATGAAGATTGATTCCATTCCCCGGGGCTCCCGGGGCGCGGGGTGGGGTGGTACGGGAGGCCGTTTTGCCAGGGGAAGTCCCTCGGGTCGCCGAGTCGCCGGGTTTGTTTTTCATAAGCGGATTGCTCCTGCCGTTTTGAGAATTGGAAATCAATTCCTATATGCCACTTCTCCTCGCGAGGTCAAGCGAAAAAGAACGGAATGCATTCCGCCTTGGTGTTTACGGGGGTCACCCAGGGATGGGCCCCGGCCGGATTTGAACGTCGCGCCGGCTTCCCGCCCGCATGGAGCCGCCAAGGTGGCGGCGCTACTCTCCGATGCATTTTCCCTTGACAGGGACTGAGGCGGAAGGAGTAATGTAGCGCTTCATGTTCCATGGAAGCCAGCGGAGGCAGTCCAGCGAATGAAGATTACTGACATTAAGACTTACCTCGTGGGAAATCCCTGGAAGAACTGGTTGTTTGTGCGCGTGGAAACGGACGAAGGCATCCATGGGATCGGCGAAGGGACCCTGGGGCACCTCTCGCGCACCGTGGCCACCGCGATCCAGGAGAACAAGTCTCTCATCATTGGTCGGGATGTATTCCGAATTGAATCGATGATGAGCCGATGGATGCGTGACATTTTCGCGGACGGCGCCCAGATCAAGATGTGCGCCATCTCGGCGGTCGAGACCGCTTGTTGGGACATTGTGGGCAAAGCGCTGGGCCAGCCGATTTACAACCTCCTGGGGGGATTGTGCCGGGAAAAGGTGCGCGCCTATGCCAACGGCTGGTATCGGTGCCCGCGCACCCCCGCCGCCTTCGCTAACGCCGCCCAGCGAGTGGTGAAGCTCGGGTACACGGCCATGAAGTTTGATCCCTTCGGGGTGGCTTGGCGAAAAACCGAGCGGGCGGATGAGGACTTGGCGATCGAAATCGTCGGGGCGGTGCGCGACACGGTGGGGCGCGACGTGGCCCTGGCCGTGGAAGCCCACGCGCGGTTTGACACCTCCGCGGCCATCCAGATCGGCAAACGCCTGGAGCCGCTCTATCCGGCGTGGTATGAAGATCCCGTTCGCCACCAGTATCCTCGCGCCATCATTGAAGTGGCCAAACACCTGAATATCCCTGTGGGGACGGGGGAGAGCCTCACCAACAAGCGCCAATTCGTGGATCTCCTGCATGAAGACGCCATTGACGTCGTGACCGTGGAACCGCTGCACATTGGTGGAATCCTGGGTACGCGCAAAATCGCCGATCTCGTGGATGCCTACCAGGGAATGATCGTGCCGCACAGCGCCCAGGGACCCATTTGCACGCTGGCCTGTCTGCAGATCTCGGCCTGCACTCCCAACCTGTATATGCAGGAATACTTCGCTGATTTCAATGTGCCCTGGGAAAAGGACCTGCTCACCTGGACACCCAAACTCGTGGACGGCTACCTGGAAATTCCGACGGCGCCGGGCTTGGGCGCAGACCTTAATCTCGAGGTGGTGGAAGCCCACCCGTACCACACCGAGCCGGATATATCACTCTGGGACGACGATTGGCATTTCCGCCGTACAGAGAAGGCCTGAGGAGTATCCCACCCTGCCTCCGGTCCTTCGGGAGTAATCGTCTATGCTGATGAAGCTCAGCCTGCTGGATTTCGCGATTATCGGCGCCTACTTCATCCTCGTCCTGGGAGTCGGCTTCTGGCTGAAAGACAAGATGAAATCTTCCGCCGATTTCCTCCTTTCCAAGCGCAACTTCTCCCATTGGATCACCGGCGTCGCGTTCATGTCCGCGAACCTCGGCGCCCTGGAAGTGATGGGGCACACGGCCAACGGCGCCAAATATGGCATGCGGACGAATAATTGGTACTGGATCGGCGCCATTCCGGCAATGGTCTTCCTGGGCCTCTTCATGGTCCGGTACTACTACGCGAACGGGGTGCGCAGCGTGCCCGAGTACCTGCGGATGCGCTACGACTATCGCGCCCACCTCATGAATGCTTCCAGTTTCGCCATTGTCACCATTCTGATGTCGGGCATTGATATGTTTGCGTTCGCGGTGGTCTTCAAGAGCATGCTGGGATGGCCATTTCCGGTCAGCGTGCTGCTGGCCAGCGGGGTGGTTCTGGTCTTCGTTTTTTGGGGAGGGTTATCGTCCTCGATCTACAACGAGTTCCTCCAGTTCTTCTTGATCGTCCTGGGATTTCTGCCCCTGACTTTCCTGGGATTGCGCGAGGTGGGAGGCTGGCACGCGCTCCTCGCCAAGCTGCCTGAACAGTACGGCCACACGTGGCAGGGGATGGGGGGGCCCGGCGACCCGCTGGGCGTCCCTTGGTGGGTGATGGTGGTGGGCATCGGACTTTGCGCCGCGCCCGCCTATTGGTGTACGGATTTTCTTCTGGTGCAGCGCGCCCTGGCGGCGAAGGATCTGGCTTCCGCCGAGAAAACCCCTTTGGTGGCGGCCGTCCCCAAAATGCTATTTCCGGCGCTGGTGACCGTGCAGGGAATGCTGGCCCTGGCGCTCTTTCCGGTTATCGTGAAACAGAACTATAACCTGGCGCTCCCCGCCTTGATGGGCCATTTTTATCACAGCGGCATGTTGGGCCTGGGACTGACCGCCCTGCTCGCCAGTTTCATGTCGGGTATGGCGGGCAATATCACCGCTTTCAATACCGTATTCACTTATGATATTTACCAGACCTATATTGCCAAGGGGCGGCCTGACCAGCATTACTTGCGCGTGGGAAAGACGGCCACCGTGGTGGGCACCCTGGTGGCGTGCGCGTCCTCCTTCATCGTGCTCTTTTTCAACAACCTGATGGATTACATGCAACTGATCGGGATCCTCTTCATCTCGCCTTTCTTCATCGTGTTCCTGCTCGGCATGTTCTGGAAGCGCCCCTCGGCGACCGCCGGCTTCTACGGTATGGTGGCGGGATTATCGGGCGCCACTCTGGAATACATACTTTACCGTCTCCATGTCCTCAAGTTTACCTCTCCCATGGCTTCCAACATCTGGACGGCGGTGTGGGGTTTTGTCGCCGGCCTGGTGGTGACGGTCGTGGCCAGTTACCTGACCACTCCGCCCCCCGAGGAAACTTTGAAGGGTCTGGTCTACTCCCGCGACCTACCCAAGCCTGCTCCCGTGGCCTGGTACAGTAGTCCGAAGTTTTACGCGGCGATCGTCATCGCCGGTTTTCTATTTCTTAACTGGAAATTCTTCTAATGTGCAGTAACATGCAATTTTTTACCAAGCGCGCACCGCGCTGCCAGGTCGTAGGGGTACGGCTTGCCAGCATCGATGTCGATGTGCGAAGCACCTTGGAGTGCGGCGGCTCGACGCCGCCTTGGTCCCCCTCCTCAGTGGTATGCCAAGGCGGCGTCGAGCCGCCGCACTCCAAGGTGCTTCGCACACCTATTCTAATGAGAGCAGCCATGAGTGAGGCTGCGGCCAAGGACCTAGGGAGATCTACCGGCTACGTCACCAAAAACTTAGAAACTCCAGGGTACGGCAAGCCGTACCCCTACAAGCGAGCAAGACCTGATTTGGGGGCCTCGTGACATCGCGGGAACGCGTAATGCGCGCCATCAACCATCAACCGCCGGACCGGGTTCCGATCGATTTGGGCGCCACGCGCCAATCAGGAATCTCCGCGTCGGCGTATTACCAACTGAAGCAGCGCCTCAATCTTCATACCCCCACCCGCGTCGTGGACTTGATCCAGATGCTTGCCGAAGTGGAGCAGCCGATCCTGGACCGCTTCGGCGTGGATGTGGTCGGTGTGTTCCGGCCGGAAACCAATCCGGGCCTGGCCATCCGCCGCGAGAATTGGAAACCCTGGCGCTTGTTCGATGGGACTCCCGTGGAAGTCCCGGGAGGCTTCAACCCCGTGCTCGAGCCGGAGGGCGGGTATGCAATGGTGCAGGATGGGGTTCGTATCGCCCGCATGCCCAAGGACGGATTCTATTTTGACCGCTTGGAGAAATTTCCCGGCGCCGCGCACCTTGACGTGGACCAATGGGAACCGCACCACTGGACGGAGGAAGAACTCGAATACGTCCATGCGCAGGCGGAATGGCTTTATGCCCACACCGAATACGCCCTGGTGTGTTGCGTCAATCCACCCCAGGAATTTTTCACGGGGATGGGCACCGGCGACTTCGAAGCGTGGTGGGCCACCCTCGCCAGCGAACCCGAGTATGTGCGGGCTCTCTTTGACAAGTCGGTAGGCGTCTGGATGAGCAACCTCAAGCGTTTCGCGCGGGCCGTCGGCGACAAGATCGCTATCTTGCAGATCACCGATGACTTTGCCACGCAGGAGTCTTTGCTTCTTTCCGTCAAGATGTTTCGCGAACTCATTATGCCCTACTACCAGCGCGGCTTTGACTGGATCCATCAAAACACCAAAATGAAAGTGATGCTCCATTCCGATGGCGCCCTGTTCCCGCTCATACCCTCTTTGATCGAGATGGGCGTCGATATCCTCAACCCGGTTCAGGTTAGCGCCCGAGGCATGGAACCCACACGGTTGAAGCAAACGTTTGGAGACAAACTGGCCTTCTGGGGCGGGGCGGCCGATTGCCAGCAGACCCTGCCCTTCGGCAAACCTGCGGATGTCGCCCGCGAGGCGGAGGCCAATCTTCAGGCATTCTCACCCGGGGGAGGATATGTTTTCGCGGCCGTTCATAACATTCAGGCCGGCGTTCCCCCGGACAATATCCTCGCGCTGTTCGAAACTGCGCGCGGCAGGTAAGCCAGCAACATGTCATTTATCGCCATCGATCTGGGCACGTCATTTATCAAAGGCGCGGTGCTGAATCTGGAGACCCGGGAACTCCACCACGTGCAGCGAACCCCCTTTCCGCCGCCGCTGGAGAGCACCGCCCCCTTGGCCTGCGAGTTTGACCCGAACGCGATTCTGGCGGCTGTCCGCCGGCTCATCGCGGAATTGGCTCCGCACGCCGCGGATTGCGAAGGAATGGTGATGTGCTCGCAGATGCACGGCATGGTGCTGATGAACGGGCGTCGAGAGACCATGTCGAATTGTGTGACGTGGCGTGATCAACGGGTGCTGGCGCCGCATCCCTCGGGTTCGGGCTCCTATTATCAAGTGCTCACGGGGAGAATCGACCCCCAGTATGTCAAGCAGCTTGGACACGAATTGGACCCGGGACGGCCGCTTTGCTACCTCTTCTGGTTTCGCGAGCAGGGAAAGCTCGCGGCGGGCCTCATACCCGTTTCGTTGCCGGACTTCGTGCTCAGCGTTTTATGCGAATCCGCGCCCGGAGTGGAAATAACCAACGCCGGAGCTTACGGGGCGCTCAACCTGGAGACCATGAACTGGCATCAGGAGGTGATCGAAGCGCTGGGACTCGACCCTCTCCACTGGCCGGCGATTCGCAAGCCGGGTGAGGTGGTGGGGTATCTGAACGTTCAGGGCAGGCGGGTCCCGTGCTATACCCCGGTGGGGGATTATCAGTGCGCCTTGGTAGGGGCGCTGTTCGGACCGGAAGAGGTTTCGCTCAACATCGCCACGGGCTCCCAAGTCAGCCGGATGACGCCGGACCTGACTCTGGGCGACTATCAGACTCGCCCGTTCTTCGAGGGCAAATTCCTCAATACTTTCTCCTCTCCTCCCGGGGGACGCGCCCTCAACGTGATTGTCGATCTTCTCGGTAGTCTCCCCAGATCTCAGGGCTTGGAGCTGAAAGATCCCTGGGAGGCGATTGCGCGGGCAACGGAAGCGGTGCCGGAGACGGACTTGGAAGTGGACCTGAATTTCTTTCCCACGCCAAGAGGGGATCGCGGCCGGATTGCGAATATCCGCGGAGACAACCTGACGCTCGGCCATCTGTTTCGGGCGGCCTTCAAGAACATGGCCGATAGCTTCTATGACTGCGCCGTCCGGCTGGACCCGGAAAAATCGTGGCAGAACCTTCTGCTCTCGGGAGGGCTCGCTTGCAAGTTGGAGGTTCTACGAAGCGCGATTCAGCAGCGATTTGCAGCAAGCTATCGGATCGCTCCCCTTGAAGAGGACACCTTGTTTGGATTGCTGATCCTCGCCACGGTGTTCACCGGCAGGGCCGAATCGGTTGAGGGGTTGACCCGGCAACTTCGGGCGGCGCTTCTTTGAGCGTATGGGAACAGAACCGTTTGATTTTTGAAACGAACTGATTAGCGAGGAGGAAAGAGTATGCTGGCAGCGGTTTTGAAGGCGTTTAACCAGCTCGAGTTGGAGGAGGTCCCCCGGCCGGAACCCGGTCCGGGTCAAGTCGTGGTGAGGATCAAATCCTGCGGCATTTGCGCGACCGATTACAAGGCCATCAAAGGGATTCGCCACAACGTGGATTTCCCGCTCATTCCCGGCCACGAGCCCGCGGGAATCATCGCGGCGATTGGCCCCTTTGTGACCAACGTGAAAGAAGGAGATGAAGTCATCATCTCGCCCAGCGGCTTCTGCGGACTCTGCCGGAACTGCCGGATGGGGCTGACCCATTACTGCGAGAATTCCTATACCACGGGAGGCGATGGCGCCGCGGTCCGGCCGGGTAGTTTCGCCGAGTACACGCTTACCGGTGCGAACGTAGTTTTCCCCAAGCCCGCGACTCTTAGTTTCGATGCAGCCTGCCAGACGGAGCCGGTCAGCGGGGCCTGGAAAGGGCTGATCCACTACTCGGAGATGAGCGTGGGCGACGATGTGGTGGTGATCGGTACGGGCGGGATTGGCATGTACTGCCTGATGGTGGCGAAGGCGGCAGGCGCGGGCCGCCTGGTGGCGGTTGACATCAGTGACTATGCGCTCGAAACGGCAAAGAAGCTGGGCGCCACGCACACCGTCAATCCGCGAAAGGGTGATGCCAAGAGCGCCATTCAAGAAATTCTTCCCAAGGGACCGGACCTCGTCGTCGAGGCAGCCGGGGCGATCGATGCCGTAAATCTTATGATCAGCCTGTTGCGCCGCGGCACACGCTGGAACCTTTTCGGGATCACCACCCACGAAAAGTTCGCGCTCGACGGCGGCTGGATGCACTTCCTGGAGGCGCGCATGGACTCGAGCTTCAGCACGAACCCGCTGGCCATCGAAAACGCCATCCGCCTCATGGAACGGGACCTGGTGAATCCCGAAAAAGTGATTTCTCACCATTTCCCCTTATCGCAGATTCATGCGGCGATCGAGACCATGAGCTCGCCCGAACGCAATAAAGTGATCATCAACCCTTAGCTCGGATTATTCATGAAAGAGATAACAGCGGGGCGACTTAAGAGCGTTTCACACAGAGTTCACGGAGCCTTTTGTCCGCAAGCAAGATCGCGCTCGTTCGCCACACAGTGCACAGAGAAGATCTCGGAGACCTCTCCGTGTTCTCTGTGGGTTGCCTCTGTGATCTCTGTGTGAAACTGTATGCCTTGCTTAGCCCTCCAGCAGATTCTTGAATAATCCGGGCTAAGAGGCTGGCAAAAAGCACAGTTATTTGGGTTTGCGTAGATGCGACCACACGAAGGACATTCAAATGCCATCCAATTCTCTGCCCACCCTTTCTCTGCAATTGCTGGATCAACTGCGCAAGCGGAGTGAGGGCAGATTGGAACTACCTCCGGAATCGCTGTTCAACGCGCCCGAAACCATTCTGCAAATGGGATGGGGAAAATTCATGCGGGGATACGCACCCGATTTCGTGCAGCTTGCCAACCTGGACGGGCGGTATGCGGGCCGCATCCTGGTTGTGCAACGTAAGCCGGATTATCGCTCGGAAGCCATGGCACGCCAGGACGCTCTTTATACATTGATTCTTCGTGGAATTGAGCACGGCCGGATGAAGGAGGTCAAGCGGATCATCGGCTCGATCAGCCGCCTCCTGGTCGCCGAGCAGGATTGGGATCAGGTGGTCGAGGCAGCCCGGAAGCCGTCCCTGCGTGTGATCCTAAGTAATGCCACGGAGACCGGATTGATTCTGGATCCGGGGGACCGGGCCGACGGCAGTCCTCCGCGCAGTTTCCCGGGCAAGCTCACGCAACTTTTGTTTGAACGTTGGCGCGCCACGGGAGGACGCGGCGCGGATATCGCCGTGATTCCAACCGAACTGGTACTCGATAACGGGCCGCTGGTCCAGAGGCTGATTTTGGAGCAGGCGCGCGCCTGGAACCTCGGGGCGGCGTTCCTCGACTGGGTGCAAAACTCGGTGCATGTGGCCAGCACGCTGGTGGACCGGATCGTGGTGGGGACGCCGCGGGAGGACCTGCTGGCCGCGGAGTGCCAAGCCGTCGGCTATCGCGACGACCTGCTCACCTGTGGAGAGACCTTCTACTTGTTCGCCATCACCGCGGACGAGTTTACGCGCCGGCATTTCCCCATGCATCTGGCGTCGCCCAATGTGCGGTTTGTTGACGACCTCGCGCCTTACCGGTGGCGGAAGTTGCGGGTCTTGAATGGACCCCAGATGGTGCTCGCCACGCTGGGGACGCTGCTGGGCTTCCGCATTATCCGTCAGGCCGTGGAAGACCCGCAGGTGGGACCGTTTAACGAACAAACCTTGTGGCAGGAAATCATACCGGCGATGGGGCCGGAGGAAGAAGCGATCAATTGCGACTACGCGCGGGAATGCCTGGAACGCATCGGCAACCCCAACATCGAGCACCGGCTGCAAGGAATCCGCGTGGACTTGACCGCCAAGAACTCCATCCGGCTCATCCCCAGCATTCGGGATTTTCTATTGCGCCGAGGTGCACTGCCCGGCCGGCTGCTGCTCACCATGGCGGCAACCTTGGAGATCGTGCTGCGCGGGGGACTCGAGGACGCCCACGCCGGCTACATCCTGGAACGCTGGAGAGCAGCCGAACCGCACTCTCGGGAATCGATGCTGACTTTCACGCGCCAGGCGCTGGCGCACCTCTCGGTGCAAACCCACGAGCCTCTGGACGTGGAAAGGGTTGCGCCGGAAGTCCGCGACCTGCTGGCGCAAATTCGGGAACAGGGTTTGCGAGCCGTTCTGGCCCAACGGTACGCCTTGCAGGAACCAGCCCCTTCAGACCGGAGGATTTCTTCATGAAGCAAATCGTGCTCGAAAGACCCCAATGTCTTGTGGCGAGCGATGCCGCTCCGCCGGTGGCGGGCCCGGGAGAGGCGCTCTTACGAATCCATTGCGTGGGCGTCTGCGGCACCGATTTCCACGCCTTCCACGGCCGGCAGCCCTTCTTCATCTATCCGCGGGTGATGGGTCATGAGTTGGGAGCGGAGGTGGTGGAAGCGCCCGCCAACGACCGGGGGATCGAGGTGGGGGACCACTGCACGGTCGAGCCGTACCTGAATTGCGGGAAGTGTGCTCCTTGCCGCTCCGGACACTACAACAACTGTGAGGATATCCGGGTGCTCGGCGTGCATTCGGACGGCGGGCTGCGGGAGTTCCTCGCCGCGCCGCTCGATCATATCTATAAATCCCCCCGCCTCAGTTTCGACCAATTGGCGTTGGTGGAGCCGCTGAGCATCGGCGCGCAGGCGGTGATGCGATCCGGGCTGGGGCCGGGGGAACAGGCGCTGGTGGTCGGCGCTGGGCCCATCGGCGTAGCCATTACCCAACTGGCCCTGGCGGCGGGAGCGCGCGTCCGCGTCCTCGAGACCAGCGTGCCTCGGCGCGCCCTGGTGGAGCGCCTGGGGGTGGAAGCCCTCGCGGCGATGGATGACGGCTTGGCCGATGTGGTGATCGATGCCACGGGCAGCGCCGCTTCTATGGCGCAAAGCTTCGCGCGGGCGCGCTTCGGCGGCCGCATCGTTTGGGTGGGCATCGTGCCCGCCGCGGTGCCCGTCGATGATCCGCTCTTTCACCATCGCGAGCTGACCTTGTTCGCTTCCCGCAACAGCGCGGGACATTTCCCCCGCGTCATCCGCATGATCGAAGAGGGAGTGATTGACACTTCCCCCTGGATCACCCACCGGCTTTCCCTGGAAGAGGTTCCCGCGCGCTTTGAGGAGGTAACGGCGCGCGAGGGGCTGAAAACGATTATCGAAGTTGACTGACCCGATCTCGCATTTTTCAAGGAGGCATTATCATGTGGAGTGCGGAAGAATTCAAAGGACGAGTGGCAGTGGTAACGGGGGGTAGTGAGGGCATTGGGCAGGACCTCTGTCGGGCCCTTTGCGAGGTGGGCTGTGAGGTGTATTTCTGTTCGCGCCACGCCGCGCGCGGCAATGCCGTGGCTCAAGAACTGGGATCTCAGGCCCATTATTTTCAAACCGATTTGACCTCGCCCGAGCAAATTAATGCCTTTGCCGCGTATGTTCGGGAACACACCGACCGGGTGGATTATCTCGTGAATAACGCCGCGAACGACGACCGCATCAAGTTCCGCGATATTACGGTGGAAGAATGCGATCGCATGTGGAATCTTAATTTACGCTCGTACATCCTGGCGGCACGCGCCTTCCTGGAGTTGCTTCAGGCGGGCCAAGGCAAGAGCATCCTCAACATTGGAACCTGTAACTGGATGCGCGGGGAGGAGCCCTTCACGCTTTACAATGCCACCAAGAGCGGCATCCTGGGCTTCACCCGCTCTCTCGCCCGGGAACTGGGGCGCGATGGCATTCGCGTGAATATGATAAACCCGGGATGGGTGATGACGGAAAAACAGCTCCGGAAATACATCACGGAGAGCGATAAGAAAACGCTGCTGCAAGAACAATCGCTGGGTTTCCTGGTGGAGCCGCACCACGTATCTCCGGTGATGCTGTTTTTCCTCAGCTCTGCCGCCGGCGCGGTGACCGGGCAGAACCTTGTGGTCGATGCCGGAAGGGTCATGCAATAGACTATCAGCGCGACCTTTACCGCAGGACCCGATGCAGAACCAGCAGGACTAAGGGACGTCCAAAGCCGGCTCCCATCGACGGATCGGATCCGTCCGGCGGGGGCCCAATGGCCGGGCGCGGCCCCGCGGGCGCCTCAGGGGGGGTCGGCAGCCGGAAGCCGAAATCGATCGTGCGTTGAAGCTCAATCTGGTCTCCTTGCAGCGTTCCCGCATAGGTGCTGCGTCCGGCCTTGAAGGCGACGTTGTCGCCGTCCACTTTGCCTTCCGTGATCGGGATGGGTGCGTCGTTGCCGCCAAAGAAGCCGCCGCCGGTGCCTTCCACGCTACCCGTAAGACTATTCCCTTCCTGCCGGAGAGAGAACACCGTGGAGCCACCTCCGATGAGCATCGCCATCAGGCCGGTGGCGCCGCCCGCGTTGGGTATCGGCCTCCACAAGCCGGTGATGCCCGCCCCCACCGGCGCCTCGCGTTCCCAAACTGCCACTTGGGGACGGAGCGTCGCGGCCTTCGACGCAATCGTCACCATAACCGGCGCGAGTCCGGGGGACGTTGCCTCAACAGTGAGTTTCCCGGCGGTCTTCGTAGACTGGACCAGGGCCATGCAAAGGCCGCAGAAGGCTTTTCGCGAGGCGCCCTTGTCGGGTTCGTGGTTGGTAGGGTCGCCATTGCCGGCGCCAATCAGTTTTCCCTCGCCGTAGACCCGGAACGTCACTTCGTTGTCGGTTATGGGCACGACGCGGCCCTGGGCATCGAAGACTTCGACGGCGAACATGGCCACGTCTTCGCCATCGGCGGAGACCTCCCAGCGGTCCGACTTCATCCCCAATGTTGCTGCCGGCCCCGTGGTTTCCCGCTTGGCCGTCATCACTTGCTTACCGTCCTTGTAGCCGCGCGCCTCGACCGTGCCGGGAGCGTACTTGACGTTCCACGCCAGGTGCGAATCCTTCTTCATTTCCTTCGTGCCGAGGCTCTGGCCGTTGAGGGACAACTCCACCTTGTCCAGGTTCGAGTAAACCCATACCGCAATCTCTTGCCCCTCCATGCCCGGCCAATTCCAATGCGGGAAGACGTGCAGAACCGGCTGGGAAGTCCACCAGGATTGGTAATAGTAGAAGCTATCTTTGGGGAAGCCACAGGTATCGATAATCCCGTATTGCGAGCTGATGTTGGGCCACTCGTACGGCGAGGGTTCACCGCGGTAGTCGAACCCTGTCCACACGAAGCCTCCCGCCAGCCAGGGTTGCGCGTTGCAGAACCTCCACCAGCCTTCCGCCGAGGCGCGGCCGGTGGTGGTGTAGGGATCGTACGACCCCACGTAGCCTTTGGCGGGATCCGTCACGTAGATGCCGCGCGTGCCCACAGCGCTGACCGTCTCCGTGCCGATGACCGGGTCCCCAGGATGATCTTTGTGGTAGGCCGCGGCGCCGGGGTCCATGTAGTTGTACCCCTTGACGTCGCACAGGGCCAGGCCGCCGACGCCAATGGCCCCGACTGGCGCAATCGACACCGGCCGCGAACCGTCGTACTGTGTCGCAAGGTTTTTCATCGCGGTCAGAATGCGCACCCCCTTGTCGGTGTTCGCCTGGCCTTCTTCATTTCCCATCGACCACATAAAGACGCTGGGATGATTGCGGTCACGCTTCACCAGATTGGCGAACTGGCTCAGGCCTTCGGGATTCGAAGACATCATGCGCGTCTCATCGAACACCAGCATGCCCAACTCGTCGCAGGCGTTGAGCAGCTCCGCAGTGGGAGGGTTGTGCGACGTGCGCAAGGAGTTGCAGCCCATCTCCTGAAGCTTGCGGATACGGTAATACTGCACGGCGTCCGGCAGCGCCGCGCCCAGCCCGGCGTGGTCCTGGTGGTTGCAGGTTCCTTTCAACTTGACGGACTTGCCATTGAGAAAGAAACCCTTCTCCCCATCAAAGCTCACGGTGCGAATGCCGAAGGGCGTCTCGTAGCGATCCACAATCTCGCCCCCCGCCTCCACCTCCGTCACCAGCTCATAGAGATTCCGCTGCTCGAGCGACCACAGAGAGGGCTGGTTCACCACCACCTCTTGCTCGTAGATTTGAACTCCCCCTTCCGCAACGGATACCGGGGCGGTAGCCACTCTCCCCACCGCCTTGCCGGAGGGATCGAGTAGCGTCGAGGTAACGCGCGTATTCTGCGCACCCTTGCCCTCGTTAGTCACCTCGGTGCGGATCGAGACCGTAGCGGCGCCGGGGCGGACCTGGGCGCGCACAAAGGTTCCCCATCGCTTCACATGAACCGGGTGCGTCTTCACCAGCCAGACGTGGCGGTAAATCCCCGCGCCCTCATAAAACCAGCCATCGCTCGAGGTGGCATCGACGCGCACCAGCAGCACGTTCCTTCCACCCGGAGTGGCAAAGTCGGTCACATCGAAGCTGAACGGATCGTATCCGCCGCTGTGCCGGCCGATGTAGAAGCCGTTGAACACCACCATCGTCTCCCGGTACGAGCCATCGAACTCGATGGCGATCCGCTTGCCCGCGTCGGTGGCGGGAAGCTCGAAGACGCGGCGATACCATCCCACACTCGTGGCCGGATAGGTCCGTCCCAACGGGTAGAATCCTTTTTCGGCCAGTGCCGGATCGTTTTCAAAGGGCAGCTCGACGGCCCAATCGTGAGGCAGATCCAAAGCCCGCCAGTCGCTATCGTCGAACGCAATGGCGGCGGCCGGAAGGAAATTTCCCGTCTTCTGGAAGTTGCCGGACCTTACGCCCCCGAATCCAAAGTCCTGGGCGGGGTCATTGGCATGTCCCAAGTGGAAGCGCCAGTCGAAATCCAAGAGCAGGCGTTCGCGTCCAGCCCCAGGCCCCGGCGACTCCGTTGTGGGGCTTGCTGGCGGCGTGCCCATTGCGACAGCCTCACCCGGCGCGCCCATCGCAATCTTTCCGTTGGCCACCGTTTCGTGGGCCGCCGCTACTACAGCCGGCGCCAGCAGGCTGGTCTTCAGCAGATCGCGACGCGTCAAGTTTTTCATCATGACCTCCCATCAAAGCTTGCCGAACGGCACACCCGTTCCGCCGTTAAACTCGGAGTAGGCGCAACGAACAACCATACGCCCCTGGCGGGGCAAGTCAACGGCGCATCAAGTCACTTGCGGGGCGCCGTGCCAGTGTGGTGTCCCGCGTAATATTTGACAATGGCATGATGCACGGACCCCCTCACCCGTCCCGCCCCGGCTGGTTAGAACGCCGGCGGCGGTCCACCCTCTCCCCCAAGGGGGCGAGGGGAGAGTTGGTTTTACTGCCCTCGCCCCCTTGGGGGAGAGGGTGGCTCGACGAGGCGTTTTCATCAGCCGAGGCGAGACGGGGGCCCCACGTTCTGCTTGTCGTGGGGGTGAGGGGGTCTCGCCTATTGTCAACTCTAAGATGGGACACCACGCTAGCGCTCGGCGGTGATCGCGAAAATGGCCAGGGGTGGCCCCCCTCCCTGCATCTCGCATCGCAGGCTCTCCACTTTTCCTCGCTCCAAGGGAAGGGTCCAGAGCAGCACTTGGTACTGCTCCCGCACGATGTCCTTCACGTATTTTAACGCCGGCTGGGCCTCTGTCGCGATCGGGTCGATCCGCGTCGCCGCATCGATCAAATTCGCCTGCGCGACTTCAATCCCATTCCTTACCGGAACTTGCCGCTCCCCTCCTCCACTGTAGCGGAGATGATAGGTCGCCGCCACCTCGCCTCGCTTCCCGACCACCGGATAACCCGTGGGGAACGTAACCTGTCCAAGAATGTGGAGCCGTTCGCACTCAAGGTCGATGGGGATTGTGACGGGCTGATCGGGCGTCAACAGCAGGGGCCGTACGTACCCTTCGGCCAGCGGGAGGCGGAAGGGAACCCCCACGATGACCAAGTCTGACCCCTGCCACAGAGTGAACCTCTTTCCGGTCCGCTTCCATTGATCCTCTGCCATCGCTGTCCTGGGCCAAAATCCTGCGAGCCTGGTTTCGAGAGCCGCCCAGGCTTTGGCGCCATCGGCACTCTCGACCAGGGCCTGGAGATCGATGGGCTGAAAGCTCGCCCCGGGAGCACTCGGCGACCACTTCAGGGGCAGTACGATGGGCAGAGTGCTGGCTGGTCCCGCCGCGCGAGAGCCCTCGAACAGCCGCGCCAGTTCCTGGTAAACATCCGGCCGTGGATCACGGGCTTCCGTCACCACGCCCTCGAGCAAGGTGCCATGGAGCGTCGCAATTTCCACCCGTCCGTACTGGCGCATGTCCGCCCATTCCCAAAACGCGCTTCCGGCCATCTTGCCCTCGGCCTCAAGGTCCATGATCAGGTCCACCATCTGCTCCATGACCATCTGCGACTGGCCCCATTGCCGTGCCCCCCACTCGGAAACGGTGAAAGGGCGAGTCGGCCCGAAGTACTCCGCTTCCTTCCGGAACGTTTCGATGTCAAACGTGTAGACGTGTTGATCGAAAAAATCCATTCCCGGCAAAACAAATATCGCGTGCAAATGGTTGGGCATCATCTGAAATGTATCCAGGACCAGCGATCCGAACCGCTGTGGCAAGGTATCCCAGATTCTCTGCACAATGCTCCCCTCCTCGGTCAGGATCATATTGCCCTCAACGATTTGCCCGAAAAGGAGATTCTTGTCCTGGGTGCAAATGGTAACGAAATATGCGCCGCCCCCGGCGTAATCATATCCGCGCAGACGAATGGAACGCCGATGATGGATGCGCGGATCGTAGGTCATATTTCCTGTAGGGGGACGGCTTGCCGCCCCCTTTCCGGCGGGCCAATGGCCGCCAGCGTAGGGCAAGCCCTACCCCTACCCTCCCCTCATGGTCGCATCGACCATCGTCCAGGGCAGGGCGAGCCCAGCCCCTACGCCCCTTATGGTCGACCCGACCATCGGCCAGGGCAGGGCAAGCCCTACCCCTACCCTCCCCTCATGGTCGTATCGACCATCGTCCAGGGTAGGGCAAGCCCAACCCCTACGGCTCGGCAGTGGGCCCCCGGCCCGCTATGCAGCCTCCACCGTCATCGCAAAAATGGCCAATGCCGACAACGGCTGACTGCCCAGTTGGCAATGGAGGCTCGCCAGCTTCCCGCCGTCGAGAGGGAGCGAATACAGCAACACTTGATATTGCTCGCGTGCCAGGTCTTTAGCAAACAACAAGGCGCGTTGCGCCTCCGTGGCTTCGGGATCGATTCTCGTGGCTACGGAAACAAGGTTGGACTGCGCCACCTCGTAGCCATTCCGCAGCGGTACTTCACGGCTCTTGCCTGAGGCATAATGGAGGGTGTAAACCGCCGCAGCTTCGCCATCGTTGCCCTCCACCGGGAAGCCCTTCGGCAGGGTGACCTGACCCAGAATGTGCAGCCGCAAGCCCTCCACGCCGACGGGAATCTCCACCTTCGGAACCCCCGGAGTCACCATCACGGGGCGCACGTAACCGTTGACCACCGGCGCCCGGAACGTGACTCCGGCGATCTCCACCTCCGAACCCTGCCACAGCAGGAACTTACTGCCCGTTTGCTTCCACTGGTCCCCGGCCATGGGGGCGGTGGACCAGAACTTGGCCATACGATCTTCGAAGTCCGCCCACGCCCGGACACCCTCCGGCTGCTCGACGAGCGCCTGGAGATCGACCGCGCTGAACCGGCCTTTGCGCGTCCAAGGCGACCACTTGAGGGGGACAACTTGAGGGCGAGTGGCCACCGGTTCATTTTCATGACGCCTCCCTTCGAACAGCCGGGAGAGTTCCAGGTAAGGAACCTCGCGGGGCTCACGGCCTTCCGTGACCACGCCCGATTCCAGAATGCCGTCGCGCATCTCCGCGTCAATGCGGCTGTACTGGCGCATGTCCTGCCAACTCCAGAAAACGTGGCCGGCCAGACGATGGGTTTCGATCAAGTCGAGCATGCGGTCGACGCTGTATTGCATGACGATCTGTGACTGGCCGATCGCTTTGCCTCCCCATTCCGTAAAGGTGAGCGGCCGGCTGGGTCCGTCAAACGCCGCTTCTTTATCGAAATCGTCAACGTCGAACGTGTAGGGATGCTGATCGAAGAAGTCCATCCCGGATTGTTCGAAGATGGGCTTGGCCTTCTCCTTGGGCATACTGTTGGCTACCGCGACCAGCCGCCCGATGGGATCGAGCCGGTTGCAAATCTCCTTGCCTTGGCGCAGCGTATCGGCGGTGAGGGTGCATTCGTTGGAAAGCAGCCAGGCAAAAACCGCCGGAGAATTCCAGTCGCGACGGATGACGCGTTCCATGATCCGGTACCCCAATTCGATCATGGTGCGCGGCATGGCGCGGAAGTCCATATTCCAGTAACCCGGCTCTTCGCTGATCAGCAGTCCGTATTCGTCCGCGAGATCCGTGAGGTAGCGGTGGTGCGGATAGTGGACTTGGCGGATAAAATTGGCTCCCATCGCCTTGATCATTCGCATGTCCTCTTCCATTTGACGGCGGGTGAGCGTGAAGCCTTGCTCCTTCCACATATCGTGACGGGCCACGCCCTTCAGAACGAGGCGCTGGCCGTTCAGCAGGAAGTCCGGACCCTGGGTCACCACGTGGCGGAACCCGGTGCGGCAATTCCAGGCATCCTCACCATGATCGGTCACCAGACGCGCGCGCAACTGGTACAGGTTCGGCTCCTCGGGCGACCACAACGCGAGGGCGTTGACGCCGAACTCCACTTCGACTTCGCTCGCGCCGGCAGCCAGCGAAGTTTTTTTCTGCGCCCGGGCGACCTCCGACCCGGCCCGCAGCAACACCAGTTCGACGTTTGCGGAGGTTTCCGTGAGGGAAGACAGCATCACTTGCGCGCGGCACGCGGCTTGGGTGTAATCTCCGTTCAGCTTGTAGCCGAACCGGACGTTGTCGATGAACGCGGCGGGGCGCACTTCCAGGTAGACGTCGCGGATGATTCCTCCGTAAGCCTCCCAACCCGGGTTGACGCCGAGCGCCAGCTCATCTTTACCGGCGCCGCTCGGGTCGGGGGTAAGGTCGGCAATCGCCACCTCGACCGTATTGGTTCCCTTCTTGGCCTGGGGGGTGCAATCGAACTCGTAGGGCACGTAGGGGCCCATGGTTCCAAATTCCGTGCCATTCACCGCAACCCGACCGAAGTAGGTGATGGCATCGAAGTGCAGGATGGCGCGCTGGTGCGGAGAAAGCTCGGGAAGAAGAAACTCGCGGCGGAGCTGATAGTATCCCGAGGGGCGCAGTGAGGAAGGCACCTCGACGAGGTCGTATAACTCCCCCGCCACGCTTCGCTCCCACTGGCCATTCAAGTCGACCCGTGAGCGGGTTCGGGCCGCGGTTTCTTCCGGCTCAGCAGCAAGACCTCCCAGCGCATGCGAAAGCGCCGGCAAGACTGTTGACGCCCCAAGCGTGCGAACAAAACTTCGTCGATTAATCATGGTTCTCTGGCCTCGCACAATAAAGATTCGCCACAAAGCGCACAGCGCGGCGGAGCCGCAATCTAGAGCGTCTCGTAGGGGCTGGGCTTGCCCTGCCCTCGTTCCATACCACATACAAACTACGAGGGCAGGGCAAGCCCAGCCCCTACGACAGGGCAAGCCCAGCCCCTACGACAGGGCAAGCCCAGCCCCTACGACAGGAGTGGATAGTTTCTGAACTGGCGCACCGCCTCGTACATCGCCAGAATGTTTTCAATGGGCGCGCGCGCCTGCACATTGTGCACGGGATTGAAAACGAAACCGCCTCCCGTGCCGAACACTTTGATCCGTTGACGAACCTCTTCGCGAACCTGTTGCGGCGTGCCGAAAGGCAGCGTGCGCTGGGTGTCGATTCCCCCACCCCAGAAGCTGAGCACATCCCCGAAGGTTTTCTTCAGTTCCACCGGGTCCATGTTGGCGGCGGAAGTCTGCACAGGATTCAAGATATCGAATCCCGCCTCCACAAAGTCCGGGAGCAGGGCGCGCACCGACCCGCAACAATGGGTAAAGGTCTTCCAGGTGGTGTGCTGATGCACCCAATCATTGACGGCCTTGTTAAAGGGTTTGTACAACGTCCGATAGGTCTGGGGAGAGATGAAGGGTCCGTTCTGAGCGCCAAAGTCGGTGTAGCTGGTAATCACCGCCGTCACCCGGTTTCCCAGGGCATCGGCCATCTTCTGGAGATTCGCCAAGCCGATCTCACATTGCCGTTCAAAGATCTTAATCAGGTGATCGCGGCGGGTGATGGTGCTCATTTGCCATTCTTCCACGCTGCGAATCCCCTTGGGATGTTTCAGCGCCGGGGCGGTGGTGGCGGAAAAACTCCCGAACGACGTCCCGCCGGGACTCAACAAAAGGGCTTTGTCGGTCGTTGTATAAAGCAACTCCGCCTGCTCGCACAAGTAAGCAAGATCGCGGTCCGGGATGGGCCCGAACTCCTCCAAATTGTCTTCCACCTTCAGGGTGACGTCATCCACGGTGGTGAGACGAGTGATGGGGTCGAAATAAAACCCGCCCTTGGGCATCTTCCCACTAGGGGCCACGCTGCGGTCGCCTTGGGGGTAAAGGAGAATGTCGCCGTTGGCATCAGGTTCGGTGTTGAAGCCCTCCGGCACCAGGACAGGGGTACCGGCGAAGGTCGTCCAGGGTTTCCACCCTTCGAGCCTGAACCCAAAATCGGTCACCTGCTTGGCCAGCGGGAGCACATCCGCCTCCAGCGCCGCCACCAAATCGGGAGCTATTTCGCCCAGCATTTGGAAGGCATCGATAACCTTAACCGGCGTGCCGGGCGGATCGAGCCGTAGGGCTTGCCGCAGCAGGTAGACGCTGTCCACGTGCATCCCGGTCGTGCCACTCCCCCCCAAATCTAAAGGAACTCGATCAGCCTCCTTGTGGCTTAGAACCAGGTTGACCCTCTCGCGCGAATTCATCGTCTCCTCAGGTTTTCAGTTGTGCACGCGGCACGACAGGGTACCACCCGGCCCTTGGTCCAGAACCATAGTGAACAATTTGTCCATTATTGAACCGAGGGGGTTTGCGGACCGAATGGACGCAGCAATTTTCTTTCCGGTTTCGCGAAGCTGGCAACTCCGGGAGCGGTGGCGGTGACTCCCGCAGCCAAACCCATCTGCAAAAAGGATCGGCGATCGCAGGACGCGGGTTGCATTCTCATGGGATTAATCCTTTCTGGATAAATTGTTCCCCGAAGGCGGACAATATCATTAGCCGTAGGTGAAACCTACGGATCGGGACATTGAAAAGTAGGGGCGGTTCGCGAACCGCCCCTACGCCTTGTCAGGGGTCGAACTCCATCTACACCAACTCTGCGCCCAACCAAATTCAACCCCTTCGGGGTTGGTAAATCATCGGGGGACGCCCTTTCCGTGGGTTTCACCCACGGCTAATGACATTCCTCCCCTTCGGGGAGGCCCGGAAGGGTGCCTCGCCCCACAGCAAACTGATCCATTATCAAAAGCTACTCGTCATTTACAATACCCCTGGTGTGCTTTATTCTTAGTGCGGAAAAGATTCCGATATGGCTATATCCACGAAGACAAAATACGAAGAGATTCTCACTGCGATGGCTGACTCCCTGACGGACCACCTAGAGTCTCTCCCTCTGCAAAAGAAAAGGCGTGTCCTGCAGGCGGTTCGCGCCTATTCTTTCGGTACACCGCAACAGCCCTCTAAAACTCGGCTTCCAAAGAACGGTAGCGGTCACTCCCCGGGAGCTTGTGACCTTTTTGAAGCCACTGGCCGCAGGGGGGTGCCTTGGGAGCCCTGGGGCAGTAGGCGGGGCGGCTCGGACCGGCCGGGGGAGCGGTGGTGGCGCCACGGTTCGGTTTCGGACGCTCGCTGGGCGCTGGCAGGTGCTGCCCGCCGCGGCGGGTTCAGGCCCGCCACGGTGGGTTTAGGCCAGCAAGTGCGGGGCGAAGTGCATCACGTTGTAGGCCAGGGCGCTCCACAGCGCCACGCACCGCGCCTTGGCCAGTCCGCGCACCAGAATCTGACCCAGGCCGCGATAGGTGCGCATATCAGCGTTGACGGTTTCGCTGGTGGCCGCCCGCTGTCGATAGATTTTCTTTCCCTCCTCGCTTTGCATGCGCTGCTTCCAGGCGCGGATCGCTTCGCTGTCTCCCGCCTGGGGCTCCAGTTCCTTCCCCCGCTTCTGCCGATCCTGCGCCGTGTGGGGAGGAATGAACAGCGCCACATCCTCCTCATGCGCCGCTTCCAAGTCTTCCTTCCGCAGGTAACCACCGTCCAACAGGTGCTCTTGCACCGTGCCCCCCGTGCGCTCTTGCACCTGCTCCCGCAACGGCGCGCTCAACCCTCCCGAGTCCGAACCCTCCGCCGTTACCTCCACCCCCACGATGGCGCGACTCTCCGGGTCCGCCGCCAACTGCACATTCACCGCCGGATTGTAGCCGCCGTTGGGCATCTTCATCACCCGCGCTTCCGCGTCCGTCGTGCTCACCCGCGGCGCCTTCTCCGCAATCTTCTCTCCCCGCTTGCCCCCCGTCCGCTTCACACGCGCTGCCTGCCGCCGCTGCAGTTCCGGCAACTGCGCGATCGCCTGCTGCAGACGTTCCTGCCGCTCCCGCGCCGCCCGCTTCCGCGCGGCCGCTTGCCGCACGCTTACCCCCGCCCCCGCCGGCGACTCCAGTTGCTGCCGCAACTCCGCCACGTGCCGCTCCGCTTCCGCCAACAACTCCTCCAGCCGCGCTTCCCGCCGAAAACTCTTCGTCCCCGCCCCGACCCGCACCCGCATCCCGTCCTGGCTGATGCGGCTCACCCGCACCACCCCCTTGTCCACCAGCGCCGCGATCACCTGCGTGAACAGCGCGTCCAGCGCCTCTGCATGATCGGTACGAAAGTCCGCCAGCAAGTGATAGTTCACGGTCACGCCCCCGCACAGCCAGCGAAACGCCGCATTCTCCTCGCACTGCCGCGCCAACTCGCGCGCCCCGCCGATGCCCCGCACGCAGGCGTACAGCCACAACGACACCAAAAGCTGCGGATCGGTCGCATCGCGCCCCGCCACCCCTTCCCGCGCCTTGATCGACGCCTGGAACGCCGCCAAGTCCAAATGCTCCACCACCGCCGCCACCCGCCGCACCGGGTGCTCCGGCCCCACCAGGTCGTCCGGACATTGCGCCACCCAGCTCATCTGCCCACGCTCCGGCCGGCGCAGACGCACCGCCCTCCGGGCCCCCGCCGCCGCCTTCCCGCCCTGCCGATGGGCACCCTCGGCGTTCTTCTCCACGGCTCTCATTTCTACTTTAGAAGCATCAAACATCAAAATGTTTTCCATAACAGCCATATTAACTCACATACCACACTCTCCGCCAGAAATATTTCCATCCCGGCCCTTGCCCTTTCACCTCCTCCTTCTTCCCCTACCCCGGCCCGCGGTCTAAAAAAATCACAAGCTCCGGGGGCGATCTCGGCCAAAGAAAGCAGTTCTTTAAACCCTTCATAATCTGCTCGACGGATTGCGTAATCAAGTTTCGCTATGAACTCGTTGTGAATTTCAGATCGCGTGAATTCTGCCATTTCTAATTCTCAAAGCGCCAGCCTACCAGAATAGAGCGAGGATTCTCCAACATTCATTTTCACAGCAGCCGGTCCAGGGCGACAATCTGTCCTCTTGACAATCTAGAGGAAAGGCGTATCCTCATCTCGACAGTCAAGAGGAGAAACCCATGCCGGACAAAGCTAGCGGGCTCGTGCAAGGCACCCTGGACATGCTCATCCTGCGAACCCTGGCGCTGGAACCCATGCACGGGTACGGAATTGCGCTGCGCATCGAGCAGATCAGCCGGGGAGTGTTTCGCGTCAATCCCGGTTCGTTGTTTCCCGCCTTCCGCCGCCTGGAGCGCGCGGGATGGATCAAGCCGGAGTGGCGGCCGACGGAAAACCATCGGCGCGCCAAGTATTACTCGCTCACGGAGCGAGGGCGCAAGCAACTGAAAACCGAAACCGAGGAATGGGGAAGACAGATCGCCGCAATCACCAGGATTATGGAAGTTTCATAGGGGACCGTGTGACGGGTGATGACCACCAAGGTACAAAGACACAAAAGTACGGGCAGATGGGCAGTAGGCAGGTGGGCAGGGGCAATGGTTTCTATCTGCCGAGCTACCCACCTGCCCACTGCCGGTCTTGCCTCTTGGTGGTGAAGGAGGCTTCGATGTTGCGACTGCGAAGTATCGTTGAGGGGCTGCGGGCGCTGTTTCATAAGGAAGAAGTGGAACAGGAGATGGACGAGGAGCTGCGCGGGTACCTGGACGCCGCAGTGAAAGAGAAAATGCGCTCCGGGATGAAGCACGCCGAAGCCCTCCGTGCGGCTCGCGTCGAGATGGGCAGCCTGGACGGCGTGAAAGAAGAAATCCGCAGCAGCGGGTGGGAATCGACGCTGGAATCGCTCTGGCAGGATTTGCGTTACGGCCTGCGGCAGCTTCGCCGCAACCCGGGGTTTACTACTGTAGCCGTCCTAACTCTTGCCCTCGGAATTGGCGCGAACACCGCCATCTTTTCAGTGATCGACTCCGTCCTTCTGCGTCCGCTAGCCTTTCCGCATCCCGATCAACTGGTTATCGTGAAAAACGGTCCGGGATGGCCATTGGCGGGCCCTGATTTTCTCGACTGGCAGCGCGAAAATCAGGCCTTCTCCAGCATGGCGCTTTACACCTTCAACCAAAGCTACAACCTAACCGGCGGCGGCCAACCGAGCTATGTCAGCGGCGTCGCGACGGAGGCGAACTTCTTTTCCACCCTGGGCGCCACTCCGCTTCTGGGCCGAACGTGGGTCAAGGGCGAAGACAAAGACGGAGCCAATCGGGAAGTCGTGCTGAGTTATGGATTGTGGAGCGGTCAGTTCGCCGCCGATCGGGGCCTCATTGGCCGTCAAATCGAACTCAACGGCCAAGCGCATACGGTGGTTGGAGTGATGCCACGGACGTTCGATTTTCCGCCGGAAACTGAGCTCTGGGTGCCCATGGACATGAGCCCGAAGGCGCTGGGCGGCCGCGGCTCCCATCAGTATATGGCCGTCGGGCGCACGAAGCCGGGCGTCACGCTGCATCAAGCCCAGGCTGACCTCAGCCTCGTCGCCAAACGTCTGGAGAAGCTTTACCCGGATACTAACACCAAGGTGGGCGCATGGGTATTCGGTCTCCACGATTGGCTCATCGGCGGAACCGAGCGCGAACTGTGGTTCATGCTTGGGTCTGTGGCGCTGGTTCTGCTGATTGCCTGCGTCAACGTTGCAAACCTGTTGCTGGCGCGTTCGGCGGCCCGACAGAAGGAAATGGCGGTGCGCGGTGCGTTGGGAGCTTCCCGGGGGCGACTGCTGCGGCAGTCGCTGTCGGAAAGTATGCTGTTGGCGCTTTTGGGCGGTGGCGCGGGTGTGCTGTTCGGATGGGCTGGAATCCATCTTTTGCCACTGCTGAAGGCTGTCGTGCCCCCCGGAACCCCTCCCATTGGGATCAACGGCCCCGTCCTCGCCTTCACTTTCGTGCTCGCGCTGGCTACGGGCGTTCTGTTTGGCCTGGCGCCGGCATGGGACTATTCGCGTCCGGCAGTGCTCGACGAACTTAAGGGGGGCGCAGGAGCGGCGGTTAGCGCCGGGCGACGCCGGCGCTTGTTCGGCGACGGCTTAGTGGCCGCGGAGATCGCCATTTCATTGACGTTGCTGGTCGCGGCTGGCCTGATGCTGAAAAGCTTTGTAAGGCTGCGGTCCACAGATTTCGGAGTGCGTCGAAGCGGCATTCTTACGGCGCAGTTGAATCTCCCGGACGCTAAATACGGCAGTGCTGCCAAGATCCTGGCCTTCACTCAAGCCCTGCTTCAGCGGGTGCGGGGCCTGCCGGGAGTTCTCACGGCGGCAATGACCGATCATCTGCCGCTGAACGGCGGCACGAACGGTACGATTACGCTTTATGGGAAGCCCACGAACACCGACAACAGTTCCGAATGGGTCGAGGTGCACGGAATTACGCCGGGCTACTTCGAAACCATGGGCATTCCGCTCATTGCTGGCCGCAAGCTCACCGAGGAGGATACGGACCGCGCCCTGGCTTTGGACACGGCGCTCTCCCAGCACTCCACCCCTTCAGAAACCAGGAACGCCATTTATCCTGCTGACATTGATCGGGCCATGGCACGGATGTTCTGGCCCGGCCAGAACCCCATTGGTCAGCGTTTTTCGTACGGCGGCGATGCCGGCCCGTGGATGGAGGTGGTCGGCGTGGTGGGCGACACACGCCAGTGGGGCCTGAGCGTTCCGCCTCGCCCCGAGGAATATCAGCCTTTCGACGGGAACTCGTACGGCGGCACAATTCTGGTCTTACATACCGCTTTACCGCCGCAGTCGCTGGTCGCGGGGGTGAGGCAGCAGGTCGCAGCGCTCGATCCCGACCTGCCGCTCTTCGCGATTCGCACCATGGAGCTGTTGGTCGCGGAGCACACCGCTAGCGCTCGCACGGAGAGCCTCCTGGTTGGGCTATTTGGCGGGATCGCAGCTCTTTTGGCCGCTGTGGGCATCTACGGCGTAATGGCGTATCTGGTCGCGCAGCGCACGCACGAAATCGGCATCCGCATGGCGCTGGGCGCGCACCGAGGCGATGTTTTGAGGCTCGTTGTTGGGCGAGGGCTCAAACTGACATTGATCGGTGTCGCGATCGGAAACGCCTGTGCCCTGGGGCTCACGCGCTTTCTTGCAAGTCTCCTCTATGAGGTAAAGCCCACGGACCAGGTCACGTTCATCACCGTCTCATTGATTCTCACCACCGTCGCGCTGCTGGCCTGCTACCTCCCTGCCCGCCGGGCGACCAAGGTCGATCCCATGATGGCGCTGAGGTATGAGTAAGGCAGTGGTTAGTGGATAGTGATCAGTGGCTAGTGGCACAGGCACTCCTGCCTGTGCGCCATGCATAGGATGCATCAGCTCTCGGCACAGGCAAGAGTGTCTGTGCCACACGAGGTCGGACAATGCGCATTCATCGAATAAACCTTGCGGCGTTATTTTTTATGGCCGCATGGATTTGCCCGGGCGTGGTTCCGGATGCTTCTCCTGCCCCCGGGACCCAGGCCTTGGTAGTGGGGACTATTCACGATCGTCATGCGAGGAATGAAAATTACTCTTACGCCGATGTGGTCCACATTCTCGCGACTTATGACCCCGATTTGATCTGTGTCGAGATTCGTCCCCAGGATTTCCGGCGCGAGCCCTACTTGAAGGAAATGATGCTGGCGACGGTGTGGGGGCTTTCCCATGGCAAGAAAGTCGCTCCCATTGACTGGTGGGAGGACACGCCCAATGACCGGGAAATCCGGGAAAAGCTGGAAAAGCAGCCCGAGTACATTGAAAAGGAGAAACAGCTTCAACTCCTGCGCACCCAAAGCGCGGTCATCGCTGGCTTCGAAAAGACCTACGGGCCGTCAGACCAGGAGGATCAATGGGGAGCGCACCTGGGCTACCGTTTCTGGAATGGCAAGGATTACAATGATTTGTGCGCAGAAGAGTATCGCCTCTCCATGCAAGTCTACGGGGATAGCCCCATCAACCTTCACTATTTGAGCCGCAACAATCACATGATGGAATTGATAAGCAGCGCGATGCGGGAAAATTCCAGCCGCCGCGTGATCGTCTTGACGGGGAGCGAGCACAAGCACTTTTTCGACCGGGAATTCCGCAAAAAAACCGAGGTCGAAACGCTCGATTTGGACGGCCTTTTGCCGCTCAAAGTGGGGCCGCTCGAACCCGCGATGGCGAAATTCCTGGATGAGGACGACGATCTGGCGTATTTCGAACCGGGTTTCCCCAAGGATCTGGATACTTACTACGCAGATAAACTCGTTCCGCTCGTGCATGGGCGAAATATGGACGTCTTCCCGGGCAGGATTCCCCCGGCTAACATCGAGCGGGCAGAGAAAGTCTTCGAACGGTGGGAAAGCTCGCGGCCGGAATCCGACCAGCAAATTCACGAGCGGGCTTGGATGGAATTTCTAGGTGGAGATTACGCCGGGGCCATTAAACTCTACCGCCAGCTTACCGACCGGATTGACGCCGGGAAGGTGGCCGATCCATGGGTGCGCTTCGATACTTACACCAATCTCGGTCGCAGTTACGATATGCTGAACCAGCGCGCCGAAGCCCTGGCCTGCTATCACCGCGTCGAAACATTACTGGTTGGGACGCGCTGGGAATCGGCGAAGGCCTACATCCTGCAAGACTACGAAACGGTTCCATTTCACTTCACCCGAGCCCATTAGCTGGGGGCCGTTTGAAGGCTCTCCGCCGTTGTCCTCTATAGGGAAGCATAAATCCTCCGCTCCCAGAATAGCCTCGAAATAGTTCTTGACATCGGCTAACGATTGGGCTACACTCGAATCGAGCTCTGGCATCCTGCCACCGTTTGGCGCCTCTTGGATTCCCCCCCCGGCGAGAGGACAAAGTCTCGAGAGGGTAGGAAGCCATTCATTGTCAGTATTCGGGCACGAGTTTCGGCGCGTTCCTAACGACTGACCGCGCAGGGTCTGACTGAAAATGGTCAATGATGAACGAAAGGCCGCTGAATGCCAGAATGATTCAGAAACAAAAGGACATAGCCGTGGGTAGAGAAAACCTCCAAAAATATATGCCATTGAAATCAGAGGAGTTAATTCATGACTCGGTGGACCGAATCGCGAAACAAAAATGATCGTAAGATGAAGGTATTACCCAGAATGTATTTGAAAACAAACGGGATACAAAATCGACGTTGCTCAAATTCACCCCAGGCCAGAATGTTGATGATAAATAAGCCACTTACCCCTGCGAGGCCAGAATGTTAATGAAAGGAAAGGAGAAAGCCGCAGTGCTTGAGATCAGTCCCATCTTCATTGCTCCTGGCTCCCTGGTTGCTTATAATCCTTGACGTGGTGGGAGGCCAACTGCCGCAGCCTGGCGAGGTAAGATCGCCACTGCTGCCGTTCCAATTATCGGCGGTATGCATTTCGGCTCAGGAGCTACGGGTTTTTCACGATGCGGTGGGTTGTCGCATTGCAGGCCGGTAAGTTGGAGCGGTACGAAACGAGGAATTTATGTCATTGATGTTGAAGGAAATCCTGGAGCAGCCGGAGGCCTTGCGGGCGACCTTTCGGGCGGAGCGCACGCACGCCTTGGAATTCATGAAGTTCGCCCGCCAGCAGAATTTCCGCCTGGTGGTGCTGGTGGCGCGGGGAACTTCCGACAATGCGGCGCAACTTGCCCGCTACCTGACGGAGATTACCACGGGCATTCCCGTCTCGCTGGCAGCGCCTGCGGTGCATACCCTCTACCACGCCAAGGTGGATTATCGCCAGGCGCTGGTGGTGGGCATCTCGCAATCGGGCGAGGGCACGGACATCAATATGGTGCTGGAGGCCGCCAAGCGCCGGGGCGGCTACACGGTGGGCATCACGAACGAGAAGAAGTCGCCCATGGCCAAGTTGGTCGATGAAGTCTTTCTGGTACACGCGGGGCGGCAGCATTCCGTCGCCGCCACCAAGACTTACACGGGCCAGCTCATGATTTTCTACCTGCTCGCCGCGGCGCTGGGCACCACCATCAGCATGGAAGGGGTCAGCGAGATCCCTGACCGCGTCACGGAAACGCTGAAGCTCATTCCCGAACTACGCGAATTGGTGGAGCGTTACCGCTACATGAATCACTGCGTGGTGGTGGGGCGAGGCATTAACTACGGCAATGCGTTCGAGTTCTCCCTCAAGCTCATGGAAACCTGCTATGTGATCGCCGAACGCTTTTCGGCGGCGGATTTCGTGCATGGCCCTATTGCCCTGATTGAACGCGATTTCCCGGCGTTTGTCTTCATGCCGCCGGGTAAGACATTCAATAACATGCGGGAATTAACCGCCCGGCTGCGCAAGCTGCACGCCGAGGTGGTGGCGATTACGGGGCCAAAAGTAGACATTCCGTCCGCAACTCGGACCATCCGCGTGCCCGGCGAAATGTCCGAAATTTACTCGCCCATTCCTTACATCGTTCCTGGCCAGATTTTCGCCGCGTTGCTGGCAGAAATCAAAGGACTTGACCCTGATAAACCCCGCTCGCTGCATATCGTGACGCAGACGGTTTAATCTGCCCGGATTACTCAAGTCTAACCTTACTTTTGCCGAAAGATAACTGTAGGCTTGCCGCGCGCGCGGGGTGGCTGAGTTGTCGCTGGCGCGCCGGTCCACCAAGCTGCCCCGGCCACGCGCCCGGGAATTCGACTGGGAGGCGAAAGCATTTGCCCGCTGAGATTCGAGGGGTTGCGCCGATAAGTTGCATACGCTGGGCGATGACTTATACCCTCGGCAGCGGGTTCGCCCGAGCGAAGGAGCAGGATGGCCACAATCATACCCAGCGATAGCCCGCCCGCCAATTTCCCGGAAAAGCCGGCGCCCCCGATCGGGTCGCACGAAGCGGCCTTTGTCCCCCCTTACGGCGTCGCAGGGCCCGGCGATGAAGTGGAAGCCCGGACCCACCAGCTTTCTCTGTTGGTCGAGGTCAACGCCGCGCTAGCCGGCGCGCTCGATGTGGAATCGGTGCTCGGAACGATCCTGTCGCGTCTGGCGGATCGTGAGCGGCTGAGCCACGCGCGAATCTATCGGTTGGACGAGTCAGCAGCGGAACTCCAGCGGGTGGCGTGGGGCGGAAGGAATGAAGGATCTCGGCGGGTTATTTCCCTCAAGGACCCGACCCTTCTGGCCTGGACGATCCGGCAGGGGAAAGCGGTTTACGTTCCCCGCGCCGAAAAAGACCCGCGCTGTCAGGAGTTCGGCGCTGAGGAGCAATGCGCCTACGCCGTTCCCTTGCAGACCACCACGAGCGTGCTGGGGGTTCTGGAGGTGGCGGCTAGTCAGCCGGATGGCATTCGCTCCGTCACCCGCAAGCTGATCGATCAGGTTGCCACGCAGGCCGCTCAGGCGCTCGAGCGCAGCGAACTTTATAAGCAACTGCGCGTTTCCGAAGAGCGCTTCCGCTCGATTTTTGAACAGGTTTACTTCGGGGTGGCGCTGGCGAGCCTGGAGGGGCGGTTTTCCACGGTGAACCCCGCCTTCGCGCGCTTGCTGGGCTACACCCCGCAGGAATTGCAGGGGAAACCCCTCCTGGAAATCACCCACCCTCAGGACGCGGCGGCGGAGCAGGAACGGTTGCAAACCCTGCTCGAAGGCGGGGCGGGGCGAGTCACTCACGAAGTGCGCTATCTGCGCAAGTCGGGGGAATCCGTCTGGTGCGCCATCGACATTTCGCTTCTTCACGACGCGGCGGGCCGTCCCGCTTACTTTTTGGCGATGGTGCAGGACATCGACGAGCGCAAGAAGACGGAAGAAGAATGTACCCGGTTGCAGCAGCAGCTTTTCCAGGCGCAGAAAATGGAGGCCCTGGGAACCTTGGCGGGGGGCATTGCCCACGATTTTAACAACCTGCTGAGCGTCATGCTGGGTTTCGCCTCGCTGGCTCGCCAGCGGCTGCCTTCTGACGATCCCCTGCAAGATTCCCTCGGCATGATCGAGCAGTCGGCCCAACGCGCCGCGGACTTGACGCGCCAACTCCTGGGACTTGCTCGCCCGGAACGGCAACAGGTAAAGCCGGTGTGCGTCGACCACGTCCTGGAGCGGGTGCGCCGCATGGTGGCGAGGACGTTCGATCGAAATATTACGATCGTCGTTAATAAGGGAAGCGAGCCTCTGTGGGTGAACGCGGAGCCCAGTTACCTTGAGCAGGCCCTGCTCAACCTGTGCATCAACGCCCGTGACGCGATGCCCCAAGGGGGGACGCTGACCCTGGAAGCGGCCGCCATCAGCTTAGAGGCACCGCTGCCGGGACTTCCGGCGACTTGCGCTCCGGGCCGCTATGCCCGCATTTCCGTCCAGGACACGGGGGCGGGAATCGCACCCGAAACTCTGCCCAGGGTCTTCGAGCCGTTCTTCACCACCAAAGAGCCGGGCCGTGGCACGGGACTGGGTCTCGCCATGGTTTACGGATTCGTCAAAAACCACGATGGGCTCGTGAAAGTGGAAAGCGAGCCCGGCCACGGTGCGCAGTTCACCATCTCCCTTCCCTTGATTCCTGCCCCCGCCCCACAGAAGGGCGCCGGCGGGTTGGGGCAGATACAGCCCGGATGGGGAACCGTGCTGGTGGTGGACGACGAGCCGCTGGTCCGCGCCTTCGCAACGGAAGGATTGAAAGGGCTCGGCTACCAGGTTTGGGCAGCCGAGAACGGCATGCAGGCTCTCCAGATTTTCGAGCCGCACCAAAAGGAAATTGACTGCGTTCTGCTGGACTTGATCATGCCGGAACTGAGCGGCCTGGAGACCTTCCGCCGCATGCGAGCGGTTGATCCTCTGGTGCGCGTGGTCTTCGCTTCCGGTTACAGCACCGGCGAGATTCTGCGCGACGCTCCTGACGCCCGCTCAACGGCGTTCATTGGGAAGCCCTATACGCTTGAAGCCCTTTCTATCGCGCTGCGCAAGGCAGGGATGGGCCAACCGCGTGGCGGGTGAGGCTTCGGCTTGAGAACCAAAGTGCCGGGTGGTAGTTCTCCAGCCGGGGAGATGGGAAAGGACCCCTTTCATGAAGATCTTGGTAGCGGAAGACCAAGCGGTATCTCGGCACATCCTGGTAGCGAATTTGCGCAAGTGGGGTTATGACGTGACGGCGGTGGAAGACGGTACGCAAGCCTGGGAGGCCCTGCAACCGGAAGATGCGCCGCGGTTAGCGATTCTGGACTGGCTCATGCCGGGTATGGATGGAATCGAGATCTGCCGCCACATTCGCCAAAGCCCGCAGAGACGGCCCATCTATCTGGTCCTTTTAACCGCGCGGCGAGGGCCGGAAGACAAGGTCACGGGCCTTCAGTCGGGAGCCGACGACTACATCACTAAACCTTTTAACCGGGAGGAGCTGCGCGCGCGCGTGCAAGTGGGAATCCGCGTCCTGGAACTCCAGGGGGCCTTGGCGCAGCGCGTCCGGGAATTGGAAGAGGCCCTCTCGCGTGTCAAGACGCTGCAAGGACTGCTGCCCATTTGTTCTTACTGCAAGAAGATCCGCAACGATCGGAATTACTGGCAGCAGGTGGAAGGGTACATCAGCGACCATTCCCAAGCCCAGTTCAGCCATGGGATTTGTCCGGAATGCTACGCGCGATTCGTCCAACCCGAGCTCGATCGTTTGCACGCTCATACCGGGAAGATACAGTGAACACGCATCTGATCACTCTCGCCGTCACCATTCTGGGACTTCTCGGGATGCTGGCCGGTTTCATATTGTATCGGACAGTGGCGGGAGGTCAGGTTGCCGTCGTCCGCGAGTGGCTGCGGCGCGAGGCGGCGCTGGCCCGGCAGTATCGCGAGCTTTTCCAATGCGTGAATGATGCCATCCTCGTTTATGACCGGGAAAGCGGAATCATCCTGGACTGCAATCGTCAGGCCTGCGAAATGTATGGGCGGAACCGCAACGCCCTGGTAGGCTCCAACCTGAAAGGCCTGGCGAAGGATATGGGCCGCTGCGCGGAGGAGATGCGCCGGGTGCAGGAGGGCGAGAGTTGCGCCGGCTTCACCACCGTCCACTCGTGCAAGGACGGTCGTTCCCTTGAAGTTCTGGTGAGCTTGTCCACGGTCGAATATGCGGGAAAGAAGGCGGTGATGAGTTTCAACCGGGATGTCACCGAGCGCAACCGGGGGGAGGAAAAGCTGAAACGCTACACGGCGGACCTGGAGGCCGCCAAGATCGTTCAGGAAAAGCACACCGAGGAATTGGCGACGCTGGTGGAGGAATTGGCCCGGGAGCGCGATCTTCTTGGTTCCCTGATGGATAACCTTCCGGACCACATTTACTTCAAGGACCGTGCGAGCCGTTTTACTCGGATCAACAAGGCACACGCCAAGTATTTTGGGCTCGATGATCCCCTGCAGGCGATCGGCAAGAGCGACTTTGACTTCTTTACCGATGAGCATGCGCAACAGGCCTTTGCAGACGAGCAGGGAATCATCGAAACGGGCCAGCCAATTTTAGGCAAGGAGGAGAAGGAAACCTGGCCGGGGGGCCGTGTGACCTGGGCCTCGACCACGAAAATGCCCCTCCGTGACGCCCACGGGAATATTATCGGAACCTTTGGCGTCTCCCGCGATATCACCCGGCGAAGGCAAGCCGAGGAGAGTTTGCGAGAGATTTCACGGCGTCTTCAATTGGCCCTTAAGTCAGCCAAGGCGGCGACCTGGAGCTGGGACAGCGTCGATGGCACCCTCTACTGGGATAATTACATTTGGCCCCTCTACGGGCTGGAATCCAAGCTATTCCCCGCCAGCTACGAGGACTTTCGCGCGGCCATTCACCCCGATGACCGTGAACCGGTAAAGGAACTGCTCACCCGTTCAGCCCAAGAGGGAATTCCCCACTACTCCGAGTTCCGGGTGACCTGGCCGGACGGGAGTGTTCATGTTCTCGCCAACCGGGGTGATGTCTGTCGAAACGAAAAAGGTTCGTTTTCGCAGATGACCGGTGTGACCTGGGACATTACCGAGCGCAAGCGCGCCGAGGAAAAACTGATGCTCTATGCGGCGGAATTGGAGACCGCCCGCGACGTGCAAGGGCAGAACGCTCGCGAGCTCACCAGGGCCTTTGATGAACTGGGTATTGCCAAGGCGCGAGCTGAGGCCGCCAGCCAGGCGAAGAGCGAGTTTTTGGCCAATATGAGCCATGAAATCCGCACGCCGTTGAACGGCATCCTCGGCATGAGCGAACTTCTCCTCGACACACCTCTCTCGGCGGAGCAATCCGAGTACCTCACCATGCTGAAGTCCTCCACGGACGCGTTGCTCATCTTGGTGACCGACATCTTGGATTTCTCACAGGTCGAAGCCCGGAAGATATCCTTGGACGCCATCGAGTTCAGATTAGCGGAAAGCCTCGGCGATACCCTAAAATCACTCGCTGTCCGCGCCTCCGAGAAGGGGCTAGAGCTGGCTTGTTCCACTTCGCCACAGGTGCCCGAGTACTTGATCGGGGATCCCGGCAGGCTTCGCCAAGTCCTCCTCAACCTGGTGGGGAACGCCATTAAATTCACAGAAAAAGGCGAGGTGGTGCTGCACGTTGAGGTGGATTCGCAGAGTGAAGACCATTTGACGTTGCACTTTACGGTTCGCGACACCGGAATCGGAATCCCCCCTGAGAAGCAACTGGTGATTTTCGGGCCCTTTGAGCAGGCAGACGCCTCAACCACTCGTCGGTACGGGGGCACGGGACTGGGCTTGGCAATCACCTCGCACTTGGTGAAACTGATGGGAGGGCGAATCTGGATGGAAAGCGCATCTGGCCAAGGTAGCACCTTCCACTTTACTGGGCGGTTCGCCTTGGGTCGCAGCCCTGGCGCCGCGCGCTGGGCGGAATTTGCCCGGCAGAGAAACCTTCCGGTCATGCCCGTGGACGAAAGCTCCGCGAATTCCCCGATTCCCCTTATCGCCTTGACAGCCCACGCCATGAAGGGGGACCGCGAGCCCATCAGGGTAATTGGGGTGAATAGTAATCTCCCTGTCCCAGCCAGGACACAACAGCCCTTAGAGACCATTGAGGGGCTCCTCCAGATACCTGCCGGGTCCGCTGCCAATCCCGCTCCGGACAACTACCCGGAGAATGTGCTTGACCGGCATCAAGCGTTGGCACGGTTCGATGGGGACAAACTGCTGCTAGGAAACCTGATCAGCGCCTTCTTCAACGATTGCCCCAAATTGGTTTTTACCGCGCGGGACGCCGCAGCGCGCCAAGATGAGGTGGAATTCCAACGCGTCACCCAGATTCTGAAAAACCATCTCGCACTTTTTTCAGCATGGGCGGCCTGGGAAGCCGCGGATCTGGCCGAGCTGGCTGCGCGTCCACAAAGCCAGGTGGATGTAGGTGAAGCCCTGGACTGCCTGGAAGAGGAGCTTGACCGCCTCCTGCCAGCCCTGGCCAATTTCGGGAGAGAGGTGACCCATGAGAGTTCTGATCGCGGAAGATGATTCCGTTTCGCGCCGCATGCTGGAAGCATTCCTGGTGAAGTGGGGTTATGAGGTTTTGGTGGCCGCGGAGGGAGAAGAGGCTTGGGGGATCCTGCAAGGAAACGATGCCCCCCGGCTGGCTGTCCTCGATTGGATGATGCCGGGCAGAGACGGCATCGACATCTGCCGCAGCGTCCGCCAGCGGAAGGGTCGGCCTTACGTCTATATCCTCTTGCTGACCGCCCGGGGCCAAAAGGAAGACATCGTGGAAGGACTCGAGGCGGGGGCCGACGATTATGTAACCAAACCATTCGATCCTTATGAACTGCGGGCGCGACTACGAGCCGGCCGGCGCATCGTGGAACTTCAGGAACAACTCATGGAGGCGCGGGAGGCCTTGCGCGACCAGGCCAGCCGCGACCCCCTGACGGATCTTTGGAACCATGGAAGCATTCTGGCCATCTTGCGGAAGGAAGTCGCGCGGGCTTCCCGCGCCCACAGTCCCTTCGCCATCGCCATGGCCGACGTGGATCGATTCAAAGCGATCAACGACACCTATGGCCACCCGGCGGGCGACGCCGTGCTGCGGGAAGCCTCCCGCCGCCTGCGCGGCGCCATGAGAACCTATGATTCCCTGGGGCGTTACGGAGGAGATGAGTTCCTGGCGGTGGTCCCGGGATGCAACCCCGCCACGGCCCACCGTTTTGCTGAGAGCTTTCGCGCCCGCATCGACCGCAAAGGCATCGAAACTCCGCAGGGCCTGGTTACCGTCACGCTCAGCCTGGGAGTGGTGGCGCTCGAAGATCTCCGCGATGTGAAGTCTGAGACGCTTATCCGTGTCGCCGATGCCGCCCTCTATCGCGCCAAGATTGCCGGACGGAACCGTGTGGCGTTGGCTACGCATCAAGACATTGAGAGAGAGATGTCGAGGCAGCTCCGGGAATCTGAGCCGCCGGATCCTGACAATTCGCTTACCGACCTGCCCCCTCTTCATTCTGATCTGATTCTATAAGCCGTTTACTTCGTCATTTCAAGTCCCCTACCTTCGTGGGATAATTGCCAAACATTGAAGAGATAGGGGACGAAATTTCTAACTGGGAAATATCCAAAGATCCGAAGGGGAGGAGAACTGATGCAAGGGATCATATCGCGACTGATTCTGGGTCTCATACTCGTTTGCACCTTATCTGCCCCCGCGGGGTTTGCCCAGGCGCCGCCGGCTGCGGGAGCGGCGCCGGATGTTCAGGCCCGGATTGCCACCCTCGAGCAGCAAGTCTCGGACGCCCGCCATGCCGGGGATAACGCCTGGATGCTGGTCTGCGCCGCCCTGGTGCTGATGATGACGGGCCCGGGCTTGGCGCTCTTTTATGGCGGATTGGTGCGCAAGAAGAATGTGCTGGCCACCATGATGCAGAGTTTTATTCTTATGGCGGTGGTTACTGTCCTGTGGGCATTCTTCGGTTACAGTCTGGTCTTTCATGAAGGCAATCGGCTCATGGGGGGCCTTGGGTATCTCTTCCTGCACGGCGTGGGGGCCGCTCCCGACCCGGACTATGCGGGAACGATTCCCCAGCAAACCTTCATGGTCTATCAGCTCATGTTCGCCATCATCACCCCGGCCTTGATCACCGGCGCGTTTGCCGAGCGCATGAAATTCAAAGCCATGCTGGTCTTCATGGTGCTCTGGTCCATCATCGTTTATGATCCCATGGCGCACATGGTCTGGGGCAAAGGCGGCCTGCTGAACGCCTCTTTGGGTGGGGCGATTCCCACGCTGGATTTCGCGGGCGGCACGGTGGTGCACGTCACTTCCGGCGTTTCGGCGCTGGTGTGCGCGTTGTATCTGGGGAAGCGCCTGGGATTCCCGAAAGAACCCATCCCTCCGCACAGCGTGGTGCTGAGCGTGATCGGCGCCTGCTTGCTCTGGGTGGGATGGTTTGGCTTCAATGCCGGCAGCGCCTTGGCGGCGGGGAGCCTGGCCACCAGCGCTTTTGTGGCCACGCACTTTGGCGCGGCGGCAGCGGCGCTCGGCTGGTCCGCGGCGGAGTGGTTTGTCAATGGCAAGGCCAGCGTCCTGGGCGCCATCTCCGGCGCCGTCGCCGGCCTCGTGGCCATCACGCCCGCCGCGGGTTTCGTGGGGCCGATGTCCGCCTTGGCGATCGGCGCCCTCGCCGGCGTAGTCTGCTATCTGATGGTCACGCGAGTCAAAAGCAAATTCGGTTATGATGATTCCCTGGACGCTTTTGGCGTCCACGGGGCGGGTGGCACCCTGGGTGCGATCCTCACCGGCGTCTTTGCGGCCCAGGCCATCAATCCCATCTTTAAGAATTCGCAGGGCGCGGCCACGGCGGTCGGGCTGATCGATGGCCACCCGGCGCAGGTGCTCAACCAGTGCGCAGGAGTCGTTATCGCCTGGGTGTTGGCGGCGGTGGGAACGCTCGTGATCCTCAAGGTCGTGGATTGGACCGTCGGCCTGCGGGTCACCGAGGAGCAGGAAGTCCAAGGCCTGGATTTGTCTCAACACGGAGAAGAAGGTTACAATCTGGAAGTTTAAAGGACCGTTAACAGCTAACAGCCGACAGCTTATAGTGACTGTCGGCTGTGGGCTGTTGGCTGTCCGCCATTTACCAAAGGACCATTCGCCATGAAAAAAATTGAAGCCATCGTGCAGCCCTCGCGATTCGATGCGGTGAAAAGCGCGCTCCAGGAGGTTGGCGTGCAAGGGATGACGGTCTCCGAGGTGCGCGGCCACGGCCGGCAAAAAGGACACACCGAGGTCTACCGGGGTAGCGAGTACACGGTGGATCTTCTGCCCAAGATTAAGGTCGAGATGGTGGTTTCTGATGCCCTTAAGGATTCGGCTGTGCAAGCCATCTTGCGGGCGGCCAAGACCGGGAAGATCGGTGACGGCAAGATTTTTGTGACCAACGTGGACGAGGCCATCCGCATTCGGAACGAGGACCGCGGTGAAACGGCGCTTTAAAGGGTAAAGGCTAAAGGATAAAGGCTGAACGCATCGCCTCTCTCGGCTCTATCCTTTATCCATCATACTTTATCCTTTACCCTTCACCCTTTCAGCGGGCACAAATCATCACTTATGTCGTTACCTTCAGCGCCTGGCCCGCTTGCCATTTCGGACCTGGCGGATTATTACGCCGCGCAATTCCACCGAATCCAACAGAACTTCGCAGCGACCAACGAGGGGATTGCCGTTTTGCGGGCACGGTCGGAACTGGTTGATGCCCTCGTAATCCGGCTCTATCAAAAGTTCATCTGCGCGGACCCGCAAGCGCCCCGTCACCTTTGTTTGCTGGCTTTGGGCGGTTATGGGCGGCGGGAACTTTTTCCGCACTCGGACATTGACCTGCTTTTCCTGACCGAGGATGGAAGCGCCCATTCGGCCTATCGCGACGCCATTGCCGCGCTTCTGCGCATGCTCTGGGACCTGAGAATGCGCGTGGGAAACGGCACGCGAACGCTGGCCGAGTGTGGCCGCCTCGATCGCGACAATCTGGAATTCAACGTGTCCCTGCTGGACCTGCGATACCTGGCCGGAGACCCGGATCTTTATACTCGCCTGCGGAGCTCGGTGGTGCCCACCTGGTGGCGCGGGAACGCCCGGACCTGGTGCGCAATCTGGCGGAGCTGACGGGCCAGCGCCACGCCAAGCACGGCAACACCATTTTTCATCTGGAGCCCAACCTCAAGGAGGCGCCGGGCTGCCTGCGCGATTTGCACGTTTGCCGATGGCTCGCCCGCCTCGAGGAGCTGGAAAAAAACGGAGGGTGGACGCCGCCCGAGCAGCTCTGGCCGGAGCGGGACCGCCCCGCGGCGGAGCGGGCCTGGGGTTTTCTCGCCGACGCCCGTTGCTTCGTGCACTATTACTACGGAAGAGATGATAACCAGTTGAGTTATGACGCCCAGGCGCAAGCCGCGGTCCGCGGGGTGGGCGTGAAGCGCCCGGAAGGACTGTCCCCGGCGGATTGGATGCGCGTCTATTTCCGGCAGGCGCGGGAGATCGATCAACTCACCGCCCAGCTCATGGAGGAATCCGCTCCGGCGCGTTCCGGCCTTTACGCGCTTTATCAGGACTGGCGATCGCGCTTGTCGAATGCGGATTTTTCCGTGGTGCGGGGGCGCATCTTTGCCCGCCACCCCACCGCCTTGGCCAACGATCCCCTCCTGCTTTGGCAGTTGTTCGAAATGGCCGCCCGGCATGGGCTCCCGCTGAGCCGTGAAACTGAAAAGCTCGTCGAGTACGGTCTCGACCGCGCCGCCCGGGAAGCGCTTCCTCCGCCAGAACTCTGGCGGCATTTCGCGCGCCTCCTGGTTCAGCCTTACGCCGCTCAGGCCTTGCGCAGCATGCACCGCCTGGGCTTGCTCACCCGGATGTTTCCCGAATTCCAGGCTATCGATTCCCTGGTGATCCGGGACTTCTACCACCGTTACACGGTGGATGAACACTCCTTTATGACCCTGGAAAACCTCCACCGACTGCTCCGGGAAAAAGCACCGGTAGCGCCGGGCGGCGAAGCCGCAACGAAAAATGTAGGGGCCAGCAGCGCTGGCCCAGGCCGAACGCCGTTCGGCCCTACGGCCCTTCAGGCCAGCGAGAGGAAATTCGCCGAGATTCTTTCGGAGGTCGAGCAGCCGGAGCTTCTCTATCTCGCCCTCCTCTTTCACGATGTGGGCAAGGGATTTCCCGAAATGGAAGATCACATCCAGGGAAGCCTGCGAGCGCTGGAAGGAATTCAGGCGCGCCTGGAGCTTCCGGAGGCGGACTGGCAAACGGTTCGGTTCCTCATCTCGAGTCACCTGCAAATGTCGGCCGCCTCGCAGCGGCGGGATGTTTTCGACCCGGAGACGGTGCGCGACTTTTCCAAAATCGTGGGCACGACCGAGCGCCTCAAGATGCTCTGTCTGCTCACTTACGCCGACATTTGCGCCGTCAATCCGGAAGCCATGACGCCGTGGAAGGCCGAACTTTTGTGGCAGCTTTACGCCGCGACCGCCAATTACCTCGCGCGGAGCGTGGATGACGAAAGGTTGCGCATCGCCGGAACCTCGGAAATGGAAAAGGTTCTGGCGGTGCTGGGCGCGCCGGCCGGCGCGCAGGACCTGGGTCATTTCTTGGAGGGATTCCCGCGGCGCTACACCGCCACTCACACCCCGGAGCAAATCGCCGGGCATTTTGAATTGGCCCGCCGCTTGGCCGCCGAACCGATCGCGGTGGAGCTCCAGGCGCGCCACGCGCATTTTGAGCTGACCGTGGTCACCGCCGACCGGCCCTACCTGTTTGCTTCCATTACCGGAACCCTTGCTGCGTGGGGAATGAACATCGTCAAAGCCGATGCTTTCGCCAATGCCGGCGGGATGATTTTGGATGCTTTTACCTTTGTCGACCTGCACCGCACCCTGGAGCTGAATCCTTCGGAAAGAGATCGGTTCAAACAAAACCTCATCGATGTTCTCACGGGGAAACTGGAACTGCGAGTACTCCTGAGTGGCAGGACCCAAGCGGAAGCCGCGTCGCAGCCGAAGGTGGAGGTGGCCACGCGCGTGCGTTTTGACAACCAGAGCTCGTCTCACAGCACCCTTCTCGAACTGGTCGCCCAGGACCGGCCCGGCCTGCTCTTTGACGTCAGCTCGGTTCTGGCCGAGCAGGGCTGCAATATCGAAGTCGCCTTGATTGACACGGAAGGCCAGCGCGCCATTGACGTGTTCTACTTGACCTGCCGCGGCGCCAAGCTCGATCCGCAGACACAAGAAGCCGTAGCCGGCGCTTTCCGGCGGCAGTAATGCGGGAGAATGCCCATTCATCAACCCACCCGCTTTGCGGTGAGGTCTAACTCCGTTTATTTTCATCAAAATCCACACATAACAATCATAAGTAGCTTATTTTTCAATAACTTCTACTCATAGCTAAAAACTGACATTTTTTCTACATTTGTTTTCAATAACTTCTACTGACTTACCTTCATTTTTGGGGCCCCCTTTGCTGTCATTTAGCATAATCATGTTAACATGTTTAATATCAATAATTTGGAACTTTGACCGGATCATCGGAAATAACCCTAACTGCCTTTATTATCATCAACATCTACTGAGGAAATCTTTAATTCATTGTTTTCCAAAGGTTCGTTTCCACCGCAGCCTTCTTGAAAGCCTCCATCTTCCGTCCATAGCGTTCAAGCTTCAGCAGCAGGTTGGCGACCCGCCAGGGGGCAGTGGCTAGCGGACAGTGGTCGATTAGCGTGCTGGAACCAGAAGCCAGGTGTCAGCCTGCTGCCCACTGCCGACCCCTTATATAGGTCCGCGGCCTCTTCCCACCGCCAACGGCATCGCCGTCGTGAGCTAGTATAACACGGCTATATCGCTCGTCAAGAAGAAAAGGCTACATTGGCGGGTGTAGCGCAGACCTCCGCCTTTGAGGTCTGCGGTTCTTCCCGTGACCCGCGCTCCAAAGCCCTTGGGCAGGCCCGCATCTCTGGGATTTACGATTTTTCCTCTGGAAGAGCCGCAGACCCCAAAAACGGGGGTCCGCGCTACGCCCCCGCCCGGCCCGCCACAGTGCGTTAGGTCCGCACCTTCACGCCGGCGAATTCTTCCAGGAGCGTGACAACCGCGGCATAATCCAGTTCGCCTTTACCCTGGGCCTTGGCGGCCATGTAGACTTCTTTCACCGCCGCCAGCACGGGCATGGGAACTCCCTGCGCGTAGCCCGCTTCGGCGGCCAATTCCAGGTCTTTGTGCATCAGCTTGAGGGGAAAGTAAGGAGTGAAGTCGCCTTTGAAGATGAACGGGGCTTTGAAGTCGGTAAGGCCGGAGCGCGCCAAACTGGACTGGATGATTTCCAGCATCGTCTCCGGATGTACACCTGCCTTGGTGGCCAGCACGAAACCTTCGCAGAAGACCTCGAGCATGGTGGCCTGAATGGTATTCTGGGCGAGCTTGGCGGACAGGCCGAGCCCGTGCGCGCCGCAGTAAATGTGCTTTTTCCCCAGTACCTGAAGGATGGGCATGGCGCGGTCAAAGGTCTCACGGTCACCGCCGACCATGAAGGTCAGTTCGCCTTTTTCGGCCCCATGCTTCGAGCCGGTAACCGCGGCATCGAGCCAGCTCGCGCCCTTGCCGGCCGCGAGACAAGCCATCTTGCGGCTGACGGCGGGGCTGATGGTGCTGGAATCGATGACCATCGCCCCGGCGCGCAACGTTTCAAGAATCCCGCCTTTGCCCGTCACCACGCTTTCCACCGCCGCCGAGTCACTCACGATGATGATGACGACGCTCGCGTCGCGTACGGCGTCGGCGGGGGAAGCGGCCACGCGCGCGCCCGCCGCCTCCAGGGCTGCGGCCTTCCCCGGCGTGCGATTGTAGACCGCCAGCTTGTAGCCCGCCTTGGCGAGGTTGAGCGCCATGGGTTGGCCCATAATTCCGAGTCCGATAAATCCGATTGAGTCTGGCATGAGTTCCTCCATGAAATAGCTAGTTGCTGACAGCTCACAGCCGACAGCTCACAGCCGACAGCTAACAGCCGACAGCTAACAGCCAACAGCAGTCACTACTCTGCAGCGAAAGCTGAGAATTGACGGCCAACAGCTAAGACGAAAGCCCGCTACTGTTAGCTGTTGGCTGTGAGCTGTTAGCTGTGAGCTGTAAGCTGTCGGCTGTTAGCTGTCAGCTATGCTTTACGTCATGTACCACCCGCCGTCCACATTGATGGTTTGCCCGGTGATGTAGCCGTTCCCCGCCAGCATGACGGCCACATCGGCGACCTCCTCGACTTGGCCGAAGCGCCCCACGGGGATCAGGTCGGCCCGCGCGCGCGGGTTCGCCGCCATCATCCGGGTATAGACCAGCGCCGGGGCGATGGCATTTACGGTAATGCCTTCCCGCACCAGGAGGTTGGCGTAGGAGTGGGTTAACCCCAGCATTCCGGCCTTGGACGCGGCGTAGTGCGGCCCCACCACGCCGCCCGTATGCGCGGCCACCGAAGAGATGTTGATGATTCGCCCCCAGCGGCGCGCCCGCATTCCCGGGACCACCTGTTGGGTCACCAGGAAGGCGGACTTGAGGTTCACGCTGATGAGGTCATCCCAGTCTTCTTCCCGAATCTCCTCGAGCGGCTGGGGACGCGAGGCCCCGGCATTGTTGACCAGGATATCGATCGGCCCCAGGCCCTCCTCAACGGTCCTCACCAGGCGTGAGACCTCGGCGGATTTCGAGACATCCGCCTGCACGGCAAGCCCTCGCCGCCCCGAGCGCCGGATGCACGCGCACGCCTCCTCGGCCTCCGCCGGATGGCGAAAGTAATTGACCGCCACATCCACGCCGGCCTTGGCTAAAGCTTCAGCGATGGCCCGGCCGATTCCCAGGCTCGCGCCGGTCACGAGAGCAATTTTTCCAGTAAGGTTTTCCATGGTGATGGTCAAGCTCCAAAGTCGAGCCAGATGCGCACGTCGCGCACATTATTATCCGTGAAGCCGGTATCCAGGGTATCGCCCAAAGTGCGAAAGAACGAATACGAGTCGCTCTGCGCGAGGTAGGCGGCGGGGTCCAGGCCGCGGCCCAAGGCGCGCGAAACGGTCTGCCCGTCGGCCACGGCGCCGCTAGTGGGACTATTCCCGTCGCGGCCGTCGGTGCCGGCGCTCAGCACCACGCGCCGCTGCCCCGAGATCTGCTGGGCGCCATAAAGAGCGAATGCCTGGTTGCGCCCGCCCATACCCAGGCCGGTGACCGGGCACGTTACTTCCCCACCCACCACCAGGCAGACGGCTTGGCCCGCGTGCGCCTTGGCTAGGGCGTCGAGCGCGGCAACGTTCGAGTGCACCACCTGCTTAAAGTCAGCGTCCCAGACCCCGCGATCAATTTCAGTTGCGAAGCCGAGTTTTTCTGCTGCCGCTAGGGCCGCCGCCACCGCGTCGCGATTGGACAGCAGGGAAAAATAATACGAATGCGCAAAGCGCGGGTCTCCCGGCTTGGGAGTCTCGGGCAGTTCCCGGCGCTCGAAGAATCCGCGAATACTCGCGGGGAAGTGGGCGGCCAGGTTGTTTTGTACCGCGAGTTCGTAGGCCTGCTCGACGGTAGACTCATCGGGCATGGTCGGCCCGGAGGCTACCATGGAGGGCAGGTTGTCGGGCACGTCGGAGATGAAGATGGTTAGTTGCCGTGCCGGGTAAGCGCGCTCGGCGAGCCGGCCACCCTTGACCGCGGAAACGTGCTTGCGCAGGACGTTGATCTGTTCGATGGGTAAGTGCGAGGTCACCAGCGCGCGGTTGAACTCCTTCAAATCGGCGAGCGTGATGCTCGGATCCATCGGTTTTGCCAGGATGGCGGACCCGCCGCCGGAAACCAGGAAGATGACCGTGTCTTCGCGCCTCAGATGCGAGACGAGTTCCAGTGCGGCCTGCGCGCCCTCCAGGCTGGCGGTGTTGGGATAAGGATGGCCGCCGACAAAATAGTGGAAATTCGCCAGCTTCCTGGGCGCTTCAGCGGGCGCCACCGAAACTCCCGCTTCGATCCGCCCGCCCAGGATTTCGTCGAGCACGGCGGCCATGCGATTTGCCGCTTTGCCAAAGGCTACCACGCGCGGCGGGCGGACAAGCGGATGCGCCACTTCCCCGGCCGCGAGCGCGCCGCCCTCGTACTTCAGCTTCGTCAGCATGGCGTGGCGCACGTCGATGGCCGCCATGGTCTCATGGAAAATCTGCTGCGCCACTTGCTTCCCGTGCGAATAGTCCAGCTTCGCAAGCGCCGCGGATTGAGCCGTCGTGGTCATGCGGAAAGCCTCGCCAGCGCGTCCACCCCGGCTTGACCCACCAGGACGTCTTCCGCCTCCGTGCCGGCGCTCACGCCGATGCCGCCCACACATTGGCCGTCCACCATCAGCGGCAGGCCGCCGCGAATGCACGTGAGCTTGCCGTCGGTGGCCAGGGAAAGGCCGAGGGAAAGCATCACGCTCGGCTCGCCGGCCGGCGAGGGACCGGTGGGCGCGCGGCGCAGGGCGGCAGCGCGAGCCTTGGTCAAGGCGACCTCCACCGAGGAAAGCTTGGCCCCGTCCATGCGCGCGAAGGCCAATAGGTGGGCGCCCTCGTCCACGATGGCGATGTTCTGCGGAACGTTAATCTCCCGCGCCTTGGCTTCCGCGGCCGCCAGGATGGCGCGCGCCCCCTCCAGCGTCAGACGAACGTTATGGCGTGTCAGCATGCCTCCATTATTAGGAAGCCGGCAGGGAAACGCAAGGGGGGCTCGAGATTGGGGGTGGGGCGAAGACGGGGTTGTGAGTCCAGCGCCGACGTAGTACAATTCACGGATGGGTGAACTATCTACCCCTGCCAAATTGCCGCGCGTAACAGTGATCATCCCCACTTACAACTATAGCAGCGTGCTGCCCTATTCCATCGGGAGTGTGCTGCGGCAAAGTTTCACCGAGTTCGAAGTGTTGGTGGTCGGCGACGGCTGCACCGACGATTCGGAGCAGGTCGTAACCGCCATCCCCGATCCCCGTCTGCGGTGGATCAACCTGCCGGTCCACCACGGCCACCAATCCGCGCCGAACAACGAGGGCCTCCACGAGGCCCGCGGCTCGATCATCGCCTACCTCGGCCACGACGATCTGTGGCTGCCGCATCATCTGGAAGTGATGGTCTCCGCGATCGAAGCCGGCGCGGACGTGGCCCACTCGATCGTCCACCGGATCGGCGCCGAAGGGAATATCCAGCCGCCCGCCGGGGGAATGCTGGGATTCCAGCCCGGCGAATGGATGCCGCCCACGGGCGTGGCGCATCGCCGGACCGCCACCGAAAAGGTCGGCGGCTGGCGGGACTACCGTACTCTTTATGTGGACCCGGAATCGGATCTCTGGCTCCGCATGCACCAGGCGGGATTGGTATTCCAACCCGTGCCCCGTCTCACCGCCGTGAAATTCCCCGCCAGTTGGCGCAAGGACATCTACAAGAAGCGATGGAGCCACGAACAGCAGCAGTGGACCGAGCGCATCCTCAAGGAGAAAGACCTGGAAGCAGTAGAAATGGGGAAACTGCTGGTCGCCGCGGAACTGCAAAGGCGCCGCCAGCTCACCTTCCGGGCCGGCTTGCGCCAGGTGCTGGAACGAACCAGCACCGAAATCCGCCGCCGCCTGCCCCTGAAGGAAACCCTCCGACGGGCGTTGGGGCGAACCAGAGGTGAGGTGGTGCGCAAGCGCCAACAGTTCAGGCGGCAGTTCAAAGGATTATAGATTGACTTCCGGTCCTGCGACCCGATACCCTGAGGGCATCTGCAGCGCGTTGCGCGCCAGTCAGGGAGGCGTCACATGATCAGCACAGCTAAGAAGGATCCGCAGGTCATTTCCGAGGATTGGCGTCTACTCAAAGAAACCATCCAAGGCGTGCACATCAAGGAAGTGCTCCATGTGCCCCGCGATCATGGCGTGATCACCGAAGTCTTCCGCCCCCAGTGGGATCCGACGGGCATGCCGATTGTACACGTCTACCAATCCCGCCTCTTTCCGGGCGCGATCGGCGCCTGGAGCTGCCACACCCGTACTATCGATCGCCTCTTCGTCACGCAGGGCCACCTCAAGGCCGTGCTCTACGACGGGCGTGAAGACAGCCCCACCCACGGCATGATCAATGAAGTGCTCCTCGGCGACGCCCGCCCCGCCTTCGTAGTTATCCCTATGGGCGTCTGGCACGGCCTGCAAAACCTGGGCACCTGCGACGCCCTGGTCCTCAACCTTCCCACCCAGGCCTACAATTACGAAGATCCCGACCACTGGCGCCTGCCCTACGACACCGAGGAGATTCCCTACAAGTGGGTCAGCCGCGGCGCCGCCATACGCCTCCGCGCCGACGCCCGGTGAAACGTGCCCAACGAGCCAGCGCGTAGGTCTTGACCTTTATGCATTTGCCATACATACTCATGCATATGAGGACAACACTTATTATCGATCAGAATCTCCTCGAGCACGCTCGGCAGCTCACGGGTATTCGGAAAAAGACGGCATTGGTACGCGCCGGGTTAGAGGCTTTGATTGCGCGCGAAGCCGCTCGGCGCTTGGCCGCGTTGGGCGGTTCGGAGCCCGCGTTGCGCTCGGTGCCCAGGCGGCGGACTGGGGCGAAGCGGTGATTCTGGTTGATACTTCGGTTTGGATCGCCCACTTCCGTAAGACTGATTCGACGCTTGGCGAGTTACTTCGCGCAGCCTTGGTGATGGTGCATCCGTTCGTCATGGGGGAGCTGGCGTGTGGCCATTTGAAGAATCGAGCGCGTATTCTGAGCGATCTCGAAGCGCTCCCGTCCGCCGTTTCCGCAACCCATGAGGAAGTTATGCAATGGGTTGAGGTCCGGAAGCTTTGGGGCCTCGGCATCGGTTGGATCGATGCGCACCTCCTGGCTTCCGCGCTGCTTTCGGACTGCCAGTTCTGGACGCTGGATGGAAAACTTCTTCGGGCCGCGGCCGCGGCAGGAGTCAAGCTCCATCGCCCCGCCTGACCGACTTCTCCTGCTGCGCGCCCCGCTACCCGCTATTGACTCCGCTCCAGCGGGGCCTGACACAGGTCTTCATACGCCTAACCTATGGCCATGAGTTCTGAGCACATCCCGCCCTCCCTCGCGATCACTCGAGCGCAGGAACCCGAATTCGAGTGGTGCGCGCAGTTGATGGCGGGAACCGAGCCCTGGATCACCCTGCGCCGCGAGATCCCACAGTGTCGCGCCGCCCTTCGCCGCCCCGGGGGTGAGCTGTTTGTGGCCCGCGATGCCAGCCAGCCCGTGGGGTTTATCCTGATCCATCCCTACGGCTGCGCCGGGTCTGCCTACATCACCTCCGTCGCGGTCGTGGAGAGCGCCAGGGGAAAAGGCATTGGAGCGCAACTGCTCGCCTTTGCCGAAAAGCAGGCAGCGGGTAGACGGTTTATCTTCCTCTGTGTGTCCTCTTTTAATCACCGTGCCCAAGAGCTTTACTACCGCCTTGGATACGAGCGGGTCGGCGAGATTCCCGACTACGTCATCGAGGGCCACTCCGAGTTGCTGCTCTGCAAGAGGCTGGCATGAATGCCGCCACCGCTCCCCCAAGCCGGTGATTCTTGTTGATACTTCGGTTTGGATCGTAAGAAATTTAAACTAACCATCAGGCGCGGCCGGCGGAGTAGGAAGTTGCCGGCCAGGAACGTTTGGCTGAACTCGCCGAGTTCAGTATCTCAACCATCTTCGCCCCGTATTTTTGTACTCGCCACTCGCCAAGTCCCTTGACTTTCGTGAGATCATCCAACGTTCTCGCCGGCATTCGAACGATGTCTTCCAGCCATCTATTCTGTGCCACCATGTAGAGCGGAACGCCCTCCTGTGCGGCCTGATCCGCCCGCCACCTTTTTAGGGCCATGATGGATTTTACCTGCTCGGCGGTTAGGGGAGTACCGGGATCCATCGTCGCGCCGGGGCTGGCCGTGGTTTTCTGCGTTACCGGCGCTTCATCCTCATAGAAGAAGAGGACAGACCACACGGGACCTTCCGGCTGATTGGCAAGAGACGCAAAAACGCGCTTCACGTTTGTCGCACCGAGAAAATCATTCAACTTCCGCTCCTTCTCGAACGCTTTCTCGGACTCAAGGGGAACACTGAAAATTTTGCACTGCATGACGCCTCCGATAATCGCATGAATCTGCATTTCCACACGTATCATCGGCAAATGGGGAGGCGAGGATGAGGGAATTCTCATGCTTCACGATTCAACTCCCGCCGTCACCCGAGCGTCCTGACATTGGCGCGGGTTTGCGCCAGAGCAAATACATGGGAATGCCCACGGCGATTATGCCGAGCCCCGTAAAGGATGGGCCGGGGGCGGTGACGAAGGCATTCACGACGAACCATACCGAAACCAGCATGAACACACCCAAGGTGTAGGGGTAACCCCACATGCGATAGGGGCGCGGCAGGTCCGGCTGCTTGCGGCGCAGAACGAATACCGCCGCCACGCTGAGCATGTAGAAGATCCAGGCGGCCACGAGCGAGTAGGAAAACAGATTCTCGTAAGACCCACTGACCACCAGCACGGCGGTCCACAGACCTTGCAACACGATGGCAAACGAGGGCGTCTCGAAGCGCGGATGCACGCGGCCGAAGCGGTGAAAGAAGAGGCCGTCCTGAGCCTGGGCGAAGGGGATGCGCGCCGCGGTGAGGATGCAGCCGTTGATGGCTCCCACAATCGATATCAGCACCGTGAGCGACACCAGCGTGGCGCCGATCGGTCCCAGGGTCCGCTCGGCCAGCGCCGCCCCCACGCGGGTGGTGGCCGCAATCTGCGGGATCGGCATGACCTTCAGATAAGCAACGTTGGCGAGGACATACAATGCCATCACCGCCACCATCCCCACGGTCAACGACCGGGGAAGGTTCCGGGCCGGCTGCTTCACCTCGCCGGCCACGAAGCTGATGTAGGTCCAGCCGTTATACGCCATCAAGCAGGCGATCATGGCCGTGCCAAATTGGGGGAGCGAAAATCCGGGGGGCGCTGCGGGCGCCGCGGCTGGGACCGTCAGGTGGCTGAAAAACGCGCCTCCGATGAGCAGCAGTAAGCCCGCCACCTTCAGAAACGTGAAAGTGACCTGCACCACCGCGCCTTCCCTGACTCCCACGTAATTGACGGCCGACAGCACGGCAATCAGGGCCAAAGAGACGAGTTTCGACGCGAGAGGTGTGAGGTGAACGAACTGGCCGGCATAGATCGAGAAGCCCACGGCCAGGAAAGCAATCCCCCCTGACAACACGGCCAGCATAAAGGTCCACCCGCAAACGAAGGCACAGGCCGGTCCGTAGGCTTCGCGCAGATAAACGTACTGCCCGCCGGTCGCGGGCATCATCGCTCCCAGTTCCGCATAAGCCAGGGCGCCGAAATAGGAAAGTACGCCGGAAATGACCCAGGCCGAAAGAATGGCTCCGCTCGAGTGGAGGTTTTGGGCAATCAGGTTCGGAAGCAGGAAGATGCCTGACCCGATCACGATCCCGACCACAATCATGGTGGCGTCCAGCCACCCCAGCTTGCGGGGCAGTTCGTGACGGCTCAGATCTTTTTGTTCCATGGAATGCCCTGACTAACGAGCCCGTGTGAATCGCGGGCTCCGCACTGTAGATGAGCCGGAATCTGCGTTCTTAATTCGCGATCAACCGGTAACATACACTCGATCGTCTCGGACTTCAACCTTCAGTAGAAAGCGGTGGTCTGAGTCAGCCCGCGGAGATTTAACCGGAATCCTGCAATGACGGGTCCACCAGGGTGGCCACAAAAAAGACTTGACATTACATATTATTGTAGTAGAATTACACACGCACATAGGAGATAACAAATGGCCGAACCCAAATTGACCAAGCTCGAACTTCAGATCATGGAGGCGCTGTGGACCCGCGGCCAGGCCTCGATTCGCGAGATTCAGGAAACATTTCCCGAGAAGAACAGGCCCGCCTACACGACCATCCAGACGACTGTTTACCGTCTGGAAGGGAAGAAGGCTCTGCGCCGCACCAGGAAAGTCGGTAATTTTCATATTTTCGAAGCGGCCATCTCTCGCGAGGCCGCGCAGCGGAGGCTGATAGCCGATCTACTGGCGCTGTTCGGCGGGCGCACTCAACCCGTCATGGCGCATCTGATTGAATCGGGCAAACTCACGCTTGCGGACGTGAAGGAAGCCGAGAAAACTCTCCGCAAGCTGGAGAGAACGTAACGCCGCCATCCTGGCGGCATTCGTAGGGGCAACCCTCGTGGTTGCCCAGGGCGGCCACAAGGGCCGCCCCTACGTAACAACCAATGTCGATCGGTGATCGACGCTGGAAGGAGAAGGAAAGGACGGGTTGCGATGATCCCGAAATACTTGTCGGCGATATGGGCGGCCATTGCACCGGCGATGGATAACCACCTGTGGCAATCGACGCTGTGCCTCGTCATGGCGGGATTGCTGACGTTGGTTTTGAGAAAGAACCACGCGCGGGCTCGCTATGGACTTTGGCTGACGGCATCGCTGAAATTCCTGATCCCCTTTTCGCTGCTGATCAGCCTCGGCACGCATCTGGCGAGGCCACGCGTTCTCCCGCAAGCGGAACCGGGGTTTTTCTTTGCGATGCAGGAATTAAGTCAGCCGTTTACACCGGCGACGACCGGATCCCAGGCGGCAGAGAAAAGCCGCAGACCTGCACAAGACGCAGGTCTGGGCTACCGGCTGATTCATCTGCTTCCGGCCATCCTGGTGGCAGTGTGGGTCTGCGGAATCGTGGTGGTCCTTTTCGTATGGCACGCGCACTGGCGGCGGATTTCCGCCGCCCTGCGGGGAGCGGTGCCCTTACGGGAGGGGCGCGAAGTGGAAGCGTTGCGCCGTCTGGAGCGCCTGGGAGGGATAAGGAAGCCGATCGAGTTGTTGTTGTCGCCGTCTATGTTGGAACCGGGTATTTTCGCCATCGTCAAGCCCGTCTTGATTTGGCCGAAGGGATTCTCCGAGCACCTTCAGGATGCGCACCTGGAGGCCATTCTCGCTCATGAATTGCGGCACGTCCGTCGCCGCGACAATCTGGCCGCAGCGATCCACATGGTGGTGGAAGCCATCTTCTGGTTTCACCCGCTGGTTTGGTGGTTGGGAGCCCGCTTGGTGGAGGAGCGCGAACGCGCCTGTGACGAAGAAGTTTTGGAACTGGGCAGCGAGCCGCAAGTCTACGCCGAGAGCATTCTGAAAGCTTGTGAATTCTGTCTGGAATCTCCGCTGGCTTGCATGGCCGGGGTTACCGGGGCCGATCTTAAGAAACGGATTGTCCGTATTATGACCGAGGGAGGTGCGCGCAAACTGGATTTCCATAGAAAGCTGTTGCTCGGCTCGGTCGGATTAGTAGCCGTCGCCCTGCCGGTTGCGCTTGGCGTGGCGAACCCGCCGCAAAGCGTGTCGTCGTCGCAGAGCGAAGTCACAGTTGGCACGACGCCAAGATTCGAAGTCGCCTCAATCAAGTGGTACAAGTCTGACCATATCGGGTGGCAATACGGGTTCAGCATTACGGATCCGCCTTCCGAAGGAACGTTCTACGCGACGGATGTCACGGTGCAGAGGCTCGTTGGCATGGCATACGGAGTTCGTTACTCTTGGCTGATCCAGGGAGCGCCGAGTTGGCTCGATTCTGAAACATTCGATATTCAGGCGAAAGCGGATAGCGCCGTAAATAATGAGTTGGGAAAGCTTAGCCCGGAGGCAGGAAGGCTTGTGAAGCATCGCATGCTTCAGGCGCTTTTGGTGGACCGCTTCAAGCTGGCGCTCCACCGCGAAACCCAAGACCTTCCAGTATATGCGTTGGTCATCGCGAAGAACGGTCCCAAACTACAGGAGTCAAAGTCGGGCGACACGCTCCCAAACCCAGTCAGAGGCTCTGACGACCGCCTGTCCCCGGGCTCGATGCGCATGGGACCGGGCCAGCTAGCAGGTCACGGTATTTCAGCGGCGGAACTGGTGGACCTATTGTCGCAACAACTAGGTCGCACGGTTGTGGACAAGACTGGGCTTAAGGGCATTTATGATTTCACGATTCAGTGGACGGCCGACCAAAGCCCGGTTGCGGTGGCCAACGGACCATACGACGGCAAGCCGGGAACTGACAACCTACCCCCGCCCGGATCTTCCGGCCCTTCGATCTTCACCGCGATCCAAGAGCAGCTCGGGCTGGAGCTGGAGTCGCAAAAAGCCCCGGTGGAAGTCCTCGTCATCGATCATATCGAGAGGCCTTGGGAGAATTAGCGGTGGGCGCCCCTATCGTCTGCCGTCTGCTCCCTTTGCCCCACACATCCCGATCATTAACGCGCCGCTTCCTGGCACGAGTACCGCTTTAGCCTTCCATCAGCTCCACGACGGCGCGATGGCCCGGGGCTCGGGCCAGTGCGCGGTCGCAGGTGAGAAGCGGCGCGTCAAGAGCTTCCGCCAAGGCGACGTAAGCGGCATCGTAGGCCGTGAGGTTACGGCGCAGTTCCCAGATACGACCGAGGAATGGCAAGTGGGGGTGGCGTTCGAGCGGCATCTGAACAAACGCCAGGAGCGCTTGATGGGCCCGTTGAGGTGACATCTCGCCGGCCGCTTGATAGCGTCGCAGGGCTTGTGCAACTTCCAGGTCGATCAGGTGCGGAGCATGCAGCGCCTCGAGAGGATCGAGCATTCGGTCTGCGATGCGTTGCCCGGAGGGCCGGTTAAGCAAAACCTCCACCAAAGCGGACGCATCGATCACGATCACCGGCTGTCCCTCTCCTCGCGGATGATCCGAGCAGGAGGCACGCGGGGATGGACGGGCGAGAGGAGGGCCAACCGGTCCTTCAATTCTTCCAGCGTGGGCCGCTCGGCGATGCGCTGGATTTCGCGGAGCAGATAGTCGGAGAGAGACTTGCCCTCCAGGGCTGCCCGCGCCTTCAGCTTGCGGTGCAGGGGGTCCGGTACATGGCGAATCTGAATCATCATCGGCATGTGCATAACATAGCTGCATGTGCAGTACATGTCAATGGACACTCATCACCCTCACTCCTTCCCTTGCTGCCAGGGACGACGGACCACGGACAAAGGACGTTCTTACTAATCCCAGGCTTCCGGATTCACCAAGTTGGGTGGGCGTTGCCCCGCCAACGCGGCGAGCAGGTTATCCGCCGCCATCATGGCCATCGCCAGGCGAGTCTCGCGGGTGGCGGTGCCCATATGCGGGGTTACGACCACGTTGGGCATGGCGAGCAGGGCGGGATGAATCCGGGGTTCGAACTCGAAGACGTCAAGGCCCGCGCCGGCGATTCGCTTCGCCTGGAGCGCCTCGACCAGGGCGGTTTCCTCAACCACTTTTCCGCGCGACGTGTTGATGAGGAAAGCGGTGGGTTTCATCAAGGCGAGCTCGGCCGAGCTGATCAGGTGATTCGTATCCCGGGCGAGGGGAACGTGGATGCTCAAGAAATCGGCCTCGCGCAGAAGGATTTCGCGGCCCACGTATTGCGCACCTAGTTCCTGTTCCCGCTGCGGCGTGGGGCGGTCGATGGAATGATAAAGAACGCGCATGGAGAATCCCCGGGCGCGGCGTGCCACGGCTTGGCCGATGCGCCCAAAGCCGTAAATGCCCAGCGTTTTGCCCGCCAGATCCGTGCCCCACATGCATCCCCACTCCCATTGGCGCCAGTGGCCATCACGGACGTAACGGTCGGCCTCCACCAAGCGGCGGGCTACGGCCATGAGCAGCGCGAAGCTTAGGTCAGCCGTCGCCTCTGTCACCACGCCGGGACAGTTCGTAACCAGGATGCGGCGGCGCGTGCAGGCCGCCACATCGATGCTGTCGTAACCGACGCCCACGGTCGAGACCACGCGCAGGTGGGGCGCCTGCTCCACCACTTCCGCACTCACCGGCGTGCCGGAAGCCACCAGACCCTCGACCTCTCGGCAGGCTTCTATAACCTGCGCGGCGGGGAGCCGCACATCCTCCGGGTTAATGGTTACCGCGCATCGCGTCGCGATCCGTTCGATTGCCGCCTGGGGGAGCGGGCGAGTGATGAAAACTTTAGGTAGGCTCAACTGTTTCTCCCGATAAGAATTGAAATACGCTTGATAGCATAAGGCGGGAGAGAGGTCAATGACCCGAATTAACTCCGTCGAAGCCGATCTAATCTGATATGCTAGGAAGAATCCCAGTAGGGGACTTGATGCATATCGAAATCCTATTCATTTTGGCGCTGCATTCGATTGCGGCAGCGGTGTCTCTGGTCCGTGCGCGCCGTGATGGCCTGAACTTCATGGAATCTCTCCGCTGGGGTGGAATCGGCTTTATTACCGGACTCCTCGCCCTCATCACCCGGGCGCGGATGGATCGCCGCCATTACCATTATATGCTCATGGCGCAGGACGCCTTCCTCAACCTCGGATTGGAAGTGATCGCCCTCTATGGCATCCCTCATATTTTAGGGTAAGGTCGACGTTATCCCACTACATACGCAACGGGTGCAGCTCTGAAGCAATAGAGCGAGGATCGTTATTCGTCCCGGGGATTTCTACTGTTTTGATGAACGCGTCAGGAAGTGGAACGTTCCCGCAGAAAATCCTCGAGTTGCCCAATTGTAGGGGCCGAATCGGCGGCGCCTAAGCCGAGCGTGGCAAGCGCTCCGGTGGCGTTGGCATTGCACGCGGCGAGAGGGAGCGACTGGCCCCGGCAAATGGCGGCGAGAAATCCTGCGGCAAAGCAATCGCCGGCGCCGGTGGTGTCCACGGGCTGCACGGCAAAGCCCGGTGAGGTGAACGAGCCCTGGGGTGAATCGACGTAGCAGCCCGCGGCTCCCAGCTTGACGATAACGGTCTTTACCCCCAATTCGCGCAGCCGCGACGCGATGGCCGCAGGTTCGGACTCCCCGGTCATTTGCTGGCCCTCCTCCCGGTTGGGAAAAATGAAATCCGTGTGCGCCAGAGCCGGCTGCACGGCCTTGAGCCACCGGCCGCGCACATCCCAGCAGATGTTCATGGAAGTCAAGCAGCCCAACTCGCGGGCTCGCTTGAGCGCAGGATCGAGTGATGTTTCATCGAAGGCGGGAAGGGCAAAGGCGCTGGCGTAATGGAAAATCCGGGATCCCTCCACCTGTCCCCAATCGAGATTCTGCCCGGAGTAAAACGCGCTCACGCCCCGCAGGTGGAGGAATCGGCGCTCGCCACTGGCTTCGACAAGAACAATTGACGTGGAGGTCTTGGCGCCGGGGAGTATAACCAAGCCTGCATCGTCGATGCCCTCGGCGCGGACCCGGTTGCGGATAAACTGGCCAAAGCGGTCATCGCCGACGGCGGCGGCAACGCGGACCGATACCCCTAGGCGTGCCAGGGCAATCGCGGTGTTGATGCTATTGCCGCCGGGGGCGAGCGCCACGTCTTCCAGCGGCTGGCTGGTCCCCGATGGGGCAAGATGATCCACTGGCCGCGCCAGAACGTCGGCCACCGCGTTTCCTACGCAATAGACTTCGCAGAAACTCATTATGGATAAACCAAGAATGCCTGAGAATGCCTACTCATCCGGACTCACGCTTACCTGACAAAAAGTCCTATCAGCGAGCAATGCCGCAACCTTGGTCCAGCGGCTGATTATACCCGGCGCGCATCGCGTAGCCCATACCGGGTCGCGGCTTCCCGGCCGGTGAGGGATGGCAGGAAAAATTCGACACGCTTTGTTTTCTGGTGGAAATCCATAGACTTTTGAATAGGCTATGGCCGTCACCGTGCTGGGTGAGGAGGGGAGAACCATGTCCAGGTGAAATCTCGCACCTCCATTCACTTGTCAGTAAGCAATTGAAGATAAGGGAGTTATTGTGAGGCGACGGCGCGGAAAAGCTCCGGAGAAAAAGATGTTTAAAATGAAGAATGAACCGATTATCTATATGAAAACTGGTTCGAATCAGACAAACTGTCAGGCGGCCAACCTGGTTTTTGGGGCTCGAATGCTGCGCATTCCTGCTCGCGCACCACGCCGAATCATCTTGGCCGCGATTCTTCTGGGAACGGTCCCTTTAAGCTTTGCGCAATCGCCGGAAGCGATGGCGACAGCCCACCGATGGGTCGCCGCGAAGTTCCTCGGCGAGGTGGCGCCGAAGCCGGCGGAAAGCTCTTTGCTGGTTTACACGCAGTCGGGCCCGGTGACCAAGAACGGGATTCAAGGCCACCAGTTCCGCATCGTGGACCAGGAATACTCGCGCGGCCTGCACTTTTCCTCAGACGGTGTGGTGCGGGTCGTGCTTGCCGGCCCGGCCAAGAGTTTTGAGGCCACTGTGGGAGTGGACAGCAACGGCCTGGGCTATTACTCCAGCGCCGGCCGGGGAGCGGTGGTGGCCTCCCTTGAGGTTGCCGGCAAGACGCTTTTCCGCAGCGAGGTTATGCACGAAGGCATGGCGGGCGTTCCCGTCAAAGTGGACCTCGGCAATGCCGCGGAGTTTGATCTCAAAGTCGAGGACGGAGGCGGGGGGGTGGTCTTTGGCAATCATTTTGACCAAGCCGATTGGGCCGACGCGCGCGTGACCTTGGCGGATGGCAAGACCGTATGGCTGGGGGACCTTCCCATGGGACCCCTGCGTGCTCCCTTCACCACCCACGTGCCCTTCTCATTTCGTTACGGCGGCCAACCCTCCAGCTATTTGCTGAAAATGTGGGAGCGCCACCTTCGTTCCCGCCGCCTTGACGACAACCGCATGGAGCATACGCTGACCTACACCGACCCGCAGAGCGGTCTTGAGGTGCGCGCCGTGGCGGTGGAGTATCACGATTTCCCGGCGGTGGAGTGGACGCTCTATTTTAAGAACATGGGCAGCGACCCGACGCCGATTCTGGAGAACATTCAGGCCCTCGATGCGCGCTTCGAACGCGTCGAGGACGGCGAATTCATCCTGCACCACAACAAGGGTTCGGTGGCCAGCTCGACGGACTTCCAGCCTTTTGCCGATCTTCTGGAACGTAAGTCGGAAAAACGCATCAGCGCGGCGGGCGGCCGCCCCACCAACACTGATATGTGCTACTTCAATATTGCCTTGCCTGGGGAGGGGACGATTGTCGCCCTGGGCTGGCCGGGCCAATGGGCGGCGCAATTCACGCGCGACGAAGGGACGGGGCTCCAGGTGCGGGCGGGGCAGGAGTTGACCCACTTCAAATTGCTCCCCGGCGAGGAGGTGCGCAGCCCGCTGGTGGCCCTGGTGTTTTGGCGTGGCGATTGGATTGATGGGCAGAACGTTTGGCGGCGCTGGATGGTGGCCCACAACCTGCCGCGCCCCGGTGGCCATTTGCCGGCGCCGCTGCTCTCCGCGGGGACCAATGGTTACACCATCGAGATGCAGGGGGCGAACGAACAGAACGAAAAGGCCTTCATGCAGCAGTACTTCGATCTCGGGTGGAGGTTTGACTACTGGTGGATGGACGCGGGCTGGTATCACTTCAAGGACGGCTGGTGGAACACCGGCACCTGGGACCCCGACCCGGCGCGCTTCCCGCACGGCTTCCGCCCCATCACCGACTTTGCCCACGCGCAGGGCATCAAGACCATCGTATGGTTTGAGCCGGAGCGGGTTACCGCCGGTTCGTGGCTATGGGAGAATCATCCCGAGTGGCTGCTGGGGAAGGACGGCGGCAGCAAACTTTTGTATCTTGGCAACCCCGAGGCCCGCCAGTGGCTCACCGACCACGTCGACCAGTTGCTCACCGAACAGGGAATCGACCTTTACCGGCAGGATTTTAACTTTGACCCGCTGGACATCTGGCGCGCCAGCGACGCTCCCGACCGCCAGGGGATTACGGAAATCCGCCACGTCACCGGCTACCTGGCTTACTGGGATGAGCTGCGGCGGCGGCATCCGGGCATGCTCATTGACACGTGCGCCAGTGGCGGCCGCCGTGACGATTTGGAAACTCTGCGCCGCGCCGTGCCCCTGTGGCGAAGCGACTACGGATATGACGATCCTCCCGCTCAGCAGGACCTCACTTATGGATTGGCCTTGTGGGTCCCCTACTTCGGAACCGGCGGGGCATTAAACTCTTACTCTTTCCGCAGCATCATGGCGATGGCAATGGGCATGGAATTTGATCCCCGCATCAAGAACCTTGACGTTCCGGCGCTGGTCCGGCTTGCCGCGCAATGGCGGCAACTCGCCCCCTACTATTACGGCGACTACTATCCGTTGACCCCTTATACCACGGAGGACAGCGCTTGGACGGCCTGGCAGTTTGACCGGCCCGGCACGGGGGATGGAATGGTCCAGGCCTTCCGGCGCTCCCAGAGTCCTTTTGAAACGGCAAGGTTCAAGCTGCGCGGGCTCGACCCGGCGGCGCAGTACACTGTGAGCAATCTCGACGCGCCCGGCGAAGCGCAGCTCAGCGGGCGCGAGTTGGAAGACAAAGGCCTGCCGGTCGCAATCAAGGATCAGCCGGGAGCGGTGATTGTGGTTTATAAGAAGGTTAAGGGATGGCGGTGAATCTGGTCTGGTTACACAGGGGGTTTCAGGAAGGTACCTTTCAATTTGTACTTGAGTCACATCGGAACCGTGTTCGGACGTTGATAGCTTCGGCATTTCACGCGAAGTATAATGCGGGGGAGTCGTAGTCTTTCCCATGGATCTTCCGGAGGCTGACATGAAACGTCGAGCCATCATCATGCTCCTTTTGTGGGTCGTCATCGCTGCGCTGTCCGCGGCGGCGCAAACAACCAGCGCGGCGCCCCCAACGCCCCTGACCCGCACGCAGATTCTTGCCCTGTTGGCAGGTGATATTCCCAGTTCCCGCGTGGCCATGCTGGTGCAGGAGCACGGTATTGATTTCGCGCCCAATGAGGCTTTCCTGGACCAAGTCCGCAAGGGTGGAGGCGAAGACGATCTGGTTCAGGCCTTGCAGTCGGCCCATGTCACGAAAAACGCGAGCGCCACATCGGGCTCCACGACCCGTGCCCCCGACGCCAAGCAGGAAGAGGCCAAGCAAGCGGAGTTGGTGCAGCACACGGCGCGGGGAACGGAGTTCTTTCAGGATCATCACTATGCCGAGGCGGAGGCCGAGTATCGCGCCGCGATCGAGCTGGACCCGCAGAATTCCGACTTGCACATGGCGCTCGCCCGCGCCCTCAACTCGCAGAAGAAAATGGACGAAGGGATGCAGGAAGCGCACCGCGCCATCCGCTTGAATCCGCAAAGCGACATGGCTCACTTTGCCCTTGGCAATGCGCTGCGGATGCAGGAAGACTGGGCCGGCGCGGCGGCTGAATATCGAGAGGCGGTGCGGCTCAACCCGAAATACGATATGACTTATAACAATCTGGGCGTCACGCTGCGGCACCAAAACAACCTGGACGGCGCGATCGCGGAGTATCGCAATGCACTCCGCCTGAATCCCCAAAATGATTTGGCCATCGGAAACCTCGGCAACGCGCTGGAGAGCCGGGGAGATCTGGACGGGGCCCTGGCCCAGTTCCGGGAGCTCGTCCGCCAGAAGCCCGGCATGGCCGTAGCGCACTTCCGGCTCGGTCAAATCTTGGAGAGAAAAGGCGAGCCGCGCAAGGCGCTGGCACAATTTCGCGAAGCCATGAACTTGGCCCCGGAAAACCGCCAGTTCAAAGCGGCTTACGAACGCGCCCTGAACAAGGAATAGAAGAATCGTATGAAGAAGGTGCATTCAAATTGGCACTAGCGGGTTCCCCGAAGGGGAACAATATGATTAGCCGTGGGTGAAACCCACGGATAGGAACCCTCCAACCAATAGAGTTTCCGACCCTGAAGGGGTCGAATGTTCTTCCCACCAACTTGGCTTCAAACGCATTCTCGGGGTTGGTAATCCATCGGAGGATACCGTTTCCGTCCCGATTAACTTCATCGGGACGGCTAATGACATTGGACCTCTTCGAGGTCCCGGGTAAATGCCTCTTTGATTGCATTCTCATATAAATTGTGAATTATAATGTGTAAATTATCAATGTAGATATTAGTGTCTCGATCTGGGAGTTAGCCCGCGGGAGAAGACGGAGAACTGCCTGGCTTGCCGATCACCGTTTACGAGGGGCGATTTCAGCAGGATCCGAAACGCACGATGGTCACCGTGATGTCATCCGATTGGGGGGCGGTGCCGACATATTCGCGAATGCTGGCCAGGATTTTCTGGACCACCTCCTCCGCGGTTTGGCCCGAGCAAGCTTCCAGCAGGGACAGCAGCCGGGCATCGCCAAACAACCCGCCGAGCGTATCGCGCGCTTCGGTGACGCCGTCGGAAGTAGTCACAATCAAATCGCCGGGGTAGAGCTGTGCGCGATTGACCGTGAACTCGACGTGCGGGAAGAGCCCCACGGGAAAATTGGAGGACTCGAGGCAATCCACGCCGCCCTGAGCGCGGACAATCAGGGGTGGAATGTGTCCGGCATTCACAAACTCAAATCCTCCCTGCCGGTCCAGCACGCCGTAAAGAACGGTGGCGAACATTTCCGCCGGCGTGTGTTCGCACAGGTAATCGTTGACGCGCCCGAAAAGGTCGGCGAGATCGGGCGCCCCGGCGGCGACGGCGCCAAAGGCCCCTTGCAGGCTGGCCGCCATCATCGCCGCCGGCAGACCTTTTCCGGAAACGTCGGCCAGCGCGAAGCCATATCGGCCGTCGGGAAGTTCCACCACGTCATAGTAATCGCCCCCCACGGCTTCGGTGGGCGTGGTGAAGCTCAAAACCTGGAAGTAATCGCTCTGGGGCAATTCCCGCGGCAACAATCCTTGTTGGATGTTGCGCGCTAAGAACATTTCGTGCTGGATGCGCTCCTGGTCGCGCGCCAGCCGAAACAGGCGGGCGTTCTCAATCACGGTCGAGCCTTCCACCGCCAAGGTTTGGAGCACTTGGCGGTCAAGCCCGGTGACGGCGGCGGCCTGGGAGCGGGTGTCAAGATAGAGCAAGCCCAGCATCTCCGGGGCTCTTCCTACAAAGGTCTCTCCCGCCGCGTCCGCCATGTGCAGCTTTTGCAGGGGGACTGCCACGATGCCTCGCGTGCCGGTGCGGATGATGCCGGTTTCCATCGCGGTGCGGCCGGAGGCCTCTTCTTCCAGAATCACTTCCTCCTGACCGGAGGCCGCTACGCGCTTCACGACGGTGCGGGAGTAATCGCTCACCTCGGGGCTCAGATAGAGGCCCCCTTTGCCGCGCGCCATGCGCAGTTCCAGCTCATCTTTTCCTTCTTTCAGGAACAGCAGCCCGCGCTCGGCGTTGGCGAGTTGAATCGCCGAGTCCAGCAGGGTGGTGAGCACTTCCTCCAGCGCCGGAGCGCGCAGCATCATCTGGGCCATCTGAAGCAGCAGGCCCAGGTGGTGCAGTTGCGGGGCGGAACTCTGCTCCGCGGCCTTCTCAAATTTCTCCAGAAGGCCGGGCAGCACGGGCTCTTCCAGCCCGAAAGCCAGCGCGTAGGAATCCGTCACCCCCAGGCTGATCTGGTCGCCGGACTTCAAACGGCGGGATGCCGTGAGCCGCTCGCCGTTCACAAAGGTACCGTGGCGGCTGCCCATGTCTTCCAGCATGTAGCCTTCGTTGTCTTTGATGATGCGCGCGTGACGGCGGGAAATGCGGGTGTCGAGGAGCACCAGGTCGTTATCGCCTTGCCGTCCGAGCGTAAAGGGGGTGCGTGAAATCTCGACTTCGCGCTGGTTGCCAAATGCGTCGCGGACCGTGATGTGCGGAAGCGTACTGGGCATGAGAATCGCTGAACCTTGAACGGCGCATCCGCCATTATAGCAGAGGCCGCGCTTGCCGCCTAATTTTCACAAGAGTTGTGGTGTTACGGGGACTCGTCCAGCACCTCGCTGGCGTTTACCTCGTCGCAACTCGGGTTCACGCGCACTATCCTGTCGGAACTGGTGAGCGAGCGCGGGATTTCTCCCCAAATGGCCGTACGGCTGTCGAAGGTTTTCGGAGGCTGCGCCGAAGGCTGGCTCACGCAGCAGGCGCATTACGACTTGGCCCAAGTTCACGCCGACCGCCTCAAGCTCCAGCGGCTGGAATTGACCGTGGGTTCGTCATAGAGTATTCTTGTAGCACCTAAAAAGGTGCTGTTATAGGAGGAGGCCCATGCTGAGCATTCCGACGCAGCCCTGAAATGGTACCGGGGGCTCAAAGAAGCCATCCTGAGCCTGGAAGATTATCCGAACCGGCACGCCGTTATACGCAAAAGTGATAAGCTGCGGCACCTGCTCTATGGCCACAAACCTCACATCTATCGTGTAATCTACCGCGTCCTGGAGAACCAGAAGCATGTCGAAGTGCTCCACATCCGCCACCGTGTAGGGGGACGGCTTGCCGCCCCCTGGTTCCGCATTCACCCTGCGGAACGCCGGGTAGGGCGAGCCCTACCCCTATATCTCCGGATTGCACAGCACTCGCCGACGCAACTTAAAGGTTAATATGCTCGATCTCAAACGCCGCCGGGCCACAGTAGCGTTCACGATTGTATTGATCACCGGGGGCGCGCTTGCCTGGGGGGACCAAGTTCCGGCAGCTCGCCATGCGGGGGAGTTGCTCCTGGCGCAGTCTCAGGTTTCGAGCCCGCGTCCCCAAACCCTCTATGAAGTCCGCGCGGTCCATGACCCAAACGGCACAGGAAGATTCTACATGGGTCGAGAGATCGCTCAAATCATGGGGCCGGGTGGCGTTGCCTGGCTGGATCGCCCGCAGCGCGAAGAGGAGGAGCATCCGGAAGCGGTGATTGACGCCCTGGAGCTTCATGGCGGAGAGGTGGTTGCGGACCTGGGCGCTGGTTCAGGCTACTTCACGTTCCGCCTGGCGGCCAAGGTCGGCAAGACGGGCAAGGTATGGGCGGTTGAAATCCAGGACGAGATGCTCGAGATTCTCCGGCAGCGCGCTGCAACGCTGGGGTTCACCAACGTGGTGGAGGTGAAAGGCAGCGAGACCGATCCCAAACTCCCTGTCCACGGTGTCAATCAGGTGCTGATGGTCGATGTCTACCACGAACTCGCCTACCCCTTTGAGGTCATGACCAAGGTCCGCGAAGCGCTGAAGCCAGGCGGGCGGGTGGTTTTCGTCGAGTACCGGAAGGAGGATCCCCTCGTCCCGATCAAAGAAGTGCACAAAATGAGTGTGGAGCAACTCGTGAAAGAAATGAAAGTGGTAGGGCTTGCGCACGTCCGGACCGTGGAATCGCTGCCCTCGCAACATATCGTGATTTTCGCGAAGCGCGATTAAGACCACCGCCGCGGTTCTCAGCTTACGGTTTCACGATCAGCGGGCGAGCAAATCGCACGGCACAAAGGTAATACGTGCCTTTGTCGGTGCTTCTCACCACGCGGCCCGAAAGGGCATGCTTGGGTCGGACGGGGTGAGTGAACGGTGGTAGCGGAGCAGTCGGCATTTCGAGATAAAGCCAGGAGGCCCGAGCGAGTAACCTTCGCGTCGCAACCAGGGCGCCACCCGCACTAATATCCAGCGCCACGGTGAAGTCGAGGAATTTCTTCCCCTCTTTGTCGACGCCTCGTAAGAATAGGGGAATCTCAAGGGGGAGTCGCTGGAACTGGCGCCGTTCTAAATCGATGACACACCTCCACTTGCGTAGAGCGCTGTCCACTTTGAGTGAAAGATGAGCAAGCCAGTGGCCAAATAATGGCATCTTCGAGAGGACCCCCACTCTCGTAATTCATATATACAACAAGAGTTTGTGCCGGTATCCGGGAGCTGATTATTGTGGCTAATAACGACATAATGACCTATGATGCAATTATTTTCTCTAGAGTTGACGAATTTTGCGGTTTTTTCCCTTGACGAGGGCAGGCCGGGGGGAGTACGATTTGCCGCATCATCAATCCTGCCGGACCAAGGTGATTCGTGTTCCCATCGGGGAGCACTTCGGGTGCTAACATGGCGGAGTTACCGCAAGCAGGGAGAGCCCAAACCATGTCCGACGGTGCGTCGGCGAAGTCTGCCAGGAAGACCAAAGGCTCCGCTGGGATGAGCAGCGAGCAGGCGTCCACTGCCCCGAGGCCCAGTGAGACCGTCAACCCTCTGGCTCCCCCTTACCAGGATTTGTTGGAGGTTCACGGACAACTGGAGGAGGAAATCCACAGGCGCGCGCTGGCCCTGGCGACGTTGGCGCACGAGATAAAAAATCCTCTGGCCATCATCTCGGGCTATGTTGAGATGCTACTCACTCGAAAAGTGGGCCCCCTCACGGAGCGCCAGGGGAAAATCCTGGAAGAAACCCGGTTGAATTGCGCGCGCCTGCAGAAATTCGCTCAGGAATTCCTGGCCTACAGCTCACTTTCCATGGGAAACTCGGCCGTCATGCTCCGGCTCGAGTCCGGGGATTTGAGCGCTTGCATTTCCGACGTATGTGGGTACTGGATGGACAAGTTTTCTGCCAAGAAGGTAGCGTTGTATTTCCGGGCCAACCGGGATATTCCGCCCTTCCAATTCGATTACGACAAGGTACAACAGATTGTCTCGAACCTTCTTGAGAATGCCCTCAAGTTCACTCCCACGGGGGGCGCGGTCTGGTTGACGGCGGAGCTGCACCTCTGGGAGCGGCGCGGCCGCATGAACACGCCCCGAGAAGTGGAAAGGCGCAGGGTAAGCTCGGCGGGAGCGAGGGCGGTTCGGGTGACGGTCGCCGACGCCGGAAAAGGAATCGCCCCCGAGTTTTACCAAGAGGTATTTGAAGATTTCTTCAGAGTTCCTGGAGATGAGGTTCAGACGCAAGGGGCGGGATTGGGATTGGCTATTGCGCGGCGCCTCGTTCAACTGCACGAGGGGAAAATCTGGGTGGAAAGCGAACTAGGTCTCGGAAGCCGATTCTGTTTCTTGTTGCCGCTTAAGCAAACTTAGATTTTGGCATTCATAACGAGTTTCTTTACGATGGCGTGGTAAGAATCTGATCTCCTACTCTATGATCATAAGGATCCAATGGCGACCGTTCCGAACATCCTTGTAGTCGATGACGAACCTCATATGGTCAACTTTCTGCGCACGCTGCTGGAAGTCGATGCTTACGAGGTGGAGACTGCCTGCAATGGTCTCGAGGCGGTGCGGCGCGTGGAAGAGGGGCCTCTCCCGGATCTTGTCTTGCTGGATGTGGCCATGCCCGGGCTTGATGGCCTCGAGACGCTGGGACGGATGAGTGAAATCCGGCCCGGGATCAAAGTGGTCATGCTCTCTTGTGTCAGCGATCCCCGCACCGTCGTGAAGGCGATCCATCTGGGGGCACAAGACTACTTGCCCAAGCCATTCCAAAAAGAGGATCTGGAGGCCGTGATCAAAAGGGTCCTGGGGCGTGCAGGCTCCGGGACTGAAAAAGAGGCCTTGCTGGAGATCGCAGAAGAGGTGGGAGATGACCTGTACTTTCTTGCCGCCTGCGATCCCATGCGAAAGCTTCGCAGCCAAGTCGGCATGATCGCGGGAGTTGACGTCCCGGTGCTGATCTTGGGTGAAAGTGGCACGGGCAAGGAGATTGTTGCCCGCTTGATCCATACGTTGTCCCCGCGGGCTCCTCAACCCTTCGTGAAGGTCAATTGCGCGGCCCTTCCCAGCGAACTTCTGGAAAGCGAACTCTTTGGTTACGAAGCCGGCGCTTTCACCGGGGCGGTAAAAGCCAAGCCCGGCAGATTCGAGCTGTGCGATCGGGGGACAATTCTCTTGGATGAGATTGGCGAGTTATCGCCGGCTTTACAGGCCAAGCTGCTCCACGTATTGCAGGATCATCAGTTTTCCAGACTCGGCGGCCGCACTCAGATCAAGGTAGACGTGCGCATTCTGGCTGCCACCAACGTGGACATTCCCCAGGCCCTGGCGTCCAGGAAACTGCGCGAAGATCTCTATTATCGGCTGAACGCATTCACTCTGACCGTGCCCTCGTTGCGCGAGCGCCGCGAGGAGATTCCTCTGCTCCTTCGACACTTCATGGCCCGTTTCGCCGCGCGGTATACGCGTGACCCACTCCCCCTCACGCCGACGCTTGTGGATGCGGCGCTGGGGCACACCTGGCCGGGTAACCTGCGCGAGTTGGAGAATTTTGTCAAGCGCTATTTGATCCTTCGCGATGAGGGTCAGGTGATCCAGGAGCTCCGCACTCGCCGGGGGGGAGCCGATGGCGCTCCCCTGGCTCCCCCGGCCCCGGCGAAATCGACAAACGGCGATTTGAAATCCCTCGTTCGCAGCCTCAAGGATAAGGCAGAGATTAAGGCAATCAGCGACGCCCTCCAGCGTACGAACTGGAATCGCAAGGCTGCCTCGCGTCTCTTAAACATCAGCTACAAGGCACTGCTCTACAAGATTCGCGAGTATGGCTTGGAGAAGGAAGAGCCGGGCAGCTCGCAGCCGGGCGAAGCTTGAGCTTTGCCGGGCGCTTCGACGAAATCGTCATTACGACATGGGATGAGGGAGGGAAATCTGCTTCGCATGGTATGCAAATTATTTCACTTACCTCCTCACTCCGCGACGGCGGAAAGTGCTTCTTTCCGCCCCGCCATCTTTCTAGAAATAGCGTAACGATTTGAAAATGCAGGGCTCTAAACATCTCCCCGGAGACGCAAAAAATATGCTCGCGCAGATTTCCGAGTTTGAATTCTTTTGGCCTTTCGTGTGCATTAATCTGTCACGATGTAGGCAAAGGATGTTCATCTTGGCCGGCGGGGATTCTGGTCGCGCTGTCGTTCTCGAAACGACGATACCTGGTGAGAATTAGGAAGTGTTGATGGTGGAACGTGCCGGCCAGCAACTGGCCAAGGACATCTCGGTTGTGACCCCAGGATTGACCGGGGCAGACGAACCCTACCTCCCTCCGGACTCCGTAGTTTTCGGGCGCTCTCGCGCCATGGAGATCATCCGCTTAAAAATTCAGAAGGTGGCGGGGACGAATGTGCCGGTCCTCATCCAGGGGGAAAGCGGGACAGGCAAAGAGGTTCTAGCCAGATTATTGCATTTCCAAGCTCCCTGGAGCGACGGCCCCTTCGTAAAAGTGTGCTGTCCAGCCATTCCCAGCACGCTACTCGAAAGCGAGCTTTTCGGTTACGAAAGAGGCGCTTTCACCGGCGCTTATGGCATGAAACCCGGCCGGGTGGAGCTGGCAAATCGCGGCACCCTGTTTCTCGACGAGATCAGCGAGTTGGAGATGGGGCTTCAGGCGAAGCTCCTGCAACTCCTTCAGGATGGCCAGTTCTCGCGCATTGGGGCCCAGGAAGACAAGCGAGTCGAGGTGCGGGTGGTTTGTGCGACCAACCGCCACCTGGAGAAGGAAATCGAGGCGGGAACTTTTCGCCTGGATCTATTCTATCGGGTCAACGTCCTTGACATGCAACTGCCGCCTCTGCGCGAGCGACGCGACGATATCCCCGATTTGGTAGGCTACTTCCTTCAAAGCCATGGCGCGATGTTCAAGTGCACCCCTCGTCCCATCTCTCCCGGACTGATGGAAGCGTTGAAGGCATATGATTGGCCAGGGAACATTCGCCAACTTGAGAACCTGGTCAAGCGTTACGTGATCCTGGGAAGCGAGGAAGAAGTTGCCAGGGATCTTGTCGCAGGGCCTCCCTCTTCAACCTTCGAGCCCCAAATCCCCATCGATGGTCCCATTTCGCTAAAAAAGATTACGCAGCAGGCCGTGACCGAGATCGAGCGAAAAGTCATCCTAAGAACCCTGCAAGCCCACCATTGGAACCGCAAAAGGGCCGCCCGAGCACTGTGCATCAGTTATCGGTCATTGCTGTACAAGATTCGGGATGCGGGGCTTTCTTCCCCGGGCTCCCCCTACCACGCGAAAATAGCTGCTGAAGCTTGATTTTGCAGGCTCGCCAGGAGGCTGATGGGGGTGGGTGTGCTGCCTTATGATCACCCTTTGGTGAGGTCCGCCAGGTACTTCCGAATTTCGTCGCCCTTGGCGTTTTGGGGATCCAATTTGAGCACCTGTTTGAACTGTGTGGCGGCAGCCGCGTGGTTCTTCATTCCCATATATGCTACCCCCATGTGGTAGTGATACATGGGATTGTCCGGCTCCTGCGAGAGGGCTTTCTGCAGGAGATCGATGGCAGACCTGTAAACCCCTTTCTGTATGTAGGCCCAGGCCAGCGTATCGGCTGTGCTGGGGAAATCCGGCAGGCTGTTGCGCGCGGTCTGCGCGAGCGAGAGGGCTAGGTCCACATTACCCCCATGCTCAAGAAGCAGGAACGCAAGGTTGTTTGCCCCTAACCCGTACGAGGGATCGATCTGCATGGCCTTTTGATAAGCTTCCTCGGCTTTCTGCCAGTCCCCGGCTTTCTCTTCCAGAACACCCAGCACCGCATAAGCCCGCACATCACGGGGATTTTGCTGCACCGCACGCTCGGAGCTGGCGAGGGCCTGATCGAGCGAACCGCGGGCGGCCTGCACATCGGCGAGCAGGAGGAAGGCAGGAACGTTGTTGCGATCGAGTTCGACGGCTTTCTCCAAAGCGGGCTGCGCCTTCTCCAAATCCCGGAGGCCGAAGAAAGCCTGCCCCAGCATCAGATGAAAGGCGCTATTATTCGGCGCCCGCGTGATCTGGTCCTGTATCCGGCCGACGAAGACGCTGGCAGGCTTTTTCTCTCGGGTATAGGTCTGCAATAAGCCGCCCAGAGCCTCGGTGAAGGCGGGGTCTATGCCGAGGGCCTGATCATAAAGCGCCTCAGCCTCTTTGAATTTTCCTCGGACTGTCTGGACCTCGCCCAGACGCGTATAGGCAAGCGGGTCGTGCGGCGCTAGTTCGATAGCTTTTCTCAGGTCCGCTTCCGCGGCGGCCAGGTTCTTCCGGCGGGCTTCCACTACCGCGCGAATGTTGTAGCCCCCGGGGGAAGTGGGCTGGGCGTTGATCAGCGCCTCAGCGCTTTCCTGGGCTTCGTCAAGATCGTTTTGCCTTAGCCCAAGCTGGGCAAGAGCCTCCTGCGCCGGGGCCAGGTTGGGTTGCAGCTTTACGGCTAGCTGCCACTCGGTGTGTGCCTGCTCAAGATAGCCGGCCTTCGTATAAGCGACGCCCAAGTTGTAATGCCCGGATGCATTGTTCGGATCGGTTTTGAGAGCCGACTGGAACACAGGTATGGCCTCGTCCGCCCGACCACGGCTCACGAGGATCTGACCTTTGACGATGAGAGCTTCGGCGGCGCCTGGATTCTCGTTCAAGATGGAGTTATTGAGCATTTCTGCTTCGCCCAGGCGATTGTGCTCAACGAGGAGCTGGACGTAAGTCATTTTGACGCGGAGATCCCTGGGGTGCTCGTGGAGAAGGGAGCCAAACTCGTCCAGCGCCTTGTCCATCTTGCCGGTCTGAACGTAAAACTCACCGAGCATCCGGTAGCCATCGGGGTTGTCCCTCAAGGCCTGCCTCGCCTGCTTCAACACTTCGATAGCATCATTCTCTTTCTCCTCCGCCAGGTAAACACGCGCTAGATCTCTGCGCGGGGAAAAGTTATTGGGATCCAGCTCGATCGCGTGCTGGAACTGCTGCTCCGCTTCTTGGAGCCGCCGCTGGCTGGCGTAGTAGGTTCCCAGTGCCATTAGCGGGGTCGACGATTTGGGGTCCAGGGTTATTGCCTTTTTATAGCTCTCCTCGGCTGCCAATCGCTGCTTCGCGTTCAACTGCAGCATGGCCAAGTTTAGATAAGAACTGGACTGGTTTGGGGCAAGCCGAATGGCCACCTGCATTTCGTCTAATGCGCCCTGGGGATTGCCCAACCCCGCAATGGCGTTAGCCAAAAGGGTGTGCGCATCCACGTTCTGCGGCTCCACCTCCAGGACTTTTCTTGCCTTGTCTTCCGCCTGTTGGGATTGCTGAGAGGCGACCAGTAGATTCCCCAAATCGATTTGGGCTTTCCAATTCCGTGGAGCCAGGGCAACCGTATGGTTCAGTTCCGCGAGGGCTCCTGCCCACATACCCAGCTTCGTGTAACACTGCGCCAACTCGTAGTGAGCGTCTGCGTACTGCGGGTCGATCTTGATGGCGTTTTGGAGCTGAATTGCCGCCTCGCGATATTTCCCCTCTTGGAAGTAACTCACCGCGCTCTTGTAGTACCTCTGCTTCCTGACGTTTGGATCGCGCCAGGAGCAGCTTGTGAGGAAGCTTGCGATCAAGGTAATCCCAAGAAACAAATGCACTAAAGGCCCGAGTCTGTTCTTTCTCAAGGCAAGATTCCGCATAAGGACACCAATGAGTACTCCTAAACAACGTATGTAGAAATGGCAATCATTAGATCATAGTAGCACGTACACAGCCAAGGCAACGGCTTTCTCGCAGTTTGCACTGGGTACGAGGGGTTTTCCTCGCAATACTCCACGCAAAAGGAGTCAGTGCATACCCCCAGGAAGCGCCCCGCCACAGCGAGTATCCGCCCCTTCGGAGACACTTCCACGTGGCATCCTAATTTTACCCCTGAAAGTTAACATAGTTGCATCAGCTTGCAGTAAGAAGGAAAACTATTTCCACTAAGTGAACGAGTTCTGGGCCTATGCGTCCGAGAACGGCACGGCACGTGCTCACTCCGCATCTGACCGACAACAAGAGCGTTATACGACCCATAAGCGTTTTTTGGGGGGGCTTCCCGGACATTGGCCAGCCCCGTGCTGTGGTCAAAGGCTGAAAAGCTCCAAACTCCTGAGAGGAACGCCTGTCACGTGGCAAGTGAACTAAGAAGCCCCGGCGCAGCGGGGATGGCTGGCAAGTCGAGGGAGACGGATCCTGATGATGAGGTATTTGTCAACCTTATCAGCCCTTCGGCCCGACCCCTTGAACGCATCATCGCCGAGATCGCGCCGACCAACATACCCGTCCTTATTGTGGGAGAGAGCGGTTCCGGCAAGGAAGTAATCGCCCGGCGGGTTCATCGGCTTTCACGTCACGCAGACAAGCCGTTCGTGAGATTGACGTGTGCCCGCCTTTCCATGAAGGATTTGGACCAACTCCTGGGGGGGAAGAAGGCGGTCGGCATAGTCAAGCGCCTGTCTGATGCAGGGACCGCTTTCCTGGACGAGGTCAGCGACACGGAACTGGCTTGCCAGCCAAAGCTGCTGCTGGTCCTTGCGGACGGCGATGACGGGTCCCAGGATCCCTGCCTTCGAGCACGTATTATCTCCTCTAGTAGTCGAAACATCGAAGAAGAAATCCGCAACCAACGATTCCGGGAGGAACTTTATTACCGGCTCAATGGCGTCTGCCTTCGGCTGCCGCCATTGCGCCGCCGAAAAGAAGACATCCCGGCTCTTGTCGATTTCTTCCTGAGCAAGTACGCGCGACAATTTGGGCGACCAAAACCGATTTTCAGTGCGAAAGCGATGGGCCGGTTCCTTGATTATCCTTGGCCGGGGAACATCCGGCAATTGGAAAATGGCGTAAGAAACATCGTCGCCTTGGGCGACGAGCGACTGGCACTCGGAGACCTTGAGTCGATTGGCGGTGATCCTGGCGCGCGCGGCGGGGCGATCCCGAGATTCTCACTGAAGGAGGTTGCCCGGGCAGCCTCGCACCAAGCAGAACGTGAGTTGATCTTGAAGGCTCTGCAGCGCACGCATTGGAACCGTAAGCGCGCGGCACGCGAGCTCCAAATCAGTTACAAGGCATTGCTTTACAAAGTGAAGCAGATTGGCATGGAAGATATGGCCGAGTCTTTGGGCTCCAAAGGACAAGATCTATGAGCAAACCTCATCCCCTGGTCATGATTCTCCTGTTGTGGCTGGGTTTAACTGGATTGTACGCACAGCAACAGAAGGTCCCCGCCGACCGAACGGCTGGCGCGGGGGCGGGTGGACAGAACCCGCAAGCTAAAGCAGGAGTGGTTGCTGAACCTGGCACTTATATCATCGGAGCCGAAGATGTTCTTGACGTAAGTGTCTGGCAGGAACCGAACGTTTCGCGAAGCGTCCCCGTGCGTCCGGACGGAAGGATTTCGATACCCCTGGTAAACGACATTCAAGCGGCGGGACTGACGCCGATGCAGCTCGCTGCCTCCATCACCCAGAAGCTGGAACAGTTCCTGACTAAGCCTCAGGTGACCGTTACGGTTACGGCGATTAACAGTCAGAAGGTTTTCGTGATCGGCGAAGTGGCCAGGCCAGGGCCCATGCCCTTGCTCCCGAACATGACGGCTCTCCAGGCGCTCTCCACGGCAGGAGGACCAACCCAGTTCGCTGATCAAAAGCACGCGTATGTGATGCGGCACGAGGGGGGAAAGGATTCCACTTACCCCATAAATTACCGTAACCTGCTTCGCGGCGACACGCGCGGGAACATTATCCTGAAATCTGGGGACACGATTGTGGTCCCGTAGGGGTTCGTGGTGATGAGAACGGGTTGCACATTTCTGTTGATGATAGCTCTGGTGGCCCTATGGACGACTACTTCGCGGGCGCAACAGACGGGGGCGCCGGATTCTAGCCAGGAACAAGTCTCCCCGCCGGTGGGGCCCATGTCCCCCCTCTCCGGGGCGCAATTGCTGACTCCCGGGTTTGTGGGAGAAGCCCGCAATTTCATATTGCCCACGGTCGGGTGCACGGAGAACGCCAACACCAACCCAACGGGGTACAATCAGAACTCGAGCCTGTTCAGCGAAAGCACCTGCGTCGGCGCCCTGACCCTACAGAGGATCGGGAAGCACTCGCAATTGAATCTGGATGACGCCGGGGGTGGAATGTTCTTTAACCGGGCGCTCCAGCCAGGGGCGGCTACCAACACGAACCGCTACGCGCTCTTCGATGAATTGGGGGTATCCGAGCAGGTAAGCGGGAATCGTTGGAATTGGCAGGTGAGCGACCAGGGCATGTACCTGCCGGAGACACCCGTAGGTTTCGCAGGATTTGGCGCTTTATCGAGTTACATAGGAGGGGCGGCAGGGGGGAATTCTTTGTCCAGTGCGCCCGCCTTGAATGGCGCATACCAGCCGAACCAGGCACTTTTCACGGGCTATTCGAATCGGCTGAGCGACTTGGCCACGACTCAGTTCGATTATAGCGTCAGCGGACGATCCATTATTACCGGCACCGCCATGATTGGCACGCTCCAGTACATCACCCCGGGTTTCATCGACGATACTTACTGGATGGCGATGGGGGGTTACAACTACTTCTTCGGTCGCGGCGATGAGATCGCCTTGACGTATGACGAGAATCATTTCATGTTCTCCGGCGGCCATCCGGGATTTGTCAACCGCGGTTTGTCGGTTCTGTATGGCCATCGAATTAACGGCAGGCTCTCCGTCGAGCTTTCTGTCGCGCCGATGACCAATGTGATTCCCGTACGCCCGGGCAGGACGGATACGGTATTCTTTATGTCGACCTTCGATTCCTTACAGTATGTCGCCCAAAGGTGGGATGCCAGCCTCACCCTGAGCCGGGTAATGACCGGGGGCGCCGGGGTCGCGACCGGAGCTGAAAGGAACATGGTGGGAGTGAGCTATGGCCGACGCCTCTTGCCAAAGTTGCACGGCTCGGTTCAATCATCTTTTGACGACACTCAGTCTATCGCCCAGGAAACAGGGGGTGTCAGTTCACAATTTCGTTACTTCGAAGTCGGGGCGAATCTGGAACGTAATTTTGGACAGCATGTTAGCATGTATTTGAATTATAACGTGCAGAGACAGACCTCCACTCGAGCGATTTGCGTGGGGGGCGAATGTGCATCGGTTTTCCTGCGACAAGTCGTGGGGATTGGCATTAATTGGCACGTGCGGCGTGTGAATCTCGAATGAGCGCGGGTGAAGCCGCGGAATCGGGAAGGACGGGGAACTCTTATGATAGGACACCGGCAGTTCGGGATGGACGATTACTTGGCCATGTGGCGCCGCAGGCGGTGGTCGGTGCTCATACCCGCCCTCTTGGGCGCCGTGATCCTCTTCGGCGTCGCCCTGGTGTTGCCCAACCGCTATGAGTCCACCACGCTGATCCTGATCCAAAGCCAGACGATTCCGAATACTCTCGTCAAACCCATTGTGACCGACGATTTGACGGCGCGCGTGGCCAGCTTGGAGGAGCAGGTCTTGAGCCGATCCCGGTTGGAGTCCATCATTAAGCAATATGACCTTTTCAAGGATGACATGGGCAAGGCGCCGATGGAGGAGATGGTGGACGATCTGCGCAAGGACATCGAACTGACCGCCGTAAAACCCATCATTAAATCACGCGATCAGACCCTCCCGGGCTTCTCCATCAGTGTGACTCTCCCCACGGCTCAATTGGCCCAGCAAGTTTGCTCGCAAATCACCTCTGAGTTTATGGAAGAGAATCTCAAGCAAAGGCAATCGGCGGCCAGTGGCGCGACGAGTTTCTTTCAAGCCCAGCTCGACGATGCCAAGCGCAAAATCGATGAGCAGGACGCCAAACTGGCCGATTTCAAGCGCAAGTACCTGCCCGAGCTTCCCGAGGAAACCCAAGCGAACCTCAACCTGCTCGCCTCGATGAATGGCCAACTCGATGTGGCCACTCAAAACCTCAATCGTGCCCAGCAGGACAAGGCTTATACCGAGACTTTACTTGCGCAACAAGTGGCCGCATGGAAGGCTGCGGAGGGAGGAGCCGCAACCCCCGTATCGCTCGAGCAGCAGCTTTCCAATATGCAGAGTGAGCTGGTGACGCTGGAAGTTCGAGAAACACCCGAACACCCCGATATCATCAAGCTCAAAGCTGAAATCGAGCGGCTCAAGAAGAAACTGAGCGAGAAGGGACCTGCCACGGACACCAAAACCGAAGCCGAAGCTCAACGTCCGGCGCCGGGAGAGCCCCCTCAGATCCAACAGTTGCGCAGTCAACTTCGCGCTTATGATGAGGCCATTCACGCTGCGAGCAAGACGCAGGAACGTTTGCAGGGGCGAATCGAACTTCTCCAGTCGCGTGTCCAAATGAGTCCGATGGTCGAGCAACAATATAAGGAAATCACCCGCGACCATCAGATGGCCTTAGATTTCTACGACGAACTCCTCAAGAAAAAGAATGAATCGGAGATGGCCACCGATCTGGAGCAACAGCAGCAGGGAGAGAAATTCAGAGTCATGGATTCGGCGAACTTGCCGAAGGAGCCGACCTTCCCGAACATACCTTTGTTTGCCTTGGGGGGGCTCGGCGGAGGCTTGGCCGTGGGCCTCTTTCTGGCATGGCTCTATGAGGCGCGCGACAAGACCCTTCGGAACGTGAAAGATATCGAAGCCTGCTTGGGATTGCCGACGCTGGCCATGGTGCCTTCCCTCACGCTGGCGTCGAGGGTGAAGCGGTTTCGGTCTGGTGAGGCAGGGAAACTCGGGATGGCGGAAGAACGTAACGCGGGGGTTTAAGGACATCGGGTATGTACAAGAGATTCTTCGGGCTGAAAGAAAACCCGTTTAACGTTAATCCGGACCCACGGTTCCTGTTCGAGACGCGGGAAAACCAGGAAGCTTTGGCTTGTCTGATTTACGGCATCCAGCGCCGGAGAGGGTTCATTCTGCTCAGCGGAGAGGTGGGAACCGGAAAAACCACCCTCCTCAACAAGCTGCTGGAACATTTACGCGAGGATCGCGTGACGACCGCCTTTATCTTCAATCCGCGCCTCAGCGTGAATCAATTCCTGCACTTCATGCTGGCGGATTTTGGGATCTCCTGCGAATCTCGCATGAAGAGCCAGGTCCTGCTCCAACTCAATCAATGGCTTTTGGAGCGGTACCGCGCCGGGGAGACTGCGGTCCTGATTGTGGATGAAGCACAGAATCTCTCGCTGGAAGTCCTGGAGGAGATCCGGTTGCTGACCAACCTGGAGACGTCCACGGAGAAACTTCTCCAGATCGTGCTTTCCGGCCAGCCGGAAATTGAGAACCTTATCAACCAGCCGGTCCTTCGCCAGCTTCGACAACGGATCACTTTGAAATGCAAGATGGCGCCGTTAAATCTCCAGGACACCGAGGGCTACATTTCCGAACGCCTCCGCATCGCGGGGGCCAATGGTGACCCCATTTTCGCGCCGGATGCCCTGCAATTGATTTATCGATACTCGGGCGGAATCCCTCGCGTCATCAATCTGCTCTGTGAGCACGCGCTGATCACCGCCTACGCTGACGACCAGAGGCGGGTGCTGGCCGATACGATCCAGGCCGTGGCGCACGAATTTGAATTGGATAAATCGCCCGCCGAGGCCGGTCAGTCTCTCGAAGAAGAGGAGAGACGCACGTCCCCGGCTGTTGATTCATTGCAGAACCTCGGCCAACTCATGGACCGAATGAGGAAGGGTGGCTAGAGGACCGGGGTATACCTATATTATAGTGATAGGATGGTTATGAGCAGAGTTCATGATGCCTTGAAAAAAGCCGAAATGGAGAAGGTGATCCTGGGTGACCCGGAAAGCTCGGTGGGGACGATGGCGCCCACCGCGCCGGGACTCCGCCACCTGGAAACCACAGGTGATGCCGCGAACCAGCCGTCCGGCGGGAACGGGGAGGGCGGGGCCGAGCAGGATGAGTTGGCCGCGGAGGCCTTCATCGAACGCTGCTCCCGCCGGGATTGGACCAAGGACCCCGGCTTGACCCGACATGTGGATGCACGCCGCCACACGATCGTTTCCGAGGAATTTCGCACTTTGCGGTCGCAACTCTATCTTATGCGCAAAGTTCGACCCATGCATAAGCTCCTCGTTACGAGCCCTTTGCCGGGCGAGGGGAAAACCTTCATAGCCGCCAACTTGGCGCGGGTCATCGCCAAACAGGCCGACACCCGGGTCCTGTTGATCGATAGTGACATGCGTTTATCCTCGATGCATACCATACTGGGAGCTCCCTCGCAGCCGGGCCTATCGGAGCACCTGGCGGGAGAATTTGACCTTACCTCCGTCACTCAGCAAGGTCAGCCGGAAAACTTTTTCTTCATTCCCGGCGGGAAAACCGCAACGAATCCCACGGAACTTCTGGGCAACGGCCGTTTCGGGCTTTTGATGAAGAAAGCAATGCGGGTTTTTGATTGGATCATCGTTGACTCCCCTCCTACCATTCCTGTGTCTGACTCCAGATTGCTTGCGGGGTTCTGCGATGGGTTGTTGATGGTGATCAATGCGGGCTCGACGCCCTTCGATTTGGCGCAGAGAGCTTGCGAGAACTTCTCGAAGAATCAAATTCTGGGCGTCATCCTCAACCGCGTGGAACCGCAGCAAAACTACGGTTCCTATTACTACTACGGCAAACGGGATTACTTTAGAGGGAATGGCAAGGGCACGAAGGCATGAGTGATGCCGTAATAGGCTGGAATCCTGTTCCTCAGCCAGTGGGTACCCTCGTCGGCGGGAGGCTCAATGTACGCCCTTTATCCAGCCTAGGGGCGGGGGTATGCACGGTCCGAAGCTCGGCGCGCGCAAAGGCAGTTGCCGGTCTATGGGCACGTGCATCGCGCCCTGGTCATCTGGGAGCTTATGCTGGCCGTTCAGCGAGCGAAATCACGCAGACATCTATTTGCAAATCTTTGCAAGCTTGGTTAGCTCCCCGAGCGATAACGCGGTTAGGCATTTGCAAGGCCGGCGCCACGGACGTAACTACGTTATTTTTCATGGCATTATGCACCGCCAGGAAAGTGACTCAAGGCCTGGGTTTGGCCCATCATTTGCACTATCATTTTGCACACAGACATGGTAATTTCTCCAGCGGACTTGTACAATTCGGAGCCGATGGTGGGTCATCCGCCCAGCCGAAGGGGTTTCAATCGCCGCGCGCTAGAGACTGCGCCTGTGCCCTGCGAGTTGATCAGGCAAGTGCGCGGTGCGGGGTTGCCTTTCCGAGGTTCCGGGATTGGCGGTACGCAACCCCAGCAGGAGTCGCCAGAGTCAAAGCAGCCTCAAAGCGTTCGCGCGAGAATTGCGCCGGGAGCACAAGTGTGGAGACCCGTTGACAGCGGGTGTCCGGAAGTTTCAGTACGACCCAAGAAGGAGCAAAGCGGCTTACGGAGAGGGCTCCTGTAAGTCACAGGGCGGAGCTATATGTCGTCGATGTCTTTCCTGGCTCGCACGGAGGAAGTAAACTCGGATGCCGCTTGGTATGCACTTTACACGCGGCATCAACACGAAAAGACGGTTGCGAGTCTTCTGTTGAATAAGGGAGTCCAAGTTTTTCTCCCTTTGTATTCGGCTGTCCACAAGTGGAGAGACCGGGACAAGAAGTTGTTACTACCGCTGTATCCCGGCTATGTTTTCTTGCGGGATCGGCTGGACCGCAAGCTCCATATTCTGACGACTCCGGGTGTTCATTCGATCGTAGGGACGGCAGGCGGCCCTGAGCCTATTCCGGAATTCGAGATTGACGCGGTCAAGCGCATCATCGAAAGTTCATTGGCGGTTGAGCCTCATCCGTTCCTGCGGTGTGGAGACCGGGCGAGGGTTACGTGCGGCCCACTCGAGGGAATTGAAGGAATTCTCCTGCGTAAGAAGAATGCGTACAGGCTCGTACTCTCGGTGGAAATGCTGATGAAATCGGTTGCGGTTGAGATTGATGCGTCCATGGTTGAGCGCATCAACGGCCGGGGATGGCGCCCGATCGACCGCGGGTGGGAAAGACCGCTATACTCTGCATACTGAGTTTATGAGAGGCTCACGATGAGTCTGGGGAGCAACCCACTGATTGCCCCGGCGTTGAACCGCAAGCCGAAACTTCGCCGGGATGTCACGAATTATTCTCCACTTGCAATCCTATCGGGGGGCCGGCATCGCGGGATTGTCCCTGAAGAGTCATTCAAGTGGCTCCTTTCCTTGGAGCAGAAGAGGACGGAGCGTTCGCAGCGGCGGTTCCTCCTCCTGCTTTTAGAGGGGGAGGAACTCTTCCAAACCGGCCGGCAGCAAAAGGCAATTCCAAAAGTACTTTCATCTCTGGCCAACTCGGTCAGGGAGACGGATGTCACCGGTTGGTTCAGGGAGAATTCCGTTGTCGGTGTCATCTTTACCGAGGTCGGCTCATCCGACACCGCGGCCTTTAAGAAAGCCATTTTGGAAAGGGTTGCAAAGGCGCTAGGTCAAAACCTGAGTTTGGAACAAGTCAGTTCCATCAAGATCAGCCTCCACATTCTCCCGGATGAGTGGGATGAAAAGGGGCTCGGGCCGCCAGCCCGATTGGATCTGTATCCGGACTTGCAGGAGCAGAAGGTTTCCCGCCGGTTTGCCCTCCATCTGAAAAGGGTCATCGATGTCGTGGCGAGCCTGATCGCACTTCTTCTTCTATCCCCCTTGTTTGCGCTGATTGCTGCGCTCATCAAGCTCACTTCCAAGGGCCCGGTGTTCTTCCGCCAGACCAGGGTGGGCCAGTATGGAGAGAAATTCACGTTTCTCAAGTTTCGAAGTATGCACGTCAGTAACAATTCGAGCATTCATAAAGACTATGTCAGACGGTTTATTTCTGGAAAAGCGCGTTTGAACCAACGTGGAAACGGGGAATCATCCATATATAAGCTGGTTGACGACCCGAGAGTGACACGCGCAGGCAGATTCTTGCGGAGGTCCAGCCTGGACGAACTCCCTCAGTTGCTCAACGTCTTAAAGGGAGAGATGTCACTGGTAGGGCCACGTCCTCCTCTTCCCTATGAGTTTGATGTTTATGAATTGTGGCACAGACGCCGGGTGTTAGAGGCCAAGCCTGGTATTACGGGGCTCTGGCAGGTGAACGGGCGGAGTACGACGACCTTCGATGACATGGTTCGCCTGGACCTGCAGTACGCGAGATCATGGTCCCTGTGGTTGGACTTACAGATCTTGCTGAAAACGCCTCGAGCCGTGCTCTCCTGTGAAGGCGCCTACTAAGACTGGTCAGGCTCTTCCCGCTGCCATCTCCTGCCGTACGACGGGGACGATCCTCAATACAATCGCACTTTCTCTGGGTGTTCGCCGCCCCGCGAAAAGGACGTATCCCCATGCAGGTTTGTTGCCGGTCCAGGATGTGGTGTTGCGTGCTAGAAGCTGCCCCAGAGTCCCGAGGTGAACTATGATCCGGATCGGTGTGATTGGCTTTGGCTACTGGGGTCCGAATATCGTCCGGAATTTCCAGGGACTGAGTGATGGTCAGGTGGCGGCGATCTGCGACTTGAACCCCAGCGCCCTCCAGCGTGCCCGGCGAGCTTATCCCAGTCTGAAGCACACGGATGATCCCTTAGAACTCCTCGAATCGACGGAGCTTGACGCCGTGGCGGTGATCACGCCCGTGTGGACGCATTTTGAACTCGCCAAGAAAGCCCTCACCAACGGCAAGCACCTTTTTGTTGAGAAACCCTTTACCTCCAACTCGGCCCAAGCGGAAGAGCTGATCGAACTGGCAGAGAAGAAGCACCTTAAGATCATGGTCGATCACACTTTCCTTTTTACGGGAGCCGTCAGGAAAATTCGGCAGCTTGTCGATGACAATGTTTTGGGCCGGCTGTACTACTACGACTCCACCAGGGTGAATCTGGGATTATTCCAGCACGACATCAACGTCATCTGGGATCTCGCTCCCCATGATTTGGCGATTATGGATTTTCTCATCAAAGACAGACCACAAGCCATATCGGCAACGGGGGCCAACCATTTGAATGCCCATGAAGACATGGCCTATATCACGGTGTTCTTTCCCGACGACTTCATAGCCCATATCAATGTGAACTGGCTCTCCCCCGTGAAGATTCGGACGACGTTGCTGGGTGGAGAAAAGCAGATGTTGGTGTGGAATGACCTTGAAGCCGACGAAAAAATCAAGGTGTACGACCGAGGCGTGCAGGTGAGCAGCGGCCGCGGAGTTTACGAATTGCTGGTGAGTTACCGGTCGGGCGACATGTGGTCGCCTAAGATCGAGCAATCTGAGGCGCTGAAGCTCGAATCGGCGCACTTTGTTGATTGCATCTTGAACGATAAGGCTCCTATCAGCGACGGAGCGGCGGGTTTAAGAGTCGTAAGAATGCTCGAGGCGAGCGATCAATCGGTTGCGCAGCGTGGGAGACTGGTGGAGCTATGAACGAGTATCAGTGCATAGCTCCGGACGTCAGGCTGGGAAAGGGCGTCAAGCTCTCCAAGTTCATAAACCTGTATGGCTGCGAGGTCGGCGAGGGCAGCAAGGTTGGCGCCTTTGTCGAAATCCAGAAAAACGCCCGGATCGGCCGCAACTGCAAGATCTCCAGCCACACGTTTGTGTGTGAGGGTGTGACGATTGAGGACAACGTTTTTGTTGGACACGGGGTGGCGTTCATTAACGATACTTATCCACGTGCCACCACCCGGGAAGGCGAACTGCAAACCGAAGCGGACTGGAAAGTCGAGACGACGATCGTCAAGAAGGGAGCTTCCATCGGTTCGGGATCCACGATTCTGTCCCGGGTGGTGATCGGCGAGAACGCCCTGGTAGGAGCGGGTAGCGTGGTGACGAAGGATGTTCCTCCCGGTGCGATCGTCGTGGGGAATCCTGCTCGTGTGTTAAGGTATATTTCTTCTGACCCAAGGGTACATCCATGAGCCAAACCAACGGTATTCCATTCGTAGATCTTGTCGCGCCACACGTGGAGCTTGAAGAGGAGCTCATGGCGGTTGTGAAAAAGACTTTGCGGACCGCAGGGTTCATCGGCGGGCCTATGGTCGAGGAGTTTGAGAGCGAATTTGCGAAGTTTTGCGATGTGCCCTACTGTGTCGGAGTAAGCAGTGGGACGGACGCGCTGAGGTTCGCAATTATGGCCGCCGGCGTGAGATCCGGTGACACCGTCATCACGGTGCCCAATACCTTTATCGCTACGGCCGAAGCAATTTCGCAGGCCGGGGCGAGCCCTGAATTTGTGGATATTGACCCGCGGACCTATAACCTGGATCCTGCCCATTTGCTCCGTTACCTGGAAACTGGCTGCGACGTGGACCGCCTGACCGGTAAGCTCATGAGCCGAAGGACCCGGAGGCCTGTCACGGCTATCGTGCCGGTGCACTTGTACGGGCAGCCCGTGGCGATGGATTCCATCTGTGAGATGGCTGGACGCTACGGCTTGATGGTTATCGAGGACGCCTGCCAGGCTCACGGCTCCGAGTATTTTTCGGCAAAGGAGGATCGCTGGCGAAAGGCCGGGTCCATGGGCGACGCGGGGGCGTTCAGTTTTTACCCGGGGAAGAACCTGGGGGCTTGTGGGGAAGGCGGGGCCGTTACCACCCACGACGAGCAAATTGCGCGTAAGGTGCGTATGCTGCGCGATCACGGCCAGACCCAAAAGTACTACCACGACGTGGAAGGGTACAACGGCCGGTTGGACGCGGTTCAAGCCGGGATGTTGACGGTGAAGCTGCGCCGCCTTTCGGCATGGAATGCGCAACGGCGTGAGATTGCCGCCCGATATCATGAATTGTTCGCGTCTCGGCGCGACGCCATGACGATTCCCTATGAGCCCGATTGGGCCAAGTCGAACTACCACCTCTACGTTGTACAAGTTCGGAAGCGAGACGAACTTCGGGGCTATCTCTCCAAAGCCCAGGTGGGGACGGGGATCCACTACCCAATCCCCCTGCACTTGCAGAAGGCTTACAAGGATCTCGGTTACACGCCGGGAAGTTTCCCCGTGACGGAAAAGGCCGCCTCCGAAATCCTCTCACTCCCCATGTATCCTCAGCTTGGGCATGAAGATCAGAGGCACGTTGCAGCCCAGGTTTGCGAGTTTGTCGAGGCCACCACGGAGCACGCCGCCACCCCTCTTCGCTGAGCGCCAATTCCCACCAGGGGGAAGGAGATCTGAAGGTGCGGGTCTGCATGCTGTCCTATTCATTTTACAGAAACGACACACGCGTGCAGCAATATGCCCGTGCCCTCGCGGAACGCGGAGACGAAGTGAGGGTTCTTGCCCTGCGCCGAGACGAGTACCCGACGGAAGAGATTGTAGATGGCGTGAAAGTTCTGGGGATCCAATCCCGGAGGCGTGACGAGCGCGGGCCACTCGATTACCTTTACAGGATCGTTCGCTTCCTAATTCGTTCCTCGTTCATCCTGAACAAGCAGCACAGGGCCCGGCCCTATGACCTCATTCACGTTCATTCGGTCCCGGATTTCCTCGTTTTTGCCGCGGCAATCCCCAAGTTATCGGGAGCCCGAGTCATTCTGGATATTCATGACATTCTTCCGGAATTCTATGCGAGTAAATTCAAGGTGAGCCAATCATCCTTGGTATTCCGGCTACTGAGAGTGATTGAGAGATCGTCGGCGGCCTTTGCGCATCACGTGATTGTTGCCAATCACCTGTGGTATGAACGCCTCATCTCGCGATCGGTAGCGCGTGAAAAATGCACGCCCATTTGCAACTACCCTGACCTGCGTTATTTCTCTGCCCCCACCCGAACCAGGACGGACGGCAAATTCATCATGATGTATCCCGGAACGCTGAACTGGCATCAAGGACTGGATGTGGCAGTCAGAGCATTCGCAAAGATCGTTAATCAGGCCCCCGGGGCGGAATTTCATATCTATGGTGAAGGTCCAACCAAGTCCATGCTGATGGACCTCGCTCAAAAGCTGGGATTAAACGGCAGGATTCAATTCTACAATCCCAAGCCTTTACATGAAATTGCCCGGGTTATGAGCCAGGCTGATTTGGCCGTGGTTCCAAAACGCGCCGAATCCTTCGGGAACGAAGCGGTGAGCACGAAGATCCTGGAATTCATGGCGCTGGGAGTCCCCGTGCTGCAGTCCCGGACAAAAGTCGGAACGTACTACGATACGGAATCCCGAGTGATGTTCTTCGAGTCTGAAAACGTGGATGATCTTGCACGATGCATGTTATTGCTCACCCAGGACCGCCCACTCCGGGAGCGCCTGATTGCCAATGCCTCGGAATACGTGAAGGAAAACAACTGGACGGTCAAGAAGCATGTGTACCTCGAACTGGTGGATTCGCTGATAGCTACGAGGAGCCGTGGAGAAGAGAAGCCCCTCCCCACGTCTTGAGAAGGGCCAGTCGGGATCCCTACGGCTTTTGATCATGGGCCGCTGACAGGCTTCTTGGGCTCCCTCCACTTGGATTACGACGCCACCCGCCGTTCGTGCAAGGACCCGATGCTAAACCTCCACATCGACCGCACGGTGAGTGTTTACTTGTGCCACCCTCTTGCGCGGCGACTCAACGGATGGCGCCAGCCTGGCATCCCGATCCTGATGTATCACAGCATCAGGGAAGGGACCGAGAGTCGTCATCCTTACTATGAAACGAATACGTCTCCCCGGGTTTTTGCCCAGCACATGAAATTTCTCCACGATAACGGTTATAGGGCCTTAAAGTGGATAGAGGGCGGAAGACCACGGGACGGGGAGGATATTCGAAAATCTGTGGCCATCACTTTTGACGACGGATATGCGGATTTCTATCGTTTCGCACTTCCTATTTTGACTGAACACAACTTTTCTGCCACTGTGTTCGTAATTACAGGCCTTCTCAAAACCCAGAGGATGTGTTTCAAGGGGACAGAATGTCTCACTTTATCGGAAGTCCGCGAGCTGCATTCCCTAGGCATTAATATCGGTTCACACACTGTCAAGCACTCCGAACTGAAGCTCTTGCAACAGGACGAAGTGGAGAACGAGGTATCCGGGTCGAAGAAGGCCCTGGAGGACGCGCTAGGGGCTCCCGTCAAATCCTTCGCGTACCCGTTTGCATTTCCAGAGGCCGACCGCCGGTTTGTGAGCAGGCTGGCCGACCTCCTGAACAAGTGCGGTTACGAGAACGGTGTAACCACCATCCTGGGGACCGCGCATCCCGGCGCCAACCGGTGGTTTTTGCCTCGACTACCAGTCAACTCATGGGATGATCTCCGTTTTTTCCATGCCAAACTCGAGGGCGCGTATGACTGGATGCACGTCCCCCAATATCTTGTTAAAAGCGTCAAAGGCATCCTGTCCTGAGCTGTTGCCAAAATCCCCTCAGCATGGGACCAGAAACAGATGAACCCCGCAAGCCCGGGCAAACAGACCCGTTACGTCATCATCACGCCGGTGCGTGATGAGGCGCAGCATATCGACAAGACCATCCAGAGCGTCGCTCAGCAAAGCGTCTTGCCGCTCCAGTGGGTGATCGTTGACGATTGCTCGATCGACGGCACCGAGGAGATCGTCCGCCAGTTCTCCGCCCAATGCTCGTGGGTATCGGCGCTACGCGTACCCCACCAAGGGCCGCGGGCGAATGGCTCACGGGTGATGGAGGCCTTTTATCACGGCTATCCTTGTTTGGCCTCTTCTGACTGGGAATTCCTAGTCAAACTCGATGGGGACGTGGGCCTGGAGCCCGACTATTTTGAAAGGTGCTTCGCCGAGTTTCAGACCGACTCGTTGCTGGGCATTGGCGGAGGGGGCCTTTGGAGCGCTTCCGGCAATGGGTTCCAGCCCGACCCGTGTCCCCGCAACCATGTGAGGGGCGCGACAAAGATTTACCGCCGAGCATGTTGGGAGTCGATCGGTGGCCTGGTGCGCGCGACGGGTTGGGACACCGTCGATGAAGTCAAAGCGCAAATGTTGGGATGGAAAGTCCGGACCTTTCGCGGCCTCAAAGTGCTGCACTATCGCCCCACGGGCGCGGCGGAAGGGCCGTGGCGCAGCGCCCTCAAGGATGGCCGCGCAGATTATTTCACCGGCTATCACCCCCTGTTCATGCTTCTGAAATGCATCAAGCGGATATTCCAAAGGCCTTACGTGGTTAACGCCTGCGGATTGATGTACGGATTTGTGGGCGCCTACCTCCATCGCACCCCTCAGGTGGACGACAAGGCTCTCATCCGCTACGTAAGAAAACAGCAGATGCAACGGCTCCTGCTACGGCAAAGCATATGGCAATGAGGGCGGGCGCAACGACCCTATCGGGAAAGAGCGGCGAAGTTTCCGCATGAACGGATTTATTTTCCTGGAGGCCGGAGCTCAACCGCCAGGGAAGGACTCCCAGCGCCTAGCCGCTCCCGGCCCGCAACTGGGGGTGGAAGAAGTGACCTTTCGCGGTGGAGACAGGTTGCTTGCCTGGGGGTCTATGGCTGGCGACGTCCACCGTTCACAAAACGCCGGCGACTCGCTGACCGTCCTTTGCGGGTACGTTTCTGAGGTCGACCGCGGGCCAAGAATCATCGACCAACAGCAGGCCGTGAACTTCCTGCACGAGTCCATTGGGGCGGATACCTCAACGGGAGCGTTGACCGAGTTCTTAAACCGCCTCCACGGGTCTTTCGCGGTCTTCCATCGAGACTTCCGGCGAGGCGTCTCCCTTTGCTTGGCTGACCGGGTGGCCTCGCGCCCCCTGTGGAAGCTGTGGAGCGATCGCGGTTGGATCGTTTCGACGCACCCCGTGGCGATCGCGGCTGCGGTCCCTTCCCTCAAGATAGATCCCGGGGCGCTGGGCGCGTTTTTGCTCTATGGCGGCCCGGTCCAGCCTCGAAAGTCGCTCTTTGAGGGCGTCGAGGCGATATCGCCCGGGAGTGTGACTCAACTTCGCGGCACGGGCTCGACCGAGGAAGTGCTGTGGTACAGATATCGCCATCAGCCCGAAAACCACCGCCCCATTTCCTCCTGGGTTGACTTCGCTTGCGAGCGCCTGTTGCGCTCCGCCTCCCGCATCGCCAGCCAGTGCGATCGACCGGTCATTTTCTTCAGCGGGGGTGTGGATTCACGCCTTACTGCGGTCGCCCTGAAAGCCGCGGGCGCTAGTCCACTCTTGGTCACCCTTGGGGAGGGGCGAAACCTCGAGGTGAGAGTTGCTGAAAAAGCTGCTGCTGCCATTGGGTTGCAGCACGTCGTCATGCTGCGGGACAAGCACTGGTACTTGCAAGGTTTGCCGAAAGCGGTGTTTGAGGGCGGGGGAAGCTTCCTCTGGGGGCACGCGCATTTCTCGCGGGCGGTGCGCGAATTGGGCGCGGACTTCGGAGGAAGGGTTTTCCTTCTGGGCGACCTGTGTGAAGCCCTCAGCAAGCTCTGCTGCTCCGTGGAAAAAGGACGGCGGACGGTTTGGACAGCCGAAGAATTCGCTAGAGACTTCGATCGGATTCGGTCGCCGTTCTATCGGCCAATAAACCGGCAGAGGACCTTGTCACTTCTGAACCCTGCGATTCGTGGCGAGGTTGAGGCCGCGCTGCTTCAGGACATCACAGAACGGTACAAAACCGTCTGCGAGATTTCATCGGATCCTTGGATTATCGGCGACCTGTTTCTGCGCTGGCAATCGGTAGCCACGATCCCGACTTTTGCGATGTTCCTGGATTTGCGGGGCGCGGCCGCCGAGCGCAATCTGATGTTGGACAAAGACGTTTTGGACCTGCTCGAGATCGCCCCGGCCTCCTTGCGGAACGAGGCCAATTTTGGCGCCCGGCTTATCCGGCGACTCGACCCCGCGGCGAGCCGGGTCCCGAACTCGAACACGCTTCTTCCCCTGTGCTGGCCGCCCGCTGCGCACGCGCTAAGCAGGAAAGGCAAGCCCCTGTTGGGGAAGATCCGCCGGCTCATTCGGGGAAACTCAGATAGCAATACAGGTGCTTGGCCGCAAAAACACGTCTGGTACGCCACCGATCCTCTTTGGGGCAATTACTTCGACAAAATCCTCACTCATGATGAGTTGTTTCCGGCCGACTTGTTTGATCGTGGCCGGATCCATCAGGGTTGGCGCGCATTCTTAGATGGCGATCGCGACGCTGCTCCTGACATTGAAAAGTTGGTGCAGTTTGGAGTTATGATCGGGCAGCTACAGTCGGGCTTGAAGCGCGTACTCCAAGAAACTACCTTCCCCACAACATCGGTGGGCCGGCCGCATTGACGGTGGCCGAACGCGCTCCACGGCGGGGCGTCGTCGAGGTGCTCATTGCACATAGTGACACCCCAAAAAACCCGAGTTGTTTCGGTCATTCACGACCGAAGCCTCCAGTATCCTGAAGCGGGGGAGTATTTCTCGCCCGACCAAGCCTTCCCGGAGTATCGGTTCGCACACATTGCCCATCAACCCAATGCGGTGTATGGCGCGGTGCGCCAGTGCCTGGCCGACGCGGGTTTAGATATCGAGAATTTCGGCAAGCCCACCTGGAATCCCCTTCGCAGTTACATCGCGCCCGGCCAGAAGGTTTTTGTCTTGTGTAACTTCGTCCGGCACAATTTCCGGCGGGACCCCAGCGCAACGCTCGCCAAATGCACTCATGGCTCGGTCGTACGGGCGGTCATGGATTATGTGCTCTTGGCGCTGGGCGGCCATGGGTCCGTGGGCTTCGGCAACGCCCCCATCCAATCGGCCGACTGGGACCGGGTCACTCAGGAGACCGGGGCGCAGAGGGTGCAGGAGTTCTATAGCGGACCGGGGAAGGGCGATGTGACCGTCCAATTGATGGACCTTCGTCAACACATTGTGCACAGGAATCCTCTGGGGATGGTCGAACCTCTTTACCACGGAAATGATGTGGAGTTCTGCGTGCCGGTGGACCTGGGATCAGAAAGCTTGCTGGATGAATTCTACAAGTCAGGCGGGCATCCCAAGTTCCGGGTCCTGGATTACGACCACCGCCGCACGGAGAGATGTCACAGCCAAGGCCGGCACGTATATCTGGTAAGCAAGACGATTCTTGAGAGCGATGTCGTGATGAGCATCCCCAAACTCAAGACCCACGAAAAGGTGGGCTTTAGTTGCGGCATCAAGGGGTGCGTCGGCGCGGTCGCGCACAAGGATTCTCTGGCCCATCACCGGTTTGGCCCTCCGCATTCCGGGGGGGATGAGTATCCTGATCAACTCTCCATGCTGAGGCCTTTATCCCAGCTTCACGACGCGGTCTACAGCCGGGAGCCAAGCCCCCACCAGAAAGCCCTCCATCTGTTGAATACCTATTCGCGGAAGGCCGTGCGACGATTTACGCGTTCGCTCAGCGGGGCATGGCCGGGGAACGACACCTGCTGGCGCATGGCCGTTGATCTTGCCAGGATCGTGGAGTACACGACCGACCAAGGCCGGCTCCTGCCCGAGAAGCAACGGACCCACATCATGGTCACCGATGGGATTACGGCTGGAGAAGGCGATGGCCCGCTCTCCCCAAGACCGGTTTCCCTGGGTTACCTGAGTTTCAGCGATAACGTGGCGGCGGGCGATTATGTGAATTGCCTGGCCATGGGCTTTGATCCGGAGAAGGTTCCCATGCTTCGGGAAGCCTTTCGCTTGAGCAGATATCGCCTTGCTGAAATCAGTCATCGCGACATCAGAATTCAAATTAATGGGGAAGCTGTTCAGTCTAAGAACGTCGGAATCACGCTGGGTAGGAAATTCCTAGCCCCTCGGGAGTGGCGTCGCTATTTGTGAATACGGTTGCAGGCGTTTCCCCTCCGTGCGGCTCGGCACGCGCTATGGACCTGTCCATCATCATCGTGAATTGGAATTCTTCACACTACATCACCCCGTGTGTTTCCAGCATCCAGGCCCAGACCCACAACTTGGAATTCGAAGTTCTGGTGGTGGATAACGCTTCATACGACGGAGCGGCCGAGCTCCTGGGAAAGATGTTTCCGCAGGCCCGCTTCATCCAGGCCGGTGAGAATTTGGGGTTCGGTAACGCGAATAACCTTGGTTTTCAGAATTGCAGCGGAAGGAATATCCTCTTCCTAAACCCGGACACCGAAGTGATGGGTCCGGCGCTCCAGCGGATGGTTTCCTTCCTCGATGCAACCCCCGACGCAGGCTTGGCGGGTCCCAAACTGCTTGATTCCGAGCACTCGCTGGACATCAACTCGGTGCAAAAATTCCCATCCATAACGAATCAAGCTCTGGATACGACGTTCCTGCGGCGGAGATTTCCGGGATGGGCACTTTGGGGAGGGGCGCCCTTGTTCGATGATCCTCGGCAGCCCTGTGAAGTCGAAGTTGTTCCGGGTACATGCCTCATGATCAAGCGCGAGGTTTTTGAACGGGTCGGCGGGTTTGATCCCCATTACTTCATGTACAGTGAAGACATTGACCTGTGTTTCAAAGTAAGAGAGGCCCGACTGAAAAACTACTATGTCGGAGATGCCAGGGTGATTCACCATGGGGGTGGAAGTTCCAAGAAGCGCGGCGGAGAAGGGTTTTCCGGCCCCATGATGCGAGAGTCTGTGGTCAGGTTTTTTGAGAAGACGCGCGGGCCTTTCTATGCGAGTCTTTATCGTCTCACCATGTTCCTGATTTGCATCCTCCGCATCGCCGCCCTGGGAGTGCTTCTGCCCATTCCCTCCGCACGCCTCGATAAAGGCTCCCTCCGTCACTCGCTGGCCAAATGGTACAAGATTCTGCGCTGGAGCGTGGGATTGGAAGCCTGGACACGGCAAAGTGGGAAACCCGCCGCGAGCTACGCGGGCGGGGAACACTCCGCGCGCGAACCAGTGGGAAAGTAACGGCGGCCCGAAATAGGACGCAATTCGAGCGGCTCACAAAACTTCTCACTGTTATGGTGTTCTTTGTGCAAGCATTCAAATAAGCAGAGGCGGGACTGTTGCACACCATCTACACTTCCCTGGTAAGACTATACCAAGGGCTCCGTAGTGCAGTCAGAACGAGAGGGAGTTGAATGACAGCCACTGAAACCATTTCGAAGCCTTACAAAATACAGGGCGCCAAGAAGATGCTCAGGGAGTTACGAACTGAAGCTGACCCAGCTTCACAATCCCTTGCCAAGGCGCTAGAACCCTTCCTGAATCACCGTATCTGTCCAGAAGAAGAAGAGTTCATCAACAGGATCGAGTCGTTGAGAAAGAAACTATGGGCTTCTACAGAACAGATTTCGGTGGTCGATTATGGGGCAGTATCGGCGCAAGCGACCCTGCCTTCCGCGGAGACGGCCCAGGGAATGACGGTGCAGCGAGGTGTGGGGCAGACTTGCAAAGGGGGGAGTATGCCCCCGATGTGGGGATTGCTCTTGTTCAAATTGATTCGTGAATTTAAACCGACCTCCGGGCTCGAGCTTGGAACGTCGTTGGGAATTTCGGCAGCCTATCAGGCTTCGGCCATGGAGATCAACGGTTCAGGAAAACTTGTTAGCTTGGAAGGATCAGAAGCCTTGGCCAAGCTGGCGAGAACAAACCTGAAGACGCTTGGACTCGAGAGGGTCACAGTGAAAACGGGACCCTTTCAGGATACCGTGCCCGGCGCGCTCCAGGAGTCGAGGCCTGTTGACTATGCCTTGATAGACGGTCATCATGAAGAACATGCCACTTTAAGGTATTTCGACCAGATCTTTCCCTATCTCGCCGACAACTCGATAGTTGTTTTGGATGATATCTCCTGGTCAGCCGGTATGCGAAGGGCTTGGAACAGAATCATTGCCGATTCCCGAGTTCAGATCTCAGTTGATTTTTCCAAGCTGGGAATTTGCCTCATGGCAAGCTCGCCGCGGCGAAAGCAATCTTTCAAATGTCATCTGAGCTATTGGCAAAAGGCCTTCGAGCGATTAGGCCTGGCCCCCTCCGTCAGCTAGACCAATCCCCAGGGATGACATGACTGCCCGCCACCGACGTACTTTCGAGCGGCTTACAAAACTCCTGATTAGCGCTGCATTTTACGCTGGAGCGGGACTGTGGAAAGGCATTCGTACCTTACTCGGAAGGGGAGACCGAATTGCCTGCGTCATCCTCTACTACCACGAAGTTCGATTGGAACATCGCTTGCAATTTGCCCGTCAAATGGACATCCTGCTGCGATGCACGAAACCCACTCGGGCCGATTGCACGGTACCATTGGCTGCGGGGGTGCGCCATGCCGCGATAACCTTTGACGACGGGTATCAGAATGTCATTCAAAATGCATTACCCGAGTTAGAAATAAGAAAAATTCCTTCAACTCTGTTTGTTGTCACTGAGGCTCTCGGAAAGCGCCCTCCCTGGAGGGCGAACGCCTCGAGTTCCGCGAACAACGGGAGGGTGATGTCAACGGACCAACTCCGGAGGCTGCCGTCCGACTTGGTAACTGTAGGGTCTCATACCATGACCCATCCTAAACTTCCCTGCCTGAATGAGGAAGACGCAAGGCGCGAGCTTTCCGAATCTCGGGCGAAGCTGCAGAAAATCTTGAACCGGGAAGTGAAGCTCTTCAGCTTTCCTCATGGCGCCTTTAACGCGAAGCTTATCGAGTGGTGCCGCGACGCGGGTTATGAGCGAGTCTTCACGATTCTGCCCACCCTTGCTTTCTCTGACCCGCAAGAATTCGTTACCGGGCGCGTTTCGGTCGAGCCGACGGATTGGCCGGTGGAGTTTCGACTTAAGTTGTTAGGGGCTTACCGCTGGCTGCCCATGGTGCTTTCCCTAAAGCGGAGAATCCTATCGATCCCGAAGGCATTCCCAGCGGTAAAGAAATCGGCGTCGCGATCGGTCGCGGCGGTCTCTGACCGCCGAAGTTCTTGATTCTCAAAAGCGACAGTCGGAAACCAAGTCTGTCCAAGTTAGCGAACTCTTGATGCACGAACATGCGCTTCGCGCAGCCATTTTCAAGGCAGCCGCCGGGGGCAATACAAGGGCATGTTTCAGATCGACTGGACGGACACAGCGCTCGGGGAGAGGGAGCACAATTCCTTTCCCCCGCGCGAATCCGCGCTAAACCGGGAAGCGGTGCGCAGTACCTTCTTGCTCCACTGGGAAGACCATTGCCTGGAGTGTGCGGCGCCGCTTTGCTACTCCAGTTGCCAACTTTACGTTCCCAGGGGTGATAAGAAATGTGCCCGCTTGGTCTACGGAATATATCCGAACCCACGATATCAGGGGCTGTTTGACTTTGGGGCGGATGTTCGCTTTCGCCGGTGGGGAAAGATTGAAGCCATTATCTATGGCAAAACCGCCAGCGTCGGCTTCCAACGCCTGATGGACCGCATCAACCGGACGGTGACCCATCCATTCGGCCGCAGCGTCAAATCGAAACCCGGCGCCCTGGGTGTCTTCTGGAAGAAAAACCTGGCGAAGGTTCGGACCAAGTGTTTGGCGTGGTTTGCCCCTCACCAGCAAGAAGTGGCCTACGATGAATTCGTGCTCGAATGTTTTTCGCCCGATCCGGAGCCCTTTCGGCTGGTGCTCGAGTACTTCGCCGGGAACATGACCCCCGATCACACCTTCGTCGGCGATCTCAAGTTTCGTCACTCCTTTGATATCTCCCGCGGGTGGAGTTTTTACACTCTTCCTGCCCAGGGTTTCGGATTTGGCCGAGGCAATCGGGTCGGCAAGATCATGCTTTATCCGGAGAATAACGCCGAACGGCGGCTGGTCTTTACCTGGCTGGACTTGGTCCAATACCGGCCAGGCTATGAATCCCGAAGCCATAAGACGGGGCCGGACCGGCCGGCGCCTGCGGCGAAGGTCAAATGCGTAGCCTGGGATCTTGACAACACGCTTTGGAAGGGCATCCTCGCGGAAGATTCGGAAGGTGCTCTGCTTCCCCGCCCGAAGGCCCTGGAACTTATTGAGAAACTCGATGAGCGGGGGATCATCCAGACGGTCGTCAGCAAGAACAATCATGCCGACGCCTGGCCGGTCATTGAACGTCTGGGGTTGCAGGATTATTTCCTCTACCCCGCCATCAACTGGCAGCCCAAGAGTTCCAACCTGAAGGAGATCGCGAACCGGCTGAACATCAACATCGACACTTTCGCGCTCATCGATGATTCCCCCTTCGAAAGGGCGGAAGTCCAGTCGGCGTGTCCCCAGGTGCGGGTCTATTCCGACGAGCAGATCGGCCCGCTGCTCACCTACCGCGAGTTCGAAGTGCCAGTGAGCGAATCCAGCAAGAACCGGCGAGCTTCCTACCTTACGGAGATCAAGCGAGAGAAGGTCAAGGAAGCCTTCGGAGGCGACTACGAGGCCTTCCTGCGCAGTTGTGGAATGAAGCTCCGCTTGTTCTTGCCGCGCGAAGAAAAACCCATGGCGCGCTGCCTGGAGCTCATCCAGAGGTCCAACCAATTGAACCTCGCGAATACTCGGTATCAAGCCGAAGAGTTTCGGGACCTGCTTTCTCGCGAGGGGTTCTTGTGCGTGGCGATGGATTGCAGCGACCGCTTCGGCGATTACGGCATTGTGGGCTTTGCCAGCATCGACGAAACCCAGGATCGGCCGACCCTGCGCGATCTGGTGCTCTCCTGCCGGGTCGCCCAGAAGCGAGTCGAGCACACGTTTATCCAATGGCTGGCCCGGCGGGAACTGGGGAAGGGGAAGACCGCGCTGGCCGCCGAACTGGTCAAGACGGAACGCAACCAGCCCATCCGCCAGGTCTTTGAGGACTTGCACTTCCGGTCCCTGGGGGGAGACAATGGACGCGTCTTAATGGAATTACCCCTCGATCAGAATCTGGTGGTGGAAGATATCGTCACGGTTGAAACTGCCCAGGGATTGTAAGACCCGCGCCGCTTTTCGCCAACGTGCCGGACACTTTCATGATCTCGTTGGTAGAGACCGAGGAGAGATTGTCCGAAGCCTGGAAATGCCAAGGTACCCGTGAGCAGGGGAGAAACTCGAAATGCAAGCAACTCATAGGGCATCATCAATTATGAGGAAGCTGGTGAACCTATCTTTGGCTGACGCTTACAGAGTGATTTTTCGACTTCATTTACTTCCTCCCTCGGTGACCGCTCCTCCGAGTTTGTCCGCCGTCGAACTAATCACTTTCCTCTTTCCGGAGCTTTCCCCCTCGTCGGCAGAGGCTTGCCGAATAGGATTTCTGAAGGACAGCAGGTTCTTTAACACCCTCAATGAAAGCATGTTGGAGAAGCGCCGGCGGCATGTCAACTGGCCTGCCTGGAGTGAATTCCTCTATATGGCCGTGAGATTATCGAAACCTTGCGTTGTGGTTGAAACAGGGGTGTTTGACGGTGCGTCAAGTGCTGTTATCTTGCGTGCGCTTGCAGAGAACGACGCCGGAGAACTGGTATCGATAGACCTTCCCGCGCGGGAAATCATTGAGGGATCTACGGATCGAATGCCGAGCCCAACATTGCCTCCTGATTGCGATCCGGGATGGCTGGTCCCGGACTACCTGAGAGCCCGGTATCACTTGTTCTTGGGGGATAGCAAAGAACTTTTGCCACAAATTTTTGTAGAGCGCCCGAGAATCGACATTTTTTTTCACGATAGCTTGCACACTTTCGAGCACCAGTATTTCGAATACAAGACCGCTTGGCCGCACTTGTCGGAAGGCGGATTGTTGCTCAGCGATGACATTATGTGGAGCCAAGCTTTCAATAAGTTCTTGAAGCAGGAGAAAAAGGGCTACGCGCGCCTGGACCGCTTTGGTGCTGCGAGAAAATAGGTGGGATCGGGGGGTAGGGGCTCCGAACGGTAAGGGTTCGCCCGCGCCCCGCCAGGATGGCTTCTGAACTGGTGCGGAATTCCCCCGGCGCGATAAACGGGAAAAGGAGGTGGCAGACAAAGCATGTCACTCGGCTTAATCATCGCCATTGACCTGGTGGTTGTTATTTGCCTCGTGGGTATGACCATCACGAAGGATTTTGAAAGTACGCTACCGCTCTTCGCTTTTCTGGTAATCGTGTTGCCCTTGGAGGCGAGGATCTACTTCGTGGATCTGTTCGTGTTGACCACGACCCGAGTGGTAGTAGCCACGCTGCTCGCCCTCTACCTCTTTCTGGGAAGCCAGCATCGCAAGAGTACCCGCAATAGCTTGCCGCTGAAATATCTGCTGATCCTTTACATTGTGTGGTCCCTGGTCTCGACATTGAATTCCGTGGTGTTTGTCACCAGCGTGAAAACGGTGATCGACAATGTATTGGAATACTGCCTGGTCTACTACATTTTCGCCAAATCCATCTCCAATGTTCGGACCATCCACAAGATCATCGCTGCCTCGGTAGCCGCCCTGGTGGTCTGTTGTGTTTTCGGGATGGTAGAACATTTCACGCACTGGAATGTGACCAGTATATTTCCAGCGGTCATACACCGATTGGGGGATGAAATAGGGCGTATCGGAGTAGGCGGCAGGATCAGATCAACCTTCCCGCATCCGATACTATTTGGGAATGGTCTCGTTTTAGGGATTCCTTGGGTGCTCTACCTTCTAAGCTCGGCCAAAACCGCAGCTCAGAAGATCTGCCTATGGGTAGCTCTCATCATGATGGCTTACGATCTTTACAAGACATCGAGCCGTGGGCCATGGCTGGCGCTTGCCTTGTCATTTCTAGCGCTTTTGATCTTCTCCCAATGGAGCATCCGCAAGAACCTGCTTACCATTGTTCTTATTGCGGCCGCGGTGCTGGTCATACGACCCAGTGTCGTGGAGTCTCTGCAAGAGACCTATCAGGAGACTCGCAATCCTGATTCAGTGCGCGGATCTTCCTACGAATACCGATACGAGCTGATGCACGCGGGTGTCCATGCCCTTTCCGGCAAGCTCGATCGGTCACTTTGGGGATTCGGGCCGGAATCCTTCTATTTTCTAGGCTTGGAGGATGTAGTTGCGGCCACCGGTAAGACCGAGGTGCTGGTAAGCTGCGACAACGCCTGGGCATTGATCATGATCGAAACGGGTTATGTGGGGCTTTTCCTGGTTGCAGCTTTGTTGACGACTGCAATATTCTTGTCGTGGAGGGCATTCAGGACTGTCAAGCCACCCGCCAACACCCTCTGCCTGATATTTCTGGTCAATCTAGGCGCCTACGCCTTCATGATGGTAAGCGTCGAGAATTTTGGGTGGGGGCAGCAGTCGTTCATCCTGTGGATGGTACTTGCGATGTCCCTGGCGTATCCTCGCCTGGCGGAAGCTGAAGCTATGACGAAGAGGGATGCCGCGTTTGCTCCGCAAGAAAGGCGTTTGCAGTTAGCCGATGCACGTCGGTTTTGAGCGCCGGATATGTATAGCCTCAAACGCCTGGTTGGAAGGGCAATAAAACTCGTGCGGCCGCTGTGGACAATGCTTAACGACGCTGCTCTCAATATCCATACGATGTCGCCCCGAACCGCCGCCGGTACCCCATCGGACCCGGCAATGCCAACCTGGCGCGGTCCATTTTCACGATTGGCAAGACACGCAGACAATTTATCATACGCCTCCCCCGACTACTGGTATCTTGGCGGGCTGGCCAAGCGCCTGAAACTCTCCCGCGAAGATGTGTTCTATGATATTGGATGTGGCATGGGGCGCATGCTCTGTGTTGTGGCTCGCCAGCGGATACGAAAGTGCGTGGGGATTGAACTCCTCGAACCTCTATGTGAGGAAGCAAAGCGCAACGCGCTTCGTCTCCGGGGGCGGAAGTCTCCCATCGAGATTATTTGCGCTGATGCCGCGACGGCGGATTTGTCAGAGGGAACGGTTTATTACCTTTTTAATCCGTTTGGAAAAGATACCCTGCGGGACTTCCTTGCCAATCTCGAAACTTCCATTGCACGCAATCCGCGCAAAGTGACGCTCGTCTACTACAACTCCGCTCTTGAATCAATCGTGGAGGCGTCGGGCTGGCTTAATAAGTTTGATGAGTTTAACACCCTGGCGGGGATGCATGTGACCTTTTGGAAGAATGGCGGAGACCGCCTGGCCACCTGAAGGTATTTCTCTCATCAGGATGGGAGGCACTACCCACGGAAGGATGCATGAACGAGGGGATCAGCCTACGAACCTATCGGACTCTTTCCGAAATCGAAGAGATCCGGGAGGTTTGGACATCCTGGCAACACCATCCCAATATTGATATCGATTTCTACTTGACCGTAAACCGGCTGCGGCCGCAGATTCTTCGACCCCATATCGTGATGCTCTATCGGGACGGCCGCCCTGACGCCATGCTCATCGGTCGAATCGTAAATGAGCGAATTGCCGTCAAAGTGGGTTACAAGACGATTCTCGCGCCTCAGGCGCGCACGCTCAGGATCCTGCATAACGGTTTCCTGGGCAATCTATCTCCGGCGAACGGCAAAGTCTTTGTGAACGAAATCTTGAGCACGCTTCGCCGCGGGGAATCCGACCTTGCCGTTCTCACCCATGTGAGGGCCGATTCACCGGTCTATCAGGCCGCCACGCGGGTTCCCGGCTTCCTGTCGCGTGATTTTTTCCCACGTCTTCAGCTCCACCGCAGCACGACTATCCCCGCCACGGTTGGGGATTTTCACCGGCGCCTGTCCTATAAAGTCCGCAAGAATTCGAAATGGAACAAATTACTCCGGGATTTCCCCGGCAGCATCCGAATTGACTGCCTTCGTGAAAAGGACACGCTGGAACGGATGATTCAGGATGTCGAGCAGATCGCCCGAAAGACCTATCAGCGAGGGCTCGGGGTGGGATTCAAAGACAGTGCGGAGACGCGTGAACTGCTCCGGCTGGATGCCGAAAACGGGAGGTTACGGGCGTTCATCCTGTACCTTGCCAATCGGCCGTGCGCATTCTGGCTCGGAACGGTTTACCAGCGGACATTCCACGGCGGTTATGTAGGGTATGATCCCGAGTATGGGCGGTATGCGCTGGGGATGTTCCTCATGATGAGAGTTATCGAGGGTTTTTGCGTGGGGGAAGGAAGCAACGAGGTGGCCCAGATCGATTTTGGGCTGGGCGATGCCGAGTATAAGGAAATACTGGGAAACTGCATCTGGCAAGAAGGCTCCCTGTGCATATTTGCGCCGAGTTTGCGGGGCATAGGGCTCAATGCCCTCCGCACCCCTGTCCTCTTGGTTGATCGGTTGGCAGCCGCGGTCTTGGCCAGAACCAGGTTGGTCGCAAAAATAAAGAAGGCTTGGAGAGACCGCGTCAAACCCCCTAAACGCGAGCCCTCCGAGGAGGGGCCGTCATCCGTGGCATTGAGCGCGTCGAAGGTGAAAACGAAGGGCGCTTGACGATTTCGGTATTCAGGATAACGGTATAAACTATTTGTGCTCTTCGCTTCCCCTGAGCTCGTAAGCTCCTCTCGCCCATGTCCCATCGGTTCCTCGGGGTGTCCCAGCCAAATCAATATTGTAGGGCGAAGGAAGGGGAGTGCCATCCTGAAGGCAGGTCTTCCCTGGTTTGCAGCCCGTGGCGCGCCCTGTGTCCACCTGTTTGCTGGCCAGTCGGAAGTCCTCTGCCGCATCCGAGCTACCGACGAAGGGATCAGGAAAACGCGTTGCCCAAAAATTCCGATCCCCCCCCAACGACGCTCGATTGATATCTGCGCCCCAGCCAGTATTGTAAGAGCTGCGTATTCCGTATCCTTTGATTTGCACCATTCCCCCGGGGCAGAAGAGGAAGTTGTTGGTCACAGTTGCGGTTGAAGATGGGTTCAAGACCCATATATTACAGTTCAGCGGTCGAACTATCGTGTTGCCGTAGATGAGCAGATTGGAGACTTGATTCCCGCCGTTATCATCTCCAAAGATGGCGCTGGTGGCGCATTGAGGATTCTGCCAGGAGGCGTGCAAGTTGGGCCGGGACGCGAGGGTGCAGAACACCAGATTGCTGTAGATCACATCCTGCGCCCAAAGGCAACCCACCTCCGCGCGGGCGTTGGTTTGCGTGCCCGCCGGGGTAGTCAAGGTTATACTTGTACTGCTGTTAATTGCCGAGACAACATACGTACCAGAGTTTATCTTCATACGAATGCCGGGCGCCCAGTAGGTGCTAAATGGCGTGCCACTCACCCAGGTTACATTTGCCCCGGAAGTGTTGACAATGCTCTTGCTATACCCGCAGGTGGGGGTCGTAATCCCAGTTCCTTCGATATCCTCAAACACGCTCTGTCCGATGACGGAGTTGTTCAATACGCTCCCATCGATAGCGTTGGCGTGTTGAGTCGGCGTGTAATGGTTCCTGGCAATGTAATTTCGAAGATAGGTGCAACGGTTGCAGCCACCCAGCCCTGCGTGGTGAACGGCGCAGATAAGGTCGTGGATGTAATTGTCCGTGAAGGAAAAATTCGAGGGATTCGCGCTGATGTTGACAATGACCGCAATGCTGCCGCCGTAATTAAGAACCACCGTCGCGGGATTCGGTGCGGCGGGCATGGTGCACGTTTCGTCAGGACCAGCCTGCGCGTAGCTAATCTGGTTGCCGCTGATCGAGACAATCGGCCAACCCGTACTGGGAGGGACGGTTGTAAAATTTCCCGGCTTCCCTCCATTCATGTAGACGTCTATCGTGTCGCCTGCCACCCAGGGGGGGGTGCCGTTGGTGGTCAGCGTGACCATGCCGCGGGCGCGGCGGCAGGCGGTGATTTGAAGGCCGTAAGAATTGGCGATTCCATCGAATTCGACGTGCTTGACCGTATTGTTCGCCCCCGTAACGGCCAGTAAGCCTTTCAGCACGCGGTTCGAGCTGCGCAGACGAATGCCAAAGGTCGCCGTCTTGGTAGGAGTTCCAGAAGCTGGAACCACGCCATCAATGGTGATGAAGGTTCCCGCCAGGGTGAAGAATGGGTTGTAGCCCTTCTCCGGGTCCGGGTCCGTGGTCTGGCTGAAAAGCGCCTGGCTGGTTCCATAGCTCGACTCCCATCCCGCGACGTTTTGGGGATTTCCCGGCCCGCCCGAAACCGCCTTGTAAATGACCAAGGGAGAGCCGGCACTGCAGGCATTCGAGATCGTCGAGGACGTGGAGGTGTAATCATAGGTCCCGCCCGCAAGATAATAGGTTACTCCGCACATAAGGCTTGCCGGCAGTCCGGCGAACGCGTTATTCCAATCTACGCCATTCTTCGCCCCGGAGCCCCCCGGTGTCACGTAACAAGCGGTCTTGCTTTCACAGGGACCAGCGGAAGCAGATTGGGCAATGAACAGCATTAGGCCCAAGAAAAGGGCTCCGATCGTAAGCGCACGGTAAACAACTCTCCCTTGACGGTCCATATTGGCCTCCTGGCGCAGCAAGCTAATGGTATGCAGTAGGGTAAGCATAAGGATCATTGTAAACCCGCGGGAGACACGGATGTACAACCCACTGCAAAAGAAATGGGGCGGGAACTGGACGCGGGCAAGAACCCTGGCTAATGAACGCCCTGTACGCCCAGGGATGTAGGGGGGCGTGGGACGATATCGAATGCCCCTCGCACCCAGGTTCCAGCCACTCCCCTCGATGACCCAAGCAAATCAATATTGTAGGGTGCTGAAACCGTCGCGCCGTTTTTCAGACAGCTCGTTCCCGGCGTGCAGCGCGTGGCGGGCGGCGCGTCCACGGTCCCACTCAGGAGGTGGAAATTCTCACCTGTATCTGAGGGATCGACGAATACACTGGCCGCTCCGGGAAAAGTCGTTGCCCAATAATCTCCTGTTCCCGGTGCTGGAGCTTGGTTGATAAGCGCGCCCCAACCCGTATTGTAAGAGTGGTTTACTCCGGCCCCTTTGATTTGCACCGATTCCCCGGGGCAGAAGAGGAAGTTGTTGGTCACGGTTGCGGTTGAAGCTGCATTCAAGACCATTATCTTGCAATTAAGCGGTCGAACTATCGTGTTGCCGTAGATGAGCAGATTGGAGACCTGATTCCCGCCGTTATCATCGCCAAAGACAGCGCTGGTGTCGCATTGAGGATTTTGCCAGGAGGCGGGCACGTTGGGTCGAGACGCAATGGTGCAGAACACCAGATTGCTGTAGATCACATCCTGCGCCCAAAGGCAACCCACCACCGCAGTGGCGTTGGTTTGTGTGCCCGCTGAAGTAGTCAAGGTAATGCTTGAATTACTATTAATTGATGACACGGTAAAGAGGCTTGAGTTTATTTTAATACGAATGCCCGGCGCCCAGTTGGTGCTAAATGGCGAGCCGCTCACCCAGGTTACATTTACCCCGGAAGTGTTGACAATGCTTTTGCTATACCCGCAGGTGGGAGTCGTAATCCCTGTTCCTTCGATGTCCTCAAACACGCTCTGTGCGATGACGGAGTTGTTCAAGATGCCCCCATCGATGGCGTTGGCATGTTGAGTCGGCGTGTAGTGGTTCCTGGCAATGTAATTTCGAAGATAGGTGCAACGGTTGCAGCCACCCAGCCCTGCGTGGTGAACGGCGCAGATAAGGTCGTGGATGTAATTGTCCGTGAAGGAAAAATTCGAGGGATTCGCGCTGATGTTGACAATGACCGCAGTGCTGCCGCCGTAATTAAGGACCACCGTCGCGGGATTTGGTGCTGCGGGTATCGTGCAGGCTTCAACATTGGTATTGCCGGGCTGCGTATACTGGATGGTGTTTCCCGAGATGGTTATCGGATTGTTGCAGCCGCTGGGATTTCTTTTTGTTTCGCAATTAAAGTCGGCGGGAGTTCCTCCATTCAGATAAAGGTCTACTTTGTCGCCATTAACCCAAGCTGGGTTGCCATTGGTTTTTACCGTCACAACCCCGCTGGCATTGCGGCTGCACGCGGTAACTTGAAAGCCATAAGAATTGGCGATTCCATCGAATTCGACGTGCTTGACCGTATTGTTTGCCCCCGTTACGGCCAGGAAGCCATTCAACACGCGGTTCGAGCTTCGCAGACGAATGCCAAAGGTCGCCGTCTTGGTAGGAGTTCCAGAGGCTGGAACCACGCCATTAATGGTGATGAAGGTTCCCGCGAGGGTGAAGAATGGGTTGTAGCCCTTCTCCGGGTCCGGGTCCGTGGTCTGGCTGAAAAGCGCCTGGCTGGTTCCATAGCTCGACTCCCATCCCGCGACGTTCTGGGGATTTCCCGGCCCGCCCGAGACCGCCTTGTAAATGACCAAGGGAGAGCCGGCAGTGCAGGCATTCGAGATCGTCGAGGACCTGGAGGTGTAGTCATAGCTCCCGCCCGCAAGATAGTAAGTTACTCCGCATGTAAGGTTTGCCGGCAGTCCGGCGTACGCATTATTCCAATCCACGCCGTTCGTAGCCCCGGAGCCCCCCGGCGTTACGTAGCAAGCCGACTTGCTTTCACAAGGACCAGCGGAAGCAGATTGGGCAATGAACAGCATTAGGCCCAAGAAAAGGGTCCCGATCGTAAGCGCACTATAAACAACTCCCCTTCGACGATCCATATTGGCCTCCTGGCGTATTAAGATAAAAGACGGTATGATAGTAACTCCTGTATCGGTACATTACAAGGACACGAGTCATTGCTTAGTGCTTCCTATGTACCGGGACATGCGCAGCTTGGCGATAGATGACCGTAAGTGTAGAATTCCATATTCAATGTCCATTGCGTGAACTTAACCTGCAATTCCGGGACCACACGACGAAGGACGGGGGACAGCCATGACCACGCGCTTATCCTTCCTTAAAGGGGGGGTGCATTTAAGTGCCGGGCAGGTTATCTCTCAGTCCAGCTCCTTTATAAAAAGTCTTATCGTCGCGCGGCTCATCAGCCCCGCCGATTACGGTATCGCCGCGATCTTCGCCATGACTTTTTCCCTCATGGAGATGATCAGCAACCTATCGGCGCAGTTGCTCATCGTGCAGGCCGAGGACGGAGACAATCCGCGCTTTGAGAGAACGATCCATTTTGTCCATGCCGGCCGTGGCCTGTTGAATGCCACCGTCATTTTTGTACTGGCGGGACCCGTCTCCGCTTTGTTTGGCGCTCCCAAGGCAAAGTTGGCATTCCAGTGTTTGGCCCTGGTCCCGCTGATCAGGGGCTTCTACCACCTTGACATCTATCGTGTCCAGCGCCACATGCGCTTTTGGCCGTTTGTCTTCGTGGATGCGGGCTCGAATCTGCTGGTCACGCTGATTGCGCTGCCTCTGGCCTTTTGGCTGAGAAGCTATTGGGCCATGTTGTGGCTGCTGGTCGCACAGTCCGCGTACATCCTGATTGGCTCGCACTGGTTGGCAGAGCGCCCCTATAGGTGGGCGTGGGATCGGTTCTTTGCCAAGCGGATGTTCCATTTTGGCTGGCCGCTGACCATCAACGGGCTGCTCCTGTTCGGCATCATGGAGGGAGACCGCTTCTTTATCGGGTCGGCCCATCGTCTGTTTTCGAGGAGCAACTATACTTTAACCGATCTCGGCGTGTACTCGGTCGCGTTCGCGCTGACCCAGGCTCCCTCCTCGATAGCGAACAATGTGTGTTCATCGTTATTCCTTCCTCTCCTTTCTCGCGCGCAGGGTTTGCGAACTCAGTTTGAACGGCGTTACCTGGCCTGTACGCAGGTCGTTTCGCTCATCGCGGCCGTCGTGGCAACCGGTTTCATCGTGGCTGGGGGAAGAGTTGTTACCCTCGTTTACGGGCACAAGTACGCGGCGGCTGGAGTTTTCATCGGTTGGCTCTCGGCCATGTGGGCCTTGCGCATCCTCCGGGCTGCGCCTACCCTGGCGGCCCTGGCTTACGGTGACACGCGGAATGCGTTGATCTCAAACCTGGCCCGGTCATTCGCCCTTGTAGGTATCCTCTTTGTGGCGGCAACCGGTCGCAGCCTGGTCTGGATAGCCATCTGCGGATTCCTCGGCGAATTATTGGCCCTGGCAGTGTGTGTTTGGCGTCTCCAGCTCCGTCATGGGGTACCCGCCACGATGTGTTTCAGACCCTTCGCAGCGTTTTTCGCCAGCGCAGGTGTGTCAGCTTTGGTCGTGGTGGGTGGGATCGCGAGGTTGGGCTTGGCTCCCACTTTTTTAATTACGGCATGCCTCATCATGCTCCAGACTGCTAATATGATCTATCTGTTTCCCGGAGTCCGTGAGGAGCTTGGAATCCTGGTCTTAAAAGTGCGGTCTTCCCTCGCGGCGGGAAAAGTGGCGTTATGAAATCTGGGCATATTCAGCCGAAAGCTGCCGAAAACGCGTTGATCCTGGTCATCAAGCCGGATAAAGCGCGCTGGATTTGAATGAGATCAGAATTAGAGCCCCACGAAGGCAAGAAATCCTTATTTGGCCCTTTCCTCTTCTGGCTTTATGGACGAGGCTCTCGTGCGATTCGTGCGTTGGTACGCTTGACACTGCAAAGGATAGAAGGTGGAGAGCTATATTCGCTGACCTTGCGCGATATCATGCGGAAGTACCACGGCGTGGAGATTGGTCTCTATACCATGGGCGCGCCATTTGTGCCCTGGTCCTTTCCGCGGGGAACGACGATCGGCAGGTTTTGTTCGATCATGTGGACAGCCCGCGCCTTCAATGTCGACCATCCGATGAACCTCAAGTCATCACACGCTTTCTTCTTCAACCCTACGTTGGGATTGGTCAGCCACGACCCCCGCATTCGTCCTCCCTTAACGATCGGCAACGACGTGCTGATCGGACACAACGCGATTATCCTGCCTTCGGTGAGGACCATCGGGGATGGGGCGTGGATCGGGGCTGGAACAGTGGTGCATCAGAAAGTCCCGCCGTACGCGGTGGTGCTTGGGCATCCAGGCCGAGTGGTGCGCTACAGGTTTGAGGAGGATATTATCGCGGATCTCCTCGCCTCCCGTTGGTGGGATAAGCCTCTCAGCGAAATCGCGCAGAATCTGGAGGAATTTTGCCGCCCGCTGAGGAAAAGCATACTTGATAAATCAAACTAGCGGCGCCGGATTGAAGCGGGAATACCGTATACCTGGCGAAGGCCGTTTCGGTTGAGCCTTGGCACTCCCTTGAGTGAACAATTGATGATGTATGATGATCAAAGGTTTTCCTGAACTGGACTATGCGGCGCTGCTGGAGTCCAACCGGCACCTTGATCCAGCCAAAACTAGTCGCAAGGTCAAGGTGGCCCTGCTCGCCGATGCGGCTACACAACGTCTCGTGCCGCTGCTGCGTGCCTGGTTTCATGCCCAAAGTGTGGATGCAGAGATTTACGAGGGGCGGTTCGACGCTATCGAGATGGAAGTGTCCGATCCCGGACAGGGCCTGTACCCCTTTCAGCCCGAAGCCATTGTGATCTTGAATGCTGTCCAAGCGTTGCGGTCGAGCTATGCGCATCGCCCGGGGGATGCCTCTGGATTTCTAAGAGAAACGGCCGGCCGCATGGTGGGAGCTTGGGATACCATCCGCTCGCACTCCGCCGCCACGATCATCCAAAGCAATTTTGCGCTTCCCTACGAGCGATTTTTTGGCAATTTTGACCATAAAGCGCCGGAGTCGTTCTACTCGCTCGTCCTGGCATTGAATGCGCGTTTAGGGGAAACCGCCCGCGAGCATCGAGGTGTGTTCATCAATGACGTTGAAGCTGTCGCGTCGTGGATTGGACGTAAGCACTGGTTCGATGACCGTTTGTGGGACATGGCGAAGTATCCCTGCGCGGTTGATCATTTGCCGGCTTTGGCCGGAAACATCGTGGATATCGTGATGGCCTCGCTGGGGCGGGTCGTGAAGTGCGTGGTTACGGACTTGGATAACACGCTCTGGGGCGGCGTAATCGGCGACGATGGCCTTGACGGGATTCTCTTAGACGCCCACGGCGATGGTGAATCGTATTATCGCTTGCAGTGCTATCTCCGGGAGTTACTCCGGCGCGGGATTCTGCTCGCCGTCTGCACCAAGAATGATCCGGCGAACGCTCTGCTACCCTTCGAGAAGCATCCCGGGATGGCTTTGAGGCGTGAACAGTTTGCCGCCTTCGTGGCAAACTGGGACGATAAGGCAGAAAACATTCGAAAAATCTCTGCGGAGTTAAATGTTGGCTTGGACTCTATGGTTTTTCTGGATGATAATCCTTTTGAAAGAAATCTCGTGCGGGAGTTGCTGCCGGATGTCATCGTGCCCGAACTGCCGGAAGACCCCGCCGACTATGTCCGGGCGATTTGCGAATTGAATCTCTTCGAGACGGTTGCATTTTCGACGGAGGACTCGAAGCGCGCGGAAATGTACCGCCAGGAGGCGGAGCGTCGGGAAGTCCGAGCGAGTTTCGCCTCGGCGGAAGAGTTCCTGCAATCTCTCGATATGCGCATCGCCGTGGCGCGTGTCGACTCGTTCCACCTCCCGCGCGTCGCGCAACTGATTCAACGGAGCAATCAATTCAATCTCACCACGCGCCGGCTTTCGGAGGGGGAATGTGCGGGGTTGAAAGATGACCCGCGTTGGATTCCCCTCTACGCGAAGCTGGCGGATCGATTGGGTGATCACGGCCTGATTTCGGTGGTGATTTTGGAATTGTGCGAGAACGATTTGGCCATTCGCGATTGGCTGATGAGCTGCCGCGTGGTAGGGCGAGGGGTCGAGCGGTATTTGATGAATTCGGTCTTCGAGCACGCTCGCCAATTGCAGTTGGAACGGGTGGTGGGTGAGTACATCCCTACCGCCAAGAATGGCATGGTTAAGGACTTCTTTGTGCAGTTTGGTTTCCTGAAGCGGCAAGAGGACGCTGGCGGCCATACCCGTTGGGCCCTCCAAACTGACGCGTATGAGCCCGTGAAGACCCTGATTAAAGCCGCCGAGGCGCAGAGGGGGGCAGTGGATGGGCCTTAGCTTGCACCACGTCGGTGTGACGGTGCGGGATGTCCCGGAAGCCGCGGCTCGATATTGCCGACTTGGGTATGAGCCTCGGACCGAGATCGTCCATGACCCCGAACAGACGGTCTACGCACAGTTTCTGAAGCTCCCGGGGGATCGAGCTTACCTCGAACTCGTCGCGCCAGACCGGGAGGACAGCAAACTTAGCGGCGCGCTAAGAAAAGGCGGAGGCCTGAACCACGTCTGCTTTGCAACGGAAGATATCGAAACGGCTTGCGAACGGCTCAGTTCCGAAGGGTTTTTTCTCATTTCATCACCGGTGAGCGCCGTGGCCTTCCCTGGGCGCCGCGTCGCTTGGTTGATGGGCCCAGATCGAGTACTGATCGAACTGGTCGAAAGAGGGCCGGAAGGCGAACTCTAGGTCCTAAGGATAAGGAGTGTACCCAGATATAACGGCGGGGAGTAAGGGATGACGTCGGACCCGCGAGATTTATATCTCGACCTTCTCAAGCGCGTTCTGACCGACACGGTCTTCTCCAAAGAGCCGGATGCCGATGATGAGGGAATGCAATACGTCCAGGAATTCATCGGCCACTATATCCATGGAACGGCTCTTACCATGGTTCCGGTAGCACGATTAAACAACGTGCAGCAATGTGCCGTTGATGTTATCAATCGCCAGGTTTCCGGCGATTTTATTGAAACCGGCGTTTGGCGGGGAGGCATGACGATTTTTATGCGCGCGATCTTGCGGGCCTACGGGATTACCAGCCGGCGGGTCTGGGTGGCAGATTCCTTCGAAGGCCTTCCCGCACCCGATGCCGAGAAATATCCGATCGAGGCCAGCACGCATAGCGGAAAGGTGATGACCAGCGTTTATAAACATTTTGCGGTGAGCCTTGACGACGTGCGTGACAACTTTGCTCGCTTGGGGCTGTTAGACGATCAAGTCGGCTTTATCAAGGGTTGGTTTAAGGACTCGCTGCCTTCGGCGCCCATCACGCAGCTCGCCCTCATGCGCCTGGACGGTGACTATTACGAATCGACGATGGACGCGCTGGTGAACCTTTACCCAAAGCTCTCGCCAGGCGGTTATGCCATCATCGATGACTACGGAGAGGATACTTGGACCTATTGCCGTCGCGCTGTGAACGACTATCGCGAGAGGGAAGGACTGAACCAGCCGCTAACGCGTGTTGATTCAAAGTGTTTTTTCTGGCAGAAATGACAACTCCCGTGTGCGAGGCGGTCAGCCGCCACACTTTCGGTCCCGGTCGCACCAGGGCAGACGAATATCAGGGAAAATGATACAAGGTGATGCGCTGCGAAAGATCGATACGAAACCCAATTCTACCACACCGGAGGGCGGCGTGAAGGGTACCCGCCTCGTGGATACCTTCCTCGCTTATCTTGAGCAAGAGGCGCCTGTATACGCAAAGCAGGTTCAAGAAACCGCGGCACGGGCTCCAGTCCTGTTCAATCAGTTGGCCGAGTCGATGTTGACTTGGGCGAGCGGCGCAATAGGCGCGGGGTGGTGCGAGACTCTGGCCAACGGCTACATTGCCATCGTGGTTGATGTTAATCGTTGCCAGGCTGAGTATAGACGCCTCGGCCGCTATCGGTTTTCAACGTATGCCGAGGTGTTTGCACAGACCTATGGTGATGCGGAGTTCATGACCGAGTATCATTGGGGCGTCTACGTTGCGACGTTCGCGTGGGAACATCATCTCCGCGTGTATGATTTCTTCATGCGATATTTTGTCGACCCTCTGCGCGAGAACGGCACTGGCCACCGCTTTCTCGACCTTGGATGTGGCTCGGGCATTTGGTCGATCCTGGCTCTCAGTCATCTCGAAGGTTGGGATTCCACCATGGTGGATATCAGCAGCACGTCGGTGGAAATGGCACGCCGGACCCTAAGATCTGCGGGCGTCGATCCACGGGCAGACCTGCGCCAGGCGGACGCACTGCAATTCCACGGTGACAAATCGTTCGATGCCGGCATCTCCAGTTGCTTGCTTGAACATCTGGAGGAGCCCCAACGCCTTCTCGAAAACATTTCGGCATCCCTCTGTGAACGCGGCTTGGCGTTTGTGAGCGCCGCGTTGACGGCCGCCCAGACAGATCATATCTCCGAATTCCGTCGCGAGAGCGAAGTAGTGAACTTGGCGGAGCAGGCCGGCCTTCGAGTGGTGGCGTCTTACTCAAGTGCGCCGAGGAGAACCCCCGCGGACGCGGTCTTTCTCCCGCGCACGATGGCGCTGATACTTCAGAAACGTGCGGGTGAGTATTGGTAGAAATTGGACCTTCGAGGCCCTCCTCGCTGATAAAGGAGTGTAATCGCTACAATGTCGAACAGCAACAGAACAGAAATTATGGAGACACTTACGGGCATTATTCGCCAGGTCTTCGAGGATGATTCGCTGGTTGCCCGCGACAATATGACGGCGGCGAACGTTGAAAAATGGGACTCGCTCAGTCACATTGACTTGATCGTCACGATCGAGCGCACATTCAGGGTGAAAATCACTACCCGCGAAGTCACGTCGCTCAAAAACATTGGCGAAGTGGCAGACTTGGTACAAAAGAAGTTGGGCGGGCCCGTCGAGCGTCAGTTGATGGAGGGACGTTCTTAATCATGAATGTGAAGCATGAAGGCACGCATGAATGAAGCTTCATCCCCCATCATTGTGATCGGCATGCACCGGTCCGGTACCAGCCTGGTGAGCCGCATGCTGGAAGCAACCGGGCTCTTTCTGGGTCACCAAAAAGAGGGTAATAACGAGTCCTTATTCTTTCTGGATATTGACAGGTGGTTGATGTCCCAATCGGGCGCATCTTGGGAAAATCCAGCCCCGATTCGCTATCTTCTGGAGAACCGGGAAATCCGCGCCATGACTGTCGATTACATGCGGCGGTATCTGATTGATTCTCCCCGCGCCATTTCTTTCCTGGGCTGGAAGGAGTATTTACAACACCGGGCACTGTCCAACCTGCCCGCGCCCTGGGGATGGAAATGTCCTTGGACAACCTTCACGCTTCCTTTGTGGCTGGACGTCTTTCCTGACGCCAAGGTGATTCATATCTACCGGCATGGAGTGGATGTGGCCAATAGCCTCAGGAATAGGACGCTTCGGGCCCTGGAGCGAAACTGGGCGCGGAAGCTATACTACAGGCTGAAGCTTCTTCACTGGATGAGGCCCAAAGCCGGTGGGTTCATCAGCGGGATGCGGTGTGCGACTTTGGAGGGAGGCCTGTCCTTGTGGGAGGAGTATGTTGCCGAGGCGCGCGCCCATGTTCGAGAGCTAGGCGCGCGGGCAGTTGAAGTGCGTTACGAAGATTTGCTCGCCGAGCCGGTCGGGAGGATAGGCAGCCTGGTTGAATTCTGTGGCATCCCAGCGAATCCGGCCCTCTTGCGCAAGGCCGCGGCACTTGTGAGAAAGGAACGCGCTTACGCCTACCGGTCGAGTCCCGAATTGAGTTCTTTCGCTCGTGGAGTTGCGGAAAGACTCCAAGCACAAAACTACTGAGCGGGCGTGGAACAGGGAATGAGGATCGTAACTCCGTGATAGCGTAAACTGCGAACCAAGAATAGGGGCTAAACTTACATGTCAGATCATCTCAACCTGCCCTATGGCGGGGAACTCATCAATCTATTGGCGGCGCCGGGGCGGAGCGCGGAATTGCAGGCGGCCTCGCGCGAGTGGCCGTCTTGGGATTTATCTCCCCGCCAGCTTTGCGACCTGGAGCTACTTTTGAACGGGGGTTTTTCTCCCCTGCGCGGATTCATGGCGCGTGCCGACTATGAGAGCGTGTGTTGTGACCTGCGGCTCAAGAACGGACTCTTGTGGCCTATTCCGATTGTTCTGGATGTCCCGGAGGAGTTCGCCCAGTCGATCGGCGCGGGCAAGACGGTGGCCCTGCGGGATGCCGAAGGGGTCATGCTGGCCGCCCTGCATGTGGATGGGGTTTGGCAGCCGGATCGCCTGGCGGAGGTCGAGGCGGTGTACGGAACCACCAACCTCCATCATCCGGGGGTGGAGCACGTGCTCCAGCGGACGCATCCCTGGTACGTGGGAGGGCGGCTGGAAGGCATTCAATCCCCCGTGCATTACGACTTTCGTTCTCTGCGCTTGGGCCCGGCGGAGTTGCGGGCGGAATTTGTGCGGCTGGGATGGCGGCGCATCGTGGCGTTTCAGACCCGCAATCCCATGCACCGCGCTCACCAGGAATTGACCTTGCGGGCGGCCAAGCAAGTCGAGGCGAACCTGCTCCTTCACCCCTCCGTGGGCATGACCAAACCGGGCGACGTGGAGTATTACGTGCGCGTGCGGTGCTACCAGGAACTGCTTTCGAAATATCCCAAGGACACGGTGCGGCTCTCCTTGTTGCCGCTGGCCATGCGCCTGGGGGGACCGCGGGAAGCGGTCTGGCACGCGATCATCCGCAAGAATCATGGGTGCAGCCACTTCATCGTGGGACGCGACCACGCGGGTCCGGGAAACGACGAGCAGGGCAAGCCCTTTTATGGACCCTACGCCGCCCAGGAGTTGCTGCGCGAACACCAGGCGGAGATCGGCGTGACCATGGTGCCGTTCAGCATGATGGTTTACCTGGCGGACCAGGATACCTACGTCCCTGATAACGAAGTCCCCGCAGGTGCGAAAACCCTGAATATTTCCGGAACGGACTTGCGGCGCCGCTTGGCGGAGGGCCGGGATATTCCCTCCTGGTTTACTTTCCCGGAGGTGGCGCGCGAGCTCCAGCGCAGTTACCCTCCCCGCCATCGCCAAGGGTTTACGGTGTTCTTCACCGGCCTGTCGGGTTCGGGGAAGTCGACGATTGCGAACGTGCTGCGGGTGAAATTCCTGGAAATGGGGGGGAGACCCGTCACCTTGCTGGATGGGGACATCGTGCGCAAGAACCTCTCCTCCGAGCTGGGGTTTTCGCGCGAGCATCGTGACATCAACATCCGGCGGATCGGTTACGTGGCCTCGGAAATCACCAAGAATGGCGGCATCGCGATCTGCGCGCCCATCGCCCCCTACGATGCCCTCCGCAAAGAAGTGCGGGCGGTGATCCAGCCGCTGGGGGGATTCATCCTGGTGCACCTGGCGACGTCGCTGGAGATCTGCGAGTCGCGCGACCGCAAGGGACTCTATGCCAAAGCCCGCGCCGGACTGGTCAAGCAGTTTACCGGGATTTCCGACCCCTACGAGTCGCCCGCCGACGCGGAAGTGGTGATTGACACCACCGACCTGACTCCGGAAGAAGCCGCCCAGGAAGTTTTCCTGCACCTGGAAAAAGAAGGCTTCATCGGAGTCAACCGTCACGGGACCATGGCAGCGGAAAGCACCGCCGGAAACTAACCGCCGAACAGCTAGATAGTGACTCATTTTAAAGTAGCACGGCCATCTTGGCCGTGACTGTCCACGGGCGGGGCGCCAGTGCCACCTCAAGATGAGTCACCCACAACCACAAAAAAGATCCGATGCCTCTCTTATTAGAAAAAATTCTGGCTGGACTCGTGGTCGGGACGCTGATTGGCCTGAGCGGACTCGGCGGCGGCGTGGCCTTGCTGCCCATTCTGATCTTCGGGCTCAGGGTACCGGCCATCGTCGCTGTCGGGACGGCGGCCGCCTTCAATGCCTTGACGAAAGTGTGGGCCGGCTGGATTCACTGGCGCAACAAGACGGTAAGCTGGCCGCTGGTTCTGGCGCTTTCCGCCGGGAGCCTTCCCGGAACCTTTCTGGGCGTGCTGTTCTTGGCCCATTTAAGGACCATCTATGGAGTCGGGGTCAACAACATCCTCCGGAACTTTATCGGAGTGTTGCTCGTGGCGGTCCCCGCTTTTTTGCTGATCCAAGGGCAACTCGGGAGATTCATGACGATCCGCAAACGGCACCCCCAAGAGATTTACCCGGCCATCGTCGCCATCGGGTTCGGGGCAGGGTTCCTGGTGGGGATGAGTTCTGTCGGGTCCGGCACCGTCATCATGGCTCTTCTGCTGATGTTTGTGCAGTGTCCCCCGGTTGTGCTGGTCGGCACGGACATCACCCATGCGGTGGCGCTTACAGGTGTCACAGGCTTGCTGGATTGGCATTTGGGGACGGTGGATTTCTCTCTGGTGCTTCCACTGCTTATCGGTTCTATCCCCGGCTCGGTCCTCGGAGTGAAGCTGAGCACGGTGCTACCGGGCCAGTGGCTCCGGTATGTACTTTGTGTGATACTGATGGCCTCCGGAGCACGAATGTTGTGGGTATGAAAGGAACCTTGCAAAGCCATGGAAAGAAGCGATGTTAATTCTATCCTCGTGCGAATTCACGAAGCGCTGGAAGCTGCGGGTACGACCCTTGCAGCTTTTGTTCCGGGCGCGGTTGCCTCGTCACAGAAATCTTCCGGCCGAGGTCCCGTCACTGAGGCTGATCGCGCCGTAAATCGGCTTCTCCGCGATGTCCTCTTGCGCGATGGAGAGGGTTGGCTCTCCGAAGAGAGTGTGGATGACCTCGACCGCGTGGAGAAATCTCGCGTTTGGATCGTGGATCCCTTGGACGGAACCTTGGAATTCATCGCCGGGATTCCCGAATGGTGCGTTTCAATTGGATGGATTGAGAATGGGCATGCCGTGGCCGGGGGGATTTACAACCCTGTGACTCGGGAACAGTTTCTGGGTTCCCTGGAAACGGGCGTTACTTACAATGGGAGCCCGGTTGCGGCCAGCAAAAAGGACAGTCTTTCCGGCGCCTTGGTGCTCGCCAGTCGAAGCGAGGTAAAACGCGGTGAGTGGGACAATTTTAAAAATGCGCCCTTCGTGGTTCGACCGACGGGGTCCGTTGCCTACAAGCTGGCGTTGGTGGCGGCAGGGTTAGCCGACGCGACGTGGACCCTCTCTCCCAAGAATGAGTGGGACATTGCCGCGGGCGTAGCGCTCATCGAATCGGCAGGTGGGTTTGTGCAGAATCTGGAGAATTCTCCCCTGGTCTTCAACCGCAAGTCTTCGCTTCTCTCCGGCCTTATTGCCGGCGGAGCATCCTTGCGGGAGGAAATCTCCACCCTTTTGAGTCGATGCCGCAACGGACGCCCCGTGCATTCCAGGAGAGGAGGAAACGCTTCGCAGCTTCGGTGAGAGCGGATAGTATGGGCCCCATGCTGACGCTCGGTGCCCCCGATGACCGTCGTCATGGGCAATCGCGCGGTTCCGGTAGCCCAGTGTGGAATACCACTCGGACCCGATGTCAGCAAAAGGAATTCTCCCGGCAACTTAAACCACTTGCCGTCCATGCGACGGGACCAAATCGGCAGGCCTGAAGACGATGCAAGAGAAGGCCCCACCGACGAACAGATTGCCTATGAAGCTCGTCATCCCACATGCCGGTGAACTGGAGGCAGCAGACGCCGGGTTGGTCCGTCTGGCTGAGTTTCTCGGAATACATTGTGAACCGCTGCGCTTGGACAAACACGTTCAACCCCGCGCGGAGTCAATTGAAAGAGCGGTTCCGGACCGGAGCTCATGCCTAGTCATAAACCCACAAGTTATGCGGGAATGGGTAGGCGGGGATGTCCTTCCCGCTGATTTGGTCTCCTGCCTTGTGACACGCTTTCCGCACGTACTCGTCCACGCCCTGACGCTGGATCCCTTCGTCGACGGAATGATGGCCTCTTTGTCGAATGGCAAACTTCCATCTGTCCAGCCGATCTCGGATACCGGGCAGCCCTATGAGATTAGCGCAAACTCGGAAGACCTCTGCGGGTCTTTTTCGGGACTTTCGTTTGGCCCCATCGACGTTGCTAACGACCATGTGCTGGCCGTCACCGCCGACGACTCATCTGTTCGAAAATTGATCTGCATCGGCGGGTGCCCTCTTATGGCGGCCGTGAATCGGGAAAAGACGGAAGTCCTGTTCCTGGCTGGTACAGATATTTTGGACTTGAACGATGAAATCGGTGATGCGCCCTTGAGCGATTACTTCTCCCGCTTAATGCCCCACGCCATGGCGCTGCGGCACATCTTCGGGGAAGAATGCTGGCATCCTTCCGAACCTCACGCTTCAATCATCATTGATGATCCACTCCTGCGGCGGAATTATGGTTATGTGAATTTTGAAGCCCTTCTCCACCTAACGGAAGAGTACAACTTTCATACCACGATCGCGTTTATCCCTCACAACTATAGGAGGAATTCGGCCCGAATCATTCGGATGTTCCGGGAGAATCCCCACCGCCTCTCGATCTGTTTCCACGGAAATGATCATACCCAATCAGAGTTTGCATCAACCGACTCTGTCCTTCTTAACACGATGCTGCGTATCGCCGAAGAGCGGATGAGGGGGCATGAGCAAACGACCGGATTGCGTTGCGACCGAGTGATGGTTTTCCCCCAAGGGCGTTTTTCCGTAGAAGCCATGAAGATTCTCAAATCCCGAAACTTCCATGCCGCAGTGAATACGGTTCCTTATCCCGTGGGTCAGCCAGTCCCCCTCACAATTGCTGATCTCGCCCAGCCTGCGGTGCTTCGATACGGGGGATTCCCCTTATTCACTCGAAGGTACGTCACGAAAATCCAAAGTGAAGACATCGCTTTCAACCTCTTTTTCGGAAGGCCCATTCTGATCGTCGAACACCATGAAATCTTCAAGCAACCTTCCTCTTTGCTGGAGGCGGTCCGGAAGGTCAACTCCATTGCGCCTGCCATTTCTTGGTCTAATCTTGAGAGCGCCGTGGACAAATCAATTCTCAGGCGGCGGACTCAAGATGGGACGGTGCAGGTTCGCGCTTACTCAAGTAACGTGCGCATCACAAACCATTCCGCTTCCCTCGAGCGGCTTTCCATTGTATGGGACCAGCCTGGTCAAAGCCCTCCCTTTGAACGAATGCTTCGGGACGGAGCGCCGTTCCTTGGCGCTGAAGTTGATGATGCCCGAATTCGCGTGTCAGGGGAATTGGCTCCTGGCGCTTCCCAGACATATTCAGTGGTCTACCGGAACGGTCACGCTACCCTTGGAAATCTCGGCTTTCGGTGGGATGCCAAGGCTTTCCTGCGGAGAAGGCTTTCCGAAGTGAGAGACAACTACCTCAGTAAGAATCAGTATGTGCTGACGGCTGCCCAAACCTTGCGGCGGCGCTTTCTATAAAGAGCCGGTCGGAGCCGCCCCGACCCTGAAAGCTGCTCTGGTGCCCATCTACGATCTTGATCCGTTCCAAGATCCCCGTTGGGAGGAGTTTCTCGCGAGGCATCCGCAGGCCTCGGTGTTCCACACACCGGCGTGGCTGGAGGCGCTTCGACGAACCTATGGTTATGAGCCTTGCGTCGTGACCACTGCGGCTCCCGGCAAAGAGATGAGGGACGGAATCGTATTTTGCCGTGTCAAGAGCTGGCTGACGGGCAATCGTGCCGTGTCCCTCCCCTTCGCCGATCATTGCCAGCCGCTCGTGGAGAGTCCGGAAAGCCTTGCAGCGTTGATCGCCGCGCTGAGGGAAAAGCAGACACGCGCGAAATGGAAATACGTCGAGCTAAGACCGCTTACCGCCATGGGCCCACTGGAAGCCGGGATGTCATTCGGGGAGAGCGCGAAGTTTCATTTTCACACGCTCGATCTGCGGCCCGATCTGAACGCTCTTTATCGTGGTCTTCACAAAAGTTGTGTGCAGAGGAAAATCCAACGCGCCGAGCATGAAGATTTTGGATATGAGGAAGGGCGCTCAGGTGCCATCCTTGCCCAGTTCTATCATCTCCTTCTCCTGACTCGGCGCCGCCATCAGCTTCCCCCCCAGCCGCTGGGATGGTTTCGGAATCTCCTCGACTGCGTGGGTGATCGAGCGAGAATCCACTTGGTAACAAAGGCTGGCCAGCCTATCGCCAGTATCCTCACATTGTTCCATAAGCAAACTCTTGTCTATAAGTACGGCTGTTCGGACAGCAAATTCCATAGGTTGGGAGGGATGCCGCTCCTCTTTTGGAAAGCCATTCAGGAGGGCAAGCAGCTGGGGGCCAGAGAATTCGATCTGGGACGCACGGAAACCGATAATCCCGGCCTGAGGGCCTTTAAGGCCCATTTGGGCGCCACCTGTTCCACGCTCACTTATTTCAGCCTGTCCTCCAAGAGTGTCGTCAAGCCCTGCTTCCGGTTGGAAAATGAAGATTGTCAAGAATACCCTGGGCTGGCTGCCCGATACGCTCCTCATTACGGCGGGCAGGTTATTGTATCGGCATGTGGGGTAAATATGCTTCAGGAAACGAAGCCAGCGAGCTTGAATAAAGCCATCATGGATTACTTCCGGTGTCCTGAGGTCTTTGCGGATTTCGCTCTCCGAGGAGAGCTGTGCCTCGGGGAAGGATATTTTCGTTTCGGGCCGGATGTGACCTGCTACGGGCAATCGTCCTTGGGCTATTATGCCGAAACACCCGCGCAAGCCACTTGTGATCTCGCCTACCATATCCGGACGGAAGGGACAACCTGCTATATTCCCTTCAACCCTTCGGCGGTGGTTGACAACTTGCGGTGCGAACGCTACCTTGGCCACAATCTGAAGAATGACTGGGAGGACGAACAGGCAAGCTGGGTGCACAAAGCATATTACCGTCTTCGCCCGCACCTTCGCGTCCCCATTCGCAAGCGACTCCAACGATGGTGGTTGAGGGGTTGGGAAAAGCGACACTTTCCGAGCTGGCCCGTCGATCGCAGCGTCGACCAATTGCTGGAGAAGCTTCTGGCCCTCTCCATGAAGGCACACGGGGTGGAGAGAATTCCCTTCATCTGGTTTTGGCCCGACGGCCAGAAGAGCTGTGCGATCCTGACGCACGATGTGGAAGAATCGTTTGGCGTTGATTTTTGTCCTTCGCTCATGGACATTGATGATTCTTTCGGAATCAAATCGTCATTCCAGTTCATCCCGGAGAATCGCTATGCCGTTTCCCGAGCCCTTTTGATGCGCACCAGGGAGAGAGGGTTCGAGGTCAACATTCACGATCTCAAGCACGATGGCCGGCTCTACGACAGCAGGGAAGCATTCCTTCGCCGCGCTCTTCGGATCAACCAATACGTGAAGGAGTATGGCGCCCTGGGTTTCCGGTCCGCCGTGCTCTATCGCCGGCTCGACTGGTACGATGCTTACAACTTTTCCTATGACATGTCCGTTCCCAATGTGGGGCACCTCGATGCTCAATCCGGCGGGTGCTGCACGGTGATGCCCTATTTTATCGGAAATGTGCTGGAGCTTCCGGTGACGACGACGCAGGATTACACCCTCTTCAATATCTTCTCCGATTATTCGCTTGACCACTGGCAACGACAGATCAGACTTATCACTGAGAATCATGGCCTCCTCAGTTTCATCGCGCATCCCGACTATGTCCTCGAGAGAAAGGCACGCGATACCTATGCGGGACTGCTGGCGCATCTCGCGCGATTGCGCAGTCAGGGAGAAGTCTGGATGGCTCTACCCAAAGAGGTCGACCGCTGGTGGAGAGAGCGAGCCAGGATGGCGATTGTGGGGGAAGCCGGACGATGGCGGATCGAAGGCCCGGGTCAGGACCGGGCAAGGGTGGCTTACGCGTGTCTCGCCGGCGAACGCATCTCGTACGCCTTTGACTCGTCATCGACGGAAAAACCACTGGCGCCCACGGTCGTCACATCGTGACCCCATCGCCGAGCATCCCGCTGCCAGAAGGCCTCCTAGTCACCCATCGTCTCCCGAGGTTTCTTGCCAATGTCGAATCCATCATTTGCTGCTTCGGCCCCGCCGACGGGACAAGAACCGCCCCCGCGGCCTGAAGCCAAGTCGATCGCCCGGCGTGTAGCGGAGCTTGGTTCACCAAGAAACATGCTCTTCTTGTTCCTTGCCATCGTGTCGCTCTTCGTTTTCCGGACGCCCTTGGCGGCGCTGCTGAATTACTCCCAGCGGGGACAGCATCAGTTTGACAAGTACTCTCACACCCTTTTGATTCCCTTCATAACGCTGGCCATAGTGTTTCTTGAGAGAAGGCGAATCTTCAGGAGTGTCCAGTATCGTTTCCGAATGGGAGTCATTCTGCTTCTCCTGGGGCTAACTGTAAAGGCGTGTGCGGAGCGGGCCGCAAATCAGCTCGGAGAGGAAAACGCGCTATCAATAAGCATCTTGGGACTGGTTATTTTCTGGAGCGCCGCATTCATCCTTTGCTACGGAACCCGAGCTTATGGAGCCGGCGCATTCCCACTCTTGTTCCTCCTGCTGACCGTACCGATCCCTAACCTTTTGCTCGACGCCCCGCTATGGGCCGTGCGCTACGAATCAACTGAGGTGTGCTCGCTCATATTCAAGCTGGCTGGCGTGCCGTTTCTGCGGAATGAGTTTGAATTCGTCCTGCCTGCCATCACCATTGAAGTGGTGGAGGAGTGCGGCGGGATTCATGCGACCCTGGCCCTCTTCATTGCCAGCTTGGTCGTGGGACACCTTTTCCTTCCTTCCATCTGGAAGAAAGTCTTTCTCGTTCTATTCGTCTTTCCCATTGTGTCCTTCACCAATGGCGTGCGGATTGCCGGACTGACGTTGCTCACGGTCTATGTCGATCCGAGATTCATGTACGGTAGTTTACATCGGCAGGGAGGCGCGGGTTTCTTCCTGCTGGCCCTACTCTTCTTGTTTGCAGGGCTTCGCCTCTTGCAGTGGGGACAAAGGGTAAAGGAGTCTCGGGGTGAAGTCTCTCGCTAACAAAGAGGCGGGGCAACTCGCGCCAGGCAGACAAGTCCGGGGCTTATGAAAGGCCTGGGAGCTGAGGACACATGAAAACTAGTCTCACCAAGCCTATCGCTGCGCTCTGGTGGACCATGACCGTTGCATGGGCCGCCTTGATTTTTCACCTGTCGACCCCCACATTCGGCCCCGATTTCACGCGCAGGTTGCTGATCTGGGCATTCAGTATCCTTAATGCTCAGGTTTCGTGGCGCACCCTTGCGGTTCTTGATGTGCTTCTGCGCAAACTCGCCCACTTCGTCGAATATGCCATCTTCGCCCTTTTTCTTTACGGCCCTCCCGGCGAAAAGGGCCAAGCGCTCTGGCGACCACGGCGGGCGGTCCTTTGCATTTTAGGATCTGCCGCGTATTCCCTAACCGATGAATTCCACCAACGGTTTGCTCCCGGAAGAACTGCTTCTCTCCGCGATTGCGGATTGGACACCCTCGGCGCCGCGCTGGCAATGCTGGTCCCTTACGCCCAGGGCCATATCTCCTCCCTTGCTACATTTGGCCGGCCGCATGTTACCCCCGAAATTCAAAAAAAGACCGGCCAGACTAACGGCGAAGTAATAAACACAAAGCTGCTCGGAGCGGCTTGCGTATTGGTCCTCGGGGGTATTTTGGTGGCTGGGCTCTGGCCGTTTCACTCTCCCCGGAACCAGGTGACATGGTTCGCGGGTGGCAACGGCCTGCGCTTTGGTCAGCATGGGACGATACTGAGTTCCGGCAAATTCCATGCGGCGAGGGTGCCGGCGAAGGCCCCATGTAGCTTTGAGATATGGCTTGAGCCAGATCTTACGATGACCTCGGGAACGCTCTTTGCCTTCTATGCTCCTGGGAACCCCCGGCAGTTCTCGGTGCACCAATCTGATGCCGACCTTGTGCTGCAAAGTGACATTCTCCATGGGCGCGATCGAACCCCAGGGACCAGATTCTATGTTGGTGACCTTTTCCGTGGGGGAAAGCCATCGTTCATAACGGTCACATCAAAAGGCGGACGCGCGTCAGTCTACATTGATGGCGCGCTGGCCCGACCGGTCCCCAAGAGGTTCCCGCTCTCCAGCCAGGATTTTGACGGCAAGCTCGTAATCGCCAACTGGCCCAAAGAACAAAATAACTGGTCAGGCCTTTTGCGGGGGCTTGCCTTTTATGACCAAGCGCTCTCTCCGGCCGAGGTCTATCACCACTATGTGACCTGGATAGAAAATGGACGGCCAGACGTCTCTGAAAGTGAAGGTGCTGTGGCGCTTTATCTGTTTAATGAGCGCGCGGGCCGTGTCATTCATAACCAAGCGCCCCGGGGAACGGGCTTGTATATTCCGGATCGTTATGTGGTTTTGGATCAGGACTTCCTAAGTCCCTTCTGGGAGGAATTCCGTCCAACCTGGAGCTATTGTAACGACTTGCTGGTTAACATTGCGGGTTTCGTTCCTTTGGGGTTCCTTCTCTGCGCCTACTTTTCGCTGGCCGCACGCATCAAACGGCCGGCATTGGCCACAGTTCTTCTAGGGTTCACCGTCAGCCTTGTGATCGAGTGTCTTCAGGCATTCCTGCCGACGCGGTATTCCGGCACTACAGATCTCATCACCAATACCTTGGGCACTTATGTCGGGGCTGAGTTGTATCGATCGAACCTTTGGCGAGTCCTGAAAGGATATCTCGGCAGGTGCGTACCGTTTCTGCTCCGACTGCCGTAATGTTCTAGGCGGTGGGACTGAGCACACGCCGAGGGCATTACTCAAGAGGACAAATTCGGTTTCGGGGTTGTTCTGCGGCTTGAATTACTTCTTGCGGTTCAGGTCGTCGATGAGCTTTGCGAGTGTCGATCCAGGCGAAACTGGCTCAACCATAACGATGTGCCGGCCGTTCATCAGCATTCGGGTCGGGGCGTGCCATTCGCTACCCCTCCGCACGAGGACGTTCTTGACTTTCTTGGTTTCCGGGTCAAGTTGCTCCTGGACGTAATATACTTCGGTCATCACAGGATATGCGCTCGAGAACCCCTGGATTTTGCCGTAGTAAACCTGGCCGTTATCCAACATGATCGCTTGATAGGGGGTGTCGAAGCTGACAGCCTTTCCAGCCGTCACCTTCCATACCACCCCCCCAAGCATGAGCGCGACAACAAAGCCGAGGCCAGCCGAAAAAAGGGCCCTTTTCATATTCTCAAGTCAGGCAGTATGGAGTTCCGCATGCGCCCGACGAACACAACCATGGCAATCAATGAAATAGCCAGCAGAACAAGGGTTTCTGGCTCCGCAGGGGTCGACATTATCGTGACGGTGAATTGTCCATTTGCGAAGCTGGACAAGGGATTGATCCTGCAATTGCCGCACCCGATGAGATCCACGACCAAGCCGTCATTGCTGAAAGATCCGGTATAGTTGATGAGGTCGAAAGTTGTTCCCACAAGCGGATGATCAAAGCCATGCGTGAAGTCGAGGTCGAGTGTGCCGCCGACTTCGACGTTGCCTGAAACGTCCAGTTGGCCGTAGGAAGTGGCGCTGGACACATCGAGGATGGTTGTGCCACCGCCGCCCTGCGAATAGTTCCCAACGATATTCGTCACCGTCAGGGGGTCGAGCGTGCCATTGTTGGTTACATTGCCCACAAGTGTGCCACCCAGGGTTGATGGCGTACATGCTGGGCAACCCTGGCCCACGTTCACGGTCCCGAGCGTCCCAATCAGGATCTGTGGTGCGGTAACCGTTGTGCCACTGCCCACGGTGAGTGTACCTGTGCCATTAAGGCCCACATTGAGAAAGGAGCTGGTAAGAGTGGAGCCATTGCCGCTCAGGTTAACGGTCCCAGTTGAAAACCCATTGGCGCCGATAACGCCGACCGCAGCGCTAACCGACCCTCCTGCGCTGATGTTCAGCGTGCCATTTCCATTGTGTCCTACTTCCAGCGTTCCGGAGTTGTTCCACTGAGACCCCGCCCCCGTGACCGTGACCACACCGTTGGACACCTTAGTTGCGCTCCCGTGGTCCCCGATGTATCCGTTCAGGTCATTGACAATGGCCCCATTGCTGATGGTCATCGAGTCCGGAGCCGGGGTGGAACCTGAGTGCGTTACCCCGACAACGATGGTGCCGGCGGTTAGCGTGGGGCCGGGCGTGTTGCCGCCCGTTACGACCAAGCTACCATTGGTCCCATTGCCGACCAGCAGTGCGCCGACGGTGGTGGACGAGTTCAAAGTCAACCCGACGTTGCCATTAAGGTTTGGGCCCGCGGCGCCGATGACTGCGGTCCACGAGGCGTCGTTGGGTGGCACGCAATTGTACTCACTACCACTGACTTGGCAAACCCAGTTGGTGCCGCCCCCGGATCCAAACCAAGCTCCGTTTCCGCCGTTCCAATACGCGATGTTAGCTGGTCCCGTGGTAGCTGGGTCTTGGCAAAGCCCTGCGACTGGGAAGGAAACGATCAACACAAGTACCGCCATGCACCAGAAGGCAGCTCTGGGGTTGGTTTTTCTCTGGCAGCTTTCGAACATGTTCTTTTTCATTTAGGCCTCTTCGTCACAAAGGTTATTGAGCGCGGGCCCGACTCAACATAAAAATGGCCCCTCATCTGTGGCGCACGATAGCGGTAAGTATACCACACCCCCAGCAGGAACACCTTTAACTTGCTGCCCGGCGTCCTGGCATATCACTCACAGATGCTCGTCACTTGATATAGCAATTCATGTTCCAAATATATAAACTCGTAACTTGCTGATTCTAAAAGTTGGGCGAAAATCCACTTTTTGGCCACGGACGGGCATCATGCACATTACCTGCAAGATGCTGCACCTATCTTTTTGGCCGCAGAAATAGTTCATGTAAGTTATTTATAATCAGTTATTTGAAGGATGCGGACTAATGGGCTCCCTTGGCCCCCTAAACGGGCACAGTATCCACGGCCGACCGTCAGCTTTTTGAGCCAGGATCGTGCCGCTCATCTGTTTTCCCCGCATGGCGCGTAGAAACGATCTCGGACAATTAGGTGCCATCCCTAAAAGCCATTCTTCCATTATGGCTAAAGGGGGTGACTGTTTGTCTTAAATTTGCTGTCCGCAACCATGAGGTTAATTTTTTCAGTTACAGCGACTCAGTTTTTCCATATTATTGAGGTTTTGAGGAAGCACAGGAGGGTACATGGGAAACGAAGTGCGTTCACCGGAGTACTTCAAGGGGTCAAATCTCAAAATCGGCATTATCGGGTGCGGATACGTAGGATTGCCTCTTATTCTAAGGTTTGCGGAACGGGGTCACTTGGTCTGGGGTTTTGATACTGATCCCGCCAAGGTGGAGAAACTGAATGCGGGCCAAAGCTATGTTCGACATATCCCGGCAGAAGAAATCCGGCGGCAACTGGACAGCCGACATTTTACTGCCACGGGCGACTTCTCCAAGCTCCGAGAGGTTGAGGCAATTCTAATCTGCGTGCCGACGCCCCTTGATGACCGGCGCGAGCCCGACCTGACGTATGTTGAGCAGACTGCTCACGCCATCGGGGGAAATCTGCAGTGCGGGCAGTTGGTGATTCTGGAGAGCACGACCTACCCCGGCACCACCGAGGAACTGGTTTTGCCGATCTTAGAGCGAAGCGGGTTGCGTTGTCCGATTGCGAGCGGGGAGGAAAACAAGAACATCGCAGGAGACTTCTATCTGGCGTTTTCGCCCGAGCGGGAGGATCCCGGTAATAAGCAATACAATGTGGGGACCATTCCGAAGGTCATCGGAGGACTAAACCCTCCCAGCCTTCGAGCCGCAGAGCACCTTTACTCCCAGATCGTGCCCAAGATCATTTCCGTCAGCTCGACCCGTGCCGCGGAGATGACCAAGCTGCTCGAGAACATCTTTCGGTGCGTCAATATTGCCTTGGTGAACGAACTGAAGTTGCTCTGCCTGCGGATGGGTTTGGATATTTGGGAGGTCATCGATGCGGCCTCGACGAAGCCTTTCGGTTTCATGCCTTTTTACCCTGGCCCGGGGCTGGGAGGGCACTGTATTCCCCTGGATCCGTACTACCTTTCCTGGAAGGCCCGGGAGTTCGATTTCGCCACGCGCTTCATTGAATTGGCGGGCGAGATCAATACCAATATGCCTTACATGGTGGTGGAGGCGGTGGCGGGGGCTCTGAACCGTCATGAAAAAAGTCTGAAGGGGTCCAAGATCCTTGTCCTTGGAGTAGCCTATAAAAAGGATATCGACGACGTGCGGGAGTCCCCGGCGCTTAAGATCATCGATTTGCTCCTGAAGCGAGGAGCGCGGGTGGAATACAACGACCCCTACACTCCGGCCCTCCACCGAATGCGTCATTACGACTTTTCCCACATGCGGTCACTTCCCCTGACCGCGGAGGGTCTCTCACAGCACGATTGCGTGGTCATTGCGACCGACCATTCTGCGTATGATTATCAGATGATCGTGGACCATGCGCCGCTCGTCGTGGATACGCGCAATGCCACGCGCGGCGTTTCCAGGAACCGGGAAAAGGTCGTCCTTTGCTGAAAGAGTCTCGTCCGGCGGTCTGCGGCAATGATCCTTTAAGGCCCCGGCAGCGAGTTCGCTGAACCCTCCAAGGCCGGCCGACCTCACGAAGATGGACAGCCGGCCGGTGAATGTTCTGGTTCCATCCCGAATCCCAGGAGCCCACATGACACAACTGAAAGCAGGTTACCAGACGCTTAAAGCCCTGACCGCCAATGCGGCAGCAAAACGAATCCTCCTTGTGACGGCGATCTGCCTGTCGGTCATGCTCATTGCCGAGCCGTCTTGGGCGATGCAAGGGATTTTAGCCCGGGAGCTCGTTCGGGTCTTTTCGGTGCTCGCCGGCGGTTTTCTACTGATGGCCGTTGGGGAATCGCCCCGGGTTGTGGAGGCGGAGAAGCTTGTCCTCAAGGACGAATGGGGAAAAACCGGCGCCGTTCTTGACATGACCCCAAGTGGGCCGAGTTTGAACTTCTTTGACCCGGAGGGGAAGAAAAGATTGACCATCGGGCTGGCCGCGAACGGGCCGGCGGTCGTCCTCTTCGATGCGAACGGCAAATCACAATCCTGGCTGTACGCGACGAAAGATTTGAGCGGACTTGTCGTGCACGGAGGTGGCGACGAACAACGCGTTGAACTCGGCGCTTCGGCAATGGGCACGAACCTGACCTTGTTCGACGAGAAAGGGGAAGGGCGAATCCGACTCAGCCTGCAAGGCGCCGAACCCGCCCTTAGCATCCGTGACGCGAAGGGTAAAGCACGGCTGGCCTTGGGCGTCGAGGATCTGGGACCGGTTATAGCTCTTTACGATGCGAATGAGAAGCGGCGAGCGGGCCTTGCCGTGACCACGGGTGGGCCAGTTCTGGGTCTCTACGATGCGGAAGGGAAGATTCGAGCCGGACTGACCTCCAATCCGTCCGGTCCCGCCTTGGCCTTCCTGGACCCCAATGAGAAGATCATTTTCTCCGCGCCGTAAGAGCCGGGAAATGTGCCAGCTTGCCGACCCGCAGGGCGAAACGTATTCCTCTTTCCCCGGCCGATTTGGAATCAAGGAGTCAGCCCGCGCCCTGCTTTCCGCCTCAGGGTGTTTATGGGGATTGCCCAATGGAATCCATGAGAGCTACCGAAGTTGAAACAGAACGCCGGCAGCCGGCCAGCGATGCACCCCCCACGTTGCCGCCGCGCAGGGAAAGATTGGTCTCGCTCGATGCACTGCGCGGCTTCGATATGTTCTGGATTACCGGGGGCACCGCGATCCTATTCGGCCTGGGTAAGGTTATCCAGCGCCCGTTTTTCGACAAGTTCCTCGAACAGTTCGACCATGTGCCCTGGCAGGGCCTGCATCTTTATGACCTCATTTGGCCGCTCTTTATGTTCGTCATGGGGGCGGCCATCCCGCTGGGGGTAGCGAACCGGCGGGCCCGGGGCGAGAGTGACCGCACCCTGCTGCTCCATGCCCTCTGGCGAGCCATCGTCATGTTCTGCCTGGGAACGATCACGCAGGGCAATCTCCTCCTGCTCGATTGGTCGAGATTCCGTCCCTGTTACAGCGTGCTGCATGGACTCGCCGCGGGTTATCTGGTGGCGACCATCGTGACATTGAAGGTAAAGCCGAATTGGCATGCGGCCACCATCGCCGCTCTGCTTCTTGCCTATTGGGCCATGGTGATGCTGATCCCTGTGCCCGGGGTTGGCGCCGGAGTCCTGACTCCGCAAGGCAACCTGCCGACTTACGTGGACCAGCTTGTTCTCGGCCACTTGCATTACGGTAAGAACACCTGGTTCCTGAGCTATCTGGGCTTCGGCGCTTCCGTGTTGCTGGGAGTGCTGGCCGGGCAGATGCTGATGTCTCGCCGCACGCCGATGAGCAAGGTCTATCGCCTGCTCGCCGCGGGCGCGGTGAGTCTGGTGGGAGGACTCGTCTGGAGCCTGTCGTTTCCCGTGATCAAGCTGATGTGGACAAGTTCTTACGTGCTGATCTCGGGCGGCGTGAGCTTCATGGCCTTGGCGCTCTTCTACTGGATCATCGACGTGCTCGGCTATCAGCGGTGGGCCTTCGGATTTGTCGTGATCGGCATGAATTCCATTGCTGTTTACGTGGCCACCGAAATCTTTGATTTCCGCCACGTGGGCAACATCTTCGTGGGGAACCTGCTGCCTCTTATGGGCCGTTGGGCGGAATTCGTCGAGGCCAGCGCGGCATTTGCCGTCGTCTGGTTAATACTTTATTGGATGTATCGAAAGAAGGAATTTATCAGAATCTAATCGGACGGCCTTGCCACGGCGAGCGAATGGAGTTCGCCGACGATGAACCAATACGCAAGCAGGCCGGCCACCAGGACGCCCGCGGCAAGGGCGAAGCCCGGCAGGTAGGTGCCGGTGCGGGCAATCAGGACTCCGGTGAGGAGGGGCGCCAGGATGCCCCCGATGTTCCCGGCAAAGTTTTCAAAGCCCGTCCAGATGCCCACTTCATCGGGCGGCGCGCAGCACTGAACAATGGCGAATATATTGCCCGCGGCGAGTCCCACGAGCGAGCCTCCCATGAGAAAGGCGAGAGCGGCAAAGGCGCTATCCGCGCGGGCCGCGGGGATTAGCAGAAGGCCGCAAATAAATGCAATCGTGATCATGGTTTTGCGCGTGAGGGTCTGATCCCAACCCCAGCGAATGAACCAGTCGGCAAGCCACCCACCCACCGCCTGGCAGATGCCGAAAACCAAATAGGGCAACGCCGCGTAAAAGCCCGCGCGCACCAGCGTCAAGTGGCGGACGGTGATCAGATAATCGGGAAGCCAAGTAACGTACAAGTACCAATAGTAGTCGTAGCAGAAAAATCCCAGGCAAATACCCAGCAGATTGCGATTGAAGCGAATCCGTCGCGCCGGCGGCGAGCCGGGAGGCACGTCAACGGTTCGCACACCTTGCAGATTCTTGGGGGCCACGAGAAGCCAGGGCGCCACCCAGATGATGGCCGAGAACCCTACCAGGGCGAACATGTTCCGCCAGCCCCAAGACATAATCAGCGCCGCGATCAGCGGGGCTCCCACCGCCAACCCCAACCGTGTGCCGCTATCGAAGAGCCCGGAAGGAAAGCCGCGCTCCGCGGAAGGGAAGAGCATTCCAACGATTTTGGTTCCGCCGGGAAGATAGATCGACTCTCCAATGCCCAGCAGGATTCGCAGCAAAATCAGCACCAGCAGGCTGCCGGCGAAACCGGTCAGTCCACAGGCGAGCGACCAAACGGCAAATAGCCCGGCATAAAGCCAGCGGAGATTCCATCGGTCCGCGCACCAGCCAATGGGGACTTGCATCAAGGCGTAGGACCAGAAAAATGAGGAGAGCAGCAGCCCTTTGGTTTCGGGGCCGAGATGCAGATCGAGGGAAATGAGCGGCAAGGCCACGGAAATCGTGGCGCGGTCGAGATAGTTGATGAAGGATGCGACGAAGAGCAGCCCGACCAGCGTCCAACGGCGGAGATTTGAAACCGCCAAAAGACCGGCATCGGAAGCGCTCTTGACCGGGACCGGATTGCCTGATCGATTCATCTCCCACTCGCGCTGTGCACGGTTGGGGCAGCATATCGTAATCTGTAGGAAGGTCAAGCGAAGAAAAGGGCGCCCATGCCGACGAGTTCATCGGCCGGGGCGGCGGGAATGGCCATCGGCCCGGCCGCAAGCGCAGGGGTGAAGCGTGAACCAAGGCAGTAAGGCCTTTGAAGCGCGTGGCGTTGTACAGCGTGCCCTGGCCCGCAACCGGCACACTCCGGTGGTGGTGCTGACGCAAAGCCTTGACATGAGTTGTTACCTCGAGGCCATTCAACTAGGCGCGGTGGATTACGTGGAGAAGCCGCTGGCGCCACCGGATATGGAACATCTGGTGACCACGCATGCGCCGCCGCGTGGGTTGGGCATGTCCCATACCGCCTGACCCCGCGAGGTTGACCCGCCTGTGGCGCTCGTCCCAGCTCCACACCCTCGGCGCCGCAGGCGGGGTTAAGTCCATTTGTCCTTTATCTTCGCTTATTGACTATATGGTAAATAAGCGGGCGAACAGGGCAGTACAAGGGCGGGACAATTCCTGGATAACTTTTGTATGGCAAGGGGCAGAAGAATTTTCTTGTTCAACTATTTAATTTCTCAACACCCGACCTTAGCTACTGATAAATAATGACTTATATTAGATTCGTACATTTCAGGAGGTATCGGTGCGGACTTTTTGATTAACAATCAAAAAACATCTTGACAATTAAGTATCGAATGATTACACTCCCGAAGTATTTCATGCTCTGCGTTTGGATTTGTTAGTCTGAAATTAGCAGGGCAGGGCCTGCTTCGCACATGAGAGCAAAGCCAATGCGGGCCTACCCGACGGGCTCCCACGTTGTTCGACGCAGATTCATCCGGAGCGAATTTTAAACATCCGGAAACTGCTCGTCGAGTTCATCAACCGCTCGCGCATGTCCCGCGGCTTTCAGTCGGCCACGCCGTTGATGGGTGGCAGAGATCGGAGGCTACTCCTGGGTCGTTTCGCCGCTCTCATTTAACCTGCCGTTCTGATTCTAATTCCCTCGCCAGGGCAGGCTTTCTTTTTCCAGACCCAGGGGGCGACCATGCTTGCCGCACGCTTCGTGAAACTTAGGGACTAACACAGGTTGATCAGACTCCTCGGATGAAAAGCGGGGAGGGAGAACTTTCCCCGGGTCAGACTGGACGTTCGATCAACTCGATTGGGGGACGGGGCCGATTCATTTCGTCATGGAGAACTCCCATGTCTAGCGACGTATCTACGCAACGCGGGAACGAGTTTACAACTCGAGTTACCAAGGTCCTTCTTGTCGACGAGGAAGCCGGCGACTTGAGGATCCTGCGTCTGATCCTGGAAGGCCAGGGATTCGAGGTTTTCACCTGCACGACCTTTGAAGCGGGCATTCAATGCCTGGAGACGGAGACGTTTGACTTCGTGGTGGTAAGCCAGGGCACCCAGGCCTTCGAGGGGCGCAGGGTGCTGGACCGCGCCATGCAGTTGAACCGCCACCTGCCCGTCTTGGTCCTGACGCGCTGCATCGAAATGCCCTGCTATCTCGAAGCCATGCAGATGGGCGCCATCGACTACCTGGAAAAGCCGGTTCCCCCCGCGGATTTGCTGCGGTTTGTGCGAGCGCACGTGGCGAGCGCAGAATGCCGATTTAGCGAAGCCGCAGTTTGAAACGCGCGGCCGGCCGCCTCACGAGTGGGCCGCCGCGGGAAACGTGGCCGGCTCGATGCGCGGGAGGAGGCCGTGGACCACCACCATGGCCAGCGGGTGCATAATCCCGGCGATGATGAAGAGTGGAACGTAGGTGTGGAACCACTGCAAGGTGTAACCCGCGACGGGCGCGATGATCATACCTCCCACGGCGCCCGCGGCGCCCCCCAATCCCACCACTGACCCCACGTCCTTCTTGCGAAACATGTCCGACGCCAGCGTGTAAACATTGGCCGACCAGCCTTGGTGCGCGGCGGTGGCGACGGAGACGAAGGCGAGCGCCCACCAGGGACTGGGGGCGAAGACCGCCAGGATGCCGGCGGGCATCATGAGGGCGCAGGTCAAGAGCGCGGTTTTGCGCGCGAAGGTCACTGAACTCCCTCGCGAAAGCAGAAATCCGGAGAGCCACCCTCCCGCAATCGAGCCCGGTACCGCCGCGATCCACGGAACGACTCCGAACAGCGAGAGGGCGGCAATCGAAAAGTGGCGCACCTCGATAAAGTACTTGGGCAGCCAGAAAATGTAGAACCACCAGATGGGGTCGGTCATGAACTTGGCAAAGGTGAATCCCCAAGCTTTCCGGCTGGAGAGAATTCGATGCCACGACAGGGTTTCTCCCGGCCCATCCTCATCTTCCGCATCCTGAGCTTCGATGTGGACCCGTTCCTTCGGCGTCAGCCAGGCGTGCCGCCGGGGCGAGCGGTAGAGCGCCAGCCAGGCCGCCAGGCACACCAAGCCCAGCGCGCCGGTGCCGATAAAGGCGGCCTGCCAGCCCCATTCGAGAAAGAGCCAACCCACGAGGGGGTAGGCGACCACCGTTCCCACCGCCGTCGCGGAGTTGAAAATCCCGGTGGCCAAGGCGCGCTCCGGCTTGGGAAACCATTCCGCAATGGCCTTGATGGATGCCGGAAAGTTGCCGGCCTCACCCCCCCCCAGCAGGAAGCGCGCCGCGGCAAATGACCACACTCCCCGCGCCAGAGCGTGCGCCATCGCCGCCAGCGACCACCCGGCCATGGACAGTGCGTAGCCCACGCGCGTCCCCAGCCGGTCGATGATGCCGCCGAACCCCAACATCATGATGGCGTAGGCAAGCTGAAAGGAAAAGACAATCCATCCGTAGTCGCTTTCCTTCCACAGAAAAAGTCCCTGAAGATAATGGGCGAGGATGGCGATGGTGCCGCGGTCGATGTAATTGACGAGGGTGCCGAAGAACAAGAGTCCGCAGATCGCCCAGCGAAGATTCGGAATCTGGAGCGCAGCCAGCGAAACCGGGCGGGGAGCAGGGCCGGCCGCAGGGTCGGAATCCGGGGATGTGATCGGCACGAGTCTCCTTCGGAGTGGCAGGTATTTCGCCCTGCGCCGGTTCCGGCGTTACCGCGAGTTCGCTCGCGTGGACGTGGGGCCGGGCCCTGTCATGGGTTCAACACCCAGGCGTGTTGCGGGTCTTCAGCCCACGCGCCATAGCGCCGCTCTTCACCGGCGAGCACCCAGGTGTATTGCAGTTCGTAGCCGGGAGCGCCCACCACGGGGTGATAACCCTTCGGCAACAGAACCGTGTCGCCATTTTCCACCACAAAAACATCGGAAAATCCCGCCGGGTCGTCGGGGGCGGTGTGGGTCCAGATAAACCCGAAACCTTGCACGGGCTTGACGCGGAAGTAGTAAATTTCTTCCATCACGGCTTCTTGCGGCGGGTTGGAGCGGTCATGTTTGTGCGGCGGAAAACTTGACCAGTTGCCGGGAGGGTTCAGCGTCTCGCCGGCCAGCAGGCGCTCTGCCGGGACGTTTTCACCCAAGGCCGAGTAAACGGTCCGCTGCCAATTGTCGCGGCCCACCTGCTGGGTGATCACCGTCGATCCTTCCAACAGCGCCGCCGGGACCTGGGCGCTCGAGGGAGCGGAGAAAATTCCCAAGCTCGCGGCCGAGTCCGCTTTGATTTCCAGTTGCGAATGGGGAGGGATGTAGCTCATCACCGGCGGTCCGTAGAATACGTCCGCGCGCTTTCCGATCCGGCCGAATATCTCCTTGCTGCGCCCGACGGTGCTGATGATCAGGGTTACGGCGCCGGAAAAGATATCGAGCACGTATTCGCGGGCGCCCGTCTGTAGAGAGTGGCGTTCACCCTTTTCCAGTTGCACGGTGGCGAAGTCAAGGAAGCGCATCGTGCCGGGCTCGACGATCTGCTTGAACTTCCCATTTTCGCGGGCTTTTATCAAACGATCCATGATGACCTCGAAAAAACAGTGGTTAGTGGCTAGTGGTTAGTGGCTAGTGGCTAGGAACCAACTCCCCTCTGACTCAGGACACTAGCCACTAACCACTATCAACTATCCACCAGTCACTAGCCACGGTCTTTACCGTCCCGCCGCGTAACGGTTGTAAGCATCGGCGATCTGGGCCTCGGCGGCGTCGCCGTGGTGGATCAGCACGCGGTAGCGGAAGGTGAGCGATTGGCCTGGGGCGATGGTGACGCTGCCGTCGCGCTTGGGGTCGTGGTAAAAGTCGTGTTCGCCAAAGGGATTGACCGCGAACAGCCCGTAGTCGCGCGCGTGCCAATAGGTCGGGTGCTTGATGTTGGCGGGATTATCAAAGATGGCGATGCCCAGGGATTCGCCATCCACTTCGCCGGAGTAATCCACCCAGTCGGCGCGCTTGCCCCAGATCTGGTCTTCTCCCACCTTGCCTTCCGAGTTCAGCATCTTGACGCCGGGTTTGGAGAGCCCATTGACGACGCGGATGGCAAACGTCCCCTCTTTGGTGTCGCCCATTTTTAGCGGGATGCCTTGATCGGCCGCGAGCGTGAAGGTGCAGTCGATGACGCGCGTGGTGGCGTCGCCCGAGAAAGTGTACTCCTGAGTCTCACTGCCCATGGCTTTGCCGTCAGGGCCCAGCAATTGGAACTCTGCCTTCAGGGTGCCGCTCTGGCCGCGGCTCTTCGCCTCATCGAGCTTGCGGAAGACGGTTCGCCCGGTGGGCAATTCCCCGCTGGCCGGGTAGTACACGCCCTTGGCGGTCTGCGCCGCTTGGTTGGGTGGACCCTCGCCCCAGAAATCCACGCCATTAATATTGCCGTGAGCGAAGAACAGGGCGCGATGGTGCGGGTGGTCGCGGACCTCGCCGGGGATATCCGTGCGCATGGGGAACCCGCGCGTCACCACGGTGCCTTGCGCCGAGCGCAAGGGGTGCAGATAGGGCTTGGGGGAATCCGGGCCAAAGTAGTAAGTGGTGAAGGCCTTTCCGCCGATGAGCACCTCGACGGAATTCGCCTGTTTTTGGAACTTCACCGTTTCATCGGCGCCCACCAGGAAGGCAGAGGGCAGAAGAATGGCCAGGAAGAGCAGGCAACAGGTCTTTGAATAGCGAATCATGGGTCAAAGCCTCGCGTACCAAAATTGACGATCGTGTTGGCCGACGGCTGCGGCCGAGCCGCAATGCAAAAGGATTCACCACAGAGGCACAGAGACCACAGAGATAATTACTTAGGCTTGCGCGGGTTTGGATTACGGTTCATGAGTTGGCGCATCGTTCTTATCTGCGTCTATTCTCCGTGCCCTCTGTGCCTCTGTGGTGAATCTTTTCTTCGGGGGGCTCGAAGAAGTTGGCGTTTAGTCCTGGAGAGCGTTGCGCGGAATCCAAAAATCCAAAATCCCAAATCGAAAATCAGCTCGCCCGCTCGAGGTATTTGCCTTCGGCGGTATCGACGCGGATGACCTCGCCTTCATTGATGAAGGGCGGCACCTGGACCACCACGCCGGTTTCGAGGGTGGCGGGTTTGGTGACGTTGGTCGCGGACCCCCCCTTGATGCCCGGCTCGGTCTTCACCACCTTCAGGTCCACGGTGGCAGGCAACTCCACATCCACGGGGCGGCCCTCAAAGAATGCCACCTTGAGCATAACTTCGGGGATCATGTAGGCGGCGCGATCGCCAACCGCCTCCTTGGTGAGGCGGATCTGCTCGTAATTCGCGGTGTTCATGAAGTAGTAGGAATCGCCGTCGGCATAGAGGTACTGCATCTCGACATCGTCGATGAGCGCTTTCTCCACGGTATCTTCCGAGCGGAAACGGTGGTCATTCATGGCGCCGGTGCGCAGATTGCGCATTTTGGCCTGCACGAAGGCCCGCAGGTTGCCGGGGGTGCGGTGCTCGGCCTTGTAGATGGTAAAAAGTTCGTTGTTGTGCCGGATGATCATTCCGGGTCGGAGATCATTCGCATTCATAATTAGTCCTTCGTTCTGCGGATGGTGGGGCTTAAAACAGGATGGAGAACTGGCAGTCCTTTCCCGCAAGAGCCCGAATAAGCCATTCTACCGGCTTCCCGGCCCGCCGTCAACGACGGCTAAAGGAATAAGGGCCGGCTGGCGCAGACACCCGACTTTTGGTGTCTGCGATCACGAAGGGACTTCGCGTGAGTTAAACTCAACGCATCCGATCCGCGCGGAGAATCGGTGCATCTTGCCAATAGTAGAACCTCCAGCTTGACCACGGCCAGTCCCCGGGGGAACTCACCAGGCCGCGCGGTCAACGGGTTGTTGTGCATATCGTCCAGTTTCGGCTGGGATGGGTGTTCGGGGAGGTGGGAGTTCGCCGGGACTGTAAACGCGGTGTGGAAGGGCATGGCGCAGGAGAGTACACTCTGGGCGGTGCGGGGCCGGAAAAGAAAGGCCCTTCGGGATCGAAAATAAAATGGTTCCTGACACCATTTCCCCCCTCTGACACCATTTCCCCCCTCGAAAATAAAATGGTTCCTGACACCATTTCCCCCTCACCATTTCCCCCCTGACACCATTTCCCCCTAAAATGGTTCCTGACACCATTTCCCCCACCGTTCCTCCGCGCCACCCCGCTAGTGCTTATGCTTGGACGGTATTGGCGGTATTGGGGGAATCTCAAAGTGAGCGAGGTCCTTGAACAGGTACGAAGTAAGCTCGTCGTAAGGCTCGCGTGGCGCTGGCTTGTAATGCAGGGAGCGTGTCACAACATGGTAATCGCCCGGCTTAGCCGCTTCAAGGACCCCTAAGATGCCGCCCATATCGAGCTTAGGCCACCACCTACCTTTGCCGAACCACACCAAGAGAGGAGGCATTGACCAGAAACCCGATTTGTTCAGGAGGGAATCAAACTCGTCGACGTTCTTCTTCGAAACCTCCTGGCTCACATTGACGGTCAGTGTCCCCGCCTCTGACGTGCTTCGCACCTCCTTTTTCACCAGCATTCCGGTTCCGTCGGTTCGCAGCTCGAGGCGCACGACGGATTGTTCTCCCCAGCTAGGCATCAGCGTAAGCCGGTATACCCCGCGCCCGGTAACGGCCGTTGGGGGTATTAAGGGTTTTTCCTCCATTGCGCGCAACAAACAAGCGGTCACAGGTGCTAAGCCGGGATCGCTGACTCCGAACACGCGCGTCGGAAAATACTGTGGTGACTCATCCGGTGGAATGAAATTACCGGCGCAATTGGTGGTCTGCGCGTCGCAATTCGAGGCAAAAAATTGAGAGGCGATTCCGGCCGAAACGGCGAGGCTGAGTGCCCCCGTACAGAGAACGGCTTGCAGCCGTCGCCCAAAAGGGCCATCGACCTGCATGGGCGCCTTGATGCTAGCCTTGCGCACTGTGTGATTCAGAGAGTCAAGACTCATTGAGCCTCCTGAGTGGGCTTTCAGTGGCATCCGCTGTACAACACGCTGTTCGGGTTAGGACCGGTCAGGATGCATGTCGTACCGGGGCCGGTGTTCATGAACACAGTGCCCTTGGGGGTTCCAACATAGGATGGAACCGCCGGGGTGCCTCTATCCTGAGGGTCGTTGAAATCGGCGCCAAACTGCGAGTGCCAAAAGCCTACGGGATCGCCGTAGGAGGGGATGAGGTTGAATGCCGGGTTCGGGTCGACGCCTCCCCAATCATTCGGATCGTTATAAACTGTGGAGTTGCCAACTCCTGCCCGGCCATCCGTATAGATATACCCGCCTATTTCCAAGCCGGGATGGGTGCTGACGAATTGCTCGTAACTTAAAGACAGGTTCTCGGCAAGTGCATTAGGGTTGAGCGGCGTTAAGCCCGGATAAAGGCCGTTTGCTACTCCCGCAGCACCGGCAAACGCCCAATATTGGTAATACTGGGTGACTCCAGCTTTGTTAGTGAAGAAGCCCGAGCAGACGTTGTTCGGGCACGGCGACACCGCGCCAGCCTGTAGCTGTATGCCGGTGGTAGAGCAGGGTTCCTCGACATTATCGACGTAGCATGACGTGCCACCCGGTACACCACCGCCGCCACCGCCATCGCCACCGCCCCCACGATTTGGGGGGGGCAGTGGCACCCCGCCGTTGTTACAATCAAAACTCGTATTTCCGCCACAATCTCCCAGCCCCGTTGGGTCGATCAAGCTCGTGGGATTGTTCCGCACATAGGCGTAGCGGTTCCAAGATTGGGGATCGGCGGGGTTGGCGGCGGCGAGACCGGCGGGGTCGGGGGAAACCCAGCGGCCCTGCGTGAGCTGGTACTCGCGGTACAGGAAGTCGTAGAGATCAGGGTCCCAATCATTCACCTGCCCCGTGAAATCCCCGTTCGGGTAGCCGGCGAATGGCTCCCCATAGGGCGCAAACGCCCCGTCCTGGTATACGGTGCGGTTAGGACCCGTGGCCAGCGGCGTGCTCCCCTGCCAATTGGCGTGCCAGTACTGTTGCAGAGCGAGGGGCGGATTGCTCCCGTAGACCGCTCTCCCCCCACCCGGCATGGGCGCTCGTTCATTGCCGAGCGCTTGTTGGTTCGCATACCACCCTAGCTTGCTGCCGTCTGGCCCATACACGTACGGAAGACCGGGCCCCTCGTCCACAATACGATCCAGAGCGTCGTAGATTATCACAGCACCATCAATGGTGGCCCAATTCCCGTCAGCATCCCACGTATAGTTGTGGAAACCATCCGCCAAGACGTTGCCGTTGGCATCATAACTGGGGGTGCCCGACGGCAGCGACGCATACCGATTCGTGGGAGGGTTGGACGTGTACGTGGGCAGGAAACTGATTCCGCCATTGTTACCTGTTTTATCGATATTACCGAAGGCATCGAAGCTAAACGCCTGCGTCCAGTTGGCGGTGCCGCTCGGGTTCAGCGTGCAGTTTATACTGGCCGCGCGCGCCAAATCGTCGTAAACGTACTTGCACGTTTGCTGATCGCTGGAATTAAAAGGGTCAGTAATAGCCAGTTGCTCGAGCGTGCCGTTGGGGTTCCAGGTAATATTGCCCACCATCGACTGGCCGTTGACGTTGAACTGGTACTTGGTCATACGGCCGGTGTTCGGGTCGTAGACGTAGGCATCCGAATCGCCGGAACCCAGAGCCAGTCCGGTCGGCAACCCGAACACATTATAACTGGTGTTAGAAACGGGGGTGTTGCCGAGATTATCCGTCATGGTATACACCCGCCCCTCGCCATCGGGGGTGTAGGTTATGGTCGGCATGCTTGTACCGCTCAGCACATTTAGCAGGCCATTTGGCCAATACGTGGCGCCTACACTATAGTATCCGCCCGAACTCGGAGTGGATTCAAGCAGGCCCGTGACATCACCCCGCGCCGAGTAGCTAAACCCCAGGTCGGTGAGCTTGGACGTGCAACTGCCGGTGCAAGTGTAGGCCTCCGCCAAATGTCCCGCCGCGCTCGTCATCGCCACCCCGTTCACGGTGGCGCTGTCATAGACAAAGTGTTTGGCGGGGGTCACGGAGGAATACTGCCCGCTGGGGTAGGTGACCGCCGACAACCTGTGCACCGCATCATGAGCGTAACAGATTACATTCCCCACCGCATCTACACGCTTTACCAAGTCGCCATCGTATGTGCCGCAGGTCGAGTCCGTATCGTAGAAGTAGCTGGTGGTTCCCGATTCGGGATTGGCTTCCGACGTCAAGCGGCTCAGACTATCGTAATAGTAGGTGCGGCCCTGCCCACTCTGGGAGACCGTCTTGAGATTGTTGAGCAAGTCATAGGTGTAGCTGGTAAAAAAGCCGGTGGCAGCGGTATTTTGAGTGCACGCGCCACTTCCCGTGGCCCCGGTGATCTCGCAGACGGATTTCAACCGCCCCAGACCGTCATACTGGTACTGCGCCTTCTTCGGGTTCTCGCCGGTGGGGGCCGGGGTCACAGTGCGCAGCATGTCGTTGGCGGAATAGCTGAACGCCACCGAGCCGCCGCCCGCGTCGGTGACGCTCGTCGGGCGTTTGAGCGCGTCGTAGAGCGTGGTGTTCCACGTGGACCCCCCATAGGCGCCTCCCTCCGCTGCGCTGTAAGGGGGCGAAACCTTATACGTGCGCCCCAGAGAATCATACGTGGTCTCGACGGAATCGAAGGTGGTTGACCCCTGCGCTTGCCGGCGCTGCGTCAGGCTAACCCTCCCCAGGCCGTCCAAAGTGGTGAGGATGTCCACCGTCGAGGTGGAGGCGAAATTTAACACGCTTTCAACCGAGTTTGAGGTATAGGTGATATCGGTCACGGCATTCGTGGGGTCCTTAATCGAGGTCACACGCCAGAACGGGTCGGACGGATTCGTGTAGCCGTAGGTTGTGGTTCCGTTGGTGTCGCTACTGGAGGTAAGCACGGCGCCGGTGCAGTTCCAGACCAGGGTGCGAGCCGGACCGGCGGGCGGAATAAAATGGTTCCTGACACCATTTCCCCCCCGAGGCCGATCCAACGCATCGGTAGCTGTCCATTTCCTCCTGTCCGCACCGCGTGGAGCACGCATAGGATTGCCAAGCCTAAAACTCCAAAGCCTATTAGCACGTAAAGGCCGAAATCGCGGAGCTTGCTCCTCTGGACGCGCTTTTTCATCGGCATGCACCGTTGTACGCAGCCGACACTTCACTGGCCAAGCCTTGCGCAAGTGCAGCATCGAACTGAATCATTGGGGCGGCCTTAGTGAACGTAGAATATCTGCTCATGATCGACCGGACGACGCTTGACTTGAGGGGGTAGATTGACCCAGTCCCCCCAAGATAATTCGTTCGTGACGCCGCATACGCAATAGCCTTAGCTGCGTTCGAAGCCTGTATGCAAGGCTTCGCCAGGAACGATTGCTCCTCCTCGCGCTTGCCGGGCTACTTGTTGAACGGGTAATCTACAAGGTGAACTCCTTTCAGTTCACAAGATGGGCCAAGCTTGTCCTTACGCTAGACGGACGCAAAAGACGCGTACCTCTGCGCTCAAGGCCGGGGAGGTCCTTCGTGCCAGTGTTTGTTCCACCGTGGAATAAACCAATATGCCTCGACCAGCAGCAGTACGACCACAGAAAGAAAAGCGATGGGATGGCTTCGATACGACAAGTAAAGGGCAGAAAGGGAGCAGAACATAAGAATGCAAGCGCACAAGCGAGGCACTGCAGGTACGCGCGCGATAGCACTCAAGCCTGCAAGCAGAGGGGCGAATACTAGGTTAAGAGTTGGAAACCAAAAAGGCAAGAAAACGCGGACGGCCTCCACTGCTCTAGTCGTTACGGACGTGAGGAATAGTACTCCCCAAACGAAAGTTAATATACCAATACTAAGTGCTATCCCTGGGCTAGATTCATTTCGCTGCACAGCCCCCTCCACAACTACAGTGTGCCTGAGCAAGTATTGATTGCGCTTGCCAATTCATAATCGGTAGTGGCCCAGCTAACGCCATTTAGGCCTTGTATTGCGGTCTTCACGATTGGGGTGGCCTTGGGCACCAGGACCTTTGAGTACTTACCCCAAGCAGTGAATCGAGCGTCCGTGAAATGGTACCAAATTCCAGCGATCTTTGACGCGCTATTGTTTGCAGCCTCAATGGCACCCTCTTTGCCTAGCTCCGTTCCCGTTGCTGCGATGATGCCCTTGTAAGGAAACAGTTCATTCCCCATGCACCCGTAATACCCCTTATCCCAAGCGTTTTGTTGTGCCGCCGCAAAGCTGGACAGCGAAGAAAGATCTGAAAGAAAGGCGGCGGGCCAGCTAAGCCCCAAGATGGCAAGCCAGTCCTGCGACCACGTCGTGTTCGTACAACTGGGATCCGGGGGTACCCCGGGGTATATGATTTTCCCGCACACGGTGCTGCCGTTAGGAAAGCCAGCATTCCCGGCTGGCTGGCCGGGAACGGGAGGGTTACCGGGTGCTGCCCCCCCACCGCGACCGCCACCCCAACCCCAGTCGATGCCGCCACCCCTGGACCTTGACACGACGCGTCAGTCTCCCAGGCTGTACCCGCACAAGGGTCGGGGCTATTACAATCAAAACTCGTGTCTCCGCCGCAATCGCCCAGTCCCAGCGGGTCGGTGAGGGCCTGGGGATTATTGGTGACGTAGGCGTAGCGGTTCCAGGTTTGGGGGTTGGCGAGGTTGACGGCGGCGAGGCCGGCGGGGTCGGGGGAAACCCAGCGGCCCTGCGTGAGCTGGTACTCGCGGTACAGGAAGTCGTAGAGATCAGGGTCCCAATCATTCACCTGCCCCGTGAAATCCCCGTTCGGGTAGCCGGCGAATGGCTCCCCATAGGGCGCAAACGCCCCGTCCTGGTATACGGTGCGGTTAGGACCCGTGGCCAGCGGCGTGCTCCCCTGCCAATTGGCGTGCCAGTACTGTTGCAGAGCGAGGGGCGGATTGCTCCCGTAGACCGCTCTCCCCCCACCCGGCATGGGCGCTCGTTCATTGCCGAGCGCTTGTTGGTTCGCATACCACCCTAGCTTGCTGCCGTCTGGCCCATACACGTACGGAAGACCGGGCCCCTCGTCCACAATACGATCCAGAGCGTCGTAGATTATCACAGCACCATCAATGGTGGCCCAATTCCCGTCAGCATCCCACGTATAGTTGTGGAAACCATCCGCCAAGACGTTGCCGTTGGCATCATAACTGGGGGTGCCCGACGGCAGCGACGCATACCGATTCGTGGGAGGGTTGGACGTGTACGTGGGCAGGAAACTGATTCCGCCATTGTTACCTGTTTTATCGATATTACCGAAGGCATCGAAGCTAAACGCCTGCGTCCAGTTGGCGGTGCCGCTCGGGTTCAGCGTGCAGTTTATACTGGCCGCGCGCGCCAAATCGTCGTAGACGTACTTGCACGTTTGCTGATCGCTGGAAATAAAAGGGTCAGTAATAGCCAGTTGCTCGAGCGTGCCGTTGGGGTTCCAGGTAATATTGCCCACCATCGACTGGCCGTTGACGTTGAACTGGTACTTGGTCATACGGCCGGTGTTCGGGTCGTAGACGTAGGCATCCGAATCGCCGGAACCCAGAGCCAGTCCGGTCGGCAACCCGAACACATTATAACTGGTGTTAGAAACGGGGGTGTTGCCGAGATTATCCGTCATGGTATACACCCGCCCCTCGCCATCGGGGGTGTAGGTTATGGTCGGCATGCTTGTACCGCTCAGCACATTTAGCAGGCCATTTGGCCAATACGTGGCGCCTACACTATAGTATCCGCCCGAACTCGGAGTGGATTCAAGCAGGCCCGTGACATCACCCCGCGCCGAGTAGCTAAACCCCAGGTCGGTGAGCTTGGACGTGCAACTGCCGGTGCAAGTGTAGGCCTCCGCCAAATGTCCCGCCGCGCTCGTCATCGCCACCCCGTTCACGGTGGCGCTGTCATAGACAAAGTGTTTGGCGGGGGTCACGGAGGAATACTGCCCGCTGGGGTAGGTGACCGCCGACAACCTGTGCACCGCATCATGAGCGTAACAGATTACATTCCCCACCGCATCTACACGCTTTACCAAGTCGCCATCGTATGTGCCGCAGGTCGAGTCCGTATCGTAGAAGTAGCTGGTGGTTCCCGATTCGGGATTGGCTTCCGACGTCAAGCGGCTCAGACTATCGTAATAGTAGGTGCGGCCCTGCCCACTCTGGGAGACCGTCTTGAGATTGTTGAGCAAGTCATAGGTGTAGCTGGTAAAAAAGCCGGTGGCAGCGGTATTTTGAGTGCACGCGCCACTTCCCGTGGCCCCGGTGATCTCGCAGACGGATTTCAACCGCCCCAGACCGTCATACTGGTACTGCGCCTTCTTCGGGTTCTCGCCGGTGGGGGCCGGGGTCACAGTGCGCAGCATGTCGTTGGCGGAATAGCTGAACGCCACCGAGCCGCCGCCCGCGTCGGTGACGCTCGTCGGGCGTTTGAGCGCGTCGTAGAGCGTGGTGTTCCACGTGGACCCCCCATAGGCGCCTCCCTCCGCTGCGCTGTAAGGGGGCGAAACCTTATACGTGCGCCCCAGAGAATCATACGTGGTCTCGACGGAATCGAAGGTGGTTGACCCCTGCGCTTGCCGGCGCTGCGTCAGGCTAACCCTCCCCAGGCCGTCCAAAGTGGTGAGGATGTCCACCGTCGAGGTGGAGGCGAAATTTAACACGCTTTCAACCGAGTTTGAGGTATAGGTGATATCGGTCACGGCATTCGTGGGGTCCTTAATCGAGGTCACACGCCAGAACGGGTCGGACGGATTCGTGTAGCCGTAGGTTGTGGTTCCGTTGGTGTCGCTACTGGAGGTAAGCACGGCACCGGTGCAGTTCCAGACCAGGGTGCGAGCCGGACCGGCGGGCGGGGTGATGGTTGTGGGGAAGGCAGAATTGCAGCCCCCGGACCCGTAGTTGTATGACGTGGACTTATTGTTGGCATCCGTGGCCGTAGCCACAGTCCCGTTAGTGTTGTACGTATAACTTCTTGTCAACCCGTCGGATGTCTGGCTCAGCAAATTCCCGTTAGCGGAGTAGGAATAAGTGGTGCTTGCCTGCGCCGTGCCCGAACCGTTTTCAATCGTCACGCTGCAAGGCATGGAGACCACGTAGGTATTGGTCACGCCGCACGAGGTGTTGTAGTCGTAGGCAGTAATTGTCTTGCGCGCGATGGTAGGCCCCCAGTCGTATTCGTCGACCTCGATGGGCAGGCCGTAGCCGGCGCTGTCGAAAGTCGTATTCGTTTCCGCGGTCTGCGCACCGAGGGTGGTAAGTACCGTTCGCTGGCTGATCGGCAGGTTGATGTTCGTGGTGTTGGCAGCGTTAGTGCAAGGATTCGGGCTATTGTTGTAACAGGTCAGCACCGTTTCCAGGCTGCCCACCTGCCGCTCGGTCTCATAAACGTTTTGGCTTCCCTGGGCTTGTTGGAAATTGTAGGTGGCGGCGTTGCCCTGCGGGTCGGTGAGGGTGGTGGTCCAGGCCGTGCCGCTTTCAGAATGAGCATACTGCCAGTAGTTCGAGCCGGTATCGGGGGTGTAGCGTTTGAGAGTTGCGGTGCTGCCGTCGGCGCAAATGATGCCATTCGAACCGCCCGAGTAGGCGTAGGAAATCGTCCCGCCCGTAGGCAGGGTGACGGAGGCCAAACGGCCCGTGACGTAACCCGAATAGCCGGGGGTGGCCTCGTAACCGATGGTGTACTTACTGCCGTCAACCAAGTCGATCTCATCGACGAGCGCGACGTTCGCCAGCGAATACTCCCCGACGCCGGAACAGCCGAAGTTGGTCCGCACGCTGTAGTAGGCGTATTTCGCATACGCGCTGACGTTGCCACTGGGCCCAGCGTAGGTATAGGTGACGGGGCTGGCCGGAGTGCCGGCGCCACTGACCGTGAGCGCGGTGGTGTTCAAGGAGTCCGTGTAGGTGGTCGTCCCGCTGGAAGTAGTAACGGTAATCGAGTTGCTGTTGGCGTCCGTAACGCTGGGTGACTGGGGGCTGGGTTCATAGGACGCAATGTAAGGAACAATCGTGCCGCCGGAGCGCGTGTAAAGGGTCACATTCGGGTAATAGTCGCTGCCGTCGAAATCACTTATCGAGATGCTGGCAGAGATGGTGTAGCCGTAGTCGTCATAAATTACCGATTTTCCGGTGAGTGGCTTTCCCGTTGGTTTGCACATGGGGGCCACATCTCTCTCGTCGGACACTCCAAACCCCGAGGGGGCTTGGTGGACGGTTCCGCTCGGGTCGGTATAGGCGAAATTGCTGTAGAGGTTGTAGTTGTAAGCGTTCGAGTTCAGGTCGTAGCAGACCTCCTGGGTCTCGCTGAACGTCACCGAGCCCATAACCAGGGGGGTCAGTACCCGCCAGCCCCAGTTCGAGTTCGAAGGGGGCAGCCAGGTTTGGTGCCCCGAGGTGCCCACCGGCTGCCAGACGGAGCTGTCGTAGGTCAGGATGTAGTAGAAGGGCACAAGCCCATTCTTCTGCCTGATCGGGATTTGGTAATGAACATTCAAATCGGCGAGGTTGACGATGTCCGGACCGCCGCTGAAGCTGCCGAACCGCGGCACGCCGACGGGGATTTGCGCGCCGGAGGGCCGTGGCCACGCCAATAGTACGGCAAATGCGAGGATGGCAGATTTCAGAGAATGTCGGATCATTGCGCACCTCCTGCGGTGGTGGTCAGGGCGAACTCGGAGGCGGGAAGGCCGGAGTTGATTGCGGCCGACCCGACCCACAAGTCCAACAGCAAGCTGCCGTTAAGGAATTGCTGAATGTGTGCGGGCACGGTGATGCCGCTTATCTTCTGGTAGCCGCTGAAGACGATTTCCACCGGGATGCTGTAGGTGAAGTCCGTGTCGGGATGCACGTTGAAATCGAGAAACAGCGGCAGGAAGGATGTGGCGTCGAGGTAGAGGTCCTCGGTGCTGAGGGCCAGAATGGTGGCGTTGATGCCCGCCGATGTGCTGGGGACAGCGCGGAAAAGGCGCAGGTGAATGACGGCCACGCCGTTCTTGGCCTCCGGGCCGACGTAGGCCAGGCCGAGACCGGGATCGCTGTTGAGTGCCTGGAGGCTCAGGCCGGGATAAAACCAGGCAGCGTCAGACCAGCAGTTGTGCAGCGCCATCGCATGGATGATGCCGTCCGGGTCGACCCACTCACCCGCCGGGCCGCTACGGATATCCGTGCGCTGGCCATTGGTCAGGCTCAGCGCGACGCGGCTCTGCTGATTGCCCAACGCCGCAAGTGTGGCCGGCCCCATTTCCTCGTCGGATCCGGCAATGAAGTTTGCGGTGGCTTGCAGGGTGATGTCTGCGAGGGCCGTCCTGCCCGCCAGCGCTTGAAGCGATTTGCTGGCGAGAGCGACAGCGTTGGGGTCACGTATGGGAACGGGGGCGGTCTGCCCAATAACATGACCGGGAATGAGAAGGATCAAAATAGAGTAGACAAAAACCATCAAATTGCTTCGGGATTTGAGCCGCTGCGTCATGGCGGGCCTCCTATATCAGCAAGGGTGACGGCGTTTCGTACAATAACCACAATATGGTTGCTATCTATGGGGAAACTTCTACGCTTGCGAAAACAGTTTGTCAAGCGAAAAATGAAAAATGAGTCAATATTGCCGATAGCTAGTGTTAGTCTAGGTCATATTGTCGCATAATTTGTCCGCGGGGTACCGTACCTGATGAGGGAAAGTGACCCTTTGACAGGTGGTCTAATAAAATATGGCGGCTTCGAAACCCGGGAAACGCCCCACAAATCGAGCGGTTTTCCGTCGCGGCGGGGCCGTGGGAACGGCCGCGGCCGACCACTTCTCCATGACCACCGGGACTCGAAGCGTTTCCGTCCGGCCTTGGTAGTGGACCACTGGCAATGCCAGCGGCGCTGTGCCCCCTTCCGGTTTGGCCGAATCACCGTTCGCGATTGGGGAGGCTTTTGAGGTCGCCAGCAATGATAACGAAAGAATGGCGAGGAGGGTTGCGCGGGTCCTTAAACCCAGGCAAGACCGGGCCGCTTGGACACAAAACAATTTCGCACACATGACACCCATCGCTTTCGGGAGAGAACGGGAAATCGTCCTATTTTCGATGAATCTTTACCACCAGCGGGGAGCTGGTTTCAAGGGTATTGTCTCGGCTGACGGACAAAAGCGCCCTCTTATTTTTGATTCTCCTGCTTGGCGAGAGCGTGGTGGGAAATGCGTCTCGTCGCCTGGCGTTGACGAAAGCCCGGCCGGGGATTCGAGCTGACCCCCCACCGGCGGCGGTTGCTTATTGGGAAGCTGCGCCTTCCTCAATCGTGATGAGATTTAACTTTTTGTCACCGTCCGTGCGCGGAAAGGTCAAGATGTCCACCAAAGGACCTTTAGTCCATGCTCCCCGAATGGTTATCCCTGGGTAGTAATGGGCATTCATGGGTTGTCCACAATCAAACCCGGCAGTTGCTCCCTTGCAAGCATTTTCTTCCTCTGTCACCATGAAGGCTAACCTATGCGGTGGCTCGAATCACCTGTTGACGCAGAATCGGTCCGGCGGCTGGCGCGAGAACTGAAATTGTCGCCGCTGGTGGCGCGCTTGCTCGTGCAACGGGGACTTTCGGAACCCGCGGCGGCGCAGGCGTTTCTTCATCCCAGCCTCGGGCAACTCCACGACCCGGAGCGCATGGCCGGAATGCGCGAGGCCGTCGCGCGTTTGCGCTGCGCCTTGGAGCGCCACGAAAAGATTCTGATCTACGGTGACTACGACGTGGATGGCACCATGGCGGTGGTGGTGCTGCTCACGGCGCTGCGCATGTTGGATGCAGAGGTGGAAGCTTACGTCCCCCACCGGCTCACCGATGGCTACGGCATGCGCATGCCGGTGGTGGAGGAGGCCGCGGCCAAGGGCTTCCGCGTGGTCATCAGCGTGGACACCGGCATTCGCGAGCACGCCGTCCTGGCCCGAGCGCGCGAGCTGGGCGTGGATTGCATCGTCACCGACCATCACCTGCCGGACGTTCACTTGCCTCCCGCCTGCGCCATCCTGAACCCGCTCCGGCCGGACTGCGGCTATCCGGAGAAATCGCTGGCGGGCGTGGGCGTGGCCTTCAAGCTGGCGCAGGCGCTGTTGGGCGAGCGGCTGAGCGCGCGGCTGCTTCAGTCCTTCTTGAAGGTCGTCGCCATCGGTACGATTGCGGACGTGGTTCCCCTGCTCGGCGAAAATCGCGTCATCGCCCGCTTCGGCCTGGAGGGTCTGCGCCAACCGGCGCAATCAGGCTTGGCCGCACTGATTGAGCTGGCGGGCCTGGCGGGCAAAGAAATCAGCGCCGGGGACGTGGGCTTTCGACTGGCCCCGCGCTTGAACGCCGCCGGGCGCATGGAAAACGCGCGCGATGTCATCGACCTGTTCACGCTGCCCGACGCGGCGCGCACGCGCGTCATTGCCGAACGGCTGGACCGCTTGAACCGCGAGCGGCAGCGGGTGGAAGAGGAAATCCTCCGCGCGATTGTGGCGGAGTTAGAGCGTCGCGACGACCTCCGCGCGCAATACACTCTGGTGCTGGCCGGCGAGGGGTGGCACCGCGGCGTGATCGGCATTGTGGCGCAGCGGGTGGTGGAGCGATATCATCGCCCCGCGCTGGTAATTGGGATCGATGATGGAGTGGGCGTAGGTTCGGGGCGTTCCCTCAGGAGCTTTCACCTGCTCGATGCGCTAACGTCGGTCGGGGATCTCTTCCAGCGCTTTGGCGGGCACGCACAGGCGGCGGGTTTCGCCCTGGCGGTGGAGCGAATTCCGGAACTCACGCGGCGCTTTGAGGAGCACGCGCGCAGCGTCCTCACGGCCTCGGACCTGGAGCCGGTGCTGCGGGTGGACGCGCCACTAGAATTGGCGGAGGTGGACTGGCCGCTTTATGAGGAGATCGTTCAGCTTGAGCCCTTCGGCATGGGGAACCCCACGCCGGTGTTTGGCGCATGCGGGGTACGGTTGATTGCCACGCCACGCATCCTTCAGGAAAAGCATCTAAAGGTGAGAGTGGGAGCGGGAGCGCACACGCTTGACGCGCTTGGGTGGGGCTGGGGGGCGCGAACGGCGTCGCTCGGAGCAGGCCAGCAGGTGGACTTGGCTTTTACCCTCGAACGGAATAACTATCAGGACATGGCCAGCCTGCAACTTATTATCAAGGATCTTGTGGCGGTCGGGGGCGGTACGGTTTGAGGTAGTAGCGGCGAGTTTGCCTCGCCAGATGTCTGTCGAGTTCACTTCGCCGCGTGGCGGCGTAAAGCTGCCGCCACATCAGAAAGGGAGTTCGTGGCAACCCGGGAATTAGGTTTGGAGCGGGCCCGGCGCAAAAGTGGCTGACCGGCCTGGTGGTGGGAGGTCTCTCCGTGACGGCACTGGCCGTCGGCCTCACCTACTGGGGCAGTACGACTCGCCGTACCCTGCCCGCGCGCAATCTCCCCAGTCCCGCTTCCGATGTCCATCAACAGCTTTCCGGCCATACGTTCACGCGCTCGGACGGAGACCGCCCGGTATTCACTATCCATGCGGCGCGGACGGTGTCTTACCAGCAGAGCAAGTCCACCCTGCTGGAAGAGGTCACGGTGGAGGTTTACGGCCGCAACGGGGGCAGTAGCGATATTTTGCGGACGCACCGTTGCGAATACGATCCCCAGTCGGGTGACTTTCTTAGCTCCGGGCCTGTGGAGATTGAGTTGAGCACGCACGCGAGCGACATCCCTGGTGCCGGCTTGCGAGGCAAACACCGGGTTTTCCTGGAGACATCCAAAGTTGCGTATCATCAGGGGAACGAACTGGCCGAGACCGATGAACCCGTCAAGTTCCGCATGGGGCCTGCCTCCGGCACGGCGCTGGGCTTGGTTTACGCCACACGCAATGGTTGGTTCGAGCTGAACCACGATGTTGCGGTAGATCTACCCCAGGGGACCGAGAAGGCTCCCCAACCGCCCATTCATCTGACGGCTTCCTCGCTTCGTTATGACAAGGAGGGCGGGCAAGTAGCGCTGGCCGGCCCGGTGGAGGTAACCGAAGGGGAGCGCCGCGCCGTGTCGGAAAGCGCCATGGTCACGCTTGATGACCACAATCGTGTTTCGCGGGTCAATCTGGAAGGCCACGCGAAAGCTTTCGATGTCAATTCGCTCCGCGGCGTGGAGCTTAACGCCGAGCGCGTGCAGGGGGATTTTGATGTCGCCTCCGGGCAATTGCGCCACCTTACTGCACAGAATGATGTTGTGGGCGAATCCAAAGGCAAAGGGAGCATCAGCCGCCTGACCGCCGAACGAGTTGAGATGGACCTGGCGGGCAAACATCCGCAACCGCTCCAGGGTGTGGCCACGGGCAATGTCCACATTAATTTGGAATCTCAGCCGGTGCTGAACCTTCCGGAAAAAACCCCGGCGGGCAAGGGCCCGGAGAAGAAGACGTTGACAGCCGCCGAGGTGCGGTTTGACTTTCGGCCCGACACCCATAGCCTGAAGAACGCTGAAACCGTCGGCCCAGGAACGCTCCTCATCAGCCCTGCCGATCCCAAAACCGGGGAACGGGTCATTACCGCCGGGCAGTTCCTCATGACGTTCGACGCCCGCAGCCGCATGGAATCCCTGCGCGGCACCGCTCCCACGCAGGTGCTTTTCCGCCCCCCGGCCACCGCGCCCGCCGGGAGCGCCACGCAACAGAGCCAAGCCGACCGCCTGGACGCGGTCTTTGATGTGGGCACGCAAACCCTGCGCGAGGTTCTGCAAACCGGGGAATTCCAATACCGTGATGGCGACCGCCAGGCGAGCGCCGATGATGCACACTATGACGCTCACACGCAGACGCTGTTGCTTCTCGGCCACCCGCAGGTCTGGGACAGCAACAGCCGGGTTAAATGCCAGAAGATAACCATCGACATGCCCACGAATACTTTCACGGGTGAAGGCAGGGTGCAAGCTACCCATCTGCCCAGCTCGGCGCCCGGCGCTCCTTCAGCGCCGACTCAGGCTCTGCCCACCAATGTGCTCGCGGACCGGATGGTGGCGCGGCGGCAGAGCCAAACCGTCCACTATGAAGGGCACGTTCGCGCTTGGCAGGGGACGGACGTCGTGGAATCTTCGTCGCTGGATGTCTACCGTACGCAAAAGCGGGTCAGTTCGGGCTCACAGGTGGTGACGAGCTATCTGCAACCCGCCGCGATGGCCAGCGAGCAAGGGGCTGCTCCGCGTTCGACCGGAGAGACGCGCCCAGTGACAGTTCACGCTGACTTTTTGGAATATTTCGATCAGGGCCGGCGAGCTCGTTACCATGGCAATGTTCGCTTAGTGACGGAAAGCACCACCCTGCAATCTGACCGTCTGGACGTCTATTTCACCCAAGGAGAAACGGTGGAAGGTTCGGAAGTGGACCACGCCGAATCGGACGGGAACGTGAAAGTCACACAACCGGGACGCGTCGGGACCGGTGACCATGCGGAATACTATGCCGGACCCGGAAAGATCGTTCTTACCGGTGGTCCACCCATTCTGGTTGATGAGAAGAAGGGCTCCACGACCGGCCAGCGTTTGACATTCTTCATTCACGATGATAGGCTTTTTGTGGACGGAGGTGGCCAATCGCCCTCATTATCCAAGCACCGCGTCGCACCATGAGCGACAATGCAGATTCTCTCCACAGCCGATCTCACGAAGTCTTATAAGGGCCGGAAGGTTGTTGATGACATTAACCTTAGGATCGCTCAGGGAGAGGTGGTGGGTTTGCTCGGGCCCAATGGGGCGGGCAAAACCACAACGTTTTATATCATTGTGGGCCTGACCAGCCCGGACGCAGGCCAGGTCCTTCTCGACGGAGTAGACATTACGAACTTTCCGATGTACCTCCGGGCGAGAGAAGGCATCAGCTACCTCCCCCAAGAGCCCTCCATATTCCGCAAACTTACTGTGGAAGAGAATATAATGGCTGTGCTCGAGACGCGGCCCTTGACGGCGGACCGTCGCCGGGCGCGCTTGGAGGAGTTGATCGAGGACCTGGGTCTTCAGCAGGTTCGCCGGAGTTACGGTTACTTGCTCTCCGGGGGAGAGAGGCGGCGCGTGGAAATTGCCCGCTCGCTGGTGATTTCGCCCTCCTTTATCCTCCTCGACGAACCGTTCTCGGGTATTGACCCATTGACGGTTCTTGATATTCAGAAGATCATAGTTCGTTTGAAAGAGTCCGGAATCGGAGTGCTGGTTACGGATCACAACGTGCGCGAGACTTTGCAAGTGACGGACCGCGCCTATATCATTAATAACGGGCGGATTTTCCGCGCCGGGTCGCCGGAGGAACTAGGCAACGATGCGGAAGTCAAGCGTGTTTACTTGGGCGACTCCTTTCGCCTGGCGATGTAAGGGCAGTGAAGAGTGACGAGTGAAAAGTGACGGGCAATCAAAGAAAAGTGCTGAGTGACAAGTGACGAATGACGAGAAATCAGAAGGCGAAAATCGAAACTCGAAAATCGAAACCCGCCCCGATTTTCGAGTTTCGATTTTCGAGTTTCGGGTTTTGTCCGCTCGTCACTGGTCACTCGTCACTCGTCACTGCTTTTGAGGAACTATGGGTGGTCCTTCTCCCAGAATCGGCCTGAATCTCAAGGTGGCGCAGAAGCAAATTCTGACGCCCGGCCTGGTTCAGATGGTCAGTGTACTCGCGCTCAACAAGCTCGAACTGCGCGAGATGATCAACCAGGAGATGGTCGCCAATCCCGTCCTGGAAGAAGTCCCCGAGGACGTGCCTTCCCTCGAAGACGTGGCCAAGAAGACCGAGGAGGAGAAAAACGCCACACCTTCTGCCGAGCATCCCGCGCATAACGGCGACCAGCAGGACTCTTTCCAAGAAATCGACTTTGGATCCTTTTTCGACGAATACCTTGACCCGGGTTATAAGTCTCCCGCGGCCGAGGTCATTGACAAACCCTCGTTTGAGAACTTCCTTTCGCAGCCCACCTCCCTTTCCGACCACTTGGAATGGCAATTAAGTCTGTCGATTTGTTCGGACGACGTGCGCGAAGCCGGGCATTCCATCATCGGCAACCTGAACGAGGATGGTTACCTCACGGCGACGCTGGAAGAGATCGCCCAGTCAGGCGCCCACCAACCTGCACACGTAGAAGAGGCGCTGACGCTGGTCCAGATGTTTGACCCGCTGGGCGTGGCGGCTCGGAACGTGCGCGAATGCCTGCTCATCCAATTGCGCACCCTGGCCCCCGACAATACTCTTGCCCAACAAATTGTTTCCGAGCATCTGAAGCAGCTTCAGAACAAGCAATATCGCGAGATTGCGCGCGCCCTCGACCGCCCAGTGAAGGCGGTGGAGCGCTGTGTGGAAATAATCCGCAAGCTCGACCCCCGCCCCGGGCAGCGCTTTAATAACGCACAAACGCGTTTGATCGAGCCCGATGTGGCTTTCGTCCGCACCGGCGACGGGTACCAGGTGGTTCTGAACGAGGATGGCCTTCCGCAGCTTCGCCTCAGCCACCATTACCGGCGCATGTTGGGTGAAGATGGCACCACGCGCGAGGTGCGCAACTACGTGAAGGAGCGCTTTACCTCGGCGATTCAGCTCATCAAGAATATCGAGCAGCGCAAGCAGACCATTATCCGGGTTTGCGAGGCGATCATCCGCCGCCAGAAAGAATTCCTCGACAAGGGCATCGATGAGCTGCGGCCCATGATGATCAAGGAAGTGGCGGAAGAAGTGGGCGTGCATCCTTCCACGGTCAGCCGCGCGGTTGCCAACAAATACGCGCACACCCCCCAAGGTGTTTACGAGCTTCGCTATTTCTTTTCCGAGGCGGTCCAGGGACCGGCGGGCGGCCTCACTTCTTTGATCAATCTGAAACGCCTGGTGAAGAAAATGATCGACGAAGAAGAACCCGTGCATCCCCTTACCGACGAGCAGATCACGCATCGTCTGCGCGATGTGGGCTATTGTGTGACGCGCCGCACGGTGGCCAAATATCGCGAGGATATGCGCATCGCGAGTACCCACCAACGTCGGGTCAAAGCGTGAAAAAAGCAGTGAAGAGTGACGAGTGAAGAGTGACGAGCAAAACGGATTATCCCGGCGAGCGCCGGGACTGTCTGCTCGTCACTTGTCACTCATCACTCGTCACTGTTTTTAGGAGGTGGCGCCATGCCCATTGATTTTACCGGCCGGCAAGTGGAAATCAGTCCTGACCTGCGCCGCTATACGCAGGCGCGCCTTAGAAAAATCGTTCGCCTCGTAGGCGGCGAGTTTGATTTGCACGTCATCCTAACCGCCGAGAAGCATCGGCGGATCGCCGAACTCACCTTGAAATTTCATGACCACACGGTGGTCGGCGTGGAAGAGACCGCCGACATCCGGACCTCGATTAACGGGGCCATTGACAAGCTGTCTCGGCAGGCCGTGCGCCTACTCGAGCGCCGCCGCACCGGCAAGCGCCGCCCCAAGCCGACTGCCGCAGTCCTCCTGAACGTTTTGGGGAGCGAGCCCGTGGATCAGGATGAGAACCGCTTCGTCCTCTCCGAACGCCTCCCGCTGAAGCCCATGACCGTGGATGAAGCAATTGCCGCGCTCGACCGCTCGCGGGCGGGCGCTGTCGTCTTCCGCAACCCCGACAGCGAACGCGTCAACGTCATCTACCATCGCCCCGACGGCCACCTGGGGCTCATCGAGCCGGAACCGTAAAAACCGTGGTTAGTGGACAGTGGTTGGGGGACTGATTTGATATCCATTTGATAACCAAGTTCGCGGGGTGGTTAGCGACGGTCAGGAAACCGCTGAATATGGCTGCACGCTACTCGTTGGATGGGAACAAGATTGGGCGCACCTGCCTGCGCAAACGGTCAAGCTCACTCGCGTTGTGTTGGAAGAGTGGGTGTCCCCAGGTGGTATTGGTTTCTTCCCGGCAATCCACTGCCATCCCCAAGCCGATGGTTTCGTAAGGGCCAAGAGCTTTTTTGAGATCTTCCGGTTTTGTCCAGGCGCCGAGGATAAAGACCCTATCACTCAGATGGTTGGGAATCCTGGCCCTGGCATCACCCAGCCTATCTCTTCTGCCATCGAAGTCGATCAGCAGTACCATGAAGCGGTGGGAATTACGTTCCATTTCACCAATGTGGACTGATTGGAACAGCTTCAGCACGCCGGTCCAGCCGCCCGCCACCGGAAGTACCTGCATCTGCCGCTGCCGATTCGGGGGAACTTGCAGTTGAAAGCCCTTCGCTAATTGCCGGTTGGCATCATCTTCGGGAAGCACTAGCACGTGCGGCCGGTTCTGGTTGACGCTCATGGCTCCACGTCGCCACGGATGAGAGCGTCAACAACATCACCGTTCACTTGGAGACTATCGAGTTGCCGCACGATCGTGGGCTCAAGATGACTTTTCCTGTAGAGAAGAAGTGTATTCTCATCGGAAAAACTGCGGATGGCCTCGGGGTTGTGTGAGGTCGCGATAAATTGACCGCCAGATTGGAAAGCTGTCCGAAGAGCCAACACAAAGTGCCCAACTTCAGACGGGGCAAGATAATTGTCGGGCTCATCCCAGAAACAAAACAAAGGTCCATAAGCATCGTTCGCGGCAAGCACCAGCGCGCAGATCATGAAGCATTTTTCACCGTCGGAGAGATCCCCAAAAGGAATGGTCACACTTCCGCGGTCATTGGAAAACTGCACGACCAAGCTACGCGAGTCGGTGCCAACCAAAGGATTTTTGATGTCCTTCAGGTCGGGCATTACTCGTTTGAGGTATTCGTCGATCTTGGTATATTCAGATGGTGCATACCCGATGAGACCGCCAAACCAAGCTCCTATATTGGTGACCTGCGGATTCGGGCCCAGCGTCTCTTTATCGGAGTCACCGTGTATCAAGCTGGGCACCGGGCGAAGAATAAGCGTACGACCGAGCCATTGCCTAAAGATGAATAAAGGATCATTCGTCGACAGTTCCTGAACTATTGGCAGAGCTACCAGGTGCCAGTCGATGCGGAACTGCGCATCCCACCCTTGGGGAGTTCTTGTTATGTTGAACTCCGCTAGGTCTCGATTGTAGAGGGGCTTGCCGTCGACGGTGAGCCTCTCTTCCAATACGCGAAGTTCTTTGGCCCCCTCTGGACACTCAAAAGCAATGACGTAGGCGTACACCTTGCCTTTCAGCCCGGCCTCGATCTCAAATCGCATAGGAGCGTCTGTGTGTCCGCGAAAAAAATCCTTAGGCTTCACGAGGTCACCCACCCGGTTCGTACCTCGCGCGATCCTCTGGAGAATCTCCAGCGCAAGCCCAACCGTTGTTTTGCCTGAGCCGTTGTTCCCAATCAGCAGGGCGGACGGCTTGCCCGAAATGGGCAACTCGAAGTTCTCCAGGCACCGGAAATTATGAACGTAGAGCCGCTTTATCACAGGTCGATAATACACGATTGTGGGGCGAACTGAAATGGGTGTCAGCCATTCGAACCCACTATGCGTTCGCATCAAAGGAATAACCCACAGTCAGGACTGCACTAACTGTGGCTACCCTCCCCCGACTAGCTTTTCAGCTTAGCCGCTTCGACCGGCAGTGACTGCCCGGCGCAGCGCCCTGATGGAGGGTCCGTGGCTTTTCGCTCCTGCCCGTTCCCGTCGAAAATCAGCGAATTCATGCTCAATGAGCCCCCCCACGAATCCTCTTCATAATTTAGCATTCATAATTCATAATTCCCCTGGCGGGTGGTCGGTCAATCTGAGGTAGAGGCGGCTTTACGCCGCCATGTGGCGAGGTAAACTCGCCGCTACAGTCTCAAATTTCCCCACTCCCTCCTGACGGCTGGCAAAGGACACCGGACACCGGACTTCGGACTCGGGACCACGAACAACGGGCCACGGACCTGCTCATGAAGAAAAAGGCTTCCACGAAGAAGCGCAGCAAGCAGTTCGTGCTCATCACTGGGCTAAGCGGCTCCGGGAAGGGTTCCGTTCTCAAAACCTTCGAGGACCTTGGGTACCAGTGCGTCGATAACCTGCCGATTGATTTGATCCCCAAGTTCGCGGAGATGTGCCAGCAGCCGGGCAGCCGGCTTGACCGCGCCGCGGCGGTGGTGGACATTCGCGGCGGCGAGGCGCTCAGCCAGCTTCCCACGGTCTATCGAGACCTTACACGCAATGATCTGAAGCCTTCGATGGTTTTTCTGGAAGCGTCGGACAAGGCGCTGATGCGCCGCTTCGAGGAAACGCGTCGCCCGCACCCCTTGGGCCGCAACCTGCCGGTGCGTGAGGGCATCCGCCTGGAGCGCATCTTGCTGAAGCCCATGCGCCAGCTCGCGAACGTCGTGATTGACACCACGCGGCTGAACGTTCACGAACTGCGCGACCTGATTCAAACCCGCTTTGGCGGCATCGCGGCGCGCCGCTCGATGCTGATTTCCGCGGTGTCGTTTGGCTACCGTTTTGGCGTTCCGCCGGATGCCGACCTGGTTTTTGACGTGCGCTTTCTCCCCAATCCCAACTTTGTTCCGCGATTGAAGAACAAGACCGGACGGGACATGGGGGTGCGCCGGTTTATGAACTCCCATCCGCAAACGCACGAATTCACGAGCCGGCTGATGAACCTGCTCCTGTACCTTCTGCCGCAGTATGTCCGGGAGGGCAAGAGTTATCTCACCATCGCCATTGGTTGCACGGGGGGACGGCACCGCTCCGTCTTTTTGACGGAAGAAGTGGCGAACGCACTGGTGCGCGAGGGCTACAAAGCCAAGGTTTCGCACCGGGACATTGGAAGGTAGGAAATTCTGAATTACAAATTAGGAATTACGAATTAAGAATTGAGAGCCGCTTAGACGTACTTTGGCGCAACTAAAATACGAGCTGTTCAGTGTTTTTGATTCGTAATTCCTAATTCGTAATTCGTCATTTTGTTTGGGGGTTTCCTTGAAAAACGTTTTGGCAGTAGACATTGGCGGCACGCATTTTCGCACCGGGCTGTTTGATGAGCAGGGACGCCGCCTCCTGGTGTTGGAGGGTGACACGGACCGTGCGGCCGGGCGCGATTGGATGCTCAACCAAATCGCGGCGCGCTGCCGCAACCTGACGGCCCAGACCGATGCGCCCGTCAAGGCTTGTGGCCTCAGCTTCGGGGGCCCGGTGGATTTCCGCGGCCAGCGGGTGACCTCCGTTCACTCTTCGGGGTGGGAGGGTTTCGAGCTGGGAAATTGGGTAGAGCAAACCTTAGGCATTCCCTGCCGGCTTGATAACGATGCCAACGCCGGGGCGCTGGGTGAATACCACTACGGGGCGGGGCGGGGGTCCAAGCTGATGGTCTATATCACCATTAGCACGGGCATCGGCAGCGGGATCATTTACGAGGGCAAGGTCCTGCGCGGCAAGGATTACATGGCGGGGGAAATCGGCCACATTCCGGTGTCGGACTCCGGCGCGCGCTGCTCCTGCGGGGGCCGAGGGTGCCTGGAATGCTTCAGTTCCGGGGCGCCATTGAAACGCGCGCGCGGGAATGGGCGGCGCGCCGCCCCGAGCACGTCGCGCGTATGGTGGAACTAAGCGGCGGCCCCGAAATCACTGCCAAAGGTCTCATGCTGGCGGCGGCCGAAGGTGAAGCGGCCGCCAGTCATATCCTCCGCGAGACCACGCGCTGGCTCGCCCGCGGCCTGCTGATGGTCATCCGCCTCCTGAATCCCGATATCATCATTCTGGGCGGGGGAGTGGCGCAGTCCGGGGAAATCCTCCTCGGCAGCTTACATACTTTTCTCGACGCATTCGCCTCGCCCACCATCACCTACTCCACGGAAATTGTGACGGCGGCATTGGGGAATTACTCTCCCCTCTATGGGGCCGCGGCCATGGGACTGGAGATCGCCTGATTACTTATTAGTTACTGAATTGATCGGAAGAGAATCTCCGTCTAACGAAAAGCAAGAAAAAGAGATAGCAGCAAGGAAGGCCTGTGTTTGCCCGCCACCGATGCTATTTCCTTGACGAACTGCCCCTATGCTAACTAACATCGCTAATTTTGAGCGGATTAGGGGTTCTTCCGCCTTGGGGGCGGCAGACGGAATGAGTCAAGTTCAACGCCTGCTGGGTTTCGTGCGGCCTTATAGCTTCCGCCTGTTCCTGGCGGTGTGCTTGATGGTCGTCGTGGGGGCCTGCGAGGCGATCACCGCACTTTTGATCAAACCGATTTTCGATCAAGTCCTCTCGCCCGACGCCGAGACCTCAGGGATCGTACTATTTCGAATTCCCTATTTCCATCACGCGGTTTACCTCCAGGATATCCTACCGCACCGGATCCACAATGTCTGGGGGGTGGTGGCGATCACCATCATCGGCGTGGCGCTTGCCAAGGGCATTTCGGAATTCCTGGCCACCTATTTCATCAATTATGTCGGCCACTCTGTGGTGCGCAACCTGCGCAATCTTCTCTATTCCAAGATCATCGCCCAATCCCTCTCCTTCTTTGTCAAGAACCCCACCGGCCGCCTGATGTCGGCGATCACCAGCGACATCGAACGCATTCAGTTTGCCGTCTCGCAGACGGCGGCGGATATGCTGAAGCAGTCATTTACTTTGGTGGGTTTGTTGGCGGTGATCTTTTACGTGGATTGGCGGCTGGCGCTCATCTCCATGATCCTGATTCCCCTGGTGGTTTTGCCCTCGGCGAAGCTGGGACGTTACATTCGCGCCTCCAGCCGGAGCAGCCAGGATAAGATGGGGGAGCTGAACAACGTCCTTCAGGAGACTTTTTCGGGCATCCGCATCGTTAAGGCCTTCGCCATGGAAGGGTCGGAGATCGAAAAATTCAAGACCACCACACGACGTTTGCTGCGGGTCAGCCTGCGTTGGGTGCGGGCGCAAGCCGTTTCATCGCCACTCATGGAAGTCCTGGGCGCCATCACCATCGCCGGCCTGCTCTTCTACGAACGCCGGTTGATCCTGCACCACATGCAAACCGCGGGGGGCTTCATCGCTTTCCTTTACGCGCTGCTGAAATCCTACGAGCCGGTAAAAAGACTGACGGGGGTCAGCAACTCGTACCAGCAGGCTCTGGGCGCCTCCGAACAGGTTTTCCATTACCTGGACTCCGAACCGGAAATGGTGGACAAACCCGTGGCCATCAGTTTGCCGCCCTTCCAGCACGAGATTGCCTTCGAACAGGTGGAGTTTGATTACGAGGACGGGATCCCCTTGTTGCGCGACATCAACCTACGGATTGGCAAAGGTGAGGTGGTGGCGCTGGTGGGCTCCAGCGGCGCCGGAAAGACCACCCTGGCCAGCCTGATTCCGCGCTTCTTTGAGGTTACCCAGGGACGCATCACCATCGACGGCCACGACGTGCGCGACGTCAAACTCCAATCCCTCCGCGCCCAGATCGGCATCGTCACTCAGGAGACGATCCTGTTTAACGACACGGTCTACAACAACATCTGTTATGGCAGCCGCTTGCCCACCGAAGCACAAGTGCGGGAAGCCGCACGCGTGGCACTGGCGGAGGATTTCATTCAGGAAATGCCCCAGGGCTATGAGACCATGATCGGCGAGCGCGGCCAACGCCTGTCAGGCGGGCAGCGCCAGCGCATCGCCATTGCCCGGGCCTTGGTGAAGAATCCGCCTATTCTTATTCTGGACGAGGCAACTTCTGAACTGGATACGGAATCCGAGTTGCTCGTACAGCGTGCCCTAGCCAACCTCATGGCGGGCCGTACCGTGGTGGTGATCGCCCATCGGCTCTCCACCGTGCGCCGCGCGGAACGTATCGTGGTCATCGACCGCGGCGCCATTTGCGAAATCGGAACCCACGAGGATTTGGTCCGATACGGAGGCATTTACCGGCGCCTCCACGATTTGCAGTTCGTGGATGCGGAACCGTAAAAGAAGCTGACAGCTCACAGCCGACAGCTTACAGAAAGAGGCTGAAAGCTCATAGCCGACAACTTACAGATTGCTGTTAGCTGTCGGCTGTTAGCTGTCAGCTCCACTAGGAACCAACATGATTCGCAGCATGACAGGATATAGCCGGGTGGAAGCCGAAGAGGGGGGGTTCGCTCTCACCATAAGCATCCGCGGCACCAACCATCGTTTTCTCGATCCCCAGTTGCGCCTGCCCTCCAGCCTCGAAGCATTGGAACCCATCGTGCGCCGTCTGCTTAAGGATAACATTTCGCGCGGCCACGTGGAAATCTCCTTGGGATTGACCGGCCTGGGCCCCCCCGAACTGGAGATTGACCGCAGGCTCCTAGCGGCGTACCTGAAGGCATACCAAATGCTGAAGCAGGAATTCGGCGCCGCAGCGGAACCCGATTTGATGGCTTTGCTGCGCGTTCCCGGCTTGGTCGTAACCGGCAACGGCGATATGCCACCGGAAGATCTTGACCGCATCCGCCAGATGTTGGAGACCGCGATGGCCAAGGCCCTGGCGCAATTAAACGAAATGCGCGCGCGCGAGGGGGAGTCCCTGGAGCGTGATATACTGTCGCGGCTGTCCCGCCTGGAAGCATTGCGGCTCGCCGTATCCCACCTTGCGGAGAGGGCGCCGCAATATTATAAACAGCGTTTGGAAGGCCGCATCCGGGATCTCTCCGGCAGTGTGGAAATGGACAGCGGACGCTTGGCGCAGGAGGTGGCGTACCTCGCTTCGCGCTCCGACATCGCGGAGGAGTTAACGCGCTTCCAAAGCCACCTGGACCAGGTTCGCCAACTCTTGGCAGAGACTTCCGAGGTGGGCAAGAAACTCGATTTTCTGCTTCAGGAGATGAATCGCGAGGCCAACACATTGCTCTCCAAGACCACCGACGTCCCGGAAGTGGGCCTGGAGATTACGCGGCAGGCCATCGAGATGAAGACCGAAATCGAGAAACTACGCGAGCAAGCGCTAAACATCGAGTGAAGCGAGCAGTGACGAGTGACGCGTGATGAGTGACGAGCAACCCAAAGACGAAACTCGGAATTTGAAACTCGAAACTCGACGCGATTTTCGAAATTCGATTTTTGCCGGCTCGTCACTTGTCATTCGTCACTCGTCACTGGATTTAACGTGGCAAAGGACCGCAGGACCCCGGCAACACGGGGCAGCATTATCGTGATTTCAGCGCCCTCGGGGGCGGGGAAGTCGACCCTGATCAAGCGCCTGATGGCTGCTTCGCCGAGCCTGTGCTTCTCGGTTTCGTACACCACGCGCGCGCCGCGGGCAACCGAAAAGAACGGCCAGGATTATTTCTTCGTGTCGCGCCAGGTTTTCAAGCGCATGGCGCGGCGCGGCGAGTTCGTGGAATGGGCGGATGTTTACGGGCATCTATACGGCACCGCGCGCAAGCAATTGCAAGCCGCCCAGGAAGCGGGCCAGGACGTCCTGCTCGACATCGATGTGAAGGGACATCAGCAGGTGCGCCAGCGGCTTCCGGAAGCGGTCAGCGTGTTCGTCCTACCACCGTCTTTTCCGGAGTTGTCGCGGCGCCTCCGCGACCGCCACTCGGACGCGCCGGAAGAGATTGAACGCCGGCTGCAAACGGCGCGTGAGGAAATTGCCCATTGGGCGGAGTACGATTATTTGGTGGTGAACGATCGCCTGAAGGATGCCACCCAAGCGCTGCGCGCCATTGTTCGCGCGGCGCGTTTCCGCCGCCTCAGCCAGGCGGGGCGAGTAGAGAAAATTATAGGGACCTTTGGAGGATAGCGTCGAATGGAAATACCTCAAAACCTGGATAGCAAATTTCGTTTCATCCTGGTCGCTGCCAGGCGGGCAAGGCAATTGCAGGGGGGGGCTAAACCCCTGATTCAGATTCCCACGAAGAGATCGACGCGAGTGGCGCAATTGGAAGTCAGTGCAGGACTGGTGCCGATCGAAGTCTTGCTCCCGGCGAACGGCGAAAAGAACCACAAGAAGAAAGCGGCCAAGTAGGGAGAACAGTGACCAGTGACAAGTGATGAGTGACGAGCAAAGAGGGTCAGCCCTGAAAAAGGGGGTTTGCTCGCTTGTCACTCGTCACTCGTCACTCTTCACTTCTTTATGCGAATTGCCTTAGGCGTCTCGGGAGGAATCGCGGCTTATAAAGCGGCGGAGTTGGTACGGCTTCTCCAGGACAAAGGCCTGGACGTGCAGGTGGTGATGACCCGCAGCGCGCGTGAATTCATCACTCCGCTCACCTTCGCCGCGCTCTCGGGGCACAAGGTCATCACCAAGATGTTCGGCGCGGTCGAGGGCTCGAGCAACGTGGAGAGCGCCATCGAGCATATCGCGGTGGCGCAATCGATCGACGCCTTGGTGGTCGCTCCCGCTACGGCCAACGTGCTGGCCAAGATGGCGCACGGCATCGCAGACGATTTCCTCACCACCCTCTGCCTGGCCACCAAGGCGCCGTTGATTGTGGCGCCTGCTATGAACGTCAACATGTGGGAGCACCCGGCCACCCAGCAAAACCTGGAAATTCTCCGCCACCGAGGCGTGCGCGTGGTAAATCCCGATGAAGGTTACCTTGCTTGTGGCATGACGGGCGCCGGCCGTTTGGCATCGCCCGAGTGCATCGTGCAAGCCGTATTCGCAACCCTCGGCTTCCGGGAGGACCTGGCAAGCGAAGTCATTTTGGTGACGGCAGGCCCCACGGAAGAACCTCTCGACGCGGTTCGCTACATCAGCAATCGCTCGAGCGGAAAAATGGGTTATGCCCTTGCCGAGGCCAGCCGCCGCCGGGGCGCGCGAGTTCTGCTGGTCAGCGGGCCAACGCACACGGAACCGCCCGCCGCCCACACCTTCGAGCGGGTTCGGACCGCGGGGGAGATGGCAGAAGCGGTGTTTCGCCACGCCGAGGCCGCCACCGTGGTTCTGATGGCCGCCGCCGTTGCCGATTTCCGTCCCGACGTCGCACACACCGGAAAAATCAAGAAGCAGCACGGCGCTCCCATTGTGAAGCTTGAGCCGACGGTGGATATCCTCGCCGACATTTCGCGCCGCCGGCACAAGGGGCAGATCATCGTTGGTTTTGCCGCCGAGACCGAGGATTTAGTTGAAAACGCCGCCGCCAAGCTCCACTCCAAACGCCTGGACCTGCTCGTGGCGAATGACGTCAGCCAGAACGGCGCGGGCTTCGATGTGGACACCAACATCGTTACCCTGATCTTTCCCGACGGGCGCAAAATGGCGCTGGAGAAAATGAGCAAACTCGACGTCGCGAACCGCGTGCTCGACCAAGTCGTGGAGATCAGAAGAAAGTCCGGGGTCCGGAGTGCAGGGTCCGAGGAGGCATAGCGCGGACCCCCGTTGTTGGGGTCCGCGGCTCTTACTTTGCAAGATGCACAAATCCCAAAGACGACCGTCTGCCCTCGGGTTCCGGAGCGCGAGTCGAAGTAAGAACCGCGGACCTCAAAAGCGGAGGCCTGTGTGACGGTTGCTTTTATGGACGACGTAACACGTGAAGAATTGACGACGTGGCTGGAGTTCTATCAGGAACTCGGCATTGAGGGTTTTTATCGGCGCGAGCCTTTGAAATCTCAAATCTCCAATCAGGAACCCCAGGCGGCAGTCGCCGACGCGGACCCAAGGCCAAGTTCCGCCCCGCCCACTCGCCTCAAGGGTCAAGACGCGGCCAGCGGCAGGTCCGCGGCGCCGGGCCCGCCGAAACAAGCTCCGGCGCCTACGCGCGTCGCCGTCGCTCCAGACACCGGACATCGGACACCGGACTCCGGACACGTCATCCGACCGCCGACTCCCTCCTTCAGTTTGTTCGAGGCCGCGCCTGCGCGGCGTCCCGGTCCTGAAACGCTGGAGCAGATTCGTCAGGATCTCGGCGATTGCCGCCGCTGCAAACTGGCGCCCACGCGCAAGACCATTGTGTTTGGCGAGGGGAATCCCCACGCCGAGCTGGTGTTTATTGGTGAGGGGCCGGGCGCCGACGAAGACGAACAGGGTCTCCCCTTTGTGGGCCGGGCCGGCAAACTTCTGAACCGCATGATGCAAACCGTGGGCTTGAAGCGCGAAGACGTTTACATCTGCAACATCGTCAAGTGCCGCCCGCCGGGGAATCGCACTCCAGAAAAGGATGAGGTGGATTCCTGCTCGCCTTTCCTCTATCGCCAGATTGAAGCCATTAAGCCCCGTCTGATTTGTTGCCTGGGCGCGCCCGCCGTGCGCACCGTGCTGGGCATCAAGGAAGGCATTACCAAAATCCGGGGCCATTTCTACGATTTCGCCTCCACCAAGGCACTGGCCACCGTCCATCCCGCCTACGTCCTACGTAACCCCCGTGAAGAAAAGATCCTGCGCGAGGACTTTGAGAAGATCCGTGACTTCTTGAAGGGTTCGTAGGATTTTCCGCGCCTTACACATTAGTCCCCGTTCAAGAGGGGGAATTGTCGTCGACGCGCGGGCGCCGGTCCGAATACCTCACCCCATCGTGCGTCCTCCGCGCGCCAAAAACTTGTGACCTCCCGTCTCGTCGGACGGTCATTTTGTCACGCTATTTTCTTGTTTCTATGGATTTTTGTAACTGGCTTTATTTTCAGTATGTTCTCAGGTTCGTTTTACAAAAAAGCCCTCTTCCGAGCCTTTGTTTTCAGTATGTTCTCAGCTTCGGACACAATGTCGCCGGACGGACATGAAGTCGCTGTGGAATCGGCTGGCATTAGGCTACAACGATAGGTCATAAATCCTCTCTTGCCCCGCCTTGGATTCCCGCACCGGCGCCGGGCAAGCCATTCACTTCCCCTTCATTGTAGCTTATGACGGTAGCTTTGTCAAGGGAAAAATGAACCATGGGGTAAGGGGCCAGGGGCGGCTCGTGGCCCCTCAACCCTCTCACACCCCTACCTGCCATGCTTATTGTCCTCCGCTTGCGTATTCTGTGAAATCTGAGTAATCTGCGGATAATGGACTTTCACGAAGCGCTCTTGCATCCGGCCATTCCGATGACATTGTTCGAGGTGGTTCCTCCCGCCGCCGCGAAGCCCGAGGCTCTGGAATCCTCCCTGCACGAACTGCAACCGTTGCGCGGCCGGGTGGATGCCATCAATATTCCGGAAATCCACGACGAGGACCGCCCGGGTGAGCGCACCAGCAAATTTATCGAGCGGGTCGAACCCCGCCTCCTCGGCTCGCGCATCCAGCGCGAACTGGGGATTGATGTGGTCATCAATCGAGTCACCGTTCACGACGCGGAGCCGGAACGCTGGTTCCGCGAAACCCTCGGCGCGTGGGATATTCCCAATTGGGTTCTCGTAGGGGGCGAGTCGAAGGAGATGCGTTATCCCGGCCCCAACCCCGGCGACGCAGCGCGCCTCGTGAAATCCCTGGGCCTGCCCGCCACACTGGGAGGAATTACGATTCCCAGCCGGGTGAATGAGCCGGAACGCATTCGTAAGAAGCACGCGCAGGGAGTGGATTTTTTCACCTCGCAGGTGATGTTTGACTCGAACGATCTGGTATGGCTGATTCAACGGCTCAATGGCGTGGAGGCGCGCATCTTTCTCAGCTTTGCCCCCGTCAGCAATCGCCGGGATTTGCAATTTCTGCGCTGGCTGGGCGTTGACATCCCGCGCGATCTTGACCGCTTCCTGCTGGGGTCAGAGCAAGGTGAAGTTGCCCCCGCGGAGACGTGTCTCGAGCGGTCTATCAACATGGCCCAGCGCATTCTGATGGACGTGTTTGATAATCTTCCCCCCGACCCTCCTCCCATCGGCTTGAATATCGAGCACATCACCCGTAAGAACTTTGCTCCCGCCCTCGCCATGCTCGATCGGCTGGGGAATCTCTACGCGGGCCTGGTCGCTGCCCGGGCATAAAGTGAGATTGCCGATTGTCGATTGTCGATTGATATAAAGCACCCATAGCGCGGACCCCCATCTTTGGGGTCCGCGGTTCTTATGTTGCAAGATGTGCAAATCCCGGAGACGCGCGTCGGGTCGCGGAGCGCGAGTCTAAGTAAGAACCGCAGACCTCAAAGGCGGAGGTCTGCGCTACGCTCGCTTTTAGCATAAAATGCTTTCGTGGATCGCAAACCACCTTCAACTGAATCCGCTCCGCGCCTCCGCCGTGCGAACCTGGTGGAAATCGCCGTGATGGCGGCCATTCGCAATACCCTCACTTATCTGATTCCCGATTCCTTTACCGTTCAGCCCGGCCAGCGCGTGCAGGTTCCACTCGCCACGCGCAAAGCCACGGGGATCGTGCTGCGCGCAGGGAGTATGCTTCCTCCGGGCATTCAAGCCCGCCCCATCTTGCGGGTGTTGGATACCGAACCGGTTCTCACCCCGGAGTTGCTGGAGCTAGGACTTTGGATCGCCGACTATTACGTCGCACCGATCGGCGAGGTCTTTCGGGCCATGCTGCCTTTGCGCTCCGCCACGCGCCGCGCTCGCCTGGTCCGCCTGAGTGCGAAGGGGCAGCAGAGGCTCCAGGAAATCAATCAGGCGAAGCCGGAACCGGCCGGCCCCGTGGGCGATCTCCTCAACTACCTGGCAACGCGCGGCAGCGCTTCGGTGCAAGTGCTCCGCCAAAAATTCCCCGAATCTTTCCTGGAGGCGCTGAAAGAAAAATGGCTCGTCGTGGACGAAGTCGAGCGCGAGCGTACCCAACGCCAGGTTTATGCGGTGCGCCTCACGGGCCCCGTGCCGGAAAAACCTGTGCGCCTCTCGCCGGTAGCAAAAAGAATTCTGGAAGCGCTGGGAGCGGAAGGGGCGGCGGGCGACCATCGCGAACTTCTCCATACCGCCCGAGCCGATCTTGCCGCCCTCAAGAGGCTGAGCGCCTCCGGCCTCGTGGAACTCGAGCCTTCCAAGGCCGAACGCCGTTCGGCCCTAAATACGGACGTCTGGGCGGAAGCAGATTCATCCCTTGTCTTGACGTCCGCGCAGAAAGCGGCGCTTGAGGACCTCACGAAGTACCTGGAGTCCGGACAATTCCAGACCGTGCTTCTCCATGGGGTGACGGGCAGCGGGAAGACGGAAATCTATCTTCGGCTGATAGCCCGGTGCCTCGAAATCGGCCGCACCGCGCTGATGCTGGTGCCGGAAATTGCCCTCACTCCCTCCGCCCAGGCGCAGTTCCTGGCCCGGTTCGGGTCGAACGTGGCGCTTCTGCACAGCGCCTTATCCGAAAACGAGCGCCACGAGGAATGGTGGCGAATCCGTCGCGGTGAAGCCCAAGTCGTGCTGGGAACGCGCTCGGCGATTTTCGCTCCCCTCGCGAACCTGGGAGTGGTCATTATTGATGAGGAACACGACACGAGTTACAAACAGGAGGAGACGCCGCGCTACAACGGCCGCGACGTCGCGGTAGTGCGCGCGCGGCTGGCCGGCGCGCTCGCCGTGCTGGGCTCTGCCACGCCATCGCTTGAGTCTTACTGGAATGCTCGCGAGGGGAAATACCGGCTGGCGACGCTTCCCGAGCGCGTTGAAGGGCGAAAGCTTGCGGACGTGGAAATCGTCGACATGCGCCAGGAATTTCGCGAGACCCATACGCAGATTCCCGTTTCCCGCCGCCTGCAGCAGGAGATCGAGACGCAGCTCGCGAAGCGCCAGCAAACCATGATCCTCCTGAACCGCCGGGGTTACTCCTGGTTCCTGTTGTGCCGCAGTTGCGGCCAAACCGTGCGTTGCGTGAACTGTTCGATCTCACTCACCTATCATCGCCGCGAGCATCGCTTGATTTGTCATTACTGCGGATATTCCGCGCCCGTGCCCGCTCGTTGCCCGAATTGCGATAGCCGGCACCTTTATTACGTGGGCGAGGGGACGGAGAAGGTGGAAAAGAAGTTCGCGGAGCTTTTTCCCGGCGCCCGCGTGGCGCGCCTGGACCGCGACGTAGCGCGCCGGCAGGGCCAGTTCCAACACATCCTGGACGAGTTCCGGCGGGGCAAAATTGACATCCTGGTGGGCACTCAAATGATTGCCAAAGGGCACGATTTTCCCGGTGTGACGCTGGTGGGAGTGGTGTCCGCGGATATCGGCCTGGGGATGCCGGATTTTCGATCCGCCGAGCGGACCTTTCAATTGCTCACCCAGGCGGCGGGGCGCGCGGGACGGGGCGAAAATCCCGGGCGCGTGTTGGTTCAGACGTTCTTTCCCGACCATTACGCCATTCGCCTGGCGGCGCAACAGAACTACGAAGCCTTTTTCGATAAGGAAATGCGTTTTCGACGCATGATGCACTACCCGCCGGTGACCGCTCTTGCCAACGTTATCGCCCAGGGCGCCAAGCTTGAACAAGCTGCGCAGGTGGCGAAGCATGTGGGTAATTTCCTGATCCCGCTGGAGGAACAAGCCGAGGGGCTGAAGATACTGGGTCCCACGCCCGCGCCTCTGGCAAAATTGGAAGGCCGCTTCCGCATTCAGTTTTTGATGAAGTGCACTTCGCGAGCGCGTCTGAGCTCTATTCTACAGCGTCTTGCCGACTACGCCGACCAGCAAGGCATTCCTCAGCGTTCCCTGATGATCGACATGGACCCGGCCAACATCATGTAGGCAGTAAGCAGTAGGCAGTAGGAAGAAGGCAGAAGGCAGAAAGGGAAACTGCGATTCCCCACCTACCGGGTACTGATTTCTATATCCGCCTTCTGCCTACTGCTTACTGCCGACTAAATCTTGAAGGGCGTGGGAAGAAACGTGAGGATGAGAATGAGCGCGGCCACGAGGGCGAGAGTTTTTCTACCCTGTCCGAGAGGTTCTCCCGGCTCGATGACCTTGGGATGGCGAAGGCCCAGAAAAAACAGGATCACTGCCCAGGCCAACCAGCCGTACCAGCAAAAGGCTCCCAGCGGCAGCAAGACCAGGAAAAAGCCTCGCGAGATGTTCCGGCATTTGTCGCCCAGGACCGCATAAAGGATATGGCCGCCGTCGAGCTGCCCCATCGGGAGCAGGTTTAGGGCGGTTGCAAAGAGCCCTACCCAAGCGGCGCAACCCACGGGATGGAGAATAATCTGCCCCGGATGGATACCGTGCCGGAACAGCTTGGCGAGGAGGATCACGGCCAAAGGATTACCCATGGAGATCGAATCGGGTGTGGTTGGTGGCATGGCGCGTTTGGTGAGGAAGATCGCCACAATTAAGGCCGGGATGGCGAGGACAAAGCCTGCGAGCGGTCCCGAGATTCCCACGTCAAAGAGCTCGCGACGATTCGCAATGGGGGACTTGATGCGAATGAAGGCGCCTAACGTTCCAATCAGCGTGGGAGCGGGAATGAAGTAAGGATAAGTGGCCTGAATTGCGTAGTAGCGACAAGTAAAGTAATGGCCGAGTTCGTGGGCCAGCAAGATACCCAGCAGGGTGAAGGAAAAGGGAACGCCTGAGACCAGCAATCCGGGGTGGCGCCACAATTCGGGGAAGTAGGCAAGGGAGAGGTCCCAGTCAAAAGCCGGGAGGTTCTGCGCGTAGTTGACCGCGATGTGCGCGCCCACGATCAGAGTTGTCAAGACCGTAAGCAGCAAAAGCGCAAGGTGAAACGGCAGGGAATTGTACCAGCGCGCGCGGGGCCGCACGTCCCAGTGGACAGAGTCCCACGGTGGATTGAACGACGGCGCCTCGCTGACCTGTGGCTGGCCCATCCGCCCGAATTGAGATTCATCGCCCATAGGGAAGTGGGGTAGAATCCCATTTTCGCCCGCTCCTGGCCGCCTGTAAAGACCAGTGACAAGTAGCTAGTGACAAGTGACGCACAAAATCCAGCACCGGCCGGATGGTTTGATCGTCACTCGTCACTCATCACGCGCCACTGCACTTAGGAGAGAGATTGCAGTTCCTTGCCGGGCTTGAAGCGCACCGCTTTGCCGGGTGGGATACTGACTTCCGCCCCGGTTCGGGGGTTCCGCCCGATACCGGTCTTGCGCGGTTTCACATTGAAAACACCGAAGCCACGCAGTTCAATGCGGTCGCCCTGCGTCAGGGCTTTCTTCATGGATTCAAATACGGTTTCCACGGCCATTTCAGCTTTTGTCTTGGTGATGCTCGTGCGGCTGACGACCTCATTGATGATATCCAGCTTTATCACGCAATCCTCCTGAAAATACAGGCTTTAATCCTAAGAAGAGAGAGAGACATTGTCAAGAATTTTCTCCTCGACTATGATTCTTTTCTTTTACTTGCAGGACGCGAGCGATTCCGTGGGTTCGCGCCACGGCCACGAGCCCGCAATTCACGCGAGGTGAGACGCCATGCCGGTTAAAAACGATCGCTGGATTCGTAAGATGGCCACGGAGCACGAAATGATCCGCCCCTTCGAGGAGAAGCAGGTTCGGGAAGGAGTCATTTCCTACGGGCTCTCGTCTTACGGATACGATCTGCGCGTCGCCGACGAATTCAAGATCTTCACCAATGTCAACTCGACGATTGTCGACCCAAAAAGGTTTGACGCGCGGTCTTTCGTGGAATTCCGGGGGCCGACCTGCATCGTGCCGCCCAATTCCTTTGCTCTCGCCCGCTCGGTGGAATACTTCAAGATCCCCCGCAACGTATTAACGATTTGTCTAGGCAAATCCACTTATGCAAGATGTGGTATTATCGTAAATGTAACGCCACTCGAGCCGGAGTGGGAGGGTTTTGTCACGCTCGAAATCTCCAATACCACTCCCCTTCCAGCGCGCGTCTACTCCAATGAGGGCCTTTGCCAGATCATCTTTCTCGAATCGGATGAGCTGTGCGAGACCTCTTACAAAGATAAGAAGGGCAAGTACCAAGCCCAACAAGGCATCGTGCTGCCCAAGGTCTGAAAGGCAGTGGTCAGTGGAGAGTGGCTAGTAGTTGGTTGCTAGCCTCTAACCACTAGCCACTAATCACTGTCCCTATGAATCGCTTCGCTGGGATATTGCTGGGCGCCTGTTTACTCGTGCTGCCGGCGGGCATGGTGGGAAACGGCCAAACCGGAAACTCGCCGGCCCCGTCACCGCAGGCCGCTCCACCGGCTTCTCCCCAAAGCCAGGCGCACCCTGCTTCAGCGCCGCCGCCTACAACATACACCCTCACGCCGGAGCGTCGCGCCCAAGCCATTGCCTATTCACGTTCAGTCTATATCCTCTATTTCCTCGGAAGTCTGGTTTCGATCGGCATCTACCTTCTCCTCTGGCGCGCCCGCATCGCTGAGACCTTCCGCAGTTGGGCGCGCAAGATTTCGTGTCGTCACATCGTCCAATGCCTAATCTTCGTACCGTTGTTTGTGGCGGCGGCAACGCTGTTGAATCTCCCCCTGGATTTTTACTCCGGATATGTTCTTGAGCATCGATTCGGCCTCTCGACGCAAGGACTTGCATCCTGGCTCGGCGATTGGGGGAAAAGCCTGGCCATCACCGCGGTGGCGGGGGTAATTGTGGCCTGGATTTTCTATGCGGTCGTCCGCCGTAGTCCGCGCCGTTGGTGGTTCTACTTCTGGTTGATTTCAATCCCTCTCGTTTTGACTTTCATCCTCGTCGAACCCTACGTCATCGAGCCTCTGTTCTACAAGTTCACGCCTCTCGAGAAAACCCAACCCGCACTGGTCGAGCGGATTGAAGCCATGCTAAAGCACGCCGGCATTGCGATACCGCCCGCCCGCATCTTTGAAATGGACGCGAGCTCCCGGACCAAGGCGGTGGACGCCTATGTCTCCGGCTTGGGCTCAAGCAAGCGCGTCGTGGTGTGGGACACAACACTTAGGAAGATGGGGCCGGATGAGTTGTTGTTGGTTCTCGGGCACGAAACCGGTCACTACGCCCTTTATCATATTCCCAAAGAATTCGCTCTCGACGAAGCCGTGGCTCTGATCTTTTTCTTTTTGGGATTCTTCGCGGTAAATTGGCTGGTGGAAAGGGCCGGCCCGCTCGCCGGGGTCGAGGGGATGGGAGATTTGGCTTCGCTTCCCCTCGTGCTCATCGTCCTCACTGCACTGGTGTTCCTGTCGGACCCCGCCGTGAACGGCATCTCACGCCACTTTGAACATCAAGCTGACCAGTTCGGCCTGGAGGTGGCGTACGGCATCGTTCCGGACCCGAATGCCGCCGAGGTGCGAGCCTTCCAGATATTGGGGGATGAAGATTTGGCTGACCCTGAACCCAGTCCATTCATCAAGTTCTGGCTTTACACCCACCCGCCGCTCGACGACCGCATCCGTTTCGCAGCTACTTATAAGCCGTGGGCGGAAGGGAAGCCGCTCGAACTACTGCCAAAGGTGCGCTGAGATTACAGACTCAGGACTGCGCTCCTCGGCGGTTTTTGAATCCAAAATCGGAAATCCAAAATCCGTAATAGGTGCGCCTTGCGGCTTTTCTTACCTCTGTGTTAACGTCGTAAGTTTGAGGTTTTCGAGGAATTTTGGCTAAGCAGAGGGAAGGATGATTCTCACCCTGGGGGGGCGGACTCGCCGCATTGCCGCGTCGGCGTACGTCGCTCCCAGCGCTGATGTCATCGGTGGCGTCGATGTTGGCGAAAACTCGAGCGTGTGGTTCCAAAGCGTGCCGCGGGGGGACGTCGAACCCGTCCGCGTGGGAGCGAATAGCAACATCCAAGATGGCACCATCATGCACACCGTGATTGGCGCTCCGGTGTCCGTGGGCGATTGGGTCACGGTGGGCCATCGTGTGGTGTTGCACGGCTGCACGGTGGGGAACCATTGTTTGATTGGAATGGGCGCAGTGCTCCTCAGTCACGTGCACGTAGGTGAAGGATCGATTGTGGCCGCCGGCGCCGTGGTGACAGAAAACACCGTGATTCCGCCGCGGAGCCTTTACATGGGCGTCCCCGCAAAGCTTCGGCGTGAGGTCACGGAGGAAGAACAGGCAATTATCAGAATGCACGCCGAACATTACTTCCAGTACAAGGAAACGTATTTGGCCGAGGCGGTAAAGAACGCGTGAAAAAGACATCACCACCGAGACACTGAGGCAGGGAGAAAATCGCTTCTTTTGGTATCTCTGTGTGTCTGCGCCTCTGTGGTGATCAAGGCTTCGAAAGGAAGTTCGTGTCGAATCGAGCCGAACCCATTCGTTCCGTGAAGGGAACCCGCGACCTGTTGCCGCCTGACACAAGCCTGTGGCAACGTGTCGAGGCCGAGGCCCATCGCGTCTTTGCCGTTTATCATTACGGCGAGATTCGAACCCCGATTTTGGAAGAGACCGCGCTCTTCGCACGCGGCGTGGGAGCCGAGACCGATATCGTGATGAAGGAGATGTATACCTTCCGTGATCGCGACGAAGAATCGTTGACACTGCGCCCAGAAGCTACGGCGTCCGTCGTGCGCGCTTACATTGAGCACAGCCTTTACAACCAGGGCGGCGTGCAAAAGCTTTACTACATCGGACCGATGTTCCGCCGCGAGCGCCCGCAGAAAGGGCGATACCGGCAGTTCTATCAAATCGGAGCGGAAGTCCTCGGATCACAGAACCCTTTGGTTGATGTTGAAGTCCTCGAGTTGCTCGTGCTGTTCCTTGAGCGCGTCGGGATCCGTGAATATCAACTCCTCATCAACTCGGTGGGTTGCCCCGTGTGCCGCGCGGGCTATCTGGAAGTTCTGCGCCAAGCCCTTCAGGACGTCAAGGCCACGATGTGCGCGGATTGCCAGCGCCGGGCTGACACGAATCCGCTGCGCGTGCTCGATTGCAAGGTGGAAGCAGACCAGCCGATGATCGAGAAGCTGCCCAAAATCATCGACCACCTCGACCCCGAGTGCCGCCGGCATTTTGAGCGCGTCACGAGCGAGCTTCAGGCACGCGGCCTGCTCTATCAAATCACGCCGCGCCTGGTGCGCGGGCTCGACTACTACACGCGGACGACGTTTGAGATCACCAGCGGCGCGCTCGGCGCTCAAAATGCCGTGGTCGGCGGAGGGCGCTACGATGGGCTTTCCGAGATGCTTGGGGGGCCGCCCACTCCGGGTATCGGTTTCTCCATCGGTCAGGACCGCTTGATTCTGGCCGTCCAGGCCGCGTCTATACTTCCAGCCGGGAATCCTTTGGCGGTTTACGTCGTCTGGATGGGCGACGCTACGTTGGCCGCTGCCTCTCGCCTGGTGCGCGAGCTGCGCGCGCAGGGCTTGAGCGTCGAGATGGATTACGACCCCATGAAAATCAAGAAAGCGATGGGCATCGCCAACAAGCTCCGGGCGCAATTTTCCATCATTATTGGAGAAGGCGAGCTTGCCAGCGGTAAGTATCAAGTTAAGAACATGGCCAGCGGCGAGCAGCAACAATTAGACCCCGAGGCGATTGCGTCGTACGTCAAAGAGAAATTACGAATTGCGAATTAAGAATTACGACTTAAAAGCTCGGTTACTCAATTGTGCGTGCCCGCGCCGTTCGTTAATTCTTCATTTGTAATTCGTAATTCGTAATTTTGTTTACGGCGGTGAATGTGAAACTCGACCTTCTCGGTGATCGGCAACGAACGCACTATTGCGGCGAGCTGCGCAAAGAGCACGCGGGGCAGACCGTTTTCCTGGCCGGCTGGGTTGATGTCCGCCGCGACCTCGGCAATTTGATCTTTCTCGATTTGCGCGATCACACGGGCAGGACGCAGATCGTCTGCAATCCCGCCATCAGCGCCGAGGTCCATGACCGGGCGGAGGAGGTTCGCGCCGAATACGTAGTAGGCGTGGAAGGGGAAGTGGTGGCGCGCGCGCCGGGAACGGTGAATTCGCAGCTTGCCACCGGCGAAGTGGAAGTGATGGCGCGCACCCTGTTGGTCCTGAATGAGGCGAAGACACCGCCTTTCCCCATCGAGGATGAGACGAAGACGAGTGAAGAAACGCGTCTCCGCTATCGCTACCTCGACTTGCGGCGCGGACGCATGCAGCGCAACCTGCGCCTGCGCCATGGCGCCAGTCAGGTGGTGCGCGCGCACCTGGGCGAGCACGGCTTCCAGGAAATCGAGACGCCTTTTATGACCCGCTCCACCCCAGAGGGTGCCCGCGATTACCTGGTTCCCAGCCGCCTGCATCACGGCCGCTTCTACGCGCTGCCGCAGTCGCCGCAACTCTTCAAGCAACTCCTGATGATCGGCGGTTTCGACCGTTATTACCAAATCGTCCGCTGCTTCCGCGACGAAGACCTGCGCGCTGACCGTCAGCCGGAATTCACCCAGATCGATATCGAGATGGCTTTTCCGCAGCGCGACGTATTGTTCGATATCATCGAGCGCCTGATGGAAAAGCTCTTGGCGCTTGTGGACGTCAAAGTGGAGCGGCCGTTCCCGCGCATGAACTACGACGAGGCAATGGAGAAATATGGCTCCGACAAGCCGCACACGGGATTCGGGCTCGAATGGAGGCGCCTGAGCCTTGCCGGCGACGCCGCCGAGAAGGTGCGCGTGGCTCAGCCTATCAAGGCCATGCGCGTACCGGGGTGGAGCGGCGCTTCACGTAGCCAGCTTGACAAGCTTCAGGAAGCCGCGAGATCGCTGGGCGCCGATTGGTTCTCCTACCTCAAGTTGACCGGGGACGCGCCACAATCGCCACTCACCAAGGCGCTGGGTGAAGCTGCCGTGGCTGCGCTCGCTGCTTCCGTTGAAGCGCAGGCGGGTGATTTGGTTCTGTTGCTGGGTCTCAAGTCCGCGCCCAGCCAGGATGCTTTCAGAATGCTGGATAACGCCTCGGGCGAACTGCGCCTGGATCTCGCGCGCAAGCTGGAACTGCTCAAGCCGGGCACCTGGAACTTCCTTTGGGTTGTGGATTTCCCCATGTTTGATTACGACGAGAAGGAAAAGCGTTTCGCGGCCATGCACCATCCCTTCACCTCGCCGCGCGAAGAGGATTTAGAGAAACTCGAAACTGACCCCAGGGGCGTCAAAGCTCGGGCGTATGATCTGGTGCTGAACGGCTCGGAGATTGGCGGGGGCTCGATACGTATCCATCGCCAGGACATTCAGCGACGGGTGTTCAAGGTTTTGGGCCTGAGCGAAGAACAAGCGCGCGAGCGTTTCGGATTTTTCCTCGATGCCCTGGAATATGGCACGCCTCCACACGGCGGGATCGCGCTCGGTCACGACCGCATCAACGCGCTGATGGCGGGCGAGTCGAGCATCCGGGAAGTCATTGCCTTCCCCAAGACCGCCAGCGCCGTGGACCTCATGTGCGAATCGCCTGCCGGGGTTGACGCGGATCAACTGGATGAGCTGGGCCTTCGCATTGCGACGGAGCCGGCGAAAGGATGAGGGCTAAAGGGTGAAGGGTAAAGGATAAAGGGTAAAATGCGGTGCGAAGATTAGTGTTTTTGACCTCACCCTTTGCATATACCTTTGGCCAAACGTAGCTCGGATGGTGCTTCGAGTGTGGATTTTACCCTTTACCCTTTACCCTTTATCCTTTACCTTTGCCTCCGTTAGCGAAATATGTCGATAATCCGCATTCTCCCCGAAGCCGTAGCCAACAAAATCGCCGCTGGCGAGGTGGTGGAACGGCCGGCGTCGGTGGTGAAGGAGTTGCTTGAGAACTGCCTGGATGCAGGAGCTGGGCGGGTGGAAATCAGCGTGGAGGGTGGGGGGAAACGCCTGATTCGCATCGTGGACGATGGGCAAGGAATGACGCACGACGACGCGCTGCTCGCCTTTGAGCGGCACGCCACCAGCAAGATCCGTTCGGCGGATGATCTGTTCGAGATTTCCACCTTGGGTTTCCGTGGAGAAGCGCTGCCCTCGATTGCGGCCGTCTCGCGTCTGGTGCTGGAAACCCGGCACGCCACGGAGACCTCCGGAACGCGCGTGGAGATTGCCGGCGGCAAACTGCGCGACGTGAAAGAAGTGGCATGGCCACAGGGCACCAGCATTGAAGTGCGCGACCTCTTCTATATCACTCCGGCGCGGCGCAAGTTTCTAAAGTCCGAGTCCACCGAACTCGGTCACATCGCCACGTTGGCGACCCACTACGCCCTTGCGCACCCCGAGAAGAGTTTTCGCCTGACATCGCTCACCAACGAAATCCTGAACGTCCCGCCGGTCGCGAACCATCGCGAGCGCTTGTATCAAGTCATGGGAGGCCAGATCCTCGAGCAGCTTCTGGAAATGGCGCCGGTCGAGCGCCGGGTCTTGACAGCGGCTTTGCCTGAAATGGGTGAGGAGGGTGAACCCTCTGGAGAGGCGCCCCTGATCCGGGTACAAGGTTTCATTTCGCGGCCGGAAGTTCAGAAGTTGAATCGTAACAATATTTACTTCTTTGTGAATAGGCGCCTGGTGCGCGACCGCCTGATTCTCCATGCCATTACGGAAGCTTATCGAAATATCCTCCCGTCCGGGGCTTTCCCGGTGGCATTGATTTTTCTGGAGATTCCTCCGAGTGAGGTGGACGTGAACGTCCACCCGTCGAAGATTGAAGTGCGGTTTCGCCACGGAAACTTCGTGCACGACCTGGTGCGCGACTCGATTCGCCAGACGTTGCTGGCCACGCGCCCGGTGGCTTCATTTCCGATGTCAAGGTCCGCGCCGCCCGCCGTTTTGGCGGTGGAAGCGGCGGACGTCGCGGATACACTCGCGGAAGAGCCGCCGCTGATGCGGGGCGCCATGATGCCTTCTCCCCCTGCCCGGCCATCGGGGCGGGGGACGGGCCGCGAGTTTCACCTTTCCCCGGCGCGGATGGAGCCTCGTCCCCAGCGCTTGCCTCTGGATTCAGCCCTCGCCCCTTATGCGCCGGTTGCGCCGCTGAGCGTGTGCCCCGCCGCGCCGGTGACGACGGAAGAGGCGGCAATACAGACTCCGAGTGAATTGCCCCTGGATCTCCAGCCATTAGGGCAGGTGCAAGAGAGCTTCATCGTCGCGGTCAACTCCGACGGCCTCTGGATTGTCGACCAGCATGCCGCGCACGAACGCGTTCTTTTCGACCGCCACGTGCGGCGGCGGCAGGAGAAGAAAGTCGAAGTGCAGCGGCTCCTCATGCCGGTCATTGTCCAGTTGAAACCCGAGCAACAGGTCACCTATCAGGTTATTGCTGACGAACTGGCGGAAAACGGTTTTGAAGTCGAACCGTTTGGCCAGCGCACCGTGGCGATTAAAACCGCGCCGGCAGACCTCCCGGCGGACGAAGTTGAGAAGCTGATGATGGAGATCCTGGAAGGCGCCAGCCAGGAGGGCGCAAGGATTTCCTTGGACGATCTGCGCGGCCGGATCGCGGCCTCCATCTCCTGCCACGCGGCCGTTAAAGTGAACATGACGCTCGAGCGAAGCAAAATGGACTGGCTGTTGCAAGCGCTGGGGGCTACGGACTGTCCGATGACCTGCCCACACGGCCGGCCCACGGTGTTGCGGTACGGGATGAAGGATTTGATGAAGGCGTTTAGAAGAATATAGTCCTTTGTCCTTGGTCCTTTGTCACTTGTCCGTGGTCAACGGCCTGGGAGTAGTTCGGGCGGGGCTCAACCAGAGGGATTTGCTGAGATTTCGAAGTTGACGGCGGACGAAGGACAAGTGACAAAGGACCAAGGACCAAGGACAACCGACCCATTCCAATCATGATTGAACCCTTAGTCATCACCATCGACGGCCCGGCGGGGGCGGGAAAAAGCACGGTGGCGCAGATGGTCGCAGCCCGTCTGGGACTGATGTATGTTGATAGTGGGGCCACATACCGCGCCGCGGCGCTCAAAGTGCTGGAGGCCGGCATGGATCCCCATAATGAGCCCCAGGTCGCCAAGGTGATCCGCGCCATCAACGTGCAAGTGACGGCCGCCGACGGCGAACCACTTGTGCTGGTCGACGGGGACGACGTCACTGCCCGCCTGCGCACCCCGGAAGTGACGTCGGCCGCGGCGCAGGTCTCGCGCTTGCCGGAGGTGCGTGCCAAGCTCACCGAGATGCAGCGCACCTTCGCGCGGGGCCGAGGCGTGGTGATGGAAGGGCGCGACATCGGCACGGTAGTATTCCCGCAGGCGCAACTCAAGATTTTCCTCAAGGCCGACGTGGAAGAACGTGCGCGGCGGCGGCTGAAGCAGGATTCACGCGATAGCCGCGAGGCGACCCTGGAGAAGACCGCATACGAAATCGGCCGCCGCAACCAACTCGATGCGGAGCGGAAAATCTCGCCGCTCGTCGCGGCGGCGGATGCAGTCGAAATCGATTCTACACACCTCGCCGCCGAGCAAGTTGTGGATCAGATTCTCGCTCTCGTTCGCAATCGCCAATTGATGTGAGATGAACGAGAGAAAGGCTTCTCAAACTCGCCCGCAACCCTGCGCAAGGAATTAAGGCGAGGTTCTTCCCGTGCTTAACGCCCAGCCTCTAATCGCCAACCCCGGTTCTTACGACCTTCCGCCGGGGCCGCCGCCATTGCTCATGGAGGAGAGGAATTCCTGGTTGGACTTGCTCTTGGCCAGCTTGTCGATGATGAGTTCCATCGATTCCACCGGGGAGAGCGGGTTCAAGACCTTGCGCAGAATCCAGATACGGTTCAGCTCGTCCCGTGGCACCAGCAGCTCTTCCTTGCGGGTGCCGGACTTGTTGAGGTCGATGGCCGGGAAGACGCGTTTGTCCACGAGCTTGCGGTCGAGGTGGACTTCCATGTTGCCGGTGCCTTTGAACTCTTCAAAGATCACGTCGTCCATGCGGCTGCCGGTATCGATGAGGGCGGTGGCGATGATGGTCAGGCTGCCGCCTTCCTCGATATTGCGCGCCGCGCCGAAGAACCGCTTCGGCCGCTGGAGAGCGTTGGAGTCAACGCCGCCGGAAAGCACTTTGCCGGAGGGCGGCACCACGGTGTTGTAAGCGCGCGCCAGTCGGGTGATGGAGTCGAGCAGGATCACCACATCGCGCCGGTGCTCAACCAACCGCTTGGCCTTTTCCAGCACCATTTCCGCCACCTGCACGTGCCGGGCGGCGGGCTCGTCAAAGGTCGAGCTGATAACCTCGCCCTTGACGGTGCGTTGCATATCCGTGACTTCTTCGGGCCGCTCGTCGATGAGCAGCACGATCAGCGTGATTTCCGGGTGATTGGCGGTCACGGAGTTGGCCAGGCATTGCAGCAGCATGGTCTTGCCGGTGCGCGGCGGCGAAACGATGAGGCCTCGTTGGCCTTTGCCTACCGGCGTGAGCAGATCAAGAACGCGCGCCGAGATGTTATCCTTGACCGTTTCGAGATGAATACGCTCCTGGGGGTACAGAGGCGTGAGGTTATCAAAGAAGATCTTATTCCGCGCCTCATCGGGGGGTTCGAAGTTAATGGCTTCAACCTTAATGAGCGCGAAATAGCGCTCGCCCTCTTTGGGCGGGCGGATCTGGCCCGAAATGGTGTCACCCGTGCGCAAATCAAACTTGCGAATTTGCGAAGGCGACACGTAGATATCATCCGGCCCCGGCAGGTAGTTGTAGTCCGGGGCGCGAAGGAATCCAAAGCCATCGGGGAGGCACTCGAGCACGCCCTCGGAGAAGATGAGGCCGTTCTTCTCGGTCTGCGCTTGCAGGATCTTGAAGATCAGTTCCTGTTTGCGCAGGCCGGTGGCCCCCACCACGGCCAAGTCTTTTGCGACTTGCGTCAGCGTGGTGATGTTCATCTCCTTGAGCTTGCCAATGTCGAGGACTTCACCTTCCTTCAGGTCCTCGAGCTTTTCTTCCAGGGCTTCGTCAATCTTTACTTCTTGTCTCTTTGCAGCCATAACTTTTCTCTCATTTTCGTTGAAATTTCCGGTCACAGGACCGTTCCGATTTGATGTTCGGGACCTACTGCCAAGTCGCTCGCGGAATCGATCCTTAGGCGTGATAGATTACTCGAGATACCTAAGCAGCCGTACCAGGTGCGGCAAGAAGCGTCGTACGTAGTTGCGAAACCTTGTGGACCAAATTGTGAGAGGTTGAAAAAACGGGTGCCCTTCCACGAAACACGCCGAGCTCTTAACCCAGCCGGTTTGATGCACCTCTTCCCCGATTGGTTTCCAGATCCTCCGGCAATAAGCCTTGGTCCTTTGAAACGTCTAGTTCGTCATGGGTTCCCGGCCCAAGTCTTGAGAAGGGGTCTCGATGGTGGGCGGGGTAACCTCGCCCGGGACGAGGATGGGCCGAGATTCCAGCTTCTTTTCCAGCGCAATCTCCAGAACGTCGTCCACTCGATCGACGAAACGAATCGTCAGTTCCTGCTGGATGTTCGCGGGGATATCCGCCAGATCTTTCTCGTTATCCCGCGGCAGGATAACCGTCCGGTTTCCGGCGCGGTGCGCGGCCAGGAGTTTTTCCTTCACTCCACCAATCGGCAAGACCTTTCCGCGGAGTGTGATCTCGCCCGTCATGGCCACATCGCGGCGCACCGCGATTTTGGTGAGCGCGCTGACCAGCGCCGTCGCCAGGGTGATTCCTGCTGACGGCCCGTCTTTGGGAATGGCGCCTTCGGGAATGTGAATGTGAATGTCGAGGTGGCGATAGAAATCCGCACCCAATCCCAGCGAGGCAGCGCGGGACCGCACATAGCTCATGGCGGCTTGAGCCGATTCCTGCATCACGTCGCCCAGTTTGCCCGTCAGCAGCAGTTTGCCCTTCCCCTGCATCAGCGTGGCTTCAATGGTCAGGATCTGCCCGCCCACTTCCGTCCAGGCCAATCCCGTTGCCAAACCCACTTCATTACTCTCTTCGGCTCTTGTGTCCCGAAACTTGAGGACGCCCAGGTACTCTTTGAGGTCGTCCGGCCCCACCGTGACCTGGAAGTTACGACCTTCCTTCACGACCTTACGCGCCACCTTGCGGCTCACGTTGGCGATTTCGCGCTCTAGGTTCCGAACTCCCGCCTCGCGGGTGTAATGGCGGATGATGTGCACAATCCCATCGTCCGACAAGGTAAGGTTTTCCGGCTTCAAGCCCGCTGCCTCACGCTGCTTCTTCACCAAGAAACGCTTGGCGATTTCCAACTTTTCCGGCTCGGTATAGCCCTCCAGCCGCAAAATCTCCATGCGATCCTGAAGCGGTTGCGGGATAGTGTGGACGACATTGGCCGTGGTAATGAAGAAGACCTTCGAGAGATCAAACTCCACATCCAAATAATGGTCCATGAAGGTGCTATTCTGTTCCGGATCAAGGACTTCCAGCAGCGCCGCGGAGGGGTCGCCACGGAAATCCATGCTCATCTTGTCCACTTCGTCCAGCAGGAAAACCGGGTTTACGGTGCCTGCCTTTTTCATCATCTGAATGATTTGGCCGGGCAGAGCGCCAATATAGGTCCTGCGGTGACCACGGATCTCCGCTTCGTCCCGTACTCCCCCTAAAGAGAGGCGGACGAATTTCCGACCTGTAGCCCGGGAAATTGACCTGCCAAGGGAGGTTTTTCCGACACCCGGGGGGCCCACGAAGCAGAGAATCGACCCGCGTGGATTCTTGACGAGTTGGCGCACCGCCAGGAATTCCAGGATGCGCTCCTTGATCTTCTCCAACCCGTAGTGGTCTTCTTCCAGCACTTTCTGGGCACGGCTAATATCACGGATTTCCTTGGATTTCTTCTTCCAGGGCACGGCCAGCAACCAATCCAAATAGTTACGCGAGACCGTGGATTCCGCCGACATGGGCGGCATCATCTCCAAGCGCTTGAGCTCGGACATGGCGTGGTCAAGAGCATCCTTGGTCATGCCCGCGGTTTCAATCTTTTTCTTCAGCTCATCAATTTCGCTTTTTTCGTTGCGGCCCAGCTCCTTCTGGATGGCCTTAATTTTCTCGTTCAGATAGTACTCGCGTTGGGCGCGCTCCATCTGCCGTTTCACCCGGCCTTGAATGGTGCGGTCCACGTTCAGCTTTTCGATCTCGATTTCCAGGATGTCGGCCAACCGCGTCAGGCGGTCCACCGGATCGAAGATTTCCAGCAGTTCCTGCTTTTCCTCGATGCTGACATTCAGATTGGCGGCAATGGTGTCCGTGAATTTGCCGATTTCATCCACCTTCACGGCCGCGATCATGGTTTCGTAATTGAGGCTCTGGGAAAGTTTGACGTACTGTTCGAAAAGCGAGGTGGCGCGCTGCACCAACTGCTCCAGGCTGGGCGTGGTGACCGGCCGAAATTGCTTGGTCTGCACGCTGACGCGGAAGTGGCCCTCCTCGCTTGATATCTTCAGAATCTTCCCGCGCTCCACACCTTCCACCAAGACCTTGATGTTGCCGTCGGGCAGCTTCAGGCTCTGAATGATGTTCGCGATCGTCCCCACCTGGTAAATCTCGTTGGGTTTGGGCTCGTCGACGGCAGCGTCATGCTGGGTCGCCAGAAAAATTTTCTTATCGCCCGCCAGAGCTTCTTCCAGCGCCCGGATAGAACTTTCGCGTCCCACCACGAAAGGAGTCATCATGTGAGGGAAGATGACCACATCGCGTATGGGCATCATGGGCAACATTCGAGTCTCGTTCTTTTCACGGCCAGAAAACATATGGGGATCCATTAACCTGCCTTCTCAAGGAAAGCGGAGCTGAAGTTGATTTCGTGGTTCTTCACCATCTCGTCGGTCACAACGAATTCGCGAATCTTGCGTTGGCTGGGAAGGTGGTACATCAGGTCCAGCATCAGGTCTTCCAGAATCATGCGCAGCCCGCGCGCCCCCACTTTTCTTTCCAGCGCCTGGGCGGCAATCGTACCGAGGCTCGCCTCGCTGAACCGCAACTTGACGTTTTCGAATTCGAAGAGCCGTTGATATTGACGGACCAACGCATTCTTGGGTTGCGTCAGAATTTCCACGAGGGCTTGCTGGTCCAAATCGCCGAGCACACTGACCACCGGCAAGCGCCCCACAAATTCGGGAATCAGTCCATAGTGGATCAAGTCGGTCGGCTGCGCTTGCTCCAGGGTGGCAATGTCGCGCCGCCCCGACGCAACCGGCGCGGGCGGCGTCTCGGCATGAAACCCCATCGTCTTCTTGCCCACCCGGTGTTCGATGACTTTTTCCAGCCCCACAAAGGCCCCGCCGCAGATGAACAGAATATTCGTGGTGTCCACCGGGGTGCATTCCTGGTGGGGGTGTTTGCGCCCGCCCTGCGGCGGGACATTGGCCACCGTGCCTTCCAAAATCTTCAGCAGCGCCTGTTGTACTCCCTCGCCGGAAACATCGCGGGTGATGGAAGGGTTTTCGTCCTTCTTGGAAATCTTGTCGATCTCGTCGATGTATATGATGCCCTGCTGCGCGCGCTGCACATCGCCCCCGGCATTTTGCAGGAGCTTCAAAATGACATTTTCAACATCCTCGCCAACGTACCCTGCTTCCGTCAGGGTGGTGGCATCCGCAATAGCAAACGGGACTTCCAGCACGCGCGCCAGGGTTTGAGCCAGCAGGGTTTTGCCCGTGCCCGTCGGACCAATCAGCAGGATATTGGATTTGGTCAACTCCACATCACTGCGAATGCGGGTCAGAATGTTGCGTTTGTAGTGGTTGTAAACGGCCACCGCGAGCTTCTTCTTGGCTCCATCCTGGCCCACCACATACTGATCGAGAAACGCCTTGATCTCCGCGGGGCGTGGCAACTTGGTTTGCGCCGTGGGGACGCGCTCGCTACGTTCTTCCTCCAGGATGCTGGTGCACACCGCCACGCACTCGTCACAAATGTACGTTCGCGCATGGTCACCGGGCGAGGAAATCAATTTTGCCACCGCGTCCTGAGGCTTCTGGCAAAAGGAGCAGTGCAGCATTTCCTCGGTACCAGGGCGTTTCAAATTCATCTCCGTGGTCTACTTATGCTTGTATATGATTTCATCGATGATGCCATATTCATGTGCTTGTTGGGCGCTCATCCAGAAATCACGTTCCACGTCGCGCTCAATCTTTTCGATCGGCTGGTTCGTATGCTTTCCCATGATTTCGTTCAGGCTGGCACGAATGCGTAGAATTTCGCGGGCATGAATGTCAATATCAGTCGCCTGCCCCGAGAGTCCACCGATAGTAGGTTGGTGAATCAAGACGCGGGCGTTGGGGAGGGCATAACGCTTGCTAGGGGTGCCGGCCGCGAGCAGAAGCGCGGCAATGCTGGCAGCCTGCCCGATGCAGATCGTGGCCACATCGGGGCGAATAAACTGCATCGTGTCGTAAATGGCCATCCCCGCCGTAACCACGCCTCCCGGCGAATTAATGTAAAGAGAAACGTCCTTTTCCGGATCCTCCGCTTCCAGGAAGAGCAATTGCGCCGTCACCAGGTTGGCGACGTTATCGTCAATCGGAGTTCCGATAAAAATAATATTGTCGCGAAGAAGGCGGGAGTAAATGTCGTAAGCGCGCTCACCCCGGTTGGTCTGCTCCACCACCATGGGGATCAACGTCAGGTTAGGCTGGTTACTCATGTTCTTTTACAGACTCTCTCAATCCGGGCCGGCAAGTAACGCATTTTTCCGAATGATTTTCGCGTTGCGGTATACGTAATCCAGCGCTTTTTGATTTCGGCGAGTAGACTTCAGTGTATCCAGCTTCCCGTCACGTGTCAAGCGCGTCTTCAATTCCGCTGCCGTCATATGGCGTTCCGGCGCTATTTCCCGAATGGCATCATCCACTTCCTCTTCGGTTAAATCAATCTTCTCGATATCCGCCACGCGGCTGAGGATCAGCGCCACCCGAACTTCCTTCTCGGCATCGGGTCTGGCCTCCTCGCGGAGCTTTCTCCAATCCACCTGGGTTTGCCGGGGATCAATTCCTTGCGACAGCAATTGCCCCAAAGTCCGCTCGATCTTTCGGTCCAATTGGGTTTCCACCAGCACTTCGGGGACCGGAGACTGGTTCGCCTCCAGGAGTTTTTCCGCCAACTTCTGTTTGGAGCCCATCTCCGCCTGCCGCTGGGCGTTTTTCTCCAGGTCCCGGCGCAGCTTCGCGCGCAGGTCCTCCAAGGTCACAAACTCGCTGACCGACTTGGCAAGCTCGTCGTCCACAGGAGGAACCACTTTCCTTTTGATGCTTTGAATCTCCACCCGGTAACTAAAAGTTTTGCCTGCCAGAGCTTTTTGGGGGTAATCCGCCGCATAGGTAACCGGGAATTCCCGGACCTCTCCTTCCCTGGCGCCACGCAAGTTTTCGGTAAACCCCTCCACTGTGCGCTTCCCACCCAGGTGGACCACAGCATCTTTAGCTTCCATGGGTTGGCTGGACGGCGAGGATGTGTCCTGACCCCGGTAATTCACGGTGAGGTAATCTTCATCCGCGGCGGGACGGTCAGCCACCACCTCGAACGTCGCCACTCCCTCGCGCAGATCCGCGACCGCCTTGTCCACGTCGGCATCCGTCACTTCTGCCGTCTCCTCTTCGACTTCCAGTTCTTTATAAGGTTGGAGCTCAAAGGCAGGATAGATTTCGAAGGTGGCCTTGCAGGTAAGCGGTTGATTGTCCTCGAATCTCATATCTTCGAAACGTGGTTGGGCAACAACCTCCCACTTCTGTTCCTTCACCGCCGTCTCGAAGAAGCGCGGAATCAAGGTCTGGGCAACTTCACTGCGGATGTCGTCCCGAAAATGCTGGCGTACGAGCGAAGCTGGGGCCCGGCCGGGGCGAAAGCCCGGAATCCGAGCGCGTTTGGCGAACTTCCCCGCAACCGAATCCACTTCGCGCTGCACGACGTCCACAGGAATTTCGATGACCAGTTCTTTTTTGCAGCTAGCAGCTTCCACGGCGCCTCAAAGGCAATTTAGAAGGTGAAATGCGTCCGGCAGGGTGAGCACTGCGAACCTAAATCCGATATGAAAAACCTCGAGTCCACCTGGTGGGCGTCCGAGCCTCCTTAGACCCGAACCATTTAAGTATAGCATAGGCTTGCCCGCTGTCAATACTTGACCAGCTTTGGAAAACCTTCATAAGCTCTTTCTGACTTGAGATTAACGGTCGGGGCTCGACGTGCTTTTAGGAAATACCCTCAACCCCTTATGTGAAAAGTACTGCTCTTAGTGGGAGTAGATTCGCACCCATTGACCACGGCGTTTCATCTCCGCCTGCAATCGCAGATGGTAGTGGGCAACCAGGACCTCCTCTGCAACCTGCGGGTGATAATCAAAGTATCGCCCCTGCACCCGCAGCCAGCCCGGTAAGCGCGCTAACCAGTTGCCGGGCGGCTCCCACCGGCGGGAATAAAGGTAAAGCACATCAAAAGACTCCGGCGGCACGTCGGCGAAATCCTGTGGCGCGAAACCCTGAACCGGCGCGATGCGCAACGGCCTCCGCACATAGCCCAGGAAAGGCTGGGTGAGTTCGTCGGTGGCCGGCCACGCCGTCAAAATCCGCGGCTGTCCAGGCTGTGTTTCCAGAATGCGCGCTGCTTGCTGGTGCAGCCGGATGAAGTCCGCGTACGCGAGGTTGTCCTCAAATGGAAAGGGGTAGGACGGGTTGATGAACCACGCCCACACCAAGCAGGCGGCGGCCGTCGCCAAAACCAGCCGGGCCGGGAAGCGCGGCAAGCGCATCACCAGGGCTACCGTGGCGAGGTAGAACAAGGGCAGGACCGGAAGGAGATACCTTGGCAGAATGGCGCCGCCCACCAGGCTCAACAGGAGGAGATAGACGGCCACCAGCCCGGCCGTCAGAAAAATGAAGTTCGGGATACGGGACACCGGATACGGGACACGGGGCAAAAGGCTCGGGACACGGGGCTCGGGATACGGGATTCGGGGTCCAGGCGCCGGACTTCTCCTTTCTCCCGAGGCCCACGTTCCGGGTCCCGTATCCCATGTCCCGTGTCCCGTGTCCTGATTTTCGCGCTTCCGCCCCCACCACCATCCGACCGCGGCGCAGGCAATGAGGAGCCAATTGAATCCGCCGATAAAGAGCTCATAAGCGCGCCGCAGGAAACTCCAGAAAACCCGCGCTGGGGAAAGCGTGGAATACAAGTTGTAACTTAGGTAATCGCGGTTGCCCGTCCAGTAGCCGGTTACGTGGTGGTAGTAAAGCGTCCAGGCGACAAGTGGGATGAGGGGCGCCAGGAGCGCCCCCCACGGGGCAAGTGAAACGCGGGGGGGCACGTGGGCGCCTCCGGCGGAGAGGGGAACCGACTGGCGGGTCGGAGAGCCACGCCCCCTCCTCCACTCATAAAGCCACGCGACGGGCAGCAGAACCACGGCGGTTTCCTTACTGAGAACGGACAAGGAAGCTGCCAGCGCGAACAACCAGAGCTGATCGCCGAGCAGAAACCGAACCGCCAAGGTGGTGAAAAGCGCGGCGGTTAGATCCAAGTGCGCGAGGGTGCTTTGCGCAAAGAAGAGCGGCGAAAGGGCCAGGAGCGGTGCGCTCCAGGCGGCAACTTCACGGCTGGCCACGCGACGCCCCAGCCCGTAGAGCGATGTGACTGTCGCCGCCGCGATCAGCGTCATGGCGCCGCGCGTGGTCAATGCCGAATACCCAAAAAGGCGCCACGCGAGGCCGAGATAGATCGTGACCAGCGGCGTGTGTCCTACCGGCAGCGTGCTTTTGGGAATCAGCAACCACGAGCGATAGAAATCCCGCGCCGCCGGAATGTAATACCCCGCCTCGTCCCAAAAGTAAGGCAGCCGGAGCAGCGGCAGGTGCAGCAGGAGCAGGGCGGCAAAGGTCGCGATAAAAGCCAACAGTGCCTTGAATGAGAACCGCATGAGGGAGGTAATGTAACAGCAGATGGGCTATTTCCCCAAGCCGATGGTTTGATGCTTGAAGTCGAAAGCGACCCGCGTAAAACCCAGGGAGGTTATTCCCAGCAAGCCATCAAAATTGATCCGGGCGTCAGCCAGGACATCCATGAAATATGCAGTAAGGCCTCCCCATTCTTTCCGGCCGAGACGCGCCTCCGCCAACCGCACTCTCCGGGTGCGAAACACGCCGCCCAGGTTGGCCGCCGTTTCCTGACCCAGGACGGGGAGAACCGGCAGCCGCCCCCTCACGCGGTTTTCGAATAGCACCAGATTTTTTGCCCCTGTATCCACCATCAAGCGCAACGGTTGGCCTTGCACCTCCATCCTGACAAACATCGGACCAGGGCCAGCTTGGAACGGAACAACCAACGAGGGGGATGGATCCCCCGAACGTCCAAAGGAGATTTTCTTCGCTTCATAGTCGATGCAGAAGTCGCTTAAGCCCAGCACGTCGAGTCCGATTATGGCGTCAATGCGCACCCCGAGTCCTTTTTCCACGAAGGACAAATCATCCACTAGCACGGGGAGAGACTCCGCGCGAATCGGACCCAACTCCACGCTGGGCACCACCACCACTTGCGTTTCCACATTCTGGTTGTAGACGGAAACCCGATCTTTGGGTCCGACCAGTCGCAGCCTGTGGGCAATCCTCCGATCCACGACGCTGGGAACGGCTCCTGTGTCGATCAGGAATTTGAGCTTTTCCAGTCCCCCTATCGACCCCCGCACCACGATCGTGTAACCGGCGTATAGCTTTAATGTCAGATCACGTCCCTTACCCTGATTTTCCCCACCCCTTACCCCGCCCACGGCAAGCAACTCCATGAGGAGCATCGTTCCCGCTATTTCCAGCCCGGGTCGCCTCATGCGCCTACCTCTCAGAAGAGGTATCGGCAATTCGATCCCAGGGCTGGAATTAAGTTTGTCTTACGTCCTCGCCCGGAACCTGGAGGGGCATGATACGAAACCGGGGCTCGATGAGTGGAGCAAGCGGGGATGTGCCGCGCTCGGGGCACAGCCATCCTGGCCGCGACCGCTCACGGGCGGGACGCCCGTGCCTGGAGTTTCTACATTTTTCCCGCGGCGCTGGCCGGGGTGAGAGGGCGCTAAGGGAGTTGAATTTCGCGAGGTCACAACTCCGGGTTTCCTACCGGCAGGAAAAATGAAGCCCATTTGCTGAATTTTTCCTACCGGTAGGAACTTCCGCAAGAATCTTCTTGACATCGAATCTTGCCTATGTGCTAGCCTAAAGGGGAGCAGGGAAACCGGCGCGGAAGGAGCGCCGGCCGGGAAAGACCTCCCGGCTCTCCACGATGTGTATGAAAACACAAGGACTTCGGCGAAATTTGAAGGATTTCCGTGAATTCATATCTTATTCAATTGAAAGCATTTATTGTCACAGCAGAGCCCGAGGGCGGGAAAAAGAGGGAATTAAAAAATGCAACCTAGTTTCGCAATGTTATTGAAAACATATATAGAAAAAATGTCGCATTCCTGCTTCTCCACGATGTCGATGAAAGCAAATGACTTATCTGATCCTTCTCGCGATGTTTATGAAAACACAGCAGCTTAGCGCAAACCGCCCGGAAAGGAAGGTCGGGACGTGCGGGGACGTGCGGCTCACATTTTACCCTGCGGCGGCTTCGCCCCCGGTGGCCCACGGAATGGTCAATGAGAAAAAGATTGTCGCGCACCCCCTTTTTCCCATACTTGATTGGCCAGGCAAAGCCGGGTAGAGTCAAGAACTCGCGGCCCTCGTTCCGGGGCCAGAAGGGCGCAAGGACTGCCGAGTTTAACTCCGCATTCCTTCCTTCCCACGTCATTTCGCGCGACGCGGGAGCGACCCCTTGAACGCGGTGGATCATCAATCCTCGGAGTTTTTGGTAGACGTTTGGAGTGAATCATGTCAAAGCAACCGGAAGTAACTCGCCGGAAATTCCTCCGGGACGGCGCTATCACCGGGGCGAGCCTCGCGGCTTGGAGTGGAATCTCTTTCATCACCGATCCAGGGCGAGTCTTTGGCGCCAATGACCGCATTCGATTTGGACTGATCGGTTGCGGCGACCGCGGCCAGGAGGACCTGCACGCGGCATTAACGTGCACAAACGTCGAGTGCGTGGCCTTCGCAGATGTCTATACGCGCCACCTCGAGGAGGTTCAGAGCATTGTCCCCGGGGCCAAGCCTTACCGGGACTTTCGCCGCATGCTGGATGACCGAACGATTGATGCCGTGGTGATTGTGACCCCGCAGCACCAACACGCCCTGAACTTCGTTCCGGCCATTCAAGCCGGTAAGGACGTTTTTCAGGAAAAGACCATGGCCTTCAATGCGGACCACGCTCGGCGCATGCGGCGGGCGTTCGATGGTTCCGGGCGTGTGGTCCAGGTGGGAATCCAATCGGTGACCGCCGAGGTCTTCGCCCAGGTGAAGTCTCTCAACACCCCGGAGAACATGGGAAACATTACGGCCATTCACACCCACATGTATCGCAACGCACCTTACGGCGGCTGGAAACGGTCCATCCCCGCGGATTGCGATTTGCAGCACGTGGACTGGAAGGCATTCGAGGGTGAAGCCCCGCCCCATGAATGGGACCCGAACCGCTACGTGAATTGGCGGTTCTTCTGGGATTACGACGGCAGCAACGTATTCGAAAACATGGTCCACCAGGTGGGTTTCTGGTATAAGCTTCTCGATCTCAAGATTCCTCGTGGGGTCATGATGAACGGTGGCAACTATCTTTCTCCCGACATGGAAGTGCCCGATACCATCGATGTCTCCATGGATCAGCCGGAGAATCTGCTGTTCACCTGGAATTCCGGGTTCGGGAATCGCCACTACAAGTCGGAGGACGACTTTCTGCTGGGCACCAAGGGCACGATCTATCGCGGGCGGTACGGCGCCGAGTACACCCCGGAGGGCCGGCGCGCGGCGCCCTCGGCGGGAACCCCGCAAGACTTTGGGCCTACCTACCATGAGCGCCGGTCCGATGGGACGAATGAACACTTCCAGAATTTCTTTGACTGCGTGCGCAGCCGGAAGGAGCCGAACTGCCCCTTCGATCTGGGCTACCGATCCGCAATTGCCTGCCAGATGGCGATTCGATCCTATCATGAGGGCAGGAAGGTGCGTTGGGACGCCGAGCGCGAGGAAATCGTGTAATGGCGTTGAGCGGAAAAATGGGGGCGTGGCGGTTGGAGAAAGCCCGGCGACTCATCGCATCGAACATACTAAGGAGGGAATTTATGGCTGAGGAAACCCGCAGATCGTTTGTGAAAAAGATAGGAGCGGCTTCGGCGCTGGCCGCCGGCTCCTTTTTGAATTGGAACCCGCGCGCCATGGGGGCCAATGACAAGGTCGTGATGGGTCTGATTGGCGGTCGCAATCAGGGACGGAACGACGCCCTGGGGGCTATTTCCCACGGGGCCGAGTTCAAAACCTTCTGCGATGTTGACCAGGCGATTCTCGACAAGATCAACCCGGAACTGGAAAAAGCCCAAGGCAAGGCGCCGGGGACCACTAAAGAGTTCCAGCGGGTGTTGGACGACAAGGACATCGACGCCGTCCTCATTGCCACGCCTGACCACTGGCACGCGCGGATTGGAATCCTGGCCTGCCAGGCAGGGAAGGATATTTATATCGAAAAACCGCTGACCCAGACCATCCACGATGGACAGATGGTTCGGGATGCAGTGCGAAAGTACAAGCGGATTGGCCAGGTGGGCACGCAGAATAGGAGTGCGCCGAACTTTCAAACCGCCATGGAATACCTGAAGACCGGTAAACTGGGGAAGGTCTGTGAAATCACCACTTGGGAGTGTCAGTTGCGCGAGACCATCGGAAACCCGCCCGACAGCGATCCGCCGACAACCGTGGACTACGACGTTTGGCTTGGGCCGGCGCCCAAAAGGCCCTTCAATATCAATCGTTTCCACTACAACTGGCGATTCTTTTGGGACTACGGAAACAGTGAGCTGGGCAATCAGGGTGTGCACATGCTGGATGTGGCTCTTTGGGGGATCCAGACTTTGCGCGGGGGCATCGAGAACTCCCTTCCCACCCGTGTGTCGGGCAATTCCGGGATTTACTGGCTCAGGGATGCGAAGGAGGTGCCAGACACTCAGGTCCTCACTTACGAGTATGGCGACTTTATGCTGACTTGGGAACTTCGCAGCTTTGCCCCCCACCATCCTATCTATGGACATCGCGAAGGCATTGCGTTCATCGGTTCCGACGCAACTTTGGTGCTTACCCACGAAGGTTGGGACGTCTATTTCCAGGATGGCAGCGCTGGGCTGAGTGAGCAAGCCAAGGACGTGCGCGAGAGCGGCTTGCACGAGAAGAATTTTCTGGATTGCGTGCGAACCCGCCAGACGCCCAACGCCGATATCGAAATCGGCCGGCTCTCGACCACGGTTTGCCACCTGGGAAATATCTGCACGCACCTGCGCCGGGATGTAACCTTCGATCCCAAAACAGAAACTTTTGGGCATGATAAGGAAGCAAACGCCTATCTGACCCGGGAGCATCGGAAACCTTACACGACGCCCAAGGTCTAGCTTGGTGGTCATGCAAAATCGTCTCAACCGAACGCGGGGTTTAGCGCCCAAGGCCGCTGTTTGGATGGTGGTGATCCTGGCGGGTATTTCCCTCCACGCACAGACCGCCACGGACTTGTCCCAAATCAAGAAGATATTTGTCTCCCCGATGAGCGGGGGAAATGGTGCGGCTCAACTGCACCAGAGTCTGGTGAAGCAGCTCCGGAAGAGCGGAAAATTCGAGGTGGTGACAACTGCAAGTCAGGCGGATGCGGTTATTAAGCCAAGCGGCCAGATCTGGGTCAAAGGCCACTTCGCAACGAGTCCGCGTACGCCGAAAACGAATCGCCAGGCCATCTATGGAGGTTTTCTCTCCGTTGAAGTCGTCGGCGCGGACAACGCCGTCCTGTGGTCCTACCTCGTGACTCCCAGCAAGTTTTCCTGGGGCAGCATCTCCGATGATCTGTCCGACAATCTGGTCAGGGAGATGGTGGCCGCACACGAGAAGCGAGGCCCATCACCAGAACCGGGTGTGGTTGAGACCCGCCTGCACGGGGCAGGTTCGACGTTTGCGGCGCCGCTCTATCAAAAGTGGTTCGAGTCTTTCCAGAAGCAGCATCCGGATGTTCGCATCCGCTACGACGCGGTGGGATCAGGATCGGGGACCCAACTTCTCGTGGAGCATCAGGTGGACTTCGCGGCCTCCGATGTGCCTCCGTCGGATCAAGGCCCCTTGCCAGCGGCGGCGGGTTTTCCTCGAACCGCATCCGTACTGGGCGGAGTGGTTCCGATTTACAACTTGGGAAATCTCACGCAGGATCTCAGGTTCACGCCCGAGGCCCTGGCCGGCATCTATCTCGGTAAGATCACCAAGTGGAATGACCCGATCATCAAGGGCCCCAACAAAGGTGCGCGATTGCCGGACGCCGACATCGTGGTGACTCATCGCTCGGACGGCAGTGGCACGACTTATGCCTGGTCGGATTATCTGTCCAAGACCAGCGCCGAATGGAAAGCCTCGGTGGGCACTGGCATCACCCTCCACTGGCCCGTGGGAACGGGAGTGGCATACAGCGAAGGGGTCGCCGCCGCGGTGCAGTGCACCCCCAACTCGATTGGATATGTCGAACTTGTGTATGCCATCCAGCACCAATTGAGTTTCGGAGCCGTTCGAAATGCCTCCGGCGAGTACATCCGGGCCGATCTTGAGAGCCTAGCCGCTGCTGCCGGTTCTGCCCTGGGGGGAAATTCTGCCTCTCCTTCTTCCATTACCAACGCTTCCGGAAAGGAAGCTTACCCCATTGCGACCTTTACCTTCCTCCTGTTGCCCCCACAAGTAAATGACCGCCGGAAAAAAGCTGCCCTACTGGAGCTTCTCCATTGGGTATTGACCTCCGGCCAGAAAGAATGTTCGGCGTTGGGCTATGCGCCGCTGCCGCATGAGATCGCGAACCGGCAGTTGCTGGCGCTCGAAAGCTTCAAGTAAGAAGATTACCAGGGTGGCCGAATTCCACCAGGATTGGTGGTTTATGGCCAGACGCAAGGGTCAGGAGACAGCCGCAACTATCATTACAAGCCTCTTATTTTCAGTGGGCTACCCGCATGTGGTGGTTTGGCAAAGTACTTGCTCCTATCGCGAGAGGTAACCGGGAGGCAGTAACTATGTTGGCCAAATCCACGAAGTCGTTCCGAAGAGCGATGGTCTATGGCGTTTTGAGCTTGTTCATCGTGTCGATGGTGGCGTTTGCGCAAGATCCGGGCTCGGACGCGCCGCAGAACCCGCCGCCCGCAGCACCCGAGGCGACGCCACCGGCCGCCCCACCCACGACGCCGGGATGGCACCGATTCTCTCCTCCGCCCGCGCAACCAGCGCCGCCGGAGGCTCCTGCTCCGCAAGCTGACCCAGCGCCTCCCGTGGTGCCGGACCATATCACGCTTCCGGCGGGAACTTTCGTAACCGTGCGGGTTGACCAGTTCCTGTCCTCAGACAAGAACAAGGCGGGCGATGCGTTTTCCGCCAGCCTTGCGCGGCCCCTGGTGGCCGAGGGACTGGTGGTCTCGCGGCGAGGTGCGACCATCGGCGGGCGTGTCGTTGATGCCAAGAAAGCCGGACGCGTGAAGGGCGTTTCGCATTTGCAGATTACGCTCAATACGCTGACGTTGGCGGATGGCCAACAAGTTCCGGTGGAGACGGAATTGACAAGCATCACCGGCACCACTTCCAATGGGCGTGATGCGGCGGCGATCGCGACGACCACCGCCACCGGCGCGGCGATCGGCGCAGCGGCGGATTGGGGAACGGGCGCGGCCATTGGGGCCGGAGCCGGGTTGATCGCAGGGACGGTGGGAGTGCTGGTAACGCGCGGGCATCCGACGGTCATCTATCCGGAGTCGCAGTTGACCTTCCGGCTTGCCAAACCCGCCACCTTCTCGACCGAGCGGGCGCCCCAGGCCTTTGTCGAGGCCACGAACGCCAATTCTCAGCGCGCCGCCGTGCAGGGCCCTCCGCCCGCTTACCGGGGTTGTGCCGGGCCCGGGTGCGCACCGTATCCGCAGCCCTATTATTACGGACCATATTACCCCTATCCCTATTATTGGGGTCCGAGCTTCGGGTTCTTTTATGGGGGCGGATTCTATGGCCGCGGGTTCTATGGCCGAGGCTGGGGGTTCCGCCGCTAAACTGTGTCCCTTGCTGACTCGTCAGCATTCAATCCTACGCAGACCGCCGGCCCTCCCGCAAGGGATCAGGCCGGCGGATTTTTTTATGGCTGTACGTTCGTGACCCCTTCGGCGCCGGGTCGCGGAAAATGTTTCTCATACCAGGCAATGCAGCGGTCGGTGGAATCCACTTGGTGTTGGGTCTCGGCCAAGCCGTGCCCCTCGCGCGGATATCGTACAAAGACGGTCTCCACGCCCACATCCTTGAGGGCAATGAAATACTGCTCCGCCTCCGCAATGGGCACGTCGGGGTCGTTCTCCCCGTGCATCAGCAGGGTAGGGGTGTGAACGTTGCCTACATACTTGATGGCGGAGCGCTGCCAGGCGAAATCCATCCAGTTGCCCTGGTGCAGGAACTGGCCGAATTCCATCTCTTCATACTGATTGTAATACGTCATGTAGTTATAGCTAACCAGGTTCGAGATGCCGGCAATGGGGATGGCGGCCTTGAACTCGTTGGTCTGGGTAATCAGCCAGTCGGAAAGCTGCCCGCCGTAGCTCACGCCCTCCACCCCCATCCGCTCGCGGTCCAGCCACAGGTAGCGGCGCACTGCGGCGCTGACCGCATACAGAACGTCCTGGGCCTCGTTCCCATTCTGGTCCCCGAAAACCGCGTCGGCAAACTTTTGGCCATAGCCGGTGGACCCGCGGTAATTTACCTGGAGCGTCGCCCAGCCGTGGGAGGCGTAGACCTGATTTTTGAAGGCAAAGGCCGGACCATTCTGGCCGTGCGGCCCCCCGTGCAGGACCACGATCAGCGGGTGCTTGGGCGCTGCCGCCATGTCGGGCAATCCCTCCGTTAGCCCCACCGGCTTGGTCAAGAAGGCTTCCACTTCATACTTGTTATCGTTGCTCGTGAAGGTGAAGGACTCCACTGCCCCCAGCGGCTTGCCCTGAAGGACGGCGGCATTCAAATCGGTCAAACGCCGTGGTGCGCCGGTGTCCGTCTTCAGATACAGTTCCGGCATGTCCTGCGGCGTCGAGAGCGAATAAGCCACAAGACCACCTCGGCCCACGGAAAAACCGGCGATCGCTCCTGGCTCATTCACCACCTTTTCCGGGCTGCCCGCTTGGCCAGAGGCGGAAATCGGCAGGCGCACCAGGTGAACACTACCCCGCTCCTGCACCGTGAAATAGACGGCGTTCCCCTCCGGCGACCAGACGGGGAAGCCTTGGCGGTTGTCGATCATTCCGCTCACTTCGTGCGGGTGCGATCCATCGGCGTCCATCAACGACACGCGCGAGTCTTCCATGTTGGTTTCGCGATCGGTAAGACCGCGCCGGTCGGCCGAGTAGATAATCCGCTTTCCATCGGGTGACCAGCGCGGAGCGGATTCCAAGCTTTCTGTCGCCGTCAGGCGGCGCACGCTGTCGTCGGCCGCCTTCAACGCAAAGATGTCGTAGTTAAAGAATTCGTCCGCGTTGGGCTCGTGATTCGAGACGAAGAGGATTTCCTTGCCGTCGGGGGACCAGTCAACGGAATGCTCGTCGTTCGTGCCCTGCGTAAGCTGCCGGACCTGGTGAGTCGAAACATCCACCGCGAAGATGTGAAGGCGGCGATTGTCATTGAAGTGCGAGAGCCCTTCACCCGCCGTGGGTTTATAAAGGTAGCGCGTGATTACCATCGGGTCACCACTCGCCTCCGCCGTTTCCGGCCCCGGTGTCGATGATACGAAGGCAATCTGCCGGCTGTCCGGCGACCACGTAACGCTTTCGCCCTGTTCGGGCAAAGGCGAGTTGGTGCCGCGTGTCGGCGCCAGGAACGTTGCGCCGGACCCATCGGCATGGGCCACCCACAGCCCGGATTTGTCACCCTCGCCGGCCGAGTAACTCAACCACTTGCCGTCCGGTGACCAGAGGGGGGTGGAGCTTGCTTCCTTCTCGCCACCCAGGCGGACCGACGCCGCGGTGGAAAGGTCCATGATCCAAATCTGGGAATAAGGGCGCCCGGGCCGACCGTGCACGGTCACGCTGTAAGCGACTCGATGGTCGTCCGGCGAGAGCGCCACCTGGCCCACGGCGCGGAAACGATAAAGATCACTGCTCACCAGACCCTGCCCGTGGCTCCACAGCGCCGAGAGCATCAAGCTAGCCAGCACCGCTCCGAAGATGGGTAGTCTCGCCATGACCGTCGGGGAGTTTCGAACACATGCGTGCATGTCTTTCTCCTTGGTTACCTATCAACTGGGATTTGGGGGATCATCCGTCCACCGGGGTAATTTACAACTGAGTGCCCGGATGCGCAATGCTCCATTCACCAGATGATCGGCTGCGCAGAATGCCGGACTGGCGATGGAGCTTTTAGGGCGGGCGCAGGGCCCCGGCAAGATAGGTCAGGGAGGCGGGGGCGATGAGTCGATAGGGAACGACGCCGCGATGCTTGACCTCGCGCACCGCGATGGAATCGGCAAAGACCACGTCGGCGGCCGCCAGCGCTTTCGCGTCGGGGAGGGGAAGCAGGAACTCTTGCAGCACGTGGCGGCGGCCGGCGGCAGTCGCCAGCACGCTGCGCGCGGTTTGCAAAAATCCCTCGCTGACCGAAACTACCGCCACCACCGAAGGCTCGCGCCGCTGGCGAATCATGTTCACTTGCTCGTCGGCCGCGCCGAACTCCAGAGGCAGGGCAGGACGGTCCTTGGGCAACAGGGCATTGACGTCGGGAATCGCGTAGTGGGCGGCCACCGCCAGCGCGCCAATGCCCAGGCCGGGGTTCGCCGCCAATTCCTCCCGTGAGCAGACTTCTACCGGCCAGTTGATCGCTGCGCGGATTTCTTCCCGCAGCAAGCGGCGCAGGCCCGCATCGGCTTCGACCACCAGAATGTGATCGGGGGGCTGACCCAGCAAGCGCTCACGCACTCGTTCCCGGAGCGACTGGAGCGAATGGCCCTGCTCACGCGCCACCCGAACCAGCGTGTTGATGAGTTCGTCGAGGCCGCTTGCCCCGCGGGTGTGAACTCCTTCTTCCAAGGCGCGAACCGTCACGCGGCTGCCCCGCCGCCCCACCAGCCACATGCGCCGAATCAAATCCTGGTAGGCCTCGCTCACCGTGTTGTGATGAATCTTCAGGCGGCGCGCCAGCTCGCGGACGCTGGGCAGCGCTTGCCCGGGTTGCAGCTTGCCCGTGGCGATGTGAAAAACGATCTGCTCCGCCAACTGCTGGCGGAGGGGAATCTCGCTCTCTTTGCTGATGCGAATGTCCATGATGGTATCGCGCCCAGCGGTTCGCGCCCGCCCGAGCGCTCCTTGCCCCTCACAATATACGCCGTTAGTCCGGGCGTGGTAGTCGATCAGTTTGATGTAGAGGCGGCGGAACCTGTCCCGATCTCATCGGGACGCCGCCATTTGGCGAGGTAAACTCGCCGCTACGTATCATTTCACGCGGCGTTCCCTCGTCATTCGCCGCGGTTTTCAGCAAAATCCGCGTCGTATCGACGTAAATGTCCGACTTTCCCTCGGGCATTCTGTCACTGTTTTGTTTGTTTTCATACACATACCGGCTTCGTTCGGCATAAATTAACATCTTTTTTGGGGACGAGCGCCCGATTAGCGACTTTTTGTGGGGTATTCGTGAGTCGCCACGACGGGCGGAGGTCGGATTCTTTCCTGTTCGGCATGGGCAGAACCCTTTCGTCCGAGAGCACGATCTTCCCAAGTTAGTATACCTACAATGCTAGGCTTTGTCAAGAAGAAAATGAGGCTAGGGGAAAACCGCGCCGGCCCCCAGGTGGGGCATCTTCGCTTCGCGCGGCCCCCCCGGAACAGTTCCCACGCAGCCTCCCTGGGGTCGGGGACCTTGGTGATCACCTCAAAACCGGGGAGCCGCTGACTCACCTCCACGGGTCGGCCGTCATGCGGCGAGTTGGACGTGCGGAACGGTTCTTCGGTGGGGTTTGAATCCCCTACCTCTTGCTCCAGAACAAAGCTATTTCCAGTTTAATCAACGATTTGTGGGAGCGGATGGCATCGTGAGAAACGCTCAGGAACGCTTGCAGAAAGCGCCGTGTCGGTGCCCGCCGGGATGAAAAAGACCTTGACACCACATTGTCTATATATGTAGACTTATCACATTTAGATTCGGTGCCTGTCAGAAAAACAAGGAGGCATTCATGAAATCACTTCGAACCCTTTCACCTGCTGGTTTTATGGTGCTGGCGCTTTGGGCAGCCTGCTTCAGCGCCGGGGCGGCGAGCGGCCAAGATTCCAAGGGGCGATCAAGCCGTTGGGACCATCTCAAATCCCTGACGCCGGGTCAGGAAATTCGCGTCGTGATGAGCAATTTCAAACGCTACCAAGGTGAGTTCGAGTCGTTGAGCGACGGCGGAATCACCCTTCGGCAGGAAGCGGGTGAGCAGACGCTGGCGCGCCAAGACGTTCTTCGGGTTTCCTTGCAAGGTCAAAACCACCGGTCGCGAAACGCTGTGATTGGCGTGGTCATTGGAGCAGGGGCCGGCCTCGGGATTGGGCTAACCCCTTATCTTGTCCAAAGAAACTGTACCGAAGGCCCCGCCTTCAACTGCGGTTACCCCCCCAATCCGCACCTCCTGGAGGCCCTTACGCCTCTAGGTGCTCTGGCCGGCGCCGTGATCGGCGCAGTAATACCGACCGGTAGATGGCATGAGGTCTACCGCGCCCGCTGATGGCCCGCCGGCGATTTCCTGCCGGCAGGAAATGGGGTTGCAATGTTCGGCGGCGAAGGCAACAAAACGTCAGCATCGCCAGAGACAACGGGCACAATGGGTGGCTGGCGCAGCGCGAGCCCAGCTCTGCGATTCATGTCATCCACTCGCACCAGAAGGGCTGCGCTCGCCCTGCGCCAGCCTGCCGAAGAGGCCTGCGCCACCTTTGGCCATCATCAATTTCGGTTTCTCCTATTGGCGTCCCGGTCCAGCGCCTTCTGGATAAGATTGGGGCTCAAACGAAAATTCGTTTGCCGTAGACGTTCGATCACGGCGGGCAAGTCAAGAAGCCCGCGTTGGGCGCCCTGTTCGAGAACCGCCAGCGTGCCCGCCACTCGTACATGGTGCCGTTCGGCCTCGCGGCGCCCTTCCGCCTCGTCCATCAGAACCACTCCAACGCCTCGCTCCAGGGCGAGCAGAATGGCGTTGCGCTCACCTGGATCGAGCGCGAGAAGACTCTCGTCAGGGACTCCGTGGACCGCACAAATTTCTAGCCAGGGTGGAGGGGTTGCAATCCACTGGCCCACCGATTTCGGCGCGCGGGGCCGCTGCAGCTCGGCGAGTACAGCTTCAGGGATCAGAACCTTTGATAGAGGACGGGAAGCAAACCGATTTGATCGATCAGTACAAGGTAGTTCAGGGGCGAAGCGTCGGCGACAACGATCATGCGGGGCGTTCCCCTTCGGGGAGCCCCTTATTTTCCAGGCCTTGAAGCGTCTCGCAGTCCCGGTCAAAATCGTCAACACTGTACGCATGTTCCCAGACGTTGTGAGCCTTCAAGAATCCATCGAGCTCATAGCGCGTCTCAAAACCCAGAAGCCGCTGAGTCTGGAAGGAGGTCAGGGCCCCGGAGCGATAGCCTTCGATGGCGAGAGTTTCCAACGCCTCGCGTGCCGGGTCGGGAAGTTCGGCGATGTTCTTGGGCAATTCCACCGTGATTTGCATGGAGTCAGTATAGCCCTATTTCACCCTCTTCACCATGTTGCGTTGTGGCGAGGTTCGCCGCTCCATAGTGAAAATCATCCCAGAACCACGTTTCGGGATAGTGTCCGAGTGGCCACGATCCAGGAGTAATGTGATGGCCCCGACGTTTGTCAGTACGAATCCGACGCGTGGCCAGAGCCACGGCGAAGGTGGGGAAACGCGCGGGCTGGCTGGCGCAGAGTGAAACTCTGCGATATGGGTGAGCGATGCGGATGAGTCGCAGAGCTGGGCTCGCTCTGCGCCAGCCGGCGGAGCGTCCCGGAAACGGCGCCTGACAGCGTTTTTTCTCCCTGTCCCGGTTTTCCAAAGGTAGTATCATGGTAGTATGAAAACGAAAATGAAAACCTCCCTCACCCTATCCCGCGAAGTGGTTCGAGGCATCGACCGCGTGGCGGGAAAAAAGCGTTCTCGGTCGGCGGTGGTTGACGATGTGCTGCGCGGGTATCTCTCCCACCGCGAACACGCCGCCGCCCACGCCCGCGACGCGGAGAAAATCAACCGCTTTGCCGACGAGCTGAACGCCGAGATGCAAGATGTGCTCGCCTACCAGTCGCTCGACCACCTCTGGGAGGAGCGATGAAGCGCGGAGATCTGTATCGGCTGCGCCATCCCGGAGGCGGAGACCCCAAGAAACAACGGGTGATGACCGTGGTCAGCCGCCAGACCCTCGTGGACTCCCGTTTCCCCACGGTCGTCTGCGCTCCGGTGTTCACACGTGGTCACGGACTCGAAACGGAGGTCTCCGTAGGGCCGGAAGATGGATTGAAACATCCGAGCTGGATTGCCTCGGACGGCCTGGTCAGCATCCCCAAGAGCCGGCTTACCGACTTCGTCGGTAGCCTCTCGCACGAGAAGCTCTCGCGCCTCTCGCACGCATTAAGAATCGCTCTGGACATATAAGGGGGGCATAAAAACGGGAGAATGCCATCCCGCCGAAAGAGAGAAAGGGTACCTGAACCCCTTTCTCCTGGCCGGCGCCGTGATCGGCGCAGTCGTACCGACGGGTAGATGGCATGACGTCTACCGCGCCCGCTGATGACCGGCGGGTGGCGCATACGGCCCGACGATTTTTGACGGGGTGTAGGTGGCCCACGGGCTGGCTGGCGCAGAGTGAAACTCTGCGATATGGGTGAGCGATGCGGATGAGTCGCAGATCTGGGTCCGCTCTGCGCCAGCCGGCCGTGTTAAGTTATCAGCTCAGTACAGTCAGCGCTTTTCGAAAAACAGGTAATACTGATACGGCAGAATATCGAGCCGCTTCGAGAGGGTAAACCCCGCGTCGCCTAGCTCCCTGATGACTTCCTCTTCTGAGAGTTTCATGGAGGGCGGCGGCCCGATGGGCAGGTCCTTTTTGTAGAAATCGATCACCACAATGCGACCTCCCGGCTTCAAGGCTTTCACGAGCTTGGGATAGTACGCGGCCCGGTTTTCGATATGGTGCAGCACATCGCAGAAAAAGATTAGGTCGACAGATTGCACCGGCAGTCGCGGATCGTCAGGTGCGGCCAGTACAACGGTGAGGTTTGCCGGGGCATTCTTTTGGGTGATGGCCAGCAATTCCTTGTCGATATCGACCGCGTAGACCTTGCCGGCGTGGTTGGCGAAGCGGCGCGCGAAATAGCCCGTGCCGGCGCCTATGTCGGCGACGACATCCGTCGGTTTGAGACCCAGTGCCATCACCACGTCGTGCGGTTTCTGCCACGCGTCCCGGGAGGGGTCTTCCAGCACCTTGGCATACTCCCCTGAGGAGGGCGGATGATGCTGGTGGGGTACTTGTCCCAAGCCGACCGCTGCAAACATGAACACTAGCGCGTAGAGTTTCATAGCTTCCTCCGTGCTGGAGGGCCAGATCGCCGAAGGGTCGATTGCATCACAGAAAGAAAATGCCGACACCCGCCCCAACCAGCACAACCCATAACACATCGATTTTGAACCGCAGGGCCACGAATGCGGCAAGCGCCAGTATAACCGACCGGGTGGTCCATGAGGTCGCAATGGTGAAGTGGGCCGTCACAGCAAGCAGCAACCCGACGAACGACGCCAGGATGCCACGTAGCGCCCGCCGGAAGACCACCGACCGTTGCAGGAGGTCAAAGTAGGGAACCATAATCAACACCATCAGGAAAGATGGCGAGAAAATCGCCACCGTGCCGACGACGGCGCCCGGCAACCCGGCGATCTGATATCCGACGAAAGTGGCGGTGATGACAATGGGCCCCGGCGTGACTTGTCCCAGGGCGATGCCGTCCATAAAAGTCTTGCTGTCGATCCAGTTCCGAATTTCCACGACCTGTTGGAGCATCACCGGGACCGACGCGAAGCCGCCACCGAAGGCAGAAAGGTCCACCTTAAGCATGACCAGCGCGAGATTAAACAGTTGACGATTCGCCACGAAGAGCGCTGCGAGTGCGGTGCCGCCTACAAGGACTGCCAACAGAACCAGCCGTACCACACCTCGGCCGCCGGGTTCGCCGACATGGTGGACCGGTTTGACGGGCAGACTTGTGCCAACATAGAGGACAGCACTCACCGCCGCGGACCCGACGATCGCGAGGATGGGACTGCCGCGCAATATGAGGAAGGTGGCGGCTCCGCACGCCAGGAGAAAGTCGCGCCAGTTCTTTATCGAACTGCGGCCGAATGCCACAGCCGCGTTGGCCACGAGCGCCACCACGACCACCTGCAACCCGCGAAAGGCGGCCGTCACCGGCTGAAGGTTGCGACTGACCCCATAGACGCCCGACAGGACCACCATCAGGACGAACGCTGGCAGGCCAAACCCCACGAATGCCGCCAGCGCTCCGGCAATCCCTCGGGTGCGAAGGCCGACATAAGCGGCCGTCTGCATGGCCGTAGCACCGGGAATGGACTGACACAAGGCCGTGCCGTCGGCAAAACACTCTTGCGATAGCCAGTGCTTCTTCCCGACAGCCAGGTCGCGGATGTACGCCACCATCGCCGGCCCGCCGAAGGCCGTGAGGCCCAGGCGCTGGAACGCCAAGAAGAGCGACCATAGTGAAACCTGATGCGGTGATTCATCACGGTATCCCCCTTCGGGTCCCATTGCCATGACGTTGGTGTGATCATCCGCCATGTCGCGTGTCCTTGGTTATGTTGGATACGCCTTCGGTTTTGGCTAACTAGCCGTGATGAATTCTACACCCAACCCCTTCCGCGGGAGCCGTTTCTCTCGATGTTGCCTATACGCTCCGGGCGCATTGGCAGATTCATTGGCTGGCTGGCGCAGAGTGAAACTCTGCGATATTGGTGAGCGATGCGGATGAGTCGCAGAGCTGGGGTCGCTCTGCGCCAGCCGGCGGAATGAGTTGGAAAAACAAAATACAAGTACATAAGAAAATGAAGATACAAGCGCGCACCTGGCGCCCCGACGCATCGGGGCGTCCGAGGCCTCGCGTTGTGACCTTTCCCGCCTTTATTGTCGATGCGCGATATGACGCGGTGTCCCCGGTCGGCGGTGGTTGCGGGCGCGCAGGCAGCAGGTTTCTTTCCTGCGCCACGAGATGCCGCGGGATGCGCGGTGCGGCCTGTGCCGTTCGGGAGTATAATCAGGCTATGGCTAAAGAGGTTATTTACGTTTCGGATTCGGAGGCAGCGAACAACCTGCCGTCGCTTCTGGATCGTGTGGGTGCCGGGGCGGAAGTCGTCATCGAGCGGGACTCGCGGCCGGTTGCCGTGGTGCGGTCGGCAGACGCGCCGCGCGGCTGTCTCCTCTCCGAATCGATCGCTTTGGCCAAGGCGCATGCGGCGGAGTTGGGCTATGAAGCCACCATGGACCCCGATTTCGCCGCCGACCTGGAAGAGATTATCAACCGCCACCGCCAGCCGCTCAACCCGCCGTCATGGGACTAATCCTCGATTCGAGTCTCCTCATCGCCCTTCCTGATCTCTTGATCGGTGTCACGGCCCTTCACTTTGGTTATGCCGTAGCCACCCTGAACCCTCGCCATTTCCAGCTCATTCCAGGCCTCTCGGTCATCCATCTCTAAAGCGTACTCCCAGGTGCCTTTGGCACATCCATTTTCATTGCAGGCGCGGACGCGCAGGGCAATGGAGGAAGTCCTGACACCTGGCGCCTGACACCTGACACCTCTTCTGCCTGTGACACTTCACAAACTGTAACGCTCATGGTCGCGGTGGCCCCCTGCCCTCGCTTATGCTCCGGCGCGAGGTAGAAAAACATGGGAGCCGAAATGGTTCTGGGGGTCGTGATCGTGGTCCCGTTGGTCTTCAGCGCGGTGGTTTGGCGCTGGACTTCCGAGGATTGGCTGCAAGCTTTTGTGATCCTGGCGCGCTCCCTGGGGAGGGTGATATGAATCGGGCAGAGAGGCAGGCGGAGAAACGGGCTTTTGTTGCCTCCCCAATTGCTCTAGAATGGGTGCGGGCGAATACTCACACCTCTTGGCCTTTCCGAGTTTTCCGTACCTGGCGTGACCCGAGCCTCGTAACCCGAGCGCCGGGCGTAGACCGGCATGAGTGCAGGCAAGAGGAGAAGATGATGGCGACTTCGCGCGGATACTCGGAAGTTCTGAAAGAGCGGGGATTCGTTTTCCTGCTGGCCGCACAGGCGCTGGCGGTGTTTGATGACAACACCTTCAAACAACTCCTGATGCTGTTCGTCACCGCGAGTGTGGCTTCCTTGGCCACTCGCAACCTTTACATTTCTCTGGGCACGGCGCTCTACGTGCTGCCCTATATCGTGTTCTCTTCTTATGCGGGCCAGGTGGCCGACCACTTTTCCAAGCGCCGGGTGATCATTTTCATGAAGATGGTTGAGGCCACGCTCCTCGTCCTCGCCACCTTCGCCATGTTCGCCGGACAGATCATCGCCATGTTGGCGGTGCTCTTCCTGTTGGGAATTCACGCCTGCTTCCTCGATCCCGCGAAAGAAGGAATTCTGCCGCAGATCTTTCCGGATGAGGCCCTCTCGCGGGCCAACGGGCTGATGCAGCTTACAGTTTACACGATGATCGTGTCGGGACCGGTGGCCGCCGGGCTGCTGCTCGACGCTTTTCCGTCAAAACCTTATATTCCCGTGGCCATGCTCGTGGGCATGGCTTTGCTGGGATTGGTCGTGGCCACCGGCATCACCCGCGTTCCGGCCATCGCGGCAGGAGAAAAATTCCGCTGGAACGCCTTTCGGGAGTTCTGGCAGGACTTTGGGGAAATTCGCAGCTCGCGCGCGCTTTTTCGAACGGTTCTGGCCATCGCCTATTTCTGGTTTCTGGGCGCGGTCTATTTGCAAAACGTTATCGGTTATGGCCGCGATCTTTTGCATTTGAGCAATACCGGAATCAGTTACCTCACCGCTTCGGTATCGATTGGCATCGGGCTGGGGGCGTTTGTGGCGGGCAAGCTTTCCGCCGACCGCGTGGAACTGGGCCTGGTGCCCATCGGCTCGGTGGGCCTGGGCGTTTTCGGCGTGTTTCTCTTCCTTGGCCATCACTCCGTGGCCCAGGTTTTCATTGGGCATTTCCTGCTGGGTTTTGCGGGAGGAATCTTTATCATCCCGCTGCAATCCTACTTGCAGGCCAACGCGGGCGAGCACTCCAAGGGAAGGGTTATCGCCACCTCGAACGTCTTGACCTTCACCGGGGTGTTTCTGGGCGCGGGTATTTTCGCGTTCCTTGCCGGCCCTTGCCGAATGCAAGCGAACCAAATCCTGTTGGTGATGGCAGTGATTTCGTTCGGCGTCACCTGGCATATCTTGACGGTCCTGCCCGACTTCATGATCCGTCTGTGCTTCTTCCTGCTGACCCACACGTTCTATCGCATTGAAGTGCGTGGGGCGGAAAACCTGCCTCGGCGCGGACCGGCGCTGCTGGTGTGCAATCACATTTCCTTTGCCGATCCGTTCCTAATCGGCGCCTGCACGCCGCGCTTCATTCGCTTCCTGATGTATCGCCACTTTTACAACACGGCGGGAATTCACTGGCTGGCGAAGCTGATGGGCGCTATTCCGATCTCGGAAGCTGACAAGCCGCGGGAATTGGTGGAGTCGCTGCACACCGCGCAGGACCGCTTGCGCGAAGGCGACCTGGTTTGCATTTTCGCGGAAGGCGCCATTACGCGCACGGGAAACCTGTTGCGTTTCCGGCGGGGCTTTGAGCGCATCACTCGCGGCCTTACGGTTCCGATCATTCCCATTCACCTTGACCGCGTGTGGGGCAGCATATTCAGCTTCGAGCGTGGGCGCTTCTTCTTCAAGTGGCCGCGCCGCATCCCCTATCGCGTGACGGTGAGTTTCGGCGCGCCGCTCGCGGGCGATGCGAACGCCTTCCAGGTGCGGCAAGCGGTGATGGCGCTAAGCGCGGAGGCCTTCGCGCGGCGCGGTACGGCCCAGCGGCCGCTGCCGGAGCTGTTCCTGGATAGCGCGCGCCGCAATTGGCGGCGCTTCGCCATGGCGGATTCCACCGGCCGCCAGGTGACCTTTGGGCAGGCGTTGATTGGCGCGTTGCTGTTCCGGCGCCTCGTGGTGAGACAATGCCGGGGCGAGAATATGATCGGCGTCCTGCTGCCGCCCTCAGTGCCGGCCGCACTGCTGAATTTCGGGATCAGCCTGGCGGGGCGCGTGCCGGTGAATCTGAATTACACCGCGTCCAAGCAGGCGATGGAAGTGGCCGTGGAGCGCTCCGGACTGAAGACGATTTTTACTACAGAAAAACTATTGAGCCGATTGGGAATCGAGAAGCAGCCCGGCATGGTGATGGTCGAAGATGTGGCGAAGACCTTCAGTTCGCGCGACAAACTGGTTTGGGCCGCGCTCGCCCGCCTGGTTCCCACCGCGCTGCTGTGGCGCTGGCTCGTTCCGCGCGAGGTGAAGCTCGATTCCCTTGCCACCGTGATCTTTTCCAGCGGCAGCACGGGGACACCCAAAGGCGTGATGCTGAGCCATCGCAACATCGTTTCCAACCTGGAGGGCGTGCAGCAGACGATCAACGTGAACCGGAGCGATTGCCTGCTGGGGATTCTGCCTTTCTTCCACTCCTTCGGTTTCTCCATCGGGCTGTGGCTCCCGGCCATTTCCGGATTCGGCGTGGCCTACCATACGAACCCGCTGGAGGCGCGCAAAATCGGAGAGCTCTGCCGGAAGTTTCACGTCACCCTCATGATTTCCACACCCACCTTCGTGTGGGAATACATCCGGCGCTGCGAGGCAGAGGATTTCGGCACCTTGCGCGTGGCGATGGTGGGCGCGGAAAAGATGAAGCCTGAACTCGCTGACGCCTTCCGCGAGAAATTCCACATCGACCTCCTGCAAGGTTACGGGTGTACGGAGCTTTCACCGGTGGTTTCGGTGGAAAACCCGGGCTACAGTGGCAGCGACCAGAAACAAATCGGCGCCAAGCGCGGCACTGTCGGGCACCCGATTCCCGGCGTCGCGGTGCGCATCGTGAATCCGGAAACCTTCGCGACGCTCGGCCCGGCTCAAGCGGGCATGCTTTTGGTGAAAGGCCCGAGCGTGATGATGGGCTACCTCGGCGAGCCGGAAAAGACGCGCCAGGTTTTGTGGGAGGATGGCTGGTACATCACCGGCGACGTCGCGCAACTTGATGAAGACGGCTTCATCCAGATCACCGACCGGCTGGCGCGGTTTTCCAAGATCGGCGGCGAGATGGTGTCGCACGTCCAGGTGGAGGATGCTTTGCACCGCGCGCTGGGCTGCTTTGAGCCTCGCATGGTGGTCACCTCGATTTCCGACGAGCAAAAAGGCGAGCGCTTTGTGGTGCTCCACACGGAGTTGGGATTGAGTGTGGACGAATTGCTTAAGCGCATGCGCGATTCCGGACTTCCCAAACTGTGGGTGCCGCGCAAGGAGAACTTCTTTCCGGTGCCCACGTTGCCGTTCCTCGGCAGCGGCAAGCTCGATTTGAAACAGGTGAAGGAGACCGCCAATCGGCTCGCCACCGCGCCACCCGCCACCATGGCGAAGGCGGCGCCGCGGGAGTGACTTCGCGAGTTGTGGAACCTCTGGCCCGAAAGCGGTATACTCCTTTCCGGCGTCCCGCACGATCCTCTGGCTGGTGTTCGCAAGTCATGGTTGGGCTGGTCCTACTCCGGGCCGCTGCTTGCAACTTCAACATTTGCTTAAGACCCAATGCTCCTCTCCCGCTTAATCGTTCGCCTCTGCCTCTGGCTGTTGGCCCACACCTTCTATCGAGTGGAAGTGTGCGGCGGCGAAAACCTGCCGAAAACGGGCCCGGCGCTGCTGGTGTGCAACCACATCGCCTTCATCGATCCTTTCCTGCTGGGGGGGAGTGTGCGCCGTTCCATTTGCTTCCTGATGTCGCGGCTTTTTTATGAGACCCGCGCCATCCACTGGCTGGCGAAGCGGATGGGAGCGATTCCTGTCTCTGCCACAGACCCCCCGCTGGAAAGGGCCCGTGCCGACAATGCCGCGCAGGACCGTCTGCGCTCGGGCGAACTGGTTTGCCTGTTTGCGGAATGCGCGTTGATGCGCGCCGGTGATTTGCCGCGCTTTGCGCCCACGCTGGAAGCCCTCACGCGGGGGCTCAGCGTGCCCGTCATTCCTGTACATATCGACCGCGAGTGGGGGAACATTTTTGGCTTCGAGCAGGGACGATTCTTCTTCCGGTGGCCGCGGCGCATTCCCTATCGCGTCACGGTAAATTTCGGCCCGGCGCTCCCGGCAAACTCCAGCGCCTTCCAGGTGCGGCAGGTGCTGGCGCTGCGAGCGGCGGAGACCGCAATGCGGCGCGACGCGGTGCAACAACCATTGCCGGCGGCGTTCCTGGATTGCGCCCGCCGCAACTGGCGCCGCATCGCCATGGCGGATTCAACAGGGCGCGAGCTTACTTTCGGGAAGGCGCTGATTGGCGCGATGCTTTTCCGCCGATTTGTAATGAATCGCTGCCCAGGCGAGAAGATGGTGGGAGTGCTCTTGCCGCCCTTGGCGCCGACGGCGATAGTGAATCTCGGCATCACCTTGGCCGGCCGGGTTCCCGTGAACCTGAATTACACCGCGCCCATGCAGGCCATGAACGCGGCCATTGAGCGCTGCGGAATCAAAACCATTTTCACCTCGCAAAAACTTCTGGACCGATTTGACATCCCCAAGCGGCCGGCCATGATCCTGATGGAAGAGGCGGCCGGGACCTTTTCCAAAATTGACAAGCTGGTGTGGGCGGTCATGGCGCGCCTGGCGCCAGTCGGGCTCCTGCGCCGTACCTTGATTCCACGTGAAGTGACGCTGGATTCACTGGCCACGGTGGTCTTTTCCAGCGGCTCCACGGGGACGCCCAAGGGCGTGATGCTGACCCACCGCAACATCGTCACGAACGTGGAAGGGATGCTCCAGACGATCAACGTCGACCGGAACGATTGCCTCCTGGGGGTTCTGCCCTTCTTTCACTCGTTCGGTTTCACGGTGGGATTGTGGTTGCCTGCCATCGCCGGATTCGGCGTGGTTTATCACACCAACCCGCTGGAGGCGCGCACGATTGGCGAGCTTTGCCGAAAGTACCGCGTCACGCTCATCATCGGGACGCCAACTTTCGTGTGGGAGTACGTCCGGCGTCTGGAGCGCGCCGGCCTGGCTTCCGTGCGCGTGGCGATTGCCGGCGCGGAAAAAATGCGGAGGGAACTCGCCGACGCCTTCTGGGGGAAATTCCATCTTGATCTCCACCAGGGTTACGGCTGCACGGAAACCTCACCGGTGGTATCCGTGGAGACCGCCGGGCGCCGGAGGCAAAGTCAGATGGGCAGCGTCGAGCCCGGAAGCGTGGGCCGGCCAATGCCGGGGATTGCCGTGCGCGTGGTGAATCCCGAAACGTTTGAGATCCTGGGACCCGGCCAGGAGGGGATGTTGCTGGTCAAAGGGCCGTGCGTAATGGCGGGTTACCTCGACGAGCCGGAGAAAACGCGCCAAGCCCTCTGGGAAGATGGCTGGTACATCACCGGCGACGTGGCGCAACTCGACGAAGACGGTTTCATTATGATCACCGACCGGCTGTCGCGCTTTTCGAAAATTGCCGGCGAAATGGTGTCGCACGTCCACTTGGAAGAGGCGCTGCATCAAGCGCTCGGCAGCCTGGAACAGCGGCTGGTGGTGACGTCCGTCTCCGATGATCAGAAAGGTGAACGCTTCGTGGTGTTGCACCTCGATTTGGGAATGGACGTGGACGAATTACTGAAGCGCGTGCGCTATTCCGGATTGCCTCCCTTGTGGGTGCCGCGCCGGGAGCACTTTTACCAGGTCGAGTCGCTTCCGGTGATGGGCAGCGGAAAATTGGACCTGAAATTGGTGAAGCAAACGGCACAGAAACTTACCGCCCGAGCGACGGCGGCGTAAGAGCCTCCCCTCTCAAAACTCCACCCCCAGAGCTCGCAGGTCGTTTTCCAATTGCCCCGCATTCAGAAACTGAATGGTGTGCAGGCCCAGGCTGCGGGCGGATTCCAGGTTGATTGGGCGGTCGTCGATGCAAATGCACTCTTCCGCCTGTCGTTGCGAGATGTCGAGCGCCATCCGGTAAATCTGCGGATGAGGTTTGGCTACACCCAGGTAGCAGGAACTGAAAAAGACGGAAAAGTAATTGCGTAATCCGAATTTCTCAATGCGGTAGAGGTTCAACTCGCGCGACTCATTGTTGAGTGCCGCCAGAAAGACTGTCCGCGCTTGCGCGAGCCGTGCCATGAGGGCGAGCGAACCGGGCAGCGCTTCCGACTGGGAGTACATAAAATCGCGCACTTCCTCTTTGCGAAAGGCGCGGGGACGGTAGAAGATGGTGCGGTCGAGATACTGGTCGAGGTCGAGTTGGCCGGCGTCGAGCGCCGCGCTCAACATCTGGTGGCGCCCTTCAAAATCGTCGCCGTCCAGGCCGAACTTCTCCGCCAGCCTGGCGCGTTCGCCGCGGTCCGAGCCGTTGGTCAGCAACACGCCACCCACGTCGCAAAACACGGCGGTGATTTTAGGCACGTTACGCCTCCTGAACAGACTCGCTTCGTTATCCCAACCACTCGGGGTTGTGAGCGGTGCCATCGAACATGGTGGATGTCTTGAACGGTTCAAATTGGCCATCGCGGCCGGCCGCCGCGGTGCGCGCGGAGAGTGCCGCAATTTCCTTCTCGGTTAGTGGGCGAAAGCTACGAGCCGCGTGCAGTCCTTGCTCCAGCCGCTCGAGCGATTCGCAACCGTTGATGACCACCGAGGTTGGCAAACTCATGGCGTAGTGCAGGCACTCAATGGGCGTCGCCGTGTTACTCTTCAGCACCTGGCCGTCGCCCATCGACTTCATTCCCAACACGCCGACGCCGTGCTGCACCAGCACCGGCACGACTTTATGGGCGAAGCTCTTAAAGTGCATGTCCATGACATTGAGCGGCATCTGCACGGCGTCAAACGTGAAGCCGTGCTGGAACGCCATGTTGAGCATCTTCAGGTGAATGTCGGGGTCCTTGTGGCCGGTAAAGCCGATGTAGCGAATCTTACCCGCTTGCTTGGCGGCCTGCGCGGCCTCGAAGCTGCCGCCGGCGCCAAAGATGCGGTCGGGGTCGCCGGGGCGGATGACTTCGTGAAATTGCAGCAAATCGATGGTGTCGGTTTGCAAGCGCCGGAGTGATTCCTCGATCTGCCGGGCGGCGATATCTTTCAACTGGCCATCGATCTTGGTCATCAGAAAAACCTTCTTGCGATAACCGTCGCGGAGCGCCTTGCCCATGCGGATTTCGCTCTTACCGTCGTTGTAGTCCCAGCAGTTGTCCATGAAATTCACGCCGTTGTCGATGGCGGTGCGGACAATGCGGATGCTTTCCTGCTCGTCGCTCTGAAGGCCGATGTGAAAGCCCCCCAGGCCCAGAAGTGAAACCTTTTCGCCGCTGCGGCCCAGGGTGCGATAAGGCATTTCACCGTTGGCGGCAGGTGCGGGCAGAGCACCGAGGACATTTCCGGAAACGGCGGCGCCTGCGCCCGCCACGCCCAGGGTTACCTTCTCCAGGAACTCGCGCCGGTTCTGCTTCGAATCGCTCATCGAAGTGCCTCCTTGTCACGATTGGATTTTGGCCGATCAGAGCCCTATTCCGTCAGGATCAAACACCTATGATAGCATGAGGAACCGAGAGGAAGGGATTGACATTATCCCGAAGGGATGTCACCCTTCTGCCCCTACGACCTGACGTCTTGCCAAATTGGGGACCCTCCACCTGATCGGCGTGTCCGGTCTGATTCAATCTGAGATGAAAACGCTTTAGGAGGCTTTATGAGGCGAGCTCTGCTCACTGCGATGGTGGGGCTTGATGCGATGCATGATGGTTTCCTTGAACTGGTCGAGATTGCCACGAAATAATTGAAATTCCCAATGAGAGGAAAAATGATGCGAACGATAATTACACTGAGTCTGGGAGTGGTGCTGGGCGCAGCCGCGCAAGCGGCGATGGGTCAATCCCTGCCGGCGCCGCCCAGCGGCTTTCAGGCCGAATCCGGCTATGCGCAGATGCAGGCCCAAATGCGCGCGGCCGGCGTAAGCAATGGGGTGAGGGCGACAAAGGCCAACGACAGCATGAGCCCATGCTTCAGCGACCCGAAGATTATTTTGGGGTACGGGTGGAACCTCAATCCCGCCGGCAAGACCGTGGTGGACATGATGCTCAAGGCCCCCCAGGATCCCGCCAACCGCAGCCCCGCCGGCGTCCTGGACGAACCGGTCAGCAAGCAGGCTTACAAGAACGGGGTTCTGGAGTGGCGCAAGCAGACCTGGCAGGTGATCACCGGCCACCCTTGCAAGGACAGCCAGGTGGTCTTCTACTCGGGCCACTGGGCGGGTTCGGTCGGCAACAAGCTGATTGGCGTCAGCGTCGACCGCCTGTATAACTCGAAGGACTCCGGTCAGGCATGGATCGACGAGTACATCACGAAAGTGGCCACCGCGTTGAACTCCAAATAGTCAGGCGCTCACACTTGTTTCAAATCGTCAAACAATGTTTTACCAAGGAGCTAAGATGAAACACTTTTTTTGCACTCTGCTCATGGCGCTCGCCGCTGTCGCAATCACTTCAACCGCGTTCGGCCTGGCGGATAAGCCCGGATCGAAAGATTATCCCGGACTTACTCGACTGCAGGGTTACAACATCACCGAATACCAGGAGTTGCGCTTCGATTCCTTTACCTTCCGGGTTACGGAAAATGGCAAGGAGAAGAAGCAAGATATTGAAGGACACCGGTACCACTTCAGATACGACTACGATTCACAAAGAGACCCCTCGAAGGGAGCTATGCCCAGCGCCCTGGAGGTGATTCGCAATTACCAGAACGCGGCGCGCGCGGTAGGCGGAAAAGTAATGCTCGAAGATGGATCGGGAGGCGATCGCTATACCACGGTTCAATTCACCAAGGGCGGCAAAGAGGTTTGGATGGCGGTTCACGTCGTTGCCTATGGGGGAATGTACAACATGGAAATCATTGAAAAGCAGGCCATGCAGCAGGAAGTTACGCTGGATGCCGCCGGCATGGCCAGCAGCATCGCCGACACCGGCAGCGTGGCCATCTACGGCATCTATTTTGACACCGGCCAGTCGGAGATCAAGCCCGAATCCGAGGCGGCGCTTACCGAGATTACCAAGCTCCTTACGCAGAACCCGGCGCTGAAGGTGCTCATCGTCGGGCATACCGACATGGTGGCCGGCCTCGACTCGAACATGAAGCTCTCGCAGGCGCGTGCCCAGGCCGTGGTGAGCACGCTTACGGCCAAGCATGGGATCGCCGCCGCCCGGATGACGCCGATGGGTGTGGGCCCCTGCGCACCGCTAGCCTCCAACAAGACGGAGGAGGGCCGCGCCAAGAATCGCCGCGTCGAGCTGGTGGCCATCGCAACCCAGTAGTGCGTGCCGGGCGAGTGGCTCCGTGTTCGAGGCGAGGCCTTTTCGCAGGCCATCGGACTTTGGCGGAATCCTGTATTTTGGGAATGGCGGTCGCCGGGCTGGCATATTACGCGCCAGCGGGGAGTGGGGGAGATCGCCCCGCCCCGCAGCCTGGGGGGAGTCTGTCACAAAACGGGGCCAGACCCGGCGGCGCGCCGTACTCACACGGATGTTGTCAACCAGATTCCAGGTAGGCCCCGCCTACGAAAACTCCCAACCCCGGCACTTGTCGATTTCACACTGGCTGCGGTTGAGGTAATGCTGTAACTCCTCCAAGCCGTACTGTCGGGCCAGTTCGCGCGCGCTGACGCCCGGGCGCTGGGCCTTGAGCACGAACCATCCTTCCATGGCCAGCCACTTTTCCTGGGCGACGTCTTCCCCATGTTCTTTGAGCAGCCGGTCGCGCTTTTCGGGGAGGTTGAGGTCCTGGTGAAAAACGCAGCGATCCAGGTCCAAAGTGACTCGCGTGACGTTCGTTTGATCTCCCCGGTTGTTGTGGTCGTGTACGAGTTGCTCGCCATCGATGTCAAACACCAGGCAGTCGGGAACATGGGTCGCGCTGACGATGTAGTAATGGAAATTAATGGCTTGAGCCTGAAGTGATCTTCCCGCCGAGTAAGCGCTGGGCCAGATGACCAACTCCGCTCCCTGGTTGGAAAGCTGCTCCCAGAGCGCGCCCCAATTCACATCGAAGCAGATGGCCAGACCCACGCGGCCAAAGTCGGCTTGGTAGACGGTGGCCGAATTACCCGGTAACACCGCGGGCTTCTTGAGGCATTCCTCTTGCCAGACGGGGTAAAGCTTGTTGTAGACTCCAGCCACCTGGCCTTGGCGATCGAGCAGGACCGCGGAATTAAACCGCCGCGCCCCTTCTTTCCTGTCGATGGGACACACAATATAAGTTCGATGCTTCCTGGCAAGTTGGGCCATGGCGCCCACGGTGGGCCCGTCCAGCGCCTCGACGCTCGTGTCATTCTGCCCGCGGCAGGTTTCGGGAATGGCAATGAGGTCAGCACCCTTGGCCCCCTCGGCGTCCACCAATGCCGCTATCTCTTCCAAAGGGCGGCCGGGATGGAAGCCAATGCTGACCACGCGAACCGGCCGCCCGACCTGGTCGGCACTTGGTCCCGCCGTCGGGCCTGCGGGTTCGGCCCCCAAACTTGCTTTGGGAACATCCATCCCCAAACCGGTTGCGAAGCTGCCGATTCCCACTGCCGAGCCCTGCAAAAATGCGCGCCTTTTCATTTCAAGACCTCCTCATCCAGAAAAACTTCCGGTTAGCCCTAAGAGATGGTAAGGCCACCGGCGGCGCGCGTCAATGGCCTGTCAAATAGTGGGTCAATTTGATGGTGTAGCGGCGAGTTTACCTCGCTAAATGGCGGCGTAAAGCCGCCTCTACATCAAATTGAACCACTACCGCCCGTCAAGCAATTTGAAAGATCGCTTTTGATGGCCGCCGCCCGGCCTGGCGCCCTGATATAATTAGTCAACGCATCGGGCGCAGTTCACAAAGGAGGATTTATGGCTGGCAAGCTGACCTATGTGATCAAGTTTGTGGCGGACATGGACAGGGCCGTCGCGTTTTACCGGGATGTGCTCGGTTTGCCTCTGAAATTTCAATCGCCGGGCTGGAGCGAGTTCGTGACCGGGGAGACAACGCTCGCGCTTCATCCCGCTTCGGCGAAGAACCCCGCCGGAGGTGTCGAACTAGGCTTCACAGTCCCTGATCTTCAGGATTTTCATCGGGAGATGAGTCAAAAGGGAGTGCAGTTTAGTATGCCTCCTACGAAACAGGACTTTGGGGGTGAACTGGCGCAGTTCATCGATTCGGAAGGCGGGCACTGTAGTGTGAGCGGCCCACCGGCTTCATAGAGTTGACAATAGGCGAGACCCCCTCACCCGTCTCGCCTCGGCTGATGAAAACGCCTCGTCGAGCCACCCTCTCCCCCAAGGGGGCGAGGGCAGCAAAATCAACCCTCCCCTCGCCCCCTTGGGGGAGAGGGGAGGGGGGTGAGGGGGTCCCTGCGACATGCCGTGGTCAAATATCATGCGGGGCACCACATTGGGATTTTCCCTCTGGGGTACACGATGCCATTGGAATTGGATCAATTGAAGAAGCTTGATGATTACCGCTTTCTCGTGCCGCGCGGCACGAAACCGGGAATGTTGACGGACGCGCTCATTTTCACCGACGAACGGCTGCTGAAGGACCTGCTGAAAGACCTCTCGCTCGAGCAGGCCATCAACGTGGCGATGTTGCCCGGCATCGTGGGGCGGTCGCTCGCCATGCCCGACATCCATCAGGGTTACGGCTTCCCTATTGGGGGAGTGGCGGCTACGGACCCGCACCGCGACGGTGTGGTCTCACCCGGTGGCGTGGGATTTGACATCAACTGCGGCGTGCGTCTGCTCGGCAGTTCGCTTACTCGCGAGGAGGTACTGCCCAAGCTTCGCGAACTGGTGAACCAGATGTTTCGCGACATCCCCTCGGGCGCGGGGCACAGCGGCAACATTCGAATTTCCTATCCCGAACTCGACAACCTCCTCCAAGAGGGCGCCGCATGGATGGCAGAGCACGGCTACGGCCGCGGAGAGGACCTGACCCACTGCGAAGAGAGCGGGGCCATCGACGGCGCTGACCCCGCGATGGTGAGCGATCACGCGAAGAAGCGCGGCTTACCGCAGGTGGGGACGCTCGGTTCAGGCAATCATTTTCTCGAAGTTCAGTATGTGGAGCGCGTGTTTGATCCGGGCCGCGCCGAGGCCCTGGGGCTTTATGAGGGCGAGGTGGTGGTGCTCATCCATTCCGGCTCACGCGGGCTGGGCCACCAGGTGTGTACCGATTACCTGCGCGAAATGGGTCCGGCCATGCATCGCTACGGCATTGACCTGCCGGACCGCCAACTGGCCTGCGTGCCGGTGAAGTCGCCGGAAGGGGAAGCTTATCTTGCCGCCATGCGCGCCGCGGCGAATTATGCCTGGGCCAATCGCCAGGGGATTACCCACTTTACCCGCCAGGCGTTCAAGCGGATCTTCGGCGAGCAGGAGGAACTGCGCGTTATTTACGACGTGTGCCACAACATCGCCAAGCTCGAACGCCACCAGGTGGAAGGCCGCGAGCGCGAAGTGATGGTGCACCGCAAGGGCGCCACACGCGCTTTTCCGCCGGGCCACCCGGACGTGCCCGAGGTCTACCGGCAGGTGGGCCAGCCGGTGCTGATTCCCGGTTCGATGGGGACTTCCTCCTATGTGCTGGTGGGCGCGGAGGGCGCCATGCAGGAAAGCTTCGGGACCACCTGCCACGGCGCGGGCCGCGTCATGAGCCGCACGGCGGCCAAGAAATCCCAATACGCGAAGGATGCCAAGCAGCGCCTGGAAGACCTGGGCATCATCGTGCGCGCCGAATCGCGCGACGGAATTACGGAAGAGATTCCGGAAGCCTATAAAGATGTGGATGCGGTGATCGACGTGGTCCACAACGCCGGCCTCGCCCGCCGTGTGGCGCGGCTAAAGCCCATGGGAGTGATTAAGGGGTGAGGACGCGACGCGCCCATCTCCGGCTTATTCTGTTGTAATCTGAATTTCTCCACATTATGATGTGTAATCGAGTGAGGAATATAATGTCGATGAGAGTCATTCAAGTGCCGATGGACGACGGGTTGTTGAGGGCAGTCACTCGCTCCGCCAAAGCACGGAAATCGACGCGGGCAGCGTTGATCCGTGAAGCTTGTCATCGCTATCTGGACAAGCTCGAAGAAGAAGAACTCGAGCGCAAATATGTGGAAGGCTACCGCCGGAAACCGGAGAACCCCGCCGTTGGCAAGACGGGAGCGAAGCTCGCGGCTATCGTGTGGCCCAAGGAGGAGTGGTAATGATGCGCGGCGACGTGTGGTGGGCTAAACTGCCGCCCCCCATGGGACGCCGACCTGTCGTTCTGGTGAGCCGCAATGCCTCTTATGCTGTTCGCGATTCGGTCACGGTTGCACCCATTACACGCACCATGTACGGTATTCCTGTGGAGGTTCCCTTGGGACCTCGAGAGGGGTTGCCGAAACCGTGCGTCGTCAATGCCGACAGCCTCCTGACTATTTCCAAGGAAATGCTCGAACGGCCCCTGGTCTCGCTGCCCCCTCACAAGATGGCCGAGGTGGACCGAGCTCTAAGGTTCGCACTGGGGCTGGGATAGACTGGCTTAGGCGAATGCACAACCCACCTCATCCAGGAAGCGTCTTACGGGAGTATCTGGGGTCGGTGTCAGTAACAGACGCAGCCCGGCATTTGGGGCTCACACGGGTCGCCTTGTCTCGCGTCCTGAACGGCAGTGCGGGAATCTCCGCCGATATGGCGCTAAGGTTGTCTGACGCCCTCGGTACCAGCCCCGAGCTTTGGACGGGAATGCAGACCCAGTACGAATTGTGGGAAGCGTCAAGGCGGCGGCGAAGGAAGATAGCTCCTCTGGTCGTGGCGCACGGCGTTTAGGTCGTGAATCCACCTCCCCGTTCACACCATATCGAACTTATACGGGGGCTGCCCTCTTTCCTCGGGACCATGCGATTGACGGGAGGGTCGGGAATGCGTATTCTTGTGAGTATGCACATGTACATGTGCAGGGAGGAAAACTCATATGGGGGCCACGCGACGCACCCAAGTCTTGATGAATCCCGAGGAGTACCGACGGCTTCGGAACTTGGCACGACGGCGGAAGATTTCCGTCGGAGAACTGATTCGGACCGCCGTGCGCACGACCTATTTTGAACCACGGTCAGCCGACAAAAAAGCTGCATTGGAAGAAATCTTGCGCATGAACCTGCCGGCAATAAGTTGGCGTCGGGCGAAGAAGGAAATCGAGGCCGCGCATGCGTGCGTTCATTGATACCAACATTTTCCTTTACGCCGCTGGCAAGCCGCATCCGGAACGCGAGCCATGCGTGCAACTCCTGCGCCAAGTGGCGGAGGGCACGTTGGATGCCACCGCCAATACGGAAGTAATTCAGGAGATTCTGTATGTGTTGACGCGTCGCGGTCAACGGCCTGAAGCCTTAGCACTGGCCCGGCAGGTGATGGTTCTTTGTCCTGATTTGCTGCCTGTGACCAGCGAGGATATGGTCGAGGTGTTTCACCTCCTCGAGAAGCATCCGGGGCTTCCGGTACGGGACGCAGTGCACGCTGCGACCATGTTGCGCAACGGGTTGCGGACGGTCATCAGCGTCGATCCGGATTTCGATCGGATTCCTGAAATCCGGCGTGTCGCGCCTGGCTCCGTTTGACCCCGTCTACACCTGCTGGGCAAGATAATTCTGAATGCCGATGCTCTCGATGAGTCCAAGCTGCTCTTCCAGAAAATCGACGTGCTCTTCCTCATCCGCCAGGATCACCTGGAGCAGGTCGGCGGAGGCATTGTCCCCCGCTTTGCGGCAGGTGGCGATGACGGCGTTGTACTCGGCCACGGCATTTTTCTCCAGCGCCAGGTCGTTCTGGAACTGCGATTTCACATCCTTGCCCACCACGAGTTTGGGCATGTCATTCAGATTGGGCGTGCCTTCCAGAAAGAGAATGCGCTCGATGAGCTTTTCCGCGTGCTTCATCTCGTTGATGGACTCTTTCTTGGTGTGGTCGCTCAGTTTCTTGTAACCCCACGTCTCACACATTTCAGCGTGGATGAAGTACTGGCTGATGGCCCCCAATTCCTCCTTCAGCATTTTGGCCAGAACCTCGATGACTTCCGGTTTGCCCTTCATATGAACTCCTTTTATCTGCGAACTTCCTTCCATCGAGCGGACTACCAGAAATAAATGGAAAAAAGACATCCGTCAAGCTGAATCCCGTCCTCACCCCGTGCCCCCGCCGTTGTGTTTATCCCGCACGTGTGCGATCAAGTCGCGAACGCTATCGGCGAGCTCCACCACCTCGCCGTCGCCTTTCACGTCAAACTCGATTTGGTAATTTCCCGCCGCGGCGTGGTCTACCGCTTCTCTCAGGTCGGTCAAGGGTTTTACCACTTGGCGCGGCAGGGTGAAGCTGACCCAGATGCTTACCAGCAAGGTCATTAGGGAAATGATTCCGCCGATCACCTCGGCGCGAATCAGCAAGGCGCGGGCGCGCTCGTGGTCCCTCTGAACGCGCTGCCAACTTCGGCTCTCGAGTTCGGTGGAGAGGTTGATGATCCGCTGGCTGGCAGTTGTCAAGTCTCGGGAAGTTTGGCGAATCTCCGGATCGTTCTCTTCCACCTTGGCTGCCACTTCCGTGTCAAAGGACTCAATGCGGGCGCGCAGCATTTCGATCAAGCGCGTGCGGCTTTCGCGAGGCGAATGCGCCAGGACGTCGTCCAGGTCCTTCTTATAGGTCCGCACGATCTCCCGCAGGCTTTGAATGGGTGGCAGATTGCTCTCCCCCAGCCGTTTGACCGCGTGATTAAAGCCCGACCGGTAAAACGTGATCTGCGCCTCCAGATCGTCGAACGTAGCCTTTTCCTCAGGCTGCAAGGCGCGGCAGGTCTGAACGGTCTGCTCGAGTTGCATTAGAGATTCGCGGTTGCGGGCAATGTCGTCGGGGTCGTGCAAAAGGAAGTAGTTAGTCTCCGCCCGGCGGGCGTCAAGCATCTCAATGGAAGCGCGCTCAGCGCCCGTGGCCACGGGAGCGTCGACGTTGACGATGCGGTCCACGATCGAGGCCATGGCAAACAGGTAATACACCGCCAGGAAAATAACCGGCACCAGAATCAACCGCACCAGCGCCAGACTTAAGGCGACGCGACGGCGCAGGGAGAAACCCTGAAGGAGGACGAAGAGTGCCTTCGGCGAACGCCAAATCATACGCCAGGTTCCCCCGGGGGAGGGCAGGAGGGTAAGCCCTTCAAGCATGTTAAGTGCGACGAAAGGATTTTACTCCAAAATGCTCCGTTCGAGGTGCGAATTCCACCGGCCGATCAGCGCCGAGGCGGGCCCGACTCCCCTCAAATGGCGAATCCACGAAGAAGACATTCTCTTACGCGCCGGGGCGGCCACCACGGATGGAACTTTTTTCTCCCGGAAACCGTATACTGAGATAACGGTGTTCGTCCGATGGGAGGAAGAAAAATGTATTGCCCTCAGTGTGGAAAAGAATATACCGAGCGAGTAAATTTCTGCTGTCATTGCGGTACGGTGCTCTGTGCACCCGTGTGCACTAAACCCAAGAAGCTTGCGCGCTCGCGCACGGACAGGAAAATCGCAGGCGTCTGTGGCGGATTCGCCGATTACCTGGATGTGGATGTGACGTTGGTGCGAATTCTCTGGCTGATGCTCGCCTTCTTTGGCGGATGGGGAATCTTCGGCTATATCATCGCCTGGATCGTCATGCCGGAAGAACCCTTGCCGCAGGCCTCGGCCTGCACAGCCGGCCCGGCAATTCCCCAGCCGGCGGGGAATCGCTGAGTTTTTGCCCCGCCGCGGAATCGTCCCGCCGCAGGGAGGATCGACAGCGGAGGGGAGGAGCGACTCCGCCGGGTATAAGAAGGTCGCGGAAAGGCGTCTCCCCAATGTCATCCTGAATACCGATGGCGAAAGAGCGACTACCGGTAAGGTCAGAAACGGGACCCCTACAGCTTCAGAATCCAGCCCCCTATCTTTTCTAACGCCACCGGCGACATGGTTTCTTCGATTTCGGCGTACTCGCTGGGCGCGCCGGTTCGGGCAGTTTGGAAAAGATGGTTCAAGCCGGGAAGTTCGTCGGTTTCGTAGTGCTTGTTGCCGCCCTCCTCTAAAGCGTGGTGGATAGCGGGGAGATTCAGCGTGGGGGGCACCTGAAGATCCTTTTCGCCATTAAGGGCCAACACCGGACACTGGACTTTTCTCAATGCCCCCGCCGGGTCATAGGCGAGGAAATAACGGAACCAGGGTGAGGTGAGCGCTTTGATCTGCGCGTCCACTTGCGCGTCCGTACCCTTTCCGGCCAGCCTCTTTCGCAAATCAGTCTCCAGGGCGGCGCTATTTTTTTCGTTCTTCACCAGGGCCAGAACTTCGCGTTCCTCGTCGGCACTCTTATCCGCTTCCGCAGGGTTTTGTCCGGCGGCTTCGGAAATCAGGCGTGATTGCGCCACCAGGATTTGGTCGCCCGGAACCCCAGACCCAGCCAGCATCACGATGAAGGCCACGTCCGGGTTTCGGGCTGCCACCATGGGCGCGATGATCCCGCCTTCGCTGTGTCCGATCAAGCCGATTTTATGGGGATCGACCTCGGGGCGCGCCTTGAGGTACGCGACGCCGGCTTCCGCGTCGGTGGCAAAATCAGCAGTCGTGCCCGTGGCGAATTTTCCGCCTGACTTCCCTACACCGCGATCGTCAGCCCGCAGGACCGCGAGGCCGTGGCGCGTGAGATAGTCGGCCAACACCAAAAACGGCCGGTGTCCCATCAAGGCCTCGTCGCGGTCCTGCGGTCCTGACCCCGTGATCAAAAGCACCGCGGGAAACGGCCCTTTCCCCGGCGGGATGGTCAGCGTCGCGGCGAGCGTGATGCTTGCCACCGGATTAGCGTAGCTGACTTCTTCCTCACGATAAGGATAGGGCTTTACCGGATTTTGTGGGCGGCGTCGCTCCAGTTCCGCCGCATCCTTGACGCGTTTGAGTACCAGCGGCAAAGAATTGCCGCGTTGGGTCCATGTGCCTTCCATGGTGGTGAGGTCTTGGGCAATTTTGCCGTCAAACTCTCCCGCCATTTGCTTCAATTCCAACTTGAGAGACGCGCCGCCGCGCGTGACGGAGGTCACGGGCAAGCCTTTAGCATTCTGGTCAGGGCTGTCCATCGTGGCGGTGAGGCCATCCTGGGTGTTGGTGATGTGGAACACGATTCGCAGTTTCATCGCGCCTGCGTCGAGCGTGCCCATCCAGGCGCCATCGATGTCCGAGGGCTTGGCGGGTTTAGGTGGAGTCTTGGCCTTGGAAGCGGCCCGTTCGAAAACGAGCGGTAGGGGTTGGCCTTGCTGTGTCCAGGTTCCTTCGATTTGCGTCACGGCGGCGTTGACCTTGCCTTCATAGGCGCCGCCTACGGCGTCCACAGAGAACTTCAGTTGCGAATCTTTGACGGTAATGACGCTGACGGGGATGCCGTTGGCTCCCTGATCGACACTGTCCAGCGTGGCCTCCAGTTCACCACCATCGGCTTTGCTAATGTGCAGGACAAGCCGCAGCTCGGCGCCGCTGGGTTTGAGCGTACCCTGCCAGTCGCCGATAACCTCTTCGGCGTTCGCAACCAAGGCGGTAGAAGCAAGAAAGACCATTACCACGACGGATTTTTTCACAAGTCACCTCCCCTTGGATATTCTGATCAGAACTATGTCAGCTCCCCACGGCGCTCGAGTTGTTTGTAGTAGATCAGCGAATAGATGGCTGGCACAAAGGCGCCCCCCAGCAGCAGGACAATGCAGAACCAGACGCTGGCTCCCGCCAGAGCGAGGATGAGCCCAATAACCCCTCCCAGAACCATGGTTTTTGCTGCCAGGCGATGCGTGACGTTCCAAACGCGTTCGTCGGCGATGGTCCACGGAGTCCGAATGCCGATGTAGAAGTTTCGTCGAACCTTCCCCATTACGTTACCGAGGAGTACAAATAACAGACACACCCCTCCCATGATGGCCTTGTCGATGTGCGTCCGTCCTGACACGGCAGCCCAGAGTATCAAACCGTGAATGAGCGCCAGATAAGCCACGAAAACCACCATGATGTAAAGGTAGGTGGAGCGAAACGGTTCCACCTCGAAGTGGCGAGGGGAAAGCCAGGGGAGCGCTGCCATGAGGCCGATCATCCCGAGCATGATACCGGGGTTGACGAGGAAGAGCGTCCACTTGGCGCTGTAGCCATCCACCTGGCCGTGGCCGTTCCAGTGGGAGGGAATTTGACCCGGCAAATGCGGATACAGGATAGCCGTAACCAGCAGGCAGGCAACAACCAGGGCGAAGCCGATGATGAAGTATTTCCGGGTCATAGCGTTTTCCTTTCATTGCTCTCCGTCGAGCGCATCAAATCCATGGCCCAGGTCAGAACGTCTTGCAGGACCGTGGTATTGACCGAGTACCAGATCAGTTGCCCCTCGCGGCGGAACCGGATTAAGTCCGCGTCCTTCAGTACAGAAAAGTGGTGGGACATCGAGGGTTTGGTCATTTCAAAGTGTTCGGCCAAATCCCCTGCAGTCATTTCATGGTCACCCAGCAAGCGCAGGATCTGTCGGCGGGTGGGATCAGCCAGAGCTTTAAAAACTTCATTCATAAGACCTCTGATTAGTCAGACATCTAATTAGATAACCGCCTAAACATAAGGCAGAGAAATCCTCGTGTCAAGCGAAATCGGGGCTGGCCCGAGGTTCCCCCCCAAGCTTATGGGGCGCGGCATATTGTCCTGGCCACCGTGCGTCGTCCGTCTTCGGCCCTCGAAGTGCAAAAAGTCTTATGGTGTGGGGGATAATCCGGACACATTGTCGGTCCGGTGGCAAGGGGAGTGAAAAAATGCGCAGCCATTTGGGTTGTACGGGGTCTGTGGATCTAGGTCTCCTCGGGGAGGATACTCAGAAGCGTCTGGAGCAGATTCCTGCCAGTTGGCTGGAATATTCACCGGAAACATCCTCGTTGCTCGTCCTCCATGTGCAGCCGGACGATGTTCCGCCTCTTCGTGAGCTTGCCGGCGAGCTTCTGGATTTCCTGCATGCGATATCTGATTCCGAGCGTGCCCGGATTCCGGGTGGCGCCCTTTACTACCAGGACGAACCGACGGGCCAATACGTGCGCCTGAAAGTGTGGAAGGGAGGCTTCCTGACGGTTGCCTGGGCCCGGCCCGAGTATGCTCGTGCGCAGTGGGAGCCTTTCCGCAACCAGCCCGTCACCCTGGTTTTTGAGCCTTTCCAGCGGCTCAATGGATCGGTGAGCTTTGAAGGCAATCCCAACGCCGCCGACGACCTTCGCAGGATCATCGACAAGACCGCGGGGCAGTATTCACAAGGCGACTATGCTATCAGTTCCTCGCTTCGCCGGTTTGACGTGACCCTCCGCGACGTCAATGCTGATGCGCTGACCGTGGTCAATGCGCTTCGCTACCTGGCCAAGGCGGGGACGCTGACCGGCGAGATTGACCTCAGTTCGTTCCGTGCGGGCGACCTGGAAGACTATTGCCGGTTTTCGTTCCGCGTCGGAGAAACCTGGATGGCACGGCCCATCCTGTGGTCGGACACGCCGGATGCGGCAGTGGCGCCCGCGGACCCCCTTATGCAAGCGGCGTGAGAAAAACAGTGGCTAGTAGTAGGTGGCTAGTCGCTAAATCTCATTCAATGATGACGGTCAGGGGGACTACCCACTAGCCACTCACCACTAACCACTGATTTTGAGGGAGCGCACCATGGACTACGGCTTCACTGAGTATCAAGCGGCCATTCGCGACTTATCACGGGAGATTGCCGAGAAGGAAATCCGGCCCATCGCGGCGGAATACGATCGTGAGGCCAAGTTCCCGTGGCCGGTGGTCAAGGTGCTGGCGGAGACCGACCTCTTTCGCGTCTATATTGACGATGAATATGGCGGGATCAGTGACGGCTCGCCGATCATGAACATGGTGATCGTCACCGAAGAACTCTCGAAGGCTTGCGGGGGCGTCGCCCTCAGCTTTGCGGGGACGGCGCTTGGGACGCTGCCCATTATTCTTTCCGGCAGCGAGGAGCAAAAGAAGCGCTGGCTGCCTGACATCGCCGCGGGGAGGAAGCTTGCGGCCTTCGCGCTCACTGAGCCGCAAGCCGGGTCCGACGCGGGCGCCGTGCGCACCACGGCCATTCGCGACGGCGATCACTATGTGATGAACGGCACCAAGCAGTGGATCACCAACGGCGGCGAGGCGGAAGTCTATTCGGTCATCGCCTTGACGAACCCCGCCAAGGGGCCGCGCGGCGCCTCCTGCATCGTGGTGGAGAAGGGCACGCCCGGCTTCACGTTCGGCAAGAAGGAGGACAAGCTGGGCATTCGCGCTTCCGCCACGCGCGAGCTGGTTTTCCAGGACTGCCGCGTGCCCGTGGAAAACTGTCTGGGCCGCGAGGGCACGGGCTTCATCACGGCCATGAGGACGTTTGACGTTTCGCGCCCCGGCGTGGGCGCGCAGGCGGTGGGCATCGCGGCAGGGGCGTTCGACTTGGCGCTCGAATACGCCTGCACCCGCCGCCAGTTCGGCTCCCCCGTGGGCTCATTCCAGGGATTGCGCTTCATGCTCGCCGACATGGCCACCAAGATTGAAGCCGCGCGCGCCCTGGTCTATGCCACGGCGCGCTACATTGATACCAAGCCCAAGGAGCGCCCCACGCTTTACGCCGCCATGTCCAAGTGCTTCGCCTCGGATGTCGCCATGGAAGTCACCGTCGATGCCGTGCAGATTTTCGGGGGCTACGGCTACATGCACGACTACCCCATCGAGAAATACATGCGCGACGCCAAGATCACCCAGATTTACGAAGGCACCAACCAGATTCAGCGCGAGGAAATGTCAAAGACCCTCATCAGCGGTTTCCACTCGCGCCGTCCCGCCGCCGCGCGCGCGGCATAGGGCCTTTTCGGGATTACTGAAATTCCGAACTCTGGCATCTTGGAAAACGATATTGTGCAGGCGGTGCGATGGCGCGCCTGAGGGTCCCGCTTCAGCGACAAAATGTCCCTATTCCCGCTTCCGCGATGAACCTTTTGGAGCTTGGCAACAACTTCCTCTAATCCGGACAGACCATGCGCAAACGACTCAAACGAAAACGGCGCTCCTGCCCTTTCTGCAAGCCCCACAAGATGGGTATCGAGAGCCGCTGGCAACCCCAAGAACTCTCACGGCTTAAATAGGCCGAATCGGAAATACGGCATGCGACCCTCCGAATTTCTTCGAGCTTGGTTGTAGGGGTACGGCTTGCCGTCCCCTTTTCATGATCGCCCGATGAGGCCAAGAGGGTACGGCAAGCCGTACCCCTACGATCGCCACCATCACATGATAGATGTCTCGATACGGGACCGGTTCGGCTTTGGCCCAAACACCCATTTTCTGAAACGCCGGATTGCGGTAGACTCACGGACCTAGCATTCTGCACATCGCGGAGGTGTCCCGATGGTTCCAGCGAAGGAAGTTCCAGCGAAGGAAGTTATCGTGGGTATCGACATGGGGGGCACGAGCCTGCGCGCGCTCGTGGTGAATGCCCAGAACGAAATCCTGGCGATCGAGAAGACGCCCACCAATGTGGCGCTCAAGCCCGATGCCTTGATCCGCAACCTGGCGGTGATGGTGGAGGACGTAGTGGGGTCGGCGGGCCTGCGCAAATCGCAATTGCGCGCCGTCAGCATCGGAGCGCCGGGGGCAGTCGATCCCGAGCACGGGGTGGTGTATCACGCCCCCAATTTGGGCTGGGACGCGGTGCCTCTGGGCGCGAAGCTGGGAAAGTTATTGGGCGTCCCGGTCTTCGTTGAGAACGACGTCAACGTGGGCGTGGCCGGTGAACACGCTCTGGGGGCAGGCCAGGGGGCGCAGGAACTGGTGGGCATTTTTGTGGGGACGGGAATCGGGGGCGGCATCATTTTCCGCGGCCAGCTTTACTTGGGGTCGCGGGGCGCGGCGGCGGAGGTGGGCCACATGATCATCCAGGTGGACGGTCCCCTGTGCGGGTGCGGAAACCACGGCTGCATCGAGGCTCTGGCCAGCCGCACCGCCATGGAGCGCGATGTGCGCGCCGCCATCCACGCCGGGCAAAAAAGCTGCGTGCTCGAGCTCATGGAAGAGCGCGGCAAGGACCGCATGACCAGCAGCATCATCCAGCGCGCGCTGAAGCGGAACGATCCCGTCATGCGCAAGGTGATGAAGCGCGCGCAATATTATCTGGGGATCGCCGTGGCCAACGTCGTGAATCTGCTCGACCCCGAATGCGTGGTGATGGGCGGGGGAATCGCCGAACGCCTGGGCGAGTCTTTTGTGGGGCCCATCCGCAAGACCGCTTACGAGAATTTCCTGCGGCGTCACGACGCCGAACGGGTGAAGATTGTCTCCGGCACATTGGGTGATAATGCCGGCCCGCTGGGCGCGGTGGTCCTGGCGCGGAAACGATTGGAGAAATGACGATTGAGGGTGTAGCGCGGACCCCCGTCTTTGGGGTCCGCGGCTCTTACCTTGCGAAAACCGGGAATTTTGAAGAAGCACCCCTGTCATCCGGTTCGGTAACGCGAGTCTCGGGAAGAACCGCCCCGATGAGTCGGGGCGCTACATTTGCTGGAGGCGGAAAATGGTTTCGATTTATAAAGGAATGTTTGCGTCGCTTGTCGTGTGCGGGCTTGCCTGGGCATCGCCTCTCTGGGCGCGCCGGCCGGAAACGGGATTCTTGAACCGGACGGCGGTCGTGGACGGCGTGACCTACAAGTACCAGGTCTTCGTTCCCAGCCTTTGGAACAAGAAAGAAAAGTGGCCGGTGATTCTCTTCCTGCACGGCTACGGCGAGGAAGGCGATGACGGTGTGGTGCAAACGGAGGTGGGTCTGGCGACCGCGATTCGCAACCATGTGGACCGTTTCCCTTTCGTGGTGGCAATGCCGCAGTGCCGCAAAAAGGATTGGTGGACGAGTCCGGCAATGGAAGCGCAGGCGCTGAAGGCGCTGGACCAGACCATTCAGGAGTTCAAAGGTGACCCGCAAAGGGTCTACCTTACCGGACTTTCCATGGGTGGTTTCGGGACGTGGGCCATCGCCTCTGCACATCCCGGGAAGTTTGCGGCCCTCGTGCCGATTTGTGGTGGGATTCGCTTGCCCCTGGGCACGATCTTCCCAATGCCCACAACACCGATGACTCGGCCGACCCTTACACCGCCGTCGCCCAAAAGATCGGAAAGACGCCGGTGTGGGTATTTCACGGTGGCGCCGACCCGGTGGTTCCGGTCACGGAATCGCGGCAGATGGTGGAGGCCTTGAAGACGGTCGGCGGGAATGTGCGGTACACAGAATATCCCGGCGTGGGGCACAATTCCTGGGAGAAAGCGTACGACGAAGCGGAATTGCCCACTTGGCTGTTGGCCCAAAAGCTGCCGTGAACCGTATGGGTAACATCTCTACAACACCTAAAGTGCAAGTCTATGACCCCGCCAACCAGCGCAATGCGCTGGCGGCGGGCTTCCTGGGCTGGACGCTGGACGCCTTCGACTTCTTTGTGCTCACTTTTGTGCTGGTTCCGGTGGCGCGGGATTTCGGCGTTTCCATCGTGCAGATCGCCGCCACGATCACGGCCAGCCTGGCCATGCGCCCGGTGGGCGCTTTGATTTTTGGGCTGATGGCCGACCGTTATGGACGCCGTTTGCCGCTGATGCTGGACGTGGTTTTTTACTCGGTCGTCGAGGTACTTTCCGGCCTCGCCCCCAACTACCAAGTGTTTTTCGTTTTGCGCCTGCTTTACGGAATCGGTATGGGCGGCGAGTGGGGGGTGGGAGCGTCGCTGGCCATGGAGTCGGTTTCCCCCAAGTGGCGCGGCATCCTGTCGGGATTGTTGCAGGAAGGTTATGCGTTTGGAAATCTCCTGGCGGCAGTGGTCTTTTCCCTGGTATTCCCGCACTGGGGTTGGCGCGCCATGTTTTTTGTAGGCGGATTGCCGGCTCTGCTCACCCTTTTCATTCGCGCCAAGGTGAAGGAGAGCGAAGCGTGGCACCAGTCGCGCACCGACTGGGGCGCGTACGGCAAAGCCATCGCGCGCAATTGGAAATTGTTCCTCTACATGGTTCTGCTGATGACCGCCATGAATTGCATGTCGCACGGCACCCAGGACCTGTTCCCCACTCTCCTTCAGAAGCAGCGGCACTTCAGCCCGCAGACAACGGCGACGATCACCATGATTTCCATGGTGGGAGCGATCGCCGGCGGACTGCTGTTTGGCCTCTACTCGGACCGCCGCGGACGCCGGCGCGCCATGGTGACCGCCGTGATTTTTGCCCTTCTCCTCATCCCCGCCTGGGTACTGTCGTCCACGGTGCCCCTGATTATCCCCGCGGCGTTTCTGATGCAGTTTATGGTGCAGGGGGCATGGGGGGTCATTCCCGTCCACCTGAATGAACTCTCTCCCGGCGAACTGCGCGGCTTTTTCCCCGGTTTCGCTTATCAGCTCGGCGTGCTGTTCGCTTCGAGCATCACTTTGATTGAAGCGATACTGGCCAAGCACCTGACCTACGCGCAATCGCTCGGACTGCTCGCCGGCCTCGTCCTGTTAATCGGCGTGCCGGTAATCGGTCTGGGGCCGGAAGCGAAAGGCGTAGCCTTCGGGAAAGCAGAAAGCGGAAAGCAGTAGGCAGAAGGCAGTAAGCAGAAAGCAGTAGGCAGGCACCAACGCGGGGAGGGAGCAAAAGCAAGTCAAAAGGCAAAACGCAAAAGTCAAAAGTCAAAAGTGAGAAGCCCCTTGGTCTTCAAACCTCAGCGCCTCCGCTATGAATGTGAATGTGCCGAAGGCACCTTGGACTACGGCGGCTTGACGCCGCCTTGGTCTCTCTCCTCGGCGTTATTCCAAGGCGGCGGCCAGAGGCCGCTTCGCTACTCATCCCGAAATTCTTCATGAGGCGCGAAGATTTTGTGCCACGGGCGTCCCGCCCGTGCTCGAGCATGGCCGGGACGGCCATGGCACGGCTTTGGCTGCGGCTCCGCCGCGATGCGCTACACCGCTCACAGCGAATCCATAAAAACCAAGTAGGAATTTCCCCAGAGGTTGGTCGGAATCGAGCCGCGGGGGCGGCTGGTGATGACAATGTGGAAGCCGGGGGCGGCGGAAGCGATGCGCGCCTGGAGGTCGGCCAGGGAGGCGGCTGAACGCGTCTTGGGTTCGACCAGCGCCAGCGTTTCGAGCGCCGGGTAGATGATCTCTCCCGCGGGCGCCATCCGAGTCTCGAATCCCTCGGCAATGAATTGCATCTGCGCGTCGATTTCGTAGAAGTGCCACGCCAGGCAGGCACAGAAATTGACTCCCTTTTCGAACTGCCGGAGCGCGTTCTCGTCGGCCGAGGACAGGCTCGAGTCAAAAACCAGCACCAGCCGCCGCTCATCCTCGCGCGTGAACTCCCGCACCTTGAGTTGCTGGGCCTTGGCCGTGGCTTTCCAATCCACATGGCGGGCCGTGTCAGATTCCTGGTAGTCGCGGATGGCGTACAGGTCGTGGCCGCGCCCCTTGAGCAGGCTTTCGATGTCGCCGCCGATTAACGGCAGGACTTCGTAAAACTCTTCCGTGGGCTGCACGGTGGGCAGCACCAGGATTTCCTGCTTGCTCGCCACTTCATGCGCTTTGAGCAGGAGGCCGAAGGGGAACTTGGTGCTGACGCGAAATCCTTCCTGGGTATAACGCCCGCGGCGGGGAAAGGTGAGTTCCACATGCTGGGTCACGGAGGAGCGGTGCGGGATGTAGGGCACGTAGACGGGAGCGTCGAGAATCTGGCGCGGCGCCGCCAAGGGAGTCCGCTTGCGCTTGCCTTTCCGGGGAACGCGAGCCGACAGGGTGAGGGAAAAAGAAGGGAAAACCCATTTCAGGTTTTGCACGGTCAGGCGCGAAATCAAAGGCTGCTCGGCGAATACGTGCTCCGGCAGGGCAAAATCCAGTTCCAGTTGCGAGAGCACAATGGCGGAAAGAATTCCTGACAGCAAGATTGCTGCCAGGAGATTGGCCAGAATGATGAAGAGGAGATTGTTGCCGGTGTTGAGCGCGGCGATGGCCAGGACCATGATGATCATAAAATAAACCACGCCCTCGCGCGTAAACTCGTAATCCACCCGCATCACCCAGCGCTCGAGGGCGGTACGCTTGGCGAGGTAGGGAACGATCTTGATGGCCACAATCGCGGCGATGAGCAGCGACAGCGAAGCCGCCGCCATCGCCCCCTCCACGTGCCCCGCTTCCCCCAGCGCCGTCGAATAAAGCGCCAGAAAGAAAGCCATGCCCAGGCCAAAAAGGGCCAGCCAAAAACGCCGCCAGCCGGCCCGGTCCGCGTGCGCCATCTGATAGCGCGCCATCGACCAAAGGCCGCGCCACAGGCCTCCGCCCGTAGGTTGGGTAAATGTCGACATGCGGGGGTTATTGTAACGCAGGCGGGGGAAGAGCAGTAGGCCGTGGGCGGAAGGCAGTAGGCAGCAAGCGGTAGGCAGTACAAGCGGGTCGCGCAACGGCGGAGCCGCAATCAAACTCATTTTGAAGGTCGGAGTTCGATTTGGGCGCCCTTCATGCGGGCGCAGCCCGCCTTGGAGTGCGGTAGCAGCAGCTACCGCTTTCCGCCGATGCTTCATACGGCAATCGGGCATGAGCTGGAGCGGGAAAGGCGCTAGCTGCTGCTACCGCAGTCCAAGGCGCTTTGCGCTGGCTCAAACCACGACTTATTATAATTGGGCAGAATCGTCAATTCTGGCGGAAGAGATGGCGCATCACAATCAGACCGACCCCTCCATACGGCCCCCTCGGGAGAGCCTGTTTAGACCTGTCTACGATCGCAGGGGTCTTCGCCTGGCGATGGTATTAGGCAATGAGGCGCCTTCCGGAATCTGTCCGTACGCAGCAAGGAACTTCTGCCATCATTGTGATATCGGACTGGGCGAAGGACGCCGATTCGATGCCGCGATGAACCTGGCAAGATTCCGGTGGCTGCAAGAACACTACTCCTCGATCTGGCCCAGGCTGGCGCACCTCGTCGTGTACAACTCGGGTTCTGTCCTCAACCGTTTGGAGTTGGCGCCCGAAACCCTCACTGCCGTACTCGATTTCGCGCGGTCCCTGCCTGAACTTCGATTGGTATCGGTGGAGTCGCGTGAGGCTTTCGTGACGCCGGAAGCGGTCAGCAGGCTTACGGCGGATTTGGGCGCGGGACGCGAAGTGCGAGTGATTATCGGGATCGAATCCGCGGATGACACGATCCGTAACAAACTTCTGCGCAAGCAGATGCCCCGCCGGGCGATCGAGCGCGCGACACGCGCGATTGCCACCGTGCATCGAACTGTAGTCTCGGGCGCAAACCAGGCGGCCCTCCCCGGCTTAACCGCAAATGTGATTGTCGGAGGGCCAGGCACGACGGCAAATAGCATCGTACGCGACGCCGTCGAGACCTCCATGTACTCTCTAAGGTTGGCTCAAGCCTACGGCCTCCCCCTTGACTTGAATCTTCACCCGTACTATCCGAGCAAACGAAGCACCGCGCGGTTTCCAGACCATCCTCGTCCCTCGTTGCCGGCCTTGGTCGAGGCGATATGCTCTGTAGCGCAAAGCGTCGGGAATAACACACCGGTTTTCGTTGGCCTTGAGGATGAAGGTCATGACCAGGACCCGGGGGGCTGGACGGAGCAGTTGACCCGGTTCGCCCGCGCCGCCGACCACTTCAACCGCACCGGCCGAACGGACATGCTTCGGGAGCTCCTTTGATTTTGAGCTGGTAGCGCAGAGGTACGCGTACTTTGCGTTCCTCTGCGGCTTTTGTTGTTTCGCATTGATAAACGTGTAAACGCCCACGGGGTTAAGCTGGTAGCGCAGAGGTACGCGTACTTTGCGTTCCTCTGCGGCTTTTGTTGTTTCGCATTGATAAACGTGTAAACGCCCACGGGGTTAAGAGCCGCGGAGGAGGGCTGAAATGCGCCCACCTCCGCGCTACCCCGTTGCCTACTGCCCACTGCCCTTCACAGCTGGTAGCGCAGAGGTACGCGTACTTTGCGTTCCTCTGCGGCTTTTGTTGTTTCGCATTGATAAACGTGTAAACGCCCACGGGGTTAAGAGCCGCGGAGGAGGGCTGAAATGCGCCCACCTCCGCGCTACCCCGTTGCCTACTGCCCACTGCCCTTCACAGCTGGTAGCGCAGAGGTACGCGTACTTTGCGTTCCTCTGCGGCTTTTGTTGTTTCGCATTGATAAACGTGTAAACGCCCACGGGGTTAAGAGCCGCGGAGGAGGGCTGAAATGCGCCCACCTCCGCGCTACCCCGTTGCCTACTGCCCACTGCCCTTCACAGCTGGTAGCGCAGAGGTACGCGTACTTTGCGTTCCTCTGCGGCTTTTGTTGTTTCGCATTGATAAACGTGTAAACGCCCACGGGGTTAAGAGCCGCGGAGGAGGGCTGAAATGCGCCCACCTCCGCGCTACCCCGTTGCCTACTGCCTACTGCCCTTCAGAGCGGCACGGGTGTGGATTCCACGATCTCACGCAGGATGGCGTCCGACTGGTCCGATTTCTTCATGGTGGAAAGGTAGCGGGAACTCACGATGCAGCGATGGGAAAAAACCGGGATCACCAAGCGCTTGAAATCGTCGGGGATGCAGTAGTTGCGGCCTTCCATGACGGCCATGGCTTGGGCGGCGCGATAAAGTGACATCGAGCCGCGGGGGCTGACGCCCAGGCTGAGGTATTCATGCTGGCGGGTTTTCTCCACGATGGCCAGCGTGTAATTCATCAACTCTTCATCGACGGTCACGCGGCGGACGGCCTGTTGAATTTCCAGCACCTCTTCGGCGCTCATGACGGGCTCGATCTTGGCCAGCGGTTCGGAGTCGGCAAAATTCCGCAGAATCTCTTTTTCACTTTCCAGGCTGGGATAGCCGACGCGAACCCGCATCAGGAAGCGATCCATTTGCGACTCCGGCAGCGGGTAGGTGCCGTGATGCTCGATGGGATTCTGCGTGGCCACCACCATGAAAGGCCGCGGCAGCGGGTAGGTGCGGTTGTCCACCGTCACTTGGTTCTCATTCATGGCCTCCAGCAGCGCGCTTTGGGTCTTGGGCGTCGTGCGGTTGATTTCATCCGCCAGGACGATGTTGGCAAAAATCGGGCCGGGGCGGAATTCGAAGCGCTGGGTGGATTGGCTGAACACGCTGATGCCCACCACGTCGGAAGGCAGCATGTCGGAGGTGAACTGCAAGCGTTGGAAGGTGCAATTGAAAGAGCGCGCCAGCGAATGGGCCAGCGTCGTCTTGCCCACACCTGGGACGTCCTCGATCAGCAAGTGGCCGCGCGCGAAGAGGCCCACGAGCGTGAGCTGGATCACTTCGTCCTTGCCCCGGATGACGCTTTGCACGGATTGTTGCACGCGCTTGAGCACGTCCGGAGCGACGGCGAGGTGGTTGTTCACTTGGGCTTTTTCCATGCGGTTGAGTCTCGTGAGCCGGTCGTGTTCGCGGGTCAATTTTATGTAGCGGCGGCTTTACGCCGCCATTTGGCGAGGTAAACTCGCCGCTACGTTCGGCTGGCGAGGTAAACTCGCCGCTACGTTCCGCTGGCGAGGTAAACTCGCCGCTAGGTTCCGCTGGCGAGGTAAACTCGCCGCTACGGCATCAAACTGACCGTCTACCGTCCCTGCGCGTCTAGACCGTGGCGCCAAAATCTGTTATGTTGAAGAATTGCCGCGGGCGATTAACTCAGCGGTAGAGTGCTATCCTCACACGGTAGAAGTCACAGGTTCGAATCCTGTATCGCCCACCATTTCCTATTAACAACTTAGCAAGTTTACCACAAATGCCGATATGGACCGCGGCGATTGGGAGGAAGTGTGGCGCGGACCTGTTTTGAAGGTCCGCGGCTCTTCCCCCACGACAACGAAAAGCCGCGGAATCACAAGGTCGGCGCTACCTTGCTAGGTCCAGGGATTCAGGAGGGCCTTCCACATCGAATGAAAGTGTCGAGTGTTGCGGGTTACCAGGGTTAATTGGTGGACTTGGGCAGTGGCCGCCAGGAAGGCATCCATGGCTTCGACGGGCCGCCCCGCGGCCGCGCTCCTTGCTACCAGCTTGCCGCAAGCGTCGGCGATGGCCGGATCAATGCTCAGAACCCTTCCTTCGAATCGCCTGGGAAGGTCGTTCTCCAGCCATGCGCTCAACTGTCTTTGACGTCGCCCCGGGGCGATGCGCTCGATGCCGTGGCGCAGCTCCGCGAGAGTCACCACGCTGAGAAACACTTGGTCTTCGTCGGTGTCGGCCAGCCACGCCACGACGCCCGGATTGGGGCGTGGCTTCGCCCATTCGGAGACGACGTTGGTATCGACCAGGAAACTCATCATCCCGCCTTGCGCATGCCGCCGCGCAGGCGGTCAACCTTCAATCCGGACCGCCGCAAGGGCGAGGACGCAAAGAACTCCGCCAGGTTCCCCTTGCGCCGGGTCTTGCGCTCCCATTCGTCAGGGGCCACCACCACGGCGGCCTTGCGCCCATTCCGCGTAATCGTTTGGGGCCCCAGGGATCGCGCCTTGTCGATGACTTCGCTGAATTTCGCCTTGGCTTGAGCGACGGTCCACGCATCCACTCCCACGCTGTAACCTCCCGGCGCTAGAAATAAATATAGTCATGATAGTCATTTTGATCTCGCGATAGCAAGGAGAAACCCGTGGGTGGCGCCTACCTTGTCGGCGGCATAGAACTCTCCTGAAAAGCTTGGCGATTCGGGGCGAATCGGGTGTACAATTCCGCCTTCAGAGTGGAATCCAGGTCCACGAATTCTTCCGCGCCCTTCAGCCCATGAACGAGCCGAACTCCCCTCGCCATATTCCTCCCGACGAACGAATGTTGATTTCCCTGGCGCTCGCGACGGTGCTGATTCATTTCCTGAGCAACGGCGGGTATGGTTATTTCCGCGACGAACTCTACGCGATTGCCTGTAGCAAGCATTTGGCCTGGGGTTATGTTGACCAACCGCCGTTTTCAGAATTCTTGCTCGCGCTCAGCGGCCCCCTGTTGGGTTACTCGCTGTTCGCTCTGCGACTATTGCCCGCGGTGTGCGGTGGATTCGTGGCTTTCCTGGTGGGCCTGATCGCGCGGGAACTGGGGGGTAGGCGCTTCGCCCAGGTGCTGGCCGCGACGGCGTTCATCATCGGGGGCGTGTATCTCGCGGTCGACAATTATTACTCAATGAACTGCTTCGACCACCTGTTCTGGGCGCTGGCCATTTATCTTCTGGTGCGCATTCTGAAGGGTGGCGACACCCGGCTGTGGGTGTTGTTTGGACTGGTCGCGGGTCTGGGATTGGAGAACAAATACTCGATGGGATTCCTCGGCTTGGGGCTGATCGTCGGCTTGGCGCTCACGCCCGCACGGAGGCATTTTCTGGACAAGTGGCTGTGGTTGGGCGGCGCCCTGGCGGCGCTGATTTTCCTTCCCCACGTCCTTTGGGAGGTGCGCAACCACTTCCCCACAGCCGAGTTCATCCACAACGTGACCCTCAAGAAGAACCTTCCCATGACACCGTGGGCTTTCCTGCGAGAATGCTCCCTGCTGGTTCATCCCTTGACACTTCCCATCTGGCTGGCAGGGCTCGGCTACGTTTTCTTCGCGCGGCAAGGACGTAAGTTCCAGACGCTGGGTTGGATCTTCCTGGCGGTTTTGGCTATTCTGCTCAGCACGCACTCCAAGCCCTACTATTTTGCCCCCGCTTTCCTGATGCTTCTTCCCGCCGGGGGCGTGGCCATCGAAGCCTTCTTTAACTACCATCAACGGAACTGGCCGAAGCCCGCTTGCCTCACGATACTGGTTTTGGGAGGCGCCCTCCTTGCACCGCTGGCGCTCCCGATTCTCCCCGTGGAAACGTTCATCCGTTACCAGGCCATGATTGGAATCAAGGTGAGTTCAGGCGAGAGAGGCGAGGTATCCCCCAAGCTCCCCCAAATCTTTTCCAACATGTTCGGTTGGCCGGAAATGGTGGCGCAAATGGCCCGGATCTACCATCACCTCTCACCTGAAGATCAAGCTGACTGCGTGATCGGAGCTGGCAACTATGGCGAGGCTGGCGCCATTGACCTCCTTGGAAAACCGTACGGTCTTCCGAGCGCCATCAGCAGCCACAACAATTATTGGTACTGGGGACCGGGCAACAAACCCGGCAAGGTACTGCTGGTCATAGGCGGATCGAAGGAAGACTATGACGGTTTGTACGAAGACGTCCAACAGGTCGCAACCTTCACCAACCCTTACGCGCAGGAATCGGGGACATCTATTTTCCTCTGCCGCAAACCTCAGCACACTCTCCAGGAAGTCTGGCCCCATATTCATAACTTCATCTGACGGATTTGTAAGCCACAACTCAACCCAAGATTGACAATCCCGCTGCGGCTCCGTTAGGGTGGGCAGGTGCGCTGGCGTGCCCACTTCCGGATTAAAGGCTAACGCCATCACGATTCTCGGGTTTACGGGAGCGATTCTGGTCGGCCGCTGGCTGGCCGTAAACCTCAGCGGTTGGACGTGGAAGGGGATTTCCCAGGTGGAGAGAGGGCTGATCGTTTTGCTGCTCCCGCGCGGCTTGATCACGGCTGTGCTGGCCATTCAGGTGATCGAGCAGCGAGGGGCGGGATTTGGGTTTCTGCGCTCCGTGGCCTTCGTCATCATTTTAATAACCAATGTGCTCGTCGTGCTGGGCAGCGTTCTTGCCCGGCGCGCCACCGCACGGCCGGAGGTGGCCGGGCAAATTTCGGAATTGCCCGCTCAGGAATAAACGCGAGGGCCAGGTCGGTTATTCCCTCCGCGGTCCCTTGCGGCCAGGGCAAGCGCGACGATGGGTTATTCTCCCGGATCACGCCGGGAAGCGGCCTAGGGACGGGGTGCCGCGCCGGGCTCGTCTTTATCTTCCTTGGTAAGCTCGCGGCTCCAGCGAAGCGCTTGCATGTACACTTCGCTGAGCTTCTCTTCCTTCAGCGCCAGCTTTCTGGCCAGTTGGGAGCACTCCGCCCAATTGCCCTGCTCGTAGCTGATGATCGCTTGGAGGACATCGCGCAGCGGGTTCTGCTCACCCACGAGCGCGGCGGCGACGTCCGGCGCCATGGGCAGTTCCGCCAACAACACGCGCATGGGCCGCCCCATGAGGACATCGATACTGGAAAGCAACCCCAGGAAGAAGTAATCGGACTGGCGTTTCGGCGCGCCCACGAGCGGCGCCAGCGATTCGCAGAAAGCCGCGCGGATCAGGGCCATGGTCACCAGGATGGGAGGGGCGCCCTCGCCCAAGGCGGCCACGGAAATCAGCCCGATCCACTTGCGAATTTCATTCTGCCCCAGCAGCAGGAGGGCGTGCCGGATGGACTTGATCTGCGAGTGAAACGCGAAGCGCGCGGAGTTTAAGAAGCGCAGCAGCTTGTAGGACAGGGCCAGATCATGCTTGATGGTGTCGGCAATTTCCTGCACATCGATTTCCGGCCGGCTGACCGCCCGCAGAACCAGCAAGTAAACCAACTTCGCGGGTGAAACGTCGGAAGTCGAGCCAGACTGCGGCCGGCAGAAGAATTGGCCCTGGAAATAAGAAAAACCTTGCTGTACGGCGGCCTGGAACTGCGCGCGCTTGTCCACCCGATCCGCCACAAACATCGCGCCCTTGGGCCGATACTTCCGGATGAGGAGCCACTGCGCTCGATCCGTGAGGGCGGTTATATCCAGCTTGATGATATTGGCCGCGTCCGCCAGCGGCTCCTGCTGCGCGCCCTGGAAATTCTCCAGGGCGATCAGAAATCCCGCGTCCTTTAACTTCCGGCATGCCGCCACAATTTCCTCATCGGGTTCGGCGGGCGTAAGCATCTCCAGCACGACGCGGTCGCGCGGCAACTCCGCGGCGCGCCCCCCGATCATCGCTTCCCGCGAACATTTGATGAACGCCCGCGCGCCGTCGGAGATCTCTTCGATTCCCTCCAAGGCCGGAGCGCCAGGCGAGGCGTTCTCCCCCGCTCCGTTGCCGTTCATCGCCGGCCAGAACTCCGCTTCCCCGGGACGCGAAAGAAGCTCGTAACCATAGACCCTTTCATAGCGATCCAGAATGGGTTGCCGGGCAATAAACCTGTGCATAACCAAAAGCCTTTCATGCCCGCAGTGGTTGCTGGTGCTTCATGTGCCGCTGCAGCGCCGGGCCACCCCTCGTAAACGGGGGTCATCCTCTTAATCGGCAGCGCGCCAGCAATCTTGAGCCCAAATTCGAAGGAGGCGGCAATTTTCCCAGGCATCCCTCGCGCTGGATCGAGAGACCGTATTGATCTTAGGATATGATGATTTTGGACGACCCTATACGGAGGTGGGCAGGAGGTTCCAGGCCCCCTCTGAGCATACCCCTGATGGACATTTTGCCCTAAATTCACCCCGGTGCGGCAAGCCCGTTCCAGCCGCTCCTACAGGTATGTTAGTATCAAGGTTCATACAATTTCCGGCTTTTTAATATCTTATCATAGTTTGTAAAGAGGGAAGTGTGCTCCGCATCGGAATCGTGGGTTTACCACAGACCGGCAAAACCACCCTGTTTCAGATTCTCACTCGCGCCCATGGCAGCGGCAGCGGCTCCGGGAGGCAGGAGGCTCACGTGGGCGTGGTGCGCGTACCTGACGCGCGTCTGGACCGGCTGGCGGAGCTCTATAAACCGGAGAAGACCATCCACGCCACCATCGAGTACATGGACATGCCAGGCAGCGTGATTGAGCTGGCGCGCACGGGGGTGCAATCGCAGACCCTGCGCGAGCTCGACGCGCTGGTGCATGTGGTGCGGGCGTTCGCGGACGAGGCCATTCCCCTGGAAGGGGGTTCCGTCAACCCCCAACGCGATATCGAGAACGTCGAGCTCGAGCTGATTCTCTCCGACCTCGCGGTGGTGGAAAAAAGGCTGGAGCGGTTGGAGAAGGACCTCAAGAAGCAGAAGAGCCCCGCCCTGGAGAAGGAATTCCAGGTGCTGAATCTTTGCAAGGCCGCCCTGGAGAAGCAGACGCCCCTCCGCGAGGTCGAGCTGGGGGCGGAGGAATCTAAAGTGATTCGCGGTTTCACTTTCCTCTCCCTCAAGCCCATGCTTTATGTTTTGAACCTGGGCGAAAGCGAAGCGGCGCGGGCCAATCTGGCCGAGCAATTCGCCGCCGAAGCGGGCTTGAAGCAGCGCTTGCGCACCGCGGTGAGTGCGGTCTGCGGCAAGGTGGAAGCCGAGCTGGCCCAGTTGAGCGACGCGGACGCGGCGGAATTCATGGCCAGTTACGGACTCCAGGAATCGGCCATCGCGCGCCTGATTCATGCCAGTTATCAACTCCTGGGTTTGATCTCGTTTTTCACCGTCGGAGAGGACGAGTGCCGCGCCTGGACGATCCCTGACGGCACGACGGCTCTCGACGCCGCGGGCGAGATTCACTCCGACATCCAGCACGGGTTCATCCGCGCCGAAGTGATCAAGTACGACGACTTGATGGCGACGGGAAGTTTTGCCGAAGCCCGCAACCGCGCCCTCCTGCGCCTGGAAGGGAAAGAGTACATCGTGCACGACGGCGAGATCGTGCACTTCCGGCATGCAAGCTAAGAAATGCTGTCCGTTGTCCTTTGTCCGTTGTCCTTTGTCCGTGGTCCATGGTTACCGAAACACGAAAATCGAAAATCGAAACTCACCTCGATTTTCGAGTTTCGATTTTCGAATTTCAGCCTTTTCCGGCTACTGAGCGCTGACGACAGACCACAGACAAAGGACCACGGACAAGTTCTTATAATGTCTTACCTTTGGATCAGCCTGGCCTTGGGCGTTGTGGCGGGCCTCGCCAACCTGTTTGGCGGCGCCATTGTTTCCGCGCGCGCGTGGAGCCGCACCTTCCTGGCGCTTTTCATTGCGCTGGGGGCGGGGTTTATGCTGGCGACGGCGCTTACGGAGATGGTGCCGGAAAGCCTGCTTCTGGCGCCGCGCTCCGGGCCGGCGCTGATTCTGCTGGGATACTTCATTGTTCACTACTTTGAACATGCCTGGCCCGCGCATTTCCACTTTGGTGAAGAGACGCACACCGATGAGTTTGTGAACCCCCGGGTGGCGTACACGGCGCTGGCGGGCCTGACGATCCACACCTTTTTCGACGGAGTCTCGATTACCTCGGGATTTCTGATTTCGCCCTGGCTGGGCACGGTGATCTTCGGCGCCACCCTTCTCCACAATGTCCCGGAAGGCTTCACGGTGGCCTCCATCATGGTCGCCGCCCGGCGCAGCCGCAGCGCGGGCATGGCGGCGGCCGGCGTGCTGGGGGTTTCGCGCCTCCTGGGAGTCGTGGGAATGGCGCTGGCGCACCGCTGGGTGAGCTATGGCTTGGCGCTGTCGGCGGGGGTCACGCTTTACGTGGCGGCATCGGACCTGATCCCCGAGGTCAACAAAATGAGAAGCCCGAAATATGCCCTGGCCGTGGCCCTGGGAGTGGCGCTGGTGCTGGTCATGCGGTACCTGTTTTTCAGCTTGTGATTTGACGACGGGGGAAAATCATCGCGGGCCTTTCGGCAGGTTGATTGTGGATAAACCACGAATCCCCGCTATTAAGCGGTGCTGGGGGCATTTGGCCCAGGGCGGCGTGGGGGCAAAATGTCCGGACAAAAAACCGGGGACAGACGGGATGTTTCCCTAGTTTTTCGCGGAAGGCAATCCCTATGGTGGAGCCAATCCAGCCTCGGCCGAGTTATACCGGAAAACGTCCCGTCTGTCCCCGGTTTCTTTGTGCCGTTCAAAGTCTGCGGCTCTTAATATGGTAAACGTCTACCTTTTGTGAACATCGGCTACGGCGATCAAAGCCCGGAACCGCGGGTCGTGGCGGGGGGAAAGCCGCAGACTCTCTGAGAAGCGAGAGTCTGCGCTCCCTTGCTACGAACTGGTTGCAGGGGAAAATCACGGGATTACTTGGGGTGAGGGATAATGTCGATGATGAAGTAAACGTCGTCGCGGATAAGGAAATAAAAGCGCCAATCCTTGTTGACGCGGGCCTGCCAGATGTTCCGTGATGCGTCGTATTTCTTCGCGCGGAGCGACGGGTGGCGGCGGTTCTGCTCCAAGAGCTTCACCTGTTTATAAACGGCCTTGCGCAACTGAGGCGTGAGGCCGTCCAAGGTTCTGCCGGCGCGTTCGGAATAGTCGACCTTCATCGAGAGCGTTTCCGCCTCTGAGCGGTCGGTTTCTTCGCCGTGCGGGCTTCCATGTGCGCGATCATCTCGTCGGCGCTGTTGAAGGGTCCGAAGGTGCGGCCGGCCTCGATATCTGCCAATCCTTCCGCGAGGCGGGCATCGATGGCACGGCGCTGGGCTGGCGTGTATTCGCGGTCAACGGCTGACTTCGGGGTAAGAACAATTTTGCCCCGGTGCGCCCTGGCTTCTACGAGGTCGCCGTCAACCAGGCCCACTTGGGCGCGGAGGCGCGTGGGGATGGTAACCTGGCCCTTGCGCTGTACTCTAACGATGGTGCTCATGGTGATGGGTGTCGGGAAGTCGGAATTCATGACATCCTGAAGTAAATGATAGGCCCTGCGGGAAAGGGTGTCAAGCGGGTACCACAGCGGGCGCCCAACGGCTAAAAGGAGGAGACTAAATGGGCGTTATAAGCCTGAGGCTGAAAGACCGAGACTTGGAAAGGCTTGACGAACTCTCCAAGGCCCTGCACAAAGACAAATCCACGATGGCTCGGGAGCTTCTGGAGTACGGGTGGGATTTCCTCATGCTTGAGTATTACAAGGAGGGTAAGCTTTCCCTTGCCGGGCTGGCCAAAAAGTTGGATGTATCCATCAGCGAGGCCATCGACCTTCTGAAAGAACGTGGCATCGAGGTGCCGATAGGTTTTGATGATTACCTGAAAGGTTTTGAGGTTTTTAATCAGGTAAAATGAGTCCGTAGCGCGGACCGCCGGGGTTGCGGTCCGCGGTTTTACCTCCATCAACTTTGTACGCGGAGGAAGCAGGCGCACGGTGATCAAGAAATATCGGGGAAAAGGACGCGGCAACTTTGACACGGCGCTACACTACAACCGTTTGTAACATCATGGCGAGCGAAAGGACACGGACCCCGATCAGATCGGGGCGGTCCGCGCTACGAACTTTCTTCATCCCGCGCCATAGAGGGTTGCAGCAGCCGGAGCGTTGCAGGGTGGTTAAACGTAGTTGATAGCGTGAGGCAATGAAGCTATAATCTGAACTTGATCGGAGGCGATACCATGGCCGGAAAAAAGAAGTTGTCGAAGCGCGAGTTTGCACGCCGGTTCGCCGATATCGCGGAAAAGTCACTGGGCAGCCTACCCGCCGAAGAACAGGAGCGAAGAATCGCTGCCTTTGAGCGGGCCGTTTCTAGGGTATGCGGCGGCGAGAATTCCAAGCCTTCAGGCAATCATCAAACTCCTTCGATCCCTCTTTATACCCGATCTCGCGAATAGTTTCTAAGAGCTTATCCGTAAATAAGTCTTGAACTCGCGGGGAGATTGAGGCAAGATAATGGCCCAAGATGCCACAGATAAAATCTTGGGAAGTTTCCGACGAGTTTTGGACGAAGGTTGAGCCCCTGATACCGATCCGACGGCGTTCCGCGAGGCGCAAGTATCAACGCCGACCGGGAGGCGGGCGGAAGCCGATGCCGCCGCGCCGGGTCTTCGCCGCGATCGTGTATGTGCTGCGCACCGGATGTCAGTGGAAAGCCCTGCCGAAGGAATTGGGGAGCGCCAGTGCGATCCATCTGCATTTTCAGCAATGGCACCGGGCGGGTTTCTTCGTGGCGTTGTGGCGGGCGGGATTGGCGGAGTACGACGAGATGGAGGGCATTGCCTGGGATTGGCAGAGCGTGGACGGGGCCATGGTGAAAGCTCCCTTGGCGATCGAGTGCGTGGGGGCCAACCCCACGGATCGGGGAAAAAAAAGGGCGCAAACGCAGTTTGTTAGTCGACGGGCGTGGCGTCCCGCTGTCGCTCGTCGCGAGCGGGGCCAACGTGCATGACGTGAAGCTCCTGGCGGCGACGCTCGACCAAGTGATCCGAGCCCGACCGGCACCCCGTGCGAAAGCACCCCAGCACCTCTGCGCCGATGCGGGGTACAAGGGAGCGACCGCCCGGCAAGCGGTGGAGAATCGTCACTATCGGCCCCACATCAAACAACGCCGAGAAGAAGCGGATGCGAAGCGCAAGCGGCCCGGGTACAAGGCGCGGCGCTGGGTGGTGGAGCGAACCCACTCTTGGCTCAACCGCTTTCGCAAGCTGTTAGTGAGCTTTGAAAAGACCGAGGAAGGCTACGTCGCTCTGTTGGCCTTGGCTGCGGCCATGATCTGTTGGCGCCAGACAATTATTATTTACGGATAAGCTCTAAGAACTCTTCTCTGGAGCAGTTGCTTTCGACAAGCATCCGGGCGGCACGCTCGATGCGCCTTTTGCGTTCGCTCGTCATCAGCTTTTTGGGCTGGCGGCGCCCTCGGCTGGATTCTTCTGCCCTTACGTCCGCAATTTCGCGATCTTCGTCCACCTGATTCTCCTCCCTATGGGGCGGCCAAGTATACCCTGACTTCCGAGATCGGCGGAACCGATAATCCGTCTATTGCCCCTCCGAGAGTTTCGATCAGCTACCCGTGGAGATGTTGATAAATTCGATTCGTTTATATGCTATTACGCGCATCATCTTTTCTGTGGGTGAATGAAATGCTCATATGGACGGCAAGAACCATCGGCGCGGGGGGTATGATACTATTGCCGGTTGAAGGCGCGGGCCAACACCCTGAAGTCAGGCTGCGTCAACTTTGTACGCCGAGGAAGCAGGCGCGCGGTGATGAAGAAATATCGGGGAAAAGGACGCCGCAACTTTGATAAGGCGCTACACTACAACCGTTTGTAACATCATGGCGAGAAAAGACGCGGACCCCAAAGGCGGCGGTCTGCGCTACGAACTTGCTGAGACGGCAGGGCGTGCAGTAAGCTTAGGGAAGTGACGAAGCGCGGAGACGAACATGGATATTGACGAACGGCTGGAGCGGCTGACCCAGCGCCACGAAGCCCTTACGCAGTCCGTCGAGTTGCTGACCAAGGACCTATCCGATATGAAAGTTTTGGTCAATGACATTGCCGAAGGAACGGCCCGGCTGCTGCATGTGGCGGAGATTCATGAAAAGCGAATCAGCCGGCTGGAAGACGAGAAATTGTGATCGATGATGAAACGAACCTACCTTAGGGTCAATTTCCACATCAACCAAAGGGTCAAACCCTACCGCATCTGGCGGCGGGGCGGGCCTTCACGAATGATAAAGTTTGTACGGGGAAATCCGTTCTCCGAGAGGTGGAGTCGGTTTTTAGACTGGCTGGATGATGATACGCCGAGCTATGGGCCGCCACGCCGTCCAACGGCTACATGATGCAGTGGAGCAGGTAGCGAGGAGGTGCGGGCTCTTCAGCGCTCCTCCGGGGCTCTTCAAACAGAAGCGTCAATCGGGGTCAGCACCCCTCCAGAAAAGGTACCTGGTACCTTTTCTCCCTCCTCCGCGGCTCTTCAAACAGAAGCGTCAATCGGGGTCAGCACCCCTCCAGAAAAGGTACCTGGTACCTTTTCTCCCAGACTCCATCAACTTTGTACGCCGAGGAAGCAGGCGCACGGTGATGAAGAAATATCGAGGAAAAGGATGCCGCAACTTTGACACGGCGCTACACTACAACCGTTTGTAACATCATGGCGAGAAAAGACGCGGACCGCAAAGGCGGCGGTCCGCGCTACGAACCCCCTTCCTATTAGCCTAGCAATAGTTTCGTTCCGCCTCCGTGCACCCCGTCGGCACCACGTTGGTGATAAACTTATGGGATTAGCCCCCAGCCCGCTGGGGTCGGTCAGCGTAGGGAGAGAAAAGGGTACCTGACATCCTTTCTCCCCACAACGGCATTAGAGGATCAAATGAGCTGGACATCAATACACGGAGACTGGCAAGAATTGGAAGGTGTTTTGACCCAATCGAATGTTAATGGAATCACCAGATACGCTAACGATTTAGGATATGCAAACTATATTGTTCAGTTTAAATTTCGCATGACAAACACCACGCCTCAGTACGATGGTGAAGTAAAATTTATCATTACTGATGCCGATGAGATCAATGAGTGGGTTAGAGATTCGGACGTTATCATCGCAGATATTACTAATAGAAATCCCAACGTGTTTTATGAGCTCGGGCTTGCTCATGCGCTTAAACGCAAGGCCATCCTTCTAATTCAGAGAGAGGAGGGCAAAGATCTTGATATCCCTTTTGATATCAGTGATTTTAGGTGTCATCCTTATGAATATAGTAGCGCAGGATTTGAAAAATTAAGGGAAAGACTCTTAACGCTCCTTAACAACGTAATGGCAAAAGAACAACATTAATTAGAGCAGGGTAGCGCGAAGGTGCGCGTATTCTGCGCTCCTTTGGGGTCGTTCCCCAATTCCATGCGGGCTCATGTGGGCGTGCCCCGGTGGCGATTGGCATTTCCGTTTGAAGAGCCGCGGAGGAGCGCTGAAGGGCGCCCACCTCCTCGCTACCTGCTGTCCCCGGTTTTCCCGAAAACTCTGCGGTACCCGGTCTTTGTAGTCTCTAAAGTCCATGGCAACTCTCAGCGCGCCTGCGGGTTCTGCAACTTCTCGACCTGCTTCCTCAACCGGTTTACCAGCACACCCGAAGTGTAGGAAGCACTCCTGCGCCGCTCGCAGCTTACGGCCATCAACTGACGGCCGGATGCTCTATCAATGGCAGTGAGAAATCGCGGTAAGCTCATAAGGGGAAAAGACATGCCCGTTCCGCTCGAATACGTCCCGGAACTCGTTACGCTCGCCGTGCTCATTGAGCCGAAATAGGCTTGGTTACTTCCAAATACAAGCAATAGATCGGCTTGCTCAGGACGCGCAACGATTGTCCATCTGCCCCATTTCTGTAGTCTTTCCGACAGATGCTCAAAAACTCCTGTATCGGTGCCCTTATCGACCAGATATACTGATTTGGCTTGGCGAATATCGTCAAGGCCGGAAGGCGGTGGAGGCATGGATTCCACCATCGCCAGAATCACATTGTCAGGTACGCCGGCGCTCTTCAACTCGCCGAGCGCAGCGGGCGAGGTATCGCACTGGCACTTGGAATTCCTAATCTTAGCCGCGACTATCTCAGGTGAAATCCCGGCTTTGAGCATGCCAGTAACATCCTGGTTTGTAATTACGGCCTGATTTAGGCTGAGCGTCGGATTTGCCGGGCTAGCTGACGGCTGAGACTTTTGTGGCGACCCAGAATCTTGCGCCGCTACTGTCGCGGCCAGCAGGAGCACAAAAACCGCAGCGTTTGTTCTCATTGTTTCACCCTGGGTGCCGACCCACAGCTATCGTAACTTAGAGCAAGTAGCGCGGACCGCCGCCTTTGCGGTCCGCGTCTTTTCGGTGGCCGTCGGCCCCACGGTTGGGTATTCTACCGCCATGTCGAAGCCGCGCCGTCGATTTCTTTCCTTAAAAGAAGGGGCTGAGCAGGGTAGCGTAGACTTTGTGCCGTTCAAAGTCTGCGGCTCTTAACATGGTAAACGTCCATCTTTTGTGAGCGTGCGGCTACGGCGATCAAAGCCCAGAACCGCGGGTCGGGCAGGGGGAAAGCCGCAGACTCTCTGAGATGCGAGAGTCTGCGCTACCCTGCTCGTTGTGGCCACCTGAGTGCAATGTGCTGACCTCGCCATACCACATTCGGGTGAACGCGGTCAGCGCAATACGGATCGTTCATCACTCCTGTTGGAGGTCAGACCACCAACCGGAGAGCCGGATGCGGGAAATCCGCCTGTCCAGTTCGGAGGGTGGGGGAGCGCACACTCTCCCTACCCCTATCAGCATGCGCTACGTGGTACAATAAATGGCGATGGAAAAACTTCTGGAGAAGGCAGTTTCCGAGGCCTCAAAGCTCCCTGCAAGCGATCAGGAAGCTCTGGGCGCGTGGTTACTCGCAGAGATAGAGTCCGAGCGTCGATGGAGTGATCTGTTCGAAAGACCAGGCACCGTTATGGAGCGAATGGCGGACGAGGCTCTGGATGAGCACGCCCGTGGTCTGACGACGCCGCTCGATCCTGAACAATTGTGAATTCGCACGTCACCCAGGGCTTTCGGAAGCTGATGGCCGCGCTGCCTGCTGAGGTTCGCCGTCAGGCCCGTGCAGCCTATCGGCAATTTACGGAGAACCCTCGTCATCCAGGTCTGCACTTCAAGCAGATTCACGGATCGGACCGGTTAGTCGCGGTCCGCATCAGCCGTGATTACCGCGCCGTGGGCGTCCGGAGATCTCCGGATGAGATCCTCTGGTTCTGGATCGGCGCTCATTCGGAATATGAAAGGCTTCTCGCGAAACGATAAGCAAGGCAGCCCGCGGACCTCAGAAACAGAGGTCGCGCTACCTCGCTCTGTGGTTCTTAACATCGTAAACGTCAACTTTTTGTGAACATGCGGCTACGGCGATCAAAGCCCAGAACTGCGGGTCGTGGCAGGCGGAAAGCCGCAGACTCTCTGAGATGCGAGAGTCTGCGCTACCCTGCTTTGTACGCGGAGGAAGCAGGCGCAGGAGGGAAAAAAGGTACCTGGGGGAAAAAAGGTACCTGATACCTTTTCTCCTAATTCGCTTGACTTTGGCTCAACCCAAAGGTAGGCTGCCGCCTGTCAGGGTTAGCATCCGTATTAAAAAAATGGAACCAATAAAACTGGCCATAGGCGGCCCGGGTTCACTACTACTCTTAGGAGGTGGCACCCCATGCCCAACGCAGAGCTGTTGCTCATTACCCGATCTCCTCACACCGGAATCACAAGCTTTCTCTTTCGCAACCCCGCGGCATTCCTTGCGGCCTTCGCGGCGGTAGCAGTGGTGGCAGCGGTCTCGACTCCCAAGGCCGAGGCGCAAGTCGCGCTGACCACGCTCCACAGCTTCTGCTCGCAGGGCGGTTCTGAGTGCACCGACGGATTGGCCCCCGTCGGAGGGCTGGTGCAGGGCAGCGACGGGAACTTCTATGGAACCACGTCCTACGGCGGGGCGAGTTACGCCGGCACCATCTTCAAACTTACCCCAAGTGGCGCGGTGACCACGCTTCACACCTTCTGCTTGCAAGCCAACTGCCCCGATGGAAGGTACCCCGAGGGAGGGCTGCTGCTGGCCACCGATGGCAACTTTTACGGAACGGCGGGGGACGGCGGGGCGGAGTACGGCGGAACAGCCTTAAAAATTACCCCAAGTGGCACGTTGACAACACTTTACAGCTTTTGCACCCAGGGCCGCTGTGCCGACGGATATGATCCCGTCGGGGGTTTGGCGCAGGGCAGCGACGGGAACTTTTATGGAACGACGACCATGGGCGGGGCGAATTACTCGGGTTTTTTCGGCGGCACGGTCTTCAAAATCACCCCAAGTGGCGCGTTGACCACGCTTTACAGCTTCTGCTCGCAAGCCTACTGCACCGACGGAGGGAACCCCCTCGCAGGGCTGGTACAGGGTAGCGACGGGAACTTCTATGGAACCACGCTCAGCGGCGGGGTGGATTACTCGAGTCTTCTTTACGGCGGCACGGTCTTCAAAATCACCCCAAGTGGCACGCTGACCACGCTTTACAGCTTTTGCCCAGAAGGCAGTAGATGCACCGAGGGAGCGAACCCCGTGTCAGGGCTGGTGCAGGGCAGCGACGGGAACTTTTATGGAACCACGACCATGGGCGGGGCAAATGGCTACTACGGCGGTACGGTGTTCAAAATCACTCCCAACGGCACAATGACTGTGCTTTACAGCTTCTGCTCGGAAACGAACTGCACCGATGGAATGTCCCCCAGGGCAGGGCTGCTGCAGGGCAGCGATGGAAACTTTTACGGAACGACGAGCGGCGGTGGGGCGAATGGCGGCAGAGCGAGTGGCGGCGGCACGGTCTTCAGAATCAGTCCAAGTGGTGTGCTGACCACACTCTATAGCTTCTGTTCGGAATCGAACTGCGCCGACGGGGCGTACCCCTACGCAGGGCTGGTGCAGGGCAGCGATGGGAACTTTTACGGAACGACGAATAGTGGAGGGGCGGGAGGGGGGGGACCGGATGGCGGCGGCACGGCCTTTAAGTTCTCACCCCAATTGTACCCCCAGGCTACCGTAACCCCGGCCAGCTTGGCATTGGGAACTAGTGCTGACGGTGCCACGAGCGCGCCCGAAGCAGTGACTCTCACCAACACGGGCATGCTTCCCTTGAGTTTCTCCGGCGTCACCTTCGCCGGCGCAGACGCGGGCGACTTCGCCGAAGACGGCAACAATTGTCCCTCAAGCTTGGCCGTGGGAGCGAGTTGCAACGTTCGCGTCACCTTCAAGCCCGGCGTGTTGGGTGGGGAAAGCGCCACCCTCAATATCAATGACAATGCCGAAAACGGTCCACAGTCGGTGGCCCTTTCCGGCACAGGCAGCGCGGCCGTTCTTCTGTTCCCCGGCTTGCTGAGTTTCGGGACCGTCGCGGAAGGCTCGAGCGAGACGGCGGCGCTGACCTTAGCGAACCCCCAGTCGGTGGCGCTGAATAACATCACGATCATGACCAGCAATCCCGACTTCGCCGTGACCAGCACGACTTGTGGTTCCATCTTGAACGCGCACGGCTTGTGCACGATCAGCGTGACGTTCAGACCCAGCATCGTGGGAACGGAGGGCGCGTCGCTGAGCGTAACTGACAGCGCCGGCAACAGTCCGCAGACCGTAATCCTGACTGGGACGGGAAAGGCCGGGCCGCCTCCACCGGCATAGATTTGGGAAAGGAAAAAGTTAACAGCACAGCTTGTAGCGCGGAGTTGTCCCGCCCCGAGCGGGACTACTCCGCGGCTCTTCGTTGTGCAGAGCGGCGGGGGCTGGCCGCCCGTCCACGCGACGGAGTGGTCAGGCGGCGGGTGGTCGCGGATATTCGCAGTAGGGACCGGAGGGCCTGACTCACCGCGGCTGAACTGCGGAATACCTTGGCGACGGAGGCTGAAACGGTGGGAGGCTGAAACGGTGTCAGGAACCGTTTTTCTCCCCCAAAGATGAATGTTAAGAACCGGCGGAGCTGTGCCGCCACGGTTCCTGCGGTTTCCCCAGCCAGCGCCATAATCCATCAAAAGACTTTGGCAAAAGCTGGAAGAGCACCGAGGGAGTGGAGAGCGATTCAAGATTCAAGAGAAGAGCTGGTGGGAATGAACTCCCAGCGCCGGGGCAGGAGATGCCGACCGCTTGCGTCCCGCGCTCTTGCCCTCATCTCGTGGCGCGGCGGCGTGCCGAAGCCCGCTGCCGGTCGCGGACGACGTGGCCGAGAGCCCTCAGGGCCGTGTTGACCGACTTCCGGTCGGGAAATATCGCGGCTACGTCAGGGTCAAGTACCACCATGATCGTATCTTTTGTAAACCGCTCGGCATATTTCCCGCGTACCCCGCGGGAAAAGTCATATTCCGGCAACATCTCTTCAGTATTCCGATTAGAGCGCCCCTTCCTCATAGTTGCTCCGTTCCCGTGGTGTGGCAGATCTTGCGCTGATGATTCGAATTTCGTCCTCAACTTCTAAATGTACCACAACTAAGGTTTTGTTCCGGGCAGACTGCCCAACGGTCACAAATCGATCCTCCGCGCCCGAGTGCAAAGGGTCGGCAATCGTGACCGAAAGGGTGTCTCGAAACACCGAGGCGGCCTCCTCAAACGAAACCCCGTGCTTGCGTAAGTTGGACCGTGCTTTCTTGGGATGCCAGCGAAAAACGGGTTCCATGTCCGTCATGCCGCCCTCCCGCCTAGCAAGGATGAATCAGTATAAGGTACCATTTCCCTCCCCCAAGGATGAAAGTTAAGAACCGGCGAGCAGTGCCGTCACGGTTCGTGCGGTTTCCCCAGCCAACGCCATAATCCATCAAAAACCTTGGCAAAAGCTGGAAGAGATCCGAGGGGGGGAAACGGTGTCAGGGGGAAACGGTGGGGTGAATCGGTGCAGGTACCGTTTTTCTCCCCGCAAAGATGAGTGTTAAGAACCGGCGGAGCAGTGCCGTCACGGGGCCTGCGGTTTCACAGCCAGCGCCATAATCCATCAAAAACTTTGGCAAAAGCAAGTCGCGCAGTCCCGCGCCCCAAGGTCCGCGGCTTTTCGTTTCCGTTCCACGTCGTATCCGCGGGCGTGCCATGGCGGGATTCAACGCGGGCCGCGCCGCGGTGGGAAGCCCCAAAGCCGCGGACATTGGGAAGCATGACCGCCCTACAACGCTCTTCTTCAGCCCCAAAGGGGCGATCTAACGAAGCCCAGGCTAGCGGCCTGGGTCAACGGGACCCAAACCGATACCCGAGCCCTGAAGGGGCGGAACAATTCTTTTCAATCCCGCGCGTACCGTTCGTCGTAGGCGAATCCGGAATGGGGGAAGACCTATTTCGCCCTTTCAGGGCTGGCGGGAAAAATGGGGCGTAACATAAACCCAGGCCTTCAGCCTGGGCTTCGTTATTTCGCCCCTTTGGGGCTCAGGCACAAAAATGGGGCGGCCCGCCCATTGACTCCCGGCATGTATATGCTCCATATCCAGTTTCAAGAAGCTCAGTAGGAAAAGCCCGGATAGATGAAGGCACCGCGGATCGTTTCGGCGTCATTCTCCGAGACGCCGCTGGCTGGCGCAGACATGCCATTCAATGTCTGCGGCTCCCATGTCTCCACTCTGGGAACGACGCAGACTCCCACAAGCACGGAGTCTGCGCCAGCCACGGGAGAGATTCTGGAGAGGGAAACTTTGCGCGATGACTTGCTCAACCTGATAAGATAAGCTGCGTTTTAGGAGGACCTATGCCTCAGCGCTCATTCATGACGGTTAACGGGCCGAAGCGCCAGCTTATCGCGGGGTCAGCGGCGCTGGCGCTGGCGGTCATCGCGTGGTTCTGGACCCTGGCGGCGCGAAGCGTGAACGGGTTGCCTGCCGCCCCCACTCCCGCGGGATTGCACGGACCCTACCGCACCGACTTTCCTCGCGCGGAGAATCCCCTTTCGGAAGACGGCCAATGGTACAACGGCCAGGCGGACGGCCTGGACTGGGCCGACGTCCGGACAACTCCCGGCTTTGCCTTTGGGACCGAAATCGGCGGGAGCAGGCCGGACCCGCAGAAATACGATGACTCCACGGCCCTGCTGAAAGGGACCTGGGGGCCGAACCAAACGGTCCAAGCCACGGTTCACTCGGTGAATCAGAATCAGGACGGCAAAGTTTGGGAGGAAGTCGAGTTGCGGCTGCGCAGTTCCATTTCTCCCCACCGTTGCATGGGATACGAAATCATGTTCCGATGCGCCAAAACTCCCCAGGCTTACTGCAACATCGCCAGGTGGGAAGGGCCGCTGGGAAAGTTTACTTTCGTGAAGCAGATGGGAGGCTCGAAGTATGGGGTGAAGAATGGCGACATGGTAAAGGCCACCATAATTGGAAACGTTATTACCGTTTACATTAATGGCGTGCAGATGTTTCAAGTCACCGACGACAAGTTTACGAGCGGCAATCCGGGCATGGGATTCTTTATCGATGGCGCCACGGGTGTGAATGGCGATTTCGGGTTTTCGAGCTTCATGGCGACCGACCGATGAACCGCCGGAAGCCACTCTCGCCGCCAGAAGAGCCGCAAGTAGCTACGCGGATCGTTTGCGCATGCGAACCGGGTGAATCAGGACCTCGGCGGGAATACGCAGCCTTTGATGGAGGCGGCGGATCATGGCGAGCGACAGGGGGCGATCCCGGCGAAGCACTTCGTAAACTCGCGTCCGATTGCCGATCAACCCGATCAGCGCCTGCTGATTCGCTCCCTGCTCCTCCAGCCGGAATTTGATCGCCTCGATGGGGTCAGGAGCATCCATGGGAAAATGCGCCTGCTCGTAGGCCTCGACCAGGGTCGTCAATACCTCCAGTCGATCTCCCTCCGCAGTCCCCTCGTCCGCTCCCCAAAGGCGCTCGATTTCGCGGAGCGCCGCCGCATGGTCGGCTTTAGTCTTGATGGGTTTGATCTGCATATTGCACCGTCCTCACATCGATCTTGTCGTACTGCTTATGGCTGCCGAGCCATTTAATGAACACAATACCGCGACGGTAATCGATGGCAGTGACCAGGCGATAGCCGTTTCCCTTGATATTAAAGACCACCCGATCAGCCCCTACGATGCTGGCGTTTCCATAATACTCTTTCACATCGGCTGGCTTTTTCCATTCCGCCTGCTTGGCTTCGTGGAACCAAGCGTCCAACGCGGTTTTCACGGCGCGGTAATCCTTCTGGCCGCTCAATCTCCTGGCGAACCGCACCAGCGTATTCCGGGCGATGATGCGCACCACCGCATCTTACCATGTTCCCAAAATGGGCACAAAGGGATGATTTTGACGGCAAAAGGAATTAAGATTGGGGATTGAGCCTTTTCTGAAGAGCCGCGCCCCGGCAGCGCTACTCGGGAACTGACACCGGACTCCGGACCACGGACTCCGGACAAAGTCCAACGGACACCGGACAGCATTTATGTATTCCGAGACCCTTCTCGATCATTTTCACCATCCCCGCAACGTGGGTGAAATCGCCGAGGCGTCGGTGGTGGTGGAAGCCTCGAACCCTGTTTGTGGCGATTTGATGAAGCTTTGGGCGATTGTCCGTGAGGGCAGAATCCGGGAGATCAAGTTCAAAGCTGCGGGCTGTGTGCCCTCGGTGGCCTGCGGCTCGTGGTTGACGGAAACGATTCTGAACCGGCCGATCGAGGAACTGTCCGCGCTCACACCGGACGAGACTGCGGCCGGCCTTGGCGGCCTGCCGCCTGCCTCACGTCACGCGGCCGTGCTTGCCGTGGACGCGCTGAAGCGCCTGCTGGAGCAAATCCGCATTTAAATCACTGCAAAAAGAAGAAGGATCTCACCACAGAGGCACAGAGTTCACAGAGAAAGGACGCGGACAAAAACTGGGGGTCACCGCATTAAGCAACCGTCGCCCCTATCAGTACAGTCAGAACTTGTGATTGCGCCTTCCGCCCGCCACCAGCGATAATAGCCCGCGAGGGCGAAAACCCAGATGAGCACATTCACTCCGTTCATGCACCCCCGCGACGAAATTCTGGCGACCATGGAGCGGATTTACGCCTACCGCATGACCACCACCTCCGGCGGCAACCTCTCGATTCGCGAGGAGAACGGCGACATCTGGATTACCCCGACGCGCGTCGACAAGGGTACGCTGCGGCGAGACGACATGGTTTTGATCCGTCGAGACGGCGCCGTGGAAGGCCTTCACCCTCCTTCTTCGGAATTCCCCTTTCACCAAGCGATTTATCGGGCGCGGCCGGAGCTGCGGGGAATCGTGCATGCCCACCCCGTGGCCTTGGTGGCCTTCAGCGCGGTTCACCAAGTGCCGAACACCCAACTGTTTCCCAAAGCCAAGTCCGTATGCGGAGAAGTGGCGTTTGCCCCTTACGCACTCCCGGGCAGCGAGGCGCTGGGCGTCATCGTGGCGGAAAAGTTCAGCCAGGGGAGCACTTGCGCCATTCTGGAAAACCACGGCGTGGTGACTGCAGGCGTCAACCTGGGCGAGGCGTTTCAACGGTTCGAGACCCTGGAATTCGTGGGCAGGACCATCATCAAGGCGCGGCAGCTCGGCGAGGTGCGGTTTTTGACCGACCAGGAAATTGCGATCGCCCATCAGCGTCCCAGCACGCTGCTGGAATTTCCCCGGGGGGACCCTTCCAGTCAGGAGAAGGACCTGCGCCGAAGGCTTTGCGAGTTCGTGCGCCGAGCGTATCGCCAGCGTCTCTTTATCAGCACGCAAGGCACTTTTTCGGTTCGCCTCGACGAGTCTTCGTTTCTCATTACTCCCTATCAGGTCGACCGTGGCATGTTGGACCCGCAGGATCTTGTCCTGATTAGAAACGGCAGATGCGAGGCGGGGAAAACGCCGAGCCGCGCCACCGGCAATCACGAAGCCATCTATCGCCATCATCCTAAAATCCACGCCCTCATCAATGCTTCCCCCGTCAACGCCACAGCCTTCAGTGTCACCGGCGCCCCACTGGAACTGCGGACGATCCCGGAAAGTTACGTCGTGCTGCGCTCGGTGGGGCGGGTGGAGTATGGACTGCAATTTCAGGACAGCGAAGCGCTGGCCTGGCGATTGTCTCCAAACCAGCCGGCTCTGATTCTGGAAAACGACGGCGTGCTGGTTTCCGGTGCAGATATCCTGGAAGCGTACGACCGCCTGGAAGTCCTCGAGTCCACCGCGGAAGCGCTCATCGATTCTCGCTCGCTCGGGGCGCTGGCGCCCATGCCCGACAAAGCGATTCGGGCGTTGGAAATTGCCTTCCCGCAAATGTGAGGCTGGCGGCGAAGCCGCAACCAAAGCCGTGCCGTGGCCGTCCCGGCCATGCTCGAGCACGGGCGGGACCCCGATGAATCGGGGCAGGCTGCCCGTGGCACGAAATCTTCGCGGGTCACGGAGAGTAGACTTGGACGAATTGCTCTTGGGCATCGATGTGGGCACCACGGGGACGAAGGCGGCACTCGTCAACCCCGATGGGCGTCTTCGGGCCTTGGGCCGATCCGAATATGGGCTTCATCATCTTCGACCGGGATGGGTGGAACAGAATCCCGAAGACTGGTGGCAGGCCGTCTGCTGGGCGACGCGACAGGCGCTCGGCGCCATCCCTAACGCTCGGGATAAGGTGCTCGGCTTGGCCGTCAGTTCACAGGCTCCCGCACTGCTCCCCCTCGGCCGCGCGGGTGCTCCCCTCCGACCTGCCATGATCTGGATGGACCGGCGGGCGGAAGCCGAAGTCAAACAACTGGATGAGATTCTCGGGGAAGGAACGATTTACCGGGTCACCGGCAACCGCCCGGACGCCTTCTATGTCGCGCCCAAATTGCTTTGGTTCAAGAAGCATGAGCCCCCACTCTGGGAGCAAACTTGCAAGTTTGTTCAAGTCAATGGCTACATCAACTATCGCCTGACCGGGGAGTTCAGTCTTGACTCCGCTCACGCCTCGCTGTTGCAGCTCCGGGATGCTTCAACCGAGGAGTGGTACAAGCCGATATGCGATGTCTGCGGAATTGAGCCGGAGCAATTTCCCGAAGTAAAAACCGGCCCGCAACCTTGTGGAATGCTTACCCTCGCGGCAGCCGAGGCTACTGGACTGAGACCAGGAACCCCGGTGATGGTGGGTACCGTGGATAGCGCGGCGGCGGCGCTAGAAGTGGGAGCGGCGGAGCCGGGCGTGGCCGCGGAGATGACGGGGACGTCCACCGTCCTGATCATGCCCAACCGCGAAGGTCTCACGGAGCCGGCCTTCATCGCCATGCGGCACGCCATCCCGGAAGTCCACCTGCTTTTAGGAGCTATGGTGGCGACCGGCGCCAGCCTGCGTTGGTTTCGCGATGAGCTGGGAGAGGCGGAAGTCCGGAGGGGCGCAGAGCAGAACGCGGACCCCTTTGATCTCCTCACCGAGCAAGCGGCCCAGGTTCCCATGGGGAGCCGCGGCGTGATTTTCTTGCCTTACATGGCGGGAGAGCGCTCGCCCCTTTGGCATACTCAGGCCAAGGGTGTGTTTTTCGGCCTCTCTCTCGCCACACCCAAGGCCGCGTTGATCAGGGCGATCCTGGAGGGCACGGCGTTTGCCTTGGGACATAACGTGGAAGTGGCCAGGCGAGCGGGAATCCAGGTGAGTGAAATGCGCTCGGTGGGAGGCGGTACGCGCAGTACCCTGTGGAATCAAATCAAGGCTGACGTCCTCGGCATGCCCGTTCAGTTGCCGCGGGCGCCGGTAGGGGCCGCATTTGGCGATGCGGTCCTGGCGGGCTTGGGTTTGGGCCTTTATCCTGATTTCGGTGGCGCGTTACGCGACATGGTTCGGCTCGAAACGCGGTATGAGCCAAACCGGGAAAATCATTGGAGGTACCAGGATATTTATAGGGTATATCGCAGTCTTTACGAGCACCTGAGAACCGACTTCGATGAGTTGTCCGCTTTGGGGCTGTAGAACATGCATGCTGAGGTTAAATCCATGGTCAAAAATCTTGCGGGCCGCGTGGCTCTGGTTACGGGAGGATCGCGGGGCATTGGGCGCGCCACCTGCCTGGCCCTGGCAACGCGGGGCGCCGCCGTCGCGGTGCTATGCCGGAGTCGCCTCGAACAGGCGGCGGAGGTGGTCGAGCAGATTCAAGCCGACGGTGAGCGCGCTCTGGCCATCCAAGCCGATGCGCTCGATCCTGGCGCGATCAAGCGATCCGTGGAGGAAGCCGTGTCCGAGCTTGCCCGGGTTGACATTCTAGTGAACAACCTGGGAGAGATGGGCAGTGGGCAGGTCGCCGGTCTGAAAGATGAAGAGTGGGACCAATCGCTCGCGGTCAACCTGGGGTCAGCTTTCCGTTATGCGCGGGAGTGCATTCCCGCCATGAAGGAGCGCCGTTGGGGTCGAATCATTAATCTCTCATCGCAGGCAGCCTATACGGGATCAAGTAACCATGCCCACTACGCTGCGGCAAAGTCGGGGCTGCTCGGACTTACATTTTCCCTGGCGAAGGAACTGGGCGCATGGGGAATTACGGTAAACGTGGTGGCGCCGGGACGCATCCTCACCGACATGCTTTTAGACGGCATGGCAGGACGCGAGGAGGAGTGGATTCGCCAAACTCCCCTTCAGCGTTTCGGCCGGCCGGAAGAAGTGGCGGGACCGATAGCGTTCCTGGCCTCCGAGGACGCCAGTTACATTACCGGCGCCGTGCTTAATGTGAGTGGCGGCCAGTTGATGGGATAGGAGCGTGATGGATGCGCGGAGTTATTGGATCATTATGTTGGTGGGTGACCCCCTCACCCGGCCCGCCCCGGCTGGAGAAAGCGCCGGTGGCGGTCCACCCTCTCCCCCAAGGGGGCGAGGGTAGTAAATCAGAATAATGCCCTCCGCGCCCCCTCAGCGGAAGGGGGAGGAAACACAAATTGCATCTCCCCTCGCCCCCTTGGGGGAGAGGGGCTGGGGGGTGAGGGGGTTCTTGAGTCAAAAAAGAGACCGTCTCCCTTATGCAAGTTTCACTCCATGGGCCTTTTCCATCAGCCGCACGGTGCGTTCGATTTCCTGTTGCCTTCTCTGCTCCGACCATTGCAGCGCCGGCGCCAGCACACCCGCCAATTCACCCAAAAGCTCAAAACTCAATTGACCCAACAGCGCTATGAGGGTTCTGCGCAAGATCAAGTCATCCAAATGGACGATTTTCTCGCGCTCGGCCATGAACAGAATTTCGCCCCGGCTGTAGGCGGGCAGCGACCGCAGGGGCTCGTCAGGCGCCAGGCTTGTGAACTCGGCAGCCTCCCTGGCGCGAGTCCCGTAGCGATCCAGTAATATCTCCAAGCGCTCCATCGGCAGCCCATAGGTTTTGTTGAGGGAAGCCAGCCATTCTCCCCTGGCTCGCGCGCTGGGTGGGAAATTCCTGCCGCCGCCCATGGGCAAATCCGCTGAACTCACCAGGCGCGGCCTGCCCAAATCCTTGAGAATCTGGTCCGCGACCTGTTCACCGAACGCGCGGAAGGTCGTCCACTTCCCCCCAATCAGGGAATAAACCGGAAAGGAGATTCCATTTCCCGCCGGGAAAATCGCGCAAATATGGTCCCGGCTAATCTCTCCCGGCGTAGAAGAGTTGCTGCGCGGCAGGGGGCGCACTCCGCAGAACCTGTAGACAATGTGGGAGCGGTCCACTCGGATGGGAGGAAAAACTCGCCGGATGGATTCCAGGATGTAGTCAACTTCATCCTCTTCACACCGCGCCGTCTCGGGATCAGACACGGGGATGTCCGTGGAGCCGGCGATAACCTTTCCGTAAACGGGATAGAAGATGCAAATACGTCCGTCGGCATTATCGAAATAGAGCATTTGGCCCTGCGTGGCAAGCAGGAGTTCCGCATGGTCAATCACCAGGTGCGATCCTTTGGTGCCGCCCATATACCGCGTCTCGCGCTGCAAAGCGCGATTGGTGAAATCGATCCAAGCTCCGCTCGCATTGATGACCACCTGGGGCTTGATTTCAAACGACTGACCGGAGAGCTCATCTTCGAGAACCACCATTGCGCCATCGGCGCCCGTGGCACGAACGTAGTTCAGCGCGTGAACGTCCCGGCACTGTTGTTCCGCGTCCAGGACAAGCTCCAAGGTGAGCCGTTCGGGAAAGCTGATGTACGCGTCGTAATAGGTCGCCGTGCAGACAATTCCCTCGTGGAGTTGAGGCCGCAAGGCCAGGGCAGTCCGGCGTGAGCTGAAGCTGTGCCTGGGGAGTGGATTCTGCCGGCCGGCAAAGCGGTCATACATGGACAATCCGATTTTGAATGGCAAGGCGCCCCGGTCATGGGGTGACACTCGGAAGCCGAGAAACTTCCCCAAGGCGGGAAGCAGGCCGGCGGTCCAGTTGAATATCGGAATGGTTGTGGGGAGGGGCCGCACGTAATGCGGAGCGTTCTTCAGCAGGCGATTTCGCTCCTGCAGGGATTCTTTGACCAGGCGGAATTCCCGATTCTCCAGGTAACGGAGCCCCCCGTGAATGACGCGGGTGGAGGCCGAACTGGCGCCGGAACAGAAATCAGATTTTTCCACCAGCAGTGCATCCACCCCTTGCAGAGCCAATTCGCGAAGGAGCCCGACGCCATTGATGCCACCCCCGATAATCAGGGCCGACACCGCCGGTCGGCGGCTCACGACTTCAAGCTGCTCCTTTCGGTTCATGCTGGCGACGGCTCCGCAATTATTCTCTTCAAACGATTTTTCTCTTTGGCGCGATTACCAACCGGCTTGCCTCCACGTTTCTGAGTTTATCGCAATTGGGGCGCGCCGGGAGGATTCCCACACCGCCGCGCTGGCTTCCTCAGCCGTGGGGCAAAAAACTCATTGACACCCGTGAGCGACGGGGTGTATTTTTTGCAAAAAGAAGGTGACCTGAGTGAGGATGTCATCCAAGTTGATTAAACGCATTCCGACCTTTGACACCAGGGCTCTCGTGGCGAGAGTCGAGGAGGGCAGAACCGTCGTGTCCCACGCGCGTAAGCAAGTAGTCTTTGCGCAAGGCGAGCCGGCGGACGCGGTGTTCTACGTTCAAAAAGGCCGCGTGAAGTTGACCGTGGTTTCCAAACAGGGGAAGGAAGCGGTGGTGGGGTTCGTCGGCCCTGATATGTTTTTCGGTGAAGGCTGCCTGGCCGGTCAGCACGTGCGCATGTCGACGGCCACCGCGACCGAAGAGACGACCATCCTTCGCTTCCCTAGAAAGAACATGATCCATTTGCTCCACGCCGACCGCAAATTCTCGGAGCTTTTCACGACCTACCTGCTCTCCCGCAATGTTCGGTTCGAGGAGGACCTGGTCGATCAACTGTTCAATTCGAGCGAGAAGCGGTTGGCTCGGGTTCTGCTTATGCTGGCGCACTTTGGCAAGGAAGGCACGCAGGAACCGGTGATCCCGAAAATCACTCAAGAAACACTGGCGGGAATGATCGGAACCACCCGGTCACGAGTCAGCCACTTCATGAACAAGTTCCGCAAGCTCGGGTTCATCAAGTATAACGGCGGCATGCTGGTCCACAGTTCACTCATCAACATCGTCCTCCACGACTAGAGTCTCCCCCCTCGCGCGAGTTTCTTGGGCCAACCACGGCCTGAATTGATTCCCCTCCTTTATTTGCAATGTGAGCAATATTGACCAGATTTGTGTTCCTGCGGGCATTAGGCTGCCCATGGGCAGGATCGTTGGGAAATCGCCGCCTTCCGAAATCGGGCCTTCGAGCGCCGAAATTGCCGGGCCGAATGCTGCGTCGAGTGCCTGCGGACCCAACTGCTTTCCGAGATCGGTCCGTCACCCAACTCCGCGCAACGAGGCGCATGGCCAATGAACATTCTTCTCTATAATCCCGATAACGAAATCACCAACAATTTCATGCCCCACCTTTGGATGTTCCTCCTGAAATCGCTCACGCCCCCGGGTCACCAGGTGTTTCTCATCGACGGCAACGCGCGGCGCATGACCCGTCAGGAGCTGGTCGAATACCTCCGGCAGAATCACATCGGCCTGGTGGGGATTGGCGCCATGACGCGGATGATTCGGAAGGCTTACCAGATGGCGGATGCCGTGCGGGCGGCGGGGGTTCCGGTGGTGATGGGAGGTCCGCATGTCACCGAGGTGCCCGACGAACCGCTGGGGCGTGGCGGCGAACCTCGCCACGCCGACGCGGTGGCTCTGGGGGAGGCTGACCAGACTTGGCCGGCCATCGTTGCCGATGCGGAGCGGGGCGCCCTGAAAGAAATCTATGCCCCGGTGAATAGGGAGGGCAAAGAGGTCAAGCCCTCCCTGGATGACTACCCCGTGATCCCCTGGGACCGCATGGACCTTGACCAGTTCAACCTGATCCAGCACTTTCCCAGGATGGCGCGGCGACTGCTGTCACTGGTCGGCATGACGTGGCAGAGCTTCCACTTGATTCCGATTGAGTCCGGGCGCGGCTGCCCCTACGGGTGCGAGTTCTGCACCGTGACGGGTTTCTTCGGCGACTCGATCCGCTTCCGGTCGAATGAAAGCGTCGTCGATGAACTGCTGATGCTCAAGGCCCTGGCGAAGCGCCAGGAAGGAAAAGTCGCGGTCTTCTTCATCGATGACAACTTCGCGATCAATCCCCGGCGCACCAAATCCTTGCTGCGGGAGATGATCGCCCGCGGCGCCCAGGTGCCCTGGGTAGCGCAAATCAGCATGAACTTGCTGCGCGACGAGGAACTGGTCTCCCTGATCGCGCAAAGTGGCGGCAAGTGGATTTTCATGGGCCTCGAGTCTATTGACGTGGAGAATCTCAAGAGTGTCAACAAAGGATTCAACAAGCCGCAGGAGTACCAGGCCGTTCTGGAGCGCCTCGCCCACCACAATGTTTACGCGATCACCTCATTCATCTTCGGGATGGATGGCGACCGCACGGGTGTAGCGGCTCGCACTCTGGAGGTGATTCGCTCCTGGCCTCCGGGGCTTCCCGTATTCGGATTGCTGACGCCCTACCCGGCCACTCCGCTGTATGACCGCTTGGCAGCGGCGGGGCGGCTCACCCGGCCGAAACACTGGCTGGAGTTCAGGCCTTTCACCATGAGCTTCACACCTCTGGGGATCACCTCTGAGCAAGCGGAGGCGGAGGTTCGGCAGGCTTGGGCGTCGTCTTACAGTCCCCAAACCATCGCCTCCTCCATGGGAGGGCTGGGATCAAGTTCTTTTCCCGACCGGCTGATTCACCTGCTCTGCCGGCTGGCCTTCCGGGGAATTTATTTTCCGCAAATGAAACGCGGGGATTGGTTGCGGGTCCTTTTTCAGAACCGTGGTCCCATCCTCCGCCTGCTCGCCCAGGCAATGGAACTCAAATTCAAGCCACGGCCGCCCAAACCGATTATGGTCAATCCGCAAATGCCGGTGAAACGTCCGGCCTTCACAACTGAACAGGCGGGCGGGTAGAGTCATGGGGTGATTTACGACCGCGGCCAAGGCATCTCGCAAGAGGACATTCTTCGTGAGTTTGCCCTTCCCACCCCGCAGACCGGATTCATCACGAAATAAGATCAGCGGACGTTCACCCACACCGCCCCCTACCCCGGCCCCCGAATTCCGAACTCCGAAACTCGGACCCCCGACCTTTGACATTGCCGTTGCGCCTGCACCGGGGGTTGGTCCATAATGGGCGGGTAAATTAGCCCCTGAGGTGTCTCCCTTGGCCGAAAATCATCCTTTTTCTTTTGCGGATTCAATTCGGGAGGCCCGCCAGCGCTTGGCCCCGGAGCTGCGCGCGCAGGCCGAACAAATTCGGAAACTTAATCTGGACATGACGGAATTGCAGCAGCTTCACGAACGCATCGAGCAGGAAGCTGCCCGTCACTGGAATGAGATTGCGCGCGCGGCCGAGCTTGCCGACGCGGCAGCCGCCGAGGCGCAGGGTGCCCCGGACCGGGCGCTCGAAAACGTCTTGGGCGCCGTCCGCGGCCTGATGACCTGCACGATTCCCGAACAGGTGTTCGAGGTCCTCACCGAGGAGGCCGCGCAGTGGGGCGTTCGCGCCGCGATCTTCGACGTGCGGGGCAAAGCGGCCTGGGGTGCGTCTGCTCACGGCTTCGGCCCGGCGCTTTCAGAAAAGGTTATGCGCGCTCTGATCGTTCCGCTCACTCAGAACAATCCCTTCCGGCAGGTTTGCGAAACCGCCGGGGACGTGGACGCCACCGCCGACACGCTCAAGAAAAGCCGCAACGTCATGGACAAGCTCAAGCCCCCACCCCATGCGCCGATCCTGCTGCTCCCGATTCGTTCCGCTGGTACAGTTGCGGCAATCTTTTATGCCGATCCGGGCGAAGGAGGTAAGCCGCTTCCGGTCATTGCCCTGAAGATTCTCGCCGAATTTGCCGGCGCGCAGATCGACCGCCTGATTGCGCTGAGTGGGGGTTTTTCGGTCGACGAGATGGAGAAAGCAGTTGCCGGGGCCGCCGCGCCCGCCGAGAAATCCCCTGTGGAAGTTGCCGCTGAGGAACCCGCGCCTGCGGAACCTCACGCCGAGGAACCGGCGGTGGACACGGTGCTTGTCCAGGAAACGGTTGTTGAGGCGCGCGCGGAAGTCGAGATCGTGGAACCAGCCGCACCTAAACCCGAACCACCCGCACCTGAGCCGGAAGCACGCCTGCCTGAGCCGCAACCACTCGGGCCGCCTGCGGAAGTGGCTGTCGAACCTCCGGTGTCCGTTGCCCCGGCGGTGGTGAGTGAACCCGCTCCGCCCCTCGTCGAACCGCGTGGGGAGTTGGCGCCTCCCCCACCGCCCATCGAGGTCCCACCCCCGGGGGCCGTGGCCGAGAGTGCACCGCCTCCTCCGCCTCCGCCTCCGGCCGGTTTCGACCCTTCGCTGCTTAGCGAAGCCGAGCAGAAGGTGCACAAGGATGCGAAGCGCTTCGCCAAACTCCTGGTTTCGGAAATCGAGCTTTACAACAAAACCAAAGTGGCCGACGGTCGCAAGAACCGGGACCTCTATAAGCGGCTCCAATCGGACATCGACCGCAGCCGCCAAACCTTTGAAAAGCGCTTTGGCAAGGCCCTGAACAAGCAGGTTGACTACTTTCATGATGAGCTGGTGAAAACTCTGGCGGCGAACGATTCGATGGTTCTGGGACCGGGATATCCAGGGCCTTCCGCGTGAATTTCCTTCGTCAATCCTTAGTTCGAACCCTCTGCCTGTGGGCAGGCTTGGCGGCCATGCCGGGGTCTGCTGGCGCGGCGAATTTGCTCCCCGCGCGTCTTCGCGACCTCGCCGCGAGCGCCACGCGCCGCGAGACCTGGCCGCGCTTGCGCACCTACGCGCATTCACAGACGGACCCCGAGTGGAAGGGTTGGGCGTACTTCCTGGCCGGATATCAGGAGTTCGAAGCCCAGAGCTATTCCGATGCTGCCCAGGATTTGGCCCAGGCCGCCGAGAGCGGATTCTCGCTGGCAGACTACGCCGTCTTCTATCAAGCCTCGGCCCTTAGCCAATCCAGCCGGCCGCAGGACGCTGCTGCGATACTTCAGGATTTCGCCTCGCGCTTTCCCCGCAGCCACCTGCGCAATCGGGCGCTCGCCTCGCGCGCTAACGCCTGGCTGGACGCCCAGCAGGCGCAGCAGGCCATCGATGCCCTATCGGCCGAACCGGAAACCCACAAACAGCCGGCGCTCGCCCTTCTGCTCGGGCAGGCCTGCTTGCAGGCACATCAACCGGGGCAAGCCGCCACGGCATTCCAGGAGGTGTATTACAACTTTCCGGTCTCCGCACAGGCCAAAGCTGCCGGCGAGGCGCTTCAGGCGCTGCACGCGCAGTTAGGTGCTGATTACCCGGTCCCGAATGACAATATGAAGATGGCGCGTGGGGATGCGCTCTCGAAGGCCGGGCGCTATGACGAAGCCCTGAGAGAGTATGGCAGGTTGCTCCAAGGTGAGCCCACCAGCGCCATGGTTCCGCGTGCGCAGTTGGGGCAGGCGCGCTGCCTCTTGCACCTGCGCCGGAGCGCCGATGCCTTGCAGGTATTGTTCACTCACCTTCCTTCGCCCGAGTTGGAAGCCCAGCGGCTGGCGCTGCTCGTCCATGTGCACGCGCAGCAGGCGGACGCGCCGGGGATTACCCAGGACCTCACGCAACTTGAGACGGCATACCCGAATTCTCCCGCTTACGCCGATGCGCTGTCGGCTGCGGGCCTATTCTATTACCGGCAGCTCAATTGGCAGGAAGCCGCGCGCGACTATCGGCGCCTCTTCGAGTTGTCCCCACAGAATGACCACCTGCGCGAGGATGGTTGGCGCCTCGGGTGGTGTGATTATTTACTTGGGGAACCCAATACCTCGGACGTGATCAGCCAGTTCTTGATGGGGTTTCCTGATTCCCCCCGCGCTCCCGCAGCGCTCTATTGGTTGGGGCGGATTCAGGAGGAGCGCGGCTCGCTCGCCGAGGCGAGCGCGCTCTACGCGCTGCTCACCAAGCGGTTCGTGCACACTTATTATGCGCCGCAGGCTGCCGCGCGGCTGGCGGAAATTCGCGGGAAGCAGGGAAGCCTGGCGGGCTCGAGCGATTCCTCCGCCGCTCCGCTGGCCGCTGCGCTCATCCCGGTGCTGGGGCCGCCGGTGGTTCCGCCCGGACTTGCGTGCCTCGCTGCCACCCCCAGCGACGCCGCCCGGCCGGCGCTGATCCTTCAGGCGTTGGATTTGAAAAGTCTGGAGGAGGAGTTTCTCAAGGCGGCCGTCGCCGGGGACAATCCCCCTCCTGAACTGCGCCTGCTGCTTGCCGGGGTTTCCGCCGCGCAGAACAAGGCGGCGGGCGCGCTGGCGAGCGCTCTCAAGATTGCGCCGGCCTATGCACAGATGGAATTCTCTGCCCTGCCGAAGGAAGTTTGGGGTTTTCTCTATCCGCAGGCGTACCGGAAACTCATCGAGCAGCAGGCCCGCCTGAACCACCTTGATCCTTATTTGGTGATGGGGCTGGTGCGGCAAGAATCGGCATTCGATGCGCGTGCCTTGTCCGTTGCCAATGCCCGTGGCCTGATGCAGATTCTGCCGGAAACCGCGGCCCACAGCAGCCGCCGTTCACGCACGCGGAGCGCGGCCCGGCGGCTTAACGATCCCGCCTACAACGTGCGGACGGGGTGCGCCTATCTCGCCGGGCTGATGAAAGACTTTGACGGGCACCCGGAACTTGCCATGGCCGCTTACCACGCGGGCGATTTCCGTGTCAAAGATTGGGTTTCAAAATATTCCTTCCACGACCCGGGGGTGTTCCTGGAAAGTATTCCCATTCCGGCCACGCGGACTTACGTGGAGCTGGTATTGCGCGATGCGGTGATCTACCGCCAGCTCTTAAGCGGCTCTCCCCACTTTGCGGTGTGCCCCAAGGCGCAACATTCTGCTCCGGTCCCCGTGGGCGCCACTGGCGGTAATCCCCACGCTCCCGCGCGTGAATTCAAAGACTCAGCAGAAGAATTCATTAAAGGCAATAGTGATGCGAAAAAGGATTAGTCAATGAGCTTGGCAGCGGAGGTAGCTTCAGCAGTTGAAATCGGTCGCATGTACGGCTGGGACGACATGAAAATACTCAAGTGCCTTCTGAGAAATGTCGGAGGAAATAAAAGGAGGGAGCTGATTATCTTTTGGGGAGATGCAATAGGAATAGATCCTACGGCCGCTTTGCATAAAGCGCATGAGGCGAACGAGATTCCGACCCCCGCCCCGCCCCCGAGTTTGAGGAAGGGAACGCCTCAGCGTATAGTTCAGGAAGATACTTCTGAATAAACTTCTTAGTATCTGGAGAAGCTGCCAACTTCCTCGTCCTGGCGATCCTTTCGGCTTCATCCAGTCCCTTGGATTCGCGGGATATCTCCCTCGCGAAATCTTCCATGGCCATCACAATACTCCCCTGCAAACACTCATCCGCATGCAACTTACCGACGAGTATATAAACTCGTCGGGGTTGTGTCAAATTTTAATCTATAAGGCCCACATTCCATTATACTTGCTTATTCGATCGGGCTTTGCACCTTTTCTTGCCGAGTCTCTACTGCCGTCGCGGCGGGATCGAGAAGACTGAGATGATAGCATGACTGAAAACACTATAGGCTTTACCCCCAATCCGGGGCGCCGCTCGCCGATCTCCCAGAAGGCCCAGAAGTTCACCGAGTCGGTGATCCGCGAAATGACCCGCTTGGCTCTGGAGCACAACGCGGTGAACCTCGCCCAGGGGTTCCCGGATTTTCCCGCGCCGGAAGAGGTGAAGGAAGCCGCGGTGCAAGCCATCCGCGCAGATATTAACCAATACGAAATTACCTGGGGAGCGCGAGAGTTCCGCCGTGCGGTCGCCGAGCGCTTTCACCACGACACGGGACTGGAGGTCGACCCCGAGCGCGAGATGACGGTCTGCTGCGGCGCGACCGAAACCATGATTGCTACCCTGCTGGCGATTATCGACCCGGGCGACGAGGTGGTGGTCTTCGAGCCCTTCTACGAAAACTATGGTCCGGATGCCATCATTTGCGGCGCCGCCACCCGCCATGTGCGGCTTCATCCCCCGGATTGGACCTTTGATCCACAGGACCTCGCCGCCGCCTTCACCCATCGCACCCGCGCCGTGATTCTGAACACTCCCAACAATCCCACGGGGAAGGTCTTCACCGGCGACGAACTCGAACTGATTGCCGAGCAGTGCCGGCGAACGAATGCCTACGCCATCACCGACGAGATTTATCAATACCTGGTCTATGACGGCTTCCGGCACATCTCGCTGGCCACTCTCCCTGGCATGCGCGAGCGCACCATCACCATCAACGCCATGTCAAAAACCTACAGCGTCACCGGCTGGCGCGTGGGTTATGCGATTGCCCCGCCGGAAGTCACCCATGCCATTCGCAAGATGCACGACTTCCTCACCGTGGGAGCCGCGGCGCCTTTGCAACAAGCGGGCGCCACCGCTTTGCATCTCCCGGAGACCTATTACCAGCAGCTTTGCGAGGGCTACCGGGCTCGGCGCGATCACATGTTGGCGGGGCTGGAACAGGCCGGGTTCCGCTGCTTCCGGCCGCACGGCGCCTATTACATCATGGCCGATATCTCCGCCTTCGGATTCCCCAATGACGTGGAATTTGCCCGTTACCTGGTGAGTGAAATCGGCGTGGGGGTTGTCCCCGGCAGCAGCTTCTACCGCGATCCTGCTCGCGGAGCCCAGCAGGTGCGCTTCGCCTATTGCAAAAAGAACGCCACGCTGGATGAGGCCCTGCGGCGGCTGGAGAAATTGCGGGCGTAACGCGGGGTTGGGTAGTGGTGTCATTTGGAAGTGGCACGGGCGTCCCGCCCGTGAACGGTCACGGCCAAGATGGCCGTGCCACAGCAAATGACGCCACTGCCCGGGGTTGACAAGGTGCGCCATTTGTCGCTATTCTAGACGACATTATGGTAAATGAACTGCGGGCTGTGGTATCTGAATTAGGGGGCAAGCAGACGCTGGGGCGTGCCCTCTCGAGTGAGGGCGAACTGCGCGAAGCGATCCGCGAAGGCTTTCCTCCCGCGGTCGTTGCGAATTTGATGCGGGCCTCGGGGCTGACGTTGAAAGAGTTGGCGGGCGCGCTCGATCTTTCTCCGCGCAGCTTGCAACGCCGCCGCCGCAGTGGAAGGCTGGCGCGTTTTGAATCCGACCGGCTATACCGGCTGGCCCGCCTCATGGCCATCGCCGGCGACTGCCTGGGTGATGCCGAGCGCGCCCGGCGTTGGCTGAAGCGCCCTAACCGCGCCCTGGGTGGCCTTGCCCCGGTCGCGGCGATTGACACGGAACTGGGAGCGCGCCAAGTGGAAAACCTCCTGGGCCGCATCGCCTACGGCGGAATCAGTTGAGCCGGGTCTATCGGGTATTGCGCAAGGCTTATGCGCGAACGCCTTTTGACGGCGAGGGCGCCTACCGCTATGGCGGTCGCTGGTCGAGTCCCGGAACCCGCTTGTGTTATGCCTCCGAGCACCAATCGCTCGCCATGCTGGAATATTTCGCGCATCTTGATCAAGACGACCCGCCCGACGATTTGGTTGTTGCGGTTGCGGAGGTGCCGGGCGATTTGACCCGGGCACGGATTGAAACTGAGCGCCTGCCCCCCAACTGGCGCGACCCCGCCGCCCCATCGGAACTTGCCCGGTTGGGTGATGAATTCGCGCGAGGCGGGAAGGATTGTTTGCTGATGGTGCCGTCGGTTCTCGCTCCCAACGAGAATAACTGCCTGATCAATCCTGCCCATCCCGAGTACAAGAAGATTGTCGTGCGCGCGACGGAATCGCTCAATTACGATCCGCGGATGTTTCGGAAACAGCGTCACGCTCGATGAAGCCCCTTGGCGGCTGGAAATTTTTCGGACGGATAAGTGAAGGAGTCAGGAGTCAGAATGCGGAGCATGCGTGGTTCTATTCTGACTCCTGACTCCTGACTCCTGACTTCTGACTACTTCCCCCTCACAGCGGCAACTCGAAACGCGGCGCGAAATCCGAGATGACGTAATTCACCAGCGCGTCCAGAAGGTAGGTTGCGTAGGGGTCAGAATTGTAGGTGGTGGCAAGCGAAAACGTGCAGATCAGCAGCTTGCCCTTCCCGGCCTTGGCTTGCACCAGGACTCCCACGTTGTCGTGAATCCAACCGTAAAACATGCCTGCCAGAACGTCATTGAAATTCTGCGGGGGAATCCCCTTGATGACGGTCGCCGGCGTGACGGCTTGGGTTTCAAACCCGCCCAGCGTATCAAATCCAAGGGCGGAAAAGGGCGCCCGTCCCTTGCGTAGCCAGAGGAAATCGGAAATCCAATTGCCGCTGAGGTCATCTTCGGTGCGCGGCGCCACCACGATCCCCGGCGCCAGGGTCAGGGGGTCACTCGCGATCAGGATGACGCGCGCCCCGGCGCGTAGCTTGTTCTTCACGGTTTCATCCAGGGTGGAGGCGATCAGCACCGGGAAGGCTTCCGAGCCGGTGGGCGCCAGGTAATTGCGGTCGCGCATGTCTTTCGCCAACCGGCGCAGGCGTCCGGGCGGCGGATCATAGAAGGAAACCGGTGGCGGCAGATCGAGTGGTTTGATGGGATAGAAATAATAATCGAGAGAATTCTCCGATAAGGTTTTATCGGAAACAATAAGTCTAGCTTTTAAAAGCCGTTTGGCGGGCGCGGGGCCGGCGGGGGCCGGGAATCGGATCGCCCCCACTCTGGCCGCGCTCGCAGAGGGCAAGGCAGCCAACGGCAGGCTTCCGGCAAGCGACGTCCCTTCCACTTGCCAATCCACTTTGGCTCCCGCCAGGTCCCCCGGACCATAGTGCGAGATGTAGACGGCGGCCTCCACCGGTTCGTCCGTTTTGTAATTGCGTTTGTCGCCGCGCAGCACCAGCAGGTCGTCCTGTTGCTGGCGGCTGAGCGCCTCGCCAAATGCCTTGGGGTGGCGCCACATGTCGAGCAGGCCATTCGCTTCCCAGTTCAGATCCGTAAATTCCGTAATGACATAACCCTGAATCTCAGGGTGGGCGCGCAGAGCCCCAATCTCGCATTTCAGCGCTTGGTATTCGTCCCACTCGGTGGCCTCGCTCAAGGCTTTGAGGTCGGGGAAGAGGGAATTGTATTGATAATCGGCAAAGCGTTGCTCCAGGCCCTCGGGCTGGGTGATCTCTGCTCCGCCCAGTTCGCGGTTAAACCACCACGGTTTTTCTTCAGGGACCTGCGGCAATCCCCAGTTGCCGAATTCTGAGAGCATCATGGGCTCGTCGCCTTTAGGAGCCGCGTCGCCGTAAGGGCTGAACAGCCAGCCGGGTCGCTGCGCCTGGTCATCCACCAGGCGATCGAAGTTGGAAGCGTAATCGGGGATGGCGGCGTACTGGTGGAAGTCCGCGATATCAGTCGAGATGTGAAAGTTATCGCAGCAGGCGCTGTTATCCACCACCAGCCAGGGAACAAAAGCCTTGGCTTGCTGATACGCACCTTTCAACCAGGTGCGATCGGCCGGTTCCTTCAGGTTCGCGCCCCAGCTTTCGTTGATGATGCTCACGATGACAATGGAGGGGTGGTTCGCGTCGCGCTCCACCATGCCGTGCAGGGTTTCCATGGCGCGCCGCTCGGAATTGGCGGTGAGCTTATCCCAATTGGGAATCTCATACCAGATGAGGATGCCGGTTTCATCCGCGGCTTCCAGGTAGCGCGGGTCCGGTACTTTGATGTGGCAGCGCAGCAGATTCAGGCCCAGGGCCTTCGCCTTGCGCATTTCGTCGCGGAGAGCATCGAGTGAAGGCGGCGTGTAGATGGTGTCCGGGAAAAAATCCTGGTCCAGCGCCCCGCGCAGGTAAATCGGCTTGTCGTTCAAATAGAATTTGCCGTCACGCTTGCCGAAGATGCGGAAGCCGAAGCGGCAGCGGACGGAGTCTCCGGAACTGAGCGAGACGCGCAATTCGTAGAGATTTGGGGTAGACGTGCTCCACAACAGGGGTTCATGTATCTGACCACTGAGTTTGGAGCTTGTTTTCCCGATGGCAACATCGTGTGTACTCTTCCATACGCCCTTGCCACTGGGGTCCAGGACCTCAGCCGTGAAGCTCACCGGACTGGCTGGGTTTCCATCGATTACGGGCACAGTGATTGCAAAGGCGCCGTCCGGGACGGCGGTAATGTGCACGCTGCCCAGGCGCAGGCGCGGGCGATAGTCGAGTTCCACGCTTTGCCAGAGGCCGCTCGTCTGGACGTACCAACTCTGCTTGCCATGGGGGATTTCCGCATAATTGATGCCTTCGACGACCTCATGGGGTTTGGCCCCGGGGTCCGTGACGCGCACGGCCACCTGGTTATCGCCGGCGTGGAGAAGGGATGTGACGTCGATTTCAAAAGGCAGATACCCGCCCTCGTGCGAGCCGGCCTTCCGGCCGTTGACGTAAACGTCCGCGGCGTAATCGACGGCGCCAAAACGCAGGAGGGCCACCTGGTCGGCGGCGGGCGGCTCCACCGTGACGGTGCGCCAGTACCACGCCACCCCGGCGTAATCGCGCAGGTCGGCGAACTGCGATTGCCAGGAAGAGGGAATCCGCGTGGGGCGAACGTCGGGTGCGGAGTCGAGCTTCTGCACGTCCAGCGTGCCGGACGGATCGGCGAGGAAATGCCAGTCCCCGTCGAACGAAATGCTGGAAACCGCCGCCGGCTTGGCCGTGCCCGCCATGAGGAGCAAGAAAACGAGCAAACGAATTGTTAAGCGCATGCGTGACCCTTGAAACCGTGAGTCTATGCGTTTCTCCCAAGAAAAGGCAAGTTTTCCGGCACCGGTCATCTCCGCGGCGTGGGCAGGGAAGTAGTGCATTTTTGCTATTTTGTTGCACCCTCCCGGCTGACAGCACCCCCGCCTAGCGATTGCATTCCGAGGCAGTCGGGTGTATCTTACCGCCCGGAAATTGAAAAAAGGAATTCGGGCTTAGATCCAACGGCTTTAGTCCTAGTCGCGGTCTTGTCCTGAGGTCATCCCACTTTCCAGGCAGGCATTTGGAGGAAACATCAATGTTCAAAACGATGAAGTTTTTCCTAAGATTTGTCATGGTTATGCTTCTGTCGATGTGGTGCGGCCAGGCATCGTCCTATGGCCAGGCGTTTGACGGGCCCGGGTGCCCTCCAACTTGCGATGCGAATATCTCACGGATCCTCTGGGGGTTGACACACCACAGCCGCGATTTTCCTGGGTGCTCGAGCATTCGCAACGCGATGAGAAGCAGGGGGCATATCAGGTCTTGGTTGCTACCGAGGCGGACGCCCTGGCGCATGATCGTGGTGACCAATGGGACAGCGGCAAGGTGCCATCCGAGGAATTCACCCAGGTGGTCTACGGTGGCAAGGCGCTCGAAAGTGGGCGGAATTACTACTGGAAGGTGCGCTACTGGGACAAGGAAGGGAAGAATAGTGACTACAGCCAGACGGCGCGTTTTGGTATGGGACTCTTGTCTCGGGACGAGTGGAAGGGGTCCTGGATCGGCGGCGGGAGCGCCAACGGCAATGAGTTCCGCAAAGAATTTACGCTGAATAGCAAGGTAACGAATGCTCGCGCGTATATTACTGCCCTGGGTTATCATGAATTAAGAGTGAACGGAAGGAGGATCGGCCCGAACGTGTTAGACCCGGGATGGACGACTTATCCCAAGCGCGTCCTCTATACGACTTATGATATCTCTTCAGCTCTCCAGCCGGGGCCGAACGCGATTGCCGTCATGATCGGTGGCGGCTGGGCGCTCCAGGTTGCGGACCTCCCCGCCTATTACAAATCACCCGCTTTCCTCCTGCAAATGAATGTGGCGCTGGAGGGCGGCGGGCAGGCGAGCGTCGTGAGTGATAGTTCCTGGAAGACGATGCTAGGGCCGGTCATCGGCGACGGCGTTTACGACGGCGAAGTCTACGATGCGCGCCGCGAAACGCCGGGATGGGACAAGCCGGGGTTTGATGACTCGGCATGGAGCGCGGCCCAGGTGGTCGAGGGCTCCGCCGGGATTCGCTCCTCCCAGATGATGCCGCCGATCCGGGTGGTTGACACCATCGTCCCCGAGCGTCTGACCAGTCCTCATCCCGGGGTATACGTTTTTGACATGGGACAGAACATGAGCGGCTGGGCCCGCTTGCGTGTGCGCGGCGCGGCAGGGACCAAGGTCACTCTGCGCTATGCCGAGGAGCTCGATGCCAACGGCATGATCAATCGGGACACCCTCGGTTCGGCGAAATCCCGTGATATTTATTTCCTGCGCGGCGGCGCCATGGAGACCTACGAGGCGCGATTCACTTACCACGGGTTCCGCTACGTCGAGGTGACGGGCTTTCCCGGAACGCCCAGTCTCGATTCGGTGCGCGGGCGCGTGGTCCACACGGCCGTAAATACGGTGGGAAGCTTTATCGCCTCCAAGCAAATCCTCAACGACATCCAGAAGATTATCCGCTGGTCGCAGCTCACCAACCTCTTCAGCGTTCCGACCGATTGCGACCAGCGCAATGAGCGCCAGGGGTGGATGGGCGACGCACAGGCGACCGCGGAAGAAGCCATGATGAACTTTGATATGGCAGCGTTCTACACCAACTTTATCCGCGACATCGCCGACGCCCAAAGGGCGGACGGGGCATTGCCCTCCACGGTCCCCCGCAAGTACGGCGATTTGCCCGGGGACCTGGGTTGGGAGACCGCCTATATCTCGCTCTGTTATTACATGTGGGAGCAATACGGAGATCGTCGCATGTTGGAGCAAAACGAACCGAACCTGAAGAAATACGTCGGGTTTCTCCACGGCCAGGCGCCCGACAATCTTATCCACAATCGCCTGGGCCACGAGGGCGATTGGGTGGAGATCGAGCACACCCCCCACAATTACATCCAGAACGCCTGGTACTACTATGACGTGTGGATGCTCGCCCAGATCGAGCAGGTCCTGGGGAATTCCGCGGATGCAGCTTCTTACGGCCAACTCGCGCAGGGAATTCACGAGGCCTTCAACCGGGCCTTTTTCCACGCCGATACCGGCGAGTATGCCAACGGCACTCAAGCCGCCAATGCCATGGCGCTTTTCCTGGACCTTGTACCCAAGGATCGGCGCGGCGCGGTTGCCGAAAATCTGACCAATGATATTCTCTATTATCATAACACCCACGTCACAACCGGTTTTATCGGCGTCAAGTTCCTGATGCCGGCGCTCGTGGCCATCGGACGGTCCGATCTGGCTTATGACCTGGCGGTGCAAACCACCTATCCCAGTTGGGGGTACATGGTTACGAAGGGAGCCACGACGCTGTGGGAACTGTGGCAGGATAAGGCCGGGCCGGCGATGAACTCGCACGATCACATTATGTTTGGCAGCGTGGGCGCATGGTTTTATCAGGCGCTGGCGGGCATCAATCAGGGCGCCGGCGGAGTGGGGTATCGGCACATCCGCATTCAACCCCAGATCGTGGAAGACCTTGATTGGACCAGCGCCACGGTGGAAACGATTCGAGGCGCCGTCGCCTCTTCCTGGACCCATTTCCCCGGCGCGGTGACGTTGCACGCGGTGATTCCGGTGGGCGCGGACGCTCGGGTGATTATCCCCAAGTTGCCCGGGATGACGGAATTCACCATTGAGGAAGGTGGACGGGTGATTTGGGAGAAGGGCCACTTTATTCCCGGAGATTCAGGGATTACCAAGGCAACGGAAGAGAATGATGACTTTGCCATTGACATAGGGTCGGGAGATTATTCCTTCCGGGTTACCGGCCAGTAGTGATGGAGCGTGAAAGCTCGGTGAGGCGAGCCAGTTCGCGCGGGTCGAGCGTCGCGCATGAAGGGAGCCAGGAACGATGGGACGTATGGTCCTTTTGATCGGTATTTTACTGGCCGTGGCGGGCACAATTTTCCCCCAGGAGCGTCCGACACGCGAAGCCCCTAACTCAAATCCACCCGTTGCGCAGACGGAACCGGAGGCGAAAATTCTATCAATACTCGATCACATGGTGAAGTTCAACCAAACGTACTTGAGCGTTCCTCCGCAAGACGGTCAGGCGCTGCGCTTGCTCACCGAAGCAGCCGATGCCAAGAACGTCGTCGAGATTGGTACCTCGACAGGCTATTCGGGCCTTTGGTTCTGCCTGGCCCTTCGGAAGACCGGCGGCCACCTGACCACGTTCGAGATCGATCACGGACGGGCGTCCGTGGCCCGCGGCCATTTTCATGATGCGGGCGTGGAAAGCCTGGTCACGGTTGTGGAAGGCGACGCGCACGAGCAAGTCAGGAAACTGAAGACACCCATCGACGTTGCTTTTATCGACGCCGATAAGTCCGGCTATGTGGATTACCTCAATAAGGTGCTACCCCTGGTGCGGCCCGGCGGATTGATCCTCGCCCATAATGTGGACATGGTTCCGGACTATGTCAAAGCGGTGACGTCCAACCCCGGCCTGGAAACCATCTTTTATATGCAGGGGGGTGGGCTGGCGGTGACGCTGCGAAAGCGGTAAGATTCAGGTTCACTTTCTCTTTCCCAAACGCTTGTGGTACGATTCACGACTTGGCCGGGAGTTTCCGGTTCACCGTATGAGCAACAGCGTTATGACAAATTCCACGACGGTTTTTCTGGTGCCTGCCGGCACAACGGTAGAAGGGTCGGGGCAGGGCTCTCCCCTGGAGCTGGGTGCGCTGGCCGGCAAGGCGCTTCTGCTGATTTTGCAGGTTGATGAGGTTCTGGAACAGGAATCGTTGCACGTGTCGATCTGGGGCTCGGCGGACGGCCAGGACTGGGGAACGCAGGCGCTTTTTTGGTTCCCGCAAAAATTCTATTCCGGCGCGACGCCCGCCGCATTGAATTTGGGGCAGCGCCCGGACATCGAATTCCTACAAGCCCGCTGGGAAGCGAACCGGTGGGGACGAGGCATCCCGCGCCCCCTTTTTAGATTTGCCGTAGAAGTGCAGGAAGTTGCCCGGTAACGACCTGGCTCGGGAGGTCGCGCACTGTGGACGGGGAAGATCCGCACCTCACTCAGACTGACGTTGAGCGCCGGCAGTCCCGCCGCGTCAAGTTGGTCATACAAGTCCAATGCGCAGCGCTGGAATGCAATGAGATCAGGGTCACTCGGGATGTGAGCGTGGGCGGCATGTTCTTCGATGTGCGATTTCCCCTGCCCATTGGCTCCGAGCTCGCGATTTCCTTCCGAATCCGCCCGGCGGAGCCGCCCATCAACTGTCGCGCCAGGGTGACGTTCTCGCGCGTCGGCCAAGGCATGGGAATCCAGTTCCTGGACCCCAGTCGCGAGGCGCGCCAGATGCTCCAGAAGTTTTTGGACGAAGTTGGTTAGGCCCTGCCATCTTTCTGCGGGTTACCGCCTTCTAATAAATAGTGAGGTCAGCAATGAGATCATTTTTCTTAGCGCTGTGGGTTGCGCTCTGCCCACTCACCGCTCTGGGGCAATCACCGAGCAAGCCAACGCCGCTGCCGCCGCACGCCAATGAGCCCGCCTCGCAGGAAGTGCAGACCGAGAAGATTGGGCCCCCCGCACAAGCGCCCGCCGCTCCAACAGCCCAAGCCAGCAGCACTGGTTATATGGAACCTCAACAGGTGAAGGCCCTGATGCACAAAATGTGGCTCGCCGAGTTTCGTTTGAACGACCTGCTCACTCAAGTGCATCCGGAAAAATGGAAGATGCCCGCGGTGGCGCGGCAGTCCTTTGGCCAGAGCATGGAGTCATTGAACAAGGCGATCGCAGCAGAGGAAGGCTGGCGCAGTCAGTTTGAAGCCCGCCCCGATAGTTTGTATTTGGGATTTCAAACCTACGTGGCGATCAGCGCGGTGCTGCCCCGCGTGGACGGCCTGGCGCACAGCGTTGCGCAATACGAAAATGCCAGCTTCAGCGCGCAATTTAGCCAGTCGGCCAACCAGCTTTTCGATTTGCAGCAGTCGATTGAGCCGCACTTAGCGTACCTGCTGAAGAATCAAGATGGCCTTCTGCTGGCCGCGCAGACCAACTTGGCATCCTGCCAAAATGAATTGAACTATGCCGAGCACGACAAGGAAGGGCGCGCGACTCCCATGAAAAATATCGCGCCGGAGTTCAAAGGCCATAAACGCACCGCCCACCCCGCCACCGCAGCGAGCGGCGCCAAGCCCGCTGACGCCAAGGGCAAGACGGCCACCAAGCCGGCCAAAAATCCACCCAACAAAACGCAGAAGAAATAGTGGCAGGCTGTCATCCTGAGCCCGCACGCTGTCATCCTGAGCGAAGCGAAGGATCTCGCTCTGCCCAGCCCAGAATAAACTCCGCAAAGGGAGAATTTCGTGTGTTAGTGAAAATGCCCGGAGCGAGATTCTTCGCTTCGCTCAGAATGACAGCGCCTACGTGTTTTCCCGCAACCGATAAAGTCCCGCCCTCCCCTCGGTCCATGCGGTGAGAAGTTACTGACCGCTGAAAATTAATGACTGAAAACTGACGACTGAAGACTGACGACTGAAGACTGATAGCCCTACTGCCCCATGGTTCGCGCTTTCTCCAGAATTGCCGGGCGGGCTTGTTCCATCAACTCGCGCAGGTCCGCATAACGCAGGGTCCGCTGCGCAAAGCTGCGTTTGGCCATCGCGCCGAGAAAGCGCGCTTCGAATTCTCGAAAGTAGGATCCGTAGAGGTGGTAACTATCAGCCATGTGACAGTATCGGCCCACGGCCACCTTTTGGCCAGACAGTTCGGAAACCCGCGCGGCGATGCGCCTCTGCATTTCGACGAGGGCGAAAATATTCATGAAGGCCGCCTTGTAGGCGTCGTTGGAGCGAAAACGCACGTTCATGCTCAGCACCGGCGAGCCGTTTTCCTCCGTGATCCGGCACCAGACGCTTTGCAGGCAGGCCGGGTCGTAGCAGTCATTGTCCTCCCAGACCTTCCAGGTGATCGCCTGGGCGCGCCGCGTGTAGGGCGTCTCCGCCAACTTGCGGCAGAGGGTTTCGATTTGATCGAAGGGGGAGAGCGTGGGGACGGCATAGCGGAACAGCCGTTGGTGGTAGGTATATTCCCAGCGCGTGTCGCCGGGATCGCGCTGGTCGCGCACCAAGTGGTCCTTGATGCCTTCCAGGACTTCCATCACGTATTCCTCGAGATCCTCGGGGCCGCCCGGAAAATCGCGGTGGATCATCGGTTCCTGGAGCGGCTCGACGATGGTGATGATCATCGTCGCGTCTTTGCTTGGCGGATCACCGGGCTTGTCGTATTGCGTCTGGAGGTCGCAGCCTTTCTGGTGAAGCAAGAGCAGCGATTCTTCCCAGGCGCGGGCGATGCAGTCCGCTTCAACATGGAGAACGGGGATTCCAGGCATGGAACCATCCTTTTGGGGGAGTCATCGGCGAACTTAACAGCTTTGATATCATTCCGGTTACGGCGGCAGACAAACTTGAAGATGTTTTCTGTGTCCTCTGTGGCAGGAAAGGGTTTCACACAGAGTTCACTGAGCATCTCTGTGCGCTCTGTGTGAAATCTTTTGAGACACAGAGGTCACTGAGAGTCTGGTCCGGTTGTCAATGTTGATTCCGTCCGCCACTGCGGCGACTGCCGCCTCCAAACGGGACTCTTCCTCAGCAGCAGTTCCGCTCAGCGCCTGGAAATAGGCTGCCGTATCGCTCGCAAGTAGTTCTATCGAATCAGTGCGTCGTGCTCGTGACACTGCCTGGTCGAGGGCTTCCGCCATGCTCGCGGCACGACCGCTTCCCACGAGACTCGCAAGGTATTCATGGGTTTCTGGAGCAACCGTGGTCGAAATTCTTAGACGTTGTGTGGTGCCGCGCATATCAAGCCACCCACAGACTGCATAAACTCATCCCCTAAATTCGCAGATATTTATCCCCCTGTCCAGCAGACACTTGTCATCTGGCATTCGCGTGACGCTCAAGGGGACGAAGAATGAGTGCCTGAGGTAGCATACCCGGCGGGCAGCCGACCACCAGCGTGAGCGAGTCGCCTCGGTGTGCCATTTGCCCGAAGGGTATTCAGGCCGTTTGGCTACTGCGTGAGGCATATCAGTTATCATGGGCAATAGATACCACAAACTCCCCGGTAATTCACCTGTGGTTGCTCGCAGCACCCTGGCCGAATTTAGCGGTTGAGAGGGTCGCGGTGTCCCGCTGACTACAATTCCCCTATCGGTAGTCCCAAACGGCCTACTGAGGCGGGGCATTTTGACGAGCGCACAGGTACGCGTATTTTGCATTCCTGCGCGGCTTTTCATCTCGCAATCGCCTTAATAAACATCTGGACGCCGACCGTATTTGGGAAGAACCGCGGAGGAACGCAAGCTATGCGTACCTCCGGGCTACCGGCTCCATATCATTCCGGCCACGGCAGCAGCCAATTTTGAGGTAGAATACTCCCCAGAGAGGTGAGTAATGGCGCATACATTCACGGTAATTTTTGAAAAAGAGGATGAAGGTGGCTACCACGTTTTCTGTCCCACTTTGCCGGGTTGCCACACCCAGAGCGAAACCATTGAAGAAGGTGACCAGAATATCCGCGAGGCCATCCAATTGTACGTTGATAGCCTCATCGAAGATGGGTTGCCAGTCCCCGAAGAAGACATCCTCATTAAACCCATAGAGATTCCCGCTTGAGCCCCAAGTTACCCGTCGTTTCCGGCAAAGAGGTGGCCCGGGTCGCCGAGCGGCTGGGATTTGAGTTCCGGCGACAAACGGGGAGCCATGCCATCTATGTGCGTCCGACCGACCATGCGCGAGTTGTATTTCCCATGCACAGGGGTATTGACATCAAGCGAAAGACGTTGCGGAGCATTGTCGAAGACCTGGGTGTGACAATCGAAGAATTCACGAGACTGATCTAAGTCACTTCCCCCCTATTTCTCCCAATCCCTTGTCGAGCGCAGCGAGGGCGGTATCCACGTCACCCTTGGAAATATTGAGGGGCGGTGACATGCGCACCACGTTGCCGTAAAGTCCGCCTTTGCCCACCAGCAAACGGTGGACGCGCAGACGCTCGAGCAATTGATTGGTCAGATCGGGGCCGGGTTCTTTGGTCTTCCGGTCCTTGACGAGTTCGATGCCTTGCATCAGGCCCATGCCGCGCACGTCGCCGATGATCGCGTGCTTTTCCTTCAGCGCTTCCAGGCCGGCGTGGAAGTGATTGCCGACGGTCTCGGCGTTATCCATCAGGCGGTCTTCCTCGATCAAATCGATGGTGGCCTTGGCCGCCACACAGGCCACGGGGTTCCCGCCGAAAGTGGAAATGGTCAGGCCCTTGTAAGCGTCGGCGATTTCCGGGCGCGTCAGGGTGAGTCCGATGGGCACGCCGTTCGCCATGCTCTTGGCGCTGGTGATGATGTCGGGCTCCACCTCCCAGTGCTCGATGCCCCACCACTTTTTGCCGGTGCGTCCCCAGGCGGCTTGCACTTCGTCGGCGATGAAAAGCCCACCATAGTTGCGCACGATGTTGGCGACAATCTTGAAATAGCCGGGGGGCGGCACAATGAACCCACCCAGTCCCAGGATGGTCTCCGCCAACATGCCGGCGATCTGGCCGCTGGTGGAAGTCTTGATGACTTCATCAATATCCTTCGCGCAGTGGAGATCGCAACTCGGATAAGTGAGGCCGTAGGGGCAGCGATAGCAGTACGGTCCCGGGGCGTGTACGATGCCGTAAGGAATCACTCCGGCTTTGCGCCAGGTGTAGAGGCCGGTGAGCGACTTGGTCAAGTGCGAGTGCCCGCTGTATCCATGCCGCAGCGCCAGGAGCTCGTAATTGCCCGTGTACATACGCGCGGTGAGCACCGCAACTTCATTGGCTTCCGTGCCGCTGTTGGTAAAATAACTCTTCTTGAGCTTGCCGGGCGCAATCGAGGCCACCTTTTCCGCCAGGTTCACCAAGGCTTCGGTGACGAAGAGGGTGGATGTGTGCTGGACCTTGTCGATCTGCGCTTTGATCTTTTCCGTCACCCGAGGGTTCGAATGCCCCACGCTGACCGTCACGATGCCGCCCAGGAAGTCGAGAAACTGGTTGCCCTCAATGTCCCAAACATATTGGCCCTTGGCGTGGTCAATTACCATCGGGTCCTTGAAGTAGGTGGTCACACAGTTGAAAACGTATTCCTGCTTCTTGCGAATAATTTCGTCTTTGGTCATGGGTTCCTCACGAGCTGACAGCTTACCGCCGACAGCTAACAGTCAAAGGTCGAATACATGAGATCGCAGCAAGGTGGTGCGGACCTGTTCATGTCTTCATCGCGGCCGTACGTGGAGCTGGAGCGCCGCGCAGCCAACCTTCGGTGCTCAAATCCTTATCGATGTCAGGCCAATGAATACCGTAACCGGCCGCGCACGTTTCCCAGTTCTTGCGCTGCTTCTTGGTTGCGTGCAGGAGCCTGGGATACCACGTCAGAGGAACGCTGATCGTGCGGCCATCCATCAACGTGACGCAGAGTTCGTCTTCGGTGAACCGAACGTCCGCAACCCGTTCGTCAGCCCTTGTGGTGGCGCGGGGTCTGGGCAATCGCTGGTCCTCCCGCTCACGGCGTCATTCATTCACGAAACAGCCAGAAGGGCCTTTTCCACGGGCCCGGGTAATCCGACGGGAAGGAAAAAATCCTCTGGGTAAAGATAGTCTTCACCCGACTCATCGATGACCCTGAGCAGTCGGTGCTTGGCCGCTGCCGGGTCTGCGACGATCTCATACAGTTTCCGGCGTTCCAGCGAAACCTCGTAACCCTCATTCCGAATACAAACGACGAACCGTTTTTCTTTCGAGCTCTTTTTCATGGTTTTATTCGAGCAGACGCTTGATTCTCAGCTCCTTCTTGCCTACCCCGTGCGCCTCGTACCAGTGGATTTCTGCCTCCCATATCGTACCATCAGCAAGGCGTACTGTTCCAATACCCTTTCTCTTTCGCCATCGTCCCTGTCCAAAGCGCCGCCGAAGGCGGGCAATCTCACGGATGGAGGTACGCACTGCGATGGTCTCGGTTCCGGTAATGGAGCTGAGGAGTTCAAACCACATCCTCATGCCTTCAGGTGCAGGAAGTCGATCCCTGGGTAACGATGAAAATCACTGTCGAAGGCGACCAAACGGCACCCGCTCGCTGCAGCAAACGCGGCAAGGTACGCGTCGGTCTCCCCAGCTATTTCACATGCTCATCCAGCCAGTCCAACACCGTCTTGTACCAGAGTTGGCTGTTTTGAGGTTTCAGGACCCAGTGCCCTTCATCGGGAAAATAGAGCAGCTTGGATTTGATGCCGCGCCGTTGCAAGGCTGAGAACAGTTGGAAGGCCTGGCCTTCGGGCACGCGGAAATCTTTGGCGCCTTCGATCAGCAGCATGGGGGTCTTGATGTTCTGGACAAAGCTCGAAGGCGACCACTTCTGGCGCAGCGCCATGGATTCCTTATCCCATGGCACTCCTTTGAACTCCCACTCATCGAACCAGATTTCTTCCGTCTCGCCGTACATGCTGGGGTTGTCATACACGCCGTCGTGCGAGACCAATGCCTTGAAGCGGTCGGTGTGGGTGGCAATCCAGTCAATCATGAATCCGCCAAACGACGCGCCCGCGGCCACCATGCGGGTTTTATCAACATAGTCCAGCTTTTCGAGATAGTCCGTAGCGTTCATCAAGTCCTGAAACGGCGCGCCGCCCCAGTCGCCGGAAATCTCTTCCACAAATTTCTGGCCATAACCCGTGGACCCGTGGAAGTTCGTCATCAGCACCACGTAGCCGTGGGCAGCAAACATCTGCGCATTCCAGCGATAACTCCAGGCGTCTTCCCAAGCGCTTTGAGGGCCGCCATGAACCAGCAGAAGGCCCGGATACTTCTTGCCCGGGTCAAAGCCTGGTGGCTTCACCATGAGGTTTTCAATCTCCGCCCCCAGAGCGCCCTGCGTGGTCACGAACTCGGCAGGATTCATGTCGAGGTCCGCCAGCAGCGCGTCGTTTTCGTGGGTAAGTAGGGTGGACGCGCCACCCGACAAGTTCACGCGATAGATTGCCGTCGGCTGGGTCAGGCTGGTGCGGGTCAGGAATAGCCACTCGCCATCGGGGCTCACGCTGAGGTCGTCATTCATGCCCTCCAGAACCTTTTCCACCTTGGGCATGCTAACGGAAGTCTTGAAAACCGGCTGCCGGGCGTGCTCAGGCGCTGTGAAGAAGATGGTGTTGCTGTCGGGCGCCCAGGCAAAGCTCGACACCCACTGGTCAAATCCTGGGGTAAGGTCGATGATTTTTAACGTATCACGGTCGTAGACGCGCAAGCGGAAGAGGTCGGATTCGTAGCCATTGCGCGCCTGGGAGGTGTAAGCGATGTAGCGTCCGTTGGGCGAATATTGCGGCGAAGCGTCTGAGCCAGGATTTTCGCTGGTGATGTTGAGCGGTTCGCCGCTCTGCGTTCCGATGATGTAAAGATCATTGTTGGTGGTCCAGGCCGCCGCTGACTGGCCCGCCGAACCTTTGCTGCGATTGGAAGTGTAGCAGACCTCCGAACCGTCCGGCGAAATCGCGTAGCCATCCGGCGCGCTCAGGAAAAACGTGGGCGAGTCGTAAGCGCCGGGAGTGAGGTCACGCGGCGCGCCGCCTTTGGCGGAAATCGAGAAAAGATGGTTGTACCGGCCCTCGCGCCAGGAGTCCCAATGGCGGAAAAGCAGTTCGGTGAAAATCTGCGCTTTGACTCTACTCTCCTTCGCTTCTTTCAGCCGGCGCGCATTGCACTCCTCATCCGAGCAGTCGGGATAGACCTGGGAGGTGAACAGCAACACATCGCCATGGGCGGCCCAGGTGACGCCGTCGGCTTCCGTCGAGAGGGACGTGAGGGGGCGGGCTTCACCGCCATCCAGGGGCAGAATCCACACCTGCGAGTTGCCCCCGCGCGTGGAGATGAACGCCAGCGATTTGCCGTCCGGGGACCACCGCGGGCGCGTGTCAGAGCCATCGCCGCGCGTCAGTTGCCGCGGCTCGCCGCCCTCGGCAGAAACCACCCAGATGTGCCGGACGGTCTTGTTGGCGGCGAGACCGACCACGCCGGCCTCGTAAGCGATCCACTTGCCGTCCGGAGATAGCTGCGGGTCGGAAACTCGCTGCACGTTTGCCAGATCTTCATAGGTCATGATGTGTTTTGCTTGGGCCACGGAACACCCCCCCAGTATTAAAAAAGTTATTCCTAAACGTAGAATTATCTGCATAGTTTCCCCCAGGATTGCAATTGATCGATTGCCGTTTTGCAGCCACCAACTTATCATGGGCTGAGACGGTCGATTAGCGTTTAATGCGCGCCGAGCCGCCCTTCATGACGTGCTCCACTTCTTCCAAAGTAATCATGCTGGTGTCGCCGCGAGTGGACTGGAGCAGCGCGCCATGCGCCGCACCCATATCCACGGCCTCCTGCGGGGTTCCGCCGTCAAGCAGCGTATAGATGGCGCCGCTGCAAAAACCGTCGCCGCCCCCCACGCGGTCTTCAATCTCCAGACCTCCGTAGCGCTTGGATTGGTAGAACTTCCCCTGGAAATAGAGCATGGCTGACCAGTTGTTCACCAGCCCGCTCACCACCTCGCGCAGCGTGGTGCCTACGGCCTGAATGTGTGGGAACTTGGCCACCACCTGCTCGACCATTTTCTTGTACCCTTCTACCGGCAACTTCTTCAGGGCTTCATCCACGCCCTCCACCTTGAACCCCAGGACTTTTTGGAAATCTTCCTCGTTGCCGATCAGCACATCGATGCAAGGCACCAGATCTTTCGTTACCTCAATGGCCTTCGCGCTGGACCACAGCTTGCTGCGGAAGTTCAGGTCATAGCTCACGATCGCGCCTGCTGCGTGCGCCGCTTCCATGGCTTCTTTCACCGCCGCGGCGCTGGAGTCGCTGAGCGCCGTGCAGATTCCTCCAGTATGGAACCAGCGCACGCCGCGCGCGAAAATGTTCTTCCAATCGACCTCGCCGGGCTGGATGTGGGCGGCGGAGGAATGGCCGCGGTCATACATGGTCAAGCTGCCGCGCACTCCAATGCCCACTTCAGTAAAGTTCAGGCCGATGCGGTCCGCTTTGCCCACCCCGTCGTAAGGTACCCAGACGACGTGGCTGATGTCCATTCCCGAGGCGCGGGCGTGATTACGAATGAACGCACCCAGGGGGTTTTCCACCAGGCGCGAAACCCACGACGTGCGCAGGCCCAGACGGCTGAGCGCGTAACTGACGTTGTACTCGCCACCTCCCACCCAAGCCTCGAAATACGGCGCGAACTCGATGCGCTGGTGGCCCGGGGGGCTGAGGCGGATCATGCACTCGCCAAAGGTCAGAACATCCAGTTGGCATTCATTGGCAGCTTTCAGTTTTAGGGACATGGAGAACTCTCCCCAGAAAAAAGAATGCAATCAAACGGCCCGCATTTTACGCTGTGAGCGGCAATGCCACAAGACGGAATGTGTTACGCACCACTCAGGTAATCGGCCGGCCTGCGCCCTGACGCAACCGGGAATTTCTTTCCGTCATTACCTTCATGCTCAAAGCGACTTGCTGTCGATGCCACTGCCCGCGCGCAAAACTTAACGACACAAAACCGGCGAGTTTGGATAAAATGAAGAACCCCGAGTGGACGCACGAGGATCGACGACGCGGCCTTGTTGATCTGATTTCGATGTCGGGAAGAGCAAACACTGGATCGTTCTAAAAGGGAACCCTTCGGTTCGCGGGGTTCGGAGCGTCCCAAGTGGCAGGGGCAGGATGCTCATGCATCAAGTTTGGTAGGAGGTTACATGGAAAACGCAAGTTGCGATATTGGACTGATTGGTCTGGCAGTCATGGGCCAGAATCTGGTTTTAAACATGAACGACCACGGTTACAAGGTGGCGGTATTCAATCGCACTGTCTCCAAAGTGGATGATTTTCTCAAGAACGAAGCTGCCGGCACGCAGGTGGTGGGGGCGCATTCGATGGCGGAGTTTATTCAGTTGCTCAAGCCGCCTCGGCGCGTCATGCTGATGGTGAAGGCGGGCGACGCCGTCGACCATATGATTGAGGAGATCCTGCCGCACCTCGAAAAGGGTGACATTATCATCGACGGGGGCAATTCGCACTGGCCGGATTCCAGCCGCCGCACCAAATACCTTGCCGAAAAGGGCATACTCTTCATCGGGACGGGCGTATCCGGAGGCGAGGACGGCGCGCGCCATGGGCCCTCGATCATGCCGGGCGGCAACCCCGCGGCGTGGCCGCATGTGAAGGAGATCTTTCAGGCCATCGCGGCCAAGGTTGAGGATGGCACTCCCTGTTGCGATTGGGTGGGAGAAGACGGCGCCGGGCATTACGTAAAGATGGTGCACAACGGCATCGAATACGGCGACATGCAACTGATCTGCGAGGCCTACCAGTTGATGAAAGATGTGCTGGGCCTGGGCGCTGAGGAACTGCACGAAGTATTTGCCGATTGGAACAAAGGTGAGCTCGATAGCTACCTCATCGATATCACCAGCCAGATTTTCGCCAAGAAAGATGACGACGGCACGCCCATCGTCGATAAAATCCTCGACACCGCCGGCCAGAAAGGCACGGGCAAGTGGACCTGCATGAGCGCTCTTGATCTCGGGATGCCGGTGACGTTGATCGGGGAAGCTGTGTTTTCCCGCTGCCTGTCGGCGCTCAAAGAGGAACGCGTGGCAGCCTCGGCCATCCTGCGGGGGCCTCGACAGTCGACAAGAAAGCTCGACCGCACGACTTTTGTGGAGGACGTTCGCCGGGCGCTCTATTGTTCCAAGATTATTTCTTACGCCCAGGGTTACATGCTCATGCGCGAGGCCGCCAAAGATCAAAACTGGAACCTGAACTTCGGTGGCATCGCCCTGATGTGGCGCGGCGGATGCATTATCCGCAGCCGCTTCCTGGGCAACATCAAGGAAGCCTACGACCAGAATCCGCAGCTTAGCAACTTGCTTCTGAATAAGTTTTTCACTAAAGCCTTAACCAGTTATCAAGCGGCCTGGCGGCGGGCCATCGCCCATGCGGTCAAGGGCGGTGTGCCCACCCCTGCATTCACGACGGCGCTGGCGTTTTACGACGGCTACCGTACGGCACGCCTGCCTGCCAACCTGCTCCAGGCGCAGCGCGACTTCTTCGGCGCGCACACCTATGAGCGTGTGGACAAGCCGCGCGGCGAGTTCTTCCACACCAACTGGACAGGGCACGGCGGCAAAGTGGCCTCGGGCCAGTATAACGTTTAGATAAAGCTGACAGCTCACAGCCGACAGCTGACAGTCCACAGTAAGACGGTTAGTGGAACGTGTGGGCTTTGAGGGAGACGGGGTTGCCGGTGACTGGGGTTTTTCGTTGGTCGTGAACTAAGGATCGCGCAAAAGGCAGCTTGACTCGGAAATGCGGCTGCAGATTATTAACAGTAAGCTGTTAGCTGTCGGCTGTTAGCCAAGAAAAGGATCCATAATGAAATACGGTCTCAATATTCCACTTACGGGCGCCCTGGATTTCTTATCCCTGGGCGCCCTTGTTCACCGGCTCGATCCAGGCATCATTCCTTTCCGTAAGGCCACCGAATGCCAAATCCACGTCAGCGGCGGTGAGTTCAACTGCGCCGCCAATCTTTCGGACTGCTTTCGCCTGCAAACCGGCGTGGCGTCGGCAATGGTGGATTATCCCATCGGCGATCTGATCGCCGAGCGGGTGCGCGCCATGGGCGTGAAGCCTTTCTACAAGCATTTCAAGCACAATGGCGTGAACGGCCCCAACATGGCCGCCGTATACAGTGATCGCGGCTTCGGAGTGCGCGCTCCCGTGGTTTTCTATAATCGTTGCCATGAAGCCGGGGCCATGCTCAAACCCGGCGATTTCGATTGGAACGCTATCTTTGGCCCGGGCGTCCGCTGGTTTCACAGCGGCGGAATCTTTGCCGCTTTGTCGGAGACTACCGGGCAGCTCATTGCTGAGGCCATGAAGGCGGCCAAGGCGGCCGGCGCGATCACTTCGTTTGATTTGAACTACCGCGCCAAGCTCTGGAATATCTGGGGCGGGCACGAGCGGGCGCTCGCCGTGATTGCGCGCATCGTCGAGCATGTGGACGTCCTGGTGGGGAACGAAGAGGACCTGCAAATGGGTTTGGGCATTCCCGGCCCGGAAGTCGCGGCCAAATCTAAGCTCGACCCCAGCGCCTTTTTCGGCATGATTGGCAAGGTCGTGGAGAAATACCCCCACGTCAAAATCGTAGCAACCACTCTCCGCGAGGTACACTCGAGCAGCCGGCACAGTTGGAGCGCGGTGGCCTGGATTGATGGCAAGACCTATTTGGCGCCAACCGCCGAACTGGACGTTCTGGATCGTGTCGGCGGCGGCGATGGCTTCGCCTCCGGGTTCTTCTACGGATTGCTGACGGGTGAAGAGCCGGAAGAGGCGGTCAAGCTCGGTTGGGCACACGGTGCGTTGCTGACGACTTACCCGGGTGACACCACCATGGCCACGGCCGAGCAAGTTAGGGCCTTCGCCAAAGGCGGTTCGGCGCGCATTCAGCGGTAGTCATGCCAACTTGGATGGCGACGGTATATAATAGCCAGACTCTCCGGCTGGCTCATTTCCGGCCTTGGCGGCATCAAAGACTTGTGGGGCTTTTAGGGTATTGAGTAGGGCAGTGGCATTATAAATTTGTTAAGCGTTCCGCATCGACCTCATTCGCTGGAGGACTAATCGCTTGGAAGGTCAAACCGTTGCTCCCACTTCGAACTCCAGTTTAAGCCCGTCGCAGCTCGATCAGCTTTGCATCAACACCATTCGCTTTCTTGCCGTCGATGCGGTACAGAAGGCCAACTCCGGCCATCCGGGCATGCCCATGGGGGCGGCGCCGATGGCTTACGTGCTCTGGACTCGCTACTTGAAACATGATCCGGCTAAACCCGCCTGGCCGAACCGGGACCGCTTCGTGCTCTCCGCGGGGCATGGCTGCATGCTTCTCTACAGCCTTTTGCACTTGACGGGATACGACATGCCAATGGCCGAGCTGCAACAGTTTCGACAATGGGGGAGCAAAACGCCCGGCCATCCCGAGCATTGGTTAGTTCCCGGGATTGAAACCACCACGGGTCCGCTGGGACAGGGTTTCGGCAATGGCGTGGGCATGGCGATTGCCCAGAAATATCTGGCCGCGCATTTCAATCGCCCGGGCCATGAGATTGTGGATTACAAGATTTACGCCATCGCGGGCGATGGCGACCTGATGGAAGGCGTATCGTCGGAAGCCGCTTCGCTGGCGGGCCACTTGCAGCTCGACAACTTGATTTATTTCTACGACGACAATCACATTTCTATTGAAGGGTCCACCCAACTGGCGTTCACGGAAGACCGCGCCAAGCGCTTCGAAGCTTACGGATGGTTTGTGCAAAAGCTTGATGACGGAAACGATTTGGAAGCCATCGACGCCGCGATTCGCGCCGCCCAGGCGGAGCGGGGAGGGCCGTCGATCATCATGGTGCGCACACACATTGGTTATGGCAGCCCCCATAAACAGGATACCGCGGAGGCCCACGGCAGTCCGCTCGGCGTCGAGGAAGTGAAACTCACCAAGCAAAATCTCGCCTGGCCGTTGGAGCCGGCGTTCCTGGTGCCTGAAGCGGCGCGCGAGCATTTCCGTTTGGCGCTCGAAAAAGGTGCGAAGGCCGAGGCCATGTGGCAAGCCAAGTTGGCGGCTTACCGGCAGGCATTTCCCGCCCTTGCGGAGGAGTGGGATCGTTATATCCGGGGCGAATTGACGCCGGGCTGGCAGGCGAAGATTCCCACCTTCAGCCACACCGAAAAGCCCATGGCCACGCGGCAAGCCTCAGGCAAGGTCTTAAACGCCATTTCCCCCGTTCTTCCCACCCTGCTCGGCGGCTCCGCGGACCTGGCGCCTTCTACCGACACTTTGATCAAAGGCGAAAAGGACTTCGAGCCCGGCAATTACGGCGCGCGCAACTTCCACTTCGGCGTGCGCGAACACGCCATGGCCTCGATCATGAATGGCATGGCCCTGAGCGGACTCATTCCTTACGGCGCCACGTTCTTTGTCTTTTCCGACTATATGAGGCCGTCGCTACGCCTGGCGGCGTTGATGGGGACCCACGCAATTTTCGTTTTCACTCATGACAGCGTTTTTCTGGGCGAGGACGGCCCCACGCACGAGCCCATCGAGCATCTGGCGGCGTGCCGGGTCATTCCCCGCCTTTGCTCCATCCGGCCTGCCGACGCCAATGAAACCGGAGTCGCATGGCGTGTGGCGCTCGAACACCAAGATGGCCCCGTGGCTTTGATGTTGACCCGCCAGATTCTGCCGATCATCGATCGCACCAAGTACGCTTCGGCGGAGGGACTGGCAAGGGGCGCTTACGTTCTTGCCGATTCCAAGGGCAAGACGCCCGAACTCATTTTGATTGCCACCGGATCGGAGGTGGCGCCGTCGCTCGAGGCTTACGAGAAATTGAGCGCGGAAGGCATTGCGACGCGCCTGGTGAGCATGCCTTCCTGGGACATTTTTGAAAAACAGCCGCCGTCTTATCGCGAGGAAGTACTGCCGCCGCACGTGACGGCGCGCCTCGCCATCGAGGCCGCGGTGTCTTTCGGCTGGGACCGCTATGTGGGGCCCCAAGGCGCCGTACACGGTATTAATCGCTTTGGCTGGTCCGCTCCGTGGAAAGTCATTGCGGAGAAGTTGGGCTTTACCGGGGCGCACATTGCCGAGCGCGCGCACCAGCTTTTAGGCCGCTGATCGGTTCAGGGTGTAAGGACTAAGAACCTTATTTGACGCTCGACGGTGACACAGGCGTTCTTGCCTGTGTCCATGTGCCCTGGTGAATCCTGCACAGGCAAGAGTGCCTGTGCCACCGCGGCGAAGACAAAGAGGAGGATTTTTTTATGAGTACTAATCCACTGCGGGTTCTGAACAGCTTGGGCCAGAGCGTCTGGTTCGACTACATCCGGCGCGATGAGCTGACTTCCGGACATCTGAAAAAGTTGGTCGATGAGGATGGGGTCTCGGGAGTAACGTCCAATCCGAGTATCTTCGAGAAAGCCATCGCCGGCAGCAACGACTATGACGAGGCGATCCGGAAATTGGTGGAGGCCGGCGAAGAGACGCCGGTTGTATTCGAAGCCCTGGAAGTGGAGGACATTCGCACCGCCGCCGACATCTTCCGCCCGGTTTATGACGCGACCGACGGCCGGGATGGCTACGTCAGCATCGAAGTGGCGCCCACCCTGGCGCGCGACACGCCGGGCACGATTGCCGATGCGCATCGCTTGTGGCATGAAGTTGACCGGCCGAATATTCTGGTGAAGGTGCCGGGGACGGCGGAAGGCCTGCCCGCCATCGAGCAACTTCTGGGCGAGGGCATCAACATCAACATCACCCTGCTGTTTGCCATCGAGCGTTACGAGCAAGTGGCTTGGGCCTATATTGCCGCGCTGGAAAAGCTGGCGCGCGAAGCGAAGCCGCTCGGCCGCATTGCCTCGGTGGCCAGCTTCTTTGTGAGCCGCATCGATGTGCTGGTCGACCAGCAACTCATCGCGAAGCTGGCCGGTGCGACGAGCCCGGAAGAAAAACAGCGGCTGGAATGGCTCGAGGGCAAGACGGCGATCGCCAATGCCAAGCTTGCCTATGTGAAGTTCAAGGAGATTTTTTCGAATGCGCGGTTCCAAGCCCTGGCGCAGAAGGGCGCGCGTGTGCAGCGCATGCTCTGGGCGTCCACCGGAACCAAGAATCCCCATTACAGCGACACCCTCTACATCGACGCGCTCATTGGTCCCGACACCGTCAACACCATGCCGGTGGCCTCGCTTGCGGCCTACCGCGATCACGGCAAGCCGGCGGCGCGGATTGAAGAAGGCTTGGACGAGGCGCGGACCGTGATGCAACAGTTGGCGGAGGAGGGAATTGACATCGCGGTTGATACCCGGAAGTTGGAGGACCAGGGGGTGGAGTCCTTCACCAAGGATTACGAGAAGTTGCTCGCCGCAATTGCCGAAAAGCGCCAGCACTTTTGCACGCCGCCGCCGGTGCAGCCGGCAGAGATCGAAGGCAGCTTGCAGGCCGCTACGAATGCGGCGCTCGTACGGCTGGAGGGAGAGAGCTTTTCGCGCCGTTTATGGGATCGTGATGCGGCGCTATGGAAGCAGGATCCCGGCCATCAAAAAATAATCCGCAACGCCCTGGGATGGCTGACGGTGGCGAATACCATGCTCAAGCAAGTTGACGTATTCGAGAGTTTTCCCCAGGAGGCGAAGAACGCGGGCTTCACCGATCAGGTTTTGCTGGGCATGGGCGGCAGCAGCCTTTGCCCGGATGTCTGCCGCGCCACCTTTGGCACGCGACCGGGCTTTTTGCAACTGCACGTGTTGGATTCAACCGTCCCGGCCAGCATTGCGGCTGTGGAGGCTTCCATCGACCTCGATCGCACGCTCTTTGTGGTCTCCAGCAAGTCGGGCGGGACCACCGAGACCTTAAGTTTCTTCCAGTACTTCTATGAACGCGTCCGTTCGATCAAGGGCGACCGGGCGGGAGAGAATTTCCTGGCGATTACCGATCCGGGGACCTCGTTGGAAAAACTTGCCCAGGAGAAGAACTTCCGGCGCATTTTCCCGGGGCAGCCGGACATTGGCGGCCGCTACTCGGCCCTCTCGAATTTTGGCATGATCCCGGCGGCGCTGGAAGGTGTGCACGTTCAGGGGTTGCTGGAACGCGCCGCGCACATGGCCGAGGCCTGTGCAGCGGCCGTGGACGCCAAAGATAATCCCGGCGTTGTCCTGGGAGCGGCGCTGGGCGCCGCCGGCCTCGCCGGCCGTGACAAAATCACTTTCGTGATTTCTCCTGCCATCGAGACCTTTGCTGATTGGGTGGAGCAACTCATCGCGGAGAGCACCGGCAAGGAAGGGAAGGGGCTGGTGCCGGTGGCGGGCGAGGCGCTGCGCGATCCGGCGGGCTATGGGCAGGACCGGCTCTTCGTGCAAATCAAGCTGGCTTCCGACTCGGACGAGGCCACGGAGAAGGCGCTCAAAGCGCTCGAGGCGGCCGGGCATCCGGTGATTCGAATTACCCTGCGCGACGTCCTCGACCTCGGTGCGGAGTTCTTCCGTTGGGAGGTGGCCACGGCCACGGCGGGCGCGCTGCTGGGCATCGATCCTTTCGATCAACCCAACGTGCAGGAGAGCAAGGACAACACCAAGAGCTTGCTGGTCGAATATCGCGCGCAGGGAAAATTCCCGGAGGAAAAACCGATTCTGGAATCTGATGGTCTAAAGATTTATGGCGACGCGGCGACCCTGGGGCCGGGGGGCTCATCCCTGGGCGGAGTGCTGGCGGCCTTCTTGAACCAGGCTCGACCGGGGGATTATGTGGCGCTCATGGCGTACCTTCAGCCCACGCCGGAGCACACCGTGGCGCTCGAATCCCTGCGCTTGAGCCTGCGCGATTCTTCCCATTTGGCCACGACCCTCGGGTACGGCCCGCGCTTTTTGCACTCCACGGGGCAGCTCCACAAGGGCGGAGCCAATAACGGCCTTTTCATTCAGATCACTGCGGACGACGCCCAGGACTTGCCGATTCCCGGCGAGCCGTACACCTTTTCGGTATTGAAGCAAGCGCAAGCGCTGGGAGACATGCGGGCCCTGGTAGGCAAGCAGCGGCGCGTTCTTCGGCTGCACCTGGGCGAAGATTCGGACGCCCAACTGTCGCGGCTTCGCCAACTCGTGCAAGATGCCGCCAAACCATGCGGGCAAGCGAAGGCGGGGTAGCAATTTTGGATTTTAGATTTTGGATTTTGGATTACGGTAGCGGCCTGAACCGGAGCCGGGACCACCCTCCCGCCGTGCCCGCTGTGCTTTTCAAGCCTTAAGAGAGCGCGCACGGGCCGTCTCAGTGATCTCTGTGTTGAATTTCTTCCGATCGCGAAGGCGACCGAGATGATATGTGCAGTAATCCAAAATCCAAAATCTAAAATGGATAGAGAGGCTCCATGCCGGAAATAGCCGAGGTGGTCAATCCCTTGCGCGAAGGAATCCGTTTGCGGCGGACGCCCGACCCGTGTGCGATGGTCATCTTCGGCGCCTCCGGAGACCTTACCGAACGCAAGCTGATTCCCGCCCTCTTCTATCTTTCGCGCGAGCGCATGTTGCCGGCGGGATTCTCCGTGGTGGGCTGCGCGCGCACCCCCAAGACCGATGAACAGTTTCGCCAGGAAATGTCGGAGGCGGTAAAGAAATTCCTTCACCTGACGCCGGAGAGTGACGCCTTTGTGGAAGGATTCGCAAAAGGGCTGTTCTACGTCATCAATAATTTCAGCGAGCCCCAAGCGTACCAACAACTCAAAACCGTATTGGATCGCCTTGATCAGGAGCGTGGAACCGCCGGCAATCGGCTCTTCTACCTTGCCACCCCGCCCAGTTTTTTTCCCGTCGTCGTCGAACAACTGGGCGCGGCAGGATTGGCCAAACCCAAGGATCCGGGAAAAACCTGGACGCGCATCATTCTGGAAAAACCCTTCGGGCGAAGCCTGGAAAGCGCGCGCGAATTGAATCACCAGGTCACCAGCGTCTTCCAGGAAGAGCAGGTCTATCGCATCGATCACTACCTGGGGAAAGAGACGGTGCAGAACCTGTTGGTGTTCCGGTTCGCCAACGGCATCTTCGAACCCTTCTGGAACCGCCGCTACATTGACCACGTGCAAATTTCCGTGGCGGAAGAACTGGGTGTGGAGAATCGAGGCGCTTACTACGAAGAGGCCGGCCTGCTGCGCGACATGATTCAGAATCACGTGCTCCAGTTGCTGAGCCTGGTGGCGATGGAGCCTCCCACCACTTTTCAAGCTACCGCGGTACGCGATGAGAAGGCCAAAGTTTTGGGGGCGCTGCGCCCCATCCGCTTCGAGCGGGTGCCGGAATTTGTGGTGCGGGGCCAATACGCGGAAGGATTTGTGGGGGGCAAGAAGGTGCCCGCCTACCGGACGGAGCCCAAGGTTTCACCCACCTCGAATACGGAAACCTACGCGGCGTTCAAATTCTTCATCGACAACTGGCGCTGGGCCGACGTCCCCTTCTACCTGCGCTCCGGCAAACGTTTGGCGAAGCGCGTTTCCGAAATCTCCATCCAGTTCCGCCGCGTGCCCCACCTGCTTTTCAAAGGCGCCGGCGCGGAAGAAATTGAACCCAATATCCTGGCCATTCGCATCCAACCGAACGAGGGAATTTCCCTGAAGTTCTGCGCTAAGCTGCCCGGAACCACCATGCAGATTCGCCCCGTGGAAATGGAATTCCTTTACGGAGAATCATTCGGCGCGGCGCCGCCCACCGCTTATGAAACCCTCTTGCTCGATTGCATGTTGGGGGATGCCACGCTGTTCAATCGCGCCGATGCCGTGGACCTCTCCTGGCAGTTTGTCGATCCGATTCTCGATCGCTGGAAGCAGGACGGACCCAACGGGCTGACTTTTTACGCGGCAGGAAGCTGGGGGCCGCGAGAAGCGGATGACTTCATCGAACGCGACGGCCGGCAGTGGCGAAGACTGTGAAGAGCCGTTTTGCCCGAACCATAGGCTGTTGCGTGTGGGCTTACTTTGTTCTTGACATCGATATTGACTGCATGTATACTAGTCGGCGAGGCTGGTTTCCGGTCGGTTGTAGGGGTCCGGCCTGCCGTACCCTCTTGGTTTGGTCGCACGTTAAGAATGGAGAGGGTACGGCAAGCCGTACCCCTACAACCGGTGGCTCCTGCCTGACCCTACGGACAAGCCTCGGCCGGGAGGAATGGAAGCGAAATTCCGATGTCCCCAATCGAAAATCCGGGCAGCGAAGAATCGCGCGTCCATCTGTGCAACGCGGTGCAATTTCTCCGTGCTCTCCGTACGCAGGGTGGAAAGAAGAAACAAAAATGATGTTAAAATGAAGGTATATCCCTATGGTTTATTGAAAACAAAGGACTTCAAAAACGACTTGGCACAAATTCGCCTCAATCCCTAAATGTTAAACAAAAATAAGCACTTATCGCTATGAGGCCTAAATGTTATTGAAATTAAAGGAGTAATCCATTGGGTGGCACGCTTCAGGAATTTGCCTTAGGGGAGCCTCGGCCCGCCAACGTGGGGGAGATTGAGGCCGGGATTTCGGCCATGTGGAAAAGTGCGGCGGAAGCTTCGGGCTCTGAGACTTCGGTGACGCATGCTTCCGCATTGACCCTGCTCGTCTACGTCGATTGTCAGAAATCGGCGCAGGAGGTGAGCAACATGCTTGCCGAGGTGACCCAGCAGAATCCCTGCCGCGCCGTGGTCATGGTGATGGACCCCAAAGGATCGCCGCCGGGCGTGACGGCTTCGATCTCCGCCCACTGTCACCTGCCGGTGGAGGGCGAAAGGCAGATTTGCAGCGAGCAGATCACCTTGAATGCGCGAGGTGAGACTGGCCCGGAGCTTGCCAGCGTGGTGCTTCCCCTCACGGTTTCCGGGTTGCCGATTTACCTTTGGTGGCGGGCGGAAGAATTCGCCATGGCCGCCTATTTTGACCAGATTGTGCGGGTGACCGAGCACGTGATTGTGGATTCGGCGCGTTTCACCGCCACCGGGGCCGACATGCGAGCGCTGGCCGCCTGGATCAAGAAGCATTCCGGCCGGATTCGCGTTTCCGACCTGAACTGGGCGCGGATGACGCCGTGGCGGGAGGTGGTGGCCCAGTGTTTTGATTCTCCCGACCGGCGGCCCTATCTCTCTCGGATCCGTGAAGTCTGCATCGAGTACGAAATGGAATCAGCGCGGCTCACCACGCAGCGCGCCCAGAGCCTGCTGATGACGGGTTGGCTCGCGACTCGCCTGAAGTGGGAATTCCAGCGCTCCGAATCGCGGGGAGAAAACACGCCGCGCACGCTCTATTTCCAATCGGACGGCCGCGAGGTGAAAGTGGGAAGGGTTCTGAGGAAAGTAGAGGGTGGTGGAGCGGGAGTTTGTTTTTCCTTCGTGATCGAGGCCGACGGCGCGCGCTTTTCCTTCTCGCGCGGACCGGATGGCAAAGTGGTGCAGACCCTGGCCGAGGTCCCGGGCGTGCCTCCCCTCGGCCGGACGGTGCGGATTGAAGTTGGGGATGAAGTCGAAATTCTGAACGATGAACTGATGTTGGTCGGCCGCGACCACGTTTACGAAGAAGCCCTGGCGTTGGTGGCAAGAATGACGAGCCATTGACGATTGTCGATTGTCGATTTTCGATTGTTGATTGTGTAATGCCGGGTTTCGAACTGTCATCAAGTGAGGTGAAGGATTGCCAGTTATTTCATTCAATCGAAAATCGTAAATCGACAATCGAAAGTCATATATGGAGGTTTGGCAATCGAAAATCGACAATCGGCAATCGACAATGAATGAAATCGTCAATCATGGAGGATCGACAATCGACAATCGTCAATCGTCAATCGGCAATCCGGAAGTCCGCATCTTTGACGGACTGGAGCAATTGAGCTGGGCGGCCGCCACGCGCTTTGAGGAACAGGCGCGCGTGAAGACCATCGAAGAAGAAGCCGTTTTCTGTGGCGCTGTCCGGCGGCTCGACGCCCAGGCTCCTTTACGAGCTCCTCGGCAGCCCCACGTTCGCGGGACGTGTGCGGTGGACGAACGTTCATCTGTTCCAGGTGGATGAGCGTTGCGTACCGCCCGACGATTCGCAAAGCAATTACCGAATGATTCGCCAGGCCCTGCTGGAAACGGCGCCGCTGCCTGAGGAGAACTTCCACCGCATGGCGGCCGAGCGCCCAGACCGTGAGCAGGCGGCGCGCGCGTATGCGGAAGAATTGGCGCGCGCTTTGCATCCCGAGCCGGGGGAGTTTCCGCGCCTGGATTTGGTCTTCCTCGGCATGGGACCGGATGGGCACACCGCGTCGCTTTTTCCGGGGAGCGCGGCGCTGGCCGAGCGCACGGCTTGGGTCGTGCCCAATTTTGCCGCCCAGCTCAATTCATTTCGCCTGACCCTGACTTTGCCGGTGCTCAACGCCGCGGCTCATGTTATCTTCTTGGTGGCGGGGGAGGATAAGGCGGAGACGCTGCGCCAGGTGCTGGAAGGTCCAAAGGGACAATTTCCCGCGCAGCTCGTTCAGCCTACGCGCGGCCGCCTAAGCTGGTTCCTGGATGAAAGCGCAGCAAAAGCAGTGACGAGTGACGAGTGAAGAGTGACGAGTGAAGAGCACACGCTAGCCACTCTTCACTCATCACTCATCACTCGTCACTGCTCTTGGGGGGTGACTCCTGCCGGTCAAAATTGCTCCTTCGATTCTTTCCGCGGATTTCACGCGCCTTGGTGAACAAGTGCAAATCGTGGAGGCGGCGGGTGTGGACCGCGTTCAGTTGGACGTGATGGATGGGCGCTATGTGCCCAACATTACTTTTGGACCGATCGCCTTCCGCTGCCTGCGTCCGCTGACGCGCCTAACCCTGGAAGCTCACCTGATGGTGACGCCGCCCGAGGATTTCATTGAGGCTATTGCCAGTGCGGGCGCCGACACCATTATTGTGCACCAGGAATCCACGCCCCACTTGCACCGCGCCATCCAACATATTCACAGCCTGGGGAAGAAAGCCGGCGTGGCGCTGAATCCTTCCACGCCGGCGTCCACCCTTTCGGAAGTGCTGGGAATGGTGCAGCTTATCCTGGTGATGACGGTGAACCCGGGTTTTGGCGGCCAGAAGTTTATCCGGGAGACGCTGCCCAAAATCCGCCAGGTGCGCAGCGCGTTGGTGGAGCGCGGCCTGGAATGCGAAGTGGAAGTTGACGGCGGCATTAACGAACAGACCATCGGCTGGGCGGCGGAGGCCGGGGCGGATGTTATGGTGGCGGGCTCCTCCGTCTACGACGCGCCTGACGGCGTGGGGCCGGCCATCGCGCGCCTCATTTCGTGCGCAGAGGGGAAGAGCTAGTGCTTGGACAAGACGAAAATCGAAACTCGGAATTCGAAACTCGCGGTGACTTTCGAGTTTCTAATTTCGAGTTTCGATTTTCCAGTTTCGATTTTCCAGTTTCGAATTTCGATTGTCCGCTGGGCTGTAACTTTGCGAAAGTTGCGGCATCCGATGTCAAGGGTGCGAGCTGATTTGAACTGACTCCGATGACTGAACCACCTCCAGCTACTTTGGCGCGCGACGAGGGGCAACTCGTCAGCGAAGCGAAGGCGGGGAGCTACTCCGCCTTTGAAGAGCTCGTGAACCGCTATGAGAAGAAAATCTACCGCCTGGGGATGAACATCACGGGAAACCGTGAGGATGCTGAGGACGTGCTACAGGACGCATTTCTAAAGGCCTTCGAGCATCTGCCGGATTTCCGCGAAGACTCGCGCTTTTACACCTGGATTGTGCGTATTGCCGTGAATGAAGCGCTGATGAAACTTCGCAAACGGCGGACCAGCCGGGAAGTTCCCATGGACGACTCCGAAGACGATAACGGGGAAGTGGTGGTGCGGGAGTTCGCCGATTGGAAGCCTAATCCCGAGCAGCAATTTGCCCAGGCCGAATTGGAACGAATCCTTCAGGGGGCGGTGAATTCGCTGTCACCCGGTTTTCGCACCGTCTTTTATCTGCGCGACGTCGAAGGATTATCCACGGAAGAAACCGCCGAGTTGCTGAATTTGACGGAGGGTGCGGTCAAGGCCCGGCTCTTTCGTGCGCGCCTCCGCTTGCGCGAGGAACTGAGCAAAATCTTTAAGCGAGGGGGATATTCGTGAATTGCAATAAGGCGGTCAAGGAAATTTCCGGCTATCTGGACGGCGAGTTGACCAAGGAATTAAAGCTCACCCTCGAGACGCACTTGACTTATTGCAATCACTGCCACGCGGTGTATGACAGCACCAAGAAGACCATCGAGCTTTATTGCGATGGCAAGCTCTTTTCGCTTCCCGACGAAGTTCGTACCCGATTACACGAGGCTCTGAAGCGCAAGCTGCAAGGGCATACATAGACGACGCGTTACTTCGCCGCGGGCGCGGCCACGGCGGGTGCGGACTGGAACCTCGCACCCTGCGGGGAGGGCGAGGCGAATTTCGACGATTAATACAGAACATCCAGGGACAGGTCGTAGAAGCGATGCTCGAAGCCGGCGTAGCTGCCAAAGTAAGGTGAGGTGACGGTGTTATAGACATCGCGGTAGTTGCCGTGGTTGGTGAGGTTGAAGATGCGCACCGAGCCCCGCAAGGTGTGTTTTCGCAGCCAGGGGATGAAAAAAATCCGGAAATCCTTGGAGGTCTGCAGATCAAGCGAGAGGAAGGTGGGGAGGCGGCGGCTGTTGGGGGGGCCCACGTAATTCTGCAGATCGTCGTAAATGGAAAAAGGGAAGCCCGAGTGCCAGTCGAGCACGGGGCTGACGATAAACTTCTGTGGGAGCTTGAAGCGCCCCCAGGTGACGACGCGGTCGGGAACATTGGTCGGCAGCGTGCCGAACAGATTCGGTTCGATCACCGCCCGTTCGTAGGGAACGTAGACGGAGGCCATGGTGTTGAGGTCTCCACGCGCCGTGCTATTGACATAAGAAATATTGAAATCCACCTTGTCGGAAGGCCGCACCCGCAGGGTGGCTTCAAATTCGTCGTAGCGCGATGCGCCCAGGTTGGAAAGCAGCAGCCAGCCCAGGGTGGGCGAAAGGACTTCCGGATTGACGGTGAATTCATTATAAGTGCGGCTCGATAGAAAGCTGGCGCGCGCGATCACGTCAGGTCGAATTTCCTGATCGACTTCGGCGTTCCAGGTGAGGTTGTAGGGTGTGCTTCCCAGAGTTGCTCCGGAGGGAACAATCTTGCGGCCCTCATCTTTGAATTCCTGGTAATAGGGGCTGTAGACAGTGGGCGGACCCAGCGCCACTCCGCTCGGGTCAAACAGAGTCACTTGCCGGGTGGCATTTTGCGTGTAATCTCCGGCCAGCAGTGGCAGGCGGTCATAGAAAACGCCGGCGCCGCCGCGGAAAATCGTTCGGCCTTTCTTGCCGGGTGAGTACATGATGCCGGCGCGCGGCGAAACCGCCGCGGGTTCACCGAGGGTCTGGCCGGAAAGCCGCAGTCCATAATCGATGGAAATATGGTCGTTGAAAACCCAGTGGTCGCCCACAAAGGCGGCGAGTTCGGTGTCGGAGGTGGTGAGATTACCGACCCGCCCAAAATCAATCTCCTCGGCCAGGGAATGGTCGGCCCGCCGCAGTTGAATGGGGTGGTAAAGGCTGGTTCCCTGATACACGCGGTGGACGATGTCGCCACCCACCTTGAAATCGTGCCGGCCGTACCAGTGCTTGTGAGGGAAAAGGTAGTTTTCCTGCACTTCCTGCTGGGCGCTGCTGCGCGTCCAAGCGTTGAAGAAGTTGCCCTCCCAGCCGTTGGGAGTGAGCTGCAAGTCCCCGGAGCCTTGGCCGTGCGAGTAGCTGTCAAAATCGGTGAATTGCACCATGGTCGCCAGGATCCCGCCACCTGAGAACAGATAGTGATCGTGCCCCCCGATCGAGAAACCGCTCTGGCCATAGTCGGCGGAAGCCGTCTGCGGAATGAGGCTATCGATGTTGTCATACTCCCGCCGCAGGGGGAAAAACTTGACGTCGACACTGGTCAAATGCCGGGGCGAAATGGTGTAGTAGAAATCCGAGAAGGAAGTCCACCCCTCCTTATGGGTTTCATTATTCGGCCATGCCAATCCCCGGACGGGCTCATTGGAGTACTCGTAGGTGAAGGCTTCGGAAAAGGTGAACTTGTCCGTCATGAAGGGCCCGGAGAGGTAAAGACGCGGGGAGTCGTCCTCAATTCCTACCCAATGGCCCGAGCGGAAGCGCGGCGTGGGCACAAAATCATTCAACTCATAATCCCATTGGCTCGAGGGCGCCTTGGTTTGAACGGTGGTAAGCCCGCCGGAAAAACGCCCGTACTCGACCTGGTAGGCGCTCTTGAAAACGTCCACCGATTCCACCGCGTCAAGGGGAACGTCAATGGAGAAACTGCCGGTGACCGGATCAACCGTTTCGGCGGAATCCACCAGCAGGGTCCCTTGGTTCTCAATGGCGCCCTTGATGGCCAGCCTGCCATCCGGCGTGCGCACCACACCCGGAATCATCGGCAACGCGGCTTTGAATTTCTGCACCACGAGGGGCAGAGATTTGATCTGTTGATTGCTCAGGGTGGCGGGAGGAGCCGCCTCCTGCGCCGTGGCCGTGGGGGCCTTGGCGGTGACTTCCACACTCTGGCGGACGATGACCTCAGCAGGAAGCTCCATCTGGAGGGAGGATGGAGTCTCGCCTTGGCTAATCTGGATGATGTCCTTGGCGATCGGTTCGTAACCTACGGCGGCACAGGTCAGCCGGTAGGTTCCTGGAATCAGCCCGGTAAACTCGAAAGTCCCTTGATCACCAGTAGTTACGGGTCGCCCCGGTTCGGGCAAAGTTGGGCCGTGCAAAGTGCAGACCGCGCCGGAAATGGGCGCACTTTTCTGGTCTACAACTTCCCCGCGAAGTGTCTGGGTGTCAGGAACGGCCCCTAGAGCGGTGAATGGGATTCCCAAAACAAGCAGAAGGGCCAAGCCGACACGCTTGGAGCGTGGCCATTTGTGCAACATCAATCACTTGGATGCGCAGAGTTCAGGCGCGTCAACGAGGATTATACTTTGAATTTCTGTCCTCACGCCACATCGAATCTCAGCCAGGCATCTGACGCCTGCGCCTTTTCCGCCATGTCTCCAATTTGAGAGCCACTTGCGACATTACGGGCATGCCGCCCCTCCGGGGTTGGGGCTCAAAGTTCATCTGTCGGCATGAGTTGGGCGCAGGCGGGGCAGAACTCGGCGCGTTTCAGGTCGATGCGTTCGACGCCGTAGGAGGGGCTCATCACGCAGGTATAGACGGCGCAATGGCGCAGGCCGTAGGTGTGGCCCAGTTCGTGAAGGGACTCTTTCAGCAGGCGTTGGCGGAGGAGTGCGGGGTCGGTGGGCAAGCCGTAGAACTCCTGGCGCAGGCGATGGGTGGAGACCACCGCCCCCCCATCCGCGAGCTGCGCTTCCCCGAACACGAAGGTGAGCACGGGAATGTAGAGGTCCATTTCCGTCACTCCCAGCACCTTCCAAGTTGGGCTCGGTGGCCGCTGGAGAAGCTTCCTGAGGATCTCGGTGGAGTGATACTGCCGGCGCAGGGGATTGAAGGCGAATTCGGTTTCCAGGCCGTCGGGTTGAATGGAGCAAGCCACCCGCAGCCGCTGCGTCAGCCCCTCGGCGAGAGGTTCCAGCAGGGCGCGGTCAACTCGTCCAACCGGCATCAGGGAAATGATTTTCATGCGACCGCGTTCGCCTTCCGGAATCCGTATTTCTTGATCTTATTATAGAGGGTGACGCGATCGATGCCCAGCGCCTTGGCGGCACGCGTCTGGTTCCAATCGCAGGCTTCGAGCACGTGCAGGATGTGCCCGCGCTCCACGTCATCGAGCGCCATGCTGCCCTCCGGCGCGGGGGGCGTGGAAACCTGGAGGGGGAAATCCCCGACTTGGATCTCCGGCTCGCGCCCGATCACCATGGCGCGTTCGATGGCATTTTCCAACTCCCGGACGTTGCCCGGCCACTGGTAATTCATCAGGATCTCGAGGGCCGGGCGGCTGATACCGGTGAAGCGCTTGTTCATGGCGCGCGAATACTTGCGCAGGAAATGATCGCTGAGCAGCGGAATGTCCTCTTTGCGCTCCCGGAGCGGGGGCAGGGTGATGCCGAAAACATCCAGGCGGTAGTAAAGGTCGGGGCGGAAGGTTCCCTCTTTGACCAGCGCCGTCAGATCCTTGTTGGTGGCGGCGATGGCGCGGAAATCCACTTTGATGGGCTGGTTGCCGCCTACCCGCGTGATCTCCTTTTCCTGGAGGACGCGCAGCAGGTCGGTTTGCGTCTTCAGGCTGATGTCGGCAATCTCGTCGAGAAAGACCGTGCCCCCTTCAGCGACTTCGAACTTGCCCTTTTTGCGATATTGCGCGCCGGTAAAGGCCCCCTTCTCGTGTCCGAAGAGCTCGCTTTCCAGCAGCGTTTCGGTCAGCGCCCCACAGTGGATGTTGACCATGGGCATGAAGCGCCGGGGGCTCAGATTGTGGATGGCGCGGGCCACCAGCTCCTTGCCCGTGCCGCTCTCACCATGGATGAGCACTGTGGTGTCATTGGGCGCCACGGTGCGGATGCTTTCCAGCACCTGTTGCATGGGCGGGCTCTGGCCCACCAGGTCCACCGCCTGGGCTTCCACCAGAGTCTCTCGCAAGCGCAGGTTTTCCTCCCGCGTGCGGCGGTGCTCGAGGGCTTTGGCGACGGCGTGCGCCAAGTCATCGGGGTCGAAGGGCTTCATGATGTAGTCATAGGCCCCATCTTTGAGCGCCTGCACCGCGGTTTCGACCGATGCATAGCCGGTCATGATGATGACGATGATGTCGGGATCGACCTCGCGGATCTTGCGGTGCAGTTCGAGGCCATCCATGCCGGGCATCTTGATGTCCACCAGGGCCAGGTCCCAACGCTGGCGCGGCAGCTTCATCAGCGCCTCGCGCGCACTGTTGGCCGTGTCCACACTGTAGCCTTCTTCCTCGAACCATTTTCCCAATGAATCTCGTACGACGTTTTCGTCGTCTACAATCAAGAGGCTGGCTTTTGGATTCATTCTTGTTGCTCCTTCAATGCGGGTCGGCGAAAGAACAAGTCAAAAGTCAAAACGCAAAAGTCAAAAGTCAAAACCGGGGGCTGTTTGCACTTTTGCGTTTTGACTTTTGCGTTTTGACTTTTGACTTGTTCTTCAATTCGCCTCTCACGCTGCTGTCCCTATACTCACGGGCGGTTCCTCCGGCAGCAGGACGGTGAACGCTGTCCCTTTCTGCGCGGTGGAGGTCACTTCGATGTTTCCTCCGTGTTGCTGCACGATGCCGAGGGCAATGGCCAGGCCCAGCCCGGTTCCTTTGCCCTCTTCCTTGGTGGTGAAGAAAGGTTCGAAGATGTGGGTAAGGACCTCGGGCGGAATGCCCGGCCCGTCGTCGCTCACCTCCACGCGACCGAGGCGCTGCGCCGGGTCGTAAGCGCTTTCGATGCCCAGCCGGCCGCCCTGCGGCATCGCTTCCACCGCGTTCATCAGGATCACCAGCAAGGCCTGTTGCACCTGCCCCGCGTCACAATAGAGAGGCGGGAGTTGCGGCTCCAACTTTTTCTGCAACTCGATGCCCTGAAGGTCCATCTGGTGTCCGACCAGCAACAAACAGCGTTCGATGATGGCATTCAAATCATTTCGTTGCGGATGGATGGGCGTCTGGCGCGCGAAAGTGAGCAGGTTTTGCACGATGCCGCCGCAGCGCCGGCTTTCCCCCTCGATGATTTGCAAGTAGCTTTGGGCCTCGGCCAGACGTTTGTTGTTGTTGAAGCCCTTGTCCGCCATCCGCGAAATCAACTTGCTGTAAGTCAGGATGCCGGCCAGGGGATTGTTGATTTCGTGCGCCACCACCGCCGCCAACTTGCCTAGAGAAGCCATCTTCTCTGATTGCGTCAGGCTGCGATACGCGGATTCGAGTTCTCCGGTCTTCTGCCGCACGCGGTTTTCCAGGGTTTGCGTCCACTGGCGGTTTTCGGCCTGCGCCTTCTTGAGTTCCTGGGTCATGTGGTTGAAGGAAACGGCGAGGCTGCCGATCTCGTCAAGGTTGGTCTCCGGCAGCAGATAATCCAGGTCGCCCTGGGCCACGGCGCGCGTACCCTCGGTGAGCTGGTGCACTGGCTTGTATACGGTCAGCCAGATCAGCCAGACCATGAACAGGCTCACCACCAGAAGTGAGGCGGCGGTGAAGATGATCGCCCGGCGCTCCTCATGCGCCACGGCCAGGTCCATGGCGGCCAGTGAGAGGTTCGTGTCCAGCACCCCCAGCACCTGGTTGCCGCCGGTGTGGGCGTGGCAGGCGGCGCTGGCACAATCCGCTTCGTTTTCGATGGGTCGGATCAGCCCCAGCACCCGAGTGCCATCGCGCGCGCTGTAAATGCGCATCCGGTCGGGCCGGTCGAGTCGCGTCAGCGGTTGGGCTTGCGCGTGGCAGGCGTAACACGCCTCCCCTTTCTTATCCACGAACTGGCCCACCTCCTGGTCGGCGGTGGAAAAACTGATTTGCCCTTCCTTATTGAAAATGCGGATGCGGCTGATGCCGTTTTCGTGCCCGATGGTGTTGATGATGTGGAACACATCCTCGCGCTGGTTGCGCAGCATCGAGTAGCGAATGCTGCGCCGAATCGTGTCGCTGATGCGGTCGGCGCTCTGAAAGATGATTTCCTGCTGCGATTGCCGCCAGAGGCGCAAGTTCCAATATCCGTAGAGCGAGAAAAGGATCGCCATGCCCCCCACGACGCAGGCCGTCAACTTGATGGCGAGACTGTGAGTCATGCGAATCATTTAACGTCCTCGAGAGACGGGACACGGGACACCGGACACGGGACACGGGATTTGGGGCACGGGACATGGGATTCGGGAAGTCAATCTGTGAAGTTCCGTTTTAAGGCCGACTGACTTCTTCCAAACATCAAGCTCTTTGTAGTCGTGCACCACAAATCCCCTCATCCCCGGGCTGCGAGTTCCATGCCCCGTATCCCGTATCCCGTATCCCGTGTCCCGTATCCCGTGTCCCGTATCCCGTGTCCCGTATCCCGTGTCCCGTATCCCGTGTCCCGTATCCCGTGTCCCGTATCCCGTGTCCCGTATCCCGTGTCCCGTATCCCGTGTCCCGTATCCCGTGTCCCGTATCCCGTGTCCCGTGTCCCGTGTCCCGTGTTTACGATCCTTCCTTTCGGCTTCTTAGAACGGCTATCAAACGGTTGAGCATTTTTTCGATATCTTTCATAGGTTTTGAAACTGCCGCGAGATCGTCTGATTTTAGAAAGTGTAGATTGCACGCAACAATCAGGTGCGTCTCCAGTTCCATTAGCGATCCTCGTGCCACCGTCAAGAACTGAATGTATTCTCCCGTTGACCCTCTTCCCCATCCTTCTGCAACATTAGCGGCAATTGAAGTCGTGGCTCTTCGGATCTGAGAAACAATGCCATATCGCTCCGTATCCGGAAATCGCGAAGTCAACTTGTAAAGTTCCGTAGTAAGAGCAACCGACTTCTTCCAAACATCGAGCTCTTTGTAGTTTTGAATCACAAATCCCCTCAGCCCCGAATCTTGAATTCCGGGTTGCGTGGCAGGAGTTCCGCATCCCGCATCCCGTATCCCGTGTCCCGTGCTCCGCCTCCCGTATCTCGAACCCCGTATCCCGTGTCCCGTGTCCCGTGTCCCGTGCTTTCCTCCATCACGTTCAGATAGCGCACCGCCAGGCTGAAAAGCAGGAAGCCCACACCCACGATCGACAGGGTTACGGCCACCTCCGTCCAGCGGGGGAAGTAATGCACCCCGGAAGAGGCCTCCAGGCCGGTAATCGATACGTTCAAGCGGTTCAGCAGGAAGCCCGTGATCACCAGCACGGCGACGCCGAAAAGGCCATCGCGATCTTCCCGAATTTTGCGGAAAAACAGCATCGGCAAAGGAATCAGCAGGCCCAGGGTAATCTCCAGGAGAAACAAGACCGTCTCCGTGGAGGGTTCACGCAGGTGGGAGAGCGCCCCCCGAGCCCAGAGGTCCTGAAGTTTCAGCACGCCGTAAATGGCCAGCACCACGGCCATCGCCCGGCCCAGCACTTCCAGCAAGGGCATCTCGATCTCCCGGCCAAAGGCGCGCGAACTCAGATTGGATTCAAAAATCACCATCGCCAATCCCACGCCCACCGCGGAGATGAAAAAGAACACGGGCAATAGGGGCGAATACCAATAGGGATGCAGCTTCTCCGGAACAATCAGGAAAAGGCTGCCCAAGGACGATTGGTGCAGCGTCGAGAGCAACACGCCCACGATGACCAGCGGAATGGTTGCGGATTTAACGATGCGCAGGGCTTTCTGCAAGTGGAAGCGTTCCAGAACCACCGGGGAAAATTCCAGCGCCAGCACCGTGAGGTAAAGCATCACGCACCAGGCGACCTCAAACATCACCGAATGCGGGTTCCACATCACCAGCGGGTGCCAAATGTTGTAGGGCTTGCCCAGGTCGTAGAGCAGCGCGACGGCCACCAGCGCGTAACCCAGGAAGGCGGTAAGAATGGAGGGGCGCAGCACGGGGTGAAAGCGCTCGATGTGGAAGACATAGACGATCGCCGCCAGCGTGAATCCACCCGCCGCCAAGCCCACGCCGCAGAGCACGTCGAAGCCAATCCAGAGCCCCCACGGGAACTGGTCGGAAAGGTTCGTGGCCGCTCCCAACCCTTTCGCGAAGCGCAGCAGCGTGGAATAAAAACCCGCGGCGAGAATCAGGATAAGCACCACGCGCCAGAAAGTAAGTTTAGGTAATCTCGAGAAGGTCATGATCAAACTCCGTAAATGCTGTCCGTTGTCAGTGGTCCGTTGCTAGTTGGCAGAATTTGAGGCCCACGTTTAACCTGACACCTGGCACCTGGTACCTGACACCTACTCCGTATTCTTCTCCGCCTTTGCCACCTCTTCGCGGCGGTTGGTGATCCACCAGATCCCGCCCAGAAGCAATCCTCCCAGGGTGACCACGTAGGGGATCTTGGAGAGCACCCGAAAGGTCAACAACGGCAGGGGGTCGCTGGGTAGATGGGCGGGCAAGCCCAGTTGCTCAAGAGGCACCGCCGAGAGGTAGAGCACCGACGTTCCCCCCGCCTCTTCCTTCCCGTAAATGCGCTGAAAGTATTTCGACGGTTCCTCGCGCAGCCGCTTATCGGCTTCGCGCAGCAGATCGTCGCGTTCCCCGAAGATGCCGGCCTGCACCGGGCAGACCTCCGTGCAGGCGGGTTGCTGGCCCTCGGCCTGACGCGGCGCGCACATGGTGCACTTCTTCACCTTGGGCAGCACCGCTTTCCATTCATAGCGGGGAACGCCGAACGGGCAGGCCATCATGCAGTATCGGCATCCCATGCACTTGTCGGCATCGTAAACCACCGGCCCCGCCGCAGTCTTGTGCAGCGCGCCCACCGGACAAACCGAGGCACAGGTGGGCACTTGGCAATGCATGCAGAACCGCCGGACAAAAATGCTGCCATGGGTCTGGACTACATTCAGCGTGTCGGCGGACAATTTGCCGTCCACTTCGCCGTGACTTTGGGCGAAGGCAACCAAGGCATCCTCGCTCAAGGGCTTGGCGGGCAGATCCTTGGCAGCGCCGGGCTCGTCGAGGGGAAGATCGTTCACGATCTTGCAGGCTGTAGCGCAGGCCCCACACCCGATGCAGCGGGTAGTGTCAACCAGAATGGATTTGCTCATTTTTTAAACATCTCCGACAAACGCCAAGTTGGACGGTCTGTGACAAAGTCCGAACCGTTAAATCTATAAGCACGCCATGTGCCGAGAAATTCATCACTTGAGCCCCGTAAAGGGCGCTATTGTCCGAGGTACTTGCAGCTAAGTTGCATCCAGTCATGAGTGCTGTGAAATTACGCAACTAAGCGATTTTTGCGGCGGGGAAATTCTGGGGGGGGTGGCATGGGCGCTCGGATAAGCGCCCTCGGCAGCCAGCCCGCGTAGCGGGGCGGGGTCAATTAGCCCACGGCGAGCCAGCCGTGGGATCGTAACGGCGTTCGAGAATTCTCAGCCCCGGTACGGAAGCGTTTCGGCATCGTGAGGGAATAACCTATCCACCAGGATTTTGTGCGATAATCGGCGCAGGCACGAGGCCTGCGCCTAGGTTGTGATGCGGGCATGGCCGCATGGCGGACCGTAGGGGTACCCCTGGTGGGTACCCGGATGTCGGCAATGCCGACAATGCCGGGCAGGCACGAGGCCTGCCCCTACGGCTATTTCGACATCATGCATGACCCTAAAATCCATCACCGGCAATCGCTGCGGTGGGACAAACACAACTACTCGTCCCCAGGCTTCTACTATGTGACCATCTGCATTCAGGATCACCGGTGTCTGCTGGGGGATGTCCAATCCGGCGTGATGAATCTGAACGACGCTGGCGAAATGGTGGATGCCGCGTGGTTTCGAACCCCCATGCAATTTCCAATGATTCAATTGGACGAGCACATCACGATGCCCAATCATTTCCACGGCATTATCCAAATCGCAGCCGGCGAGACCGTAGGGGTACCCCTCGTGGGTACCCAGCCGCGGGGCATGGCCGCATTCAGGATACCCACGAGGGGTGCCCCCACGTTGGGGGATGTGGTGGGTGCGTTCAAATCACAGACCACCGACGAATACATCATGGGAGTTCATCAAGTCGATTGGCCGGGGTTCAATAATCATTTTTGGCAGCGGAATTATTACGACCACGTGATTCGGAACCCTGACGAGCTGGAGAAAATCCGTGATTATATCCGGAAGAACCCGCTGATGTGGACCTTGGACAGGTATAATCCGGAGAGCCCCGTGCTTGTCGTGGATGAAACCGGCGCCCTGGTGCCATGGGAGGAATCGTAGGGGTACCCCTGGTGGGTACCCAGCCGTACGGCATGGCCGCATTTAGGGCACCCACGAGGGGTGCCCCTACGTTGTGATGCCGGCACGGCCGCATGCAGGGCCGTAGGGGTACCCCTCGTGGGTACCCGGATGTCGGCAATGCCGACAATGCCGGGCAGGCACGAGGCCTGCCCCTAAGATCCGCGACGCGATCAAGAGGAGCAGGCCCTATGGTTCGGAGAAATGGGTGTCAAGAGCAGTTGCGAAATTCGGATTGAAAAATACCCTGCGGAACCGGGGACGCCCGAAAAAAGGTACCTGACACCTTTTCCCCCGGGCTAGGCATAACTGATTTGCTTGACTCTGGCTTTGTACGGGAAGAAGGGCCCTGCGGTTCCGCTAGCGCAACGACGGCACGGTGACAAGGTCACAGAGTTACATTGCGCAATATATTCTCACCCCCATCACGGTTCTAGGCTGATGTGGCATTGAAAGTGGGCTCGCCTTCAAACGAAAGATCCGACCCTCGGGAGACAAGGCTCCAATGGCTGCCCAACTTATTAAGATTGCCGGCAGCAAGGGCTTGACTCAACTAGACTTGAGGTATAGTGTTTACTTGGGCTAATTCTCCTTCAATAAGACTCGCGATATGAATTGTGGTCGGGTGGTCGGCGTACGGTCATCCGGCGCAGAGGACATTTAGAGGGCCTGGTTATCGTGACCAGAAAGGGGAGGTTTCCATGAAGAAGCATATGTTTCCCTATATGTGCCGGCGTGTTTGGTTGCTGGGAACGCTCGTCCTTGGCGTGGCGGGCTTGGCGATGCTTGCCGGTGCCGGCGCCAAGCTGAATCATTTCAAAAGCAATGGCCCCGTCGGGTCGGAGCAGCGGTTAGAATCTCGCTCTCCAATTCCAGCAAAGCCGCGGGCAGCCCTGGGCGCTGCGACACAAGGCCACGTCGGCTCCCAGGCCAACGTCCCGGCAAGCCTGAACCGACTCCGACTGGTGAGGTCCTATGGGAAGTTGCCGCTGAGTTTTGAAGCTAATCATGGTCAAACATCCAATCAGGTCAAGTTCCTTTCGCGCGGCAGAGGGTATGCCTTGTTCCTCACCGATGACGAGGCGGTCCTCGTGCTAAAGAAGTCGTCAGTCTTCAGTGGTCAGACCCGCATAGCGCCGACCTTTGGGTCGACACCTGCCGGGCTGAAGCCCGGTGCTACGACCGGGGAGGTCGCGCAGTACCCGCAATTCGGCGCTGCGGCTCTTCCAGAACTTTTGACTTTACGTGGCGCAATGGAAACTTCGGAAAGAAAAGAAGTGGAAAAGCCGCGGGACCGGAGAGCGGGTCCCGCGCTACCATTTTCTTCCCGCCACTTGGCGGACAGCGGCGAAGATTCGGCTGTGCTCCGGATGCGCCTTGTAGGGGCAAATGCCAGGGCCGGAATGGCAGGGGCGGAGGAACTCCCGGGCAAGAGCAACTACATTATTGGCAACGATCCCAAGAAGTGGCACACAAATGTCCCGACTTATGCCAAGGTGAAATACCAGGACATTTACCCCGGCGTGGATTTGGTTTACTACGGCAACCAGGGTGGACAGCTTGAGTATGATTTTGTCGTGGCCCCCGGCGCCGACCCAAGTCTGATCACGCTAGATGTGGCGGCGGGTTCACCATGCCACCTACAAATTGCCTCCGATGGCGATCTGATGGTCAAAGCCGACGATGGCGAGGTCCGTTTTCACAAGCCCTTGGTCTACCAACCGACGATTAATAATGGGCAACGGACAACGGACTACGGACAACGGACAACGGTTGACGGACGTTACGTCTTGCAGGCAAGCAACCATGTTGGGTTCAAGGTCGCATCCTACGACCGCACCCGTCCACTCATCATTGACCCCGTGCTAACCTATTCCACCTATCTCGGCGGCAACGATTCAGACAGTGCTGTCGGCATTGCCGTGGACTCATCGGGCAACGCGTACGTGGCCGGAGACACTTCCTCGACTAATTTCCCTACTGTCAACCCTGTCCAGGGCAATCTTGAGGGGGGGGCCAACATTTTCGTCACCAAGATGAACGCGCAGGGCTCGGCCCTGGTCTACTCCACCTACCTGGGCGGCAGTTCTGCCGCAGGAGTCAGTGCGCTGGCGGTGGATACGTCCGGCAACGCCTATGTGTCAGGGTTGACATCCTCCCCGAACTTCCCCACGGTGAACGCTCTGCAACCTAGCCTCGAGAGCAGCACGAACTTGTTCCTGGCGAAGCTGAGTGTGGATGGCTCAAGCCTGGTTTATTCGACCTATCTGGGCGGTAGTGCGATAAACCAATTCGGAAATTTCTCTGTCGATGGGGTCGCTGCAGATGCCGCGGGCAACGCCTACGTCGTGGGGAATACCACCTCCGAGGATTTTGTGACCACTCCCGGCGCGTACGAACCCAACTGTCCCGAACCCTTCGACTTCAGGGCGTGCGTGGCAAACTATGTCTTGAAGGTGAGCGCGGACGGCTCCTCGCTGCTGTATTCCACTTTTGTTGGCTCGGGTTTTTGGTACACCAGCGGCGCAATCACCGCTGATGCCGCCGGCAATGCTTACGTCACGGCTGCGGGTTACGATCCGACTTCTCCGAACCCTGGCATCACTGAAGTTTTCAAAATCGATCCGCAGGGCACCGGCTTGGTCTACGATACCGGCATAATTCCGGTAGACTACATCGAGGCGACCTCAATCGACCCAAGCGGGATTGCCATAGATCCCGCCGGCAACGCCTACGTGATCGGATTGGTGAACTTTAATCGCCTTCCAGCAACCCCAGGCGCTTTCCAGACAAGCTGCATGCCCAGCAATCCGGACTCTTGCCAAACCGGCTTCGTTACCAAGTTTGACGGGAACGGGAACATCGTCTATTCGACATATCTCGGCGCGAGTGATGGCAGTGGCGGAGTTTTTCCAACTGCCATCGCCGCTGACCCTAACGGTAATGCCTACGTCGTTGGGGGGGCAGGGCCCAATCTTCCCTTGCTGAATCCTTTCGTGGCGACCCCGCCCTCTGGGGGAACGTTCGTGACGGTGCTCAACCCAACCGGCACGGGATTGGTCTATTCGAGCTATTTGTTCGCGAATGCCGGCAGCATTGCGGTGGACGGCTCAAGCAATGCTTACTTGACCGGCAGCACCGGTTCGACCGATCTTCCGGTAACCCCGGGCGCATTCCAAACGAGCCTGGCAGGGGTCATTGACGCCTTCGTGGCAAAGGTTTCTCCCCTTACACCCGTGGCCAATGCGGCGCCGAGCACCCTGACCTTCGGGAGCGAACAAGTGGGCACTTCCAGCGCGCCGATGCTGGTCACGCTAAGCGATACGGGCACTGCACCCCTCACCGTCAACAGTATCGCGGCTTCTGGAGATTTCACTCAGACGAACAATTGCGGAGGTTCTTTGGCGCCCGACAGCAGTTGCACAATTGACGTGGACTTCGCACCTTCAGCCAGCGGCACCCGGACGGGCACGCTAACGATCACCGATAACAATAACGGATTCATTGGCAGCCAGCAAACGGTTTCGCTGAGCGGGACGGGAACCGGCCTGCTGAGTAAAATGTCCGTTTCTCCGACCAGCCTGAGCTTCGGCAACCAGCCACTCAACATGACCAGTGGCCTCAGACCCGTGACGGTCACGAATACCGGGACCGCCCCGCTCACTGTCAGCAGCGTAGCCGCGAGCGCTGAATATGCTGACACCAGCACGTGCACCAGCCCTGTCAACCCGGGCGGGACCTGCACATTGAATATCAGCTTCACGCCCACCGCGTTGGGCACGCAGACGGGGACCGTCACTCTCAACAGCAATGCCAGTAACGATCCGCAGGTGGTTAACCTCACGGGGAACGGGTTCGCCGGCGCCGCGCTTTCCTGCACGAACTGCGGCTTTGGCCGTCTGGCTGTCGGAACCAGTGGTGGGATGGCCATCACCGTGGCTAACGCCCAGAATGTTGCCTTGACCAACATCAATGTCACCATCAACGGCAGCCATGACTACTCGCAGACCAATACCTGCGGTACGGAGCTCGGCGCGCGGCGTACCTGCACGATCACGGTGACGCTCACGCCCTCCATCGTCGGAGCGGACAAGGCTACCCTGACAGTTACGGATTCGGCCACCAACAGCCCGCAAACAGCCACGTTGCTGGGTGAAGGGTTGGTATCACCAGCACCATTGCAAACGGCGCGGTCTACGTCAGGTAAATAGCGGACAGCGCGGATCTTACCCCCTCTTGCGGGGTAGCGCGGAGCGGGGTAGCGCGGAGTTGTGCGCATTTCAGCACTACTCCGCGGCTCTATGTGCAATGTGCGTTTACACGTTTATTAATGCAATAACATGAAAAGCCGCAGACGAAGGCAGACTGCGCCTGCGCCCCGTTTAGTCCGTCAGTTGAGGGATGAGAGGGTTTATCTGGTCACAGCATTTCAAGCGGGGTAGCGGGTAGCCACGGACGGCGCCTTTCTGTCCGTGGGCTTTTATGTCGCCGGGCGCGGCACTGGGGATTGAAGACGAGTTTCCCCAGTGCTAACCTAGCGGCGTGTCCAACGTCCACCGTCTTCGCGTGACCGACTGCATCTTCTTTGTCAAGGTGAACCTGCGCCCGAGGATCAAGCGATTCAACGAATCGGAATACGATTTGCTCATTTGGAAAGGATTTGTGAAGCGCCCGGCGGATGGGCGGTGGTCGAGTTACCACAACTTTGCCTTGGATAAAGCGACGGTGGCGGCGTGCCCTATCCAGATCGATTACGTGCGATTGCCCTCGGGGTATCGTGCGTGAGAAAAGCCCACGGTCAGGAAATCACTGACCGTGGCTACGAGTAAAATGGCGATTGGGGTATCGAAAAAGCCCACGGACACAAAATCGCTGTCCGTGGCTACCCGTTTGCACTGAACCTTGACTGCCGCCAACCCCAGGAGTACGGTGATAGTGTGGAAGGAGAACTGCCTATGCCCATGATGTTACAGCCGGAACACGAGCGGCTGATTGCAGAGGCGCTCCAGTCAGGCGCCTACCAGAATCCCGAGGAAGTTATCCAACGCGCGTTGGAACTGCTCCGCGACCGAGATGCGTGGCTCGCCGAGAACCGAGCCAAAATCGAAGCGGGGTATGCCGCCGCCCAGCGGGGAGAATTAATCGACGCCGACCAGGTGCGCGTCCAAATGGAAGAGAAAAAACGCGCTTGGCGGGCCGAACCGCGCAAGGCATGAGCCGATGTCAGTTCACCCCGCAAGCCGTTGACGATCTATTCGAGATTTGGAGTTACCTCGCCCGAGACAGCGCCCGAGCAGCTAATCGTGTGGAAGCTGCAATTCACAACGCCTGCGCGTTCTTAGCGGAAGGTCCATTACGCGGTAAAACTCGCGAGGAGATAACCCCGCTTCCACTTCGGTTTTGGACGGTCCAAGCCTTTCCGCATTACATCATCGTGTACGACCCCCAGAGCGACCCTGTGCAAATTATCCGTATCCTTCACGGTAGTCGGGACGTCTTGGCGATTCTTGGTGGGACTAAGATAAGATAATTGGCGGGCGGAGGTTCATCGTGAAGACGCTTGACGAACTCGTGCAAATGCTTGCTCCCGATTTGCAGCGGGAGGTGGAAGATTTCGTCCGGTTCCTGCTCGAAACGCGAGGGCAGCCCAAGGGCGCCCGGCTCCGCATGGACTGGGCAGGCGCGTTGTCGGAATTTCGCGGACAGCGCAGAGTTTCGCCTTTCAGAGACTCTGCGGCTTTTTGCTTCGAGATGCGGCTGGCGGCGGTATAAGGCGCGGGCATGTCACGGCTGCGGCGGTTGGTTTTGTCGGACCGGTTTTTCTTCTTAAGCTGCCGTGTTCTTCCCACGCGGCGGAGCCTGATTGAATCCGAGTTCCCCACTCTGGCCCAAGCAAGCGTAGCGAGGACCCTCGTGGTGTGAGGCCCGCGGCTTTTTGCGCCCGCCAGGGGCTCGGCCTCATATCCCTTCCCCCTAAACCCCACCCCCGCGCCTCCCGCGCCCGCTCCAGCAAGATTCAGACAAAAAGCACGAATTCATGCTTGGCGAGCCTCTGGCTCGGCCTGGGGGGATGCCGACAATAAAACGTCAAGGATGAGAATCTCGGTTCATAAGTTATTGAAAATAATAGGCAAGACCGCATCATCACGATAAGTCTATGAAAACAAGCTTGTTATACGATTTGCAGTTAGACTGTAGCGGTTATTCATGGTCATTCGTGGTTTGTCAACAATGACGGCAGGACCGGGTCGTACATCCACGGGGGAACGCGGTCATTGCAGTATGAAGCAAAGGCGGAAGGCGGTAGCTGCTGCTTCCGCCTTCCAAGTTATTTCGCGCAGGCTCGAACCATCAACGCACTAAGCCTGATGAAGGAACTTGGCTTCGAAGGCGCTCCAGGCCGCCGGGCCGAGTTCTACCAGACAGCCCATCGCGGGAAGTCCTCCGTCCTGACTGGTGGCGCCGAGGGCCAAGTCGGGCGGGACCTGCGCGAAGATGAATTCCTGGAAGCGCACGAATTCGCTTTGGAGCCAGGTCGTGGCGCGCTCACCGAAACGCGCGCTGGGGGCGGACTGCTCCACGCGGGTGGGGTTGAGGTAACAGACCCAACCGCTTCCATAGGGGTCGGAGCTCAACAACTCCGGTTCCTCGACGAGTCGGGTGTTGAGCGCCATCACTCGGCCGGTCATGGCCGAGGGGATGGTGACCGCGCACCCCTGGTGCTCCAGGCGGAAGAGCGGCTGACCGGCGGTAACCTGGTCGCCGACTTTGGGCAGGATGATCCGGCGCACGGCCCCGACCGCACGCACGATCAAGGCGTCGGCGCCAATTTCCAATCCGCCCGTGGGATCGGGTTTCATCCAGGTGTGTTGGCTCGAGAGGTGAACGCCTTCCGGCACCTGGCACCACGCCTCAAACCCGTATGCCATGGCCTCGGTCATGCGATTCGTGACCCGCGCCGGGTGCGCCAGCCGCCACGCCCGCCACTTCTCCACGGCCAGGTCCGTCAGAACCAGGCTCACGAACATGAATGCCACAAAAATTGCGACCATGATCAGCCTCCCGACACACTTCGAGCTTGGCCCGGGCTTGCCACATGACGAGCGTGGCCTTAGCCGAGCAGCATTTCCTGGACGAACTTCTCCCATTGGAATTCAGGGACCAGGCTCAGCACGTCCCCAATGGCATGACCGCCGTCTTGCAGACGAGCCTCCGAACCGGGACTGAGGCGCGTGTGGAGCGCGCCCACGGACTCTTCCATCCAGCGTTGCGCCAGCCGTCCGTGCAGCAGGTTCTTCATGTTGCCGTCCACTGCCGGGGCTTGCACGGCTACCAGCCAGCCCACGCCGTAAGGATCCTGATGAGCAAGGGAAGGATCGCGGAGGACCTCGGCATTGACCTCGACCACTTCACCCTCGATGGGCGAGAGCATCTCGAAGCGATGGCTGCCCCGGCCGATCGTCCAGCCGCGCTCACCTTGCCGCAGCCAACGGCCTCGCGCCGGCAGATCAATCTGATCGATTTGGCCCACCAGCCGCGCCGCGAAATCATCCAGGCCGATGCGCACCAACTGGCGCGATTCTTTCATCGCCCAGGTGTGCCCAGGGTGATAAGCAAGGTGGGCGGGCGCCTTGAACCCTCCCACAACGTTCATCGGAAAGGCCACCCCTTCTTCCCGCGTTTCCGGCACGGCGGTCTTCACTTCCAAGCGGCGCGCCTGCCGTCTTTGCACGTAGTAATCGTGCCCAACCACAAGCATGAACATTATTACAACCAGGGTGAGAACCATTTGCCTCTCCGCGGTGCTCAGCCACCTTGCTACGAAGCGAAGCACTCGAAACTCACCTATATGATTAGGCACGCCAGGGACCATTGACAATCGATTAATGAGTACGATTGGATATTACAAGGCATGTGGATTCTTATAGTTAGGAAACATCATTGAAATCTCGGAGAAGGGACAAAATTGCAGAATTTGTGGGTTATCGTTGCGTTTCTCCATAGTCGAGTCTGATAAACGCTCCGAGTAATGCTCTAAGCGCTTATGTTTTCAATCGAATGAATGGCTGTTGCAGAACGCAACGGCAGCCATTTAGGAATTCAACAAAAAGCCTTCCCTGTCTCGGCGCGCCATGCCGACTCATGCGCTGTCTCACCTCGGCTGGCAATAGAGGGGAAAAGTCCCCATGACTTTTGCTCGTGTCCTCGCTCGAATACATCGGCGAGCAACTGGGGGGAAAAGTCTCTCAGGCTTTCACTAAGGTGGGGGATTTCAGCAGCGCACGGATTAAAACGAGTTGTAACTGCTCCCTCGCCGCGAACGTCAATGCTTACATTGAATCCGAAGAGAGGAGCTTCCACCATGAAAAGATTGATGAATTCTATGGTGTTCGCGTTGACATTCGGAATACTGCTGATAGGGGCGGGCAAGCTTTTGGCCGGTGACGAGCCCGCCAAGGTGGCGGGGACGTGGGAAATGACCTCCCAGGGCCAGAATGGACCTATGACCCAGACCCTGACGATAACGCAGGACGGCGGCACGATTAAGGGGACGATTACCGGGCGACGCGGTGACGCGCCCCTGGAGGGTACTGTCACAGGGAACAAGGTGAGCTTCACCGTTAAACGGCAGACCCAAGATGGGGACACCATCGTCATCCAATACAATGCGACGGTGGACGGAGACTCGCTGAAGGGGACTGTGCACAGCGAACGCTTCGGAGATCGTGACTTTACGGCCAAGCGCACGAAGTAACACGGGAGGTACTCGCCGCCATGAGCACCAAGAGCGTGCTTCGGTCGTGTAGCGGCTGGAACGCCCCATCGCGGCGCTCAACCCAGGCCGGTGATCCATAATCTGGCGCGATATTTCGCCGGATGGCGACTCGCTCCGCTCGCCTGACAATTGTATCCAGCGGCAGTCAGGTGTATGTTACCAATCCGTGAGTCGGCTTACGGGAGACAACCACCGGAAACCACAACCGTGCCCGGCGTGACGAGCGAGGGGCGCATGAAATCACCATGACGGAGGCAACACTCATGAAACTAGGGGGTATTATCAGCACGGGAGTTCTGCTCCTTTTTCTTGGAATCATTGCTCCTGCTTACGCACAGCAGGAGCAAAAGGGAGAGGAGCGCGGCAAACCGCAACAGGGACAGCAACATCCGCAAGAGCAATCCGCACACCCGCAGCATCAGCAAGCACAACCCGCACAGCAACAGCATCAACACCCGGCGAATACACCTGCGCAACGACCGCAACAAGCCTATGGCGGGGCCTATCATGGCAACGTCCAAGCCACCGGTCCCACCTATGGCGGTGTCCACCATAGCGGCGTCCCACAACACCAAGGGCAGGTGCGCAGCGGTTTCACGCAGTCACGCGCCGGTTCGTGGAATAACGAACACCGCACCTGGCAGCAACGCGGTGGCTACAACGGCTACCGAATTCCTGATGCCCGCTTCAGGAGCTACTTCGGACGTGACCACTTCTTCCGCATCAACCGCCTTCCGATGCTCTTCGTAGGCGGATATCCGCGCTTCCAGTACGACGGCTATTGGGTTACGTTCATGGATCCGTGGCCGGAATCGTGGCCTCCGAACTGGTATGAAACCGACGACGTATATCTTGATTACACCAACGACGGGTATTACCTATTTGACCGCAACTATCCGGGCATCGGAATCGCAGTCACTATCTCGTTTTAGCAAGACGGAAAGAAAGTAGGAGGACGACCTCGTTCTTAAACCCTAAACGCCAAGTCTTGCGGGCCGGTGCGGCATCAATAGGCGGGGGATTCTTAGCCATGGTGTCGCCGCCGCAACCGCTTGCGGGCTTTTCCTCCGATGACGAACCCACGGTCAACCCCAAAGCCGCGGGTGGCGCCGACATCGCATTTCATGTCGACGACTATCAATAAGCCAGAACAGGCCACGGATAGGACGCGGCAACAGAGATGTTGCCCGGGTTCGTAGGCCGCCTCGATGCCTCGGGGCGCCACCCGCGCGGCCACCACCCTGTGGGGGAGGAATGGACTCACGTGGCCGTATCGCATATACTTACGATCACGGGTTAACCTGGAGAAGCTGCCCATGAATCTGACGATCAAACTTCCCGACGCATCTTCCTTTTTGTTTTAGGCGGGATATTTTATCGAACTGCTTGGGATGATGGCAGTTGCGCGTTGTCTTGGACGTCGAGCTCCTGACTACATAGTCGGCAGGGTGACGCCGAGTGCCTTGAGAATTTCTTGCTGGCGGGCGTCCGGTTGAGGCAGCTTGGTCAGCGTGGTTTTCTCATCGACCGGGTAGTGCAGCAGGCACAGGCGGGTCAAGGCCCGCAGCGCATCCGGCAAGGTGATGGCGTCGGCCCGAGTCTCGGTGGTGCCAAAGGCCGCTCGTAATCGCCGCTCCATCTCACGACTGACTTTCAAGGCCAGCAGGCAGCAGAACACGTGCCCCCGCGTGCGGCTCTCTTTGCGCACCCAGACGGGCCGCACCTCCAGCAAGCCCGTCTTCAGGGTGCGAAAATCGCGCTCTACCTTCTGGAGCGAAACATAGCTGTCATGCACTTGCTGGGCGCTCATCGCGGCGGGGGCCACGTCGGTGGTCACCACATAGCAGCCTGCCAACTCCAGCGCCCGGTCGATCGCTGCTTCGTTCCTTTGCAACTTCAACTGCGTGCCTTCGAGCGGGATTTCCACCAGGCCCGTCAACTTGTGCCGCTCGACCCAGGCTTGCATCGCCCGTTGGCCCGCTTCCGGCTGGCAGCGGGGGTGGGTGCGCACCTGCTCGTTGCGCGCCTGGATCTGGGCTTCCAGCTTCGTCAGTTTGTCGTCCAGGCGATGCTGCTCGCGCTGTGCCTCCTGCGGATTCCGGCGCAGGATATAGCGCACGCCCTCCGCTTCCACTTCCGAGACGGTCTCACTGAACAGGTTCAACTGCAAGGTTCCTTGGGCCAGCAGCCGGCGAACCTGCGGGTCGGTCAAGGCCGTGATATAGCGCAACCCCGCTCCCGTCAGCGCTTGCTTCCCCTTACTTTTCACCATCCCCCGGTCCCCCACGAAGACCAATTCCTCCACCCCGAATTGTCCCTGCAGAATCTGGATCTGTTCTACCACGGTGGTGGGATCACTGCGGTTCCCTTCGAACACCCGCACGGCCAGCGGTTCGCCTGCCTCGTCCGCCAACAGGCCGATGACGATTTGCAACTTGCCCCGCTTTCCGTCGCGGTTGTAACCGTACTCCCCCAACTCGTTCTTCTCCCCTTCCAGATAACTGCTCGTCACGTCGTAGAGAAACAGCCGGGGCGGCTGGCCGCGTCGAGCCAGGTAGCGGCGATACAGGGTCTTTTCCATCTTCCCCTGACGAGCCGCCAAGTCATCCAAGGCGGCATACAGATCGTCCTCGTCGAACTTCCCCAGGCCCAGCACTTCGGCCACCGCCTGATCCTGGGCCCAGCGCACCGCGGAAAGGCGCGAGCCCTGGTGAGCGACACGGGCCAACACCAGGAACAGAGCGAGTTTCGCCAGCCGGCTATGACCGAGCGCGGCGCCGATGCCCAGAGCCTTGGCGATCTGCTTGAGCACGAACAAGAGGCCGAACACGCCTCCCAACTGAGGGGCCCGGGAGAGCTCGGCGGCCTGATCGAACTCGCCCCGCAACAGGCGGCGGAGGGCTTCGATGCGGGCGGGGAGCCAATGCGAGAGGTTGGCGAGGGTGCGGTTCTTAACCTTGCCGTGATGGCGAAAAGATTCGCGCAGGAGGATGGCGGGCGGGGAGTTGCGGTTAGGGACGGTTGTGATATACATGACTCCCGTATACCATCATAATCTAGCAATGTCAAGGACAATCTTCAATATACATGACTACACTATGATGCCCAAAAACAGGACAACCCCTCTCGATGCAAGGATTTTGAGTCAATCACTAGAAGGAAGATCCGCCCGATGAAGATGTGGCGGCCCTAAAAGCCAAGGCCACGGCGCAGGGTATCACCGAAGAGCAATACGCCCCTGCAGGTTTTGGAGCAGGACCTGGCGCCCGAATGGCTTCGCAAATCGTGGGCATCCGCCAAGGAAACCGGATTGGACCAGCTTTCCACCGATGAGATCGACGCGGAGATTGCGGCAGCGCGAAAATCCAGGCGCGAAGCCCACCCGCACCCCGGCGCATGATCCGCGTTTGACCGGCAATACTAAACACTTCCCCGCCACCTGGCGCGAGACCCGAATTGTCGCGGCCCGACAATTTTTGGAAATCATAGCCAGCGAACCCGAACAGCAACGCCGCTAACCAAGCGAACGTAGCGCCCCCGTATTTGGGGTCCGCGGTTCTTACTTTGCACCTACGGTAATTCTCGATGACCGGCGCCTGCCCTCGATTGCGGAAGCGTGAACCCAAGGAAGAACCGCAGACCGCAAAGGCGGCGGTCTGCGCTACGCTCGCTACGTAATCGCGATTCATGCGTGAGAAAAACCCAAAGTTCGATATGCGCAACCGGACGCGCTGTGTCTGGCGTTCACGCTTCCCAGTCTGCCAATGACAGACGGGAAACGCGCTTAAACTCGCGCGTGTTGTGAGTCACCAAGGTGAGGCCGTGGGTAAGGGCGATGGCCGCAATCATCAAATCGTTGGGGCCGATGGGGGTGCCAGCCTTTTCCAGTTCGGAGCGAATGCAGGTATTGGTGTCCAGGAGGTAGGTCAAAGCAGATTCTCACGCGCTTCGTGCGGGAGTTGAGGCTCGCGCACCAACGGGTCTTCGGCGAGGCATCCGTAGGTTTTGTCAAAAAAATCCTCGGGCCAGGAACTGCTCTGGGCAACTTCCCCGCTGCCGGGGTCCAATGGCCGTACGACCACCCGAACGTCAACGTCGGCTTCCGGGAGTCCGGTGGGGATGGCCACCTGGAGCGTTCCGTCAGGCTTAAGGCGGGTTTTTATGGAAAACGAAGTCATCCTAGTCACCCCTCTCCTATCATAGCGGCCCTTCGTCGGGGTTTCAATGACAACCGTGAGTGACACAGGCACTCTTGCCTGTGGCTAGGGCTGATGCATTCCATGCATAGGACACAGGCAAGAGTGCCTGTGCCACGGAAGCCAGAACCGGCCACGGATTGGACGCGGTGACGGAGATATTGCCCGTGTTTGTGGGGCGCATCCATGTGGGGCAATGTATTCGCCACCCATGGCTGGTTAGTCAGGGTGAAAGCCATAGTAAGAATCTGCTTTGCATTCACTGTCCCAGAGGCGGCGAATCCTTGGGTGCTCGAAAAAAACACGCATGCCCCTGTGCCATGCTTGCCAGACATGATGGTCAATGTATCCAGCTTGGTAAAAGATATACTCCTCTGCGCAAAGGTTAAAGTAGCTGAAGAGCAATTTCCGCTCAGCGTCGGACAAATCGCCTTCGCGTGGCCCGAAGAGAATCTTGTTTAGATCGTCGCTCAGTTTGTCGTACCGCGCGTTGAACTCTACAAATAGTTCCTTGAACAGTTTGGTCTCGTCGAGATGCTGGCGATAGAGAAAGTATGTGAAGCCAGCAATGGCTGCGATACCGGATAACAATAGCTCTGGCCGGTGTTCGACCGGCAAAACAAACCAGGCGGCGATGGCAGCGGCAGAGCCGATGAGGGAGACGAGCGGATACCATCTCTTGTTGTGAAGTTTGAGCGCCATTGCTGGAGGCGGCGAATCGCCTAACTCCTATTTGGACTTTGGCAACCCCGTTCCTTTCAAGCCAAACACGACCGAAAAAAGTCGCTAGTAGCCATTTTATCACTCGTCAGCGCAGAGCGGGATTGCATTCCTGCGGCTCTTCTCTGGTTCCTGAGTGCACAAGCCGCGGAGTTTCGGTTCTCAGAAACTCCGTGGTCTTTCGTTAAGTGAAGTCCGTCTCGCCGCGCCGTGCTACCCGCTCATTCATAGAAAGGGTTCGTATACTCCATCATTTAGTAGGACAGAGATAGCAGCGCGAAAATCTTCCTTATGCCCCAAGATCCCAGATGCATGAATCATTTCATGAAGCAAAACAATCCGCACATGCGGTGTGAATTGCTTCAGCCTGGAATTGATACGGATGCCCGGCCTAATGGGTGTTTCGTTTGTCGACAACTTCACAGCAACATCAGGAGGGATATACGCTCCAGCATCGTCCCCGGGCATATCTTGAAACACGCAGATGAAAAATTCCGAGAGATCTGGCAAGGATGCCCGGAAGTATTCCTTGTTAAATACTCTGTAATCCTCCCGGAGTTTTTTGCCCGGGTCAGATACAACACGAGGCATATTGTCGAGATACTGATATATGATTTCTTCTTCGGTCATTAGCGTCTCCCCCTCGCTGATCGTCTCCATTTCCTTCTGCCATTGGCGGGCTGACGCAGAAGTGCGCTGTGGGCCAGCCCGCGGTCAAAAACAAAGCCTATTGCACGGTCAGCGTCCCCGAGCCGCTGACGCTCCCGGCGGTAGCGGTAATGGTGACGGTTCCCGCGGCGATGGCGAGGCACACTCCGTGATTGCTCGCGTCGTTGCTGATCTGCGCCACAGTCGTGGACGACGAGCTCCAGATCACCGAGGCAAGCTGCTCCGTGCTGTTGTCGCTGAAGGTGCCCGTGGCGATAAACTGCTGGGTCTCACCCGGGGACAGCGTGGAGGTTGCGGGCGTGATGGCAATCGACTCGAGGTCCGGCGGCGTCAGGGTGCCCGGTTCGTACAGCTCCGCACTGGCTAAGTAACCGCTGGAACTGCCGGTGCCGCCCGCCATCAACACCATGCCGTTGTTCAGCAGCACAGCCACGTGGTCGTAGCGCGCGGTGTTCAGGCTGCCCGTAAGGGTAAAGGTACCGGTGGCGGAATTATAAAGTTCTGCATCGGCTAGGGCAGCACTGCTGGAGTTTCCGCCTCCCGCTATCGACACCAGGCCGTTGCTCAGCAGCGTCGCCGTGTGGAAGTAGCTCGCGGTGCTCAGGCTGCTGGTGGGGGTGAAGGTCCCGGTGGCGGGATTGAACAACTCCGCGCTGGCTAAGTAACCGCTGGAGCCCTGACCTGCTGCGATCAGAACCATGCCGTTATTCAGCACGGTCGCCGTATGATACGCGCGCGCGCTGTTCAGGCTGCCGGTGGGGGTGAAGGTCCCAGTGGAGGGATTGTACAGCTCTGCATTGGCTGTTACGTTAGGGCTGCTGGAAATGCCGCCTCCCGCCACCAGCACCATGCCGTTGTTCAGCAGCGTCGCCGTGGGCAGGTATCGCGCGGTGTTCAGGTTGCCGGTGGGGGTGAAGGTCCCGGTGGCGGGATTGTACAACTCAGCACTGGCTAAGTCACCGCTGGAGTCACCGCCTCCTGTGATCAGTACCATGCCGTTGTTTAGCAGCGTCGCCGTGTGACTGTAGCGCCCGGTGTTCAGGCTGCCGGTGGGCGTGAAGATCCCGGTGGCGGGATTGTACAACTCCGCGCTGGCTAAGTAGCCGCTGGAGCCAAAGCCGCCCGCCATCAGCACCATGCCGTTGTTCAGCAGCGTCGCCGTGTGTTGAAAGCGCGCGCTCTTCATGCTGCCGGTGGGAGTAAAGGCCCCGGTGGCGGGATTGTAAAGCTCTGCGCTGGCTAGGACGCTGCCGTCCCAGCCGCCCGCTATCAGGACCATGCCATTGTTCAGCAGCGTCGCCGTGTGCTCGAAGCGCCCGGTGTTCAGGCTGCCGGTGTAGACAAAGCCCGCGGTGACGGTCAAGGCTGTCGAGCCCTGCACCGCACCGGAAGCGGCCGTAATCGTCGTGGCCCCGGGGAATACGCCCGTCGCAAGGCCCGTGCTGCTATTGATTGTCGCCACACCGTTCTCGCTGCTCGCCCATGTAAAGGTCAGCCCACTGAGGGTATCGCCGCCGCTGTCCTTCGCCACCGCTGTGAACTGCTGCGTCGTGCCCGCCGTAATTGACGGCAAAGCAGGACTCACGGTGATTGTCGCCAGCGGGCCGGGTGTAACCGTTAAAGTGTCCGCGCTGCTGGTCACACCTCCCGAGGCGGCGGTAATCTGCGTGGTGCCGGCCGTTACGCCGGTCGCGAGGCCCGTGCTGCTGTTGATGGTCGCTACGCTGGTGGCAGTGCTCGCCCAAGTAAAAGTCAGCCCGGTAATGGTATCGCCGACGCTGTCCTTGGCCACCGCTGTGAACTGCTGCGTCGCGCCCACGGCGATTGACGGTGAAGCGGGAGTCACGGTGATCGTCGCGAGCGGCCCCGGGGTAACCGTTAAAGTATCCCGGTTGCTGGTTACGCTTCCTGACGCCGCAGTAATTTGCGTGGTGCCGGCCGTTACGCCCGTCGCCACACCGCTGCTATTGATCGTGGCCACGCCGGTGGCGGTGCTCGCCCAGGTAAAGGTCAGCCCACTGAGGGTATCGCCGACGCTGTCCATGGCCACCGCTGTAAACGTCTGGGTGGCGACCACGGCGATCGAGGGTGAAGCCGGGGTTACGCTTATCGTCGCCACGGGACCAGGTGTAACCGTCAAGGTCATCGCGTTACTGGTCACGCCTCCGGATGCCGCGGTCATTTGGGTGGTGCCGGCCAATACGCCCGTCGCCAAGCCGCTGGTGCTAATCGTCGCCACACTGCTTGCGCTGCTTGCCCAGGTAAATGCCACACCACTTATGGTATTTCCACTGCTGTCCTTCGCCACCGCCGTGAACTGATCGGTCGCACTCACCGCGATCGACGACGAAGCGGCTGTCACCGTGATCGTCGCCAGAGTAGGAGCAGGGGCCGGAGAGGACCCGCCACCGCTACCGCAACCGCACAAGCAGAATAAGCCTACCAACATTAGGGTGAGTTTTTTCATGGTAAGCTGCCTCCTAATCCCTTGAAAGAATAGATTCCAGTATTAAGAAAATGTAATGCACATTACAGCATCAATTTACATATAACGCGCTACAGAAAAGGTGTCGGCAATGCCGACGGGGAGGGCAGGCACGAGGCCTGCCCCTACGTCGTGGGCAAATGCCGCCGCGTCGTGAGCGCCCGCCAGGGGCACCCCTACGTCGTCGGGATACGTCAGAAAGATGTTATCGGGTTTGAGGTCGCGATGAATGATGCCCAGCTTGTGCGCGGCGTTCAGCCCCCGCGCCGCTTGCTGGAGAATTTCCGCAACTTCGGGCACGGGAAGTGCACCCCGCCGCGCGAGGGCTTGGCGGAGGGATTCGCCTTCCAGGAATTCCATGGCGATGTAAGGCGTACCGTCATCGGCCTGGCCGGATTCGTAAATGGTGACGACGTTGGGGTGATGAATGCGCCCCGTGGAAGCCGCCTCATTCTGAAAACGCACCAGAAATTCTGGGTCATCCAGCAGCTTGCGGTTCAGGACCTTGAGCGCCACCGGGCGGTTGCCCACTGCGATCTGCTCGGCGAGGAAGACCGCGCCCATGCCGCCTTGACCCAATTGGCGGATCAGCCGGAAGCGGCGCGCAAGACTTGCAGCGAGATGGGGGTCGATCTCTGTCACAGCGGCAAACCCTTAGGACGGCGGTTGTAGCGGCCAGTATACCTCGCCAATGGGCACGTAGCGGCGGGTTTATCCCGCCAGACGGCGTTCCGATCAGATCGGGACAGTCGCCACCGCCTCTGCGCCAAGTTAATCCCCCACAGCGCCGCCAAGCCGCAACGTAAAAGAATTTCACCACGGAGACACAGAGGCCACGGAGAACCCACAAGGCGAAAGCTCTGGGCCAACAAACAAGCGCAACCTCTACCCATGGTGGCAAAAGTGCAGCGCTCTGTGGTCTCTGTGCCTCCGTGGTGAATCATTTCCTCGCGTTGCACTTTGCCTTTTGACTTTCTTTTGCGGCTCTGCCGCGCTGCGCAACGATCTTGCCCCTGCTTTTCGCCTACCTTCATTGCTCGTACCGCCGGGGATGTGGTAATGTTTGCGGCACAGGAGGTAGCCCATGAGCACTGTACAGGAAGTGGTGAGCATCCCACCGGCACAAGCGCCCCCCCGCGCGGCGGTGGCGCGCAACATCGCGGTGGACGCCTACCGCGGATTCGTCATGTTCCTGATGATGGCGGAAGTGCTGCGCTTGTCGCAAGTGGCGTTGGCGTATCCCGGGAATTGGATCTGGCACATCCTTGCTTATAACCAGACCCACGTCGAGTGGGCGGGATGTTCGCTCCACGACATGATCCAGCCCTCGTTTTCATTCCTCGTCGGCGTGGCGTTGCCTTACTCGATTGCCAGCCGCATCGCCAAGGGCGGCACCTTCTGGCAGTTATTTGGGCATGCCGTGTGGCGAGCCTTCCTGCTGGCGGCTTTGGGAGTTTTCCTGCGCTCGATGGGCCATTCGCAAACCAACTTCACCATGGAAGACACGCTGACGCAGATCGGGTTCGGGTATCCTTTCCTTTTCCTGTTGGGCTTCCGGCCGCCGCGCTGGGCGTGGGCGGCACTGGGTGTGATCCTGACGGGTTATTGGCTGGCGTGGGCGCTCTATCCCGTGGCCGGGCCCAGCTTCGACTGGCAATCCGTGGGCGTGTCGGCCGCCTGGAACGCTCAGCACAACTACACGGGCTTTGCCGCGCACTGGAATAAGAACTTCAACCTGGGGACGACCTTCGACCAGTGGTTCCTGAACCTCTTCCCGCGCCCCACACCGTGGGTATATAACGACGGCGGATACCTGACGCTGAGCTTCATTCCCACGCTGGGCACCATGATTCTGGGACTCATTGGGGGACGCTGGCTGCGCGAAGCCGCTCCGCAAATTCCCCTGAAGAAGCTGCTCGTTGCCGGCGTGATCGGAATCGCCGCCGGCCTCTTCTTCCACTTCACGCATATCTGCCCCGTGGTGAAGCGCATCTGGACGCCGAGTTGGACGCTGTTCAGCGGGGGAGTGTGCTTCCTGTTTTTGGCGGCGTTCTGTTGGGTCATCGAGACGAAAAAACAGAAAGGCTGGGCGTTCCCCCTGGTAGTCATCGGCATGAATTCCATCGCCGCTTACTGCATCGCGCACTTCATGGAGGAATTCCTCATCAGTACATTTCGCACCAACCTCGGTCCGCACTTCTTCGAGTTTCTCGGGATCGGCCTCCAGCCTTTCCTGGAAGGCGCCGCCGTGCTCTTCTGCTATTGGCTGGTGCTGTTCTGGATGTATCGGAGGAAGTTGTTCTTGAAGATCTGAAACAATGGGGAGGAGCTAGAAGTTAAGAGCCAGGAGTCAGGAGCCAGAAGTCAGAAGCCAGGAGTCGGGAGTGAGAAGCCAGAATAAAAGATTCGACATCCATTTCCTGCGAAGCTGGAGCCTCGACCTCAAAGGGCCGGCATAACAAGGAATGTCGGCTCACCCACGGATCACCCTACAGGCCGTTCTATTTGGTGTTCTGCGATGGATTCCCGTTCAAGAAACGAGATGCAGCAGTGAAAATACCGACAATCTTGGGGAGAGCATCCTCTGGAAACTCAAAATTGCCGCAATCCTCGGTGTGGAATCGGAAACGGCAGATACCATCCTCCTCATCGCGCCACCAGCCGAGATTAAGAACTACACCAGAGCGCCGATTTGAAAGGGCCAAGTCCCCCCCAGCAACCACCTCGGCGCCCTTTGGAGGTTGTATCCTCTCCTCAATTTCTCGCGCTATCATCCGCGCGACGTCTGCGAAATAGTCTTGGGGATCCGCGTCGAGACCATGGTTTTCGTCATCAAGATAAACGGTAACCCTGCGGCTCCCTTGCTCCAGGCGAATTCGCAGACCTCGCACGACCACGTTGTGGTCCTTAGGGTCTCCCACTTCCACTGCCGTAAAGATGGTCCTGGCGCCGCTATGTCCCTCGAGAGAACCGAGGGACTTCTCACGTTTAGCCGCGTCGGGCATCTGCGCCAGGGCCAGAGCCAGCGAACTTGCTTGGGGCGGCGCTGGCTTGCATACCTGAGCTTTGCCCGGACATCCGATCACACACACCACGGCAAACGCCAGCGCTATGGTCATACTGCGACGCCTCATCAGAGTGCCTTCTCGTCCCGGCTACCAGACTAGATGGTGCCCGAAAGCCACCCCCGGATATCGCGCTTCATCACCAGAACCAACGCGCGAGCGCACCAATCCGCCGAATCTCCGGTCCTTGTGCTTCCGCCCTCAAGTCGACTTGGCTCACCTTACCCAGACAACACGCCCTGTGATGCTTGACCTGCCTCGGTCATTGCTTGCAGAGCTGTAAAACACACTCCCTGATCGGGTCACTCCAGTGCAACGCGGGGTTTTGCGGCTAGAACTACCTGGCGGGACTCTGTGAGTCTATCGATCACGAAAGCAATTCTCTCATCGATCGGGATCGGCGTCCCATCTACCCGCGTTTCTATGGCAAGATTCGCAAGCACAGTCTCAAAAACTTTCGACGCCCCACGCCTTTCTTCACGATCCTGCGTGGCATTGAGCGCTGTCTGCTCGATTCCCTGGATAGTTTGCTTCAATTCCGCGTAGGAAGCCCCAGTGCCGCGGGCGGCCTGCAAAGTGTCTAACGCGACGGTGAGGTTACGGTATAGCGACTTCCTGCCACGAATCAGCCGATCTACCCACTCTGGGTCTCCGAAGGTTGAACCATCCGCAAAAATCGCCGCCTTTACCTCTACGTCCGTTTGTTGTTTGTCCGGGCCCGGATGGGGGCCCGCAAAGGTAAGTGTCTGCGAGTCCTTGGGCCCAATCGGGGGAGCATAAAGTGAGCTGAAGACGCTGTCCATATAGCGAACTGAGGTGTGTCGGCGAACACCGCTAACGAGAGGGGTATGATTGGCGACCACGACGTACGCGGTTATAGGTACATTGTAACGATTCGAGATTGTGACGTCCACATGACCGTCGGAACGAGGGTTGACAGCGGTTTGAATCCGATTATCCTCTCCCTTGAGAAAGACACCGGTTAGTAGAATCACAAATACCATCCTTATGAGCGACCTCATCGTAGCACCTCAATCTGAACAGCAAAATTCGTCGTATCCGGCGTATGTGTATACATCCTTGCCTGTCTTCATCGTGACTCCCTTGCCAGCGCAGGTCCCAGACGTACAAGGTGTGTAGAAAGGTCCTGTGATGGAGGTGATATTCCACCAAATCTCCCAATCGTAAGGAGCAACCGTCTTCCTGATCATGATGCTCCGATAACCTTGGACATCACCGTTGTTATACCCGCAACTACAATCCGTATATACATAGCAGACACCATCAGCGTCATAAACGCTTTCATCGTAATCGATACCCATAAACCAGGCGGTCAGAGTATACTCCTCTGTACCGCAGTCCATGTCGTAGGGGGGCGGAGTCGCGTCCCTCGGTTCCTCGCAATCTTGACAAAGGGGCCGTGGTCCGCTTCCCAGCAAGACCAAACAAGCCCCGACAAGAGCAATCCTGAAGACTGATTTGCCTGCCTTCCACAGTTTAAGCGTTGTGTGAATCATAGCAGGGTCACCTCCCTTCCATGCAGAGCATTCTCACGCGTGCTACAAACCTCAAACTCTCACCTGGCTTCAGCATAGCTGTTCTCCCCTCCGAAGACGTGGACTTAGGCAGGCGCGCTCTTCCTTAGAGCCGATAACACCTTTTGTTCCCCGTCCGGAGCAAGCTTTCCCGCCCAGACGTCTACAACCGTTCCAGTACTGTCAACTAGGAGAAGGGTCGGAGTTCCGGTGACGCCTATCGATTGAAGTTGCACCTGCCGTAGGTCGTCAACGGGCACTCCCAGCTTCTCGAGATATTGCTTCCCCTCCATCACGGACTGTGGGAGAAGCGCCAGCAACTTCACACCATCCTTCGGCTCCGTTGCAATTCTCTGAAAGAACGGGGCGCTCTCCGAGCTGCGAGTTCCGAAAATTCTGACCCCCTAAATTCCAGAAATTCTGAGCCGTTTGAGAAGAGCGGGAAGAGTTAGAAACTTCCCTTTGCGCCGCTTTGTTGTTGGTATTCGAGCGGGGCGGAGGGAGGAGGATGTTGGGGATGTTAAAACGACACGAGATCGAAGTCTTACTGAAGGCGGGTCACGCGAAGATTGAAGTGGCGGGGTTGGCGGGAGTTTCCCTGAGCTCCATCAAGCGTATCGCGGAGGAAGTTCCCGTTGTGCACGTTGACGATGCCGCGGAGCGAGGCAAGCGGCGGATTGGCCGGCCCAGCCAGGTCGAGAATTTCCGGAAACTCGTGGTGGAGATTTTGGAAGACAGGGCCGACCTGCCGTCGGTGGAGGTGTTGCGGCGAGTGCGGCAGGCGGGCTACGCGGGAGGCAAGAGCGCGCTGTACGGCTTGGTGGCTTCTTGGCGGCCGAAGGAGGTGAAACCCCTGGTGCGGTTCGAGGGTCTGCCCGGCGAATTCAGCCAGCACGATTTCGGGCAGGTGGACGTGGAGTTTCGGGACGGATCGGTGCGGCGCATCCACTTCTTTGCCTCGCGTCTGAAGTACTCGCGCTGGGTGCGTGTCTCGCTGGTAAAGGATGAGACGGTGGAGAGTCTGGTGCGGAGCTTGGCGCAGCATCTGGCGAGTTGGGGAGGAGCGCCGCTGGTGTGCGTGTTCGACCGGCCCAAGACCGTGGCGCTGAAGTGGCGGAGGAATGGTGAGGTGAGCGAATGGAATCCGGTCTTCGCCTGCGCCACCTTGGAGATGGGTATTGGGGTGGAGCTGTGTTGGCCTTACCGGGCGCAGGAAAAGGGAGCCGTGGAGAACCTGGTGGGTTTCGTGAAGGGCTCCTTCTTTAAGGTGCGCCGCTTCCAGGACCCCGAGGATCTGGAGCAGCAACTGGGCGAGTGGCATCGGGAAGTGAACGAGGAGCGACCCTGCCGGGCGACGGGAGTGATCCCCGTCGTACGCCTCGCCGAGGAGGCGCCGCGCCTGCGTGCCTTGAAGGTGGGGCCGAAGGAGTTGGCCTTGCGCATCCCGGTCTATGTAGGCCCCACCGGGACCGTGATGCACGACGGCCATGCCTACTCGATGCCGCCGGAGGCGATCAGCATGCCGGGGACGCTGTATTTGTACGCGGACCGGGTGCGCATCGTGGCCGGCCGGCACGAAGCGGTGCATCCCCGAAAGTTCGCTCCCCACGAGGGCTCGACGCTGGCGGCGCACCGCGCGGCGCTAGTGGCCGCCGTGTCCGGTAAGCGTGGCAAGCGTTATCTGAAAAGGCAACAGCTGTTGGATTTGGGCGAGCCGGCTTTGCGCTATCTGACCGAGATCGTGCATCGCCGACCGCGGCAGTGGCTGGGCGAAGTGGATCGCTTGCACGAGGTCCTGCAGAGCCACGGTCCGGAGGTTTTACGGCGGGCGATGGAGGAGGGGCTCAAAGAGGAGGTCTTCAGTGCCGCCTACGTGGAGAACTTCCTGCAACGCTCCCTGGTTTTCCAGGAGGCGGTGCCGTGAGGAGATACCCCCGCCGTCGTCGCTGTGGAAATGTGGGAATCCGGCGTTCTTTGCCGGATTTCCAAGCGCGGAGGGAAGGGTGGAAAACTCGCCGTTTGAGTTTTCCACGCTTTCCTCGGCGCGTCATTTCCACAGCGACCCTCTCCTCTCTCCCCCTCGGGGTATCGAAGGGGGAGCAGCACCCGCGACGGCGGAGGTTCTTGTTTCGGGTACGAGCGCGAGGGGAGAAGCTTTTTCCCCAGGAGGTGAAGTCGTGAAGGGCGCCAACGATAATCCTGTTGCTCAGAGCCGGAGCCTCTCGGAGGCGGAGCGCGAGGCTCTGTTCAAGCGTCTCCACTTGGCACACATGCGCCGCATCTACCAGGACGTCGCTGTGCAGGCGGAGAAGGAAGGGTGGTCCTACGCCGACTTCCTCACTCTCTTGTTGGCGGAAGAGGTGGCGGGAAGAAAGCAAACGCGTCTGCAGCGCCTCACGCGCAGCGCCCACTTTCCTTTCCTCAAGACCATGGACGAGTTCGATTTCTCGCTCCAGTCCACGCTGCGCCTGGCGCTGCTCGGCTCCTATCTGGGAGCCGAGTTGGTCAGCGAGGGACGCTCCCTCATCCTGCACGGCAAGACCGGGCGCGGGAAGACTCATCTGGCCGTGGCCATCGGCTATCGTGCCATCCAGAACGGTTTCGAGACGCTTTTCACCACCGCCGCGGAGTTGATCGAAGATCTCTCCAACGCCAGCAAGAAAGGAAGGCTCCAGGAATCGCTCGCCACCTACACGCACCCCCACGTGTTGGTCGTCGACGAGGTCGGCTACTTAACCTATGCGCCCGACGCCGCCAACGTCCTTTTCCATGTGGTGAACAACCGCCACTTGCGCAAGCGGCCCATGATCTTCACCACCAACAAGCCCTTGAATGAATGGGGGAAGGTGCTGCACGACGAGGACCTGGCCGCCGCCATCCTCGACCGTGTCCTGGAACGAGGAAGGTTCATCCGCCTCGATGGACCCTCCGGACGCACACGTCATCTTAAGTTGGAGGAGCCCTTGCCAGGCACCACAGAACGGTTCAGAATATCTGGAAATAACGGCTCAGAATTTCCGGAACCCACACGAGCAAAAATGGCAGTTGGTTGAGATGGCAAGAACAAGGGTCCGCCCGTTCTTGGCCCAATCGACGTCCAGCAGCGAGTTCTTGAGGTTGGTGCCCTTGCTTACGTGCGACAGGGCCGGATGGCTGCTTGGTTTTGGGCGCGGAATGAGAAACTCTTTGACCAATACAATGGAAAGCAAAAGCGCAACTGTAATGGTAGCAACATCAGATAATGCTTCGAGTTTGTTGGATGAGTTCACAACAGGCGCACTCCGATTAGATTTGGATAGTCAACATCACGCTCGCCACGTATCTTGAGCGAAGGTGGCCGACAGCACAATAACAATCAATATGGGAAAGTAGCTAAATGGCGGAGAAGGTGGCTATTTATCGGCTTTCTGGGCTAGGCTGCCCTCCCCGTGCCCTGTCGAAGGGTTCTGCGGTGGCCCTTCAAACGTAAACGGAATCGCCCCGGGGTTACACCATATGCCTTCTTGAACTCGCGTATGAAGTGGGTCTCATCAGCGAACCCTGCTGCAAATCCTACCTCTTTGACGTTGAGGAATGAACTCTCTAAAATCCTCTTCGCCAGTTGCATCTGTATTGACTTGAGATACTTTCCTAAGGAGGTCCCCACCTCGACTTTGAAAAGGTGTCGGAGGCGAGAGGTAGATAGGTTCACGGATTGAGCGAGATTCTTCATCCCCCTTCGAGTCGGATGTGGTTGTGCTAGCGTGTCCAGAATTCTTTGGATTCGCCTGTCCATCCTTCTGTCCTGAAGCCGACTCTTCGAGCTCAGCTATTCATCAGGGGCACGGTCGAGTTGAAGTTATTGCACAACTTTCAGTAAGCAGAAACGAGGCGGAAACGGGCTGACTCGCAGAAGTTAGTGCATATTGTAGAAACCCCCTCCAGAGTGGACAGCGTGCGGTTAGCGATACAAGGACCACGACGGGATGAGGATCGCCTAGGAGGAAGCAGCCGACGCGTGCAAGGTTCATCTGGGCCCCTTAGAATTGCGACGATTTAAAGTAACTAACGTGATGAAAATATACCCTCCCCCCGCATCTTTCAAGGAAAATGTCTGCGATCCCAGAAGTGACGTAATGGCCTGCTGGCGCACAGCGAGCACAGCTCTGCGATTCACGTCTCTGACCCTTCCCGTTGTCATTCCTCTCATGCCGAAAACGCCGAGTTTCACTCTGCGCCCGCCCGCGAAGTGACCCCTCACCCGGCGGCGCATGGCCGCCACCCTCTCCCCTCGGAGAGGGCGGTTGAATTTCCGACCTTCTCCCAGGGGAGATGGTGCTGAGGTACGAAGCGGATGAGGGGTCTCTTGGACCGAAGCCGCGAGATTCAGCCCGCGCCCCAAAATGCATGTTAAGAAAACAAGAAATTTATTGTATTGCAGAGCGAGGCAAGGTGCGCCCGACTCTGCGCTGGCTTCATGCTCCCGACTTTTTCCCCGGCGCTATGGTGGTGAACGGACCCACTTGCCCCTTCCCTTGATGGGTTTTTTGTGGGACTATGAATAATTGTGGGATCGCCCTCCAGTCTGCCTTCCAAAATTGATTTGGCACAGCCCACAGACGGGGCGAGGGAGAATTGGCGCTTGGCGTCCGTCAACCATCTGACCTTCAAGGAAGTCCTGGAATTGGTCCGTCCGGACCTCCTCCGAGTGGAGGAGGAGTTCGGCGTTCAGACCACTACAGGCATCCGCCCCATTACCGATATCGGCCAGTACTTGCAGGAAGGCGGGGGAAAACGGCTGCGTCCGGCGCTGGTGCTGCTGTCGGCGAGGTTGTGCGGCTACGAGGGAATGGCGGCCGTCCGCATGGGTGCGGTGGTGGAGATGATTCACACGGCCACCCTTGTGCACGACGATGTGATCGACGAGGCTGATACCCGCCGCGGGCGGCCCTCCACGAATTCCCGGTGGGGAAATCCCATGAGCGTGCTGGCGGGCGACTGGCTTTACATGCAGGCCTTCAACATCGCCCTGAACGAACGGAATTTCCGCATTCTGGACGTTCTGATTCGGCTCACCCAGGTCATGGTGGAAGGCGAACTGCTCCAATTGACTTGCTTGCGGAAGCCTACCGTTACCGAAGAAGAATACCTGGAGCTGGCCTATCGCAAGACCGCCTGCTTGTTTTCCGCGTGCCTGCGCTTGGGCGCCCTGCTGGGCGGCAAGAATGAAGAAGAGGAAACTCGGTTGGGCCTCTATGGCATTAACCTGGGCTGGGCTTTTCAACTGATCGACGATGTGCTGGACTTCACCTCCTCGGAGGAAGTACTGGGCAAGCCCATCGGCAACGACGTGCGCGAAGGCAAGATGACGTTGCCCTTGATTTACCTCCTGCAACGGTGCACTCCGGCGGAAGCTCGCAAGGTTTCACGGGTGCTGGAAGAGGGGGGATTCCAGCCCGCGCAATTTGCGGAGATCCTCGACCTGATCGACCATTACGGTACGCTTCAGGCGGCGCGGGAAAAAGCCCAGGATTTTTCCGCCAAAGCGCGAAGGTTCTTGGAAGGCTATCCTGACTCGCCTTACAAAGAGGCCTTGCACTCTCTGCCGGATTTCATTTTGGAACGGGAATTCTGAGGTCGCGCCTTCCGGCATGAAACATCGCAACGAGACCGAGATCAAGCTGATGGTCAGGGACGCCAAGGAAATCCGCCGGCGCCTCGCGGAACTGGGCTTTCGATCCGTTCAAGCGCGCCACTTCGAAAGCAACTACCTGTTCGATTTTCCCGACCAGCGGCTGCGCAAAGCGCGTTGCCTTCTTCGCCTGCGCTTTGCCGGTGACCAGGGCCTGCTGACTTACAAGGGTGCGCCCTTGCGTTCGCGCGACTTCAAGATTCGCCGGGAGATTGAAACCCAGGTGGAAGACGGCCACAGCCTGCGAGAGATCCTGCTTCTCCTGGGCCTGCGCGAGGTCTTCTGCTACGAGAAGTTTCGCACCAGTTACGCGCCGCGCGGCAAACGCGACGTGGTGGACGCGCCGAACCTGGTGTTCGACGAGACGCCCATCGGCAATTACCTGGAATTGGAAGGCCCGCAGCGCTGGATCGACGAGGTGGCGCGCCAGCTTGGTTACACACGCCGCGAGTACATTACGGAAAGCTACGCGACGCTTTACCGGAAGAAGTGCCAGGCCGAGCACCAGACCCCGGGGAATATGATTTTCCCTTCACGCGAATCGTGATTGGGTTCTGGACCGCCATGGGCTATAATGCGTTTATCTGTTCCGTCGGCGACGGCGCCGATCGGGGAGGAGAATAACTATGGAAGGTTTGCTATCACCGACTCATCTGATTTTCATTTTGCTGATCGTCCTGATTCTGTTCGGGCCTGGCAAATTGCCGGAACTGGGAAAAGGATTGGGAAAGGGTATTAAAGAGTTCAAGGACGCCATGCGCGGCAGCATGGAAGGTCCCTCCGATAAGAAATAGGCGCCTCGGCCAACCCGGAAGGAGAATAACGAATGGAAGGGTTGCTAAGCCCGACTCACCTGATTTTCATCTTGCTGATCGTCTTGATCCTGTTCGGACCCGGCAAATTGCCGGAGCTGGGCAAGGGTTTAGGAAAAGGTATTCGCGAGTTCAAGGACGCCCTGCGCGGCGGAATGGAAGGTTCTTCCGATAAGAAAGACGAAAAGAAGCCCGAGGAAGAAAAGAAGCCCGAGGAAGTAAAGAAGTCTTAGTCCTTCGCTAGTGACCGCTGCGGTGGAAGGTCCGTCACATACCTCATTGCTTATCTTCCCAAGACGAATTCATAGAGCGCGTGGCGCCTTCGACTGAACGGCGCGGGCCCGGTGGCGGGCTTGCGCCGTTCGGGCTAAAGGAGAACTCCCATGTCAAACGATCGTGAGGAATCCCCGCGTCGGCCTTGGGGGCGAACCTCGCGCCGCAGTTTTCTGCAAGCGGCCGCCGGCGCCGTGGCCATGGCCCCAGTTGCCGCGAGGGCCGGGCAGAGCTTATCCAAGCCAGCCCCCCGCCGCATCCTGATGTACGTCGGCACCTACAGCTCACCGCAAGGCCCGGAAGGAGCGAAGGGTCGCGGGCAGGGCATCTATGTGTTCGAAGTGAATCCCGCCAGCGGCGCGCTAACCCAACGCGAGATCATTCCCAATGATGCCAATCCCTCCTGCCTGGCGCTTCAGCCTTCAGGCGCGCATCTGTATTCGGCCAATGAAGTCTCAAATTTCGCGGGCGGGAACTCCGGCTCGGTCAGCGCTTACGCCGTCGATCGTCACCGCAGGCACTTGACCTTGCTCAACACGGTCAGCTCGGAAGGCGCCGGACCTGCCCATTTGAGTGTTCACCCCTCGGGGAAGTTTGTGCTGGTCGCCAACTATGCGGGAGGGACCGTGGCGGTGCTTCCCATCCATGCGAGTGGCGAATTGGGTCCCGCGGCAGACGTGGTTCACCATCAGGGCGTCGTGGGCCCCGAGCGCCCCCACAGCGCGCCGGTCGGCAGCTTTGCCATCAGTGGGCACGACAAACCCCACGCGCACATGATTCAGGCGGATGCGGCGGGACGCTTTGTGTTCGCGAGTGATCTTGGGCTGGACCGGATTTTCATTTGGAAGTTCGATGGGGAAACGGGCAAGCTCACGCCCAACGATCCCGACTCCGTTGCGCTGCCGCCGGGCGACGGGCCGCGCCACTTCGCGTTTCATCCGGGAGGCCGATGGTTTTATTCGCTCCAGGAAGAGGGCTCGACGCTGGTGGCCTTCGACTATGACTCGACCCGTGGAAGGCTCACAGAAAAGCAAACCCTCTCCAGTCTGCCGAAGGGTTTTGTGGGCACGAACTTTACTTCCGAAGTCATGATCTCGGTGGATGGCAAGTTCCTCTACGCCGCGAATCGGCTGCACGATAGTATCGCCTGGTTTCCCATCAGCGCCACGGGCACGCTCGCGTTCGGCGGCGAAGAATGGACCCGCGGCGATTACCCGCGCAGCTTCAACATCGATCCCACGGGGAGTTTCCTATACTGCTGCAATCAGCGCGGCGATGCCGTCACCACTTTCCGCATCAATCGCCAAACCGGGGCGCTGACCTTCACAGGCTATTACACGCCCATCGGCACACCATCGCATATTGTTTTCCTGACGTAGGCCCGGAAGCCTGCCGCATTGTGGATAAAGCAAGAATCCCCACGAATAGGGGCAGTTCCCCCCATACCCCTTGTATTCCCTTATGACATTTTTACCGAAATCATCGCGGGATGCGGTGATATTTCGACCGAATTCATCTTGGTAAGCTCAGGACATTTCTACCGAAATCATATTGCGATTCCGGGAATTCAGGTTTAAGATGGCCCTACGTTCACGCCGGTTGGGGGCTAACATGAAGGTTGAAGATTTGATTCACTCTCGCAGCGAAGTTTACTCGATCACCGAGGACGCGACGGTTTATGATGCGGCCCGCTACCTGCGCGAAAAGCAGGTGCGCGCGGTGGGGGTCATCACGCCGGGCGGCAAGCTGGCAGGAGTTGTATCGCAAAGTGATATTTCCGACAAGGTGGCGGCGGAAAACAAATGTCCGGCCTGGATGCGGGTCTCCGAAGTGATGAGTTCGCGTCTGATCACCGTCCCGCCCGCCACGCATCTGGACGAGTGTGTGCGGCTGATGGAGAAACACGGCATTTACCACTTGGCGGTGGTCGACGCGAATGAAACTTATCGCGGCATGATTTCCGTTCAGGATTTGCTGCGCGTCATCGCCTCTGACGAAAAGGCGCGGGCCGACATGCTGGAGTCCTTCCTCTTCTCATCGCGCTAGCGCGGATCTTGCATCTCCCAAGGAGGGTGTGCGCCATGCCGGTTGGTTCCATTCAATCTCGCAGTGAATTCACGGGCGTGCCCATCTCCCGCCCGGCCCCACGCCGCGCCTCGTTGTACACTCAAGAAGTTCGGAGCATTGGCAAACTGACTCTGCTCGTCGGGCTCGTCATTCTGGCGGCGAATGTTGCGGTGGCCAAGGATCCTCCCGGAAAGCTGGAATTGAAGACCACGGCGTTCCGCCCGGGCGGCACGGTCCCCACGCAGTACACGTGCAGCGGGGCCAACATCTCGCCTGCTCTTTCCTGGAGCCAACCCCCGCCCGGCACTCGGAGCTTCGTGCTGATTGTGGATGACCCGGACGCTCCGGGGGGAACCTGGGTTCACTGGGTGGTGTACGACCTGCCCGGGTCGGCGCGGCAATTGCCCGAGCAGGTGCCCGCGGGCGACGCCATTGCGGGAGGCGGTAAGCAAGGCGTCAACGACTTCCCCGCGAACGGATACGGCGGCCCCTGCCCCCCGCCGGGTCAACCCCATCGATATTTCTTCCGCCTTTATGCCCTGGACACCCTCCTGGACCTGCACGCCCCCGTCCGCCGCAAGGATGTCGACGCGGCTATGAAAGGCCATATCCTTGTGCAGGCAGAATTGATGGGGAGCTTTGGGCGGTAAGGGGAAACCACAAACCGTGGGCGAGTTCGTTCCTGGAAGGTTCGCCGCTATCATCCATGCCGCAAGGAGACAGATCCGACATGACTGCCGACCCATCCAAAGCCAACGATCAGGGCGGTTCAGGCGCCGAAGACCCAGCACGCCCTGACAAGGGCGAGAGCGAGATCGACACCAGCACGTCCGGAGCGACTGAGGCGAGCGTCGGCGCCGTCATCGGTTCCTATCATCTGCTCCAGCCGATCGGCCAGGGCGGCATGGGGGAGGTGTGGCTGGCCGAGCAGAAGCAGGCGGTCCGCCGGCGCGTAGCGATCAAACTGATTAAAGCTGGCATGGACACGCGCGAAGTGGTGGCGCGCTTCGAAGCCGAGCGGCAGGCGCTGGCGCTGATGGACCACCCGGGCATCGCCAAGGTGTTCGAAGCCGGGTCCACCCCGCAGGGCCGGCCGTACTTTGTGATGGAGTACGTGATCGGCATGCCCATCACGGACTATTGCGACAAGCACAAGCTCACCACGCGCGAACGGCTGGAATTATTCATTCGCGCCTGCGATGCCGTTCAGCACGCCCATCAGAAAGCGATCATCCACCGCGATCTGAAACCCTCCAACATTCTGGTTAGTGAAGTGGACGGCAAGCCGACGCCCAAAATCATCGATTTCGGGGTAGCGAAAGCGACCGCGCAGCCGCTCACCGACCGATCCATGGTCACCCGCATAGGCTCGATCATCGGCACACCCGCCTACATGAGCCCCGAGCAGGCCGACTCGCGCGGGGAAGACATTGACACGCGCACCGACGTCTACTCACTCGGCGTAATCCTTTATGAACTGCTGATAAGCGCGCTTCCGCACGATTTCCGAAACCTGCGCTTCGATGAGGTCGTGCACAAGCTGCGCGAAGATGAAGCGCCGAAGCCGAGCACGAAGCTGCGCACGCTCGGCGAGCAGTCCACCACCACGGCCCGCAACCGGCGCACGGAACCCCGAATGCTCGCCCGGCAACTGCGCGGCGATCTCGACGCCATCACCCTCAAAGCGATCGAAAAGGACCGTTCGCGCCGCTACGGGTCACCCTCCGAGCTCGGCGAGGATATCAACCGGCATCTGCGCAACGAGCCCGTCACCGCGCATGCCCCGAGCGTCGCCTACCACGCCCGCAAGTACATTCGGCGGCATCGCCTTGGTGTCGCGGTGGCCGCCGCCGCTGTCGTGGTACTCGCTGCGTTTGCCCTTGCCCAGGCCCTGCAATTGCGCCGCATCACACGCGAGCGCGATCGCGCCGATCGCATCACCGCCTTTATGACCAGCATGTTCAAGGTCTCCAACCCGAGTGAAGCTCGCGGCAACAGTATCACCGCCCACGAAGTCCTAGATAAAGCTTCGAGCGAGGTCAATACCGGCCTGGCACGCGACCCCGAACTCCAGGCTCAAATGATGCAGGTGATGGGCACTGTTTACGCGAATCTAGGCCTCTACCCACGCGCCGAATCGCTGCTCCGGCGGTCAGCCGAGATTCGCCGCAGCGTTCTGGGTCCCGCCCACCCCGACACGTTGCGGTCGATGAGCGATCTGGCGGTTGTCCTATTCGAGGAGGGTCACTACGCCGAGACGGAGAAGCTGCAACGGCAGAATATTGAAATTTTGCGCCGCAGCTTGGGGCCGGAGCACCCCGACACCCTGAAGTCCATGAATAACCTGGCCAACGCTCTCAGGGCGGAGGGTCGCTACCCAGAGGCGGAAACTCTCCTTCGCCAGGTATTCGATATTCGCCGCCGTAAGCTGGGGCTGGACCACCCCGACACGGTGGCTCCCCTGAACAATCTCGCCATTGTGGTGAGAGATCAAGGCCGCTACGCCGAAGCGGAACAGCTCGAACGCCAAGTCTTGGAGATTTGGCGCCGCACTTTGGGCCCTGAGCACCCCAACACCTTGAAGTCGATGGATAACCTCGCTGGCACCCTGGAACAAGAAGGGCGCTTTGCCGAGGCCGAGCAGCTAAGCCGTCAGTCGCTTGACGTTGAACGGCATGTGCTAGGCCAGGACCACCCCCAGACGCTGAGAGCGATGATGAACCTCGCCGACCTTCTCATGCATATGGGCAAGTACGCAGAAGCGGAGGAACAATTCCTCGAAGTGCGCGATATTCAACGCCGCGTCCTGGGGCCGGACCACCCCGACACCGCTCTTTCCAGCTACAACCTAGCCTGCGTGGCGACGCACCGGGGAAACCCGGATGCGGCGCTGTTACTCTTGCGCCAGGCACTCGATCACGGTCTCAGTCCAACGGATGCGGCGGCTATCGAAGGCGATCCCGATCTTCAGCCCCTCCACTCGGATTCGCGCTTTGCCGCCCTCATCGCTTATGCCCGTGGGCGCACCACCAGCCCAACCAAGCCACAGTAAATATTTTGAGCTCGATACAGCATCCCTGCTTCCCAATCTTATTTGCTTTCCGATGGGCTTTCCGAATGGTGCGCAGGGTGGGGATTGAAATAGTCGGCAAAAGCCTTGGCGTTTGGCGTTCCCAAGCCGGTTACATTGTCCCAGCCAAGGGTGGTCGTCAGGCTTGTATCCGTGCCGAAGGTGAGAACGAAGGCGTTCCCACCTCCATCGGGGTTGTTATAAATGACACTGTAGAAATTGGTTGTGCCCTCCAAGGGGCCTGCCAGCTCGGCGGCAGTATAGAGTGTTGCCTGCGAGCTGGATTCACGAATGGTCCCGGTAACGTTGGCTGCCGAGCCGTAGGGAACCACGTCGGTGATCGCTCCTTCCGGCATCGTATACAGGTAAGCTGCGGCTTGGCCGAGTGACACACCAGCTTCCTGGTTGGCAATCGCCCACAGGGCGGAAAACATGGGGCAGGCCAAGCTGGTACCGCCGGTGACACTCCAGACCTGGGGCGGATAAACACCCGGTACGGTATACAGAATTACCCCCCCGGTGAATGGATCGGCCAACCAGGAAATATCCGGAACCTGACGGAACGAGCCCGGCAAACTATTCTGGAACGGGAGCTTGAAGAAGAGTTCACTTGCGCCTCCGCCTGAACCCTGATCGAATCCGGAATAGGGAGGATCAGCAACGGACCCAAATGCCTCAACATTTGTTGAATTCGTGCCCCATCCGGTCTGAAAAGCGATCGTGTTGTGGGAAGTTAATGCTAGGCTGACACCGCCCACCGCCGTGGAGAAGGGAGTGGAAGCCGGAGCCTGGACTGCGGGAAGATAGGTATAGTAGGGAGTGAAATCGCCGGAATCGCCACTCGAAAAATTGGCGGAAATGCCAAACGCCGCTGCAAGTTCGCTAATATTTAATTCGTTTGTTAACTCGGTATCGGAAAGATAGGGCTCGGGCAACCCATAGCTGCCCGAGATCACGTTGCCCAGCCCGCTGAAAATGGCGAAGAACTCCGCCTCATCAATCTCCTCCACGGAACCAGACCCTGCAATGAGCAAGTCGAGCTTGGCGCCGGGCGCGATGGCGTGGGCCCACTCCACATCCAGGTTGATTTCGAGGTTAACACCCTCGCACGCCGCGAGGTAGTTGATGATCTGAAAGTTCGATGAGTTCAGCGCGGGTAGGCCAAATCTCGCGGAGAAGGCGTTGGCATCTTGCAAAATGGTGGGCGAACCGCAAGAGTCTAAAATCACAATGGTCTGCCCTGCGCCGGTGTACCCCTCTTGGTACAAGCCGGTCAGATTGTAAGCGGCCTGAATTTCCGGAGGTGTGTAGCCGCAACCCGGCCCGTTGTCGGGTGCAAAGTAGCCATTGCCGTGATAGGTCGCAGTAGGATACGTCCCATGGGAGGTGAAGTTTTGGGTTCCTACCCCGAGGAAGCAGTGGGAGGTGAAGAAACCAGGATCAGCTGCAGAAGGGGCAGCTTCGAAAACAGGTGCCTCGGCTTTTCCGGCATCAATCGTGGGAAGGATCGTCCGGGTCGCCAACGGGTGCCGAAAATTCAGGTCATCCAGTCCGGAAACTGTTTGCACCAGCGTCGCGGCGGGCCCTTCGATATAAGGATCGGCGGTGTTGGCGCGGTGGGTCTCACCGTTTACGTCGAATTTGTCGATTTGCACCCGAAAAGCCTTGCGGACATCGGCGACGGTACCCCGGGCCCGCACGAAACCGTTTTCAGGACCTAGCGCGGTGACCGGCAGGTTGTGCGAGGCAAGAAATTCTTCGACGGTCTTTGTTTCCTGAGCCGTCGGCGCAAACTTAGCCGCGAAGTCGGCACGCTTGAGCCAATGGCGATATTGCGATGACGCTGGGTCATAGAGTTCATTGGCCAAGTTATCCAGGTCCGCGCGGTTGTGCATGCGCAGCCAAATGGTGACGTCAATAATCTTGGACGGATCTTCCGGACCAAGGTTCCGCGCCGTCGCTACAAAGCCCGGCGTGTTGTGATCGATGAACTGCCCAGTGGCCAAGCTGACCGGAAGGTCAGCCGAAACCATTAGGATAACGACAAAGCCGAGCCACAGAACCCGCCAGCACCGACCGCGGCCTTCTTTGCCCATGGTCATATCTTTTGTCCCGTTCATGATGCCTCCCCAATTGAGAATCGGAAGTGAGAATCCAGAATGGTGTCTGGAATCCTTCGGTCGCGGCGAATATACCTCTGCTTACGTCCCGCCACCCTGCCAGCCGCGCTTTCCTTTCTGGAAGGGTCTAAACGAATGCGATTACGGTCATCTGGAATTATAAGGCCCGATTAAGATGCCTCTGTCTATACAGACAATCCGACAAGAAGTCAAGCATAAAATGTATTTTTGCGAGGTTTCTAAACAAACCTCGGTTCACGGTGCGCGGGAAACCGGGGACAGACGAGACGTTTTCTAGTATTATGCCTGCCGTGGCTCGATTACCTCGGGTAGTTATCGCGGATGTAGCGCACCACGTGACGCAACGTGGCAATGGTCGTCAATGCATTTTGGCGAGCGACGCGGAGCGGATGGTTTACCTGGATTTATTGCGGCAGGCGGTGCGGCTGGAGGGTATATCGGTGGTGGGATATTGCCTGATGTCGAACCACATACACCTCGTGGTGATCCCGCGCCGCGCGGAGGCGCTGGCGGTGGCGTTGAAGTCCACCCATGGGCGCTATGCGGCGTACTGGAACGCCGCGCACACGGTGAGCGGCCACGCCTGGCAGGGACGGTTTTATTCCTGCCCGCTGGAGGAAGGCCATTTGTGGCAGGCTCTGCGCTATACCGAACGGAATCCGGTGCGTGCGGGACTGGCGGTGGAGGCGGCGGCCTGGCCGTGGTCCAGCGCTGCCGCGCATTGCGGTACGGGAGATCCCGATGCCTGCCTGGACCTGGAGCGGTGGGGTCGGCAGTGGTCAGCGGCAAGCTGGCGGAAGTTCCTGGCGGCGGAGGAAACCGAATCCGAGTTGGACGCCCTGCGGCAGTGTACCCATACGGGGCGTCCGCTGGGATCAGCGGAGTTCATCGCCGCACTCGAACAGACCACCGAGCGCCGCCTGGCTCCCCAAAAAGGAGGCCGTCCGCGAAAACCGGTCGCCGATGACAGACAGGACGCGTTTGCGTTCCCAAAAGTCACCCGGCATGATGCCAGGTCGCGTTCCAGCAAGGCGAAAAACTAGTATAACGTCCCGTCTGTCCCCGGTTTTCCCACGCCGTCCTCAGCCGCACATTCACCCCGAACTCGTACGGAGTGATGACGGCGTCGACCGACTATAAAGGCAACGGCACAACTTACCCCAGCTTCACTTGCGGCAACAACACGGCTTTTCCCACAACCATTACCTCCGGCAGCCTGACTACAACCCTGGGCTGGGACTGCAATGGCGGCGTCGTGACCAGCGTTGAGGATGCCAACGGCCAGACCACCGGCCTCAAAACCGTTCTCAAATACGACAGCATGTGGCGTCTTATCGAAACGGATTATCCTGATGGGGGCAAGCTCACGACCACCTACAACGACACGCAGGGGGATTTCAGCGTAGTTAACTCGCAACTGGTCAGGACGGGGGTCAACCACCAGACCACGCAGCTACTGGACGGCTTAGGGCGCGTCTACCAGTCTCAAGACAACTCGGCTTCCACCTTTGTTGACACCAAGTATGACGAATTGGGCCGCGTGGCGAGCGTGAGTAACCCTTACTACACGACATCCGACCCCTCCTACGGAGTCACCAGCTACTCCTATGATGCCCTTAACCGGCCGGAAGGCGCCAGCGCCATCACGCTTCCGGATAGCAACACCGTGGGCCTCACTTACGCCCCCAACTCCTCCAATTCCTCCTATTGCACCACAAGCACGGACGAAGCAAGCAAGGTGCGCATAACCTGCGCGGACGCCCTGGGCAGGATTACTTCGGTGACGGAAAATCCCTCCGGGCTGAACTACCAAACGACCTACACCTACGACACGCTGAACGATCTGCTGAGCGTGACGCAAGGCAGTCAAACTCCCTGCACCTCGGGGTCGACTGCGGTAAGCCGCAGCTACGGGTATGACTTCCTTTCCCGCTTGACGAGCGCCTGCACGCCTGAATCCGGCACGACGACCTACACTTACCCCACCACCGGAGCGATCTGCAGCGGCGACCCGAGCGCGGTTTGCACCCGCACCGACGCACGAAGTATCTCCACAACTTACTCCTATGACACGCTGAACCGGCTGACCGGGAAGACCTATTCTGACGGCACGCCTCCGGCGACCTTTTCTTACGACCAAAGCTCGGTTACGATTGGCAGTTGGTCGAGCGGCACGCTGACGAATCCCAAGGGCCGCCTGACCGAAGCCGTAACGACCTCGAGTGGCAGCGTGCAAACCGGGATGGTTTACAGTTACGACCCCATGGGGCGGCCAACCAACGATTGGGAGTGCGACGCCATGTACACCAACTGCGGTGGCGCCTGGGAGATGACCCTGAACTACGACCTGGCCGGCGACATTGCCAGCTATGTTACCCCGACCGGGACCACCATCACGCAAGCCATCACCGCCGCGCAGCGCGTCTCCGGGATTACGAGCAGTTTGAACACCTCCACGAATCCGCCGACCCTGGTCCAGAACATGACCTACACGGCCTGGGGGGCGCTCAGCGGACTGCAAAACGGCTGCGTGGGGACAGGATGCACGCAGGTCGAGGAGACCTGGGATTTCAATAACCGCCTGCAGCCGGTGCGCATCCGGGTGGGCAACTCCGGCAACCTGTCGGCCATTGCCTGTTTGGTGTACAATTACTACGTGGGAGTGAGCAATCCCAGCAGTTGCGCGGCGCCGGCGCAGGCCACCAGTGGCAACAACGGGAATGTGACGGGTTACTACCACCTGGACAACTACTATTCCATCGTTTCGCACACCGCCGCCTACACCTACGACGGGGTGAACCGGCTGACCGTAGCCCAGGCGACGGGCAATTCCACTTACAACCTGGACTTCATCTACACGCAGGATAGCTCGAACGGCCAATTCGGCAACATGTCCTGTCTGTTGAACGGTGATGGCACCACCGTGGGCCCTTGTACGCAATTGACTTTCAGCTCCTCGACCAACCGCATCACGACGTCGGGGTACACGTACGACGCGGCGGGCAACATGACGAACGACAGCGTGCATGCGTACACGTGGGATGCGGAGGGCCGATTGGTCAAGGTGGACGCGGGCTCGACGGCCACTTACACCTACGATGCCTTGGGGCAACGGGTGTATGGGGTGGTGGGCGCAAACCCGGAGATCTTTTACATGTACGACCCGGCCGGCAACCTTCTCTATGCGACCATGACCGACGGGTGGGGAGGTGACGAGCTCACCGAGCCCGTGGCGGGGCGCGTGCTGGCCAGCTATGTCAATGGCCAAAGCGATACTTACTTCAAACATGCCAACGCGCTGGGCTCCTGGGGGCTGACCACGGCGCACGACGGCAGTGTGCCGCAAGACCAGCTCTACTATCCCTGGGGACAGACGTGGACGTCGGGCCACTACCTGTTCGAGTCCAATTGGGCCGCGATGACCTGGTACAACGCCGAGAGCGACCTCTTTTTGACCCCCGCCCGAAGCTACGGCTCGCGCCTCGAACGCTGGATGAGCCCTGATCGGCTCGCGGGCGACATCACCAACCCCCAGTCCCTCAACCGGTATGCGTACGTGCTGAATAATCCTACATCGAACATCGACCCGTCGGGGCTGTATGGGTACTGTCCTTATGGGGACGCATACAACGGGTGCATCGCCCCGGACGATGCGAATTCGGTCGACACTGGTGCCTTGTGGGATCTGCTGAACCTCTTCCAGGGGCCGACCGGAGGCGGTGGCAGTGTTGGGGGCGGGGGGGGAGGGTGCGGCGGACACAGCTCGACATACGATAAGGATAAATGCAATCAAGCCCTCAAGGCGGCTGGGACGAACATGGCTGCGGTGGGAAGAGCTCTCGACAACTGGTCAATGATCGAAGACGCCTCTCTCCAAAATGGTGTCGATCCGACGATTCTCGCGGCCATCGGTATAAGAGAATCCGGCTTTCGAAATATCTCACAAAATAAAGGCGGACTGGGCATGGGAATCTTCCAGATCGACTTTGGCGCCTTCCCAAATGCCATTCTCCTTGCGTATGATCCCGTCCCGGCTGCCAATTTTGCAGCCGGACTTCTCGGCGGATACTACCGCAGTAACGTGTTCAAGGGGATGAGTCCCACGATGGCGCTTGGCACGGCGATCCGGAGTTACAACGCGGGACCAGGGGGCCTGACCCCGAGCTTGGCAGCAACAGGTTCGCCGGGCAATCTCGATATCAGGACAACGGGCGGAAATTACGTGAGCAACGTAGCAGCAATCGCCACTTATTGCTTCTAGGGAAAGCCAAGCGTTTTTCTGGTCTCTCCCGCCCTTGGAAGGATGGGAGCCATGCAGGGGAATGGTGTTTGCCGCCTGTCCCCTGACGGCAACCCTGGCGAGCCGGCAGCGTCTGAGGTAATGGTCGCAGCGGTCTTGGAGGACGAACCATGATGTTCGAAAAGAGCATTAGAATCATAGCCCCGGCGGTTGTCGCTGCCCTATTTGTTGTGGGCTCTGCGAGACCGCAGGATGACTACCCTCCGGATCCAAACTGGCCAAAATTCCATGACCTAGATCTAGGGCGCTGGGGACAGAAATCTGGCCTCTCGAAGAGCACGCTCAAGGAGCTGCTTCGCGCAGCAGGTCGCGAGGATGAATTCGACTATAGTTTCCAGAACGTTGACGCGCGGGGCCTGAAGAAACGCGGGCAGGTTTTGCTCTCGATTTATGACTTCGGGACTGGGCACTGCATGGCAGTTTATGTGATCGATACGCGGACGCCATATTATGAGAAGATCTGGCAAGCTGACGGGGCTACAGAGTCCAACTTCTGCACTGAGAGCGTTCTGGGCGCAGCTACAGCGTCGGTCGGGCCTCAGGGGACGATCATCGTTAAGCTCCCTGTCTGGAATGGCGAGGTGCCCAAGAGCTCTGCGAATTCGGAGTTGCTCGTGGTCGAGTTCAGTTGGAACGGGAAGACCTACGGGTTACACTCTGAGAAGAAATTTCCCCGTTACAAGTGGAACGGCACCGATTGGGGTGTACTTCGTGATGAGTAGCTCTTAACGGGACGAATCCGACATCTGGTTTGAACCGGAGCGCGGAGGGGGCCCCCGGCTGGTGTAGGCACGCATCTTTTGGTGTCGGCTCCGACGCAGCGGGGAGGAATGGACTAGGCCTTGGGATGGGATCCCATTTCAAATGACACTACTACTTGCGGAGTCCCGTAACAATCAAGGATCTCGGCCACACCCGCTGTGGCGGGCTCAGGGGGATTTTCAGCGGCGGTGGACGGCGGCCAAGGTCATCTTGGCCGTGGCTTTCGCCCTTTTGTCGTGCTGGGGCTTGGCGGAAGCGGGATCACCGCAGGACAAGTCCGAGCCGGCGAGGCTCACGCAGGATGCCCAGCAATGGGTCGAGGCGACGCTGCGCGGACTTTCGCTCGAAGAAAAAGTCGGCCAAATGCTGCAAGTGCGCAGCTATGCGCAGTACCCTAACTTCGAAACTGCCGACTACAAGTGGCTTCGGGAGCGGTTTCAGAAGGACCATGTGGGCTCGGTGATTTTGGCGGCGCACATGAATGCGCAAGGCTTGGTGCGCGTCGATCCGCTCGCCGCCGCCAAAACGATCAACCAATTGCAGTCGGACGCGAAGCTCCCGCTGCTGGTGGCGGCGGACCTGGAGCGTGGGGTGGCCTCGCGCCTGGAAAACGTGCCCGACTTCCCCTGGCCCATGGCCCTGGGCGCGGTGGACGACCCGGCGGCGGCCGAGCGCATGGGGGCCGTCACGGCCCGCGCGGCGCGCGCCGTGGGCATCAACTGGGCGCTGGCCCCCGTCGCCGACGTGAACAGCAACCCCGCCAACCCGATTATCAATGATCGATCTTTCGGCGAAGACCCCGCGCAGGTGGGGGCTTTGGTGGCGGCCTTCATCCGCGGGGCGCGCGCGCACGGGCTGCTGGCGACCGCCAAGCACTTCCCCGGATACGGCGACGCCGCGATTGACTCCCACCGCGCCATCGCCTCGGTGGATGCCACGGTGGATCACCTCCAGACGGTCGAGTTTCCGCCCTTTCGCAAGGCCATCGAGGCGGGAGTGGACGCCATTCTCCTGGTCCACGCGCGAGTCCCGGCCCTGGAGCCCGATCCCGAGAAGATCACCACCAATTCCGCAAAGATCGTGACCGACGTGCTGAAGGGCCAGTTGGCGTTTCAGGGAGTCGTGTTGAGCGATGCTCTGGAGATGCGCGGCGTGACCGGACTCTATGATCCGCGCCAGGGCGACCCGGCGGCGCAGGCCGCGGTGGACGCGGTGAAGGCGGGGTGCGACGTCATCATGACGCCCATGGACGTGGACGCGCCATTCCAAGCCATCGTCCAGGCCGTGCGCAGCGGCGAGATTCCCGAGACGCGCGTCGACGAGTCGGTGCGCAAGGTCTTGAGGATGAAAGCCGCCGTGGGCCTCGACCGGACGCGGACGGTGGACCTCGAGCAGGTTGCGGCGCTCACCGGAAAACCCGAGGACAAGGAATTCGCGCAGCAGATTGCCGATGAGGCGGTAACCCTGGTCCGCCACAACGGGCAGATGCTTCCCCTCCCCAAGACCGGGACGCCGGCGGAAAAGGACCCGACGCCCGGCCCGGATTCTCCCGCGAAGCCCGAGTGGGTCGCCATCGTCCTCGGGCAAGGGTTGGAAGGCGCCAACGGACGCGAGTTTGAGAAAGCCTGGCGCTCCCGCCGCCCCCATGCGCCAGTGTTCTACTTTGATAATCGTTCCCCCCAGACCGCCGCCGCCGACATCCTGAGCGCCATCGACAAGGCCCAAGGCGTGGTGGTGGCCGCCTATGTTGCCCATAACCAAGCTCGGCAGGTCATGAGCAACGGCAAGACTTCCACCTCCTTTGGGCTTTTGGGGCCCAGCGGCCAGTTGCTCCAGCGCGTACTGGAAGCGGCTACGGACAAGACCGTCGTTGTGGCCTTGGGCAGCCCTTACCTTATCGAGAGTTTCCCCAACATCCAAACCTATATCTGCGCTTACGCGATGGCGTCGACGTCGGAGATCAGCGCGGTCAAGGCCCTGTTCGGCGAGGTCCAGAACCACGCCAGGCTGCCCGTCACCCTGCCGGGTGTGGCCGAGCGCGGGTTCGCGCTGCCGTGGCCAAGGAAACCCAACGGGTAGGCACGGTCAGCCGGTAGGGCGGAGGTAGCCGCCGTCTGGCTTCCTCCGCGGTTCTTAACATGGAAACATCAACTGTGATCTTACTATCCAAACATGCAATCCCCTGGACGCACCAAGGGCCGCAGACGAACGCCCAGAACGTGTATTTCTGGGGGAAACCGGGGACAGACGGGACGTTTTCTAGTATTATGCCTGCCGTGGCTCGATTACCTCGGGTAGTTATTGCGGATGTAGCGCACCACGTGACGCAACGTGGCAATGGTCGTCAATGCATTTTGGCGAGCGACGCGGAGCGGATGGTTTACCTGGATTTATTGCGGCAGGCGGTGCGGCTGGAGGGTATATCGGTGGTGGGATATTGCCTGATGTCGAACCACATACACCTCGTGGTGATCCCGCGCCGCGCGGAGGCGCTGGCGGTGGCGTTGAAGTCCACCCATGGGCGCTATGCGGCGTACTGGAACGCCGCGCACACGGTGAGCGGCCACGCCTGGCAGGGACGGTTTTATTCCTGCCCGCTGGAGGAAGGCCATTTGTGGCAGGCTCTGCGCTATACCGAACGGAATCCGGTGCGTGCGGGACTGGCGGTGGAGGCGGCGGCCTGGCCGTGGTCCAGCGCTGCCGCGCATTGCGGTACGGGAGATCCCGATGCCTGCCTGGACCTGGAGCGGTGGGGTCGGCAGTGGTCAGCGGCAAGCTGGGGGAAGTTCCTGGCGGCGGAGGAAACCGAATCTGAGTTGGACGCCCTGCGGCAGTGTACCCATACGGGGCGTCCGCTGGGATCAGCGGAGTTCATCGCCGCACTCGAACAGACCACCGAGCGCCGCCTGGCTCCCCAAAAAGGAGGCCGTCCGCGAAAACCGGTCGCCGATGACAGACAGGACGCGTTTGCGTTCCCAAAAGTCACCCGGCATGATGCCAGGTCGCGTTCCAGCAAGGCGAAAAACTAGGATAACGTCCCGTCTGTCCCCGGTTTTCCCACGCCATCGCGCATACGCCGACGCCTCTCTTGTCCTCTCGCAGACCCTGCTCCCTACGCTGATGATAAACGTCGACTGGTTACTACCGGCTGCCGACCGGATGCGGTACCGGAACAGTAAGTGCGGGAGGAGCACCAACCCTGGCTGGCTGGGCAATCAGTTTTTGAGCCTCCGGCAGCCTGGGCAGAATCAGCTTGCGATGCGCGGGCCGATTGCGAACTCCCCCGCGGATGCGCCGCAGGGTCTCGGCATCGGTCTCGAGTTCGTCCATGCGCACGCTCTCGTAGCCGCGCCGCTTGGCAATGATCCGGTAGTCAAACCCCACATTGGACTTCCCGCCCCGCAGCTCGCGCACCTGGAAGCCTGTGGCGGTTTCGTTGGTGACGTAGAGCCCTTCGCAGTCGCCCTTGGGGGTCAGGAAGACATGGTAATCAGTTTCGAGGTTAACGGTGAGGGCGAAGGTCGGGTCAAGCGTGACCTCGGCGGCGCCGTCCCGCAACTCGTCGGCCCCGAAGTCTTCGAACCAGTTCTCAGGGCTTTCCATGGCGTAGAGTTCCACCACGCGATCATCAGGCAAAGCAACCACCGCCGCTTTCGAACCATTGACCACTCCAAAATTGCCCTCGGAGAGTACTCCGTAGGAGTTGCCGGTGCCATAGACGCCGGTACCGCAGTAGTCGCCGCAAGAAATGGCATTTCCTTGAACGCCGAAGCCGGTGCTATCGCCGTACACGCCAACACTTCCGCCCTCGCCTTGGACGCCTGTTCCCATTCCGCCGTTGCCGTAGACGCCTGTTGCTATTGGGGAACCGTTGTAAGCGCCGCCATCTGCTGTGGTGTAGCCTTGCACGCCGTAAAAGCCGATGCCATAGACGCCTGTTGGGACGCTGCCGCTGCCGACGCCGTAGACGCCATAGTTGGTGCCGCTGCCGTAGACGCCATAGTTGGCCCCGCTGCCGTAGACGCCGAAGCCGCCGCTTCCGCCGTCGCTGCCGTAGACGCCCGTGGGGTAGTTAACAGAATTGACAGCGACGCTCGTGCCCAGTTGGCTCAAGCTGCCGTTTGTGGTGTTTGATGCCAAGAGGCTCATGCCGGAACCGCCCTGCGTCACAAATACGATCGGGGTGACGTTGCTGCCGAAGAACACACCCGAGGAACCCCCGACGTTGGGGTTAAGACTGAGCGTGGTGCTCCCACCCAATGAGACGGGACCCCCACCACTCAGGCCGCTGCCCGCAGTCACGGTCAGCGACGGACTGGCGAGCATGGTGTTGGTCACGCCCCCGCTTGCGATGCTGAGCGTGCCGCTGCCGGTAATGGGCCCACCGGTCAAGCCGGCGCCGCTCCCCACGCTGGTCACCGTGCCCATGCCGGGAAACGTCTGGCTGGGGGCAAACGTCACCAAGCCGTCAAACTTCCCCGTGCCGTTCACTTCCAGCGTGGCGGTGGGGCCGCCTGTCCCGATCCCAACCTTACCGCCGTTGCCATTCAGGATGGTGTTCTGGCCCGTGGTGTTGTTGATAAACAGGGGGTCTCCGAAAGATTCGAGATCTATGTATGTGCCCGTATCGCGCATTCGCAGGCCCCTGCTGGTGCTGCCGATGAGCAGCGTATCGGCGTTCTGAGCGTTGTTTTCATCGATCTGAAGGGTTGCGCTGGGGCTGGCGGTGCCGATGCCGACGTTGACAGCATTCGCCCCTGTCCCGCCCAGCACCAGAGCGTTACTGGCGGAAACCACCGCGTTGGCCCCGATGGCGGTGGCGTTGGTGAGGCCACCCGAAGCCGCGTCGGCTCCGAAGCCCACGAACGTGTTGCTGTTGCCGGTGGCGTTGGTTTTGCCGGCGAGCGTGCCCATGGCCGTGTTGGCGTCGGCGCTCCCGGGAGCCGCAGCGGCGCACGCCTGGCTGTTCCCCGACCGCGTCGTGTTGAGCAGGGCACAAGCGCCCACGGCCGCGTTGTTACTGCCGGCGTCATTCGTTTGGAGCGCGCGGTTCCCCGTGCCAGTATTGTTGCTGCCCGTACTGTTGACATTGAGGGCTTGGCTCCCGGTGGCGGTGTTCCACGAGCCATTGTTCGAAGCGAGGGCGCCGGCCCCGTCGGCGGTGTTGGCGCTGCCCGTCTTGTTGGCGGTGAGGGCCTGGGAGCCGGTGGCGGTGTTGTTGCTACCGGCCGTGATGGAACTGAGGGCCACGCTCCCCAGAAGCTGTGAAAAAATCAAAAAAGACTTGACTAGCGATATGGCTATGATATACTTCCTCTGACGTTGCCGGAGGGAGGTCCAGCATGGGTTACCAGTCCACGGTGCAGGTGATTCAGCGGGGGGGCAAGAACCGCCAATGGTATCTGATTTGTCCGGCGCCCTTGGCGCAAGCTTTGGAGATCGAGAAGGGTGAGTTGATCGAGTGGGTGGTGGAGGACAAGCACACGCTGGTGTTGAAGCGCACTCCGCGGCCGACCGAGGCATCTCACGGGCGGAGGCGGGCGCATGCGTAAGGACGGCGCGGGGCAGCAGCCAACGATCTGGGGGGAGAGCGAGTGGCCGGCGGGGCCGCCCGCGGCAGAGGCGCAGGCGGGCGAGCCCCAGGGCCGGCCGCGTTTCGAGCCGATCAATCGCCAGCAGATGGTGTTGCGCACGGTGGACGTGGAGCAGTTGCTGGAGCCCGACCACCTGGCGCGGGCGATTTGGGAGATGACGGGGCGGCTGGACCTGGCGTCTTACACGGTCGAGGTGCGGGCGGTGGAAGGGGCGGCGGGACGTTCGCCGAAGGACCCGCGGCTGCTGATCGCGCTGTGGATTTACGCCTACAGCGAGCGGGTGAGTTCGGCGCGGGAAGTGGAGCGGCGCTGCGGCTACCACCCCGCCTATCAGTGGCTGACGGGGTGCGAGGTGGTCAATCATCACACCCTGTCGGACTTTCGGGTGGACCATCAGGAGGCGCTGGACGGGCTGTTCGCGCAACTGCTGGCGATTTTGAGCAGCGAGGGATTGATCACGCTGGAGCAGGTGGTGCACGACGGGACCAAGGTGAAAGCGGCGGCGAGCGGCCAGTCGATGCATCGCGAGCCGACCTTGCGGGCGCATCTGCAGGCGGCGCAGCAGCGGGTGCAGGCGATGGGGGATCCGCGGGAAGAGGCGGGCGATCAGCGTCGGCGGAAGGCGCGGGAGCGGGCGGCGCGCGAGAAGGTGGAGAGATTGGAGCAGGCGCTGGAGGAACTGCAGAAGGTGCAAGCCGCTCCCGAGGGGCGCCAGGAGAAGTCGGAGCGGCGCGCCAGCGAGACCGATCCGGAAGCGCGGGTGATGAAACAGAGCGACGGGGGTTTCGCGGTCAGTCACAACGTGCAACTCTCGACCGACACGGCGCACTCGATCATCGTAGGGGCCGGCATCACCCAGGAGGCCAGCGACCAGCAACAACTGGTACCGGCGCTGGAGGAAGTGAAGCGGCAGAACGGGCGGGCGCCAGGGCAGATGATTGTGGATGAGGGCTACACCACACGCGAGAACGTGCTGGAGGCGGCGGAGAGCGGGGTGGACCTGATCGGCAGTACGATGCAGCCGAAGAGGGAAGCGGCGCGGAAGCACTTCGAGCGGCGCGGCGTCGATGCGGCCTTCTATCCAGAAAAATTCCGCTACCACCCGGAGAGCGACTCCTACACCTGTCCTGCGGGTCATAAGCTGGCGCATCGGAGGACGCGACGCGGGCGCGTGGGGGTGGTGCATCAGGTTTACCAGGCGCGCGCGGCCGACTGCCGGGATTGTCCGCTGCGTGCGGGGTGCCAGCCGGGCAAGTACGGGCGCCTGCTCGTGCGCAGTGAGAATCTCCCCACGGTGGCGGCGTATGTGGCCAAGATGCAGACGGAGGAGGCGCGCGCCGCCTATCGTCGGCGCGGCCCGGTGGCCGAGTTCAGCAACCTGTGGCTGAAGACCAAGCTCGGATTGCGGCAGTTCTGCGTGCGGGGGTTGAAGAAAGCCCGTTGCGAGGTGCTGTGGGCTTGCCTCACCTACAATATTCAGCAATGGTTTCGCCTGCGCTGGAAAGTGCGCCGGGCCGCGCTTGCCGCCTGAGGAACCTGCCTCCCGGGGATGGCTGCGGCCCAAGCCCCGAGCCGAGGAGCCAAAGGCGGGGCGGAAAGGAAGGTCACCGAATGAAGCCACCATAATTACTTACCGTCGTCGACGATCAATACCTTCAAAACGCATCGTCGAAACTCCACCTCTCGATGCCGAAGGTGATTCTTTCACAGCTTCCCATGCCCGTATTCAAGTTGCCGGTAACGCCTACAGATCCGGCGAAACTGCCGACGAAGGTGTTGTCCTGGCCAGCCGAGCAGCAGGCGTGGATAAACGGGACTCCCGTGCCACCCATGGTGATCATTCCCACGCTATACCCCGTGGTCTGGGGAAGGTCCAGGTTGCCGCTGGTGAGAGACACGTCGCCGCTGCTGAGGGTTTGCGTGCCGCCAAAAGTGTTGGCCGTCCCAAGCTGGGGAACCTTGGTGGTATCCAGGCCAAGCGTGGTGCCGCCGCCGAGCACGACCGCGCCGCCGCCCGTCAGGTCGGCGCCGGCAAGGATCGTCAGCGACGGATTGGCAAGCATGGCATTGGTCACCCCTCCCGTGGCGATGCTCAGCGTGCCACTGGTGGTGATCGGGCCGCCCGTCAATCCCGCGCCGCTTCCGACGCTGGTCACCGTGCCGGCACCACCGCTGCCGCATGCCGAAGCCGTGGTCGTTAGCAAGCCGCCTGCCCCGGCCTGAACGCAGTTGCCTGCGCTCAGATTCGCGGCCGTCAGGCTCGGGACGTTCACCGCGCCGGTGCTCGCAATCGCAAGCCCTGTCTCCGCCGGTGCCGCGCCCCCTGCGCCAAATAACAGATTGAGCGTCCCCGAAGGTGAGGCGGTGTTGTTCCCCGCCGGCTCCGCCTGCCAGCGGAAATCGTCATTGACCGCCGTAGCGACATTGCTGTTGAAAGAGGATGCCGAGAGATCGAGCGGTTCGGAGTTGGCCCCCGCCGCGGCCGTGGCCGTGCCCATGGCCGGCAACAGCGCGCCAGCGCCGGCGGTCAGCGCTCCGCTAAAGCTCGCAGCGGTTCCGGTGAGCGGCCCGGTCAACGCCGCCGAGGCGCCCGACAGCGACCCCGTCGCCGTCAGGTTGCCGGCCACGCTCTGATTGCCATTAAAGCTGTTGCCCACGTCGAGCCGCGCGTAGTTGGACGCCGCTACCCCGCCCAGGTTGGTGGCATTTCCTGCCGTCGTTGCGGTCGTGGCGCTTCCGGCGGTGGTCGCCGTGGCGGCATTCCCCGTAATGCTGATCCCGGCCGTTCCACTCGCGAGGTTGGCGGGGCTCAAGCTGGTCAGCGTCGAGCCGTTCCCGGAAAACGAGGAGGCGGTGATACTGCCGCTGAAGACGTTCGCCGCCGACGCCAGCGTGGGAACTTTGGTGGTGTCGAGGTTCAAAGTCACTGCTCCAGTTGTCCCGCCGCCCGTCAGGTCCGTGCCCGCCGTCACGCCGGCGATCGTGCCCACACCTGCGGTTATGCAAGTGGGCGCGGCGTCACGGGTCAGAGCTGAAACCAATTTGCCGGCCGCGCAGGTTCCAACCCCCGAGTAGGCATTCGCCAGCATCGCGTCCGTCACCCCGGCGGTGGCGATGCTCAGGGTTCCGGTCTTGGTGATCGGTCCGCCCTTCAGTCCCGCGCCGGTCGCCACACTGGTCACCGTGCCGGCGCCGGGGTAGGTCTGCCCGGCTTTGAAAGTCACCAAGCCATCAAACTTCGCCGTCCCATTCACTTCCAGAACGGCGCCCGGGGTGGTGGTCGCAATCCCCACGTTGCCGTTGAAGTAGTTGGTCCCGCCCGCCGAGTACACCCCGTAGGCGCCCGGCACCACGGCCGTGGGACTGGCGATGTACAGCCCGGTGAATTTCGAGAACGTGCCCGTGTTCGAAGGCGCGTTCACGTACACCCCATACCCGTTGGTGATGGTTCCCGTGGAGGCGTTCGACAGGCTCGCGTAAACTCCATAGGCGTTGGTAATCGTGCCGGCCGCCTGGTTGACCACCGCGCCATTCAACCCGAACCCGCTGGTTACCTTGCCCGTGCCATAGTGATCAAATTCGGAATTCAAGGCATAGAGGTTACCGAACAAGTTATGAGTGTTGCCGGTCGCCGTCTGGACGTTCGAAAAGAGCCCATCGGTGGATGCTGTGGAGGTGCCCGTGGGGCTGAGGGTGGTCAAGACCCGCTGGCCCAGCAACGCTCCGCTGGCGGCGGTGGAGCTAAACTGCACATCCAGCAAGGCGCCCGGCGTGGCCGTGCCGCCCACCGCGACGGCGGTCCCGGTGTCCCGGATCAAAGAGTTCTCGATATTGCAGGCGGCGGTGAACTTGGCCACGGAGTTGGCGGTGGCCGTGCCGTCGCTGGTGACGGCGGCGCAGGGAGTCCCCGCCTGAGGTGATGAGGCGCTGCCAGCCGCGGCGTTTAGTTGGCTACCCGTCGAGGTGGTGGTCGGGGACGCGGAAGCAGGAGCGGCGCCCACCTCCACCATCGTCGGCGTTCCCGCCAGGGCGTAGGCGGAGGCCGGCTTGCCGCCCAAGGTTTCGGAGTCCACCGCCTTCAGGGCATACGGCACGGCTGCCAGGAGCACGCGCGGCAGTTCTCCGGCTCCCGACAATTGCGGTTGCACCCCCAGCCACAACGCCTTGCCGCTGGTGAACAGGTCGAGGGGTAAGCCCTCGGGAGAAGCGGCGCCGAGGAGAACCACGTAGTGGCCCTGCTCGTCCAACTGCACGCTCTGTGATTCCGACCAGAGCGGACTGCCGCCCTCCTGGAGCGCATAAAGCGAGAAGGTGGCGGTGAGGGCGCGCGCCGAGGCGGCGTTGCTGGATAGACTCTGGGTCCCCGGCGAAGGAATCACCCCGCTGAACTTGATAAGGGGTGGTACCACAGAAGAAGAGGAGGCGGGAGCAGCGTCCTGGCCCCGGAGGGCCGGCGTGCCCGCGAGAAAGAAGGCTAACGCAAGCATAAGTGATACGAATGCGATGTGAGAGACGTACCTCATCACAGTCTCCTTTGTCGTTGAGATTTATTCCTTCTCCCGGGGCTCTGTCCTCCCCGACAATCGGCCCAGGGATAGGGGTACTTTGTAGGGGGGGAGAAAGGTGTGGGGAGAAAGGTGTCATGGGGGAGAAAGGTGTCAGAGGGGAGAAAGGAGGGGAGAAAGGTGTCAGGTACCTTTTTCTTCCGGGATACCTCGAAAACAGCGGGTGGTCCTTGCTCCCCTCAACATCCTTGCTTTGTGCCCGCCCGCCGAGCGCGGCCACGCCTGCACAAAATGTAACGGCAACGAGTAACTTCAGATTATTGCGGCTCACGATGTTCGTCCTTTGGGGAATTCTCGATCGGTGCCCAATGGGTTAGCCGCCTTGGTGGTCGCCGGGTCTTCAGGCCCCGAACGAGAGGAAAGCCGACGGTCAAGGCTAACGTTGACGGTGGTAACCCAATCCCCGTCGGCGGGGGTGGAGCCCCGCACCCACATTGAAACCGATTCGTGTTCCACCGTGATCTCCAAGCGCCGATGCACAACAGTTCCGGTCAAAGTTTTGCTGGTGTTCATTTTCATTGCTGGTATAATTCGCGTCAGAGATTGCATCATCGAATTCCAGACGGTCGGTTTCATGTGCAAAGCCCGCTCCGGCCGGGCAAGCGCGAGTGAACCCTATGTGCAGTCTGAATGTCCTCAAGGGCTCCTCAATTCTTTCTCAAAAGAATCTGAAGGCTCACCATGGCTTTATCCTTCAAGGCTTTGTATCGATTCGATGAATTCGAGCTGAACCCTTCCGAACGGCAATTCTCGCGCAACGGCGCACCCATTTGGGCCTCGCCGAAAGCTCTGGAAATTCTCACATGCCTGGTGAGCCACCCCGGCCGGGTGGTGACCAAGGATGAATTGCTCAAAGCGGTTTGGCCGGATTCCTTTGTCGAGGAAGGCAACCTGACCCAACACATCTCCTTGTTGCGGAAGGCGCTGGGGGACAAATCAGGCTACATCGTAACCGTCCCGGGCCTCGGGTATCGCTTCACAGCAAGGGTGCAGCCGGAAGCTCCCACGGTTGCCACTCCGGGGTTGCGTTCTGCGGACATACTGGTTCATCAAGTGCGTGAGCGCACTCGTGTGGTTATTGAGGAATCATCGCACGCACCTCCCGGCATTCCCGAAACCGTAGACGCCTGTTCCCATCCGGCCTCCCTGGATACCTTTCTATGTCAACACGTCGCGTCAAGCTCCAGGCGAAGGGAGATCCTAGCGGGCGTTTGTACTCTGGCAGTGATCGCCATCGTCATGGGCCATTTCACTCACAAGACCGTCAGAAACGCCACGGTTCCAGCCCCGGTTTCCCTCGTGGCCTTACCCTTCACCAATCTGACCGGTGACCCTGCCAAGGAATATTTGTCCGACGGGATTACGGAAGAGATGATCAATGACTTGACGCGGGCCGAGGGGGGACGGCTGCGGGTGATCGCGCGCGCTTCATCGATGTCCTATAAGGACACCCGTAAAGACCTCCGAGAAATCTCCCGCGAGTTGGGTGTGCAATATGTCTTGGAAGGCAGCGTGCAATCCCAGGGGAACCACCTCCACGTCACGGCCGAGCTCATTCGCGGCAAGGATCAAACCTATTTCTGGGCTGATACCTTCGATGGAGACTCCGATCAGATCCTGGAGTTTGAAAACCACCTCACCGCTTCCGTGGCGCACTCCCTGTCCCTCACCTTGCTGGCCGGAAGGACGCCTGAGCACACCGCCCTCAACCCCGCCGCGCACGACGCCTACCTGCGAGGGCTCTACTACTTGTCGCAGCGATCCCGGCCAGGGTTCCATAACGCTCTGGAGAGTTTCGGAACGGCCGTAGCACAGGATCCCCAATATGCGCGCGCCTATGCGGAGTTGGCTGCCTGATGGGCCAGTTTAGCTGGATGGACACCCACCAGGCGCAGAGCCAGGCCCAATCCGACGCCCTGCAAGCCATTGCTACGGACCCCACCCTCGCGGAGGCCCACGCCGCCTTGGGATTTAACCGATGGTTCTATGAGTGGAATTCTGCCGCGGCTGAGAAGGAGTTGCTTCAGGCCCTTCAAGCCGAACCCACCAACGTCGACGCTCATCATTGGTACGCCTTAGTGCTCATGACCAGTGGACGGTGGACCGATGCCGAGAAGCAGATGGACGCGGCTTTGGCGCTGGACCCCAAGGCGCTGATCCTCCGCACCAATCTGGGCTGGCTCCATTATATTGAGCGGCAATATCCGCTGGCGATTGAGGAAATGCTATCGGTGATAAAAGACCATCCGGATTTTCTCACGGCCCATTACAAACTCTGGTAGGCCTATTCCGTGACGAGAGATACCCCCCACGCGTGGAATGAACTTAAGGCGGTCGCGCACTTGATTTTCCTCCCCGCCGATGAAGAGAGAATCGTCGCCGTGTATGAAAAACAGGGATACGCGGCAGCGCTTAAAGCCCTGACGGTCACCGGTGATCGGTACTACTCGCAAGGTTTGGTCGATAACGCGCGGCTCATGACCTTCATCGGGGATAAAGCGGCAGCCCTGCAGTACCTTGAGCGCGCTCTGAAAAACCGGGAAGGTTGGATGATCGTTGTGGAAAGCGATCCGGCCTTTGATTCACTACGTTCGGATCCGGAATATTCCCGGATCGTGCGTGATCTCCGCACCGTCTCGGACCCCGCGCTCCGTCCTCTCAATCCCCATTCAAGATGAAGGGGTGAGGGGGAACGGTTTCCTCAACCATAGAACTGAGAGCCGCGATCAATACGAGACGATCCTTGCCTTTTGGAAAGACGCGGATGCTGACGTCCCCGTCCTGAAACAAGGGCGCGGGCAATGCGCCCACTTGCACTTATCGCATGTTGATCACCCTCCCGAGACCGGGTACCGCGGACGTTGGACGGCCACGGAGATCGCGGGTCGGAGAAGGCGTAGCGTCGTCTGGCTTCCTCGGCGGTTCTTAACATGGGAACATCAACCGCGGTCTTAGTATCCAAATATGAAACCCCATGGACGCACGAAGAGCCGCAGACGAACGCCAAGAACGCGTACGTGCGCTACCCCGCTCAAAACCCCGCTCAAAGCTCTTGACCTCAGGCCGAGTTTCTTGAAGAATTGTCTTAGGGTTGAAAAAATTTCGAAAGGGGTACCAACGACACCGTGAGTGGAGAAACCAAAGCCCCAGCCTCGGCGCCTGCCACGGACGGGCGGACGGCGAATGACGCCGAAGACGCCATCTTTCAGGATGGCAAAATCGTGGCGCGCGTGGTGGAGCCAGAAGTTCGCGGGAACGCCCGGGAGATTCACTTTGCCGAGATCAATAGCAGCGATGATCTGATGCTGCCGGAGGAATGTGAATTTCAAAAGTACCGGTTGATGATCCGGCGCATCAAGTACGCCGCACGCATCGACAAGAATGCGCCGGAAAAAGGCCGGGTACTTCGCGGCGTGGTGGCGGAAATTTTGGGTTACCGCGAGCCATAGGCGGGTAGTTCAGCACTACAACGCGCCACCCAGGTATTTAAGCCTCTTGGAAGGGCAAAAGCTTCCAGATTCCGGGGATGTTGCAGACACCGCAAGTGCGTTCCAATCCGCCTATTTCCTGAAGCGACGCCAGGAGGGTTTCATCCGCGCGCAGGGAGGCGCGTGCGAAGCAGGTTGGGCACTCGAGCCGCACGCGCACGTTGCGTTGATCCCCAGGCTGAAGCTCCGGAATCTCCACGCCCCAGATGTTTTTTCCCGGGTCCAGATTCTCGACACCCCAGTAAGTATAGTGAAGTTCCGGGCTTTGCAATTTGGACACGACCCGAAAAACCGAGTCCCGCCCGGTCGGACGGCTGACCAGGCGGATCTCCGAATCCGGCAGCAGTTGATGGGACATGCGGATCTTGGCCCCATGCAGGTTAACGATGATGGTGTGGGCATCCTCGGTAAAATCCACGCCCCGATAATCAGTTCCGAAAACACGGATCGGGACCGACAAGGCAACACGGCAGCTCCGCCGGTTCTGATAATCTACCATGGACATGTCCTCCAGAGACAAACTGTCCCCTTGATAGGTAGATATTACCGCGGATGGGGAAGGATTTCCATAGCCCGAAAGTACTCCCTACGGAAATCAGTTGGCGGGCATGCGGGGCTCCGGCTGTTGGGCCTCCAGCAAGCTCAAGGCATCGGAGATTTCGTCCAGCAAGGCGCGCGCCCCCTGTTCGCCCGCACTGGCCGCTGCCACCACGGCATAGGCGCAGTTTAGGCAGAGGCAGTAAGCCCGACTCTCCGAGATTCGGCCGGGACGACAGACGGCACACGGCCAATCGTCACAGGAATGAACGAGTAACCCCCCCGGCGTCATGGCGAAATCCACGATGAACCCCCAGTCGGCCACCCTGCCAATTAGAGCAAGTGGGCCGCCACCTTTGCATATCGGTTTTCTGGGGACAAGCTTAAGCGGGAGTTAGGTTACAGGTTACAGTTTACAGGTGACAGTCAGGTGTCAGGTATCGAGTGTGTCGGGCGTTAGGTTATTGCTGCCATCAGGCACACCACACCTCTCACCTGTAACCTGTCACCTGTCACCTGTGACCAAACACCTACCGCTCATAACAGACGCCATAAATCCTGCGCCCCGTGCCGTGCATTTCGCGGCGGCGCACTACTTGGCCACGGACCTCGATGTTGTGGCCGGTCTTCTCAAAGGGGCAGGTGACCAGGAGGACCTCTCCGACCTCGTAGTTCCGGTCGGTGACGAAGCATACGCCGCCGCGCGAGAGGTTTTCAGAGCGAGTGAATTCTTCCGTGCCCGAGAAGCTGCGTACGCGAATGGGCATGCGGAGAGAGACCCGATTGTGGGTACGCCGATTCGTCTCTCCCTGCTGTTCGATCAGGCTTTCGGGGCTGGGGAGCGCGGCGCCCGCGGCATCGCCGGTGAGGGGCATGGACGTTTCTTTATAGCTCCAGGAAGTCGAGCGCCCGCAAGCGTCGCACAGCTTGACCAGCAACCCCGAGGCCCCCAACACTTCATGCTCGACCAGGGAAAGTTGGCTGAGTTTCACCGCGTGGCAGCGCCGGCACTCAAGTAGCGCCATGCACGTGCTTTCCGCCGCCGGGGCCGGAGGGAATCCGATACCCCAAATGTTAGAGTTCGCATCCTGGCACTCGACGCCCCATTCGCCGCCCGCGCCGGAAAGGGGTTGGGTCGGTCCCACGACGCGAAACATGGCGCTGCGGCGCCCCACCAGGGGTGCGACCAGCAGCATGGCGCCCGCCGCCACCACATGCTTCAGGTAGATTCGCGCCCCTTGCCGGCTGATGACGATCGTCCGGGTCTCTTCACTGAACTTCTCACCGTCCCGGTCCATCCCCTCGACTCGGATAGGCACCGTCAGCAGCAACCGCTCGCTGCGCCGATGCTCGACCTCTCTCAGCGATGCCTTCGCGGTGGTCACAGGGGCACGATTGGCTTGCGGGGCCTGGTTCATTTCTCTACCCCCGAGCACGTCCTCCGGATCATGGCTCCCGGCGGATGACCACGTGGAGGATCGTTCGCCGTTTACTTTAGCACAGGCGGAGCCCCAAGGGTGAGAGGAAGAAGCAGAGCAGCTTCGCTTGACACTGGCATGGTGTGAAGCATAGGATTCACCCATGCAAACGCCCGCGGTCCGACGCCCGGCCGTAGCAGGGCGCTTCTATCCCGCCAAGCTCGAAGCTCTGGCGCGGCAGCTCGACCAATACCTCGCTGCGGATGCGCCTCAGCCCGAGAGGACGGAAGCGGCCCTGGGTTGCATCGTTCCTCATGCCGGCTATATGTATTCCGGTCCGGTGGCGGGGGCAGTGTTTCAGCGGCTGCCGGCGCGCGCCACTTACATCATCCTTTGTCCCAATCACACGGGGCGCGGCGCGCCCTTGGCGATCATGTCAAAAGGCGATTGGCTGACGCCCCTGGGCGCCGTGCGCGTTGACCCCGAATTGGCCGCGAGCCTGCTCCAATCCTGCCATCTCCTGATGGAGGATGCCAAGGCTCACGAGGATGAGCACGCCATTGAAGTCGAGCTTCCCTTCTTGCAGCGCACCGTGGGCGCTTTTACTTTTGTCCCCATCGCCATCGGCGTGAGCCGTTATGCGGCTTTGGAGGCGCTGGGGCATGGTATGGCCCGTGCGGTGGAGACCTCAGCGGGCCCCGTGCTGATCATCGCTTCCAGCGATATGAACCACTATGAGCCCGATGACGTCACGCGGGTCAAGGACCGCAAAGCCATTGACCAGATCCTGGCGCTTGATCCCGCCGGCTTGTATGACGTCGTTCGCAAAGAAGACATTTCCATGTGCGGCTATGGCCCCGCTGTCGCCATGCTCACCGCGGTCAAAGAGCTAGGTGCAACCCGCGCCGAACTGGTCCGCTATGCTACCTCGGCTGACGCCAGTGGCGACCGCAGCGCCGTGGTGGGTTACGCGGGCATGGTGATTTCCTGAATACGACCCGCCCAGAAATGCAAAAGCGCGCTCACCCTCTGTGCGTGGATGGGCGCGCCATGTGTATATTGAAATGACAGCGGGTTGAGGCCCAATGCTGCGGAGGCTCAACCTCCGTGAGATTAGTGGTGCCCCCCGCCGGCACCCCCGCCACCCCCGGCGTGCCCACCGCCCCCGCCGCCTCCACCCCCGCCGCCCGAAGGTGCGCTTGCGGCGTGCCCTGCTCCGCCTCCACCCCCACCGCCCGAAGGTGCGCTTGCGGCGCGCCCTCCCCCGGCTGGGGGAGAACCGGTATGACCTACGGCGGATGAGCCAGCACCGCTAACGTGGCTTCCACTGGCTTCGCCACCGCCTCCGGCCGCTCGGCTTGCGGATGAATTGCTAGTGGGTGGAGGAGGCGCTGGCCTGGCGTAAGAATTCCCAGCAGGGTTGGGCTGAATGGTTCCTTGGTTTTCCGCGGCTTGCCCACTGGGCCCGCGGCTCCCGACAGGCACCGGTTGGATCTGTCCAGGATTCGATCCCGGTGTGGCGAGAGTGCTCGCTTCAGGTCGCGAGGCCGGCGCTTGCTGCGGCGTCACGACGCGATGGCTGTTAATGTAACGATCCTGCTGAGGATCATAGACGATCGTCGAATTGGGAGTCGCCGCGCCGTTGTGGGCTGATGCCGGCGAGGGCATTGCCGTATTGAGAATGGCCGCTCCGGCCGGAGCGCGCGCAGTCTCCCCCCGGGAGCCGTGGCTCTGGGCGGCGGGGATGGAGACCGCCGGCCCGGTCAGCTTAGCCGCCGTCGAGGGGATCATTCCCGGCCCGTTAACCCTCTGTCCCGAGGCGGGGTTGATCCCCAGCATGAGATTGGAAGTCACCAGGCCCCCGTGACGGAAGGTTGAGGCGCTCACGACGCCCCCGCCGCAATGATTGCCGCAGGAGACGGCGCCACCCTTCCGGTGCTCGAAGGGAATCCAGCCGACCCAATTCGGGCCGTGAAACCACGTGACCTTGCCTGGCGACCATGTCGTGAGATTGCCCGGGAACCATACCCATCCCATTCCCGCGATGAATTCCCACCAGCCATAATGGTAGGGCAGCCAACCCCAAGGTTCAGCGCCAATCCAGGTGTAGCCCCATCCGTTGTACCAGCACCACTGGCCCGTTGAGTAAGGCGACCAACCGGGGCTGACCCCAGTGGGAGTCCAACCGTAGCCCGCGCCTGGCACCTCAGACCAATTGCCGTATTGCTGGAGGTCGTCCCACCCGTAAGTGGCCTCCGGCGCGCCGCCCGGATAATTGTCCGGTGAGGGGCCGGCGGAAGGCGTTTCAAGCCGCGCCTCGCGATCATCCACCCATTGATCCCAATCATCTTCGGTGATGCCCTGGGTAACAACCGTTGGCTCGGCTGTGCCGGGCTGGAGGACCAGCACGGACTCCTTCTGGAGGGTCCTGGCGCCTAGATCGCTTTGCACCTCCACCGTGCCGTGGAAGACTTCCACGCGCTCCAGGTCCTGGTCCAAATCCACGCGGAACCGCGTGCCACCCTGGGCGATGAGCGTGCCGTAGGGCGTGCCCACTTGCACCGAATCCCCTCCATCAGAAGAAAGAGGGTGAAATGTGGCGTAACCTTGGAGAAGGTCTACGTGATTGATCTTGCCGCCATCGGGAGCCAGCTCCAATTCCGTGAACTTCAGTAAGGAAAGCTGGCCCAAGCGGATGGTGCCGCCGTTTTCAAATTGTATTTCCGCGAAACTGTTCTCCCCCGTGGAAAGCTCGAAGCCTTCCTGGAGAGGAGTGTTGACCGGCGCTTCCGTCCACGCCGGCACGTCAGGGCGCTGCACGGTGACGTTGCCCTCCACGAAACTCAGGCGAACGATGCGAGCATGGGAGTAACTTTGCGCCCAAACCGGAATGACCGTAAGCAGCGTGAAAAACCCTGCGGTCAGGATTTCCAATGAGGAACGGATGCGGGGTTTCATAGGCCACCTCCTTGCCACCGAACGGCCGGCTTCATCCCCTATCCTACGCTTATGTAGACGATTCCAACAGCCCGAAAGTTTCGAAGTCTCAAGCTATGTATTCTCTCGTTAACATTATTTGCCACCCGCTGCGCAAGTTCATGCAGCATATAGAGGCCTTCCTTAACTTCCGCGTCAGCCAGTTGGTAAGCCGTGACTCGCGCCACCTCGGATTTTTCTCGATTTTGCGTCTCACGCCTTTCTACTTTATTTTCATCAACATCGCCAGAGAGTGGCTTTAACTCTTTTGGTTTCATCAACATCGCCAGAGAGCGAAAAGCTGACATTTTTTCTATATGTGTTTTCAATAACTTAAGAAAATTTTGCCTCAATTTTTCCCCCTTTTTTTTTCGCGACCCTGGCCATCGGCGGTTGGACTAACTCTATCATTTTCAGTAACATCGATTTTTGCAAGATCTTCGCACTTTATTTCTAAACCCTTTTCTTTCTGACACATCGCCAGAGCCATGCCCAGGTTTTTCGCCCCATCCCCCGGCTTTCGCGCTAACGGTATTGATTTGAGTGAGATGCACCTTTCAGACATTTTTACCCGAAACGGCAATCCTCTTTTGTTTCTAATACATCGCCAGAAGCCGCCCTGCGACAGTGGTAGTCGACTAGCCTCTCGCCCCCAGCCACGAGCCCTTGCCCGGACACCTGACACCTCTCGCGGCTGCGCCATTCCACCCGGACACCGTTCGGCGCTCCTTACCGCCGCACGGTGGTGGCCATAGGCTACGATGATTTTGGCGAATTCCCCACAGACCGGGAGGATCTGGGAGGCAGGGCGGCGGGGGCCATCGGGGAGGGCCGAGCGGATCGGGCCCTTCGGCAAGCGCTACTTATCCTCCTGAATCCGCTGCATGATCTCTCGGGCGCGGGACTGGGCCAAGTGCATAAAGCGAGGATTGCTCGAGATTTTTTCCAGCGTCGGGATCATCAGTGCGCCCTCGACGTAGTTGTGTTCATTCAGGCCAACCTGGATTTGGCGCAGAGCTTCCGGCAGGCTCAAGTGGTCGTATTTCATGTCATATTCAAGCTGACGAATCTGTTCCTCGACGTTGCCGATTTGCTCGAGGAGGTCGGTGAGCTGCTGGGCGGTGCGGTTTTCTGTGTAGTTATATTGCACCCGGTTAATATCCGTGCCGGACTCGTAAGTCAGAGTTTTAAGGCCCATGTTCGCCACTCGGTGGTGGCTCTCAAGATCGACGGAGTGGAAATAATGCAGGGATTCTGCCAGGGAAAAGATTCGTGCGGTGGTGTCCGCCGAGATCTGCAAGGGGCGAGGAGCTGGGGAATCGCCCAATTTGTGCGAGTCGTACGTGCCATTACCGTTGGCATCAATGCTCAACGCCATGCACTCAGGGGAACTGTCCTTTAGAGTTTTGGTGAAGGTGAGCCGGGGGAGGGAGGCAGTCATCTGGGCCGGTAGAGTGTAAACCCCCGGCAGGAGCGCCAGCAACACTGTCGCCAAACCATGGTAGCAAACTCGACGAACCTCGGAGCTGGGGTTGATGGCGAAACTACCTCCACGAGCGATGTCATCACAGGAGCGGACTCTCAGCCTGGGGAAGAGGAGGATCCCCAAAAGAGGGATCTTCCACATCATCCCGGACTCGCCCACCGCGCCGGCGTGCATCTCCTCCCAACTCCGAGGGACTCACGCCGTCCGCTATTTGCCCTGCGTGAGCGCGTGCAATTCCGCTTCTTCGATATCGAAGTTGGCGTGGACGTGCGAAACGTCTTCGTGGTCTTCTAATTCTTCCATCAGCCGCAGCATCTGGTCGGCTTGCTTGCCGGTGAGCTTCACGTAATTCTGCGGCACCATGGTGACTTCGGCCGCCGCGGGAGTAATCTGCGCGGCCTTGAGACGATCCACTACATTCTGGAAGCTTTCCGGCGCCGAAAGGATTTCCCAGTTGCTGCCGTCGTCGTTCATGTCGTCGGCGCCGGCCTCGGTGATGAGTTCCAGCAACTTCTCCTCGTCGGCCTTGCCTTTCTCTACGACCACGTATCCCTTCTTGTGAAACATCCACGCCACGGAGGCGCCGAACGCCCCGCCGTGCTTGGCAAAGACATGGCGAATTTCGGAAGTCGTGCGGTTCTTGTTGTCCGTAGTGACTTCCACGATCATGGCGGTCCCGCCGGGCCCATAAGCCTCGTACACGGCTTCTTCAATGATCGTGCCGGGCAGTTCGCCGGTGCCCTTCTGGATGGCGCGCTTGATGTTGTCCGCCGGCATGTTCTCGGATTTGGCCGCTAGGATCGCCGTGCGCAGGCGAGGATTGGAATCCGGGTCACCCCCGCCGATCCGGGCAGCGACCGAGATTTCCTTGATGATTTTGGTGAAGATCTTGCCGCGGCGCGCGTCCGCCGCGCCCTTCTTGTGCTTAATGGTTGCCCATTTAGAATGGCCAGACATAAGAAAGCCGTCCTTTCAATTCGTGGCATTGCTCCCGATGGCAACCCGTTCCGAGCAAGGGTGTAAGGTTGCGCGAGAATGACGATAACGCAGAGAAAATGTTAACACAAGCCCGAGTGGGAAAGCTACGGAGACGCGCAGCCGGCAGCGGGGCTGCTTGAGGCATCGGCGGATACGATTTCCCTATTTCACGCGATTCAGGACGTTATTGTAATCCTCATGGCTCCCGATCCAGAACCACCAGAGGTGGTTTTCGGTCCTGAACGCAATGGCTCGGTAAGATCGACCGATATCAACGGTCCAGACTCTTCCTTTGGCCTGAAACCCCAGGGACGGGTGATACGGCTGTCGCTTGAAAAGCTCGTACTTTTCGTTGGCCAGGTCTTGGACTTGTTCGGGGAGTTCTGCGAAGATTTTCCAAAAGCGTGAGGTTGCGGAAGATCGTAAGGGGTTCACGGTTGGGGTTTTGGCGGGTTGCTTTGAGCATTGGCCTCGGCCAGAAACTCATCCATCGGCTTAACCCGTCCCTCCCGGACGTCGGCCTCCGCCTCTTCCAGCAAAACCATCCCCTTGCCGCCGGGGGAGAAGTCCTCCTGGATTTGCCGGTCCCACTCCTCCATGTCCTGCTGGAGGAGCCATGCGGTCAAACGAGCCTTTTCGTCTCGGGGAAGGTCCGCGATCGCTTCCTTGATGGTTTCCAGAGTCATGCTTTTAATGTAAGCGAAATGCTGTGCTGATGTAAAGATGAACCGAATCGTGATGCGTAAGATCGTGGTAGGGCCTCCCTGCGAGTGGTTCCTGCAAAAGGGCTTTGCAAACGCGCGGGATTGTGCGATAAATCATGCTTCGCTTGGAGGAGGCTCCTCCCGGCAGTGCCGCCGGGAAGGGGTGATGCAGGGTGGCTGTGTTGCAATGTCATTCCACGCCCCCACTGCCGGTTATGAAAGCCTGAAAGGTCAGGCGTGGGGGAACGGTCCTGGCCCTTGCCGAGCATCCTTGCGCTGACTGGCAGCCCTTGGCATTGGTAGGTATTTTTTTGTCTCAGCCCTATTGTTTCATCAACCGCTTACTCCCACGCTCGATCGGAAGCACAGCCCGCCGCGCCTCGCTGGCGTGTCTGACCCTGGTACTGGGCTTCCTTCCCGCTCCCTCCGGCCTGCGGGCGGCGAACCCGCCCCTGAAGCGATTTGGATACTCTCTGCCCCGCATGGGGACGGTGTTTCGTATCGAGATGTATTCGGATGACAACTCCCAAGCGTCCAAAGCGGCGGAGGCGGCCTTTGCCCGCGCCGAGGAACTCGAACAGATCATGAGCGACTACCGCCCCGACAGCGAATTGATGCGCTTGTCGCGCGAGGGGGCCACAGCGCCATTCCCGGTGAGCAGCGACCTTTACGACGTGCTGGCAAAGTCGCTCTGGGTCTCGGAGCTTTCGCGCGGCGTCTTCGACGTCAGCATCGGCCCATTGGTAGATCTATGGCGCGGCGCCCGCAAAACCGGACGCTTGCCTGATCCCGCGGAAATTGCGCAGGCAAAATCGTTGGTGGATTACCACAATATTGAATTGGACCCTGCGCGCCACGCCGTGTTCCTGAAGCGCGCCGGCATGAAGCTGGATTTGGGCGCCATCGGCAAGGGTTATGCCGCCGATCAAATGCTCGCCGTCTTGCAAGCGCAAGGGATTGAACACGCCATGGTGGTGGCGGGGGGAGAAGTCGTCGTGGGCGAGCCGCCGCCGGGAAAATCCGGCTGGAAAGTCGCGGTTGGCACGGCCGACGCCGATGCCGGGGGAGCGCCTTGCACGCTGCTGCTGCGCGCCGCGGCGGTATCTACCTCCGGCGATGAGCATCAGTTCTTGGACCTTAATGGCCATCGTTATTCGCACGTCATTAATCCTATAACCGGCTGGGCGCTGGAAGGCGAAAGCAGCACCACCGTCATGGCCAGGGATTCCACCACCGCGGACTCGCTCGGCACGGCGTTTTCCTTAATGTCCGTGGCGGATGGAATCCGGGTAGCTGAATCCCTTCCGGGCGTGGCCGCCCTATGGGTTCGGCGGGTGGGCGGGGAATGGAAGTATAGCGCCTCGCGCGGCTTTCCGGCTTCGGGCTGCGGCGCCGCACCAAGAAAGATTCAAGGACAAGTCAAAAGTCAAAGTGCAAAAGGCAAAAGTCAAAGCTAAGGACCAAAGTCGAGTTCAACACGATGAACCCGAGAAGCCAAATGTCAAAGGCGAACCCCAATGGCAGATTGATGAAGGACCCATTCTGCTGGGAGTTTCCACTTTTGCCTTTTGCCTTTTGCGCTTTGCCTTTTGACTTGTCCTTCCGTTGAGGTCTAAAAAGGTGGGTCTTCGTCTTAGGAATCTCAGCCTGATTGGTGCTGGGATCATCATCGGAATCTTGATCGTTCTGTCGGGCAAAGGGGGAGTGGACGCCACATCCTCTGACAAGTTCTGCGACCAGACTTGCCATGCCCACCCGGACGCCACGCAAACCTGGATTCGCTCCCCGCATTTCACCAACAAGAGCGGGGTGGTGACCCATTGCATCGATTGCCACCTCCCCGGTGGGGGGATGAGTTATTACACCGAAAAAGCGCGCTTGGGGAGCCAGGATATTTACGGCAAGCTTTTCAAGGATCTCACCAAAATCAACTGGCAATCCAAGCAGACTTTGACCCAGGCCCGCACGTTCACTTACGACAGTGCTTGCATTCGCTGCCACGCCAATCTGTTTAGCGCCGGACTCTCCAAGAAAGGCGTGGACGGCCACTTGCACTACCAGCGTTCCAAGGACAAGATGCGGTGCATCAACTGCCACCTGCACACGGGGCACTATCGCGGCAAGGAAGCTGAGGAAGTCGTGGATGAGGCCGCCGCGCAGGAACAGGAACTCGAAAAGGCGTTCCCTTTAACTCCTCCGGGGTTCAAGAGCTACACCGAAGTGATCCCCGGATCGACCGTGAAAATTCGCATGGTGGCCGTTCCCGGTGGTACGTTCCAGATGGGGAGTCCTGAGTCGGAACCCTACCGGCGCCCCGATGAAGGACCGGTCCACCCGGTGAAGATCAGCCCGTTCTGGATGGAAAGGGCGGAAGTGACGTGGCGCGAGTACGAGGTCTACCTGCTTCAACGCGGGAACACCGGGCGCAATCGGGACGCTCCGGCATCCGGCAAAGCCGACGCCGTGAGTGGTCCCACTCCGCCTTACGGATCGCCTGACCAGGGCTGGGGCCGAGGGTCGCGGCCGGCCATCACCATGACTTATTATTCCGCTACCCAGTATTGCGCGTGGCTCTCGCAAATTACCGGAAAGAAATTCCGCCTCCCCACGGAGGCGGAATGGGAATACGCGGCCCGCGCGGGCGCCACGACGCCTTATTTTTTTGCCGGCGACCCTGCTTCGTTCACCACCCGGCGATGGCTGAACCACTTGCTGGGAGTGAAGACCGCGCCGCTCATCGATTACGCCTGGTATCAGGGCGACAGCCTGGATGAAACACACCCTACCGGCATGAACAAACCCAATGCCTGGGGTATGGTGGATATGTTGGGTAACGTGCGGGAATTCTGCCTGGATTGGTACGATCCCGACGCGTACGCGCACACGGCGGATGGCGTCACCGATCCGCGCGGCCCGGACTCCGGCAAGGAGCACGTGGTACGGGGAGGTTCCTATCGTTCCGACGCTGCCGACCTGCGTTGCGCAGCACGCGACCACACGCGTGAGGAGGACTGGCTGCTCACTGACCCACAATCACCCAAGAGCATCTGGTGGTATTCCGACTGCACCGATGTGGGCTTCCGCGTGGTCCGTGAATACGACGAGGCCGCTCAGACCGCCGGAAATCGGCCGGCTGGATCTGCCGCGAAGAATTGACGGGGGGCAATACTGTTCATATGAGAGGTTTAAGGAAATCATTCATGAATTTGATCGCGAGAGACCCCCTCACCCGTCCCGCCCCGGCTGATGAAAGCGCCGGTGGCGGTCCACCCTCTCCCCCAAGGGGGCGAGGGCGGTAAAAACACACTCCTCCCCTCGCCCCCTTGGGGGAGAGGGGCCGGGGGTGAGGGGGTCGAACGGGGGACGGTCTGCTTAAGTGAACAGTATCGATGCTGGATGAATTCATAATTCTAAATTAACTAATACTTTAAAGGAGATCCGAGATGACGGATGAGAAGACGGAGAAGGAAAGCCGGGATTTTAGCCGGCGGACATTCATGGGCGCTATTGCCGCCGTAGGCGCCGGGGCGGTCCTGGCCAGTTGCCAGAAGTCTTACCCGCCCGTGACCTTTGTCGATGCGGCCCCCGACGGCCCCGTGCTGAAGGCCGGATTGATCGGCTGCGGCAACCGCGGCACCGGCGCGGCCCTGAACTTCCTCAAGGCCGGACCCAACCTTAAGATTGTGGCGCTGGGCGATGTCCTTCAGGACCATCTGGACGCGTGCCGCGACAATCTTGCCAAAAACGCTCAGGTCAAGGTTGCCGACGACCATTGCTTTATCGGCTTTGATGCTTACAAGAAAGTGCTCGAAGCCGACGTGGACGTGGTGCTGCTGGCCACACCGCCGCATTTCCGGCCCCAGCATTTCGATGCCGCGGTGGACGCCAAGAAACACATCTTTCTGGAGAAGCCGTGCGCGGTGGACGCTCCCGGCGTGCGTTCCATCCTGGCCACCGGCCAGAAGGCCGCGGCTTACAATCTGTGCGTGGTGTCGGGAACTCTGTGGCGGCACGACCGCCCCCACCGGGAAACTTACAATCGCGTCTCCCACGGCGCCATCGGCCAGATTCTCGGAGCGCGCTCGCGCTACAACGTCGGCCAATTGTGGTACGCGCCGAAGAAGAAAGGGTGGTCGGATATGGAAGCCATGATTCGCGACTGGGTGAACTGGCGATGGCTTTCCGGCGACCACATCGTGGAACAGTGTGTCCATAACCTCAATACCGTCCTCTGGTTTACGGGAATGACCCCGACGATGGCCGTCGGCGACGGGGGGCGCGTGCAGCGCGTGACCGGCGACCAGTATGACCACTTCCACGTGCAGTTCGCTTACCCCAACGGCGGAATCAATGACACCATGTGCCGGCAGATTGACGGGTGCGCCAATGAAGTCTCCGATTACGTCGTGGGCACGGAGGGCTATACGAATTGCAAAGACACGATCTTCGACCTTACGGGCAAGGTGGTGTGGAAGTATCAGGAAGAAGGACAGGATCCGGGCAAGACCAAATTCAATCCCTACGATCAAGAGCACGTGGATTTCGTCAACGCCATCCGCACCAATCAGCCTGTGAACGAAGCGGAGCACCTGGCGCAATCGACGCTGATCGGCATCCTGGGCAGAACGGTGGCCTACACCGGGAAAGAGGTGAAGTGGGAAGAGATGATGGATTCGAACGAGCGCCTTGGTCCCACGGAATACGCCATGGGTCCCGTTCCCCTCAAGGCGGAAATACCCGTGCCGGGAAATGCCGCGAACGTCGCCAAGAACGCGCGGACGTAAGAATTGCCGATTATCGATTGCCGATTGTCGATTGCGAACCCCACCCTGTGACAGGGGTGGAGTCGGGGTCAGGAACCGGCGGGCCAGATGAGTTCCAAACTCGAATTGCATTCTTATCTTAAAGGAGACCTAAAATGACCGATGAGAAGACGGAAAAGGAAAAACGAGATTTTAACCGGAGAACATTTATCGGCGCAGTGGCGGCGGTAGGTGCCGGAGCGGTGCTGGCGAGTTGCAAGAAGACTTACCCGCCGATGAAGTTTGTGGACGCAGCCCCGGACGGCCCGCTCTTGAAGGCGGGATTGATCGGCTGCGGCGAGCGCGGGACCGGCGCGGCCCTGAACTTTCTCAAAGCGGGACCCAACATCAAAATCGTGGCGTTGGGCGACCTCTTCCCGGACCATCTCGACAAATGTCGCAGCGAGCTTGGCCAGAAGGCGCAGGTGCAAGTTGCCGACGACCATTGCTTCGTCGGCTTCGATGCCTACAAGAAGGTGCTCGCCGCCGACGTGGACTTGGTACTGATGGCCACGCCGCCGCATTTCCGGCCCCTGCATTTCGATGCCGCGGTGGACGCCAAGAAACACTGCTTTATCGAGAAGCCGTGCGCCGTCGATGCTCCAGGCGTGCGCTCCGTCCTGGCGACCGGGCAGAAAGCCGCGACTTACAATCTGTGCGTGGTGGCGGGAACCCAGCGGCGGCACGACCGCGCCTATCAGGAAACCTATAATCACGTTTCCCACGGCGCCATCGGCCAGGTCGTGGGCGCCTTTGCCCGCTGGAACGGCGGCCCCTTGTGGTATGTGCAAAAGAAGAAAGGTTGGTCGGATATGGAGGCCATGGTTCGCGATTGGTGTAACTGGCGTTGGCTTTCCGGGGACCACATTTGCGAGCAGCACGTCCATAATCTTGACGCCGTCCTCTGGTTTACGGGAATGAATCCCACCAAGGTCATCGGTTGCGGGGGGCGCGTCCAGAAAGTGACGGGTGACCAGTACGACTTTTTCAGCTTGCAGTACACTTACCCCAACGGCGGAATCCTGGAGAGCATGTGCCGTCAGATTGAGGGCTGCCAGGAGGACGTCTCCGAGTACGTCGTGGGGACGGAGGGCTATACGAATTGCAAGAACACGATCTATGACCTGACCGATAAGGTGGTGTGGAAGTATCAGGAAGAGGGGCAGGATCCCGGCAAGACGAAATTCAACCCTTACGATCAGGAGCATGTGGACTTCGTCACGGCTATCCGCACCAACCAGCCCATTAACGAAGCCGAGCACGTGGCCCACGCTACGCTCGCTGCCATCATGGGAAGGACCGCGGCGTACACGGGCAAAGAGGTGAAGTGGGACGAGATGATGGATTCCAATGAACGCCTCGGCCCCACGGAATACGCTATGGGACCGGTGGCCATCAAGGCGGAAGTGCCGGTTCCCGGAGATGCCTCGAACATCGCCAAGCGCGCGCGGAACGCTTAATTTGCTGCCCGTTATTCCCGCCGCGTGGGCCGCCGTTCGGCGACGATGGTGACCTGCATGTCATGGGCGTGGCGAACAATTCGATGGATAAGGTTGCGTCCGATGAATCCCTCCCAGGGGGAGTACTGGGGGCGCACCATGAAAAGCTGCGTGATGTTATGAAGCCGGGCGAAATCAAGTAAAGTTGTCGCGATATCCTCACCTTGCAGGACCCTGGTTTCGATGTGAAGGTTGCGGGCGAAGTTGAGGTGGCGCTCCACGGCTTCCCGTTTAGCGGCCGGCAACGCATTGAAATCGGTCTCGGCATGGACAAATATCGCAAAACAGTCGGCCTGGAGATAGTCCGCCACTCTCCGGCCGCGGCGGATGAGCATGGCCGTGGAGGGATGTTCGGTAACGTAGACGAGAATCCGGTCGGTGGGACCGCCAAAGTCAGTGCCTTCCGTGCGCTTTTCCTCTGTCGCCGTGGCCGCGACTTCGGTGGTGGACTCGGGTAACGTCACCTGCCGAATCTCCACTTCGTGGGCGGTTTGCCGCAAGGCGATTTCACGTAAGGCGACGAGGGTGGATTCTTTGAAGAAATTCTGTAAGGCGCGCTGGGCCTTCTCCGGAGGGTACACCACGCCACGCTCCAGCCGATTGATCAGCGCCCGCGGGGTCAGATCCACCATAACAACTTCGTCGGCCTGTTTCATGACCCAGTCGGGAATGGTCTCGCGAACCTGCACGCCGGTCATTTCCTTGACCTGATCATTCAGGCTCTCGAGATGCTGGATGTTCACGGTGGTCATGACATCGATTCCCGCATCGAGCAGTTCCAGGACATTTTCCCAGCGCTTCAAATGGGTTGAGCCCGGAACGTTGGTATGCGCCAGCTCATCCACCACGCACACCTCGGGATGGCGGTCGAGGATGGCAGGCATATTCATCTCTTCGAAAACCGCTCCCCGATATTCCATTTTGCAGCGCGGGATCAGCTCCAGCCCCTGGGCCTGCGTGATGGTATCCTTGCGCCCATGCGGTTCCAGATAACCGATCACCACGTCGACGCCCCGCTTGACCAGCTCATGAGCGTCCGCCAACATCTGATAGGTTTTTCCGACACCGGCGGCAAACCCCAAATACACCTTAAGTCTGCCGCGCTGGCGAGAGGGTGTGTCCATCGTAAGCTCTCAGCAATCAGCTTTCAGCCATCAGCGTGTTCCCCGAAGGGGAACAATATCATTAGCCGTAGGTGAAACCTACGGATAGGAAACCCAAAAGGATTTAGATTCCGACCCCTTCAGGGTCGATAGGATTGTTTTCGCTGCCGACCCAGTCCGTAGGTTTCACCTACGGCTAATGATATTTCTCCCCTTCGGGGAGGGCCGGGAGAGTGCTGCGCCAGCCAACGCCTCAAGCACTGGAGCTTCACCTCATGGCTGAAAGCTGAGAGCTGAAGGCTGTTTGCTGAAAGCTTGTTTCAATGCGGGAACACCCGCACATCGATTCCTTCTGCGGCGCGAATGAGCTGGTCCAAGGGGCCGCCCAGGAAGCGATCCCACCAGTGCACGCGGCTGGGATGGCCGATAAAAATCTGCGAAATCCGGTGGGCGCGCGCAAAATCCATCAGGGTTTCAATCGGGTCGTACCCGTCCAGGGCGGCGGTTTGCGCTTCTACCCGCTGCGCTTCCGCGAGCTGCTCCTGAAGGTCACTTTCATCCCTCTCGGAAAGCTGGTCGTGGCGGATATACACCGCGAAAAGTTCCCCGTGGAAGCGGTCCGCGTTGCGCCTTCCGCTGGCGATCATGGCGTGGGCATTGGCCCCGCGCGTCAGGCAAACCAGAATCCGCTCGTGCGTACCCCAAAGCTGCTCGATGCCATGCGCAAGCAGGTAGTCCTCAAGCTGGTGGTCCACCACTTCGGCCGCAAGAAGCAAAGCGATTTCCCGCAAAGCGGAAAGCCGCCGCGGCGTATCCGCCAAAGCCGGAGTTGTCGCGGACGGCTGCCCGGCCCGTTCCAGAAGCAGTTCCGGCGGGACGTCCACGAGAATGATTTCGTTGGCGTTGTAAAGGAAACGCTCGGGGACGGTTTCGGTGACGTGTTTCCCGGTAATCCTCTCCACGGCCTCGCGGCGCTCCTCAATATGCTGGAGGTTGAGAGAAGTAATCACCACGATGCCGGCTGCCAGAAGGTCTTCCACATCCAGCCAGCGCTGGGGGTTCTTGCTGCCCGGAGGATTGTTGTAAGCGACGCCGTCCACCAGGCAGACTTGCGGGCGCCGGCGCAAGATGGCCTCCACATCCATGGCCTCGCCATTGCCGATTTTCTTGGGTGGAATCACCTCCATCGACTGGACCAGATGCTCGAGCTCGGCAGGCAGGTCGGCTTGAATGGCCCCAATAACCACATCCTGGCCGCGCGCCCGGCGGCGCCGGCCCTCATCCAGCATCCGAAAAGACTTACCTACTCCGGAGGCGTAGCCCAAAAAGACCTTCAAGCGTTCGTGCTGGAGTTGGTCGTCCGGCGCCTCAATCTGCTTGAGGAGTAGTTCCGGATCAGGTCGACGGTCAAAATCGGTTGGCATACCAGCGGCAATCTCCTCGCTTGCAGTGTACTATCGGAGAAGCTTGGCGGCAAGATGGACGGTCGCAAAACAAGGGTAGCGCGTCCGCCTTTCGAGGTCCGCGGTTCTTCTCTTGCAAAACAACAAATCGATGAGAATAACGCCTGGCAGCAGGTTCGGGAGCGTGGGTCTACGGAACAACCGCCCCGATACACCGGGACGCTACGCTTGCTAACTCGGGGACGGGATATTCAGGCTAGGGTTTCTTTGCCGGGATTTCCTGGTCCAAGGCGAGGTTCAGCAGAAGCACATTGACGCGCGGCTCACCCAGAAAGCCCAGTTGGCGCCCTTTGGTATGGGCCGCGATGAGGTGCGACACCTGATCCAAAGCCGCGCCACGGGCCTGCGCAACCCGCGGGGCTTGGGCGAGCGCGGAGGCGGGACTGATATCCGGATCCAAACCGCTGGCCGAGGTGGTGAGCATGTCCACGGGAATGGGACCTTGATAGCCGGGGTTCTCCTTGCGGAATTTCTCGATGTCCGCCTTCACCCGATCGATCAATTTCTGATTGGTCGGGCCCAGGTTGGACCCGTTGGAAGCGGTGGCATCGTATCCATCATTGCCGGCGGCCGAGGGCCGAGGGTGGAAATATTCCGGCTTGCTGAAGTTTTGGCCAAGCAAACTGGAGCCCACGATTTTCCCGTTAACTTCCAGCAGGCTTCCGTTGGCGGGGCGGGAAAACAAGAGCTGGCAGAGGCCCGTGACCACGCCGGGATAGATCAGCCCGGTCAGTACGGTCAACAACAGGGTGATGCGAAAAGCTTGGGTAAGTTGATTGCGCATGAGATCTCCTTGTAGGGCCGTACGGCGTTCGGCCCCGGGCCGAGCGCCGTTCGGCCCTACGCCAAGTGCAACACAGCGAGCAGCCGGTCGATCAGCATAATACAGGGGAAGGGCGCAATGAACCCGCCCAATCCGTAAATCCAAAGGTTTCGGCTCAACATGGCGGCGGCGCTTTGCGGCTTGTATCTCACCCCGCGCAAGGCCAAGGGGACGAGAGCGATGATGATCAGCGCATTGAAAATCACTGCGGCCAGCACGGCGCTCTGCGGGCTGTGCAGGCGCATGATGTTGAGCTTGTCAAGCTCCGGATAGGTGGCTGCGAACATCGCCGGGATGATGGCGAAGTACTTGGACACATCGTTCAAAATCGAAAAGGTGGTTAAGGAGCCGCGGGTAATCAGCAACTGCTTGCCGATGGCCACGATCTCAATCAGTTTGGTGGGATTGCTGTCCAGGTCCACCATGTTTCCGGCTTCCTTGGCGGCCATCGTACCTGTATTCATGGCCACACCCACATCGGCCTGGGCCAAGGCGGGCGCATCGTTGGTGCCGTCACCGGTCATGGCGACCAGCCGGCCTTGCGCTTGTTCCTTCTTGATGTAATCCATCTTGTCTTTGGGGGTCGCTTGCGCGAGGAAGTCATCCACACCCGCCTCGTTGGCAATCGCCGCCGCCGTCAGGGGGTTGTCACCTGTGATCATGACGGAACGAATTCCCATCATCCGCAACTGTTCCAGGCGCTCGCGCATTCCCCCTTTGACGATATCTTTCAGGTGAACGACCCCGAGCAGGCGATCCCCATCGGCGACGGCAAGGGGCGTGCCTCCCGTACGGGAAATGCGATCGGACATTTCGGTGAAGTTCGGGGGTATCTTGCCCCCTTGTCCTATGACGAACTGCACAATCGCATCGGTGGCCCCCTTGCGCAGGTGGCGGCCGTCAATGTCGACGCCGCTCATTCGGGTGTAAGCGGAGAAGGGGAGGAAGTGGGCCTCGTGCTCAGCCACCTCGCGCCCCCGGAGGCTGTAGGCTTGTTTGGCGAGCACCACAATCGAGCGGCCTTCGGGAGTTTCGTCGGCCAGGCTGGCGAGTTGCGCCGCGTCCGCCAACTCGGGGCCGGTGACCCTCTCGACGGGAAGAAACTCCACCGCCTGCCGGTTGCCCAGGGTGATGGTGCCGGTCTTGTCGAGCAGAAGCGTGTTGACGTCTCCGGAAGCCTCCACGGCCTTTCCACTCATGGCCAGCACGTTGTGCTGCATGACGCGATCCATCCCGGCGATGCCGATGGCGGAAAGCAAGCCGCCGATGGTGGTGGGAATCAGGCAAACGAGGAGGGAAACCAGTACGGCGACGCTGGGAACCGTTCCGGCTTGGGCGGAGTTGACGGAATACACGGCAAACGGCTGCAAGGTGACCACGGCCAGCAGGAAAATGAGAGTCAGCCCGGCAATCAGGATGTTCAGCGCGATCTCATTGGGCGTCTTCTGGCGTTCGGCCCCTTCGACCAAAGCGATCATGCGATCGAGGAAGGTCTCACCCGGATTGGAGGTGATTCGAACCTTGATCTTATCTGAGAGGACCCTTGTCCCGCCGGTAACGGCGCTACGGTCTCCACCCGATTCCCGGATTACCGGCGCGCTTTCCCCGGTGATGACCGACTCATCCACGGTGGCGATGCCCTCGATGACTTCACCGTCGCCGGGAATGATCTCGCCGACCTCGCAGATCACCACGTCCTGGGCGCGCAACTTGGAGGCGGGAACCGTTTCCGTGCCGCCCCCCGCAATGACCCGTCGCGCCAGCGAGTCGGTTTTGGCCTTACGCAAGGTGTCGGCCTGCGCCTTGCCGCGCGCTTCCGCCATGGCCTCCGCAAAGTTGGCAAAGAGCACCGTGAACCACAGCCAGAGCGAGATCTGCAAAGAAAAGCCGATGCCGGCCGCCCCGATAAACATGTCACGAATCAGAAAAAACGTGGTGAGCGCGGCGCCCACTTCCACCACGAAAATCACCGGGTTCTTGAAAAGCGTGACCGGATTCAGCTTTACAAACGACGCCTTAAGGGAACGCCCCATCAGTTGCGGATCGAATAAGGGACGTGCCCGCACCATTTTCTTCGGTACGAGGGTCGTGGAATCGTCAAGTACAGGAGGCGTTAAAGTGGTCATGGGCATGAATTAGCTCCCGATCATCAACATCAGCGAGGACAAGAGTTTTCCTTCGCGCATGAAGAAGTGTTCCACCAACGGACCCAGCGAAAGCGCCGGAAAGAACGTCAAGGCGCCAATCACCACCACCGTCCCCACCAGGAGGCCGATGAAGAGCGGGCCATGAGTCGGGAACGTGCCACTGGTAGTGGGCACGATCTTTTTGGTGGCAAGACTGCCGGCAATCGCCAGGGTGGGGAGAATGAAGCCGAAGCGCCCAATCAGCATGGCCAGCGCGGTCAGGAGGTTATACCACGGAGTGTTGGGGTTTAGGCCCGCAAAGGCGCTGCCATTGTTTTCCGAAGCGCTCGAAAAGGCGTAAAGGAGTTCGCTGAAACCATGCGGGCCGGAGTTCGTAAGATTCGCGATGGCCGCCCCTGGGGCATTCCAGTAGCCGTTCTTCGCGAAGGGTATGACCGCGCAAATCGCCGTGAAGACAAGGATGGAGAAGGCCGTGGCAATGACCGCCACCATGGCCATTTTCACTTCCTTCTGCTCGATTTTCTTTCCGATATACTCCGGCGTTCGGCCCACCATAAGTCCGGCAATAAATACTCCGACGATGGCGTACAGCAACATGCCGTATAGACCTGAGCCGACTCCGCCGAAAATAACTTCGTCCGTCTGTAAATTGAACAAGGGGATGAAGCCGCCGAGGGGCGTATAGCTATCGTGCATACTGTTCACGGCCCCGCAGCTTGCGTCGGTGGTGGCGGTCGCAAACAGGGTGGAAGCGGCCATGCCAAAGCGGACTTCCTTACCCTCCATGTTGCCGCCCGATTGGGTGGGGGTGGCTGCCGTCTCCACCCCTAATCGGGCAAGGTTCGGATTACCCCCGTGCTCGGAGGGATAGCAGATAAATACGCCCACAAAAAAGAGGAATGCCATGGCGGCGAACAGCGCCCATCCTTGGCGTGTATCACCCACCATCTTCCCGAAGGTATAGGTGAGTCCCGAGGAAATTGACAGGAGGGCCAGAACCTGGAGGAAGTTGGTCAGAGGGGTCGGGTTCTCAAAGGGATGGGCAGAATTGGTGTTGAAAAAGCCGCCCCCATTGGTGCCCAGCATCTTGATGGCCTCCTGCCCGGCTACCGGGCCAACCGCGATGGTCTGAGTTGCCCCCTCCAGCGTGGTGGCGGTCTGATAGGACTTCAAAGTTTGCGGCACCCCTCGAAAGCAGAGAAACAGGGCAAACACCAACGCCAGGGGGAGCAGCACGTAAACCGTAGCGCGTGTCACGTCAACCCAGAAGTTGCCGATGGTGGTCGTCTGTTTGCGGGCAAAACCCCGAATGAGCGCGATCGCCACGGCGATGCCCGCCGCCGCGGAGCAGAAATTCTGGACCGTCAGCGCGGCCATTTGGGTAAGGTAGCTAAGCGTCTGCTCGCCGCCGTACGCCTGCCAGTTGGTATTGGTTATGAAGCTCACGGCGGTATTGAACGCCAGGTCCGGCGTCATGGGCGTGGCGTAACCGGGAGCATGGGCCGTGCTGAAGTGCATGGGGTTAAGCGGCAGAAGTCCCTGCAAGCGCTGAATGGCGTAAACAAACAGGAAGCCCATCAGGCTGAAAGCAATGACCGAGCCTGAATATTGCGTCCAGCGCTGTTCGGAGGTTTCCCGGATGCCGCATAACCTGTAAATGAGCCGTTCCAGGGGCCGCAAGAGCGGATGGAGAAAAGTGCGCTCGCCCCCGAAAACCCGAGTCATGTAGAGGCCCAGCGGCTTGGTCACCGCCAACAGGCACAGAAAGAAAACCACAATGTACACAAAGCCCGACATGGTCATGCAAGCCTCCTCAGAACTCCTCTGGACGCAAGAGGGCGTAAACCAGATAAACGAACAGAAACAATGCGGCGATGCCGGCAATGATGAAATCCATGGGTCAGCCCTCCCTAGAGACGCTCACAAAGGTGTATGAAAATCCAGCAACCGACAAAGAACAACACGGCAACGAGAATGTAAGCAAGGTCCAACACGGCGATATCACCTCAGCTCCGCGAAAATGACGTGGCGCTCATCCTTTGCTAGTGTCCTAATTTGCAGTGTAGCGCCGGCTTCCAGCCGGCATTGAGCCGCCAAGATGGCGGCGCTACATTCAAATAGGAATCCGGTGTCAGGAGGAGTCACCTTCATCATGGTGCTCGCCAGCCCATAAGGAAATCATAAAGACTTGGTCAAAATTTCATTAGCCCTTTTTTGAGGGACTGAACCGGTAGCCAACCCAAGGCTCGGTCAGGAGATGCGCGGGATGGGAAGGATCGGGCTCGATCTTCTTGCGAAGCTGGTTGATGAAGACGCGGAGGTATTCCACCTCATCGCCATAGTCCGGTCCCCACACCGCCTGAAGGAGCTTGGCATGGGGGATGACCTCATCGGGATTACTGGCGAGGTAGCGAAGCAGATCAAACTCTTTGGGAGTCAAGCGCACTTCCGTGCCGTTGACGGTAACCCGGCGAGCGACGAAATTGATTACGGTTTGGCCCAGGTTCAGCACATCGGGTGTGCCTGAGCTGGCGAGCGGCGCCCGGCGGAGGGCGGCGCGGATGCGCGCTAAGAGCTCCGGCATGCTGAAGGGTTTGGTCACGTAATCGTCCGCGCCGGCATCCAGCGCTTCAACTTTCTCCTTTTCCGCATTGCGAATGGTAAGAATCACAATGGGAATGTCGCTCTGCGAGCGGAGGGTGCGGCAGGTCTCCATGCCGCCCATGCCCGGCATATTGATGTCGAGAAGCACCAGGTCGAAGCGCTCTTCCCGAACTTTCTCCAGAGCCTCTTCGCCGTTGCGCGCGGTGCTGACCATATAGCCGCGCGCCACCAGGGTGGCGCGCATCACCCGGCGAATCTGCGGCTCATCATCGACGACCAAAATTCTGGCGTTCGTCACAGTAAAGACTCCCGGAGAGCGCGGGGGACGGAAAATGAGAATCGAGCCCCTTTTCCGGGTTCGCTTTCCACCCAGATCCGGCCGTGGTGGGCGCGGACAATTTCCCTCGCAATGGTGAGGCCCATCCCCGTACCCGGTATCCTCTCCCGCTGATCCTTGCCTCGGTAAAACTTCTCGAATACCTTCCGTTGTTCTTGTTCCGAAATTCCCGGCCCGCAATCCTCGACGCTGACGATCACTTCCGTCTCTTCCGCACTGGCGCGAAGGGCGAGGGGGCTGCCTGGGGAAGTGTACCTCAAAGCGTTGCTCAATAACTGCCAGATTACGATGCCGATGAATTCCGGGTCGACACTCACGCGGGGCAGACTTTCCGGAACCTCCACGGTCACCGTGCGGCCCTCCAGTCCTTCCCCCAGCTTGGCTAATTGCGCTTGGACGATCCGGCGCAGGGACTGCGGGCTCCGGTGCATCTGGAGCTGGCCCGCTTCGATCCGCGACATTTGGATGGCGTCGCTGAGCATCGAGTTCAGCCGGTCCGTCTCCTCGTCCACGATGCGCAACAGTTCCTGGTGGGTCGAGCTCACGTCGGTGTCCGATAACATGGAGGTCACCGCCGCCTTGATCGGCGTGAGCGGGGTTTTGAACTCGTGCGCCAGGGCATCGAGCATGGTGGACTTCAACTCCTCGCTCTGCCGGGCGGCTTCGGCGCGGGTGGCGACATCCTGAGCGTGGGCGCGTTCCAAGGTGATGGCCGTAAGGTTGGCAATGGCGTGCAGTGCCGTCTCCGACACCTGCGAGCCCTGGATTCCCAGACTGCCGATCGGCTGCCCCCCCAGGCTGATCGGAATGACCGTGGTCTTGGTCGCCGCATCGTGAAAAACCGTGCCTTGCAGGGCCGTGTTCCGCAGTTTGCCGGCATCCACAGGAATGTCGTGCGGGCCCGCCCGGTGAACCCGGTCGCTCGCGCGGTCGTAAAGCACCAGGCCCGGCAACTCAAACACCTGGGCGATGGAATTGGTGATTTCCTGGGCCAGGGGGCCGTGGACTTCCAGCAGCAGCAAATTCCGGCTCAGGGTGTAAAGGCGTTCCAATTCGCGCTGCCGATGCGTCGATTCCAGCTCCTGCTTCCGGGCACTGGCGGAAAGATGGCTGACGATCACCGCGGTGACCACAAAGACCGCAAGCGCCACCCAGTTCTGGGGGTCGCCAATGGTGAACGATCCGACGGGAGGGATAAAGAAGAAATTGAAGCAAAGCATGCTGGCCAGCGAGGCCACCAGCCCTTCCATCAGTCCCCAACGCGTGGCAATGGCCAGCACCGCCAGCAGAAACGAAAGGGCCACCGTGACGTTATTGACAATGGAAATGCGCAAGTAGAAAAACGTGATTCCGCCGATGATCCCCAGCGCGCCGAGAATGCGGGCCACTTTAACCGTTGGTGGCAACAGACTCTTCCTCAAAGCCAAAACCTCAAAGCCTCGGGCGCATAGCGCGGATCGGTTTTGTCGGCCCGCGGTTCGTCCCCTCGCCCCATGCCATTGTACTCGCCTGCGAGGCCGTAAGCATGGCCCTTGAACTATTCCGGTTGAGCGGATGTAGCAGACCTGTCCTGAAGGTCCGCGGCTTTTGGGCGTCTATTCCGGTTGAGCCCCAACGGGGCGGGCCCTTGAACTATTCCGGTTGAGCCCCACGGGGCGGGCCGGGGCAACGCCCTGGGTAACGCTGGGGCACACGCACGTCGCCTTGAAGTGAGACAGTCGGAGTGTTAGTATACGAACGATTCAGTGAAATTGTGCGGGTGTCCTTGGTGTCTCTGGCAAGGACCGCGTAAGTTCGCGAATGCTAACCAAACTGGGTAAATACACAATCAAGTCTGAGCTCGGGCATGGAGCGATGGGAGTAGTTTACCTGGCGGAGGACCCGCGCCTGCACCGCCCCGTGGCCTTAAAGACCATGTCGGCCAACGTCGCCGGGGTTCCGGACTTGCTCAAACGCTTCTACCGGGAAGCGGAGGCAGCCGGCAAGCTCCAGCACCCCAACATCGTCATCATTCACGAGATCGACGAGGCCGAGGGTATTCCCTTCATCGCCATGGAATTCCTGGAGGGTGAATCCCTGGAGCATATCATCCAGTCCCGCAAAAAGCTGACGGCCTATGCCAAGCTCGATCTTATCCTCCAGACTTGCCGCGGCTTGTACTACGCGCACAAACACGGGATTGTCCATCGGGATGTTAAACCGGCCAACATCATGGTGCTCGATGATGGGATGGTCAAGATCGTGGATTTCGGGATCGCCCGTATTGGCGAGGGCTCTATGACCCGTACGGGGCTGGTGCTGGGGACCCCCCTCTATATGTCACCGGAGCAGATGCGCGGCGAGACCGTGGATGCCCGGTCCGACATCTTCGCCGTCGGCGTCATCCTTTACGAACTACTCACCTATATCAGTCCTTTTCAGGCGGATAATATCCCAGCAATTATATACAAAGTTTTAAATGAAACTCCTCCCCCCGTCAGCACCTTGGTGCAAGATTGCCCGGCTGCCTTGGACGCCATCATCGCTCGGGCCATGGCCAAGGGGCGCGAGGAGCGCTACCAGACCGCTGATGACCTGGCGTTCGATCTCCAGCAACAGGCCGATTACCTCAAGCGCCACATAATCGAATTGTACGTGGATGAAGGCCAGCGCTTCATGGGGGAGGGCAAACTCAGCCACGCCCGGGAGTCCTTCCAAAAGGCCCTGGAAATTGACAGCCATCATGACCTGGCGAGGCGCATGCTCTTCCATGTCCAGGAGCAGATTAAAACTCGCCAGAAGCAGGAGAAGATTGATCTGAGCCTGCAGTGGGCTGAACAGGCTTTGCAGGCCAAACTCTACAATGATGCGCTCGATGCGCTGGAGGAGGTTCTGAGGCTGGATCCTGGCCACGCGCAGGCGCAGCAAGACAAGAAGTTTGCCCTCGCCCAGCGGGAGCGGCAGCAGCAACTGGCGAAGCATCTGGAACAAGCCGAGGAGCTGGCCGCCGCCGGCGATCTTGCCGGAACCCAAACCGAAGCGGAACGGCTCCTCGCCCTCGATTCCGCACATGTACGCGCCCTACAGTTGCTCGAATGGGCGAAGAACGGACTCGCCGAGCAGGAGCGTCTGAGGCAAGCTCAAGAGTATGTCGAGTCGGCGCAAGCTTGTTTGGCGAAGAAAGACTTCGCGGCCGCGGTGGGCCTGCTGGAGAAGGGACACGCGCTGGATCCGGTCAATCTCGAGATTGCGTCGCTGCTGCGGTCGGCCCGGGAAAGCCTCCAGAGGGAGGAGCGTAAGAAGCTCCTGAACCAGCGTCTGGGGGATATCCAGGAAGCCATCAGCGCCGAGAACTTTGATCGTGCCCTGCAACTGGCGGATGGGTGCCTACAGGAATTCCCGAACAATTCCCAGGTGCTGAAACTCCGTGCCCAGGCGGCTCGGCAAGCGGAGGTTCAACGAAATCGCCGTTACGTGGAGCAGCAGCTTCAGGCGGCAACGGCCTTCTTTCAGAAGAACGAATTCCCCGCCGCCATCGCGATCCTGGAAAAAACCCTGGAGACGGTTCCCGGCGAGGCACGGCTGGTGGCTTACCTGAAGGTGGTGCAGGACGCGCAAGCGGCGACGGTGCTGGAAGAATTGCGCCGCGTGGCTACCGAGCAGGCCAACGAGCTGATTCGGGTGGGGATCTTACCGGCGCCATCCGGGTTCTCCAAACCGCTCGCCAGCGCGCCGGGGACTCGCCCGAATTGGTTGAGCTGCTGCAATTCGCGCACGAGCAACAAGCCGAGCGGCGGCAGTCGCAGGTCCGCCAAGTACTCGCCGACGCCCAGGCCTGCTTGCAGGAAGAGAACTTTGAGGAGGCGATCCGCCTCCTGGAGCAGAGTCAGAAAGAGGCGCCGGCCATAGAAATCACCGAAGCACTCTCCGGGGCTCGAGCCCAGTGGCAAAAGTACCAGGAGCGGCGCGAGGAGACCCTTCAGCAGGCGCTCCAGTTGCTTCAGAAAGGCGAGCCGGCCAAGGCCGTCAGCTTGCTGGACGCCGCACCCAAAGCCTATTTCAAGGATTCCAGGTTTCCCCAGACCTATTCTCGATGTCGAGAGGCACTCGACAGGGTTACCTCGATCCGCCAAACCACCGAGCAGGTTGAGAAAAATCTCGCTACGGGAAAGTGGAGCGAGGCCGAGCAGTTGTTGCACGCAGCTCTCGGCGCTTACCCCAGCGACCCAACCCTGCTCGCGGCCGGGCGAAAGCTCCAACAAGCTCAGGTCGCCGCACGCCGCAGCCGCCTGGTGAAGCAATTGGAAGAGGCCCGGCTCGCCCTGGGTCGGATGCAATACCGGGAGGTCAGGGAACAGCTTTCCTCTCCGGAGTGGCAGGCGGGTGAATTTCCGGATCTGGCCAAGCAGGCCGCCGCACTCGCTGAAGAAGCTCTCCAGCACGAGCAGGAGGCGGCGCGCCGCAGCCGCCTGGCCAAGCAATTGGAGGAGGCCCGGCTCGCCCTGGGTCGGAGGCAGTACCGGGAGGTAAGGGACCAGCTTTCCTCCCCGGAGTGGCAGGCGGGTGAATTTCCGGATCTGGCTAAGCAAGCCGCAGCCCTAGTTGAAGAAGCGCGGCAGCGCGAGGAGGAGGCGGCGCGGCGCAGCCGCCTGGCCAAGCAATTGGAGGAGGCCCGGCTCGCCCTGGGTCGGACGCAATACCGGGAGGTCAGGGAACAGCTTTCCTCCCCGGAGTGGCAGGCGGGCGAATTCCCGGATCTGACCAAGCAAGCCGCGGCACTCGCGGAAGAAGCTCTCCAGCGAGAGCAGGCGGCGGCGCGGCGCAGCCGTCTGACCCAGCAATTGGAAGAGGCCCGGCTCGCCCTGGGTCGGAGGCAATACCGGGAGGTCAGGGAACAGCTTACCTCCCCGGAGTGGCAGGCGGGTGAATTCCCGGATCTGACCAAGCAAGCCGCGGCACTCGCGGAAGAAGCTCTCCAGCGTGAGCAGGAGGCGGAGCGGCGCAGCCGCCTGGTCAAGCAATTGGAGGAGGCCCGGCTCGCCCTGGGTCGGATGCAGTACCGCGAGGTGAGGGAACAGCTTTCCTCCCCGGAGTGGCGGGCGGGGGAATTCCTGGACCTGGCCAAGCAAGCCGCAGCACTCGCTGAAGAAGCGCGGCAGCGAGAGCAGGAGGCGGCGCGCCGCAGCCGGGTGGCCAAGCAGGTGAAGGAGGCCCGGCTCGCCTTGGGCCGGGGAGAGTACAAACAGGCTCTGGAGGTTTTGAAGTCACTGCCGCCCGAATTGACTCAAACGCCGGATTTGGATTCGGAAGTCCTTGCCTTGCAGGAACAAGCCCGGCAGCAAGAGCAGCAGTCGATTCTGCGACAGCAGGCCGCTCAGGACGCCGCCGAGCAGGTTCGTAAGAAGCAGTTCGCAGAAGCTATTGCCACCTTGGAGAAGGCGGTGGCGGCCGTCGGCACGTCCGCCGAGATCGGTAACCTTTTGCAGGTGGCGCGGGACCAGCAGCGCCGGGAGCGCGCCCGCCAACGGGACCAACTCCTGGCCATCGAGCCGAAGGTCCCGGGCGCAAAGATATCCAAGCTGAAGGTGCTCAGCGATCAGGTTCAGCAAATTGCCGCGTCTTACAGCGCGGACGAAGAGATCGCCACCCTCGCCTCGCGCATCCGCCAGCGAATTGCTGCGGAGATGTCGGCTTCTGCGGCGCCGAGAAGGCCGCTTCCGTGGGGTCGCGTCGCGCTGGGCATGGCGGTGGTCGCGGTGGTCGCGGCGGCGGTAAAACTAGGGCCCTCGTTGTTCCACAAGCCGACGGTTCCGGTTGAAATCCGCTCGTACCCGGTGGGAGCCTCCGTCCGCATCGGGGATCGTTCGTGCATCGCCCCAAACTGCAAGTTCGAGCTTCCTCCGGGTCAGTATCAGATCCAAGCACAGCTCGATGGCTTCCTGCCGGTCCAGCAGACGCTGACCCTGGATGCGGCGAAGCCAACCCCTTTGGTAAGCCTGACTCTCCAGCCGGTGCCGGTGCCGGTGCCCGTGAAGGTGACGGGGCCGGTGACGCCGCCGCCCCAGCCTCCCACCCATCCCGTTTCCGCCATGGGGACGCTCGAGGTACAAGCCGGACTGCCGAACGCGCTCGTCTACGTCGACAACCTGGCCCGCGGGCGCACGGACAACCAGGGTTCCTTCAGCGCGCCGCTCGAGGCGAAAAGCCATCAAATACGGGTGGAGAAAACCGGGTACCAGACGCCCCGCGAGCAGCAAGTTGATATTGCTAAGGGTGCTTCCCGGCGCCTTACGTTCAAGCTGGTCCCGGAGTTAGCGAAACTCGACTTGCGCGGCGCGCCCGCCGGTGTGGAGATCCGTCTGGGCACGTCCTTACTCGGCCGGACCGACGGATCGCCGTCGTTCGCGGTGCCCGTGCCGCCAGGTGATCAGAGCTTGCAAGTCGTGCAAGGACCGTTAACCCGCCAATTCGCGCAAGAATTCGCGCCGGGTCAGACTCGAATCGTGGATTGGACGAATGTTGCTCCCCAGCCCCCTCCCAAACCCCCGCAGCCCCAGCCACGGAGCCCGGAAGAACTTGAGGCCCAGGACTGGAACCGTGTTCGCAACGCCCCGGATGCGACACAGTTAGAAGGGTTCCTGAGGACATACCCCAACGGTCCACATGCGGCGGAAGCCCGTTCCACACTGCAAGACCTTGTGTGGAAGAGCGCCAATCGAGACGACGTCGGGGCACTGCAAGGATACCTGAACCGCTTCCCCACTGGCCCGCATTCGGACGAGGCTTCCCGTCGCCTTGACGACATTCTTTGGAGCAAGGTCGATCAGAAGGATCCCAAAGCGCTGAGTGCGTTCATAGCTCAGCATCCAGACAGCACGCATCGCTCCGAAGCGCAGTTGTTACTGAGTCAATTGGAAAAGCCGCCGGAGCCGCTAAAACCCCAGCCTTCGGCGGCCGACGTCCAAGCAATAGGTGTGGTTTTGGGTCAATTCAATGCCGCATTTGAAAACAAGCAGCCGCGCGAGGTGAAGCAGGTTTGGCCCACGATTCCCGGCCAGTACATCGATGCGATGCGCGTCCCTGGCGCCACCTTTGTTATTGCGTTGCATCCGACGGGAGATGCTGAAGTGAACGGCAATGCGGCTTCGATTCCGTGCCAACTGGCCACCCGCACCACCGTCCCCGTAGGTCAGCCGAGCCAAACGCAAAAGGCAGTAACAGTCACTCTGCGCAAGGTCGGCGGCCGCTGGACGATTGTTAATCCCTTGGGCACTCCTTAAAAGCTGTAGCCCAGGCCGTACAGGGGGACAACTCGGGCCGTTAACCCGTTATTATCGAATCGCACCAAAAGATTGAAGTTGGCAATCAGGTTGCCGAAAATCCGAGCCTTGTAACCAAATGACCCGCTGTATTGCCCAAACGACACGCGGCCGGCACTCACCAGGCCCGTCGCCGTCCCCATGGTAGGCGTCGGCGCGTCGGGTGCTGAATTCCCCGTGACACCTTCCGGCAAAGACACCCCCGAGATGGACTGCACCATCGTGTTGGGAATCCCGTGGATCCAGCCAATCTGGTTGCCGAGGATGTCCGCGATCAGTGTGGTGCGGTGTCCCAAGGCTACTTCCGTACCCGCCGTCCAGGAGAAGACATCCGGCAGGTAGTCTTTGGACGTGGTGAAGGGAGCCCCAAGGTAATTCTGGGCCAATGCGGTAGGTAGCAAATCTCCGCCCAGCATGCTCTTTCCGCTAAGTTGCCATCCGAGATCGAAATGCGGGGCGAACACGATGCTCTTGCGGACGGGCTTGCTGTAAAGCGACACGGCGGCAAAAGGCTTGACGCTCGTGGCGCCGGTGCCGGTATAGTTCTCGGCATCACCGGTGGCGAACCGCAAATCGGCCCCGGCCGCGACCACCACACTGCGTCTCCTGACGACACTGCCTTTCAGGCGGAGCAGCAGGTCCCCGAAACCGGTTTTACTCAGGCTGGAATTGCCGATCTGTGGAATTTCCAAAGTTGCCGCGCCAGGCGTGAAGGTATCCACGCACCAGCAATTACTGCCGTTTGTAATGCCGAACCCGGTTCCGGCATAAATCATGCCGTTATAGGTTCGTGCCTCAACACCGGAGTGGATCACGGGCAGGCCCAGGGTGACGTCAAAGCGGCCGGTTACTCCGTACGTGAGAAACGCAATGTCCTGCGACAGCCGGACGTCCATCCCAATGTCGAAGGTGGCAGGCTTCGTTGCAATGCCGGTGGTCGCACCCTGGCTCAGGAGAATCTGCGACGAGTCCCCACCGGGGTATAGAACACTGAGCGAATTGAGCGACGTCCCGTTATACTTCGTGAAATGAAAATCCTGGTGCGAGAAGCCGAGGTAGATCTTGTGCTTTCCAATCGTTTCGGCGCGTTCCGAAAGTATGGGGCCCAGCGTGCTGGATTCCGGCAACTCCGCGCCGGTCGCCGGATCGGCCCGGAAAATCACCCCCGAGGCCGGCGAGGACAACGGAATGATGGACAGGGCGGTGGCGATGCCCGCATTCAGCGCATTGTTCAGTTGCACGATGTTTCGCGAGGCGCTGTAGTTAGACGCATTGGTGGCGGTAGAGACAAAACCGGTTCCGCCCAGAACGGTGGGGACCTTGGTCTCCGTAAAAACACTCGGAACTGCCCCCGCCGGACCCCCGGCGGGGTTGTACGTGGCGGAATACATCAGAACCTCGAAGACATTGGTGGGAGCCGGGGATTGGGCTTTCGCGAACCGCACCACGAGGACTGACACCAGCAAAAACGCGATTTTCTTCGACAAAATCCACCTCCCAGGATTGATTGTACAGATCAGCCTCAACCTTATGAAAGCCCAGCTCAAGCGGGGAGCGATGAGCCGTGGCAGCTTGCTGGAGAGCCCCGGGCTCCCCTCCACGTAAGAGGATTCGGCACATTCGCGGGTGAACGCCCTTGACTTGGTTCTTCCATCCGTTTCGGCGCTAGCTCAGCGCGCAGGCAAGCATCCACCTATCGTCGCGCTCCGAATCCTCGACGAGTTCCTGCTTCCATAGGTTGCGACTGTAGTCTGTTTACCCTAAGACAGCCTGATTGTGTGCACAGTTCGGACCTTTTGTCAACATTTTTTGCTGGGTTTTGTGCCGCAAGCGTAGAGCAAACCTGGGGGGTGTGAGGTCGGCGGCTTTTGGGCCGGCTGGCGCATGGCGAGCACAGCCATGCGACTCGCGATCTTCACCGCGTGCGCGGATGCTTTCTATGTCCTCATCGACGGACGCCATTTCCAGCCCCCGCTGCCGTGATCATTTTTCGAAACGCAGGGCTGCGCTCGCCCTGCGCCAGCCGGCCGGCCCGCTAGTGCCAAAGCGGGCCGTCGTACGCGACAACCCACCCGTACCAACGGTGCGCTTCAAGCGTCAGGTAGTCCAGGCGCTCCTCCGTCAGCTTATAGTCCTTCCCGCCATGCTTGGTGTTTTCGATCTCTAGGTCGCCCTCAGTTGCATGGACCAAAAGGTAAATAGGGGGCACTCCCTGCATAGCATAAGCCCCCGTCTCGATCTGCTTAGTGGTGAAGGAGTCCAGGGGGTCGGGTGGGTCGGTGAAGACTTGGTCCAGTTGGAAGGCGAAGACCCGAATCCGGTCACGGACAGCAGACTTTTGTACCTTGGAGAACCGCGCGTGATGCCGGCCCTTCAGGTCCAGGACGAAGAGGAAGATCGCGTCGCCTGGCTCCCGCGGCTCCAGCCAAGTGATGGCCTCCATCATCGCGTCGAGTGTGCCCTGGCCTTCGACCTTGCCCTCGGGCGCATTCGCCAGAGTCTCGGCCCCATTCCGCACTGCATCCCTGCCCGCGTTAAAGCGAATCTCTTCAAGCGGCCCGCGGGCCGTGACCAGGGCAAAGGAATCCTGCGCGCGGGCTACGGACAGAATGGTGGTGATCGCCCCCACCTCAATCCTTCGGGCCGCCTCGGGCATCCTCGCGTCGTTCTCCGCCACGAAGACGACGCGACGAGGACCGCAGAAAAACGTGCAGGGTTGACTGCTCGTTGCGTTCTTTGCGGCGGCAGCGGATCCGTCAGTGCGGCCCTCCTGCTCGCCCAGACCGGCGGTCCACAGACAGGTCAGGGTGAGCAGGTACCACAGACAAGCATGGGCCCAAGCAAAGGAACAGGCATTGATCGGCCTCGATCGAAAGGCTGTCATCGCACGATCCTCCTCCACAGCCCCAGTCCCATTGCCCGTGACACTTGGCGTAACCAGAGGTGGCGGCGCACCCTCGGGCCGTTCAGAGGGCTGCCTTAAGGCGCAACGGAGTGGTCGCGACTCCCATCTACGGTCCGGGGAAGGACTGAAAAGGGGCCGCCTTGCCGCTAGCTATGTTCACGGCCGAGATGCCGTTGAGCAGGTCTACCGCCTGGATCCCCCAGAAGGTGGGGAAGATCCCGGGGGAATGGTGAGCGGGGGAATGGTGTCAGCGGGGAATGGTGTCAGGAACCATTTCTCGGGAATGGTGTCAGGAACCATTTCTCGGGCGCCCGCTGTTCCGCATAGTGTTTTCCAATCCGAATTGCGCAACGGCCTTCCTAAGCCATGGCTCCGAAGCATAGGGTCGGCTTTTCTTTATCGCATAGCGGATATTCTCAATTTCTTCCTTCCCTTGCGATGGGTTCAGCCACTCCCGGTAAGGGGGGGAATGGTGTCAGGAACCATTTCTCGGGCGCCCGCTGTTCCGCATAGTGTTTTCCAATCCGAATTGCGCAACGGCCTTCCTAAGCCATGGCTCCGAAGCATAGGGTCGGCTTTTCTTTATCGCATAGCGGATATTCTCAATTTCTTCCTTCCCTTGCGATGGGTTCAGCCACTCCCGGTAAGGGGGGGAATGGTGTCAGGAACCATTTCTCGGGCGCCCGCTGTTCCGCATAGTGTTTTCCAATCCGAATTGCGCAACGGCCTTCCTAAGCCATGGCTCCGAAGCATAGGGTCGGCTTTTCTTTATCGCATAGCGGATATTCTCAATTTCTTCCTTCCCTTGCGATTGGTTCAGCCACTCCCGGTAAGGGCGCGGTTCGACCACGGGCCACGGGCTGAGCAGTTTTTTTTGCTTTTCGTTTCCGCCCAGTCGGGCGTGAGCGCTGGACCACGGCCAGTCCTCGGCCTTTTTCACCAAGGCGGCGCGCTGGGCGTTTCTTTCCACGTAGCGAACCAAGGTCAGGAAATGACGGTCGGACTCGACCAGCAGCGACTTGTAGCGGCCTTGATAAACGTGGCCGTATCCGACCGTCCGGGTGCGCGCGTGATAACGTTGCGTGTGCGTCAGGGTAAGGCGTCGCAGGAATGCGGAGAGATCGCCGTCCGCTCGGGGATAAAGCACCAGGTGCCAATGATTCGGCATCAGGCAATAAGCCAGAATGCGCATGGGCACAAAACTCAAGCTCTCTGCCAGGATACCGAGAAAATCCTCATAATGCGCAGCTTCTCGGAACAGCCGAGAGCGAAAGTTCGCGCGGTTCAGCGCATGATAAATCATCCCGCCCACATCTACTCGCCTCGCTCTGCCCATAACCGAATACTATCGCTTTTTCCTCGAAAATAAAATGGTTCCTGACACCATTTCCCCCCCTATCGCTTTTTCCTCGAAAATAAAATGGTTCCTGACACCATTTCCCCCCCTGACACCATTTCCCCCCAAACCGAGTTACGCGCAATATTTAGTGTAGTCAACTTAGAAAGAAAAAACTCTTGAAATTCAAGAGAGAATCTACCCGCTAAACAGCCATGCTCATGCCCGCGATAAAGAAGCTCATCGACCCTACGGCAAATGCCACAATTGCAAGTGTTTGGGGCCGCTCCTTTGTTATGGCAAGCGTTGCCATGGCGAAGGAGCCGATAACTAGGGAACCGTAGACTAACAAAATGACGCGGGATAGTTCGGTGTGAGGCGGCACTGGGACATTCCAGAACCACCTATTCAACGCACCAAATACAAACAGAAAGTTACTGACTGAAAACCCGATCGAAAGCAAACTATAGCGGTGAGCCCAGACCCGTTTCATGGTTTTCCACCCCTCAATGTGCCACGAGTTGATTGCGCATCATGCCGCACCTGATCCGTAGCTAGGAACTTGTCATCAATCCGCATCTACATGCAGGCCTCCGATGCAGGGAATAGCCCTCCCATATCGAAAATCGCATGCCCCGCAAAGTGAACGGCCCAAATGGTAGGCGCCAGCGTCGGGACTAGAAGCGCCCAGCCGGGGACTGGATTAACAGTGTCTACATGCGAGGTCACCTGCCCCGTAGCTTTGCTTACGGTCACCTGCGTAGAGCACGCGCTCCCGAGAATTTGTCGGAAGCTCCATTGACCACTGTGGTATGGGTTTGTTGCCTGGTCGATCGGATTCCAGTAGTAGCCCTTCGGGACAAGGGTTAAGAGGGCTCCAGCCAGGCCGCCCGCGATTATCTTCGGCAAGGCTGATGAGCCTGAATTCCCCAAAATGACAGTAATGTCAATCTCGCGGCAGGTTAGTTGACCGTCTTCAATCGTACATATAATGTTGTCTGGCTGGTCGGCGTTACCGGGGAAGCCCGGCATACCCGGTCCTCCTTGCGCAATGGGTCCGCCGGGAATGGAGGTGTCGCCCCCGCCCGACTGCCCGCCCCCCGCAGGCCCCGGCGGAATTCCCCAAGGACCGCCGCACTGCATTGAGAAGTACCCGCACACGGGATCGCTGCGACACTCCGCGTGCGAGGTGGCATACATGGGATCCTGGCAGGCCGCGGGATCCAGCCCTGATGGGTCGATCATGCTCGCTGGGTTATTCAGCACGTAGGCATACCGGTTGAGGGACTGGGGGTTGGTGACGTCACCGCCGAGGGGGTCGGGGCTCATCCAGCGTTCGAGGCGCGAGCCGTAGCTTCGGGCGGGGGTCAAAAAGAGGTCGCTCTCGGCGTTGTACCAGCTCATCGCGGCCCAATTGGACTCGAACAGGTAGTGGCCCGAGGTCCACGTCTGGCCCCAGGGATAGTAGAGCTGGTCTTGCGGCACACTGCCGTCTTGCGCCGTGATCAGCCCCCAGGAGCCCAGCGGGTTGGCATGTTTGAAGTAAGTATCGCTTTGGCCATTGACATAGCTGGCCAGCACGCGCCCCGCCACGGGCTCGGTGAGCTCGTCACCTCCCCACCCGTCGGTCATGGTCGCATAGAGAAGGTTGCCGGCCGGGTCGTACATGTAAAAGATCTCCGGGTTTGCGCCCACCACCCCATACACCCGTTGCCCCAGGGCATCGTAGGTGTAAGTGGCCGTCGAGCCCGCGTCCACCTTGACCAATCGGCCCTCCGCATCCCACGTGTACGCATGCACGCTGTCGTTCGTCATGTTGCCCGCCGCGTCGTACGTGTACCCCGACGTCGTGATCCGGTTGGTCGAGGAGCTGAAAGTGAATTGCGGACACAGGCCGACGGTCTGCCCGTTGACCACGCAGGTCAGAAGAAACTGGGAACTTCCCTGTCCCCGGTTTCCAGGTTTCCCCCGGTTTCCGGAATGACGCGTCCGTTTTGACCATGGACCGCCTTGCCTGATCCACGCGAAATCACAGGGCTGCGCTCGCCCTGCGCCAGCCGCCCGGTTTATCCCGGCGCGCTGGCTAACCGTTACCATTTCTCTTTCTGCAGATCAATGCCATATTGATCTTTTGTTTCCATGTCGCTTAGCTCGCCGACTAACCTGTTTTGTTGCACATTGAGGAGGTACGCACGAAACCAATTTTGGACAGGTTGGTATTTTGGAGGAGGGCTCACATTCTCGGCAGTGACACAGTTGATCCCGACCAGTAGCACGTCATTCTTTGCCCACAGGAGAGGTTTGGTGTACCATTTCACGATTTCGTATCGTCCGCCAATAGAGCTCGAAAAGTGCGCTTCGACCACCGAACTCAGATCCGCGACCTCAGAGCTAAGATATCCCCTGATATGATCCACATAGAGAAAGGAGTGGTCTGCAGACCTGGCATCGGTGAAAGCAAAAGCGTGACTGTCGGGCGCCCAAAGCACGTAAACGGCGTCGTTGATAGGCCACACCTGTACGCGATACCTGGGTTGTACCTCCCTGGACTCAAGCATTGTCCATGGAGATTCGTCCTTCTCACCCCAAACTGTGAGTTCCCACTTGCCGTCGGGTGATACCACCGTTTCCCTATTGACAGTACTGAGCACGGTAGGCAGTGGTCTTTCCGGGCCCTGGGCAAGAGTCAAACACGGGGACCCGAAGAGCATTATCCATATTAGAGCGGAACGACGCTTCATTAGTGCCCCCCTGAGAATCCCCTCGGGCAGGGTGACCCGCCCGGGACCACGATAACTGTCGGAACGGTCTGTATGCCGAACAGGTCTGCGGCTTTGTGCGAAGGGAAGTTGAAGATGTCAAACCGCGCTATGGCACTGTTGCGGATGTTCCTGTCACCAATGGAGGTAATGAAGTATGGTGGCGCCGGTCCCCCGTAGAGGTTGAGGCCGCTTGGGTATATGGAGATGTATGGAGACATTATAGCCAACTGTTGCTGCACGGCTTCGTTCCCTGCCATAGTGCCTGTCAACTGTAGGCCAAACACTGCGGGGTTGACAGCTACGCCTCCATTCTGGTGCGCGAGGACCCCAAAGCCAGCGAGAGCTCCTGGGCCCGTGGCTTGGTCTGGAGCCACCGCTGAGAACGTGGCTTGGCCCGAACACGCTGTTGGCGCCAGTTGCGCGAGCATACTCTTGTCGAACGGTAAAATCGGGAGGCTTGCGAGCCCGAACGCGCCTAGAATAGACGCGTCCGGAAGCAGCCCACTGGTTGTGTAATCTTGGTCGTGCAACCAGTCAAGCTGATTGCTGAGCATCTGCAGTGTGTTGAACTCATCCCACGTCGGCGACGAAAAAGTAAATGATGGTGTGCCGCCGGCGAAGAATCCTGGAATGCCTCCGTAACAATATTCCGTGTTCATGCCTTGCGGACAGCCCGGTGGACTACCCTGTAGTCCCAGCGGGTCGGTCAGGCTCGCCGGGTTGTTCAGCACGTAGGCATACCGGTTGAGGGACTGGGGGTTGGTGATGTCGCCGCCGAGGAGGTCGGGGCTCATCCAGCGGCCGAGGCGCGAGCCGTAGCTTCGGGCGGGGGTCAGAAAGAGGTTGCTCTCGGCGTTGTACCAGCTCATCGCCGCCCAATTGGGCTCGAACAGGTAGTGGCCCGAGGTCCACGTCTGTCCCCAGGGGTAGTAGAGCTGGTCTTGCGGCACACTGCCGTCGTGCGCCGTCGTCAGCCCCCAGGAGCCCAGGGCGTTGGCATGCTTGAAGTAGGTATCGCTTTGGCCATTGACATAGCTGGCCAGCACGCGCCCCGCCACGGGCTCGGTGAGCTCGTCACCTCCCCACCCGTTGGTCATAGTCGCATACAGAAGGTTGCCGGCCGGGTCGTACATGTAAAAGATCTCCGGGTTTCCGCCCACCACCCCATACACCCGTTGCCCCAGGGCATCGTAGGTGTAGGTGGCCGTCGAGCCCGCGTCCACCGTGGCAATCCGCCCTTCCGCATCCCACGTGTACGCATGCACGCCGTCGTTCGTCACGTTGCCCGCCGCGTCGTACGAGTACCCCGACGTCGTGATGCGGTTGGTCGAGGAGCTGAAGGTGAATTGCGGACACAGGCCGACGGTCTGCCGGTTGACCACGCAGGTCAGAAAAAACTGGGAACTTCCGTCTGTCCCCGGTTTTCCCCGGTTTTCCGCTACTTTCGGGCTAGCTTTTCGCACCTTTCTGCTTCGCTCAAGTTGCCGGTCAGGCGGTAAGTCCTCGCAAGCCAGCCATAGATTTTCTCGTTTTCGATGCTTGCCAAGCTCGCATGCGGTTCTACCCGCTCAAACTCATGAAGGGCTTTTCCGTAGGCACCCTGCTCTGAGTATATGACACCCAGGTAATATCGTGCGGAGATAGAAAAATAGTCGTCGCTTCTTCCTTGCAAGGCTTCGAGAAACCTCGTCTTGGCGTCCTCTTTGTCGCCGAGATTGTAGAGGGCTAAGCCTAGGTAATACAGCAATTTTGCCTTGTCTTCAGAATCCAAATCGAATGACAACCCTTCTTCCAAAAGCGGACGGGCTTCGCGCGGGCGGCTGAATTCCGTGAGCAGGATCCCGCGTCTGAACTGGACCTGTTCGTAGAGGTCGCGAAAATCAGGAGTGCACAGGAGATCAGAATAGTCCTTTAGCATGTTGTTGAGTATGCGCAAGCACTCCTGGAACTTTTTTTCCTCCCAACACAAGACGGCTTCACTAAAGTCAACACGAGACCGAACTTCATCACAAGGGCAAATCGCAACAGCCTGACGATTACACTTCCTGGCCTCCTCAAACCGGCCCAGCCTCACGAGGCACACGGCTTCGCTGTACATATACACCGCCTTCTCAATCGGTTCAATGGCCTCCCGTGCCATGGCGTGAAGCTCGTGAATGGCTTCCTCCTCCCTGCCGGAGTCCCGGAGAGCCATCGATTTTTGGAATCGTTCCTGGTCCATAGCCATTAGTACATCACTCCCGCGCCAGGAATCCCTCCACAACTGGGCAGGGTATAGCCAGACGGAACCGCCAGGCAGGGGTTGACTATGATTATGAAACTTACGCCGTGACCAGCAAAATCCTGGGCAATGTGAAGCAAATCCGCGGCATCCCTTGAGATCTGTCCCCACATCGTTTCAGGAAGCGACGAGGGGCTCATCTGGCCACTCGGCGTGCCAACCGTTTGGACAATGCTAGGGGCGGTTACCTTGGGAAATCCTCGGGTTGCCTGTGCGAATGCCTGCATCGCTGCGTTCGCCCCAGCGGCTAGGCCAGCAACCCACAAAGGCGCGGACGCCCACCAAGGCGTCTGATTCCCAGGTGTGGCCGTAATCCTGATTGTGCAGCTGAGCTCTCCGTTGATGATGGTACACACCATGCCTGGCTGGTCGGCGTTACCGGGGAAGCCCGGCATACCCGGTCCTCCTTGCGCAATGGGTCCGCCGGGAATGGAGGTGTCGCCCCCGCCCGACTGCCCGCCACCCCCGCTTCCGCCCCCCGCTGGCCCCGGCGGAATTCCCCAAGGACCGCCGCACTGCATAGAGAAGTACCCGCACACGGGATCGCTGCGACACTCCGCGTGCGAGGTGGCATACATGGGATCCTGGCAGGCCGCGGGATCCAGCCCTGATGGGTCGATCATGCTCGCTGGGTTATTCAGCACGTAGGCATACCGGTTGAGGGACTGGGGGTTGGTGACGTCACCGCCGAGGGGGTCGGGGCTCATCCAGCGTTCGAGGCGCGAGCCGTAGCTTCGGGCGGGGGTCAAAAAGAGGTCGCTCTCGGCGTTGTACCAGCTCATCGCGGCCCAATTGGACTCGAACAGGTAGTGGCCCGAGGTCCACGTCTGGCCCCAGGGATAGTAGAGCTGGTCTTGCGGCACACTGCCGTCTTGCGCCGTGATCAGCCCCCAGGAGCCCAGCGGGTTGGCATGCTTGAAGTAAGTATCGCTTTGGCCATTGACATAGCTGGCCAGCACGCGCCCCGCCACGGGCTCGGTGAGCTCGTCGCCTCCCCACCCGTCGGTCATGGTCGCATAGAGAAGGTTGCCGGCCGGGTCGTACATGTAAAAGATCTCCGGGTTTGCGCCCACCACCCCATACACCCGTTGCCCCAGGGCATCGTAGGTGTAGGTGGCCGTCGAGCCCCCGTCCACGTTGGCAATCCGACCTTCCGCATCCCACGTGTACGCATGCACGCTGTCGTTCGTCATGTTGCCCGCCGCGTCGTACGTGTACCCCGTGGTTGTGATGCGGTTGGTCGAGGAGCTGAAGGTGAATTGTGGACACAAGCCGACGGTCTGCCCGTTGACCACGCAGGCCAGAAAAAACTGGGAACTTCCCGTCTGTCCCCGGTTTTCCCAGGCGGTGAGAAGGAAGCCGTGTTCCTCGCGGCGTTCCTGGATCACCCGCGCCCAGCAGGCGAATTCTGATGCGGAGAGAATCCGCCGCCGGGGCAACACGCGGCAGGTGGCAAAGAACCAGCGGTCGGATAGCACCAAGCGTCCAAGACGCGACATGGCCCATAGTATAGGCCCCGAACCCGCGTCCGCAAAACGTCATTTCAACAAAAAGGGCCGCAGACGAAGGCAAAGTACGCCTACGTCTGCGCTACCCCGCTTCGAGCTGGCTCGAACGAAACCTCCTACTTGTGGGGGGGCGGAGTGGGGAGGTCAAGCTTGCCGAGCCTTACCGTCAGGAAGACCGCTGAATCCTTCAGGGGGCCAAGCTCCGACTCGGGTCGGTACACTACGTGGTACTCGCCTGCTTTCGCTCCCTCAATCAGCCAAACTACACCACCCATCACGGTGTGGTGGAGGTCAAAGGGCTTTTCGGTCGGCATGGACCAGAACGTTGCGTCGTTCAGGTGCTTAAGGAAGCTTTCCACGTCAGCCTTAGAAACCTCCATAGTTTTATCGACGATCAGAACTTCAGGGTGACAATCGCTCTGCCCCACTTTGGCAGTCAGTTCAGCGCTACCCCCGGCAGTCATGGAGAGGCGAACCAGAAGGCGCGAACCGTATGGAGGCAAAACAAGTGCCCGGTAAACCTGAGGGTGCTCCGGGCCTACGCATTCAGGCATCGGCTTTTCCGCCATCGAGCGAAGATACCACGCGAAATAGCCGGCCGTGCGTCCCCCATCCCATCCCCCGAACACGCCCACTGGGAAGAATCGGGGGGTTTCGTCGGGCGGCCAGTGGCCCGGCCCCCAGGGGCGACCGGAATTGTTCGACTGGGCGATTACCGAACTCGCAGACGCCAACCACAAGAGGGGTAGCACCGAGACTGTAAGGCTCCTCAGCCCGATCATAGCGGGTCCTCCGTTGCGCGGGTTCTCTGCGCTAGCGAACGTTCATTATTTCACTACCGTGGCTATCAGGGGCATGCTCCGAGGTTCTGCCAGATGCTTGGCACTGAAACAAGGACACACTCCTGCCAGCCGTTCTGAGCTCCGTATAGGAGAACGCTGCCATTGCCAGTGCCGGTGTAGAGGGGGTACGATGTGCCCAGAGCAGAGTTGGCATTATTTACACCAGCGAGATCGGACGAAGGAGAAGAGAATCCGAACTGCGCTCGCCACCACGCCCCCGGACTTGTGCCGTTCGGAATGTCGCTAAAGCTAAAATCCATCGTGAACGACCAACCGGACTGCCCACCCTGAATCGTGGATGAGCAAATCTCAAAAAAACACCAAACGCTGCCTCCTACCTCGTTTCCGGTCGCATTGATGTATGATGAACCCCACTCACTTGATCCGGTGGCTGCGGAATTCGCATCGTCATAGATAGCCCCTGCCCCCGAATATGCATAGTAGCCGTCTACCGCCCCCATCACTCCGGCGAAGGGGAGGAATGGTGAGGGAGGAATGGTGTGAGGGAGGAATGGTGTCAGGAACCATTTCTTGGGCGCCCGCTGTTCCGCATGGTGTTTTCCAATCCGAATTGCGCGACGGCCTTCCTAAGCCATGGCTCCGAACCATACGGTCGGCTTTTCTTTATCGCATAGCGGATATTTTCAATTTCTTCCTTGCCTTGCGATTGGTTCAGCCACTCCCGATAAGGGCGCGGTTCCACCACGGGCCACGGGCTTAGCAGTTTTTTTAGCTTTTCGTTTCCCCCCAGTCGGGCGTGAGCGCTGGACCACGGCCAGTCCTCGGCCTTTTTCACCAAGGCGGCGCGCTTGGCGTTTCTTTCCACGTAGCGAACCAAGGTCAGGAAGTGACGGTCGGACTCGACCAGCACCGACTTATAGCGGCCTTGATAAACGTGGCCGTATCCGACCGTCCGGGTGCGCGCGTGATAACGCTGCGTGTGGGTCAGGGTAAGGCGTCGCAGGAATTGGGAGAGATCGCCGTCCGCTCGGGGATAAAGCACCAGGTGCCAATGATTCGGCATCAGGCAATAAGCCAGAATGCGCATGGGCACAAAACTCAAGCTCTCTGCCAGGATACCGAGAAAATCCTCATAATGCGCAGCTTCTCGGAACAGCCGAGAGCGAAAGTTCGCGCGGTTCAGCGCATGATAAATCATCCCGCCCACATCTACTCGCCTCGCTCTGCCCATAACCGAATACTATCGCTTTTTCCTCGAAAATAAAATGGTTCCTGACACCATTTCCCCCCATGTTTGGATACTAAGATCACAGTTGATGTTTCCATGTTAAGAACCACGGAGGAAGCCAGACGGCGGCTGCGTCCGATGCCGTTATAGATGCGCTACCCTGCTTCCGGCGTCCTTCGGAAAGCAATCGTGATACCGATGGTGACAACGAGCAGATAAACGATCAGTGGAACAAAAAATACCAGGATGCCAATCGCGTCATCGAGGCTGCTTCCGGTCGCCTTGGCGGCTCCTGATCCGGTTAAGAGCCTGAGGCGTAGTCCTAGATCTGCGAGAAGGAAAGCAAAGGCGAATCCCAGTAGGCCATGGGACATCCGCGCGCCTAGTCGGTTTAGACGCCATAAGGCAATGCCAGTCGGAATTAGAAGAAGGAAGCAAACGACCCCCGAGATCGTTTCCATCCGGAATATGGGCAAAACGTAAGGGTGTGCCAAGTCCAGGCCAGTTTTGTTCTCCATGACCAGCGCATACCACACTCCGGCGACATTGAGTCCCCAAACTGCCACGATGATGTCAAGCAATCCAAAAACTCTGAGAACAGCTCGCGGCCAGGGCTTCCAGCCGGCTCCCGCCATCCCCGGCAGACAAGCTGGAAGGCTGGACGCCCCACGCAGCCTTCGATAGGCGAGATTTATGGCAATTAGCGCAATCAACGGGTATCCGGTCAGAACCTGGAGCTCATCGAAAGCGCCGATCCCAGATATCATAAGCAAAGTGTCCGTCAGGCCCTTCGCTCTGTCACCCCACATTGGGAGGAGCACGAGGATGGCTTCCCACTGGGCCAAGGAGAGGATTATCTCGAGTCCCAGCACGACGTTGGACAACCAGCAACCCTGAGGCTCTAACCGACAAAGTGCAACTCCTGCTCCGATCAAGAAAACGAGGCACAGAAGACCCAAGATCGTATAGGCGTAGTAGAATGGTATTGCGTAGGGATATCGCGGGTTCGGGGCCAGAGCTTGGGGAGCATAAGCCAAAGCGCCCCAAGCGACCATGGCTATTCCCAAGAACCCCATGAGAATGTGGAGGACACCAAATATCCGAAGCGTCAGCGCAGGCCAGTTTTTCATCTCACTTCCTCCTTACGCCCTACCATCTTGCCGGCTGACACCGAAAATCCGTCGTGCCGGATTTGCTTGAGGTCGTTGTTTAATCCCTCCTCGGACACCAATGCGCACGCGTACGACTAAAACTGTATGCCGGGCATGGATCCCCCACCGCAGACTGCTCCACAACTGGCCGCGTAGCATCCCTGCTTCTTTTCGGCAAATTTCTCCATGCACTTTTCCGCGGCCGCATGAAGCCCTATACTAGAGATTGTGTGGACGCCTATGTGGACGCCTATTTCGATGGCTACCTGTCCGGCGATAGCGGCGGGAACATTAATCGTTGCCAGAGTGCCTTCTAGGATGGCATAGGGGAGCCCACAGGTTAGGGCAGCTGCCGTAGCGTACCAAAGGTCACACCTTGCTCGGCACAGTTGACATTGAACCCCTGATATGCCCGCGAGAAACCCACTAGCTGTAATGGCCAGTGGATTCGTCGCGCCTCCTCCGCCACAACTGGCCCCCCCCGTAACGTTGCCGCCGGGAGGAAACGGGAAAGGTAGCAAGGGTGGGATGGGCGGCGACCCGCCGGGACATCCTTTCCCTGTGAAGGGGTCACAAGAGCCTGTATTTCCCCCACCGCCGCCCCCGGGCCCAAGGGGGGGAGGAAACGAACCACCACCTCCGCCGCCGGGGCCCGGACACGCTGGGTCAGATACCCAGCCCAACCCGCCACAATTGCGGCAGGTCGGATCGTCGACCGTGTCGGCATCATCGCTCGAACATAGCCCCGACGGGTCGATCATGCTCGCGGGATTGTTCAGTGCGTAGGCGTACCGGTTGAGGGACTGGGGATTCGCGACATCTCCGGCGAGCCGATCGGGGCTCATCCAGCGTTCGAGGCGCGAGCCGTAGCTTCGGGCGGGGGTCAAAAAGAGGTCGCTCTCGGCGTTGTACCAGCTCATTGCTGCCCAATTGGACTCGAACAGGTAGTGGCCCGAGGTCCATGTCTGGCCCCAGGGGTAGTAGAGCTGGTCTTGCGGCACACTGCCGTCATGCGCCGTTATCAGCCCCCAGGATCCCAGCGCGTTGGCATGTTTGAAGTAAGTATCGCTTTGGCCATTGACATAGCTGGCCAGCACGCGCCCCGCCACGGGCTCGGTGAGCTCGTCACCTCCCCACCCGTCGGTCATGGTCGCATATAGAAGGTTGCCGGCCGGGTCGTACATGTAAAAGATCTCCGGGTTTGCGCCCACCACCCCATACACCCGTTGCCCCAAGGCATCGTAGGTGTAAGTGGCCGTCGAGCCCGCGTCCACCTTGACCAATCGGCCCTCCGCATCCCACGTGTACGCATGCACGCTGTCGTTCGTCATGTTGCCCGCCGCGTCGTACGTGTACCCCGACGTCGTGATGCGGTTGGTCGAGGAGCTGAAAGTCAATTGCGGACAAGGGCCCACGGTGGCGCCATGACCGTTCAACAGACAGGACATGTTGCCGAATTGCCCGTTCGAGCCATCCTGCGTGTAGATGAAGTCCAGGTTGTAAGTGGAATTGCCCGTCGCCTGGGCTACGGTCAGCCGGTTCACCCCGTCGTAGGTGTAGGCGGCGGTGTGCGAAACGCTGGTCCAGTAGTTGTCCAGGTGGTCGTAACCCATCACATTCCCGTTGTTGCCGGTGGTGGCCTGCGCAGGCACCGCGCAACTGCTGGGATTGCTCACTCCCGCGTAGTAATTGTATACCAAACAGGCAAGGGCCGACAGGTTGCCGGAGTTGCCCGCCCGGATGCGCACCGGCTGCAGGCGGTTATTGAAATCCCAGGGGTAGCGCAGACGTACGCGTTCTGGGCGTTCGTCCGCGCCTCTCCACGCGTCCAGGGATTTCATGTTTGGATACTAAGACCTAAGTTGATGTTTCCATGTTAAGAACCATGGATGAGGCCCGACAGCGGCTACCTCCACCCCACCGGCTGACCGTGCCTACCCGTTGGGTTTCCTTGGCCACGGCAGCGCGAACCCGCGCTCGGCCACACCCGGCAGGGTGACGGGCAGCCTGGCGTGGTTCTGGACCTCGCCGAACAGGGCCTTGACCGCGCTGATCTCCGACGTCGACGCCATCGCGTAAGCGCAGATATAGGTTTGGATGTTGGGGAAACTCTCGATAAGGTAAGGGCTGCCCAAGGCCACAACGACGGTCTTGTCCGTAGCCGCTTCCAGTACGCGCTGGAGCAACTGGCCGCTGGGCCCCAAAAGCCCAAAGGAGGTGGAAGTCTTGCCGTTGCTCATGACCTGCCGAGCTTGGTTATGGGCAACATAGGCGGCCACCACCACGCCTTGGGCCTTGTCGATGGCGCTCAGGATGTCGGCGGCGGCGGTCTGGGGGGAACGATTATCAAAGTAGAACACTGGCGCATGGGGGCGGCGGGAGCGCCAGGCTTTCTCAAACTCGCGTCCGTTGGCGCCTTCCAACCCTTGCCCGAGGACGATGGCGACCCACTCGGGCTTCGCGGGAGAATCCGGGCCGGGCGTCGGGTCCTTTTCCGCCGGCGTCCCGGTCTTGGGGAGGGGAAGCATCTGCCCGTTGTGGCGGACCAGGGTTACCGCCTCATCGGCAATCTGCTGCGCGAATTCCTTGTCCTCGGGTTTTCCGGTGAGCGCCGCAACCTCCTCGAGGTCCACCGTCCGCGTCCGGTCGAGGCCCACGGCGGCTTTCATCCTCAAGACCTTGCGCACCGACTCGTCGACGCGCGTCTCGGGAATCTCGCCGCTGCGCACGGCCTGGACGATGGCTTGGAATGGCGCGTCCACGTCCATGGGCGTCATGATGACGTCGCACCCCGCCTTCACCGCGTCCACCGCGGCCTGCGCCGCCGGGTCGCCCTGGCGCGGATCATAGAGTCCGGTCACGCCGCGCATCTCCAGAGCATCGCTCAACACGACTCCCTGAAACGCCAACTGGCCCTTCAGCACGTCGGTCACGATCTTTGCGGAATTGGTGGTGATCTTCTCGGGATCGGGCTCCAGGGCCGGGACTCGCGCGTGGACCAGGAGAATGGCGTCCACTCCCGCCTCGATGGCCTTGCGAAAGGGCGGAAACTCGACCGCCTGGAGGTGATCCATCGTGGCGTCCACCGAGGCGATGGCGCGGTGGGAATCAATCGCCGCGTCGCCGTATCCGGGGAAGTGCTTGGCGGTCGCCAGCAGCCCGTGCGCGCGTGCGCCGAGGATGAAGGCCGCCACCAAGGCTCCCACCTGCGCCGGGTCTTCGCCGAAGGATCGATCGTTGATAATCGGGTTGGCGGGATTGCTGTTCACGTCGGCGACGGGGGCCAGCGCCCAGTTGATGCCCACGGCGCGCGCCGCGCGGGCCGTGACGGCTCCCAGGCGCTCGGCCGCCGCCGGGTCGTCCACCGCGCCCAGCGCCATGGGCCAGGGGAAGTCGGGCACGTTTTGCAGGCGCGAGGCCACCCCTCGCTCCAGGTCCGCCGCCACCAGCAGCGGGAGCTTCGCGTCAGACTGCAATTGATTGATCGTTTTGGCGGCGGCGAGCGGATCGACGCGCACCAAGCCTTGCGCATTGATGTGCGCCGCCAAAACCACCGAGCCCACATGGTCTTTCTGGAACCGTTCCTGAAGCCACTTGTAGTCGGCAGTTTCGAAGTTAGGGTACTCCGCATAGCAGCGCACTTGCAGCATCTGGCCGACTTTTTCTTCAAGCGAAAGCCCGCGCAGCGTCGCCTCCACCCATTTCCGGCCACCTCTCGTGAGCCTCACCGGCTCAGACTTGTCTTGCGGTGATCCCGCTTGCGCCAAGCTCCAGCACGACAAAACGGCGAAAGTTGTGAGGATCTGACTCGCCATCCGTAGCAGCCGAAAGGCGGTCTGAGCCCCCAAAAGGCAGCGTAATTGAGATTCCCGATTGTCGCGTGGCGACCTGGCATCGGTCGTTGCCATAGAAATTGACCTCCTTGGGAACCGGCAGGGGATGCAGTCTGCGCCGATCGTCAGAGCCAATGTCCCCAGCCGACGCAGCCGTCCTAGAGCTCTTGCAGGAAGTGATCCCACTCGCTGAACCGTCGCACAAACACGATCACCTCACCCGGCTCGGGAGGAAATTTCCCTTTCAGCTTGCCCTTAGGGTCGCAAATCTCATCCTGGGTCACTATTCCTTCTCCCAGGATTTGCCGCGTTTCGAAGTCGCCTTGGTGCCCCCAATTTGCTTTCGTACACGCTTTGGTCTGTAACGCCCCTGGTATCACCCACAGAACTGGAGGTAGCGGGTCTTTAAGGTGGAACGTCGCTTTCCCTTCCCCGTCTGTACTCGCCTGCCATGACCATTCCTTCGGACAATCTTCGACGCTTCCTCTTTTGGGCGGTTCCAACCCTTTGCAACCCCAAAGCTGTAAACGACCGACGATAAAAGGTGCTCCGGTCTTCCCGTCTATGAACCGAATCGTAATGTCTGCTGCCCGGAGCTCGCGAAACGACGGTCCCAAGATCATCAGCGCGAGCGTGGCGCATCCTAGATATTTAACAGGTTTCATCACCAACAACCTCCGTTTCCCGAGCAGTGCCATGTCGAGGTGTTCTGGGGAATCTGCGATTTGGGGTTGATGAAAAACGAGGGAAGATAATCGAACAACTCGTGCAGCGGGAACATCAAGACGCCGTTGAAGAGATCAAAGTGGGCTTGGGCACCCATCGGATCGTCAACTAAGTGCAGTGCGTCGATTGGTGAAAGGCCATACCAGGAATTTCCGGCGTGGACGATGTGGCTTGGGTCCGGTATCCCTCCCTGTGCCGCTTTGGCGGTATTCAGCGCGGTGCCCAGCAATTGAACGTTCCATGTTGGTCCGTTCTGAAACGCGTTCACCGCATATTCCGTGTTGGGGTCAAGCCCGATGTTTTCGAGAAGGGCATAGAACGCCTCGTAGACTTGATTCTCTGGCTGTACAGCTAATGAAGTTCGCCAGTCAGCGTACTGGCCCCAGCTATCGAATGTCTTGTCGACATAGTTGCCATAAAGAGTGCCTTGGAACGGAAAGCAACCAGAACAGATGTCCTCCAAATAGTCTGAGTAGGCGCCGAGCGCTCCAAGTGGCATATCAGGCGGATAGCCTGAGTCGAGTGCATTGCCTCCGCCGCTTGGCCCTCCTCCGGCATCCTGACACGCGGCCGAGGTCATCTGGGCAATCGTATTGCTACAACCATAGTCGATGGTAAACGCGCTATCTAACCCGGTTGGGTCGGTCAAGCTCGTGGGGTTGTTCCGCACGTAGGCATACCGGTTGAGGGACTGGGGATTAGTGACGTCGCCGCCGAGGGGGTCGGGGCTCATCCAGCGGCCGAGGCGCGAGCCGTAGCTTCGGGCGGGGGTCAAAAAGAGGTCGCTCTCGGCGTTGTACCAGGCCATCGCCGCGTAATTGGGCTCGAACAGGTAGTGGCCCGAGGTCCACGTCTGGCCCCAGGGATAGTAGAGCTGGTCTTGCGGCACACTGCCGTCTTGCGCCGTGATCAGCCCCCAGGAGCCCAGCGGGTTGGCATGTTTGAAGTAAGTATCGCTTTGGCCATTGACATAGCTGGCCAGCACGCGCCCCGCCACGGGCTCGGTGAGCTCGTCACCTCCCCACCCGTCGGTCATGGTCGCATAGAGAAGGTTGCCGGCCGGGTCGTACATGTAAAAGATCTCCGGGTTTGCGCCCACCACCCCATACACCCGTTGCCCCAGGGCATCGTAGGTGTAAGTGGCCGTCGAGCCCGCGTCCACCTTGACCAATCGGCCCTCCGCATCCCACGTGTACGCATGCACGCTGTCGTTCGTCATGTTGCCCGCCGCGTCGTACGCGTACCCGATGATTTGGTTGTTGGCGGCGTTGAACGTGGGTTGCGGACAAGAAGAAAAAACGGTTCCTGACACCGTTTCCCCCCCCGGCCTTTGCGGTTTTACTAACCACACACCACTCGCCACTAACCACACTCGTCATTAATGCGGATACGCAATGAAGAGCCGCACAGGAACACGAAGTGCGCGTACCTGCGCTACCCGCTATTAACTCACGGTCAGGGTGAGCTTCACATTGTGGCTCAAGGTGGAAGACCCCGAACCCGTAGTGCCCGTTACCGTCAAGTTGTAGGTTCCGGCGGGCGTTCCGGGGTTAGGCGGCGGACCGCCGCCGGTGCTGCCTCCACCGCCGCACCCTGCCAGCGCCAGAGTCAGCAATAACCCCACGGCGAGCGGCACTATAGAGGACTGCCATCGGCTTACGCCGGATTGCTTCCTGTGCATGACGCCCCAGGCCACCGCCGCAAGAATCAAGGCAAGCATCAACAGACCCCGGAAACCCGGCGACAGGGGTGTGACGGGGGGAAGAGGTCGAGAGCGCGGCGCGCTGATCGAAGGGGCGGTTGTAGTAACGGTAACGGTGACATTAGTTGCGGAACTCCCCGCCGCTACCGGGTTCGGAGAAACCGTGCAGGTAGCCTCGGAGGGAGCTCCAGCACAAGTAAAGCTCACCATCCCGGACAATCCCCCTTCTCCGTCCACACTTAGCGTGTAGGTTGCGGGTGAACCGGGCGCGACAGTGGCCGAGGTGGACGACCCGGACGGTGGGGCAAACGAAAAGTCCTGGCCCGTTCCGCTGAGTGCGACACTTTGCGGACTGTTGGGAGCATTATCAGAAACGCTCAGGGTACCAGTCCTCGCCCCACCCGCTGTCGGCTTGAAAGTCACCGAGATGGTGCAGTTAGCGCCGGCGCTCACCGAAGTCCCGCAGGTGTTGGTCTGCGAGAAATCCCCGCTGGCGGTGACGCTGGAGACCGCCAGCGATGCGCTACCCGTGTTGGTCAGGGTCACCGTCTGTGCGGCGCTGGCTGTACCAACATTCTGACTGGCAAAATCGAGATTGGCAGGTGATAGGCTGACTTGTTGGCCCCCGTTCACCGTCAGGCTGAAGGTACTGGTGACGGAACTCACCCCACTGCCGCTGGCGGTGATGGTGATGGTCTGGTTGGTCGCGAGGGTGGCGTTGCTGGCCGCTTGCACTGCGATGCTCCCCGAGTTCCCCGTCCCCGGCTGCGTGATCGTTGCGGTCACGCCAGCGGGCAAAGCGCTGGTGGCGAGCGTCACGCTGCCCGTATAGTTCGTATCCGTCAAGTCCACCGTCACTGCTTGCGCACTGCCTCCTTGAACCAGCGTCACCATACCGGGACTCACGCTGCTGATGGCGATGCTGGGACCTGCGCTCACCGTGAGGCTGAAGGTGCCGGTGACGGAACTCACCCCGCTCCCGCTGGCGGTGATGGTGATGGTCTGGTTGGTCACGAGGGTGGCGTTGCTGGCCGCTTGCAGCGTTATGCCCCCCGAGCTCCCCGTCCCCGGCTGAGTGATCGTTGCTGTCACTCCAGTGGGCAAGGCGCTGGTGGCGAGCGTCACGCTCCCCGTGTAATTCGTGTCGGTCAGATTCACCGTCACCGCCTGTGAACTTTCCCCTTGAACGAGCGTGACTGAACCGGGGTTGACGCTGCTGATGGTGATGCTGGGAACTGCGCTCACCGTCAAGCTGAAGCTGCTGGTGACGGAGCTCACGCCGCTGCCGCTGGCGGTAATGGTGATCGCCTGGCTGCTCACCAGCGTGGCGTTATTGGCTGCCTGTAAGCTGATACTCCCGGAACTTCCCGTCCCCGGCTGGGTGATCGTCGCAGTCACTCCGGTCGGCAGGGTGCTGGTCGCGAGCGTCACGCTGCCCGTGTAGTTTGTGTCGGTCAGATTCACCGTCACCGCCTGCGAACTTCCTCCCGGAATTAGCGTTACCGAACTCGGATTCACGCTGCTGATGGCGATGCTGGGAACTGCGCTCACGGTCAGGCTGAAGGTGCTGGTGACGGAACTCACCCCGCTGCCGCTGGCGGTGATGGTGATGGTCTGGTTGGTCGCGAGGGTGGCGTTGCTCGCTGCCAGGAGTGAGATGCTTCCCGAACTCCCCGTCCCCGGCTGAGTGATCGTTGCGGTCACTCCAGTGGGCAAAGCGCTGGTGGCAAGCGTCACGCTGCCCGTGTAATTCGTGTCAGTCAGATTTACCGTCACTGCCTGCGAACTTCCTCCTTGAACGAGCGTGACTGAACCGGGGCTGACGCTGCTGATGGCGATGCTGGGTTGGATTCCGGTGCCGCTCAAGCTGACGGTTTGCGGGCTCCCACTGGCATTATCGGTCAGCGTAAGGCTGCCGGAGCGGCTGCCCGTGGTCGTGGGGGTGAAGGTCACATTAATGAGGCAACTGCCGCTGGCGGCGAGCGGCGCGCTGGCGCTACAGGTGGTGCCGCTGGCCGCCACCGCGAAGTCTCCCGTCGTCGCAATACTCGTGAAGGTCAAAGACGCCGTGCCGTTGTTGGTCACCGTCACTGGGCTGGCTGCGCTGGTTGTCCCCACCGCCTGATTCCCGAAGCTCACACTCGTCGTGCTCAGACTTACGCTCGATGAGGTGCCGGTGCCGCTCAAGCTGACGGTTTGCGGGCTCCCACTGGCATTATCGGTCAGCGTGAGGCTACCGGAGCGGCTGCCCGTGGCCGTAGGCGTGAACGTTACGTTAATCACACAACTGCCGCCGGCGGCAACCGGCGCACTGGTGCTACAGGTAGTGCCGCTGGCCGCCACCGCAAAGTCTCCCGTTGCCGCAAGGCTCGTGAAGGTCAAAGACGCCGTGCCGTTGTTGGTCACCGTAACTGGGCTGGGGCTGCTGGTCGTCCCCACCGTTTGATTGCCAAAGCTCAGATTGTTAGTACTTAGACTCACACTCGACGAAGTGCCGGTGCCGCTCAAACTGACGGTTTGCGGACTGTCACTGGCGTTGTCGGTGAGCGTGAGGCTACCGGAGCGGCTGCCTGTCGCCGTGGGCGTGAAGGTCACATTAATGAGGCAACTGCCGCTGGCGGCGACCGGCGCACTGGCGCTACAGGTGGTGCCGTTGGTCGCCACCGCGAAGTCTCCCGACGCCGCAATACTCGTTAAGGTCAAGGACGCCGTGCCGTTGTTGGTCACCGTCACCGTGCTGGCCGTGCTGGTCGTCCCCACCGTTTGATTGCCAAAGCTCACACTTGTCGTGCTCAGGCTGACGCCGGGCGCCGTGCCGGTCCCGCTTAGGCTGACGACCTGCGGGCTCCCGCTCGCGTCATCGGTTAATGTGAGCGTACCCGACCGTGCGCCGCTCGCTGTAGGAGTAAAAGTCATGGCGACGATGCAACTGGCACTGGGCGCAACGGCAACCTGAGTGCTGCATGTGGTCCCCGTCGCTGCGACAGCAAAGTCTCCATTGACAGCAATACTGGCAAATACGAGCGGTCCTGTCCCCGCATTGCTTACCGTAACTGACCTGGTGGCGCTGGTAGTGCCCACCGACTGGTTCCCGAAGGCAATCCTGCTAGTGCTCAAGCTCACAACGGGGAGAGCAGTACCAGTGCCGCTGAGCCTTACTCGCTGAGTGTTCGGCAGTGCGCCATCCGTGAATGTCAGGGTCCCGGATTCCGGTCCGGCGACTGTAGGGTTGAAGCTTACCTGAACCGTGCAACTAGCCCCTACGGCTAAGGAGTTTCCACAGTTGTTAGTCTGAGTGAAGTCGCTACTTGCCGCGATGTTCCCGATGCTCAAGGGCATTACGCTCGGGTTATAAAGGGTGACAGTCTGAGTCGGGCTGGCCGCGTCAACGCTCCAGGTGAAATTAAGGTTGTCAGGGAACAAAGCTACAATGGGCCTGTTCAGCACAACGAGACCGTCCGTCGTGTAGCGGTTAGCTAACGGGGAGGTCACAACATCCACACCGCCATCACTGTTGAAATCGGCCACCGCTTCAGCTTCAGAATAACCTACTGTCGCCTCAGGTGGCTGGAAAGTACCGTCGCCATTGCTTAGGAGAACGAACACGGCACTGCCGGAAACGATGAGGTCAGGCTTGGAATCTCCGTCAATGTCGGCGGCGAGCACCTGAAAAAATCGACGCTGTGAACCAAAAGAAGAACCGGGCGGGTTGTAGTTCACTGGGCTCAGGGAGAAGGTGCCGTCGCCATTGCCGATGAGTACCTCTAAAGGTGTATTATCTGAAGGACTTCCCACCACCGCTACGTCAAGCTTCTCGTCTCCGTTGAAGTCCGAGATTGCGAGAGCACCCGCAATCAGATTAGTGCCAAACGCGTCCTGTAGGGGAGGTGACTGCAGTGGAGGCTGAAAAGTGCCATCACCATTACCCAGCAATACCGCCACAGCGCCGCTTTCGCCGATCACCAAATCCAGCTTTCCATCTTTGTTGAAGTCCCCCGTACTCATGCTGAAAGCTGAGAGAGCACCCAATGCATCATCTAAGTGCGGGCGAAACGTCCCGTCGCCGTTACCCAACAGAATAGACAGGCCGTTACTTGTTATAACTGCCAAGTCGAGCTTCCCATCGCCGTTGAAATCACCTGCGGTGACAGCCGAGGGAGAGCCTCCGACGGAATAACTCACATAGGATTGAAAGGTTCCGTCCCCATTATTAAGTAATACAGAAACTACATTGTTGGTATAAGAAGTAATACCCACAATGTCATTTTTGCCGTTTCCTCTTGTGTCAGCCGTAATACACGACAGAAAAGACTCCGAAGTCGGAAATGGGTAGCTTACGGAAGGCTGGAACGTGCCATCGCCGTCTCCAATGAACACCGATGCCTTGTAGGTGTTGGCAGCGTTAACCTGACCACAGGCCACAACGTCGGGTTTGCCGTCTCCATTTAGGTCGGCCGCAGAATAAGTAAGTTCGGAATTGACATTATTTGTTGGATCTGTAAGTGGCGAGGCTAGCTCGAAGTTGCCCATCCCATCACCAATCATAACGCTCACACCGAAGAATGAAGTCACGACCAAGTCAGGTACCCCGTCCCTGTTGAAATCGCCCTCGGCCAAGGATAGTTCAAAAGGTAGTCCCCAGGGGGTCGAGGAGGGATGGGTACTGGGGGTAAATGTGCCATCCCCGTTGCCCAACAGCACGAACACGCCACCCGGTCCATCTCCAACCGCGACCGCCAAATCAAGCCTTCCATCGCCGTTCAGATCTGCGACGACCAAGGGAGAGGTTGGCCCCCCCGCGCCGAAGAACGAGGGAGCGGAGAATGTCCCGTCGCCATTGCCTAACAGAATTGCGACCCCACTATACTTTCCGGAGAGGTTTCCTGACGACACAGCGAGGTCAATCTTTCCGTCCCCATTAAAGTCGGCTGCGACGACTGTTCCGGGGTAGGCACCGGATGCAAACCCGACCGCACCCTTAAACGTCCCGTCACCATTGCCAAGGAGGATGGCAACGGCGCCGTTCGGGCCGCCGAAGGCAATTGCCAAATCGAGCTTACCATCACCGTCGAAATCGGCCACGGCGATTGATCGAGTTCCAAAGCCAACCCCATAATCAACGTGACCTTTGAACGTCCCATCGCCGTTTCCGAGTAGGATGGACACGGTGCTATCTACAGAATTTGACACGGCTAAGTCTTGCTTACCATCTCCGTTGAAGTCTCCGACCGCAACGGCGACCGGGGTTGTTCCTACGCCGTAGTCAACATGGGCCTGAAAGGTTCCGTCGCCGTTGCCCAGCAGGATCGATACCGTGCAACTGCCGGGATTCGAGCAGGCAAGGTCGTCTTCCTGGTTGGTAACAGCAAGGTCAAGCTTTCCATCTCCATTGAAATCGCCGACCGCAATTGCATTTGGTACGTCCACGACCGCGTACTCCACGTGCCTCTCAAACGTGCCGTCAGGTTTGCCAAGAAGGATCGACACCGACGTCGTGTCTTGGTTGACCACTGCAATATCCGTTATGCCGTCACGGTTGAAATCTCCCGTGGCTACGGCCACGGGATAGCCGCCACCAACTTCAAAGCCTGCCACCCCAAAAATATACTTCTGGGCGAAGGCGTTTCGCCCAGATGCCAAAAACGAAGCGGCCCCTAACAGCGCAATTAAGCTCAATCGTAAGGGCTGACTACGAGCATCAAGAATGTGCATTGTCTGCTCCTGGTCTGGTTCGTGTTTCTTGTTAAATAACCGGTCGAGCGCAATTTGAACATATACGTACTCGAAATGTAACCTCAAGCCAGCGTAGCCACAACCTTGAGCTGAATCTTATTGGGCGCGCCATGAACCGAATGGTTAGGGAGAACATGCTCAGGGGCTTGCATCCTCTGAAGATGACCGAGCCGTGCGATGGCAACCATTGAAAGGCCAACGCATCCGCAGCAGAGCGCAAGACGCTTTGTAGCAGTACGCCGTTGGTTGGTAACGTACAGGCGTGGGGACATGAGCAAACTCCCCGAGGGCGAGAATCCGAGCGGGCTCGCGGAATCTATCCTCCCAAGACATGAATGTCAATAGAAATCAAGTCTGCGAAATCTGGCGTGCACCCGACGAAGTGTCTCTTATTGGATAGGGAAGGGCTCGCACGCGAAAATAGCAAAGGCCTCGAGTTCCGCTCAGGGAGGTTTGTAGTGCCTTAGAACGCGCTGCGATTGACCGCGTGTAGCGCCGTAGGGTAGAACGAAGTCGATCAACCCGTCTAACTGCGCACTCGGAAATTACTTTCCGGTTGGTCGCGGAGGAATCACTCCGCTCGTTTTGCCGCAACTTGTGATCGCTCGGACAAGTCCGGGGTGTTCGTCGGTCTCCCGGTCGAGCGCGCGGCGTATGAGGGGGCAATCCTTCCCCGCCTATCGACAAAACGTCCGAATCCGGCGAAGCGGTGAACGGAGCGGTGCCCCTTGGGACCCTCTGCGCACTTGGGCCACGGGCCGGGGAGCAGAATAGGATTTAGGATTTAGGAGTTTCATCCGTAATGACGCAACAATGTTTAAATCCGCGCGCGCACATCGAACACTCGTTGCGTGGACCTTGAGGGGAAGGTCCGCGCTGAAGATCTCCAAATTGATCTCCCTGATTGCGATGGAGGTCGGGCGACGTCAAGGCTGCGGCCCCTGGCGGTCCAATTCCGTGAGCAACTGTTCCACCAGCGCTCGAATGGGTTTGAGGTCGCGGTGGACAACGTTCCACAGCTCGTTCAAATCAACGCCGAAGTATTCATGCACCAGCACGTTTCGCATGGCGACGATCCTTGCCCAGGGTACGCCCGGATGCGCCGCATGAAAGTCCCGCCCGAGCCGAACTGCCGCCTCACCGATGATCTGGAGATGATGCACCACCCACACCTGGATCAGCTCTTCGCGCTCGAACGCCTCACGGCCGCGCGAGGTATATCTCTCAATATGGTTCAGGGCATCGAGAATGTCGTGCAGGCGCTCTTTGGGGTCCCTCATACCGGCACGGCCTCCCGCAAAACGCGATCCCGGATGCGGGCCTTCACGCCGCCCTCGCTTACCACGTCCACTTTGCAGCCGAGCAGCTCTTGCAGCTCCAGCCAGAGCGCGGCATGGTCCAGCAGACTGCGGTCCGGCTCAAACTCCACCAGGAGATCAATGTCGCTTTGGGCATCCGCCTCACCCCGCGCCACGGAACCAAACACCCGCACATTGCGGGCTCCGTGCCGGGCAGCGATGCGCAGAATCTCCTCCCGCTTCTCCTTTAGTAGTGCCTCAGGTTTCATGGCCGGCCTCCTTCACCTACCTGCGATGGTTGGGTGTCCGACTTTGGCGCGCCTCCCCTACAATATCCTGCGTACGAGTTCGTCAATCTCGTCAAGGATGGTTGAGTTTACCACGCCGCCCTTTCATCCCAGTTTGTAACTTGCGGATACTGGGAAGAGCGATTTGGGTCCCTTCATCGCCACCCCCTTGTTCATTGGTCAGCACCACCCCGGCGCTCGGCGCGCCACCCCTGGCGAACCGCATCCCACACCGCCGCGCCGCAGGGGTCAAGATCGGAACGCCCGCGCGGTCCGGTCGCCGCTCACGCGGTTATCAGAAAAGGCCGCCGAGGTTGAGAACGATGACGGCGATCAGGATGAAGGCGAGGGCGGCGGCCAGGTACCTTCGGGTTCGGACGCTTGCGCCTTTCCACTCTCCGGCCATCAGTCCGAAGGCATTGGCAAAGAGGATGCTCGCGGCGACGAACAGCATGTACCCCGTGGAGGTTCCTGACGCGCCCACCAGCGTGGCTCCGATGCCGTAACCCAGAACGGCGGTAACCCACAGCAGGGCCATGGCGATGCCGAGACCGGCCTCGCGCGTCCAGCCGCTGCGGGTGAACAGGTTGGCCGTCCGATTCTTTCCCAACAGGTAGACGCAATAAACCAGGTTGGGAATGAACCCGGCTCCCAGGACAATAGCCCAGACGGCGTAGGTCGAGGTCAGGGGGCCGGCGCCATTCCGCAGGCTGGCGCGAATCACATCGCCGGCAAAAGCGAACCCCAGGTTGTAGCTCGAACCGAAGATTCCGGTGAAAATGCACAAAGCCATCCCCGTGGCAAAACTACCCTGGGGCGGGGCGGACTCGGCATTCGCGGCGGCCTGTTCCTTCTCCCGCCCGCGCCCGGCGAACGCGTAGAAGACGAGACCAACAATCAGAAAGGGAATGCTGAGGAGCAACAGCAGTCCGCGCGGACGGAAAATATCCTCGGGATGAAAGGCCAACAAGGGAACCAGCGATCCCGAGAGACTGGCAAGGCCCGACACCACGGCGAAGGTCAGGGCCACGCCCACCATCCGCAAACTGACCCCGAAGGTCACTTGCGCAAAACCCCACAACAGGCCGAAGATCATGGGCAGGAACAGCGCACGCGGCGAGACTCCTGCATAAACCTGCGTGAGGCCCGGCACCAGTCCAAAGGCCAGCGTCCAGGGCACCATGAGTATGCCGACCACGGAAAATACCAACCAGAGGTTTTCCCACTTCCAACTCCGGGAGTGCTTCATCGGCAGCGCAAATGCGGCATTCATCGCGCCGCTGACAAGAATGATGGTCATGCCTAACCAGAAATGATTGTTCATATTTACCATTCGGCAACCGAACCGTCCGGGTGAAAAACCATCTGCTCGAGGATCTCTTGCTCGAAGGGATGCTTGCGCGCTTCGGCTTCGTTGATCTCGACGCCCCACCCGGGTTCGTCGAGCGGCAGCCAGTAACCCTTCTCGGCCTTCAACCGCGTCTGGACGACATCGAAGCGCCAGGGGACGTCGCCTACCATGTCCTCCTGAATCAGGAAATTCGGCGTGGCCAGGTCGAAGTGCAGCGCCACTACGTTGGCTACCGGGCCGTTGGGGTTGTGCGGTGCAATTCCCATCAAATAAGTTTCCCCCATGGCGGCAATTCTGCGGGCTTCGAGCAAACCGCCGCAATGGCAGAGGTCCGGCTGCAAAACGTGGCAGGCTTGCAGCTCGCACACGCGGCGGAACTCCCAGCGTGTGGCCAGACGCTCACCGGTGGCAATCGGCACGCGCACGCTGCGGCGGACTTCCAACAGGGCGTCGGTCTGCTCCGGCGGAACCGGTTCTTCGCAAAAAAACGGGTGAAACTCCTCCACCGCGCGGATGTATTCGATGGCTTGCCCGGTCGTGGTGCGGCCATGGAAATCGATCATAATGTCCACTTGATCACCGACGGCCTCGCGCAACTTGCCCATCAGATGGGCAAAATGTCGCACCGCCGGGAGTCCCATCAGCGGTTCCGAAATCGGGACAATAACCACCTTTAATGCGCTGTAATGCTTTGTCAAGACTTCCTGCGCACTTTCAACCAGGGGTTCCACGGCAGAGGTTTCATACACCGCTTTCATTTGCCCCAGGCCGAGATGGGTGTACATTCTCACCTTGTCGCGGACGCGGCCACCCAGCAACTTGTAGACGGGAACCCCCAGCGATTTTCCGGTAATGTCCCAGCATGCTTGTTCGATAGCAGAGATTGCGGTGGTCCCGATCACTCCCAGCCGCCAGAAAGAGTGGCGATACATGATCTGCCACAAGAACTCAATACGCGTGGGGTCTTGGCCCAGCAAGAGGGGCTTGAAGTCCTCCACGCAGCCCACGACGGCGCGGGTTTTCCACTCCAGCGTCCCTTCGCCCCAACCGTAAAGGCCGGGAACATCGGTTTCAACCTTGACGATAATCCAGTTGCGCAATTGCGCGTTGACGACGAGGGTTTTGATATCGGTGATCTTCATCGATGTTTACACTCCATGGTTCAGCCAGCAGCGGAATATCAAAGATAGGCCGGAAAGTAAAGCCCCAATCGCATGCCCCCCAGTGACGCCATGCCAGAGTGCGTTTCGGTCTATAATCGCACCATGGCATTCGCATCGGATTGTCTCCAAGGCAAGGTCATTTTGATTACTGGGGGTCTAGGCGCCATCGGCAAAGTTGTAGTGCAGAAGCTACTGGCGCACTCGGCTCGCGTGGTGGTAAACGACATCATCGCGGAACAGGGAGCGCAAGAGTGGATGCAGGCCACAGGCTGCGCGGCCGATCGGTGTGTTTACGTGAGCGCCGACGTGACCACCGCAGCCGGCGCGCAGGCGCTTGTGCAGAAAACCGTGCAGTCCTTCGGCGCCCTTGACGTCGCCCTCTGCCACGCTGGCATGGCCCAGTCCTGTTCAATTCTCGACTATTCCGAGCAGGATTGGGACCGTATCGTGCGGGTCAATCTGCGGAGCGCATTTCTGGTGGCGCAAGCGGCGGCCCGCACCATGGTGGCACAAAAGGTGGAGGGCAAGATTATCTTCACCTCATCATGGGTGCAGGATACACCCTGGCCCGATATCACTCCTTATAACGTCACCAAGAGTGGTATCAAAATGCTGATGCGCGGCATGGCGCGGGAGCTGGCGGCGAAGGGGATTCGCGTGAATTCCATCGCCCCCGGCATTGTGGCGGTGGGCATGGCCAAACGGCAATGGGACACCGAACCCGACTACCGGCGCCGCGCGGAGAAAGCCATTCCTCTCGGTTTCATGCAGCCGCCGGAATCGGTAGCCGATGCCTTCATCTTTCTCTGCTCTCATGCCTCGGATTACATGACGGGCGCGACACTCATGGTGGACGGAGGCTGCAGCCTCTATCCTATGGACTAACGAGGTTCTGGCCATGGATGTTGACCATGGTATGCTTGTCCCAGGATTCCTGGCGACACCGTCTCTCCGGTAGACAACGAGAACGACTGGAAAGTGGGCCGTTGAAACCTCTGCTGGACACACACATTCAGGGGAGTTGAGTTACATGGTTAAATTCTTGCTCTGGTGTATTCTTCTCTTTCTTTGCTGGCCGCTGGCCCTTCTGGCGCTGGTGCTTTATCCGGTGGTTTGGATTCTGACCCTGCCGTTCCGGCTGGTGGGAATTGCTGTCGGGGGCGTCTTCGATCTGCTGCGAGCCCTGATTACCCTTCCGGCGCGAATTCTCTTGGGACCTCGGCACGCCTGAAGGCCGCGCGATCCCGTTACGGCTGTTTTTTCGGCGGTGGAGGGGGCGGCAGCGCTTTCAGACCCACCTTCGCCGCCCGAAACGCCATGCTATCCTTCTCCAGTCCTTTCGGTGGCGGATTCCGCTGAAGTTCGGCACGGAGCGCCGTTACCCGCTCACCTGGGAGAGGGTGATTCATGAGGAGGCCCTCGACAAGCGTGGGGTTTCCCGTGAATTTGCTCAGGCGGGCGAGGGCGGAAATCAAGCCTTCCGGGTCATACTCGGCGCGGATAGCATTGTACATGCCGAGCATGTCAGCCTCGGATTCTTCCTCGCGGCTGAACTTGCGGTCGACGAACAGCAGCATGGGACCACCGTATTTCTGCATCATGTCCACCATCTCCTGGTTATTGAGCATGCCGGCCTTTTTGAGCTGATACATCCCCTGGTCAATCCAGTAACGGCGCGCCACATCGTTCATACTGTGATAAGCCACAATGTGGCCGACCTCGTGCGCCAGGATGCCCGCCAATTCACTTTCGCTCACGACAAAGTCCAGGAGCCCGCGATGAACGTAAATAAATCCCCCAGGGAGCGAGAAGGCATTGACCGTATCAGTATTCACAATCTTGAATGAGTATTGAAGTTGTGGCCGACGCGAGGCTTGCGCCACTTTTTGCCCCAGGTTGTTCAGGTAAGCGGTGAGCAGCGGCGAATCCAGGAGCGCCATTTGCTTGTCGGTCTCCTCTGCGGCCTTGCGCCCCATGGCCATCTCTTCGTCATCGCTGAAGGTGTTGTAGATTGCCTTGCTGGGGGTCGGCTCCTGGGCGCCGAGGGGCAGACTGAAGAGCACCAGCAGGAAAAGCAGGCCCCCCAGTTTCTTGCCAGGTATACCGGCGAAATGCGTGAACTTCATCATGCCACCCTGCCTTTCGTAGCGTCCCAGACAATTTTCATGCCTCGCCTCAAAGCGATGTTGCCGATCCAGGAAGTGCGCGCCGCCTCGAAGCCCACGTGAATGTTGGCGTTGGGAGACTTGCGCGTCCGCATACAGTCCACGAAGTTGATGACGTTATCAAGCGTTCCATCGTGCTCGGAGCGCATCAAGAGTTCCGGCTCCGGCTTGAGCGAGCCCGGTACGGGGTATACGCCCTCCGGGTACACGGCCAGATGGGCACGGTCAATCTCCAGGGTTGCATCGCTCCCGCAAAACACGATGCCGCCGTCCTCCACGGTGCTGTTGATGGAACCGGTGAAGGTAACCATGAAATCGCCCGGATATTCGTAAACTGCGGTAATGGTGTCGGGGCACTGCCAATCCATCGTGTAAAGGCCGCCCACGGTCGTGGCGGTCTTGGGCGCCGGCTGATCCATGTACCATTGGATGACGTCAATCCAGTGCGTCAGCAAATCGGTGAGAATGCCCCCGCCGAAATCCCAATACCAGCGCCACCACCAATATTTCTCCTCGCTAAAAGGCTGGTCGGCCGCACTACCCAACCAGCTTTTCCAATCCAAGTCAGCCAGGTCGACTTTATCGAGGTTTTTCTTGTCACCGTATTTCTGGTACCAGTAAGTATGGACCATGGTGACCTTGCCGAGACGGCCGGAGTCGACGATTTCCTTGCCAATTTTCCAATGCTCCCAATTCCGCTGCTGGGTGCCGGTTTGCACGATACGCTGGGTCCCCTCCACCGCGCGCACCATTTCCATTCCCTCCTCGATCGAATGCATGATGGGTTTCTCCACATAGGCGTCCTTGCCGGCGTTCACGGCATCGACCAGCATTTGTTTGTGCCAGTGGTCGGGACTGCCAATCAGCACCGCGTCGATATCCTTGCGGTCAAGAACTTCGTGATAGTTCGTGTAGGCCTGGGCGCCAAGGCCGGCGATTTCCAAGGCTTGGGCGCGGGCGGGCGCATAGACATCGCAGACGGCCACGAACTCGACGGTGGGAACCTTCTTGAACAATGTCATGACGTAGCGAGCGCGTTCCCCGGTTCCCAGCACGCCGACGCGAATGCGGTCATTGGCGCCCAGCACGCGCGCCGGCGCCAACCCGCCCAACACCGCTGCGCCGGCGCCGGCAAGCGCCGTGTCTTTCAAGAATTCGCGCCGCGTGATTTCTGTTTTCTTGTCCATGAGGAAAATCTCCTTCCAGCGTGGGGATAGTGAGTCGCAACCACGTGCTTGCCGTGGGGCTGCTCCTTTCTGCGCAAAAATCTCAAATTACCTTTTCCAAATTCCGATGAGCCGCCACCCTTACTGTGACCATTTGGTGGGCGTCCGGTCCCAACGATGCTTGCGTAATTGCGTGTGCAAATCCGCAGGTAACGGACCCTGGTTGCCGGCGCGAATGTTCGCTTCCACGTTCGCCAGTTTGCGCATACCCGGGATGATGGTACTCACCGTGGGATTATTCAAGATGAAGCGCAACGCCATCTGCGCCATGTCCATTCCCGGTGGAATAAGCGGGCGCAAGGCTTCGGCGCGTTCCACGCTGGCCTTGAGGTTTCCCGGTACAAAGTAAGTGTTCCGCCAATCTCCGGCGGGCCATTTGCTTTCCAGGGTGAGGCCTCCGGTGAGCGTGCCTTCGTCAAAGGGACACCGCGCGATCACGCCCACATCCATTGCCGCACAAGCCGGAAAGAGCTTGTCCTCGGGGTTCTGGTCAAAGATGTTATAGATGACCTGCACCGCGTCGATCAGTCCCGACTGGACCGCGCGCACTCCGTTCCAGGGTTCCCAGCGATTGAGGCTGATGCCTACCGCACGGATAAGCCCCTGGTGGCGCAGGTCGTCAATTCTTTTCACCCAGCGATCATCCTCCAGCCAGGAATCCTCCCAGGTGTGGAATTGAATCAGATCGATGTTTTCCAGACCCAGGTTTTCAAGACTGGAGTGCACGTATTGGCTGATGTGATCGGGCGGAAAGCAGTCGTCGAGGGTGAACTCGCGGCGGCTGGGCCAGGCGAGATTCTTAGGAGGAATTTTGGTGGCCGTGTAGATCTTCCGTTCGGGGTTGTGGCGCACCAACTCGCCCAGCAACTTTTCACTGTGGCCGCTCCCGTAAGCCCAAGCGGTATCAAAAAAGTTACAACCCAGGTCGAGGGCTCTCTGGAGAGAGTTTTTCGACTCAGCGTCGTCGGAGCCGGTCCACCCCCCCATGCCCCACATGCCGTACCCGATCTCGCTTACCATCCAACCCGTGCGTCCAAACCTTCGATAATTCATAACGGAGTCTCCTTTCGGCCGGCATTCTCCCGGAAGCGCATGATCCATGCGCGTTGCGAATGAACGCGGCGCGTCGGGGCCAATCCGTGACTCTACCAGAACTGCGCCCGACATTTAAGAGCGAAGTGAGTGATTCTGGCGTGGGACGCAGGAATAATCAGGAAGGCCTTGCAAGGGGAGGCTTCAGCCTCGCCGTTCCAAAGTCGTCAAAGCGTGGGGCTGTTGTCGCCCAGCATCTCCCGACGGATGATGACCAGCGGAACTCCGCCTTGTTCCATGAAGCGATCGTGGAAATCCTGCAATGAAAACTTGGCGCCCCGTTTCTTCTTGTAGTCTTCGCGCAGCTTCATAATCTGGAGTTTGCCCAGCGTATACACCAAGTAGGTGGGATCAGCGGTGCCGCGCTTGGCCTCGATATCCGCGACGGCGGGCACCTGATATCCTTCGCGGATGAAGAATTCCTTGGCCTGATCCATGGTCATATCTCCGGTGTGCATTTCAATTCCTACGATAAACCGTGCGTTGCGCAAAAGTGCATCCTGAAATTGCCCCATGCGCAATTTGGGATCACCGCCGCCATAACCCTCGTCCATCATCATCTGCTCCGTGTAGTGCGCCCAGCCCTCCACATTGCTGCCGCAAAACAGCAACTTCCGCACTTTGGAGTTCAGGCGTTTGACCCACAAGAATTGAACGTAGTGGCCCGGATATGCCTCATGAATCGCGGTGCTCAAGATGGTGCCGCGGTTGAAGCCTTTCATCCATTCTTCCACGCGCTCCGGCGTCCAATCGGACTGCGGAATGGTCACGTTGAACATAGCCTCGGTTGCCCGGGATTCGTAAGCGCCGGGCGTATCCATGGAAGCGGTGGTAGTGGCGCGCATAAACGGAGGCGTTTCTTCGAGAATCGGCAAAATCGGGGAAGGGATGGTGACGATTTGTTTGGCATCGATGAACTCGCGCAGGCCACCCAACAGATTGCGGAAGGTCGGCAAGAGTTGATCGGGCGAGGGGTGATCTTTTTCGAGTGAGGCGAGCACTTCACGCGGGGTGGCATTCGGATTGACCAGCGCCGCCGTTTCCTTTAATCGCTGCTGGTTGCGGTGCAGGTCGGCATAGCCGATTTCGAGGAGGTGATCCAGCGGAATATTGACCATCTCCTCATCAAGAAGTTTTTGCCGGAAATTCTCCCCGCCGATACGAAAATCTCCATGGGATGTGGGAAGCAAGTCGTTTTGGAGGAAGAGTTGAAAACTCTCGAGGGCTTTCACGACGGCGTCATTCGTGCCTTGGAACTCCGTCCGGAGGGCTGCGTCCTTTACCCCCTGAAAGGCGCCGGGGACGTCATTTTGAAAGAATTCAATGGTCCTGGGCATTTGTTCAATGGCGATCTCTGTGTAGATTTTCGGCGGATTCGAGAGGCTGTCGCGGGCCGTCATCAGAGCGGCGGGAATCAGACGTTCGCGCGCGACAACCGAACGCAGGCGCTCCTCCGGCGGCGCAAAGCTGCGTTTGATAATCACGAAAATGCTCTCAGTGACACCGCCAACGTACAGGTTAGGGTCCTTCCGCCACATTTGCAGAGCCTGGAGCTCCAGCAATCGGCCCTTGATATTGCTCTGCAAAAAGGCGAGGTCACCGGCACTTTCCGAGGAGAGTTTCGCCGCGTCAAGGCGGTCCAACTCCGAGCCGAACGTTCGCAGGTTGGAAATCTCCCCCTCGCGTGAGGCGCGGGAGTAGTCCTCCAGCTTGGTGTCGTACTGATGAAAACCCGCGGCAGTTCCTTCCTTGGGGTGAAACTGAAAATAGGATTCGAAATAGTTATCGACCAACCTGTCAAAGTCGGTCGAATTCCTGGGGCTTTCAGCGCGCGTATTGTGGACAATCGTCAATGCCACACACAAAAAGATCACAAAAGAAGATGCAAATAATACCGTTCGTCTCATCATAAAGATTCCTGATACGTTTTAGTAACATGCGCTGCCTATTTGGGATGGGCAATTACATCTTCAATGCAGTAAGTGTCCTTCGTGATCGTAAAGTAGAAGCGCCAGTTCTGATTGACACGCGCCTGCCATCGGTCGTTCGATTTGTCGTACTTCTTGGCGTGCAGGGAAGGGTGCTGTAAGTTGCTCACCAGGAATCGCAACTGCTTTTCAAAAGCGCGACGGACATTCGGTGGAGCGCCACCCAGTGATTCAATCGCGCGATCCGACAAGACAACCTTCATGGGGGAGGTGTACTACTTCCGCTCCATTGCTTTCCGATTCCTGATTTCTTTCCGAATAAACTTAATAGCTTCGTCGGCGGTCTCAAACGGTCCAAAGTAGGGGCCCTTCCGGGCTTCTTTCAACCGGGCGTCGATGATCTGCCGTTGGGCGGGCGTGTACTCGTCGCTAGCGGCAGAGGGCTTGCGCACAATCGTGATGACCCCGCCGGACGCCTTGAACTCCAGATCCTCCCCGCGCTTAAAACCTGCCTTGCGACGAATCGCGGACGGTACCACGAGTGGAGCTCCCTTTTTTGCGATAGCAGCCATGTTGCGTTCAGTGTATGCCCAGGGCGCCGATTTCGTCAAATATTGAACGATGGCAAATCGTCCCAACTCCTGCGCCACGTGGTATATTCAAAAAGAAACAATTATAAGGGCCTTCGCAGAGCTTTGGCCTTGATTTGTGGCGGCATAATTACCTCGGCCCACGAAACATCATGAAAGAAGAATCCATTCCGCAGCTCCCCCCAGGCCCTTGGGGAGTGCTACTGCTGGCGCATGGGGCGCCCGATCAGCTCGAGGATATTCCCGAGTTCTTACTGAATGTGCGCGGGGGCGTCCCCTGCCTGAGCCGGTGGTAAAAGAAATCACCCACCGATACAGCCTGATTGGGGGGGGCTCGCCATTGCTGCGGCTTACCACCTTGCAGGCGGAAGCGCTGGCGAAGATAATTCCCCATCCTGTTTACGTGGGCATGAGGAACTGGAAGCCGTTCATCATTGATGCGGTGCGCCTTCTCAGCGACGATGGCATGGAGCGCGTGATGGCCGTCTGCCTGGCGCCCCAAAACTCTCGCACCAGCATTGGACTCTACCGGAAATACTTGATGGATGCGATCGAGCAGGTGCGCCCGGGACTGGAGGTGGACTTTGTTGAAAGCTGGCACGATCATCCGGGATTGATCGAGGCGTTTCGCGAGCGCGCGGCGGCGGCGCTCCTTGCCGCCAGAGACGAAACCGGCGGCCCCATTCCCGTCATCTTTACGGCCCATAGTGTGCCGGAACGCACGATTGCCGACGGCGATCCTTACGAGCGGCAGGTTCGAGAGACAGCGGCCCTGGTGGCGCGGGCAGTGGGCCTTACCGAGTATCGCCTGGCATTCCAAAGCCAGGGAATGACGGCGGAAAAATGGATCGGGCCGAGGGTAGAATCGCAAATTGACGAGTTGGCCCAGGCGGGCGAGGAGAATGTCTTGTTGGTTCCGGTGGGATTTGTCGCCGACCACGTTGAAATTCTATACGACATTGATGTGCTATTCCGTGATTACGGGAAAGCGCGGGGTGTCGCGGTGCGACGGTCGGAGTCGCTGAACGCCTGTCCTAAATTTGCTGCGGCGCTGGCCAGTCTGGTAACCGCGCGGATCAAAGAGGTGTCAGGATAGCTGCGTAGGGGTAGGGCTTGCCCTACCCTTTCGGTTCGGTCGCGCGATAAAAAGGATGAAGAGGGGGTACGGCAAGCCGTACCCCTACAACAACACGGTCAGGAGCATAAGCATCTGAGCGACGGGACGAAAGTTCGGCGGGTGGCCGTAATCGGCGGGGGCGTCTCCGGCCTTGCCGCTGCCTACACGCTGGCGCGCGCACGCCAAGCCGGCGCGCCGGTCGAGGAAATGCTGATCGAGGCCAACCCTCGGTTGGGCGGCGTGGTGCGGACGGAAACGGTTGAGGGCTTTGTGATCGAAGCCGGCCCCGACAGCTTTCTCGCCGAGAAACCGCAAGCCGCGGCGATGGCGAGGGAGTTGGGGCTGGGTGACGATTTGATGGGCTCCAACGACCACGCGCGCCGCACGTACATTCTTCACCGGGGGCGCCTGCGGCCGCTGCCCGATGGCCTGATGTTCTTGGTGCCGACGCGCTTTTGGCCGATGGTCACCACCAAGCTGCTCCCTCTGAGCACGAAATTTGCGGCCGCGTGGGAGTTGTTTTCCTCCCCGCCCGCGGGCGACGTAGGTGACGAATCGGTAGCCAGTTTTGTGCAAAGACATTTCGGTGCGGCGATGGTCGAGAATATCGCCGACCCCTTGCTGGCGGGGGTCTACGGCGGCGATTCCGCGGCGCTGAGTGTGCGCTCCGTGTTGCCGCGCTTTTGGGAGATGGAACGCCAACATGGCAGCCTGACGCGCGCCACGCTCGCGGCGATGCGGCGGCGCAAGGCCAGTTCGAACAATAATAACGGCCCGGACTCAGCCGGGACGGGTACCGCCCCCTCGCGCCAGTTGCCGCTCTTCATGACTCTCAAGGGCGGACTCCAGCAAATGACGGAAAAGCTCGCGGCGCAAGTTGAGAGATATGGGATTCTTGTGCGTCACCGCGTGCTGGCTGTGGAGTTCGCCCCCGGCGGACCGGGCGGCGTGAGGGATTCCTGCTCCCGGCGGTTCCAAATCGCTTGCGAGGGGAACAAGGTTTATGACGCGGACGCGGTGGTTCTCGCCCTGCCGGCATACCTGGCGGGGGAGCTGGTTCCATCCCTCGACCATCGGCTGAGTGAGTTGCTCGATGGCATCCCTTATAGTTCTTCGCTGACGGTTTCGCTGGGGTTTGACGAACGTGCCCGGGCCGCGCTTCCCGCGGGTTTTGGATTCCTCGTGCCACGCAAAGAGCAGCGGCGAATGCTAGCCTGCACGTTCGTCCATGCAAAATTCGACCACCGCGCGCCGGAAGGCAAGGCCATGCTGAGATGCTTCCTGGGCGGGGCACGAGATCCGGATGTGCTGGGGTTGAGAGACGAAGAGGTGGTGGCCATCGTGCGGCGAGAACTGAAGGAGATTATGAACTTCACCGCTGAGCCCCTGTTCTTCCGCGTTCACCGATGGCCGGCTTCGATGGCGCAATATCCGGTCGGCCACAGGGGACGCGTGAGCGCCATCGAGGAGCGGCTCCAGGACTTGCCCGGGTTGTATCTTGCCGGGAATGCCTACTCCGGGATTGGCATCTCGGACTGCATCCGGACCGGGAGGAGCGCGGCGGAGAAGGCGCTGGAGTACTTGGCAGTGGGCAGTCGGCAGTAGACAGTGCGCGCCTGCGGTGAATCGGCGGGGTTGGGATCGACCAAAACAGAGAATTCTTCTTCCCTCGCCCCCTTGGGGGAGAGGGGGGACCGCAAGGCGGTGGGTGAGGGGGTCACGAGGAAGATGAATGCACTTGGTCAAGTTTGGAATAGGTGCCACGGTCTCGACCCCCTCACCCGTCCCGCCCCGGCTGGAGAAAGCGCCGGTTGCGGTCCACCCTCTCCCCCAAGGGGGCGAGGGGAGTGAATTCAAAGAGGCCGACTACCCAGAATCTGGCCGCTCGCCGGTCGGGTCGCCCCGAACTCCCATGAAGTGAAACGGCCTGTTTTCGCCATCTGGCTACGAGAGCTTTTTGTCCTGCCTTTTACCTACCAAGCGAATTGAAACTTCCGGGCCCCGCTCCTCGTATTCGTCCATGTCATGCCGTTGAAATATTCGGAGTCGCCGCGTTCATGTGGCGGCCCCCCCCCTGGAGGGTATGAAATGACGGGATGGATTCCAGAAGTATCGCCGCGTGTCAAGGCCCGGATGGCCGGAGTCTTTTATCTGATCGCCGGGCAGGCATACGCATTCGCCGAGTTCTCCGTTCGCGGCAAGCTGGTGGTCTTTAGCGACGCCGCGGCTACGGCGCACAACATCCTGGCGCACGAGTCGCTATATCGGCGGGGTTTCGCAGCCGAACTCATCTCGGCCGTGTTCTTTATTACCGTGACGCTGCTCTTCTATGACCTATTTAAGCCGGTGAACAGGCGCCTCTCATTACTCGCGGCGTTCTTCAGCCTCGTCGGATGCGCTGTTCAGGCTCTCAGCAGCCTCTTTCATCTCGCCCCCTTGATCGTCTTGGGAGGCGAGCAGTTCTTGCCGGCGTTTAAGGTGGAACAGTTGCAGTCGCTCGCGCTCATGTTTCTCATGCTGCGTACTCAGGCCACCAACATCTACATGGTATTTTTCGGGTGGTATAACCTCCTCCTCGGGTACCTCATATTCAGGTCGACCTTCCTGCCTCGAATTCTGGGCGTGTTTTTGGCGATCGCCGGTTTGTCTTACCAGATCTTCCTATCACCGCCGCTCGCAACCTATCTGTTTCCCTATATTATGGCCCCCGCCGGCGCCCTCGGGGAACTATCGCTGATGCTGTGGCTCATCGTGATGGGCGTGAACGCTCAAAAATGGAAGGAGCAGGCCAGTTTGAGAAGACCAAAAAGCTCGGTATAATTCAGCAGGAGCTTTTCGATGAGCGGCTTTGAGGGACAATGACATGTCAATTGCTAAAAATTCGTTTTGGGCTCGACAAACGATTAAGACCGCCAGCGGCCCTGCGACCATATACCGCCTGGACAGTCTGGAAAAGTCCGGCCACGGCGCAGTCTCTCGTCTGCCGTTTTCCATCAAAGTCTTGCTGGAAGCGCTGCTGCGAAACTGCGATGGCACTCTGGTGACGGAGGAAGACGTCACCGCGCTCGCCCAGTGGAACGCCAAGGCGCCGGCGGCGCACGAGGTGCCTTTCAAGCCGGCGCGCGTGATCCTTCAGGATTTCACCGGAGTTCCAGCGGTGGTGGACCTTGCCGCGATGCGCACGGCGATGAAGCGGCTGGGCGGCGACGCCACCAAGATCAATCCCCTGGTTCCTGTTGACCTCGTCATTGATCACTCCGTGCAAGTGGATTTCTTCGGGAATCCGTCTGCCTTTGAGCGCAATGAGGAGATCGAGTTCCAGCGCAACCGCGAACGTTACGAGTTCCTGCGCTGGGGCCAGCAGGCCTTCCAAAATTTCCGCGTGGTGCCTCCGGCCACGGGCATTGTGCACCAAGTGAATCTGGAGTTTCTGGCCAAGGTGGTTCTGGAGCAGAAGGCCCATGGCGAGACTGTGCTGCTTCCTGACACCCTCGTCGGCACCGACTCGCACACCACGATGATTAACGGCTTGGGCGTGCTGGGGTGGGGTGTGGGCGGCATTGAAGCGGAGGCCGCCATGCTCGGCCAGCCCTATTATTTCCTGACGCCCAAAGTGGTGGGCTTCCGGTTGCGGGGCAAACTGAAGGAAGGTGTGACGGCCACGGACCTGGTGCTGACGGTCACGCAAATCCTGCGCAAGAAAGGCGTGGTTGACCAGTTCGTGGAATTTTTCGGTGAGGGGCTCGCCGAAATGACGCTCGCCGACCGCGCCACGGTGGCGAACATGTCTCCCGAATACGGCGCGACGATGGGATTCTTTCCTATTGATGCTGAGACGCTGCGCTACCTTCGCCAGACGGGCCGCACCGATGAGGAAGTGGACCGCGTGGAGCGCTACGCCAAGGAACAGGGAATTTTCCGCACCGATCAAACCCCTGATCCGGAGTTCACCGATGTGCTGGAGCTGGATCTGGCTACCGTGGAGCCTAGCCTTGCCGGGCCCAAGCGGCCGCAGGACCGCGTGCCGCTGTCGCAGATGAAGCAGGCGTTTCGCCGCGCCCTTTCGGCTCCCGTCAAGGAGCGGGGTTTCGGGCTGTCGGCAGAAGACGCGGGCCGGAGCGCCAGCGCGAAGTTCAACGGCACAAGCGCTCAGTTGGGTCATGGGGCGGTGGTGATTGCGGCCATCACTTCGTGCACCAACACTTCCAATCCTTCCGTCATGCTGGGGGCGGGTTTGGTAGCAAAGAAGGCGCTGGAAAAAGGATTGCAGGTTCCGCCTTACGTCAAAACCAGCCTCGCGCCGGGCTCGAAAGTGGTGACGGAATACTTGCAGGCCGCCGGATTGCTCGATTCGCTCGCGGGTCTGCACTTCGACCTGGTGGGTTATGGCTGCACCACGTGCATCGGCAATAGCGGACCCTTGCCGCCCGAGGTGGCGAGCGCGGTGACCCAGGGCCAACTCGTGGCCGCGGCGGTCCTTTCCGGCAATCGTAATTTTGAGGGCCGCGTGCATCCGCAGGTGCGGGCGAACTACCTGGCATCGCCGCCGCTGGTGGTGGCTTACGCGCTGGCGGGCACCGTAGATATTGATCTGGCCACTGAGCCCTTGGGAAAAGACCGCCAAGGCAACGCTGTCTACCTGCGCGATATATGGCCTTCGCAAGCAGAGGTGAGTGAAGCCCTCGGCCGCTCCGTCCGCCCCGAGATGTTCCGCGAGAGTTATCAGAATGTGTGGGACGGCAATCCCACCTGGAATGCCATCCCCGTGGCCGGCGGCGAGTTATACCAATGGCAGGAAGCGTCGACTTACATTCAGGAGCCGCCGTTCTTCATCGGCCTCACTCCCACTCCCGGGACCATCGGTGAAATCCGCGGCGCGCGCGTCCTGGCGCTGCTCGGTGATTCCGTGACCACCGACCACATTTCCCCGGCGGGCGATATTCCCGTGGACGGGCCCGCCGGCCGCTTTTTGATCGAGCGCGGCGTGACGAAGAAAGATTTCAATTCCTTCGGCTCGCGCCGTGGCAACGATCGCGTGATGGTGCGCGGCACCTTTGCGAACATTCGGCTGAAGAATTTACTGGTGCCGGGGACGGAAGGAGGCATCACGCAACACTTCCCCGATGGCGAACGGATGAGCATTTACGACGCGGCCATGCGCTACCGCGGCGAAGGCGTGCCTTTGATCGTCCTGGCGGGGAAGGAATACGGTTCCGGCTCATCGCGCGACTGGGCGGCGAAAGGGACGCTGCTGCTCGGCGTGCGCGCCGTGCTCGCGGAAACCTACGAGCGCATCCACCGCAGCAACCTGGTGGGAATGGGCGTGCTACCCCTGCAATTTCGTGAAGGAGAAAGCGCCGCGACCCTCGGGCTCAGCGGGCAAGAGGTCTTCGATGTCGTCGGTCTGAGCGATGCCATTCGCCCGCGCTCGGAAGTCACCGTGACGGCCCTAGCGCCGGATGGCTCGAAGAAAACCTTCCAAGCCATCGCCCGCCTCGACTCGGCGGTGGAGGTGAACTATTACCGCAATGGTGGTATCCTGCCCACCGTGCTTCGCAGCCTGCTAAAGTCAGCATGACCTCGCTGCTGCCCTCCGACGAGGAGTGCGATCAACATGTCCGTTCTCAGTCAAGCCCGTCCGGCCATTGCACATCTGCGGGGAAAGCTCCGGCAGCACTCTGGCTTTTGGATGCCCGCTCGCGAAGCTTTTTGGCTGGCGCTGGAAGAACTCCGCACCCACAAGCTGCGATCCCTGCTCACCCTGCTAGGGGTCGTCATTGCCACCACCACGTTGATCGTAGTGATGTCGGTGGTGAACGGCATGAACCTCTATATCGCCACCAAGATCGCCAATCTCGGCACGAACACCTTTGTCCTCCATCAGTTCATGTGGGCGCAGCCGTATGAGGAGATGCTGAAAGCTCTGCGGCGCAACCGGCCCATCCGTCTCGAGGAGTACGAGTACCTGCGGGAAAACCTGGTCGATTACGAAGCGATCAGCGCCATCGCGCAACCGGGAACCCAGCCCGAAGCTCGATATGGCGGCCACTCGATCGACGAGGTGACTCTGATGGGAATCACCTCCAGCCACGCCTATATCGGCCGGGAAAAGGTGGCTTATGGGCGCTACATCACGGACCAGGACTACCATCACAATACGCGGGTTTGCTTCATTGGCCAGGACATTGTGGAGAAGCTCTTCCCTTCGGTCGATCCGATTGGCAAGGAACTGACCGTGGGAGGCCATAACTTCACCGTGGTAGGCGTGGCGGAGAAGGTCGGCTCGGCCTTTGGCATTAGCGAGGACAACTTCGTATTTATTCCCCTCGGCACTTTCCGCGATCTTTTCATGCCGAACCTGGAGTTGATCGTGTTCATCAAGGCCCCGGACTCCCAACACATGCAGGAGCTGGAGGATGAGGTTCGGATTCTCATGCGGTCGCGCCGCCACGTGCCCTACCACGAGGACGACACGTTTGGCATCAACGCCTCCGATACGCTGATGAGCGCCTGGCATGACCTGACGAGCACCGTCTTTGCCGTCACCATAGGTGTGGTGGCGGTGTTCATGGTGGTGGGCGGCATTGTGATTATGAACATCATGCTGGCTACGGTCACCGAGCGCACCCATGAGATCGGAATCCGCAAGTCCGTGGGAGCGCGGCGCAGCGACATCCTGTGGCAATTCCTGATTGAAGCCGCGGTGCTGGCCGGCCTGGGGGGCCTTATGGGAGTGCTCCTCTCTTACGGCATCGCGAAACTGGTGGCCATCGTTTTCACCGCCGAAGTGCCCACCAGCGCGGTGATTGTGGGGATTACGCTCTCCACCACGGTGGGGCTCATCTTCGGTATCTATCCGGCCTGGAGGGCGTCGGCGCTTGATCCCATTCAGGCGCTGCGCGCCGAGAAATGAGCATGCACACTTACTGGCACGCCGTCGGTGAAAACCTCTGGTTGGCGCTGGACACGCTGCGCACGCACAAGTTCCGGTCGCTTCTCACCGTGTTGGGCGTCGTCATTGGCACCACCACGGTGATTGCGGTGGCCTCCATCATCTCCGGTCTCGACGCGCAGCTCGTGTCGGCGGCCGAGCAATTTGGAACCAGGGTGGTATGGCTTTACAAGCTCCAGTTTGGCACGCCGCACCGCCTGACGCGCGAGGAGCGGTTGCGCAAACCGCTCAGCTACGAGGACGCGATGGCCATCAAGGAGCAATGCCCCGCGGTTGAGGAGGTGTCGGTGGCCCTCTTCAGTGAAGTGGCGGAATTTGGCTTGCCGCCCTCCACGGCGCGTTACAAGGGCCGCGAGATGGCGGGGGCACAATTCTTCGGTGTGGATGCCAACTACCTGGCGCTTGCCAACTCATCTCTCGCCGACGGGCGTTTCTTTACCCAGACCGACGATTTGCACCGCCGCGATGTCACCGTGATCGCCGCCAACGTGGTGGAACAACTCTTTCCACACGAAGATCCGGTCGGCAAGACCATCGCGGTGGATCAACACACTTTGGAAGTCATCGGCACTCTCCACAAATTCAAGGGGGTGCTGGGTGACAGTCCCGACGACCGTAACATCTTTGTTCCCTATTGGACCTTCAAGAAATTCTATCCGGCGGCGAAAGATCATTTCATCAGCGCCCTGGCTTCCCGCGGGCAGATGGACGAGGCGCAGGACGAAATCCGTGGCCTCCTGCGCCGTCGCCGGCACGTGAAGCCCAGCGAGCCGGACAACTTCGGGATCTCGACGGCTGAATCTGTTATCAGCGATTTTCGCGCGATTATCAGCACCGTGGGGCTGGTGATGGTGGTGATCTCCTCCATCGGTCTGTTGGTCGGGGGCATTGGCGTGATGGACATCATGCTGGTGTCGGTTACGGAACGTACGCGGGAGATTGGGGTGCGTAAGGCCGTGGGGGCGCGCCAACGCGATATCGCCTGGCAGTTTCTGCTCGAGGCCGTCGTGCTCACCGGTTCCGGGGGACTGACCGGAATCGCCGTGGGCTGGCTGCTGAGCGTTCTCATCCGAGCCCTGGTGCCGAGCCTGCCGTCAACCGTTCCCCTCTGGTCCGTGGTAGCGGGGTTTGTCGTCTCGACAAGCGTCGGTCTGTTCTTCGGCCTCTGGCCAGCCTTGAAAGCGGCAAGACTCGATCCCATCACCGCCCTCCGGTATGAATAGAATTGTCGCAGGGCCGCATGGCGATAGGCCACGGGCAAGCGCCCCTTGCTCGTGCGCAGGATAATGTAGGGGAAGCGCGCGGAAGTCGGACACCCAACCAGGGCAAGCAGGCAAAGGAGGCCGGCCATGAAACCTCAGGCATTACTGAAAGAAAAGCGGGAGGAGATTCTGCGCATCGCCGCCAGGCACGGAGCCCGCAATGTGCGAGTGTTTGGTTCCGTGGCGCGGGGCGAGGCGGACGCCCAAAGCGACATTGATCTGCTGGTGGAGTTCGAGTCGGACCGCAGCCTGCTGGACCATGCCGCGCTCTGGCTGGAATTGCAAGAACTTCTCGGCTGCAAGGTGGACGTGGTGAGCGAGGGCGGCGTGAAGGCCCGCATCCGGGATCGCGTTTTGCGGGAGGCCCTTCCCGTATGAGGGATCCCAAAGAGCGCCTGCAGGACATTCTCGATGCCCTGGACCATATCGAGAGATATACCTCGCGCGGCCGTGAGGCGTTCGAGCGCGAAGAGTTGATCCAGGTGTGGGTGGTGCATCATCTCCAGATCATCGGTGAGGCGGCAGCCCGCCTGGGGCGGGACTTCCATGCGGCGCATCCGGGCGTACCCTGGCCAAAGATCGTCGCCATGCGAAACGTGCTCGTGCACGAATACTTTGGTGTTGATTTGAACGAGCTGTGGAACGTTGTCCACCGCGACCTCAAACCCATCCGAGGGCTGGTGGAACAGTTGCTCACTGAATTGGACCGGCAGGGGCCGCAGGCTTGACGTCGCCAGAGCAGCAAGCATGGAGGTGAATACCGATGCCCAAGGTAAGCGAAATCCATCGTGGCGGACGTGAGACACTGGACGTGCCGAGCCTGCCCGCAACCGATCCCCTCTGGTCCGTGGTCGCGGGCTTCGTGGTCTCGACAAGCCTCGGCTGTTCTTCGGCCTCTGGCCAGCCTTGAAGGCGGCGCGCCTCGACCCGATCACCGCCCTCCGTTATGAGTAGCGCTTTATAATGGCCGAAAGTGGATAAAGGGCGAATCCTAGCGTATGAACACCAATCGTCAGCCGCTCCCTCGGACTAGCGGGGACATTTTGCCCCCTCCGGCTCGGGCATCTTGCCCGCACGTCCTTGTAATCTGACCTCGGTTTCGTCTTAAGCTACTCCCCCCCGCGACTACCTCTGCGCAGCACTTCCAGGAAGCGCATCGGCCTGTTGCATCCGGTTCCTCGTTGAGACTTCCGCGCGAATTCCCTCGGCCTGTTTGGCAGTAAAGTTAAAGGCGCCTCGCGGAGCTCGTTCATAGTCCTCGCGTCGCCAGCGGGCCCGCATGATCCCAGTGGGAGAATGTCCGGGCTGCCTTAGCAGCAGGTGGCCGAGTTCGTGGGCAATGGCGGGGCCGAGCACTTCGCACGGCTGCACTCCGTACTCTTCCGCCTCTTCTCTGGCCCGACGGACGGAGACGCTGGCGAGGTTTCCAACGGAGAAGCCCAGGGTTCTATTGCTGGTGCCGGGGAAGGCTCCAAAAGACGGGAGGATTCTCGCACCCAAGTTGGTTGGCCCAGGAAGCTGATTGCACTCGGCTGCGTTGCCAAGATCCACCCGTGTGGGGTCGCAGTTGGTCCAGGTGATCTCAACGCCTGCTTTGCCAAGGATTTCTCCCGCTTCGACTTCGGCTTGAGTCAGGATTTCGTTCGAAACTCGGGCATAGTTGTGGACCCGCACGTTGATCCTCGGCGGGAGTCCGTCATGATTCTGACTCCGATCCTGCGGTAGTGCCTGTGGGGCTAAAGTCCAAACCGCTGCGAGCAGAACGAAACCCTTGAAAGATCGGTTCATGGCCGTCACCTCTCCGCCCGCCGGCTTCGATTGGTGCCAGGCGGGCCGCTTGGTGACGCCCATTTGGAGGTAGGTGGGCAGCTACCTCAATGCAAGCAAGGTCATACCTTTCTTAAAGCTGAGGTCATAAGGGAACTCATTGTTGAAAAAGGAGTTGGGGCGGGCGGGAAAGGGTCCAGAATGTCCTGATTTGCGAAGGAGCCCCAACGGGGCGACCTAACAAAGCCCAGGCCAGCGGCCTGGGTCAAAGGATTGTTTCCCGCACTGAGCCCTGAAAGGGCGATCTATGGAACCTACCGGGCCGTCCCATTGATTGAGATGAAAATGCCGTTTGGAAGGTGAGGGAAGCAAATGTTAGCGCGCCCCTTCAGGGCTTGCGGATGGAAACAGGTTGGGTTTCCTTGACCCAGGCCGCTGGCCTGGGCTGTGTTAGCTCGCCCCTTTGGGGCTGGGCACTTCGGACCCGTCATTCGAAACCCTCTCTCCCATTGGGGTACTATGGAAGGTCAAAGAACGTTGACTTTGCCTCTCTGGGTGGTAAACTTCACCGCAGTTTGGATCTTTAGGGGAAGCGGCCGTTCCTGTTTCCGGTTCGGACCTCTCCCCGCGGCGGCTTCCCCGCGAAAAGAGAGGCGTCGGCAATGCATGACGCCCAACGATCCGCTTGCTCGGTCCGCTTTGGCGCCTTCGAATTCAACCCCCAGGTGGGGGAGCTGCTCAAACATGGTTTGAAGATCAAGTTGGCCGGGCAGCCGGTGGAACTTCTGGCCATGTTGCTGGAGCGGCCGGGGCAACTGGTTACGCGCGAGGACTTGCAGAAACGATTGTGGCCTCACGATACCGTTGTGGAGTTCGAGCACAGCATCAACGCCGCCATCAATCGCCTGCGCGAAGCCTTAAGTGATTCCGCCGATGAGCCGCGCTACGTGGAGACGCTGCCGCGGCGGGGGTATCGGTTCATCTATCCCGTCGAGGGCGGAGGCAACTCAGTTCACCTTGGGAAAACACCCGAGGCCGACGCCGTGCCACCCGTGGCGGCTCCACCGGCGGACTTAGCGGGGAGCACCGTTTCGCACTATCGCATTCAGGAGGAGATCGGCTGTGGTGGAATGGGGATCGTGTACCGGGCGGAGGACATCAACCTGGGCCGCCCGGTGGCGCTGAAGTTTCTTCCCCGGGAGCTGGCGACCGAGCCCAAGGCCCTGGGCCGATTCCAGCGCGAAGCCAAGGCCGCGTCCGCCCTCAGTCATCCCAACATCTGTACGATCTACGAAGTGGGCGAGCACGCGGGCCGTCCCTTCATTGCCATGGAACTGCTGGAAGGGCAGACGCTTAAGGACAGGCTGGTAGCGCAGGGCCTGCCCTCCGGCCCTGCGGGTTCTCAAGCCAATCAAGTTGAAGGGCCGCAACGCCGGACAACGGGCGTTGCGCTACTGCTTAACGAAATACTCGACCTCGCCGTCCAGATTGCCGACGCGCTTGACACCGCCCATGCCAAGGGCATCATTCATCGCGATATCAAGCCGGCGAATATCTTTGTCACCCCACGAGGTCAAGCCAAGGTTCTCGACTTCGGCCTGGCGAAAGTGGCACTGCCGTCCTCGGCGGCTCCGGGCGCCGGCCAGAGGCCGACTCCACTGACCGCGTCTGAGGAGTCGCTGACCAGTTTCGGCGTGGCGATGGGCACGGCCGCCTACATGTCGCCGGAGCAGGCGCGCGGCGAAGAGGTCGACTCCCGCACGGACCTGTTCAGCTTCGGTGTGGTCCTCTACGAGATGGCCACCGGTCATCCGGCATTTTCCGGGCCTACCTCCGCGGTGGTCTTCGATGCCATTCTGCACAAGGCCCCAACATCGCCGGTCCGCCTCAATCCCGACTGCCCGGCGGAGTTGGAACGCATCATCAATAAGACGCTGGAGAAGGGCCGCAACCTGCGCTATCAGAGCGCATCCGAGTTACGAACCGACCTGAAGCGTCTGAAACGCGATACGGACTCGGGGCGGGTTGTAGCGGCGGGTTTACCCCGCCATTTCGAAGGTGGCGGCGTAAAGCCGCCTCTACGTCCCCGGCTGGCAATTGCCTTAGCCACTGCCGTCGTCATCGCCGGCGCGGTTCTCGCTTACTGGTTCATGCGCCCCCCTGCGCCCCCGCCCGAACTGAAGGAGCGACGGCTGACAGGGAATCCCAGCGACAACCCCGTAAACCAAGGTGTGATTTCCCCGGATGGGAAATACTTGGCTTACAGCGACCAAATGGGACTGCACCTCAAGCTCATGCAAACGGGAGAGGTACTCAACATTCCTCAACCCGAAGGGCGGGCGCCGGACTTCTATGTTTGGTACCCAAATGCATGGTTCCCGGATGGCACCAGGTTCATTGCCTCCGCAATCGAGCCCGGAAAGCCCACCAGCGCCTGGGTTGTTTCCGTCATGGGCGGACCTCCGCGTAAGCTTCGAGACGATGCCAGCCCCTGGGGGGTGTCCCCGGACGGCACCCTGATCGCTTTCGGAACCGGTCATGGTGCTCATGGCCATTATGGTGAGCTCTGGGTGATGGGGGCACAGGGGGAAGACCCACGCAGACTCGTCGCCGCTTCTGAAGTCGACGGGGTCTTCATCGCGGCGTGGTCGCCAGATGGCCAGCGAATCGCCTATGGGAGATTTCGCGTCACGTCTGACAAAGATGAATATTCCATTGAGAGTCGAGACCTCAAGCGAGGCCCACCCACCGTCATGTTGCCCGGCCCGAGGTTGGGCAAAGCATTCTCGTGGCTTCCGGGTGGCCGCTTTGTTTACCTTATGCATGAAGCTGAGGAGGTTCGGGGTGGGGAGAATCTTTGGGAAGTGCAAGTGGATACGAAGACTGGCAAGCCGGTAAGCAATCCGAGACGTATCACGAACTGGGCGGAAACCGGTATTGTTCATTTTAATGCGATCTTGGACGGAAAGCAGTTGGCCGTTACAAAAGCTACCGACCAGGAACATGTATACGTTGGGGAACTGGAAGGCGGAGGTCGCCGCCTGAAGAACCTGCGCCCTCTAACGCTGGAAGAGTCCAGTGACTCTCCCTGCCATTGGATGCCGGACGGCAAAGCCGTCCTTTTTGGGTCCAATCGCAACGGTACGTGGGGCATCTATGAACAGGGGTTGGACCAAACCACTGCCCAGCCGGTCGTCACCGGCCCTGACTATAAGGATGAGGCCGTAGTGAGCCCGGATGGTTCCTGGATTCTCTACTTGTCCACGGCACCTGGGTCTACCGCCACCACTCCGGTACGCATTATGCGCGTGCCCACCTCCGGTGGAGCGCCACAATTGGAGTTGGAGGGACGAGGCATCGACTACTTGGCCTGTGCCCGGTCTCCGGCGACTTTGTGTGTCTTCAGCGAGGAGAGTCCGGACCGCAAGCAAGTCATCTTCTCGGCCTTCGACCCGTCGCAAGACCACCGGACGCGGGAGCTTACCAGGATTAGTCTCAAGCCGCCAGTCATCGTCTATGGCTGGGACCTATCCCCGGATGGTTCGCACCTCGCATGGACGCAGTGGGATTGGCAGGGGGGCCGGATCCAGATTCTGCCGTTGGCTGGCGGGGAGGTTCGAGAGGTCAATGTCGGAGGCTGGGACAGCCTCCGCCGCTTGTTCTGGGCAGCCGACGGCAGAGGTCTGTTTGTCTCAACCGATACAAACGCGGGGTACACGCTCCTCTACGTGGACTTGGAAGGCCGCAGTCAAGTCCTGTGGCAGCAGCGGTTTCCTACAGCCTGGGTCGAAGGCAGGGGTATACCCTCCCCAGACGGTCGTTCCTTGGCGATGGTGGCGCCTTCCACCGATAACAACGTGTGGTTGCTGGAAAACTTCTGAGAGCAGTGACGAGCAAGCGTAGCGCGGACCTGTTTCGCAAGGTCCGCGGCTTTTTCTTACCTATGGGGCACGAGCCGCGGACCTGGAAAACAGGTCTGCCCGGCAACCGGTCCCACCGCCCGCCACCCGCTGTCCTCGTGTGTCTACAACGGCAGCGTGCAGATTCGGTTGGCCCATTCTTCGGCCTCGGACGGATCTTCCTTCTAGTGATTGACTCAAAATCCTTGCATCGAGAGGGGTTGTCCTGTTTTTGGGCATCATAGTGTAGTCATGTATATTGAAGATTGTCCTTGACATTGCTAGATTATGATGGTATACGGGAGTCATGTATATCACAACCGTCCCTAACCGCAACTCCCCGCCCGCCATCCTCCTGCGCGAATCTTTTCGCCATCACGGCAAGGTTAAGAACCGCACCCTCGCCAACCTCTCGCATTGGCTCCCCGCCCGCATCGAAGCCCTCCGCCGCCTGTTGCGGGGCGAGTTCGATCAGGCCGCCGAGCTCTCCCGGGCCCCTCAGTTGGGAGGCGTGTTCGGCCTCTTGTTCGTGCTCAAGCAGATCGCCAAGGCTCTGGGCATCGGCGCCGCGCTCGGTCATAGCCGGTCGGCGAAACTCGCTCTGTTCCTGGTGTTGGCCCGTGTCGCTCACCAGGGCTCGCGCCTTTCCGCGGTGCGCTGGGCCCAGGATCAGGCGGTGGCCGAAGTGCTGGGCCTGGGGAAGTTCGACGAGGACGATCTGTATGCCGCCTTGGATGACTTGGCGGCTCGTCAGGGGAAGATGGAAAAGACCCTGTATCGCCGCTACCTGGCTCGACGCGGCCAGCCGCCCCGGCTGTTTCTCTACGACGTGACGAGCAGTTATCTGGAAGGGGAGAAGAACGAGTTGGGGGAGTACGGTTACAACCGCGACGGAAAGCGGGGCAAGTTGCAAATCGTCATCGGCCTGTTGGCGGACGAGGCAGGCGAACCGCTGGCCGTGCGGGTGTTCGAAGGGAACCGCAGTGATCCCACCACCGTGGTAGAACAGATCCAGATTCTGCAGGGACAATTCGGGGTGGAGGAATTGGTCTTCGTGGGGGACCGGGGGATGGTGAAAAGTAAGGGGAAGCAAGCGCTGACGGGAGCGGGGTTGCGCTATATCACGGCCTTGACCGACCCGCAGGTTCGCCGGCTGCTGGCCCAAGGAACCTTGCAGTTGAACCTGTTCAGTGAGACCGTCTCGGAAGTGGAAGCGGAGGGCGTGCGCTATATCCTGCGCCGGAATCCGCAGGAGGCACAGCGCGAGCAGCATCGCCTGGACGACAAACTGACGAAGCTGGAAGCCCAGATCCAGGCGCGCAACGAGCAGGTGCGCACCCACCCCCGCTGCCAGCCGGAAGCGGGCCAACGGGCGATGCAAGCCTGGGTCGAGCGGCACAAGTTGACGGGCCTGGTGGAAATCCCGCTCGAAGGCACGCAGTTGAAGTTGCAAAGGAACGAAGCAGCGATCGACCGGGCGCTGGAGTTGGCAGGCTGCTATGTGGTGACCACCGACGTGGCCCCCGCCGCGATGAGCGCCCAGCAAGTGCATGACAGCTATGTTTCGCTCCAGAAGGTAGAGCGCGATTTTCGCACCCTGAAGACGGGCTTGCTGGAGGTGCGGCCCGTCTGGGTGCGCAAAGAGAGCCGCACGCGGGGGCACGTGTTCTGCTGCCTGCTGGCCTTGAAAGTCAGTCGTGAGATGGAGCGGCGATTACGAGCGGCCTTTGGCACCACCGAGACTCGGGCCGACGCCATCACCTTGCCGGATGCGCTGCGGGCCTTGACCCGCCTGTGCCTGCTGCACTACCCGGTCGATGAGAAAACCACGCTGACCAAGCTGCCTCAACCGGACGCCCGCCAGCAAGAAATTCTCAAGGCACTCGGCGTCACCCTGCCGACTATGTAGTCAGGAGCTCGACGTCCAAGACAACGCGCAACTGCCATCATCCCAAGCAGTTCGATAAAATATCCCGCCTAAAACAAAAAGGAAGATGCGTCGGAGGCGGCCCAGACCAGCAGGAGAGCTTCGATGGCGGAAAGGTGGTCTAGTGTGGTGTCCCATCTTAGAGTTGACAATAGGCGAGACCCCCTCACCCGTCTCGCCTCGGCTGATGAAAACGCCTCGTCGAGCCACCCTCTCCCCCAAGGAGGCCGTCTCAGAACTTGCGGCCTGGGAGAGGGATTGGTCCGCCGATTGGGTATCGAGGGTGAGTTGCCAAGTCCGGGGTGCGACGGCGCGCCCAGGCTCTGGAACCCCTCAAGCCGGGGTGAGCTGGTCGGCTACCCAATATTTGTACATCTTCTTCAAGTTGAACACCGCGCAGAGCAGCGCCCACTGGGTGCGGACATTTTCCAGTCCCCGCACCGTCCATCGGCGAAAGCCCATGGCTTGTTTGAGGGTGGCGAACACCGGTTCGATGATCGCCTTGCGTTGCCGCAGCAAGGCCTGCTTTACCGGATCGCGCCGCTTCTCGCGTTGCCGCATCACCGCCGCCCGTTGCGGGCTCAACTCGATTCTCCGCCCGTCCCGCCTCCGACTGCATAGCGCCCGCACCGGACACTGGGCATAATGCTCACAGTGATAGCTGCGCGCCACCGGCCGCTGCGGGCCTTTATTCTTCATGCCCTCGAACTTCAGCCGTTGCCCTTGCGGACAGATCACTTCATCCTTTTCGCTGTCGTATGCAAACTTGGCGCTATCATAATCCCCGCGCGGGGCTCCGCCCGTCTCCGCCCCCGGCGCCACCAGCACTTCGTACCCGCGCGCCTGGGCCTCGCCCAACTGCTCCGCCGTCGCGTATCCCCCATCCCCCACCGTCTCCTGCGCCACCGCTCCCACCGTCGCCCGCACTTCCTCCAACATCGGCACCAACTGCTGGTGGTCCGACTCCGCATTCACCGCCGTCTGCGCCACGATGATCCCCGCCTGCGCGTCCGCCACCGCCTGCGCATTGTAGGCCGGATCCAAGCGCCCTTCGCAAGGCATCAGCCGCGCCTCCGGTTCCTGCGGGTGCAGATGATCGCGCTGCATTTCCTCCATCTTTCCCAGCGACTCCCGGATCGCCTGGCGCAGCTTCGCCGCCTCCTGCAACCCCTCCGGTAATCGATACTCGCCCGTCTCTTCCTGCTCCGCCGCTTCCACCGCCGCTTCCATCTCCGCCATCGACGCTTCCACCCGCGCCAACAACTTCTCCAAATCCTTCCGATGCTCCACCGTCCGCCGCGACGCCACCGCCCGAATCTTCGTCCCGTCCACGGCGTGACAGATCATGCCGATCAACCCTTGTCCCGCCGCCACCTTCACCGCCGCGCGAAACACCGCCCGCAGCGGCCGCCGGTTCGCCGCCCAGAACCGCCACAGCGAGTTGTGATCCGGCGCGTGCCGCCCCGTCAGCCAGAGCAACGACAGGTGCTCCCGGCACGCCCGCTCCAACTCCCGCGTCGCCCGGATGCGCGCCAGATACCCGTACAACCATACCTTTAACATCAGATCGTTCGCATACGGCGGCCGCCCTTCTTCGCTCTTCCGCTCCGGAAAACCCAGCTCCACCAAATCCAAGGCATCCACGAACTCGCGAATGAATCGCGCCGGATGATCCCTCGGTACCCAGTCCTCTAGACTCTGCGGTAACAAATCCATCTGCTCATAGTTCGCGCGTATCTCTTGGCTCATGCCCTTTCACTTAGCATTCTGCTTTCCACTCCCCGCGCCGAGTTTTGAGACAGCCTCCAAGGGGGCGAGGGAGCAAGCTCAACTCTCCCCTCGCCCCCTTGGGGGAGAGGGTGGACCGCCGCCGGCGTTCTTACCCGCCGGGGCGGGACGGGTGAGGGGGTCCGTGCTTTATCCCATTGTCAAATATTACGCGGGACACCACACTAGCTCTTTTGTGAGAGGAAAGGATTAGATTGGCGGGCTTGCTGGCGGAGGGCCTCAAACTCCCCCTCACCCTCTCGCAAGTAGGCGTCGATTTCGGTCTGATGAGCCAGGTAAGAAGCAATGGCCCCGCAAATCTCTTCCAAGGTGAGGGCGGGAAATGACTGAGCAATGCTCTCCGGCGAGGCGCCGCGCCAGAAGGCGTAAACAATCGAGTCGAGAGAAACCCGGGTGCCGCTGATTCGATAGGCGCCTTCCCGCTTCTCAACGTACTCTTTGGTCATTCCGAGCCTCCCACTGACTCTTATTTAATCATAGCGGCACGTCGTCCCGCATATTGATTAACCTGTGGCGGCTCACCCATTGTGGAACATTGGCGGGGGCATAACACACCCGGGGGGCTATTGGCGAGGGGGGTAGCGCGGAGGTGGGCGCATTTCAGCCCTCCTCCGCGGCTCTTAGCACGATCCGCGTTTACATGTTTATTAATGCGAAACAACAAAAGCCGCAGAGGAACGCAAAGTACGCGTACCTCTGCGCTACCAGCTTTAGGGAACATGGCACTTTTCGTAGACCTGCAAGGTCGGGCGCAGGTCATATGGAAGCACGAGAGTGGTAATTACAATGTCTCGGCTTGGGCCATACCCTCGCCTAACGGCCGTTACCTGGCGCTGGCAGGCTTGGCCAGTAACAGTAACGTGTGGCTGTTGGAGAACTTCTGAGAGCAGTGACAAGTGAAAAGGCCGGCTGGCGCAGGGCGAGCGCAGCCCTGCGATAGATTGTGGATCAAGCAAGGCGGCTCATAGTCAGGATGGTCGAATCGGCAGGGTCAGAGATGTTAATCGCAGACCTGGGCTCGCTCTACGCCAGCCCGCCCTGAGAAAAGCCCAGAAATGTACTGTCCTTGATGGCTACCCGCGGGCTGTTTGCACCCCCCGTCCTACTTGCAGTAAAGTAGACCCATGATGACGAGGAAGGATAATCCTATGACCATCACCCTCAGTCCAGACCAGGAGCAGGCAGTCCGCGACGCCATTCGCGCCGGCAAGGTCACCTCGGTTGACGAATTCATCGCGCGGGCAATTGCCAGCTTGCCCAAGGATGACGAAATTCCGTCCGTAAGCTCATCCTCCAGTATCTTTGCCCAGGGCCTGGGTTTGTTCGGCAGTCCGGAAGACGCTTCTCTGCTTGACGAGGTGGTTTCCATCGCCTACCAGGAGAGACGCCGGCCAAGCAAACGGGAGGCGACCCTCTAAAATGACGGTCAAGGCGATCCTGGACACTGACATCCTTTCCGAATACTTCAAGGGACACAGTGCTTCCGTGACCGCTCGAGCCGCGAGCTACGCCAAGGACCATCTCCCGGATTGTTTGATTGCCGCCGTCGCCGTGCGGCTGAACCGGCCGCTCGTAACCGGCAATACCGACGATTTCGTGACGATTCAAAAAACCGGCGTCAATCTCACCATCGAAAACTGGCGATAACGTGACGTCATTTGACACAAAAGCACACGTAATTTGCTGAAACCGTCGGGTTTTTGTCGCCATTTGAGCGCTGGGGAACGAATTCCGCGCTTCAAAATGCAGGAATTCGAGGCGGCCTTAAGCGGCCACATGGCGAGGTAAACTCGCCGCTACGAATTCAAACTGCACCACTACGCCAAATCCGCTTGTCTCCCCGTTGTTGGGTGTACTATGCTGAGGCGTTTTGGTATTGAGGTCTGGCGGCGTAATTGTCTTCGTGAGATGAAATCTACCAAGGGGGTATCTTAACCTATGACAGCCTATAACGAGAACCCTGTCCCGCCGGAAGGCCAAGCCATTGCTTACGTGGACGGCGGGTTTGTAATTCCTGACAGGCCGGTCATTCCCTACATCGAGGGGGACGGCACCGGGCGCGACATTTGGAAAGCCTCGCAGCGGGTGTTTGACGCGGCGGTGGAAAAAGTCTTCGGCGGCACGCGGCGCATGGTTTGGTACGAAGTGTTTGCGGGAGAAAAGGCCTTTCGAAAGTTCGGAGAATGGCTGCCGCAGGGCACGCTCGACGCTATCAAAGAGTTTCGCATTGCCATCAAGGGACCGCTCACCACTCCGGTGGGGGGCGGCATTCGCAGCTTGAACGTGGCGCTGCGGCAACTCTTGAATCTCTACGCCTGCTGGCGGCCGGTGAAGTACATCCCGGGCGTGCCCTCGCCCGTGCGACACCCGGAAAAGATGAACATCATCATCTTCCGCGAGAACACCGAAGACGTTTACGCGGGAATCGAGTGGCGCGAAGGGACTCTCCAGGCGCAGCGCGTTATTGAGTTTATCAATGCCATGCTGAGGGAAGACCAGATCAAAAAGCAAGTGCGGTTTGACTCCGGGGTGGGGATCAAACCGATTTCGATTACGGGCACCAAGCGCTTGGCGCGGCGCGCGTTGCAGTATGCCATTGCCAAGGGCCTGAAGACGGTGACCCTGATCCACAAGGGCAACATCATGAAGTTCACCGAAGGCGCGTTCCGCGACTGGGGGTACGAGCTGGCCAAGGAGGAGTTTCGCGCCCAAATCGTGACCGAGCGCGAGAGCTGGATTTTGGGCAACAAGGACAAGGACCCGAACCTCTCGGTGGAAGCCAACGCGGCCATGGTCGAGCCCGGCCTGGAGATGGCGAATCAGGCCTTCCAACAGCAGGTCGCCAAAGAAGTGAAAGATTGCCTCGACACGCTTTACCCGACGCACGGTAAGGGGCAATGGAAAAATAAGATTCTGGTGAACGACCGCATCGCGGATTCCATGCTGCAACAAATCCTGACGCGGGCGGATGAATACCAGGTGGTGGTCACGCCGAATCTGAACGGGGATTACCTTTCCGACGCTTGCGCGGCGCAGATCGGCGGGCTGGGCGTGGCGCCGGGCGCGAACATCGGCGACGGTTTTGGGGTGTTTGAGGCCACGCACGGTACGGCTCCCAAATATGCCGACAAGGACATGATCAATCCCGGCGCGCTGATTCGCTCCGGCGCGCTGATGTTCGAGTTCATGGGCTGGCCGGAAGTCGGCAAGCTGATTGAAGACGCGCTCGCCGCCACCATCGTGCAACACCGCGTGACCTACGACCTGGAACGGCTGATGCACATGGAAGGAATCAAGGATGTGCAGACGCTCGGCACCAGCGGGTTCGCCAGCGCCATTATTGAGAACATGAAGTAGATCAGGTGAACAAAATCATCGGGTGATCGGATGATCGGGTGATCGGGTGAACAAAATCATCGGGTGATGGTGAGATCGGGTGACCGGGTGAGCAAGCGACCCTCAGGCCGAGTGGGTTTTTGTTCAACCGATCACCCGATCACCCGATCACCCGATATCTAAAGGGGGACCTCATGCGCAAAAAAGTAACCGTGATTGGAGCAGGGAATGTTGGTGCGACGCTCGCGCACCGTATTGTGGACAAGCAGCTCGCCGATGTCGTGCTGATTGACATTTTGGAGGGCGTTCCGCAAGGCAAGGGATTGGACCTGCTGGAAGCGGGCCCGATTGAAGGCTACGACGTCAAAATCAAGGGGACGAACGATTACCAGGACACCGCGAATTCCGACCTCGTGGTGATGACGGCAGGATTTCCACGCAAGCCCGGCATGAGCCGCGACGATTTGCTCAGAGCCAATTTCGAGGTGGTGAGGAACGCCATCGAGCAGGCGGCCAAGCACTCTCCCGACTCGATTCTGATTGTGGTGACGAACCCGCTCGACGCCATGGTGCAGACCGCCTTCCGGTTGAGCGGCTTCCCCAAGAACCGGGTGATGGGCATGGCGGGCATCCTCGATTCGGCGCGCTACCGGACATTCCTCGCCGACGCCTTGAACGTTTCCGTGCAGGACGTCGAAGGCCTGGTGCTGGGCGGCCACGGCGATACCATGGTTCCCGTGCCGAGTTACACCACGGTGGCGGGCGTCCCCATTGCCCAACTCATGCCCAAGGAGCAGCTTGACAAAATCATCGACCGCACGCGCAAGGGCGGCGGCGAAATCGTGGCCCTCCTCAAGACCGGCAGCGCTTACTATGCGCCGTCGGCCGCAGTCGTGCAGATGATCGACGCGATCTTTAACGACCGCAAGAAAATCCTGCCCTGCGCGGCTTACTTGGAAGGCGAATACGGAATAAACGGGCTGTTCGTGGGCGTGCCCGTGAAGTTGGGCGCGCGCGGGATCGAAGAAATCATCCAGATCAAGCTGACGCCGGAAGAGCAGGCCGCGCTCGAAAAATCCGCCGCCGCGGTGAAGGAGTTAGTGGAGATTATCGGGGTGTAGATTTTGTTATAGATTGTCTTAGATCAGCCTCTGGAGCCCTAATCCAAAGCTCACCAAGGGTCTCCTGCCCTATGAGGTTCCGGCGTGTAGATTAATGGATGAGTTCTCTACACATAAAAAGAGGCACCCATGCCTGAAATAGTGAAAAGTAAGAGTCCCTTCTATCCCGGGCAGCCTGTTCCCGTCGAGCTTTTCGTTGGTCGAGCCTCCCAGATTGACCACATCATGCAGCGTGGGGTCGGCCAGGTAGAAGCCGGAAAGCCAATCACCCTCTACATACAGGGTGAATATGGAATTGGCAAGAGCTCGATTGCGGGTTTCGTTCAATGGGTCGCGGAGCGGGAGCACAACCTGCACAGCATCTATGCTCCCCTAGGCGCGGCCCAGACGGTTGACGATGTTGGCGCCGCAATCCTTGAGGCAACTATTCGTTCCGGCGCTTTGAACCCCGGACGGTCGGAAACGTTACGGAATTGGCTGGCAAGGTATATCGGAGACCAGTCGCTATTCGGGGTCACTCTTCACGCTGATGCCCTAAGACAAGACGCTCCAAGCATTACCAAGGGGATTTTACCCTTCTTAACTGGGGTCTTTTCTCGCTTGAAAGCAAGCGGTGTGAAGGGGATTTTTCTTGTGCTGGATGAGATCAACGGGGTCACGGCTGATCCACAATTCGCGCATTTCATTAAGGGCATCGTGGACACAAACGCCATGTCGAGGGAACCGTTGCCCCTGTTGCTTACGCTGTCCGGCGTCGAAGAGCGACGCCGGGAAATGATTCAGAAATACCAACCGATCGATAGAATTTTCGACGTGGTTGAAATTGCTCCTATGAACGAAGGAGAAATGAGAGAATTTTTTAATCGGGCATTCGACTCGGTCTCCATGAAGATTTCAGAGGAAGGAATGCATCTGCTCGTGCATTACTCCGCGGGCTTTCCCAAGATCATGCATCTGGTCGGAGACGCAGCCTATTGGATTGATCGGGACGGGATTGTCGATGAGGATGACGCTGCCCGCGCCGTCCGAGAGGGAGCGGAGGAAGTTGGAAGGAAGTACGTAGATCAACAAGTGTATCGAGCTCTCCACAGTAAGGACTATCTCTCGATACTTGCCAAGGTTGCCCAACAGGACCCGGATTCCATGAGCTTTCACAAAGCCGACGTTCTCGCCGGTCTCACTGAAACCGAGAAGAAAAAATTCAATAACTTTCTTCAGAAGATGAAAGCTCTGAAAGTTCTAAAATCGGGAGACACCCAGGGCGAATACATCTTCAATATACGGATGGTCCGTCTCTACATATGGCTGCAGAGCCTCCAAACTCAGAATCCCAAGCAGTAACTCCGTTTCGCACTCCCTGCGATGCTGTGACATGCAGTTCTTGACAATGGTCACGGCGGACTGCCCGGTTCTAGGGGTCACTGAAACTTGTTGCAGGAGACTGCGCCCCTATTTAACTTCCACATTCTTCACCGCATTCATCACCACCGCGCTACGTTTTCTAGGCGAGGAAGATGATCGATGCCGGGCTGCCCACCGGCGTGTATTGGCCGGTAAAGGTAAGCGCCCCGGTTTTCCGATTGATGCGGAAAGTAGCGAGGGCGTCGGCGAACTGGTTGCACACGTAGAAGAAATTCCCCGTTGGATCGAAGTTGAAAGCGCGCGGATGGTCGCCGCGGGTCCATTCTTCGCCGCCCCATGCCAGGGTTCCTGTGGCGCTGATGGAAAACCACGCAATGCTGTCGTGCAGGCGGTTGGAAGCGTAAAGGAATTTGCCGTCCGCAGAGATCATGACTTCCGCACGGAAATTCGACCCGGCGAAACCTTTGGGCAGGCTGGAAACCGTCTGCTTCGCGGCCAGCCGGCCGGTGGCCGAGTCGTAGTCGTACGCGGCCACGGTGGAACCCTCTTCTTGCAGCGAATAAAACCAGCGGCCGCTGGGATGAAACGCGAAGTGCCTTGGCCCGTCTCCCGCAGGCAAGCCGACCGAAGGAGGATCATTCGGGATGAGCTTCCCTCGCTCGGCGTCGAACTTCCAAATCAAGATCCGGTCGAGCCCCAGATCGGCGGCCAGGACGAAGCGCCCTGCCGCATCGGACAGGACCATGTGGGCGTGAGGCTTGTCGTGCCCGCTAATGGCAAAGCTTCCGGGGGGTGCGCTGGCGGCGTGTTCCGGGCCCACCGCGCCCTGGTCGTGTACGACGTCCGTGGCGGGGCCCAAGTTGCCGCTCGCCAGAATGGGAAGCACGGCCACCGTCCCACCGAAATAGCTCGCCACCAGCACGAACTTGCCGGAAGGGTGGATGCTCAGGTGGGTGGGGTTCGCCCCTTCGGAGCTGACGGTGTTGAGCAGGGTCAGATGCCCGCTGGCGCGGTCGATGGCGTAGGCGCTTACCGAGCCGGAGTTTTGACCTTGGTAGTTCGGAATCCAGTTTACCGAATAGAGGTGCTGGCGCGAGGAGTCAAAAGCCATGAAGGACGGATTGGTGTCCCTCCGAATCAACTCGCGTTGGACCAGGGCTCCCGTGGCGGGATTCATTTCGAACACATAGATGCCCTGCCCGCGGCCGATGGAGCCGTCCGGGCCTTGCGCTAAACTGTAGCTCCCGACATAGGCGAAAATGGGGTGATGGGCTGAATCGGCATGGCCCTGCGGCGCCTCGGCGAAGGCCGGCGCAGCCACGCCCAAAGCCGCGGCGCCTTTCAGGAACTTGCGCCGTGAAGTCTTTCCGAAGGGTGGGGATTCCACCCCAGGTGGTGGCCTGTCAGTCATGATCCGTTAGCCATCATACAGAAACCGCGCCACGCTTGGCGCTACTTCACTTCCACAATCTTAACGGTGTTCATCACCACCGGCGTTTTGGGCCGGTCGTTGGCCCCTCGGGGGGTATTGACAATCTTATTAACTACATCCAAGCCTTTGACGACCTGGCCGAAAATGGTGTGATGGTTATCGAGCCAGTCCGTGGGCGCCACGGTGATGAAAAACTGCGAGCCGTTCGTGCCCGGCCCGGAGTTGGCCATGGCGAGACGGCCGGGGCGATCGAACGAAAGGTCAGCGGAAAACTCGTCCTGGAATTTGTACCCGGGTCCCCCGGTGCCGGAGCCGAGCGGGCAGCCTCCCTGAATCATGAATTTCGGTATCACCCGGTGGAAAACCAAGCCATTGTAAAAAGGCCGCTTGGTGCGCTCACGGGTTTTGGGATCCAAGAATTCCTTCGTTCCGTCCGCGAGCCCCACAAAGTTTTCGACGGTCACCGGCGCTTTGTCCGGAAAAAGCTCGCAGGTGATCTCGCCGAGAGTGGTTTCAAACACGGCATAATGGCCTGGCTTTAAGTCGCTCATGAATTCTCCTGTTCTTCGGTTGTAGCGGCGGTCTCCGACCGCCGCTGCAAATTAGGTCGCTCTGCACAGAAAACCCTTATTTCGCCGGTGCGGCTGACTTGCTCTGCACAACCGGCGTGGGCGGCAGGATCACTGCAGTTTTAATAGTATCCAGCAAGGGAAAAGACTTCTCGAGGTAAGCTTTTCCCTCTTTTTGAATCCGGTTCTGGTCAGGGCCATTACCGTTGGGCGCGCCCTCCCCGTATTGGCTATAAAGCTGATCGACCACCTCCATTCCGCTCGTGACCTTGCCAAAAGGCGAGAATCCCATGCCGTCGAGATTGGCGTTTTCGCCCAGGTTGATGAACAACTGGGTGGTCCGCGTGTTAGGCCCGGAAGTGGCGAAGGTGAGCATCCCGCGCGTGTTGCTTTGCGTGACGGGGTCATCGTCGATTTTGGCATTTTCCCAAACCTGGGAAACATCCGGTCGGGGGCTGATGCCAAACTGCACTACAAACCCCTGGAGCACGCGGAAGAACGCCGCGCCATCGAAGAAGTGATATTTCACCAGATTGTAGAAGCGATCGGCCCCCCGAGGCGACCACGCGCGCGTCACCTCAACCACAAAATCCCCTTTGGTGGTGGCGAACCTGGCATTGAAGACGGCCGGAGCTTGTAGCTTGAACGATGCCGGGTCGAGCAGCGACGCGGCGCTCTTTTGCGCAGCCGCGGCTGGATGCGCCGGGGAACCGGTGGTTTTCTTCGGAGCGGAAGTTGCCTGGGGAGCCGCCCCGGCAGCCATTTGCGCCCAAGCGAGTGCTGCTATTATCAAGATTAGAACGGTTTGCCTTCTCATATGTCCTCCAATTCCGTTATTCATAGTGTAGCGCGTCTATAACGGCATCGGCGTTGTCAAGCAATATTTCTCCGTTGGGGTGGCGGTGAGGTTTTTCTCGCGCCTTTCCCCTTGTGGGATTCGTTTTGGGCTCAAACCGACCAAGGCTCGCCTCCTCGAATCTCACGGTGGACCGCTGGGGTTCCACCACTCATCTATGCGATCCCGCTGCGCGTTTTCACCATCACGGGCGGCGGGCACCATGATTCACCGTGCGACCTCCCCGCCGTCGTGCGGGGAGGCCCGGCGCCCAATCAGACCGTCGGTTCCGCTTTGGGCGGAACCACCGCGCTACCCGGGCTGCCGGACATGTGAACGAGCTGCGTGTAATTGTGGCGCGTACGCAGCATCCAGAACAACCGAACTGCCAGACGGCGGGCGACAGCGATTTTCGCCACGGCGCTCGTCTTCTGTTTCTTCAAGCGTTGATAAATGCGGCGCAACTGCGGATCCAGGCGCGCCGCCGTCTGCGCAGCTTCCACCAGCAGCCAGCGCATCATCGTGTTCCCTTGCTTACTAATCGAGCCCAGGCGCTGCCGGCCACCCGAGGAGTTCTCGCGCGGATTCAGTCCCCAATAGCTCACCAGCTTGCGACTGTTGGAGAAGCGCTCGACGGGTCCCACCGTCAGTACGAAGGCCAGGGCCACCACCATGCCCACTCCCGGATGGGTGCGCAGCAGTGCCACCTCCTCGCGCGCGCGGCCGGCTTCTTCCACCGCCCGGTCCAGTTCCCGCACCTGCTCGTCCAGCCGGTCCAGCGACTCCAGCAGTTCTTTTCGCCGCCGCGCCGCCCAGGGCAACAGTGCGAGGCTCTCAAGTTCTTTCCTTCCTTTCACACTCCACAGCTTGCCCTTCCGGCACACCCCCTGGCTGATCGCCAGGGCGTGCAACTGGTTCTTCACCTGGGTGCGCGCCCGCACCTGCTTCATCCGATGCACCAGCAACTGCCGCAGATCGCGCTCTGCCAGGGAGGGAACCCAGATGCGCGGGAAGCGCCCGGTGCGCAGCAGATCCAGCAGCAGCTCGGCGTCGCGGCAATCCGTTTTCTGATAGCGTACCTCGCTGGCCCGAATGCGCGCCGCGTCGCCCACCCACAACTCGTGCCCCAGTTCTCCCATCAACCGCTCGAACCAATGCGCGGGAAACGTCGCTTCGATCCCCACCACCGTCCCCCGCGGAAACTGCGCGTAGAACTCTTTGACTTCCTTGCCCTCGTGCTCCAACCGCCGCTTCTTGATCTCTCCCGTTTCCTCCTCGATCCAGGCCACCACTTGGTTGCGCGTGTGCACGTCACATCCGATAAAATGCTGCATGGCTTCGGCTCCTTTCCCGGCTCGCCTTGGTCGTTGAGCACTTCCAAGTCTACCGGACTGGAGCCGATGCCGTTATCCAATCAGACCTATAAAAAAGGTCCGCGCTACACCCGCTACAGCCCCTTCTTATCGTTCCCGTAGCTGGTTCATCAACGCGATTACGAAGGCAAGTAGGAATGCTAGCAGAACCAGGGTTCCGCCGATTGCTCGGATTGCTCTGTCGTACCACTTCGAGGAATCCCCCGGTCCCGGTCTCACGCCACTCCGTATGATGCCAAACAATGCGCCAGGAATCTGACTCGCCATGCGGAGTTTCGTCGTCAACAAATCGAAGTCCGCAAGGCTGAGCCTAGAGCCGGTGCCCGCGGACCGATTCGTTTTCTTGGGCATGGTTGCCCTCCGCTAACGCATCACTTTTGAACCTGCCGGCTGACCAGCTCCACCTGGCGCATGACACGCAGGACGTTACCGCCCAAAATCTTCTCCAGATCGCGCTCGCTATAACCGCGGCGGGCGAGCTCGCGGACCAAGTCCGGAATTTTGGAGACGTCTTCCATGCCGCGCGGCCCGGAGTCAATGCCGTCAAAGTCGGAGCCCAGGCCCACATGATCGATTCCCCCCACCTTGACGGCGTGGTCAATGTGGTCGGCAATGGCCGTGTAAGAGGGCACCGGCAAGTCCTTGATCAAGCGCTGTTGAATACGGACTTCTTCGAGGTAGGAAAGGCGTTTGCCTTGTTTTGCGTAACGCGCGCGCGCCGCCGCAAGTTCGTCTTCGACCTGCTTTTCGATCTTACCATAGCCGTCCTGGAAGGCCTGGCTGAGGAATCCGGAATAGTAATTGATGTCCATCACCCCGCCGTTTTTGGCGAGGGCGCGAATCATCTCGTCGGTCATATTGCGGGGGGCAGTGCACAGAGCGCGGCAGGAGGAGTGGGAAGCAATCAGCGGCGCCTTGCTTGCGGCCAGGGCATCGTAAAAGGTGTTGTCGGAAACATGCGAGATATCCACCATCATGCCGAGTTGGTTCATGCGCGCGACGGCCTGGCGGCCCAGGGGCGAAAGCCCTTTCCAGCCGGGCTGGTCGCCGGAGGAATCCCCCAACTCGTCATTCTTGGTGTGGGTCAGCGTCATGTAGCGGACGCCCAGGCGATAGAAGATGTCCAGCACGTGCAGATCGCCTTCAATCTGGTGGCCCCCCTCGAGTCCCATGAGGATGGCGATTTTCCCTTCGCGGTGCAGGCGCTCGATGTCGTCGGCGGTGCCGGCCAGGCCCAACACGTCCGAGTGCCGCGCCACCTGCTGGTCGGTCACGTCAATCAGGTCGAGGGCGCGACGGACCAGGTCCTCCTTGGGCCAGGTCACATCCACCCAGATGGAAAAAAACTCGGCGCCCAGGTGCCCGGAGCGCATCTTGGGGATACTGATCATATACGGGCTGGCGGGGTTCGCGAGGTCGTAGCCTTCCTCGAGGAAGGCTTGCGGCGTGTCGGCGTGCGTGTCAATGATGATGGCGTGATCCAGCGCCCGCACCGCTACCCGGCCGGCGTCGGCGGGCGCTTGGGCGCGGGCCCACGGCAGGGCGGCCTGCCCCGTCCCCCATAGCAGTAGCGCGCAGGTTACCGCATGTACTTGCCATCGTCTCAGCCGCATAGGTCAAGAGTTAGCAATTATCAGGAGGGTTGGAAGGTTTTGTCAAACCTAAACTGTGGCTGCCCGCGCTACCTCCGCATTGGCGTCGCACACCCCCGACTGACAACCCCCCCGGGCTGACAATTGTATTCGGCGGCGGTCGGGTATATGTTATCGCCCGGGCCGCGGGCCGATTTGGCAAATTCCGGCTGAGGGGGGCGACTCGCTCGGTCCCCGCCAGCGGGCTCCGGGATTTGGAGTGGTGGAAGCGGATGTAGCGGCGGGTTTACCCCGCCATTTTCGCGGCGGCCTCACGCCGCCGCATGGCGAGGTAAACTCGCCGCTACCATTCCCTCAAGCCGGATATCCGGGATAAAGGTCTAGACAATGTCAACATTGAAATGGGTACTACTCCTGATGGCTATTCTAGAAGCGATAATTACTGTAGAGCCGCAATTTGCCGCCAAAGCGCAGGCGCCGCGTTACGACCTGCTTTTGAAAGGCGGTCATGTGATTGATCCCGCCAATCAAGTTGATAAAGTCATGGATGTGGCGATTGCCGCGGGGAAGATTGCGGCGGTGGCCGAGAACCTTCCCGCGAGCGAGGCGGGGAAAGTGGTGGATGTCTCCGGCCTGTATGTAACTCCCGGCCTGATCGATATTCATTTTCACGTGGGCCACGGCGGAGCTCCTTTGAACTGGTTCGCGCCGGAGGCGCACACTCACACCGCCCCCCTGGGGATTCCCGCGGACATCGCGCTCGCGGCGGGAGTCACGACCCTGGTCGACGCGGGGACGGCCGGCGCCGACACGTTTCTCCAGGAAAAGCAGGAAGTGATCGATCGTGCCAAGGTCCGCGTGCTGGCTTTCCTTAATATTGTTGCCGATGGCATGGTGGGGGGGACCGAACAGGACGTCGGCCGCATGGATGTTCAGTGGTGCGCGCAAACGATTCAGAAGTTTCCGGACGTCATCGTGGGAGTGAAGACGGCGCACTATTGGACCGACAAGCCCTGGGACGCCGAACATCCCCCCTGGGCGGCGGTGGACCGCGCCGAGGAATGCGGCCGCCTGGCCGGTGTCCCGGTCATGATGGATTTCTGGCCCCGCCCGGATCGCACCTATGCGGACCTGATCCTGAAAAAGATGCGACCGGGGGATATTCACACCCATGTGTTCGCGCAGCAGTTTCCCATCCTCCTCCCGGACGGCAAGCTCAATCCGATCCTGGCCGAGGCGCGGCAGCGCGGCGTCATCTTTGACGTCGGGCATGGCGCGGGCAGTTTCTGGTTCCGCAACGCCGTTCCCGCCGTTAAGCAGGGCTTTATTCCGGATTCCATGTCCACCGACCTCCACAGCGGGGACTTCACTTATGTCAGCATGACGGAGGTCATGTCCAAGTTCCTGGCCATGGGCGTGCCGCTCGAAGACATCATTCGCAGGTCAACGGTCAATCCCGCGAAGGAAATACGCCGCCCGGAATTGGGGACGTTGTCCGTGGGGCGCGAAGCGGACGTGGCCGTATTGGAAGTGCTCCACGGCCACTTTGGTTACATCGATGACGGATGGGCGCGGATGGATGGAAACTTGAAGGTGGTGGCCCGCATGACCGTCCGGGGCGGACGAATTCTCTACGATCCCTCGGGTCTGAGCATGGTCGAATGGAGCCAGGCGCCGAAGCAGTACTTCACCACCCCGCAATCCGGCGGCTCCCTTCCGGCCAAGGCGGACAATTTCCCGAGGAATTAGCAGTTCAAAGCGGGACGGCTTGCTCGGAGATATAACGGTCGAGCCGCGACTCAGGAGGGCCGATGTAGTGAAATGCCTCCGCCCACTCCAGTCCATACTTGCGGCCTGTCTCTCGGTCCGACGGTACCCCCCGGAGAAACTTTGAGTCGTAATCGAGAAAGAAATTCTTGATGTACTGGCGATTCGCAATGTCGTCATCGTTGCCGAGGATGGGCAGGCGCAGTTTTTGAGCGGCAAGCCGCGCCCTGAGGCGGGCACCGTTTTCACCCGCGGCTCCTTGCGTCTTGTTGGCGAGATTGGCTTCCACTTTCCGATCGATCCACGGAGTGATATCGACGACGCGGTTTACAAGTTGCGGACCCCGCGCAAAATAGTATTTTTCCTGGACACTATGCGGCTGCAATCCGGCCGCCAAGTGTTCCGGATAATCTTTCTCCATTCCGGCCATCCAGCAGGCCGACTCCACAACTTGCGCGGTCACGTAATGGTCGGGGTTCTCTTCGTAGGATCCCCAAGGATCATAACTGATGATGGTATCGATTTTCAGCAGGCGGATCAGGTAGATCAGGCGCTCGCGCATTTCATGCCGCGAGATATCATCCATCTCATGATTGCGGTATTCAAGATTAACCACCTTGCTGAGTCCGAGGGCCTTCGCCACCGCATCATTGTCCTTTTCATTGTTCAGGATGGTTTCGCCCACCGTGCCGGCGCCGGCTTTTTCGTCATTGGAAGTTCTGATCAGGCATCCCCAATACCCTTCGCTGATGAGCTTGGCGACGGTTCCTCCGGCAAAGTGCGGGATGTCATCGGCATGGGGTTGGATAGCGGCCAGGACTTTACCCGCGTGGGGCTGTCCTGCCAAGGGACGCTCGATGACCACTTCCTCGGCGCCCGCGGATTTTGAAAGCTCGCGCGGAGCGGGATTTTGCTGCGCCAAGCTACTCGAGGTCGCGCCCCAAGCCGCGCCCCCCACGAACATTCCGCCCACAAATTCCCGACGTTTCATATTTCCCCCTGTTCTTTACGGCAGCTTTGCGTATTCCGCCTGGGCTTCCTTCAGGATCGGAAGGTCGGGATCGGCGTCTTTCCAGAGGGTGAGGAAATCCTGATAGGCGGCGCGGGCTTTGGCGAGGGCGGCAGGCTGTAGGGGCACCCCTTGTGGGTGCCCTTGGGCGGGCACGAGGCCCGCCCCTACACCGGCTTCGAGGGCGTAGGCGCGCGCCAGTCCAAGGCGGGCCAGGGCGCCCCAGGGAAAGTTCATCACCACTCCTCGGTGGTCGATGAATTTCTGAAATTCCGCTGCCGCTCGGTTGCCGTCGTGAAGCATGAGATAGGCTTCGCCACGCAAATAAACCGGGCACAGGAATATCGTGAGGTTCGATGGTTGGCCAAGTTCGACCGTGCTCGCCACCTTCAATAGTTCGATGGCCCGGCTCGGGTCTTGGCGTTCCAGGGCGACTCCCGCCCGGATGGTGGGCAGCCAATACCTCTGGACCAGCGTGTCCAGCGGGAAGGTCTTGTCGAGTTCGGCTGCCAACTTCTCCGCCCCTGCCGTATCGCCTGCCCGCGCCAGGGCCAGCCCCGCCACGGCCCGCACATCGCGGTTCGGGGCCAGCTTCACAGCCGCATGGGCCTCCGCGCGCGCCTGCTCCCGGTTTCCCGCTTCCACCTCGCGCAGCGCCGCCGCTGCCTGATATGCCGCAGCACTCTCTTGGGCGTCGTTGTGCTGGGCTGAATCCATCGCCCGCCCGGTCAGCTCGTGTGCGTTCTTCAGCTTGCCGTACCAGCCTTCCGTGTCCGCTTGCGAGGCCAGCAACAGGTCTTCCGAGCCCGGCTTTCCCATAGCGGCTGAAACCCACTGCGCCATCTGCGCCGCATCGCCCTTCAGAAACGCCAACCAGTAGCGGTACTGGAGCAGAATCTCGGTCTCCAGCTTGCGCTCCTCCGCCTGCTTGTACACCGCCTCCGCCTCGTCCAGCCGGTTGAAGGTTGTGTAAGCGAGGCCGAGGTTGGCATAGTTAGCCACACTATTGGGCTCCAGGCGCAACGCCTCTCGCCATTCCTCCAAGGCCTTTTTCCAGTTTCCCAGGGCGGAGGAAACGAAACCGAGGAACCTGTTCGCGAAGTCGTCTCTTGGGTAGGTCTGCTGCCATAGCTCGAAGGTCTGCGCCGCCTTCTCCAGCTCTCCCGTCGCCAGCACGTAGTAGTTCCCCTCGATGGTGAACCGCTCCCGTTCGCTTACCTTCTCCCGCAGGTCATAAGCCTTGCGTGCATTTTCGGCCCCCCGCCCCACTTCGTTGAGGTCCCAGTAGACACCCGACATCGAGGCGTAGGCCATGGCAAAATTCGGGTCAAGGTCCACGGCCCGTTTGAGGAAGGGCAGCGCGGCGGTGTGCCCTTTCGCATCGACTGACTTTATTCCCAGGCTGTAGGCTTGCAGCGCTTCCAGGGATGGGGTGGTCGCTTCCTCCACCGGCGTGGCGTATTTCTGCACCGAGTTGAGCGACTCGCCCAGCTTGCTGCGCAAACTGACTGCCGCCGCGTCCAGAGCCTTGAGCACCGCTTCCTTGCCCGCCGCCTGCTCCTGCGCCTCCGCCAGCACGTCCCCCGTGTCGCAGTTCACGGCCTTCAGGCCAATCACGTACTGGCTGCCCAGCCCCGCAATCGAGCCGGCCAGCATGGCCTTGCTGCCCGTGCGCAGACAGACCTCCTGGGTGACCTCCGGCGTGAGCCGGTCACCGGCGGGACGGCCCATCCGCTTCAAGGTCTCATTCACCTTGCGGTCGGAAAGCAGGTCGAGAAAGGGGGATTGCTCAAGCTGTACCGAGAGTCCCTGCTTCAGCGTATCGTCAAAGACGGCGTCACCCGTCTTGTTGATGAAATCGGAAAGGACGATCGTGTCTTTTTCGGTCAGGGGGGTGGTGGCATGGCGCGAGCGCAAGTAGAACGTTCCCCCCATTGCAGCAGCCACAAGGATCATGACGGTGGGAACAAGTACCTTCCAGAGTCTTCGTAGGGGCGTCCCTCGTGGCTGCCCTTCTTGGGCGGGCACGAGGCCCGCCCCTACGGCAGCCGCCTGCCCGGAATCCGTATCGCGCTTCAGGCGCTTCAGGTCGGCCCGCAGGTCAGAGGCCGTCTGATAGCGCGTCTCCCGGTCTTTCTCCAGCGCCTTGTTGATGATTTCTTCCAGCCTCGCCGGGAGTTCAGGATTCAATTGCCCTGGCGAGGTCGGCGTCCGGTCGAGAATCGCTTCAAATATCACGGCGGAGGTAGTGCCGGTGAACGCTTGCTTGCCCGTCGCCATCTCGTACAACACGGCCCCGAAGCTAAAGAGGTCTGTGCGGGCGTCGAGCTTTTCTCCCCGCGCCTGCTCGGGCGACATGTAGGCCATAGTCCCCATCACCGCGCCGGAGCGGGTGAGCTGCTCGGGCTCCAGCGAGGCGGTGGCCAGCTCAAAGGCTCCCACGGTTTCCGACCCTCGCCGGGGCTTTGGCGCCAGCTTGGCCAAGCCGAAGTCCAGGACCTTCGCCTGGCCGCGCGGGGTCACGAAAATGTTCGCGGGCTTGATGTCCCGATGGATGATCCCCTTCGCGTGGGCAGTGTCCAGCGCATCGGCAATCTGGATGGCCAAGTCCAGCACTTCCTCCGTTTCGAGCGGCTTCCCGGCAAGGCGCTCCTTCAGGGTCTGCCCCTCCAGGAACTCCATGGCGATGAAGGGCTGGCCGGCGTGCTGATCGATATCGTAAATGACGCAGATGTTGGGGTGATTCAGCGCCCGGGCGGCCCGCGCCTCGCGGGTGAACCGCCCCAGGGCTTCGGGGTCCTCCGCCAATCCATCCGGCAGGAACTTGAGGGCCACGGGCCCGCCGAGCTTGGTGTCCTCGGCCTTGTAGACTACGCCCATACCGCCACTGCCGAGCTTTTCGAGCACGCGGTAGTGGGAAATGGTCTTGCCCATCATGTCGAGGGAGCCGCCCTTCGCAGCCATCTTACGGTGTGCTCAGGGCCGAGTCAACGTCGCAGACATAACGTCGCAGACATAACGTGATGAAGCTGGTAGCGCAGCGCGCGGTGGGGCCGCAACCAAATTCGTAGGGGCTGGGCTTGCCCTGCCCTTCGTCGGGTGGCAATCGACAATAAGGGGACGGCAAGCCGCCCCCCTACATCGCGTCAACAATGTTTGTTAAGAAAACAAGAATTTACGGTATTGCATTGCAGAGCGCATAGGCACCCGAATTTTGCGTGCATGTGGAGCTTTTCGTCTGGCGTTCGTCGTCGTGAACATCTGGACACCGAACGTAATGGGGAAGAACCGCGGAGGAACGCAAACTACGCGTGCCTCCGCGCTGCCTGCTTTCGGTGAGTGCTTAGCGATAGGCTTCTTTGCGGTGATCGGCGGCGGTCATGAAAACGATGCGCGGCCTCTCATCGATCTCGTAGAAAAAGCGCCAATCGCCCACTCGGTAGCGCCAAGTCGGCGGGTCCCAATTCTTCAGTCGCTTGATATTCGAACCGGCGTGAGGGGTTGGGCGGAGAATCGGGTAAACGTAATCACGAAGCTTAGCTTCGAGCCGCCTCTGTGAAACAACTCCCAAGGCGGCGAGATCGGTAAGGAAACTCCGCGTCTCGAAAATCCTAAAGGGCTGGAACGAACCGGCCTCTTCGCCTTTGGGCATCTCGGGAACCCGCTTTGAGACGCTTCACGAGCCCAGGCCGGGAGACGATTTCCGCCATCTCCGCGTCATCGACGAAGAGGCTCTCCTGAATCTGCCGCAACGCCGCAGTTTCAACCAGATTCGCGAGCGAGCGCCGTTCGGCTTGGGCGGCTCGAGCGAACGTTTCGTAGGTTATATCGTCCAGCCGCATGGTGAGGGTTTTAGCCATGTTCGTGCTCCGTCATTTGTATTCGTTATGAATATAAACGAATGTGCCCCACCCGTCAAGTGGCCAGACCAGCGGGTAGCACCCCGATTCATCGTGGGTGGCGCATACATTGTTTTTCATGTATGCGCTGCGGCAACACGCGAAACATCTTTGTCCACACGTCCCAACCCTGGCCTGTCCTGGCTTCTTAACGGGCGCCGACATAAACGGCAATGTCGGCGCCACCCGCGAACCTGCTGGAAACCCGGATGACAGAAACCCGGATGACAATTGCACTCCGCGGCAGTGAGCGGTATACTGTCGCTCGGGCTCAGAGTCGATAATAGAAAATCCAGGTCAATTCATCCAGTCCTCAACCAAGTCTGTTTCCAAGCGATTTGTAGGGGCTGGTGGAACCTGCATATTGAGGGCTTACATTCTCCATAAGGCGAAAACTCCCCCAAGGAGGAGAGACCAAAATGAAAAACCGAATACAGCAACCATCGTTTCTGCTTATAGTTTTGGCGCTCGCGTTTCTTCCAAAATCGCACGCATGGGCACAGTTTCCGCCCTCCGCGGACGCATACATCAATGAGGCAGAGACCACGAACTTTGGCACGGCTACGACGCTTCAGGTTGAGAACCCCAGTCTGGAGACATTCATTCAGTTTGATATCTCCGGCCTGCCGAATGGCGCCACCGGTTCCTCGGTCGGCAAAGCCACTCTGGTGCTCTTCGCGGGTACGGTCACGTCTGCAGGGTCGTTCAATGTTTACGAGGTGGACGGAGCTTGGAGTGAGCTTACCATCAACGACACGAACAAGCCGCCGCTCGGGACGCTGATTGTTTCCGACGTCCCCATAGCGAAAACGGATAAAAACAATTTCGTGGTCATCGATGTTACCCAGGCAGTGCAAGACTGGCTCAATGGCACCGTAGTCAACAACGGCCTCGCCTTACAGCCAAACGGCACCGCCATAAACGTCACCTTTAACAGCAAGGAGAACACAACCACCAGCCACAACCCCCAACTCAATGTCAGCTTGGTTGAGTTGCCCGGAAGTATCACACAAATAACCGCGGGCGCAGGACTGTTGGGCGGCGGGACCATCGGGAACGTCAGCTTAGGTGTGGATAGTACCCTGATCCCGTTCCTCAGCGTCCCCAACACGTTTACTGCCAACCAGACGGTCAACGGGAACGTCACGGCGTCAAAATTCTTCGGCAAAGGCTCAGGGCTGACCGGCGTCAATGCTGCGACGCTGAACGGCTTTACTCACGCTGCCTTCCAACCTGCCGGCTCTTACGCCAGCCTCGGCGCCAATACGTTCTCTGGCAACCAAACCATTACCGGAACGGTCCAAATCAACGGCTCTGGCAATGGGCTCACCTTCCCCGACGGCAGCACCCAGACCACGGCGCTGGCCACGGGGATCGCCGGAGTGCAAGAGTTCTTCGTCAGTAGAAGCTTTACCGTTCCGTCTGGCGTAAGTCACATCTCAGTGCAAATGTGGGGCGCTGGTGGGGGCGGAGGGGGAGGGTACTTGGATAACTGCTATTTTGGAGGAGATGGCGGGGCGGGCGCCTACACGCGGGGCGTGATTACAGTGGTTCCGGGAGCCACTTATAGCATCGTCGTGGGCGCTGCGGGGGCGGGGGCTCAGCAATACTTGGACGGCGCCGACGGTGGACAGACCCAGATTTTAGACCAGAATTCCAACATCCTCATCTATGCCGGGGGGGGCTATGGCGGCATTACAGCCAACGCGAGCGGTTATGGCATAAATGGTGCACCTGGGCAGGTTGACCCAAACGCCGCAATCAGCCATGATCCGCCCGGGTATAATCCTAATATTCCTTACCTCCCTGGTATGGTGCCAGATTACACGCCCGGAGCCCCCGCCACCCAGCCAACCCCTGCCTACGGGGGTTCCGGCGGTTACGATTGCAATAACCCCCCCGTTTATTTTTATGGGGGCAGCGGTGGAGCGGGCTATGTCCTGCCTCGAGTGGTAAACTACTTGCGCCGACGACCCTTAAGCTGGAATATGGCAGTCACGGTCAATGCGTGAATGTTGATGAAAAGCGGGTGGCGCACAGGAACGCGAATTTTGCGTGCGTGTGGGGCTTTTCGTCTGGCGTTCGCCGTCCTGAACATCTGGACACCGAACGTAATGGGGAAGAACCGGGGAGGAACGCATACTACGCGTACCTCCGCGCTTGCTGCGAGAAGAGGACTTTTCTTGCGGCTATTCGCGAGTACGGGATAAAAGAGGAATCGCCCGAGTTTCTTCAACTCTGCGAGTTGTGGGATGCTCGGCACGGCTAGCGGCAAACACCGCGCGCTCGGCGTTCTTAATGCGTTTGTCTTGTTCCTCGGCGGGCAGCGCGGAAAGGTGGCGTGACACGATCTTTGTAAACCGATTGGAAAACTCGCTGGCGCTGATTCGCTGGCGTTTTTTTGACATCTTCAGTCCTACTCTCTTGCAAAGCTGTCGATAGCCTATATCTTACCAGATTACCGACGAAGCGCGAAAGACCATCGAAAAACGGGTAGTGTCTTAAAGTTGCGTTGAGGACTCCCGCATGGAAGCCGGACTCACCGATCATGTCTGGACGCTGAGGGAAATTTTAGATCCCGCTTAAATTGCGGAAGGAATTAATAAGTTCGTCTGGCAAAAGGGTCGGTGGTACTTCTGGCAGCGTAAGAGAACCATCTGCTAGCTTTTCAAAAAAGAAGGGAATCGTGACGCTGATTAGCTTTTGGGTCGCACGCTCAATTCGAAAAATTCCAGTCGGAGTCTCAATGTACATACAGGGACCTGCCTCCGTTGCGAAGGCGATGCGCATTACCTCGGTTTCATTGTCAAAGTAGAAGGTCATTGGTTTTCACCCTTCTCTTCGGTGGGACGCATCCAGAAAATCTGCCCAACTTGTCCACTGTTCCATTCACCGGGACCAAGAATATACGCGGTCATTATTCGTCCGGCTAAACCGCCCTTCTCAAACTCCGGGGAGTCAAAGAGTACCGGGACACGAATGAGCGAATTAGTGCCTATGACGGCCCGCTCATATATGCATGTATCCTCGCCATGATGCACGTCGGTACTGCGCCGTGCTCTATCCGGGTCTACAACCGTGGCCTTAACATTTTCCACATTGCCAACTAAATCCTGATCGGAATGTCTGGGGATAGAATGACCGTACCATGTCTTTTCCGTAAGGAAAACAGTGTTCCCCAATGGACATGTAACCTGGAATACAAGGTTTTGGAACGATTTAGGATTTCCCGGGTTCTTTGCCATGCATTAACGCTTCCAAGTTTTTCTTGTGTTGTTCAATCAGGGCGAGCACTTGCTGTGCGAAGGCCTCGCCTGCCATCAACGGTACTACGACATTCGCCTTAAGAATCTTGCTCGGAGTGTTACTCGTGATATCGGCTCCGACTTCGGAAAAAATAAAGCGTATGTCTGAACTCGTAAATGCTAGACCAAAGTCATTGGCATATACCGACCCAATGCCCAGCGGATTGGTAATTGGAATGTCCTTCGCTTCGACAGGCTTTCCCATCATCCCAAGTAAATTCTTCGCATCCGTTTCCATAATCTTATCCTTGTGGGCAGATTGAACTCAAATATTCCCAGGAACCACGAGGAACCACAAATTTTGACAGCCTCATACCATCAAAGTCAACACGAAAAGTCTTCTATGTCAAGGTCCCCTTGTACTCCTTCGCTTTGCTTTCGTCTACCCTATCGGCGGTCTCTCATGGATAGGTGAATCTAAATTCTCCTTATTCCATAGAAGGAAGAGCTTGAGTTTCAGCCATCAACGCAACTTTAAGACACTACCGAAAAACGGTACTGAGTCAATTTGATGTAGCGCCGGCTTCCAGCCGGCCTTGGGCCGCCAAGATGGCGGCGCTACGTTCAAATTAGGACAGCACCCGGAAATCAGATCAATTGCGCCTGCCTCATCCAGCCTTTTAGCGTATTAAGATCTTTGCGGATGGTGGCAAGAATCTTTTCCTTGTCCATGGTCGGGGTCTTATCGCCGTTTTCCACGCCGCCCAGAGGATACTCGGTGTGCAACTGCACCGGCCCGGAGAAATTGGCCTCTTTGAGCATGGCGAAAAACGCCGGGAAGTTTACCATTCCCTCACCCAGCGGACACCACACGGGCTCCCAGTCGCCCTGGGCGTTCTGGCCCCACTTGAAATCTTTGATGGCCACTCCCCTCATGAACGGCGCCATCAAGCGCGTGCTACTTACCCATCCGCCCAATCCCCCCTCGACCACGGCATGGGCGACGTCGAAATTCGAGCTCACCCAGCGCGGGTCAAAGTCTTTAAGCAGCACCCAAAGGTCCCATACCGAGGCGCCGACCAAGGGGCCGGAATGGTTATGGTACATGGCGCAGACCTTGAACCGCTCATTCAATTCCGCGAGTGTGCCGACCCGCTTTTTCAACTCGGCAAGCCGCTCGGGGACGTTGACCAGCAGGCCGGGAGATTTGGGGATGGCCGCATGGCGGCTCGATAGGTCGGGCAATTTCCGGTTATCCGACCAGGCGAACCAACCCCAGCGATAGCGAGATATCCCCGCCTCGCTCGCGGCGCGAATAATCTCTTGGGCGTGAGGGGAAGCAGCATCCTCGATGCCGGCGGTGATCATGGGAAGCTCCAGGCCCGCCTTGCGGATGATCTTCGCTGCTTTGGGAAGGTCTTCCCGCACCCGGGCTGGCTCGACGTGCCCGCCTTCCCGCACCGTAAGATCAATGCCGTCGAACCCCAGGTCCGCCGCGGTCGCCGCCATAGGCTCCCAGTCGAGCCACTGCAAGTGCTTGGAGAAATAAACGATCGGCAGGCGGCGAGCGGGTGGGCTGCCTGCTCCTCCGGCTGACGCAAGACTCGAAAGGCTGGCCATCGCTCCCGCCCCCGCGACACCGCTTAGAAAGTTCCGCCGGGATAAATCAACCTTGTCATTCATATTGGACCTCACACTTTGGATTCATCGCGGGCCACCTAAATTGTGGCGCCTCCCCTCCCCGAAGGGGAGGAATATCATTAGCCGTAGGTGAAACCTACGGCACTCATTCCGGCCTCCCCGAAGGGGAGGAATGTCATTAGCCGTGGGTGCAACCTACGGGACGATAACGGGAGAACCGGGTTCCGACCCCGAAGGGGTCGAATGTTCGACCCTTTCAGGGTCGAAAGGATTTTTTTCGTTGCCGTCGCGATCCCGTAGGTTGCACCTACGGCTAATGATATTGTTCCCCTTCGGGGAACATCCCCCGCCGCGATCCGTAGGTTTCACCTCGGCTAATGATATTGTTCCCCTTCGGGGAACATGACCTGCTTTCCATTCCTCACGTCAAACTATACATTTTCGGGCATTACCCAAGGCGGCCGATACGTCCGGTTCAAGTATTGGTTGGCTTCGTTGTCGTCGGCAAAGGCCTCCTTGGCACTGTCGAACACCACCTTGCGGTCCCCCAATCGATAGGAGATGTTCGCCATGTGGCACAAGGCCGCGGAAATGTGGCCCTCCTCCACGTCGGCGTTGGGGCGATTCCGGCTACGGATGCAATTGATGAAGTTTTCGATATGGCCCGCCTGCATCGCCGAGAAGGTTTGCTTGTCGCTCGCCACCTGGTGGCCATCGCGATCGAACGACTGCCATCCCCCTCCGTGGCGGCCCAGAATCATCATGCCGTTGCTGCCGTGGATTTCGATTCGGGTCCCGATGAAGGGGTACCAATCGGGAAACTGCGTGGTGCTCTCTCTCACGCTCGTGGGCACCTTGCCCATGTAAGGCGTCCACCAGGTCTCTTCGAAAACCAGCGTGAGCCCGTCGTACTCGTACGTGACGATCGAGGTGTCGGGGGTCTCGGCGATGTCCTTAAAGAAGAGCTTGCCACCCGCATGGTGAACGGACTTGGGAAAAGACACGCCGATCACGGCGCGGGCCAAATCCAACTGATGAATTCCATCGTCGGTCATGATTCCACCGTTAAAGTCCCAGAAAACCCGGCGGAAATACTTGGGGTTGTAGGGCCGCAATGGCCCGGGGCCCAGCCACATGTCCCAATCAAACCCCTCGGGCGGGGCGGAGTCGGGGGTTTTCTCCACCGGCGCCCGATCCAACATATTGTAAACGCGAACCAGATGAACGCTGCCCAGTTTGCCGGATTGGATTGCCTCGCGCGCCGTCGCACAATACGAACTGCTGCGATTTTGCATGCCGACTTGCACCACCCGGTGGTACTTGCGCGCGGCCTCCACCATCTTGCGGCCTTCCCCAATGGCGTTCGAAGCCGGTTTTTCCACGTAAACATCCTTGCCTGCTTGACAGGCCAGCACCGTAGCCAACGAATGCCAATGGTCAGGCGTCGCGCAAACCATCGCATCCACACCTTGGTCCCCCAGAATGCGCTGGAAATTACCCACCGCCTTGGGCGTTTTCCCCTTTTTGTCCTGCACGAGTTTCACGGCGTCCGGGAGCCTCTTGGCATTGACATCGCAAACGTAGGCAATTTCCACGTCCGGGCGCGCGGCAAAGAACGTGGTCAGCGTCGTCCCTCGCCCCCCCATTCCCATAACCCCGATGACAACCTTATCACTCGGCGCCACCGCTTTCGTGGCCCTGGGCATTCCGGCCACACCCAGCGCCGCGCTGAATCCGCCCTTGATGCTGCGATCCAAGAACCGTCTCCTGCTGATCGCCATCTTGCACCTCCCCTCGAAATACTGAACTTTGGTGACCGAGACATTGTAACGGTATTCCGCCTCACGCCATTCAATTTCGATGGGGCATTAAACCCAGGCCCTCATCGATTTGTGACATATGTCATTAAATCACCTGCCAAATAGCATAACGCAGGAAAACCTAGAAACCCGTTCAACGGACTTTTTGAGCCATACAACCGGTCAAAACGACCGTTTAATATAAACTCCTTAACCTTAACTCCTCTAATTCGTATGATTTGCACGGATAATGGACGCGCCGAGACGTTCGGACATCTAGACTGGCGAGGTCGGCGCGAAGCAGGGCAAGGGTCCGATCGTGGGGTAGCTTGGGTTTGGGCGGGCATTCGTGGATTATCCACTTTGCGCCATCTCTGATCCGCTGGATTCGGGAAATAAGGTTTGGTTGAAGTGAGGGTTCGTCATCTTTAAGGGGAGAGGATAATTCGCTATGCCGAGAATCAGAGGTCAACGGCTCATGAAGTGCGTGGACCAAGCCGTTTGTTCGACGGCTACGGTCGTGTTTGATACAGTGCAGTTTTTCAATAAGTACCGCCCGGGTGCAACCTTCATACCCAAGTGGTCTGACAAGCCGCTCTTGAAATCCTATCAGAAGACCAAACCCCCACTGGGCTGGCCCCGCCAAACCGACTCACTCTGCCCGGAGTGCGTAAAGGAAGCGCGCGCCAAGATCATAAATGGCGACGAGAACTGGCAATCGTTGCTTACCGAGAAGACCGGCGAGGTGAAAGCCAACATCATCGAGCGTGACGGCCAGGTGTGGATGGTGAAGGACTGCCCCATCCACGGGCACTTCGAAGACATGATGGCCGTCGACGCCAAGTTCCTGAACTGGATCGAGCATAACTTCCCGGGCCGCGACATTCGCGCTCACAATGACGAGGGTTTGCACAATCATGGATCCAGTTCCATCAAGCACGGCCGCGGTTCGGTGCTGACGGTTGACCTGACGAATCGCTGCAACATGATGTGCGACCCCTGCTTCATGGACGCCAACCAAGTGGGCTTTGTACACGAACTGACCTGGGAGGACGTCAAAGAGATTCTCGACAATGCCATCAAGATCAAGCCCCGCCGCCAGATGTCGGTGCAATTCTCGGGTGGCGAACCGACCATGTCGCCGTATTTTTTCGACGCGATTCGCTACGCGCGCAAGCTGGGTTACAACAGCGTGCAAGCGGCGACCAACGGCATTGAATTTGCCCAGAGCAAGGATTACTGCCGGCGCGCTTTCGAAGCGGGGCTGCGTTACGCCTACCTGCAATTTGACGGTATCGGCAACGACGCCAACAACCATCGCCAGGTGGGCAATCTGTTTGACGTGAAGCTGCGGGCTATCGAGAACATGCACGAGGCCGGCATTGAGATCATCCTGGTCATCACCATTGTGAACAACGTCAACAACGACCAGGTTGGCCCCATCGTGAATTTCGCCCGTGAGAACCCCAAGAAAATCGCCTTCGTCGCTTTCCAACCCGTTTCTTTTACCGGGCGCGATGAGGACATCACCCCGCAGCGCCGGTTGCGCCAGCGCTACACGCTTGCCCACCTCGCCGGCAATGTGAAGAAGCAGACGGGAATTACCGAACCCACTCGCGACTGGTTCCCCATTTCGATGTTCAGCGCGTTCGCCGACTTCGCCGACTTGGTGAAAGGTCCGGAGGCGCAGTGGGGCATGGTCAGTTGCGGATGCCACCCGAATTGTGGCGTGGGCACGGCGCTCATGATCAACAAGGAAACCAAGGAATGGGCGCCGGTACCGGAATTTCTGAACGTCCCGGGCCTGGTGAAGGATATTCAGAAAATCACCGATGCGGGCCGCGGGAAGAAGTTCTCGAATTTCATGCTGGCCATGGGGATCCTGAAAAACTATAAGCCGTTTAGGGCGCCCAAGAGTTTGGCCCTGATGGATCTGATCAAGAAATTTGACAAATCGTTTGCGCTTTCCGGCGAAAAGAAGACCAGAGAGAAATACGGCGCCTCGGACCCGAACCGGACACTCGAAGACGCCTTGAAGCGCCGCTCCGATCCGTGGAACCTGCTCTTCATCGCGGGGATGTGGTTCCAGGATCTCTTCAACTACGACTTTCGCCGCACCGAGATGTGCATCATCCCCTACGCGACCCAATTGGGAGAAATTTCCTTTTGCGCGTACAACACGGGCATCGGCTGGCGGAAAATCATCGAGAACATGTACAAGAACGCCAGCGTGGCGGAGTGGTACAAAACCCACGGCAAGCATGCGATCTATGCCAAGGGCAAGAGCGTGGAACTTGAGACCACCCAGCACTCCCTGACGGTAAACGCTCAGGACGCGGCGCGCGTTCGCACCCTCGAACACGACGTTCCCCTCACCGCCGCGGAAGAAGAAAAGGCTCGCCGCAAGGCAGCGTGGGAAGCAGAGCAGGCCGCCGCACAAGTCCGGAAAGTGTACGAGGAAATCGTCCTTCAGAAACCCAAGTCCGACCTCGTGCAGATTGGCGCTGCGGCGAAACAGGAAGAGGAGAAGGTCGCCGTCTAATCCCCTTGTCCTAAGATTCTCCAAAAGGGCCGCCGTCGTTGGCGGCCTTTTTTGTTGACCAACGTCCGGTGCATTCGATCCCCTTCATGTTACAATTGCTGAGCGAGAAGGGAGTGACGGGCATGTCGAAGAATGGAGCGCAAGTTCTTGAAGAAGCATTAGCTTTGCCGCCGGACGAGCGGGCAGAGTTGGCAGACCGACTCCTTTCAAGCCTTGACAAGGAGCTCCAACGCAAAATTAACCAATTGTGGGCCGAGGAAGCGGAAGACCGGATAGACGCATATGAGCGAGGGGAGATAAGTGCTGTGTCGTAGCCGTGATGCACCTTCATCGTGAGCCTACAATATGGAGAAGATGGCTAACCCGCAATTCCTACCATAGGCAATCGAGCCGCAGTTTGGCGTGCGGCGACTCGTCGCCGCTTTCCATCCCCGCGACTGGTCGCGGCGAATCACCAACCGCTGACAAGTCAGCGGTAGCAAAAGCGGGAGTAAGCTCCCGCACTCCGAAACTCGGCTCCGTGCGCCCGGACAAGCTGCTCGAGCGTTGCGGGCGCGGAAACCATCGGAAAGGCCCTTTAACGACGAGGCTTAAACCCCGCCCTTCCAAAGCCGTGGTGAGAAATGCGGGCTAGAGGCAGGCAGCGAATAACCGCTATACGTGCATCCAGCGGGCGCGCTTATTTGGGCGTGGGGAGCAACGTCTCCAGGTCCGGCATTTTGTGGCGAACCAGCTCGATTTGTTCGGGCGTGAACAAGTTGCTCTTGAGCGAATCGCCGAGTTTCTGCGTGGCGTCAATTTTGGCTTGGGCGCCGCACCCCAATTTAGTTGGTTCTGATGCGTTACCCGCGGCTAGGATCCGACCAGCACCGTCACTGGGCCGAGGAGGCCGGAGGGCAGCAGATTCTGTGGTTTGTGTTCGTAGTAGGTCGGAATGTTGGTCACCGTGAAGCGCTTCTCCGGCGCGAGCGGACCATCGCCGATCATGCGGTTCGGCCATAGATTTACTACGTCGATCTCGAGCTGGTTTTCGCCGGCGTGGACCGCCGAGGTGATCTCCACTCGATACGGCCGCGTCCACACGATGCCGACGTTCTTTCTGTTTAACCGGACTTCCGCCACTTCTTTCACCTCGCCAAGATCCAGAAATACCCGCTGGCTGCGTTGCGCATTGAACAGCAACTTGTTGGAGTACGTGGCGGTGCCGGAGTAGTACTTGATGCCCTCCTCCGGGCGCTCGGTCCAATCGACGAGCTCCGAGAATCGAACCGAGGCGGGGCCGCCCCATTTGGGATCAAATCGAACGTTCCAAGGTCCGGCAATCCTGGTTGCAATCGCGAGCACTTCTGCATTCGTCCGGCCCGCGCCGTTCCGGGTGTCCGGAATCTCCTTATCGAAGATGACGAAGAGGGAGCCGAAGGGCGCGAGTTCGAGTGGCAGTGATGTACGCTTTCCGGATTGAACGAAGGCACCGGCGTCGAGGATAGCGCCCGTGACGGGGTCGAAGATCTGCGGCTGTCGCCCGCTCACTCGGAAGGTGCAGGTTCGGGATTCCCCCTGGTCCTTGCGATTGACAACAAAAAAGATTTCTCTGGAGCCATCCGAGCGGTGGATCCAATCGAGGAAGGTATCCTCCTTGCCGTCATGCTCGAAATCCGGCAAAACACCGGCGTGCGTGAGGATTTCACGCGGAGTGACGCCCCACACGACGCGCCCTTTCCCGAACGGGTGTTCCTTGACCGCGCGCCCGTCGCAATCGCCCCACAAGTCGTCGACCTCCGACCTGAGTTGCCGGTCGCATGCGGGGTAATCCGCCAGGCCGGGCGTTTGCTCGGGCTTTGGGCCGATCAGGGTCATGCCGGCCCCCACCAGTTCCTTCAGCCTCAGCACGACTTCGAGCGGCATGGATTTTCGATCCGGCAAGACCATGAGGCGGTAGGTCATACCGTCAGGCAGCGCGATGCGGCCATCGCGGACCGAGAGGCGGGTTAGCAGGATTTCGGAGTTGCAGACGTCGTAATCGTAACCCGGTCCGAGCGCCGGGTCAACGTGCTTGGGTGCGACATAATTCGGACAGCCGTCGCCGTTGTAGAACAGCACGTCAGCGGCGAACAGGCCTTGCTGCAAGAGATGGCTGCAACGGGCGATGTAATCGCAGAACGGACGCGCTTGGTTCCACCACGTGACGCGCCGGTTGAAATGAGTGCCGGCGATGAATTCCGTACCGGGGGTGCCTTCGTCGCTGCGCGTGGCCGTCGAATAAATCCAGAACTGGTTGAAGCCTTCGCAGAAGGCGCGGTCGGCGGTAGGCTTGAGAGTGGCCGGCGAGTCCAGCCAGTGCCAGAAGGAGGCAAAGGCCTCGGCGGCGGCAACCCTTTTGCCGTAGAGGTGCGCCGCACACGCGGTCTGCTTGCCATTCGTGTTCTGGTCGTTCTTTTCTTTCCAGGACGAGTCTTGCCAGAATTCGCCCATGGGTACAGCGCAACGGCCTAGGTTTTTCAATGCATCCATGGACATCACTTTGGGGTAACAAACGCCCCCGGCTTCGCTTTGCTGGATGATGCCCGCAGCTTGCGCGAGCGTCGTCAAGGGACCGAAGTAATTGTCCGCGACGCAATCGCCCAGCGTCTTGCGGAAGTCATTTAGGAAGCGGTCGCTGATTTCGGCGTTGCCGACGGTTCGGCCCGCCAGGGCGGGCAGGTAGGGGCGGGCGTCGTAGCCGCGATATTGGCGGAAGGCGTCCAGGTATTTCATAGTCCAGCTCGGCAGCAGGATTTCCCAACTGTCGATCTCGACCGATTGGAAGATCGGGCCGGCGGCAGGTCCGACGTCCTTGAGCAGAACAGCCGCGATGTGCTGGAATTGGGCTTCCATGGCGGCGGAGTCCATGGGGTCGCCTTCGAGACCTTCGCCCGTCGGCGAGGACCAACTCGTCATCTTCCCGGTCAGGGTGCAGCCGAAACGGAGCACCACCCAGGTGCCTTCGGGGACGGCCCAGTCGAGAATTCCGCTCTCGCCGAAACTGCCCGCGAGGTCGATGCAACTGCCCGGATCGAGGATGTCACCATCGGGCTGCGGCGGCAACGGCCGCAGCGGTGCGTCGCAAATCTCCTGGATGGGAACCTTGCCCGATTCGCCCAGCGAATCCTTGCCGTTCTTTAGAGCGAGCAGAGCATTCCAGGCTTCCACCTGCGCGCTGTCGGGAGGAGTCGGCGAGGGGTGGCGGGAAATTCGAAAGGCCTGAATGGCAATGTCACGATAGAAGCGCGGATCGAAAGGAGGATGTGGCAGCTCGCCGCGGAAGTGCTGGGGTCCGGTGAGGGTCAACTCGGAGTGGGTGTGGCACTTGCAGGCCTGCTCGGGGGTGATCCAGGGGCCGCCGGCATCCCAGCCGCTGCACAGCATGGTACTCAGTCCCAGGCCCAGGCGCTTCGCCTCCCTGACCGTGTGTTGGAAAAGCTCGCGCCAGCCGGGGCTCATATAATCGGGGCCGCGTAGTTGGGTGTCGACGCCGGGGCCGCTGAGGCTGTAGACGGTCGCTCCGCCGATGCCTTGAGCCTTCATGGCCTCGAGGTCGGCGGTGATGCTTTTCGTGTCGACACGATCAGAGAGCCAGAACCACCAGGTCCACATGCGGGCTGAGTCCGGAGGCGATGCGAAGCTTTGCTCGAGGCTCCCGGTGGCCAGTGCCCAGTTATTGAACGGCCCCAGGGCTCCCAGGGCAGCGACAGCTTGCATGAAGGAACGTCGCGTGAGTGGGAGTAGTGCGCTGTTGTTGGTGAAGTCCTCGGCCACAATTCACTTCCCCTTGGTAGTGTGAGATTCCGGGTTGCAATGATTCAGAGAAAAAATGCAAAAATACCGTGGCCCATCGACCTTCCCGGCTGAATCGTCTTGCCACGGCGGGCAGAACTATAACACCCATTCGCTCGCTCGCGGAGGCAATTGTTCTTGGAGATCTTCGTGCTGCCTGGTGCAGGCTATTCAGGGCCTTCCGGCAGCCGCACCAGCGGTTTCATAATTAATTCGGCGCAGAATTCCCGCAGCAAATGCTGGTTCGCCGGGTCGGTATTGTGGAATTCCAATCCCACTTGATCCAGTTCACCCTTCCAGGAGACCAGGGCAGGAGTGCGGAATTCCCGGCCTTTCCACGCCATGGCAAAATCGCACTCCTGGTGAATCTCCAGGGTTGGGGAATACTCCAGCAAGCATCCGAGGACGCACAAGTCCTCGACCATCACCGGGAGCGGGGTACTCTCCCCCGGCAATGTGACGCTGGCCTTCAGGTGAGTAGAGTAGCGGGGAACACGTCGCCTATCATTGGCCATAGGGGCAGAGTTTAATTCCTCTTTTCTAAAATCGCAACAGGGTTTGATGATGCGTGGCCAATGTTGGTATTTATCCACTTATGAAAATAGCTGGGCGAAGCACCTTGGACTGCGGCGGTCTGGCGCCGCCTTAGTCTTCATCGCTCCGCGTCATTCCAAGGCGGCGTCGAGCCGCCGCAGTCCAAGGTGCTTCGCACATAGGCATCGACGATGGCAACTCGCAAGCTCGTCAGCAGCCGGCGTTCGGGCCACTCACCACAACAGGCTAATACTATGGGTTGGAACCCCCAAAGGTTCTCATTGCATCCTCGCCCAGGATGGCGCTATATTTTAATTTCGTTTGTAGGGCTACCGCTTCCCAATATTTTCCAGGCGTGCGTAGAAAACAGAGTCGGCCTTCGGACCAGAATCTGAAGCCAATGAAGTTCCCTCCACAACTCGGGCGCGCAAGGAATCAACCTTCGCTGCTGGCACCCGGCGTCATGCTTCTTTTCGCGACTCTGGCAGCGGGCGCGGCACGGATCGCCGCCCAACCCCAGGCCACTCCTCCCAAGCCGCGGGCAGTGGTGTCATATGGAAGTGGCACGGGCGTCCCGCCCGTGAACGGTCACGGCCAAGATGGCCGTCCCACAGCAAATGACACCACTACCAAGCCGCGCGTCAAGATCACTTTCGCGCATGACATCGCCCCCATCTTTCAAAAGAACTGCATCACTTGCCACGGCGGCGAAAAGCCGCAAGGCGGGCTGCGCCTGGATAGCGAAGCGGCCACGCTGAAGGGGGGCGAATCCGGCAAGGTCATCATTCCCGGCGATAGTGAAAAGAGCCCCCTGGTTAAACGCCTGCTGGGTGTGGGAGAAGAAGCCCGGATGCCGATCGGCGCCGATCCACTTCCGGCCGCGCAAATCAAATTGATTCGTGCCTGGATTGATCAGAACTCTTTCGCGGAAGGTGGAGGCGAGTGGCGCTCGCCCGAGGAAGGTAGGGGCGAGCAGCGCTCGCCCGTGGGCCGAACGCCGTTCGGCCCTACAAGGGCATCGCCGGTCGCGGCGCATCCACAGGATTCCGGGGCAGGGATCTTCGCCTCGAAAATACGTCCGATTCTTGCGGCGCGTTGCTACTCATGTCATGGGCCGGAGCTTCAGCAAAACGGGTTGCGATTGGATTCGCTGGAAGCCCTTATGAACGGCAGTGCGAATGGCAAGGTGGTGATTCCGGGCGACAGCGAGAAGAGCCCGCTCGTTAGGCGCGTCCTGGGTCTCGACCGCCCGCAGATGCCTTACGGCGGTCCGCCACTCCCACCGGACGACCTGGAATTGATTCGCAAGTGGATTGACCAGGGGGCTTCCGGTCCGGATTCCGCGGGGCCGATTGCAGTCACAAAACCGGTCAAGCACTGGTCTTATGTCAAACCCGGGCGGCCCGATTTGCCGCAAGTGAAAGATGCGGCATGGTGCCGCAATCCCATTGACAACTTCGTTCTGGCGCGACTGGAGAAGGAAGGCCTCAAGCCCTCACCCGAAGCCGGCAAAGAAATGCTGATCCGCCGCGTGTCGCTCGATTTGATCGGACTTCCGCCTACCCTGGAGGAAGTTGATGCATTCCTGGCCGATCACACTCCGCAGGCCTATGAGAAGGTGGTCGATCGCCTGCTCGCCTCTCCGCACTTTGGCGAGCGCTGGGCTGGGGCATGGCTCGACCTGGCACGCTACGCCGACACGCATGGCTACGAAAAGGACAATCGGCGGACCATGTGGAAGTACCGCGATTGGGTCATCAATGCTTTCAACGATGACATGTCGTTCCGCGATTTTACCATCCACCAACTTGCCGGTGACATGCTGCCGCAATCAAGCACGGAACAGTTGATCGCCAGCGGCTTCAATCGCAACGCCATGACCAACATGGAAGGCGGCGTTGATCCCGAAGAATACTACTGGTACACGCAAGTGGACCGTGTCAATGCTACCGCCACCGTTTGGCTGGGAAGCACCCTGGGTTGCGCCGAATGTCACAACCACAAGTTTGATCCCTTTACCCAGAAGGACTATTACCGCTTCCTGGCCTTCTTTGCCGGCGAGCAATACGTCGATGAGCTCAAAGGGGACCCGTACGCTCGCGAACCCGTCCTTGACCTGCCGACTCCCGCACAAGCTGCCAAGAGGCAGGAATTGCGCGCCGAGATCGCCAAGCTCCAAACCGTGCTCGATACTCCCACTCCGGCACTGGCCGCCGCGCAAGCGGAATGGGAACAGGAAATCAAGGCGGCGGAAACAAAATGGTCGGTGCTTCAACCCAGCCACTACGTGTCAAAGGGTGGCGCCACTTTCCAACTCCTGCCCGACGGATCGCTGCTGGCGGGCGGTAAGAATCCGGACGCTGATTCTTACGAAATTTCGGCTAGCACGGATATGACGGGAATTACCGGCGTGCGTTTGGAAGTGATGAGCGACCCCAGCCTGCCGGGCGGCGGTCCGGGCCGCTACCCTGACGGCAATTTTTTCCTGAGTGACCTGGAAGTGCAAGCTGCTCCCGCGGCAACCCCGGCGAGCCTTCAGAAGATTACTTTCAAAGCAGCGGCTGCCGACGAATCGCAATCCGGCTACGATTTCGAAAACCTGGTGAACGACAAGCCGCGCCCCAAGGGTTGGGGCATTGACACCTCCGACGACAAATCCACCACCACTCGCCGGGGAGTTCTCATTCCTGACAAGCCCTTCGGATTCGCCGGCGGCACCGTGCTGGCCATTCGCCTGAAGCACGACATGGCCTTTTCCAAGTGCGCCATCGGCCGCTTCCGAATCTCCGTCACCACGATGCCCGACCCAGGGGGTGTGGTGAGCGTTCCGGCGCGCCTGCGGAACGTGTTGGACCTTCCCCCGGCGCAGCGCCCGGAAAAGTCGGCCGCCGACCTTGCCGCTGCCTATCGAGACCTTGCTCCGCTGCTCAAGTCAGTGCGCGATAAGAAGATGGAACTGGAGAAAGCGGACTCCGAGTTGGGCATCGTCACCACCTTGGTCATGGGCGAAAAAGGTTCGTTTGAGCGGCCCTGCACGAACCTCCACATCCGTGGCTCCTTCCTGAGCGTTGGTGACAAGGTGTGCGCGGGAGTTCCTTTTATTCTCAATCCTCTGCCCGACGATCAAATGCCCAATCGGCTGGGCCTGGCCAATTGGCTGGTGTCTGACGAAAATCCGCTCACCGCGCGCGTCGCGGTGAATCGCTACTGGGAGCAGTTGTTTGGCCGCGGGATTGTGGAGACCAGTGAAGATTTCGGGACGCAAGGCTCGCCTCCCGCTAACCCGCTGCTGCTCGATTGGCTGGCGACGGAGTTCATGCGCGAGGGCTGGAGCATGAAAAAGATGCTGCGGTTGATCGTGACTTCCGCCACTTACCGGCAATCTTCCGACGCCACGCCGGAACTCGAAGAAAAGGATCCGTACAATCTGCTGCTGGCGCGGGGACCGCGCTTCCGCATCCCGGCGGAAATGGTGCGTGACGTGGCACTCGCGGCAAGCGGCTCCCTCAGCCCCAAAATGGGCGGCCCCAGCGTCTTCCCTTACCAGCCCGAGGGCGTCTGGGACCGGCCTTACAACGATGACAAATGGGAGGAGAGCAAGGGGGAGGACGCCTACCGCCGCTCCGTTTATACCTTCATCCGGCGCACTTCGCCTTACCCCAGTTGGACGACCTTTGACGCGCCCACCAGGGAGTTTTGCACGGTGCGGCGCGTGCGCACCAACACCCCGCTCCAGGCCTTGACGACCCTCAATGACCCTGCATTCTTTGCCGCCGCGCAGGCCTTGGGCCGCAAAATCCTGGAAAATGGGGGCCCGGACGCCGCGGCCCGCGCTACCTACGGATTCCGCCGTTGCTTGACCCGGCGCCCCACCGCCCCCGAACTAGACCGCATTCTGGCGTATTACCGCCATGAGGTTACGTATTTCCAAAATGAGCCGAAGGCCGCCAGTCTGGTGGCGAAGGGGTATGCCGGACCGCCCGCCAATCTGCCGGAGGCTGCGGCATGGACCATGGTTTCGAGTGTCCTGCTCAATCTGGACGAAGCGATAACAAAGGAATAACCGATGAGTGACCGATCCTTAAACCATCCGGAAGAGATCGCCAAGGCCTTTACCCGGCGCTATTTCTTCAAACAAGCCGGAATCAGCCTCGGCGGCACTGCCCTATCTCTCCTTCTGCGCCGCGACCTCTTGGGGACAGAAACTCGACTGCCGGGAATGCCCGCGCCCGGGGCCAATCCTTTGGCCCCCAAATCCACCATGTTTCCCGCCAAGGCCAAGAGCATTATTTACCTTTTCATGGCCGGGGCGCCTTCGCATTTGGATCTACTCGACTTCAAACCCAAGCTGCAACAATACAACGGCCAACTCATCCCGCAGGAGTTTATGCAAGGTCAGCGCTTCGCTTTCATCAAGGGGGTGCCGCGCCTGCTCGGTTCGCCTTACAACTTCACCAAGAGCGGCAAATGCGGTGCGGAAATTTCCGAACTTCTGCCCCACCTTCAGGAAATCGCCGACGATATCACGATTGTGAAATCGATCGGCACCACCCAGTTCAATCATGCCCCCGCACAAATCTACATGAATTGCGGTTTCCAAATCATCGGCCGCCCCAGCATGGGCTCGTGGCTCACCTACGGCCTGGGAAGCGAGTGCGCCGACCTGCCGGGGTTTGTGGTATTGCTTTCCGGTGAAAACCAGCCCGACGGCGGCAAGTCTTGCTGGGGAAGTGGATTCCTCCCTTCGGTTTACCAGGGGGTGGAATTCCGCTCGCAGGGCGACCCGGTGCTTTACCTCACCAATCCCGAGGGGGTCTCAGCCGAACAGCGGCGCGAGTCCTTGGAGGCGTTGAAAGATCTCAACGAGATGAACCTGAAAACGGCAAACGATCCGGAAATTGCCACGCGCATCGCCTCCTACGAGATGGCCTACAAGATGCAGACCAGCGTTCCGGAGTTGGCAGACATTTCCAAAGAGCCCGAGCATATCCACAAACTGTATGGCACGGAACCGGGCAGGAAATCTTTTGCCAACAACTGCCTGCTGGCGCGGCGGCTGGTGGAGCGCGGGGTGCGCTTTGTGCAGCTTTATCATCGCGGCTGGGACCACCACGGCACCTCCGCCCATGATGACATTGCTCACCGCTTGCCGAAGCTATGCCAGGAAACTGACCAGGCCGCCGCCGCCCTCGTCAAGGACCTCAGGCAGCGCGGCCTGCTGGATTCCACGCTGGTGGTCTGGGGCGGAGAATTCGGGCGTACCCCCATGAATGAAGCCCGCAATCAATCGAAGTTTCTCGGGCGCGATCACCACCCGCGCGCTTTCACCATGTGGCTGGCGGGGGGAGGCACCAAGCCCGGCGCCGCCCTCGGAAAGACCGACGAACTGGGCTACAACATTGTCGAAGATCCCATCGACATCCACGACCTGCACGCCACCATTCTCAACCTGATGGGTATGGATCACACCAAACTGACGTATAAATTCCAAGGCCGGGATTTCCGCCTCACGGATATTTCCGGTAATGTCGTGAAAAAGGTTCTCGCGTAAAGTTTCGGCCCGGCCTCAGGCAGGTATCAAAAGGGGGAGTCTGGGCGGCGCCTGCCTGCGTTCTGACAGGGTATCGCCTCCCCTCCCCAAACTCAGAAAACACCCATCTCAAGAAACACTTGACAACGTCCACCCACTGGGGCATCCTATATACGACATTTATGGTCGGATATGGGTTATGCTGAAACTATCCAAGAAGGCGGATTACGGCTTGATTGCGGTGCAGCATTTAGCTCAGCAGCCGCTGTCGGGGGCGTGTAGCGCCAAGGAGATTGCCCGCGCTTACGGAATTCCGACTGAATTGCTCGCCAAGATCCTCCAGAAGCTTGCCAAGAACGGCCTTTTGCTATCCCAACACGGGACCAATGGCGGGTACGCGCTGGCGCGGCCTCCGAAAGAGATTTCCGCGTTTGAGGTGATCCGCGCCATCGAGGGGCCTCTGTTCATTACCAGTTGCGTCACCGACCGGCGCGAGTGCGACCAAATGACCCGCTGCACCGTCCGCGAACCCCTGAAAAAGGTGAATGAGACGCTGGTAAAGGCCTTGAGCGCTGTCACGATTTCGAGCCTCTCGAGCGATACCACTGGCTTGGTGCAGATCGAGGGGGGCCTGCTGTGAAGCTTCCCATTTACCTCGATTACCACGCTACCACCCCCGTGGACCCGCGCGTCTTGGAAGCGATGCTGCCTTTCTTCACCGAGAACTTCGGTAATCCTGCCAGCCGGAACCACAAGTTTGGCTGGGCGGCGGCTGCGGCAGTGGAAAACGCGCGCAAACAGGTGGCCAAGCTGATTAACGCCAGCGCCAAGGAGATCGTCTTCACCTCGGGCGCAAGCGAGTCCGATAACTTGGCGATCAAGGGTGTGGCGCACCGCTATCGTGACCGCGGCGACCACATCATCACCGTGGCTACGGAGCACAAGGCCGTGCTCGATTCCGCCAAGCGGCTGGCCCAGGAAGGCTTCCGCGTGACTTATGCGCGCTTGCAGCCCGATGGGTTGGTGGACCTCGATGATCTGAAGCAGGCCTTTACCGAGAAAACGTTGCTGGTCAGCATCATGGCGGCGAACAACGAGATTGGGGTGATTCAGCCGCTCGCGGAAATCGGCCGGCTGTGCCACGAGCGCGGGGTGCTGTTTCACACCGACGCGGCGCAGGCCACGGGCAAAATTCCCCTCGACGTTGAGGCCATGCAGATCGACTTATTGTCCATCGCCGGGCATAAGATGTACGCCCCGAAGGGCATTGGAGCCCTCTACGTAATACGGCGCGGCACCCCATTGGAGCTTGTGCCCATCACAGATGGCGGCGGCCACGAGGGCGGACTGCGCTCCGGGACTCTGAACGTGCCGGGGATTGTGGGCCTGGGCAAAGCTTGCGAGATTTGCCGCCAGGAGATGGCGGAAGAATCGCAGCGCCTTGCGGCTCTGCGCGACCGGCTTAAAGACGGACTGCTGGCCGGGCTCGAGGGCATTCACATTAACGGCAGCCTGGAGCATCGGCTGCCCAACAATCTTAGCGTGAGCTTTCCCGGCGTCGATCTTGCGACGCTGATGGCGGCATTGAATGACATCGCGCTTTCCTCGGGCTCAGCTTGCAACTCAGGGACTCCCGAGCCTTCTTACGTGTTACAAGCCCTGGGCGTCTCGGAAGAGGTTGCGAACACGCCGCTCCGCTTCGGTCTGGGCCGCTTCAACACGGAAGCGGAAATCGAATACTGCCTTGGCCGTGTAGTGGAAACCGTCAAGCGGCTGCGCGCGATGGGAAAGACCGCCGCGGCGTAAGAGAGGAAGAGCAAGGCAAAACGCAAAAGGTCAAAAGTGAAGGACATCATGAACCACCAAGACACGAAGACGCCAGGAAAGACAGCAATAGAAAGAAGTAATCCTGCCATTCATCTTAGGGTCTGTTGGTGTCTTTGTGCCTTGGTGGTGACCTGTATTTTTGGCTTTTGATTTTAGGGAGGAGTTTTCATGGCAACACCGCAAACCGATGTCGAATTTCTGGCGACACAGGATTACAAATACGGTTTTGTTACGGACATTGAAGAGGAAACCGTTCCGCCGGGGTTGAACGAAGGGGTCATTCGTCTGATCTCCGCCAAGAAGGGCGAACCCGCATGGTTGCTGGAATGGCGGCTGAAGGCTTATCGCCACTGGCTGAAAATGCAGGAGCCGACGTGGGCGAACGTGAAGTTCCCCCCCATCGATTACCAGGCCATCCGTTACTACTCGGCCCCCAAGAAGAAAGGCGCGGGCCCGAAGAGCCTTGATGATATCGACCCCGCGCTGCTGAAGACTTATGAGAAGCTCGGCATCCCGCTCAGGGAGCGTGAACTGCTGGCCGGAGTGGCGGTGGACGCCGTGTTTGACAGCGTCTCTGTCGGCACCACTTTCAAGGCGAAGCTTGCCGAGCTGGGCATTATTTTCTGTTCCTTCTCGGAGGCGGTGCACGAGCATCCCGAGCTGGTGCGCAAGTACCTGGGCTCGGTGGTTCCTTACACCGATAATTTTTATGCCACACTCAACTCCGCCGTGTTCAGTGACGGCTCCTTCGCGTATGTGCCCAAGGGCGTGCGCTGCCCGATGGAGCTTTCCACTTACTTCCGCATCAACGCCAAGGACACCGGCCAGTTTGAGCGTACCTTGATCGTTGCCGACGAGGGCGCGTACGTCAGCTACCTGGAAGGCTGCACGGCTCCCATGCGCGATGAGAATCAGCTTCACGCCGCTGTCGTTGAGTTGGTGGCTTTGGACAACGCCACAGTGAAATATTCCACCGTTCAGAACTGGTATCCCGGCGACAAGAACGGCAAGGGCGGCATCTACAACTTTGTGACCAAGCGCGGCAAGTGCGCGGGAGTGAATTCCAAGATTTCCTGGACGCAGGTGGAGACCGGCTCCGCCATCACCTGGAAGTATCCAAGCTGCATCCTTCAGGGCGACAATTCCGTGGGCGAGTTCTATTCCGTTGCCGTGGTCAACAACTACCAACAGGCTGACACCGGCACCAAGATGATTCACATCGGCAAGAACACCAAGAGCACCATTGTTTCGAAAGGAATCAGCGCCGGCCGGGGCCAGAACAGCTATCGCGGCGCGGTGCGCATTCTAAAGGGCGCCGCCAACGCCCGCAATTACTCGCAGTGCGACTCCTTGCTGATCGGTGACAAGTGCGGTGCCCACACGTTTCCGTACCTCGAAGTGAAGAACTCCACAGCCACCGTCGAGCACGAAGCTTCGACTTCCAAGATCGGCGAGGACCAGATTTTCTACTGTCGCCAGCGTGGGATCTCCACCGAAGACGCCGTGGGCATCATCGTCAACGGCTTCTGCAAGCAGGTCTTCCGCGAGTTGCCCATGGAGTTCGCCGTGGAAGCGCAGAAACTGCTGGGGGTAAGCCTGGAGGGAAGCGTAGGGTAATTCGAAGACCGAAGATCATGGCAAAAGAAAGCTGGCAGGACTGGAAGGTATACGTCGATGGGAAGTGCGAGTGCGTTTATTGTCGCATTTCGGGGCGGAATCGTTTCGACATATGGCAACAGCTTGTAATCGACCACTTGGTTCCACGTTCGGCGTTCCCGCCCGAAGAGAGGGAACGCGCGGAGGATGCCAAAAACAAGGTAGTGGCATGCCAAACTTGTAACCGAACGAAAGGCAGGTATGATCCTCGCGTTGAAGGGAGCCCCAACACGCCGGAGGAATTGATCAAGCGGTCCTGGGAGATCATTCAGAAGCGATGGAGAAGGCTTGATCTCGAGAATGATTTTAAGTTGATGATGGATGAGATAGATAGGGCGGAGAAACGATGATCCAATATTTTGAGGACACGGATACGCTTTACATCGTTTTGAAGAATAGTGACGTCGCTGAGACCAGGGATTTGGACGAAAACACGCTGATAGAATTTGATGCAAAGGGCAGTCTGGTTGCCATGACGATTGAACATGCGCGGGAACGTGCCGAACTTCCGGACTTCTCATTTCAGAGGGTCGCGGCCGGCACGCCGGTCTAAGGGGCAATGGTGACTAGGGTACCGTAGTTTTGACCCCCTCACCCGGCCCGCCCCGGCTGGAGAAAACGCCGGTTGCGGTCCACCCTCTCCCCCAAGGGGGCGAGGGAAGTTGAATTCTTAGTTTTGGTGAAGACGATGGCCACGAAAACGCTTCTAACGGTTGAAGAATTTCTCCGGCTGCCTGAGCCCATGGATGTGGTCCGGGAACTCGTGGAAGGAGAGGTCATCACTGTGTCGCCCACCATGCCCCTTCACAATCTGGTTCGTGACAACCTGTTCGTGTTGCTGCGAGCGTTCGTGATGGCGCACAGACTTGGGACGGTGTTTGTCGAACAGGCTTTCCAGCTCGCCCAGAATACCGTTCGAGTTCCAGACGTTTCATTCCTACGGGCCGAACGCCAGTTTGAAATGAACAGGCTTCCCTTCGGCGCGCCCGATCTCGCCGTGGAAATAATTTCTCCAACGAACACCGCGCGGGAGATGGATCAGCGAGTGAGCGATTTCTTTGCCGCCGGGTCAGCCCGCGTTTGGGTGGTCTACCCGGAGGAACGGGAAGTGTACGTACACGGCATTTCGGGCGTGGTCCGCCGCCGGGGAGACGAGACCTTGGAAGACCCGGAACTGCTTCCAGGTTTTTCTGTCAAGGTCTCGATCCTGTTCGAGCGAGCAGAAGGTTAAGGAGGTAAGAACCATGTCCAAACTCCAGGATTTCGTCTTCGCGATGATGCGAGTTGTTTATGCACTCCTATTTGCCTGCCACGGCGCGATGAAGCTGTTTGGGGCATTTGGCGGGCACCCCATGCTCCACAATCCCTGGATGCTCACGGCGGGAATTCTCGAGGTTGGTGGCGGAGCGTTCATCGCTTTGGGACTCTTCACCGGGCCCGTGGCCTTTGTGCTTTGTGGTGAGATGGCAGTGGCATATTTCAAAGCACACTTTCCGGGAGGCTTTTGGCCCATCGTGAATCACGGCGAACCGGCCGTACTTTACTGCTTCTTTTTTTTGTACCTGGCGGTGCGCGGCGCCGGCGCTCTGAGCATCGACGGGCTGCGGGGAAAAGCGTGAATTTTAAGTTCAGAATTATGAATGGTGAAAGCGGACGCTTCTCAGGGTGGCACGCCAATAAGCGGTCACGGCCAAGCTGGCCGAGCCACAAAGCTGATCGCTGAGAGCTGACTGCTGATAGCTACTTTCGACAACGGAGCAATGAATGCTAACGATCAAGAATCTGCACGCGAAAGTTGGAGAAAAAGAAATCCTGCACGGCATTGACCTGCAAGTGAACGTGGGCGAAGTCCACGCCATCATGGGGCCGAACGGCTCCGGCAAATCCACGCTCGCACAAGTACTCGCGGGCCGCGAGCTCTACGCGGTTACGGATGGAGAGGTGACGTTCGAGGGCAAAGATTTGCTCGAGATGTCGCCGGAAGAGCGTGCGCGGGAAGGCATTTTCCTCGCCTTCCAGTACCCCGTGGAGATTCCGGGCGTTTCGAACACCTATTTTCTGCGCGCCGCGCTCAACGCCATCCGCAAGCATCAGGGCCTTGAGGAGCTTGATGCCATGGACTTCCTCACCATAGTCCGCGGCAAGATGAAGCTGCTGGATATGGACGAAAGCCTGATGTCACGCTCCGTGAATGAAGGATTTTCCGGTGGCGAAAAGAAGCGCAACGAGATTTTCCAAATGGCGGTGCTTGAACCGAAGCTCTCCATTCTGGACGAGACTGACTCCGGCCTGGATATTGATGCGCTCCGAGTTGTGGCCACGGGCGTAAACGCCCTGCGCGCCCCCGACCGCTCGACCATTGTGGTGACGCACTACCAGCGCCTGCTCAACTACATCGTTCCGGATTTTGTCCACGTGCTCTCGAACGGGCGCATCGTCAGGTCCGGCGGCAAGGAACTGGCACTGGAACTCGAAGACAAGGGCTACGGATGGCTGGATGAATCCGTGGAGGACGGCGTGCCGGTGCAATGATAGGAGACCTTTTGTAGGGGCTGGGCTTGCCCTGCCCCGGGCACCCCAAGGAGTGCCCCTACAAAAAGTGCAACTGGAAAGGGATTCAGGATTTGATGACTATTGTTAAAGAGCAAGAAGGACTCTATCTCTCAACCTTCGCCCGTCTGGAGAGCACCCTCAGTGAGGATGCGCCGGCTTGGTTGTCCAAGCTTCGCCATGTGGCCATTGGGAGTTTTGCCGAACTTGGCTTTCCTACAACTCACGACGAGGAGTGGCTCTACACCAATGTTTCGGCGCTGGCCTCCGTGCCGTTCGTGCCGGCGCGCGTGAAGCTGACGGAAGAACTTCGGCAGAGGATTGAGCGCCTGCCGTTGGCCGATTTGGGTTGCAGCCGCCTGACTTTTTTCAACGGATGTTACGTTCCAGAGCTCTCGAAACTCCGGGAGGTTCCCCAGGGACTGAGGGCAGGCAGCTTGGCCTCCGCTTGGAAGAACCACGGCGCGCTGCTGGAGCGCCATTTGGGGCGTTACGCGGACGCTGGGACTCATGCCTTTGTTGCCCTCAACACCGCATTTTTTGAAGATGGGACTTTCGTCGAAGTTCCCAAGGGAGCGGTGCTCCAGAAGCCTCTGCACATCTTGCAGGTTTCCCATGGCGGCGGCCGGACCACGATCTCGCATCCACGCAATTTGATTCTCGTCGGCGACACCGGCCAGGCGAGCATTATTGAAACCTTCTTCAGCCTGGAAGAAGACACGACTTTCACCAACACGGTCACGGAGATTGTGGCGGGCGAGGGTGCGCTGGTGGACTACTGCAAGGTGCAACAGGAAAGCGACGCAGCATTTCATTACGCGCGCGTTCAGGTGCACCAGGAGCGCTCATCGAGCGTGACGACGCACTCGATTCAACTGGGTGGCGATCTTACCCGCGAGGAAGTTCAGACGGTGCTGGGCGGCGAAGGCGCGGAATCACTTTTACACGGTCTCTATGTGATCACCGGCCGGCAGCACGTGGACAACCACACCATCATCGACCACGCCAAGTCACATTGCTCCAGCCGTGAGGTTTACAAAGGCGTGCTGGAGGGCAAATCACAGGGGGTGTTCAACGGCAGGATCATTGTCCGTCCTGACGCGCAAAAAACCGATTCCAAGCAGAGCAACAAGAACCTGCTGCTTTCCGAGGACGCGATTATCAATACCAAACCCCAACTGGAGATCTTTGCCGACGATGTGAAATGCACGCACGGCGCGACGGTTGGGCAAATTGATCCCGAGGCGGTTTTTTATCTCCGCTCCCGCGGCATTGCCGCCGAAGAGGCGAAAAAGCTGCTCACCTACGCTTTCGCCAACGACGTCATGGAGCGCATCAAGTTCCAGCCACTGCGCGAGCGGCTCACGGAGCGGCTATTTGCAAGGTTGGCAAGCAGAAGTTAGAAGCTAGAAGTTAGGAGTTAGAAGAAAACACCATTCTAACTTCTCGCTTCTCACTTCTAGCTTCTGGTTGTGGAGGTTTCATGGCAACAATACGCAATTTAGTCCAGGTCCCAGCACGCGAAGCGCCGGCGGCCGGTTTCGATGTGCGGAGAATCCGCGAGGACTTCCCCATTCTCAAGCAAAAGATCCATGGCAAACCGCTGGTCTATCTTGACAACGCGGCCACCAGCCAGAAGCCGCAGGCGGTCATCGATGCCCTGGTGCACTATTACACGCAGTATAACGCGAACATCCACCGCGGGGTTTATCTGCTCAGTGAGCGTTCCACCCAGGCTTACGAGGATGCGCGCGTCAAGCTGCAGAGGTTTTTGAACGCTGCTGAGTCGCGGGAAATTGTCTATGTCCGCGGCTCGACGGAAGGCATCAATCTGGTGGCGCAGACCTACGGCCGCCAGCACATCGGGGCCGGCGACGAAATCCTGATCACCGCCATGGAGCATCACTCCAACATTGTTCCCTGGCAGATGCTCTGTGAGGAAAAAGGCTGCCGCCTGCGCGTCGGCCCCATCAATGATCGGGGCGAACTGATTTTGGATCAATTCGAAAAACTCTTGAACGATCGGACGCGCTTGGTGAGCGTCGCCCACGTTTCCAATGCCCTCGGCACCGTCAATCCGGTCAAACAAATTGTGGATATGGCACATGCCCGGAACATTCCGGTGCTCATCGACGGCGCCCAGGCCGCTCCCCACATGAAGATCGATGTCCGTGCCCTGGGCTGCGATTTTTACGCGATTTCAGGCCACAAGCTCTTTGGGCCGACGGGCATCGGCGCATTGTATGGCAAGGCAAGCTTTCTCGAGTCCATGCCTCCTTACCAGGGCGGCGGTGACATGATTCTCTCCGTCACCTTCGAGAAGACGATCTATAATCACATCCCGAATAAATTCGAGGCGGGAACGCCCAACATCGCGGGGGCGATTGGGTGGGGGGCCGCGCTTGATTACCTCTCGCGGGTGGGGATGGAGAATGTTGCTTCTTACGAACATGCCCTGCTGACTTACGCCACGGAGGCCATTGGCCAGATTCCCGGAGTGCGCCTGATCGGCACGGCGCGCGAGAAGGCTGGAGTTCTTTCTTTCATGCTGGAGGGCATCCACCCGCATGACGTGGGCACCGTGCTGGATCAGGAAGGCATCGCCGTGCGCACGGGCCATCACTGCGCGCAGCCGGTCATGGAGCGCTTCGGCGTGCCCGCCACGGTGCGAGCCTCCCTGGCCTTTTACAACACCAAGCAGGAGATTAACGCCCTGGCGGCGGGTCTGGAGCATGTCAAGGCGATGTTTGCCTGATGCGGAATCGGGTGATCGGGAGATCGGGTGATCGGGTGAACAAGAAAGCAGGTACGCGGATTGTGTCTTTTGCTCATCGGATCACCCGATCACCGGATCACCCGATTTGTCCAGACGCGTAATCACTCATAAGGAATAGCAGAAGCCCATGTCGGAACTGACCAACCTCTATCAAGAAGTCATCCTCGATCACGCCAAGCGGCCGCGTAATTTCCACTCGATCGCGGATGCTGACCGTCACGCCAACGGTTACAACCCTTTGTGCGGCGATAAGGTCACCATCTATCTGACCCTTGTAGACGATCGCATTACGGACATCAGCTTTCAGGGTTCCGGTTGCGCCATCTCCACGGCTTCCGCGTCGATCCTGACGGAGACGCTGAAAGGCAAAACCCGCGCCGAAGCTGAGGCGATTTTCGAAGCATTTCATAGCTTGGTGACAGGCCAGCCCGTTAAGTCCCCAGGCGCGCCCGCCCTCGGCAAGCTGGCGGTTTTTTCCGGCGTCTGTGAGTTTCCCGTGCGCGTCAAGTGCGCCTCGCTTGCCTGGCACACCCTGAAGAGCGCGCTGGAGGGCAGTCCGGCAGTGGCCAGTTCGGAGTAATTGGCCATTGGTGATTTGTGATTGGTGATTGGTGATTGAGGAGAGTGATGGTTTGTGGTCGGTGATTGAAATGATGCCCGGTTGGAATTCGTCAATCACCAATCACAAATCAACAACTCCGAAGGAGTCTGAATGCCTGAGCAAATTCCAGCGGCTGCTTCGAATTCGCAACCTACCCTGAACGTGTCCGAAGTCGTGGCGCTCAACGACAAGATCGTCGAGAGGTTGCGCACCGTCTACGATCCGGAAATCCCCGTCAACATTTACGATCTCGGCCTGATCTACACCGTGAAGGTGGAACCCACCGCTGAAGTTTACGTAAAGATGACCTTGACCTCGCCCGGTTGTCCTGCCGCCGGCACGCTTCCCGGCGAGGTCGAAGACAAAATCACGGTGATCCCCGGGGTTAAGAATGTCAAAGTGGATGTGGTGTGGGAACCAACCTGGGATAAAAACATGATGTCGGAAGCCGCCAAATTACAGTTAGGGTTTTTTTAAGATGGTGATTGAAAGGATTGGTGATTGGCGATTTGTGATTGGTGATTGAAGGAATTGTCGCTGGATGATGGTCGATTGATAATTGAAGGGGTGCTTGATTGAAATTCGTCAATCGCCAATGAGCAATCTCAAATCACCAATGATCAATCACCAATCACAAATCACCAATCACCAATGATAAATTCTCCTCTCGCTGAATATCACCGAACACAGGGCGCCACACTCGTGGAATATCACGGCGCGATTGTTCCCGCGCGTTTCACCGATCCCGTTGACGAGAACCGCGCCGTACGCGCCGCCTCCGGGCTTTTTGATTTTTCTTTCCGCACCAAATTCCGGATGAAAGGCCGGGACCATGCTCGCCTGCTCCAGCGGTTGGTGAGCAACGATGTCAAGAAACTGGCACCCGGCCAGGGCACGTACGCCACCCTCCTTAACGCGCAAGGGCACATTGTGGTGGACTTGCGCTTGTACTGTGCCGGGGACTGCTTCCTGGTGGACACCGATGCGGACTTGCGCGAGAAAGCCATCCAGAGTTTTCGCCGTTACATTATTGCTGACCAAGTCGAAGTCGAACCGCTCGATCTTTACGCTTTGGCGTTCCAAGGGCCACGGGCGAGGGGGCTGCTGGAGAAGACGTTGCACATCGACCTTCCGTCAATGCAGGAGTTTGACCACTTTGCCTCGAACTATGCGGGTTTCCCTCTCCGCGTGGTTCACGCCTCGAGCACGGGTGAGGAGGGCTACGAAGTGTGGGTGAATGCCCTGGGGATGGAGGCCGTCTGGGGCGCCGCATGTGGCCAGGCGCCCACCTACGACATGATGCCGTGTGGATGCGAGGCGCTGGAAAGTCTGCGCATCGAGGCCGGCATTCCGCGCTACGGCACGGAATTGGGTGAAGATGTGATCCCCCTCGAAGCGGGTCTTTGGAACGCGCTCAGCTTCAACAAGGGTTGCTACATCGGGCAGGAAATTGTGGAACGCGCCCGCAGCCGGGGCCATGTGAACTGGAAACTGATGGGTTTGATTGTGAATGCCGACGAGCCGCTCCAGCCCGGCGAGAAAGCCGTGATGGAAGGAAGGGAAGTGGCGGAGGTCACCAGTTCCTGCGTATCACCCATGCTTGGCAGGCCGATCGCCCTCGCTTACGTGCGCCGCGAGTTCTCCGAGCCTGGCGCTAAACTCACCTTTGCTTCCGGCGTTGAGGCGGAAGTTGCTGCGTTACCATTTTTCTCGCACCAAGCAGCTACACCGGCGTGAAAACCCGTACGCGCCGCCCTGGTTAGAAGGAATCTGATATACTTGCAGCGGATAACATTATGGAAGCGGTGAAAGTGGGAAAACGCGGCGCAATAATCGTTCCGTTCAAGTTGCGAAAACGCTTTGGTATTGAGGCAGGTGCGTTCGTCACTGCCGAGGCACGCAAGGATGGGGTGCTGATTCGCCCTGCGACTGTAGCTCCCATGGAAAGATACACACCTGAGCGCAAAGCAGAGTTTCTCCTTTCCACCGCGACAACGGAGAAAGATTACCGGCAGGCACGAGAAGAAGTGGAGAAGCTCGGTCTTGATCCCGACTTGATCCCACATCGTCGGCCCGAATAAATGGACCGTCTCTTCTTGGATGCCAACATACTCTTCTCTGCCGCTTACCGGCCTGAGGCAGGGCTTCTTTGGCTGTGGAAGTTAAGGGCCGCAGTTCTGTGCTCCTCACGTTACGCTTTCGAGGAGGCAAAGGTCAACCTGACGGAGGGCCCTCAAAAGCGCCGCCTTGCAAGATTAGCCCGAAGCGTTCAATGGTTCGACGCTACTCCCCGCCAACTTCCGGGCAGCATTTCTTTGCCGGAGAAAGATAGGCCGATTTTGCTCGCTGCAATTGAAGCACGAGCCACCCACCTCGTTACGGGTGATGTACGCCACTTGGGGTCTTATTTCGACAAGAGAATCGAAGGGATTTTAGTCGTCACGCCCGCTCGGTATTTGGAAATTCGCCGCTTACGCAAAGCCTAAATTGCAGGAAGGCGTTGAAACGCTGAGAAAGGCCCTTTTTCAAATCTCTGCGCCTCCGCGCTTCAGCGGTGAGAGATCCGGGTGGATGATTTTTTGCTTACCGGGAGTGCCCGCCGAGCTGCAAGGTCATCATCGCGAATGAGGCGGCGATGACCAACACGGAAAGCCCCGCCAGTGTATTCCAAAGGTTTTCGCTCGGACGGGTCGCGGGTTCACCTTCCGGGACCAGGTAACCCAGCGCGAGGCCGGTCGCCAGCCCACCGAAGTGAGCGGCGTTATCAACGTTAAAGAAGATTCCAAAAATCGCGATGTAGATTACCCACTTCCAGAGCTGGCTGCGGTATTGTTTTCCCAGATGCCCATGATGAAAGCTTGCGCCGATTAAGATTCCAATGAGCCCCATGATGGCGCCGGACGCTCCTACCGAGGTCCCGAAGGGGCGCCACCAGAGGCTCAGCACGAATCCCGCGACTCCCGTAACCAGATAGAATACGGTGAATTTGGTGGTGCTGAAGAGCGATTCAACTTCCGGCCCCAGATCCACCAGGCACCACATATTCATCCCGATGTGGAGCAAGCCGGAATGCAGGAACATGGCCGTCACCAGCCGCCACCATTGACCCGCCAGGATGTATGGAGCCTTGGAGCCCAGCCGCAACAGCACATTGCCATCAATTCCACCCATGGGTGGCGCTCCGTACAATTGCGCGGCCTCGGAATTTTGCGTCATGTACCAGGAGACGCCATAGAGCACCAGGTTGGCGACGACTAACCAGGAGGTTGCGGTGGTGGGCATGGGGATCACGCCCATAATGCGGCCGGAGGTGCTGCCGCTACCGCGGGCGCGCACCGGCCCGGTGGCCTCGCCGCACAGGGGGCACACCTTGGAATCGCGGTCGATCAGGGCTCGGCAGTGGGGGCACATGCGGACCGTACGGCTGGGCGAGCTCTCCTGCCCGCCCCAGGACGAGGAGAAAGCCTTCTTGAGCCGCTGCCACTGGAACCATAGTTTGGGTGGTATGGACATGCTTAGGTCCGCAGTCCGTGGTCCGAAGTCGGAAGTCCGAGCTGGAACCGCAAAATTAGACGTATCATCATTTCCATCCTTAATTTCCATCCTTATCTTAACGGAATACTCATCTTGATTATATCTGACAGCGTGCTGGAAAACTGCGGAAACTGTCGGTAGTGGGCGAATTTGATGATGCAGCGGCGAGTTTGCCTCGCCAAACGGGGGCGTAAAGCCGCCTCTACACCGGACTCCGGACTATCTTTCCAGGAATTTCATTTGTAGGGCGCCCGCGGCTTGGCTAGAATAACCGCTATCAGGGAGGACGAGGGTCATGAAATTCGAAGATGCAGGGCGCGCTCTCGATCGTGAGTTCGACAAACTGCGGAAATTTCTAAATAACGAAGTCCGCCCCGAAACTAAGAAAGAGACGGCGGAGTTCCTAAGGAAGTCCGCAGACCGCCTCACGAAAATGGCAGAGCGATTGGAAAAGGAAGAGAAAAAGGAAGAGAAAAAGGAAGAACTCCTGCCCCCGTGCTGAGTCACGTTACGGAAGGACCGCTGGGAAGAATGCCTTCCCTCGCTGCCCGGATCGGCGTGGCAATGGCGATGCTTTTCTGCGCCACGGGCTGCCGGCATCGCCTCAAAGTGGCTGTGCCCATTGTACAGGGGGAAGAGGGCATGGCTTCCTGGTACGGCCATCCCTATCACGGGCGTCGCGCGGCAAGCGGTGAGATTTACAATATGTACGCCATGACGGCAGCGCATCGCACCTTGCCGTTTGGCACCGAGGTGCGCGTCCACGACCTCGAGAACAGCCACGCTGTGGACGTGCGCATCAATGACCGCGGGCCGTTTGTGGAGGGCCGCATTATTGATCTCTCCTATGCCGCGGCGCAGGCGCTGGGGATGCCGGGCATTGCGCGGGTGCGGCTGGAGATTCTGGGACTCGGCGCCCCTTCCGAGCCCGCGGTCTTTGCCGTGCAGGTGGGCGCTTTTCGTGATCCCGCGAACGCCGTGCGCTTGAAGGCCCTCATCGAACAGAGCTATGGGCCGGTGGTGATCCTGAGTTTCGACCGCGGCGACGGCCTCTTCTACCGCGTGCGCGTGGGCCACGAGAGTTCCGAGGGCGCGGCGCGCGACTTGGCGGAAAAGCTGCACAGCGCGAATTTGGCGACGGAGACTTTTGTGGTCAGGATGAACTAATCGTGGATTGCCTCTTCTGCCGGGTCATCGACCGCAAGGTCCCCGCCCAAATCGTTCATGAGGACGAGCGCGCGGTGGCGATCGTGGACATTCACCCGCAGGCGCCTGTCCACCTGCTGGTGCTTCCGCGGAAGCATCTCACTTCGTTGCGCGAGGCGCTCGACGAAGACGAGGCGTTGCTGGGCCATCTCCTACTTGTGGCGGCTCAACTGGCGCGCGACCGGGGACTGGAATCGAAGGGCTATCGCACCGTGATCAACAACGGCGCCTGGGCAGGGCAATCGGTATTCCACCTGCACGTCCACGTGCTGGGAGGCCGCACGTTTCATTGGCCGCCGGGATAGTCTCTCCCCTTACCACACCCCGACACCTGGCACCAGTCTCATGACAAGCTCTGGTCACTTGTCAATCGCCGCTGGCCCGTGGCTATGCGGCCCCAGTTCTTTCTGCAATCGCGCCACGGCCCGTTGCGCGTCCTTGGCTTCCGCGGCGTCTTTGGCGGAGGGCAGTTCGTCGAGGTATCGCCGGTAGGCCTCGATCGCCTTCTGCTTTTCCTTCATGCGTTCGTACACCTTGCCCAAGCCCAGGTAAGCCGGCGCGTAGTGCGGGTTGATCTTCACCGCCTCCTGAAATCGGCTGAGAGCCCCCGCCAGGGCTCCCCTGCGCAGATAGACCTTCCCGATTTCCACGCACTTCGCCGGGCCGGGGCTGGTGTAGCTCCAATCATCATCGTATTGGGGCGACGGAGGCTTTTCAGGGACCTGCGCGTGGCCCGCGGCTGCCATCAAAAAGATCCCCAACGCCGCGATCGGCAGTGCTTTCAGGAAACGCTGCATAACTGGAATTTTCCCCGACGTTACAGGGTGTGTCAATGGACTATTCCTCCTCCACCGACAGGCCCCCCTTTTACAACCGTGAAGGGTCGGGGATAATGGGAGTTGAGGAACCGGTGAACTCGACCCTTCACGAAAAAGCCGAAGCGTTACCTGCCCAGCCGGGTGTTTACGTTTTCAAGGACGAGAGGGGCCAGCCCATTTACGTGGGAAAGGCGAAATCGCTGCGTGCGCGGGTGGGCTCGTACTTCCAGGAGTCGCGCTCGGCGGATGAAAAGCGCGACCTCATGCTGGTCGCCGCGCACGACCTGGAGACCATCCTCGTCGATAACGAACACGAAGCGATGGCGCTTGAGAACAACCTGATCAAGCAGTTCAAGCCCCGCTACAACATCCTGCTGCGCGACGACAAGTCGTACCCGTACATCAAATTCACCGCCCACGAACGCTTCCCGCGCGTTTATGTGACGCGCCGCGTGAAGAAAGACGGCTCCATTTATTACGGCCCTTACTTCCCCGCCAACCTCGCCTATCGAATCGTGGATTTCATTCACCGCCGCTTTCTGGTCCCCTCGTGCCACGTGGATCTTACGCGTTATCATCAGAGGCCGTGCTTGCAGTTTTACATCAAGCGTTGCCTGGGACCGTGCGTGGCGACCTTGACCACGCCGGAGCGCTACGCGGAGGCCACGCGGGACGCCCGCCTGCTGCTGGAAGGCCGCGAAAGCGATCTGGTGCGCAGCCTGCACGGCCGCATGGCGGAAGCTTCCAACTTGCTCGAGTTTGAAGACGCGGCCCGCTATCGCGACCAGATTCGCACGGTGGAAGAACTTCGCGAACGACAGAAAATGGCGGCGAACTCCGGCGAGGAAGCCGACATCCTGGGTTTCCACCAGGAAGGCCCGCTGGTGGCCGTCAACCTCTTTCACCTGCGGGGCGGGCGCGTACTGGACCGGCGCGAGTTCTTCTGGGAGGATTTAGAAGAATTCAACCCGCGCGAATTTTTCTCCTCACTGCTCAAGCAGATCTATTTGGACCAGCAGTATTTGCCAGGCGAGATTCACGCGCCCGCGGACTTTGACGATCGCGAAGCGCTGGAGGAGGTGCTCACGCAAAGGCGTGGGCGCCCCGTGCATATTCTCACTCCCCAGGCCGGACCCAAGCGCGCACTCCAGGAGTTGGTGGCGCGGAACGCCCGCCATTCATTTGAGCGGCGCTTCCGCATCCTTCAGCCTCACGCGCGAGAAGTGCAGGAAAGCCTCAGCGAGGCACTGGACCTTTCCAAACCGCCGAATCGGATTGAGGCCTTCGACGTTTCCCATATCCAGGGAACCGATATTGTCGCGTCCATGGTGGTTTGGGAAGCCGGGAGAATGAAGAAATCAGACTACCGGAAGTTCATCATCAAGAGCGTTCCCCAGAACGACGATTTCGCCAGCATGAAGGAAGTGGTGGGGCGCCGCTATCGGCGGTTGCAGGAGGAAAAGAAGGCTCTTCCGGACTTGGTGCTGATCGACGGCGGTGTGGGCCAACTTCATGCCGCCGCAGCGGCCCTGGAGGAGTTGGGAATTATCAACCAGGCGCTCGCCAGTATCGCCAAACGGGAGGAAATTCTCTACCTTCTCGGGCGCGAGAACGAACCCGTCGTGCTCGATCACCACTCTCCGGCCTTGCACCTGATTCAGCAGATTCGGGATGAAGCCCACCGCTTTGCCGTCACCTTCCACCGCGCCCGGCGCGCCAAGCGCGAATTGACTTCCGAGCTATTACAAATCCCTGGAGTGGGGGAAAGAACCACCCGCAAGCTCCTAAGTCAGTTTGGAAGCGTCGATAAACTGCGCAGGGTCTCTTTGGAGGAGTTGGCCCAAGTCGTCAAGCAGTCCCAGGCCAAGCGTGTGTTTGAATACTTGGCCGGTATTTCTTCCGAGGGCTGACACTTTCTCACACCGCTCCGCGCCTTGGGACCGAAGGCTGGCGTGATGCCATTGTGGATATCCCGCGATTCCCCACGGATGTTCAGAAATCCAGGTCAGTCGAAAGGGATGACTAAATATAATCCGGCTGGACGGTCTAATATATAACTGCAATAAAAATTAGAATATTGTCTTGTGTTGGGATATTTGCAGTGCTAGATTAGAGACTCTGAGAGGAGGTCGATCATGGCTAATTGCAATATCGCAACCAAGGTAACGTTTTTCGTGGCAGGGGTAGGGATCGGGGCTGCGATTGCCCTGCTCTTTGCACCCCAGTCTGGGGAAGAAACAAGGAAGCGCATTGTCGAGAAGGCACAAGACGGCAAGGATTATGTCGCCTCCAAGGGTCACGAGATTCGCAAACAGGCGGAAGATCTCGTCGATCAAGGGAAGGATTTGGTGAGCAAGCAAAAGGCACGGCTGGCAGATGTCTTGGAGTCAGGCAAACAAGCGGCGCGCGAAACCTTTGCACGCTAGCGTTGGGGAGGTTAGCGATGAGCGAAGAAAACGATGGAACCAAAGTGGGATTTTTCCTGGCTGGATTGGGAATCGGCGCAGTTATGGCCCTGCTCTTTGCCCCACGTTCTGGAAAAGAAACGCGGGACATGATTGTGCAGAAGGCGGAAGAAGGCCGAGATTATGTCGTGACGAAGTCCGAGGAAATCCGTAAGCAGGCGGAAGACGCGGTGGAGAAAGGCAGGGACCTGGTGAATAAACAGAAAGACCTGCTTTCCGCCGCGTTGGAAGCGGGCAAGCAAGCGTACGAGGAAGAAAAGACCAAAGCGAAGCAAGGCGCCTGAGGCGGCTGAGCCTCATGTGAGCAAACCATGGAGCAAAATACCGGGCTGATCTTGGCATTGATTCTGGTCGCGATCTCAGTTTTATTGCAGGCGGGGACCATGCTGGTGATATGGCTGGCTGTCCGCAAACTCCCGGCGCAGATTGAAAGCGTGCGGTCCGAATTCAAGCAGCGGCTCGAACCGCTGGCGCAATCGGCCCTGGAGGTTGTCAACAACTCGCGCGAACCCTTGCGGACGATTACGGCGAACCTGGCGGAGATCAGCCAAGTGCTTCGCAACCGAACCACCAGTGCCGATCAGGTGGCTGCCGAGTTGCTGGGTAAGAGCCGGGAACAAATCGTCCGCGTGGACCGGATGGTTACCGACCTGGTGGAGAAAGTTGAGACCACCGCGGACTCTGTCCAAAAGGGCGTGCTCGGTCCCATTCAGGAAGTCTCGGCGGTGGTCAAGGGCGTGCGAACCGGCCTGGAGTTCCTGTTCTCGCGCCGCCGCGTGACCAACGTGAGCGAAGCGACCCAGGACGAGCAACTCTTTATCTGACGCCCAGGCGGGCGGCGGATGAGGAAGCCGGCGCGGGATCTTCACCCGCTCAATGGCGCGCCCCGCCGGCGCGGGGGGTAGCGGTTACTTTTCGAGGCCCAATCAGAGCCTAGGCTGCGCGGTGACCGTAGGATGAACACCAACACACGATACATCTCTTTTCTGGGCGCCCTTGCCTTTCTGATTACCCTGGTGAGTATGACCGCGTGCAAGCAAGGCGCAAATGCGCCCGTCGCGGAAAAGTCCGCTCCCCAGCAACAGCCCGTGCTGCCCACCGCACCCGTCACTGCGCCCGAGCTGAGCAGCCCACCCAACCAGGCCGCGGGGATTGCCTGGACGGTTCCTGCGGGTTGGGAAGCTGAACCGGCGCGCCAGATGCGCATTGCCACCTACCGCCTCCACGCCATCGCCGGCGATCCGGAAGACGCTGAATGCGCGGTTTACTTTTTTGGAACGGGGCAAGGCGGCACGGTAGAGGCAAACCTCGATCGTTGGGCGCACCAATTTACCTCGCCTGACGGCCAATCCCTGTCCCCACCGGCAAAAATGGAAACGCGGGTTATCGCCGGGCTGAAGGTCTCAACCCTCGCGGTCTCGGGAACCTATCTGGGAGGGGGCGGAATGATGTCTCAGGAGCAAGTGAAGAAGCCCAACTTCCGCATGCGGGGAGCCATCGTCGAGGCCCCGCAGGGGCTAGTCTTCTTCAAGCTCACCGGTCCGCTCAACACCGTGGCGGCGGCCGAAGGCGATTTCAACGCTTTGCTGGAAAGCCTGCATCGGCAGTAAGAGTTCCCAACTCGCGAACCCGCGCTACGTGGGCAAATGCTCCACAGTCCTTTTCATCGTTGCAGCCCCCCATGCGGCAAGAGTAACGGATTGAAGAAAGCGGTGTGTGCACCGGCCTGTTTGTGCTAATCTGGGCTTGCCATGATACCTGAGGTAACGACCCCTCCCCAACACTCGAAACGCGTCCAGGCCTGGGTTTATGCCATTATGAACCCTGTCATCGAGAACCTGCGCCGCGAGATCTCCTTGCTGGATCGTGGCAACCTCACTTGGCGGTTCTACTCAAAGAAGTGCGAGTACATTCAGCCTATCTGCGAATACATTGAAGTCGAGCAACGGCCCAACTATGAGGATTTCACGGCGGACCAACTGAACCTTGGCTTCAAAGAACGGTTTGAGGAACATGACGGGATGCTTGCGGCGGTGGAAACGAGTGCGACTCAATTCGCCGAACGTTTGATGCAGTCAAATCGGTTTCAGAAGCAGGTAAAAGACTCGCTGGAACGATACGATTCGGACGCCCTAGCCAATCGGCAGTACCCGGACCTTACTTCAATGCCAGGGAGTCTGCCGCGGGCGATTGCCGAGAACCTCGTTAATCGGGTAGATGTTCTGCCGCATCATTACGTGACACACGAGTTTTGGGAGAACTTCAAGAACGAGTTCGAACCCTACCTGGACGAGCCATCCTTTCAGGCCGTCCAACAGGCCGCCGAAACGTTGAAGGGTGTTTCGAGCAAACTTATGCTCGCCCTTGAAAATCACCGGCAGTCCCTTTGTCGTGCTTACGATATTCCCGCTGCTCCCATCGTCATAGACAAGCTGGGCTAGACCCATAATGTTCACTCGACCTGCGAAATCCACCCGCCACCCACGACCTGATCGCCCTCATAGAACACCGCGGCCTGGCCGGGCGTAATGGCGCGCTGCGGCTCGTGAAATTCCACGCGGGCTATGCAATCCTCATGGGCTTCCACGCGCGCGGCGGCCCCGGGATGGTTATGGCGAATCTTCACGTGCGCTTCCACGGCGTCGCCCGGTGCCAGTGGGCGGATCCAATTCACCTCGCGCACCCGGAAGCGGCGGCGGAAAAGGTCGCGGTCCTCTCCCACCACCACGCGATTCTTCGCCGGGTCGATCGCAATTACGTAGAGTGGCGCGCCCACTGCCATGCCCAGTCCTTTGCGTTGGCCCACGGTGAAATTTTGAATGCCTTGGTGTTCGCCCAGAACGCGTCCGTCGGTAGAGACCACTTCGCCCGCCGCCGATTCCGGCCGGCGCTCCTGCTCCGCTAAGTAAGCGTCAATGAACTGGCGATAGCTTCCCGTGGGCACAAAGCAAATCTCCTGGCTATCCGGCTTCTCCGCCACGGGCAGGCGCCGAGCGCGAGCGAGGGCACGCACTTCCTGCTTGGTCATTCCTCCCAGGGGAAACTCGGTGCGCGCCAACTGCTCCTGCGTCAGTCCTGCGAGGAAGTAGGCCTGATCTTTGGCCCGATCGACGCCCCGCAGGAGCTGGTAACGCCCGGTTTTCTGATCACGACGAATTCGCGCATAATGGCCGGTGGCGATGCGTTCCGCGCCGAGTTGGCGCGCCATGTTGAGGAACTGCGCGAACTTGATTTCGGTATTGCATAGGCTGCACGGGATGGGAGTCTCGCCGGCCAGGTAGCCCTCTACGAAGGGCCGCACCACGGTAGCTTCAAACTGCTTTTCCAGGTTGATGACGTAGTAGGGTATGCCGAGGAAGTTGGCTACGGCGCGCGCATCGTAGACGTCGTCGAGCGAGCAGCAGCGCCCGCTGGCATGGCCGCCCTCGCCCGCCTCCTCGCCCAGCAATTGCGGCAGGCGTCGCTGGTTCCAAAGCTGCATGGTCAGGCCCACCACCTCCGGCGATGAGCCAGAAGAGTTCGTCGAATTGTTCTCGGCAAGCATAGCCGCAGCCGTCGAGCTATCGACCCCGCCGCTCATGGCAATGGCGATGGACATAAGATCAGCTCTCAGCGGTCAGCTATCAGCTTTCAGCTCTTGCTGACCGCTGAGGGCTGAGAGCTGACCGCTTCTTTTCGGTAGTGCGGCGACACCGCGCGTAATTGTTCCACCACTCCCGGCAGGATTCGGAGCGCGGCGTCAACATCCTCATCCGTATTGAAGCGGCCCAGGCTGAAGCGGATGCTGGCGCGCGCCTGCTCCGGTCTGAGCCCGATGGCGGAGAGCACGTGGGAAGGTTCGAGCGACCCTGACGAGCACGCCGAGCCCGTTGAGCAGGCGATACCGCGCAGGTCCATGGCGATCACAAAGCCCTCGCCCTCGACATAATCAAACGTCAGGTTCGTGGTGCCGGGTAGCCGGCGAGTGCGGTCGCCGTTCACGGCAACCAGCGGCACTGCGGCAAGAATGCCGGCCTCCAGGCGATCCCGCAGAGCCGCCACGCGGCGATTTTCCTCGTCGAGGTGCGCACGGGCAATTTCCGCCGCCGCGCCCAGCCCGACGATGCCCGCCACGTTCTCCGTCCCCGGACGCCGGTCGCGCTCGTGATGCCCGCCGTGCAGGAGGGTCCGCAGAATCGTCCCCTTGCGGACGTAGAGCGCGCCTACACCCTTGGGGCCGTTCAGTTTGTGCGCGGACAGCGCCAGCAGATCGACGCCGAGTTTTTCCACATCCACGGGAAACTTGCCGACGGACTGCACCGCGTCGGTGTGAAAGTAAATGTCGCGCTCGCGCGCGATGCGGCTGATTTCCTCGAGCGGCTGAACCGTGCCGAGCTCGTTGTTGGCGTGCATCACGCTGATCAGCACGGTTTCCGGCCGAAATGCGCCGGCCACGTCGGCCGGGTCGATCACTCCGCTCGCTCCCACGCGCACATAAGTCACACTCACGCCGCGCTTCTCGAGCGCCTTCGTGGTGGAGAGCACGGCCGGGTGCTCGATGGCCGTGGTCACCACGTGCTTCCGCTCTGCCCGTGCCGCCTCCACGATGCCGAGAATCGCGGCGTTGTCAGACTCCGTCCCGCCGCTGGTGAAGACAATCTCGCTCGACCGCGCGTTCAGCAATCGCGCCACTTGCTCGCGCGCTTTCTCCACCCCCGCTTTGGCGCGCTGCCCAAACCAGTGAATCGACGAGGCGTTGCCGTAGTCTTCCATCAGGTACGGCCGCATCGCCTCGAACACTTCCGGCGCAAGCGGGGTGGTGGCGTTGTTGTCGAAATAAACCCTTTTCATGTTCCCTTCAGCATTCCAGGGGGCCGCGTTCGTTGCCGTCGATTTCTGCCAGGTTTGCCCAGAAATTCAGCGTAGCCGAGCGACCGGGAGAAGTCAATTCAGGGGATCCACTGCTTCCTGCCCCACTCCCAAAGATGGTTCGGCGCAGACAAGGTTAGGTTAAGATAGGCGGGAACGGCACGAGTCCTTGCTGTGAACTGACGTGGTTGCTTTCTCTCCCATTTTGAAGCGAGTTCTTGAACGCCGCCCCGCGCCGCTGGTTTGGCCGCCGCTCAAGATCGGCCATCGGGGGGCGGCGGGCGAGGCGCCGGAGAATACCCTGGCTTCGTTTGAGCTGGCTTGGCGCCAGGGCGTGGGCGGAATTGAATTTGATGTGCAACTCTCCTCCGATGATGTTCCGGTGGTCATTCACGACGCCCGTTTGCGTCGCACGACTTCCGGGAGCGGGTGGGTTTGGGAACATCGGGCTAGTGTGTTGCGCCGGCTCGATGCAGGGTCCTGGTTCAACCGCCGTTATCGCCTCCGGGCCCGCGAACGCTACGCGGGGGCGCGCATTCCTCTGCTGGCGGAAGTCCTGCAATGGGTCAAAGCGCGGCAATGCCTGGCCTTTGTCGAAATCAAGGACTTTCGGCACGGCGCAGGGGCAAAAGTCCTTCAGGAAATCGAGCGCGCCGGCCTTTGGCACTTGGTGCGGGTGGTCTCCTTTGACCTGCCGTCGCTTCAGCAGGTGAGGGAATTGAGCGGGCAAGCGCGTCTGGGCCTGGACTTCTCCGGCCGCCTCCTGCCCATTCACCGCGCTCTGGCGCTGGGCGCGGAGGCGCTCCTGCCGCACTGGGCGATTGCTTCGCGGGGACTCATTCGTCGCGCCCACCGCGCGGGGTTGCAAGTTATCCCGTGGACGGTTAATCATCCGCTGCACATGCGCCGCAAGATTTTGGACGGTGTGGACGGCCTGCTCACCAACTATCCGGCCAGACTCACAGAAGTTCTGGAGCGGCTGGAAAAGGATAAAGAGTAAAAGTTAAAGGATAAAGGGTGAGTGGCCGATTGAGCGCCGTTCCACCCTAGTGTCGTGTCTCAGAAGTTCGCGATTAAAGTTGCCCCTTCTATTTGTTCCAGGGCGACCCCCTCACCCGTCCCGCCCCGGCTGGCAAGAACGCCGGCGGCGGTCCACCCTCTCCCCCAAGGGGGCGAGGGATTAGGTTTAACCCTCCCCTCGCCCCCTTGGGGGAGAGGGGCCGGGGGTGAGGGGGTTTGCGAATCATCAACAAATTTCTGAGACACTATACGAGTTGATGAGCGCTTTCCTTTACACTTTATCCTTTACACTTTACCCTTTATTCTTATGGCCAAGACGGTTCCAAAAATCGCCAAGAGGTTTTTGATCACGGGCCGCGTCCAGGGCGTAGGGTATCGCTACTTCGCGGAGCGTTGGGCCTCCCAACTCGGCATCTGCGGATACGTGAAGAACCTCTGGGACGACAGCGTGGAGGTCTACGCCATTGGCGATGCGGCGGCTCTGGAAGAACTGAAGCGCCAACTGGCCGAGGGCCCGCGCAGCGCGCGCGTAGTTGCCATCGATGAATCGGACGAGCCCGTGGATAAGCGCTACAATCGCTTCATGATTGAGGGAGGCTGGTAAACCTGGGTGCTGGGGACTGGGGGCTAGGTGCTAGGGAAAAACCAAAACCGCAGCCCGTCCCTGCAACCCGCCCCGATCCTAGCAAATCACGATGCGCGCGACGAAGAGGTAGGTGATAGGTGCTAGGAAAGAACTGGTCCCCAACCCCCAGTCCCCAGCACCCAGTACCGGAATTATACGGAGGACCTGTGATCGATCTCAAAAAGCTGATTCGCGAAATTCCCAACTACCCCAAGCCGGGCATCCTCTTTTACGACATCACCACGCTTTTGAAAGATCCGGTGGGCTTGCATTGGGCCGTGGACGTCCTCGCCAATACTTTCCTGGCGCAGAAGATTGATCGGGTCATTGGCATTGAAGCGCGCGGGTTTATCTTCGCGCCCATGGTGGCCTACCGCCTGAACGCGGGATTTGTGCCGGCGCGCAAGCCCAACAAGCTGCCCGCCGAACGGGCCACCATGCCTTACAACCTTGAATATGGAAAAGACGCGATCGAGATTCACCGCGACGCCATCAGCCCGGGACAGGAAGTGCTGATCATTGATGACCTGCTGGCGACGGGCGGAACCGCCGCCGCCACCGCTCGCCTGGTGGAATCACTGGGCGGACGCGTGGCCGGAATCGGATTCGTGATTGAACTGGAAGAGTTGAAGGGCCGCGACAAGTTGAGCCAGTACGCGGTGCATTCGGTTCTAAAGTACTGAAGAACAGTTGATAGTTCATAGTCGATAGTTCATAGTTAAAACGAGCCGCTATGAACTATCGACTATCAACTATCGACTATCAACTGCTCTCACGACTATGGACTATCAACTGCTCTCAGGATCGCGTCCAGGAAAAGCCCTTCCGGCAGAGCGCCTTCGACATGGGCTTTCCCATTAACGATGGTCCTGGGGACAGCGAAAACGCGAAACCTTTCGGCGAGGTCGGGGAATTCGGTGGCTTCAATGCCATCGGCGCGGACAAGGTCGCTTTCCATGGCGAACTGGTAGGCCAGGCGCACGGCCGGCGGGCAATGGGGTCAAGTGGGTGTAGTAAACACTTGCAGGTGGAGCGGCTGGTTAAGCTGGGCCAGCTTCTCGCGGCTTTCGGGAAGCAATCCCGAATCCTCCTCCGAAACCGCCAGAATCGCGTCGAGCAGGGCCGCGAACTCGTACCCGGCGGGCAGGCCAAAAAAGCGAATGCCGTAATCCTTCGCATTGCGGATCACGGTGGCCGGGACTTTATCGACCGCGTATTCGGCGACCTTCTCCCGGTCGATCAGAAAGTTGTAGGTTTCGAGCGAGAGCTTGTCAGAAATCTGCGCAAGCTCCTCGAGCAACTGCCGGGCTTCGCGGCCGTATTCGAGATTCAACTCCTGGGTAAAATGCACCAGCTTGACGGGTGAGGTCATGGGCTGGAGCCGAGTGCGGATTTCCTCCACATCCGTATCGCGAAGCAATCCCATGGGTTCTCCTTCACGTCCCCGCTTCCGCATCGAACCCGAACTTCTTCATCTTATAGCGCAGGGCGTCGCGGGAAATATCCAGCAGTTTGGCGGCGTGGGTCTGATTGCCGGCGGTTTGCTTGAGCGCCAGCCCCACCAGTTCGCGCTCTACTTCTTCCAGCGAGGTGCCCTGCTTGGGCAGTTCGAGCACCGGGATCATCCTTCCCGAAGGAAGTGGCTGCCAGGACGCCGCCGTGCTGCTGACCATCAGGGGAGTATCGGTGGACTCTCCTTCCGGCACGCTCACCGGCATGGCGTTATCGTACCCTTGCGCCTGTCCGGTCACCTGGATGGGCAGGTAGGTGGGGCGAATGTAATCCGAATCCTCCAGGATCATGGCGCGCTCCACGGCGTTCTTCAACTCCCGCACATTGCCCGGCCAGTCGTATTGGAGCAGCAGGTCGCGGGCTTCCTGTGTGATGCCTTTCACCATCTTCCGAAAACGGAAGTTGTAGCGCTCGATAAAGAACTCCACGAGGGGCAGGATATCTTCCTTGCGATGCCGCAAGGGTGGAATAAAGATGGGGATAATACTGAGCCGGTAGAACAAGTCCTGGCGGAAAGTTCCCTCCCGCACGCCCTGCTCCAGATCACGATTGGAAGCGGCGATGACGCGGATGTCCACACCGATATCCTTCACGCCGCCGATGCGGCGGATGGTTTGATCTTCCAGCGCCCGCAGCAGTTTCGCTTGCAGGTACGTGGACAACTCACCGATTTCGTCCAGGAACAGGGTGCCGCCGTCGGCCACTTCAAACAGCCCCTTCTTCTGCGCCTTGGCATCGGTAAAGGCGCCGCGTTCGTGCCCAAAAAGCTCGGCTTCCATCAAGGTTTCGGGAATGGCCGAGCAGTTGATGGTCACGAAGGGCTTGTCGTTGCGGACGCTGTCGTAGTGGATGGCCTTGGCGACCAAGTCTTTTCCCGTGCCGCTTTCGCCCTGGATCAGCACGGTGGAGGTTTCGCTCACCGCCACCTTACGGACAAAGTTCATTAAGTCGATCATGCGGGGGGATTTGCCCACCACTTCGTGGTAGCCGGAGCGTTTGCGAACCTCGTCGCGCAGGCTGTCGCGTTCGGAGCGCAAGCGCGAGCGGTCGATGGCGTTGGCCAGGGTGACTTGCAGCTCATCGAAATCGAGCGGCTTCTTAATGAAGTCGAGCGCGCCCAGCTTGATGGCGGTTTTGATGTCATCGAGCTGCGGGTCACCCGTAATCATAATGACGGGAATGGAAAGGTTGTTCTGCTTGATTTCGCGCAGGACTTCGATGCCGCTCAAATCCGGCAGCCGCACGTCCAGCAGGATGAGGTCAGGCGATTCGGCGCGAATCTGCGCGAGGCCGCCCGTGCCGCTTTCCGCCTCGATGGCTGCGTAGCCCCACTCTTCCAATTGGCGGCGCACCGACCAGCGGATCAGCTTTTCGTCGTCGACAATCAGAACTTTTTCATTGGGCATAGACAATCCTCGGGGCTGGGCGCTGGGGGCTAGGGACTGGGGGCTAGGGAAATGATGAATTCTGAATTATGAATTATGAAACACCGCGCACCTCGGCCCTCATCGACACCGGCCAAGTGGTCGGCATTCGTAATTCGTAATTCATAATTCATAATTGACTCAGTCCCTATTCCCGAGTCCCGAGCACTTGCGCTTCCTCGACGGTCTCGCGCATGGGGAGGCGGATGATAAAGCGGCTTCCCTTATTGAGTTCGCTTTCTGCGGTCAGCGTCCCGCCGTGCTGGCTGATGATGCGCCGGCAAAGCGAAAGCCCCAAGCCCGTCCCGCCCCGCTTGGTGGTGTAGAAAGGCCGGAAGATTTTCTCGAGTTGCTCGCGCGAAATTCCCCCGCCCGTATCGCTGACCGCGATTTCGATATAGTTCGGCCGATTCGGCGCGCCGGAGCCGCCCAGCACTCGCGCCTGGATCGTTATCTTACCTTCCTGGTCAAGCGCCTGGATACCATTGAGTACCAGATTCAGCAAAACCTGGTGCAGTTGCCCGGGATCCATGCGGAAACGCGGGAGGGGGGAGGGGATTTGGATGGAGAACTCCACGTTCTTGTTGCCGATCTGCTGGCGGGCAAGCTGCAAGGTGTGTGCCACCGTGTCCTTCAAGTCCGCCATACCGAATTGCGGAGCCTTGGGGCGCGCGTAGGTCAGTAGATCGTTCAAGACTTTCTCAATGCGCCGCACCTCTTGGCGAAGGTCATCCAGGATTTCGCGGTCGGCGTGATCCTTGGGGAAATCCTTGCTGATAATCTCGATCGCGCCGGCGATGCCCGCCAGCGGGTTGCGGATTTCATGCGCCACGCCGGCGGCCAGCTCTCCCATGGTCGCCAAGTGCTCCGCTTGCACCATTTCGGTATCGTGGACGCGCTGGCAGTGGTCGCAGAACTCGCGCCAGTTGTCGGTGAGCGCCAGTATTTCTTTTTCGAGCGCCAGAGTGCTGTTAGGGGGTGGGCCGATCTGAACCAGAGGGGGATAGGTGGGGGCGATCTTGCTGATGGCTCCCCGCAATTCGCTCAGAATGGCCCAAGACTGGCGCTCTTGGTAAATGAGCATCCCCGTGGCGGCAGAGAGCGCGGCCAGCATCGCCACCGCCAGCCCCACCGTGAGGGTCAGGCCATGCCGATAGCCTTCCACGCTCACCAGCAAAATAATTCCGGCCAGCGAGGTTGCCAGCACCACCAGGTTCTGGCGGAAGGTGGGCGGAAACCGCAAAAGACGTTTTAGCCGTGCCCGTTCCAATGTTATGATATTTCCTTTTCAGCGCCACACAGTGTTTAATTTTACCATAAGGCCGATAAGGTGACCAGAAAGCCCGAAACATTCTTCGAGGAGATGAAGCGGTACGTCGGCTTTAGCGAAGAGGATGCGAGCTTGCTTCAAGCTGTAGGGGGGCGCATGGACCCCTACCTGCCGGCCATGTCGGAGCGTTTTTACGGCCAGATCACCCAGCATCCCGAAGCGGGCAAGGTTTTCACGGGGGGGCAGGAACAGATTGATCGCTTGAAGCGGACGCTGCAAGTTTATGCGCAGCGCTTGTTCCGCGGCCCCTTCGATGAGGATTACGCAGCCGAGCGCTACAAAATCGGCGTGCGCCACGTGCTGATCGGCCTGCCCCAGCGCTACATGATCAGCGCCATGGGGGTGGTACGCACCCACCTTCAGGCAAGCTTGGGGGAAGTCATCCCCTCCGAGCCCCACCAACTGGAACTCACCCGGCTGGCCCTGGACAAAATTCTGAACCTCGACCTGAACATGATGTGCGAGTCCTATTTCCAGGAGAGTATTCGCCACTTGCGCGAACTGAACCGGCGAATGGAACGCGCGAACTTTGAATTGGCGGAGCTGAGCCACGTCAAGACGGAATTCCTGGCCACTACTTCGCACGAGCTGCGCACGCCGCTCAACTCCATTTTGGGGTTCACACGCCTGATTCTTGATGGCCTGTGCGACAGCCGTGATGAGGAACGTGAACTGCTGCGCGATGTCTATTCCAGCGCCGAACATTTGCTCACCATCGTCAACGACCTGCTGGACGTGGCGAAGATCGAGGCGGGCAAACTGCGCCTGGCTCCGGGGACCGTTGACCTGAAGTCGGTCATCCAGGAAGCCAAAGCCGTGGTGAGCCTCCAGGCGGCGGCCAAACACCTGACCCTGATCGATGAGACGGAGGCCGCGCTGCTGCCCACGGTGACCGCGGACCAGGCGCGCGCCAAACAAGTCCTGATCAACGTGTTGAGTAACTCGGTGAAGTTCACCGATAAGGGATGGATCACCCTGCGCGGACGGTCCTTCCCGGAGCGCGGTTTTGTGGAGTTGGAGGTCCAGGATACGGGCATCGGCATCGCTCCGGCCAAGCAACAGCACTTGTTCGAGAAATTCCACCAGTTGGATACCACCTTCACTCGCCAACAAGGCGGCAGCGGCCTGGGGCTTTCGATCTGCCGTAGCTTGGTGGAAATGATGGGGGGGCGCATTAGGCTTTGTAGCGCGGGCGTGGGGTGCGGAACCACCGTGACGTTCTCGCTTCCCGTGCGGCGGGAACAGGAAGACGTTGTGCACGTGAAGGGCAAAGAAGCCCTGATGGCGGGGGGAGACGAAAGTGGCGCAAGAGTTCTGGTGGTCGATAACGATGCCGAATTTCGCCACTACTTCAAGACCCTGCTGACCAAGCATGGTTATTATGTTCTGACCGCGGCGACCGCCGACGACGGGCTCGACGCCGCGCGCCGCTTTCGTCCGCAGATCGTCATTGTGGATTTGGCCCTACCCCAGCGGCCAGGGGCGGAACTGGGCGACGGCGCGGATTTGGTGGCCCAACTGCAAACGGGCGCGTTGATGCGTGAGATCTACTACTTTATGGTCACCGGCTATGACCCCGCGGAAGTTCATGAGCGGCTCACGCTTCTCCAGATCGCGCCGGAGATTTGGCAGAAACCTCTGGAAGGGGAGAAATTCCTGGCGCGGCTGGAAGAAATCCTGCGCGGGTCAAAGCCGGCAGACGCCAGCGAGAGTAGGCAGTAGGCAGTGGCAGTGGGTGGACGGTGATTAGAAAAAGTAGTGCTGAACTTCAGTTCAGCATTCTGGTTCCCCTCTCCCCTGGTCGCCTTGGAGAGAAAGGGACCTGACACCTGGCACCTGAAACCTGAAACTTTATCCTGGACTCCTGATGCTTCGCATTCTCGTAGTGGAAGATAATCCTTTGGTCGCCAAGTTCTATCGCTTGGCGCTGGAGCGTGGCGGTGGCTTCCAAGTCACCTTCAACGAAGACGTGGAGGCCATCCTGGCGCAGGTTGCAGCCTCTGCTTTCGACGCCATGGTCCTGGATGTATCCCTGCGCAATTGCCGCTACCAGGGGCGCCCCGTCGATGGCCTGGAACTCGCCCAACTAATTCGCCAACTCCCTGAAGGTAAGACCTTGCCCATTCTGCTGGCTACCGCCCACGCCATGGAAGGCGACCGCCAGCGCCTGCTCGCCGCCTCCGGCGCCAACGCCTATTTGGAAAAACCCATTTACGATCCCAACACCCTCGTCACCAAGATTCGGGAGATCATGGGAGGTTAGCCGTACCTTTCCACACCGGAGGCTATTTGGGGTGAGTGATTCGCATCCCCGTCAGGGAGGGAGCCAACGGGGAAGGGATATAGGCGACCCCGTAAGCAAAGGTCTCCGCGCCGACACCCAATTCTCGATGGACGATTCTTGCCGGAGTGAAAATGTTGGCGGCGCCGGGTGAGTACGGCAGGGCGGCTTCAATGACGGTGCCTACGGGGTAATCCCTGCGGCTTACGAAGCGAAACCCTCCCCGCGAAACGTTTTCCGTAGAGACTACTTCTTCGCCTTGTACGGGTTCACGGAGACAAACAACGACCTTGAGGTTTATGCGCGGCCACTTCCGTTCCTGAATAGTATGGCGTGGGGAGGCGGGAGCCGCTTGACCGGCCGGAGCCGCTTGACCGGCCGGAACCGATTCTTCTCGCGACGCGGACCGCATCCATAAGGTGGGTATTGTTACACTGCTGGCAGGGGCGCGAGAGGCATTCATTCGCCAAAAGGACTTCCAGTTCGAAAACGTCCAGGTGCGCGACCTCCTGAGCCCCGCAGTCTGCGCACTCCAGAAACACCCGGCCCGCCGGGTTCTCCGTGCCGTCCAGCAATGGAAAATTGATGCCCCAGACGTTTACATCGGGGTGCAGGAAGGCAACCCCATAGTGGCAACCCTCCACTTCTCCCACGATGGGGCCTACCACCCGTATAGCCGCCTCCAGGCCAGTCTTCAAACATTGCAACGTGAGCGTTTGCTGTGGAACCAAAGCATGGGCGGAAATTATCTTGGCGCCTCGTCGGCTGAGGACAAGGGCTCTGGTGTTCTCCACGAAGTGCCGGTCCTTAGGGTCAGTTCCCGAGATGATAATCGGGATCTCCATGAAAACTCGGTCGCTAGTGCGCATTTCTTGGCCGTCCCTGTCCACCATCCCCGAAAGGTCTGATCGTAAATGCCCTCAGGGGGGCAATTTCATCGCGTCATCGGTCCAAGATTGTATGCCGAGTAACCCTGCCGTTCAACTGTGATTATTACCGTGTTCCGCGCAGTGTGTTCGGGGATGGGGTAATTGTCGATTTCAGATAAAGAACGACCTCACCGTTCATGGGTCGACGGGATCAAACCATTCGTAGTCGTATACTCGGGAAAATAATTGCGGCGACCCCTTGCCGGAATTACAACCGTGAGTGAAGATAGGCGGGCGAGCGGCTTCATACATTCTGGTTTTTGATCGCAAAGCCTGCTGAGAGAGGAGGAATGATATGCCGGATACCTTTAGAGGCGAGGCGAAACGCCCCATTGAGCAGGGGGACTGGAATATGGCCTTTCTGTTTCCCGATGAGGTGGCGGCGGCGCGGGAACGCAACGGCCTGGTGCTGCTGCCGCTGGCGCCCGTCGAGTGGCATGGGCCGCACCTGGCCATGGGATGCGACAACCTGCTGGCGCACGCCTTCGCCCGCCGCCTGGCTCGGGATTTCCAGTGTCCGTATTACCCCCCGCTCTTTGTCGGGACGGAGCGCGAGCGTAATCCCAATATGCTGGAGTCGCTAGGGTTTAGCCGCGATGCCTTTATCGAAGGAATGGATTTTCCCAAGAATTCTGTGGCCAGCGCCTATTTTCGTGAAGAGGTCTTTGCCGCGGTGGTGCGTGACGCCCTGCATATCCTTTTCGCCCGCATGCGGTTCCGTCGCGTGCTGATCGTGAACGGGCACGGCGCTGACAATCAGCGCTCCGTGCTGGACCGGTTGTGCCGGGAATTCAACTCCGGCTTCGAGCCCAAGCGCGTCATGTGGGTCTACCCGGGATTCCCGCGGTCCCTGGTGGCCGGAGCGATCGGCCATGCGGCGTCGGAAGAGACCTCGATGCTGGAAGCCACCTGGCCGGGCTCCGTGGACCTTTCCAAACTCCCTTCGACGGGCAAGCTCGCCAATGTGGACTACGCCATCGTAGATGGGGACACCTTTGATTGCGTGCCCACGCCCGATCACACCCTGCGAGAGGCCCAGGACCCACGTGCGCACTTCGACCCCCAATGGGGGGCACAGCAGGTTGAGCAAGCAGCGCTCGAGGTGATCGAGGATGTAAAAGCTACGTGGTTCAAAGCGGATGGAAAGTAAGACGCTGGTTTAATTTATCAACTCACGCCTAGCAGAATTACGGCCACAAACCCCAAGGCCACGCCCAGGGCGGTGGGTGGATTCATGCGCTCCCCGAACACCAGCCGCCCGGCCAGGGCCACCACGAAAATCGATCCGCCAATGGCGATAGGAAACACCACGTGTCCAGGGACACCGGAACTCAGCGCCACGGCCATCGCGACTTGCCCCCCGATGCTCAGCGCTCCCGCCGCCGCTCCCCAAAAGATTTCCGTCTTTCCCACGCGCATCCCTTTGAGGATCATGGGCAGGGCAATCGCCGCCAGGCCGCCGGCGTACCAAATGGTCAAGTAGGGGTATTTGACAGTCTCGGGAAGGCCCCACCCCGCCAGCATCTTGAGACCGAAGGCGCTCATTCCGTTGGTGAGAAGTATCACGACCATCAGCAGGAACCACATGGCAGACTCATTCTCCTTTCGCAGGATTGCCGTCGAGCGCGTTTTTCGATCACCTGACCGTAAGCCAGGAAGACGATTGAGACGACCACCAGCCCGAACGCCCCAACCTTTAGAGGGGTCAATTTCTCGCGGTACATCCAGATCGAAACCGCCACCGGAACCCCGGCGGAGAGATTCATCATCAACCAGCCCACGGTGACCTTGCCGATGCTGATCGACACTTGAAAAGCTAAAGAAGCAACGGCCGCACAAATACCAAAGATCACGGCGATCATAAATACCTTGGCTGGAATATGACCACCGGGCTTGAGAAGCAGGGTCCTCACCAACATCATCAAGGCGGGCCAAGCATAGGCCGCCACCACCAACCCGGCAGCGTTGGCCTTCCTTCGTTCCGCGGCCTTCAACGCACTGCCTAAAAGGCCGAAGGAAATCGCTCCCAGAAAACAGAACAACAGGCCCATCGGTGTCGCTCCTCGAGGCTTTTCACGAGATGAGGCTGAGGAACCACGGGGCGTTCCCCAGAGCTGACCTCTTGATGCCAAGCCGGGGCTCGCCTCGGGGCCTTCCGGCGCCCGCGAGTATACGCCAGTTTGCCTCCCTTCGGACCGGGGCAATACTCCTTTCCGCAGGAAAGAGCCCGAAGTAAATCCGGCACCGAGTTCCTCCTGTCCGCAAAGCAAGAGGAGGCGGGGAAGGCGCACATTCGATTGATTCCTCGTAGCAGGCGCTTCATAATATCCGCCACTGTCCGCATGTTGGACTGAGGGGCCCTTGACCACACTAATTCGCAATGGCACGGTTGTTACCGCGCAGGAAACCCGCAAGGCCGATGTGCTGATCGAGGGTGAACGCATTAGCCAGGTCGGTTTGGGCATTGCCGCCGCCTCCGATTCCCGGGTGATTGACGCCACGGGCACGTACGTTATCCCCGGCGGCATCGATGCCCACACCCATCTCGATATGCCCTTGGGCGGCACCATTTCGAGCGACGATTTCCTGACGGGCACGCGCGCTGCGGCGTTCGGCGGCACCACTTGTATCGTTGATTATGCGACGCAAGCGCGCGGCACCCGCATGCGCGACGCGCTCGACACCTGGTGGAATAAGGCCGAGGGCCGCGCCACCATCGATTACGGCCTGCACATGATTGTCACCGACCTCGCAGGCGCGGGCCTCGAGGACATGGATGACATGGTGATCGAGGGCGTGTCCAGCTTCAAGCTGTTCATGGCCTACCCCAACTCTTTGATGGTGGATGACGGCACGATTTTCAAGGCGCTTTCGCAGACCGCCCAGAACGGCGCGCTGATCTGCATGCACGCCGAAAACGGCAGCGTGATTGACGTGCTTGTGGCGCGCGCGCTGGCCGAAGGGAAGACCGCACCCATCTACCATGCGCTCACGCGGCCTCCAAAGGCCGAGGCCGAGGCCGTGCACCGGTCCATCGCCCTGGCGGAAATCGCCGGCGTGCCGGTTTACATCGTGCATCTAACTTCCGAGGATGCCCTGAATGAAGTGCGCGAGGCGCGCGACCGCGGCGTGCCGGCGTTTGCGGAGACTTGCCCGCAGTATCTGCTGCTTTCCATCGACGACCTCGCGCGCCCGGGCTTCGAAGGCGCCAAGTACGTCCTCACCCCACCCCTGCGCACCAAGGAGCACCAACCCAAACTTTGGGATGGACTCAAGCACGACCACTTGCAAGTGGTTTCCACCGACCATTGCCCGTTTTGCTTCGCCGACCAGAAGATATTGGGCAGGGATGATTTCACCAAGATTCCCAACGGTGGTCCGGGCATCGAGAATCGGCTGCAACTCATTTATCACTACGGCGTGAATGCAGGGAAAATCACCCTCAATCGTTTTGTGGAAATCACCTCCACCACGCCGGCCCGCATTTTTGGCATGTACCCCCGCAAGGGCGAAATCGCTCCGGGCAGTGACGCCGACGTGGTGATTTGGGACCCCGAAGCCATCCACACTCTCAGCGCCAAAACGCATCACATGCGCGTGGACTATTCGATGTTTGAGGGCTTTGAAATCAAAGGCAACGCCCGCACGGTGATTTCTCGCGGGGAAGTGATTGTGGACAAGGGCGAATTCTTTGGCAAGCCGGGCCGCGGGCAGTACCTGCGGCGCGCAGCGCGGGGAGGAGCATGGAAATAACTCAGAGGATGGCACATGTCCAAGATTGACGACGATCTCCTTAGAAAGTACCGCCGGGAAGTCGGCGGAGACATCTACACCCAAGTGACCGTCGGGGAGCACTCGCGCGAGAGCAAGCATCGGTACCTTGACGGGGTTCGCGTTATTCCACCTGAAGCGTCGAGCGGCCGGCTCACGAAATCCCCCGGTCGGGAAGCGTTCAAGGAACTGGTAAAAAACAAAACGGTCGAAGCCATTGAGGCGGATTGGGGCCTTAACCGTTGGGTGATCGGGCAGGCCATAGTCGGCAAGGTGATGCTTGAAATCGAGTATGGAGTCCACGCAACGGTGCCCGTCGTAGTCTGCGAAGAGGGAGACAAATCGCTTGAGCAGGCGTGCGAGAGATTGGGCGTCAAGGTGTGGACGCCGCGGCACAAGTTCCTTGTTCCGGTGGCTTACTCTTCGAAGCCGAGCTAGCGCGGATCTGGGGTTCAAAGTCCGCGGCTCTTAAACAAGCGGGCCATTGGAACGAAAAGCCGCAGACCTTGGACTACGGGTCTGATGCGCTACAGTTCTCTACCTCGCTCTGATGCATCGATCGCCGGCGCCTGTGGAGCTTCCGGAACTGGAAGGCGAGGGGTGATTCCTGACAGGAACGCGGGAAGAAAAAGAAGAAGCAAGCGCGGTTCACACAGAGTTCATAGAAGCAGCCAGCGCATTCCAGGCTTTCTCAGCGTCCTCTGTGCGTTCTTCTCCGTGATCTCTGTGTGAAACGCTTTTTCGGGCAATGAGTGAGCGCGTAAAGTTGAAATGGTGCCCGTACGGGAGGGAACGATGATTGCTACTGGATCTGCCGTGGGTTTGGTCGGCTTCTATATCAACGGGACGTGGGAGAAGCCGGAAGGCCGCAAGACCCTGCCGGTCACGAATCCCGCCACCGGAGCCGTGTTGGCGGAGGCGCCCTTCGCGAACGAGGCGGACGTGGACCGCGCCGTTCATAGCGCGCACGAGGCCTTTCTAAAGTGGCGCGAAGTGCCCGTGGTGGAGCGCGTGCAAGTGCTCTATCGCTTTAAAGCCCTGTTGGAGGAGCACGCTGTGGAGGTGGCGGCCATCCTCACCCGCGAAAACGGCAAGACCACCGAGGACTCCCAGATGGAAGTTCGGCGAGGGATCCAGATGGTGGAAGTGGCCTGCGGCATGCCCAGCCTGATGATGGGCGATTCGCTGAACGACGTGGCGCGGGAAATCGACTGCAAGACGATTCGGCAACCCGTGGGCGTCTGTGTCGGTATTACGCCTTTCAATTTCCCCGCCATGGTTCCCCTGTGGATGTACCCGTTTGCGATCGCCTGCGGCAACTCCTTCGTGCTCAAGCCCTCGGAAAAGGTCCCGCTCACGCCGACGCGCGTCATCGAGTTGCTGGCGAACTCCGGTTTGCCGGCGGGCGTTCTGAACCTGATCCACGGTGGCAAGGAAACGGTGGATGCGCTATTGCACCATCCCTTGGTGAGAGCGGTGTCGTTCGTGGGCTCGACGCCGGTGGCCCAATACATTTATTCCACCTCGGCAACGGAAGGGAAGCGGGTGCAGGCGTTGGGCGGCGCGAAAAACCATTTAGTGGTGATGCCCGACGCGGATATGCCCAGGACCGTGGAGGCCATCATCGGCTCGGCCTTTGGCGCTGCGGGGGAGCAATGCTTGGCGGGCAGTGTGCTGGTGCCCGTGGGCGAGGCCGCCGGCCCGCTCCTGGATTTGCTGGCCAAACGCACTGAGGCTCTAGTTGTGGGAGACGGTTCTCAGAAAGGGATCGAGATGGGGCCGCTGGTGACTTCCGATCATTGCAAACGTGTCGCAGGCTATATCGAAAAGGGCGTCGCCGAGGGGGCCACGCCACTGTGCGACGGCCGCCGGTTCAAGTCGGCAAGCGGCGGATTCTTCCTGGGGCCCACGATTTTCGACCACGTCACTCCTGAGATGACCATCGCCAAAGAAGAGATTTTCGGGCCCGTCCTCTCCGTGATTCGAGTCAAGACGCTGGACGAGGCCATCCAATTGGTAAACCGCTCGCCCTTCGGCAACGCCACGTCAATTTTCACCAGCAACGGCAAATCGGCGCGCGAATACTCCTCGCGAATTGAAGTGGGTATGGTGGGGATCAACGTCGGCGTCGCCGCCCCCATGGCCTTCTTCCCCTTCGCCGGATGGAAGAACTCCTTCTTTGGGGACCTGCACGCCCACGGCAAAGACGCCGTCGCGTTTTACACCGAGCAGAAGGCCATCATGAGCCGGTGGTTCTGATCTTGCTGATCCCTACCACGCAATCTGGGGCGGGAAGTACTCGGCGATCAGTTGCTCGTAATAAGGCCGAAGTTCCTCAAGATTCGGCCGCTCCTTGCTCTTCGAGTACAGATCGTAATTCTGGAACTCGCGCACCCATTTGAACATGGTCTTGTCGCGCTCGCTCATCAGGTACTCGTACTCTCCCTCCTGGTGGGCGGGGTAGAAGGAGTGATAGCGAACCATGTAGCGAGCTTCCTCCGGCAGGTAATCCTTGGCGACGTGATACATATACTCATCGTGGCCCCATGACATGTCCACCTTGTCCAGTCCGCAGTGCTCCTCGTAGATGCCCAACCTGGTTTGGTACTCGGGCACGGCCGAGTCCGGGTTCGCGGCGAAGTATTCGGGGAACACGATCTTGGGAGAATAGGCGCAGCCAACTGGAAACGTGTCGCCAACGACGGCCCATTGCGGCTCGCCCCAGAGGCACAGGATTTTTCCCAGATCATGCACCAGGCCGGTGAGGATGAACCAGCGTGGCTGTCCGTCGCGCCGGCAGGCCTCGGCGGTCTGGAGCAGGTGCTCGATCTGCGGGAGGTCGGTGTCCGGATCACTATCATCCACGAGGGTGTTGAGGTACTCCATGGCCTCCCAAATCCCCATCTGCGTCCTTTGCCGGCTTGTGAACTCGCGCTGCTTGGCGAGGACGAATTCGCGCGTCTGGTAGGTGTGGTTAAGCCGATAGAATTCCTTCACCGAAGCCCTGGTATCGGCGCTGTGGTCACGGAAATCCTCTGCCTTCTTGTCAGGGTCCATGCCCGGCACTGGCTTCGCCGTGGCCAGCCTGCCTGCTTCTGGGGGTGCAGCGGGATACCTTTGCTTGAGGAAGTCTTCCCACTCATCAAAGCTGCTTAAAGGTGCGCGTGTTTGCCCGGTGGACTCCATAGTCGTCCCTCCATTTCTGAGGCGTTGCAAATTATAATTATCCAGTGATCGGCCCTGATCCCTTATCAAACTCTAGCACGAGAGGACACCACAGTAAAGTACCAGATTCGTCGGGTAGTGACTCATTTTGATGTGGCACGGGCGTCCGAAGCTGTGAAAAAATCGATTCTTGGCATGTTATCCACAATGTAAATCACTGAAAACGCAGAGTGCCAAAATCAGCAAAATCGATTTTTTCACAGCTTCTCCCGCCCGTGACCGGTCACGGCCAAGATGGCCGTGCCACTTCAAAATGAGTCACTACCAACAGTCGTTGCCAACAATCTAGCGAGCGGACATTTCAGCGTGGACGCGAGCAGCGCCGGCCTTGTCACCGGCAGCTTCCAGTGCCGCCGCCTCCGCCACATAAGCTTGGGAATAGCTGGGGTCCATGGCGCGCGCGGCGTGGAATTGTTGCGCCGCCTGCGCCGGCTTGCCCAGTTTCAGCCAGCACGTGCCGAGAAAAAATCGAGCCTCGAGGTCTTGCGGATCGATCTTTACGACCCGGACGAAATATTGCGCTGCCTTGGCGTAATCGCCCTGGGGAAAATAAAGCGCGCCGAGTGCCCGATAGGCCGGACTCAGGACCGGGGCTATGTGCACGGCTTTTTCGAAGTAAGCGACCGCGTCCGGGGTGCGCCCCTTTATCAGGGCGATGCGGCCCAAACCGAGGTCGCACTCGTAGATCATTCCGGCCGTGGGCCGGAAGCTCGCTTCGTTCAGCCGCAGGGCGGTCTGGTATTCCCGCGCGGCGCCGTCGAAGTCGCCCGTTTGATGCTCCAGGATTATCCCGTGATACAAGTGCGCCAGGGCCGAATCCGGAGCAGCGCTTGCGGTATGGGTCCAGAGCGCTGCGTCGTCACGCCAGTGGGGGACGGTGCGAATGTCCTGGACGGTCCACAGCCCCATCACCACAAGCAAACCAGGGACCAGCCCGGGCGTGGGCGCGAGGTGCGGCAGACGCTGGGGCGCCAGCACCAAGGCCCCGAAGGCGATGGCCAGGCACAGCCCCACGGAAGGCAGATACGAGAAACGGTCCTCGACCGGAAGGCCGACAAACTGCCGAACGTCCAGGCAAGGCAAAAGGGTTATGGCCCACCACATGACGAGAAACCCCATCACCGGTTGCTGCTTCTGAAGAACGGCTGCCGCGAGGATCGCCAGCAAGGCCAACCAGGGCCAAGGTGAATGCAGGCTGGCGGATAAGTCAAAAGTACGAGCCAAGTTTAGATTGACCGGCCAAAAGAAGAGCTTGGCGTGCTGACCAAGAATCCCTACGGCCTCACCGATCATGTGCAGGGAGGTCTTCCCGGCCTGTGGGGCTGTAGAAAAACGCCCCAGCGCCGCGATGCGCGCCGCCACGTATCCAGCCAGCGCCAACGCGTAAGGCCAGCATCGCACCACACGGCGGGACCAGGGCTGCTTCGCGCCGAGGAAAACCCAGTAGGCGGCAAGGAGGAGTGGAAAACTGAGGGCGATCTCTTTGAAGAAAAGGGCGGGGAAATATACCAACGCCGCCAGAGCATGGCGCCCCAGCGCGTGGGGGCCCTCCTTCTCGGCCCGAAGGAAGAGCCCAAAGCTCCCGATCATGAAGAAAGCCGCACCCGCGTCCGGCAGGGCGGCAAGCCAGGCGAGGACTTCCACGTGCAAAGGATGCAGCGCCCAAAGCAACGCGCCGGCGAAGGCTGCCAAATCGTGACCCAACAATTTCCGCCCCAGGAGAAAGAGCAGCCATACCGTGCCAGCGCAAAGGCAGAGATGAAACAAGTGGAAAACTTGCGGGTTGAGCCCTGCGATCCTATGCACGGCCCAATACCACAGGAAGGGGAGCGGGCGGTAATAATTGGCGTTTGTCGCCGGGCCACGAAATACCTCCTGCCAATAAGTCGAGCTTGTCAGGTTGGAGTTCCGCAGGATCTGCGGAATGTCGTCAAACACAAACGTTCCGGCCAGGGAACCATGGAAAACCACGAAAGTGATCAGAAACAGCACTCCGCCCGCGAGGCGCGCGTGCCTGCCGATTTCTTCATTGCCGCGGTTCAGCCAGACATCCAATTCGCCTTCTTTTTGCTGGGGCTCTCCCTAATGCCGGGGCATCAGGCGTCGTACTCCAGCCGCGCCGGCTGGATCGCCCGCGGCTTCGAGCGCGCGAGCCTCAGCCTCATAAGCTTGAAAATAATCCGGGTCCACTTCGCGCGCGGCGTGGAATTGTTCCGCCGCCTGCGCCGGCTTGCCCAGCTTCATGTCGCATGTGCCCAAATAAAATCGCGCCGACACATTCAGCGGGTTGGCGCGGACCGCTTGTTGAAAATATTCCGCCGCACGCGCGTAGTCACCCCGCGGGAAATAGACAGAGCCCAGCACCTCGTAAGCATAGTCGAAACCCCGCAACAGGCGGACCGCTTTGTTAAAGTAGTCAAGCGCCTCTGGCTCGCGGCCCTGAATGAGGGCGATCTGGCCCAAGCCGATGTAAGCGTTGTAAGTCACGTTGGAAAGAGGCGAGAGGCTTTGCGCGTTCAGCCGCAAGGCGGTGTGGAATTCGCGGGCGGCACCATCATAATCTCCCTCCCGGAATTGCAGGTTCACGCCGTGATAGAAATGGACCATGGCGGCATTGGGTGAAACACGGAGAGAATAGTCAAATAACGCATCGTTGTCGCGCCAGTGAGGAATGGTCCGCAAGATTTGGGCCGACCATAGCGTCGCCACGGTGGCTAGTGCGGCGACGGCCACCCGGGCGTGACGGACATTCGGAAAGTGCCGCGGCAGCCAAGCGAAAGCCACGTATCCGATGGCCAGGCAAAGACCCACGGAGGGCAAATAGGAGAATCGATCCGCAACCAGCGGGAGACTGAGATGGCGATAGTCGAGACAGGGCAGAAGCGTCACGGCCCACCAGAGCACCAGGAAGCTCAAGCGGGGATCGTATTTGCGCCAGGCGCACGCGGCAGCAAGAACCGCCATCGTTATCCAGGCCCAGGGCGAACGCACGCTGGCGGCAAGGTCGAAATCGCGGAATTCACTCAGGTTGACCGGCCAAAAAAAAAGCTTGGCATTCTGGCCCAGCAAGCCTATTGCCGCCCAGATCACCGGCGGATTAAATCCCCGGGACGGGACGGTATTAGTAAAGCGGCCCATCACTGCCACGCGGATGAGCGCGCAAATCGCCGCGGCCGCCACATAGGGAAGCCAGTGGATCGCCCGCCGGAACCAGGACTGCGAGGGGGGATAGCAAAACCAGTAAGCCAGCAGGAGAAGCGGAAAACTGAATGCTACCTCCTTGAAGAATAGCGCTGGAAAATAAACTGCCGCAGCCGCAACGTGCCCTCGGAAGTTCGTCGGGGAGTGGTCCTCAGCCCGCAGAAAGAACCAGAACCCCAGCAAGCAGAAGAGCGCACACCCGACTTCAGGAATCGCGGCCGCCCAGGCCACCGCCACGACATGCAATGGGTGGAGCGTCCAGAGCAAGGCCCCGGCAAACGCTGCCAATTCGTTCCGGAGGATCTTACGGCCGAGCCGGTACACGATCCAAATCGTGAGGGAGTAGAGGGCAAGTTGAAACAAGTGGTACGCGCCGGGATTGAAACCGGCCACCCGGCAGATGAGCCAATAAGTGAAGATTTGAAGCGGCCGGTAAAAACTGCTCTGCGCAGCGGGTCCCTGGAACGACCACACCGGCGCCAGAAAAATCCGCCTCCACAGGTGCGGATTCTTAACAAAGGGGTTATTCAGAATCTGCTCAATATCGTCATGAACAAAGCCGCAAATCAAGACTCCCTGGTAAAAAATGACCGCCACCAGGATCAGCAGCCAAGTGGCTATGGCATGGTACTTCTTAAGCAGATCATCCAGACGGGTTAACAATGTCCACTCCCCCCGGAGTTTCATTTCGAGTGCAGTTCGGCGGCGCGCTGGTGGGCCTGTTGCGCCAGGTCGGCGCGGCCTTGCGCTTCGTACAATTCTGCAAGTTGCGTCAAGCGCGCGGGATCAAGCGGGGTCAGGTCCACCGCTTGTTTCTGAAATTCGATGGCGCGATCGACATCGCCTTGGCTCCACCAGGCACGCGCCCGCCCCGCCGCCACGCGAGCGTAGAACGAACTCCCCCACGGGGAGTTGCTTGCATAGGGACTTAGACGGACCGCGCGGGCAAAGGCTTTCAGCGCCTCCGCGGGCCGCCGCATCTGGACGTATAGCTCACCCAGCGTGAGGTATCGGTCGCAGGCTTGATAAGAGAGTTCGGCGGAATGGGCATACGCATTTGCCGCATCATCAAAGCGCCGGTTGTCGACGTAAAGCCGGGCCAGCAGAAACCAGCTCATGTCCGACGGCCGGAGGCGCACGGCCGTCCAGTACTCTCGCTCTGCCAAGTCCCGGTGGTTATAGGCCTGGAACAGTTGCCCGAGGGTCAAATGCAGATTACTGTCATCGGGGAAAATCGTCGCGGCCGATTGCAGGTACTTCGCCGCTTCGGCTCCCCGTCCCAATACGTAAAGCAACGAACCGGCGTTGGCATAGAAATTGAAGAGTTCCGCGTTCTGCCGCGCGCGCGAGCCCACCGCCACGGTGGCGGGTGGGTCGATGTGAACCGTCGCGCAATCGATCTGAAGGTGGTTGATCCACTTGGCATTTTCGGGCCGGTTGCGCACGAAGATGGCTGCCACCTCATCGAGGTAGACGGGTCGCCAGGCCTCGCTCCCGCAGAACTGCTGAAGCGGGAAAATCCCCAGGCCGCCGTAACGGGCCACCGAGACCAGGATTGTGTTGATGTTGCGAAGATCGGCTTCACGCTGCCATTCCGGCGACTCCGGCGGCTGTTGCATCAGGTCGCGTTGATGGGTAAGAAACAGGGCGCCAAAGGGGATCAGCCGGCCGTCGACATAATCCGGGTATTCGGGGCCAATGCGCCAAGTGAGATAACCACCTTGGTTAAAATCGTTGAAGATATTACGCGGCAAGTGCTCGCGGAGCAGGAAGGCAGTAGCCCGCTCGGGATACCACCAGGAGACCCCGGGTCCGAAAAGGGAAAGCTGGCCTTCGAATAAATAATAGCGGTTCCATACCAGGTCCGCGCAGCGGGTCATAACCAGCAAGAGCGCGCCTCCTAGGAGAACGAGTCGCGCCAGGCCCAGGGAGCCGAGCGAGCCGCGGCCAAGCCCGGTATCGATGAGGCGCCGGGCGCGCGCACTCCATGCGGGCAGCGCCAGACCGGAGAGAGCCGCGCCGCCCAGGGTCACGGCCAGGCAGGCAAACAATCCCTGGTAACGCACACGGTTGAGCGAAAGGTAGGTAGCCCCCGCCAGCACCACGGCAACGCCCAACTGCTTTCGCCAGAGGGAAACGAGGACCGCCACGATTACTGCCGCCACCAGCCACCAGGAACCGCTGTCGGGATCGTGCCAGTTGAGGGCTCCCCGCAACGCAGCGAATGAAGCGGAGGGCTTCAACCACCAGTTGATGAAACCACCGAGCTCTTGCATGCTGCGCTGCTGGCGGGCAATCGCCACAAAGATGCGCGGCCCCCAGGGATTCAGCAGGGTCACAAGGGCAGTCGCCAGGAGCCAGGGCGCAGTCCGCCGCAGTCGCGTCCATGCTGCGCTGCGACGGCTGGCGAAGGGCATTTCCAGGAGTTCAAGCATCACGTATGCCCCCATCATCGCCAGACCCGCAATGAAGCCCAGGTGCAAGTTGACCCATGCCAGCATGAGCGGAGGGAGCAGCCAAAGCCAGGCCCGCTCACCTTGAAACTGGCGCCAGCAAGATGGCAATAAAGCCGGCAAATAGAACCGTGGTAAACAGCTCAGCACGCGGCGTCGTGGCGATACTGACCGCCGGCACCGCCACGACAGCCAAGGCCGCCGTGATGGCGCTATTCCGTCGCAAAAGCAGGGCGGTCGTGGCGCCGCAAGCCGCCGCGCTCAGCCACGAAAGCGCGGCGTAACCTCCGAGAACATAAAATGCATACAGCAACACGCCCGAGAAAGGAGGGTAAATCCATTCTTTTCCTGGGATGGTGTAGGAAAAAACATCGGTGTAGGGAATCAGTTTGTGCTGGACAACATATCGCCCCGTCGCAAGCTGCCAACCCAGATCGAAATCAGCCACCGTCCGCAACCCGGCGAGAATGGCGTAAAACAACGCCAAGACCATCAGCGACCGGACTAGATAATGGTGCAGCTTTGAAGGCGAACGGTCCATATCGAATTTCGGTGCTCGGTGCAGCTACCTTTTCTTGGCCAATGCCCGGACGCGCGCCGCCTCCGTCGCATCACCGGCCGCATCAAGCGCGCGCGCTTCGGCCTCGTAAGCTTCAATATAAGTCGAGTCGGCTTCGCGAGCAGCGCGAAACTGCGCGGCGGCCTGGCGCGGCTCCCCGAGTTTCAAGTAACAAGTCCCCAGATAAAAGCGGGACTCCAGCTCATTGGGATCGAGCGCCACCGCCTTCTGAAAATACCCCTGGGCTTTGGCATAGTCACCGCGCGGGAAATAAATGATGCCCAGAGATTTGTAGGCGAGGCTGTTGCCAGGCGCCACCCGGAGGGCTTGGTGGTAATCATCGAGGGCTTCTTGCATGTGACCCTGGAGGTTGGCAACCTGGCCGAGCAACACGTAACAGTCCGTGGTAACCCCGGCCAGCGGCCGCTCACTGGCCAGATTAAGCTTGATCGCCAGCCGGTATTCCTGTGCGGCCGCGTCCATCTTCCCGTCCCTTTGTTGCAGAACTACGCCGCGCAGCAGATGGGCCAAAGCGGAGGTGGGTGAGGCATCGTAGGCTTGATCATACAGCGTGACATTATCTCGCCAGTGGGCGACCGAACGCACGTCCTGAACCGTCCACACCGCCGCCAGGACCACCAGAGCCAGAGCTGAGACAGGAGATGTGTTGGAACGCGCCAAGTGGCGCGGTAACCAATCCAAGGCGCAATAGCCGAGGGCCAGGCAGGGGCCTACCGTGGGTAGAAACGAAAAGCGGTCTGCCACCGGCAAGTTCACCTGGCGAACATCCAGACAGGGCAGTAGCGTTACTCCCCACCAGATGATCAGGAATCCCATCAGCGGTTCCCGCTTGCGAAGGAAAAGGGCCGCCGCCAGAATCAGCAGAGCGACCACGGGCCACGGCGAATGCAGGCTTGCGGCTAAGCTGAAGGAACGGAATATGGAAAGGTGCAAAGGCCAGAAGAAAAGCTTGGCGTGTTGGCCCAGCAGGCCCAGGGCTACGGCCCCCATGCGCCAGGAAGGCTTAAACAAATTCGGCGCTTCCGAAAAACGGCCCAGCACTGCGATGCGGATCGCCAGGTAACCCGCCACGGCGGCGGCGACGAACGTCCAATAAAGAGCCTTGCTCTTCCAGGAGCTTTTCCCGGGAAAGAAGAACCAGTAGACCAAAATGAGAAGCGGGAAAGTGAGCGCCATTTCTTTGAAGAACAATGCAGGAAAGAAGGCGGAGGCAGCAAGGATGTGGCGGCCTAGTGGCCGGTCGTCCGATTGCTCGGCACGGACAAAGAGCAGAAAGCCGAGCAAATAGAAGAACGCCGCACCCAGATCAGGGAGGGCCGAAATCCACGCGGTGGTTTCCACATGCAATGGGTGCAACGCCCAAAGCAAGGCTCCGGCAAAGGCCACGAGGGAGTTCGGTAACAGCTTGCATGCTAAACGGTAAACCAGCCACACCGAGGCGGCGTAGAAAAGCAGGAGGAAGAGGTGAAAAACAATGGGATTGGGGCCATTCACGCGGTATAGGGCCCAATAAGTAATGAACTGAAGCGGCCGATACATGTTGTCGCGCTGCGCCGGCCCGCGGAACGACCACACGGATCCAGTGAAGATCCGCGTCCAGAGGCCAACGTTTCGGAGGTATGGGTTTTCAAGAACCTGCGGAATGTCGTCGTGAACAAATTGGTTAGAGAGTGTGCCGCAGAAGACCACATAGGCGGTGAGAAACAGTCCCCCCCCGGCCATCCGTGGATGATTCTCCAGCCACCGGTTCCACTGTTCAAGCAAGAGCTAGCCTCACATCGAAAATCATCGCGGGAATGGCGCCGGGTTGAGAAACAGGGTTGGCCCGCGCGAGATGATCGAAAATCCGGGCTAATTATAGCTACACATAGCCGGGAAGCAAAGGTTACGAAAGTAACATTCTTGAATTGCTTGACAGGGGTTAAAGTCCTTTCTACTTTGACCCGGTCCCTGCCCCGGAAGCCAACGCATCCAACTGCTGCCGCGCTACGGTGCTTTCCGGATGATATTGGAGTTCCAGGTTGAATTCGGATTCTGCGGCCGGAAGGTTGTTTTGATCGCGGCGGATCATCGCCAAAGCAAAGTGGTAGCCGGGAGCGGAGGGACGAATCTGAATGGCGCGCTGAATGTACTGTGCCGCTTCCTCGGCCCGGCCTTGACGCCAAACGCTCAGGCCCAGGTAGAGGAACTCATCGGAATCCGTGGCATTGATACTAATGGCCCGGCGGAGATAGAGCTCCGCCTCCTGGGGCTTTCCAATTCTGTAATAGGCATAGCCGAGGTTGTAATTGGAAAGCCAAAATCCGGGCTCACGCGCCAATACTTGCGAAAAAAGAGCGATGGCGCCAGGGGGGTTCCCTGCGCCCATAAGCGCTATTCCCAAATTGTTGCATATCAAATTGTCGCGGGGAGCCATCCGGTACGCTCGCTCATAGAGGAGCAGGTCCGTGGCCCAGTAGGTTTGTTGGGTCACGGTGCCCAAAGCGTAGGCCAGCGCGAACACCGCGAGACCGCCGAGTGGCAGGGTTTTCCGGCTCGTGTGCCAGTGCTTGGCGAGCTCGGCCATGCACAGCGTCACCAACATGACAAAGCCGATGGAAGGAATATACAAATAACGGTCGTGAGCAATATCGCCTTCGGCATAGGCACGCAGCCAGAGGACGGGGAAAATCGGCAGCACCATCCAAGCGCAGGCAAACAGCGCCAAGCGGGGGTCTTCCAACCGTCGAATGCCCCGTGCCAGCCCCAGGATCAGCGCCAGCAACAGAGCCGTGGGAACCAGGAATGCTGCGGATGCCGGGTTGTCAACGTAGGGCAGACCGTAAAGCCCACTGAGCCCTGCGGGAAACAGCAGATGGCGAAAGTACAGCCAAACAATCGAGGGCTCGGTTAGCGCCATGTTGCGCAAGGTCACGGGAGTCACGGAATGCGAGAAGCCACGCAATACCTGCGCCCGCAGGGCAAGATACAAAATCGTCAGCGCAAAAAACGCCAAGGATTGCTTCAGGGCCATCGCGAACCGCGAAATCCCAAAACCCTCCTGTGCGTATAGCCACGCGTACACGAAAACTATGGGGCCGAGAATGACAGCCGTCTCTTTTTCGAGCAGTCCCAGGGCGAACAACGACAGCGCGAGACCCATCCAGCTCCAGCGATTTTGCTCGCGGAACCGCAACCAGGCCAGAAAACTCCCGATCAGGAAAATCGCCATCAGGGGATCGGTAACGCCGGACACCCAGGCGACACTCTCGAGGTGAACGGGGTGGAGGGCAAAGAGCGTCGCGGCGCTGAAGGCAATCCAGGGGCTGGTCGCCAGGCGCCGAACCAGGGCAAACACCATGTAGGTCGCCGCGACATGACACAGGACCGTCGTGAGGTGCCACCCTACCGGGTTAAGCCCAAAAATCGCGTGGTTCAGGCGGAACCAGAGCAGAAATAGGGGACGGTAATAATTGCCGCTGACGTTAGGATACAGTTCCGCCCAAGCATGGGAGGTAAAGTAGTGCGGCACGTAGCGCCACGCGTGGATGGCGGGATTCTGGATGATTTGGGGTATGTCGTCGTAGACGAACTGAAAGCCGAGGGTGGGGACATAAACGAAAAACGCGATCGCACAAACCAGCGTCTCGGCGAAGCCGCGCCGGGCGATCCATCTTACATAACCTGCAGTCTCGGAGGAAGTCTCAACTTGCATGATTGGCCGGACTTACGAACTGAAAACTCCCTGCCGGAGCATCCCTGATGTCCTGGAACAAATTTACCTTGCGCCGAACGTCACCCCGGTCGTGGCTTGGTGCCCGTGACCAGCAGGGCTCCCTTCGTCTTGAAGCGCTGCATCTGCGCTGCGTCGCGAAACCATCGGCCGGTGTAAACCTCGGGTGTCGGCGAGAGGTCGGGAATGGAGCGATCGTGAACATCGCGGAAACCCGCGGCGCGGAAGAGGTCCTGCCATTCTGCGGCAGAGAGCAAATGCGTGGGAATCTGGAAGTGGAGCTTCCATTGGTGACAATCGAGATTGTCGCGGTAGTAATTGATCAGGATCCACGCGGAGCCGCCGGGCGCGAGCACGCGAAGGATTTCGCCCACGCCACGCGCCGGATCGTGCCAGTAATATGCGGATTCGACCGACAGAACCTTGGTGAAAGAGTCCGGCGCCGCCGGAATCTGCTCGGCGGTTCCCTGGAGGAACTGGGTGTTGCTGACGCCAGCGCTGGCGCGCTGCGCCCGCCGGATCATCTCATCCGACACGTCGATGCCCACCGCCAGGCCCTTCGGCACAAGCGCGGCGAGGCGCCGGACCAGCCACCCGCTTCCGCAACCTATGTCCAGCACTCGATCGGCGGGTTGCATTTCCATGAGCGCGAGGGTCGGGGCGACGATGGGAAGGTGACTCTCCTCCATCTCTTCGCCCCGCCCCGCTTCCGCCCAGCGATTGAATTCTTCCTGAAGTTGAAGTTCCGGCGCCCGGTTCGGCATCGTCATCGCAAGAAAAACCTCACCCGGGATTTTACCAGAGCGGGCTCCTCGAAAATCGAAATTCGAAAATCGAAATTCAAAACACGCGTTGCGGACCTGTTCTGCTGATCCCACGGCTCTTGGCATCAATGCTCGAAACTCAGTGTCGAGGCGGCGATTTTCGACTTTCCAAGCCCGAGCAGGTGTGAACAGTCACCGCCTATCGGTAAGAGATGATCACCGACTCCGGCAGCGGAGGTTGCCGGAAGTGTTCGCTGCGCGAGAAGCCCGCGTGGCAGAACATGCGCTCAAATTCCGCGAACGTGTACGCATCCCCATGGGGAGTCGAGCCCAGCATGATCATGCTGAAGGTGGCGGCATCAGGCGGGGTGACGCGGTCGTCATTGGGCACAAACTCCAGCGTCACCGCGCGGCCGCCGGGCGCGAGTGCAGCGCGGACTTTACGCAAGAGCCTTTCGTTGGTGGGAGGATCAAAATGGTGCAGGAAGTTTGTGAGCAGAATCAAATCGTAACCTTCGCCGAATTCAACGTCAAAAGCGCTGCCGGCGAGGGTGGAGTAACGGGATTCGACGCCGGACTTTCGGGCATTCTCCTTGGCCACTTCCAGAACACTGGCCCAGTCGAGCGCTACAATTTCGGCTTGCGGGTTGTGCCGGGCGAGGTTGATGCCGAAAAGCCCGTGGCCGGCGGCGATATCCAGCACCCGGCATTCCCCGCCCCTGTCCGCCTCCACCAATTTGGAGATGACCTCGGCTGGCATCATCATCATGGGCGCCATGGAGCGGGCAAATTCCACCCAAATCGGATTCTCGATGCCTACCGTGCCCTCTTCACCCATCATCGTGCCGCCCTTGCGCACCGCGCCCGTGAGGTCATCGAAGGCCTTGAGCATCTCAGGCGCGTCCAGGAAGCTCGCGGCGCTTCCCATGTAGGCAGGCGAGCGGCGATCGAGAAACATGGCCGCATCGGGGGTCACTCCGTAATGAAAATCCTTTTTGGTAAGAAAACCCATCACCGTCAGGAAATCACAAAGGATGCGAACACCCCGCTCGGCGGCGCCCGCGCATTGGGCGATTTGTTCGGCCGTGGTCTGCCGGTCTCCAATGGCCGTGAAGACGTCGAGTTCGATGGCTGCCCTCATGGCGGCAGTCTGTTGGTAGGCGTTAAAGGCCTGGAAGAGCCGCCCGGGGTTGGGCATGGCTGCGGCCGCCGGCGGTGTGACCACAACTTCCCCCTGTGGTTTTACAACAGTTTCACGTGCTACGGATTGGCTCATTGGAAATCCTCCTTGAGGACACAGAGATGCTCTGTGTGCCCTGACTGCGCTATGTTAATTTGTAATCAAGCCCTGATTGAAAGCTGCAACGCCAGACAACTCACGCCGGGACTGCCCGGGCGTTTTGAATCGTTACCTTTGGATCTTCGGTCTCGGATGGAACGGACAAACCCCGCTCGCGAAGCAACGATACGTGTTCTGCCATTCCCCAGCGTGCCTTATACAGGCAGTCTTCAACTGAGTTTCCGATCCCGGTGAAGCCCTCCAGGTCCGGTGAATAAAACCCGAAAAAATTGGGGTCTTCGGTCGCCTCAATTATCAATGAATACTTCAAGTCAATCATCGTTGCTCACGTCCTTCGATTCCAGCTGTTTTCAGGATAGCATGACACGTTCCTGTAGGAACTTCTTTCGATCCGTGAAAATCGACGCGAATTAAATGCGGAATTCCCGCTTTGGCATAATATCGGACCGAGCCCTTCTCCTTCGCAACCCTGAATCCCTCACGTTCCAGCAATCGAACTAATTCACTGAACTTCATCCTGTGGGCTCACATCAGCAAAAATGACACTCCCGAACACCATCTGCAGAGGTGCGTTCTCGAAGAATCTTCGCGGTCCAAAACATCTCCAGGGCAGGGGGTGAAACCGCGAGGTTAAATCTGCCATTTTTTCCTCCGAGTATCCGTAATACGTGGATACCGCAATGCCTTGCGCAGCGTACCGGTTTTGAACAAGGTTAACAAGCCTCTTCAGTTGTTCGTGCCACTTAAGCATCTTATTGGCATCAGCCCCGCGGACAAAGCACTTGAGCTCGAAAACTGAAATCCCCCATTCTCCCTCGCAGGCCAAGTCCGCCTTTCCCCGACTGTGGGGGTAATCGTAGCCGAATCGCACGGAGTCTAATCCCTTCGTCAGCAACATGTGGGCTAATTCAACCTGAAACCAAGCTTCGCAAGCCGCGCTCACGGAACATGCAACCAAACCGGAAGGACGGGACGCGACGTGCTTCAAGAACTCCTCACCAACCGCAGCTGATTCCAACATTTCTCAGCCTTGCACTTTCGTCAACAACTCCACAAACTTTTGCTCGCGATCCTTCTGGTTGAGGCCCAGGTGCTTTTCCATGACCTGCGTAGTGTTCATCGAGCAGAACTTGGGGCCGCACATGGAGCAGAATGCGGCTTCCTTGTAATACTCGTCCTGAAGCGTTTCGTCGTGCATGGAGCGCGCCGTTTCCGGATCGAGGGAAAGCTGAAACTGTTTGTTCCAATCGAAGAGGAAGCGGGCGTAGCTGAGTGCATCGTCGCGGTCGCGAGCGCCGGGGCGATGCCGGGCGACGTCCGCAGCATGGGCGGCAATCTTGTAGGCGATGATGCCCTGGCGCACATCGTCCTTGTTGGGCAGGCCCAGATGTTCCTTGGGGGTCACGTAGCAGAGCATGGCCGCCCCGTGCCAGCCAATCATGGCGGCGCCGATCGCCGAGGTGATGTGGTCGTAGCCAGGAGCGATGTCCGTGACCAGCGGTCCCAAGGTGTAAAAGGGCGCTTCGTGGCAAAGCTCCACTTCCTTGTCGACCTGAAGCTTGATTTGGTCCAGGGGGATATGGCCGGGCCCTTCGATCATCACCTGCACGTCGTATTCCCAGGCTTTGCGGGTGAGTTCGCCGAGGGTTTTCAGTTCCGCGAATTGGGCTTCATCGCTCGCGTCCGCCAGGCAGCCGGGGCGCAGGCCGTCACCAAGTGAGAACGAAACGTCATATTTCTGGAAAATCCGGCAAATATCCCCGAAGTGCGTGTAAAGAAAATTCTCCTGGTTATTTTCCACGCTCCACTGCGCCATGATGGCGCCGCCGCGGCTGACGATGCCGGTAATGCGCTTGCGGGTCAGGGGAATGTGCGCGCGCAGCACGCCCGCGTGGATGGTCATGTAATCCACGCCTTGCGCCGCCTGCTCTTCAATCACTTCCAACATAATTTCCGGGGTAAGATCGCGCACTTTGCTGACTCGGGCCAGGGCCTCATAAATTGGCACCGTGCCGATGGGTACGGGGCTAGCGCGCAGAATCGCCTCGCGAATTTCGTGAATATCGCCTCCGGTGGAGAGATCCATTACCGTGTCCGCGCCATAGTGGACGGAGGTGTGCAGCTTTTCCAGTTCCTGGTCGATGTTGGAAGCGCTGGAAGAATTGCCGATGTTGGAGTTGATTTTGCACTTGGCGGCGACCCCGATCGCCATGGGCTCAAGCTCCACGTGGCGGATGTTGGCGGGAATGATCATGCGGCCGCGCGCCACTTCCTCCCGGACGGTTTCCGCCGGCAAGCTCTCGCGCTTCCCAACGTACTCCATTTCTTCCGTGATGAGGCCCTGACGAGCGTAATACATCTGCGTCACGATGGGGCCACTACGCTTCTCGACCCACGGCGCGCGAATTGGAAACGTCATATGACAACCTCACTCTCCATGAATTCACCCTGAGAAAATCAGTGTACAACCACGGCGCAGCTTCCGCAAGTTTGGGCCGCGTTGCGGTAGCGGTGCAGATTGAAACTGTAGCGGCGAGTTTGCCTCGCCAAATGACAGCGTAATGCCGCCTCTACATCAAACGGTACCACCGCGAATCAGAATGCGTGATCTTCCCCTGATAGAATGCCCGCACATCGTCGTAGCGAGGGAGGTACCGATGCGGCGTCGACCAGTCGTGGCCATCCTCATGCTCATCTTCGCAATGATTCTGACGCTGCCCGTGCGGGCGCAGCAGAGGCACGTAGGGCCCAGTGGCGCTGGGCCGAGGCCGAACGCCGTTCGGCCCTACGTTGCGCATGCCGCCACGGCCTTGACGCCGCCGGGTGCGCGGCAAGAACGAGCAAGTGTAGCGCAGACCTCCGCCTTTTGAGGTCTGCGGTTCTTCCCTCGACTCGCGCTCCCGAACCTGAGGGTAGGCCGGCTGGTGCAGAACTGCTTTTCAAGCTCTGCGGTTTTTCCGTGCCCAAGGGCCGCGGCCTAAGAAAGTCCGCGCTACGCCTCCTCATGCCGAGACGGTTCAAAGCGTGGCTTGGCTGATACGAACGTGGGTGGTTGGAGCCTTTCGGACGTAGCGTTTAACCTTGATAATCGCCTCCCTGTCGCGAGCCCCGGCAATCTCGAAGGCGGTCTGCATCCGCAGCAAGGTGTCCATCCTGACGCCAAAAGCCTTCTCCACCCGCAGCGCCATGTCGGGCGAAAGCGCGGCGCGGCCGTTGAGAAGGGCAGAGAGCGCGGGCCGGGTCACGCCCAGGACCTTGGCCGCTTTCGTCACCGAGAGGCCGAGAGGCTCGATAATCTCCATCCTGATGAATTGTCCCGGATGGGCCGGGCGTGCCATGCGCATCATGAGCTCACTCTCCTTTCAATGGTAGTCCTCATAATCGAGGTCGAAAATCTCGTCTTCCGCCGGGTCGATCCTGAAGGTGATTCGCCAGTTGCGGGAGACCATCAGGCTCCACGTTCCCTTTCGGTCACCGGTGAGCTGATGCGCTTTCCAGCTCGGCACGTCGCGGAGTTCCCTCTTCCATCTCCTGCAAGAAGGTCAGAATGTTCCGGACCTTCTCCACGACAGCCGGAGCCAATCCGGAAGGATCATTGCGCTGAATGAAGCGCCGCAGTCCCCGATGAACCACGTTTCGGATCTTCATCCAGTAAAGTTACACGAGAATACGTAGTGTGTAAAGAGACGCTTTACGGCTGGCACCACGTGCCCCCCCCGTCACCGCTCTTGCGGCCGCGGGCTTTTCCTTCGCTGACGAACCCACGGTCAATTCCCAGGACGAATTGGCCGTGGCCACCTCCGGGGCACACAACCTCAGGCGCCGTTCGAACGGGTGAAGGCCATCACGAGATGCCGGGCTTGCCCTACCCGGCGTTCCGCAGGGTGAATGCGGAACCAGGGGGCGGCAAGCCGTCCCCCTACACCTTGCGCAACTCGACCACGACGCAGGGGCTGGCCTCGTGCCTGCCCTCCCCGTCGGCATGGCCGACTTCCGGGTACCCACAAGGGGTGCCCCTAGGTTGTGGCATCCCGATCCATCGGGGTCCCACCTGTGATCGACACGGCCAGAGCCTGCCCTGAGCTTGCCGAAGGGATGGCCATGCCACGAGCAGGACGCTTCCGCCTGGAGTTTCTATATTTTTCACGCGCGCCGGCCTGGGGGAGAGGGCGCTAAGCGGTTGAATATCGGAAACCCGCAACTCCGGGTTTCCTACCGGCAGGAAAGCGTGAAGCCAATTTGCAGAATTCTTCCTGCCGGTAGGAAAACGGCGCAGAATTCTCTTGACAGGACCCATGGGCTCGTTGTTAGCCTAGTAGAGACGTGGGCGGAACGCGCCCCCCCGGGTCGTCCGGAGGAAAGAACGAATGCCTAGACCGACGTGGAAAACGCAGGAAATCATCCGACGCAAGGGGAGGTTCCATGGTGGTGGCGGGGGATGTGGGTATTGAACTCTACGGGCGAGTTGCGCTCGCCCTGGAGGCCGAACGCCGTCCGGCCCTACATTGCCGATGGCGTGGACTGAGGTAGGTTCGGGGCTTAAAAGTCATGCATCGAGACCAAAAAAGATGCCAAGATTCTCTCGCGATGTTGATGATAATAAATGTACTTAGCGACATTTCTCGTGATTCCGCACAACGAGTTAAGTTATTGACATTAAAGAGGTTAAACAGTTTGTGTTGGGGTCCGCTCTAAAAACGCGGGGGGGGGAAATGAAGGAGGTTTAGGCGATGTTATTGAAAACAAATGGAGAAAAAATGTCCGATAACCGCTCTCTCGCGATGTTGATGAAACAAAACGCCTTAAAATCGCTCTCTGGCGATGTTGATGAACAGAAAGGAGATGGAAGTTGGTAATTATTAATTATGAATCATAAAATCATCCAATAATTTACTTGTTTAGTAATATAGTTAAACGGAAGTGGCGAGCAAAAAGACCAGTCGCAAAACCTAGGCCAAGGCTGAAGGCAGAAAGGCGGGCGGGCCGAGATCCTTCGCCGCTGCTCAGGATGACAGAGTTAGACTATTTCGGGACCCTGAGCAACCTGGCAGTTCTATTGCCGCAATTCCTGCTTTAAAATATGATAGAGTGAGTTTAAGAGAAAACATATCACTCGCAAATGATTGATCGCACAATTTCTCATTACCGGATTGTCGAGCAACTGGGTGGCGGCGGTATGGGCGTCGTCTACAGAGCCGAGGACACCAAGCTCGGCCGGTTCGTCGCGCTCAAGTTTCTGCCCGAACAGTTCAGCAAAGACCCGCAGGCCCTGGAGCGATTCCGGCGCGAGGCGCGCACGGCGTCGGCGCTCGATCATCCGAATATCTGCACCATCTACGAGATTGACGAGGCGGAAGGCCACACCTTTATCGCCATGCAGTTGCTTGAGGGGCAGACGTTCAAGCATCGCATCGCCGCGGGGCCGATCAAGTCTGAAGATCTGCTCGAGTACGCCCTGCAAATCGCCGACGCCCTGGACGCCGCGCACTCTAAAGGGATAATCCATCGCGACCTTAAGCCGGCGAACATCTTCTTGACCAACCGCGGACAGGCGAAAATCCTGGATTTCGGGTTGGCCAAAGTCGCTCCGGGGCGGCAATACGGGGGACCGCTGGCGGGCGCTTCCGCCACGGAGACCATGGCTACCGCCCAGGATCACCTGACCACTCCCGGCACGGCAATGGGCACCGTCGCTTACATGTCGCCGGAGCAGGCGCTGGGCGAGGAGCTTGACGCCCGCACGGACCTGTTCAGCTTCGGTGTGGTCCTCTACGAAATGGCCACGGGACGGGCGGCATTTGGTCGCTCCACCTCCGCTGCCATCTTTGACGCCATCCTGCACAAGGCGCCGGTTTCGCCGGTGCGATTGAATTCCGAAATTTCACCGGAGCTCGAGCGGATCATTAACAAACTGCTGGAGAAGGACCGGGAGCTACGCTACCAGAGCGCGGCGGATGTCCGCGCCGACCTGAAGCGCTTGAAGCGGGATACCAGCTCCGGCCACGCAACGATCCTTAGCGGAGCTGTGCCGGTGGCCGCGAACCCCCGGGAGAATAGCATCGGAACCACGCTCCGGGTCGCCTCCGTCATCGCTGAAGCGCCGGCCCCGGCCCCCACGAGCGCACCCGCGGTCGGCGTTTCCCGCGCCAAACTCTTGATCGGCGCAGCTCTGGCCGTGGCAATCGTCGCGGGGGCTTTGGCCTTCCTGCATTTCCGCCGGCCGGCATTGACCGAGCGGGATGCAATTGTGGTGGCAGACTTCGTTAACACCACCGGTGAAACGGTTTTTGACAGCACCCTGAAGCAGGCCCTGCGCGTGCAACTGGAGCAGTCGCCGTTTCTGAACATTCTCCCTGACTCCCGGGTACGCCAGGCACTGGGTTTCATGGGACGGTCTCCCGACGAAAGGGTGACGAATGATGTGGCGCGCGAGGTGTGCCAGCGGGAGGGCGCCAAGGCCTTTCTGAGCGGCGCGATTTCCAGCCTCGGCAGCCACTACGTCCTCACCCTGCGGGCCGTTAACGCCCAAACCGGTGACACCCTCGCCGAAGATCAAGTGGAAGCGGAAAGCAAGGAGCAGGTGTTGCAGTCGCTCGACCGTGCTGCCTCGAGCCTGCGCCGGAAACTGGGCGAGTCGCTCAGCTCCGTAGAAAAGTTCGCGACTCCTCTGGAAATGGCCACAACCTCGTCGCTGGAAGCTCTAAAGGCTTTCAGCCTGGGGCAGGCCGAGCATCAGAAGATCGAGGATACCAAAGCCATTCCCTATCTGAAACACGCCGTGGAACTGGATCCCAATTTTGCCATGGCCTATGCCACCCTGGGGGTTTGTTACAACAACAATGGGCAATCGCAGCAGGCTCGCGACAACATCAAGAAGGCGTTTGACCTGAGGGATCGGGTGAGCGAGCGGGAAAAACTCTATATTTCCGCGCATTACTATGACACGGTCACGGGGGAAGTCGACAAGACCCTCGAGACCTATGAGCAGTGGAAACAGACCTACCCTCGCGACACCGTCCCCTACGATAACCTGGCGCTCCGCTATGCCCAGATCGGGCAGCATGATAAATCGCTGGCCAATGCCAGTGAAGCCATGCGCCTTAACCCCAAGGACGGCTTCGCCTATCAGAACGTCGCCAGTGCCTACGCCAACCTCAACCGCTTCGATGAAGCCAAGGCCATCGTGGACCAGGCGAACGCACAAAAGTTGGATTCGGTTGCCACGCATTTGTTGGGCCTTCAGATGGCCTTTGCCCGGGGCGACCAGGCAGGCGTCCAGCGGGAGGTAACGTGGGCGGCCGGTGGGCCGAATGAGCCATTCCTCCTCTTCTTCCGGGGGGAAAGTGAATGGGCGCAGGGCAAAGTGCATAAAGCCCGCGAGACCCTCGATGATGCCGTCCGCGCCGGTCTGCGCCTCGGCTTGAAGGAGTTCGCAGGGGCGATCCTCGTCATAGGGGCAATTCAGGAAGCGGAAGTGGGCAATTCTCAGCGGGCGCGTGACCTTGTTGCTCAAGGCTTGGCGATGAGCGAGAAAGGAAACAGGGTTGGCGCCGCAATTGCTTTGACGCTAGTTGGCGACGCAACCCGCGCCGAGAAACTCGTGCAGGATGAGGCGAAAGAATTTCCCCTGGACACCCTGCTTAACCAAGCGCAGATCCCCACGGCCCGGGCCATCATGGAGATTCAGCGCAACAATCCGGCAAAGGCTGTGTCGTTGCTTGAGTCCGCCCGCCCCTACGAATTTGGCGCCGGGCCGGGCACCACTGGTTACGTGGTTAATTCTGTCCGCGGAAAGGCTTACCTGGCAGCACATGATGGCGGCAAAGCGGCTGCTGAGTTTCAGAAGATCCTTGACCACTTCGGCATTGATCCAACCGATCCCTCCTTGCCGTTGGCCCATTTGGGGCTGGGACGCGCCTACGAGCTTGAGGGCGACAAGGCAAAGGCCCGCACCGCCTACCAGGATTTCTTCGCTCTATGGAAAGACGCCGACCCCGATATCCCTCTCCTCAAAGAAGCGAAGGCCGAATACGCCAAGTTACAGTAAGTGCTCTCCTTCTTTTCCGGGCATTTCCAACTCGGGATGAATTGCGCGTGCAGCCGGCCCTCTCGGGTAAGGTTCACGTCCTCGGCGTGCAGCTCAGAGATTGGCTCATGTCAAGCAGCGAACTGCCGATAGGTTTAGATGTGGTTGGAGGATAATGGCCAAAATCACTTTTCGAAGGAGCAAAAGAAGTTGGTTAATCGGAGGCCAAGTAATTGCCTCACTTAGAACTGCGGCGTGGATGCTGTCCTAAGTAACACGGCACAATACTCTGCTATTCCTTTGGAACACCTTCACCTCACGCCGGACCCATGACAGCCTCAATCCACCGTAGGCCAGTTTTTGGTGTCGAAAGATCGGCGGCACAAGCACTCAACACTTCCCGTCCCGGCCATGATTTGCCGCCGGACACGCCAATCGAGGCGAAGGAGCCAATTACAGGATTGCTCGTCAAGAATGGTATCGCCAAAACGAATTCATGCCTCGAAGCCGACCTGACGACGGAGCTGTGACCACCCTTGTTAATCCACTCGCCCCGTGGAAGTCGGAGGCTGCGCGCAAGCTCCTGGGTGAGGACCTCAACCGAAGTTGACGTATGAAGATACTGATTGCTGACGACGACCGCGTCTACGTCCGCCTCGTCGCTGCCCGGCTGGCAGCAAAAGGCATCGAGGTGTTTACCGCCTATGATGCCATGCAGGCTTGGATGGCCACGACACGGCTCCTACCGGATGCCGTAATCTTGGACATCAACATGCCAGCCGGCACGGGCCGCGAGTTTCTGAAGAGAATACGGATGATGGGCAAGACTGCGCATATCCGGGTGATAGTCGTGAGTGGCAGCATCAATCCCTACGAAAAGTCCCGGGTCATAAGCATCGGCGCGGATGAGTACCTTCCCAAGCCACTAGACTTTGACCAGCTATTTGCGGCGTTATTCCGGCTCTTGGGGATCCCCACGCCGGAAAACCCTCGCTCTGAAACCGAACAGCCCGCAGTCTCGGGTTAAGTTCCCCCAAGGCACGAATTCGGACTTATTTCTATAAGGGGGAATCTCAAGGTCGTCCCTCTTTGCATCCCATGCATCTCACAATTACGATTCGTTCTCGGCGAGGTACATGAGGCCAACCCGGTAGAGTTCCTGGGAGGGCACCCTGGAACTGTGCACGACGCGGGCATCGGCGAAAACGTTCAACGCCGAGGGTACATAGGGAACTGCAATTTGGATGTAGGATCCGGGACGGTATTGCCGGCGGCTGGTGAAAAGCAGCCCGCCGCGGGAGATGTCCACGGTAGTGGCCACGTCATCGGCCGACCCAGCCTGGCGAATGCAGACGAGGATCTCTGTAGCAACCCGGCGATGCTTCCGCTGGTTCTTCACGGGTGGGGGAGGCGCGGCCGCCAGCCTCGCCGAATTCGCCGGCCCTAACTCTGGCCGTTTCGTCGTCTCTTGCTGTAATTCCAGCCAAATTGTAGACTTCCCGCATATGGTGCAATTGAGGGAGAGCTGCCGATGGGCGTTGTAGGCCGCAAGCTCCGCTGGATCAAGATGCACGACCTTGCGCGTCCCGCAGACCTTGCACCCGAGCAGGGCTCGCCCGGCGGTGTCTCCCTCCGCGGGTAACGGTGGAAAATAAATATCCCAAAAACCCACCGCAGGTTTCCGGAACGCCACACTGAAAACTTGCAGACCTGGCTGCTCCCCGACTTTCCCCGTCACAAGACATTCTGCTCCGCGGGGAATACGGAGCCGGTGACGGCGGACGATAATCTCCTGACCGGGAATGAGCAGGGTTTTCACCGCAATCGCGGCTCCGTTCTGAGAGACCGTCACGGTGCTGGCATCTTCCGAAAAGGGGATTCCGTTAGCGTCCGTTCCGGAAACTGAAACCGGCAGGGTAACTAAGACGCGATCGCTACGACGCTTGCTGATCTCGGTCATAAACCCGCCTCCCATGAAATCGCATTGTACCGCAAGCCGGACTTAATTTTTGGCTTTTGCCGGCAACAAGAGTCCTTCCGTTTGCGTCCAACGGAACCCAATTGTTTCCTCCGCATCCCTGGCAGCCCCACTCGGATGGAATGATGATCGCGCCGTCCATTCCACCATGGATCCTCGCAGTTGCGAGGTCCGAGGGTGGCTGGGACGAGCGATGGCGGAGCGCCGCCCGGGTGGTTCAGGCCTCGAACACCTTCTGCGCCCAGTTCACCGCTTCCAGGTAAGCGGAGGCGAGTTGCGACTCATCCTGTTGGAGGGCGATAGCGAGTTCGCTGACCTCGAGCCACTTTCCCGCTTCGAAGGCCTTGACCAAATCGAGAATTTCCAGGTAGCCGTTGGACCTTCCCAGGAGGGCGGCGCGGACCCGATCGGGGAGAGCAATCTCCGAGACAATTTCTGACATCGGTAGACCCAACATTGCTTCCATCAGCGAGAAGACTCCCAGAAGAAACATGCCCTGCTCGTCATTCCGCGTGGCCGGGTTCGCAGCCAGCAGCTCGCAGCACCGGCCCCGCGTGAGCGCCGTCAGAACCAGTTCGTTGGGCGCATCGCCGGCGATGCCCAGAACTGCCGCCACGGACGCCCATTTCGTGAGCGCTCGATCGCCGAGCAACTCCAGCGCGTGCCGCGTGGAGCTGACATCGCGCCGGAAGCCAAAAAGGGCCGAGTTCATAAACCTCAGGAGCTTATAGCAAAGCGAGACTTCCCGGTCAATCAGCGCCACGATTTCATTTCGGTCCAATTCCGGTTTGTTGATGGCCTGAAGGATACGTAGGTAGTTGAGCTTAAAGGCCGGGATCTGACGGGTGGGGACAATCTGTGGTTTGCAAAAGAAAAAGCCCTGAAAGTAAACGTAGCCGCTGTCGCGAGCTTCCGCGAATTCGGCGCGCGTTTCCACCTTTTCCGCCAGCAGTTGGATCCCGAGCGGCGAAAATTTGGCCACCGCTTGCTGCCTATCACCCCGCCCCGTAAGCTTGAAATCAACCTTGATAATGTTGGCCAGTTCGACGAAGGGTTGGAATTTCTCGGCATAAACAAAATCGTCCAGAGCAATCACGTAGCCCAGATCCTTTAATCTTCGGCAGGCAGCGAGGACTTCGGCGTCGGGCTCAACCGTCTCCAGAATCTCGACAACGGTCTCCTCTTTGGATAGCAGGGTGGCATACTCATTTACGAGAAAATGGCGGGTGCAGTTGAGAAAGGCTTTTCGCCCCGCGGTAAGCGTCCTTGCGCCGATGGTGAGGATGTTGTCGGCCACATCGCGCGCCGCGGCATCATCGTCGCTCGCGGTATAGCGGTTTTCCAGCCCGGAACGGAACAGGAGCTCGTAACCGTAGACTTGCTCCCGCCGATTAAAGATCGGCTGCCGCGCGACAAAGCGCGTTGGACCGCGAGCGACGAGAGAGGAGTCGGGCAACGCTGCGAATAAGTCCACATAGTGTTCATCGGCACTCTTATCATAAAATTAAGCACCACCGCTCGGAAGCTGATGACTTGACTTGCATCACAGCCCCTTCGGCTGCGATGATAGCTACGGAATTTAAATCCGGAGGCGACCCAATCCATGCGCAAGCGCCTGCTCCTTTTCTCCGCCGCCGTTATTTGCAGCAACCTGTTCTCCCAGCGGCCTGCATGGCAGCCCCCACCCGGCCATACGACGCTACTCGTGTGGCCGCACGGGGCGCCCGGCGCCTCGCCCAGCGCGGGCCCGGAAATCGATACCACGACGGCCAAGGACGGCCTCGTGGCTGGCAGGCCGGTCATTCGTCTCGGCAACGTCACGGCGCCGGCCCTCACTCTCTACGCGCCCAAGGGGAAGAGCACCGGCGCGGCCGTGGTCGTGTTTCCCGGCGGTGGTTACCACATTCTGGCAATCGACCTGGAAGGCACCGAGGTATGTGACTGGCTCAACTCCGCCGGCATGACCTGTGTCCTGCTCAAATACCGCGTACCCGATTCCGGGCCCTACCCCAAGTCTTCTGCCGCCCTCCAGGATGCCCAGAGAGCCCTCGGTATCGTCCGCTCCCATGCCTCCGATTGGCACATCGACCCGCACCGGGTCGGCGTCCTCGGCTTCTCTGCCGGCGCCCACCTTGCCGCTGCTCTCAGCACCCACTTTGATCAACGTCTTTATGATCCGGTCGATGCCGCCGACCAACTCAGTTGTCGCCCTGATTTCGCCGTGATTGTTTATCCCGGCTATCTCGCCCTCCCCCACCAGAACTTCGCGCCCAACCCCGATATCCACGCAACCGACAAAACCCCGCCCTCTTTTATTGTCCAGGCTGAGGACGATGGGGTGCATGTTGAAAACGCCATGGTCTACTTCCTCGCCCTCAAGAACGCCAAGGTTTCGGCCGAAATGCACATCTATGCGCAGGGTGGAGACGGCTACGGCCTCCGCCGGACCGCCCTCCCGGTCACCACCTGGCCCCGCAGCGTAGAAAGGTGGCTCCGGACCATTCAGGTCCTGCCGCCCTCCGCCCTCTGATTCCACTGGACGGATTTGATAATCCCTTGCCGAATACGCGCCGCTGAAGAGGTTGGGTCCTCCACCCAAGCGTGGAGCCTGGGGTGGGGCGGATACCTTCCGCGCCAGCACGTCCGGGGCCAGCCGTGTTTGGCTAGGGGGTTCCCGCCCCAATCCCCCGGGAGGAATCTAACTTCCAATCGCCACAGTATAGTAGAATGGGGGTGGGCATAGCTCGTGCCCCCGGACCCTGCTCCATCTTCTTGCTCCGCGAATGCGGCACCTTTGAGGCCGGAGCTTAAGGGAATATATCGGTTTGCGTTGACAATCAAGATGTCCGAATCTCTTCCCGTTATACCGTCGCCTACGACGGTTACCCTCAGCGAGAAGGCCGGATTCAGGCTGAAGCAAATCCGTGAGCGTTTGGGTCTGACTCTACGCCAGGTGGAGGAAGCCAGCCTGGAAATCGCCGATACCGAGCGCAGCTCGGAGTACGTGGTTTCCACTGCCCGCCTCAATCAGATTGAGAACGACGGCTCACTCCCCAGCATTTACAAGTTCTACAGCCTGGCGGTCATCTACCGGCTGAGCGTCGAAGAAATGATGGGAGTGTATGGAATCAATCTGGGCAAGATGGAGCAACACCGCCACGCCACGCTACAGGGTTCCACCCATCTTTTCACCGTCGAGGTCGGCGACCCCGCGCGGCCCATTCGTTTTCCAGTCCGCTTTGATCCGGGGTTCCGTCCGGAGAAGACCGCTTTCCTCTCCCGCTTAATCGAGTCCTGGGGGGAGATTCCCGCGGGATTGCTAAGCCAGCTTGATTTCAAGAAATACCGTTACGGCTTTATCGGCTTGGAAGATCGCATGATGGTTCCGCTTTTGCGCCCGGGGTCTATCGTGCAGATTGACGACTCGCGGCGCAAGATTGTGAACTCCGGTTGGCTGACCGAATACGACCGCCCCATTTATTTCCTGGAACTACGTTATAGCTACGAATGTTGCTGGTGCTACCAGCGCAACAAGGAAGTGACCTTGCTTCCCCACCCCCTATCTTCCGCCGGGCCGCAGACCGTTCGCATTCCCGATGATGGCGAAGTGCTAGGGCAGGTCGTCGGCGTCGCGATGCGGATCGTGCAGTAAGGGCCACAGATCGGTTTCGCGCAGGATTCTCAGCATAATCTCAATGTTCTTGTCAAAAAGCTCCCGCGCCAGGGGATGGCAGTCCGCCGGCGGGAGGATTTGGTAAGACCTCAGCCGTTTCCATACCTCCACCAACCGTGTTTTGTCTTCTTTCAGGGATTCAAAGAAATTCAACAGATCTTCGGTTTGCTCCTTTAGCGGCAGGCCGACGAGCTCTTCAAAAACCCGCACATGGCATTGGCGCAGGCCCTCATCAACAACTTCCTCCGCGTAGCGTGTCTCCAACCCATAGTGGTGGTAACGGCCGGTGTTGTAGTCGCGCAACGAGGCGAGATAAACCAGTTGGCTGAAAAACCCAATAATCCCCGTCAAAGTGCGATCCTCGAAATCGAGTACCAGGCGTTCAACCTCTTGCGGGTTCGCGGCGGAGTTCGGGTTGGGGACCTGATCGCGAGACATCATCGTAGGCGGCGGGGATAAATTCTCCTGGGATTAACCCTCTGGGAATTATACATCGTTTCCCTTGAAATCACGCCCGCAGAACGAAGCGAAAGCGCGTGTCTTCGCCGAACCATTGGATGTAGTTTGTCCCCCAGGCGTTATTGTACAGGCTGAAGTGGATGCCTTGGGCAATGTCGGGTTGCGCCGTGGAGTATGCAAGTGGCGACTTCTCCCCCAGCGCCACCACCGGCGCATCCAGCGTTTCAATCGAAAGGCTCCTCTGCGCATCCTGGTAGTGGATTATGCCGGAAACCGCGTGCATCTGCCGATTCCCCCCGCGGACAACGTCAAACGGCGATATCAGGTGGTCCACTTTTTCCAGCATCCATCTCTTGGGCTCTGTGGCCTGGGGAAGGAAGCTGAGCCACATGGCTTCGGGAAGCCGGTTGGCCACTTTGGCGAAACAAGAGAACTTGATCCGAACAACCGGCTCTTCATCAGGCAGGAACAAATCGAGAAACATTTTTCCTGGCCATGCCACCCGGCCGGATTTCTCCGCCTCGGCGTCGTCAATTCGCAATTGCGCCAGAAGCCGATGGCCACCGTCGACCTTCCCGGACCAGCAATCCTCAATCGCCGGATTCCACACGCGGCTCTGCGCGCCAACATTCTCGATCTTGGGCTTGCCGAAATCCAGCACCGACCACCACGTTTTCTTGGTGACGTAATCCGCAAAATAACGATCGTAATCCGCCTTGGACAATGTCTGGTAGCTGAACAACGCCAGCGGGTGAGTTGCGGAGGCCCAATCGCGTCCTGTGTTCTTGGCTCGCAATTTTTGGATGGCGCCGGTATTGGGATCAAGAGCGATCACCCAATGCGCGGTTTCCATCTCCGACCCCGCAGGGTGGGATGGGAGGCCGTTGTGGTCGGGTTCGACGGGGGCGAGCGCGCGTATTCGAGCGCGGGCCTCGCTCTGCAAGGGTTCCGGAAGGTTGGCAATGCCATCGTCGATGTCCTTCCGCTTCTCGGCCCAGCTTGTTTCCGCGATATGGAATTCTGGCAAGTTGCGCGCCGCCTGAAGGTCTTTGGGCGCGTAATGTTGATAATCCTTCAGCCGCTTGGTATCAACGCCCCAGGTGTGTTCGGCGCAAAGCGCAAGGCGGCGCAACAAGGCGCGGTCGGTAGAGTCGCCCACGTGGAATTTGCCTTGGGCCAGCCATTCCTTGCGAAGCCGCGCCACCTCGCGATAGCGGGCCACTTTGATGGGGTCGCTCGCGACTCCGTAGATCCACGTGTCGCCGATTTCCTGGGTTATCACCGGCAGCCGGTTGCGGTACGGTTCAACCGCCGCCGCAATTCCACTGAGGTTCGCGGCCGTCACCTGGGCATTCGGGAATCGTTTCCGCAGGTCCGCGTAAATCTTGGTGGTTTCGTCTACCGAATGTGGCCCCGCGTTGTCATCGCGCATTTCCACGGCTACGGCAAGGTCGGAACCCGGCGCCCGTACGATTCCCCCGTAACTGTGGTGGTACATCATGATTAGCGATGCTCCCTCCGGGGCTTGCCAAACAAATAGCGCCGGTACGTCAGGGGGAGTGCTGGCTTCGTTGACGCCAATATCGAGAAGCTTTATTCCATGGGCGGCCAGCGGGCCCACTAGTCCGCGCGAATGGCCCGGCACATCGGTCATCTTCGCGCCGATCGTGGTGCGGCCAAAGCGCTGGTCGAGCGCCTCCGAGAATCCTAAGGCGCCCTCGATCATGGAGCGATCCATGAACTCGCTCTCCCAGGTAAAAGGCAGCGCGTGCCAGGCCAAATCCCCCGCCGCCACCGCCTGCTCGGCGCGCCGGCGCTGGTCACTCGAAGCTTGTTCCAGGTATTCGTGCAGAAGCCACGACCCTGTGGTCCAAACATAGCGGTCCCCGCCAGCCTGGCGCATGGCTGTGGCAACCTGGATGGCGCGGGGGAAATAGACCTCAAAGTATTCACGCATGATCGCTGCTTGGGTGTCCGCAAATCCCACATCCAGGTGGCACTTGAACATCACCAGCACGCGCTTGACTTCCGACGCGTCGGTTGCGGCTGGGAATCCATTTAAGAATTCAGGCTGGCAAGCAAGTGCCCCGCTTGTTGCCAGCAGGCCCTTCACGAAATCTCGTCTTCTCATGAGTGCACACTCCATGAAGCGCGATGAGTCTTGGGGTGGTTATCTTCCGCCCCCGCAAACTGCGACTGCCATATTTCTTGATCCAGCGCCAGAACGTAATGGGACATACGTGATCCTCTTTTCTAAGCTTGCTTCTCGCGCCGATGCGGCGAAGTATCCCAAAACCCAACCCCGCTCGGACCAAAACCAATTATATCCCCGCCGGACTCGCAAAACCGCAGGGGAACCACCTTGGAGGGTGCGCGAATTAAAAGTAAAAACGCGGAGGGGTAGCGCGGGCGTCCCGCCCCCGCCCCACTCAACGTAGTATCCGATGGCGGTGGCATGGCCATCTTGGCCATACCAATCACGGGCGGGACGCCCGTGCCAGTGCGCCTGAGAGCGCACCTGGTTGGAGGGGTGAAAGTCCTCTCCAAGTCAACGTAACTTGTAATCGACTGCAACTGCGTCGTGGTGACACGGGGTGGGGAGCAGCAGGAGGTGAACGGCCAGTCCGTACGCTAAGAAACTCGATTCGGCCGGTGAGATGTGGCGAGCCTGCTAGCGAGTGGCGAAGCCCCGAGTTCCCGTTGGGAGAAGACCCGTGGGGAAGCGATCTCGGTTCGACCCGTCGAAGGGTAACGTGCCCTGACGAGGCGGAGCGTCCGCAGGTGGTTGGAGACGGAATGGCCGGAAGGCCGGGTGCGTGAATCAGGGAGACCTGCTCGCGAAGGAGTCGCGGAGGTGGTCGCCGAACAATGATCCCGGCACTGCCGAGTCGGCGTGGGCAGGAGTCAGAGCGTCCATAAGAGCGACGAAGGGCCTGTAATGGGTCTGGAGCGAAGGGACGCAGGAAGGTGGATGAGTGCGGATGAACAGCTGCGCATATTTCTTCCGCCCAGTGCCTTCGGGCTGTGCCGGTGGGGGACTCGGTTCGCCCGCGCGGGAATCGAGAGTGCTGATCTGGACACGTACTCATGGTGATGACTCGCATATCGAGGCGGTCTTGCCGCTGGTCTCCTGCCGTAATCTCTGCTGCGACGGGACGACTGTTCATCACTCCTCTTCGAGGTAAAACCACCGACTGGAGAGCCGGATGCGGGAGATCCGCCAGTCCGGTTCGGAGGGAGGGGGAACGTCACGACGTTCTCCCTACCCCTATCGCTTTGTGGCATGGCCATCCTGGCCATGACCGATCCCCGCGGCGCCTATGGATGCTAGTAGGCTACTATGGCTACATGCCACTTTTTGCTGATCTTGCGTCCAACGACTTTCTCCTTTATTTTCTTCAACATCGTGGAGAGAATGGCGTAAACCATTTGTTTTCATCAACATCCTGGAGAGTCGGAAAACAGATATTTTTTCTACATTTGTTTTCATTATCTTAGGAAACTTGAGCCTCAATTTTAATTCCCCTTTTTTCTCCATGAGCCTGGCCACCGAGGATTGAATAAGTGTTTTTGTTTCAATAATATAGGATTTTGTTAGATTTCCGCGATTCATCGCTAACTCCTTTTTTTTCTGTTACATCATGGAGAGCCGCTTCCTTTTTTTAGTTCCGGATCCCGTATTTCAATCTAACTCTCCTTATTTGAAGAATATAGAGCGTTAAGACATTTTGGCGCTAAACAATGAACCCCTTTGTTTTCTGAGACATCGTGGAGAGCCGCGCCCACCTTTTTCGCCTGGCATCCCGTATTTCAACCTAACTCTCCTTATTCCAAAGGTATAGAGCGTTTGGACATTTTGACGCTAAACAACGAACCCCTTTTGTTTCTGATACATCATGGAGAGGCGTGGCATCAGGGGCGGGGGTTGGGGGCTAGGGACCGGCCAGAACCCAGCCCCGCCGACAGATACCTAGCCATACGGCGCGATACCACACCCCTCTAAGGCTAGCGCCAAGACACGTTATGGTGTCAATAGAATTCTTGCGGAATTTCCTGCCGGTAGGAAAAAATCTTACAATTCCCCTGCCGATTTCCTACCGGCAGGAAATGGGGTGGCGAGGCTCGGCGGCGAAGGTGACAAAACCTCAACATAGCCGGGCACCCCCGGACACAACCGTGGTTAGGGCGTTATACGGCCAAGTGGATTGTTCCGAATCCAGGGGCGCTTCCGGCCTCGTGACGACAATCATCAGCCGCGAACCCGAGGCTGCCCCCCTCACCCGCGGATCGTCGGGATGTCGCGGACGCTAGAAGGCGACCTTATGTGCAAGTGCGCTGGCGTAGTTTACATGCCGTCTAGAATTGGGCGAGCAACGGAATAAGTAATCTCGGCTGGCAGGCTGTAAATGGACGGAAATCGTATCCGTCCTGTGAACCCATCTTCCGCGGCTAAAGCTCCCGCCTGATACTTCCCAACATGTAAGCACGACGGTATGCGTGGAGTGCACATGCGTGAATCGAAGGCGGAGGTGTGGGATGGTGAGTCAGAAGCGCGATGTGGACAAGGAGCGATACTGGCAGAAGATCATTCCGGAAGCGGTGCGGAGCGGGATGTCGATTCGCGAGTTCTGCCGACAGCGCCGGCTGAAGGAGAGTCAGTTCTATTGGTGGCAGCGGCGACTGAAGGCGGGCCGGGGGGAAGGAACGCGGCGCAGGACCGCCGTGCATGGGGGCGGGGCGAGTTTTGCTTTGGTGAGTGACGAAGCCGGGAGGACGGACGCCGGGATCGAATTGGTGTTGGGGGATGGGCGTCGACTGCGCATCCGCCAAGGCGTGGAGGAGGCGACTTTGCGAGTCGTGCTGGCGGCCTTGGAGCCACCCCGATGCTGAGTTTCCCGGCGGCCATCAAGGTTTACTTGTGCACGGTGCCGTGCGACATGCGCCGCTCCTTCGATGGGCTGTCGATGCTGGCTGAGCACGTCATGCAGTGCAATCCCTTCTCGGGCCACCTGCTGGTGTACTGCAACCGGCGCAGCGACCGGGTCAAGATTTTGTACTGGGACCGGGACGGGTGGGCGATCTGGTATAAGCGGCTGGAGGTCGGGACGTTTCAGTTTCCGTTTGCCGAGACGGGGCGGAAGGAGTTAGCGGCCTGGGAGCTGGCGGTGCTGCTGGAGGGCATTGATCTGAGCCAGGGGAAGCGGCGGAAGCGCTACAGCCTGCCGGCGGCGATGAAGCCGGAAGAGGCCGAAAAAGCTGACGGCGAGATGCGAACCCCCTGAAGATTCTTTCCTTTTATCGTGGAGAACTGCACTTTTTTTCTTGTCAGATGCCGATAGCCATGATAAGACTATCGGCATGATGAATACCACCCAGATTCAGCGGCGCATCGCCCTCCTCCAGCAGCAACTTCTGGAACTGGGGCCGCTCCATCCCGGCAGTATCAGCGAGCAGTACAACGTCTGCGGCAACCCGGGCTGCCGCTGCAAAGACCCCAAGAAGCCGCAGAAGCACGGGCCTTATTTTCAGTTGAGCTACACCTGGCAGGGCAAGAGCAGCACGCGTTTCCTGCGTCCCGAACAGGTGGAGGAGATGCGCGAGAAAGTGGCCAACTACAAGCGGCTGCGGGAGCTGATGAACGAGTGGGTAGGTCTGGCGGTGGAACGGGAGAGGGCCGAGCGGGCGGAGGAGAAACACCACCGTGGAGATTGATCGCCAGCGACTGCCGGAAGACCCCAAGGTTTTGCAGCAGATGGTGGTCGGTCTGCTGGCGGAGCGGGAGAGCCAAGAGCAACGGCTCCGGCAGGTCCAACATCTCCTGGAACAGTTGCTGCGGGCGCGCTACGGACCGCGGCGCGAGCGGGTCAGTGAGCACCAGTTGTTCCTGTTTGCGGTAACGATCCTCAGCGCCTCGCCCGAGACCTCGCCTGCCCCCGAGAAGTCCAAGAACCGTTCGACGCCGCGTTCCGGCCATGGGCGACAGCGTCTGCCCCCGACCCTGGAGCGGCAGCGGGTGGTCTATGATCTGGGAGAGCAAGAGCGGCAGTGCCCGCAGTGCCAGGGAGAACTCCGGCG
>CAVQYM010000015.1:0-61766 GCA_963718175.1 uncultured Acidobacteriota bacterium
GAGACACTTAAAGCGGAATCCGCAATTATCGGCCAAGGCTGGCTGGCGCAGAGTGAAACTCTGCGCTACCACTTCACTCAAGAACTGTCGCGACCTTCGCCAGAACCTCGTCTATGATCGCAGCGGGTACGGTTTCGAGCTTCCTGCCGTGGCGCGCGCCCAGATCCAGTGCGCGGGGTTGGTCGCAGCGGACAACGCCGGCGGTTTTAGTACCGGCTCCAGCGAGTGATACGGCAAATCCGGCGGTTCGCGCGAAATTCCCGCCGCTGGTGATAGGGAGAACCACGGGCACCTTGGTGACTTGGTTAAAAGCATCGGGGGAGATGACCAAAACAGGGCGCCGGCCCTTTTGCTCGTGTCCTTCCGCGGGATCGAGGCCCACCACCCAGATTTCGCCACGCCTCATCAGATCAGCTCCCGACCCACCGGCTGGTTATCGAGCCATTCCCGCTCCTCTTTCGAGCGGCGGGCCTTGGAGTCGCACTGGGCGAGCAGTTCGTCCAGGGTGTAGCGGGGCCGTTTGGGCGGCTCCACCACCAGCCGGCCGCGTTCGATGGCAATGCCGACCTTGGCTCCCGCCCGCAAGCCCAGGACGTCGAGCACGGCGCGCGGTACCGCCAGCATGACCGAACCGCCGACCTTGCGCAAATGGGTTGTGTGCATACCTATTCCTTTCGATTATATTTCAATATAACATTTTGCATGAGGATTCACAACCTTGGCGGCATTGTTGCGTTTGCCCTGCCGCCGATTGTCTCCACCCCTCGGGGTGGCCATTTTGTCCGCTTTGTAGGCATCGTAATCTAGCCTCACTTTTCTATTGACAAAGCCTACAACTGTCTATATACTTATCTAGTGGTTAGTGACTAGGAGCTAGGCAGGAGGTTTTCATGTCGATCGATGGCGAAACGGAAATCGAGAATGGCAACGAGCCGGAAGGGAACGCCCCCCACGCCCCGCAGGGATCGATGCCGGAGGCCGAAGCCCACCCCGCCGAGGCGGATTTTCGGCAGGAATTACTCCCCGAGTCGCGTTACGAGGTTCTGCTGGCCATGGGGGAAAAACCGCAGGAGTACCAGCGGATGATGGAGTCCCTGCGGGAGGACTTGCAACCCCGGCCGGGTTTGGAAAGCCACTTGGTCGGGGAGATGGGTGAAACGTTCTGGCGGATTTGGCGCACCCAGCGTATGCGCGACGGGCTGGCGCTGAAAAGCATTCAAAAGAAAGCGCAGGGTGAGCAAATGGTGGCCTCGGTGCATGCCTCGAAGGCCTTCGACGCTTTGGAACCGTTTGAGCGCCTTAAGAAAGGGCTGTCGCGCCGGGGCGCGGGTCCCACGGCGGCGGAAATCGATGAGTTTGTGGAGACCCGCAAGGATGACTCTTCCGAAGCGATGCAGGAATTCATCCTGCTCTTGAAGTCGCTCAGTGAGCCGAGGGAAGATCGAGAGCGAAAGGCGGCCCGCCAAAAAGCCCGGAAGCAACTCGGCCGGCTGATGGAATTTCACGAGAATATTGCCTGGCGTTTGTCGCGGCAACTCGAGAGGGTTCAGTCTCCGGAGAATCTGGCCGCGCTGATGGCTCCCGAGGATCAGACTTCCGTGCTTCTGCAAAGACTGGAGGACTCCGGCCTACGCAAGCTATTGCGCCTCATCAATACCTTCGGGAAGGTCCGGCAAGGGCTACTCGAGAAAAAAGATGTTAAGAAGATACGACCGAAGCCATTATGTGTATGAAAACAAATAAAACACTGACAAAATGTCCCGCGAAAAGTCGGACATTTGCGTCCGAATGACACGATTTTTGCAGAAAATCGTGCTTTGTGACGAGCTTCTGACGGGGGAATTTGCTTTTTCGAGGGGCATTATGTGCATAATACAACCCCCTCAGACGCCGGTAGTTCCTAATTTGGACCTAGCGCCGCCATCCTGGCAGCTCAATGCCGGCTGGAAGCCGGCGCTACGCTGCAAATCAGGACACCACACCAGAAACCAGTTGCGTGGAACTTCGAAAAGGAGCAGAATAGTATGTGGAATTGAACGCCGTTGTCATCCCGCAGGATGCGGACGAATTTGATCGGATTCGGGACCTCGCGTAGCTAGCCCTTGCCATCCACTCCGATTTGGAGAAGAATCATTGGAGCCAGCCTCCCAGCTCTTCCCGAGTATTGAGCTTACTCTCGATAAGTTTCACGATCATTGCGGGGTTTTTGGGGTCTATGGACACCCGGAAGCCGCTAAGCTCGCCTATCTCGGACTTTATGCCTTACAACATCGCGGCCAGGAAAGCGCCGGCATCGCCTCTTCCGACGGCGAGAATTTGATTTGCAAGAAGGGCATGGGGCATGTGCAAGAAATCTTCCCGAAAGAGGTCATTGCAAGCTTGCCCGGAAGTCATGCCATCGGCCACACACGTTACTCGACTGCCGGCGATACGGACCTGCGCAACGCCCAGCCGCTGAAAGTGAGCTGCCACAAAGGCCAGGTGGCCCTTGCGCACAACGGCAACCTGGTGAACGCCACGGCCGTGCGCAGGGAACTGGAGGCGCGCGGCGATATTTTCCAAACCACCAGCGACACGGAAGTGATCCTGCACTTTTTTGCGCGCTCGCGGCAGTCCGGCATTCCCGAGGCCGTCGCCGAAGCGCTCGACAAGGTGGTGGGGGCTTATTCCCTGGTCATGCTCTTCAAGGACGCGATTTACGGCATCCGCGACCCGCGGGGTTTCCGGCCGCTGAGCTTGGGGAAACTGAACGGCGCCTACGTGCTGGCGTCGGAGACCTGCGCCTTCGACCTCATTGACGCGCAGTATATCCGCGACGTGGAACCGGGCGAGATGGTGATTCTCGACAGCCGGGGCGTGACGTCGCTGCATTTTGCCCCGCCCGCGCATGGGGCGCAGTGCATCTTCGAGCATGTCTACTTCTCCCGTCCGGATAGTATGGTGTTTGGCCGCTCGGTCCAGCAGAGCCGCGAGATGCTGGGCCGCTGCCTGGCGCGCGAGCATCCCGTGGATGCCGACGTGGTGGTTCCCGTCCCTGACTCCGGGGTTCCCGCTGCCACGGGCTTTGCCGAGGAATCTGGTATTCCTCTCAAGATTGGCCTGATCCGGAATCACTACGTGGGCCGCACGTTTATCGAACCGAGCCAGGCCATTCGCGACTTCGGCGTGAAGCTGAAGCTCAACCCGGTGCGCAGCTTGATGGAAGGCAAGCGGGTGGTGCTGGTGGACGATTCCATTGTGCGGGGGACAACCAGCCGCAAGATTGTTGGCATCGTACGTGAGGCAGGAGCTCGCGAGGTCCACATGCGGATTAGTTGTCCGCCCACCGTGTCGCCGTGCTTCTACGGTGTTGATACGCCGACGCGGAAGGAATTGATTGCGGCCACCCATACGGTGGAGGAGATCCGCGAATATCTGGGCGCCGATACCCTGGGTTACCTCTCGATCGAAGGCTTGCGTAGCGCCGTTGGGGATACTCAGGGACGCTACTGCAACGCGTGTTATACGTGCGAGTACCCTACCGCCATTCAAGAACCGCTCATCGCCATGCGTAATCGGGATTGAAGTGAATGGAAACACCTGGAATGAATAACGAGGAAATGCCTGCCCCTGAGCCGGCCGTCGAAACCAAGCCCGTCAGGCCGGAGCGCCGGGAGACCGTTTGGGACACTCTCCGCTCCTTGCTGATTGTGCTGGCGGGGGTGCTTTGTATTCGCACCTTTGTGGCGGAGGCCACCGTCATCCCCACCGGGTCGATGGAATCGACCATCCTGATCGGGGATCACGTTTTCCTGAATAAGCTGCTCTACGGTCCGCGCTTGCCTTACACTTCGCTGCGCTTGCCGCCGTTTCGAGAAGTTCATCGGCAGGAAATTGTGGCCTTTCGTTATCCCCGCAATCCCTCCGTCATGTTCGTCAAGCGCGTGATCGGCGTGGGTGGCGACATCGTGAGAATCCAGGACAAAAAGGTTTATCTCAACGGACGGCCCTTGTTCGAGCCTTACGCGCAGTTCCAATATCCTACCTCGCTGCCTTTGCGCGATGACTTTCCTCCCACCCCGAGTCTGCTCGAAACCCTTCCCGCTGCCTGGGGACTGGATCCCGCCTGGTCTCGGGAAATGCCCGGCTTCATTCGCAACGACGGCCTGCACGTACCGCCCGGCTACCTGTTTGTAATGGGTGACAACCGCGACAATTCTCTCGACAGCCGCTTTTGGGGATTCGTTCCGCTCGAGAACGTGGTGGGTGAGCCGCTGTTTGTGTACTGGTCCTATGACGCCCCCACCAAAGACTGGACGGCAGAAAGCCTGGAGGCGCGGCTGAAGTTTGACGCTTCGATTGTCTGGAATTTCCTTAAACACACACGCTGGTCAAGAACCGGGCAGACGTTTTAAGAGCACGCCGCAAATGAGAGTCTTGAGAAGACCCCTCATCTGCCCCCCTCATAGACCTTAGGGGGGACGCTCACCGCCGCATCTCCGTTTCACAATACGACAACTTGTCCTTGTTTCCAAATTACATATACGAGATTACATAGAGCCATGGCATTTGACATCCGTCAAACGTATAACATCCCTATTTTCAATGAAAACCGTTCGATGATGAGAAGAAGGCCTATGGCCCATGGCTTGCTATAACCCTATGTTGGGCGTCTTCATCTTAAGCTCATTGCCGGCAAAATCTGTTTGATGTGATCCATAAACACATTCGATTGGACTTCATTCGCACAAAGAGTTAATCAATATCACCAAGGGGGGAGACAATGTCGAAGCTTACCCGAAGTTGCTGTCAAGTCACCATTCTTGCCTTAGTTGCCTTTTGCTGGCTGGCGCCGAGTGCGCGCGCGCAAGTGCGGGGCACCTTCACCGGTTCGGTGAACGATCCCACCGGCGCCGTCATTCCTGGAGCGACCGTGACGGCGACGAATGAGGCGACAGGGGTCGCGACAGCTCGCCCCACCAATAGCGAGGGCTTCTACACGATCCCCGACCTGCAACCCGGTTTCTACACGTTGCGGGCGGAAGCCCAGGGTTTCAAGACATTCGTGAACGCTCATGTCGAGTTGACCGTGGGTTACACCCAGCGGGTGAACTTCAAACTGGAAGTCGGCGCGGTGACCCAATCGGTTACGGTAGAGGGCCAAGCCCCCTTGGTTGACACGGAAACGGATCGCTTGTCGGAACTCGTAACCGCCCGCCAAGTTGCCAACCTTCCCCTAAACGGCCGGAACGTGTTCCAGATGATGCAATTGGCCCCGGGCGCGGTGGGTACCACGGGTGTCATTTCGGAGCCCGGCAATCGCGGTTTTACGACGGTGGTGAACGGCGCGCGCGTGAACATGAATGGCTACTATATTGATGGCATCTCAGACAAAGGCTTGAGCGGGGGCAGCAACACCCAACCCTCCCTCGACACGGTGCAAGAGTTCCGTGTGGACACGGAAGTTATTTCCGCCGAATACGGAAGTTCCGTGGGTTCCATCACCACCATCGTGAGTAAGACCGGCACCAACGAAACGCACGGCGACCTTTACGAGTATGTTCGCAATGACGCGCTTGACGCAGCGAATTACTTTGAGGAGCCGGTAAAGAACCCCTTCCGCATGAACCAGTTCGGCGGCACCATCGGCGGAGCGCTCAGGAAGAATCGCTGGTTCTATTTCGGCTCGTATGAGGGGGAACGCACCCGCGTGGCCCAACCTGAACAAGAAGTGATTGAGACCCCGGAATTTCGCAACTTTATTATCAACAACGCCCCGAACTCGGTTGCGGCCCTGCTTTTTAAGAATTTTCCGGGACCCACGCCGACCAGCGGCATCACCGGCCTTAATGATTACATCTCAGCCAGCGGTTACTGCGGCGGAGTTGGCCCCTCGAACGCGAGTTGCCTGAGCGGCTATCCTTACTTTTTAGATCCCAATAGCGCCTTCGGGCAAGCGGTGAACAATAATCCGGACCTCCCCACGATGGGTCTGGTCAACGCCTCCGCGCAATTGTATTCGAAGGACCAGTTCTACGACGGCAACCAATTCTCCGGCAGGATCGACTGGCAGGGTGATCATGATAAGGTCTTCGGCCGGTATTTCTTCGATCGCTACGCCGATCCCCACTTCACGCCGGCCACCAACGGTGGATCTGTTGCTGCCTTTGTGGCGCTTCGCGGCATGGCCAGCCCCGAGAAGTTTGACTATCCGCAATTGGCCTTAGGCTGGTCGCACACGTTCAGTCCCAATTGGCTCAATGAATACCACATGGGATGGAACCGCAACGTTACAGACATATCCCAGACCGACCCGGGCGTCCCGCAAATTTACTCGGACATGGGGGAAGTTCAGTTCGGCGGTTACAATGGTTACCCGCAAATCTTCCACGAGGAAGTGTTCCACTTCTCGGACATGGCCACCTATACCCACGGACGGCATACGGTGAAGTTTGGCGGCGAGATTGCCCGTAACTATGAAAACAGTGAGTTCAATGTGGGCCGCGGCTCTGACGAATTCACGGACAACTTGTCGTTCGCCACCGGCAGCGTCGAGGACGTAGCGGTGGGAGTTGCTCCCGGCTCCATTGATCCCGCTACAGGACTTTCCATGGGCCAAGCTCACTTGGCGAGCAACATTCGCGCTTGGCGGAACATTGCCACCGGCCTTTTTGTTAATGACGATATCAAGGTCTCTCCTCGCTTGACGATGACTCTGGGCCTTCGCTACGATCTTTACACCCGGCATACCGAGAAGTACGGCCAAGCCACGCAGTTAATCCTGCCTCCCGGGAACAGCTTGACAGCGCGGGTGCGCGCCGATAACTGTTACGTGGACGTTGCGGGCGGGATCGGCTTCGACGGTCAGCCCTGCAATGGCGGGTTCGAGGTCGATCACGGCGCCTTGACCACTGGGGACCACAATAACTTCGGGCCGCGCGTAGGTTTTGCCTGGGACATGTTCGGCGATGGCAAGACCTCCCTACGCGGCGGGGTGGGGGTTTCTTATAACGGGGAGGTTTACAATCCGCTTTCCAACTCCCGCTGGGATCCGCCGTTTTATTCCTTTGAGTTGGCGTTTTGTTCCACCGGCAGTCAGGTTGGGGCTGCATACACCGATTCGTGCGTCTTTGGCCCCCAGAACGGGGCCGCTCCCACTTATACGGGAACGCCTAGCAACATCGGCGGGGGCCCGGCCGGCGCCACGGACAAGGCCTTTGCCGGCAACATCCAGGGTTGGAATCCTTACAACGCTAACCCCGCGTTCCTGACCGGCGTGGTCTTCCCCGGCTTCCGCGACCCCTACGTCTATGGGAGCCATTTGGGTTTGGAACGCCAACTTCCCGGCAATGCCGTGATCAAGATCTCCTGGGTAGGAACCTTTGGGCATAAACTGTATCGGTCGGAGGACATTAACCGGACGTTCGGTGGCAGGATTCTGGACACCGGTTCGGGACCGACGAGCAGCGGGGAATGCTCGCTGTTTGGCCCTTACCGCGTCAACTGCCTTTTCGGGCGCGTTCGTACCTGGGAAAACTCCGTCAACTCCAACTACGATGGTTTGCAGGTGGTGTATGACAAGCGCATGAGCCACGGGCTGGAGTGGCATGCCAATTATGTGTGGTCACACTCCCTGGATGAGCGCTCCACCTGGCACAGCGGCGCCACCACCTCCAGCGGGGCGTCCGAGGGGTTCAGCATGGATCAAGCGGACCCCGGCCTCGATTATGGCAACTCCACCTTCGACGTTCGCCACACCTTTTCCAACAGCTTTGTGTGGCAGATGCCCTGGTACCAGAGTCAACGGGGTTTCGTCGGGCACGCCTTAGGCGGTTGGTCAGTGAATAACATCATCTCTTGGCATTCGGGCTTCCCTTGGGAGCCGTATTGCAGTGACTCCAGCTTCCCCAGTTCATCTTGTGACTACAACCTGGATGGCGTTTCCAATGACCGGCCGAACAACCCGGGAATTCATCCTTCCAATGCCCGCAGCGCTTTTGAGGGTGGGGTTGGTCGCTTGACCACGAGTATTTTCACCGACTGTAGTGTTTCCCCGGGCAGCAAATGCTTCGCATCTGGCGTGACTCCCATACCCTTTGATGGCAATCTCGGCCGGAACTCCTACCGGGGCCCCACCTTTGCGGATATTGACCTCTCGATGTTCAAGAACTTCAAACTCTCAGAGCGGGTCAACTTGCAGTTCCGCGCCGAGGCCTTTAACATTGCCAATCGCGTCAACCTTTATCTTCCCAACATGCGGCTGGGCCAAGCCGCCAGCCTGTTTGGCACGTCCTCGCAGGCGTACCCGGCGCGGGAAATTCAGTTCGCCTTGAAGATGTTGTTCTAAGGCCAATGCCCGCAGCACCGAGCCACTTCCCAGGGCCGGGATAACTTCCCGGCCCTTTTCCTTTTGGGCGAGAAGCTGTGGCCCAGGAAGGGTAGGGCGGACCCGTTCTGTAGGTCGTCGGCTTCTCCAACCTCGTAGGGGCTGGGCTTGCCCTGCCCTCGTAGTTTGTATGTGGTATGGAACGAGGGCAGGGCAAGCCCAGCCCCTACGAGACGTGTTGGTTGCGGCCCTGCCGCGCTGCTGTGCCTCTGCGAGAATTCCTTTCCTACGGGTTCGGAAACTGCGCCGCGTATTGGTGGCAGAGCGTCGTGCTGAGCTGGCAGGTTTTTTGGAAATACTGGCGGGCCTCTTCCGGCAGGTTCTGTTTTCGAGCCAGCAAGGCGAGATTCAGATAGGCCGCGGCGTACCCTGGATTCAGCGCCACGGCATGCTCGTAAGCCGCGCGGGCCTTGCCCAATTCTCCCAGCTCGCCATATGAAATCCCCAGGTAGTTGTAGAGCACAGCGTCGCGGTATTCCGCGGCGAGGGCCTGCTGGAAGTGCGGCATAGCCTCGCGATACTTCCCCGACTTTGCCAGGATGATGGCATAGTCAGCATGGCCCTCGGGAAGCTCCGGGTGTTCCCTCACCACCTGCGCCAGTTCCGGTTCGGCCTTCGCCGGAAGGTTCTGCCGCCAATAGACTTTCGCCAGCGCCAGGCGCGCCAGGAAGTTTCGGGGGTTCATGCGCAGCGCCAGCTCCAAAGATTCAGCGGCAGGTTTGTCATGCCCCAACTGGAAGTGCGCCCGGCCGAGGCCCAAGAGCGTCTGGTCGAAAGTGGGATTCAATGACAAGCTCCTCCCGAACTCCGGCAGCGCCTGCTGCGGCTTGGCCCACGCCAGAAAATTCTCGCCCCGCTCGAACGGCACAACGTAAAGGGCGGGCTCAGTCTCCTCCAGGGCCGCCAGCACATCCTCCGCCTCTGCGTATTTTCCCATCCGGCGAAGATCTGATGCGTGCAGGATGCGATGCAGCGTTGCGACCTTATCCTTGGGGTCGGCGCGGTGCGGATCATTCTGCGTGGCGGCGGAGGATTCGAAACTCACATAGCCGAGGGAGCGCAAGCGTTCCACAGTTTCGGGATCCGGCGGCGCGGGTGTGGACGGCTGCCTCCCTGCATACCTCCGCTCGACATCTTCCAACCTTTCACGCAGCGAGGCCGCCAGAGATGCCTGGGTCGCCGCCAGGTTGTGAAGCTCTCCGGGGTCGTTTTGTAAGTCATACAGCTCCGGCCGCAGGGCGTCAATGTAGGCGAAATGCGCATTGAGCAGGCCGCGCAATTCATGCCAGCCGAACGAGTCACGAGGATAGTAGGTCTCGGCGTAAACGGATGCAGCCTCGATTACGGGCGCCGATGAAAGCGCCGGCAGCAGGGACCGGCCCTGAAAGCTCCGAGTTTCGGCCGCAGGGATTCCGCACAACTGCGCGATCGTCGGGGCCACATCCACGGTACCCACGGGCTGGGTGATGACTCGGGACACGGGATAAGGGACACGGGAAGAACCTGGTGCCGAGGTGCCGCTTTCCAGCATCCCTTGTCTCGTTTTCCGTATCCCGTACCCCGTGTCCCGTGTCCCGTGTCCCGTGTCCGGCAACTTCACAATCAAGGGCACGCGCAGTGTGGCGTTATAAATGAAGAATCCATGCTCATCCTCATCGTGCTCGCCCAGCGACTCGCCGTGGTCGCTGAGCAGCAGCACCGCCATGGCGTCAAACCGCTTCATCGCTTTCAATCGCGTGAAGACGCGGCCCACCTGCGCGTCATCGAAGGCAATCGCGCCGTCGTAGGGGTGGCCCGCGTATTTGCTCAGGTAAGGCTCCGGGGGCCGATACGGGCTGTGCGGGTCGTAAAGGTGCAACCACAGAAAGATCGGCGCGCTGCCCTGTTTGTTCAACCAATCAAGCAGCCGATCCACGGTGCGGTCACCGCGCCGCTCGACTAGAAAGAGGTCGTTCGAACGGCCCGGTTCAAGGCCTAGGTTGTCGTCATAAACCTCGAACCCGCGATTCAATCCCCACATGGAACTGAGCGCGTAGGAACTGACGAAGGCCGCGGTGCGGTAGCCTTTGCGGGTAAGCATCTCCGCCAGGGTCGGGATGTTTAATGGCAGCCCCGGTGAAGTGAAGTCGCGGACGCCGTTGAACATCGGATAGGTTCCCGTCAGGATCACCGCGTGGGAAGGAAGGGTGATGGGGGCCTGCGCGTAGGCATTTTCAAAACGCACTCCCGCGGCGGCCAGCCCGTCCATCACCGGCGTTTCCACGCGTGAGTATCCATAACAGCCCACGTGGTCCGCGCGCAGCGTGTCAATGGTAATGAGAAGAACGGAAGGGGATGGAATGGCAGGAGCTGGATCACCGCCTGCGGCCGCGACAGCCCACGACATGGCCAAGGCGAAAACTGCGGCCGCTCGAAACAGAACGGCCTTCAACTGTGGGGAAGGGAACGTCATTCCAATCTAAGTATAACGCGTCCCCTATCGAGGTAGCATCTCAGTTTGCTGTAGCGGCGGTTTGAGGGGGGACCTCGAAGAGGTCCAATGTCATTAGCCGTGGGTGAAACCCACGGGGATGATCCCCCAGAAGGTTTACCAACCCCGAAGCGGCGGTCTGAGGGGGACCTCGAAGAGGTCCAATGTCATTAGCCGTGGGTGAAACCCACGGAGGCGACGCCCCCAGAAGGTTTACGAACCCCGAAAGGGTTCGACCCCTTCAGGGTCGAGTGGGTTCTCGTCAGAGGGTCCCTATCCGTGGGTTTCACCCACGGCTAATGATATTGTTCCCCTTCGGGGAACAGACCGGACGCCCGTCCCATTCAAACTGAGACACTACCCGAAATAGAGCGCAGGGGCTCACAGCACGCTGCCTACTGCATTCCGCGTACTGCCTACTGCCCTCCGAGGTCTGCCAGCATCTTCTTGATGGCGGGAGCTTGGGGAGCCGAGGGATTCATTTGCAGGAAGGTCTGGAGCTGAACTTTGGCGGCCGCATAATCGTGGCGCTGCAAATAGAGATTAGCCAGTTGCAGGTGAGCGGGCGACATGTGCTTGGGGTCAAGCGCGCAGGCTTTCATCAGCAGGGGTTCCGCTTTCTCTGTCTCGCGCAGCTTGAAGTAGGCGGAGCCGAGGAAAAAATTCCCTACGGCCGATTGCGGCGAGCGCTGCAAGCCTTGATCCAGTTGGGCGACTGCGGTGCTAAATTGGCCCTCTTCGAAGAGCACATGGCCGAGATTGATGTAGGCTTCTCCATCGTCGGGGTTGATTTCCCGAGCCTTCATGAAGGCCTCTCTTGCCTGGACGTGGTTCCCCTGCTGCTCGAAAAGAGCTCCCATATTGTTCAGGGCGGGGTAAAAGTTGGCATCAACCCGCAGGGCTTTTTGATAGTGCTCCAAGGCAGCCTGAATATTCCCACGTTGCTGCTCTTTGTTTCCTTTGTCGAATTCCTTGACGGCCTTGGGGTCGAACGGCGGCAGAGGATGCTGGGCGTTGAGTTTGCCGCTGCTCTTGCTGCCCGTAATCATCGGCCCGATTTTGGCGACCTCCTTCGGCGCGGGCTCAAGCACGACCATCACTTGCCCCCGGGGCTGAATGACGTTGTCCAGCCGCACGGACCCGCGGAAGGGTTTGTACCCCTCGGCTTCCACGACCACCGCGTAATTTCCATTGGGCAGCCCCATGAATACGTAGTACCCGTTCGAGTCAGAATAAGCGTCGCCGGCGGGAATATCTCCATCGGCAAGCAGGTGGACAAGCACATTCTGAGGTTGGCCCTGGGAATTCGTAACGCGGCCTGACACGATGCCGGCAGATTGGGCGTGCGCCGACGGAGCAAGCCACGCCATCGCCAGAAAGAAGGCGGCAAGGAAAGGCACAGCCGGCAATCTGACAATGCGCAGCCGCGGGGGTTCGTATCTGGAGGGCCCTGGCTTCATGGCTGCCCTTTCCCTGCCTTCTTCCGGAAATCAATCGCGCGTCGACAACGGCAGCGGGGGATGGAAGAACAGGATGATTCTACTGCGGCGGAGATGTTGCCACAAGAGGTAGCACTGGTGGGTGGCGCGGGCGTCTCATCAATTCGGGGATGCGGCCAAGATGGCGTGCCACTCCAATCGGTGTTAGCCTTGATTTCTCACCATGCCGGGCCTTTTCTGCGGTCTGCCAGCGACAATTTAGCGTCCTGTCCGTCGGACAATTTGCACCCCATTTTCAACTTGCACGGGGTTTGTTGTAAGTGGATTTTTTTTCAATACGTTGTCAGCTTTGTTTTTGAAAAATGAGTTGTCCGAACCTTTGTTTTCAATAAGTTCTCAGCTTAGGGCACTTTGTCCACCCAGGGCAATAATGTCGCACTACCATTACTACAATTTGTCGGCCTGCCTTGCCATTGACCATCGGACTTACCACCGATCCGCCCGTGCCGCCCAGCGCGTCACTAGCCTTGATCATGAGCTAGATTATAGCCTAAGAAATCGAGCGTGTCAAGAAGAAAACACAGCGCCCTGAAAGGGGCCGTCCGGCCGCTTCTTATGTCCCTCGCATTCTGGCGAGACATCTGGGTTATCTCAGGGGGTGCGAAGGGTCCGGGCGCGCGCGAATTCTTGCTGCGCGTCGGCTGAGCGGCCCAGGGCTTGGTAGGCGCGCCCCAAGTTGTAATGCGCCTTGGCGGAATTCGGGTCGACCTCCACGGCGTGCTCGAGGGCGCGGGCCGCCTCGTCGTTGCGGTGAAGGTACAGATCGAGTTCACCCAGCGCCTCGAAAGCCGGCGCATAATTCGGATTGATCTGCGCGGCCTGCTCAAAGTGGTGCAATCCCTCCTGCACGTGGTTTTGCTTCAACTCCAGCGTGCCCAGATTATAAGCCGCGGAGAAATTCGTGGGGTCGAGTTCCAGGGTGCGTTGAAAGGAGGTCGCGGCGCCTTTTACGTCACCGGTCTGAAGCTGTGTCAAACCCAGGTAATAGGTGGCCAGGGCGAATTTGGGATCCAAGTCGATCGCGGCCTTGAATCGGTCCGTGGCCCGGGGAAAATCCTTGAGGCGGTAATAGTCGAGTGCCTGGAGATAGCGAATCGGCAGCGAGGAGGGGTCAACCTTCTCTGCTTCCTGGAGCTTCTCCAGAGATTCCCGGTAGCGCCCGTGCTGGCCGTCGGCCATGGCGTCGGAAAAGAGATCGTAAACGCGAACGCGGTCTTTGGGGTCGGGGAGTCCCTTGCCGCTCGCATCGGAAAAGGCGCCCCCGGAAATAGCGACGTAGCCGAGCGAGCGCAGACGGTCCGCCAGCGCCGGGTCGGTGGGCTCGGATTCCTTTGATCCCCCACCGGAAGCCGGCGTGTACCGGCGCTCCAGGGTCTGCAAGCGGTCGAGCATTTCGTGTGCCAGCGCTTGCTTCCCCGGCAGCAAGTTTTTGATTTCGAGCGGATCGGTGCGCGTGTCGTAAAGCTCCGGGCGCGGCGCTTCGATGTATTTCAGCCCATCGGATTGGAGCGCGCGCAACTGGCTCCAATGAAAATGGAGTAATGGCAGATAGGTCTCAGCGTACAAGTTGGAAAGGCTTGCGGAGGGCCTCCCCAGGATTTCACTCAGCAGACTGCGGCCCTGGACGCTCGGGGGGATGGGCTGTTGCAAGGCCTGGAGCACCGTGGGCATCACATCGATGAGTGAGACCTCTTTGTCAACCGTCCTCGCCGTCGCGCCCGGTACTTTTACCAGAAGCGGCACGTGGAGGGTGGAGTTGTAAACGAAGAATCCGTGCGTCTTTTCTCCGTGCTCGCCCAAGCCTTCACCGTGATCTCCGGTCACCACCCATACGGCGCTTTCATACACTCCCAGTTCCTTCAGGAAAGCGATCAGCCTACCTACCTGGGCATCATCAAAAGCAACCTCCCCGTCATAAGGCCGGCCGGGGTAGCGGCTGGCGTAGGGCTCAGGAGGGGTGTAAGGGTAGTGCGCATCGTAAAGGTGTACCCAAAGAAAAAACGGCCGGCGTGGATTGGCCTTGAGCCATTCCAGCGCGTTGTCCACCACCTGGTCGCCGTTGCGCTTGACCATATCCAGACTGGTTTCGTCCAGGCGATTGAAATCAAAGTGATCGAAGTAAGTCTCGAAGCCCTGGTTCAACCCAAAGCGCGAGTCCAGTACGGCAGCGCCCAGAAATGCGGCAGTTGAGTAACCATGGTCATGGAGAATTTTGGCCAACGTAACCGCGGAAGCCGGCACTTTGTTGCCGCTGAAGTCATGCACACCCGTGGCCATAGGGAAACTGCCTGTGAACAGCGCGGTGTGAGCGGGCAGGGTGATGGGCACTGGGGTGAAAGCGTGGGTAAAGCGTGCGGCAGAGCGGGCCAGAGCGTCGAGGTTGGGCGTCGCGATGCCGTGATCGCCGTAACAGCCGAGGTGGTCGGCACGCAGCGTATCGATCGTGATCACCACCAAGTTGGCGGGACCGCCCTGCGCCCCCACGCGGCGGGGAGCGGCCGCCACCCCGAGCAGGATTAGGGCGGCAAAGGTCCAAACCGTGCGGCGGAACGGGCGAAAAGCGGTCTGGGGAAAGGGAATGATGTTCACTGCGAAGGGCTCTCGCCCGCGATTCGCTTCCTCCACGGGGCTGCCTTGGGCGAACAGAAGAACCCCCGACCTCAATTCTTGGCTCATCCTTATCCACAGATTACGCAGATTAATCAGATTAGACAAGACAAAGCCAGCCAGAAAGGCGGGAGCAAAACCGGCTCAAAGGAAGGAGCACGTTGTCGGGAGACGTTCGGCTCTTCCTTCGTGCCCCATTCCATATTGCTGCTGGGTCTTTCGCGCTGTCTCTTCTTAATCTGTGTGATCTGCGTAATCGGTGGATTAGCTCTCCGCTTCTTCGCCTGCGGGCAAGAAAATCGCGGCGGCGCCGTAAACGCCAACGTCCTTCTTCAGTTTGGCGGGTAGCACCGGCGTCTGTGACGCGAAGCCATTGATCGTGTGGTTGGGTATGGTTGCCCTGATCTTGTCAAATAAGGGCTTGCCAATATGCGAAACACCGCCGCCGATCACGATGGCTTCGGGGTCAAACAGGCTGATCATGTTGGCCAGCCAAAAGCCCAGCAAGAAGCCCGTCTCGTCGAGAATGGTTTTTGCCACGTAGTCGCCTCGGGCGGCGGCGTGCTGAATCAATTGCGGCGTGATTTGCTCGGCGCGGCCGTGCGTCAGGTCACGCAGGATGCTGGGAAGGCTATGTTCCTGCTCCAGCATGACGCGCGCGCGCCGGGCCATGGCCGGACCGGCCGCCAGCGCTTCAATATCGCCGTAAGTTCCGCACCCGCAGCGATAGGGGCTGCGATAGTCAATGGAAACGTGGCCGCCTTCCCCGGCGATGCCATTTTTACCGTGGTAAATTTTCCGGTCGATGATGATGCCGGTTCCCACGCCGGTGCTGACCGTTACATAGAACACATCTTTGTAACCCACGGCAGCGCCGAACAGGACTTCCGCCAGGCCGGCGGCATTCGCGTCATTTTCTAATTTCGCTGGCAAGCCGAATTCCTCCCCCACCATTTTCGCCAATTCGATATTCCGCCAGCCGGGCAGATTGGGAGGATTGAGCACCACCCCGGTTTTGGGATTGAGCGGACCGGGCGCGCAGATGCCGATGCCGCCCACGTTATCTTTGCCTCCTGCCGTGCGCAGCAAGCGCCCGATCACGTGAATGATCTGGGCGTAACTTTTGGCAAAGCCCTTTTCTGCGTGCGTGGGGACAACCTGCGATTCAACCAGCCGCCCCTTCTGATTGACCAATCCTCCTGCCACTTTTGTGCCACCCACATCAATGCCGATAATCAACTTTCCCATAAGCTACGGTCTCCCTTCACGCCCCACAGATTACGCAGATTTCTCAGATTAGACAACAAAACAATTCATGATGTTCAGGGTTCCGTCAAAGTCCGGTGGGGTCTTTTCGCGCGGGGGAGATTCGTAGCTCTGGAGGTAAGCGGCACCCAGGACTTTGACGGTGCCCTGTTCGTGATGTCTTTGTCTTGTCTAATCTGAAAAATCTGCGTAATCTGTGGATTATGTCTCGAGGTCGCGCTGCACGGTTGATCGAGGTCTTCCCCACCGACGTGGCGATCCCGGACAAGCTGTATTTCCGCATCGGCGAGGTCAGCGAGTTGACTCGCACCAAAGCCTTCGTCCTGCGTTATTGGGAAACGGAATTCCCCTCGCTGCGGCCGGTGAAGGCAAAGTCGGGACACCGGCTTTACCGCCGTAAAGATGTAGAATTGATCTTCCGAATCCGCAGGCTCCTTTACGAGAAGGGGTTCACAATCGAAGGGGCGCGCCGGCATTTGGCGAGCGAGGGCAAGAGTCCTGCGGAACAGGCCCACTTGTTTCAATCGCCCCTGGATGTGGCGGAACTCAAGGCCGTCCGGCAAGACTTGCAGACGATATTGACAATGCTTTCGCGGAAGTGTTAGCGTGTTCAGGGGATAGGTTATAGGTGACAGGGAACAGTGGAATACCGCTTTGTGCAATGTAACCTATCACCTGTTCCCTGTAACCTGACCTTAACGGGACGTAGCGCAGCCTGGTAGCGCACTTGCTTGGGGTGCAAGGGGTCGGCAGTTCAAATCTGCCCGTCCCGACCAAAGCTAGGGGACAGGGAACAGGGAATAGGTTACAGGAAAGGCGAGGGTTTCTTCGATTTTTTCGTGTAATCTGTTCCCTGTCACCTGTTCCCTGTAACCTGTTCGATCGGGGCGTAGCGTAGCCTGGTAGCGCGCTTGGTTCGGGACCAAGAGGTCCCCAGTTCAAATCTGGGCGCCCCGACCACTTTCTTCTTGATCGTAAAGCAAAACCCGCGGGAAGGACCCGGAGCAGAAGACCATGCTTACCCCCCAACAAATCGCCCAGTACCACGACGAAGGGTACACGGTTCTGCATGAGTTCCTTAGCCGCAGTGCGGTGGACGCAATCCTTGCCGACGTCGAGGCCCTGACGTCCACGGCAACGGCCGCACATCACGATGCCGCGCGCCTGGAGATGGAGCCGAACCAGGGGCCCGAGGGACGAAAGGTGAGGCGGATTTACGAGCCCTGCACGCACTATCCCCGGTTTCGTTCCCTCTCCGAATCGAAGGACCTCCTGGACGTCATCGAGCAGTTGATCGGGCCGAACCTGGTTTTTCATCTCAGTAAAATCAACATGAAGCCCGCAATGCTGGGCTCGGTAGTCGATTGGCACCAGGACCTGACTTACTACCCCCTGACCAACACCGATTCGGTTACGGTGCTCTTCTATCTGGAGGATGCGGACGCCTCCAACGGCTGTTTGCAGGTTATTCCGCGCGCCCACCATAGGGTTATGGACCACACCTCAAAGGGAGTTTTCCAGGGCCGCGTCACCGAGACGGTCGATACCTCGAAGGCGGTATTTCTGGAAGCCAAGGCCAGCGGCGTTATCTTGATGCATTGCTTGACGCCGCACTCCTCCGCTCCCAACCTTTCTCCCAAGCCCCGGACCACTTTGATCATGTCCTACCGCGCCGCCGATGCTTTTCCGATTCATCTGAACGTGCGAACAGAAGCGCAGGAGGCCCATGCCCGTTTGGTGCGCGGGCAGGAGCTCACCCAGGCACGGTTTGGATTGACCTCGTTTCCGATCCCGCGCTTTCCTCGAGACACGAAATCCCTCTATGAGCTTCAAGAAATCTCACGGAAGCGATTGGCCGCGCGGCCGTAGCGCGGACCCCCGTTTTTGGGGTCCGCGGTTCTTGCTTTGCAAAAACCGAAAGTCTCAAAAACGCACGCCTGCCCTCGGGTCAGGGAGCGCGAGTCTAGGGAAGAACCGCAGACCTCAACGGCGGAGGTCTGCGCTACGCCTGCTTCACTCGGGGCTTGACTCCCGGCGGCACTCCGAGGAGAATTCTTTGCGGCCGGTTGTTTTGAACGCCGCTGCGACATGACAAGAACCATTCTCCAATCCATCCTTTTCGAATCTAACGACCCGAGGACCCGCATGATTCGCCGCATGCTTCTATCGATCCTGTTGTGCTTAAGCTTGATTCCTTTTTGCATGGGCTCTAGGGTTGCATCTTCCGCGCAGGGGGGGCTCATGGTTAAGAAAGAAGCTTTTGGAACCATGCCCGACGGGAAAGCCGTCGAGCTTTATACGCTGACCAACACGCAGGGCATCGAAGTTCGGGTGATGACTTATGGCGGGATTATCCTCTCGGTGAAGACGCCTGACAAAAGCGGTCACTTTGCTGATATCACCCTGGGGTTCGATGATCTTGCCAGCTACCTTGCCAAAAACCCTTTTTTTGGGGCCCTCGTAGGACGTTATGGAAATCGCATCGGCAACGCCAGGTTTACACTCGATGGTAAGGAATATACGCTGGCGAAAAATAATGGTCCCAACGCCTTGCATGGAGGCCTGAGAGGTTTCGACAAGGTCGTGTGGCAGGCGGAATCCTTCCAGAAAAGCGCCGAAGTGGGGGTCATCCTGAAATACACCAGCGCCGACGGGGAAGAGGGTTATCCCGGCACTCTCCACGTAACCGTCACCTACACGCTTGACGACAAGAACGAATTCAGCCTCGATTATCAAGCCACGACGGACAAGGCCACACCCATCAACCTCACCAACCACACCTACTTCAACCTGGCGGGCGAGGGAAGTGGAGATATTCTCGGTGAAGAACTGATGCTCAATGCGGATCACTTCACCCCGGTCGACGCCACGCTGATCCCCACCGGGAAAATCCTCAGTGTAAAACTAACGCCACTCGATTTCACCAAGCCCACCCCCATCGGAGCCCGCATCAACGACCCGTACGAGCAAATGGTCTTTGGGAAAGGCTACGACCACAATTTCGTGATCAACCGGCAGGGCCCAGGATTGGCGCTCGCGGCTCGTGTCTTTGATCCCACCAGCGGGCGGGTTCTGGAGGTTGACACCACGGAGCCGGGAGTGCAGTTCTATACGAGCAACTTCCTCGACGGTGTGGCCGGCAAGCACGGACACATTTACAATAAGCGCAATGCCTTTTGCCTGGAGACCCAGCACTATCCCGATTCGCCCAACAAGCCGAATTTTCCATCTACGATCTTGAGACCCGGCCAGACCTACCACTCCACAACCGTTTGGAAATTCTCCACGCGGTAGTCACTTCTCAGGGGGCTTGGAGATGTACTGCACGAGGATGGAGATGCGCCGGTTCGAGGGATCCTCGGGAGCGCCGGGTTTGCGCAAATGCTGGTCAGCGTAACCCCGCACCTGTGTCACTTGGTCGGCGCGCAAGCCATTTTCTTGCATAAGCCGCCGGGCGTTGTTGGCGCGGTCCACGGAAAGTTCCCAGTTCCCGTAATCGCCACCATGCCGGACCAAGGGCTTGGAATCAGTATGCCCCTCGATCGAGATCTGATTGGGAACGCCACCTAATTGCTTGGCAAGCGCAATAAGCGTTTCCTTGCCACTGTCGTTCAGCGCGGGACTACCACTGTCAAAGAAGGTCCCCTTGGCCGATTCCAGGAGTTCAATGCGCAGTCCTTCGGACGTAACGGTCATCTCAATCTGGTTTCCCAGCTTATTGAGGTCTTCGATCCGGTGGATGGCGCTCTGGAGATCGTCTTTCAATTTTGACATGTTCTCTTTTGACAACGTCACGCTGTCCGCAGGGCCCTCTCCGGAACTCTCGCCCGGGCCCTTTCCATTGCCACCCGAAAGTTTAGAAGTCCCGGCCGGATCTTTGAAATACCCCGCCACGGCCTCTTTGATGGGCTTGCTACTGTTCATGAGCCAGAGGACGATGAAGAGCGACATCATGGCGGTTACAAAATCGGCGTAGGCGACCTTCCAGGCGCCGCCGTGATGTCCTTCGTGGCCGCCTTTCTTCTTGATGACAATGATGGGTCGGGCTGCTGCCATAGTAATTCGCAACCTTTTCTACGCTGCCGCCTCCTTGGGGGCAGCCGCATCGCCGCGGTTGCGGCAATAGGTCTCAAGCTCCTGGAACGTAGGGCGTACGTGACCGGGAATGGCTCGCCGCGCTACTTCCACCGCCATGATCGGCGCAGTTCCTTTGATAAACGAAGCCATTGCCACCCGGAGCGCGTACAGGTAGGCGTGCTCATCATCTGCGGCTTTGGCCATATTCGAGGAGAGTGGCCCGACCAACCCGTAACAGAGCAGAATGCCTAAAAACGTGCCCACCAAAGCCGCGGCAACCTTGTTCCCGATCTCTTCCGGCGGGCCTCCCAAAGCGCCCATGGTGATGACCACACCCAACACTGCGGCCACGATGCCGAGGCCGGGAAGTGAATCCGCCATAGTACTGAGCGCCGACACGGGCTGCGTGCTGTCGTGGTGGTGGACGTCCATATCCAGCTCCACCATCTGGTCAAGTTCAAATGCCTCCACGGCGTTGCTGGCCACCAGGCGCATGGTGTCACAAACAAAACACAAAAGGTGATGGTCCTTGAGAAAGTCAGGGTACTTGCTGAATATCGCGCTCTTCTCCGGGTCATCCGTGTCGCTCTCGAGCGCCACCAGTCCATCCCGGCGCGCCCGCCCAAACAGTTCGTACATCATCTTCAGCGATTCGAGGTACCGGGCCTTGTTGAATTTGGACCCTTTGAAAACCCCGGGAAGGCCCGCGGCGATGCTTTTGAGGATATGAAGGGGATTGGAAATCAGGAGTGTTCCCAAGCCTGCTCCTCCGATGATGAGCAGTTCTGCCGGCTGCAAGAGCACTCTGATGTTTCCGTGCTCCATCAAATAGCCGGCTACCACGGCCCCGAACACCACCACGATTCCGATGATCGCAAACACTTGGATCGTTTCTCCTTACCTACGGCGTTTCCGGTGCACTAAGCACGAGGGCGAAATTCCCCCCCTTGGCAATGGCCTGTCGAAGCGCGTTTCCGGTGCGGCCCAGAAGTGGCATGATCGGCTCCCCGGGGCGCAAGACCGTTCCACCCACAGACACTGTGACCGACAATTGATCGCCCCACCAAGTGATCTCGGAGGATTGGGCGAGTCGTCTCAATCGCTCGGCCGTGGACAATAAGTTGCCGTTACCGCAGTTGGTAATGACGGCCAGGAACTGGTCATCCGACCAACGGCCCAAAAAGTCCAGGGGTTCGAGGCCGTTGCGCAACGTGTGCGCTATGACATTCAAGATGGCCTCGGCGGCATCCAGGCCATGCGTGGCCATCAGGGTGTCCAAATGGTCCACCTGAATACAGAGCAGGCCAAAGGGAATCATGTGTTCAGAGGCGAACTTGAGGAGACCCACCAGGTGTGATTCCGTATAGTGATAGTCAGGAAGCTGGGTGCTCGCATCCAGTCCCTGGCCCACTGCCAGGTCAGACTCCGGGCGGCGGCGCGTTGACACGCAGGGCCTCTCCACAAAGCTCTCTACCGCGCCAATCACATGGCCAGCCGTGTCCCGGATGGGAACGGCCCGCAGGCTGACGGGAACGGCGTACCCCAACTTGTGGTGGAGGTAGACGCGCGACTCACGCGGCTTCCCGTCACGCATCGCGGCGAGCAGAGGACAGGAATGCTCGCAGATCGCCGCCTTGTTCTCATGAAACTTGATCAAGAGGATTTCCCCGCAAAAGCGCCCCACTACGTCCTGGCGCAAATAACCGGTGATTCTTTCCGCGCCGTCATTCCAAAAGCTGATCTTGCGGTTCTGATCCACCAGGCACACGCCCGTCTGCAAGCTTTCCAAGGCAGCGCGATAGATTTCCGCGTTTTGAAGGTCCAACATCCATCAACCTCTTAACTTCTCTATCGGCGGAAATAACTCTGTCTTGAGGGGGTCTCGAACGCTCAGCCGTTTGGGCGAAGTTGTGATATGGTATGCGCATTATGAATAACCAATATGTCTTTTCACGTCGTTCTTTTCTGGGTTTTATGGCGGCGGCGCCGCTGGCGGCGGCCGTGACGCCCTCCAAACAATTTCCGGTGGGGCTGGAACTCTACTCGGTTCGCGACGAGCTGGACAAAGACTTGATGGGCACGGTCCGGGGCGTGGCGAAGATGGGTTACCAGTGCGTGGAGTTCTACGGGGCTTACTACGATTGGACAACTGAATATGCGCGGAAGGTGCGCGCCGAATTGGATGAACTCGGCGTCCATTGCTACTCGACTCACAACGATTTGAAATCGTTCACCCCGGAAGGTATTAGCAAGGCGATTGACTTAAATAAAATTCTCGGGACTCGCTACGTTGTGCTGGCTCATCCCGGCAATGTGAACGGCCTGGATGGCTATAAGCGCGTGGCGGAAACCGTGAACAAGGCCAACGACACCTTCAAAGGGCAGGGTTTGCACGCGGGCTATCACAATCACGATGCCGAATGGAAACCCATCGATGGGCAGAAGCCCATCGAGTTGCTGGCCGCGACGCTGGACAAAAGCATCATGCTGCAATTGGATGTGGGAACCTGTTTGGCCGCCGGCGGTGATCCGTTAGCCTGGATCAATCGGAATCCTGGCCGCATCCGCTCCATGCACGTGAAGGATTGGTCTCCCCAGAGGGAGTACAAAGTATTGACGGGCGAAGGAATTGCCCCCTGGAAGAAAATGTTCGCGGCCGCCGAAAAGACCGGAGGACTCGAGTACTACCTGATTGAGCAGGAAGGCAGCGATTATTCTGAGATGGAGACCGCGGAGAAATGTCTTGTCGCCTTCCGGAAGTTGCACGGCTGAGAATAATTGCCGATTGTCGATTGCCGATTGTCGATTGCCGATTGTCGATTGACGATTGCAATCGACAGTCAGCAATTTCAGGTGAGGCTTACAGTTTCTGGGCTCCCGCGAGCTTGCTGAGATTCCGATCGAAGGTACCAAGGGGGAGATGTCCGGCCTTACGTGCCAGTTCAAGCAGGAGGCAGTCTGAAAAGCTCACGCCCGGCCGCTCGCGAAATCGCTCCAGAGCGGCCGCGACCACGTCCGAGTCTTGGAGGGTCAGGTCCTTGTGGTTTAGCAGCGTTTCAACGGCTGAGGCAATCTCCCCCGGTCGGCGTTCATAAACCGCAGCCAGGACCCAGACGGCTTCGGCGAGCGCCAGCGTGGAAACCCACACTCCTCCCTCGACCCACCGCGCCGCCGCCGCAACTTGCCGGGCGTCGTCCCGCACAATGAGCCGAACCAGAACGTTGGTATCAACGGCTCGCATGGCGCTCCCGCACGTACTGCCGGATCCCTCGGGTCAGTTCCGCGAGCGTTCGCGGCTTGGGGGGCCCATCCGGGAAGAGGGCGCGGTGAACGTCCTCCCAAGTGTATCGCCCCAATCGTCGCACCACGATCTTCTCGCCTTCTTCGTTCCATTCGAGAACCGATCCCGGACTGACACCCAGCCGGCGGCGAACTTCCGCCGGCACGGAGATTTGTCCCTGCGTTGTGACTTTAGAATGAGCCAATGCCATACGGGCATATTACCACGGTAATGGGTTCGAACGCCAGAAGCAGACGAAAATTGCCGGTTTTCGATTGCTGATTGCCCCCTCATGGGCGAAGAACCTCTTTAGTTTGCTCAGTCCACCGGCCTCCATGAAATTCAGAAGTTCTTCGCTGCGCTCAGGATGACAGCGCATTGCAATCGAAAATCATCAATCGACAATCGGCAATTTCAAGGTTTGTTGCCGCGGGCGAAAAATCAGGTCAAATCGGGCTCGGTTCGCGCTAAAATGGGCCGCGCCCAACATCTCAGTTGATTTGGAGGAAAACTTGAAACCCTACGCCAGTTCACGGTTCATACCAACAGCACGCGTCATGTCTATGCGAATGCTCCTGATTTCATGTGTCCTACTCCTCCTCGCACTCCCCGTTGCGGCGCAAACGGACGTGAGCGGTTTCTGGGTCCTGAGCGCTCCCACCGGCGACGGTAATTTTATGAAATCGTTCTTCGAGCTCAAACAATCCGGCGAGCGGATTACGGGCTCCGTTTGGGTTGACTACGATAAGACGGCCATTAGCGAAGGGAGTTTTCGCGATGGTAAATTGCATGTCGTGGTCAAATTCTCATCGCAAGACCCGAAGCAGCAAGCCGTTGCCGACGGCACGTTTGAAGACGATAAGCTTCACCTGACGGTGCATTTTCCCGACCGCGACACAGTCGTGGGCATGGCCGAGCGGACGACCGCGGAGGCGGTGGCTCCTCCCCCGCGTCTGCCCCTGCCCGAACTCCACGATGTCCCCGAAAGCGGTTTGGCCCTTGCACCTCCCATGGGCTGGAACAGTTGGAACAAGTTCGCCGGCAAGGTGGATGACGTCACCATCCGGAGCATCGCCGACGCCATGGTGGCCAGTGGCATGCGCGACGTAGGCTATACCTACATCAACATCGACGATACCTGGGAGGGCCCTCGCGACGCCCAAGGGAACATCACCGGCAATCTCAAATTCCCCAACCTGAAAGGGCTGGCCGATTACGTCCATTCCAAGGGGTTGAAGATTGGTCTCTACTCTTCCCCCGGCCCGCAGACGTGCGCGGGTTACGAGGGCAGCTACGGCCATGAGGCGCAGGACGCCAGGACATACGCTGCCTGGGGCTTCGATTATCTCAAGTACGATTGGTGCAGCGCCGGCCGCATCTACAAAGATCCCGATCTGCAAGCCGTCTATCAGAAAATGGGTGATGCGCTGCGGGCGAGCGGCCGTCCCATCGTTTTCAGCTTGTGCGAATACGGGCTGGGCGATGTTTGGAAGTGGGGGGCCAAGGTCGGCGGCAACCTTTGGCGCACCACCGATGACATCAACGATAGCTGGAAGGGGATGACGGAGATTGGCTTCAAGCAATTCGATATCGCGCCCTATGCGCAGGTCGGCCACTGGAACGATCCCGACATGCTGGAAATCGGCAACGGCGGGATGAGCGCGGACGAATACCGCACCCACATGAGCCTGTGGTCGCTGCTGGCGGCTCCACTGCTGGCAGGCAACGACCTGCGGTCGATGAGCGACGAAACGAAATCAATTTTGATGAACAGCGAGGTTATTTCGATCGACCAGGACCCCGGCGCCTGGCCCGTGAAGAAAATCTCCGAACAGGGCTCCTTGGTGGTTGCGGCCCGTCCTCTCTTGCACCAAACCTGGGCCGTAGGACTTTTCAATCGAGGAGATGCGGCGGCAAAGGTGAGCGTCACCTGGAAGGAGCTCGGCTTGCACGGCAAGCTGCGGGTACGCGACCTATGGGCGCACAAGGATCTGGGCATAGTCGCGAATCAGTTCTCCGCCGATGTGCCCTCGCACGGTGTCGTACTGATTACGGTGAAGCACTGACGTCGGGACACGGGATACGGGACACGCGACACGGGATACGGGACACGCCATAAGCGGCGCGGGACTCGGGAACTCGGTTGGAAGTCCGGCCCGTGGAGGCCAGTCATTCGATCCAGAGAGGACCGAAAATCTCCCCCGTATCCCGGATCCCCTGTCCCGGATTGGAGGAGAATGTGAAGCGGCGCGGAACCTCGAAAGAAGGAGTGGCTTTCCTATTCGATCTTGACGGCACGCTGATCGACAGCGTGTATCAGCATGTGCTGGCCTGGCGGGAAGCGCTGGAAGTAGCGGGCATTGAGCTCTCTGTCTGGCGCATCCATCGCCGCATCGGGATGAGTGGGGGACTGTTTATGCACGCGCTGTTCCGCGAAACCGGGCGCCGCGTCACTCCCGAGGAGGCGGCGCGCATGGTGCGGGCGCATAAGGAAGCGTACCTCCGCCAGGCCAAGCAGGTCCGCCCGCTTCCGGGAGCCACGGAATTGTTGGCTTATCTATCCCAGGCAGGGGTTCCCTGGGCCATCGCCACCAGCGGCCGGCTGGAAACTGCACAAAGCGCTCTCGATGCTCTGGGGTTGAAGCGTAATGCCCCTGTCATCACGCGGGATCAAGTTCCCCACGCCAAGCCTGACCCGGATCTTTTCCTGGCCGCCGCCGAACGCCTGGGCGTGCCGATTACCAATGCCGTAGTCGTGGGGGATAGTGTGTGGGACCTCCTCGCGGCGCGACGCTGCCGGGCCTTGGGAGTGGGCTTACTCTCCGGCGGCTATGGCCAGGATGAACTGGAGCGCGCCGGAGCTTACCGCGTTTATCAGGACCCCGCCGACCTTCTGACACACCTCGACGAAATGGGCGTGCGCTCCCGGGACTAGTCGCTTCGGGCGAGACCTCAATCCTCGGGCACGATGGGGTTGGGGTCGGGAGCGGGAGTAGGGCTGGCAAGAGTCTTGGACCCGGACGCTCGAATGCTCTCGAGTTCCTTGAGGAATTTGTCGCGCTCCTGACGGGCGTGAGAGGCGCGCCGGACCTTTTCCGTCAAATATCGCTGGCCGGTGATGGGTGACTCCTGGAGTGACTCAGCCCAGCCGCGAAGTTGGCGGGAGATACTTTCGGCCTGGGATTTCAAATCTGAAATCTCAGATTTGAGATGGTTGCAAGTGGGAAGGATTTCCAGCAAGCAGAGCATGGAGCGCACTTCCCCGGCGGAGCCGCGCGCGATGTAGAGAAAAGTCAGCAACTCCTTCGTAGTGCCACGCTCGAAGCCTTCGGCAATGTTGTTGGAAATGGAGACGGCGGCGCGCTCAAGCTGGTCACGCAAGCTGTACTGCCCGCGGAAGGGCGGCTGCGAGGTCAGGGAGTAGGAGCGCGCCGCCAACTGAAGGGCTGCCTTCCACACCGGCAGCTCTTCAAAGCGGGTGTACTTCATCGGCGCGCCTCCTGCCTTGAGCTTCGCTCATCTGAAATCTCAAATTTGAAATCTCAGATTTGAGAGTTAAATTTCAATTCGCAGACTTCGAATCTCAAATCTGCATTTGCGGATTACATGTACAACAGTACAACCCGGCATTGCAGTTTACAAGCAGTAAATTGAAAGAACAGTAACCTTTACGTTTCAAATCTGAGAGTTCAAATTTGAAATTTCAGATTTGAAATCCGATCCACAACTGCTCCAACCCCCCTCGCTTCAGCGCCAACTAAACTTCTCACTGTCCAACCCTCCGCCCCTTGCGCATTGCGCCGGTTCGTTGAAAAATAGGAGATTGGCCCAGCCCTGTTCATTTAAAAGTTCCCATGGAGATTGCCGAAAATGCCAATCAAAGCAAAGCTGCTGGTTCTCCTTCTGCCGTTTTGGATTGCTTTTTCTGTGACGTCACCGGCTTATGCGGCCGACGGCTCGCCAGAGGTGGAGAGCTTGGTGCGCGGATTCCCTACTCTGGATGAACTGGAATCCCACTTGGGGTTGGGCACGCCCCCAGAGGGCGCTGACCCCCGCCCGCCGTCGAGGGTCGATGCGAATTCCCACGGAGCGGAAGGCTCCATCTACCCGGTGAGTGCGCGATGGTTCACGGCGCCCCCCGCCCCCAGTCCCTTCAGCGCCTCACCAGCCATAACCGCCGCATCCGGGGAGAGACCATTGGCTTCGTTGCTTGCCGAGATGGATTCCGCACAAAAGGAAGCGAGGGAGTTGGGCAAGGAAATCAGCCGCCAGGACGACCTCGCGATCAACAAGTATCTGCTCGACCGTGTGACCACTTACGCGCGTACGGATTACGGCACGGACATCACGGGCCTGTTTGTGAATGGCGTCGGATTCGGCTCAGTTCAGCAAACCCTCCGGCAGAGCTATGGCGCTTCTTACATTTTACCTTTGCTGAAACGCTATTCCGGCAGCACCAAGTGGGCTCGAATCATGAACGGGTGGACCATCAGCAGCAGCGTCGGCGTGATGCCACTCATCAATCCGACGTCGCAATTGCAGCAATTCCTCAACAACCTGCAACTTTCCTGGTCGGTATCGCTCAGCTATAACCTCTCCACCTCGATGCTGCGCAAGATAAAAGACGGACATTACGACAAGGAAGCAGCCTTGGGGGAGGCGGCAGGTCGCGCTGCCGACGCCCGCGAGGAACTCCTCAAAAAGATGGCCCTGCGAATCGACGCTTTGTCGGCAGATCGGCCGGTCCGCGACACCCGTTTGACTTCATTGCGAGAACTCTATCCGCAGTTCGAGCTCTATCAGGCGCGGTACGAGCAGGCCACATCGTGTGCCGAGCGGATGGAGAACTTTTTCACCCTGAAGGGGTTGGCGCTTAGCCTGTTGACTCTGGCGGGCTATGACCGCCCCGACCACGCCGGGAGCCATCTTCTGGAAACGTGGAAAAAGGCGCGGTTTGCAGGCTGTGGCGGAACTTCATAGCGTGGCAAGGGCAGCTTGCCCCGATCCATCGGGGTCCCGCCCGTTTTGAGTCGTGGCGTGGGACGGGGAGCCCGCCCGTGTGGAGTCATGGCCAAGATGGCCATGCCACATTGCCTCGCATGAAAGGCAGAGCCGTCGCCAACCGGAGGCAAAATAGTTAAAGAGATGAGTAACGCGAGCTAACTCGAAACCGTCTAAAATCTGTTAGTGGAGGAAACCCCGGTGACAAGGGTAAGTTCTTATATTGTGATAATCTTAGCTGGACTTTCTTTGACCGGTCGGCTGGCAATTGGGCAGCCCACTGCGCAGAATGCGCCGGCTGCTCAGGCCGCGAGGGCCGTTGGGGATATAACCCAGGTGCAGCCCGGACACATTACCTTGCACACCGACAAAGGTGACGTTCAAGTGGCCCTGCCCGATGGAGTTAAGGTTCTACGCGGTTCCAAGGATTTGAAGTCGACGACTCCCATTTCCGCTAGCGACATTAGCGTCGGGGACCGTGCAGTAGTTCTCGGCCATCTCGGGGAAGACCAGCAAACCATTCAGGCCGCGCGAGTTGTAGTGATGACGAAATCGGACATTTCCGGCGTCCATGAGGCGGAGGTACGGGATTGGCAGACCCGCGGGATCGAAGGCGTGGTGAAATCGGTGGACCCTTCCAAGATGGAAATAACCATCGCCGCGCCAAACCGTCCACCGACACCGGGTAACTTGACTCATCCCGTGGCTCTGACAGCGACCGCGAATACGGCGATCTTGCGCTACGCACCGAATTCCGTCCAGTTTGCTGATGCGAAACCCAGTACTCTTGCCGAAGTTAAGGTTGGCGATCAATTGCGCGCACTCGGCGCCAAAAGTGAGGACGGAAGTCATTATGCCGCTGAGAAGGTGGTGTCGGGGACCTTTCACAACATCGGAGCAACCGTCATTTCCGTCGACCCTCAAGCTAACACCCTAACCGTGAAGAACTTGGCGACGAAGGAAGCGATACTTGTGCATGCCAACAAGGATTGCAAGATGCACCAACTTCCGGAATTCTTAGCCCAGATGATTGCCCGGCTCAGCTCCGGCGGGACGGCGGGCGGGCCGGGAGGGGCTTCAGGCGCGCCCGGAGGAGGGTCGGGGGCTGGAGGTCCGCCCGCGGGTGGGCCTGGGGCTGGAGGAGCAACCGCAGGTGGCCCTGGCGGCGCTGGTGGCCCTGGTGGCGGAGGCCCGGGTGGGGGCGGTGGAATGCGCCGGGGGGGGATGGGAAACCTCAGTCAGGCGCTCGAAAACATGCCGACCGTAACTCTAAATGACCTGAAGAAGGGTGAACCCATTGTCATATTCAGTTCGGAAGGCACAAGCCCATCGGAAGTAACAGCAATCTATATTCTTACCGGCGTGGAGCCAATTCTTGCCGCGCAGCCCAAAGGCGGCGGCGATGTGAACCTCGGCTCCTGGAGTCTGAGCAGCGGCGGTACTGGTGGTGGCGGTGAAGGTGGGCCATAGGATGCGCCGGTAACATACGTTTGGCGAAATTTAAGCAGGGCCCGGGAGTTCGACCCCGCGCCCCCCGCAAGTAAACGCCCTTTCGGTGATTTCCGCGCAGAACACTCTAGAGGAGAAATGATGTTGCCACGATACGTTTGTCGGATGCTTAACGGATTGCTGATCGCAATTCTGTTCCTGCCAGCCTTGGTTTTCGCTCAGACCTCCGGGCCCAGTTTGCGCGGACAGGTGGTTGACCCCTCGGGCGCGGCCATTCCTGCTCTCACCGTCACAGTGGTGGGGCCAGCGGGAACAAAGCTGGCTGTGCAGACCGACGACCAAGGGAAATACTCCTTCCGCAACTTGGCGCCCGGCTCTTACACGCTCAGTATAAGCCTTAAGGGATTCAATGATTTCGTAAAGCCCGGTATCGTCATCGCCGCTGGCCAACCGCAGGTCGTGAACGCGCAATTGTCAGTAGCCCTGGAAAAGCAACAGATCACGGTGACCACCGACACCACCAAGGTCACCGTTAACCCCTCGGAAAACGCCAGTTCCCTGGTCATCAAAGGCAAGGATCTGGAATCGCTCTCGGACGACCCCGATGAGTTGCAATCCGAACTCGAAGCCCTGGCAGGACCCTCGGCAGGACCCAATGGCGGCCAGATCTATATCGACGGGTTTACGGGTGGCCAGTTGCCGCCCAAATCCTCCATCCGCGAAGTTCGCGTCAACCAGAATCCTTTTTCTGCGCAATACGACACGTTGGGCTACGGAAGGATTGAAATCCTGACCAAGCCCGGCACCGACAAACTTCATGGCCAGATTTTCGTCAGCGGGAATGACTCGGAATTCAACACACGGAATCCCTTCGCGACGGAAATCCCGGCCTATCACTCGGAGATGTTTAACGGAAATATTGGCGGGCCACTCGGCAAAAAGACTTCGTTCTATATGGACGGGCAGCGCCGCAATATCGAAGACGACGCCATTGTGAACGCCCTCACCCTGGACCCAAGCTTCAATCCGACACCACTGGTCCAGGCGATCCCCACTCCCCAAACGCAAACGAATCTTAGCCCGCGAATTGACACCCAAATCGGCAATAACAATACTTTGACCTTCCGCTATTCGCTTTGGGAGAACAACCAGACGGATCCTAACGTGGGGCAGTTCACCCTCCCTTCGGCAGCTTACAACTCCACCGAAAGGTACCAAAGCTTTCAGTTCAGCGACGCCCAAGTGATCAACGAGAAGGCGGTCACGGAGGTTCGGTTCCGTTACTCCCGCGGCACGGAGCTTCAAACTCCCGCGAATTCACTGCCGACGATCTCTGTCCCGGCCGCCTTCACCAGCGGCGCTTCAAGCCAGGGCACGAGTAACACCGTTACGAATTCTTATGAGCTTCAGAATTACAACTCCGTTACCCTGTCCAAGAATTTCTTGAAGTTCGGCGCCCGGTTCCGCGATAGCAAAGAATCTGCCACTTCCACGGCCAACTTCTACGGCACTTATACTTTCCAATCCCTGTTACCCACGCCTACTTCGACTGCTTCCTACCAAACCGCCGAACAGAATTTACAGGCCTGTGCAAACAGTGGAGGAACGAACTGCACGACGAGTGGAGCCAGCCAGTTCAAACTCATTACCGGAAACCCCCTGGCCAGTGTGAACTACTTCGACCTTGAACCGTACGTCGAGGACGACTGGAAGGCGCGTCCCAATTTGACCATCAGCGGCGGGTTCCGCTTTGAAACGCAGGATCACATTCACGATCGTGCTGACTTCGCCCCGCGCGTGGGCATTGCCTGGGGTCTGGGAAAGGGTAAAAATGTCAAGACCGTGCTGCGGGCCGGCTTCGGAGTTTTCTACGACCGCTTCGGCGAGGACTACATCCTTAACGCGCAGCGTTTGAACGGACTTAACCAGCAGGAATATGTCGTCAACTCACCCGACTTTTTCCCGGACATTCCGCCCGTTAGTACGCTCTCCGCAAGCTTGATTACACCCACGATCTATCAGATTGATCCCAATTTGCGCACGCCCTACACCACCCAGGCAGGGATGGGCCTGGAGCGCCAGGTTACCAAGAACCTCACAGTCTCCGTAACCTATCTCAATACTCACGGCGTCCATCAGCTCATTACGCGGAACATCAATGCCCCCGACCCGGCGAATCCCGGCGACGCCCGGCCCAACCCCAACATCTCCAATTTGTATCAGTATGAGTCTGCGGGCCTTTACAACCAAAACCAGTTGATTGGCAATTTCAATGTTCGCGGCTCCAAGGTTTCGCTCTTCGGGTTCTATACCCTCAGTTATGTTGACAGCAACACCGCCGGCGGCGGCGGTTTTCCCATGAACCAGTATGATTTGGAAGAGGATTATGGGCGTGCCGCCTACGATGTGCGCAACCGCCTCTTCGTGGGCGGCAGTTGGAATATGCCGCGGGGCATTCAACTCTTTCCTTTCATCGTGGTGAATTCCGCCCGCCCCTTCAACATTACTACGGGCCAGGATCTGAACGGCGATACGATTTTCAATGAACGGCCTGCCTTCGCCTCGAGTCTTTCCAACCCCGCCAACGTCGTCAACACCAAATGGGGCGACTTTGACACCGTGCCCGTCACCGGCGAGAAAGTCATCCCGATCAATTATGGGACCGGCTTCGGCCAATTCACCACCAACCTCCGTCTCAGCAAGACCTTCAGTTTCGGCAAAGAAGTGCAAGGCGGCAGCTTTGGTGGGGGTGGTGGGGGTGGCGGGGGAGGGCGCGGCCGAGGGCTGGGTCCGGGAGGGCTCAGCAGCATGGGTGGCGGCGGCGGGATGTTCGGACGCCCCACCGTTCCCAACCGCCGGTTCAACCTGACCTTTAGCGCCTCCGCGCGGAATCTTTTCAACACGGTCAATTACTCGTCGCCGGTGGGCGTTCTGAGCTCTCCCTACTTTGGCCGAGTCGAGACCCTGGCCGGCGGGTTCTTCTCCAGCAGCGCCGCCAACCGGAGAATCGACCTCCAAGTGCGGTTCAGCTTCTAGAGGCAGAAGGTTCCGGCCCTCACCTTCACCATGAAGGGATGCGTATTTGGGGACACGCAGGAAACCGCCACCACGGGCGCTAACGCTGAGCTTCTTGGTAATGCTGTGCTGCCCGCTCACCCCTTGCGCCGCGCGGGACGCGGCTCAACCGGCCTCGGTGATCCTGATTTCCATTGACACCCTGCGCGCCGACCACCTGAGCGCCTACGGCTACACCAAAATCCACACGCCGCACATCGATTCGTTCGCGCCGGGAGGCACGCTTTTCGCCCATGCCGAAGCGCAGATCCCGCTCACGCTGCCTTCGCACCTATCGCTGTTCACTTCCACCTACCCCTTCCAGAATCTTGTGGAAGAAAACGGCGAGAGGGTTCCCGCCGGAGTGGTAACGCTCGCTTCCGTGCTGCAAGCGCGCGGTTACCGCACCGCCGCTTTTATCGGCAGCGACTTCCTGGACCGGCGCTATGGCTTGGACCAGGGCTTCGATGATTACGACAGCCCGTTCGCCCAAGAAGCCACCGGGGTCGGCAATCCTCTGGCGATGAGTATGCGGCGGGACGGCGCCTTGGTGGTGCGCGCGGCGCGCCAATGGCTTCACGCCCACACCGGCCAGCCCGTTTTCGTGTTTGTACACCTTTTTGATTTGCACATGCCTTACACCCTGCCGGCGGAAGTCGCGCGCCGGCAGGGAATCTCCCGCTATGATGCCCAACTCGAATACGTCGACCGGCTCATGGGCAGCTTCCAGCAGGAGTTAAGGCAGAGCGGGTGGTGGGAGAAGTCGCTGGTGGTGCTGTTTGGCGACCACGGCGAGGGCCTGGGCGACCACCAGGAGGCCGACCATGGCTACTACATCTACGAGAGCACGCTGCACGTTCCGCTGCTCGTGCATTGGCCGGGGAAAGATCGAAGCTCGAAAATCGAAAATCGAAAATCGAAATTCGAAACTCGAACTTCGAAAGTCGAAAGTGGGGATTCGAAACAGGAAGTTCGATACTCGGAATTCGGAATTCGAAACTTGGCGCGAGCTTCGATTTTCGATTTTCGATTTTCGAATTTCGAGTTTCCAGTTTCGAATTTCGATTTTCGAGTTTCGCCTTTCACCGATCGTGTAGAAGTTCCCGTGGGGTTGGTTGACGTGGCGCCGACGATTTTGGATTACCTCGGCGCGCCCGCCCCCGCCTCGTTCCAAGGCATTAGCCTACTTGGCCAACTGGGCGCGCGCCAGGCCGGGGAGCCCGCGACGCCGCGCGCCGTCTACAGCGAAAGCCTCTATGCCCACGACGCTTTCGGGTGGGCGCCGCTGCGCGCCCTGCGCGTGGGAAAGTATAAATACATTCAAGCGCCGAAGGCCGAACTCTACGACCTCGATGCCGACCCGCGCGAGCAGGCGAATTTGCTGCACCAGAACTCGGCGCTGGCGGCGGAGCTCCAGAACGAACTGGCGAAGGTGCTCACCCGTTACGCTCCCTCCCCGCGCGCCACGCCTCCCGCCCTGTCGCCCGAAACGCTGGCGGAGCTGGAGTCCCTCGGTTACCTCGCGGCGGAACCGCGACACGACGGCGTCCGTGCGCACGATGACGTAGGGGCACGCCATGGCGCGCCCCCACCTGACCCCAAGGACCGCTTCGCAGAGTTTGAGCTTTACCAGAGCGCCTTCGAGGCCTTCCTGGAAGGGCACACCGCCGCCGCCCTTCCCCAGTTCCAGTGGATTCTGAAGTCAGACCCTCAAAACACCCTGGCGCGATTCCACCTGGGTGAGTGTTATCTCCGCCTCAAGAAGCCCCAGGACGCCCTGCGCGAATGGACGACCACGCTTAAGCTGGACCCGCAATACGCTCCCGCCGCTGAGTCGATTGGCGAATACTGGCTGGCACAGGGAGACTATGCCAAAGCCCGTCGGCGCTTCCAGCAGGTGCTGGCCCTGACACCGGAAAGTTATTCCGGCCATTTCCAATTAGCCATCGCCGACGAGCACCTGGGGCTTCTCCCCGAGGCGCGCGAGCAATTGGAAACGGCCTGCAAGATCGCTCCGCACGATGAGAACTGTGCGCGCGAGTTGAAGTCGCTCACCCAAAAATGAGGAGGAATTATCCTTGCACGTATTTCACACCGGGGCGGCCGGGGATGATGCGGCCGACGTTCCAGAATTTCTCCCGGCGCTTTTTCAGGTTGGAAGTTACCTTGGGCAGGTCGCGGGGGGACACGATCAGGAGCATGCCCAGACCCATGTTGAAGGTTCGCAGCATGTCGTCGGGCGGCACGTTGCCCCGTTGGGCGATCAAATCATAAATGGGCAGCACCGGCCAGCTTCCCTGGCGAACTTCCGCGCGGGCGCCGGCGGGAAGGATACGCGGGGTGTTATCGGTAATGCCGCCGCCGGTAATGTGCACCAAGCCCTTCAACCAGCCGCGCGCGAGGAGCGGGTGGACGGCGGGCCAGTAGCAGCGATGCGGAGCGAGCAATTCGTCGCCCAGCGTTCGGCCGAGCTCCGGAATGAGCTTGGTCAAGGGCAGGCCCTCCTGCTCGAGCAAGACCTTGCGCGCCAGGGAATAGCCGTTGGTGTGCAGACCCAGCGAGGGCAGTCCCAGGATCGCGTCCCCCGGCCGGATGTGGCTGCCGTCAATGATGCGGCGGCGCTTGACCCAGCCCACAATGCAGCCCGCCAGATCGTATTCGTCCTCGGGGTAGAAGCCGGGCATTTCCGCCGTCTCGCCACCCACCAGCGCACAGCCCACCTGGCGGCAGGCGCCGGCCAGACCCTTGACGACTTCGGTCACCACCTTGGGGTGCATCTTCCCCGTGGCCAGATAATCGAGGAAAAAGAGCGGCGCGGCGCCGTGTACAGCAATGTCGTTGACGCAATGGTTCACCAGGTCCGCGCCCACGGTGTTATGGCGGTTGAGGGCAAACGCCAGCTTCAGCTTGGTGCCGACGCCATCCACACTCGAGACCAGGACGGCGTCGCGCGGGAGCCCCTGCAAAGAGAAGAATCCGCCGAAAGCGCCAACCTCCCGCAAAACGCGGGAGTTGAAGGTGCGGCGCGCCAACTGCTTGATGCGAGCTTTGGCTTGGCTGGCGGCGTCAATATCGACGCCGGCGTCACGATAGCGCATAGAAGGTCACAAGCAACGGGGAGGGACTCGGTGGGCTCCGGATGAAGTCCTGCCCGTGCAGGTCATGGGCTAGCGCCGCGCCCGTTGCCACCGCTCTGTCCCGAGACAAACCGTTCCAGTAATTCGAGCACCCGCGCTACGGTGGCGCGAAATTCCGCGAGTTCGATGGCATGGCTTTCGATATATTCCTGGTGGATTGCCAGGCGCTGCTGAGTATCACGCTCGAACCGGTGAGTTTCACGCTCGAACCGGGAAACCAGCTCGGCTTGGACCAGCATCTGTTCTTCCAGCTTGGCAAATCGTTCTTCCGCGGTCACGAGGTTCTTCTCCTGATCTTGTCACCTTAACATAAAGATATCAACCGCTCAAATCCTCTGGTAGTGTCCTAATTTGGAGCGTAGCGCCGGCTTCCAGCCGGCATTGAGCCGCCAAGATAGCGGCGTTACGTTCAAATGGCGGCGTAAAGCCGCCTCTACGAAGTCCCTTTTTCCTGGGAAGCCTGCTCAACCTGTTTGGGTTTTCCGATCTTTTCCGTGGCGCCGACATTGAAGAGCTTGAAATCCGAGTATTCATGCTTATTACGAAGACTCTTCCCATTCCAATCGACGCTCACCTTAACTTCCCTCGGCAACCAGAATCCTTCGGCCATGGACTTAAAATGGTTTTCGGCGAAAGCGATATCGGTGGTTTCTTTCTCCAGCCGCACTTCCGGCAAGGGCCTGAGCAAATCGGTACGGAGACGCAGGATTTCGTAATTCTCGGCATCAACCCAGGCCAGACCTTGGGAAAAGGTCGGCATGCTGGTGGCGTCCACTTTAAAAACGCCCCGGTAACGCGCCTTCTCCGGCCGCTGGGCGTAAGCGATCACGTAGGTGTTCCGGCCGTCAACCTGCTGTTGTCCGAGATACTTGAAGGTGGCTTCCGCCTGGTAGACGGGATGAAAGATGAGGGAAGCGGAGGCGAATCCCGAAGTCAGCATGAAGCCGTCCCTTAAGCCCTGGGGCTCGCCGCGATCCCCCAACATATTGGCGCGATACTCATTAAAGCCCACTTCGGACTGCTCCGCCGGCATTAAGCAGAGATAGTTGAATTTCTGATCCAGGCTCCCACCCACCTTGCCTTTGCGGGTCAGTTTTTCTTGATGAATCTTTTCCAGCGAAACGGTGTTGGGGAAGTTCTTGAAATACGCATCCACGTTCTTGCCGACCGCGGCGAGGAGGGAAGCGAGCGGCGCCTGGTCTTTCGCGACCACAATATCCTTGAGTTCGGGGATGGGGTGGCGGAGATAGTCGATGGGTTGTACGCCCTTGGCCTTCGGCTTCTCGCCGGCCTTGACATAGGCCATCTCGATTTTTTCCCGGTCCTGGATGCGCGCCCAGAGCTGGCGGACGGCGAGGGGCATGGTCTTCACCTCGCGCCCGTCCAGGTAACGGGTCATCTCCTGATTGGCACTGACGAAATCCCCGCCGTCCAGCAGGGCTTCGGAGTGCAGGAGGCGCGCTTCCGGGGAGGCGCCGGCGGCCACCGCCTTGCCCAGGTTAGTGCTGGCCGCCTGCCAATCGCGCAGGTAGAGCTCCATGCGGCCCATTTCCTGGAGAGCCAGGGGATCACGGGGAGCGATATTGAGCGCCTCCTGGAAAAACCCCGCCGCCCGCTCCTCCTGGTGTCGCCAGCTCTCCATCACCCCGAGCGCCAGCGCCGGTTCCGGCCGGGCTGCGCTGGGGGGCAGGTTCGCACTACTTGGGTGCTGGCCGGGGATACTCTTGCCGGCGTTGCGGACGTCATCCACTCCTCGCCCGAAGTTGCGGTTGGCGCCGTCCCAGTCTCCCGAGGCAAGCTCCGCCAGGCCCAGCATGGTGCGGCATCCTACGCAGGAGGCGTCCCGAGCGAGCACTTTGGTGAAAGACCCCAATGCATGGTCCGGATTGTTCAAATCGACAAATTCCTGCACGCCGCGCGCGTAGTCCTTCTCGCTTTTGGCGGAAAGGCCGTCGGCGGGCCCCAGCATCTTCAGCCGGGCCGCCAGGGTTGAGATCATGTCGTCCTGCGAGAGCAGGTTCGGGTCCGAATTCGCGTCGCGAAGCGTAATGGGGACTGCCAATGTCTGCGAGCCATTGCCATAATCGACGAGCGTGTGAGCCTTCCGATAGCCCTTTTTGTTCACGCTCACCACGACGCTGAATTGTTTCAGCAACTCCGCATTCAATTGGTACGTCGTTTGGAATTCCCCCTGGTCGTTGGTCGTCAGAATCCGGAAGTCCGCGGCCACGGTGGGCTGCACCCAGACTTTCGCGCCCGCCACCGGATTACCGTCGAGGGTCATCACCTTGCCGGCAACGATCCAGTGTCTCTGCACCAGGTAGTCGGCGGTAATCTGGCCGAAGTTGGTGGTGGGGAAATTATCCGACAATGTACCGCCCTGGGCCAACAATGCCGTGGGCAGGCCAAACAGGGCCGCCAAAATCATGAGAACGCGAAAATGATGTTTCATGACGACAACCTCTGGAAGCAGATGATTAGCGAGGGGTCGACACTTCGCCTTCAGTATACCACAGGGGAAAAAGCAAGGAGGTTGTTCGGTAGTGGTAGAGTTTGATATTGTAGCGGCGAGTTTACCTCGCCAAATGGCGGCGTAAAGCCGCCTCTACATCGAACTGTACCACTACCGGTTGTTCGTCCAAGTGTGTTGGTCGCATGAAGGAATCATTAGAAGGGAAGGCGAAAGGAATAAAAACGCTTATTACAGTTCACGCAGCGAATGGGCACAATACAGAGCAAGGGAAAAATCCACCGCTCGAGCCAACCTCGCCGCCGCGATCTAGCGAGATTCATGTTTCCGCAGTGGGGACACGCATCGCTATTCATGGCTATTAGCTACAAACGGGAATTTGATGAGATGCTATTGTAACATGGGGCGGCAATGTGCCAGGGGAAATAGGCAGGGCTCCGTCAAAGTCCCGGGCGTAGCATATCTCCAGAGCTATGGATATATCACCCACGAAGGAACCCCTCATCCCCCGTCGGGCTTTGACGGAACCAGAGACGTGCCACGGCCGTCCGAAGCTGTGAAAAAATCAAAAAAGACTTGACTAGCGATATGGCTATGATATACTTCCTCTGACGTTGCCGGAGGGAGGTCCAGCATGGGTTACCAGTCCACGGTGCAGGTGATTCAGCGGGGGGGCAAGAACCGCCAATGGTATCTGATTTGTCCGGCGCCCTTGGCGCAAGCTTTGGAGATCGAGAAGGGTGAGTTGATCGAGTGGGTGGTGGAGGACAAGCACACGCTGGTGTTGAAGCGCACTCCGCGGCCGACCGAGGCATCTCACGGGCGGAGGCGGGCGCATGCGTAAGGACGGCGCGGGGCAGCAGCCAACGATCTGGGGGGAGAGCGAGTGGCCGGCGGGGCCGCCCGCGGCAGAGGCGCAGGCGGGCGAGCCCCAGGGCCGGCCGCGTTTCGAGCCGATCAATCGCCAGCAGATGGTGTTGCGCACGGTGGACGTGGAGCAGTTGCTGGAGCCCGACCACCTGGCGCGGGCGATTTGGGAGATGACGGGGCGGCTGGACCTGGCGTCTTACACGGTCGAGGTGCGGGCGGTGGAAGGGGCGGCGGGACGTTCGCCGAAGGACCCGCGGCTGCTGATCGCGCTGTGGATTTACGCCTACAGCGAGCGGGTGAGTTCGGCGCGGGAAGTGGAGCGGCGCTGCGGCTACCACCCCGCCTATCAGTGGCTGACGGGGTGCGAGGTGGTCAATCATCACACCCTGTCGGACTTTCGGGTGGACCATCAGGAGGCGCTGGACGGGCTGTTCGCGCAACTGCTGGCGATTTTGAGCAGCGAGGGATTGATCACGCTGGAGCAGGTGGTGCACGACGGGACCAAGGTGAAAGCGGCGGCGAGCGGCCAGTCGATGCATCGCGAGCCGACCTTGCGGGCGCATCTGCAGGCGGCGCAGCAGCGGGTGCAGGCGATGGGGGATCCGCGGGAAGAGGCGGGCGATCAGCGTCGGCGGAAGGCGCGGGAGCGGGCGGCGCGCGAGAAGGTGGAGAGATTGGAGCAGGCGCTGGAGGAACTGCAGAAGGTGCAAGCCGCTCCCGAGGGGCGCCAGGAGAAGTCGGAGCGGCGCGCCAGCGAGACCGATCCGGAAGCGCGGGTGATGAAACAGAGCGACGGGGGTTTCGCGGTCAGTCACAACGTGCAACTCTCGACCGACACGGCGCACTCGATCATCGTAGGGGCCGGCATCACCCAGGAGGCCAGCGACCAGCAACAACTGGTACCGGCGCTGGAGGAAGTGAAGCGGCAGAACGGGCGGGCGCCAGGGCAGATGATTGTGGATGAGGGCTACACCACACGCGAGAACGTGCTGGAGGCGGCGGAGAGCGGGGTGGACCTGATCGGCAGTACGATGCAGCCGAAGAGGGAAGCGGCGCGGAAGCACTTCGAGCGGCGCGGCGTCGATGCGGCCTTCTATCCAGAAAAATTCCGCTACCACCCGGAGAGCGACTCCTACACCTGTCCTGCGGGTCATAAGCTGGCGCATCGGAGGACGCGACGCGGGCGCGTGGGGGTGGTGCATCAGGTTTACCAGGCGCGCGCGGCCGACTGCCGGGATTGTCCGCTGCGTGCGGGGTGCCAGCCGGGCAAGTACGGGCGCCTGCTCGTGCGCAGTGAGAATCTCCCCACGGTGGCGGCGTATGTGGCCAAGATGCAGACGGAGGAGGCGCGCGCCGCCTATCGTCGGCGCGGCCCGGTGGCCGAGTTCAGCAACCTGTGGCTGAAGACCAAGCTCGGATTGCGGCAGTTCTGCGTGCGGGGGTTGAAGAAAGCCCGTTGCGAGGTGCTGTGGGCTTGCCTCACCTACAATATTCAGCAATGGTTTCGCCTGCGCTGGAAAGTGCGCCGGGCCGCGCTTGCCGCCTGAGGAACCTGCCTCCCGGGGATGGCTGCGGCCCAAGCCCCGAGCCGAGGAGCCAAAGGCGGGGCGGAAAGGTCACCGAATGAAGCCACCATAATTACTTACCGTCGTCGACGATCAATACCTTCAAAACGCATCGTCGAAACTCCACCTCTCGATGCCGAAGGTGATTCTTTCACAGCTTCTCCCGGCCGTGCTCGGGCACATGCGGGACGCCATGCCGGATTGCCGGATTGCGCAGAGCAAAGCTCTGCGAATCCATGTGACACGGGCGGGATGCCATGCCGGATGGCGCAGAGCGCCGCTCTGCGAATCCATGTGACACGGGCGGGACGCCATGCCGGATTGCGCAGAGCAAAGCTCTGCGAATCCATGATTGACACGGGCGGGACGCCATGCCGGATTGCGCAGAGCAAAGCTCTGCGAATCCATGACCGCAGAGCTTTGCTCTGCGCAATCCGGCAATCGAAGTTCGCAAGGGGGAGTGCAATGGGCCTTGCCAACAAGCGTGACATCCCCTATCAATCTTTTCGGATTGCGCAGAGCGCAGCTCTGCGAATCCATGACCGCAGAGCTTTGCTCTGCGCAATCCGGCAATCGAAGTTCGCAAGGGGGAGTGCAATGGGCCTTGCCAACAAGCGTGACATCCCCTATCAATCTTTTCGGATTGCGCAGAGCGCAGCTCTGCGAATCCACCGCCGCAGAGCTTTGCTCTGCGCAATCCGGAGGACATTGGGAAATCCGGGGGCGCAATCCGGCAAACCTAAACATTGGCCTTGCGTTGAGCGTACCTCGGCGTATACTGCATCACCATGCAACCCCGAGGACGCTATTTTCCGCCTGGACAATTGCAGTTCATTACCGACTCCACCTATCGCCGCAGCAGGCTTTTCGACAGCCAGCGCTTCCGCCGCACCTTCGTCGAGGTTCTGGGCCGGCTGCGGCAGGAGATGGGTTTCCTGCTCATTGGGTGGGTTTTAATGCCCGAGCACTACCACCTTCTCTTCAGGCCCGAACCCGCCGAGCGGGTCAGCGCCATCATGCAAGAGCTGAACAAGCAAACGGCGCAAGCCATTCTCGAAACTCTCCGTGGGCATCAGCAGCATGCCTGGTGCCGGAAGATGCTGACGAATTTACGCCTGCCCCCCACCGTTCACAGCGACGCGCGCTATCGCCTCTGGCAGCGCCGCTTCTATCCCTTTAATGTTTATAGCGAGAAGAAATACCTGGAGAAAATGGATTACATGCACAACAACCCCGTCACCCGCGGGTTGGTGGCCTCACCCGACCAGTGGCCATGGTCGAGTTTCAGGTTCTACTATCTGAATGATTCCTCGATTTTGCGCATGGACCGGCTGGAGTAGGGTTCAGATTGCGTCCTCGGATTGCCCCCATTGCGGATTGCCTCCATTTCGGATTGCCTCCATTTCGGATTGCCTCCATTTCGGATTGCCTCCATTTCGGATTGCCTCCATTTCGGATTGCGCAGAGCGCAGCTCTGCGAATCCATGACCGCAGAGCGGCGCTCTGCGCAATCCCAATCCAGCGCGAATCCACCACCGCAGAGCGGCGCTCTGCGCAATCCCAATCCATCCCGAATCCACCGCCGCAGAGCGGCGCTCTGCGCAATCCCAATCCATCGCCAATCCACCACCGCAGAGCTGCGCTCTGCGCAATCCGACTCTCCGGGGATCGAAGTTGGCAAGGGGAAGTGCAAGGGGAAGTGCAAGGGGAAGTGCCGGGCTGAAGCCCGGCGCTACGTAGGTCCAGGACATTTTCATTCTGGGCCCCCCAAAAAAAAGAGGGCCAGCATGCTGGCCCTCCACAAGTTCGTGACTTCAAGTTCGTGACTGGCGAGTTTTCGATCGAGCCGGGGGGCGAAAGACGCCCCCCTCGAGTGGCGACTAGAAGAACACGCGGGCTCCAACCTGAATGATCCGCGTATAGTTGTTGGGGAGGGCGCCGTACTGACTGGTGATCGTACCGAAGTCCCCGGGGTCTTGCAGGTTCAGGCCCGGGTCGCCCCACTGCATGTGGTTCAAAATGTTGAACCCCTGCGCGAAGATTTGGACCCCCACGCGCTCGGTGACTTTCGTCTCCTTGGTGAGGCCCAAGTCCAGGTTCCAGCGTTTCTGCCCGCGGATCGGGCCATAGTCGTAACTCCGGCCGTCAATCCCCACCACGTTCATGCGGAAGCTATTGAAGACCTGGTTGGGGTCCGCGAACATATTCATGCCGATCCCGCCATTATTCGGGTCAGCGGCAGTCCCGACCCCGTTGGACCCGTTGACGTTGGTGTGGCGGCTGTTGCCGTATTTCAGCACGTCGGTGGTAGGAGTCATTCCAGCGCACCACGGGTCGTAGCCGTTCCCCCACTCTTCGCAGGATCCGCTAAAGGACTCGATGGGAGTGCCACTGGCCCAAGTGAAGACGGGGGTAAGGGACCAGCCCCCGATGAGCCGGCTCGCCGCCCAGTTTTTGCTGGTCCAGCGGTGGCCCTCGCCGAAGGGCAACTGATACGTGCCCAGGAAGTTGATGACGAGTTTCCGGTCCCAAGGGTTCGGACCGTAGTCGACTCGGGGGTTCCAAGGATCTTCCAGGTTGGCCAGAGTGTACTCCTGGTTTAGGGAGAACTGACCCAAGTCATGACCATAGGTCAAATTGCCGTTGAAAGTCAGGCCACGCCCCGTGTGCTTGGTCAGCGTGGCGGTCAAGGCCTGGAAGTTGCCGTACCCGATGCTGGTATCATTGTAGGTCCAACTATCCTGGTTCATGAAGGGGATGGTGTTATGTCCGAAGGCGAATGAGCCGTCCATGTCCGCCCAGGTATCCGTGAGGTCATCAATCGTGATGTAGGGGCTTTCATTCGCCGCCACGGCCGCCGTACAGCTCGCAAAGCCCTTGCAGTAGTTGCTGCCGGCCAGGGCCGATTCGAACCAGGGCTGCGCCGTCGGGGCCTTGCCGGCTTGGGCGGCCAGGAAGACGCTGTCCCAGGCGTTGGCCAGGGTCTGCCCGCCGAGCTTCATCATCCAGGGGACGTCGTTGATGTCCACGCCCTGGAAGATATGTTTGGCCCAACGGCCGGAGTAGCCGATTTCCAGAATCATGCCGCCCTTCAACTGCCGCTGAATGCTGAAGTCGATCTCATCGCTGCTCCCTGGCCGAAACGATGAGTCCATGGTGGCGCCCAGGGAAACCTGCGGCGCCGTAATGCCCGGCATCACCGGGGTCTGAAGGGTCGGCTGGATGGGGGGCAAGGGAGATGTGTTCCCATCCACGCCGATGCGGAAAATGGTGCTGGGGGTGGTGCCCGCCGAACCCGCGCAGGCGCCCGTGGCGATGTTGGCGCCGATGCAGGCAATGGGCTGAAGGAAGCCATCGCCCAGCACGGGAGTCGACACCAGGTTGATGCCCAGGCTGCGGTCGTAAAAGCGCGAGTAGCCGCCCCGGAAGACCGTGGACTTGTGCCCAAAGAGGTAGCCCAGCCAGCCGCTGTCGATACTGGGGCTGTAAGCGAGGGCGACGCGCGGGCTCAAACCTCCATAGAAAGGAGAATACGGGTACTTATTCTGGCCGTTCAGAACCACGCCCCGGATGGGGGTGTACCCGAATGCCGGGTCATAGATCTGCCCCATGTTCGCAGCCGCCAATTTGGAGGCCAGATAGGATTCCGCGTTCATGGGGTTGTTGCTGGCGTCCACCATGATGTCCTGCGTACCATTGATCTCGTAGGGCGGCATCTGGACGTAGTAATTGAGCCCATAGGTGAGGGTCAGGTTGGGCCGGATGTGCCAGGCATCGCTGAAATAGATGCTGTAAGTGGGAACCTTGTCGTAAGAGTGGGCCGGGGTCCCGGGCGCATTGGGAGTCAGGTTGACGCCGCTGCGGCTAAGGACGACCGCGGTCTCACCGATCATGCCCAGGGCATTGGCATAATAATTGTTCCAGGTACCGAGATAGGCGGAGGGTATGCAGTTTGTCGTCTGGGCAGAGCAAACGGGCGGCTGGACACTGGCATCCATGACCGGATTATTTTGCACCCGCGCCATCTGCGAAACGAGGCTGGTCAACCCGCTCACCACGTCATCGTAGCGGTCAAAATGCCACCACTGATCCGCCACGTCGCCGCCGAACTGGAAGAAGTGGTTGCCGTGGACCCAACTGAGGGTGTCGCGAAAATCGTAGTCGTGCTCCGCCCAGAGGCGGGAGCGCGAATTCTGGGTGTTCATGTTGATGGGGGCCAATAAGGAAGCCGAGGTGGCGGCTTGCTCGCCGAATTCCAGACCGTCCGGAATGCCCGAAACATAGGGTAACCCGCCGAGCCGGTTGTACCGCCAGTAGTTCCGGGTGTAGCTCATGTGAAACTCGTTGGTGACGGTGGGGCGGGGATTGCCCGTGACACCAACCACCAAGTAGCGCGGCTGCTGCACGTTGCTGGAAGCCGGGGAAGGTACGCCGCTCTTGTCGCCGGGGAGCACGCCGCCCCAATCGATTTGGTCTTCCGTGGGATTGTTCTCCTTAAAGTACCGGTAACTTGCAAACCCCCGCCACTTCTGCCCGAAGTCGTGGTCAAGGCGACCGACCAGGAAGTTGTCCGTCAGCGGGTACGAAATGTTGCCAAAGTAACCGAAGCGATTTTGATTCACCAGGTCGCCGTAATGAAAATCGTTGGGCGCGGGGAGGGCCGACCAGATCTTTTGCACCACCGGGTTGAGCCCGATGCCGCGCGGGTCGCAAAGCAATCCGCCGGTGGCCCCGCATTGCGTGGAAGTCTTGAGATCATACCCAATCAGGTTCCCCGAGGCGTCTTGGAATTGCAGAATCCCTTCCCTTAGCTTCGCCGAAGGCACCCCCGTTTCCACGCTGCCCGAGCGCGGGTAGCGGTTGCCCTCGTAGTTGAAATACATGAAGGTTTTGCCCCCCCAGACGACCGGGCTGATGGGCCCGCCAATCGAGGCGCCGAAGCGGTTCAAGTGCGTGGGTGACTTCTTAATGCCATTGCGGTTGTTGCCCCAATCGTTGGAGTTGAGCGCCCCGCCCTGGTAGTACTCGTAACCCGAACCGTGCCATTTGTCGGTGCCGCGCTTGGTGGTCACGATGATTTCAGCGCCCGAGGCGGCGGAGAAGTCGGCCGTCATATTGTTGGTATTGACTTGAAATTCCTGGGTGCTTTCCATGGGCATGGGGACCACGCCGTGACCGCCATTGATGTAGGCGTTGTCGCCCTCCAGACCGCTGGAGTTGTTCCCGCCGTCCAGGTAAATCAAGTTCTGGTCGCTGGTGGCGCCCATCACCTGGCCCGACGTGGTGTTGCCCTCCGCGCCGTGAAAGTTGGGTGCGGCGGTGGGTACGAAGTAGAGGACCGAGGCCGCGTCACGGTCGATGGAAGGGAGCTCGAGCAGGTTGGCGCCCCCCACGCTGGTGCTCATGGTGGAGTTCAGCGTTTGCAGTTCGGCCCCGGGCGTGGAGGTCACTTCCACGGTCTGCGTCGAAGCGCCCACCTCCAAGGTCAGGCCCAGGTTGAGCTGGCCGCTGACCAAAAGCTCTTGCGCCGGCAATACCAACTTTCGAAAACCCTTCATCGTCACTGCCACGTCGTAAGTGCCGGGCTTGATGCTGGCGAAGGTGAAGCGCCCCGTTTGATTGGTGGGCTGGCCCTGGAAAGATCCCGTGGCCGTATCGGTGATGGTCACCAGCGCGTCCGCCACCACGGCGCCCGACTGATCCGTCACGGTGCCGGTGATCGTTCCCGTCCCCGTCACCTGTCCGTAGGTCAGAACCGGCGCCATCACGGCCACTGCTAGCATGCCAAACAACCCGTATCTGTAGAGTTTTCTCAAAGCGGACCTCCTTCTCATAGATTTCGCGGATTTAGGAAACTACCTGGCCCAGTGACTACCACCTTGGTGCCGCATGATCCCACTACTATTCGTGACTCGGGTTGATTCGCCGTATCAGAATACTTTCGTTCTTTTACGGTTGGCCGCCAAACCGGTTCGTACCTATCACGCTGCTCCTCGCGCGTCAAGGGAAAAATATTATTGCCTAAAATAAAAAAGAACGCTCCGCCTCCAGGTAACCCTTAAGGAAACTTTCGGGAGGATGCGCACGAGGTACCACCGGCCCACCTTAGTCTGCTTGCTGTCACGGAAATTAAACAGCCATGCGGCTGTTGTGCAATCTCGGCAAAACAGCGAGACGATATAGAAACTCGCTGGAGGTTGTCAAGCAAAATGTGGGCCATTGTTCGGCCAATGTGAGAGCTTCGTTATCATTGAAAACATGGTGAAAAGGAGGTTGGTGCGGCGCAAGCGCTCCATTTCTACAAAATGCCATATACGGAAATCGGTAAACAAGGGGGTTGGAGGAGCCTACTTTGACGCGGGCTTGAGCGTCCACGCTTGCAGCTTGGCGAGCGACATCAGCTTGGGCGCGTGGAACCCCTGGGGGAATATGATCCAGCCCCAGAGGTCAGGAGAGTCATCAGCGACATATTGACCGGCGGCCAGGCGGGCTGGGGAAAAGCTGACAACCTCGGGCATTCGTGCTTTATCCACAATGCTCTTGGCAACTTGGGCAATTCCCACCAGGTAACTTTCCGGAGCAACAGATTGACTACCCAGCCAAATGGCGCTGGGAATCCGCCCGGTCTTGTCCAGCTCGTCCTGAACATCCAGGAGTGTTCTGCCCACCTGATCCCAGGGCGCCACCAGTTTCCCGGTGAGCGGCTGCGGCGCCGATGCCGGGCCGTAAGGTGTCCGCTCCAGGACCAGCGCCTCATCCCCTTGCCGCCGGACGATTCCCGCCAGGAATTTGTTGAGCAGGTAAAAAACTTCGCTGGCACTCAAGTTGAAACTCTCGCCCACCTGAAAGGAGACTTCCGAATCCACCTGGCCGGCAATGGCGCCGACTTCCTGGAGCGAGAAGACATGCGTCTGAGCGCGATCGCGAAACTTCTCGGCGGCGGCGGAAGCCGTAAGGAACCGGACGCGTGGGAATGACTTCATAAAGCGCACCAGATCTTCGAAGTACTGGAAGGCCTTTTCGGTATCCTCCGGTGTCTTCATGGGCGGCAACTTCCACTGCTGGCGCGGCGGATTCGCTCCGTCGCGGAAGTTCACGGCATCCCAAAACTGCTTGTGCACAAATTCGCAGGGATGAAAGCATAGGCTGACGACGCCGCCCGCTTTCCGCGAAGTCATGCTCTCATAGGTATCCTGGAATCGGGTTTTGGCCATGGCGAGGTTGGACCAATTATCGTCGGGGCGCAGTTGGTCTCCCTCCCGCGTGTTAAAGATGTTGAGCAATCCTCCGTACCAGAAAGGCTGGCCTTTTAATCCCACTTGCTGGCCTTCATCGAGATAAACGCGCACGCCCCACTTTTGCAGTGCCGGAAAAGCCTGCGGCGCCCAGGATACTCCCGGCTGGCCGTAAGCTATCGGAGTCTTTCGGAAGGTGTGAGCCACATCGTCAAAGCCGGGACGCTCCCGCCGGTTGAATTCCTCCACTCCCGTGTCCCAGTCGAGGTTGGATTCGTATTCGGCCACCGTGGGGTGTTGGCTGTGAGTGTTCGAGTGATAGCCAATATCATGCTGGGCGAGAGCGGAGATGACATCCTGACGCTGGCGCTGCTGAAGTACCCGCGCTTTTTCGCCGACCACTTTGAAGGTCCCGGAAATTCCCTGCTGCGTCAGGAACACCGCAAGGCGCTTGGCGGAGTCGTCGCTTTGCGGCAGGATGTAGTCCTCCGTGTCAAACCAGAGCACGACGTAAACCTGACTCTCGGCGGGAGCCTCCGCCTGGGGCCGCTCCTGCCGGGAGCCTCCAATGTGGGGGATGTGCAAGGGAGGCGGAGGAGGATTTTGCCCCGGCACTTGCCCCGGCGCTTGCCCGAATGCCGGCGCCACCCCAGCGAGCAGAATCGCCGCCACTGCCCACACCAGCGCTGATATCGTTGTTTTGCTCTTAGTACTTGCCATGGTAACCACAGATTACGCAGATTTCTCAGATTAGGCAAGGCCAGGGCATTCAGAAATCCCGGTGCTCGAAGTAGAGCCCACTTCGCCGCGAAGCGATTGGTGACCAGCACACACCATATTCCAACTTCCCTCTCTATCTTTTCCCCTGCCCTTGCTTGATCTGTGAAATCTGCGTAATCTGTGGACTCCAAATGAAGCGTTTGTACTCAAGCGAGGGCGCGCCGAAGTTGAGCAGAAGGCCGATTTCACACCCCGATGCCTTGAGGTAATTGAGGATCTGAGCTTCCTCCGTGCCACCCAGCTTCGCCAGCGCCTTGAGTTCAACAATCACCGAATCGAAGCAAACGAAGTCGGCACGATAAGTAGCGTTAAGTTTCTGCCCCTTGTAGGAGATCGGTAATTCCACCTGACGCCGGGGGGGTACGCCGCGCGTCGCGAGTTCGATCGCGAGGGCTTCCTGATAAACGGCTTCCAAGAATCCACAGCCCAATTGACGGTGGACTTCCATCGCCGCGCCAATAATCGTAAAGGTTCTCTCGTCCCGTCTGTCTTCACTCATGGGCGTTAGCGTTTCTATCTGTGTTGCCGTTTCTATCTGTGTTGGCGTTTCTATCTGTGTAATCTGCGTAATCTGTGGATCAAGCTGCAAACGACTTGGGGAAGTTGGCTTCCGTGCCGGTGGCTGCCTGTAGGAGTAATTTCTCGATGCGGGTGCGCCAGCCATGGAGAACTTTTTGTTCCGCTGTGGGGTCCCCCCGCAGCTCCCAGTATTGCAGCGTCAGGGAGAGACGGGAACGCGGGATTTTGATCACAAAATTGTCGTCGTCGATGTGCCAGGCGGCTTCAGAATAAATCGAGGAGAGCTGCAGATAAGCGTTGGCGTAAAGTTGCAGGCGCCTGCGGATTTCCGGCGCCAACTGGTCCGCCGTGTCCGCCAGCGAACGGCCTTCCGCCAGCATGGCCACCACGGCTTCGTAAATATTGGCGTAGTCGGTCAACGCCCCGCGGCGGAAGAAAGCCAGCGGCGAGCCGAACTCCACCAGAACTCCATGGTCCCAAAGGCGGGCCAGCAGCGCGGCTTCCAGATAGGCAAGATCGACAAAGGCAGTAACCAGGGTTTCACCCGCTAGAATATCCCTGCCCCAGGCGCCCATCCAGCCTTGGTAGTCGGCCGGCAAGGTCAAGGCGAAATCGCCGAGCCCGCCCAGCGACAATCGCACGCCCCGCGCCATGCCAGGGACTTGGCTTGACACCACGCGGGCTTCAATCTCGATCAAATCTTCCTTGGCTTCCTTCTTGCACGCTGCCGGAACCACGACGGCATGAACACCCGGTTCAATTTCCTGTTGGGTCACTCGCCGTGTGGAGTAGCTCAAATCAAGCAGATCCAGCCAACGCTGGCGTACCATTTGGCTGGGAGTGTCAGGAAGCCGGGTTTTTTTCGCTGCGTTTGCGGTTTCTGCCATTTGGCCCCTCACTTCCTGCATGACAACGGCCATCCAGGATGCAAGCGCCCACAACTAACTATAATGGCTTCAGTAAGTTAGCTTTGCGCGTGAAATCTACAGGGAGACGCGGCCGGAGAATTCGTGCGGCAAACCACGCAGAACCGGGATTGTGCCCGTTAATTGAACGCTTAAAGGTCAATATTTTCCATCTCAATGAGCCACATTAATACTCTGTAATATCTTGTCAAAGGTTGGAGCGTAGGATTCAAAGGCGCCGGCAGGAGCGATAAAAATAAATGTCAATATCGAGTCGCCCCGGCGGACCGTCACCAAATGGTCCGTCTCCTTCTGTCCCTCGATCGGGGAATCATTCTGGAGGAGGGAGCTGACTGCGGGGTTGCCTTGCAGATTCATGCCCGTTTGCTGCAGTACGTGCATTTGGGGATTCGCCTGCCGCATCGACTCGATGAGTTCTTGAGTCGCATCCACAAGCCCCCAATTCCCTTGCTGAGGCGTGTAAAGGCTGACAGCCGCGCCGTAAGCCTGCGCGGTTTCCCCCTCGGCGCCCGTCACCATTCCCCCAGGAGGAAACAGCGCCACGCTATCCTCACTGCGCTCAACCTGCCAGTTGTCGGGGTAATTCAAGGTAAATATCTTGCCATCGAAACGAATCAGGTTCGCGGAAGGCGGGGGCGGGGGTTGGTTCTTGGCTTCGATTTTGGGTGTACCTTTCTTTTCAGGCGGGGGAGCAAGTGACGCCATGTACTGCTTTGCCCCCTCGTATTCCGGGCTGTCCGTCCTCGTGCCCCGCGGCGGACCCAATTGGGAAATCTCGGCATCCACGTCCTTGATGCGGTTTTCGGGATTGGGATGGTCCGAGAAGAATTGCAGGGTGCGCTGCGGATACTTCCTGGCGATGATTTGGAAGAACTGCACCATGGCATGGGGATCGTATCCGGCCTGGTAAAGAATGTAAGTGCCCACCTCATCCGCCTGCGCTTCCACGGCGCGCGAGTACTTCAGCATCAGCGAATCCACCCCCAGGCCGAGGCCCAGTTGCAGCACCTGACTGGTCAGGCTGCTGTTCTGGCCAAAAATGCCGGTCAGGATGGCTATGCCTCCCTGCGCCAGGACGGCTTGCGAGGCGATGTGGGTGCCGTGGCGCATTACCACGTGGCCGGATTCGTGGGCAATCACTCCGGCAAGTTGCGCTTCATCTTCGGCGGCCTCAAACACTCCGCGGTTCACATAAATGTATCCGCCCGGCAAAGCGAACGCATTGATCTCCGTGCTATTGACGATCCGAAACTGCCACGTGAACTCCGGATGATTGTTGGGCGCAAAAGCGATCAGCCTTTTCCCCAGACTGTTGAGGTATTTCAGGGGCGCGGGATCGTTCAGCAAGGGCACTTGCTTGTCGACCTGCGCGGAGGATTCCTCCCCCAACTGCGCGTCTTCCTGAGGAGAGTAGAAGTTGAAACTGGGCTTGAAATCCGGCTTACCAACTCCCCGGGCAAGCATAGGCGACAGCGCCAGCCCCGCAAGGGATAATGCGAACGCGAGTTTCCCGACTGCTGACGTTGCCACCTGAAAGACCATCTATTACTCGTAGAAGTCACTACGATGGGTTATTTTCAACACGAGAACCTCACTGGCGCTGTCGTCGACCTCGTAGCCCACGCGCCAATCTCCTACACGGATTCGCCAGACGCCTTCCGCGCTTTTTACCATCAAACATCCATGTGGCCGGGGATCAGAGGCGAGCGCCAGAATGGCGGAAACGATCCGGTTCTTGACGGAGCGGTCGAGGCGTTTGAGGTCGCGTTCCGCGCTCGAGGTAATGCTGACCTTATACATCAATCTCGCCCGCTGCGCGTAATTCCTTCACCACGTCTTCAAACAGCCGGTGCGGCTCAGATTTGCATTCGCGTGCGGCACGTCCAATGTGGAGGTCTTCCATCATTTCCTCGTACTCTTCGATGGGAAGTATGACGGCCTTCCTGTGCCCTTCTGGGTCGATCACGAATTGTACGTTCTTCTGCATCGCTTCACGCCTCGGGTTCATTCTACCACGCCCCTTAGCGGCGATCATTGGATATGAGAGCCGGAGTGCGTGCCGAAGCTTTCATGCACTGCGCACTCTGCGATATGTCCTTCGGGAAGAGGGTGGCACTGATGACCATGCACTTCTTCCCTCGCTGATAACTTGACGGTTGAACAGTGTCCATATCTCGGAAACTAGATTCGAAATCGCGGCCAGACCTTAATCAAAGCAACTCGAGGAATTCCTCCACGGTCATGCCCACCGCCCGGATGAGGGCACGAAGCGTTCCGACGGAGAGTTCTTTGTGCTGAGGGATGGAAAGATTTGCTCGGATGCCGGGCTTGATAAGCACCCCGATGGCTCCCGACCTGACCCACAGGTTGCCATCCGGCTTTCTGAAAGGCTCTTGCAGCTTCTTTGCCAGAAATGTTGGCAAGTTTGCCCATTCAATTAAATGGCAACCAGAATCGGCTGGGTCTTTTGCTGGTCTTTGAGTGCAGATACAGCCTTTTGATCCTCAGCCCAAAGCCAGGCGGTAATGGCTTCCTTGATGTTGTTCAGCGCTTCTTTTTCGTCTTTGCCCTGCGAAACACACCCGGGCAGCGCCGGGCACTCAGCCACGAACCACCCGTCCTCCGCCTTCTCCATAGTGACGTGAAAGATCATCTGTTCAACCTCTCAATTCATACTGCCTCATTTGACGGCGGCTTATCAAGCATATATCCCAACGATCTGTCCGTATAGCTCCCTCAGGTACTCCCAGCAAGCACCCTTTCACGCAATCTGCAAGGCACGGCTACATTCCCAACCCCCTGAACACTTCCGCCCCGCGGTAGACCGCACGTTTGCCAAGCTGTTCTTCGATTCGCAGCAGGCGGTTGTATTTCGCCAGTCGTTCCGAGCGTGTGATGGCGCCCACTTTCAATTGCCCCGCGCCTGTGCCTACTGCCAGGTCGCTCATGAAATCGTCTTCCGTCTCGCCGGAGCGCGCGCTGACCACGGTGCGATAGCCGGCCCGCTGCGCGAGCCTAATCACTTCCAGCGTTTCGCTCAGCGTGCCGATCTGGTTCATTTTCACCAGCACGGCGTTGGCAATGCCATTGCGAATCCCCTCCGCCAGCCGCCGGGGGTTGGTGACAAACAAGTCATCGCCAATCAGTTGGCAGCGCTTGCCCAGCCGCTCGGTGAGCAGCTTCCAACCCGCCTCATCATCTTCCGCCACCCCGTCCTCAATCGAGAGGATGGGATAGCGCTCCGCCCACGTGGCCAAGCGCTCCACGAGGTCACGGGAGTTCCATTCCTCGTGCTCGGTGGAAAGCTGATAGCGGCCGTTCTGGTAGAAATGGCTTGCCGCCACATCCACGGCGATGGCCGCGTCCTCGCCGGGCTTGAAACCCGCGCGCTCGAAGGCTTCCACCATCACTTCGAATCCCGCTTCGTTCGATGCGAGGCGGGGAGCGTAGCCGCCCTCATCGGCAACGCCCGGGAAGTAGACACCGCGCGCTTTCAGGACATCTTTCATGGCCTGGTAAATCATCACCACGTCGCGCATCGCTTCCGAGTAGCGCTCCGCGCGCAGTGGGATCGCCTGGAAGTCCTGGAAGTCGATGTTGCCGCCACCGTGCAAGCCTCCGCTGGCGATGTTGACCATGGGTACCGGCAACTCCACCGCCTCCTGCCCCCCCAGGTAGCGATAAAGTGGCAAGCCCGCCGACGCCGCAGCCGCGCGCGCCACCGCCAGCGAGACTCCGAGAAGGGCGTTCGCGCCCAGACGGCTCTTGTTTTCGGTGCCATCAAGCTCACGCAGGCGATTGTCGATCGCCTCTTGATCGCCCGCCTCCATACCTCCGACGGCTGGAGCAATCACCCGTACGACATTCTCAATCGCCTTCGAAACCCCGCGCCCGTGATAACGCTTGGGGTCAGCGTCGCGCAACTCGAGCGCCTCCGCCTTCCCCGTCGAGGCTCCCGAAGGAACCGCGCCACGCCCCCGCGCGCCATCGTCAAGATATACGTCCACCTCCACAGTGGGATTCCCACGGGAATCTAGAATCTCTCGTGCCCGAATTGTGTTTATGCTAGGCAAGACGCTTTAGAACTCTGAAGGATGAAGGAGAAAAGGATGAAGTACGAAGTATGAAGGATGAAACCGCTTTCACCCTTGACCCATCAGCCTTCACCCTTCATCCTTCACCGTTTATAATTTATATCGAATCTCCCCCTGCACTATTTCCGCGGCCTCTTCGAGAGAGCGCGGCACCTCCACTAGAATCCGACTTGATGCGCGTCTCACGCGCTCCTTGGTGTCCTCGTCCCGAATGTATTCCACCGGCGATTTGCCGTCGATGCGCGCCAGCATTAACCCGCCCAGGTGGCGAATTGTCATGGCCTCAAATCCCGCGGCGGCTTCCGGTCCCAAGGCGGCGAGGAGGGTTTTCCAGAAATCGTTGACCAGCGCGATGAACTGCGGGCTCGAAAAGGGCTGGTGGAAAGCCTTCAGGAAGAGATGGTTCATCAGGAAGGCAGCGTCAAATGAGGGGTCGCCCCAATGCACGACTTCAAAATCAATCAGGAAGATGTTTCCGCCGCGCACCAGCATGTTTTTGGGGCTGTAGTCACCGTGCACCAGCGCGGTGCGGATTTCGAGCGACGTCCCGATCAGGTCATCGAACTCGCGTCTCAATTCAGGATGGCGAGAGGCCGTGGTGCGATAGTAAGGATCGATGCGGAGTTGGTCGAAAACCGTGCGGTCCCAGAATCGAGAGCTTAAAGAGGCGTCGTTCTTCGAGGCGTTGATCATCTTCGCCAGCAGCAAAGCCGCGCAGCGGGCCACCTGGGAATCGCCGCGACGCGCCAGCAGGAGATCCTTCCATACCAATGAGCCCGGGGGCGCGGCGGTCATGACGAAAAGAAAATTCTCGCGGTCGAGGTGAATCACTTCCGGCACGGCCTCAGGCCCCAGCACGGGGCGCAACGCCCGGAGTGCCTCTGCCTCGCGATAAATGCGCGAGCGCTCGGAACGCCAATCGTCCTTGACGCGCAGTTTTCCGAGCGACTGCTTCATCACCCAACGCCGGTCGGGATTGCCGGGCCACTCGGCGAGCAGGACGATATTCGAAACGCCTCCGCCCAACTCCCGGATAGATATTTCTTCTTCGCCTCGCGCCAGACCCTGCTCCACGAGGTATTCGCGCGCGTTTTGCGGACTCAGCAGATAGTCTTCGTCACTCATAGGTAGCGCCGCCCTTTAGGGCGGCATCCCCGTGAACCGATCCATGCCGGGCTAAAGCCCATCGCTACATTAGAAATTTGGTCACTGCTTCGTTAAATTCCGCGGGCTTGCCCACCATAGATATGTGCCCCGCGCCGAGTCGCCCCTTCGTCACTCTGCAACTCCAGCGCGTCTAAAGGGCTCAATAGTATACTGGAAATGGGAAGGGCCGCGCGGAGGGGCCCTGGCCCCACGCCGCATTTTCAAGGAAGGCGTTACGGGCCAGCAGGCGCGGAGCGTGGCAGTGGCCGGAGCACCAATCTCGAGGCAACGCTTCCTGCGCTTATCGTTTTATATTTGCTTGATTGATCTTCACTTTCCATTCGGCGGGAGTTCCGCTGTCACCATAACTGCGCCAAGCGCTGGCGATCCCGATGTTAAACCCGTAGCTCACAGTTATAACCAGCGTGTCCTGCCCCAAAATATCAGGGGCCTGATCCAACACCATCGAAGCAATTTCGGCTCTTGCCCTCGGGAGGTTATCTGGCCTCCCCCTCCAACGAGCACTGACAATCAAGCGATGGGATGCGCCGCTGCTTCCCCAATTCGTTATCTCCCCCACCGAGGCACCGTAAAGCTCCTTCGACTTTACGAGTTTTTCGACAACCGCGGAAATCCCTGATAACCCACTTGCCCGATATAACTTTGGCTCGATAATCTCCGAATATCCTATTGCCGCCAATGTGAGCGCGATGATGACAATCGCATGCCACTTCCAGAGTGGCCGAACACCCACTTTCCCCTGAGTTGCGGAATCTATGACATACGTTCTTGCAATAAGGTCGTGGAGACACTGGCGCGTGGCCCGGTTAAATATGTAGAGATAGGGAAGCGCCAAGCCAGCCCCAGCTATGATGATCTCCATAGCGATTCGGATTACAGGCCAGCCCATCGAGGGGGGCGGCAACATTCCGTCGAAAAAGAAAGGCAAGCTGAGCACCCCATACCGGACCGCAGCGCGGGCTGGCGATATTAACCCGCCCGAGGCGTTAACAACTCTGACTCCAAAAACCCGCTTGCCGATCGTCTGGCCGCCCCCGATAGAGCTGTTCAAAAGGCAGAAGTAAGGGAGGGAAATGGCGAACCCCAACAGGGGGCCCCATTCTCCCAGGCGCATCAGAGGATCGAAGAAAATGAGACCTAGAATGGATCCCACCGCGCCCATGACGAGCGCGTCGATAAGTGCTGCCAACAGGCGTCTCCAAAAACCTGCGATGACGCTCGGCACTTGCGCAAGGATTGGGTTTGGATCGGAAGGGTTGATAGAAAGTATCGAATCCATGTTGCACCCCATTGACGGGGCGTCTTTTATCATGCGGCAGGATTCATTGCAACTCGCCAATTACAATTGCCTGCTCTCGGCTACTTGCCCAGGTACTTTTCCGGGTTTTGATCGAACTTGGCTTTGCACCCTTTCGCGCAGAAGTAGATGGTCCGGCCTTTGTACTCGCTGGTGGCGGCGGCTTTCTCCGAATCAATCGTCATCTTGCAAACTGGATCGATAACCTTCATCACTCCTCCTCGTTGAATACTCAAAGAGAATTTTATCACTTAAGCCTCGCTGTCGGAGGGTGATCTCGCGAGGCGATACCCCTGGTCACAAACCGCCAGTTTCAACCGCGCAGGCTTCGCGGGGACGGGGGAGGTGTCCTTGGGAATTGAGGGGCGCTCGGTTGCGAATGACTTCAAGAAACCGATGCGTTCCGTCGATGAAAGGGATGGCGGACGCGTGCTGGTCGTGGCCCCAAACCCGCCAAGAGTCACGCGAAAGAAGTTCTGATCGCTGGGCAGGAGAAACAGTTCCATGAAATTACTCGCAGTCATCCTCTTGTTCTCGACCCTCGCCGCGGGCCTGGATTCGGCGCCCAAGAAGATCCCCCGCTTCGATTGGAAATTTGATGCCCTAGCCGCCGCTTGGGCTGCCGGCTACGTTGCGGACGAATCCCAGACGTTAAACTGCCTGAAGACCAATCCCTTTTGCCGCGAGACCAATCCCCTCTTCGGACCGCACCCTTCGGCCGCTCGACTCTATGGGCTGACCCTGGCGGTCGATGGAGCCTATATGCTCGGATCTTATGAGCTTCGCCGCCATGGACCACGTTCGCTTCGCAGATTTTGGTTTGCGGGAATGTCGTACCCAACATTTTGCCACATCTCGGCAATTGCGGGGTCGGTTCGCGGCCGTTGATAACGCGGGGCCGTAACCTCACCTTGGACCGAAAGCGAGGTAATGAGCAGACGTTTTGGGGGTAATCACGGCGATGATTGACGCCTTTTGTGGTCTTTAAGTGAGGGCAATCACACGCATTTGGCCGAGGCGCTGAGAAGAAGCTTCTGGTTTTCAAATTTCTGCGTCTGCACGTTGGGAACAATCTCGATACTCCCGACGCTGGCCTCCTGAATGCCGCCAACGGGAGGCGCCGCAGGTGGGGTTACAAGCCCGCGGCGAGCGAGCGCTCCGCAACTTCCAAATCTTCGGGCTGGAGCTGGCATCGCGGGCAGACCAGGATGATGCTGGCGACGCGTTCGCCCTCCACGCGTTGCACGTCCCAACCCTTGCGCAAGGCTTCCTCCGCGTGCGGCAACCGCCGATCGCAGTACCAGCACCGGCCCTTGCCCGTGGAACAGATGGCGTGCAAAGCGTCAGGCACGTTCAGCACGATCCGCTCGCGTGTTTTAACTGCGTTCAAAAGCACCTCCGTCTAAATAGCTGACAGCCGACAGCTCACAGCTAACAGTTAGAACTGGTCGCCAACTTCCAACGGTTGGCCCGTTGTCATGCGACAGCCGACAGCTCACAGCCAACAGTCAAAACTGGTTGCCAACCTCCAACTGTTAGCTCTGTACCATGCGGCAGCCAAGCCCCGAAGGCAGCCGCGAAGTAAGAACCTCACGGTTGTATGAAGATTCTGCATTGCCCCCTGTTCCCGCCGCTGCTTCACGCGTGAGCCATTCTGTTTGTGTTCAGAGTGGCTTAGGTCATATCTTTCTGCCTCGATTGCTTAGCTCACCTGCGCGGCATCACTTTACGAGCAAGGCCGCTGCCAAGCTCTCAATTCCCTTTAGCCTTCGGTTCTGGTCCACCTAAGAATTCCTCGGCCATCATTACGAACTCGCGAGCCTTTCCGAGTTCTGCCTCGGCGGTGTGACGGGGTATTTCGGCTCGGGAGTCCAGCGCGTAGTCAGCATCCTCGCGAAGTTCAAAGGCTACCTTCAAGTTGTGGCCAAATCTTGGCTCGACCCTTCCAGTCTTGGCGAATAACTCGCCGAATTTATTGATGACGCCCTGATGGCTTTCGAACACGAACCCGAGACTTGCGAGCATTGCCGAGGCCGCCTCAAACATAGCGTAGTACGTGCGATTGACTGTCCCTGCATAGCGGGACAACGAGAACATGCCCTCAGCATCTTTGAGCCGTTCCTGTGCCTTTCGCAGATGAGCCTGTACACGCTCATTCATTTTTGGACCGCGTACTGCGAAATAACCTGTGTGAAGGTCGTCCGTCCCTCTCGAAAGTCAGCTTCCCGAATCGGGACTACCGAAATGACCAGCCCATATTCCAAGGAGAGATCGTAAACGATGTCTCCAAAGCGTTCCCTTTCGTCATGAAGGCTATCGAAATCCGAAAGGATCAAAGCAATATCGAGGTCGGAGTTCTCACCGAGGTCACCTCCAGCGTCAGGCCGGGCGTACGAGCCGAAAACGTACAGACCCCGAAACCGTTCGCCGTAGAGTATCGCTAGGGGATCACGCAACTTTTCCAAGATGGTATTGATCCGTCGCCCAGCCCACTGGGAGACCCGCTCGACGGCAGCCGTAAGGCTGGCTCTGTCGGTAGCCGAAAGCGATTCGCTTGGAATAGCTAGACAGCCCTGCCATGTAATGTCGAGAGAAATAGAGCGTAAATCCTTCACCTGACACGAAGCAGCAATCTTTGCGCGCCTGTCACGCCTGGAGAAAACCCATTGCACGCGTCCGTCGAAGCAGTCTGGAGCGGAGAATGCCTCGCCAATGGCTTTTGCGGATTCCGGATCGCTTCGCCACCCCTGAATAACAGAATTCCACTCCTCCGTGTCCGGCGGGATGGGTTTCAGGAACGGAACGCTCCGATGCAGGTCATCAACGACCCACTTAAACTTGAGCGACAAATCCTCCGGCCAATCGGGCCAACCAAAGCGAACCACCGGTCCACTAGCGGAGAATGCCTGCTGGGCGCTCAGAAAGGCATCCGGGTCGCGAAGAGTCTTCAGCCTCTCCTCGATTGCCTCATATTGGGCAATATCGAATTTGCTCAGGGCTTCCATGTACAGAACCTCGCCGGGTGACCCCCGACAACTTTATGTATCCGCTGCGGGAATTTGCGTGCATGCACGAGGTCCCATGTGTGTGCACGCGCCCAAGTGCCCGGTCAATGCTCCTGTTCCAAAGTCTCGATGGCCCCCTGCATAAGTAGTTTCAGGGAGCGGGCCTCCTTCTCGATAGGTTCCCGAGTGTCGGTGTTAGGATCCCATCTTGCGGCCCCGTCATTGTACCGGTATGTCCGACCGTAGACCTCCGTTAGTTTCGTAGCGGTTTCTGGACTCAATAGCCTGAGATCACCCTGCGCGAACAGCCATGCACCCGTCAACAATCCTGCGTAAGACGCGCCGAGCATTGTCCCAACATTCTGGGTGTTCAGCCTCATCTCTTCTAAGAAGGCCCGATGGATTTGCGTCCTGCGATCTGCCTCTCGCAGATCTCTTTCTTTTTGAAACAGCTCTTCAGCGTGCGCGGTCGCGATGCGTGCTCCCTCGATGCTACCTACTTTGCACTCTCGGCCAGCAATCATTCCGCCGATGACAGCGCCGAGTAACCCGCCGATAAGAGCCATGATGGTAGACAATAACGCCGACATAGGGCGCTCCTACCGCTTGGAACTCCGCTTATTGTGGCGTTTTCTCACCACAATTTGGCTGCGCCGAGACCGCCTAGGCTTTGCACGCTCGTAGGCAGTTTTCCCGTCAATTCGAATAATGTCGTTCCCACACCTACCTTCCATAACTACCTCCTCGCTCTAGATGCACCCGCCGTTGCTTTGCTGCCTACTGCCTTCTGCCCACTGCCTACTCCCCCCTACGAGCATCCGCTGGTACTCCCGCAATTCAGGCACTTATAGCAGGCGCCGTTGCGGACCATAATGGCGCCGCAATCGGCGCAACTGGGGGCGTCGTCGCTTTGGTTGACGCCCACCAAGCCCCCCTGGCTCATGGAGGATGAAAAACCGCTATGGGGCGGAGGCTCGGCGCTGGCGCGGGTGAACTGCGTAGCCAGTTCCGTAGCCTTTTCCGCCTCCTTGCCGTTCAGCGACTGCACGCTGGCGTCTTCGCGGGGCTGCGCGTCGCGAGGCAGAAACTTGAGCGCCAGCCAGCGGAAGATGTAATCCATGACGGACTTGGCGTAGCGAATTTCGGGGTTGGGGGTCCAGCCGCTGGGCTCGAAGCGCGTATGGCTAAACTTATCGCACAGCACCTTGAGGGGCACGCCATACTGCAAGGCCAGGGAAACGGCGGTGGCGAAGGAATCCATCAGGCCGGAGACCGTCGAGCCCTCCTTGGCCATGGTGATAAAGATTTCGCCGGGCTGGCCGTCCTCGTAAAGGCCCACGGTCAAATAGCCCTCGTGCTGGCCTACCGCGAACTTATGGGTAATCGCCTGGCGCTCGTCGGCCAGCTTGTGGCGGTAGGCCTGCCGAGCTGAGTCCGGGGTCCGGACTTCGAGGTCGGAAGTTGGGTTCTCATTCATGTCTGACCCCCGGCCCTTGGCGTCCGATTCCTTCTTGGGTTTCGCGTCGGAAGTATTGAGCGGTTGCGAGCGCTTGGAGCCGTCGCGATAGATAGCGACGGCCTTGAGTCCCAGGCGCCACCCCTCGATGTAGACGCTGGCGATGTCCTCCGCCCT
>CAVQYM010000016.1:0-115625 GCA_963718175.1 uncultured Acidobacteriota bacterium
GCCCGAAGTGTGAACGCAGTTTGCACAACGCGCCCCGTAAGGAGGTCGTGAGCATTCAGTTGCCAGCGCCCCGCGGGGTCGTTGCAGGCGAGATCGATGCGCTCCTGATGCGCCGCGGACTCGAAGCGAACGTTGCGGGTATACAGGTCATAGGGCGCGCCGTCGGGGGTGACGAGTTCCAGGTGGACCACTCGAAAGGTTCCTGCCGGCAGGGCCGTCTCGCTCGCCAGGGTGACCAGCAGGGGACTGCCCGCGCGCACCTCGGCAGGAGCTTCCACGCGTAGAGGCGGGACCGGTTGCGGTGTACGCGTCAGCACCAACGGACTGAAGGCGTTGAGTAGTAATTGCGCTTTTGCCGTTTCCCCCAGGTTGCGTTTCCCGCGGACGTCGTAGGTGGGAAGCGCCGAAGGCCAGGCAAGGGTGACCTGAGCATCCTTCTCAAGATTGGAGTTGTCGATGCTTCCGGCCCACTCGCGCTCCGGTCGGGTGGGCAGGTCTCCCCAGCCGCCGTCATCAAATTGAGGATTGCGAAAGACGGCCACGTGCTCAAACGCGCCATTCGCAAAGCGGACTACCTCGGATCCCGGCAAGCGGTTGCCCGCCGCGTCCAGCACCCGAAGCTGCGGCTCGATGTGCGCCAGGCCGAAAATTTGTTCCACCAAGTTGGGCAGGCTGGTGGCCGGGTTCAATTGCAGCCGGTCATAGGGATAACGCCCGGTCTCGACATTCATAAACACCGCTCGACCCTTGCCGAAATCGTTCACCACGATGAGCGGCGCCTGGCCGCTCTGCGCCAGCGCTTTTCCGCTGGTCGCGCGCAGAGTTTCGTCGCCCAGTTGCAGATTGAGCTTCACCCCTTTGAGGTGCAGGGAATCGAGATCCTCGATGCCAGTGACGCTGGCGCCTTGGGTCTGGCCTTTCACGTGGGTGATGCCGAACACGTCATCGAGCTGGCCGCGGCGCAAGTCGCGCCCGTGTTCATTCATCGTCGCGACGCGGTAATCCGCCACCAGCAGTCCGCCGGCGCTCGCGAATTCCCGGATCTGGTCCACCTCGCGCGCGCTTACGGCCAGTGATTGCGGCAGGATGAGAACCCGGTATTCTCCGTTACCGAGCTTCCCTTCCTCAATCTGCCCTCGCCCCACGAATTCATATTGCAGGCCGAGGTCCTCAATCACCTTGGTCCAGCCATTGCGCACCGCGATGAAATGGCTATAGTGATCACTACCGCTGTGCAGGGGCCATTTCCGCGCGTTGCCAACGTTGTCGAGCAGCCAGTGCACTTGCATCGAGGGTTGGGAGTAGTGAATGGCAATGCCATCGTGCAGCCGGCGGCCGTTGAGAATGAGCTTGCCGATCCCCTTGCGGAGTTCCGTGAACGTGTCGGCGAAGGTCATCGCGGAAGGGGTGATCTCCCGCGTCTGTTGATCCACAAACTGAAATTCCGGAATATTCGCGTCCCAAATAATTGAACCCCGATGGTGGTGGAACAGCCCCCACCAGATGGACAGTGGGGCGCGTTTCTGTTCCTGCCGGTCATCCTCCGTCAGCGGCGTTCCGGGCTTGTGACTGTATCCGTGGGTGGAAAGCATGATCACGTTGGGGTTGAGCGAGCGGATCACTTCATCGCTGTTGCCCCCGTTGTAAGGCTCGATCACATCCACCACCTTGACCACGTTTTCGTAGTTGTACCAACCGAAAGGAAACGGCGACTGCCCGCCTTCCGTGGCGCACCGCGCGTGCGGATCTTCCGCCTGGCAAGTGGCCCGCGCGCGCCCGATGGCGTCGGCAAAGGTCTGGTCCATGAAATTACGGAAGTCACACCAGGGCGAAACATTCCAGCCTTCCGTGGAGCGGACGTCGGAAAGTTCCTGGTAGAAACGCTTGAGGAAAGTGGCGACTTCCGCCCAGGATTTGAACCCTGTCGCGTGTTGCTCGGCTCCCCAACTGGTGTGCGTCCCCCACCGCTCGTTGGCTTTCTCGATGGATCCCAAAGCGGCGCGCAAGGCTTCCTCGGTAGGCTCCGGGAACGAGCGGGTATCGCGCAGGAGGGCGATCAGCGGTTCCCACTGTTCGTCGTCGGAAGTTCCCGGTTTCGGAGAAGGGAAATTGGTTCCCCAGGCTTTGTTTACACCTGCCAGGCCTCCGTATTTCACTTGGAGAGATGCAATGGCCACGCTGTCGAACGCGCCGTCGGTGGTGGTGTGGTTGATCAGCAAATTGCTCTTGGCCCATTCCGATCCATTGCGCAGGCTTTCGTCATCGAAGTGCGTTATTTCGCCGACCCCCCATTCATGCTCCAGCGCTCCCGCATGGCCGTACATCTTGCGCAGATACTCGGCGAACTTGAGGGTGCAGAAAGTCGAGTGGCAAAAATCATTGGGGCGAATCTGGTCGCCCTGTCCGAGCTCGTCGGCGACGTTATAGAACAGCGGCCGGAAGACGCGATGAATGCGCACGTAGCGGGTCAGGTGGTCGTTTACATACTCGTCGGTCTTGGGATCGTTGATGCAGGGTTTGCGCACCCAAAGTTCCAGGTTATTGCGATCGAGCATGATCTGGTTCAGCAGACCCCGCCAGAGAGGCTGATTCTTGTGGTAAATGGAGAAGACTTCCCACATGAGCTGCTCGACGTAAAAATTGAAATTGTTGTCGAGCACAGGGTCGGTGGCTTCTTTGTAAGCAATGGTTGCGTCCACGCCTACCTTGCGGAGCAAATCATAAAACCCGTCGGGGTAATTCGCCCAACTGATGACATGAAAGTCATCCCAGGGCGCGGGCGCCGGCGAAAGCATGAAATGCGCGCCCACAGTCTGCTCGACGCCGTTCACCCAAACGCGAATCCAGTTGCGGTAAGTGCACCCCCGGTCCAGGGGGAATTCGAAGCTCTGCCGCGCTACGCCGCTCTTGGACGCCGGCAGTGGTGTTTCCTGAACGACTCGCCCAAAACTGTCGAGCCAGCGCACCACCACCGGCCCTCCGGCGGGGAGGCAGAATAGCACTTGGCCATTCACGACCGCGCCCGCGTCATAGAGCTCTTTGTCCAGAATGACACGGGCGACGAGGGATGACGCCCCTCCCGCAGATGGGTCCTGCGCCGCAGCCGGCGAATAGCGGCCCACCATGGCGCCCGCCACCGGCGCGGCCAGCGCCGTGCGCAAGAAGTTTCGGCGTGAAGGAAAACGATGGTTGTCCATATCTCCCCCGATGCTCGTAAAGTGAGGAATCATCCTTATGTTCGGCTTCCTTTTACTATGAATTCTTTCGAATGTCAAAAATGATGCTGGCGATGGTGCGCGCGGGGAGTTTCCGCGCTAGCACGGCGCGCTCCGTGTAGACGTTTTATGAACGGGATCTCGACTGATGGCAACCGGCCACCCGGTCACGGCTCAAGTAGAATGACTGTCGCTTTGCCGTGATGAGGAATTATGAGTTTCACCGTGTCGCCATCGCGGGTAGGCTGGAGATCCCAGCTTTGTTGCCGATCGATGGCGGTGGCGCGGATGTTCTTCATCCGGTCGGCGTCCGGCAAGCGGCAGATCACTTCCAGGTCCGCATCGGAGTTATCGACTTTGCGCAGATGCCGCCAGGCGGAGACCATCGTAATCATCACGGAGCCATCCTTTAAACGGAAAATATTCCCCGCCGTGTAGGGAGGCAATTCCAGGGCCTGGGGGTGGAAGATCCATGTCTTGCCGCGCAAGCGGTCAATGAAGGGATGATACTTTTGCAGCAGATCCGCCGTGTGGGCGGCATGCTCCGGGGTCAAATTCCCCGCACGAGCGTCGGCGGTGTTGACGTCCGAGTAGAACATACCGTAATGGAGGCAATGAAGGAAAAGCAGTTCCGGGTCGCGCACGCCTCCGCCTGATAGAATCATCACGTGGCGTTTGAGCCCGAGATAACTTTGCGCGGCGATCCAGCCGGGATTTTCTTCCTGGGTCACGTCTTCGCTCGACATGATTCCGTCCACTCCCCAGCAACTCGCCAGGGTCACGGGCTTGTTGGCCGTAATACACATGTCTTTGGTATGAAGCAAGGGCGCGACATGCTGTCGCATCATGCGCTGATACATAAACTCGGGATAATAGGCGGGTTTGTTGTCTACCATGGTGATGCCATCGTCATGGGCAAAATCAAACAAGTAGCTGCGGCCATAGACATCCCAGAAGAAGCCCGCGATACCGGGATAGGCGTTGACCATGGCCTCCGCCTGCTGCATCATGTGCTTGCCGAAGGAGGAGGTGGGATCGGCATTCATCAAGCAGCAAGCGCGGTGATCCGGGTACTCCGCGGCCCGAAAGGCCCCCAGGGGCTTGCCCGATTCCGCACGGGCAATGCTCTCCGGGAAGGCCTGCTGCGCGTACCCATACTCAGCCTCGGTAATGTTGTAGTAGATGAAGGTCCCCACGCCGAACTCGCGCGCCAGGCGCGCATGGGCGGCAATCTTCTCCCGCGTCAGGGTGGTGCCGGGATTGGGATGCGATTCGCACGCCCAGCTTTTTACGGAAGGCTCGGGGATCATCAACCCATATCGAGGGAAGTGTCCATGCAGTTCCTCCCAGCGATTTCCCCGGTCGCGCAGCCCCGCATAGCCCTTGTCGATGTCCGCCTCGGTCAGCGAGTCGTTCATCCACTCGTTGCCCGAGGCATACACGCCATCCCACGTATCGAAGGTGGCCTGTGGGTCGAAGTATTCCTGGTACTGGGAATAGACCCAACCCAACGCCGGGCGCCAATCCGCCGGATGAACGGAAATCAGCAGCCCCGTTTCCAAGTCCCGTTGATTGCGAATGCCCAGATACTCGTGGCTCACCTGGAAATAAGGCCGCTCGCGCTGTGGGTACAGGCGCGAATTCCAATGAAAATCCGCTTCCGCGCTGGTGTTGTTGAGGAAACGGATGCGCACGGAAGGAGTTTCCAGGGGGGCGGTGAAGCAAAGGGCGCGCTTCTTTTCGCGGGAATAGAACACGGTCATGGGAATGTTGGTGCGCCACTCCGGCTCGCCAACCGGTCCCGCAATGGATTGCCCGTATTCGATGGCGAAAGGGAGATAAGGCTTCACGGTGAAGGGCGCTTCCGCGATCGGCGCCCAGCCCTGATAGTTCCGCAGCGGCAGGGGAGCGGCCTGGATGACGCGCACGGTGCGGTCCGGGCCCGCGTCTTTTTTGATTCGGACGTCCCAACGCAAGTGGTCGGTGGCGACGCGAAAAGTTTGCCAAACTGTGAACTCCGCCTGGGGATATTTCTTGCGGAAGGTATATGAAACACTCGCCGGGGTGGTCTTGACTTCCGGCGCTTCGATGGCACATCCACTTTCCAAATCGGAAAACCGCTGGTTGCGCAATTCATCGATCAGAATCAGGCCGCCGATGCGCGGCTCAACGGCATAGCGCGTGCCCAGCGCGTTGGGCCAATTAGCATCCTCGGTGGTTTGGTGGCAGTAGTCCTCGCCGCTAACTTTGTCGATCAGGCGTTCGATAGCGCCCGTCCGCGTGCTGACGGCAATTTCGAGCGACGCGTTGCTGCCAATCCACAGGTCAGCTTCTTTCTTCCACGTGGGCTTGGCCGTGGCGGTTTCATCGCCCGGGGCACTTGCTCCGCGCGCGGCCAGCGGGATTGCTCCCTGCCCATACCCATAGCTTAAGGCCGCGGCCGTTCCGGCCTTTCGTATAAAGTCCCGCCGCGTGATTTTGTTCATGGTCTTTGCCTACCTCCTCCTGGGGATCGCGTTGCCAGGGACCGGCGTTATGGTGTCGCGAGGCAGCGGATCGGCGACTACCGATGATGATTCTTCCACGGCGATTCCATGGCGGGGCCAGAGTCTACCTTGAAGCGGGGCCATATCTCAACAGCGATAAACTCCGATGGTAATTTCGGCATCGGTAATGGGTCAATTCAATGTAGAGGCGGATTTACGCCGCCACCTGGCGAGGTAAGCTCGCTACAACATCTTGACCCACGACTCGCCCATGGGAAGTGAGCCCCAGATCACCTTTGGAGCGTCGCAGACGTCGTGGCACCATGGTAGAGAGGAGAGAAAGCGGGACACGGCTGCATGATTATATTCTTCTAATCGACCGATTAACCGTTTGACACCGGTGTTATAATATACAACCATTTAACTGAGAAACCTCGGGGTAGGGGTATATAATGTCGGAAATGGCCAATTACGCTCTGCCAGTTTATCAGGCCGTTGTGAGTGGGCTTGCGCTTAAAGTCCTCCAGGAACAGGAAGACGCTCAATCCAACGAGTGCAAGAGTCTGCAACAAGCGGAAGAACTTCTCTCTAAATTCGATGAGCTTTTGGCGAAGTTTTCCGCTGGGGATTTTGCTGAAGCGAAGAGAGACGATATTAGGTTTATCGCCACCGGGCTAGCCCTCCTCGTCTCGGTGTCGCGCGCGGTCGTTAAATCAGGCCTTGACCAAGTTAAGGAAATCCCCGAATCGCATCAGGCCGCGTTTAGGGCCAAACTTTCTGGAATCGAGGCAGATGCTGACCGAACGGAAGAATTAGCGGAGTCCTGGTATATGGGTTTGGATGAAGAATTTGTTCCTTTCATCAAGAAATCTGTTGAGGAATCTCAGCTAATCGACCCGGAGGGCATCCCCGACTGGAGGGATGTCCTTGCCAAGCTTCAAGATTGACTCCACCTTCTATCGATTCATAAACGACGTTAAGGTAGCCATTAAGCGTCACCGATCAATAGCGGACGACCTTCGCGGCACGCTCGCTGACATCGAGAAGGACTACAAGGCAGGAGACGCAATCCCTGGCATTGGCGTTCACGTTAGAAAAATCAGAGTGGGATGCAAGAAGGCGTCAATCGGAAAAAGCAAAGGATATCGCCTAATATACGCGGTCCGAGAAGATATAGGAATTATTACACCCCTGTGTTTCCATTACAAACCAGACATTGAAATGATCCCGCCTAACGAGATTCTTAAGTTGTGGAAACACGCAATTGACGAGCATCTTTAATCGGATGCCTGCCCACCAATCTAAATTTCCAAACCGTTCTTCAATGTAGCCCACTACCCTCCGATGGCTATTCTTGCTTGATGCCCCCCAGGCGTGTTAGCTTTCGGCGCGAGGCCATCATGAAAAAGACTCATTTTGCGTTTGCCATTTGTCTTTACCTCGTCATCGCACCGGGTTTGCGGGCGGCGGATTTGCGCGCCGTCTGCGGTGATGACGCCAAGTCGGTAACCAAGATCACTACCTCCCGCAACCAGACTTACTCGATCCACATGGGCGGCCGTTTTGACGGCGATATGACCCGCGATCCACTGGGATATTGGGGCTACGATCAGTTCTGGGAACCCAATTTCTACGTCCGCCTGGAAAACGTGGGCGACGTGCCGGTGGTCAATCCCTGGCTGCGGCGCTCCGACCGGCCCGACACGCGGAGTTTGCAATCCATTGTCGATTTCGTCGTGCGCCCCTCTATGAGCGATGAAGAGAAGGCCCACCGGCTTTGGGAGTTTGAGATTCAGAACCGCTTCCACGCCACCACCGCGGACGACGAAGTCAATGACGTGGTGAAGCGGTTCAATTGTTACGGTTATACCCTTTGCTATAATGAGAGCATCAATATCAGCGATTTATGGCGCACCGCCGGCCTGAAGGTGCGGCAAGGGTATCCCAACGGCCACAGCACCGCCGAGGTTTTCTACAACGGCGCCTGGCACTTCTATGATTCAGACGAGGACGCGATCTGCCTGCTGCCGGACAACAAGACCGTCGCCTCGGAAGAGCAAATCGTGGCCGATCACTGGCTGATGAAGCGCACCCACATTTACGGGCCTCTGCACGACGACGACTCGATGCGGGATGAAGGTTCCGCGGCCCTGTTTGCCTATGAAGGCGAGCGCCAGGGCGAGCACCTTAGCAAAACTTCCCACCGGATGGACTTCACATTGCGCCCGGGTGAGGCCCTCACCTGGGCCTGGAATGCCGGCAACCGCTATCACGGTAAGGAGTTTGAAGGCGCGAATGCCATGCTTTGGAACAAACGCTGGCGCCTGATCGGCGACGTGATGGATGGGGAGTTGACGTACGCGGCGGATTTGACCCAGACCTCCACGCTCAAATACTTCGGGACCCAGGGAGTGGAAATCCGTCCCAGCGGCCCTTTCGGACGCGGCTTGTACCCTGTGGCGGAAAAGGGTTCGGTGGTCGTGCCGGTGGCGAGTGCGTATCCCGTGGTGGGTGGGCGCCTGGATGTGGACCTCGGCCGCCGCTCTCCCGAGGGCGGGCAGGCGAAAGTTTCCATCAGCTTCGATAATGGCAAGACGTGGCAGGAAGTTTGGACTTCCGCCATGGGCGACTACGCGCGCATGTATCTTGACCTGAACGAGTTTTTCCCGACCACCGCTCCGGCGCGTTACCACTACCTGCTGCGCTTTGACCTCACGAGCCCGGGCCCCGCGCCGGACGTTTGCCTGAAGAGGTTTTACCTGCGATCCACGCTGCAAATGGCGCGACTGGCGATGCCCGGACTGAGTTTGGGTGACAACGAATTTGTTTACACGGACCAGAGCGCGCCGGAACGCAAGGTGAAGATCACTCACTCCTGGGCGGAGTGCGACGCGCAAGCGGTTCCCGGCGCGCCCGCGCAAGCGCTCGATCCTGCCGACGGTGGCCAGGCCAGCGGCACGCGCCTCACCTTTCGCTGGCAGCCGCCGGCCACGGGCGCGCCCGCTGCGGATTATGAATTCCAACTGAGCGAGTATCAGGACCTTCGCTACGTGCTCTCTTCCAATTTCCAAAAGCTCATCAGCCGCACGGACAATCGAGGCACCGCCGCCTATGAGCTTCCTGGCCCGGGCCTGCTGAACCCCGGCCAGACCTACTATTGGCGCGTCCGCGCGCGCAGCGAGGAAGGCGTGTGGGGACCGTGGTCTAAAGTTTTTTCTTTTTCCGCGCAAGCCCCCGCCGTCCCGGTGAAGGTGAGCGCGCGCTTTGATCCGGGGTCGCGCACGGTGGAACTCGGCTGGGAAACAGGCAGCGGCGGCTCCACGCCCGTGTGGTACCGCATCTTTGGAAGCGCGGAGCGCGGGTTTACGCCTCATGACACGGCCTACACCTACGACGCGGGCGCGGACGGCATGAAACCCGCGCTGCCCAATCTGCTGATCGAGACGCAAGGTCCGGCTCGCTCAATGACGCTTCCCCCGGACCTGTGGCGCCCTTACTATCGCGTGGTGGCGGTCGATTCCGAGGGGCGCGAAAGCGGACCCTCAGGGCAAGGGGACCTCTTGCACCCGCTCATCCTGTCTAAGGCCCTGCCCGGGGCGAAGGCCGCGGCCTATTACCAGGCGCGCATCGACGTGTCGGCCTCGATCGGCGATCTGGTTTCGATCGACTTCCCCAACGGCCAGCCTTACAACATCCGTTTCCGCAACGCCGATGATCTGGTGTTTGAGGTGAGCGGCGCGCCGCCAGGCCTCGCCATCAGCCACGACACCGGAGTGCTCGCCGGCTACCTGCCTGCAACCGCCACGGGGAAATATGAGTTGGAGCTCAAGGTCACCGATCGACGCACGGGAAAACAGGACGCGGTGAAGCTGCCCCTGACGGTAAATTCCGTCGCGCGGCGCTAAGTCTCTTAGACAGGCGTTGGTCGATGGAAAAGCGGGTCAGACCTTCGGGTCCGAAAATAGCGAAGGCTTCCAGCGCGGCCTCCCGCGATTAATTCAAGCTCCGTTCAGGGGGTCGAAAGCTGTCCCGGGCGCTCGTAAATCAATTTGCCGCCCAAATAAGTTGCTTCCACTTGAATGTCTTTCACCGCCTCGGTGGGACAAGTCAAAATATCTCTGTCGAGAACTATGAAATCAGCCAGCTTGCCGCCTTCGAGCGACCCCTTCTGGTTTTCCTCGAAGGTGAGGAAAGCGTTGTTGATGGTGTAAAGTCGTATGGCTTGTTCGCGGGTAATCCGCTGTTCAGGGTGGAGGGGTTGGTCGGTCCAACGCGGCTGGCGGGTGAGAGTAATCCACATGCCCAGAAAGGGATTGTATTGATTGATGGAGCGGAGGCTTCCGATCTTCTGCATGTGATCCGATCCGCCCCCCACGGTCACGCCCTGTTCGAAGAGGGTTTTATAAGGTTGGAAATAGGTCAGGCGCTCGTCACCAAACTGCTTGCGCAGCGTGGCGCCGTCCAGGTAGAGCCAATCCGGTTGCAGGTTGGCCACGATCCCCAGTTCCTTCATCTTTCGAATAATATCGGCAGTCATAAAGTTGGCGTGGGTAATGCACGGGCGCTTATCGCGGACGGGGAAGTCCTTGTTCACTCGTTCGTAAGCTTCCACGATCGCTTGCACCGCTCCATCCCCCACCGAATGGGCGGTGAATTGAAAGCCATTTTCGAGCGCCAACCGCGCCAGCCTGTACAAGCGCTCGGGCTCAATGTAGCGCATGCCCCGGTAGGTGGGATCGGTAATGGAATAGACCTTGCTGGCGCCCCAGGGTTGCAGCATGTAGGCGCTTCCGGTCAGCATTCCGCCATCCAGGTAGGTTTTGATGCCCCGCAGCCAGAGCATGTCATCGTAGGTGTGGAGCGGATTTTGCGCCGCCTGGTGAATCCGCGCATCGATCTTATCAAAGGGGTCGTTGGCCTCGACGTGCAGCACCAGGAACGTCCGGCAAGTCAACTGCCCACGTTCTTTGAGTTGCCGGAAGATTTCCATTTCGTCATCCATGGTATCCCCGTCCACAATGCTGGTGAGGCCCACGGAGTTGTAATCGGCCAGCAGCATTTTGGTGCGTTGGAGAAAGTCTTCCGGCGTCGGCGTTTTTTCGGGGGACGGGATTTTGAGCAACTTTGCGCAATTGCGCAGAATTCCCGTGGGCTCCCCGGTACGCACGTCGCGCTCCACGCGGCAGGGCACCCCTTCCGGAACCTGATAGTTCCTGTCGATGCCATTCAGCTTCAGACCCAAGGTGTTCAGGACGGTATCGGGCCCGGTGCTGAAGGCAACGGGATTCTTCGGGGCTACCTGATCCAGTTCCTGGCGCGTCGGATACCGCTGCTCCCTCAATCGCGTGATGAAGACCTGCGACGAGGTTACCCATTGGCCCGCTTGCAGCGACGCGGCCCGCCCCCTGAGGTATTGGAGGACATCCGCGATGGTCTCCATGTCCGGGACGGGATGATCGAACTCGTACATGGCCGACATCACGGCGTGCAGGTGGGAATCAATCAGCCCGGGAAGCACCGTCTTGCCCTGGAGATCGATTTGCCGGGTCTCGGGCCCAACGAGAGCGAGGATTTCATCGTTCGAACCCACGGCGACAATCCGGTCACCTTTAATCGCCATCGCCTCCAGGACCTTGAAATTCGCATCGACCGTAGCGATCTTGCCGTGATGAGCAATCAGGTCAGGCTGCGCGGCGTGGCGGCAAGCCATCGCGGCCGCACTCGCGATCAGAACGAGCAAGTAGATCAGACGGCGCATAGTCACACTCCCCGCGGCAGTTTACATCCGGACCGCACGAGGATGCAATTCCGGATGAGGCGGCCCTCACCAAGAACAATCGGGAGACCCTCAACGCGGGAGCCCTGGACCAATTTGTGCGGGTTGATTTCCGTCGCCAGTGGTTGTATACCTTTGGGTCCGATCCACGTAATCGGGACTATGCTCCCCAGGACAATTGGAACCGACTAAGTCTTCCGCCTGGGGCAGTCAGGTTTCCGGGCAGGGCGCGTAAGGGTCGCACGAAAGGAGCTTTTTTATGGTCAAAGAGAAAGCCAATCTGCTGACACGCCGCGAATTTGTTACCATGGCGTCGGCATTCATGATCGTTCCTCGCCATGTTCTCGGGGGGCCGGGTTACGTTCCGCCCAGTGACCGCGTCACGCTGGCCGCCGTCGGGATGGGGCACCAAGGGTTCGCGGTCACGATGGAACTCCTGGCCCGCCCGGACGTTCAAGTGATCGCGGTCTGCGATTGCAATCGGGGCAGCAAGGACTACGTCGAGTACGACGACAATGGCATCATCAACTCGGCGCGGCGACTGCTCGGCCCCGGTTACGAGAATTGGGGCGCGGACCTGGCCTCGCCGGGCGAGGTCCAACTCTCGCACACCTTCCGCACCAGCGTCGGCATCGGCGGCCGCGATCCGGCCAAACGGCTGGTGGAAGCCTATTACGGTTCAAGAAGCGGCGCCGCCTCCGGTGAGTATCACGGCTGCACCGCATACCGCGATTGGCGCGAGCTCCTCGACAAGGAAAAGGACTTGGACGCCGTTTACGTGGCCACGCCCGACCACTGGCACGCCGGCATCTCGCTTACCGCGATGGGCAAGCATAAGCACGTTCTGTGTCAGAAACCGATGACGCGCACCATTGGCGACGCGCGCCGCATGGCCTCGACGGCCCGCGAGATGAAAGTGGCCACTTCGTTGACCGTGAACAACCCCTCCACCGAATCTACCCGGATTATCTCGGAGTGGCTTGCCGACGGCGCCATCGGGACGGTGCGCGAGGTCCACAATTGGTCGAGCCGACCGTTCTGGCCGCAGGGCGTCGGCCGGCCGGACAACCCGGAACCCATCCCCGAAGGTTTCGATTGGGACCTGTGGTTGGGACCGGCGCCGGAGCGTCCTTTCAGCAGGGCCTATCTTCCCTTCGTCTGGCGCGGCTGGCATGACTTCGGCTGCGGATCGTTCGGGGACATGGGCTGTTACAGTTTTGCCGGCGTGTTCAAAATTCTCAATCTCACTCCACCCGTGTCCGTGGAGTCCAGTTCCAGCGAAAGCTGGGACGAGACCTTCCCGAAAGCCTCTATGGTTCACCTGAATTTCCCGGCGAACGGCAGTCGCCCGGCGGTGCGCATGTCGTGGTATGACGGAGGTCTGCTGCCTCCGCGCCCCGCTGGCCTCCAGGAAAAGGATCAGCGCATGTTCGCGGGCGGCGAGGAGAACGAGGGGATTATGTACGTCGGCGACAAGGGCCTTCTGCTGGCCGGATTTAATGGCGACCGGCCTCGGGTTTATCCGGAATCCCCTAAATACCAGTACCAGAGGCCGCCCCGCCAACCGGGCGCGCCGCGGACCGACGCGGCCATCGATCAATGGCTGGCCGCATGTAAGGGGGAGCGGCGCCGCCTCTCGCCAACTTTGAGCTCCAGAGTCCGGTGACGGAAGCCTTCCTGCTCGGTTGCATGGCCCAACGTTTCCCCGGCGAATTTCTGGAATGGGACACTGCCACCATGCGCGTCACCAATTCGGAGAAATTGAACGCCTACGTTGATCCTCCGTATCGGAGCGCTTATAAGCTTTAGGCTCATTCGGAAGCCACGTTCCAGCCATCCGCATGGACGGCCGGGGCGGCCCCCGCAAGCTCCCGGTGCGCGTAAGTTGCAGTCACTTCTCTCTTCTCCCCCGGCAGGAGAGAGAAGTAGTTGTCTTCCCACAGAATGGGCAGGACCTCTTCTCCTTCCCGGCCCTTGGTGATGCGCAGATGAACGAAGAAGGCCAGGTGGGAAGTAGGATTCTCGACCGTAACCACGGTGGCGTCGCGGCCGTTCTTCTGCGCGGAGCGGCTCGTCGCCTTTACGTTGACCTTAGGCAGGGTTGCGAGGCCCGTGAGGTCAGCATACGATTTGATGGGCGTGTAGTACCAGTCCGAAGCGGGCCAGTCGGATACATCCGGAGGGGTCGAGAGCCAGTAGAAATTGTTACTGACCTGCGTACCTCCCGAGTCGGTGAGGGTCAAGTTAAGCAAGTAAGTGGCGCTCAGGCGGGGAATTTCCGGGAGTACAAAAACCTTGTTGCTGCTGTCCGGCGGGGCGTCCAGCGATTGCGTTTTGGCATACTTCTCACTCAGATCGAGATTGTAGACCTTGGCGGCGGCTTTCAGTCCCTTGAATTCCTGGTAAGTCGAGTTGACCACCACGATCGAGGCGTCATCGTATGAGTACTGAATGTGCAGCAGCTCGCAAGCCTTTTTGGCGCCGAAGTAGCCGCCCGCCGGCCGCAAGTAATAGTCGTAAAGGTGCCAGATGATTGACGGCCAGGCGTTCTGCAACATCCACTGGATGACGCCCGTGGAGGTGTACTTGTTGCGGCCATAGGCCTCGAACATGGCGCGCTCACCTTCGTAGGCCATCATCTGGGCTTTCCACTCGTAGTCCTCCAGGGATTTGGCCGGCCCGTAGCGTGCCTCCAGGGCCTTGGTAAAGACCTGGACGTTCTTAAATTTGCCCCCGCCGGCGTGGTAGTCCCAAACCTCGTTGATCGGCCACAGCTTGTCGGCGGGGAGGAATTGGCGGAGGCTCTCGAGGGGGGGAATGGCGGGACCCGGACTCGTCTCAGTGTTAAACCCGTACCCACCACCATGCTCCTTATCGAGAAGCCAATAATTGGGGGCGACGTACTCATACGGCCCGGTCATCTTCATACCCGAGATGCCCGTGGCCTTGGTCGGTTTCTCGGAAGCAGACGATTGATAGGGATTGGGCCAGTGCAAGTCTTGCAGGATTTTGATGTACATCTCTTCGACTTCGGGCGCAGGAGGATTATCGCTGCCATTCATCCAGTCCAACATGCAGGCGTGGCTGCGCAGGCGGAGGATCTGCGATTTCAGGGACTCCGCCGCGACGGGGTAGTCCTCCGGCTTCCAATGCTCCCACCTCTCCCAGTGCGCGCAGCAGCACCAACCCGCCAGCACCAGGATGCCCTCCCGGTCGCACACTTCATAGAAGTGGTCGTCCGCAAGTTTCCCTTCCATCCGGATGGTGTTCAGGTGCATGTCTTTCACATAAGCGATCTCCGCCTCCTCGCGTTCCGGACGAACCCGCATCATCATGTCGGGAGCCCAACCGGCGCCCCGAATCAGGATGTTCTTCCCATTGATTTGAAACCGCCGGTATTTGCCCTCGGACAAATCCGAGGTGACCTCGCGGATGCCAAAGACCACGCTCGCGGAGTCGGAGACTTTGCCGTCAACTTCAAATTGCATTTTGAGCGTGTACAAATTTTGAGGACCCAGGCCCGCCGGCCACCAGACGCGAGGGTTAGGAACGTTAAGCTGCGAGAACTTCTCCGGAGTGAAAGTAACGGACCTCCATTGATGCGGACGGACCTCCACCGGCTGCGAGAACTCGATGTTCTCAATCTCGCCTTTTATGGTGCCCTTCACCGTCTCGTCGGTTGGATTGTTGACTCGGGCATTGACGGTAAGGTGCGCAACATCCAGCGAGGGCAAGTCAAAATGCGTAACCACCTGCGGATCACGCAGAGCCACGGGGCCGCTGGCGGTCAGATAAACATCGTGCCAGAGACCCATGTCACGGTCCGGCGGAGCGGGATTCCAGTCCACCCAGGTAATCGCCAGGTCGTTGGTTTCCGGAGCGTGCACCTCAACGGCCAGGACGTTCGTTTCACCCGGCTTCACGGCGTCGGTCACGTTGAATTCGTAGCGGCGATAAGCGCCGGCGACGGCCAAGGAGTTGGCGATCGGATTCCCATTCAGCCAAATGTCCGCCCTGTAGTTGATTCCCTCAAAATTCAGCCAGACCTGCCTCCCCGCATAATCGGCGGGAACTTGGAATTCCGTCCGGTACCACCACGGAACCCGGAAGGGGCTGTCCTTGGCCATGGGAAGGTTGGAGAAATTCCCGCCGATCGGGTAGGTAACTCCGGGAATCTGGCGGAAGTTCATGCCGAAGAAAGGATCTTTGTAGACGTTGTTTTCGACGAGAACGGCCATGACCGTGGCCGGAACCGACGTCTTGTACCAATCCGCAGGCTGAAAACCCGGCGTCGACAGAGCCTCACCTTTTTCAGCCACCTTCGCCGAGGACTGTACCTGCCATCCCTCGTACAGCATCAACTTGGAACTTCCCGGCTCTGCCGCCCCCACCCGCACTGCGGCCGCCGCCAATGCCAGGAATGCAATTCCCAGAACCACGCTCAAGGGCCGTTTCATCACTGCGCCTCCGAAGTTTGCTATGTTAGAATGCGACGCGCTTCGTTGCCTGGTCATACACCGGAATTTCGACTATTCATTCTTTACCGTCCGATAACATACTCCTGCGCGCCACTACATGCAATTGTCCTGTCTTTTCATGAACATTCAAGGTTGGCAAAAGCGTTTTCGAGGTTTTTTTCTTCCGGGGGCCGCACATTTAATTCTCCATAGTAGGCTTCCGACCCGCCGGACTTCCCGAAAGTTGGAAGTTTGCATCCTCCGTAGGTGCGGCGCGTTCCGAAGCCAGGAGTCCGCGCGGCGGTCCGCCGCCTACTGCTTTTCCCCTGCCCGTTCTATGGATTGCGCCGACCTTTTTTCAGGTCCGCGGCCTTTCCCGTTCGCCCACGGGCCACCGGCATCATAAGCTAGTATATCACGCCTATTTATATTGTCAAGTTAAAAAGACTACATTTATGAAAGGCCATGGCACAGCGGGCAGGATGCCCGCGCTCCGGCATCTCTAGGGCACGGGCCCGGTTGGCGCCGGAAGCTTGCCGGAAAGCTGTGCTGCTTGCTTCTCGCGGGCTTGGCTTTGATACTTCTGCTGGAGGCCAAATTCCTTCTGAGCCTCCGCGCGCTGGCCGGTCTTGAGGTAAGCTCTGCCCAGTTGGTAGTGATAGTTACCGTCCATGGGATCGAGGTCGATGGCGCGCTTCAGACTCGAAATAGCCGCCTCGATTTTGCCCTGACGGAAGTAAGCCTTGCCGAGGCCAGCCAGCGAGTCTGGCATCTGGGGTTTGAGCGCCAGCGCCTTTTGGAAGAGGGGGATGGCGCGATCGGCATTGCCCGCATCTATCCAGAGGGTGCCCCGGCTCTGGTAGCTCCAGGGTTCGGTGGGGCTGATCTGCATCTCCTTCTCGAATTCCCCCGCCGCTTGGTCGAGTTGACCTAAGCGCTGGTAAAGAACGCCTAGGTCATAGTGCGCAAAGGGTATCGCGGGATCTCCCGCCACAGCCTTGTCCAGTTCGTCCTCCGCCTTCGCATTCTGGTAGGTGTCAAGATAGACTTTGCCTAGAAGCAAATGCAGGTGGGGCGTATCCCCGCCGACACGCACCAATTGCTCGCAGGTTCTCATCGAATCGCTGCTGCGCTTCAGTTGGCCATAGGCGATGGCGAGCATATAAAGGTAATCGAGATCGTCTCTGCTCCTGGTTGCGAATGGGTTCGAGGGCTGTCACCTCCGGGTCGTACTCTTTGCGCATGAAGTGGGACATACCCAGAAGGTAGTGAGCCTGGACGCTATCCGGGTCGGCGGCGAGCAGGTGCTCGAAGTACGGGACGGCGTGGCCAAAATCCTGCTTGCGGTAATAGGCAAGCCCCAGGTTCAAATCGACCCCGACCATGTGCGGGTCGAGCTTCCTGGCCGTCTCAAACGCCTGAATGGCTTCCTCAGACTTACCCGTTCGCAGGTAGACCACGCCCAGGTTGGTGTAACCAGCCGCGGACTGCGGGTCAAGCTTCAGGAACTCTTTGAATCCGTGCTCAGCGCCGGCGTAATCTTTGGCAGCAAGCGACTGTTGAGCGTGCTCAAAGGTAGCACGCAAGTCTTGCTCGGTCAGGCGGCGGGCTGGGCTGCCTCCGCCCGGGCTCTGCCCCCCGAAGCCCAGGGGAACAAGCAGCGCCCAAACCAACAGCGCCCTCGCTAAGGCGCACACCAAAGTGGGAATATCAAGCCGTCGTTGGTGCATTCACCGAGCCTCTGCTAACTCCAAGACCCTGTCCCTACGGGTGCTCCCCTAATCTGAACCTAGCGCGGCCATCTTGGCGGCTCAGTGCCGGCTGGAAGCCGGCGCTACTTCTGAAATTAGGACAGCACCTCGCTACGATACCCCACGGCTGATGTTAGCCGCTAGGGGACATCTTAGGCTTCGATTCCGAACAGGCTTTCATTCAGCCCTCGTCGCGTGAAACAAAAACCGGGCGCAACGTAGGGATCGAAAATCCCTTCGCTGCGCCCGGCCTCGTAGCCGTTAGCAGTCCCTTCGCTTCGGACCGGACTAGAACATCAACTTCAAGCCCAGTTGCATGTTGCGGGGACCCCAATCGGAATTGACTTCCCCGGGATTGGTTACGTTCAGGTTGCAGGGCATACCAAACCCCGTACTGCCGCTGCATCCGGTGTTGACGTACTGCCATTGCGTGTGGTTGAACGTGTTGAAGGTTTCCAGCCGGAACTGAAGCTTGACACCCTCGCCGTGCAGGGGAAAGTCCTTTTCGAGGGCGATATCCCAATTGTTCCGGCCAGGGCCGGTAAGCATGTTGCGGCCCATATTGCCGTAAGTGGTAGAGAGTTCACTGAACTGCGGCTGCGCCACCGTGGCCGGATTCCACCAGGAAAGCGTGGGACCGTAGACCGGATCGTCATAAGTGTGTTTGTCGATCGCCAGCTTGCCGACCACATCGCAGCGATACCCGCCACCGAGATTGCTGCTGTATCCCGTGACTCCGCAGTTGAAGTCCGTCGGCTCACCGGTAAAGAAACTGGTGATGCCGCTGACCTGCCACCCGCCGAGCGCTTGCCGGGCGACCGCACTGGACGCGTGCTTGAAGAACGGGAAGGCATAAACGTAGTTGGCCTCAAACACCTGGGTGCGATTGATGTCACCGGTGCCCTTCCACCGGCTCAGTTGGAAGTCATTAATCCCGCCCGCCGTCTCCTGGTAGGTGCTGGTGGAATTGTCGATGGCGTGCGCCCAAGTGTAGGCCACTTGCATGGTCAGGCCGTGGGACGTGTGGCGCAGGCTGGCTTGCAAGGCGCTGTAACTCGAGACGGCAGTATTCTGCTTGTTGGTGATGCCGTTGTATCCACGGTAAGGCACAAAGAAGACGTTGGGCTCCTCCTCGAAGATCAAAGTGGTGGCCACATTACAATTGCCCGAGGCGTCGCAGAGCGGTTGGCCGAGATCGCCCGGTGCGTTCAAAGTGGGGTCGGCGGCCTTGCTGCCGACAATGTTGGTGAGGTTGGGCGCGTTCATCGTGGCGCCATTCGCGACGCTGGCGGGATTGATTTCGTTAAAGACCTGGGCGCGCGCCAAGTGTCTTCCCACAGCTCCCACGTAGGCGATGCTCACCAGGGTGCTGTTGGGGAACTGGTGCTCGACGGTCAGGTTGTACTGCTGCACGCTGGGCCACTTCTGGCTGTAGGGCCAGGAAGTATAGTTGGTGGGGCCGAGCGGGCCGTTGGCGACAATCGAACTGTAGCCCTGAAGGTTGAACCCGGAGGGGCTGAGGTCGAAAGGCGGATTGCCCTCGCCGCCCTCGGCCTGCGCCTCGTTGCCGTTCCCGGACTCATAATAGATTCCGTATCCGCCGCGTACGGAAGTCGTCGATTTGCCGAAGGGATCCCAGGCAAAGCCCACCCGAGGAGCGAAATTCTTACGCGTATTGTCGAGTTGACAACCCATGGGGATCCCGTTTGCGCCGCACTCGACCAGGCCATTTCCATAGTCTGTCCAGATGTCTCCCGTGCCCGGGATCAGGTTGCCGTTGGCGTCCAGTTGGGCTTCATTCGCCGCATTATATTGGTTCGGCAGGAAACCGGAATCGATGGTGGGCCGTGAGACGTCGTGATTGCGCGTGTAAAGGTAATAGCGCAGGCCCAGGTTGATCGTCAGGTTCTTTCTCGCTTTCCAATCGTCCTGGATGTAGGGCTCGAGGTCGGTATTCTGCCAGTGCCCCTTGGGGTAGCCACCTACGGCGACGCCGTTCACCGACTGCGTGCCTTCCGTGTATTGCTGGATGTTGCCCAGGAACATGTCGGCCAAGCCGTTCCCGGTGGTAATCGAGCCACCGCCGCCGAAGGTCAAAACTCCTTGCGTGTCGGTCCCGAACTGCTCGTTTTTGCGATAATTCTCCAGGTAAAACCCCATCTTGGTGGTGTGAGAGCCATGCACCCAGGACAGGTTGTCCTTCCAGGTGATGATCGGGTTCGAGTTATACCAAGGAGTGTTGCCGGCGTCTTCGTAATAGCCTTGCGTTCCCCCACCCATCGATAAGGCGGGCAAGTCCGGATTGGTGGCATTCGGCGAGAAGAAGTGACTCATGGCGAAGTCCGACGGCCGAGCGATACCCGCTGAGCTGCCCCCTGCCGCCGGGATCAGGATAATGTGATCCGTGGTATAAGCCGCCACGAATTCGTTCATGAGGGTGGGCTTGAAGGTGTGGGTAACGTGGAGCACCGCGCTTTCGCCGGGACCGCCAAACTGCGTCTTAATGGTGTCGAAGCTTGACCCCGTCCAGAGCGAGGGAACCGCCAGAGTGTTCCAGGTGTCTTGCGTGTAGCGGAAGACCGCCTGCGTCTTGTCGCTGATGTTCTCATCGATATGAATCTGCTCCTGGCGCCAATTGGTGGGGGCGCTGGAGGCCAAAGTCCATTGGACCGGTCCGCTGTTCGGGGACGGGACATAGGCATTGAGCAGATCCGTGGCGTTTTGGAAGGCTTGCGCATCAAAGGTCGGCATGGACTGGACGGTGTCGTACGTCACACCGTTCAGCGTGGGGAGAATACAGCCGGTGGCCACAATCGAGTTAGAGCTGCCCGATTTCGGGTCGCACTCGGAGAAGTTTCCGCCGCGCTCGAGCAAACTCGGCACACCAGTGGGCCCAATCACCTGCCCTTGCCGGTAACGCCGCCAGTCCTCCGACCAGAAGAAGAAGGTCTTGGACTTGTCGGTGTTGTAATGGCCCGGAATGTAGACTGGTCCGCCGAAGGTGTATCCGAAATCGTTCCACTTCAGCGGCGTCCGGGGTGGAACGCTCCCGATATTCCCCCGATTGGTGAAGAAGTCGTTGGCGTCGAACACGTCGTTGCGAACATACTCGAAGGCGTCGCCGTGGAACTGCTTGGTGCCGCCCTTGGTGACCAGCTCGATGTTGGCGCCCGCGTGCTTACCCATCTCCGCGCCGTAATTCGAAGTCGAAATGCGGAACTCGGCGATGGTATCGAGGTTCGGGTAAGTGTTGAACGTGGAGGCCGAACCCTCATCGGTGTTGTTGCCGCCATCAATCTCCCAGTTGGCGTATTGCAGGCGATTGCCATTGAAGGAAATACTGTTGTTACCGTAAACGCCGACACTTTGTGTGTCCAAGCCGTTATCGGCCACGGCACCCGGGACCAGCAAAGCCAGCGAAACCCAGTTGCGGCCGTTCAGGTCCAGGTTCTGAATCTGCGTGCTGGTAATCACGGAAGAAACGGTGGCGTTCTCCGTCTGGACATGGGTCACGCTTCCCGTCACGTTGATTTCCTGGGTCATTTGCCCCACGGTCAATTGCAAGTCCACGCGTTGGACTTGGCCGACCTGCAAGGTGATTTCGGAACGCACCAGTTTTTCGAAGCCCGGCGCCTCCGCGGTCACCACGTAATTCCCGATCGGTACGGCCGAAATCGAATAGTAGCCTGCCGAATCGCTGGTGAGCTCGCGCGTAAAGCCCCTTTCAGGGTTGGAGATGGTGAGTTTGACTTTGGGAACGACGGCGCCCGTAGGATCGGTCACCGTCCCCACGATACTCGCCGTGTCTTGGCACCATGCGGTGATCGATAGCGCAAAGAAGACAGCAGCAAAAAGCAGAAATGCCTTTTTCATATGCCCCCCCTCGGCGTCGGAGCGTCGTTAGCTTTTCTCGATGATGCAGGTTATTTGAAGAGAAAGGAATGGCGGGCTCCAACGAAGATGCCTCTCATTGCTAGACTTATTAGTGAAACAACACAAAAGTAGGCCGCCGGGGGGAGCTTGTATCAAGCAACCGACCAATTGTCAAGTCCTTTTTGGGGGTTTTGATGAGAATTTGTTCTTGAATGGCTTGATAGACGTCCGCGGTGGCGGGTTGGCCGCCCGAGAAAGGAACCATCGCCAGGCACCGTTACTGATTCTGGCCAGGTGTCCAGCCAGCAAGCTGAGTCGAGCCAAGCGGCCGCGAGCGGCCGCACTCCCCAAGCTCCGCATACCCGTATAGGCGGCAGTGGCGCCGCCTGACTTGTTTATGGTTTTTCGCGCTCCTCGCCGGTGGGGGACGAGCCGAAGGGGGTTTCCATTCCACTTTGGGCGGCGCGCAGGGCCATGGGGTAGGCGGGAGCGGTCAGCAGGGCGGCGTGGTATTGAGCGAGCGCGGCGTCACGCTTGCCGTTCAAGTCATCGAGGCGTCCCAGGTAGATATGCGACCAGGTCACGATGCGCAGGTCATGAGCGGTGGCCAGGGCTTTCTGGAAGTACTCTTCTGCCAAATCGGGTTTTCGCGTGTTGGCATAGACCACGGCCATTCCATAAATGGCGCGCTCGCTTTGGGGATCATCCTTTTCCAACACCGCCTGGTACGCAGCCTTCGCTTCCGGGTATTTGCCCTGGAAAAACTGGTCGTCGCCCTGCTCAAGGAGTTGCTCTTCCTCAGACTTCAACGGCGCTACCTTGGTGACGGGAGCGGGCGGACGAGTGGCAAACTGGACCGGGAACAGCCGCCGCTGCTCCGCCCGCGTATCGATGGCGAGGATCATCGGCTTGTAGTAAACCGTCATGGAAGCGTCCTGGTGTTCGAAAGCGAGGAGCGAATCGTAGAAGTAATGAATCAGGATGAGGCCTTGCGAAGTCATTTCATCCAATCGCTTTTGTGCATCCGCCGCCGGACGCTTATCCATGCGCAGTTCCAGGGCGCGAATCAGGCACTCGGTGATGAGCAAACCAAAATCATCCTTAAAGTCCAATCCCAGCAGGGGAGCCTGGTGAGCGATCGTGCGAAGGTCCGATTTCTGATTGATCTCGAAGGCATACTTGGCGGCCAGCGGGTCCAGGAGAAAGTGCAGGTACTGATGGCGAATTTCGTCGAGCTTAAGTTCCTGGGAAGGCGTTATCACCAGGTAGTAGTTCAGGCCGTAAATCCGCGCCTGCACCTGCTCGGGCGCGCCCATCAGGTCAATGTAAATGGCGTAGGTCCGGCCCAGATAGGCGCCGGAGGGAAAACGCATGTAAGCCTCGGTCAGCACAAAGCTCCGGCGGACCGCTTCCGTATAGAGGGCCACCGCGGCGTCGTAGCGCGGCTCGACCTGCGCCCAGAGGTGCAGCATGTTGGCCTGAGCGTAGAATTTTCGGAGGAGGGGAAGAAAACCCGCCACGTCGCGGGCGTCGGGGGGGAGTTCACCTTCCGCCACCGTGAGCTTGAAGTCCGGCGGCGAGCCTACCAGCAGCGCAAGGGAAATGTATTGTCCCACTTCCCTGCTGGGATCGTCTTTTACCCGATGCTCGTCGTAGAACTTTTTGAGTTCGGGCAGTACGGGAGCATTCTGCGCCTGAAGGTATTCCCGCACCAATCGACGTGTGTCGCCGGCGGAGCCCGAGCCCATACCCGCGTCGTACCCCGCGGCATTCAATGCGGCCAGCACGCAGAAGAGCTGCTCGTTCGGTTCCAGCAGGACGTTCCCTGCCGACTGCGCGCGCAGGGCAGCGGGCGCCATCAGCACGGCGAGAAACGCCGCGAGAACACATCCCATGACTGCGAAGGAATCCCCCTCGTGTTTGCTCGGAGGTCGGGAATGCCCTGGTAGGATTGGAGTCAGAGGCAAACGGATTACCCTCGGACCGTGATTCGCCGCAAGGACAGAACCACCTGCCCATCCGTTGGCCTGCCGAACATGGTAGCCGGCCGGAAGTAGCTGAAGTAGATCATCCGGTCCAAGCGCTGCATGAGCTCCGGCGAACGCTCGCCGGAAAGAAGCTGATACCCTTTCACGCGGCCCGCGGAGTTAATCTGAGTCACCAGCACCAAGCCGTTATCACCGGTGTTGAAATCGATGGGCGCCAGTTCCTGCACGCGCGCCGGTGTGGTCAACTGCACCGGGACGTCGGGAACATCCGTGATCGGAACCGTCCGCGATCCCATGAACAGGCAAAAACTGATCACTGCCGTCAGCACCCCGCCGGTCGCCGGTATCAATAACGGCTTGAGAGCATTCTCAAGATGCACCAAGAGCCGGGGGAGGAGATTCCGGTGGAGCAGATGAGACATTTGCACGCGCAATCGCAACCCCACTTCGGGGGGAACCTGCCGGCGCGGGAGGGCGCGCAGCTCCCCCTGGACCGACTGCCACTGCTCGAGTTGTTCCCGGCAGACTTCGCAGAAGGACAAGTGGTAGCGGATCGACTTCCGTGCTTCGGGTGTGCACAGGTCGTCAAGATAGTTCGAGAAATGATTCCGAATTTCCAGACAGCTCTCAAACATGTTCCTTGCCCACATACCCCGCCAGCTTTCGGCGGAGCAACTCCCGACCGCGTAGTAGACGGGACTTGACGGTTCCTTCAGCCAAACCCAGCACCTGCGCGATCTCCTCGTAAGGCAACCCCTCGATTTCGCGCAACACCACAACTGACCGGTAGGGGGGCGCCAGGCTCGCCAGCGCGCGCTTCACCACCCCTTCTCTTTCCGCCTGCTCGAGAACTTGATAAGGGCTACGCTCACTCGAGGCGGCTTCCGAAGCCGCGGCGGCCGAGGGCGATTCGGTGTCATCCATGGAAATCGGCTCACGCCAATGGCGCCGAATCCAGCTCCGGCGATGGTTCGAGGCTTCGTGAACGGCAATGCGGTAAATCCAAGTCCGCAAACTGCTATCGCCATTAAATCCCTTGATCCCCTTGAACACTTTCATAAAAACGTCTTGCAGAACATCGGAGGCGTCGGCGGAGTTCTCGACAATGTGCCAGATCAAATTGAAAACCGGATTCTGATAAATCGCCAGGAGGTACGCAAACGCCTCTTCGGAGCCCGCGCGCAGTTCGCCTACGAATGCCGCTTCTTCGTTCACTGCCGGCAACGTATGCTCGAGCGTAATGCCTACGGACCGCCCGGTTCCCATGACGCCCTCAAGATATCAGTTCCCCGCTCGAACTTCAATACCTCGACTTCGTGCGCGCCTCCCTTTCTACTTAGAGTGACACCGCAGGCGAAAGGTTTGTTCCAAGAAGTTGACGGGGCGGTTATTAAAATGGTCCATGCGCATCGGGCGGAATCAAGGGCTACTTTAAGACCTTGAACAGGCTGCTGTAATCGTCTGTCCATTGGATTTGGGGGCTGGCGGCCGCGAGAAGTGTTCCAGCCTTCTCGATCGCGGCCTTGCCGAGAAAGTGTTGGGGATTCCCCACCAGTACCCATGTCGCCCGAGAGATCCCCCGCGCGCCGTCGGGCTCGTTTTTGATCATCACCGCTTCTTTGCGGAGCCACGCTGCTGCCCCGGCGACAACGGGCGCCAGGTTCAAATACTGGTTGGAGATATGCACCGCCAGCACGCCGTCGGGTTGGAGATGGTGAAAATACAACTCGAAAGCTTCGCGGGTCAGCAAATGCACCGGAATCGAGTCGCCGGAGAAGGCATCCACCGCAAGCACTTCGAATCCTTGCGGCGGTTCTTGCTCCAAAGACAGTCGCGCATCACCCAGGACGACGTCGATCTTCGCTTTCGAGTCGCGCAGAAAACTGAAATCGTGATTGGCGATCCGGACAACCAGGGGATTGAGCTCATAGAACTCATAGTGATCCCCCTGTCTTCCGTAAGCTGCCAGCGTGCCCGCTCCGAGCCCGATCACTCCCACGCTCAGAGGGGTTGTGCCTCCCGCCGCCTTCAGGGTTATCCCGATGCCGGAGTTTGGACCGTAGTAGGTGGTGGGCTGGTCCCGGCGGGCAGGCGAAAGAAATTGCAACCCGTGATCGATCGTACCGTTCATCAGCTTCTCGAACCGGGGATCTTCCTCGGGCGGTTGTACGGCTTCCCCCTTCACCAGCACAACGTTCGCCGCCCTCTGATCGAGGATGCGCAACACGCCGTAGAAATTGCGGACCATCACGCGGGCGCTCTTGGCTTCCTCTCGAGCCGTCACGCCCAGGCTCGCGATGATGGTGAGCGCCAGGGCCACCACGAGGAGCCAGCCGGGTTGCCAGCGCGCCCGATGAAACGGGCTCTCGGGGTCACGGTGATTGACCACCAGAACCAGGAGGGCACAGCACCCGAGGGCTATTCGAAGTTCGTAATCCCCAGAGAACAGCCAGGGAGCCACCAAGGCGACGAAAGAAGCCCCGATCGCTCCACCAAGGGAACACATCAAGTAAAACGATGTCAGGTGCGCCGGGTGTGGCTTTAGCCTGGCTAACTCACCGTGACAGAACATGCAGCATATAAATAGACAGCCACAACAGAGAGGAATCGACACGCTGAGGGGGAGGCTTGCAAACGATGGCGCCAGCGCGTAGGCCATGGAGCCCAGGGCCACGCCCAGCAGCCGTAGAAAGAAGTCGCGCCGGTACCAGGCTCGACCTTCAAAACATAATATGAACGTCAGCAAGTACAAAGTGAGAGGAATCACCCAAAGCAGCGGCACGGACGCAATGTTTTGAGAGATGTGGTGGGTGAAGGCAAGCAGCAGCGCTGAGCCGCATGCTGCCAGGCTGATCCACAGAGCTTGCATTTCCCGAGGGGGCGGAGGCACGCTCTCGAGCTGCCCACCTTGAGGAGCTTGGGGGGAAGAAGCAAGGGCGACCACCACGCACGAAAGAGCGACGGCCGCGTACGCCCACGACCATCCAACCGCTTGATGCGATGTGGCAAACCAAGGCTCGATCAGTATGGGGTAGCTTATTAATGCCAGCATCGAGCCCGTGTTCGAGACGGCGTAGAAACGATAAGGAGCGGCGGCAGCGTCGTTCTTTGTGTACCACGCTTGTAACAGCGGGCTGGTGGAGGAGAGAAGAAAGTAAGGCAGGCCAACGGTGGCTCCCAAGACCAAAAGTATGTGGAACGCCGGATCGAAGGGAGACGACGGTTTCCAGGAACTCTTCGGCAGAATCGGCAACACCAGAAGGCTGGCGATGAGAAGCGCGACATGGACTCGGGTCTGAGTGCGCGCAAGAAATTTGCGTGTCAACAAATGAGCATAAAAATACCCGAGCAGGAGCACGACCTGGAAGAACAACAAGCAGACGATCCAAACCCCGGCTCCGCCACCAAACCAGGGCAGGATCATCTTTCCCAGAAGGGGTTGTACTTGGAACAACAGGAACGCACTCGAGAAGATCACGAGCCCATAAGTGAACTTGGAAATCATACTAAAGCGGGCACCTCTGTGAGCCGCATCTTACGTTCTCAAGCCTCGACCGACCGATAACATACACCGGACCGCCGGTGAATGCCTATGTTGGGGCTGCCCTAATTTGAGCGATAGGGGTAGGGAGAGCGTAAGACGCTCCCCCTCCCTCCGAACCGGACGGGCGGATCTCCCGCATCCGGCTCTCCAGTCGGTGGTTTTACCTCGAAGAGGAGTGATGAACAGTCGTCCCGTCGCAGCAGAGATTACGGCAGGAGGCCAGCGGCAAGACCGCCTCGATATCCGAGTCATCACCATGAGTACGTGTCCAGATCAGCACTCTCGATTCCCGCGCGGGCGAACCGAGTCCCCCACCGGCACAGCCCGAAGGCACTGGGCGGAAGAAATATGTGCCGCTGTTCATCCTCCCTCATCCACCTTCCTGCGTCCCTTCGCTCCAGACCCATTACAGGCCCTTCTTCGCTCTTATGGACGCTCTGACTCCTGCCCGCCCGGTTCTTCGGCCTTCTCCAGGCATGAACTCCGGCTCCTGCACGAGCAGGTCTCCCTGATTCACGCACCCGGCCTTCCGACCATTCCGTCTCCAACCACCTGCGGACGCTCCGTCTCGTCAGGGCACGCTACCCCTCGACGGATCGAACCGAGATCGCTTCCCCACGGGTCTTCTCCCAACGGGAACTCGGGGCTTCGCCACTCGCTAGCAGGCTCGCCACATCTCACCGGCCGAATCGAGTTTCTTATCGTACGGACTGGCCGTTCACCTCCTGCTGCTCCCCACCTCGTGTCACCACGACGCAGTTGCAGTCGATTACAAGTTACGTTGACTTGGAGAGGACTTTCACCCCTCCAACCAGGTGCGCTCTCAGGCGCACTAGCGCCGCCATCTTGGCGGCCCAATGCCGGCTGGAAGCCGGCGCTCCGTCTGAAATTAGACGACCCCCAATATTGACAGTCTGGCGAGCGCGTGTTACAAATAGGAGGTTCTTGGTTTTCCACGTGGGCCTGTGGCGCAGTTGGGAGCGCGCATGACTGGCAGTCATGAGGTCGAGAGTTCGAACCTCTCCAGGTCCACCAACTAACTCCTTCCGATTCAACGCCATGTTGTTTTCCATAGCCGCCAAGAGTGAGCGAATGTAGCAAAACTGTTCCAAAAGTCAGCTAATTTGCGCTTGCTGTTCCAAAAATGCCTTGATGCTCGTTGGCGTGCCGGTCGAGCTTGGCCAACGCCTCGCGCATCATGGTAAGCTTCGCCTGGCTATAGCGCTTGAATACGCGGGCGTCGCCTTGGCGGAGCATCTGAGTGACGAAGTGATCCGCAACTCCGCCCGCGCTTAACCTAGTGGCGAACGTGTGCCGCAGATGATACAACGGGAAATAAGGGACACCAGCCCGGCGGAGAGTCTTCTCCCAGATTTTTCGGAGGGACGTAATGTAGGGCTTCTTGGCCCTCGGGCTGGGTGAGGGGAACAAGTACTCCGACTTCGATGCCAGCTCGATCTGGGCTTTGAAGCCTTCACGAGCGAGCGCTGTCATCGGCATGTCCCCAATCCCCGTTGGCGTCTTGGAGTCAGTGATGTGGACGACCGAGTTTTCAAGATCAACCTGTTCCCTTTTCATCGGCATGAGTTCCTTAAAGGGACGGAGTCCCATCTCCACAAGGATCCTGATCACATTCTTGAGATAGGCGGGAGCCCAGAACTCAATCTGAGCCTGCTCAGCAGCAGTCATGTAGTGAGGTTTTCGGATCGAATTGTTTACAGAGACAGGAAACTCAACGGAATTGCACGGATTGACGGCCAGCCGCTTCTGCCGAACCGCTACGTTTAGGATTCGCGTCAGCACCCGGAGTTCCTGGTGGACGGTTGAGGGTTTGAGTTTACCCAGGGTGCGAACGCCCAACTTCGTACGGACGCATCGATCCGAGTTCAGGCGACGCCAAAGATGGTCTTCGATGGCCTCCGGGGTAATTTCCGAAAGGAATGCACTGCCGAAGGCAGGTCGAAGTTGCTTAAGTACGTTCAAGTTCTGCGCGTGAGTGTTCTGTGAGCGGAATGGAGGCTTCGAACGCCTTTCCAAGAACCAATCTACCCCGGTCCATACGCGTCCACGATAGCTTCGTTTTCGATACGGTCCTCGCGGAGGGGGTCCTTTTTGTGTTTCGCCATCTTCGCTACCGCATCCTTCGCCGTGAGGATGCGCCGCACCGACGTCCGGCCGATCTGTAACCGGCGGGCGATTTCGGCTTTGCTCGTACCCGTGCGGTATAACTTCCGGACCTGGTCGGCGTGGAGTGCGGCTGTCACCGGCCGGCCCAAGCGTTGGCCGTTTTGGCGGGCATGCGCCAGCCCCGCACGGACTCGTTCCCGGAGAATCTCCCGCTCGAACTCGGCGAAGACGGCCAACAAGCCGGCCATCGCTCGGCCGGCAGGCGTCGTGAGATCCAGCGCCTCCGTCAGCGACACAAAGCCGACGCCCAGATGCTCCAGTTCCTGCAGGGTAGCGAGCAGGTCGGTGACCGATCTGCCCCACCGATCCAGTCGCCATACTAACACATGATCTCGCGGCGGCGCGCGGCCTCCAGCCGTTGCTCCCGCCTCTCCCGTTGGGACGCGCCCGAGCCAATTTCTTTGACCTGCCTGACGATGATCCAGCCCCGCCTTGCCGCATAATCCCGCATCGCACGGGTCTGCAGCGGGATGGTCTGCTGGTCTTGCGTAGAAACGCGGGCGTAAAGGCCCACCCGAAACGGAGTTTGGGCCCGCCGAGGAGGGTGGCCCAAAACCCTCGGCGATTTCGTCTTGCGGGACACCCGTTTTTCGGCCATTTTCGACTGCCGCTCCGGCCTGGCCGCAGAGGATCGTTTTCGGCCAGGCGGCAGACATGCTACTCCAGCTAGGGCCTAAGCAGCATCCTTGCGCGTACTGGCCTGTTGAAGGGTCTGGCGGTAATTCCACGGCATCCAGGCTGTCGGATTCTTCGCCAGCTCGGCGGCGTGTTTCTGTAGCTCGGTGAGATAGTCGAAGGGATTGGCGTCATTCAATTCGCAGGTATGGATCAGGCTCATGAACAGATCCCCCACCTCGGCGCCGTTCTCGGTCTTATAGAACAGACTATTCTTGCGGTGAAGGATGGCTTTCTTTAGGGCGCGCTCGACGAGGTTCGAATCCAGGGGCGCTCCGGCCTCCCGGAGGAAAAGGGTCAGCCGTTCCCAATGCTTCAAGCCGTCCCCCGTCGGCTGCGGAAGACGAACAGGCAGCCCGAGAAAGGGTCGGTCTGCAATCTCTCCTGGCACAACTGCGCCAGCGAGTCGATGCCTTTACGGCCGTCCACCGGCTCCACCGCCACCAGGATGCGCATCTGCAGCGTGATCTGAATCATGCCCCGTCATCCCACAAGGTCCGGCTCAGCGCCACCAACTCGGCCGGGCCTACACCCTTGAACTCGATCTTCATCCGGCCCCGCGGTCCTTCCAACTCCACCACGGCGCTCGCCACACTACCAGGCCGCGGCGTAATCAATTCCATTCCATAAATGTCGGCGGGGCGGGCGGGCGTGGCGTTGGATCACTGACCGCGCCTTCCTCACGACCTTCTTCTCTGGCCCCGGCGCTTCCGCTCGCTCCTTCAGCTTGCCGTATTCCAGATGCAGAGCTTTCGCCGTGCGGTTTATCCCGTGCTCCCGCGCCAGTTCTCCCGCCGCCGCCCACCATGAATCCGGAAACGCTACACGGCGAGCGTGCGAACTCCGCCATCGCCGGAGACGCAAATAGACCTTCCGCATGTCACGGGGGATATCAGGAATCTCGTTGGCCATCGTCTGTCCTCCTTGCCCTCCTGGGCAAAAGACAGACATTAGCAATTTCGGTTAGATCAAGTCATGCAGCCTTGCCGGAAGGACACAATGCCGTGGATGAGGCGATTATTGTGCTGACCAACGAAGTTTCACGCCCGTGCGCAGGTGTGCAGAGAGGCAGAGGACGTGGAAGGTAGGCCAGCAAGACTTCGAATGTCTCGTGCAGTTCGAGACCTTATCCGGAAGACATGCTCGGCGAATCCGCCCTGGGGAGCACGGCGCATCCATGGCGAGATCGTCAAGATTGGGATTCAACTATCTCAAGCCACCGTGGCCAAGTACAGGGAGCGTCACCGAAAACCACGTTTTGAGACATCGATAATAACTGCTTGACTGGTAATTAAGTAAGGTAGATATTTTGAGAGGTCGTTGTGATTTCGACCTTTTCTTCAACACCGGTTTTTCAGCAATTGCCCGAAAGGCGCGAAGTAGGAGCTTCTTAACGCGTACTTTTGAACCTGTTTCGCGCGTTAAGCTGAGTGAAAAGGTAGAGTAGGAAGTCCCATAGATCCAAGCGCTGTCGGGCAAGGCCGAAAAGCAATGTTCGGTCGGTAATTGACGTAGAGAGAAATTGGGCCGTTACCAGGGAGCATGGCATGAAAATCACCAATGTGCGAACGCGTGTAGTCGAATGGAGGGGGCCAATCGTATATGCCCAGCCGCATTTCTGTACGAGCCCCATGGACATACTGGATCTTCCGACCGATTCCGTGCGCGGGTTTTCGTTCCATAGCTGGCTGATTGTGGAGGTTCAGACCGACGCGGGGTTGACGGGAGTGGGAGAGGCAGCGCTTTCGCCGCGCGTCAGCAAGCAGGTGATCGATCTGTATCTTAAGCCAATCCTGATGGGAAGCGACCCGTTTGATACGGAGTGCCTGTGGCAGCACATGTATCGGAAGACGATGGCGTTTGGACGGAAAGGGATTGCCATGGTCGCCATTAGCGCCGTGGATCTCGCCATTTGGGACGTGATCGGAAAAGCGGTGAAACAGCCGCTCTTTCGACTTTTGGGCGGCCAGACGAAACCCAAGATCCCGGTATACGCCAGCCGGCTCTATGCTCAGCCACTGGATCAGCTTGCCGAAGAGGTACGGGCTTACAAAGACCAGGGGTTCCGGGCCATGAAATTGCGTTTTGGCTGGGGTCCAGTGGATGGCGCCGCCGGCATGCAGCGAAATGTGGAATTGGTGCGCACCGCCCGGGAGGTCATCGGGAATGAAATCGATTTGATGGCCGACGCCTATATGGGTTGGACCCTGGATTACGCCCGGCGCATGATCCCCCTTCTCGAACCCTTCAACCTGCGCTGGCTGGAGGAGCCCGTGATCCCGGACGACATCGCGGGCTATGCCGCCCTGCGGACCATGGGACGGATTCCCATTGCGGGCGGCGAGCACGAGTTCACACTTTATGGTTTCCGCCAATTACTAGATGCCAAGGCGGTCGACTACATTCAATTTGACACCAACCGAGTCGGCGGGATTACCCAGGCCCGTAAGATTGCGGCGCTGGCGGAAGCGCTCGGGGTGCCGATTGTTCCCCATGCCGGGCAGATGCACAATTACCACCTGGTGATGGCAAGCTACAACTCCCCGATGGCGGAATATTTCCCACCTGTGGAGGTGGAGGTGGGCAACGAATTGTTTTGGTATATCTTCAAGGGTGAGCCCACCCCTCAAAACGGCTTCATCGAACTGGACGCGAACCGCCCCGGTTTGGGAGTGGAGATCGACGAAGAAGCATTGAAAAAATTCGAGGTCATTGAATGACCAGGTGATAAAAGGACTCTGCCTATATAGTGCAGTCTACAAAGCGGATGATGAGGCTAAAAGACAAAATAGCTTTGATTACCGGCGCGTCATCAGGGATAGGGCAGGTTACCGCCGATTTGTTTGCCGAAGAGGGCGCAACGGTGGTGGTGGCCGATATCAATGCCCAGGCGGGAGAGGCCGTGGTCACTTCTCTTCGCGAGCGGAACGCGACAGCTCATTTTGCACTTACCGATATCTCCAAAGAGAGCGATGCGGAGCGGTTGGCCGCCGTAGCCGTCAAGTTGTTTGGCCGGATTGACATCCTGATCAATAGTGCTGCGATCTTTGTATTGAAGGGCCTGGATGCTACTCCGGAGGACTGGCGCCGTTCGGTGGACGTCAACATCATCGGCACCGCCCTGGTTACCAAGCATGTGGCGGAACAAATGAAGCCGGGCGGCGGAGCCATTGTCAACCTGGCCTCCATTTCCAGTTTCGTCGCCCAACCGAACTTCATAACCTACAGCGCCACCAAGGGCGCCATACTGCAAATGACCCGGAACATGGCGCTGGACCTTGCGCCTTACCACATTCGAGTCAACGCTGTCTGCCCGGGAACTATTTTGACCCCCACCTTGGAAAAATACATGGCACAACAGGGGATGACACTTGAACAGCTCAACGCCGCGGAGGGAGCCAAGACATTTCTGAAGCGGATCGGCCAGCCCCGGGAAGTTGCCCGCGCCATCCTCTTCCTGGCTTCCGACGAAGCTTCTTACATCACGGGCGCATCTCTCCTGGTCGATGGCGGTTACACCGCTCAATGAGTCAAACCCCGTTGCCTGCGGTATTCAGCTCGGAGGGCACCATGAACTTGCACGGAGTCATTCCGGTGTTGACGACTCCCTTCCACGCCGACGCGAGTATCGATGAAAGTTCTCTCCGCAAGCAGGTCGATTTCTGCATTGGCAGCGGCGTAGCGGGTCTGTGCGCTCCGGCTTTTGGCAGCGAGTACTATAAACTCTCCGATTCCGAGCGGTCGAGAGTGGCGGAGATCGTCGTTCAGCATGTCGATCACCGCGTTCCCATCCTGGCGAACACGGGGTCTCCATCCATTCGCTCTACCGCGGAATTCTCTCGCTACGCGGAGTCCCTGGGAGCGGACGGAGTGATGGTTGCAGCCCCCCGCGTCGTCCCCCTCGGAAGTGCGGAGTTAATGATCTTCTTTGAGGAGGTCTCGCGAAGCATCAAGATTCCGGTGATGCTTCAGGACGCGGACTTTCAAGGGGGCGGCTTACCGGCGCGGCTCTTTGTGGATTTGGCGGAGCGTTGCCCCAACTTTCAGTTCGTCAAGCTGGAGAACCTTCTGCCGGGGGAGCGGTGCCGGGAAATCATCCGGCAGTCAGAGGGAAAATCAAGGTTCTCTACGGCTGGGGAGGACTCCGCTTGTTTGACGGCTTGGCGCACGGCGCCTGCGGAATCATGCCCGGCCCAGCCCTCAGTGGCATCTATGTTCATATCTTCAGACTGTACGATGCGGGTCACGTAGACGAGGCGAAAGCATGGTTCTACCGGATGCTTCCCTTCCTGGTTTTTGCTCTCGAGCACTTGGAGTTGCTGATCCAGATGGAGAAGCGAGTCCTCATGCGGCGCGGGGTGATCGTTTCCGACCGGCTCCGCGAGCCCACTTTGCGCCTGGATGCGGCCTATCAGTAGCAAGTGGAGGAATTGGTTGCCCGTGCCGTTACGTTGATGGCGGAACTGCCGCCGACTAGGGCTGCCCAAATTAGCGAACTCTCCGAGTGATTGACGCGGCTCCCCCGCCCCGTTGTCATGAAAATAGCTGTGCCGAAGGTACCTTGGAGTGCGGTAGCAGCAGCTACCACATTTGCTGTATGAACCGAAGGCGGAAGGTGGTAGCTGCTGCTACCGCACTCAAGGCGGTTCGCGCATTTTCATCGTGGGTGGTACGTTCCAACCCAAGGGGTATTTATGAAATACGAAGTTCAAGTACTGAAGATGGGCCAATGCGAGGTGCCAGGTCCGGAAGTTTACTGGATGAGCGGCTGGAACGATTGGGAACTCCTCTGCTTCTGGATGGTGGTCATACGTGGCGGGGGGAAGACGATCATTATCAATAGCGGCCCTCCCCCGGACTTGACCGGTATGAACGAAGTCTGGAAAAAGGCCGTGCATGAACGCGCGCAAATGGTCAGGGAGGAAAGCGAGCGGCCGAAAAAAGCCCTGGCCAGTATTGGCATTCGCGCGCAGGACGTGGACTACGTGCTCATCACGCCCTTGCAGGCATACGCCACGGGAAATATTGCGCTCTTTTCCAACGCCCGGATTTGCTTATCGAAGCGGGGATGGATCGAGGATTTCCATGCCCCCAAGTTCGAGATGCATATTCCCAGGAAGCTGCGGATTCCGGATGATTCACTCTACTACCTGGAGATTCAGGCACCGGAGAAATTACACTTGCTCGATGATGAAGAGGAAATTCTCCCGGGCCTCAATGCCTTCTGGACGGGCGTGCACCATCGCTCTTCCATGGCTTACAGCATCGAGACCGCCGCCGGACAAGTGATCGCCTCCGATTGCTTCTTCAAATACCGGAATATTGAAGAAATGCATCCCCTGGGGATCATGGAAAGCCTGGATGAATGCATGCGGACCTATGCACGCATCAAGGCAGAGGCTAGCATCCTGCTTCCACTTTACGACCCACTGGTCGGAGACAGGTTAAGAGAGACCTTCAAGCGATCCTGAACCGAAATTCACGCTTCCTTTATCCACCTTCGTTTTTCGGCCAATCGACAATCGTCAATCCGTCAGCAGGACGGACATTCGCTCGAAAATCGCCAATCATTCGTTCCTCAGCGCCACCATGGGATCGATTCTCGTCGCGCTCCGGGCGGGGAAGTAGCAAGCCAGGAGAGCAAGCACGGCAAGCATTGCCGAAACGCCAACATAAGTGAGCGGATCAAGCGGGGACACGTCAACCAGGAAATCGCCCAGTAGTTGTGCCCCGGCGGCCCCGGCAATCAGTCCCAGCAGAATACCGGGGGCAATCATGGTGCTTTCCCGAAGCAACGCCGCCCGCCAGATGTCCTGGCGTTGCGCCCCAAGCGCCAGACGGATCCCAAATTCCTGGGTACGCTGGTTGACGATATAAGACGTCACACCGAACACACCGACAACGGCCAGGGCGACCCCCAGCAATCCCAGCACTCCCGTCAAACCCCCTCCCAGCTTGTAGCCGAACAGGCCGTTGATTCCCCCCAGTGATGCCTACATGGTTTGAACTCGCAGGACGGGCATGCCCGGCGCAAAAGGCGCCCACCAGCTCGCGCGCCTCGTGCACGATGGAATCAGCGGCGGAGGCAGTTCGAATTTGAAGCGTCGCTCCGGGCGCGTAGTGCTGCGCCAGGGGCAGATAGAAACAGGCTTCATGGACCCCGGAAACACCCGTGATTCGCGTATTTTTCACGACTCCAACAATCTCGATGGAGCGGCCGGGATCGCTCTCCATGGAAAAACCGCTTCCGATCGGGTCCTGGTGCGGCCAGAACTTTTCTGCCATAGCTTCGTTTATGACCGCCACACGGGAAGAGCCGGCATTTTCTCCCTCACCGAAGTCGCGTCCACGGGCAAGATTGAGTGCGGCGGTCTGGCGCCACCTTGGAATAACCTCGAAAACTAAAACCATGGTTCAACCCGCCTTCCCTTGACGCCGAGGAGGAAGGCAAAGGCGGCGTCGAGCCGCCGCACTCCAAGGTGCTTCGCACATAGGCAGCCACGATCGCAAGCCTCAAGCTCATGAACAGCAGGTGTTAGAGCCGCTCACCGCATCGAGCTGTCGCTATGGGTTGGAACCCTCATCAGAAATATTCAAACTCCAGATGCCGGATGGAAGCCCGGCGCTACACCCGAAATTAGGACAGCATCGTACAGTGAACAGCGTTGCTTCTAGAGGAAGGTCTTCAACCGCTCCAGGAAATACCGGTAGTTCTCATACGGCGTATCGGGCGTGGCGCTGTGGTCGAGCATGGGGAGGTAGCCCCCGTCGTCGATGAGCGGCTTCACACGCTCCAGCTCTTTGTCGATCGCCGCGCGCCCCACGGTCAAAGGCCGTTTGTCGATGCCACCCCACATGCGCAGTTCGCGCCCGTATTTCCTCCGCACCGCCACCACATCCATGTTGGCCTGAACCTCGAAGGGGTACAGGATGTCGATCCCGGAATCCATCCACACCGGGATGAGCGGGTCGATATACCCGTCACTGTCCAGGCCGAACAAGCGCACTCCGTGGCTGCGGCCGAAGTCCACCACCTTGCGGTAGCGCGGCAGCATGAACTTCCGGGCCAGTTGCGGCGAAAGCAGGGGGGCCGTGTGGTAGGCCATGTCCTCCCAGAATCCAAAAACGTCGATGTCCGTCTCTTCCAGCATTTGCGTCAGCATTTGGATCAGATAATCCGCGTCGGCGTCCAGCATCTCCTCCACGAAGGCGGGGTCGTCATAGAAAAGTGTGCAAAGGCGCTCGAGACCCACCAGGTTCCGCAGCGGGCCGAAGAATCCACCCCAGCGGTCGGCGATGACCACAAAGGGAAAGTCGCGATCGCGCAAGGCGCGCAGCCGCTCACGCCAGTTCGGCCCGATGCGTTGGGTGAGATCAGGCTGCATCCTTTCCCGCCAATACTTGCGGAAGTCTTCGCGCGTTTCCACCGGATTGCTAATGAACTGAGGCATGGAGCTTAGGGGGTTATGCTTGAATTCCCGCATCACGATGCCTTGCGGGTCCACAAAGGTCACGTGGTCGTCATCTTCCGCCAGGATATCGCGCGCGAAGGGCGGTTGAGGCCAGAACCAGGAGAATTCCACCACCCACCTGTCACAGCCGAAATCTGTATGGCCCGGAAGGTAACCGCCTTCCCTGGCCCACCGTTCCGCCGTCTCCGGCCAGGTGGGCCACATGAATTCATAGATGGGGGCACGGTCAACTTCTCCGTAATTCATCGTTCTGCGAAAACGTTCCAGATCATTCATATTATTACCTCACGGAAAGATAGGACTCCTTATATTTGAAACTCATAGTAGGGAATAATCTTAATATTTCCCAGAAGTGATTTGAGAGTATAGCGTTCCACATGCCGAATCTCTAGCTCATTCGATCCCGATCGCAACGCGCCCCCGAGCTCAAATCGGAACGGGTAAGCGAATCGCAAACCCAGGTCCTTTCCATTGAGCTTTGGCTCAATGACCTGGGTCATGTCTTCAATAACCAGCGCTGCGGAAAGACCTGCCTCCTGAGGCCAGTCGAACCGGCATTGGTAAAGGACTCCGCCGGATTCTGCTGGGCTATTGGACCATCGTTCCCGAAGAGCCATTGTGGATAAAGGGCTAATCCCTGTCGTTAGCCGTTTCTCCTCGATGCTACCATGGCGCCACACCCTGTACGCAACGGTCCCTGGTGTGTACTTTTTGACCGTTATTTCTCCCCCACTGCCCCGCACCACTTCGTCCGCATCGCTAGCTTGCAGATGCGTCTCTGGTTGGGCGGAGGGATTGAGGACGACAAACACGGATTCATACCGGGCCGACTCAATTCGAACCGAAATTCCATCGTCATCCTGATCATAACAAGGGGCTTGGACGATGCGGCCGGAGATGGGGTCCCACAGTTCCGGGACTCCCTTGGCGGCCCGCAGGTGCACCGTGGTACGGACGGCCTCCCCTTCGTTGTTGAGAAAATAAACGTCACGCCCCGCGAGGCGCCGGTGGTAATACTGCAACAGGGGCAGGTTCGGGTCAATCCACACATCGTGGGCGTTCAGGGAATAGAGAAAATTTGTAACATCCTTGTATTGAGCAAGGTGCGCGTGCCCACGGCCGCTGGCCCGGTCACCCCATATACGGGCTGCGAGGTCCTTAACCTCATCGTCTTGCTGGCCATTGGCGGATCGAAACGGCAATTTGCAGACAAGCTGAGCCTTTTCGAAGGTGGGATCCATATCAAGCCGGAGTCCCGGCCCCAGGATGATTACCGTTCCGCCCGCCTCGTAGAACTCCAGCAGGCGGCGCAGCACCTCCAGGGGGATCGCATCCACGCTGGGCAGAAACACGAATTCGTAATCCTCGCGCCCCAAGCGGATGCGATTTCCCTCGATGCGGCACCGCTCAGGGTCAGCGAAGACGCCGTAGGACACATTGTCATAGTCGAAGTGCGCCTGACTCAATGCCTTGTCCGACTTCCACAACTCCTCGGCCTCGCCCACCCAGGCCGATTCGGCCGTATCCAGCACGATGGCCTTGGCAACGTGCCGCCCCCCACGGATCATCATGGTCCCGCGGTTGGCGGCGGTCTGATAGAGGTGGAAATAAGGCGCCAGGGGATTCTTTCCGTGCAGCCAGAACTCAGGCGCATCCTCCCACACGGGCGGGTCCTGCGTGTCCAGGCCGCAGGGAACCGGCCGGCTCAAGCCGCGGCAAGTTGTCCAATCCATCATGGCCTTCATTTCGGTCAGCCCGGTGCGCCAACCCGTAGCCGCGAAATGCTCGACCATGGCCTCATCCTGCGGCGTCTCGCGGTAGTGACTGATGGAGCTGGCCATTTTGGCCTGCCGCCAGTAGACGTCATCCTCCGGCGTGTACCATTGGTCGAAGATGTGGTCGAATCCACCCATGCTGTAAGCTTCCAGGGTGCGGAAATTGCTGCCCGTTCCTCCCCCCAACTGAAAGGGAATATCCTCCCGGACGTGGCCGTTGATCTGCATCCCGTGCGCCTGGGCGTATCGGGTTTGGCTGCCAATGAACAGGCGCGCGTACTCGGAACTGACAAAATCCATGTAGTCGTAACGGACTTGCCTCGTCCGCGGCCCTCGCTCGACCCACAGCAGCGGAAGATACGGCCGCAGAGAATATCCGCAGCGCTTCTGGAAGCGTTCGAGCAAATCCGGGGTGAAGGGGTAACCCCCGCCGGGTTCGCCCAGCAGGGTTCCACTCGAGTAGAACCCCGGCTCGTCGATGTAGAACCCTTTCCAGGTGCGACCGACCTCTTCGTAGCCGATGGCGCGACAGGTGCCGTCAAGGACCATCTGGACATAAGACGCCGTGGCCGCCTCGCTGAGGGGATCGATGTAGCCTCGAATCTCTCCCCGCACCAGGTCGGGATAAGCCGTGGGGGCATCGATTCCGGGCTGCCAGGCTCCGTGGACGAAAATGTCCCACTGCCCTTCAGGTGCATCCCAACTGAGCCTGCCGCTCGCAACCTGGTCGGTCAAATCCACGAAGCGGTTCTCGGGGCCGGCAGCCACCACGGCCACCAGCCGCTGCTTGGCCGGCAGCAGGGCATCCAGGGCCAGGGAGATCGGCCCAGGACCCTTGTGGCTCTCGTGGTGGGCCAGGGTGATTTCCCACCGGGCGAAATCCTGGTTGCGGGCAACCACCTTTCCCGCCGCATACCCGCACGGGTAGTCCTTGTCGTCCTGCTCCCAGACGGTCAAACCCAGCTTGCGGGCGGCTTCCACAATCACCCGCCACTGTTTCCAATTGGTCTCCTCCAGGAATCCCTTGAAATCGTAGGGATGAAGAGTGACGCCCTCGAATCCAAAGCGGTGAACAACTTCCATAAAACTCCGCAACTCATCGTCACGCTCTGTCCCATGAACCATCCAGAAGGGACAGGAAGTTCGCGTCGGATTGGGTCCCGAAAAGGCCTCGGCGAGCGAAACCCAATCCGGCTCCTCCGCGGGTGTCCCGGCCAGCTCATTTGAAAAGGCCGTTGTCCCACTCGGCCCCGATGCCGCCACGCTGAACCAATATTGCGTCCCATTCTTGAGTCCCTGCACGGAGTAGTCCGTAACGGGGATTTCCTTAATCAATTCAGAGGAACCCAAGGAGGTTCGGTACTGAACAACATAAGATTCCGCATCCTTATACCGGGCGGAAAGAAAGCACCACCCTTTGATGCTCCGGGCGCGCCGTCTTCAGCAACGGTGGGCCCCAGTCCTGTGCTTGCGGTGTGCTTCGAGCCTCGCCCCAAAGTCGCATGTTTAGAAGCGGAGTTGCTCCCAGAGCGGAAAGGAAGGATCGTCTTCTCAAGGCGTCACCTGGAGAAAGTGGATTTGACCATTGGCGCTCCTCACGAACCAAGACGGCAGGCAAGGGTCACCGCGAACATATTCTCATGAATCTTAGTACGCGGTTTCAGAAATTCGCGCACGTATTCCGGGCGCCCCATTCTGCGATGGCGCTTCACCGGCGGCGATCCGGTAGCTCCCGAGTGCGCCACCCAGGAAAGGCCACCAGGCGACCCTGAGCACCATGTTTCTGGTTTGACGACAATACGTCCAGGTGCTTGCTGGTCGCCGAGAAACCTGCCAATATTTTAAGCTCCACAGGGCCGTAGACTCAGCCCCAGGGCCGTTGATTTAGCCCCAAAGGGACGAAATAACGAAGCCCAGGCCAACGGCCTGGGTTAAGATGATCCCCTTATTCTGCCGCCAGCCCTGAAAGGGCGAGATAGGTGTTCCCCCATGCCGCAATCCCTTTCGCAACTCTACGTTCATCTGATCTTCAGCACCAAACATCGCGAGCCGATGTTATTGTCGCCCGTGCGAGAAGACCTCCACGCCTACCTGGCTGCGGTTCTCAATAACCAGGACTCCCCGGCGCTGAAAGTTGGAGGCATGAGCGACCACGTTCATGCGCTGTTTCGATTGTCGAAGAACCTCGCGCTGGCAAAAATCGTGGAGGAAGTGAAGACCAGTTCCTCGAAGTGGGTCAAGACGCAAGGGCGCGGCTTGGCGAATTTCTATTGGCAAAGCGGCTACGGCGCGTTTTCGGTGAGCTCGGCGGATGTGGAAGAAGTCGTGGAGTACATCGCGCAACAAGAAACCCACCACTGCGTGGCCAGCTTTCAGGAGGAATTCCGGAAGCTGCTGGACGCGCACGGAATTGCCTACGACGAGCGGTACGTGTGGGATTGAAAAGAATTGTTTCCGCCGCTGATTTAGCCCCAAAGGGGCGAAATAACGAAGCCCAGGCGGAAGGCCTGGGTTTAGATTACCCCCAAATTTTGCCGCCAGCCCTGAAAGGGCGAAATAGGTCTTCCCCCATTCCGGAATTGCCTACGACGAGCGGTGCGTGTGGAAATGAAAAAGATTATTCCGCCCCTTCAGGGCTCGGGTATCGGTTTGGGTCCCGCTGACCCAGGCCGTTGGCCTGGGCTTTGTTAGATCGCCCCTTTGGGGCTCACCGACGGGTCCGGAGACCCGTCCTCTGATGGACTGATAGATACTCGTGCGCTGACCGCTCGGAAAAAACCCATGACCGGTTGTTTACGCCTTGCCCACCCGATATACTGGCGCCATGGGATCACGGGTCGTAGAGGCTGAATACGAGAAGGGCATGCTCAAGCCGAGCACGCCGTTGACCCTTCGTCCTGGAGAGCGTGTCCATCGGATCGTGATGCGGCAGCCGGATCCGAAGCAATGGGACCTGTCCCCTCTGGCGCCGAGCCCCGCGGCCGATGAAGCGGTTCTCGCCGAGCAGGGCCTGGAGGGCTGGGCGGCGAACCTCGATGCAGAGGATCGACGGTCAGTTACGTGCAATTCCCCAGCCCGTAGCAGACCGCTGGGTTGCGGTCTGCGGCTCTTCGCTCTCCAGAAAAAAATCCGGGACTTAACCGAAGAGGAAACGGCTGAACTCGAACTGGCCACCGACGAGGCTCTCGGTAGGGTCGAGCCGCCACCCAAGTAGCAGCACCTAAACCCCGGGGGAAGAGAAAGGCGTACCTGAACCGTTTCCCGTGTGACACCGTTTCCCGTGTCCAACAGGAGGGAAGACATGAAATCAGGAAAGCTGCAGTTAGGCAACGAAGCTGTGCCTGTCGAGTATGAAATTCAGTCGCTTTGGGTTGGCACCAAACGTGAAATCAGCGGCACCTGTACTCTTTTGCAAAAACCGGGCTCTGCTTTATTGTCCGCACTTGCGCAGATGACTGGTGCGAATCTGGTGACGGAGGAGGGCCAGGTTTACTGGGTTGAGTTCACCCATAACGCAGATTTTAAGCAGGTTGAATTCAAGGCAATTCCTCCCCAAGCCGCTTACATCTAGCAATGTGGGCTGCTCGGGAAAGATACGGAGACTAGCCATTCGAAAGTTCCTGTTCCTGTGGTTCTCGCTCTATTCCTCAGTGGACCAACAGGTCCCGAATATCCTGGTCCCCAACAAAGGCCTGGGATGACCATCAGCGACTTACTCGATGCGACGAAGCCAATCATATATGAAACGGGAGTTGAGGAATATCCGTACGCTCTCTCAGGAACTTGCTATCCTGTCAGGTATCATCGGAACCTTTTTGTCGTATCGGCCTTTCATTGTTATAAGAACTTCAACATTGAGCCCGAACAGACACTCTATCCGAGACCGGCCAATCCGACCGAATTCTTTGCACTCGATCGGTGGTTCAGAGCTCACGCAGCCGAGTCTAAAGATGACGAGCACTATGATCAGATCGTACTTAGGATCGCGCGAACAGACCACTCTGATAGCGAAATAGCGCAAGTCGCCGCTCTTGATTTGGCGATCCCTACCAACGCTCGACTACCGACAGGCAGCAACATCAAGGACTTTTTGATCCGTGGCTACCCGTTCGGCGCCCAGGTCACTATGTGGACTACGACACCCAGAAGATATCGCAGCAAGCATACTGCACGAACGGTTGCTTGGGCGTTTCCAAGGCACCATTCGATCACTGCTATTCAATTCGAATGCTCGCTCCCATCCCACACGGCATGAATCCCAATGGAATGAGCGGTACGCCTGTTTATGGTGTTACCTGTGACTCGAGACCCGTTTACTGTGGAACAATAATCAGGTATGGAGAAGTTTCCAAAGAATACTTGGCGATTGGCCCTGAGGTCCTGGTTAATTGCTTAAGGCAGATACGTACCGGCTAGGGATTCGGTAGTGCCTCGGTGGTCCAGCACCGATTCAAAATCCAAGAGCGGCGTAGCGAAGAGTTATTTTTCTTTGAGAAACATTACTCTGCGGTACGCCATGGGGGATTGAACTCATACTGAAATGACGTGTTGCGGTGACGGGTTTGAGGAATGTACTGGGCGCTATGTCTCGACTTCGGCGCTTGGTGGCATACGAAGCGTATCCATCATTCCCGCGGGGAGTTGGGGTTGCTGTTCCAGCCGGGCTTCTTTGATCGCGCGCTGCGGACGGTGAAGGTCGAAAAGGTGGAGGATATTCACCCGGTGAAGGCGGGGTTGGCGAAGCGTCCGGAGGATTGGCCTTGGTCGAGCATCCATGATTACACCGGTACCGATGCGCCCGTAACTCCCAGCGGTGTGTCGGTTGATCGCGTGTTGTTGCCCGCCGACCCGCGCACACGCATTTGAGGGCGTACCTACGCCGCTCGCTCATGCCCGTCATGTTGGCTGCACCGATCTGGCGATGGATCGCTTGCCGTAAACACTTGGCGCCAAATGTCAAAAGGCGAGGCTTGGGATGAATAAATAAACGACGATGTATGCGCCACCCGCGGCAAACCTTGGTCTTGGATAACCCAAGTTTACCCGGCCCTAGGGAGCCGATGCCGTTATCTAATCAGAGGTGGGCGCATTTCAGCCCTCCTCCGCGGCCCCTAACACGATGGGCGTTTACAGGTTTGTTAATGCGAAACAACAGAAGCCTTGCATTTGCTACCTGGGTAAGAATTCGTTCAGGTAAAAACTTGGAATCGCGGTGAGGAACGTAAGCGGGCGATGACCCTCGGTTTGAGCTTCCTCTTCCCTAGCGACGATTCCGATTGCCCTGCCCATGATATTTAGCACAGGGCCGCCGCTACAGCCCCTTGCAGCAACGTCCGAAATTACCAATGATGTCCGCAACACCGAACCAAGTCTTTTTGAAACCATGCTGATCTTTCCCTCCGCGTGGAATAAGGCGGGCGCATGGTTAGCAACGTATGGGTAACCGAGAAGCAGGACACGGTGTAAGGGGCGCGCGGATTCGGGGTCCCAATCGATTCGAATCGGAATAACGCCGTCCGGCATTTGACAACTGATTGCAGCTAGGTCTAAGTCTTCCGGGGCAAGTATTTTCGGCAAATCTCCTTCGGAGACAACACGACCCTCCAAGTTTTCAATTTGAACGATCTCATTCGACGCAATGTGCCGATTTGTGACAATATGGTTCGGCGGGCCCGCGATGAAAAATCCCGATCCGGCGCCCGGATCTCCATTGACTTTTCTTATTACAATTCGGACAACAGCTCTGCTAAACCTATTGTCGGAGTAGCCCAGGCCAAAGACAACCTCTGGGACACACTTGAGTTCATGGAATCGCCGCCCATCGGGAAGAAGCCTGACCGTCTCACGTCGGTCGTCAAACTCAATTATTTCACTTTCGCTCAACCCCGTGAGTATCTGCTCCACAGTTCGGCCGTCTAACTGTGGGAGCCCCTCGATTATTTGCCCCAATCCGAGGATATTCGTTTCCCGTGGACGAGCATACAGGAACTCACAAAGAAGTTCGATATTCCGTACCGTTATCTCGTCATCGCGAAGACCGCTCATTTACTCTCACAAAGAAATCTGCTAGGAAATGCCTGATTGTTCCAAATGCCTCAGAATGGCGACGCGCAAGATGAAGCTCGAAGCCTCACGAAGCATATCGGCATAATTGATGGAGCCCCCGGAGATGGTCCCCCTCACCTTCTTATTCTTCCAATCCGCTGGGATCCACTGGCCATGCACAAACCGGTTTCGCAGAATCAAAAGGTCACCAACCAAGTCACCGACCGTAAATGTTCGTTCTCCCATGTACTCGCGCATCGGCGAACCCTGATAGATGTCGGTGCTCAAGCCAATCAATTCACCCACGCGAGCGATCAGTTCCTCGTCAGAGAGCTGTGATCCTTCTGACGCAAAGAGTGTTTCGATTCCCATTGTCCAAAGCACAATCTGTACAGTTGGGTCGTGCAATTCCGTATATCCGACGTTGAAGTGTCGTACCGCGCGCCGAATGTTTTCAGGACCTTTTGCAGCGAGGTGGAGGAACGAGGGCAAAACACTGGAAAGCCGCCTTATGTCGGAGAGGTCTATCGAATTCAAGGATTCGGCGTCCGGCACGTTCGGAGGGAGAGACGGGTGTTGAAAGCTGAATACGTCTAACTCTCCATTCTCGAGGAATCTTACTTGTATACGCTGAAAGTACGACCTGGTCGGCTTGACCAAGCGCAGGCAAAGAAAAATCTTGAACGCCAGATCATCGGATTCAGCCTCCTCGCGCCCCACGTGGCCGGGCGAAATAAAGCGATGTACCAATGCGTAACGGGTTCGCCCCAAGTCCTCTCGTTCCTGTTTTGATACCACGTCCTTCCATAGGTTGAAAAGCTCAGGCTTCAAGATATTCTCGACGTTCTCAAAAGTGAGCGACTCGTCAATAATGATTGGCCGAGGGAGTTCTAGATCCCACGAAACATAGCCAACCGGGATTATTGTCGCCTTCTTGAAGCCTATCGGCGTGTACATATCAATTCACCTGTAAAGTCCCGAGAATAACCCCACTGGGCGGCCTCTGGCAATGACATCTCCCAGCGCATAGCGCGGGCGGCGAAAACGGTGTCAGGCGGGGGAAAACGTAACCACCTCCGGCGCTAACCGCTCCGACCCCTCCCGAAGCTCGTAACCACCCCCGGCGCGAACGCGCCGTCCTGTGACTGGACCCATAACTTTGCCGTTTTGGACCCATAACATTGCCGTTTCGGGGTGTAATGGGGATCTATGTCGGCTCCGTAGGTCGTTTTGCACCTTCCATCGATGGATCAATTAAGCGGCGCAGGGCCACGAGATGTGCGGCGGGGGACAAAACAGGTTGATCGAGGTGATTCTGCGTCGGTTAGTCTCTGCGTGGCAACGAGGGATGGGTGTTGATGGGACCGAAAAGGCTCTATTTCAGTCCGAGAAATCGCCGCGCCCTCCTCACCGATCGCTGGAGGGCGCGCCATTCCTTGAGGGAATCCTTGCTCTTCAGTAATGCAATCCGAGTCTGAGTTGGATTTTGGCCACGAGCCCGAAGGTCGCCTGCGATTCGCCGAACTTCCTCGTCGAGCGCCTGGCGTCTCTTTCGAGTTTTCTCCTTTTGCCATTGGGCGTGCCGAGCACTAATGGCGCGACAAAGCTCCGGGCATCGCTCGTATAGGGTTGAGTGCGAGATCTGCAACCTTCGGCAAACCGAACTCAGGGAGGGCGCAGGCTCTTCACTGAGGATGGACCGTAGATTGCCTCGCAACCTCTCGATACCCTTTTCTTTGTGGAATCGTCGGCACGCCAGCAGCTCATCGCATTCTTCCGGAAACTTCTCTCTCAAGGTGGAAGAATTCCGAAAACCCAACTGGGTGCTTATGGTGTGCAGGGTCGGAGGCGGGCCTGCAGCGCAGACACTCTCCAATGCTAAACGCATTTTGTCCCATCGTTTGGCCAGTTGTTCCTCAAGTCGCATAGCGATGGCATGGCAGAGATCTGGGAATTTTCGATGGATGTAGCCGCCATTGACATATCCAGCGATCGCGGCGATACGGCGAACAGACGTAGGTGTTTCCTGAGCGAGGGATTTTTCAAGGAGCCGTCGAAGTGTCTTTTCGTCACAAATTCTTCTGGCTCCTGGCTCCCTCCACCAGTGAGTTCGGTGATTTCTTCGATGTCTCGCCGTAATCCGGTGGCAAAGCTCTCGGTCGGCCTGATAGAGGCTTTCTGCCCTTCTGTAACCCAACCGACTGGTGAGGTCGCGAAGGCTGGGGCAATCATTTTCCCGCAGTGCCGCCAGCAGGAGCCGTCTTACTTGCCCAGAGGAACGAAACGTTCTGGTTGGATGCCTGTCTGGTGGAAATGCAGACTTGACCGCCTTCCAATCGACCGTTTTCTCCAGGCGATCGTTCAACAGCATGGTGGCGGCAGAAATGTGCAGGCGCGAGCACAGACGCAAGACCATATCGAGACGGGGATACATAGCTGCATGCAACCAGAATGAGATGGCTGTTTCACTCACTTGGGTGCGGCGGGCGAAGGCTGCTGTATTCCCTGCCGCTAAACGTTTGACGCAGATCCGCAGATTCCTTCGAAAGCTTGCTGCGGGAACGCTTCCCGCAACACTGGTCGTGGCGAGTATTTCGCCGACCGCCGATGCTTGGTGTAACTCATTTCGGAAATTTCTAGTGCGATTCCCCGACTTCGGAGCTATCTCTGATGATGGTTCGCCAAGCCAGTTTCTGCACGCTGAGCAAAAACCGGGTCTCGAGCTCACGGCCAAGGCTGGCTGTTGTCGATTGCAAAATGGACAGTGCTTTTCCAGAGGACGCAAATGGAAGGGACAGACAGCCACGATTTTAATGGCCCACGGAAGGCGCTCGTACACCAGCCCTGACTTTTCGTCTTCATGATAACAAGATGGGCACCACGCCCGGCGCCTTCGCAATAGGAACATGCCTGAGATGACCTTCGTGAGTGGAACCAGGGTCAGCCTGCTGAGGTCTTGACGATGGGTCGCCTCCTGAAAAGCGCCAATCCACTTGCATGCCTTCCGGCACATCCCATTAATATCGTAATCAGCAGCATGAAAAGCGTGGGACTTGGGACGAGAGCGAAAAAATGTAGTGCGTTTGTACAGACCACTGCGGGCGTTGCTGAATGGCTTTCGCCCGACGAGATTCCCAACAGAAAGATCGTGCGCCTCCGCCAGACGGGCGACGTAGCCACTGAGACTCTCGACTTGGGGGGTCCCGATCCCCACAGGCTTCAAGCAATAGAGGAGACTCCGCTTTGGAATATCGGGCATTTCCACGTCCCAATGATCGTAGAGCTCATCAAGAGGCATGGCCAAATCCCACGTTTCCGACGAGGTCTCGCTTGGGCAGCCGCTGGCCCGGTCGCCAATTCTTCCGCCTTCTGGAAGCGCCTACCTGCGGCACGGCCGGCGGCGAAGCAGAGCGCTCCTCCAGACCCTTCAATCCCAGTCGAGCGCGCAAGCGACAGCGGCTCTCGCTGTTTTCGGTCATTCGCATTTCCCCTTCGATACACTCGGTGAGCATCTTATCGCATTGCGAGACGGACAAGGCGCACGTCTCAAGGTCCACTCGTTCGAGGGCCTTTTGCCCTCGCCTGAGAGCACGCGAAAGTGCCCTCACCAACCATTCTTTGAGGACGCCGACGCACCCGATGCTCCTTTCGTACAGGTATTCCCAATCCTTCGTCAGTTCGATCGACTTATCTATTGGCAACTGCGTCTCGAAGGACCTCACCACGTTGAGGAAAATCGCCGCTTCATTGGCACGCTCCGCCCGATATCGCCCGAAATGCACGTCGGTACTGCGGCGGCTGAGTTGCCCATTCAGGTTCCGAAAAGCCAGAAGATCATAGGTGCCCAGCAGAACATGGGGTATGCCGCTTCGGTTGGCGAGTGACTTGATAACATCCAATTGGTCCAGAAGTCTGCGTCCGGAACTCATCTTCGACATATGCTGGGCTTCGTCGATGAAGACGGCTGCCGGCCTGCGGTAGCGTAAGGCGAGTTCGACGGAGTGCTGGTACTCAGCCCCCGCCCCTCGAGCGGACGGGTCGAAGGGGAAAACAGGCCTTCCCAAACCCCAAGGTTTTCCCTTTCTGCTCAGCTTATAATCGATCGCCGGCTCGCGCATCGCGTCGAGTAGACGCTTGAAATGCTCTCTCCAGCTGAAGTTACCGGACTCAGGAGCAACCGCCTCAACGCTGACCACCGGAAGGCGCTCGTAATCATTCTCCAGTTGCTTGGCGAGCCCCACTGTGAGGTCCTTTTCAATCTTGGCGCGAAGGGTTGTCTTGCCCACTCCCGTCGGCCCCAAGACAAACACGAGAGAATTCGGAGCCGAATCCAATAGCGCCGTCATCAGCTGCTCCTTGGCTGCCAGCAGGTGCGGGTGGGCGACAGTGAAAGCCCTGAAATTCCGCAGCTTGGCTTCGCACGATTCAACCGGATGATCTCGCGTCAACTCTGGCTCAGAGGTCATCAGAATTCTCCGTAGACTTCCGGCGGGACATCCGCAGAGGAAAGCTCGACATTTTTGTTGGCTATTGGGATACTCTCTTGCCCCGCACACCCGAGTGCAGACCCACAATGACCCTCCCGAATCCCCACAGTTTCGTGGTCTCGAAGCCGCTGCATTAGCAACGTCTCCTCCGCTTCCACCGATTCCAGGAATATGGCCAGCGTCTTGGCATTCAGATTGAAACGCTGCTTCGAATGTTGCTGATGCTGCCGATGGAGTTCCTGGGTCGCCAGCATCACCTCTTTTTCAGAACGGCCACGGAACACCGCGTAGTATTCGGAATGGCATTCGACCCACTGATTCCGGCAAAAGGCGTACGCCGTCCCGGCGTCAAAGGGGTCGTAGCGGACCGCGAGCTGCCGCAGCTCAAATTCAGGATCGCGAAGAGTATCTGACCAATAGTACACGTGGTTGAGCTTCACGCCTCGACCTGGAGAGATCTTCGCCGTTCCTTTGGCCGTGGTCGGCATCGTACACATCACGAAATCCTGGTCGTAACGGATCATTCGCTCTGGCCGAAAGCCGCTCCTTTCAAGGCCCATTTCGAATGCTTCCCGTGGGGTCTGTCCCAGGGCAGGGTGTTCCATTTTGTCGTAAACTTGAAAGAGGTACTCCTCGATACGCTCATTCAGCCCACTGAGAGACCATGTCGCCATTCCGCGGGGGTCAACGGATTTAGTGACTTGGCGTACGTTCCGCGTCATCTGCGTGTTGCCGCGGAGATTATAGAGGAGCTGTGAGCTCACTGTGCCGAAGAGTCGTTCGCAGACCGATCCAAACCTGGGTTTAGCCGGCGGCCTGGTTTTCTTGGTGCAGGCGTACCGGGCGAGCAGAGTCTCAAGATAAATACTCTTGAACTCGGCCCCTCCGTCCACAACGACCATCTGTGGAAACCGACCGTGGCGCCGGACGCAATCTCGCAAGACCATCATGCAGGAACGGTAGCTCGGCGGATCGAAAGTCAGGTACAGGCCGAGAATCCGCCGTGAGAAGGCATCGACAAGTAAGGTGATCCAGGGACGGCCTAAGGCGTGGCCTGTCGCCAGCGAGCGTACTTCCACATCCAGTTCCGTATGATCGATATGAGCAATCTCGAACGGTCGATCACCGTGGCGTGGTGTCTTCATCTCCAGTTCCCAGAAAGCAGGTTCGTATGCGTACGCGGCGCGGCGACCTTGTCGTTTGAGAGTCTGGGAGAATCGGTCACGTTTTCTCACTGCCCGACGGAAAGTCCGATAACTTGGCGCTGCGATTCCCCGCTGGTCGCACACATGCTTTAGAGAGATCCACGATGAGTATTTCGATTTTTGCTTAAAAGTTTCAAAGTTATTCTCAATGAACTCGGCCATTAGCGCCCGCGCCGGCTCGGGAAGCCGTGCTTGGCGATTGCCTCGATCGCGGATCCGCGGCAGAAGACCCAGATACCCGTCGCCGATTGCCACTTCTGCCTCTCGGAAGCGCGCCGCCCACGATCGCAAGGTTCTCGACGGCACGCTTTGACCACCGTTTCCTTGTAAGTGAGAGCCGGACTAGCTCTTCCTCCGTCTTCCATTCTTCCCAGCCCGCCGCATCCTGGCGAATCAGGAAGAAATCTGGGGTGTGCATTACCGTCAGGCGGCGACCCGCCGCACTGAAATAGTTCAGCTTGATAGAAGGCGGTTGGTCGTAGAACTCCATCACAGAGTGGTCGTGCTCCATCTCGTAAATGCCGGCGAGTTCGACGCGATGGCTTTCGAACTGGATCGTCAAGCCCATCTTACGGCTGGGGTAGCGCCCGCTCACGTTCCGGGAGCCGCCGCCCACCTGCCTTGCCGGCTGCGAGGAGCGCACTTGATCGATTACTGAGCGAGCCGGGGAGGGAATGTGCAGCCGCGAATACCAGGCTGAGAGTTCCGATTCAGTGAGCATTGACGTGCTCCTGTTGGCAGCCGGGGCTAGCCCTTCGACTTCTGCTGCTCCTTAAGCGCCATCAAGTAGCGGATACCTGCTTGGTTGATCAGTTCGTGCAGTTGGCGGCCATTCCGAATGGCCCGTTTGACCTCTGGAGCTAGCCTCTCAGGCACATACATCGAGAACCGCCGACTCCCACGCCGACCGTAGAGTGCGTAGTTGGTGTGAAGCTTACCGGCCGCGCAGGCCGGACAATTCGGTCGAATGCAGCGGCCTCTTCTCAAGGAGAGTGAGCCGATGGCCACGGGCCACATTTGTCGGATGGCTCCGATAAACCAAGACCGTACATCTTCTGGTGTTTCGCGCCTCATGTACGCATGTTACAATACATTTATACATTCGGCCTGTCAAGCACTTTTCGCTTCCAGCGGGACCGTCCCGAAGCTACCCGCCAAGCTTTGGATCCGAAGTGCTGCGCGTTGCAAGCGGCTGACCGAGTATGCTTTCGCGCCTGTGATAAGCTTGGCAGGGATTACATGGACGTCCAACCCCTGCTCGCGCAACTCGAACGGAACGAAGGCCACTTTCCTAAAGCCGCAATCCGTGAAGCCATCGCCCACCGTGAGGAGATCATCCCGCCGCTACTCGAAGTTCTTGAGGCCGTGGCCCGCGATCCTCAATCCTTCACCACCGACCCGAAGCGGATGATCCATATCTATGCTATGTATCTGCTGGCTCAATTTCGGGAAACGCGGGCCTATCCGCTCCTGGTGCGAGCCTTTTCCACGCCTGGCGAGTTGCCAATGGACTTGGCTGGCGACACTGTGACCGAAGGTTTGGAGAGCATTCTTGCTTCGGTTTCAGACGGAGACATGAGCGGCATGGCCTCGCTCGTAGAGAACGAGCAGGCCAACGAATACGTCCGCTCAGCAGCCCTGAGGGGTCTGGTCGTGCTGGTAGCCTGCGGCAGGCGCAGTCGCGACGAGGTGATGGCCTACTTCAAAGGTCTGTTCCGCACCCTGGATAGGACCCCGGGCCTTGTCTGGGGCAGCTTGGCCAGTTGTTCCGCGGACTTGTACCCGGAAGAGGTCGTGGAAGAGCTCCGCATGGCCTTTGATGAAGGACTGATTGAGTCCTTGTTTATAGGATGGGAGAACATCGAAGACGCACTCAAAGCTGGCAAGGCAGCCGCCATGATGAGACTCCCGCAGCGTTATCCGCTCATTGATGATGTGGAGAAGGAGATGGCTTGGTGGGCATGCTTCGAAGAGAATAAAGAACGGAAGTGGGACCTGCCGAAGGTTCGATTCGTTCCACCGCCTGTCAAAGCTCGGGCCAAAATAGGGCGGAATGAGCCGTGCCCGTGCGGGAGCGGGAAGAAATTCAAAAAATGCTGCGGCCCGCGCGGATTCTGACGCTAGAGCCCCACGCAAAAACAAGCCCTGCGCTGCGGTAGAACTTAGGATGGCTCGACCACGATCTTGCACTCACGGCAAACTTATGGGTCCAATCTGTACATTCGGCAACTATATGGTTCCAACGGGCCAACTACTCCCAGACAGCGCCATTGAAAACAAAGGGTGTTCTTACGCCCCGCGGCCAACTTATGGTTCCAACCGCGGCAAAGTTATGGGTATAGTCACACGTCCCCCTCCTGAATCAGGAGGGGAGCCCGTCCGTCCGCCCTGGTAGCCTGTGGCGCGGAGAATCCGCCGGTTTTCCTCTGTGCCTCCGTGCCTCCGTGGTGAAGGTTGGTCTGGGGGATTGGGTAGGTCGCCCCTTCAGGGCTCGGGGTTGATGGGGGTTCCATTGACCCAGGCCGTTGGCCTGGGCTTTGTTAGATCGCCCCTTTGGGGCTCAAAGACTGCGGCGGACTTTGCCAGACTTGGGTTCGTCCGCGCCACAGTTCATTTCCCATTGAAACGCGGCACGAAGCCAATTGCAGCCAGGAGCTAAGCATCTCACCTTGTCGGTAAACGGCCTAATCATGGAAGTGGTGAGGCAAACTTGTTTACCATTGACCTGTCGCACGCTGTACCGGTTAAGTAGGCGTATGGTTGCGGACTGGGAGAGAATGCTTAAGCCGGAGACCCGCATGGTTTGCCCCAGAGCCCGCTTCGCGGTCTGAAGCGGGGCGCCTAATGCACCGCTACGCAAGGACGGACGTGAAGGATTGGGATACAGGTGGCTTGCCCCTCCCCTCCAGGGAGCAACAGCCTATCATCAGCAGGCGGCAGGAGCACACTCTGTGAATCTGGCTTTTCACCCGCCGCTATTCGGTAAGACGAACTGCCGGCGCACGGCTTTCAGGTAGCTGTAGCCATAGACCGCGTCGGGCGCCAGACAATGGTCCTCCGACCATTCGTTCCAGGAAGACAGGAAAACAATGGGAGGCTGCGTCTTACGTTCTGCCAGGAAGTATTTCGCGGCCTTCATGAACAGCTCATACTGATCGGGCGAGCGATGAACGAAGACGCGTGAATGGGTAGTGTAACGCGGGCTGTCGTCCCATCCGGCCGGGCAGTCGGGAAAGTATGGGATATCCAGTTTGTTCGCGGTTTCCTTCCAGAGCCCGATGCTATGTTCAACTCCCACGGTGTAATCGATGACCTTCCCCATGCCCGCCCCCCCGAAAGTGTGATAGTGGGTTGCACTATCAAACCCCAGGGATTTCAGCGGAGTTTCACCAGGGACGTAGACCAATGCCGCCTGAAGATGCACCCCCTTCAGCCCCGCGCGTGCCGCCCGGTTGCGCATGCGATCAAATACCACCCGCAGCTTTTCCTGCCCGAAAAACTTCAGGATTCCGATAACATCAAAAATCTGCACTACGGGCTGGCCGTCGATCCGCCAATAATTCGGTTCGCGGAAATAGTGTTCGATCCAGTAGTCGGTAATCCGGTCCATGTCCGACTCGCTGTAGGTCTGTTCGTAAAGCACCGCACAGTCGTTATAGCCGGAGGCGGAATCCGGGGGAGGATATTGGAACCGCCAACTGATATTGGCCCACATGATGGCAAAGCGCATTTTGCTGCGGTTCTTGGCCTTCAGAAACCCCTCTTCCAGTTGTTCGTGCAATACCTGCGTCCCGTTGTACCAATACCAATCCACCGCGAAGACGCCGATGCCGTGGCTCGAGGCAGCTTCAATTTCCTGCTCGGCCCAGGCGGGGTCGGCCTCATTGTAATCGCCCCATAAGGGATGTTTCGGCTGCAGGTGCCCTTCAAACATGGGCTTGGCACGTTTCAATAGTTCCCACTCGGTCCATCCTTTGCCCGAGTACTTCTCCTGGTTGGCGCTGGGATGATAGTTCGGGAAATTGAACGCCACCGCCTCAAAAGGAATCCCCGTCAAAGAGATTCGGGTATTCACGAGCTGCTCCACCTTCTCTCGGGTAAAGTAGTTCACACCCGGCGGCAGCACCGAATCCGAGGGTACCGTGCCCGGGGAGTTAGGACATGCGTCAACAGCGTTGGGATTGCCAAGGCTCAAAGCGGCTACGGACATTGGCAGTGTTCCCAAGAACTTCCTACGTTCCATATACAACCTCCGTACTTGCCCATCGGAGACGAGCCGCGAACCTATATAACAGGTTCGCGCTACACGTGCTGTAGAACAGCACCAGCTCAACCCGCAATCAGGGGACGGTAGAAACGCTCCCGCGAGGATGACTCCCGCAGCAGAACAGCGAGCAGGAAGTAATAAACATCGGCCAAGTAGCCTTCATAGCCGCAGGGCTTGCCATCCCAGGTGGTCCAGTCGATTCCCTTGTAGGCGGCATTTTGAACGCCATTCTGAAAGCCGTCGCCCTGCTGGCGGGTGAGCATGGCGCGCAGAACCTGGTCTGCCTTTTCCCCCTGGCCTACCAGATGGCTTGCCACGAAGAAGTGCAGGCTATGGCCTGCCGAGATTCCCCCGTTTTCATACTGCTGGAATGTGTCTGTCCCGTCTTCGCGGTGCGGGGCCCCTAATCCGTCGGGTTGTATGTAGTCAGAGCGCCGTATGGGCTCGAAATTGGGAGGAATCCCCAGCTCGTAGCGGCTGAAGCCGGCAGTCTGCAGCTTGGCCCACAGCTTTTCCACCATCTTCTTGCCTTGCGCCAGGTCCACGAGCCCATACTCGACGGCCATGCTGCTGGCCACGGGACTGGCATAATCATGAAGCTTGCCGTCCTCGCTTCTCCAGTCCGCGATCCAGCCGGTTTGAGGGTTGTAGAGAACGCGCGCGTACGCGGCCTTCAGCCGGTTTGCCAGTTCGGCGTAACGCCGGCGCCGTTCCTCACGGTGAAGCTTGAATTCAAGGTCTGCCAGGCAGCGCCAGGCGCGGTAAATCTCCGCATTGCAATAGGCGTCCTTCCAACCGTGATTGACGGCGTCGAACCAGGTGCAGGACCGGTCCGGATCAACGAGCGTGTTGGCATTGCCCGTCTGGGTCGCCTCGACGAGACCGTCAAAATCCTGGTCGCGCCGCGCGAGAAAGTCTGCCACGAATTCCAGGCGGCTGATCCTCTTTTCCAGCCATGCGAGGTCGCCGGTGGCCTCGACATAGTCCCAGGCGCTAATGACCGGACCCGCGTTGGCATCCAGGAAGTTCGTATAGTCCCAATAACCGACCACCTCGCCGCTCGTATGGGTGCGCTGATCGAGCCAAAACTCCACGGCGCGTCTCACCAGTGCGGCAACCGAGATACCTTCCGCCACCGTGGGGGTCCAGAGCATGGTGTCGGCATAGAAGATCAGGGACATACTGCACGGATCGCTGAGAACGTTATTGCCGAGAATGCCCGGGGGAGAACTGAAAGCCCGGTTCTGTTCGCCCCAGCGGGCGCTGGGCTGAAAGGCATTGAACCAGCCGCGGCGCGCCAGACGCCACCAGGTCTCATCCTGAAGCCCTTGCGGCGGAGCAAGGATCACCGGCGTCAGACTGAACGTGTATTTGTGGTTTTCATCAAGCTGGGGAAGCTCGAGGAAAAGATCCACGATGTGATTATCCCGGCTGCCCTCGAATCGCCCTTGGATTTTACTGGCGGGACTAACGCGCAGGAGCATCTGGCCAAAATCCGGAGCGCTGATTACCAGCGGTATTTCAAAACTCCCGTCGTCGAGCCAATGGGCAGGAAGCACCGTGGTAGGTGTAACCATGGGGTCAAATGGGAACACCATCTCGACACTGTCCGGCGCGAGCGTCCCTTGACCGTCTATCGAGAGGCTCAATTCGAGGTGGTCGGGCGAGGCCGTGATATCCCACTGAATCGCGCTTTCTGGGGTTACCCGAATTTGGTAGCGCGCGCCGGTGCTCGACGCGCTGGCTACAGTAGGGAGATCCGCTCCTTTTATCCACTGGCCGCCGCGGCGGATGCGTATCCCCAGGCCCGTATCCTTGCGCAGAAGGTTGCGGTGAAATCGTTCTCCTCCTTCGGTATCCCAGCTTAAGGCGGGAACCAGGCATCGTTGGGGATCGGGTTCGACGCGCAGGATGGAGGTTGCAGACGGCGGGGGCATGGCGGAATTGCCTGGCGACGGAAAAGCGCCGTCCAGCCCTGCCATGCCCAGCCCCGCAACGCAGGTCTGGAGAAAGGTACGTCGTGTAGCCGCATTCGCGATTTGTGGTTTCATGGAGCAGGCCCTCTTTCTCAAAAATCGGTATTCGGTGTTCGGTCTCCCGGGAAAAACTCTGAGCGTTCATTACTATTCGGCGGATATGGTTGTCCTATCACTTTCCCTTCCATGACGAGAGGCGCACCAGAATAACCCCATGCCGGGGCACCGCGGAGGAAAATTCGCTGGCGACGGCGCCGATCTCTTTCTGGCGCCAAAGATCGCGAGCCTTCCAACTACCCTTCAAGCCTAGGTCCGTCAGGCTCGCCGTGATCTTGCGGGACCTTTCGCTCAGGTTGAAAAGTCCCACGGCCACGGAGCCGTCCTCGAGGAGTTTCTCCAGGATGAACTCATCTGCTGAGTGGCGAACCACCCGCGCCTGCCACCCCAAGGCATCCTGATCGATCTCGATGACTTCGCTGTTGCACAGAATGGCCAGTGTGAACTCGTCGAGCTGAGCCATGTCCCCGCCAAAGATCAGCGGCGCGGCCATCAGCGCCCACATGGACATATAACTGTACTGCTCATCGGCTGTGAGGGCGGCCGGGACCGGCGTTACAGGATGGTCCGGATCGTCGATGGCGCCGATCAAAATGTAGTCGGGATCATTCCAGTGGCCGGGGCCCGCATAGCTGGAAAGTCCCGCATCCCAGTGGCCGGGGCCCACATACCTGGAAGGTCGTGCCGGATCGGCAAACGCAACCGTGTAGAAACCTGGCAGGCGCGAACCCTTCGCCACGCCGATATCGTCGGCGATGCGCCAGGAGTTCCCGCCGGCATCGGCGGCCCACGTCGCTATTTCCTCGCCAGCCCAGTTGACGTTGAAGATGATATCGCGGTCCTGTTTCTTCAGGATTCCGCCCATCAGGTCATAAGGCTTTCGCTGTTGCGCTATGGTTGGGTTCGGCACGAGCAACAGATACGAACAGTAATCGTACTTCAGATAGTCGAATTCCCACGCGGCGAAGGTTCGTGCATCGCTTTCCTCGTGCTGATACGAGCCCGTGGTACCCCCGCACGCGAGCGGCCCGGGGGACGAGTACACCCCAGCCTTGAGACCTTTATCGTGGATATAGGCGGCCAGGGCCGCCATATCCGGGAACCGTTTGTTGGGGAGAATGGTTCCATGACTGTCGCGCTGCGGTCCGTTCAACTCGGGGTCCTTGGATTCCGGATTAACCGCCCAGCCGGAGTCGATCTGTACGTATTGATAGCCGAAATTGGCCATTCCGGAAGAAATCATGATGTCAGCCGCCTGGCGAACTTTTCGATCGGTCGGGAATCCGTAATCGGTATACCAGGTGTTCCAACCCATGGGCGGCGTGAGCGCCAGCGTCTCGCCAACGGCAATCCGGAGGGGCCTCGAAGCCTTCCCTTTTGAGTTCGCCGCCCGAAGGGTAACCGCATAAACGCCGGGCTTGTCGGGTGTACGCCCGGTGATGATTCCGGTATGGGAATCAAGGTGCAGCGATGCCGGCAGTCCCTGCGCCGCGAACCGGACGGGCCGCTCGCCGGTGCAAGGTATGCGGTAAAGGAACGGATGACCCGGCCGCGCCCCGTACACGGTAGGACCGTTGATCTTGGCCTCGACGGGCGGTGGAGGTGTGAGAATCGGGTGCTCGTCATCCGCAGGCCAGAGTTGAGCTGCTGTTAGGGCGCTGAGAAAAAGGGCGATGGTATAAACACGAGTCATGTAGGGGCTAACTCTCATGGTTGGATTTGCAGCAACACGCGCAATATCCCTCGCCACGCGTCCTCACCCTGCCGTGTCCTGGCTTCTTAAGTGTCGACGACGTAAGAGGGATTGTCGGCGGTACCGGTAGTGTCTTGTCAGCCATCTCAAGGTTCAACGCGTGGAAGGGTGGGGTCAATCGTGTATAGCATTTCGGCTTTCCCTTGCGTGTTGAGCTGCTGAAACTTCTGGTAGGCCTGCCGGGATTTCTCCTCGCTCCCCAGGTGGTGATACACCGCGCCGAGCTGGTAATAAGCCTTCGTGAGGTCAGGTTCGAGGCGAATCGCCGTCTCGAGTTCCTGCCGAGCTTGCTCATAGTCTCCTGTTTGGTTGTAAAGGCGACCCAAGTGATAGTGCATGGGGGCATAGGAGGGAATGCGGTCCTTCGCCAGGAGAATCTCCTGGAGACCGGATCGAGGGTCACCCAGGAGGCTCAAGAGCACCCCATACTGCAAATGGTAAAAAGGGTTGTTGGGCTGTTGCTTGAGCGCTTCTTCCAAAAAGGGTTTCGCTTCCGGCATGTGCATGTTGGCCATGTCCGTCACGCCCATCATAAACGCTGCCTTGTGGTAATTGGGATCCAATTCCAGGGCGCGCTGGAAATGAGTTGCGGCTCGATCCCACTCCTCCATCATGAAGAAGCTCATGCCGAGGAAGTAAAACGTATCCGCGGAACGGGGCTGAATCTGGTCGGCAAGCAAGAAGGAACGAATCGCGGGCTCTTGGTCATTGAAGCTTTGGTAAATCCGCCCTTGGGTCATCAGATAGCGATATTCCTTGGGGTTCTCTTGTAGCGCCTTCTGAATCGCCGCCAGGGCGTCATCCTTCCGATGTTGCAGGAGGAGGGTTTGCGCCTTCAGGTCCGAGTAATCAGCGCTGTCCTTAATCGGGCCGCTGATCTGGTTTAAAGCGGTAGTGGCACACTCAACATCGGGGCGCTCGAGGTAGTCCCGCAAGGGCTTAAGCGCTTCATCGCTCGAGCTGGAAGTTCCGCTCGCAGGGCGTGCCGGCGGGGGGCCTGGGTCAACTTGTGGAGATAGTCCCGCCCCCCCTTCCTGCTCGCAGGGATGGGGGGGCAACTCGCTGGCGGGCTCCCCTGCGGTGGCGCCTCGTAGGTCGGGAGCCGCCGGGGTGTCGGCCATCGACCGCAGGGGATTCCCCTTACGGCTGAGCGACTGGGCCAGCTCCCCTTGCCGCTGGGCTTCTTCCGTCCGGCCGAGACGACGGAGCACCGAGGAAAGTTGAGCGGGAAATGCCCCATCCTGGGGAAAACGCCGCGCTCCCTCCCGCAGGGTCTGCTCGGCCGCCGGGAGTTGGTTCGTGTCCATCTGGGCCGTGGCCAGCGCATTATAGGTCAGGGGGTCGGTCGGGTCGCGGGCAACGGCCTGTTGCAAAAAGGGAATAGCCTCGGAGACCTTGCCCATCCGGCGTAAAGTTGCTCCCAGGTAGAGGTCCGCTTCACCGAAGGTGGGATTGACGGCGATCTCCTGGCGGAATTCCTGCTCGGCGGCGGGATAGTTGCCGTGTTTGAAGGCAATGAATCCCAGTTGATAGTGGGCGATAGGAAGGTCCGGCCGGAGCTTGAGGGCCTGGCGATATTCGTCTTGGGCTTGCGGGTCAAGGTTCTTGGCCGCATAGGCATCCCCGAGCAGCAGGTGGAGCCATGGGCTGTCGGGGAAGCGTTCATTGAAGATCCGAAAATCGCGTAGACCAGCTTCCTTGTCCCCCAGAGCTTTATCTTGCTCGATCAGCACATAGAGGAGATAGGGGTCGGGGTAGCCCATCGCCAGGGCTTGGGAGAAGGCCTGCTGCGCGGCTCGGTAGTCGCGCAGGGCGCGATACGCCATGCCGAGGTAAAACTGGTTGCGGGCGGTAGGCGCCAGCTTGCCGAGGACCGGCAAAGCTTCCTCCGGCTGGCCGGCAGCAAGCAGCCCAACCCCCAAATCGAGTGACAGGTCGGGGTCTCCCGGGGCAACTTCGAGGCCGCGGCGCGCCCAGCTTAGTCCGTTCTGGATATCTTGATGCTCCAGCAAGAGCACGGCTAGGCTCGCGTAGAGCGCCGGGGCGCGCGGGCACAACCCCAAGGCGTGCTCGTACGCCGTCTGGCGCTGCTCGTAGGAACGGTTCGCATCTTGAGCTTGTTTAATCCAATCGCCTGCCGGTCCTTGCTCGGCGCAAGATGGCTGTTGGGGTGCGCGGGCCTCAACCGCTTTGGTTGCCGCGGCCCATCCCCCCACCCCCAGTAGGACGGCCAAGAGACGCCACAAGGGCAGCACACCACGCGAGCCGTGGGCCTTAGGGGCGGGTGCGGCCTTCCGGGTGGGTGAAGGGAGGCCAGGCGCGCAGCCACCTATCGTGGAAGGCGTGGACAGGCAGCCCCAGGCTCTTCTCGAGTTTTGAGGCGAACCGAATAAATTCGACATGACCGGACAGCAGTTCATGGTGCCCGCATTACGGAAGTTCGCCGATGAAGCCACGCCGCCTGGCAGGCACAAGAAGGCGATCGCTACTCTTTTATTCTACCATTAGACGCGGAAGGCCCTCGAGCGCGGGAGACTTTAGTTGGGGATTTTCAGAGCCCCCTTCAGGGGCAGTCCGCGAAGGACTCGCGGGCCACCCCCGGAAGGGCATTACCGGCAACCCTTTCTGTTAGGACCTTAGAATCGCAAACGCAGTGCAAACTCTGCAATCCGAGGGTCGGCAGCACTCGTGATCGCTCCAAAGTTTCCCGACCCATACCCCGTTGAAATCCCGTTGAAGTTAGCGTGATTGAAGATGTTGAAAAGCTCCGCCCGGAATTCAAAGTTGAAGTTCTCCTTGATTTTGAAGACCTTGTAAAACGCCATATCGAAGTTCACCGTTCCCGGACCGAGAATCGATCCCGTCCCGGCGTTCCCGAAATAACCCGGGGCAGGCTGATAGTACGCAGCAGTGTTAAACCAATCGGCTACCGACTTGGGACCGGGGGTTTTTTGACCCGCAATTACATCGGGCCTGCCCGCCAATCCGGCAAGTGGCGCGCTCATCCCTGGGGTCTGCAAGAAGCCGCTTTGGACGGTCCCCACAGTGGAGTACTTCCAGCCGCCCAACGCCTCTCCCTCAATTCCCTTGGCGTTTTGGAGGTATGGAATCGTCCAGATCAAACTAAAGGTCAGCACCTGAGGAACGTACGCGCCCGTGGGGCCGTAATAAGCGCCCGGATGGTAGGTGTCTTGGACGTACGTGCTGTCCAGGCCATGCTGAAAGGTGTAAGAAGCAGTCAGCATGATGTTGTGTCCGGCGGGGTGGCGCACATTGACTTCCAGGGCATTCCAAAACCCGCTCCCCTCGGCTTTGGTATTGCTGATGCTGGCCCACTGCGGATAGGGACCGTAGTAGCTCGACGTGGCGGTCCCGGCGTTAATTGCCGGGTTAAAGTTGTAGGGCGCGTCGGGAAGCGCCTGGCTGTCTTGCACGCCCTCGGGAAGGTCCCGCTGGATCGTGCCCGCAAAGGCCAGCGAGGCAATAAAGTCGCCCTTGAATTGATGTTCCACGCTCAAGCTGTACGATTGAATCTGTGCCGGCTTGAAATCTTTGTCGGCACTGCTGATGCTCAGAGTGGAGGGGGCGGCTGCCGCCGCGCCAAACGGACTGGGGAAAGGCGCGTTGAGAAGCGAGAGAGTGGTATCCAGGGGCGGGTTATCGGCACAGGAGTAGCTGCAATCACCGTTGGTAAAGGTTCTCTGGTAGGTAACTCCGTAACCCCCGCGGAGGGAGGTTTTCCCATCTCCGAACACGTCATAGGCAAAGCCGAGGGAAGGAGCGGCAAAATACGAGTGGTTGGTAAAGAAGTTCAAAGGCGTCCCATTCAACCCGTTACGAACTAGCCCGTTGAGCGGGTCATACGTGGGAGTAGCCGTAATCAAGCCCGCGGGCGACACAATGGGGGCATTGGCGGGATTGTAATCCGACGGAATAAAGATCGAGTCGTAGCCCGTTTGCGCGTGCGGGCGAGGTATGAACTCCCAGCGGAAACCCACCGTGACGGTCAGGCGGCGACTCACCTTGATCCGGTCCTGGACATAGGGAGAAAAGATGGGATAGTGATCGTAAGGGCGCGGCCAAGTGCTGGATTGCGAGAAGCTCGTGGACTGGCCGATCAGGTAATCGGCCATGGCGCTGCCGGTAAAGTTGCCGGAAAAGCCCCACAATCCGTTGGACTGATCGAAAGAATCCTGGCGTTTGGTGCCCAGCACCAGGTTGGCGCCGGCCTGGATGTAGTGTTTGCCATGGAGCCAGCTCCAGTCGTCGGAAAGCGTATCCTCGAGATCGGAGGCATGGTTGAGCGGCAGTTGATAGGCCGTGCCGAGCGGGGCCCAGCCTTGCGAAAAGTTGATGGTCGGCAGGCGGTCCGACCGAAAACCGTTGTAGGGCAGAGTTTCACTAAAGCCGGAAACTTGGGATCGCTGCGTAATGCCCGTCACCGCCAAGGAAACGACATAGTTGTTCATGCCGATGCTGGTCGTGTTGACCATGCTCGGCGTCAACGTGGCCGTCAGTTGGATCTGGGCCAGTTGGTTCCCGGTGGTAATGGGCTGGCGATTCGTACTGTACGGGTCCCCCAGGAATGTCTCGGTGGCGCTATTGTTCGTCTGGCGGTCGTCCAAGTATTCGGCCATCATGCGCACTCGGTCGCTGAAGTTATGGTCGATTTTGATCTGGTCGTCACGGGTGGTATTGATGGTGGGGGTCACATTGATGTAATTGTTGAACCCGTTGGCGGCATCATTCGGCGGCGGCGCCAGTGCACTCAACAGTGCCAGCGAGTTGGTGCTGAGTGTTGCCGTGCCGGGCTGGCTGGCGATGTTATTGTTCAGAAAGGGCGCACTCGTGAGTACGCCACCCACTAGTACCTGGTTGTATGGGTTGACCAGTTGTATGTTCGGGCTAGCCGTGGAACTGCAAAGCCCACCGGTGGTGAATCCAGCAGGGCACAGGCTGGAAAAATCGCCATTCCGCTCAGCCGCCGTGGGGTCAGCCCCCAGAGCCACGTTGCCGACGTGCTGGTCCGTCCACTGCTGGCTCCAGAAGAAAAAGGTCCGCTTCTTCGCCGAATTGAGGTGGCCGGGAATGTATATCGGTCCGCCGATCGTGTAACCAAAAATGTTCTGGTTGAGCACCGGTACCGTGGGGCTGAAGAAATTGCGCGCATCCAGTTGCGTGTTGCGGAGGTATTCGAAGGCGGTGCCGTGGAAGTGGTCCGTCCCCGATTTGGTGGCGAGCAAAACCACGGAGCTTTGCAGCAGTCCGTACTGAACGCTGTAGTTATTCTGAAGGACTCGGACTTCTTGAATGGTATCCGGGTTCGGAGTAATCGTCGTCTGGGTCATGTTCCCGGTGTTCATGTTCCACAGGCCGTCCAAGGAATAGAGGGTGCCGCTTGCGCCCATGCCATTGATGGACATGGTGTTGCTGGTCAGGAATCCGCCCGGACCTTCGGACACACCCGGATTGAGGTTGGTGACCCCGGGCATCAGTGCCGAGAGGCTTTGGTAGTTGCGCCCGTTCAGGGGAAGGGTTTCAACCTGTGCTGCGGCAACCTGGTTGGAAACTTCGCTGGTCTGGGTCTGAACCGTGGCAAGGGTTGCGGACACCGTGACTTCGGTAACCGTTTGACCCACGTTTAAGGTTACGTTGATGGTGGTTACTACACTAGGGTGCAGGGCAATGTCGGTGACGCGAGAGGTCTCAAACCCCTGCTTGGTCACGGTAATACCGTAGTTGGCAACTTGCAGGCCGGGGAAAATGTAACTTCCATCGGCATTGCTCGTAGCCGAAGTTTGAGCTCCCGTCGCCTCGTTAGTAAGGGTAACCGTAGCACCGGGCACGACCGATCCGGTTGCGTCGGTTACGTTGCCGTTGATCGTTCCCGTGGCTGTAAGCTGGGCCCAACCCATCGTTGCCCACAATAAACAAAGGCCCAGACCGAGGGGAACAGTCACTGTCAATTGATTGATCCTTCTAGACACTTTCCACCTCCATGAATTTTGAAATAGTCAGTAAACCCGATCGGACGCAAATCTTCAGCATTGCAGGATTGCAGGCGAGAGATCGCTTTCCGCTACCGGTTCCTTGGCGAGGAGGGATTACTCTCAATAATCTATCTGGTGTCGGGTTCCCCATACTCTTCTCGTGTAGGAGACCCAAGACCTTCGACGCTAAACGAACAAAATTGCAATATTACGGGGGCTACCATTTACATATTACGGCAATAAAATTTCGGCATTACAGCGACCCTTATAGTCTGACATCCCCTCGGCGTCAAGAGATTTTCGCTTTGACTTTTGAGTTTCGCAGTGCAAAACCGATTGGAGAATTGGCGTTTTGGGATAACTTGCTAAAGCCAAAGGAGATTAAGCAAATGAACGACACTGAAGTTGATCATCGTTGAAAGATTAGGTTGACAACGACGGTATCGCCATGCGAAACATGGGCAGTAAACAGCCGGCGGAACCTTGCCGCGGTGGTAAATAATGAGGTCCGAATTGCCAGAGTCTCATCCCAGATACATTGTCAAATCCATAGTGCATGCGACGGCCATCTTGGGGACATTCCGTTCCCCAGGTGAGATCCTTCGATTGCGAGACATTGTTTCCCGTTCGGGGCTAAGGAAAGCCATGTGTTTCCGAATGCTCTATACCATGCACGAATGCGGGCTTCTGGAAAAGGTGGGAGAGCACCAATACCGGATCGCGTTCCCGCTGGGCGGACATCGCCGATTCCGCATCGGATTTGCCGGCGAAGAGCGGGCTTCTTCGTTTTCCCATCAAGTCTTCGATGGACTCTTGCGCGCCTGCCAAAAGGCGCAGATGGAACTCATCATGGTGGACAACCGCATGGACCCCAAGGTGGGGATCCGGAATGCCGAGCATTTAATCCACGAGCATGTAGACTTGGCGGTCGAGTTCCAAATCAATGAAAGTGCGGCTCCCGAGGTTGCCGCAAGGTTCCAAAATGCGGGGATACCCCTGATCGCCGTCGATATTCCCCACCCTGGGGCAAGCTATTTCGGCGCGGATAACCACCTGGCGGGATTGTTGGGCGGCCGCTGCTTGGGCCATTACGCCACGCAACGATGGCAGGGTTCCGTGGACGAGATCCTCCTGCTGGGGGTGGAACAAGCGGGCGCATTGGTCCGCACGCGAGTGGATGGAATCCTCGATGGGATCAGAGATGTTTTTGCCGCCGCGGAGAAATACCGGGTCGTCCGGCTGGATGGCGAAGGAGAATTCCGCCCGTTCGATGGAGTGCGTGAGGAAACACCTCCGCGACAGCAAGGCCAGACACATCCTGGTGGGGGCAGCGAATGATCCGAGCGCCTTGGGCGCGCTGCGAGCCTTTCAAGAATCCGGGCGTAGTGCCCAATGCGCCGTGGTCGGACAGAATGGCGAACCGGAAGCACGGGCGGAGATGCGCGTTACCGGAACCCGGCTGATTGGCTCGGTTGCTTATTTTCCGGAGAGGTATGGCGACGCCATCGTCCGTATCGCCACGGATGTCCTGTTGGGAAGGAGCGCCACGCCGGCGACCTTCACCACCCACCAGTTGATAACTCCTGAAAACGTGAATCGGCTCTACCCCAACGACGTGCTTTTTGCCACGGCGCGGGAGTATACTTAAAGCGCCATGTATCTATTGGCGATGCGCATCTTATCGCTTCTCATCCTTGTGGCCGCTCAGGCAACTCTTCCTCTGCAAGCTGCCACCAACCCGGCGCCCGCTGCTCGTCAAGGTGCGTCGCCCTCTACCGCCTCGGGCGGCGCCCCGGCATCAAGCCCAAAGGGTGCCTCCGCCGCTAAAACCGCACAGCAATGGATGGCGGAAGGCCTCCGAGCGCAAAAAGCCGGCAAGCAGGTCGAGGCGGTGCGCGATTTTCTCAACGCCCAGCGCCTTGAGCCGGCTTCGCCCGACCCGGTTTATTCACTGGGCATGAGCTTTTTCTTGATCGGATGGGATGAGAACGACAGTTATTATTATGACCGCGCGGCCCGCCACTTTGAGTCGGCACTCGCCATGGATCCCAAATACGACCGCGCGGCATTCATGCGGGGCATGATGGAGGTCGTCCATTTTAGACTGAAGGAAGCCGAGCCCTACCTTCAAGAGGCCATCGCCTTGAACCCTCAGAATCCTTATTACCACCTTCATTACGGCATTTTGCTCGGGCGCATGAGCCAATACGACGACGCGGTCGAGGAGATGCTACTGGCGGAGAAGCTGGGCCCCACTAACGCCCAAAGCTATTTAAACTTGGGACAACTCTATTCACAATTGCGAAAATACCCCGAGGCGCGCCCCCAACTCGAGCGCGCCGTGCACCTTGACCCCAGCCTGGCTTCCGGGTATTACACCCTGGGTGGCGTCTACCGTCACTTGGGCATGAGCACCGAATCGAAATCGGCTTATGAAACCTTCCAGCGGCTAAAGGCCGCGCAACCCAAGCCTGACCCCGTGGAAAACGCCTTGCAAGGCGGCTCGAGTGCAGACTCGAAATGAAGCGGCCTGCCCTCCCGCAGCGCACGGCCCCAGATAGGCTCCTAGCTAGTTGCTTAAACTCGCATAAGTCGTTTCGGTGATGGTTTTCTGCATGGCCCAGAAGTTTTCCATCGGCGTGTCCAGTTGCACATGGTGAGTGGGGGCTAGGATCAGGCCCCCATTCCTTCCCATCGTTCTTAACCTTTCCTCGACCTCCTGGCGAACCTCTTCGGGCGTTCCAAAGGGCAGAGTATGCTGCTCGTCGATGGATCCCCAAAAACAAAGGTTTTTTCCAAATTGGCGTTTGATCTCGGCGGGGTCCATGGAGGCCGGCTGAATGGGGTTCAGGACGTCTACGCCGATCTCGATCAGTTCGGGAATAATCGGCGTAATCATACCGTCGGAGTGATAGGCGACTTTCACTTGCGGATTGATGGCTTTCATCTCGGCAATGAAATTGGCCAGGCGCGGCTTAAGGAATTTACGCCAGCAGTCCGGGGAGATGATCAAGGCGTTTTGCCCACCCACATCGTCACCCGTCCAGACCATGTCGACGCCCATTTGCACAAGCCGCTTGGCCGCGGTCAAATGGTATTGATAGGGAATGTCGAGAATCCTTTCCGCGATTTCCGGATTGAGCGCGAAGTCCATCAGGATTCGCTCCAACCCACGCAATGCCCAGGCACATTCAAAGATCGTCGTCACGGTGACGCCCACAATCCAGAATTCATCCTGGAAGTCCCGCAGAGTCCGTGCGGCATCCTTGTAGAGTTCCGGGCGAGTGGGGTCCGGGGGGCGGTAAGTTTCAAGAGCCGCATCCTCAGCGAGGGGGTGCGTGGCCATCTCCGTGTAGCTCCCCCTGCCAAAGCGGGTGGTGTACTCACATTGTTTCCACCCGATCCCCCATTCGTCCGTGTAATTGCCCGGTTCCTGGTAGTAGCAATTCGCCCAGCCAACCGAGGTCAGGAGCATATCCTCACCGAGAGCGCGTTCCAGCTCATAAGTGTTTCCCCCGCCGAGCGGGTTGTGCGACGCGCCATCCTGCTTCAGCATGTCCAGGCGGAGTCGGGAGGCAAACTCCGGAGTGAAGCTAATCTGCATCGGACACCTGTCCGCTTGCTCGTGATTGAGCGCCATAAGAACTCTGTCCCGATGCTTCATTGCCTGTCCCTTCCTTGCCGCAACCACGGCGGCGTGAAATCCGCAACTGATGTAACCCATGTTCATCGCTTGGGGAGCGGACACGTAAATGCGTAGCTTCCCGAGGTGACCTCGTACACCGACGCATCGTTTTCTGTGCGCTGGAACTTGACTCCCGGGGCTTGGCCTGCGGGTTTGCCGCTTTCGCGCACAGTTTCTACGTCTTTCGCCGGCACGTAGACCGTCGCCGTGGCGTTGGGCGGCACGACAATGTCCCAGTGAAATTCCCCACTCCGAATCTGCCAGCGGCTCGAGATCTTCCCTTGCGGCGAATCGAGCGAGGCTTTGGCAAAAGTCAGTCCGGGAACTACGCGCGGATGCATCACGATGTTTTTGAAGCCCGGATGCTCCGGGTCGTAGTTAATTCCTGCCAGGGCTCGGTAGAACCACGCCTCAACGCCGCCGGTCTGAATCAGCAAGCCTTCGCTATTCATGCCGGGGTCGCGCGTGTCCATATCATAGCGCTCCCAAATGGTCGTGGCGCCTTTGGAAATCATATAGCCCCAGCTCGGCCGCTTGGTGCGCGTGGCAACGGTCACCGCCACGTCAGTGTGTCCCGTTTCCGTGAGGACTTCCATCAACCACTGCATGCCCAGCAAGCCCACCGTCGAGTACCCGTGATGCCGAATCATGATGTCATCCACCAGGTTCTGGATCACCCGGGAGCGACTTTCCTCCGGCACCAGGCCAAATGCCAGCGGCAGCACGTAGGAGGTTTGCGTCGCGCCCTCGTACTGGGCGGTTTGGGGACTGAACAACCGCCGGTTGAAACCGTCGCGAATTTTGGCGGCCAGGTCAGTGTAATGGGCTTCGTCTTCGGTCTTGCCCAGCCGCTGCGCCGCCCGCGCCATAAGTTTGACATTCAGGTAGCAATAGGCCGTACCGATGAGGGGCGGACTGGTGGCTCCCTCGTCCTTGCCCTTCCCGTCCATGGAGGCGGTGTCGCACCAGTCTCCGTAAGTTACTTTGTCGACGGTGTAATCGGGTTTCAATTGGCGCGCGCAGTATTCCACCCAGTTTTTCATGGACGCGTAATTCGCTTCCAGGATGCGCCGGTCGCCGTAGAACCCGTACTGCCAATCCGGGATGATGGTAAGCACGCTAGGCCACGGAATATCGCCGCTGTAGAACTCCCAGTAGGCCGGGGAAACATCGGACTGCTTGCCGTCGGGGTGCTGATCGAGGAAGACGTCGTTAATCCACTTGTCGTAGAAGGCGGCCACGTGGAAGTTGAAAGCCTCACCCTCGCTGTCTATCGCCACATCGCCGCCCCAGCCCTGGCGTTCATCGCGGTCGGGATCCAGCGGGACGCCGTTGCGCAGGAACATGCGCTCCCCCCAGCGCACATTGCGATAAATCTGGTTCAGCAGCGGATTGGAGCACTCGAAGGAGCCGACGGGATCGAGATCGTTCTCCACCACGAGTCCGGCAAACTGGTCGGCGGTGACTTTGCCCGGCAGACCGGTCACTTCCACGCGGCGGAATCCCTGCCCGCGAAATCGCGGGCTCCAGGTTTCCACGCCAACGCCTTTGAAAATATAAGTGTCCGTCGCCAGGGCGCTGCGGTTGTCCTGGGAGCGCAACGAGCCATCGGGGTTAAGACTGTAGGCTTCCTGCATCTTCACCACGGTCCCCGCGGGAGCCGACGCGCGCAGGCGGACCTGCCCGTAAAAGCTCTGCCCAAAATCCACCTGGTAGGTTCCCGGCTTGCTTTGCCGGACGGATACCGGCTTGAGGACCTCGGTGATGCGGGTAGGCTCCAGCATCTGGGCTTGCAGGCGGCCGCTGGGAGAGGTCATTATGTCCACCTTGGCCCACCGAGCGTCGTTGAAGCGGGCCTTGTCCCAACCCGGCATTTCCTTGCAGGCGTCGTATTCCTCGCCATCGTATTCGTTGTTGGTGCGCGTCGGACCGTCCGCCGTGACCCTCCAGGTTTCGTCGCTCACCACTCGCTGGCGCGTGCCATCCGCGTACTCAATTTCGAGTTGCAACAGCAGCCGCGGGTAGCCATAAGTTTTGAAACTTACGGGATGTTCATTGCCTGCCCGGGGGGCGAAGAATCTCCCGTTGCCGAGAATCGCGCCTAACGCGTTCTTGCCCATCTGGAGTTGGCGCGTCACGTCAAACGTAACATAGAGAATCAGCTTGCTGTATTCGGTGAGGGCAGGATCCATGATGTGGTCCCCCACACGCGCGCCGTTCAGGTAAAGGTCAAAGAACCCCAGGCCGGTCGCGTATACCGTAGCGCGACGGATGGGCTTGGAGGTTTCAAACTCCCGGCGCAACATACGCGCAGGCAGGCGCGTGCGCCCCGAATCGTGGGGCCGCGTCTCGTCTCCTCCGTTCAAGCCGATCCATTTCGCTTCCCAGTCGCTCGCCTGAAGCAATCCCATGCTCCACAGGGCGGGTTCGCTCCAAGCTGAAGCCTTGCCATCCTGGTCCCAGACTCGAACCTTCCACCAGCACATCTGACGCGATTCCAGAGCCTTGCCCATGTAGGCGACAAGGTTGCTCTGATCGGATTTGACTTGGCCGGAATCCCACAAGTCTGCCTTGCCGCCATGCAGCGCCTGTTCCGTAGCGCCAACCTGAATCTGGAACGCCGTCTGTTTCAGCCCGCGCGCGGCCAGAGGGGTAGCTCGCAACTTCCAACTGAGCCGGGGAGTCGTGCGGTCGATGCCAAGAGGGTTTTTGAGGTACTCGCAACGTAGGTCCACGGGATGTAATACCGATTCCGCGGCCGGACCTTGGGCGCAAATTACCGAGGCCATGATCACCAAACACGATGATAGGGTAAGTATGCGTTTCATGCGCGCCAGTGTACTCCATTTCGATGGCGGCAGCTATCCAAGTCCCAAGCCCCAAAAAACCATGACCCATGACCTGCTGAAATTTCTTCTGAAATTTCTTCGCTGCCCATTACCTCATTCGGGAGTATACTTGCCGCCTTGGCGGGACCCGCCGGCCGAAGGTGTTTAGACAATGGGTAGCGGGTTAGTTTGAGGTAGCGACGAGTTTACCTCGCCCAATGGCGGCGTAAAACCGCCTCTACATCAAATTGACCTACTACCAGACGATGACTTCCAAGCCCTCGCACCTCGCATAAGACGGCCATTGGCCGCAGCCCGAACCAAGTGCTCTCTGAACTCTGTAATGCAAGATCGTGAATTCTTGTTTTTTTGGCAAACATTTCGCCCCCCTCGTATGGGCACCCCCTGGGGCACCCAGGGCAGGGCAAACGCAGCCCCTACAAAACGTGTTGGGTTGCGGCCCCGCGCGGAATCTCGACCTTTGCCTTAGGGAAAGGAATCCAAACTGAAATGACATACTTCATAAAACGGCTCGAGAGTATCGGGCGCGCCATGCTGGCAATTATTCTTGTTTTGGGGGTTAATGGGAATGTGCGCGGGCAATCATCGGTTTCTCCCTTGCGCCCGGTGGCACTACGCTGTGAATACCTGGTGAACCCTTTGGGGATTGACGCCCCGCAGCCTCGTCTCCAGTGGGTGCTGGAATCGGCGCCGGGCGCGCGGGGCAAAAAGCAAACGGCTTATCAAATCCTGGTTGCCGCGAGTGAAGCTGCACGGCGCGCCGGACAAGGCGATCTCTGGGACAGTGGCAGGATCAATTCGAATCGATCGGCCCAGGTTCAGTATAGTGGAAAACCGCTCACGTCCCGCCTGCGTTGCTGGTGGAAAGTGCGGGTGTGGGACGAGCAGGGGAAACCGTCGGCCTGGAGCGATCCTGCGCAATGGTCCATGGGATTGCTGAGCCCCGGCGATTGGCAGGGTGGCTGGATTGGCGGCGACATCGGCCCGGACGATCCCCATGCCGTTTACTTGCGCCGCGAGATGAAGCTCTCCAAACGCCCTATCCGCGCCACCGCCTACATCTGCGGCCTGGGATATTACGAGCTTTACCTGAATGGAAAGCGCGTGGGCGATCACGTGCTCGATCCGGGGTTCACCGATTATGACCAACGAGTGTTGTACGTCACCTACGACGTCACCGGCCAACTCCTGGCCGGCGCTAATGCGGTCGGGGTGATTTTGGGTAACGGCTGGTTCCATTCGATTACGCCCGACCTTTTTGGCTTTGAGAAAGCGCCCTGGAGGCAACCGCCCAGGCTGCTGATCAATATTGATCTTGATTGCGCTGACGGCAGCCGCGAGACCATCGCTTCGGACAACTCTTGGAAATGGTCGACCGGGCCGTTGGTGTTTGACTGCATCCGTGCCGGCGAAACTTACGACGCGGGGCTCGAGATGCCGCGGTGGAACGAGCCCAACTTCCACGATGCCCTTTGGAAGCCCGCGGCGCCAGGGTCGGCCCCGAAAGGTCGCTTGAGCGCCCAAATGGAGCCCCCCCTCCGCGTTACTGAAACCCGCAAACCGGTGAAGCTCAGTGAACCGAAACCCGGCGTTTATCTGTTTGACCTGGGCCTCAACCTTACCGGCTGGGTGCGCTTTGAGGCTCAAGGAGAGCCCCGGCAAAAGATCACGCTCGAGTACGACGGGGTGCTCAACCCGGACGGCACCTTGGATATGAAGAACTCACATAGCCACACCTACGGCCGTTTCCAGACCGACGAACTCATTCTCGACGGGCAAGGCAAGGGTACGATTGAGCCGCGCTTCACCTACCATGGCTTCCGCTACGTGCAAGTGACGGGATTGAAACGCCAACCGGCGCTCGCGAGTCTCGAGGCACGAGGCGTGCATACGGATTGGGAATCGGCGGGGGAGTTTTCCTGCTCCAATCCCAAGATCAACAATCTGGAGGAGGCTGTGCGCCGCACGCTAAGCTACTCTGCGCATAGCATGCCCGGCGAGGAGTCGACGCGCGAGAAGATGGGTTGGACCCAGGACGGATTAAACTCCATGGAAGCGGCCGTCTACAACTTCCGCGCCGCGCCGGTGTACACCAAGTACCTGTTTGACATGATCGACGCACAGGAAGCGAATGGCCATGTGCCACCCATTGTTCCTACCAACGGCTGGGGGCGCAGCCGTCCCGATGGCTCGCCGCCCGAGTTTTCCGATCCCTGGTGGGGAGGCACGCTGCCTTACGTGGCGTGGAAACTGAACGAGTACTACGGCGACCAGCGCGCGCTGGAAGAAGCTTATGAACCCATGAAACACTGGGTGGATTACTTGCGCCGTAATTCCAAGGACAACCTCGTTGACTGGTGGCTGGGGGATTGGTTGGAGGTCGGCGCGCTCCATACCGGCCGGCCGACGCGCACGCCAATCGTCCAGACCTCCACCGCCGGCTATTATTTCTGCACCATGGCGGTGGTGCGGGCCGCCGAACTGCTCGGGAAAACTGATGACGCCCGGAAGTACCGGCAATTGGCGGAGCAAATCAAAACCAGTTTCAATCAGCACTTCTTTGACCCGCAGACCGGACTCTACGCTCCCGAGACGCAAACCGACCAAGTGTTGCCCCTGTATCTCGACATGGTTCCGGAGGGCAAGCGCGACTTGGCGCTCGAGCGCTTGATTGCAGATATCCACCAGCATAAGGACCACATGACCACGGGCTTCGTCGGCGTCATGCCGATGCTTCACAGCCTGCCGGACTGGGGTTACGAAGACCTGGGCTACACCGTCGCCATGCAGGAGGACGCCCCGGGTTTTCTCCAAATGATTGCCGATGGGTGGAGCACTCTGGGGGAATCGGTGGAAAACATTGCGGGAAGTGACACCGGCGGGGCCTCGCGCTTTCATCCCTTTGGCGCCTGCATCGGTTCCTTCCTGTTCCGGGAAATTGCCGGGATTCGCACCGACCCAACAGGTCCGGGATTCGAGAAAATCATCATCCGCCCCGTGCTCGGCAATCTGGCTTGGGCGCGGGCGAAATATGAATCCATTCGCGGGCCCATTTCGACCGACTGGAAGCGTGAAGCAGACCGCTTTACCCTTCACGTGAATATCCCGGCGAGCACGACCGCCACGGTCTATCTGCCGGCCAAGAACCCCGGCGTAATCACCGAGAGTGGGAAACCTCTCGCCCAAGCAACCGGCGTGAAGTTTCTGCGGATCGAGGGCAACCACGCCTTGGTGGCCATCGATTCCGGTGAATACTCGTTCCTGGTACAACTCCAAGGAGAAAATCATCATGAGTGAAGAAGACGTCCTTAAACAAGCCAAGTGGAATCTTGTGGGTCGCAGGGAATTTCTTAAGCGTGTATCGTCGGCAGGGGTCGGTGCGGTCATCGTGCCTTCACTCCATGTCGGGTCGGCCGGCGCGGCCACGGGGCAAGGAGCCGTTGACGCCCTGGAGCGCGCCTTCAAAGCGCCACCGGATTCAGCCAAAGTCCGCGTGTGGTGGCACTGGATGAGCGGCAACGTGACCAAGGAAGGCATTACTCTCGATCTGGAGTGGATGAAGCGTGTCGGTCTCGGCGGCGTGCAGCATGTCGAGGCCGATCTGGGCACAGCCCAATATGTGGACCAACCACTGAAGCTGTTGAGTCCGGGTTGGAGGGAGGCGTTCCGTTTCGCCGCAGCGGAGTGCGACCGGCTGGGGCTGGACATGACCACCAACATTTCGCCGGGTTGGAGCGAATGCGGAGGGCCGTGGGTCAAGCCCGAGGAAGCCATGAAGAAGGCTGTCTGGAGTGAGACGCGTGTGGAAGGTCCGCGCAAGTTTACCGCAAAGCTCGAGCCACCGCCTTCGGTGAATGGCACTTTGCAGAACGTGGAGCGTCCCCGCGAAGTCATCGAGCCGCCGGAAATGGCCGCCGGGGCCAAGCCCTGGACGAAGCCGACGCCGGCGCCTTACCCCACCCATTATGCTGACAGCGCGGTCGTCGCCTATCGTCTGCCGGAAGGTGAAGTGCTGATGGCGGATCTCCATCCGCAGGTGACCTCGAGCGCCGGCAATCTCGACTTGGCGACACTGGTTGGTGGCGACCTGAGCAAGACGGTGGCCCTTCCCTTCCCCAAGGATGATCAGCCGGCTTGGGTCCAGTTCGAATTTGCCCAACCCTTCCGGACGCGTGCCTTCTCGATCTCGATTTTACGCGAGGGAGGCAACGAAATACCCAAGGGCGAAGTGCAGGCAAGCCAGGAAGGCACGAACTTTTTCACCCTCTTGACTCTGCCGGGTGCGGCGTATGAGGGCGCCCCCCTGCGCACTTTCGCTTTCCCCGAGACCTCGGCGCGATTCTATCGGGTCTTACTGACGCCACCTCCGCCGAGCCCTGTTCCTTCCCCCGCTACCGACATCCCCGCTAATCGGAGGCATGCCCCACCCAAAGAATTCCGAGTCGCGCAGATGGAGTTCCATTCCGGAGCGCGGGTGCATCGCTGGGAGGAGAAGGCGGGGTTCGGCACCATGTTTGAATATGACTCGGTTCCAACGCCCGCTGTACCTCCCGCGGCCGCAATTCCCCGCGCCAACGTTGTAGATTTGACCCCGCTGATGGACAAAGATGGCAACCTCGAATGGGACGTGCCCGCGGGGAAGTGGGTGATTCTGCGCTTGGGCTATTCGCTCACCGGGGCCACGATCCACCCGGCTCCGCCCGATGAGACGGGATACGAGGTCGATAAGCTGAGCCGCAAGTACGCTGAGTCCTACTTGCACGGTTGGGTTGATCCGCTGGCCGAGACTCTGGGTCCCGAGTTTGGTAAAACTTTCCGGTACTTTTTGATGGATAGCTGGGAGGCCGGCCTCCAAAACTGGACCGATGATATGTTAAATGAGTTCCACGCCCGGCGCGGGTACGATGCAAAACCCTATCTGCCGGTGTTAACTGGCCGTGTCGTGGAAAGTGCTGACGTCAGTGATCGCTTCCTGTGGGATCTGCGCCGCACGATCGCCGATCTTGTCGCGGAGTGTTTTTACGGAGCGACGGACGAATTCTTACACCAGCGGCGCCTGCAGGTTTTTGCGGAGGCGGCGGGCGTAGGCTTCCCGATGATTCAGGACGCGCTTCAGAACAAGGGCCGCGTCGATATCCCCATGGGTGAGTTCTGGACGTCGGAAAAGGCGGGAGTGTACAACCCTGCATATGAAGCCGACATTCGCGAGGCGGCCTCGTCCGCGCATATCTATGGCAAGAACCTGGTCGCGGCCGAGTCCTTCACCGCCGCCTGGACCGACGATTGGGGCCCGCCCTCAACCCTGAAGGAACTGGCAGACTACATGCTCGCCCTGGGCGTGAATTGTTTCTCCATCGCCAGCTCGGTACACCAGCCATTTGCGGAGGGTCATAAGCCGGGATTCACCCTGTCGATTTATGGTCAGCATTTCACGCGCAACATCACCTATGCCGAACAGGCAGGCCCGTGGATGTCGTACCTGGCGCGTTGCGGCTATATGTTGCGGCAAGGGTTGTTCGTGGGCGATCTCGCCTACTACTACGGTGAAGGCGCCCCGGTGGCGGTGCCCTTTTGGGAAAAAGTAAAGCCGGAGCCACCGGAGGGCTACGGATACGATTACCTTAATACGGAGGTGCTGCTCACGCGGATGTCCGTCGAAAACGGTCGGCTGGTGTTGCCCGACGGCATGAGCTACCGCGTGCTGGTGCTTCCCGACACTCTCAACCGGCTCACCCTGCCCGTTCTGCGGAAAATCCGCGATTTCGTGGTGGCGGGCGCCACGGCAGTTGGACCCAAGCCCACCAACTCCCCCAGCCTCTCGAGCTACCCCTCAGCCGACGAGGAAATCAGACTCCTCGCGAACGAAGTTTGGGGTGACTGCGACGGCAGGACGATTACCGAACATGCCTGCGGGAGAGGAAAGGTTTATTGGGGCAAGCCGCTACAAGAGGTCATGGAGGCGCTGAATACTCCGCCGGATTTCGAGTACAACCGGCCGGAGGTTGATACCTTTCTCGTGTCGCTCCACCGGCACAGCGCGGATGCGGACATCTACTTTGTGGCCAATCGGAGGGATCGGGTGGAAGAGGTGGAAGCGAGCTTCCGCGTGCAAGGCAAGGCTGCAGAACTCTGGCACTCGGATACGGGTGAGATCGAGACGGCCGAATATATGATTGCGAATGGCCGAACCGCCGTTCCCCTGCGCCTCGACCCCTGGGGTTCGGTGCTAGTGGTATTCCGGCATCCGGCTGCAGAGCCGTCGCGGACCTTGCCGCATCCGGTCGGCACTGTCGTGACTACCGTCGAAGGACCCTGGGACGTGAGCTTCCCCCCGAATTGGGGCGCGCCGCCGTCCATACACCTAGAGGGCTTGACGTCGTGGACGAAGCACTCGATCGACGGCGTGAAATACTTCTCTGGCACCGCAACCTACACGAAGGAAATCGACGCCCCGGCGAGTTGGTTTAAGCCAGGCGCGAAGGTGCTGCTGGATCTCGGAGAGGTAAAGGAGATGGCCGAGGTTTCAGTAAATGGGAAGCCGCTGGGGATCCTCTGGAAGCCACTCTTTCAACTGGATGTAACTTCCACGCTCAAGCCGGGCCGCAACCATCTCGAAATCAAGATCACCAACCTCTGGGTTAACCGCCTGGTCGGTGACCGGCAACCCTCGGCGGAGAAGAAGTACACCTTCATCACGTTCCAACACTTTACGAAGGATACGCCGCTGCGCGATTCGGGCCTGCTCGGCCCAGTAAGGTTGCTTGCGGTCAATATGAAGTAAATTCAGTACATCAGGAATTGCAACCCGGACCTGTTTTGTCGGTCGGGGCTCGTCCCCTATGGCCAAGGAAAAGGCGCGGGCCTACAAAACAGGTCCGCGCTGCCCCAGTTCCCCCGTAACGTCCAAAAACTCAAAACGGCGCCAGCCCCGGCCAGAAAATGTACCCGTGCGGTTCAGATCTCCTCTTGGAGAAGCGGATTGTAGCGGGATGATCAACCGGTTTCCGAGACTTTGGTGGTTTCGCTCGCCATGATAATGAGCCACGAATTCGCGAATCGTTTTCCGCAGAGGGCCTTCTCCGAATAAGATCATCTGGTCCAAGCAGTTTTCCTTGATGGTTCTGACAAATCGCTCCGCATGGCCATTCAGATTGGGCGACCACGGCGGCAGTTTCACCGATTGTACCCCACTGGCCGCCAGAATCGCCGGGAACTCTGCCGTGAACAACGGGTCCCGGTCATGAATCAGGTATCGTTTGCCGACCAGGAAGCCTTCCGTTGCATCCGTGAGGTTGCGTGCTCCCTGGCTCATCCAGAGCCCGATCGCTTGTCTCGCCCGTCCGGCGATCTCCACCTGCATATGTGGCTTTCTCTGTGGGGAAGTATCGGCCCTGGGATGAAATCGGGGAAGATGGGTTCACCAGACGGCTACCTTTTTTGAGGCGCAGACATCCGACCTGTTTCGAGCCACGGTGATGCTGGCGTACATTGAGCTCTTGTATGCAGTGGAGCGGGAAGCGCGCGAGGCAAAACTGAATAGCGAGCAGCGCCGGGGGTTACGCCAGTCAAAATCACGTCCGATTCTCAAGGACATCAAAAACTACTTGCAGACGGAAAGGACGAAGGTCCACCAACCTAACGCCTTCCGGTTCAATGCAATCCTGTTTCATAGCATCCAAAGAACGAGCGAACGTGTAAAAACTACTGCAATAAATTAGGCTGATTCCCATTCCGGCTGGCGCGGATTGGGTTTATTCTAGTCTGTCTCCACCGGAGGGTCCTGATGAATCGATGCCGTTGTCTCATGCTTAGTGTTCTTGCCTTGTGCGCGGTCGCGGCCTGGGTGGGTGCGCAACCGTACTCACCGACGCTATACCAGGAGATGCGCTGGCGCATGATCGGTCCGTTCCGCGGCGGGAGGACGCGCGCCGCCACCGGCGTGCCCAGCCAACCCAACGTCTTTTACATGGCCCAGGTCAACGGCGGCGTGTGGAAGTCGGACGACTACGGCCGCACCTGGAACCCGATATTCGACGATCAGCCGACGCAGTCGATCGGAGCTATCGCAGTCTCCCCTTCCGATCCCAACATCGTCTATGTGGCGAGTGGTGAGGGCTTGCAGCGGCCGGATCTCTCGGTGGGTGACGGAATCTACAAGTCCACCGACGCCGGCAAGACCTGGACCCACCTCGGCCTGCGCGACGGGCAGCAAATTCCCGCGCTCGTCATTGATCCCCGCAACCCCAACCGTTTGTTTGCAGCGGTCCTCGGCCATCCTTACGGCCCCAACGCGGAACGCGGTATTTATCGCTCCAGCGACGGCGGCGAGACGTGGCAGAAGATCCTGTTTAAGGATGAGAATACCGGCGGGTCGGACATCGAGATGGACCCTTCGAACCCCGATGTGCTCTATGCGTGCCTGTGGCCCGCGCGCGAGGGGCCTTGGGAGGATGGGAATGCGTATGGCGGCGCGGGCGGCGGAATCTTCAAGTCCACGGACGGCGGCGACACGTGGAATAAACTCGCCGGAGGCTTGCCCGAGGATTTGATGCAGGCTGACGTCGCAATCGCTCCGAGCGACCCACGGCGGCTTTACTCGAGCTTGGCAACCACCCACGAGACACACATCTACCGGTCGGATGACGCCGGTGCGCATTGGACCCAAATCACCAACGACAAACGTCCCGCGCTCCGCATCGGGGGCGGCGATTTGGCGGTTCCCAAGGTAGACCCGAAGAATCCCGACGTGGTCTACACCACCAGCATCGTCACCTGGCGTTCGAATGACGGCGGCAAGACGTGGACGGGCATTCGCGGCGCGCCGGGCGGTGACGACTACCAGAACATCTGGATCAATCCTGACAACCCCAACACGATTCTGCTGGTGAGCGATCAGGGCGCCATCGTCACCATGAATGGCGGGGAAACGTGGAGTTCCTGGTACAACCAACCGACGGCGCAGCTTTACCACGTCATCGCCGACAATGAGTTCCCCTATCGCGTATACGGAGGCCAGCAGGAGAGCGGCTCCGTGGGGACCGCCAGCCGCGGCAATGACGGCGAAATCACCTTCCGCGAATGGCACCCGGTGGGCGTCATCGAATACGGATACGTCGCCCCCGACCCGCTTCATCCCCGCATGGTCTACGGGGCGGGCCGCAGCGAGGTGTCAAAGTTCGACTGGACCACCGGACAGGTGCAGAACGTAACGCCCATCGTGCTCCGCAGCGGCAAATACCGCACCGATCGCACCGAACCGATCATATTTTCGCCCGTCGACCCGCACATCCTCTATTTCGCGGCCAACGTCCTTTTCCAGACCAACAATGGCGGCGTGTCGTGGCAGACCATCAGCCCGGACCTCACCCGGCCCCAACCCGGAATTCCCCCGAGCCTCGGCGACTTGGCGGCAAAAGACGAAAACGCGGCCAAAGTCCGCGGCGTCATTTATGCTTTGGCCCCGTCGTTCAAGGACATCAACAGGCTGTGGGCCGGGACGGACGACGGTTTGATTTGGATCACGCGCGATGGGGGCAAAAACTGGAGCAACATCACGCCCCCGGAGTTAACGCCGTGGAGCAAGGTGACGCAGATCTCAGCCTCGCACTTCGATAATGACACCGCCTTCGCCTCGGTCAGCCGATTCCGGATTGACGATCTGCACCCTTACATCTACCGCACGCGCGACGGCGGCAAGACTTGGCAGAAGACGGTCGAGGGCCTGCCCGACGCGGGTCCGGTGGACACGGTCCGCGAGGACCCGGTAGCGAAGGGCCTGGTGTTCGCCGGAACGGAGAATGCGGTGTGGGTATCGTTTGACGCAGGCGACCACTGGCAGTCTCTGCAATTGAACCTGCCTCACACCTCCATGCGCGACCTTTGGATTCACAATGATGATCTGCTGGTGGGGACGCACGGCCGCTCGTTCTGGGTGCTCGACGACATCACCCCCCTTCGTCAGTTGGCCGCGGCGGCGAGCGCGGGCGTTTACCTGTTCAAACCCGCCTCCGCTTACCGCGTCCGGCGCGACACCTACACTGACACGCCCCTGCCCCCTGACGAGCCCGCCGGCCAGAATCCTCCTGACGGCGCGGTGATCGACTACGTTCTCGGGGAGGGCGCAACGGGTCCCGTCACCCTCGAGATTCTGGACGCAGCGGGCAAGCGGATCCGCCGCTACTCGAGCGACGACAAACCGCCGTTCACGCTCGAGTCGCTCGGGAAGACCCTGACGATACCGACCTACTGGGTCCGCGTGCCGGTGACTCTATCCAGCGCGCCGGGTATGCACCGCTGGGTGTGGGATCTGCGCGAGGCTCCGCCGCAATCGTCGGCGTACGGGTATCCGATTTCAGCGGTTCCCCATGACACCCCACGCGAGCCGCTGGGACCGAGCGTGCTGCCGGGGCGATACACCGTGCGGCTCACCGCCGGTGGCAAGACCTTGACGGCGCCGCTCACCGTGGTGATGGACCCGCGCGTCATGACGCCCGCCGCGGGTCTGCGGCAGCAGCATGAGATGGAAACCCATCTGGCCGCGCTGGTCAATGAATGTTTCGATGCCCGGGCGGAGGCGCGCGGGCTTGACCATCAGCTCGAAACGCTGGCGAAGCAGGTCAGCGGGCCGGTGGCGGAAGCCGTGGGCGCGCTGCGCAAGAAGGTGTCCGAGCTCGCGGAAAGCCCCAGGGGAAGATTAGCCCCAGCCTCGCCGGAGGCTACGCTTTCCCATGTGGCGGGCGAATTGGGCCAGCTTTACGGCCAGGTGGGCGGCTCGGACGCCGCCCCAACGGCAACGCAGACCGCCGCGCTCGCGGCCGTCGAGAAGGAGGTTGCGGCGGTGATGGCGCGCTGGAAAGCGATCCGGTCAACCGATCTTCCCGCCCTAAACCGCCAATTGAGCGGAGCCGGCCTTGGGGCAATCAAACTTAAGGCTGAACCGGAACCCGCATCCGAGTCGGAAGACGAGGAGTGAGACCCGACCTTGCGGCCTCCCGCCTGGAAAGGGGGTGCTGACCTTCGCCCACTTGAGTGCGGCGAAGGGACGACAGCGCGGGAATATGGTAGCGATTCAATGAAGGGGCACGGCCATCTTGCCCATGACCACTGACGGCCGGGACTCCCATGCCATTTCCAAATAAGTCACTTGTGGAATACGAAAACTTCGCGTATTGACTTTCTTTAGTAGGTTTGCCAAAATGTCATTTTGGCCCTCTCCGAGGAGAGGGAGTGCCGCCCCTAAATCGGCGGGGGAGTTCCACGCTATGCATGCTGCTTTTTCGCCACGAAACACTCGTTCAAATGACGCAGGGAGAATTGCCTATCTCAACGGCGGGCGTCTGAGCCCCATTTGTTGCCAAGTAGACTTTACTCAAGTATTTCAAAACTTCGCAATCTCTTGCGCACATATCGCCCTTTCTCGGCCGTGCAGAGTTGCAAGTCTTGTTATATCAATCTGTTAGACCCACCCGAAAATCTAACCTTTTGGCAAAGCGCTTGCAACAATTGCTGGTGGGTTACCTTTTCGGATTCGGGGGGGGAGAGTAATTCTCAAAGGCTGAAATGATCATGTTGATGGCGAGGGTTCAGCAATAATGAACCGGCGACCTTCCGGGCAGCGTAAATATAATTAGGAATTACGCTATGGTAAAAAGAACACACGCAGCCTCGCTCCGCGCGGAGCGTTTCCCGATCCACATTCCAATTCGCTATCGCCTGCCCCAAAGCTCAGAATGGTTCGAGGCATGGACGGAAAATGTCAGTCGCACTGGAGTTCTGTTTCGAACTTTGTCTGCCATTGAGCCCAAGACAACTCTGGATGTGCGCCTGGAGTTTCCTCCGGTGAGCCGGGATGGCGTCCATGCCGAGGTCGCCTGCAAGGGCGAGGTTGTCCGCGTGGAGCCGGCTTATGGCGGGGGGATTTCCCCGGCCATCGCTATCGCCATCCACCATTATCGGCTTGCCCAGAAGCGGCCGCCCAACTGAAGTGAACCGACCTTCCGGCGCCCCGCCGCCCGTTGAGCGGAGCAGTCACTTCCCGCAATTCCCTTCGCGAAATCGCCCCGACTCGTCAGGGCGTCAACCCGCGAGACACCGCTTGCATATTTCATTCATTGAAGGCCAAGAGTTCGGCCGTGATAGAATGCCTGCATCCCACCGTGAGGGAGTCAGTGGGCGATACTCCCGTGCAACGGATCAGCTTCGGCGATTTTGAACTTGACGTCCGCGCGGGTGAGTTGCGCAAGGGCGGGTTTCGCATTCGTCTGCAAGAGCAACCTTTCCAAATTCTCCTCCTGCTGCTTCGGCATCCCGGCGAGGTGGTGACGCGGGAAGAAATCCGCAAGCGCTTGTGGCCGAACGACATGATTGTCGAATTCGATCACAGCATCGGCACCGCAATCAAGAAACTGCGGCAAGCCCTGGGTGATGACGCGGGCACTTCCCGCTACGTCGAAACCCTGCCGCGCCGCGGCTTCCGGTTCATTTTTCCGCTGGAGGCTGGCCCGGAGCGAAGCGAGCCGGCTTCGAGCGACTCGGCGGAGGAATCGCCCGCAGTGCCTCCCCAACTGATTCCGCCGGAGAAGCCTGAGGGGCCTGACCGTGCTGCCCGGCAAGTCGAGGGCATGGGCGCGCCCATGGGCATCGCGCCGGGCTTCGCCATCGGAGGCCCGCCTGCCGCCGCTGCTCCCGAGGGCGGCGCCGACTTTACCCATTCCGATCTGATCGGCCGGACCGTGTCGCACTACCGCATTCTGGAGCGGCTGGGTGGGGGCGGCATGGGCATCGTGTATAAGGCGGAAGACCTCCGCCTGGGCCGCAAGGTGGCGCTGAAATTCCTACCCACGGGCCTGGCGACAAATCCCACGGCACTGGCCCGATTCCAGCGCGAGGCGCGGGCTGCCTCGGCGCTCAATCATCCGCATCTGCACGGTCCATGAGATCGACGAGGTAGAGGGGCAGCCCTTCCTGGCGATGGAGTTCATGGAGGGCCAGACCCTGAAGCACCTGATTGCAGGGCCGGGACCCGTAGGGGAACGCCATGGCGTCCCCCTACAAGTTGATGCGATGCTCGATCTCGCCATCCAGATTACATACGCCCTGGAAGCCGCGCACGCCGAGGGCATCGTGCACCGCGACATCAAGCCGGCGAACATTTGTGTGACGAAGCGCGGAAATGCCAAGATCCTGGACTTCGGGCTGGCGAAATTTCAGGGCTTAGGGATTAGGGGTCAGGAATTAGGAACCGGGCCATTAGCCGAGGACAGCCCACCTCCCATCGGGGGAGCAGAAAACAACCCTCGCCCCCTTGGGGGAGAGGGTGCCGAGCGGAGCGAGGCGGGTGAGGGGGTCCCCCCGCACGATGCTTCCACTCGTTCCCTCGAGCGCGAGGATTTGACCATCCCCGGTTCGACGGTGGGGACGGCGGCGTACATGTCGCCGGAACAGGCGCGAGGCGAAGAGCTGGACGCACGCACCGACCTGTTCAGTTTCGGCGCGGTGCTTTACGAAATGGCGACCGGCCAGCAGGCATTCAGCGGCGCGAATTCGGGGGAGATTCGGGAAGCGATTCTGACGCGCCCACCCACCCCGCCCCAGCGCCTGAATCCCGCCATTAACACTCGGCTCCAAGCCATCATCGAAAAGGCGTTGGAGAAAGACCGCGACGTACGCTACCAGCACGCCTCGGACATTCGCGCCGACCTGAAACGCCTGAAGCGCGATACGGAATCCGACCGGGCGGTTGTAGCGGCGATCTCTGATCGCCGAACGGTGGTGGGGACACCGCCGCTACAGCAACGGCGCTGGCTTGTGGCGGTCGGGCTCGTCGTCATCGCGACGGCGGCCGGGACATATCTCTTTCATGCCCGGCGCCAGTCTCGACGCCTCACCGAGGAGGATACGATCGTCCTTGCCGACTTCACGAACACGACGGGCGACCCAGCCTTTGGCGACGCCCTGAAGCAAGGGCGGGCGGGGGCGCTGCGCCAATCGCCCTTTCTAAGTGTCCTTTCGGACAGTCAGGTGGCCGCGGCACTGCGGTTGATGCAGCGCCCTACCGGCACGGCGTTGACCGGCGAAGTGGCGCGCGAGGTCTGCCAGCGCGCCCACAGCCGAGCCTATATCGCGGGCTCAATTGCGGCGCTGGGGAGCCAATACGTGCTGGGGTTGAAGGCGGTAGGTTGCGCCGGCGGAGAAACGCTGGCCGAGGAGCAGGCGACGGCCGCGGGCAAAGAAGGTGTGCTGAACGCTCTGGGCCAGGAGGCAACCAAGCTGCGCGAGGAGTTGGGCGAATCGCTGGCCTCGGTGCAGAAATTCGATACGCCGCTGGAACAGGCCACCACCTCTTCGCTCGAGGCGCTCAAAGCTTTCAGCCTGGGGGTGAAGGCCCGAAACGAGAAAGGCCCCTTGGCGGCGCTGCCCTTCTTTCAGCATGCCATCGAGCTCGACCCCAGCTTCGCTTTTGCCTACGTGGCGCTCGGAGTCCAGTCTAAGTACGTCGGGCACACTGGGCGCGCCCGTGAATACATCACCAAGGCGTTTGCCTTGCGCGAGCACACAAGCGAGTGGGAAAAACTTGATATCACAGCGCAATATTACAAAAAGGTGACAGGGGAGCTCGCGAAGGCCGACCAGACCTGGCAGTAATACATCGAGCATTATCCCAGGGACGAACTCCCCCGCGGTAATCTGTCCGACGATCGGGCAAGAGAGGGGGATTACGCCGCAGCCGTGGAACTGAACCGTCAAGCTTTGCGCCTCAACCCCAATTTCGTACACTATTACGTAAATCAAGGCGCAGATTTCAGAGCACAAGGTCACCTCGACGAGGCGCGGAAAACCTTTGAAGAGGCACTGTCACGCGGCTTGGATGATGATAACCTGCACTTGGGCCTGTACGGTCTCGCCTTCCTCGCCGGGGACACCCAGGGCATGGCTAGCCAAGCCGCATGGTTTGATAGCAAGCCTGATCGGCGACATCAAATTCTCTCGGCCGAAGCCGACACGGAGGCCTATGGCGGGCATCTCGCGAAGGCACGTGAGCTGACTCGACGGGCTGGGGGGGAGCCGTGCGCGCCGACAACCCGGAAGTCGCTGCGGCGTATCGTCTGGACGCGGCACTATGGGAGGTAGCCTTCGGCAACGTTGCTGAGGCTTATCGGGAGACAGAGGCAGCCCTTACGCTCGCACCAGACAGCCGGGACCCGGAAGCGCAGGCAGCACTCGCCGACGCCTGGAGCGGCGACGAGGGCGGAGCGCGCAGGCTGGAGAGTAATCTCAAAAAACGGCTTCCCCTCGATACACTCGTGAATGACTATTGGCTTCCTACCATCGACGCGCGAATGGAACTTGCGAAAAGTAATCCGGCTGGGGCCTTGGATCGGCTGCAAGCCGTTTCATCTCCCTTGGAGTTAGGATTCCCCATTGAAGCCGTGAACATCGCGTGCCTCTATCCTGTGTACACGCAGGGTGAGGCCTACCTAGCTGGCCAGGGCAGCGCGGCGGCAGGCGAATTTCAGAAAATCCTCGACCATGCTGGCATCGTCTTGAATTGCGCCACCGGCGCGCTGGCGCGTCTCGGCCTTGCCCGTGCCTATGCCCTCGAACCCGGCATTGGTGGCACGGCCGTCCCAGACGTGAGAAAGCGCGGGAGCACCACGAGCGAGACCCCGATGAATCGGGGCAGGCTGCCCGTGCTACAGCCTGCCGCCCTCGCCAAAGCTCGCGCCGCCTATCAGGATTTCCTCACCCTCTGGAAAGACGCCGACCCCGACATCCCCATCCTAAAGCAGGCCAAGGCCGAGTACGCCAAGCTCCAGGGATCTTCCGGCCGTTCACTGCACGGTTTCAGGCCGTGACGCATTTCACTTCGGACGAGATTTTCTGGTTCGACTGGTCCCCCGATGGCCGCCTGGCCCTGTCCCGCGGCACGGATCCGAAAGATGCGGTGTTGATCAAGAATTTCCAATGATGGGCAAGCAATGTAGCGCAGACTTCCGCCTTTGAGGTCTGCGGTTCTTACCTGGGTTCACGCTTCCGAATCCGGCGGCGCGCTACTCATCGAGGTTTGTGGGTTTTTCACAGGAAGAGCCGCGGACCCCAAAAGCGGGGGTCCGCGCTACACCCGCTCAAGGTTGGTGTCGCGCCAGTTGGTATAGCAAGAGGTTGAGGCCAGGAATATCCTCGAAATCGTGCTTGTTTCGGGTTAACAGGCGGCAGGCATGTTGCAAGGCTTGGCTGGCAAGCCAGAGGTCTTGAACGCGGTAACGATGCTGCCAACCAGCGGCCTTAATCTGCGCGGCAAGGCTGCCGAAAATACTTCCGGTCGTGCCGTCGATATACAGAAGAGGCTTGCGCTCGAGCCGCCGGAGGGCGGCCAACCGCTGCTGGCGGATTCCCGGGTCAAGGACGATCTCCGCGCCAAAGCGCAGCTCAGCGAGAGTTATGGGAGACATAAAAATGGGTTCACCGTGGGTCAGCGCCGCCACGTCGGCAGGGGCGAGCGAGCCCCGCTCCACATCAATCCACACGCAAGTGTCCATCAAAAAGCCCATGGATCGCGAAGCCCCTTATCGAGCCGGCCTCCCTTCCACCGCCCCTTGCGGCTATCCGCCTCCCAGGTGGCGGCAGCGTCGTCCGGGAGGGTTCGATAGAGGTCCGCCATGGCTTCCAGTGCGGTTTGTCGCGCCGGACCGGGGAGGAGGCGAGCAACCTGTTGGCGATTCCTTTCGATAACGACACCCTCGCCCTCGACGGCCAATCGATCCAATATCCGCCGTAGATTGCGCGCCAGGTGAGTTGCCGTGATCGTCCTCAATTATCCTCCTCAATGCGTAAAGTATGATCGAGTCATATTTTACCACACTTCCGGGTGGACAGCACCGGCATCGTGGATCGTCTTTAACAGCTTGGCCGAGCGTCAACCGGGCGCGGATAGTTTCTGCATCGAAGCAAGTGTAGCGCCTCCGCCTTTGAGGTCTGTCGTGATGGGCCTACGGCCCGCGAAAATTCATGAAAAACCTCGGCGTCAGGCAAACCCGGAGCCCATAGTGCTAAGTCCTTTGATTTCAGCACGGCTTGATTCGCGACACCATGGTTTTTCGACCCCGTGGTTCTTCCTTAGATTCACACTTCCGACTCCGGGGCAGGCCACTCTCATCGAGATTTGTAGTTCTTTCACGGGAAGAACCGCGGACCCCAACGGCGGGCGCTACAGGTGCTTTCCTGCGGCACGGAAACGCGCGACGCGGTGCTGATCAGGAATTTCCAATGACACAACATTCATCGATCACGCACGCCTTTTGCTTATGCGCGGTGACGGTTTCGGACAATTAGACATCCCCCTTTTACGATTTTTTCCTGCCCGTAGGAATTTCGATAATAATCTCCTTGACAAACCAGTAGCTCAGCGCGGTAGTTTATAGGCGTGAGCATGGGAGGGCGAAGGCAGAAGGCGGTAGGTGCGGGGGGCGGGCCGCGGGTAATAGACAGCAGGTTGACTCCTGATCTTGATGCGATGCTCATGGGGAGAAGGCAAGAATCCAACGTTCGGGAAGTCCGGCGGGGCACCAACCTGCGGCTGAAAATTAAATGCTCTGAGTGGCCGATGGATGGATTTTGAAAAACGCGGCTCTCCACGATGTATCAGAAACAAAAGGGGTTAATGGTTTATGGCCAGAATGTCTTAAACCCTATATCACTCAAATAAAAAGAGTTAGGTTGAATTAGGGGAGGCCGGGATGAAAAAGGGGACGCGGCTCTCCACGATATACCAGAAACAAAAGGGGTTGGCGATGATTAGCGAAAATCTTGGAAAAGTCTATATTATTGAAACTAAAATAGTTAGTCGATTGAGGGTGGAAAGGGGTCATGAAAAAAAAGGGAAATAAAAAATGAGGCTAACATTCTGTAAGTCACCGAAAACACATATAGAAAAAATGTCCATTTCCCGCTTCTCCACGATGTTGATGAAAACAAATGAGTTAGACCGTTCTCTCCACGATGTTAATGAAAATAAAGGAGAAATACGTCAAGAAGGAAAAACAAATTATGAATTCTGAATTCCGAAAATATGACGGCTCCGAGCGCAACTGCTATCAAAACGAATGTGCCGAAGGCGCCTTGGGCTGCGGCGGATCGTCCCCTATTAACAACAAAAAACCGAGGACCTATAGAACGGGTCCGCGCTATACTTGCTACGTAGGGAATCTCGAATGACCAGCATCACACACTCATTTCTAGTTGACGGCGTTTGGAAAGGGCGCGCGAGCGCGCGAGGCTGGCGCGGTGGCTTGCTCTTCCTATTGGTGTGCATGGGGCTGCTATCCTGGGTGGCGCAAGCGCAGGACCCCCGAGGCGCACTCGTCGGCGTGGTGCAAGATTCGAACGGAGGAGGCGTGCCGGCGGCGGCTATTGTGGTTCGAGCGGCGGGGTCGGCGCTCGAGCGCCATGCCACCGCGGACACGTTCGGGAATTTTCGGCTGGATGGCCTCCCTCCGGGCAACTATCAGGTGATCGTGAATGCCCACGGGTTTGCTGAAGCCCGCGCGGAGGTCGTGGTTGTGGTCAGCTCGGTACAAGGCATCACGGTCACGATGAGGCTGGCGGCTCTCGCGCAGCGTGTGAACGTCCAAGGCCAAGCCTCTTCCATTACCACCCAGGCCATCGATAACACCGGGACCGTGCATCAGGGTGCCGTCTCGGCGCAGGATTTGCGCGATATTCCCCTGGCGCATCGCACCTTCGCCAACATCGCCTATCTCGTTCCCGGAACCGAGCCGGTGGAGCCCTCCGATCCCACCAAGGCGCGCATTACCGCCGTCTCCTTCGGGGGGAGTTCCGGCCTGAACGTTCAGCTTCTCGGTGGATGGCGCCGACAATTCCGATGATTACATCGGTGGGTTCCTGCAAAATTTCTCGCCCGACACGATCCAGGAGTTTGCCGTGCGTACCTCGCAGGAAGACGCGGACACCGGCCGCACCACGGCGGGCTCGGTGGTGATCGTCACCAAGCGCGGAACCGACCAGTGGCACGGCGACGGGGCGTTTTACGACCGCGCAGCCCGCCTGAATGCGCGCTTCCCCATCGACAATCCTCCGCCCGACCCCAAGCAGCCTTTCTCCCGGCAGAACTACATTGGCGCGATCGGCGGGCCAATTCAGAAAGGAAAAGTTTGGTTGTTTTCGTCCCTCGAAGCCGCACACGAAGACGCCAGCATCGCTTACAGCCCGGCGAGCGTCACGCAATTCAACGCGCTGGCCGCGCTGGCGTCGCAGGGATTGATTCCGGGGGCGAACTCGATCACGGTACCTCCCTACGTGCCCGTTCCCTTCCGCGACTACCTGGGCACGACCCGTTTCGACTGGACCGAGTCCACGCGCTCGCAGTGGTTTCTGCGCGCCGCCACGGACCATTACCACACCCGGAACGACCTGGTCCAACAGGCCACGTTGCCGTCTACCGGAGCCACCTCGGTCTCCCGCTATTGGAGCTTCGCGCTCGGCAATCAATTCACCTTCAGCCCGACTTGGCTAGGCTCGCTCACCCTGGATGCCGGCTACCTGCACCACACCGAAGCGCGCAACTCGAACCTGGGCTTTGCCCTGGCTTTTCCCTTCAGCTCGACTTCCAGCACCATTTCCGGGTTCGAGACTCTTGGCGACAACCAATTCGTTACGCCCATCACGGCTTTCCCCGTCCTGCGCGACCAGGAGAAATACCAGTTCCGGTACGATGTGAGCCATGTTTCCGGCCGTCATGCACCGCGCTTCGGGGTGGACCTTATCCACGAACCCGTGATGAGCGGTGCGCTCTCGGGGACGGCGGAGAATCTCACCGTTTTCGCCCAGAACCCTGCGGTCTATCTTGGCGAGCCACAACAGTTCACGGTAGACCTGGCGTGCGGCGTCACGGCCACATCCGGTACGACCTGCCAGAACACCCCCGCCATTAATGGCAGCTTTTCGCAGAACCTCCAACGCCTTGGGTTTTATGCGGAGGACTCGTGGCGCGTAACCTCGCATCTCATCATTAATTACGGATTGCGGTACGACACGACGGTGGGACTCTTTAACGCGTCGGGCCACACGCAGTTGCAGAATCCTGCCCTGTTGACGCTTGAGGCTTTGCAAATTCCCCTCAGCAATGCGGCGCCCGGCGATTATCGTGGGGCCATCGCGCCGCGCCTCGGCGTCGCCTATTCTCCGGGGAGTAGCGGGAACACGGTCATTCGCGCCGGGATCGGCAAGTACTATAACGACCTCGCCCAGAACGGCTGGGTGACGGCATTTCAGGCCGTGAACGAAGCTCCGGCCCCGTGCCTTACCTTAGGCGATCCTGGATGCATTCCGGGCGCGGCGGCGGGGGGCGCGGGGGCTCTCATCGATCCGCACTACAAGACTCCTTACGCCCTGCATGCCAGCGCCGGCGTCCAACACGCCTTTAATTCGCATTGGACCCTGGGCGTGGACTGGGTCCATGAACAAGGAGTGCATTCCTACGCCCGCTACCAGTACCAGGCGGGATACACACTGTTCTCCCCGCTATTTCCCGCTTCGGACTCGACTGACCAGATGAACAATGTTCCCAACCTGACGGTATTCCGTTCCGATAACCGCTCGCGCTATGACGGCATGATGGTCCACCTGCAAGGGAATGTGACCCGCCGATTCAACCTGGTGGCGAACTACACGCTCTCCAAGGCGAAGACGTGGGGTTGTGTGCTCGGCGAGCTTTTTGATTACGTGGACGGGGTGTGCGACCCGCTGCACGCTTTCGGCAAAGGCGATTTCGGTCCGTCGGGGGAGGACGTGACGGATCGCTTGGTGCTGGCCGGGATCTTCCACCTGCCGGGCGGCCTCGAGACATCGCTGCTCGCCCAGGTGGAAAGCGCTCGTCCCATCACCCTCACCACCCCCGTGGACGTGAACGGCTTGGGAGATGCGCTCGACGATCGCGCCGTGGTGAATGGAGTTCAAACGACGCTCGACCAGTTCCGCGGAACCCCCTACGTGCAGGTGGATATGCGGGTCAGCCGGCCCGTCACACTCCGCGAGCACTGGGTGGTGATGCCCTTCATCGAGTTTTTCAACCTATTCAACCGGAACAATCCCGGGGCCAACTACGTTACCGACCTCGGGGCGCTGCCCACCCCCGTCAACAATCTCTTCAATGCCACGGCGTTCTGCCAAGACGCGGCCTGCACGGAGACCACTCCCATCACGAATCCCCGGCAACTGTTGGTCCCTTCCGGCGCCTTGGGGGATTTCTTCGGACCTGGTACAACGGTGGGGATTCCCTTCGCCGCCCAGATCGGCATCAGGATGACCTTCTAGACAGTGGTCGCTCGCGCGTCGACGGCAAGCTCGGCCTCCATTTTCGCGGCGTCGCGTTTGACGAAGAACCAAACCCCGGAAAACAGGAACAGTCCTGCCATCACATAGGACAACGCCGTGGCGGCGATCGCCACGCTCAAACCCTGGCGCTCGGCCAGGAAACCTACCACGATCGGCGAGAGCCCCCCGCCCACCAACCAGCCCATGGTATTCATACAACCGGTGGCGGTGCCGCGCGCTTCCGGGCGCACGACGTCAAATACGGAGGCGAAGATATTGGCTTCATAGAGGCCGCGGGAAAGCCCCCAAAGCGTCAGGCCTACAGGCAACCAGAACGTCGAATGGGTAAGCGCGCATAAGACCATAAAAGGCGCTTCCAACAAAATGCCGATGCCCTGCACGATGATCCGTCCCCCCGGAGTACGCTGGCGAAGCAGGTCAGCGAGCCATCCCCCTACGGGCGAACCCACCATGCTGGCGGTTTGGATGTAAATGGTCGCGGTCAGTCCCGCCGCCGCCAGACTCAGATGAAACTTGTGGTAGAGGAAGGTCGGCATCCAGGTGAACAAGACCATGGTGGTGAAAGTTTGACACATGAAGGCGAGCATCAGGATGACCACCGTTGGGGTGTTGCGGACGACCCGGAGAAAATCCCCGATGGACATGCGCCGCGAAGCAGCCGCCGATTCCTGCGCACCCACGTCGTGGAGGTCGGCGGCACCGCGCTGGGGTTCGCGCAAGAACCGGTTCAACAGGAACCCCAACAAGACTCCACAGGCGCCGAAGACTATGAAAGATGATCGCCAACCGTAGTATTGGCCGATGAGGCCGGCGAAAAACCCTCCGGCAATGGTGCCGACGTAGACGCTGCTCTGATGAATGCCCATCGCCCGCGAGCGGGTTTTACGGCCATGATAGTCGCTGATCATCGACATGGAGGCGGGAAAGTACGATGTCTCCCCCAGGCCTTCTGCCGCGCGAAAGAAGAGCAAGTGGCGGAAATTTCGGGAGAAGGCGGTGGCCAGGCAAACCAGGCTCCAGGTCTGTAATCCCGTCAGGATGGCCGTCTTGCGGCGTACCCGGTCTACGATGTTGCCCGCCAAGGGCGCACAAATCCCGTAGACCCAGGCGAACGATGAGCCGAGCAATCCCAACTGAACGGGAGTTAAGTGAAACTCTTTTTCCAGCAAGGGAAAGACCGAGAAAATGGCTTGGCGGTCGGCGTAATTGAAAAAGGCAATCCACCAGAGCATTCCCACCACGTACCATCGGTAATTTGCATTCATGCGGAGCTGCCGCTCTTCGGCGGGGCCAGGCCGCGGGGGGTCGGAATTCTCATTTGGGAATTCTACGTCGGCATTAGTTGCACTGCCGGCACTTTAAGCAGGCCGGCGTCGGTGCGAAGTCACGACACTCGTGACATCGTCTCATGTTTTCTATTCTGGGATGTCGCCAAAGCTCAGAAACAGTCGAGTGATGTATGTTACCGAGAGAATCGCGCCAATAGCGACCACCGCACACGGGGACCGTCCCGTCCCACCGTATGCCTATCTCGCGTCGGATATGTCGGCACTTCGGTCGGGAGGGGTCCTCAAATTCCGAAGGGCCCGTTGACAAGGTCCCGAACTTGACCGAGTCTGCGGTTTCCAGCCACGTCTTACTGAACTGGAGGAGCTGAGTCGCAGTTTCGTTGGGCATTATGACGTGGTGGATTTCGATGACTGGACTTCTGCATCCGGAGGAGTTTCGGCATTTGTAGAAATCCATAAGGGCCTTCCTCAGCGCAGCATAATTACCTCCAACTCTAATCCGTTCGTAATCCTCGGCATCAACGCCGTCAACGGAGACCACCACTCTCTGGAACCCCCAGCTCAGGATTTCGCGATGTGGGTACAAACGAAGTAGGGAGCCATTCGTGTACATCACGCTGGGGATCGTGTGACGAACCAAGAGCGCCATGAGTTCACGAAAGCGGGAATGAACGGCCGCTTCGCCGGCTCCTAAAAGCTTGAGCCAGCGAAACGATCGATGCTGGCTTACTTCGCGAACGATCTTCTCGAATAATGCCACCTCCATCTCACCCTGTGGCCGAGGAGCTGTATGACGATAGCAGTGCCTACACGAAAAGTTACATTTGTTCGTGACCTCGACGGATAAGCAAAGGGGAAACTCCAAAAGGGGGAATAGATATGGAAATTTGAAATACGCCCATCCATACACTTCACTTGGTCGACGTATTCGAGCTAATACTCTGAAATAATGAGGAATTGTGAGTACGACTTCCTTCACCCGTCGTCTTCTGAACGCCTGGGACTCTTCGGACCGTTTTTGCGACGGTCCGGAACTCTTGGAGTCAGGGAATGCGCTCGTCAGCCTCTTCCACAAGGTGCGCTTTGTTCCAACCATAGCACTCCTCCCGTTGCAGAGAAGGGGGCCAAGAGGGTATTCTCCCGGCCGCCGTCCTTGATTCAATCGGCCATTGCCCGCGTTTCACTGCGCTTGGACGCGAGGGCAATCGCCTCCCCGCAGCCAGGGCACCTCAAGCAGACCGGCACCTGCGCGAGGTCGCGACGCTCGTGACATTCCCGCAGGTTTTCTAATCTGGGATGTCGCCAAAGCTCAGAAATAGTCGATTGACGTACGTTACCGAGAGAATCGCGCCAATAGCCAAGGCACAGGGGGGCCGTCCCGTCCCACCAAATACCCATCTCTCGCCGGATGGGTCGGCACTTCGGTCGGACTGGGACCTCAAAATCCCAAAGGCCCGATTTGGGGCCCAAGCTCTGGTACCTGACTGTGTCTGCGCATTCCATCCACGTCTTTTTGAACTGGAGGAGTTGAGTTGCAGTTTCGTTGGGCATGATGACGTGGCGGATTTCGATGACTGGACTTCTGAATCCGAAGGACTTTCGGCATTTGTAGAAGTCCATAACGACCTTTCTCAGCGAAGCATAATTCCCTCCAACTCTAATCCGCTCATAATCCTCGGCATCGACGCCGTCAATGGAGACCACCAGTGTCTTGAACCCCCAGCTCAGGATTTCGCGATGTGGGTACAAATCAAGTAGGGAGCCATTCGTGTACACCATGCTTGGGAGCGGGTGATGAACCAACACCGCCATGAGTTCACGAAAGCGGGAATGAAGCGCCGCTTCGCCGAGTCCTAAAAGCTTGAGCCAGCGAAACGATCGATGCAGGCTCACTTCGCGAACGATTTTCTCGAACAATGCCACATCCATCTCGCCCTCTGGCCGATGCTTTCCTCGACGCCAGCAGTGCGTGCACGAAAAATTACATTTGTTCGTGACCTCGACGGATAAGTAAGGGGGGAACTCTATAAGCGGGAAAAGATTTGGGATTTTGTAATACACCCATCCATACATTTCACTCGGCCGATGTAATCGAGCTAATTCTCTGAAATAGTGAGGAATTGTGAGTAGGACTTCCTTCACACGTCCTTTTCTTAGGGCCTGGGACTTTTCAGAGCGCTTTTGGGATTGTCCGGAACTCTTGTGATCAGTGAATATGCCCGTCAGCTTCTTCCACAGGGTGGGGATCTGTTGCAACCATAGCACTCCTCCCGTTGCAGACGAGCCGATTATACTCCGTCATGCGCAGCAAGCAACGCAGATCTGCGCAACTCGGCCAACGCGGCCATGGCCAACGAAGATTGGCGAAAACTTGCAATCCGCCCCGCGGTATGATACTTGACGTGGGGTTTCCATACTGAGTTGCATGAAGACGGTCGTACCTGCGCCTTGGATTTTGCGAAAGAGAAAAAGCCATGATGAACCTAACAACTCTCGCAGCACTGGGGTGGAAGCATGCACAGAACGCGCTGGCGGAAGGGATCTATTTGAGAACCGGCCATGACGCGACTAAGCCGGTTACGTTCTACGGCGAAATCAACGAACGGTGCAACTGCAAGTGCCGCTACTGTGGATACTGGCGTAAGAAGGAATACGCTATCGAGATGACTATTGATGAGTGGAAGCGTGGACTTTTGAGCATCAAGGACTTTGTCGGGAAGTTCTCCATCAGTTTCAGCGGCGGCGAGGGGTTTATCAAGCCAGGCTTCATCGATCTCCTCTCCTGGTGTAATGCCAACCAAATCTCCGCTGGCGCCACGACCAATGGCCTAGCGCTGACGGAGCGCAATGTCCAGAAGCTCGTGGCGGCGAAACCGCTCAACGTCAATATTTCCGTCGACACACCGAGCGCCGAGCTGAACGATTACCTGCGCGGTTATCCGGGCCTTTTCGAGAAGCTGAGCAGGGGCATCAAATACCTCGTCGAGGAACGGGCACGCCAAGGCGCAACTTTTCCCATCATCATCAAACCGACCGTCACCGCGCTCAACTTTCGCCATCTGCCGGACCTCGTCGAATGGGTCAAGGTCATCGGTGCGAGTGTAGTTTATCCGCAGCCAGTGACGCGGTCGACGCCCGAGACCTATGACGAATTGTGGATCAAAGAGCCGGAACTGCCCGAATTCGAGCGCATGGTGCAGCATTTGATCGAGATGAAACGGGCCGGAGCGCCGATCCTGACTCCCGAGCCCGCTCTCTCCCTCATGTCGGACCATTTCCGCGAGAAAAAGGCATCCACGGAGGAAATGCCGTGCCGCATCGGCCTGCGCAACTTCACGATCGCCACGAACGGCAATGTTTACATTTGCCATCGCGGTTATCCCGTGGCTGGCAATCTTAAGACGCAGACGGCGCGCGAAATCTGGTACGGGGCGAAGGCTAGAGAGATAAGGAGGCAGACAGTAGCCTGCCAACAACTCTGTCTTAATACATGCGTCTCGCAAAAGACCCTCGCCGATAAGATCCGGATGGGCCTCCTTATGTTGAAAAATCCGCGCTCGAAACACGCCCCAAGAGGGACGGCAACTACGGCTGACTAGACGTGCGCGGTGCTGCCACTCTCGGTCGCTTCTTCATCTCCCGGGCCATCGTGCTTTCCACGAACTGGCGGATGGCCGCCGCGACGTCCCGTTGCGTCGAACGCCTTTCGGCAAATAGCGGGCTCCAGGTAGCCATTTGCGCCAAACGGCCTCGCAGTTCGTCCAGGTCCCGGGCGAGCAGCACGCGATTCATGTCCGCCAGGTATTCGGCGATCTCAAACTGATGGTCATCGACGCTTTCCCGATACTCGGCGCAGCGAGGCACGACGATTACTTTCTTACGCAAGGCCAGGCATTCGTCCAGGGTGGCGGCCCCGCCGTGGCATATTACAAATTCCGCCTTCTCGATCAGGGAAAGCATCGGGGCACACGGCAAAAACCGGTGTGCCAGGTAGTTCCTTGGTTGGTAGGTGGCAGGACCGACCTGCGCGACAACGTCGTGTAGCAATCCCTCCTCCACGAGGGCATCAATCCACCGCAGCAAACGAGAGAAGTCGCTACCGACGGTGCCTACCGCTACAAAGATCATCACTTACTCCGTCAGGTTTTCATAGAGGGCGCCATGGTATGAAGCTCGGGAATACTTCTGAGCCAGGCCTCGGTTTTGAACCAGAAAGAGATCGGCAAACAGGTAGCAAAGGCGACCCGCTTGACTGAGAGAGACCACGCGCGCTCCGGATTCAATAAAGATCGTGTTCATCTGCAGCAATCGACCCAGGACAAATCCTGGCACGGCGATTCCCGGCCCTGTGCTGATCAGGAAGTTGGGCCTCTCCCGCCAGTAGATCCATCCGTATTGAAGGAAAGCCCAACACACGAGAAAGGGATTCATCCATCTCCCCTGATTGATGTCCGCAACAAAATAGCATGCACTGAATTCGGGGATCGGCGGAATATCCCCTGCCCCGCGGTTTGTTACCAGGAAACACGGGTAGCTCGAGTAGGCCTCTCTAAGAAGAAGAAGTTGCTTCATGTGCCCGCCACGCGCCGCGATGAGGCCAATCTTCGCTCGGCTCTGGTCATTTGACTTGGTCATCTTGGTTCAGATGCCTGCGCGCTCTTTGTTTATCCAACTGCCAACCGAGATGCGGCCATCCCAAGTTTCCGGAGCGCCTCACGAACCAGCGCAACAGCCAATGCGTCATAGCCGAATGAATTGTGGCCCGCGCTTTTGAACATCACGCCCAGCATATGCAAACGCTCGGTTCCTGTGCACCGGAAGTGTATTCCCAGCCTCTCGATTGCAGCGTAATCTCTGCTTTCCGCAGAAGATGTTGCGACGGCCTTGTAGAGGTACATGGGAAACGACAGTCGGACACGATGCGTGACCGCTGCATCTGGCGCGTAGAGGGGCAACTGCCCGCGTACCATGAGCTTGCATAAAAGGTATGTGTCATGGGCACGGATCGCCTTTGGGTTGAAAATGACGCCCAGCTCCTGAATCATCTGGCGCCTGATCGCGAATCCCGACGTGTTCAGCCAACGAATATGGCTGTCGGGCTGGAGGAAGAAACTCTGTACGGCTGAAAGACGAAGCCGTTCCGAGCGCCCGACGAGGTCGCCACCCTCTCCCGTGATTCTAAGCTGGAATGCGACCTCTCCAGGGTTTTTGTCGCAGCTCTTCTTTAATTCATCGAGGCAGTTCGGCTCCAACGTGCAATCTGAATCGATGAACAGAATCAGGCCGCCTCTCGATAAGGTAGCTCCGTGATTCCTTGCCTCCGACGCGCCGGCATGAGCAATGGGTACCAGCTTGAACTCGGCGATGTCTTTCGTATTCGCGTAAATAGATTCCGGCGCCTGAGACTCATTACCATCATCCACCACAATGACCTCAAATGCCGGTGGACGAACCTGTGCGGCAATACTCTGGAGGCAGTGAGCCAGTCCTTCCCAATCGTTCCAGACAGGAATTACGACACTGAAATAAGGGCTTGGGTGCTTTTGTACCATAGTCTGTGCTCTTCGAACGACAGCCGGGCATCGACATATCTCACCACGTGTTTCGGCCATCGCTGCTTGATGGCGCCTCCCAGATACAACAATCCCATATTCGGACCGTTGAGCATGCAGGCATTGTTTTTTACGTTCGGGGGATTGGCCAATAGGATGCGAAGGGTCCGCTCCCCCGCGGCGGGGAGGGTGGCATCCTGCTCATCTTGCGCTTCGGCACAAGCAGCGCTCGCTAAGTCAGGCGCGGACCGGAATGAATGACCAGCTTGCCGGGAATCGATATTGCCGTCCATCTGCCGTCCCTAGTGCGGAATTGGGCACGCCATAGAACTACCGAGAGTGTACATGGAGATTTCCTTGGCCGCGCGGCGCGCGGCGGGTTACCCCCTTTGCGGAGTCCAAGCTTCGAGTCCAATGGTCCAGCCGTGGATCAAAACACCCGGCCCGTTCAAATCCTGCGCCAAGGGTACTCCTGGCCGCCGCACAATGCAACGGTGATTCGGCTTTGCCGTGCCACCTGCTCTCGCGGACCACCGTAGCAAGCGTCGCGCCGACGTCCGCGGTGTGGGGTCCGGGGCTTTTTGCGCCCGCCCACGCGCGGTTCCCAATCCCTTCCCCTACACCGCCGGCGAATTCGGCGCTGAAAATGGACTCAGAAGAGAATACAGCGTATCTTGGGGCAGGCGGAGCCCTGGTCGCGGGGCCCCGGCCGAAGGGGGGTAACATGCAAGATCAGATCGGGAACAAAGTGGGCGGCGGTGCGAGGATTCTGGTGGCAACGTGCCTGATCAGCGTTCTGCTGGGGATGGTGATGGGGGAAGGGCAATCGCCCAGCGTGGTGAAACAACTCTCTCTCGGCGCCAACCAGAGGTACCTCGTTGACCAGAGCGGCACGGCTTATCTCCTGCAAGGCGACGCCGCCTGGTCGTTGATCGTGGGGTTGCCCGACGCGGAAGTCGAACCGTACCTGAAGAACCGGCGTCAAAAGGGATTCAATACCATTATCGTGGAATTGATCGAGCACAAATTCTGCAAGAAACCTCCGCTGAACGAAGCGGGTGACGCACCCTTCACCACGCCGGGAGATTTCTCCACCCCCAACGAAAAGTATTTCGCCCACGCCGACTGGGTTATCCACAAGGCCGGGGAATATGGCATGCAAGTGCTCCTGGTTCCGATCTACCTTGGATACAAGGGTACCGACGAAGGATGGATCGAAGAGTTGCTGAAGCTCGAACCTGAAAAGTGCCTTGCCTACGGCCGGTATTTGGGAAAACGATATAAGGATTTTGACAATATCATTTGGGTGATGGGTGGCGACCGCAATCCGGAAACCGCGTTGGAAAGGGTGGATTTGATCGCGCTGGGAATCCGCGAATTTGACCAGCGCCACCTGTTCACGGCCCACTGCCACCCCGAGAATTCCGCTGCCGACCCATACAGCGGAGGGAAGTGGCTGGACATCAACACCACCTATAGTTATGAAATCGTACACAGCAGACTCCTGGCAAATTACAACCGCACCCCCACCCTGCCCTTCTTCCTGATCGAGTCCGCGTACGAAGGAGAACATAATTCCTCCGACGTGCAGATTCGGCGGCAAGCCTATTGGTCAGTCCTTTGCGGCGGATTCGGTCACGTGATGGGCAACAATCCCATCTGGCATTTCGACGGACCGGGTCTCTTTCCGGCAAAAGTGACCTGGCAGCGGGCGATGGATCTGCCGGGGTCCGTGGGAATGATGTATTGGGGCAGGCTCTTCCGCTCGCGCGCTTGGTTCGACCTGGTTCCGGATCAGAAACACGAGGTCGTCACCGGAGGGCTGGGTGAGTTCACCGGCCTTGACTATCTGGCCGCGGCGCGCACGTCGGACGGCAGCACGGTGATCGCTTATCTGCCGACCAAAAGGACGATCAGCGTGGACATGAGCAAGGTGTCAGGCGCCCAGGCGACCGCTTGGTGGTTCGACCCCCGCACCGGCCAAGCGACCGCGGCGGGCGTCTTCCCCGCCAGCGGCACGCAGGAATTGACTCCGCCGGCGGAGGGTGATTGGGTCCTGGTGCTGGACGATGCCGCAAAGAAACGCCTTCCTCCGGGTACCAGCCCATAGAACGTAGCGCCGCCATCTCCGATTTCTGGAGTCCGATGGACTCCATCGGAGTCCGCAGATCGGACTTGGCGGCTCAATGCCGGCTGGAAGCCGGCGCTACGTCTGAATTCGGGTACCAGCCCATAGATCTGCAGACTGGATTGACACCATTCATGCCGTCTGTTAGATTTGGACACTGGAATCTTGCGAATCGCACTTATTGAGACGGCTCAGGTATTTACCGGATTAGTTCTTGCCGCCCTGCTTCTGGCCACGCCGGGGTGCGCGGTGCGCAAGGTGACGCACGTGCACGCTCCGGGCCAAGCCATGCCCGCGCGTGAGGCGAGTCTGGCCGAACTTGTTGCCAAGATCAACGCCTGGAGCGATTCAATTCACACTTTGACCGCCACCGTCGACTTGGCGCCCACAGCAGGCTCAGTCTATTCGGGGGTCATCAAGGAATACCGCGATGTGAAGGGCTTCGTTCTGCTGGTAAAACCCTCCACCCTTCGCATGCAAGGCCAGGCGCCGGTGGTCCGGACGACGGTTTTTGATATGGTGTCGGACGGCGAGGAATTCCGCTTGTACATTCCCAGCAAGCAGAAATTTGTTATCGGCAAGACCACGTTCCAGCATCCCGCCAAGAACGCGCTGGAGAATCTGCGCCCTCAGCACATTTTGCAGGCGCTGATTGTTCCCCCCATCGATGCTGACCATGAGACGACCTATCGGGAAAAGCTCGCCCGTCGCAGTGAACCCGCCAAGCGCTACTTCGTGGTAAGCATTATTGAGCCTCAAACCGACCGGCACGTCATCCTACGGCGCAAGGCGTGGTTCGACCGCGCGGACCTGGAGCTGGTGCGGTCGCAATTCTATGAGCCGGATGGCACTTGTACCGAAGATGTCCAATACTCCAACTACCAGGATTTTCAGGGTATTCACTACCCAACCCACATCGAATTGAACCGGCCTGAGGATGACTACGAGGTTACCATCACCATTGAAAAGGCCACTTTCAATGATCCCATCCCCCCCGAGAAATTCGACCTGCAAAAGCCCGAGGGCGCGCAATTGGTGGACTTGAGCGCGCCCAAGCAAGAGGAACACCCCGTTGATCAATAAGTTGATCATCTCCAATATCCTGCACCGGCCCGTCCGTACCGCGGTAAGCGTGCTGGCCGTGGCCATTGAAGTCGCCATGGTCATTCTGGTGGTCGGTCTCTGCCATGGGCTGGTAAACGATAGTGCCAAGCGAGTCGAGGGGGTGGGCGCCGACATCCTGGTGCAGCCCCAAGGCGCCTCCTTCCTCTTGGGCATGTCGCAAGCCCCCATGTCGATTAAGATCGGCGATCGGCTGGCGGAATTGCCGCACGTGCTGGCGGTGGCGCCCACCCTGTTTCTCGTGAACTCCGTGCAGGCCCTAAGCATCATCTACGGTATCGATCTGGCCAGCTTCGATCGCGTTTCCGGGGGTTTTGTTTATCACGGAGTGGGGGGGCCGTTCCAGGGACCGAACGACATTCTGGTGGATGATGTTTATGCCCGCGCCAACCATGCCAAAGTTGGGCAAACGCTCAATTTGCTGAACCATGATTTCCGCGTCGCCGGAATTGTGGAACATGGCAAAGGGGCGCGCATGTACATTCCCCTGGCCACCGCCCAGGATATGCTGGGGGCACAGGGCAAAGCGTCAATTTTCTTCGTCAAGTGCACCGACCCGGGTTTCACCCAACAAACCGCCGAGGCCATTCGGACCCTGTTGCCCAACAACTCGGTCACGCCGATAAAAGATTACATGGCGCTGATGACGTCAAATAATCTCCCCGGCCTGAACTACTTTATTAGTGTGATGATTGGCCTCGCGGTGGGCATCGGATTTCTGGTCATTTTCCTTTCGATGTACACGACCATCACCGAGCGCACCCGAGAGATCGGCATTTTGAAATCGCTCGGGGCATCGAAAGCGTACATCATTACCGTTATCCTGAGAGAAGCCGCGCTCCTGACGGCGGTGGGCATCATCGCGGGGTTCATCGGGTCGGCGATTATGAGGAAAGTGGTCATCGACCTCTTCCCCACCCTGACCGTCCAACTCAGTTGGGATTGGAGACTCTACGCTGCCGGTCTGGCGCTGATCGGGAGTTTGGTGGGAGCTTTCTACCCGGCCTTGAAGGCCGCCAGCCTTGACCCCGTGGACGCCCTCGCCTACGAGTAACCCAGGTGGCCGGGGATACGTCTGCATGGATAGGCCCCCAACACGCATGGCCGCGGTAATTCACCTTGCGCCGCAACCAGCCGAGGGATAACGTAAGGATCTCGTGGAACCGATTATCCGTACCAAGAGTCTGAAAAAGGTATACCGCCTCGGCAAAGTCGACGTGCCGGCGCTGCAGGGTGTGGACTTGGTGGTCCAGGAAGGCGAGTTCGTGGCGGTGGTTGGACCTTCGGGGTGCGGCAAGTCCACCCTGCTGCACGTCTTGGGCGGTTTGACCGGGCCGACGGACGGTCAGGTATGCGTGGACGGCAATGACTTTCGCCTGATGTCCGACGCCGACCGGACGCGCTTTCGCCGCCGCAAGATTGGGTTCGTCTTCCAGCGCTTCAACCTGTTACCCACCCTTTCGGCGCGGGATAACATTGCCATCGCCCAGGACATTCAGGGCAACGGATTCAACCCGCATCGTTTCGAGACCATCACCCGGATGTTAGGCATTGAGGAGAAACTGAATCACCGTCCCTTTGCGCTGTCCGGCGGCGAGCAGCAGCGTGTGGCGATTGCCCGCGCCATCATTTGCGAACCCAAAATCCTGCTGGCCGACGAACCCACCGGCAATCTGGATACGGAGAATTCCCAGGTGGTTCTCGACATGTTGCGCGAACTCAACCGGACCTTCCGCCAAACCATCCTGATGATCACTCACAACCCTGAGGCTGCCGGCGTCGCGGACCGAATCATCCGCATGCGGGACGGGCGAATTATTTCCGATTGATTCTTGCTCCATTTCTGGCTATTTTTCCAAGCTACGGCCTATGGTCCCCACCACCGATATCCGCGAGCACGCTCTTCCCCCTACGGTTGGGCAGAAGGATGAATCCGCCCTGCGCCGAGCGGGGTCCGGGATCAAACTCGTGGTCACGCGCAGCATCTTCTGGGCGTATGAACGCGGTAGCTGGCAGTATGACCTGATCGTGCTGGCCATCCTGGGCTTTATCTTCCTCTCGCCGCGAGGCTGGTTCAACGATCGCCCCACTTTGCAACTGACCGATTTGCGCCATCAGCAGGGCATCGTCCAAATGGGCCGCGTCAATAAGAAGGAAGTACGATACCTGGTGGATGCCCGATTGGTGGAATCGCAAGGTCAGAAACCCGAGGACGCCATCCCCCTTATCCTCAAGGAACATCTGCCAGGGCCCTTCACCGTGAAATCCATCGATGCGGTGCGGGACCGGCATCAGGTTGTGCTGGGCTATACGGTCATGGTGGAGGAATAAGCTGTAGCGCCGGCTTCCAGCCGGCATGGAGCCGCCAAGTCCGATCTGCGGACTCCGATGGAGTCCATCGGACTCCAGAAATCGGAGAGGGCGGCGCTACGAGCGGCATCGTCCGAAAGTAGTCTGAGATCTTATGCGAAGCTCTCTTAACTCCTGGCTGCGAGTGCTGCTGGCCGGCGCCTTGGCGTTGGCGCTGATCCCGCCCGCCCGTGCCCGCCGGGGCAAACACCCCACCGATCTCGCCGAGATACTTTCGGATATGAATGAGGCGTCCAAACGCCTGAAAACCGTCTCCGCCAATCTCGAATATACCAAGTTCACCGAGCTGGTTAACGACAAGTCAACGGAATCGGGCCAGCTCTTCTATCGCAAAGGCAAGACCACGGAAATTCGCATCGACATCCAGAAGCCCGAGCGCAAGATCCTCCTTTTCAAAAAGAACAAAGGCGAAATGTATCTTCCCAAGATCAACCAGATTCAGGAATACAATCTGGAACAAAAAAGCGACTTAGTGCAGCAATTCCTGCTGCTGGGCTTCGGCACCGATTCCGGCGAACTGAAGAAAGCCTACAACGTGGCGTATCTTAAGGAAGAGGAGCTGGAAGGCGACACGACGGTGCTGCTGGAACTCTCGCCCCGCAAGGGAAATGCCGGCGCGCAGATTTCCAAAATCCAACTCTGGGTGAACGAAGAATCCTGGTTGCCTGCCCAGCAGAAATTTTTTCAAAATGGTGGAGATTACCTCATCGCGCGTTACTCCGGCGTGAAGGTCAATCGGATTCTGCCTGGCTCGATCTTTGAATTGAATGCCGCCGACGGCGCCAAACGCGTCAAGATGAATTGACGGCCTTATCAACCTTTGCGCTTTGCCTGGTCGGCCACGGCCTGCGCCGCGCGGGCGACGGCCTCGGGGTCACCCAGATAGTAGTGCCGCAGGGGCTTCAGATCATCGTCCAGCTCGTACACCAGGGGAATGCCGGTAGGAATATTCAACCCTACAATATCCGCTTCGGATACGTTATCCAGGTACATCACCAATCCACGCAGGCTGTTGCCATGGGCGGCAATAATGACCCGCTGGCCCGAACGCACCACGGGCGCGATGGTTTCATGCCAGTAAGGCAGCGTGCGCGCCACGGTGTCTTTAAGGCATTCGGTGAGCGGCAATTCCGCGGTGCTCAACCCTGCGTAACGGGGATCCTTGCCCGGGTAGCGATCGTCATCGGGGGTGAGCGGCGGCGGCTGGATGTCGTAACTGCGCCGCCAGATTTTCACCTGCGCCTCACCGTACTTCTCGGCGGTTTGCGCCTTGTTCAACCCTTGCAGCGCGCCATAGTGGCGTTCGTTCAGCCGCCAGGTGTTGTGAATGGGGATCCACATCTGGTCCATTTCTTCCAGCGCTACCCAAAGGGTTTTGATGGCGCGCTTCAGCACCGAAGTATAGGCCACATCGAAAACGAAACCGTCCTGGCGAAGCTGGCGGCCTCCCTCGACAGCTTCCTGAAGGCCCTTGTCGCTCAGCCCCACATCCGTCCAACCGGTAAAGAGATTTTCCTTGTTCCAAATACTCTCGCCGTGCCGCAACAACACGAGCTTAAACATGAAGGCGTCTCCTTCCAAAAGCAGTGGCTAGTGATGAGTGGTTCGTGGCTAGTCACTGATGGGTCGTACTGAGTGAAATTCGAGCCGGCTATTATATGCTGAATCGGGGCTCGATGGTGATTCGTGAGGAGTGAGGGCAGTAGAGCTTGGATACCACACGGGCCGACTCTGGCCCCGTGTAGGGAGCGGCTCTCGCATGGCCAGCAAACGCGGGTAGCGCAAAGCGGCGCAGCCGCAACCCGAGGCGTGCCATGGCCATCCTGGCCATGAACATCACGGGCAGGATGCCCGTGCCACGTGGCATGTAGGGGCCAGCAGCGCTGGCCCCGGGCCGAACGCCGTTCGGCCCTACAATATAGGCCTTGCACCCGCGTCCCCCCGCGGTCATTTCCCGATCTAGTGCCGCGAGGGAGGGCCAGGTACGCCCGCGTCGGCGCTACCGGCTGAAAAGACGGATTGACGTTCGTTCGCAATTATGCGAACATCCTTGGGGTCGACATGCCGGCAGTCGAGGTTATTTTCTACCAGGACGCGCCGGGCAAAACGCCACGTCTGCTTGAGTGGCTGGATGCGCTTTCGCCCAGGGCGCGGGTTAAATGCCTCGTGCGGCTCAAGCGTTGGAGGACTTGGGACACGAACTCCGGCGTCCCGAGGCGGATTTCCTCCGCGACGGAATCCACGAGTTGCGGGCGAGCTACCAGGGAGCCCACTACCGGATGCTGTACTTTTCTACGGAGGGAAAGCCGTAGTGGTGACGCACGGTGTGGTGAAGGAACGGGAAGTGCCCACACAGGAGATCGATAAGGCTATCCGAGCGAAGTCCACGTTCGAGATGAACCCGGCTGCTCACACCTTTAAGCCAGGAAGGTAACCGATGAGAAAGAAGCGGCAATTGAACTCACGAGCTTTGCAGTTTGCGTATGACCGTTACGTCGGCGCGGACCAGAAGTTAAGTGCGGCCTTCGAGGACGATCTCTCCGCGGCGGATGTAGCCAGTCAGATCTACAAGCTCCGCAGCCGCTCGGGTCTCAGCCAACGCCAACTCGCCGCCAAGGTGGGAACCACCGCTTCCGTCATTTGTCGCCTTGAGGATGCCGACTACGAAGGGCATTCACTTTCCATGCTCCGGCGAATCGCCACCGCTTTAGGCCGAGAGGTGAAGATTGTCTTCGTCCCGGCACGGCGGCGAGCGCTTCCTCGTCCCGCCGCTCGTCGCGCGCGTGCAGAACTACTCGGTGTCCCTGCTCAATGAGGTGCTCGTCATCTGGCCCCGTGTCCGGAGCGGCTTTCGCAGGGCAATCAAACGCAGGACCTCGGATCTGGGGCGTCTCCGCAAACAGCGTGTCTCGTAGGGGCAGGCCTCGTGCCTGCCCTCCCCCTTCGGCGTGGCCGACTGCAGGGCACCCACGAGGGGTGCCCCTACGAGACCTGCGGCCCATTGATAGGCCGTGCACCCGCGTCCCCAACCGGCCGTTTCCCGATATGACGCTTTCGTAGCGGCGGGTTTACACCCCGCCATTTTCGCGGCGGCCTCACGCCGCCAGATGGCGAGGTAAACTCGCCGCTACGACTCCGGCCTCGTCACCGGGCCCTGTGGACGGAGCGGTTTTCGCATGGCCATCCAACGCGGGGGCTCTGGTCGGTGGCGTGGTGGCACCCCGATGCATCGGGGTGCCACACCACATGCCGCCCCTGATAGGCCTTGCACCCGCGTCCACAAGCGGTCATTTCCCCATGTAGTGCCGCGGAGGAGGGCCAAGTACGCCCACCTCCGCGCTGCTCAGTATCTAAGGGTGAGCGGCAGCTCTTTGTCACTCCTTTAAAGATCGGACTAACTTCGCCTGCGCTTCGAGAAAAATCTCGATTCGATTTGTCGTCCACACGGCGACGCCGGTTCCGAAGAAGTCGGCATCCTCAGTCCACACGCCACAAGCCAATGCGAGCGCCGTGGCTACGACCGGCCAGTCATTTTCGTCGTGTCCCCGCAAGCGCCGCCGCGCTTCGCCCTCAAAGATGCGGTAGAGTTCCCGATCGATCGGCGCGATAAGGCCTTGCAAATATTGGAGTGACGCCGGCAGGTCGGCATCGGGCTTGCCACGCTTCTTGAGTAAAGCGGGCAGATATTTGCGCGCGTCGTCGAACGCCACGTCCGGCGCGTAAAAGTGAACTCCCTGAGCCGCGTACGCCTCGATGATCTGCCGAACGCGGCGTCCCAGCACCGCCCGGATCAGGATATTCGCATCCAGAACGATCATCTCAACGGGCCCGCGCCCTTTCCATGCCGGCGACGCTGCTTGAATTCCGCCACAAGCTCGTCTTCGTTAACGTCCGCCAGCGCCTCGGCAAGGCGGTCCGCTGCCGCTTTCAGTTCCGATGGGTCGGCTGTTTTCGAGCGCTTTCGGCGAGTGGGGACATAGACGCCGAGAGTCTCACCGCGCCGGGTCACCGCCACCGGAGCGCCCGACTCCAAATAGGTGGCGATTCGCTCACGGAATTCACGCACCCCAATCTTGATGGTACCCATGGCCCTCTCCTGTTCAGTCTACAAATGTACATCGAATACAAGTGTACATCAGTGTGTACACATGCGCAAGAGAAAAGTGCGGAGGTGGGCGTATTTTGGCCTCCCCCCGGCTCGTCATCTGGCCCCGCATACGGAGCGGCTTTCGCAAGGCCATCAAACGCGGGTGCTCTGACCGGTGGCGTGGTGGCACCCCGATGCATCGGGGTGACCAAGGCGGATGCCTTCCATACGTTGGACACCCCGATGCATCGGGGTGCCACACCACACGCCGCCCCCCGTGCTACCCTGCTTGGCTGCGCGGCTTGCTTCCCGCCAAGGTAATTGAGTCAATCAGTGTCGAGATGAGGCATGCGCGGAAATTCGAGGGAGGCAGCCTTGGCAATTCCCTTTGCCAGGTTCTTGAATTCGTCGGCACAGGTTTGTACAAGCTGCGCGTGACTACCTATAGCGCCATCGGCGTATGTGAGGTTGAACATCGGCTTTCGCGCGTCTTGCGACATGGGCATCAAACTCCTGTAATTCCGCAATGTTGCAAGACAGTGATTATCCTTACTTTGGTCGATTGGGCCAGATGGCTTCTCGCCAAGGACTGCTTCCCTGTAGACGCTCGGAATGCGATCTAGCCACTTGGCATAAGCTTGAGTTGGCCGGTCTAGACGAACCGCGTGCTGGAGCACAACATACCCCGCTGGCGCCATAAGACCAGCCGGCAACTCAAAATCTACCGAAACCAACCCTTGAATCTGCTTCCATTGGCGCCGCCATTCTCTGATGGTCGGACCGAGGTTTCTAAGCCCTTGAAGGGAGAACAAGTCGGCTGCCAGAGGGATCACCAGATGGTCGGCCGCAAGCAGCGCCGCCCGGTTTATGGCGCCAAGATTCGGCCCGACGTCGATAAGGGCCACCACCGCTCCGACCTCTTTTCCAGCCGCTCGGATTATTCGATGAAACGCGGATGTGGCACGCAAGGCCGCCGGGTCATTGCTGTATCCACCCGGCCAACTTGTGGATAGCTTGTCTTCAAAGCGCGACAGACCAAGATCGCCGGTTATGAGGGACAAGCTTTCGCCGGTTGGAAATAGAAGTGGCGGTTGATTGCCGCCAATTGAAAACGGAACTGGCGGCTGAATGTCACCAATTCCCTGTAGAATCGGGTTTACGCAAGCCAGAATTGTCGCTTCGTCTTTATCCCAGAGCTTTTCAAGCGTGCTCTCGTCGAAGAACGCGGATGTCAGGTTGGCTTGAGGATCGAGGTCCACCGCCAGGGTCGGATAGCCAAGGCGTGGGAGCATATACGCAATGTGGTACACAAGAGTTGTCTTCCCGACGCCCCCTTTATTGTTGAAAAAGGCAATTGCTTTCAAGCTGGCCTCCGAATCGTGACGAGAACGTGAGTTGCTTCAAAGGTGAACTCCGCCGGAGGATTGTTATTGGCTCTAAGCGCAGCATTGGCCCGCGTTATACCTGTGCCAAACTTCTCGACGTATCCCAAGGCCTTCAATACCTCAGCAATAACCGGATTCCGATAGTCGCTAACACGTTCGTAATTCTCAGGGGTGACATGACCGTATAATCCCCCGGGATTCTGGATTTCAACTCGATCAGCAAACCAGTTAATTCGAACTGGAGCGCTGGTAGCCTCATAAACCCGGTGCATTATTGCGTTCAAGGTGAGTTCTCGCACGGCTGCCAGGGGATAGTCTGCGATTTCCTCCTGTCGTAATCCGCGAGCGGAAACGCGGGCAGCGCGGATTTGAAGCGGCAGGAGATTATCAATCTGGAGTAATTGCGTTAGGAGGTTTCCTGTTATGGGCTTTTCGTCTTGTACCGAATCAGCGAGTGTCACTCCATCAAACCGGACGAACTGGATGAAGGCGCCGGGCATGAAGTTAAGCGGATCTTTACCGAATACCAAAAGCCCGGCATAAGTGGGAGACTGCCTCCTAAGATCATAGAATCGCAGTGAGGCCAACTGCTCTTCTGCTGATCGATTATTCTGGGCAATTACACTTGCGTCGACGACTCGGGGAAGATATTCCGAACGGAATGATTCGACGAGGAGGTCGTCAAGCGTGGCGTCGAGACAAGGCCGGTGGTCAAAGGTGCGTGATCCTGCTATTTGACGTTCGGTTAGTACCCTTTCCTCTTGGAGGCTAGCAGTGGCACGGCGAGGGCCGACGCGAATCCAGACTTGCCCCCTCAGCCTCACAGGGGGCATATGGGATGGATGAACCTCGACGACCGCGACGGGAGTTCCCTTGAGGGTTACTTTTCTGACAGTCATGTGCGGTAACGGAAGTATGTTTCCATCGGACCGCATATCCGACAGCGTCAGCAATAGTTGGTCAGTGATAGGCAAAGAGACGGGATTGCCCGAATCATCGACGCCTATAAATACGTATCCTGGAGCACGGTCGCCAGGAAGATCGTTTGCATAAGCGCAAATCGCCTGCCGTATCTTCTCGCGGTCGTTGATCGATGCTTTGCGTTCGACGCGATCAGACTCGAGATCGGACATCAGCCTTTCAAGTTCTTGAATTTCCGGCATACGAGATCCTAGATGAGCCTTTGAATCCTCAACAGACCAAATTATACGCCATATGGCCTTGCCGGGAAATTTTCTCGCACGGTTTTTGTTACTTGGGGCGAAAATCGAGACTTTTGGGGTGCTCTGCGGCGTTGCGATTCTTAGAACCCGCGGACGGACGGGACGTTTCACTATTTTCCAGCGGCCGGATTAGGCCGCGCCGGCTTGCGAACCTCTTCAAACTGGTTGATGCGAACAACCCCGTTGGGAAGGACGGCGCGGATGTCGAGGCGGCCTCCCATGGCCTCCATGATCTTCCGCGACTTGCTGAAATACATGTCAGGGTTCGGGATACGGGACACGGGACACGGGGGTTGCCGATTGGCAATGGATGATTGTCGATTGCCGATTGAGGACACCAAGGGGGCGCGGGGCGCTTCGGATTTAAGGCCAGTCCGGCGCGGCGTGAAAAATCCGTGCGCAGGGAAGCCACGGGCCATGCCTCTCTGTGTGTGGCCTTTTCCGGTTCCCTCCTCAGAGTTCACGGCAACTCATCCGAAACCAGGCCGGGAGGCGTGTTCATCGAACCGAATGTCTGCTCCTCCGCGATTGCATTCCGCACCGGCTTGGGATACTGTAATGCTATGATTGATCTTAAACTGGAGGTACCGGTGACCGAGGAAGTCGAAGTCGACGCCAAAACCCTGGCCGCCATCGACCGCGGCGTCGCTGACGCTCGCGAGGGCCGGGTTGTACCTCTCGAGGAAGTTCGGAAGCTCATTCCCCAGTGGATTTCCAAATTCGAATCACCGAAGCCGCGTTAGCAGATTTCGAGGGAATCCTCGCCTATTCTTGGGCTAACTTCCCCGCCCGCGCCGAGCGGTTCGGCAACGCCCTACTAAACCATATTGAGCTTCTCAAAAGTTTCCCTGACATCGGCAGCCTGGTAAAGGGGCGTCCGGGGATGCGCCGGTTGGTACATACCCCGATCTTGATCTATTATTCGGGATTCAAGAACACAGCCCGAATACCACTGCGCGACTGGCTTTACGTCGCAGCCCCGACAAATTCCCGGACATCAACCTGAACGCCGGAGCGGGCCGCGAGTTCGGCGGCGGCGAGGATTTGGCGGCTGATTTCTTCGGCAACGTAGGCTTCGCCGCAATTGGCGCACACTTCTGCCGGGACCGCCTTAAAGACGAGGGTCGCGGCATCCCGCTCGAGGGTGATGGCCGTGCGGCCAGGACGCGTCTCCCCTAATTTACAGATGACGCACTTCATGTCCTTCTCCTCCTGAATGCGTGATCCCAAAGCCCGGCGTCCGGTTCATAGACCGTTTTCATCCCAAGCGCATTTTCGAGCGCTGGACCTCCCCTCCACTGACTATCCTCGCAATCGCAACGTTTTTCAAGTCGGCCTTTGGCGATGGACAAGGGTCGATTGCCGATGGAGGACACCAAGGGACCTCGGGGCGTACGAATTCAACGCCAATCCTGCGCGGCGGGAAAAATCCGCGGGGAACCCGGGGACAGGAACCCGTGGACAGGCGGAACGTTTCACGATTCTCCACGGCCGGATGAGGCCGCGCCGGCTTGCCAACCTCTTCAAGCTGGTTGATGCGCACCACCCCGTGCGGAAGGACGGCGCGGATGCCGAGCGCCCTCCGGCAGACGCCGGTCCGGGTTGGGGCTACGGACGGCGCTGGAGTGTAGCCTCACTTTCCGCTTGACAAAGCCTAGATTGATGGGTATAGTTCTGAGGCAAGCCTGCGTCGGGGTTCGAAAAGTCGCTGCCCATGCCGAGCCGCCACAATCCGGCCTCCTGTCGAGATTCCATTCCAACAAAATGTCACTTCTGTGGACCGGCCTACTAAAAAAGATGTTAATTTATATCGATCAAAGCCGGAATGTGTATGGAAACAAAAGAAACACGGACAAATTGACCGCGAAGAAGTCGGACATTCACGGCAATATGACATGGATTTTGGCGAAAAAATCAGGATATGACGGACAATTCACCTTGAATGACACGTTATAGAGCGGGTTTTGGCGGATATTCGTGGCGAAGATCCACCCGATTGCGCGCCGAGCGCAGCGCATATTCCGTCAACACGGGGAAGTATTCAGCCTTCCTGAGCACGGTCCGCCGGCTGATCTGCGGCGAGGGCGCGGGCGACTTCGAGAAAGCCTTGCGCGGCGGCGGAGAGGGAGGCGTGGCGCCGGTAAGTCAGCCGGAGTTTGCGTTGGATGCGCAAGTCGATGACGGGCACAGCGACGAATTCCTGCCGCGCCAATTCTTCCTCGACGCACATGCGCGGAACGAAAGCGACGCCCATCCCCATGCCGACAAATTTCTTGATCGTCTCAATAGTGGGAAGCTCGGCGGCAATCTGGAGCGGCGTATGGTGGCGGGCAAAGGCTTCAATGACGCGCTGCCGGTAAGGCGATGAAATATTATGCGCGATGAACTGCTCCTGTCCGAGTTCGCGAATGCTGACCCCGGCGGAACGAGCCAGGCGATGGCTTTGCGGAACAATCAGGCAGAGCTCGTCCACGCTCACCACTGCCGATTCCAGGTCCGGATTCCGCGGGTTGTAGGAGAGAACCCCCAGGTCGATTTCATAACGCAGCAGGGCGCCGGGAATCTCGCGCGAAAGACTGCGCTTGACGGCCACCTGCACGCGCGGATGACGCTGGCGGAACCGCTTGAGGACGGGAAGCAGGTAGAGCGCGGTGCTCTCGTTGGCGCCGATGGTGACCTTGCCGCTTTCCAGAGCGCGCAGTTCCGCCAGGGCCGCGCGCGCTTCTTCCCGCAGGTTCAAGACCTTCTTGGCATAGTCGTAGAAGAGGCGGCCGGAGGCGGTCAGCACTCCGCTTTTGGTCGAGCGGTCCAGGAGCGCCTCACCGGCCCACTCCTCCAGGCGGTGGACGGCCTGACTGATGGCCGGCTGGGTGCGCAACATGCGGACCGCGGCGCGCGAAAAGCTCTTTTCCTCCACCACCGCCACGAAGGCCTCGAGCTGGGTGATTTCCATGGAGGCAGCTCCTATAACACCTGCTTATGATATCAGAAAAATTATAAACTTGACGCAACCGTCCGACCGGTCGGACAATCAGGAGCAGGAGCGAGTGGAAGGCCGCAGGTGGTTGGACATTCTTGGTTAACCTCGGGCATTCGTGGTTTATCCACAATGGTTTTACCATCACCCCCTGCCTTCAGGAGGTAAAATGCCGGAAAAAGTTTTCATCTTTGATACGACCCTGCGCGACGGCGAGCAATCTCCCGGCTGTAGCATGAACCTGCCGGAGAAAATCGAGATGGCCCGCCAACTCGATCGCCTGGGCGTGGACATCCTGGAAGCGGGATTCCCCATCGCCTCGCACGGCGACTTCGAAGCGGTGAAGGCCATCGCGGGAGAAATCCAGCGCCCCATCGTTGCGGCGTTGGCGCGGGCCAATCAGCTTGATATCGACCGCGCCTGGGAAGCGCTTGAAGGCGCCGCGCGGCCGCGCATCCACACCTTTCTCGCCACCTCGGACATTCATCTTCAATACAAGCTGCACAAGACGCGCGAGGAAATCCTGAAGATGATCACTTGGTCGGTGGGGCACGCCAAATCCAAGTGCCAGGACGTGGAGTTCTCTCCCGAAGACGCGGGGCGCACCGACCGCAGCTACTTGATCGAG
>CAVQYM010000017.1:0-96299 GCA_963718175.1 uncultured Acidobacteriota bacterium
GGGGTACCAAGATTGAGGGCGCGTGCGGCCAAGCGGATCGGCCACCAGCCTCCTAAGCTGGCGATATGTGAGTTCGAATCTCACCGCGCCTTCCATGCCGGGCTCATCTAACGGCAAGATGTGCGCCCGATTAGCGCAACATCGAGGTTCAAGTCCTCGGCCCGGTACCACTCCTGGGTGGTTCAACGGTAGAACGCGCGGCTGTTACCCGCGAAATGGGGGTTCGACTCCCTCCCTGGGAGCCAGATTGCGGGGCCAAGATGTTACCGGCGGCATACCCGCCTTTTAAGCGGAGAAGTCCGGGTTCGAATCCCGGTGGCCCCACCACGCTGCGATAGCTCAGTGGCAGAGCCGCTGACTCGTAACCAGCAGACCGGAGTTCGATTCTCCGTCGCAGCTCCATGGTGGATGAACCCAAACGGTGCGGGGCCTGACTGTGGATCAGGTTTTAGCGGGTTCGACTCCCGTCAGTCACCCCAAAGATTTGGCCCTGTAGCGCAGCGGACCAGCGCGGCTCCGTCCGAGGGAGCAGGTCATCGGTTCAAATCCGATCAGGGCTTCCAGTCGGCGTAGCTCAGTGGCAGAGCGCATCCCCGGTAAGGACGAAACCCGCGTTCGATTCGCGGCGTCGGCTCCAGGCGGGCGGAATTCGAGCGGCAGAATACCTGACTCTTAATCAGCGAAGTGCGAGTTCAAGTCTCGCCGCCCGCACCAGGATTTGCCCCGTTAGCTCAGATGGTAGAGCGCCGGTCCTACAAACCGGAAGTCGGAGACTCGAACCCTCCACGGGGTACCAGATTTGGGCGCGTAGTGATAACGGGAGCACTCCGGTCCTGCAAACCGGAAGTGGGGATTCGACTTCCCCCGCGTCCACCAGATTGAGCGGTCATAATTCAATGGCAGAATGCCTCGTCGCCAACGACGATGGCGCGGGTTCGATTCCCGCTGACCGCTCCAAGATTTGCGGCTGTAGCTCAATGGCAGAGTAGGAGTCTTCCAAACTCTCGACGACCGGTTCGATTCCGGCCAGCCGCTCCAGACTTTCGGGATGTAGGGTAATGGGAGCCCACCTGCTTTGGGAGCAGGGCGGTGGAGGTTCAAATCCTCCCATCCCGACCAGGTTTACGGGAAGTGGCCTAGGAGAGTGTCCGAGAATTGCGGATTTTTCTTGAATTCACATTCGTAGATATGGCAGAAGTAGGTATGTCAAAAACCTACAAGCCGTACCAGCCGGAGCAAGACCTCTTATTGCCGCCCAGTCTGAAGGACTGGCTGCCCGAGAAGCACTTGGCCTACTTCGTAAGCGAAGTGGTGGACGAGCTGGACCTGTCGGGAATCGAGGCGGTGTATGAGAAGGACCCACGGGGGCAGCCGCCTTACGATCCGCGGATGATGACGAAGCTGTTGGTCTATGGGTACTGCGTGGGGGTGTACAGCGCACGGAAGATCGAGCAGCGATTGATCGAGGACGTGGCATTCCGGGTGTTGGCGGCGGGTAACGCGCCGGACTTTCGGACGATTGCGGATTTTCGCAAGATTCACCTGGACGTGCTGAAGGGTTTGTTCGAGCAGGTGCTGAAGATGGCGGTGGAGTTGGGGGCGATGAAGCTGGGGCGGGTGGCGTTGGACGGGAGCAAGGTGAAGGCGAACGCCTCGAAGCACAAGGCGATGAGCTACGAGCGGATGGTGGAGCAAGAGAAGGCGATTCGGCAGCAGGTCAGAGAGATGCTGGCGCGGGCCGAGGCGGTGGATGCGGAGGAGGACGAGCGCTACGGGAAGGGGTGCGCCGGGGACGAACTGCCGGAGGAGTTGCAGCGGCGGGAGACTCGGCTGAAGCGGATACGGGAGGCGAAGCGGGCGCTGGAGGAGCGGGCCCGCGAGAGGGCCAAGAAGGAAGGCCAGCCAGTGGAGAAGTCGCAGCCGAAAGCGAAGGCTCAGTACAACTTTACCGATCCCGAATCGCGGATCATGAAGAGCAGCAGCGAAGGGTTTGTGCAAGCCTACAACGCGCAGCTTGTGGTGGAGCCGGAGATGCAGTTGATCGTGGGACAGGCGTTCACGCAAGCGGCCAACGACCAAGAGCAAGTGGCGCCGATGATGGCCGCGGTGGAAGCACAGTCGGGGCAGCGGCCGGAGGCGGTGATCGCGGACAGTGGGTATTGCTCGGAGAGGAACCTGGAGGATTTGGAAGCGGAGCTGCAGCCGGAGCGGCGCATCGAGGCTTTTATGGCCACGGAGCGACCGAAGCATGGGGAACGCCGGGTGTGTGCGCGCGGGCCGTTACCGAAAGGCGCGACGCGAGTGGAGCGGATGAAGCGGAAGCTGCTGACGAAGGCGGGGGCGGCAATATACGCGGCGCGCAAGGGATCGTGGAACCGGTGTTCGGGCAGATCAAGGAAGCGCGGGGATTCCGGCGGTTTTCGTTACGAGGATTCGAAAAGGTGAAAGCGGAATGGGCATTGGTGTGCGCGACGCACAATATTTTGAAGATGTATCGGGTCTGCTACGGATAAGCGCAAGGGGAAAAGTGTCGGCAGATCGCGAAAGGGGCGGCAACCCGCGGACGATCGGGCCGCGAACCGTGAATCACGCCGGCCGTTCCCCAGCTCCTAGCTACCGTCGATGTTTCCACTCACGCCCCGAGGCCGTTTAACTCAATTCTCGGACACGCTCTTAGGAGCGTGTCCGAGAATTACGGATTTTTCTTGAATTCACATTGCAGGTATGGCATAAGAAGGCATGTCTAAGACTTACAAGGCTTATCAGCCAGAACAAGACCTCTTATTGCCGCCCAGTCTGAAGGATTGGCTACCCGAGAAGCACTTGGCGTACTTCGTCAGCGAGGTGGTCGACGAACTGGATCTTTCCGGAATCTATGCCGTGTATGAGAAGGACGAGCGGGGTCAGCCGCCTTACGATCCGCGCATGATGACCAAGGTGTTGGTCTACGGGCACTGCGTGGGGGTGTACAGCGCACGGAAGATCCAGCAGCGGTTGATCGAGGACGTAGCGTTCCGGGTGTTGGCGGCGGGCAATGCGCCGGACTTCCGGACCATCGCGGACTTTCGGAAGCAGCCCCTGGAGGTGCTAAAAGGGTTGTTCGAGCAAGTACTGAAGATGGCTTTGGAGTTGGGGGCGATGAAGCTGGGGCGGGTGGCGCTGGACGGGAGCAAGGTCAAGGCGAACGCCTCCAAGCACAAGGCGATGAGCTATGAGCGGATGCAGGAGCAGGAGAAAGCGCTTGGGGAGCAGGTGAAAGAGATGTTGGCGCGGGCGGAGGCGGTAGATGCGGAAGAGGATGAGCGCTACGGGAAAGAGCGCGCCGGGGACGAACTGCCGGAGGAGTTGCAGCGGCGGGAGACGCGGCTGAAGCGGATTCGGGAGGCGAAGCGGGCGCTGGAAGAGCGGGCCCGCGAGAAGGCGAAAAAAGAGGGCAAGGAAGGCCCGGCGGTGGAGGAAGCGCGGCCGAAAGCGAAAGATCAGTACAACTTTACCGATCCCGAGTCGCGGATCATGCCGAGCAGCAGCGAAGGATTCGTGCAAGCTTACAACCCGCAGATCGTGGTGGAGCCGGAGCTGCAGTTGATCGTGGGGCAGGCCGTGACGCAAGCGGCCAACGATAAAGAGCAAGTGGCGCCGATGATGGCCGTGGTGGAAGCGCAGTCCGGACAGCGACCGGAAGCGGTGATCGCCGACAGCGGGTATTGCTCGGAGAAGAACCTGGAGGATTTGGAAGCGGAAAAGACCCCGGAGCGACGCATCGAAGCTTTTATCGCCACCGAACGGCCGAAGCATGGGGAGCGAAGAGTGGCGGCGCGCGGGCCGTTACCGCAAGGCGCCACGCGGGTAGAGCGGATGAAGCGGAAGTTACTGACCAAGGCGGGAGCGGCCATCTACGCCGCGCGCAAAAGCATCGTGGAGCCGGTGTTCGGGCAGATCAAGGAGGCGCGCGGATTCCGGCGGTTTTCGTTGCGAGGGCTCGAGAAAGTGAAGGCGGAATGGGCCTTGGTGTGCGCGACGCACAATATTTTGAAAATGTATCGAGTCTGCTATGCATGAGCGGAAGGGCAAAAGGATGGGCCAAATCGCGAAAAAGCGCCGCATCCCGCGGTGCAACCGGCTGCTTCCCGTGCACGCCGACTACTTTTCCCCAGCTCTTAGCCACCGATCATATTTCCACCCGAGTCTTGTGGCCGTTTAAGCCAATTCTCGGACACACTCCTAGGATAACGTCGCAGTTGGCGGATTTCGCCAGCAGACGGCGGAGTCCTTGCTCCTTGGTGGCGCGGTCTTGCCGGAAGAACCTTGAATGAAGCAGCATTAAGGAAGTGCTGCGGTGGTTCGCCCCGAGACCCTGCTTAAGAGCGGTATACATCTCCTGTGCCCGCCCCACCGTGTTGAGCAGAACGATTGACCTTCTCTGGTGTACGTCTAAAACGGCCTCAGCAGTCAGTTCGCTGCTCTCCTTGCGAATCTCACGCCTAACTTCAGTCACGCTGGGCAGGCTGTTTTGCAGATTTTCCGATTCCTGTTCGTCTTTCGGAATACGCGCCGCCCCGAGCGCGCGCTCGACCATTTCCATCAATGGGCGCGTAGATGTTGCCGTCATCCATACGGACTGGCAGAGCCCTCGAAAAAGGTAAAGTCCAGCAATGCCCGTCAGGAAGGCTTTGCTCGGCTCCATGAGGTGAAACTCGTCAAATACGATGAGCGCTCCTGCAATGGCCGCTGCATTGATGTTAACAGCCAGCCATGAAGCTCTCATACAACCGTACTGCCCGCCCTGGATCGACGCTGGCTAGTTGGTTAATTTCTGCGGCAACTTCGTCGAGTTCTGAAGTGAAGGCGGATGCCATTCGCCAGTCGATATACTGTCCCGGCCGGAGAGCTGTTTCAATCGCCCCCTCCAGGGGGTCTCGCTGTGCCGGTTCCAACCTTTTCCTCATTCGCGCTCTTGCCATCCCCTGTGCGTTCAATCTGGTCAGCGTATTTTACCGCGAGTCACCTATGGCCTGACTACCAAGTCAAGGGCTATCGCGGTTGCGTCGTAGGGCTCTGAAACATAGGTGTTGACAAGAGGGCTTGTATAGGTGTTATATAACACCCGTACCATGGCGAACCAAGAGACACCCGAAGACGTTCGACGCTGGTTTTCAAAAGCCATTAGGAAGCTGTGGCCACTTGCTCTGGGCTCCATCTCGCTGCGAAAAAGTCCATGTATTCGACCGAATTGCTCCGTGTGCGCGTCCGGCAAGGGTCACAGCAGCTACGCTTTGTCCGGCTATCGGGGCAATCGCCGGTTCTCGATCTATGTACCTGACGAGCTGGCGCCGACCATCGAGGAGGCCGTCGAGAACGGTCGGCGACTGCAAAACCTGATCAAGGAAGCCGGAACGCGGTATTTACGTGCCCAAAAGAGGGAAAGACGCTTCCGGTCACGAAACTGAGAGATGGCATGTCCGACGCGCAGCACGGTGTTCTGACGTCGTAGAGCCATGAAGTTCGCCCACATTTTGGTAAAAGGTGGGTGGCGGCGATGCTTGGGCCTGATGATCTGATTTCATGGTTTGACCGACTCGGTCTACCAGAGTCCACGCGTTCCTTGATCAGTTCCATTCGATCGTCGGGCCCCTCCCGTCGTGTGGGAGGCGGCTCCGCGAATGTCTTCGGTCGTTATCCCAGCAAGAAAATGGGAGTCACCATTCAGTTCGAAAGCCACCGAGTCGAACTGGCAGGCATTTATGAGATGGAGCACAGCGCTTCGGTCTTGGAATATTTCGACCAGGCCCCACCCATCAAATTAATTTATGCGAGTCCTACCGGAAGACGAATGGCGGTGTGGCACACTCCCGACTTCTTTGTCATCCGTGATCGTGAGGCTGGATGGGAGGAGTGGAAAACAGAGGACGAGCTTGAGCGTCTAAAAGTCAAAAACCCTGGTCGCTATTTCCCTAACGCTCAGGGTGGATGGAAGTGTCCTCCCGGCGCAGCTTACGCCGAAGCATTGGGGCTTTACTATCGGGTGCGATCTTCGGCAGAAATCGATTGGACCTTCCAACGGAATATTCAATTCCTGGATGACTACCTCCGGGTTGACCCTTCAACCAACTCCACGAACGGCCAGGAGAAGGTCCGCGCCTATGCTTCAGCGTTTCCAGGCCTCACCCTCGAGCGGCTCTTGCAGGTCACGAAGGAAACTGTCTCAGCGGACGCGATCTTCGGGATGATTGCGGCGAATGTCATTTACGTGGATCTCCACGCTGCTCCCCTTGCCGAACCATCGCAGGTTAAAGTCTATTCTTCCGCGGAAGCAGCTTCCCCGGTCTGTCGTTGTGCCCCCGAAAGCCCCCAGCTCAGGCCTTCCGCTATGCTGCGGTGTGGAAGCACCGTCGTCTGGGACGCTCGCCTCTTTCGAGTAGTCAACATGGGGATCACGTCCATCAGCCTGCTTTCGGAAGATCAAACGTTAACCGAGTTACCCGTGTCTGCATTTGAAGCCTTGGTCCAGCAGAAGAAGATTGAGTTGACTCCGGAAGACCTCAAGAAAGGTTCCGAATCAGGCATCCTGGAACGGTTGTCCCAGGCCAGCGAAAGGGACCTGCGAATTGCCAATTTCCGTGCGGGATTTGTGGACCGGTATCTAAGTGAGCAAGCTCTGCCGGCGATGAGCGAGGTGCCTCTCCGCACGCTTTACCGTTGGGTTGCGGAATACCGCCAAGCCGCTGCACTTTATGGAAACGGGTATTTGGGCTTGTTGCCGGGCCACAGCGCGAAGGGCAACCGCACGGCCAAATTGCCTGAGGCTACCCGCCGCGAAATGGCGGAAGCGTTCGAGCAGGATTATGAGACGGCAAAGCAGAAGACACTGTACGCATCCTGGATCAAGTTGAAGCTCTCCTGCGACAATAAGGGGATCGCGCCACCCAGTTATAAGACTTTTGCGATTGCCGCTTGCCGGCGTGACCCTTATCGTCAGCGGCTGAGGCGACAGGGTCGCCGCAGTGCTTACGCCCTGGAACCATTTTATTTCGAACTCGAGCTGAAGACGCCGCGGCACGGGGACCGACCGTTCGAAATTGGCCATATCGACCACACCGAACTGGATGTGGAGGTCGTCTGTTCGCGCACGGGGCGGGTATTAGGCCGCCCTTGGCTGACGTTGCTCATCGACGCCTACAGCCGGCGCGTGCCTGCGATCTATCTCACCTTCGACCCACCCAGTTATCGTTCGTGCATGATGGTCCTGCGTGAGTGCGTGCGCCGACACCAGCGGCTTCCTCAGATCGTGGTGGTTGATGGAGGGAAAGAATTCGAAAGTACGTATTTCGAGGCGCTGCTGGCCAATTACCAGTGCACCAAAAAGGTTAGGCCGGCGGCGAAGCCACGGTTCGGGTCCGTTTGCGAGCGCATTTTCCAGGTGAGTAACACCCAGTTCGTGCACAACCTGCGGGGAAACACACAGATTATGCGAAACGTCCGGCAGGTCACCAAATCCGTGAATCCTGAGCGACACGCGACTTGGCCGCTCGCGGAGCTTCATGACCGCCTTTGTGAATACCTGTACGAGATTTATGACACGGTCGAGCACCCAGCGCTCGGGCAGAGTCCAAGGGAAGCTTTTCTTTCACGGCTGGCCGAAACGGGTGAGCGTCAGCACCGGAGGATTCCCTATGATGAAGCCTTCTTGATCTTCACTTTGCCGACCACCAATAAGGGAACCGCAAAAGTCGTCGCCGGAAAGGGCGTGAAGATCCATCATGTGTACTACTGGTGTAAAGCCTTCCTGGATCCACAAATCCGGGGGAGCATTGTCGCCGTTCGCTACGACCCGTTTGATATTGGCGCCGCTTATGCCTTCGTGCACGGACAATGGGTTGAGTGTCAGTCCGAGCACTACACGGTTTTGAAGGGCCACTCCGAGCGAGAGATGATGCTGGCTACAGAAGAGCTGCGTCAGCGCCAACGCAACCACGCCGCTGACTTTGATATTACGGCCCGCCAGCTCGCCGAGTTTCTCCAATCGGTGGAAGCTCAAGAGACTGTGCTGACCCAGCGTCTGAGCGACCTGGAGAGCAAAACGATCCGGTTAAAGCTCACGAAAGCAGCAGGCAATGGGGGCTGCGGAGCATTCCAATATTGCTCCGAAAAGCCAGCGGTGGAGGCGGACAGCCTACCGCCGGAAGAATTTGTAACTGACGAAGTCTACGGAGAATTTTGATGGAGGCGACGACGACCGGATTTCCGCGTGAACTTCTGACCCGACCTTGGAACGAGAGGCTTCAATACTTTAAAGGTTACACGGTGGCCCACCCACGGTTGGTGGCGGCTCGAGACTCCCTTCTTGCGGCAATTCACGAAAGGGCGCCGAATTCGTTGATCCTGGTTTTAGGACCAACCGGAGTGGGAAAAACAACCTTGCTCATGAAAATTGAGCAGCTCATGACCACCGAATTGTTGGCTGATCTGCAGACTGACCCTGGGCGGCTCCCGATCGTGGGCGTGGAGTGCATCGCGCCGGAATCCGGCGTCTTCAGCTGGCGGGATCATTTTCGCAGGCTGTTAATGCGACTGGATGAGCCTCTGCTTGACCACAAACTGGATCCGGGCACTTCGATTCACATCGGCAGGCGGGCTGTTAGGTTCATGCCGAACGCGAAAGCGGTGGGATCGGAGTACCGTCATGCGGTGGAGAGGGCACTTTGTTTTCGGCGCCCCATGGCGGTCATGCTCGACGAAGCGCAGCATCTGGCGAGCGTGGGCTCGCCACGCAGGCTTTCGGATCAGCTAGACGTAATCAAATCGATTGCCAACTGCACCGGGACAGTTCACGTCCTGCTCGGTACGTACGGGCTGCTGGCGTTCCGCAATTTGAGTGCACAGCTGAGCCGTCGTAGTGTTGATATCCACTTTCCACGCTATCGAGCCGATGATCCGGAGGATCGAAAAACATTTCTGACCATCTTACGCTCGTTCGAGCAGCAGCTTCCGCTCTCGGAGCCGCCCGAACTGGTAAAGGAGTGGGAGTATCTGTACGAGCGGAGCATCGGGTGCGTGGGCGTTCTGAAAGACTGGCTGATGAGAACACTCATCGGGGTGTCCAGACGAAACGCCAACGTCCTAAACATCGGAGACCTGCAGGCGCATGCGTTGAGTGTCTCCCAGTGCGACAAGATGCTTGCCGAAGCGTCGGAAGGAGAAGTCAGTTTGTGCGAAAGTGCCGAGGAACGCGGTCGGCTGCGAACTCGACTCGGCCTGAGCCCGCAGTTAGGCAGGTCGGAGCATTCGGCGGCCAGTCAGGCGGTGTCGGAGATCGAAGTTCCGCAGCCGCGCAAGCAGCGCAGGAGACCGGGACAACGTCGGCCCACGCGTGATGTCATCGCGCGGCCCGAGATGAGCTATGCCACTGCCGCTTCTTTTTGAATCTTGGGACTGCAGGCCGGCAACTGCACCGCCCCGTAGTCGGCTATATTCGCTGAAGCCGATGGGGATCGGCACGCCATTCGTGGAAAGCCTCACTGGATATGTCAGCCGGCTGGCCGATGCGCACGCAGTCTCAGTGGGCAACTTGGTGGGTCGCGAATTATCGCTCGTCGGATCGAAGCCGACGCACCCCTTTGGACCGTTTGTGCCGCGAGCCCAAACAGCGGGTTCCCACGGTTTCTGCGGGACGCGCTCGGCTAACGGCTTGGCAGAGATCGCCAAAAGGTGGGTCGTTGCCCTGGAAAGAGGCACCCTGCAGTCAAACCTTCGATACCTGACACTATTGCCGTTTGAAGGCGTCTTTTCCAAGGGGCGAATATTCCGCCGAACCCGGGCCTGGTGTTCGGCCTGCTACGCTCAGTGGAGATGTACCGGAGCCACAGTCTACGAACCACTTTTATGGACGATGAGGCTGGTGACGATCTGCCCGCGGCATAAGCAGCCTCTGGAAGAAGTCTGCCCAAATTGCGGTGAACGCATGAAGCCGCTGGGCGCCTACGCGCGGCCAGGCCACTGTTCGAAATGTCTACAATGGCTGGCGGCCGAAGACACGTCCGTGTCCACCACGCCGCCAGCTCAGAAATCGGACGCTGACGCAGTCTGGCGCGCTCAGGCACTCGGTGAACTGTTAGCTGCGGCGCCGCAGTTGATCTCCCCTAGTGCGGTATTCAAGGCAAACTTTCGAGCCTGCGTGATGGCGGTCGCCGAAAGCAACGGAGCCGCTTTCGCCCAGATCTGCCACATAGCGAGGCCCGGTCTCATGTGCATGTGGAAGGGACGAGGGTTGCCGGAAGTGGGCACGCTGCTGCGGATTTGCTTTCACCTGAATATTCCCTTAACGGCTTTCCTTGTAAATGATCCCAGCGCTGCCGCTGTCTATTGGGAGCGAGCGAAAGAGGTTGCTCTAAAGAATCATCGTAAGATTCCTTTATCCCGAACCCGCGAGCAAGTGCTTGTCGCCCTGGAGGCGGCGGTCCACGAGCAACCGCCTCCTTCCCTTTCCGATATTGCCCGACGACTAAATTTCAGAAGTGTTGAATGGCTGCGACACGCGTATCCGGCGTTTTCGAAGCAGATTGTGCTGAACTACCGAAAATCGGGGCGGAGCCACTGGTGGCGGAAACCTGGAGCAGCGAGGATCTGTGAGCGAGCGGAGATCCGTGAGCTGCTGGAACGATCGCTCGCCGAGGAACACCCGATTTCTCCGGGTGCTATTGCAGTTAGCATCGGATACGCCAACGAAGGCTGCATCCAAAACAAGTTTCCGGAGTTGTGCCGGGCGATCAGGGAGAAAATTAGGCAGGAGAAAAAAGCACGCATCAATGCTATGCAGATGGCCCTGAACAATGCGCTGAATGATGACCCTCCCCCGCCACTTTATAAACTGGCAAGGCGATTGGGTTATGCGGGTTCGGGAGTCCTCAGGATTTATTTTTCGACCCTCTGCGATAAGATTCTGACGCGGCGGAGGTTGCATCGTAAGTTGCAACTTTTGGAGCTGAAAGGGAACCTACAGGCTGCCCTCTTGGAATGGCCTGCCCCCTGTGTTGCCAGTGTATGTAGAAGGCTTAACATGCGCCCGCATGTTCTCTATAAGACGTGTCCCCATGAGTACTCGTCGATTCGATCAAGATACGTCCGCACAAGTAGGGAGATCAGGGAACGCCGCCAACAACAGCTAAGGCAAGAGGTTCATCAAGTCGTCGAAAAGCTTCACCGTGAAGGCAAATTCCCGTCAACAGGCCGAGTGAGCGCCCTGTTGAGCAAGACAACGCTAAATCATTGGTCAGCCATCCGCGCGGCGGTGAAGGCCGCCCGGCGAGAACTCAGATTGCCAGACCTTTACTGATCCCGCCGCAAAATATCCGACGAAAATCGACGGTACGCCCAGGCCACGAGAAAAGGGCAACGTACACCGTACAATCATGGTGCTCACGCCACGTTGAAACATGATGAACCCAGAAAACCCACTGCCACTTTATGCTTCCATTACTGCCAACTTATGCGACAAATCTCATCTCTCACCACCATAGCTCAAAAGCTCACCCGGGCTCGTGTTCAGCTCCTGCTGGCGCAGCCATTTTTCGGCACGCTCAGCTTGAGGTTGAAACTCGTACCTGGAGATCTGCCAACGATGGCGACGGACGGCGCGCGGATTGTCTATAACCCGGCCTTCGTGGATGAACTCAAACCCGCGGAACTCGAGGGGACGCTCGCCCATGAAGTCATGCATTGTGCGCTGGGCCACCAGTGCCGCCGCGGCGAGCGCGATCCGCGACTCTGGAACGAAGCCGCCGACTTGGCGATCAACCCCATTCTGATCTCGAACGGGTTCACGCTTCCGGCCGGGGCGCTGATTGATCCTGCTTTTAAAAACTTGAGCGCCGAAGAAATCTACGCCCGATTGTCGCGGAGAAAAACCGAGGGGGGAACTGCACCGAAACAGGCGCCACAACAGACCAATGCTGGCGGGGGAACAGCCTCCAGTCCGCAGGCGACACGCGGCAGTGGTCCGTGCAATGCAAAATCTGATCTCTCCAGCAAGTCGGCGCCAGAGCAGGACGGGCAGACGACGAGTGAAGCCGCGGGACCAGAACCGTCGGAACCTGGAGGGCTTGGGGAAGTCGTAGATGCGACGGATGAACAGGGCCAAACGGCCTCGCCAGCAGAGAAGCGCCGTCAGGAGCACGAGTGGGGCATCGCGGCGGAGCAGGCCTTGCGGTCAGCCAAGGCGTGCGGACACGATCCAATAGGCATCGAAAGACCACTTACCGAAAGCCGCCAATCTCAGCAGGATTGGCGCGCGATCCTGCGTGACTTTGTGGCCGCCACGGCTCCGTCTGATTATCGCTGGACGCCACCCAATCGCCGCTACATTGCTTCTGGCCTGTACTTGCCCTCGGTCGAGCGCCGGGGACTGGGTGAGGTCGTGATTGCGGTTGACACATCGGGTTCGATCGGAAAGCGCGAGCATGAACAATTCGCGGCTGAAATCTCGGCGATTGTCGAGGAGACACAGCCGGAAGCCATCCATGTGGTTTACTGCGACGCAGCGGTTCAGTGCGTTCAACAGTTCGGACCTGCGGAGCCAGTGCAACTTGAACCCAAGGGAGGTGGCGGAACAGACTTCCGCCCGGCGTTCCAGTGGGTTGCTGAGAATGCTTTCGCGCCGGTCTGCCTTATCTATCTCACCGACCTGTGCTGCGATTCGTTTCCGGAGACGCCGGAGTATCCCGTGCTATGGGTGACCGATTCACGCAGAACGGCGCCTTTCGGTGAAACGGTGCGGATCGGCCTTGAATGAAGGGTTACCTGCGCTCATTGAATGCGAAATTCGGTAAGCCTGGTTAATCTCACCATATCGTGTGAAGCGCCTTCGACCGACGGATATCACGATCGGCCGTAACCAGAGGTAGGGCCTCAGCCAGCGCGGTAGCCCCGATCATTCGATCCGCCGGATCCTGGGGATAAGCCGCTGGGAGTCCAAGGGCGCGCACGCAGGCACGGCCAGTGATGGGTAGGACAACGAATCGGGCCTCGACTTCCCGCAAGAAGGATTCCAGGCTGATGTCGAGGTGGATGCGTCCCTTACTCGCGAGGGTTGTCAATTCCAAGAGAGTGATATCGGAGATGGCCAAGCCATCTCCCTTCTCACGCGCATTGTCGATTGCGGTTCTTGCCTTCTTGGAGAGGCGGCTTGGATCAAACGCCAGCCAGACGACTACGTGCGTGTCGACGAGAATCACTTGAGGTTTCCCCAGTCTTCGATAGCGGGCGAGATGACGTCGCCGATAACCGTACCCTTGCCACGGAGGAAGTTGTAGATCTCGTCTGTACCTTTGTCGGCGGGGACAAGCTTCGCCACGGGCCTGCCGTGTTTAGTGATTACGACGGTCTGCCTCTTGGCCTGAACCTCGTCCATGACCGCAAGGCAGTGTACCTTGAACGAACCCGCTGCCATTGTCTTCATTCCGAACTCCTTATCATAGTCATTATACCATGGTCATAATCGCGTTCGAATAAGAAAGGCCCTCCAATAGCCGGTGCTGTGGACGGAGCGCGGAGCCGCTAGCTCCACGCTGCGGGTGAAGCGTTGCCTCTGGACGCCAGCAACGAAGCCCAACGTCGGAAGGCACTGGTTCTCAAGGGGGGATTCGAGAGTGAGCGAGGTTCCTATGGCAACTCAATCCGTTCCCAATATCTACACATTAAGCAATGCGGCGGCCGTCCCCGCGGTTCGCCGCGGGATGGCGTCGCGCCGCTTCCCGAGTCCTCCCATCGCGGCTGCCAGCAGGCGGCGCGAGGAAAAGCAGGTCCAAGACAGGCAGAAGCTACTGGTTGACATGCTTCCCTTGGTTAAACGTATTGCTTTCAAGATTCGCGAACACCTGCCTGCCCATGTGGAAATGGATGAGCTGATCGCAAACGGCGTGTTGGGACTGGTTGATGCGATCGCTAAGTTTGACGCTCGCAAACGAGTGAAATTGGAGAGCTACGCACGGCACTGGATTCGCGGAGGCATCTTGGACGGGCTCCGTAACGCTGATCCGGCCTCCCGGGACTTACGGCGGAAGACCAGAAAGATTCAAAGGATCTCTCGCGAACTGGAGGTTAAGCTCGGCCGGACCGTCAAGGACGAGGAAATTGCCACGGCACTGGGAATGGATCTGACGCAATGGCACCGGACGCTCAATGAGATTCAGCCCGTGTGTTCTGACGGAGGTGTGCGCACCCTTTCGGCAGGGCCGACCGACATGCCCGCTAGCCGACGGATTGAGCCGGCGCTTCTGGAGGATAACGGGCCCGATCCCTTTGAGCTCTGCTATCGTCGCGAACAGGGGGAAATTCTCGCTCGGGCGCTTTCCCGCTTGCGGAAGCGTGAGCAGCAAATCATCACCCTCTACTACGAGCGGGAGCTAACGATGAAACAGATTGGCGACCGTATGGGAGTGGACGCATCACGTGTTTCGCAGCTCCATTCGGCGGCTTTGGTTCGATTAAAGGCGAATGTGGATTTCCTGCTACACCCGGGCCAGGCGGAAACCTCAGAAACCAGCAGTCTCGCGTTAGCCCAACTTCCACACTCGGCGGGATGAGATGCTGTATTTGCAATAGGTTGCGATTTCATTCCGTCACTATGGGGAGAGATCGTGCCAAGTTTTCACCGGTTTCATGACCTCCGTGGGGATCTTCAAAGTCGCGTAGATGTCGCGGTGGACCGGTTCCGGCGTGGTGCCTTTGCGAATCTTCAAGGCCCTGCCGTCGCCGGTGGGCAACACCACGGTGACCACTTGGTGGGTGCTGAGTTGCTGGCGCAGCGTCCACCACGAGGTGTGCACGCCCGCGTCCAGGAAGCGTTTCTCGATGGCCACCAGCAGATGGTAAGCCAGGACGCAGAGGAAGATGTGCGTTTGGGTGCGACGTTCGAGGTGATGGAAAATGGGCCGCTCCGCCAGCGGACTTTTCATGGCGCGGAAGGCCGCTTCCACGCGCGTCAGCAAGATGTAGGCACGCCAGATCTCGTCGGCCGTCAAGTCCTGGTGATCGGTCTTCAGCACGTAGCCGCCGTCAAGTTTCTCGGCGACCGCTTTCTTCTCGCGGTCCTCCTGCCACGTCAGCGCCTTCTGCTCCGCATCGTAGTCCAGGCGCCAGTAGCGGGCCACGCGCGGATAACGCTCCTGGAGTCGACCGATGGCTTGGTAAATTTTCTTCGCCTCTTTCAACTGCCCTTTCTCCACCCGCGCTTTCAGCTTCTCCCCATCCTTCTTCAATCGCTGCTCGTGCGTCTCCCGAATCGCTCGGTCCTTTTCCTTGCGTCCTTCGCTCAGGCAGAGAAGGTAAACTTCATTCCCCTGCGGGCGGCGCTTGATCTGAACCTGCGGTTTCTCCTGGCCGGGATTGCGCGGCGACGGGGTGCGGACCATCTCTTCCCAGTCGCCCTCCGCCTCGAAGTCCTCCAGCCAGGCGTTCCGCTCCGGCTGCCGGCCCGCCACCAGATAGTGGTACCCGCGCGCCCGCATCTCGGCCAAATCTTCTTCATAGGCCATGCCGCGATCCACCACCACCGTCGCCCCGGCTTTCCGCCCCACCCGCTTCTCCAGGCTATCCAGCATCTCCTTGACCGTGGTGCGATCCTGGCGGTTGCCCTCGAAGATTTCGTGCGCTTTGGGAAACCCGTCTCGGTCCAGCACCAACCCCACCAGCACTTGTTTGCAATCCCCACGCTTGTCCCGCGAGTAGCCGCGCTTCGCCTGGGGATTGTCCCGCGCTTCCCCCTCGAAGTAGGTCGAGGTCAGATCGTAGAGATACAAAGTGTCGTCCAGGTTGAACAGGGTCTTCTCACGTTCTGCCAGTTCCCGTTCGAGGGCCTCGCGGTTGGGATGGAGCCGGTCCAAGTGGCGGTACAACGCTTCGTCGTTGAGGGTGGAAAAGTCTGTTCCCAAAATATCGCCCAGGGCCGTACGTTCGATCCAGTCCGGCATGGCGTGTTCGGAGAGCGGGAAGATCAGGCGGTTCAGCGTCATGACTTCGGTGAGTTGGCAGGCACGGTGGGAAAGTCCCGCCCTCGCCAAAATCTCGTGCAGCCCCAACTGCCCCCACATCTGGTGGCCGACATGAACCGAGCCCGCCTGGCGGGCCGCTTCCACCGTGACCTGCTCGCTATCGACCGGCAGTGTGGGGCGGGCCAGCGCCGGCTTGCTGCGCCCTGCGCCTGCCCCACGTACCTTCTTAGCCAGAGCCGCGACTTGTGGGTCGGAACCCGCCAGAGAGGTCTGCCCCTGCAAGCTGGCTTCAAGGCGGTGGGCCAAATCCCGCCACTGCTCAGGGGGTGCGGGGGCGAGGCTGCCGAGCGAGCAGATGATGCGCTGGCGGGGCCCCTTGGGGGTGGACACGGATTCGACCAGGAGATAGTTGGTGTACGTTTTGCCCTTGTGCGACTTGGTCGTCTTGCGGATATACACAGGACACTATATATATCACGATAGCGGCCCAAGTCAAGGACAATTGTCAACATCATTCGTCACTATTTTGCCCTGGCGAGAACCGATTGCTCAAAACAAAGACCTTGCTTCCCGAAACCGGAGAAAACCCACCGAAGACCGTGGAAGTTGGGTTAGCGGCCAGCGCTGGGGCCTAACCAAAATCATCTTGCGCTCCAACAAGGCAGATCACCAGTGGGCGGAGCCGCCCTCAATGCGCCGCGCGGGCGTAGGCAGAGGGTAGCATCTCGCTCGCCAGTTTTTTTTCACCGGTCGACGCTTGTCAGAACCAAATCGAAAATACCACGCCATGTGTCCATCCATGGCCCGTGAATTGGATCCGTACTTAAGTCATAGCTGGACTGTTTGGGCAGCCTGAAACCACCCTTGCTGAGGGCTTGCAGTGCGATGCGTCGCCCGGCCGGAGAATTCTTAGTGTCTGCGCAGCTTGCCGCCTCTGCAGGCGTGCAAGTGATATATAACAAAGTTGTCCTTTGGGTTTGGCGTCATCGTAGGGCTACTGCAAAACACTTATGATGGTTGCGGTCGCGTCAAAGTAAGGTTGGCTCAGCTTGTGGCCAAGTAGACGCCGCTGCTTAGATCCACCCCCGGGTAATCGGGTAATACTGCCCCCGCGCGATCAGCAAATTACAGAAGTTGGCTTGCAATGTGAGTCTGAACCTCGATTTCTCCGATCATCACCTTGAGTTGGCGCGTAAATGGAGAAGTCCTTTGCAGTTGGCGACTTACCCCACAATGGGCGCACCTGACTCCCGAACGATTGCCATCGTTTGACAAGAAAAACACTTTCTGAGTATTTAGAAGTTGGGGATTCATACCAGGCGCTTTGCCAGGCCCGCCGGGTTCACTTCTAACCTTCAAATTCAATGAGTACATGTGCGGGAAGCTACAGGGCGCGTCCCCGCGCAATCGGGTACGAGCTAGGTGGGAGCAGCTTGAAACTATGTCAGGCGTTTTTGGGGGCCCACCGCGAGGCACTTGGTGAGACGAACTACACGAATAACATATGCAAAGCTAATGGGCGCGTTAAATGATTCATTCCACAGGCCAATTTGATGGTGGAGAGGGAGGGTGGCGAGAGCCTGCCATCGGGCGCATCTTCCTTTTTGTTTTAGGCGGGATATTTTATCGAACTGCTTGGGATGATGGCAGTTGCGCGTTGTCTTGGACGTCGAGCTCCTGACTACATAGTCGGCAGGGTGACGCCGAGTGCCTTGAGAATTTCTTGCTGGCGGGCGTCCGGTTGAGGCAGCTTGGTCAGCGTGGTTTTCTCATCGACCGGGTAGTGCAGCAGGCACAGGCGGGTCAAGGCCCGCAGCGCATCCGGCAAGGTGATGGCGTCGGCCCGAGTCTCGGTGGTGCCAAAGGCCGCTCGTAATCGCCGCTCCATCTCACGACTGACTTTCAAGGCCAGCAGGCAGCAGAACACGTGCCCCCGCGTGCGGCTCTCTTTGCGCACCCAGACGGGCCGCACCTCCAGCAAGCCCGTCTTCAGGGTGCGAAAATCGCGCTCTACCTTCTGGAGCGAAACATAGCTGTCATGCACTTGCTGGGCGCTCATCGCGGCGGGGGCCACGTCGGTGGTCACCACATAGCAGCCTGCCAACTCCAGCGCCCGGTCGATCGCTGCTTCGTTCCTTTGCAACTTCAACTGCGTGCCTTCGAGCGGGATTTCCACCAGGCCCGTCAACTTGTGCCGCTCGACCCAGGCTTGCATCGCCCGTTGGCCCGCTTCCGGCTGGCAGCGGGGGTGGGTGCGCACCTGCTCGTTGCGCGCCTGGATCTGGGCTTCCAGCTTCGTCAGTTTGTCGTCCAGGCGATGCTGCTCGCGCTGTGCCTCCTGCGGATTCCGGCGCAGGATATAGCGCACGCCCTCCGCTTCCACTTCCGAGACGGTCTCACTGAACAGGTTCAACTGCAAGGTTCCTTGGGCCAGCAGCCGGCGAACCTGCGGGTCGGTCAAGGCCGTGATATAGCGCAACCCCGCTCCCGTCAGCGCTTGCTTCCCCTTACTTTTCACCATCCCCCGGTCCCCCACGAAGACCAATTCCTCCACCCCGAATTGTCCCTGCAGAATCTGGATCTGTTCTACCACGGTGGTGGGATCACTGCGGTTCCCTTCGAACACCCGCACGGCCAGCGGTTCGCCTGCCTCGTCCGCCAACAGGCCGATGACGATTTGCAACTTGCCCCGCTTTCCGTCGCGGTTGTAACCGTACTCCCCCAACTCGTTCTTCTCCCCTTCCAGATAACTGCTCGTCACGTCGTAGAGAAACAGCCGGGGCGGCTGGCCGCGTCGAGCCAGGTAGCGGCGATACAGGGTCTTTTCCATCTTCCCCTGACGAGCCGCCAAGTCATCCAAGGCGGCATACAGATCGTCCTCGTCGAACTTCCCCAGGCCCAGCACTTCGGCCACCGCCTGATCCTGGGCCCAGCGCACCGCGGAAAGGCGCGAGCCCTGGTGAGCGACACGGGCCAACACCAGGAACAGAGCGAGTTTCGCCAGCCGGCTATGACCGAGCGCGGCGCCGATGCCCAGAGCCTTGGCGATCTGCTTGAGCACGAACAAGAGGCCGAACACGCCTCCCAACTGAGGGGCCCGGGAGAGCTCGGCGGCCTGATCGAACTCGCCCCGCAACAGGCGGCGGAGGGCTTCGATGCGGGCGGGGAGCCAATGCGAGAGGTTGGCGAGGGTGCGGTTCTTAACCTTGCCGTGATGGCGAAAAGATTCGCGCAGGAGGATGGCGGGCGGGGAGTTGCGGTTAGGGACGGTTGTGATATACATGACTCCCGTATACCATCATAATCTAGCAATGTCAAGGACAATCTTCAATATACATGACTACACTATGATGCCCAAAAACAGGACAACCCCTCTCGATGCAAGGATTTTGAGTCAATCACTAGAAGGAAGATCCGTCGGGCAGACCCGGCAAAATGTGGCGGAGGCCGCATGTTCTTTGCGACAAACAAAGCTGCTCACCGTGGCGGGACTCGCCGCGGCACTTAAGTGCAGTCCGTCCTTCCTCTATAAGTATACGCAAAGGGGCGCTTCTAATCCGATCCCGGTAGCCTGCTGGGTCGGCAATCGCCCGCGCTTCAAGCTCGCTGAGGTTGAAATCCTGGCTGCATGCTCGCAAACCCAATCCCAACTGTGATAACCTCACAAGCGGAAGTGCCTCCGCCCGGGACTGGAGGTTAAAGAGAATGTCCCGAAGTCACAGTCAGACGGGTCACGTTCGTTTACGTACTGATGTTAGCCGCCCCTATTGGGAGGGCTTCTTCAGACAGTATTCCGAAGCGCACCCAAAGGGTGTATTGAAGTCATCTAACCTCGGGTTCAAGGAAGAGATCACTCGCAAGCAGGCTCAGTCACGCCTGCACAAAGTGATCTTGCAGAAGGAATCTGAGATCGTCAGGCAGCCTCGGTTCGTGATGACAGTGAAAGGTTACGTGGAAGATCATTACATTCCGGAGTTCGTGAGCAAGCGCAAACCCAGCACGCGCCGGGCCTATCTCCAGATTCTTAAAGCCCATGTTCTTCCAGCGCTCGGCGCCATGGAATTCGATCAGGTTACCAGGCGGGACGTACAACTGCTCATCAACCGCCTGCACGGCCAAGCTAAGTCGAGGCACACTTGCGATAACGTCAGGACGGTTATTCGCTCCCTCTTTCGACAGGCTATCCGGGATGAATACATCACCGCCAACCCCGCGACACTCATCCAGATGCCCCAAGCCGATCCTCGCATGCCCAGAGCCGTGCCCGGTGCAGAGAAAATGCAGGCTGTACTGGATTCACTCGAAGAACCCTACCGGACCCTCGCTTGGTTCGTCTTGGTGACCGGCTGTCGAATCGGAGAGGCCTTGGGACTAAAGTGGGGAGCCATTAACTTCGATGACAAACTCGTATGGTTTCTCACGGCCAGCTACGCCGGGGAGGAGCACCTGACCAAAGGCCATCGCAGCAAGAAACCTCTCTACCTCACCGAGGCGGAGATCTCCAGGCTCAAGCAACTCAAGTCGCTATCTCCCAGCAGCACTGAAAACGACTTAGTGTTTGCGCATCCGAAACACCCAGGCAGGCCAATGACCGAGCAGAACGCTCTTCGCTGCGGGTTACAGCAAGCCGCGGCGAAGACCGGGATTCACCTCACTTGGCACCAGCTGCGGCACTGGTCGGGAACCATGCTCTACAGGGCTGGTGTGCCGATCAAGGTCATCCAGAACAGATTGGGCCACTCACGTTGGCAAACGACCGCGGATTGGTATATCGAGTCTGACAGGGAAGGGGAACGCGAGGCTGCAAATGTAGCTTCTCGGCTCCTGGAGGTTGGGTAAGGAAAGTAAGGACGATTTATCCCAAATTGTTAGCGTAACTGTTAGCGGAAACCTCGACAAGCGGGGTGAGTCGTGCTAAGCTATTGAACCAAAAGAGCGGAGAGGTGGCCGAGTGGCTTAAGGCGGCGGTTTGCTAAACCGTTGTACGGTCAAAAGCTGTACCCAGGGTTCGAATCCCTGCCTCTCCGCCAGTGCTCACAACCTCGAGCACTTATCCAAACGATAGGAAGAATTTATATTAACCCCTATTGACACACCCATGGGGCTCGGCCTTAGTCTATAAAGAGCAGGTAGTTGGCAGCATTCCCATCGGCGGCTACTGCGAAGCTTGGGCGGCTACTGCGAAGCTTTGGAGCGCGGCAGCTTGCTGCCGCTTTCGCCCCTCGCGAGCTTGCTCGCGGGAAGTTCGGTGGTGGGTCAATTTGATGCAGTAGCGGCGAGTTTACCTCGCCAAATGGCGGCGTAAAGCCGCCTCTACCTCTTGACCCGCTACCCGCAATTGCCCGCCAACAAACTGGCGGGAACCAAAGCGGCAGCAAGCTGCCACACTCCAAAGTTTCGCCTGTTCGCAGGGAGGCAATCGGGCGCACTCCTAGAAGCAGTTTCGGGGCAGGAAGGTGTGCATGCAGCTCAATTCATATCAGACGAATGGTTTTTATGATGAGGTGTTTGATGCTGACGGCAAGGCGCGGGCGGAGGCTCGCCTGTTGCTGGAAACCATTGAATCGCTGGAAGAGGGTGAGCTCCTGCGGTGCCAGCGCGCGGCGGAAACGATCCTGCTCCAAATGGGAATTACCTTCAACGTCTACGGAGACTCGGCGGGCACGGAACGGATTTTCCCTTTCGACCTGATTCCCCGCATTGTCCGCGCCGAGGAGTGGGATTGGATCGAGCGCGGCCTCAAGCAGCGCATCCACGCACTCAACGAGTTTATTGACGACATTTACCACGATCAGAAAATCCTAAAGGACAAAATCATCCCGGAGGAGATTATCAATTCCGCCGCTTTTTACCGCCCCCAATGCCGCGGAATCAACCCTCCGGGCCGCGTCTGGTGCCACATCACCGGCACCGACCTGGTTCGCCACGGGGATGGCCAGATCTATGTTCTGGAAGACAATCTCCGCGTGCCTTCGGGGGTTTCCTACGTTCTTGAGAACCGCGATTTGTTGAAGCGCACGTTCCCCCGCGTGTTTGCCGGCCTGCATGTCCGCCCGGTGGACGTATACCCGAGCAAGCTTCTCGAGACTCTGGAAGCCATTGCGCCGCCCCGTGCGCTTGACAACCCATCCGTGGTTATTCTTACCCCTGGAATGTATAACTCCGCCTATTTCGAGCACAGTTTTCTGGCACAACGCATGGGGATTCAATTGGTTGAGGGCCGCGACCTGGTGGTGCAGGACGGTTGGGTCTGCATGCGCACGACAAAAGGTCTGCGCCGGGTGGACGTCATCTATCGCCGCATTGATGATGACTTTTTGGACCCTCAGGCTTTTCGTCCGGATTCTCTTTTGGGCGTTCCAGGGTTGCTTGACGTCTACCGCGCGGGCCGGGTATCTCTGGCCAATGCTCCCGGCAATGGTGTTGCTGACGACAAAGTGGTTTATGCTTATGTGCCGGACATGATCCGCTACTACGAAGGTGCTGAGCCCATTTTACCCAACGTTCCCACCTTCCTTTGCTGGAAGGAGCAGGACCGCCAGCATGTGCTCCAAAACCTTGATAAACTGGTGGTGAAGTCCGCGAATGAGTCGGGCGGATACGGAATGCTGGTGGGGCCGCACTCCACCGCCGCGCAACGCGTGGAATTTGCGGCCAAAATTACCGAGAAACCGCGGAACTACATTGCGCAGCCTACCCTCGAGCTTTCGCGCGTTCCGACGTTGGTGGAAGATCACTTGGAAGGCCGCCACGTGGATTTGCGTCCTTACATTCTCTATGGCAAGGAGATTTATGTCCTGCCCGGCGGGTTGACGAGGGTCGCATTGCGCCCCGGCTCGCTGGTGGTCAATTCGTCGCAAGGCGGAGGCAGCAAGGACACCTGGGTTCTCGCGCCGACGGAGCAAGGAACCACGAATGAGCACTGAAACCGCGCCGCTTCTTAGCCGGTCGGCCGATGCCCTCTACTGGATGGCGCGTTCCATCGAGCGAGCGGAGAATGTGGCGCGCTTCATTGACGTCAACCTGCACTTGCAACTGGATTTGCCGCTCGAACCCGCCCACCAGTGGCAACCCCTGATCGATACCTCGGGCGACGCCGCGGTCTTTCGCGAGCGCCACGGCAAGGCCAAAAAGGCCACGGTCATTAAGTTCTTAGTGTGGGATACCACCAACCTTAATTCCATTTCCTCATGCTTGCGCGCGGCCCGGGAAAACGCCCGCTCCGTCCGCGAGATCATTTCCTCCGAGATGTGGGAGCAGGTCAATAGAATGCACCTGAAGATCCAATCCCAGAGGGCGATCGCGGAGTCGGAACGCCTGGCGGAGATTCTGCGCGGCATCCGTCTGGGCTGCCACATGTTCGAGGGAATTACCAACGCCACCATGAGTCACAATGAAGCTTGGCATTTCCTTCGCTTGGGCCGGCGTCTGGAGCGGGCAGACAAAACGTCGCGCATCCTGGATGTGAAGTACTTCATGTTGCTGCCCTCGCCGAACGCCATCGGTACCCCCTACGATGACATTCACTGGTCGGCAGTCCTGAAATCGGTCAGCGGATTTGAGATGTACCGCAAGAAACACGGGCGAATCACCCCTCGCAACATCGTGGATTTCCTGGTGCTTGACCTGGAGTTCCCCCGTGCCATCCGCCACTGCCTGCGCGGCGCCGATGAATCTCTGCACGCGATCACGGGTACGCCCATGGGATCGTGCGAGTATCCCTCGGAGCGTTCCTTGGCCCCCCTTCGCGCTGAACTCGATTACACTTCCGTGGATCGGATCATCGCACAGGGCCTCCACGAATACCTGGATGCCTTGCAAGCACGGATGAACATCATCGACGTCAATTTGTCCCGCGACTTTTTTGCCGGTGCGCCCATCACCCAAGCCCAGACTCAAACCATCACGGCGGGAGGCACTGCCTAATGGGAATCTGGGTGGCGCTCTACCACAAGACGAGCTACGAATATGACCGTCTGGTAACCCTTTCGCCACAAATTGTTCGTCTTCGACCTGCTCCGCACACGCGCACTCCCGTCACCAGCTTTTCACTACGCATCGAGCCCAAGGAGCATTTCATCAACTGGCAGCAGGACCCGCAGGGGAATTTCCTGGCGCGCCTGGTCTTTCCCGGAAAGACCCGCCGTTTTTCGTTGGAAGTGGACTTAGTGGCCGAAATGACGGTCATCAATCCGTTCGACTTCTTTCTCGAACCCTATGCGGAGAAGATTCCTTTCCGTTACGAGAGCTGGGAACTGCGCGACCTGGACCCCTACCTGAGGGCAGCGGATGCGGGGCCAAGATTGCAAGCACTTCTCGACAGCATCGACCGGAGCCCCACTCTGGCGGTGGACTTCCTCGTCACCCTCAATCAACGGTTACAACGAGAAATCCGCTATCTGATTCGGACGGAGCCGGGCGTGCAAACTCCGGAAGAGACCCTCGAATTCGCCAGCGGTTCCTGCCGCGATTCCGGCTGGCTGCTGGTGGAGCTGCTCCGCCACCTGGGCCTCGCGGCGCGCTTCGTTTCCGGCTACCTGATTCAGCTTAAGCCCGACGTGAAACCGTTGGAGGGTCCCGTCGGCCCGTCCGAGGATTTTACCGACTTGCACGCCTGGGCTGAGGTTTACCTGCCCGGCGCGGGGTGGGTCGGACTCGATCCCACTTCCGGCTTGTTCGCGGGGGAAGGGCACATCCCTCTGGCAGCAACACCCGAGCCGCGCTCGGCGGCGCCAGTCAGCGGCTTGGTCAGTCCCAGCCAAGTGGAATTTCACCATGAAATGCGGGTCACGCGCATCCTCGAGCCCGCTCGTGTCACCAAGCCGTATTCGGAGGAACAGTGGCAGCGGCTTTACCAATTGGGAGAGCGTATTGACCAGGAGCTGGCCGCAGGCGATGCCCGCCTGACGATGGGTGGAGAACCCACTTTCGTTTCCATCGATGACATGGATGGGGAAGAGTGGAACACCGCCGCCCTCGGACCCGCCAAACTGCGCATGGCCAAGGAGCTGCTTCTCCGCTTGCGCCAGGAGTTTGGCAAGGGGGGCCTCCTCCACTATGGGCAGGGCAAGTGGTACCCAGGCGAGCCTCTGCCGCGGTGGGCATTCTCGTGTTATTGGCGAACCGACGGTGTACCCCTCTGGAACGACCCTCGCTGGCTCGCGGAGACCGACCGCGACTACGGCTTCGGCGTCAACGCGGCGCGGCAGTTTGCGGAGGAATTGGCCCGAAGACTGGAACTGGAGCCTAATTACGTCATCAACGCCTATGAGGACGCGCTTGCCTATCTCTTGAAAGAACGTAACCTTCCCGCGAATGTGGATCCGCTGGACAATAAACTAGACGACCCCCTGGAACGCGAAAAGCTCCGCCAGGTGTTTGAGCGAGGTCTTGGCCAGCCGGCGGGTTATGTGCTGCCCCTGAAGCGAGAGGAGGGGAAAAACGGTCCCGAGTGGCAGAGTTACTCGTGGGTGCTGCGTTCCTCACACCTGTTTTTGATCCCCGGTGATTCGCCGGTCGGCCTTCGTTTGCCTCTCGAAACGCTGATCTGGGAACCCCCCGAGCAGCGGCAAAAGATTTCGGAGGTTGATCCGACCGTCCCCACCGGTCCTCTACCTGTTCCCGTCCGGCGGATCGAGGCTCCCACCATTCAGCTCAGTAGGGGCACGCCATGGCGTGCCCCTACTGAAGCGCCGGAGCCGCCGCCCTCAACGGAAGCAAAACCGGATCAAGTCGTGCGGACGGCATTGACGGTGGAACCGCGCGAGGGCAGGCTGTACGTCTTCATTCCGCCGGTCGAGTCCGCCGATGACTACATCGACCTGCTCGCGGCCGTTGAAGACACCGCCGCGAAACTCCAGATGCCGGTTTTGATTGAAGGTTATCCGCCGCCTCACGACCCGGGCCTGCGGCACATCAAGCTCACTCCTGACCCTGGCGTGCTGGAGGTCAACCTTCATCCCGCCGCCAGTTGGCGCGAAATGGTGGAAAACACCCAAGCTCTTTATGAGCAGGCGCGGTTGAGCCGTCTCGGGACGGAAAAATTCATGCTCGACGGCCGCCATACCGGCACGGGTGGTGGGAATCACTTGGTATTGGGCGGGCCCACGCCTGCGGACAGTCCCTTTTTGCGGCGTCCCGACCTTCTGAAGAGTATGGTGGGATACTGGCTCAATCATCCCTCGCTCTCGTACCTGTTCTCGAGTGTTTTCATCGGCCCCACCAGCCAGGCTCCGCGCGTGGACGAAACCCGCGCCGACGCCGTGTACGAGTTGGAAATCGCCTTTAGCCTCCTGCGCGCGAGCGAAGCAGGCGAGTGCCCGCCCTGGATGGTGGACCGGATTTTCCGCAACCTCCTGGTGGATGTGACCGGCAACACGCATCGCTCCGAGTTTTGCATCGACAAGCTCTATTCTCCCGACACGGCCACGGGACGGATGGGTTTGGTGGAACTTCGCTCTTTTGAAATGCCGCCGCACGCGCGCATGAGCCTGGCGCAACAATTGTTGGTCCGCGCCCTGGTGGCTTGGTTCTGGCGCGAGCCTTACGAGGAGAAACCGATTCGCTGGGGCACGCGCTTGCACGATCGCTTTCTTCTGCCCTACTTCGTGCAGCAGGATTTTGGTTATGTGCTGAACGACCTGCGCCGCGCCGGTTACCCTCTGGACGCCGCATGGTATGCCCCGCAATGGGAGTTTCGTTTTCCGGCGCTTGGCCAAGTGGACTACGAAGGCGTCGATATCGAGCTCCGCCAAGCCATCGAGCCCTGGTATGTCCTGGGAGAAGAACCCGGCGCTGGTGGCACCACGCGCTACGTCGATTCCTCGGTGGAGCGCATTCAGGTGCGCGCCAAGGGCCTGGTGAGCGAGCGCTTTGCCGTCGCCTGCAACGGCCGGCGATTGCCCCTTCAGCCCACGGGCACGCACGGCGATTTGGTGTGTGGCGTGCGTTTTCGAGCCTGGCAGCCGCCCCATTGCCTGCATCCCACCATCCCCGTCCACGCCCCTTTGATCGTCGAGTTGATTGACCTCGCCGCCCAGCGGTCGATTGGCGGTTGCACCTACTATGTGGCGCATCCGGGCGGGCGCACCTATGAGACTTTTCCGGTAAACTCCAACGAGGCCGAGGCCCGCCGAAGGGCGCGTTTTTATCCCATTGGACATACGCCGGACCTGAAGGCCGTGCCACCCATCGAGGAAAATCCGGAGTTCCCCGCCACCCTCGATTTGCGGCGAGAGACGTAGCACGCGCCCAGAATTTTGGATTGCATTGTGGATATCCCGATAATCCCCAAACATCCCTGCGATTCGGCGGGTTGGCTGACTCCTACGCCCGGCGGCCAACCCCTTGCAGATCATGCAGAAGCTTTCCGAGCGCACGGCGAACTTCATACTCCGCAACCTGCGCCAAAATCTGTCGTATCCTTGGTGCCAAAAGATGCTGAAGCGATTTGAACTACCCGCGACTGTGCATCATCACGCGCATTACCGGGTTTGGAACCGGCGCGGATACGACATGAATATCTGGAGTGACAAGAAGCAGAACGAAAAGATCGACTACATCCATAATAATCCCGTGGCGCGCGGTTTGGTGGCCCACCCCGGCGACTGGCCCTGGTCAAGTTGGAGATTTTACTGCCGCGAGGATCGTTCCCTATTAGCGATGGACCACCTGCGCTGAACAGTGCCTGCTCCGGGTCGCAAGGCGGCGCCTCGGGTCGCATACATACACGACAATATATGCGCCACCCAGCGACGCCGAGGGAATCCCCGGAAGGCGATCGAAGTAGTCGTAATGCAACTGCGTCTGCTCGCTGGTGGGAATGGGAGTGCCCATGGGAAAAGCGAACGGGTGGAAGGAACGGCTTCGCGCTCGTGAGTGGCCAAGGTCGATCATCAAGATCATCATTCGAACTCCGACATGCCTTTTAGGGGCGGCGGTGGCATTGGTGCTGGTGCCCTATTGCTGTGCGAGCGCGAAAAACGTAGTTACGGGAGCGGAGAGGGAGGGGATGGCATGCTCCTTGCAACATGTTGCCAAATGGCGTATTATAATTAGCCAGGAGGCCCACATGGAAACTGAAGTGATTGCGGAGGTTTTGGGCGGGCGAAAAGTGCTGGGCAAGGCCATCAAGAAGCCTGACGATCTTGCGCAACTCGTGCGCCAGGGGCTGCCAGCTACTTCCGTGACCGCGCTGGCCGAGAAATTGGACATCGGTAACATCTCTCTGTCGCGAAAGCTCGGGATTCCGCAGCGTACACTGAGTCGCCGTTTGAGCCAGCGCGCCAGGCTGACGGCTGCCGAGTCCGACCGAACCGTCCGTCTTGCTCGCGTGTACGCCAACGCCGTCGAGATGATCGGCGATGAGGAAAAGGCGGTCGAATGGCTCCGTACGCCGAACCGGGCATTAGGCGGTGATCGGCCTCTGGATCAGCTTGACACTGATCTCGGCGCTCGGGCGGTTGAAGACATCCTGGGCCGCATTGCCTATGGCGTGTATAGCTGATGAGGTTCTGGAGAATATGCCGGCGGCGCTACGCTGCCCAGGCGGCGAGGGGGGAGGGCGCTCGTCTCTATGGGGGTCGCTGGAACAGCCGTGGGGTGCGAGTCGTCTATGCCTCGACTTCTCTGGCGCTTGCCGCCGTTGAAACCTTTGTCAATCTGGAGCCGAATCTCCGGCCGGCAGATTTTGTGTCCATGGAAGGTGAGGTTCCGGAGGCACTCGAGATTGGAAGAATTGACTTGAAGGCCCTGCCAGTGCGTTGGTACGAGACCAGGGATGAGTCTTTGCGTCCTTTTGGGGACGTATGGATTGAGGCCGGCCGGACCGTAGGTCTGCTCGTGCCGTCAGCAGCCATCCGGGGCGAATGGAATTTGCTGCTGAACCCAGCTCACACGCAGTTCTCAAGAGTCGCATTTCAGGCCCCGGAGCCATTTGAGTTCGACGTGCGAATGTTCCGTTAGTGCGGTTGGTAGCCGCAACCTCCGGCTGCCTCCGAACTGAACTGTGGCGCCGCCTTTGGAGGGCTGGGCGGCGCGCCCAGGTCGTTTCCCTCTATCGTAGCGAACACGGACTCTGCTTCGTAACCAAGCCGCCCGAGAGCGTCAAGATCATAGATAGGCTTTCCGACCCTTATATTCTTTCACAATTCCGCTATCGGCATTTTGCGATCCACTCGGGCCGCCCTCCAGGTGGCACGCGGTACTGCACAATGGGTTCAACGGTACCGACAGTCGTTCTCTTTGCATTCTTCCCGGGCGAAGGCGCGTCCTTACTTTGAGATAACGTCAGCGGAGACGGGAATACTCCAATCGCGCTTGTTTCAGGATGGGAATGTCAGCATCGGCATCTTTCCAAAAGGCAAAGAACTTTTGATACTCCTCCCGGCTCTCGGCCGCGCGGTTCTGAAGGGCATGGCAACGGGCGAGACCGACGTACGCGAGAGGGTACAGGGGAGAAGTAGGATCGACTCCCTGGTTGGCAAGTATCTTCTGATACTCAACCGCGGCCATTTCCGGACGGTTCGCACGGAGGTAAGCTGCGGCTCTCAGGGTGGGGACGCTATAATCGGTTAATTCAGAGTGAGTGGCGGGTTCGAGCGCAGCAATAGCATCGAGAGGCTTTTGGTGCTCCATGGCCAACGTCGCCCGCACCAGAGGTACATACCGATAAGTCATCAGGGTATCGTGGGTTGGGTTGCTGTGCTCCGCCAAAAAGTGTTCGGCGGAAGACGGATCCCCCAATTTGGCGCGCAGAATGACCAGGTCGGAGGAATCCGAGTCGGGGTTGTGGATGCGGCGGAGTGTGGCCCGTGAAGCGTCAGGGAGGCCGAACTCCAATTTCATCGTCGCCTGATCGAGCGCGATACCATCGGCAGCCTCAGGCAGACTCTGGCGCTCTGCCGTTTCGCTGGAGTGGTGATAGAGTTTCTCGGCCTCAGCGTACTTTCCAATGGCCGCGGCCGCTGACGCCCGATCATCGAGGAAATACCAGTCGCTCTCACGGTTTTCCGTCCACTCGATTTCTCGTGAGAGGGCACCCTGATCGTGCTCGGCAAAAGCAATCTCAAATAGTATGGCATGCAGGCTAGGGGAGTCTTTTCCTCTTTGCACAGCTTGTTGAGCGACGGCCTTAGCCTCGGGGAAGCGGTTGGCACGACGAAGAGCGCGGGCGAGAACGATATAGTTGACTCCCCGGTTGGGCTCCAGTTCGAGCGCCCGCTGCCCGGCCGGAATCGCCGCCGCGTACTGTCCGAGTTGCGTCCAGTCATTGGCCAGGTCTACCCAGGGCACCCATTCGTGCGGATAGGTCGCCGCCCACAGTTTGTAAGTCTTGATGCCTTGTTCCAGGTCCTTCTGGCTTTCCGAATAGTAGTGGGCCTGGATGACGAGTTTCTCCCTGGTGCTTACCCCGTCGCTTAGATCGAAGGCTTTCTTGAAGTACTCTGCCGCCCGGTTATATTCGTGGAGATTATAATAATCGACCGCCATCACCCCATAGGCCATGGCAAAGTGGGGGTCCAGTTCCGCCGCCCTTTGGTAGAACGGCAGAGTCTCGGTTTCCCCCTTTCCCTGGGCGTCCAGGTAATTGCCGAGGGAATAGGACTTCAGGGCCTCGAGGGAAGGCGTGGTAGCCTGCAAGATCGGCACTTGATAGCGTTCCAGGGACGTGGCGGATTCGCCCAATCCCCTCCGCATGCGATCCGCGACCGCGTCCAGAGCATCCAAAACCTTTTCTTTGGCCGCGGCCTGTCGCTTGGCGCTGGCGAGGACCTTGCCGGAGTTGCAATCCGTCGCTTCCAAGGTCAGGAGATAGGCGTGGCCGACACTGGCGATGCTTCCGGACAACAGCACCTGCCGGTTGCTTCGGACGCACAATTCTCTGGCCACATTCCCGCTCAAAGCCGCATCCCTAGGCTGCCCCATGAGTTGCAGGGTGCTCACGGCCTCCCGCTCACTCATCACGTCGAGGAAGGGAGATTGCGCCAAATCAATCTCCAGGGCGCGCCGGAGAGTGCGGTCAAAGGTCGCGTCTCCCGTGGTGTTGATAAAGTCGCCCACCACAATCTTCTGAGACTCGGGGGGACGCACGGGCCGCAGCCACTTCCACCCTGCCCAAATCGCCAAGCCGAGCACGCCCGCCGCGACCACCGCGTAAGGCCAGGCACGGATTGAAAGCCGCGCCGTCTTCGCCGGGAGGGCCGCCGGAGACGACTCCTCGATGACCACGTGGGTGCGTTCGCGGACTTGCTGCACCAGCACGTCCGCGGATTGCGGCTCGGGAGTGCTATGGGTGGGACCTATCGCCAGCACCTGCGCTGTGAACCGGTATCCAAGGCCTGAGACGGTCACGATGCAGTGGGATTTGTCCCCCAACGCCTTGCGCAACATCGAGATGTGCTGGGTCAGGTTGCTTTCTTCGACAAACGAATCCGGCCAGACCGCCTTGAGCAATTCATCCTTGGTGACCACCCGGCCGGGGTGGCCGGCGAGGTACGCGAGAATCTCCAGGGCTTTGGGGGAGACAAAAAGGGGTGTGCCGTGGCGCAAGAAAATGCGCTCGGAGGGGTTGATCTCGAACTCATCGAATCGATACAAACCCTTGAAGGGTAAGGGCATGGTGCACCTTCAGGTTCTTTTGAGAAAAAATTGAGCCTTCCTTGAGGACATTCAGGCTGCACATAGGGTTCACTCGCGTTTGCCCCAGGAGCGGGCCATGCGTATGGTGCGAACCATTTGCAGTTCACTGATGCAGTCGCTGGCGCGAATTATACCAGCAATCATACGAAATACCAGAGGAACTGCGACCGCAGGTGTGGTGCATCGGCGCATCGAGATCACGGTGGAGCGGGAGTCGGTTTCTCTCCTCGTGCCGGGCCAACGTGCCGAGGCCGCAGGTGGGGCGGCCTCCGGAAAAAGCGCGCCCGAGACAGGGTCCGGGATTCCACGGTGCAAAGCCCTAACCTAAACCGACCGGAGGCTATGTAGAGGAGGCCATATGGAGTCAAATTGGTTTAGTCAGATTTCGCGAAGGAGTTCGTACAAAAGACGGATGAAACCCCAATTGTGGCTGGTAGCTCTGGTGTTGGTGTGGCTCGCCTCTGCTTCTGAGGCTTTCTCCCAGTCTCGCTACGTGCCTCCGCCGGCCTACCTGTTTGGCCGGTTGGACTTGGCCGCCGGCGATTCGCCCGTAGGGGTGGCAACGGGCGATTTCAACGGCGACGGCAAGCGTGACTTGGCCGTCGTCGAGAACTCCGACAACGTCGTTTCCGTGTACTTAGGCAAACCGGACGGCACCTTTCAGCCCAAGGTGGACTACGCCGTAGGCAATGGTCCTCAATTCGTGGTGGTGGGCGATTTCAACAACGACGGCAAGCTCGACTTGGCGGTCACCAATTTCGCTGACGGCACGGTTTCCATCCTCTTGGGCAACGGCGATGGCACCTTCCAGAAACAGACCGTCTACACGGTGGGGTCGGGACCGTTAGGCATCGTGGCGGGCGACTTCAACGGAGATGGCCGGCTGGACTTGGCGGTCGCGCTCTACTATGGCAGTGGCGTGGCCATCATGCTGGGCCAGTCGGGAGGCGGGTTCACGATCTCCACAATTAACACCGGCGTCGGTCCCTCCGGCGTCGTGGCCGGAGACTACAGTGGCGATGGCAAGCTCGACTTGGCGGTGTCGAACCAGGGCAGCGGGACCGTTTCCGTGCTGCTCGGCAACGGGGACGGAACGTTCCAGTCGCCCGTCAATTATGCCACCGGACCGAACCCTTGCCTGATGGCGGTGGGCGATTTCAACGGCGACGGCAAGCTCGACGTGGCTGTGGGACACAACCCGGGCAATACCGTCTCTGTCCTGCTCGGCAACGCCAACGGTACCTTCCAGCCCAGAGTCGATTATCCGGTGGGGACCACGCCCGCCCTGGTGCTGGCCGTGGACCTGAACGGCGATGGATTCCCGGATCTGGTAGCGACCAACAACGCCTCAGCCAACATTTCAGTCCTGCTCAGCAACGGCGACGGGACTTTCCTTCGCCACGCTGATTATGGCGTGGGATTCAACCCCCTCGGAGCGGCGGCGTGGGACTTTAACGGCGATGGCCGAACCGACTTGGTGGTCGCCAATCGCTGCGGCATGGACTCGAGTTGCAAGAGCCCCGGGACAGTGTCCGTGCTTGTAGGGAAGGGCGATGGGACATTCCCAAAGCACGTCGACGCCGCCACCGGCACCAAGCCCGACGCTATTGCCGTGGGCGACTTTAACAACGACGGCAAGCTGGATTTGGCGGTGGCCGACTTCGGCTCCAGCAACCTGACCATCCTGCTGGGCAACGGCAATGGGACGTTCACCGCGATGTCGTCGCTCGCGGTAGGGACGCAAAAACCCACGTCATTGGCCGTCGGGGACTTCAACGGTGACGGCAACCTCGATTTGGTAGTGCAAGTCAGCCCTTGTGGCGCTTGCTTGGCCGTCTCTGTCTTCTTCGGCAACGGCGACGGGACGTTTGGTCCGCTGAACTCCGTGACGTGGGGATACGAACCCTCATCGGTGGCTGTGGGCGACTTTAACGGCGATGGTCACCTCGATTTGGCGGTGGCGGATCTCGACAACTTCGTCCAAATCATGTTAGGCGACGGCCAGGGGAACTTCAACATTAGCCAAGGAACGCGGGCGCAGGGGGTGAACCAGCCCGGCGCGATGGCGGTCGGCGACTTCAACAATGATGGCAAGCTCGACTTGGCGGTGCTCGACTACTGCAGTGTGCCTATTTCCGGCGGAGGGTGTAGTTCCCCGCCCACGTCGGTCGGAGCCGTCACGATTGATTTAGGCAAAGGCGATGGCACCTTTTCAACGAAGTCCACCCCCCTCACTGGCATGGAACCCGTAGCCATTGCCGCTGGCGACTTCAACGGCGACGGCAAGCTCGATTTGGCGGTGGCCAACAGCGGTTCCAACAATCTCACCATCCTGCTGGGCAACGGCGACGGGACGTTTACCGCCGCGCCGTCACCGGCTACGGGGAACGCCCCCACGTCAGTGGCCGTCGGGGACTTCAACGGCGATGGCAAGCTCGACTTGGCGGCAGTCAACAGTGGCAACAACACTATTGGCATATTTCTCGGCAACGGCGATGGGACGTTTCAGAACCAGGTGGTATACACGGTGGGGGCGGCGCCGTCGGCTGTGGCCGCAGCGATCTTGGCCCCTAACGGCCAAGGCGGGGGTCAGGACGTGGTCGTCGCCAACTCTGGTTCCAATTCGGTCACCGTCTTCCACAGCACGCCCGTGCCGGCCTTCTATCCCTCCAGCCTTACTTTTGTCGGCCAACCGGTCGGCCTGCCCAGCACGGCCGGCAGCGTGACCTTGAGCAACTCGGGCACCGCTCGCCTAGACCTTGCCGACATCCAGGCCAGCGGTGATTTTACCGAGACCACAACTTGCGGGACGTATCTGAAACCTGGCGCAAACTGCACCCTGAGCACGGTCTTTACACCCTCGACCACAGGCACACGCCTGGGCGCGATCACTCTCAACGACAACGCGCCCGCCAACCCGCAAGTGGTGGCGCTGGTTGGCACCGGCCTAGAGGCGAGCGCCACTCTTAACCCGTCAAGCCTGACGTTTGTGAGGCAGAAGTCGGGAACCACCAGTGCGGCCCGGAATGTCACGCTCACGAACAACGGCGACGCGCCCTTGACAATTACCAGCATCACGACCACTGCCGAATTCTCCCAGACGAACACCTGCGGCAGCTTCGTCAACGTGGCAAAGAGCTGCACCATTAGCGTCAAGTTCGCTCCGTCAGCGACGGGGGTGCAAACCGGCGTGCTGAGTGTGCTGGACAACGCTGGCAATCTGGGGCAGGACGTGGCCCTGAGTGGAACCGGGACCGCGGCTGACGCCGTGGCCACGCCTGGTTTGTTCTCCACGCCTGTCACCGCGCCGGCGCCCCAGGCTGGAACCTCGGCGGTGGATTCGAACATGCGCGGCCCAGAACCAGCCTCACCCCCCATGTTGGGCGTGGTCGAAACTCCGGACGCCCTGCCCACTTCGCAGGAAGAGGCCTCGCCTCCCCCCCGAGGTATCGCCGCGCTCTCCACGCACGCGCTGCCCTTTGCCAGCCAGGCGCTCCGCACGGCCAGCGCTCCCCGCGGCGTGACCCTTACCAACATCGGCAACGCGCTGCTCGAGATTCACAGCATCGCCACGAGCGGGGCGGACTTTGCCGAGACGAACAACTGCGGTTTCTCCCTGCCGGCGGGAGCTAATTGCTCCATCCAGGTTACCTTCAGTCCAACGAAAACAGGTCGAATCGAAGGTTCTCTGAAGATCGACGTCGGCGACGATGAACCGCACAAAGTGCTGCTCTATGGGCCGGGAGAAGGGCCGTCCGCCCCCACGCAGAAAACGGCGCCGCCGCATCCTTGAGTGGTGGTAGCTCCGTCGGGGTGGTTCCGCCGTCGACCAACTCTTTCAGCAGCTTGCGAAGATCGCGGGGCCAAACAGCCATGTCGCCCAGGTGCGGTGGGCTCGTCTCTACCCTCTCTTGAGCCGCTGGATTCCGCGACCCCGCGTTCTGCACCCTTATCCGATGGCCCGCTTTGCGGCCAGGCATCCCTGGTAAGAGCCGTATGCGCCAACGCGCTCGTACGGATCTGTGCGGGGGGCGATCAGCGATGGTCGTCCCTTTCGCGAGTGTGCCGAGCATGTTCGACAGCTTGAGGGTGAAAGTCCCTTTGACAACCTGATGGAGGTGAAGTCATAGCAAAGCGCAAGGGCGTCGCCGTGAGGCGGGGTCTGAAGGAAGCGTGGAGCAAACGCACGAGCCGATGTACAAGAACTGGATGGGAGGCATACGGTGCCGGACGAGCGAGCTCGCGTCCGCGAAGTCCATATCCATCAAAGGCACCGGTTGTAGATTCGGCGGCTGCGTGCGGAAGGCGGTCGAGCTTACCTCGGGAGATCTGCTGCTAGTCCGGGATAGCGGACTGAGGGTCGAGTGATCGGCCCTGACCGGGCGGCAGAAGTCAGCAGAGGGCAAAGTAGTCCGTCCACCGACGGACGAAGGCCCGAACGGTCCCCGCAAGGGGTTGATGGGAGTGGCCAGTAAGCGGCGCGACTCATGAGCGACAAGCGGCAGAAAAACCAGCTAGTGTTGGCCTTCCTGGAAGAAAGTAGGGGTGAAGCCCCGAACCGCTCTCAGGAAGGGACCGAATCGCTCACGGCGAAGCGCGAAGCCGAAAGCCCGGCCATTGGCGAACAGTTGATGGAGGAAGTCTGCGAGCGGGAAAACTGCAAGCAGGCACTGGCACGAGTCCAGGCCAATAAGGGGAGTCCGGGGATGGACGGCATGACCGTCCACGACCTTCCCGGATACCTGAAACAGCACTGGCCGGTTATCCGGGAACAGTTGCTACGCGGAACCTACAAGCCGCAACCGGTAAAACGGGTGGAGATACCCAAACCGGACGGAGGGGTGAGGAAGTTAGGCATCCCAACGGTGTTGGACCGCTTTATCCAGCAGGCGGTGATGCAGGTTCTGCAACGCAAGTGGGATCGGACGTTTTCCGAACACAGCTATGGGTTTCGCCCTGGGCGGTCGGCGCATCAGGCGGTGGCACAGGCGCAGAGGTATATCGCCGAAGGCTATCGCTGGTGTGTGGATATTGACTTGGAGAAATTTTTCGACCGAGTCTCGCACGACAAACTGATGGCGAAAATCGCTGAACGGGTCAGCGACAAGCGTCTGCTGAAGTTGATCCGGGCGTTTCTCACGGCAGGAGTATTGGAAAACGGGCTGGTGAGTCCGGTGGATGAGGGGACGCCGCAAGGTGGGCCTCTGTCGCCCTTGTTGAGCAATATCGTGCTCGATGAGTTCGACCGGGAGTTGGAGCGGAGAGGTCTCCGGTTCGCGCGGTATGCGGATGATAGCAATATCTACGTTCGCAGCCGACGAGCCGGGGAGCGAGTGATGGCTAGCGTCAGGCGATTCATCACGACGAAGCTCATGCTCAAGGTGAACGAGCAGAAGAGTGCGGTAGCGCGACCTTGGGAGCGGAAGTTTCTGGGCTTTAGTTTCACGTCGGGGCGGGTGCCCAAACGGCGGATGGCGCCGAAAGCGGTGCTCCGGTTCCGCGTGAAGGTTCGGGAACTGACCGACCGGACACGAGGCCGAAGCACGAAACAGATGGCGACAGAACTAACCCGATATCTACAGGGTTGGATCGGCTATTTTGGGAAGTGCCAGACGCCCTCGGTGTTAGCCAGCCTGGAGGAGTGGGTCCGGCGTCGGCTGCGGTCGGCGATCTGGAAGCAGTGGAAGCGAGGACCGGCACGTTATGCCGAGCTGCGGAAGCGAGGCGTGGGTACGGTCCTGGCCGCCCAAACGGCGGCCAGTGCCCATGGTCCTTGGCGGCTGGCCAACAGCCCGGCCCTCGCGCTGGCACTGCCCAATGCTTACTTCGACTCGCTCGGGATTCCCCGATTGACGGTTCGTTGATAGCTCCACCCGCCGAACCGCCGTATACGGACCCGTACGTACGGTGGTGTGACAGGGAAAGCTGGTGACAGTCTACCTATGTCGATCAGTTGGACAGGAGCGGTCAAGTTGCGGGAACGGCCTAACCGCGGAAGCGGCCGCCTGGCATGGCTGGCCATTTGGAGACCAGGCTGGAAAAGATTCTTTTATCGCTTCTCATAAGTGGAATTACTTGACTCCTTTGCAAAAGCTTGCGAACTTAAAGGTTACTGGTACGTCGCTCGGGGCAGCGCTGAGCTGGTAGCGCCGACCTGTTTCTCAAGGTCTGTGGCTTCTTGGCGGCACGGCTGAACGAAACGCGGACCTCCAAAGCAGGTCCGCCGATGCCGCTATAGACGCGCTACATACTTTCGGATGAACAACACATCGTTGGCACCAACGCAATCGCTGGCGGAGGACTGGCGGTACGCTCCCCTGGAAGGCTACTGGGATGAGGCCGTGCTGCCTTCCGGGTTTCCTCGCCGCCACTGGCGCCAGCTTACCGTGGCGATCCGGCGGATGGGGTTCCGGCAGTTCAATCGCTACTGGCAATCCGGCGTGCAACTCATCCGTGAAGCCAGCATTTCGAGTAACGTCGCGAGTGACCCGTGGGGCAATGAGCGCCCCTTGCCGCTTGATCCCATCCCGCTGGTGATCGCCGAAAACGAATGGGCGCAGATTGAAAAGGCGGTGATCCAGCGCGCCGCATTGCTGAACGCGATGCTATTCGATCTGTATGGCAAGCAGCGATTGATGTACGAGAACCATCTTCCCCCGGCCCTGGTTTTCGGCAATCCGCAATTCCTGCGCCCTTGCTTCGGCATTACACCTCCGGACGGCGTGCATTTGCACACTTATGCGGCGGATTTGGCCCGCTCTCCCGACGGCCGCTGGTGGGTGATTGCGGACCGCACGCAAGCGCCCGCCGGGATGGGCTACGCGCTGGAAAACCGCTTGGTGAGCGCGCGCACCTTATCCACGGTTTTCAGCCAGTACCGGGTTCGTCAACTAGCGCGCTTCTTTGACGTCCGCCGCGATGCCCTTCTCGCCCTGGCGGCCAGGCAAAGCCAGGGTCCCCGCGTGGTGGTGCTGACGCCGGGGCCGCACAACGACACCTATTTTGAGCACTCCTTTCTGGCGGGCTATTGGGGATTCCCCCTGGTGGAAGGGGACGACCTGACCGTGCGTGACGGCCGCGTCTACTTGAAAACCCTGGCAGGACTGGATCCGGTGGATTTGATCATGCGGCGCTTCGACGACAGTTTCTGCGATCCCCTCGAGCTGCGCGGCGAATCCCTGCTGGGCGTGCCCGGCCTCGTCCAGGCTGTCCGTAACGGCGCGGTGGTGATTGACAATGCTCTGGGCAGCGGGCTGGTGGAAGCGATGGGGCATATGGCTTTCCTGCCGGGCCTTTGCCGTCAACTTCTGGGCGAGGACTTGCACCTGCCTTCGGTAGCCACTTGGTGGTGCGGCCAGGGAAAACCCTGCCAATACGTGCTCGAGCACCTTGATGAACTGGTGATCAAACCTTCGTCTCCCAGTTTCGGTTTCCACTTGGAGTATCCGGCGACCATGGATGCCGCCGGGCGTGAAAAGCTGATCGCTAGAATCAACGCGCACCCGGAACGGTATGTGGCGCAAGAGGGCATTGCCCTGTCCACGGCCCCGGCGCGCACCGACGCGGGATTGGTCCCTCGACACGTAGTCCTGAGAGTTTTCGCCGCTTGGGACGGCCAATCCTATACCGTCATGCCGGGCGGCCTGACGCGGGTGACCACGGAAACCTCTTCCCATCGGCTTCCCGTGCCCCTGGGCGGCGCCAGCAAGGATACCTGGGTGCTGGGAGACACCGAGGAGCCTTCGCCCCTGCCCAGCCTGCCTCCGGTTTCGATCGATACCTACTCCAGCCGGGGCACCCTGCCCAGCCGCGTGGCCGATAACCTCTATTGGCTGGGCCGATACACCGAACGGGTGGAAGCGAGTGTTCGTTTGCTTCGCGCCCTGTTGCCCGCGCTCTCTGCGGAGGAGGATTTCGGGCGCGCGGTTACCCTGGATACGGCGGTTTATCTCCTGGTGGGATTGCACGCTCTGCGCCCGGAGGATGCCACGGCCTCGCTCGCCGAGCAGCGTTGGCGGGTGCAACGCTTCCTCACCGACATGGTTTATGACCCCTCGCAGATTTCCAGCCTGGGATGGAATCTCAAAGAGATGCGCCGCGTGGCCTGGCAATTGAAAGAACGGCTGTCGAGCGATACCTGGCGCGTCCTCCAGCAACTGGAAGCGGAATTCTCCCGCGCCGTGCCCGTGAATCCCGAGCACCGGTTTATCGCCCACATTGGCGTGCTCGATCGGGCCGTCATGACCTTGTCGGCCTTCTCCGGTTTGTTGATGGAAAACACTACCCGCGGCGAGGGCTGGCGCTTTTTGGAAATTGGCCGCCGCCTGGAGCGAGCTTTGCAAATGGCGGAATTGCTGCGCGCGGGGATCGCGGATGTACCGCCGGAGGTCCAACCCTATCTCAACGTTTTGCTCCAGGTCGCCGACAGTTCCATTACTTACCGAACGCGATATTTGAGCGTCCTCAGAACCGATCTGGTGTTGCAACTGTTGTTGGCGGATGAGTCGAACCCCCGGTCCGTAGGCTTCCAATCGGCCGCCCTGGTTTATCAATTTGATTCCCTTGGTGAGCCCGATGATGCTGAGCATGGCCGGCTTAAAGAGTTGGCTGCCAAAACCCTTCGCGATATCCACGTGGCGCCCATGGTGGAGCTTGGACAGCGGGACAGCGAGGGGCGCTTCACGGCGCTGGAATCCCTCCTCGAGCAGCTTAAAGTAAACTTGTACGAATTCTCCGAAGCGCTGACGGCGCAATACATGAGCCCGGCCAAGGCCTCGCGCCTGACGTCGTCGTGGTGAGGTTCTGGCGACGTGGCACGGGCGTCCCGCCCGTGTCGAATCATGGCCAGGATGGCCATGCCACAAGGTATTTCGGCGCTCATCGAGCGCCGCTACAGCAAGCTGCGCCACTCCTGGTGAGGTAAAATGCTCTACCGGATTACCCACTCGACTCGCTACGCATACCCGTCGCCGGTGACGCAGTGTTTCAACGAAGTGCACTTGACTCCCCGGGTGCTGCCCGGCCAGCGCGTTCGCGAGCACTGCCTCGAAGTCAATCCTCTTCCCGCCTTCTTGGTGAATCGTCTCGACTATTTCGGCAACGACGTTTCCACGTTTGCGGTTTTTGAAAAGCACGACCGCCTCGCGGCGGTTGCCTCGAGCGTGGTGGAAGTCGAGCCGCGGAGCGGAGGAATCGATTCCTCCCCGCCCTGGGAGCAGGTTCGCGACTTGCTGGCCCAGCCACTGGAGGCGGCTTCGATCGCTGCTTCCGAGTTCATTTTCGATTCCCCTTACATTTCCGCACTCACCGAGTTGCGCGAATACGCTCGCCCTACCTTCACGCCCCGACGCCCGCTGCGGAGCGCGCTCGAAGAGCTCACCCGACGCATCCACGACGAATTCGCTTATCAGCCAAGGTCCACATCGATTGATACGCCGCTCCTGGAAGTCCTGCATAACCGCCGGGGTGTGTGCCAGGATTTTGCGCACCTCATGATTGGCGCTCTTCGTTCCCTGCGATTGTCCGCCCGATACGTAAGCGGTTACGTCCGCAGCGGCCCGCGGTTCCAAGGGGCCGCAGCGTCGCACGCCTGGGTGTCGGTGTTCGATCCGCAAAACGGCTGGCTGAATTTTGATCCCACCAACAACATGATGCCCTCTGATGCCCACATTACCCTGGCGTGGGGGCGCGACTACGGAGATGTGACCCCGGTAAAGGGCCTCACCCTGGGAGGTGGCGGGCAATCCGTGGAAGTGGAAGTGCGGGTCCAGCCGCTGGAAATATAATCGGGCCATGGGCTGGCGCCGTTTGCGGAGAACGCGGCAGCCGTTTCTCCGGGGGACAGCGCCAGCGCATCGCGATCGCGCGGGCGATTCTGCGCGATCCGTCGATTCTGGTGCTCGATGAAGCGACATCCGCGCTGGACCCCGCAACGGAATCGGCCCTCCTTGACACTTTCGAACGGCTGGGGCGCGGCCGCATGATGATCTTGGTGACGCACCGTCTGCGCACCGTCGTCAAGATGCACCGCATCTTCGTCCTGGATCGAGGCAAACTGGCCGAGGCCGGAACGCACGACGAACTCATCGCTCGCCACGGTCTCTATGCGCGGCTGTGGAACAAACAGTCCGGTGTCCACGTGGAAGCCGCTAACGGGCGCGCGCGCGTCGATGGGGCGCTGCTCGCCGCTATACCGCTTCTCGCCGACGTCAGCGAGGCGACCCGCGCGGAACTGACCACCTGGTTTGCCACCGAACGCTTCGACGGCGGCCGCGAGATCATTCGCCAGGGCGACGCGGGCGACCGGCTGTATATCATTGCGCACGGCACCGTCGAGGTGATTCGGGAAGATACCAAGCAGCATCTGGCGAAGCTTTCCGACGGCGACTACTTCGGCGAAATGGCGCTGCTCAGCGAGGAACCGCGAAACGCCACCGTGCGCGCCCTGGGGCCTTGCGTCTGCCTGACCCTCCAGCGCGATCAATTTCAGAAACTGCTGGCGCGCGAACCCGTCCTACGGGAGAAGATCGAGCGCGTCGCCACCGCGCGCGCCGCCCGGAATAAGAGCTTCGCCGCCAGCGCCGAGTTATCATCAACCGGGCACGGTTAAGGGCCGCCGCCCATCCGATGGGGTGTTGAGCGGCGCGGGGTTGAGCCAGGCCGACCGCACGAAGTCCGAAACATGGCCCCTGAAGCGCCGGCGGATTTCCGGCAGCAGGTAGTCGGTGCCCAGTATGATCCCGCGGCAGTCCGGCGCCCCGCACTGGCACTCGAACCCCGCCATCGAAGGTCCACAGAACGTGGCATATTCGGCGGTCAATTCCTCGCCTTCCGCAATGTCCCGCCGCGCCACCAGATTCAAACCTTCCAGCCACGTGTTCGGATCGCAGGCATGATTGATCGGACGCCAATCATCCGGGCTCTCGCTCCAGAGAACGTGCAGGTCCGCCGTCACGGGCCAGGCGTACTGGTCGAACCACTGCCGCCGCAATCCCCGCCAGTGCCGCTCCACCTGCTGCCGCGAGACCAGAGTCTGCGGACGCTCTTCGTAACGCTCCACAATCTCGCCCTCGCGAATCGCCCGGCGGGCGAACATGCCAAAGCCCCGTGTGGGTGTGTATTGCAATTCCCATACTCGGCACGCGCGGTCGCGGCGCCGGAGGGCGCAGGCCAGGAGGTGCTGGAGAAAACCGCGATGCCCCGCCGGGTCGCCGGCCAGAATGAAATCGGCGCTGCCGTACTGGCCTTGGGGATAGAACACCCCGCAATTGGGATTGATCTCGAGCACGTAGATCGTCCCCGCTCCATCCATGCGGATATCGCACCTTCCATACCCGGAACCGCCCAACGCCGCGAAGGTCAAGGCCGAAGCCTCCCGCAGGCGCGCCGCCAGGGCGGGATCGGAGACCCGGCGCGCCTCCATCAAATCGTAATCCTTCCACTTCAAGTCGAAGTGCTTGAACGATTCACCGGGCGGAAAAAGAAACTCGACGGGTTCCAGAACCCAGGCTTCCTCGTCCGCGTGGCGCGGTTCGGCGACCAGCGCCGTAAACTCCCGCCCTTCGATGAACTCCTCGATCAGCGCCGCGCCATATTCGGCGATAGTCCGTTCCACCTCCCGCCGCAGCGCCTCCGCGCCGGTCACGCGGCAGCTCCGGAAAATTCCCGCGCTCGCGTATCCGTGCGGATGTTTCACCAGCATCGGAAAGCGCAGCTCGCGCGCGGCGCGATTCGCGTCGAGGAGGCAGCGGGCCATCACATAAGCTGGGAACTTAACGCCCGCGCAGTGGCACGCCATCTTCATGGCTTCGCGCGAGGGATCGTAGAACGACGATCCCGCCCCGGTAAAAGCGAGGTTCATCCGCTCCAGCGCTTGAACCACTTCGATGCCCGCCGTGTCCTGATCCCAGGCGCCGTCGCAGAGGTTGATCGCCACGTCGAAGCCCTGGCGGGCGATTTGGATCACCTGTTGGACCGCCGTGGCTTTATGGATTTGGAAGTGGGAGCACTTGCAGTCCGGAAGGTAAACCGACGGATCGCAAGGCGGGTCGAGTTTGCTAAACGGCCCACTCGAACCTTCATAGGATGGATGCAGAATCGCGATTCTCATGGTTCGTGGATTAGCTATCATCTGTGTTTCCTATTCCTTGCCCAGCGCTAGCGCGGAGGGGGGGGCGCGCCTACCCGCCGGCTCCGGGGAAACGCACGTGTGGCATCTCCCGGGTCACCCGCTCCCCATCGCGCGCGCCTTCCCCATGGAGCGTCCGCCCCCATGGCCACCAACGCATGAGGTCTGTGCGGTGATCATCGTTCATCAAGTTGGCGCGGCAACCCCGCCCTGCGCAGGGGCATTCTAGACGGTGCGCGCACCGAAGTCAAAAAAGCCGGCGGGCTGGCACGGGGTTCGCGCACCGCCCCGAAGACGCGCTCGGCAATGGGCAATCCAGCGTTACCTGCTCTCGGGGGTATGTCGAGTTAATTTGTCTAGGAAATTTGTCGAGCGAATTTGTCCAGATTATTTGTCTGGATCGATTGCGTGACGTTTTGTCATAAGTCATATTTCTTGGCATATATTCTCATTTAGGACTTGACAAATCGAATACCTTTGATAGACTAGTTCGTGGGGCCAGTGCCGCGCTGGCTGACTGAAAAGACCGCGGACCTGTGCAAAGGGCCGGCCGAGAACGGTAAACGGTAGACAGTTGGCGGTAAACAGCATGGGGTAGGTTGGCTCCTGACTTCAAAAACTCCGATTAGCCCCTATGCGCTCTCCACTGCCCTTGGAAGATTCCAGTCTGCGGCTGGTTTAGGAATGCCGATTGTCGATTTGCGAAACGCCCCCCACTATGGCGGTGCACAAATGGGCTCTTCAAGGTCCGAAGCAGGGCGCTGAGCCAAAAAGATGTTAAAAATGAAGATAGCTCCTCAGAGCTTGCTGAAAACAAAGGGACAAAAAAAGTGCTCCTCAGAGTTTGATAAAAACAAACGAGTTACGAGAATTTCGTGATGAATTGATGAAAAGAAAGGAGATAGGCCTGGTTTCTGGAAAAGATCCGGGAATTTATTACGTGCAGGCGCCCCCTTCCAGCCCTCGTTGGCGCCCTCTCCAAAGGGAAGGGGAATCTCCATTGATCGCGTCAATGCCGAGTTTAGCGACCTGGGGGTCGAACGGTTCGGCCCCGCACGAATGGGGTGTAGAGGCGGCTCGCGAACCGCCCCTACTGTCCATGTTCGAAATAATATGCCGTCTCGGCGGGCCGCACCGATCGCGGGAGCCACAGGGGGCGGCGCAGGTTGTCGGGTCCGGGTGCGGGGCGGGCGAGGGCCTTCCATTTCTTGTAAACGGCGTGGGCCAGGTTCGTGTCCACGAAGATGTCGCCGTAGCGGTCGGCGGGAGCAGCTCTTTCCACGCGCACCACCTGGTGCCAGCAGTGCATTCCACTGATGGGATCGGGATGAACCGGGAAGGTGATGTCCTGATGCACGCCGGCATCGCTCCACCAGACGCGCCGCGTGTCCGGATCGGCGCTCGCGTAGGGCTCAACCCCCGCAATCTGACGCATTTTCCACTGTCCTTTGCCGGTTTCCTGCAAATCCACCCAGGCGCTCGTGACGCGTTCGATCTGATCTTCCTTGTTCACCCGCCACCGGCCGAGATGATGGGAGCAGGCGACGACCCCCGGGGTCAGGCCTTCGGTCACCCAGGCGTGCAGCACAAAGAAGCCAATTTCCGTGTGGACCTTGAGCAGGTCACCCGTGCGGATGTTGCCCAACTTCTCGGCGTCGAGAGGATTTACCCAGAGGGGATTCTTGTGGGCTATCTCATAAAGCACCTTGGCGTTGCCGGATCGGGAGTGGATCAAGGTGGGAAGCCGGAAGATGGGCAGCAGGGTGTACACTTCGCCGCGCGCCTCCTTCGGCCAATCCACCACGGGCATGTATTGGGGATTGAAGTCCTCCGCCGGTCTGCCCATCGACATCGCCTGGGCAGAGGGGTGGACGTGGCTCCGGTAGTATTCGGGAAGGGCAAACTCCGGCCACTTCCAGTCGGCCAGGGTGCGGGAGAAGATCTCGAGCTTTCGCGACGGCGTGTTATAGCCTACTACCGCCTGGCCCTCGACCATCACCCCGACCGGCTTGCCGGCTTTGGTCACCACTCCGCCCGGCCCGACTTTCGACCCCGCCAGGTCCGCCTCGGCCACCGGCTTCTCGTTGAGCTTGTAAACGTCCGTCGTCACCTCAAACGCTCCGTACTTCCGCATGTACGCAAGAGGCGCGAGGCCCTCTTTTCCTGCGGCCTCGGGGAGCCCGGGCACGGAGTGCTCAAAAATCCAGCCATAGTAATCGTCCACCGTCATTTTCTGCCCGGGCCGGTAAGGCGATTCAAACCACTGCCGGATGCCCAGGGATCCATCGGGATCGATCGCCCAGGAGAGATGGATCCAGAACTCATCCTCTTCCCAGACCTCACCGGGGTTGGCCTGATATGTATATTCCACTTTCTTGCCCTGTTTTTCCTGGAAGACGCGCAGCACGGGCTGACGGAATCCGATCCACTTGCTGGCGTGCGTCTCCTGGCTCATCAGGTCGTGACGCTCGGAACTGTACCCCGTGGGAAGCACGTAATCCGCGTACCAGGCGGTTTCACTCCAGGTGGGCGTCAGCGCCGCGTGCAGGCCGATAAGGTTCTCGTCGCGCAGCACTTCGATCCAGGAGAACCCGTCCGGGTAGGTCCAGACGGGATTAAAGACGCGGGTGAAGTAAGCCTCGATGCGGCCGCGCCTCTCCTTGAGGAGGTGAGGAAGCAGGAAGGACATTTCATGGTGGCAGAGCGGCCATTCGGGCGGATAGAGCAGTTCGTTCCAACTCCGCTGCGGTGGGGGGACCTTGCAAGGCCGCGGGACGAATTTATTCCAGGCGTTCAGGTTGTGGCCGCCCTTGGTTCCTACCGAGCCGGTCAGGACGTGCAGCAGCATCAGGGCGCGGGCTGCTTGCCACCCCCCCAGGTTGCCGGAGGCGCTGCCCCGCCAGAGGTGCGATGCGAAGCGGCTGCCGGCATCGGCGATCTCCCCCGCGATCTTCACGATGATCTCGGCCTTGACCCCGCTCTCGCTTTCCGCGAACTCGGGGGTGTAGCGCGCATAGTGGCGCTTCAGGGCCTCGATCACGGCTTCGAAACTCCGGCCTTGGGCCTTGAATCCGTCCACCTCCAACTCTTCCCAGTTCGTCCATTTCCTCACGAAGTCGGCATCAAACCGGTTTTCATCGAGAAGCACCTTCGCCATGGCCAGGAGAACCGCGGCTTCCGAGCCGGGATAGGTGGGCAGCCAGTAGTCCGCCATGCTCGCGGTGTTGGAAAGGCGAGGGTCCATCACGGCAATTTTCGCCCCGGCCATTTTGCCGTCGATGATGCGCTGCGCGTGAGGATTGAAGTAATGTCCCGATTCGAGGTGGGCCGAGAGGAGCAGGATGAAGCGGGCGTTGGCGTGGTCGGGCGAGGGCCGGTCCGCATGGTGCCAGAGAACGTAGCCGAGACGCGCCGACGAGGAACAGATGTTGGTGTGGGAGTTATGCCCGTCGATTCCCCAGGCCTGAAGGGTGCGTTCCATGATGAAGTCGTACCCCGGCCGGCCCACGTGGTACATGACTTCCTCGCCCCGTCCTTCCTGGAGGGCTTTGCGAATGCGCTGTCCAAAGGTCTCGAGCACTTCATCCCAGCCCACCCGCTCCCATTGGCCGCTTCCCCGCGGTCCGACGCGCTTCATCGGGTAAAGTACCCGGTCGGGATCGTGAATCTGGTTGAGGACGGCCGGACCCTTGGCGCAAAGGCGGCCGCGGCTGGCCGGGTGCATCGGGTTGCCTTCAAATCGGGCGACCTCTCCCGTTTCCTTGTCGATGTAAGCCAGAAGCCCACACCCCGACTCGCAGTTGAAGCAGATGGTGGGAATGAGTTGGTAGTGGCGGGCCACGCGGCGCGGCCAAGCGTCGGGATCGAACTCGACCCAATCATCCCACTTTTCCACCGGCGGGAAGGAGGAGAGATGGTTTCCGTCACGTTTGAAATCAATCATATTCGATACTCCCGTACTGGTCAGAACTCAACTGTTGGGGACGCTCTGCCCCGCCATCACGAAGCACCACTCGAAGGCCAAGAGGCCGGCGAGAGCGAGCACACCCGCGAGTCCAACAATGATGGAATTAGAAGCCGCCGCCAACAGAAGCAAGGCGGGAAGAATCCCACCCAGCGCCACCACCCCCACCCAAAAGAGCGTGCGGTAGGGTCCGTGGGTGATCAAACGAGCCGCGTAGCCGGCGTTGTCGGTGGCGTGGGGCATGGCGACTTCCCCCAGCAAGATAAGCAGGTGAAGAAGCACGCAGATCGAAAGGGCTACGGCCGCTACCCTCCGGCCTTGCGGCGTCCCGCCCCAAGCATTGGGGAGGAGTGCCAGAACTGCTGCGCTCGAGAGCAGCGCCTGTACCACCATGTGCAGCGGCAGCAGGTGCGTTCGCCATAGGTCGCGGCCCGCACATTGTCCAAAGAGGAATGCTGTATACCCTGCCGCCAGAATACCGGCAAGGACGGTCGGCCAGAGGAGAACCGTGGAAAGGCCCGAAGAGTCTGCCAGTCCGTTCAGGCAGAATAGGCCGCAGAGCACGCTGTAGATGACCAGAATGAAGGCTCCTCGGGACAACCAGGAGCGGGTCTGGGGAGTCTTCAGGACGCCGAGAAAGCGCCACTTGCGGCTTAAATCCGAGATCAGCATCACGATGGTTGCCGCGATGAAAATGAGCGCCAGAGTTGACAGAACCACGCCCCGGAGCCGGTCGAAGGGAAGCCGTCCCAGGGCCATGGCGATGGCGGGCACGGCCAGGAGGCCGGAGCCGATGGACTTCGTCCAGAAATAAACCGGCACCTGCCAGTCCCACGGCCGCGCGTGCGATACGTCATAGGCGGCCAGGGCGTTTTCGTCGAGATACGGACTGTCCGGCAGGTAGGCAGCGCCGCCCCCGGAGACCCGCTCATTCCGCTGCGACCACATGTAGAAGGCTTCATGGCGCGCGGCAGTCGGATCCAGGGCGCTTTGATCGCCGTCGATATAAAAGAGCTTCGGCTTGGTACCTTGTTCGGGCTTACGCACATGGACCGTCTCGCGCGCCAGGAGTTGCGAGATTTCGCTGTCGGGTTGGTCCAAATCCCCGGCGATGATGGCATGCTCCGGGCAGACGACAGCGCACGCCGGTTCCAGGCCCACCTCGGTGCGATGCGCGCAGAAATGGCATTTGGCCGCGGTGTTCCGATCCGGATCAATATAGATGGCGTCGTAGGGGCAGGCTTGCATGCAGGCCTTGCAGCCGATGCAGCGGACGGAATTGAAATCCACGATCCCGTCCCGGCGCTGGTACAGCGCACCCACGGGACAAATCTCGACACACGGCGGCTTTTCACATTGATTGCACCGGGTCACCTGGAAAACGCGCCGCACGTGCGGGAACCGCCCCTTTTCCACATACTTCACCCAGGTGCGGTTAACCCCCAACGGGACCCGGTTCTCGGTTTTGCAGGCCACCGTGCAAGCGTGGCAGCCGATGCACTTGCGGTTGTCAATGACAAACCCATATCGCATTGGAGAATCCTCTCATGATCGGAGATGGGCGGCTCGTGGCGAGATCAGGCCACCATAGGAACCTCCCGCAGAAGAGCGGTCACACGGGCGGCCACCGACGCTCCGTCGATCATGCAGTTGCGGATCGGCTTCATCCCGTTGGCACACCCGGCAATGAAAACCCCATCGCGAGTGGCATCGTGGGGATGCCGGAACCATTCCCGGCAAAGGAAAAAACCATCCGGGCCGCGGCCAATTTCCAGGACGCCGGCAAGCTGCTCAACGTCTTTGCACGGCCGCATCCCGGTGGAGAGCGAGACCAAATCGAATTCGCCCCAGAAGGGCTTGTTGATGAGGGTGTTTTCGGCTCGCACCGCAATGGCGCCATCGGGAAGCTGCTTGCACATCGATACCCGCCCGCGAATGTATTTGACGCCGCGATCCTGCGCCAGAGCGTACATCTCCTCGAAGCCGCGGTCGTAGGTGCGAACATCCATGTAGAAGCACGCGACGAAAGCCCCGGGTTCCCGCTCCATGACCGAGCTCGCCTGCTTGGTGCTGTAAGAGCAACAAATGCGCGAGCAGAACGGCGCGCCGATGCGCCGGTTGCGCGAGCCGACGCAAAAAACGATCCCCAAACGCTTTGCCTCTTTCCCATCACTCGGGCGCACCAGCTTCCCGCCGGTGGGCCCGCGCGGATTCAGCATCCATTCGAGCTGCAAGGCAGTGATGACGTTGGGATACACGCCGTACCCGTATTCCTTCAGGCTGGAGGGGTCGAAAGGCTCAAATCCCGTGGCCACGACCACGGCTCCGGCGTCGACCGAGCTGCGGTCGCTGAGCTGGACCCGGATGTTCGGGAACTCGCCCGTCACTTCGGTGACCACGGTGTTGAGGTAAATTTTGGCTAGACTTGTCGATCGCAGATCGCGCTCCAGCGCCGCGGTGAACTCCCTGCCGTCGTTGAATCCGTCGTCGTTGAAAAAGGGAAAGGTTTTGGAAAGCCTCGGCACGTGGCCACCCAGCTCGGAAGACTTCTCTACCAGGACCGATGGCATGCCGAGCGTACTGAGAACATTCGCCACCTGCATTCCCGTTACGCCGCCTCCGATGACGCATACTTTCTTGGTCATAACCCCTCTGCCCGCTGACGTTTTCTCAGCCCTCTCCTGTTCATCACGAGAACCACTCCTTGGCCTTGTCGTAGGCGATTCCAATCTTGTCCAGAAGCGGTTCCACCGGCACCGTATGCGCCTGGATGCCGACGACCTCATAGGGGTCCCAACCGAGCAGCAGACCCACCAGTTCGCTGTAGGAGAGCGTGGGAATGTCATACGTCGTGCCGCTGAGCTCCTTCGCGGCCCACTGCTCTTTGTCGAGAAAAACATTACAGCCGGGGCAGTTGGTGAGGATGGCATCGGGCTTCCAGGGTTCCATGCTCTCCAGCTTTTTGAGAACACAGGCCAGGGTGTAACCGCGATTGGGGCGGATCATACACTGCCGGAATCCCATGCCGCAGCAATGGCTCCGCTCCGGGTAATCCACCGTCTCGCCGCCCCACGCGCGGATCATCCCGGTAAGGACTTCACACCAGTCTGCTCCCCCGACGGACTTTTCCGGGAAAACCTTGGCGTAGTGACACCCCACATGATCGACGATGCGCAAGGGCCGCCCGGTCTTTTTCTCCACCAGGCGGTAGCGCATGAACTCCTGTCCGAGGGTTTGGCGATAGCGATACACGATGTCGCTCGAATGAACCACGTGCCGCGGGATCTGAAGCCGCCGGCCGCACGCTTCCTGAAGCCACCGATCGACTCGTTTGTTGAGGCCCGGCTCGTGTTGGTACATTTCCAGACATTCCGTGTGAATCGCAAAGGAGGTCACACAGGCGGTCGTGATGTTTTCAAATCCCATCTCCGCGGCAACCGACCAGAGTCGCGCGACCACCAGCAACGTGCTCTCCATCGACATCACATCGCCGTGAGACGCGATGCCGGTGCAGCAGGTGCATTGGGAATCGGGACGATTCCCGGCCGCCGTCCATCTCAGGCCCAGGAGATCGTAGATCCGGCTAATCAGAACTTCCGTGCCGGGATTGAGGGCTCCCAGGACGCAACTGGGGGTAAGGAAAAAGTCATTCTCGGGGATTTCCTTGCTCGCCGCCTCCCATGCCGGCGCCGTCATCGTCATGCGCATTTTCCTCTATCCTTCCGATCGGACACGCTCGAAATACTCTTCAATCGAAATGCCCAGCCTTTGGGCCTCCTCGATGGCCTGCTCCTCCAGGCAATTCCAGAGGGCCAGCGTGCCGCCCCCGGCCACGCAGCGGCGAAGTTCCTCCAATGTCTCGGGGGGCACTTTGCGCCCACCGAATTGGCCCTCGGTGTCCGGATTCGCCCCCACGCGAGTCATCTGCGGCCCGACCTCGGATTGGTATTTGGCATATCGGGGGCCGAAATCCGCGTGGCTTTCCGCATCGACGTTCCGAAAGTAAAGGGTGCAAGCCCGATTCCAGAGGTTGCCGCCCCAGAGGTGGCGGGCGGCGTATTGCTGACGTCCGCGGACACTACAAAGGTGATATCCCTTCAATTGCGCCAGAAACCGCAAGGAAGAGATCAGTCCCATCAGATTGTTTTCGCGCGGACATTTCGGTTTGCAGGAGCCGCACTGGCCGCAGTACCAGAGGGTCTCGGACTTGAGGAGTTCGACCAGGCGCGCCTCGTCGCCCGAGAGCGCCGTGTCCACGATGATCCTCGGATCGTATTCCTCGTAGTACTCGGCGGCCGGGCACAGCGAGGTGCAGACCCCACACGCAATGCACCCTTCCAGGGCGTGCCGCGCCACCAGATGATTTTGCATCCACCACGTGCAGGGCTTGGTGCGGGCCAACTCATACCATTCCTGCATCTCACCCCCATAACTCTCTGCCCAGGCGCGAGTCTCCCGCCGGTCCTTTTCGCGCTCGAACGGTGTCCCATGAAGGAGCCGAAGGTTCGGGTAAGTCCGGCCCGGGCTTGCCGGAAGGTCTTGATTGGCCGGCCCCGGGACTTCGCGGGAGTTCAAACAGCCACTCCTGGGGTCCTGACTATCCGCATCGTCCTGATCCCGGAGGCGTTCATACGCAGCCACCAACGTTTCGTCGGCAATGGGGCTGAGGTCCTTATGATTCTTGGTGAGGAGATCATCCGGGATCTTCGTCCCTGCCTCCAGGCTTTCTTTGCTCATACTGCCACCCTTCGATTCTCCAGATGCGCTCGGGCCATCTCGGCGAGTCCTTGGTACTGTCGCGCGGTGAGAGCCAGAGTCCGATAAACAACGTGGGCTAACTTGGAATACGGGAGACCAACAAGAAGCACGAAGGCAAAAACCAGGTGCACGAAGTAGGTGGGATAAGCCAGGGCGGCAACATTGGTATAGCGGAATATTTCGGCCAGTATTCCCGTGACGCTCAGGAGCAGCAGGTTCACAAGAAGCACCCAGTCGAACCAGGAACTGGGATCATCGCGGGCGGAGGCGCGACGCCGTTGGTCGAGGAAGTACACGATCCCCAAAATGACGAGTACGCCCGCCACGTTCCCCACGATTTTGAGGGGGTGCAGAAGCGGAAAAGGGTAAGGGAGGCCAAGACGTATGAGTATCGCCACTACCCCCGAAAGCGTGAATAAGGTCAGGAAGCCGTAGAGCACCGACACATGCGCCCATCGGCTCAGCGGAAATTGCTCGCACTCGGAAAACCTCCGGTGGGTCAATGTGTCGCGAATCGCTTTGGACCCGGCCGGGATGAGATGACGTAGGTTGGCCTTCCAAAGCGCCTCGCCCGCAAATCCCTTCCACGCCCGAGCCGCGCCTGTCAGTGCGCTGACCGCTGCGAAGCCGGTCGCGACCAAGAAAAAGAGGTTCAAGGTGAGATGGGGGAACATGCTGGCGTAGCGCACCGGGGTCACCTGCGGGGTCAGCGATCCGCCGATGGCGATGGCGGCCAGGAGCAGCAGAGCCGGCGCCAGGTACACCCACGGAAGGTTTTTGGAGCCACTAACGAGCCGACCCAAAATACCTGGCGTCGCGTAGTGCTCCACCACCATCTGGCGAATGGCGGCCATGATTCTGCCGGGCCGGGCATTGGCCGGACAGCGCGACGAGCAGTCGGTACAATTGAAGCAGAGCCAGAGGTTCGGATCGGCCACCAGGCTTTCCTTCTGACCGAGCTGGAGAAAGGTCATCTGGCGCCGCGGAAACAGGCTCCCTTCTTCCGCCAGATTGCAGCTCGCCGTGCACATACCGCATTGCAGGCAGGACATCAGTGATGCGCCATCGGCGCAGTAGCGGGACAGAAGTGCGGCCGCCGTGGGTTGCCCCGTTGCGTTCAGCTTGAACGAGCGGTCTCTTAGAACTCTGACCGGCTGCCCATGAAGGCGCCAGCCAAAGTCCCTAACCGAATGAGCCTGGGTGCTATTCATCGATATCCTTATCGCCGGTCCGTGGCATCAACCTTAGACCTTTTATCGGTCATGAAGGCGCCAGCCATGCCCGCAAGCAAGAGAAATTCTTCTCATGTTCCTTCTGATTTCGAAATACCTGAATGGCGAAGGTCTTGTGCCCTCAGCCAGTAGCCTCGGACGATAAGGAACCGTGGTCGGGAGATCTTCGGCGCATATCATAAGTTACTCTATCAGCTTACTATGCTATCACTTTGCCGATCGCGTTTGCAATAGTCTTGTGCACACATTTTTTTGACGGATGTCACACTGCGATCGGGGAGGTTGTGTTATGCAAATAGTCCTAACGGTTCGAGTACACCGGGAAGAAGACCTCCAACCGGCAACGGATACAGAAGAATGCGTTACCCGGTAAAGTCATTGATTCTCAATCTCTTTCCGAATACGAGGGCAGCCCCCTGTTGTAGAGATTTTGGTCCTTCCTAGTGAAAAGCCGCGGACCATAAGACCGCGGCCCGCGCCAATCCCCCAGATTCGAAAGGCCAGGGCCCGCGCTGCCTCCCGGATTCGCGCATTGGAATCCAAGGCCAAACAGGCAATCGTTTACCCGCGGCGGCACCTGGGGGGGCGCGAAGGAGAAAATGGAGCGCAAGGCTCGCTCTCCAGCCGCTCGGCTTTTCCACGGCAACAAGCATTGGGCGGTCGTCGGCGCGTCACATCACGTTGCGGTCGGGGAGCGAAGCTTCCCCGGGGGCTTGGGCCTCGAGCCAGTTGCAGCCTTTATCGGTGAGAAACCACAGATTGCGTGCGGGCGTTGTCTTTTTGCCGGCCAACGCGTGGTCCCGCATTCTCTCCAGGCGCATCACGGTGTCGAGTTCTTCCACCTGGACCTCGGTGGCCAGGCTATGGACGGTCCGATAGGAATACTGTCCATGGAAGAGGGCATGGAGAAGTTCCCGGTCGGTATGATCGACGGGAAGGTCCTGAAGCGAGGGGGGAACGCTGTTCCGCGCGGATTCGGGCAAGGGCTCGGTCCGCTGCTCCATTTCTTGTCGGAGTAGAGGCTCCGCTTGGCTGGCCCTTTCTTCCGCAAGGAGTGCCCGGGTCCTGGCTTCTTTAGACTCCCGCTTGGCCTTTTCCACTTCGGCCGAAAGCCGCTTGGCGACAGTCTCCGCGATGGTGCGCGAGTAGACGGCCGCCAGCAGGCAGAGGCTGGCAAAAACAAAAAAGTCGAAGGGGACTCCTGACCCGTAGCGGATCGTCGAGATCTTGTCGATCATCTCGCTGGAGATGGTTTTGAGAAAGATGGGTACAAGTAGAGAAGCCACCAGTCCCAAAACAAAGCTCCGCGAACGCTTGGCGTACTCAGGATCATCCTTGTGTAAAATCAGAAAATTGGCCGCTCCACCCAACACCCCCGAACCGATCATGGCCACGAGCAAAAGAATAATGTTGTACCTGGTCATTTCTGCCTTCCTCCCATTCCAATTCACGCGCACTTCATCCGGCGCCGGGTTATGCCTACCTGCCGCGCGGAGGTGACGTTGCACACCCCCGCCGGACTTATTCTCATCGGCACTTTGTTTTTGCGGGATGAAGGAATTCGCAAAACAAGGCGGGACAAATTCTGAATTGTCAATTTCGATTTATGAGGGGTCAGGGCACATACGGTGCGATGGTGTCATACTTCATAACTCAGCATTCATAATTCATGCTTTGCTTTGCGACTCCGTGCCTCTGCGGAGAATGGCCTTTTAGGCGTTATAGTTCAGAATCCGCCGGACGCGGTCGCAGTTTTCCTTAATCTCGTCCTTGAAGCGGGGGAACATGCCCACGACAACGCAATCCTGCGGCTTGATACTCGCGAAGGCCAGCTTAAAGGCCTTGTCGACTTCCTCCGGCGATCTCACCCGGCCGGCGGCGAGGATCTTGAACAAGAAGCACGTCTTGGAAGTTTTTCGCGCTACCTCGTAGGCGTGGGGGGGATCGGTTTCAAGATATACGTCCGAAGCGGGCAAGGGCAGCACGCCCAGCATCTTGCGGAATTCCTCCGGTGTACGGGTGCGATTGTAGGCGCACAGTAAGTAGAAATCCACATCCCATCCGTGCTCTTCCACGTATTCCACCACTTCCGGCTTGTGGGTCCCGATGCCCACCTGAACCCCCGTCTGGCGCAGTTTTTTGGTGTACTCCTGCGCCTGGTCCATCTTGCCTTCGCGGAAGAGGACGTCGGTCCTTTCCCCGTGGAGGTACAGCGCCATGGATTTGCTGCGCCGCACCACTTCATCCACAGGGCCCAGAGTGGGGTCCGTGGAGATCAAGTGCATGTTTCCACCCTGGGCGCGGAAATTCTCCACATCCTTCAGGGGCTTTTCGCGGTGGGCGTACTGAAAGGCATTGATGCCATTCTGCTGGCACTGGAGGAGCGTTTGGCAGATGCGCTCAGGGGTGTTCCAATCCACCATTAATTTATCGAGCAGACCGTTGAAGTGGGAGTATCCATAAAACTGGTTGCTACCCATCACCATGCGGCTGATTTCCACGTCTCCGAAGCGGACTTTGGGAAGCGAAGCGGCGGGCGGCGTCTGCCCTCCGGCCAGGGGGCCCACCGCCAATGTCGCTGCCAAACCGGCAGAGGATTTGAGAAAGTTTCTTCGGCTGCTCATGGATTTTTCACCTCGCTGCGTATGGACATACCTCGGTGAGTCAACTTCCACAGGCTGCTCACGATGCTCAATTTTGCAGCAAGAAGGGAGCCAAATCGAATCCGCAAGGGCGCGGCTGGCGATATCGGACAAAATGTTGGAACGGGACAGCACCGGACGGACGCTTACCGCGCGAATGCCCAAGATGGCCAGTGTACCCTTATTGGCCTTGCTCGGCGCTGGCCCGCCCTCAAAGACGGGAGGCGGGTGTAAAATGGTTGGTCGGTTGCGTCGCACAAAGCGCCGGGTGAGGGGGTCACCTGGGAAACGATGGCGAAGTAAATTCCTGAAACTTAACACCTTTCCGGACAGGAGTCGGACCATTCGAAGGCTCATCCAGTTCGCGGTTCTGATCGCCGTGGCTACCGTGCCGCTGTATGGCCAAGGCAACTACGAAATCCAGGTTTACGGCGCTGACACGGTGGCGCCCGGGCGTACCATGGTGGAGCTGCACAGCAACTTCACCTTCGAGGGGTTCAAGACCATCGACCAGGGCGTGCTTCCGGACGAACATCAACTTCACGAGACGGTGGAGATCACCCAGGGTTGGACAAGCTGGTTTGAAACCGGGCTCTACATCTTCACCAGTTACGGTCCCAACCAGGGCTACAAGTGGGTCGGCGATCACATCCGCCCGCGGGTACGCGTGCCCGAAAGTTGGCATTGGCCGGTGGGGGTGAGTGTTTCGACGGAAATTGGCTACCAGCGGCCGATCTTTTCCGCTGACACCTGGACTTGGGAAATTCGCCCCATCGTGGATAAGCAGTGGAAGTCCTGGTACGTGGCGTTCAATCCCGCCCTCGAGCGGTCGTTCCACGGACCAAGCGTTCCCGAGGGCGTGGGTTTTTCCCCCAACTTCAAGGTGGCTTATTCGCTGACGCGAAAACTCAGCGCGGGGCTGGAATACTACGGCTCGCTCGGGCCGGTTACGGGCTTTGACCCGCTGTATCAGCAGCAGCAACAGATCGTTCCCACGATCGATTATGATTTCGGCCCAAATTGGGAATTCAACTTCGGCGTGGTGATGGGCGCGACGCGCAGCACCGATCATCTGCTGGTGAAGATGATTATTGGGCGGCGTTTTCGATTCATCACGCCACGCGTGCCTCGCGTTTTGAAGCCGAATTCCGGCGGCGGGGGTGATTGATTGTCAGCAGCCCCGGTCCGCGCTCGAATCGCGGTGTTTTTCCTGCTGAGCCTGCTGCCCGTCTCAATGGCCCGGGAAACGGGGCCGCCGCCCGCCGGCCCGCAGGTTCCCCTGGGCCTCCCGCCGGTTCCCTGGCCGGAAGACAACCCATACACCCCGGCGCGCGCCGAACTGGGCAAGGTCCTTTTTTTCGATGGGCGGCTTTCCTCGAACGACGTGGTCTCATGCGCTTTCTGCCACGAGCCGGCCCATGCTTTCGCGGCCAGCACGCCGCGTTCGAGGGGGGTGGATGGAAAGCTGGGAGCTCGTCACGCTCAAACCATTATCAACCGTGCCTGGGGCAAATCGCAATTCTGGGACGGCCGGGCGCCTACCCTGGAAGCGCAGATTGTTTCTCCCATCACCAACCCTGATGAAATGGGCATGACGACAGATGGCGTGGTGCAGAAGATTCGCAGTATTAAAGGCTATGAGCCGCTCTTCGCTGCGGCCTTCGGTGATAGCACTATCACCTTCGATCGTATTGCCAAGGCTATTGCCACCTTCGAGCGTACGATCGTTTCAGGAAACTCCCCCTATGACCGCTACGTGGCCGGTGATAAGACAGCGCTGACCAAGCAACAGAAGGACGGCCTGGATTTCTTCAACAAGAAGGGTGAATGCGCCGAATGCCATAAGGGTCCGAACTTCTCCGACGACAAATTCGCCAACCTGGGCGTGGGCATGGACCAACCTAACCTCGATCCGGGCCGCGGCGGCATTACCAAGAAGCGCAGTGATATCGGCAAATTCAAAGCACCCACCCTGCGCGACCTTGCCGCTCGCACCCCCTACATGCACGACGGCAGCATCAAGACCCTCTCCGAGGTTCTGGATATATACGCCAAGGGAGGGCTGCCCAACCCCCACCTGGATACACGCCTCGCGCCATTCTATCTGGATGAGGAGACCAAGCGGGACCTGCTGGCTTTCCTCGATTCTCTCAACGGCGAGGGCTGGCAAGGAATCACGCCGCCTGCAACGTTTCCGAAGTAACAGGTAGCCGGCGTAGCGCAGACCTCAACGGCGGAGGTCTGCGCTACACTTGCCGGATGAGGGTTTTTACCAGGGGCAGGCTATCTCGGAATGTCCCTCAGAAAGTTATGATAGATTTGTTTCCCCTGGAGGCCTGCCTATGACCAAGTGGATCGCCCCGTTTTTGTTCACGCTCTTTGCCCCTTTAATTGCCGCGGCCAATCCGCCTGACAACACGCTCCAATACCAATCGGCTTTTATGCGAGTTGAGCTCGCACCCGATCAACCGGCCCTGGTTTCGCTGGCTGTGGATTCATTGGGAAAGAACAAGCTGAGCGTAAACCCCCTTCGACCGCCCGCCAAAGCGGAGACAATCTACGAGGTGCGGCGGGTGGGCAACGCTTTTGAATATCGCCCCTCGGGAGCCTTGCCGGGAACGCCGCCCGTCTGGACCTTCGATTTTTCCGCCCGCCAAATTCACCTGCGCTCACACTTTGCCAATGGGAATCCACCTCCGCCTCTGGTCCTGAACTTTGATTCCTACCTCAACCATGCCACGCTGCTGGGACTCATCAACGATGACGGCAGCGTGCGGCTTCCGGCGCTTCTCCACCTGCCTGACCTTGGCACCTTTCGAATTGTTTCTGCTTCGGGGGCAAAGCTGGCGCTGGGATACGACGCCTTGCGGCACGCGGAGAATCCCTCACCCAGCAAGCCCACGTATCAACAGGCGGGCGATTACGTAAAGGTGACCTTTCCTGCTGCCTCGGCGGTCATGCCCGACATCGATTACAACCTGGAAGTGGTGGCAATTTATCCTGGCCCGCCCGAATTAGCAAATGACGCCCGCTTCGACGGATTCCGCCGCGACTGGCTCAACATCTTCCAACTGAATCCCCGGTTACGGGTACTGGCCAACCATGCGTCCAGCGACCCGTGCGCCTTCACGCTCTATGAATACTCCTCCATGGCCGTGCGCACTCCCCCCCTCGCACCAGGGGTGACGGCATTGGACATGCTCCGCCAGACATTGGACCGTTACCTCAGCGGGATGAAGGCGTACGGCATAGCAGGAGTCCAGCACGACGTCCCATATGATTTCCTGGATTCTTATCCCTCGTTACTGATTGCCGCCTCGGACTACTACCAAGCCAGCAAAGATAATACCTGGTTGAAGAATAACTATCCGACGTTGAGGGATTGGGCCGCGAAGGTGCTCGCCATGGATCGCGATGGGAAGGGTCTGATGGAATACCCCATGAGCGGCAATTCCGGCTCGTGGGCTCCGGGAGTCCCGGTGCGCCCGGCCAATTGGTGGGATGATATTGGTTTTGGGCACCAGGACGCCTACTCCAATGCCCTGGCTTACCATGCCTTGGTGGGCATGACGGAGTTGACGCGGCAGGCCCACCAGTCCACCGATGTCCACTTGTATTCATCGCGCGCCGGGAAGCTGAGATCGGTTTATTTCGACACCTTTTACAATCCTGAAACGGGTTTGCTGGCGGGTTGGAAGAGCGCCGATGGAAACCTTCACGATTACTACTTCACCTTCGTCAATGGCGCCGCCATCGTTTACGGCCTGGTTCCTCCCGACAAGGCCAATGCCATCATGGACCGCCTGCTCGCCAAAATGAAAGCGGTGGGCTATACCTATTTCCGCTATGGCCTGCCGGGTGTGCTGATTCCCGTCCGCCCGGAGGATTACGTCTGGGGCACGCGCGATCCCTTCCAGGTCTATCAAAATGGCGGCGCCGCGGGGTCCTTCGCCTATTTCACTCTCCAGGCCCTTTACCAATTGGGCCGGCGCGCCGACGCCGACGCCATTTTGTTTCCCTTGCTCGAAGGCTATGAAGAGGGGGGCTTCCAGGGGTTTGGCCCCAACGGCAAATCCTACGATTGGAAGTCGTGGGACGGGGCGCCGCACGGCTACGAGGGCATCCTGGTGGATAATTATCAGGCGCTGCTGACCGTGCTGTCGCGTTGATCCGAAACCGTCTCGTAGGGGCACCCCTCGTGGGTGCCCACCACAAGGGCACCCACGAGGGGTGCCCCTACGAGACTTCCTGCGGGAGGCATTAAATTGATTAATCGAGGATTCATCCGTTGGTTATTTCCATTCATCGCATTACTGCTATTCAATAACGCTCCCGTTCCGGCCGCCGAGCCCGCTGTCAAGGTGTCGGTGGACTGGAACAAGGTCCTGCGTGTGTCCAGAACGACCCCCACGCTTCAGGTGGTGGTGACCCCCGCCATGCGGCCCGGCCACGCAATGCACGATGCGGCTTCTCGCGCCCTGCACGACCTCGGCTGCGACATGGTTCGCTACGTTCCCTGGCTGCCTTATCCGAAGCTGTCGGTTGCTGAGCTTGAGCCACCGAAGGACGGCAAGACCTCCTGGGACTTTTCCCTGATCGATCCCATGACCGCGGACTTCATGGAGGCGACGGCCGGGTATTCCGTGCTGATGAATTTCAGCGCGCCTCCCCAATGGGTTTGGAAGACCGCGAAGCCCGTGCCCTATCCGGCCGATCCCGACGAAGTCACTTGGACCTATGAGCAGGGGACTGAGCTGCGTGATCCCAGCATGAAGGAATTGGCTGGTTATTACGCGCGCCTGGTGAGCTGGTATACGCAAGGCGGTTTCAAGGATGAATACGGTGTCTGGCACCCCTCGGACCACCATTACAAGATCGATAACTGGGAGGTGTTTAACGAAGTCGATTCCGAGCATTCCATGACCCCTGCGCAGTACACCGCCTATTACGACGCCATCGTGGAAGCCATTCTGCGGGTGGCGCCGCACATGAAGTTTGCGGGCCTGGCCCTGGAGAACACCTCGAGCCGTCCTGACTTTTTCGAGTACTTCCTCAATCACCACAACCACCAGCCCGGAATTCCCCTGGACATCATCACTTACCATTTCTACGCCAACGCTGCGTCGGACCAGCCGCCGGAAGTGCAGCAGTACACTTTCTTCGAACGGGCCGACCACTTTCTCGACGCCGTGCGCTACATCGAAGTCATCCGCCAGCGTCTCTCCCCCGAGACGCAGACGGACGTCGATGAGCTGGGGACGAATGCCGACGACGGCACGGGACATGGGCCGGGGTACGTTCCCCCACCTCTGCCGCACGGTTACTGGAACCTCTCCGCCGCGATTTACGCTTACGTTTACGCCGAGCTGGCGAAGCTGGGCATCGAGTATGCGGGCGAGTCGCAACTGGTGGGCTACCCCACGCAGTGGCCTTCCGTCACCATGGTGGACTGGAAAACCGGCCGGCCCAACGCGCGTTACTGGGTGCTCAAATTGATCCACGGAAATTTCGGGCCCGGGGACAAACTGATGGGAACCAAAATGGACACGCCCGCGGTTTATGCTCTGGGCTTCATCACTCACGACGGCCAGCGCAAGGTGCTGTTGGTGAATAAGCATGACCGAACTTGCGTCGCATCCCTTCCCGGCGCCGCCGGAGGCCGGCTGGAGGTGGTTGACCAGCAGACAGCTCTTCAGCCCCCCGCCGTGAGCCAACTCGCAGGCGACCGCGTGACCCTGAGCGGGTTCGCCGTGGCCGTGGTGACGTTGGCGAAGTAGCGCGGACCCCTCCGCGCAGCACGTAGGGCCGAACGGCGTTCGGCCGGGGCCAGCGCCGCTGGCCCCTACATCTTTGGTTGTGGCTCTGCCGCGCTGGACTACCAATCCTGAGATCCTTCGTGACGCGCGAAGATCTCGTGCCACGGGCGTCCCGCCCGTGCTCGAGCATGGCCGGGACGGCCATGGCATGGCTTTGGTTGCGGCTCTGCCTCGCTGCGCCACGATCGCCGTCAATTGGCACGATGAAATTACGGCGCCGTGGCGCACACGTAGCGCCGGCCTCCGGCAACCGGCTTGAACTCGTACCAGCCGGGCTGGGGCGAGGTGAATTCGACTTTGCCCAGACTCTTGCCGTCCGGGTCATAGGCCATCACGCTCGCGGCCTTGGCGGCGCGGAAAGCGATGCGGTCGTTGCCGTAGATATCAATCAATTCCAACAGGCCATCGCCCGTGCGGCGTAGCGCCACGCTGCCGGTGGCTCCCAGGTTGCCGTTCTCGGTCCACTGCCCGCGCCCATCGAGAAACTCAAAATCCGGGGCCTGCACCGCATCGATGCGATGCCCGGAAACGTTGGCAGATTCTTCGTGGAATTGGTTTTGGCTGTTGATGGCGAGCCACCCGGAAACCGGCAACTCGTGTGTTGCGCCCGACGAATCGGTGACCGTCCAGGCGCCGGCGGAGGCGCGGTTCACCCAAATTTCCGTGCCGTTTTCGTACACCACGTGCAGATGGCCTTCCGCCGGCGCGCCCGTCGCGATCGCCTCGCTGGGCTTCAAGAACTTCCCCATGCGATCGGCGTATTCGATGACCTTGGGTTCAGAAAACGCATATTGCTGCTGCAACTGTTGCATCATGTAGTATGACCGGGCGAGGGCCTCGACATAGAAGGGCTCCGCAGGATCAAAATCCGCGACCAGCCAGCCCATGTTTCCGTAGGCAATCGCCGTGGCCAGGAAAAGGTCAACATTCTCGCGCCTTTTCGGCGAGGTCGGCCAGTCCTTGTCCAATTGGCCCAGGTAGAAGCCCGTGTCGCCCATGCCGTAATCGCATTCGAGGGGAAGGATTTTGCGCAGCTTGAAGGAGACGTCCAGCGGCCTTGTCAGCAGGTTCTCCTTGGTGTAGACCCAGCCGTAGCTCCCCGACGTCAATCCCGCGTACAACCACTGATAGGAGCCCTCGGACTGGGTGGGTCCGTAGACCTGCTGGTCGTGGCGCAGCAACTGTCCGTAGGCATAAAACGTGGCCGCAAAGGTTCCCGCCCCCGGCACGCGCGCATCGAAGTCGCAATAATCCCAGGGTTCGACGGCGGTGTGCACGTCGGTGTAAGACATCTTCACGCCGAATTTTTCCTTAATGCGTGGCGCGTAGTAATCATCAAACTCCACGGCCTTGGCGGGCTTCAGCGCGTAGTTGCGCGGCCAGGCGCGGCGCCATTCGCCCTCCGGCGATCTCTGCACGTGGTCCGGGTTCCAGTTTTCGTTGACCGTATTGAAGTCGCAGTAATTGGTGTAAACACCTTGCAGCCATCCCATATCGTTCTGGGCCTGGATGTACCATTTCAGCATGGCATCGCCGCCCTTTTGCGGGGCCGCATGGAGCTTCAGCGTGTTGCTGTCGCCCTCGTCGCGCCAGGTCACCTCATGGCTATGCTGCATGACTTTGTCCAGACCATAGGAGCGGATTCGCTGGCAGCGCTCGTGGTCGCGGAGGAACGAATCCGGCTCCGTCACGGTCCACACCACCTGCTTGCCCTCCGCCTGCCGAATCGAAGGGGGATTGGCGATGGTGGGTAGCGTCTCCTCGTAGTTGGCCGAGTTGGTGATGAAGATCCTCTCGTAGAGGTTGTTGCGCAAGCCATCGGTCCTGGGCAGATAGCGCATTCCGCCGTTGATCTCCGCGCTATCGCCGGTCACTTTCGGATCGGCGGTGAAATAGGGTTGCGAGGCATTCGACCGGTACCAATCAAACCAAATCGAGGTGAAGACGGAATGGGCCGCGTCGCCGGAAATCAGCACGCGCGGGTTGGTCGGCCCGTAGGTGATATAAGGGACGGTAATTAGCCGGGGGTGGGCGACGCCGGAGACGCGCCCAAAGCTCAGTTCGGTGGCTTCGCCGCCCTCGCACCACGCGTCGAGCACCAGCGACTTTTGCCACAAATGCATCCGGTAATCCACCAACCGCGATCCCATGCGAAAGCGGGCCTCGACGGCGTCGTTCGCGAGTTCGGCGGAAACCAGTTCGCCTTCCGGCACAACTCCCGCGGCGGTGTCAACGAAGCGGACGCCGCCGCCATCGAGAGGCACAAACGGCGCGCCCCCATTGACGCGCACCGTCAATTCGCTCAGGCGGCCGTTGGCCGGACGATATTCGTAGGCGACCGTTCCATCCCGGCCTTCGTAGCGCAGTTCAAAACGGCCCGGCCCGGCTTGCCGCACCACCACCTTGAAATCCTTCTCGAAATTCGCCGGCAGGATCGTTTCCTCGCGGGTCGGGAAAGGCAGCGTTCCCGGGCCGGTGTTCGTTCCCACTATTTGGTCGCGATAGGGTTTGAGATTCCGCTTGGGCTGGGGTTGGAAGGTGAGAGTCTTCAATTCTTCTTTGTAAAACGCCAGCGAGTCACAGAAGAAGTAGCGAGGTTGCGGGTTCGCGGCGTTGCTGATTTCGATTCCCGAGAAGCGCGCCGGCAGGACGATCTGGGCCATAATCTCGCGGGGGATGCGGCGATGGATCAGCCACCACTGCTTCCATTGGACGTCGGTGAGTTGAATGCGGAATTCCTTCCCCCGCGCGTCCTGAACCAGGACGGCGACCTCGGCGGGAGGCGTGGTCGCATCGGGTACCCAACTCCAACGATTTCCATAACCCCACAAATCAATCGAGTCGAAACCGCCGGGGATGGGTACAGGCTGCGGCGGCCGGGCAATGACGCGGCTTTCCGCGCGCCCGCCGGAATAAACAATCTTGGCCACATACTCGCCCCACAACTGCTGCTCGCGGCTGCGCCGCAATTCTCCTTGCGCGCCGTCGTAGAGTTGCAGCGTCCAGCCCTTGAGGTCTTGAAAATCCACCAGCGTGTGAGGGTTCTGCTCACGCTCGGTCCAGGTGAATTCATAAGGCTGCTGCCCGACTTGCTGCCAGAGTTCGACTTCATTGATGGCGGGGATGACCTTCTGCTGGGCAAGGAGCCCGGCGGGAAGGAGTGCAAGCACGAAGAATGCTTCAAGGAATTTGCGCATGGGTTGTAAAGTCCTCCCGTGAAATCGCGATCCGTCGAATTCGGGCGTTCGTAGCGCGGACCCCCGCCTTTGGGGTCCGCGGCTCTTACCACTCAAATGCCACAAACGCCGGATTGCGCAGAGCGCAGCTCTGCGGTTCACATCCGTCCCCCGCACTAAACCGCAGAGCTTTGCTCTGCGCAATCCCGCACACTCCAGGCCCTGTATCAGTTGGGCCGGCGCGCCGACGCCGACACCATGTTGTTTCCCATGCTGGAAGGATATGAAGAGGGCGGCTTCCAGGGGTTTGGCCAAAATGGCAGGTCGTACGATTGGAAGTCTTGGGACGGCGCCCCGCACGGTTACGAGGGGTTCCTGGTAGATAATTATCAGGCACTCCTTGCGGTGCTGTCGCGCTGATCGTACGCGTCCGGCGAACCCATCTTTTCGCTACAATAAGCGTGGCACGACGATCCGCGATTCCATCTCAGCAGGTTTATCAGACTGCTGCTCTCTGCTTCTTTCCCGATGTTCGACATCGCCGGGCCTCCCGGGTGTCACGGAACATCTTACGCTCCAGACGATGAAGGCAACAAGGCCCGCTTCAACCCATGGGTTAACTTCACTAATTCGCCTCCAGCCCCATGAAGTGTCGTGGAAGTGGGTTGCAAGAGAGCGGGGGAGAAGCCCGTAGCGCGGACCCGTGTCCCGTTTTCTCACCGGCCGCCGGTCCAGCGGATGGCGTCCTGGACCAGCACGCGGTAGGCAGGGTAGAGATGCGCGGTCTCGCCGTGGCCGAGTTGGATGTAGACCACGCGCGATTTGGTGTAAGGGCTGATCCAGGCCACGGGACCGTCACTGGTGGGAGCATCGGACCGCAGCAGCACTTTCACGTCCGGTGAGATCCACATGCCCTTATAAGTTTCGTCCCAGAGGTGCATGGGGCCGACATGGGCGGTGATGGGGTGACTCATGACGGGCGTAATACAAGCTTCCTGGTCGTGCAGGTACGTCGAAGCGGGCGTGGAGCCTTCGGGCTTCAGAAGATATTTGCCGCCTACCACCTCCTTGTACCACCATTCCCAGTCCTGATAATCGGCAATGGCATGGTGGAGCACCACGATCCCTTTACCCGCTTCCACGAAGTTGCGCAGGTTGGTCTTCTCGGCGTCGCTGATATCCTGCGAGAAATCGTAGAGCACCAACACGTCGTAGTCTTTGCGCAGGTCATTTTTGAAAGCTGCGTGGTTGGAGAGGGCGTGCTCCCAGTGCAGGTCGTTCTCCCCTTCAAAGACCGTGTAGAAGGTGGTGGCGTATTCGTGCCCGCCCGTGACCACGAGGGCGCGGATGGGAGGAAGGGGGCCCGGGCCGCTGCCGGGCGGATAGGGAAGCGTAACGGCCCCCGTGGCCGCCCATTCCACGCCGCGCGTAAATGTGCTTACATAACCGCTTTCCTGCTGGGCGGAGGTGTCGTGGCCCAAAGCCGAATAGAAGACGCGGCCTTGGCCGTAATTGACCGTCCACATCAAGGGCTCATCCTTGCCCGTGCCGCCATTCGCCGGGTCGTCGAAGGCGGTGGCCAGAATGTGCGCGGCGGGCGACATCTGGGGACCGTGGTAGAGCTCATCGGAAGTGCGGAAGGACTCGGGCAAACCGCGGGTGACGGGATGCTCGCGGTCGACGAACTTTACCGTGAAGCAGTGGCGCGGGGCGTGGGCGCTCTTGGGCGGCCCCAGCGTCCACCACCCGCCGATCATCTGCAAATACTCGGGCCAGGGCGGCTGCTGGAGGCCGGAGGGCTTGTGGTTGTCGGCCAACACTTCGAGCCCCGTGAAGGTGTAGTTGGCGCCGTGTACCGCCACCAGTCCCTTGCCCTGCTTGACGAAGTTCTCAACGGCCTTTTCCGTAACTTCGCCCCAGCGCGGGCCCTCGTAGTCAATGACCAGCACATCGTAGGCCGCCAGCGTCGCCGCCGTGATTCCGACGGGTTCCTCTTCCACCCGCACGTCAAACCGGCCGCTCGCCACCAGGATTTTTCGCAGGAAAGGCGTGCTGGCGCGCCAGTCATGATTGTTGCGGCCGGAGAAGATCAGCACGCGAATTTTCCCCGGCTGGAAGAAAGGAATGGTGTCTTGTGCAAATACTGTGCAAAAGGCGAAAAGGGCTGTGGCGCAAAGGGCCAAAATGACCGTCGCCCGGGAGACTTTTTGACTCATAATTCACCTTACGTCCAAGTTTATGAAATGGCGCTTCTGCGGACAGAGAACGCATCCGTGAATAAGTCCTTTTAATTCAAATGATTGCCTCCGCTTCCGGGTGCAAGCTTATGCCTATGTAGATGGCCTACAAAACATTGAATGGGCATGAACGGCCATTGGTGGGCATTCGCCCTTTATCCACAATGCATCCCCCCGACCGGTTCTGAAAAATCCACTTTACCCACTTAGCAATCCATTGAGGTGCGCCAGGCTGCGGGCGGCCTGCGGTTCGGTTCCGCACTCGACGGAGAGCACACCGCTGAAGTTCGCGCCGCGCAAGATCGAGATGACTCGCCGCCAATCGATGACGCCGTCGCCGCAGGCGCATCCCACCGGCGTCCCCGTCACTTTGCCGCGTTCCGCATCGGCGTGCTCGACAGTAATATCCTTGGCGTGGACATGAACCAGCAAGGGGCAGACGGCCTTCAGCCCCTCGTAAGGATCGCCGCCCGCCAAGTATACATTGCCGGTATCGTAATTCACGCGTAAGAGCGGCGATTCCACCAAGCTGACGATCTTCAGCAGTCCTTCCGTGGTACGGGAAATGCTTTGATGGGGTTCAATGCCGATGAAGACGCCGTAGCGCTCGGCCGTGCGCAGCACCGTCGCGAGCGTGTACTTCATCACCGGAAAGGCCTCCTCCATGCTCAACCAAGCGGGGCGAATCCCCTCATCGGTATTGACCACGGGCGCGCCAATGGCGGCGGCGAGGCGAATGGCCTTCTGCAAATATGGCACGCTGATTTCCGGCCGCATCAATGGGCAGTGGGCGCTCAAGCCGGAAGGCTTGACGCCGTATTGATCGAGGATATCCTTCATTTCTCCCGGGTCGTCATCGAGAGAGAAGGAGTGGAAATACCCCGCCTCACTCAGCAGCTCCCGCCCGTTGTGGACCATCGGCTCCACGTATTTGTAACCCAGTTTCGCGGCTCGCTCCACGCCGGCGGCGAAAGACTTATCCTGCGAGCGGATGAATTCCATGTTGAGGCCGACTTCGATACTCATACTTCCCACCCCTTCTGCCAGATGACCCGGCTGTGCTGCTGGTAAGCGATGTTGCCGATGTGGCAGGCCATCGCCGAATAGTGCCCACTCACCACGTCGGCATTAGGTTGCTGGCGGCTGCGCATGCAGTCCAGCCAATTGTTCATGTGCGTATCATTTACGCCGGGCACGGAGACTTCGGGCAATTGAGAATTCTCTTTGCTGGGGATGAATTTGTAGCCGGAGCGGAAAATCGAGAGCCTTCCGCCCGTCCCCATGAAGACGATGTCCGCGCTGTCCCGGCCGATCATGTCGGTGATCGTAGCTTCAAACGTCACGTTGAGCTTCTCGGGGTATTCCACGATGAAGTTAACGTTGTCAGGCGTGTCGCGCCCGTCGTCATAGAGGTAAATCCCTCCGCCCGCCACGGCCGCCAGCGGATGGGTCAGGTTCATGAACCAGTGAACCACGTCGACCATGTGCACGAACAGGCCGCCGGTCTGCCCGCCGGTGGAGAAATCCCAGTAAGCGAAGCGATTGAAATAGCGCTTGGGATCCCAGGGGATCTTGGGAAGCCAGGCAAGGCAAGCGTCCCAGTCGAGGCCCGAAGGCTTTGGTTCCATGCCGGGGGGGACAGGCGTCAAATAACCGCCATTGGCGTTCCAGATCGTCCGCACCATGTTGACCTTGCCGATCGCGCCGGTATCGAAATACTTCTGCTTGGCTTCGGCGAAATGGGCGGTGGTGCGCTGCTGCACCCCCACTTGCAGGATGCGGTTGTTCTCCTGAACGGCGCGCACCAGGGGCGCCCCCTGCTCAGGCAGAGAGGTCATGGGTTTTTCCACGTAAACGTCCTTGCCGGCCTTGCAAGCGTCGATGGAGATAAAGGAATGCGCGTGATCGAAAGTCGCCACAATGACGCCGTCAATGTCCTTGCGATCGAGTAATTGATGGTAATTGGCGTACTTATCGACGCGAGTGTTTGCTACCTTCTCGGCTTGATCTCGCCGGGCGTCATAGATGTCGGAAATCGCTACCCATTCAATGTTGCCGGCCTCATTAGCCCGGGTCATCAAATATTGCCCGCGCTGGCCCGAGCCGATGATGCCGAGCCGAATGCGGTCATTCGCCCCCCAAACGCGCAGGGCCGCAGCCGCCGTGGCCGCGCCAACCATAAAAGTCCTTCTCGAGATATTGTTACTCACTTCGATTTTCCTCCCTTGTGGGATGTGCGACACTCCGTTGTTACAGAGGCGGGACGATAAGCAGCCATTCTGGTCCTCAGGCGGGCAGAAGTATACACCTCCAACGCCGTCGTGCCTGTACATTTTTCTGCTAGGGTTGTGAGCGGGGAAGGGGAGTAGGGCCGAACAGCGTTCGGCCTCGGCGTTAGAGGGACTGGCAGACCTGGCTACTCTTTATGCTCCGGCAAACCAAAGCAATAAAGTGTTGAACTATGGTCCACGGCGTACACTCGGCCGTCGGCCACGGCCAATCCGCTGAAGTGAACCCAACTGCCCATGGCGTCGCCGCTTTGGTAAAGGACCTTGCCGGTTTTGGCGTCAAGCGCGCGAAGAACGGCGTTGTGGGTGTTCAGGCTTCGCTCCTCGTCGGTCAGCAGCTTATATCCGGAACTGATGACCACGTTCTGCCCGGTTACCTGCGCCGTGTTCTCGCCGGTCGCGAGCGCAAAGATAACGCCGTTGGCGATGGCGACGGGTTCCGGAACGTCAAAGTCACCGGAATTCCACATAGGATCGAGTGTCGGCTGGTGCGTCGAGGGGCTGATAGCCAGTTTGAAAGCCATGATGCTGCCGTGCGGATTCGGGCCGTTGGTCACGGGAAACTTGGGAGCTTCCCTGGAGGCCGGTCCCCAGATGGGGACGTAAATCCAAGTCTCGCCATCCTCGTCCCGCCAGGAGGAAAGTTCTCCCCAGATGCCGAGCATTTCAAACCCCAGCTCATCATTGGCGAGCTTCTGGCGGTAAAGCGGTGTCTGGTGGTCTTCCGAGCCCATCGAATCTGCGTCCAGCAGGTAGAGGGCGCCCTCCTTACCGCCTCCCGCCACCAAGCGATGGTTGCGATACGGAATCCAGATAACACTGGCCGAGGCAATATCCAGATCATATTTAGTGACCTGGTGAGAGTTGAGGGGTGAATAGTAGTCGATCACCTCGAGGTTTTCCGGGCGAACGGCGATCAAGCTGCTGCCGTATTCGTCGTCGGTGGGATTGAATTCGCCGTCGCCGGTGGAGGCGTAAATTCGCCCGTCCGCGCCGATGGCTACTCCGGCGCGGCCCCAAATTCCCGCCCCGCCCTCCGAGACCAGCACATCATGAATCGCCGGCTGGTTGGGATGGCGGATGTCCATGGAGTAAATTCCTGACCGCGCTCCACCGCAACCCTGGGAGGTCGAGGTGTAAACGATGCCGTTCGAGAGGTTCAGGCTCCAGTCCTTGGTGAACGGAGGGACAAACTGCACAGGACCGGTGCGGGTCTTTCCTGTGCCGAGGTCAAGTCCGTAGAATTTGCCGTCCGCGGCGATGACGTAAATCAAGCCCCGGTCCTTATCAAGGGTGGGCGTGGCATTCAGATTGTTCGGGCACAGCCACATGCCCGCATCCTTGGGAAGCACGTGACTTTCAAAGGTCCGGCTCCAAACCAGTTCCCCCGTGCGGGCGTCGATTGCGTTGATGTTATCGGAGCTTCCCGCCACGTAAACCACGCTGCGAATGCCGCTAGGGGTGGTGACGCCTTCCGCCACCACCGGAGCTGTGAGCGCCGCTAAAGATCGAGGCTCGTTCTTGATTTGAGCTTTCCAGAGCAGCTTCAGGCCGGAAACGTTCTTGACGTTAAGGGAATCTTCCTGGGTGGCCCAACCGGAGCGCTGGGGATCGTGGCCGAAGGTTGGCCAGTCGGCGCCCCAGCCAGTGGCGCCGAGCAAGAGGAACGCTAACGTTAGAGAGCAGCCCACGAGTTTTATAATTTTCATCGAGCAAGCCGGGCAGGCCAGAAGCGAATCCCGGTCGGCAAGCATTCCGATAGGGTGGGTATGCTGGGTTGTTCCAAACGTTTTCATTTTTTTGCCCGACCGCTAAAGTACACCCTACCGGCTTGGAGTTCAAGTGGCAAGGTCGCTTCGAAGACTTATGGAAGGCCGGGCGCACCGGAGGGGGGGAGCCCACTCACTCGTGCGTCGTGCACCGTGGACGCGAGTGGACGGGGCGTTTGAGAGGAGAGTAATGATTCTCACAGCCCCAACAAAGAAAAGGCCCAACCCCGAGGGTTGGGCCAGGAAATGGAGAAGCAGATGCCGGTTAACCGAGCTTTGTGACCTTGTCGGCCTGAGGTCCCTTCTGCCCTTGGACGATCTCGAACTCTACCGTGTCGCCTTCTTGCAAGGTCTTGAATCCTTCACCCTGGATGGCCGAGTAATGGACGAAGACATCAGCTCCGCCTTCCTGGCCGATAAACCCGTACCCCTTACTGTTGTTGAACCACTTAACCTTACCTTGAAGTCTTGCCACTTGCGTCCTCCTTGATTTTGCTTTGGGATTGCTGCTCCTTGAAAAAGCGCCCAAAAAGAAAAAAGCCGAAGATCTCTTCGATCCCCGGCCCTTTATTCCTATGAGCACTTTCCCAACAAGAACACTTTCCTAACTCCCTCATTAATACAGATAGCTTTTCTGCTCCCAATTTGTCAAGAAAATTGTTGCCGGAAACCGTCGTCATAACGAGCTTCCAACCCGCCGAGGATCATGCTGAAACCGATCTGCTCCATAGAGTAGCAGAATACCCACCAGGGTTTTTCCATCGTGAATCTCACGATTCTTAATCATCTCCAAAACGTTGTTGACGGTAAAAAATCCGATTTCGATTCGTTCGTCGGCGTCGGGTTGGCCTTGGGAGGGAGTCAGGTCCCACGCTTCCACGAGATGCATCTTCTCGGTTAAGATTCCGGGGCTGGGGTAGAAATCCAGCAGGGGCTTGATGACGCGGGCGTGGTAGCCGGTCTCTTCCAACAACTCGCGGCGCGCGCTTTGGCGAGGAGTTTCCCCGCGTTCGATGCCACCGGCCACAAGTTCCCACAGGCTTTGTTTCGCCGCGTGCCGGTATTGGCGGACCAGGATCAGGCGGTCGTCCTGAAGATGGGGAACGACCACCACCGAACCCGCGTGGCAAACCAGCTCGCGCGTGGTCTCCACGCCTCCCGGTTCGATCACGCGTTCGACTTTCAATTCCACCACTCTTCCGCGGTAGATGGTTTTGCTCTCAAGTATGCGGGCGCGTTTTTGCACAGATTTGGCCTCAAATCGTGATAGTGCCGCTGCAAGCGGGGACAGCCAGTATAACATTGTCGACCGACGGCCGCGGCGGCGGCGACATTCCCGGCGGCTCGAACGTCAGCTATAATACCCTCGTAGGGGCACTATCGCGCAGAGCGTGGCCCGCGGCTTAGGCCGAAGAAGGGATTCATTCATGATGAAAATCACGGCGTTGATTGTGGATGATGAACAGCCGGCTCGTGATGAGTTGGCGTTCCTGCTGGAGAATTTCTCCGACGTCGAAGTGGTCGGCCAGGGGAAGAACGGCGTTGAAGCCCTGAACATGGTGCGCGAGCTGAATCCGCAGTTGGTGTTCCTTGATGTGCAAATGCCCGGCCTCGACGGCCTGGGTGTGATCAAACGTCTGCTGGAAAAAAAAGCGCGCCTGCCGTTTTTCGTTTTTGCCACAGCCTATGACCAGTACGCCGTGCAAGCCTTCGAAGTAAATGCCATCGACTACCTCTTGAAGCCAATCTCCAAGCCACGACTGGAAAAAGCCATCCTGCGAGTGCGCCGCCTGCTCGAAACCGCCGACACCACCAGCCAGAAGCTTGACCGCCTGGTGCAGATGGTGGAGCAGCGCCCCCTGCCCCAAAAAGGTAAGCTGGTGGTCAAGAGCAGCAGCCGGCTCTTCCTTGTCGATCCTGATGAAGTCATATACGCCAGCATCGAAGACGGAGTCATCAGCATCGTCACGCGCGAACTGGAAGGTGAGTCCAACTTCCGCACCGTGGAAGACCTCCAATCCAACCTCGATCCCAAGGTCTTCTGGCGGGTGCATCGCTCCTACCTGGTCAACGTAAACCACATCAAGGAAGTGGTTCCCTGGTTCAAAAGTTCCTACCAGCTCAAAATGCAAGATCGCAAACAGACGGAGATTCCCGTCAGCCGGGCTCAAACCCGCAAATTGCGTGAGTTGCTGAATTTGTAGGAGCAAAAAACAAGGCAAAAGGCAACGCCAGGAACACTGTTTGCTGGATACAAACCGTTCGGTATTTGATCTCTACGCTAGGTAATTTGCCGTTTGCTCAAGGGTCCGTCGCATCCTTTGCGAATGGAATCAAGGCACGTTAAGTCTGACAGATAGGCGCAACACCGATCACCACAGCTTCCACCACTGTTTTGTCCTTTGATCAGCAATTCGGTCTGCGAACGTCGAGGACGTATTGACTTTGAATACTATAAAGCCACCGTCTTCGAGCCCTGCCTCATCATGCTTGAAGCCGACTATGCTTTTGGCCATCTGCAAGGGTATCTCGAAAAAGTAGTCCGTATCTGATTTCTCGCCACCCGATTCCTTCTGTTTTTCGGCAAACCTTCTATCAATTGCGGGGTAGCCGCCAGGGAGAAGGCCTGATGTGCTGATGTGAGATATGCTCTTTTGCGCATCATGCTCGATGCGCCAAACCTGTGTACCATTTCGCCAAAGCTCAGCTACGCTCCACATAACGTGTTCCTCAATCGAGCAGGCAATAACGTCGCCGAGGCGTGAGAGCGATGCCAGGGCCTTCGGCTTTACGAATTTGTGCTCGCATCGATTGATGACCAAGATGAACCATCCGTTTGGCAGAGTGCGGCCAGTGAAAAGGGACTCTCCGTACTCGGTCGTCTCTCCGGAAGGCGAGAGCCCCAGGTTCTGAAGCAACGCTTCAGAAGCCGTGTCTTTGATTGCCAACCAGGATATTGCGTAGCCCATTTTTTAGGCGCCTATTCTTTTTGATCACTTCCCGTAATGCTCAATCATGGCGCGAACCAGCCCCGCCATGGTGGACTCGCGTGCTTCCACGGTGACGGTTAGACCGAGCTTGCGGAGGGTGGCGGAGGTGATTGGACCAATGGAGGCGATGACCACGCCGCGCAGGGTCTCTGCAAGCCGGTCTTCCCCCACCAGCGCGGCGAAATTCGTGGCGGTTGATGAACTGGTGAATGTGATTGCGTCGAGCGGCGGTGTCATCAGGCGAGCGAGTCCTTGCGGGGAAATCTCCGGCATGACGGTTTGGTAAGCTTCCACCACTTCCACGCGAGCCCCACACTCCTCGAGCACTCGCGGCACCAGGTCCCGAGCCACGCGCGCGCGCGGAATCAGAAAGGCTTTGCCCCTCAAATCACGGTCACCGAGCGCCGCGAGCAGTCCCTCCGCCACGTACTCGGTTGGCAACAGATCCACCTTCACGCCCGTGCGCGCAAATTCCGCCGCGGTTGCCGGGCCGATGGCGCCGATCGTTAGTCCCTTCAAGGCACGCACGTCGCGTCCCGAGGCGGCGAGGCGTGCCAGGAAATTCCGCACTCCATTTGCCGACGTCACCAGCAGGTAGTGAAACTCCTCCAGCCTGCGGATGGCGGCATCGAGTGGCTCCCAGGAGTCCGGGGGCCGGATCTCGATGGTGGGAATCTCAATAACCTCCGCGCCCAAGGCTGTCAGTTCCTCGCGCAACCCGCCGGCCTGCTCGCGCGCGCGCGTGATGGCGATGCGCTTCCCGAAGAGCGGTAGATGTTCAAAGTCAGACGTCATCCGTTGACCCTTGTTAGTAGTCTGTTGCCCGTCGCCAGTTGTCGTGATCCCGTTGTCAGTGATGTGAAAAGGTCTGAACCTCGCAACCGGTTGGGACACCTAATTTACCGTAACGGAAAACGGGGCACGCTTAGCTTCTTCCGATCGCGCCGAGAATGTCTCGCGCACCCTGCCGCAGCAGGTCTTCCGCTACCGCCGTGCCCAGTGCTTCCGGATCGGATGCGGGACCTATCGCCTGGGCACGAATCAGTTGAGTCCCGGCAAGGTTTGCGACTAGCCCTTGCACCTGCAGATTGCCACCTTCCACCACGCCGTGCGCGGCGATGGGTACCTGGCAACCACCCCCCAGGCGGCGCAGCACGGCGCGCTCGGCACGGACGGCCTGGTGTGTGGCCAAGTGATCGATGCGCGCCACGGCCTCCCTGGCGCGCGGGTCGTCAGCACGAATTTCGATGCCTAACGCCCCCTGTCCGACCGCCGGGCACATCTGGTCGAGGCGGAAGTAACTGGTGATCCGCCCCGTGAGCCCCAGGCGGTGCACGCCGGCGGCGGCCAGCACCAGTGCTTCGCAATCGCCCCGCTCGAGCTTACGCAGCCGCGTGTCCAGATTCCCCCGCATGGCAACATAAACCAGATCGGGCCGCAAGGCGCACAATTGCGTTTGCCGCCGCAAACTGCTGGTAGCAACCCGCGCACCGGGGCGCAGGTTCTCCAGGAACTGTCCGTCGCGGGCGATGAATACATCGCGTGCATCCTCTCGCGGCGGCACCGCCCCGAGCGCGAGCCCCGCGGGTTGATCGGTGGGCAGATCCTTCAAGCTGTGCACGGCCACATCGATTTCCCCGGCCAGCAACGCTTCTTCAATTTCCTTGATGAACAGGCCTTTAGTCCCAGCTTCCGCAACCGTTTGCGCCATGGAGGCGGGCAGCGCTACGCCCGGGGCAACGGCCTGTAGCTTGTCGCCGGTGGTCTTGATGATGCGAATTTCGATTTCGCAGCCAGAATCGGCAAGCTGGTCACGAACCCAGTGCGCCTGCCAGAGAGCCAGCATGGAACCGCGTGAGCCGATGGTCAGTTTCATATGAAGCTAGTGGCTTGAGTCAAGTGACGAGTGACAAGTGACAAGTGGCAAGCAATCACTCGCGCCGGCGTTGCGGTGAATATTGGAAACTCTCCAACCCACGTCTGCTTGTCACTCGTCACACGTCACTCGTCACTTTCTTTTTCAGTTCCCCAATCCAAAGATCTTATGGATCAGCCGCACCAACGCCACGTTTTCAGGTTCACCCGCTCCACTCTTAAGTTCCGTAATGGGTCCGTGGAGGATTTTGTTCATGATGCCGCGGGTCAGGGCGTCCACGGCGTTGCGCTGTTCGGGGGTCAGGTTTCCCAGTCGGCCCTGGTAACGTTCCATTTCCGAGGCGCGGATGCGGTTCAGGCGGTCCTCCAGGGCGACAATGGTCGGCACGACGTCACGGGAGGCCAGCCGCTTTAAGGTCTTCTGGACTTCCGTCTGGATGATTTCCTCGGCCCAGACGGCTTCGCGCTCGCGCTGCTTCTTGTTGGCCTCCACCACATGGCCCAGGTCGTCGATATCATATACAAAGACATTATCCAGTTCATTCACAGCCGGATCCACGTCGCGCGGCACGGCGATATCCACGAAAAAAATGGGCCGGTTTTTGCGGGCGCTCAGGAGTTTTTCCACCTGGTTCTTGTTAATGATGGTGTGTGGCGAACCGGTGGAACTGATGACAATGTCAGCCTGGCTGAGGTGTTCGTAGAGATGTTCAAAGGGCACCGGCGCGCCGTGAAACGCCGCCGCCAGTTCCACCGCCCGATCGTAGGTGCGATTGCTCACCAGGATGTTGCTGGCGCCGCTGCGTAGGAGGTGCTTGGCCGCCAGCTCGCTCATCTTGCCGGCGCCCACGATGAAAATGGTTTTACCCTGGAGGCCGCCGAAGATTTTTTTCGCCAGCTCCACGGCGGCGTAAGAAACGGACACGGCCGCTGATCCCAGCGCCGTTTCGCGCCGCACACGCCTGGCCACCGCCAGCGCCTGGTTCACCACTTCGTTCAGGGTGCCGTTCATTGCGCCCACGGTGCGCGCCGCGGCGTACGCCTGTTTCATTTGTCCCAGGATTTGCGGCTCACCGAGAATCATCGAGTCAAGACTTGACGCCACACGGAACAGGTGCTTCACCACGTCCTGCTGCCGGAGTCGGTAGAAGAAATGCCCAAAGGGTCCTAAGTCACAATGGTGATGATCGGCCAGGAAACGGCGCATGATCGATTCCGCGTCTACTTCGTCCTCCGCGGAGGTGGTCACTTCAACGCGGTTGCAAGTGGAAAGAATCATCCCCTCGCAAATACCCACGCGGTGCACCAGATCGGACACAGCTTCGGCCAGGCGTGCTTCCGGGATGTTCATCTTCTCCCGGACTTCCACCGGCGCCGTGCGATGATTGATGCCCAAAAGGGTAAGATTCATAAAAGCGAAATTGGGTGCTGGGTGCAAGGGGCTGGGGGCTGGGGAAAACCACAAACGCACCGTCGGCCCCCCAGAACCCAGCCCCTAGCCCCCAGTCCCCAGCCTCTAGCCCCTTAACTTCGGGATGTACCCGTGCTCTCCACTGAGCAGGCTGATGCCCACGAACGTCACCAGAATGGCGGCGAACCCAAAGATCGCGAAATAGGCAGCACGCCGCCCGCGCCATACACCGCTGACGCAATTGGAGAAAAGCACCAGGTAGATCAACCACGTCACCATGGAAGCCAGGATCTTCGGGTCGAGCTCCCAAGGGCCCTTCCAGGTACGGCTGGCCCAGATAAACCCCGTCAATATGCCGAGGCTCAAGAAGGGAAGTCCCAGCACCAGGGAACGGTAATAGAGTTCCTCGCAAACCTTCAGCGAGGGCAGGCGATAGTAAAAGCCCCGCGGCTGCTTTGACTTCAGCTCGCGTTCCTGAATCAGGTACATGACGGCCGCCACAAAAGTCAGGAACAGGGCCGTGTAACCGAAGAAAATCGAACTAATATGAACCAGCAACCAACCGCCCCGGAAGGCCGAAGAATCGAAGGAACCCGGCGGACGGAGCGCGGAGATCAGGGTGAGCAGGAATACCAGCGGCAGCATGAAGAGACCCAGGGAAACAATGCGGTAACGCAGGTACACGAAGAAAAAGGCCAAGGTCACCAGGAACGCATAAAACGATAGTGCGCTCCGAACGTCCGTCACCGGCAGGCGATGAAGGCGCGCGGCTTCGATGGCCAACGCCCCGGCATGCGCTGCCAAGCCAATTCCCAGCGCCCCCAGGGAAGCAGGCGAAAGCGATGGCCGCCGCCGTACCACGGAGGGGACGATGAGCAAGATTCCCAGGGCGTAAAATGAGAGCGCTATCCACACGCAGACGTCGTGCATAAGAACTCCAAAGCAGTAACCGTAAACCTAAGAATTATAACATCCCTGGAGTGCGGGCCTGGTGGACAGGTGGGTCGAACCCTTATCTTTGGTAGAATGCCGGTGCCATCGAATCCAAGTTGTTCAGCAATGCCGTCGTGTTAATGGCCTGAGATGTTTGCACGTGAACGGAAAACAAGCTGCGGGGGTCTGGCGGGTACGAGACAGCGTATTCGATGTCTCCAAACAACATCGAAAAGAAAGTGCGGAACTCCGAATCCGCCGCGATGCGGGTCTTCGGCGTATTGGGCGCCAGAAGGCGATCGTTGATGAACACTTCAATTTCGCGGCCATTGAACTGAATCCTACCGCCCAGGCTGGGCTCGGCCTCCAGACGGCGGCAGGCAGCCAGAGCCGCCTGTGCTGCCTGGACCAATCGATCCAGGTTGGTTCCCTCCTGCACTGCTTTGCGGTTGTAACGGACACCCAACCGGCCGCCCGTGTTATCGAGGCTATAATTGCCGTGGTGGCCGATTAAAACCACTCCCGGGCCCGCGTGGACGTGACGATAATCCGCGACATCCAGCAGGAGTTCACCGTTGGCCTGATCCTGGATCCAGAGATGAAAGACCGGAATCAAAGCCTCAAGGTCAATCTCCTCTGCATTTTTCAAAAAGAGCTTTACGTTGACGTGCTGAAATTCCATGGCCTCGAGATCTCCCTTCCCGGCGCGACGTAGCGGCGGGTTTACCCCGCCATATCACATTGGTTTTCAGCGCCGCATGGCGACGTAAAGCCGCCTCTACGTAATCTCCCAGCGGCTATGCAACGCTGACGGTTCCCAACCGGTTGTAGCAGGCGTGCGACGCATCAATAAAGAGTTGTGCTTCATCAATCAGGTAGCGAGCCGAGTCCGGATTGGCCGGCTGGCTCGACGATGCGTGGGCATCGAATAAATACTGAGCGAATTTCCCACCCGCGAACGTATCGAAGAACCTCCGGGTGTCATAGAAGCGGGTGGTAAATTCCCGGACGATCTGGTTCGGATCGTCGGGGATGTCTTGGAGTTCCAGTTTCACCAGCGCCCTGGCGGAGTGAATCATCGCCAGATAAGCGGTCCGGGCTGCCTGCTGGAAGTTTCCCCTCTCCAGATCCAATTGCGCCTCGAAGACCTCACGCTCGGCCGCGGCGAGGTCGAATTCGATTGCGGAAACGACTTCGCCGGCGCATTCACCGACGCCCCGGTCACCCAAACTGTATTCGCGCGGATCACTCCAGTCACTGAAGAATGAGCGGTCGGCGTCGTCGTCGGGCAGCCAGGTGAGGTCTTCCAGCAGGTTTTTGATTTCTACCTTCCCGATGCGCTTCACGAAATCCTTAAAGCTTTCACCACTCTTACGGTCGGCCACATATCGATCCGTCAAGCGGGTCACGACTTGCGGAATGTTTTTGGACGGGACCGCCACCACCGGCAGGCCATACGAGCCGGCATTGCTCTCCCACTCTCCCCCCAGGACCACCTGAAAGTGAGGAACGGCGTAGCCGGCCATCTTGCGGCTGACGCCGTAGAAACCGAGATCGGCTACGTGATGCTGGCCGCAACTGTTGAAGCAGCCGCTGATCTTGATGTGCAGGTTCTGAACGGCTACGTCCATGGCCAAGCTTCGCTGGGCGAGACGGTTGCGCAGTTCCGCTGCCAGGCCTCGCGATGAGGAGATGCCCAGTTTGCACGTGTCGGTCCCAGGGCACGCGACAATATCCACAATGGTTCCCGCCCCCGGTTCTCCCAAGCGCACTGCGTTCAAAGCTTCGTAGAGGTCGACGAGGTCACAATTGCTGACCCAACGAATGACGAAGTTCTGCTCGACGGTCGTGCGGATGGTCTCGCGCGTGAAGCGGCGCACGATGTCGGCGAGGGCGCGGAACTGGCTGGCGGTGATGTCCCCCAAGGGAAGCGTGGCCGTAACCGTGGAATAGCCTTCCTGGCGCTGAGGCCGCACGTTGGTGTTGCGCCATTGCTCGAAGGCCTCGGAGGCCGGTGACGGGGTCTCGCCCGGCATGTGCAGCGGCTCTTCCTGCGGCTCTTTTGCGGTCTCCAAATACTCCGTCCATCTCGGGTCAGGAGTCAAAGTGCGGCGCTCTTCCCAGACCAATTCCTTGAACTTTTCGATTCCCAGGTCGTGAATCAGAAATTTAATGCGAGCCCGGTTACGATTTTTCTTTTCTCCCAATCGCGCGAAAACCCTGGCGATCGATTGGGCAATGGGCAGCAGTTCTTCCGGGGGCAGGAAGGGGTGGAACAGTTTCGCCTGGTAGGGAACGGTCCCCAGTCCGCCGCCCACGTAGACGGCAAAACCGCGCACTTCCTTCCCGTTCTCGGTGCGCGTGACCCCGACCAACCCCAGGTCGTGCATGTTGGCGAGTCCGCAAGCATGCTGCACGCAGCCGCTGAACGAAGGTTTGAATTTCCGGCCAAAGCTCTGGCAGTCCGGGTGGCCGAGCAGGAATCGTGAAAGCGCCCGGGCATAGGGGGTAACATCGAAAGCCTCGTCCTGACAAACCCCGGCGAAGGGGCAGGCGGTAACATTTCTGACCGTGTTCCCACAGGCCTCGCGGGTGGTGATTTTTGCGGCGGCCAGGCGGCGCATGAGCGTGGGTGTATCGTCGATGTGCACGTAATGAAGCTGCACGTCCTGACGAGTGGTGATGTGAGCGATCCCGTCGGAGTACTCTTCCGCCAGCTCCGCGAGAGTTTGGAGCTGCGCGGCGTTCAGGCCGCCGGCCGGGATCTTGATGCGCTGCATGCCCGGCGCATCCCAGAGTGTATTCGGCCCCTTGGTCAAACGCCCGGAGGGGTAAGCGAACTCTTGTACCCTCTTGCCATCGTGCCGCTGGCCATTGTCGTAGCGCTGGCCGTATACGCCCCGGCGCAGCCGCGTTTCCGCGATCAGACGCTCGTCGAGTTTCCCTTGTTTCTTCAGCCCCAAATCTGTTTCGTAAGCGTCAATTTCGTGGGCTAGGGCTTCCGGCAACTTACCCGTAAGGTTTTCCTTCCAGAGCGCGTTCGAGGCTTTCATACGGAGCGCCCTCCAAAAACAAAAAACCCACTGCCGAATTTGTCTCCGACGGTGGGTTGAAATCAGATCGTTTGATTAACGCTCTGCTAAGCAACTCCTCCACACGCCGGCACTGGCCCCGTACAACAACACTTCGCCCCGCCGAGTTGGAGGATGTTTGCCATTGCTAAATAATAAGCATAGTGTGACGGATCCCGGAAGTCAACCCGAAACTGCTGGATGCCCCAATTCGGATGCAAATCACCGCGGATTTCGGTGATCTCGAATCCCGGCTTGGTGAATCTCCCGGGTCTTGTTATGATGGGCCAGGTGCGAATTATGTCATCGCCTGTCACCCCAATTATGCAGGAAAAGCCGCGCCCGAAATTGCAAGTGCGGGCGGCCGAAGTACGCGATGCGCAGGACATTGCGCGAATCTACCTTCAGGCAATTCAAGATCACTTGGCGACGTTCGAAAACTTTCTCGGCACTCCCGAGGAGCGCACGCGCTGGGTGACGGAACACTCCGGAAAATACCCGCTCCTGGTGGCGGACCTGAACGGACGAGTTTTGGGGTGGACGTCGCTTAGCCCCTATCAAGTGCGGCCGCGCATCGAGGGCATCGCCGAACTGCTCATTTACATCGACCGCGATTACCGCCGGCATGGCGTGGGCAGGGAATTAATGCGTGCCATTCAATCCGCGGCGCGCAAGGAAGGGCACCGAAAATTGATCGGGAGATTTGTAGCTCACAATGACGCCGGCCGCACGCTTTGCCGCATGACCGGCTGGAGAGAAGTGGGCGTGCACCTCAAACACACCCTCCTGGAAGGCCGCTGGCACGACGTGGTCGTGGTCGAGTTCCTCATCACGGAAAACATCAAGTAGATCGAAGACACCAAGTGCCCGATTGGCCTCAGCGCGCGGCGACCGATTCAAACCTCGATGGCTGAGTACTTTCCTCCTACTTCTCATCCTGTGCATTCTGTGTATCAATGTAATGACGTGTTTTTGTCCAGACGAGGTAGACGGGAATTCCCAAAAGCACCAGTCCCAAACCGACGCCGGATTCACGCGGGCTGCGGGCCAGCGCATTGATGATGATGATCAGCGCCGCGGCGGCAAAGGCCAGTGGCAATGCGGTGTATACCCGGTACGGACGCGCCAACTGCGGGCGCTTGCGGCGCAGAATGACCACTGCCAGCGCCGCCGCCGCGTAGAAAATCCAGCCGGTGAAAATAACGTAAGTGTAGAGCTGTTCATAGGTGCCGGAGGCTGCCAGCACGATGGACCAAACTCCCTGGATCAGCAGGGCCACATACGGGGTTTCAAAACGCGGGTGAATCCGTCCCACCGCGGCGAACATGACGCGGTCGCGCGCCATGGCGAAGAAGGCGCGCGCGCCCCCCAGGATGTTGCCGTTGGTCGCCCCAAACATCGAGCAAAGAATCAATCCGGAAACGAAAGCGGCGCCACGCGGGCCCCAAAGGATTTCCATGGTTTTTGCCGCCACGCGCTGGTAGGCGTCCTGGGCCATGACGGGCAGTGACAGGACCTGAAGGTAGGCAAGGTTGGCGCTGAGATAAGCGACAATGACGACGAGCGCGCCGATTAGAAAACTGCGGGGAAGTACCTTCGAAGGGCTCTTTACTTCCCCTGCCACATGCGACAGGTGGTGCCATCCGTGATAAGCCCACAACACCCCAATCAGCGCTACCCCAAAGGAGCTCAGCGTGGCGTGCGGGGTCACATATCCCGGCGGAGGCGCAGGCGGCGGCACGTGGTGGGCGAATAGGGCGAAGCCCACAATGATGGCGACTCCCGTCAACTTGGCCAGCGTAAAGAAGGTCTGTACAAACGACGCGCGCTTGACCCCCGCAATATTCACGAGCGTCAGCACCGCAATCACCGCGCTCGCCACCAGTTTTCGTTCGAGGGCGGTAAGAGGGAAAAACGTAGAGCTGTAGATGCTGAAGGCCACCGCCAGGGTTGCGATACCACCCGATTCAATCACCAGCAGCGTCGCCCAGCCGTAGAGAAAGGCCGCCAGCTTGCCGTAGGCCTCGCGCAGATAGACGTAGACTCCGCCCGCTTCCGGAATTGCGGCTCCCAGTTCAGCAAGAGAAAGCGAACCGGCCAGCGCCAGCGCTCCTCCTACCATCCAAACCAGCATGACGGTAGAGACAGACCCGACCTGCAGCGCCACATTGTGCGGGATCATGAAGATGCCGGACCCGATAATCGTCCCCACCACAATGGCGATTGCACCCAGGGTCCCGATGGCGCGCGGGAGTTCGCTAGGCGCGTGAGATGCCGCACTTGAGACTGAAGAGCCTGGCGATGACGACCCCGAAGGTGTAGGCATAGTAAACCTGAAAAAGTTGCTCCACTGCCCCGCGCGGAGTGGCCTTTACGAAATCAAGTTGGGTTATTATACTGGGGCGCTTTCGGGAAGACCAACTACCTTTTCAGGTCCCGCTGGGGAAGACGACAGGGCGAGCCATGACGAACTTCATTGCCGGACGGTTTGAAGGCCAAGTGGCGCTGGTGGTGGGCGGCGCGCAAGGCATCGGAAAGGCGATTGCCGTGCGCCTGGCTCGGGAAGGCGCGCGCCTGGTGATTGCGGACATCGACCGTCCGATGATGGCCCGCACCGCAAAGGAGATCGGCGCGGCGGGAGGAAGCGTCCGCACGCTGGTTTGCGACGTGCGCAAGAAGCCTCAGGTGGACCGCGGCGTCGCGCAGATTATCCGCTGGCACAAGCGCCTGGATGTGATGATGTACGTCGCGGGAGTGGGCAAGGGCGTGCCCTTCGTCGAGACGGACGAAGAGCATTGGGACTGGACGATGGGCATCAACCTGCGCGGGGGTTTCCTGTTGGCCCGCGCCGTGGCGCCGCACATGATCAAGCAGCGGAGCGGCAAGCTGGTTTTCATGGCGTCCACCAACGCCTGGGATGCGGAAGCGGAGCTTGCGCCTTATAATGCTTCCAAGGCGGGCTTGTTCCTTCTGGCCAAGACGCTGGCGCGCGAACTGGGTCCCTACGGAATTCATTCCAACGCCATCGGCCCGGGACTGATCCGAACGCGCCTGACCGAGCCTTTTCGGAACGATCCGAAGTTTATGAAGAAGTACGAGAATCTGATTTCCCTGGGCCGAATCGGCGAACCCGAGGACGTGGCCGGGCCCGCAACGTTTCTGGCCTCGCGCGACGCGGACTATGTCAATGGCGTCCTGCTCTTTGTGGATGGCGGGCAGTTGGCCTGACGGCGCCAGGGCGGCAAGGCTGGCGGCCCGGCCTCTAACTTTCTGTTCAAGGAGATAACCGTAGCGGCGAGTTTATCTCGCCACATGGCGGCGTAAAGCCGCCTCTACGTCAAGAGGAGATAACATGCGCAAAGTGGTTCGTACCCCGGACGCTCCCCAACCCAAGGGCGTCTATTCCCAAGCCATCGTTGCCGACGGCTTTGTCTTTGTTGCCGGCCAGGCGTGCGTGAACCCCCAAACCAACGAGTACGAATTCGGCGACATCCAAGCAGAGACCCGGCGGACCCTCCTGAACATCCGCGCCATTCTGGAGGCGGCGGGGAGTTCGCTGAAGGACGTGGTGCGCGTGGGCGTATTCCTTGCCGACATGAACGATTTTGCGGCGATGAATGCAATTTACAAGCAGTTCTTTACCGAGGACCAGCCCGCCCGCACCACCGTGGGCGCGCAGCTACCTAAGATCAAAATTGAAATCGACTGCATCGCGCGCGTCAGCAAGCGGCGCAAGCGATGAAGTGAGGTGTTCATGCTGGTTCAAGAGCTTTCTACTCCGGCGCTGACGGTCGATCTCGACGTTCTCGAAAACAACCTCCACCGGATGGCGGAATTGTGCCGCCGGCAAGGCGTGGGTTTGCGCCCGCACACGAAAACGCACAAGACGGCGGAGGTGGCGCGTCTCCAGTTGGCCGCGGGCGCCGTGGGCCTGACGGTCGCCAAAGTAGGGGAAGCAGAAGTGATGGCGGGCGCTGGCCTCGACGACATCCTGGTGGCGTTTCCCATTCTCGGGGAGGAGAAACTGCGGCGGCTGGCCCGACTTGCGCGCACGCGCCGTCTGCTGCTCTCGCTCGATTCCGAGGCCGCCGCGCAGGAACTCTCCCGGGCCGCCGCCTCGCAAAATGCCACGATCGGCGTGCTGGTGGAGTTCGACGCGGGCGTTCACCGCTGCGGCCTTGATCCCGGTCTGGCTTTGGTCGAGCTCGCGAAGGCCATTGAGAAGCTTCCGGGGCTGAAGTTTCGCGGGCTGATGAGCTTTTTTGGCAACGTCTGGGGGACCCCGGAGCAGCGCCGCGCGGAAGCCGCACGCGTGGCCGAACGCGTGGCCCGCGCCCTCGCGGCGTTTCACGCCGAGCGCATGCCGGTGGAGATCGTCTCCGGCGGCTCCACTCCTTCCGCGGAGTTTGCGCACCTCATCCCCGGCCTCACGGAGATTCGTCCCGGCACCTATGTTTACAACGATCTCAATACCTACTATCAGGGCGCCTGCCGGCTGGAGGATTGCGCCGTGCGGGTGGTGGCCACGGTGGTTTCCACCGCCGTGCCCGGCCGCGCCATTATCGATGGCGGCTCCAAGACGTTTTCGTCCGACGCGCTTGGCTCCGGGCCCAAATCCGGACACGGATACGTGGTGGAAGCCCCCGATGCCCCCCTCATCAAGCTGAATGAGGAACACGGCTATCTTGACATCACGCAGTCGCAGCACCGCTTCCACCTGGGCGAAGTGGTGACGGTCATCCCCAATCACGTTTGCACTGCGGTGAATATGCACGACGAGATTCTGACGCTGCGCCACGGCGAGGCGGTGGGTTGCTGGCAGATCGCGGCGCGGGGAAAAATCCGTTAAAGGAGGAGGGAACGCGGAAATGAACCAGCCCTTGACCATTCTGGGAATTGCCGGCAGTCTTCGCAAGACTTCATACAATCGCGCCGCGCTGCGGGCGGCGCAACAACTGGTCCCGGCGGGGGTGCGCCTTGAGATTTTTGACCTCGAGGGGATTCCCCCCTTCAATCAGGATGAGGAAGGGCCCCCTCCGGAGCGCGTTGGGCAGTTCAAACAGCGCATTCGCGCCGCCGACGCCATCCTGATCGTTACTCCGGAGTATAACTATTCGATTCCCGGGGTTCTCAAGAACGCCATCGACTGGGCTTCCCGGCCTTACGGTGATAATGCCTGGGAGGGAAAGCCGGTGGCCATCATGGGAGCATCCATCGGGGCGCACGGGACATCGCGCGCGCAATACCACTTGCGGCAAGTGTTTGTCTTTCTCAATATGTATCCGCTCAACCGGCCGGAAGTCATGATCACCAACGCCGCCCAGCGTTTCGATGAAAAAGGCAACCTGAAGGATGAGGAAACCAAATCGAACATTCAGAAACTGTTGCAAGCGCTGGTGGCGTGGGCGAAGCACCATGAAGGAGGACAGCGGGCCACCGGCGCGAGCGAGTGAGCGGGCTGCGCGGCGGAACCCCAAAAGCAAGTCAAAAGGCAAAGTGCAAAAGTCAAAAGGCAAAAGTGAAAAGCGCGGGAAACGCCGGCCGTCGTCCTTGCGCTCTCCGGTTTTTCCTTACGTCCGCGCATCCGACAGCCGAGTGCGGCCCCCGGGTTTTCCATTTCGGGTTTTTCCTACGGAAGAACTTAACAAGGAGTTCACCACAGAGGCACAGAGATCACGGAGAGAAGCACTTCTATTTGCGCCGGCATAGATCACGGCCATTAGTTTTGACCCATAGGGTTTTCTCTGTCTGCCCTCCGTGACCTCTGTGTCTCTGCTATGAAAATGAATGTGACGAAGGCGCCTTGGACTGCGACGGCTCGACGCCGCCTTGGTGTCCCTCCTCGGCGTTATTTCAAGGCGGCGTCGAGCCGTCGCAGTCCAAGGCGCTTCGCGCATTTTCATTTACAGTGGCGAGCCGCGGACCTCGAGCTTTTGGACAGCCGGCGGGCAGAGACCGTGCTAAACTCGCTCGTTGCCCAGGTCTTCGCCGTGGCGACGACGCGGGAATTGTTTCATTAAACTCCGGCAAAGGGCGGTACGAGGACGGACCGATGAAACTGCGCATTCGTGGAAATTCCATTCGCCTGCGCTTGGGCCAGAGTGAAGTTGCCCAGTTGGCGAAGGGTGGCCGGGTATCGGAATGCATCCGTTTTTCGGCGTCTCCGGAAAGTCAGTTGACCTACAGCCTGGTTACTTCTCCCGACGAGAAGGAAATCACGGCCCGCCTTGCTGGCGGTGAAATCACGGTTACCGTGCCCGCAGGCCTGGCACAGGGTTGGGCGAATTCTGAGCAGGTCGGATTGAAACAGGTGCGGCAGATCGACAGTGACGCCAGCCTCGCGATCCTGATCGAGAAGGATTTCGAGACGCTGGAGCCGCACCCCGGCGAAGACCAGTCCGACAGTTTCACCAACCCTGGCCAGGGGAAGAAACACTGCAACCATCCTTGAACTGCTGGTGGGTGCGGTCAGATGTAGCGCCGGCTTCCAGCCGGCCGTGGGCCGCCAAGTCCGAATCTGCGGACTCCGATGGAGTCCATCGGACTCCAGAAATCGGAGATGGCGGCGCTACGTTCAAATGCTGTCCTGATTTCAGATGTAGCGCCGGCTTCCAGCCGGCAGGGGCCGCCAAGATGGCGGCGTTACGTTCAAATCAGGACAGCACCCGCTGGTGAGTTCCTCGTATGGACGAAGTAAGCGCCTTTGTGCTGGCCGGCGGCCAAAGCACCCGAATGGGCCGCGATAAGGCATTGCTCATGCTCGGGGGCCAAACCCTGCTCGAACGGGCGCTTGGCCTGGCACACCGGCTTGCCCCGCGGGTGGCGATTCTGGGGCCTCGGGAAAGGTACGCGGCGACCCAAGAGTGGATCATCGAAGACGCATTTCCAGGCTGCGGCCCCCTGGCCGGAATCCATGCGGCCTTGCAGGCCACCGAAACCGATCTGAATGTGATTCTGGCCGTTGACATGCCTTTCGTGCCGGCGGATTTCCTTGCCTACCTGATCGAACGCGCCCAAGCCTCCCCGCATGTGCAAGTGGTTGTGCCCCGCATAGGTGGTATCGTCCAGGGAACTTGCTTCGCATGTCGGCGCGCCTTCCGCAGCACTTGCGAACAACGGTTGCGCCTCGGGTTCTATCGAGTAGAGGAGGCAATCGAATTCGTGCGGCCGGAGCATATCGAGGAAGAAGAGATTCGTGCCCGCGGGTTTGGCCCGGACATATTCCGGAACCTCAATAGACCGGAGGATTTCACGTGATGCGAAACAAGGTGCGGTGGGGGGTGCTGGGCGCTGCCCTGATTGCGGTTCAAAAGGTGATACCGGCCATGCAGCGGGGAGAGTGGAGTGAGATTTCGGCGATCGCCTCGCGTGACCGGCACAAAGCCGAAGCCGCGGCCAGCGCGCTCGGCATCGCCAAGGCCTACGGATCGTATGAAGAGCTTTTGCGGGACCCCGCGATCGAGGCGGTCTACAACCCGCTCCCCAATCAGCTTCACGTCCCCTGGACGCTCAAGGCGGTGGCAGCGGGCAAGCACGTTCTCTGCGAAAAACCTCTGAGCCTGACGGCCGAGGAGGCCAGGGCCCTCTTGCCGGCGCGGGACCGCACCGGCGTCAAGATCGGTGAAGCCTTCATGGTTCGCACGCACCCGCAGTGGCTGCGGACTCGGGAGATCATTGCGGCGGGCCGGATCGGCATGTTGCGCTCCATCGTGGGCTTCTTCAGCTACTTCAACCAGGACCCCGCCAACATCCGCAACGTTTCCGAGTGGGGTGGCGGAGGTTTGATGGACATCGGTTGCTACCCGATTACGACCTCGCGTTTGGTTTTTCGCGAAGAACCCTGGCGGGTGATGGGACTGATCGAGCGCGACCCCGAAATGAAGATCGACCGGCTGACCTCGGCGCTCCTCGATTTCCCTTCGGGACAGGCCATCTTCACTTGCAGTACTCAACTCGTGCCCTATCAGCGCATGCAGTTTTTCGGGACGCAAGGGCGCATCGAGGTCGAGATCCCGTTTAATGCCCCGAACGACCGGCCCTGCCGGATCTTCATTGACGACGGGAGTGACCTCTTCGGAGCGGGCATGATAACGGAGGAGTTTGCAACCTGCGACCAGTATACGATTCAAGGCGACGTGTTCTCGAGGGCGATTCGCGAAGGAGGCGAGGTTCCGGTTCCCGTCGAGGATGCCATCAAGAATATGTCCGTGATCGATGCCATCTTCCGCTCAGCAGAATCAGGCCAATGGGAAAGACCGTAGGCCGGCCATTAGCCACGGACTGCCGTCTGCCGTCTCGCGTATCACTGGAAAGTGACACCGTTGTGGCGTAAACTGAAAGAACCCGTTGTGGCACGATGGGGTTGGTTAGCGATGACCACGATTTTAATCCCGCCTGACCAGAGGGTTGTCCTGCGCAACCTTTCCTGGGAAACCTTCCGACGCCTGCTCGCCGAGCACGGGGACGGCAGTTCACCCCGGTTCACGTTTGACCGCGGAGTTTTGGAGATCATGAGCCCTTCCGCCGAACACGAGCGCTACAATCTGAGGATCACTGACCTGATCGGAGTCATCGCGGATGAGATGGACCTGGAGGTGGAAGGATTAGGGGCCTCCACGTTCACCCGCGAAGATCTTGAGGGCGGCTTCGAGGCCGACGCGTGTTTCTACGTGCAGCATGCCGATGAGGTTCGCAACCAGGAGCGTGTGGACCTGACCACTGACTCGCCGCCCGACTTGGTGATCGAGATTGAAATCACCAATCCCTCGATGAACAAGCTCTTGCTCTTTAGGCAGTTTGGCGTCCCTGAAATCTGGCGTTACAACGGAGTCCAATTGCGGATGTTTCGCTTGCGGAGCAGTGAGTACGAAGCGACGGAGGAGAGCGTGGCATTCCCTGGAGTCACCGCCACCGTCCTGACGCGGCTGCTCGAAGAAGGCAAGGCGCTAGGCCGAACCGCTTGGCTGAGAATGACGAGGGCTTGGGCGCACAACCAATATGGGGGTGACGGCAGCCCCACTCCTGACTAGCCGGCGTCGCCACGGTCAGTGCAGTCCCGTGGGTTCTTCTGGCGGTGGCCGAGTTACAGGAAACTTACTTTGGACAAGGCAACGGTAGCGGCGTGTTCCATCCAGATTGACGACCTGCCGCTGGAGCATCGGGCTTGAGCAAAGCCTACGGTCAGAAAAACGCTGACCGTAGCTACCCGCCACCCGCTACCACGTCCCGCATGTGAGCAAGGAGGCGCTCCCAATCGCCGGTTGCTTCGTACTTCCGTGGTCTCGCCGAGTTGTGCCAGAATAGCGTGTAGACTCCGGCTTCGAGGTTTGCAGGGGTTGCCGCCCAGCGATAATTCTGTAGCTCCGCGACTGTCACGTAGAGGCACTCAATGTTGGAAGATGCTACGCGAATTAGCCGAAAACAGCGCCGCACACTTTCGAGAGTATGTTCACCAAACGATCCGGAGTTCTTCACTTCCAAGGCAACAAGTGCATCGTCAGCGTCGTAGACCAGCTTGTCCACTTCAATCGCTTGCGCCCTCGGAATCAGTAGATCGATTTCAACAGGAACGCCGCGAATGAAAACGTCACGAGCGGATACAGGCAAACCGGCGGCAACCAAAGCCGCCCGAAGTGCTTCGACCGTACAGGCGCCGGCGTACTTCGGGCATTTGATGCGAAAGGTTCGCTTGGCTTCCTCGATGCAATCGAGCAACTCTTGATCTCGCGCCATAATTTCTGCCGACATCACCTACGTGGCCTGACGCCGCGGCTAACCCGCGCGGCGCAGCCGCGTCCGCGTTGAGCCGCTTGTTAGACACGGATTGCTGGGTGTGAGCCCGCGACTATGGCTCGTCTTCCTCGCCCCGAATCCAGTCATGATCCGGAACGAGCAGTGGCACCCTCAGCAAACCACCGCTTGTCAGCCGCTTCTCACGAAGCTTGATCATGTCAACGAAGTAAAACAGAACCGCACGAGTGAGTTGGAGTGTCTCGATCAACTGGTCGCCAAAGGCTCCACCGTCATAGTGGTCGATGTACCGACACTTCCGGCTCGGTCCCGTATCGAAATCATGCAGCACAGTGAAACGGTGCGTGGATGTGTTGCGGATTGACATCTTTTTCTGTAGATATCCACCCTCGCGGATGTCGTAGCAGACTTCGGCCAAAGCAATCAGAGCCGTGTTCCCTAAGGAAATCTCGTCGTGCACCTCAGATTGCCAGGCTAGCGGTTCTCCCTTCTTTGTGTTCAGGAACCATGTCGTTCGGAAGTTGATTGACTTCGGGTCTCCTGGGAGGTCGAGATATTCGCTTGCCGCAACGGCAGTCTTGTCGAGCACGTCCATGCAGGACCGCTGGGACAGACTAAGAACTGAAGACCGGATGCCGTAGCTCGCGTAGTCTAGCGTGTCGGCGTACTTACCGCTTTCGATAAGTTCGCCTTCCAAAGCCAAGTACGCTAGAAACCGCGCCGTTAGGTACTCCGACTTGAGTACATTGAACATCGCGAAGATTGACGGAACACCATGCTCGGTGTTGATGCGCTCGGTAATGCTCTCGATGCGCAGCGAATCCCAGCGCGACACGGCCAGGTCGAGGCCCTCAATGGTTGGCGCCAGGGCCAAGCGATGCTTCGCCACGAACCGCTGGTAGTCAGTAGCCGAAGACAGGTCCGGCGGAGCCCCGCCTACAATTTCGGTCTCCATCAACTCAGACAACTGTTTGTACGCTCGCTCTCCCGCCAGTTCACGAATCCTGTCAGGGTTCTCTCGTGCAGATCTCAAGTGGTGGGCAGCAACTCCGAGCAGGACATCTCGGTCCCCCATGCCTTTGTTGGCGAATCGAAGGAGAACCTTCGCGGCACCGGTCAGCGCGACCCCATTGGAGGGGTCATTCCTAAGCGCACTCAGATACCAGTCGTAGGCCTCGACAAATCGGCATGCTTTTATAAGCGCGTTACCAAGATTGGTAAGTGCCTGGGAGGCGATGAATGAGCCAGCCTCTCCTTCTGCTGCGAATCGGTATCGGTGTCTGGCTTTGCGCCGCAGATCAGCCGTTTCGCAATACCACGCTGGACCCGAGTAGGGAAGGAGATCAGCCTTTCCCGCAAGCCCGTTAGCCAGACAGTATTGGAGGTCGCCCCGGTTGGGGTCGCTAGCCAGGAGACGCTGGAGTGAGGCAACACCCTCGTCCACTGCCCGAATGTCATTCCCCGCGATTCCTGCGTCTATCAGGATCCCCGCCCTCAGCGCATCGATGTTGCGTGCATCTAACACGTCATCAGCACTCAGCGCGTGCGCAGCTTCGATTGCCGACTGCGGATCTTGGTCGATGAGCGCTCTCAGTGTAGTGAGGCGTTCGCGGAAGCGGTGCTCGATCTTGTTGGCATCGACGGCGTTCTTCATCCTTTACTGATCCATTCTGCGTCTAACAATCAAGGCAGCGCGGGGTTGGGCGCCCAGCGCACTACGCGGCTCTTAACTCGCTACCAGCTTCGGGGGCGGTCAGCGAAGTAAAGCTTGGAAACCGGCCTGGGCGAAGTGCTGATCGTGAGTCAAAGCACCTTCGATGCCCTCCCCCTCCATGATTAGGAAGCTGGCGCAGTCGGTAAGGCTCCAGTCCTTGTCGATCCTCTCTTCGTATCGCCGCAGCGCCCTTTCGAACTGATCACGGGTCTGGGGTATCACGGTCACGTTGCGGCTGCTTCGCAGGGTCTTGACTGCTTTCGAAGCCGCAGCGCGAAGGCGAGGCCCACGGTCACTAAACCCGTTCAAGAATTCAACCAGGACCATCTCGCTGGTAACAATCTGATCGGAAGAATAGCTCCGTCCGTAAGCAACAGCTCTCGCGTGAAGTTCGTCCCGCGGATTGAGAAGCGCAATCCAGTAACTGGTGTCCGCGAAGATACTCTTCATGAAGTTACTTTTGGGGTTCCGTAGAGGTAATGGTCGAGGTTCTTCGCGAGGTCCGTCGGGACGCGCTCCCATTCTTCGTCCGGGACGTCTTGGGCAATGGCCGCGAAGGTTTGGTCAAGGGATGGCGAGGACACGGCAGGGCGCAGCACCGCTACCGGCCGGGCATCGTGCTCGATCACAACTTCGTCGCCCGCACGTACATGATCCAGTAACGCGGCAAAATGGCTCGCCGCTTCTTCGGCCGAAATGTGGATCACACGATTTCCCATGCTCCCATTATACACTGACTAGCCGCTGCCGCCTGCCGGAAACGGTAGTGATGTCATTTGCCGTGGCACGGCCATCTTGGCCGTGACTGTTCACGGGCGGGACGCCCGTGGTACGCCTTGTGGTACGGCCATCTTGGCCGTGACGGCACACGGGCGGGAGAAGCTGTGAAAGAATCACCTTCGGCATCGAGAGGTGGAGTTTCGACGATGCGTTTTGAAGGTATTGATCGTCGACGACGGTAAGTAATTATGGTGGCTTCATTCGGTGACCTTCCTTTCCGCCCCGCCTTTGGCTCCTCGGCTCGGGGCTTGGGCCGCAGCCATCCCCGGGAGGCAGGTTCCTCAGGCGGCAAGCGCGGCCCGGCGCACTTTCCAGCGCAGGCGAAACCATTGCTGAATATTGTAGGTGAGGCAAGCCCACAGCACCTCGCAACGGGCTTTCTTCAACCCCCGCACGCAGAACTGCCGCAATCCGAGCTTGGCCTTCAGCCACAGGTTGCTGAACTCGGCCACCGGGCCGCGCCGACGATAGGCGGCGCGCGCCTCCTCCGTCTGCATCTTGGCCACATACGCCGCCACCGTGGGGAGATTCTCACTGCGCACGAGCAGGCGCCCGTACTTGCCCGGCTGGCACCCCGCACGCAGCGGACAATCCCGGCAGTCGGCCGCGCGCGCCTGGTAAACCTGATGCACCACCCCCACGCGCCCGCGTCGCGTCCTCCGATGCGCCAGCTTATGACCCGCAGGACAGGTGTAGGAGTCGCTCTCCGGGTGGTAGCGGAATTTTTCTGGATAGAAGGCCGCATCGACGCCGCGCCGCTCGAAGTGCTTCCGCGCCGCTTCCCTCTTCGGCTGCATCGTACTGCCGATCAGGTCCACCCCGCTCTCCGCCGCCTCCAGCACGTTCTCGCGCGTGGTGTAGCCCTCATCCACAATCATCTGCCCTGGCGCCCGCCCGTTCTGCCGCTTCACTTCCTCCAGCGCCGGTACCAGTTGTTGCTGGTCGCTGGCCTCCTGGGTGATGCCGGCCCCTACGATGATCGAGTGCGCCGTGTCGGTCGAGAGTTGCACGTTGTGACTGACCGCGAAACCCCCGTCGCTCTGTTTCATCACCCGCGCTTCCGGATCGGTCTCGCTGGCGCGCCGCTCCGACTTCTCCTGCGCGCCCCTCGGGAGCGGCTTGCACCTTCTGCAGTTCCTCCAGCGCCTGCTCCAATCTCTCCACCTTCTCGCGCGCCGCCCGCTCCCGCGCCTTCCGCCGACGCTGATCGCCCGCCTCTTCCCGCGGATCCCCCATCGCCTGCACCCGCTGCTGCGCCGCCTGCAGATGCGCCCGCAAGGTCGGCTCGCGATGCATCGACTGGCCGCTCGCCGCCGCTTTCACCTTGGTCCCGTCGTGCACCACCTGCTCCAGCGTGATCAATCCCTCGCTGCTCAAAATCGCCAGCAGTTGCGCGAACAGCCCGTCCAGCGCCTCCTGATGGTCCACCCGAAAGTCCGACAGGGTGTGATGATTGACCACCTCGCACCCCGTCAGCCACTGATAGGCGGGGTGGTAGCCGCAGCGCCGCTCCACTTCCCGCGCCGAACTCACCCGCTCGCTGTAGGCGTAAATCGACAGCGCGATCAGCAGCCGCGGGTCCTTCGGCGAACGTCCCGCCGCCCCTTCCACCGCCCGCACCTCGACCGTGTAAGACGCCAGGTCCAGCCGCCCCGTCATCTCCCAAATCGCCCGCGCCAGGTGGTCGGGCTCCAGCAACTGCTCCACGTCCACCGTGCGCAACACCATCTGCTGGCGATTGATCGGCTCGAAACGCGGCCGGCCCTGGGGCTCGCCCGCCTGCGCCTCTGCCGCGGGCGGCCCCGCCGGCCACTCGCTCTCCCCCCAGATCGTTGGCTGCTGCCCCGCGCCGTCCTTACGCATCGCCCGCCTCCGCCCGTGAGATGCCTCGGTCGGCCGCGGAGTGCGCTTCAACACCAGCGTGTGCTTGTCCTCCACCACCCACTCGATCAACTCACCCTTCTCGATCTCCAAAGCTTGCGCCAAGGGCGCCGGACAAATCAGATACCATTGGCGGTTCTTGCCCCCCCGCTGAATCACCTGCACCGTGGACTGGTAACCCATGCTGGACCTCCCTCCGGCAACGTCAGAGGAAGTATATCATAGCCATATCGCTAGTCAAGTCTTTTTTGATTTTTTCACAG
>CAVQYM010000018.1:0-16765 GCA_963718175.1 uncultured Acidobacteriota bacterium
GTCAGAGGTGACGGCGTGCCAAATCCGTTCCAGTTCGGCTACCCAAGGGCCGGCGAGAATATTATATTACAGGGATTCAAGGATCGCTTGGCGTTCTATCCTTTTATGGTTCGCCACGGTGCGGAGAATGGCGTTCAGTGTCCCGATGCGAAGGGTTTTGTGGTCGGGAACAGACAAACGCTGGGGGAAAGGCTCTTCGGTTTCCAGTACAATGTGGCTCCCTTCTTGATGGATGATGCGATAGTCCCAATGGCGGCAAAGAGCCTGGACAAGTTCCTGTCCGCTCAAGTCGCGAGGGATTTTCATGAATTGGTAAGAACTTCGTCCCGAACCAAGTGGAGGCGGATTTCTGTAGGATGTTGCGGGTGGTCAAAGTAATATGCGGCTACGGCTTCTTTCGCGTTCCGGCGCAACTCTTCCCAATTGTCAGCCTGAGTGAAAATGCCTTCCGTCAGGCATTCAGCGACGAACCCGCCATCAGATTCCTGGGTTACTTCAAAAACAATGGATGCCAGGTCATTGGTTCTCATATTTCGCTTTAACCTGCCTGCGCCTTGCGAGCCTGGAGAACTTCACTCTACCATCTTAAACAACGGCCGCATATAGCCACAGTATAGCCTTAATGTAACCGCATGTAGGATGTTGCGCTTGTACGTCAGGTTTGTCAAGAAAATACCTGTTCAACGGATGGCCGGAGCACCGAACCGTATGCTATGTGAGGCTGAATAGATGCCCCTGCGCGTAAAGCACATACTTGCCCAACTGAAAACCGAGAACTGAAAACTTGCCAGCGGGTCACTCGGGAATGGGAGCGCTATGCTTGGCATGGGCTCGATTGAAGCTCTGCCCAATCTCCTCCACCAACCGGCGGGTGACGCAGCCGGAGGCTTTGAGCTTGGCCCCTTCGCCGTACATCGTTTCCAGGAGCTTCTTCCCTTCCTCGTCCACAAAGGTGACATCCGTGAGGTCCACGGAGACGCGGCCATCGGTAGGGCCTGAGGTGACGGCGTGCCAGGTCCGCCCCAGTTCGTCCACCCAGGGGCCGGTCAGTCGGCCCTCCACTCGGAGGGTGATGGCCCGGGCGTTCTTGTCGATCGTGATTCGGAGCATGGACTCTCTCTAGATTTCGTACCTTCCGCACCAAGAAACAGAAAAAGAAAACCAAAAGGCAAATAGCAAATGGCAAAAGTCAAAGGTCAAAACCGAAGTAATTCCCGGTTGTGCGGGAAGGGCAGAAAGGCAAAACCCACTGGTCTCCCGGTGATACGGGGATGACGTGGCGGTTTTACCTTTTGCCTTTTGACATTTGCCTTTTGACTTTCCTTTCTCCTTAGCTATCGCCCGCGCCCTTCCCGCCGGCGGGCTTGTTCTGCCCCTGCCCGGCGACTTGGGGCAGCTTGGAGACATCCCACCCGCCGCCCAGGGCTTTGATCAGAAGGACCGCTGAGTTCATGCGGCGGGTTAGGAGATCGACCGCCGTTCGCTCGTTGCTCAGGGCGGCGCTCTGCGCGGTGATGACCTCGAGATAAGTCACCAGTCCCCCCTTGTAACGGTTCGTGGAAAGCGCGAGGGAGAGCTCGGCGGACTGGACGGCTTGACTCTGCTTCTTGCTCTCCTCATCGAGGATGCGCAGCCCTGCCAGGTTATCCTCCACCTCCTGGAAGGCGGTGAGGACGTTCTGGCGATAAGAGGCTACATTCGCATCGTACGCAGCCCAGGCTTGGTCCGTATAGGCATGGCGGCGGCCGGCGTCGTAAAGCGTTTCCAGCAGCGTCGGGCCCACGGCAAAAAGGTGGCTAGGCCAGGCAAACCAGTTGACGATCGAGGACCCCTCGAGCCCGGCGGCCGCGCTGAGCGTGAGGGTGGGGTAAAAGGCCGTCTGGGCCACCCCGATTTGGGCGTTGGCGGCGGCCATGCGCCGCTCCGCCGCGGCAATGTCCGGCCGGCGCTGCAACAAGTCAGACGGCACTCCCACCGGAATCTTGGGCGGGGGCGTATCCAGCGGGGAGACGGGAATCGCGAAGGTCGATGCCGGCTGGCCTACCAGCACGGCAATGGCATGTTCAAATTGGGCGCGCTGCACTCCCACGTCGATGGCCTGCGCCTGGGTGGTTTCAAGCTGCGTCGCCGCTTGCGCCACCTCCACCTTGGCCGCGAGCCCGCCTTTGTAGCGGTTGGTGGTCAGGTCCAGGGCCTTTTGGTAGGCGACCACGGTGGATTCAAGCAACTGCTTCTGCGCATCCAGCCCGCGCAACGCGAAGTAGTCAGCCGCCAGCTCGGCGTGAATGCTCAGCCGGGCGGTTTCCAGATCCGCAGCGCTGGCCTGGGCGCCGGCCGTGGCGGCTTCGATGGTGCGATGGATTCGCCCCCAAGCGTCCACCTCGTAGGAAAGATCGAAGGGCAACACGAAATCACCTTGCGTTTGGCCTGCCTTGGATGAGGGGTTGGGAGCGTTCTTGGAAAATTGTTCCCCGGTGATGGCGGGACCGGCGCTGACTGTCGGGTACAAGCCCGACCGATTGATGCGAATCAAATCGCGTGCCTGGCGAAACTGCGCCTCGGCGATCTTTAGGTTTTGGTTCGAAACGTCAATCCGCTCCTCCAGCGAATTCAACTGCGGATCGTTAAAGATCTCCCACCATTTTCCACGCAGAGCCTGGTCCTGCGGCTGGGACGCTTTCCATTCGCTCTGCGGCCCCGCCGCGCTGGACGCAAGCTCCTTGTAAGCGGGTGGCGACGGAACCGTGGGCCTCGCGTACTTGGGCCCGGGGGTGCATGCGCTGGACATGAGCAGGGAGGCGATCAGCAAGGCGGCTGCCCAAACCTTGACGCTGTTCGTATAAGCCATGTCCTGTCCCCATTTCGAGGTGGGATGGGCCTCGCCCCCGCTGGCCCGCGCGAGCCGGAGTTTGAAGGGCTCGGACACAATGTTCACTTCACCATTGAAATGCGTCAACAAGCCATGTCCTTTCTGCCGACCCGACCAGGGACGGGTTTTGCGCCGAAAGTATTACAAAGCTCGAAGAAGACATTTTGCCCCCGACTTTGTTTGGAATATCGCCAGGAGTAGCGTTCTTTCTTGGTTTATCCACAATCGACCCGACGCTCGGCACGCAAAGACCATCGCATAAACTCCGATAGCTCGAACCTTACCTGAAATCCTACTCTCCGCCCCACGAACCCGCGCCTGGGGCAGCGCTGCGAACCTCCTGCCCATCCACCAGCGAATCGGGCGGGTTCGTAATTACCTTTTCGCTTCCATCGAGGCCCGACACCACTTCGACTTCCGTCCCGAAGTCCCTGCCCAGGGTTATGGGAATCAGGGCGGCGTGACCGTTGCGAACCACTCCGACGCGCAGGCCTTCCGATCGAAAGATCAGGCTGGTGACCGGGATGACGACCGTCGTGGCGGCGGAGGGAAGCTTCAAATGGACCTCGGCATATGCGCCGGGCAGGATTTCTCCCGTCGGGTTGGCAACATCCACTTCCACAAGCAGAGTGCGGGACGCTTGATCAATCGCCTCGGAGGTCCGCATCAGCTTGCCGGGAAAGCGGCGACCGGGAAACTGCGGCATCGTCAAATAGGACTGGACACCCGGGACCGCGGCGGGGGAGTAGACCTGCGGCACATTCACGTAGACGCGCAGGGTGTTGATGGCCGCTACGTGAAACAATTCCTTGGCATTGCCGCCGCTGCCGGAATCAATGAGCTGGCCGATATCCGTCTTGCGCTCCGTCAGCACCCCGTCGAAAGGCGCATAGACCTTTTCAAAGGATTGTAATTGTTCCAGGCGCTTCACATTGTCCGTGGCGGAATCCACCATGGCCTTCTTGGCGTGCGCGTCACCCACGGCGTTATCAACATCCTGCTTGGCTACGGAATCGCTCTTCAGCAGGGATTCGTAGCGCGCCGCGGTAGTCTGCGCCAAATCGTAGTTGGCCTTCGCCGTCGCCAGTTCGGCCCGCGCTTGCTGGAGTTGCTGATCCAGTTCGGGGGTATCGATTTCCGCGAGAAGTTGGCCGTTTTTTACCCTGCCGCCGATGTCCACATACCAGCGCTTCAAGTAGCCGCTTGTCCGAGCGTAAATCGGCGCGTCGATGAAGGCCTGGATGTTTCCCGGCAATATGATTTCTTCCTGCGGCGCGCCACGCTTGGGTTGAGCGAGGGAAACCGCGGGCACGGCGAGATCCTGCGTGTCGGCTTTGACGTCGGCAGCGGCGCGGACACGAGTGGTGACGCCCCTGTAGACCACGGCGCCCGCGACGATCAGAAGAACCACCAGCCCGAAGATGACTTTGCCTACCCCTGACGATCGGGGAGTCTGGCCCGGTACGCTGGGACCTTGGCTCGGTCCGTCGTGGGTTTCAATGTCGAAACTTTCCTCAGCCTTCATTACGCCCTCCAGGAATCGGGTCATTGAAAAGCGGTCCGTTGTCCGTGGTCCGTTGTCCGTTGCAAGATACCCGGAATTCGAAAGCGTTAAGCCACTGACCACGGACCGCGGACAACTGACAGCCTTTCATTGACCCGATCACCCGATTACCCGATCCTTTCGCCTGCCGTGCACCGCGCTGAACACGGTGGGAACAAAGAACAGCGTCGCCACGGTGGCAAACAGCAGGCCGCCGATCACCGCCCGGCCCAGGGGAGCATTTTGCTCGCCGCCCTCACCCAGGCCCAAAGCCATGGGCACCATGCCGATAATCATGGCCAGGGCCGTCATGATGACGGGGCGAAAACGCGTGAACCCCGCCTCCAGGGCCGCCGTCGTGGCATTCACGCCCTCTTCCAATTGTTCTTTGGCAAAACTCACCACCAGAATACTGTTGGACGTGGCCACCCCTACGCACATGATAGCGCCGATCATGGCCGGCACGCTGAAGGTGGTGTGAGTTGCAAACAGGAACCAGAGAATCCCCGCGAGCCCTGTCGGCAGAGCCGAAATAATGATCAGCGGGTCCAGCCACGATTGGAAGTTCACCACGATCAAGAGGTAAACCAGCACAATCGAGAAGACCAGCCCGGCCAGCAGTCCCGCGAAGGATGAACGCATGGTATCAATCTGCCCACGCACGATGGTCCGCGAGCCGCGCGGCAGATCGTTCTGGCTCGCGTCCACGATGCGGTCGAGGTCGCCAGCCACCCCCCCCAAGTCCCTTCCCTGCACGGAACCGTAAATGTTGACGACGGGTTGAACGTTGTAATGCGAGACTGCGGCCAGCGATGCGCCGCGGCTGATGGTGGCCAGATTACCCAGGATCTGGGAGGGAGCGCCACTGGAATTCGAGATCGGGATGTTTTGGAGGTCCTGAAGCGAGTCCACACGGTACTGCGGGGTTTGGGTCGTGATGCTGTAGCTGACGCCGGTCCGCGGGTCCAACCAGAAGGTGGGAGAAGTCTGGAAGCTCCCGCTTAGGGAAACCAGCAGCTCGCTGGCCACGTCGCGAGGCGTATATCCCACCTGCTCCGTCCGGGTGCGGTCAATGTCAACCTGGAGTCGGGGCAGGTTGAAAGGTTCCTGAATGCGCAAGTCCACCGCGCCGGGGATGTATTTGAGTTTATGCATCAGCCCCTCGGCGAATCGCCGATTGGCTCTCAGGTCTTGGCCCACGACCTGGACATTAATGGGCGCCGGGAGGCCAAAATTCAGAATCTGGCTGACCATGTCGGAGGGCAGGACGTAAAACGTTACGCCCGGGTATTCCCGAGCCAATTTGAGCCGCAGCCTGCGGACGTACTCCGCCGTGGGGTGATGGTCCGGCGACAGCGCGACCATAACGTCAGCATCCCCGGGGCCGATGGGAGCCGAGTTGCTATAGGCAAGATTCACGCTGCTGTAAGGCAATCCAATGTTATCGATTATGCTTGTGACTTCCTGGGGAGGAATCTCCCGGCGAATGGAATTCTCCACCATATCGCAAAGATGCGCCGTTTCTTCGATACGGGTTCCGGTGGGCGCCCGCAGGTGCAGGGTGAACTGACCACTGTCAACCTTGGGGAAAAAGTCCTGGCCAATCCAGGGAATCAGCAAAAATGAAAGGGCGGCGGCGCCTAAAACCCCCACCGCCAGCCAGGCGCGATGGTGCAGACAGGCCGCGAGCCACCGCTTGTAATTTCCGCGCCAGCGCTCGAAGGTATGCTCAAATCTGATTTGCAGGCGTGCCAAGAGGTGGCGCTGGGCCTCGGCTTCCAGATTCTGCGCGTCGTGCTCGTGGCCGCGGAGCAAGTACCGCGCCATGGTCGGCACCAAGGTGCGGGACAGCAGGTAAGACGCCAGCATGGCGAAACTCACCGCCTCCGCCAGGGGGATAAAGAGGTGCCGGGCGACCCCGGTGAGGAAGAACATGGGCACGAAGACAATGCAGATGGCGAGGGTCGATACAAAAGCCGGGACGGCAATCTGCGACGCGCCATCCAAAATCGCCACCAGGATTTCCTTATTCATGGCGATGTTGCGGTTGATGTTCTCCACTTCCACAGTGGCGTCGTCCACCAGAATCCCCACCGCTAAAGCGAAACCCCCTAACGTCATAATGTTGATGGTTTCCCCGAGCGCGCTGAGCACCACTAGGGAAGTTAGGATGGAAAGCGGGATGGAGACCGCGATAATGATGGTGCTCCGCCAGCTCCCCAGGAACAGCAGAATCATCGCCGCGGTAAGGAGAGCGGCAACCAGCGCTTCCCTCACCACACCTTGAATCGCGGCCCTCACGAAAATGGATTGGTCATTCAAGTAGTGGATTTGCAATTGCGGCGGCAAACCCTTCTGAATGACCGGCAGCTCCGCTTTGATCTTGGAGATGATATCCAGGGTCGAGAAATTCCCGGTTTTCATCGCCGTCATCAACGCCGCCCTTTGGCCGTTGACGCGCACAATGTTGGTCTGGGGCGGAAAGCCATCACGTACATGGGCGACATCGCGAATGTAAATTACCGTGTTACCGGAGGTTTTTACCGGTAAGTCATTGAGCTCGGCTGTTGTTAACGGGCTGCCGTTGGCCTCAACGTCATACTCATACGGGCCGATTTTGGAAGTTCCGGAAGGAAGAATCAGGTTCTGCGCGCTGAGAGCGCTCACCACGTCGACGGGTGACAGCCCCTTGGCTTGCAGAGCGGCAGTGTCAAGATCCACCTGCACTTGGCGCTGCTTTCCCCCGAAAGGCCACGGTATGGCGGCGCCTTCCACGTCGGCCAGTTGGACGCGGATGAAGTTCGCGCCCAAATCAAACAACCGCTGCTCCGAAAGCCCTTGCCCGGAAAGTCCCAATTGCAGAATGGGCACCGTGGAGGCGCTGTACTGCATAATGAAGGGAGGAGTGGTGCCGGGCGGGAACTGCCGAAGCTGCGTCTGCGACATTGCCGTCACCTGGCTCATCGCCATGGCAATGTTGGCGCCCGGCTGGAAGAAAATCTTGATCAGGGAGATGCCGTTCAGGGATTGGGACTCGATATGCTCAATATCGTTCACCGTAAGCGTGAGCGAACGTTGGTTGACCACCGAGATGCGGTACGCCATCTGCTCGGGGGAAAGTCCAGCGTAGTTCCAATTGACGGTCACGACCGGGATGTTGATGTTAGGGAATATGTCTTTGGGGGTGCGCATAATGGAAAGCACCCCTAAGATCATGATGACAATCGCCATCACGATAAAGGTGTAAGGCCGTCGTAAGGCTAATCGGACTATCCACATAAGAGACAGTAGGCTGTGAACAAGAGGCAGTAGGCAGCAAACCCTTTCCGTTCTTGCTCACGCATCTCGAACACCCTTGGTCCTAGCTTTCCCGAAACGACACCAGGAGGAGCGAAGTTTGCATACTGACGACAAAAACCTCCAATATCCCACTTTCTTGATGGCACCTCTAATTCCAATCTTAAGTTCCTCGACTCAATTTTCTTAAGATATTCAACATAAACTACTTATCTATTAAATGGCAAGCAGGATCTGGCCTCTTTAGAGGATTATTGGATGGAACTGACGTCAAAAATTTGACGCATTGACGCAGTTACGTCAGGATTGCTCATGGCCGACTGCCCTAAAAGTGGCTGTGCGGCGGGAGCATGCCGTGCCGCAGCGAATGACACCACTACCCGCGAGTGGCGCGTGCGTCCCGACGTTTTTTGTCGGGATGTATGCGACCACACGTACCTGGCGACGGTCAGCGGGCACACGAGGCTCTCGTGACCGTGATTTACGTCAGCCTTGAGGGCGTGTAATCCCCAACTTCCGTATTTTATAGAATAGGGTTGTGCGTTTAAGTCCCAGCCTCTCGGCCGCGCCTCCCGGACCGCCCAGCACCCATTGAGATTCGCGAAGGGCCCGCATGATCTGATCGCGTTCGCTCTCGGCGAGAGTGCGGGACTTTCGTTGGACCTCACGGCCGGCTTGCCTCAGCTCCGAAAGCGGCGCTTGCAGGGTCGATCCGGGCGTAAGAATCGTGGCACGCTCGATGAAATTTTGCAATTCGCGCACATTGCCTGGCCAGTGGTAGCGCTTCAAGGCATCCATCGTTTCCGCGGGTATCCTGCTGATTCGCTTATCCATTCTTCGCGCGTACTTGTCTGTGAAATGGGCTGCAAGAAGCGGAATGTCCTCAGGCCGCTCGCGCAAGGGGGGAACAAGAATCGGGAAAATGTTCAACCGGTAGTAGAAGTCACCGCGAAATTCCCGGTTCTCCACCATTTGGGTCAAGTCACGACTAGTAGCTGCGATCAGGCGAGTATCCACATGGAGCGTCCGAGTGCTGCCCAGGCGCTCAAATTCCTGTTCCTGCAACACGCGCAGGAGCTTCGGTTGCAGCTCCAACGGGATGTCCCCCACCTCATCAAGGAAAAGCGTTCCCTGATGGGCTAATTCAAAGCGCCCGATCTTCTGTGCGATGGCCCCCGTGAAGGCGCCCTTTTCGTGGCCAAAAAGCTCACTTTCCAGGAGGCCCATAGGGATTGCGGCGCAATTCACACTCACAAAAGTCCGCTCGCGCCGTGGGCTGATGTCGTGGATGGCACGTGCCAGAACTTCCTTTCCCGTACCGGTTTCCCCCATAATGAGCACGGTAGAACCGGTGGGTGCGACCAGTTCGGCCTGTTTCAAAATTCGCTTGAGAGCCGGACTCTGGCCGATGACTGCTTCAAAATCGTGTTCCGTGCGAATCTCTTCAATGAGGTAGTCCCTTTCCTCTGTTAATCTTTCCCGTGCCTCTGTAACCTGCTGATAATTAAGTGCGTTCTCGACGCCAATGGCAATCTGATTGGCCACCTGGGTGAGAAAATCGACATCCCCCGGGGAGAAAGGCCCATCACTCAGCCGTCCGAGATTTATTGTGCCGATAACCCGACCGCGGCTGATCATGGGGAGAACGCAAAGAGATTTCAATCCCATTTTCACGAGATTAAGCTGTGGTCCATACCGCCGGAGCTCCTGGCTATCGAGGATGAGGGGTTCGCCCGACTTCAGGACTTCGCTGGCAGGCCTTCCTGCCGCCGGGACTACGATTTCCTCAGGCCATGATTCCCCGCCTTCGGAGAAGTCTCGCGCGTAGACTCTTAATTGCTTCCCATCCTCTTCGGGCAAAAGCACGCTGGCGTAATCGCACTCCATGACCCGGCGGACATTGGCCGAAATGGCGCGAAAAAGCTGCCGAAGGTCGAGGGTTGAAACTACACTGTTGTTCAAATCCAGGAGCAACTTTAGCCGGTCCCGCTCGTGTTGGAGTTGCTGTTGCAGTGCTTGGGCGGCTTGGTAATTGAGCGCGTTGTCCACGGCGACGGCGATTTGCCGAGCCACAAGCTGGAGGAACTCCACCCCCGCTTCGCCGTATGCGCCCAACCGCTGGCTACCGAACCCAACGGCCCCCAAGCGGCGATGCACGGTAGTCAATGGCAAGATACAAAAAGCCCTAACCCTGATCTCGCGTAGAGAGTCCAGCGCCTTTTCAAAGCGTTTTTCCTGCTCGAGATCGGGAACTACGAGGGCTTCCTGTCGTTCCCAAACCCATCCAGCGGGGGCGTCCTGAATGCTGCGCTCGACAAAATCCAGATAAGCGCGCGAAGGGGTTTCCAGGATGTGGACACGCATGACGTTGCGTGCGGCGTCATGCAGAACCAGCCATAGCGTATCGAAGTCTACCAAGTGCGGCAGTCGTTCTTGGAGATCATGAAAAAGCGCCGGCAGGTCACGGTGCGTCGCGATCGATTCGGTGACCTCCAGCAAAGCCTGATGCTGCGAGGCGGGCGGCTTGGGCTCGATTTCCTCTCTTGCTCCGCTGGGGTGCATCATGAATATGAGAATACTATAAATCTGCCAGCGTGATTCCCTGACGCCAGAATAGGCACCGCAACTTATCGCTGCGGGTAGCGCCCCAAACTTTGAAGGAATCGCTCCCCTTATGCCGATTGCAGATTACACAGGCGTACGCTAAGTTGTCGGAAGTGGAGAACCCACCGTGCTTGCGACTGACGATGTGGTCGACCTGATGGGGGAAACCGGCATCATCCTCATGGATAAGGCAGTATTCGCAGCGCTCGCCTGCGCGCCGGGATACCTCCGTTCGCAGTTCTTCGCTGATATCCCTCGCCACGAGAGAGGATTTGACGGGCCCGCGCCTTTGCCATTCTTAAGATGTGTTCAAGGTCCATGAAGTGGTCGACTTCCGCTTTCTCTTCCGCGGAAAGGCCATCCGCCTTCTCCCGTTCGATCAAGGCGGCCAGCTTGTGTTGAGCCTCCAGCGAAGGCCGGAAGTCGGCCACTGCCTCCGGGGTTGTACCGGCGGCAATGAAGTCGATAATCTCAAGATAGACCGGACTCGTAACGCTCATCCTTTTGGCATTATACACCTATACCTCTATCGAGGAGAATTTGCCGTTGGCTGAACCTCCGGCGCTCCCGGCAAGATCCGCACGGCGGATGTGAACTTCTTGTAGTTGGAAAAACTCGACTCCCGATCAACCGCATCATTCGCAAACAATGCCACGCGCGCGCTGGCATTCAGGGACATCCGGCAGGGCAGCCAGATTTCATCATTCACGCGAGTTTGTTCAAGTCGAAACTTCGTTCCCTTGTGAATCCGCAGCAGTCAACGGCTTGTCATCTTTTCGAATGCGGCGCGAGTAGGGCTCATCATAGAGGATAGTCACGCCGTAGGTGTTGATATCGTCCCTCTTGAGACCCTCCCTCTTGTCCAGGCGCTTCTATGTTCTGGTTCTTACGCATTCACCGCCGCAATCCGGCGGATCAGGTCAGCTTGCTCGGCGGCATTCTCCGCGCCGATGGTGAACGCGTCCAGAATTCCCAGTGAGAGGGCATATTTCAGCGCTTCATCCTGGCGGGTACGCATGTCGCCTTGACCCAAAATCTTCATGCCGATGATTCCCTTCCCGTTGGCGCGTCCCTGGGCCAGTGTTGCCTTGACGGTATCCGGGTCGGCGTCCATGTGGGAGCCGATGGGATTGATACGCGAGAGCATCACATCCACCCAAGGCGATTGGGCGGCCAGGCGCAATGCCTCAATCTTATGGCAGGAGCAGCCGTGGGCGCGAACAATCCCTTTCTCTTTCGCCTCGGAAAGCACGTCCATGGCGGGACGGAAGCGTTCTGTCCAATTGTCTTCGGTCATGCAATGCATCATGAGCAGGTCGATGTAATCCGTGTTCAGTTCCTTGCGGAAGCGATCAATGTCGGCGCGCATCTGGCCGGGCTCCCGGGCCCACGACTTGCTCATGATGGTAACTTTCTCGCGCGGGACGCGCTTCAGCGCCTGCGCCACGTGAGGATGCGAGCCATAAGAATCCGCCGTGTCAAAAAACCGCAGCCCATGGTCGTAGCCCCGCCAGAGAAGGTCCGCGAGTCCCTGGAGTCCCAAAGCGGTTTGATTGGAGTGGTGGCCGCCCCCAACGGTACCTGTTCCACATGCCAGACGGCTGGTATGAATTCCCGTCTTTCCCAGCACCACCGTATCGGCCGCATGAAAGCGCGCGTTTTGTTCCACCGCCAGACCGGCGAGCGGCATCTTCCCCATCCATGCTGCGCCTACACCCAGAGCTGTCGTCTTTAGGAAGTCCCGGCGTTTCATAGTTCCCTCCCCTGCTCGTTGAGTTTGCTTTCAATTTGTTTGGCGAAGCCCCGCCCTTGGGAATAGTCAGACTACCACGCCTGAGCCGCTCTTCCAAGCAGGTTTATTTGATTTCGCTGTTGAAACCCCCCGTCCACACGCATCGTCGAACCCACGAACCATTCTGCTTTCTCAGGGTCGGCGGCAGGTTAGGTACGAAAGTCATTTTACCATCGGCCCCCAGGCCTTCTCGCAGCCAACTGCTTGAAAAACAACCGCATCGAAAAAGTGGTAAGATAGTCGCGTTCCGGCTGGCAAGAATCGAGACATCCAAACCCGTTCCTGGTCAAGCTGCATGGCAGAGGTTATTCGGTTCATGGAAGTCCTGCTGAACACAATCTGGCTACTGATTGCCCTCGGAGCCTTCCTCTTCCGGCGCCCCGGAAAATTCAACGGCTCGCCCACGGACCGAGGCCACGGCGTCTTCTTTGAAACTGTCGCTCTGGCCTGCGCCTTGGTCCTGCTCTTTCCCGTCATCTCCCTGACCGACGACCTGCACTCTGCGCAGGTCGCCATGGAAGACTCATCCCGCTCCGTCATGAAAGCCCGGAATATGGTGCAGGGATGCCTGCGCGCCGGCAGTTCTTCCTTTGTGGTGGCCGCGACCGGGGCCCCTGATTCGTCCGCGGCTTTGCATTTGTTCTCGGGGTTAGTCGTCCCGGTTGAAACGCCCCTTCTCCGCCTTACTTCGATTTCCGCGCATCAGGGTCGCTCACCTCCTCCCGATTTGTAAGACATTCAATCTGGCCCCTCGGGATAAGGGCCATCTGCTTCCATACAACAAGATTTATCGCGAGAGCCATCGGGGGTCGGCTCAGGGCACCACCGGCGAATCTCCAAGCCGGACTAACAGACACTCAGCCCCGGCCCGCAATGTCTCGTCTTATCAAATGCATCTTCGAAATAAATGGTGCCCGACAAACGCCCGGAGAACATTTCATGCTGAATCGACGGCGACCCACCCCCCTCATGCTAAGTGCAATGGTCATTCCGATCTTTTGGCTGGCGAGTTGCAATCGCCAGTCAAGCGCCGACGCGGTGGGTCAGGGTTCGGGAGATGCAAAGGTCGATGAAATCCACGGGAACGGAGCGGTGCAAGTCGAGCATCCCGAGCAATTCCTCCTGGCCACTGTGGAGCAGCGCCCTACGGTGGACGAACTCCAGGTGACCGGCGTCGTGACTCCGGACGTCAATCGCGCCGTGCCCGTGCTCTCGTTGGCGGGCGGTCGCGCGGTGGACATCCGCGCCAAGCTGGGTGATCAGGTCACCAAAGGCCAGGTGCTGCTGGTCATCAACAGCCCGGACGTGTCCCAGGCATTCGCCGACTTTGACAAATTTCAAGCTGACGAGGTTTTTGCCCAGCAGCAACTCACGCGTGCTCAGGACCTTTACGCCAAGGGCGCCATTGCCCGGCAGGACCTGGAGGCGGCGGAAAATGCCGCGCAGAAATCGCAAGTGGACGTGCGTGCGGCCAAGCAACATATTGCCTTGTTGGGGGCGGACCTCTCCAATCCCTCTCCCCTGGTTTCCATCCGTGCGCCGATTCCCGGGTCGATTGTGGAGCAGAACGTAACCAACGGGACGGGTGTTCGGTCCATGGACAATTCTCCCAACCTTTTCACCATTGCTGATCTTTCTGAGGTGTGGGTGCTCTGCGATGTCTATGAGAATGACCTTCACCGCGTGCACTTGGGCGACTCCGCCGCGGCGCGACTGAATGCCTTCCCCGACCGCGTTTTCGCGGGGCGCGTGGGGAACATCAGCACCGTGCTTGACGCATCGACGCGCACGGCAAAAGTTCGCCTGGAGCTTGCCAACTCGCGCGGCCTGATGCGCGCCGGGATGTTTGCCACCGCCACTTTCCGGTCGCGGGTCGAGCAACTACGGCGCATGGTTCCCACCACGGCCATCCTGCGTCTGCACGATAAGGACTGGGTTTTTGTACCGCTCGAAGGAAACCGCTTTCGCCGCCTGGAAGTGCAAGCGGGCCCGGTTTCTTCCGGCGGATACCAGGTCATCTTGAGCGGCCTTGCCGCGGGCGGAAAAGTGGTCGCCAACGCTTTGCAGTTCGCCAGTGCCGCGGGGATGGAATGAGGGGATCCGGTGATCGATGATCGGGTGATCTGGTGAACAAAGAACCGGCGGCGACCTGTGGCTTTTTGTTCACCCGATCTCCCGATCACCCGATCTCCCGATCGCATAACCTATGATTCGCTACCTTGTCGATTTCGCCCTGCGCGAAAAGTTCCTGGTCTTGAGTCTCGGTATCCTGCTGCTTATCTGGGGCGTAATCTCGTTTCACCGGCTCCCCGTCGAGGCCTATCCCGACGTCGCAGACAATTACGTTAATGTCATCACTCAATGGCCGGGCCGCGCCGCCGAGGAGGTGGAGCGCCAAGTCACCGTGCCCATCGAGTTGCAGATGAATGGACTGCCCCATCTCACGCACCTGCGCTCCGTTTCTTTGTTTGGAATTTCCTCGGTGACCATGATCTTTGACGATTCGTCCGGCGACTTTGAAAACCGTCAACAAGTGCTGGAACGCCTTTCCCTGGTGAATCTGCCCGCGAGCCTCTCCCCCCAGATCGGGCCGGATTACAGTCCGGTGGGCCAGATTTACTTCTACACGCTGCAAAGCACCGACCCGCGCTACGACATCATGGCTTTGAAGTCGCTCCAGGATTGGGTGGTACGCAAACAACTGAAGTCCGTTCCCGATGTTGCCGACGTGGACATCTTTGGAGGGATCACGCGCGAATTTCAGGTGCAGGTGGATCCCAACAAACTGATCGGTTACGGCCTGAACATCGCCCAAGTGGAACAAGCTCTGGCCGCCAATAACGTGAACGCGGGCGGAAGCTTCATTGAGAAAGGCCAGCAGGCCTTCAACGTTCGCGTGGTGGGGCTGATGCAAACCGTCGAAGATGTGGGCGCCACGGTGCTCAAGGCGCCAAACGGCACGCCGGTCCGGGTACGCGATATCGCCGGGGTGACGCAAGGCGCTAAAATCCGGCTGGGGAAACTTGGCAAAGCGCTGCCTCGCCAAGACGGCAAGGTTGTGGATGACAATGACGTGGTCGAGGGCATCGTGCTGCTGCGCAAAGGGGCCGACGGCGAAAAGACCCTGGTGGACCTGCACGAAAAGGTGGATTTTGTTAATCGTCACGTCCTGCCGCCGGGCGTGAAGATTGTCCCGTATCTTGACCGCAGCAACCTGGTCAGTTACACCACGCACACCGTGCTGCACAACCTTGGCGAAGGCATCATCCTGGTGGTGATCGTACTTTTCTTGTTCCTTGGCAACATTCGCAGCGCGCTCATCGTGGCGCTCACCATCCCCTTCTCGCTCCTTTTCGCCTCGATCCTGCTCGACCTCCGCCATATCCCCGCCAACCTCCTTTCGCTGGGCGCGCTGGATTTTGGCATGGTGGTGGATGGCTCGGTGGTCATGGTGGAAAACATCCTGCGCCACCTCAGCGAGCGCCGCGACGGCGACAAAAGCCTCTCGGAAACCATTCGCGAAGCCGCGCACGAGGTGCAACGTCCCGTCTTTTATTCCATCGCCATCATCATTACCGCCTACCTTCCCATTTTCACGTTGGAACACGTCGAGGGGCGGCTGTTCCAACCCATGGCCTGGACCGTCGCTTTTGCGCTGCTGGGCGCTATCGTTTTCGCTATCCTTCTTGCCCCGGTTCTTGCCAGCTACTTTTTCCGGGGGGAAACGCACGAATGGCGTAATCCGGTTTTGGAGATCATCACCCAAGTTTACCGGAGGTCCGTCGAGTGGACGCTTCGCCACCGGGCAATTACCCTGGCGGCTGGTGTTGCCGTCGTGCTGGCCCCATTTGCCTTGGTGGCGAGCGGCCTGATCGGCTCCGAGTTTCTCCCCCATCTTGACGAGGGGGCCATCTGGGCGCGCGGGACCCTGGCCCCCAGCACCGGACCAAGCGAGGGCGTCCGCATTATGAATCAGGCGCGCATCGCCTTCGCCAAGTTTCCCGAGGTCACGCAAGTAATGTCGCAAGTCGGAAGGCCGGATGACGGCACCGATGCCACGGGCTTCTTCAATACGGAGTACTTCATCGACTTGAAGCCTCACGACCAATGGCGCAAGCAATTTCACAAGGATAAGGAGTTGCTGATTGCCGCCCTGGACGATGAAGTTGAAAGAATTCCTGGCGTTAACTGGAACTTCTCCCAGCCCATTTCGGACAACATGGAAGAGGCCGTGAGCGGAGTCAAAGGCGAACTGGCCGTCAAGATTATGGGCGATGACCTGAAGACCCTCGAGACCAAGGCCGACGAAATCGTGAATGCGATGCAGCCCATTCCGGGCATCGCCGATCTGGGCGTCTTCCGCGTCCTCGGCCAGCCTAACCTGAACCTGATGGTGAACCGCGCCCAGACCGACCGCTACGCCATCAACGTCGCCGACATTCAGGATGCTGTCGAAACCGCCGTGGGCGGGAAAGCGGTGAGTGAGGTCTTGATTGGCGAGGAACACTACGACCTGGTGGCGCGTTACCAGGCGCCCTACCGGACTACGATGGACGATATTGCCAACATCCGTATCCTGGCGCCTTCCGGTGAGCGCGTTTCCCTGGGGCAGCTCTGCGACATCCGCATTGAAGACGGTGCCTCCGCATCATCGACCCGT
>CAVQYM010000019.1:0-30000 GCA_963718175.1 uncultured Acidobacteriota bacterium
GAATCGAGTCGTTGTGCTTCGCTGTGCGGGGAAGACCGTGCCGATGCTCATGGATGACTACGCGGGCATTTATGTCGGAAGGCTGATATTGGGTGACAACCAAAGCTTACCCTTCAGCCCCGGCACAGCGGTAATAAGGGCGAGCCTCTTTTCGCTCACCGGATTGAGTTGGGCACTTCAGGATGTTGGGCGGTACACGGAACCCGACAAGAGCCACGCCATTCCCCGGGACGATACAAAGGCTCTCGGGACGTACTGGCAAGAGATGCACGACCGCGCGGCTTCTGAATTGCATCTTTTCCCTGGAGTCCGCATTGTCGGTAAGGTGATCGGTCGCCTGACGGGGCATCTTGAAGGGCAAAGTGAGAAGCGGTGAAATGTGCGTGTCTATGCGGGGAAGAATTCGAGCCGAAGCGAAGCAATCAGGTCTATCTTAATGCGAAGCATCGGAAGAAAGACAAGAATCGGAGATGGCCGGTAAAACGGCGTACTGGCTTCCAGGCGACTTCCAGCGATGGCCTTGGGGAGCGCACAGAGGCAGGGAAAAGCGGTGTAACACCGCTTTTGGGTACTAAGATGGCCCCACGATTTTACGCGCGCGGGAGACGTTCCAGGATGCCGATACGGGCCGGCGCAGACCTTGAGTCAGCAAGGTATCTCACCACGCGCGAGCTTGCTGACGTTCTGCACGTTAGCCTCTGGGGGCTTCAGCGCTGGCGGCATGATGGCGATGGTCCGCCTTTTGTGCGGGTGGGGCGAAACAGTATTCGTTATCCACGGGTGGATTGTGAGGCGTGGCTCGCTTCGCGGCGGAAATTTGCAGGGAGGTAAATCATGTCAGCAAGTGCAACGGTAGGCAAGGAATTTACGTATATGGGCTGGGACCACCGGCGAAGATTCCGGCAGATTCGGCTTGACATTACAGGGCTGGCGGCGGGGCCAAACGTCATTCCCCACGGGCTGGTTACTGCGCAGCAGGGTCCCGCGACATTTCAGCGCGAGGACGTGCTGTTGACTAGCGCGCTGCAGGTCCACCAGACGCAGCCGGGCGATTCCACGAATCTCTATTACACCGTGGACTCAGGCGCGGGTACGACAATCAGCGTGTGGGTTGTGGCCTAGCGGTCAGGGGAGCCTGAATCAGAATTTTGCAGGGAGTCGGCAGACTCCAAGGAGGATCGATGTTACCCGATTTGAAGCTGAGGCAAGTGGGAACGCGCCATGTGGCGAGTGTGTTTCAGAACGGTCGGAATGAAGATGTGGGAGAAGTGCAAGAAGCGCATCTGCGAGCCTACTGCGCATCGTTGCCGGGAAGTTGGCAGAGCTATCCCAAGGATGCGGCGGCAATGAGCCGGGCCGGTGGCGGGGCGAATGTCCGCACCTTCAGTAAAGGCGAAGCGCGGCGAATTTTTGCCCAAGCCGTGCAGACGCGCACAGCTCTGCTGCTTTCGCAAGACCGCGACTTGAACGAATTGGAAGCGCACAGGCTGGCTACGCAGCAAGTCACGAAGAGTGACCCGGCGTTGGTTGCCGAATATCGTAGAGACATTGAAAAAATCTAAAGTCTGGCATGGCCATCATCGGGGCTATTTATAAAGAGGAGGCGGAATGGGCAAGAAAACGCAGGGGAGAAAAACGGGACAACGGGCGCAAGCGCCGCAAGCTCCCGATGAATTCCGAGCCGGGAGCTTGCGCTCGCAGAGATCGATCAAGCAACAGTGGCGGCTGGAGTCGGCCCTGAAAACGGCCAAAGAGCTGGTAGCCATGTGGGAACGTAATCTCACAAAAGCAAAAGAGGGCGTGGCACGGAACGCGGTGCAACTGTCAGCAGGGAACAGTGCCTCGCACCGCGCCATGGAAGGTTATGTGGAGGATGTCGTCAAGGCTGAGAAGATGATCGCCGCGTTCGAGAGCCAAGTGACCGACTTACAGGCGCAGCTCGACGCACTGATTCCCAACGCCGTGCAAGCGGCGGAACGGGCCGAAGCGCAGAGAAGTTTAAGGACGCGCGTCCTGGCGCGGCTGGAGTTGGATCGAAAATTGGATGCGGCGCTGGAAACTGTCCGCAAGATTTTGCAACAACGGTCGGCGGCAACTTCCGAAATGCGTGAGGATGCGAGCGCGCTGGAATTCGAGAGCAATGTCAACCTAGACGATCAACGGTTTGCGGATTTGCTCCTCAGCCTGCCAAGCGGGATGGCATTAGAATCGCAAGCGTGGGTTAAGTGGTTTTTTGGCAGCGAAGAGAATCGAAGCTCGTGCGAGATGCGCTATGGCAATGCTGTGTTGTCCGAGACTTTGGCAAGCCATAACGCTTTTCGCTCTGGCGACTGCCCGATGCTCACCAAAGCAGAGGAAGCGGAGATAGATCGAATCATCGACTCGCAACGTCCGCCGCGCCCGCCTGATGAGGAAATGCGGAGCGCGCTTCCTTCGCCCGAGCCAGTCCCCTCCGAAAAGATTCAGTGGATGTTGGCGAGGTAGAAGTGATTTTCGGCTTCGACAGTTTGTTCGATGGATGCTCCCCGTCCGAGAGCGGGGTTACTGGCGCTGCGCCATGCCGGGACGTCCTGATCCTTCTGAGTACAAGGCGCAGCGCCGATTTTTAGAGGATTGATGCGAGGGAGTCTATCAAGCCTTCGCCGGGGCTGGCGTAAGAGAGCAAGACGCATGGCTGCCAATTGCTCTCCGGGCGCGCGGGCCACTCCTCCCGACCGATAAGCAGTTCCGGCGCAGGCTTGATGGATTCGCCTAATAGACAGAAGGAGATTATCGGATGAGTGAACACAAGCTGGCCAGCGCGCTGGACTTCCGCAACGATGTGAGCGAAGCGGATTGTTACGAACCGGCGCGCGAAGTCTTTTTGCCGAAGTCGCAAAAGTGGATTCTTCTCCGCAAGCCGAAGCCTCTGGCTTACACACTTCTCGGGGCTCCGTTGCCGGGCATTCCAGAAGGGGATACGGAGGCCGCAAGCTCTGCCGAAGGGCAACCGGAGATGAGTCCCGAAGAGACGGCGCAAGTTGCGCGTTGGCTGGCGCGGCTGTGGAGCAAGGTCTTTGTGTATCCCAAGCTCTCGCTTAAGCCGGGCGTTGATGAAATCCATCCCGACTGGATTCCTGAAGAGGATCAGCAATTCATCTGGCGTTGGATTCGCGGGGAGGTGAAAGATTCAGGCGAAAGCCTGAGTATCCTTCCTGACAGCGTGCAAGGCTGACTTGCTCTTGCTGGATGTTTTGGGACGGCGCTACGGCTGTAGGCCAAGCGCGATTCTGCGGGGCCAGATGCTTGATTTTCACCTTGATTTGGCGGCTTGCCTTGCGGTTGTGGAAAAGGCGCAGACGGGCATTCCGTAAGATGAAAACGTGATTAAGTGGTGACACATGGCTAGTAGTAGCATTTTGGGCTTGCTGCTCGAGATCGACGCGGACCCGAGCAAGGCGTCTGAGGCTTTGGAGAAGTTTGAGAAATCGACGGGGAAGAGCTTCGAGAAAGCGGCAGCGGGCACCAAACCGCTGGACACCGCGCTTCTGAGTAACCGCGAATCGGTGCGCCTACTGTCCGAAGAAATGGGCGTCCACATGCCGCGCGCGGTCACTGGCGCGATAGCGGAGATGATCCCGGCTATTGGAACGATTGGCCCGGTTTTGCTGGGGGCTTTCGCAATTCAGGAAATCCCTAAACTTGTCAGCGGGATTCGAGAGGCGGTCCAGTCGTGGGAAGGATTTGGAAAAGCAGAGCAACAGGCTATGAAAAAGGCGATCGAGGACACACACAAGCTGCACGGGGAAGTCTTGAACGTCGAGAAAGAGCTTGAGCTATTCGGGAAAAGGGAGGCCGAACAGGCCGCAATGCGGGTGCAATGGGCCGGAGAAGATGCGGACAAAGCACTGAAGAGCCTTTTGGACGCTGAGGCTAAAGTAAAGGACATCAACGCGCAAATTGCAGAGGCAAAGCGTGGCGCTGGGGCCTTCGCAGCGGGGGCCGGCAGCGCCTATGAGGGAACTCTCACGGCTGCGAAGGCAAAAGTGAATGAGTTGCGCGAGGCGTGGAAATTAGCGGAAGGCCAGGCGTTGCTGGCCCAGAAGCGGGCGGCGGAGGCCGCAGTGACGCAAGTCCAGCAGGTGGGAACGCGGATAAAGGAAGTCCTGTTTCCAATCTTCGGCACGGGTCAGCAGCAAGGTACTTTCGCAGTGGCCATCGACGGCATGACGAAGGCTATTGATGTAGATGTGAAGAGTATCAATCTGTGGGTTAATTCCTTGCAGCCAGTTCCTCTTATTTTTTCCGAAGTCGATAGACAGCTTGCGCAGACAAACAACCTTTTAGGAGAAGGCGCGGTCCGGTTTTCCCGATATGCCGTGGCTGCCTAAGCCGCTGCAAAGGCAATGCAGTCGGATACAGCGGCATCTCTTGAGCAATTAGGGACGGGCCTGCTAGGGCTGCTTGGGGCGCGCCGGGCGCAAGCGGGCGTTGAAGCGGTTTGGGAAATCGCGAGAGGAATCGCCTTGCTTGCCGAAGGCACCTGGCCGCCAAACCCTCCCGCGCTGATTGCTGCTGGGTTGCATTTCGAGGCGGCAGCGCAATACGGGATTCTCGCGGGCAAAGGCGCGGGGCATCATGGCGGCGGTGGCGCCGGCGGTGGTGGTTATCAGGGCAACGTCTATCATGCCGAATCTGGCGGCGGATCGTCTATGCCCCTCCAAACAGTTGCACCTGGCGCGGGTGGTCAGTTTAGTGGTACGGCGCGGGTTGTGGTCTTTGGAACTGACCAGGAGCTGCAAAATTGGGTTGCGGGTGCCGTGAATGGCGCGGTGCAGCGCGGCGTCACTGTGCAGGCCACAAGCTCACAGCGCGGTGCGCCGGTAGGCCATTAGGCCGGGAGCGGTTTTGAATCGCTGCTGCTTGGTTCTGAATAGCCCGGAACTGCGTAGCGCCTTGAAAGGGATTTATGAAGGTGCGGAAACCCTGATAGAGGCCGAATGGAAAGCCTTGCTCGGAGCAAGACGGCAGTTGGAATCGGGAGCGGCGAGACAGCGCCGCGATTGGCTCCGGGAGGGGCTGGCGGAATCCGGGTTAACCTTATGCCTCCAATGGGGCATCATGGACAGGCTTAAGAGCCGGGATTTTACGCCGGAAGAGTTGATAGCGGAGATCAAGGCTGCCCGCGAAAGCGGTATGCAGCCGGGGGTAGTAGAGGCCGGGGAGATTGCTTAGCGCGCGTCTGTGGGCATCTTGGCGCGAAGTTTTAGGGGATTTTGAAGGCTATCGGGAAGCGGCGCTTGTCTGGCGGCTGTGGCGCGTCAGGCAGGCGCATTTGTGTTTGTGCTTAAACCGCGTGCCATTAATTCTGGCCTATGCGCCGCGCGCCACGAATTCTAGCCCATCGAGTGACACGAATTCTGGCCGCCTACAGACCGGCTCCCGCATGCATTGGCGAGGGTGTATAATCTAAGCATGGGGAAACACGTAATCCACATCTCGGAAGAGGAAGCCGCCGTGACCAATGTCGCGACGCTCCTGGCACACGTCCGTGCAGGAGCGGAAGTCATCATTGAAAGTGGAATGCGGCCCGTGGCGGTTCTCCATCCCGCCGAACCCGTGCCCCGCACGATATCAGAATGCATCGCACTGCTTCCTGAGGACTCGACCGCTACCGTTGACCCGGACTTTGCCCGGGACGTAGCGGCGGCCGTTGAAGGGCATCGTGAACCGCTGAACCCGCCCACATGGGACTGATCCTCGAATCCAGTGTCTTAATCGCTGCGGAACGTCAGGGCAAGAATGCTCGCCAGGTATTGACCGCCCTACGCGAAAACATCGGGGAAACTGAGGTCGGCATCTCCGTAGTGACTTTAATCGAGTTGGCGCACGGAGCAGCTCGCGCGGACACTCCACAGCGACGACTAAAGCGCCAAAAATTCATCGACGAGCTGATCAGCGCCATGCCCGTCTATCCGGTCACGGTGGCGATCGCTCTCCGCGCCGGGCAACTCGACGGCGAAAATCAGGCGCAAGGATTGAAATTCGCTCTTCCTGATCTCTTAATCGGCGTGACCGCACTCGAACTTGGTTACAGTGTCGGCACGTCGAATGTCCGGCACTTTGGGGATGTTCCTGGGCTGTCCGTCCTGCGTCTTTAAATGTGAGCAGCAAGTAGGGGGACGGCTTGCCGCCCCCCTGGTTCCGCATTCACCATGCGGAACGCCGGGTAGGGCAAGCCCCCTAAGCGCTGAGATAATATTTGAGCTGTTTCGGTGAGACCATGCTGAGCCCTTTTGAATAAAGACCCCAAAAAAGACCTCACCACAGAGACACAGAGGTCACGGAGAGCAGTCGGAGGAGAACCTATGTGTCCACAGGCAATGAACCATAATTCCTTTCCGCGCAGGCAGAAGCGCTTTTCTCTGTGGCCTCTGTGTCTCTGTGGTGCATCTTCTCTTCGCCGAACATTTATTATCTTAGCGCTTATGAGGGTAAGCCCTACCGCTACGTCGTAACGAGCGCACCGGTGAGGTGCAGTACCGCACGGCGCAAATGAGCTTTGTCATGTGCCCCGTAAACTTAACGAGCTGTTATCGGAAAGGGCGCGGCGCGGCGAACTTGCCTGCGGGACCATTGACACCTGGCTCGTCTAGCAACTCACGGGCGGGACGCTCGTGCCACTTCCAGATGAAACTACTACCAAGCCTCTCGAATGGTGGCAGAGCAAGGCCAAACAAGGTAAACTTCTTCTCTGGAGGTAAAAATGTCACTTCGACCCATTAAGCGACTTGTGAGATCCAAGCCTACGCTCGAAGGCGCAGGCGTTCACTTGCGCCGCGCCTTCGGGTTCGGCAACACTTCGGATTTCGATCCCTTCCTGCTTTTGGACGACTTCCGCAACGACATTCCGCAGGATTATCTTGCCGGCTTCCCGTGGCATCCCCATCGCGGGATCGAGACCATCACTTACGTCCTTGCCGGAACGGTGGAGCATGGCGATAGCATGGGAAACCATGGCGCCATCGCCGCCGGCGACGTGCAGTGGATGACAGCGGGGAGCGGCATCATCCATCAGGAGATGCCCAAGGGCGACGCGGCGGGTCGCATGCACGGGTTCCAGTTGTGGGCGAACCTGCCGTCGGCGCTCAAAATGACGGCGCCGCGCTATCAGGAAGTGAAAGCGCCGGACATCCCCGAGGTCCAGGACGACGATGGCACACGGGTTCGCATCGTCTGTGGGAACTTCTGGGGGAAGAGCGGCCCGGTGGACGGCATCGCCGCCGACCCGATGTATCTTGATGTGTCCGTGCCTCCCGGGCGGAAGAAGATCCTGCCGGTGGAAACCACGCGCCACGCATTCGCTTATGTTTTCGCCGGAGCGGGGAAGTTCTGTAACGCCTCCGAGCCGCTTGCCGTGCCCACTGAGCCCGTGGGGTGGTTGGACACGCACCCTCCCACGGAGGCGGACAACCGCTCGCTGCTCCTCTTTGACCGTGGCGACGAATTGATGGTGCAGGCCGGCGAGGATGGCATCCGCTTCCTGTTGGTCTCTGGAAAACCTCTGGAGGAGCCCGTGGCGTGGTACGGCCCCATCGTGATGAACACCCAGCAGCAGCTCCGCCAAGCGTTCCAAGAGCTCGAAGAGGGTACGTTCCTGAAGCGGTAATATGAATAAGCCTTCTTTTGACCCCGGCTTCACGCAGAAATACGGCAGCGGCTTAAATCGCATTATCAACCCCAGCGGCGCATTCAACGTTCGCCGGCGCGGGACCACGTGGCGCGATTTTCATGCCTATCTTTTCATGATCAACACCTCGTGGACCGTCTTCTTCTTGTTGATATTTGGCGGGTACATCGTGGCCAATGCGGTGTTTGCGTTGATCTACGTGAAGATCGGCGTCGAGCACCTGCAGGGTGCGGACACCAGCACGGCGCTCAGCCGCTTCCTGAGCGCCTTCTTCTTCAGCGCGCAAACCTTCACCACGGTGGGGTACGGGCGAATTTCTCCGGACAGCGTTCTGACCAGCCTGGTGGCGTCGTTTCAAGCCCTGTTGGGATTGATGGCGCTGGCCATTGGCACCGGTCTGCTTTTCGGACGATTCTCCCGGCCTGCGGCGCGCCTGGCCTTCAGCAAACAGATGCTGGTGGCGCCCTATCAATCCGGAACCAGCCTGCAATTCCGTGTGGCCAACCGGCGCAGCAACAATTTGATGGAGGTGGACGCGCGCGTGATGCTGAGTTCCGTAGAACCCTCGGACCAGGGGCTGGTGCGGAAGTACAAGTATCTGACCCTGGAACGCCATCTCGTGCAGTTCCTCCCGCTTACCTGGACCATCGTCCATCCCATTGACGAGTCAAGCCCGCTCTGGAGCAAGAAACCCGAAGACCTGGCGCGGCAGCAAGCAGAGTTTCTGATTACGATTAGGGCATTCGACGATACTTTCTCCCAGACGGTCTATGTACGCCACTCCTACCGATTCGAGGAAGTAGTGTGGGGAGCGCGCTTTGTCCCCGCCTTCGAGCCCGATGTCCAGGGCGAAATGGTGCTCGACCTCGGGAAGCTGAGTGAAATCGCCTCCGCCCAGAATTCCGGGAATACGCCAGAGGCTCGCCTCGCCGGCGCGCGTCCGTAATGGTCTAAGATGAGTTAATTTCGAACCCTGTGCGAACCAGGCAAAATTAGAAGGAGGTCTGCATGTCCACGCCGTCGTCGAGCACGGAGTTGATCGGCGTTTCCGTTCGTCTCATGCAGGAGGCTGATCTCGTGGAAGCGCGCAGAATCTTCCGCGTCGCATTTGGCACATTCATTGGCGTGCCAAATCCCGAAGTGTTTGCGGCGGATCGAGAGTACATCTTCACGCGCTGGCGCGCCAATCCGCAGGCCGCTCTGGTTGCGGAAGCGAATGGTGCGTTGGCAGGGTCGAATTTTGCGGCGAACTGGGGAAGTTTTGGTTTCTTCGGTCCCCTGACCGTCCGCCCGGAATTGTGGAATCAGCATATTGCGCAAAAGCTGCTGGGTCCCACCCTGGATCTCTTCGAGAAATGGGGCGTGCGCGAAGCTGGCCTTTACACGTTTGCCCACAGTCCCAAACACCTTGGGCTCTATCAGAAATTCGGATTTTGGCCACGATTCCTCACGGCCATCATGTCCAAAGGTGTAATCGGGCGCGGGGCGTCGTCAATCAAATACTCGGCATTGAATGAGGACGAACAAAATCAGGCTCTGAGCGCCTGCCGCGAGCTGACAGGCTCCATTTACGACGGGCTGGACTTGACCTCCGAAATCCGCTCGGTACAGGAGCAGAATCTGGGGGAGACGGTCCTGATGTGGGGCGGCGACTCCCTCGATGCCTTCGCAGTTTGCCATCTTGGCGAGGGAACCGAAGCCGGACGAGACAATTGCTATATCAAGTTTGCCGCCGTTCGACCCGGGCCGGGTGCGGAGAATAGATTCGAACATCTACTGGACGCCTTGGAGGCGCTCACCGCCGAGCGCGGCTTACAACGAATGGAAGCGGGCGTAAACCTTAACCGCAGCCAAGCTTATCGTCAGATGCTTCGGTGCGGTTTTCGCATTGATTTCCAGGGTGTCGCGATGCACAAGCCGGACGCACCGGCCTACAATCGGCCGGACGCTTTTGTGGTGGACGACTGGCGATAGCGTTTCACTCACTTCCCCGTATAGCTAATCCGCCAGATGGAATTCGAGCCGTCGTCGGTGACCAGCAGCGAGCCATCGGGAGCAACGGTAACGCCCACCGGGCGCCCCCAAACGTGCCCGTTGTCCACCACAAATCCTGTCATGAAGTCCTCATATTCACCGGTGGCGTGACCTGTCTGGTGCAGCGGCACCCGAATCAGCTCATAACCCACGCGCACCGATCGATTCCAGGACCCATGTTCGCAGGCAAAAACATCGCCTTGATATTCCGCCGGGTATTGTTGGCCTTCATAGAAAGTCATTTCCAGTGAGGCATTATGCGGATGAAGAATAACATCGGGGGTGATAACTTTGTCCTTCAATTCGGGATGCTTGCCCTCGTGCCGCGGGTCCTGGTGGCCCCCCATATACCACCACGGCCATCCGTAAAAGCCCCCCTCCTGCACATGGGTGATGTAGTCGGGAACCAGATTGTCCCCCAGGGCGTCGCGTTCGTTCACCGAACACCACAGTTCGCCGGTCTGCGGATTGATCGCCATCCCGACACAATTGCGGATGCCATAAGCGTAAACTCGCATTGCCGAGCCGTCGGGATTGAACTCCAGAACATCCGCGCGATTCTTCTCCCGCGGCGTCGTATCGGGGTCGTCGACATTTGAGGCCGAACCGACGGAGACGAACATTTTCTTGCCGTCAGGCGTGAATTGAATGTCCCGCGTCCAGTGGTTGTGGCCTCCTGGTACGTCGGCAATATGCTCCGAGGGGCCGCGCGCTTTCAAATCCCCGTTCCGGTAAGGGAAGCGCACGATCGAGTCTGTATTTCCAACGTAAATCCACTGCGGATCCGGCCCCGGAGGATAAAAGTTGACGCCGAAAGGCTGATTCAGGCCGGTGGCGAAAATCTCCGCCTGCGCCGGCTTGCCCTCGGCGGTGATTCCGCGGAAGACGCGAATGTTGCCCGGATGGCTTTCGGCGAGGAAACAATCGCCATTGGGAGCCGTACGGATCAACCGTGGTTCATTAAATCCGGTCGCGTATTGCTTCACTTTGAAGCCCGGAGGGACCTGCGGCCATGCGTTCTCCGGACGCGGCACGACTTCCGGACCATTGCCAGACGATGAGGTGGCAAACGGAGGGGGCAAGTCCTTGAGCGTGATCTTGCGGACCGCGCCGGGCCTCTCATAGCGGTAGTCGGTGAAGGGGGCCTGGGGCGGGGGTTCGCTCATGCCGGCCGCAACGGCTTCATCGGGCGTAGTGCGCACTCGGGGAGAGCCAGGTTTGGAACCGGCCAGGACGCGGAGAAAGCTGACGATCTGCCATCTCTCCCCTGCCGAGATTGTCTCCCAGGACGGCATGCCGTTCTTCACATCACCCTGGGTGATGTACCAGAAGAGTTCGCCGTCACTGGCGGACTGCGTCGGGCCACTGGCCAGTGCCGGTATGTTTGCCATTCCTTCACCGTTCTCTCCGTGACAATTCGCGCAGCGGACATGGTAGGCCGACTTGGCGGAGTCAAATTTCGTGTGTGCGTACGGATTCTTCATGGCCTTGGCCGATTCCGGTGCATCGTGGAAACTCGGAGTCTGTGCCGGCCATGCCCGAAAAATGAGAAGACATATCACCGCGCACATTGCCAATGAGCCCGCAACAATGCGTATGGCGGATTTCACCACGGTCATAACCCCCTACCCGGAATTTCCATGATCGACCTTCAGCCCGACGTTTCGAGTATAACAAGCCGCGGGGCTCTGGAACAAATCCGTGCGCCTCGCTTACTCTTCGAGGGCGGCGGCGCCGGCCGCGGCTACGGTGTGATCGTTTTCCACCGTGCTGCCGCTGACGCCGATGGCTCCGATGACCTCGCCCTGCGCGTTCTTGAGCGGCACGCCACCCGGGAAGGTGATGAGCCCGCCGTTCGAGTGCTCGATGCCGAAGAGCGGCCCGCCCGGCTGCGAAAGCATGCCAATGACGCCGGTATCCATGTCGAACCAGCGGGAGGTTCGCGCTTTCCGCTGGGCGATGTCGATGCTGCCCAGCCAAGCGCCATCCATCCGTACAAAGGCCTTGAGATTGCCTCCCGCGTCCACCACCGCGATATCCATTTTGGTATTGATTTCCGCCGCTTTCCGCTTCGCTGTCGCCACAATCCGTTCCGCCGCTGCCAGGGTCAAGTCGTCTGCCATGTTGCCTCCTTGAAAATTGAGTTGTACTGGTCGTAGGATTTACCCACAACGTTTTAGCAGATTTCCACCCGCAGTGGTCCGATTTTTTTGATCGGGTGCGGATAAACTCTCCACTGCCCGAAGCTATTTTATCGCCGGCGCGCCGCAGGCGCCATGGAGTGCGGAGGCCCCAACTACCGCCTTTTCCGGATTGTATCGTATGGGAGAATGGTTATGTGAGGTCGAGTCGGTAAATGGTAGAATTTTCCTCACGAGGTTAACGAATGGCGACCGAATCGAAATCCTCCCGCTTGCTGGTGGTCATGGCTCACCCCGATGATGCCGAAATCCTGGTGGGGGGAACGCTCTTCCATCTGAAAGACCTGGGTTGGGAATTGGGGATCGTCACCATGACGGCTGGCGATTGCGGCTCGGCCACGGTGGCGCGCGAACAGATCGCGCGGATTCGCTACGCCGAAGCCCAAGCCGCCGCCGCTTACCTGGGCGCTTCCTACGCACTGCGCCGGCATGATGGACGTCGAGGTGGTCTATAACGCCAGAAACATTCGCCGGGTGGTGGAGATCATGCGCCGTTTCGATCCCGACGTGGTGATGACGCACTCGCCGGTGGATTACATGCTGGATCACGAAGAGACCTCGCGCCTGGCGCGGGGTGCAACCTTCGCGCTGGCGGTGCCGAACTATGAGACTCGGCAGAATCCGTCCACCCCGCGTGGCCGCGCCACACCTGCCCTCTATTACGCCGATGCCACGGAGGGGAAGAACCCTTTGGGGGAGCGGATCTATCCCCAGTTTTATGTCGACATCAGCAAGCCGCTTCCGCAAAAACGCGAGATGCTGGCGCGCCACGCCTCGCAGCGGGAATGGCTCCGTTCGCACCACGGGATCGACGAGTATCTGGACCGCATGACGGCGTGGGCGGCGGGTTACGGCAGCGAGTGCGGGTTTGCCTACGCCGAAGGTTTTCGCCAGCACCTTGGACACGGCTATCCGCACCAGCCCATCTTGCAGACGGCGCTTAAAGATTTCATCCACGTGCGTGGGGGGAATGAAACAGGCTAAAGTCGACGGAACAGCAACGTCCCTTGTTCGGCGCCCCGCACCCTTCCGGCAATAATCCCCTTTTGGCCAATCCCGGGTATGGTGAGAATCCACACGTCAGGAGATCCCGGAACTTGATGCAGGAGGTTGGGCTGCGCCACGCCGTCCAGCAGCAACTGCGGATACTCCACGGCCACTTCGCCCCCGCCTTCCGGCACCCACCGCAAGCGGTACTGCCCGGCAGCGGTTATCTTGGCGGACAGATCAACATTGAAACTATGGTTCGTCCAACTGCCCACGGCGTCATCCGCCCAGATCGGGGGAGGCGCGTCCCAGGTGGAAGGCGGCTCTGCCCCCGTATTGAACACGGCCAAGCGCCGGATCGCCGCTGGCCCCACGCTCACTGTGATAGTGAGCCGCACAGCATCCACAACCGCCGGGGTGACCGGCTGGATTCGCTTGTGTCCAATGGCGGTCCCTGCCCCCAGCGTCTGCCAACCTCCTTGCGCCCCGGCTTCCAGCCTGTAAGCGCGAACTCGCTGGCCAGCCGTGCAGTCCTCTTGCAGGATCACATGGTCGATGCGCGTGGGGGAAGGGAAGGACAGGGTCAGAGATTCACCCGAACCGTGAGTTTCCGCCACGCTTCGCCCAAAGCGCCGGCGGATTTCGTCGCCAAACTCCCGGGTGCGCTCGCTGTCGGTGGCAGGCAGGAGCCCGCGGCGGTCGGCAGGGATATTAATCAGCAGTTGCGTACCGTGGCCGACCGAGCGGTAATAAATCTCGAGAAGTTGGTCGAGAGAGAGGACGTTTCGCTCGTTGTGCGTGTTCCAAAACCAGTCGGGCCGGCGGATGGAAACGTCGGCCTCAATGGGAAGCCACACGGATTCGTTGGGGTCGCTGTGCATCGCCGTCGAAACACCGCTCTCGGCATCGGATTTCGAAACGGTGTTCCAGGCCGGGTACGGTGCAAATCCGTCCTCATTACCGACCCAACGGATGGTCGCGGACGGTCCCTGAAAGATCATGGCATGAGCGGCGCGTTCCTTCAGGATGTCGTCCACGGGAGTCGCCAGGGAACCGTCAAACCAGATTTCCACCATCGCGCCGTAGCGTGTCAGGAGTTCGGTGAGCTGGCGGCGATAGAGGGCGTCATAAGCCGCCTGCAACTCCGGGGTCCTGCATCGGCCGCCCGTGCCCGCACCGAATTTATCATCGCGGGGGGAAACGTAGATTCCGAGCTTCAGCCCGCGCTTCCGGCAGGACTTGGAAAGATCGGCCAGGACATCGCCTTTCCCATTTCGCCAGGGCGTGTTGCGGATGCCGTAACTCGTTGTCTCGGTCTGCCACATGCAGAATCCACCCGCATGCTTGGCGACGAAAACGATGTACTTTGCCCCCAGCCCCAGGGCGCACTCCGCCCATTGGCCGGTGTCCAATGGCGTGGGATTGATCGCGGTGAGAGGCGTCGAGAGGTCGTCACCTTCCAAATCCTGCCAGGTATTGGGCGCGAAGTGTACGAACATGCCGATTTCGAGGTCTTGCCACGCGGCCTCGTCAGGGGTCGGCACGCCAAGTTTACGCTCCGGCCCGGCGGCAGAGAGTGCGTGCGCCAACGTGGGTCTTTGCCAGCGAGGGAGAGTCGCACTCGCAGCGATTAGGGAATTGATGAAATCCCGCCGGTTCATGATGCCAGGCCTCCTTAAACAGTTTGTTTCAATTGGCGCGGGGTTTGCGTTGTCATGGCTTCTACGACCGATAACCCAGCTCGGGCCATACACGAGTTCGGTAATGGCTCATTATGAAGTACCTCGATCATATCGGCCGTCACCGCTCGCGGGCGGGACGCCCGTGCCACCTCAACATGAGCCGCTACCACGAATTCGGGTATTGTCTTATGCTCATCGCGGGGATAGTATCTTCCCCGAAAGGTCCCAGGCAATTGGCCACTGGGAAGGCTGTTTCCATTTCAGGTTTACACTTCCGGGGAGGGACCATGAAAACGAATGCTCGGACACTCGGAACAATTGTTGGCATCGTGTTAACACTCCTCGTATTGGGGGGCGGCGCCGCCGGACGTTTGGGTGCGAAAGATAAGACCCCGCCGGTCAATTCCAATGACCCAACCGTTCGCCTCTACAACCTCCTGGATTCAAAATACAACGGCAAGCTGGAGGACTTCTGTGTGCTGGCTGACACCTTTAACGATCCCAAGAACCCCGGGCAATCACAACAGCACGTTCTCCGCGTCAATTACAGCAAGGACCGGGGGTTTGGAAAACTTCTCATCTACGTGCGGACCGTAGCGCTGCTTACCCCCGAGCAGTTGAAGTCTTACACCCCCAAGCAAATCTACGATTTCGCCGAAACCGACTCTGCGAAGTTCACCAAGACCGATCCGGGCTCCTTCGGCAGGCCCGGTGACGTCTATTTCGAGCCGGCCTCCGAGGGTGGCCCCATGAAAACAGCTTCTGTCACCCCCGAGGTGGAAGCCCAATACGACCACTTCGTGACCCAGTACATCCTGCCGGCCCTGGAGAAGAAAGCGGAAGGGGGAAACTGACGCAGGGCGCTTCCCGCAGGCGGCGGGGCGCCGCTTGCTTCCGGGCCACTGTTCTGTAGTTTCCTCTGCGACCTAGGCCGAACGTTTGACCATATCCTCAAACTCTGCGAGATAGGTGCCGCCGAGACTGCGATCGAATTCCTGGAGCCACTGACGAATGTATTCAACCTGGCAGGAGGGATTCTTAAGCAAAATACCGCGAACATCCTCGAGATCACGAGGCCGGCCGGCAATGATCTTGTGAATGACGAGATCCTCGAGAGAAGCAAATCCGACCTGCGCATTTCCAATCGGCACGCGCCGCACGCGCTGCAAAGCCTGCCGCTCGTACTCGGAATAGGAAAACATCAAGTCGATCCGTAGTCGCGTCTCGGGATCCGAGCAAGGCAACACCATCGTTCTGCCCACGAACTCCTCCGGCTCCTGCACCAAAACCCGCCAATCTTGAGCTTTCACCATGTCCAGAATCTCACCGAGTCGGTCAGGCCCCACGCCCAGCGTCACATCCACATCTTGGGTGAGGCGAGGCTCACCGTACACTAAGACCGCTTGACCGCCGATGACCATGTAGGGAATCCCGCGCTCTTCAAGAGCCAGCGCGATCTTTTCCAGCAGCCGTTCCAACATGCAGTTTCCTCGCCAGCGCGATCTTATGTTCGATTCCCTCCAGGGGATCGGAGGGAGGGAAAACGCCCAGCCGACGGGCATACTCAAGAAAATCATCCATGAGCGCCAAGGCGCGCGCAAAATCCGGGGGCTCGCGAAGTGGGGCGCTTGCCTCCCACGCTTCCCAATAAGCACGGTCTTTGATCATGGTCTTTCGCCTCACAAGGTCTTTGCTTCGGCAGCGAACTCTCGTCTCAATCTTACACCTGAGGACAAACGCCCATTGATCCTCGTCGCGATTCGTTGCTGCGGCGCTCTGTGAGCGACATTAGTACAAAGGGACTGGAATAAGTCCCTCCTGCAGGCGCCGAGCCGCCGTTCTTAAAGGTTACGGTCAGTCTCTCCTTATGGTTTCCCTTCGGTCAGCACCAAGCGTGGAAACGAGGATGGGTTTTTGGCACTGCTGCGAAATAGCCGGTCTTTTTTGGATTGTAATACTACCCGTTCCAGGTCTTCCGCATCGGTGGGCTTGGTGGGACGGATCACTTTCGTCACACCAAATTCCAATCCCAGCTCGTAACCTTGAGCGAGCCTGCCGCCATCGAAAAAGGTCACCGGGACCGCAATGTCTCCTGAGTAGCCGTGGGCGGTTTTCTTCCAGGCGGTGTAAATCTCCTGCATGTAGTTGTGCGGTTGCGGGCGGCGCGGCAGGTAATCTTCATCGGAGAAAATGCTGGGCTTGACGCCGGCGAAATTGCCGGGGCTGAAATAGAGTGTGTACTCATCGCCGGTGGGTTCGGTCGAGAGGAAGTTCTTGCGGAAACCGGCTTCCAGCGCAAGCACAAAGGCGTCGCCATTCTGAATGCCGCGCGCGAAGAAAGGCTGATAGAGATCGGGGTCGATGACGTCAACGCCCACATAGAGAAAGTTGGCGTCCCACGCCAGCCCCACGCGCGCTGACAAGTCGTGTGGGCCTCGCCACAGTTTGGCGCCCGCCACCACCAGGGCGCGATCATCAAGCCGGTACACCGGACCGCGTTCCCACTTGGAAAAATCCCCGTCCAGGTTGGGGGATTGGGCCAGGCCATAAGCGGAAATGGCCTCATAGTTTTCATCCCATTGGAGTGTGCCGTCCGGCAGATGCTGGAACGCGGGATCAGCTTTGACTTCGGCCAAGCGCTCGCTGGTGCGCGTGATCGCCGGAGAGATTTCCTCGAGCAACCGTTCCAGCCGCCGCTGATTGCGCAGGCGCTCCAGCGCCGAATTCATTTCCGCCAGTTGGGATTGCATTTTGGCCACGTCCAGGGGCTGGCGGCGCGCTTTGAACAGCGCCGTGAAATCCCCATCATCCCAACTATAGGTTCCGTAAATTTTCAGGAATGGCGCGAGTTGGCGCGGCGCGTCTTCGCCGTATTGGCTCACCACCGCGCGGGTTTCCGATTCCGCCGGGTCGTACGCGGCGGCATTCCACAGATAATCGGCAATGGTTTGGAGCGGAATCATCGAGGCGCGCGCTTCGTTCATGGGATTGGAAACGAGGCCGCGCGCCACGCCGGGCAAATGCGCGTCGCGCCCGGTGAGTGGTCCCAGGTAGCGGCACCATCGTGTGCCATCGTTTACAGGATAGTTATCCCAAATCAGCGGCGGGCGATGGATGTGCCCGCCCCATTCGCGCGCTTGGTCCGCGGTGATGGCGGGAGAAAAAACCTTCGGCCCCGTCCAGACCATGGACACCCCGGGATCAACTCCCGCGCCCAGTTCCTGAAGGTAATCGCGATGGCCCCATTCGTTGGTATAGGTCGTGGGCGTCAGTGTCAAACGGTTCGCGGCAGATTGCTCCTTGAGGTGCTTGTAGAGTTTGTTGGTCAGGTAAACATGCGCCTGCGCGAGGGTCTTGAACTGCGTCCGGTCCTGCGGGTCCTGCAAGTCCGGCGGCACGTCATCGAGAAAAAGGGCAAAGCAGGAAACTCCCAGCTTGCCGACGCTCGCGAGTTTGTCGGTCAATATCTGGAAATCGCGCTCGCTGGAATAGGCCATGGTGAGGCCGGGACTGATGGCAAAGCAGAAATCCACAAAGTTGCGTTGCGCGGCCTCGACCAGCTCACTCAAGCGTTGCTGTGTTTCCGGCGGATAGGCGTCGCGCCAGAGCTTGCGATGGTAGGGGTCGTCTTTGGGGGCGTAGTAATACACATTCATGCCATGTAAGCCCTCAAAACGCAGGATGTCGACGCGGTCCTGATGCGTCCAGGGAGTGCCATAAAAACCTTCCACTATGCCGCGCTCCGGGAAGGAAGGGAAATCGACGATGACGGCGGAGATGCCACCTCTTTCGAGGCGCACGGACTGAGGACAGGGGATCAGTTGGCTCGAAAGATTCGCCGGCCAGATCGTCAATATATCCGGAAGCCTCAGCAGAGCATGGTGAAATCCCCGCCAGGTGACGGCCGTGATGCGCAGCCGGTTAGGAACCACCGCGCGGGGGTAGCTGGCCTCGATGATGTAACCTTCCTGGGCAAGCTCCACGGTGGGCGCGACCGCCGTTTCGCCCGCCTCGCGTTTTAGTGCATCGAGGAAAACTTCCACACTGTCTTCCTGGCGCAGTTCAATCGCCAGGCCACCGGCCTTAGGAATCACCTGTGAGCGCTCCGCCGCTCCCTTCATGATGCGGATCAGCGCCTGATCCTGCCCGGCCAACACGTTGAGCTGGCGCTCGATGCGCTCGTCGAGTTCACCGGCCGTGTAGACATCCCAGGTATGCTCCGCGCCGCGAGCCCCGGCCGCCCAGGCGGTAAACATCAAAATCAACAGACCGCTTGCTCGACACTCGTCACTTGTCACTCGTCACTTCCTCCCAGAAACCCGGATCTTCCATCCCCAGCCGCCAGGCTGCGTATCCCCGCAGATGATAGAGCTGCATCAGCTTTAGTTTCTCGCGCAGGCTGCGGGCATCGTCAAACCACGCGGTGCGCAGGGTTTCGCCCACGCGCCATTGGAGCCAGGTGGTCCGTGAGATATCGTCCCAATGCCGATCGCTCGCGGGATCATCAAGGAAAGGCTCCAGGTCCTTATAGGCAAGGCTGTGCGATGTGATGGCCCCCGCAGTTTCCGCCCACTCGCGGCCATAGAGAGGAATGCCGAGCAGGAGCTTCGAAGCGGGCACGCGGCGAAGGGCATAGTCAAGAACGGCCTTCACCCAATCGTAGCCAGCCACCGGGCCGGGCGGGGTCGAAGGGGTGTGTTGATCGTAGGCCATGAGCGCCAGGAAATCCGCCACGCGTCCGAGGCCGCGGTAATCGAAGGCCGCGCCCCACTCACCCGTATGAAACCCTGGGGCCGTGCTGTCAGGATAGCGATCGGAAAAGCGTGGCACAACGGCCACGCTCAATAGCCGATGGTCGCGGTGCAGCCGCGCCGCCATTCGCGCCACGAAACGTGTATACGCAAGCTTGTCCGCGGGAGCGATGTTTTCGAAATCGAGTTGCCAACCCACGTATTGATCGTGTTCCGCAAGGTGCGTCAGGGACTTTGCCGCGCGCTCCTGCGCTTGCACATTGTGCAACAGGCGGTGCGCCGTTGGTCGGTCGAAACCCGAATTCGTCACCAGCGGCATGAGGGGAAGGCCGGCGCGGCGAGCCACGTCCAGAACCCCCGTGGGAAGTTGGCCGTGCAGCGCCCCCGCGCGGTCGAGCCCATAGCACTGGGGAGCAAGCAAGGTTATGGCGTCGGCATGCGCCTGGAGCGATGCCAGGCCCAACGAATTGTCGGCGTAATAAAACATCGCCAACGGACTCGCGCCCAGCACTCGCGCCCGCGCCTTCGCCAGGGCGGTCTGCGCGGCGGCTCTTTCCGGCTGGATATGCGCGGGGTCTCGATGCTCGGGTCCTGCCGCAGCCGAGACCGCCCCGGCCAGCAAGATAAGTTGGAGCAGGGGGATTCTGAGCGCCCTTGGTTTCGAAACTCGAAATTGGAAACTCGAAATTCGACGAATACGCGGCGAGTTTCGAGTTTCCGGTTTCCAGTTTCCAGTTTCGATTTTCCAGTTTCGAGTTTGCAGTTTCCACTCTCGATTCATGAAGAATGATGAGCCCAAGCCTTCCAGATCCAGTAGGCAGGGATTCCACTGCCCACCAGTACCACTCCCCACAGTGAGTCGGCGCGTTGCTGCCAAAACGTGTTAACCAGCAGGCACACAGACAGAATAACAAAAGCCGCGGGAACCAGGGGATATCCCCAGGTCCGATAGGGTCGCGGCAAGTCAGGCTCCCGCCGGCGCAGGACAAAAACTCCGGCGGTGCAGAGGGCGTAAAAAAGGAATTCGGAAAAAATCGCTTTTGTGTAAAGCGACTCGTATCCTCCCGTCAGCGCGAACAATCCTGCGATAATGGCCTGCCATACCAACGATACGGCGGGGGTGTGAAAGCGGGGATTGACATCGCCCAGCCTGGCCGGGAAAAGGCCTTCGCGCGCGGTGGCGTAAGGAACGCGCGAGCCCGACAGGATCGAGCCGTTGAGCGTGGCGAAAGTGGAAATCATGACGCCCACCGCAATGAACGCTCCCCCGGCGCTGCCCATGATGCGGCGCGCGGCGTCGGCCGCCACGGTTTTGGCGCCCAGAACCTGCGAAGCGGGCAGCACATAAAAGTAAGCGAGGTTCACAAGCACATAAACGATGAGCACCAGCAGCGTCCCGCCAATCAGCGCCAGGGGTACGTTGCGCTGGGGATTCTTGACTTCGCCCGCCACCATGCTGAGATTGTTCCACCCATCGTAAGCCCAGAGCGCTGAAACCGTGCCCACACCAAAAGCGGCCAGCATGCCGCCGTGCCCACCCGCCGCGATCAACGGATGGAACCCCTGCCATGAGCCGTGCCCGTAAGTGAGGCCCAGCACGATGAGGACGGCCAGCACCAGCAGCTTGGAAGCGGTGAAGAGAGTTTGCACGGCGCCGCTGCGGCGCACGCCCAGAACGTTCAGGCCGGAGAGCAGCAGCACCATCAGTGTCGCGCCAAGCTGGAGGCCTGTCAGATGCAGATCCAATTCTTGCCCACCCAGACGGAGAGAGGTTCCCCACAGCGTTTCGCGCAAGCGCGGGAAGAAGTAGGCCAGGTAGATGACGAAACCCGTGGCGATGGCGGCAATCGAGGCGGTCTTGGCAATGATGAACTGCGTCCAGCCGTAGAGGAATCCGAATAGGGGTCCGTAAGCGCGGCGCATGTAGACGAATTCGCCGCCCGCCTCCGGCATCGCCGCGCCCAGCTCGGCATAGCTGAGCGCCCCGAAAAGGCTGAGGACCCCGGCGGCCACGAACACCGCGAGAACCATCCCGGGTGTACCCACCTGTTGCAGCATGGTGCCCGGAACCACGAAAATCGCGGTTCCAATCATGGTGCCCGCCACCACGGAAGTGGCGCCCAACACCCCCAAGCCCTTGACCAACTCCGCTTGTTCTTTGCTTTGCATGGCAGTTAACAATTACCTGCTATGTATTCGGAGTCAGGCGAAACGAATCATGAATGAGAACTTTGTGAGTCATTTTCGCATTCAATCGCGAGGAACCCTCTTCACTCGCATGGGATCCTATGGGCCACGACTCGTCCCAAGTCTGAGGGACCGCTGAAATCCCAAAACATGTGCCCGTTTCCGGCCAGTGAGTCTTTCTCTGGCTTCAACGATATATTTATCCCGCTATACCCATTTGTCCAAACGAGGAGTATCCCGCCCTGCTGGTCCTGCAGTTCCCAATAAGCATGGAGCATGCCCATAGCTCTCGTTGGTCCCGGTATTTCTGAGGTTGGACGTATCACGAAGCACTCACGCTTGAACCTTTTGGAAGCCTTTCTGTCGCGCGTGGTAAGAAGTTCGATTTGCTGGGGTGTGCCGACATTCTCGCCTTTATCCGAGGTAAGTTCGTAGCAACCCGCAAACGATTTCACTACACTCTTTGTGGTCAATTCGTCCTTGTGGTCCGCACCAAGAAATTGTGTGCAGAGTCCGGCTACAATAATTAACAGAATTCTTTTTCGGTCCACAAATCCCTCTAATGCTCGTGCTCTTTCCTCAACTCCTGAGTCGCATAACCAATGAGAGTAACACCGCAGCCTTCATTTCGCTCAACAATATCCCTGGCCTTTGGGCCCTCTGCGCAAATGGCCACCGGTGCGCCATTATCGTCTATTCACCATTCTCGTGTTGCTTCGCGCGGTGTTGCTCGCGCTCGCCAGGAGCCCCACGGTGAACGTTACAACGGTCCCGATGGCGACGTACCACGTCCAGGCGATATGGGTGTAGCGCATCACATAGCCGAGCGCAGCGAGGGCAGAGAGAGCGCCCACCAGGGCGCCGCGGCTGGTGGCCCGGCGGGTCAGGACTCCGAGCAGGAAGATTCCCAACATGCTGCCGTAGGGAACGCTGGCCACGGTGAGCGCCAATTCCAGGGCACTGCGCTGGAGGTATTGGGCCGCCAGCGCAATGGTAATGATCACCGCGCCCCAAACCAGGGTCATCATCCGCGACACGCGCAGGTAATGCCGGTCATCGGCACTGGGAAGCGCGAAGGGCTTGTAGAAATCCATCACCGAACTGGAGGCCAGGGAATTGAGTGCCGCGCTCAGATTGGCCATGCCGGCGGCGAGAATCGCAGCGGTCAGCAGGCCGCACAGTCCCACCGGAAGCCTGGTGATGACGAACGTGGGATAGATTTGGTCAGGCCGGCTGAAAGGAGCGGCCGGGGGAAAATGTTGGTAGAAAGCGTAGAGCACCACCCCCACCACCAGGAACAAGGTGAATTGGAGCAGCACCACGACTCCGCTCGCCAGCAGCGCGCCCTGGCTCTGGCGGCGGCTGCGGGCGGCGAGCAGTTGCTGCACGATCAATTGATCCGTACCGTGGCTCGCGGTGTTCAGAAACATGCCACCCACCAACCCCGTCCAGAACAGGTAGGGCTGGCTCCAGTCAAAGTGGAAATTGAAAACGGTGAATTTTCCCCCCGCCGCCTGCGCCACGCGCACCACCTCACTCCAGCCGCCGGGAAGAGTGTGCAAGGCGACGAAAAGCGCCACCACCGTTCCGGCGATGTAGATGGTGAGCTGGATGACATCCGTCCAGATGACTGCAGTCAGACCGCCTTCCAGGGTATAGAGGACCGTCAGCACGAAGATGATCACCAGCGAGGCCGCGACGCCGGTTTTGAAGACGATCGCAATGACCAGGGAAATCGCAAACACGCGCACTCCCTCGGCGAGCGCGCGCGTAAGGAGGAACAGACCGGCGGTGAAGAGCCTAAGCCCGTGTCCAAAACGGCATTCGATGAGCTGGTAGGCCGTGTAGAGATCGCCCGAAAAATAACGCGGGATGAGGAGGAAGCTGACCACCACGCGGGCCAGCAAATACCCAAAGACCAGTTGCAGGAAGCCGAGGTTCGAGCGATAGGAAATGCCGGGCGTGCTGATGATGGTCAGGATGCTGGTTTCCGCGCAGACAATCGAGAGCGTGATCGCCCACCAGGGCAGGCGGTTTCCCCCCAAAAAGTAATCGCGCAGGGTCCGCTGGCACTTGCGAAAACGCGCCCCAAAGGCCGTAATGGCAATAACGTAAGCGATGACGACGGCGAGATCGATCCAGCTAAAAGCCACTCCCACTCCTGGCGTGGCACGGGCGTCCCGCCCGTGCAATGTGGCGATGGCGCGCGCCCAGAGGCGTTCAGCGTCAGCGAGCCAGCATACTCTATTTCACGGGAACCGTGCGCGTCCAAACTCGTGGCACGGCCATCCTGGCCGTGAGTGCTCACGGGCGGGACGCCCGTGCCACGGGAGCCCTGCCACGGGAGCCCGCCTTGACTTCCGGCAAACTAGAAGCTTAAGATTCGCTCGATTGAGTCTCCATCCCCGCTATGCAGGACGGTTTGCCATGATGCGTGGCGATTCATCTTTTGCAAAGGATGGGCTGTCGGGCCGGCATGTGCTTGGCGCGCTGCTCATGTGCCTGGTGGCATCGCTCGTCGCGCCTGCCGCGCCGCAAGCGGCCTCCGAAATCCCGCCGGATGCTACACCGCAGATTCAGCAAATCGATCCAAATCAGGCCGTGCCCGGCGCCCACGTGACGGTCGTCATCCAGGGGAGCAATTTTTCCGGTGGCGCCTACGTTTCATCGATTTCGAACGCTATTCACGTTGAATCCTCCAAGCGGGTGAGCGCCACGCAACTGGAAGCGCAAGTGAGCGTCAGCGCCTCGGCGCAACTTGGCACGGTGAGCCTGTTGGTCAGCAACCCCGCCAGCCGCACTGCGGAAACGGCGTTCAAGATTGTGGCCGGACAGACCACGACTGCCCCGACAACGCCCCCGGAAAACGTTGAGCCCCCCAAACCGGCCGCTACTGCGACACCCCCAGAGCCGTCTTCGCCCGCTGCTCCTGCTGGACCCCCAGTTCCCGCTGCACCGGACGCACCTCCTGGACCGGAGGTGGCGACGATTGAGCCGCCCCGCGTTGGGCAGGGCTTCGATGTGGATTTGAAAATCACCGGTAACAATTTTGTCCAAGGCACCAAGGTAAGCTTCGCCAATCCGGGAATCCGGGTGATGAGTGTCACTTCCCCATCGAGCACAGAGCTCACCGTGCACATCAAGGTGGCGCGCGACGCCACCCCGGGCGCCGCAAGTTTATACGTGGTGAACCCCGACGATCGCGAGGTGGAAGCCCCCTTTGAGGTGACGGGGAAGGGCGCCACCACACCTGCAACCCCGCCCTCACCGGCGTCGCCTCCTACCCCAGGTTCCACCGACATGCACCGTTATGACGCTTACCATTTGGGGAATCCGGCTGAGATTGTTCAGGTTCTCGGCAAGGTGAAGGGAGCGCTGGTGGTATCGGCGGGATCAATTCAATATCAAGAGGGCGGAAAAACCCTCATCAATATATCGTTGAGTGATATCAAAGAAATCAAAACCTCTTCTATTGCTACGGATACGTTCCACATCACCCTGAATTCCGGAAGGACCTTCCATTTTGCACCGGCGTCTCGACGCCCTTCCGACGCCCGGAATCTTGTGGATGCGCTTCGCCAGGCGTTGCCCCACTAAGGGCGCGAACCGGTAGAACGCCAAGCGCCCCTATTTCTGCGCGCTCAAGATTTTCCACATCGTGCCGGCAAAAATCATGTCCTGCGAGGCCTTGGGAACGCCGCAGGCATCGAGCATTTTGTGGTAGCGTTCGACCTGTCGGTCGAATTCCTCGAGCTCTCCGTTGAAAACATCCGAGCCGAACACCAGGCGCTCAAAGGCATTGGGCGCGTTGGCGGGCGTGTGCGGGCTTACGACCCCCGACCACCAGAAGATGGACTTCCAAAACGTGGGGTCATCCTGCTTCTTGATCAGCGAGGAGCCCGAAAGGTCGAAGTAGAGGTTGGGATTCCACCGCGTGACTTCCGCGGCCCAGGCATAGTCAGGATTGCCCAGGTGCGCGCCGATCAGGGTGAGCTTGGGAAAGCGCCGGGCAATGCCATCGAGAGTCGTGGGCCGCATGCGGTCCACGCTGATGTCCGAGGGAATGTCCGGTTGCAGCCGGTTGACGATGCCGGTGTGGAAAAGGATGATCATCCCGTACTTTTCCGCGCGCTCGTAAATGGGCCAGTAGCTCCGGTCGTCGTAATTCTTAAGGGGACCGGACAATTCCCCCAGCCCGCGGAAGCCCGCCGCGTGGAACCGGTCCACAAGTTCCACGGCGCGAGGATCATCAAGGCTGATGTCGCCCATGCCCAAGATGCGATTGGGATGCTTGGCGATGAACGCTTTCACGCTGTCGAGATCTTTGGGAGCGGTGAGGAGGAGGGCGAGCCCGTCAACGGAATCGAGCCTGGCGACCAGCTTTTCCAGGAACGCCGGATCACCATTATGGTGGACGTGCGCATCGATCAGCCGGGGCGGGGCGGTCTGCGCCGCCAGCGTCCCAAGGCTGGCCAGAAGCGTTAGAAACATGAAAAAGAGGCAAGATCGAAAAATCATGAGGCACCTGTTTGAGCTAAGCTGCAAGCATTATTCGGACTTTCCCAGCATCTTCTAAAGAGGTTCATTTTGGTCGGAGCCGGACCCGATTGCAAGGACGAAATTGCGAGGTGCATTTCTGGAACCCGAAACCGAAACTGTCGCGGGAACCAGACAACCTGCGCTCAGCCCGTCCCGAACACAATACCAACCCGAAAGTCGACCAGGTGCACGGCCTCTCCGGACTCGACTGACCAAATGTGATCGCGGAACTCGAACCGCAGGCCGATACGGCGGCGCAGCCAGTAATTCACTCCGCCGCCGTAGTGAATCGCGAATGCCCCGCCTCTCCCGGCCAACAGAGAGAGGCCGCCGTCCACGAAAGGATCGAATTTGCGTTTCGAATCCCTGGGGATGAAATGAAAAGCGGGCGTTACCGATGCCAGGCCCGTCGTAACCGCGTACTGGTTGGTTACGGGCTTGAGCACACCGATTTCACCGCCCAGGGCGAACCGATCGGTGAGGTGGCCCTCGCCTCCTCCTCCCACATGGATGAAGTCCCCGTTCCAGCGTGTGTAGGCGCTCTTGGGCACGACCACCGGGCCCCCAAATACGTACATGTAGCCGCTCGACATCTGGGCAGAGGCCGGCAAAGAAGCGAGAAATATGATGAGCATTCCGAGGATTGACTTGACCATCGTCCTCCCCCTTTCTGGTCGTCTTATTGGTCCTGCCGGGCCAAACCCCTCAAGACCCGCAACCGCATCGCGGGTAGCCCAGACCTCCGTCCTCTTGAGGTCTGCGGTCTTGCAAACCTTCTAATTCCGGGGAGCGCGCTGGCTAATCGCTGGCGGACACGGCCCATATAGTGAAAACCACCGCGAGAACACCGATTCCGGCAAGCGCCCAAAGCAGGCCTTTGCCGACCGCCTTCCCGGTCGTAGCGCCTTCAACCTTCTTGAAGGACTTCACATCGGTGAAGGAAACCTTCTGGGTCTCGATCTTCTCGCCTTGCGCGGTTGTGAGGCTGAATCCTTCGCTGGTGAGGTCGCCCAGCCGGCCTCTGATTTTCTCCTTGTTCAGAAGGCGCACCTCGATCATGGTTCCGGGTGGCACTTCCAGAATCCGTTCTTTCAGCGTCAGCTTATGTTCGGTTGCGGCTTGCCCGGGAGGAACCGTACCGGCAGCGCCAACTTTCGCTTCCAAGGTTGTGGTGGCAGAAAGCAGTGTTGCTAATACGAGGCAAATAATGTTGCGCATGCTTGAACCTCCGAATAGAGAATCGATTTCATGAGCAACCAGTTGGCCGCGAGTCGGGCCACCGTGGCTGATCCTCCGCCCATGACAGGCGGAGCGATTAGCGCAGACCCCCGTCTTCCGGAGGTCTGCGGTTGTTGGACGTTGAAGCCGCGGACCTTCCAAACAGGTCCGAGCCACTTGCTATCACCCTAGACTCTCGGCACGGGCTCCGTGCCGTGCCTTCCGAGACAGACTCCACATTCGAACTCTTGCAACCTTCGGTCACCGCGCGCGGTAGACGTCGCGCCAGCCGCCCGTGGGCAACACGGCTCCCAGTCCGGCTCCTGCTACCGCACCCACAAACCCTGTCAACGTGGGAGCCACAGCATTGATGCAAGATCCCTGCGCACATTTCCCCTGACCCAGTTCAGGGGAAGCAACACCGACGATGACCCCGGCGCCGGCGCCGACGGCGAGGCCGATGAGCGCGTTCCGGCCGCGATGGCTCTTGCCTTGCGTGGAGACCCGGAGAATACTTGGCCGCTCGACCGTCTGTTCCCCTCCCCCCGTGCGGATCACCAAACCCTCATCACTCAACGAATGGAACTGCCCGGTGTAAGCTTTGGCGTCCTTCAGCACGACGCGAATTTGCTGTCCGGGTGCCAGTCGCTTGAGGTTCTCCCAATTGGCCTGGCGTGATTTGGCCTCCTCCGCGTGCAGCGCAACGATTCCGATGGAACCGAGCATCAGGACCGTCATTCCTATCGTGAACCAAGGTCCGCGTCGATCCATGTTTCACCGCCCACGCCCACCGGTGGAACACATGCTGTTCCAGTCGGTGGTTTTCCGGCAACCACGGCAGAGCCTTTTGAGTTCTGCGCAACTTGCGGCGTCGCCAAGAATCCCGCGGTCGTCAAAAACCTTGGACAAGCCATGTTCGGTTGTTCGAAGATTTGTACAACCTCGAAGGCTTTGTATTTCCAAGGATCAAGGCAGGCGGAGGTTTGGAAACCCCGTTTGCGCCAGGAAAATCGACGCGGTTTCGGCGTCTACCCAAGGCAGCTCCGCCCTCGAACCTATCGGCGCGGGATTTCAAAATCCAAAAACTCTGGTCATGGTTGAGCACGGGAGATTCCAAACGAGTTCCCTCGTTAATTCTTTTAGAGGTCCCGCTATTCGGTGTGCAGCCGTGGAAAACGAAGCTGCGCAGAAGCGCGAATCCGCTGACACTGGAGCCTTGCGCTGGCACTTCAGCCAAGCGTCCCTGCCAACCCGCATTCCACCCGTGAACTGTTTTTTGCTTTGATGCGCGCTGAAGAGGCGCAGGCTCGCAAAGACAGGTCTAGGCGATCCGATAATGATTTAGTAAGTTTGGGGCTTGGAAACCATGCAGCGGCCATGAACTTGCGCGGCGACTGGCACACCTACCAGTCGCCAATATACGCGCTTCACACGTCCAGGCCGATTGACCGCATCAGATTGAGGGCATTGCTGGTCTTGACAACTCCCGGTTGGAGGCGGTAATCAAAAATCAGTTTCCCGTCCTCGAGGCGATCCTCGAAATGGGCGTTGGCGGCGCGTGGGCCGAGCCCCTCCGCGATCTGCGCCAGGGCCAGGTCGTGGGTCGTCACCAGTCCTATTGCTCCGTGTCCCACCAGGCTGCGCACCATCGCCTCCGCGCCCAGACGGCGGTCCTGAGAGTTCGTTCCCTGGAGGAATTCGTCGAGGAGAAAAAGCACCGCCAACGGCCCCCGAGTCAGGTCGATGATTTGTTTCAAGCGCCTGATTTCTGCATAAAAGCGCGACACGCCGCCCTGGAGCGAATCCAGCACACAGATAGATGCGCCCACGGCAAGTGGCGAGAGGCGCAAACGTCGGGCGCGCACCGGAGCGCCACATTGCGCAAGAACCGCATTAATCCCCACCGCCCGCACCAGGGTGCTTTTTCCCGCCATGTTCGGCCCACTGATGATGATAACCCGCAAATCACCTCCCAAGCGCAAGTCGTTCCGCACAGCGTCGCGGTCTAAAAGCAAGGGATGGGCAAGGCCTTCGGCTTCAAAGCAGGGTGAGGTTTCGGCGAATTCCGGGAAGACATCGGCGGGATGCTCGTAAGCATAGCCGCCCAACGCCGAGAGGGCCTCAAACTCGCCCACCGTGGCCAGCCAGCCGCGGATTGCCGGGCCCGTCTGCTTTCGCCATGCTTCCACCGCGCAGGCGCACTGCAACGTCCAAAGGACGAAGAGGTCGATCGATTTGACTATCAAGTTTCGCCGTGAATCCAGGTACTCCATCAGCCGGTTCAGTCGGGCAATCTGGAACGATGGAGGCCGCCCTTGCGACTGAAGAGCTTCCTGGAGACCAACGAGCCTGGACGCCGCGAACTGTTCAGCCTCCAGCCGAGCCAGGACGGCGGCGAACAGCCCCAAGTCATGCGCAGCGCTTTCGGCGTCGCTGACGGCTTTCCCCACGCGCCGGCGATAAGCGAGGTTCAAGCTCACGTTGACCGCGCTGATCACCAGGGCCGGATACCCCAGCCCCCAGACCGCCCAGGCGGCCAAGCTCAGCAGCCACACGCACGCGAGCATCGCGCTCGCAAATCGCAGGACCCCCGACGCCAGCAGCGGTTCACCTTCGCCCCACGCCGCCAGAACGTCCGCCGGCGCAAGCGAGTGCGCCTCTTCCGCCAGAACCGCGAGGTCCTCGCGCAAATCCAACCGGGTCCGCAAATCGGTCATCGCCGCCTGGCGGGA
>CAVQYM010000019.1:35000-197778 GCA_963718175.1 uncultured Acidobacteriota bacterium
CGCCCTACTTCTCCAATGGGAAGCTACTTAACCCAGCCGTTGGAGACCGAGTGCGAGGATTTCGCCGAAATGCGTAAATTTCTCTCCACGTGCCGATGGCGAGACATGAGGGAGGTCCAGAAGCGCGATTATTGGCAGCCCCCAGAGGAGTTCGAGAAGACCAAAATGGGCGACTGCGTTGACTTCGGGCTTTGGGCATGGCGACAGGTTCTTGGCATGGGCTACACGGCGCGCTTTGTGGGAGGCAGGTCGGGCAAGTTCGGTGAAGGGCACGCTTGGGTAACATTTGAGAAAGACGGCAGATGGTTCCTCCTGGAACCTCAACTGAGGCGCCTTGGCCTGCGGATGCCACGCATTTCAACTCTCAGGTATCATCCTAAAGTATCAGTTGCCTGGGACGGCAAGAAAATCCTGTACTACCAGCACGAGGATCGCAAAACTGAACCGCCTTTGCGTAGTGTACCCGGACTCATCGCGGAATGGATTCTAATTTGGACCCCATTCTGGATCCGATTCAGTTATCGGTTTCCGCTTGCCATGGTCCGCCGGATCTGGGCGAAGTTCCGTCGCCTCCGAGGAACCACCTAGCCGCGCCACTCGCTTGGGTAGAGCGTGAATTCCGCCTTGCCCTTCGACCTCGGGGGCGCGGCCGGCGTGACGCTGCGGAGCAATCCAGGAATAGTACTTTAGGGGGCTTGCAATTTACCGCACAGAGGAGTATGAAAGAGGTATGCTGACCGAGGGAGGAAAGACTCCACCGGGCACGCAGAGGTTAGTCGTAAAATCACACCGCTCTTGCGGTGCGTACCGTTGGCAACGCCCCGCGGACGCTGCCACGGCATTAACGACGAACACCTGAGACGGGGAGCCGGAAACGGTTCCCCGTTCTCTTTTTTGGCCCTAGATCATCACCTCCCCACAACCGGAGAGGCATCAAAGAAAACCGTAAGAGTCAGGGCACTCGATCGTGCAATGATCAATTCTGAGAAAAGCTGGCGGAGGAGTGAACATGAGTAAGGCACCGTCTTACCCTTACGAAACCCGGCTCGACGTCTTGTTCAAGCCTTTAGAAGTGATCGACGAGAAGGCTCTCGCCGATGCCTGCACTTACAAGTGGTACAACCAAACGTTGTGCCAGGTGAACCAATCCGTGGTGCGGCTGGGCGTGGTCGAAGGCGATTATCATTGGCACAAACACGACGCAGACGATGAATTCTTCTATGTGGTCGAGGGTCGATTCTTGATTGACCTGGAGGGTCGAACCGTGGAACTTGCTTCTCGGCAGGGGTTCGTTGTCCCCAAGGGAGTCCTGCATCGTACGCGCGCTCCGCAGCGCACCGTGATCCTGATGGTCGAAAACGCCGGGATCATCCCGACCGGCGACTGACCAAACGCCGCGCCCCATCATTGAGCAACTATTCCGCGGGCTTACCCATCTGCTCGGCGAGCGCCTTGACCTTTGCCTCCAGAGCGTCGAGCCGCGCCAGACGGGCGAGGGTTTTCTTGCACTCGCTCATGGGGCGGCTGGGTGTTCCCCAGATCATAGAACCGCTGCGCACGATCTTCCCGGGGAGAACGAAGGTCTGGCCGCCGATGACGACGCGATCCTCGATGCGCACATGATCGCCAATGCCGACTTGCCCGGCCATCACCACATAGTCACCCACCTGGGTGCTGCCGGAGATCCCCGTCATCGCCACAATGATGCAGTGGCGCCCGATCTTTACGTTATGGCCGATCTGCACCAAGTTATCGATTTTGGTGCCCCGTCCGATCACGGTCGAGCCCAGCGAGCCCCGGTCCAGCGTGGTGTTGCTGCCAATTTCCACGTCATCCTCGATGACGATCTTACCCAATTGCGGAAACTTCACCTGCCGCCCTTCCGCAAAGACGTAACCGAAACCGTCCGACCCTACCACCACACCGGCGTGGAGAATGACCCGGTCGCCAATTTGCGCGCCGGGGTAGACGGTGACGCGGGGATGCAGGACGCACTGCGCTCCCACGCGCCCGCCTGCGCCGAGGAAGACTCCCGGGCAAAGCCGGGTTCCCGCGCCCACCGTAACGCCGCTCTCGATCACGACGTTCGCGCCCACCGAGCAGTTCGCAGCCAGTTGTGCGTCCGGCGCGACCACCGCCGTGGGATGAATCCCGGCCGGAGGGGGTGAAGCCGGATGCAATGCCTCGGCGGCGTGAATCAGCGCCAGCTTGGGATGATGCACGGAAATGGTGGTGCGCCCCGGCAGGGACACGCCTTCGGGCACCAGCAGGCATCCGGCGAGCGCGGTCGCGGCCATTTCGAGCGAGCGCGGGCCCTCCGCGTATGCCAACTCGGTGGGCCCGGCGGTTTCGAGGGCGGCCACCCCGTGGATTTCGCGCTCCGCATCGCCCGCAGGGGTTCCGCGCAACAATGCGGCAATCTCCGAAACTTTCATGGTTGGCCTCTCTTACGGGAAACCGAAAATCGAAACTCGAAATTCGAAACCCGCCGCATTTTTCGAATTTCGAGTTTCCAGTTTCTGCCTTTTCCTGCTAGAAGGGATACAGGGGCGGTTCCCCGGGCGGCCGGGTCTTCCAACGCCGGTGCACCCAGAGCCACTGGTCCGGATAGCGGCGCGCATATTCTTCGATTAGGCGGGTGAAATTCGCCGTGTTGGCCAGGATCTCTTCTTCGGGGTCCTCACGTTTGATCCATTCCACGGCGTCAAAGCGTAGGCGGTATTTCTTCAGCTTCGCATCCCAGATCACCAGCCCCAGGACGATGGGGACGCCGGATCTCCGTGCGACGCGGGCGGGGCCCGTAGTGGTGCAGGCCGGCCGGCCGAAGAAGTCCACGAAGACGCCTTCGTTCAGCATCATGTTCTGATCCGTAAGCACGCCCACCGCGTGTCCCTGGGCAAATGCCCGCAAGACTCCCCGCGCAAATTCGCTTTTGTCGATCGATTTTCCGCCGCTCTGGCAGCGATAGCGATTGACGAGCCGATCGATGAGGGGGTTGTCCATTTCGCGCACGACGAAATGGCAGGGATAGCCGTACAGCCCATGGGCAAAAGACCCCAGCTCCCAGTTGCCGAAGTGCGCCGTCAGGAAGAGGACGCCACGGCCTTGGCTCTGGGCGTGCTCGTAGTTCTCAAACCCATCGTAAATAATCAGGCTTTCAATGTTGTCGCGATTCCAGCGGGGAAAATGGGCGTAGTCGGCCAGCATGCGTCCGAAATTCTGGAAGAGGCCGTAAATAACGCGGCGCCGCTGCCGTTCGGTCCATCCCGGAAACGCCAGCCGCAGGTTGAACATCCCCACGCGTCGCAGACGAGGCCAGAGCCAGTAGCTCACTGCCGCCAAGAGGGCGCACACGACGCGCGCCAGCTTGTGGGGAAGCCAGCCGAGCGTCTTGAGCACCGCCAGCGTGGCCCAGTATTGTACGCGCTGATTGAACGTCACGTGCGGCCGAGTTGCGGGCTGCTCTGCCGGTGCGGAGATTTGAGGACCGTTGTCAACCACCGCTGGTTTCATTCTTTGCTCAGATACTACGGAAATCCTTTGAGCTCTTACCCGTTCGACCTGCCCATGCACAAACGCCCGGCGCCATGCAAGTGTCAGTCGGCGCGGAGAGAGAGATTTTGTAAGAAGAAATTGAGGACCTGATTCTCGTATTCCTTCTTCTCTGCCTCCGACGCCATGCCCGACTCCGAATGGTCCGTCACCAGTAGCTGCTTGGGCTGGGGCGACTGGTCGTAAAGTGCCTCGGTCATCGCTGCCAAAGAGGGATTATCGCGCCCGGAAATAAAGAGTTTGGGGACGTTGGCAAGCTTGGGAAGGTTGGCAGGCATCGCATAAGATTCTCCTCCCATCGAGGCCAGGCGAAACTCCGCCTCGGTGAGAATGTGGAAAAGCCCGCTGGAGCCTCCCAACAGACGGTCAATCTGAAAATCAAACATCCGCTCCGGGGTCGGATAGGTCGTATCGGCCACCAGCGCCTTCACTTGCGGATTCATCTCGGCAGCCACCAAAGCGGCGTAGCCGCCCACGGACGTCCCGAGTAATCCCACGCGGTTAGGATTAACATCGGGTTGCTTGGTTAGGGTTTCAATCGCCGCAATCAAATCGGATGCCTGCCGGGATCCCAAGTTAGACCGGCTTTCCTTGGCTTTGGGTCCATGAAAATTGAAAAGGTATACGTTGAAATGGTTGTCACGCAATATGCTTCCCAACCACAACAGGTCAGATCGATTCGAATCGTAACCGTGACAGAGAATGATGGCGGGGGCGCCACGCAATCCGAGGAGCAACCAGCCCTCATGTTCCCCGCCGGAGCGGTCCGTAAAGCTGAGCGGAATATAACTGTTCAAAAGGTAAGTTTGGGGGTTGACCGCTTCCTGCGAGTTATTGGCCGTGGTCACGTAGTAGGTCAGACCCGCTCCTACTCCCGCCAGAGCCAAAAAAATGACAACCAGTAGGATCAAAATCCCCAGTGCAAGTCGAAGGACAAACTCCCCTGAAATTCCGGATGGGACGGCACCCGCCATGACTCTTCGACGCGCCATACCTCTGACTCTTCTCTGTTTGTCGACTCCGCTCCCCGGCAGTCAAAGGGGTGATAGCGGGTCAATTTGATGTTGTAGCGGCCAGTCTGCCTCGCCCCATGGCGGCGTAGAGCCGCCTCTACATCAAATTGACCCGCTACCAAGGGGATCACAAACTCAAAATGCTATCATAATCGTTTTTTCTCTCCACAAGAACTTTTCGACGTGAGGGTATTGTTCTCCGGGCCGCCCTTAGCCCGCGGAAGCTTCCTGCTTGCCGCTTATGGGCGTCATAGATTCAATGGATTTGACGAACCCCGGGGCTTTACGCTAACGTAGATATTGCGATGGGTTATCCACGAATAGAACAGAGCCAGCCCCCTGAGTCCGTTTTCCGTTGCATCGGCGCGATGTGGCAAATCGTTACCGCCTGTACTGGCCACGCGATTTTGGCATCGATCAGATAATCGCTCCGCCATCAAATCTTCATCGAATCTGAACATCGGCCGTAGCCAAGAGACGCCAGACTACGTGAGTGGGAGGACATTTATGCAAGCTACTATTCCATTGGTCAAGCAGTATCTGCTGGCCAGCGATTTCGATCAGACCTTGAGTTTCAATGATTCCGGCCTGGTCCTCAGCGAATTGGCGGGGATCCCGGCCAAGATTTTTGATGCCAAAGTCGCAACTCTGGCTATTCAGAACCTGGTGCAGCAAGGGGGCGAATTGTGCTATCTCCTGCTGCATGACCCCGAATATCACGCCAGCGTCCGCAAAGCGCACCTGGTGCAGGCGGGCAAAGGTGTGCGGTTGAAGAAAAACATACGGCAACTCTCGGAGCTGCTCGCCACGGCCATCGCGGGCTATCGCTTTGACCTCCACGTCGTTTCCGCCGCCCCGCAGGAGGTTATTGAATCGGCGCTGGAAGACATCATTCCTGCCGATCACATCCACGGCACACAGTTGCAGTACAACAGCTCCGGGCAGGTTGAATCCATCATCCGCGTCAACGCCGGCTACGGCAAAGTGGCGGTATTGGATGATTTACAAAAGAAGTTTCAGGTCGGGCCGGAGCGCATTCTTTACGTCGGGGACGGCGGATCCGACATCCATGTCATGCTGCATGTGAACCGCCGCGAGGGCTTCACCATTGCCGTTTCGCAGGCGCGCCACATCGCTCCCATCGCCAAGCGCACCGTCCTCAGCGACGACGCCCTGAGCATCATCGTCCCGATCCTGGAAGAAATTGCCGGCTGGGACGCCGCTCGCATTCGCACCTTCTTTGAGGAGCAGGGCCTGTTCATCCAGGAGTGGGACCGCGTGCGCGCCGACTGGCTCACCATCACCCCACAGCCCTCCCCGGCAAGTCTCCGGCCGGAGCAGTAGGCAGAAAGCAGTAGGCAGTAAGCAGTCGGCAAAAGGCGAAGGGCGGAAAACCTAAGCGGGTAGCCCAGCGCAGTAGAACCGCAAAAGCAAGTCAAAGGGCAAAAGGCAAAAGGCAAAACCACACGGACTTGCACTTTTCCCTTTTGACCTTTGCTTTTTGACTTATCAATCTGCCCACTGCCGACTGCCCACTGCCTACTTCCCCCCGGGCGGCAGGCGATCCTTCTCCGCCTTGATTCGGATCAGGCTGTAGGGATGCTGTTTGAGCGTGTCGGTGAATTCCTTAAGGTTTTCACTGGTGGCGCGGATGTTTTCGAGTGTCTCGTCCAGGTTGCCGCGATTGGCACCCAGCGTGTCGTCCAGGTCGTTTATCATCCGCTCGGCGTCGGCAAGGGAGGCTTGCAGGCGCAGAAGGGTATCGTGAATTTCCTTGCGGTTTTCCACCACCACGGCGTCCAGGTGGTCGGTCAGCTTGTTGGCTCTGCCGATCGTGCCATTGACATTGTCAATGGTCGGCGACACCTTGCCGCTCGCGGTCTCAAGATTGGCCAGCGTCTTTTCCAGGTGCGGGCGCGAATCCTTCAGCATCCCGTCGGCGTTGGCCAGAACCGAACTGAAATGCTCCTTGTTCTCCGGGCTCACCACGTCGTTCAGGTTCTTGATCAATTGGTTGGCGTTATCGGACAACGCCAGAACGCGGTCGTCCAGATCGTTAACCAGTTTAGTGGCATTGAGGGTGATGTTATTCACGTTGTTTAATACGTCCGTCATCTGGACGATTTCCGCGCTGGGGATCTCGCTCCCCGCAGGCAGCGGCGCCGCGTCGCGAGTCCCGGGGGAAATCTCCAGGTAATTCTCCCCCAAGAAACCCAGCGACGAAATGCGCGCCTTCGAGTTGGTCCGCACCGGGGTACCTTCATTGACCTGGAGAATGATCCGAACGCGGGTGGAATCCTGGGGGTCGAGGGAGGCGGACTTGACGGTCCCTGCTTTGAAACCGGCGAAGCGGACGAGACTTCCAGGTTCGAGACCGCCGGCGAATTTGAAGTAGGTGGTGTATTGGATTCTCTTCTTGCGCAGCAGGTTCGCTCCGCCTACAAAGACCAGCGCGACCATAAACAGCACCGCGGCCAAGACCACGACCACTCCGACCTTAATCTCCTCGTTGGTACGCGCCATAGCTCCCACCTTATCGAAAAACGAAATTCGAAAATCGAAAATCGAAACTCGTGAGCTAGATGCCGAATTTCGAGTTTCGAGTTTCTGGCCTTCCTGACACCTGGCACCTGAAACCTGAAACCTAATTCTGCGTCAGCGAGCGCAGGTACTCCTGCTGGTCAACCTGATCGCCTTCCGGAATCCGGTTCATGAATTGCAGCACGCGCGGCTGCTGGTTGTTGCGAATCTCCTCCGGCGTTCCTGTGGCGATCACCTCGCCCCGGTCCATCACGGTGATGCGGTCCGCAATCATAAACGCGCTGGCGAGTTCGTGCGTCACCACGATGATGGTCATGCGGAAGGCGAGTTTCAATTTCAGAATCAGCGAATCGATTCCCGCCGCGGTGATGGGGTCGAGGCCTGCCGAGGGCTCATCAAAAAGGATAATCTCCGGGTCCATCGCCAGCGCCCTCGCCAGACCGGCGCGCTTCTTCATGCCCCCGCTCAGTTGCGAGGGCATGTAGTTCTCGAAGCCGTTCAGCCCCACCAGGTCCAGCTTGATGCGCGTCATGATGCGGATCGTGGGCTCCTCGAGTTGCGTCAACTCGCGCAACGGCAGGGCCACGTTTTCTTCAATGGTCAGGGAGTTGAAGAGCGCGGCGCTTTGGAACAACATGCCGATCTTGCGGCGGAACTGGTTGAAGTTCTCCTCCGACATGGGGCAGATGTCCTGGTTCTTGATGAGGATTCGTCCGGAAGTGGGATTCTCCAGCCGCATGATGTGGCGCAGCAGCGTGCTCTTGCCGGTTCCGCTTCCTCCCAGAATCACCATGGTCTCGCCCGTGGGAAAGTCCAGATTGACGTGGTTCAGGATGCGCCGCTCACCATAGTGGGTGACTAGGTCCACCACGCGAATTATCGGGCCCTCAAAATCATTGGACATGTTTAACCCGTAAAGTAGAAGATCGCGGTAAAGATTACGTCCGCAAAGATAATTAGAAAAATCGAAATCACTACGGATGAGGTTGTCGCCTTGCCCACCCCCTCCGCGCCACCCTTGACGGAGAAGCCTTCATTGCACCCGATGGTGGTGATGATCAGGCCGAACACCATGCTTTTGATCAGACCCGTCGTGATGTCACGCATCACCAACGAGTCGCGGGTCGCCGAAAGGAACATCGAGAACGACTGATCGAGCTGCAAGATCTCGAAGGCGGCGCCTCCCAGGATGCCCGAGAGGTCGGAGAGCAGGGTGAGGCAAGGCATCATGACCAGCATGGCAATGTACTTGGGCACCACCAGGTAACGCACGCTGTCGAGTCCCATGGCCTCGAGGGCGTCGATTTCTTCCGAAACCTTCATGGTCCCCAGCTCCGCGGCAAAAGACGACCCCGATCGCCCGGCGATGATAATGGCGGTCATGAGCGGCCCCAGCTCCCGCGTCATGGAAACCCCCACCAGCGCGGTGACAAAGTATGTTGCGCCTAATTTGGCAAGCTGGTAAGCCCCCTGCAAACCCAGCACGATGCCGATGAAAAAGGAGATCATCGCGACGATGGGGATGGAATCGACGCCCGCCCCCACCATCTGATGGACGGCATTCCGCCACTTCACGGGGCGGCCCTTGAACGGCGCGACATAGGTCCAGTAGGCGGCCTTCGCACTGAGGTCGTAGAGTCCGCTCACGTAGCGGAGAAAATCGAGCGTATGGCGTCCAACGAAAGCCAGAGCGCCGTTCATAGGAAACCCGTGCCTATCGTGCTTAGCGGCGAGTAGTTATCGAGCGGCTGGTGCCCAGTTTCGACTAGCCACTCGACACTAACCACTAGCCACTGCTCTTCTCACAGCCCCTCGAAGGGATGAACCGAACCGATCTTTTCCAGCGCTTCTTCTTCGTTTTCGAAGATCGTGAAAACCTTGTGAAGCCGCGCCAGCTCCAATACCGAGCGGGCATTGGGCCGCAGCCCAAACAGGCCGAAGCGGGTCTTGGTCTGCCGGGAATGTTGCAAGCCTTCCACCAGCGTGGCGATGCCGGAGCTATCAATGTAGGCCACTTTCGACATATTGACCAGGACGCTGGGGCCGTCCGCCTTGATTTCCGCCAGCAGCATTTCCCGTAAACGGGGCGAAGAATACAGATCGACGTCACCCGAGCAGTCGAGAACCGAGATGTTATCCAGATTTCGCACTAGAACCTTCATTGCACCAGGCACCCTTTCGTGGCAGAAACTTGATTAACTTCAGCCGATTACCTTCTTTGAAATCCGGGTCGTAGGAGCACTCGTCCATAAACGTATAGATGAAAAATGTGCCCAGTCCGCCGGGTCTCAACTCATCCAGGGGCCGGGGGCGGATCAGTTCCTCGCGGACCTTGGGACCCCAATCCTCCAGCACGAACTCCAGGCGGTCGGGCAGAGGGCGGATTTCCAAGGCCAGAAGCGCGTCGTGGCGGCCTCCATAGGTGTGCCGAATGACATTCGCGGCGGCCTCATCGATGGCCAGGGCCACGTGCTCAGCATCAGGGTTGGATAATCCGGCTTCCTGAGCGCGAAATTTTACCACAGCGCGCAGGATATTCAACAGTCGCGGCTCGCTGCTGATGGCAATTCGCATCATGGCAGAACTCCCGCGCGCTGAGGAGTCCCCGTGACTGCCCGCACCGTCAAATCATCCTCCGGGGGCGCTGGGGAAATCCCGCCGGCTTCGTCAAGAATATCTTCCACATCATGGGTTGCCCCGCTGCGGCGCAGCCTGGGGAGACGACCACCTGTAGCATAGCAGAATTCCCGCCCTGGCGCTTGATTTCAAACCTGTTCCTGGGTTTTGTAGTCACAGGCCTCCCGGCAGTCTGCACAGTAATACTGGCCGTCCTCCGTGAGGCGAGCCGTGTAATCCGCCTGGCACAAAGCGCAATACTTAACGCACGTGCACAACTTTTCGGTCTGGTTGCAAACCAGGCAACGAAACTCCTTGTACGCCATGGCCAGTGCCTCACTTTCAGAATCGAAACTGCGGTGCGTCTATTCTCCCGCCAAGCCCCAATAAAAGCAAACCCCCCTGCCTTGACCGGTTTGCAGTGACTGTGTTAGGTTGATTTTTAGGAGAGGAAGTCCGCTTAAAATGGAGGAATCAGCTTGGTCGCTCCGGCGGGAGAGGCACTGAAATGCACGGCTCTGAATGCCACCCATCGGGCGAGTGGCGCCAAGATGGTGGATTATTGCGGCTGGGACATGCCAGTGGAGTATTCCGGCATCACCCGCGAGCACCTTGCGGTGCGTACGGCCGCCGGACTCTTCGACGTGAGCCACATGGGGGAAATTGAAGTCCGCGGCCCCCAGGCTTTGGCGTTTCTCCAATATGTGACCTCCAACGATGTCTCCCGCTTGCAGGATGGCCAGGCTCAATACAGTGCGATCATGCTGCCGACCGGCAGCGCCGTTGACGATTGCGTGGTGCACCGGTTCGCGCCGGATCACTACTTCCTATGCGTGAACGCCGCGAATACGGATAAGGACTTCGCGTGGATGGTCATCGTCGAGGACAATTCCTTTGACGTGGAACTGTGCAACGTTTCGGAGGAATACTCGCAAATTGCTTTGCAGGGCCCGCGGGCGCTGGAAATCCTGGCGAAAGTGACGGAACATCCTCCGGGAGATTTGAAGTATTATGGGTTCCGCCCCGCCCGCTGCGCCGGCGTGGAAGGTATCCTGGCGCGCACCGGCTATACGGGCGAGGACGGATTCGAATTCTACTTCCCGCCGGCCTCCTCCGAGCATCTGTGGAACACGCTCTTGGACGCGGGCCGGGCCGAGGGGTTGATTCCCGCCGGCCTCGGTGCGAGGAACACGCTGCGCCTCGAAGCGGGATTCGCGCTTTACGGGCACGAACTGGATGAGGAAACCACGCTGCTGGAAGCCAACCTGGGCTGGATCGCCAAACTCGAGAAGGGAGACTTCGTGGGCCGGGACGTTCTGTTGCAGCAGCGCGCGCAGGGAACGGCCAAGAAGCTCGTCGGATTCGAGATGATCGATCGTGCCCCGGCGCGCGATGGTTATCCGGTTTGGGTCCATGGCAAGTTAGCCGGCAAGGTCACCAGTGGATCCCCTGCGCCCTACCTGAAGAAGAACATCGGGATGGCTTACGTGCCCCCGGATGGCGGCGACGTGGACGGGGAAATACAGATTGAAATCCGCGGACGGCTGGCGCCCGCGCGAGTGGTCTCGTTGCCTTTCTATAAACGTCCGAAGTAGGTTGTAGCGGCGAGTTTATCTCGCCATACAATCGTAGCGGCGAGTTTATCTCGCCATACAATCGTAGCGGCGAGTTTACCTCGCCATACAATCGTAGCGGCGAGTTTACCTCGCCAGATAGCGGCACAACGCCGCCTCTACCTCAAAGGGAGAAGAGCATGTACCCTCCAGAACTCCTTTACACCAAAGACCACGAGTGGATCCGGGTGGACGAGTCGGTGGGAACCATTGGCATCACCGATTACGCGCAAAAGGAATTGGGTGATGTCGTTTTCGTGGAACTCCCCAAGCCGGGCGATCACGTGACGGCATCGGAGTCTTTCGGCACGGTCGAGTCGGTCAAAGCCGTTTCCGAGATTTACTCACCGGTCAGCGGCGAAGTGACGGCCGTCAACAACAAGCTCCAGAACAACCCGGAAATGGTCAACACCGATCCCCAGGGCGAGGCCTGGCTGATCCGCGTGCAGCTTGCCGATCGCCGCGAAATTGACAAGCTGATGACGGCGGATGAATACGAGGCTTACATCCAAAAAGAAAAGGCCCATTGATGCGCTACTTGCCGAACTCTTCTGCCGACCGGCAAGCCATGCTCAGGGCCACCGGCCACGCTCATATCGATGAACTCTTTGCCCAGATCCCATCGACCCTCCGGTTCAATGGAGAGCTGAACCTTCCCGGGCCGTTCTCCGAAGCCGAAATCCTGGAATTCTTCCAGCACGCCGCGGCGGAGAGCAGCCGTGAGTATGTTTCGCTGCTGGGCGCGGGGGCCTATTCCCACTATCGCCCTGTGGTAGTAGACGCCTTGCTCTCGCGCGGCGAGTTCTTTACCGCCTACACCCCCTACCAGGCGGAAATTTCGCAGGGGACGCTGCAAGCCATGTTCGAGTTTCAAACCCTGATGACGCAGCTCACGGGCCAGGAGGTCAGCAACGCTTCTCTCTACGATGGCTCGACGGCCGCCACCGAAGCCGCGCTGATGGCCTTGCGCGTCACCCGGCGGCGGCGCCTAGTATTGGCGCGCACCCTGCATCCGGAGTATCGCCAGGTTCTAAAGACTTACGTCCGCCACCAGGAAGTGGAGCTGGTGGAGGTCCCCTACGCGTCCTCCGGGCAAATTGACACGGTCCAACTCGAATCCACGGTGGATGCCCAGACCGCGGCGGTCGTGATCCAGTCGCCGAATTTCTTTGGTACCCTGGAGCGCATCCCGGAGATTGCCTCCATTGCCCACCGGCAGGGCGCGCTCCTGATTGTTACGGTTACGGAGCCGCTCGCTCTGGCGATTGTCAAACCTCCGAGCGAGGCTGATATCGTGTGCGGCGAGGCGCAGTCGTTCGGAGTGCCGGCAGGCTTCGGCGGTCCTTACGTCGGCTTCCTGACCACGCGGGAAAAGTTCCTCCGGCAGATGCCCGGCCGCCTGGTGGGGCAGACCGTTGACACCGAGGGCCGGCGCGGCTTTGTGCTGACTCTCGCCACGCGCGAACAACACATTCGGCGCGAGAAAGCTACTTCCAATATCTGCACGAATCAATCGCTGTGCGCACTCGCCGTAACCATCTACCTCTGCCTGCTGGGTAAAACCGGTCTGCGGCAACTGGCCGAGCAGAATCTGGCCAAGGCTCATTACGCCGCCGGGCAATTGCGGGGAATTCCCGGAGTCGAGACGCCCTTTGCCAGCCCGTGCTTCAATGAGTTGGTTGTAAAGGTCCCCGGTGAAGCCGAGCGCCTGCTGGAAGATTTGCGCCGCGAGAAGATTATCGGCGGCCTGCCCTTGGGCGGATTTTATCCGGAACTCGCCAACCATCTTCTGCTCTGCTTCACGGAATTGATGAGCCGGGCGGCCATGGACCGTTTGGTGGAGGTGTGCCACCAGTTTTCCGCCAGCCCTCAGCTTTCGGGCTCCCCCCCGGCTAAGCGGGACACCGTGGGTAGCCGTAGGTGAAAGCTACCGAAATGGAAGCCGCGTGCTGTCATGAACACAACACCAAAATTAAGGATTCTTTTTCCCTCTCCCCCAAAGGGGCGAGGGTTGTAAGTTCAATCCGCCTCCTGACAAAATCTATGCCCATGGAAAACCGCATTCGCGAAGCACGGCCTCATGTCACGCGCAATGAAAGGCTGATCTTTGAGCGCAGTTCACCCGGCAAAGCCGGCGCCGAACTTGCTCCTCTGGACGTCCCTGCCGTTTCACCCGCCGAACTGCTGGGCGCGGACATGGCGCGCTCGGAAGTGGAAGGCTTTCCGGAAGTTTCGGAATTGGAAGTCATCCGCCACTTCACGCGGCTTTCCACCTGGAATTATGGCGTGGACACGGGACTCTATCCGCTTGGTTCCTGCACGATGAAGTACAATGCGCGCATCAACGAGGTCGTTGCGCGGTTGGAGGGCCTGGCGACGGAGCATCCTTACACACCCCAGGCGCTGGGCCAAGGTTGCCTGCGGATTCTGCACGAAACCGCCCGCTGCCTCCAGGAAATCACCGGCATGGATGCCGTCTCGCTTCAGCCCGCCGCGGGCGCGCAGGGAGAGTTGACCGGCATCCTGATGGTTCGCGCCTTCCTTGCCGAGCGCGGCGATCCTCGCAAGTACATCCTGATTCCGGACTCTGCGCATGGCACCAACCCGGCCAGCGTGGCCATTTCCGGTTACGAGGTGCGCCCCCTCAGGTCGAACGAGCAGGGTTGTATTGACATTTTCAACCTCGCCCAGGCCATGGATGCCGACGTGGCGGGATTGATGCTGACCAATCCCAATACGCTGGGGATTTTCGAAACCGAAATCGGCAGGATTGCGAATATTGTCCACGCCCGGGGTGGCCTTGTTTACATGGACGGCGCCAACATGAATGCGCTGGTGGGGGTGGCCCGTCCCGGAGATTTTGGCGTCAACGTCATGCATTTGAACCTGCACAAGACTTTTTCCACTCCGCACGGGGGCGGCGGTCCGGGTTCGGGTCCGGTGGCCGTGAAGGAATTCCTGGAGCCATACCTTCCCTCCCCCGTCGTGGAAAAATCACCGGAAGGGAAATTTCAGCTTGATCACGACCGCCCCCGAAGCATCGGGCGCGTGCGCGCCTTTCTGGGAAATTTCGGGATGGCGGTTCGCGCCCTCGCCTATATGTTGGCAAACGGGCCGGAAGGATTGCGCCAGACCACCGAAGACGCGGTCTTAAACGCCAACTATGTGCGCAGCCGGGTGCGCGAATTCTATGAACTCCCCTACGACCGGCCCTGCATGCACGAATGCGTCTTCTCGGACCGGCATCAAGCGGCCAAGGGCGTCCACACCATCGACATCGCCAAGCGCCTGATCGACTATGGATTCCACCCGTACACCACAGCATTCCCGCTGATTGTGCCGGGCGCGCTGATGATCGAACCCACCGAAAGCGCCAGCAAAGAAGAGTTGGACGCTTTCATCGACGCCCTTCAGGCCATCGCGGAAGAGGTCGAGGAAGACCCGCAATTCGTTCTGAAAGCGCCTTACACCACGCGCGTCACCCGCCTCGACGAAGTCGCCGCCGCGCGCAAGCCGGTGCTGCGCTGGAAGCCGGCGCCGGCGGCCTCCCAACCGTGAGGGTCACAAGGAGGAATCTCCGGGCTTGCATATTTACGCAATATGCGTAACAATTTACGCATTATGCGTAAGAACGCGACATTGGAGGCGCTTTTTCCGACGATCCGGCAGGGGGTTCTTGCCGCGACTCTTACCCAGCCGGAGAAATGGTGGTTTCTCTCGGAGCTCGCTGGGTTCCTCGGTACCACGCCTTCCAGCCTGCAGCGGGAGCTTGCCGCGCTCGTTGACACAGGCATCTTGGAGAAGAGGCGGGAAGGTACCCGTGTTTATTTCAGGGCACAGAAGCGCTCCCCGATCTTCCGCGAACTTCGGGGAATCGTCGAAAAGACCGCCGGGATCATTCCGACCGTTCAGACCATGCTGGCGCCTTTTGGGCAAAAGATCCTCTGCGCTTTCGTCTACGGTTCCGTTGCCCGGGCCGAGGAGCACGCCACCAGTGACATCGATTTGATGATCATCGGCCAGGTTGGCCTCTCGGAATTGACCCCAGCGCTCCGTAAGGCTGAGCAAGCCCTTGGCCGCGACTTGAATGCTACAACGTATTCGGTGGATGAATTTCGGGGCAAGGTTGAGAAGAACGACCATTTTTTGACCGCAGTTTTGTGGCGCCCTAAGCAATTTGTCAAAGGAACTGAACGTGAGCTGGACGCAATTATTGGGAAATAAAGACGCCCAAAAGCACACGGCCTCGAAACAAGAGCTGGATAACATGCGGGAACTGATTTCCCGTGACTTGGCAGACGCCGCTGTGACGAGACTGTCTGCGGACCGCCGATTCGCTATTGCCTACAACAACAGAGGCAAAGGAGATCATGATGAAAGCGATGGAATTCTACGCGCTCGTCGAAACTTGGATCTTCAAAAATCATCATCAGTTCGCGAAATGGAAACCATGACCAGTCCGCTGTTGACAGCGAAAAGCCGCGGACCGACAAAGCAGGTCCGCGCCACGCCGACTCTTTGGTGGTGCCCCTACCTATGGCTGTGTTCGTGGCGTCAACTTTGTCATGATTTTATGTTTTTCAAGGCGTTTTCCAAAGTATCGTCTGAGCGATGCGGGAAGCAGAAGTTCAACCTTGAGGTACACGCGTGCTCCCCGAGGGTCAATAGTGACCGTTCCCTGTCGCCTGACGTCCCCCGTTTCCCCGCGGCTGTTTTACTTGGGGAGTTCGTATTCGCCTTCGGCCTCCACCGTCGCCATACCATCAGGGGCAGTCTTAGCCGTGTAGGTGCCCTTGCCCTTCAGGCCCTTGAGCTTGCCCGTACCACCGGCGAAGCTCCATTGGCCTGCTGCGCTCTCGAGCACCCCGTCCTTCAGGGTGGATGAGCCCTGGCGACGGACGTAACACTTGTCTCCGTTGCTCATCGTGACCACATCGTACTCCTGGTCGCGCGCACGATTGCCGCTGACTTCAGCGAAGGCTGTAAAGACGCCCTCCTTGCTTTGAACGCCCGCAATTTCCAGGGGTTTGGTCCAAGTACACTTGGTCTGACTGATCGCGAAGAAATGGTTGGGTCGGTCTCCAATGTCGATCACCTGCTGTTGGTCCGGTTTGCCGCACTCGTGGGAGCCGGAAACCTTGGTTTGTGCGCTAGCCACCGTGGCCAGCGCGAAAACAACTAGAAATGATAAGAGAGTCTTTAAGCACATAGGGCCTCCTTTTAGGCGTGCCTGCGTGGAACGGTGAGAGTATAGTGTCGTTTTCGGGCCTGGGAGCGCGCATCGAGCGCGCGTCTTGAACTGCGGCCCACCACCTGTACCTTAGCGCGTGCAACTGTAGATGATGAGCACCAAGCTGGTTGAGGCTCTTGCCCAGGGCAGCGGCTTCCTTGCGGGCACGGGCGACGACCTGCTCATCGATGGAAAGAGTTACATTCATGCGCACAGTATATGTGCACAAGGATCGCGTGCCAAGCTTTACTATAATGACGGGAGGACAGCAGCGAATGTACCGGCGCAATTTTTTGAAACAATCCGCCGCGCTTTTAGCTTTGGGAGGAACCCAGCCCATGTCAGGTCATCCACCGCTTGAGAAAACTCCTGCGGAATTCACCGCGTTTCAAGCCCGGCGACGCAAGGAACTCTGGAGCCTGCTGGGAGATTTGCCTTGGGACCATAAGCCCGGCCCGGCCAAAGTGCTGGCGACGGAAAAACACGATGGTTATACCCTGGTGCGCCTGGTCCTTGACTTGAACGGCGTCGAACCGGTTCCCGCGCTGCTGCTGATTCCCGACAAGCGAGCCACACGCGCCCCCGGCCTGCTCTACATCCACTGGCATGGAGGGATGTATGACTTGGGCAAGGAACAACTCCTGGTGGGTGTTGATGCCCAGCCCGCCTATGCTCCCGTCTGCGCGGAAAAGGGCCTGGTGACTCTGGCCATCGACAGTTGGTGTTTCGGCGAGCGCAAGCATGATGAAAACGGCAGCCGCGGGGAGATGGATGCCTTCAAGCATATGCTTTGGTACGGCCAGGTTTTGTGGGGAATGATGATGTTTGACGAGTTCCGCGCCTTCGACTATCTGGCTAGCCTGCCGGAAGTGGACTCGAGCCGCCTGGGGGTTCTGGGCATGTCCATGGGGGCAACCAAGGCGTGGTGGCTGGCGGCGCTCGAACCCCGAGTGCGGGCTTGCATGGACGTTTGCTGCCTCACCGATGCGGAAGAGCTTATCCGCATCCACAACTTGAGCGGGCACGGGGTTTACTACTTCGCGCCTTCCTTGCTCAAGCATTTCCAGACGGCGCAAATCAACGAACTCATCGTACCGCGCGCCCACCTGAGCGTGAACGGCCGCCTGGACGAGCTGACCCCTCCCGCCGGGGTGGAGCGGATCCGGAACTACCTGCTGCCCCTCTACCAAAAGTATGGAAAACCCCAAGACTGCCACATCGAAATGTTTGATTGCCCGCACCAGGAGCTTCCCCAGATGCGCAAGCTCATCCGGGAGTGGATGGATACCTATTTGATGAAACCCACGGCCAGTTAATCCACACTATATATAGGGGTTAGCATCCCTCATAACCCCGAAATATTGTGCTTTTTCCCTTTACAAGACCGCCTCGATATGGTAATTATGCATCGAACATGTCGGGGGAGCCCTGGCTCCAGCCATAATGCCTGCGCCGGAGAGGATGAGGGAGTCGAGGCGGGGGATGGGGGGGGGCAGAATGTCGCTGACCGCTCAATCGGGCAATTTGTCGAGCGCGCTACCGCCAGGCGCCTCAGCCATCCCTTGGCATCAGCGTACGGTGCTTATTAATGGGGATTCTTGGTTTATCCACTTTCGGTAACCTACGTAGGAAGGGTGTGATTTGTACAAGCTGAAAAAACTCGAATTGCTCGGCTTCAAATCCTTCGCGGATCGCTCGCGGCTGGAATTTGCGGATGGCATTGCCGCCGTCGTGGGACCGAATGGTTGCGGAAAGTCCAATCTTTCCGACGCCATTACCTGGGTGCTGGGTGAACAGAGCGCACGCCTGCTGCGCGGCGAGCGCATGGCGGATGTCATTTTCAACGGTACGGGCACCCGCCCCCCCACGGGAATGGCGGAAGTCAGCATGACCCTGGTGAATCCCGAATACAACGAGGCGGGGCAACCGGAAGAAGCGGAGTCCAGCCAGGAAAGCGGGCCCACCGCCGATGAACCCGCAGGCTTCCAAGCGGAAACTCCCGGAAACGGCAACGGCCATGGGAACGGTAACGGCAACGGAAATGGCAGCAGCGCCAAACCGAGCAAATATTACCATCGTTCCGGCGAAATCACGGTGACGCGCCGGCTTTTCCGCTCGGGTGAAAGCGAGTATCTAATCAATGGCGACGTCTGCCGCTTGCGTGATATTCAGGATCTTTTCATGGGGACGGGGCTGGGCCCGGAGTCTTATGCCATTATCGAGCAAGGGCGCATCGGCCAGATCCTCAGCTCGAAACCCTCTGACCGGCGCCTGATTCTGGAAGAAGCCGCCGGCGTTTCCAAATTCAAAACCCGCAAGCGCCTGGCGGAGGCCAAGCTGGAATCGTCGCGGCAGAACCTGTCGCGCATCGCGGACATCTTGGAAGAAGTCACGAAGCAAGTGAACTCGTTGAAGCGCCAGGCCTCGAAGGCGCGGCGCTACCGCGAACTTCATGAGGAGCTGCGCGGACGCCTGAAGACCGTCCTGGTATCGCGTCTGAAGGCGCTGGAGGTTGAGTTCGAGCGGCTGCGCGCGGAACTCGCTAAGATGCAGGAAGCTTGCCTGGCGGCATCCCGGGAATTGGAAGCGTTGGAGCACCAGCAGAAAGGCGCCAGCGAGCGGTATGAAGAGCTGGAAGATCAACTCACCCAATGCCGCGAGCGCCTGTCCCAGGGCGATCTGGAGCGCGAACGCCTGCTCTCCCGCCTGGAACAAGTGAAGCAACAGACCGAAAACCTGGAGGCGCGCACGGAGGAAGCCGCGCGTGAAAGCTCCGAGCTCCAGGCGCAACTCGCGACTTTGGAGCAGCAGACGGCCGAGCGTTCCCAAGACGTGGGGGCATTGCAGCAAGAATTCGCCGCCGCGCAGGACACGCTGGCCGAGGTGGTCATGCGCCAAGAGGATCTGAACTTCCAGCTTGGCGCTGCCGAGCAGGATGTGGAAACCTGCCGCCAATCGCTCATGGCGATCGTCGGCCATGCGGCGGAGCTGCGCAATCAGCTTGTGCAAGCAGAAGAGGCAGGGTTGGCAGTCGAGCGCCAAGCGGCTCGCACCGATGCGGAGAAGTCCCGCATTGAGGCGGAGCACCTTCGGCTGGTCGCGGAACTGGAGGCTTACCTTTCGGAGCATCAACGCGACGCCAGCACGCTCGCCGAGTTGGCGGAATCCGTATCCCAAACCACCCGCGACCTGGAACAGGCTTGCAAGGAAGAGGTCGCCTTGCGTTCCCGGGTGGAAGCCCTCCGCCGTGAGTATTCCGGCAGCATGGCCCGCAAGGAGGCGCTGGAGCAATCCCTGGCACGCCACGCTTACAGCACGGAGAGCGTGCGGCGCCTGCTTTCCGGCGAGATCCCGGTGAATGGGCACTCCTTTCAGCCCATGGGGCTGCTGGCCGATTTTGTGGAAGTCTCGCCGGGTTACGAAGAAGTGGTGGAAGAATTCCTGAAGCAGGAACTCGAGTGTGTGGTGGTGGGGCAGTATGAGCAGGCGCGCTCGGGAATTGCCTTGTTGCAGAGCCAGGGTTCGGGACGCTCCACCTTTTTCGTCACCCATTTGCCTGCCAGCGGGCACTCGCGCGGCAACGGCGACTCGCCCGCGCGCACGGAGCCCGGGGTGGTGGCGGCGGTCCGGGAGTTGGTGCGCTTCGAATCGAAGTTGGGATTAAATGGCGATCTGGTTCTGCCGTCCCTCGCGAGCGCCTACCTGGTGGAAGATGATGCTGCCGCCGAACGCTTGGCGAGCGCTTACCCGGACAGCCACTTCCTGACGGCGACGGGCGCGCACTACCATCATCGGATGGTTTCCGGCGGCAAAGGCTCAAGTGCCGGCCCGCTGGCTTTACGGCGGGACTTTCGCGAGCTGGAGCGGCGAACGGCAGAATTGGAAACCCAGATCAGGGCCAGCGAGGCGGCTCTGGCCGAAGCCGAAGGACAGGCGAAGCGCCTGGACGCGCAACTGAAGAACCTGACCGCCAGCAAGATGGAAGCGGAGAAGAAAGCTGTGGTCGCCGACGAGAAGCTTCGCCAGACGCGCGAGAGCTGCGATCGCACGCGCCGGCAGCTCGATGCGCTGCTCTCGGAGGCCGCGATGCTCGCCCGCGAGCGCGCCAGCGCGGAGGAACGCCAGGCGAACCTGCGCGCCGAACTGGAAGCCGTCGGCGCCGCCAAGGGGGAACGCGAAGCGGCCATTAACCTGGCCACCCAGTTGGCGCGGGAACTCCGCGCGGGCCTGGACCGGCTGGCGCAGGATATCGCCGACGCCCAATCCGCGGTCCGGGCACTGGAAGAGCGGACCCGCGCGGCGGCGGCGGAGGTCGCGCGGCTCCTGGCGGCGGCGCAGGATTTCCACAACCGCATTGCCCGGCTGGCCCAACAAACGGAAACCTGGCAGCAAGAGCGGGAGCGCCTGGTACAAGAGAGCGAAGGCCACCAGCTTCGCCTGCAACAACTTCAACTCGAACTGGACGCGGCGCGAAATGAGCTGCACGGCCTGGACGAGGAATCCCGTGCCGTGCGGGCCGTGCGCGACACTTTGGGCCCGCGCGTGGACGCCGCCCGGGAGGAACTCGAGGCGCGGCGCCAAAAGCGCTCCGAGGCGGAGGTGGCGTTAGCCCGCGCGGAATCTGACTACGCCCATCACTCGCAGCAATGCCGCGATGAATTGAACACGGCCCCCCCCGCCCTCCTGGCGGAGTTGGCGCCCGAATTGGTGCTAACCGGCGAAGCCTTGCAGGTTGCGGAAGAAGAATTGCGCCAACTGAAGATGCGCATCGAGAATCTGGGACCGGTCAACATGATGGCCCTGGAAGAACTCCAGGAAGCGGAAGAGCGGTTAACATTCCTCGACACCCAGCGCCAGGACCTGCTCTCTTCTATCGAAGACACCGCGCAGGCCATCCGTGAAATCGATCAGGTCTCCCGCCAGCAGTTTCTGGAGGCGTTCAAAGCCATCAACGCCTACTTTGCGGAATCGTTCCGGGTCCTGTTTGGGGGCGGCGTGGGGGAAATGCGGTTGGCGGATGAAAATGACGCCGATAGCGGCATCGACGTGGTGGCGCAACCTCCCGGAAAGCGCCTGCAAAATGTGCTCCTGCTTTCCGGCGGCGAGAAAGCCATGGCCGCTCTGGCGCTGCTCATCGCCATTTTTCGTTACACTCCCAGCCCCTTCTGCGTTCTCGATGAGGTCGACGCGCCGCTAGACGAATCGAACATCGAGCGCTTCACGCGCATGATCCAATCGATGAGCCGCCATACGCAGTTTATCCTGATCACTCACAGCAAGCGCACCATGGAGATTGCGCAAGTCATGTACGGCGTCACCATGGAAGAGCCGGGCGTCTCCAAGCTCGTGTCCGTGCGCTTTGATGCCTTTGCGCGCCATCCCGTCGGAGCGCCGGCCTGAGGGCCCCGTCGCCCCGCGCGAAGCTTTGGAGTGCGGCAGCTTGCTGCCGCTTTCCTGACCCGCGAGCTTGCTCGCGGGAATTTCAAGCTCAGCACAATTCGCCGCCAGCAAGCTGGCTCGAGCGAAAAGCGGCAGCGAGCTGCCGCACTCTAAAGCTCCGCATCCACGCCCGCATTTTATGCCGCTCCGCGCTACTCCAGCGATTGTGTGGCTAGATGACTCTCACCCCCTCATTAGTATTCCATCTGAAAATTTCCCCAGCGCTTTTTCCGTTGACAACATTTCGCGTTGATTTAGAATGTGTCCCCTGAACCAACATCATGCGATTAAAAAAACCGAGTGTTTTGCTGGAAACGAATCTGCCCGGTGTCAAACTCTTTTCGCGCGGAAAAGTCCGGGACGTTTATGAGCTGGGCGACCAACTGCTGATCGTCGCCACGGACCGGCTTTCCGCCTTTGATGTGGTGATGCGCGAAGGCATACCGGACAAGGGCCGGGTGCTGACCCAGCTTTCCTGCTTCTGGTTTAATTTCATCCAGGATGAAATTCGGCATCACTTCATAACGGCCAAAGTGGCCGATTATCCTCCGGACTTGCACCCCTTTGCCGACCAACTGGAAAGCCGATCGATGTTGGTTGAGAAGGCCCAGCCTTTCCCCATCGAGTGCGTAGTGCGCGGCTACCTGGCGGGGTCAGGCTGGAAAGAATATCGCGCCACGGGAAGCGTGTGCGGCATCAAGCTCCCCGCCGGCTTGCAGGAGGCTTCGCGTCTCGAGAACCCCATCTTTACGCCCGCCACCAAGGCGCAGACGGGCCACGACGAAAACATCTCGTGGGAGGAGATGGCCGACCGCGTGGGAAAAGAGGCTGCCGGAAAGCTGCGCGAATTGAGTTTAGCGCTCTACCGCAAAGGCCGGGAGTTCGCCGAAGGCCGCGGCATCATTATTGCCGATACCAAGTTTGAGTGGGGGCTTAAGGACGGTCAAGTAATCTTGATCGACGAGGTGCTGACTCCCGACTCGTCTCGATTTTGGCCGCGGCACGATTATGCGCCCGGAAAGGCCCAACCTTCGTTTGACAAGCAGTTCGTCCGCGACTACCTGGAATCGCTCGCCTGGAACAAACAACCTCCGCCGCCTCCCCTGCCGGCTGAGGTGGTGGATAAGACGAGTGAGAAATACCGCGAAGCTTATCGTTTGCTGACAGGAGATTCCCTCATTTAAGGTGGGTCCGCGGGAGTTTGCAAGTGCACCATGGGCACATGGAATTGGCTGGATTATATTCTCGCCGCGATTGTCGTGGCTTCCGTAGTAACGGCCATCATGAAGGGATTCGTCCAGGAATTGATCTCTCTGGCGGCGGTGTTGATTGCCCTGGTGGTGGCGGCCATCGGCTATTCCCGCGCGGCACTGTGGTTCGACGATTTGACCAAGTCGCACGAAATCGCTCTTGGCTTAGGATTTCTCGTTTTGTTTATAGGCACGCTGCTGGGTGGAGCGCTGGTGGGAATTCTGGCACGGAGGCTCATCAAGGGTGCAGGGATCCAGTGGTTCGACCGCTTTTTGGGTGGGCTCTTCGGTTTAGTGCGTGGAGTCTTGGTCAACGCCATTCTGTTGATGGCCATGTTGGCCTTCGCCATCAAGCCCGACGCCGTGCAGCAGTCGGCTTTGGCGCCCTATGTGACCACCGGGACGCGCGTCATTGTGCTCGTCATGCCAGGAAGCTTGCGGGCCCAATTCCATCTCGGCTTCGAAAAATTCCGGGAAGCGCTCATTCCGAGTAACAAGGGATCAGCCAAGCAGTAATTCACGAGTCCCGCGAATTTCTACGGATCGGAGTATCATCGTGAAAGACCAACTCGAATCCCTCGTGAACCAGATGATTGAGCACGGGATTCTTTTTACCGATGCGGTTTCCGAATTTGAGAAGCGGTTCATCAAACGGATGCTGGAAAAGAACAACGGCAATCATTCCAAGGCTGCGGTGGCTCTCGGCATTCATCGCAATACCCTAAGCCGGAAGGTAGAAGACTTAGGCCTCGACCATCGGCCGAAGCGCCGCGCACGCACCGCCCGCTGACCGCAAACGCCCTGCCTCACGAAATTCATTGGTTCGTCGGCTTATGGACAGGCTTGTGAGCCGGCGGCTTCCCTTTAACCGGGGGTTTGTCCGGGAGGTCCGAGGTAACCTCGCCCACCAAAGTCAAAATCAGGTTCGGCGTAGCGGTGTAAGAATCCGCTGTTCCCTTATACGTGAGCAAGTCACCCTTTTGCAGGTTCTTGACGTCGGGCTGAGTCGAGTCCTTCAGTTCAATATCGTAACCATCTGCCGATTTCGTGGAGTCAAGCACGGCAATCCGCACCAGATACATGTTCGGCTCGGTTCCCTTTTCCACACTCATCACGGTGCCGCCCAGTCCTATGGTTTGACCTTTCAGGCTGTCCCATGTCTTCTGAGCGGTCTCGCCTCCCAGTTTCAACGGGAAAGTCATCGTGTTATATGCGTCCACCACGTTATTCCCGGTCTTTGGCGGCTCTTTGACCTGCTCGACCTTAAACCCCTCGGGCGGGTTCGCGGAAGCAGCCGCTTGCGTCATGATGTCGGAAAGCCCCGTGTCGGTCCCGTGGTAACCTACATAAGTCTGCTTGAGATATTTCTCCCATCCATCGGCATTGGGATCTTTCCCCGCCTTCGCCAAATCCACGGCCCGCGCGAAATACCAGATGGCATGATCGTAATCGTGCGGTGTGGATAAGAGGTAGGCAGTACCCATCCAATAGATTGCGTACCAACTACTGGGATTATCGTCGGTCGCCGCCTTTAGGGCAGTGAGTGCACCCGCATAGTCCTTTTTTTGAAGAGCCACAAACCCGATGCAACTGTTGAACACCGAACGAAATTCCTTCACAGCCTGCTGAAACTGCTCGTCGGTCGCGCCCGCAGGCCTCTGAAGCTTTTGCAGGACTTCCAACCCGTGGTGGGCGTCGCTATCGGCGCGCGAGAGCGCGGTGGTGGCGTCGGCTTGGTCAGACTTGTAGAGAAAGGGGAAGGTGTAACTCAAGAAGCGGAGCGCCGCGAGGTTATCGGGATCGGTTTGCAGAACTTTCTGGCCTGTTTCCATGGCCTTGGTCATATCACCCGACTGGGCATAAGCGCCCATCTCCCTCGCCAGAACGTCGGCTTTCATAAATGAATTGGGATACTTTTGAAGGAACGCGTCAGCGAGCGGAACAAGATTGGCTGGCGTCGCCTTCGCGAGCGCCGTGTAGGCGTCGTATTCATCACGGCTACTCCACGTAGTGGGCTTTGCTTGCGCCGCCTGGGGTGGCGCCTCCGTGCGGTCCACGATGGCCAAATCGGCGGAGCGGCCGGGGTGGTTTGCAACCTCGCCCGCAGTGGCGCCGGACGAGAGACTGACGAGCAAAGCAAGGGTCCAAAGCGCAGTGTTTTTCCTCATTGCACAGCTACCTCGATGTTGGAATGGTGAATCGCAGGTGACCTGGGCGCACCCATCAACCATATTACCAGAGGCCCAAGGGGCCTTATACACTAGAATTGCTGGTTCAACAACCTGTAATCTTCCGGTTGACCTCTTCCAAATACCAATTCTTGACGGACTTTTCAAGTAAATTCTCACTTTGCGGCCCAACGAAGTTCCCTTCTTATGTTAGATGCCAAGGCCGCGTCAAGCGTCTCTCCATCCCGCCGCCTTGCTGTTGCTCCCGGGCCGCGAGCAACTCCGGACTATCGAACTCGCCATTCCCGCCGGGCTAGGCCCGCCCCAGATTCGAACGTAGCGCCGCCGTCTCCGATTTCTGGAGTCCGATGGACTCCATCGGAGTCCGCAGATCGGACCTGGCGGCTCAATGCCGGCTGGAAGCCGGCGCTACATCTGAAATCAGGACAGCACCTACTTGCAGTCTCCCTTGCGCGATGGAGCCTGTCCCTTCTAAAATCGCATTCTGATGGACGATTCGTCCTCTCAAGAGCGCTTGCGACAACGGGCCGCACTGGCCGTCGCGGTTGCTTCGCGCGCGGAAATTGAAAGCTTCTTCCAAGAAACCGCGAAAGAAGTGCTGCTGGGGTTAGCGCGCAATCCCCATTTGCAAGAGCGCGATCTGCTCCGCCTGCTCGAGCGCAAAGACCTGGCGCACGAGGTCGTACGCGAACTTGCCCGCCACCCGGAGTCTCGGCGCAGCTACACCGTCCAACTTGCCATGGTGAGGCATCCCAAGACACCGCGCCTGGTCTCTCTGCCCCTCATGAAATTCCTCTATATCTTCGACCTGCTGCGCGTGGCGCAAACGCCGGCTGTCCCCGCCGATGTCAAAATGGTCGCGGAAGAAACCATCCTCAAGAAGCTGGAGGCCATGCCGCGTGGGGAAAGAATCTCTCTCGCCCGGCGTGGCACCGGGCGTCTTGCCGCCAGCCTTCTTTTTAACCCCGACCTGGAGTTGATCCGCGCCGCCCTCGATAATCCTTCCCTGACCGAAGGCCACCTGCTCAAGGTGCTCGCCCGCGAAGGCCTGCCACCCGCCGTCGTGGAACAATTGGCCCAGCACCCACGGTGGTCGCGTCACTACCATTTGCGTCTCGCGCTCATCCGCAATCCACTCACCCCGTTCGCCCGAGTGCTCGCCTTCCTTCCCGACCTGGCGGTCACCGACCTGCGTGACATCTGCCTGGACCACCGGATGCCCCTGCCCGTGCGCCAATACATCGAGGCCCATTGTGCTGCCCGCCTGAACAAGCAACGCCGTGTTCCACCCCCCGGATGATTTCCCGGGCGCTTCCCCGATTGCTGAAGAACTCGTCGGCGCGCTTGTTCTTAGGAACCCCAGGCTGTCCTGAGTGAGACAGTAGAAGCATCTCATAAGCGCGTGAAAATGCCCAGTACGCAATTCGCCAATACACCCGAGACAACCGTGGAGGGCTCAAAGTACTGACAACTCTCAAGCCCCATATGTTCCAAAATTGAAATCTCCACACCAATTCAACCTAAGTGAAGTGTTTCCCAGTAAATCCCTTTCTTTTCATTAACATAATGGAGAGAACGGTTTAACTCTTGTGTTTTCATCAACATAATGGAGAGACGAAAAACCGACATTTTTTCTACATGTGTTTTCAATGACTTACAGAATGCCAGCCTCATTTTTTATTTCCCTTTTTCTTTCATGATCATGGCCAGCGGAGACAAGCTAACTATTTTAATTTCAATAAGATAGATTTTTGCGCAATTTTCGCTCATCATGGTTAATTCCTTTTTTTTCTAGTACATCGTGGAGAGCCTTGCCCGTTTTTTCTCACCGCCTCCCTTATTTCAAGCTAACTGTTTTCGTGTGAATGAGATAAAGGTTCTGGACATTCTGGCGCTAAACTGCTAACCCAATTTGTTTCTGATACATCGTGGAGAGGATCGGGTTTTTCCAGTGCTTGCATCTGACGCTCATAGCGTTTAATCTTCAGCAGCAGGTTGATGAGTCGGCGGACTTCCCGCATGTTGGCATCTTGCGTTCGGCGCATCAGCAAGGCATCGGCGTGGCTGGGAGCGATTTCCGCGGCGAACTCGTAAGGTGAAGGACCGGCCAGCGACTCTTTCAGCAAGACCTTGCGCTCCGCCTCACAAGCCTCGGCCTGTCGGCTCAGGATGTTCCTCAAGAGCTTGCGGGCCCGCTCGCGCGCGATCCAGTCCTCCTCGGTAATCTTGGGGTACCGGTCGTCCTGATTCGATTCCTCACCCTCTTCACCGTCGGGAGACGCATCGGGCTCTTCGTAGCCCTCGGGCCGGATCACGATGTACTCTCCTTTGGGGGTAAGCATTTTGACCGGCTCGTTTATTTCTTCCAGTCCGAAGATTGACCGGAAGCTATTGACGGCGCCGCGATACTGCTCCTCTTCGGAAACTCCATCCAGATCCGCGTTAGGCTCTCGCAGTTGGGAGAAGAGGTCCAGGGCGATTTCACCCATTTCGCCCGCGACCCCCTGCTGGTGCAGTTTCTTCATGACGTCCAGGTCCTCGACGGTGGTGACGTAGTGCCAAACCGCCACCGAGCGGGCGAGCGAGCGCAGAGTTTGCACGGTCATCTTGAGGCGCATCATGCGGGCGTGCAGCCGGTTGTCGCGTCCCCGGTCGGCGCTTTGGGCGCGGCGCAGCGCGGCGCCCTCCTGCGAGCGATCGGAGCGATTCGCGAGCCACATGACCCGCGCCAGGCGGATGACCAGGCCCTCCTGCAAGCTGCCCACGGGATTCCATTCCTCCCAGAGGCGCTCCAGCAGTTTCTGGAAGTGGGCCGGGTCTTCGCCCAGAGCGCGCATGGCCATCTCCTCCGCCTGCGCGTTGAAGCCAAAACACAGCAGGGCGGCGCGGATGCGCTCGCGGCGCTCGTCCGTCACCGGAACGTTGCAAAGCTTCTGGTTCTCTCGATTCGCGGCCAGTTGCTTCTCGGTCACTTCGTGCTTTTTGATGAGCGACATGGAAAACCTCCAAGGAGCGGGAATCGGGATACGGGACACGGGACACGGATTCAGGATCCTGGTCTTGGCCCCCGGGGATGAGTTCCGGAGATTTTCTCCAAACCCGGATCTAGCCCCAACACCTTCCGCTTTCCCCCGCCTACCGCCTACTGTCTATCGTCCCCGATATACGGCCTCTGCGCGATTTCACCGGGACACCCTTCTCCCTGTTGTAGCCTAGCACTTCGGCGGCCAAAGGCCGGGCGAAGGCCCGCGAATTTGCTTGAGCAGGGAGTATTATGTCTGATTTTTTTCCCAATTTCCTACGGGTAGGAAACGGCAACCGCGGGATCGCCAATTTCCGAGGGCGTTACAGGGGCAGCGCGCTGCTACATCTATGGTTTGGCTATACGGCCAAGTGGAGCTGGCTGCTACCTGCTCTCCTATGTCGCCCTCTCCAAAACGAAAAAGATCCGGTCGAGAATCTCGATAGGATGGTGAACCGAAAAGGGTATGCGTACATCAGCGATTCCCGGGTGCAAGTGGCAAAGCGGTTCGGCGAGCGGGTCGCTATGGGGTCCATCATTCAAGTCAAATCGCAGGTATTGCAGCGACTGACCGTCCGGGAACTCGTAATGGTATCTGAAGGCGACAAGCTGTGACCCGCGATTCACTTCACGCAAAGTTAGTCCGAAACTGAGGCGCGCGCCCGAATCGAAGTGAAAGTGCTCTGGGGTAGGACCTATATCAATGCTCGGACCAAGTTCAATCTCCGCGAGGTCTTTTGACGGGTGGTAACTCAGGAGTTTGTAGGCATTATTCCCTGTTTTCATCTCTTGGGAGCGCCGAAAAAGATAACCCCTGATCTGCGTGAAAACTTCACGGGACGGTTCAAGCCGTAACGCAGTAAGCGCGACGTGGGTATTGGAGTCCAGCGCTACGGCCCGCTGGCGGGCGCGTTCCAGCGTCACACTAAATCTCCCCGGTCAAGGAGAACCAGCCATTCCACAAATTCCGGCTCGTTGGATAATTCTTTGGCTTCCGCTTTTCGCACTACTTCCTCGCCCGTCAACCCAAAATGTTCGCTGAGTTCCTTCAGCCGCTTCTGGCGTTCCGTTTGTGTCATGATGCCACCGTCCGGGCCTGCGACGAAGATGCTTCCACCGATCAAGCTTCGGATATTGGGCGCGAGGTTTGCAAGGTTGGCGATGTCATCCGAGGCGAGCCATAGGATCACCGGCCCTTTGCGTTCCAAGGCGCTACGCATAATGTCAAGCGAGCACCATTTCTCCGGGGTCAAGCCCGCTCCGCCTGACAGGATAACCGCGTCATCGTCTGGCTGATGCATGGACTCGCGTAGTTCCTCGAACGTCGAAGGTTCGAGCGGGATCACACGGGCAGGCTTTTGTAGAACCGATTCCAACTCAGTCCGCAACTGGTCCAAAGCGGAGGCTGAATCGGTAATGGGGCTTAACACCGCGAGCCACCCGGTTTCTCCACGTACTTCCAGTCGGCGAGCGATATCGAAGAATGGTTGGCTTGAAAACTCAGGCACGCTTGGGCTCCGGCCTCGGGATGACGGAAAGCAGGGCAGGGTGTACGCGAAAATCCGTGGACGAATACTCCAAAACGCGGCGAGTAAAGAGAAGTTCGACATTAGCTGCTTGGTCGACCTGAAACGATTTGGAGCGTTCCAAATTTAGTAGCGTTTTGATGGCATCGGGACCCAAGCCGCGAAGGTAACCGGTTCCGAGCTGATGAACTACCTTCTTGACGTCTAGGACCGTGATCAAATCGCGATCAGAGACGTAAGCCTCCTCGCCCGCGTCCCGCGCCAGAGAAATCAAATCTCGCAGAACGCCCCCCGAATAATGGCAGATCGTGTCGGCTTCTTCGGCACTGAGCAGTTCCGAGCCGCGACGCTTTTGCAGCACTGAACGCAGAGACCCGTTGTCGGGATCGGCAGTGATCACAGAAAGATGATGAACTCTGTCAAAATGATCGGAGATTGACTGTCCGACCTTTCCCCCGAATAGCGCCGAGAGTGGCGCGGTGGCCAATACTGAGACCTTCAGTTCGCGGAACAATCTCAGGTCTTGATCAGCAACTGACAAGAACTTTGTGGGATCCAGTAGCCGATCTAATCCGTCGAACATGACCACAACGTCCCTGTCAACCACTCTAACCGCGCTCAGAAATTCTTCAAGGGACTGGCGAATGTCCCGAATGTCGCGAGCCAAAACAGGCCTTAACTTGCCTGGGATTTCTTCGGTTACAACCTCGTCCTCAAAATAACCCAGGGCACTCACACGGCGTTTGACCTGTCTTCCGTATGCGAACTTAATGACCTGACTGTAGGTTTCTTTTAGTTCCTTGGTCTTTTCATCCACCAAGGGGAGGAGTGATGGATCATTAAGGACGATCCGCCCTAAGTGCACTCCAAAACAGGCAGCCAGTGACCCCGAACTCAAACTGGACAAGTCGGTCTCTGCAGAAATGTCAATGTATAGGGGCAGCACGTGGCCTTGCTCGCGCAACCACCGCTCGGCCAGAAGCAACTCGGTAGTCTTACCTGAACCAATCCCTCCAAGCAATACCTGCTGGCTGCCTGGCTCCAAGTCGGCGCGACCCGACAGATTCCGGAAGAGAGAATGGTGCAAATCCTCGCATACCAGGCCCGCCTCAATCACACCACGGGCAGGAGCAGTGGGGTTGAACGCCTGCATGTAGGCGCGAAACTTGTCGCGCCTGCTAAGCTGGCCTTCCGGGGCTGTAACCAATCTTGGCATATGCGTAGTATAGGTTCACTTCTCGGAGCAAGCAAAACAATTGAGCGTCCGGGTCAGCCAATCAAATTCCTTCGTCGAAATAATCCGTATCAATCTTCTTTACCGGATACAACGGAACCGTCGATACCCCAACGTCATGGTCGATCATCAATTGCGTTAGCTGCTCGCCATCAATCAAGACAATCTTGCTTCCGATTTGAGTAACGTAATTCCTCGCATCATCGGTAAATCTGGAAGTGGTGATCGGGATTCCCTTGTTGGCCTTTTGAGCTTGGAGGGCACCCGCAAACTGCATGACTTCCGGTCTTCCCACCGCACTGCTGTCCCATCGCTTGGCCTGGATGTAGACGATATCGAGACCCAGCTTGTCTTCTTTAATGATACCGTCGATGCCTCCATCGCCGCTCTTGCCGATGGCTTTGCCCGCGTCTGCCCGCGAGCCACCGTAACCCATTTTCACGTGCAACTCGACAACGATTCGTTCGAAGAATGCCGGGGATGATTTCTTTAGCCTGGAAAGTAGCTCGTCTCCGAGTTCGTCGCGAAGGTTCTCATACGCATTCTCCAGCGCCTCAGAAGGGGTAGCAGTTGCTGCTTCGGCGGAAATTGCCGAATCCTTCTTCTCGCCGGTTCGTGTCCCCTTGAGCCGCTGGAAAGCGAGGAACTCAGGGTACCGCTTGAGGAGTTTTACATTAACGACCTTCGGTTTCTTCCCAAGCACTTCCTTTCCGCGCACCGTGATGCGGAAATAACCCCGCCGGGTAGACTCGAGCAACCCGGCCTTCTTCATGTAGGTCGATGCCCACGCCACGCGGTTTACGAAGGTGGGTTGGACACCGCTTGGAAGCATTTCCTTGCGGTCAGCTTCAGTAAGCCCTAGCCGAGTCGCAAGGGCTTCGACAGCGTCTCCTGTCGATATTTCTGATTTTTTTTCTTCGGCGAACTTCAGCAACGGTAGCATGAGGCTCTGATAGTCGGGAACAGCCATGACGTTCCCCTCCGGGTAATCGGAAGCCGACTGTTTGACTTCGAAACCACGGTCAGCGGCTCGCCAACCATGCGCTTTTCTCGAACTGATAATCCTCCGAAAGTGGTGGGTAGTCAATGGCACGCCACAGACCAGTCCAGCGACGGGCACTTGGCCGTAACGGCCTGTCCGTAGAAGTGCCTGACGCCCGTGCAGGATCGCAATAGAAGAATCTGTCCTCGACGATTATCCGCGATGACGCCGTAGGGTAGAGCGAAGTGGCGGGCTGGCGGAGACCTTGGTCCTTGGGGGTTTGTGGTTTCCCGAACGGCCTGGGGGGTGATGGCGATTGCCCACAACTGAAACTGCACCACGGCGCGTTTTCACGAGTTTTCACGCCCTACCAATTCCTCGGGAAGAGCGCTAAGATAATGAGGCGCTGCGGGCACTTGGGAAGGCCCCGGGGGAGACACTTCTGTCACCCGCTGCCACCGTGAGCGGTGGTGGCTTGACGGCGGTTCTTCCCGTCCTGGCAACGACACCATCTGAGGTGATGAGCGAGTTCGATTCCGACCTCCGAAGGAGTATCCATGGCCCTCAAGCGACTGGCAAAGTTCTTCACCGGACCCTCACCGCACCTGAGTCGCGAAGACGCGCTCAAGGTTTTCAAGCGAGATCACTTCAAATGTCATTACTGCGGTCTGGACGGGCGGCACAATTTTGAAAGCTGGCTGATCCTGACCATCGATCATATCCATCCGCACGCCAAAGGCGGTTCGCGGAGCATGGACAACCTGGTGACCGCCTGCCAACCCTGCAATCTCCTCAAGGGTAAGCGGGTTTTTAAGTCTCTCCCGGAAGCCAAAGAGTATGTTCTCGCCAAGCGCGAGGAATGGCGGCAGATCTACCGGGAGCAGGTTAAGGCAGCGTAAGGGGGCGGACGGCACGCCTCGGGCTGCTTCGCGGGAAGGAAGAGCTGTTTCCAGCCGATGGTGAGTGGTGCTTCGATGGGCTTGCAAGGCAGTCGCCGCACGGCTGCCTTTGCCGTTCTGGCACGCTTAGCGCCATTCGATCCTGAGCCAGGTTTTGCCGGAGAGATATGCGATTGGACGCTGCCGGGCGAAATCCCCAACCCCTCCGTTTTGTCCCGGCCCGCCGACCGGAAGCGGGGGTGCTTTCTCCTATCGAATCGCTTTCCCCCGCCTGGCACGAAACGCTGCGCCTGCTTTTTCGCCCTTTGATCGGGCGACGCTGGATCGCTTTGAGTGTGGTGTGCCTGTTCCTGGGTGGCGGCACATCGACCGCGGCATTTCAGTGGGGGTTTGGCGCTCTGCCGATGGATCTTCATACTTCGGATCTGCTTCTCCGCCTTCGCCTGTTAATTGCCCAGCACCTTAGTTTGATCGTGCTGGCCGTTGTCCTCAGCATGAGTCTGATTCTCGGCATCATCTACGCGCGATGCGTGTTCCGCTTCGTGCTGATCGATGCCGTCGTCAAGCAGGACGTCGCGGTGGGCAAGGCCTGGAAAAGCTTGAAATCCTCGGGCCGCTCTTACTTCCTGTGGCTCTTGGGAGTGGTGGGCGCCATCCTGGCCGTGGTGTCGGGAGTCATTTTCGCTTCGCTTCGCTTTCTAAATCTCTTCCGCGAAGCCGGTCATCCGTGGTGGGTGGCGTCACTATTGCTGGTGACGGAGTTGGTGGCCATCGTCCTCCTAGGTTTGGCGGTCGCCGTCCTCATTACGCTAACGGATGATCTGGTGGCGCCTTTGATGTATGCCGACAGAAGTTCCCTTCCTGCCGCGTGGGGAATCGTCTGGAGAATTTGGCGCCACGATCCCGACACGTTTCTCTTTTACATTGTGTTGCGCTTTGCGGTATCGATGGGAATTAGCATCGCCGTGCTCATTGTCCTTTTCCCCGTCTTGATGGGATTATCCTCCGGGGCGTTGGTCACCGCGGCGCTGGCCATTCTCGCCTTGCGTATGGTGGGGCTGGTATGGGCCTGGAATCCTGTAACGATTTTTTTGGCCGGCCTCGCCCTGTGCATCTTCACAGGATTGCTGTTCGCCCTGCTGAGCGTGGTGGGAATGCCCGGACAGGTTTATCTCCAGAATTACGGCGTGCGCTTCATCGCCTCGCGCGTTCCGTCTCTGGGCGCACTTTGCCGGGCTTCGGCTCCCGCGGGCCGCTGGCGCTGATTACCGCGCGATTTCCTATGGCCTGGCGTGGAGCAGCAAAGCGCCGGTAGTGGCCTAATTTGCAATGTAGCGCCGGCTTCCAGCCGGCATTGAGCCACCAAGATGGCGGCGCTACGTCCAAATTAGGACACGACCAAAGCGCCGGCGGGTTGCGTTTCGAGCGCCCGCCAATGGTAGAATCCTGGATATGTTGCGCCGCCGCACTCTCGCTCCGGTCTGCGCTCTCTTGCTTTGGTTGGGCGGCTGTCCCAAACGCCAGGGGACCAAGAGTGTGGTGGTTTACGTTCCGGCGCAGGCCCCGGCAGCAACGCTCCCCCCAGAGAAATCACAGGTTCTGGTGATCGAGGAGCCTTCCCCCCCGCCTGAACCCCAGGGGACCCCCCCACCCCAAACCCCAGGGGCATCGAAGACCACGGCAGGTGGCCGACGAGGCGGCGGCCGGCCGGCGCACCCCGAAGCGCCCTCCGAGCCCGAGGAAACCTCCACGCCGGAAAATCCCGCGACCCCGCACGCGGAAGTTCCCGCCCTCGAACCGCGCGAAAGCTCTGCCCAAGCAACCGAACTCAAGCGCCAATTCCAGAAGTTGGAGGATGAAATCAGCCAGCGCCTGGCACGCTTGAATGGCGCGCGGCTTTCCGCTAACGACCAGAGAACGCTGGAAGATGCGCGCACTTTTTTTGCGCAGGCCACGCACGCCATGGCGAGCGGCGATCTTCCGCGCGCCCTCAACCTGGCGCGCAAAGCCTCTCTGTTGCTGGCTGCCTTGGATTGAAAGGAGAATCGATGACAGGCAAGGGCGCAGTGGTCATTACGGGAGCCTCGACGGGGATCGGGGAAGCGTGTGCGTTGAGCCTCGATAAGCTGGGATATCGCGTCTTCGCGGGCATTCGCAAAGCTGCGGATGGTGAGTCCTTACGGCGGCGCGCCTCCGAGCGACTGTTCCCCTTCCGCCTGGACGTCAGCGACGAGACGGAAGTCGAGCTGGCCGCCCGCCAGGTCGTCGAGGCGCTGGGCGGCGAGGGGCTGGCCGGATTGGTCAACAATGCAGGCATCGTCGTGGGGGGCATGCTGGAGTTCCTGCCGCTCGATGCGCTCCGCCACCAGTTGGAGGTCAACGTCGTCGGCCAAATCGCCGTCACCCAGGCCTTCCTCCCCAGCCTGCGCCAGGCGCAGGGCCGCATAGTGAATATCGGCTCCCTGAGCGGCCTGATTTCCAGCCCGTTTTCCGGCGCCTATTGCGCCTCGAAGTTCGCGCTCGAGGCTCTGACGGACTCTTTGCGCCTGGAACTTCGGCCCTGGAAGATTCACGTGTCGATTGTGGAGCCGGGATTCATTCAGACGCCCATCGTGACCAAATCCCTGGCCGCCGCAGAGGCGCTCCAGGCGCAACTTCCCGCGGAAGCCCTCGAGTTGTATGGACCCTCCCTGGGCGCCGTTCGCGACTCGACCGAACGGGAGGCCGCCCAAGCGGCGCCTACCGAGGTGGTGGTGAAAGCTGTGGTCCACGCACTGACCGCCCGGCGCCCCCGCACGCGCTACGCGGTGGGCACCCACTCCGGCCTCGAGATCACCCTCGGCCGCGCTCTGCCTGACCGCTGGCGCGACGCGCTGATCGCCCGCCATATGGGACTGAAATAGGAATCTATGACCACCTGCCCAAGCTGCGCGCGCTCAAGAAGGAATTCCCCGGGCTCTACAAGCCTTAACGCCGCAGGAAACCCTTGACGGGCTTGTCCCCACCTCCAACGATCATGTATTCGTCGGCGGGCAGGTCGGCCTTTTGAGACTTTACGGTGCTGAGGGCGTTGTTGCCGGCAATGATCAGGACCATATGGGCCGTATCCAACGGGTTTTTGGCAGCGAGGATCAATCCCTCGCGTTCGGAGGCATGAACCTTACCATCGATCTTGAAGGCGGCGGCCTCATAACTGAGACCAAGCTTATCAGCCCAGAGGGCGAGCGCGGAGTTGGCCTCCGGGCGTCCCACGAAGACCACATCGCGGTGGCGAAGCAGATCGTCCGTCGCTTCGAAATCTTTGTAGATTGCCACCCGGCTTTCGTGGCTATCGAGAAAGCGGTTCTGCATTTGTTCCGCTGCGTATCGATTCGCACCGGCCTCACGAACCGTGCCGTACACAATCACGGCGGAGGCCAAGCGCCGCCAGATGTCGCTGGCGAGATAGGCGGGACCGTCGGGCAGTTCAATCGGATTGAGGTGCGCGCCAGCCTTGTCGAGGAAGGACTGCGCGGTCACCGTCCTGGTGGTGTTGGCGGCGAAGTAGTCGCTCATCAGCTTGAGGAAGGCATCGTCGCCCATCTTGAGACGCAGGGAATCGAGAAACAGAACGCCCATCGTTTGCTCCCGGCGAAAATGGTTCGCCGGGGTATCAAGGCTCAGTTCCAGACCGCGCCACGTGGCACGCGCGGCGTTCAGCGCCTCTTCCGGATCTTTGGCCAGAAGGGCATACCTGTACCGGGCCGAGCCGGCGACGAACCAGGTATCGGCGTCGGAGGCAGGCAGCAGCCACCCTTTCCAGAGGCGTCCCTCATACGATACGCGTGCAGAGGCCGCGGGAGTTGTAGGCGCGGGCGGGTCAAGGGATGCCGTCAGGCGGGTCTGTTCGTTCTGCTGAATGGCGGCGCGCAAAGCTTCAGGAGGTTCTCCCTGCATCAGGTAGTAGCCCGAGGGATAAAGGCCGTCATCCTTGGCGGAGTCCCACTTGTGGGGCAGCCGCTCTATTTGATTGGGCTTGCCGATGGCGGCCCAGGCCATGAGGTGGGACGCCATCTCTGAGGTCGCGATCTTGGCATCCATGGCGCCGTCACTGACCAGCGGCGCCGTGCGGAACGCGAGAAATCCAAACTGCTCGTCGATCTGGCCGCGATACTTGCGGTAGAGTTCTTGCCAGGCGAGGTCGCGGGGGCCGGGCACGTAGGGAATGTAGTCCGGATCGCCCTGCGGATCAGGGTAGTCCTCCAGGCGAACGCTCAGGTCCTTGGCATTGTTATCACCCCAGTAGAAACCCGGAGTGTCCCCAAACCACTCGTTCTTCGAACTACGCCACAGGCGGGTGTGGTTCGTCCCCAAGTCATAAATGGCGATCTCATTGGTCTTGGCGTCACCCATGATCCACTCATTCGTGTAAAGGCCGTTATTGTGGGTGCCGAGGTAGCGAACCACCCCATCGATGTCGCCACCGTACTGGATGGCCATGCGGGCGCGGAAGGCCACAGGCGTGCCTTGAATGTTGAACGGCGTTTGGTCAATGGTGGTCTCGGTAAGGACCACCCCCGCATCGTTCTGGTACCAGTCCGTGCCGCTCTCAATGCCGCCGGGGTAGCTTTGGATGAGCAGGCGATGACCGGATACGGGTTTGATGTCAAGCCAAACATTGGTCTGCTCGGCGAGCGTCAGTCCCCACCAGGTCACGTGTCCGATGACCATCTTGCCGTCAGGCGTGGCGGGGCCGGTGGCGGCAAAGGCGCTGCAATGGTCCCGCGCGGAATCGCGTTTGCGATCCGCGTAGGGAGGCTTGTCAAAGGCGCGGCCTTCCAGCCCCGTGGGGGTGGTCGATACGGCCGAAGCAAGCTCGCTCATTTCCACCGTAACATTGGCAACGACGATGTCGATCAGGTCGATGCGCCGGTCCTGCCACCGGGCGCCGGCATCGGAAGCGCCCTCGGCAATGCCTCGCATCTCCTCCAGGATTTCCTGGTCGAAACCGCGGAGGAAGAGGGCGTTCGCGGAAGTGCGATAGTCCTGCCAGTGGTCTTTGTCGCCGAGAGTGGCGGCACACCGCTCGAGATACTCCGGGATTTCGCGGGCCATCAGATGGCCATGCTGGTATCCGCGCTCGTAGGGTTGCCCTTCGATGTGGAGATAGATCCAGCCGGCGGCAGGGTAGCGGTAAGCAGGGCCAAAGGTCTCGACGGCTTCCCGCGCCGGCCAGTCGTCGCCGGAGGAGGCTTCCTCCAGGCGAATGCCTTCGAACCACGCCTTGCCGCTGAACGAGCCGCCGTTGCCGACGGTTAAAAGGACCTGGTCGTGCGTGCGGCTGGCGACAAATCGCAAGGTGAGGTGAGTCCACGCCTCGGTGCCGCCCACCGAGGCGGAGTGAACGTCGAAGGGCATGGAGGCCATGGTGAGCGTCGCGCCGGAGGCAATGGGCGAGCGGTCCAAATCGCGCACTTCCAGGGCTTCCGTGCGCACCCAGCCGCTCAACTCATAACGCTTGCCCAGGGTAAGTTCCACAGGCGCCAGACGAATACACGCGTCCTCAGAGCCACTCGCGCGCTCGACGCGCAGGGAGGGGTTATTCTCGCGCGGAACGGAAGGGTCCGGAGTCGCGGAACCACGCACCACGGTCCAATCGTGGTTGGGCTTACGGAAAGACGATTGGTACAGAGGCGTGGTGGCTTGGGCCAGCGCCGGCACGAGCAGGCAACACATGAGACAGAGGATTTGCCCCACGCTTGGAAAGCTCACTGGCGAAAGCAAGACCCTGGATGCCCGGCTTTTGACGCAAATTTCCATAAGGACCTCCTGCGGCGAAGAATCGTATCACCCTTGGCCGGCTGATGAGAAATTCTTGTTAACAAACAAATCTCAGTCAGACACTCCTCGCTAAGCCGGTGGCTTGAAGAGTAGGGCCGCCTCGAAGGCGGTTTCCCGTCTGGTCAAACCAGTGGCTTACCTTCGTAACAGTCAGCGCCACGACAGCCAGTTGGTAAGCCTTGACTCGCGCCACCTCCGATCTTTCGCGATTTCGCGTCCAGCGCCTTTCTCCTTTATTTTCATCAACATCGCCAGAGAGCGATTTTAACTCTTTTGGTTTCATCAACATCGCCAGAGAGCGATAAGTGGACATTTTTCCTACATGTGTTTTCAATAACTTAAGGAAATTCTCCCTCATTATTTTCCCGTTTTTTTTCATGACCCCTGCCCGGCCGGTGGTCATGCTAACTCGATTATATTCAATAACATCGATTTTTGCGAGATTTTCGGACTTCGTCGCTAACCTCTTAATTTCCTAATACATCGCCAGAGCCGCGCGCCGGTTTTTCGCCCTGGATCCCGTATTTTTAGCTAACTTTATTTATTTGAACGAGATGTAGGTTTCAGGCATTTTTACCCGAAACGGCGATCCTCTTTTGTTTCTAATACATCGCCAGAGCCGCGCGCCGGTTTTTCGCCCCGGATCCCGCATCTTTAGCGAACTGTATTTATCTGAACGAGATGTAGGTTTCAGGCATTTTTACTCGATGCGGCGATCCTCTTTTGTTTCTAATCCATCGCCAGAAGCCACCCGGTGATAGCGGTAGGCGACTAGCCTCTCGCCGCAGCCTCTTGACCCGGCGCCTGGCGCCCCTCCCGCTGCGCCATTCCACCCGGACCCCTTTCCTCCCGGCCTATGGCCGCAACGTGGTGGCCATAGGCTATGGTAATTTTTCTCGAATTCGGCCCCGCGCGAATTGGGTGTAGGGGCGGTTCGCAAACCGCCCCTACTTCCATGATTTCGATACCGTAGGTTTCATCTACGGCTACTCACATAGTCCCCCGGGCGGGAAACCCGGCAGCGGTCAAACCTCTTCGAGTCGCACTGGTCAAACCAGCGGCTTATCTTCGTGCCAGTTAGCCTCATTTCCCCATCACAGCCAAAGGTGGCGGTTGGAATAGAACGTAGCGGGCTTGTCGGGATGCTTTTGGCGAAAAGCTCGGAACTGCCGGAGGATCGCCTGGTAGCGGCGCTCGGACGTCCGAATCGGTTTGTGGGGCATTTTGATGAGGGCGCGTTCCACTGCCTTGACGTTCTTCGCGGAGAGGCGCCAGTCGCCCTTCACCAGAGTGCGCAGGTCGGCGACGCCGTAGCCCATGATGCGTCCGGAGCCGTCCACGTAAGGGTCCACGTAACTCATCACCAGGTGGCGGATGGTGCGGAAAACCGGTTTGCGTCCGTGCAGCCCCGCGTCCCGCGAGCGCGCGATGGTTCCCCAGCGCCCCTGCTTGCGGAAGAGGAACAGCACGTGGTCAAGTTGGTCCCGGGATTCCAAGTCCAGCAGCAGCGGCGGGTAACCGTGCTGCTCCATGATGGTCGCGGCGCTCAGCGCGCCCTCCAGGCAGTGGGCGCTCCCATGGCGCACGACGCCGCGAAACGTCCGCAGCGTTTCCCCGCGCTTTTCCCAGTTGTAAGGAAGCCGGCGGAGATATTCCTGCACCTGCTTGGGAGTGCGGCAGCGGCGGATAATGGCCCATTCCGGCGGACGGAAGGCGTCCCTGCCCGGCGCCGCAGAAGGCGGATGATTGTGGGCAACGGTAAAGCTCTTCGGAAGCACGGTCTTATTCTCCATGGTCGCGCGTAAGGAGTAAAGATCTGAGGTTTAGCAGACTGATGAAAAAGGACGTAGCGGCGGGTTTACCCCGCCATATCTCCAGGGTATTCAACATTCGATGGCGGGGTAAACCCGCCGCTACGTCCCGCCTGTGGACCTTTTCATCAGCCTGTTAGGAGTTGGGAATTATCGTCAAGCGTAAAGGGGAATTTGATTTCGCACTGGCCATCCCATGCTTCATGCCCCCCCCGCCACCTCGAACCTGCCCACCACCGCAGAACCACTAAGTTAACCTATTTTGGTGGCCGATGGACATCGAAGCGGCCTGGAGCAACGGCGGGGCGGTGTTACCCATGGTAAAATGGGACGTCATGAACGACCCGACGACAGAACGGCGAGATTTGGTAAATCTGTATCACCGCGCCTTTGAAGAGTTCGGAGCATCGGCGTTATGGAGCAGCAAACCTGTGCCCGATCCGACCCCCGCCGACGCTCTGGCGATAACCCACAGCCTGCGGGTTGAAGGCAATCTGGAGGCGCGGCGTTTGGCGGAACAGATCGAAAGGCTCTGCCATGCCGCTCTCTAAGATTCAGAGCGATATTCTGCGTCTTCTCGCCGCGCACCGTGACCCGGAAAGCTACGTTGCGGGAAGCACCCCGCTAACGCGGGATACCCCCCGGTATTCCGGCGATATCGACGTTTTCCATGACCGGGAGGAACGCGTCGGCCAAGCGGCCACACAAGATATCGCCTTTCTCCAAGAGCAGGGCTATACGGTGAAATGGACCCGGCCCGGCCCCGGCGTGTATACGGTCATCGCCGAGCGCGAGGGTGCAACCACCAAGCTGGAATGGGTTTCCGACAGCGATTTCCGGTTTTTCCCCATCCTGCGGGATGAGACTTTTGGTTATGTTCTGCACCCGGTTGACCTCGCCACCAACAAAGTTGGAGCAGCTTACGGGCGTCAGGAACCGCGTGACGTGGTGGACCTATTGGCCATCCATGAGCGGATTTTGCCGCTGGGCGCCGCCGTATGGGCTTCGGTGGGTAAAGCCCTGGGCTTCACGCCGGAAGGGATCATCAACGAGATTCGCCGCAACGCCCGTTATACGGATGCGGATTTCCGGCGCATCGCGAGTGATCCGCCGATTGATCCCGTCGCCACGATGACGCGCTTGCGGGAAGTTCTCAGCGAAGCCGAGGCGTTTGTTACCCGCATGCCCACGGATAAAGCGGGGTTACTTTTCCTGAAAGACGGCCACGTCGTCGAGCCCGATCCCGACCGCTTGGGGGAGTATCAAACCCATGCCGGGAAAAGGCGCGGCCATTGGCCGAGCAGTCTTGAAATCGCCGCCGCCATGTTGGAGCAGTACAATAAGAAGCCGAGCAGGGACGAGCCGAAGCCGTAATGCCCCGAAAAGAGGGTTTTCGTGCGCTGTTCCGCGATTCGTAAGCGAAATTCGTCCCCCCTTTCGTGTTTCGTCAAGGGTGAAATCCGCTCCTCACGGTTTTTGCCGTTGCTCAAGAGCCGGTTTTCCCGTAACAATAGGAGATAGAGGAAGGAAAGCTGCCCATGACTTTAACGATTCAACTTCCTGACAAGCTTGAAGCTGCCTTGCAGGCACAAGCCCGAGCGCATGGTGTTTCCGCCGCTGGTTATGTGCGCGACATCCTGGAACGGGAGCTTGCGGCTTCTCTGGAAGAGCCGCCGCCCGGTCCTCCCTTTAAGACGGGGCGCGGCATGTTCGCCAAGTATGGCCCTGCGCCCTCGGCGGAAGAGATCGACGCCAACCGCGCGGAGATGTTTCACCGCTTCGGGGAAGAGTTTTAGATGATTGCCGCCGTTGCCGACACGCACACGGCCCTCTGGCATTTGTTCGACGATCCCCGGCTCTCCCGCGCCGCCGCAGATTTTATCAACCAGGCTGCCGCCGCCCGCCGTAAGATTGCGCTTTCCGCCATCAGCCTGGCCGAAGTGGTTTATCTGATCGAGAAGAACCGCTTGCCGCCTTTGGCGTATGAAGAGCTGACCAACGCCTTAGCCGATCCCGAGCACGTCTTGACAGAAGCCGCTTGCACCGCTGCCGTGGTGGAGGCAATGCGACAGGTGCCACGCGCCGAGATACCGGATATGCCGGATCGCATCGTCGCGGCGACCGCGGTCTTTTTCGGGGTTCCGGTCATTAGCCGCGACGGGCGTATCCGCGCAGCCAGCATTAAAACCGTCTGGTGATTCCCCCAGGCGGTAGAGTTTCGCATTCCAGAAACTCTGCGGTTCTTGGTGTTGCATTGAGGAGATTGTGAATATTGTCATGTTAAGAACAGCAGGGTCTCAACGACGGAGACTCTGCGCTACCCGCTTTTCATTCTCGCCGCCGACGGCGTGACAAAGTCGTCCGACCAGCGTAAAATTGAGTATAATACGATGAAAGCAAAGGCAACCACATTATGGCGCTGACGATGGGAGATTTCTTATGACGGTTATTGAGCTGCCCGATGAACAGGCGGCGGTGCTGAAAGCGAAAGCGGCGGCGGCAGGCCTTACCCTTGAGGCTTGGCTTAAGAACCTAGCCAGCGAGGAACCGTCTACATCGTCTGCCGAGCGCCCCCTGCAAACAGCGGCAGACATCGTTCTCTCCCATATGCGGAAAGTCCCGCCCGAAATCATGGAGACCATGCCCAAGGACGGCGCCAGCCAACACGATCACTACATCTACGGTTGGCCGAAGAAAGAAGAATGACCGCGCTTTTCGCCGACACATTCTACTGGGTTGCGCTGGCGGATTTCAGCGACAGTGCTCATCAGCGGGCGTTGGCTCTCACCACCGAGCCGGGTTTACGGCATCTGAAACACAATGCGCGGCATGCTGTCAGGCGCAGCCCAAACGTGTGCAACTTCGGAGAGGGGAAAGGTCCTGGTTTGGATCTTAAAGCCGCCGGGCACAGTGGCCTTCATCAAGTCATCGATTGACTGCACCAATCGATCCACCGGAATACTGCCCATGCCGCTGCCCATGAGCGTGATGGCCGAAGAACGAAGGGCCGCGCTGGGAAGCGTAATATTCGGTGCGCTCATCGAGCCGATTTGTACGAACCGGATTGGTACCGCGTCTTTTCCGGCCCTGGCCCCGGCAATAATGATCCGTTCGGCGCTTTGCCCCCAGAGGTAATCCAGAACGACATCGATTCCATCGCCGCCGAATTGCTCCTTTAAGGCATCCTCAAACGCCTCGCCGGCGTCACCGAGGGGGATGGTCACATCCGCCCCCAAGCGAGTCAGTGCTTTCAGGGCTTCGGCGTTTCTGCCTGTGGCCACAACCTTTCGCGCGCCCATGTATTTGGCGATCTGAACGGCGAGACGTCCCGCCGTGCCTGTTGCTCCATTTACCAGGACGGTTTCCCCCGCCGTGAGCCTGGCGCGTTCTTTGAGCGCCGCCCATGACGACATGCCGGGATTGGCGATGGCGGCGGCGGTCACATCATCCAGATCGTCCGGCAGCGATACACATTGCGAAGGCCGAATGACCGTTTTCTCCGCCATGCTTCCGAACGGCGCTCTCGGAAGCACAAAATACACCCGGCGGCCATCGTCGAGGCGGCCCACACCGTCAACCCCCACAACGAATGGCACCTCGCCCGACGAGCTATAGTGCGTACCGGCTGCCCTGCTTTTCACTAGGTTACTGAGCGCGGCGGCGCGGACGCTGACCGGAACTTCTCCCGGGGCCGGGACCGGCTCCGGGAAATCCCCAGGGATGGGCGTTTTGCCCGCTTCCACGACGATGGCGGCTTTCATATTTTTCCTCCTGTTCGTTTAATCGACTGCGCCCCGATCTACCGCTCATTCCTAATCCCAAACCCCCAAACCCTAGCTTTTTCCCCACCGGTCGTACCAAAGTTGAAAACAGAAGAGCGTCCACAGGGTTTTGCGGTTATCGACCTTGCCCGACCAGTGCTCGTTGAGCAATCGGCGCACGAAGGCGACGTTAAACAATCCCTCGCGCCGCAACTTATCTGCACGCAGAGTCTCGTCCACCAGCGGCCGCAACTCATTCCGCATCCAACTGGCAATGGGGACGGAGAACCCGCGCTTTTGCCGGTGAACAATATCATGCGGCAGCCAACGCTCCACGGCCTTTTTCAAGAGATACTTGACCTGGAAGCGCCGCACCTTGAGGCGACCGGGCAGCCCTTCGGCAAATTCAATCAGGCGGTGATCGAGAAAGGGGGTCCGCATTTCCAGCGAGCATGCCATGCTGGCGCGATCAACCTTCACCAACAGGTTATCTTCCAGGTACAAGCGAAAATCCAGGTAGAGCATTTCGGAGAGCGTCTCATCGAAGCGCGCGCCTTCCAGCACCCGAGCGAGGGGCGAGAAGATGACGCTGCTGGGCGGCTGCGGCCCCGCCCAAGCCGGCGAAAAAAGCTGGTCGAGCTCCGTGGGATTGAACATGCCGAACCAGATGTGGTGGCGCTCCGCCGGATTTTTTTCCGCATGGCTCAGGAACCGGCGCAGGAAAAGGCCCTTGGGGACCGCCGTCGAGGAGACGGGAAGAAAGCGTTGGAGCCGGCCGAAGACCTGCCGGCGCACCACGCCCGGGAGCTTCAGGTAATAGTCCGCCAGGCGCGCTCCCATATAAGTGGGATAACCGCCGAAAAGCTCGTCGCTGCCCTCGCCGCTCAGCGCCACCTTAATGTGTTCGCGCGCAAAGCGCGAAATCATGTAAGTGGGAATGACCGCTGGATCGGCCATGGGCTCGTCCAGGTATTCGGTCAGCATCATCAAGGCCTCGTACATGGTGGGCTTGTCGGCGTTCAAGACGTGGTGCTGGGTGCGGAAGAGCTTCGCCACCCGCGTCGAGTAAGGCTCCTCGTTGAAGGTCTTCTCCGGGAAATTGACGGAAAACGAATTGACGTTTCCCGGACTCAGTTCGCTCATGATGGCGACGATGGTGGAGGAATCCACGCCGCCGCTCAGGAAGACGCCCAGGGGAACGTCGCTCACCAGGCGCGATTCCGCCGCCTGGCGCAGACGGACGGCGAGTTCCTCCACCAAATCGCGCTCCTGGCGGGGCGTGACGGGCGGCTGCTCCGGCGAACGCAGATACTCCTGCGGGCGCCAATAAGCGTCAATGTGAATGTTGCCCCGCTCCACCACCATGCGATGCGCCGCTGGAAGCTTCTTGATCTCGGCATAAACGCTGCGTGGGCTGGGAAAGTGGCCGTAGAAGAAATAGTGGGTGAGGGCGGTAGAATCCATCGCCCGGCTGATCCCCGGGTACTCGAGCAGCGACTTGATCTCCGACCCAAACACCAGTGTCTGGCCCTTGCGCCAGTAATAAAGCGGCTTCTCGCCCGCCCGGTCGCGCGCCAAAAGCAGCCGCTGCGCGCGATCATCCCACAGGGCGATGGCGAACATCCCGTTCAATTCGCGCAGGCAGTCGGGGCCCAACTCCTCATACAGGTGGATGATGGCTTCGCCGTCGGAATGGGTCTTGAAATGGTGGCCGCGTTCCAGCAACCCCTGGCCCAGCTCGCGGTAGTTATAAATCTCGCCGTTAAAAACCAGGGTAATGTCCCCGGTTTCATTGGAGAGCGGCTGGTTGCCGGTTTCAAGATCAATGATACTCAGCCGCCGGATGGCCAGCGCGAGGTGCGGCAATTGAAATTTGCCGCCGCTGTCAGGCCCGCGATGGAAGATGCGTGCCGCCATCGGGTCGATGCGCTCACCGTGCGCCAGAGGTTGAAGCTGCAAATTGAAAATTCCGCAAATTCCACACATAAGGGGTCAGGAAACAGGTTACAGGTTACCGGAGACAGAAATCCACTCCGGTTCCGGGTTTCGATGCGAGCGAATCCTCACGGCCGGAATGGCGCGACCAAGTGCTCCCGCTTACGATCCGGCTGTGCGGCATTGGCCGGCGGAATCTCCCAAACCGAGAAGTCCGATTCATTCCAGAGCGGGTCGATGCGCCCCACGTCCACCCAAAGACTTTGCAACAAACGATTCGGAGTCATCACCAGAATGGGCTGCACATTTGATTTCGCGAGGGCGCAAAATTCGGGTCGCGTGACCAGGATGCCCTTACCCGGATGGCCGCCCGCCGCGCGGCGAGCCGCGGCCTGGTGCGCCACAACGTAGTTGCTCGTCATCTCCCCCCATCCGATGGAGAGCAACCCCACCGGGCGCCGGAGATAGAAGGGCAGGCTGTTACGAAAATAATAATAGCCGAAAATCGGAGAATTCCGCTGGGGGCTGGCCAGGATGGTCAGGGCCAGGCGGCGGCTGGAATGGGTCTCGGCGAGCAACCGCAACGGCGCATACCAGCGCAGTACGAGCGTCGGAACAATCGCGGCCGCCAGCGCAAATGTCGCGATGGCACCCGTTCGACCGCGCATCTGTGCCGCCAGCCTCCGGCCCAGGAATCCCAGCGCCGTAAGGATGAGGCCGGTGTAGAGCAGCGACGGCTGGATGAGATCCAAAACATCGGGGTGGAGTATCTTGGCCAGCCGCGGCTGAACCATGGCGTAGAGCCAGGAATGCGACGCGGCGGCCACCATCACTCCCAATCCCAGGAGCAGTGCAAATCCTGCCGTGAGCCAATCCGGCGCGCGGGCATGCGCCTCCTTGCCCACATCCTGCCAGACCCGCCCCATGAGGATGCTCAGCGGAACGACCGCGGGCAGAAAATAAGTGGGAAGCTTGGAATGCGAAAGCGTGAAGAAGACGAATACCCATGCCCCCCAACAAAGCAGAAACAGGATCGGGCGGGCCGCCTCTTGCCGCAATTCGCGCCAGCGTCGCAGCCGATTCCAGCCGGCCATGAGCAGGAACAAGCTCCAAGGGAAAAAGCCCCCAAGGAACACGGGAATGTAGTAAAGGATCCCCCCTCCGCGCCGCGCGGCGCCGGTGGCGAAACGCTTCAAGCTTTCGTTCCAAAAGGCGTAGCGGGGGAAATCCGGGTTGCGCAGAGAGACAGCAATGAACCAAGGCAGGGCCACAGCAAAGAAAATCAGAAGGCCCCATCCCCATTGCAGGCGCAGCCATTCCCGCGCCCGGCCGCGCGCCGCCTCGTAAATCAAAACCGCGATCAGGGGGATCAGAATCCCGACGAAACCTTTGGTGATAACCGCCACCCCCATCGCCGCGAACATCAAGGCGTCGAACCACGGCGCCAGGAAGTTGGTCTCCTCCGCAAGCCAGAACGCCGCCATCGCCAGAGTGACGAAGAAAGTGAGCGTCATGTCGAAGATGACTTCACGGGCGAGCGCCAGGGCCAGGGGACATGCGGCAAAAATTATCCCCGCCCGCAGCCCCGCGGAATCCCCGAACATGCGGCGCGCCAGGAACCATACCAGCAGCATGGTTGCCGCGCCCATCAGTGCCGACGGCACGCGGGCGGCGCCTTCGGAAACGCCCAAGGTTTTGAGCGATGCCGCCACCATCCAAAAGTAAACGGCGGGCTTGTCAAGGACGGCGAAGCCGTTGAAGTGCGGCGTAATCCAATCCCCCGAGGCCAGCATCTCGCGCCCCACCTCCGCGTTGCGGCCCTCGTCAGGTTCCATCAGGGGAAGACGTCCCAAACCCGCGAAGAACAGCACGGCCGCCGCAACGAGCAGAAGGCCCAGGGAGAAAGCGAGAGTGGTCCTGGAGCTAGGGTGGGATTCCGTGAGCGTCACCGGTGCAGTATCAGGTGCAGTCAAATGATTCTGATAACTCCGAAACAGAAAGTAACGGGGCGCGGGCGCTGCCGGAGGCCGCCCCTCAGCGCGTGGGTGTTTGCTGGCGAGAGTTCACGTCGGCGGGCGTCTCCACAACTTCCAGGACGCTCTCGTAGGCGACCCAATTCTTCTTCATCCAGCGCACCGCCCACACGTCTGCCAGACCCTTCTTTAATCGCCGCCAGGTATCATACTTGGTTTTGCCGGCGTGGCGGGGGTGATGACTCACCGGTACCTGCGCCACACGGTAACCGCGCATCTTCAGCAGCGTGGGAAGGAACCGGTGCATACCGTTGTAAAGTTCCAGGCGCGCGACGCACTCGCGCCGATAGGCCTTCAAGGTGCAGCCGGTATCCACAATATCGTCGCCCGTCACCCAATTGCGAAAACCGTTGGCGATGCGGGACGACAGGCGCTTCCACCAAGTGTCCTGCCGGCGGGTCCGGATGCCGCACACGACATCCCAATCGGAGAGCATCCGCGCGAGCCGGGGAATTTCCGTTGGATCATTTTGCAGGTCGCCATCCAGAGTCACCACGGCGCGGCCCCTGGCCAAATGAAAGCCCGCCCCCAGGGCTGCGGTTTGACCTAAATTGCGGCGGAAGTGCGCGATGCGAATTCGTGGATCGCTCGACTGGGCGCGCTCGAGAAGTTCCAGCGTCGCGTCGGTGCTGCCGTCATCGACGAAAAGGAATTCCACGTCCCCCGACCAGTCCCTCAGCGCTGCCTGTAGCTGCTCAACGAGAGGCGCGATGTTCTCCTCCTCGTTGTACACAGGAACGACCACGCTTAGCGAATCGCTTTCCACTTGCCTCCTCAGAATGGACAACCGTGCCGGCGCGGCTTCCCTCCTGGCGACCGAGCGAGGTTCGCGACGCCGCACGTGCGCCGGCAGAAATCGGCCAGTCTCTGGGGGCATACGCGCCGATTCGAGGTAATTTTAGCACGCTTGCTACGCCCGGCCGGGAATTTCCCGCGTTATTCGACCCCTACCGTCGCAGGCACTCCTCCTGCCTGTGGGAGGAGCGGACACTACGAACAGCAGGGGGGCTCGCGCCGGACGCGATCACTACCGGATTCCGCAGACGGCCTGAACACGTCGCGGCTGAAGGCAGTCTGTGAAACGCCCGACCTGGCCAGCCGACCTAGAAGCCTGCCTCCTTCACTATGGCTTTGTGGTGGACCGCCGTGGTTAGGTTGGCTTTGCGGAGGAATTGCTCGAAAGCGCCGCGGGAGGCGAGCCGCCGCAGGAGGTGCTGCCGCTGTGCGGCCGGAATGGGCGCGCGTAACAACGCTTCGCGCCGGCGACGGAGGTGGTCCAGCCAGGGCCCGTACCCGGGATCGAAGCAAGACTCCAGTTCCTTTCGCAGGCGTGCGGCAAGTTCCGGGCTCGACCCTCCGGTCGAAATGGCAATCTGCAAGCTTCCCCTTCTCACGACCGCGGGGTAATAGAAGTCGCAGTGGCGGGGATCGTCCACGGCGTTACACAGAACGCCGCGCCGGCGGGCCTCTTCAAAGATGACCGCATTCAAAGCGTGCGAGGCGGTTGCGGCCACCACCAGGAACACGCCGTCCAGGTCGCGCGCCATGAACTTCCTTTTGCGCCAAACGATTGCCGCGGACTGCGCGAGGCGCTGCACGCCTGCCGTCGCCTTGGGGGCGACCACCTTCACGCGCGCTCCCGCCCGCAAGAGGCTCTGGAGCTTGCTTTCTCCCACGCGCCCCGCCCCGACCAGCAGACAGGGGCGTGCTTCGAGCTTGAGGAACAGAGGAAACATCTCCATCCGGAGGGGCCTCTCCTCGATGGTATCACGGCCGATATCCTCTGCAAGGCCATCGGCGCATGACCTTCATGCTGCGGGATGCGGACGCGGTAGCTACGGGGTGACCTTCAGCAATCCTTGCAGGGGTATCTCTGCCGACGATTTGCCCACCATGATCTCGAAATCGCCCGGCACGACCCGCCAGCGCATGTCGATATCGAGCAACTGGAGATCTTCGGGGATAAGCTTCAGGGTTACGGTCTTGGTTTCACCGGGACCGAGGGCCACTCGCTCAAATCCCCGCAGTTGCTTGACGGGGGTAGAGACCGGGGCGTATTTCTCGTGAATATAGAGCTGGACGGTCTCCACGCCCGCCCGGTCGCCGGTGTTTTTCACGTCCAGGGTCACGCGCGCCTCGCCGCCCGGGTAGATTTCCGCGGGCTCAACATGAAAATTGCTATAGTCAAAGTTGGTATAGCTCAGGCCGTATCCAAAGGGATAGAGCGGAGTGCCGGGCATGTCGACGTATCCCTTGTCCTCGGACCAGCCTCCGGTTGTCCAATAACCCTTCGAGGGTTTGAAGTTGTAATAGACCGGCAATTGTCCGGAGTGCCGAGGCACCGAGATGGCCAGGCGTCCGGTGGGGTTGTAATTCCCAAAGAGCACGTCGGCCAGCGCTTCCCCGCCGCGCTCGCCGGGTTCCCACGCCTCGACGAGCGCCGGCACGTGTTCGGACGTCCAGCGCGTCGAGAGCGGCCGGCCGTTGATGAGCACCACCACGGTGGGAGTTCCGGTCGCGAAGACCGCTTGAATCAGGTCCTCCTGCACTCCCGACAAATCCAGGCTGGCCACATCGTGCCCTTCTCCATCGGTGGGTCCAACCTGGCGGCCGCCCACGTTAGCTTCGTGCTGTCTCTCTCCGACCACCACAATGGCCACGTCGGCGCCCTGGGCGGCCTTCACGGCTTCGGCAAACCCGCTCTTGTCCGTGCCCGTAACTTCGCACCCGCGCGCATAGGAGACCTTGGTTTGGGGTGAGACCGCGGCCTTGATTCCCTCGATCATGGTCGTCACGTGCTGCGGGACCTTGCTCGGCGAATAATCACCCAGTTGGTTCATCACGTCATCGGCGTTGGGGCCGATCACCGCCACCGATTTCAAATCCTTCTTGAGCGGCAGCAGGCCTTTGTCATTTTTTAGTAACACGATCCCTTCGCGCCCGGCGCGCAGAGCCAGGTCTTGATTAGCTTGCGAGTGGAGGACCTGGACGGCGCGGTCGACGTTGACATAGGGATTCTCGAAGAGGCCCAGGCGGAATTTCATCTCGAGAACCCTACGCAGCGCGCGATCCACCAGCGCCATGGGCACTCGGCCCTCCTCCACGTTCTCCACTAGAGGTCCCATATAAGCGGGCTCGTAGGTGATATCCAAATCGACCCCGGCCCGCAAAGCCAGCGCTCCCGCCTCCTTCTGAGTGGGAACGATGTGCTCATATTGCAAAGTGGCGAAGCCGTCGCCTTCGCTCTCGACGACTCCCTGGAAGCCAATCTCCTGCCGCAGGACATCGTTCATCCATTTCACCGAGGCGTGCGCCGGCACATCCTCGATTTCCGGATAACCCGCCATCACCCCCAAGCCCCCGGCTTTGGTGATGGATCCGATCCAGGGCGGCATGAAATTTTCGCGCAAGGAGCGGTCCGATACCTCAATCGCTCCTCGCTCGAGGCCACTGGCAGGTTCGCTTTGCGTGGGAAAGTCCGTGAGCACCGCGATGACCTTATCCGGGGCGGAGATGTCGACGCCTTGCGTCGCTCGCACGATCGCCTCGCCGATGCGCATATAAAGGTAGGGATCTTCGGTGTAGGCCTCTTCGTTCCGGCCCATGCGCGGGTCGCGAAGCGTTTCCATCACCAGGGTGGAAAGCATGTGGATCCCCACCGCGCGCGCCTCCGCCGCATCCGCCGCGTAAATCGCCTTGACCAGATCCATGTCGAAGGAACTGCCCACGGCCAGGCCCTCGGGGAAAACCGTCGCTCCCGGAAACATGGCGCCATGCGTGCCCTCTTCATCTTCCATCAGCGGGACCTTCAGACGCGTCCGGGTGAGCGCGATCTTTTGCAGTTCGTTGAAGTACTCCGCTTGCTGGCGCGCGCCTTCCTTCAGAATCTGACCGGCGAGGCCGAAGAATCCACAGCCCGGGCCGATTTCCTGGTTTAACGTTCCGGCCGTGAATTTCTTGGACGCCTCGATCTTGGAGGGAATATCTTTCCCCAGGGCATCAACAAAAAAGGCCGGTAAATTGAGCTGCCCGACTTTCTCTTTGAGCGTCATCCGGCTCACGAGGTCATCGATGCGCTCCTCGATGGGCCGCTTCGCATCGAGGTAGATCGGCGCTTGACCTCCCGCCTGGCCGCGAGTCATGGGGATAAACGCAAGCACCCCCCCGGCCACCACCGCCAACCACAACAAAGATTTTTTTCGCATCATTATTACCTCCAAGGGGCCGCGGGAATTGGCCCGGAATCCAAACTAGGCCCACCACTCTACCGTGGCCTACCCTGCCAATAAGCAACCACGGCAGAAGTCAAGTCCGCCTCACCTTGGGGAGTATAAGGTGAGCTGGCCGGACTCGGCTCGTAACCTCCCTGGGCAAATGCGATTTTCGTCGGAAAATAACCCAGGAATCCGTTGCAGTACCCGTAGTGGAAGGTGAATGGAAACGGAGAACGGTCCCTGACATTCATGGCGATCTCACAGAAGAGTTCTAAGGGAGCGGCCCAGATAGCGATATCTTCATTGATCTGCAAGAACCGGACAGGGATGCGAACGACGGCTGCTCCCGTGCTCGTTTTCCGGATATAATCACCCAGTTCGGGAGGCCAAGCCAGGTTGTCCTTTCTCAAGGGTGTTTCAACTGTCTGCATGTCGAGGGAAAGCTTCACATCCGATGTGGTAGGACCCAACTGCCGATTCGCCTCCAGGATTCTGTCTCCCAGCAATACCCGGAATTGGCTGAGGTGCCCACTTTCGAAGTCCGGATAAACGCTATAGATCGGAGCCATGTCTCCGGCTGCGCCTTGAATATAGAGCATGGGAGCACCAAGTTTCTGTTCGACATATTCCGCGACGATTCCCGGCGCATCTCCACTGATGAGCTTGTTTTCCTGCCCCAAGACCGTTCCATGCATCGCATAGTTTGCGATCAGGGCCAGAAGCGTGCCGTCCGCCTTCTCCAGACGAAGGAGTCCAATCCTGCGGTCCGCCGGGTCATCCGGGTTCAACCCCAGGAAAGCCGGTCCCTCCACATCTCGCGCGCGGCGGTTAATGTTAGCCAGGGCGAAACCCCACCCCACTCCGAGGCGCGCGGGTTCGAGTTGGGCGCGGGCTTGCTTAATGCCTTCGATCAACTCCTTCTCGACGCGAGCCGAATACTCGTTATTGGATTCGTGTTGGTAGCGTTCCGGCATAAACACGCCATCCAGGCCCGGGGGCCCGACCTCCGGGGCCGCATGCGTATGCGTTACGATCCACCATACTTGCAACGCCTTGATTCCCGTCTGCTTTTCGAGTTCCCGCATCATCTGGTCGTAAAAGGCAGGAGAAACCTCGGCAATGTCGGTCGATATGAGGAAAAACTGCGTCTTGCCGTCGTCCATGGCGACAATGCGATGATAAAGACGGTCATGGACACCGGTGGATTGCCGGGGACCATAACCACAAAGCCATTGGCTTGTCTCCGGTGTAATGTCCCGCTTGACGACCGAGGCCCGGAAACCCCCCGCGGTTGCGTTCGTCCAGGACCAAGCCGCGGTGATCAAGAGCCCTACGGCCAGAGTCCTCAGCCGGCGCGAGCGCCCGGCCATCTGCGAGGCTAGTATCATAGTGGATTCTCCCGTTAGAACACAAACTTCAAACTAAACTCCATGGCGCGCGGATCGGTCTGGACGTTCGTGATGCGTCCGAATTGACATCCCGCTTGGTGCACGAGATCGGTCTCCCCGTCGGGTCCCGGCGGCAGGCAATAGCCCGTGTTCGGGTAAGCCAGGTTTTGGTGATTCAGCGCGTTGAATAATTCCCATCGAAACTGGAAGTAGCGGCTCTCCCCAAAGGGAATTCGCTTGCTCAACGCGGCATCCAGGTTCCAGAAGCCGGGAGCGAAGAGGCCGGGAATGATCGCTCCCGCCGTGCCCCATTGGTAAGCCAGGGGGGAGCTGGGATCGTAATTTGTCCAAAAACTCTGATCGGCGCCGAAAGGAGGTGAAAAGGCGGCCGGATTGATCCAGTCCGCCTGGTTCCGACCTCCCGGCACGGCTTTGGGGTTGCCAATCAGATCCGGTCGACAGGTGATTTGGTCGCAAGGGCCTGAGACGGCAACGGGTACGCCGCTTTCGGCGTTGAACGTCCCGCTCAGTTGCCAACCGCCGAATACGCCGTTCAACCAGCGGCCTTGGTTCAGGAGCGCCTTGCCCTTCCCAAGCGGCAGTTCATAAGTCGTCGCGAAGTTGAACATCTGGGGAATATCGTCGACCGCCAGGGCCCGGTCACCCTGCCGATTGTCTGCGTTCTGGTACGAGCTGGCCCAATAGGGAATCCCCACGGACGTCCGCCCTCCCAGGAAGCTGCCAATGCTATTGGCCAGGCTCACGTGGAACGGGTCGGAGTTTTCGACACCTGCCTGAGTGACCTTCTCTGAGGAGATCTTCTTGGAGTAAGTGTAGGCGGCCACAAAGGTGAACCCGGAGGACAGACGCTTTTGCAAACGCATGTTGAGTGCGTCGTAGCTGGTGTTGGCGTCGTAGGCGGGTATCTGGCTGAGACCCGAGAACGCCGGAAACGGGGTCAGCAGGATGCTAAGCGGCAGTTCGTCACTACCCCAGATGTTGGCTAATGCGGCGGCGGCTGTCCCGGAATAATAGTTCGTGATCGGAACCGCGTTGTTGATGCTACTGCGCAACTGGATCTGCTTGCTCAACGGTATGTAATTGAAGTTCCGGTAGAAGTCGGTGGGCAGATGGGTTGCCTGCTCACCGACGTAACCCACGCTGAGGTAAAGATTGCGGGGTAGCTCGCGCTCAATTTCCAGATCCCATCGCCCCACCATCGGATCGCGGACGGGTTTTACGAACTGGTAGAGTGCGCTGCCGAGCATGGGAGCTTTCTGGTAGGCAGGGAGGGTGTTCGTATACGGCGGTGTAGCGAAGGTGCCCAGGCCGGTGGTCGAAGGCATGAGTGGAAACGCCACACAAGATCCCGTAAATGATGCGCATTGGTTCGGGTAGTAACTGGCGTTCCAACTGGTGATCGGGAATAGACCCGGAGTATTCCCCAGACCTTCACCCGGATTGTTCGTTTCATTCGTGACATCGCTGTAAAAGATGTCGTAGCCGGCGCGGATTACGGTCTTCTTATTATCATGAAAGGGCGTCCAGGCAATATTGAAGCGCGGCGCAACGTCGGTCTTGTTGGCGGGATAGTAGTCGTTCCCCAAGGGGATACCACCCGGCTGTCCCGGGTAGACCACCTCACCGGGGAGGCCCGTAAGGGGATTCGCACAGGACGTACAGAACTTGCCTTGCAGAGGAGCGATTCGATTCTTGGCATAACCATACAGGTCATAACGAAGGCCGAGACTCAGGGTGAAATTCGGGGTGACCCGAAAATCATCCTGGAAAAAGCCTGCCCAATAACGCCAGCGAAGGTAGAGGGGTTGCTGATACCCGGTGCCAGCGCCGTTGGGAACAGCCCCCATCAGTAACTCGGCAAGCCCCCCGCCTCCTCCAAGATGGGTGATCGGATCGTCGTCCGTACCTCCGCCGAAGCCCAAGGTGGTGGGCACACCGCCGCCCCAGGCGCCGTGCTCCAACCGGTACATCAATCCGGTCTTCAGCGTGTGTTTGCCGCGGACCAAAGTCACATTGTCCTGAAAGGTGTAAGCCTCGCTAATCTGGTACGTGTCGCTCCACGACTGCGTTCCTATGCCTAAGCTGCCTCCGGCAGGCAGGGAAACCGAAAAATAGGGCACCGGATAAAACTGGGGCTGAGTGGGAATGTTTAACGGGGCGAGTTCTTTCTCGGTGCCGGAAAGGTCCATGATCCCGCTCAAGGCGCCTAAGCTGGCGGCAATCCGCTGGCGGGAGTAGCCGGCCCGGAATTCGTTGATGGTGGTGGGACTCAACGTGTAGGTGTTTCCGAACGCGATGACTTGGCTTTTGGAATCCATCGGGTATGTACCGCCATATCCCACCAGGGACATCGGAGCGGACGGGCCGGTCCACGGGACGCGGTAGAACCGATAGGCGCCGGGATTGTAGAGCCATTCGCCGAAGAATTTATTCTTCTCGCTCCATTGATGGTCAATTTTCAGGGAGAGGTTTTTGGATACCTCCGAGTTCCCCACCGTTCCCAGATAATTATCGCAGACGGGAAATCCACCATTCCCCATGGGACATCCGCTGAGCGGGCTTGTGAAATCGGGCAAGGGATAGGAATTGAGAAAATAGAGTGCCGTGGGATTGAGGCCCGGGACGGTGCCGTTCGGCGTCTGAATTGTCGCGGGGATCTGGCTTGAAAAATTGCAGGTCGCGGCGGTGGGATTCACCGCCAACCCGCCCACGATCGAACCGGTGCAACCACCGGGGGTAATATCCGCTCCAAAGGCCGAACGTGCGAAGTTGCCCTGACTGTCCGGCCCCATGGTCGAATACGGATTGTAGATGCCCAACTGGGCGATGTTGGGGACCTCGCTGAAATCACCGCTGCGCATCGCGGCCGTAGGAACGGTGAGAGTCTGCGCACCCTGAAGGTGCAGGATGGAATCGTCATAGGAGAAAAAGAAGAACGTCCGGTTCTTACCATTGTAGAGGTGCGGGATGTAGACCGGTCCTCCCAGCGTGCCTCCCGCATCGTTGAAGTGGAGCACCCGAGAGGGGATGATCTGCCCCGTCGTACTGATCGAAGTGAAGGGGTTACGCGCATTCGTGGCGCTATTGCGCACATAGTCGTAGAGGTCGCCATGGAACTGGTTGGTGCCGGATTTCAGCACGACATTGAACACTCCGCCGGCGGTATGGCCGTATTCCGCGGCAAACGCGCTCGTGACCGCTTGAAACTGCTCCACGGCATCGGGCGACGGATTCACGGCCTCATTCTCGCCGATGCCGGAAACGTTGAGGCTGCCATCGATATACCACGCGTTCGCACCTCCCGAGCCGCCGTTGACTTCCAGGGCGGAGCCCTGCAAGTGGGTGGGGTCGGGCCAGCTCCCGTATTGGCTGTTAAATCCGAAAGTTGAGCCGGGAGGGCCGGCCTCCGCGGTAACTCCCGGCATCAGAAATACCAGTTGCTGGATGTCCCGGCCCGCCAGGGGGAGATCACTGACCAGGGTGGAAGTCAAAGTGGTGCTGTAGTTGGTGGGAGCGATCTCGACTTGCGCGACGTTGGCGGCCACCTCGATTGTCTGCCGGGTCTGCCCCACCTTCAATTGCGCGTCCAGCCTGCTCTGCTTGCCGGCGAGGACCGCGATATCCGTTAGCTCCAACGGGGAGAAGCCCGCCGACACGAGTCGGGCTTTGTACATCCCCGGTATCAGATCCGGCACGAAATAGTACCCGACTCCGTTGGTCTTGGTCGTCGTCACCACACCCGATTCCACGGAGGTAACCGTAACCTCAACTCCCGGTATCACGGCCCCCCCCGGGTCGGTAACCGTGCCTTCGAGAATGCCTCGATCGATTTGGGCTCCGAGCGGCAACGCCCAAAGAATGACAGCGAAGAGGGAAAGAATTCTTATGAGCTTCATTTCGGCCTCCCTGATGATTTCATCCCCCGCCGAACCCGACTGCATCGGTCCTCACCTGGCCGGCGCCTCGGGCAGTTTAGCAGCTTGGACCTCCCGATCGGAGATCAGGGATTTGCATATAAAAGCGCGGCATTCATAATACAGAAACTCCTGTTTGTCAAGGCGTTTTTTATAATAAGAATTAATTCCTGCGGTCTTACGCCTTGTATTCTTTTTGGAATTGTTTTAAAGGGTATAAATACGCTGGGCCTTCCACGGATCGACCTTGCCACAAGCCGATCCCCCGCGCTGCTTATGTTACATTGGAGAGAATCCCGAGAATGGCTTTCTCGCTCACCAGGAATGCGGCACCCCGCGCCCAATCGATTTCGTTAAGATCGGATAGCTCAATCGACACATGTTGGGCGGGGTTCTCCAAGGCTCTCTCCTCAACCATGCGCTTGATGGAAGGCAGCAGCCACTTTCCGGCGGCTTTCGGCAAACCACCTCCCAGGATGACCATCTCGGGGTTGAGCAGATTGATCAAGCCGGCTATACCCGTCCCGATATGGAGGCCGACCTCGGAAAGCAGGCTTAAGCAGAACCTGTCGTGCGCCTCCGCCGCCCGGGCAATGGTTTCCAGGGTAACGGCGCCGCCGTTTTCTCGAACCACCCTCTGAAGCTGGCTGCTCGCGCCCAAGGTGAGGGCTTCCTTGGCGCGCTGGATAATCGTCGAGGCCGATACCGAGGCTTCCACGCACCCCCGGTTCCCGCACGAACACAGGGGGCCTTTCTCATCGATGGTGGTGTGCCCAAACTCTCCCGCAAAGCCTTCTTTGCCGGTATAGAGCCTTCCGCCAAAGAATAACGCGGAGCCCGTACCCGCCCCGAGCGCGACGTAGATAAACTCGCTTGCTCCTCGGCCCTTTCCGAGCCGCCTTTCCGCCAGCGCCATGGTGCGCGGAATGTCTTCCACTTCGACGAGGGTCCCGAAGTGGTCCTGGATGAAACTCCGCAGGGGCACGTTGATCCAGGAGGGCACCTTGGGCCAGGACAGGATGATTCCGCGCGTTCGATCGACGATTCCGCCGATCCCGATGCCGATTGCGGATATATTTTCTTTCTTGACATGGGCGGCTTTGGCCGTGGCCGAAATCACCCGGAGGATGTGGGCGAGCGATTTCTCCGGCGCCTGTTGCACCAGGCTCCGGCCAATCCGCTGCGCCAAGACATTACCGGACATATCGGTTACGGCGACGCGCAGGTTGATACTCCCCACGTGTACGCCCACCAGCCGTCCGATGTCCGGGTTGATGGAGAGCATGCTGGGGGGCCGGCCCACGGAAGATTTGGCGACGGCCACCTCCCGGATGAGAACGTCTTTGAGGAGGCGGTCGGTGAGTTTCGAGACCAGGAAAGTGCTGTATCCGGTGTATTTCACCAACTGGCTCCGCGAAACGGAACCGTCTTGATGAATCAGCGAGAGCAGCCGAGCGAGGTAAGTCTTAAGAGGGCTGATCCTGGGCATGGGATGGTTCTCCTGGCGCTCTGAGTCACAAGTTTGCGCACTGGCCAGCGGCTATGCCGCTTGCTGGCCTTTGCTGAAAATAAATATGCCGAAGGCACCTTGGAGTGCGGTAGCAGCAGCTACCGCCTTTTTTTCTACTCCGCACGCACATTTGCCGAATGAACCGAAGGCGGAAGGCGGTAGCTGCTGCTACCGCACTCCAAGGCGCTTCGCGCATTTTCATCATCAGTGGTGCGCCGCAGGCGTCTGCGCGTCTGTGCGGAAATGGTCTCTGACCACAACCCACCGGATTGGTATCCTTGAAAGAGCATAAATAGAAAGACAAAAGGCATATTACCGCAGAAATTCATTCTTATTATAACAAAATATCTTGACAATCTTTTCCTTCCGCGATACAACCCCACGGATAAGTTGCGGAGGACACCATGGACGAAAGCTTCACCTCATATCGTTTTTCCTTTGGACCGTGGAACATCAGTGAAGGGGCCGATCCCTTTGGCCCGGTGGTGCGGGAACCCCTGAGTTTTCTGGAAAAGGTGAAAATCGCCAAGGAATTGGGATTTGACGCCCTGCAGTTTCATGACGACGACGCCGTGCCCGACCTCGATTCGCTCAGCCCCGCCGAGATTACGAAGCAAGCGCGCGCCACGAAGCAAATTCTGGCAGACTACGGTCTGGCCGCGGAGTTTGTGGCCCCGCGGTTATGGTTCAGCCCGCACACCATTGACGGGGCGTACACTTCCAACGACCCGGCGGATCGCGCCTATGCCGTGGAAAGGTCGCTCAAGGCGGTCGATATCGCCCACGAGTTGGGCACGCGCCTCATGGTGCTCTGGCTGGCGCGGGAGGGCACTTACGTGCGCGAAGCCAAGTCCGTCCCGCAGGCTGTGCAGCACCTGCTGGAGGCCATCAACAAACTGCTTGAATATGACCCGGACTTGCGCATCCTGGTGGAGCCCAAGCCCAATGAACCCACTGACCAAGCCTACATTCCGACGGCCGGCCATGCGCTGGCCCTGGGTTACCGCACCCTCGACCCCTCCCGCATGGGGATTCTGATTGAAACCGCGCACCAGATCCTGGCGGGTTTGGACCCCTCGGATGAAATGGGCTACGCGCTCTCCTTCCACAAGCTGTGGAGCGTCCATTTGAACGACCAGAGCGGCTTGAAATTCGATGAGGATAAATCCTTCGGGGAAGTCGATCTGCGCCGCGCCTTCAACCAGGTGCGGGTTTTGGAGGAGAATGGCTACGGCCGCCACGGCGAGTACGTGGGCCTGGACGTTAAGGCCATGCGCACCCAGAAGCAGGCCGTCTCCATGAAACACCTCGCCAACAGCAAGCAGACCTTCCTCTGGCTGGTGGAGAAAGTGCGCACCCTGAATCGCCCCTTGCAAGCCGAGTTGATCCAGCAGCGCGACTACGAAGAGTTGAATCGCTATATCACCGCCCACTTGCTGGGCGTGCCGTACTAGCCATGGTCTGCTCACCATTTACTCAGCGCGCGTGATGCGTACGGATTTCTCCGTCGCCTGGACGGTCAGCACCTTGCTTTCCGGATTCCACTGCATCGTTCCGCCGGCAACCGATTTCGGCGCCCAGAGGCCCAGTTTGAAGCGTTCGGTCGAGTTGCGGTCGAATTTGGTGTAGGTGATGGCGTCGTCCGCGTAAGAGATGGTTTGGATCACCGAGGTCGTCCGCAAGAGGTGATTCTGGTCGTCCGGCGCCAGCTCCGGGAAGGACGCCATGGCGCGCAGGTAGTGCCGCACGTAATCGCCATAACCGTCCGTGAGCCAAATATCGTCGCGCGGGTAACGGTTCTTGCCGTCGACATCAACCATGTAGGTAGCCCAGTTCAGACGGCGGAGGGCGGCCTCCTTGAGGGTCATATCGCCTGTCTTTTCGCAGTATAGCAGCTCCACCGACGCGTGGCGGGAGGTGTGGCTGTTGCCGGGCACCCGGTAAGCCGTCTGCTCATTGATGGGCGTCACCCCGAACTTGTCCCATTCGTGGTTGGCGAACGACTGATAGCTCCAGTCGAGAATCGCCGCCGCGTCCTTGCGCCAATGCGCGTCCCAGGCAGGGTGCTCGAGAATGTAGCGCGCCAGGGTGTCGGCGTTGATCTCGGTGTCGGAGAAATTTTCGGTGGCAACGTCCTCGAAGAACGGCCCCCACTTGTTCGTCTTCATCGGGTAGTTCTTCAGCCAGGCGCCGACCGTCGCGGCTGCCGCGGCGTACTGGGCGGCGCTCGGCTGCTTTAAAGCTGACAGACTATTAAAGAGTATTAATGCCCCGGAGTAGTTGCTGGTGTACGAGGCGAGGAAGGTTTTGCCGTCCTTCACCACCCGGTGGACCTCGCCCGTCTGGGCGTGAACGCGGAAGGGCCAGGGCGAATTGTCGCTATCTCCGGGTTGCACCTTGGCCGCCAGCGTGTCGGCAATGCTGACGGCGGCGTGGAGGTACTGCGGGTTTCCGGTCATTTTGTACAGAACCATCAGCTCCGCGCCGAAGCTGGCGGCTTTGTCAGGTTGCAGGAAGCCTTTGCCGGCCCGCATGTCTCCGTCGTACACGCCGGAATGGAGCACCATATTGTAAGGGTACGGCAGATTGCCCCAGGCGTCGCTCTTCCCGGACATTCCGTGCGCCAGCCAGTAATCGGCCATAAAGACCATGTTGGCGCGGACCGCCGGGTCGCCAAGATAGCCATAGAGCAGGGTCCAGGACGAAAGTGCCATGTTGATTTGGTCGCCGCCCAGCCCTCGGGGGTCCTCTTCGTCGGGTTTCCAGACCTGGTGCTGCATGTACATGGGCACGCCGTTCGGACAATTGCGCATGTTTTTCCAGAAAGCGAAGAGCAGCCGGATGTCGTGATCGTAGGCCTGAGAGGGGCCGGTTCCATACCAGGGGACAATTTTTCCCGAGGAATCAGTCTTTATGTCGTGATAGCCAAGCTGCTCGCCCCGAGCGGCGCCCGCAAGTGTCCCGGACAACAGCAGCGCGGCGATCCACACCCCGCTTGGGCAGGGATTAACGGAGATTCTCAAGGATTCGCCTCCTATCCACAATGCACGAGCCATATACAACCAATCGTACTTGCCGGTCAACCGTTTTCTGAGCACTGTCTGAGACGCCGTGGCCTGACTTGCGCGATTGTGCCGCCGGGACAATCGGGCTACAATAAATTGCATGGGCGATCTGGTACAAATCGGTTTGCCGCAGGCGGCCGTCCGGCGGCCCGAATGGCTAAAGGTACGGCTCCCCGCAGGCGAAAACTACTTTGACCTGAAGCGGCTGATGCGGGGTCTCGGATTGCACACCGTGTGCGAAAGCGCCCGCTGCCCGAATATCGCTGAGTGCTGGCGCCATCGCACGGCGACTTTCATGATTCTGGGCGAACTGTGCACGCGGCGGTGCGGCTTCTGTGCCGTACCCAAGGGCAAGCCGGCGGGCGAAGTCGATGGGGCGGAACCCGCGCGCGTGGCCGAGGCCGCCGCCCATATGGGATTGAAGTACGTGGTGGTGACGTCGGTCGACCGCGACGACCTGGAAGACGGAGGGGCCACGATTTTTGCCCAAACCATCGACGCCTTACGCGAACGTATTCCCGCCTGCCAGGTGGAAGTGCTGATTCCGGACTTCCGCGGCTCCGACCCGGCGCTGGAAATCGTGCTGGGCGCCCGGCCGGACATTCTGAATCACAACATTGAAACCGTGCCCCGCCTGTACCCCGTGGCGCGACGCGGCTCGCGCTATGAGCGGTCGCTGCGCCTGTTGCGGCACTCGCGCGAAATTGCTCCCACGATTCCTACGAAGTCCGGGCTGATGGTGGGGTTGGGCGAAACCTTCGACGAAACCTGCGCGGTGCTAAGGGACTTGGCCGCCGCGGGCGTCGATATCGTCACCATCGGCCAGTACTTGCGCCCCTCGGGCGAGCAGTTGCCGGTGGCGCGCTTCTACTCACCCGAGGAATTTGCCGCCCTCAAACAGCAAGCCGAACGGGCGGGGATTCGCCACGTCGAATCCGGCCCCCTCGTCCGCAGCTCCTACCACGCGCATGAACAAACCCTGAAACTAATCGGGTGATCAAACGATCGGGTGATCCGATGATCGGGTGATCGGGTGAACACAAGACCGTTCCCGAAATCACGTCATCGCTGAAATCCGAGTTATGAACTCGATCAGTCCCCTCGATTCACCGGCCACCTCGAGCGCAAGTTCTTCAACGGCCCGGTGAACCAATCTCTTGTTCACCCGATCACCCGATCATCCGATCACCCGATTCCTTCAGGGGAACTTCTGTTCCGGATGTTGTCGTTGCAGGGCTTGGCTTGCGGCGTGATGCACTGCCTTATCTACTTCGGAATCCTTTCCCGCGGTCATTTGATAGACCTCGCGGTAGATTTCCTCGCCTTTTTGCGGGTCACCCAGGCGGTAGTGCAGGCTGCCCATGAGCATCGGCCAGAGGGGGTTGTGGGGAAATTCCTGTTGTAGCTCACCAAAGAGGCGCAGTGATTTCTCATACTGCTTTTCGCTCGAGCGCGAGTAGTCCTTGGCGAGATAAAACTTCGCTTCCGGCCTCCCCAACTCGCCCTTCTCGGCGCAGAGCTGGAGCTGCTGAAGGCCTTCCGTGCGACTGCCGCCCGGTAGCCCTATGAACAGGCTCAGGAATTTAACAATCTCCGGGAGCGTGTCCACAAAGTAGTTATAGATACCGATGCCCAGATAGGCGTCCGTGAGGCTGGGATCGAGCTGCAACGCCCGGAGGAGGTGCGTGCGCATCCTCTTGCCGGCGCGAGCGGTGGCCAAGTCCCGGTCGTGCAAGCCTTCCAACCGGGCGCGCAAGGCGTAGGCGTAACCCTCGTAAAGATCGCTACGCGCAAGATCCTGGCGCTGGTGAATGCGCGCCTCGGCTTTGCGAATCGCCACGCTATCGAGGTCGTCGAAGTGGGAGTCATAGGGCGTCGCTTCCATGTTGGCGACATCGAAGACGTCAGGATCGGTCAAATCGGCGGTAACATAATAAATTTTCCACCAGGTGGTGTCGGCTTCCAGCACATAGCCCAGAGGTGAATCGGGGTCTTTCTGCTCGATCTGCTGGAAAACCTCGGCGGCGCCTTGAAGGTCGCCGTCCATCATCATCGTGAGGCCGCGCGCGGCATCATGACGGTCGTCCTCATCCAGGGCGTGGTTGGGCCCGGCCGGCGCCTGCCCAGCGGCCGCGAGGCTCGACGCCAGGATAGAAATCGCGAGCAGAACAATCTTCGTCATCACGCCTGGTTTCCGCATGAAGCTGCCTGCCAGAGAGGGACCATTCTACACAGCGCGGCTGCCGGTCGCAACCCAAGATGGACTTCACCCAGGGCTCCGTCAAAGTCCCCGGCGTAGCATACCTCCATACCTATGGATATATCACCCATGAAGGGACCCCTCACCCACCGCCTTGCGGTCCCCCCTCTCCCCCTTGGAGAGGGCTGTGATTTTGATTTCTATTCCCTCTCCCTTTGGGGAGAGGGGGGACCGCAAGGCGGTGGGTGAGGGGTCCCTTTCAACCCCCGTCGGACTTTGACGTGACCCTGGACTTCACCGAATCCTCCTTGTTCCGATTCAATGGCCTCGTGTATCATGGTGGGTGATTCACACGAACATTCCAAAAAAATTCCCGGGAGAAATACGTCATGCCAGAGGTCAAAGTGGGCCTTCAGGACGTGGTCATCGCCACGTCGGAGATTTGCGCCATTGATGGAGAAAAAGGCACGCTCGTCTATCGCGGCTACGACATTCACGATCTTGCCGAGCACTCCACCTTCGAAGAGGTCGTTTATCTCCTATGGCATGGCCGGCTCCCGGGGAGGAAAGAGCTGGAGGAATTCCAAGGCCAGTTGGCCGCCAACCGGCCGGTTCCACCGGAAATCCTGGACCTGCTGAAGCGCCTCCCGCCGCCGCAGCACCCGATGGAAATGCTGCGCACCGCCGTTTCCGCGCTGTCGCTCTACGACCCCGAGGCGAACGACATGTCGGAGGAGGCGAACCGCCGCAAGGCGCTGCGCTTGACCGCCCAAATGGGCACGCTGGTGGCGGCCTTCGGGCGAATCCGGCAGGGGCAGGAAGCCCTCTCACCGGCTCCCCAGTTGAGCCACGCCGCCAACTTCCTCTACATGCTCAGCGGCCGGATGCCCGATGAAGAGTCCGCGCGTTGGTTTGACATCGCCTTGATCTTGCACGCCGACCACAGTTTCAACGCCTCGACTTTTGCCGCGCGCGTAACTGCCTCGACGCTTTCCGACCTGCACTCTGCCGTGACTTCCGGCATCGGGACGCTCAAGGGGCCGCTGCACGGCGGCGCCAACGAGCAAGTGATGAAGATGCTGCTGGAGATTCAAACCCCGGAGCGCGTGGACGATTACCTTCACAACCTCCTGGCGCAGAAGAAAAAGGTGATGGGATTCGGCCACCGCGTCTACCGCACTGAAGACCCGCGCGCCACCGTGCTGCGCAAGATGTCGGAAGCGCTGGGCGTCCGCGCCGGCCAGACCCAGTGGTTTGAGATTTCCAAGAAGATTGAAGACCTGATGATCCGCGAGAAAAATATCAACGCCAACGTGGATTTCTATTCCGCCTCGGCCTATTACGTTTTGGGAATTCCGGTGGATCTCTACCCGCTGATCTTTGCCGTCAGCCGCATCTCCGGCTGGACCGCGCATGTGCTTGAACAATACGCGAACAACAAGCTGATCCGGCCGCTGGCGGAATACACGGGACCGCAAAACCGGAAATACGTTCCCGCCCCTCAGCGGTAGCGCCACCCAAACCCCGCGCCCGCCGCAACCCAAGAAAGACATCACCACAGAGACACAGAGTTCACAGAGAAAAGGCGCGGATAAAGGCTGTGGGTTGATGCCCTAACCACCCGTAGCCCCTACCCGCGCCAGCAGCAGTGCTCTTCTCCGTGGTCTCCGTGCCTCCGTGGTGAACCGTTTTTGTCCGGCCGATTTACGGAGTAGCTGCGGCCGAAGTTTGTTGTTGCGCCGCCGCGCTGTAGTTGCCGTTACCTGCCTGGTTGGCGTCAATGGTGCAGGTTCCGGTACTCTTTAGCATGGTCACCGTCGCGTTGGTCACGCCGCTAACAATCGTCCGCGGTCCCAGCTTGCACACGCCCGTGCTGCCCGCATCCACGGACAACCCGACCGTCAGCCCGGAGCTGGAATCGGCAGCCACCGGGAAGGTGCTGTTGACGCTCGCACTCGACGGAGCCGGGGTCGTGAACGTAATTGTCTGGCCGATTTTCAGAGCTGCGGCCCAGGTTTGTTGTTGGGTCGCCGCGGTGTAGTTACTATTGCCGGCTTGGTTGGCGTCTATATAGCAGGTTCCGGTGCCACCCTTCATGGTCACCTTTGCGCTGGTCACCCCGCTCACCGTCGTCCGCGGTCCCAGCGAGCAGACGCTGCCCGCAGCCACCGACAACGCTACCGTCAGTCCGGAGTCGGAACTGGCGGCCACCGGGAAGGTGCTCTTGTAACTCGCCGTCGCCGGAGCGCCCGTCGTGAACGAGACCGTCTGGCCGATCTTGCTGGCGGTGGTCGTCTGGGTCAGGCTCGCCCGGAGGTAGTTGGCATCGGTCACCCAGCTCACCTTCGGGGTGCAGGCGCCCGTCCCCTTCGTCATCGTGTAGAGCGTGCCGACATTGGTGCACGATCCGCTTGCCGTGTACACCGGCGAAGTCGAACTGTCGGTTGTGCTCGCCACCGTGAACGTCCCCTGGTAAGCCTGGCTTGGCGGCGCACCCGTGAACGTCACCGTCGGAGTAATCTTGCTGGCCGTGGTCCTCTGGATGACTTTGGCTGAGGCGTAGTCGACGTCCCCAGGCCAGGTTGCGATCTCGTGGCACGCTCCCGTGCCGCTGGTCATCGTATACGTCGTCGTGCCGCCGCTGTTGGAGCATGATCCGCCTGACGTGTACACCGGCAATGTCGAACTATTGGTCGTCGCATTCGGTACGCTGAACGTCCCCTGGTAAGGTTCGCTTGCCGGCGCACCCGTAAACGTCACCGTCGGAGCCGTGAGAAAGACATACCCCGCGCCCTGATTGTTGTTGCCGCCAATCGCGCCTGCCGCAATGCTTAGGCCGTCGCCGCTGATGCACACAGAGGTGCCCAAGCTGGCGCCGCTCGCCCCGCCCGAAGTGGCGGGCTTAGCGGTCTCGCTTGCGCTCGCCCCGCCCGAAGCGGTCAGCTTGGCGGTCTCGTTTGCGCTCACCCACCCGCCGCTGCCAGGCAAGACGAAGACATACGCCGCGCCTTGCCCGGTGTTGGAACTGATGGTAGCATCAGGCGCTCCGGCCACGATGGTGCTGCCGTCGTTGCTGATGCCCACAGAACTGCCCAAGGAATCGCCGGGCGCCCCGTCCGAGGCGGTGAGCTTGGCCGTCTCGTTACTGCTCACCCAGCCGCCGCTGCTCGGCAAGACGAAGACATACGCCGCGCCTTGCCCGGAGTTAGAACTGATGGTAGCAGTAGGCGCGCCAGCCACGATGGTGCTGCCGTCGCTGCTGATGCCCACAGAACTGCCCAATTCGTCGTACGCCGCGCCGTCCGAGGGGGTCAGCTCGGCGGTGAAGGTGGACGTAGTTGCCCAGCCGCCGCTGCTCGGCATGACGAAGACATACGCCGCGCCCGGGCCAGCGCGGTCATACTGAATTGCGCCGGCCACGATGGTGCTGCCGCCGCTGTTCACGCCCACTCCCGCACCGAAGAAGTCGCCGCTCTCCCCATCCGAGGCGGTCAGCTTGGCGGTGAACGTGGAGGTGGTTGCCCAGCCGCCCCCGGGTTTGACGAAGACATACGCCGCGCCCGGGCCGGGGGTGAAGGTGGTGGAATTGTAGGGAGCACCAGACGCGCCGGCCACGACGGTGCTGCCGTCGCCGCTAACCCCCACAGAGCAGCCCAACGAATCGATCGCTGCCCCGTCCGAGGCGGTCAGCTTGGCGGTGAAGGTGGAGGTGGTTGCCCAGCCGCCCCCGGGTTTGACGAAGACATACGCCGCGCCCGGGCCGGGGAGGGTGGAATTGTAGGGAGCATAATACGCGCCGGCCACGATGGTGCTACCGTCGCTACTAACGGCCACAGCGTTGCCGAACTGGTCGGTTGCCACCCCGTCCGAGGCGGTCAGCTTGGCGGTGAAGGTGGAAGTGGTACCCCAGCCGCCCGAGGACATAACGAAGACATACGCCGCGCCCTGGTTCGTGTTGGAGCCAATGGTAGCATCAGGCGCGCCGACCACGATGGTGGTGCCGTCGCTACTAATGGCCACAGCGTTGCCGAACTGGTCGCCAGCCGCCCCGTCCGAGGCGGTCAGCTCGGCCTGCTGGACGAATGGGTCCACCACCACGGGATAGCGCGCCCCGGCGTCGTTTACCCGCAGCCGCAACTCTTTTTTCCCTACCTCCAGCCAAGCCGCCAGCATGCGTCCGCTGGCGTCATGAGCGGCGAGGCCGGTGTACCGGAGCGCCGCTTGTCCGTTACCGTCGCGCAGTGTCAATCCCTGCGGCCACCCCCCCTCCTGCCCCTTAGCCGGGGAGTCAGCCGTAGCCGTCAGGTCTCCCCCAATCTTGAGCTCGAAAGTCAGAGTTGAGGAGTTCGGTGTCCCGTATCCCGTGTCCCGTGTCCCGGGCACCGGAGGCGCATTGAGCGTAAAGCCCTGCTCCAGCCCCGCCGGCCCGTTCATGTACCACTCCACCAGCGGGCCACGGTGGTACTCCACCCGGTTGGCCCGGCTCTGGGGAACAGCGTCGCCCACCTTTTCAAGATGGTCGCCATAGCCGTAGCCAGCCAGCGCCAGCCGCCAGCGCACCTGGCCCGAGCGCACCTCCATGCCCTGCGGCGTGAAATCCGCCTGAAGCGTCTGGGCGGGGTTTTCAGCGCGCAACGCGCCCCCTATCATCCCCACCTGATAGCGCGAATCGTTCTTCCCCAGTGTGGCGGAGACTACCGGCTGCGCCGCCACCGGCAAACGGGAAAATCCTTGCCGAGGTTTAAGGCTCGCGCGAGCGGCCTTCGCCGCCGGCCTTGGAACTGAAACCTGTGTTCCCGGAATCAAGGCACCCGCGGGGGCCGTAACCTTTCCCCGCAAAGTTGCCATGCCGGTGGGGACTTTCAGGCCCCCAGAAAATAGCAAACTCCAAGCCACGGCCATGCAGCCCAACAGGACTGTCCATGCCCGAGATCTGCTGTTTGTCATGACCCACCCCCCTATGATGATGTAAGAATTCTACCCCCTACCCCCCCAAGGGCAGGAGTTAAGCCAAACTTGATGTATGTGATTGATTTAGGCCAGACTTGATGCGGGCGATCGAGCTAAGCCAGACTGGATGCAGGCAATCAAGTAAAGCCCGACTTGATGCGAGCGGTTTAACACTGAACCGCCAGGCTGTCAAGCGAACTTTTCATGAAGTTTTTGTGAAGTTTATTGCGAACGCCGAGTGGAAACATGATCGCAAATCGGCGTAAGGGCAAAGCGGGTGTAGCGCCCCAATGCATCGGCGCGCTGCAGTTGCTCTTCCTTTGACGTTTTGTCGTCATTCGCCCATTTCTTTTAATGTAGCCTCTTTGTGCTTGACAAGAGAAATAGCCATGATATACTAGAATGTGAGGCCAGTGCGACGCCGGCGCGAATCGGGCGTAGGGGCGGTTCGCGAACCGCCCCTGCCTTCCCTAATCCGGTTCGGCAGGCTTCACCGATGGCTCCGTGCGGTGTTTCCCTTGCGGGAACCGGGCAATGGTCAAACAGCCTCGCGTCGACGGGTCAAAGCAGTGGCCCAGGTTCTTGGCATTTAGAGATTTCCTCAGAATATGTTGATGATAATAAAGGCGGTTAGCGGTATTTCCCATGATTCGTGTAAGTCGCCAAGTTATAGAAATCAAATCGTTTAACAAAATTGTGGGGCGCGGCGCTCCAAAAAAAAGGGCCCCAAGAAAATGAAGGGTAGTATGCAGAAGTTATTGAAAACACATGTAGAAAAAATGTCAGCTTTTGGCCATGAACAGAAGTTGTTGAAAACAAAACAACTTATGGTTTTCATCAGAATATGTTGATGAAACAAAAGGAGTTATCTAAAAATTACGGATGACTCTTCGACACTAATATTTGGGGTGCCGCCCTGATTTCAGATGTAGCGCCGGCTTCCAGCCGGCATTGAGCCGCCAAGTCCGATCTGCGGACTCCGATGGAGACGATCGGACTCCAGGAATCGGAGATGGCGGCGCTACGTTCATATCAGGACAGCGCCGCATTTTGCGCTCTTGGCTATCTCATTTCGCCAATAAATGTATAATGAACGCTTTGCTTGCAATCCTGCGGAGCGTCCTGAGCTCGGCAAACCTGAGAGACCGAATGCAACGATTCTACCTGGTATCCAGCACTCGCGTGGTCATGAGTTTGGCCGTGATCCTCGCCGGCCTTTTCATCTTCGCGCAAACCCGGCCCACCGGCTCGAGGTCAGGTTCGCACCCGGCCAGGCAAATTGTGACGGCGCCGTCCGCACAACTGCAAACCTTCCGCAACCTCGGCAAAGCCTATTATGAGCAGGGCAAATACGCCGAAGCCATCGAGCAATTTCAGAAGGTGGTGGCCTCCGGAAAAGCGTCGGCCGTGGACCACTTGAACCTGGGCATGGCGTTGATGCAGGCGAACAAACTGGACGCCGCGCTGGGCGAAATGACCACGGCCAAGCAGATGGATCCACACCTCGTGGCCGCCGACTATAACCTGGGCATCCTCTATCAGCGCGAACTCCGCTATCCGGAAGCCGAAGCTGCCCTGCAACGGGTCATTGCCGTCGATCCTCAGGACCCCGCCACCTGGTTCAATCTGGGGACCGTGAATTTCGCCGAAAAGAAACTGAATGAGTCCCTGGACGCCTACCATCATGTGATCGAAATGGGTTTTGGCCGAGGCCAGAACTTCTACGTCGCCGCGCTCTTCCGCAGCTTTACGGCTTACGCGCGCTTGAAGCGGCAGGATGACGCCCAGAAAGTTCTGAAACAGTGGGAAGGATTGCACGATAAGGTTCCGAACATTTCTCAACAAAACCCGGCGCTCGAAGGCGGCAAATATGGCGTCATCGTGGCGCCGTCCATGGCGACCACGGAAATCTCGCGCGCCGCGGGCCTGGAAAGGGTAACATTTGCGGAGATCAGCCAAAAACTCAATCTTGCCCTTCCGGCGTCAAGCGCGCCGGCCGTGGATTCGCGCCAGCCCATCAAGGCTTCTGATTACTCGCTCGAACTCGCCCGGCAGTATCTCATCCCGCTTTTCGGCCCTTCCATCGCCGTGGGGGATTACGACAATGACGGTCATCCGGACCTTTATGTGGTCGTGCCTTCCGCCCGGAATTATCTCTTTCACAACAACGGCGATGGAACCTTCAGCGACGTGACGGAGAAGGCCGGAGTCGCCGGCCCGGGCGAGACCTTGTCCGCCACCTTTGCCGACTTTGATAACAGCGGCAAGATGAGCCTTTTTGTAACCGGCCTCGACGGCGTGAAGGTCTATCGCTTCGCGGGCGACGGCGTGTTTCAAGATATTACGGAAAAAGCGGGACTGAAGCCGGAGCCCGGCGAAGTGGACACGCGCGCCGTGCTGTTTGACGCCGATAACGACGGACTTCTGGACCTGGTGATCACCGCCTACACCAACCTGAATCAGCCTCCGCAAAAGGACCTCTTCACCTTTCCCAATGATTTCTCCGGCGCCACCGTGCACTTCTATCGGAATAACGGCGACGGATCGTTCACGGAGAAGACTTCGGCTGCCGGCCTTGATTCAGCTCGGGGGCGTATGCGTGGGGCGGTGTTTGCGGATTTCAATAACCGCGGCTATTCCGACCTCTTTCTATTTCGCGACGATGGTCCGCCCCTGCTTTACGAGAATCAAGGTGAGGATAAGTTCGTGTTACAGCGGGAAACAGGCGCGCCACTGGCGAAAGCGGCGGTGCTCGACGCGCACGTGGCCGATTTTAACCACGATGGTTATTTCGACCTGGCCGTCTGGTCTTTGGACGGATATCAAGTGCTGCTCAACCAGGGCAATTGGAAATTCTCGCCGGCCGCCGCGCCGGCCATTCCCGCGCCGGCCGGCTTCTTCACTTTCCGCGGCGCCGTGGCGGACCTGAACGGCGATAGCTTTCCAGATCTTCTGGTGGCCGACGCGCAGGGCCGGCTTCACTTTTTGGTGAACCACGAGGGGCGATTCCGCGAAGGGGCGATCACCCTTCCTTTACACGACCCTGCGGCGCTCGCCTCCCTGATACCCACATGGCTGGAGAACCCCGGCCAGCTTGACCTGCTCGCCATGACCCGTAGCGGCGAGTTGCGCGCCTTCCGGAAAGAGGGCGCGCCCGCCCACTGGGTGGAAGTGAAGATGAACGGCTACAAGAGCAACACCCGGGGAATCGGCAGCGTGGTGGAGTTCAAGGCCGGCAACTATTACAACAAGGTGATCGTCACCAGCAGTCCGGTGGGGGTTTATACCGGTGATCTTACCAAGCTGGATGTTATCCGCGTCACCTGGCCGAATGCCGTGGTGCAGAACTGGATTGACCAGGCGACCGACAAACAGATCGAGGTCCGTGAATCCGAGCGCCTGGCGAGTTCCTGTCCGTTCCTTTACGCGTGGAATGGCCAGCGGTTCGTCTACGTCACCGATGTCCTGGGAGTGGGCCCGCTCGGCGAACTGGCGCCCGACGGCACTCGCGTCAAACCTTTTCCCGAGGACCTGGTGCGCCTGCCCAAGCTGGCGCCCGATTCTAAAGGCGACTACGTCTTCCAGTTGACCGACGAGCTGCGCGAGGCCGACTTCTTCGACCAGGTCAAACTTGTCGCCGTGGATCATCCTGCCAACGAGGAGATCTACGCGAACGAGATTTACGCTACCAATCCGGTCGCCCCCTCGCTCTACGCCGTGCCTGGCAAGCGCTTCCCGGTGTCGGCCGTGGACGATCAGGGCCACGACGTGCTGCCCTTGCTTTTGAAACAGGATGGCCGCTACCCCACCGGCTTCGGGCGTAACCGCATTCTGGGCATGGCGGATTTGCACTCGCTCACGCTTGATTTGGGCGATCTGCCCGCGAATGGGCCGGTAAGTCTGTGGCTCAACGGTTGGGTTTTCTGGACGGACTCGAACGGGGCGCGCGCTCTGGAATCCAACCGGCAACTGCCAATGGTCTCGCCCTACTTGCAGGTTCGCGACGCGAATGGAAAGTGGGTGACGGTTGTCGACGACATGGGATTGCCCAGCGGCACCCATCGCACCATGCGCGTCGACCTGGCCGGCAAATTCCTTTCCCCGGATCGCCACGTGCGGATCGTGACCAATCTCTGCGTGTACTGGGACCAGATCTTTTTCACCACCCAGGAAGCTCCGGCGCCCGCACCCATCGCCTTGCCCTTGATTGCGGCGGACCTGCACTACCGCGGCTTTTCGGCGCTGGCGAGCGACCCGGAGCACGTGAAGCCTGACGCTTTTGATTATCAGCAGGTCATGAACGCGGCGCCGTGGAACCCCTTGCGGGGCCGCTACACGCGTTACGGGGCCGTGGAAAAGTTGCTGGCGCGGCCCGACGATCAATTGGTGGTGATGGCCACGGGTGATGAGATGACGGTGGAGTTCAGCCCTCGTGCTCTGCCCGCCGTGAAGCCAGGATGGAAGCGTGACTTCTTCCTGGACCTGCGCGGCTACGCCAAGGACGGTGAGCCCAATACGGCCTTCGCCTGGACCGTCGAGCCGCTGCCGTTCAGCGGAATGTCCAATTATCCGCCGAGTCCGAGCGACCCGGTTCCGAGCACCCCGGAGTATCGGCAGTATCTGCGCCAATACCAAACGCGCCCCGGCTACGCGCTCATTCCGCCGCTGGCCCCGGCGATTCATTAAAGGCAAGTCGTCAGTTGTCAGTTGTCAGTAAAATCTCTTCTGGAAGGATGACCTAAGCGGTGCTGGTGGCGGGCAGCGGGGCGGCGGCTTCGGTCGCGGCGATCAGTTTTTGCCGGGCCAGGGCGCTGTCGAGCAAACGGGGGAAGTCATGGCTCAGAGTCTTGCGGCAGTTACGGCATCTCCAAATCGTGTCCTGCGGGTCGAGATAATTGAAATTGACGCACCCGCAAGTGCACATGACTTGAAGTCCCGTGCTGCGTCCGTGAACAACCTTGACATCATCAGCTCCCACTGGAAAGTTCATCACCCCTCCTCACCGGCCTACGCAAGTTGCAGGTGCGCCGCCGCTACTTTGCTCATATTGTACTCGATTGCCCAAAAAGGGGGGAACTGTTCCACCCCCGATCAGGCGCAGGGGCGGTTCGCGAACCGCCCCTATTTCCGGGCGGGTGATTCGGGCGGCTTATCTTTCACCTCATAGCCCGGGCATTGGAGAATCGGGAGGCGCGGATACTTTGGATATCTTGGGTCCGTCGCCGAGCGTTGGCATTGGTAGAAAACCGAACCTCGGTCAGTGCACACAAGTCGCGAATACTGACAGGAGAAGCACAAACCGACGCGCTCACTTTCCGATGAGATTGAGGACATAGAAACGCCATAGTCGTCAGTTATCAGTCATCAGTTATCTGAAAGAGTATCACTATTTACTCTATTACTGACGACTGATGACTGACGACTTTTGGTAAGCTCGCCGCAGATCGCGCACCCAGTGGTCCGCCTCGCGCGTCGGTTTGGGAAGGCGGAACCCATCCAGGCACTGGGCCACGATGCGCACGGCCGACTCCAAGGAGACGCGGTGCCCGATGGTGACGTAAATCGGCCTCACATGATCTCGTGTGCGGAGCGCCACCCCGACCTTTTCGCCTTTGTCCACCAGCGCGGCGGTCGAGCCCGCCTGGGCGCCGGGCTCATCCGCCTCGCCCACCAGGATGGACTTGGCGCAGCCGATAGTGGGCGTGTCCAGGAGCAGGCCGAGGTGGCAAGCAATCCCAAAGCGCCGAGGATGCGCCATGCCGTGCCCGTCGACCAGGATCACGTCCGGCGAAACCCGCAGCCGGGCAAGGGCGGCGAGGAGAACCGGACTCTCGCGAAAGGAAAGCAACCCCGGCACGTAAGGGAAGCGCAGCTCGCGCCGAGTCATCCGGCGCTCCACCTCTTCGAGCGCGGGAAGCCGGTAGACAATCACGCCGGCGAAGGCGAGGTTGGTTTTCGGGTCGAACGCCAAGTCGGCTCCCGCCACGTACTGCACGGGGCCGAAGCGGTCTTGCGTTTCCACCCGCTCGCGCCAGGTCTGTTGCAGGCGCACGGCCTCGGGCGGAGTGACGTTCCAGCGGGTTGGCAATTTTGTTTTCATCCTGCGCCGATGGTGAGAGAATAACCTCAACTTATGAAGCTTCTCAACTTCGAATTCAAGGCTCATTTGCGCGACGCAGCGCAGGTCCGCGCCGCCCTCAAGCGCCAGCGCGCGCGTTTCCTCGGGACCGACCACCAGGTTGACACCTACTTCCGCGTTCCTTCGGGGCGGTTGAAGATTCGTGAAGGGCGCCTGGAAAACTCCCTGATCTTTTACCGGCGCACCAACTCCGCGCACGCCCGGCGCTCCAGCGTGGAGCTGATGCCGTTGCCGCGCCGCAACTCCGTGCGGTCCATCCTCTCACACGTCCTGGAGGTTTTGGCCGTGGTGGATAAGCGGCGCGAGATCTACTTCGTGGGCAACGTCAAGATCCACCTTGACCGGGTGCGCGGCCTGGGGACCTTCGTGGAAGTCGAAGCCATGACCCGCTCCGGTGACATTCGCAAAGTCCGCGCCCAAGCCGCAAAGTTTCAGAAACTCTTCGCCATTTCCCCGAAGGATATCGTCCCGCAGTCGTACTCCGAACTGATCCTCAAGAAGCGCGCGAAGCGCTAAGAAAAGGTGTCAGGTGTCAGGTGCCAGGTGTCAGTAAGACCCTAACACCTGACACCCGACACCTGATACCTGACACCTGGCACCTGACACCTGGCACCTGACACCCGCTCTTTTGGGTTGACATGTTACCCAAAGTATGGATACTTGGGTTATATGTCTACCCAAAAGGAAAAAGAACGGCTGGAACTTTTGCAAGGCACGCTGGACCTGCTGATCCTGCGGACGCTGATCTTCGGCCCGCAGCACGGGCAGGGCATCGGGCGCGCCATTCAGCAGACCTCCGAGGACGAGCTGCTGGTCGAGCACGGGGCCCTTTATCCCGCGCTCCAACGCCTGGAGGAGCGGGGCTGGATCGCGGCCGAGTGGGGCACCTCTGCGAACAACCGCAAGGCGCGCTTTTACACGCTCACACGACAGGGCCGCAAACAAGTCGTCAAAGAAACCACCAAGTGGCGGCGGCTGGCGGCGGCCATCGGGCGAGTTCTGGGACCCGAGGCCGGGGAGGGTTAAGTCGATGTTCTGGCGAAAACGCAAGCCGAGCGACTTCCGAGCCGAGATCGAAGCGCATCTCGCGCTCGAAACGGAGCAATTAAAAGAGCAGGGCTTGAGCGAAGAAGAGGCTCGCACGGCGGCGCGGCGCACCTTCGGCAACGTCACCCGGGCCGAGGAGCGCTTCTACGAATCGGGCCGCTGGCTGGGGTGGGACCACTTCGCGCAAGACCTCCGCTTTGGCCTGCGCATGTTGCGCAAGAACCCCGGCTTCACGGCGGTGGCGGTGCTGACGCTCGCCCTCGGCATCGGGGCAAACACGGCGATTTTTAGTCTGCTGAATGTCATCATGCTCCGGGAGTTGCCGGTCCAGCGCCCCCAACAACTCGTGCTGTTTGGAAAGGCAAGATCGGCCGGGAGTTCCGACGATTTTGCCGACACGGAGATTTACTCGTATCCCTTTTATCGCGAGATGCGGCAGAAGAACCAGGTCTTCTCCGACGTGAGCGCCATGCTGAGTCTCCTTTTTACCGGGATGCACGGCGCGGTGGGAGGAAGCGCTGAACTGGAACCGCTGAATGTCCAGTTGGTTTCCGGCAGTTACTTTCCCCTGCTGGGCGTCAAGCCCATTTTGGGGCGCTCGTTCACAGAGGCGGAGGATGAGCCCGCCGGCGGCCACCCCGTGGCCATGGTCAATTATGCCTGGTGGGATCGCCGCTTGGCGCGCGACCCCGCCATCGTCGGCAAGACGGTAACCCTGGGATCGACGGTTTACACCATCATCGGCGTCACTCCCCCGAGGTTCTTCGGCACTTCCGTAGGTGAATCGCCCGATCTCTGGATTCCCCTGTCCATGGAAAAGCAAGTTTCACCGGGCTGGAACGGGCTCGACAATAAGACGTTCCAATCGCTCTATATCCTCGGTCGACTCAAGAGTGGGGTCGGAGTGGGGCAGGCTCAAGCCAACGTCAACCTGCTGGCCAGACAAATATGGCAAGAGCAGGCCGGGCCTGTCCTCACCAAGAGGCAACAGCAGGACCTCGCGCACGCTCAGATCGAACTCACCTCGGTGGCCCGCGGACTTTCGCGCATCCGCTACCGGGCCACGATGCCTCTCGAAATTCTGATGGCTGTGGTAGGCTTGGTTTTGCTCATCGCCTGCGCAAATATTGCCAACCTCTCGCTAGCGCGCGCCACGACCCGCGAGCGCGAGATTGCGGTGCGCATGTCGCTCGGAGCCGGCCGGGCGCGCCTGATCCGGCAAATGCTCACGGAAAATCTGCTCCTGGCACTGTCCGGCGGCGCGCTGGGGGTCGGGTTGGCTTGGTGGGCCGGTAACGGGCTTCTGGCCATGATTCCCCACGGCTCTGAGCCTCTGCCCTTGAACGTGGCGCCCGACGCTCGCGTGCTAGGGTTCACATTGATCGTCTCCCTTGCAACCGCGCTCCTCTGTGGGATTGCTCCGGCGCTGCGCGCCACGCGTATCAGCTTAGGGTCTTCGCTCAAGGAAGGAAGGGGCGCGGTTTCCGTAGCCAGTCGCACCCCGCTGGCCAAAGGACTGATCGTTGCACAGGTGGCGCTTTCCCTCATGCTCCTGATCGGGGCCGGGCTTTTCCTTCGCACCCTCGCGAACCTCGCGAGCGTGGACACGGGATTCAACAAGGAGAACGTTCTTAGATTTGGGATCGATCCACCGTCGGTGGGCTATAAGGAGGATTTGCGCCTGGTGACCTTATATCAGCAAATCGAGCAGCGGGTAAGCGCCCTGCCCGGCGTGCGCGCTGCCAGTATTTCGTTTTTCACATTTGACGAGGGTGAGTGGACCGATCCGGTTTCGGTTATCGGGCGAACCCCCACTCCCGAAGATGACATGGCGGCCACGCATAACGTGGTCGGCCCCGGCTACTTCGCCACAATGGGAATTCCCCTTTTGCTCGGTCGCGCGTTCGGCCCCCGGGATACCGGGGCTTCGCCCAAGGTTGCCATTATCAATGAAACCTTTGCACGGTGGTACTTCCCGGGCGGTTCCCCGATTGGGCGGCATTTCGGTATCGGGGGCGATCCTGCCCGCAGTAACGACCTTGAAGTGGTCGGCGTGGTGAAAGACGCCAAGTACCAGAGCTTGCGCGAGCGGCCATTTCCGGCGGCGTATTACCCGTACACTCAGCGGGTTCAGTATTTTTACGATTTCGAGGTCCGCTACACGGGGAAACCGGAGGTGATCATCTCGGAGGTCCGCCAAGCCATCGGCCAGGTGGACCACAGCCTCCCGGTCAATTATGGGGGCACGATGGTCGAGCAGGTCAATCGTTCCATCGCGGGCCAAGCCTTGGTCGCGCGGCTTTCCACCTTCTTCGGCCTGCTCGCGGCCTTTCTGGCCTGCATCGGCATCTACGGACTCATGTCCTATGCCGTCACGCGGCGGACCAATGAAATCGGTATCCGCATGGCGCTAGGGGCGGAAAGTTCCGGCGTGCTCTGGATGGTGATGCGCGAAAGCTTAATGTTGGTCGCCGCGGGCGTGGCGATAGGAATTCCCGCAGCGCTCGCGGCAGGCCGCCTGGTTTCGAGCGTGCTGTATGGCACCAAGGCAACGGATCCTATCACCATCACCGCGTCCGCCCTGGTGATGATCGCCGTCGCGGCCCTGGCCGGGTACCTGCCCGCCCGGCGCGCGGCGAAGGTCGATCCCATGGTGGCGCTGCGGTACGAATAAGGCAGTGAATAGTGGAAAGTGAATAGTGAACAGTGGTTAGTGGCTGGCAGGGGTCAGCACCACCAGTGGGCCGGTGTAGCGTGGGCGTCTCGCCGACTGTGGCACGGGCGTCCCGCCCGTGTTCAGTCACGGCCAAGATGGCCGTGCCACAAGCCATAGCGCGGAGCCCCGTTTTTGGGGTCCGCGGTTCTTACGTGTGCCGAGCATGTTCGACAGCTTGGAGGTGAAAGTCCTCTTCACGACCTGATGGAGGTGAAGTGATAGCGAAGCGCAACGGCGTCGTCGCGAGGCGAGGTCGGAAAGAAGCGTGGAGCAAACGTACGAGCCGATGTACAAGAAGCGGATCAGAGGCATACGGTGTCGGGCGAGCGGGCGTATGATCGCGAAGCCCATATCCATCAAAGGCACTGGTTGTAAATCTGCCGGTTGCGTGTGGAAGGCGGTCGAACTTACCTCGGGAGATCTGCCGTTTGTCTGGGAATCGAGACTGAGGGTCGAGCGATCGAACCTGACCGGGCGGCAGAAGTCAGCAGAGGGCATATTCGTCCCGACTCATCGGGATGAAGCCCTGAACCGTGATCGTGAGCAGTAGTGCGCGGCTCTCATGCGTGACCATGCGCCAGCCAATCAGCTTCGGCTGAGCTTACCGGGGGTGGATAGGGTGAAGCCCAAAAGGAACCCGGGAGCGGCGAAGCCACCATCGGCGAAATGCGATGCGAACCTCCAGCCCTTACGGGCTTAAGTCACGGAACCGCCGTATGCGGACCCGCATGTACGGTGGTGTGACAGGGAAAGCTGGCGACCGCCTACCTATGTCGATTCGGCACAAATCGCGAATTGCAGAGAGGGGAGCCTGCCCTCGCGTTCGGGATCACGAGTCACGGCAAGAGCCGCCCCGATGCATCGGGGCGCTGCGGTCGCTCGGCGTTGGGCGTATTAACCACTCAATTAGTTATGTTTCCATTCGGCAATCCTAAGAGTTCCATTAGAAATGTCATAACAATTTCGCTTGACAGGCGGAAGAGTTTGATGATAAACCCTTCGCATCAATCCGAATCCAGTCTGGCTTTACTTGATGGCCCGCATCCAGTCTGGCTTAGCTCGATGGCCCGCCGCAAGTCTGGCCTAAATCAATCCCGTACAACAAGTGTGGCTTAACTCGTGCCTTCTGGGGGCGCGGGGCTCCGATTCTCAGGAGGGGGTGGGTTATGAGCAACAGCAGATCGCGGGCATGGACAGTCCTGATCGGCTCCATAGCTCTCGGGTGGACTTTGGTGGTTTCCGGGGGCCTGAAGGTCCCCACCGGCATGGCAACTTTGCGGGGAAAGGTTACGGCCCCCGCGGGTGCCTTGATCCCGGGAACACAGGTTTCAGTTCCAAGGCCGGCGGCGAAGGCCACCCGCGAGGACCTCAAGCCCCGGCAAGGCCTTTCCAGTTTGCCAGTGGCCGCCCAGATGGTGGTTTCCGCCACGCTGGGGAGGGAAGATGGGCGCTATCAGGTGAGGCCGAAAGCCGGCGCGCAGTCGCGCCGGGCAGACGTGCCACGGGCATCCGAAGCTGTGAAAAAATCAAAAAAGACTTGACTAGCGATATGGCTATGATATACTTCCTCTGACGTTGCCGGAGGGAGGTCCAGCATGGGTTACCAGTCCACGGTGCAGGTGATTCAGCGGGGGGGCAAGAACCGCCAATGGTATCTGATTTGTCCGGCGCCCTTGGCGCAAGCTTTGGAGATCGAGAAGGGTGAGTTGATCGAGTGGGTGGTGGAGGACAAGCACACGCTGGTGTTGAAGCGCACTCCGCGGCCGACCGAGGCATCTCACGGGCGGAGGCGGGCGCATGCGTAAGGACGGCGCGGGGCAGCAGCCAACGATCTGGGGGGAGAGCGAGTGGCCGGCGGGGCCGCCCGCGGCAGAGGCGCAGGCGGGCGAGCCCCAGGGCCGGCCGCGTTTCGAGCCGATCAATCGCCAGCAGATGGTGTTGCGCACGGTGGACGTGGAGCAGTTGCTGGAGCCCGACCACCTGGCGCGGGCGATTTGGGAGATGACGGGGCGGCTGGACCTGGCGTCTTACACGGTCGAGGTGCGGGCGGTGGAAGGGGCGGCGGGACGTTCGCCGAAGGACCCGCGGCTGCTGATCGCGCTGTGGATTTACGCCTACAGCGAGCGGGTGAGTTCGGCGCGGGAAGTGGAGCGGCGCTGCGGCTACCACCCCGCCTATCAGTGGCTGACGGGGTGCGAGGTGGTCAATCATCACACCCTGTCGGACTTTCGGGTGGACCATCAGGAGGCGCTGGACGGGCTGTTCGCGCAACTGCTGGCGATTTTGAGCAGCGAGGGATTGATCACGCTGGAGCAGGTGGTGCACGACGGGACCAAGGTGAAAGCGGCGGCGAGCGGCCAGTCGATGCATCGCGAGCCGACCTTGCGGGCGCATCTGCAGGCGGCGCAGCAGCGGGTGCAGGCGATGGGGGATCCGCGGGAAGAGGCGGGCGATCAGCGTCGGCGGAAGGCGCGGGAGCGGGCGGCGCGCGAGAAGGTGGAGAGATTGGAGCAGGCGCTGGAGGAACTGCAGAAGGTGCAAGCCGCTCCCGAGGGGCGCCAGGAGAAGTCGGAGCGGCGCGCCAGCGAGACCGATCCGGAAGCGCGGGTGATGAAACAGAGCGACGGGGGTTTCGCGGTCAGTCACAACGTGCAACTCTCGACCGACACGGCGCACTCGATCATCGTAGGGGCCGGCATCACCCAGGAGGCCAGCGACCAGCAACAACTGGTACCGGCGCTGGAGGAAGTGAAGCGGCAGAACGGGCGGGCGCCAGGGCAGATGATTGTGGATGAGGGCTACACCACACGCGAGAACGTGCTGGAGGCGGCGGAGAGCGGGGTGGACCTGATCGGCAGTACGATGCAGCCGAAGAGGGAAGCGGCGCGGAAGCACTTCGAGCGGCGCGGCGTCGATGCGGCCTTCTATCCAGAAAAATTCCGCTACCACCCGGAGAGCGACTCCTACACCTGTCCTGCGGGTCATAAGCTGGCGCATCGGAGGACGCGACGCGGGCGCGTGGGGGTGGTGCATCAGGTTTACCAGGCGCGCGCGGCCGACTGCCGGGATTGTCCGCTGCGTGCGGGGTGCCAGCCGGGCAAGTACGGGCGCCTGCTCGTGCGCAGTGAGAATCTCCCCACGGTGGCGGCGTATGTGGCCAAGATGCAGACGGAGGAGGCGCGCGCCGCCTATCGTCGGCGCGGCCCGGTGGCCGAGTTCAGCAACCTGTGGCTGAAGACCAAGCTCGGATTGCGGCAGTTCTGCGTGCGGGGGTTGAAGAAAGCCCGTTGCGAGGTGCTGTGGGCTTGCCTCACCTACAATATTCAGCAATGGTTTCGCCTGCGCTGGAAAGTGCGCCGGGCCGCGCTTGCCGCCTGAGGAACCTGCCTCCCGGGGATGGCTGCGGCCCAAGCCCCGAGCCGAGGAGCCAAAGGCGGGGCGGAAAGGAAGGTCACCGAATGAAGCCACCATAATTACTTACCGTCGTCGACGATCAATACCTTCAAAACGCATCGTCGAAACTCCACCTCTCGATGCCGAAGGTGATTCTTTCACAGCTTCTCCCGCCCGTGAAGGGGCATGGCCAAGATGGCCATGGCACAGAGCATGGGCGCGCTCAGCGCCCAAAACCCCGCCCAAGAGCTTGAGGCGGATTTTACCCGGCAGGGCATGGACGTCCGCTCCGGCCAGGCGCACTGGCGATTGGCGTTGGCCGGCTACGGGTATGGTGACCGTCTCGAGAAGGTGGAAGGGGCCGCTCCCCAAACTCAAGCCAACCGGGTGGAGTATCGCCGCGGGCCGCTGGTGGAGTGGTACGTGAACGGCCCGGCGGGGCTGGAGCAGGGATTTACGCTCAGAGCGCCTCCGGCGCTCGGGACACGGGACGCGGGACACGGGGCACGTGCGACGGGATACGGGGTACGGGGCACGGGACACGGGGCACCGAATTCATCGCCCCTCACCATTGCGCTTCAAGTGGGAGGAGACCTCGCGGCTACGGTCGACTTACCGGCTAGTGGACAGGAAGGGGCCCGGGCGGTGGGATTGACGCTGCACGATAGCCAAGGCCAAGCCATCCTGCGCTATACGGGCCTCACCGCGCACGACGCCAGCGGACGCGCGCTGGTGGCCTGGCTGGAGCTAGGTAAGGACGAGGTGCGGCTGCGGGTGGACGATGCCGGGGCGCGTTATCCGGTGGTGGTGGACCCGTTCATTCAGCAGGCCGAGCTGACCCCCTCGGACGGGGCGGCGTACGAGGAATTCGGCACCTCTGTGGCCGTTAGCAGCGACGGCAGTACTATCGTGGCCGGGGCGGCTTTTGCTACCATCGGCTCCAACTACGCCCAGGGCGCGGCATATGTCTTCGTCAAGCCCGGGGCTGCCTGGGCGACCATGACCCAGACCGCCAAGCTGACCGCCTCAGGCGGGGCGGCGCACGACGAACTCGGCACCTTTGTGGGCGTCAGCAGCGACGGCAGCACCATCGTGGCTGGCGCGCCTGGTTCCAACTCGTTCAGCGGCGCGGCGTATGTCTTCGTCATGCCCGTCGATGGTTGGGTGGACATGACCCAGACCGCCAAGCTGACCGCCTCGGACGGGGGGATCACCAACTGGTTTGGCAACTCTGTCGGCATCAACAGCGACGGCAGCACCATCGTGGCTGGCGCGTATAGTGCTGGTAGTGGCGCCAACTCATACCCGGGCGCGGCGTATGTCTTCGTCATGCCCGGGGGCGGCTGGGTGAACGCAACCCAGACCGCCAAGCTGACCGCCTCGGACGGAGCGAGCGGCGACGGGTTGGGCTACTCTGTGGGCGTGGGCAGCGACGGCAGCACCATCGTGGCTGGCACGCCTAATGCTACCGTCGGCTCCAACCACTACCAGGGCGCGGCGTATGTCTTCGTCAAGCCCGGGGGTGGCTGGGCGAACGCGACCCAGACCGCCAAGCTGACCGCCTCGGACGGGGCGGCGTACGACGCATTCGGCACCTCGGTGGGCGTTAGCAGCGACGGCAGCACCATCGTGGCCGGCGCGCCTCAACCTGGCGACATATCTAGCCTTCCCTCCATCGTACCCGGGCGGGGCGCGGCATATGTCTTCGTCAAGCCCGGGGGCGGCTGGGCGACCATGGCCCAGACCGCCGAGCTGACCGCCTCAGACGGGGTGGGCGGCGACGCATTGGGCTGGTCTGTGGGCGTCAGCGGCGACGGCAACACCATCGTGGCCGGCGCCCCTAATGCTTCCATCGGCTCCATCTTCGACCAGGGCGCGGCGTATCTCTTTGTCTGGCGCGCGGGGGGCTGGGCAACCACTTCCACCTTCACCGCCAAGCTGGCCGCCTCGGACGCGAAGGATGACGACGAGTTGGGCTGGTCTGTGGGCGTGAGCAACGACGGCAGCACAATCCTGGCTGGTGCGATTTATGCTAAGTATTTCGGCCCGGGCGCGGCGTATGTTTTTCTGGCGACTCCATCGGCGAGCCTCTCGGTGACCAGCCTTAGTTTTGGCACACAGGCTGCGGGCACTACCAGTATTCCTCAGACGGTGTCGCTTACCAACGACGGCAATGCACCCCTTTACGTGACGAGCGTCGCGGCTACCAGCGGCTATTCGACGACCACCGAGTGCGTAACGGCATCGCCCCTGGCCGTGGGCGCGAGTTGCTCGGAGGCGGTAACGTTCGACCCGGCCTCGGCCGGAGCGCTCAGCGGGACTCTGACCTTTACCGACGACAGCGGTAGCGTGGCAGGCAGTACCCAAACGGTAAGCCTGAGCGGCACGGGGGCGCTGGCGACGACCACCACCAGCATCAACGTGGTTGCGCCAAGCCCCTCGATGGTGGGGGAAGTGGTGACGGTAGGTTTCGTTGTCGCCCCCCAGGCCGACGAAACCCTAACGCCTTCGGGTACGGTTACGGTGAATGCCTCGACCGGCGAGAGTTGCACCGGCAGCGCGCCCTCCGGCTACTGTTCGCTGACGTTCCTGAGCGCCGGGACGCGGACCATTACCGCCAGCTATGGCGGAGAAACCAACATTTTTGGCAGCAGCATTTCCTCCCCGGCGGTTTCGCAATCGGTCACAGCGGCGAACCAGGCGCCGCTGATCGTAATCGGGCCGGCTAGCGTGACCTACGGGACGCCCGGGACGGCCACCGCAGCGGGCGGCAGCGGCACGGGCGCCTTGAGTTTCAGCGCCATAGCCTCGACGGGTTGCTCGGTGTCGGGCGCGACGGTGAGTGTGACGAATATCACCGGCACCTGCTGGCTGGTGGCCACGAAAGCGGGGGATAACAACTACCTGGCGGAGAGCAGCGCGCCGTTTGCGGTGACCTTGGTGGGGTTGAGCCAGACGATCTCGTTTACGCAAACGGCCCCGGCGGAGGCCACCTACCAGAGCACCTTCCCGGTGGCCGCCCAATCCACCTCGGGGTTGAGGGTGGTGTTGACGGTGGCCGCGGGCAGCGACTGCTCGCTGGGAGGGCGGACGACGCTAGGGGGGGTGACCAGCGAGACGGTGACCATGCTGAGGGGCAGCGGAACCTGCACCATTGACGCCAACCAGGCCGGGAATTTCAAATACAGCGCGGCGGCCCAGCAACAAACCTCCGCCGCCGGTCAGCAGGTCGGCCAGACCATCTCGTTCACGAGCCCGGCGCCGACGGAGGCGATCTACAAAAGCACCTTCCCTGTAGCCGCTGAATCCACCTCCGGGCTGCGGGTAACGTTGTCGGTGGATGCGGGCAGCGCGGGCGTCTGCTCGCTCGGAACGCGCACGACGGTGAGTGGGGTGACCAGCGCCACGGTGACCATGCTGAAGGGCGCCGGAACCTGCACCCTTGACGCCAACCAAGTGGGTAACACCGACTACAGCGCGGCGGCCGAACAACAAACTTCCGCCGCCGCTCAGCCGGCCGGCCAGACGATCACGTTCACAACGCCGGCTCCGTCAACGGCGAGCGTCAACAGCACTTTCCCGGTGGCCGCCGGTTCCAGCTCGGGGCGGACGGTCGCGCTGTCCGTGGATGCGGGCAGTTCGGGCGTCTGCAAGCTGGGACCACGGACTACGGTGAGCGGGGTAACGAGCGCCACGGTGACCATGCTGAAGAGTACCGGAACCTGCACCCTTGACGCCAACCAGGCCGGTAACGCCGACTACAGCGCGGCGGCCCAAGTATCAACCTCGGCTGCGGCAACACCGTAGACCGGCCGGAGAAGAACGGTTCACCACAGAGGCACAGAGACCACGGAGAAAAGCACTTCTGCCGGCCCGGGTAGGGGCCACTCCCTACAGGACAAGGCCGGGACGCCCGTGCTACCTCCGCGCGCGCCCGGCGTCTTAATCCAAAATCAAAAAGCCAAAATCCTAAGACCTTAGCAGCGACCGATACCGCAATTCCGGGCGCACGGGGAATTCGTGGGCGAAGTTCTTGATCTTCTCAAAAATCCCGTCAACGTCCAGGCCGTACTTGGCGTGCAGCAGATTGGGCGCGCCGTGGGGGATGATGCGGTCGGGAACGGCGATGCGCAGAAGGCTGGCGGGAATTTTCTTGTCCTGCAAAAGGGTAGCGACCGCCGCGCCAAATCCTCCGGCTTCGGTGCCTTCCTCCGCCGTCACCAGGAATTGCTTTTCCGCCGCGAGGCAGCAGATGAGTTCCTCGTCCAGGGGTTTAACGAACCGGGCATTGATGACGGTGGCGTGAATGCCCAGGGCCTCCAGCCTGGCCGCCGCTTCCACCGAGGGATAGACCATGGAGCCGAGCGCCAGGATGCCGATGTCGGAGCCCTCGCGCATGATCTCGGCTTTGCCGATCTCCAGGGCCTTCATCTCCGGGTCCACTGCGACGCCTATTCCATTGCCGCGCGGGTAGCGCAGGGCGGCGGGCCCTCTGAGATTGATCGCGGTGTAGAGCATGTGGCGCAATTCGTTTTCATCCTTGGGAGCCATTACCACCATGCCCGGCAGGGCCGAAAGGTAAACCAGGTCGTAGAGTCCGTGGTGCGTAGGGCCGTCGGCGCCCACCAGGCCGCCGCGGTCGAGAACCAAAGTCACCGGGGCGCGCATCAGGCAGGTGTCGTGCATCACCTGGTCAAAGGCGCGTTGCAGAAAGGTGGAATAGATCGCCACGACCGGCCGCATGCCCTCACAAGCCAGTCCCGTCGCGAAGGTCACCGCATGCTGTTCGGCGATTCCCACGTCGTAGAAGCGCTCGGGAAAGCGTTTGGAGAATTCGTCCAGGCCCGTGCCTTCCCCCATGGCCGCGGTAATGGCCACAACGCGCGAATCTTTTTCCGCCACCTGGCAGATGGCCCTGCCGAACACGGCGGTGTAGCTCGGCGCCACCGCCGGCCCCTTGTGGAAGGCGCCCGTGGAGAAATCAAAGGGAGTCACGCCGTGATATTTCACCGGGAGCTCCTCGGCCTGCGGGTAACCCTTACCCTTTTGGGTCACGATGTGAATCATGACCGGCCCGGGGCGCTTTTTGGCCTTGGCAAGCACGTCCAACAATTCTTCCAGATTGTGACCGTTGATGGGCCCGATGTACTCGAAGCCCAATTCCTCAAACACCAGCCCCGGAATCAACATGCTCTTGGCGGTTTCCACCAGGTCCTTGGAGATTTTCAAGAGGCGCGGGCCCAGGCGCGGAACCGAGCGCATCATCTTTTCCACTTCTTCCCGCAAGCGGTTGTACGCTTGCCCGTGAACGATGCGGTTCAGGTAGCCGGCAAAGGCGCCGACATTGGGAGAGATTGACATCTTGTTGTCGTTCAAGATAACCAACACTTTTTTCTTCAGCGTCCCGAGGTTGTTGATGCCTTCCAGGGTTAAACCCGTGGTCAGTCCGGCATCTCCCACCACGGCCACCACATGGAAGTCCTCGCCCTTCAGATCGCGCGCCACCGCCATGCCCAACGCCCCGGAAATCGCGGTTCCGGCGTGAGCGACGTTGAAGGAGTCGTAAGGGCTCTCATCCCGAACCGGAAAGCCGGAGATTCCCCCGTATTGGCGAATGGTGGGAAAGCGGTCGCGGCGGCCGGTCAGGATCTTGTGGCCATAAGCCTGGTGGCCGACGTCCCAAACGATCTTGTCGCGCGGCGTGTCAAACAGGTAATGGAGCGCGATGGTCAGCTCGACGGCGCCCAGACTGGAGGCCAGATGGCCGCCGATCTTGGCGATTACGGAGACCATGTAATCGCGCAACTCCTCGGCCACGATGGGGAGATCTCCGCGGGGGACTTTCTTCAAGTCGGCCGGGGAATCAATGTGGTTCAAATACCGGTAATCCATTAGCACCTCTGTGCTTACTGCCTTCGGCCCACGATGTAATGAGCAATGCCTTGCAAAATCTGGGCGCGGGCGCCGTAGGGCGCCAGGGCTCCGCAGGCCTCTTCCACCAGGTGGGAAGCGATTTGCTGGGAGGCCTCGATGCCATGGAGAGCGGGGTAAGTGGCCTTGTGTTGTTGTTCGTCTTTGCCAATGGTTTTGCCCAATTCGGCTTGGGATCCCAGCACATCGAGCAGGTCGTCGGCAATTTGAAATGCCAAGCCAATCTTCTCTCCGTAGGCGGTAACGCGCGCCAGATCATCCGGGTTCGCCGGGGTTAAGATCGCGCCGGTGCGCACCGCCGCCCGTATGAACGCGCCGGTCTTGGCAGAATGAATATATTCCAGGCGCGCCGAATCACCGGTGCGGTCCGTCGTTTCCAGGTCAATGACCTGTCCTCCCACCATCCCGCTCCTTGTCCCGATGGCATGGGCGAGCTCATAAATGACCTGCAAGGTGCGCTGCGCTGAACCATCGCCGGCGCCCGCAATGGCTTCAAAGGCCAGGGTCAGCAAAGCGTCACCGGCAAGAATCGCGGTGGCCTGGCCGAAAACCACGTGCGAGGTGGGCTTGCCGCGCCGCAGGTCGTCATTGTCGAGCGCCGGCAAATCGTCGTGAATCAGCGAGTACGTATGGATTAACTCGAGCGCGCTTCCCACCCGAAGCAGGATCTTTTCATCACCGCTGAACAGACGCCCCGCTTCCAGGCACAAGGTGGGGCGGAGGCGCTTTCCCCCCGCAAACACCGAATAGCGCATCGCCTTGTGAATGCTCGGCGGATACTCCTCGGCGGGCGGCAGGATGCGCTCGAGTTCCGCGTCCACCAAAGCGCGGCTCTGCTCAAGTTGCTGGCGAGTGGTTTCAGGTGATAGAAGGGTCACAGTATTTGCACTTCGGAGAAAATAGTAAATAGTGAATGGTGAAACCGCACCTAGCTTCATAATTCACCCTTCACTATTCACCATTCATAATTTCCTCTTTCTCTTCGCTGGCAAACGGCTCCGCCACCACCTTTCCCCCCGCCTTCTTGGTCATGATCTCCACTCGCCCTTCGGCTTCTTCCAACTGTTTGTGACAGAACTCGGATAGCTTCATGCCTTCCTCATAGAGCACCAAGGCTTTTTCGAGGGGAAGGTCGGTGTCCTCCAATTCGTGTACGATGGCGTCGAGGCGCGTCAGGTTTTTTTCGAAAGAATCCGGCTTGTCACTCTTCGCGGGCTGAGACATGGCTTTGTCCTTTCTCGCATCCATCGTCGCGTTTTCCGATTGCCCTCTGCGCTCAGGGACAACCCTCCCGACGCCTGGCCGCGCAACCTTTTGAGGAAGTGGGCGGATGCTTGTGCCGTTCGAACTTTGCCGAGGGTATTTATTCCGCTTTTTTGTTGCGAAACATCGGCGCGGCATCGGGCTTACACGGATGAGTCACACGAACCTGGAACGGCACTAGAATTCTATCATGGTTGGCGGGTGGAAGTAGCGGTCCGGCTGGTGCCGAGGGCCTCCGCCACCTCCACCGCCAGGGCGTAACGGCCGAAGGGCGCAGCGATCTGCACCCCCTGAACCAGCGAACGGATTTCCCGTAGGGTTTCCTGCGCGATCTTTAATCCCTCCTGTCGTGCCCGCTCGCCGGAATCCGCCGCGCGCATGCGCTCCATAACCGCCGGCGAAACGGAGATTCCTGGTACCTCGTTGTTCATGAACTCGGCGTTGCGGAAGCTGGTGAGCGGCCAGATTCCAGCGATGACAGGAAGGTGCGGCGCGAAGCTTCGCGCCCGCTCCAGGAACTTCGCCAGTTGCTCCACCTGGAAGACGGGCTGAGTCACCGCGAAATCAGCGCCCGCCTCCACCTTGGACTGAAAGCGGCGAAGCTCCGCTTCGAGGTTCAGCGCGCAGGGATTGATGCTGGCGCCCACCAGGTAAGCCGTTTGCACGCCCAGAGGGTTGGCGCCCACGTCCAGGCCCCGGTTCAAATTGCTCAGGAGGTTCACCAACCCGAGGGCATCCACTTCCGACGCGTCGCTTTCCAGCCCGGTGGAATATTGGGGAGTGTCGCGCGTCAACGCCAAAAGATTGCGCACCCCCAGGGCATGCGCCCCCAGGAGATCGGATTGGATAGTCAGCACGTTGCGGTCGCGCGAGCTATAATGAAGCAAGACCTCGATGCCGGCGCGTTGCTGAAGCAGGGCCGCCAGGGTCAAGGCGCTCATGCGCGCGGTGGCGCCTGATCCGTCAGGGATATTCACAGCATCAATACCTTGCTCGAGCAGGTATTGCGCTCCCTCCACCTCCTTGGTGGCATCGCATCCCTTGGGAGGGACCACCTCCACCAGCACGGGGAACTCCCCCCGGGCCAACTTCCCCGCCAAGCGCGAGCGGCCCGCCACCGGGACCAGCGGCAGGGTGTGGGCGGGCCGCGCCATGACTTCCACGGAGGCGCGCGCCCGCTGCGGGCTCAAGGAGCGCACGGCGGCTTTGATCGCTTTGATGTGATCGGGAGTAGTGCCGCAGCATCCCCCTACCAGGCGCGCCCCCGTTTGGATAAATCGCCGCGCGTAGTTCGCCATATACTCCGGCGAACAAAGATAGAGGTTGCGCCCCTCCACGGTGCGCGGCATTCCCGCGTTGGGCTGCGCGGAGAGCCTTTTCTCTGTCACCGCGGCAATGCGCTCCAGCGTTTCTTGCACGGCCGCCGGCCCGACGCTGCAATTGACACCGATCAGGTCCGCACCCCACTCGTCGAGCGCCCGCGCAAAGTCTTCCGGCAAGGTGCCGGTGGGTGTGCTGCCGTCGTCCTGAACGGTCATCTGCACGACGACGGGAAACTGCCCCACCTCCCGCGCGGCCCTCAGCGCCTGGTGCGCCTCATGCAAATCCATCATCGTCTCGATGATAATCAGGTCGACGCCGCCTTCCCGCAGCGCCGTAATCTGATCGCGAAATGCGCCCCGCGCCTCTTCCCGTGAAGTAAGGCCCAGCGGCTCCAAACGAATCCCCAGCGGGCCCACCGCTCCTGCCACATAGAGGTCATCGCCGGCAACCTCCCGCGCCAGACGCGCCCCCGCCAGGTTGAATTCGCGCACTTTTTCGCCGAGACCGAATTTCTCCAGGCGAAATTTGTTGGCTCCGAAGGTGTTCGTTTCGAGCACCTCCGACCCGGCTTTGACGTATGCCAGGTGGACCTCTTTGACGAGCTGCGGCATCGCCGCGTTTAGCTCATCATAGCAGCGGCTCAAGGAAATGCCTTTCGAATACAGCATCGTCCCCATGGCCCCGTCACACACCACGGCCCGTTTATCGATCCTCTCCAGGAAAGGTTCACGCATCCTTGAATTAGTCTAGCATATCTGCTTTTTAGCGAGACGGAACGGAAAGAGTCAGGGGATGATGTCGCGCGCCATCACCAGCCCGTCCTCGACAGGATTCTGATAGTAGTCGCGACGCGTGTATAGCCATTTAAATCCCGTCGATGCGTAGAAGGCAAGCGCTGGATGGTTGGAGGCACGGACTTCCAGAAAGAGTTGCCGTACCCCGGATTCATGCAGGACGCGGAATCCCTTGTTAAGAAGCGTGCGCGCAATTCCTTTCCGCTGATGCGAGGGGTCGATGGCAATGTTGCGTAATTCTGCTTCATCCATCACGCCATGAAACACCGCGAAGCCCGCAATCTCCGGCGGGCTCGCGTCTTCGATTTCCGCCACCAGAATCGTTCCGCCGGGATCGCCAGCCAATTGGAGATAATCCTCCTGGCGCCACTGTGCCGCTTGGGGACACTTCAACTGGATCGCATAAACGGCCGCAAGATCATTGCCGGCGCAGGGTCGAACTTTCATGTCACCGACCTTGGGGGCTGGGTGCTGGGGATTAGGTGCTGGGGACGCGGTTCCAGATGCTGGGTGTTGGAATCGAAACGCGGAATCGGTCGCACGAGTTTCGAATTTCGATTTTCGAGTTTCGTGTTTTCCCCAACCCCCAGCATCTAGCACCCAGCACCCAGTTCAGTCCTTCCAATTGATTTCGGCATCCGGACGGCGAATGTAGTAGGCGTCCAGTTTCGCCTCCGAGCAGGGGCGGCTCGATTGCTCCTCTTTCCGGGCGATGTCAGCGATGGAGTCCACCATGGCGCCTTCAACCTGTAGCCAGTTTAGTGAAGCGGGCAGTCTTGTGCGCAGATCAGCGGCGGCCTGATCATGCGCGCGCACCAGGCACGTGGCGCTCGCACCGCTGGTGACTCGCTCTTCCACAAATGCTCGTAGCGATTCGGGCTTGAGTACCCAGCCTCCATCCGCCGGTTCATAATCAGGCCGCCTGACGCTCAGGGGTTGGGAAAGTTTCCGGCGAAAGCTGCCCAGGAAAAATTCCCCCCGCCGCGCGTCCAGAATGGGAAAGGCCCAATCGGACGTAACCTGCGCTTGGTTCACCATCGCTTCCAAGACGGAAACGCCGCGAACCCGGCGGTCGAAGGCTTTTCCCCACGCCAGCGCCGCTGCCAAGCCGACCCGAATCCCGGTGAATGAGCCCGGTCCGTTGGCCGCTGCGTACAACTCGATCTCGCGGAGTTCCAAGTGCGCCCGCGCGAGCGCTTGCTCCACCATTTCAAACAGCGTAATGGAGTAACGATTCGCCGGCCCTCCGTTAGGAACCCACGCCAGGGATTCCGCGTCTCGGAAGATTCCCACCCCACCCATTTCGCTGGTTGTGTCAAAAGCCAGAATCAGCATCGCGTGCCATTATATCCAAGGCGGCGTGGCACGGGGGCTTGGAAATGCGTATCTTGCAGGGGTTGCGCGGGCCGTTGCGCGAGTGGTTTTCGTCAGCGAACTTCTGATGCGGGACCTTGGAGCACCTGTACCCTGCGCATTCGGAGCATCGAATGAGGTCGCCAGGGACCCGTATGTTAGAATATTTCGAGTACAAAACTCATGGCAGAAATCAGTCGGTCAACATCCCGGCCTCTCGATTTGACGGAGCTCCTGACCTTGCTGATCGAGGTGGGCGAGCAAATCAATTCCACTCTCGATCTCGATGAGCTGCTGGCCCGCATCGCGGAGATCGTGAAGCGCGCCATTGACTATGAGGTCTTCGCCATTCTTCTCCTCAACGAGAAGACCCAGGAGTTGCGCGTGCATTTCAGCCTCGGCCATCCCCGGGAACTGGTCCGGAACTTGCGGATCAAGGTGGGCGAGGGCATTGTGGGCCGGGCCGCGCAGACGCGCCGGTCGGTGCTGGTGAATGACGTTAAGAACGATCCCGCCTATATCCCATCGCTGGCGGCGATGCGCTCCGAACTGGCGGTTCCTCTGATTTTTAAGGGCCGCTTGATCGGGGTCATTGACCTGGAAGCCCCACAACCGGGCTTTTTCAACGATTCGCATGTCAGCCTGCTGGAGCTATTGGCCAGCCGCATGGCCTTTGCCATCGAAAACGCGCGGCTGTACAGACGCACCCTGCGCCAGGCACGCACGCTTCAGGTGTTGAACGAAATCAGCCGGGAGCTCACCTCCGTCCTGGTGTTGAACGAATTGCTGCGCAAAATTGGGACGCTTACCAAGCGGCTTGTGGATTACCACCGCTTTGGCATTCTGCTGGCCGACGACCAGGCGCGAACCTTCAACGCCGTTATTTCCCTTAAGCAGGATGAGCGCATGCCCGAAAGGTCCACGGTGAATTTTGGCCAGGGCATCGTGGGAGCGGCGGCCAGCCTGCGCCAGCCGGTCGTGGTGCCAGACGTCAGCAAAGACCCCCGCTACATCTTGGTGAATCCGGAGACCCGCTCGGAAATGACCGTCCCGCTGATTTACCGCGACCGGGTGATCGGGGTAATCGATTTGGAAAGCTCGCACCTTAATTACTTTAGCGACGAGCACGTGCGCATCTTTTCGACGCTCGCGCCGCAAATCGCCATCGCCATTGAGAACGCCCGCTTGTACGAGCGCGTGGCGCGCAGCGAAGCGCGGCTGGAGCAGGACCTGCGCCGCGCCCAGGAAATCCAGATGCACCTGATGCCGGGCATCGCGCCCAAGATTCCCGGCTTGGACGTGGCTCTGCGCTTTCAGCCCGCGCGCGAACTAGGGGGCGACCTCTATGAATTCCTCGCCTACGGGAGGGAACAGCAGGTGATTGTGGTGGGCGACGTCAGCGGCAAGGGCGCACCCGCGGCCCTCTATGGCGCCATGGCCAGCGGCACGTTGCGCAGTCTCGCTCCGCTGAAGCTTCCGCCGCCAGAAATGATGAAGCGGCTGAACGTCATGTTCCTCGAGCGCAAAATTGAAGGCCACTTCATCACCCTGACTTACGCCGTCTGGGAACCGCGCACCAAGAGCCTGTGCCTGGCTAATGCCGGCATGCCGCTTCCCATCCTCCTTCGCAAAGGGCAGTGCCGGGCGATTCGCGCCGAGGGCGTTCCCCTCGGCCTGCTGGAGCACACCGAGTATCAGCCCGTAACGGTGAACCTGGAAACGGGAGATTTGCTGGCCTTCTTTTCCGACGGCATCACGGAGGCCAACAATCCTCAGCAGGAGGAGTTCAGCTCGCGGCGATTGGAAAACATCCTGCGCCAGAACGCCCAGAGGCTGCCGCAGGAAATCGTCAACCAGGTATTTGAAGAACTGCGCAACTTCGAAGCCGGGCGCCCTCAGCGCGACGACCAAACGCTGGTGGTTTTACACGTGCGTTGAAAAACGGGTGCAAGGCGCCAGGCGCCGGTTCTGATTGTGGATAAAGGGCGAATGTCCGCTACTAACCGAGATAAAGCAGCTTAGGACGCATCGACAAAATGTCTTTATCGACCCACGATTCCTTTCAATATCGCCAGGGTGTCCTTTTTTGCGACGATTTGTCCCTGGCCACAATCGCCAAGCGTTTTGGCACCCCGGCCTACGTTTATAGCCAAAGCACAATTCTCCGCAACTATGAGCGGCTGCGCGGAACCCTGGCGCGGATTCCCGGCTTGATTTGTTACTCGGTCAAAGCCAATTCCCACCTCCGCATCCTGAGCTTGTTGCGCCGGGAGGGCGCGGGATTCGACGTGGTCTCCGGCGGCGAATTGGCGCGGGCGTTGCGGGCCGGAGCCGCGCCGGACACCATCGTCTTTTCCGGAGTGGGAAAAACCCAGGATGAGATTGACGCCGGTTTGGCCGCGGGCATCTTGATGTTCAATGTGGAATCAGCGGGTGAGCTCGCGGTCATTGAAAGCCGCGCCCGCGCCCTCGAAAAAGTGGGGCGCATTTCCATCCGCGTCAATCCCGACGTGGAAGCGGGCACGCATCCGTACATTTCCACCGGGCAGATGATCCACAAGTTTGGCGTGCCGAAGGATGAAGCCTTCGAGCTCTATCGCCAGGCCGCGCGTTCCTCCCATCTGAAGGTCCAGGGCGTGGCGTGCCACATCGGCTCACAGATTCTGGAGGTCGAACCGTTCTGGAAGGCGCTCGAGGAAATTCTGAGCGTGGCGCGGCAAGTGGCGGCGGAAGGCATCGCCGTGGAAGCGCTGGATTTAGGAGGCGGTTACGGGATTTCCTACGGCGCCGAGCCGCCTCTGGACGTGGAGCGCCTAGCTCGGGGACTGGAAGCGCGACTGCGCCAGGCTCCGTTGCGGCTGATTCTCGAGCCCGGGCGCGCCCTGGTGGGCAACGCCGGCGCACTAATCACGCGCGTGCTCTATGTGAAGCGGAACCAGCGAAAGAATTTCGTGGTGGTGGACGCGGGCATGAATGATTTAATGCGCCCCACGCTTTACGGGTCTTACCACGAAATTGTTCCCGCGCGGGAGGGCGCGGCGGAGCGCTTGCAGGCCGACATTGTCGGGCCGCTGTGCGAAAGTGGGGATTTCTTTGCCCGCGACCGCGACATGCCCGACGTCCAGCCCGGCGATCTGCTGGCCGTGCTGACCGTGGGCGCTTACGGATTCGTCCTCTCCTCGAATTACAACACCCGCCCCCGCCCCGCCGAGGTTCTGGTGCACGGAGGGGAGGCGGAATTGATTCGCCCCCGCGAAACGGTTGAGGACTTGATGGCAGGGGAGCAAATGTAGCACGTCCTTTGTCTTTTGAGATCCGCGCTTCTTCCCGGGCCAACCTCGCAAATCTCCACGACGCACGCACCCGTCTCGCCAAACCACCCCATGGGGTGTCCCCATCAAAAGCCGTTTCCCCCCCGCAATTTGATTCATCTTCCTACCCCAAACCGCCGATCGTCGATACGGGGAAGCGTCGGGGGCACAGCGAGGGGGGTGGGAAAGATGGTGGCACAGCCACTCCAGCCTAGGCGCTGCACAGGCTGCGCGCCTGGGCCTCCACGCCGTTCGCCAAAGCCGGCTCATGGTCCTCGAAAATTGGCCGATCGTCGATATGGGGAAGTGTGTCACGCGGGGGTTAGGGAGTCGGCGCCGCCGCCCTGTCCTCTTGGCATCTTGCGGGCGGCGTGTCCCTCGCCACGCGTCACGGTTCTTGGCACTCCGGACTTGCTTGCTCTTCACTCCTCGCTCGTCAGTCGTCACGATCCTGGCAGCATGTCACGCCGGGGAATGGGTCTTCGACTCTGCCCCTCTTCCCGGCCCCGGCCTCCACCAGTCCTCGTCACTGGCGACTGACCACTCGCCACTCGCCGCTCATCACTGCTCTTTCGACTCCGTAGCGGAGAGTTTACCTCGCCATCGGCATTGTAGCGGCGAGTTTACCTCGCCATCGGCGTCGTAGTGGCGAGTTTACCTCGCCCAATCGCGGCGTAAAGCCGCCTCCACACCAAATTGACCGCTTGCCGCCATCTTTTTCGGGGAACCCAAAGCTGCCCTCTACACCCAACTCATCCACGGGGCCGACCGCTGCCTGATGAGTGCGGCCAACTTCGTCGAGCTCTCCATGGCGATGGAAGGTCAGATTGGCCCCGACGTGGGCCGTCAATGCGGTACTTTTTTCCGCCGAGCGGCGGCGCCGCAACGCGAGCCGTGTCATGGCCGTCCCGGCCATGCTCGAGCACGGGCGGGAGAAGCTGTGAAAAAATCGATTCTTGGCATGTTATCCACAATGTAAATCAATGAAAATAAAGAGTGCCAAAATAAGTAAAATCAATTTTTTCACACCTTCGGACGCCCGTGGCACAGAATCGTCGCGCCACAACAACGTCCTAGCCGTTAGTGCTACCGAGCTGGCATTGTGATCGAACCGGTCACCGGGCCGGAGGACCTGGCTCGCAATTTCGAACACTATTTGTACGGACAGTCCAAGCAATCATGAGTTCGTCGCCCCGCGGCCTCACTTTTGTTGACGCCTACTTTATGGTCAGCGCTTGGATAAAGAGTGGGGAGTAATTGACTCCATCAGTTTTATCATCATGCACGAACGCAGCGTTCTGGAAGCACTCACCGGCGATCGCCATTTTCAGCAAGCCGGCTTTGTCACTCTGCTGTAACCACTCAGCGAGGCCAAGAAAAACCTGACGCCGTAATCGCACGCAACTACGTCCAACCGGGTACCGCGGAAGAAAAGCCGCGGAGGAGCGCAAACCCCGCGCACCTCCGCGCTACCGGCTCAGCTTACTACCAATAAAATCGGCGTCGTAACCGTTCCACAACAGCGTTCGCGCCATCCGGCTGACGTTCACGCTTCCCAGTCTGCCAACGACAGACCTACAACACGCTCAAACTCGCGCGTGTTGTGAGTCACCAAAGTGAGGCCGTGGGTGAGGGCGATGGCCGCAATCATCAAATCGTTGGGCCCGATGGGCGTACCAGCCTGCTCCAGTTGGGCGCGAATTTGACCGTACGCATGCGCACCAGAGTCATCGAAGGGCAATGAGGTGAATGGCGATACAAATTCTGCAATGCGGGTCAGGGTGCGCTCGGGGTCGCGAGACCGCGCCGCTCCATAATGCAATTCGGCTTTGACGACGGAGCATAAAACTACATCCTCTGGGGTGAGCGATTGGAGACGGCTTCTGACTTGGGGAGATCGCCCATTCAGGTAGCGAATGCAGGTATTGGTATCCAAAAGGTAGGTCAAAGCAATTTCTCGCGCGCTTCGTATTGGAGTTGAGGCTCGCGCACCAACGGGTCTTCGGCGAGGCATCCGTAGGTATTGTCAAGGAAGCCCTCAGGCCAGGAACCTGTCGGCGCGACTTTCCTGCTGCCAGCGTCCAATGGCCGTATGACCACCAGAACGTCGACGTCGGCTTCAGGGAGTCCGGTGGGGATGGCCACTTGGAGTGTGCCGTCAGGCTTTAGGCGGGTTTTTACGGAAAAGGAAGTCATTCTAGTTACTCCTTCCGTATCATACCCGCCCTTCGTCAAGGTTTCAATGGTGGCCGCTGCGTTGAGTTTGCGACCAACTGCGGGGGCGGTCTGAAATTTCGTGCGACGAAATTGTCATCTCCACCGAATTGACTTTGGCAAAAGAGGGGGAGCGTGGAGGTGTCCGTAGGCTGACGGATTCCTCCGCGGATCTTCCCAAATTCGAGCAGAGTTGCGATGTTCCGCGTCGCGAACACGAAGTGAAAAGCCGCACAGGAATTCGTCGGTTGACGGTTACCTGTGCGCTTGCCTACCCCATCCTCGAACGAGCACGCCGGGATGAAAAGCCGCGGAGGAGCGCAAACCCCGCGCTACCGGCTCATTCTCTCAGGATGCGATCCCTCCCCGTAAACGCGCTGGCAGCGCGCGCAAACGCGAAAGACGTCCTTATCCATTTCGATATGAGGCACGCCGAAACTCTCGACGAAGTCCTTATTGACTTAATTCCAGAACAGGTGTATGGGTGGACACATAATTTGTCCCGACCAGTTTGAAATATGGTAGTCGCAGTCTTTGGGATTTAGATGGAAGACCCTAAGGACCATTCCCGAGGCCCGCAGAAGCGCCCGTCACAGCAAACTCAACTGACAGTTGTATTCGCTTGCGGTTCGGAATACGCCCATAGTCGGCGGGAGGAGAATATTGGGAATTGACGATTAAATTTCAGCGGGAAAGGAGAGTCTGATGAAAAGTGCCAATCACATCACATTCGTCGCACTTATGCTTGCGTTAGCATTCAGTCTCGCGGGCACGTCGGCCCTCAGGGGTCAGGGCGCTGCTACCGCCTCCTCTTCTGTGGTACCCCCTCTCATCAAGTTCAGCGGGGTGATTCCTTTGCCTGCGACCCAGAATCTAACCAGCAATAGCGCTTCGGCGCGCGTCCTCACTACCACCTTCTCGCTCTATGCGCTCCAGGAGGGCGGCAGTCCGCTCTGGTCGGAATCGCAAAGTGTACAGTTGGACGAGCAGGGCCACTACGTGGTTCTCCTCGGCGTGGCTTCTCCCGAGGGCTTACCCCTCGACCTGTTCACCAGTGGCAAGGCGTTGTGGCTGGGGGTCCAGCCGCAATTGTCCGGAGCCGGGGAGCTGCCGCGCGTGCTCCTGGCCGCCGTGCCCTATGCCCTGAAGGCGGCGGACTCCGAAACCTTGGGCGGCAAGCCGGCCTCCGCCTACGCCCTGGCGGGAGCGCCGACGATGGTGGAGGTGGCGGGAATCGCCACGCCTGCGTCCACGACCAGCACTTTGTCGGGCAGCCCAGGGAACGCCGCGGCGAGTGGCACCTCATCGCCTCAGGCAGCGACTCCCTGCACCGCCCTCACCAGCGACGGCACGGCCACCGCCAACAATGTGGCCAAGTTCACCACCGCTTGCAATATCGAGAACTCTTTGATCCGGGACACCGGGACCGGCGTCGCGGTGGGCGGGACGGGCACGCCGGGCGCCTTGCTGGATGTGCAGTTTGCCTCCACCGCCGCCACCGGAGCGTTGCTGGGACAGCGGGCCTTGACCACCCTCAGCCCCACGGCCACCTCCACGGCGTCCGCCGATGGGCTCTTTTCGAACGTCCAGACGGCGACCGGCAACACCCATAACTTCTTCGGTAACCTCTATGCCTTGAATTCCGAATTGGATCACTATGGCACGGGCAAGGTAACCAGCGGGTTCGGGTTGAATGGCGCGGTGGTCAACCAGGCCGCCGGCACTATTACCAACGCCTATGGAGTTTACGCGAGCCTGTCGAACGCCTCCACGGGAACCATCACCAACGGTTATGGAGTGTACGTGAACGCGCCTTCGAACACGGGCACGTTCTCGAAATTCACCGGGCTGTACATCGCCAGTCCCACCGCCGGGGTGCCGGGCGCGTACGGGGTGTACTCAGCGGGCGGGACCAACTACTTCAACGGCAACGTAGGGATTGGGACCACCACCCCGGGGGCCGTCCTGGAAGTGAATGGGACGGCGAAGTTTGATGGCTTGGTGACTTTCAAATCCGGACAGACCTACCCGGCGCCGGCACGGTGACGAGTGTGGCGAGCGGCGCCGGACTGAAGGGCGGACCGATCACCAAGACTGGAACCCTGAGCATCGCCACCGCCGGGGTGACCGACGCGATGCTGGCGAATGCCTACTCGGGGGTTGGAACCTGCGCGGCCGGCAAAGTGGTTTCCGCTCTGACCCGTGATGCCGTGCCCACGTGCACAACCGCAGGCGCTGGCACCGTGACCGGCGTGACGGCGGGCACGGACCTGACGGGCGGCGGAACCAGTGGGACGGTGACGCTGAACCTGGATACGACCAAGGTCCCGACGCTGGCGGCGGCAGCGAACGTCTTCAGCGGCAGTGTCACCGCGTCTGCGTTTTCCGGCAACGGCTCGGCGCTGACGAGCTTGAACCCCGCCAATCTCGCGAGTGGAACGGCGGGGATCAGCATTACGGGGAATGCCGCTACGGCGACCACCGCCGGAATCGCCACGACCGCAACGACGGCAGGGAATGCCACCAACCTGGGCGGGGTAGCGGCGTCCAGCTACGCGCGGCTCGATGTGGGCAACAGCTTTACAGGGGATCAGAGTGTGAGCGGGAATGTGAGCGCCACGGGTTCGGTTTCAGGGGGAACGGCGAGCTTCACGGGGGCGCTGAGTGGGATGACAGCGGCGTTCAGCGGGGCGCTGACGGCGGCGGGCACAGTGCTGCCTGCCACGGGCGCGGCCACCGCCACGCAGGGCTTCACCTCCAACCCCCTGGATTTGCTGGCTTCCTCGTTCAACAGCGGGACAAGCGTGGCGGTGCCGCAACTGTTCCGCTGGGAAGCGGAGCCGGCGGGTAACAATACCGCCAGTCCCTCTGGGACGCTGAACTTGCTGTACCTGTCCGGGGCGGGCACGCCGGTGGAGACCGGCCTGTCGATCGCCAGCAATGGCCAGATTACCTTCGCAGCAAGCCAGACCTATCCCGGAACGACAGTCAGCGTGGCCGCACCCCTCACCGGCAATGGCACAACCGGAAGTCCTCTTTCCTTGCCCCTCGCCACCGGCAGCAATAGCGGCTACCTGGCTTCCTCCGATTGGACCGCCTTCAACAACAAGCTCACCAGCGTCTCGGGTCTGAACGGCATCGGGGTGGGTGGAGTGAGCGGCGGCACCCAAGCGATCTACCCCAACTACGGTGGGGCGACAGGCGACTTCGGCACCGCTACCACTCTCGCCCGTTCGGATCACGTCCATGACTCCCGCTACCTGCTGCTGGTGGGCGGCACATTGATTGGAGCCCTGACCGGAACCTCGGCGACGTTCAGTGGCAATATCAGCCTGCCTCAGACCAGCGGGTCAAGCGCCGGCGTCATCAATCTCGGCAACGCATCCCTGCACGCCTGCTGCTCGAGTTACACGCACAACATCTTCCTGGGCCAAAGCGCAGGAAACTTCACGATGGGTGGCGACTCGAATAACGCGATTGGATACCAGAGCCTCTCAGCAAACACCTGGGGAGCCGGCAACAATGCCTTGGGTTCCCAGAGTCTCCAGGCTAATACTAGCGGTAGCGCCAACAACGCTATCGGCAGATACAGCCTGATGAAAAACGTCAGCGGCGGCAGCAACGAGGCATTCGGCTCCTGGACCCTCTTCAACAACACCACCGGTGGTGGCAACACTGCCATCGGCAATGAAGGCCTTTACTACAACCAGTGGGGGGCGGGAAACACTGCCATCGGCGCCAATACTCTCGTGCAGACCAACCCGAGCAGCAGCACTGCCACGGACGGCAGTTACAATACGGCGCTTGGTTACCAAGCCGGCAACGGTAACTATGCGGGCGTTAAGAACACGTTCATCGGCTACAACGCGGTGCCGGGCAATTCACTGGGCAACCTCACCAACGCCACCGCCATCGGGGCCAATGCCGTGGTTTCACAGAACAATTCGTTGGTGCTGGGCGCCACCCAGGACGAAAATGGAAATCCCCTCCAGACGAATGTCGGCATCGGGACGAGCACCCCGCAGAAGCCGCTGGACGTGGCCGCGAGCGGCGGGATACGAATCAGCCGGACCGAAAGCGCCTCCAGCAACAATGAAATCCTCTTCCAGGACAATGGTCAGATCCGTTCCAGCGATAACAATCACCGCATCATCTTCAACCGCAGCGGCAATGAAATAGAGTTGCGGGAGTACGGGCAAATTACCTTCTCACCCAACGCCGCGTCCGGGACGCGGACGGCACTGGCGTGGATCGATACCGGTGGAAACATGCACGCCACCTCCTTCCCCACCACCAGTTCGCGCCGCTTCAAAACCAATATTGCACCCTTGCAGGGAGCGCTCGAAAAAGTCCAAAGCCTGCAAGGGGTGTCGTACGACCTGAAGAGCAACGGCCAGCACCAGATCGGGTTGATTGCCGAGGATGTGGGCAAGGTGGTTCCCGAGGTGGTCGCCTACGAAAAGAACGGCGTGGACGCGCAGGGCGTCGACTATGGCCGGCTGACAGCCCTACTGATCGAAGCCACCAAAGAGCAACAAGCCCTCATCCAGAAGCAGGCGGAGGAGAACCAAGCCCAGCAGGTGGAGATCGAAAAGCAGCGAGCCGAGATCAAAGCTCAGCAGTCCAGGCTTGAGGCGCAACAGCTTAAAATCGCGCAACTGGCGTCGCAGGTGGGAGTGATTCAGGCCGCGCTCGCAGGCAAGGGTGCGACGCGCCCGCTGACTCGAGCCGCCAAGAATGGTGCGACCTCGACCAAAACTGCTGAAATCCGTGAGGCTCGGACGGTGGACGGTGGGCACACCGGCAGATTACCGCCATGGTCCAAGCCCTTCAAGGACCCACAGGGAAACGCCGGTATTGAAGCCACAATCAGGTAGCGGTCAGTGCTTTCCTGACCGTGGGTCCTTGCGTCGATGAAGGGTTTCTTTTCAATCGCGGCCCCAACGGACCCGGCGCATTCTGGACACAGGCATGAGAAAAGCCCACGGTCAAAACTGCATTGGCCGTGGCTCCCAACCTCATCCTACACGGCAACAATTTCAGCGCCTTTAATTTAAGTGTATACAGTTCGGCGAAGCCGGAACCTGAGCCGTGCCACGGCCGTCCCGGCCGTGCTCGGGCACGGGCGGGACGCCCGTGGCACTTCCCCATGACACCACTACAGATTTCGGGTCGTGCCCTAATTTGGATGTAGCGCCGCCCTCTTGGCGGCTCAATGCCGGCTGGAAGCCGGCGCTACACTGCAAATCAGGACACTGCCGATTTCGGATTCATTTTGCCCCGCAGGGCTTTATGATGTATGATGGCATTTGCCCATGGTTGTATGGCAAAATGTAGGCAGGGGAGGGCTATGAATACCGCCAACGTTCAGATCGGTGATTGGCTCGGAGTGCCGCCTCCGGCCACGGAGACCGAGATTCTCCGCATCGTCGAGGGGCGACTCGCGCCCAGCATCATCAATCGGTTGGTGGACTTTGGATTGGAGAGGCCCGAGATTAACACCACCATCATTCCTCTACGAACCCTTCAACATCGCCGGTCCCGTCGTGAAAAGCTGACGATCGAGGAAACGGACCGGGTGTTGCGCGTGATCCGGGCACTGGCGTTGGCAGAGTCCGTCTATGCCACCCGAGAGCGGGCCTTAGGCTGGCTGCGCAGGCCCCAGGCGCGGCTCGATGGGCGCACGCCGCTCTCCCTTCTGAGGACGGACACGGGCAGTCGGATGGTCGAAGCGTTGTTGCTTCAGATTGACGAGGGCATGTTCATCTGATGACCCTGTGGAGGATCAGCCGCCATCTTGACCTCCGGGGAGCCGGTGGCCGGAAGGTTCCAGGCCGCTGGCACCATGCGGGTCAGCCGATTGTCTATCTCGCCCAGAGTCCGGCCGCGGCGCTGCTGGAAGTGTGCGTTCACACCAGCGCGAATGACGTGCCGCCGGAATTCATGCTCCTGAAAATAGAGGGGCCGAACCAGAAAGTTTCGATCATTACCCTTGATGACCTGCCGAAGAATTGGAGATTCCGCCTCGAAGTAACTCGAGATCTTGGCACGTCGTGGCTCCGAAACAAGGAAACCGTCTTGCTACGAATTCCTAGCGCGATCGTGCCGGAAACTGCGAATTTTCTATTCAACCCTGTCCATCCCGACGCAGAAAAGTTCCGCATGGCAGGAACCTTCGCTTATCCGGAGGATGAGCCATGAAGCTAAACGATCTGCTTTTCGGCAGGCCGCTGCGTACTTCCGAGGAAGCGGGAGAAAAGCTGGGGCCGGTCGGCGGCCTCTCGGTGTTTGGGTTGGATGCGCTCAGCTCCGCGGCGTACGGGCCGGAGGCGGCGCTCACCCTGATGATCCCGCTGGCCGCGGCGGGCATTGCCTACATCGTGCCGATCACGGCCTGCATCATCACGCTGCTGGTGATCGTCTATTTTTCGTATCGCCAAACCATTGAAGCTTACCCGTCGGGCGGCGGCTCCTACACGGTGGCGCGCGAGAACCTGGGAGAATTTCCCGGGCTGCTGGCGGCCGCGGCCCTGATGATCGACTACGTGCTGACGGCGGCGGTAGGAATCTCCGCCGGGGTGGGGGCGCTCGTCTCGGCCGCGCCCTCCCTCCAGCCGCGCACGCTGCTCATCTGCCTTGCGATCCTGCTGCTCATCACGCTCGTTAATCTGCGAGGGGTGCGCGAGACGGGCGCGGTTTTTATTTTCCCCACCTATCTGTTTGTCGGGACCTTGCTCTTCACCTTGATCCTGGGACTGGTCAAAACGCTCGCCGCCGGCGGCCATCCCGTGCCCGTCGTGGCTCCGCCGCCGTTGGGCTTGCCCACGGCCGCGGTAAGCGTTTGGCTTTTGCTCAAGGCTTTTTCCAGCGGCTGCACGGCCATGACCGGCGTCGAGGCGGTCAGCAACGGCGTCAAGGCTTTCCGCGAGCCGGTGGTGCAATCCGCCCAGCGCGCCCTGACCGCGATCATTGCCATTCTCATTATGCTGCTGGGGGGAATCGCCTTTCTGGTTCGTGCTTACCACATCGGCGCCACCGATCCTGGGCAGGCCGGGTACCGGAGCGTGCTTTCCATGCTCGTCGCCGCAGTGGCCGGGCAGGGCGTCTTCTATTACGTCACCATGGGCTCCATCTTGCTGGTGCTGGCGCTCTCGGCCAACACCGCCTTCGCGGACTTTCCGCGCCTCTGCCGCGCGGTCGCGGAGGACGGTTACCTTTCCCACGGCTTCTCCGCGCGCGGCCGGCGGCTGGTGTTCTCGCAAGGCATCTGGGTGCTCGCGGTGCTGTGTGCCGCGCTGCTGATCCTGTTTGGCGGGGTCACGGACCGCTTGATTCCGCTCTTTGCGGTGGGCGCTTTCCTGGCGTTCACGCTCTCCCAGGCCGGCATGGTCGCCCACTGGAAGCGAGTCGGCGGCAAAGGATCGCGCCGCAGCATGTTCATCAACGGGCTGGGGGCGGCGGCGACCGCGACGACCGTCGTCGTGGTAACCGTCGCCAAGTTCGCCGCGGGAGCCTGGGTAACGGTGTTGCTCATTCCCGCCATGATGATGGTGATGCTGGCCATCCGCCGGCACTATCGCCTGGTGGAGGCCGAGGTCGCGAACCCGGCGACTCTGGATTTGACCAACCTGCAGAGTCCCCTGGTGGTGGTTCCGCTGCTCTCCTGGAACCGGGTCGCCCAGAAAGGGCTGCGGTTTGCCCTCACGCTATCTTCCGAGGTACAGGTTCTGCACATCGATTGTGAAAAGGACTGCGGGAGTTTTGCCCAAACCTGGGAGCGCTTCGTCGAGGGACCCGCGATCGCAGAGGGCCGCGTCCCGCCGCGCCTCTTCGAACTGCCGTCGCCCTATCGCTTCGTGATCACTCCGATTTTGGACTATATTCTGGAACTCGAGCGAACCAACCCGGGCCGGCAAGTCGCCGTGTTGATTCCCGAGCTGGTGGAGCGGCATTGGTATCACTACTTCCTGCACAATCAGCGCGCCGAATGGTTGAGGGCCATGCTGATGGCCAAAGGGGGCCCGCGGATTATCCTGGTCACGGTGCCGTGGCACATCATGGCCTGACGGAGACGGCCAAGATTCGCGCCCGAGAAACGGTGGGAAACCTTCATGGCAGGGAAGAAGGCAGAAGGCAGTAAGCAGTAAGCGGAAAGCACTGGGCGGAACCGGGGGACCATCGCCGCTGGGGGAACGCTGCGTACTGCCTTCTGCTTACTGCCTACTATCCTTCTACCGCTCTCCCCACTTCAACTTCTTCTGAAGAATTTCAAAGTACGGGGTGGCCGGCGGGCGGACCAATTCCACGATGGAGTCGGCCTTGCGCATGCGCACCACGTCTTCGCTGTGCGCGGCGATGCCGACCTGGCCGTCGACGGTCAGGTAGGCGGCCTCCCGCAGACTCTTTACCGTCACCTCAATCTTGACAGTATTGGGAAGCACCAGCGGCCGTTGGGTGAGGGTGTGCGCGCAGATGGGAGTAACCAGGAAGGCTTCCACGGAAGGCGTAACGATGGGACCTCCCGCCGCCAGCGAATAAGCCGTCGACCCCGTCGGCGTGGAAACAATCAAGCCGTCCGACTTGTAGGTTGAAACCAGCTCGCCGTTCACCCGCAGTTCAAAGTCGATAATTCGCGCGATGGCGCCTTTGTTCAATACCACGTCGTTCAAGGCCAAGAACGAGGTAAGGATCTCATCGGCCCGAATCAGCTCGCCTTCAATCTGCACGCGGCGATCGGTTTGGTGGGCGCCGGCCACCACCATTTCCAGGGTGGGATAAAGTTCTTCACGGGTGATTTCGGTTAGGAAACCAAGTCCGCCCAGGTTCACGGCCAGAATGGGAACCGGTTTACGATTGAGGGCGCGCGCCGTGGCCAGCAGGGTGCCGTCTCCACCCAGTACGATCAGCAAATCCACCTGGGCCGCAATTTCGTTGCGGGTCAGGCAATGTTCCTTTGTCTCCATGATGGCCCCGGTTTCCTTGTCGATAAACGCCTCGATGCTGCGCTCGCGGAGCCATTCGAGCAAGGCCGGCACAATCTCGCGGATTTCCACCTTCTTCGGTTTGGAGATAATTCCGACGCGTTTAATGGGAGTTGCCATGGGTGAAGATCATTCTAGCAGGATATGAAAGGATGAGGTAGCGCAGGGCCCGCTTTCCGGCCCTGCGGCTCTTCGAGCGGCGGGAGTTGCTGCCTCCTCGCATAGTCGATGATGCCTTCATTGGCCGCGCCGCCCAGTTCGCGTCGCGGTGGAAGAGCCGCAGGGCCGGAAAGCGGGCCCTGCGCTACGTTCTCCAGACCGCGTGCAGGAAAAACTCGCGGTTTCCCTCCGCGCCTAAAATCGGGCTCTCCATCGACGACAACTGACTGAATCCGAGTTCCAGCAATTTGCGCGAAACCCTGGCAACGGCCTCCTGGTGCTGCGCCGGATCACGCACAATCCCACCTTTTCCCACCTCCCCTTTGCCCACTTCGAACTGAGGCTTGACCAAAACGATCAGGTCGGCGGGGGAAGCGAGCAGGGGGACGAGCGCGGGCAGAATCAGAGTGGCGGAGATGAAGGAAACATCCACGGTCACCAGTTCCGCGAGCGTTCCGATCCGATCGAAGGTCAGGTAACGCGCATTGGTTTTTTCCAGGACAACGACGCGCGAGTCGCGCCGCAATTTCCAGTCGAGCTGATGGGTTCCCCCATCTACCGCGAAGACCTTGCCGGCGCCGTGCTGAAGCAGGCAATCCGTAAAGCCTCCGGTAGAAGCGCCGATGTCGAGACACACCTTGGTGTCGGGATTGATGCGAAAGTGTTCGAGCGCCCCCTCCAGCTTCAGCCCACCGCGGCTCACGTATTTGGGGGCTTCGCCCAGCAGGCGCAAAGCGGCCTGCGCGTCGACCAGGGCGCCGCACTTTTCCTTTTTCTGCTCGTCCACCAGGATTTGCCCAGCCAGGATAAGGCCCTGCGCCTTTTCGCGGGACTCTACAAGCCCACGCTCCACCAAAAGGCGGTCAAGGCGGATTTTTTGTGAGTGCTCGCGAGTCATTACCCGACAGCCTACCGCTGTTGCAGGAAGAAAGAAAGGGGGAGGATAACCCAAAAAGTATCGCGACTCGGCGTGCCGGATCAGTGATAATATGAACCATGGTCGCTGGCGCTCCCAATGCAGCTCGCTGGCTCCGAGCGGAGCCGCGCCGCACGCTGCCCGCACCCCTTTTGAAACGTATCGTTCATACTGCCTTTCCGCACGATCACGTAGAAGACATGCAGCCGCTGGCCGATGGTCTGCGCAACGCGAATTTCATACTCCGACTCGACTCCACACCCGAATTGATCGTGCTCCGCATCTATGAGCACGATCGTTCCATATGCCAGAAAGAAGTGGATCTGATCCGGTTGGTGGCGGGCTCGGTCCCTGTTCCGGTCGTGGTTTATGCGGAGCCATGCGGGTGGGAGGATATACCACCCTTTATTCTGTTCCACTATGTCGAAGGTATCACCTTCCATGAGCTAAAACGCAGCCGAGATGCGGATGCAATCGCTCAGGCGGCATTCTCCGCGGGCAAAACTCTGGCATCCATCGGCCGGACAACCTTCTCGAAGTCGGGTTGGCTGGCTTCGGGGCCGGCTGTCACAGCGGGTCTGTTGGAAGGTGCGGATCCCATACCACGATTTGTTGATTTGTGTCTCGCGTCGGCGAACCTCCAGGGGCGTATGCCAGCAGATTTGCGTGATCGCACCCAGGCATGGGTTTGGTCGTGGGCGCCGCAACTTACTCAACTGGACAATGCCGCACACCTCGTCCATGGCGATTTCGGCAAACGGAACCTGCTGGTACGAAGCATCGCAGGACAGTGGACTGTGGCTGCTGTTCTTGACTGGGAGTTCGCAATTTCCGGCTCGCCGCTGGCTGATCTTGGGCACTTCCTACGCTACGAACGGGCTTCGCACCCCATCGTTGAGCCACATTTCTCAAGAGGCTATTGTCACGCCGGGGGAAAACTGCCGCAGAACTGGCGCCAATTGGCGCGATGGGTCGACGTCACCGCCTTATGCGAGAGCCTGACGCATGACCAACTCCCGGATAGGGTTGTCGATGAACTGGTTGAGATCATCCGTGCCACCGTCGAAAATCGCAACCCGCGCCTAGCGTAATACCACCAAGCGATGATTGTGGGATTGTCGTCGGTACGGTACAGGAGGTGATTTCCTGATTTATCGATCCTGAATCCTGCTCTTGCTATCCTGTGCTTTTCATTCCAAAGGCAACACCGCCAACGGTGATTTGCAAAAGATGAAACAACGCGGTGTTTTCAGACTGTGACTTCTTGCTGCGCTGGCGGCGCCAGCGGTCGAGGAAGCGAGTTTGCAGGAAGTTAAGGGGATCAACATAAGGATTCCGCAGGCGGATCGACTCCGCCAGCACGTGCTGGCCGGCCAGCAGCATGGAGGCGCCGGAGGTCTCGAGGACTCCGCGCACGCTGCGGTGGTACTCCTCCTCGATGTGCCGGAAAATCCTGCGGCCGAGTCCGCGCGGATGCACCAGGGCCGCGTAAAGGCTGGCGATATAAAGGTCGGTCTTGGCGAGAGAATGTTCAGCGTTGTTGATCAGGTTGAAGAAGAAAGGCCAACCCTCGTGCATGCTGCGCAGAATGTCCAAGCCGTGGGGAGCGTGGTCGCGCTGGAATTTTTCCAGAGCTTGCCCCAAGCCAAACCAAGCGGGAAGCAGGTGCCGGGATTGCGTCCAGGCGAAAACCCAGGGGATGGCTCGCAGGTCGCGCAGGTCGCTGGCTCCCCAGCGGCGCGAGGGGCGCGAGCCGAGGCGAATCTGCTCGATCAAATCGATCGGCGTCGCCTGGCGGAAGTATTCCACAAAGCCCGGCGTGTCATAAACGAACTTGCGGTAAAAATCCCGGCTGCTGGCGGCGAGCTCCGTGGCATAGCTTTCCCATTCCGGGATCTTCGCCGCCTCCACGCGGCGGAAGTGGAGCAGGTGCGCGTCAAGCACCGAGGTGACTAACTGCTCGAGGTTCCTCTCGGCGATGGCGGGGTTCGAGTATTTGAGCGAAACCACTTCCCCCTGTTCGGTAATGCGCAGCCTGCCACCGGGCGCCGCGAAAGGTTGCGCTTGAATGCTGAGATGCGATTGCCCGCCGCCGCGGTCGATGGTCCCTCCCTTGCCGTGGAACAGGGAGAAGCGCACGCCGTATTTTTCCGCCACTTGCGCCAGGCGCTTCTGCGCGTGAAAGAGTTCCCAATTGGCCGCCACGTAACCGCCGTCTTTGACGGAGTCCGAATACCCCAGCATCACTTCCTGAAAGTCCTGGCGCGTGCCCAGGATGCGGCGGTAAAGGGGGTCGGCGAACAGCTCCTCCATAATGTGCGGGCCCGCATCCAGGTCTTCGAGCGTTTCGAACAGCGGAATGACATCGAGGCGGGAGTGCAAGCGGCGGCCACGCAGCTCCACCAGTCCCGTTTGCCGCGCCAGCAACACCACGTCCCACACATCCGCTGCTCGGGAAGTCATGCTGAGGACGTAGCGATGCGCCGCCGCTTCGCCGTTGCGCACCTGGATGGTGCGGAGGGCGCGAAATTCCTCCAGCACGCGCAGCGTGCCTTCCGAAAAAGGCGGGCGCCGCGCGGGCTTAAGAAGCATTTGGTGGATCGATGCGATGCGCTCTTCGGCGGGTTCCGTGGGCAAGTGCGCCTTGCGCAGAACCTCTTCCGCCGCGCCGCGAGTGGCGCGCGAGTGGGTGCGGAAGTCCAGGCTGGCGCCATGAAAGCCGAAAACCTGCGAGGCCACACGCAAACGGCCAGGCCCCAAGCGCGCAATCCGCGGGCTGGGATAGGTGGCCAGCAGGTCCGTCAAGGTGCGGAGTTCGCGGGTGAATTCCTGTGGCGCCGCATAAGCGCCCGGGGCGCGCTCCATGGTGCGCTCCAGCCGCCACATCATGATGCGCAGCTTGCGCCGGAAAAGCTCGCTGGGCTGGTCAATGGCCGCAAAAGCTCGAGTGGGAGGAAAGCGCCGCATGTCCCGCTTGATCTCGCGGCGCAGAGCTTGTGCTGAGTGGAGCGAAGCGGCCGATTCGCCGTGGCGGTCGCGGCAGGGGAATGACGCCCACCCTAACATGCGGCGGCACGCATCGTGGTAATAGCGAAGAATGCTCAGCCGCACCTGCTCCGCCGCGTCCAGACTGGTCTCCGGCGTCACGAAGGGGTTGCCATCGCGGTCCGTTCCGACCCAGGAACCGAAGCTCAAAAAGGGAACAGGCTCCTTCAGGTGCGGATAGCGGCGAACCATCTCATCGCAAAACTTCTCCCAAAAGCTCCCCGCCAGATCGTAGATGGTGCGTTCCAGAAAGAAGCGGGCGTTCTCACTTTCCATCTCCGGCGTCACCACGCCCTCGCGCACCTCATCGGTAAGCCACAGGGCCTCAATCCACGAGTCGATGTCCCGCTCGGCGTCGGGGGTCAGATCGCCACAGGCGGCGTCGAGCGTTCTCCCCAGGCGCAGGATGTGGTTCAGAACACTGCGGCGCTTGGCCTCGGTGGGGTGGGCGGTCAGCACCGGCTCAATGTGCATGGACTCCAGCAGCTTCTTGACGGCGGTGGTGGGAACGCCTTGCCGGCGCAGCTCGCTGAAGGTGTGGCGCAACGACATGGGCGCGCCGGCGCCTTGCCGGTCATGCGCGCGCAGACGGCGAACCCGCTCGCGTTCCTCGCAAAGATTGACGAGGTGAAAAAAGAGGCTGAAGGCATGGGCGACGGCTTCGGCCTCCTCCACAGAAAGATGATTGAACGCGCGCTCTTTGGTCTTCAGCAGCTTGGCATTGGGGTTTTGGCGAATTTGCTTGGCAACTTTCCGCAAGACTTCGATGGCCGAAAATACCCCCGGACCCGACTGCTCGCGTACCATCGCGCCCAGCCGCGTGGTGAGAAATCGCACTTCTTGTCGCAATTGCTCGTTCATGTGAATCTAGGCAGATGGGCAGATAGGCCTTTGGCAGATAGAAACACTAACAACTGCCCACCTGCCTATCTGCCTGATGGTCGCAGCGCGCGCTTCAATTCCCGTCGTAGCGAATCCAAATTGGGTTCGAGCTGCAATCGCTGGCGGTTCTCCTGGTCTTCGGAACGGTGGCGCATGATGTACTCGGTGTCTTTAAGTTGGTTGCCGGTAAGGACGCAGACGATGTCCGCATGCCTTTCGATCTTTCCCGCCCGCACCAGCTTGCGCACGCCGGCGATGGTGGCGGCGGATGCGGGCTCGCAGCCCACCCCATCCTCCGCCAGGACGCGTTTGGCCTCAAAAATCTCCTCATCGGTGACTGATTCGCAGAACCCGCCTGCCCACTCGAGCACACGCCGCGCTTTCTTCCAGTTGGCGGGGTGGCCGATGCGAATGGCCGTGGCCTCCGTGTGGGGATTATCCACTGCCAGCAAATCGGGGGCGCCGGCGCGCAAAGTTTGATAGAAAGGGTTGGCGCCCTGGGCCTGAACGATAACGACGTGGGGAACTTTCGCGATCAAGCCCAACTCCTTGAGCTCGCGCAGGCCTTTGCCGATGGCGGAAGAGTTTCCCAGGTTGCCGCCGGGAACCACAATGTAATCGGGAGGCCGCCAGGCGCGCTGCTCCAGCATCTCGGCGACGATGGTCTTCTGGCCCTCAATGCGGAAGGGATTAATCGAGTTCACGAGATAAAGGCCCAGCTCGGGGGCGATTTCGCGCAGCAGGCGGAAAGCCTCATCGAAATTATCACCGACTTCCACCACCAACGCGCCAAAGTCGAGCGCCTGGGCCAGCTTGGCGGCGGAGATTTGCTTGTAGGGAACAAACAGCAGCGCCTTCATGCCGGCGCGCGCGGCGTAGGCGGCCATCGACGACGAGGTGTTCCCTGTCGAAGCGCACGCCACCATGCGAATGCCGCGCGCCTCCGCGCGGGTAATGCAGGCCGTCATGCCCAGGTCTTTAAAGGACCCGGTGGGATTGTTGCCTTGGTGCTTGATGGTCAGGTGGACGGGCCCGGCCCACCAGCCCGTGCGCCGGGTTCCCACCAGCGGGGTGGAGCCTTCGGAAAGGGAAATAATGCGCGCGGCGGAATCCACGAAGGGAATCAGCTCGCGGAAGCGCCACACGCCGCTGCGGTCGATCGGTTCGCCGCTCAGCCGGCGCTGGTGCCAGGTGCGCCGGAGTTGCTCCGGGTCGAAGGGATCAAAATCATATTTCACATCCAGCAATCCGCCGCAGAAGGCGCAGGCGTGCGCATCCTTCTTGGGGTCCTGACGGCGCCCGCAGGTTTCCTCGATGCACTGGAGATAGGCGGAAGACATGGCGTTAAGAAGTCAGGAGTCAGGAGTCAGAACATGGTAAACGGTAGACAGTATACAGGAAAAAACGAAGCCTTCCCCCATACCGAGCCACCATACGCCGTCTACGGCTTCCCGTCTCCTTACTCCTGACTTCTGACTCCTGACTCCTGAAGCTTGAATTCCTCATGGACGGCCTTTACGGCCTCCTTGACGTCGGAAGCTTTTACGGCAAAGGAAATGCTTAGTTCGGACGAACCTTGCGCGATGGCAATGATGTTGATGCCGCGCCGCCCCAGGGAGGCGAAGGTACGCCCGGAAATGCCCGGCGTGCCCTCCATGTTTTCGCCGATCGCCACCACGATCGCCACGTGGGGCATGATTTCAATCGAGACTCGATCATCGTGCAGCATTTCCAGTTCAAAGGTCCGTTCCAGTTGGGCTTTCACGCGGCGCAAATCGGCATCGTGGACGGCAAAGCACAGCACATTTTCCGCCGAAGACTGCGTGACCATCAAGGTGGGAATGTCGTCCAGGCTGAGCGAACCGAAGGCCTTGGCCGCCAGTTGCGGAAAGCTCAATGATTCCTTGCCGCTGATGGTGATGAGGTCAGCCTTGCTGACGGAAGTGATGGCCTTGACGCCCTTTTGGCTGTTGGTGGCGGAAGCCACGATACGGGTGCCGGGACAAGCGGGATTGAAGCTGTTCTTGATCCAAACCGGGATCTTTTTTTTCATGACCGGCTGGATGGTTTTGGGGTGCAGAACCTTGGCGCCGAAGAAGGAAAGCTCGATAGCCTCGCGATAGGAAATCTCCGGCAGAATGCGCGCTTCCGGAACCAGGCGGGGGTCGGTGGTCATGACGCCGTCGACGTCCGTCCAGATCCACACCTCGTCGGCGTCCAGCGCCGCACCCACAATCGTACCGCTGTAATCGGATCCGCCCCGGCCGAGCGTGGTGCATTGGCCGGTACGGGTGGCGCCGCGAAATCCGGTGATGACCGGAATCACCCCGTGCCGCCGCAATCCCGCCAGGCGCTGCCGGGTTTTGACATTGGTTTCCTCGAAGATGGGCGTGGCGTTGCCGAAATCTTCATCGGTAACAATCAGCTCGGTGGCGTCCACGGCTTCCGCGGGAGTGCCCCGCGAGCGCAGGATGGCCGCCATCAGGTTCGCGGACATCACTTCACCCAAGCTGGAGAGCGTATCCATGGCGCGCGGCGTGACCTCGCGTACCAGCGAGAATCCGTAGCAGAGGTTTTCAAAGTCGGTCACGGCGGCGGCGAGCCGGGGCAGAACCGCCGCTTGCTCCGCCGCTTTCAGAAGCTGATCGGCGACCTCACGGTGCCGGTGGGCCAATTCGCGGCGCACGTTCTTCCAGTTCTCGCGGTCGCCATGGCTGGCTTCGCTCGCGGCGCGGATCAGCATGTCCGTAACGCCCCCCATGGCGGAAACCACCACCGCCACCTCCGCCCGCTGGGCATGATCGGCGACGATCTCCGCCACGTTTTTCATCCGCTCGGCGTTACCTACGGAGGTCCCGCCGAATTTCATGGCGATCAGCGGTTTCTTGCTCTTGCTCGCCTGCGGAGGTTCTTTCACCATATTGTCCACCTCTGGCCTTTCGTAGGGGCACGAAATGGCGTGCCCCTACGCCTGGCAACGCGGAAGCGCCGCTGCTCCGGCTCGCTAGCGATTCGTACCCGGATTCGTCGTCGTGGAGGAAGCGCTGGCAGTGGCGATCTTGGTTGTTTCGCGCACGACTTCAATAAAAACCTTGGTGGGAAGCGACAGGTAGCGGTCCCGGCGATAGACCAGGCCCAACTCCCGATAAATTTTCTGCCCATCCAGAGGGATCAACTTCAGCAGGTCCGCGGCCACTTCCGTCTGCACGTAGGTGCGGCTGATCAGGGATATCCCCAGGCCGGCGCCCACAAATTTCTTGATGGTCTCGACGCTCGCCAGCTCCATGGAAATCTGCAAGTGATCCCGTTGCGCGCGCAGCAGGCGGTCAATGACTACGCGCGTGTGGCCGGTCTTGGGCAGAATCAGAGGATGCTGAGCGAGTTCCTCCACCGTCACGGTCTTGTTCTTGGCCAGCGGATGGGACTTGGGCATGACCACCTGGACTTCATCGCGAAAGACCGGGATCACTTCCATGTTGTTGGCGGTCATCGGCAGGGTGACGATTCCCAGGTCCACCGCGCCCTCTTGAACTTTCTGGAGGATCTTGTGGCTGAAGTTCCGGTAGATACTGATTTGGACCAGCGGATAAAGCTGCTTGAAGCGGGCAAAGGTCTTGGGCAGAACGTACAGACAAGTGGCTTCGTTGGCGCCGATGAAGAGCTTGCCCCTCGGCGTCTGGTTCAACTCGGCAATCGCCTGAAGAGCCTCCTTGTGCATCAGAAGCATCTTCTCCGTGTAGCGATAAAGGATCTCCCCGGCGGGCGTCATCAAAACCTTCTTCCCGCTGCGGTCAAAGAGTTTTTCCCCGCATTCCTGTTCGAGCAAGCGAATCTGCGCACTGATGGCGGGTTGCGTACGGAACAGTTTCTCCGCCGCGCGGGAGAAACTCTGCAGCTTTGCCACCTCCAAAAAACTTCCTAGTTGGTCATAGTCCATGGTGTTTGGCTGCTCTGAGACTTTCCATTTTAGCAAATTGTATTGAATCCGCGCGAAGAAAAGTGGAGGTTCGACGGCAAAGCGGGCAACTGCTCGCTAATGAGCCACCGAATGCTTAAGCTGGCGTGCTCCCCGGTCCAATTCTGAGTTGTAGTCTAATGCGCCATTGCACGAGGCGGGCTGCAACAGTCGCGGCACCCAGGAGAATCCACAACCCACTAGCCGCTGTTGCCAAGGGCCACGGATAGATAAACTCTTCACGGAAGCTCGGGTCAGAAAGAAAGCCGAAGCAGATCAAGGCGCCAAGAGCAGCCACCAGTGAGGCTACAACCACCTCAACCAATGTGATTGCAGGCGAAAGTACACGCCACCGGGATGACGCCAGCGCCTCAATACCTCGTCCCGCAATCCACCAGAAGATGATCCCAAAGAAAGGCCAACTTATCGACCGCCAGAATTGCGGTAACATCCCTTTTGGAACCGAACCGCTCTTTGCCAGCCCTAGGAGTGCACAGGGAAGATTCAGCAGCGCAGGTGTGAAAAATCGTATCATTGGCATTGTCCTCGCACGTCTTTCCCCTGGCGTCTCTGATTCTACAGTCATCTTCAGCCTGAATACCGGTTTCGCGACCGTCGTTGGCCAATGAGCATGAGCAGTGGCTCGCAGTTGCATGACGAAAAACCCTCTCCATGGCCACAGTAAGGCGGCACATACAATCAGCTCGATAATAGGAAGTATCCACCGGAAAGGTATAGTGCGACGCTGGTTCACGCTCAAGTCGACCCGCTCCCCATTAGTAGAGTGCTTACCAAAGGCGCAATCTCGCAACCTTTACGCCCCTTGAACTTGCCGCTGCTGCTCAGTATCCTCCTGTTTTGCCAGAACTGAAATCCAAAATAACTGTACCTCCAGCACCAGGGCCATCAGGAACAAGGCGATAACCACGGGCGACCACACTCCGTAAGCGGTTTGCAGCACGAGGTACCAGACGATGCGCCACCCGAGATCCATTTCCCGTCCGAAGGAATAGAGCAGCACGGCGAAAGGCGTAGCGGCAGCAATCAGCAGGACGGCATTCACGCCTCTGCGCACCACGCCCCGCGGCGGCAGCAGGAGCCCCGTGGCATAGGCGAAAGCACCCAGGAATAGCCACATCGCATACGGATTGTTGAAGAATCCCAGCAACGCCACCATGGCCGCCCAAATAAACAGAATGCTTTTCTTCACCGCGAACGGCACGGGAGGAGCCTCCACGTGCGCGCGGAGCTTTTGCAGTTCCACGCACCCCATCACGATGACCGTCACCAGCCCCGCCAGAATGGCGAAAGGCAGGTGATAAAGGAACGGGTCTTTGGGCGCAGGGGGATAAAGCTCATAGCGCGGCAGCAGGTTTACCTCCGTCACCCCGTAAAGCAGCAGGGTGGCCAGGCCCGGTGGGATGATCCAGCTTACCGGATCAAGAAACCGCCATCCGCGCAAGTCGCAATCGCTGGCAGCGAAATTGCGCGCGGCAAAAAAGGCTGCCAGGAGAATCGGCAAGAGCAAGAGCAGTTGAATGGCGTAGACGAGCCCGCCGGGCAAGTAAGTGCCCGGGGTAACTTGGAAGTCTTGGGCGCCCCCACTGTGGATCCATGCCATCGCCCCGGAGGTACGGATCGGAGTGGAAGCAAGTGAGCCCGTAGTTCCTCCCGCCCAAGGGGGAAGCCGGTCGAGACTGAGGACCGCCTGCTCCACGGTGGCGCCGAGCATTTGAAACGCGACGGGATCGAAATCCCGAAAGACATCTTCCGCCGTGTGGTGGCGTCGGCGTGAGGACTCCATCTGGGTGGAGAGCATTCCGACGTTGACGGCGGGAATGCCCGCACGGAGCAGCGGACCCTGATCCTGCTCGGAAATTTCCAGCGCGCGCTCGATCCATTCCTGCCGTCCGGTAGCTTGCTCCAGGTTGGCGCCCTGCGCGTGGCTGGAGGCCACCAGCATTTGCCGTAGCCAGAGCGGCGTGTAACCCGCGAACTGCCCCGTGCAGCTCATTTTCACGGAGCGCGGCGGTCCGGCCATGAGGTATTCGATCGAAATGACGGCCACCGTGTGGTGGCGTTTTAAGAAATCCGTCAATTCCCGCGCCCCGACCATTCCCCATTCCTCAGCGTCCGTGGCGGCCAGAATCAGCCCATGCGAGTGAGGGCTTTGGTGCAGGGCACGGGCCAACTCCATCAGCACACCGACCCCGGAGGCGTTATCCTCAGCGGCCTCGTGGGAGGTGAAGGGGCTGTCATAGTGGGCGATGATCGCCACGTTTTCGGGGGAATCGCCCTCTGACTGGGCAATCACATTCTCGCCTTCCACGGATTTTCCACCGAGCCACAAGCGAAAGGGTTGGAGGGTCACGACGTAGCCCGCATTGCTGAGTTGGGAGCGCAGGTAGTTCGCCGCCCGACGCGCGGCGGGCGTGCCCGTGACGCGGTCAGGGAATTCTTCCGCCACCACCCGCGTGAACTCGAAAGCCGCCGCTCCCTCAAAGCGGACGGGGGCCGGAGACAGGGCGAGCGGCGAAACCGGCCTCGGCCCCCACCGAACGCAAGCCCCGATCACGAGGCCCACGGCGGCTGCGCACAACGCGGTAGTGCGGCGTTGAGGGTAAGACAGCATTCTTTCACGGCCCCGGCGGCGCCCGGTGCTGGATCTGGCCATACCCCGCGAGGGTTGAAAACAGTTTTTCCAAGTCAAACCCGACTTCCCGGAAAACGTCGCGGAGATCGTGCTCGCGATCCTCCGGACTCAGGGCGAGAAACTTCTCCGCCGGTATGTAAAAAGGATTATCCCGAACTAACGTGCCTTCCACGAACAGATGACGGTGGACAGCAATGGCGGAAAAAAGGTGAGGTATTTCCAGTTGTTCAATATCGTATTGGCACAAGGCCACGCTGGGATATTGCTTCACAAGATAATTCAAGCGCGCGTGCGCCGCAAAGAATTGCGGCACCGAGATCCCCGCCGGCTTCGCCCCAAGCCCCTCTTCCAGCCAGCGGACGGCCGGAGCGTGAACATGTTCGGCATCGGCAAAGAATCTCTTTGCCCAATCCAGCAGGTCGGCCGCATCCGTCGCTTCCGGCGGGAATTGCAGTGTCTGGCCGTCCAAATGCCGTTCCACGTCCACGCCGAGTTCGCGGAGGCGCGCGAGCATGCCGGGGTGCAGGGCGGTGGGTGCCAGGCAACAACACCAGTGGCCCAGGCGCAGGCCTTCGCTGACGAATTCTGCCCCCCCGCCTCGCGAGGCGCCGCCACGATGGACAACGGCCAGGTGTTCGTGGCAGCGCACGGGAATCCGCGCGTCGAGATAGGTAAAGATGCGCGGCGACGCTGGGAGTGGGTCTTGCAACCGAAGTTCTCCCCTCGGGAATTCTCAGGGTTTACGCGCAGGCCGTGGCCCTCGGCCGGAACGTCCGGCAACTCGGCGTTTCGACCCATGCGGAACATGCCAGCCCCTCGCCGCATGTTCTATTTGGCCGCGATTATGCTGTTGATGGAGGAGGGTGTCAAGTAAGCTGTTGATCAATACGTTTGAAGCCAGTCCATAAATATCAGATTGACTTGCCCTTTCAGGGCATGGATCCAAAACCAATGCCTTGCAATCGTTGCGGACAAGGAGGTAAGTGCCAGGGGCTCCCTTCATCTGAAAGCCTGCGAAGACTCAGCAAAAACTGCTATTCTCTAATCGAGGGGGAGGCGGCACGAATTGAAGGGACATTGAGTTCATCCCTGGTCGCGCCCCGGCCCGGGGAGGGTCGCCGACACCTTGTTCAACCGCCCTTATTCCTATGATCCAACTCTCATCGGCCGGAAAACGTTTCGGCCCCAAGCTGTTGTTTGAAAATCTCGACTGGCTCATCACGCCGCGCGATCGCGTGGGCCTGGTGGGCGCGAACGGCACGGGCAAGACCACTTTGCTCAAGGCCTTGGCACGCCTCGAGCCACTCGACTACGGCGAGATCACTTTTGCCAAAGGGGTCACGGCCGGCTACCTTCCTCAGGACGGCCTCACCCTCGCCGGGCGCTCGGTGATGGCGGAGTGCATGTCGGTGTTCGGCGATCTGCTTTCCATGGAACAGGAGATGGAAAGCCTGATGGAGAAGATGGGCGAGATTGATCCGTCCGGGCCCGAGTATCAGCAGGTGGCCGACCGCTTTCACGCGATTGATACCGAGTTCCAGCACCGCGACGGATACTCGCTGGAAGCGCAAGTGGGAATGGTGCTGGGCGGCCTGGGATTCCCCCCCTCGGATTGGCATCGACGCACGGAAGAATTCTCCGGCGGCTGGCAGATGCGCATTGCCCTGGCCAAGTTGCTGCTGGAAAAACCCAACCTGTTGCTGCTCGATGAACCCACCAATCACCTGGACCTGGAGGCCCGCAACTGGCTGGAAGAATATCTGCACGATTATCCCCACGCTTGTGTATTGATCTCGCACGACCGCTTCTTTCTCGACGTCACGGTGAAAAAGATGGTCGAGATCTGGAACCAGAGGGTGCACTTCTACAGCGGCAATTACGAAAAGTACCTGAAGGAAAAGACGGAGCGGCGCGCCCAAATCGAAGCGGCCTACCAGAACCAGCGGGAGCGCATCGAGCAACTCGAAGTTTTCATTAACCGCTTCCGCTACACGGCCACCAAGGCCAAGCAGGTGCAAAGCCGCATCAAGGAACTCGAGCGCATGGATCGCATCGAGATTCCCAAGGAAGAGAAGGCCATCCACTTCAAATTTCCGCAGCCTAAGCCGAGCGGGCGGCGCGTGGCGGAATTCCAGCGCGTGGCCAAGAGCTACGGCTCCAAGCAAGTGTTCCGCGAGGTAAGCTTCACCATCGACCGCGGCGCCCGCGTGGCCCTGGTGGGCGTGAACGGCGCGGGCAAATCCACCCTCATCAAATTGCTGGCGGGCATCGAACCGTTAAGCGGGGGAGAATTCAAGCTGGGCCACAATGTTGAAGCGGATTACTTTGCCCAGGACCAGTACAAGGCGCTCGACCCGGAGGCGCGCCTGCTCGACGACCTGACGCGCGCCGCGCCCATGCAGCTCAGCACGCAAACGGAGTTGCGCAGCCTGCTGGGGTGCTTCCTGTTCACCGAAGACGATGTGTTCAAACGTATCCGCGTGCTTTCCGGCGGCGAGCGCAATCGCTATGCCCTGGCGCGAATGCTCCTCCACCCCTCCAATTTCCTGCTGCTCGACGAACCCACTAACCACCTCGACCTGCGCGCCAAAGACGTGCTGCTGGAAGCGCTGGAGGACTATACCGGCACGGTGGTGTTTGTCTCTCACGATCGCTACTTCATCGATAAGCTGGCCACGCGAGTGTTCGAAATCGGCGGCGGCGAAGTGAATGTCTTCCCCGGCAACTACGAGGATTACCTGTGGCGCAAGGAGGGGAAGGAGATCGACCTTACCCTGCCCGGCCTGCCGGATCTGGTGGCGGAGCGCGCCGTGGCGCACCACGCGCGCAACGGCAAACATGCCTCAGCACAGCCGGACCCTGCGCCCGCAGTAAAATCGAAAAAGGTCAATCCCCTCCGCCTGCAACAAATGAAGGATCGCTGCCGAGAGATCGAGGAGCAGGTGGCGCGCCTGGAGGCTGAGATCGAAGGCTATGGGCAAGAATCGGCCCACTTCAAAAGCGCCGAGGAAAGCGTCCGGCTCGCCAAGCTGATCGAACAGGGACGCGAAGAAATCACCCGGCTAATGCGCGAGTGGGAAGAAACCGCCAAGGTGGTGGAAGAGCAAGAGCAGGGGTTAGGGGCTGGGGATTAGGGGTTAGGGACTGGGAACACGGGACACGGGACACGGGGGGCCGATGTAGGGCCGAACGGCGTTCGGCCGCGAGGCGGGCCGGAATGGATCAGGAGACTCTCAAGTGAGCTATCGATCGCGCGATTGCCGTCAGGCGATCATCCTTCCACGATTCCCGCGGCTCCGCCGCCGCACGGGCGAACGTCCATAAGCGGACGCGCTCGCGATCCACGCCGAGGAGGTCTACGAAACGGCAGATGGTTGCGTGGGGGTCGGAGAGCAATCGCTCCGGGCAGTTCAACAAATGCTGCGTCGCGTCGTAGCCAGGGTCACCCACGAACGGCTTCGGGTCGATGACCAGCCACGGTTCCCGCTGCGCTCGAAGCACATTCCCTGCATGGAGGTCGGTCGCGAGCAACATCTCGCTGGGAGCAGTGCGGGGTAACTCTTCGAGGAGGCGCAGCCCCTCGTGGACAAGGCCTGGATCGGACCAGTGCTCCGCATAGCTTAGCGTTTCAGCGCTCCAACATGCGGTCATGGCAGACAGAGGGCGGAATGCGTGTGGTGGCGATGGCGAACGCCACAGCCGATTTGGCAGCCTCGCGATCACAATATCTTGTTCGGGTTCCGGCAGTGCGCGCAACGCCGTCCCCGGCTCGCAACGCTCCAGGAGCATGGCATTCAGGTGATCGTCGGCTTCAAGAAGGCGCACGGTTGGGTCTCCGTTCCAGAAGCGCAATCCCCGGATCTCGTGTTCGCACTCCATATGCGGCATGCCAAGTTTCAGAATGGCGGTAGTCCCGTTCCCGCGCACTACCGGTGCGACCCAGGCGCAGCTCACTTCCTCGCAATCGAACGGCGTGCCGAGCGAGACGGACCACTGGCGCTCAAGCTCCCGGAGGGTGGAGGGAAGCCGATTGAGCCAAGCGGCGCGTTCCGGCGACATTCGGCAGTTTGCTGCGAGCCGCGCTGGGACGGTCAGTGCCATGCCTCCATATTGGCAACCAGGTTTGGCGGTGGGGAGTGACTCATTTTGAAGTGACACGGCCATTTTGGCCATGACCTCCAACAGGCAGAACGTCCGTGCCATTTCAAAATAAGTCACTACCTGGCGGTGGGTCCCGCGGGTCGTCACTCTGTGGACAGGAAAAAGCCTAGGGCCTTCAACAGAACAGGTCCACGCTATGGCTGCTGCCCCCGCCGGACTATCGGCCCGCCGGCACGGCGCCGATCTGGCTGAGGTGATGGACCATATGCCGCAGGTAATCTTTCACCAGGAATTTCAGCGTCACCGGTTCGTTCTGGCCAATTCGACAAGGGACTTGCAGCTTGGCCGGCGGCAAGTGCGCAATGACATGCGCGAGATACCGGTTGTAGTTCACCCAGAGCGCCAGCAGCAAGGACCAATCGGCTTCTTCGGCGGCCTGGACACTCGCCCAACCTTTCTGGTCATAGTCGGGAAACTCCAGAGAGTCTTGGAGCGACGCCCGCACGAACCTCTGATGGTTGTTCGAGGCGGAATCAATCAGATGGCCAATCACTTGCCGGCATGACCATCCGCCCGCCAGGACTGGCACTCGGCTTTCCTCCGCACTGAAACGCCGAAGAATCTCCTCAGCCGAGTTCACCACGAGAAGCATCTCCGCGCTTAATGCCGCTGTATCCATAATCCTTGCTCCTTCTGAGGCTTTGGGGGCGGGGAAGAGGCTGCCTGGTTCTTTGGCGGTTCGGAATTTTCCCCCACACTCGTACCTCAGTTTAACATGCAAGATTGGCCGAGCATGCAAATAGAGAATCAACTCGGAGGGGCCGCCGATAAGACATGCCCCCGGCCCGGTCTCCTCCGTCGACCGCCCTCCCGGGGGCAGTGAGGAGTGCCGAGAAACCGAGGGCAGGTCTCGGGTGTCAGGGAGGGTACCAAAATTGCACACTGCCTCCTGCCTACTATTTTTCCGGGCGATGGCCGTAAACGTGCTAGGCTACAAGCTGAACAGGGTGCCGGGGTGAAATTGCACACCCATGGGCGCCAGCGGCGCTGCGGCTAGGGGCGGCGGTAAGGAGTTAGGGGCGCGTGCGGGCAAAAATCGCGGGGAGATTCCCATGTCCCCGGTTATCGAGGCCTAAATGTTGTTCAAAACACAGGCTGTTAGGAGTGATCTGAGAAAATCCTCAAATCTCGCTCGCCTTCTCATCCTACTGAATTTAAATAAGTTGTCAGATGGCAGCGAGATGGAGAGCAGATGCAGTACTTTCATACGATCAAAGTCGGAATGTTGTTGAAAACAATGAGGCATGAATGGAATTACCCTAAAAGTTTATCAAAACAAATGACTTATCAAGAAATGCCTAAATGTTATTGAAAATGCGACAGATAAGGGGTGGCACTACACGAAGAACCAATCGCCGGAGGGGCTTGATTGAAGAAAAATGGGCATATACTCGTACCCGCCGGGAGGCCGAAATGGGAACTCCGGCCAAGTCATCGCATGGCTTTGAGGGTTATTTTATGCGCACCATTTGGACGTTCATATTTCTAGTCTTTTTCTTTGTTTCTCCGCAGGCCTGGGCAGGAGCCTCAAATGCGCTCAACTACCAATCATCCTTCGTCCGTGTGGAGTTGGCGCCGGACCGACTGGCTCTCAAGGCGTTGGCGGTGGATTCCCTGGGCAAAGGCAAGCTGGCGGGGAATCTTCTGGTCTCACCCCCAGCCGCGGCGGCGACAATCGAGGTGCAGCGCGCCGGGCAGAAGGTGGAATACTGGCAGGCCGGTGCGGCGCGCCAGGGACCGCCCGCGTGGAAATTCGGTGCGTCACCGCGCCAGGTGCGCCTCGAGTCGTCATACTCGGCGAAGAGACCCACCCCTCCCCTGGTGCTGGATTTTGATCTCCAGATCTGTCACGCGACGCTTCTCGGTCTGATGAATGACGACGGGAGCGTTCGCCTGCCGGCCCTGCTCCACCTGCCCGATCACGGGACCTTCCGCATCACCGCAAGCGCCACACCCGGCCTGAGTCTCGGCTATGAGCTCGTGCCGTACCCGTCGCCACGCCGGGACCAGAAGTTCCTGCGCGTGACTTTTCCGGGCGGCTCAACGGCCACGCCGCACGTGGAATACTCGCTGGACGTGGTCGCCATCCACCCTGAGATTCCGCAAATCGACCGCGACCCGCGCTTCGACGGCTTCCGGCGGAATTTTCTCAATATCTTCCAGCTCAGTCCGCGCTGGCGCGCCCTGGCCAACAATACGGCCAGCGATGTGTGCGCCATTACTGTTTGGGAGTACGGCGATGTGGCCATGCGCACTCCACCTCTCGCCCCGGGTCTTACCGCCCTTGACATCTTGCGCCAGACGCTGGACCGCTACCTGGGCGGGTTGAAGGGCTGCGGGATGAAGGGATACAACGCCGGAACCCCGGACGAGACCGCCTACGACTTCCTCGATGCCTACCCCTCGCTGGTGATTGCGGGCGCCGATTATGTTCTGGGCAGCCAAGACGAAGTGTGGCTGCGCAAAAACTATCCCGCCCTGCAAGCGTGGGCCGCCAAGATGCTCGCCTTCGACAGCGATGGAGACGGTCTGCTGGAATATCCCCAGACACGCCAGTCCGGCCCATGGCCCCGGAACCATCCTGCCAACTGGTGGGACACCATCTGGTTCACTTACAAGGATGCCTACTCCAACGTCCTCGCCTATCGCGCCTGCCTCGAAATGGCCAAGGTAGCTCAATTTGCTGGCAAGCCAGAGGACGAACGCTATTACGCTTCCCGTGCGGACAAACTGCGCTCCGTTTACGCCACCACTTTCTATAACCCTGCCACGGGTGTGTTGGCGGGCTGGAAAGATCCCCAAGGGAAACTCCACGATTACTACTTCACTTTCGTCAATGGGATGGCGATAACCTATGGCTTGGTCCCGCCGCCCCAAGCCAATCAGATTATGGACCGGATGTTGGCAAAGATGCGCGAGGTGGGATACACACGCTTTGATCTGGGACTGCCCGGCAATCTTATTCCGGTTCGGAAAGAAGACTACGGCGTGGGTGGCGTCGAAGGTGGCGAGCCCGAGAGGGAAGACGGCTCCGATGCCTTCCAGAATTATGAGAATGGCGGAGCCACGGCCTGCTTCGTGTACTACACCATTGCGGCCCTCTACCAACTTGGCCGGCGGGAGGAGGGCGACGCAATCCTATTCCCCATCCTGCGCGCCTATGAAGAGGGGGCGTTTCAAGGCCTCGGGCCGAACGGTAAGACGAAAGATTGGAAAAGGTGGGACGGCACACCCAAAGGCTACGAAGGCCTGCTCGCCGATGACTACCTGACTCTACTGGCGGTGGAGTCAAGACAGGCGGCGCACCGATAGGCTTCACTTATGGGGACCCATGTTGTTCCGATTCGCAGGACATTGGGGGATTCAATGCCCTTCAGTCTTCGATGTCTTCGAGGCGACCCAAAGGAGGACGCCAAAGGCGGGGACGACGAAGGGGAAAATTCCATAGAGCGTGTCGCTCGCCGAATGGGAATGCCGATCCACAGCGACAAAAACCTGGCCGCAAAACACCAGAGTGAGCAGCACGGCCAGCCAGCCGGGCCACGCCACGGGGCGGTAAATCCAACCCCATTCTTCGAACCAGGGGCGTTGCATGTAATTACCCTCCTCTCACTGTTGAAGCGCGAGCGACCGACCACGGACTTCACGAATCATAACACCACGGCCGGGAGGCGGCCGAAGCGGCGGTGGCGCATACCGAACTCCCGCACTGCGGCGTCGAACTCGGCGGGACCGAAATCGGGCCACAAGCACGAAGTGAAATACAACTCGGCGTAGGCAATCTCCCAGAGCGGACAATTGCTCAGGCGCTGCTCGCCGCCGGTACGAATCAGCAAGTCAATGTCCGGGACGGGTTCGCCAGCATGTTCTGCCTGCGCTAACAGGCGGTTGAAACCCTCGGCGGAATCGTCGCCCATTTGCGGGAATCGGCGCGCAGCGTGGAGGATCGCTTCCCGGCCGGAATAATCAATGGCGAGCCGGACGTGCAAATGCCCTTTCGCCGCGCTTGTCGCTTCAATTTTTTCGATCGCCTCGCGCAGGGAAACCGGCAGGCGGTCGCGCCGCCCAATGACGGTTACCCGGACACCGTGAGCGATAAGAGCCGAGGCATCTATAAGGAAGAAACCTTCGAACGTGCGCATCAGTTCCGAGACTTCGGTTTCCGGCCGGCCCCAGTTGTCGGTGGAGAAGGTGAAGAGGGTCAGCACGCGGATGTCATGCGCGAGGGCAGCCTCAACAGCGCGTCGAACCGCGGCACGGCCGGCGAGGTGGCCTTCCACGCGTGGCAGTCCGCGAGCCTCCGCCCAGCGCCCGCTGCCATCCATAATCATCGCCACGTGCAGGCCGGATTGCTGGGGAGTCAACAGGTGGTCACCATTGCCCTTGGTCATGCGGTGCCTCCGTGGTTAAATCTGCCGCTTGGCCCGGTTTCGCCGCGAGAGCGGCGCGTGGAATTTGAAGTAGAGGCGGCTTTACGCCGCCATTTGGCGAGGTAAACTCGCCGCTACGGCATCAGACTGACTCACTCGCGGCGCTTTTACGCAATGTACTTTGTAGCACAAAGTACCAAGCCAAATTTTTTTGCCGCGCCGCCTAGCGCCCGCGCATGGAATGAATCAGCGCTTCCATCTGGTCCAGGTAGCGTTCCAGCGCATGCCGGCCGGCGGGGCAGAGGCGATACACAGTTTTGGGCAAGCGGCCTTCGAAAAATTTCTCGCACACGAGGTATTTCGCTTCCTCGAGTTTGCGCGCGTGGACGCTCAGGTTACCGTCTGTGGTGGCGAGCAATTTCTTCAGATCATTGAAGCTGAGGGACTCATTCGCCGCCAAGGCGCTGACGATTCCCAGGCGCATGCGCTCGTGAATCAGACGGTCGAGTTCCGCCGCGGCGGGCGCCTGCGCCTCCCCGCGCTCCCTGGGGGCAACGCGGTCGGTTCTTCGGGTTTCCAGCGGGTGACGCCCGCTGAGGGGATTGAATCTAGCCACCGTACCTCCTTGCGATGATCGTTCCGAAAAGAATGTGGAGTCCCCCAAATCCCGCGGCCATCACCGCGTTGGCCCAAGCGGGCGGGAAAAACAGCGCCGCAATTCCCGCGAGTATAAAGCACAGGCCCATCACGGGAACCACGCGCACAGAGAAAGTTCCCGCTGACATCACCCCCACACCATAAAGAAGGAGCCAGACCGTGGGCAGCAGGCGGCCCAATTCCGTGCCGTAAATGGCCAAGGAGATTACCGCCCCCGCCAACAAGGGAGGAAACAGGCTGAGCAGGAATTTGCGGCCAGGCTGGGTGAAGACCGGCGTACCCACGCGCCGCGCTTTCCAATAAATGGCCAGAGCGCCGAGGGCAAAAGCGCACAGCGCCGCGGCGAACCAAGTGAGCAGCCACGCCTTGGCGCTCGCGGCGGGGGGAGCCACGCACGCGGTGGCGAGCGCCGTCACGCCCATCGCGACTCCACCCCATCCTGGAACGGCCGTAAAGGAGGCGGCGTTCTCCATGGTCTCGCGGATGAAGCGCAGGTCCTCGATGGCGTGCGCGTGCAGCGGAGCGGGTCGAAAGCGGCGTGAGCGTACAGGTCCGGCACATCGCATGAGGGTGTGTATACCAAAGTCCAAAAGTTTTGTCAAGTACTTTGTGATGCAAAGTAGATGGAAATGGAATCCCTCCCCACGCCGAGGATTCTTGACGGTGGTCCTGGGATGGGTAGTTCTGGGCGGCTGTAGTTCTGGGCGGCTTGACCTTGGGCTTTGCCACACTTATCATGATGGGCGGAATCCTTCCGGCCGACGAGATAGTAAGGATTTCTGGAGGAAGCATTGAAGATACACGAACCATTACAGCTTACGAAGCCTCAATTCATTCCACCTCTGCACCAAACATTTACTCCTGCGGTCATCTTTAATCATAATTTTTGTGATTTCATAAATAACTCGGGGCGCGAGGTACCACTAGTAATCGGGCTCGAGCGCGGCGACCAATCGCTTTCTGTCTACCGGACCCAATGCTTGGACGAGGGCTCGGAGTGCGCCGACCTGAACCTTCCCTATGCCGAGCGCTTGGTCAAGATGCTGCTCTGGCAAAAAGGTGGTTGGCGCGTGATTGTGGGGGGACCGCCGAGCGTCGGCGAGCACATCCGGCGGGTTTACTCGCGGGGCGGGCTGCGGACGTTTGACGCGGATTTTATGGCGAACGTCTACGAGCATCCGTTCACCGTGGAAATTACCGACGCCGACAAGGTCCCCGCGCCCAACGAGGGCACAGTGCGGCTGGGCGGACACCTGGAAGGCTGCCGGATCGGCTTCGACCTGGGAGCGAGCGATCGAAAAGTTGCCGCCGTCCAGGACGGCGAACCCGTGTACACGGAAGAGGTGGTTTGGGATCCGCGCCATGCCACCGACCCCCGCTATCACTTTGACCAGATCAATACCGCGCTGAAAACTGCCGCTCAGCACCTGCCACGAGTTGACGCCGTGGGCGGCAGCGCCGCGGGCGTGTATATCAACAATCGGCCGCGGGTGGGCTCGCTCTACCGCGCCGTCCCCAAGCCGCTGTTTGACACGCAGATTCGCAACCTCTTTGTGGATTTGCAGAAGGCCTGGGGGGGAATCCCGTTTGCCGTCGTGAACGACGGGGAGGTCACGGCGCTGGCCGGCGCCATGTCGCTGGGTGACGTGTCGGTGCTAGGCATGGCACTCGGGTCGAGCGAGGCGGGCGGTTACGTAACCCCCACGGGCGAGCTCACCACCTGGCTGAATGAGCTGGCGTTTTGCCCGGTGGATTTGGACCCGCAGGCTCCCGTGGATGAGTGGTCGGGCGATCAGGGCGTGGGGGCAAATTACTTTTCCCAGCAAGCGGTGTTTCGCCTCGCGCCGGTGGCGGGCATCACGCTCGACGCCAAGCTGGGCCCGGCCGAGAAGCTCAAGTCGGTTCAGGAGTTGCTCCCCCGGGGCGACGAACGCGCGCGGCTGATCTTTGAGACCATCGGCTGCTACGTCGGCTATGGCGTAGCCCATTACGCGGATTTTTACGAATTGCGGCATGTGCTCATCCTCGGACGTGTCACCTCCGGCGAGGGCGGCAACATCATCCTGGCGCGCGCCCAGGAAGTGCTTAAAAAGGAGTTCCCGGCGCTCGCCGCGAAGGTGGCCCTGCATCTCCCCGACGAATCCACCCGCCGCGTGGGCCAGGCCGTGGCGGCCGCCAGCTTGCCCCTGATGGAACAAAGCAATAGGCAGTGGGCAGCGGGCGGGGGAGCCTTAGGTCGCCGCCCCGCCCCTCGGAAACCTGGCACCTAGCACCTTCATTCCTAGCCTCCAACCTCGCACCCCGATCTCCGAATCCCGCGTGGTGACATCTGACCATCGGCTCGCATAAGTCCTTCTCTATTAATAAAATATTCTGAGGAAAATTATAACTACTGTGTTTTCAGCGACTTCTGCTCAGAGCCAAAAGCTGACATTTTTTCTACATTTTCTTTCAATAACTTCTGCAGACTTACCTGCATTTCTTGGGGCCCCCTTTTTTTGTAGCGCCTTCCAGCCAAATCGCGTCAACCGATTTAGTTTCAATAACTTGGCAATTTGCGTGAAGCATCGGAAATATCGCTAACTAGCTTTCTTATCATCAACATCTGCTGAGGAAAACCGTCACGTAGCCTTACTGCGTGATTCCACCCTGCCCCGCCTTCCCCATTTGTAGCCTATCAATTGGGTGGCCACTCTGCATACCATTTCAAAGAAAGAACACGGTGTTCAGACAAAGCCGACTGAGCGCATCGAAAACCTCTGTCAGAGTCAGGTCGATGCATCGGGGGGCCCCGCGAACACGGGCACCCTCTCTGTCACCGCGTCCCGTCCGTGACCGGTTCTGGCTTCTTAGCGGTGGCACCGGCACTCCTGCCGGTGTGCCTTGCGCGGGAGGCGTCAGCCTTGGGCACAGGCAAGGGTACCTGTGCCACCGCCGCCTTATAGCAATTGCACGCTGAGCCCTGGTATTTTTGAGAAGCTGCGTTCGTCGCGTGTGGCCACGGTGTAGTTCCTGGCAATGGCGGTAGCGCTGATCATCAGGTCACGCTCACCGACCGCCACGCCGCGCTTGGCGAGGTCGGCCCACAGCGAGGCATGCACCCTGGCCACGGTGAGATCAAAAGCGATTACGGGAAGCTGCGCGAGCAACCCCTCGACGAAGGCTTGACGGCGCTGGCGCTGGCCGGGCGTCCTTGCCCGATGAACGCCGTGCAAGAGTTCGGAGGCCGTCACCGCAGAGATCGCCACATCCTCCTGCGCATAACGAGCCGAGAAAGCGTCCAGGGCGAGATCTCCCCGCTCCGTGGCGATTAGGACACTGGAATCGATCAGCGTGGCCATTTCGACTCTGTCACCGTGGATTGCTTCGCTGCCAGGTTCTCCACCAGGGCGAGATACTCCTCATCCGGCTTGGGAAGTGAACGGAGCAGGTCCGCCAGCTCTCTGCCGCTGAACCTCGGCGGTTGGACCGGCAGAATTTCGCAGACGGGCTTGCCTCCGCGTTCCACGACAAAACTCTCGCCCCGGTAGCGGACCCGGTTCATCAGCTCGGAGAATCTGCGGGCGGTTTCCGTTGCGGATATGCGTAATTTCATAGAATCAGATTTACATATTTCCCCGGAGGCGTCAAGTGGCGTTTTCTCCTGCCTGATGCCCTTGGCATCTCACGACTTGATCATGAGAGCTTTTTCCAGCGCTTCCGGGTTTCTAGCATCACCGTCAAGCAGGCGCGGACCGCGCTTTCTGGACGCCTGCGCCCTTGCTCCCATTCCTGGAGCGAGCGTGGGCTTACAGCGTAGCGCAGACCGCCGTCTTTGGGGTCTGCGGTTCTTACTTAGGTTCATGCTTCCGAACCCAAGGACAGACCCCTGTTCCTACGCCAGCACCTTATCCACCACATTGCCGGCGACGTCCGTCAGGCGGAAGTAACGCCCCTGGAACTTATACGTCAGCTTGGTGTGGTCAACGCCCAGGCAGTGCAGGATTGTGGCTTGCAAGTCGTGGATGTGGACCGGGTCTTCCAGGATGTTGTAGCAGTAGTCGTCGGTCTTGCCGAGAACCAGGCCACGCTTGACGCCCCCGCCCGCCATCCACATGGTGAAGCAGCGCGGGTGGTGGTCGCGGCCGTAGTTGGTATCGGTGAGCTTGCCCTGGCAATAAACGGTGCGGCCGAACTCTCCGCCCCAGATCACCAGCGTGTCGTCCAACATGCCGCGTTGTTTCAGGTCGATGACCAACGCCGCGGAAGCCTGGTCCACGCCCTTGCACTGGAGGGCAATGTCGCGCGGCAGGTCGTTGTGCTGATCCCAGCCGCGATGGTAAAGCTGCACGAAGCGCACGCCGCGCTCGGCCAGGCGCCGCGCCAGCAGGCAGTTGGCTGCGTAGGTCCCGGGCTTGCGCGATTCCGGCCCGTACAATTCAAAAGTCGAGGCTGGCTCCTTGGACAGGTCCATCAGTTCCGGCACCGAGGTTTGCATGCGGTAAGCCATCTCGTACTGGGATACACGGGTCTCAATTTCCGGGTCGCCGTACTTTTCCGCCAGCAGGCGATTCAACTTGGCAACGCCATCCAACATGCGCCGGCGCGTGGTGGGGCTGATTCCCGGCGGGTTGGAGAGATAAAGCACGGGGTCGCCCCCAGCATGAAACTTCACTCCCTGGTATTTCGAGGGCAGAAAGCCGTTGCCCCACAAGCGCGAAAACAGCGGCTGGTCAGGATTGAGGGCGTTGGCTTGCGAAATCATGACCACGAAGGCCGGCAGGTTCTGGTTTTCGCTCCCCAAACCGTAGCTGACCCACGCCCCCATACTCGGGCGGCCTGGTTGTTGAAAGCCCGTTTGAATAAAGGTAATCGCCGGATCGTGATTAATCGCGTCCGTATAGACCGTCCTGATGAGGGTGATATCATCCACAATCTTGGCGTGGTGCGGCAGCAGTTCGCTCAGCGACGCGCCGGAATTCCCCGCCCGAGCAAAGTTGAAGATGGAAGGCGCCACGGGGAGAGTCGATTGGCCGGACGTCATGCCGGTGATGCGCTGGCCCATGCGGACCGAATCCGGCAGGTCGGTGCCCTTCATCTTGGCGAGGTTCGGCTTGTGGTCAAACAGGTCGATCTGCGAGGGAGCGCCGGACTGATGCAGGAAGATGACCCGCTTGGCCTTGGGCGCGAAATTGGGAAAACCCAGTTGTCCGCCCGTCTTGGGGTCGATGCCGTCCGCCGCGCCAAAGCCATCGCCCGCCAGCAGCGACGCCAGCGCCGGGATGCCCAGGGCAATGCCCGCCGTGCTCCGCCGGAAGAAATGGCGTCGGGTCATGGAGAGCGCAAGATCTTTTGCGGTAGTTGTTTTTGGGTCCATCATAGGTCGCTCCAGGAGCTGACAGCCGACAGCTTACAGCTAACAGTTACAGCGGGCTGAGAGCGGTAAGCTGTTAGCGTCACTGTTTGCTAAAGGTCAGTCCCCAATCATTAGCTTACAGCCGTCAACTTACAGCTCACAGTTAGCTCTTACTGTCGACTGTTAGCTGTGAGCTGTTAGCTGCCGGCTGTCAGCTTCATTCTTTCGTAATCGTCTCATCAAGGTTCAGAATGATGCCGGCGACGGTGGTCCAGGCTGCGAGTTCTTTGGGGTCGAGCTTGGGATCGCACTTGGACGCGCCCACGTTCAGCAAAGCGGTTGCCTCGCCGCTGTGGAGGCGGTAATCGGCCAGCGCTTCCTGCGCCGCCTCCACCAGCACGGCGCGTTCCTGGGGATCGGGAATGCGCCCCGTCGCGAGGCGAAAAGCATAGTTGATTCGCCCTGCCTCCGTTTTCCCGCCCTGGGTCAACATGCGCGCGGCGAGGAAGCGCGAGGCCTCCACATAGGTCGGGTCGTTCAAAAGCACCAGCGCCTGGAGCGGCGTGTTGGTCACGGAGCGGCGGGCCGTACACTTTTCGCGGTCCGGCGCGTCAAACGTGACCAGCGCCGCGGGCGGCACGGTGCGCTTCCAAATGGTGTACATGCTGCGCCGGTAGAGGTCACGCCCGGCCGATTCCACGTAGGTCTGCCCGCTAAATCCCGAGCCGAAAGCCATCTCCTCCCACAGGCCCTTGGGCTGATAGGGGTAAACGCTGGGCCCGCCGATGCGATCATCGAGCAGGCCGCTGACGGCCAGGGCGTTGTCGCGGATTAACTCCGCCGGCAGGCGGAAGCGCGGGCCGCGCGCCAGCAGGCGATTCTCCGGGTCGCGCTCGGCAAGCTCCGGCGTCACCTGCGACGACTGCCGGTAGGTGGCCGAGGTCACGATGAGCCGCTGCATAGCCTTGACGTTCCACCCCGTGCGCACAAATTCTGTGGCCAGCCAGTCGAGCAACAGGGGATTGCTGGGGACCTCACCTTGCGATCCAAAGTCTTCCGATGTCTTTACAATGCCGGTGCCGAAATATTCCTGCCAGAAGTGATTCACGGCCACGCGAGCCGTGAGCGGATTGCCGGGACTCACGATCCACCTCGCGAGGCCCAGCCGGTTCATCGGCAAGCCCGGCGCCATGGGAGGCAGGAAAGCCGGCACGCCCGCCGAGACTTTCTCCTTGGGGTTGTCGTACTGGCCGCGGCCCAACACGAACGTATCGCGCGGCTTCTTCATCTCCGCCATGATCATGACCGTGGGTATGGCGGCTTCCAGCTTGTCCTTTTCCTTTCGCAGATCTCTCAGTTGCGCGTAAAGTTGGCGTTCCTTTTCCGGCGCGCCGTACTTTAGAAAATACTCGGTCAGCCGGGTTTGGCGCTCTTCTTCCAGGGCCTTTTCCTTCGCTTCCTTGGTTTCGGCTTTATCCTCCATCCCGATCTGGACTTCCTCCGGTGGCTTCTCAGGTTGAAGGGCGGCAATCTCCTTGGCCGGCCGCCCATCCAGCACCATCAATAGCGAACGCGCCGGCAGGCGAATAGCCAAGTCATCCGCTTCCGAATCGTTAAGCCTGCGGTTATAAATGCGCAGGTCGTCCATGCGGCCCTCGAAGGGCGTTCCCAGATTCTGGTCGCCGGCCTCGAGTGGGGCCGTGGAGCGAAAGTCGCCGCTCAGATGATCCTTGAGGATGGCGGCCTCCACCCGCTTGCCATCCACGTGGAATTCAATGCCGGAGGCTTTTCCCGAGCCATCGTATTCGATCAGCACGTGGCGCAGCGAGTCGAGCTGTACGGGATCTTTGGTTTGGACTTCCATCGCGTCGTCGGGCCAGCGGTTGGCCAGGCGCACCACGATATGCGCCTCGCGCGTCTGGCGCCCATCGTACGTCGGTGTGTCGTCAGTTAGCTCCCATCCCTGCCAATGTTCTCCGGCATTGCGTTTTTGCATGATATTGATCGCCATCACGCCCCCGGGCCTTACCCATAATGCGAGAGAGAATGGCTGGGCGCGCTCAAAATCGCCGCTGTTGCCGAAAGATACTTGCGTTTCGGGGCTGAAGTCCGCCCCCTTGGCGACGGCAGCCTCCTCATAAACCACTTCGCCGCGCACCGCCTTGGCGTTGTGGTGGGATCCCGAAGCATCGGTCAGGTCGCTATCGAGGGGATAGTAAGTCACCAGGCCCTCGCGGGTCGGATCGGGAAGGGAGGCGAGCGCCGACTTTTGCCAATCGTTCCGCTGCGCCAGGATTTCCTTTTCCGGCAGGGTGGCCAGGGTGCTGGCGATCTTCATTTTGAGGCTATCGACTTGTTGTTGCTGCCCATGCGAAGGCATGGGCAGAACCGGCACCGCGTTGCCCGTGAAGCCGTCCAGGCCGCGCTCCGGAACCGTGTTGAAGAAAGCAAAGAAACGATAGAAATCCTTCTGCGTGATGGGGTCGAATTTGTGGTCGTGGCAACGCGCACACCCCATGGTGAGGCCCAGGAAGGCGGTGGAGGTGGTGCTGACGCGATCCACCACGTACTCCACGTGATACTCCTCAGGAATGGCCCCGCCCTCCAGGGTGATCATGTGGTTGCGATTGAAGCCGGACGCGATCTTCTGATCCTGGGTGGCGCTCGGCAGCAGGTCACCGGCGATTTGCTCGATGGTGAACTCATCGTAGGGCATGTTCTGATTAAAGGCCCTGATCACCCAGTCGCGCCACGCCCACATGTCGCGCAGAGAGTCAATGTGGTAGCCGTGCGTGTCCGAGTAGCGCGCCATATCGAGCCAGGGCATGGCCATGCGCTCACCGTAATGCGGGGAGGCCAAAAGCTGGTCCACACGCTTCTCGTAGGCGTCGGGGGAATGGTCGGCGAGAAACGCGTCAATTTCCGCGGGCGTCGGGGGCAGGCCCGTAAGGTCAAAATAGACGCGGCGCAGAAGCGTGGCTTTGTCCGTCTCGGGAGAGGGTTTCAGCCCTTCCGCTTCCAGGCGCGCCAGGACAAAGTTGTCGAGAGGATTCCGCGGCCACCCATTGTCCTTCACCTCCGGAACAGGAGGCCGCTTGGGAGCGACAAAGGACCAGAGCATTTCCCATTTTGCTCCCTGGTCAATCCAGGCCTTGATCAGCTCAATCTGCTTGGCCGTCAGCGTCCGTCCGGAGTAAACCGGCGGCATACGGAAGGAGTCATCCGTGGAGCTGATCTTCTGGTAGAGCTTGCTCTGGGCGGCGTTGCCGGGAACGATGATGCGATAGCCGCCGCGGTCGACGAACAAGCCTTCCGTGTCGTCCAGCCGCAGGTTCGCCATGCGCTGCTTTTCATCCGGCCCGTGACACTTGAAGCAGGTGTCCGACAAGATGGGACGAATGTCGCGATTGAAGTCCACCGGCTTTACCGCCGCCTGGGGCGGGGTCACCGAGGCAGTCTTGACAGTGTTGAAGAAGCAAACAATAGAAGCGAAGATACCAAGAGTAAGAAGCAGCCGAGTTCGCAAGCTGATTTCCCCCCAACCCTATATGGAACGAACGCCCTGTGGTGCTTAAACTATACCTAAAACGCGAGGGCAAATCCACTAATAACCTTTGTAGGGTGCTGTCCTAATTTCAGATGTAGCGCCGGCTTCAGCCGGCATTCAGCCGCCAAGTCCGATCTGCGGACTCCGATGGAGTCCATCGGACTCCAGAAATCGGAGATGGCGACGCTACCCCCTCGGGGGGGCGTGGGCAGTCAAACCAAATTACCGCCGGTGTGCAAATCACCACTCGGTAAAGAACCTACACACACTATCCCCTGCCGGGCTTCCTTCTGTTACAATGCCGCCGAATCATTTTTTTGCGCTCTGGTGGCCGGGGCATCGCAAAGGGGCAGCAAGGCCTTCCTCCCGGCTGAGGTGCGGCGTAGTGGACCAAGATTTGGAATTGCTTCAACGGTGCCTCGCCGGGGAAAACTCCGCCTGGGATGGCTTGCTCAGGGCCTACACCCGGAAAATCTATGACTTGTGCTACCGTTTTACGGGCCGGGCCGTGGAAGCTGAAGACCTGACGCAAGAGGTCTTCATTAAGATTTTTCAAACCTTGCGGAGCTTTGACGCCGCACAGGGGTCGTTTTCCACTTGGTTGCACCAAGTGGCACGCAACCACCTGGTCGATCACTACCGGCGTACCAAAAAGGACCGGATGACGGGGTCCATCGAAGACGATTTGGAGACGCTTGTGGAAAGACCCAGCCCGGGGGCGGGACCCATCGGCCACTTGGAGGCGCTAGAGCGGAAAGACCAACTCCAGCGGGCCTTGGATCGGCTTTCCCCGGACCTGCGGGAGGCGGTGGTACTGCGGGACCTGCACGACCTGGATTACGTGGAAATCGCCCAGGTGCTGGGGGTCCCCCAAGGTACGGTTAAGTCACGAATAAATCGAGGTCGATTGGAACTTGCGCGGGTCTTAAAGCGTATGGAAGGTATGAGAGGCCCCGCAGAGGCGGGAAGCGAGCCATGACGCATCTGGAGATTGAAAACCTGGCGAGCGATTACCTGGAAGGACTCCTGGACCCTTCCCTTCGAGCGACGGTGGAAGCGCACCTAACCGGATGCGCAGCCTGCCGCGAGATGATGGGGGATGTCCGGCATGCACTGGAGCTATGCCGGGCGGCAGAAGATGTGGAACCCAAGCCCTGGCTTGTTTCGAGGATCCTGCTGGCCACTATCGGGGAGCGCCAACCCACCTGGCGCGAACGGGTGGCCGCGTTCTTCCGGCCCGTGCTGCAACCCCGAGTGGCGTACCCCATCGCCATGACCGTGTTCACGTTTTCCATCATCGTCAACGCCGCCGGGCTGAATTTGAGAAGTTTGAGGTTTGAAGACCTAAATCCCCGCACCTGGATTAGCCGAGCTGATCGCCAAGGACACCTGATGCTCGCGCGCGCTGAAAAGTTCTACTACGACCTGCGCGTGGTGTACGAAATCGAGTCGCGCTTCCGGCAACTGCGCGGTCAGCCCCAGGATCAGGAGGAAGAAACTCCCAAGCCTGCGGCGCCTGGAGGCGGTTCCTCGCAGGGCGCGCCGTCCGATCAAACCATGGCCTCCAAGGGAGGCAAGTGGTTTGAGGTGGCAGCCGAGCGCGAACCGGCACTCCCAGCGGTCGGGAACCCGGCCGGCTTCACCAAGGTGGCAAGGAGTCAAATTCCATGAAATGCGCTAATCACCCTCAAAACGACGCCTTCGCTTATTGCGGGCAGTGCGGACGGGCACTCTGTACCGACTGCAAACGCGACGTAAGCGGAATGATTTACTGTGAGAATTGCCTCGCGTCCCGCTTGCAAAGTCCTCTTCCCCCGTGGGGGGGAGTCGGCACCGGGCCAAGTCCTGGTGTGGCCCTGGCCCTGGGATTCATTCCCGGCGTGGGGGCCATTTACAATGGCCAAATCACCAAGGCCATCATGCAGGTCCTGATCTTTGGTTCCCTCATCGCTCTGGGTGACCGGGTCCACGGCCCCTTGAACACGATCTTCGGGCTGGGCGCTGCGGCCTTTTACTTCTATATGGTGATTGACTCCTACCAAACTGCGAAGGCGAAGAGTATGGGCAAGCCGGTGCCGGAGTGGTTTGGCTTGACCGACGTGAAAGTGAACGCTCCGGTGGGGGCCGCCCTGCTGATCGGAATCGGCGTTCTCTTCCTGTTGGACAACCTCGGCGTGCCGGTCTTCGTCGAGATCAGCAAGTTCTGGCCCGTCCTCCTGATTGTGGCCGGCATCCTGCTGTTGCAGCGCCGGGCGGGTCGGCCCAGGTTCCCGAGGGCGGATGATTCGCCCCCCCCCGAGAATCCAGCGGATGGACCGAGCAATATCTCTGGGGCCTAGGGGTTCTGAGGCCCTTCCCGCGATCCGAGGCTATGCGTTTCGACTCAGGAAGTGGGGGTCTTGGGGATCATCTGGTTGCTAAAAGGATCGAACCCGAGAAATGTTACGGGAGCAAGGGTAGAGCATGACACGGGCGCTCGATGGGACAGCTCCGGAAACCCCCGATAAGTTGGCGATAAACTCATTCGTGAAGTTCGAACCATCTGGAGGAACACCATGCACCTGAGTCCCTTTGTCATCCCCCTGGGAGCTTTCGCAATGGTTGTGCTGATCGTCGCCATCAGTTCCATGAAAAAGATGCGCGAGAAAGAGTTGGAGGCCCATCAACGGCTTCGCGAACAGGAAATGGAACACGAGCGAAAAATGAAAGAGCTGGAAATTGAGAAAGCCAAGTTAGAGATGGAGAAAGCGCGCGCAACGAAGAACGGCTGAGACAGAAGCCCGGCGCCGTCCGGGCCCGGCACTCCAAGGAGGCTGACGAATATGGAGAATTACCCCTTCTTTCCCTTTTTGATCCCGATTGCGGGAGTGGTTTTCGGCACCGGGATGGTTGTGGCCATCGTCGCCATCGTCCATTGGTTTAAAGCGCGCGACAAAGAACTGCAATACCACCAGGACCTGCGGATTCGGGAAATGGAACACCAGATCAAAATGAAGCAGCTCGAGATTGAGCTCGAAAAGGCCAAGGCGCAGCAGCTCACCGGCAAAGCAGCAAGTTGAGCGCCGCCTTTCCACAGCGCCGGGAATGTTCGTAGAAGCAAAGCGATTCTAACGCCGGAATGCGGCAGGAGGTGGGCCATGGTAATTCCTGAGGAACTCATCCCCATCGCAGGGATGCTGATGGTGCTGGGGATCATCGCCATTGTCTTCTGGTACAGGGCGCGCGAAAAGGAGTTGCAGTTCCACCAGGACCTGCGCATTCGAGAGATGGAGCACCAGCGCAAGATGAAAGAACTCGAGCTGGAAGTGGAGAAGACCCGGCAGAAGAATCCCTAGAGCCTCCAAAGTGCCGGCGGCACGAGAACGGGAGGGAACGATGCACGATGTTCTGAATTTCCTGAGTAGCAACGGCCTCTGGGTAATGATTATCGCCGTGGTGGCCATCGGCAGTTGGTTCAAGTTCCGGGAAAAGGAATTGCGGACCCAGCAAGAATTGCGCACCAAGGAAATGGAACACCTCCAGAAGATGAAGGAACTCGAAATCGAGCTGGAAAAAACCAAAGGACGTTCTTCCACCGGCCCAGCCTCGTAACCAGGGTGCGGCCGCGCCAGCGGGCAGGGAGGTTATTGACCATGTCACCGTTCGTCATCCCTCTTGCAGTCTTCGCCATGGTCGTGCTGATTGTGGCCATCGCTGAGCTCACCAAAATTCGCAATCTGGAAGTGGAAGTTTACCAGAAGCTCCATCTGGAGGAGATGGAGCACCAACGCAAAATGAGGGAACTGGAGTTGGAACTCGAGCGTATAAAGCAAAGGACCTAGCGCGCCTCGCAGCGTGCGGGCCCGAAGCATAGGAAAGAAACCATGGGAGCAACACCTCCATTACCGGGGCGCCATCGAGGCGGACTCATGTTTCCCGTCCTCCTCATCGTGCTGGGAGTCATGTTTCTGTTGGATCAACTCGTACCCGGCTGGGGAATTAGCAAGACCTGGCCGGCGCTGCTGGTAGTGATTGGGGTCTTAAAGCTGGCAGACGTAACCCGGCCGCCCCGCCCCCCTGAGGGGCCCCGGCTCTGAGAAACAATAAGCAGTATGCAGAAGGCAGGAGGCAGTGGGCAAAATCGGGTTGGGGACAGGACGGAAGAGGGCCGAGGCGAAACTCGAAATGCAAAACTCGAAATTGAGGCATAGCTCGCGAGTTTCGAATTTCGATTTTCGAGCTTCGGCCTTTCCTGGCGCGAGGTCAACATGAGCGTCTACACATATCGTCGTGGATCAATTTTCTGGGCGCTGACCCTGATTGGCGTGGGCTGCATTTTTCTTTGGCAGAATTTCAATCCCAACATCCATCCCTGGCAAGTGATCGCCAAGTTCTGGCCAATTCTCATTATCTTTTGGGGGCTTTCCAAGCTCATCGATTACATGCAGGCGCAAGCCCATCCGGACACCATCCCGCCCCCGCTTTTTTCCGGAAGTGAAGTGGTGATGCTGGTCCTGATTCTGGTAATGGGCACCATCATCTCCAAGGTGGTCCTGCACCCCTGGCAGCAATGGGGATGGCATGACGACGATGAAATTTCCAACCTCTTTCTGAATTCTTACAGCTACACGCAGAATTTTTCGCATCCGGTCAGTGGTACCCCGCACCTGTTGCTGGAAGACCAGCGCGGAGACGTGGAAATTCGCGGCGCCGACCAATCCACCCTCGACGTGGTGGCCAAGAAGACCATTCGCGCCGACGACGAGGGCGCCGCCAAAAAGATATCGGAGGATCTCAAACTCGATCTCGTGGAGGAAGCTGGACACTACATCTTGCGCTCGAATCGGCGTTCTCTGGCTGACAACGCGGACCGCGTCACGCTCGATCTGACCCTGAGCGTTCCCATCGCTACGAACTGCGAAGTCAGCTCGGTACGCGGCGATATCCACGTGGACGGCTTGCGCGGTGACCAGACCCTGTCCACCCAGCACGGCGAGGTGCGCGCCACCAATATCGAGGGCTTAGTGAAAATCCACAAAGCCGGCGGCTCGACGGATGTCCGCGGTGTTAAAGGCAGCGTGGAACTCGACGGTCGCGGCGATGATATCGAGACCGCCGACGTCTCCGACACCGTCACCGTCCACGGCGAGTTCAGCGGCGCCCTCCAGTTCCGCAATGTCGGCCAAACCTTGCGCTACGAATCTTCACGAACCAACATGACCGCGCAAAAGCTCTCCGGGCGCCTGGACATGGAGGTCGGCTCGATGGAAGTGAATGGTATCGCCGGCCCCTTCGAAATTACGACCCGGCAGAAGGACCTCACCATTAACGAGTTCAAACACAGCCTGCACATCACCGACAGCAACGGTCAAATCACCTTACAGACCTCCACGCTGCCCAGCCATGATATTCAAGTGGAGTCGAAAAACGGCGCCGTGGAACTGACCCTCCCCGCGGCCTCGAATTTTCAAATCCAAGCCGATTCGCGGCACGGCGAAGTGGAGTGCGACTTTTCGGGACCAGGTTTGAAGGTGGTGAAGGAAGGCGACACGCCTTCCATTTCCGGGAGCTACGGTAGAGGCGGGCCCATGATCCACATCCACACCGACTACGGCACCATTCGCATTTTGCGCGCCGGTTCACACCCCTCTACGCCGCCCCAACCGCCGGAGCCTTCCGGCAAGGCGCAGACGACCAGGAACCACCGGCAGCGAACCTACGTGCCGGTCTTGCATGTGCGACGCGTCCGCCGCACTACATCGCGCGACATTCAGGTGAAGCTTGCCGATCTGGTGAGGTCTATTTCAGCCTTCTGATCTAATCCGTTCACCCCGCCACTCGCTGGAGCGTTTCGAAGAAATCCGGAAAGGAAATATCCACGCAGGAACTGTCTTTGATAACCGTTGTGCCTTCCGCCACCAGCGCGGCGATGGCGAAAGCCATGGCAATGCGGTGGTCGGCGTGCGGATCGATTTCCGCGCCGCGCAGTTTCTGACGGCCGGCCACGCGCAGCCCGTCAGGAAACTCCTCCACCTCGGCCCCCATGCGGCGCAGGTTCTCCGCCACCGCCGCCAGGCGGTCGCTCTCCTTCACGCGCAGTTCTGCTGCCCCGCGGAACGTTAATCCCTGCTCGGTTTGCGTGCCCAGGACGGAAAGTACCGGCAACTCGTCAATCAGACCCGGCACCAGTTCTTCTGGAATTTCGCCGCCCGCGAGTTGGCTGGAATCGACATGCAGGTCGCCGAGCAGTTCCCCATTGAGGATTTCAAGGTTCACCACCTTGACGCGCCCCCCCATAGGGACCACCAGGTCGAGCAGTGCCGTGCGGGTGGGGTTCAGGCCGACGTTGTGCAACATCAGGTTGGAATCCGGCGTCATGAGCCCGGCCACGATGAAGAACGCCGCGGAAGAAATGTCGCCGGGAACGTAGAGTTCCCTCCCCTCCAAACGCGCGCGGCCACGCACCGCAATGGTGCGCTGGTGGCGGCCGATGTCCGCTCCCATCTGCTCCAGGGCGATTTCCGTGTGGTCGCGCGTGGGGAGTTTTTCTACCACCGTAGTTTCGCCCTCGGCAAACAGGCCCGCCAACAGGATGGCGGATTTCACCTGCGCGCTCGCCACCGGCATCTCGTACCGAATGGGAGTAAGGTGGCCGCCCTCGATCTCGAGCGGCGGGCAGCCTCGCTCGGCGGTCTTGATGCGAGCGCCCATGAGGGTGAGGGGATCGGCTACGCGCTTCATGGGGCGGCGCGAAAGCAATGCGTCACCCACCAGCACCGAGCGAAATGGCTGCCCGGCAAGAATCCCCGAAAGCATGCGGATGGTGGAACCGGAATTCCCCGCGTCGAGCGGCCCCAGGGGCGCGCGCAGACCGTCCAAGCCCACGCCCGCGATCTTCACCACGTTGTCTTTGCGCTCAATCTTTACTCCGAGCGACTTCAGGCAGTTCAGCGTGGACTGGCAATCGGCGCTCGAGGAGAGAAAGTGGATTTCGCTCTCCCCTTCGGCAATGGCTGCCAGCATTGCGTAGCGGTGGGAGATGGATTTGTCTCCCGGAAATTGGATGGTCCCTTCGAGCTTCTTCGCGGCGCTCAGTTTCTTCGACTTCGATCCAAATAAGCTCATCGGATTATCATGGCGGAGACAGCCAACCGCCAACAGCTTACAGCGAACAGCTCAAAGCAAAACCTGCGCCTTTGCTGTTGACTGTCGGCTGTTAGCTGTGAGCTGCTAGCTGCCTTTTCTCTGCGCGGCCTTTTGGCCGTCCGGCTTAGGAACGAAGATGTCCTGCCACGTAAGGCCGCACTGCTTGACCATCGCCAACGCGTACTCCATCCGTCCCAAATCGGGATCGCCGTTATTCGTGCCGAAGGAGAACTTCACCCCCGCGTTTTTCGCGTGCTGGATGAACGCCGCGCTGGGAATCCGGTAGCGGTTGTTAATCTCAATCGCCACGTCATTGGCCTTGGCGGCTTCGATGACCCTCTGCATCCGTTCCGGCGTCCACAGTCGATCGTAGTCGCGCGCGATAACGTCCGGCAGGAAAGTGGGATTGGCATGGATGTCGATGGGCTCGTGGTTGAGAATGCCGACAATGCGGCTTACGAACATTTCCATGAATTGCTCAGGGTCGGGAATCTCCCCCACCTCTTCGGGAATCCACATCCGCCTGCGCACGCCGCGGTCATCGCTGAAGGTCATACAATCGGTGAAGATATAATCAAACTTGGCAATCGCCTCCCTGGAAAACAGCGTCACCCACTCCCGGCCTTCCCCCTGCAATCCGATGAAAGCGGGTGTGCCCTTCATGCTGGCCAGGAAATCCAACACCCCGGCGTCCGTGGTGATGGGGAATTTCAGCCCGCCGTTGACGGCGATGCCGTACATGATCCCCAGGCGGCGCGAGTTGGCCAGCGCCTGCTCCAGGGTCAGCCCGCCCTTCAGGTGAGTGTGGTAGTCCACCACGGGGTATCCGTCCCGATTCATTTGCAACAACTGGCGGTAAACGTCATCCACCTGGGGCAATTGGTCAGGGGGCGTGCGCAGGTCATCGGGCGAAGGTTTGACTACAAGATTGCGGAAATACACCGGGGGTGACCCGGCACAGCATTCCAGCGCGATGGCGCCGTGACTGAGGGCCGGCGTCGTGGAATCCGCCGGCTGGGCCGGCTCGAGGTAATCGACGATCGGCGTGCCGTTCAGCCAGACCTGCGCCTGCTTGTCGCGCACCTGAACGCGCACCTCGAACCACTCGCCGTCATTGACCATGGCCTTGTAAATATCGCGAATCCCGTACAGCGAGCCGGTCTTGCGGCGGTCGCGCTCATCACCCTCGCCGGCATAAACGTTATTGATTTGCATCTTGAAGCCGGTCTTGAGCGCGCCTTGCGATTGAATCTGCGTGTGAAAGTGGATGCCGGAGCACGCACCCGGGCGCGTCAACACTTCCCCCTTCAGATCGAAGTTCTTGAAATTTCCGTTCCCCGCGGGGCCAGTGTAGAAAAGGTGCGCGCGGGGTCCGTCCGCCACAATTTTTCCGTCTTCAACCCGGAAGGAGCGTTTGTGGTCCACGGCTTTCCAGCCGTCAAGCGAGTGGCCATTAAATAAGGACGTGCCCGTGTCATCACCGCGCAAGGCGGCGGGTAAAACCAGCAATGAAGCCAAGAGATTACGCCGGGAAATCGAAACCATGTAACCATCCTTTCAGGACTGCGAGTCGCGGACTGCCAGTATACGCCTTCAGATCAGCGGCGTAAGGCGCACTTTCCGGAACTGCACCTTGCCGTGATCCCCCTGGAGCATAATCGGGCCAGGCGCTTTCTCATTGGCGTCGAGCGCGCCGCCCGTTATTCCCGGCACCTCAGCGTTATCGATGATTTTGGTTCCGTTTTCGATCACCGTCACGTGGTTGGCAATCAGGGTGATGTCAAAGGTCTGCCACTCTCCCGCGGGCTTATCGGCTTTGGCGGCAGGAACAACAAATCCATAGAGAGCCCCTTGGCTATGGACATCCATCGGGCGATTGTACCCGTCAAGTATCTGGATTTCATACCGGCCACGGAGGTAGACCCCGCTGTTGCTCTGCGGATCCACGTTGAACTCGACATGGAGATTGAAGTCGTTGAACTTTTGCTTGGTATAGATGTTGCAGGCATCCTTGCCCTCGTTCATCAGAATGCCATCTTTTACGAACCAGCCTACCGGGCGGGCTGGATCCTGGCAATGCCAGCCGGACCCGTCTTTGCCGTTAAAGAGGTCAATAGGCTTGCCGGGCTTTCTCACCGGCGGAGTTGCAGGCCACACCGGACCGCGCTCGCCGTTCCAGGAAAGAGTCCGCCCGCCGATGAGCGCCGTTCCCACCAAGTGCGCACTCTTCACTGTCGCCTTCCATACCGCTGGGGTCTTTCCTTCCGGGTATTGGAAGGTTAGCTCGCCATTTTCGATCACCACCTGTGGCAGATCGAAGACTGCGCCGCCGCCAGGATTGAAGCGCCCTTTGAGCGCTCCCCCATCACGAGTCAATTCCAGCCAGCAGTTCCTCGGTAGCCCTGATTTTGTGCCCGTCGCGGTAATATCCCATCTGCCCAGGAAGGCCTCATCGCCTTCCGGATTTGCCAAGGCGATGACCGCCCACCCTGGGGCAATGATCACCAACATCAAAAGTGCTGCAAATATACGCGAACGCATCAATACACCTCGCTTGCTTCATTTTCAATAACTCCCTTATTTTTCATCAACATATTCTGAGGAAAATCATAAGTACTTTTGTTTTCAATAACATCTACACAAAGCTAAGAACTGACATTTTTTCTACATGTGTTTTCAACAACATCTAAAGACTTACCTTCATTTTTGGGGTCCCCCTTTTTTTTGGAGCACCGTCCGGATAACTTGTTTAAATCCAGTGGCTTGGAATTTCAATGGGATCATCGGAAACGCCGCTAACTGCCTTTATTATCATCAACATATTCTGAGGAAATCTTTTTGTCGTTTTCCTTAGCCCGCAGCACTTGGCACTTAGCACCTAACTTGCCTCCCGGCGACCCGGTGGGGGCGCCGCATTCCGCATCCGTCCCTCCCCTCCCAGCCTAGTCACGAGCCTATGTCGTGTCAAGAGAATTCTGCGCCGTTTTCCTGCCGGCAGGAAAAATTCTCCACAATGGCTTCACTCTTTCCTGCCGGTAGGAAACCTGGACTTGGGCATTGTCCTAATTTGCGTGTAGCGTCGGCTTCCAGCCGGCATTGAGCCGCCAAGATGGCGGCGCTACAGCGTCGCGTGAAAAATATAGATACTCCAGACACGGGCAGGGCGCCCGTGCCACGCAAGCATTGTGGGATGGCCATCTTGGCCATGAGTTAACACGGGCGGGAGAAGGTGTGAAAAAATTGATTCTACTTATTTTGGCACTCTTTATTTTCATTGATTTACATTGTGGATAACATACCAAGAATCGATTTTTTCTCAGCTTCGGACGCCCGTGCCACGTTACGACAGGCTAAAATTGACCACCGTGTACGAACGCGGAGGCAACTGGAACTTCATTTCCGCGCCGGCTTCCGGAGTCTCGAGATTCTGAGGCGCCACGCTCTTGGGATCCGTGAAACCGTTTGCCGCCTTAAGATCCGACCCCGTCAAAACCTGGCACGTGCTGACCCGCCGGGGAACAACTTCATGCCATGAAACCGCGAGGTCCCTGGGCACTTGCAATTTGATGGGAACGCGAGAATTTGAAACTGAAAGCCCTCCAGCATCAGGACACGGCCAGGGAACCTATTGCCCCCAGGAGAAGAGCAGTTCCCGCCGCCAATTGAAGGTAAGTCTGCGGGGAACATCGTTCCCACTCTCGCGTCAGCAAGCCGATGGCATTCCCGGCAAGAATATAAACCGTCATATAAACCGCCCACGAAACGTTTCTGGGGGGATGTCCGCTGGCGGTAGACCCCAGACCGTAGAGCAGGAGCCCGCCGAAGCCAAGGACTCCCATCAGGGTAGCCAGTAACCAATTCCGCAGGGGATGCGATTGATAGAGGAAACGCACGCTGGCGGAACGTCGCGCACACCAGAACCCGAAAACCAGCGACGCGAGGGCGGAACCCTGGCCCAGCGGAACCCAGACCATCAGCGGGGCCAGGACTGGTGAAACCCCGCCCTGGACCAGATGATTCACGAGATCTTCGTTGACTACCAAAGCCAGGCCCATGGCGGCGGAAAATACCCCTGCCAGAACCGCGAGAAGCAAGGAGGTTTTGAAAGAGAGGGGCGGCACCGGCATGGCCAGTATCCCGGAGGTATTCGCCTGACCCGAAGCCTCCCTCTCCCGCCGCGCTGCCGCCCTGGCAATGACGATGATACCTGCCACACACAAGCCCAACCCCAAGCTGAAGCTTCCGACGTGCGCAGGCCGGCCCCGGAGACCCATCCACATGGGCAGCAGCGCCCCAAAAACCGTGGTCACGCTGAAGATCACCGAATAAGTGAACGACACTCCTAAAAGGACCAGACAGAGACCATAGCCAATTCCGCCCAACCCCCAGGCTATCCCCAGCATGACCATCACCGCGAAACGTCCGGGAGGGACCTCTGCGACGTACCCCCGAAAAAGGGGCCACAGATAGGCAAGGGTCATAAGAGGGAAGGCGAGATTGCTGGTGAGCGCTTGGCCAATCCAGACATGTTCCCAACGCCAGCCGCGAAAGTGCTTCATCGGCCAGGCAAATGACGCCCCCGCGACGCCCGCCAGCGCCAGCATGACCAAATTGAATGCCGATGTCTGCATGTCTTAGCCCCTTTTTAGCTAGGCCATTGCGCTGTCTTCCTGTTTATCCCCGCGCCGGGGTTACACCGGCAACGAAAGCGCGGCAAGGGCAGCACCCCGTCAAGTATAATATCGCCGTCGGGATCTACCCGATAAATGACATCCTCAGGGGGGACCGGGAATGCGCCGTATCGCCGCACTGGCAGGCTGGAGTTTCTTGGCGATCGCCGCCACCGCTCTGGCCGCGCCTGTCAAAACCCAGAGCGTCAGCTTTCCGAGCGGCTCTGAGACGATTGCGGGATATCTGGCAGCGCCGGAATCGCCCGGCAAGCACCCGGCCCTTGTGGTCCTCCATGAGGATTGGGGCTTGACGGATTGGGTCAAGGGACAGACTCGGAAGCTGGCGGGGCAAGGGTACGTGGCTCTGGCGGTGGATCTCTACCGCGGCCAGGTGGCCTACGATCCGCAACTTGCCTACGAGTTGATGATCAGCGCGCCGCTGGACCGCGCCCTGCGCGACATGGAGGCCGCCCTCGACTTCCTGGCCGCGCGCGCCGACGTGAACAAGGAAAAGATGGGCTCCATCGGCTGGTCCATGGGAGGAAAGTGGTCGCTGCTGCTGGCCGTAAATGAACCTCGGTTGTCCGCGTGCGTTGTGAATTATGGCTCGCTGCCTACAGATCCGGCGGACATTCAGAAAATTCACGCGCCGGTGTTGGGAATTTTCGGCGCTGACGATCGCACCATTTCGGCGAGCGACGTTGCGGCTTTCGAAGACGCCATGCATAGCGCCCACAAATCCATCGACGTGAAGGTCTACCCGAACGCCGGCCATGCGTTTGAAAACTCGGACTACAAATTGGGCTATCGCGAAAACGCCGCCGAGGACGCGTGGCAACGCACCGTAGCCTTTCTGGATCAGCACCTCAAGTAGGTTATAGGTTACAGGGGACAGGTTACAGCCGCAGAGTTGTCCGGTCCCTTGCCAGATTACTCTGCAATTCAATCCCGTGAAGCGTGACGGTCAGGACAACACTAACGTGCGTTATGAAGAATAAACTCATGCGTATGGTTTTGAATGCTGCCGCGTTGCAGATTCTGGTCGTTGGATCAGCGATTGCCGTCTGCCTCCAACCCAATCCGAAAGTGTGTGCGGAGTTCTTCAAAAGCGATGCGGTGTTTGTCGGAATCGTAATCGAGACGATCCCCGTGCCAGACAAGGACGGTTTTTACGATGGGTGGGTGTACCGCCTACGCGCTAAACAGGTCTATCGCGGTCCAACGCAAGGTGTCATCGAGGTATACACCGCTAATGATAGCGGGCGATTCCCATTGGAAAACGGCGAAACTTACCTTCTGTTCGCCATCACGTATGCGAAACAACTTACGATCAACTGCTGCGGAAATTCAGCGAAACTCTCCGGGGCAGGTAACGCCCTTCACCAGCTTGAGGAGCTCATGAAGCGGCTGAAATATTCGACAGATGGCGAGGTGAGTGGCGTTGTGGGCGATTACGTTGGCGCGGACGCACCCGGAGTATCCGGCGTCCTGGTGACCGCGCGCGGAGGGGGCAAAAGGTTTCATGGCGTGACCGGCAAGGACGGCTGGTTCCATATTTCCGTGCCTCCTGGCGAATACGTCGTGACTGCTCAGTCAACGGAGCGGGCCATCATACCCTACGATCTTTCCTACGATGAGCCTGGACACGTTTTCGTGCCGAAGTGTGGCTGCACCGCTATCCAGTTCCTCGCGCGGCAGAAGTAGCCCGCAGCACAGCACGATGAACTCGATCTCCTATATATCATCCTGCCACGGGATAGAAGAGCTTTCCCGCGCGCACGGTTACAACGGGTATCAGTTTCTGCCGTCCCTGGCGCGTCTTGCCGTCCGAATCCGTAAAAGTGAAATCACCCGACACAAGATCGAGGACGCTCACGTCTCCTTCCGCGCCGGGCTTCAGGGTGCCGATTTCAGCGCCGAAGTTGAACATCCGCACGGCGTTCACCGTGCAACGCGTGAAGATTTCTTGCAGGCTCAGGCCCAGCAGCAAGAATTTTGAGAGGGTGGTGGTCATATCGTAAACGGGACCGTGGATGTTGGCACTGTAAAGATCGCTGGAAATGGTGTCAGGCAGAAATCCCTGGTGCAGGCATTTTTCCATGACCTCGAAGGAAAAGCTCCCGGCGCCGTGGCCGACGTCAAAGAGGACGCCGCGCCGACGGGCTTCGTGAACTTCCGGCGTAACCTTGCCCTCCGCATCGACGATCCCGTGCGGATGGCTATTGAAGGAGTGAGTTACCACATCCCCCTTCTTGAGCAGGTCGAGGAGTTGAGCGAGCGGCGTGAAAGAACCTCCAATGTGCGTCATTGAAGGCAACCGTGCCTGGTCGGCGGCCACGCGCGCCCGCTTCAGACCTTCCAGATCGTTCGGCCCGGTGTACTTCTCGGAGAAACGAATCTTGAAACCTACAATGAGGTCGCGGTTCTCCTCCGCGACTTGGACGGCGAGTTGGGGATCGCAGTAGCGGAGGTCTTCCAGTTCCCCCATGTTGGGGGTGCTGCCGGTGACCATGCCGATCGAAACAACGTGGAGCAATGCCCGAACCCGCGTGGAGGCCTGGGGGATGATGAACTTTCGAAAGGCGGGAAAGGTGAAAGCACCGGAAGTGCCCGCGTCGAGCGCAGTGGTGACCCCTCTCCTCACGCAATAGGGGTCAGGCTCAATTCCGTAAGGTCCAACATAGGGGAACACATGCGTGTGCACGTCAATGAGGCCGGGCGTGACGATTTTGCCGGAGGCATCGACCGTCTGGCGGGCCTGTGCGGCGGGAATGTCGCGGTCCAGGCGCGCGATTTTGCCGTCGCCAATGGCCACGTCGCGGAGGTCTTCAATATCCTGAGAAGGATCAATTACCTTGCCGCCCTTGATGAGGAGATCGAAGGGTTGGTGCTCTGCACTTACCCGCCAGGGATGAGGGTCAGCAGTCCGCGCCTTCGCTCCCGGGGGTGATGCGGCGAGTACGAGTGAGCCCCCGGCGCCCGCCAGCCACTCGCGGCGAGAAAAATGAGTTGAGATCTGTCTATGGAGTCTCATCTATACCTCTTGAATAGCAACTTTGCAGGGCGAAGCATTTCTAGATTTCAGCCCATTCGGTGTATTCTACTCTGCCCCAAGGCAGGTCCGTAAATGAATCCACGCATGCTACTTGGTTTCGTTTCGTTTTCCGTCTTCATGACCGGTATTTTTCTCGCAAACATGTTTGTGTTCATGATGATCGGAGAGATAAACCGTAAGCGGCCAGATGGAAATCTTGTCTCCTATTTCGGTTTCCCCCCTTTCAAGGTGCTCCGAATCTTCCGCGAGTATCGCCAAACCTACCCCGCTGGCAATACTCACATTTACCTGCTGGTTGCTTCTGCCCTGGCAATAATAGGTATCCTCGGTGTAGGAGTGTGCATGAGGATTTTAACCTGGTGAAAATGATCTCGGGTGGCGCACAAATTGCAATTCACCTACACGCTCAACCGGGGCTGCCACAGAGGGTTCGTGCGGATATGGTGAGTTGGTGTTGGTGGATGGGGCACATAGATCAAGAGCCATACACACGCCATCCCTGAGAATGAATATGGTTCGCTTGATTCGCCGCAACTCCGCCGCGCAGGGCCACGCGTGGTTTCCTATAATCTGTAACCTGTCCCCTGTAACCTAAAGACTAGATCTTCCGATACAACAACGCTTTCTTCACCTCGCCAATGGCACGGGTCACGTTGATGCCGCGCGGGCAGGCTTCCACGCAGTTGAAGATGGTGCGACAGCGCCACACGCCGTCGAGGGTATTCAGAACCTCCATTCGCTCTTCGCCCCCCGCGTCGCGGGAATCGAAGAGGAAGCGATGGGCGTTCACGATGGCCGCCGGTCCGATGTAATCGCCGTCCGCCCAGAACGACGGGCACCCGGACGTACACGCGCCGCACAGAATGCACTTGGTCGTGTCATCAAATTTCTCGCGGTCTTCCGGCAACTGTAAGCGCTCCTTTTCCGGGTCAGGCCCCTGGGTGATGAGGTAGGGCTTGACGCTACGATACTTGTCGAGAAAAGTGTCCATGTCCACGAGCAGGTCTTTGATGACGCGGTACCCTCGCAGCGGCGCAATGGTAATCGTCTGGCCCAGGCTCTTGAGCAGCAGTTTACACGCCAGCGCATTCGCGCCATTGATTTGCATCGCGTCGGAGCCGCAAACCCCGTGGGCACACGAGCGGCGATAGGTCAGGGTGCCGTCCCGGTACCACTTCACATAATTCAACGCGTCGAGCAAACGGTCCGTGGGTTCAGCATCAATCTTGTATTCACCCCACCAGGCTTCCTTATCCTTTTCGGGGTTGAAGCGCTTGATCCTTAAAGTGACCTGCATGGTGAACTCCTGAGAATCGGGTGATCGGGTAATCGGGTGATCCGGTGAACAAAGAACAAAACGGTCGTTTCATCTCCCGGTTATTCGCTCATCGAACGAGCCGTGGCCTTGAATTTGTTGCTCACCCGATCACCGGATCACCCGATCACCCGATTCTTCAATATTTCCTCTCCATGGGCTGAAACTTGGTGATGACGACGGGCTTGTACTTGAGTTCGATTCCCTTGGGTGATTGATACGCCAGGGTATGTTTCAGCCAATTCGCGTCATCCCGTTTGGGAAAATCTTCGCGGCAGTGGCCCCCGCGGCTCTCCTGGCGTGCCAGGGCGCTTTCCACCAGGACATCGGCGAGATCCAGCAAACAGCCGAGTTCGATCACCTCCAGCAACTCGGTGTTGTAGCGCATACCGCGATCCTCCGACTTCACCTGGCGGTATCGGCCGCGCAGCTCCCGCAGCTTCTCGCGCATGGCGGTAAGCCCGGGAGCGTCGCGGAACACCGAGGCCTTGTCCATCATCTCGTCCTGGAGCGCGTCGCGAATGTCGGCGGCGCGTTCCTTCCCGGTGGAATTCAGCACTTGGCTCACCATGGCGCGGGCAGGCTCTTCCGGCCGGGCGGGCAAGGGAACCCAGTCGTTTTCCTCGATGAATTTAAGCGCGTGGCGGCCCCCGCGGCGGCCGAAGACCAGAATATCCACCAGCGAATTGGTCCCTAGGCGGTTCGCGCCGTGCACGGAGACGCAGGCGACTTCACCCGCCGCGTAGAGTCCCGGCAGCGGCGTGTTCTTCTCATCGATCACCACGCGGCCGTCAACATCGGTGGGAATCCCGCCCATTGCGTAGTGTGCGGTAGGTTGGATGGGGACCGGCTGGGTGAGCGGATCGATGCCAAGATAGGTTCTAACAAATTCGGTAATATCGGGGAGCTTTTTATCCAGAACCTCTTTCCCCAGGTGGGTCATGTCGAGGTAAACGTAATTCTTGCCGTCGATGCCCCGCCCTTCGCGAATCTCCCGGTAAATCGCGCGCGAAACCATGTCACGCGGGGCGAGGTCCAGCAGCGTGGGCGCATAGCGCTCCATAAAACGTTCGTTCTTATTGTTGCGCAGAATGGCGCCTTCACCGCGCGCCGCTTCGCTCAACAGGATGCCCATCTTGTAAATGCCCGTGGGGTGGAACTGGAAAAACTCCATGTCTTCCAGCGGAATCCCGCGGCGATAGACCACTGCCATGCCGTCGCCGGTCAGCGAGTGCGCGTTGGAGGTGACGCGAAACATCTTGCCGCAGCCACCGGTGGCGAACAGGACTGCCTTGGAATGAAAGGTGTGGATTTCACCCGTGGCCAGGCACAGCGCCACGACCCCCGCGCAGCGCCCCTGCTCGACCAGCAAGTCGAGGACGTGATACTCGTTGTAAAAGTGTACATCGTGCTTGATGCACTGCTGGTAGCAAGTCTGGAGAATCATGTGCCCGGTGCGGTCGGCGGCGTAGCAGGAGCGCCGCACGGGCGCTTTGCCGAACTCCTTGGTGTGCCCGCCGAAAGGCCGCTGTGCGATCTTCCCTTCCGGCGTGCGGCTGAAGGGCAGGCCCCAATGTTCGAGATCGTAAACGGTCTCAACGGCTTCCCGGCAGAGGATCTCCACGGCGTCCTGGTCCGCCAGGTAGTCGCTGCCCTTGACCGTGTCGAACATGTGCCATTCCCAATGGTCCTCTTCCATATTGCCGAGCGCGGCGCCAATGCCGCCCTGCGCCGTTCCCGTGTGCGAGCGAGTGGGATAGAGCTTGCTCAGCACCGCGACGTTCCCGTGCCCGGCCATTTGCAGCGCGGCCATCAGGCCGGCGCCTCCCGCTCCCACTACGACTGCGTCATACCGCTGAACCATGTGATAAAGCCTCGGAAAGAAAGTTGTCAGTCATCAGTTATCAGTTCTCAGTAAAAGCCGCTACTGATAATTGATGGCGGAAAACTCGCACGTGAATTCGCACCATCGCCCCACTCAGGGTGTCATCGGCGGCTGGAACGTCAAAATGGCAATCGATCCCAGCGTCAGGAGAACAAATCCCACGACGAAAAGAGAAGCCAGCGAGACCGTCCGCCAACCGCGGGGGCTAATGTAGTCCACCAGCACCGTGCGCACGCCATTCACACCGTGAATCATCGCGATCCATAACATGACCAGGTCGTAAGTTCGCCAGAAGGGAGTGGCGTAACGTGCCGCGACAAATCGGAAGTCGATATGATCGACGTTATGGATGATGTGCATGATCAGGAGATGGCCCAATGCCAGGAAAAGCAAGGCAAGGCCTGAAATGCGCATGAAGATCCAGGCGTAGAGCTCCAGCCCGCTTTCCGGTCTCGGTTTTCCCGCTCCACTCATCGCTACCCCCTTACTTCACCACAAAGCTCAACATGTAGACGGCCGTGGGAATGAAAAGAATGGTGAAGACAATCCCCACCGCGTAACTGAGCTTGCGGTGGAAAGCCATAGTCTCCGGCCAGAAGTCGATGACGCAGATTCGGATGCCATTGAGGGCATGGTACAGAACCGCCGCCACCAGCGCCACTTCGCCCACGCGAAACGCAGGGTGGCGATAGACAAACAAGAGGCTGTTGAAGACTTTTTCGCCCCATCCAATCAAGGAAATATCCACGATGTGGATTAGCAAGAATAGAAACACACCGATCCCTGACAACCGGTGCAAAACCCAGGACCAGTGCCCGGCCCCCCCCCGATAGGTCAAGTATTCCAGAGGTTTGACCATGCTTCTCCCATTCTCCTTGTGCCACCCCAAGATTGAATTGGATGTGAAACCCCAGCGCCGGAGGCCGCTCCGGAACCCGCCCCCCACATCTTTTCCAACATCAGCCTGAACGGCCATCGTACTCCAATTTTTCCCTCCGGTGCAATCGAGCTGAAGAGGCCCCCGATCCGTCGATAGCGGCATTGGGAGCCGGGGAGAGTTCGGCCCGGTCGGGAAAGTGAGGCTCGCGTGTCCCTGCGCGGGGAGGGGATTAGAAGCCCTCCGTTATCCGACACCACGTGTTCGTTGGCGAGGCTTGTCAGGGCGGCTTTCGAGGCGTACTTCAACGTCCCTGATCAGTCTCGTGGCAAAAACGCCTCGCAAATCCGTCGATAAGAACACCTCTTTCAACTGGGCGCTGGAATCGGCAGACTTTGCATCGCCGCGATCCACTCCGCCAGGCGCTCTCCTGCGGCCGCTAAGCGCAGGATCGTCTGGCGAGCATGGTGCACCAACCGCCCCGGCAGCGCCGCAAAAGCCCGCTTCGCCACATTCCACGGGTCCATCAGGGCCGGCACATTGCCGTCGCGAAACTCCTCCGCTAACACCACGTTGGTCTCTGCCCACACCGCCAGCAGGGGTTGATAGCCACCCTCCCCCTCGTAGGTGGCGAAGGCCTCCCGCTTGCGGCGGGGGATGATCGTGGCATCCTGATCCACGGTGGCGATCTTCTGATCCGGACAGCGCTGGCCCAACTCCTGAATCAAATCGCGGTTCACCTGCCCCAAACCCTGTAACGCCTCGTTCTCGCCGGGAATGTAGGCCACCTGCCCCAAGGGCCGTTGCTCCTGCGCTGCCTCGATCCGCTCCGCGTCGTGAAATTGCTACAAAAACTTGCGCGCCGCCTCCGGCGAGGGGATCTCGTGTCCCAGCAATTCGGCCAGGCCCCCGTCCTCACGCAAGCGCCCGAAGTCGTCCAGGCACTCCCCGCCCGCCGCGTTCAGCACCACAAAACTCTCCCCCCTCGTCGCTTCGTCGTAGCCGCGTTGCCGCTCCTTGACGCGCACGGGCCGTTGCACGCTGGCCGGCAGCCCCAGCGAACGAAAGGCCTGCACCAACAGCGGCATCCCGCCCAGGGCGGTCAGCGTTTCCGGCGCCGGCTCCGGGTCGATCGCAAAGAGCAGCGGGGATTCGGTAGGTGAGGGCTTGTCGAGTTTGCGCATGCCCCGAGTCTAACCCCCTTCCCCACCTCGCGGGGGCAATCTCGGCGACGCCCACCAAACTTCTTTCAAACGCCCAACCCCCCAAAACACAGGCCATTGCCCTCCATCATCCTGCAGGTCACGCCACCTGCTCTCTCCCGTATCGACGGATCGGGGAGAGGCAAACCTGCGTTGACAGGTTTTGGGAACTGCGATAGGTTGGAAAGGTCTCGAGTAGATTTGCGCAGGCCCGTAGCTCAGCCCGGTTAGAGCGCTACCTTGACACGGTAGAGGTCTGGGGTTCGAGTCCCCACGGGCCTACCATATTCTTCAATAACTTACCCCTGTTCAGGTCGTCCGGCGAGGCTCCAAATGGCTCCATTAAGCCCCGGAAATTCCTCGTGCTGCCCGTGAATGTCGCAGATCATAACTCCCTATTCCCCCAAAAAGCCGCCTCACCGTCACACCAACACCGCGTCTGCGGCGTTAGTCTTCCTCGTTTTTATCTGCTCCTGCCACGAGGCGTGAGTCATCTTTGGTTTAAATCACGCCCGTCTGGAAAACAACGGGTGCGGGTTGAAAGTAGCGAGAGTCTCAAATTCGGGTGACGCGCGCTTGCGGGGGCTACTTCGCCACCAAATACGCCGCCAAACGCCCTTCTGCCCCGCCGAGCGCCCGCGCCAGGTTCAATTTTGCCAGGTTATGTGCAAAGAGCGCCGTAATGTAATCCAGCTCCGCCGAAGCCACCACTTGCCGCGCCTGGCTGACCTCGACCGAATCCGACACCCCCTTTTCGAACTTCTCCTGCGTCAGCCGCAGATTCTCCCGCACGACTTGCTGATTGTTCTTTGACAACTCGACTTGGCTCGCCGCTGCTTCCAAATCCAGATATGCGTTCCGAACATCGCTCTCGATCCGTCCTCGCGTATCGGCCAGTTCTGCGCGACGCTGACGAAGCGCCGCCTCTGCCTGTGCGATGTCGCCGCCCACGCCCCCCCCTGCCAGATGGGGATGTTCAGAGTACCCGTAACCGTGTAGGTATCTCGACCCTGATTAAAATGCGTTCCGATTTCGCCGAAATCCGCCGATACCGAAAGCGATGGCAATCGCTCCGAGCGCGCTGCCGCGCGTGTTCTCTCCGCCGCTTTCAACTGCGCTTCCGCGGCCTGCAAATCCGCGCGCCCTGCAAGCGCCTGTTGCACTGCTTCATCCGCCGAGAGCGCGGGCGCCGGAGAATAATCGAAATCGTCCGAAGTATCATATTTGTCATTCGGCGGAAGGCCGGTGAGCCGCGCCAGATTGATTTTCTGCCGCGCCAGATCGTTTTCCATCGTCGCGAGACGCTGCCGCTCGGTCTGCGCGCGCACCAGATCCTGATTCATGTCCAACTGCGCCGCCAGGCCCGTGGCGCGCCGCTCGGCAGTCTGTTTATAAACCGCCTCCGCGGTCTCGAGTTGCGCGCGTTCGGAAGCGACGCGCGCCTTTGCTGCAATCACCTGCAGATACGAAGCGCCTACAGCCAGCACCACCGTGTCACGCGCGTCCTGCATCGACGCCTCGTTCGCCCGCACAGTATGCTTGGCTGAGCGATAGTTGTTCAGCAAGGTCATGTCCACGAAATTCTGCGTCAGAGTCGCACGCAGGTCGTAATAGTTGATCGGTCCTACGACGGTGGGCAGAACCGGAGCGCGGCCACCAAACGTTCCACCGATGGCGTTCCCGAGCGCACTCTGAATGCCCGTCGTGGCCAGATCCGTCGTCAGGTAATGCTCGCTAAACGCGCCGCTCAGATTCGGCAACAGATTGCTGCGCGCCACCTTTGATTGCCCGCGCGCCTGCAGCACTGCCGTAGCCTGCCCTGTCTCCCCGAGGTTGAACTCCAGCCCGCGCTGAATCGCCTCGTTGAATGAGAGTTTTCCGCTGAACGGCGTATTGCTTGGCGAGCTGCCGGCGAAGGGCCCGCTGACTTGAACTGTGGTATTGATCGTATTGACACTCGTGGTCGCGCCCGGAATCGGCGTTTGGGTTGTCGCCACCGAGCCCGAATTGGCGCTCCGCCCGGAAAGCGGAAGCTGCGTAGCAACGGACGTCGAGGCAGGCGCCCGCGCCCCCGGCCGCGCATTGTGGATAAACCGATAATCCCCACGAATGCTTGACAATCCATGATTATCCCTCATAAGGGCTCCGTACCCTGTCTTTAGGGCTGGCGGACAATAAGTCGCTTCCCTCCGTTTTGAGGATACAGTCGGGCATTTGGTCATTTATCTCAGGAATTTCGCGAGGTGGATTCGGCGGGAAAGCAGTGGCCGGCGGCCGGGTGGGTCCACCAAAGGGAGGCGGACCGTGCCCGCCGGTCGCCGACCAGGCACCGCCACACCTTGCCCTCAATCCCTGAGCCGCATCCGGGACCATCACTCGATGCGGCGGGAAGAAAAACTAGTATAACGAGTGACCTGTCCCCAAGTTTCCCCAGGTTTCCCTGTCCCCAGGTTTCCCCAGCTTACAGTTGACAGCTAACAGTCAGGGCCTAACCGGCACCCGTGCCACGCCGCGGGGCTGAGCGTCAAACCCGCCATCGGTGATATCCTTGAAACCATACTGGAAAAAGTAGCGCCGACCTTTAGGTTCTGAGGGGCCAGAGTTCGTGGCGCGGTGGCGTTAGGTGGCGTTAGATGGCGGTAGCTGGGAAAGTGCCCTAAGTTCAACAAGATGGGGATAGATGCGGGCGGGCGGGCGGCGAGCGATGGGCCAGAATTAATGGCACGCGCCGATGCTAGGAGGCGGTGACAAAAAATCACTTTTACTGAAAATCAAGGACTTACACGGCGGGCGCGAAAAGTCAGGTCACTATGGCGTAAGTGTACTATTATCATCAAAACGGCAAAAACATGGGCCAGAATTAATGGCACGCGGTTTTTGGAAAGTGGCCGTGACAATAGCGAAAAGGATGCGCGAAATGACAATGCTGAAAGCGGTGCTAAGAACGATACTCGAAAGAAGCATGAGAAACGAGTATGTGAAGTGAGCATCATGAGAGGATGCGAAATAGGCAGACTGGCAAGACGGCAAGAGAGCAAACTGACAAAGTGAGAAAGAGGTAAAGCGGGAAATGCCGGAGGCCAGGCCGGGTGTCCGGCCTCCGGTTGAAGAGAGGCGCGGGGCTCGCGTTATTCTTGCCAGACGTGGCAAGGCTCGCACTGTTGGAAGTCATCCACTAAGGAATGGCAGCATTGGCAGTGCTCAAGCACGACTAATTTTTCACCATCATTTTCAAGCCTCGCAATATAAGTTCCCGGCTCAGGAAGGCAGTGTTGGATTAGCTTCAGCGTGAGGGCTGCCCTCTTCTGTTCGTAATCCGCACGAGCGGTCAGAAAACAGAGCCTTGCGTTGGTATAGCCTAAAATTTCGGTTTGGCTGATTTTGGGAACGGGGAAGTTAATGTCCTGGGGAATAAACGGTGGGTCAGGGAGTTGGTTCTCAGCAACCGGTTCGGGGAGCTTGCTCTCAACAGCCAGTTCCGGTGGGTTTCCTCTCTCAGATTTGGTAGAATTAATTTTCATAGTCGGTGATCCTCCGATTGTGAATTAGAGGCCGTTTGCTGCATGAACAGCGGGCGGCCTCGACGTGCCTTACAGAACTTATGCCGCTGTCTTTCCGGCTTCGCGCATGTCGCGCATGTCGCGCAGCGTGTTGAATAGCCGACGCGCATTGACATACGCCTTGTGGGTCTTGGGGTCTTTCACCTCGCAGCCGTCGATGATGGCTTCCACCTGGCTGGGGCCAGCGCCGGGCAACTCGCCAAGAATCATGCGGCGCGCCTCCGCGCGGGCGGGGCCAAGCACGCACTCTTCCAATTGCTGAATGCGGCTGCGCCATTGCTCGAAATGCACCTTGCGGCGCGGCTCGAACAGGTCAAGGACTTGCTCATTTCCGGCTACCAGGATGCCCATGCGGTTACCTGCCAAGTCGCCAATTTCACGCAAGGTTTCCAGCGTGTCGATGCGGGAATAAAGGTGCTGCGCTTCGTCCAGGGCCACGGCCACACCTGCCTTGCGCCGTCGCAAGACATAGAGCAGGTTCTGACGAACCGCGTCCACCGATTGCGCGAAAGGAACACTCAGCGCCCGCGCGATTCGGCTGAGCAACACAGTGGGAGACATGCCGGAGGCCGACGCGCGAATGTAGACAAGCCACGGCTCAGGCTCGCGAGCGGCCTCCGCCGCGCGGTACTCAAGCAGGAAGGTCTTTTGCGCGCCAGCCGGGCCGTAGAGCGTTCCCCAGCGCCCGCGCCGGATTGATGCCAGCATGGCATCCATGATGCGTGTCGCTTCACTCTCGTACAGCTTGCCGGGCAGATCGGGGAGCGTTGCCGGGTTGGCCGCGAAGAATTCGAGCAGCTTCCGCGCCACAGGCTCACCCAATCCATCGCTATTTCCAAAGCGCCCGGAACTGGAAAACTGCCGCAAACTGTGATAGGCGTAGCCGGTGAATTCAGCCACGGTGCGGAGGCCGAAACCTGTACGCGACATATAGACGTGCAGCGCTTTCCGCGCCTCTTGTCGAACTGCGTTTGATGCGTCCATGGGAGCCTCTACTTGTCCAGACCCAAGACTTGCTTCGCCAAATCTGCCGAAGTCGGCGCACGTTCAATCGTCATCGGACGCGCCCGCAACCCGCGTATGTTGTTTTGAAGAGCGCGCAATTGCTCTTCCATTTCCTTGTCACGCTCGGCTGTCTCTCCGCCCACAACCTTGCGAACATGGGCCAGCTTTTCGATTTCGTCCGAGAGCAAGGCTTCGTCCTTAGTTCCCATGA
>CAVQYM010000020.1:0-29735 GCA_963718175.1 uncultured Acidobacteriota bacterium
CGCTGCGCCACAAATGTGGAGAACGGTCTTATATCCATGTCGATGCTGGCGCGGTCCAGCGCGCCCAAATAAGCATCGCGGTCCTCGACCCGAATGACCGTCCAGGGATAGCCGCCCGAAGCCAGCATCACATTCATCAGAAAGCGTGCCATCCGCCCGTTGCCGTCCGGATAGGGATGGATATAGCCGAACAGCCAGTGACCGAGCACGGCGCGCACCGAAGGCTTGACCTCCTTTTCGAGAAGATCAAAAAGCACAGGCATGGCGTCGCGTACCGCCTCCCACCGTGGCGGCACATAGCGCGACGTCCGCAGATAGACCGGAATGTTCCGGTATCCGGCGAGCGCGCCCGGTTGAATCAGGCCCGCAGCGACACAGGGCTGGAACAATTCGCGATACCACTCCTTGTGTGCCGCGCGCGCGCGCGCGCCGGCATTCTCCCCCGCGATCACTTTCTCCACCGATCCTTTCACGAGCTGGAACGCTTGCCAGTATCCGCGCGCCGCCAGCGCGTCGCGGCTCTTCCGGTCATCCTCGTGATGTTCCGGGTCCCAGTTCCCTCGCCGCACCCTCTCAATGACTTCCGGGGTGACCGAGTATCCCTCAATGGACAGAGAATGGTAGGCGTCGCTTTGATAAATTCCGTCGACGAAACGAAGATAGGCATCCCTGTCTTTCGGAAGCCCCGGTTCCTTCGGGAATGTCTCCACGACGGCGCCGCGCATCGACTCCCAGAGCATCTCCACGCGCCCCACGATAGGGGCCCGAGGCCGGCGCAGCGTGCCGAATATCTGCCCGGCCTCGAAGGGATTGCTCTCCCGCACATCGTAGCCAGCGCTCTTCATCGCGCTAATGATCTCACCCGCCAAATCGGGCCGGCCGGTCTGCCGGAACGCTCCCGCCAGATAACCCGCTTTCGCGGAGTGGCCGCCATTCAGCAAAAGCCGCAGCAGGTCCGACGCATCGACGAGGCTGGCCAGCAGCACCTGCGTCTCCACCGGATTTCGCCGGAAAAAGGATTCCACCACCCTCACCAGCGCCGCCGCCGGCGAGAAAAGCCGCAAGCCGTCCCTTACCACGAGATCCGCCGTCGCCGGCATCGCGGGTACCTTCAGGTCGTAGAGCGATGTGCCGAACAGAAGCTCAATTGCGTTGTTCGTGCCATTCGGGCTGTTGACCACCACCTGGTCCGGGATGACCGTTCTTTCGCCATGGAGCAAAAGCGACTGCTCCGGCGAGAGGTACCACTCCTCGCCGAAACGGTCGTCGCAGTAGCGCGCGCAAAATTCCCAGAATGAAGCGTACCATGGTGTGCTTTCGCCCTCGTGTGCGCTCGGGCTGGAGGAGATCAGCCAGCCTTTCATGACCTCCTGAAGAAAGCCGTTCGCAACCAGCCGTTCACGGTGAACACGGCTCAGGTCGTCCGACCGAAACACACGTCTCCCGCCCTGTTGAAGTGCTTTGAGCACATCGAGGGATTCAGCCAGTTTCTCATTCGGCGTCGCCATAGAACCTCTCCCATTTCGGGCGAACACAAGTTTATTGTGTTGTGTTGATACAAGTATATTATGCTGTGTCAATGCAAGTCAATTATGCCGTGCGAATGCAAGTATATCACGCATACAACTTAACGCGGTGTTTAATTACAATGGCTTAGGAGAAAACCCTCAGACTACAAATCTGATCTAACAATGGCCCTGGCACCCCGCCCGCCCCCCGGCATCGCTTATGGTGCGGAAGCGAGGCCTCGCACACTGCGAAGATTGCTCTCCTAGCTGCTTGATTCTGAAGATCAAATCCTGCATATTGCCCAAAACCTTTGCCTCTGCCTTTCATGGATAGTCTATCTACCCCATCCCTGCCCAGGGTGAGAAATCCGGGTTAATTCTGCCCCACTTCGGAGGCAATTACATATAATGGGCATTGCCCCACTGGGCGGTGGAGGTAACCCTTCATGTCTTTGGACAAGTCCACGCTACAGGCTCTTCCCAAGGTTTTGCTGCACGAGCATCTGGATGGCTCCTTGCGTCCGCAGACCGTAATCGAATTGGCCAAGGACGCCAAATACAACAAGCTGCCCACGGCCGATCCGGCGGCGCTGGCGGACTGGTTTTATCAGGGAGCCTATCGGGGTGACCTGGCCGGCTACCTCGAGGGCTTTGCCCACACCATCGCGGTCACGCAGACAGCGGAGGCGCTGGAGCGGGTCGCCTACGAAGCGGTGGAGGATTTGAAGAATGATGGCGTAGTCTACTTCGAAACGCGGTTTGCTCCCGTTTACCACACCAAAAAGGGGCTGACCAACATGGACGTGGTCTCCGCCGTGCTCAAAGGGCTGGAACGGGGACGAAGAGAATTCAAGATTCCGGTGGGATTGATCGTCTGCGCCATGCGCGATATGAAAATCTCCCTGGAAATTGCGGAACTTGCCGTGGACTTCCGCAACCGGGGGGTGGTGGGATTTGATCTGGCGGGGGAAGAAGGCGGTTATCCCCCCAAGAAACATGTGGACGCGTTCCATTACATCCAGCGGCAGAATTTCAACATTACCGTCCACGCGGGTGAGGGCTACGGAAAGGAATCCATCTGGCAGGCCATCCAGTATTGCGGGGCGCACCGCATCGGTCACGGGACGCGGCTGATCGACGACATCATCGTGACGGATGGAACCGGGGTGAAACTGGGCGGGCTGGCGCAATACGTCCTCGATAAGCGTATCCCCCTGGAAATCTGCCTCTCCAGCAACGTGCACACCGGCGCCATTCCGACCATCGCCGACCACCCCTTCAAGGTGCTTTATCGGCAACAGTTCCGCGTTACCCTCAACACCGATAATCGGCTGATGAGCCGCACCAGCATGAGCAACGAATTTCAGGTGGCTATGGACACCTTTGGCTTGGGTCTGGATGACTTCGAAAAGATTACCCTCAACGCCATGAAGAGCGCCTTCCTCCCTTACGCGGAGCGCTGCCGCATCATCTATACGGTGATCAAACCGGGCTACGCCAGAATCCGTTACCCCGAGATTTAGCCTCCGGTCAAGATACCTTCGCGATCGGATGAAGTAGGCCACTTTGAGAATGAGAGGTCCACGGTGAGCACCTATCTTGAGAGGTTTCGTGAGACGTTTCGGGAAGTCCACCGGACGTGTAAGGACCTTATCCTGGGGTCCCTCAGCGCGAAAGATACCCACCTGAGAGAGTTAATGAGTTTCGTTCTCGCCCATCAGACGGTGTCAGAGTATCCCTACGTTTTTAAGTACGCGTTTTGCCGGACCGAGAAGGATTTCCCGCGAATCCTGAAGCTGGCAGCCGCCGTGCACCTCTTGCAGTCCTCGGCCTTCGTGACCGACGACATTTTCGATGGGACTACCATGCGGTATGGCCAGCCCGCCATCCACAAGAAATACGGCGTCAGTTACGCCATCATGGCGACGGAACTTCTCCAGTGCGTGGGATTGGAGACGATCAGCGCGGAACTTGTCCACGGGCGCTTTCACAACAAAGTCCTTGTCCTCAAGATTCTCAACCAGATGATGAAAGAGCTGTACTTGGGACAATACCTAGATGTATACAATACCGCAAATTTGCGCATGGGACAGCGAGAATATTATCGCGTCATCGGTCTGGCGGTCGGTAATTTCTTCGCATCCCTGGCGCAATGCGGGGCCCTCCTGGCGGGCAGGCCGGATTCCGAGGTCAGGAACCTCGCGCGGTTTGGATATCACTATGGGATGGCACTTTTTGTCACTGACGACATCGTGGATGTTGTCGATTCGGACAAAGTGACCGGTAAAACCTACGCCGCGGACCTTAAAAACCGCCGAATGCGGTTACCGGTAATTCTTGCCTTACAAATGGGGAATCGTGGGGATTCACGGTTTATCCACAATGCTTTTCGGAAGAAGAAGCTCCCCAGTGCGGAAATAGAAAGGGCCCGACAGATCATTGGGGATTGCGGGGCCCTCGATGCCTGCCGACGAATTGCCAGGAACCATCTCTCACAGGCAGTTCGACATTTGACCCACAAGAAGCCGAGTCTCACCACCCGGAGCTTAAAATGGCTTTGTGACACTCTAATGCCTGCCCAGCGGCTGGCCCCTTGAGGACAGCGTTAGCGGGATTGCGGACCACTCCCCACACCGATTCGCTCATCGGGTCCGGCCGGTTCTTAACCGACCCGCCTGGAACAGGCTCGCGCACGCCGGTCGAGGCAAGTTTACTTCTTCTTTTTGCTTGCACCCTTTTTCTTTGCTGCCCCCTTGGACGCCTTCTTCGCCTTCTTTGGAGCTGCTTCTTCCGGAGCCTTCTGAACTGCTTCTCTCGCTTTGGCTATGGGCATAAGTCCTCGCAAGCTCTTAGTATTTTTCGCAACTTCCCCCTGATCGTGCATCTCGTATAGCAGAAGCATCCAGAAAAGTCTAGAATTTTCGCAACATGATTTTCAAAAGACGGCCGTTTCACTCCGCGCGATGAGCAATAGTTTTTCCAAAGGAAGAATCTGGACATGGGTGCGGAGCCTCAGGCCGTCAAGCCGATTCTGCGCATAACGGCCACAACTCTAGGGCTGGCTTGCAGGCCATCAAAAGCGGGATTGGTTTTCAAGTAATAGATGCCATAATCTTGCTCTTCCAGGGCTTTCTCCAGCCACTTGGTGGCCAGATCATGATGCCCGAGTTGGGCGTAGATGATCGCGACGTGATAGGGAGAAACGTCCGTTACATCATAGGGCAAGCGTGGGGGGCTACCCATATCTTGGGTGGCAAGCTCGAGCCGTTTCTGCCAATAGCCAAGTGGACCCGCATGGGAATAGGCCTGCCGGAGCGAAATGGCCACCGTTTCGGCCTTTTCGGCATCTTCCCCTGCCAGCTTGAGGGCCAATTGGTGCTCGGCAATGGCCTCTTTCCAAAGCCCCTTTTCCACAAACACATCTCTCAAGATTCTATGGGCGATGTAAAAATGCCGATCCATTTCGACCGTGGTCCGCAGTTGCTTGATGGCTTGGTCATATTCGCGCGCCTGATAGAGTACCTGACCCACGGAGGCGCTAATGACCAAGGACAGCGGGTCAAGTTCCTGGGCTCGTTTCACTTCAGCGATCGCCACAGCCTTTCTTCCCGCGCAGGCGAGGTATTCCGCGTACCATTGGTGGGCCGTGGCATAGTTGGGATTAATTTTGATGGCGCGCTCATACTCACGCAGCCCGCCTTGAAGGTCCCAATCTTCGGCAGCCTTGATCGAGGCCAAAGCAGCGTGGGCCTCCGCCAGAGAGTCATCGATCTCCAGAGCCTTGAGTGCGCAAACCTTCGCCTGAGCGTAAGCCTCGCGAAAGGGCATGGTGGTGTAGTGACTGACCACCAGGTAACACTCCGCCAAACCCAGATACGCGTGTGCATAATGGGGGTCCATAGCCACCGCCTCGCGAAAACACTGCAGGGCTTTCTGAATGTCCTCCCCCGTCCTCTTACTCCAGTAGAACCTCCCTTTGAGATAAGCCTGATAGCTTTCCGGTCCCGGGGAGTAGGCTTGAGAAATAGCGGTTCTACCTTTCCAACGGGAAAGCAGGTTTCGCGAAATTTGCGTCGCAATCTCGCGCGGCAGATTGGCAAATGCGGAAGACCCCCGTTCGTATTGTGCCCCCCAAAGGTGCTCGTCCCCAATCGCATCCACCAATTCCACACTGATGACGAAGGTGGAACCCCTGCGCAAGATTCTCCCGGTCAGTATTTTTCGGACAGCCAACTCCCGCGCAACTTCCGGGGGGTTGAACGCCTTGCCTTTGAAACGGAAGACGGAGGTCCGGGAGATGACTTTCAAGTTGGGCAATTGCGACACGTGGTTGATGAGGCTCTCCGTAATGCCGTCCGATAGGTAGTCGCTTTCCGGGTCGGCCTGAAAACTTGGATCCGAGCCGACCCACTCGAAAGGCATGACGGCGAGCGACTCGACTCTGGACCGGAACAGGTAAGAGACGATCGCGGTGGCTGCGACGACGAGGATGGCAGCGGAGTAAAGCCACGAATGAAGCCCGGCTGCGGCTGCTGCGATCACACTCAACCCGATCATCACCGGTAGCCTATGGAACTTGATGCGCTCAAGACTCCAGGGGATAGATACCGCAGGCCCGCTCGGGGAAGGTGTTGATTTCCTCTCGGGGAAGGCTGGACGCGTCTCGACCCTCGAATCGGGGGCCTTCTCGTTGTTACTCCCAGTGATCTGCCTGAGATGATCCAACCGTTCCATCTCAGTCTCTATTTCCATCTTTTGCCGGCAACGTTTGAGATCCGTGAGCATCTCGCGCGCGCACTTATATCGGCGTTCGCGATCTTTTTCGAGTCCCTGTCGGAGGATCTGCCTCAACCCCGCCGGGACCTCGTGTTTGGCCAGGGGGAGGGGGTCGGGATCTTTAAGAAGAATCAGGGAAATGACATCCGTGGTTGTCTGTCCCTCAAACGGTAGTCGCGTGCAAATCATCTGATAGAGAACCACGCCCAGACTCCAGAGGTCAGTGCTGGCATCAAGATGCAGTCCGCGGACCTGTTCCGGTGACATGTAGCTCACTGTCCCCGTGATCTGACCGGGCATCGTCAAAAGCACCTCCGCGCTCGTGGAAAGTGTTTCCGGGGCGACCTCCGGATCATCCTGATCGAACATCTTGGCGATACCGAAATCCAGTAATTTGACACCGGATTCGGTGAGCATGACATTGGCGGGCTTCAGGTCACGGTGAATAACCCCTCCGCGGTGCGCTTTGTCTAAGGCGTCCGCGATTTCGATCCCCACATTCAACACCTCCATGATCGGAACGGGACCGCGCTGGAGACGGGATTCAAGCGTCTCACCTTCCAAATACTCCATCACCAGGAATTCGGTGCCGTCCACATCCCCGACATCAAAGAGGGTGCAAATGTGGGGATGGCTCACATTGGATATGACTTTAGCCTCGCGCGCGAATCGTTCCTTCAGGACGGGGTCGGCTGAAAGGCTGAAGGGCAGGACCTTAATGGCAACCGTACGGCCCAGGCGCGTGTCTCGGGCTCGATACACTTCTCCCATGCCTCCCGCGCCAATCTTCGACTCAAGCTCGTAGGGTCCCAGCTTGGTGCCGGGCAAGAAAGTCATGATACCCATACATTATACGGTGACGTGCGCCTGGCACAACAGTTTCGAATCAATGCGGGGGGACGAATCGCGCTTACTGAGTGCTGCATAATTCAGTGACAACTACCCCCTCACCCCCGCCCCTCTCCCCCAAAGTGGCGAGGGGGGAGTTAAATAAAATCTACGCCCTCGCCCCCTTGGGGGAGAGGGTAGCTCGCCGCCGGCGCCTTCATCAGCCGGGGCGAGACGGGTGAGGGGGTTCGTCTGTTACCGTATTATGCAGCATTCAGTAAGCCCCCACTCCCGAATGTGCGCGCTCAAAGAAAATGCTGATCGAAAGGGCACGGAAAGATTTCCGCAAGCCGCAGCGTCTGCCGGAAACCTTGAAGGTTTGCGAGGATCACCTCGATGTCGCCACAGAACTCCCAGAGGAGTTGCCGGCATGCGCCGCAGGGTGAAGCAGGAGGCTCGCTCGAGGTCACGACCACTAATCGCGCGAACTTCCTTTCACCCTCCGAGAGAGCCTTCCACAGGGCCACGCGTTCGGCGCAAACCGTCAGGCCATAAGTGGAATTCTCGACGTTGCACCCCGTGTAGACCTTGCCGCTCGAGGCCAACAAGGCCGCCCCCACTTTGTAGTGGGAGTAGCTGGCGCAGGCGTTCTCCCGCACTTCCACGGCGCGCGCGATGAGTTCTTCAGGATTCATGGCCGTTCAATCCCCTCACTGGAGCGGCGGTCTCCGACCAAGCCTGTCCAAGTTATTCACGGCCAAGGTTCAAGTCGGAATGGCATCAGCCTTGTTCCCCGAAGGGGAACAATATCATTAGCCGTAGGTGAAACCTACGGGTCGGGTGGACAATGAAAGGAATTCCTCTGACCCTGGAGGGGTCGAATCAATCGCCCCTTCCAGGGTCGGAACCTTATTCCCCCGGTCTCCCTTCCGTAGGTTTCACCTACGGCTAATGATATTCCTCCCCTCCGGGGAGCGCCGCTACAATAATTGCGGCAGAACCGTATCGAGAAGATCGGCGAGGTGGCGCGAAGCAGCGCGCCCGGTGGCGAGCACCTCCTCGTGCGACAAGGGTTTTCCCGCCAACCCCGCGGCGCGATTGGAAATCGTGGCGATGGCCAGCACCCGGCATTTCAATTGCCGGGCCGCCATCACTTCCGGCACGGTGGACATTCCCACCGCGTCTGCACCCATGCCCTTCAAGGCACGAATTTCCGCCGGAGTCTCATACGTGGGTCCGAGCAAGGAAGCGTATACGCCTTCGAAGCACGGCACGCGCAGCTTGCTGGCCGCTTTCCGGGTGATGCGGCGCAAGCGGGGATCGTAGGCCTCCGTCAAATCGACGAATTGCGCCCCCCAGCGCGGGTCGTGAACCCCCACGAGAGGATTCACTCCCTGCAGGTGCAGGTGGTCGGAGAAAACCATGAAGCCCCCGGGCTTCGATTTCGCCGCAATGCCACCCGCGGCGCAGGTCAAAATGAAAGTCTCGACTCCCGCCAGCGCCAGTGCGCGCACGGGAAACACCACGGTGGCCGGCGCGTGACCTTCGTAGCAGTGGACGCGGCCTTCCAGAATGGCCACGGAAACGCCCTTCCAGCTTCCCAGATGCAGGGTGCCGCCGTGCCCCTGCACGGTCGTTCCGGGGAAATGAGGGATGTGTTTGTAGGGAATTCGTACCTGCGTCTGCATCCGGCCTACCACCTCATCCAATCCCGAGCCGAGCGTGATGGCCAAGCGCGGCGCGAAGCCGTGAGAGCGAATGTACTCCGCGGCTTGCTCCGCCTCTTCATAACCGTGAGGGGGGCGGCGAGCGTCTAAGAATGTGCGACGAGCCATGGGTTTCACCATTTTGGATTTTAGACTTTGGATTTTGGATTCGTGAACAACTGCGCTCTCTCCGTCTTCAGTCCAAAGCCGTAGGTCCGAAATCCACACTAGCTCTTCTATCAAAAAGGGGAGAGCTATCCTCAAAGGACGCAGGTGACTTTAATCCAAAATCCAAAATCTAAAATCCAAAATCGTCACGCCAGCAGCAGCCCGGCAATGGCCGCCGCCAGGTAATTGGCTAAAGTGCCCGCAAGGAGCGCCCGGAATCCCAGTCGGGCCAAGTCCTGTTTCCGCGTAGGAGCCAGGGACCCGATCCCACCGATTTGAATCCCGATCGAAGAGAAGTTTGCGAACCCGCAAAGAGCGAAAGTGGCAATCGTGAACGAGCGCTCGGCAATGTGGCCCTTGAGCGGGCCGAGCATGGAAAAGGCCACGAACTCATTCAACACCAGTTTGGTTCCCATCAAGTTCCCCACCGTCATGGCGTCCTTCCAGGATACACCCAACAGCCATGCCACCGGCGCCAGGGGATAACCGAGCAGGGTTTGAAGGGTGGTGTGAATGCCCCCCAAGATCAGGTTAACCAGCGCAATGAGCGCCACAAACGCGATCAGCATCGCGGCGATGTTTAGGGCCAAGTAGAGGCCATCCGAGATCCCGCGGGATGCGGCATCCAAAAGGTTGACGGGCTTCCCTTCCTCCGTGATTTGGATATTGCCGGAGGTTTTGGGATGGCCGGTTTCCGGAACCAGCATCTTGGACAGCACGATGGTTCCGGGAGCGGTCATCACCACGGCGGTCAACAGGTGGCGCGCCTCCGCTCCGAACAGGACATACGCGCCGAAGACCGAGCCGGCAATATGGGCCATACCCGCCGTCATGATCGTCATTAGCTCCGATTCCGTCAGGTCCTTCAGATAGGGCCGGATCACCAGCGGCGCTTCCGTCTGCCCCATCATAATGCTGGCAGCGACTTCCAGGGATTCGGCGCCGCTCGTCCCCAGCAATTTAACCATTGCTTTGCCGGTCCAAAGCACCAGGGTGGGGATAATACGCAGGTAGTAAAGGGTAGACATCAGGGAAGCCACGAAGATAATCATGGGCAGGGCTTGAAACGCAAAGACCACCCCAAAGCTACCTTGTTTCTCCCCCAACGCGCCGAACAGGAACGTGGAACCGGCAAAGGCACAATTCAGGACACTCACGAATGCTTGCGAGACCTCATACATCAGTCGGTAGCCCAAACCGGTGCGCAGCACGAATAACGCCACCAGGATTTGTAATCCCATTCCCCAGCCCACCGTGCGCCAGGGAATGGCTTTCCGGTTCTTGGAAAGCAGGACGGCCGCCGACAAGATCACCAGCATGCCGAGTAGCGGAATCAACCGGGTCATAGACATTGCAGCACGCGCTCCAAGACCAATGGCGGGGGAGAAACCGGATTCGGGGAAATGGCAATCGCCTCGCGAATCATATCAAGCGCCCGCGGCACACGCGAGCGGTCATTGGAGTAGAGTTTGCAAACCCGCTCGCCGGCGCGGACCGCGTCTCCCACCTTCTTCTCGAAAACCAATCCCACGGCGGGATCGATGGTGGCGTCCGAACGCTCGCGCCCCGCGCCCAGAATCATCGACGCAACGCCCATCGCCCGGGCTTCCAATCCGGCAATGTACCCGTCCTCGGCCGACACGACGGAATCCTCAAACTGGGCCTGGGGCAAAAGCGAGTAGTCCTCCAAAGCGCGCGGATTGCCTCCTTGTTCGGCCACCACTCGTGCAAATCTTTCCAGCGCCTGACCGCTGGCGATGGCAGAATCATACCGCGCACGCGCGTTATCCAGAGAATCCGTCACCTTTCCCAACACCAGCATGTGGGCGGTCAGTTCGCGGCAAAGCTCCACCAAATCACGCGGCCCGCGGCCCTTCAGCGTTTCCACTGACTCGATCACTTCCAAGGCATTCCCCACCGCATTCCCCAGTGGTTGGCTCATGCTGGTGATCAAGGCATGAACGCGTCTGCCATGCGCCGTGCCGGTATTTACCAAGCTGGCTGCCAGCGCGCGGGCATTCTCCAAGTTTTGCATGAACGCCCCCGAACCGGTTTTAACGTCCAGCACCAGGCCGTCAATGCCCTCCGCCAGTTTCTTGCTCATGATGGAGGCGGTGATCAGGGGGATGGATTCGACCGTGGCGGTGACGTCGCGGAGGGCATAGAGCTTCCGGTCCGCAGGGGCGAATTCCTCCGTCGCCGCGCCTAAAGCGAGGCCACATGCCTCCAGCACCCGATGGAACTCCCGGAATGACAGACGAGGGCTGAAGCCGGGGATCGCTTCCAGCTTGTCTAACGTGCCGCCCGTATGTCCCAGGCCACGACCGGAGATCATGGGCACCAGGACACCCGCCGCGGCTGCCGCAGGCCCGATAATCAAAGAGGTCTTATCCCCGACGCCGCCGGTGGAATGTTTGTCGACCTTCGCCAAGGGCAAGGCAGAGAAGTCCAGCACCCGGCCTGATCGCAACATCCCCTCCGTCAGGTCGGCCGTTTCGCGCTGGTCCATGCCGCGAAAATAGATCGCCATCAGCAGGGCGGAAGCCTGATAGTCGGGAATCTCGCCCCGAGTGTAGCGCTCGACGAAGTCGAATACCTCCGTCTTGGTCAGAACCAAGCCGTCGCGCTTTTTACGGATTAATTCAGGCGTGTCCATGCTCGGATGCGAGTAACTTCTTTGCGCCTCCGTGCCTGAGAGGGCATCATGCTTTTGCTCAATTCAGAATTTTTAATCCGTAATTCGTAATTCGTAATTATTCCGCCTCTGCCATTCCCTGTCGAACTCTTCCCGATGTGGAAACGATTTCTGCGTTCCCACCCGCGTGGTGGAAAGCGCCGCGTAAAGACTGGCGCGAGTCAGAGCTTCCTGGTCGGTCAAACCCTCCCCCAGGAACACGGCAAAGCTGCCGATGAAAGCATCGCCGGCGCCCGTGGTGTCGATGGGATCGACCTTGAAGGCGGGGATAAGTTCCGAACCTTTCGATGTGGCCAGCAGCGAGCCGCGCTCGCCCAGCGTAATAACGACGTGTGAGAGTCCCCGCCCGAGCAAATATTCCGCGCACTTCCTGGCATCTTCGATGGTGTGAACGGGAATGCCGGTGATCGCCTCCGCTTCGCTCTCGTTGGGTATGAAGTAGTCCGCCGCGGCAATCTCTTTGAAATCCGGAGGCCGAAAGGGGGCGGGATTCACGATGCAGCGTATGCCCTTCGACTTGGCGAATTGAATCGTGTGATAGACGGTGGCCATCGGGATTTCAAATTGCAGCAGGATGGTGTCCGCCGTGCTGAGAAGGGGCGCCGCGGCATCCACATCCTGGGGAGAGAGCGTATCGTTCGCGCCGGTAATCACCACGATGCTGTTTTGGCCACTCGGGTCCACGAAGATGGGCGCGACGCCGGTGGAGATTCCTTCCGCGACTCGCACGTAACGGGCATCGATGCCCTGGGACTCGAAGTTCTTGATCGTGGCCGGACCAAACAAGTCGCTGCCCACCTTGGCGACCATGGCGACAGAAGCCCCGCAGCGGGATGCGGCCACGGCTTGGTTGGCGCCCTTGCCGCCAAACCCCATGTCGAATTTCTTTCCGAAAATGGTCTCGCCCGGACGTGGAAACGTGTCATTGAAGGTGACGAGGTCAACATTGGCGCTTCCCACTACCACAATTTTCGCTTGCTTGGCCATGATTCCTCCAGGATCGGGACACGGAGTACGGGACACGGCTCTAGGACGGTTCGTCATCGGCCGGCATGTTCGCCCGCTTGGGCCGCCCGGGAAGAACGAAGTGCTTTGCGCAGCGCGGCCGATAAGCATCCCCGGGCATCAAGGTTGGGCTCTCATAGGAGGCGGGCTGGTCGTTGATGAGCCGCTGCGAAAAGAACGCTCGCGCGCCGCATTCACAGTATGCAATGCACCAGGTGACGTTTCCCCCAAAAGCATTCACCAGCCATAAGAGCGCCAGCATGTCGCCGAAGGGCTGACCGCGGAAATTCAGGTCGAGCCCTGCGGCAATCACGTCATAGCCCCGATCCAAAAGCGCCCGCGCACAGTCGAATAACCCCTGCACGAATTGGCCCTCATCGATGGCCACGCAATTGACCCGTTTGCCAATGATCCGCTCGCGTTCCGCAATGAAGGCAAACATTTCCCACGGATTGGCGGAATCGAACTCCACGGCCTCCATCTGCCGATGGCTGAGCTGGTTGCGGCTCTGCACCACCCCTTGCGCGCTCTTGGTGTCATCCTTGGGTTTGAACAGGATGACGGCCTGGTGCGCATACTCCTCGCGCATGGCGACGCGCCGGATCAACTCCGCCGTTTTGTTGCTGCGCATGGGGCCAATCACCACTTCGATTGTTCCCGGCATATCAGGGTCTCCCCAGAGTGAAGATGGCGACAGTCTATTCCAAAACCAACAATGTCAAAAGTTTTTTCGGCATTCCTATCGTGATGTTATAGAGTTCGTAGGGGCACCCCTCGTGGGTGCCCACCACAAGGGCACCCACGAGGGGTGCCCCTACGAGACGGTTTTGGTTGCGGGCTCCGCCGCGCTACACATCTTCATGGACCGACGCTCCAAAGGCGTTCGTATTAGAATCACGGTTTGGAAATCGTTGGACGAGGCGAAGCCCATGACCGATTCCCCCGCGCTCGCGAGAATCTTCAACCTTTTAGCCGACCGGTACGGTGCGCAAGGAAAGGCTGCTGCCGGCCGATTGCAGGCTTGGCTGCAAGGCGCCGTGCCCATGGCCTTTCCCGACATCTTGGCCAGGCATCTCGAGAAAGAGCACGTGCCGCTGCTCTTCGACGCCTTTTGGCAGGTGCTTCCCTTTGGCACCGGGGGACGTCGCGGCCGCGTTGGCTACGGGTCGAATCGCTTTAACCCCACCACTGCTGCCATGACTGTGCAGGGCCATTGTAATTATCTCGCGGCGGCTTTTCCCGGCAAGGAACTCGCCGTCATCGTGGCCAATGACGTTCGCGTGTTCAACGATTTCGCGGGCGTTTACCGCTTCCTGGGAAGTGACCACCCATTGCTCGGAACATCTTCGCGATCGATTGCCAAACTGGCCTGTGAGATCTATGCCGGCAACGGAGTGGTGGCGTACCTTGCTGAGCCCGAAGCCGACCAGTCGCTGTTGAGCACCCCCGAACTCTCTTTTATCATCCGCAAACTCCGGGCGGCAGGAGGGGTTAATATTTCAGCATCGCATAATCCTCCCGACGATAATGGCATCAAGGTTTACGACGAGTACGGCGGCCAGCCGATACCGCCCCATGACCAGCGCCTGGCGGACGCCATGGACCAGGTCACGGATGTGCACCGCATTCCCTTCGCCGATGCGCTCGGCCGTGGGCTGATTCGCAAGATTCCGGACGGCCTGCACGGCGAGTATGTCGAGGAATATGTCCGCTTGTATGGCCGCGTCTTTACTCCGCGGCCGGAAATTCCTGTGGTTTACACTCCCCTGTGTGGGTGCGGGTTGCGTTCAGCCGGCGCGGTGATGCGGAAGTTGGGTTTTCCCATTTTGTCGCCGCCCGATCAAGGCCCGGATGGGACGTTCGCAGCCATCCCCTTCAAAGCGCCCAATCCCGAGGTTTCGGAAGCGACCGTGCCCGCCACTCGCTTCGCGGAGTCCGTGGGCTCGGGCATTGTCCTTTCGAGCGATCCCGACGCGGACCGCGTGGGCCTGGAAGCCCGCCTCGCCGATGGGTCCTGGTACCACTTCGACGGCAACAAAATCGCCACGCTCCTCTGCTACTACCTGATGCTCGATCCCGACGGCCCACAGCGTCGCGGCTTGGTGATGGAGACGTTGGTGACCACGAAAATCCTGGGACAAATCGCCGCAACGGCGGGCGATTCCTGGATCATCGATGACCTGCTGGTGGGGTTCAAGTACATGGCGAACGTCCTCAAAATCCTCGAGCAGCGTGGGCAATGGGGAAACGCCTGCACCCGGCCGGATTCGCTGGTGCTGGCCACGGAAGAAGCGCATGGGCTGATGATGACCTCCGCCATTCGTGACAAGGATTCAGCGCCGGCGTGCATGTTCCTCGCCGCCCTCTATCAAAAGGTGCGGCTGGAGGGGCGGAATCTGCTGGATTACTACATCGAAATCCTCGAAAAACTCGGCGGGTACGCGGACACGGGCCGCTCCATCGTCATGACCGGAGCCGAGGGAGGAATCCAGCGCGACCGCATCGTCGCCTCGCTGCGCGCGTCCCTGCCGAAAACCCTGGGCGGTCGCCCCGTCCGCAAGGTTGTGGATTACTGGAATGAAGATCGATTCGGCAAATTGCAGAGCAGCACAGACCAACTCTCACGCAACGTTCTCCAGTTTTTCCTCGACGGCTTAATCGTCACCGTTCGTCCTTCCGGCACCGAGCCGAAATTGAAATTCTATTGCCAGCTTGTCCCGTCTGAAGTGCCGCAGGGCCGAACCGCGGGCCCTGCGCTACAGGGAATGGAATTGATCCGCGATTTGACAGAAAGGGTCGAATCCATGGCGCGCGCGGTTTATCAGGAATTACTGGCCCGCCTGAACCTGCGCCTGGGAAGCCCGGCCCTGCTGCTGCCCGACCTCATCGACATCGGCCGCAAACAGGAGTTTGAGCGCCAAACCGTTCCGCAGCTTCGCGAGGCGATTGCGCAAGGCCGCTTCAAGAACCTTGATGAGCTACTCGATTGGCTGAGGGGTGAAGTCGCCGCCATGACTCCCGGCGCCGATCCTCTTCCCGCCTTGCGGGCAAGCCTGGCCCACCTCTGCCGGGAATGGAAGGATGAATTGGGAGGTGCGCCGCTTCTCGCCGAATTGGCATCGTGGGCGGAGCCGGGATAGGATACACTATCTTTTATTCCCTGGAAGGGTGAGAGGTTCTCCGTTTCCACCCCTAGATTCCGCTGGGGAAGCTTTCTTATCTTATGAAGCTTTCGGGTTTTTATCTTCCCTTTTTGGTTTTGTTGCTCTCAGGCCTTGCCCTCGCCGATTCGAGACCCATAGGCGCCAACACCACATTGGTCATCCCGCGCGTCACCAGTCCGCCCGCCCTCGAAGACTTTCTGGCGATGAAGCCCGATTCCAAGTGGGAAGGCAAGCTGGCCAAGGTGGAAGGGTTCACGCAACGCCTGCCGAGCGATGGCCAACCTGCCAGCCAGAAAACCATTGCCTACCTCGGCTACGACTCCAACAATCTATATTGCATTTATGTGGCTTTCGATTCGGAGCCGTCACGCCTTCGCGCTCACAGAGTCGCGCGCGATATTTTTTATATGGAAGATAAAATCGACCTCTTCCTGGATACCTTCCACGATCACCGCCGGGCCTACGTTTTCACCGTCAACCCTTATGGCCATCAGTTGGATGGCCTCTGGACCGAGGGCCCGCGCAGCCAGTTCGACGGCACCTGGGACGGGGTGTGGCAGTCGCGCGGCAAACTCACCCCCCAGGGTTTCGTCGTCTGGCTGTCGGTTCCCTTCAAGACCATGCGTTTCCCGAAAACCGAAAAACAAACCTGGGGAATCGTCTTCGTGCGCTGGATTCCGCGGCACAACGAATCCGCCTGTTGGCCCTGGGTCTCGACGCGCATTGAGGGCCGTATCAGCCAGGAGGCCACGCTGGCCGGGTTGGAAGGAATCTCTCCGGAAAAGCGCGGTGTCCTTACCCCTTACGTGTATGGCCGCACGTATCGGACCCTCGATCAAACCGATGCGGCGAATCCGGTATTCCAGAGCAAGACGGTTGACCCCAAGGCGGGCGCGGACGGGCGCGTGGTGTTTAAGGACTCCTTCTCCCTGGACATGACCGCCAACCCCGACTTCTCCCAAGTGGAATCTGACCAGCCCCAGGTGACCGTGAACCGGCGATTCACCGTGTATTACCCGGAGAAACGCCCCTTCTTCCTCGAAAACCCCAGCTATTTCGAAACCCCCATGAACCTGCTATTCACGCGCAACATTGCCGATCCCCAGTTCGGGTTTCGCCTGACCGGCAAGGAAGGCCCCTACTCGATCGGGGCGCTGGTGGTCGACGACCGCTCACCCGGTGAGGCGGTCGAGCCGGGGGATCCGCTCTACGGCGACCGTGCTTACTTCACCGTGCTGCGGGTTAATCGGGACATCTTCCGGCAATCGGCCGCGGGCATGATCTACACGGACCGGGAACTGGCCGGCACGCACAATCGGGTGGGAGGAATCGACACGCGGTTCAAGCTGGGAAAGAACTGGTGGCTCACCGGGCAAGCGGTCGCGAGCGAAACGACCCTGCCCGGCGGAATCCGCAGCGCCGGACCCGCCTACAAGAGCCAATTGCGGTTTGACGGGAGGCAGTTTTACTCCAACACCCAATACAACGACCTCAGCCCGGGTTTCAACACCCTCACAGGGTATATCGAGACCGAGGCGGTGGACCGGCCCGTCTATGTGGGGCGCATCATTACGCAGCCGCCCCTGCGCATCGATATGCGCGGCGTGAGTGAAGTGGCTATGTACCGGTTCCGCCCCGAGCACAAATACCTGGTTTCCTGGGGGCCGACGGTCTTCGTCAATCCCGTCTGGGACCATCGTGGAAACCGTTTGGACACCTACCAGGACTACACCATGAGTTTTGAGTTCACCGGCCAAACCGCCTTTGAAGCGTATTGGCAGCAGGATCAGGAAATGCTGCGGCCTCAGGATTTCCAGGGGCTGACGCAGAATACCGTCTATTCGCATCACCGCCAGGGCCTCTATTTCGAGACCAGTCTGATCGGTCAGGTGTCCTTCAAGGCGGATTATTCCCAGGGAGCGCAGATCAATATTGTTCCGCCGGCCGGCCAATTGCCCTTGCTTTCCAATGTGAACATGGCGAACGTCGGCCTGGTTTTGCGGCCGGGAAAACACCTGCGCATCCAGAATACCTACCTTCTCGACCGCCTTACCGATCGCTCGACGGGCGCGAGCGTGTTCAACAATCACATCCTCTACTCCGAATGGTTGTACCAGTTCAACCAGAAACTGTCGCTCCGCGTCATCCCCCAGTACACGACGGTACTGGCCAATCGGCCCTTCACTTCCCTGAGCACCACCAAAAATTTCAACGGGGATTTTCTTTTCACCTACCTGGTGAATCCCTTCACGGCACTTTATGTTGGCTATAACGGCAATATGGATAATATCCAGTTGCTATCTTCTATTGGCGGCAACCAGATCCTGCGCACGCCGGGGTTGTTCCAGGATGGGCATCAGTTCTTTGTGAAGTTTTCGTATATGCTGAGGTTCTGAGGACCGGGCGAGGGGAGAGTTGATTTTACTGCCCTCGCCCCCTTGGGGGAGAGGGTGGCTCGACGAGGCGTTTTCATCAGCCGAGGCGAGAAGGGGGCCCCACGCTTTGCTTGTCGTGGGGGTGAGGGGGTTTCGCCTACTGTCAACTCTAAGATGGGACACCACACTAGGTTCCAGGGGCCGGGGTCTGGGCAGAACATCCCCTAGCCCCCAACACCCAGAACCCAGCCCCCAGTCCCTAATCATGGAAAAAGATGATGACACGCCGGTCCGCGATTCTCCGAGCGCTTCTGGGTCTTCCCGCGGCTAGTGCGGCGGCCAACCTCTTTTCCCAGAGCCGGACGCAGGTGCCGGGTGCGGCCCGAGCCCGGTCGGTGGCGCCGATCCGTTTTGTGAACGCCGCCCCTTCCGCGGGTTTGGATTTTCGAGTCGAGAACAGCCCCACGCCCTTGAAGCATCTCATCGAAACCATGACGGGAGGGGTTGCCGCGTTCGACTACAATGGCGACGGCCTCACGGACATCTTCTTCGCGAACGGCGCGGCCCTTCCCTCACTCCGCAAAGAATCGCCCAAGTATTGGAACCGCCTTTTCCGTAACCAAGGTGGCATGCGCTTCCAGGATGTAACGGAAGAGGCGGGGGTGGCGGGTGAGGGTTACTCGATGGGGGCCGCGGCGGGAGATTACGACAACGACGGCCACGTGGACCTGTTCGTGGCGGGAGTGAACCGTAACATTCTCTACCACAACCTGGGGAATGGACGCTTCGAGGACGTCACCGAAAAAGCCGGTATCCAGAGCGGCCAATGGGCGGTCGCGGGAGCCTGGTTTGATTATAACAACGACGGCCTGCTCGATCTCTTCGTGGTGAACTATGCGCACTGGTCGATCGATGAAAACCGCTTCTGCGGCGATGCCACCCGGAACATCCGCGTCTACTGCCACCCGATGTATTTCCAAGGCCTCACCAATACCCTCTATCGCAACCGCGGCGACGGCACGTTCGAGGATGTCACGGAGCAGTCCGGAATCGGGAAATACCAGGGGCGCGGCATGGGCATTGCCGTCGCGGATTACGATGGCGACGGATTCATGGACGTGTATGTCACCAACGATAACCAGGCGAACTTCCTGTTTCACAACCGCGGCAATGGCACGTTCGAGGAGGTTGCGCTGGAAGCCGGAGTCGCTTTGATGAATACCGGCGTGGCCGTCTCCAGCATGGGCGCTGACTTCCGCGATTACGATAACGATGGCCTTCCCGATATATTCGTGACCGATCTGAACAATGAAACCTTCCCGCTGTTTCATAACCTGGGTGGGGGGTTGTTTGAGGACGCGGCGATGACCAGCCGCATCGCCCGGCTCTCGGCGGCGCGCGGCGGTTGGAGCGCCGGCATCGTCGATCTTAACAACGACGGCTGGAAGGACCTGGTCAGCACGAACTCACACGCCGACGACAACGTCGAACAATTCTCCGCTTACCATTACCGCCAACCCAACAGCATTTTCGCCAATCTTGGCGATGGGACCTTTTGGGACGTTTCCGCTGACGCCGGTGCGGACTTTCAAGTTCCCCGCGCCCATCGCGGCTGCGCCTTTGCGGACTTCAACAACGACGGCAAAATCGACATGGTGGTCTCATCGCTCCAGGATCCCGCCGAGTTGTGGCAGAACGTCAGCCCCAACGAAAACCATTGGATCATCCTCAAGTTGATCGGGACCAAGAGCAACCGCGACGGCATCGGGGCGCGCGTGCGCATTGGGAGCCAACACAATCATATGACCTCCGCCGTCGCCTATGCCTCGTCCAGCCATTTTGGAGTTCACTTCGGATTGGGCAAAATGGCAAAAATCGACAAGATCGAAATTCGCTGGCCGAGCGGAATCGTGCAGACTCTCCGGGATGTGGCGCCCGATCAACGCCTAGAAGTTCGGGAATCGGCATGAATCTCGCCGTGGGGCAGGGTTCCGTCAAAGTCCGATCGGGTCGAGAAAGACCCACGCAGGTGCATTCACAGCTCTCGCGGTAAGTGGCACCTGGGACTTCGACGGAGCCCTGCTTCAGGGCGGCGTGATGGCGACTTCCTTCTCCACGCCCTGGTTCTCTTCCTGATTCTTGCTCTGCATTTCCTGGTAGGTCTTGAGCATTTCGCGCGCCAGATCCCGATCGCCGTGGGCCTGATAGGCTCGGCCCAATTGGTAGTGCAAGCTTCCATCCTGATCGGCCGCCAGGGCGGCCTTAAGGTGCGGAATCGCTTTTTCCGTCTGGCTTATCTGCAAGTAGGCGAGACCCAGGGATTTTTGCGCGGGGAGAAACTGGGGATCGGCTGCGACGGCCTTCTGCAAATAGGGGATCGCCTCCTGCGGCGCCTGCGCGTTCAGCATAACGTCACCCAGCAGGTAGTTCAGAGATCCCGAATTGGGGTCCTGCTGCAACAGTTCCTGGAACAACTTTCGCGCCTCCGGGAGGCTTCCTGACTCGGAAAGGGCGATCGCCAACTCTCTTTTGACATAAGGATTCCCGGGGGCGAGGTTCAGCGCCGCGCGCCACTCCTTGGCGCCTTCCGCGTACTGCCGGCGCTTGGATTCGATCCGGGCTCGCAACTCGTGGGTTTCGAGCGTGGGCGGCAGCCGGCCCAGGCGATCGTAGGCGTCCAGGGCCAGTTGGTTGTAGGCGCGGGTTTGCCAATACAGCTCCCTGGGGTCATGGGTGGCTTCCTGGACGACGTCCAGGAGATTTCCCGCCTGATACTCGCACTCCAACTTTTCCGCGCCGCAGTCGGGCGGAGGCAACTGTTTTTCCTTCGCTTCCTCGGTCACCGCCCAATTCGCGTGATCGGTTTGCTTATAGATTTCCGCCAGGGAAGCGTGAACCCCGCGCAGACCCGGCATTTTGGCCAGCGCCTGCTTGTAGAAATAGAAAGCGCTATAAGTCTGCTTGGCTTCCAGGCGAGATTCTGCCACCAAATCAAGCCAGTAGGCCGAGCCGGGAGCTGCCTCGGCAAGCGCGTCAAAACTCTTTTGGGCCAGCCCCTCGTAACACGCTCCCAGTCCGTACCACACCTTCGCGCTGGACGCGTCCTGCTGGGAGAGCTTCTGAAAGCGTGAGGCGGCTGCGCCGAACCGCTCCAATGCGAGTTCGGCTTCGGCCAGGGTCACCTGCGCGTCAAAATTCTCCGGCTGGAGCTCCACCGCTTTTTCCAGGGGCGTGACCGCCAGGGAGGGCTGGCCCAGGTCGAGGTAAGCCGTTCCCATCAGCAGCAAGGGAGGAAAGAAATCTGCCTCCAGCTTCAAGGCAGCCTGGTACTGCCGGATCGCTGCCCGCTTGTCACCCGACATGTCCAAGGCCAAACCGAGATTCAGAGCCAGCCCGGGATTCCCGGGCATGGCCCGCACGAGTTCGCGATAGATGGGAACCGCCTCGGCGGGTCGCCCCGCCGCCATCAACTCCTTGGCGTGCTGCGCCTTCTCGGCCAGAACCGGCGATTGCGCCAAGGCCGGAATGGCCAACAGCAAGATCGCGAATATGCCTTGCAGGGTGCGCGCGAGTCTCATTCGCTTCCTCATCAGCAGTTATTATACTTGAGCCCCAAAGGGGCGATCTAACAAAGCCCAGGGCAACGCCCTGGGTCAACGGGACCCCAAATCGATCCGACGAGCCCTGGGAAAACCGGGACATGGGAAAACCGGGACATGGGAAAATCGGGGCAGGAAAACCGGGGCAGGCCCCATATTTCCGATTTAGGGATGCCGTCGGAAACCGTCCTTGAGCCCCAAAGGGGCGATCTAACAAAGCCCAGGGCAACGCCCTGGGTCAACGGGACCCCAAATCGATCCGACGAGCCCTGGGAAAACCGGGACATGGGAAAACCGGGACATGGGAAAATCGGGGCAGGAAAACCGGGGCAGGCCCCATATTTCCGATTTAGGGATGCCGTCGGAAACCGTCCTTGAGCCCCAAAGGGGCGATCTAACAAAGCCCAGGGCAACGCCCTGGGTCAACGGGACCCCAAATCGATCCGACGAGCCCTGAAGGGGCGGAACAATCCTTTTCAATCCCACACGTACCGCTCGTCGTAGGCGATTCCGTGCGCGTCCAGCAGCTTGCGGAATTCCTCTTGAAAGCTGGCCACGCGGTGGTGGGTTTCTTGTTGCGCGATGTACTCCACGACTTCTTCCAAATCCGCCGCGCTCACCGAAAACGCGCCGTAGCCGCTTTGCCAATAGAAGTTCGCCAAGCCGCGCCCTTGCGTCTTGACCCACTTCGAGGAACTGGTCTTCACTTCCTCCACGATTTTTGCCAGTGCGAGGTTTTTCGACAATCGAAACAGCGCATGAACGTGGTCGTTCATGCCTCCGACTTTCAGCGCGGGGGAGCCCTGGTTATTGAGAACCGCCGCCAGGTAGGCGTGGAGGTCTTCTCGCACGGGCGACAATAACATTGGCTCGCAATGTTTGGTACTGAAGATCAGGTGAACGTAGAGTTGCGAAAGCGATTGCGGCATGGGGGAACACCTATCTCGCCCTTTCAGGGCTGGCGGCAGAATAAGGGGATCATCTTAACCCAGGCCGTTGGCCTGGGCTTCGTTATTTCGCCCCTTTGGGGCTAAATCAACGCCCCTTTGGGGCTAAATCAACCTCAGGCCCAGGGATAACGGCGAGTCCTGAGACCGCAAAAAAAGCGGGCGCCGCTTGCGCAGCGCCCGCCAGGAGGTAGCCAATGCTCAGAGTTGACGGCTTCCGGATCAGGTTTTCACCTGGTCCGAAAGGACCCAGACCGATGATGCTAGAAGCGCAGGAACACGCCAAATTGCACAACGCGTTGACCGTAGGAAGAAGTGATCTCGCCGAAGGTCGTTCCGCAAGTCTCCCCACCTCCCGCAACGGCAGTCGTCGTACAAAAGGCGTTGATGCCGCTGTCGCTGAAGTGCGGCGTGTTGAACAGGTTTTCCGCCTCAACACGAGCCTCCAGGTTGAAGCGCTCGCTGAGCCGGAAGATTCGAGCCAGGCTGGGGTCAAATTGCCACAGTCCGGGCCCGGTCAGCCACGATTCCGTCCGGCCAACGTTGCCGATGCTGGTCGAGGAAGTGTTGGGAACAAAGGATGAAGCGTTGAACCATTGGGGGAAGCCGAGGGAGTTGTTGGCTCCGCCCAGGTACTGGATCGGCGCGACATGATTCGGAACGGCGCCGGTATCATACGTGTTGATATTGCTTATATCCTGGTTAACCTGCAACGGCGACCCCGTAAAGGCACTGAAGACGCCGTTGAACTTCCACCCTCCGACGATGGCATTCGCGGCCTTGGAACTGGACCATTTCTTGCCCTCTCCAAAGGGTAGGTCGTAAACAAAAGCCAGTTTGAAGTTTTGCGTGTGATCGAAGCCCAACGGGCCGTAGTTGAGCTGCTGGCACCCTTGGGGCATGGACGCCGAAGGCGGGCAATTAAACTCCAGACCATTCTCCCAAGTGTTGTCGTTCACATAGCCCATGGCCCGCGAATAAGTGTAGGCGGCCTGAACAAAGAGTCCATGGGAGCTGCGGTGGTTCATCGTAACCTGGAGGGAGTTGTAGTGCGAGTCCAGGTAGCCTTGGAACTGGTAGGTCCCTCCGGTCCTCTGAACAGTTACTCCACCAGGCCCCGGGAAGGATGGCTCGTTACCGTACAGAGGCGCCGCGTTGAGGTCCGTGCCGTTGAACTCGTGAACATAGTGATTGCCCACATAGCCGATGCTGAACAGGAAGTCCGCGGGCAGTTTGCGTTCGATAAACAGGTTCCAGGATTCAACATATCCGCGTTTATGTTCTCCCGGCGCCAGCGTTCCGACGTCGTCGGCGATAGGAGGATAGAGTACCCCACTCGACAGATTGGGCACTTGGATGATCGGCACGCCCTGAGCGAACGTCGCCACGGGGAAATAGCAGGTCGAAAGCGAATTGCCGTTGCAGGAATTTCTCTCCGCCGAGGTGGAAGTGTCAAAGACATCCGCTCCGATCGCTAACGGGAAAAAGCCTCGCAAGGGTCTTTCCAGAGGCGTGGTGTCGTCGGACATTCCGAACCCCGCCCGGACCACGGTCTTCGAATCGACCTGATAAGCCAAGCCGATGCGCGGCATAAACAATGTCTTGCTCGTGGTTATTCCGTTGTGGGTCGGGTTGCCGCCGAGCCCGCCGAAGTGCAGCAGGCCGGTGGTGGTGTCAAACAATTCGTTTTTATCCTCGCCATCGCGAGTGATCAAGGGGAAGTACTCCCAGCGCACTCCCAGGTCGGCGGTCAGCTTGGAGCTGATCTTCCAGCGATCGCCAAAATAGGTGGCAAACTGGGTGTCCTTGCCTGTGGACTTGATGAACTGGGCATCGTTTTGGGCTTCGGAAATCAGGCCCAGGTCAAACATCGCATAAGCGTTCTGTACGAACGGCGTCAAGGTGACCGGGTTCGACACGCTTCCCAGGTTGGACGTGTTGAGTGCGGTCCCTCCGTAATCCTCGATCACATTGCCGCGCGGGCAGCAGAAGATTTCCGGTTGGAAGGCATTCAGGTGGTTGTGGGAGATGTCCACACCCATGCGGAACTCGTGCGCTCCCTTGATCCACGACAAGTTGTGAGACGTCGTGAACGTCCAGTCGTTGCGTGTGTCGGGCTCCCAGGAGTTCAAACTACCCATACCGCTGAAACCCTCGACGCTGACTCCGGGAAGACCGGTGTAACGGATATCCCCCGCAGGAGTGTTGGTTCCCGCGATGCCGAGCACCGATTCGCCGAGAGGCTGGCCATAGCCGGGTGGGTGGCCAAATTCGCTCATCCGGTCAAAACCGACGTGGCCGGTCAGAACGAGGTTGGGGGAAAGCGTCCAGGTGTGGCCAATCGTTCCGACCTGGGCTAATTGGTGGGCCGTGCCGCTGCCGTTCCCGCCCGCCGCGCCGAGATCGAAAGGTTCATAGAAATTGGCGTCCTGAACTGTCCATTTTCCCCAGATGGTGTGATTCTGGCTCTGGTTCCAGTCGAGCCGGCCCGTGTAGATCTCGCGGGCCAGTGGCCGGGCTGCCTTGGTCCCGATAATGTTATAGGGCGTGCCGGTGGTGATGGGGCCCAGATTGATGTTGGGTGCCGGGATCAGCTTATTGAAAGCCAAGGCGCCTGTGTTCGTGCGGCCTGGGGGTATGACGTTGAGTACCCCAGCCGAGGAGAACACTTGGCGCCCCGTGCCATCCGGATTGCCGGTGGCGGGATCAAACACCATTCCCTGCTGCAAGGGAACCGTTGCCCCTTCCGTGGTCTGGACGGTAACACCCGGGACGGTAGCTCCCAAATACGCGCTAAAGTTTCCCGTCAGCATGTCAGGTGTCGGGATGGTGTCGGTGAAGCCTTCCGCCTGGTGCTGCCAGCTTCCATCCCAATTCCCGAAGAAAAAGAGTTTGTCTTTCTTAATCGCTCCGCCGATGGCAACTCCGTCATTATTGAGGATTCCGGTGTTACTGCCATGGTTATACCAGTTGAGGGCGTTCAGAGAATCGTCCGTGTGGAACGCATAAGCAGAGCCATGGAGTTTATTGCTGCCGGATTTGGTTACCACGTCGATGGCGGCCCCGGCCGTCAGACCTTTCTCCACATCGTAGTTCGCCGTCTGGACGTTCACTTCTTCAATCGATTCCTGCGGCGGGACGACCAGCATGTGGTCGGGCAGCCAGATGAAGATGTTGGTGGCGCCGTCCACCCGGGTGGTGTTGTCATGCGCCGGTAGGCCGTTGGAATAAATTTCGAACGAGCGCTCCGGGGTATCGGCGATGGAATTCGGATAACTGTTGGAAATGCCCGAGGTCGAGAATACCCCCGGGGCCAGCAGTTCCGCGGCCTGGAAATTCCGGTACGTGCTCAGCGGAAGGTTTTGCACGGCGTAACTGCTGATTTCGGTGTGCACATCCGCTTTCTGCGTCTGCAGGACCTCGGTGGTCCCTTGTACGGTCACTTCCTGCGTTTGCGACCCCACGGTCAGTTGAAGATCTTGCACGTTAACTTGACCGATGGCCACCGTGACGCTGGTTTTCTTGAATGCTTCAAAACCGCCGGCGGTCACGTTAAGAGTGTAACTGCCTTCGGGCAAGTCGAGAAGACGGTACTGCCCCGCTGTATCCGTCGTTGCCGAGCGCGCGAGACCTGTCGCGTCGTTGGTTATTGAGACTTTGGCGCCAGGGACTACAGCCCCGCTCTGGTCGCTCACCGTTCCGGTAACCGAACCGTAGAGCACTTGGGCTCTAGCCTGTTGAACAAAGAGGATACCTAACAAGCCTGCCCCTGCACACAACGACAGGAGAAGGCGGCTTGCTTTCCATACCATAACATTGCCTCCTTTTTCGTTAACCCTAACCCGTCGCAAGACTTTCAAGCATTGCTCAAATGAGCGCAGTGAATCAAGAGGGAACCACACCAAAAGCCGCATTCAAGATAACCAAATATACGGATTAGTGTCAAGCAATTTTTGGGTTATGGCAACTATATCCATCGGTTATGGAGCTGATTCAGGCCCGATTGTTGATGAGATTGAATAAACAAGTTTGCGAGTTCCAGGATGGTAACAGTCCGGGACCCTGTGCAGGCGCGAAATGAAGGGAAGCGACTTATTGTCCCCCGGCCATTAGACATGGGCATTAGGCCCTTATCGTGGACTGTAATGGCTTGTCAACCATTTTAAGGGTCAAGTGTTGAGGTAGGACGCATCTGGAAGGCGGAGGCAAGCGGCTTAACGTGGGGCGTCGGGGCCCTCGAGGGTGCGGAGATCCTGGTTGATTGCCGCGAGGAGTTTAGACTGGCCGCGCGCCGCCGCCTCGGTGCGCGCCTGCCGCAGAAAATCCCGCGCCTTTTGCCGCTCACCCGCTCGCCCGTAGGCGGCTCCGAGAGCGTAGAGGTACGCGGGAGTGCTCTCATCTACCGGAGTAAGGGTCTGCAAGAGCTGCTCGATCGCTTCCTGGTATTTTCCCTGGTTCACCAGGATTCGTCCGAGATTGAAATGGGCTTGCCGATCGCCGGGCGCGCTCTCGATCGATTTCCGATACTCCGCCATGGCTTCCGCGAATTCGCCATCCTGCTCCAGCAGGTAACCCAGATTATTGTGAGCTTGCGCGTAGGAAGGGTCGATCTGGATCGCGCGCCGAAAAGCCTTTTCGGCCTCCCGACGCTCACCCTTCGCCATGAGCAGAATCCCGTAGTCGTAGTGGGCTTTCGGAAATTGATCGGGATTCAAAGCCATGACCGCCCGATATTCCTCCTCCGCCTTTGGGAGATTCCCGGTGCGTCCATACAGCGAGACCAGGTTGGCGTGCGCCAGGACGAAGGTTGGGTTGAGCCGGGCCGCCTTTTCCGTGGCCTGGATGGCATCCTCCAGCCGCCCGACCTGCTCCAGGAAAACGCCGCGCTCCACATACGATGCGGCGCTCAAATCCATGTCCCGCATCTCGTCGCGAAGAGGGTCGTCCACGGGGGGCACGATGTTCTTGTTCTGTTCGTAGATGCGCATTTGCTCCTGCGCCTTATCACTCTGGCCGAGCTTTCTATAGGCCAGTCCCAGAGCATAGTGCGCAGGTCCGAAGGTGGGAAACAACTCGCAGGCCTGGCCGAAAAGTTCGACGGCCCGTGCGGTGTCCCCCTGCGCGGCGCGGACTCGTCCCAAGCCGTAATGCGCTTCGGCGGATTGCGGATACTTCTTCACCAGAACCTCATAGATGCTCCCCGCCTCCTCGATCTGTGCGGTTTCGACCAGAGCTTCAGCCAGTTTGAATTCGGCCGGGTCGTAATCCGGCCGGAGGCGGAGCGCCGCTTTGAGGATGGGCACGGCCTCCTGCCTTTTCTTGCTTTTGAGCAGGAGCGATCCCCAGAAGTACAGCCACCGGAACGCTTGCGGGGCCTGCTGGTGGGCGCGCTGGTAGCAGAGCACGGCCGCCTCGGGCCGGTCATAGAGGTCGAGCAGCATCCCGAGCTTTCCCGCCGCGGCGGCGTCACCGGCGTGCCGGCGCGCCGCATCGTAGGCCTCCTGGACTTGCTTTTGAGTTTCGGCCGGAAATTCCTGGACATTGAGCTGCGGCAGAGGTGTCAGGCGGGAAGCCTGCGCACCCAGCGCGGCAAAGCCCGGTGCGAGACTGATCAACAGCAGGATGGAAATCACCAACCGCATGGCTTGATTCTACGCCTGCTACGGCCGGTGAAATCAAGCCGGAATTGTTCCGGCCCGGCTCCGTAGTCCCCGATTCCGGCCGAACGGCCCCGCGAGGTGTGATGGGATGATGGATGGCGCCGAAGCTGACCTTCGGCAGGAATCATTTGACTCATTGCAAAGAAGGCTTCTGGTGCCGAAGAGAGGACTCGAACCTCCACTCCCTGACGGGAACTACACCCTGAATGTAGCGCGTCTGCCAATTCCGCCACTTCGGCACATGGACTGCATGTTGCGATTACACCATCGGGCGCGTACGGTGTGCAGAATCGCGCCGGTCGCAATTTTTCATCTTGCCATTCAGCCCCGCCCCTGTCAAGCGCGCGGCCACAAGAAATGAATTCTGCTCGACTCGGCATTCGATTTGTCCTATGCTCTCTCCCATCATTACGAGCAGGTAGCAGTCCATTCCCCTACCTTCCGGAGGCATTATGCGACTACGCGCGAACCTTTTTCTTTCATTCTGCCTGGTCATGTTTGGAGCCTGGGTGGCGATGGTCCTTGCCCAAAGCTCCCCGCAGGATTTTGGCACTTGTTCGAGCCCGCAGAAAGAAAGTGAATTGAAGCAGCGAATTGTTTACTCCCTGGTGAATGGGACCATTCCCGTCTATCCCGACAAGAAATCCTTCAAGGCTGCTTCCCCGGCGGTTCAGGCGGCGTTTGTGAAGAACGCCCTGACGTGGGTGAAAAACTATTCCGAATCCGCCGCGTTTAAGGCCGATTACGACAAGCAGCGGGAGGCCGCCAAGCCCACTCCCCCCACGTCAAAAGGCACCCCGGATGAGCAATACGCCAAGCTTCTGGCCGAGCAGCGCCAGGGTCTGGAGGAACTGAAAAAGAACGTCGCCAAGATGTCTCCGGATATGCAAAAGCAAATGGCAGACGCCGTCAAACAAATGGAGGCAGGCGTTGAGAAGACGGCTAAAGACCCCCAGATGGCGGCGATGATGAAGCAGAGTTACCAGCAGTCCAGTATTTCCGACCAAAAAAACTATCAAGATCGATTGGCCAAGTTCGAGAAAAAATATCCTGCCGACTCCCGGCTGATGATTGCCGCCCAACTCCATCATTTCCTCGATTGGAGTCAGGACATGGCTTTTGACGCCAAATTGGTTCCCAGCGGTGGTGGCAAAATGCGGTTCGCCGATCCGCAATACGAAGCCAAGTCCAGCGAGTGGAAGCTCTGTTACCGCGCGGGCAGGGAACCGGTGCAGGCCGCGCGGGCTTTCGCCACGGATTGGCTGCGCCAGATCGAAAAGAAGTAGCAGGTGGCACGGGCGTCC
>CAVQYM010000021.1:0-124250 GCA_963718175.1 uncultured Acidobacteriota bacterium
GTTCCTGCTACTCGGCAGCCTGGTCCAGTCGGCGCGCGTCCGATACAGCCCTATGACTTTTCAGGCGAAATCCGCTCCCAGCGATATCGATCACCTGAAAATCACTGGTGGGAGGCGAATTACCAGCTAGCTTTGGTCCCTCTCGGCATGGCCAACTTCCGAGTAGCTGACTACCCTGGCACGACATAGCCTCAGATCTTGAAGTCGATCCCTGCCAGCGATATGATTTAGGAGGGCAGGACGGGTGACAACCAATTTGAGACGTCGGCCGCAGAGGATCAGCAGATGAACCGGTGGGTCACTGATACGGACCGAAGCAAAGACCGCGGCCTTCGCCCTGATCGAGCCCAAGGAGCACACAAACATGAAGCCCAAGAACACGATCTGCCTCTGGTTCGACAAAGACGCGCATGAGGCGGCCCAGTTCTACGCCGTCACCTTTCCGGATAGTAAAGTAACCGCTGTTCACAAGGCTCCTAGTGACTATCCGGGCGGCAAGAAGGGCGATGTGCTGACGGTCGAGTTCACCGTGCTGGGCATTCCCTGTCTCGGACTCAACGGCGGCCCGGCGTTCAGGCACACCGAGGCCTTTTCCTTCCAGATCGCGACGGAGAATCAGGAAGAGACGGACCGTTACTGGAACGCGATCGTCGGCAATGGCGGCGCGGAAAGCGCATGCGGTTGGTGCAAGGACCGCTGGGGCCTCTCCTGGCAGATCACTCCGCGCGCGCTAACCGATGCGCTTGCCGCTGGTGGCGGTGAGGCAAAGCGTGCCTTCGAGGCGATGATGACGATGAAGAAGATCGACATCGCCGCCATCGAGGCAGCGCGGCGAGGCTAACGTGAACACGCCGAATCGTCCTTATTCATTCTGGATCACGGGGTACTCGGAAACTATGCGGAGTGCGAGCTTTGCCGGTTCTGCCTGAAAAACGCCCTTCCCGTTGCCCATCTTGCGCCTGGCTCGAACTCGGCCCCGGCGTCCTCTGAGAGTTGCAATTATGAAAATGGCCAGCCATCGCAGTGGTTTGATGATGGGTTGAGGTGTGCAGGTAATAACCTTAATAATCAACAGATTTCGGGCCGATTGAGTATTGGCGATGGACAGGGGGTATCCGCGGTATCGCATCCCCCAAGACTACTGTGTCGTCGCCAAGCCGATCACGGGTGGCTTGCATCACGAATACGGACTCGAGAGGCTGGTAGCTTGAAAGGTGGACACAGAAGCGGCAACGCAGATTTTTTGCGGATTACACCCCAAGCGAGAGGTAATTCTTGTTCCAACGAAAACATGCGCCATGCGGACATTGCTGGGGAAGGGACCTGCACTGAGTTGAGTTTTTGGACCTTACGCGATAGCGGGTTGCGCGCGGCCAACCGAAGAAGGAGCTCACCCACTCCTCCTTGCTGAATACAAATCCAGTCGTTGCTTAATCGTGAGCTCTTAGTCAACGACTTGGTAGCGAAAGACGGAACCTGTCATCGACACCGACCAATAGGCTAATTGTAGGCCTAGGTGATGCACAGTTTGATGCACAGATAAGCGTTAAAAGGGGCTAATACTGACTACTTCCTGGGTTCAACGGTCCTGTAAAGTCAATGATTTAGCTACTTGCAAACTGCATGACACGTTTTAGAAATCCGATGCTCTATCCGGCTGAGCTACACCCCCGCGGACCTTTAGCTTACTTCAAATGGGGGGCTTTCATCAAACCTTGTCCTGCGAAATGGGCAAGCGGGTTGTAGGGGTACGGCTTGCTGTGCCCTCTTGATCTGGTCTTGGGATAAATAATGGAGAGGGTACGGCAAGCCGTACCCCTACAACCCGCCGGGTAGGGCCGCTGGCCCACCGATACAATTTACGTGTCACGCGGCACTATCAACTTCTTACTGTCCGCCCGCGATCTGAACCGTGGTGCTGAGCAGAGTGCTCTGGGATGACCCTCCGACGTACACCTTGTAATCACCGGGGACAAGTTCCCACGCGTTCTTCTCGACATTGAAGATCGTGAGATACTGTGGGTCCACCTTCACGGTAACCGTCTTGGCTTGACCTTCAGCCAGGCGGATCTTCTTCCAACCGATCAAGCGCTTAAAGGGTTCACCCGCGCTTGCCGGCAGCAGGGCGTACACTTGAGCGACCTCCGCGCCGGCCCGCTGACCGGCATTGGCGACGTTAAAGGTCACCGTCAATCCGTTCTCCGCTGTCGCCGAAAGGTTCGAGTACGAGTAGGTTGTGTAGGAAAGGCCGAATCCAAACGGGAAAAGCGGCTCCTTGCCCTCCGCTTCATACCACTTGTAGCCGACTTTCAACCCCTCGTCGTAGTTGACGTCGAATGTCGGAAAATGGATGTTCCCCGGATCATTTTCGCTGGCCGGCACGTATTGCATGCCTGCCAGGGCGGGATGGGGCAGATCCGCTTCGCTCTTGGGGAAGGTCACAGGGAGCTTTCCCGAGGGGTTAACATCACCGAAAATAATATTCGCCAGGGCTTCAGCGCCGCGGATCCCCGGGTACCAGGCCTCCAGAATCGCACTGACCTTGTCGATCCAGGGCATGGTCAACGGGCCCGCCGTTTTCAAGCACGATGATACAGTGGGGATTGGCGGCGGCCACGGCGGCGATCATCTGATCCTGGTTATGGGGCAGGGAAAGGTTGCGCACATCATGGCCTTCACTCGCGTGTTGGTGGACGAAGAGGATGGCGACCGCGGCTCCCGATGCCACCTTGGCCGCGCGCGGGATGTCGATGCCATCATCGAATGTTACCTGCGCGTTCGGCAACCGGGCGCGCATGACTTTAAGCGGCGAGGAAGGGTGCCAACCATAGGGATTGCCGGGAACGGCGTTTCCCTCCGCGGGATTGACCTGGTCAGAACCGCTGCCGGAGAGCACCCCCGCGTCCGCATGTTCGCCGATGATCGCCAGCGATTTGATGCTCGACGCCTTCAGTGGCAATTGGGCGTCGGCGTTCTTGAGCAGCACGATGCCCAGTTCAGCAGATCGCTGCGCCACCTCAGCCCCGGTGAAGGGATTCACGGGTTGCAGCACCGGCGGGGCATCGAATACCCCCAGGGCAATTTCCGTCCGTAGGATGCGGTGCACCATGTCGTTCAGGCGCGCCATCGGGAAGTCACCCTTTTCCACCGCCTCCTTGAGCGCATCCCCCAAATACGTTCCACTGGGCATTTCCTGATCGAGACCGGCGCGGGCAGAGGGGAGCGTGCTGTGCGCAGCGCCCCAATCCGTCATGACCCAGCCCTGATAGTTCCATGATTTTTTCAAAACGTCGGTGAGCAGGTACGGATCTTCGCAGGTGAATAAGCTGTTGAGCCGGTTATAGGCGCACATCACGGTGCCCACATTCGACTCCTGGATGGCGATGTGAAATGCCAAGAGATCCGTTTCCTGCATGGCGCGCTTGTCGACCTTGACGTTCATGATGAAACGGCCGGTTTCCTGGTCGTTCACCGCGTAGCGGTTGATGTTGCCGATCACTCCCTGGGCCTGCGTGCCTTTAAGTTCGCTCCCCAACATCTTTCCGATGAGGAGGGGATCCTCGCCCAGGCACTCAAAATTCCGCCCATTGCGCGGCTCGCGAATGATGTTGGCAGTCCCACCGAGCGATACGTTGAATCCGAGGTCGCGAATCTCCTTGCCCAGCAAGGCGCCGAAATCGTAAGCCGCTTGCAAGTCCCAACTTGCGGCGTTCGCCAAAGCCGAAGGGAGCGCCGTCGCGTAGCGTCCGGTGCGGCCGATGTTGGCGACACCCGACCTTCCATCGGACATCTGCAAGTCGGGGATTCCCAGTCTTGCGACCCCGGGGACGTACCCAGCCCCGCCGAGCCATTTCTTCAACCTTTGCTCTCCTTCGTCTCCATGGACCAGAGAGAGCTTTTCTTGCAGGGTCATTTGTTGGATCAGCAGGTCGGCGCGCTGGTCAGGTGACAAACTCTTGTCGGACCACGGCCCTTTGGGCGCGGGCGGCGGCGCCTGATCGGTCCACTCCTGTGCAACTGCCAAAGGAATGCCGGTTAAGAGTACGCACGCGATGATCAGGAACATAGATCGGTTTAAAAGGGTGCAGTATGTAAAGGTCTCTTTCATGGTTGAGAAGGGTATGCCACGTGCGCAGGAAAAACAAGTAGACATAAAGCACGCTGGACGCGAATTTGAAAGAGAATTGCCTTTGACCCGACCGAGCGCTATCCTTTCACGCCGACCACGAGATGTCCAAAGGCCTCGGCCGGGGGGCTCTGGGCCATGCTGGGCGCTAGGGTTATGAGCGTGCTTGACGATGGTGGCGTGATTTTGGGAGGTGGCGCCTCCAGGACGCCATTCGATCTCTATGAACCGAAGGGAATTTCTGGGCGCGGTGGGGACGACCGCATCGATTCGATTGGCCGGCATAGGGGAAGAAACTCCGCCCGTCGGGGAAGATATTTACCCGGAATTGCTGAAGATCGCTGAGCGGGCGGTGGAGGAATCGCTACCCCGGCAGCAAACCGACGGGGGGCTGCGCGACGAGCATGAAATCCCGCAGCCGGGAGCCACCGCAGGCTTCCTCTCGAGCCTGGCCGCCGTCTTCTTAGCCCCGGAATCTCGCTACCACCGCAACGCCAATCTGCTCGAGCGGATGCAGCGCGCCGCTGAGTATCTGATTCGGATCCAGCATGGCGACGGGACAATCGACTTGCCGACCACCAACTTCGGGTCTCCCCCGGACACGGCCTTCGTGCTGGAACCGCTGTGCGCTGCCGCCGAGGTTTTGCGGGCTCGAAAGTACGGGGAAACGCGCAGCCTGGAGACGACCCTGGAGACGTTCATCCAGCGCGCTGCCACAGCCTTGACGACGGGAGGCATCCATACTCCTAACCACCGCTGGGTGGTCGTGTCCGCCCTGGCGCGCTGCCATCACCTTTTTCCCGATCCTCGGTACCTCACGCGCCTGGAAGAATGGCTGGCCGAAGGCATTGACCTGGACGAAGAAGGTCAGTTCACCGAGCGTAGCACGGGAATCTATAATGCCGTGACCGACCGGGCGTTGCTGACCGCTGGCCGGATGCTGGACCGCCCCGTGCTGTTTGAGCCGGTGCGGAAAAACCTGGAAACGATGATCTACTTCTTACACCCGAGCGGCGAGGTGGCGACGGACATCTCGCGCCGCCAGGATCGCTTCCAGTCCGCCACCTTGCGGCCTTACTACCTTGCCTACCGCTTCCTAGCGCGCCACGATGGGAACGGGCGCTTCGCGACGGTCGCCGGCGACATCAAGAGTATGTATCTTCATCAATTAGGCGGAGAGTTCATCTACTTTATAGAGATTACTGAACTTCGACAGGGCCTTCCGCCACGCGAGCCATTACCCACCAACTACGAGAAGTTCTTCCCGGCATCCGAATTCGTACACATCCGCCGCGGCGATTGCAGCGCCACGGTCCTGGGCGGAGACTCGCGGTTCTTTTCCTTCCGTCACGGAGGGACGGTGGCGGAGGCGGTGCGCCTCGCCGCCGCCTTTTTCGGCAAAGGGCAGTTTTCCGCCCCACTCCGCCGCCAGGGAAGCGGCTATCGGTTGGAGCAGGAACTGGAAGGTTACTACCTGCAACCCTTGAACGCCCAGGACGGCCGCACCGACGGGAATTGGGAGGCGATGCCCAACTCCCGCCGCGCCCACAGCAATATCTGCCACTTGCGGTCTGTCGTGGACATTCGCGAGACCGCGGACGGATTCGAACTCTCCCTGGACATCCACGGCACCGACCGAGTTCCGCTTACCCTGGAGATCACCTTGCGACCGGGAGGCGAGCTTACGGGCAATGGATTGGCCGCCGTGCCCGGCGTGCCCAACGCCTATTTCCTGGGAGACGGTTTCGCAAGCTACGAAGTCGCGGGCCAACGCCTGCACGTCGGTCCAGGCTTTCGGCGCCATGCATGGACCCAACTGCGCGGCGCCCAACCCCGCCTGGAAGGAGTTACCCTGTACCTGACCGACTTCACTCCCTTGAACAGAACGCTCCAATTTGCCGCCCTGTGAGGTTTCGAGCGAGGCGGACCAAGGCGTCGTCAAGCCGCCGCAGTCCAAGGTGTTTTCGGCGCGTTCATTTTCATAGCAGCCCCGTGCCCTTTGACCGCACCGCATAGACGGCAGGATAACGACTAATAGCCCGAATTATGGTTGACACCGAGTCGCTACCTGCTATACTGCCTTCATTTGGGTTAACTTATACACGCGTAGAGCGATGGGGATTAGACTTCGCGGCTGAAAACTAAATACACAGCAGACATAATGTCTGATAGTTTAACAGGGGGGGCACACTCCAAAAAGAGGTGGCAAACTCATGAATAGCAAGCAATTCCGTCGAAGGTCGATCGGTGTCGGTTTCGCTCTTGCGTATCTGCTGCTATCAAGTGTCGCCCGGGGTCAGGTCTCGGGGACCATGAGTGGAAACGTGACGGACACGAGCGGCGCTGTGGTGCCAGACGCTAAACTAACGGCAACTATCGAGGGCCGGGGCACCACGTTTTCTGCAACGACAAACACCGAAGGCTACTACATCTTCACGGCGCTCGAGCCCGGAACCTACACCCTATCCGTTGAGAAACAAGGATTCGAGCATTATCTCCAGAAGGGTCTGGATGTTTCCGTACGGCAGAACCTGCGCGTCGATGTTTCGCTGGTGGTGGGTGCGGTGAGCCAATCGGTGACGGTTACCGGCGGCGCCCGCCAAGTGGACACCGTCTCCGCCACGGTCTCAGGCCTGGTCAATGACCAACGCATCGTCGACCTCCCGCTCAATGGGCGCAATGTGATCGATCTGGCGTCGGTCTTGCCCGGCGTGTTGAACGTTAACGCAAGCGAAGCGGTGACCTATGCGATCAGCGGCCCCACTATGAATGTCAATGGGGGAAGGGGAAACTGGAATTTCTTTACCCTCGACGGCGCTTACTTCTTGAACGGCGGACGCAACACCGGGTTGAACTATCCGCCGCCCGACGCCGTGCAGGAATTCCGCATGCAGACCGCCAGTTTCGACGCCCAGTACGGCTTCAATGCCGGATCGCAGATGGCGGTCGTCTCCAAAACCGGAACCAATATGTTCCATGGGGATGTATATGAGTTTCTCCGCAACACCGTCCTGGATACCCGCAACTGGTTCTCATCGAGCGTGCCGGCGCTGATTCGGAACCAGTTTGGCGGGACAGCGGGAGGGGCCATCAAGAAAGACAAAATCTTCTACTTCGGTTCGTTCCAAGCACTCAATGAACATCCCCAGGCGGTGGCCAACGAGTCCGTGGTTCCCACGGGCCCGGAACGTACGGGCGACTTTACGGGCGCTTCCGGGGTGGTCTTGACTGATCCGACCAACTCCGTCACCGGCGCGTCATTGACTACGCCCAGTGGCGCCCTCTGCGTGAATAACAACATCATCGATCCAAGCTGCATAAGTCCGGTGGCACAAAAGGTCCTGAGTTCCATCCCCACGCCCGGCAATGCGGCCGGGACGATTGTTGCGGTGGGCGCGAGCCCCGTCCATGTCTACAATTATTTTGGGCGCATGGACTTTAACCTGAGCCCGAAAAACGTGCTCTTTGGACACTTCTATCTCGATCATAACGCCACGGTTGATCCCACGGCCGGCGGCACGCTGAGCACGTTTATGTCGGATAGTTACGGACTGCAAACCACCATGGCCGTACTGAGCGATACGTATACGATCAAACCCAACGTGGTAAACCAAGCGCTCGTTTCCTTTATGCGGTCCGCATCGCGGGCGGCTCCCAACAAAACATTCACGCCCACGGATTTGGGAATGGTCAACATGCCGCAGTATGACCCCACCGGCGGCATTAGTGATTACGTTTCCGGGGCGTTTACCACGGATAGCAGTTTTGTCGCCTCGGATGCGAAGTCCAACAACTACCAGTTGCGGGATTCCATAACCTGGATCCACGGCCGGCACACGATTGCCTTCGGTGGAGAGGATCTCTTCCCCACGAGCTATGTACAACACTCCCTCCAGCAGCCGACTTTCATTTTCAGCGGGTCGCGCTCGGGAAATCCGTTGGCTGACTTCATGCTGGGCAGCTATTCGGAATTGCAAATGATGTTCAGCGGGATTGATGAGAATTCCTACACCAACCAGCCCGATCTCTTCTTCCAGGATACGTTTAAAGTTACCCCCCGTTTCACCCTTACCATGGGGTTGCGCTGGGAACCTGACTTGCTCTACTGGGACAAGTGGAACCGCATTGACACCTTTAAACCGGGCGTGCAGTCCACGGTGGACCCGGACGCGCCGCCGGGAATCCTGTTCCCTAACGATCCTGGCATTCCGCGCACCCTGGCGCCTGCATCTTGGCACCCCTTCGCGCCGCGGGTGGGATTTGCCTGGGATGTATTTGGAAATGGTAAGACGAGCGTCCGAGCTGCTTACGGCACCTTCTTCGACCGGTTAAATGGCGACGTTCTGGCCCAGGAAAACGGACCCTTTACGGGACTTATCACCGTGTACAACGGCCAGGACGTGAACCCGTTTGGTTCGGTGGGAATTGCCCCGCCCCCCGTGGTGACCACCAAATTCGGCTGCACCCCGATCTCCACCTTCCCCGGGGTAAACTGCCCCCTCTTCCCACTGCCGGTTTTTGGGTTCTTCACGTCGGGTAACTTGCACGTGCCGTACGTGGAGGAATGGAACTTCAGCGTCCAGCGTCAGCTCACCACCAACACGTTGCTGGAGGCGACCTATATTGGGAATGCAGGCATTAAACTCAATAACCTGCGGAACTTCAACCCCGCACAGTTCATTCCCGGAACGAGCTACAATTCCTCGACGGGAGTGGAGACCACGAATTCCTCGCTTGAAAATTTGAATAACCGCACGGTCTTCGAGCCAGGAATCATCGCGCCCAATTCCTGGGACCTGGGCAACGACTGGCGGAGCTGGTACCACAGCTTCCAGGTCCAGGTGGACCACCACATGAGTCATGGAGTTTCGGTGATGGCCTCTTACTCCCTGGCCAAGGCCATCGACATGTGCTCGGCCTTTTGCGAGGGTTGCGGCAACGCGGCCAATCCCTTCAACCTGCGCAGCATGAGGGGGCGAGCTTCCTGGGATCGGCGGAATGCTTTCGTCGCCTCCTACTTGTGGTCGCCACCCGTCAAGTTCAGCGACCACTGGGAAAATGTCCTGATGGGCGGCTGGACGTTTAGCGGCATCACCACGATTCAAAGCGGCATGCCCATCACGATCAATTCCCCCGTGGACGTTGCCGTCAATGGGACCTTTGCCGCTGAGCACGCGTTTCGGAACGGGCAGGCCATTCCCATGAGTCACCCGAATCGCAACGCCTTCGTGAATGATTTCTTCAACACCAACGCCTTCGTCAACCCCACCTGTAGCTTTACACCTCAGCCGGGTAACCCCCAAGTCATCGAACAGGAAAACTGCACTCCGGACGGGATTACCTATTCACTGCTTGGCCAATATGGCCAATCGGGACGCAACATCCTGAGCGGCCCAGCCTATAATGACACGGATTTCGCGGTCATTCGGGACTTTGCCTTTAAAGAACGCTTCAAAGCCCAGTTCCGATCCGAGTTTTTCAATATCTTCAATCAGGTTAATTTTGGCCAGCCGAACGGCACGGTAACCTCTTCCACGTTCGGCCAGATTACGGGCGCCGGTCCCGGGCGAATTATTCAGTTTAGCTTGAAGGTCTTGTGGTGACGTGTTTCCCGCGGGTCAGTTTAACGTGGAGGTGGATTTACGCCGCCCTTTGGCGAGGTAAACTCGCACCTACACCGCCATCCTGGCGGCTCCATGCCGGCTGGAAGCCGGCGCTACGTCTGAAATGTGGTGGGTCACTTTGACGTAGGGCCGCCCTTTGGCGAGGCAAACTCGCCGCTACAATTACCCTGGACGTAGGGGTACGGTTTGTCATACCCTCTTGGTTCCGTCGCGCGACAAAATTGAAAAGGGTACGGCAAGCCGTACCCCTACAAACAGGGGGTCAGAACCATGTTTCACGACGCGACGCAATGACCCGCTCTCTTTTCCCTCGCGAATTCTTGACGGTTTACTGTAACCTGGAGCAACCCAATGCCAAAAAAACGAGCAAGCGAATTGTCGCAGAGTCGCGGTGAGGACAGTCCTGCAGGAGGCCAACCGACCGTGCGGGGAGGCGCGGGCGTTGATGTTCTTTCCCGCCGGCAAGTGCTCAAGCGCCTGGGGACTGGCATGCTTGCCGCCCCCCTCGCTGAGAGCTTTGCCAAAACTCCCCCTGCTGCCAACAGTGAACTTCTTACCGGCAAGCGGTTGGCCGAGGAAAGCACCTCGGGGAAGATTCCGTTCTCATTGATCATTGATGATGGGTCGCCTGTGGACCCTTTGTTCTATGAAATCCCCGGGTACGAGACCCCCCTTTTGGTTCCGCACGAATTCACGACGCGGGTGGCGGACACCATGGAGCGGTTCGACCTGCACGGGAAAATGACCCTCATCCCCATGCCGAGCTGCCTGGGGCGCATCGACCAATCCCTCAAGCGTGTCCCCCCGGATCACTTGCAAGGGTTTTTGAAAATCGTCCGGGAACGAATCGCCCCGCGCTTTGATATCACGCCGGAATTCATCACCCACCTGAACGCCTATAACCTCAAGACCGGAAGATTTCAGCACATTTATGAGGACGTGTGGATTTCCCGGGCGCCGATCGAGGAAGTTGTCGATTATTTCGTTTTGGCCTTCACGATTCTCAAGAATGTCGGAATCAACTCCACCGGCCTGACCTCACCCTGGGACTCGGGCAACGACGTGGAGAAAAAGTATGCCCAGGCCTTGGGTGAGGCCCAATCGAAGGTCTGGGGACGGGACTTGGCTTGGTATTTCTTGTGGAGCGTGAACTGGGGGCAGCCCCGGAGATTATCCATCGAATACCAGGACCCGAGCCGCCATCAAAATGTCGTCAGCATACCCGCGAACGCTCCGGATGTTTTCTGGAGTATGGATCTCCCCACTCTTGCGGAGCGTAAACAGTTTATTAAGTCGAACATCGACCGGTTGGTGTCGGAAGATGGCCGCACCGGCCGAATTCGTGAATTGATCGCGGGAGGCTATCCGGTGATGCTCCTGACCCATTGGCAGTCACTTTATACGCAGGGTACGGGTCTGGGCCTGGAAGGGCTTCAAAGCTTGATGGAAAGGATTCAAAAGGTCTTTGGGAATACCTTTGAATGGGTGTCGTGTTCGGAGCGCGCCAAGCGCCTGGTCGAGGGTCAATCCACGCTCTCCCTGCCCTCCAACCGAGGGCTCGCTTCAGCATGATACTGAACGTCTCCCCCTCAGGGTCCCAGGGCTGGGCACCGATCCCGTATTGAGGCTTACGAATAAACCATCAGGAAAGGAAGCTCGGGACATGCGGGGACTTGCCTTAGTATTGCAGAGCTATCAGCTCCAGTGGCGTGCGAAGACCGGTCGGCGGCGCGGCGTCGGCCTCATGGTGGGACTGGCCGCGGGCCTGCTGGTGATGACTGCACCGCGCGCTGGGAGCTTCGCCGCTGGGGGGAGCGCAGTTGCGCCCGACGCGTTCTTTCCGGTGGCGGTGTGGTACGGTGGGGGCAAGGCGCGCGCGCCGATGATGAGTCCCCTGGACGCCGCGAGCGCCGCGCAGTGGGGAAAGGACCTGGACCAGATCAAGGCGACGGGCTTCAACACCGTGAAGTGCTGGGTGGACTGGGCCACCGCCGAGCCCCAGCCGGGAGTTTTCGATTTCGATAATTTGAATCTGCTGCTGAAGCTGGCAGAGCAGCGCGGCCTGCGGGTGATCGTGCAGATTTACACGGATTCCGCGCCGGATTGGGTGGGCGCTCGCTATCCGGACGGCCGCTTCGTGGACCGCAGCGGCGCGGTGATCACGTCGCAATCCGCGCCGGGGTATTGCATTGACCACGCCGGAGTGCGGGCGGAAATGGCGAAATTTCTCGAAGCCCTCGCGCGCGACGCCAACCGTTTCCCCGCCCTTTACGGTTGGGACGTGTGGAGCGAACCCCACGTGATCAATTGGGCTGATTTCCCCTATCTTGCCAATCCCGAGTTCTGTTTCTGCGCGAGCAGTCAGGCGCGATTCCGCGGCTGGCTAGTAGCGAAATACCATACGCTGGACGCGCTGAACGCGGCCTGGTATCGCAGGTTTACAAGTTGGGACGAGGTGCAGCCGCCGCGCTTCTCCACCATCCTGTCGTACACCGACTACCTCGATTGGCGCGCCTTCATCGACGACAAGCTGGGGGGCGATTTGAAGACGCGTGTGGACACCATCCGCAGCGCCGATCGTGCCCATCCGATCACCAGTCACGCCGCGGTGCCGGGACTCTTCACCTCGCCGACGGACGGTTACGGCGAGCCCGATGATTGGAAGATGTCGGCCAACGCGGACTTCTTCGGTACCTCGGTTTATCCCAAGCACTCCGAATCCACGCACCCGTGGCCTTATTGGATGCTGGCCGCCGGCCTCGATTTCACCCGCTCGGCCGGGCACAGTCTGGGCAAGGGTTTTTGGATCGGCGAGCTTCAGGCCGGACAAGGGGCCACCGGCATGCGCATCGTGGACCCCGTGAGCGCTCATGACGAAGAGTATTGGATGTGGCAGGTGATCGCGCACGGCGCGCGGGAGATCGCCACCTACGCATGGTATCCCATGAGTTCGGGGTTCGAATCGAACGGCTACGGGCTGATCAACCTGGACGGAACTTTGACGGATCGCGCGCGGGCCGCGGGAGCCACGGCGAGAATCATCGCGAGCCACGCTGCAAGTCTTGAGGCGGCACAGCCCGCCGCGGCCCAGGTGGCGATCCTTTATGACCGGCTCTCGTACATGGTCGGGGGAAGCCAGCCGTCGCTTTCGAATCTCGGCGATGCCGAGCGCGATTCGCTGCTGGGCCTTTACCGGGCCTTCTTCGAGAGGCAAGTTCCGATCGATTTTGTTGACCCGGCGGCGCAGAATGGCGAGCGCCTCGGTCAGTACACAATCCTTTTCCTGCCTTACCCCGTGATGCTCTCGGAGAGCGTCGCCGCCGAGGTGACGGACTACATTGCGGGAGGAGGAACGGCGGTGGCCGAGGCGCGCCTGGCCTGGAACAACGAGCGCGGTTTCGCCAGTCCGGTGATTCCGGGGTTCGGCCTGGACCAGGTTTTCGGCGCGCGCGAAGAGCGGATCCGCCCTGAAGCGGAGCCTCATTTGCGGATCGAGTCTTCGGCGAATCTCCCGGACCTCCAGGTGGGAGACTCCATCGTGGCGGCGGCCTTTGAAGAGGACTTGCTGCCGCTGGCGGGCGGCCAAGTGCTGGCACGGTTTGCCGGTGGCGAGCCGGCGGTCGTTGCCAAAGCTTACGGGAAGGGAAGAGCCGTCCTGATCGGCTCCTTCGCAGGGCTCGCTTATCAGCGCAGCCACGACGCCTCCACCCGGAAGCTGTTCCTTTCGCTGGCTCAGGCTGCCGGCGTGTCGCCGGAAGTGGAAGTCACGGGTGAGGGAGCATCGGAGTTGGAAGTGCGGCGGCTCGAAAGCGCGAACCGCCAATTCATCTTTATCTTCAATCACGCGAGCGCCGGCGCCGATGCCAGCGTGGCGGTGCGCCTGCCCTGGCGAGTGAAAGAAGCGCGCAACCTGGTGACCGGCCAGGCGGTGCCGGTGCAGGTGAATGGCGATAAGACGGTGCTGCGGAAAGACCTCGCGCCGGACGCGATTTGGGTGGTCAGTCTGGAGCGCGAGTGAGTTTGCGGCTTCGCGAAGAAGCTCATTGCCGGATAGCTTAGGGGACGTTTTACGCTGGTGGCTGATCTCGGCGGGACGAAGATCGCGGCGGCTCGCGTCGATGATTGACGCCAGGTTGGGTTGCGTAGACCATGGTCTTATACTATGCTCGCCGCTGGAATCTGCGGTACTAAGCGGTTGCGGCTTCTTACCGATTGAGGAGCGCAGAAATTTCTGGAATGTTTCGGAGCCAACGCCTATGGGCGATCTTCGCTCTGCTCATGCTGGCTTCTCCCAGTCCAGCGGCCGAGCGGCCTTCCTACGACGTTGTCCTGATTACCCTTGATACGCTTCGTCCCGATCACCTGGGCTGTTACGGCAATACCTCGATCCAGACCCCCCATATCGACCAGCTTGCCGGGGCGGGTGCGCGCTTCACGCAAGCCTTTACGCCGGTTCCCATCACCCTGCCGGCGCACACGTCGCTGCTGACCGGAGCGTTCCCGCTGGCGACCGGCGTGCACGATTTCACCGGCAATCGAGTCCCTCCGGGGACCGCCACGCTGGCGAGAATTCTGCGCGACCACGGTTATTCCACGGCGGCTTTTTTGGCGCGCCCGTGCTGGACTCGCGTTTCGGACTGAACCAGGGCTTTGATACTTATTTCGATCATTTCGAGCTTGCCGGCAAGGAAGAGGTGCACCTGGATGCCATGAAACGCCCCGGCGACCAAGTGGTGGATGAGGCCCTGAAGTGGTTGAACCACCGTCCTCACCAGCCTGTGTTTCTATGGGTTCACCTTTACGACGCGCACAGCCCTTACCGCCCCCCGGAGCCTCATGCGGGGCGTTATCGCGGCCGTCCTTATGACGGTGAAATCGCCTTTGCCGATGCCCAGGTTGGACGTCTCATGGCCGCGCTCACCCAGCAAGGGCTTCTTGAGAAGTCGCTCGTGGTGCTGGTGAGCGATCATGGCGAGAGTCTTGGGGAGCACGGCGAAAAGACGCATGGTTTCTTTGTCTATAATTCCACTCTCCATATAGCCTGCATCATTAAAGTCCCGGGCGCCGCTCCGCGGGTGGTTGCCGACGAGGTCTCACTGGTGGATGTGATGCCCACGGTTTTGCAGGCTCTCGGAATCCCCATCCCCGCCAGCGTGCAGGGACGAAGCCTGCTGAGCCTGGTCGAGGGCCGCGCGGCAGAGAGCGCGTCGAACCTTTATGGAGAGAGTTATCCTCCCTTGCTGCACTTTGGCTGGAATTTGCTGCGCAGCCTCCAATCGCGCGGGTGGAAATATATCGAGACCACGCGTCCGGAACTCTACGACACGCGCACGGACCCGAAGGAACTAAAAAACCTCTTCTCCACTCACCAGGCTCTGGCGCAGGAGATGAGCAACCGCCTGCGCGCCCTGGTGGGCCGATATACACCCCCCACCGGCGCTGCCGCAACTGAAAATGCCCCCACCGATCCGGCGCTTCTGGAGAGCCTCCGCTCCCTGGGATACGTGGCCGTGTCCACGGGGACCATCACGGACGCGAGCGGGAAGGCGCTGCCCGACCCCAAGGACCGCATCCAGGTTTATGAGCTGGTATCCGCAGCGCTCAGTGACGAGGAGCAAGGAGATTACGCGGAGTCGCTCCGCCAGCTCCAACAAGCGGAAAAAACCGAGCCCCATTCCCGCACCATTCGCTTCCTCATAGCGGGTGATTACTATCACCTGAATGACTTCCCCCACGCCGCCGCGGCTTACCAGTCCGCTCTCGAGCTGGACCCCAAGAACTCGGTGGCCGCCTATTACCTGGGGCTTTCGCAATTGGCGACCGGTGACTTGGAGGGCGCCGAGCAGGCCTTTCAGCGTGCGCTCGAACTCGACCCGGCGAGCTTCGCGGCGGCCTTCAATCTGGGAGTCGTGTACACCCGCCGGAAACAGCCGGAGCCGGCCATTCAAGCCTTCCAGCGCGCCGTGGAAATCCTCCCCGACTATGCGGAAGCGCACGAGGCCCTGGGCGAACTCTACCTCTACCTCGACCGCCCGCAGGATGCCGCGCGCGAACTCGAGCGGGCCGTGGCCATCAATCCGAAAATGGCCAAGGCCCATTATCATTTAGGCCGCGCTTATGAGGCGCTGGGGCAACACGAAAAAGCCCAGCAGGAGTTTGCGCGCGCCAAATCACCCTAGCACGGATTATTCACGAATCTGCTGGAGGGCTAAGCAAGGCATACAGTTTCACACAGAGATCACAGAGGCAACTCACAGAGAACACGGAGAGGTCCCCGAGATCTTCTCTGTGCACTCCGTGGCTAACGAGCGCGATCGTGCTTGCGGACAAAAGGCTCCGTGAACTCTGTGTGAAACGCTCTTAAGTCACCCCGCTGTTATCTCTTTCATGAATAATCCGGGTTAGCACGGCGGCGGCGAAGCCGCTACCCCGGCGGCCGGGCTGGGGGCTGGACGGTGAAAAGCAGATCCGCGGCGGGAAGGGGAGGGGTTTGGTCCGCGGTGGGATTCTCCTGCTTGATGCGCAGGATATCCTTCAGCTCCGCGATGGACTCTTCTTTCTCGCCCATCGCTCTGTAGACACCGGCCAGGGATTGGTGAGCCTCAATCATATCGGGCCACAGGCGCAAGGCGGCATTCAGATTTTCCAGCGCTGCCGGGTACTCCTTCCGTTCATAGTGAATCTTTCCCGCCAGGGACTGGATGAAGGCATCATCGGGGTTAAGCTTCACCGCCTTCTGAATCGCCTGCTGCGCCGCGTCGAGGTCATCCGGGTGGGCGTGGGAGATAGCGGAAGCGAGGTAGTAGTAGACGTTGGCGTCGCGGGCCCCCAACGAAATCGCCGTTTCCAGGAGCGGTTCGGCCTGATTGGACCGAACCCGCGTCTCCAGCGAGATGCCATGGATCTCATAGGGCAGGCTCCACTCCGGCCAGCGCGACTCGATTTGTGCCAGGAGTCGCGTGGAATCCTCATATTGCTGGACCACGCCGTACGCGATCGCCTGGGTCAAAAGTAGTTCAGGCGAGTCCGGGTGAAGACGGGTAGCTTGCTCCAGGAAGTGGAGAGCCCGTTGATACTGCTTGTGCTTGATCAGGAACATCGCCCCCTCAAAGTAAAGATCGGCACGGGTGGGGGCAGCGTCAAAACCATGGTTCAAGGCCTGGGCGGCTTCCTCCGGCTTGTTCAGGGCATCGAGAATTTGGGCGCGGAGCAGGAAGTAATCGCCATTTCGTTGCGCCGCCTCGGTGGCGTCAAGGACCCGCAATCCGGCCTCGGGTCCGGCGGATTTGAATACCGCGGCGGCAAGGTCCAACCGCAAGTCGGCGGCCGCGGGATGGGCGGCTACGGCGGGTTCCAGGAATTCCCGCGACGCCGCGTATTGCCCATCGTCGAGGAGCGCTTTCCCGCAGGTGGCCAGAAGGTCCGGGTCGGAAGTTAGTTTTCGGGCGACCCGAAACGATTCGATGGCCTGGCCGGGTTCCCCCTGCCGGAGGAGCGTTTTGCCCAATTGCACGCGCAGTTTGGGGTCGTCCGGCCGGGTGGTAATGGTCCGCTGGAGATTTTCCATGTACTTGGCGAATTGCTGTTCGGGCGGGAGATCGAGGAATTCGAACAGCCCGCCGTAGGGCCGCCGGCGTCCTTCCTCCGGGCCCAGCGCTCGAAAGTCGGCGATGACCTTTTCCGCTTCCTCCTTCCTGCCCATGCGCGCCAGAACGCGGCTGTAATGGGTGAGGATTTTGGGGTCTTTGGGCGCGAGTTCAAGGGCTTTTTGCAAGACTTCGGCCGCTTCCGCGTACCGTTCCAAATGCGTGTAATCCTGGCCCAGGGCATCCAGCGAGTGGGCGTCGTTGGGCTCCGTTGACAACACGAGCTTCAGGTCCGCGATGGAATCTTCGGTTCGGCCATCTTCATAGTAGAGGACGGCGCGAGCGTAACGGGCCGCGTTGAACTTGGGATCGAGGGTCAAAGCCTGATTGAGATGCAGAAGCGTTTTGTCGCGCGCGACGAGCGTCTCGCCGATGGCCAGCTCGTAAAGTCCCCGCGGGTCTTTGGGGTGTTGTTGTACATACCAGTGCAGGTCTTCCATGCCCAGGTCAAATTTGGCCGCCCGAATCAGGCAGTACCCCCGTTCGCGGCGGGCAATGTCATCATGGGGTTTTAACTTGAGATATTGGTCGATGGCGATGGCGGCGTCGCCGTAAAAGCCGATGTCCTGGCTGGTCTGCGCCAGGGCAAAAAGAATCTCCGGGCGTTCGGGAGCCGCGTTGTGGGCCGTCATCAGCGGCACAATCGCCTCGTCCGCGTGGCCCGTTTGCGTGTAGATGCTCGCCAGGTTGAGGAGGCAATCAGGATCATTGGGGCGCTGCTGGAGGGCCACCCGATAGACCTCCAGGGCGCGGGTCGTATGCCCGGCGTGCTGTGCGGCGAGGCCCAGGTTATAAAGGATGTCAAAGTTGGTGGGGTCGGCGTCCAGGGCGCGGGTAAAGGCGCTTTCAGCCTCCGCATAACGCCGCCAGTCAGCATAGGTCAGGCCCAGGGAGAAGGCCACACGCGGGTCGTTTCCAGCTTTGCTCTCGACTTCGCCGAGCAGACTCTCGGCGGCCTTGTCCTGGCCGGTTAATTTCATCGCCTGCGCCCGCAGGATCTCGACCGGAGGCAAGGCCCGGTTTTCCGGTGGCAAGCGGTCGAGATACTTGAGGGCGGCCGCGCCCTGCTTGTCATCTACGCTGAGCTGAGCCAATTGCAGATTGGCATTCGGGTGCCGAGGATCGGCCCCGAGCACTTTCAGAAAGGCGGCGCGCGCCTGGTGGGCCTTGCCCTGCGCCAAGTAATGGTTACCCAGGTTGTTCAGGATGCCCGGCGAGCCGGGGGCCCCCGCGAGGGCTTGTTGGTAAGCGGACTCGGCCTCACCGTAGCGCTGCTGGGCATCCAGGATGACACCCAACAAACTTAGCGCGGCGGGGTCGCGGGGCGCGTTCTCCAGAGCTGCGCGCACCATCCGTTCGGCTTCCGGAACGTCCCCCTGTTGGAACTCGGCGGCGATTTGATGCAGAACGCTGGAGGGGACTTGCTCCTTTGGCGATTGTGCTGCCCCCGGAGAGACGAAGATCCAAGATACAAAGGAAACGATCAGCAGGTAACGCATATGACCGGTCAAGTGCGAGGGGCGGCCGGGAAGCAACGGCAATTCTACCCCACGCTCGGCATGTTTGGGAAGGCGCATGTCCCACGGGTTCATGTGCCGTGTTCCCCGAAGGGGAACAATGTCATTAGCCGTGGGTGAAACCCACGGACAGGGAATCCGATAAAAATGGCTCTCGACCCCGCAGGGGTCGAACATCCTACGGAAAATATTTCTCCTCGAATTTGACACCATGATCAAGCAGCAGCCTCCGATACTCCTCCAAAAACGTCGTCTTTCGGCGATGTTCCTCCTGCGCTTTAAGGTAGGCGATGAGCTCCGGCTCATCGCGCAGGGAATAGGTGAAGGCCCCATACCCCTCCTGCCAAGCAAAGAAATTGGGAAACACCCGGTCCTCTTTGATCCAAACCGATGAGGCGACCTTGATGTCCTTCACCAATTCCGCCAGCGCAACCGCCGGGCGCAGGCTGAACAGAATGTGGACATGGTCCCTTACGCCATTGATCCAAACAGGCCGGCAATGGCGGTTGTTGATCACGCCGGTCATGTACATACAGAGTTCGTCGCGCCGAGAGTCCGAAAGCACAGGTTGACGATCCTTCGTCGAAAACACGAGGTGGTAGAGAATCTGTGTGTAGGTGGACATTATTCAACCCCTCCGGGGTTGGTTCATCGTCGGTGGCGTTCTTTCCGTGGGTTTCACCCGCGGCTAATGATATTGGACCTCTTCGAGGTCCTTCACAGAAGAAGTCGGGGCGCATTGTTTCCGTGGGTTTCACCCACGGCTAATGATATTGGACCTCTTCGAGGTCCCCCACAGAAGAAATCGGGGGCATTGTTTCCGTGGGTTTCACCCCGGCTAATGACATTGGACCTCTTCGAGGTCCCCGCCAAGTTCCCCGAAGGGGAACAATATCATTAGCCGTGGGTGAAACCCACGGGCAGCAGCCCCCCCGACAATAATCCCTGTTCCCCGGCGCATCTTCCTTTTTGTTTTAGGCGGGATATTTTATCGAACTGCTTGGGATGATGGCAGTTGCGCGTTGTCTTGGACGTCGAGCTCCTGACTACATAGTCGGCAGGGTGACGCCGAGTGCCTTGAGAATTTCTTGCTGGCGGGCGTCCGGTTGAGGCAGCTTGGTCAGCGTGGTTTTCTCATCGACCGGGTAGTGCAGCAGGCACAGGCGGGTCAAGGCCCGCAGCGCATCCGGCAAGGTGATGGCGTCGGCCCGAGTCTCGGTGGTGCCAAAGGCCGCTCGTAATCGCCGCTCCATCTCACGACTGACTTTCAAGGCCAGCAGGCAGCAGAACACGTGCCCCCGCGTGCGGCTCTCTTTGCGCACCCAGACGGGCCGCACCTCCAGCAAGCCCGTCTTCAGGGTGCGAAAATCGCGCTCTACCTTCTGGAGCGAAACATAGCTGTCATGCACTTGCTGGGCGCTCATCGCGGCGGGGGCCACGTCGGTGGTCACCACATAGCAGCCTGCCAACTCCAGCGCCCGGTCGATCGCTGCTTCGTTCCTTTGCAACTTCAACTGCGTGCCTTCGAGCGGGATTTCCACCAGGCCCGTCAACTTGTGCCGCTCGACCCAGGCTTGCATCGCCCGTTGGCCCGCTTCCGGCTGGCAGCGGGGGTGGGTGCGCACCTGCTCGTTGCGCGCCTGGATCTGGGCTTCCAGCTTCGTCAGTTTGTCGTCCAGGCGATGCTGCTCGCGCTGTGCCTCCTGCGGATTCCGGCGCAGGATATAGCGCACGCCCTCCGCTTCCACTTCCGAGACGGTCTCACTGAACAGGTTCAACTGCAAGGTTCCTTGGGCCAGCAGCCGGCGAACCTGCGGGTCGGTCAAGGCCGTGATATAGCGCAACCCCGCTCCCGTCAGCGCTTGCTTCCCCTTACTTTTCACCATCCCCCGGTCCCCCACGAAGACCAATTCCTCCACCCCGAATTGTCCCTGCAGAATCTGGATCTGTTCTACCACGGTGGTGGGATCACTGCGGTTCCCTTCGAACACCCGCACGGCCAGCGGTTCGCCTGCCTCGTCCGCCAACAGGCCGATGACGATTTGCAACTTGCCCCGCTTTCCGTCGCGGTTGTAACCGTACTCCCCCAACTCGTTCTTCTCCCCTTCCAGATAACTGCTCGTCACGTCGTAGAGAAACAGCCGGGGCGGCTGGCCGCGTCGAGCCAGGTAGCGGCGATACAGGGTCTTTTCCATCTTCCCCTGACGAGCCGCCAAGTCATCCAAGGCGGCATACAGATCGTCCTCGTCGAACTTCCCCAGGCCCAGCACTTCGGCCACCGCCTGATCCTGGGCCCAGCGCACCGCGGAAAGGCGCGAGCCCTGGTGAGCGACACGGGCCAACACCAGGAACAGAGCGAGTTTCGCCAGCCGGCTATGACCGAGCGCGGCGCCGATGCCCAGAGCCTTGGCGATCTGCTTGAGCACGAACAAGAGGCCGAACACGCCTCCCAACTGAGGGGCCCGGGAGAGCTCGGCGGCCTGATCGAACTCGCCCCGCAACAGGCGGCGGAGGGCTTCGATGCGGGCGGGGAGCCAATGCGAGAGGTTGGCGAGGGTGCGGTTCTTAACCTTGCCGTGATGGCGAAAAGATTCGCGCAGGAGGATGGCGGGCGGGGAGTTGCGGTTAGGGACGGTTGTGATATACATGACTCCCGTATACCATCATAATCTAGCAATGTCAAGGACAATCTTCAATATACATGACTACACTATGATGCCCAAAAACAGGACAACCCCTCTCGATGCAAGGATTTTGAGTCAATCACTAGAAGGAAGATCCGCCCGAAGGGGAACAATATCATCAGCCGCGGGTGAAACCCACGATGAACCCACAGGGAGGTTCGGAGAAAAAAAAGGAGGGGCCACGGGGCCCCTCCCAGGAGGCTTACTGCCATAGGGGTTTAGAAGTAGAGCTGCATACCCAATTGGATTTCACGAGGCGAATTCGCTTGGCTTTGGACAGAGCCGAAACTAGCGGGAAGCGGGTTGCCGAAAGTCGTATTGATGCCGCCGAATTGCGGGTGGTTGAGGGCGTTAAAGGCTTCCGCTCGGATTTGGAGCTTGGCGCCTTCACGCATCTTGTGCAAGGGGACATCTTTAAATAACGCCAGAGTGGCGTTGCTGGTTCCCGGCACGCGCACGTTGGGCATCTCGCGTGAAGCATTGCCGACGGTGTACGCGGGAGGCACTTCCAGGGCCGACGCCGCATTGGCGAAGTAGCCATTCGTGAACCATTGCGACTTGGGGTTGACCTGGAGTTTGCCAATCACATCGGGATATGAAGCCGAGTAACCCCAGGGGGCCGTAGCGCCAGTAACTCCGACACTGAGGGGCTGGCCGTTGTCGATGCGCCACATGCCGCTGGTTTGCCAACCGCCCAGAATGCCGTCGACGATGGCATTCGCGTTGCCGCCCCAATGCTTGCCCTTTCCGAAGGGAACTTGCCAGATATAGCTGAATTGGAACACTTGTGGAATGTCCCATTCGGAGAGCGAGCGCTCCTCTTTAAAGCTGTTGGGGTCCCGGAACGAGGAGAATCCGCCGATCCAGGTGGTGCTCGTGGACACGGACGCATCGTCAATCGACTTGGAGTTGGTGTAGGAGAACATCACCGACAGCCCCTTCGACATGCGCCTCTCCACCTTCAACTGGAAGGCGTGATAGATGGAGTTGGCCACGGCGGGATTAGGCTCGGAGACGCCGTTAAACTGTGGGAACGGCCTGATGAGGTTGCCGGCCGCAATGGTCGGCCCACAGATGCCGCAGCCGGGCGAGTTGATGACCCCGTAATAGGGGTTGGTTACCATGGTGCCCAGCGCGGTTCGAAGGTCGGCGTTGGTGGCTTCCTGTTCGACCCAGGTCCCCAGGTATTGCATCGTGCCGGCGCCGTAGAAGTACAGGTGAGTGCCTTTGGTGCCGACGTAGTTGGCGTCCAGCAGCACGTTCCCGGGAAGTTGGTATTGGAAACCCCCACTCCAGGTCTGCGTGTAGACGGGGATGTTGGAGTTGCGCGCGGGTTCGCTAATGCCGAGGCCGAGGTTGGTTTGGTTGCCCAGCGTAGCATTCGAGGGCAACAGAATCCCATCGGGGTAAGGATTACTGATGCGCGACCAAGGGGTCACGCCGTCACTGTTCATGGTGGTTTGCCAACCGGTGACCGGCTCGAAACCTTCATTGCCCACGGGGCCCGCGCCCGTGGTGCCATATTGCGTGGGGTTGTAAAACAAACCATACCCGGCGCGTAGAACCAACTTATCGTGCATCTGGTAGGCAATCCCCAGGCGGGGTCCGAAGTCTTTGTAGGCCGCATCCACGATGTGGCGCTGCGCGCTGCTGGCGAACGTCAGTCCACCCGTGGGTGAGGTCACGTTGGGAATCGCAAAGGGCAGTGGGGCGGTCTCCCCCCAGATGTTTTGGTAGACCCACGAGGAGGAAGAAATGGCCGCGGGATGGATGTCGATGGACTGCGCGGGATCGATCCAGGACATCTTGTTGTAGCGTTCGGTGCGGGGAATTTCCAGGTCATAGCGCAACCCCACGTTGACGGAAAGCTTTTTGGTCACCTTGAAGTTGTCCTGGGCGAATCCCCCCCAGCGGTAGTTCTGCGTGCTGAAGTGAGGTGATACCTCGTATTCACCCCATTGGTTGGGGTTGGGGACGCCGGTGAGGAAGCTGGCCATGGCATCGCCGCCGCCCCACCAGGGATATTGGGAGGTGCCGTACTGGTCCGCGATCTCCAGTCCTCCCGGCACTCCATCCTGGAACCAGTTCTGTTGCTGGACGCGCCACTCACCCCCGAACTTGAGTTCATGCCGTCCCTGAACCTTGGTGAGGGTGGAGAGCAGGTGGTAAACCATGTTGCCGTTCTTATACACGGACCACGGCTGAGCGCCGATCGATTCATTTCCGTTGGGGCTTGAATATCCGCCGTACATGTAGATGTTCGGCGCCGCGATAAGTCCATCGGTGGTGATGTAAGAAGGAAGGCCCAGATCGGTTACGGGACTGAACTTGGGAAAGTCCTTGGTGATTCCCTGGGTATTGGACAGACCGCGGGTGAAACCGAGCGATACACTCAAAATAGTGGTGGGGCTAAAGGTGTGGTTCAGGTTCACAACGGCCTGTCGCGACCCGCCCACGCCCGGCCCTTGCGTGCAGGGATCCAGCGCGTTCCCGTAACAGTTGAAATTGTGATAGGGGCCTGAGCTTTGCGAGTAGCGGGCATTGAAAGTGTCGTTTTCGGTGAAGCGATGGTCGATGCGGAGGTCCCATTGGTTATTGCCGTCGGTATTGGCGCCGGAGGCCGACCAGTTGTTGTAGGGGTTGTAGTCCGAGGTTCCCACGTTAAGGTTGGGATTGGGATAGTACGTCATCATCTTCGATGACACAGGATCGATTAGGTTGCCGGCTATCGGCGCAAGCTGGAAAGGCGTCCCGACCGTTTTGGGATTGCCGGCGCTAATGAAGTTCGCCAGGTTGTTAAAGGGGATGGGCACTTGCAGTTCGCGCCCGGTTCCCGCCACGTAGATCCCGGAATAGGGGTCATAGAGCTGGTAGTTGGAATTGGAGCACATTCCGTCCGCTCCGAACGTTCCCCCCGGCGGGTTCAGCCCGGTCGTGCGCGTGCAGATTTCACCGAAGTCGCCTTGTCTTTCCGCCGCGTCGGGAACGCCGCCGTTATGGGTGGTGCCCCCCGCCTCGCGGACCCCGTCATAGTCAAAGAAGAAGAAGGTCTTATCCTTCCTGATGGGCCCGCCCACGCTGCCCCCAAACTGGTTGCGCCGCAAGGCAGCAAGCTTGGAGCCCGCTTCGTTGGCAAAGAAGTTCTGGGAATCAAAGACTTTGTTGCGGTCGAATTCGTAAACGTCTCCGTGGAAAGAGTCGGTTCCTGAGCGCATCACCATGTTGATGTAGGTGTTGCCGGAAAAGCCCTCCTCCGCGGAGTAATTGTTCTGCATGATCTTGAATTCTTGTACGGCATCCACATTGGGTTGAAAAAGGGGCGTGTAGATGGCCGTATTGGGCTCGTAACTGGACGCGGCGATACCATCCACCAGGAGGTCCGAGGTGTCGTTGCGCCCGCCGTTGGACACGAAGTTGAGACCCGTGCCAAAGCCATAGGAGGAACCCGGTACCTGCGTGACGCCGGGAGCCAGGAACGCCAGGTCGAGGACACTGCGATCTACGAGGGGAAGATCATTGATCGCGGATCGATCGATTTCCTGGCCGGTGACCGCGTCCTGAGTGTGGAGGACCGGAGCCGCGCCCGTTACCTCCACCGTCTGAGTGGTAGCCCCGATTTGCAGGTGGACGTCAATCGCCAGCCGGGCGGCGACGTCCAGGACAATTCCTTCCTGGGTGGAAGTTTTGAACCCGGGAGCTTCTACCGTGATCTTGTAACTGCTGGCGGGAAGGTTGGAGATCACATAGCGGCCCACGGCATCCGTAATGGCATTGTAGGTATAACCTTTGTTGATATCAGTTAATGAAACCCTCGCACCTGGCACTACAGCTCCCGTGGGGTCGCTGACCACACCCGTCATGGAACCCACGATGGTCTGTGCCGAGGCCGTGAAAGAGACACAAGCCCATAAAGAAACGAGCAGGAGGATTGACCCCAGCCAGCGAAGGCCGCTGCGGCCAACCCTCCGTGTGTTTGATTGCATGTGGAACGCCTCCTCAATATTAAGGCCCGACGCTTGAAAGCAAAGAGAAGTTCAATCTTACAGGCGAGCGGATAGGGTCCTGGGGGGGACATTAAGAAATCAGCCCGATGGAAGGCCCGCGGACGACGTTCCCCTCATCGGCGCCTAATACCTATTGACGCGCGAAGGCTACGCTTGCATATTACGCATGTCAAGGAAAAAAGAGTACGCGGGCATTAATTTTTGATTAGAACCGGACATCCAGTCAGTGCATGTGACTTCTTGACCGAATGGGATGTTTCTCATTAGAGAATATTTGATGGGCGCCGGCCAGGATGGTGCGGCAAAGGGAATCCTGCCGAGCCTTATCGCACGTTGTGCCCAGCATGCCCACGCGGTTGCGAGACAAAATTACGGGGCATCCTCCATCACGTCCCGGTAAGGCTGGTGCGACTCATACAACTTGATTCTGGCGTTTAGGCCTTCCACAAGGCTCCCCCGACGCTGCTGAGCAGCGAGGTCCAACGCCTGGCGCGCGGTGGCCATCGCTTCCGGGAATCTTCCCACCTCGGCGTAGGCCGCCGCCAGGGTATCGAGGTAGGCGGGATTCCGCTCGCCCGAAAGTTGCACCGCCCGCTCGGCGAGTTTCACCGCCTCGGCGCCATTGCGGTCGGAAGCGTCGGGACTCGCGGCCAGTGCGTGCGCGGCGTCGTTCATGGCCGGTAGGAAATTCGGGTCCACGCGTAGTGCCTCCCGCCATTGGGCGAGTGCCTCCGGCGTGCGTGCCTGCGAGTAGTACAACACCGCACCCAGATAATAGTGGGCTTCCACCAAATCCGGTTTGATGGCGAGCGCCTTCTCCAAGTGGGGCTTGGCTTGGTCGTACTGCCCTTCTACCACCAGGAGGCGCCCGAGGTCGCTGTGGGCCTCCGCGAAGCGGGGATTGATCTCGATCGCCTTCTCAAAGTGCGGGATGGCTTGGTCAAGCTGACCGGTCATCGCCAGCGCCCGGCCGAGGTTATGGTGGGCGTCGGCATAGTTGGGATTGATTTCCAAAGCCTTGACGAATTCTGCCTCGGCCTCAGCGATGCGGCCCTTGCTGGCCAGGGCAAGGCCCAGGTGGTCGTGGAGCTCCGCGGACTCGGGATAGTACTGCAAGCCTTTCTGGAAACTCAGGATGGCCTCATCGGGCCGTCCGGCCGCGAGCTGCGCGCGGCCCAAATTGTTGTGAATGGCGTGGTATTGCGGGTTCAGCTCCAGAGCCTTTTCATACTCGGGGATCGCTTCGACATATCGGCCCTTCAGCGCCAGCGCGGCGCCCAGGTTGTTGTGGATGCGGGTATCATCAGGATTGGCCGCGACGAGTTCCTTCCAGGCGGCGATCGCCTCGTCATATTGGCCCTGGTTGCCCAATTCCGCCGCGTGGTCGAATTTCTTGTACATGTCGACCGCTGGCGTGGCGATGGCCACGATGCCATCTTGGGGAATGTTCACGAACTCGGGGAGGTTTACGGCGCGATTCGAGGCCGTCGAGTTCTCAATCAGGATCGCGGGGCTGTCGTTACCCTGCTCGTCGAGGTGGGTGAGATACATCTGGGTGTAAGGCGAGCGCGCCTTGGAGGAAAAGACCAGCCAGCGGCCGTTCGGTGAGAAGCTGTGCCAGGAGTTCATGAGCCGCGTGTTGCAGCGCATTCGTCTTGCCTGCCCGCCCTGGGCCGGCACGATATAAAGTTGACTATCGGGACGCATCAACTGGGCGTTGCGGCACTCGACGAAAACGATCCAGCGGCCATCCGGCGAGACCTTGGGAAACGTATTGCTCATGCCATTGCCCGAAGCGCCGGCGATAGCCTCCGGCTGGCCCCCTTGCCCCCCGTTGAAGGGAACGCGGTAGAGATCATACTGAATCTGCACTTCCTCGGGATCGTTGGCGTAAGCGGCCATTTTCCCGTCGGGCGGATAGGGTTCTTTCGCTTCCGCCCGGGCGAAGACCAGGTAACTGCCATCCGGACTCCACACGCCGTCGGCCTGCACATAGCGCGGATCATCCGCGCCCGGCAGGGGTTCGCGCCGGCCGGTGTCCCGGCTGTACCACGCCAGAATTCCGCGCGTCGGGTAAAAAACCTGGAGGAACCGGTAGTCCGTGAAATTGACCACGTAGTAATTGTTCTGGGGGGCCCGGTCCGCCGTGTTTACGGTGGTGACCACATATTTTCCGTCCGGGGAAACTTGCGACATGAACCCCACCCGGTTCAGGCCCACCTGCCGGTCCTGCGAAGGATTCCAGGTAACCATGTCGGTGGTGTTGATGGTCATCTGGGGTTGGACGGGAACGATCGCGTAGAGCCCCTTGTCGTTCGCGGGGCCATCCATATCCATCCCCATCGTCTTGCCATCGCGGGAAAAAGAATGGCAATTGGCGCATGTGACCATTTCCTTCAGCACCACGCGGCTCTCGGATTTCCCGATGTCGCGCAGCCGCCACTCGATCAGGTGAACTGCGCTCGAGGCCAAAGGCTTGATGATCCCCTTCTCCGTTTCCGAGGGCATCAGCGGCACGTCGCGGTAAAAGATGGGTGCGCCCACCGGGTCTTGGGACGTGTGGATGGTGACGCGCCCGCTCGACACGGCGTGCTTCGAGTCTTGCTCGCTGTACCCGCTGATGGTCACGACCGCGGCATTCGCGACGGAGTGCTTCTTGATCGCCTCCCAGACATCGGGGGAGGGAATCCAGGTGTGCGCCGCAGCCTGTTCCGGCGTGAGCTTGGGCAATTCATTCGTCGCCGAGACGCAGCGCGGGTCAATCTCACCGAGGGCCAACCGCTCACCAGCAGATTCGGTGCGGATTGCGGCCGAGCCGTCGCGGAACACGATGTCTATTCTCCAGCGCGTGGCATTCTCCGCCGCGTCGCGCCAAATGAAAGTAGGAGGGATGATTTCGGGAGGGAAAATCGACCCGCCCTGGGGATAGTCAATCGTGATGGGAGGCCGGTGCGCGGGGCCAACTTGTGCCTGCTTCGTAGACCCCGCATGAGCCTTGCCTACCCCTGCCGATACCATGAGGAGTGCGAGAAGGACCAGCCGAGCGGCTGGGACCCGACGCGGTTGCGCTCGACCCAGCGCACCGTAGTCACCAGGGGAAGGCATGAGGCTTGGGGCGTGGGACACCGTGTGTGACGCAATGTCCATACTCGACCGGTTTGGCCTTTTAGCACGAATGCCCATTTTGTCCTACTCGCATGGTCCTCATGCAAATCCGATGGCCTCCCAGTCTCCCGCCCCAACAACATGTCTGTCAATACGGTTCGGGATGCTATGGGCATTCGTGGGCATTCGCCCTTTATCCACAATCCGCTTGGTCAAAGGCCGCCACGGCGTCGCGCACCCTTCGGAAAGGTTGTGCTCCCGCACCTCGCGGCATGCTACAGTCCCTTAGCTAACCAGTTGTAGCTTGCCAGCAATTCTCCCTGGTCGCTCACCAGCAGCAGAGCCGCCCGCCCAGGCTCGAGCTTGCCGGCAAGAACCTTTCCACTCCGGGTATCTCGGAAAGACAGTTCCGACGCCGACGATTCGGAAGTCAGCACATAGAGCCTGGCATGGTCGAATTGCGTGGGGCAGATCAGCATGCCGGGATCATTTGATTGCGTGGAGTACGCTTCTCGGACGTCGGCCACTTGCAGCGCATAGCGATAAAGGTCGCCGACCGCCTGGAGGTTGTCATTAAGTTCAACGGGAAAAGACACGAAAATGATCCGGCCTTTGCCCAGGGGTTTCTCCAGGATCGACTGGCTATTGGGCAGGAGATTTCGTTCCAGAAAGGTTGTCTTCTCACCCGAGAAACTTAACGCATCTCCCCCTCCCGGCCAAGTGAGAGGATTCTCGCGCGTGGTGAGCAAGCCGGAATGGAGGTCGAGTCCCAGTTGGCTTGCCCGGGCGGTGGGATGAAAATGCTCGTCGTTATCGAAGCTCCCGGTGACCAGCAGGGTGGCGCCCTCGCGGACTTTTGCCAGGATGGCTTGCCAAGCCTGTTCATTGAGCGTCCAGGGGGAGGGCAGCAAGATGAGCTTGGGGTTGCCGAGCGCCTGAGTCTGATCCTCGCCCACGACATATGCTGAGGCGCGGGCGTAGTGGTAGAGTGCGCGCACGCAGTTTTGCTGGGCTTCGAGCGCGGTCGAGTTGTACACGGAAAGCTGAAGCGATTGGGGCAGCACGATCGCCACCTCCGGCAACTTCAACCCCAGGGCGTAGGGCGCGGCCTGGGCGGCAAAGCGGCCCATTTCACGCATCATGTCTTCCCAGGTTTTGATTGATCCGTCGCTGCGCTTGATGCCGAAGTCGCCTCCCGTCCCCCATTCCCATTGCAAGGCGCCGCTGTTCGCGGCGGCGAAGCCCAGCGCCCATTTGCGTTCGACCAGCCCAAAGGCCGTCAGCTCGTCGTAGCGAGGCACGCCGTCCGGCCGCCAGACGGGCTGGTAACCTGTCTCGCCCACGAAGTTCGGAACGCCCACGCGCTTGGCGGCCACGGAATCCCAGAGCAGCGCGTCGTCCCGCCAATAGGTATGATTCACGGTAAAATCGACGCCAGCGTCGGCAAAGAATTGGTTCAGCACGCGATCGGTGACGCCCCCCTCATCGATGCCGACGTCCGTGAGTTGATGGCTGCCGGTCGCGCGGATCGCAGCCGTCATCTTGCCCACCCAGCGGCGAAACATCTCCTGCGCAAACAGGTTGTAATCGACGGCCCGCACCAGGCGCGGATTGCCGTAGCGCTCATGGGCAAGGTCATCGCGCCCCGGCAAGGGAAGGCTTTCAAAACTCCCCAGCTCTTCCGGTGTTACGTTCCAGGCACGCGCCAACTCATCCAGCGCCCCGTATTTCTCGCGCAACCAGACACGCCACGCGGCCAGCTCGGTGGGATCGTTATTGGGCGTGTTGCCCCGCCACAAATGTTGGGGATTCGAAAAGCTCGGCTCGTTGATCAAGTCCCAGCTCAGGTGCGGCACGTCCTTGAAGCGCCGGACGATGGAAAGCACGTATTTCTGTTGCGCGCGGACGGCGACGGGATCCGTGTAGGGATTGGTCCCGGGACCGGTGAGGAGCGATTCCTCGCCGGGATGGCGCATGACGGTCTGCGGGTCGAAGGCGCAGAAAGTGAAATTGACGTGAATGTGATGGCGCGCCGCCGAGAGGAGAAACGCCTCCAAATTGCGCAGAAATCGCTCCTTTACCTGGCCGGTGGCGCCGTCAAATATTTCCAGGTGATCATTCCATACGCCCGTGCGGATGAAGCTGACACCGTGTTGCTCCATCTCCGCGAAGTCACGCTCCCACACCCACGCATTGCCCGCGCCATGAAATCCCCAACCGTAGCGCTCGGTGGTGAAATAGTTGGCGCCGAAGGGGAAAAAGGGAGCGCCATCCCGGGTCAGGAAATCGCCCTTCACGCCATAGACGGGTCCGGAGTGCAACAGTCGGTCGTCACGGACCCAGAAGCCGGTTTGGTAGATCTCGCGCGGCTTCCCGGCGTCTTCATAGGTGCTGCGAACCTCGTAGAGTCCCGGCGCGAGCGCCTTCTGATCCTCAAAAGCCACCAGTTCGTCCACAGTATCGCCGGAACAATTCACCTGGCGTGTGGCCAGAACCTTGTCACCCCCAAGCAGCTCGATGCGCACCGTTCCCGATTGCTCCTGCCCCTGGAGTTGCTTGTGCGCATTGTTCAGGCGAACGACGAACTGAGGAATCTCGCCTGCCAGCACCGTGGCGTTTTGCATTTCCACTCGAAAGGCCGTTGCACCTTGGCGGGCGTAGTCAGCGGCCTGGCTGATGATGGCGAGAGCTTCCGGTTGCGACCAGTAACCGGGCACGGGTTCGAAGCCGAGCATCACGATGCGTGCGCCCGACAATCCCCCTTCTTCACCTTCGCCGCGGATGAAATCCGTGGCGACGACCGGGGCCGCCACGCGCTCACCGGCGGAGTTCTGGAGATAGGCCAGGCCGCGGCTCACCTCCTCGATCACAAAAACGCGCTTCGCCTCGACGTCGCCACCGCTGAATGTCGCATCTTTCCACATGAACTTCAGCCCGGTCCGCAACGGCGCCTCGTAGGTGTGCTCAATGCCAATCGCGCGAGAGTAAGCTATCTCCGCTTGGTCCGCGATGAACCCTCCAGCTTCCTTCCGCACGGGGATGGCGAGAGGCCGGCCCCCCAGCACCAGCAGATTTCCGCCGGTTTGCAAATACTTCCAGACCGCCACCCAAGCGTCGGTGGGAACGGCGGAGCCATACGGGAGAACCAGCAACTCCGCCGCGCGGAGGGTCTCGGGCTTGATCAACTCATCGAGATTCGCAAATTCCGGCTGCGTGCCGTCCAGCGCCTTCCGCAGGATCTCCTGGGGGACGGGCTGGCTTTCGAGGGTGGGAAACCCATCTTGCCAAAACACCACGACCTTACCGTAGGCTGCACTCATGGAGATACATAATGCCAAGATGATTTCTACGAGCGTACGCATATTCTCACTCCTCAGAAACTACGAATTCTTGGACAGGGTACGCAGGGGCTCTCGGACCCAGGCCGTTGGCCCATAAGCGCTAACTTAACTAGTTCGGGGACCATCATACACCCAAGTGTATTGCTTCCAGACGCCCCGTTGCCCGTACAGAATTTCGGATTGACCCTTCGGACTCATCGGTAAACACTGGGCGACTTTCGGCGGGCAATCTGGGGTTTTATGCTACCACTTTTGGGGGGCCTTCGGTCACTTCTCCGGTAAGGCGACTTGTCGTCAACTGGCCACACGACAAAGGAGGTGCGTTTCAATTTACAGCCGCTAGGTTTGGGGAATATTTCCCTATCGGCGACAGGGCTCGCAGCGTTCCCCAAAAGACACGAAGGAGGGGGAATTGAGTGCAGCCGCCATCCAGGGCAAGCGACTTGGGGCACATATGGACGCGGCTTCATTGGCCATTGCGCAATTGATCGAGCTCAGCCTCTGTGTCCGCCCGCCTCGCGTGGGCGTCCCAATCGTCGGCGATCCGACGCAGCAGTGCGCTCGTTCGGGGCCAATGGCGGGCAACTTCCGCCCACTCGCGATATTGGCTGGCTAGACCCCTCTCTTGCGTGCCGCCGTCGTACACTGCTTTCGTAAACGCGCCTCGCTGGTTAAAGCGGCAGATGGCGATGCCGACTTCGACCTGGTCAGCACTGAGCTCTTCGATCAAATCCCGGATTGGCTTTGAGGGCCACGCGTGGTCTTCTACATCCGAGGGCGCATAGGCAAGGATTTGCCCTATTTGCTGATCTGTAATGACCGCTCGATCAGCTTCCTTTGCCAGTCTTCTCACCTCAAAGATCCAAGACCTTAGGTATTGAACGTCTTCGGTACCGGAGGAGAAGCCGGGCACCGTTTTCACTGATCGGAGCAACCGATATGCTTGTCCCGCACGCGAGCGGCGCTCATCCGTGACTTCTCCGGTTTCCCCTGAAGCTGGTCTGAATGCATCACGGATCACGCTGGCGAAGAGCTGCGGCGACGTACTAAGTAGACGATTTAGAGCAGTAGGCTCCGCTTGGAATTCCAGGAGTGGCAGATATTGGTATTCGAGTGCGCCGAGAGCTTCGAGATCGGCATCTTCCCGTTGTTGCAGAGCTTGAATCATATGAACTATCTCATACTGGACATGTTGCAACTTCCAAGCATCCTTGCTCAGTTCGTGAGCAAGACCCTGAAGCACCTGAATGCACCGGGGTGTTGGAAGGATGCTCTCTTGGTACGCAACCATCTCAAGAATTGCGCTGAACCGACCAGCTTGAACGTATTTATCAAAGGCGAACTCGATGTCTTGCTGCGAGGATGGCCGGAACGCCCTTTTCCGATTCCAGTATTCCTTCTCGATATCTGGTGTGAGCGAGCCAACGAAGTCCCAAGTTGCATGCGAGTCCTCCCATCGGAAAAACAGGCTTGCGGCAACGCCGGGATCGAGCGTTCTTGCAAACTGGCCAATCCAATTGTCCCAAGCTGGCCCGTGTAACACGTGCGCCGCCCCTGACAGCGACATTGTAAAATCTGGGTCTATGCCAGAACCTGGAGCGGTAGCGAGGGCAATCGCCTGATGGAGAACGTCGAGATCGGCAGCAGCCTCAGCAAGTGCATACCCGACAAAATGAGGAAGCTTCGCGGCTCTCGCTAAGTCTAGGACCGTTGAAAGGCCATGCTCCTGCAAAAGAGTACCCAGAGCGTCGCGCCGATCGCGGTTAGCTTCCGCAACATAATCCTGTCCCGATGATGGCCCGGCACGGGGGGTATACTCGTCAAAAAGCCACTGAATCTGACGAACCGGGTCGCGCGGCGCAATTTCCCGGCAGAGATCCTCCAGAGGGGTTAGCTGATCAGGTTTCAGCGCCCAGTCAGCGTCGTGAAAACCGCGATGTTTTTGCACAAGGTCACGCAGTTTAGACCAAAGCTGAAACGTCGCGTCTGAGCTGGCATTCTTAGCCGAAGCGCTAATCGCAGCAATCGCGCGCTCACGGGTGTGTGGTTCTAGCTGCGCCAAGCTATCGACGAGTGCAGTCAAACGAGTCATGTCGGTCTCGGCTAACTCGACGGCTAGGTCTTCATACTGCCGAAACGCATGATGCACATCCGTGACCGTTGTTGCTTTGCTTTTTGCCTCGCCGAAATCTCTGAGATGGGGCTTAGCCGTACCGCTTGAAAAATCGTGATTCGTCGGCAGCAGGGACATCACAAGTTGGAGGCCGACACCCGGGCGCTTGCGACAAATCGAGCGTAGGACTGCGACCCTATCGTCGAGTGAAGCATTCGTGTTGGGTCGCCAAGCGAGAAAAATCTCGCGAAGACTCTTGATTGGTCGATTCGCCAGCTTGCCTCCCGGATCGAATTCTGCGAGGGTCATCAAAATAGACGTGGCTCGGTGAAGGTATTCCGGGCTCCACGCTATGGTCTCCAGAGCCCAGAGCAGGTAAGTGTGAGGGCTAAATGAACCCCAGAGCGACTCATCCTTCTTGTCGCGGAAAACGACTGACGTCCAGCCTTTGCTGTCACCCTCGAGCATCCGCTCGAGGGCGTAGGCCAAAGGGCGTGCAGCGGCCTCCGCAAGACGGGGAAACTCCGACTTCAGGCTCGCGAGCAAACGAACGTCGTTCGAAATTCCAGGTATAGAGCCGACCACGCTTTCAACATACTGTTCAGGCGTGGCGCCGATGACCTTAAACTTCGCCGCTTCGTGCAGCCCAGAGATCAGTAGGAGTGTCCTTGCTAGCCCACGCCTCAGCCATTCGGAGTGGCGAAAGTCATCTCCCCTCGTGGGAATGACTGGCTTCTTCTCCTCTGGAATATCGAGTGTGCGGTCCCTCTCGGAAAAGACGTCCAAGCAGGCCTCACGCAATCGTTCTTGGGACCCGGAGTCGATGAGGCATCCGAGTAACGTAAATGCATCCTTATGCGAGCGAAGCGTCCAGGCCGTGCCTTCGAGATCCAATGGGGCGTCCGACAGTGACGCAAGCCAGCGAACCTCTGCGTCGACGCTGTCATAGGATGTATTACACAGCTTCTCGACAATGGCGAGGTCGTGCTTGTTCGACGCGTCCCAACCTCCCGCCAACATGATGGGAACCAACTTAGGATTGTCATGCCATTTTGGAGGGGTCGCCGTACCGCTAGGAATTAGCCGCGAAAGTACCGTGGGACTGCGGCGACACGTGCCAGCCAACCGGAACGCCTCGTCATCCTGGATGCCCATTGCTTTCAGGCCGGCAGCAAAGTCCTTCGTGTTCATCCACTCAAGCACCTCCGACCCGTCAGCTCGGTCGTCGCTGCCTAGAGCGAGAATCACTTGGTTCGTTCTTGCCAGCGCAGGGCCCATGCGGCTCGCTGGGGGGGTTAGGATGAAATTGAAACGGTTGGTAGTCGGCACAGTTTCTGCTGCCTCCCTCGTCTCAAGGATTAGGGTTTTGGCACGCAGGAAAAGCGAAGTTTCCGCCTCAGCCTTCATGATGGCCGCAGCGATGAATGCGACGGCTTCAACCGGTGAGTCGGCTTGCCACTTACTTAAATCTGGCAGTCCAGCGCTCAGCGCCTCACATAACCGCTTTGCCCTGTCTTCGCGGCCGTTCAACAACAGTTCCTCCTTCAACGGAGGGGCAAAATTCAGGCGATACTCATCCCAAAAATGGTCTAGCGTTCTGACTCCGCTCGGGGGGATGATGCCAAGCTTACGCGCTAGAGGGATAGCGACAGCCGGATAATCCGCGAGCCAATGATCCAATGAGTTTGCATCATAAAGTCGGACCTCCAGCCACCCGCCGGCCGACCGGTCCTTTTTCCACTTTTCAAAACCGGTATCCCATATGCGCGAGGTTACAAAAATGAATGTCTGAGTGGATCGCTCTTCAGAACTCAGCTCCTTCGTCCGCTTGTCATAGTCCTTGTCGGCTTTTGTTTTGTAGTGTTCTCCCGCCCCAAATTCCCAGATGGAGCGGCGTTTTGGGACGAAGACATTGCCCTCCAGGACCTCGGCTACCCCATCGAAACCGTGCGTCCGCGAGGCGTCACCATGCGGGAAACGGTACGATTGCAATGTCGGGCAGGAAGCTCGGATCAGCGAGGCCACGACTCCTGGAAGCTCCGCTTCCCCGTCGAGACTGTTGGACCACAACTCAAGCTGTTTGGCTGTGACAATACTGTCCATGGCGACTCCAACGCTTCGAACGTCTTTGCTGTTGAGCGATTGCCGGATTTTCAAAATCGCGCCCCGCAACAGGCGCAGAGGCTATTATAGCGCCGGAATTGAAGCTTTGGGTTCGCGGCTGGAAGAAATTGCGCCTACAGGGGCGTTTCACAAAATCAAATGGCATCTCAAACCTCTCACAACCACTGACATTGACGGTAAACGCCTTAACCATACAAGTGTCGTGCAACCAAACGGAATAGCCGTAGATAAACCTATCTTCGAGGATTACCCGCGAGCAACGCCGTAGTGTAGAGCGAAGTCGCTCAACTCTTGCGTCGTGCGCAGTCGGCAGCTATTGTCCGTAGCCCGCGGCCATTGGGTCTCATCGTCGGCAAAACGTCGATGTGTTCGGCCCTCCCGCCTTTGGGTTGGCTGACGGCCCGGCCGGATGGAATTGTGGCTTAAGTTAGCGCTTATAGCCGTTGGCCTGGGCTAGATTAGATCGCCCCTTGGGGGGGCGATGGGCCAACCGCGCGGACCGGCTCTGTGAGTATTCTCCACTCAGCGCAGCCCCTCGGCGATATAAACGCTATAGAGCCCGCGGCGCTGCCGGTAGGCTGCGACCTTTCCGTCCTGGGAGGTCATCACGCGCGCGTACATCGATCCCAGCGAAGCGATGGGCTCCACCAATTGCACAAACCGTCGGCGGCCGGTGGAGATGTCCACCCGGTCGATGCGGGCCGGCAATTCCTGGTTCCAGACCAGAAGCGATCGGCCGTCCGCACCCCACGAGATCACCGCGTCATTTTCCTCGATTCCGGGAAGGTCGCGGGTTTTGCCGGAGGCGACCTCGACCAAAATCCATTTCTGCGTGGCCACGTTCCACGTCACGACTTGGGCGCCGTCGGGGGAGAGCTTCCCGCTCTTGGTGCCGGCGGGCGTCACCGCTCTCAAGCGGCCCGTGCTCATGTCCAGAAGGTACTCGCGAATCTCCTGCGTTGGGTCGTAAGCGTTCAGCAAGCCAAAACGTCCATCACGGGAGAAAGTGACGCCATTTTCGGTCGACGAGGAGGCAGCATTCAAATTGCCCAAGTCGATCACCCGCTGGTCACCCGCGCCGGTCGGGTAAAGGACCAGGCTGTGAGGCTTGCCGCCCAGCATCGCAGGCACCATCCGGCCGTCCGGCGTAATACCCACGCCGAAGCCTTCTCCCAACAGGACCGCCGGAGTCCCATTCGTGTTGCGCAGGAAGACCTGATAATCCTTTCCTTGATAATAAGAGAACACCACCCACTCGCCCGTCGGTGAGATGGCGCCCATATCCACGCTCGGGTCGAATTCGCGCGCCTGCTTCTCTTCGCTTCGTTTCACTCCCATCTCGATCTGGTAGTGCACACTTTCCAGCAGCACTCTGCCCGTCGGGGAAATATCCTGGATCTGCGTCTCGACGGGGGCCCGCATGACCCCGCGGAAATGGCCGGCCGGGGTCACCGCATAGAGGCCCGCCTCTTCCCCTGCCAGGCCGGCCGTGTGCCAGATCTCTTTTCCGTCGGGCGTCCAGAACAAGGCCATGGCAGGACGCGTAGAGCTGCGTCAAGCGGTGGTAATTGCCCTTCAAATCGACGACCGCGACGGCGCCACCGTCGTCAGGGACAAGCGGGTGCTCCAGAAAGGCAATTTGCGTTTCATCGGGAGAGAGTCGCACGTCGGAGATCCAGCCCACGGTTTGGAACAGGACCCTGCCGATGGGGAATTCCAATTGCTGCCGGGCGTTCACGCTGCGCACCACCGCGAAGCGTTGCCCGTCGCGAGTGATATCGGCCGCGTAAACGTCCTCGAGCACCGGGCGGGGCGTGCCTCCCTCCAGGGGCAGGCGCGCCAGCGTTCCCTTGGCCAGCCACGAGGCCATAAACCGGTGCTTCAGAATCACGGCCATGTCGCCGTCGTCCGCGATACCCAGCACGTCGGCATCAACGCCGAGCGGCCGCGATTGCGTCCCACCGCTGCGCCGCAAGTACAGTTGTAGGGGACCGCCATTCCACGCCGCTGAGTACACGACGGCGCTGCCGTCGCGGCTGAATCGGGCGGGGCCCGCGTAACCGGGCTCCAGCGTCAGTTGCAGGTAAGTCGGCGGCGAGAATTGAGCGCGCCGGGTTCCGGCAAGAAAACCCAGCCAGGCGACGCCCGCCAGCGCCCCGGTGAGGGCGGCGCCAACCAGCCACGATGGGCTCCGCCGTTGGCGCGGCTCCATCGCCGCGCGGGCATCGGGTGTTGACGGCGAAGCGGCGGATTCGAGCGCGAAGGCCAGATCGCGCGCCGATTGAAAGCGCTCGGCCGGATTTTTTTCCAGACAGTGGCCAACCACGCGGTCAACGGCCGGCGGAATTTTCCCGCCCTCGTCCGAAAGTTCCGCAGGCTCCTCCTTCAGGATCGCGGCCATCGTGTCGGCGGAAGAATCTCTTTCAAACGCCCGCCGGCCGGAAAGCATTTCGTAGAGAATTGTCCCCAGCGCAAAGATGTCGGCGCGCCCGTCGGCGGGCTTGCCTCGCACCTGCTCCGGCGACATATAACCCACCGTCCCCAGCACCATGCCCGCTTGAGTCTGCAGGGCCGCGTCCGCCGTGAGCGTTGGAGACTGCATTTGGTTGAGGTCCGAGACGTTCCGCTCCGTGAGCTTCGCCAGACCGAAATCAAGAATCTTCACGCGGCCGTCGGAGATCAGAAAAATATTCGCGGGTTTCAGGTCGCGATGGACGATTCCCCTCACGTGCGCCGCGGCCACGCCGTGCGCCGCCTGCGCGGCCACCTCGAGAGCTTTGCGGAGCGGCAGCGAACCGGAGCGCAGCCGCTCATGCAGGGTTTCGCCTTCGAGCAGTTCGGTGATCAGGAAGGGCGCGCCCTGGTGCGTCCCGGTGTCGTAAATCGCCAGGATATTCGGATGGTTCAGCGCCGCGACAGCGCGAGCTTCCTGCTCGAAGCGCGCCAGGCGTTCCACGTCGCGAGCCCACGCTTCCGGCAAGACTTTCAGCGCAACGTCGCGGCCGAGGCGCGTATCGCGGGCGCGATACACTTCCCCCATCCCGCCCGCACCGAGCGACGAAAGGATTTCGTAAGGACCCAGTTTAGTGCCGGAGGTCAGGACCACAGGTCAAGTTCACTTTCTGCAACCCCCGTGCAACCGGCAAGGAGTAGCCGAGCATGGAATGTCGGATAAGTCTTTTAGAATGAATGGCTGGGAGGCAGGGATTCGAACCCCGATACACAGATCCAGAGTCTGCGGTCCTACCGTTAGACGACCTCCCAGGGTGGTGCTTCAATAGGTTAATACGGGCGTATCATGGGTTGTCAAGGGTTCTTTTCCAAACCCCTTGACGCACGTTGTCCGCGCAGCAAGGCAGGGTGCTCAGAATAACCGGAAGCTGACTTCCACCATGACGCGCACCGGCACGGGCGTACCGTTTCGCATGGCAGGTTTGAACTTCCACGTCCTAACGGTTTCGACGGCTTTTTCATCCAAGCCCAGACCCAAAGGCTTTACGACTTTGCAATCCGTGACCGCCCCGGAGGTATCGACCACGATCCATAGCACGACCGTGCCTTGGTACTTCGCCTTGCGAGCTTCCTCGGAGTACATAGGGTCGGGCCTATAAATGGCGACGGGAGCACTGACGTTGCCACCCACGCTATAAACCCCGCCTCCTACGCCGCCGCCTTCGCCGGGACCGAGGCCGCCGCCTTTGCCGGAACCAACCCCCGTGCCTTCTCCGCTTCCGATGCCACCGCCAAATCCCGGGCCATTCGAGGCAGGACCGAGCACCCCATTCGGATCACCCCAAGGCATGTTGGCGCTCATGGCCGGGAGCTTCAATTCCGGGGGCCCCAGCAGCGTGGGCGCAACCGGAAGTTGCGGGGCCGGGTTCGGAATCACTGCCATCGGTGGGGCGAGCTGGGTCTTCGAGAACTTGGGAATGGCGCCTTTCGACGCCGGGGTCGGCGAGCGATCTCCACCGCCTCCACCTCCTCCGGCCTTCTTGCCTGCCGAGGGAGGCAATTGCGAGAGGTAGGGTGAGATATCCACGATCTGGACCTTGGTAGCCGCTTTCACCGGCTGCCACATGCGCGAAAGAATGAAGGGTAGCAAGAGGAGCGTCAGCGCAATGGCATGCACCAGCAGGGAATTCACCCAGGAGGCTGGTTGCATGCGATAGTCGCCCCAAATGTCGGGAGGGTAGGGCCGGTTCTTAAATCTCAGCGAGCTTGCCAATTCACCCAGGGCAAATCCTGCGATCACCCCTAAAAGCATACCGGCGTCTCGCCGCAGGAACCAGCCGGCCGCTCCCAATACCACAGCCGCGGCGAACGCGCACAGGATGCGCTTTTCCTGCTGCCCACGGTTGTAAATCCCGATCGGGTCGCGAGGCTTTTCCAGTGCGACCTTGATCTGGGCGGGGAGGTCCATGAACCAGGGGCGCATATCCGTGGCCGGCAGCTTGACTTCGCCGCGATAGTACTGCGCGGGCACCGTCACCTTGGGTTCGCGCCACAAGTCGCGGATCTGCCGAAATGCGGAAACGAAAAAGGAGGGGGTCTCGACGATGGTGACTTTAAAACCCTCGTCACTCGCGGGTGCGGGTGCGAATGAATCCTTGGGCGGCATATTTCCCGGACCGGCTTCAACCTGAAGATTGCTGGTTGGCATTAACCTTTGTTCCCATTCCTCGGGCTGATTCGCTGCCCGGACGCATGGTTTTGACTCAAACCTCTGCCCTTACCATTGATGATGCACGACGCAATCGGGTTGCATCGGCTTGGGCTTTGCAACGCATCCCCATATAACCTTTTCTCATACTACCACATCCAGCGCAATCTGATAAAGCCCAAGGTACGAGGATTTGAGATCCCTCGATTGACTGGCTTGAGATACACGCGCCGACTTGATACACTGTTCCCGCGATTTCAATTCCCTTTGCGGACGGTCAACCTCTTATGCCAGCCCGAGCCAGTTTCCTTGATCCCCTGGAGCCCGCCAATGGCGAGCACGGCAAGCTATATGTTGTCGGCACTCCCATTGGAAATCTTGAGGACATTACGCTCCGCGCCATCCGCATTCTCAAAGAGGTCGACCTGATTGCCTGCGAAGACACTCGCCGCACGCAGAAACTCCTCAATGCTTATAAGATTCAAACGCGCACCATAAGTTACCACCAGCACAATGAAATGACCCGCGCCCCCGAGCTGATTATCCAGATGGAAGAGGGGAGCAGCATTGCCTTGGTCGCGGACGCCGGCATGCCCGTGGTGTCTGATCCGGGTTTCCGGTTGGTGCACCTGGCGATTCGCCACAGCATCCCGGTGATCCCTGTGCCCGGCGCCTCGGCCTTCGTGGCGGCGCTGGCAGCTTCCGGGTTGCCCGTGGATAAGTTCCGCTTCCTGGGATTCCTGCCCAGCAAGAAGGGCGAGCGCCGGAAGGCCTTGGAGGAACTCAAGAGCGCCACCAAGACGCTGATCTTCTACGAAGCGCCGCATCGCCTGGTGGAGATGCTCCGGGACGCGCGGGAGATCCTCGGCGAACGCGACATCGTGGTTGCCCGGGAAGTGACGAAAGTCCACGAGGAGTTCCTGCGCGGCACCCTCAGCTCCACCCTCGAGTATTTGAAGAGAAAGCCGGTCAAGGGCGAAATCACCGTGCTGATCGGCCTGCCCGCCACCGTCGAGGCTAGCGAAAGCGCCCCGCCGGCGGCCTCCATCACCTCTGAAATCCAGGCGGTCATGGCGGCGCGCAAGGTCGATGAACGAGCCGCCTTGAAAATCGTGGCGCGCGCCCGCGGCGTCTCCAAGAGTGACGCCTACCGGCTGTTGCAATCGGAAAAGGGGAAGTAGCCCGGATTGAGCAACCCACGGTAGCGAGGCGGGTTGATCGGCGCCTCCGATTTTTTCGATAACCCCATTTCTTTTCATCAACATATTCTGAGGAAAACTATAACTAGCTTATTTTTCAATAACTTCTGTACAGGCCCAAAAGCTGACATTTTTTCTCCATTTGTTTTCAGTAACTTCTGCTGACTTACCTGCATTTTTTGGGGCCCCCTTTTTTTGCAGAGCCGCGTCACCCAATCTTGTTAACCAATTTAATTTCAATAACTTGGCCATTTGAGTGTATCATGGTTAATATCGCTAACTAGCTTTGATATCATCAACATATTCTGAGGAAATCTTTAATTGCCACGAACCTGAGCCATGGTTTTGACCCCTGCGACGCGAAAAGGTCGGGCCATTGACCGGTTCCCTGCAAGGGCGTGCTTCCAACTACAAGCAGATATCGCCCCTTGCGGGGCTCCCCGCTCCATCTGCTGCGCTCTTTCCCACGGCTGGCTCGCCGTGGGCCAAATGACCACGCCCGCGACGCGTGCTTTGGGACACCTCATCGTCATGCGGTCGCCTCTCCCCAATGCCGGCCGAAGGCATGATTGACGGGTTGCCAAGCGTCGGCCGGGTGCATTTTTAGTGACAATACGGACTGATTCTGGTCGATCATCCCTCCGTTGCGGCATTTTCCTGTAAGAAATCGTCATTTTCACCCGACATTTTGTCATGCTCTCCTTTGTTTTCATACACATCCCCGGAGGTTGCTTCATTTTTAACATCTCTTAGGGTCGGCCCCCCGTTTCGGAGCCTCAAAAGTAGGTTCGTGAGCCGCCACAACTGGCGCAGGTTGGAATCTTCCCGTCTCTGCATGAGCAGCGATTTTTCGTCCAGGGGAGCCGTCTTCGCCGCCAGGTTCTCCGGAGATGGCATTTCGTCGAGTCTCTCTGCGACGTTGACGCAAACCCTTCGGTAGCGTTCGTGCATGCTCTCGATCTGCGCCCGGGCCTTGCGGCGGGTGGCCTTCCGTTCCGGGCCGGGTTCCAGCCTACCCCTGGAATGGGCCGGTGGCCTTGCCGGTCCGCCCGTAATGACTGGCCTCCTATAGTAGTATAACACGGCTAAGCCCATTGTCGAGCGCAAAAGAGGCTACATAATAAAAAGGAAGGAGGGCGACAAAACGTCAGGCGAGAAGCCAGCGTAGCGCGGACCCCCGCTTTTGGGGTCCGCGGCTCTTACTTCGCACAAATCGCGAATTGCCATGAGGGGAGCCTGCCCTCGCGTTGGGGAGCGCGAGTCTCGGAAAGTGCCGCGGACCTCAAAAGCGGAGGCGCTACGGTCGCTTGGCGTTGGGCGTATTAACGACTCACTTAGTTATGTTTCCATCTAGCATTCCTAAGAGTTTAATTAGAAACCTCATAACATAACAAATTCACTTGACAGGCGGGAGAGCCTGATGATATACCCTTCGCATTAATTCGAACCAAGTGTGGCCTTACTTGATGGCCGGCATCCAGCCTGGCTTAACTCGATGGCCCCATCAAGTCTGGCTTAAATCAACCACGCACATCAAATCTGTCTTAATTCCTGCCCTGGTGGGGCAGCAGAAAACTCTTAATTAATACAATTGATAAGAGGGGGTGCATCATGACGACCACCAGATCTCGGACACGGATCGTCCTGATCGGCTCCATCGCCGTGGCGTGGAGTTTGGTGTTTCCCGGGGGCCTGACGGCTCCCACCCGCACGGCAACCTTGCAGGGTGGCATTCATGCCTCCACCGGCGCCGTGATTCCGGCAGCGCAGGTTTCACTTCAACGGCCGGTGGCGAAAGCCGCTGGCGAGAATCGCAAGCCCCGGCCAGGGTTTTCGAGTTTCCGGTGGCCGCCCAACCGGTAGTCTCTGCCACGCTGGGGCGGGACGATGCCCGCTATCAGGTGAGGCCGAAAGCCGGCGCGCAGTCGCGCCGGGCAGACGTGCCACGGGCATCTTGCCCGTGCTCGGGCATGGCCAAGATGGCCATGGCACAAAGCGTGGGCGCGCTCAGCGCCCAAAACCCCGCCCAGAGGCTTCAGGCGGACTTTACGCGGCAGGGCATGGAAGTGCGCTCGGGCCAGACGCACTGGCGTCTTGAGCTGAGCGGCTATGGCTATGGCGAGCGTCGCAAGAAGGTGGAAGGGACCGCTCCCTGGAGCAAAGGTAACCGGGTGGAATACCAGCATGGGTCGCTGGTGGAGTGGTACGTGAACGGTCCGGCGGGGGTGGAGCAGGGCTTTACGCTCAGCGCGCCACCGGCACTTGGGACACGGGATACAGGATACGGGATACGGGATACGGGACAAGGGATAACGGATAACGGAACACCGGGCTCCTCCCCCCTCACTATCGCCCTCAAGATTGGCGGAGACCTGATGGCCACGGCCGACTCATGGGCTGTGGGAAAGGATGCGCGGGCGGAGGGATTGACACTGCGCGACGGCCATGGCCAAGCGGTGCTGCGCTATACCGGCCTCACCGCCCACGACGCCAGCGGACGCACGCTGGTGGCTTGGCTGGAGGTCGATAGGGAAGAGATGCGGCTGCGGGTGGAGGACGCCGGGGCGCGCTATCCGGTGGTGGTGGACCCCTTCGTCCAGCAGGCCGAGCTGACCGCCTCGGATGGGGTCGCCAACGACTACTTGGGCTACTCTGTGGGTGTTAGCAGTGATGGCAGGACCATCGTGGCCAGCGCGCCTCAGTATTGGAGCGGCGGCCCGGGCGCGGCGTATGTCTTCGTCAAGCCCGAGGGCGGCTGGGCGAACATGACCCAGGTCGCAAAGCTGACCCCCTCGGACGGGGCGGAATACAACGAGTTGGGCTACTCTGTGGCCGTTAGCAGCGACGGTGGCACCATCGTGGCCGGCGCTCCTAATGCGACCATCGGCTCCAACTCCCAACAGGGCGCGGCGTATGTCTTCGTCAAACCCCGGGGGGGCTGGGCCAACATGACCCAGACCGCCAAGCTGACCGCTTCGGACGGAGTGAGCGAGGACCAGTTGGGCTACTCTGTAGGCGTTAGCAGGGAGGGCAGCACCATCGTGGCCGGCGCGATTTATGCTGACGGCCAGGGGGCGGCGTATGTCTTCGTCATGCCCGGGGGCGGCTGGGCGACCACTTCCACCTTCACCGCCAAGCTGACCGCTTCGGGCGGAGTGACCGAGGACGAGTTCGGCTACTCTGTTAGCGTCAGCAGCGACGGCAGCACCATCGTGGCCGGCGCTATTTTTGCTCCCTTTTTCGGCCCGGGCGCGGCGTATGTGTTCGTTAAACCCAGCACCGGCTGGGCGACCACTTCCACCTTCACCGCCAAGCTGATCGCCTCGGTCGGGGAGCCCAACGACGTGCTGGGCGTGTCTGTGGGCGTTAACAGGGACGGCAGCACGATCGTGGCCAGCGCGCCTAATACTCACATCGGCTTCTCTAACTCCTACGAGGGCGCGGCGTATGTCTTCGTCATGCCCGAGGGGGGCTGGGTGAACGCAACCTACCCCGAAGTCCAGAGCGCCGAACTGACCGCTTCGGACGGGGCGAGGAACGACCATTTTGGCAACTCTGTGGGCATCAGCGGCGACGGCAGGACCATCGTGGCCGGGGACCCTGGCAAGGGCGCGGCGTATGCTTTCGTCAAGCGCCAAAGCGGCTGGCCCCAGACCGCCAAGCTGACCACTTCGGACGGCAGCTACTTGGGCTCCTCTCTGGGCGTTACCGGCAACGGCAGCACCATCGTGGCCGGTGCGCCTTATGCTACCATCGGCGCCAACGACTGGCAGGGCGCGGCGTATGTCTTCGTCTCTCTCCTGGCTCCGACGGTGACGTTCACGGGTCCGCCGAAAAGCGCCCCTTACCAGGGGACGTTCACAGTGGCGAGCACGACCAACAGTTCGAGTTCGCCGGTGTACACGTCAAGCGGGGCATGCACCAACAGCGGCACGCTGTATACGATGACGAGCGGGATAGGTGTTTGCACTTCGACGGTAACGTGGGCTGCGGACACTTACTACGATGGGGCGACCCGCAGCCAAAAGACCACGGCCCTCAAGATCGGCCAGACGATCTCGTTCACGAAGGCGGCTCCGGCGAAGGCGAGCTACCACAGCACTTTCCCCGTGGCAGCCGATTCCACCTCGAACCTGACGGTAGCCTTGTCCGTGGATGCGGGCAGCGCGGGTGTCTGCTCGCTGGGAGTGAGTAAGACGGTGAGCGGGGTGACCAGCGCGACGGTGACCATGCTGAAGGGCGCCGGAAATTGCACCATTGATGCCAAGCAAACCGGTAACGGGGACTACAGCGCGGCGGCCCCACAACAAACTTCGGCCGCAGCTCAGAAGATCGGCCAGACGATCAAGTTCACGCAAAAGGCTCCGTCGAGTGCGAGCTACAAAAGCACTTTCCCTGTGGCAGCCGATTCCACCTCTGGGCTGAGGGTAGCGTTGTCCGTGGATGTGCGCAGCCTGGGCAACTGCTCGCTGGGAGGGCGGAAGACGGTGAGCGGGGTGACCAGCGCAACCGTGACCATGCTGAGCAGCAGCGGAACCTGCACCCTGGACGCCAACCAGGCAGGTAACGGCAACTACAACGCGGCGCCCCAAAAACAAACTTCGGCCAAAGCAACTCCGTAGCTCGGCCGGACAAAAACGGTTCACCACGGAGGCACAGAGACCACGGAGAAAAGCACTTCTGCTGGCGCGGATAGGGGCTACGGGTGGTTAGTGCGTTCACCCGCGGTTCTTGCCTGCGGCTGTCCTCTTTGAACTCTATGTCTTTGTGGTGAAGTACTTGTTGCGCTGCACGGTCTTGGGCTTCAGCATCGCCAACTTTTCCTGACATCGCCTGCCGGTTCTGGCATCTCGCCGGAACCTTCCCCGGATCTGACGCACGGTGGTGGTTCGTGGGGGCTTTCGCCCTCGGACTCAACGTGATGAATCGCAACCAGGGAGGGGAACTGCTGGTGACCATCGACCGGCCCCTGTTCACCTACGATTTCACTTATGCGGTGAGTGATTCCCATTCGGGAATCGTCCTCGCCACGGGTAAAGTCACCGCCCTCGACGGTCCGCACGCGGCGCAGGGAATCGCCAAAAAGCTGGTGCAGGAGTTGGAGAAGGCGCGGGCGGTGATCGCCTCGCAGGCCAACCGGCAGGAAGCGCTCAGCAGTGACCAACCCCAAAGTTTCTAAGGGCGACGTGGGCGCCGGGGAAACCACCATTCGGGAAGAAGGGTGGGGACGTGGGTCTTTTTAAAGAGGGGTGCCCACTCGGGTCGAAACTCCGTGATGATGTTGACAATTGCAACGCTTCCAAGTCCGCGCAACGCCCGGCGCCCGGCATGGGTGACATCGTTATATCGATCCGGCAGAATGCCCATGCCGACGAAGCCGCCTGCCGCCGCGCCCGCGAAGTTCGAAAAGGCGAATGTGTTGTGTCCGGAATCGGTTTTGTCGACGAAGGTAAAGGCCACGCCGTGAGATATTCGAACCAGGGCGTTCTTGCTGGCGGACGGAACGTAGCGCGGATCTTCATGCAAAGCAATCTGAGTCAGGTGCTGCCCCGCTCGAGCCGAGGCGCTCGTCGCAATCAGTTCTCCATACCATCTCTCAAAGGCTCCCCCACCGTCCTTCCATTCGCGCGGATAGCGGCGCGGCGGATTCAGCATGTCGAAACCCGCTCCGAATGCGGGAAGAATGAAATTCTGCGGACCAAAGGCTTGGTGGATGTAGAGATGAAGTTTGTCTTCCGGCCTGAGGCGGACATGGCTGATGGCGGGAGGCAGAACGGCAATGACGCCGGCATGACTTTCACGCGGAGCGGGCGCTTGCCCCGACAACGAAGGGGTCTGCGGATTATGAGGCGGTGCTGTGGTTTGTGGCTCGGGAGCATTCGGCAGAGTCTCGGCGGCGCCGCTGTCCGTCGAAGCGCCCTTGGCACCGTTCATATTCTTTGCCGCAGAGATTTCGCTGAGCTTCCTTTGGTCAGGCAGTAAATGCCGCTCCACGTCCTGCGCCGCCAGGAGTTTTGCACAAAGCAGCAACAGCGCGGCGGCTAACACCCTGTGGCCTGTCTTTCCGGCGCCAGATAAATCTGCATTCCGGGTGCATATTTCCGTGATGGTTTTTCCTCCGGAAAAGCCGTAGATCGAATTCCATCGTTCCAGGCCACTCCCTACCAGGGCACGGAGTCATTCTACTCCAATTCCTGAGGGGTTATCATAAGGCGCTGGGGCGCGCGCCGCCAGTCGTGGACCTTCGGGGACGGCGCGCGCGGTAAACCTCGTGCCATCCCCCGGTGGGGATCGCGGCCCCGATGCCGCCAAATACACCTAGACCCACCGGCCAGACCCACCCAATGTTGCGCATCCCGGTGTTTTCAAACCAGGTGCTGCTGTTGACTTTAACGGCGAGGCCCGCCAGGACCACTCCAATCCCCGCGCCAATGATCATGTTTCGCACGCGGTGATTCTTGCTCCTGAAATAAACGCGGAGAGTGTCCTTTCGCGCAACCGTCTGCTCACCCGCTGGCTGCCGAAGCGTAATGCCTTCGTCGTCCAGCGCCTGAAACGCCCCCTCGTAGGATTTGGAGCCGTTCAGCTCCACACGGATTAATTGGCCCGGCTTCAGAATGGTGAGATTGTCCCACTCAGAGCTGACAGCCCGGAGAGGAGACAACGCCGGGAGGACGAACGTGGAAAGTATCAACGCAAGGAACAGTACGTAATTCGAGTGATTCATGGCTTGACCTCCTGGTGAAGCGTTGAAGCAAAGGTGAAATAGTTGGTTTTGTTTGCCACCCACTGAGCCGCCTCGTTTGCGCCGGCCCCCTGGTCTTACCGGAACGTCACACCGATGCGGAAGCCAACGAAACTGAACTGGCTGAGATTTGGGAACGATGCCCACAGGATGCGGCCGCCGTGCGCGTTATACCGAACGTCGAAGCGTGCGCCGATATGCTTCGACGCGAAGAGGTCGACGCCACCGCCGACGTTGAAGCCGTTTGTTTTGTTGCCGCCAGGGGTGTCCGTGTCTTGCCCGAAGAAATTGGTGTAACCGCCTGACACAAACGGCACGGCGTGGCCTCGCATATCTTTGCGGAAGAAGTGGTAGGACAAGTCGGCTGAGCCCAACCCAATCCAGTTCGGATTGCCGTTGGCCGACGTATCCCAGCCTGCGGTGGCAATTTCCGCACCACCACCCAGACCACTCTTGTTGATGTACTCCCCGCCAAACCCGGTGTTTGGGCCCATTTGACGCGTCCCAGCGCCGATAAATACGTATCCCAGACCCAGAGACTTTTGATCTGGGTTCTGTGCCCACGCCAACATAGGAACTGCAAACACCAGACTCGCTAGCGCCATGAGTTTTTTCATCTTTCACCTCCGACGGAAATTTCCTTGCCAGCTCTTGTTTTGGCCGAACGCTATTCGATCCTACCGGCCCTTATGCGCACACGTACCCCCGATCAGCACAGCCCTCATTCTGGCTACCACCAGGCGAAAGGCTATGGCACAACGAGCGGACTATGCGGATCTGTAAAGCCGGCGCGTGCCGACCTAAAGGTCGGCGCTACGGCGCGTGAGCATGTGGGCGGCCCAGAGGTGGCGCAGAAGAATAAGGGCCAGACCGCTTACCGCGAGCAGGGTCACGCCGGTCCAGACGTAGAACAGAAAGCTGGGCGAGCCGGAGTAAAGCAAAGCGTTCATCAACGTGGTGTAGCCGCGTGGAGATACGCCGGGGAGCATCGGAAAGTCATTGAGGAAGTAACGAAGGTCGCTGGTCTGGACCCGGTCACCGCTCAGAATGGCGCTTTGGAAAATATACCAGTAAGGGCGATAGGTCAGGTAGAGCGTGATGGAGGAGAACAACAAACCCGCCGCGCTGGTTAAGACCACCAGCGTCGCCACGGGCTTGGCGCGCCGAGCCGCCGGCCTCGCACTCCGCAGGCTGCCCGGCGATCAGGATCGATGTGGCAATCACCACGAGGCCGGAGAGGAGGATGATCATGAGCCCCGAAACTTCCACCACCGCGGCGTTCCGCCTGGAGATATCCGGCCCAAAGGCCGATTCCCCGGGGAACCCCGGATGTACTCCCTCGACAGCGTCGAACTTTGCGGCGAGGTAGCCGAAGAGCGTGGCTTCCGATGAATTGCCTTCCTTCTGGAAAGATGCCTGAAGCTGCCGGTAGGCCATGGCTTGGAGGCTGGTGCCCATCCAATGTTCGAGGCCGGTGCGTCCCTGGGAGTCGAGCACCTGGCCAAAGCGCGCCACGCTCCAGTACTTATCGCGCCCGCCCTTCCGGTCACCTCGGGTTTCGAGGTCGGCTCCGATGTGAAGAAGCGATTTGGCAAACCGCTCGGAATTCTGGAAAGCATGGACGGGGAGGTCGATCCACACTCGGGACTCCACCTCGTACGGGTCGTAGAAGCCGTAACGCGGCACAACGCGGCGATTAAGTTGTGCGACCCGGTCAAGATAATCATCGAATTTTGGTGACTGGAATGCCGCCGCCATGGCGCTCTGCCACGCCCGCTCTTGTTCTTTGCTCGGCGGCGACCATACACCCCGGCGAAAATGCGCCCGCTCGATTGATTCCGCCATGATCAAGTGAGGTAGGGCATTCTGCGGATCCCATCGCTCGAGCTTTTCGACCCAAGGTTGGGTCTCTGAAAGTCCAGTGTTGCGCATGGCGACGACGGCGTAAACCCAAAGAAGGTTCGGGTCGAGGCGGACGGCTTCCTCCGCCAGGCGCGCGCTCTCGTGGGGATCCTGGAGGCGCACGGCGCAGAAGGCCAGCCCCTCGGGATCGTGGCGCATCTCCGCCTGCCTGGCGAGCGCCTCAAAGCCCGGCTGAGAACTCCGGGAGGCCACCTGATACATATGAAACCAGGGTCCCAGCGCAACCGTAAATGCCTGCCGGAAGGGCGGGGCAGCGAAAAACAGAATTGCCGTCAGCGCGCATGCGCCGCCGATGACCATCGCCGCCATGCGCAGGGAGGCACTCTTGGCGAAGAGCCCTCCGTCAGGAAGCATATCCTGCCCGCCGCGGCCTGGGATGAGGAGGGATGCCAGGGTGTGCTTCACCAGGACACTCGCGCCGCCGAGCGCCCACATGGTTGCCGCCCATTGGCCTTCCACGTGGTTCAGTTCGCCCTCCATCGCCCGGCCCCATTCGCGAGTGTCGGGCGGCGCGAGGCGAATCGCGTATTCCAGGAGCACGGTCGCAGCTTGACGGATATGCGTTTCCAGCATCATGCTCACCCACTCGAGAAGGCAGGTTGGCGCACCATGGAGCGCGGGCGCGCTTCGGCCAGCTTGGCCCTGGCCAATTCCAATCCGTTCGGCGTCAACCGGTAGGTGTGCCGCGGGGGCACGCCATCTTCCGTCGCCACCCAGCAAGCTTCCAGCAACTTATACTTTTCCAGGCGCATGAGAATGGGGTAGAGCGTCCCGGACTTTAACCCGGTTTCGCGGCTTAGTTCGTAACCGTAGAGCCAGTCGGTGGAGCGCTCCAGGAACCTTTCCAGCACGAGGAGCGTCTCCGGAGATAGGCGAGGAGTTTTCATGGGCAAAAGTCTACATATATAGATTGGCGTTGTCAAGCCCTTTTTTCGGTCCTTTTTTGGGGGACTTTTTTTCACCCCGTGTCGCTTGGTTATTAAGGGTGGCTTTCGGTCGGCGTCAGGCCTTGGAAGGATGAACTGCCTGATGGCGGGGCGGTCAGAGGGCCTCGGCGCTGTACATAGGGAGGGTGGCTCCCACGAAGCGAACTCCTACGCGGTAGAATTCCTCATCTTCTTTGACGCTGCCGACCACGGTGGCTTCCGTGAAGAAATCGGTGGTTTCTTCGTCAGGCCGCGTCGGACCGAGCCCGGGGATGACGATGGTGAGGCTGGAAAAGACGGGCAGGTCGCGTCTGGTGAGAAAGGAAAGGCCACGCCGGCTGACTTCCAGCGCGGTGGTGGAATCGTCGTACTCCTGGCCTGCCGCATCCAGCCCTCGCACCCGGATGGGGATGGCCGCTTCGACCCGGCGCTGGCTTCGTTGCTGTTCGTTGGAGGGCTCCATCAAAGTCACTTGATCCTTTCAGGAAGTGATTGCCGCTTCCGTCTTGCCCGGGTTGACGGCGAGCGAGGCGAAAAACGCGTCCACACGCTCGATCACCTCGCCGGTTTGGCGCGCGCTTTGCACCTGCCGTCGTAATTCCGTTCCGTTGCGCACGCCGTGCGTAAACCAGCTTGCAAATTGCTTCATCTTGCCGATGGCCCCGGGAATTCCATCGGCGACGAGCATGGAGTAGTAAGTCCGAATCAACTCATAACGGTCGGCGTCAGCCGGCTCGCGGTACGTTCCGGTGGCGAAGAATTCCGCAAGTTGGCGGAAGATCCAGGGATTGGAAGCGGCCGCGCGCCCGATCATCACCGCGTCGCAGCCCGTCTGTTCGTGCAGCGCCAGGGCGTCCGGGGGTTTGAACACGTCGCCGTTGCCGATCACGGGAATGCGCACGGCTTGCTTGACCTGCTGGATAATTTCCCAACGCGCCCGGCCGCTGAAACCTTGCAGGCGGGTGCGCGGATGGACGGCCAAAGCTTCCACTCCGCAGTCCTCCGCCAGGCGCGCCACTTGCAACGCCACAATTTCCTCATCGCTCCAGCCGGAACGGAGTTTAACGGTCAAGGGAATCTTCACGGCAGCACGCAGGGCGCGCAGGATTTTTTCCAGCAATGGCAGGTCGCGCAGCAGTCCTGAGCCGCCACATTTCACCACCTTCTTGGCGGGGCAGCCCAGGTTCAGGTCTACCAAGTCAAATCCCAGGTCCTCTATTTGGCGGGCAGCTTCCGCCAGGTGCGCCGGGTCAGCGCCGAAAATCTGCGCGCTGATGGGCCGCTCTTCCTCCGTGTAATACAGATAGCGTTGCGCGCGGAAATTTTGGCGGATCATGCCCTCGCTCGATACAAACTCCGTCATGATCAATCCGCAACCACCCAGGCGCTTGATAAAGCGGCGGAACACCGTATCGGTAATGCCCGCCATGGGCGCCAGGATATGCGCCGGCCGGATGGCAACGTTGCGAATTTGGAGATCGTTAAATACCATGCGTTACGGCACCGCTAAGCCCTCAGCTTTGGCCAGTTTTCCCTGGTTTATGTCGAACGTGTAGAAAGTGTCGGCTCTCAAGACTAAGGCGGAGGCCACATGAAAGACATCGACACGACGAAACTCGTATCCGCGTACGCGTTCAATAACGCCCTCGATCCCAGGCAACGAGTTGTGCTCCGGTCACCTTTAGGGGCTTGTTCTTATAGATCCCTTTGAGACGAGCGAAAAAGTCTGGCAGCCGCGGGGACACTGCCCGCGGCGAAGGGATGAGCTTGGCAATAACCCTCCTGCGTTTGGTAATCAGAATCTCCTCGCGCGCGTCGAGTAGGCTCTCAATTTCCCGGAAGCGAAACGTAAGTCTCGGATCGTGGCTTTTCTCATGTGATACATTATAACTTCACAACAGCCTTCTCAAAAAGATCCGTGGCCGCCGGAGGCCCTCAGGTTGCGTTTCCTCCCGGCATGACATCCTCTGCGCTCGCGATGCCGAAGCGCATTTGGCCCTCGGCCACCAATTCACCGTCGCGGAAAATGGAGCCGCGCAACTCGCCGAACTGCGCTTTCATCCGGACCACTTGGGCTTCCACGCGCACCGTGTCGCCGGCCTCGATCGGCTTAATAATGCGCGCCGAGGGGATATGCAAGATCAGAGCGATTTTGCCCGCCATCCCCGGGCGCTCCAGAACCAACACGGCGCCTACCTGCGTGACCAGTTCCAGGATAACGCTGGTGGGAATGATGGCGACGCCAGGGGGATTCCCGCGCGCCGCCTGATCGTCGATGGAAAAATGCTTCATCGCCACGATGCGCTGCCCGGGAACGAATTCCGCCACCTGGTCGACAAAGAGGAAAGGGTAGCGATGGGGGAGAAGACGCGCGATGTCGGCAGAGGAGAAGTGGGCCATTTCCTGATCCGGTGATCGGATGATCGGGTGATCGGGTGAACAAAGACCTGCGTCGCATGGAGGTTTTCTGTTCACTCGGTCATCGGATCATCTGATCTCGCGGTCTGTCCTTTGTTCACCCGATTACCCGATCACCCGATTTTTGGGGGTTTATACAGTTCCCGCTTCAGCGCCGGGTTGCGGCTGGTCCAGTCGCCGGGGCGATCCTGATCCGCCGCGTACTGCGCGCGCACTGCTTCCAGCTTGGAGTCCATATCGTCCAGGAAATTGACCACCATGGCCTCGGCAAACATCGGTTCCTTGGGCGAGCCGAACTCGAGTTTGCCGTGATGGGAAAGAATAATGTGCTCAAGTTCGTCCTTGAGTTGGGCAGGGAAGTCAGGGATCAGGCTTATCCTTGCCTGCACCATTTCGAGCGCCATGGTGATATGCCCGATGAGTTGTCCCCGCGTGGAATAGCGGAAACCGCGGGCAAAACTCAGCTCCTCCGTCTTGCCCATATCGTGGAGCACCAGTCCGGCCACGAGCAAGTCACGCCGCAGCCAGGGATAATGGTCCGCCACGCGATCGGCCAGCGCGACGAGCGACGACACGTGTTCCAGCAGCCCGCCCAGGAAGGCGTGGTGATAGCTCATCGCCGCGGGAGCCAGCTTGAACTTTTCTGCCAGGGGGGCGTCTTCCAGGATGCTGAGCAGCAGAGCGCGCAGCGGACCGTCGCTCATACGGCGCACGCGCTCCAGCAACGCAGCGTACATCTCCTCCGGGTCGCGCTGGGTGCGCGGAAGATAATCGAACAGGTTCACTTCCTCCGGCGCGCAAAGCGTGATTTTCCGAATGCGAAGCTGCGCCGCGCCACGATAGCTTTCCACGTGTCCTTCCACTTGCACGACGTCGTCGGCCTCAAAGGCCGGAGTGGTGCGTTCCGAGTAGTCCCAGAGCTTGGCGGGAATGACCCCCGTGGTGTCTTGCAGGCTGAGGTCCAGATAGGCGGCGCCGTTGCTGGTGATCTTCCGTTCTCGGGATTGGACCAGGAAGGTGCTGCGCACCGGTGAATCCGGCGTGAGGTCCTTGATGAAGGTTTGTTTCATTGAGTCTTTTCGGAGGTTAATTCCGCGCCCGGCGTAATGTCGCCGGTGTCAATGTATCCTGGTGCCTTAAAGATGTAACTATCTTTGCGCAGTTGGTTCAGATATTCGCGCATTTTGGGTTCCATGCGCTGGCTGTACAAGGACTCTTGAACACGCGCTTCAGCCTCTTCAAACGTCGGGACGCCGGGGCTGAACCGTTCCGTGACCCGCAGGATCACATAGCCCGCCTTGACTTGAATCGGGTCGGTATATTCTTTGACCTCGAGCTTGCTGAGGGCCGCGGCGATCACCTGCGGGAGGGTGCTGATCTTCTGCAAACCAATGTCGCCCCCCTGGTCTGCCGCAGGCCCGTCAGAATATTTCTTGACCACGTCATTGAAGCGGGTGCCGCCCTTCAATTCGGCCAGCGCGGTCTGAGCACGTTTCTGGGCCTCCTCCGGCTTGTACTTCTCCGCAGAGATCAGGATTTCCGCCAGGTGAATCAAGCCCTCCGATTTAAACTCGTCCTTGTGCTCATTGTAATATTTCCGGCAATCTTCCCGCGTCACCACGATACGGGAACCCACGTCGCGGCCGATGACTTCCTGCATCAGAAGCTTACGGCGGATCTGGTCTTTGAAGTCCTCCCAATTAATGCCTTGTTCTTCCGCCGCCTTTTGCATGTCTTCGATCGTCGCCAGCTTATCTTCCTTGCGAATTTGATCCAGTTGCTTGACGATGTCCGTTTCCACGTTAATATCTTCATCTTTGGCCTTCTGCACCATCAACGACTGGTCAATCAGGTTGCGCAGAAGGTTCTTGCTTTCATCGTTTACCTTGGCTTCGAGTTCGGGACCGGAGTATTGCTGGGCAAGCTCGTCGCGCAGTTTGGCTTTTTCCCGATCATATTGGCGTTGCGTAATGATTTCAGCATTGACGCGCGCAATGATGCGCTCCACCACGTGGGCAGCGCGGAGGCGGGGCGCCGCAAAGGTTGCCGCCAGGATGGCGATGGCAAGAATTCTAATTGTTCGTTTCATCGTTTTCTCCAAGCTGACAACTCACAGCTCACAGCCGACAGCTAACAGCCAACAGCGAACACCTGCCAGCTCGTGCCCAACCGCCTACTTTTACTGTAAGCTGTCGGCTGTGAGCTGTGAGCACCCTTCTCGATCATCTTAAGTCTGAGGGTGCAGTTCCTGCAAGACGTTTTGGATTTGGGTCAGCAGGTGGCCGTCGCGCTCACGCACCCGGAAGCGCAGGACGCGGTCAGGGCGGAAGCTGGCCTCGCGGCGCCGCCGCACAAACTGCGTCACCCGCAGTGGATCAACCGGGGCTTGCTCATGAAACTTAATCCAGATTTCATCCCCTTTGCGCTCAACCGTTTGTACCAGCAAGCGCTCCGCCGCGTTTTTTAGCAAGGCGTAATCAAGCAGGTTGTAAACCGACGGGGGAATGGGGCCAAAGCGGTCGGCCAGTTCAGCTTCCAGGTCGGTCCGGTCGGTGGGTGTGGCGGCGCTGGAGATGCGCTTGTACATCCGCAGGCGCTGGTTTTCGTCGGGAATGTAAGCGTCGGGAATTTTGATGTCGAGGCCCAAGTTGAGCGAGGTGCGCACTTCGATCTTGGCGGGAGCGCCTTTCAATTCCTCCACCGTCTGCTCCAGCATCTTGAGGTAGAGGTCGATGCCCATGGCGTTCAAGTGGCCATGTTGCTCGGCTCCCAGCAAATTGCCGGCGCCGCGCAATTCCAGATCCAGCGCCGCCAGGCGAAAACCTGCGCCGAGATCGGAGAATTCCTTCATCGCCGCGAGTCGCCGCCGGGCGATCGGGGTCAGGGCGTCTTCCGACCCGATCAGGAGAAAGGCGTAGGCGCGGCGATTGGAGCGGCCCACGCGCCCGCGAAGCTGGTAGAGGTCGGCAAGACCGAAGCGGTCGGCGTGATTCACCATGATGGTATTGGCGCGCGGGATGTCCAGGCCGTTTTCGATGAGTGACGTGGCCACCAGCACGTCGTATTCACCGCGCATGAACTTCAGCATCGCCCCCTCCAGATCTTTCTCGCCCATCTGGCCGTGCGCCACACCAATGCGCGCCGTGGGGAGCAGGCGCTGCAAAAGGGCAGCCATTTGGAAAATTGACTCCACGCGGTTGTGTACGAAGAAAACCTGGCCCTGCCGTTGCATCTCCTGCATGATAGCGGACTGAATGAGCGCCTGATTGAAAGGGGCGACAGTGGTTTGGATGGCCAGGCGGCCGCGGGGCGGGGTTTCGATCACGGAAAGGTCGCGCAATCCGCCGAGCGACATGTGCAGGGTGCGCGGAATGGGCGTCGCCGACATGGTCAGCACATCCACGCCGGATTTCATCTTCTTCAGCTTTTCTTTGGCCGCCACGCCGAAGCGCTGCTCCTCGTCCACAACCAGCAAGCCCAGATCGCGCATGTGTACGTCCTTGGAGAGCAGTCGGTGCGTTCCGATCAGGATGTCCACGCGGCCGGCTTCCGCCTCGGCGACGACTTTTTTCTGCTCCGCGGCCGAACGAAAGCGGCTGAGCATTTCCACGCGCACCGGGAAAGCCGCCAGGCGCTGGCGAAAGGTGGTGTAGTGCTGGAAGGCCAAAACCGTCGTGGGGGCTAGCACCGTCACCTGGCGGCCGTCCTGGATCACCTTGAATGCGGCACGCATGGCCAGCTCGGTCTTGCCATACCCCACGTCGCCGCAAAGCAGCCGATCCATGGGCTCGGGACTTTCCAGGTCGCGCTTGATGTCGGCAAGGGCGGTGAGCTGGTCAGGTGTCTCCTCAAATTCAAAGGCGTCCTCGAATTCGCGCTGCCAGGGAGTGTCGGGGGAAACCGCCACCCCGCCGCGCATTTTGCGTTCCGCGTAGAGTTGCAAAAGCTCCTGCGCCATGTCGCGCAAGGCGCGCTTGACGCGCGTCTTGGTGCGTTCCCAAGTGGCGCCGCCCAGTCGGTCTAGGGGAGGCTTGGCGCCTTCGTGGGAGCGGTACTTTTCCACCAGGTCCAGGCGCTCGAGGGGCACGTAGAGCTTGGCCTCGTCCTGAAACGTCAGCAGCATGAAATCGCGTGACGCGCCTCCCACCGTGATTTGACGTAGGCCTTGGTAAATGCCAATGCCGTGATCGATGTGCACGACGTAGTCGCCAACTTTCAGATCGCTGAGGTCGGAGATAAAGCTGGAAATTCCCGAACGCTCGCGCCGGCCGCGTGCCGCCCAATCAAAGCCCCCGAATAAGTCCGCGTCCGCCAGCCACAACTGCTTTAGATCGGGAAAGGCCACGCCCTCGCGAATCTCGCCGCGGGCAATGAACACACCGGCAGAATCGGGGGATCGGGTGAGAGAAATCGGGTGATCGGGTGATCGGGTGAACGGGTGAACAGAACCAACCTGCGAAGTCGGCTGATCTTTGTTCACCCGATCACCCGATCTCTCGATCACCCGATCGTAAGGAACCTCGTAGTCCTTCAAAATCTCCCGCAGACGGTCCACCTTGCCGCTGGTGGGGACGACGAAGATGACGGACTCTCCGCGCTTCATTCGAACGCGTAAATCCTCCACCAGTTCTTTGACCCTGCCTTGATACTTGGGAGGAGGCTGCGTGAGAATCGGGTGGTCGGGCCAATAAAGACCGGGGGCTGGGGGCTGGGGACTGGGGACTGGGGGTCCGGGTAAAGGGATGGCTTGCTTGTCACTCGTCACCCGCCACTCTTCACTGTCTTTAGCGCCCTCCGGCGGGAAGTATAGATCGCCCCCGATGACCACCGCCTGCCTACTGGTTTCTGCGGCCGGCGCAACGTTTTCCAAGCCCAATTCTTTCATTGAAATTTGGGGAACGCCCTCGATGGCTTGGAAGAACTCCGCCTCCGTCAGACAAACTTCGCGGGGTTCCGGTCGGGGCGGAACGATGTCGCGAACCTCTTCGAAGCTGGCCGCGAGGCTCTCGATTGTGGGCGAGATCTGGGCGCGGCGGTCGAGGAGTTCGTCCCATACCAGCACCGGGTGTTCCAGAAGCGAAAATAGCGTGTAGGTGTGGGGCTCAACGAGCGGAACAAAAAACTCCCACCCCGGGAAAGTGTTGGAATGTTCCGCTGCCCATTCGGGCTCGCGGTCAGGCAGGGGGGTCCCTCGCGATTGAGCGTGCTCACGGGTCCGCAAGGTAAGCACGCGCACCAGTCTTTCGAAGAACTTGGGGGAGCGCTGAGCTTCCGAGAGCGGCAGCAGCAGCGCCTGAGGTACAGGTTTGCGCGAGCGTTGCAATGAGGGGTCGAATTCCCGCACTGATTCGAGTTGGTCGCCAAAGAATTCCAACCGGAAGGGCCATTCGGCCTCGGGAGGGAAAACGTCGGCAATTCCGCCGCGCACGGAGTATTGACCGACGGCAGTGACCGGCTCCCCGGGCTCGTACCCAACGCTCCGCAGGTGCTCCACCAGGTCGTCCAGACTCAGCTCGTCACCCACCTTGAGTTCGAGCGCGAGCGAGCGGAAGAAGGCGCTTTCGCGGAAGCGCCCCAAGGCCGCCGCCACGGGAGCAAAAATCACGCGCACCCCGCCTCGCGCCAGACGCCAAAGCGCTACGGCCCGCTGCTCCTCGATTTCCGCGTGCGGCGAGCGGCCATCGTAGGGTGAGCAATCGAGCGCCGGCAGGATTTGGACCGAGCTGCCGGCGCCGGGCTTCAGCCATTCCAGGAATGTCGCCGTCGTTCGCTGATAGTTTAGCGCAGCCTCATTGTCCTGGGTCAAAACCACCACCGGCCGCTTCACCTGATTCGCCAGCGCCGCTACGACCATAGCCTTGGCGGCCGGAGTAAGACCGGAAATGGTAAGGGGCTGAATGGCCGCAGGCTCGGAAAGTGCCGCAATCGCCGCGTGCACACTGGCATGTTCAAGGAGGGGCTGGAGTAAGGAATGAATATCGGCCATGGAGTTCCAAGGAGATTTGCCGGACTACGAGCATAATGATAAACGACGGATCAACTTTTCCGGCTGGATATACAATAAAAGGGTAAATTGTAAATTATAAATTACAACATGTAAAAAGGTGAGATTTTGATTAACCATATGCCATTTATAATTTACCCTTTAGCCTTTACCCTTTCTTCCCGCCTACGGCTCTTTGCGCGGCCTGGATAATCGAGGTGGTCGAGTAACCGGGCACGATCGGGATGGAAACCACTCGCCCGCCGGCGGCCTCCACTTCGTCGCGACCGACGATTTGATCGAGAGTGTAATGTCCCCCTTTGACCAGAACATCGGGCAACATGCGTTTCACGACTCCCAGCACCGACACGTCGTCAAAGATCGTGACATAGTCCACGGCAGAGAGGGCGGCGATAATTTCGGCGCGCTCTGCTTCGGGTTGAAGAGCCCGATTCTTCCCCTTGAGGGCGCAAACGCTGCGGTCGCTGTTCATGGCGACGATCAAAACATCGCCCAGCTTGCGCGCTTCGGCAAACAGGCGCGTGTGGCCGGGGTGGAGCAGGTCAAAGCAGCCGTTGGTAAGAACCACCCGCCGGCCTTCCCGCTTTAGCTCGTCAACCTTGAGGTAGACCTGCGCGAGGGGCAGGATTTTTCGGATCCCCATGGGGCTGTTCCCCTTCCTGGAATGCTCACCGCGGTCGCTCTTCGGGTCCGGCAATCTCCTTTCCAGAGATGCGCGGGCGCCGAATCAACATCTATCATTCTAACCGGGATTTCGTGCCTGACCGAGAGGTTCTCGTCAAGCGGGTGGAAGAGCAAGCCTAAGTTTCACCACAGAGGCACAGAGACCGCAGAGAGAAGCACTTCTTTTTGCGCCAGCAGAGGTCACGGTCATGCAGTTAACCAATAGGGTTCTCTCTGCGCGATCTCCGTGACCTCTGGGCCTCTGTGGTGAAATCCTTTCTTGGGCTGCGGCTCCGCTACGCTCAGCGTTTTGTGGAGTCTCTTCTTCGCGGCGCGAGAAAAACTCCAGAGCGTCACCAACCGGAGCCACACGCCTGTAGCAGGGGGAGTGATATACTTGCCCCTTTTCTGTAGTCGGGGGATTGCGATGCGTGACAGCCGGCCACATGTCATACCACGCCAGTAGGTGCGACGATGGGAGTTTCCAAGGCGAGCGTGCTTTGGCGCAGGCGGACCAATCCATAAGGGGGAGGCACCGATGAGAGCTCTGGTTTTTGAGCGGCCCGGGAAAATCAGCTTGGCGGAAGTTCCCGATCCTGAGCCGATGCCTGGCTGGGCGCGGATTCGCATTCGGGCGGCGGCGGTTTGCATGACGGATTTCGAGCTGTTGCGAGGCCGGCACACCGTGCCGTATCCCCTTACCCCGGGGCACGAATACTGTGGCGTGGTGGATCAAGTCGGCTCGCCCTCCGATGAGGCATGGGTGGGGCGGAAGGTCGTCGCGGACAACGAAATTACTTGCGTGAAGTGCGGGTTTTGCCGGCGAGGAGAGTGGCGCCGCTGTCCGGAATATCGGCAGATCGGATTCGGCCCGTCGGGAGGTTATGCCGAGTACGTCGTGGCGCCCGTTCATAATTTGCATCCGCTCCCCGACTCGATTTCATTTGAGCAGGGGGCGCTGCTGGAACCGCTGGGTGTGGGTATCGCCGTGGCTTCCATCGCCGGAGCACGCCTGGGGTCGACCGCGACGATTCTCGGCATGGGTCCGATCGGGTTGAATTGTTTGGCGGTCTTGAAGGCCTCGGGCGCCCGGCGCATTCTGTGTCTGGACAAACAGCCCGAGCGCCTGGCCTTGGCCAAATCGTGGGGAGCGCGGGAAGTGACGGCGGATGCCGAGCACCTTAAAGACTTGACCAAGACCCTGCATCCGGAAGGGACAGACATCGTCATTGAGGCCAGCGGGCATCATCCCTTGGTCCCGCTGGGAGTCAGCCTTACCCGGTTTGGTGGCAGCTTTGTCCTGGCGGGTTACTGCAAGTTTGAAACTCTGCCCTTTGCGCCGGATTCCGTCCAGGGGCCCAACATCCGCATGCTGGGCGCTGGAAATAACGCCGGATTCATTGAACCTGCCGCCCTGGCCGTGGGTGACGGCGTGCTCAGCACGGCAGGAATGATCACCCACCGTTTTCGGCTGGACGATTTTCAACAGGTATTCTCCGACGAGCAGGCGACCGCGCCCGATTACATCAAAGGGGTTTTCGTGTTTTGAGTTGTGACTCCAATTCTTCCAGTGTGCGCGGCCAATCCTGCTTCATGAGTCGGGATAGGGCGCGGTCGGCGAGCAACCTGCCACCGGTTTGACACCTGGGGCAGTAGTTGGTTTCGTTGCTGGCGTAGCGAATACGCTGCACTTTGGTGCCGCAACGTGGGCAGGGCTGGCCATATTTGCCGTGGACCGCCATTTCTTCACGAAATGCGGTTACGTTTTCCGGGAACCCGCCTTGCGCCTCGACGCGCAGCCGGTCGGTCCATTCGACGAGGACGCTGCGGGTGGTGATGTGAAGACGCTCAATATCATCGCGACTCAGCCGTTGAGTTAGCGCCACGGGTGAAAGCTGAGCGCGATGCAGGATTTCGTCGGAGTAAGCGTTGCCGATGCCGCTGAACAATCGGGGGTCGGTCAAGGCGCGCTTCAGCGTGTGATTGGCGGAGGTCAGGTGCGCCGCAAAGGAATCAAGATCCGCGGTGAGAACTTCTAGTCCCCCTGGATCGAGCTCACGCAATCCTTCCTCGCCCCGGACGACGTGCAGCGAGGCCCTGCGCTGCGAGCCGGCTTCGGTCAGGAGCAAGCTGCCCTGCGGAAAATCCATTGCTGCCAGCGCGCGCTTGGGAGTGAGTTTCACGCCCGGCTTGCTCCAGTGCAGTCGGCCCGCGATCATCAAGTGCAATACCAGCCAGAGATTGTCTTCGAGGCCGATGGCGATGCGCTTGCCCATGCGCCGCAGCTCGCGCACGGATTTTCCTTCCACCGCCTGAAGCGGCGGCGTCGCGGTGCGGAGCAGAAATGGGCTGGCCACCCGCACACGCTCCAGCGGCTGGTACAGGATGCGCGGCTCGAGGGCCTCGATGTACACGACAATATCGGGAAGTTCGGGCACGGTTTCGTCCATCTTGACATGAGGCGCAGCGGCCGTAAACCCCCTTGTGGCACCCCCCTGTGGCACGGGCGTCCCGCCCGTGATCCGTTCATGGCCAGGATGGCCATGCCACGGGCAGGACGCTCCCGCCTGGAGTTTCTACATTTGCTGATGAGGGAAGAACGCACAGGCAGGAGTGCCTGTGTCTCCGTGGCACAGGCACTCCTGGCTGTGCATGTGAGGGGATCGGGAGGCCGCTAAGAAGGTGGAATATCGGAGACCCGCAACTCAGGTTTTCCTACCGGCAGGAAAAGCGACGGCAATGTGTACGATTCTTCCTACCGGCAGGAAAAACCGCGCGGAATTCTCTTGACAGGCAACCTGGGCTCATGGTTAGCCTAGAGGGAAGGGGGGGGTGCGGAAGGCGGCGCCCTCCCCAGGTCGCCCGGAGGAGATGACGAATGCCCAGACCGACCCTCAAACGCAGGACAAATCGTCCGACGCAGGGGAGGTTCCATGGTCGCGGCGAGGGGGAAAACGTGGCCTGGGAGGCGAGCCGGATAAAAAAGATGTTAAAAAATGACGAACGAAGCCGGAAAGTGTATGAAAACAAACAAAAATACGACAATTTTACCGAGGGAAAGAGCGACATTTTTGTATATATGACGAACATATGACACAAAAACATACGTCTTTGACAGAAATCGTCGGGCTTTTGACATGGTCGGAGCGCCTGGGGAACGAATCCCGCGCTTCAAAATGCAGAAACTCGATCTGCCAGACATCTCTGGCAGAAGATCGGTGGCGGCGGTATAATCACGCCTCACAATTTTTGGAGGGTTGTTAAATGGCGCCATAAGTTCTTGGGGACAGCGCACAGGACTTTCGAGGAGTGAGAATGCTCATAACGAGGAGGGTGGGATGAGAAAACTTGCGGTTGCAGTTCTGAGTGTACTGATGGCGGCCTGGTTCGCGGCCATGGCTTTTGCGCAGGCTGGCCCCCGAGGGACATCGACTTTAACCCTGAAGGGGAAAACGGTTTCGGTTGAGTACGGACGGCCCTCGCTTAGAGGACGCACCACGGATGAGTTGCTGGGCAAGTTGCCGGCGGGAGGCTTCTGGCGTTTGGGTTCTAACCAATCCACAACCTTCAAGACCGAACTCGATCTGGCCTTTGGCGACGTCACCGTGCCGGCTGGAGAGTACAGCATTTGGATGCAGAGACAAGAGGACAATTCCTGGAAGCTCGTCTTCAACAAAGTACACGGCCAGTTTGGGGCCAAAGAGGCAGACCAACCCGGCAGTGGGCACGACCCGTCACAGGATTTTGCGTCAGTACCTTTGAAAGAATCGAAGCCTGCCAAGTCCGTGGAGATGCTGACTTTGACCCTCAATAAAGCGAGCGGCGGTGGAACCCTCACGATCGCGTGGGGCACGATGGAAGAGGTCGCCAGCTTTAAGGCGAAGTGACAAATGGCAAGTGTAGCGCGGGCCTGTTCGGTAGGTCCGCGGCTTATCTTTTTCAATAGGTGACGCCCGCCCCGATTCATGGGGGCGCAACAACTGCACAACGAGGAGGATGAAATGAGAAAACTTGCGATTGGAATGCTGAGTGTGCTGATGGTGGCCTGCTTTGCGGCCGTGGCTCTTGCGCAGCCCGGCCCCCGAGGCACATCGAGTCTCTCCATCAATGGGAAAACAGTTTCGGTTGAGTACGGGCGGCCCTCGCTGAGAGGACGCACCACGGATCAGATGCTCGGCAAGTTGCCCGCCGGAGGCTTTTGGCGGATGGGTTCGAATACTTCCACCACCTTTAAGACGGAGCTTGATCTTGCTTTCGGCGACGTCACCGTGCCGGCCGGGGAATACAGCTTGTGGATGCAGAAGCAAAGCGACAATTCCTGGAAGCTGGTCTTCAATAAGCAGCACGGCCAGTGGGGCACTCAGCACGATGCCGCACAGGATTTTGCGTCAGTGCCTTTAAAAGAATCGAAGCCTGCTAAGCCTGCTGAGATGGTAACTCTAACGCTCAGCAAAGCGGGCGGTGGGGGAACCCTCACTATCCAGTGGGGCACGCTGGAAGTGGCCGCCAGCTTCACCGCGAAATAAAAAAGCCAGTACGGAGTTCGGGATTCATGGTCCGGAGTCTGGACGGGGTGGTTCATTACCGTCGAGGCGCTGAGACGCAGAGCAGGTGTTAGGTATCAGGTGTTAGGTATCAGGTGTCTGGGTTTAACTGGCACCTGGCACCTGACACCTCCTATGGTGTGCTCTTTCGCGTCTCCGCAGCGAAGGGTCTTTTCGGGCTTCATTCGTGAGACTCCGGACCCCGGACTTCGGACTTTTCGAGGGACATTCATGCGCACACGTTTCACGCGTTTGGCAGTGTCGCTCCTCACCGGACTGCTCTTTGTCGCCGGCGCGCATCAGACCCGGGCTCAGCAAGCGACCAAGAAGGCACCCGATTTTGCCGAAAACAAGCCGGAAGCGCTCGGCTTCTCATCCGAGCGACTCGAGCGGCTCCACGCGGGGATGCAGAAGGAAGTGGACCAGAAAGCGCTTGCCGGCATTGTCACCATTTTGACGCGCCACGGCAAAGTGGTGGAGGAGAGGACATACGGCAAGAAGGACATTGCCAGCGGCGCGCCGATGACGCGGGACACGATCTTCCGCATCTTCTCCATGACCAAGCCCGTCACCGGCGTGGCCATGATGATCCTCTACGAAGAAGGCAAATGGCATCCTTTGGATCCGGTCTCGAAGTATATCCCCGAGTTCGCCCATCTGAAGGTATTCAAGGGCGCGGACGATAGCGGCAAGATGATTCTGGAAGACCCCGTCCATCCCCCCACCATGCACGAACTGATGACCCACACCGCGGGCTTCACTTACGGGTTCTTCGGCAATACTTTGGTCGATAAGATGTACGTGGACCAGCAGGTGTGGCAATCCAAGAACCTTCAGGACATGATGGACAAGCTGGCGAAAATCCCTTTGCTTTACCAGCCGGGAACTCGCTGGGTTTACGGCGCGTCGATGGATATCCAGGGCTATATCGTGGAGAAATTGTCGGGCCAGTCCCTTCCTGATTTTATGCAGCAGCACATTTTCGCGCCCCTCGGCATGAAGGACACCGGCTTCTTCGTTCCCCCCGAGAAGCGGAACCGCTTTGCCACGCTCTATGCCTCGGGCCAGAACGGTGAACTGGTTGTGAACGCGGCGCCCGGCACATCACCCGACGACTATGCAACGCAGCCATCGCTACCCTCGGGCGGGGGCGGAATGGTCTCAACCGCCGAGGACTATCTGCGCTTCGCTCAGATGCTATTGAATGGGGGCGAACTGGACGGCGTGCGCATCCTGGCTCCGGCCACGGTTGCGCTCATGACCACCAACCATCTCCCTCCCAGCCTCATGACGGGCGAGTTCTCAATTGGCCCAGCGATCATCCGGCCCGGCATGGGGTGGGGCTACGATTGCGCCGTCTACACGGACCCGCTTGAGGCCGACGAAGTGGTGGGCAAGGGCACTTTCTTCTGGCTCGGAGCGGCGGACACCTGGTTCTGGGTCGATCCCACGAACGATCTGATTTTTGTCGGCATGACCCAGCGAAGGATCGGTCCTGGGGAGCCCAACGTGGAAGCGTTGAGCCAACCCCTCGTCTATCAGGCGCTGGTGAAGCCGCGAATGTGATCCGCGGGGTCGGCGACCCTTTTTCACACCCAATAAAGTTTTGGAACTTTTGTGCGCGGAGCGGTGTCTATCGTTCTTATATAACTATCTTCGGAGGTCTCATTTAATCCCATGGTTATCATTGCACTGTTCGGTGGTCTCGTAGCTGGTGGAGCGCTTTTTGCCATTCTCAGAAACAGTGGCGGTAAAGGCTCGGATAGCAGGTACACAAAGTTGAATATTGGGTAACCACGGGATCGAGCCCAAGTTGTCCAGTCCCTTGAAAGCCAAACCTTTTCCAAGTCGCGCCGGAGAGGATGTTGCGGGAACAAGGGTGGAGTGTCGCCATTCAGAAGGTCAGCACGATCCGTTGGGGGTCGGGGGTCTTGCGCGCGCGCACCATCAGGACAAAGATCGCCGTAGCGAGGCAGGGGATGATGGAGCCGGCGATGACGATCGGCTGAAAAGAGAAGCGATCGGAGATGCGGCCGATCAGGTAGGTGGAAATCAGGGTTCCGATGCCCGCGCCGGTGCCCCCCAAGCCACTGACGGAGGCCACCGCGTCCGGATGGAAAACGTCGCTGGGTAGCGACAAAAACATGGTCGAGCAGGCGGCGTAGGCAAACGTCGCATATCCGAACAACAGTACCAGGGTAAGGTAGTGACTGGTGAAAGCGGCGGGAATGAGGATCAACATGCTGGGTCCGAAAATCAGCAACACCAGGCGCCGCGAACGGCCCACCGGCCACCCACGCGATATCCAGTAGCTGGAAAGTGCCCCCCCGAAAAAATTGCCGAGATCGGCGCCCAGGAAGGGAATCCAAAAGCCCAGAATGCTTTGTTCCAGGCGAAAGCCTTTGCTGCGAAGATACAGCGCGAACCAGTCGGCGATGAGGAACCAGTAGGGATCAAGCAGAAAGCGGCCGCAGATGATTCCCCAGGTTTGCCGGTAGCGCAGCAGCCGGCGCCAGGTGATTCCGGCACGGGGTGAAACCTGAACCTCCGGGGTGCGGCCTCGCCGGATGTACTCGAGTTCCTGCGGCGCCAGGCGTGGATGCTGTTCGGGCGGGTGATAGACCCAGCGCCAAGCCAGTATCCAGAGAAAACCGAGGCTTCCGGTCACCAGGAAAACCGGCCGCCAACTGCCCGTCCATTTGTAGGCATACAGGGCCAGAAACGGAGCGATCGCCCCGCCAATGGACGAGCCACTGTCAAACATCGCGACCGCCCATGCCCGCTCTTTATCCGGGAACCACTCCGAGGCGACCTTGGTGGCGCCCGGCCAATTGGGGCCTTCCCCGGCGCCGAGCAAAAAGCGAAAAAAGCGGAAACTCGCTAGCCCTTGTGCCAGCGCGGTGAGACTGGCAACACAAGAATAGAAGGCCACCGTGAGCGAGAGCCCACGACGCGCCCCCAGGCGATCGATCAGCCGTCCGCCCCCACCCTGCATGAGGGTGTAAGCAATTCGAAAGGCAATCAAGATGGTGGCAAAATCTGTGTTGGTCCAGTGGTACTGCACCAGAAGGATGGGCGCGAGTACGCTCAGCGTTTGCCGGTCGATGAAATTGATGACGGTGGAAAAGAATAGCAGGCCGCCAATCCACCAACGCAAGCCGCGAATCGGCGGCCGATCTCGGATCTGATCGAAACTCGGTTGGGTAGGGTTCACAATAGGCGCAGATCGAAAAACCGCAAGGGGAACGATTAGTTTTGCTCAACGCTCCTTACCCGTTCCCCCCGCTCTCCCAAGCTGGCAGTCGATGGCTCAGGCTTTAACGCCGCAGTGCCGTATGGACCTTGGTAATGGCACTGACGACGTCGTTCAGGTCATCATCCGTCCACTTCGGACCGATGTACAGGCTGGCATAACGGTTCTTCACGTCAATCGATCGCGGGCAACACTCGGCCCCGTATTTCATGGCCTTTCCCCTGGGGGTATTGAAGGAAGGCCATTGCGGGTGGGGCGCCACCTTGTCCTCGATGTAACCCATGGTCGGCAAATTTCTCGTGCCCTGGATCCCGACATTCATCGGTACGTTTTCAGCCACCATGGCTCTTATAAATTGGTTACGTAAATCTCGGGTGGGCAGCAGCAGATCAAGGCTGATACCGATGTCTCCTTCCGGGTCGTTGCTGGGCCGCAGCTTGATGCCGGGTAGGTCCTTAAGTTTTTCGGCCACGTATTGGTGCATCCGTCGATGGTTCGCAAGCGCCGTATCCATCTTTCGGAGTTGGGCGCACAGAATCGCCCCGGTTTCTTCATTCATGCGGTAGTTGAGACCGAGCATCGTTTCTCCGCCACGGTCGCCCTCGGTCCCTTGCCCCTCGCGCGCGTAATCGGTTATGCCGAGCGCGTGCCGGAAGGTGGGCCTCACCCCCCCCAGATCGTGAAACCGGACGGCTCGTTGGAAGATCGCCGGATCATTGCTGATGACGCAGCCGCCTTCTCCGGAGGTCATCATTTTGGCGGTTTGGAAACTGAAGATTCCGATGTCCCCAATGGTCCCTGTGCGTCTGCCTTTGTAAGTTGCACCAATGGCCTCTGCCGAATCTTCCAGGACCTTCAAGTTATGCTCGCGCGCGATGGCCATTATGGCGTCCATATCCGCCACCGTGCCGGTAAGGTGCGAGGGTATGATGACTTTGGTGTCGGGAGTGATCTTCGTTCTCAGGTCATCGGGATCCATGGCGAAGGTCTCGTTGATTTCGCAGAATACGGGCAATGCGCCAGTCATGATGATCGCGTTGTAGTCGGAGTGCCAGGTTTCCGCAGGAAGAATGACCTCGTCCCCTGGTCCCACGCCCAGAGCGTTAATGGCGACGTGGAGCGCCGCGGTTCCGGAGGTTACCCCGAGCGCGTATTTGACGCCCATGAATTTTTGGAATTCCTCTTCGAGTGTCCTGGCCTTTTTCGGCGGGGTGAAGCCATAAAAGCGAAACAAGCTGCGCGCCTGGACAGCTTCATCCACTTCCCTCTTTTCCTCCTCGCCAATGAAATTAGCTCCCTCGAATTGCGTGGTGAGGGGGGTGGAACGCACCGGTTTGCCGCCCTCCATCGCCAGGCCCTGAGAGTTGGCAGCTCCCAGCAGAGGGGCGGAAGCGGCCGCAGATACCGCCGCAAGAAACGTGCGCCGACTCATTTCAGAAACATCATCTTTTTTCATAAAATTCCTCGCTGAGGTAAATTGTGGACAGATTGATAAGCGATCATCCCGTCAAAGCCTTGGGCACCTGGGGGGGGGGCCGTACACCTGATAACACCTTGTTGCAGGCAATCCTCACCTCGTCCACCGGACCAGATTCGAGGTTTATCATACACCTATTGCGATTGACAATCACGGCCCTGGATGGGTGGGCTTCAGTTTGCGCTAGTAGAAGCGAATCTCATCGATGTCGAGGGTGAAGTTTCCGGGCGGGCCATCGACGCGAAACTCCAAAACCAACGGGCTCTTGTGCGGAGGGGAGTTAGTGGCGGCAAGCCACGCCGCCGGCAAGCGAACGGTTTGCCATTGGGAGTCAGGAATAAAAGTTAGGGTGGGTGAGGGCAGGGCTGGGTCCGCCGGCGTGATCTTGACCTGGAAAAGACGGGTATCGCCGCGGACTTCAAACTGAATGCCGCGCAAGGCTGGAGATCCCGCCGGGAGGGTGAAAGGGTAGCGGGCCGTGACGGCTCCCCGGTCGGAGCCGGCGGCGGCTTCGACGCGCCCTTTGAAGCGCAAGGCATGGGCCGTGCCATCGGCGCCGGGCGAAATCACTTCAAATTCGCCCAGCGAGCGCCCGGGAGCGTTCACCTCCGTCGCGACCTGCCAGGTTTTGAGCAGCGTTTCGGCTTCCTCCGGGTTTTCGAAATCATTGAGCAAAACACCCTCCGCAGGGGAGGCCGGTTGCCCGGCGGTTAGAGGCGGGTGGCTCATGAGCGAGAAGGTTTTACTCCACGTCGCGGCAAGGTTTCCGTGCTCGTTCATCCAAGTCCCCATCACCAGAAAAGGCACCACAAAAATTACGGAGACCAATTTGGCGCGCGTGGAGATCTTCTCCTCTTTTTCCCAGCGGAAGAGCTTCCAGGCAAAAAGCAGGCCGAAGGTTCCGGAGATCAAGAGCGCCAGCATCTCGGCCCGGTGGTGGGCGAGAGACTCACCACTCACCATGATGCCTTGAAACGCGGTGACCAGATAGGTGGCGGGCAAGAAGGCGGCGAAGCGCTGGATCCAGTGGGGCAGCATCGGTAACGGCACGGTGACACCGGAGAGAAAGAGCAGGGTGAACCAAACGACGTTGTTGTAAACCTGCGCCTCCTGCATGGTGTTAGCCACGCTGGCAATGGTGAGTCCAAAACCCGCGAAAGCGAACGTGCCCACCGTAACTAGGACGAGCAGGGTGAGCGGGTTGATTTGGAGCGGCATGTGGAAGAAGACCCGGGCGCAAACCACCAACATCGCAATGGTGGGAAGCTCGAGCAGATAGTTCGCCAGGAGACTGCTGAACACCATCGATCCCGGCCCGATGGGCGCCAGACGGTAGCGGCGCAGGCTGCCGCGCTCGCGTTGCATCACCGATTGCAATCCGAGTCCGAAGAATCCGCTCCCCATGATGTTCAGGGTTACCACCGACCCGAACATGTAAAGCACCGCCTGGGGATTGCCTCGCGCAAACAGGCCCGCGTAAACAAACAGGAAGATGAGGGGGAAGAGAAAGGTGAAGAAAAGCGCCGTCTTGGTGCGCATCACCAGCTTGATCGACATCCGCGCGATGCGAAGTGAGGGCATCATAAGCAGGAGTCAGGAGTCAGAATCCAGGAGACCGCAGGTTCCGTTCTGACTCCTGGCTCCTGGCTTCTCTCTTCTTTCGTCAGTTCTCCAACCGCCGCCCGGTCATTTCCACAAACACATCTTCCAGGGTCGGCTGAGCGATGTGGAGGTCGAGCAAGGCGTTGCCTTCTGCCTCCAGGAACCTCACCAGCGCGGCTACGGCTACCGCGGCCGGTTGCGCGTGGAGAAAATACCTGCCGTCAACTTCCCGGCAATCGGCCACGGCGTCGAGCTGTTTCAAACGCTGGGGCGAGGCGGGCTTGGCCAGGGACACCTCAATGCGTGTGCCCTTGCCGGACTGGAGCACCAGCTCCCGCGGCGTTCCCAAGGCGATCAATTGACCGTGGTCGATGATGGCGACGCGGTCGCACAGGCGCTCGGCCTCCTCGATATAGTGAGTGGTCAGCAGCGTGGTGCGGTGCTCCTCGCGGAAGCGCTCGATGAGGGCGTAGATGTCGCGGCGCAGTTGGGCATCAAGGCCCACGGTGGGTTCGTCGAGCAATACAAGTTCGGGGTTATTTACCATGGCCAGCGCCAACGCCAGACGCTGCTTCTGCCCGCCGGAGAGCTTTTCAAAAAACGCCCGGCGCTTTTCCGCCAAGCCAAATTGCTCCAGCAGGATTGCAAGGGAGGCGGACTCGCGGTAAAAACTGGCGAACAAGGCGAGGGCTTCCTCCACGCGGATCTTGTCGGGCAGCACCGTGGCTTGCAGTTGCGCGCCGATCCGCTGCTTGAGGGCAGTTTGCTCGCGCCCCGGGTCCATCCCACACACCGTTACCGCGCCGCCGTCGCGCTGGCGCAGACCTTCCAGAATTTCGATGGTCGTGGTCTTCCCCGCACCATTGGGCCCCAGCAAGCCAAAAACTTCGCCGGCCTTGATTTCAAAGGTAATTCCGCGAACGGCCTCGAGGTCCCCATAACGCTTGCGCAAGCCTTCCACGCGCACGATCGCAGAGTTGGAGTCATTCGCCATGATGTGAAGAGTTCATGATATCGGACAGGGATGCCTGGGGCAAGGTGGGCGGTGTTGGTGGATTGTGGATAAAGGGCGGATGTCCAAGGATACACACATATGCTCGAACCTTTAGCCTTTGAGCTTTAGCTTTCTTGGGACACTATGACCGAGAGTTTGGCCCTTAAGTTGTTAGCGTCATGAAAGAGTGTTTTATTGCGCTGTAACGATAACTTGCTATATTAACTGTGAAATGGGGTGGATTTGTCCATTCAGCCCTTTTCTGACAAGTAAAGGATTTTGGGGTGAGAAATGAAAATCTTAGTTTTGAATTGCGGCAGTTCTTCCATCAAGTTCCAGCTCATAGAAACCGACAGTGAGTTAATCGAATCCAACACGGACCGCTGCATTGCCAAGGGAAGTGTGGATCGTATTGGGACCGACGAAGCGTCCCTAAAAGTAACGGTTCCACCCAATCCGACTTTATCCTTGACGGAAGAGATTCTCGACCACCAGACGGCCTTAATGCGGGCGATTGCGGTGCTGAAGGATTGCCACGCGGTCGCAGACATTTCGCAGATTCAGGCGGTAGGACATCGGATGGTGCACGGGGGCGAGCGCTTCGCGGCATCCGTGGTGATCGACGATGCCGTGGTGGAGGAAATCCAGAACTGCGTGGAGTTGGCCCCGCTGCACAACCCCCACAATTTGCGCGGGTATTACGTGGCGCGTAAAGTGATGCCGCAGGTGCCGCAAGTGGCGGTGTTCGATACGGCCTTCCACCAGTCCATCCCCCCCCACGCCTATGTTTATGGACTTCCTTACTCCTACTACCGGCGCTACCACATCCGGCGTTACGGATTCCACGGCACCTCGCACCGGTACGTGGCATTTCGCTACCGCAGTATTTTCGGCAAGGCGCGCGACGAGGTCAACTTGATTACCGCGCACTTAGGCAACGGCTGCTCGATCACGGCAATCGACAAGGGCCACTCCATTGACACCTCCATGGGATTCACCCCGCAGGAGGGGCTGCTGATGGGCACGCGCTGCGGCGACATCGACCCTGCCGCGCTTTTCTATATCATGTCCAAGGATGAATTGACCCTGCACGACATGTCCACGCTGCTCAATAAATTTTGCGGCCTTTACGGAATCTCCGGTGAGTCGAACGACATGCGTGAACTGATGACGGCTTCCGCGAAGGGTGACGAACAGGCGAAATTGGCGATCGAGGTCTTTTGCTATCGCATCAAGAAGTACATTGGCGCGTACAGCGCGGCGCTGGGGCACGTGGATGGCCTGGTCTTTACCGGGGGAATCGGGGAGAATTCGCCCGCCATCCGCGCTCTGGCCTGTGAGGGGCTCGGCGAGCTGGGAATTGTGATCGATTCGGCTCGCAACGAGGCGACGGTGGGGAAGGAAGGGGAGATCTCTACCGAGGGGAGCCGCATCCGGGTCATGGTAATTCCCACCAACGAGGAACTCCTGATCGCCCGCGACACTTTCCGCGCGGTGCGTGGCCTGCCGCATCCGCACTAAGAGCTAGGTGCAAGGTGCCAGGTGTCAGGTGCCAGGTGTCAGGCAACAACCCGCTTCCGGACACCCGATACCTAGCACCTGAGACCTAACACCTGAGACCTAACACCTGATACCTGGCACCTGACACCTGCTTTCTCACCTCGCGTACTTTACCGAACAGCCATAAGGACGCGTCGCCGGGGTGCTAACCGGTTTGCCCGCCATGGACTCTTCGAGCGCCGCCGACACATAGTTGTGGGCGGTCGAGATATCATTCGTGTCGGTAGTCGGCTTGTCGTCGATGGCCCCGTCGTAGACGAGCACCCCTTCCGGATTAATGACGAACATGTGCGGAGTGCTTTTTGCGCCGTACAGGTGTCCCAATTGCCCTGTGGGGTCCAACAAGATTGCCGTGGGAGAGGCGTTAACTTTTTCGACGAAGGAGTTTTCCTGGTCGGCGGTCATGTAACCTTGTTGCCCGGGCGCAGAGGAAATTACCGTAAACCAGACCACGCCCTTGGCGGTCCATTCTCGCTGGAGGCTCTGCATGTTTCCGCTGGAGTAATGTTTCTGAGTGTAAGGGCACTGGCGATTGTGCCACTCCAGAACTACATATTTCCCCTTGTACTGGGCGAGCGTGTGGGTTTGTCCGTGGGTGTCTTGCGCGGTGAAGCCGGGCGCAGGAGTCCCCGGCTGCACGGCCCAGGCCGTTGCCGCCATAAGCCCAACCAGACTGGCCAGGACGAAGCGAACGATTCGGCGATTCATGATTCAACCCTCCCCTGAGTTGGATTCCATGAGTCCCCAAGCTAATGTTCCGTTTACCGTAGAGCCGCCCTTTAGGGCGGCACATGCTATCGTAGAGCCACCCTTTAGGGCGGCACATGCCGGGCTCAAGCCCGGCGCTACTTCGATGTGATGACGGGCGCTTCGATGACGTAGCCCTGCCCTGAGGTAAATACTAGCACCCCCGTCAAGCGCGAGGGAGCCTTGAGCAACTGATCCGACTTCTCCATTTCCAGCCGGACGCCGCGCGCCGACGGGCTGACCTTTTGTGGAGCGGCGTTCTCAATTTGGTTTGGCTCGAGGGGAAAAAACGCGGCTCCCGTCTCGCGCTTTCCGGTATCGACGTTGAGAACGAAGGCGTGCGCATCCAAATTTGCCGTCACTCTCCAAGGTTTTGGTGCCGGCCGCGGCAGACCGGCTCGTGCTTTGGCAAATAGGGGATGCATGGGGGATTCCGGCCCTGGTTTTCCGGTTCCGGTCGGCAGCTTCAAGGCCAGGGCGGCGCGCCCCGGAACGCAAAGCTCGCGGCAAACCAGCCAGTTCACCGTGGCGTTCAACTGCACGTCGGCCCCCGCGGCAAGTTTCGCCGGGGCGCGGATTTCCACGGCAAGCAGCACGTCGCCCTGATAGCCATAATCGATGAGCGAGTGATCTTCGATCCGGTGGGGAATGGGCCAATGCAGCGGGCCGGCCTGAAATCCTGCCGGAAGGTCCCATTTGACCCGGGGTGGCTTGCCCGAATCGCCCGGATTGGTCCAATAAATGTGCCAGCCTTGCTCAAGCTGGAAACGTAAACCCACCCAGAAGGGCCGTGCCGGCTGCACCGAAGTCTGTTCTGAGACGAGGTCCACGGCTCCGTGCGGCCCTGAGGCGCCCGCGGCATCGCGAGGGGCCGCCCACAAGCTCAAAAGGGGAAGGAACAAAAGTGCGCCAGTGCGGCTAAACCGATGATTCGGGTTCATCCGGCGCCCCCGGCGCATTTCCGCAGTCAACATGCGACTTTAGATGCTTCAGGAAAGGGGTCTGGTACACCAACTACGTATCAATGGACGTATCGCAATAGGTTCGCATATAGGTGTCGAGAGAGGTATAATGGGTCGGGAGGTGGAGCATGTCCTACGTCGATCCTGACACGGTTGTGTCGCCGAGAAGCCGCGTGGGCTCCGTGGATGTTATCTACAGCAGTGGCCCCGGGGGTTGGTCAGTGGCTCGGTTGGAATACGATGGCGTCGAGGATCGCATTGGAATTCGGTGGAATGGCAGCGAAGACTCGGCTGGCATCGGCAACCCCCAATCCCGTGGAAAGCCAACTTGGTTCGTGGTCCCGGAGGAATTCAGCGCCCTCGTGCGAGAGCAAGCGGAGCACCTGAATCATTCGCAAGAAGGGGGCCTGCTCGCGGGCTACCGGGCCATGGCCGCTGACCAGCAGCGGGAAGCCGAAGCGCAGGAATGGTCGGAGGGATTGATCAGCGATGCAAACCGTCACGAGGGGTGAGGTCTGGTGGGTTTCGTTTGATCCGGCGGTGGGGGGAGAGATCCGCAAGACGAGGCCCGCGGTCATTGTCAGCAACAACGCCGCGAACGCGGCCTTGAATCGGGTTGTCGTGGTTCCACTCAGCAGCCAGACCAGCAAATTCTACCCGGGCGAAGCCAAGGTGCGCGTGGAAGGGCGGGAATCGAAGGCCATGGCGGACCAGATGATGACCGCCTCCAAAGAGCGGCTGCGCACCCGGATGGGTGCGCTCTCGCACCCCGACCTCAAGGCGGTCGAAGATGCCATCCTGGTGCAGCTCGGCATTCGCAGATAGCGCCTGCCCGGAAGTCCGACGTCCGAGCGTCTGGGGGAGCCCCGTCAGGGGCGATATCATGTAGCCCATGGTGTAAGCCATGGGACTGAAGTTTCTACATTTCTGACCGGGCTCCTCCCTTTCCAACCTTCCGAGACGACAGCCCAGACCCCACGTTTGGGGGTTTGAACTTCCAAGTGGCGCCCACTTGATGCGAAGGTGACTTTCGGGCCGACTCCGCAAAACCACGAAGGGGTGTCTGGCGGCAGCAGCTTGATGGCTAGCGTTTGCGTACCTCCAGTTGCACGCGCGGCGCGACCGAGTTTATCTCAGGATCGTAGTACTCGTAGACTCGCGACTCAAATGTCCTGGCTCGGATCGGATACTTGGCCCGCAGACGGAACTTCATAGTAACCGTACCACCAGGCGCGAACGAATCAAAGTAGAGAATGGCCTGGGTCGCCGTAAGGCTGAACTTCGACAAGCGGCCGCTCTTGAGGCTCGCGCTCTTTTCCTGGTAGTCCTGTAAATCTTCGCTGAGCAGGTCAAAGCCGGGCGGTATACCCAAATCCACCATCACCATGTTGGCGGTCTTATCCAGGTTGTTCCTGACCGTCGCGCTGGCCGTGGCCATGTCGTTTTGCGCCAGATGGGTGCGGTCGTAAGCCACATCGATGGAGAGCGGTTCCTCCTCGGGCTTCTGCTCCCAGGGGAGGAAGTAGCTCCCCACGATCTGGTAGGCAAGCCCGCCCTTCCCCTCGAAGCGGATTTCAACGTTGTTGGCGCTCGCCATTGCAGACTTATCCGGCGTGATGTAAGGCCGAACAGCGTGCGGCGCAATGTAGGGCCGAACAGCGTTCGGCCCAGGGCCAGCGCTGCTGGCCCCTACAATTTCGGCGCCCTTGAAGACGAACTGATGAAGCAGATCGTTGTTCTCCGGGGTTAGAGCAATTTTCTCGACAGGCTTGCCGTTTAGCAAAACCTCCAGCACGCCTTCGGTATCTGCCGCGCCTTTTTCGGTGGCGAGCAGCAGCGCCCGCAGCGCCATGATCGTCGCCTGCGTCGTACCCCAAGTGCCGGCCGCATCTTTCTTTGCGGCGATATAGGCAAGCGCCTTACGCGCGGTGTCCGACGCTTCACCCCACTTGAGGAGCGCTTGCACCGCCAGCCCTGTGGTCTCCACGCTGGCGCTGGCGCCTCTGCCATACATGCCGGTTTCCTCGGCGGTCCACCAGGCTTGCTCATCCTTTTCGGTGCGCGCGTCGAGCAGAAGCTGCATGGCCTGGCGAGTGAATTCGCGATCCTTGCCACCCTCGCCGCTGCCCGAATCGGCGGCGAAATTGGCCACCACCGCCAGGGTATAGGCGTCCATCTTCGCATCCATGTGGCTGGCGATGAATTCCTTGGCTCGTTCCACCGCCGGGCCCTGATATCCCGTATTTTCGAGCGACCAGGCGAGGTAGGCGGTGATGCGCAGCACGTCCGAGTTGAAGCGATTCGTGGCGCCTTCATTGATGAACGAGGTATCGGGCTTCCAGCTTCCATCCGCCTGCTGCTGCCCGCCTAGCCACTGCTGCGTTCGCAAGATGAGTTTCGGGTCGACGTCGTAGACCTTCGACATGTCGTAGAACTCCATCAACCCGTAAGCGGTTAGAATCTTGTTGGCCGGGGCTTGGCCGAACCAGGAGAATCCACCCCCGGGAACCTCAAAAGTCAGGAGGCGCTGGTAGCCGGTCGAGATGTACCCCTCCGCCTTGGCGTGGACTTCCGGAGTGAGCTTCTTCGTCCGCTTCATGTAATCGAGAGCCAACACATTTGGGTAAGTGCTGGAGGAAGTCTGCTCAAAACAGCCGTACGGCATGCGCAGAAGGCTGTCCATGCCTTCGATAACCTGGCTCAGCGGGCCGGGATAGAGCCGGACAAAGATTTTGCTGGCCTCGGGAATGGCGTTGGGTGGGAAGTTGACTTGGTGCTCGACGGTGTTTTCCAGGCGGCCATTAAACACCAGACTCTGCTCGCGGCCGTTGGGAATGACTTCAATTTCCCGCACCACGATATCGGCGCGATTTGCTCCGCCCTTCATGGTTGCCGCGAGCGTGAGCTTGAACTTCCCGATGCGCTTGGCCTCGAGCGTGAACTGCGAGGCGCCCACGCGGCCGGAATCGACCTCGACCATCTTTTCGGGATCGTCGTCCACCAGGGCAAACCAATCCTCGGGCTGAAGTTTCAGGCTGACCTCCCCGCGCGCGCCCGAGTAGTTGTAGATAGCCACCGGGATCGAAACCCGATCGCCTTGGGTGAGCGTTACGGGCAGGTCGAGATCGACAAAGAAATCCTGAAAGACCTTTAGACTCGAGGTCAACGTGCCCAGCGCGCCGTGCTCGGTGGAAGCAATCATGGCCATGCGCCAAGTCGTGATGGAATCAGCGATGGGGATAACAATGCTGGCGCGGCCATCCTCATCGGTGATGATCTCCGGATTGATGTAGAGCGCCTCGGGGAAATAGGAACGCACATGCGCCGATGGGGCAGCGCCGCCAGACCCGCCGGCCGTGCCGGGGCCAAGCCCAGCGCCTCTGCCGGACCCAATCCCGCGGCCCTTATCGGGGCTGGCGCTAGGCGCAGGGATGACACCGCCGAGCACGCCTCCTATTACGCCCCCGGCGACGCCGCCGGGAACCCCGCCAACGACGGCCGTCTGGGCGTTAAGCAGCGGGACTGCGGCAGTGACTTGCACAGTCTGGGTAACGGCGCCGACATCCAGAGTTACGGAGAGCACGGCGCGGTCGCGCGACTGCAAAGTGAGTGTCTGCATCGCACTCTTGAAGCCAGGCATTGAAATGTAAACTTTGTAACCTCCAGGGGACAGGCCCGAAAGGCTGAATTGGCCATCCGCACTGGTTATGGCGCGGCGGATCTTTCCCGAGGTGCTTTGCGCTGCCTCAACCATGGCCGCCCTCACCATTGCGCCCGAGGGATCTGTAACGGTTCCCACGATTTCCGCCAAGCCATTGAATGGTCCGCGATCGTGTTCGACGTTGAGTGCAATCCTCCCCCCATACGGAACACTGGCGACAGGCCGGGAGCGGACCACCAACATGGTCCTTATATCGTCTGGGGTGTCGAAGCGCTGATCCGCCCCGGCGCTGTGCACGATGTAGGTAGTCTTGCTGGCATCCCATGGCGCGCGTTCAAGGCGCAGTTCGGTGCCCCAGGCATCATACAGGTCCGGCCCGCCGGCACTCTTCAATTTAGCGAAAACCTTGGTCAGGTCGCCGTTCCCGGAGTTCTGTTCGTAGGCGCGGCTCAATGTCTTGGCCAATCGGCTCACCTGCTTCGAAAGCTGAGCCTGGTACCGGCGCGCATACTCTGCTTGTTTCGTCATCGGCACGTTCTTGCCGGCTTCGGTCTCAAACTTGTTCGGATTCACGATTTCGGTGGCTGAAAACAGAGCCCGCGCCGCCCGGTCGCGTTGTTCCGCCTGCGACGACCCAACCGGCTCCACGATTTGCGGCATGCCGATCGAGTGGATCTCGTAGCGCGGCTTCATCACCTCTTGCTCGAGATAAAAGAAGACCTTGGCGAACCCCGGCTGCTTTTCCGCCAGTGCGAACACTGCCTCATCCACCACTTGCAGGCCGAGTGCGGCATGGACGCCCGCGCCCCGCGCGTTGGTGACGTGGAAGCGGATCTGCGCCTCGCCGACTGGCTTGTAAACGGGCGCATCCGCCACCGCCTCAATCTTCAATTCGTCCGCCGGCTGTACGAAGATGAGGCGATGGTCACCCACAGGGCGCGCGTCTCTGCCGAAAAGGTAAGCATTGAAATCCACCGTTCCCGCCATTTCCGGCGTGGCCGCCAGCGCTAGTTCCGCCCGGCCGTTTTCGAGGTCCAGGTCGCGCGTCAGCACGGTCTGTCCATCCTTCGCGATGTCCACGTAGGCGGCCCCGCGCGCCTTGGTAGAAAAAACTTTCAGACGGATGAGATCACCAGCGCGGTACACGGCGCGTTCGGTGCGCAGCAGGATCTGGTCCTCGCCATCACGGGACGCCAGGGCGAGTTCGCTCGACGCATCATTTCCGTCCTGATCGGAAGCCTCTATTTTTAGAGCTTCGAAGCCGGCTGGCGGGTGGAGCCGAGCTACGGCAACACCCCCTTCGTCGGTGGTCAGTTGTTGACCACCGCTTACATCGCCGTGAATCGTCACGCGGGTCTTCGCGGGAGTTCCATCGGGATACGAAGTCAGGATAAACACCTCGTTCTCCAGCTTCGGCGCCAGCGTCCCCCCCTCGGGAATCGCCGTGATCAGCAGCGGCGATTCGCTGACGGTGATGGGTTCGCCGCGCGTTTCCGCATGACCGGCGGGGTCTTTCACCGTAGCCTCAATCAGCACACGCGCGGCGCCCTGACTGAGGGGCCGCCCGGCAAAGTAATCCGGCAAATGAAGGTCAAAGCGGTAAGACCCCTCGGAGTCCGTCCTCCCCTGGGTGGACACTACTTCGTGCAGCGTGACATCCATCGCCGAGGCCTTTAGGGCGATTTCAGCGCCGTCCACCGGCTTGCCAAAGAAGTAGTTGGCGCGAACCGTGCCGGTGACGTGATCGCCGGGTTGGTAGCCATGCTTCTGCTTCTTGCCTTTCTCGCTGAATTCAACGGCCACCTTAAACTTGGGAAGTACGTATCGTTCCACGTTGAGGGCGATCTCCGCCGAATTCTTAACCGCGTCGGCGTCGCCCGCCTGGTCCATTAGGGCGCGCAGATGGTACGTGCCCAGGTTGACCTCATCAGCCAGCCCAAATTCCGCTGAGGCAATTCCGAAGGCGTCCGTTTCGGTCACCTTTTTGAAGACCTTGTTGCCGCGAGGATCCTCGAGCTCGAAAGTCAGCTTGTGGCTCGAGGCTGCCTCGTGGTCGGAGCGGTCGAGCGCCAAGGCGCGCACGTGGATGGTTTGGCCCGGCTGGTAGATAGGCTTCTCCGTGGTCAAAAGAATGGAAACCTTGTCTTCGAGGCGCACGGCCTGGGTATACTCGGTGGAACCGATCGGAGTATCCACAACAAAGTGCAACTGGTAATTGCCCGCTAAGCCGGAAGGAAACCGGAACTGTGCCTCGGTCGTTCCTCTTCGATTCAACGGGCCCGTAAAGAGCGCTCGGGGGTTCGCGTGGGAGTCCAGGAATTCGATTCGCACCGAACTGCGACCGGCAATGACTTCGTTATTCGAGTCTGTCGCGACGACGCGCACCGCCGCCCGGCCGCCGGCGAGGTAAGACTGCTGTCCCAGAATGTGAATCACCAGAGTAAGCAGGATCTGCGAGATGGACTCCGTGCCCTCCAGCCGCGCAGTATTTCGACCGTCATATTGGAAGCGATAACGAACGCGATGCCATACCAGATCGTCCAATGGCAGGGGCTTCTCCAGCTTGATGGCGTCTTGCCACCGGCCTTGCCCCGCGGCGACTTCCACGCGCCGCTCCGCGTGCCCCAGTACGTTGTCTTCCGGATCCAGGACTTCCATCGTCAACTGCCCGGCTCCGGCGCGAGCGGCTTGGTAAGGAATGGTCACGTGCAGCAAACCCTGCGAATAGGTGGCGACGGGGGAAGGTGCGTTGTCCGAGGCCTGGAATACTTGCCGGCCGATAAATACCGCGAGGGTTAGAAATACAGTGAGGACCAAAAGGAAGAATCTTGCCGGGTGTCCCTGCTGGTTGCCGTTGTCCATGGGGTCTCCGTGGGATGTTTTGTCGATACCCTCTGTCTTTCTCGGTCAAATAATAGAACGTACGCTGGGCTCAGTCTTGCGCTCGGCCTGGTCGTGGGACAATTTGATGTAGAGGCGACTTTATGCCGCCATTTTTTTGGCTCCATTTGGCGAGGTAAACTCGCCCCTACAAGTTGCTGACACTCGCGTGAGATGCATCAACACCGCTCGAAGAGGCCCCCACGCTCCTATAGACACCTTGAGTTATAGGGCCGTTCCAAATCATTTCCGGGACTCCCCCGTCCTCAAACTGGACGATTGGGGCGTGAGGTAGTACACTGCGCGCGGCCCTCGGGGGCTTGGAATCGGAGACTTTGAGTCGCGGAAGCGTGCGGGCCTGTCAAGGGGGGGCTCCCGAAAAGCCCGCCGCCCGTGGCCTTGCGGGCGATGTCAGCCCCTGGCTGCAACGTAATGTGTAATATAGTCGAATAGGGTATATTGCTGATGAACATCGATGACTCCATCGTGCCGGAACCGACCAAGCCCATGGCCGGCGCCTGCCACCACCAGTGGCAGAATCAGGAAGGCCCTTTCGTGGTGGCGCAGGTGTGCGCGCTGTGCAAGCTCTACCGGTACAAGAGCAGCGCCACGGCGGATTGGGAATATCGCGCGCCCATTCCCTTTGGGCGCCCGCCGGCGGAATGAGTCGCTTGGAGACCCGGGACACGGGACACGGGGCACGGGGTTCGGGACACGGGGTTCGGGACACGGAAAACGGGAAACGGAAAGCTCCGGGTCGCGCGGCATACGTGTTCCTAAAGTCCCGTGGTTTGGGTCTGGCGACACGGCACGACAAATCAGACCTGAACGCCAAGGCCCGAGTCCCGAACCCCGTGTCCCGTATCCCGTGCCCCGGCTCGTGATATACTTTGGCAAAGATCAATGTCGACGGGAGCGACATGAAGAACTGCCCAACGTGCCAAGGAAGTTATCCAAATAATTACGCTGTTTGCCCGGCCGATGGCAGTCCGCTGGAAGAGGTCGGGACCTGGGCGGATGGGAGTGTCATTCGCGGGAAATACCGCGTGCTGGCCAAAGTGGGCCAGGGCGGCATGGGTTCTGTGTACAAGGCGCTGCACCTGGCCTTTGATGAACTGCGGGCGCTGAAAGTGATTGCCCCGGAGCTCCTCAGCGACGAGCTTTTCGTCAAGCGATTCAAGCATGAAGCGGTCATTACCCGCCGGCTTCAGCATCCCAACGCCGTGCGCGTGGACGATATTGACGAGGCCGAAGACGGCCGCCCGTTCATCGTCATGGAGTTCATCGAAGGGAAGAGCCTGAAAAAGCTCATCCGCGAGGAAGGCCCGCTGCCCACTCCGCGCGTGCTCTCGATTATCAAGCAAGCCACGAGCGCGCTGGATGCCGCGCACCGGCTGGGCATGGTTCATCGCGACATCAAGCCGGACAACATTGCGCTGGTCGATGCGGCCGACGCCGAAACGGTCAAGGTCCTCGACTTCGGCATTGCCAAAATGAAAGAGGCGCGCATGGGCGAGGCCGCGGGCATGACTTTGACGGGCGCCGGCGTGGTGATCGGCACACCGCAATACATGTCTCCGGAACAGGCCATGGGGAAGCGCGGAGATGAGCTGGATGGCCGCGCGGACCTTTACTCTCTGGGCGTGGTGATGTACCAGATGCTCACCGCCGACCTGCCCTTCAAGGCGGATACGACGATGGAAATGTTGCTGGCCCACATGCAGAAACCACCCGCGCCCATCGCCACGCTGCATCCGGAACTGCAGGTGCCGGAGAATGTGGCCGCCCTCACCATGCGCCTGCTCGAAAAGAACCGCGACATGCGTCCGGCTTCCGCGCGCGCGCTGATCCAGGAGATCGAGAAGATCGAAAAGGACATGTCGAACCCGCTGAAAACGCGGGTCGTGACACCGGATGAAGTGATTCGCGCCAGCCAAAGCCGGGGTCCCTCCGGCGGCGACCGCGGCGCGGGACGAGCCGCGGTTCCTCCTCCGCCCCCACCTCCGCCGGTTCCGCCGGTCGAGACCCCGAAGCGTGTGCAGCCGCCCGTGGTCCGGGCGCAGCCGCCGATTCCCGCTCCGCCCTTGCCCCCCAAGCCCGCCGAGTCCCATTGGGGAATGTGGGCTGCGCTCATCGTGTTGCTGGTGGGTATCGGCGGCTTCGGACTGTATATTGCCAAGTGGCGGTCTCCCGCCCACGAGGGTGATACTGTCGTGACTCCCACCGCAACCCTGAGCGCCGACCCGGCCAGCGTGGAGAAAGGCCAGTCCGTCACCTTGCACTGGTCTGCGCAGAACGCCACCGACCTGGACTTGGAACCGGGAGTGGGGAAGGTCCAAGCGGAGGGTTCCACGTCGGTCATCCCACAGGACTCGACCACGTACACCCTCACCGCTACCGGTCCGGGTGGAACGCCGAGTCCCTTGGCCCACGCGAGCGTAACGATTCAACCGCCGCCACTGCCCCCCAAAGAGGTCGGTCCGGTCAAGGCAGGCCTGACCTTAGAACCGACCAAGGTTGAGAAGGGCCAGTCCGTCAAGTTGCTCTGGGATTCGCAGAACGCTACCGACCTGGACTTGGAGCCGGGAGTGGGTAGGGTCCCCGCGGCGGGTTCCAGATCCGTCACCCCGCAGGAAACGACCACGTACACGCTGACCGCTACCGGTCCGGGCGGAACGAAACGTCCCTCGGCCCACGTCATCGTAACCAATCCACCACCGCCGCCACCCCCAGTTGACCAGAAGGCGGTGAGGGCAGCGATTACCATGGGTAAATTCCTCAAGGGACGTTTCGAGTATGATGAGGCCATCGCCTCATTCCAAAAAGGCTTGAAGCTGGATCCCTCCAACGCCGAACTTCGTCAGGAACTCGAGGATACGATTAAGACCTGCAAGAAGGAAAATGCCATTATGCACGAAGGCCTGAAGTGTGGGTCGGACTAAAGGGGCAGGGCTGGCAACGAGTTAGGGGCAAAACAAATGGATTCACATGCAGGGGGTAAGCGCATAGCGAAGCCTCTCGCGCTGCTGCTGGCGTTGATCGCGGCCATAGCTCTCATCCCCACCTTCGGAAACGCCCAAAAAGCGCTCAAGAAACTCACCAAGCAGGACGTCATCGATCTGCTCACCGGCGACGTTTCCAGTGATGACGTGGCGCAGGAGGCGCGGAAGTCGGGTATCGCCTTTCAAGTCACCGCCTCCGTGGAGAAGGAAATTCACGACGCCGGGGGAACGGATGAGTTGATTCGCGTACTGCGAACGCTGGCGCCCGGCGCCCCGCGGCGCCGGCGGCCCCCACGCACACCACTACGCCCGCCGCCTCTCCCCCCGTGCTGATGATTGAGTCCAGTCCCGGCCAGAGCGAAGTGTACGTTGATGATGAACCGGTGGGAACGACCAGCCAGCAGGGCCGTTTGAAGTTGACCCGGCTTGCGGTGGGCGACCACCGCGTGCGCATCTCGCTGAGCGGTTACCGGGATCACGAAGAAACCGTTACCCTCAGAGCCGGAGAAGCTACTACCGTAGCCGCCACCCTCCAGCCGCCCGCGGCCCCTCCGGTCAACCCGCCACCCCTGCGTCCCCAGGCGGAAGAGGCCCCGGACGTGAACCCTAACCCCGGCCAGGCCGGATACCTTGGCGTCCTCCCCATGCAACAACAGACCGGCGGGCGCGCGCGGCGTGGTGCTCTCCGGCGCTCAACCCGGCGGCCCCGCCGACCAGGCGGGACTCAAAGCCTATGACACCATCCTGACCGTCAACGGGCAGCCCGTGACCACCCCGCAGCAACTCCGCAATACCTTGAGCAGCCATCAGGCCGGCGAAGCGGTGCAAGTCACCTGGTATAACGGATCAACCAACGTCACGCGGCAAATCCGGCTGGTGGCCGCCCCGGCCCCCGGACAGGCCACCGTGCAGCCCAGTACGCCTCCCACGGTTACCAATATGCCGCACAACGGCTTCGTGTCCTTTCGCGCGGCCCACGACCACGGACGCAGCGGCCAGGATTACTGCGTGGGGGTCATGTCCATTGGCAATGGAATGATCTATTATAAAGCTGACAATGGGATTCATACTTTTGAAATACCCCTGAACACAGTCCGGGAGGCCCGCCGGAATACCGTGTATCTTGTCGGATACGGGGCGTTCCATATTCGCACCAAGAAGGGCTCGAATTTCAACTTCGCGGCCCTCAACCCACAAGGCCAAGTCCAGCCCCCCGACGCGATCCTGACCGCCATCGATAACGCCATGGGGAAGTAGCCCCCTCGCTTTTCGAGTCCATCACGCGTCCGGAAATTGCGCAAGCGGGGAACAATATGCGCTCTGCCTGGCACGCGACTGGGAGGAGATTCTTGCCCTGAATACCGGCGCAAAATCCGCGCTAAAAGTGTCATTCAACGCCAATGGTCCGTCATATCCTGAATTTCTCTGCAAAATCCACGTCATATTGCCGTAAATGTCCGACTTTGTCGCGGTTATTTTGTCCATGTTTCTTTTGTTTTCATACACATTCCGGCTTTGATCGCATTAAATTAACATCTTTTTTCCTGGGCAGGCCCCTGATCGAGACATTTTGTTGGAATAGACCCCCAGCCCAGGAAGGAGAGGAAGCCGGACTGTGGCAGGCTCGGCATGGGCGCGCTTTTTCATCCCCGAACACAGGCTTGCCTACTAACTATACCCATGAATCTAGGCTTTGTCAAGTGGAAAGTGAGGCTACACGCCATCCGTGGCCCGCGGCCGGACCGGTGCCTGCCCAGGGCCGGGCGAGGCAGATCCGCCGCGAAGCAGCCCAGGCAAAAGTTGATGGTTGAATGCCGGCTCGTCGCTCGTCTCCTGTCGCTTCTCAGTGCTTTCAGAAGTTCTCCAACAGCCACACGTTGGCATCGTGGGTAAGGACTGACACCGCCAGATAACGCCCGTCAGGGGACGGCATACTCCTATACCCCCCAGACCAAATAGACCCCTGCCAGATGGCTTGACTGCGACCTTCCAAATCCACGTAGAGAAGCGTGGCCGCTTCAGCTAGGTGGGATGTGACAAACAGACCCTTGCCGTCCGCTGCCCAGGACAGCGAGGACAGCTCAATCCAACCTCTGACATCAACCTCGCGAACCTATCCCGCCAGCCAACGGCAGGATTTGGATTCTGCCCTCGTGCCAGTCCCACGGAGCCCAAGCGAGGTACGCGCCATCAAAGGATAGGTCCCAGCAATAGTTGGTGACTGGCTGCTTAAGATTAACCCTGGTAAGCTCCCGCCCCCTGTGGTCTTGCGACGGATCGAACGCCGAGAAGATGAGTTGTCTGTGGTCTGGACTCTCCTTGCTGAATACACACAAAGACGCTGGAGACCGCGCACAGGCCAATCGGTTGATACCACGTCCCTCCAGCACCAATTGCGCTGCTCCACCCGAGGTGGGCACGCGCATGATGCGCACTGGGGTGGTGGTATACAGGGCGAGAGTTGCCCTGGACGTGTACAGAATCCAGGAACCATCCGGGCTCACCACGGCCCAATCCTTGAAGTCAGGACCAGTGACGACCGGCTGGGCTGTGGTTTGGTCCAACCCCTGTTTATAGATGCCCTGCGTCCCATTGCGGTCGGATGTAAACAGCAGGGCTTTGCCATCCGGCAACCAACGGCAGGGAAAATCGTTGGACTCCTCCAGCGTTAGAGGACGCAGGTTCTTCAAGGGGCGACCTGCGCTTCCCAGTTCTCCAACGTAAACATGTGCTTGGTCAGTAGATTTTGTAACGGCCAACTGCTTTCCGTCCAAGGTCGCATTAAAATGAACAATACCGGTTTCCGCCCAGTTCGTGATGCCTCTCGGATTGCTATCCGGCTTGCCAGTCTTCGTATCCACTCGCACTTCCCAGAGATTGCTTTCTCCCCGAACCGACTCGGGCTCAGACATCGAGTAAACAAAGCGACCACCCGGAAGCCACGAAAGGTTTGGGTACGCCACCCTCGGGCCGGATACTATGACCGTGGGCTGGCCTCCTTTGAGATCGCGACTCACGATGGACCATTCGAGTTTGTCAGGCGTGCCGTGAATTCTCCCGTAGGCGATTCGCTGGCCATCTGGCGACCACGCCGCTTGGTAGACTCCGTCGTTTTCAGAGCCGGCTACGAGTCTTCGTGGTTCCTCTCCTTGTGGGCCCATCAGCCACAGTTCCCCGGCGCCATCAACACCAAGGCCGGTTCCAAAGGCAATCAGAGTGTCGTCCGGGGAGACCGCCCAGGGGCCGGCATTGTCTCGAAGCTTATGAGGAGGTCCGCCCATGACCGAAACAACCCAGGCGCTGATGGGTTTTCCGGGCTCGTAGGCGGAGGCAATGAACCTGGTGCCGTCAGGGAACCATGCGTTTGGCCACCACATATAGTAGTCCGGGGCCCGCCCTTCGGGTTGAGGAATGTTGAGCACCTCGCCGGTCTGAAGGAGCTTGAGGTGAAGTCCCACTTGGTCACCGTAGGCCAGGTACTTCCCATCTGGCGAAATCGCACCCTGGTTTACCGGGTTGTCGCTGGGATTCGCCGTCAGCCGTCGCTCCGTCAGTTCGCGCGGGGATGCAGGCGGGCGCGCGAGCCAGTAGGCGAGAATCACGCCCGCGATGACCACAGCACTGGCCAAGGCAATTGCCAGCCGGCGACGTAGGGGCGGCTTTACGCCGCCACCTTCGAAATGGCGGGGTAAACCCGCCGCTACAACCCGCTCCGAATCCGTATCGCGTTTCAAGCCTCGGAGGTCGGCGCGCAAGTCGGAGGCGTGCTGGTAACGAATGTCTCGATCCTTCTCCAGCGTCTTGTTGATGATGCGTTCCAACTCCGCCGGGCAGTCGGGATTGAGGCGAACCGGTGATGTTGGGGCCTTGTGCAGAATGGCATCGAAGACCACCGCGGAGGTAGCTCCGGAAAAGGCCGGATGACCGGTGGCCATCTCATAGAGCACCTCACCGAAGCTGAACAGGTCCGTGCGGGCGTCCAATTCTTCGCCACGCGCTTGCTCCGGCGACATGTAGGCGGCAGTGCCCACCGCCACGCCGAAACTAGTCAACGAATCGTCCGTCGCGGTCAGTAGCGGCGGCCCCTGACCGCCACCCGGAGCCGCCGAGGACGGCGGCGCTACTTTCGCCAGCCCGAAGTCGAGAACCTTGGCTTGCCCTCTCGGGGTGACAAAGATATTCGCCGGCTTGATGTCGCGATGAATGATGCCCTTGGCATGGGCGGCGTCGAGCGCGTCGGCGATCTGAACGGCGAGGTCGAGCAACGTGCCCAATTGTAGCGGCGGTCTCTGACCGCCGTTTCGTCGATCGGAGATCGACGCTACAGCGAGCATCTCCTTGAGCGTTTCGCCCTCCAGAAATTCCATGGCAATGAAGGGACGGCCCGCGTGCTCGCCCACTTCGTAGATCGTACAGATGTTGGGATGGCTGAGGGCGGAGGCGGCTTTGGCTTCGCGCTGAAATCGACTCAGGGCCTTGGGCTCCGCCGCCAGTTCCCGGGGAAGGAACTTCAGCGCCACCAGGCGGTCCAGATTGACATCCTCCGCCCGGTACACGATGCCCATTCCCCCGCTGCCGATCTCCTCCTGAATGCGATAGTGCGAAACGGTGCTGCCCGTCAAATCCGCCGGCGGAGCTTGCGAGGGCGGCACGGTGTCAGCCTCGGGCGGCTTCTTGAGGGGAATTGCCTCGTCTCCACCCTCGACGGGGTAGATGAACCGATATCCCCGCCGGGGAAGGGTCTCCACGTAGCGCGGCGCATCGGCGGAATCACTTAAGGCCTCGCGCAGACGGTTGATGGCGGCGTTGATGCTGTGCTCGAACTCGACAACCGTGTCGTGAGGCCACAATCGTTTCTGCAAGTCCTCGCGCGTAACCAGTTGCCCGGGCCGCTCCAGCAACATGGCCAGAAGTTCCACCGGCTGCCCTGCCAACTTGATCTTCAAGCCATGTTTGAGCAATTCCCCGATCTGAGGGTTGAATTCGAAGGCGCCGAAGCGGACCGAGCAAGCGGATCGTTGGGCGTCATTCATTTGCGACGCCTCTCTTCTCGCAGGGAAGCCGGTGCGGAGCGAGGTCCGAGCCGGAAGCAGTAACGGCCGCTTCCCCTGGAGATTGAAGCTGCGGTGGAGTTTACCACTTAGAAAAGCAAAGTCAACGTCTGGACCTTCGTAGTGTCCCAATGTGGGAGTGATTTCGAAATAGCGGTCCGAACTTCCCGGCCCCAAAGGGGTGACCTAGCACAGCATAAGCCAGCGAAGGTATGAAAGAATCCCCAAGAACCTTCTCACCACAGATTCCCATGAGCCTTCGGCTCACCGCTGTGCATGAAAATGTGCGAAGCACCTTGGACTGCGGCGGCTCGACGCCGCCTTTGTCACCTTCCTCGCCGTTATTTCAAGGCGGCGTCGAGCCGCCGCAGTCCAAGGTGCCTTCGGCACATGCATTTTCATAGCAGAGACACAGAGGCGCAGAGTGAAGAAATCAAAAGGCCTTTTCTCTGCGTCTCAGTGCCTCTGTGGTTGAGATGTTATTTTCACAAACCCTCAACGGCCTGGGTCAAATATACCCTTTCCCGCCCGCCTCAACTCCTTTCTCAACAGTGAGTTCCCTTGTGACCTCAGCTTTAAGAAACGTATGACCTTGCTTGCATTGAGGTAGCTGCTTCCCTACTCCCAAATGGGCGTCACCAAGCGGCCCGCCCGGCCACCAGTCGAAGCCGGCGGGCGGAGAGGTGACGGCCATGAACCAATCTTTCAAGGGCTTCGTTCTGCTCGCAGCGCTTTTGACTTTTGCTCCCCAGGCTCTGCCGGAGGATCGGAGTGAGAATCATGACGGATTCTCGCTAAGAATCAACGTGCGGGTCCACAATTACGCCCAGGTTTCGAGCGAAATCCTGGCCCAAGCCGAGGGCGAAGCGGCAGAAATTCTTGGCAAAGCTGGCATTGAGATCACCTGGACCAACTGCGACCCCACGCGGGCGGACCTTGGCGAGGCGGCCGAGTGCAACCAGCTCCCTGGGCCAACCAACCTGGGGGTGAGAATCCTCCCATCTTTTGGAGCCTTCTCGGGCACCAGCAATAGAACCTTGGGCTTTGCGGTTGGAGACCTCGCCAGCGTCTCCGTCCGCCGAGCCAGCGAAGAGGCGGCGGAGTTTGGAGTAAAGCCCTGCGAAGTGCTGGGCCCCGCCATCGCTCACGAACTCGGCCACTTGCTGCTAAGGCAACCGGGACATTCTCCCACTGGGATCATGCGGGCGCGCTGGCGCCGCGAGGACTATGAACGCGCTCCCCGCGGCGCCTTCAACTTTACTGCTGAACAGGCCGAGCAGATGCGCGCCGAGGTGAGGGAACGCAAGGTCCAGCAGGCGGCACAGGCCCCCAGTCTAGCCGGATATCCACACTGATCGATGAGCTTGGCTCCCATGTAACGGCGTTGTTTTTGGGAATCCACTTGACTGGTAGGTTGCGATAACCGTCGATGTGGTTCCCACGTTCGCCTGCTGATTCCTTCTGTACGACTTACTCGGGAAACATGCTGAGCGGGCATTTCGCCCGATTGGGAACGAAAAACGCCCTACCCGGAATTTTTGGTCATAGGGGTTTGTCTAAGAATCGGGGGCAGGTTCACCCTGGGGCGACTTAAAAAGGAAGACCTATCTTGTATAAGCTATTGAAAACAAAAGAGAAGAGAAGGCAATCGGTGTAAGTTAATGAAAATACAATAGTTATTAGATATTGTGCCTGACTTTATTAGATTATGAGGGGTATTCATGGATTGTCAAGCAAAAGGGCAGGGGCTGACCGGTTTACGTCCAGCGGAACCAGCGCAAGGCCAGCAAGAAGGAGAGAACTCCCCATAGGCCCAGCACGAGCAGGCGGGCAGCTTGGTGGGCCAGCGGCGCGCCTTCCAGAATCGCGGCGCGGAGGGCGTCGTTCAAGGCAGTAAGCGGCAGCGCTCGAATCAACGGGTGGAGGAGGGCGGGGAATCGCTCGTAAGAAAAGAAGACGCCGGACAGAATCCACATGGGCATCATGACGAGGTTGATCAGCCCGCTGACCGTCTCGATTTTTTGTGCCCGGCTGGCGGTGAGCAGCCCCAAGCCCCCGAAGCAAAGCGCTCCGAGCGAGCTAATGATCAGGATGGACGTCCATGAACCCGCCACGCGCATGTGAAACACCAGAATGCCGAACCCCAGCAGCAGCACCAGCTCAATCATCATCAGCACCAGGCGGCTACTGGCCATGGCCAGGAGGAAATCGCTGCGGCGCATAGGGCTGGCGACAAAACGCTTGAGCAGCTTGCGCTGACGCATATCCACCAGCGCAAACCCGATCCCCCACATGCCGGAATTCATCAGGTTCATGCCCAACAGGCCGGGAATCAGGAAGTCGATGTAACGCGCCCCCGGTTCGCTGGAGACGCGGGTGCTGCTGGGGACGCGGTCCTTTCTTCCCGCGGCCGCCTGGAAAGCGTCGTCGGTGACGCTGCGGGCCAGCACGCTTTCCGGGCGCGCCGGGTCATAGAGGTATTCAAAGCCCGTGCCTCGCGGGGTCACCACCAAGTCGTATTTGCCCAGCCGAAACTGATTGAATGCTTCGGCGGCAGGAAGCAAATCCACGTGCAACGTGCCGGTTGCGGACGCCGTGCGAACCAGCTCCACCGCCTGCGCGGCCTCCGGTCCTGTGACCAGCGCTACACGGCTGACGTCGGCGGGTTTGTTGCGAAAGGCAATCCCCAGCCCCAGCGCCAGCAGAATGGGAAAGATGAAGACCCAGAAGATGACTTCCGGCTCCCGGTACATTTCCTTCAACCGCGCCACGAGGAGGAGCTCATAGCTTTTCCAACGGGCGGTGGTAATCGGGTGATCCGGTGATCGGGTGATCGGGTGATCAGCGAACGACCTGCGCAACAATGGTTTTTTGCTCATCCGCTCTCCCAATCACCGGATCACCCGATCCTTCTCTCACTCTTCCCGCAAGTGGCGTCCCGTGAGGTGTACGAAGACGTCCTCCAGGCTGGCATGGCGCGTGGTCAGGTGCAGCAAATGCCGGTTGCGGCTCTGTAGGGCGGCGAGCAGGGTGGGGATGGTTTCGTGCGGTTCGCGCACGCTCAGCACCACTCGCCCGTCCTCCTCGTGTACAGCCTCGACGCCGGGCAGCGAGCGCCACGCCTCCAGCTCGCCAGGGACATTGTCCGTGGCGTCGAATTCCACCATGTGGTGCCCACCCAAACGCTCGATCAGCTCGGACGGTGTCCCGGAAGCAATGGTGAGGCCGTGGTCGATAATGGCAGTGCGGTCGCAGAGGCGCTCGGCTTCGTCCATGTAATGCGTGGTCAGCAGGACGGTGCCGCCGCGCTGCTGGAATTGCCGGATCACTTCCCAAAGCTGACGCCGGCTTTGCGGATCGAGGCCCGTGGTGGGTTCGTCGAGGAACAGGATTTTCGGATTGGCCACCAGCGCCGTGGCCACCGCCAGCCGCTGTTTTTGCCCGCCCGAAAGTTTGCCTACCCAGGCATTGGATTTTTCGGTGAGCGCCAGCTCCGCCATCACTTCTTCAATGGCGCGCGGGCGGCGATAGAAACTGGCGAACAACTCCAAGGTTTCGCGCACCGTGAGCTTCTCGGCCAATCGCGTTTCCTGGAGCGAGATTCCCATTAGCTCGCGGAGTTCGCGATTGTGCGTGCGCCAGTGATTTCCCAAGATCTCGATTTCGCCGGAGGTGGGTTCCAGCAATCCTTCCAGGATTTCAATGGTGGTTGTCTTGCCCGCTCCATTGGGACCCAACAGCCCGAAGCACTCGCCCGCGTGGATCTCCAGATCGAGCCCGCGCACGGCCTCGACTTTGCCCTCGTAGGTTTTGCGCAGCCCCCGGCAGCGAACGGCAACGTCCATGTTCAGCATCATAGCGGATTGTGGTGCGGGGCGGAACTCACTTCATGGGGAAGGAAGACCTTTTGTGTGGTGGCACGGCCATCCTGGCCGTGACGGCTCACGGGCGGGACGCCCGTGCCACAGCTACTTGTCTCCCATCACCGTCACCACCACCGTGCGTTGACGTCCGCGCACATCGCACTCGAGATGGAAGATTTGCTGCCACGTTCCGAGCAGCAGTTGGCCCTCGGCAATGGGCACCGTTAATGACGGCCCCAGCAGGGTTGCCTGCAAATGCGAATGGCCGTTGCCGTCGTGCCAAGCCTGCTCGTGGCCGTAGCTGCGACTGGGAGGGATAAGCTTATTGAGGATGGCCGGCAGGTCCTGCTGGAGCCCGGGCTCGAACTCGATGGTGCCAATCGCCGCCGTGCTGCCAATATTGAAAACGTTGACGGTCCCGGTCTTGATGCTCGAAGCGGCGACCGCGGCAGCGACCTGAGAAGTGAGGTCGTGCATGTCGCCTGGCCCTGAGGTGCGAAGGGAAAGCTGTTGTTGGTGAACCATGTTCCTATATTCCCATGAGGCTTGAAACCGTGGAAGTTATTTTCCTTAGACTCGGCCGCGCCCCTCGGTTGCGACGTTAGAAAAAGGCAGGTGTAGCGCGGACCTGTTCTGTAGGTCCGCGGCTCCTTCCAAGGGGGACAAACCGCGATGGTCGAAAGCCGGCTCTTCCCTCCTGCATCTCATTAAAACTGTTACATAAATGTAACTTAAGAAAAAACTCTCATGAGCATAAGAAAAGTATTGACAAGCTCATCGTCTTGGTCTCTAATAGCGCTCAGGCCCAATTCTATACATTTGATTTGAGTAAGGAAACATGCACGCCCTAAGCCAATTTCCCAAGGGTAAGACTGCGGGTAATTATTTGTTTTGCGGCTATGCCAGCCTGTTCGAGGGACGCAGCGCAGCCCGATAGAGGGCCAGTGAAGCTGCCCGAAAAAAGGAGGCTGAGATATGGGACTCGGAACATTAAATGTCTGGGTTCATGACGAAGGGAACCCTTGCAGGATGAGCGACGAAGTTTGGCTGGTTAACGTGACTTACTGCAGCGGGCTCCTGGCGGAATGGTGCGGCAAGACGTATGGGTTCATAGAAGCCAAGTGCGGCCATACGGAAATCGAGCTTCCGCCCGGTTGCTACATCGTGTATGCGTTGCAACTCCTGTTTGTGCCTGGTTCTAAATTCCCCCTCTTCAGGAGCACTCACTTCGGCATGGTGATGGTGGAATGCGACTGCACGGCCTGCGTACACCTGTACACCCCCACCTATCGCCAAGTCATAAAACCGGTTGGCAACATTGCGGGCGCTTTGGTTGAGAAGCAGGGCGTCCCACTGGAGAAGGCCGAGCAGTTGGCCGAGGCGGTCAACGCCGTGCTCGAGCACCTGCCCAAGACGGCTCAGGATGCAGCGCTCGAGCAGCTCCTTGAAGACGCCGCCAAGGAGTTGGGCGAGAAAGATCAGTAACAGAAGGGACCCCGCGGGCGAAGGCCGTGTCAGAGACAGCCTCGACTGCTACTTTCCCTTTTGCCACTATTCCCATAACCTTACATTCCGAAGGGAGGAACCACTATGCCGGACAAAACGGCAAGCAATCTGCCGAACGTACCCATTGAAGTCAATGTCACCTTACAACCATCCCCCACAGGCGAGACGCCGCCTCGTGCCGTGGTTTATGCCTTTACGGGGGCCGGTCATTTTATCTCCAAGGCGCCCGTAGGCGAGAAGGGAAGGACGACACTGAGCGTGCCGGGCGCGGGAGTCGCCCGTCAAGTTCGAATCCTTGTCGGGCCCGAAATACCGGAGAAGCAAGCCACTGTTTCCGAGCTTACCCGTCGCGGAGCGCAGGAGCAGATCCTGCGGGTCCAGCCGGAAGGAAAGGTGCCCCCCATCTCTATCGTTGTTCCCTACCCAATATGGCCCTGCTGGATTCGCTTCTGCCTCGTCGAGGGGACATTGTTGAAGAGCGTGCTCAGTGCGGGTATTCCAGTTAACTTCCCTGTCTGCGGCGCCGACGTCCAGATCTATGAGGTTGAGCCCCTCGAGATCATCATTCCCCGGTTGCCCATTGCCGCCATCGAAGCGCTGCGCCAGGCCGTCATCAATCCACCACCGCCGCCTCCACCAGATGACAACAACCTCTACGTTAATGTCGGCTCGATCGCCGCGGCTGCTCAACTCGCCATACCCCGAGCCAGGGGCGTGCAATTCGGAGCGCCCGTAGCTACCGCCCAGGCGACCGCCGCCGTGTCCTCGGCAGATTTTACTAACTTGCAGTTCATCGCGCAGCAATCCACCGTCGAGGAATTTCGCCAGGCGATCATCGCCGATGCCTCGCTCATCCGCTTTATCTTTTGCCTGCTCTTCCCGACGTGGGTGACGGGGACGCTGGTTGCCACCGTAACGACCGACAGGTGCGGAAATTTCCAGGATTGGATTGCTCTGAGCTGCTTCAACCCCAGCGTCAATCTCTACTTTACTGCGTCCGTAAACTACGGGGGTATCGAGTTTCAAATTTACGACCCCACCCCCATTTCCTGCTTCACCAACTGGGACTATCAGTGTGGTACCCAAGTGACGCTCTACACCGATAGCGCCCTGGCGCCGCTCTGTCATCCTTGTCCCCCGATCGATGCTCCGGAGAACTACGTGCTGTTCCGCGCTATCGGCAACGTGCCGTTAAGCGGCATCTATGGGACCAGCACATTGCTGACCGGCGTCACTACCAGCACTAACATGGGACTGGCCGCGGAACTTTATTACTCGGGCGTCGATTCACCTTTCGGCAACCAGAGCGGGGATGCCATATACCCGCGCGTCGAATTCGACAGTGCGCTGCTCACATCAACCCCGGGGGCGGCGTACTATCAGATTTCCCTTGGAACCCCCGGAACTGGCGGAACGTTCACGTACACGCCCCTTACCGGCGCAGTTAACCGCATGTATAATCACTTCGTCGCAGGGACGCTGGTGACGTCCCCTTACAATCTCGGCCCGCAAGTTGTGAATGGCGTCCCGAACCTCTTTGCGATCCCTCCCGACCTACCGCCCGAGGGCGACTGGGCGTACCCGAATCCTCCGGTGAACCTTGCCAACGCCGTGTTCGATAGCAGCTCTCTTTCCGTGCCCGGCCAGTATCAGCTCAAGCTCGATCTCTTCGACACCAATGGCAACCAGGTGGACATTGCCGCAGCCGGCATCACCTACTACGTGCCCACCACCACCGATCCCGATGGCACCATTCACACCGCTGATGCCTCGACGCTTGGCCTGGTCATCGGTAACAGCTTCATTATGCCCATCTATATCGACAATAACCACACTTCCGCCAGTCTGCCAATTCCAACCCTGGACGGCGCCTCGCCCGACCCGACCTGCGGACTTTTGCAGTACTCCGGTCCAAACCCCTGTTGCCCGACCACCGGCGGGGCGGGCAGCCCGGGCGGTACAGTCACAATCCAATACTATGCATCGCATCCTGAGAACTTCGCAGTGTTTGACTACCGCCTTTCGCGAGGGGTAAACCTGCTCACTCCGCCGACCACCTCGGGGCAAGTGAGTGCAGCATCGAATCCTGCGACGGTTACGATAACTGCCGCCTCGCTCTTGGGTGGTTGCGCCATCGCCGGCTTCGGGGAAGACATCTATGTAGCGGCCACAGCAACGGACGGCTGGTATAGGGTGTCGGGATACGATAGCGACCCGGCGCCGGTTGGGTTCGTCCTCGCTCCGCCACCAGCAGTGCCGTGCCCGCCAACGGGGACCTAGGCGGTGTCGAACGAGTGGACGGAATGGAGGAAGCGAGCCTCCTGAGTCGATTTATCCTGGCCGTCCTCGCTACGTGGCGGGTCACGCTCCTGCTGGCGGGCGAGGACGGCCCCTAGGGCTTGGTGGTTTGGCTCCGGCGGCGTGCCGGGACAGGTTTCTGGGCCGGCTTGTTCGATTGCTTCCACTGTCTCAGCCTCTGGATTGCAGCTCCACTGGCTTACTTCATCGGCCGCCGCTGGTTCGAGCGGCTCCTTTTGTAGCCGGCGCTGTCGGTCGGGGCCATTCCGCTGGAACGTCTGGCCCCAGAAAGAACGGCAGCGCCGGCCTTTTGTGCAGACGATCACGGCTTCTGGAACCAGTACAATCTTAGCGAGCAGACCTTTACGGTGATCGCGTCCCTGTCCCACCTGCGACGTGTGCAACATTATCCGGGAGCCCGGCTCCGGCGTAAGCCTGCCGGGCACAGTTTCACCCGCTGGGTCTGCCGTCCCGCCGGACAGCAGACCCAGCCACTAGGCTTATGAGCCTGAGGCGGAAGCAACACGCCTGTTCGGGCTGTGGTGGCCGAATACGTCCTTGGTTATGGAAGCCACCGGCCAACGGTCAAGGGAGGTATTCGGCGCTTGCAATCCGGGCAGTTCCGTTATTTAATTCTGCCCAGGAAGTGACCAAGAATGCAGTTCTACTGGCTGGCGCTGGGGATCCTGAGCGTCTGGCGCGTAACTCACCTGCTGAATGCCGAGGACGGACCTTGGGACTTGGTGGTTCGGCTCCGGCGGCGCGCCGGTACAGGTTTCTGGGCCCGCCTGCTCGATTGCTTCTACTGTCTCAGCCTCTGGATTGCGGCTCCACTGGCTTATTTCATTGGCAGCCGCTGGTTCGAGCGGCTCCTTTTGTGGCTGGCGCTGTCGGCTGGGGCCATTCTGCTGGAACGTCTGGCCCCCGAAAGATCGGCAGCGCCGCCCTTCTATTCCGAAAATCTGGAGGTTACCAATGTGTTGCGGGAAGAACCGACAGCAGTTGTCCGGCGCGGGCCCGATGACCCGGAGTGGGAGCCTTCCGGTACGGCCAGCCAACCGGCTGGTGCCGGGAGCACAACGTCAACGGCCGGCGCTGCGGAGCTCTCCAACTCCGGCGAGGATGCCGGGGACAACGCCAACCGTCCGGCAAAACGTGCCTAACATACCTCGTGCCCCGCAACAACCCCCTGCTCCGGCTCAGACGCCGAGCTCCTCGGTGGTTCTGCGCTACACGGAGAGCTTGCCGATCCGCGTTGGGGGTCCGGCGACCGGGCGGGTCTATGACTTCTCCGGCTCCCGTTCCGTTCAGGCCGTGGACTCCCGAGACGCGCCCGCCCTCTTGCGTTCACGATTCTTCCGCCAAAGTTAGAGCATCTTTAATTTAAGTTTATACAGCGCGGCGAAGGCCGGGACCTGTGACATGCCACGGCCGTCCCGGCCGTGCTCAGGCACGGGCGGGACGCCCGTGGCACGAAATCTTCGCGCAGCAACACCGGAGGCGGGTTACGACCCCAGGGAGGCTTGCAGCATCGCCCGCGTGTAGCCCACGTTGTAGGCATAGCCGGTGTAAGCTCCCCCGCCCGGGTAGCCGGACTTGAAGCCGTTGGATTCGCGGTCGGCATCGAGCCCGCGAGGATGCTCGGGGTAGATCAAGCGGGGATATTTCTGCCGGACTAATTCCTTCATCACGGCGAACATATCCACTTGGCCCTCGTCCAGAAAGACTTCCGTGTATTTCTCGCGCGGCGTCGCGACGCGGACGTTGCGGAAGTGCATGTGATTGATGCGGTCGCGGCTCCCGAAATAGCGGCACACTTCCACCGGATCTTCCCCCAACTCCCGCGTTACGCCGCAGTCAAACGTGATCCCGTTCGACTTGCTGGGAACGATCTCAATCAGGCGCTTCCAGCCCGCCAGGTTCCCCATGATTTGTTCCGACCCGCGGCTGAGGGGCGCCGGGGGATCGTTGGGATGCAAGGCCAGCCGCACTCCGGCCTGCTCCGCTACCGGCACGACCGCTTTCAGGAAGTAAGCAATGTTCTCCCACATCTCTTCCAGCTTGTGGGCGCCCTCGTTGGGGAGTGGCGGCAGATCCTTGACCCGGTCGTAGTCAAACGCCGTCATCCCCGCGTCCGCCCTGCCGGTTTCCGCGTAGTAGCCCTCCACCAGCCGGTGGGCATAGAAGTTGTACTCGACTACCGGCAGTCCTGCTGCGCCCGCCGCCCGGAGGGATTGCTGGACCTTTTGAATCTCCTCGTCGCGGCCCGGCTTCCCATAGAGCGTATGGGCGAACCCACCGATCATCAAATTGCCCAAGGTGAGACCTCCCGATTTCAGACGGTCCATCAGGGCGCGGATTTGGGTTTCGTCCCACGGAATCCTTGGCCCTACCATGGCCACATGGTTCACGCCCAGTTGCTTCACGCGGCGCATGTCCGTTTCATCGACAAGGTCCGCCGCACCGCTCCGGTTGATTTCCAGACAGATCTTGGGCGTTTCCGCGCCCTCCTGGTGCAACTCCGGAAGGCCTGCCCCGCCCAGAGACGGACTCAACAGGGCTGCCGCGCCTACGGTTTTCAGCAGGTTTCGGCGGGATACTGGAGAGCTCATGATTTGTTCCTTCCTAACCGCTACAGGCCCAAAAGGCGTTGGATGTTACCCCCAAGGACTAAAGCCTCCGAGGGCTTGGGCAATTTTAGCAGCTTGACCGAGAATATCTCGACGCGAGGGTCCAACTCCGGTGCGAACGAACCAAACAAAATCCTTTCGGCGGGAAGTTCGCGGGCCGCCATCTCCAGGTATTTGCGACTTACGACGCTGGAGGTCCCCACATATACATTCGGAAATCGCTTCACCAAGTCGATGGCTTCGTAGTGCGCCCACCATTGCCAGGAACGGTAGGCCCCCAGGTGCGGCAGGATGAACCTCACCGAAGGGTAAGCCGTGGCGATCATATAATAGGCGCGGGCGGGCCCGGGATGTGCTTCGAGATCGGGGTAGTAAATCACCGGAATATTCAGTTCCGCCGCCACGTCCAGGAGCTCCCGGCTCGGATGCCCATCCGACTTCACCCCCTTCAATCCCAGCGATTTCACTTCCGCGGTGAGCAGTTGCCGCAAATGTCCGGACTCCTGTTGCGGGTTGTGAACGGCAAATCCGATTAATCGCTCGGGATACTTCTCGCAGACTTTCGCCACTTGCTTATTGGGAAGGTCGTAGAGCGGATTGCGAGGAGCCATGACGCAGGTCCGATCAATACCCGCTGCCGCGCTGCGTTCCAGCAGGGCTTCAATCTTATACTCCAACCAACGCGAGGGCGAACCCCAGGTTTCCCCTACGCCGATTTGGGCGTCCGAATCAATGACCAATGGTTTCATCGAGAACTCCTGTTGGTTCCTAAACGCGGCCTCCCAGGAGGCGCAGGATGTTACCCCCCAGAATCAGTTCTTCCTTCTCCTTGGGCAGGTTTAAAACCCGAATCTTGAAGATCTCCAACCGGCAATCAATTTCCGGCTCATCCGATCCGAAAAGGATTTGTTCCGCCGGCAGCTCTTGGATCGCCTTTTCCAAGTACTCGGTGAGAACCACCGCCGCTGTGTCCAGGTGAACATTCGGATAGCGTTTGGCCAAGTCGATGGCCAGTAGATGTTCTCGCCAGTCGTCAGACTGGTCACTTCCCAGGTGGGGGATAATGAAATTGATCATTGGGTAAGAGGGAAGAAACTCGTTAAAGAGTTCGACATGTTGATTGGAATCGTACAAAATCGGAATGCCCAATTCCTTCGCCGCGTCCAGGATCTCGGTATTCGGTTGCGTATGGAGTTTCAATCCGCGTAAACCTAAGTCGTGGATCTCATGGATCAACATCGGGCGGATGGTGCCACCCCTCTCCGTTTCTGCATCATGCCGGGCAAATCCGGCAAATCTCTCGGGATAGCGTTGGCACATTTGGGCGATATCTTCGTTGGCCTCTTTGTAGCTCGTGTTGTTGATTGGGAAAATGATGGTTTTGTCGATGCCGGCTTCTTGGGCGTGTTGAAGGATTATTTCCGGGTCGGCCACCGTGTCCCAAGGTGCGCTCAGCTCCTCTTTCGCGCCCGGCTCCCGGGAGATCCCCACGTGGGCATGGCAGTCAATGACTCGCGTCTTGCCGGGTTGGCCTGGCGGGGCTGAACCCACCGAATCCTGCTCGCCCCTCGCCCACCGAGTGGCTACTCCACTCGACAGTAAGGCTCCGGCGTTGGTCAGGAATGTCCTTCGGGAAGATTCGGTTTTTCTGTTCACCCTTCTCGCCTCCTTGCGATGATCGGCGAGCGATTATAACGCTTCCCGCTGCCCACAAGCAGGGTCGTTTAGAAGTGCCGCAGAGGAATCGGCTCCACGCCGGCCCACCGAAAGGTAGTGACTCATTTTGAGGTGCCACGGGCGTCCCGCCCGTGAAGGGGCACGGCCAGGATGGCCGTGGCACATCAAAATGAGTCACCACGCGCCGAAAACTTCCGTTGACTCCAAGCGGCATCGAGTATAAAACCTTAGCGCTGAAACTGCACTGTGCCTGCCGTGTTAGAATCCAGGCCAATTCCTATGGTTCGGTGGAGGTCGAGGTCATGCAGAAAAAGTACTTACTGTGGTGGGCGGTGGCGGCCGGCACGATGCTGGCATCGGTTGCGATGATCCTTGCGCAAGGTGGAGGACAAACGCCGATCTATCTCGATGCCAAGCGGCCGATCGAAGAGCGCATCGATGACTTGATGAGCCGGATGACGCTCAAGGAAAAAGTCGGGCAGCTCAACTTGCCTTGTGTGTATGTTGATGAGCTGGGAAAAGACATTCCCTCGAAGACGGTGGCGTGCAAGAAATTCACCGCCGGGACCTACACTTCGGAAATCGGTCCGGCCTGCGGATTCTTCACACTCGCGAATGAGATTCTCAAGGATGGCGCGCGCCAGCAAGCGGAATACTTCAACGAGCTGCAAAAGATCGCGCTCACCCAGACGCGCCTGAAGATCCCGGTGATGGAAGATGAAGAAGGGACGCACGGACTCATGTGCCCCGGGGGAACGGTCTTCCCCGAGGGCCTGGCCGTGGGCAGCTCTTTCGACATCGATCTGGTCAAGGCGATCTACGCGGCGGCCGCGGCGGAGGCGCGCGCCGTGGGCATCCACATGCTTTCCACCCTGGTGATGGAAACGCTTCGCGACCCGCGCATGGGCCGAAACGAAGAAGCCTACACCGAAGATCCTTACCTCTATATGCGCATTGGCGAAGCCATCGTGCGGGGGACGCAGGGTTCTGACATCTCCGCCCCCGACAAGGTCATCGCGGTGCTGACGGATTTCCCCACACAAAGCGAACCCGCCAGCGGCCTCGAGCGGGGAGCGATTGAGGTATCGGACCGTTCCTTGCGCGAGAACTTTATGCCGCCTTGGATCGGATCAATCACCAAGGCCGGGGGCTTGGGGGTGATGGCGGGTTACCCGGAAGTTGAGGATGTGCCGTCGCACGCCTCGGTGAAGTGGATGAACGATGTCTTGCGGGGGGAAATTGGCTTCCAGGGAGTCGTCGAGAGCGAAGGCGGCGGCTTCTCGACCTTGCAGTATGAGCACATCGTTCCCACTCAAAAGGAAGCTGGACTGCTGGGCTTGCGGGCCGGGGTCGATTTGAACATCACTTACGAGCCTGCCTACATGGGGCCCTTGGTCGAGAGCGTGCAAGAGGGTCGAGTGCCCATGGCGCTGGTGGATCGCGCCCTGCGCCGAGTCCTGGCGCTGAAGTTCCGCCTGGGCCTCTTCGAGAATCCTTATGTCAATGCCGACCACGCCGTCCAGGTGGTACACTCGCAAGCGCATCAGGACTTGGCTCTACGCGCGGGGCGCGAAGGGATCGTGTTGCTGAAAAATGACAAGAACCTGCTGCCCCTCAAGAAGGACTTGAAATCGGTGGCGGTGATCGGTCCCAACGCCGATGACGTGATGAACCAACTGGGTGACTATTCACCGAAGGGGGTTCCGCAGCACGTGACGACCATAATCGAGGGAATCAAGGCCGCGGTTTCACCCCAAACCCAAGTCACCCACGTGCGCGGCTGCGAGGTTACGGGTACGGACAAGAGCGGGTTCGCCGAGGCCGTGAAGGCCGCCAAGGGCGCTGACGTCGCCATTGTGGTGGTGGGAGAGAGACAGCACGATGCGAGGGGGGGCGGCCACCACGGCGGGCCCACCGATGGGGAAGGGCACGATGTGGCCAACCTGGACCTGTCCGGAGTGCAGGAGGACCTGATTCAAGCCGTCTTCGAGACCGGGACTCCCACCGTGGTGGTGCTCATCAATGGCCGGCCGCTCTCGACGCGCTGGACCGCCGAGCACGTGCCCGCGCTGGTCGAGGCGTGGGAACCCGGCGAGCGGGGCGGGGAAGCGGTCGCCGACGTGCTCTTCGGGAATTACAATCCCTCGGGACGCCTGGCCATCTCCGTCCCCCGGCACTCCGGCCAGTTGCCCATCTATTACAATTACAAGCCTTCCAAGGCCTACTGGATGCGCGATATCAGGCGGGGCTACGTCGATATGCCGGCCACGCCCCTCTACCCCTTTGGTTATGGACTGAGCTATACCAAATTTAATTATAGCAATCTGCGCGTTGAGCCGGGGGAGATCCATCCGGGTGGCGAGGCGCGCGTAACCGTGGACGTTAAGAACGCCGGCGACCGGGCAGGCGTGGAGACCGTCCAACTCTACATTCACGAGCAATACGCGCCGGTTTCAACCCCGGTGAAGCAACTCCGGGGGTTTGAGCGAGTGGCGCTCAATCCCGGCGAAACCAAAACCGTAACCCTGAAGCTTACGCCGGAAGACCTCCAGTTGCTCGATATCGACTTGCGCTGGCGGGTGGTACCGGGCGATTTCGAGATCATGGTAGGCAAATCGTCGGCAGATATACCTCTGCAAGGAATGCTGAAGGTGACGCCGTAGCAAGCGGTTAGACCCAATTCTTGATAATTCTCACGCGCCCCTCCCCGGTTGTAGGGGTACGGCTTGCCGTACCCTTACGATTGGGTGGCGCGCCCCTCCGCGTTCGTAGGGGTACGGCTTGCCGTACCCTTTTGGTGGGGTCTCGCGACTGAAATAAAGAGGGTACGGCAAGCCGTACCCCTACAACCGCGGTCCGTCTCATTTCAGAATCCCACGCGAATGGTTTTCACTTCGAAAGGTTTCACGTGCACAATTACTTTTGTCCCCTGGATCTCAAACGATTTCGAAGGCACGAACTTATCCCATTCCATCATGTCGGTTTCACGCGCAGAGCGTGGACTGCGGGTGAAGTTGAGAACGGCGGTGGAGGCTTTGTCCTCGGTCTCATACAGCCGGACGATATACTCGCTCGTGTCCTCGGCTTTCTTAACGGATTCCACCGCCACACTCGAGGGTGCCACATCGAGCACACTATAAGAGGCGGCGAGCTGCCCGGCGTGGGAGGGCTCGGATCTTGTCAGAAGGGGTGCGTTGAACTCCGCGCCCCTTCGCGTAGCATTCGCGTCCTGCCAGTTGCCGCGATGCGGAACGAGCGCATACTTGATGTGATGGATGCCCACAATCGGATCGTCCGATTGGTCTGACCAGGTGTCGCCCATTTCTCGGTAAGCGCGGCGCGGACCGCGGATCAGGCTCATGCGCAGCGTATTCTCCTGGTACGAAAATCCGTACTTCGAATCGTTGAGCAGGGTGACTCCGTAATCGCCGGCCTGGTTGCTGACGTCCGCCCAGCGTTGCCCGGCGACTTCAAACTTGGTGCGATCGGCGATTTCCCACGCCCGCGGAGGCGCCATCAGGCGAACCCCGGGGTCTTCTTTCAACGTGTAATCGAATCGCTGAATGGCGCCGTAGGGAATCTCGTAGGTTGCGTAAACACTGTGGAGATTGAGCGGGAACGCCACCTTGGCGAAGCGGTACTTTTCGTGCCAGTCGGCGCTGAGTTCAAAGTCCACGCGATCGGCGTGACTGTAAAGGACGATGTTCTCCACGAATGTTGAAGCGCCAAAGGACTTCTTCACTTGCACGACGGCGCGGACGGAGCCGGTTTCGACGACCTTTACACTCTCGGCTTTATCCAACTTATTATCTGCTCCAAGATAAATATTCCACGCGGGTTCGCCCTCGGGGGCCTTGGGGGGCTTGTCTTCCCAGACTTCCAGCGCCGCGCCGGGATTGTCCTCGCGCAGAAAGTTTGTGTCCATGCCTTTTTTCTTGAGTGACGTCAGATTGCCGGATGCAGGGTCAATGACCACTTCAATCTGGCTGTTGGCGAGCGTGAGCCCCGAGACCACGAGGTCGGTCGAAAACTTGGGCGCTTCTTCGCTGGCCACGATGCGATACTCTTTGTACCCCATTCCCGGTACCTTCTCGGCGAAGAGCAGACATTTCGTCGCTCCAGGTTCCTCCACGACCTGATACGGCACGGCGTGCCCACCTGCATCGACAATCTTGAAATGTTGGAGCCCGGCGAAGTACCCCGCGTCGAGGGAAACAAGGCCGGTTCGTCCCCAGGGCAGGGAATTGAAGACCAGGACGGCGCGCCCCTCTCCCTGAGTGTTCACGTGCTGGGCAATGGTGGAGAGAGCCGTGTTCAGCACATTTCCGCCCGCGTACTTGATATCGCCATAATCCGTCGCGGCATCGCGATAGACTTCGGCAACCGCCGAACCATCGATGTTGTCGTGGACCTGCCCGAAGAGCACTTTCTCCCACAATTGCTGAAGCTTCTCCTGGGGATAAGGCTGGCCGAATTGCGAGGCGAGCAAGGAGAATTTCTCCGCGTTCATCAGCAGCACTTCGCACAGGCGATTGTCGCGCTTGACCTGCGAGTCAGTAGTGAAAGTCCCGCGATGGGTCTTCACGTAGAGTTCGTCGTCCACCACGGGGAAATCCTTGCTCTGAGGGAGAGCCTGGATCTCATGGAAGTAATCCAGGGCTTTGCTGAAGCGGACGGTGGGGTAGTCGGGGTCGTGCATCAACTTCACCGCGCGGTCCATCATCTCGGGCATGGGCCCGCCGCCGTGATCGCCCTCCCCATACAGGATCAGGAGCTTGTCCACATGGTGGGTGGCTTCGAGGGTTTTCAGGTATTCCAGCATCTCCGCGGGCTCGACCGGCTGCGAGTAGTCACCCACGGTGTGAAAAGCGAGAACCCGCGAGCCCTCCGGGCCCTCCCACCAGAAGAGGTGGTAAGGGAAGGGAACGGGCGGGTCATTGCGTTCGATCTGCCATTTCAATTTGTGCGTTACGAAGTATTCGATCCCGCACTTGCGGTAGATTTGGGGCAGGTTCCAGTTGAAGCCGAAGGAGTCGGGCAGCCAGCCAATCTTGACGTCAACCCCGAACTTATCTTTGAAATACCGCTTGGCATAGAGATGCTGGCGCACCAGGGACTCGCCACTGGGAATGTTGGTGCTGTGTTCGGTCCACGACCCGCCCACCACCTCCCATTCACCCGTGGCAATCTTCTTGGAAATCTGCGCGAAAAGGTCGGGATAGTAGCGCTCCGTCCACTTATAGGACTGGGCGGCGCTTTGGGCATAGACCATTCCCGGATGCTCCTGAATCATCTTCAAAACACTCTCAATGGTCCGCGGAAGGATTTCATGAATCGTTTCGCTCCGGGGCCAGAGCCAGGAAAGATCGGTGTGGGCGTATCCCACCAGATCGATTTCCCCTTGGGGCTTGGTTTGCCCGGCCATACTCGCGGCGAAGCCGACCAGGATTGCCGCGATCACCAGGAGATAGCGCATCATTGACCCCCTAAACTGCATTACCCTCGCCCCCGAACCCTTGAAGACGCAAATAGAGTTGCACCGTCAGGCCCTTGAGCGGCCTATTCTACATCGCAGGTGGGCTGCACGATGTACGAAGAAGCGCTCGAAAAAGCAAATTCAACTGCAAATTGTTGTCGGGAAGATATAGACACTCATAGGCTTTGTCAATAAAAAAGTGAGGCTAGATCATGATGCCTACAACGCAGACAAAACGACCGCCCAAGATTATAACTTTCAGGCGTTGCACGCCGTTGGGCGGGCACGTAAATTATGCCGATGGCGCGTCTGCGCCGGCCGTTTCTGTACGACCGATGGGTTTTGACAGCAGAGGAAAAACGGCCCCCTACCTGGCCGCTTCCGGCGGGGACACTTTCGAGAGGGGCGGTTGGGCGTCGCCGCCGACGCTGGGGGGGCTGTCTAGAGCGCCGTCGTTTCGGTCTGGGTACTTCTCGGGGCCGAGTTCGGCGCTACAGGACTGGATGAAGTCATCGATTTCGCTGAGGGAAGCAACATGCCGAGGATAGTTGATAACCAGCACGCTAAACGCAAACCGGTTGTGGGGGCCAGAAGCCTCAAGCAATCGTTCGCGCACCCGCTCGGCCACGCGGTCGGCGTCTTCCTCGAGTGACCCGGGCAGCAGGATCGCGAACACTCCCTGAGCGAGCAGATAGACCATGTCCTCGCCCCGGAGAATGCGGAGCGTGGCCTTGACCGCCTCCGCAATCACCGTCGAAGTCTCGTCGGCATCGAGCACCTGCCGGGAGGGTCGGACCAGACTGAGCACCAGTGAGAGCGGCTGCTGGAAGGTCTCCGCATTGGAGAACTCCAGCTTCAATCGGGCCCGAAACTGCTCGACGTCCGGTAAGGTTGCGAGCAGGTCGGCGCTTGCCTGGCCGAGCAGCCTTGCCGTCCTGGTCCGTTCTTCCCGGAGCTGCTTGCGCAGGTGACGCACCGTCAACTGCCTTTCCACGAGATAGACGACGAGCAGCAGAGAGAGAACACAAAAACTGAAGATAATCTCGCGCAGCGATACCCCTTTGGGAAGCGCCGGACTGCCTAGGGAAGAGAAGTACATGAGCAAGGCCATCCCCCCCGCGAGGATGGCGATCATGGTGATCGCGATGATCCACAGCTCCGCGTCGCGCCGCTCGAGCTTTCGGGGGTCGATATGATCGAAGACCTGCAAAGTTCCTCCGCGGGCGATGGTCGGGCGTGGCGTAGTCTCCCAGGCCCTATCCAACATGCCCAGCTTATTTTATCGGCAATTTCGAGCCGGGCCTTTAGGATGAGGGGATTCGAACTCCATCGTCTCTCCCTACCCGATCGGCCGCCTAAGCTCCCGAGGCGACGCTGCGCCGTGCTCAGCTTTTGCCGCGGAGTTCTGCGGCCAGGACCTGCGAAATGTTTTCGGCCGTCGCCATCAGCCGGAAGGGAAACTTCTTAATGAATTCCGCCGTGACGCGGAACTTCGGGGTAGAGACGCTGAGGGCGGCGATCACCTTCCGCTCCGGGTTGTGAATCGGGGCGCCCATGCAGTATCCGCCTTCCACGGTTTCTTCCTTATCTTCGGCGTAACCGCGCGCGCGCACGGCCGCGAATTCATTCTGGATGGCAAGTTGATCGACCAACGTGTTCTTGGTCGCGCGGAAGATCCCATACACATCGAGCAGCGTTTGGATCAGCGCTTCGTTCTGGAAGGCGGTGATCGATTTCGCCAGCGAGGAAGCGTAGGGTTGAAGGATTCTGCCCACGAAGTTCGACATGCGAATGTGCTGTTGGCTCTCCAACGTGTCAACCACGCGGATATGATCCTCAAAGAGGTAAGCCAGCGAAACCGTCTCCCCGCAGCGGCTCTGGATCTCCTGGCAGAAGCGCCCCGAGACTTTGCGCAGCACGCGCAGGCTCTCGCGCCCCCCCATGACCGAAGTTTCAACCTCCAGGCGATAATCCTGATGGGCGTCGCGCGAGACGTAGCCCATGCCCTCGAGCGTCCGCAACAGACGCAACAGCGAGGGCTTTCCCAGTCGCGTGTAGGCAGCGAGTTCGCCCAGCGAGAAGGCTCGGCCCTCGGCGCGCAGGTGATTCAGAATTTTTAGCCCCAAAGCGAGGCCGCGTGAGATGTTCGCGGGAACGGAGGGCCGCGCCGTTGCGGGAGTGGAGATAAACTCACTGAGATCCATGGTGGGTTCCTGCTCAAGAACTGTGGTGCGCTGGAGTTATACCACAAAAACCGCCGCGGGAAGCTTCGCACGCGGAATTGTTTGTTGACCCGCTGCCTCAGAAGTGCTAATCAAGGTGCGGTTAAATTTGAGGTATCAGGGAGCAAGTTCTAGGTGTCCGGTGCCAGGTGTCAGGTTCCAGGGGGTAGCAAATCTCTGGCCCCTGACACCCGATACCTGACACCTGACACCTTTTTTCCCAGGAGCAGCTATGCATTCGCGTACGGTCCGTTGGTTGGTTCTTATGGGTCTGGTTTGCGCTCTTTCGCTGGCAGCCAGGAAAACGGTGGGTCAGTCCTTAACACCCTGGCCGCCGGATGCTTCCCAACACAGATTATACATGATCGGCAATGCGCACATTGACATCCCCTGGCTCTGGCCATGGCCGGAATCGATGGCGGTGGGGCTCAGCACATTTCGCGCAGCGCTGGACCGCATGAACGAATTCCCGGATTTCAAGTTCACTGCCAGTTCCGCCCAGTTGTACGAGTGGGCGGCGTCCGCCGATCCGAAGCTGCTGGCCGAGATTCGCAAACGCGTCGCGGAGGGGCGATGGGACGTGGTCGGCGGGTGGTGGATTGAGCCTGACGTCAACATCCCCAACGGCGAGTCGCTGGTTCGCCAGGGGCTTTACGGTCAACGTCTCTTCCAGCAGTCGCTGGGGGGTATGGCAAGGGTAGGTTACAACCCTGACTCGTTTGGCCACCCCGGCACCCTGCCCCAGATTCTGAAGCTCCAAGGGTTGCACGCGTACGTGTTTATGCGCCCGGCCGCCCATGAAAAGCCCTTGCCCGCCGATGTGTTCTGGTGGCAGGGCGCAGATGGGACGCGCGTGTTGACCTATCGAATTCCTTACAGCTATGGAATCGAGGACGATATCAATGACCGCATGCACGATTTCGTCACCAAGCTCGAGGAACCCACCAAGGACATGATGCTCTTTTACGGGGCGGGGGATCACGGCGGGGGACCCGCCAAGGAAACCATCCGGGCAATCCGGGATGCGCAGAAGCAGCCTGGCGCTCCCAAGATTGTGTTTAGCACTCCCGACAGCTACTTTGACGATATCGAAAAAAACAGGTCCGAAGTCCAAGGTCCGAAGTCCGATGTTTCGGACCCCGTATCCCGTGTCCCGTATCCCGTGTCCCGTTTTCCTGTGGTTGACGACGATTTGCAGCACCATTCGGTGGGCTGCTACACCGCGGTGTCACAAATCAAGAAGGATAATCGCACGGCGGAAGCGGCGCTCGAGACCGGCGAGAAGATGGCCGAACTGGCGAACGTGCTGGTGGGCTTCCCTTACCCCAAGGCCGATTTCGCCGCTTCCTGGAAGAAAGTGCTCTTGATGCAGTTCCACGACAGCATGGCGGGGACGGCGCTTCCCGAGCAATACGTCGTTTCACACGATGCCTACGGATTCGCCAAGGAAGTGGCCAATCAAGCCATTTACCGGGCGGCGGAGAAGATTGCCTGGCAGATTCCCGCCACCGACCCCGACTCGGAGTACCTGGTGGTTTTCAATCCTCACGCCTGGGCGGCGAAATTCCTGAACGTTCAATATGATCTGGGCTGGGGAAATGACTACGGGGAAGGGACGCAAATCGACTCGCGCCTTGAAGATGAACATGGCAACGCCATTCCGCATCAGTGGACGGCGGGCCAGACGGTGGCCGGCAACCGTAAAGGTTTGGTGTTTCAGGCCCACGTGCCGGCTTTCGGCTACCGGCAGTTTCGTCTGCGCAAAGTCACGCCGGCCGCTGGTCCTGAGTCCACCGTGCACGCCACAGAAAAGGGTCTGGAGAATGAGCATCTGCGCGTGACCTTTGCCGACGATGGAACGATCTCCCTGTACGACAAAGACGCCGGCGTGGAGGTCTTTCACGGCGGCGCGGGCGGGGCGCGCGCCGTGGTCATTGACGATCCCAGCGATACCTGGAGCCATGACGTTCGCGCCTACACCCGGGAAATCGGGGCGTTCGGAAGCGCCGGTTTTCGCGTCCTGGAGAATGGCCCGGTGCGCGCCACCGTGCGCGTATTGACGGGCTATGGCGCTTCCTTCATGACTACGGATTGGATGCTTTATGCCGGCGCGCACACAGTGGAAGCCCGCGTCTCCCTGGATTGGCACGAGCACCAGAGGATCCTGAAATTCTCTTTCCCGGTGGATGTGGAGCATCCTGTGTCCACCTACGAAATCGCTTACGGTTTCAAGGTGCGCAAGGCCAATGGCGCCGAAGACCCGGGGCAAAGGTGGGTCGACCTGTCCGGTGAGCGCAACGGCAAACCGTATGGCCTCACGGTTCTGAACGACGCGAAGTACGGCTACAGCGTGCAGGACGACGATCTGCGGGTTTCCATCGTACGCGGCGCCGCATACGCACAGCACCAACCGCGCAAGATCGAGCCGAACGGCGATTACATTTGGCAGGACCAGGGCATCCAGACGTTCCGGATGGTACTGGTCCCCCACGTGGGCGCTTGGCAGGACGCGGGAATCGTCCGCCTGGCCGAGCAAATGATGGCGCCGGTGCCGGTTCTCTACCAGGGAATCCACGGGGGCACGCGCGCGCCGTCCGCTTCCTTTCTCTCCGTGGACGCGCCGGACGTCGTCGTGAGCGTCGTCAAGCAAGCCGAAGATGGAAATGATCTCATTATCCGGTGCTACGAAACGGCAGGAAGGGCTACCAAGGCGTCGCTGGATTTGGGCCTGGTGCACCGCCACTGGACCGGCGAGTTCCACCCGCTGGAAATCAAGACCCTCCGCGTGCCCCTGGCACCCGAAGGCAAGATTCGCGAGGTTAATGCTCTGGAAGAATGAAGCTTGCGCCTATGAACTCCAAGCAACGTGTCCACGCCGCCTTAAAACGGCAGCCTGTTGACCGCGTTCCCGTCTTCATGTGGTTCCACCCGCAAACCGCCCAGCGGCTGGCCCGGCTGCTGGGAATACCCGCATCCCGCGTGGCGGAGGCCATGGGGGACGACGTGCGGCAGACTTGGGTGAACAACAACTATGCCATGGAAGGAATCGTTCACGAGAACGAGGGCGAATCGCACGTAGACCTCTGGGGCGTGCAATGGACCAAACAGTACGGGTTCAATCAAATTACCGGATTCCCTCTTGCCCGCGCCAGCCGAGAAGAGGCGCTACGCTATCAATTCCCCATCGGCCACCTGGAGGAACTGATGCGGCTGATGCGGCCGGTCATCGCCCTTCAAGAGGATTATTTTATCGGTTGCGACGTTTCTCCCTGCGTGTACGAAATGTATTGGCGGCTGCGCGGGATCGAAATGGCGATGCTGGATATGGCGGAAGATCCGGGCCTCGCCAATGAAATGCTCAAGCGCTGCGCCGACTTCTCCGTGGAGCTTTCGCGGGCCGCCCTGGAGCGGTTTGAACTGGACTGGCTGTGGACGGGTGATGACGTCAGCTCACAGCTTTCCATGCTGATGAGCCCCGCCACCTGGCGCGCGCTCATTAAACCGCACTTGGCGCGGGTTACGGCGGTGGGGAAGGCGAGGGGATTGTGGGTAGCCTACCACTGCTGCGGCGCCCTTAGGCCCATTATCCCGGACCTCATCGAAATCGGCGTCGACGTTCTGAACCCTGTGCAGTGCAACTGCCCGGGAATGGATCCGCTCGAACTCAAGGCGGAATTCGGCCACCAAATCTCCTTCATGGGAGGCGTGGATACCCAGGGCGTCCTTCCCACGGGGACCGTGGACGAGGTGCGGCGGGCGTCATCCCGATTGATTGAGGGCATGACCCGCGACGGTGGCGGTTACATTCTGGCGGCTTCCCACACCATCCCGCCGGAGACACCTGACGAAAACATCTTCGCCATGTACCACGAGGCAGGGATCAGCCGGGAGGAAATCTTCGATCGCGCCGCGCAAATCCGGCGGGCACCGGCAGGCCGATAATCGGTTCATCGGGCCATTGAAGAACGAAACTCGAAACTGGAAACTCGAAACTCGCATGGTGTGCATCGAATTTCGAGTTTCCAGTTTCGAGTTTCGTTTTTATCCTGGCCCGATTCACCCAAGGATCGCCATGGCCTGCGCGACGTTCGCCTCTTCATGGATCATGGCCTGGCAGGCGCGGACCATGCGCTCCGGATGGGGGTGCTGGTAAACATTCCGCCCGTAGACAACGCCGGAAGCCCCTTGCTGAAGCAGCGTGAAGGTTCGAGTGAGGATCTCTTGATCGGGGACCCTTGACCCCCCGCGGGGCAACAGGGGGCGGGGCGAGGCCGCCTCCACCACCAGGTGGTATTCGTCGAGATTCTCGGCAATGTCCGCTTTAACGACGTCCGCGCCGAACTCCACGGCTTGCCGCGCCAGCGCCACGGTTTTGCGGATTTCGGGGTTGGTCTTGTACCCGCCTTGGCCATCCGGGATCATCACCAGCGGCTCCACGATGAGTGGCATGCCCCAGCGCTCGCACTGCGGTTTGAGGTGCAGGACGTTTTCCGTGCATTGCCAGTGCAGGTCGGGCTGGTCGGGCTCCCAGAGCAGGTTGACGACAATGGCGGCCGCATCCAGAACCACCGCCTGCTCCACCACATCATCTATGAATTTGCAGAAGACTTGCTCGGGCGTGGGAACAGTGTAGACGTTCATGGCATCCGCCCGCACCACCAAGGCCGGCTTGGGTTTCTGCTCCAGGTCCTGAAGCCAGTGGGCTTGGCCTATGGTCAATATCATGGCGTCCGGATTAGCCGCGGCAACGGTCGAGACCACCTGTTTCATATCTTCCATGCCGGGAAGGTTGCTGGGTTCGTTCGCGATGCCGTGGTCCAACGCCACCTGCAAACACTTTCCGTCCGGCGCAAATAACCGGTTCATTCGGGGATTTACAGACATTCGGGCGACTCCTTCACACCGACCTTAGGCTCGTGCCCATGGGTGGATTCTTCACTGCCTCGATGCCCACGCAAAACCCCGACATATTACCAATAGAGAATGTCATGGGTCTATAGAGATTCCGGGTCCGCACGGGATTCCCCTGCTGGAGCCTTTCCTACCAGCCGGGCCATAGCAGATCAAAAATTCTCCTTGACAGGGGAAGTTCGGAGGCCTACCTCCGGAAATAAACTCGATGGCTTACGCGGGTAGTGCCTCAGGTCGATGATGTAGCGGCGAGTTTACCTCGTCAAATGGCGGCGTAATCACCGCCCCTTGCGGCGTACCCTTCTCCGTCTATGACCATTCGCCTTCCTCCATCACTCCGGCCTTCAACCATTTCTGGATGAGCCGGAGTATCCGGCGGTCGGCAACGCGATGCTGCACAAACTTGCGCATCCACTCGTGGGAAATCGAATCGAAAAATCCCCGAATGTCCGCATCAAGAATGTAGTTCACGTGCTTCCGGGTGAGCGCCACCGAGAGTGCGTCCAGCGCTTGATGTTGGCTGCGTCCCGGTCGAAACCCATACGAAAAGCCCAGAAAGTCTTCCTCGTAAAGCGCGTTGAGGATGGTGACCACGGCCTGTTGGACGATCTTGTCCTCCAGCGCCGCAATCCCCAGCGGACGTTGCCGCCCGTCGTCCTTCCGGATGTACACTCTTCGCGAGGGGTGCGCTCGAAAAGCTCCCCGGTGGACCCGGCCGTGCAGGTCGATCAACCGACCTTCCAGCCCGGTCTGATACTCCTGCCACGTCACGCCGTCTACTCCCGGTGCCGCTTTCCGCTTAAGCGCGTAAAAGCTCTCCCGCAGCAGATCGACCGTTAAGTGGTGGAGCACAGCCGTGAACTTCATCTCCGGGTGTTGCTTTGCGGCTTTCCGCACACCCCCCAATCCCTGGGACACGCGTACCTCGCTCTGTGTCGGTTGCGTGCAGGACGGGCGAGTGTTCTCCTTGTTCAAGGGCCTTCCCTCCACATTCTCCGCCAACGCTCTTCCGTCGTTGCTCGAATGGCTCATCGGTACTATGCCCCGGTGTGACTTCTCCCCAACGTGCATGCGGGCCGTCTGGCCTCAGCCTTCACCCGCCGGTCCCCACTTCGCGGGACATCGGGGAGGTCTCCCGGTTCTCGTGCAGAAAGTGTCTAGGCGTGTCTGGGGTCTTAGACTACGCAGGGCTGCCCCAAGGCTCGCGCTATCGCCTCGGGTCATGTGGCCTTCCGCCGAAGTTAGGGCGTCGGCACCCTGATTGCGAATTTTCGGAGCTCTATACCCAGCCCACCTATTCCCCTGTTTACGCTTCACGGCACGCCTCGCGACCTACCGTGCAAAACTCGGGGCCGAGTGGTTCGCTACTCCTTTCTCGTGAGGATCTTTCATCCTCTGCTTCCTGCCGGTTTATCCCGGCGCACAACTCGCTTTCTTTTCAGCAACATAATGGCAAGACGTTTATAACTATATTATTTTCAATAACATAATGGCAAAGCGAAAAACCGACATTTTTTCTATATGTGTTTTCAATAACTTAAGAAATTTCCGCCTCAATTTTAACCCCCTTTTTTTTGGTGAACCTGGCCAGCGAAAATCAATGTAAATCATTTAATTTCAGTGACATGGATTTTTGCCAAGTTTTCGCGACTCGTCGCTAATCCATTTTGTTTCTGTGACATAATGGCAAGCCACGCCCTTTTTTTCTCCCCGTTTTCAAAAGTTCAAGCTAACTACCTTTGTTTGAGTGAGATAAAGCCTTCTTACATTTTGACTCTAAACGACGAACCCCTTTTGTTTCTAGTACATAATGGCAAACCGCGCCGATCGGGCCAGCGGACCACCGGATCATTTTCGATTTCCGATTGCCGATTTTCGGTTTGTCATCCGCAACCTTCGATCTCCGGTTTGCGATCTGAGATTTGTGGCCCAACTCCCACGACTGTTCTGTATTTGCCACTCGGCCCCTAATCACTCACAACAGTTTTTATCACCGGGCCATTTAAACCCAAGCCGTGCCCTTCAACCATTAAGTTTATCACCATACGCTATTGTTGTCAATATAAATTAACATTATTCAGAGGCTACAAAATGTCGCTGGCGGAGAAATCGAGGCCGGTTCGTCGAGAGACGAAAGTTGAACGCATCGTCGCGGAGTCATTCTTGAAAGGCGCGACTTGTATCCTCAGGAAGCGGAGAGGAGCCGCGGAGTTACAAGCCGACTCTGTCGATTCTCATTTCAGGAGTGCTGAACCTCCACGGCGGGAACGGCCATGTGGTACACTTTTGTCCGCTATGGATACCAAGGAAGAACTGACGGTGAGGACTTCTCAGCCGGACTGGCTCAAAGCCCTTGCGGTTGTCTATAAGAGCCGCCAACCGGCACTGATCATCGATGACGCTGGCTTGGGTGTCGATCCGGCCGGTTACACGCTCTTGCAAATGGCCAGAAAAGTGGGGCTGTCGCCCAGAGAAATCGCCGGAGTCTGCGTGGCACTGGGCATTAGCGCCGCAGGAATCGGGATGGTCATTCTCGCCTTTGTAGACCCGGAACCAACCAGTAAACTCGGACTGCTGGTTGGCGGTGGCGTGGTATGTGTCCTTTGTGGCGGATTCGGCGCTATTCGAATTCTGACCCATCTCAAACCGCCGAATGTCAGAGTAACAGCGCGAGGTATTGAAATCGCATGGATGTAAAGAGGACACAAAAACGCATCCCTCGGACGCGCCGCTTTCCCCCCTTTGCCCGGTTCAAGGGTGATGATGTCATGGCGAACTTTGCCCATGGCAATTAACGCAGACAAACCACACTTATGTAAGGCCGACGCCCACGTCTCGGTTGACCAGTTCAATCGACGGTTCATGAAATTCGCACCCACCTCGCATCCGCCGGTGTGAATCAACAGATGGGAGCCGCGGACGGACGTCGTCGTCCTCCCCATGCACTGCCCTTAGCTCAGATCTGTATTCTCTCCAATGGCGTCCTGCACAATGGGTGCACTGCATAATGGCTGTCCTGCACAATGGCTATTGACATATGTTGGAATCCATTTTAGTATCATTTTCGTTCAGGAACCAAATTAGGAATTCAGGCTTGACCGGCTTGCGAACTTTGCCGTCGGGAGCAGAAACTCCGGTCATCAGAGGAGGTAGTCATGGCTTTAGCGGGGAAGTCACTGAGGTCCTTGTCTTATCCCTTAAAGGCCTGTCGTGCAGTGTCCCTTATCGTGGCGGGGGCTTTGATGGTTGCTGTTCTCAGCGCCATGCCGGCCGCTGCGCAGTACACCACAGCTAGCTTGGGAGGAACCGTCGAAGACCCTGCCGGAGCAGTTGTTCCTGGTGCTTCGGTTACCGTGGAAAATGAAGATACGGGTCTTTCGAGGACATCCATCTCCCAACCGGACGGGAGATTTCAGTTTCCTGCCCTGCCGATTGGACATTACAAGATGACGGTAACGAAATCCGGGTTTGCCACTTACGTACAAACCGGCATCATCTTGAACGTAAACCAAGTCGCGACTCAGAATGTTGCCTTGGAAGTCGGCGCGGTATCGCAGCAAGTCACGGTTTCTGCCAACGCCACCGTGCTGACTACGGGAACGAGTACGGTTGCCCAGCTCATTGATGAAAAGAAGATTCTGGATTTGCCATTGGACGGCCGGCAGCCCCAGGAGCTTCTTTTTCTCTCTGCCGGCGCGCTCAACGAAACGGGGAACTATTGCCTCGTGAATTGCCAAGGGGGTGTGTACCCGGGTGAGCAAGACGGCAACGTCAACGGGGCGGGGGCGCGGACCGTGAATTACCAGATGGATGGCACCGGACATAACGATACCTATCTGAATACGAACCTGCCTTTTCCCAACCCCGATGCGGTTCAGGAGTTTAACGTTCAGAACGAAAACCTCTCCGCCCAATATGGGCTGGGGGGCGCGGTCGTCAACATTGTCACCAAATCCGGCACCAATGATTTGCACTTTGATGGCTTCGAGTTCGTTCGCAACGGGGACCTGAACGCCCGGAACTTCTTTGCGCCCACGCAAGACACCCTGAAGCGAAACCAGTTTGGCGGCAGTGGGGGCGGGGCGATCATCAAAGACAAGCTGTTCTTCTTCGGGACGTATCAAGGGACTCGTGTCCGCAGCGCCGCCCAAGGACAGGTTGCCTTTGTCCCCACCCAAGCGGAGCGGCAGGGCGATTTCTCGGATATCACGACGCCGCTTGTGGACCCTACGACGGGCACGGCGTTTCAGGGCAATCAAATTTCTCCGACGCTTTTTAGCGCCCCGAGCGACTACTTCCTGAAATTGATGCCTCCCCCGAACGGCGCCGGGCGGCAATTGACGTTCGCCGGACCCTCCGTGAAGCAACAGGATGATCAGTGGTTGACCAAAGCTGATTGGGTCCACGGCAAGAACCAGTTGACCGGCAGCTATTTCTGGACGCGTTTCAATGAGCCACCCGATGTTACGACCTCGAAGACGAACATCCTGGCTGCGGACGGGAGTGGTAATGGTGTCAAAGTACGCGATCTCTCCTTAAATGATACTTTCACGCTATCGCCGACCGTACTGTTCAACACCTGGTTTGGCTTTGATTCACAAACCGGGGGCTCCATTTCCGGCGCACCCTTTAGTTTTCCTGATGCCGGAGTCCAGATCGCTGCTCCAACCCCGCCGGAGCTGTCGCTGAGTGTCAATGGGTTCTTCAGTTTCAACACCAATCATTTGGGCAACTTCGAGCGCGGGGACTGGACCATCCACGAGGACGTCACGGTGCAGCGAGGTTCACACGAGCTGCACTTCGGCACCGACATCGTCAGACCGAGGAACCATCTCGTCAACACCTTTACCATGGCCGGAGAATTTACTTTCGGCAACCAGTTATCGGGCAGCAACCTGACCGACTTCATGCTGGGGGATGCTTCCGAATTCCTGCAAGGTGGAGGCGAGTTTAAGGATCTGACAGGGACCCTGTATTCCTTCTATGCGCAGGATAACTGGAAGGTCAGCCGCAAGTTGACCGTCAACGCGGGCCTGCGTTGGGATCCCTATTGGCCCTACACCGAGCAAAAAGCGCGCGTGGTTTGCTACCATCCCGGAGCCCAATCGCAACGGTTCCCGAACGCCCCCGTGGGCGCTATCTTCGGGGGCCCCAACCACGATCCCGGTTGCCCCGCCGGGTCAGGGACGGAAAGCAATCTGATCAATTTTGGCCCGCGCTTGGGATTTGCCTATAAGCTGGACCAGAACACCGTGTTGCGCGGAGGCGGAGGCCTTTATTATACCCCGCCGCCCATTAACAACTTCAACGGCTTTGTGGATACCGCGCCTTTTGGCCCGCGCTTCGATTTCAAGGGTGACGTGAGCTTCGTGAACCCCTATGAGAGTTTTGGATTACAAAATCCATTCCCGGCGGAGTACGGCCCCAACTTACCGAGCTCGAATGCGCAGTTTACCCTGCCGATGTCCATCTACGGAGTATTCCCGATCGATTGGCACGTGCCCGAACTCGCGACGTGGAATCTTACCTTTGAACGGCAGCTCGGAAGCAACTGGACGGCGCGTGTGGCCTATTTGGGCAACACGGGAAGCCATTTGTCGAGCGGTATCTTCAGTTTTCAGGAACTGAACCCGGCGATCTACATTCCTGGTCAATCCACCGAGGACAATACCCAGTCACGCCGCATCAACCCCAACTTCGGATCGATTGGCAATTCACCGTCGGGTAACAACTCCAATTATAATGCCTTGCAGTTGAACCTGGAAAAGCGCTTCAGCCGGGGATTCTCCCTGCTCGCCAACTATTCGTGGTCCAAGATGATCGACGATTACGGCGTGTATGGCCAGACCGACCCGTTTAATCGCGCGATTGATCGTGGTATTTCCAGTGATGACGTGACTCATCTTGTCCACTTCTCGGGCGTCTGGATGGTTCCTGAGCGCGGGACCAGCAGGCTGGCAAGAGGTTTTATGAACGGATGGGAGCTGACCTCCCTGGCGACTTGGCACAGTGGTTTCGGTTTCCAAGTTTTCAGTGGCACTGACAACTCCTTCAGCGGGGTGGGCTTGGATCGTGCGGATTTTATCGGCACAAGCCTCAGCCAGGCCACGCTTGATCCGAGCCGGTCGCATGGTCAATTGATCCAGGAGTACTTCAACCCCGCAGTCTTTGCTCCGAATGCGGTGGGGACCTTTGGCAGCTCGGGTAAGAACATCCTGCGCGGCCCTGGCATGTTCGACACGGACTTCGGCGCTATAAAGAACACCAAGGTTACGGAGCGCCTCTTGGTGCAATTCAGGGCGGAGTTCTTTAACCTCTTCAATGACGTCAACTTCAGTCAACCCGACAACAGCATAGCGGACTCGACCGTGGGGCAGATTTTTTCGGCTGGAAATCCCCGCATCCTGCAATTTGCCCTGAAGTTGATCTATTAGGCCAACGAAATTCCGAAAGAGCGGCAGAGGAATCCCGGTTCTCATAAACGGGATCTCCTCTCCCGCCCTTCGTGATTCACAGAACCCCCCGGAGACGGTATGATCAGGTCTGGTTGCAGCGCTGAGTTTTCCCGAGTCATCCATGTTATGCTGCGGCATTTTGGCGGTTAGCCTTTGCCTAGCTTTCCAGACCACGGGGCCGGGATTAGCCTCCCATTGGGACGCGGACGGTTTGGCGCTACTGGCGCGCGGGGAAGTTACGGAGGCCGAGAGGTGCTTCCGCAAAGCCCTCGAAGTTGATTCTCAAGATGTTGACGCATTAAACAATCTGGCCGTGATTCTTCGCCGGCGGGGCGAACCTGAGCAAGCGGTGGAACTGCTTCGGCGTGGAGTCAAGGCGCGCCCCAACGACGCCCGAATCCGCAACAATCTGGCGTTGGCTCTGGTGGCGGCCGGCCGGTTGAACGAGGCTTTGGCGGAGCTCAAGAAAGCCCGTTCCGAACTTCCTCGTGACCCGTCAGTCCATCGGAATCTGGCAATTTTGCTTTCCCAGGCCGGTTCAAACGATGACGCTGAGAAGGAGTTGCGGCAAGCGCTCGATCTTGACCCGCGCAGTGCCGCGACCCACCAGGAGCTCGCCCGGCTGTTTGCCCGGGAATCACGAACGCGGGAGGCTGAGCAGGAATACCTTGCCGCACTTCAATTGGCTCCCTCGCCTTCGCTCCATTACGAATTGGGGGAGCTTTACAGCAACAACCGCCTCATGAAGCGCGCCATCGAAGAGTTCCGTGCTGCTGTCGGCCTCGATCCGCGTAATGCCACATATTATCAAGCACTCGGTTCCGCTCTATTGCGAGACGGAGACCCATCGGCTGCCGAAAGCGAACTGCGCCAAGCCATCCAGCTTGACTCGGCGGCAGGGGAAGCCCATACGGATTTGGGTGGTATTTTGCAAGAGGAGGGAAAACTCGACGAAGCTTTGCAGGAATTGCGCCGTGCCGCTGAACTCCTCCCGGACGATGGAAAAATCCACTATATGCTCGCGCACGTTCTGCAAAAGCTCGGAAATAAAGACGATGCAACCCGGGAAATGCAATTGACACAGGATCTCTCCCAGAAGGCAAAAAACGCGGAATTGGAAAAGGCGCTTAACAACGAGGGCACGAAGCTTCTTGAAGAAGGCAATTTGAATGAAGCAACCGAAAAGTATCGTCAAGCCTTACAGTTAAATCCGCAGGATAAGAAAGCTCAATTTAATCTGGCCCTTTCTCTCCTCCTCCAGAATCATCTGGACGAGGCAATTGAGGAATTCCATAAATTCCTCCAAGCTGTCCCTGATGATCCTGACGCCCTGTACTATACCGGGCTGGCGCTGCTTGGCAAGGACCAGGCAAGTGAAGCAGCGGCGATGTTGCAGAAAGTGGTCGCTCTGCGGCCCGACGATGCCCATGCCCATAACGATCTAGGGGTGGCGCTGGCAAGAGTCAAAGAGTTCAAGCGCGCCATCATTGAGTTGCAGATCGCTACGAGTCTGGCGCCCGGAAACGCTGCGTACGGGAAGAACTTGGCCTGCGTCGAAGATGGCTTACGAAACTGCACGCTCGCGCCCTAGAACATTTCCTTTTGGGTTTGGCAATGCCGCTCACAGAGACAAGAGGAGGAAGCGGTTGGCCGATCACAAAGAAGCTGCAAAGCACCCGGAAGGTTGACGGGGGCTGGAAACTGGCCTACGCCGCACCTTCTAGGCTTCCGCGAGAAAACACGCCTGGAGTACCCCCTTCAGACTTCCTCAAAGTGCGCGGAATCAGGCGCAGGAAGCACATCGTGGGGTCCCGCGATCCAGACATAGAGAGTGGGTAGCAAGAAAATGCTCATAAGCAGGTCGGAAATCAGCCCTCCCACGATGACGATGGCGAGGGGCCGCTGAGAGTCCGAGCCGATGGCGTGCGACATGGCCGCGGGCAGCAAGCCGAGAGTCGCTACCAACATGGTCATCATGATAGGGCGGAGTCGCGCCACATGGCCCTTTTCACTTGTCGCTGATTTTATCTCCCGGGCGGGCGATCAAGGCGTAGAGGGTAGGCAGAAAAATGACGCTGAGGAAAAGGTCGGTGGTAAGACCTCCCACAATGACGATGGCGAAGGGCCGCTGGGAGTCCGAACCGATGTCATGGGAGAGTGCGGCGGGGAGAAGTCCCAGGGTGGCGACGAGCATCACCATCAGTGTCGGTCGCAGACTTCGAACGGCTCCCTCGACGGTGGCTTTCCTGATGTCGGGCTCCTTCACGCGCGCCTGATTAATATATTGAATCATAATCAACCCAACCTGCACCGACACGCCGAACAGGGCGAGCATCCCGATACCGGACGATACACTGAAGTGTGTACCCGTCGCTACCAGGGCCAGCATGCCTCCGATGGGCGCCGTGGCGAGGGTCGCCATGATGAGCAGGGACCAGTTGAACGAACCAAACGCCGTATAAAGCAGCAAGACAATCAGCAAAACGGTAATCGGAACAATCAGCGCCAGACGCGTATTGGCGCGCTGCTGGCTGGCGTATTCGCCCGCCCACTGTAAAGTATAGCCCGTGGGCAGCTTCACTTTCTGGTTTACGGCGCGGATGGCATCTCTCACCGTGCTGCCCAGGTCGCGGCCGCGCACACTGTACTTGATGGCG
>CAVQYM010000022.1:0-145189 GCA_963718175.1 uncultured Acidobacteriota bacterium
GAAGATCCGTCGGGCCTAGCGATTGTGGATAAAGGGCGAATGGGCAAGGAAGGTAGGGGTAAAGCAAGGTCCCGGAAACCTTCATAGGGACATTTTGGCCGAGACCCTCCAAAACTTCTAAAGACTTCCAAAAAAGCAAAAAAAAGGAAAAAAACTATTGACAACCGCTGGGGTGCAGGAGTATAGCTTGCTCGAACTAAGTTAAGTTAACTAACAAACTGATGGAATTCTTGGCCCGATCAACCCACGACCGATTCGGCCGCCCGTGATGAAATGAAAGTTCCCAGCCCCCTCGGCCCACGACCGATTCAGCCGCCCGTGATGAAGCGGATGAATCAGCTCAGCCTGCTCACCCTGATCAGGGAGCACGGTCCGATCTCGCGCACGGGTTTGGCCCGGCTGAGCCGGCTGAGCAAGCCCACCGTATCCGCCCAAGTCGAGGGTCTGATTGGGAAGCGCCTGGTGTCCGAGACCGGAGCCGGGGAGTCGGGGAGGCGCGGGGGCAAGAAACCCACTCACCTCGAGTTCAACGCCGGCTATGGTTTTCTGGCCGTGGGTGAAATCGATCCTCTCGAGATCCGTCTGGCGGTTACCGACCTGAACGGATCGATTATCGCCCAGGCGCAGTTCCCCACCGAGGCGCAACTCGGGGCGGCGAGTGTTACCGGAAAGGCTGAAGGACGGGCTGGTTAAATTGCTCAAGCAGTCGGGACGAACCGAGCAGTTGTGCCTGATGGGGATTGCCGCGCAGGGCCGAGTGGATGTCCGCCGCGGGGTCATTCTGGAAGCCGGCAATATCTTCAATTGGAAAAACGTCCCCATCGCGGGTCCCCTGGCCGCCGTGTTCAAAACGCCGGTGCTGGTCGACAACGTCGTCAATCTGGCGGCGCTCGCCGAATTGAACTACGGCGCCGCCAAGGGGGTGGAGGACTTTATCCTGGTCCGCCACGATACCGGCATTGGCTGTGGAGTCGTCCTGGGGGGCAAGTTGCACCGCGGCTCCAACTGGGCGGCCGGCGAAATCGCCCATTACATTCTGGATTTGAATCAAGCCGGCCAGGACTGGACCCCGCGAGGCTATCTGGAATTACAAGTGGGCGCCGATAGGCTAGCGGAAAGAATGCAGCGGACGCAAGCTTTCCGCGCGATGCTGCCGGGATTTCGGGACGGCGACGGCGCTCTGGCGGCCCTTTTCCGGGCCCGGAAACATGGCCATGCCGCGGCGCGCGTGATTGCCACCGATCTGGTGCTTCACCTCGGGGTCGCCATTGCGCATGTCGCCGCGACTTATGATCCCTCCCTGATTGTGTTGCAGGGAAAGATCTTCCCGCCCCTGCTCGAAGAAATTGAACAGGTGGTGAGGAGGGCCGTCCCCTGGCTGCCGCAGCTCGCGGTGTCCAAATTAGGAAAAGATGCAGCTTTACGGGGAGCGATCGTCGCCGCGCGCGCGCAAGCTCACGAGGAGATCGCGAAAGCGCTGAACGAAGGGGCGACGCACCCCAGGAGGGAGGTGGGTTCGGAGCCTGGATTCGACGAGTTGATTCTTCCCGAGGCGACCGTGAGGCACTAACGGCAAGTGGAAATCCGCGTTCACGTCGGGCCAATCGTGGGTTAGACAACACACAGAAAGGATGGTGGAATGGAGTTATGAGCAGGAATGATTATAAATCGTCTTATGGCAGTTCAACCGTTACAAGGCTAACGGCACTTCTGGGCTTATGCCTGGTGGGGTTCCTTCTTTCGGTTCCCCGGGCGGGGGCCCAAACGGGGCAGGGCACCGTCACCGGAACGGTCACGGATTTGAGCCAGGCGATCGTTCCCATGGCCGATGTGACCCTCACCCACGTAGCGACGGGCGTTGCTACCAAAGGGCAAAGCTCCGATGTGGGAATTTTCTACTTCGGCGCCGTGCCCATCGGCGCATACAGAATTGCGGTCAACAAACAAGGCTTTGAGGAATGGGCCGGTACTTTCACCCTTTCCGTCGGCCAGAACGCCGTAATCAATCCTACGCTGAAAGTGGGGAGCGCCACGACCGTGGTTGAGGTGACGGGAGCCGCGGCGCCGATTGAAACTCAAGGCGGGGCGGTGGGCGACGTCAAGGAATCCGCCCAAATCCGCGATCTCCCCCTGAACGGGCGGCAGATTGGCAATTTGTTCGATTTGACGGCCGGGGTGGAGAGCGGCGCCGGGGGCGCCCGCGTGAACGGCATGAAGGTCGGCGCCATGGACATCAACATGGATGGCGCGACGCTGGTGAACCGCTTCGGCGGGGGCATCGTCAGCGTCCAGCCCGGCATCGAGACCATTCAGGAATTTAACATTCAAACCGTGGGTTCGGATGCCCGATACGACCAACCCTCCACGGTCGTCCTGGCCACCCGCAGCGGCAGCAACACCCTCCATGGCGCCGGCTACGAATATCTTCGCGACAACACGGTGATCGGCGCCGCGCGGCAGCGGACCGACCCCGTCGGTTCCGCTTTTCATTTACCCCTGCTGATCCGCAATGAATTCGGAGGTTACTTGAGCGGCCCCGTCTACATCCCGCATGTTTACAACGGGAAGGACAAGTCTTTCTGGTTTTTCGATTGGGAGGGCTTGCGCTCTCGCCAGCGGACCGGTTCCGACTATGGTGAGGTCCCCACCGCCGCCATGTGGCAGGGCGATCTGAGCAACGCCTACGACCCGTCAACCAACCAACCCCTCACCATTTACGACCCTACCACCACCAACCCTGCCACCTTTCAGCGGACGGCGTTTCCCAACAATCAAATCCCGGGGCCCTATAGCCCCACCGCGCTGGTTTTGAAATCCCTGACCGCACTTCCCACGAATAACAACAACCCCTACATTGCGGGGAATTTCGATGCCACGTACCCCCGGATTCAAAGCAACGCTACACCCACCGTCAAATGGGATCAGAACCTTTCTGACCGGGACCGGCTCTCCGTGCGCTATACGCGGGCCTCGCTAACTTCCACCCTCGAGGGCGGCTACTTTGCCAACCCCATCAGCCCCACCACGGGCATGGGAACCAGCGTGCGCAACTACGGAACCACGAATGTGGCGGTGAATTACAACCGGACCATTTCCCCCAACTGGCTGAACGAATTGCTGGTGGGAGTTCTCCGCGAACCCAATCACTCCGGGACCGTGGGGGACTTCGTCAATTGGGACTCGAAACTGGGCACGCCGAATCCCTTCGGGGTAACCGGATGGCCCACTATGTACACGTTTGATTCCGGCGGCAACTTTTATGGTGAGTGGGACTCGGATAACAACAAACAGCAGCACCTGAGCAGCGAAACCATCGAGGATAACGTCACCTGGACCCACAGCAAGCACACCATCGAGTTCGGATTCCGCGGCCGCAAGGAACAGAACAACATCGAGGAGCTGCAACAAGCCCAGGGCCAGCACGAGTGGGATCCGGCATACACGACTCTCTACTCCGCCCAAAGTAACGGCTCGGTCCCCGACTCCGGCAGCGGATTTGCCGAGCTGCTGCTGGGCCTTCCCGATTACCTGTCGAACCAGTATAACCGCGGATTTTTTTACTTCCGGCAGACCGAACTGGGCCTGTATGTCAACGACAAGATCAAAGTCAGCCCGCGCCTGACCCTCAACCTGGGAATGCGCTGGGACTATTTTACGCCTTACACGGAGGCCCGAAACCGCATGATGTTGCCGTACGCGCCCGACCAGAAGTTCGCGGTGATGACCCCCGGCAACGTTCCCATCACTTCACTCGGCGCCCCGGCCTCCGCGCTCGCCGCCTGGTCCGCGATCGGTTTGACTTATACGACAGCCAGTTCGCTCGGCTATCCGTCCGACCTGTTCAGCCCCATCCATCACGACTTCGGCCCGCGCCTGGGGGCGGCCTACCAACTCAGCCACAACACGGTGATCCGCGGTTCCTACGGTATCTACTACGTGCCGGAGCCGCTGAACCTCTTGCTGCAATCCATGCGGACGAATCCGCCGATCAACCTGAGATTCCAGACCAACCCCTGGCTTTACACCAACGTTCCCGGCGGCGCCAGCGGGAAATATTTTGGCCTGTATCCGATGATCAGTGCGCCCGCTTCCACCGATTACCTGCCCCCGGTCACGGTGAGTACGGCGGCGGGGGCGCAGGCCCCTACCGAGGGCACCGGGGTTACCTATTGGGATGCCCAGAATTGGAACGATTCACGCGACCAGACCTGGAATCTCACCGTCGAGCACGAACTCCCCTACCACACGGGAATGCGCTTGAGCTATATCGGGACTTACGGCCAGAACTTGTTGCAGAATTACGCCCTCAACGATGTGGAGCCCTATTACAACTATGCCATGCGCACCGGTACCATCCCCCCCGGCGACAGCAACCAAGCGCGCCTGAGTTCGACCGGAACGCCGGGGGTTTTGAACTGGTCGGTGATCGCCAACAACCACACCGGGTATTCCCGCGACCATTCGTTCCAGGCGGAACTGCACCGCACGTTTGCGAGCGGCGTCGCCTTCCAGGCCTTCTACACCTTCACCCGGCAACTGAACACCGACGACCCCTCCGGCTCCGGCCTTTCCAGCACCTCGATCAACGGCGGCGCGGGGGGCGGTAACCTGGGCGGCAGTGGTGGGGAACCCGTGCCGGAGAGTTTCGAGATTTTGGGTGAGCCCAGCCTGAGTTACGCGCAACGGCAACGGCTTATTTACTTCAACAGCATCAACATTCCTCCTCACAATGTTACCTTCAATGCCATCTACGATCTCCCCTTCGGCAAAGGCAAGTATTTCGCCCGCAATGCCTCCACCCCGCTCAACTATTTGATTGGGGGTTGGCAGGTTACCACCATCGGCGTTTGGCACAGCGGATTGTGGATGGGCGTCAACCCCGGTTTGGTGCAGCCGGGCAACGTGCGCATTCCTGCCAGCCAGCGTGCCATCGTGAGCCAGCCGGGCAGCAGCGATAAATACCAGCAGTGGTTCGCCGGCATTACCCCTGGGGGGGCGACTGCCGTCACGGGCAGTCTCGTTGCCCCGGTGGTGCGAGAGGCCGGCCCCAACTGCTCGGGAGCCTATGTTGGACAGCTCGCCGTGACGCTGGCGGATGGGACGTGCTATGACGCCCCCTTCGGTGGGTTCTACAACCCCGCTCCTCGCAACAACATCATCGGCCCGGGCGCCTGGAACGATGACTTCTCCCTCTACAAGCACTTCAAGATCGGAGAAAGATTCGACATGCGCTTTGCCGCTGATTTCTTTAATTTTACCAATCACCCGAATGATAACCCGCCGAACTCCAGCAGCGGCTTGCAGGACCTTTCGAAGCAGAATACGAACCTGAACAGCCCACGCCAAGTGCAACTCTCTCTGCGCGTGGAATTCTAACCCTGGCTACCCTCCCTGGCGGAGGCCGTGCACTGGGCACGGCCTCCGCCAGCTTCTTCCCTCCGATACGAAGGTGCGTTCAAATTGGCGCTAATGAGTTCCCCGGAGGGGAACAATATCATTAGCCGTGGGTGAAACTCACGGATAGGGATCCTCCAAGCAATAGAGTTCCCGACCCCGAAGGGGTCGAATACTCTTCCCATCAACTCGGCGCAAGACACATTCAACCCCTTTGGGGTTGGAAATTCGGCGGAGACACCGTTTCCGTGGGTTTCACCCACGGCTAATGACATTGGACCTCTTCGAGGTCCCCGGCGGAAACGTCTCTTGGATTGCACCTTGCTATGAGACGCTGTGAAAGAACAAAGTCTCAACCAGAGAGGCACTGAGACGCAGAGAAAAGGCCTTTCGATTTCATCACTCTGCGATAAGAAGGTTCATGGGGATCTTTTCACTGCTTCTGAGCCACCGTGTAGGGGACCAAATTAAATGGGACAGAAGTTGTCGCATGGACAATATGGCCGCACTTTCCGAGGCTTGCGCCAAATTTGTTTTCATTCGGCTTTCTTTTTGTTTCTTTATTTTTACTTGACTTCCCTATGCATTTATCGTATTCAACAGAGCAGGCAGGTCAAGTTCGTAAAGGAAAATGTTGAAACTGAGTCATCTCGGATTCCTAATTCCCTGAAGGGCAGGGGAGCCAGTATCGCTCGCTGGAGCTGGTTAGGGATTGCACGACTGGCGCGTCGGATCGAACCGGGGTCAAACCACAGAGAGAGGATGGTGGAACGAAATCATGAACAAGCATGAGGACAAGACTGCTCATTGTGGCTCAACCGTTGTAAGGCTAACGGGACTCCTGGGCTTGTGCCTGTTGGGGTTCCTTTTTTCAATCCCCCTGTCGTTGGCCCAAACGGGTCAGGGCACCGTCACCGGAACGGTCACGGACTTAAGCCAGGCGATCGTTCCCAAGGCGGATGTGACGCTTACCAATGCCGCGACGGGCGTTGTAGCCAAAGGGCAAAGCTCCGATGTGGGAATTTATTACTTCGGCGCCGTGCCCATCGGCGAATACAAAATTGCCGTCAACAAAGAAGGATTTGAGGAGTGGGTAGGCACTTTCGCCCTTTCCGTCGGCCAGAACGCGGTGATCAATCCCACCCTGAAGGTGGGGAGCGCCACGACCGTGGTCGAGGTCACCGGCGCCGCTGCCCCGATTGAAACCCAAAGCGGGGCAGTGTCCGACATTAAGGATTCCAACCAAATCCGCGACCTCCCCTTGAACGGGCGCCAAATCGGCGGATTGTTTGATCTAACCGCGGGCGTCGAGAGCGGCGCGGGGGGGGCCCGCGTGAACGGCATGAAAGTGGGCTCGCTGGACATCAACTTGGATGGCGTGACCATGGTGGACCGTTTTGGCGGCGGCATGGTCCGGGTGCAGCCCGGCATTGAAACCATCCAGGAGTTTCGCATCGAAACCGTGGGCTCCGACGCCAAATTCGACCAGCCGTCTACAGTGATTATGGCCTCCCGCAGCGGCAGCAACACCCTGCACGGCGCCGGCTACGAATATCTCCGCGACAATACCGTGCTGGGCGCCACCCGGCTGCGGACGGACCCTGTAGGCTCCGCCTTTCAGTTGCCCGAGCTCATCCGCAATGAGTTCGGAGGCTACGTGAGCGGTCCGGTTTACATACCCCATGTTTACAATGGCAAGGACAAGTCTTTCTGGTTTTTCGACTACGAAGGCCTGCGCGATCACGAGCGCTCATCTCCGTTGTTTCAAACGGTGCCCACCGCGGCCAATTGGCAGGGTGACATGAGCAACCTGGTGAACGTCAATATTCCCTGCTCCGGTTCAAATTGCCCGTTGGGGTACTCGCCGATCACCATCTATGACCCTACGAGCACGAACCCGACAACGTTTCAGCGCACGCCGTTCCCGGGCAATATCATCCCCGGGCCCCTCGAACAGACCGCGGCGGTATTAAAGTCCTTGACCGCCCTCCCCAGCAACACCACGAATCCCTACGTGGGGCCGAATTTCACCAACACCTATCCCCAAATTGCCTCCATCAACAACTACACGGCCAAGTGGGACCAAAACCTTACCGACAAGGACCGGCTGTCCGTGCGCTATACGCGGAGTAATGAAACTTCCGCCGTCGAGGGTGGGTACTATGCGAATCCCCTCAACCCGGCGTCCGGCATGGGAAGCAGTGCCCGGGGGTACCCGGACACCAATGTGGGGGTGAACTACAATCGGAGCATCTCCGCGAATTGGTTGAACGAATTGTTGGTGGGGGTTCTCCGCGATCCCAACCACTACGGGACGCTGGCGGATTTCACCGATTGGCCCGCGAAGCTGGGCGTGCCCAACCCCTTTGGCGTCACCGGATGGCCCACCATGTACAGCAGCGAGGCGTCCGGCGCCTACTTTGGCTGGGACTCGGATAACAGTCACCTTCAGCACCTCTCGAGCGAAACGATCGAGGACAACGTTACCTGGACCCACAGCAAACACACCGTGCAGTTCGGGTTCCGCGGCCGCAAGGAACAGAACTACGTGGCGGAATTACAACAAGCCCAGGGCTCCCACAACTGGGGCCCGGCCTACACCACCCTTTTCGACCAGCCGGACCTGACCACCTTCCCGGACACGGGCAGTGGATTTGCCGAACTGCTGCTCGGCTTGCCCAACTACCTCTCCAACCAGTACAACCGTGGATATTTCTACTTCCATCAAACCGAGGTGGGACTCTACTTCCAGGACAAGATTAAGTTGACCCCGCGCCTCACGCTTAACCTCGGACTGCGTTGGGACAAGTGGACACCGTACACGGAAGGCCGCAACCGGCTCACCGAGCCCTACGATCCTGCTGGTTTCGCCTTTGGAGTTGCCAATCAGCCCTTCGAGGTGATTACCACCGGCAATCGCAGTATCAACTCCCTCGGCACCCCGGCCCCCGTCGTCACGTCCTGGGCCAACGATGGGTTGCAGTATGCCACCGCCAATTCGGTGGGCTACCCATCGAACCTGTTTCGCTCCATTAACCATGATTTCGCCCCGCGTCTGGGCGTGGCCTACCAGCTCAATCACAACACCGTGGTCCGCGGCTCATACGGCATCTACTACGTGTCCATGCCGCTGGCCCTCCTCCTGCAATCCACGCGCAACAATCCACCGCTGAATCTCCGGTTCCAGAACAACCCCTATATCAATCCCAACGTGCCGGGAGGGCAGAATGGCCCGTATTTCGGTTTGTATCCCGATATGGTCGTGCCCGCCGCCTCCGACTACCTCCCCACGGCCACGGTGAACATCAACAGCCCGCAGAATACGCTGTCGCCTTATGGCAACAGCGGGACCACCTGGGATGGCCCCAACTGGAACGACGAGCGCCAGCAGACTTGGAACCTCACGGTGGAACACCAACTCCCCAAGCAGACCGGCCTGCGGTTGAGCTACATTGGAACTTGGGGTGGGGACCTGGAGCAGCAATATGCCGTTGACGATCAGGAGCCGAAATACAGCTACGCGGTCCGCACGGGCTTGCTGCCGCCCAGCCCGTCCAGCCTCCTGGCCCCTGTCCCGCAGTGGAGTCTGTACGGCATCAACCACACCGGCTACTCGCGCGACAATTCCTTCCAGGCGGAAATACACCGCACGTTCTCCCAAGGGGTTTCCTTCCAAGTCTTCTACACGTTCGTGCGCGGTCTGACCACCACGGACCCCAGCGGCTTTAACGATGGAAACACCTCCGTCGGCGGCGGCAATGGGACCGGCAGTCTGGGCGGAGGCGGTGGGGCCACGGTTCCGGAGAATTACGAGGTACTGGGCGAACCCACTCTGAGTTATCAGCAACGACTCAAGCTCACCTACTCGAACAATGTGAGCATTCCTCCCCACCACGTCGGCTTTAACGGCATCTACGATCTTCCCTTCGGCAAAGGCAAATCGTTCGGCCGGAATGTTTCGACCCCGCTCAACTATGTGATCGGCGGTTGGCAGTTGGCCACCATTGGCATCTGGAATAGTGGTTTGTGGATGGGTGTCAATCCCGGCTTGGTCCAGACGGGCAGTCCCCGAATTGCCGCGTCCAACCGGGCAACCTTCAACATCTCCGGCAGTAACGATAACTACCGGCAGTGGTTCGCCGGCAATTTCAACACTGCCAACGCCACCAACGTGAAGGGCACTCTGGTTTCGCCGGTGGTACGCCAGGCTGGGCCGAATTGTACCGGAGCGTATGTGGGCCAGCTTGCCGTCACCCTAGCGGACGGGACGTGCTACAACGCTCCCTTCGGCGGCTCCTCGAGTAACGGCTATCTGTACAACCCTGACCCCCGCAATAACCTCATCGGACCCGGAGCGTGGAACGACGACCTCTCCCTGTACAAACACATCAAGATCGGAGAGCGATTCGACATGCGTTTTGCGGCGGACTTCTTCAACGCCTTCAACCACCCGAACGATCCGCCCCCCAGCCCCAGCACGGGCTTGCAAGACATTTCGCAGCAATCGCAGGATTTGAACGGCCCGCGGGTCATTCAACTCTCGCTGCGGCTGGAATTCTAACCCTGCTGGTTTTTCCCCACGGAGGCCGCGACCAGCGCGGCCTCCGCCGCCATCCGCCAAACTCATAACCAATGGATCTTTACCTCCTCCTCGACTTGTCTGAATTCTCGATCCCCCGTCACCAACTCCGCCTTACGCAACTTGGCTAGTGCGGCCGCGAAGCAGTCGGCGTACGACATTTTGCGGGCGGCCTTGAACTCCGCAGCTTGTTGGGTCAGCTCCAGATCGGCGGGCACGATCTCGATCGGCAAAGTTGAGATCAGATGGGCAACTTGGTCGGCCCGCTGACGTCCGGCTTCTCTTAGGGTGATATAGAAGACCTCACCCCAGTTCACCACGGAGAGCAGGAGCGGGCGTGACGAATCTCGGGCGCCGCGAAAAAACTCGACCATCTTATCCGCGCCGGCCTCACCTTCGAGGTAAACGATGAGGCTGTAGGAGTCCAGAACCCGGGTGGCGGTTCTCATCGGGCTCGCTCCTTGGCTTTTTCTTGCGCCAGAGCCTTCAATAGCTTACCGTCCGTACCCGTTATGCCGGCCGAGCTGCGCAGGTATTCGTCGGTAACAGGCCTGATGACGATTTCGCCATTCCGCTCGTACAAGTAGACTTGCGTTCCTTTCTTGATTCTAAACTTGCGCCGTACAGGGGAAGGGATGACCACTTGGCCTTTTACCGAAACAATTGATTTATACACGTGACCTCCTGTGGGTAGACAACTCAATATAAGGGTAACATAAGGATATTAGTAGGTCAATCTCCAGGAAGTATGAACAAAGTCCGCGAAGTTCCCCGAGGGGGAGCAAGATCATTGGCCGTAGGTGAAACCCACGGACAACGAGCGGCAAGATATTCGACCCCGCAGGGGTCGAACATCCCTCCGCCCCGGTGTCCACGGGTTTCACCCGTGGCTAATGACCTTCGGCCCCTGCGGGGCCGCCAGGCTGCCTCGGCTTTGACGGAGCCCCACTCCCCAATCGGCGCTGGGTTGCGGCCCAGGGCGGCTCTGCGCTAACATGCACTGTTGCCGGGTTCATGCTCCGGAAAAGAACTTCACCACAGCGACACAGAGAAGGAACCTGGAATCGCAAAACAAGGCTTGAAGCGATGGCGACGGGTGGGGGTCATCAAATTAAAGTGCGCAGTTTTCTTGCTCTCGCAGTTTCTCTGTGTCTCTGTGCCTCGGTGGTGAATTCCTTTTTCCTTACGCATGGATGGGCGCAGACCGCTGAGCCCCCCTTACAAGGTCCGCTTGCGGAAGGGGTGAATCTCATCGCCAAGGGACAGTTTCCGGAAGCCGTGCAAGTTCTCAACCGCGCCAAGCAGGATGCCCCCCAGGATCCCCGCCCGTACTTTTACTGCGGCATGGCCCTGGCGCAGGCGGGGCGCTTGGAAGACGCTGCCTCGGAGCTGGTGGAAGCCGTTCACCTCGCCCCCGACCGCCTGGAATACCGGGTCTTCCAGGCCCACGTGTTCGGGCAACTTGTGCAGACCGATGCCGCGGAAAATACCCTGGCCGCCTTCCACGATGAACACGCGCTTCGCCAACTCGCCCCCTCGTGGGTGCGCTTGCTGGCCGACGTTTACTACCGCTTGGGAAAGACCGACGACGCCCTGCGAGTTCTTAACCTGTGGGCAGAGAGCGCCCCGCATGATGCGAGCATCGATCTCTATCGGGGCCAGGCTTATGTGCTGAAGGGCCAGCCCGACGTGGCCTTCAAATTCTTCCAAACCAGTATCGCCGAGTCCGAGCAGAACCCTCAGGCCTATTTTGAGTTGGGGAACATCCTCTACCAGCGGGGCGATTTTCCCGCCGCCCGGGAAGCCCTCCACAAGGCGATTAAGGAGGACGAGGACAATCCTGACTACCTTGCCAAACTGGCATCGGTTGACTTGGCCCTGCGCGACCCCGACGCGGCGCTCGCCTGCCTGAAAATTGTGGAACCTGTTGGCGACAAGTTCCCGGCCATCTACTATGAGCTGGGCCGGGCTTACCGCAGCAAGGGCGATGCGGCTCGCGCCGATGAGTATCTGAAGAAGTTCCAGCAGATCACGGCCGTCGAACGCGATCGGCTGGATCGGCGCATGGTCGCCGATCGCCCGCTGGGGCAAGGCCAGCGCCAACTGGACCAAGGGAACACGGAGGCGGCGCGCGCGCTTTTCGAGAAGGCTCTGCAAGTTGATCCTGATCGCTGGCAGCCCAACGCCTACCTGGCGGAGATGGATTTGAACTCGGGCGACCTCAAAGGGGCCTATCCGCACCTGCAAAAGATGGAGCAGATCAATGCCGACTCCCCCATCGGTAATTTTCTGCTGGCGCGCTACTGGTATCAGCAGAAGGATTACGCGCACGCGCGTGTTTATGCCGAAAAGGTGAAGACAAGCCGCCCGGATAATTCCGAACTGCGCGCCATGCTGGGGGATATTTACGTACAGCTCGGTGAAAAGCCGAAGGCGGTGGAGGAGTACGAGGCTGCCGTCCGGCTGGCGCCCGACCGCCAGGACCTGCGCCAACGCCTGCAAAAGCTCAGCGACGAGGAAAGCCATCCCGGCAGGAGATCACAACCATGAGGGCCATTGTCGACGCCTATGTGCGAAGCACCTTGGAGTGCGGCGGCTCGACGCCGCCTTGGTCTCCCTCCTCAGGGTTATTCCAAGGCGGCGTCGAGCCGCCGCACTCCAAGGTGCTTCGCACAGTTATTTTCATGAGTGCAGCCGTGTTCCTGGGGTTCACACTCGCCGCGCCCGCCTGGACGGCGCCCCCCAACGTGGTTTTGATCACCATCGATACAGTTCGCGCCGACCATGTGGGATGCTACGGCGACCGGCAGGCTCATACTCCGACCCTGGACGTCCTGGCGCGCCAGGGAATTTTGTTCCGGACGGCGGTGGCCCAGGTTCCCTTGACGCTTCCTTCCCACTGCTCCATCATGACCGGAACCTACCCCCCTCTCCATGGGGTGCGTGACAATCTTGGCTACACACTGGGCGACAATCCTCCCACGCTCGCCACCCTCCTCAAACAGAAAGGCTACGCGACGGCCGCCTTCGTGGCCGCGGAGGTTCTGGACCCGCGGCGGGGGCTGAACCAGGGCTTTGACACCTATTCCAGCCCCTTCCGGCAAAAATCCGGCCGGAATAATCCCCTGGTCTTCAATCTCCAGGACGTGCGGCGCCCGGCGGAAGAAGTGGTGAACGACGCGCTAAGCTGGATGCGCGCCCAGCCGCGGGGCCTCGACAAACCATTTTTTGTGTGGATTCATCTCTATGATCCGCACAAGCCCTACGATCCGCCGGAGCCGTTTCGCTCCCTGCTTCCCACCCCCTACGACGGAGAGATTGCCTACGCGGATGAGGCGGTGGGAAAGTTTCTGGCGTACCTGCGGGAACACTCGCTTTACGATCCCACTTTGATTGTCGCCGCGTCCGACCATGGCGAGAGCCTAGGGGAGCATGGCGAAGATACCCACGGGTTTTTCATTTACGACGCCACTTTGCTGGTGCCGCTCATCATCAAGCCGCCCGCCAGCGCCGCGATGACGCCGCGCCGCATCGACGCGCCCGTCCGAAGCGTTGACATTGCCCCTACCGTGCTTCAGTTCCTGGGCATTCCACCTGCGCCGAGCATGCAGGGCAGCGGCTTGCTCTCCCTGATGCAGGGGAAGACCACCACCTCACCCACGGGTGTGGCCTACTGCGAGTCATTCTACCCGAGCGAATTCGGCTGGAGCCCGCTGCGAGGGGTCCGCACCGGGCGCTACAAGTACATCGACGCCCCCAAGCCCGAACTCTACGACCTGGCATCCGACCCCCAGGAGACCCACAACCTCGATCAGACCCAGCACGCCGTGGCGCTGGAGCTTAAATCACAATTCGACAGTTTGGTGGCCAGGGTAACTCCCAAAGCGCCTCCGCGGCGAACCCCCGTTTCTCCTGCGGACGCCGAGATGCTCGCTTCCCTCGGCTACTTTGCGGCGTCGAGCGGCCCCGCCGCGGGCCTCCCGGGCCAACCGCCGCATAGCTCACTCCCCTTTTTCCCTTCCACTTACATGCCCCCGCCCGGCGCGGGCCGTCCGGGCCAGGCGTTGCCGAATCCGAAGGATGAACTGGCGACGTACAAGCTGCTTTCCTCGAGCACGGAACTGGCCGCTGGCGGCCAGTGCGTCCGCGCCATACCCCTGCTGACTCGACTGACGCAGCAGGAGCCCTCCTTATTTCTGGCCCAAATCACCCTGAGCAAGTGCGATCTCGCCCTGGGCAAATACCCTGCGGCCGAATCAACCTTGAATACCGCCCTGCACCTCCGCCCCGACAATCTCGAAGCGAAGTTCTACCAGGGCATTTGCCTGTTTCAGGAAGGCCGTTTCAACGAGGCGCTGGCCTGTCTTCAACCGCTCGCCAAGGTGCTTCCCAATGAGCCCTATCTGCACTTCTATCTGGGCGGGATCTACGAGGAACAGGGCGTCCCCGGGCAGGCGCTGGAGGAATACCAAAAATGCGCGGCCCTCGACCCTACCTTCGAGGTGGCCGTTTACAAGACAGGTTATTTCCTGGCAAAGAGGGGCAAGTTTAACGAGGCCGCGGTGCAATTCAAGAAAGTGGCGGAGATGGATCCGCGCAACGCCCAGGCGCACTTCAATCTGGCGCTGGCCTATCAGAAATCGGGGGATGAGGCGGCCGCGCGGCCGGAGTTTGAAGCCGCGTGCAAGCTCGACCAGACCATGTGCCTTCCCCCGGATCGGCGGTAGCTGTGGGTGCTTGTGATGTGCGAGGATTTCGTGCCCCGGGCGTCCCGCCCGTGCCTCGAGCATGGCCGGGACGGCCATGGCACGCCTTTGGTTGCGGCTACGCCGCGCTGTGAGAGATTTTTTACCGTCCTCAACCGCTCCAGAATTCGTGAATAATCCGCGCTAAGAAAGGAGAACTCCATGACCGCCCGCGCCATTCGCATCACTCGACTTATCGCCATCGCCTTCTGCCTCGCTGCCTGCGCGCTCACCACCTTCGCCCAGACCTCCAAGCCCAAAAAGGTTTTCATGATTACCGACATGGAGGGGGTGAGTGGAATCTTCGACAGCGACTTGCAATGCATTCCTTACAAGAGCCCGCGTTGGGAGGAATCCCACAAGCTGCTCACGGGTGAGATAAACGCCGCGGTGGACGGCCTTTTGGCAGGCGGCGCGTCGGACGTGGTGGTGTGGGACGGCCACGACTCCAGCCAGTCACTTTCCGTCCTGGATATCCATCCCAAGGCCCGGCTTCTGACCGGCGAACCGGTTTCGCCCACGGGCGAGCTCGATCCTTCCTACAGCGCCGTGATTTTCATCGGCCAGCACGCTATGGCGGGAGCGCGCAACGGCATCCTGAGCCACTCGTACAGCTCCTTGGGAATTCAGAATATCTGGGTGAATGGAAAACCCACCGGTGAAATCGGCGGGCGGGTGATGCTGGCGGGATACTTCGGCATTCCCGTCATCATGCTCTCCGGCGACACGGCCGCGTGCGAGGAGCTTCACGATTATGTTCCGCAAGCCGAGTGCGCCGAGGTAAAGTCCGGCGTCAGCCGCACGGCCGGTTACATGCTATCGCACCCCGCCGCCTGCACGCTGATTCGCGAGAAAGCCCAACGCGCTATGGAACGCCTGGGAGAATTCCAGCCTTACCGAACCAGCGGCCCCATGGAAGTGAAAGTGGAGTTCACCACCCGCGGCGAACCGGCCATCCATGCGCGCGAAGGCGTGGAACGCTTGAATGAGCGTACTTGGGTCTTCCGTGGCAAGGATATCGTTGATGCCTGGTTGAAGTTCAGTAGCATGTAGGGGTACGGCTTGCCGTACCCTCTTCATTCTCATCGCCCGACCGAACCAAAAGGGTACGGCAAGCCGTACCCCTACAACCAAAGGGTCTTTTTCATGCGCTTCACCTACCACTTACGGGCTTCTGCCAACTGCCTACTGCCTACCGCCTGCTGCCTACTGCTTGCTGCCTACTGCCTACTCACGCCCCCGCCCGGCGGGGCGGCCGATCTGCCGCGCCAGCCCTTCCTCGATTGCACGCATCTGTCGAAGGTCTTCGGCGAGGAGCGCCATTACCGCATCTTCCTGCCCCCTGATTACAACACGAGTAATAAGGCCTATCCTGTTATCTACTACTTTCATGGCCACAGCGACCGCTACACGCTGGAAAAATACGACGATGGCAAAGACACGGTGCCCAAGATTGCGGCGTTTGTGGCCGCGCACCCGGTGATTGTTGTCTCCGTGGATGGCTATGTGGCGCGCGATTACCAGGGCTTTTACGGCGGGACTCCCTGGGACATTATGAAGAACGGAGGCGACTATGATTTTGGTCCTTACTTCCGCGAGCTGGTTACTTACATCGACAGTACCTACCGCACGCTTACGTCCCGGCGCTTCCGGGCAACCTCGGGGCTGAGCATGGGCGGCTTCATGAGCCTCTACTTGAGCGCGCGCTACCCGGACTTGATCGGCAGTGCTTCATCCTTTAATCCCGGCCCGGAGTTCTACGTCGGCGACAAGGGCCGGCGCGTTCTGTGGCGCCCCAAGGACCACGTCGCGAATCACACCCACACGATGGTGCGGCTTATTCGCGCCAGCGGCGATTACATCAGCCAGTATACGGAGGAAACTCACGACGCCTACGCGCGCGCCGACAACGTGGATTTTGAATTTCGCCAGGACGAATACCACCGCCACTGGGCCACCTCCATCAGCGAGACCTTTGAGTTCCACCTGCGAGCCTTCGCCCAATCCAACCTGGATAATGTTCCGGATACCTGGGACCACGATGACGCCTACTCGGACTTCACCGTGTGGGGCTATCACGTGAAGTCGGAGGGCAACGAGCCTGCCATTACTTACCTGGAAGACGTGAGCCAAGGCGGTTGGCGCGTGACCACACGACAGTGGGCCCCCGACGGGCCACCGCTCCCGACGCGCCGCATCACCATTTCGACCGCCCCACTCTACGAACCTGGGGCTTCCTACCAGCTCTTGGACCACAACTTGTCAACGGGCGAGACGGCGAAGCAATCCTTCGTCGCTGCGCCCGACGGCCGGGTGACCATCAATACGGATGGCGCGGGCCACCAATTCAGCCTCAGCGGTCCAGGGGCCTCTGGCCAGCCGCCCGTGGTCCTGCCGCTGACCACCCATGATGTGTTGCGGCTTCCACCCAATCAGGACTTGGCATTGCCGATTCGCATTTACAACCCACGCAACTCGGCGATGACGGATGTGAAGGCAACGCTCTCCAGTGAGTACCCGACGGTGCAGGTTCTGAAGGGCGAGATCACCATCGCCAGGATTGAGCCTGGCGCTACCGCGGACCTGTCCTCGGCCCTGCAAGTGCGTTTCACCGCCGGAGAAGGTTACTTTGCTAGAACCCGTCTAAAGCTGGATATTACTTACGATGGATACCACGGAGTCGAAAATAATTTCGAGGTCATGGTCATTCCGGAAAATATTCCGCCGCCGATGGAGGTTATGATTCTGGACGGCCGCACGGCAACCCTGAACGTCTTCCGGCAGAAAGGAAATCAGGGTGGAGGCGGGTCTGTCCCGCGTCAAGTTACGGAAGGGAAGGGCAATGCCAACGGCGTGCTCGAACCGGGCGAAGAAGCGACGATTTGGGTACACCTTCACCAAGGCATGGACCCGTTTGACAAGAATAATTGGTACCGCGCGAAAATCTACTCCGATTCACCGTGGGTCACGGAGGTCGGCGACCTGGAGGAACAGAAGCAACTGGAGTGGACCAGCGCCATGGAACGCACCAGCGTCTTCCGTCTTTCTCCCGACACGCCGCATGGTACGCGCATCCCCTTGCTTCTCGATAATGAGTCCTGGAGCTATACGTGGACGCCCGACGTGCGGTACGGCGTGGAAAAACTCTACCAAGCCTTTCAGCTCCACACGCACCATTTACACCGATATGAGATAGTTGTGCCGTAATGCAGGGGTTAGGAATTGGGGATTAGGGGTTAGGGGCTAAGTACCTGAAATGGCTAGACGTAAAGTATAAATAATAAAGGATAAAGGCTGAAGTATGAAGGGTGAAGGATGAAGGGCAAAGGATAAAGTGTAAAGTGTAAATGAAAAAGGGTAAAAGCCAGACGACTTCACTCTATGCCATTTACCCGGTAGTGGGTCAGTCTAAAAAGGACCTAAAGAAGATTGGAATTTGACTTGCTTGATCAGGGAGGTGTGTCGGGTGTAGCATCTCACTACAATTATGCGAGCATCAAGACAGAGTAAGTTCAAAATCTATCTCCGGCCAGGGCAAACTGTTAATGCAGACAATCTGGTTCTGGAGAATCTTGAGCTACTCGGTACTGGAGGCAACGGAACTGTATTTCGGATGATTATACAATCCGGAGTTCTAAAAGGGCTCATCGTGGCAGTCAAGTTCCTGGAGACTTTGGAAGACAAAGAGCGCGTCGACAGATTCGATCAAGAGATCAAGATACTTCAAGAGGCAAACCACCCTCACGTCATAAAGGTACTGGATCGTGGAAAGTTTAAACTTCGGGACGGTCTCCCGGTGCCCTATTTTGTGATGGAATACTAGCCTAGGAATTTACAGCGTGAAATTGATGCACACCCCCGTGGACTCCATCCCGATACCGTTCTTCCAGTTTGCCTTCAAATGGCATCTGCCTTAGTGTATCTTCACTCCAAGAACATCATCCATCGTGATCTAAAGCCCGCTAACATTCTTTTCGACGGAGTCAACATCAAGATCGCCGACTTTGGCTTGGCGGCGTTGGCTGAGCGGAGTGGACTTCGTGTTATAGTTACGCCCGATGGTGAGAAGCTCGCCCCACATTACTACATGAGCCCAGAGCAGTGGAACCTTTGGAAGAAGAAAACAGAAGACTCGCCTGGCAGTCCTTCTGACATCTATCAGATCGGTCTTGTGATTTACGAAATGATGACCGGATTCAACATAAACACAGTCCACCAGTGGGAATACGCTGAAAGCCATAACCTTACGAAAACTGCGGCGGTGGACAAGGCACGGAATCTGGATGGTTCACTCGTAAACGATATCAGCGGAATTGTCAGGGACATGGTTGCCATTGACCCATCAAGTAGGCCTACAGCCGAAAAAGTTCAGGAAAGGCTCCTGGTGGCATTTCGGGCATATTCATCTCATTTTTCAGCACTTTACGGGGTTAGGCCTGGACGAGAATTTTAGTCTTGACACAACGATATCATATGCTAAAGTATAGGGGTACGGTTTGCTGTGAGGCATATTTTAAAACGAATCGATGATTTGACGATCAAAGATCATTTCAGAGATAAGATAAAAGAGCCCTCGGATAAACTCTGGGGGCTCTTTTTGTATTTCGCCCTCTGCGTTGGTGCTATGCCGTATCCATGCATACCCCATCAAGCAAAATTATGATTTCGTTACGGTGGCCCGACGCGCTTAACCCTTTGTTCTTTATAGTTTGCATTTTATACATTCCAACCACCGTGTCCGCCCCCAGCACCTAGTCTAGCCCCTCCCTATTTCAGCCCCCGAAGCATTTCTCCATCAAGCCACGCCATGGACTGCCGCGCGTAGAGATACGACTGATCAATCTCCAGCGCCTTGGTAAAGTTGTCACGCGCCAAGGCGTCATCTCCACGCATCGCGGCGTAGACGCCGGCCAGGTCATAGGCATGGAGGCGAATATCCAGGGCGCTGTCGGTCTTGCGTTGCTCGTTGACGACGGCAAACTCCTTGAACCAGTCCTCCGCCTTTTGCACTTGGCCCGACTTATAGAGGCCGATGGCGCGGAACAGGCCTTCGCCCTCGATGTCGTCGTCGAGGGTCTGGGCGGCAGCCTTCCAGTCCGCTTGGGCTGCGGCGGAATTACCTGCTGCCTGTTGCAGCAGGGCGTCATACATCAAGAGGCGCGAACTCTTGACGGAGGCGAAATCGTCCACTCCCAGGCTCGAGGGAGGCTTGGTGGCCGCCGCCACGTCCGCCAGCGCCGCGGGGAACTGCGAATTCTTGGCCGCCTGAAGCGCCAGGGTCAGGCGCACGCCGCGGTAGAGGTGGAGCAATGAGTAAGAAAGGTGCGTGGCCTGGAATTTGTGCGTGTCCATGATCTCCAGCGCCCGCGCGTCGTTGCCCATCTGGGCTTCGAGCGACGCCAGCTTTTGCAACACCTGGTCACTATCGGGCTGAATTTGCAGGAGCCTTTCGAATACCTTACGCGCCTCTCCGGTATGGCCCAAGCTGGCGTTCACGTTGGCCACCAGCATTGCCGTGTCCAGGTGGCTGGGCCGCGCCTCGGACGCTCGGGTCAAATAGCCCAGCCCCTCTTCCTGCTTCCCGGCCTGAAGCGTGGCCATGCCCAGGTTGCGCAGGGCGGAAAAATTGTGGGGATCAGACTGCACGGCCCCGGTCCAGAGTTGAATCGCTTCTTCCTGGCGATTCCGGCTATAGAGAAGGTCTCCCAGCAATACGGGGGCATTCGCGTCGTTAGGCTCAAGGCGCATCGCCGTCCTCAGGGCTTTGACGTCCTCGGCGCGGAAGGGGAAGATGACCAGTTTCAGGTCTTCCTTACTGGCTTTCTTCGCAAACTGCCTGGCGGTTTCTTGATCGCCCATTTGCGCCGTGGCGTAAGCGCGATAGTAGAGGAGTAGTGGGTCCGGAGCCTGCCCCTGCTTGGTGGTGACTTCGAGACCATGATCCAGGATTTGCGCCGCTTCCTGCCACGCCGATAGGCGGAAGTATTCCGTGGCCAACTCCAGATACCCTTGGGGGTGATGGGCGCAGTCGCGGTCGAGCAACTCCGCGGCGCCTTGCTGCCCTGATTTGAACGTAGCGCCGCCCTTTAGGGCGGCAGGTGCCGGGCTAAAGCCCGGCGCTACTTGAATCCAACGCTCCGCTTGGACGAAGGCGTTGGTCTCGTCCAGTTGCAGAATCGCCTTCCGCTCGTTCTCCGCTTCCGCCCCTCGCCCTTGCTTGCGCAGCAAGTAAGCGTATGCCTCCCGCACCGATACGTCCTCGGGAGCAAGCGCCGCCTCGGCGGCAAGCCTTTGCGCGGCCCCACTGAGGTCGTTCTCGCTCAAGGCCAACAGACCCAAACCGTAATCGCGCAGATTGTATTTATCGGAGGAGGGGAGAAGTTTGTTGTAGTTCCGGCGAGCATCCAGATGTTTGCCCAGTTCGGCGTACGCCACCCCCAGAAAGTAATGGGCATCACCGCTGCTGGGATCGCGCTCCAGAACTTTTCCAAAGTGCTCGACGGCCTCTTCCACCTGGAAACGATCGAGCGCCAGCAAGCCGAGGCGCAGATGGGCGAGCGAAAAGAGCGGATCCTTGGCGAGCGCCGCGTTATAAGCGCGCTCTGCGTCTTCTATTTGGCCAAACTTCTCATTGCCTAAACCCTTTTGGTAGGCTTCCTCGACATTCAGGCTTTCCAAGGGACCCCATTTCCGGGGGATCGAATCGCTGGCGTACGAGGCCTCGGGCCGCTCGCCATTCGGGTAAAACTTGTGATCCAAAAGAACCGCTTTGTCGCGGGAAAGAATCTTTAGTTCCAGAACCTTGCCGACCGTGCTTTCCCCCAACTCGAATTCGGCGTGAAAAGCCTGGCCATAAACGAGGTCCGCAGTTTGGCTCCACACTTTTTCGGAGCCGGCGTAAAGTTCATGGATAGCTTCCGGCCAGGCCCCCGTCGGCGACACCGCGAGTTTGGCGGCGCCCGGACGCTGCGCGGGGATTTCAAAGTTAATCGCTACGTCCTTGGTTGCCGTAGTCAGTCCGCCGAGCTTGTTGGCGCCAAACCAATACTCGGTCCAGCCATCGCTCTTCCCCGGATCGATGAATTCATAATTGCCGTCCCAGATGAAGCGCCCGCTCTGGGTTTCCATGTAGATTCCGTCTTGGTCGGTGTAGGCTTCGGCCTGACGGTAAGCGGTGATGCCTGACCCGAAGGTCCAGGTTTTCTCCCCGCGCGCCAGCATCCGATTGGTGTAACAGACGGTTCCAAAATCGTTCCCCGAGTCGTAAATCGACATGAAGTTGTCGTCGATATCGAGGCCAAAGACGCCCAGCATGTTTTTATTGTTTTTGTTCCAGCTTAGGTCAACGCCATCGATGATGGGCCATTCGCGGATGGCCGAACTCACATGGCCAATGGTTTTGGTCATGGGGTAAATGAACCGGCTGTCCTCATAGGCCTTAACGCCGGCGTTGGTCCAAATCAAATATCGATTGGGAAGCAGGTTCCGGTTGTAGAGATGGGTGGTGAGTTCCAGGTAGGCTTTCCCGGGGTGCAGGGTTACTTCCAACCGCATCTTGTCGCGGAAAAAGTGATCGACGTGAGTCAGGATCACGGTGGCGCTGCCGTCCGGGTGGCGCACCAGGGCCCAGGGCCAGGGCTCGCCGGGCCAGGTGATCATGTGACTGTCGTAGGGACCGTAGAGTTCCAGATTGCCCACCGGCCAGGCGTTGCGGTTATTGTAGCGGCCGGGTTTGATCACGGTGGGATGGTAGAAAAGCTCGCGCTTCGCGACTTTGTCGTACGCCGACCAGATGCGTCCGCCTAACTCCGGAAGAAACTCCACGCGCAGGTACTCGTTTTCCAAAACCAGCGAGTCATAAGTGACGGGCGAAGGTTTTTCCGAGCGCGATTCCCAGTCGAACGCGGTGTAGGGATAAAATCCCCCCATGGCGCTGCCTCGGAAGAGGGGCGCGTCGGTTCCTTCGCGGCTGTAAGTGTAGGTGGGCCACACCCGCGTGCCGTGGGTGAACGTGACGGGCTCGGGGTTTGCGCCGAAAGCGGCGCTGGCCGCCAGCAGGGTCAAGAATAACAGCATGAAACCCATCTGCTGGACCGTCTGAAATGGTAAAACACCGGCCAACTTGCCGGAGTTGAAATCACGTCCCTGTACCTGCATCAGCATTGCCTTTCTCCTCTTCACCATGAACAAGTTCGATAAAAGATCGGAACCACGCACTTTGCGCACACCCCATAAGGGCGGGGATAGGCTCTCAGAATCCGAACAGCTATCAATGATTTCAAGATATCGACATGTACCCTAAGGAAGGAACTTGCTTTTCCGCAGCTTTACCTTCTGCGACGAGTTTTGCCATCCAAAGCTTACGCTTGGAGGAGATGGGTTCGGTGATTTTTGTTTGCTTAAGAAAGGCCTTGGCGTCCTTGCCTGTCAATACGGGAGTTACTTCAATAGGGCGTGCCATGATTCTTCCATTCCAATAGGGGTAGATACACTTCACAGATATAACCTGATGAGTATACGGGGAATACGTAAGGTTGGTCAAGGAATTCCAGCCCTTGGTGGTCCGATATTTGTGCGTTGCTGGAAAATTTCTTATGCATCCCTATAGTACCATTGACTTTTTACGGTTAATCTCACATACTTCAGCCGCTATGGCTAAAAAGGCAAACTTGAAAGCAGCCGCGCCTGGGTTACCCGCACCCATAAATCCCAATGACGTGAAAAGTGTTTACGCCAACAACATGGAAGCTCAATTTTCTTCGATGGACGCTCGTCTAACGTTCAATGAGATAATTGCTGACCACGGAACGATCACGGTCGAGAGGCGGGCACATGTCGTAATGCCTCTTCAGCATGTGCCAGCTATGGTCCAAGCTCTTAACGATGCCATGTCTGCGCTGCAACAAAAGATGAAAGAGCTACCTAGTTTAGCGGCAAAAAAGTGAGCCGAAAATCTCGCCCTCCTCTGATATTCAGCACGACTGACTGCTATGGCAATCTTGTCACGCTCGCGGAGGATACATGGAATACCCATGTAACCGTCGAACACCCAGAGATGACCGGATTGGAGATGATCGTGCAGGAGACGATTCAGGAGCCATTAGAGATCCGACTGAGCACTTTTAGCAACACCAGTGTGGCTTTTGTGTCTACTCCTGGCGCTGGGTCTCATGCTGAAGGAATTAGAGTTTTGGTCAACTATGCCGATACAGCATACGAAAAAGGAGCAAGTTCAGGGAAAATCCAAACCGCTTATCCCATTGATGTCATCAAATATGGAAGCCCGAAGCTCGGGAGGACAATCTATCGGAAGGGGGGCCGCAAATGACATTATCATACGATAGGGAGGCCGATGTTCTCTATATAACCTTCGAACGGCTTCCCAACCAGTCCTGTGTTTACGTTGAGAACGAAAATGGGGATATTCTAAGGTTGAATAAACACGATGGCAGTATTGTCGGCTGCACTATTCCATTTTTCCTGAAACGATCCGCCAAGGGCAGATTAGAAATCCCCGAAATTGGCTCCGTCCCATTTAACGAATTGGCGAAATCCCTGCTTACCTAGCGGCGAACTCCTTCCAGCATTTCCTTAATTGTCCAAACATGATCCGCGATTCCCGCTTCCATTTGACCGGCTCTAAGATCAAATAGTCAATCTAATTTCAAAACAGCCCACCACCGAACAGCAACGCACAAATATCGCACTATCCAGCTCTTCACTTCACATTTTCGTGCGCATCGATTTTGTCGCGGCTGACGGCTTCGATCACTCCTACGATATCGCCCAGGCTATTATAAACCGGGGCCAAAACTGATATCCAACCCGGACGATCCGTCACGGTCACCCGCCGGCCGGTTTTCAGCACCGTCTCCATTTGCGGCGTCATGTCCTGGTACAGATCTCCCCAGCGCCAGAATTGGCTCATTTCGTTCTTATTGCGAATCACCATCTGGATTTTTCCCGGGTGCCCGTCAATCGGCATCCAGAGGTTGACGTCGGAGGGAAAGGAGGTAAGGTGCGAGAGGCGGATCAAGGTCTTTTTGGTGATGTTGAACGACCCATCATCCACGTCATAGTTGTCCCCGGCCAGCCACGGGTCGTGAGGATCAACCTTGAACATGTATACTTTCGCCAGCGGGGTAACGATTTTCTGGCAAACGTCGCCATCCACCATGACGCTGCCAACGCGCGCGGCGCTCTCCAGTTCCTGCCGCATCGTGGATGTGGCAGCGGGGTTATCCTGCGCCGGCGCTAAGATTGCCACCGCCAAGAGGAGTAAGACAAGATAAACAGTTTTCATTTCATCCCCCCTGCGAGCTGAAGCGCATACTGGTGAACGTTGTACCATGCCGTGACGCCAGGATGCGCCAGCACCTTGTTGGTGTGCTCCATCGCCGCGTCGATCGAGCTTCCCTGCCATTGGTCGGAGGGAATATCCGCCAGCGGTGGGCGTGGATTCCACCAATCGTCGAGAACGGAATTGTTGAAACGGTGCGCCGCCTCGCTCCGCAGGGAATCGAGCGGCTCCTGGCTTTTGAAGCTGTCCAGCACGGCGATGTCCTGGAGGCAATTGCGTTGAATCTTCAGCCGAATGCTGGGGATCGGCTCCGTGAGGCCGAAGCGGTCACCCGAATACACCAGCACCGTGCCTCCCCCGTCGAAGTGAAACCACGGGTCCTCCCCCGGAGCGATCGTCAGCCAGTGAACATAGCCATTCACGCCCCACAGCCAGGCGCGCAGGGGGGATTCCGTAATGGCGGAGGCATTCTCCGTAACGTTGGGCGGCCCACCGTAGTACCACACCACGTCGCCCCGGTCGCGGAGGGCCTGGGCGCATCCCGGTAAAAACTCAGAATCCCCCCGCTGGCACACCATAAGGTCACGACGCCTCTCAGGACCTTGAACTGCTGCTCCATGTCCCAACTCACGTCGGCGCGCATGACGAAGTGTACGGGGCTGTCGGGCGGCAGGGCCTTCTTCAACAAGCGCCCGTACTCGAGGAAATATTTGAGGTCCTTGGGAAACCGGACCTCGTCGCCGTCCCAGGGGAATCCCATGTAGCGCTTTTTGTGGTTGAAGAAGACCTCAAAATCGGTGTGCGTCCAGCCCTTCTCGCGGAAGTGGCGCTCCATTTCGGAAACCACGTTCACAAACTCCGCCTCATAGCCGGGCTCGCCCCAGAGTTCATAGGACGCGGGCCACTCGGGGTTAATCGGCAGATAGACGAACGGAATCGGGCGGGGCCCGCGGCGGCTGGAGGCAAACGCCGTGCCGTCAAGAAGAGGTCCATAATGTCGGTCGAACAAGTTCCAATCGACAATATGTCTGGTCCGGCCGGCACCCCCCAGAACCGGCTCGAACTCCCTGCCTACCTTCCCGGCGTGCCCGTATCCGAGTTGATGCATTATTCCACGGTGCTCGTAAAAAATCTGATGATAGGCGTGGATCAGCCGGAAGAACTGGTCGCTCTCAAACCAATTGCCGGAATAGCTGCGGTAAGCCGTTCCATATTGCTCCGCGAGGAAAGAACTCCCGTAGGAATTGTGATCGATCGTCACCACGTCCTCAGCCGGGATGACGCGATCGAGGACGGTGAGCTGAAGCGGAACCGCAATGGTGCTGGCGCCACACTTTAGCCGGGCCTTGCCGGAAACCACACCGGGCTGCGCATCGGGCGGAACATAGACATCCACCCAGAATGCCTGGGCAGTCTGTTGAGCAATCTTATTGTCCGGCTCCGGCAGACGCGAACTGTAGGTCCCATGAACGGGAACCAGCGCGTCGGGAAAGTAATGCTTGTCGGCATCGACAAAGTGGAACCACTCTCGGAACAGGTCAGTTTGAATCTTGTCCGCCGGATCAACGAGGGAAACGTCCAGCGTGTACGCCGCCGGCGCAGGCGACTTGACGAGCAGTTGAAAGGAAACGTACCCGCCCCGCCAACCCTTCAGCGCCACGCGATGGCGCGCGTCATACAAACTGGAGCGCAACTTGCCGCCGCCTTGATCGGGCGTGACGATTCCCCCAAAAGGGTCGGGCCGGAGAAACTCGGGCAGCGCCTCCAGGCTGGCCGCAGCTCGGCAATATCCTGGTAGAAGCAGGAGAAGAAGAATGAAGATTGGCCAATGAAATCGGCGCATGGATTTTATCCTGTTCCAAGTTCCCCGCAGGGAAACAATATCATTAGAGGTCCGGCCCGCGTCACACGCCGCACCAATCACAAACGAACATCAGCAGGGCCCGGGCCGCTTGCACGACGGAATCAATTTCCAGGTATTCGTCCGCCCCGTGAGTATTGCCGCCCCGGGCTCCCCACAAAACCGCGGGAATCCCGAAGGCCTGATGAAAAACGTACATGTCGCAAGGGCCTTCAATCCCCTGGATGAGGGGTTCCTTCCCCAGAACCTTGGCGGCGCACGCCGCGAGTTCGCGCACCAGCGGCTCAGTTTTGAGAATGGAGGAACCCGGCAGCCAACGAATGGGGAATTCCACCTTCGGGCGGAAGGGGAAAAGTTGCGGGGCGGAGGCCACCACCGCATCGAACCACGCGTGGAATTCGCGCTCGACCTCGTCTTGTTTTTCGCCCGGCATCAGTTGCCAGTACATTTCAACCTGACAGGTTTCGGGAATCGTAATGGGTTCCTTCGTACCCCACGGCCCGGTAAAGACCTTAGTGATTGAAACCGGCACGGGATCGGATGCGTCCGCGTAAAGTTCGTGGACAACCGCCTTGGCGCGGCGCTGCTCGGTGAACTCCTGGACTTTGATCAGAAGATGCCGTAACTGGTCAATGACGCCGGCAGGGAACTTGCCTTCCGTCAGGACCCCTCCGGCGGCGCTCAGTTTGATGTGCACGGTCCGTCCGCCGCGCTGGGCGGGGCAAATGCGCAGGAAGGAGGGCTCGGAAATCACCGCCGCGTCGGCGTTGAAGCCCTTCAGGCGTCCCGCCAGCGTGCCGTTGACCCCGCCGAACTCCTCGTCCACGACGGTTTCAAACACCAAATCGCCACGCAATTCAATTCCCAAGGCGCGCAGGGCTTCAACGATGAAGAGGTTCGTGCCCACGCCCCCTTTCATGTCATTCGAGCCGCGCCCGTAAAGGCGGTTGCCATCCACCTCGGCGCCAAAGGGATCGCGGGTCCAAAGCTGCGTTCCGCGCGGCACCGTGTCAATGTGCCCCGAGAGCACCAGCGAGCGCCCGCCGCCGCGCCCCTTCCTGCGCGCGCCGACATTGGGCCGGTGCTCATATTTGCGCCCCGATTCATACAAAGGATGCTCCTGTAAACCGGGCACCTCACTGAGTTTGTAGAGAGTTGGGACCAAGTCCTGTTGGCACAGGAACTCCGCCACGTATTGCTGGCAGGCTTCTTCAGTTCCGATGGGGGGAGTGTTTTCCGATGGAATGCGCACGAGGTTGCGAATGATCTCAACTAAACGGTCGCGGTGTTCTTCGACGTAAGAGCCGAGCTTTTTTTCGAGAGTTGAATCGATCGGCATAGAAGGAGTTTCTTCCTTTCAGATTTTCAGTGTGCGGGGAGGGTTGCGGAATCCCCGGGTGAGGCCGGCGAGATAAATCACGCCCAGCCCCAGCCAAATGAACCCTACAAACTTTGCCTTCGTGGAGAGGTTGATCCAAAGATACACGCACGTGATTGTCCCCAATAGGGGAAAGATCAGATTGGTAAATAGGGCCAAGCCCGCCCGCACCTGCCGGCGGAAATAATAATGGCGGATAACGCTGAGATTGACAAGAATGAATCCCACAAAAGCGCCGAAGTTCAGCAGTTCCACGGCGAGTTCGAAGCGCATCACGAGTGATCCCACCAACGTCACCGCGGCCATCAAGTAAATGGCTCGCGTTGGAGTGGAGAAGCGCGGGCTGACGTAAGCAAAGATGGAGCGCGATATCACCCCATCCCGACCCATGCCGAAAAGCAAACGCGAAGCGCCGGCTTGGCCGGTTAGCGCGCTGGCGAGGCCTGCGACCAGTAATACGAAGGTGATGAAGCCGAACATCGCGGCGCCGCCCAGGAGCCTGCTGATATCGAGAATGGCAGTCTCATCTTGGGGAAAGGAGTTGTAGTTCGGCCAGACCAGCGCCGCCAGATAAACCGTGGCGAAGCAGAAAACCGTTTGGATAACGCAAACGGCTACGGTGGCGATGGCGATGTTCCGCTCCGGGTTTTGCGTGTCCTCGGCCAGGGTGGAAACGGCGTCAAAGCCGATATAGGAAAGCGCCGCGACGCCGGCGCCGAGCATCAAGGGGCGCAGGACGAACGTACCCCGGTTGAAAACTGCGGTCCCCACGAACAATCCGCCCCAGCCGTGCTGGTGCACCACATAAAACGCCGCCAGGACGACGAACAACACCGCCGAAAACGTCATGATAATCATCATCCAGCGGCTGGCGCGCGCGGTCATCTGGATGCCGCGAACGTTCACGACAGTGATGGAAACAGTGAAAAGCACGGCCCATACCGCATAGGGCACTACCGGGAGCAACCGGGCCGCAGTGAGCCCCGCGTAAACCACACTGAGGAGGGGAATCAGGAAATAATCGAGAATCATCGCCCAGCCCGCCAGGAATCCCACATGATCATTCAGCGAGCGCTGCGCGTAAGTGTAAGTGGAACCTGCAGCGGGAAAGGCTCCCGCCATTTTTCCGTAGCTCGCCGCCGTGAACAACATCGCCACCATGGCAATCAGGTAAGCCAGCGCGGCATGACCGTGGGAGATTTTCTGGACAATCCCATAGACAGGATACGGCGCCGTAGGCGTGAGGATCACTAACCCGTATAGAATGAGGTCGCGCAGAGAGAGTACGCGCTTGAATTCCGGTTTATATCCGAGCGCTTCGAGTGTTGCATCGCCAACCTGGTCAGCCATGAAAATCAATCCAACAGAGTCAAAATGGGCAATAGCTCTCTTCCGGGCTTGAACGCTCTCAGGCAGGCCAGTGACATGACTGCATCCTTTTGAGGAGAAACGCTCATTCTTGGCGCCGCAGGGATCCACATGGCGGGCAAGCACGGGGGGGCCACCCACAACTTCTCGAAGCTCCAGACCCTGCGAGAAAATCAAGGGCTTCCGCCCTTTTGCTTTTGTACGCGATGTGCGGGAGGCTGTCAAGGAGTTCTTTGACTTCTTTCGAGTTGTTTCGTTTTACTATAAAGCACGCCCGAATGCTATAGAAACAGAAGGCAGGCTGATGCGGACCTAATATCCTATTCCGAATCCGATTTGAGTTGCGTGAGCTGCCCTTGATCCTCGAAATCACCGAGATAGCCCGAGAGGCATCTAGACACGCAAGGCGTTTGGAATGCGGTCAAAATGATCTGACTGGAAGGCTGTAGTGGTGGAGGAGCCCTAAAATAAAAATGAGGGGGAATCTCTCTCCCCCTCCAAGCGTCGGGTCTTGGGTCTAAACTCCGAGCCGTCGCTGGCTACCCTCTAGGTTTGTCCGACGTCGGCTCGTTGATTGAGTAGAGCAAGCCGAATTCCAATCAATTTCTCAATTTCCGTCGGGCATGTAACGATGCTAAGTTCTTAAGATTCAGCAACTCCTAGGGGTCGACTCCTATCGGGAGATCCAAGCTAAGTCGAGGACCTATCAATTTCTTCTATATTTGAAATCCCAAATACAGGATTCTGCAAGCCGCGCCCGGCCGGCCTGCACCATAAAGTTGTGCGCCTGCTCACCAAACTTGTTGACGACCTCGTGCGCTGGCGTGCTATCCTGACATCCTAAGGCCCACCGAACCCGGGTTAAGATGTCGCCTTGGGAAGCGGGGACCTCCAGTACTCGACTATTGTACAGTGAAGTTTCCGCCCCATCGGACGGGAACACCTCGTTGTTTGCCGCCCATATCCCGGGCTCCGATATGATTGACATTCACTCCCATCCTTTACCTGGTGTGGACGATGGTGCAAGGTCCTTTGAGGTGGCAGTCGCGATGTGCCGAATGGCGGCAGAGGATGGCACAACGCATTTGGTGGCGACCCCGCATAGCAATTACAGCTACACCTTCGACCCTGACCTCAACCGGCAACTGCTTGCCGAGCTTCAGGAAAAAGTCGGCGAGAACCCCAAGCTCCTGCTGGGCTGCGACTTTCATCTCTCCTACGACAACATCCAAATCTGCTCTCAGAATTCCAAAGATTTCACCATCAATCAAACCTCTTACCTTTTGGTGGAACTCCCGAACCAGTTTATTCCTGAGCACCTCAGCCGTGTGTATTACGACATCCAGGTCGCCGGGCTTAAGCCGATCATAACCCACCCGGAACGGAACCCCCTCCTTCAGCGCAAACCGGATCTGCTGGCGGAATGGGTTTCGGCCGGATGTCTGGTGCAAATCACGGCGCAATCGTACACGGGGGGGTTCGGCTCCCAAGCGCGAAAGTTTTCTGAGCGATGGCTCGACGCCGGCTTGGTCCACTTCTTTGCCAGCGACGCTCACGACGTCAAGCGGCGCCCGCCGGTTCTCTCCCGTTGTTACCGCAAGGTAGCAGATGCCAAAGGTGAGGAAATCGCCGACCTACTTTTGCAAAAGAATCCGGAAGCCGTTATCAACGGAGGTCCCTTGCCTCCCCAACCGGATTGGTCGGAAGGCCGCGACGACGGGAAAAAGCGCAGTTGGCTTTCCTTCCTGCGGGGCCGATGAAATCGTGGTGCCGCCCTTCTAACTGATCTTATTGAGCCAATGCCGGGGCGGCTGTCCCCACTTCTTCAAAAACGCATCAATCTTCCCGGTATTGTAAGTCTTCCCGTGTTCAAAGCCATGGGTGGGTTGTGAATGCAGCAAGGCGCCCTTGGAATCCAGAACGAAAAAATGCGGGTAATCGGGAATGGGAGGAAATTTCGAGAGGAAGGCTTCGTTGGGGTTTTCCTTGCTGTAGTTGATTTTCACGGTCACGTAATAGGTGTCGCGCACCTTCTTAAGCTGGGGATGGCCCTGAAATGCAGCATCCATCATGTTGCAATAGATGGACCAGTCGCCTCCCACCTCCATGAGTATCCGCCGGTTCGTCCGGGTGGCTTCGGCAATGGCATCCTGAAGATCCTTGGCCGGGTCGCGCGCCACATCGTAGCCTGATTTGGTATGGGGGGGCGACGGCGGGGGAGATTTGGGCCCCTTCTTCGCACTCAACGAGATCGGGACCAAAAGGCATATTGCGAGCACCACACTGGTTTTCCTTGTTACCCTGGGTCCTGGCACGAAAAAGCCTCCCGGGGCGCAGAGCCTCCGGCCCTTCCGCCCCCCTGCGCAAATCGTACCAACCCGGCGCGGTGCGAGGCAAGAGTTTTGAAGAGCTCCCGCGCGGCCCTCCTTTGGCATCATGATGGATGGGGGGATTTGAATCTACAACTCTCGCCCGCTTGGGGGGAGAGGGGGACCGCCAGGCGGGCTGGGGCCCCACGTTTTTCGGGTGGCGGTGAGGGGGGTCTATTGCGTCTGCACCAGCCCTTTCTTTACGGCGAAGAGCACGAGTTCCGCGGTACGGTGGAGCCCCAGGGTGTCCATCACCCGGGCGCGATGGACGGCCACGGTGTTGACGCTGATATTAAGGAGCACGGCAATTTCTTTGTTGGATTTCCCCTGGGCGATGAGTTGCAGGACTTCCTTTTCCCGGAGGGTAAGGCGTTCGTAGGGGTCCTGCGTCGAGTCCCGGAACGATCCGGTCTTTAAACTTTCCAAGACGATATGGGAGATGGCCGGGCTGAAATAGGCTTCGCCTTCCGCCAGCGCCTTCACCGCGCGGTTCAGGTCCACCTCAATCGCATTCTTGAGCATGTAACCCTTGGCGCCGAGCTCGAAGGCTTTGCGGATGTAGGCTTCGTTCGAGTACATGCTGAGGATGAGGATTCTTACTTGAGGATTGGCTTTGAGGATTTCCGCTGTGGCCTCCAGACCGCCGAGGTCCGGCATGGAAAGATCCATCACCACCACTTCGGGCTTTAAGGTTTTGCACTGCTCGATGGCTTCCAGGCCGGTGCGCGCCTCTCCCACCACGGTGACCTTGGGGTCATCCTCCAGAATGCGCCGAAATCCTTGCCGGACCAGGGTGTGATCCTCGGCCAGCAAGACGCGTATTTTCTTTCCGGTTTCGAATGTAGCCACGGTTTAGTTCATCTCCTTGCGGTGGTGGTCCGTTTGAGGTAGCGGCGGCTTTACGCCGCCACGTGGCGAGGTAAACTCGCCGCTATATTTTCAAACCGACCCGTTACCCTCCTTGGGGTATCGGGTCCATTTGAGGCCGAGGCGGCTTTACGCCGCCACGTGGCGAGGTAAACTCGCCTCTACGTTAAACTGCCCCACTACCCTCCTCGGGAAGCGAATGTAACGACGGCCGCCGGAGAGGAACGCGCACGCTGACCGTTGTGCCCTTCTGGGGCGCGGAGCGAACCGATAAGGAACCCTGAAGGTGCTCGGCGCGCTCGCGCATGCCCATCAATCCCATGCCCTGGCCTGCGGCTCTTTTCATTTCCGGACGGGCTTCAAACCCTTTGCCATTATCGCGGATTTCCAGGTCTAAATGGTTATCTTTTTCTCCCAGGGTTACCCACGCCTCCCGCGCCCCGGAATGGCGCGCCACATTGCTCAGCGCCTCCTGAACGATGCGATAAACATGGATGGCCGCTTCGGGAGGGAAAAGTCCATCGGCGAGTTTTCCCCGGTAATGCACCTGCACACCCGTCTGGCGCGAAAACTGTTCCGCGAACCACTCCAGAGTTTGTTGCAGGCCGAAATCATCCAGGATGGCAGGGCGGAAAATCTGGGACTCATCGCGCACGCTCTGCAAAGTATCTTCCACAATTTTCTTGGTAGCGCGCACATCCTGCACAAAGACGGGTTCTGTTTCAGCGGCCTTTTGCCCCGCGCGCCCCAACATGAGACCGATCGCGGTGAGAATCTGCCCGAAGTGGTCGTGCAGGTCGCGCGCCACCTGGCGCAGGGTTTGCTCCTGCACTTCGATCAGCTTCCAGGAAAGCATCCGCAGTTGCTCCGACTGCGATTGGAGTTTTTCCGCCAGGTGTTGCAGTCGCTCGAAGGTCTTGCGGTTGGCTTGCAGGGTGTAGAGTCCCGTTCCCAACGCCACCAGGAAAAGCACGCCGATGAGCAGCAGGATGTCCTTGGAGACCTGTCCATAAACCAGGATGACGCGCTGGCCGGCCTCTCGTTGCGCCTGGTCATTGAGGTTGAGTAATTGCGAGACGACACTGGAAATCGTTTGGTGCTGCTCTTCCAGTTGCGACCGGATGAGGTAGCGCGCGGAATCCTCGTGGCCCTGGTCGGCCAAACCAAAGGCTTCGTCAGCGAGCAGCCAGAAGTTATCGAGGATGTCGCGCAGTTGCCGCCGCAGGGCATCGCCGGCCGGAGTGCTCGCGGCGTACTGGGCCTCCAGTGCCAGCCGATCATTCATGTCCTCGTGCAGCGCCGAGAATTTGCCTTTCCAGTAGAAAATCGGGTAACGGCTCTCCGGAAGGGTCATATCGCGAAGCGACACGGCGAGCTGGTAGGTATCGTCCTGCAATCGCAGGAGCTGGAGCGAGTCCTTGCGATTCCTTTGCACCACATTGACCTGGTAATCCTCGAGCCAGCGGATTTCGCGGATGGTGTAAGAAGCAAAGATGACGAAGATGGCGAGCGTGACACACAAGCCCAGCCAGAGACGGCGCGAGGGCGAAGGGATCTCACGCAAAAGATCGTGCTCGGCTTCCGGCTGATGCGCCTGCGTATTTCCATTGCCGGAAACTTCTGCCGATGTCTTGGCTTCTTCTTGCATAACTTGAATAGTGTCCGTTCCCACCGCGCTATTTCCCATTGTACCTGAACCGCCGGAGGAAAAGCTGCAAGGGATGCTGGACGACGACGCGAAGGCCATCGAGGAAGCCGCAGCGCTGGGCAGCGCTGGGCATCGCGGGCGGCGGGATTGATGATGTCTTGCTTGCCCACTGTGCGCTGAAGGTTAAGGCGGAGACCATCTACACCTGGAATGAGAAGCATTTCGACCGGCTCGGGGATGAAACCCGCAAACGCCTGAAAACCCCTTAAGAGGGGTGATGGCCAGCAGGGCGCTGTAAATGCGCCTGGACGTAATTCTGGAATGCCGTGGCCAGCTCGCGCGTGATTTTCCCCGGAGCGGGGTATTTCCAATTGGGTTGGATGCTTCCCACGCCGGCAACCTCACGCGTGGTGGAGCTGATGAAGACTTCCTCCGCCGCATCCAGGTCAGCGGGAGTGAGGTCTTGCTCGAGAAGTGCGTATCCCGCTGTGGGAATGACTTCGCTGAGGACCCCGCGGGTTATTCCCGGCAGGCAACCGGAAGACAAGGGAGGCGTCATGATTTGGCGGCCGCGCACCAGGAAGACATTGGCCGATGTGCATTCCGCCAGGTGGCCTTGCTCGTTCAGCAGCAATGCGTCGTCGAACCCTTGCGCGTGAACCCGTTCGAGCGTGGCGGCGTTCTGTACCCAGGAGAGCATTTTGGCGCCCGCCAATTTGCCGATCGAAAAAATCGCGTTGGGGATGAGTACGAGCTTGTGCGCTGCCGGCCAAACGGCCAGCTCGCGCGTAAAGATCAGCAGGTCGGTAGAGGGGCAGCCGCGCGCGTCAGCCCAAAGTCCGCCGTGATTCTTGACAAACGAAACCCGGGCGGCGCCTTCCGGCCGGTGGTTGGCGGCGGCCAGCTTCACAGTCGCTTCCCATACGGATTGCTGATGGTAATCGAGGGCAACGCCCAGGCGTTCCGCGTCCCGCGCCATCCGCTCCCAATGCCGGTCGAAGGCGAAGGGGACTCCCTGGTAGATGCGCAGCGTCGTGAAGACGCCCCAACCCATCAGTAGGCCCATTTGGCCGGGAGAAAGGCGCGCTTCGGCGAGGGGGATAAGCCGGTCGTTATGGTAGATGAGGGAATCCATCCGGTTGCTTACCAGGGGAGGTGGACGGTGAGCGGATAATTCAGGCGCAGCCGGCATTGGGTATCGGGGGGCATGTTCACTTCGTGCCCGCGACGCCAAAGGGCTTCGTAACTGATCATGGCGGCTCCACCTATAGGAAGCGCCAGGGAGGCGCCGGCCGAGCCCACGGCAGCAATCTTCAAAGCGCCGTAAGTTCCGAGCGCGGCGACACCGCCGAACAACGTTTTCCACGACATCGTCCGGTTGCTGGTCAGGTGACCCTCTTGATCCAGGTGAATATCGAGCAACTCGGGGTGTTCCAGGGCGGCCAGTACGGCGGCGACAGGTTTTTCCTGCCCATCCGGGAGGGTGATGTGATCAAAACGCATGCCCAGCTCCGCCGAGCGATGCATGTGACCGGCATTGCGGATCATGGTGATGTGCCCATCCAGCAAACTTCCGGGCGGCAGAGCGATTTTTCCTTGGACGAAAACGGGTTTCAAAACTTCGGCGATGACCGGATCGTTGACATGGTTGATTCGAGTGTGAATCCCCGACAAGACCTGGACTTTGACTTCCGTCTCGGCGGGAACGGTCAGCGTCAGGCGGGCGGCCAGCATCGCGCTTTCGCCCGAGGCGTCGCGGTGAGACAACGGCGCGCTGGGGTTGTAATCCTGAGCCATAGCCGCGAACGCCAAGACCAAAACCAAGACGGCGGCTCGCCTCAAATTCATCATTGCAACTTCCTCCCCACGGTCCAACTCCATACACTTACATTTCGCCGCCGGGGATGGCAAACTGCCCCCCGCATCGACTTGTAAACTTGCCCCTATTTCGCTGACCGCAGTATTGTCTCGCTTGGCAAGTGGAAAATCAAGCGAAACGTGGACAGGGGGTGTGCCGGCGGGAATGTGCATGGGTGATTGCAATGCCCCGGTACGCTCACGAATCCCCATCCAAAAACCGCAGGCGCAGAGAACGCCTGCCCTACGCCTACTGCCTACTGCCCATTGCCCACTGCCTTCTGCTACTGCTTTCTGCCTTCGGTCTTTCTCAGGCTGGCTATTTCTGTGACGGCAAGCTCCCGCCACTCTCCCACTTGCAAACCCTCCAGCGTCAGCGGTCCGATGCGCGTGCGAACGAGCTTCAGCACTTTGAACCCCACCGCCTCGACCATGCGCCGCACCTCGCGATTTTTACCTTCGGTCAATACAACCTCCAGCCAGGTGTACTTTCCCCGATCCTCGCGGCGCCGCACGCTGAGCGGTTGTGCCAAGTCGCCGCGCTTCATTTCCACGCCGGCGCCCAACTGCGCGACGGTTTCGTCGCTCATCAAGCCGTTGGTTTTTACCAGGTACGTCTTGGGGATTCCGGAATCGGGATTCGTAATGAAGTCGGCGAATTCCGTGTCGTTGGTGAGCAGCAGAAGGCCGGAAGTGTCCTTATCCAGCCGGCCCACGGGCGCTAGCCATTTGTTCTCCGCTGTGGCGCGGGGCTTTAGCCCTGCATCTGCCGCCCTGACGGGCGGTGCTACGCCGTCCAGGTAATTGTAAATCGTCTCGCGCCCGTCGGGGTCGCCGTGGCTGGTAATCACGCCCTTGGGCTTGTAGAAGAGCAGGTAGCGTTTGCGCGCGGGTTTCAGGGGCCGGCCGTCCAATTGAAACGAGTCACGATCGGGGCTTACCCAAACGTCCGGATCGCGCACGGTGCGGCCGTTGACCTTCATTCGGCCCGCCAGAATCACCTCGCGCGCCACCGTCCGCGAAGCGAGGCCAAAGCGCGAAAGCACCCGGTCGAGGGTCATGGTGGGTTTAGCAGGCATAGGAAACAACAAGTCAAAAGGCAAAACGCAAATGTCAAAAGGCAAAAGTTGAAACCCGCCAGGCACCGCGGCGTCGCTTTTGCCTTTGACTTTTGCGTTTTGACTTTTGACTTTTGACTTTCAGTTCAGCTCCACTTCCCGTCCCACGCCCTGCTTCTCCGCTGCTTCCAGCACCTGGTGCGCGGCGACCGCATCTTGGACGGCGATGCCGACAGACTTGTACAGTGTGATTTGGTCAGCGGAGGTGCGTCCGGGCTTGACGCCGGAAATCAGCTCGCCCACCTCGGCGTGGATATGGTCCTTCCCCATCAGCCCATCACGAATTGGCCATTTCAAATCGTTGGAACCACCGGGGCCGGGGGCAAGCGCCGCCTCGCGGGTTTCAACGACCACCAGCGCTTTCATCACGGCCTCTGCATCAACTTCGCGGCCGTCGGCATTCAGGCCCACCGAGGTCACGTGCGTGCCCGGCTGAAGCCACGCGCCCTTCACCACCGGCTCCGCCGCATGGGTCACCGCACAGATGATGTGCGCGCCAGCAAAGGTTTGCTCCGCCGCCTCGCACGCGAAGGCTTTGATGCCCTGCGTCACGGTAATCTCCGCCGCCAGCCGCGCGGCCTTCTGCGGGTCGCGGCCCACCACGCGAAATTCCCGGATCGGACGCACACGTGGAATGGCCGATGCGTGGGCGCGGGCCTGCACGCCGGTCCCAAGAATAACTAATACGTGTGCGTCCTGGCGCGCCAGAAGGCGGGCGGAGAGAGCTGAGCCCGCTGCGGTTCGAGCCGCGGTGATAAAGGTTCCATCCATCAGGGCGCGTGGCGAGCCCGTCTCAGCGTCGAACACCAGAATCACCGCCTGGTGGCTGGGCACACCCCGCGCTTCGTTCTCAGGAAAAACACTGACCAATTTTGTGGAAAGCGTGCGTGCTGAATTCAGATAGACCGGCATCGCGGCCAGCAACCCTCGCCGTTCGCGTACCAACGCCATGATGCGCGCGGGCATGGAGACGCGTCCCGCGCTCATCTCGGCCATAGCGGGGCCCAGCGCCTCGATCAGCCGGTCGAGATCGATCAGGCTTTCGACTTCACGGCGGTTCAGAAAAAGCATGAGTTGTATCCCCACCGAGACAAGTCGAAAGTTGATAGTCAATAGTTGATAGCAAACCCGGCGCTTGCCATATTGACCTCCTACCATCGGCATTTGCTCGAACTGTCGACTTTGAACTATCGACTATCAACTAACAAAAGAAACCTCATCGAGCTGGATAAATTCCTGGACCATGGGCACGGTGGATCGATCCATTTCCGGGATCGTGCCAAAGAACGCCACGCGCCCGTCCACTAGGTACACCACGCGGTCGGCCAGCTTGCGCGCCAGTTTCACATCGTGCGTCACCACGATCGAAGTAAGGCCGGTTTGCCGCTTGACCTTCAGGATCAGGTCGCTGAGGGTCTGCGCCATCAGCGGATCCACCATGGTGGTGGGTTCATCGTAGAGGATGCACTCGGGCTCCGCCGCCAAGGCGCGCGCCATCGCCACGGCGCGTTTCATGCCGGTGCTCAGGTCAGAGGGCATCAGATCGCGCATGCCCTCCAGCTCCACTTGCCCCAGCAGGTGGTCGACGCGTTGTTGGATTTCGTCCTCACTCACCACCAGCCCGCGCAGGGCGCGCTCGCGTAGGGGATAAGCAACGTTTTCGCCGACCGTGAGGGAATCAAAAAGCGCGCCGGACTGAAAAACCATGGTCACGCGCCGGCGGACGTCCATCAGTTCCTCTTCGCTCAGGACGGAAACCTCGCGGCCGGCCACAAACACCTGCCCTGCGTCTGGCTTCAGAAAGCCCAGAATGTGCTTGAGCGTAACGCTCTTCCCCACTCCGCTGCGCCCCAGTATTCCTACCATTGCGCCGCGCCACACCTCAAACGTCACGTCTTCAAGCACGGGCAATCCATCAAACGCCTTGTAGACGTGGCGGAACTCGATGTACGGATTCTCGGTAGGGCCGGACCTGGGTTCGTTAGTCATGCGAGACAATTATGGATTATGAATTCGGAATTATGAAGCACGAATAACCATTTCCGGCTTTTAGAGGGCTTGGGCGCCCGGCGAAGCAACCATTAATCATAATCGCAAGGGCGTGCGACGACGGGCAGTGGTTGGGCATCCCTACATCATTCGAAGCGGAACGGAACCATTACGCAACGAAACCTCAATCTGCCTGGCCGAGTTCCGTGTTAATTCATTTGAAAACTTTAATGCAAAAGACCCGATTTATTGGCCGAATTGGGACTATCGTACTATTGAATGAAGCCCATTATCGAGTCTAACCTAGTATAGTATTATTGATATGTAAAATCTAATGTGCTCTGAGGCCCCCAATGTCCGGTAGAAAGACTGCTTTTCTGACCCTCTTCGTCCTCTGCTCATCTCTAATCTCCTGGTCGCAAACTGCACAATACCTGGATCGAGTCAGCGACCCACTTAGCGTTCAGCCCGTCGACAGAGCGTCGCGACAAATCGACGATACACAACGGGTAGTGCTCTCTCGAAATGTGCACCCGCTGGCAAAGCCCGAGAATATGGTCGGAGAGGTATTGCCCGGTCAGCCCATGGAAAGGATGGTGCTCGTCCTACGCCCCAATCCTTCCCAGGAAGAGGCTCTCCAGGAACTAATCCGGGCCCAACAAGACCCGGCTACCCCTTACTACCATCAATGGCTTACTCCCGAGACCTTCGGCGAGCATTTCGGGGTCTCTCAGAATGATCTGATCCAGGTGCAGAATTGGCTTGAGATGCACGGAATGAAAGTGGAGGAGATTCCCTCTTCGCGCCGCTCCATCGTTTTTAGCGGCACGGCCGGGCAAGTGGAGTCAACTTTCCACACTCAGATGCGGAAATATTCCGTCAAGGGACAAATTCACTTTGCGAATGCGACCAATCCGGAAATTCCCCAAGCCTTGGCGGCGGTGGTGAAAGGAGTTGTCTCGCTTCATGATTTTCACAGCGTGCCGGCACACGAGACGGTGCCTGGCTACACCCTCGCGAATGGCGTTAACCTTCTGATGCCGCAGGACTGGGACACGATCTACGACGTATCGCCGCTCTTCAGCCAAGGGCTGGATGGTGCCGGGCTGAGGATTGCGGTCGTGGGGCGCACCGACGTTGCTCTGGCCGACGTGCGGACCTTCCGCACGAACGCCGGACTTCCGGCCAACGACCCGCAGAAGATTTTCGTCAACGGCGTCAATCCCGGAATGCCGGATTGTCAGGACGAGGCCGAGTCCGCCCTGGATGTTGAGTGGGCGGGTGCCATCGCCAGAAAGGCCACCATCGATCTCGTCAGCGCGGCGTCGGGCGCGACGGACGGGATCGTCCTGGCAGCCCAGTACGCCGTGGCGAACAATGTCGCGCCGATCGTGACGGTGAGCTACCTCCACTGCGAGAACACGATCTCCGATGGGGGGCAGAGTCTCTGGGGTAGTCTCTGGTCCCAAGCTGCATCCCAAGGGCAATCGGTATTTGTGGCCTCGGGTGACAGTGGCGCCGCAGGTTGCGATGCGGCCACGGAGCAAACCGCAACCCAGGGAATAGCCGTGAACGCCATTTGCTCCACCCCCAACAGCACCTGCGTGGGAGGTACGGAATTCAACGACAGCGCTAATCCAGGCATCTATTGGACGGCAACGAATGGCACGGGCATGAGTTCGGCGCTCAGCTACATTCCGGAGCTTGCCTGGAATGAAAGCTCATGGGCCGGAGCGATTATCGCTTCGGGAGGCGGGGTAAGTACTGTCTACCCGAAACCAAGTTGGCAGTCCGCACCCGGAGTTCCCACCGGTAGGATGCGGGTGGTTCCCGATATTGCGGCCTCGTCTGCGATTCACGATGCCTACGTCATTCAAGTTCAGGGCGGGGCCTTCTACATCGCCGGCACATCCGCATCGACCCCCTCCCTGGCGAGCGTGATGGCCCTTGTACTCCAGAACGTCGGGGCGCCGTGGGGAAACGTCAACCCTAATCTGTACACGCTGGCCAGCCAACAAGCCGCCGGGGGCCCCGCCGTTTTCCATGACATCACCTCCGGCAACAATAGCGTACCCGGAGTCGCGGGTTATAACGCGGGTCCAGGCTACGATATGGTCACCGGACTCGGTTCGGTCGATGCGTTCCTGCTGGTCAATAGCTGGAACAATGGCGCGGCCTCGAATTTTACGCTGGCCACAAATTCCTCGAGCCTGACCGTTTCGCCAGGTAGCGCGAACACCGCGACGCTTACCCTGAGCGTGCAGGGCGGGTTCAATTCGCCGGTCACGCTATCGGCGGCCGGAGCCCCCGCCGGCGTAACCGTGACCTTCTCTTCCCCTACCCTCACCGCCGCCGCCCCGGTGACGATGACGGTGACCACCGCCGTAAACTCCGTAGCTGGAATTTACCCGATCGCCGTTACCGGAACAGGTGGCGGATTCAAGCGGACTGTGGCGTTCACTCTGACCCTCACAGCTAAAACGTTCACACTGACGCCGAGCCCGACGGGCGCCAGTGTAAATGTGGGCAGCTCGACATCGTTTGCGGTGACGGTGGCAGGATTGAATGGATTCAGCTCACCAGTGGCATTGTCCGTCAGTGGCGCCCCGCAAGGTGTCACTGCAACCTTTTCGCCCACCAGCATAACATCCGGGAATGGCAGCAGCACCTTAACGGTGACGGCGGGCTCCACGGCAACGGCGGGAAGCTCAGCTTTGGCTGTGACGGGTACAAGCGGGGCCATAACGGAAACCCAAATCATCACCCTGGCAGTCGCGACTCCCAACTATGCGCTGACCTCGAGTGCCACGAGTGCGAGTGTGGCGCCGGGCGGTTCAGTACCCATAACTCTCACCACCACAGCGGGGACGGGATTCAACTCAATAGTCTACTTGTCAATCAGTGGACTTCCCAGTGGGGTCACGGCGAGCTTTACCAAGACCAGCATCCCGGCGCCGGGCAACGGTAGCAGCATATTAACGTTGTCGGTGGCCTCCACGGCAGCGCCGGGCGTATCCAGCTTGACTCTCGGGGCTGTGGGGGGAGGAACGGACAAAACCCTGGCGTTCAGCCTGACGGTCTTGCAGTCCCCCAGCAGTTTCACGCTGACGTCAAACGCTACGAGCGCGAGTGTGACGGCGGGCGGTTCGAAATCTATAACCTTGACGACCGCAAAGGTGAATGGATTCAATTCGGCAATCACCTTGTCGGCGAGTGGAGCTCCCAGTGGGGTCACGGCGAGCTTTGCCCCCAGCACTATCGCCGCGCCGGGCAGCGGTAGCAGCACCTTGACGCTTTCGGCGGCCTCGACGGTCGCAGCGGGCGCCTCCACCCTGACCGTAGCCGCAACGGGAGGAGGAGTGACCAAGAATCTAACCCTCAGCCTGACGGTCTTGGGCAGTTTTACCTTGTCACCTAGTGTCACGACTGCCAGCGTGGCTCGGGGTGGATCGGTCTCGATAACCTTGACCACAGCAGGGGGAAAGGGGTTCAGTTCGGCAATAGCCTTGTCGGTGAGTGGACTTCCAGCGGGAGTCACGGCGAGCTTTGCGCCAACGAGTATCGCTGCCCCGGGCAGCGGTAGCAGCACTCTGAAATTGTCGGCGGGCTCCACCGCAACGGCGGGCACCGTCACCCTTACCATAACAGCTACAGGGGGAGGCGTTAGCAAAACTCAGACCCTCAGCCTGACAGTTTTGACGCCTGGTTTCACGCTATCGCCAAGCGCTACGAGCGCTAGTGTGGCTCGAGGCGGTTCGACGCAGATTACTTTGACCACCGCTCTGGTGAACGGATTCAACTCGGCGATCGCGCTGTCAGTGAGCGGGGCGCCGACGGGAGTCACGACGACATTCGCCCCCTCCAGCCTTGCGGCGCCGGGCAGCGGCAGCAGCACGCTAAGGCTGGCGGCCGCCTCCACAACCGCAAAGGGCGCCTCTACCCTTACCGTGACCGCTACAGGTGGGGGGGTGACGCAAACTCAAAAAATTGGCCTGACAGTGACGGCAGCAGCCAGTACAATCCACTAGCTCCGGCCACCAACGGCTGTTGATAATGGCAGGGATAGGGGGCCCTTTAGATAATACTTCTTTTCAACACTCCAACAGTCCCCCTACCGGTCCCGCTCTCAGTATCGCCACAGGAAGTAGATCGTCATTCCGGTTCCGACGCAGATCACCGAGGCGCGGACCCAGCGGGGGTCGAGCTTCTGCGCGTAGTGGGCGCCGCCGTATCCTCCGGCCACGGCGCCGACGATCATCAGGATTCCCTGCGGCCACACCACTTGCTTGGCGATGATAAACGTCACCACGGCCGCGCCGTTGATGGCCGTGCCCAGCAGCGCTTTCAGCCCATTCATGGCGTGGATGTCTTCGATATGGATCATCTCGAGCATCGCCAGCATCAGGATGCCCATGCCGCCGCCAAAGAAACCGCCATAAAGGGCAATGAAGAACTGCACAAGAGTAAGGCCAACGATGGAGGGCCAGGTGGGCGGCCCCGTCCGCTTGACCACCTGGCCGAGTTTCTGGGTCAACCGCCTGCCAAACGCGAAGAGCAAGGTGGCGATTCCGAAAAGGTACGGAACCAGGGTCATGAATGTAGCTTGCGGCGTGTGCAGAAGCACCACGGCGCCCGCTACGCCGCCGATAATGCTGATGGTAATCAGCGGGACCATGACGCGGGGGTTCTTCGGCAGGCGTTTCCAGTAGGAGAATACGCTCGCCACCGACCCCGGCCAGACCGCTACGGTATTGGTGGCATTGGCGGGAATGGGAGGAACTCCGGTAAAAATGAGTGCGGGAAAAGAAAAGAAACTACCGCCCCCGGCGACAGAATTCATGGCGCCAGCCAGTACCGCGGCCACAAAGAGAAGAATAGCGTGGGAGAGAGTCATGGATTCGAAATTCGAAACTCGAAATTCGAAATTCGATGTCGCGCTCGCGAGTTTCGAATTTCGAGTTTCGAGTTTGGGCTAAGGTTCGGCCGCCTCCTGGGTGCGGGTCAGGCCTGTCAGCAGGAATTTACCATCATTGGAAAAATCCGGATGATAAACGTAGCGCTTATCCGGCTTGGTCAATACGAACTCATGTTCGTTCGGCGAACCCTCCGCTGCCTCAGGCGCCTGGAACACCTCGTCCTGAAGAAACTCCGGCCAATTGTCCTGAATGAATAGGCGGAACGCATCCAGCGTGGGCAAATCTGCCTTCAAGAAGCTCGTCGGAACCACTAACGTATAGGCCGAGGCATAATCGTGTAAATGGAGCGCCGAGATAAAGCGATAAACCGTGTAATCCTGGTCAGCGAAGTATTCGGTCTTGGCGGGAATAAACGCCTTTCCATCCCAATGATAGACCGCGCGCGCCTTGAAGCCGCGATGGCCCCTCGGGTCAACCTGGAGGAACCCCGGGTCGGCTCGGCCGGTTACGATCATTTCCGCGGGAGCATCCGCGTAGTCCTGGAAACTCACTTGGCCCTGGAGAAGGGCTTCGTACCGGCTGTCATCCGCCTGAGCGTCCCACAGCAGCGTCGCCGCGTGGTCCTTGAATTGAAATACTGCAGGGTATGCAACATGGGAATCGCCCCCCTGGATCACCACGGCCAGGCCGCGCCCCAATGGCTTGCCCAGGTTGATCAGGACGGCGGTGAAGTCCTCTACGCCGCTCACCAGGTGCGAGGCTTTCCAATGCGCACCGTCCCAGGAAAGCAGGTAGACACCCCAGAGGGGTTGAGAGTTAGGAGCGGGCGCCGCCTCCGCTCCCACCATGACTTCCGGGATGGCCCACTTCAAAAGCAATTCCGCCACGCCGTCTCCGTCCAAGTCACCGACCGGCGCAAGCGTGTTGGGTGGAGCGCCGGGCGCAAGGCCTTCGAGGCTCTCCCCTATGTGCAGAGCTTTCGCTAAGGCAGAGACATCCCGGTTTGTCACGCCCTGTATGGCGGCTGTGATCTGAGGCAGGAGAGCATCTGGCAGTGCCAGGGTGGAATGCGTCTCAGCCGGTGGTGGTTCCTGACCTTCATCTTGAGCCGAGCCAGTGGGAGCAAACATGGGGAGGCAAAGGAATAAGGCCAACCCCCACAGTCTGAGGGCGCGGACGGATGAAAGGGTTGATGTGAACTCCTGATGCCTCTGGTATTTCATTGACATCATAATTATACGCTATTAATAGGCACAGATGCAGCCAGTTTATTGAAGGACCGCCTAACATAAGCATGGAAACATTGCCCGGCAATCCCAACAAATAGATAACTATCATATTTTCAAACGATTAAATGGATATCGAGAAAATGCCATGACATTTCTGGCATCAATTGGCACTCTATAGCGATGAGTGCTAACGTATTGATTTCAGGCCGAATTTAGTGCTTGACATGCTCACCGTGAAAAGCTATGCTAGCAGTCGCAATGGGTGAGTGCTAAGTATCCCGAATCCAAATCGCGGGGCGGCACAAAAAACAACGATCATTGCCTAATTGCGCTAGCTCGAGGGGGCCTGGGGGCGGGGCAGAACCCGCCAAAGTTCACTGGTTCCAATTTCGAGCAAATTTGAGGAGGAAAGGAGAATCAACTATGACGGTGCGACCTCTTCATGACCGACTAATAGTGAAGCGGGTGGAAGAAAAAGAAACCATTAAGGGTGGAATTATTATCCCCGACTCGGCGAAAGAGAAGCCGCAGGAGGGCGAAGTGATCGCTGCTGGCAACGGGAAAAAGACGGAAGACGGGAAGGTCATCCCCTTGGACGTGAAGGCGGGGGATCACATTCTATTCGGCAAATACTCCGGCACGGAGATCAAAGTTGACGACCAGGATTACCTGATCCTGCGCGAAGACGAAGTGCTGGGAATCATTGAGCACGTGAAGGCGGCGGCGGGCAAGAAGTAAGTGCGGCCGTGCAATGGATGCGGCGAACCGCTCCGCAAACGCGGGGTTCGCCGCGGAAGCAAATTTGAACTCATCAACTCCGCCATCCCGATTCGCTAAATCGGGAGGGGAGGAAAGGAATTGGAGGGAGGCAAGATGGCAAATGCAAAGCAGATTGTACATGGCGAGGAAAGCCGCCAAGCGATTCTCCGGGGCGTGAACAAGCTCGCGGATGTCGTGAAGGTAACGTTGGGTCCCAAGGGCCGCAACGTGGTTCTGGACAAGAAATTCGGCTCTCCGCTGATCACCAAGGACGGCGTGACCGTGGCGAAGGAGATCGAATTGAAGGAGCCCCTCGAGAACATGGGCGCTCAGATGGTGCGGGAAGTGGCTTCCAAGACCTCCGATGTGGCCGGCGACGGCACCACCACGGCGACGGTTCTGGCGCAGTCGATTTACCGCGAGGGTTGCAAGACCGTCGCGGCGGGCGCCAATCCCATGGCCATCAAGCGGGGCATTGAGATGGCCGTACGCGCCGTTTGTGGATACGACGAAACCCAGAAAGACGGCTCGAAGAAGCACGTCAAGGGCGAGCTCGAGAAGATCTCCAAGCCCGTCGAGGGCGCGATGATCGCGCAAGTCGGCTCGGTTTCCGCCAACAACGACCTGACCATCGGCACCATCATTGCCGAGGCCATGAAGAAGGTCGGCAAGGATGGCGTCATCACGGTTGAGGAAGCAAAGACCATGGAGACCGCGCTGGAAGTGGTCGAGGGCATGCAGTTTGACCGCGGCTACCTGTCACCCTACTTCGTCACCGACCCCGAGCGGATGGAGAGCGTGATGGAGAGCGCGCTGGTCCTGATTCACGAAAAGAAGATCAGCTCGATGAAGGACCTGCTCCCCTTGCTCGAACAAATTGCCAAGGGTGGCAAACCCCTGTTGATTATCGCTGAGGAAGTCGAGGGCGAAGCCCTGGCGACCCTGGTGGTGAACAAGCTGCGCGGGACCTTGCAGGTCTGCGCGGTGAAGGCGCCGGGCTTCGGTGATCGCCGCAAGGCCATGCTGGAGGATATCGCTATCCTCACCGGCGGCAAAGCGATCACGGAAGACCTGGGCATCAAGCTGGAGAACGTGAAGCTGGATGACCTGGGCCGCGCCAAGAAGATTACGGTGGACAAAGACAATACGACCCTCGTGGAGGGCGGCGGCAAGTCGGCGGAAATCGAAGGGCGCGTCAAGCAAATTCGCACCCAGATCGACGACACCACTTCCGACTACGATCGCGAGAAGCTCCAGGAACGGCTCGCCAAATTGGTGGGCGGCGTCGCCCAGATCAAGGTGGGCGCGGCGACCGAGACCGAGATGAAGGAGAAGAAAGCTCGCGTCGAGGACGCCATGCACGCCACCAAGGCGGCGGTCGAGGAAGGCATCGTTCCGGGCGGCGGTGTGGCGCTGGTGCGCTCCATCCCCGCGCTCGACAAACTCAAGGCTACCGGCGATGAGCAGATCGGTATCGACATCGTCAAGCGGGCGCTCGAAGAGCCTCTGCGCCTGATCGCCGACAACGCCGGCCACGAAGGCGCCGTGGTGGTCGAGAAGGTCCGCAATAACACCAACCCGAACTTCGGTTTCGACGCACAAGACGAAACCTATTGCGACTTGGTCGAAGCCGGCGTCATCGACCCGACCAAGGTTACCCGGACCGCGCTGCAAAACGCTGCTTCCATCGCTTCCCTGATGCTCACCACCGAGGCGCTGGTCAGCGAATTCCCGGAAAAGGAAGATAAGGGCGGCCACGGCGGACCTCCGGGAGGCGGCATGGGCGGCGGGATGTACTAAGAACAGTTGACAGTCGATAGTTGATAGTCAACAGTAAGAACCAAGGGCGGGGAGAACAATTCCCCGCCCTTTTTGTTTTCCTTCATCTTCTCACTCGGCACGTCCGATAACCGATGCGGGGGAGTGTGGGCGGCCCGCTGGATTGTCCAAGGGCTGCGCGTCGCTCGTCATTATTCTTCAGCCCTTCTTGCTCGTCAATCGTCACTCATCACTCGCCACGGTTCTTCAGGCCCGGTAGACGGTTCGAGGGCTACGCCACGCTCGTAACGGCTCTTTCGCCTTTCTTACTTCTCACTCGTCACTTGCCACTTGTCACGGCTTTTAAGATTGGTTCACCTTCTCAGTCGGCACTACCGATAACCGATGCGGGGGAGTGTGGGCGGCCCCATGGATTGTCTAAGGGCTGTGCCCCGCTCGTCGTTATTCTTCGACCTTTCCTGCCGTCACTCTTCACTCGTCACTGTTCATCAGCGTCCCTCGTCACTGTTCTTCAGCCTTTCTTGCTTGTCACTCGTCACTCTTCACTCGTCACTGTTCTTGAGCGTCCCTCGTCACTGTTCTTCAGCCTTTCTTGCTTGTCAGTCGTCACTCTTCACTCGTCACTGTTCTTGAGCGTCACTCGCCAGTGTTCTTCCGCGGTCCGCGCGCCAAATGCCGCTTGTGGTGAGCATGACCAGCGCCAATATAGCCTGCTGAAGCGCAGACCGGCGCTCTGCGCCAGGACTTGTCCGGTTTGGTAAAATTAACCGGCCAACCCTAGCCGCACCTCTAAGTAATTGAAAATCGGCGGGTTGGCCGGTTAATTCCGCCATAACCGGTCCAATCTGTGCACGCACCTTCAAGGGTCACATTCTGCTGAAGTTAGCTCAAAGCGGGCATCATGATTGGCCGGTTATGGCGACTTATCGTCAAGTAGACGTAAGGATTTTACGGGATCAAAAATCGAAATCACCGGGGCCAGTATTCTAGCTCGGTTTCCGTCCTGCTGGGCAACGGCGATGGCACGTTTCAGAAACACGTTGACTACAGCGTAGGTGGGAGACCCCTGTCGGTGACTGCGGGCGATTTCAATGGAGACGGCAAGCTTGACTTGGCCGTCGCCAACTACGGCTCCAACACGGTTTCCATCCTGCTGGGCAACGGGGATGGGACATTTCAGTCCCACCTGGATTACAGAACAGGCGGAGGCCCCAGTGCGGTAGCCGCGGCGGATTTGAACGATGATGGCGGCCTGGACCTGGTCGTCGCGAATGCGGCTTCTAACACGGCCTCCGTGCTTTTGAGCGCGCCCGTTGCGGCCTTCTCTCCCGCCCGCCTCACTTTTGCCGGGCAGGAGGTGGGCGCCACCAGCGCGGCGGAGCCGGTGCTGGTGAGCAACCCGGGCACCGGTCGCTTGAGGTTCTCCAGCATTCTGGCCAGCGGCGACTTCGCCGAAACCGACACCTGCGCGTCAGCCGTCGCGCCGGGAACCAATTGCTCCCTGAGTGTCACCTTAACTCCTACGGGAGCGGTTCCCCGAGCCGGGGCACTCATCCTCAACGATAACGCTCTTAGCGGCCCCCAGGCGATCCCCTTGGCCGGCAGCGGCCTGGCCGCGTCTGCCAACTTGTCGCCGGCCACACTCGCATTCGGCAACGTGGCCGTCGGCACTACCAGCCCGCCGCAGGTGATCACGCTCTCGAACGTCGGCAACACCGCCCTGGCCATCAACAGCATCGTGACCACGTGGCAGTTTGCCCAAGGGAGCAACTGCGCGAAGTTTATCAACCCGGGGGCAAGCTGTGTTCTCCAGGTTACCTTCACCCCTGCGGCCGCGGGGCTTCAGACCGGGTTCGTCACGATCAACGACGCCGGCCAGGGGGAGCAGGGGGTTGCCCTGTCTGGAACGGGGACCGGCGGCGGTAATCCTCAAACTCCGATCGTGCTCCCGGGCTCGCTGGTCGGCCCACACAACGCCGTAGCGACGACCAGCCCGACCGGGCCCGCACCGATTGTTACCAGCATCCCACCGGCGACTTCCGCCTCGATCAGAACCGATGAGTCGCCGGCCGCCCCATCCCGAGAGGAGGTTGCCACCCCGGCGGTGGACCTCCCGGAGGAGAAGCCGGCTCGGGCCGAGGCCGTGGTCACCTTGTCCACCGAGGCCGTGCCCTTCGGTCGCCAGCGCCTTCATGCCCGGAGCGAGCCCCAAACCATCACCCTGACCAACACCGGCAACGCTCCCCTGGAGATTCGCGGAATTTCCACCAGCGGAGCCGACTTCGCCCAGACCAACAATTGCGGCTTCTCCCTTCCGGCGGGCGCCGGCTGCACCATCCAGGTTACGTTTACCCCGTCGAAGCAAGGGCGCATCGAGGGAAGCTTACGGATCGACGCCGGAAGCGAAAGCCCGCACCAAGTGCGGTTGTTCGGGCCTGGGGCGGCAGAACCTGCCGCCTCCACCGAGGGTCGCACGAGCGACACTAGAAGCCATTTCAAAACCCTGTACAACGGGATGAATCTGCGATAGTTATTTTCCTGTGGAGGAGGATCGTGAAAGTGCACAGCGCCAGGGGGAGGACCAATGGCGCGATATGGTCGGTTGCTGACCGACGCCCAGTGGGAAAAGATCCGGCCCCTGCTCCCCCCGCGACCGCCGCGACCACAGGGCGGTCGATCTCCGGCCCCTGACCGCAAAGTGCTGGAAGGCATTTTGTGGATTCTGCGCAGCGGGGCTCGCTGGCAGGACTTGCCGGAGGAATTTCCCGCGCCTTCAACCTGCTGGCGCACGTTTCTGGGCGAGCTCAATGAACGCCAACAAATAAACTGGAGCGAGTCGTTCCTGGACGGCAGCTTTGCTCCGGCGAAAAAGGGGGCTCCGCCGTCGGCAAGACCAAGCGGGGCAAGGGGACCAAGTGGATGGTGGTGGTCGACGGCGCGGGTCTTCCTTTGGGAAACCACCTTCAGGCTGCTTCCCCCTCGGAGGTCAAACTCGTCGAGGCGACGCTGCAAACGATCCGGGTAGGGCGGCGGCATCAGGCGGGGCGTCCCCGGCAAAAGCCCCAACGGCTCATTGCGGACCGCGGCTACGATAGCGATCCGTTGCGCCGGCAACTGGCCCAGCGCGATATCGAGTTGATCGCCCCGCATCGCAAGAATCGACGCAAACCCCCGACCCAGGACGGTCGGGCGCTGCGCCGCTATAAGCGACGGTGGATTGTGGAACGCACCTTCGCATGGTTCGGCAACTTCCGCCGACTGGTCGTGCGCTATGACCGCTCGCTTACCATTTACCAAGCCTTCTTTCATATCGCCTGCTTCATGATGGTGTTACGGAGGGTTTTGAAATAGCTTCTAAACACGCCTCTGCCACGAAGTAGCCCCGATGAGTTACTCTGCGGCTTTTCGTTTCGAGATGCGGGCGGCAGCGGTATAGTCCACCGGCAGGTCACGGCTGCGGTTCGAACCCGGTCAAGGCGGGCCTGGTGCGGCGGCGGGCGGCGTGATCGGCGGTCCGATCGGCGCTGCGCTGGGCGCGTTTTTGGTTGGCAAGGACGATGTGCTTGGACTTGGCGGAGCACCGGCGCTATTGGGCAAGACGCGCGACCATTGGGGTCAGTTGACGGCGCGTCTTGATGGTGCAGCGGCGTGGCCCGCCGGTTTCATCCATGGCGGCAGTGCGAGTCCCGTTGACCAGCACCAGGTGCTGGCAATCGGCTGCAGCGATTCCGGCCAGGGGACCGCAACATTGGACATCTGGGATAACAACAGGGTCAATATGTGCCGCAAGCTGCAGCTTGACATGCAAGGGGACGAATTAAACGTGTCGAGTTCCAATCCCGACCTCAATGAGATTAAGGGGATCATTTGCAGGTCTATTCATCAAAGGTGCCGCCGCAATCGCTGCGCCGTTCGATCAATGGTCAACCCCTGTCCAATTGGTCTCCAGCGCAATGTTTGTGATGCGGCACAAGAACACTCCCATGGAGATCCGCTTTGGCACGCACGACGGCTCCGCACCGCCTCACCCGGCAACAAATTCGTTTCGCAGGTCGCCCAATCCGACAGAATCTCCTGAGCGCTTAATGTTCCGACCTGCCCTTGCCTCACCTGGAAACTACTTCGTCGCCTTTGGGTGGGCGGCCGTGGCCGCTGAGGTTGGCTGGGGCGCCTCGGGTTGTCCCGCTAAGACCGCGTTGACCGAACTGGGTAGCTTGTCGGCATTCGCCAGCATCAGCGAGATCTGCCACATCTGGGTCGCCGACAGGCTCTGATTGAAGCTCGGCATTCCCGTCAGCCGAATTCCGTTTGCCACTTTCCAGAATGTCTCGCTGGGCGGATCGTCGGTGACGCCCTGGTCCGGAAAAAACCTGATTGACTTTACTACGGTAACCGTCTACGATAGCCGTTATATGGGCACAGAGATGAATTCCGTACCTCGGGAAATCCTTCTTAGCTTTTGGAAAGTTCATATTCTCCATCATGCCGCCGAGAACCCCATATACGGGCAGTGGATGATGAGCGAACTGCGTCGTCATGGCTACGAGATCAGTCCGGGGACTCTTTATCCCCTCTTGCAGCGAATGGAACGGCATGGGTGGCTAAAGCGCGTGCGTGGCGGGAACACAGGTCCGCGCGCGCGCAAGAATTACCTCCTGACCCACGAAGGGAGGAATGTTCTGCGGCTGGTCGGGAAACAGGTCGAGGAAATGCACCGCGAAGTTGTTCGGGAGGCCAAAGCTTGAAATCACTTGGCCGGTTTTTGCTGAGCTTGCCGCAAGGTCCGGCTAGCACTGTGTTCATCCGCCTTGCGGGCGGGCTGATTTTCTTGACAGGAGGAGCCAATGAAACGTTTTGCGGAGTCGCGGCGCCAATTTCTGAAGGCCACGGGCCGGGCGGCCGGAGCCTTATGGCTTTCTCCCGAACGTTCCCTTTCTCAAACGGTCATGCCGGCGGATGGCAACCAGTCCGCTGTTCCGTCGGCAGAGTCGGGCCCCGCGGACTATACCCTGCACATCAAAACCTCTCCTGTAGAGATCGCGCCCAACCGGATCATTTCAGTCACTACGTACAACGGCCAATTCCCGGGGCCGCTGCTTCGTTTCACGGAAGGCAGACAGGTCACGGTGGATGCGTACAACGAAACCGACACGCCCGAGCAACTGCACTGGCACGGCCAGAAGGTGCCAACCGACATGGACGGAGCTTCCGAGGAGGGAACTCCGTACATTCCGGCTCACGGCAAGCGGCGCATCGTTTTCACGCCCAATCCAGCGGGCTTCCGGTTTTATCACACGCACAACCGCGCCGGCGCAAACCTCGCCGAAGGAGTATACAGTGGCGAGGTGGGGCCCGTGTACATCGAGCCCAGGCACGAGCCCGGCAACTATGATCGCGAGGTCTTTCTCGTGCTGAAGGAGTTTGAGCCAGCGTTCAGCCGCGGCGGCGACATGCAGATGGATTTCCTGTCTCCAGCCACTCGCGTCAAGGCCCTCGAAGAGCAGGGCGAGTCCGCCATGAAGGCCTCGCTCGCCAAGGGGATGCCGCATGGGTATGAAGTCGGGTATGGTTCCTTCACGATCAACGGTCGCATGCTCGGCCATGGAGAACCCGTCCGCGTAAAGCAAGGTGAAAGAGTTCTATTTCACATTTTGAATGGAAGCGCCACGGAGATTCGCAGCCTGGCCTTGCCGGGGCACACGTTCCAGGTTGTGGCGCTCGATGGCAATCCGGTGCCGAATCCGGCGCGAGTTCCGGTGCTCTGGTTGGGCACGGCCGAAAGAGTTTCCGCCATTGTGGAGATGAACCACCCCGGGATCTGGATCATGGGGGATCTTGCCGATGACGACCGCCACCATGGCATGGGAATCGTCGTCGAGTATCAGGGCCGGGTGGGCAAGCCGCAATGGCTCGCTCCGCCGCGTTCCAACTGGAACTATGCCCGCTTTGCCAAGCCGGGTAGTAGCGCGCCATCCCCCGATGAAACTTTTGAGATGACCTTCGTCAAGGATAACGCCGCCGAGGAGGGCTTCAACCGATGGACCATTAATGGCGTGGCCTTCCCCATGACCGAGGAAATCGTCCCCGCCTCATTCCACCTGCACCAAGGCAAACGCTATCGCCTCCGCATGCGCAACGCCAGCGACGACATTCATCCGATTCATCTTCACCGGCACAGTTTCGAACTCACCCGGCTCGCGGGAATGCCCACCGCGGGCGTGGTGAAAGATGTGGTCATGGTCGGCGGCTATCAGGAGGTGGAGGTGGATTTTACGGCAGACGATCCCGGCCTTACGCTGTTCCACTGCCATCAGCAGTTGCACATGGATTTTGGATTTATGACCCTTTTCGATTACGTGTAGGAGACTTGAGATGAAGCTCCCATCGAAGGTCATGGCGATCGCACTGTTCGTACTTGTGTGTTCCAGCCCACTCTTGCAGGCGCAAGAGAAGGGTCAGGAGACCGCGGCTTTCACGCTGGATCGGTCGATTGAGTATGCCTTGGCACACTATCCGGCGGTCCGCGCGGCGTTGGAACAGGTGAATAGCGCCAGGAGCGGCGTGGCACTCGCGCGGACCTCCTACCTTCCCCAGTTGAATCCGATCTATCAGGCCAATCGCGCCACGCAAAACCAAGTCGCCGGCATTTTCCTCCCGGCGTCGATCACCCCTTCCGTCGAGGGTCCGGTCCAGCCGTATTCGGGAACAAGTTTCTGGAACACCCAGGGTGGGGCGCTGCTTTCCTGGGAACCTGTGGACTTCGGATTGAGGCGGGCGGAGGTGGACCAAGCACGCTCTTTGGAGCACAAGTCGAGCGCCGATGTGCAACTCACGCGCTTGCAGGTTGCTTCCGCTGCGGGTGGTTATTTCCTGAATTCCGTGTTGGCGCAGCAGGCGGTAACGTCGGCGCAGGCGAACTTGCACCGGTGGGAGGTCTTCGGCCAAGCGGTGCATGTGCTGGTTCAGCAAGAACTCCGCCCGGGCGCCGACGCCTCGCGCGCCGACGCGGAATTGGCTCGAGCCCGCACCCAGCTTATCCAGACGCAGGCTGCCGAGCAACAGGCAAGGGTCATGCTCGCCTCCCTCCTGGGAGCCTCAGGAGTTGCCATCCAAGTTGAACCTGCCCCGCTCCTCGACTCTCCCGCGGCTGAATCGTTGCCGGCTTCTCCCGCCTCGGGGCATCCGCTGGCCCTCGACCAGCAGGCGAGCGTCGATCAGTTGCGGGCACAAGAGCGAGTGCTGAATCGGACCGACTACCCCCGCATCATTCTGCAATCGGAAGCCTTTGCCCGCGGCAGCGGAGCGAATCCCGACGACTCGGCGGCCGGAGGCTTGAAAGGCCTGGGCTTCGGCCGCGCCAACTGGGCCGCCGGGTTTTCCGTGGTGTTCCCGAACTTGTTTGACTTCTCAGCGCTGCGGGACCAGAAGCGCATGGCACAGGCGAGGGAACGAAGCCAATCGGCAAAATACGACCAGACTCTTCAAGACCTGACCGGCCAGATTGCCGCCGTGCAAGCGGAGCTCGATGCCGCCAAACAGATTGCTCAGAACACTCCGATTGAGCTCGCGGCGGCGCGCCAGGCGGAAACCCAGGCACGGGCCCGCTACCAGGCAGGCCTCACCAATCTCGTGGAGGTTGCGGAGGCGGAAGCTTTGCTGGCCCAGGCCGAAAGGGACGACGCCGTGGCGCGCATCAACGTCTGGCAGGCGATGTTCGGTGTGGCGGTGGCGCAAGGCAACCTGGAGCCTTTCCTGGCGATGCTCCATTCCAATTCCGGGAGGAAACCTTAAGCCATGTGGCTCATCCGCACCGCCCTCCGGCGGCCGATCACGGTGATGGTGCTCGTCCTCGCCATAGCGCTTTGCTCGATTCTGGCCATCCTCCGGATGCGCACCGACATCTTCCCGGACCTGAATCTTCCGGTGATCTATGTGGCACAACCTTATGGCGGAATGAGCCCGGCGCAGATGGAAGGTTACCTGGTCTTCTATTACGAATACCATTTCCTATACATCAATGGCATTGAGAGCGTAGAGGACAAGTCAATTCAAGGCAACGGTCTCTTGAAGCTCACCTTCCATCCCGGGACCGACATGAGCCAGGCCCTCGCCCAGACCATCTCCTATGTGAACCGAGCCCATGCCTTCATGCCCTATGGGACCGTGAATCCCTTTGTCATCCGTTTCGACGCGGGGACCGTGCCCGTAGGCTATTTAGTGTTTTCGAGCAAAACCCGCACCATCGGAGAAATCCAGGACCAGGCGCTCAATCGCATTCGTCCGGTGTTTGCCACGCTTCCGGGCGTGTCAGCGCCGCCACCCTTTGGCGGCAACCAGCGAACCATTGTGGTCACGGTCAATCCCGACCGGCTCCGTTCCTACAACTTATCACCCGATGCAGTGGTCAAGGCCATCAGCTCCGGCAACATCCTCATGCCCGCCGGCAACGTGCGGACAGGCAGTCTGCTGCGCATCGTTTCGAGCGATTCCGTAACTCCGGAAATTCATACGCTGCTCGATGTGCCCGTCCGCACGGGCGCCGGCCCGGCGGTCTACTTGCGGGATATTGGCGCGGTGGCGGACAGCACCGACATTCCTACTGGCTACGCGCTCGTAAACGGCCGCCGGGCGGTATACATCCCCGTGACCAAGCGCCCGGACGCTTCCACCCTCACGGTGGTGGAGGAAGTCAAACAGAACCTCGCGCGCTTCCGCTCTCTGGTCCCTTCCGACATCGACATCAGCTATCAATTCGACCAATCCGGCTACGTCAAGAGCGCCCTCCTTTCGGTGGTGCGAGAGGGCTTGCTCGGCGCCCTGCTGACCGGCCTCGTGGTTCTACTCTTCCTGGGGGATTGGCGAAGCTCCTTTATCGTCATGACCACGATTCCGTTCGCTCTGTTGACGTCGGTGGTGGGATTGTGGGTAAGCGGCCAGACCATCAACATCATGACGTTGGGCGGGCTCGCACTGGCCGTGGGCATTCTGGTGGACGAGGGCGTGGTAGAAGTTGAGAACATCGACAGCACGCTAATGCAAGAACCTGGTCTCGCGCCCGCGCGTGCGGTGCTGCAAGCGACGCAAAGGACCGTCGTGGCTCGCTTCCTGTCAATGCTTTCGATTGTCGCCGTCTTCGTCCCGTCATTTTTCATGACGGGCGTGGCGAAAAACCTGTTCGTGCCCCTCTCGCTCGCCGTGGCCTTCGCGATGGTAGCTTCGTTCCTGCTTTCGAGTTCCCTGCTGCCGGTGTTGTTCTTATGGATGCACCGCAGGAGCGGCGCTGAGCCCAAAGCATCCTCATCGGGCTGGCTGAATTTCGACAAAGTCCGCGACCGGTGGGGCACTATCCTCCAACGCCTCGCCCCGTTTCGCTGGGCCGTGGTCGCGATGTACGTCGTCGTGGCGGCAGCAATTTTGGGTTTCCTGGGACCGCGCGTCGGCAAGGACTTATTTCCCAAGGTCACGGGCCATCAATTCCGGTTGCGTTTTGACGCTCCCACCGGAACCCGCGCGGAAGACACGGCCCGTCTGGTGACCGACGTTCTAGAGGAGATTCAAGCCGCCGCCGGACCCGCCAACGTCAGCATCAGCCTGGGTTATGTCGGCACGCAGGGCGCAAGTTATCCCATCAACACCGTGTTCCTCTGGACCAGCGGGCCGCATGAGGCGGTCATGAACGTAGCTCTGCGGCCCGAGGCGGGCATTGACGTGGTGGCATTTGAAGAAAAACTCCGCGCCCTTTTGCCCCCCAAATTCCCGGGCTGCACATTTTCGTTCGAGCCAGGCGACATCGTGAGCCAGATCATGAATTTTGGCGCCCCCACTCCCGTCGAACTGGCGGTCATGGGCCCGGACTTCGCCGCCGCCCGCGCCTACACCGGGAAACTGCGCGATGAGTTAAGCAAGGTGCCGGCCTTGCGGGACCTCAAGTATGAACAGCCGCTCAATTATCCCAGTGTTGACGTCCAGGTGAACCGCGAACTGGCGGGTCAACTCGGGGTGACGGCTGAGCAGGTGGGCCGCTCCCTCTCCGAAGCCACGGCGTCCAGCCGCTTCACCGCCCCCAACTACTGGGCAGACCCGAAGACCGGAGTGGCGTATCAAGTTCAAGTCCAATACCCCACACCCAGGATGACCTCCGTCGAAGACGTGCAGAGTGTCCCCGTGATGCCGGGGGATGCGCAGCACCCGCTGATCGGGGACCTGGCGCGGGTCGCGGAGGGCACGATCGTCGGTGAATACGATCGCATCAACGGTTTGTGGCTGCTTTCCCTCTCCGCGAATACGGCCCGTGAAGACCTGGGCAGCGTAGCAGCCAGTATCGATGCGGCAGTCCGGAAGGCCGGAACACCTCCACGGGGCGTGACGGCGCAAGTGCGTGGCCAAATCGCTCCCATGCGCACCACTTTCTCGAACCTGGGAATTGGCCTGCTGCTGGCGATCGCCGTGATCTTCCTGCTGCTCGCGGCCAACTTCGAATCCATGCGTCTTTCCTTTGTGGTCTTCACGACGGCGCCCGCCGCCATCTGCGGAGTCATCCTGATGCTCCTCATCACGCATACAACTCTGAATGTCCAATCGTATATGGGAGCGATCATGGCGATCGGCGTGGGGACGGCCAATGCCATTTTGCTCGTGACCTTTGCGGACGAACGCCGTCGACTGGGTGGGGCTGCGCTCGCTGCGGGTATCGAAGGAGCGCGAACCCGCATGCGTCCAATTTTGATGACCAGCGCCGCCATGATTATGGGCATGATTCCCATGGCTCTGGGACTGGGCGAGGGAGCGGAGGCCGCCGCGCCGCTGGGCAGGGCCGTCATCGGAGGGCTCCTGGCTGCCACGCTGGTCAACTTGACTGCACTGCCCTTCATATTCTCCCTGGTCCAGGCGCGCGCCAGTACCGCATCGCCTTCACTTGACCCGGATGATCCGCAGAGCCGATATGCGGGGTAGCGCAATCGGGATACGGGATACGAGGGAACATCTATGAAGCTCCAGCGAATAACGACGCTTCCAACGCTCACAGGTATGTGCCTTCTATTTCTTGGCTGTAGTCAGAGCCCAAGTGGCGCACCGCCGGCGGCCGGCGGGTCTGCGGGGACTCCTGCAGCCGCCGAGGTCGATGTGACCCGCGTGGTTTCGCAAAAGCTCAATGCGACCGTCAAGCTTCCCGCCCAACTCACGGCCTACGAGGTGGTGGACGTCTATCCCAAGGTGACAGGGTTTCTTAAGTGGATCAAGGTGGACCGTGGTTCGCGGGTGAAGACAGGGGAACAGATCGCACAGCTCGAGGCCCCGGAAGTCGTGGCGCAGCGGGCGGAAGCGGAATCCAAATTCCAAAGCGCGGAATCCCAGCTCTCTGCGGCCCAGGCCAAGCTCGCGGCCGACCAAGCCACCTGCCAAAGGATGAGCGCGGCGGCCAAGACGCCGGGAGTAGTGGCCCTGAATGATCTCGAGGTGACGCAGAAGGCGGCACAAGCAGATGAGGCGAACGTCGCGGCGCTTGACAAGAGCGCCAAGGCAGCGCAAGAAGCGCTCCAGGCGGTTTCTGAGCTTGAGGCCTATCTCAGCATCACCGCGCCCTTCGATGGCCAGGTTACGAGCCGCTACGTTCATCCCGGAGCCTTGGTGGGGCCGGGCGGCGGGCCCGGCGCCATGACCCCGATTGTGCAAATTCAAACGCTCACCCGGCATCGCCTGGTGGTGCCCGTTCCGGAATACGATGCCGCGGGAATCCCCGCAGGGACCGAAGTGAGTTTCACCGTGCCTTCTTTTCCGGGAAGAGTCTTCGAGGCCCCCATTGCCAGGATTTCGGGTGCGGTCGACGTTAAGACCCGCACCATGCCGGTCGAGCTGGATGTGAAGGACCCCAAGGCGGAGCTCGACCCCGGCGCCTTCTGCGAAGTCGTCTGGCCGGTGCGCCGCGCTTCGGCAACGCTGTTCGTTCCGGCCAGTTCCGTGGGAAGTGACTTGGAACGAACCTTTGTAATTCGGGTGCGCGCTGATCACGCGGAGTGGGTGGATGTGAAAACCGGAGTAACCTCCGGGACCCTCATGGAGGTCTTCGGGGACCTGAATGAGGGTGACGTGGTGGCCGTGCGCGGCACGGACCAGCTCCGCCCCGGAACGGCTGTAAGCGCCCACTTGATTCCTGCCCGTTAAGCGCCGGCCACAATTCTCTGCGCCTCCGCGCCTTTGCGGTGAAAGACCGCTTCAGAATCCCTCCATTTCCCCCCGGATCTTCTTCGCCAGCTTTTCAATTTTTTCAGCGAGGTTAGCTACTTGGAGGGAATGGGCATCGGGGTCTGGCTTGTCCAGTTCCGTACGAAGTTCCTTGGCCAGGGCGGCCATTTCTGCCGCGTCATTTTTCGTCTTTTCAAAGTTGGCCTTCAAGAAAGCCTTCCGCTTATCGGCCAGTGCCTGGGGGATATCGTCCGAGGAGGTGGAAAGAGCATGATGAGTGTGCAACGGGGAAGGGCGCGTGTCCCACGCCGTTGGGGAGTCTTGATTCGTCGAAGATTGCCCGAGGTCGATAGGCGGCGTGAGGCAGGTGATGGTGATCAGCAAACCCCAGGAGAGAATAACTCCACTTGGCTTGGCCAACCGGTGAGATCGTGTCAGGCTCACGCCCTTTCCGACCGGCGCGGACGTTCGCCCAGTGGCGTTGTTTGGGTCACGGAATAAAGGTCTTCGTGCCATGCCTGAAACCCTTGGGCCTATCCCTGGGGAGTACTCTGGCGCGGCTGGGAATTCGACTTCAAATACCCATTGGCCTGTCCCTTGATTTTCTTGGCCAGTTTCTCGACCTTTTCGGTCTTTTGGATGATATCGAGCGAGAGGACATCGAATGTCATTTTGTTCAGTTCATCTCGGAGTTGTTCGGCTAGAGCGGAAAGCTCGGCCGCTTCGGTTCTCGATTTCTCGAGATTGGATTCCTTACGCTCCACCTCTGGCTTTGGAGTATTTAGTGCGGCCGGGCCATTCGCAGCAGCGGGAGGAGACAAGGCCTCTTCATTCGGGGGGGAAGCAGGGTTCTGCGCGCTCACCACAGACACGGTGGCCAGCAAAACCCAAGCGGCAACAGCCCCCACACCCAAGGGAATTATGTATCGGCGTAACTTGTTCTGGGGACGAACTCGAAACATGGCGGAATCCTTTCGTGACCGCAAGGGAAAGATCCTTCAGAATCCCCTCGTTTCTCCCCGGATTTTCTTTGCCAGCTTTTCAATCCTATCGGCCAGGTTTACGACCTCGAGGGAAAGGGCATTGGCGTTCGCCTTGTTCAGTTCCTTGCGGAGGTCCTTGGCCAGGGTAGCCATTTCTGCCGCGTCGTTTTTCGACTTTTCGAATCTGGCCTGCATAATGCTCTGATTCTGCTTGGCGCTCGGCGGGTGGGGACTGCCGTTAGCTGTAGGCGGAGAATCATCGGGAAGTTCGGATAGGGTATGGAGGACGTTCTTCGGTGCAGTTTGCATGACCCTTTCGGCGCCGGCCCTCTGCTGGGATTGTGCGGAAGCGGTATGCGGCGTGAGGTCGGTGAGGCCGATCAGCAAGACCAATGAGGAAACAACCGCCACACCCAGGGGAAATATGTTTCCGCGCAACTTGCGGAGCGGACATACCCGAAACATGGCGGAATCCTTTCGTGACCGGAGCGGAGTCTGCGCTGGTCACCCGATCGCCCCTGCGTAATGATTGTATTCCCCCGTCATGCTGACTGCAAGTCAAGCTTGCGCCGGGCTGAAACCGGAAAAGGACCTTCCCCCGCCCGACCAAGCTTGAAATTGGGGTGGCGCACATAATGTGGGGTTTTGTGAGCGGATGGAGCGCAAACATGAAGTGCATTGTGCCACGCGGCGGCAGTCCGGTTCCCTGTACACCTTCGGTCTGCGTGCGGTAAATCTGGTGTAGAATCCGAATATGATTCGCTTCCTTATCCTTCTTTCCTTGGTTTCGTTCACATCGATTCCAAGCTTGGCAGCCGGCGACCAACCGGCGGCGCCTTCCGGACCTCTGGTTATCAGCGAAAGATGGCCCCAAGCCACGGACCTGGTTTCCTGGACGCGCAATGTGATGCGCCTTGAGCATTTGGAGAATGCCTCAGAGACTGCGCAAGCCAAAGCATTCTTTGAATGGCTGCGGCTGTTTTCGCGGATGGCGGTAGGCGGGATGATTCAAGCCTATGAAGGCGATTATGGCCATGAAGCCTACGTGACCGACCAGCAGAAAAATCTGTTTGTTTACGGCTGGGGATATTGCGACACCTTCAGCCGCATCGCGGAAGCGGCTTGGAAGGAATATAAGCACGACCCGCTCTCGGCGGAACGCGTTTGCGTGCAGCATGACAATGGCGACTACCACACCATGTACCGGTTGCGACTGGACGGCCGCCATGGTGCGTTCGATGCCCGTTACGGGTACTACCTGGTTGAGCGTGACGCCCCGGACGCACGGATTCTCGATTGGGCGGAAGTGGGTGCGGACTCGAACCTCCTGAACAACCGCGGATTTCATTACCGCAGCCGGCCCTTCTTCGAAATCTTCGGCGGAGAATGGGACCGCGCCTTGCGTCTCAAGCCCGTGTATTTCGAAAGCGAAGATGCGTGGCAAAAGGCCGGCGCGCCCAAGGAGTCGGTATTCGGCAACAGCCAATACGAAATGGGAACGCGCCTCCACGACATGTCCTTCCGTCTGCCTCGGGGAACGGTGATTGAAAGGTTTTGGGACAACACCGCGCGCGAGTTCTATGTCCCGGTGGTATCGCGAACCTTGGCGGAATGGCCCTTCCTGCCTTCGGGGCGATTCTATCGGGTTACGGAGGTTTCTCTCGACGGGAACTGGCCCAAGTACGATCCCAATTACCAAAAGGCCAAACCCTACCTTGTGAGTGTGCCGGCGGGTGAGGGCTACCGCCCGGACATGGTGGGACACGTGACAATTGGCCAAGCCTGGGGACGCATTCGCTACACTCCCAACCTGCGCACCGGCGTGGACGATGCCCTCGCACCTGGTTCTACGTTGCTCCATGCAGACCAGGCTCCCTATTTGCGCCCACGTGAGCCAAGTGAAGGTGGCCAAGCCATCTTTGATTTCTATAGCCCCTACGTGCTGGTGGACGGCACGTTGCACGCCGAACTAGCGGGAGCGACACCGGATGACGTGAAGCTCGAAATGCGAACTCTCCGCGCCAAGGCCGCCGACGAGTCAGTGCCCGATGTCTGGTCTCGCTGGCAAACTCTGCATTCCGGACCGGGCCGCGCCGCCGCCGAATTGGGACGCCCGCGATTCAACGGCCGGGACGTGAGCATTCACGGCGCGTACCGGTTTCAAATCCGCGTCGCCGTCAATCCTCAGGCCGGACGAACGGCGCCCACGGGCTTGAGCGGCCTCGACCTCGAGTTGTATTTCGAGAATGGCATCATGTCGATTCCGCAGATTTTTGCCGGCGCCAACACCATTCAGTTCCAGTTGTACGATGCAGCCCAACTGCGCGGCCCGATGCGAGTCACCTACACTTATCAGACCGCCGGAGGAGAGAAATCGCACACGCAGGTTCTCCACGCAAGGGATTTTCACACCAATGTGGCCCGCTACTCGTTCAACGCGCCGGGATTGGTGCGGTGCAAATCATTGTCCATCCGCTATTGAGGTGTTCAATTCGCTTCAGGCTTACACCGGAACCAAACGCAGGGCATTGCCGGCCAGAATCTTGGCCAGGACCGCGTCAGGCAGGTTCAGTGAAACCAGCAGATCGTACAGCCTGTTGTTGAACTCGTCCCGGCCGAAGAACACGCGATCCTGGTAGTCGATCAAAAACTTGCGCGTGAAATCCAGATCGCGGCTGAGCGCCGTCAAGCCGGAGTTTGCGGAGAGATCGCAGTTGAGGTTGGGAAACTTATCAAGGTATTCCAGGATGCGGCCTCGGCCCACAATCGGCCTGTCGGCAGGATAAGCCTTGGGTTCCTGATCCGCATCGGCGGAGATTTCCCGCCAGAATCCCGGAGCGTGACCCAGAAACTGAGTATGAGGACAAAGTCGCAGCGGCGCTTCGATGTTCTCAATCCCCCCGCCGTACCACCATTGCCAGCCGCTGGGCACTCCGTGCCGGGGGAAGGTGACGTCGAGGTGAAAGATCACCGGCAGGCCCAGTTCACCGCAATATTGGAAGAGCCGGATGGCATCGGGATCGTCATAGCGCATGCGGAGCTTGAATTCTCCAAAGACTCGTACGTGGTAGATATCGACTGCGGCCTTCAGCCGATCGAGAGCGTGCGGGTCGCGGGGGTCCGTCGTGGTCCCGGGAATGAACCGGGCGGGATAGCGCTCTGCAACGTCGATGACGTCGCGGAACGGGATTCCGACACCGGTCGGGCTGAGCTTGGCATAGTAATAGGTGTCAAGTTCGCGTTCCGGGATCTCCCAACTCAGCAGCCAGGTCCGCTCGATGCCGGCGGCATCCATATCCTCGATGATTCGCGCCCCATCGTGCCCGATCCACCGGGGATGATTGTGCGCATCGATCACGCGGTGCTTGGGGGTCCGCTTGCCGTTGTCCTGGGGCGTTTGCGCGGCCTGGGGTGCCGGACCGTCCAAGGCAAGCCCCGCCACCAGGCCCGCCGCCCCACCCAGTCCTGCCCGCAACATCTCGCGCCGCCCCATGGTTGCGGAAGGGCCCGATTCAGGTTGCAGGGGCCTGTGGGTAGCCGATTCCGAGGAAATTCGCGCCGGCTCCAGTTCGGTCGATGCCCGGCCGGAAAACTCTGCCGGCGGCTTGCCTTTTTCCGCGGAAGCGGCCCGCAAAGGCACATTGCCAACCTTGTACGTTGTCATATTGGACGCTCCACACGGCTCCGCCGCCCCCGCGCTCCGCGACTGCCAGGCACGTCAGCGTTTCCAAGACGGGCGTTGCTAATGCAGGGCATGTTCGTAGCGCACACCGTAGATGCGCCGATCCCGGCCGGATCCCGGTTCCGCGCGGATGATGCGGGCACGAACCTCCGCCCTTTCCTCCTCCGCATCGAAGGGGCAAATCACCACCACACCCTGACCCACATGGTAGTTCCGGCAACTCCAAAAGCAAAAGCCTTCATAGGAGAGGTTTTCGGTTTGGGTGATCTCCATCTCCCCGTAATAATCACGCACCCGAACGGGCAGTTGCGCAGACTTCCGGTACGTTTTCCGCCGCTCATCCGTCAAGGTGGGATTACCATGGGTGGCCTCGCTCACCGCAGCTTGATAAGTTCTGGTTTCCACCTCGAAAGCCCGCTGCGGGTATCCCCAAGGAGTGGAATCGCCGCAACGCACGCAGGGTTTCGTCAGCAACCCCGCCGTCTCCAGAACTTCCACCTCCACGAGCGAGAGCGATTGCAGCGATATCGACTGGCAAAGCCGGCACGAGAGCAAGACATGGGCATCACAGTCCTCATTGGTGGGAGGAAAATAGATGTCCCAAATGTTCTTGGCCACATTCAGACACTCGACGCCCCATTCGCCCACGTGATCGAGGGGAGGAGCAATGGGGCCGACGACTCGAAAGTCAGCCTCCGCATCGTTGGCGTGATTGATGACGCGAACGGTTTGGCCTGGCTTGAGCATGCGTGAGACCTGGATGCGCGCGCCATGGCGGTTTAACGTGATGGTGCGACCGATGGTTTCAAAAGGCTTTCCTTTTTCGTCCAGACCCCGCACGCTTAACGGAATCGTAAACATGATTCGAGGTGAACGCCGCTTTTCGTTTTCCATGTTTAACCAGCTTATAGTTCACTGCGATAACTTGGGGTACAGTTTACCGACTCGGCCTCGCATATGCAACCTGGCGCTGCCGGGAGCCGCGGAGGGGGAGTAGGTTGTGCAGGGGGTGCCATCCCCCGCCAGGGGGTGCATACGCACCAAGTCACTTGTTGCTCTTCGGTCCCCGGAGGATGTTAGGACTTGGCCTGGCGTTTTGCTTGACAATCAATTATAACCCATCATAAACTCGCAAAGCCCTTCTTTTCTAGGGATAACTCCTTTATTTTCATAAACTTAATATGCTAACTTCTTATTGCCCTTTGTTTTCAATAACTTATCAAATCAGATCTTCATTCCCAACATCTATTTGCCGTCATACGCCCCAAGCGGAGCCGGAATTTCGTTAAGCGCGAAATCGTACTTTTTGTCAGAATCTTGCTGACGGGGGGCAAGAAACCCGGGGGGGCGGGATTTCCGGAAGGGTGCTCCGGGCGGGCAAAAGAAATGCGGATTTTTTTATGGCGGCCGCGGCAACAACCCGCGCCGCTGGAAGAACCGCAGGGCCGGAGAGCGGGCCCTGTGCAATAGGCGAGTGGGGGCGGCTCGCGAACCGCCCCCTAGTGCTCCCGGGTTATTTGCCGGTGCCGGTCAAGGTTGAAGTTTGCGGGCTATTGCCGGCGCTATCGGTGACCTTCAGCGTTCCGGTCCGGGTGCCGGTCGCGGTCGGTTTGAACACCACGTTGATGGTGCATTTCCCTTTGGCCGCCAAGCTGGTGGTGCAGGTGGTCGAGGAAACGGCAAAGTCGCCGGTGGCCGAGATGGCAATGCCGCTAAGCGTGGTGCTCAGGTAGCTGGTCAAGGTAAACACCTTGGCGGGGCTAGTGACACCCACTTTCTCGCTGACAAAGGTAGTGCTGGCAGGAGTCAGGGTCGCGGGAGTCGTACCCGCGCCCGTCAAGGTGGCCGTCTGCGGCGAGTTCGACGCCGAGTCCGTGACCCGCAGGGTGGCGTTGTCAGCACCGATGATGGAGGGCTTGAGCGTGACGGTAATGGTGCACTTACCGCGGGCGGCGAGGGACGTGCCACAGGTGTTCGTCTGCGAGTAGTCCGCGCTGCCGGCAAAGTCCACGCTGATCCCCGCGAGCGCCACCGTCTGGTAGTTGGTCAAGATGATGGTTTTGGCGGCGCTGGTGTTGCCTTCTGCCACGTTGCCGAAGCTCAGTGAGGTGAGACTCAGCACGACCGGCATCACGCCCGTCCCGGACAAGGCGACGGTCTGCGGGCTGTTCGACGCATTGTCGGTGATGGTGAGGCTGGCGGTTTCGGCGCCCAGAATCGTGGGCGTATAAGTCAGAGTGATGGTGCACTTCGCTTTCGCCGCCAGGCTCGCGGGGCAAGTGTTCGTTTCATGGAAGTTTCCCCGGTTGGTTCCCGCCATGGTAATACTCGAAATGCCCAGGCCCGTGGTGGCGGTGAGGGTCACGGTTTTCGTGGCGCTCGAGGTGTTGAGCACCTGATAGCCGAACGCCTCTGAAGTTGGCGAGACGGTGGGCGCCGCGTTGACTCCCGCGCCGGTAAGGGAGACGGCTTGCGGGCTATTGCCGGCGTTGTCGGTAAAGCTCAATGAGGCGTTGCGGATCCCCGTCGCGGCGGGCGTGAAGATCGCGCTGACCGTGCAGGTGCTCTTGGGCGCGACCGTAGCTCCCGTGCAGGTGTCGAGGCTCTTGGCGAAGTCGCTGGCATTCGTGCCGCCCAGCGTGGCCGTGGAGATGGTAAGCGGGGCGGTGCCGGTGTTGGTGACGATTTCCGCCAGGGCGGCGCTCGGCGTGTTGAGGACCTGATTACCGAAGCCTATACTCGAGGCGGAAAAACTCACCACGGGCGCCGTCGGGCTCGAGCTCACCGTCAGCATGACATACGCCGTTTGCGTCAAGCTTCCGCTCGTGCCGGTGACGACCATCGGGAACTTTCCGGGCGGAGTGGCGGAGGTGGTGGAGACGTTCAAGGTCGTAGAGCCTGATCCCGCGAGCGACGTCGGATTGAGAGTGGCCGTCACCCCTCCGGGCAGGCCGAGAGCGGTCACGGTGAAATCCACCGTGCCCTTGAAGCCGTTCACGGCCGACAGGGTGATGGCGCTGGTTCCGTCGTTGCCCTGCGGCAAGCTGAGCGAGCTCGGCGAGGGTGCGAGCGCAAAGTTGGGCCCCGTGGGGACCCCACTGAGAGCCGTCAGCAGGCTCTGCCCGTTCGGCGTTCCCCAGCCTGTTGCCAGGTCGTACCCGCTCACCGCCGAGAACAAGTTCGGGCTGGCGCTATTGAAGTTGTTGCCCCCGGTGATGTCGTGGAAGTCGTTGTCGCACTCGGGTCCCTGGCCCAGCGCGTAGAGGGTGGGGTTCAAGAAACCGATGGGATTGCCGTCGGCCTGCTGATTCGCCAGGGCCAGAATTCCGGCCCAGCGTGGCGCCGCAAGGCTGGTCCCGCAAACCACATATCCGTTGCCGCAAGCTCCATCGGCGCAGAAGTAATTGTCGCAATTCGCTTCCGCCGCCACATCCGGTATGTTGCGCAAGGTCTTCGAGCCCTTGTTCGACGAGTTGATGACCGGCGCCTGATAGCTGGGAATGGAGATGCCGTTGGTACTGAACCCGCCGCCGCCGTCATCCCAGGCGGTTTCCGATTGCCAAGCGCCGCCGGGGCCGCTGGTGGTCAAGTCCGTGCCGCCCACCGCCGTGACGTATGGATCGTCCGCCGGGTACCAAGTACAGTCCTTTCCACTGGAGCTACAAGCAGAGGCGTTAAAGGCGCCACTGTCGCCCGAAGCCTCAAACAGATTTTGCCCCTGCGCCGCGAACTCCTGGAATATCGGCTCGTCCGCCCAGGGGTCAGCGGGTAGCCAGCCCCAGGAGCTGCTCAGTTGCTTGGCGACATTGTCCACCGCCATCTGGTTCAGGATGTCCACGTCGATGTTGCCCTCGTAAACGATCACCGCGGACAGGTTGGGGGCCATGGAGACGGCCTGTTCGATATCGATGGCCTCTTCCAGATCATCGCAGCCCGACCCGCAAATCCCGTCGACCCCGTCCAGCAGGACGTTGACGATGGGCACGTTGAGCGGCTGGCTGGTGGTGCTGAAGTAGGCCTGGACGTCGCTCAAGTTGTAAGGGCCGTACTGAAGTAGCCCAACTGCCTGGCCTGAGCCGTTGAGGGTGACGCCGGGCATATAGGCGGCCCGGATATCCTTCCCCAGAAACGTACCCCCGGGCCCGGTGCCGCTCCAATTGGTGTGAATGCTTTCGTCTCGCGCCACTCGCCGCAGGCCGGCGGGACGGGGCGGGGAGAAGTTGTTGAGGCCGGAGACGCCCTGCACGGGAACTCCCGGCTCCACCGAGGGTTCCCCATCGGGAGCGTAATAGGTGCGCGGTTCGGTGGGATGCTGGTAAACCTGCATCGTCACCTGGAACGCCCGCTCGATGTCGGCAACCGTCCCGTTGACATCCAGCACCAGGCGATTGGGAGCCGTATGGGTCACCGTCAAACCGTACGCTTCGGCAAAACCCGCGGCCTTCTCATAGTCTTCAACCGTGGGCCCAAATCGCTCCGTGAACTGCTCCACCGTCAGGAAATGACGGTATTCGGGACTGTCCGGGTCGTAGAGATCGTTTAGCAGGCTCTGGAGTTCCGACGGGTTGCGCAGCCGCAGCGTCAGCCCCAGGCTCAAACGTTGCGAGCCGGGAAGCCGGCCAACCGGTTGCGCGCCCGCGGGCGCCGCCAACGCCGTCGAGAGCGCCTGCCGTTGCTGCCCCCGCACGGGCACCGCCATGAAAAGGGAAGTGGTTAGGAATGCTGAGCAGAGAATCGCCGCGAGCGAAATGCTTTTCTTTTTTGTCATTGGTCTTTCTCCGTGGACCCAGGACTTTCGCTTTTAATTTGAACCAACACGTAACCTATGACTGAGCACCTCGGAAGGCAATAGTACTTTCGGTTCTCCGCAACGCCCGGCGCCAGGACGTTGTTGCCGCGCGAGGATTTCGTGCCACGGGCGTCCCGCCCGTGCCCGAGCACGGCCGGGACGGCCGTGGCACGTCTCAGGTTCCGACCCTGAAGGGGTCGAATATTCGACCCCTTCAGGGTCGAAAGAATTCTTTTCCTTGCCGTCCCGATCCGTAGGTTTCACCAACGGCTAATGATATTGTCCCCCTTCGGGGAACACGCGCGCAGACGCAGGCGCAATTTGCCTTCGTCTGCGGCTTTTCATGTTGTTGCATTAATAGACGTGTGAATGCACGTCGCAATTAGGGGGGTAGCGCAGCGGGGTAGCGCGGAGGTAGCGCAGTTCAGCTTCCTCCGCGGTTCGTCCTCGTGAAAGCATATGACACTCTCGCACATATCCTGTGTTAGAAATTGATGAACATTTGATTACACGGTGGATTACGAGCCGCAGAGGAGGACTGAACGGCGTCCACCTCTGCGCTGTTTTAGGAATTGATAAACATTTGATTACACGCTGGATTACGAGCCGCAGAGGAGGACTGAACGGCGTCCACCTCTGCGCTTCTCAATTCTACGTGGAGGCTATTTATCTTCCACTGGGCGACACTTTGTCTGCGCATGAGATAACAGGAACATTTAGCTTGACATTTTCATCTGGGGCAGCTAATCCTACGGGGGGCCAAGTGCCCTCTCTTCACAACATTGCTGATTGACCGCAGCCTGAAGCGCGGTGCGATCGCATCGTCCTTCTCCCTGCCCAACAAGGAAAACGCATTCTAGTCCCACAGGGCAAAGCCCGCGGGCTTTGCGCGTCCATTCTTGAGGAGCGATTACCATGAACAAGCCAAGCACATTGAGCAAGGAAACCAGCCTGGTTCTGGTTGCCGCCGCTTTCGTTTTCTTGCATCCGTATACTGCGCGCGCTCAAAGCGTATCCTTCACTGGCGCCCAGACCACGCTGAACGTCTCGGTAGGGGGCAGCGGACTGAATTATCCCTACGGTGTGGCGGTGGATGGAGCGGGCAATGTCTTCATCGCGGATTCCGGCAACAACCGGGTGGTGGAGGTTCCGGCCGGTGGCGGCGCCCAGACCACGGTGGGCAGCGGACTGTCTGGCCCGGACGGTGTGGCGGTGGATGGAGCGGGCGATGTCTTCATCGCGGATACCATGAACAGCCGGGTGGTGAAGGTCCCGTGGACGGGAACGAGCTGGGGCACCCAGACGACGCTAAGTGTCTCGGTAGGGGGCATCGGACTGAGTTACCCCGAGGGTGTGGCGGTGGATGGAGCGGGCGATGTCTTCATCGCGGATACCTACAACAACCGGGTGGTGAAGGTTCCGGCCGGTGGCGGCGCCCAGACCACGGTGGACAGCGGACTGTCTTTACCGGCAGGTGTGGCGGTGGATGGAGCGGGCAATGTCTTCATCGCGGATACCGGCAACAGCCGGGTGGTGGAGGTTCAGTGGCCGGCGGTCAACTTCGGGAGCGTCAACATCTGCCCTGGGGGACAGACAACTCCCGCGCCCTGTAGCCAGACACTCACGCTGAGCTACAACATCAACGAAACCACTACGTTCGGCTCGAACCCGGCGGTCCTGACCCAAGGCGCGCCCAACCTGGATTTCAGCCTGAGCAGCACGATCTGCACGGGCACGATAACTGCCCCGGGCTCCTGCACGGTCAACGTCTCGTTTGCTCCTCTCGCGCCCGGATTGCGCATGGGCGGGGTCCAGATCAAGGACTCCTCTGGCAACCTGCTGGTGACCACCTTGGTTCACGGTATAGGCGAGGGGCCAGCCATGGCGTTCGGCCCAGGCGCCCAGACCACGCTGACGGTTAGTGTCGGCGGGATCGGACTGAATGAACCGACCGGTGTGGCGGTGGATGGAGCGGGCGATGTCTTCATCTCGGATTTCGGAAACAACCGGGTGGTGGAGGTTCCGGCCGCTGGTGGCGCCCAGAGCACGCTGACGGTTAGTGTCGGGGGCAAAGGACTGAATTCCCCCTTCGGCGTGGCGGTGGATGGAGCGGGCGATGTCTTCATCGCGGATTACTACAACTGGCGGGTGGTGGAGGTTCCGGCCGGTGGCGGCACCCAGACCACGGTGGGCAGCGGACTGAATTACCCCACCGGTGTGGCGGTAGATGGAGCGGGCAATGTCTTCATCGCGGATACCGGCAACTGGCGGGTGGTGGAGGTTCCGGCCGGTGGCGGCGCCCAGACTACGGTGGGCAGCGGACTGAATGGTCCCGCCGGTGTGGCGGTGGATGGAGCGGGCGATGTCTTCATCGCGGATGAGGGCAACAACCGGGTGGTGGAGGTTCCGTGGACCGGAACGGGCTACGGCGCCCAGACCACGGTGGGCAGCGGACTGAATGCGCCCGTCACTGTGGCGGTGGATGGAGCGGGCGATGTCTTCATCGCGGACACCAACAACAGCCGGGTGGTGGAGGTTCCGGCCGGTGGCGGCGCCCAGACTACGCTGGGCAGCGGACTGTATATGCCGTACGGTGTGGCGTTGGATGGAGCGGGCGATGTCTTCATCGCGGATTTCGGAAACAACCGGGTGGTGGAGGTCCTGCGCTCCGAGGCGCCGACGTTCAGTTTTGCCACGACTGAAGTAGGCAGCACCAGTACCGACAGCCCGCAGTCGGTCACGGTGCAAAACATCGGCAACCAGACACTCGATGCCGTCTCGCCCGGCCTGAGCATCGGCTCGAATTCGTTCGAGCAGGTGGCAGGCTCGGGCGCCTCCCCCGATTGCACCAGCAGCTTCTCGCTCCAGCCCGGCGCGAGCTGCAACCTGAGCGTCAGCTTCATTCCGCAGACGACCGGCAGCATCGTGAGTGCGGCGACGTTCACCGACAATGCCCTCAATGCCACGGCTGCCACCCAGAGCGTCAGCCTCTCCGGGACGGGGATCAACCCCGCGGCTACATTCTCCCCGACTTCGGTGGCATTCGGCAATGAATTGATTAACACGGCCAGCGTCGTCAAGAATGTTTTCCTCACCAGCAGCGGCACGACGAACCTGAGTAAGCCGAGTATCACGATCACCGGCACGAATGCCCCTGACTTCAGCCAGACGAACACTTGCACCGCGGCGAGCTATGCGCCGGGGGCCAAGTGCACCATCTCCGTAACGTTCACGCCCTCCATGCTGGCCGCCGAAAGCGCCAGCCTCATGGTGACCGACAATGCGTCGAACAGCCCGCAGACGGTCCCCTTGACCGGGACGGGCGTCATGCCGGTCGTCCTGAGTCCCACCTCGCTGAGTTTCGGCAACCTGGGTGAGGGTGACACCAGCGCCAGCAAAACCATTACTTTGACCAACTACCTGAAAGTGTCGTTGGCGGGTATCAACGTGAGCACGGGCAGCACGGACTACCCGCAGACGAACACCTGTGGCACGTCCGTCGCCGCGGGCAAGACGTGCACGATCACGGTCACGTTCAAGCCCTCGATCGTCGGTGCCGATGACGCCACGCTGAGCATCTCGGACTCGGCGTCGAACTCCCCGCAAAGGGCCGCCTTGACGGGCACGGGAGAAATCCCGGTGACGCTCTCGCTCACCACGCTCGCCTTCGGCAAACTGGGGGAGGGTGACACCAGCGCCGGCAAGACGATCACGGTCACGAATGATCAGAATGTGGCATTGACCGGCATCAAAGTGAGCACGACCAGCACGGACTACCCGCAGACCAATACCTGTGGCACGTCCGTCGCCGCGGGCAAGACGTGTAAGATCACGGTCACGTTCAAGCCCTCCATCATCGGCACGGACGACGCCACCCTGAGCATCTCGGACTCCGCGGTGAACACCCCGCAGACGGCCGCTTTGACGGGCACAGGAATAATTCCGGTGACGCTCTCGCTCACCACGCTCGCCTTCGACAACGTGGCAGAAGGTACCACCAGCGCCGCCAAAACGATTACGGTCACCAATTTCCAGAATGTGGCATTGACCGGGATCAAAGTGAGCACGACCAGCACGGACTACCCGCAGACCAATACCTGTGGCGCGTCCATCGATGCAGGAAAGAGGTGCACGATCACGGTCACGTTCAAGCCTTCCATCATCGGCACGGACGACGCCACGCTGAGCATCACGGACTCGGCGGTGAACTCGCCGCAAACGGCCGCCTTGACGGGTACGGGATTGTCGCCGGCGACGCTGACTCCCACCAGCGATACCTTCGTCACCGAGAAGGTCGGCGCCACCAGCCCCGCCAAGGTGCTTACGTTAACCAGCTATCTGGAGACAACGCTCACCGGCATCGTCATCTCGACCACCGGCGACTTTTCTGTTTCCTCGACCACTTGTACCACCAGCTTGGCGGCAAAAGGTAAATGCACTATCGACGTGGTGTTCAAACCGACCGCGACCGGTACCAGGACCGGAACGCTGAAGGTCACCGATAGCGCCGCCAATAGTCCGCAAACTTCAACCTTGACCGGCACGGGCAAATAGCCCGAGAGCGCCAGGGGGCGGTTTGGCAACCGCCCCTGCGATTCTTCGTGATGCGCGAAGATTTCGTGCCACGGGCGTCCCGCCCGTGCCCGAGCACGGCCGGGACGGCCGTGGCACGTCTCAGGTTCCGACCCTGAAGGGGTTGAATATTCGACCCCTGATAAGGTGTAGGGGCGGTTCGCGAACCGTCCCTACAATTCATCATCCCGATCCATCCCGATTAACTTCATCGGGACTGCTAATGACATTGTCCCCCTTCCGGGGAAATGAAGGTCCACATTGACAGATATCATCCTAGCATCATATGATTGGTTTTTTTCGCGGCCGAATATGCATGCTCGAGAGCAAGTGGTAAAGCCATTGCGGCAGCAGGACGCCGCCCGAACGCAACAAATGTTCTCGCCTGCTTTTTGCTCGACTTACCTCAATAATTTCCCTCTTATTATGAAGGTGTCCCCATGAGAGCTATCCCGATGGCGCGGCCTTCGCAGGCAACCGAAAACGCAAGCCCTGCGCACTCCGCCAAGGGCGAAATCGTGCGGCTTGAGTCTGCGCCGATTGTCGATCACAGCAGCCCGGTTCCGTTCTATTTCCAACTCCGGGGTTACGTCGAGCGGCAGATCAAGGGTCGTCATTGGACAGCCGGACAGTTGCTTCCGAGCGAGCAGGAGTTAGGCTCGGCCGCTGGCGTCAGCCGGACGGTGGTCCGTCAGGCGATCGCCGAACTCGAGCGCCAAGGGCTGATCACCAAGCAAAGCGGAAAGCGCAGCAGTGTCGCTTTTCCGAAGTACGCAGGCAGTTTGATGCAGAACCTCCGCGGGTTCTATGATGACGCGGTGGCCAGGGGACAGCAGCCGTGCACGAAAGTCCTCGACCTGCGGGTCATCGCGGCGACGCCGGAAATCGGCGAGGCGCTGCATCTCATGGAGGGCACCCCGGTCATCGAATTGAACCGTCTGCGGTTTCTGGACGACGAGCCCGAGGTGTTGGTGGTGACCTATCTGCCGCATTCGATGTGCCCGGGTCTGGTGGACGAGGACTTCGCGAACGAATCATTGTACCGGCTGCTCGACCGCAAGTACGGACTGCGCATCACGCAAGGGTTTCGCACCATCAAAGCCATTGGGCTCGATCGCGAATCGGCGAGGCTCCTGGGAGTGAGAACGGGCAGCCCGGCGCTGCTGCTGAAAAGCATCGGCCTGCTGGCGGATGGAAAGCCGCTCGAGTATTTCATCGCCGTGCATCGCGGCGATCGCGCCCAGTTTGAAGTGAAGCTGGTCAGCGATTCAGACACTAGTGGCCGCTAACCGCAAGGATGACGATTCTTATACCAGGGTGCAATCGGAGAGATATTTATCCGGGACCTCGAAGAGGTCCAATGTCATTAGCCGTCCCGATGAAGTTAATCGGGACGGAAACGGTGTCTCCGACGAATTACCAACCCCGCAGGGGTTGAATGTAGTTGGCGACGAATTGATGGGAAGAATATTCGACCCCTTCGGGGTCGGTAACTCTATTGGTTGTAGGGTCCCTATCCGTGGGTTTCGCCCACGGCTAATGATATTGTTCCCCTCCGGGGAACTCATTAGTATCAATTTGAACGCACCTTCGTCTTACGTGCGGTTTGTCCGTGCCCGCGTACTTCCTCGTCAACGAATCCGACAGGTACGGATCAAGCAGCGCGAACGAATCCCTCCAGGCGAGCAGGAATCCACTCTGGCCTCGACTCAATTCACTTTACAGATCCCGCCGGCGAAGCCGCATATCGCCGGGGCGGCAGGGCGGGAGTGCCAATAGCCGCCGCCAGCTCCGCCAAACGATCGAAGACCACGCCGCCCACATCCACATGCAGTACCTGCGCAATCACTTGCGTCCACCCGTGAAGGAAGTAGAGCCAGCCGTCTTCGACGGTCAGGGCGCGCGATTCCCTCCGCGCCAGCGCCTGGTGCAGAAAGTCGAGGTCGCCGCGATAGTTCAGCTCCCAGGCGATGCCGCGTTCCGGAAACACGCCTGCATCCGTGACCGGCGAGCCGGGCAGATCCTTTCCCATGCCGGTGGCGTTGATGACCAGCGAACCCGGGGTCAGACGGCTCATCAGCTCATCGTTGCGGCGCGGGTCGGTGTGGCAATAATACTCGAATTCGATTCCTGCATTCAGAGACGACACCATCTCGCGCAGGTGCCGGAGTCGTCCCTCCGACCTGTTGACGATGATGATGCGGCGCGGCTTGTCGGCGGGATCCGGCTTGTGCGCCAAGTCCAGGACCATCGCCGTTGCGGAACCTCCCGCCCCCAGGCACAGTATCTCACCGCCGGTGCGCCCGAAGTAGCCGGGGCCGAGCAGCGCATCCAGGCTCATTCCCGACGTGATCGGATCCTTGGCATGCCCCTCCAGCCGTCCCTCCCGCTTTGAAATGCAGGAGACCTCGCGGCAGGTCGTGGCATACGCATCCAGATAATCGAACAGATCGTGCGCCGCGGTGAGCAGATTGATCTTGTGCGTGGTGACCAGTGCGCCGAGCGAGAGCGGATCATATTTGATCCGTTCCACGACACGCCGGTAGTTCTCCGGATCGTCGTGCAGCTTGAGATCCACCCCCTCGAGAACGACCTCGGGCCGGCCGAGCTCTTTTGCCCAGAGCGGAAACAGCCGCATGATGGAACTCTTCGTGGTGGTGACCCCGATGAAGTACATCGTGGGTCGAGTCTGAGGAAGGAAGTCAGGCACTCGGGCGCGCTCCTTTCGGGAGTCTAGGATGAGCGGCAGTTTCCCCGCGCAACACCGCCCGGGAATCGCGTCATGGCTTACCTTACGGTGGTGACGGTTGACCGGGCGGGGTTGTCGACGATGGCGGGCTGCCCTCCCTTCTCGACGACCAATTTGCGGAATCCGGTGCGCTCAATGGAGGCATAATCGTGACCGGCATGGCCGGGGTATACAAATAACGTCATCAAGGGCTCGCTCAACGAGACGTTCACGGAGCGGTGCGCCCAGCCCGGCGCCACGTAGACCACACGCCCGGGATGGAATTCCTGGACATCCCAATCTCCTGGCTCGTTCTCCATGACCAGAAGGCCATGCCCACGCAGGCAGTAGTAAACCTCCGCGGTTTGCCTCACTGTGTGGTAGTGGCCCTTGGTCATGAAGTACTCTGCGCCGACCTTTCCCGGATGCACGATGGAGAGCCCGCTCAGCAGTTCCCCCGATTCTTCCGGGCGCAGTATTTCGAAGACCTCGTAGACCAACGGATCTCCATCGGCGGCAAGCGCGTTCAAGGCCTGCTGGTCATGGAACGTCTTGCGCAGGGCGGAGATCCGGCGCTCCAGGTGACGGTCAAACTGCGCCTCCCAGTTGCTGGAAGAACTGATATCGAAGCTAAAGGGTCTGGGTTGCAGCATGTGTTCCTCCCATGGGGCGCGCGGGTGGATCCATTTCGAATACGATTTTGAGGTTCTTGCGATCTCGCGCGGCGGCGAACGCGGCAGCGGCTTGCTCCACGGGAAAACGCGCGCTGATCAGGGGAGCCAGGTTCACCGCGCCCGAAACCACCAGTTGCAGGGCCCGGCGGCAATCCTCCGTGCTGCATGCTGTGGTCCCCGTAACGACGAGCTCCTTGTAGTGCACAAGGTTGGCGTCGATAGTGACGAGCGGATTGTCCTTCGGCAACCCCGCAAAAAAGTTGATGCGCCCGCCGGGACCAGCCAGCGTGAGCGCGTCGCGGAACGCCTCGGCGGAAGGAGCCGCGACAATGACGACGTCCGCACCCCTGCCGGAGGTTGACCGGGAGACGGCATCCGCCGGATTTTGGGAGCCGGGGTCGATGGCCTCGTCAGCTCCGAGGGCGCGGGCGGTCTCGAGGCGGCGGGGTACGACGTCCGCGACCAGGATGCGAGCGGCGCCACGCGCCCGGGCGAGCAGTAAGTGCATCAGCCCGATCGGGCCCGCCCCGAGGATGACAACCGTATCGCCGGCGCCGATGTTTAGGGCATCCGCCCCGTGAACGACGCAGGCCAAGGGTTCGGCCAGCGCGGCCGTCGCGAGATCGCAGTTCTCAGGCAGCGCCATGACGTTACCCTGCTCGAGGGCGGGTGCGGTGACACGCATGAACTCGGCGAATCCACCATCCAGAGTGATGCCGAACGCGTCGTAGTTGGGGCAGAGGTTGTTCTTGCCACGACGGCACAAGACGCATCGCCCGCAGCCGATATTGGGAGCAATGAAAACGAGCTGGCCGGGTGTGAAGCCTCGCACCTGGGCCCCGATCTCCGCGACGACACCCGTCACCTCGTGACCCGGGATGCGCACCACGCCGGGCCCATACTTGCGGTGCTGCCCCGTCACAATACGGATATCCGTGGCGCAAATGCTGGCATTACGCACACGAATTATCATCTCGTTCGCTTCGATGCGAGGCGCCGGCACCCTTTCGACGCACAGTCCCGTACCTTCGCGGTACAGGGCGGCGGTCATGGTGCGCATGGTGCGGCTCCTACCGAACCGAATATTTCGCTAAGCGGAACCGGGCGTGTCTCTAAGAACGATCGCGTCGCCGCCAGCACACCCGCCACGGCCCACTTGCCATCCTCGGCGGTGACCCGAGGTTGCGTTCCCGCGCCGATGCAGTCGACGAAATGTTTCATCTCGGCGATATAGGCGTCAGCGAAGCGGCCGGCCCAAGTCCGATAGATCGGCGTGACGAGGCCCTGGTCGCGATTGGTGCACACCACCACCGCTTGGCCGCGCAGATCGCCGATCTGCAAGATTCCGCGCTCCCCAATGATTTCGACCCGCGCGTCGTAGCCGTACTCGCATGGGCAAACCCCGGAAATGATACCGAGGGCGCCGTTTTCGAACCTGATTTGAGCCAGTGCGCAGTCGTAGAAATGCTCGGTCGCGACGCCTCGCGCCGCGCCCTTCATATTGGACACTTCCGCGTAAATACGTTCGTAGTTCGAGCGCGCCAGCCAACGCACCGTGTCCCAGTCGTGACTATTCACCTCGGCGAGCATGCCGTTTGAGGTGCGCAGGTTGCGCGCCCACGCGGGCGGCAGACCGGGGCCGTGGGTGAGCGACTTGATCAGCATCGGGGCGCCGATTTCGCCGGCTTCGATGCGCGCGGCGGCGGCGCAGAACTCGGGATCGAAGCGGCGCATGAAACCGAGTTGCAGGATCACGCCGGCGCGATCGGCCGCGGCCGCCATGTCGTCGCACTCGGCCAGATTCAGGGCCATCGGTTTCTCGCACAGGATGTGTTTGCCGCGGGCCGCCGCGGCCATAACGAAATCGCGGTGGGTGAAGGTCGGTGTGGCGATCACCACCGCATCGAATTCGACTTTGTCCGCACCCTCGCCGAGCGAGGAGAAGGCGGGGGCTCCATAGTGTTCCGCGGCTACGGCACGTGTGGTGGCGTCCTGGTCTACGACCGCCACAAGTTCCGCGCCCTTCACATGTTCGGTTATCGACTGGGCGTGAACCTGACCCGCGCGTCCTGCCCCGATCAAGCAGATGCGAATCGGTTTATTCAATCGTTTCATCAAAATCGTCCTTTAGCCGTTCCTGCCAACGCAGGTATCTGCGGAGGGCGGCGGCGTAAACGGCGCGCGAATCGGGGTCCGGCAATGCCGTGTCCTGGCAGGCCGGAGCAAACTGCGGGGCGGCGATATCTTCGATCAACCCCACGGCGCGAGCCGCAATCATGGCGCTTCCCCAAGTGGCGCACTCGGGCCGGCCGACGCGCCGGTACGGAACGTTCAACACGCCCGCCTTGATCCGGTTCCACACAACGCTTCTGGCTCCGCCGCCAATGACGCGCGCTTCGGTAAACGCCGCGCCCGGCAGCAATTCTCGAATGATGCTCAGATACCAGGCGTACTCGTAAGCGATGCCCTCCGCCATGGCTCGGAAAAAGTGGGCCTGGGTGTGCCCCCAGGAAAAGCCGATCCAGGCCCCTCGCATGCCTGGTGTGGCAGGGCAGATCCTTCCACCCAAGTGCGGCGAGAACAGAAGGCCGTCGCAACCGGCGGGGACGCATTCGGCATCCGCGAACAGCCGGTCGTACGCTGACGCATCGCACGCATTTTCGCCAACCTCGCGCAGCAGCTTCTCGCGGAACCAGGGGAGCGTCAACCCTCCGCCGCCGATGTAAGCGAGCGGCATCCACAAACCCGGTACCACGGACCGCATCACGATCAACGCAAAATGGCGGGTGTCGGCGCAATAGCGGTTGGTGCAAACGGCCAGCACCGAGGCGGTACCCGCGGTATCAAGCAGCATCCCAGACTGTACCACTCCGGCGCCCAGCGCTCCGGCGGCCGTATCGCCGCATCCGGCAGCGATGGGCGTCCCCGCAGGAATGCCGAAATCCTGCGAGGCTCGCGCCGTCACCTGGCCGATGACGCGCCACGGCTCCACGATTTGGGACAGTCGACCGCGGTCCACGCCGAGCGCACTGCACAGATCATCCGACCACGTTCCGAGTTGCGCATCGGCGCAACCGGTGAAATGCAGGAACGTATGGTCAATGAAGGCCTGCTCCGGCCGGAGCCCCGCCATGCGGCCCGCCACGTAGCAGGCCGGCATCACAAACTTCGCGATGCGCGCATAGTCGGCGCTGCTTTCGTGTTGCCACCAGAGGATCTTGGGAGCGTGCGCGCAGGTGGGCGGGCAGCCGGTCAGCGCGGTGATGCGTGTGCGGTGGTGCGCTGTCATCTCTTCGATATAGGGTTGGCACCGCATGTCGAGCCAGGAATCGAAGCGGACCGCGGGTTCGAACTCCTCGTCGATCGCCCCGAGGCCAGCCATCTGGCTATCGAAGGCGAGCGCGGCGAGGTCGCGCGGGTCGGAGCCGGAACTTGTCATACACTCGCGCGTGGCCTGGGCGGCGGAATCGTAGAAGTCCCGCATATTCTGCTCAGCCTCGCCGGGGGCCGGGTGAATCATGGGCACATCGGCGCGGCCTTCGCCGACCAGAGACCCGTCCAGGCGGTACAGCGCCGCCTTTGTTGACGTAGTTCCGAGGTCGACTCCTAGCAGCAGCGGCGCCATAGTGGTATCATCCTGTAATTACAATATCTACTAGCATTGGACCTGGGGTTCTGTCAAGCCATTATACCGGTAGTTTATGTTTTGACGGTTGACAAAGACCAAGCTGCAACCTACAATCATCAAGCTGTAATGCTATTATTATATCCTTTCGGAAATGCCACCGCCGAAATTAACGCATCGGAGGACAGGCAATCAGACCTGAAGATGGACGCGGGAACGAGCCCTATAGCCAATCGCCTTTCGCCCACCGGCAACGGAGATCGTCCGATACGATTAGAGACGACCCAGTTCTAACTGGGTCCAAGGGGGTCTAAGATGAAAGCCAAGCTGACTCCGGTTTATTTTCAAAGTGGACTAAATCCGGACTTCGAAAAGCAGGTCGAGATTCTAAGAAATCTCCTCCGCGAGGAGGCGGACATTGGAGAGCCCATGGCACTTGGCTCGCCCTTGCCGGATGCGGATGCAATCGTGTTTCCGCAAATGTTGGGTGATGCCTATCGGCAGCTTGCCGCCATTAAGCACATTACGGCGCCTCTGCTCATCGCCACTTCGGAGTTTGGAACGGTGTCGATGTGGGACTGGGAGATTTTGAGCTATCTGGAATCCGAAGGTGTACAGAGCCTCACTCCTTACAATCTGCAAGAAGCCAGGAAACTCTGTCGAGGGTTGCTGGTGAAGAGGCAACTGAAAAGCAGCAAGTTGCTGGTTTTCCAGGACAACCCGGGTGTAGGGCAACAGGCCAGCATATTCAAGCGTTTCTACTGGTGGGAAACCGAATGCACGCAGCGCATGATGGAGAAGTTCGGTATTTCCGTTGTCAAGAGAAGCTTCAAGGAATTTGGTGAATGCGCCAAGCAGATATCAGATCAGGAAGCGGAAGAAGAATGGAAGAAGTGGCAACGAACAACCGACGGCGTCCCCGCTCGAGCCCTCACCAGCGCGGTCAAAATCTATACCGCCGTGAAGCGGGAAATTGACCGGGAGGGCAATGTGATCGGGGTTGGCATCAACTGTCTCAACGAATCCCACTTTTCGGATACAACGCCGTGCCTTGCCTGGGACATGCTTTACGAGGAAAGAGGTCTGATCTGGGGATGCGAGGCGGATACGATGTCGATGCTAACCAAGTACATTTTGCACAAGGCTTTGGGCGTCCCGATCATGATGACCAATCTGTACCCATTTCTCATGGGACAGGCCGCGCTTAAGCACGAAAAGATAGATAGGTTCCCGGAGGTCGTGAAGAATCCGGAAAACTGCATCTTGGTGGCCCATTGTGGATTCCTTGGAGTTCTTCCGAAATCGTTTTCGTCTGAATGGACACTACGGCCAAAAGTCCTGGACATCGTGGATAAGAACGCGACAGCTATCGACGCGCGCTTGCCGATTGGCGATGTGACGCTAGCGAAGCTCGGTCCGAAGCTTGACAATATGACGGTGGCCGAAGGTCAATTGGAAGGATACGTCCAATACCCGGCATCCCATTGTAGAAACGGCGGAGTCATTCGAGTAAAAGACGGTCGAAGAATGGCGAATAAGCTTGCTTCTCATCACTATCTCTTAATGACGGGACACAACCTCGAGGATATTTCGAACATTTCGAAAATATTCAAATTCGAAGTCGAGGAGATTTGAGCATGCACGAAGGTGTGTTCATAACCAATAATATGGCCGGGCGGCCACCAATTCGTCATATAAGGGTGGACTGCTTCGGTCACCAGGATTGTGCGGAATCCCTGGCTGTGTTGAGCGAAGCCCGGAAATGCGGCCCCAATACAACGAAATACCTGAGTCAAGGGAATACCGTAGATGAACCAAATGAACCAGGAAATTGCCGGTTAACCAATCTCAATCATGTCATCCTGTAATTACAGCACAATAGAGTTCGCTTCCACAATTGTCAACAATTTCTCGGATTGACGCTTTCTTCTATTGGCAAATGACTGGGCGGCTTCATTAGTTGCCTGATCGCAGCGTCTCACAGAAGCGCCCCAGGCCCATAGTAGAAGCTAAAAAGCGAAATCCCCCTTCACAATAACCCCTGGGTCTTCTGCCAAGAAAACCCGCAAAAAAATGCTTGACAACAGAAAACGGCCAATTATTATGGCAGCCTGTAATGACAGGATGAACTCATGCGCCGTGCTCTGATGAGTCCACGGCTATGATTTATTGGGGGCAAACGCTTGGAATTTACGGATAACCTCTCAGATGTGTCGGCGATCTATGCCGGGTAGGAAGCGGATCTGCGCGGGCACAGGGGTGTACTTCAATAGGTTGAGATTTTGATTCAAGGGGAGAGATAAACCTCATGGAAAAAAGAACTTTAACCCGGCGAGAGTTTTTGGAAAAGACTTCCACGACGATGGTGGGAGTAGGTATCGGCGGGGCGACATCTTTTGCCGGTCAGCCTTTCACCGCGGATGTTGGCGAAGAAAATGCTCCCACTGGCGCCGCGTCTTCCAACCTCTTTGACATAGCTCCCTTGGGGCGACGATGCGTGGCCGATCGCAACACCTTGCAGGTGGCTTTTGACTATGAGGCGGCGAACCGAACCGGGTTCGTTGCCGAAAGGGTTTCGGAGGGGCGGTATCTCTATGGCTTGCAGTGGGCCGAAGAACGCGACATTACCGAGGTGCGGATCGGCTTTCGCCCGGGGAGCGCTCTGGTAGAGGCCATCATTGAGTACTGGTTTGGTACTTGGCCTTTTCCTCCGCCTCGCATGCCTTCGATTGAAGACCCGAACGATGACCCTTGGCAGGGGAAATGGTTGAAAGCTGCGATCAAAATGGAGCGCCATGATTCCGAATGCCGTTATCGGTTCTTGCCCCTGGAGCTTGATGAAAACCCGCTTGCCGACAACCTGGGTTTTTCGCATGGCGAATTGGACTATCGGCGCGCGCTGAAGATGAGGCTGGTTTTTCCCTCTGCGCCGGCGTTGGACAGCGTGCGGGTTTTTACTGGATCCAAACAAAAGCCCGTAAGATTACGGATTGAACTGGGCGCGGGTGATGCGGCGCCCTATGAGTGGAAGGGCAGAATACGCACTTACAATGGGATACTGAAAGACGTGAAGTTGTGGAATGGATCGCCCGGCGACTCAGCCGACACGCAACATTTTCGGGTCGCAACCAGCGGATCGCCGAAGGGACTCGAGGTGGGCTTGGTGGCGATGGAGCCATCGCTTCCCGGTTCCTACGATCTGACGATAGTGACGCTCGATGCGGGGGAGCGCACCTTCTCCTTTGCCGTGCCCGATGTGGAGAAGGGTCCAGTCTACGTTCCCGACTTCCATGCGTACGTGACGTTGGCCTCCGATAAGGTCCCCTTTGCGCCGTCGATCGTGAAGACCGGTGAGAGGATAAGGGAAAAGCTCGCCAAGGAACCCGAACAGACTTACGAAAGAGCCATCAGGGAGATTCCTGCCAAGGATCCGGCCGAGACGGAGGGAGGCACACCACTCTATTTGGTCTTGGCGGCTGACTCGAGCTGGCAGAAGTTTGCCTTTGAATGGGGCGGTAACATCATGATTAGCAAGCTCGGCACGAAGGCGAAAGGCGCCGAGTTGAGGCGGCTGGAGTGGGCAGAGGAGGAGATCCATTGGCGCATTGGCACGGGAGCGACGCCGAGCTTTCGCCCCGGCTGGAAGGATTCGGAGCTCCACGTCCTTGAGGACCATCTTCCCGTTCCCACCGCCACATGGTCAACCGACGGCATCCAGTATGTAGAAGAGGGATTCGCCACGCTGCTTTCTGGTCCCCTTTCGCCGGAAGACCCAGGGCGGAGCGAGCAGACGCCCGCCGTTCTGCTGCTGAAGCTTACCGGTCGAAACTCAGGCTCAACCGCTGCTACTTCGCACCTGTGGCTGGCGACGGATCCGAATGAGGAGATTGTGTTCGAGCAAGGCGAACTGGTGAGCGCCATCCGGCCGTTGGTTCGCGCCCGCGTCCATCTACCGGATTCGGCGCATACGACCCTTGCCGATGTGCCTCACACCGCGAAGAGTCTTCACGGAATTCACACCGAAATTCCCCTCGCTCCCGGGGAAGAGACGTCGGTTCTCATTTTTATTCCCTTTATTCCGGGGCTTTCGAACGAGGAGCGCGCGCGCCTGGCGGAACTTGATTACGACGCCGAGCGCGCCAAGGTCGTGAGTTACTGGCGCGAGACCGTTGCTCACGCTGTTCCTTTTGACGTTCCCGAGTCGCGATTGATAAGTCTCGCGAAGGCGAACTTTATCCATATTCGCATCAGCGTCACTAAAGACCCCAAGAGCCGCCTCTACATGCTGCCGCCCGCCAGCTATCATTACGATGCTTTCGCCGAGGAGATCGCAGTTCAGGCGGTGGGACTCGACGCTCTGGGTGATCACCACCGTACGACGCTATATTTGGAAACCATGATTCGACTTCAGGGTTCCAAGCCGTACCCATGCACTTGCACGGGTGATCAGAGCGGGGTCTACCATGGAGCGCGCGTGGACGAGGAGTATGACTACACTCCTCACGACTACGGCGTTGACCATGGACAGGTCCTCTGGGCGCTGGCGGAACACTACTTCTTCACGCGCGACAAGGAATGGCTTCGTCATGCGGCGCCGAGCATGAAGCGAGCTGCGGACTGGGTGATCGAACAGCGGAAGCTCACCCAGGTATTCGACGGAGAAGAAAAGGCGCCCGAATACGGACTGCTTCCGGCAGGTCACCTGGAGGACAACTTCGACTGGGCCAACTGGTTCTCGGTCGATGCCTTTGCCCTCGGGGGGATGATCCGGCTGGCGCAAGCGTTGGCAGACGCCGGCGCGCCCGAAGCCGCCCACTATGCCCAGGAAGCAGAGGCCTACCGGCAAGACATCCGCCAAGCCGTGCTTCGTGCCTCCCGGCAGGCGCCGGTCACGCGGCTCCGCAACAATACCTACATCCCCTGGGTGCCGACCAAGGCTCACCAGAGGTTCCGGCTGCACGGGCCGGCGCGCGTGGGTCTTTATTCACGTTACGCCGAGCCAATACTGCCTTGCTTCCGAGCATCGGCCACGCGCGAGGTGTTGTATTCGGTGGTTCTCTTGGTGCTCTTCGGAGCATTTGGTGAGGACGAGCCGCTGGCCAACTGGGTCCTGGATGATTGGGAGGACAATCAGACCATGTCTACCTCGCTTGGCCTGAACGTGCACGGTTGGGTCGATGATGAATATTGGTTCAGCCGCGGCGGCATGGTGTTCGAAGCCAATCTACAGAATCCCATCATCGTTTATCTTCGTCGCAATGAAATTCCCGCTGCCGTTCGCGACTTCTATAACAATTATGTCTCTTGCCTATATCCAGATGTGAATGCTTTTACGGAGGAGTACCATCAATGGGGTCATGGGTCCGGCCCTTTCTATAAACAATCGGAAGAGCTGAGAACGATATATTGTATGCGGAACATGCTCCTACTCGAAAAGGGTGAAACCCTTTTGTTGGCGCCCGGAATACCCAGGGCATGGCTCGCACCGGGAAAAAAGATCGAACTCCGCGAGGCTCCTAGTTACTTTGGCCCCGTCAGTTACAAGCTTGAACCCGGCAGCCAGGGAGTGGACGCACAGATTACGCTGCCTACCCGAAACCCCTACAAGACGGCGTGGTTTGTCGTGCGCGCTCCTGAGGGTAAGAAAATCAGCTCGGTGACGATCGATGGGAAACCGTGGCAGGATTATGATGCGGCCACGGAGCGAATTCGCCTCCCGCTGAGGACGGCGCCGATGACCATTTCGGTGCGCTTCTGACGGAGGAAGAGAAGGAGGATATAGCCCGAATTTCGCACCAAGCGGGGTTTTTCCAGCGTGTCAGAGCGACAATTTGGCGCCCTTTCAGTCGGACAATTTGCACCCCATAACATTGTTTTTGGAATTGTTTGTAAGTGGTCTTCTTCTCAGTATGTTGTCAGCTTTGGGAGGAGAAAAATCGCTTTTTCGACCCTTTGTTTTCAGTAAGTTCTCAGCTTCGGACGCATTGTCCGACCAGGGCCATAATGTCCCACTGCCATTCGTACAATTTGTCGGCCTGCCTCCTTGTTGACCGATGGGCTAGCTGGCGACGCGCCCTTCGCACCACGGGCGGATTGGACCTCGATCCCAATGCCTTTATGATAGCCTAATACGTGGGTCTTGTCAAGAAGAAAATGAAGTGCGTCGGGGTCCCGCCAAAGTCGAGACAGCGTGGCGGCCCCGCAGGGGCCGAAGGTCATTAGCCAGGGGTGAAACCCGTGGAACGCGGAGCGGACGGATGTTCGACCCCTGCGGGGTCGAATATCTTGCCGCTCACTGTCCGTAGGTTTCACCTACGGCTAATGATCTTGTTCCCCTTCGGGGAACTTCGCGGACTTTGATGTGACCCTGTGAAGCAGGCGAAGAAAGAACGGCCGGCTACTCTTTACGGATTAAGGTGAGAGGTCACGCACGTTCGTTGGATTCACAAGAGTCAGACGTGGTGATGAATTGGGTGTTGTGCTGACGCCCAATTTCCTGTTTCCGGAGGCATGATTATGAAGCGACCGTTGTCACGGAGAAAATTCCTCGAGACCGCTGGAGGTGGCGTCGCTGGCTACCTGGGCAGCCAGGCCCTTCAGGGCTCAAATGCTCATGCTCAAGCCTTGCACGGCGCGGAACTGGCGAGCCATCCGGTCACGGACCCGGCCCATCCAGGAGAGTTGTTGGATATTGCCCCTTTCGCTCGAAGCTGTAGCTCCGACGATCCGAGGTTGCTGCAAGTGGCATTTGATTACAAGGCTGGGCACGCGGGCAAGGGTGCAGTCAAGCTTGATGATGGAAGATACGTCTATGGTCTGCAATGGGCCGAGGAGCGCGACATTCATAAAGTCGTGGTCCATTTTGCTCGCGGGAGTGCCGTCGCGCCAGGGAAGCTTGAATATTGGTTTCAGAACTGGCCATATCCACGGCCGCAGATGCCCAGCACCGAGGATCCTGCGGACGACCCATGGCAAGGGAAATGGCTGGAGGCGGCGACCAAGGTAGAAGTAGGCGAACACGCGTGCACTTACCGGTTTCTGCCTCTTGAAGAATACGAGAATCCCAACGCTAACAATGAAGGCCTCGTGAGTTACCGTCGCGCGTTGAAGATGAGGCTGGTATTTGCCGCGGCGCCTGAGATCGAGAAGGTAGAGGTCTTTAGCGGCTCGGGAAGCAAGCCGGTCGAATTCCGCGTCGAGCTTGGTGTTAGGGGCAAGGAAACCTACAAATGGCTCGGCAAGGTCAAGGTATACAGCGGCGTTCTTACCCAGGCCAGACTCTGGAAAGAGTCGGCGGGGGACTCCGCGAACGCGGAACGGTTCCAGATCACGACGAATGGGTCGGGCAAGGGATTGATCGTAAGTATTTTGGCATCCCAAGAATTTCTGCCGGGGTCGAACGACAATACGGTGGTAACGATTGAGGCGGGAGACCGGACGTTTTCTTTTGACGTGGCGGACCTGGAAAAGGGGCCGATCTATGTTCCGGACTTCGATGCTTGCGTGGTGGCAGCGTCGGATGGACGGCCTTTTGTACCGCCGGCCAACCCGCCACTGAAGATTCGAGAGATGCTGGCCCAAGAACCCGAGCAAAGCTACGAGCGAGCCAGCAAAGAAATTCCTCCTCTCGACCCCATGCACCGCCAGTGGCCCGGCCCGTTGTACCTGCCTCTGGCCCTCGATGCAAGCTGGCAGAAGTTTGCCTTTGACTGGGGCGGGCACATTCATATTAGCAAGGTGGGGACCAAGGCAAAAGGGGCAGAAAAGCGTCGCTTGGAGTGGCCCGAGGATCAAATTTCCTGGCGGGTGGGGACGGGATTGAGACCGACATTCCGGCCCGAAGCGGAAGATTCCAAGATGTCCATCCTGGAGGATTATTTGCCGGTCCCAATGGTGAACTGGTCCAATGAAGATATCCACTATTCAGAAGAGGCTTTTGCCACGGTCCTGACGGGTCCTCTCGAAGCGGAAGATCCGGGCCGGAATGAGGGAACCCCAGCGGTTCTGATGATGAGGTTCAAGATCAAGAACACCCTGGCCAACGCCAATACCTCTCACCTCTGGTTAGGCGTCACCCCCTCAGAGCCTGTGGAGTTTAAGAATGAGATGCTGTTGGAAGCGGATCGCCAACTGGTCCGGGCGCATTTGCGGCTTCCCGATTCGTCCCGGGTTTCGGTCGCGGAGATCAATGGAGATGGGCAAGTCTTGCAAGGGCTCCATATTGCCACCGCTTTGCCTCCCGATGGGGACTGCGTGCTGACCGTTTTGATCCCCTTTATCCCCAGACTTACGCCGGCCGAGCGTTCTCAGTTGGCAGCTCTCAATTACGAAGATGAACGGAAGCGCATTGTTCATTATTGGCGCGGCGTGGTTGCTCAAGCGATGCCATTTGCTCTCCCCGAGACCCGCTTTGTCAGTTTTGTCAAAGCGGCCCTTATTCATACCCGCATCACCGCGACCAAAGATCCCCTGAGTGGCTTATACATCTACGCACCGGCGAGCTACCTTTACCAGGCTTTTGTCAATGAAATTGGCTCCCAGTGTGTCACCCTGGACGGCCTTGGCGACCAGAAGCGAAGTGAAGCGTATCTCGAAGCGGTTATGAAATTACAGGGCACCGTGCCTCTTCCCGGTACATATACGGGCGATCAGCAAGGGGTGTACAACGGAATGCATATTGCGGACGACCGTGATTACACCGAAGGGGATTACAACCTCCATCACGGTGCGGCGCTTTGGGCGCTGGGAGAACATTATTTCTTTACCCGTGACGCCGCTTGGCTTCAAAACGCGGCGCCCAGCATGAAGCGTGCCGCCGACTGGGTGATTGAGCAGAGGAGACTCACCCAGATTCTTGAGGGAAACGAAAAGGTTGCAGAGTATGGGCTGCTGCCCGCCGGCCACCTGGAGGACAATGCTGATTGGGCGAATTGGTTTACGGTTAACGCCTGGGCCCTGGCAGGCCTGACTCGGCTGGCGCAGGCGCTTTCCGATATCCACCATGCCGATGCGGATCACTACGCGGAAGAAGCGCGGTCTTACCGGCAAGACTTACGCAATGCGGTCGTGCGAGCGTCGCGGCTCGCTCCCGTGGCCCGCTTGAGGAATGGTCATTATGTTCCTTATGTGCCCACCCATCCCCATCAGAGGTTCCGGCTGTTTGGGCCGAATCGAGTGGGGTTTTATTCCCGCTTTGCCGATGTACAGCCATGCTTCCGACTGGCGGCGACGCGTGAGTTGTTGACCGGGCCAGTGAACTTGCTCGTCACCGGCGTATTCGAGAGCGACGAGCGAATCGCCGATTGGATCCTCGACGATTGGGAGGACAATCTGACCTTGTCCAGCCCGCTAGGCTTGAATGTGCACGGTTGGGTGGATGACGAGTACTGGTTCAGCCGTGGCGGTATGTCATGGGAGCCGAATCTTCAGAACCCGGCTCTACCCTATCTGCTCCGGGGAGAGCGCCGGCGGTCATTCGCCAGCTCTTTAACGACTTTACGGCTTCGATTTACCCTGACGTGAATGCGTTCACAGAAGAGTATCGCGAATGGCGGCACGCGAGCGGGCCATTCTACAAAAATTCCGACGAGATGCACTTCGTAAACATGCTGCGGGACAGCCTGGTCCTGGAGAAGGACAAGACGCTTTGGCTGACTGCGGGGGCCCCGCGGCGGTGGTTTGCCTCGGGAGAAACGATTGAGCTTCGAGAGGCGCCGACCTACTTCGGACCCATCAGTTGCAAGATCGAAGGCAAAGAATCGAGCATTCAAGCCGACGTCCATTTGCCGACCCGGAACGCCTTTGAGGCAGCGTGGTGGGTTGTGCGACATCCCGCTCAAAAGCGGATCCGAGACGTCGAGATTAATGGAAAGAGCTGGACAGATTTTGATGCCGCTAAAGAACGGATTCATCTCCCGCTCTCGGCGGGTCGGCTGCAGATAACGGTGAATTATTAGGCGTTCGAGGGGAGCCTGCGCGAGGGGCGGCTTCGTTTAAGCAGTGGATGCGACCGCCGCTATCAGTTGCGCCGGTTTCTAGGTTCGAATCGGTTGGCAGATCGATTTATGGAAGCAAAAAGACTTTCGGCTTGACAAGGTCGCAAAGAAGAGGTATGAGAATGTACTGTCATCATAGGATGTTATTCTTCCAGGACACAAATGGGTGGGGTCTAGCAAAGGCGAGGGGACGTGCCCTTTTATCTGAGGAATTCTAAGGTCGTGGAAACTCAGACCTTTTAGTCAGTCTTGCCGTCGGGTTCCGGGTCGCACACACATTCGGAGGTGGTACCGATGAAAAAGAGTATTGGTTTGTACTTCCTGGTAGTTCTGGGCCTGGCGATCGCATCATCCAGTCGCTTACTTTGGGCAGATGTGACCGGCGCAATCCTCGGGACGGTTACCGATCCCAGTGGGGCCGCTGTCCCCGCAGCCCATGTCGCCCTTCGAAACCCGTCCACGGGATTGGTTCGTCAAGCCGTTACCGACAGTGCCGGAGAATATGAGTTTCTGGCCGTTCCCATTGGTGCTGACTACAGCGTCGAGGTTGAGGCACCGGGTTTTGAGAAAGCCATCCAGTCGGGGATAACCCTGCTCGTCAATCAACGTTATCGGGCAGATTTTAGATTAGTGGTAGGCGCCGTAACGCAGTCCGTGAAGGTTTCGGCCGAAGCGGCCCAAGTTGAGACAACCAATACCCAGCTTGGGAACGTGATCGAGAGCAACACGATCACCTCGATGCCCTTGAACGGTCGCTCCTACACCGATTTGCTGAGCCTTCAGGCGGGGGTGGTGCCCATCACGAGCCCGATTGTAGAAACCGATCGCGCGGTTTCGGGCGAGTTGGATGAGGGCCTCTTCTCCGTGAATGGGGCCCAGGAGACCAGCAACGCGTTCCTGGTCAACGGCGGAGATGTGGAAGAGCCGCGGACCGATGGCGCCGCGATTGTTCCCACCCTCGATGCGATTCAGGAATTCCGGGTCGTCACCAACAATTTCGACGCCGAATTTGGCAAGTTCGCGGGAGGAATCGTCAACGTCGTCACCAAATCAGGGACCAATAGATTCCACGGGAATGGTTTTGAGTTCGTGCGAAACTCGGACCTGGACTCCCGGAATTTCTTCGATCTCAATCAGTCCAACATCGTAACCGGACAAGAATTGCCCGGCACTGCGCGCGGAGTCTTCCGGCGCAACCAGTTTGGAGGAACTTTCGGGGGACCGATCCTCAAGGACCGTCTATTCTTTTTCACCGACTACCAGGGCACGCGGGAACAGCGTGGCCTCACCACCGGCGTGACTGTGGACCCCTCGACTACCGAGCAGGGAGGGGACTTTTCCGACGTCAACATGCGTGGCCTCCCTTCCCTCACGGGGACGGTGCGCGGCGATAATGCCCCCGGTGATTTCGCCTCGACTCTCAGCACTCGCCTGGGTTATGCCGTCACCGCCGGCGAGCCCTATTGGTACTCCGGCTGCAATTCGACGGCCGATTGCGTCTTTCCCGGTCAGGTGATTCCACAGACGGCCTTTGATCCGGCGGCAAAAGGCACTCTCAAGTTCTTCCCGGCGCCCACAGAATACCTGGGCTCCGGGCTTCCCATCTGGTTATCCTCTGCCTACCTCACGCGGTTGCGCGACGACAAGTGGGCTGAGCGAGTTGATCTGAACAATAAGCGGACGGGCCTGTGGTCTTTTTATTACCACTTCGACGATTCCCTTCTCCTGAATCCTTTTGCCGGCGCGGACGTACCGGGATTCCCCGGAACTACACCCACTCGAGGGCAGCAGGCCAACATCCGCAATACGCATTCCTTCGGGTCCACGGCCGTCAATGAACTGATGATTAACTATACCCGGCTGACGCTTTTCACTGGCTTGCCGACCAGCGGGGAACTGGGCACGAAGATCAGTGACTACGGATTCGTGGAAGGTGGGGTCGGGATTGTTTCCAACACGCCACAATACGAAGGGGTTCCGGACATCGGACTCGATGGGGCTTATTCCGTCTACTTTGGCACCCCAAGCTATATCAACCGCCAGAAGAATTTCACCTGGCAGATTTCCGACCACTACTCTAAGGTTAAAGGCAGGCATACCATCAATTTTGGCGCCGACGTTCGCTATTACTGTATCGACTCAGGTCAGGCCAACGCTCAAAACGGCGGCTTCAGCTTTTACGGGGGGGAGACGGGCAACGATTTTGCGGATTACCTGCTGGGGGCACCCGACGGGTTCGTTGAGTTAGACATCGAATCCCAACATGGCAGGACCAAATACTTTGCGGGTTTTGCCCAGGATAGTTTTAAGTTCCGCCCGAACTTCACCCTGAACTATGGCCTGCGCTATGAGATCAGCACGCCATTTTATGACACCCATAATATCCTCCAGATTTTTCTCCCCGGCGAACAATCGACGACTTTCGTCAACTCGCCCACCGGCTGGGATTTTCCTGGGGACCATGGCGTTCCCCCCACTTTGGCGAACACGCATTATGACAATTTTGCGCCCCGGCTTGGCATAGCCTACTCACCGGGCTTCAGCGGCGGCGCCGCAGAGAGGATCTTCGGTGGTCCGGGCAAGACGAGCATTCGGGCCGGCTTCGGGATATTCTACACGTCATTTCAGCAAGTCTCACAGTTGTACCAGATCGGGGACGCGCCCTTCGGAGACTTCTACTCTGCCCCGGGCCTGGTTTATCTTGAAGAGCCTAATCGGAGCCGCGTGAACGGCCTGATCCACCCTCAACCCTTTCCGACCCCCTTCGTTTATCCCGGAGTTGACTCCGACCTCAGCTTTGCCGTGTACCAGCCCATCACCTCGTCGCAGAATGTTGATCCCCACAACACTCTCCCCTACGAGGAGCAGACTAATTTCAACCTTCAGCGTCAACTCGGCAGCTCCACGATTTTGACCCTAGCTTATGTCGGTGGTTTCGGGCATCACCTCCTAACGCAGATCGAAACTAATCCCGGCATCATCTCGCGATGCGTGCAGATTCTCGCCCTCTACACGGCAGCCGGGCAAGCGAGCAGCGGCTGCGGCCAGCACGGCGAGGATAGTATCTACAGCATCAACGGCCAGACGTTCAACGGGACGCGTCCTTACTCGGTCACCTCGGGCCGTTACCTAAGCCAGGGGATTCTGGATTTTTCGTATAATCCCGATATGGCGACGATTGGGAATTCGAATTACAGTGCCTTTCAGTTGAGCCTTGAGAAGAGGGCCGGCCCGCTTAGCTTTCTTGCGGGTTACACGTGGTCGAAGTCCCTGGACGACAGTTCGGGCTTTTACGATTTCACCAACCCTTATAAAACGAGTTTGAGCTATTCCCTCTCGTCCTTTGACATGACGCACAACTTCGTAGTGAGTTACAACTACAATTTACCCTTTGGGCATCTCGTCCAATCATCGGCGGGCCCCCTGCACAAGGCCCTCGATGGCTGGACGGTGACGGGCATCACTCGTTTCACTACCGGATTGCCCGTGCCCTTGCACCAAAATGGCGACCTGTCGCTGTGTGGTTGCGGCCAGAGCGATGTGGACAAGCCCAACTATAGCGGGACGCCAATCCAGTATACGGATCCGCGAACGACCGCGGGCTTTCAGGATTTTTCTACCACTCCCTTCACCTCGGAGGCTTTAGGGGTGCCGGGTAACGCCAACCGGCGCTTCTTCCATGGGCCGGGCTTGAATAACTGGGATATTGGCCTGCTGAAAGACACCAAGATCACGGAGAGATGGTCGCTGGAATTCCGCGCCGAATTCTTCAACATCTTCAACCACGCACAGTTCGGACTTCCCGGTGGAACCTTCGGCTCCGCCACTTTCGGCGACATAACGGGTGCCAATGACCCGCGCATCGGGCAGTTGGCACTGAAACTTCTCTTCTGATCCGCTGGGAGCGAGCAGAAGTGGCCACGAACTGGGTATCGGCGGGTTTCACATCACTGGCTATTGTGCAATCTGATCCTCATCGGAGGGGAAACTGAATGAAGCACCTGACCCGCAGAGATTTCGGAAAGGCCGTGGCTGGCGGAATTGGCGCCTTGTCTGTCCCCATCAGCTTTGCATTCCCAACCCTACCGGCCGCGTCTGCCGCTTCGAGCGCTCAACCCTCGGCGCATTCGCTCGAAAACCGGTTCGGGATATCGCTGAGGGTTGAACCGGAGGCGGGTCTTTATTCCGTACGCTACCAAGGGGAGCGCTGGTTGGGAACGGGCCTCGCCAGCGTGCTCGAAAATCGACGCTGGTACCGGAGCGCCGATGTCAAATATCCGGAGGCCAGCGCCTACTTACAGCCGCAGGGAAAACTTCTTCTGACCGATATGAAAACTGGCAGGAGCGAGGACCATCTGGGCAGCTATGAGTCCATCGATCTGACGTGGAAGGTTCCGGACTCCCCGACCGACGTCGTAACCGGATTCCGCTTATACTCGGAGGCTCCTTGTCTGGTATTCGTTCAGAATTTTCCCCACGGCTTCAAGAAGTATGCCAGCGGCAATTGGATCGTGCCCTCGGTAGCTTTCCCTCAATTCTTGCCGGACTTTGAAGATCGCAATGACCTTTACTCATGGACCAGCGGAGGAATGTTCACCCACCGCTTCGCCTATGGGAATGCTGCCAGTCAGGGGGGGACAGTTGATTTGTTGCTGCTCGCCGATTCAGCCTGCCATGCGTTGGTTCTCTCGCCCTTTGGGAATTACCTTGCCGCCACCCAGCAGTCTGCGCCCGTGGCGGCGATGGACGAAACCAACCCGTCCAAAGGGGCGATCAATTGTGGCATCGAAGGATTAGTGGAAGATATTCCTGCTGGATTTGAGCATGCCCATATTCTGGTGGCGGGTCAGGGAATCGGAAAGACATTTCGATCGTGGGGCGAGATGTTGCTGAAACGGGCGGGGAAAAAGTTCCCTTCCAAGTACGCAGGCGACACGCTGAAGTACCCGGTATATTGGGATGACTACGGCTCCTACTATCGCGAGCATGGTTTCAAGGAGGAAGGTTACAAGGCATACGAGGACATCATCCTGGGAATAGCTGAGGATGCCAAGAAACATGGATTGAGGATCGGCGCCTACCAAGTGCAAGACGAGGACCAATTACACGACCATGAAGGACTATTTGAACCCCGGGAGGACCTGTTTCCGCATGGGCTGGCTTGGCTGCATGAAAAGCTGGGCGTGCCACTTGAGGCTTATTACTGTTGGTTGGCGCCGCTAGGAGAGTATCCAAAAAAGTATCCCCATTTCACCACTCCCTCCGCCCGGACGCCTGGCGCCGGAATGGGCGATGTCTACTACTCGCTCGACTATTGGAGGTATACAGCGGAGAAGGTGGCATCCTGGGGAGATACGATGTTTCAGCACGATTTTCTGAGCGCCTACGAGGGTGATCCGGTGATGATGGCCGGCGTCGATCGTATGGACACGTACTTCAAAAACATGGCGAAAGCCCTACAAGAAAAGAACTTCACCATGCAGTACTGTATGCAGCTTCCGCGCAACATCATGGAATCGACGGAGAATCCGATCGTGGTTTCGGTCCAGGGTTCATGGGATCACCATATTCCCGCCCCGAAGCAGGACGACGATCCATACGTATGGAAACACTTGATTTTTGCCAGCGCCTTTTATGGGGCGGTGGGGATTTGGGCCTCGAGGGATAACATCCAAACCATGGCGGACGCCAATGCGTTCGAGGACGTGTTGCTGGCCAACCTGCTAGGTGGTGAAATTCAATTAGGGCACCGGATTGGGGAGTGTAACTTCGACCTGGTGCGGAAGACGTACCGGGAAGGAGACCAACTGATCTTGAAGGCTGACTATCCCATCGTGCCCCTGGACCGGTGTTATTTGGAGGGGGGCGCGGTGGGTTACACGGCCTCGGAGCGGAACGGCCTCCAGTGGTTTTATGTGCTGAGTCTCCCCGACGCCGGATATCTGCGAGCCTTCAGCGTCTCGGATCTGGGGGTGAATGGCCAGTGGGCCGTATACCACTTTGGCACGCGCCAGGTATCGATCGTGGATGCGTCGGCCTTGATTCCCCTTAAGCGCGAAGCCAAGCACGAATACATGGTGGTGGCGCCGCTGCTGGCGAACGGGATGACGGTAATTGGGGACGTGGCGAAGTTTGTGACGATGGGAGAGAAGCGGATTGCTTCCGTGGAAGTTACAGGGGAAAGGTTGGAGATAGGGGTGATTTCGAATCACGAATGGAATCCGGTGACGGTGGGTTATGCGGGGCGACGACCGGCAGGGGTCGAGGCAGGGAGCACGAAGCTCGAGGAGGTGAGTAGTCTGGACGCGCTGGAGGCGGAAAAGGTGGGCTGGTTCTGGGATCACCAGACGAACCTTTGGCATGTGAAAGTGGATTTTGCCGGGGCTACGGAAATGGAAACCCGGGCTTTCAGAATCCATTAAAATTTCTGGCGGGTGGGTAGTGTCCCAACGTGCTAAGGTTTGGCTGATTCGGTTGGGTTCCTGCCAGGGTGAGGATATGGCAAGGGGGGCTACCGAGATTCGAGGCAGTGGAATTGTCAACCTCCGATCTCAAGACGCTGTCTCGACCGATGATATCCGAACTTCCCCACCGGGGGCGGTCTCACTCCTACATGGCCCATTGACCTCGGGTGTGGGGTTCGTGATTTTGTTTGGGATTCTTGGCCTGGCATTCGGGCAGGAGTCCAGCCGATTGAATCTCGAGTCAGGGTGCCCCGGGAAGGCTCAACCTTACAACCAATCCGGTATCAAGCTAGCGCGGAGTGGGCAGCTTCTCGCGGCTCTACAGGAATTTCGTCAGGCCGTTCGAGTTTGCCCTCAAGATGCCGAGGCGAATTACAACCTCGGCATCACCCTGAACAAAGCCGGGCAGTTGGATCAAGCGATCGAGGTTCTGCACGCGGCGGTGACACTGGACCCCGCATCCGGGCCCGCCCATCTGGGCCTGGGGCTGGCCCTGGCGAGTGGGAATGAATTGGAACGGGCTGTTCCAGAATTGCGTCGAGCCACAGAACTTCTTCCAGACTCCGTCGAAGCCCACTATAACCTAGGTTTGGCCCAGGCACGCCTGGGCAAACTCGAGGATGCTGCCAGCGAGCTTCGCAAAGCCGTCCGTCTGCGACCTGGATTTGCGCAAGCTCACATGAGTTTAGGCGCCGTATTGCGCCGTCAGACAAAACTTCAGGACGCCTTACTCGAATTGCGCACTGCTACGCGCCTCGCCCCGCGGGATCCCGAAGCTCATTACAATCTGGGAGTCACCTTGCGCGAAGCCGGCGATCCCGATGCAGCACTCAAAGAGTTCGAAACCGCTCTCGCCATCAAGCCCAATTACGAAGACGCGCGTTACAGCCGGGCGGTAATTCTCCGTGCGAAGGGACAGCGCGACGTTGCCAAGCACGAGTTCGACGAAATTGCCGCACTCAGTGAGTTTCGGACGGGGCTGTCCCAAGCCAAGAGGCTTATCGAGTCGGCCTCCGAGCAGCTCCAGCGCCATAATCCCGACGCCGCTCTGCAGGATGCCAATTCGGCGGTGAAATTCTGGCCCAAGGACCCTGTACCCTATTACTTGATGGGATTGGCTTGGGAACAAAAAGGCGAGATGCAGGAGGCGCGCGAAAACCTTCAAAAAGCTCTCGTTTTGCAGCCCGAGTACGCCGAAGCTCACGACAGTTTGGGCATGATCCTCTGGAAGAGTGGTGACAAAAAGGGGGCCATCACTGAGTTTGATAAGGCCCTGACGCTGGCTCCCGATTTCCCGGAGGCGCACTATGACCGAGGCTTGGCCGCCCTTGAGGAGCAGCAGATCGACCGCGCCATAAATGAATTCCAGAATGCCCTGGCATTGAAGCCCGAATATGTAGATGCACGCCTGAACCTGGGCTTGGCCTTGCTTCAGAAGGGGGACGCGCGCGCTGCGGCGGAGGAATTTCGCGAGGCCAACCGACTGCGCCCCGGCTTTGCGGAGGGCCACAGCAATCTCGGCCTCGCATTTCTTCAGGAGGGCGATTGGGACGGGTCGGCTGCTGAATTCCGGGAAGCGCTGCGCCTGGAACCCAACAATGCGGCGGCCCACTACAACCTTGGATTAGCGCTCCGGGAAAAAGGCGAGGCGGGAGCCGCAAGTGCCGAATTTCAACGCGCGAAAGAGCTCGATCCCTCCTTACTCCCGCCCCGGTGACCGGCCTTGCGGCTGGAAAGAACTTAGGGGCCTCGGAGGCGTGCGGTATTCCAGAAAAGTACGACGGAAGGAATTCTCTCAAAGGAGGCGTGATGTCTCACTGGAGTGAATGCAAACCATCGGCTATTTCATTGTGGTTCTGGACGTTATTCCTTTTGTTGCGGCCCGCAAGTCTCCGAGCTTTGGAGACCAAGTCGGCCTACACGCTAAACAATAAATTTGGTACTGTCGTAACGATTAACCTTAAAAATGGCTATTACTCAGTCTCACAACTCAGCGATCATGCCGCCGGGGCAGGCCTCTCCCAGGGAGAGGAGACAATGTGGTTCGGCAGGGGATTGATCAGCATATGGGCCAATCACCGTTGGTTCACGAGCACGGCTAGCAAATTCAACCCTGTACGCGGCGATGAAAACCCCGACGAGCGGCTTGTACTTGCTGCGGTCAAGACAGGCTCGGCGAAGGATTCCTTGGGCAGCTATGACTTTGTCGACGTGAGCTGGACCGTTCCCGGAACCCAAACATCGATCATCACCGCCTTCGACCTCTATCAGGACAGACCGTTCCTGATATTTGTTCAGCGTTTCCCTAACGGATTCAAGAATTACGCGAACGGCGATTGGACCGTCCCGTCCGTAGCCTTCCCCCAGTTTGTTGCTCCTAACTGGGGATTGCCGCAGAATCTGTATTCCTGGACCAGTGGCGGAATGTGGAATCATCGGCTGGCTTGGGGGGATGCTCAGAGCGTACAGGGCTCGGTGGACCCGCTGGTCGTTTCAGATGAGGGCTACCGGACCGTCATCTTATCATCCTTCAGCAACTACCTTGTTTCTACGCAACAGTCCGGGCCGCTCGGCATGGGGAACGAGGTGTCCAGAGGCGCGATCAGTTGCGGAATCGAGGGGCTGGCACAGGAAATACCGGCCGGCTTCGAACATCAGCACATCATGGTCGTCGGCCAGGGTATCCATAATACGTTTCAAGAGTGGGGCCGGGCGCTGCTCGAAAAGGCGGGGAAAAAGATTCCCTCGAAATATCAGGATGACACATTGAAGTATTTGGTCTACATGGATGACGCCGGGGCCTACTACTATGAGCATGAATTCAAAGAGACCGGCTACAAAACGTATGCGGATATTATTCTGGGAATAGAAAAGGAAGCAAAGGACCACGATCTGCGCCTTGGCGCCTATCATGTTTTAGATGATCCCCAGCAGCGGGACCGGGCGGAGGGTTTGTTCGAGCCCAGGGCAGACCTATTCCCCGAGGGGCTCGCCAAATTTCACGAGAGGCTCGGCAAGCCGCTCGAGTTGTACTATATGTGGATACGGTCCAACAGCCCCTACCGAAAGAAATATGCTTTCTTCGACGTGGGCGGTGAAATCCCCGGGTCGATGGGCGACGTGTTCTATAGTCTGCAATATTGGCAAGACACGGCGGACAAGTTAGCCTCCTGGGGGACGATCCTGCTCCAACACGATTACCTCAGTGACTACGAGGGCAATCGGTTGATGATGTCGGGCATCGATAAGATGGATGCCTATTTCAAAAACATGGCGAAGGCTCTCCAGGCAAAAGGCATCGACATTCAGTATTGTATGCAGCTTCCAAGGAACGTCATGGAGTCCACGCAAAACCCGGTGATGGTTTCTCTTCAAGCCACCGAGGATCATCATGTGCCGATGGCGGAGCCGAATCAGCAGCCCGACAACCCGGATAATCACGATCCGTTTTTCTGGAAGCACGTGATTTTTGCGAGCGCGTTTTATGGAGCCGTCGGCATCTGGCCGTCGCGCGACAATATTCAAACGATTGCTGATCCCAACGCGTTTGAAGACACTTTAGTTGCGAATCTTCTGGGTGGGTCCATCCAGCTCGGTCACAGAATTGGGGAGTGTAATTTCCACCTTCTGCGCCACACCTATCGCCAGGGCGACGAACTCGTCCTCAAGGCGGATCGGCCGATTGTGCCGATTGACCGCTGCTATCAAGAAGGCTGTGCGCTCGGCTACACCGAGTCGAACTTTGCCGGGAAGAGCTGGAACTACGTCCTCAGCCTGCCTTCAGCAGGCTACGCTCCGAGTTTCACACCGTCGGATCTGGGAGCCGGTAAATCCGTTGTATACGACTGGGACACCGGCACGGCCTTCACTCGGGATGCGAATTCGCCGGTCGGACTGGTACGCGAGGCGAAACACCAGTATTTCGTCGTAGCGCCGATATTGCCCAATGGCATGGCGGTGATTGGGGACACGGAGAAGTTTATAACCATGGCGGACATGCGGATTGCGTTGGTGGAAGCGACGCAGGAAGGGGTGCGGGTAGGCGTGGTCTCGAATCAGGGATGGAATCCGGTGACCGTGGGTTATGCCGAGCGCCGGCCGGCGGGGGTGGAAGCCGGGAACTTGAAGCTGGAGGAGTTGAGTAGTCTGGATCGGCTGAAGGCCGCGAAGTCCGGGTGGTATTGGGACTACCAGACGAAGCTCTGGCACGTGAAGGTGGATTTCAGCGGAGCCGCCAACATGGAAACCCGGGCCTTCAGCATTCCTTGAAATTTATGTTCGACGATGCGGGGTCGCGCACGTTGAGGACGACAATATTCGACCGTTTCGTATTCAGTGAGCGCTGCCAGGGGGCCAAAATGGAAATCCTGGGTCAAAACTCTAGCCAGGGGGTAAAGAAGATGGATTCTTTGACGCGGCGCTCATTCGTCAAGTCGATGGGTCTCAGTGCAGGGTTAGCACCGGTGCCATCCCTGGATATGCCAGTTCGATCTGGCTGACTTTTGAACCGATGGTCCAACTGAAGGGGCCGGTCTGGCCGACGACGCCAGCACAACCTGAAATACCACTGGCTGCTTTAGCATGATGCGCATAGGCGCGCTCAGTACCATGGCCAACTTCATCAGCGGGGCCGCGTCATTAAGGAATTGGCCCGACAGGCCGGCGAGCGCGATGCACTCCGAGATGGTGCTGCGGGCCGGCTCGACCAGGCACCTCGGGGGTTTTTTGGCCTTCCTTCCGTGACATTACTTTCAACGTGAAAATAACACCCTCCAGGGGGATTGAATTGTGGGCGAACCAATGGTAAGAAACTTGCCGGAGGGTAACCCCATGACAATTTACAATGGGACGCGCCATACGGCTAACTACTGTTGGCCACTGCGCATTGCCGTGGTCGGGGCTTTCTCCCTGGCGTTTGCCATCTCGGCGGTTGCTGCGCTGAACGTACGCGATTACGGCGCGAAAGGTGACGGGGTCACCAAGGACACGGCAGCCATCCAAGCAGCCATCGATGCCGCGGAGAAGCAGGGCGGCGGCGAGGTGCACATTCCCCCCGGCCGTTACATCTCTGGAACCATCCGGCTGAAAAATAACGTGACGCTCTACCTGGAAGCCGGAGCGACGCTGGCCGAGAGCCCCGACGACGCGGATTTCGACAAATATGAGGAGTTGCCCTTCAAATCCGTTTCCGACAACGAAACCACTTATTTCCATTACGGACTCGCAGTTGCCGAGGGCGTACACAATATCGGCATCGTGGGACAGGGCACGATTGATGGCAATCGTACGCACCGCCAAGGCCCGAAGCCCATTGCCTTGAAGATGTGCCAGTACGTCACCATCCAAGGGATTACGGTGCAGAATTCCCCGAATTATTCCGTCAGCTTTTGGGGATGTGACTACGTGAATGTAATCGGCATCACCGTCTTGAACAGTTACGCGGACGGCATTGACCCCGACGCATCGCGTTACGTGCGCATCGCCAACTGCTACGTGGAATCGGCCGACGACGCCATCTGCCCCAAGACCAGCCCGTCCATGGGTTACGCGCGACCCACCGAGCACCTGGCCGTCACCAATTGCGTGCTGCGGACAAACGCGAACAATTTCAAATTTGGAACAGAGAGCAGCGGCGACTTTAAGAATGTTGCCGTCTCGAACCTCGTCATGCTGCCACGCGAAAAGGGAGGCCCGCCGCGTTCCGGCATTTCGCTGGAGGCCGTTGACGGAGCGCACATCGAGGGCGTGGTCATTTCCAACATCTCGATGGAGGGCGTCCTGACCCCAATTTTTATCCGGCGCGGGAACCGGGGACGCGGGCTCACGAATCCCATCCCCGGTACGGTTCAGAATGTTTCAATCCAGAATGTCGTGGCCACCGGCGCTACGGAGACTTCCGACATCTCCGGGCTGCCCGGCTATCCCGTGGAGAGGGTCTTGCTCGACGGGGTTAACATCACGATGCGCGGAGGAGGGAAGGACGCGAAAGGACTCGACGTTCCTGAATTCCCAGACAAGTATCCCGAGGCCGACATGTTCGGTATTCTCCCTGCCTACGGTTTCTATGTGCGCCACGCGGACGGCTTGACCCTGACCAACCTGCAAGTGCGTTGGGATAATGCCGATGCGCGGCCCGCCATGATTTTCGATGACGTGAAGGCCCTCGATCTGGATGGCTTCCGTGCCGGAACGATGAGTGGTTCGGCGCCCATGGTGTGGATGAACAACGTCGTGGATGCGCTGGTGCGGGGGGCGCGGCCTGTCCCCACGCAGACCTTCCTCCGCTTGAGCGGCGACCAGACCAAGGACATCAAACTGATGGGCAATGACTTCGCCCAGGTGGAACACGCCATTGAGTTCGCCGGCGCCCCCAAGTCGGCGGCTACGGAAATTGGAAATTCTACGAGCGGTGGAAAGAAGTGACCGAGATTTCTCCAGAATCTTATAATCATTCATGCGCCAGGAATGTCAAAGCCCACACGTTGCACGGATTGAGCCGCACCGCCTGGCGGAACTCTTCCTTGGCCCCGCTTGGGTCACCCAAGCCGAGGCGGCCGAGGCCGATCTCGAAGTGGACGGTAGACTGCTGCAATTCGACCGGTTCCTGTTCGAGGTAGCCGGAGAAAAAGTCATACCAGCGGCCGTCGGCGAAGCGCGCCGTGCCGGCGCGGATCAGACCTTCGAACTGCGCCACGGCGCCTTTCTCACGGCCAAGACAGCGCAATGCCATGCCCTGATAATAGTTCCGATCCGACCAGGTCAGCGGATTGCGACTGGCCGCCGAACGCTCGAACCAGGCGGACGCCGCGGCGCTGTCGCCAACGGCCTGGGAGACCAAACCGAGCTTGTAATAGATGTGGGCGCCCTCGTCGTCGTGGTAGGGCTTGCCGGATTCGAGATTGGTCGGGTAGGTTAGCGCCGCCTCATAGTCCCGCCGCGCGGCGTCGGGCCGGCCCTCCCGCAGCAGGCGGTCGCCACGCATCAGATGGGCCATAACGAACGCCTCATGTTTGTCGCGCCTCGCTTCGTAATTGAAGAAGCGCGTTGATTCCAGAATATCAATCGCAGTGTCCGGGTCGCCGGCCACAAGGCTGGCCAGAACGAGACGGAAGCGGGTGTTGGGATTGTTCTCGACTACGGGGCCGAAGCCACGCAGGGTCTCCAAGCGGCGCTTGGGATCCACGCCGACCTGGGCGAGCAACGCGTCGAATTCCTCGATCCAGCGCGGGTTGCTGTCATCAATGCGCAGAGCCTGAGCGAGCAGATCGATGGCGAGTTCAGGCTGCTTGGCTCGGCGATGGCCGAAGGCCAGGTTGCGCTTCGCTAGTGCCAGCCCAGGTTCAGCCTCCGCCGCCTTGGTCCACGCCACCATGGCACGCTCGGGTTGGTGGTTATAGAGCAGGTTGCCGAGGTAGAGCCACGCACGGGCGTCACCGGGTTCGGCTGCCACAGCATCGCGCAGTACCTGCCAGGACTCTTGGCCGTATGGGAAGCAGCTTCCGACCGGAAGGGCGCGGGCACGCCGGCGCGACTCCCGCGCGCCTGCCGCATCACCCTTCCGTGCCGAGCAGTACCCAATGTAGTAATGAATCATTGGGTGGTCGGCCAGTTCCGTGCGATTGCTCGCGGGAGCGGGCCCGAGCAGGGCCAATGCGTCATCCCACCGACCGGCCGACAGGTGGACACTTGCCAGTTCCAGCCAGTTCGCAGGTTCGTGGCGCAGGAGAGAGATGAGGGCAGAGGTTGCCTCGCGGCCCGCGAGAAACTGTTCGCCCGCCGCAACCGCATTGAGCGGATCGAGTTCCCGCAGGCGGGCGATCTCCTCAGCGTGCTCGTTACTGCGACCCAGGCCGCGTAACAGGATGGCGCGCAGTTCGTGAGCGACGCAATCGCGGCTGCCCCACGCCAGCGCCTCGTTCACGTAGCTCAGCGCTTGGGGAAGCTCGTTGGCACGAGCCGAGATCTGTGCCAGCCGGAAATTGGCCACCGAGTGCCACTCAGAGTACCAGGCGGCGCGGTGAAGGCGCTCCGCCGCCTCAATATCCCGTCCCTGGCCGGCGAGCGCCAAGCCCAGGTAGTAGTAGGCCTCACCCTTCCGCGGCTGTGTGTAGCGCTGCTCCAGCCGCGCCAGCGCTCGGCGCAGCGATGCCTCGGCCTCGGCGAAGAGCAGACGCTTACATTGCAGGATGCCAAGGAAGGTGTTCGCCGGCGCGCCATCCGGATCCCTGCGTAGCGCTTCCTCGAGGTAGGGATACGGCGTCAGCACCGGGTTGTAGAACTGGTCAAGGCGAACCGCAATCTGACAGAGTTCCTCGATAGTGCCCACCCCTTCCGGCCTATCGGGCTGGGTCACGGGGGCGGGTAGCTCCGGCAGTGGCGTCGGCCGCTCCGGCGTGTAAGCGATAAGTTGGCGGCCGTCCGCAGAGATGGTCAAGACCGACAGGTCGGCGAGCTTGCGCCCCGCGGTCAGTTCAAACTCAAGGGTGTAAGGGCGATCGGGCGCAACGGCGATTTGCTGATCGAGGACCGTGGCGTTCCTGGCGGTGTCGCGGACGATGAGTCGCGCGGCATCATGCCTCCTGGTTGTGTTGAGACCGACTCGCACATGCCCTGCATCGGTCGCCTCGAGGTTCACTGCGGCCTCCGCGTTGGCGTTCTTGACTACCCCGATGTCGCGTAGCGGGTACCAGCAATGGGTGAACTCACGGCATTGGTGCGGCTCCATCCAAGAGTAATCTGGCTGGTTGTCTGAGAAGGCCCCGACCATCAGCTCGGCATAGTGGCCATCAGTGTCGGTAAGCTTGGAGTTTTCGACCTCGGCCTCAGCGCAATTGCCCCACTCAAAGAGCTTGGCGCAGTTGACGGTTCGGTGGTCGGCCACGTGCATGGTCCCGGCCCGCTTGCCGTGGTCGTAGCCGCCGTGGAAATCCTCGTGGAGATCGTGAATGAAGTACGAGCCAGGCGCCGGATGGTTCTTCCACCAACTCAGGTCGATGCCGCGAAGGTCGAGGCCCGCGAAACCAGCCTCATGGGATACTGGCCAGTGCGAGAAGGCATTCTTGGTGTGCCACGTCACCACCCTGGCGCTGGGCGGGAAGATGTACTGGTACTGGTCATTGGTATGCACTGCGGCGTTGGCCCAGTAGAGCGCTGCCTGCGCGAAGGGCGTTCTGTTTATCAGCCGCACCGCCACCTCGACCGCGCTCGATCCCGGCCGCAGGGTGATGCCGACCAACCATTTCATGCGGTGACGCAGCTCGATCTCGCCCACCCACACGGTGGCGCTGTGGTCGAGGTTCTCCACCAGGCGGTGGTCCACAGTCATGAAGGTCGAGGCGCGGTGGTGGTGCGGGAAGCACCACTCAATGCCGCCAGAGATCCAAGCGCCGATCATGCCGATGTTCGACGGCTTGATCACCGACTGGCGGTAGATGAATTCGTATTCGTTGGTCTTATCGGTGGCCGAGAAGAGTCGTCCGCCGATCTCGGGCAGCACAACCACCTTAACGTATTCGTTCTCGAGGCACAGGGCAGTGTAGGCGATGTCCTGCTTCACGTCCGTGATCATGTCCAGGGCGGGGTAGGGATAGTAATGCGCTTGCGCGTGCTGGGTCTGACGCCCGTCGTAGAAAAGCGGTGTGGCCTCCGGGGGACCGACCAAATAGGTCGGCAGGATGATCTGTTCACTCCAGGCGCGGACTTGGCGGGAGTCCCCGCTGTAGCCTTCGGCCGTCATCTGCCGGTCAGGCCGTGGGGTTGGCATTTCCATCGGCATCATTTGCGCACCCATGTTCTCTCCTTCTCCGTTGTCCGAATCCGTTAGTGTATTGTCTTGTGCATGGCTTTACAATGAGCTACTTTCCTTTGGGTGTGCGACATGGAAGTTAGGAGGGGTGGATTTTCTTTCTTTGTTCGCCATAAAGACGGCCGTACGGATCTGGAGGCGATCGAAACCGCCGTGCGCGCGACCGTGCATCAGGCCGGCGCCGCGGCCCTGACCGCCTTGCTGCAATTTCCGGCTCCCCCGGCCGACCCCCGGACCCGGCCCTGTTCCTGTGGTCAGGCGGCCCCCTACGCGGGGTTGCGCTCCAAACCCCTGCTCAGCGTGGTGGGCCGGGTGGAGGTGTCGCGGCCCTACTATTGGGAGAGCCGTCGGGCGGCTATGGCCGCCTAATTCCAACTTCTATGTCGCGCACCCCTTCCTGGGAGGGTGCGTGCGACATAGAAGTTGGAGGTTGTGCCTCTCCTGCGAGCAGGGCAAAGACTTGTAGCGCGTCCTGCCCGCTGTCAAGGGAGCGCCCCGCTCCCGCCCGGCGTGGCCATCCTGGCCACGCCCTGGAGATTCTGCATTCTTCCCGCGGCGCCGGCCGGGGTGAGAGGACGCCAAGGGAGTTGAATACCGGCAGCCTGCAACTCCGGGTTTCCTGCCGGTAGGAAAAATGCGGTCTATCGTAAAGATTCTTTCCTGCCGGTAGGAAAACCGTCCAGATTTCACTTGACGACACACCTGGGCGCTGGATTAGCCTAGGGTATAGGGGCGGGTGGGGAGTGCGGCACCCCCACCGGGTCACCCGGAGGAAAGGACGAATGCCCAGACTGACGCGGAAAACTCAAGACAATTTATCCGACGCAGGGGGAGGTTGCATCGTGGCCCGCTAGGGTTCTAAGAAAAAGAATTCTTTTTTTATACGACCGAAGCCATTATGTGTATGAAAACAAACAAAAAGATGACAATTTGCCCGACGAAGAAACGGACATTTTCTGCAAAATGACACGTCATTTACACAAAAGCACACGTATTTGGCAGAAACTGACGGCCTTTTTGCCACTATTCGCGCGCTGCGGAACGAATTCCGCGCTTCAAAATGAACAAACTCGAGGGCGGGGCCGGCCTGGCCACGCTGGCGCATGGGCGGGACGTCCATGCCACAGCCGGCGAGGCGCCGTTCTCGCATCATCCCTAACATACCCCTCTGCCCAAGGACCACCATGAGGGCTCAAGAGAAATCCCTAACTTCTATGTCGCACACCCTTCCGGGGAAGGCCGGTTGAAATCACTGAAAATCTGTGATATAGATTAGTATAACTGCAAGCGATGTTCGTGTTTTCACGTTACCATCGGGTTTCGTGACAAGGGTAAACAAGCCATGACATTCCGCGGCATCCTCGTTGTGCTCCTAATGCTTGGAACCCTTCCCTTGGCCCGGGCAGAGATTACTTTAGCTGACCGCTCTATCACCATGACATTCGTAAATCCGCAAGACCTATCCCCAGTGGATTGGACATCTCACAATGTTACTTTGGTCTCTGTGCCAGCCTCGATCACCAGTGACAACACCGTCTATACGTTGCTTCAGGCCAACGGCATCGTACCGGACTCCGAAGCGTTCACGTTGGTGTATGACCTCAACCCCAGTCTGAAGGATGTCAAGACATTAACCGAAGGAGCGAGTCTGCAACTTCCAAGGATTGCCGGAGAGGCGGAACTACGGCAGTTGCAGGAAAAGCAATACCTGGCAAAGTTGACCGTCGATCCCGAAATTCGTGCTCGCATGAATGCCAGTATCCAGAATTTGCAAGTGGTCGTAGCTTCTGCCAACCAGATCAGCAGTCCTGGCACCCAGAAGCAACTGGCAACGCTCGCCCAATGGTATGCCCAGATCGAGAAGAGCTACCGACGACGTACCGGACCGCCTCTGCGGCGAGCGACGCTGCTGCAACTTAACAGTGAGGTGGTGGTGCTCGATTCGCTGCTCCAAACGGCGCTACAGTCGAACCGTAAGCTCTCCAACGACGACGAAGCACAGGTTGGGGCCATCTACCAGGATCTGGAAATGGTAATGAGGGCCTATGGTCAGGCTCTGGGGAATGAAGCACCCCGGGCAGAGGAACAGTGTGAGGTAACCGTGAACATAAAGGGAAATGACCCGGGCCTCATCGGGGCTTTGCGGGTCTATTACACCTTCAACGGTCTCTATCGCGAGCCGCCCATCGATCCACCGGTTACCAGCACCGGAATCGCCCAACTGGGGTCAGGGCAAAAAACCATCTTACTGGCTGAGAAGAACTACAAGATCTGGGCCGCGCGTGACGGCGATCCTGGGCATCCGTTAACGCCGCCGTACAAATGGCAAACGCCAGCGAGCGCCTGCGGTCCCACCCCGGTGGATTTGATCATGGCGCCGAGTAGACACTGATGCCTAATTTCAAGAAGCTCCTTACGCCTTTCGTGGGAATGGTAACTGTCCTCTTCGGGGCCTTCGACGGCTTTCTCATACGCATCGCCCCCCCGGACGAAACGGGGTTCTCCTTTGCGGTTGGCATTCTTCCGTTTCTGGTGTTAATTGTCCTCTTGCTCATCGCAGCCGCGAGCCCACAGGCCTCGGCCCCGAAGCACAAGCGACGGTGGATCGCAAGCGCTACGCTCCTCTTTCTTCTGGCGGTACCTGCCGGGTTTTGCTATCAGCGCACTTTCAGCCGATACACGTACGTCTCTGCCGGAGGCGCCAAGACACGACGCGTCTGTGCATCCACTGATTACCTCACGCCGCAAGCCAAGCAATATGTTCAAGAGAATCCCGATGACTCAACGCCCGCCCAATTGTCGCGCAATTTCCCCACCGATGAGTTGATTTGGGAAAAACGCGGGCTGGAGATCGCCCAGCAGCGATTGCTGGCAATCTATGCGTGGCTGGTCCTCGCGCTATGCTCATCAATTCTCGTCTGCTTGAAAGTTATCAGTGGCGGTACGATGACATCACTCGTGAGGCGGCACAAGCGCGCGGCGATAGCGGCAGGAACCTGACGGAAATGAAGGACCGGCGGGTTGCCAAGGCGGTTGCTCCAACCTGGAGGTGAAAACGGCAGCCAGCTCCAGCTTTGATCGTCCCTTCGGCGCTGGAGCCCTTCGGAGCAAGCGCGCGTAATCGATCGGTTGGTGCCCACCGTCTTCACAGAGGCGGCCATGAAAACAACTCGATTTGTTCTGGCACTCGCTTTTTTCCTGACCCCGAGGCCCACGGCCCGAGGCGCTCCTTTAGGTCCCTGCGTCCTCGACGATTCAGATTCCACCGCGCCGGCCCAAACCGGCTTGCCTTGCCGAGGTGACGATCCGGAAGCGCCAGTTCCGCCACGGGTCGAAGCACCCCAACCGATCATCCAAAGCGGTCACGCTGCGGCCATCACGACGATGGCATTTTCTCCGCACAGCACGCTCTTAGCGACAGGCAGCGCGGACGGGACCGTGAAGCTATGGTCTGTGCAGACGGGGCAACTCCTTAGAACTTTTATAGTCAGCGCCTACTGGGTGCATTCCCTGGCTTTCTCACCGAAGGGTTGCCTGCTGGCTGCTGGAAGTGGGGATCACAAGGTTTATGTGTGGAACCTGGATACGGGTGCGCAATTGACAACGCTGGAGCAACATGCCGGTGCGGTAAAGGCATTGGCGTTCTCCTCGGATGCAACCCTCCTGGCCTCGGGTAGCACGGGCGTGGGCACGAATCCACCCGCTCCGCTTGCAACGATATGGGAAGTAGGGAGCTGGCAAAAGCTCTTCCAGTTGAATTGCAGCACAGCAGTCCTCGACGTGACATTTATTCCAGGTTCGGAAACTCTCGCGATTGCGTTGGGGGAACGTCACCTGTTGTGGAAATACCGGACTGATCGAGTTGAAAATGACCATGAGGGCCATCCTGAGGATGTCGCACGCCAGATGGGGTATCGCGTTGCGGCCCGGAGCCCCAACGGAGCATGGCTTGCGTATTCCTCGGGACAAGATATCCACTTCCAAAGCCTCAAGGGACCCGAACAGAGGCCACTAGCCTCTTCCCCGTCCGTCGCTGTGACCGCCGTGCAATTCTCCGCCAGCGGGAATCTCCTGGCGGTGGGACTCCGCGGCGGTCAGATCAGCGTCTGGGACAAGGAGCTGGGCGCGCCGGTTCGTACGGTGCAGTATGCGATCGAAAGTATCCCTTCATCCATTCGAAGTTTGCACCTCGAATCGGAGCCCGACGCGCTCCTTAGCGCAGGCGCCGACGGAGGAATCCTCCGCTGGACGCTGTCGAGCGTACAGGCTCCGGAGTTGGTGCGCCCCCCGGCCCGGGGTGCCCGCGCGATCTCTACGCTCGGCACGCGGGAGGAACTGGGCCTTGTTCTGCCGGAGCCGCCAAGAGCGGTAATGGCCTCTGTCGACGGCGTTCCGCAGACTCTCTCGCGCGAGGAGATTTTCGCCACGGCCCTTTCGGGCACAGGCCCCATCGCGTACGGTGGCTATTATTTCGATTCCCAAACCCACACCGGCTTCGCCTCGGTCACGGACCTGCATGGGCAACCCTTCGCTCCGCGGATCATGGATGAAAAGAGGTATGGCCAAGATGTTACGGCTTTATCTTTCTCGCCCGACGGAAGCATATTGGCCATGGGATTCGAACAGGGGGGAATCGACCTGTGGAGCACAACCCAGAAGACGATACTCACCAGACTCGACGGACACACCGCGCGAATCAACGCCTTGGCATTCTCGCCGGACGGCGAGATTTTGGCTTCCGCAAGCTCGGACAAGACCGTAAGACTGTGGAATCCGAAATTGGTGGGGCCTGCCCGAATACTCGAAGGCCATGGATCTGCCGTTCTCTGCGTGAGCTTCTCGGGAGATAAAGGTGGAGGACTGCTCGCTTCAGGGGGCGCTGATAACAAGATTTTCCTGTGGAACGTAGACGCTGGCCGGATGGTTCGTCCGCTCGAAGGCCACTCCTCCGCGGTCAACTCGCTGGCTTTTGCTCCGCAACGAAGGCTCCTGGTTTCGGGGGCGGAGGATGGTACCGTACGCTTTTGGGATACGTCAGCAGATCAATTGCTTGCCACGATGTTGCCGGTGGGGGGAGGAACCGATTGGCTGGCAACTACCTCGAATGGCTTTTTTGACGGCAAAGAGGAAACGTGGGGACAGGTTTTGTGGCAGTTCAACGGAAACCTCTTCGATGTGTCCCCCGTCGAGATTGGCTTTCGAGACTACTTCGTACCCAAACTGCTGAACCGAATCCTGAGTGGCCAGCCGCCCGCAGCTTCCCGATCCCTTGCAGCTCTAAATCGCGCTCAGCCCTTGGTAAGAATTCTCTCGGTTACGCCGGATTCACCCGGGACCGTGCAGGTGGACGTGGAGGTCGAAAGCGCCACTTCACGGACCCAGAAACGTGAAGGGGGGAATCCCCTGCAAAGTGGGGCCTACGACTTGCGCGTTTTTCGCAACCGTCAATTGGTGGGCCGGTGGCCGAATGTCCCCGAGAAGGCAGGCGTGGGTTCTGATCAAGCGCTGGAGGATTGGCGCCGAATGCATGCAGTTCCGCTTCGGCCGGACGGGAAAGCCACGGTTTCATTCACGCGTATTCGGCTGCCGCATGACGCCGGGACTGGGAAAACTGAATTCACAGCTTACGCCTTCAACAACGACCGAGTGAAGAGCCTCAACTCGGCGCCCCTCGAGTACCGCCTTCAACCTCCGCGTGGAGGCGCTGCCCGCCGGGCATACCTGATCACGATGGGAGTCAACGCGAACGAGTCACGTTGGAATCTGGATGTTGCGGTTTCTAGCGCCGAGCAAGCCCGCTCGCGGCTGCATGCAAGACTCCTGAAAGAATACCCCACGGTAGTTGATATCCCCCTGTATTCTGACCTGGCGGATGATGACCAAGTTCGATTAAAGAACGCTCGGAAGGCTGAGCTGAAGGCAGCTCTGGACTTGTTGTCTGGGACATCTGTGGAAGCCAAGTTGCGCGACGAGATCGACAGTAAGCATCAGTTGCAGACCGCGACGCCTGATGATGCCGTGGTGCTCTATGTTGCAAGCCACGGCTATGCTGACCCGAACGGGACTCTCTACCTCGTCCCTTATGACACCGGAGCCAGCTTTGGCATTACTGAAGAGGTTCTCACGCGCTGTCTTTCCCGACCCACGGCCTCTGCGGTTTGTCAGCAGGCGCGGCACTTTCTGGAACATTCAATCTCCAGTTCGGACTTGTCGGCGTGGTGGCAGGGGGTGGACGCGGGAGAACTGATCATGATTCTCGATTCATGTCACTCCGGAGCGGCGCCAGGAAAAGAGTTTCGACCCGGACCGTTAGGCGATCCCGGATTTGGCCAGCTCAGCTATGATAAACGCATGCGCCTGCTATCCGCTTCGCAGCCCACCCAGACCGAGCTTGGCGTCTGGGTCAGCGGCGGCGAGGGCGGCACACTGTTGGTGGAAGCGCTCGAGACCGTGGCGCACGCCAACCCGCAGCAGACCTTGGCAGAGTGGCTGAAGGGCGCCGAACGGCAGTTGCCCATCACGATGAAACAGCTTTACCCGGAGGTAAGAGAAGACGACCTCCAGCTGCCTCTGCTGCTCGATTTTGGTGCTCCCGCCAAGGCCGTCAGTGAATAGACACGCATCCTTAGCTATGCTGAAGCCGTCCCGAGGCTTTGTTCGCGAATCGCCCCGTGCGAAAACGTGCGGGGTGGAAGGCGACACGAGGCGGCTAAGGCCCGGGCACAGTGGCGCAAGTTTCCTTCGAGGTCTCGCTTTGGGTGACATCATCGGAAGCGATGGCCGTAGCCATGTAGTAGTACGTCATTCCGCCCGTTACCGTCGCGTCCGTATAGGTGGTGCCGATAATGGGGGTGGAATTCAGCGGCGTCGCGCTCTCCCCTTCCGAGGTGGTGCCACGGAAGATGTTGTAGGCCGAGACCCCAGGAGTGGTGCTGGGGGTCCAGCCGAGAATCACGTCGTGGGTTCCCGAGCCCGAGAGGGCTACCGAATTCGGCGAGGCGGAGCCGGCGTTGTCGGCGATGGTCAGGGAGGCCGTGCGGGTCCCGGTTGCTGAGGGGGTGAGCAATATCACGATGGTGCAGTTGCCACCCGCCGCCACCGAGGAGCCACAAGTAGTGTTTTCAGTGAAATCGGCGGCATTGGCCCCGGTGACGGTGATGCTGGTAATCCTCAAGGCCGCGTTGCCGGTGTTTTTCAGGGTGACAACCTGAGGCGAACTGGCAGAGTCCACCGGTTCGCTCCCAAAAGTCAGACTGGTGGGTGACAGACTTACGGCGGGAGCCGATGCCGCTCCCGAGGGACTGGGAGGCGCTACGGCAACTCTGACCATGTTGAGGGCCACGATAATGAGGAATGCTATAAGGGCGTGTCGGGCCGAGGGTCCGGCGCCGGGGGTCTTGGGGTTCTCACGATGAAACGGGAAAAGCATGCTTCTCCTCCTTGGACTCCGCACAGAGGCGGGTCGCCTGGAGACCGGTGAGACAGTCTTCGGCGCGCACGCCCGCGTGGCCGGCTCACTTACCGGGAACGGCAAGCCTCTTTACGTCCAGTTGATCCTATCGGCGAAATGCTTTGCCCCTTTAGAGGCCGGGTGGGAAGAGTCGAGGGAGTTAAGTGTCAGCTTTCAGCAAATAAACAGGGTTCTCAGGCCGCGCATGACCCGGGGTTTTGCCACGCGGTGGGCATTCGTGTCTTGTACCTTATTTCTTGGATCCAAGCAGACCTTGCTCGCCGAGCCAATCGCCAAATCTTTCGATCCAATGGTCAGTCGGCAGGTTATTTCATCGTCACTGAAAGCACCCTGACCGGCCCGAGCAGGCCCGAATCGGCGAGCGGTGTGTCCGCCGTGAAGGGCTTGTAGTCGAGCCACGCATACTTCTTCGTGGCGTTCGTCTGGCGGTCACCGATGATGCGATTGGGCCACAGGTTCGTGACCTTCACTTCGAGGTGATTCTTCCCGGGCTTCAGCACCGAGGTTATATCGGCATGGAACGGCGCCTTCCAGAGAATGCCTCCCACGGGTTTTCCGTTGACAGAGAGTTCCGCAATCTCTTTGACCTGTCCGAGATCCAGCAGCACCTTGGCGCCCGGCCTGAACCAAGTCGCTGGAGCGTCGAGGTCCTTGGTATAAGTCGCCGTACCGGAGAAATACTTCACGCCGTCGTCCGGATAGTTCGTCCACGATACCAACGGGTCCATCTTGATTTCGGGCGGCGCTCCCCAGTTCGCCGAGAAATTGACCTGCCACGCCCCCGATATCGTTCCCATCGCGGTGCGCACGGGATGAGGCACGGTGCGGGACGGAGCAGCGGCGGCTTTTCGGAACAACACGAATACCGAACCATAGGGATCGAGACTTAGCGGCACCCACGTGCGCCCGTTTTGAATCTGGTACTCGGCGGGTTCGATCGAGCCCGTGTCCGGATGCCAAAGCTCGGGTTCCTTGCCTTCCACGCGGAAGCTGGTTTGCACGTTTTCCGCACGCTCCTTCTGATTGGCCACAAAATAGATGTCCTGGTCACCGTCACGGCGGTGAATCCAGACCAGCTCGGAGTCGAACTCCGGCTTGTTGTACTCAAAGTCGGGCGAGGCTTTTTCGCTGGCCAGGAATTCTTCCACCGGCTTGCCCCAGTAGATCTTGCCCTTGCCGTAAGGGTGCTCGGTCGACCCCATGCCGTCCACAGGCCCCCAAACCTCGTTCACGATGGAGCGGAACTCGGCCTCGCGCGCATAGTCAGCGAGGCTCGGAGAGCCGGTCGGCCGGGGCGCAATCACGATGGCCCCGGCCGACACCAGGCCGCGGATCTTCTCGAGAACCGCCAGCGTCACCTGATCCACATAATCCGGCAGCACCAGCGCGCGGTATACTATGCCGCTTGGCAGCACCAGCCGTCCGTCCTCTACCGTCATCCGGTTCAGCAGGACATCAGCATCGATCCAGTCGTAAGCGTAAGTCGGGGGCGGCGGCGGATTTACGGGCTTCCAATAGGGCACCGTGGCCGGCGCACCCTCCCCATAGAAGTAGGCGAGATCGCCCACGAACCGTCCCTGCTGGAGCAGGTAGGAACAGCGCGCCAGATACGTGTTCCACGCGATGGCCTGCTCCGCCCAGGTATTGTTACGCGTGTAGTGCTGGCCGAAGGGGCCCAGGGTCATCCCCGGCTTGTGCTGGTCATCGACGAACGGCTGTTGGTCCGAAGTGTGAAAAACGAAACGGTTGATGCCCAGCGCCATTGCCTTGTCGCCCAATGGCTTCAGGTAGAAAGGCGACGCCCAAACCGGATTGGCGGGCGCCGTGGTGAAAGACTCAGTGGCGGCGTATTTCTTGCCGTAAATGTGCGCGGCGGAGCCAGCCTCGATCACATCGGCGAGATGCGCGGGCGAATCCTTCATTCCGGGAGAAGGCACCCAGAACTCGCCCATGGGGACATCGAGCTCACCTTTGTTCAGCAGTCCGTCACCGGTGGTCGGAGCGCCGGTGCCCATCGCTTCGGCGTAAAGGCCCACGCCGTGCTGGTTGAAATACTTGGTCGCGACCCCATAGTGGTTCTCAGCGAGCATATCCGCGATGGTACGGCGGAAGTCCCACAGGAAACGATCGCTGACTTCCGCGCTCTCGATAATTCGGCCGGTGAGCACAGGCAGGTAGGGCGTGGGATCGTATCCGCGGCGCCTCTGGAATTCCGGAATCATGTCATCCGTCCAGTTTTCGACCCCGGCTTCCCAACTGTCCATGAGGAAGTAGCGGAAGCTCTTGCCGAAGTTCGAACCGAGCGCGTCCGAAACCATATCCACATAAGTTTTCGCGTAATTGCCAACGTGCTTGGCGCTGAGCTTATCCACTTCGAAGCCGGTTGCCTCCGGGCTGGCGGGGTGATTCTTCTCGCCCGTGAGAGAGTAACCCATACGTAGGATGGCCCATTTCCCGGCAGGGACGTCCCAATCCAGCGTGCCGTCAGGCTTCATCATCGAAGTTACATCGACGACGTCCTGGGGCGCCACGGCCTCGTTTGGCGGCACGCGGGGAGTGGGGATGGATTGGAATTCTATGGCATTGCCGTAGGCGGCTTTGCCCTCCCAGTGATTCACTCGAGGGCCCGAAAGTTCGATTTCTGCGAGATTGGCACTCAGCGGGCGAGGAGTCTGGGGTGCTGCCTGAGCCGCGAAACCTGGATTCAGCGGGGCAGTGGGCCGCAATACGACCCGATAGAACCTCGCCGTCGCCTCAGGGAACGAATAGGTTTGGACAGGAAACCCTCCCGTGGCGGGTGTCGGCCCCGGCAGGCTGACCAGGGTCAACCAGTTTGTCCCGTCCGAACTGCACTGAACCTCACCCTCAGGGATTCCGCCTCTACCTCTTCCCGGAACATTGCCCACGGCCAGGGTAATGGCTTGCGCCCGGTAAGGTTGCTGAAACTCGATCTGCACCCACACCTGCTTTTCACCACTGTTCACTGGCAGCGAGACGGCCGATGCGAAATCGCCATCCGTGAGCGGCCCCAAATCGACACCGGGCGCGCTCGCCGTGACCTTGGGGTGCAGGTCGGCCATGCGCACCTCGCCTTCCGGCAAGCGGTAGGCAAGGACCTTGCTGTCTGCGTAGAACGTCGGGTCCGGCTGGGGCGGCGGGGGAGGGAGCATCGGCTTGGCGCCCGGCAGGTCGCTTGCCATGGGGAAATTGGTTGCGGTCAGGATTTCCCGGTTCTGAAACTTGCCGTTCACTGTGGGAGGATGCGCCAGGACGCCGGAAAACTTCATCGGCCCCTGCACCAGGGTCTCGCTCCAGACGATTTTCTTCATCGCCTCTTCCGGCTTCACCCAGGGTCCTGCCGTCTCGCTCCACCCACCGGAAGCGGCCATCGCCATTTCGAGTCCCAGGCGGGCGGCTTCGTTGCCGGCATGATGGAAGGCGTCTTTCCAATCCGGAGTCATCCATACCAGGCGTTTGTCAACGAATTGCGGAGTATTCAGGTTCCCATCGAACATCTGCATTCCCGCGATGCCGACGCGCTTCATCCACTCCAAATCGGCGGTGATCCCTTCTTTGGTGACGTTCCCATTGAGCCAGTGCCACCACACACGCGGCTTGGCGGAATCCGGCGGGTCCTTGAACCCGCGCTCCCAGGAGTCGGCAGAAGTTTGTCCCAGAGTCGAAGTGGCAAGGCTCGACAATAACCCGGCCAGCACAACCATCCCGATCAAGGGGACTCGTGTTCTATGCATAGCAACATCCTCATTCGCAAATTTGGTGGCGGGGGCGGCCCCAGCAAGGTTGCCGAAGCTCAGGTGCAGCAACCCCATTCCGGAGCTTGAGCGCCACCGTGGTAGTAGTCCATTCTGAAGTAGCATGGCCGTCCTGGCCGTGACCGCTCACCGGCGGGACGCCCATGCCTCGAATTAAACAGAGCGACATAAATTGTAGCGTCGATCTCCGATCGACGACGGCGGTCGGAGACCGCCGCTACAGCCGAATGCGCAATCATTTATGTCGCTCTGTATAGTGCATTTTGAAGCGAGGAATTCGCTCCCCAGCACTCGAGAAGTCGCACTTACAGGACAGGGCCCCGCTACACTTGCTTCATTTTCAATAACTCCTTTATTTTTCATAAACATATTCTGAGGAAAACTATAAGTTGTTTTGTTTTCATCAACTTCTGCACAGAGCCAAAAGCTGACATTTTTTCTACATGTGTTTTCAATAACTTCTGCTGACTTACCTTCAATTTCAGGGGCCCCCTTTTTTTGCAGCGCCGTGCCGCGCAATCCAGCTAACTAGTTTAAATCCAGTGACTTGGAATTTTAATGGGATCATCGGAAATACCGTTAACTACCTTTATTATCATCAACATATTCTGAGGAAATCTTTAATCTGTCGTTCTCCTCAGCCCGCAACACCTGGCATCTAGCACCTAACTTTCCTCCGGGCGACCCGGCGGGGGCGCCGCGGTCCGCACCCGTCCCCAACTCCCAGGCTATGCCTAAGCCTAGGCACCATGTCAAGAGAATAATCGCCTCATTTCCTACCGGTAGGAAGAAAATTGCAAAACTAACCGCACTTTTCCTGCCGGTAGGAAATCCGGCGTTGCGGCCTGGCGATATTCAACTCCCTGGGCGCCTTCGCACCCCGGCGGGCGCCGCGGGAAAAATGTAGAAACTCCCTTCACGGGCGGGGACGTCCGTGTCACCTCAAAATGAGTCACACCGAACGGCTCCGCTCGATACGGTCCGGCAGCTCGAGTTCGCCCGTCGGAGCCCAAGAATACTGCTACGATATTAGTCTGCCAAGGGAAGAACGCCGCACGCCATCCTCACACAGGATTGCATTTTCTCGCCTAAGGGCATAATGTTCCAAGCAAGAATTTGCTTCCAGCACGATTTTTTCCTTTGGAGGCATGCCATGAGGCGTTATGTGGCAGTCCTTATTCCGATGGTGCTCAGCTTGACAATTGCTCCCCGACCCTCAGCCAAGGGCGAGGAGCCTCTCGACAGAATCGAACTTCTGGGGCTGGCGCTCGGCGGCGACCCAAGCCAATTTCTAGTTTGGATGGTGATGCAGCGGGGAATTACCTGGAAGCCTGACAAAGCGTATCTGACGACATTGCAGTATTCAGGCGCCGATGGCGCCCTTCTCAAAGCTCTGCGCTCGGCAAAGAGGGTAAAACCAAAGAACCTGAACCAGACCATCGCCTCCCAAGAGCCGAAAGCCCTAGAACACTTGGCGAGGGCTGCGGAATTAAACCAGCAGAAGCAGTGGACAGGTGTGGAGGAGGAATATCGCGCCGCATTACAAATTCTGCCGGAGAGACCGGTCCTCCATGAAATGCTGGGAACGTATCTGCAGCAACAAGGGAAAATGGAAGGCGCAATGGCGGAGTTCCGGGAAGCCGCACGGTTGCAACCGGACCGCATACGGCCCCACATCCTGCTGGGCTCTGCATTCTCCGATCTGCACGACTTGGACGGGGCAGTTGCGGAGTACCGTATCGTCCTGCGGCAAGAACCGAACAGCGCCTGGATGCACAATCGCCTCGGCCTCGCACTCGTGGGGAAGGGGGAACTGGAGGAAGCCATTCGGGAATATCGCAACGCAATCCGGCTGTGGCCCGACTTTGCCGCAGCCCACTGCAACTTCGGGGACGCGCTTTTCGCGAAGGGCGACTTTGAAGGGGCGATTGGCAGGTATCGTTACGCCCTGCGCCTCAGCCCGGACTTTGCGGAAGCGCACAACAACCTCGGCGCCGCGCTCGCCCATCAAGGCAATGTGGAGGGAGCGGTGGAAGAATTCCGAACCACCCTGCGGCTAAAACCCGACAACGCTCGAGCCCACTTCAACCTCGGCTGCCTGCTGGCACAGAAGGGCGATCAGCGTGAAGCCTTAGCGGAAATCCGCGCCGCGATTGAGCTCAAGCCCGACGACCGGACTATGCACGAAGTGTACGACAACCTGCGGCGCAGGGTAGAGTGAAGCCGCTCAACTCTTCGCGGCTTTTTCGCGAATTTGCGCACTTCCCGAGAAACGAAGAGTTGACGTACTTTCGGCCATGCGTATCTAATGGGCCGTCATCACGAAGACGAACGCTGCCGGGAGGAAAAACGTCATGAGAACACTTTGCTTGCTGGCGTACACCGTGCTGTGCGCCCCGGTGCTGCTGGCTCAGTACTCGGCGAGCAACCTCGCCCAATTGGGCGACTACCAATCCGCGCGCAGTTCGAGTTTTGACCGGACGGGAGGCAATCACGACTACACCAGCCTCAAGCCCGGGGAGACCGTCGAGATCTTCAACGAGGATGGGCCGGGGGAGATTCGCCATATCTGGACCACCATCCCACCCTGGTCGGAAACCTACCATTTGAAGAAAATCGTTCTGCGCATGTACTGGGACAACGAGGCAAGCCCCAGTGTGGAAACCCCCATTGGGGATTTCTTTGGTCTCAATCTCGGGACCTACACGGTCTTTCAATCCGCGCTGGTGGCCGTGCTGCCGGACCAGGCGCTGAACTCCTATTTCCCCATGCCCTTTCGCCAGCATGGACGGATCACGGTCACGAACGAGGGCAGCAAAGAGGTGACCGACTACTACTGGAACGTCGATTGGGTCCGACTACCATCCCTATCGTCGTCCACCGCCTACTTCCACGCTGAGTATCGCCAGTGCGCACCCTGCCAGGGCTGGTACAAGGGGAACTTCTATGGGAACAACTTTGAAGAAGCCCGCAAGGACCCGCGCTGGCTGAACAAGTCCGGCGAAGGCAACTACGTTATCCTGGAAGCGAAGGGAGACGGGCAGTTCGTGGGCGTCACTTTCTCGGTTTTTGAAAACCAGTGGGGCGGGTGGAACGAGGGCGACGAGATGATCTGGATCGATGGTGAGAAGGAACCTCGCATCCACGGCACGGGAGGTGAGGATTACTTTAACTTCGCCTGGGGATTCACCAAGTTGTTCTCCACTCCTCTGGTGGGCATAACGGAGTTCACGGGCTGGGAACCGGGGGCGCGCTTCTCGCTGTATCGCTGGCACCTGGAGGGGCCGATCCGGTTCCATCGAGACATCAAGGTCACGATCGAAGATGGGCAGGCGAACTTGCGCTCCGACAACATATATTCCGTCGCTTACTGGTACCAGATCGAGCCTCACGCACCCTTGCCGGCTTTGCCGCGCATCGAGGACCGTATACCGAAGTTCAAGATCACCGGTGGCCCGGGACAGGACCCGAATATGAAGTAGAGATTTTGAACGTAGCGCCGCCATCTTGGCGGCTCGATGCCGGCTGGAAGCCGGCGCTACCTCCGGAATTAGCAGCGCACGGCAGTGCCCGCTTTCTTGACGAAGGTCACCGCAAGCGAGTATAGTCCGCAGTCCGGCGGGGGATTGAGCACGGAGATGCCGGTTTGACCTTGAATTCGCTCCCCCAAGATCCCCTAGCTTTCGTTTTCCGCAATTCATTATTCCCATGAAAGGACGTCTCATGAGCTCCCTGTTATCCTTCTTGAAAAGGCGATTGGCTGGCCTCGGTGGAAAGAGTGGCCAAGTCACACTTGGGCTTGTAGCGACCTGTTTCATTTTCCTTTTTAGTTTTGCTATGGTGTCTCGAAGCCGCGCCGTTCCTGCCGGCCCGCTTCCCGCGGACTCTGATCTTCGCGAGGGTTTTGCGAACCCTCCCACGGCCGCTCGGCCCATGGTCCGGTATTGGTGGCCAGGGGGGGACGTCACGGATGAGGAGATTTCCCGAGAGCTTCAACTGATGAAGGAAGCCGGGATTGGGGGGGTGGAGATTCAGTCTTTCATTATTGGGCTCAACCCCAAACCCGCTCCTGACGTAGCAGCGCGCGTCAGCAGTTTCTTGTCGCCGGAATGGTTTGGCCACGTCAAACACGCCATCGAAGAGGGCCAGCGCCTGGGGATGATTGTGGACCTCACGCTTGGCTCCGGGTGGCCTTATGGCGGCCCTCACATTCCCCCGGAATTGGGCGCCAAATTCTTGGACGTGAAAATGACCCCCCTGACCGGCCCCTCCAAATTTCAGGGCAAGATTCCCTGGCCTGCACCGCAACCCGCTGCCCCGCCGGAAAGCTACCCTCCCCGAGTCCAGCAAGATCCGAAATTGTTCAAACTGGTCGCGGTGGTTGCGGTGCGTGGAACCGCACCTGAGATGCACGGAAATCCCTCGACGGGGATCTTCGTGGCGCGGTCCGGCCAGGTCGACCCGCAGTCCGCGGTAGTCTTAACCGGCCAGGTAAAACCTGACCACACCCTGAGCTGGAAAGTTCCGGAAGGGAACTGGCTGCTTTTCAGTTTTATTCAAGAGCCTACCGCCCAACAGGTGACCGGAGGGGCCGGAACGGGCACGCAGTATGTGCTCGATCACCTGAGCAAGGCTGCACTGCAAAAGCACATTGACGCCATCGGCGAGGCCGGCAAGAAGTATTATGGCGACCAATACGGGAAGGGCCTGCGCGCGATCTTTTGCGACAGCTTGGAAGTGGAAGGTTACAATGCTTACTGGAGCGACGATTTCCTGGCGGAATTTCAAAGGCTGCGCGGTTATGATCTGACGCCCTACTTGCCCCTCTTCAAGCATCCCGGCTACGGTGATTCCCAGTCCAATTATCCCTCGCTGCCGCTGTACGATGCGCCCGAGGTCGGGGCGCGCATCCGGCATGACTACTGGCAAACGGTCGCCGATGTCATGACCGAGAACTTCTACCAGCCGCTGATTGACTGGTCGCGGGCGAACCATCTCCAAGCCCGTGTCCAGGCGCACGGCTCTCCCACCAACAACCTGAAGGTCTATGGCCACTCGGACATTCCGGAGACCGAAGACCTTTACAACGACGGCAATTACGATTTCCTGAAAAACGCCTCTTCGGGCGGTCACCTCTACGGACGCAACCTCGCATCCAGCGAAAGCTTCGTGTGGAATAATCATGATTACGAAACCACCCCGCAGAAGGTCAAAATCTTTGGCGACGAGCTTTTGACGGCGGGGATCAATGAGATTCTCTACCACGGCTTTCCCTACGAGTACATGGATCGGCCCGAGCCCGGGTGGCACCCGTTCTCCTCGCGCTACGAACCCGACAACACCTACTCGTCGCATATGAACTTTCATAACCCCTTCTGGGGATATATGCGGCAAGTCAACGACTACCTGACCCGCATCCAGTACATTTCGCAGAACAGCCACTTTGCAGCGACCGTGGCCCTCTACAGCCACTATAACGATTTTCCCGACGGACCGACCGACGTGGATTACCCGCTGGAATATTCGTTGATGGCCAACGGTTACAACTTCGACTTCATCAATGAAGATGTTCTCGTGAATAACGCGAAAGTGGTTAATCACGAGCTTCAAACCCCCGGCAGCACTTACAAGGCCCTGGTTTTCCGGAATGAGAGCCGCCTGACCCTGGCACTGGTTCGCAAGCTCCACGAATTTTCGCAGGAAGGCCTTCCGGTGGTCTTCGTGGAAGCGGCGCCCGCGGAGGAGATCGGATTTCTCAACTACGCCGAAAACGGCCGGGAAATCAAGCAATTGGTTACGGAGATGCTGGGCGGCGTGACACCGGAAAACGCGGCCTCGAGCGAGGATCGAAAGAGCGGCTCCACGCTCTTCGTCAAAGGAGCCACGCGCGTCCCCGGCCTGCTCTTGAGCTCGCTTGGAGTTCATCCCAATCTTCGCTTCGAGTCGCCGCAGCCGAACATTTACTTCGCGGAATTCGACCACGGTTCGACACGGTTCTATTTCCTGCGCAATCCCAAACCGGAGCCGCAGGAGACGCGCGTCGTGTTCGAGGGCGCGGGAACGCCGGAGATTTGGGATCCGTGGACGGGCAAGATCGCCGGCGCCCCTCGTTACGTTCGCAACGAGGCCGGGACGGCAATGGATATCCATCTTAATTCCTACGGGTCGGTTCTTGTAGCGATGGGCGACGCCGCAGAAAGGCCCCACGTTATTGCCAGCAACTTCGTGGACGTGCGCGAAGTGAATGGCCGCCTTACAGGGATGGCCCATATCCCTGGCGCCTATCGCGCCCAATTGAGCGATGGAAGGACCCTGCAGACGGAAATCGCTGGCAACGAAATCCCCGGCGTTCTGACTTTGGGGCCGAATTGGTTCCTCACGGCCGTGGGCAAAGACAAGAGGGGAAAGGAATACACTCGCGAGGTTCACCTTTCCGACCTGAAGGACTGGACACTCGTGCCGGAATTGCGTGAGTTCTCCGGCAAGGGCCACTATACGCTCGATTTTCAACTTGATGATAGGTATCTGAAACCCGGCCTGGTGCTGGACCTCGACCTGGGCGGCGTCCATGACGTGGCGGAGGTGTGGATCAACCAACGCCCGGCGGCGACCCTCCTGCTTCACCCCTACCGGTTTGACGCGACGCCATATCTTCAGGCGGGCAACAACCATCTTGAGATCATCATCGCGAATACGCTTCGAAACCGCTTGGTAGGTGACGGGTTGGCGGGTGACCCAAACTTCATCGTGTTTAGGAACCGGGCGTTTTATCTGCCCTCGGGGATGACGGGGCCGGTGCGGTTGCTGCCCAGTCGCGCCATCGATCTCCAGTAGCGGTGAGGGAATGTGAACTTACGATACAGCATCCGCGTGTTGGGCAGGAATCCCGGCTTCACGGCGGTCGCGGTGCTTTCGCTCGCGCTGGGAATTGGCGCGAATACCGCCATCTTCTCCCTGCTCGACGCTCTGCTCCTGCGTGACCTGCCCGTCTGGCAGCCGGAACGCCTGGTGGAGCTTTCCGTGCTCCGCCGGGGCGACAAAATCCCCTTCTCGTTTCCAATGTTCCGGGAACTCGACCGTGGGCAACGAGTTCTTTCCGGCCTGATCGGTTGGAGTTTCGGCCAGATGACCAACGTGGAAATCGGCGGTGTGCTTTCGCAGGCCGAGGTGCGTTCGGTCACCGGGAACTACTATGCCGTGTTGGGGGCCACACCTCTTTTGGGGAGATTGATTGCACCCGAAGATATGAGCTTGGGCAGGGCCGGAACGTCTCCGGTGGCGGTGCTCAGCTACGAGTTCTGGCAACGGCGCTTCGGCGGCGCCTCGGACGTCGCCGGCAAAGTGATGGCGATCGAGGGACAGCCGTATACCATTATTGGCGTGACCAGGAAGTGGTTTACGGGCATGGCGACGGGCGAGCCGGCGGACGTGACGATTCCGATGAAGAGCACCGATGAGCGGTCATTGCTCTGGGTGTTCATCACCGGCCGGCTGAAAGACGGCGTCACCGTCGCACAGGCGCGCGCACAACTGCAATCGTTCTGGCCGGAAGTGCTGCGGGCGACGGCGTCGACGGATACTCCCGGACTGCGGCGCCAGTTGTTCTTTTCGATGGGATTGGATGTGGCATCAGCCGCCACGGGCGTTAATGCTGCGCTGCGGTCCCGTTTTACGCGGCCGCTTTACGTGCTCATGGGTATTGTGGGATTGATCCTGCTGGTTGCTTGCGTGAACCTGGCGAGCCTGATGCTGGCGCGCGCGGCCGCCCGCAGTCAGGAGATGGGCGTGCGGGTGGCCCTGGGGGCAAGCCGCTGGGCGCTCGCCCGCCAGGTATTGAGCGAGAGTCTCGCCCTCTCCGCCTCCGGAGCACTGCTGGGACTTGCCCTTGCGTATTGGGGGAGCCGCATGCTCGTAAGTCTCATGACCGAGGGATATCTCTCGCCCGTCATGCTTGACCTGCGCCCCGATTGGCGCGTGCTGGCTCTCACCGCATCGGTGGCCATCCTGACGGGAATTCTCTTCGGCCTTGCCCCGGCCTGGCGCTGCTCGCGCGAGGACCCGGCTTCGGTACTTCAGCAAAACGCGCGCAGTTTGATGGGCACAACCGGGAAGTTAGGCAAGGCGCTCATCGTCGCGCAGATCGCCCTTTCCCTGATTCTACTGTTGGGGGCCGGACTTCTGGCACGAAGCTTCCAGAAGTTGTGTTCCGTTGACCCAGGGATGGAAGAGAGGGTGCTGGAAGTGGGCCTTTATCCCCGGCCGGGCGGCTACCAGAACCTTGATATGAACGCCTACCACCGCCAGCTCCTCGAGCGGATTTCGAGCCTGCCGGGTGTGGATTCAGTGGCTTTTTCGGACGCTTCCATTGGTGAGGGGCGAGACTGGAAGGACACCGTCTCTAAGATATCCGATGCTTCCAGCCCGAGCGCCGGCATCATGGCGAACGAGGCGATGGTCTCGCCAGGTTTTATGCCAACGCTCGGAATCAGCCTGGTGCGCGGGCGGGATTTTGACTGGACCGATGATGAGCACCACCCGCGCGTTGCCATCGTCAGCAGGAGCCTCGCCGAGCGCCTCTTCCCGTCGGGCAATGCCATCGGCCAGCGCATTCGCTTCAGTTTCATGCCCGAATTTCAAAATCTCGAAGTCGTGGGCATCGCGAATAACGCTCGGCTTTTCGATCTCCACAATGTCGCCGCGCCGGTAATTTACCTTCCCTATCCTCAATACCCGAAATCGACGGAAAATGGCGATCTCTTGGTGCGCACCAAGCTGCCTCCCGAAACCCTGTCCAGGACGGTGGGACAGGCGATTGAGTCGCTCGGACACGAATATCCTCTGGGCATGAAGACGGTTGCGCGAGTCGTAAGCCAAGCGCTGGTGGAAGAACGTGTCATCGCCATGCTCTCCGGCTTTTTCGCGGGATTGGCGCTCTTGCTCGCTTCCGTCGGCCTGTACGGACTGATGTCCTATGCCGTGACACGCCGAAGCCGCGAAATTGGCGTTCGCGTGGCGCTCGGTGCGCAGCGGCCGACGGTTCTTTGGCTCGTGCTGCGGGAAGCTCTGGCCCTCGGACTGTTCGGAATAGCCCTGGGCATTCCTTGCGCGCTGGCCGCCAGCCGGCTCATCGCCAGCATGCTTTTTGGGATTTCAACGGGGGACTTGCCGACCATCGCCGCGGTTTCACTGGTGCTGCTCGCCGTGGCCTCGCTCGCCGGTTACCTGCCGGCGCGCCGGGCGTCGCGAATCGACCCCATGGTCGCGCTGCGCGCGGAATGAGAAGGTGTAGCGCGCTTATTCCCCCAACACCTGCACCATGTAAGTTCGTTCCAGGGGGCCGTCGTATTCCATGAAGTAAATAGTTTGGCGGGAGCCGCGCACCACCTTGCCGTTCTCAATCGGGAACGAACATTGAATTCCCCCCAGAATACTTTTCAAGTGGGTCTCCGCATTGAAGCCGACGCGGCCGTCGAAATCCAGATAGCGCCGATGGTGATAGTTTTCGTCCTCGGGCAGCAGGCGGGCGAAATGGGTGAGGATGTCTTCCTCCAGGCAGGGAAGCCCCTCCGTCACCAGCAGGCCGGAGGAAGTGTGGCTGGTCATCACATTCACCAGCCCGTTCTTCACTCCACTCTTCGCCACCAGTTCGTCCACCTGTGGGGTGATATTGATGGCTTCCTCCGCCTTGCGGCTTTGCACCTTCACTTTTTCCAGCTTGATGATCATAGGCACTGTCCCCTACCGGGTAGTGTCCTCATCTGGAGTGTAGCGCCGGCTTCCAGCCGGCATCGAGCCGCCAAGATGGCGGCGCTACGTTCAAATTAGGACACTGTCCCCTACCGCGCGGGCCGGGTCTCGATCCCCAGCAGTTTTTCCCCATTGGTGCGCAGGATTTTTTCCAGGCACGCTTCCGTCAGCCCCAATGACTTGATGGCCTTCACCATATTCTTGATTTCCACGCGCGGGTAGTTGGAACCGAATACGATCTGATTGCGCAGGCTCCGCTCCAGGAGCGTGATAGGCATCTGTTGGCGAAAGTGGAACTGGAAGAACTCCGTGGGGCCATCGTAGTAAAAGCAGGAGGTGTCCAGATACACATTGGGGTATTTCAACGCGAGGGCGTTCGCGTCCCACACCCAAGGCCATCCCCAATGCGCCAGCACAAAGTTCAGCCGGGGGAATCGGCGGATGGCCGGTTCCAGCAAAAGCGGTTGTCCATGATCGAGAGGCGTCCCCGGCGCCCAACTCATGCCGGTGTGGATGAGCGCGGGAACGCCCAGCGCAGCGGCCGCTTCGTAAACCTCGAACACCTCGGGGTCGTTGAGGTTGAAATCCTGGAGCGCGGCGTCCAGCTTCAGGCCTTTCAGCCCCATCCCCCGGATGGCGGCCTCCAATTCTTTCGCAGCGCCGGGCCGCAAAGGGTCGACGCTGGCAAATCCGATAAAGCGTTTGGAGAGGCCGCACAGTTCCGCCACCTGCTCGTTGCTCGATACGTCCAGCCCCCTCGCCCGCGCGCAGGCGATGGGCAGTAGGACGGACTTCTCGATTCCCGCCACGTCCATCTGCAAGAAGAAAGTCTCCAGCGGCTGAAGGTTGTTGCCAATCTGGAAGACCTCGCGCGCCATGCGGGTGTAATCGGGATATTTTTCCGCAAACTCGCGGATCAGAACGGGGTGAGTGTGAAAATCAATCATGGCGGTTGGCCCCTGCTCCCGGTGGGGGAAAGAATTGCGCAAAGTACGCTCGGTCGCGAAAAGCTTCGGTGCCGCCGGGGCGCGTGGTGGAAAAGGCGCCGGCGGCGTTGCCCTGCGCCAGGCATTCCGCCAAATCCCTGCCCCGCACGTAGGCATGAATGAAGCCCGCGTCAAAGCTGTCGCCCGCGCCTACGGGATCGATCGCCTTGACGGCTGGTGCGGCGCAGCGAAAGGACCCTCGCGGCCCGCAGGCCATCGCCCCCTCGGGCCCCAACTTGACCGCCAGCACCGGCACATGTTGCTTCAGTATGGCGACGGCCGCCTCCAGGTTGTCAGCGCGCGTAATCTTCTTCGCCTCGCGGTCGTTGGGAAGAAAGACGTCCACGAATTTGAGTGTCTCCAACAAGTCGTCATCCCAGCGATCTTCCGGGTCATCGTTGGTGTCGAGCGAGGTCGAAAGGCCGCGCTGCTTCATCAGCCGGAACAATTCGGGAATGCGTGGCCGTAGAGCGCGGTGGAGGAAGAACGAGGAAAGGTGAAAATGCCTCGACCCGGCAAGGTAATCCAAATTCAAGTCCTCGAAACACATCTCATTCATGGTACCAAGATAAGTCAGGATGTTGCGGCCGCCCGTCCGGGGCAGGATCACCGTAAGCCCGGTGCTTGTAGGTCCCGCGACAGTCCGCACCGCCGAGACATCCACGCCGCCCGCCGCCAGGCGCGCCAGCGCGATTTCGCCCAGGGGATCGGCTCCGATGCGGGAGATGAATCCCACCTTGCTTCCCATCACTGCCAGGTTGTGCGCGAAAATCGCAGAAGAACTGCCCAGAGTAAGCGCCAAGCCGTCGGCCATCAACTCGCGCTCGAGTTCGAGGTGCGGCGGCAATCCATACAGAATCAGGTCGAGATTTAACTCGCCGACCACGGTGACATCAAAATGGGGCATGGCGGAATCGTTTTATTCCCTGTCCAGAATCACGGCTCGCGACAAGTTGCGCGGGTTATCTAGGTCGTACCCCTTTTTGAGACCGGTGTAAAGACCCAACAATTGGCAGGGCGCCAGATAGCCGACCTGGCGGACACACTCAGGAGCGTCCAGGTGGAGCTCGATCAGGAAGTCGGCGTTCTGCTTGGCGGCGTCATCCGCCTGGTTGGCAATCACCAGCGTGGTGGCGCCCAGCGATTTCATCTCTTCCAGGACCTTGCGCTCTTCCTCGTAACCGCTTTCGGAGAGCAAGAACGTAAGCAGGGTTTCCGGTCCCACAATCGCCTTGGGGCCATGGCGGAATTCCAGGGTGTGGAAGACCTGCGCGTAAGAACAGGACATTTCTTTGACCTTAAGTTGGCCTTCCGAAGCGATGCCAAACAGCGGACCTTGGCCGAGGAAGACATAATCAGCAAAGGTATGGCTTTCCACGAATTGCTCAATTCTCGCGTGGACGTATTCCAGAACTGCCTGCACGCGATCAGGAATCCGGCGAATACCTTCCGCCACTTCCGGGCGCTTCGCCACCTGGGCCGCCAGGGTTTGCGCCCCCAACAACATGGAGGAAAACGAGCGCGTCATGACCACGCTCTTTTCGTCGGCGGGCAGCAGGTAGAGAGTGGCGCTGGAAATTTCATCCAGCGGTTGATGCTCCCCGCAACTGATGGCCAAGGTGCGGATGTTCCTCTGCCGCTCCAGGTACTCCGCGGCGCGCACGACCTCGGAAGAATTCCCCGATCGTGAAACCAGAATGGGCTGCCACCGGCGGTGGGCATTCAGAACCAGGTCCGGGAAGAGGAGCAGTTCGGAAGCCGGAATGGCGCGCGCCGGCCGTCCGGTAATCAGTTGCCAACTGGCCGCGGCGGCTTGCGAAATATAGTAGCTGGAACCACAGCCGATGAACAGGCAATCGGTGTCCGGGAGAATCTTCGCGGCCAGCTTCTCGACCTGCTGGCCTTTTTCCAATGCCTGGAAGCACGCCTTCCAGCATTGCGGTTGTGAAAAGATTTCAGCGCGTGTATTTGCCCCGCTGGTTTTGGCGGCAACGATCATGAGGGGTTTCTCCTTATAAACAATCCCGGCAGGAATTCCTATGGATTTTGCAGCCCCTGCCGCATGGTTTATATTACATTTCCTTTTACTGCATTTCGATTTGTATGTCAAAGGAAAGTATTCAAAAGGACTTTTGAAGCCAAGCCGCAATGTGCGACCGGAAGGGCTAAACGAGGGTAACCTTGATCCCGGCCTCCGTGAGCTCCTTGAAGTCTGCCTTGGGAATCTTATTGTCGGTTATCACTTGGTGAACAGAGGAGACCTCGGAGATTTGGGAAAGGCTGCGGCGCCCGAATTTGCTGGAATCGCACACCACCACGGTCCGCCGCGAGATTTTGATCATTTCGTGATTCACCTTGGCTTCCAGCAGGTTGGGTGTGGTGGGGCCGTAATGAACGTCAAATCCATCCACACCGAGGAAGAAGGTATCGGCGCTCAGTCTGCCCAAGGTCTCTTCGGCCAGTGGTCCCACCAGAGAGAAGGAGTTCTCGCGCAGGATTCCCCCCGTCAGGATCACCTCAATGGGAGTGCCGGCAAGTTCGGCGGCAATGTTCACCGCGTTGGTGATCACGGTGAGCCGTCCGCGATTGCGCAAAGCCCGGGCGACCGCCGTGGTGGTGGTTCCCGAGTCCAGAATCACACAATCCCCCTCGCTCACCAGGGCTGCCGCAGCCTCGCCGATGCGCTGTTTCTCCTTACGGTGGTGCTTCTCCTTTTCCCGCAGACTGGGGTCGAGCAAGGCGCCCGTCCGCACCGGCAAAGCCCCGCCGTGCGAGCGCTGTAGCAGGCCTTCGCTGTGAAGAGTCTCGAGATCCTTGCGAATCGTGACCTGCGAGGTTTGCAGCCGCACCGCAAGGTCCTTGACCAATCCGCGGCCTTCCTCGTTGATGATTTCCAGGATTTTTCGGCGGCGCTCTTCGTTAAGCATGTTGGTCGATGTTGTCCTGTCTCTCTCGAAGATCCAAGAATATCTCTGCTTGTCTCTTAATATGAATAATTTCGCTTGTCAATGAAAACCTTCGTTTTTGTCAACCGGAAACATCTCCTCTGTCCTCATGCCTGAAAAAATTCTCCCCAAAACCCTGCCACGAGGAATTGCCACTGGTAATGAGAGCGTGTATATTCAGCTACGCCGGGTCGGCCAAGATCCCCCGCCCGGTCGTGAGCGGGCTGCCCAAAACGCATCCCCGAAAGCAGAATCTTTGCCAGGAGGAAAACCTGTGCGCAAGCTCATCATCATCGTTTTCTTGGCGTCATGTTTGGTTTCTACAAGCCGGGCGCAAACGGCGCCCAAGCCCAAAGACTACACCGCCCACGTGGTGGGTTACGCCCACATGGACATGGCGTGGCTGTGGCGTTGGGAAGAGTCCATTCACGACATCATGTACAACACCTTCAGTAACCAACTCAAGTTGATGGACCAGTTTCCGGACTACACCTTTTCGCAAGACCAGGCCGTGGTTCTCGACTCGATGGAGCACTTCTACCCGGACATTTTCAAAGGGCTTCAGGAGAAGGCCCGGACCGGCAATTTTGTTCCCGCCACCTCGGGTTGGGTGCAGATGGATGAGAACGTCAGCGACGGGGAATCGCTGGTGCGGCAATTTCTCTACGGGCAGAAGTACAGTAAAGAGAAATTCGGCCACTACGTGCGCTTCGCGTGGCAGCCGGACGTCTTCGGCCACCCGGTCACCATGCCGCAGATTGCGCACAAAGCCGGCATCGAGCTTTACCTGTTCAACCGTCCCCATGACCCTACCCGCCCCCCGATCATCTGGTGGCAGGGATTGGACGGAAGCCGCGTGCTGGGTTATACGTCGCCCGGTGAATACACGCAGACGATGGACCACGAGCACACCACCGTTCTGGGAATGAAGAACGCCGACCGCGCTGGCGTGAAAAATATCATGGTGCTTTACGGCATGGGCGATCACGGCGGCGGCCCCAATCCCGAGGACATTGCCGGCATTGCCCGGCTGAACGCCTCGCCGGATGAAGTGCGTGTGAAGCCGACCAACGTCGCGGAATACATTGATATTTTGCTGACCGAGAAGAAAGACTTCCCGGTTTACGAAAAAGAATTGAACCCTGTTTTCCCTGGCTGTTACACCACCCAGGTGGAGATGAAACGGCACAACCGGCAGACGGAGCAGCTTCTCCTTAACGCCGAGAAAATGTCGGAGCTGGCGGTGTTCTTCGATTATCGCGACTACTATCCGGTCCGCGACATCAGCGAAGCTTGGAAGCTGGCGTTACTCAACCAAGCCCATGATCTGGCGGCAGGCTCGGGCATCGGCCCCATCTATGCCGACGCGGCACGCCAGTATCAGGAAATCTTCGAGCGCGGCGACCGCGCCCTGAAGTTCTCGCTGGAGAACCTGGGGCTCCAACTCGATACCCGCGGCAATGGCGTGCCATTGGTGGTCTACAACCCGCAGTCGTGGGATCGCACCGGTTTGGTCACCGCCGAGGTTTCCGCTCTTTCGCTGCCGGCGCGAATGGTGGCCGTGCACGGCGAGGAAAAAACGCCAGTCCAGATTCTGAAGGCGCCGGCGAAGGCGGGGGCGCGCGAGACCGCCACCGTGGCCTTTGTCGCGCAGAAAGTTCCGCAAATGGGATTGAAACTCTACCGCCTGATCGCCGACACCGGCAATCCCCCAGCGGCGGCTTCATCGCTGCACACGGGATCGAAACCCCGTCCCTATCTGGAAAACGAATTCCTGCGCGTCGACGTTAATCCTGAAACCGGCAACATCGCGCGGCTCTATGATAAGGCGAATAAGCGCGAAGCGTTTCACGGGGAAGGGAATTCGCTGACCGCCTGGGAGGACACGGCGGAGCAGGCCCTTAAGACCTCCAAAGAATATGCTGGGCCGGCTTGGGATATCGGCTTGACCGGTAAGAAGTGGGACATCGATAAAGCGGCCCGCGTGGAAATCACCGAGCAGGGACCGGTGCGCGCTACGATTCGGGTGGTTCGCCGCTTCCGGGACTCCGAGTTCACTCAGGACATCAGCCTGATCGCGGGCGCACCACGCGTGGATGTTGCCATGACGCTGGACTGGTACGAGCGAGCCACGTTCCTCAAGGCGGACTTCCCCGTGAGTGTGGAGTCCAGCAAAGTGTCGGCGGAAATCCCTTACGGTGTCATCGAGCGGGACCAAACCGGCGAGGAAGCGGTCATGGGAAAATGGGTTGATATTTCGAGCCCAGACTACGGAGTTGCGATCATCAACAACGGCCGCAATGGTTATGATGCTAAGGATAACGCCATCCACCTTTCGGTGGTTCGCGGACCGTGGGGCCCTGACCCGCGCGCCGACGAAGGCGAACACACTTTCGGCTATTCTATTTACCCCCACAGCGGAGGTTGGCGCGAGGGCCGTGTGCAGTTCCAGGCCCTGGCGTTCAACTCGCCGCTGCTGGCCTTGCAGGAGCCCCAGCACGCCAGCCCGCAAGAACAGTGGGCGGGAAAGAAAGGCGGCCTGCCCGACGCCTACTCGTTTATCAAAACCAATAGTGACCACGTGGTTCTGTATGCGCTGAAGCAAATGGAGGGTTTTTATGACACGGACGCCATCGCACGCTTTGTGGAATGTGAAGGCCGCGAGGGCGACGTGACCATCGAACTCCCACGCAAACTCCGGGTCACCGAAACGACCTTGCTGGAAGATGTCAGCGTGGGACCGGTGGGGGAAGGAACCACCATTCAGTTCCACATGAAGCCGTGGGAAATTAAGACCCTGCGCTTGGCGCGGGGGCGCTAGAACGGCGCGAGAAAGCAAATCCAGAGAAAAGTCCATGCCCACGTCGCCGGGCAACACGGGGGGCTGCTCTCTTGCCCCCTCCTGTGTCGTTATGAGCCTCGGTGACTCCATCCGGCGGCAAATCATCCACACCACCCCCTGCTTTTCCTTTGCATCGAAATATAGTTAAGGCTCAAAATCCTTTGTCGGATCCTCGAGAGATGAATAAACCACCTGCACGATTTTTCTTGAACCCCCATGTCCTTTTCGCCATTTCGGTTTTCGTAGGTAGCGCTGTTCAAGCTTCCGGCGCGGCCACTCCCCCTTGCGCAGGGACCTTGAACGTCAGCCGCTTTCGATTGACGGTTCAGCCGGCGAAGGGCGGCACGCCACTTCCGCTGCAAGAAATGAACATCATTGATGCCGGAGAAAAGGTGAAGTACGAACCCTTGCATATTCCCCCTGCCATCCGCGACAAAGCCAGGATCGCATTAATACTGGTGGCAGTTGCCAAAGCGGAACCGAAGGATGAAGCCAAGGGGCAAGCCGAGGAGGGAAAGGAGAACTCGGAGAACGAGGAGAGCGCCAAGGACGCGAAGAAGGAGGCCAAGCAGGATATCCACGTGCTTGAGGCGCGGCCGGCAAAAGATGCGCAAGAGTGGGATATTCCGGCGCGCGCCTCCGTGGTGGGAGTGGTCTTTGGCCCGCACGGACTCGACGTGAAGAAGGTCAGCTCGATGGTGATCAAGAATCCCGACTTGATTCCGCAGTTGACCGAATACGCGGAACAAACGGAGAAGGTGGGAGCCCTGGTGGAGGCGCTTACGGAATACCAGCAGCAGCCGGACCCTAACCGCAATGTGAACGCCCTGCTAGCGGGATTTGGGAATGATTACAACGTGGCGATTCCGAAGGTTGACGTGACCCAGCCCTCCAGCCAACAGGCCGCGGTATTGATGCAGGCTTTGATGCCTTCCTTGCAAACATTCGATCCGATCACCTCCACCCCTACGGGAGTAGTGACGCAGTCGGCGGGATTGGCGGGGGCCGTCGCCGCCATGTTCTTCGGTTCGCCGGTAGGATTGGCGGCAGGCGGGGCGGGGCTTTTCTTGAACATGCGCGCGCTGTTTTTCCCCGATACCGACTTTCGCTCCGCGTTCACCCAACCCTTTGAGACCACCGGCCTCGCGCTCTGCGCGAAGAACGAGGCGGAAAAACCCCGCACGCGGGTAGCTTACCTGTGGATGATGAAGGTGCCCGACGCTGCGGCGCCCACGGTGGCCGTGGCGGAGACAGCTTACGTGCCCATCGGCGGCAAATCCGCGCTCAAAGTTTCCTTCACGAAGCCTGCGGAATCCAAGCTCTTGACGCGCGCGCACGGTTGGGAGTTGGTCTCGGCCAAGGATCACGCCGATGTTCCCCTCAAAGTGCAAGTCGGAACCCCCGACGATTCCCTGGATCTCGACCTGACGAAGACCAAGCTGCCGCCGGGAGAATATCACTTGGCCGCCCTCTGGGACTGGGAGCCCCTTCAGGTGAAGGGCGATATCGATCTGCGGCCGCTCGGAGACTTCACCAAGGCGAAGGTCGCCCAGGAGTCCGCAGACCACTTAGTGGCGGGCGCCGGCCCGGTGAAAGTACAACTGACCGGTACGGATTTCGAGTTTGTCGAGAAAGTGGCCATGGCGAAAGCGGGAGACAAGAAGGCAACGCCCAAGGAAATCACCTTTACCTTACCGAAGGGTAAAGCCCAGGGCGATCAAGAGAGTATGGAAACGGAAGTGGATACGTCGGCAGTAGGAGCGGGCAGCTATCGATTGATTCTGACGCAAGCGGATGGGTCCTCGCACGACGTTACCCTGATGATTCATCCTCCCAACCCCACGCTCGAGGGCTTGCCGTTGCGCGCCAACCTCGGTGAACCCCAACAGACCGTTGTCCTGCGCGGGACGCGACTCGAACGTATCACGCGCCTCACCACCGACGATGCGGTGTGGGAGCTTGCCCCGGTGAAACCCGACGCGCACGATGTGACGGAGCGCAAAGCGACGGTCAAGCTGCAAGCGGCAGCGCATCGCGGAGAATTGGCGGGCGCCAGCGTTTCCGTACAGGATATCCAAACCCCGCTGGCGTTTTCCGGGGCGCTGGAGGTGGCGGGGCCGCGCCCCAAGATTGCGGGGGTCAGCCTTTCGCTAGCCCAGCAGCCTGATGTGTACCTGAGTGAGGGGGAAATCCCGGCGGGAGCGGAAACCAGTTTTTCACTCTTGACCCATAATCTTGATGCGCACCCCGCGCTGAGTTTGACTTGCGCCAACGACGGTTTCGTCAAAACCCCATTGGTACTGCACCCGGGAGACAGAACCACGACTGCGCAATTGGACTTTTCCGGGGAAGACGGATTGTTTCTTTCCGTTGACCCCGGGGTGATCGGCCAGTCCGGCTGCCAATTGGCCGCTACCCTCACCACGGAAAGCGCCGGCAGTTCCGACCCGACCGTGCTGGGTCGGGTCATCCGCTTGCCGCGCATTGACAAGTTCGCGCTTACCGAGGAGAAACTCAATTCCACCCTTTACGCCGGGGACCTCACGGGCGCCGACCTGCAAATCATCGAGAAGACCGGTTGGGATTCCAAGACCGGATTCCCCGTGCAAGGAATCCCCACGCCCGTCCCCGGCAGCCCCCAGGAACAAACGTTGAAAGTCGAACTTCCCTGGCCACCCCCTTCGCCCCACGCCCCGCTCTACGTCTGGCTGCGCGGTGAAGCCACCGGGCGGCTTACGGATGTGAAGTACTGAAGTGCAGGTATCAGGTGCCAGGTGCCAGGTGTCAGGGAAAATGCAGGTTTCAGGTATCAGGTGTCAGGTGCCAGCGAAAATCCTCGTGCATCGGGCACCCCGCGCAGAAAACCTGGTCTTGATACCTATCACCTTACACGCGACACCTGAAACCTGGCACCTGACACCTGACACCTCTCCTACGCTCCGCGCTTCTCCAGGGGGACAACGTCGCGTTTTTCGTAGCCGGTATAAACCTGGCGTGGGCGGGCGATTTTCTGCTCGGGATCCATCACCATCTCCTCCCATTGCGCCAGCCATCCGGCGGTACGCGGAATGGCGAACAGCACCGTGAACATTTCCGGCTTGAATCCCATGGCCTGGTACATGATGCCGGAGTAAAAATCCACGTTGGGGTAGAGCTTCCGCTTGATGAAGTATTCGTCTTGCAGCGCGATGCGTTCCAACTCCAGGGCGATTTCGAGCTTGGGGTTCTTGCCGGTGATCTCGAAAACCTGTTCGGCGGCCTGCTTGATGATCTGCGCGCGCGGGTCGTAGTTCTTATAGACTCGATGGCCGAACCCCATCAATTTTCCTTTTCCCGCTTTGATGCCTTCAATGTAAGCCGGCACCCGGTCCTTTGAACCGATCTCGTCGAGCATTTTCAGCACTTCTTCGTTGGCGCCGCCGTGCAGCGGTCCGGAGAGCGCCGCGGCCGCGGCGGCCGTGGCCACAAAGGGATCGGCCTCCGAGCTGCCCACCGAACGCATCACGTTGGCGCTGCAATTCTGCTCGTGGTCGGCGTGCAGGATGAAGAGTATATCGAGCGCGCGCGCCAGGGCGGCATTCGCGGCGTACTTGGGCTCGGCCATCCTCCACAACATGTTCATGAAGTTTTCTGGAAAGCTCAGGTCGTTGTCGGGGTAGACGTACGGGAAGCCGAGGCCGTGGCGGTAGGTGTAAGCGGCAATGGTGGGAACCTTGCCGATCAGCCGCAAGATCTGGAGCCGCCGCGTCTCCGCGTCATGCACGTTCCGGGCTTCCGGGTAAACCGTGGAGAGCGCCGCCACGGTGCTGATGAACATTCCCATGGGGTGGGCGTTCCAACGGAAGCCCTCCAGGAATTTCTTGGTCGTCTCGTGCAGCATGGTGTGATGGGTGACTTGGGTGACCCACTCCTTCAACTGCGACGCCGTAGGCAGTTCGCCGTGCAGCAGCAGATAGGCGACCTCGAGATAGGTGCATTGCTCCGCCAGTTGCTCGATGGGATACCCCCGGTAGCGCAGAATGCCTTTATCGCCGTCGATGAAGGTAATGGCGCTGTGACATGAGGCGGTGTTCATGAAGGCCGGATCGTAAGTCATCAGGCCGAAGTCCTCGGGGCCGGTCTTGATTTTCCGCAAGTCCATGGCGCGGATGGTCCCCTTGTGAAAGGGGATTTCATAGGTCGCGTTCGTACGGTTGTCCACAATGCTCAGACTATCTTTTTCCATGCGCTCTCCTCCCTTTTATGATTGCTCGATGCCACCTTCTTGATTGCCCTCAATTTCATCTGGGCTGCGGCGGCTGGGTGAAGATTATATTTACATTTTCTTATAATTGCTCAGGAGATTTGTCAGTTTCTTGGGATATACCCAAGAAAATGGACAATTTATCTGTACCCTGTATTGACGGACCGCAACCCGGCCCCTCTATCACCCTCTCGTCCGGCGGAAAGGCCGGCCGGAAGATTGCGAGACTGAGCGGATGACTGACCGGATGATTGTAGAACGGTCCTCAATCTGCTACCCTGACCGCGCCAAAGAAGATGTAGCCGTGCCCCGGATCAGGAGGTGCGGCGGCTTGGCCCCTCGAGAGACTGTCTTGATCCGGCCTGGTGTTTAACATGCGAACGCTTCCCCGATCAGTCGTCAGTTTCATTCGCCGCCAGGAAATTTATGTGTTCAACGCGGTTGTGGTGTGCGGGATTTTTTGGGCAAGTCAACAGCCCATCAATCCGGCGACCGTCATTCTCTACTCGCTCTGCATCGGCAACCTGCTTACGCCCGCATTGCAGGGAAGCTATCGGCTATTCTCTAATCGCCCTTTTTCATACAACTGGGCGATTTTCCTTGTCTCGCTGGCGGTCCTTATTCTTCCCGTCTATGTCCTTACGACCGTGATCGTCTGGTGGCTTGCCCCGCCCACTCCCGAGCCTCTCTCGCGCTTGCTGTATGACGGTTGGAAATTACCTTGTTTGTTTACAATAATCTACGGCATCATCAATTTTCAATACGAGAAAACCAAGCATCGTCTCGAAAGGCGCAATGTCGAACTCCAGGACGCCATCAAAACCCACACCACGCAGCTCGAGACTCAGGAACAGGACTTGCAGCGCGCCCTGGAAATCCAGCGCGCCCTGTTGCCCAAGAACATTCCCCAGTTGCCAGGATTCGAGATTGCGGGAGCCTGGCAGCCCGCGCGCGTCGTAGGAGGCGACTACTATGACGTGCTCACACTTTCCGAATCCCGCTTGGCCATCTGCATTGCGGACGTCGTGGGAAAAGGGGTGTCCGCCGCCTTGCTGATGGCGAACCTGCAAGCTGCCGTGCACGCCTTTGCGCGGGACGCGCCATCGCCCGCATGGCTCTGCAGCCGGGTGAACGCCGTTCTTTGCAGCAACATTGCCGAGGGCAAGTTCGTGACTTTTTTCTACGGCATTCTCGACGCCGCCACGCGCCAGTTCGAATTCTGCAACGCGGGGCACCCGCCACCCTTGTTGATCGATACTTCGGGTTCCTTTCGCAGGTTGCCGGCAGGAGGAGTGGTACTCGGCATGTTTGACAACGCCGAATATGCCAACGCGATAGTGGGCTTGGCTCCCGGTGACCGGCTTTTGCTTTTCACTGACGGCATTACGGAAGCCTTCTCGCCAGCGGGTGAGGAATTCGGAGAAGAGCGAGTGGCGGCGGTCGGGACGGAATACCGGAAGCTTTCCGCGCAAGATCTGAATCATCGCCTGCTGGGTGAAGCAGGAGACTTCTGCCAGGGCCAGTTCCATGATGACGCTACGCTTGTGGTGATCGCGGCAAAACCGGACGCCGGCGAAACTCCCCGCCCCTGAGCGCCGAGCCCACGGCCCGGGCCCGCCACTTCCCTCCGGCCCTCCGCCCGGATTCAAATTCTCAATGTTCGTGCGCATGTAAGTGTGGATGCGAATGTGTTTCCCCCGAGGCATGAATGTGCCGATGGGCGTGAATAAGATTCGTTTGCTCGAGCAGTGACGTCTGGCGCAGGATTTCCGCGGGCGTTCCTGCGGCCACCAAGCGCCCCGACTGGAAAACCAAGCACTCATCGGCGATATCCTCCAGGATATCGAGGTCGTGGGTCGTGGTGACCACGGTCTTCGAGCCCCCGCACAAACCGATCAGGAAATCGATCATCTGGCTGGCGCTCCTGGGATCGAGGGCGGCCGTGGGTTCGTCGAGCAGCAGCACCTCAGGATCAAGAACCAGCACAGAGGCGAGCGTCACGCGCTTCTTCTCTCCCGTCGACAAGTGGTGCGGCGAGCGCTCTTTGAGGTGAGTTATCTTCATCACCTCCAGCATCTCGTCCACCGCGGCGCGGACCTTTTCCTTGGGCCACTGAAGCTGCAAAGGTCCAAAGGCGACTTCATCAAATACCGTGGGGGAGAAAAGTTGGATGTCGGGATTCTGAAACACCAGCCCCACGCGGCGCCGGAACGGGTAGGCAAACTCGGGATTCTGCAAGCGTTCTTCGGTAAGCGGCTGGCCACAGAAAGTGATTTCACCCTTCTGCGGAAAGGCCAGTCCGTCCAGTATCCGCAGCAGCGTGGACTTGCCGGAGCCATTCGCTCCCAGAAGCGCCACCCGCTTACCGGGCGGGATGGCCAGGCTCAAGTTGTCGAGCGCCGTCACCTCGTGGTAACGAAATGTAACCGCGCGAACGTCAAAGACCGGAAGCGGCATAGGATTTTAGATTTTGGATTTTAGATTTTGGATTTTAGATCTCGGATTGATGGCGGCGCCTGCCCGCCCTGGTTTAATCCAAAATCGCAAATCCAAAATCCAAAATAGCATGGCCGATCATCTTCCGTAATAGAACGCGCCCCCAGCCAGGACCGCAAATAAACTGAGCATGATCCAGTCGAGCGCGGCGGTGCGGAAATCATCGAGCATATAGACTTCCCCGCGGAACCCCCGGGCGAGCATGGCGCTGTAAACGTCCCCGCTGAGCTGCAACGTCTTCGACATCAAAACTCCCACGCTGGCGGCGGCCAGGCGGCGACGATCGGACCCTTTCAACTTGCCCACCATGCGGCTGCGGCGGGATTCCAGCATATCGCGAGCGCTTTCCAGCAGAAGGAAAATGTAGCGGTAGGCCATTCCCAAAATCACCACCACGACCACCGGAACGCGGAGCACGCGCAGCGCCTTCAAAACGCGGGTCCACGGGGTGGAGACGATCAGCAGCACCGAAAGGGTGGCGGCGGTTTCGACGCGGGTCACCAGGTACTGCGCGCTCAGCAGTCCTTGCGCCGTCAGCGGCCATCCGAGCCCGGGAAGACGCCACACGATACGGCCGGGTATGACCAAAGGCGCGGGCAAGGCGATGATGCCGGTGAACAGGAGCACGGGAATCCACACGCGCTTGGCCAAAAGCAGCGGAGAGATGCGGGAGAATAACGCGAGCGCGAGCGCGATGGCGAACACCGCGCCGATGACCCAGATTTTGTGAGCGGTCGCCGCGGCGATAATCAGGGTGAGGATGCCGATAAGTTTGATGCGAGGATCGAGCCGCTGGAGCAGGCCGTCCGCAGTGGCGAGAGCTTCGGCGTCAAGCGCGTGCTCCAGAGCATTCAGGAAACCAGCGAGAGTGCGCTCAAGAAAGTTCATGGCGTTTTAAAAGCAGTGACGAGTGACAAGTGACGAGTGACGAGCGAACCTTTAATCTGCGCTTGCGTGGCGGTTCATGTCTCCTGGCACCTGACACCTGGCACCTGACACCTAGCACCTGGCACCTGACACCTAACACCTGTTTTTCCCCCGCGTCGCCAGCGACCCGGCCGCGAGCGATATCAAGATGATGGCGCCGGAACCGAACATGGCGGAAAGCGCATAGCCCACCGCCGGACGGCGGACGAATGACGGTGCGTATTGGGGGAAGGGCGCGGTCCAGAGCGAGGAGAGGCGCGCCAAGCCTCGCGGTGGCTGGGCGGGCGGCGGCGTGTTGCGCGAAGCCATCGCCATTTGCTCGCGCGCTTGCACACTCGAAAAATCCCGCGCACTCCATTCGCCCCAAGCGGTGCCGGCGGCCAGAATCCCCAGCGGGGTCAGCACCATGAGGAGGGCCAGCCCCACCCACAACGGACGCACGGTCTGCCAAATGCTCTGGCGGTCGGCACCGGTGGTTTCCTCCTCGGCGGCCATATCGCCGGGCGCCGTGAGCTTCAACAGCGCAGGGTTGGTTCGCTGGAAATAAGCCACCACTCCCGCCGACAGTACCAGCTCTGCAAGGCCGGCGAACGTCAAGTGGCCGATCATCATGGCGGGAATGGCGATGGTCAAAGGATAGGGAGCGTAAAGCGGCGCACCGCTCGGGTCTTTGAAGAAGAGCGGCTGAATTCCAAATTCCACCGCCGCGCAAAACGCCGAGGCATTGATGGCCGTGTACCCTGCCAGCGCGGCGGCCATCACCCTCCGCGCAGAGGTAAGAGCGGCACGTCCTGCCGCGAGGCGGTAAACCGCATACGACACCAGCGAGCCCACAATCGCCATGTTGAAGCAGTTGGCGCCGAGCGTGGTAATGCCTCCGTCTCCGAAAAAGACGGCCTGAATCGCCAGGGCAATGGAAATGGCAAGAATCGAGGCCCACGGCCCCAGCATAATGGTGGCAATCGCCACGCCCACGGCGTGCCCCGTGGTGCCGCCGGGCAAGGGCAAGTTGAACATCATAATGACAAAGGAAAGCGCCGCCATCACCGACAACAAGGGCACCAGGCGCGTCGCCAGCAGCTTCTTTACGCGTTGCAAAGCGGTGTACCAGAACGGCGCGGAGGATGCATAGAGAACCGCGCAGGTCGACGGGCTAAGATAACCATCCGGAATGTGCATGTGGGCTTTCTGAAACCTTGCGAGGCTTGGCTCTGCTGCCCATGCCTTGTACAAATTCCCATTCTAACCTAACCCCACTAGATCGGGCCATCGGCTCATCGGTTTATCGGTCCATCGGCTGAGCAGAGAGTTGGTTTTGGATGGCTCGATGAGCCGATGATCTGATGGCCCGGTGAACCGATTTTTCAAATGCCTTTCTCCTTTCATTTCAATAACATTTAGGCATCGCAACGATAAGTGGCTTATTTTTCTGTAACATTTAGGGGTCGGGAGGAATTTGAGCCAAGTCATTTTTTATCTCCTTTATTTTCAGCAAACCATAGGGATATACCTTCATTTTGCCATCATCTTTCTCACTCCTGCCTAGAATATGTTGCGACTTCTCAACCCCATTGGTTTCAATGATTTGGTTTTTTCCGTCTGTCATCGGGATTTGCCATTTTTTCGGTAACCGACTGTCTTTTCTTAGACTTTTAGGGATAGCGGGGAGCATCCTCAAATTTCCTCCTCGCGGGCCTGGGGTTCGATCTCCATGAGTACTCGGAAGAAGCGCTCCCTCCCTCGCCCGCTGCCCACGGTCTTCTGTCCACGGGTTGTTACCTAACCTCAAATCCCCATCCCGTAGCACTTAACGCTTGCCATTGAGTATGGGTTTCGCCGACCCGCTGTAGAGGTCGGCAGTCTTCTTCCGAGCCCGCGACCGCTGGGCTCATAGACTAGTATAGCATGGCTATTATTCTTGTCAAGTGGGAAATTTGACTAGAGGCTACCATCCAAAGATGAGGACAAAACTTCAACAGGTGTAGCACGGGGACCTGTTTAATAGGTTCGCGCGGCCCTCGCTTATTCTCGTGATACCCTAGGTGGAATCTGAACAGTGGTAGAATGGCGCCGGTGACCGGGTATTTCATATTCGGCGAGGCG
>CAVQYM010000023.1:0-268167 GCA_963718175.1 uncultured Acidobacteriota bacterium
AAGAGCTTGTGACCTTTTTGAAGCCACTGGCCGCAGGGGGGTGCCTTGGGAGTCCTGGGGCAGTAGGCGGGGCGGCTCGGACCGGCCGGGGGAGCGGTTGTGGCGCCCCGGTTCGGTTTCGGACGCTCGCTGGGCGCTGGCAGGTGCTGCCCGCCGCGGCGGGCTCAGGCCCGCCACGGTGGGTTTAGGCCAGCAAGTGCGGGGCGAAGTGCATCACGTTGTAGGCCAGGGCGCTCCACAGCGCCACGCACCGCGCCTTGGCCAGTCCGCGCACCAGAATGTGACCCAGGCCGCGATAGGTGCGCAAATCGGCGTTGACGGTTTCGCTGGTGGCCGCCCGCTGTCGATAGATTTTCTTTCCCTCCGCGCTTTGCATGCGCTGCTTCCAGGCGCGGATCGCTTCGCTATCGCCTGCTTGGGACTCTAGTTCCTTCCCCCTCCTTTGCCGATCCTGCGCCGTATGGGGCGGAACGAACAACGCCACATCGTCCTTATGCGCTGCTTCCAAGTCTTCCTTCCGCAGGTACCCGCCGTCCAACAGGTGCTCTTGCACCGTGCCCCCCGTGCGCTCTTGCACCTGTTCCCGCAACGGCGCGCTCAACCCTCCCGAGTCCGAACCCTCCGCCGTCACCTCCACCCCCACGATGGCGCGGCTCCCCGGGTCCGCTGCCAACTGCACATTCACCGCCGGATTGTAGCCGCCGTTGGGCATCTTCATCACCCGCGCTTCCGCGTCCGTCGTGCTCACCCGCGGCGCCTTCTCCGCAATCTTCTCTCCCCGCTTGCCCCCCGTGCGCTTCACTCTCGCCGCCTGCCGTCGCTGCAGTTCCGGCAACTGCGCGATGGCCTGCTGCAAGCGTTCCTGCCGCTCCCGCGCCGCCCGCTTGCGCGCGGCCGCTTGCCGCGCGCTTACCCCCACCCCCGCCGGCGACTCCAGTTGCCGCCGCAACTCCGCCACGTGCCGCTCCGCTTCCGCCAGCAACTCCTCCAGCCGCGCTTCCCGCCGAAAACTCTTCGTCCCCGCCCCGACCCGCACCCGCATCCCGTCCTGGCTGATGCGGCTCACCCGCACCACCCCCTTGTCCACCAGCGCCGCGATCACCTGCGTGAACAGCGCGTCCAGCGCCTCTGCATGATCGGTACGAAAGTCCGCCAGCAAGTGATAGTTCACGGTCACGCCCCCGCACAGCCAGCGAAACGCCGCATTCTCCTCGCACTGCCGCGCCAACTCGCGCGCCCCGCCGATGCCCCGCACGCAGGCGTACAGCCACAACGACACCAAAAGCTGCGGATCGGTCGCATCGCGCCCCGCCACCCCTTCCCGCGCCTTGATCGACGCCTGGAACGCCGCCAAGTCCAAATGCTCCACCGCCGCCACCCGCCGCACCGGGTGCTCCGGCCCCACCAGGTCGTCCGGACATTGCGCCACCCAGCTCATCTGCCCACGCTCCGGCCGGCGCAGACGCACCGCCCTCCGGGCCCCCGCCGCCGCCTTCCCGCCCTGCCGATGGGCACCCTCGGCGTTCTTCTCCACGGCTCTCATTTCTACTTTAGAAGCATCAAACATCAAAATGTTTTCCATAACAGCCATATTAACTCACATACCACACTCTCCGCCAGAAATATTTCCATCCCGGCCCCTGCCCTTTCACCTCCTCCTACTACCCCCTACCCTCCCCCGGCCCGCGGCCTAATAAAATCACAAGCTCCAAGGGAGAGGGATAGAAATCAAAATCACAGCCCTCTCCGAGGGGGAGAGGGGGGACCGCAAAGCGGTGGGTGAGGGGTCCCTTCGTGGGTGATATATCCATAGCTCTGGAGGTATGCCATGCCCGGGACTTTGACGGAGCCCTGTTCCGCCTCCCTTTAACTTCCGCCAGCGATGGGCTAAGATTCCGGTGGAGAGAACCATCATGGCACAGTCCGACACGATCAAGGGCACGGGATCATCCGCCCATTCCTACCAACCAGTGCGCGCGCCTCGCGGTACGACGATATCCTGCAAAGGGTGGCAGCAGGAAGCCGCCATGCGCATGTTAATGAATAATCTCGACCCGGAGGTGGCGGAGCGCCCTCAAGAATTAATCATTTATGGGGGCACGGGCAAGGCCGCGCGCAACTGGGCTTGCTATCACGCCATCGTCGCAGCGCTGAAGGACCTCGGCAATGATGAGACGCTTCTGGTGCAATCGGGAAAGCCCGTGGGTGTTTTCCAGACGCACGAAGCTGCGCCGCGCGTGCTGATTGCCAACGCCAACCTGGTGGGCCACTGGGCCACCTGGGAAAAATTCCGCGAGCTCGAGCGCCTGGGCCTGATGATGTACGGCCAGATGACGGCGGGGAGTTGGATTTACATCGGCACGCAAGGAATCTTGCAAGGCACCTATGAAACCTTCGCTGCCGCGGCGCAGAAGCATTACGCGAGCGACTTGGCCGGCAAACTGGTGGTGACGGGCGGCATGGGCGGCATGGGCGGAGCGCAACCGCTGGCCGCCACTCTCAACGGCGGCGCCTTCCTCGGCATCGAAGTTGACGCGGAGCGTATCAAGCGGCGCATCCGCACGGGCTACTGCGACATCTGCGTAAATTCCCTGGATGAAGCCGTCCGCATCCTCAAGAATGCGGTGCGCCAAAAACATGCGGTGTCGGTGGGGCTGGTGGGAAATTGCGCGGATGTCATCCCGGAACTGGCGCGCCGCGGCATTGTCCCCGATCTGCTGACAGACCAGACCAGCGCGCACGATCCGCTGAATGGTTACATCCCTTCCGGGCTGAGCCTGGAAGAGGCCGCCGAACTCCGCCGCAAGAATCCCGAGGATTACTTGCAGCGGTCGTACGATTCGATCGCGCGCCACGTGACGGGCATGTTGGAATTGCAGAAGCTCGGCGCCGCCACGTTCGACTACGGAAACAATATACGCACCATGGCCTTTGAGCACGGGGGCGTGAAAGACGCCTACCATTTCCCCGGCTTCGTTCCCGCCTACATCCGGCCCTTGTTTTGTGAGGGGCGCGGTCCCTTCCGATGGGCGGCGCTTTCCGGCGAGCCCGCCGACATCTATCGCACCGACGACCTGGTGCTGGAACTTTTCCCCGACAACGCCATCCTGAATCGTTGGATTCGCCTGGCGCGAAAGCATGTGAAGTTTCAGGGACTGCCGGCGCGCATCTGCTGGCTGGGTTACGGCGAACGCGCGCTGTTCGGCGAGCGCATCAACGATCTGGTGGCCAGCGGCGAATTGAAGGCGCCCATCGTCATCGGGCGCGATCACCTGGACTGCGGCTCCGTGGCCTCCCCCTTCCGCGAAACCGAGAGCATGAAAGACGGGAGCGACGCCGTCGCCGATTGGCCGGTGTTGAACGCGCTGCTCAATACCGCCTCCGGGGCAAGCTGGGTTTCCTTCCACCACGGCGGCGGCGTAGGGATCGGATACTCGCTGCACGCGGGGCAAGTCACCGTGGCCGATGGCACACCCGAGATGGCGAAACGGCTGAATCGCGTGCTGACCAACGATCCGGGAATCGGCGTGGCGCGCCACGTGGACGCGGGTTACGAGGAAGCCGTCAAATTTGCGGAGAAGGCGGGAGTGAAGATACCTAAAGTGCAGTGACGAGTGACCTGTGACGAGTGACGAGCAAGCAAAGGCAGTGGCAACGCACCAGCAAGCGTGAGACGAAAAACTCGAAACTCGAAAATAGAAACTCGAAAATCGCGGCGAGTTTCGAATTTCGATTTTCGAGTTTCGGTCCTTGCTCGCTCGTCACTCGTCACTTGTCACTCGTCACTGTCTTCATCAGCTCTTCTTCGACGTCACCGTGAAGAACGAGCCGAACTGTTGCTCAACTTTCCGGCTCTTGCACTTGGGGCAAGTGATTCGCTTCTTATCGTGTTCTGCCATGGTCAAGGTCAGGGTGAAAGTTTTCTTGCACTCTTTGCACGCGTATTCGTAATTGGGCATAAGCAATAACCTCCGGAATGTGCTGCAGCGGTATTATAGCGTACCACCATGCCACATGCTTCTCCAGCTACCCTCTTCTTCCGCCATGCCGCGCAACTGATAACCCTGTCGGGCCCGCCGGTTCCGCGGCGTGGCGCGGCGCTCGGCGAACTGGGAATTATTCCCGGGGGCGGCCTGCTGACCCAGGGAGAAATAATCCTGCGCGTTGGCTCCACGCGCTCGCTGGAGCGCGAGGCGTTGCGCCTGCGCGCGGAGGCCATCGACTGCCGTGGGCACGTGGTCATGCCCGGCTTCGTCGATTCGCACACGCATTTGATCTTCGCCCGCAGCCGGGTGGACGATTACGACCTGCGCTTGCGTGGTAAGACCTACGAGGAGATTGCGCAGGGCGGGGGCGGTATTCAATCCTCCGCGCAGAAGGTCCGCCAGGCCAGCGTTGCATCGCTCGCGCAACAAGCGCGAAACTTCCTGGACCAATGCGCCGCCCACGGCACGACCACGGTCGAAGTGAAAAGCGGCTACGGGCTGGAGGTCGCACAGGAGTTGAAGATCCTGCGCGTCATTCGATTGCTGCAAGCGGGCGCGGCCCTGGATTTGGTCCCCACGCTGCTCGCCGCCCATGCGCTCCCCGCGAGCTTTCGCGGGCGCGCCGCACAATACATTGAAGAGGTTGTACGCCGTCTAATTCCCGCGGTGGCCCAGCAAGGGCTGGCGGAATTCATTGACTGCTTCTGCGACCGGGGTGCGTTCAGCGTGGAAGACTGCCGCCGTGTTCTGGCGGCAGGCCGCGAGTTCGGCTTGGTGCCGAGGATTCACGCCGAACAACTTTCCCATACCGGCGCCGCCCAACTCGGAATCGAATCTGGCGCCGCCTCCGCCGACCATCTCGACAAGGTCACGGCCGCAGACATTCGCGCCCTGGCGCGCTCAAACGTGGTCGCGACACTCTTGCCGGGAGCGAATTTCCATTTGGGATTGAAGCAATATCCTCCTGCCCGCAAACTCATTGCCGCCGGAGCCGCAGTGGCTCTGGCCACGGATTTCAATCCCGGCACCAGTCCCACCCTGAACATGCAATTCATCATGTCTCTCGCCTGCACGCAGATGCGGATGACGCCGGCGGAGGCTATTGCCGCCTCGACCCTCAATGGCGCCTGCGCTCTATGCCGCGCCGACCGCGCCGGTTCACTGGAAGCGGGCAAGCAGGCGGATTTGATCGTTCTGGACACCGAAGATTATCGCGAGATTCCCTATTACTTCGCGATGAATCATTGTGTGTTGACGGTCAGGCGGGGAAGGACTGTTTACTCGCGGTAAGAGCGCACAGCAGGAGCGGTGGATTCAAAATTCATTCAGAATTCAAGATTCAAGAGCAGGCTGGCACTCGCCCGCTATTCAACGGATGGTCGATTTGCGAAGTACGTCGCAAGGTGGCGGCTTCACCGACACGCTGATCGAGGTCCGAAAGGGGATGCTGACCCTAAGAGGTGTTAAAAATGAAACAACCTCCGGGGATGTGATGAAAACAAAGAAGTGGCAACTTACTTATTTCAAGGCATATCGAAAACCGCTGACGTCTTTGGGCCGGGGGCGGTCGAGGAGGCGGGTCAAGGGATCGGGGGTTCCCTTCAGGTAGCGGTCGAAGAAGGCGACGGCGTAATCATTGATGGTCGACTGGTAGGACTTATCCAGGTTGGTCCAGGCGAGATGCCCGGCGCCGGCAAGGTCCAGAAAGTACTTGGGAGCCGATGTGAGGTCGTAGGCGCCTCCCGGCCGCCGGACGTAAGGGCTGATTGCGATGTCGAGCGTCCCGCCCTGGTACATGATCGGGACATTGAGATGACCCAAGTTGCCCTTCAGGATAAAAGGGGCGCAATAGGGGGACACCGCCAAAACGGCCTTGACGCGGCGATCCTTCCAGGAGGGCCACGCTCCCGCCAAGGCCAGAACCGTGTAGCCGCCCAACGAATGGCCCGCCAGACCGATGCGGCTGGAATCAATGGGGACGCCTTGGAAGGACTTTTCTTTGAGGATCGTATCCAGGACGGCCTCCAAGTCGGCGCCACGGTCACGATAGGTCGCCTCGCTCCAGACGTCAGGATGGGTAAAGGGCTCCTCCGACCGCATGGTGGAGAGCTTTTCAAAGAGCTTGCCTTCGTGACCGGGGCCGCACGCCGCGTCGCCATGGTCAGGAGCCAGGACGAGATACCCCGCTTGCGCCAGAGCTTCGGTCAAGAAGACTGATTGCGTGCCGCAACCGGTAAAGCCATGCGAAAACAGGATGGCAGGATAACCATCCGGCAGGGGAGCTCCCATCGGCTTCCACATGGCCACTCGCCGGCCTGCAATCGTGATCTCTGTTACGGGGTGAGTGGTCCGGCCGACCATTACCAAAAACTGGTGTAACGCGAAGGGAGCGACAAGAAGTACCAGAAGGACGACCAGGAGCGTCAGTCCGCTGCCCCTCAGCCAACGTCGTCCCACTCCGCCCCCGGTCACAGACGACATCCCACGACTCCTTCAATTCCGAGCGTAAGGCAAACGCCGGGCAGGATCAAGCACCGAGACGCAGGAAGGTCTTCAAGATGCGCCCGAGTTTTTCCAATCCTCGAGGCCGGCTACAGCGGGTTCGCTTTCCAGGTTCTCAGGTTGAGGGGTGGAGAGGGAGACGGCCGGCAAAATGGCGGCGTGCTTGCGGCGCCGGCTGAGGGCATTTTCCGCGGCAATGCGGACCACGTGCAGGAGTTCAGGATTGGAGAGGGGAGGGACGATGAAGTCGAATGCACCGTGCTCAATCACTTGCACATAGAAACCTACATCCACAAACGGCGCCACGACGATGACGTTCACGGGCACGGGGGCATTCGCCGCCAGCGTCAGAACATCCTCCCAATTGCCGTCGGCAAGTTGAATTCCCGCAAATACCAGGTGAGGTGGGCAGTCCGACCCAAGCGTCAGCGCCGCTTCGGCGCAATTCTTGGCGATGGAAACTTCAATCGACTGTTCTTCCAGAGCCAGGCGGAGGGCGTCCAGCGGGTCGTGCCGGGCCTGAACAATCAGTGCCCTGATACTCTCCTTCATAACCCCTCCTTCCTGAAAAGCGCTCCGGGGGCCAAGGTTCCACGGTACTGGCGTGCCTGGCATTTTGAGCCCCACTTCATCATCAGTGTCTCCCTCACTGATTAAGGGCAATCGAGGCAATCGTGAAGGATAGGTTAATATTGAGGGCAGGCATTTTTCCTTCTGGTTGCGTTGATATCCCCCCTACTGGTTGGGGGGTATGTACGAGCCATTGTCGGATTGTGCTAGAATTCCGCTGTGGCATTCCGGTCCCCGGGCGAAGCGGCGGTGCGTTTTTCTGGTTAGTGGTTGAAAACCTCCCCGGTCTGATTTTCACAAGGGCGCGTACCTCCGGTGCTACTTTGGGAGGACCGAGGAGTTCGGAACGCCCGCAGTCGTTCGTGAGGGGGCGGCCGTTGTTCAAAGGTGGGCGCACCTATCCCGATGAATCCAATCCCTAGCAACTACCCCCTGATTTCGATCGTGGGCCCCACCGCCGCCGGCAAGTCAGTGCTGGCGTTGGCGCTGGCTGAGCGGCTGCACGGCGAGGTGGTGAATTACGATTCTGTGCAGTTATATCGCGGCTTCGATGTGGGCTCAGGGAAATTGCCTCTTGCCGAGCGGCACGGCATCGCGCACCACCTGCTGGATTGGCTGGAACCGGCCGAGGTATTTACCGCGGGAGACTACCGCCGCGAGGCGTTGAAGGTTCTGGCGGACTTGCGCGGGCGCGCCAAGCTCCCCATTTTCGCGGGGGGAACAGGGCTATACTTGAGAGCACTGTTGGTGGGACTGTTTGAAGGGCCGGTTCGTTCCGAGGCATTGCGCGAGCGGTTGCGGGCCATGGTGGAACGCCGCGGCCGGGAGTTTCTGCATCGCTTGTTAGCTCGCCTCGATGCGGTGGCGGCGGCGCGCATCCAGCCTCGCGATACACAGAAGTTGATTCGTGCTTTGGAGGTCTGTATTCTGGCCAAGCAGCCGCTTTCGGCGTTGCACGCACGCGGCCGGGCAGGGTTGGAGGAATATGGCGTTATCAAGCTCGGCCTGAATCCACGCCGCGCGCAGCTTTACGACCGCATCAATGGGCGGGTGGAACGCATGTTCGCAAGGGGTCTGCTGGAAGAAACGCAAACCTTCCTCCACCGTCCGGACGCGGCGCGCATCAAACCTTTAGGTGCTTTGGGCTACCGGCAGGCGTGTGCACTGTTGGAAGGAAAGGTGAGCCGCGAGGAAGCCGTCATCGCGACGCAAGCGGATACGCGGCATTATGCCAAGCGGCAATTGACTTGGTTCCGGCGTGAGTCGGACATTACGTGGTTCGAAGGGTTCGGCGACGACCCGCGCGTTCAAAGGCGCATTTTGGAGACCCTGGGCCAGATACCGGTCACTCCTGGGGACGCGGCGCTTGCTTCGCCGGGGACTTCACTGGTGCTGTAATTTTCACGTCAGGGCAACACTGGAAAATCGAAGGATAAAAAGAGAGAGAAAAAATGGAAAAGCAACCGCAGAATATTCAGGACGGTTTTTTGAATTCCGCCCGCAAGGAGAAACTTCTGGTGACGGTTTACTTGTTGAGTGGGGTTAAGTTGACCGGACGTATTCGCAGCTTTGACAAGTACTCCCTCATTCTGGAAAGCAATCATCAGGAACAGATGGTCTTCAAGCACGCGATCGCCACCGTCGTGTTGCCCCGCGCTACGCCCACGTTGGCCGCTCCTGGGACACCGGAGGGATAGAAGCATTCGACACTTGCAAGTTTTGGAGAAAGCCTTCTTGGCAGGTTGGGAATCCACGCGCCGCGATGGGGTGACGGTGAGCATTGCGGATGAGGAAGATCCCTTACGGGAACTGAAAGAACTCACGGCCAGCGCCGGCGCGCGAGTGGTGGGAACAGCATCGCAACGCTCCCCCGACCCCGACCCGGCCACGCTGCTGGGACGCGGCAAGGTGCACGAGGTACGCACTGAGGCGCGCGCCGCGGGCGCGGACCTGGTGATCTTTGACCACGACCTCACGCCCACGCAGCTTCGCAATCTCGAGAAATTCCTTGACCTGAAGGTCATCGACCGCACCCAAATCATCCTTGACATTTTCGCCCGCCGGGCGCGCAGCCGGGAAGGGCAACTCCAAGTGGAACTGGCGCAGTTGAACTATCTGCTGCCCCGGCTTTCGGGACACGGAACGGTGCTTTCGCGGTTGGGCGGCGGCATCGGCACGCGTGGCCCCGGTGAGCAGCAATTGGAATATGACCGGCGTCGCATCCGGCGTCGCATCCGAATTCTGACCGACGCCATTGAACACGTACGTTCCCAGCGCGCCCTGCATCGCGCCCACCGGCGCGACCAGAACCTTCACACCGTGGCCCTGGTGGGTTACACCAACGCCGGCAAGTCCACCCTGTTTAACGCTCTGACTTCCGCCGGGGTGGTTACTTCCGCGCGCATGTTCGCCACCCTCGATCCAACCGTCCGGGCGCTGCCGCTTGACTCTCACCGCACGGCGCTGCTTTCCGATACCGTCGGCTTCATTCGCAAATTGCCGCCCCACCTGGTGGCGGCCTTCCGCGCCACACTGGAGGAGTTGGAGGAAGCCCGCCTGTTGCTGCACGTCACTGACGCTTCCGACCCGCAACGCGCCGCGCAAGACGCAGCCGTCGAGACCTTGCTCGATGACTTGGGCGTTGCCGCTACGCCGCGGTTGCACGTCTGGAACAAAGTGGATTTGCTGGCACCCGCGGAACGGCGGAAACTCGAAGCGGAAGAGCGCAGTGTCACGGTTTCCGCCCAGACGGGAGAAGGCTTGGAAAATTTGCGCCAGCGCATTGCCGATGAGCTCGCCGCCGACCCTCTGGTGGAAGCGGATTTTGAACTTTCAGCAAGCGACGGAAAGCATTTGGCCTTACTCCATCAGTCGGGAACCGTCGTGTCCACTCGTTACGAAGCCGACCGTGTGTTGGTAAGGGCGAAAGTGCCCGTATCCGTCCGCGAAAAACTGAAACCTTCTCCGCCCGAGGCCCTGGAGAAGGGGTAAGTCCTTGTGATTTCGAGGATAAAATGCTTGTGGAAATCCCTGTGGAAATCCCCTCGGTTCCCGTGAAGCCGGCAGGGCCATCAGGCACGCTATTCATGCGGGTCCGGTCCAAGTCATAATTTGTAATCCTTTAGTTTCAATAAGTTGTGGGAATGCAGGACCAGGGGCAAAGCCCCATCGCCGGGAGATCGGGGTTGACAAAAAATCGAAACGCGGGAGAGCAGTTTTGCACAATATTAGAGCAAATCCCGCCCTGCTTTCGCGTAGCCCTCGGCTTCCCGGCTTTCCGCATGAATTCACGCTTTCCGGGCTCTAGCCTCTACCCATAGTTAATAGAATACACCTGCGGACTCGTCTCCAGGCGCCGGCGAAGCAGGGGAATTTCCGGCGCGTTTGACAGGTTGGGGCGCGTGGTTTAGATTGGCTGTTCCTGATTCCGGCCATGAATTTTGCGCATCCGCGCGAGCCAAGGAGCGATACCCCAAGATGTTGGACCTCAATTTTGTCCGCGACAACCTGGAGTTGGTCAAACAGAAAATGCGCGACCGCGGACTTACCGAAATCCTCGGCGATTTTGAATCGCTCGATCGCGAACGCCGCCGCGTGCTGAGGGAGGTGGAGGGACGCAAGGCGCGGCGCAATAGAGTCACCGATGAAATTGCCTCGCTCAAGAAGCAGAAGCAGGATGCCTCCGCCCTGATCGCGGAGATGAAGCCCCTCAGCAATGAGATTCAGGAACTGGATGAGCAAGCGAAGGCCTGCGACGAGCGCCTGCGCGAGGTGCTGCGCCTGGTTCCCAACGTCCCGCACTCGAGCGTCCCTGTGGGGAGCAGTTCCGCTGACAATCAGGAAATCCGTCGCTGGGGCCAGCCGCGCCGGTTCGATTTCGAACCGCAGGCGCATTGGGATTTGGGCCCGGCGCTGGGAATCCTGGATTTCGAACGCGCCACCAAAATCACCGGCGCGCGATTTGCCGTGTACTCGGGAGTGGGCGCCAAGCTGGAGCGGGCGCTCGCCAACTTCATGCTTGACCTGCACACCCGCGAGCACGGGTACACGGAAATTCTTCCGCCCTTCGTGGTGAACTCCGCCAGTCTTTTCGGCACGGGCCAGTTGCCAAAATTCAAGGAAGACCTGTTTCACTTGGAGGGCACGGATTATTGGCTGATCCCCACGGCGGAAGTTCCCGTGACCAATCTCTACCGTGACGAGGTGCTGGAGGCCGAAAACCTTCCGGTGAAGCATTGCGCCTGGACGGCCTGTTTCCGCAGCGAGGCGGGCTCCTATGGCAAGGATACCCGCGGCATCATCCGCCAACATCAATTCCAGAAGGTGGAACTGGTCAAGTTTACGCTCCCGGAAAACTCCTACGACGAACTCGAACGCCTGACCCACGACGCGGAAGAAGTTCTCCAGCGGCTTGAGCTGCCCTACCGCGTCGTCACGCTTTGCACGGGCGACCTGGGGTTCAGCTCCGCCAAGACTTATGACCTGGAGGTTTGGCTGCCCGCGGCGGGCGAGTATAAGGAAATCTCCTCTTGCTCGAACTTTGAGGCCTTCCAGGCGCGGCGCGCCAACCTGCGCTTCCGGCGCGGCAAGTCCGGCAAGACGGAGTTGCTGCACACCCTGAACGGCAGCGGGCTGGCTGTGGGCCGCACCTGGGTGGCGATCATTGAAAACTACCAGCAGGCCGACGGCTCCGTCATCGTCCCCACTGCCCTGCGGCCCTATCTGGACGGCCTGGAGCGCATCATGCGTCCGTAGTGCAGAAGGCGTTAAGCAGAAGGCAGTGAGAAGGTTGCGGGAAGCTGGCGTGCGACTTCGGTTTTGTAGCGCCCGATTTATGGCGTAATCCCTGCATTTTCTGCCCAAGAACCCGCTCGATGGTTGTCGATCTTGGCTCGATTGGCGCATTTTCGTGCAAATAGCCGGCAAAATGAGGTGTACATTTTGTCGCTCTCCCTTTGTTTTCATGCACATCCCCGGAGGTTGTTTCATTTTTAACATCTCTTAGGGGTAGCGGGCTCCCGGACCCATTTTCATGGACAAATCTTCGGACTTCGGACCGAGTTTCTCGTCACTGCTCATTTTGGGCGGCGCTTGTCGCGCCCCAGGGTGTGCGATTTCACCCTGGCGGCCCTTTCGAAATTGTAGCCTAGCAACTTGGCGGCCATCCTCGATGCCATCTGCCTTTGCCGGCACAGTACCTTACCGGCACCCCTGAGTCTATTGGGCGATTGCGGGCCTTCCGACGGCGTTTCAAAACGTACCCATTGCGGAACACTGACCGGGGCATATCGCGGCCCCGAGGGGAGTTACTGGTTTTGGCCACCGTGTGTCGGTTCCGGCGGCTTTTTGCTTGCGGGTGGCGGGCATTGGCTTTCTCCCGCCTTGCGGATTGCTTCAACGTCGGCGAGGTCCTGCGCTCGTGCTGCCGCCAGCTTGGCCGCTATGAGATCATCGCGTGAAATGAAAAATGCCTTCAGCCCGGTATCCGGGTCAACCATCGCTTCAACGCGGCGGTCCCATGCCGCGTCAAAATCGACGCCCGGGATATCGGGAAGAATATCGAAGCCGTGCGGCTCATGTCCAAAACGAAAGAAACTTCTGCGATCCGCGAAGTCATCGGGGCGTATGCCTTGGAGCGGTGCGCCGAACTGGGAGAGCGCAGCATATGTCGCTTGCGCGTTAGCAGAGTCCGCCTTTATGAAAAGGTCGATGTCGTTCGTAAAGCGGGGCTGGGCGTGAAAGATAACAGCGTAGCCGCCCACAATGAGGTATCTAACCCCATGGGCATGGAAGGCGGACAAAAGGTCTTTGTAGTCTTGGTACATCCGGCTCCATCTCCCAACCTTTGAGTGCGTAAACGGTCTGGATCATCTCCTCAACCGCGTCCAACCGCTCATGCGCTGGCCGACTTTGCCAGTACCGGTATTCATCAGCTTTTATTTCTTCAAAGTCGGTATACTTCCAGATGGTCCTGTCCATGCTTCTTTGTACCACGCCCGGGGCTTCATTTTCAAACCAGAAGGACCGCGCTTCAAATTCTCAAAACTTACCCTTCGCGCAACGGCGGAAATGTTGCCCCACTGATCGCCGGGCGCGGCGTCATCCCCATATCCCAAAGAACACCGGGTCTGCGCCTGCCGGCAAAGTGCCCACTTTTTCCTAGCGAAGTCCGGCAAAAAGCGTAGACTATCCTCCAAGCAGAAGATCAGCGCGGACCTGTCTTGTAGGTCCGCGGCTTTTCCTTGCCCATCGGGGACGAGCCGCGGACCTACAAAAGGGGTCCGCGCTACAGAGGCTTCAGCAACCAACGCAAGGAGGGAATATGTGTGACGTTAGCAGACGCGGTTTTTTGACGGGCAGCGCGGCATTCTTGAGCCTCGCGGCGGAGGCGGAGCTGTTGGCGGGCCCGACTCCGGCATTGACGCCCGAGGTGGGCAAGGTCGATCTGGTCGCCCCCGACATCTATTTCCACGAGGGGCAGGTGGCGGACAACGCGGACGCCGTCTGCAACAACGGTTGGATTCTATTTGAAGATTACGTGTTGGTGATCGATGCCAACTTCCCAGCCGGAGCAAGGCAAGTCATCGGCAAGATCCGCGCTCTGACGGACAAGCCCATCAGGTTCGCCCTCGATACGCACCACCACGGCGACCACGCTTACGGAAACCAGGTATTTGTGGAAAACGGCGCGGTGCCCGTTGCCCACACCGGCGTCATCGAGGAGATGAAGCGGTACGAAACCGGCTACTACGACAGCCAACCGGGCGCGTGGGAAAATGCGGCAAAGGGTCGCGCCGATGTGAAGGCCAGCAAACTCAAGCCGCCCACCGTTCTGTACTCGGGGGAACTGATCTTTGACGACGGCAAACATCGCGTCGAGGTGATGAACCTGGGAGTAGCGCATACGCACGGAGATTCCCTCGCCTGGCTTCCCAAAGAAAGAATCCTTTTTACCGGGGATGTCTGCGTCAATGGGCCTTACAATTATGTGGGCGATGGGGACGTGAGGAAATGGGTGGAGACCCTCGAGGCGGCTAAGAAACTCGGCGCGCAGATCGTCTGCACGGGCCATGGCCCGCGCTCCGTGGCCACGGTGTTGGACGATCAGCAGGCTTTCTTCAAGGCGCTGCGAGAACAGGTGGGCGCGCTCATGGCGAGCAAATCGCCCGCCGAGGCAAAGGCTCAGATCGAGCCCATCCGGACGGCACTGAAAGGAAATGCGCAGATTGCCCGCTACGTCGGAGATCGCGGCGAGGGCGATTCCTTCCCGTCGCAGGTCGAGAAAGTCTACATGGAGATGACTGGGAACAAGCTTGCGGAGTTGATGCGCGAACGGCAGCTCGCTCGCCAAGGCCACGCCCGCTCCCATGGCGCCGCGACAGCCTGAAAGTTCTATCGGTAATATCCTGCGCGGCGAGTGGATGAAGGGCAAAGCCTTGCTCTGCGCTCATTGAGGCGAATGCTTCTTGAGCAATTCATCCTCGCGGCGGCGAAGACTTTCAAAAAATTCCTCTCCGTCGATAGGCTTCACCCTGCCGCTTTTCAAGTCGTCATAGCGGCTGTTGAGCATTTCCCGCGTCTGCGCAAGCTCGTCAACATATCCCGCCATTGCATCCTCAACGAGATCGTCAGTGCCGCGTCCGCTCTGCGCGGCGAGGTCCTTGAGCTTCTTTTCCGTCTCTGGCGTGAAATGTACTTCCATGGCTTTCAGGATAACGAAAAGCTTCGCTTCAGGCGAGTTTGAAGTCGGACCCTATGCGGAGCTTGCGAAGCATCCCTTGCCGGTCTATCACAAGCCGCCTTATCCGAACTACCACCAGGGCGCGGGGGGGAGGGTTGCTCCGGGGAATCAGACTGGATTTCTTGCGAAGGTGAGGAAGGGAGGGGCTTTAGTCCATTCGAAACGAGACCACCAGCCAGCGATCTCCGCGCTTTTCAACTTCGAAATGGAAACCAGTATCCTCCATTTCAATACTTTCCTTCGAGTCGCCGATTCGTTTGACTCGAAGTTCTGACCCGGCGAACACGAACGGCGGGATATCTCTCATCATCTGCCGGGCGACATCAGGCGATCCACAATAGGCAAGCACCGCCGGGTAGTCGTGTGCCTGGGCATACTGGATGGCTTTGGCGATAGGTAACAAATCCGGACGATTGACAACGCCGCAGATAAATTGCACGTGATCGCCCGATAGGTCGTAGGTGTTAACCGCGCAAAGACTCGGATTATCCCAGGTGTCGATGGCAGAGAACCAGCAATACGGGAGGGTGATCAGCGGGCCATGGGTCTGAAGATTGCCAATTGGAGAGAACAAATCCAGCCGCTCACTTTCAGAGGTTTTTCCCCCGCTGGCTGGTTCCTCCTGGCTCACCGAGCCTTCGAGTTTGATGAACTCGCTGAGGTCTCCGGAATTCTGAGGGTCCCATTCATAGGCATAGTAGCCGACTCCCCAACCAGTCCCACAACCCGCGAAACCAAATTCGACCAGAAAGCGGGCTCTCTTGGCGGGACCCCGATGGAGGGGGGAAAATTCGAGGGAGTCGTGCCCCGAAGCGCGAGTATAGCGGTGATCGTCTTCGGCGCCGATTGCCTGCCAGAGGTTAGCGGGCTTACTGTAGGGATCGAGCTGGGGAGTTGCAAAAACCGAGAATGTGGCCCGATTGCGAAAAGACATCTTCACCAGCAGCACTGGCGGAACCTCGAGCACCTGGAAATGAAAACGCTTCTCCTCCTGCCAACTCTTATTGATTTCCGCGCTCAGATGTTCGAGGTATTCAAGCGCCTCGACGGCGCGCACCCGCGCGCCGCCGGACGCGGGGTTCGCGTCGGAGGGGCCGGTCACCGACTTCGTCCCGTTCAAGGGGGTGCCGGATGTTTCGTTGAGTTTCTGAGTGACAGCTTTATCCGCCTCTTCGAAAAGCTGGAATTCGATATGGCTGAGATCTTCCCCCAGGCTTGGCAGGCGTCGCCGGGCGCCGATGAGATCTCTTTCAAGAGATCTTCAAACGTGGGCGGGGGGCCATTACTATTCGGGCCTTGAGTTCCCGCACCGGAGCCAAGGGCTAGCAACGAGGCAATAGTGAAACTCGTCAACCAGCGGCTCTTTGGATTGGTTCTCAGATGGTCCATGCACCTACCCGCGAATTCCGATCTCCTGCATCAGCTTGTCGGTTTCGCGGTAGGCCTCCGCGACCCACTCGACAATCTTTTCGGGCTCGGGTGAATACTCGAGTTCGATGCTGATGACGCCGCCAAATCCCACCTTCTTGAGTTGTGCGAGGTAGGGCCGGAAGTTCACCACTCCGCGTCCCGGCGGCAAATCGCCATGCTTCTTTCCGTCGCAATCGGAAAAGTGCACGTGGGCAATGCGCCCCTGCAAGTTGGGAATCTCTTCCGCCGGGGTATGGGCAAGCGCCAGATGCGAAATGTCCAGATTCGCGCGCACGGCGGGATGGTGGACGTCATTCAAAAAGCTCACCATCTTCGCGAGCGTATTTACGATGGAAAGATGGAAGGGCTCGAGTTCGATGGCGATCTCGATGCCCAGCCCCGCGGCGTAGTCACCCAACTCGGAAACGGTTTCCACAGCCCATTTCCATTGGTCGCGGGGGGCGATGACTTCCTGTTGCCAGATGTATTCTCCCAGCACCAACAGCAGGTTCTTAGCCTCGAGTTCGTAGACCAGTTCCAGATGTTTCTTGGCGCGCTCAACGTGGAACCGGCGCACCGATCCATTGAAATCCGCAATCCCCAGCGCACAGCAGCACACGCTGATGACGGGCAGCCCGACTTCTTGGCAGGTGTCCTTGATCAACTTCCGCTCTTTAATATCAATCTCCAGGGGATCAGCAAAAATATCAATAGTATCAAAGCCGATCTCTTTCGTTTTATAGATGCCTCGCGCGGTGCCCACGGGGGAACCCAACCAGGCGGAATTAATGAGTCCGAGTTTCATGCGTTTTCCTCCTTGATTTCTGCCGGTCGCACCGGCCGATGCTGATCGAGCGAACGGTAGCAGGCTTCCACCAGCGCCACCGTATTGAGATTGTCCCGGCCGCTGAGGACGGATTCCCGGCCCTCTTCCAGGCTGCACAGGAGTTCACCCATGGTGCCCTCAAAAGCATCGGGAAACCAAACCTGCGGCCAGGTGGGCGAGAGCCAACAGCCGGGCTCTTGCTGGGTGGTGAAGCGGATGGTGCTGGGAACGCGGGCGGGATAGCCCGGCCAACCGATCGTGCCTTGCGCCATTCCCGCGGTTCCCTCGACGCGCCACTTGATGGAAATGTCCGCTGCCCCGCCCTCGCGTGACGGTCCGGTCCACACATCATCCCAAGCGGCGGCGCGCAGGCCATTTGCGTATTCGAGGATGTAAAGCACAATGCCGTCGCGGTGGGGGAAGTCCGCACGAGGGTCCGGGCGTGCACTGGCGTATACATACTCGGGATCGCCGAACAGATAGCGGAAAGAATCCAGGTGATGGATGCTCATGAAGAGCACCGTCACCTGGCCATAATCCTTTGCCCAAGGCTGCCAGTGAGGGATGGCGCGCATATCGACCGTAGCGAGCACCGGTTCTCCCAAATATCCCCGCCGCAGCACGGTCTTTAAAGCACGGATCGACTGGTCGTAACGCATGTTTTGATTCACACATAAACGCACGCCGGCGCACTCGCATGCCACCACCATTTCTTGCGCCTCACGGTAACTTGTCGCCAGCGGTTTCTGCGCCAGGATCCCATGAATGTGCTTGTGCTGAAGCGCCGCGTGCACAATGGCCGGCTGCGCGGCGGGCGGAACCGCAATGTCGAGGACCTCAATCCGCTCGTCGGCCAGAAGTTCCTGCCAGGTCTCATGGACCTTCGGGACTCCTCTTAATTCCGCGGTCGCGCGCGCCTGCGCGGTGTCCTTGGCAGCCATCGCCACCACATTGAAGCCCGCATTCGTGTAAGCCACAAGATGAATATCGCGCATGATAAAGCCTGCTCCAATGGCGCCAATCCGATAGTCTTTCTTGCGAGGGGGAACCGGCAGGTGCTCCAGATTCAGATCAATGTTCATTCGTTTCGCTCCGTGTGTTCTGCCCGCGAAGTTCGAGGGTACAAGCCGCAGGGCCGGAAAGGGGGCCCTGCGCTATCCCAGTGGTCGCCGGCGCGGAGATTTTACGCCCGGTGGCGGCGGAACGCACTGGCTTCTTTTCCACCACTTCTATTCCTATATTCGGCCTCCGCGCCGCGCTGGGGACATCCATGTCGCGTGGCCTTTGATATACTTCCGCTTGCCAGCCAAAGAATCACCCCGTCAGGAGGACCCGATGAGATACAACCCGTTAGTGAGAATGCCTCGCTCTCTACCAGCATGTCTTTTCCTTACCGTGTTCTGTAGTACGGCGATCAGCGCCCCACCGCCCTCCCCGCAGGCTGGGAAGAGTGACCAAGTCACGTTTGTTCACTGCGGCACGCTCATTGACGAGGTTTCCGATGAGCCCCGGCAAAACATGTTGGTGGAGATTGCGGATGGAAAGTTCCGGACCGTCAGAAATTATCCGCCCAGCTTTGTCAAGCCGGCGAGCGCGGCGTTCATCGACCTGGCGGCGGAAACCTGCCTGCCCGGACTCGTGGATTCGCATACGCACGTCCTTCTGCAAGGCGACCAGAAGCCGGGGCAGTACGACGAGCAGATTCTGAAGTGGTCCCTGCCTTATCGCACCATCCTGGGAACCCAATCGGCGCGTCGCGCTCTGGAATATGGATTCACCACCATCCGCGACGTGGAAACAGAAGGCGCCTACTATGCGGATGTTTCCATTCGTGACGCCATCAAGCAGGGCGTGATTCCCGGTCCGCGCATGGTGGTGGCGACACGCGCGCTCGACGTGACGGGGGCCTACGCACTACTTGGTTATGACCCGGCTTTAAAGCTGCCGCATGGAGTCCAGGTGGTGGACGGACCCGACCAGTGCCGCAAAGCGGTGCGCGAGCAGATTGGCAACGGGGCCGACTGGATTAAACTCTACGCCGACCAGCGTGTTTCCACCGTGGACGGCGTGGTGCACAGCATTCCCACCTTTACACCCGAGGAGTTGCACGCCATTGTGGATGAGGCGCACCACGAACATCACAAGGTGGCCGCGCACGCCAGGGGACTGGAAGGCGTCCACAACGCGGTGGAGGCGGGCGCGGATTCCATCGAGCACGGCGCCTATATTACGGACGATGACCTGAAGACCATGGTGGCGCACGGGACCTGGTACGTACCGACGCTCTACATTTTCATTTACGCCGAGGAAATCCATCCGGCCAGCGGCGTCCCGGGACGGAAAGGTGAGGTGGAAATTCACGCCGAGACGTTTCGGCGGGCGCTCCAAGCGGGAGTGAAAATCGCCTTCGGCACTGACGTGGGTGGCTTCGAGTGGACCATCAACCCGGCAAAGGAGTTTCCGTTGATGGTGGAGTACGGCATGACGCCTGCCCAAGCCCTGCATGCAGCCACAGTTTCCGGCGCGGAATTGGTCGACATGAAGAACCAAATCGGTTCGGTAGAACCCGGCAAACTCGCGGACCTGATCGCGGTTTCCGGAAATCCCCTGAGTGATATCCGAATCCTCGAAAACGTCCACTTCGTGATGAAGGAAGGGGTAGTCTACAAACTTCCAGGCCACCCGAATGGGAATTGAGAGTAAGTAGGCGAGACCTATTTTGGCCGCGCGCGGGTTGAGGAGCGCGCCGGTGCTTTGGCCATTGCTGGGCGGAGGTCGACTTGGTCTTCCATGACGGACTTCAAGTTTTGCAAGTTGAAGACCCAGGACTTCACGGCCTTGTCGAGGGCATCGGCAGAGGTAAACCCCTGGAGCTCCAGTTGAACGAGTGTGCCCCCTCCCTGCGGAGAGAGCTTAAACCGCACCTGGGTTTCTGCCAAATCGGTGGGATGCTTCCAGGCGAGGGCCAACGTATTGGCGGCCATGAATTCCGTCACCACTCCGTCCACGGGTTCCTCATTTTTCCATCGGAAATGGTATTTGCCTCCAAACTGCGGCTCCAGGATGGCCTGATCGGCCAACCAGGCGACCAGCTTTCCCTGGTCGGAGAGATAGCTGAAGACGCTCACCGCGTCGCTGGCAACAAGAATCCGCAAAGTCGCCGAGCGCATTACGCTCACAGGCCCGGTGTCCTGAGGCTGAGGCTTAAGGGGCCGCCTGGCGTGCTGCTGCGCAGCGGCATTGCTCCAGGCGCCCAACAAGAAAATCAGAGTGAGCAATTTTGGCATCATCGGCGGGCCTCGCTCTCCCCCGTGGGGAGGATTCGCGAGGGATTGTAAAGCAAACGGCTAGACAGCGCAATGCGCATTGCACTTCCCGGCTTGGGATGCGTGAAGGGGCATCGTATAATCGTCAGCTTGTTGAGAGGGGGGAATCATGGACCGGCAAAAGGCGTGGGAACTCCTTTGCGAGTATACCAAGAACGAGAACTTGCGGAAACACGCGCTGGCCGTGGAAGCCTGCATGTGCGCCTATGCCCGCAAGTTGGGCGAGGATGAGGAAGCGTGGGGCGTGGTGGGATTGATTCATGATTTCGATTACGAGGTCTATCCCAACGCTCCCGACCACCCGCTGAAAGGGAGTGAGATTCTCAAGGAAAAGGGAGTGCCTGAAGGGGTCCGCCGCGCCATTCTCGGCCACGCCGATTACACCGGCGTTCCCCGCGACACGCTTTTGGCCAAAGTGCTTTTTGCCTGTGATGAGGTGGCGGGCTTCATTACCGCTTGTTCATTGGTCCGGCCCGATCGGATCGCCAGCCTGGAAGCGAAGTCGGTGCGAAAAAGGATGAAGGACAAAGCCTTCGCGCGCTCCGTCAGCCGTGAGGACATCATCAAGGGCGCGGAAGAGCTGGGTGTTCCCTTGGATGAGCATATTACCTTCTGCATAACTGCAATGCGTAGTATCGCGGCCCAGCTCGGCCTCGTCCCTGCCGGCGGGCCCATAGAACCGTAGGCAGTGGGCAGTGTGCGGCGAGCGCCTTTGGAATCCCCCCCGATTTGCTGGAACATAACCTTCCGAACTTGCGGCGGGAAATGTGGGTAGGCCTCCGCCTTCATCGCGTGCTTCACAACGTCACTCGCTGAAGATAAGTTGGCACCGTAACGTCCCAGTGGAGCTCCTGCGCAATGCGTTGCCGCAACGCCTCGCTGGCCTTGGGCTCGCCGTGCACCATGAAGGTCCGGCCCGGCGCCTTGCTGAAGCGCTTGAGCCAAGCGAGGATTTCACCATAGTCTGCGTGAGCGCTCAGGTTCTCGATGGTCTCAATGCGCGCCCGCACGGACACCTCGCGGCCGTATATTTTCACGGCCGGGGCGCCGGATTGAATCGCCTGCCCGCGGGTTCCCGCCGCCTGAAATCCCACAAACAGGATGGTATTGCGATGGTCCGGCAGGCAGCGTTCCAGGTGATGAAGCACGCGGCCGCCCGTCGCCATGCCGCTGGCGGAGATGATAATCGTCGGGTAGTGCGCATCGTTGAGCTTCTTGGAATCGTCCACGGTCCTGTCAAAGTGCAGATTGGGCGGCGAGAAGGGCTTGACCCCCTGTGCTTCCAGGGTTCGCAATTCGAGGCTCTCGTCCTCTTGGTGCTTTTCGTAAAGGTCGGTAACGTCGATCGCCATGGGGCTGTCGACATGGATGGGTAGCGAGTGCAACTTCTTCTGCTCAATCAATTCCCGCAACAGGTAGAGCAACTCCTGCGTGCGTCCCACGGCGAAGGAGGGAATCACCACCGTCCCGCCGTGGCCGGCGGTGTCCTCAATAATCGAAGCCAGGCGCGCGCCAATGTCCTCCTTGGGGTGCAAGCGGTCGCCGTAAGTGGATTCCAGCAGCATGTAATCGAACCCATCTTCCGGCACTATAGGCTCAGGAATGATTAACTGCGGGAAGCGACCCAGGTCTCCGGAGAAGAGGATTTTTTTCGAGGCGCCGTTTTCCCGCACCGTCACCTCGATCATGCGCGCGCCCAGGATGTGCCCCGCGAAGAACCCGCGTGCCGTGAAGTGCGGCGAAATTTCCAGCGGTTCCAGAGAGGTCACCGCGTGAAAGTATTCGAGCGACTTGAGGGCTTCCTCGTAAGTGTAAAGGGGCAGCGCCGGGGCGTGTTTGCTGAACCCCTTCTGGTTGGCGAAGGCCGCATCTTCTTCCTGGAGATGTCCCGAATCCGGCAGTACGATTTTGGCGAGATCGACGGTGGCCGAGGACGTTAGAATCTGGCCGCGAAAGCCATCCTTCACCAGGCGCGGAATGTAACCGACGTGGTCAAGATGGGCGTGCGTCAGCAATAGCCATTGGATGCTCGCGGGCGGCACGGGCAGCGGATTCCAGTTGCGCAGCCGCAGTTCCTTGGCGCCTTGGAAGAGTCCGCAATCGATCATCAGGCGCTCGCCGCCCGCTTCCAGAAGATACTTGGAACCGGTAACCGTGCCGGTCGCGCCGAGAAAAGTGAGAGTAGCCATTAATTATCCTTTGTCGAGTCGAGGCGTGTCGGGCACTCAACTTTAGCAGGTTCCTGAAAAAGATTCACCACAGAGGGCGCGGAGGCCGCAGAGTAAGGGTACCCCTGCTCACGCGACCGCGTATTAGAGACTACGGCTCCTTCTTAGTTAACACCCGCGTCTTTGCAGCATTCCTTTTCCGTGTCCTCCGTGGTGAGATCCCTTTTTCCTTGAGGTCGGCTCCCGCTCTATGCCGGCGACGGATGGGAGGCTCTCGCAGTCGGTATATCTCCTTGATCATTTCATCAACATCTTCGTCTTCACCAATAACACCCGCGAAAACACTGATATCCTTGACCGGGCCGACACCCTGTTCTCGGGCCAATTCGGCAAGCGTTTTTGCGTGAAAGAATTCGGGGTCTCCGCAGGACACGAGTGGCCCTTTCCCATCTGACTTTTTAGTCTGCCGTGCCATTTTCATCACTCCGAGTTCGTTTCGACAATTCTTTTGCAGTCCGCTCAATCTCTTTGGCGTGAGGATCCAATGGCAGATGAAGCGGAGGCGCTGATAGGGAGAGCAGGTCATACGCCACGACGAATAGCGCGACAATGAACCGCCCCATCTCTGCAGGGGAGACTTCGGCATGCAGAGCTTTATTAGCAAGGGCATAAATTTTGTCTATCCGGCGGCCTATATCCTCCAACTGAATTTGAAATAGCTTCTTCTGATCCCCATGAAGCTTCTCCTCACAATAAGCCCACAGCCGGTTTATGTAAGATTCTCTTGTGAGTTTCCTTCCTTGCACGGTTTCATCGCGGGGTGGATAGAGGACGTCTGCGAGGCCTTCAAGAAACCGTCGGCATGATAACCCTACGTGGGCCACCTCCTCCTCCGTCTCCACCGATTCAAACGCCTTCAGCATCCCGAAGAGAGTGTCCACGAGCTGAGGGCTGACATCGGAAAGTCTCAGCAGCACATCGTTCGCAAGCCGCGCTAGATGCTCCGACAAGTAATCCGCAACGGCAGCAGCCCTTTCGGCATGGGCCAATGAATCGTACGCATCGAATAGTGTATGACGTACTCCAAGGTCTTCGCGTTCTAGCGATCGGAACGGCAGCTTCTTAAGGTAATCAGGAATTACGACAGGATACGCGCCCTCGGCTTCTTCGAACGCACGGTAGAAGATCCTTAATCCGCCGTTAAAGAATCTGTACGCCGGCGGCAACCGCAGATAGAGAACCCAGTGAACTGGATTTGCCGGGTGAACCTCAAGCGCACCCAAATACCTGTGGTCTCTTTTCAGTTGAAGGTGGATCTGGTCCCGGGGTGCTGGAGTCAGACCTTCCGCGACGAGTACGTAAATGCGTGTGGAAAACAAGGCAGGACGAAACTCGTCGGTGTCCAGTTCTCTCCATCGAAGGGTGTAGCCAAGTAGACCCTCTAATACCTTTTCCCTCGCCTCTGCCTTCCCCAGGTATTCCCAAGCAAGGAGGTCTCCGCGCCGAATCTTGATGTGAATGTCATCTGGCCTCGCGTCGAGCAGAGCGCGAAAGAACATCTCTTCAATGGGCTTGCCATACCATGTACCAAATTCCTTCGTATCGAAGTGAAAGGCAATATTCATTAGTCACCGCGCTCAGTCTGAACATCCGCCTTAGGGTCTGACCCCTACTGTTAGACCACCACCGACTCCTGATATTCGCCGAAGACGCGGCGTAGGGTGTCGGAAATCTCCCCCACGGTGGCGTAGGCCTTGACGGCGTCGAGGATGGCGGGCAGCAGGTTGCGCTCGGTGCGCGCGGTCTCTTCCACGGCTCGAAGCATGGTTTCCACGCGTGTGGCGTCGCGGCGGGCCCGCAGCTTGACGAGACGGTCCACCTGCGTGCGCTCGATTGCGGGGTCGATGCGGAAGGGATGTAGCGCAGGGCCCGCAGTCCGGCCCTGCGGCTCTTCAAACCCAGACGGAAGAGCCGCAGGGCCGGAGGGCGAGCCCTGCGCTACCTGAAGGCCCTCGGGCTCGTTCCTGCCGGAGGGTTTCGTCTCCTCCACGTACTGGTTTACGCCCACCACCACACGGCTGCCGGTCTCGATGGCTTTCTGATACTCGTAGGCCGCCTGCTGGATCTCGCCCTGCACGTAGCCCGATTCGATGGCGCGCACCATACCTCCCATCGCATCGATCTTGCGCAGGTACTCCCGAGCCTGGCCCTCGATCTCATCGGTGAGTTTTTCGATTGCGTATGAGCCCGCCAGCGGATCGATGGTGTTGGCCACACCGCTTTCCGCGGCCAGAATCTGTTGCGTGCGCAAGGCCAACAAGGCGGAATCCTCCGTGGGCAAGGCCAGCGCTTCGTCGCGAGCATTGGTGTGCAGCGATTGCGTCCCGCCCAGCACCGCCGCCAGGGCCTGCAATGTCACCCGCACGATGTTCACGTCGGGCTGCTGCGCGGTCAGCGTGGAACCGGCGGTTTGCGTGTGGAAGCGAAACATCCAGGAGCGCGGGTCCCGGGCTTGGAAGCGCTCCCGCATGATCCGCGCCCACAGCCGCCGCGCCGCGCGGAACTTGCTGACTTCTTCCAGCAGATCGTTGTGCGCATTCAGAAAGAACGACAGGCGCGGCGCAAATTCGTCCACCGCCAGACCTCGCGCCAGCGCGGCTTCCACATAGGCAATGGCGTCACCCAGCGTAAACGCCACTTCCTGCGCGGCGGTCGAGCCCGCTTCGCGAATGTGATAGCCGCTGATGGATATGGTGTTCCACTGGGGAGCGTAGTCGCGGCAGAAGGCAAAGATGTCAGTCACGATTCGCAGCGCGGGAGCAAGGGGATAAATGTAAGTGCCGCGCGCGATGTATTCTTTCAGAATATCGTTCTGCACCGTTCCCGACAAACGGGTGAGGTCAGCGCCTTGCTTTTCGGCCACGGCGAAATAGAGCGCCAGCAGAATCGCCGCCGTGGCGTTGATGGTCATCGACGCCGAGACGCGCTCGAGAGGAATCTCCGCAAAGAGCATTTCCATATCCTCGAGCGAGTCGATGGCCACGCCCACGCGGCCCACCTCACCGCGCGCCAGGGGGTGGTCGGAATCCAGGCCAATCTGCGTGGGAAGATCGAAAGCCACGGAGAGGCCCGTTTGCCCTTGCGAAAGGAGATAACGGTAGCGCGCATTCGATTCGCGGGCCGTGCCGAAACCTGCGTACTGGCGCGTGGTCCAGAGGCGGCCGCGATAAAGCGACGGGTAAACGCCCCGCGTGTAAGGATATTCACCCGGGTAGCCGGCGACATGCTCATAGTCCCAGCCGGCAAGGTCTCCAGGCGTATAGAACCGCTTGAGCTCCAGCCCCGAGCCGGTTACGAATTTCGTTTTGAGTTCCACGTCGTGTTGCATAGCCGGTAGCGCCGGGCCCGCCCTCCGGCCCCTTCGCTGTGCTCAGGGCAGGCCCTGCGGTTCTTCAAACCAACCTGGAAATGCCGCAGGGCTGAAGGGCGAGCCCGGCGCTACATTTTTCCGGGGTGTAGTCACCGCACGTTTCGCGCCTTGACAAAAGAGTAAAGGCAAAGGATCGCCAAGAATACGGTGAAGATCCCGAACATCGCGAAGTAAACCGGGCCCAACTGCGGGGTTTTCCTGTAGCCCTCCCACTCTGAATAGGTCAGCGACGCGCTCATGAGCGTCAATCCCATAAATAGAAGCGCGATAAGCAGGTGAAACAATCGTTGCGCGTTGAGAAGAAAATGATGGAGTAGATTGCCGAGTCGACTCAAAGCCTTCCTTTCCTTCCTTGCGGGGGCTCTTCAGAATTCCATAGGTTATCGTAAGGACAAACCGCGGTGCAGTCAAATACCGGCATCGCCCTCCATCGAGTTGTCTGTGCGCCCTTCCGATATCGGCTGAATTGACGTTAGGAAATTTGCTTTGATTTCATGTTGTTACGCGCTATCACCGGCTTTCACCTTGACGTCTATCCATGGCAACCCTAGAATTGACTTTGCAAGCCAGCCTCGACCTGCCAGGTGAGCTTTGGAGCTGGACGATAATTTCAAACGCCTGATCAAAGAATTGGGCGACGCCATCAACGAATCCCTCTCTGATTCCGAGCGGATTGCCGACGTCATGTCGCGCATCCGCGGTGCGGGCTACGACCTCTTTCTAGTTCTGGAAGTCACCATCGGCTTCAACAAGCGCGGCGAGGTAAACCTGGTGCATCGCCAGAAGCTCAACGCCGACGCCCGGCCCGATCCCGAATTCCGCCTGACCAGCCAGGACACCCAATTCCTTCGCGCCCTGAAAATCGTCGTCGATGAAGAGCTTGAGCCATAGCTTAAGATTCTGACCTCGCGGACCGGCGCCCCTCCCGCCATCCATGTGTACCGTGGCAAGGCAAATCATTTTTTGCAGCAAAGTGCTAGACTGCGCGTGATCCTTTTGCTGCGTGGAGGCAAATATGCGGAGATTGCACACCCAGCGGACTTCGCGGCGGGAGTTCCTATCGACCTTCGCCGCGGCCGTCCCAACCCTTGCACTCGGCGGGAAAGATTTCATGCCTGCGTGGCCAACGAATGCTTCCCCCGGGAACAGCGGTTTTAGCAGCGCCTCGGGAGATAAAGGCCACGCCCTTTTGAACAACCGTTTTCTGACCTTTGCCACCGTTGTCCGGGTCAATCAAATTGAAGTCCGGCGGGGCGAGGGAATTGGCGACGACGAAACTGCATCTCACAGTCCGGAAACCATCGCGGCTTTTCGCAATGCCTTCGCCCAAGGCTGGCCTGGCGGGCGCATCACCTGGGCTTTGAGTTGGCTGGCGCTCACCAACAACTCGGAACAGTACAAAGGCATCCGCAAATTGGTGGCGGAATATCACGGGCGTTACGGTGACGAGGTCACCTTCATCCCCGGTGGATATTTCGCGAATGCCTACAACACGCGGGAGCAGGTGAATCGCGACCTGCACGACGGCATCGCGCTGGCCTCGGCCGTGGTGGGCGGGGGCTACCGGCCTCAGGGCGTCATAGCTGGATTCCTTGCCGCCGCCAACCAGCGCTTCCTCGCCGAGCATGAGGGTATCCACGTTTGCCAAGGCAATGTGTGGAGCCAGTACTCGGTGGATAACCAGGACGGCGACGGGTCGATTTGCTACCCTTACTACCCCTCCACCGAACATTTTTGCAAACCCGCGCAGGGCAAGAGTGACTTTATCGACTGCGTGAATCTGGACGGCTGGACGTGCGACTTCCTTGCGGCGCGCCGCGCGGGCTTCGCCGGCGGATTCAACAGCCGCATGGGGGTTGGACCCATTGAGACCATTCATGGACCCTGGAAGGCGCGGGGCCTGGAAGAAATGCTTCACACCACCGCCATCCACTTTGACAAGGGGTTTGAGCTCAACGGCTTCGGCTGGATCACGAACATCTGGGAGATCGTGATTGGTCCGGAAGGCTTGGCGGCCTGGTTGAGCGCGGTCCGGCGGCGCTGGCCAAAAACCCTCTGCATCACGCACGGGGAGTTTGGCTTACGCTGGCGCGAGCAATTCAAGGATAACTCGCACGTCAACTATCGCTTTGTCGAGCGCGGCTCCGGCATCGGAGGCTCCGACGCCGACAAGGAAATCCGCTGGTTTATGAACCCGAAGTTCCGCCTGGCCCTGCTGCGCGATCTGGCCGGCCCCGCTCCCGAGCAAGTGATTGACTTCACCCGGTACGACCTGCCCGCCCACGAGCCGCCGGAAATAACCAGGAAGTGGAGTTTAATGGGAGAGATCAACCAGAAGCAAACCCGCCCGCAAGACAAGCCTCGCCCCTTGCAGGAGCTGTCCGCCGAGGACCAGAAACGAATCATGAAGATTTACCCGGAGCTGGCCGCAGACGTAAAGGAGTGAAGCCATTAGCTGGCGCCGACATCATGGGCCCGTGGCATTCACCAATTGATGCAGGAGGAAATCCAAAAGTCTGTCGGACTTGAAGTACTCGTCGACTTCTTCATGTCCCTTCCCCGGCACGATGACCAATTCGATAGCGCCGCCCAGCGCCTTGTAAGCCGCAACAAATGGCCGGCTATTTTCCTCCACGGAAACCCTCTGATCTGAATCCCCATGAAGGATAAAAATGGGGATTTTCGCTTTCGCCAGCGGTCCTGCATTCGCGATGGGGCTAAGTTGAACGAGTTGCTTCTGGTATTCCGTTTCCGAAGTGAATCCGTAAGCTGCCGCTGCCTGACTGAACTCCGGCGTACCGGCGGCCGGCCATTTGGTGAGACTGAGTACCGGGTAGATGCCCGCAATGCACCGGACGTCACCGGGATTCTCCTCCGCCCAGTTGAAGTCCATCAGTCCTCCGCGACTCTGGCCGAGAAAGCACGGCTGGCGGGAAAGATGATATTGCGACGTGATGGTTTGGTAGAACGCGGAAAATACCTTGCGTCCCGCGGGTCCTCCATACGACTCCCCCACATCCACGCCCGCAATCCAGACTCCCCTCGCCAGAAGTCTCGAGAAAAGCCAGTGCGTACGGACATTGGGGTATTGGTGATCGGGGGGGAGGTCCAGCCGAGTGGGCGCATACCAGAGCCAAGGCCGGGCGGTTTTCGATGAGCCGGCGGTAGGCTTGAACAGGAAACCCGTAGCTCCTCTGACTTTGACGACTATTCGCGAAGCGCCGACAGGTATAAAGGGGTCGTCCGCCATGGCGCTGAGGGGCAGAGCCATCGCCACTAGCGCGCCCAGCAGGATGACGAAAGAGATTGCCCGTACCATTTGTCATCACTCCTAAAGCGGTTTCACCCGCTGGCGAGTCATGATATCAAGCATTCATTTGGCGCTGTCAATAAAATTGGACCAACCAACACGTTGTCCGCCAAAAAGGCGATTTTCGATAGTGTCTCAGTTCGAATCGGAGGTACGTCTAATCTGTTCCCCGAAGGGGAACAATGTCATTAGCCGTGGGTGAAACCCACGGATAGGAACCCCCCAACAAATAGAGTTCCCGACTCCAAAGGAGTCGAACATTCTTCCCATCAACTCGGCGCCAAGCACATTCAACCCCTCGGGGTTAGCAAATCTTCGCGGGGGCATCGTCTCCGTGGGTTTCACCCACGGCTAATGACATTGGACCTCTTCGAGGTCCCCCCTTCGGTCATGCTACAATCGGCATTCTCTCACCAGGTCAAGTTCGCACGAGGTAGACATTGCGTAAACGCATCTTCGGATTCGGGCTCATGCTCCTGGCGCTGGCGTTTCCCGCCGCCGCACAACCAGGGGACCGTGTAGAGAAACTGCTGGAGGAGTTGTCAAACGCCCCGGCGCCCTCCGGATATGAAGGGCCGGTGCGCGACATCCTGACGCGCCAATTTCATGCCGCCGGCCTGGAAGTTTCCACCGATGGAATGGGCTCCGTCATCGCGGTGCTGCGCGGGCCCACCGGCGGGCCACGCATCATGCTGGCGGCGCACATGGATGAAGTCGGCGCCATGGTCCGTTACGTGACTCCGGAAGGTATGGTCAAGTTTCAAGTTCTGGGTGGGATGCTTGATCAAGCCTTGGTCGATCAGCGCTGGACGATCCTGACTGCCAAAGGGCCGGTGACGGCGGTCAGTGGCTTGAAGAGTGTTCACGTGACGCCACCCGAAGAGCGCAGCCGCGTGACTCCTCGCGAAAATGTCTTTCTGGATGTGGGCGCCAAGTCGAAAGCAGAGGCAGAAGCACTGGGCATTCGGCAGGGTGACCCCATCGCTCCCGCCAGTTCCTTCGCCCCGCTCGCGTCCGGCCGTTACGTGGGGAAGGCTCTGGACGACCGGGTGGGCTGCGTCATATTGATCGAGACGCTTCGCCGCCTCAAGGAACAAGGCAGCAAGACCCCAAACACCATCTACTTCGTGGGCACTGTCCAAGAGGAGGTCGGGTTGCGCGGGGCGCACACGGCGGTCGCGGCGGTCAAACCTGACCTCGGACTCTCCCTGGAAGCAGGCATCGCTGCGGACCATCCGGGAGGGCAGCCCGACTTTGTTCAAGAAAGATTGGGCTTGGGTCCGGTCATTTACCTGGCAGATGCCGGGATGCTGGTGAATCTCAAGTTGCGTGACTTCCTCCAACAGGTGGCGCGCGAGAATAGCATCCCCGTGCAGACGGAGGTCACCAGCGCGGGAATGGAGGACTCCGCGGAGATGCAGCGCTTCGGCGCCGGCTTGCCTTCCGCCAATATCGCCATTGCCACGCGTTACCTTCACGCGCACAACAGCGCGATGGAGCGCTCCGATCTTGATCAAGCCATCGACTTGCTGGTGAAAGTGCTGATCCAACTCGACGCCCGCAAGGTAGCTGATATCTCGCGGTTTTAGCGCTCCAGCTTGCCCTCGTGGCACGGCCATCTTGGCCGTGACTACGCACGGGCGGGAGAAGCTGTGAAAAAATCGATTTTGCTGATTTTGGCACTCTGCGTTTTCAGTGATTTACATTGTGGATAACATGCCAAGAATCGATTTTTTCACAGCTTCGGACGCCCGTGCCACGTCTCAGTCGCGCTCCCTCGCAGGCCTTGCGAGTGTGCGCGCATCGCGTGTATGATCTTATCGTCATCACCCGAGGTTGCAAATCGGGTCGAACCAGGGCCCCAAGGTACCGACAATCAGGAGAGAAACATGCGATCCATCATGGTGTGGTTCCTTTTTTTGTTGAGCGCTTCATCCGTTCTCGCTCAGGACTGGGCGCGCGCGGGGGTGGAAAAGTCTCCGCGACATCGTGAGTGGGTCACCGTTAAGCACGATGAGCGCGCGGTGGAGACCTTTGTCGTCTACCCCGAGGTCAAGGGCAAGGCGCCCGTGGTGCTGGTCATTCACGAGATTTTCGGGATGACGGATTGGGTGCAGGATTTGGCTGACCAAGTGGCGGAAGCCGGTTACATCGCGGTGGCCCCCGACCTTCTCTCCGGCATGGGACCGAACGGTGGTCGAAGCAGCGCCTTCCCCCAAGGGCAGGGAGGCATGAGCAGTCCGGCGGTGGAGGCGGTGAGCCATCTCAATCCTGACCAGGTCACCGCGGACTTGAACGCAGTGGCCGATTATGCCTTGAAGATTCCCGCCGCCAACGGCAAGCTGTTCATCGCCGGCTTCTGCTGGGGCGGTGGCCAGAGCTTTCGCTTTGCGACGCATCGCACGGATCTTGCCGCCGCATTTGTTTTCTACGGGCCGCCGCCCGCCAAGGAGGCCATGGCGGCGATCACCGCCCCCGTATACGGATTCTACGCGGGCAACGACGCCCGCATCGGCGCCACGATTCCTGATACGCGCGAGCAGATGAAAGCGGCCGGAAAAACCTTCGAGCCGGTTACCTACGAGGGCGCCGGCCACGGTTTTATGCGCGCCGGGGAGGCTCCGGACGCGAGCGATGCCAACCGCCAGGCCCGCATGGATGCCTGGGCGCGCTGGAAGAAGCTGCTGGCGGGCGGGCAATAGGGGCAGCAGTAGGAGAAAGTCAAAAGGCAAAGGGCAAAAGGCAAAAGTGAAAAGCCGGGAGGGTAGGGTTATGGCGGCATCGAGAAAATGGGCAGGTACGCAGTGGGGGATTCTCATGCTGGCAGGTGGGGCAACGATCATCGCCTTGCTGCTGCACGTGGGCCGATCGGTGCGGGCCGATCAACCGAATTCGCAAAATGTTCGTCAAGTCCACTTGGGTCGAGTTCGCGCTGACGCGCTTTACGCGTTGACGGTTTGGGTTAAAGACCCTGCCCAGCTTCAGGGCAAGGACGCCGTGATGGTAACGGTGGATGACGCCAGCGGAGAAATTGAATCCAAATGGCTGCACGCGGGCGACCTCGATTTCTATCTGACCCTCCACCCTCGGTCTCCCGGCCAAATCAATGTCACCCTTTCGGCTCCCGCCAATGTTCACATGCCGGAGGTGGGCGCAACGCTGCGCGCGGTTCCCGAGGCGCCGTCTCCCCAGGCGGCCCATGGCGCGCAGGGACAAACCGGCATCATCGCCGCCGCACCCAACAGCACCTGGCAATCCGCCCAATCCTTCGAGTTCGGGCAAACCATTTATGGCAGTGACGACGAAAGGCCTTACGCGCCCTCGCCCAGCGAAGATGGCTACCAGGCAATGCTCAAGGGTTTTCAGTGGTTCAAGTTCACCTATCACGGGGCCGAACCGCGTCTTGCCTATTTTGTCCTGAGCGTCACCGACCGCGACGTGCCGCTCGACGTGGACATCTTCCGGCTGGGTAAAGACGCCGGCGGGCAGCCGGATGTGGTGCCTTATAACGACGGCGAGTTTGTTTATCAGATTGAGGCCACGCAGAATTATCCCGGGCTCTATAAGTTCCGCACGCGCACCCTGCAACCCGGCCAGGAGTATTACGTGCGCGTCGCCGCCAATCACCCGGCGTTCCAACTCCGCACTTGTGAATACCCCGTGCCGCCTTACACCGACCCGCACCAGGCCGTGCGCGCGGGAATGGATTTCCTGATCAACATGGGTGACACATGGCTTTCCAACACCCCCCGCCGTGGCTCGGTGGCGTTGCGCACCGTTATGCAGCACTCGGAAACGCAACTGTGCATCGCCTGCCACCCCTCGCAATTCACCATGCGCGGATACCTGAAGGCCGTCCAGAACGGCTATGCGCCCACGCAACGCCCGGCGCTGGAATTTATCGGCGATCGTCTTTATAACAATGCCCGCCCCCTTTACGGCGAGCCCAATACCAACTGGGTGCGGGTCATTTATACGGCGCGCACGGTGGCGAGCCGCATACCTCTGATCATGCACTCGCTCGAGGAGAATGTGACGCACGACGCGCCGCGGCCGCACTTCGCTGCACCCTACGCCGAATTCATGAAGATCCACTACAAAGGCGTAACCGCCATGCCCGGCGACGAAGCCGACGGTTGTGAGCCGGACGTGAGCCCCTTCGAGATCGCCGCGCAGAGCTGGGAGACCTTCGATCTGGTTTACCGTCAGACGCGCGACGCGCAATGGCAGGAGCAACGCGACAACGTGGAACGCCTCGCCCTGGCGCGCGAGCCCAAGAACATGATCGACCTGAACTGGAAGATCCAATTCCTGGCGACCGTGGACCGCACCAAGTACGCTCCGCAAATCGACAAGCTGATCGAGCAGCTCTATAGCTACGAAACTCTCGAGGGGGCGTGGCCATATCCGTTTGACAAGCAGGCCAAGCCCGCGGATTTTATCTCCTATAATTCCGTATACGCCCTGGCGCTGGCCGGACGCCGCCCCGAGACCGATGAGCACCTGGCACGCGCGGTACACGCCATGCTGGCGGCGCAGCGGCCGGAAGGCAGTTGGGAAGGCGACCCCGTCTATCAGGGCTTTAACACTCCCTTCCGGGCAACGCAGTTTGCCGTAATGTCCCTGTCAACGCTCTACCCGGGAACCACTCAGGCCAAAAACTGGGACGCGGCCTATCCTCCTCCGCCCGAGAAACTGGCCACCCATAATTTGCCTTTGCTCCTCACCCAACTGGACCAATTCTGGGACCTTGCACCGGAGCCCACCCTGCGCGAGATTCGTGAAGTCATGGTGAAGAGCGATCAACCGCTGGCCCGCGAAGCCGCGGCGCGGGCGCTCGGGCACATGGCGGACCCCGGCTCCATGCCGGCTTTGGTTCAAGCGCTCGGCGACCCCAGTAAGATGGTGCAGACCAGCGCCGCTTATGCGCTCCGCATGGTGTTGTCGCGGCGGCAAGACGCCGCTCCCGCGGGACGCAAACTTCTGATTGCCGCGCTGAAGTCACGCGACGCGCGCACTCGCTGGGGCGCCACTCGCCTTTTCAACCAACATTTCAAAGAACTCACCGGCGACGCGGATTTGCTCGCGGCCCTGGAAAGCAACTTGAACGACTCCGTTCCCTTCGTGCGATTTCAAGCCGCCTCCGGTTTGTGGCGCTGGTACTACTGGCAGGTTGACCAACAACCGGTCCGCCGCAGCACGCTCGAAGCATTGGCTACCCGCCTCAACACCGAAACCGATCCGATGGTGCGTCGCGGCCTTCAGGAGAGCATCTACGATTTGCTCGACGAGAATACCGGCTATCTGGAAGCTTGGGTGCGAGCCAGCTCCAAGGATGAGGATAAGAACCGCATCGGGGATGGCTACGAAACCGTGGTGCGGGACCAGGCCCAGGTGCTGGCCCAAGTGCTGCGCGAGGGCACTCCCCTGGGGCGCGAGGGCATCCTGAATGCGCTGTGGGACTTTCACATTCGCCACTACGCCTTGCCCCCGCTCAAGGCGGACACCGTCTCGATTGGTCTGCCTGCCGTCCTCACCAAGTACGTCACGGGCGTGCCTGAGCTGCACATCCCGGGTTATGAATACCCTCCTTACCGCGAGGCCGTGAACTTCAAGTACGACGTTCACAACGGGTTTTTCCAAACTCGCATTGGCAACGACAGTGACCTGATCCACTTTTTCAAGAGCTCGGGGCCGGAGCTGGAGAACGCCCTCCTGGCCTGCCTCCAAGGCGCTGACGACACCATGAAGATCGAAGTGTTGAAGGCGGGAAGCACGCTCAGCAGCGCCGGTGACGAGCGTTTCACCCTTGCCGCGCTCCAGCTTTCCGAGGATCAGAGCGCTGAGGTGCGGCAGACGGTTCGCTACGTTTACGAGGATGGACAGCGGGGAATCCTGAATCTTGACGCCCCTGCCGCACCTGATCCCAATCTCGTGGAGAAGGTCGTCGAAATCCTCCAGCAGGGCACCCCCGATAGCCAGGCGGTGGTTCTCCCGCTGCTCGCGGGGCTCCCTGAAAGTTCTCCCTGGGAACAGCAAACGGAAGTCCAGGAGGCGTTGCGTTCCTTGCTCGAGCGGCAACCCCGCCCGGCCAATTACGCGCTGGTCCTTAATGCCGCGTCATCGTTCAAGAGTCTCATGCAGGAAACGGGTCTGCGCGAACAGCTTCTGGCAGGATTGGATGATCCGAGCCCCGATGTTCAGCGCGCCGCCTTGCGGGTTTCCCTGGAGCATTTTCTGACCAATCCGGAAACCGCGCCGCTGGTCAAGACGGCTTTCGCAAACCTGCACAGCTCGGCGCGCGGCATCCTGATTGAAGAGGTGGGAGACCCCCGGTTCATGCTCAGGCACCTGGGCGTGGCGGGTGGCGCCTTATCGCAGGATCAGCAGTACTTTCTGGGAAAGAATGTGGCCTATCAAAAGGCGCCGGACTTTCTCGAAAACCCGGTCGTGCTTAACACGATCCTGGCCACTCTGCGCGACCCCGACGCCAACGACCGCGCCGCCGCGCTCGACCTTCTGCGCAAGGTGAAGGACATTGAGCAACAGCCGGACTTCCGCGCCGCGCTGGATCAGTTGCAGAAAGACAACAATCCGCGCCTGAAGCTGATCGCCGCCAGCGTGCTGGAAGGAAAGAAGCTCAGCGAAGCGCTCAAGGATGTGCAGCCCGGATCGTTGCTGGACTTTAACTACTTCGTCAGCAAGATCGAACCCATTCTGGCCACCCCCGGAGCGGATGGCAAGGCCTGCGTATTCTGCCATGCCAGCCACGTGATCTTCAAACTCCTGCCCCCCAACTCCGAGGGGGTGTTCTCTCCCCAAGACAGCGAGGATAACTATAAATATGCCATGCGCGTCGTGGATATCAATGATCCAGGACATAGCTTGATTCTGATCAAGCCCACGCGGCCCACCGACAGCGCGGGCAACGTCGGCGATTACCTGGCCACCCACAACGGCGGCCAGCGCTGGCCGGGGAACGAATCAAGCTGGCAGTACCGGACGATTCTGCAATGGATTCGCGGGAGCCAGCTTCAGGCTAAGGTTGCGTCAAAATAGAGATTGGAGGGATTCCGGAGACTTCCTAGTGGATATCTTCGAGGCGCGCGTGATGAGCTCGGATTTCTCACCGCCTCAGGCCGTTGCCCCCCACCGTCAGGCCTGTTTCGGTGCTCTCTCGGCGGGACATTTTGTCATGCCTTTTTGGGGGTTCCTACAGTTTTTGGTAAGTGACTTTTTTTCAGTATGTTGTCAGGTTCGTTTTTGGAAAAACCACTTTTCTGACCCTTTGTTTTCAAGATGTTCTCAGCTTCGGACACATTGTCTGACGAGGGACATAAGGTCGCCAGGGAATTTGGGGGGTTTGAGGCTTCGAAAGCTGCATCATAAATTCCTTCTTGCGCCGCGCCCTGGGCGCGCTTTCCTTGCCGACAACCGGAGAGATAAGTCGGCTCCGACTGTCATCCAAACATTCTAGTCTATGTCATCGCCGTTTGTCAAGCAAAATCTTTAGGGGTAATTTGCTCCTTCCACCCCCCTGGCGTATAATCGAGCCACCGGGGCAACCACGCAACTCTTGCCCAGGGGTTATTCCGCGGTCAGCGACGGGTCCGCAGGGGCGGGACTTTGCTGAGGGCGGAAAGCTGAATGCTGAGAGCTTATAACTTATGCCTGCTCGAACTTTATACGAAAAAATCTGGGAGGCACACGTCGTCGCCGAGGAGCCGGGCCAGCCCGCGGTGATCTATATTGACCGCCACCTCGTCCACGAGGCCACCTCCCCGCAAGCTTTCTCCGGCCTCAAGGCGGCGGGGCGCAAGGTGCGCCGACCGGACCTGACCTTCGCGGTCATGGACCACTCCGTGCCCACCAAGAACCGCCATCTGCCCATGGCGGACGATATCGGGGCGGCGCAGATGGAGGCCCTGGCGCGCAACTGCCGGGAGAATGGGATCCTGCTATTCGACATGCAGAGTCCCAATCAAGGCATCGTACACGTCATCGGGCCGGAACTCGGCTTCACGCAGCCCGGCCTCACGGTGGTCTGCGGCGACAGCCACACTTCCACGCACGGCGCGCTGGGCGCGCTCGCCTTCGGCATTGGCACCAGCGAGGTTGAACACGTGCTGGCCACGCAGTGCCTGGTGCAGTTCAAATCCAAGACCATGCTGGTGCGGGTTGACGGCAAGCGCGCGCCGGGCGTCACCTCCAAGGACATCATCCTCGCCATCATCGGCAGGATTGGCATTGCCGGCGGCACCGGCCATGTGATCGAATTCGGAGGCGAGGCGATTCGCGACCTCTCCGTGGAAGCCCGCATGACGGTCTGCAACATGTCCATTGAAGGCGGCGCGCGCGCCGGCATGGTGGCGCCCGACCAGACCACCTTTGCGTATATGGAAGGCCGCCCCTTTGTGCCGCGCGGCAAAGATTTTACTGCCGCGGTTGAACATTGGAAGTCTCTCCCTACGGACGCCGGCGCAACTTTCGACAAGACCGTCACCCTCCACGCCGCCGAGATCGCGCCGCAGGTTACCTGGGGCACCAACCCCGGCATGGTGGCGGACGTTACGGCAAGGATTCCGGACCCGAACTCTTTTGCCGATTCTGTCGACCGCCAGGCCGTCGCCCGCGCCCTGCAATACATGGCGCTTCAGCCGGGAACGCGCATCACCGATATCCCGCTCGACCGCATCTTTATCGGCTCTTGCACTAACTCGCGCCTGGAAGATCTTCGCCTGGCCGCACAGGTCGTGGCGGGCAAGCACGTCGCCAAGTCTCTGAAGGAAGCGCTGGTGGTTCCGGGCTCTATGCAGGTCAAGGCGCAGGCGGAAAAGGAAGGCCTGGACAAGATTTTCCTCGATGCGGGATTCGAATGGCGCGACGCCGGTTGCAGTATGTGCCTGGCCATGAATCCTGACGTGCTGCTTCCGGGGGAGCGCAGCGCCTCCACCTCCAATCGCAATTTCGAAGGCCGCCAGGGCAAAGGTAGCCGCACCCACCTGGTGAGCCCCATGATGGCCGCCGCCGCGGCGATCGAAGGCCATTTCGTAGATATTCGCGGATGGAAACTTGACACAACGGAATGACCATGGCGACGGATACCAAAGGACTCTCCCGTGAATTCGAGGGAAAGGTGCTCCGCGTATTCTTTAAAGACGGCGAAATCGTTGAACTGAAATTGTTGAACTTTGAGCTGCATGAGAATTGTAAATATTGCAATGGTTATGCCGGGATCATTTACGACATAATTCAAACCAATCGTCCGAAAGATTGCCCTGGTCAGAAACCCGGAGCCTGCTGCTGGGCAGATTTTACTGAAATCGAAAAGTTCGAGCTTGTTAACTGACAACTGATAAAACCATGCAACCATTTATTAAACATACTGGCTTAGTCGCTCCTATGGATCGCGTGAACGTTGATACCGACCAGATGGTGCCCAAGCAATTCATCAAGTGGCTGACGCGCGAAGGTTATGGCCGTGTGCTCTTCCTTGACTGGCGGTATCTTGGCGACGGCAAGACGCCCAACCCGGAGTTTGTGCTCAACGCGCCGCGTTACCATGGCGCCTCGGTGCTGGTGGCGCGCGCCAACTTCGGCTGCGGCTCCAGTCGCGAGCACGCCCCGTGGGCGCTTCTTGATTACGGCTTCCGTGCCATCCTGGCGCCCAGCTTCGCAGACATCTTCTATAACAACTGTTCCAAGAACGGCATTCTCGCCGTGACCCTGTCCGATGCGCAGATTGATGAAGTGTTCCGGCGCGTCGCGGCCACCGAAGGCTATCGCCTGACGGTCGACCTGGTAACTCAAACCATCGCGGACGACTCGGGGCTGCGCTTCGAGTTCCGCATCGATCCTTTCCGTCGTGAGTGCCTGCTGAACGGTTGGGACGACATCGGCCTCACCCTGCGCATCGCCGACCGCATTAGGGATTACGAAAAATCCCATCATCCCGCCGCGCCGATGTATTCGCCTGTGGACGCGAGTGCAATACATGCGGGCGGGTAGACCTCAATTCGTGAGATAGTCCTCGGGGGTCCTATGCGTAAACTGGTGTTTTTCATTCTGGGAGCCACGCTCATGACGGCAAGCCACTCCGTGGGATGGGCGCAGAAAATCCAGGTCGGTGAGCCCGCGCCCGATTTCACGGTTCCTTCCATGGACGGCAAGACCACCTACCGGCTCAGCGATTTCCGCGGTCATCGCGTGCTCATCTTTAACTGGGCCTCGTGGTGAGTCTGCCGCGAGCAACTGCCGGTCTGGCAGACATTCTACGAAAAGCACCATCACGAGAATTTTGAAATCTTCTCGATCTCTATGGACACCCAAGGAGCCGAGGTGGCGCGGCACTTTACCGACGCGGCGGGCGTAACCTTCCCCTCCGCCGTCGATCGCGCGCAGGGGTTGTGGGATCTCTACGGATTCCCGGTGGTCCCCAACGGCTTTTTTGTTGACGAGCGGGGCATCATCCGCTACGCGAAGATCGGCGGGTTTGACGCGCGAAGCCCGGCCGACGTGGCAGCCATCGAAGAGCTCCTTGCCGCACCGAGTCATCAGCAGCCGGTACAGCCTGGCGGCGATTACACGCGCCCTCTCGGAGAAGCGCTCCGTCAGGCGGAGGAAGCCGCAAAGGGCGACCCCAAGAACCTGGATCTTCGCCTGACGTGGGCGGAACGCCTGGTGGAGAGCAAACAGGATGATCGCGGGCGGCGCGAATTCCAGTCCGTGCTCGAGATGAACCCCAAGTCTACCCGCGCCTTGGTAGGGCTTGCCACGGCCTACCTCGACCTCGGGCGAAAGGACAAAGCTCTCTCTGCCCTCCAGCAAGCCTCCGCCCTCGATCCCGACAACTGGATCATTCACAAACAGATCTGGGCCATCGAACACCCCGAGCAGTTCTATCCTGCCATCAATCCGGAATGGCAGCGCGAAAGACTCAAAGAGGAGGGAAAGAAATAACTTGATGGTTAGCTCTTCCCCTTTTTGCCGCTCCTTGTAAACGTTCGAACCCCATATTTCCGCGAAATCCTTGTGCCAAGGTCGTCTCTCGGGCTACTCCGCCAGATTGAAAATCACATCAATCTCCGTCAGCACATCGACGGGTTCGTTATTAAGCAGGGTGGGTTGATACCGCCAGGTTTTGACCGCGTCCATCGCTGCGCGGACCAGCAACGGGTGGCCACTCAGGACCTTCAGGTTTTGCACCGCGCCATCTTTGCCAATGATCGCTTGCAGGACAACCGTTCCCTGGATGCGCGCCATTTTGGCGAGGGGTGGATAAGCCGGTGGCGGCTGATACAACGCCTGGGCCGCGATGACTTTGCCCCCGACGCGGATCATCTGCTGCGGGTGGGCGTCGTGAGATGCTGGCGGTGGCGGTGTTCCCGTTTCCCAAGGCGCGCCCCCCGGAATCAACCCGTTCCCTGATCCATATCCGGTGGGCACGCCCGGTACAAATGGCCCCCGCAGCCCGATTACCCCTGGCGGGGGCTCAGGTGGTTCTGCAACCCGGGCGATAGTCGGAGGAATGCTGACGGGCGCGGTAAGCACGTCTACGGCGGCGTGGGGCGCCGGTCTTGGCCGCTGGCCGGCGGGTGGCGCAGGAGGCGGTCCCGGTGGCGGGGGTATGTGGAGATCGGTAATTAACAACTGCCTCGGCAATGCCTGAGTGTAAATAAGCGGAACAAGCATCAGCACGCCGACGAGAATTGACTCGAACAGCGCGCCCGCGAAGGCGGAAACGAGATAGTGAATCCGGCAGAGTACGGAAGCCCGCCGGGGCGAAGATTCCAGTAGCGTGTGCTCGAACATGGCTGCACCTCCATAAAGATAGGTGACAGGTTATAGGGGACAGGGAACAGGCCCTTGCCCTGTAACCTGTGCCCTGTAACCTATAACCTGCTTTTGACAGCCGCGGAGCGCTCCTACGACTGCTTGCCCTTTCCTTCCACCCTAATCGACACCGCATGGATGAAAGATGTTCCGTTAATTTTTATGGATTCGGAGTTTCAAGCCGCCTTGGGGCATTCGCAATCAAACGATGAGAGGTCGAGTTTCATTTCAACCTCGTCACCGTAACTGCTGGTGGTTCGAAAGCCCAGTTTGCGGAAGAGGCGCAAGGCGCGAAAGTTGGATATTTCGGTGGTGAGATACGCGTGGTCAAAACCCAAGTGCCGGGCCCAAGCCAGGGTATGCCGGCTCAGCACCGTGCCCAACCCCTCTTCGCGATAGTCCTGATGGACGAAGATCGTGAATTCCACCGAGCCGGCCGGCATGGGGCAGAGGACCGTGTGCGCAACCACCTTGCTGCCCTCCCAAGCCAGCAGGGCCTGAGACTTTTGCTCCAGCCGGTCCAGCCAGTGCGCGATGCGCGGGACGTCCGGCGGCGGTATGCCTTGGGCTACACGCTTGGGCTCGAAGCTCTTATACATCTGGACGAGCGCCCCAAAATCTTCCCGGGCAAAGGGGCGCACCTCGAGTCCCCGACCCTTATGGGTTCGAACCGGAACCGATTTGAACACCACCTCCGCGCCGCTCGTCATCCTGATACATAGAGCAAATTAAGGTCCATTCGGGCGCTTGTGGGAACACCCATCCAGTCACGGCGCGAAGCGACCTTTTACCTACGGCAAGTGATTGGAAACACACTCACTTCACGGAAAGGGCTACGGCATTTGGCTTCCCATCCTCCCCTTCCCCCGCTCTCCTGTCCGATGGTTGGTTGGGTGTTGATTGGCGGCAATCCAGCGGCGTGGCTGTAGCAAACTTCAGCGGCGCTTTCCTTGGCTCCGTTCTTATCGTCTGTATGCCGGCCGGCTTCGCTACCCGATCAATGAGCCAAAATCCCCACCGCCGGTGGAGCGAGATGCACCCAACCTTGAACCCATTTTCCCGGCGAGAGCGCCAAGTTGCGCACCTTGAGCCATGGTGCGTAACGATGCTAAGCTCAAGCCATGGCGAGTCCCGGCCCTGTTGAACCCTCAAATCTCGCGACCGTCGAGCGTTACCGCGCACTCCTCCAAGTATCCGAGTCCATCGCCTCGCACCGCGACCTCCCCGACCTGTTTCGTTCCCTCGCGGCGCTGCTGCATCGCCTGGTTACCTTCGATTTCATCTGCCTCACCCTTCCGGACCTGGGGCGCAACATCGTGCGCCTGCACGTTCTGGAAAGCTCGCTCCCCACCGTGTTTCAGCCCGGGCATGAAATTCCCATGGCGGAAGACGTCCGCCAGTTAGTTTGGGAAAACCAGCAGCCCTTGGTGATCTCCCACCTCGAAAACGACGAGCGTTTTCCGGTTGTGAACGAAATGCTGCGCCAGCACCATGTGCAATCACTTTGCGTGCTGCCGCTGACCACAGCCCATCGAAGAGTGGGTGGCATGGCACTGGGCTCAGTGGAAGCGAGCGCCTACGATGCCGCCGACCTCGAATTCCTCCAGCAGGTTGCGGCGCAGGTGGCGGTGGCGGTTGACAACGCATTAAATTCCATGAATACCCAGGTCTACCAGCAAGAACTGGCGCGCGAACGCGACCGCCTGCGCCTGCTGCTGGAGGTCAACAATGCCCTCGTCTCCACGCTCGACTTGCACCACTTGCTTTCCGCCATCTCCGCCTGCCTGCGGCGGGTGATGAATCACGATTACGCCAGCTTGGCGCTTTATGAACCTGATGCCCGGCAAGTTCGCCTGCAAGCGCTCGATTTCCCGCAAGGCAAGGGGCTGCTCCACGAAGAACTGGTCTTCCCGATCGAGGGCACGCCTTCCGGCGAGGTCATCCTCACGCGCAAACCCTTGCTCGTTTCGGGCGCCAACCTCGATGGCTATGAGCCGAGCGTCAGCCGCCTTTTCATCGCCGAAGGTCTGCGTTCCGGTTGCATCGTGCCGCTGATCACCGCCAATCGCATCCTCGGCACGCTCAGCCTGTCCAGCCTCCGCCCCGGCGCCTTCACTCAGGAGGATGTCGACCTGCTGATGCGCGTGGCCAACCAGGTAGCCATTGCCATCGAGAACGCCCTCGCCTTCCGCGAAATCGCCGAGCTCAAGAACAAGCTGGCGGACGAGAAGCTCTACCTGGAAGAAGAAATCCGCACCGAGTATACGTTCGAGGAAATTGTGGGTGAAAGCCCCGCCCTCAAGCGGGTGCTGAGCCAGGTGGAAACCGTGGCCGCCACGGATTCCAGTGTGTTGGTGCTGGGCGAAACGGGCACCGGCAAAGAAGTGATCGCGCGCGCCATCCATGATCTGAGCCCGCGCCGTGAGCGCACGTTTGTGAAAGTCAATTGCGCCGCGATCCCCACCGGGCTTTTGGAAAGCGAGCTCTTCGGCCACGAGAAAGGCGCCTTCACCGGAGCGATCGCGCAAAAGGTGGGGCGCTTCGAGCTCGCCCATCGCGGCACGCTGTTTCTCGATGAAGTCGGCGACATCCCCCTGGAACTCCAGCCCAAGTTGTTGCGCGTCCTTCAAGAAAAAGAGTTCGAACGTCTGGGCAGCACCCGCACTGTGCACGTGGACGTGCGGGTCGTCGCGGCCACCAACCGCGATCTTACCCAGATGGTTGAGGACCGCCTTTTTCGCAGCGATCTTTATTACCGGCTGAACGTATTCCCCATCGTCGTCCCGCCGTTGCGCGAACGCGCCGAGGATATTCCCCTGCTGGTCCGTTACTTCGCCCAGAAGCACGCTCGCCGTATGGACCGCCACATCGAGACTATTCCCAGTGAGGAAATGGAAGCCCTCACGCGCTACCAATGGCCGGGCAACGTGCGCGAACTTGAAAACCTTATCGAGCGCGCCGTGATCCTTTCGCGCGGACCTGCCCTGCACGTTCCCTTGCCGGAGGACCGCCTTTCCGCCGAGGCGCCGGCTGCCTCGCCCGTGACGCTGGAGGCGGCAGAGCGCGAGCACATCCTGCGCACCCTGCGCGACACCAATTGGGTCATCGCCGGTGCGCATGGCGCGGCGGCACGCCTGGGCATGAAGCGTACCACCCTGCAATCGCGCATGGCCAAGCTCGGCATCTCCCGACCCAACCGCAGCGCCAACCGTCGCGGCGATAGTCCGCCCGCCTGATCTGCCGCTTGCCCACCTGCGGCAAGTTGCGCACGCCCTCCGAGGGGGTGCGTGAGGGTCTCGACTCCCGGTCTTTTTGTCTGAATTCGGGGCTTCAGCCTGGGCCGTGGCGGCCCTCCTTCAAGGTTTGCCGAGACTTTTTCCTTGTGGGTCAATATGACCACGAATTTCCGCCGGAGGCTGAAGGGGGTAGCGTGCAGAAACTTCTGCGCGCCAGCAATTTCCTGCTCCCAGCGCGAATGACAATTGAGGCCCAAGGGCGGTTCGCGCTATAGTTTTTGTTGGAATCCTTTGTGAGGAAGAGACTTGAGAGAACAGATCCCTAAGCGGGATTCAATGACCCCTGGGCAGGCGGCGGGCCTCCTGACCGCCATCGTGGTAATAGGAGGCGCGATGGCGTGGAGCACGCTGCACGCGCAGCCTCCCCAGCCCCCTGCGACCGCCATTCCCGTGCACTTCACCGATGTGCGCCAGGCGGCGGGAATCACCTTTCACCACGACGCCACGATGAGCGAGGAAAAAGAATACATCGAGACAATGGGTAGTGGCCTGGGCTGGATCGATTACGACCAGGATGGGCTGATGGACCTTTACATCGTCCAATCGGCCGGCGCGGAGTGGTACAAGCCCTCACGGCCGCTACGCCCGGCCCTTTATCACAACAATGGCGATGGCACGTTCACGGACGTCACGGAAAGGGCCGGCGTCGCCGCGGAGGGCTTTTACGGCCAGGGCGTGGCGGTGGGTGATTACGATAACGATGGCTACCCCGACATGCTGGTGACCGGCTTTGGCCGCGCGATCCTTTACCACAATAACGGGGACGGCACGTTCACGGATGTGACGGCCAAGGCGGGGGTGGCGGATGAAGGTAACTGGTCCACCAGCGCGGGATGGTTCGACTACGATAAAGATGGATATCTCGACCTGCTGATCTGCAACTACATCCAATGGACCCCCAAGAACAATCTCTGGTGCGGTGAGCACAAACCCGGCTATCGCGCCTATTGCCATCCTGACAACTATCGTGGGGAGCGGCTAAAACTCTATCACAACAACCACGACGGCACTTTCACGGACGTGAGCGATGCGTCGGGGGTGGGCAAGCCCGAAGCCAAGGGGATGGGTGTGGTTCTGGCGGACTTCAACAACGACGGCTGGCCCGACATCATGGTGGCCAACGACACGTGGCCGAATTTTCTCTTCCTCAATAATCACGATGGGACCTTCCGCGACGTCTCCTTCACCTCGGGGGTGGCGGCCAGCGAAGACGGAAAATACGAAGCAGGGATGGGTGTGGACGCAGCCGACGTCGACGGCGACGGCTGGCTCGACATTTACGTGACGCATCTGGATTTTGAATTGAACCGCCTCTATCGCAATAATCACGACGAGTCATTTGACGACGCCACTTACAGCTCCGGCATGGGAAACAAGGCCACCCTCCTGAGCGGCGTCAGCGCCAGGATGATTGATTATGACAACGACGGTTGGATCGATATTTTCCAATCGAATGGCAGTATGCTGGATAATATTCACCTCTATCACAACGAGGTGTCCTGGAAGGAACCCAAGCTGATGTTCCGCAACCTGGGCGCGGGCAAGTTCGAGAAAGTGTCTGAGCAACTGGGCGCCGATTTCATGAAGCCCACCGCGGGACGGGGCACCGCGGTGGCGGACTTCGATAATGACGGAGACCTGGACATTGCCGTCTCCAACAGCGATGACTTCCCGCAGTTGCTGCGCAACGATGGGGGGAATGCCAACCATTGGCTGGAAGTCCTGCTGGTGGGGGTAAAATCCAATCGCGACGGCCGCGGCGCCGCGCTGAAACTCACCTCGGAGGGGTTTGTCGAGTACCGGCAAGCGCAGGGAGGAATGAGTTACATGTCGGCGCAAGACCCGCGCATCCATTTCGGGCTGGGGCAGAGAAAGGCCGTGCAATCGCTCGAAATCACCTGGCCCAGTGGCGTCGTGGACAAGCTCGCCAAGGTGCCGATCAATCAGATCATCACCGTGAAGGAAGGTGTGGGGATAATTCCCAGGAACTTTCCTAAGATCATTTGGAAGTAGCAGAGGCATGCGCCGGGCGCATGACGTTGCGGCACGTCTAAACGACCTCAGTTGTATGCGGGGGGAGGGCTTATAATCTCCCCTGATTAGAGGATGCGTCTGTGACGCCGGGACAAAGGCGCTCGGGAGTTGCACGGGAAAACGAAAAGTCGCAGTGTAATCCCGCTCGGCGCGGAATAAATCTGCGATGGAGCGGGGTAAATCCTCAGCCCCAAGAAATACCTGCCGCAAAGAGGTTTTTTGTTGGTTGACAAGGACTTTAGCTTTAGCTAAACTACCTGAGCCTCGAACATGTCCTACTCAGTGAGCCCGATTGGTGGTTTGCGTTCGAATGATCGTCGCGGGCTTGCGTTTCTTGAGTGCACTTACGATGCCGGCATTAATGCGAAGACGGTGTTTGAAAAGCTCCAAGAGAAAACGAAGAGAGACTTGCGAACCAGATTTGACCACTGGATTGACGGCAATCACCACGACAGATATTTCCACGGATGGCCCAGCGACCCCCGCTATAAGGAGTGCTTCGTATTCAAATGGCGGAAAGGCAAAGTCCATCACCGGCTTTATGGTTTTCTGATGCATCCGACGCCCCTGAAGAATCCCCGCTTTCAGGTGTGTGTTTTGGTTTCGCATGGAACAAAGACTGAAGAATACACGGACTTGACGGAGCTGGACGGGGCAAAATACTTGAGGTGCGTGGAAGAAGTAATTCAAGCAGTCAAGAGAGCATTTCCAGAAGTGACGGAGGGAAGAAGTGGCGCATAACCGGCATTGGACAGCAGAAAGCAACGAGGCTTTCGTGCATAGGATCTCGTCTGACTTCATCGCCCAAGTGGAAAAAAGGATGGAGGCAATGCCCATAACCCAGGGTGCATTGGCGAGAAAACTCGGCGTGTCGGAGGGAGCAGTTTCTCAAATTCTCAACAATCCTCAAAATCTGACGTTAAAGACGGTCGTCGCGTATGCTCGTGCCCTCGGCATCAAGGTATCCCTAGTCGCGTACGACGATGATGATCCGCTCAACGAGCGCGGTCCTGTCAATTCGGAAATCTTTAGTGTTTGCTGGGAAAACGCAGGAAAGCCTTTGGACTTCTGGTCATTGCAAGATAACCTCCGCGTGGTAAGTGCGCAAAGCATGTTCAATGCCTCCTCAGGATCCTGTGTGTACGTTTCAAACTATGTTGGGTGGTCAGAGGCGATGGCAACATATAACGTAGTCGGAGCGGAAACAAAGGTAAGAAATGTCGTGGGCCTACAGTTCGCGAATGTGACCCTCTCTGCATTACCGCAACATTTGGTGAAAGGAAGCGATGAACCCCATGCCTGAGATTAAGACTTATACCCTTACACTCCCCGAAATTGCAGAGATTCTGGTGAAGAAGCTCGATGTTCACGAGGGACTCTGGGGCACATACCTAGAATTTGGTATTGGCGCTGGACTTGTTCCCGGAAGCCCAGAGGGCAAAACGATTGCACCAGCGGTAATCGGCGTAGTGCAAAAAATCGGAATTCAGCGATTCGACTCACCGAATAATCTCACCGTCGATGCCGCGCAGGTAAATCCTCCAAAACGGAAAACTGCCAAGAAGCAAAAACCTTCCGGTACGCTCCCCAAATAGACCGAACTGGGAATTGTGCTGGAACTGGCACTCTCCAAGGTCACTTCCCTCGTGACTGCGGGCTATTGCTGCCACACAATTCAAGTTGTGCCACTACCCCACTTCCTCGTAGCTTGACCGCCTTCGGGGCATTCGCGATAATGAGTTTCTCTTCTAACCTGCAAGCCGCTGGGGGCGAATCGTGCGCGACATCCGCAAAGTGGCTGTTCTAGGGGCTGGGACGATGGGGGCTCGCATTGCGGCCCATCTCGCCAACGCCTCCGTTCCCTGTCTTCTGCTCGACATTATTCCTAAAGAGGTAACGCCCGACAAGCGAGCCGAGGGGTTGGGGCTGGATGCGCCACCCGTTCGCAACCGCTTGGCGCGGGCGGGCTTGGATGCGGCGCTTAAGTCGCGTCCGGCGGCGTTCTTCGTCCCGGAAACTGCTCGCCTGATCACCCTGGGCAACTTTGAAGACAATCTCGGCGGGCTCAAGGATTGCGATTGGATCATCGAGGCGGTGATGGAGGACCTCGCCGTAAAGCGCGCGTTGCTGGAGAGGGTCCAAGCAGTTCGCCCCCGGGCGCCATCGTCAGTTCGAACACTTCAGGCATTGCTATTTCCTCACTGAGCGAAGGATACAACGGAGAATTCCGCCGGCACTTCCTGGGCACCCACTTTTTCAACCCCCCGCGCTATCTGCACCTGCTGGAGATCATCCCCACTCCGCAAACGCAGCCCGAGGTGGTAAGCGCCATCTCGCGCTTTGGCGACCTAGTGCTGGGCAAGGGCATCGTGCTGGCCAAAGACTCTCCGAACTTCATTGCCAATCGGATCGGTGTCTTTACCACCCTGGACGTGCTCCGCATCATGCAGGAGGACGGTTATACCATCGAAGAAATTGACGCGCTGAGCGGCCCCGTGCTGGGCATGCCGAAATCCGCCACCTTTCGCACCATGGACATCGTGGGCCTGGATGTGCTGGCGCACGTGGTGAAAAATCTGCGCGAGTCATTGCCCAGGATGAGCGGCACAGCCTCTTCCAAGTCCCCGGCTTTGTGGAGCAGATGATCCAGCGCGGCCTGCTGGGCGATAAAACCGGCCAAGGGTTTTACAAGAAGGTTAAGGGCCAAAGCGGAGATGAAAGCGAAATCCTGACCCTCGACCTCGCGACGTTCGAGTACCGAACCCGCCAACGCGTCACGTTCCCCTCTTATGAGTTGGCGCGAACCCAGGATGATCTGCGCGAGCGCCTCAAGATACTTTTCCCGGCGACCGATCGAGCCGGCCAGTTTTATCGCAAGTTGTTTTCCGACATCTTCCACTACGCGGCCATGCGCGTGCCGGAGATCACCGACGACATCGTCTCCATCGACAACGCGATGAAGTGGGGGTTTGGCTGGGAAATGGGCCCCTTCGAACTGTGGGACGCGCGGGGCGTCGAGCGCATCGTCAAAGATTGGGTCAAGGAGCATCGGCCCATTCCGCCGCTCGTGGAAAAGTTACGGGCGGCGGGAGGCAAATCCTTTTATGTTCAGGACGGCGGAACCACTACCTACTTTGACGGCGCCTCAGCCGGCTATCGCCCGCTTCCGGAGCGGCCGGGCGTCATCCTTCTGCCGGCCCTTAAGGCGCGCCGGAAGGAAGTGAAGAAAAACTCGGCAGCGAGCCTGATCGATCTGGGCGACGGCGTGCTGTGCCTCGAGTTTCACTCCAAGATGAACACCATTGGCGGCGATACCATTCAGATGGTGCATGCGGGGCTAAAGGCCCTGGGAGAGAGTTTTGACGCCATGGTCATCGGCAATCAAGCGCCGAACTTTTCCGTGGGCGCCAACCTGATGCTGGTCCTCACCGCCATTCAGGAAGGTGATTGGGACGAGGTCCACCACGCCGTGCGAGCCTTTCAAAATGCCAACATGGCGTTGAAATACGCACCCAAACCGGTGGTGGCGGCGCCCGCCGGAATGGCGCTTGGCGGCGGAACGGAAATGTGCCTGCACGCCACCCGCGTACGCGCTGCGGCGGAAACATACATGGGATTGGTCGAAGCCGGCGTTGGGCTGATCCCCGCGGCGGGCGGGTCGAAAGAGATGCTGCTGCGCGCGCTCGACGGCGTGCCCGCCGATCCCGAAGCTGACCCCTTTACGTATGTGAAGGAAGTGTTTCTCAACATCGGCATGGCCAAGGTCTCCACTTGCGCCGAGGAGGCGCGCCGATTGCATTACCTCTCCCCGCAGGATTCCGTCAGCATGAATCGCAACCGGCAAATCGCTGACGCCAAGCAGGTGGCGCTCGATCTGGTCCGCCTGGGATATCGCCCCGGCCAGCCGCGCCAGGACATTCGCGCCCTCGGCCAGCCTGCCTTCACCAAGATGAAACTCGGACTCCACTTAATGCGCCGCGCCGAGTACATCTCCGATTACGATGTGGTGGTGGCAACGCAGCTCGCCAAGGTGCTTTCCGGCGGCGGCGAATTCACCTCGCCGCAACTCGTGTCGGAACAATATTTGCTCGATCTGGAGCGCGAGGCTTTCCTCAGCCTGTGCGGACAACGGAAGACCCAGGAGCGCATTCAGTTCACGCTGAAGCGCGGTAAGCCGCTGAGAAATTGATGGTGGAAGTCGTCAGTTATCAGTCATCAGTAAATGCGGACGCGGACCGAGCGTCGGCTGCAAAGATAGGTCCTTTGCTCGGCAGAGGATGAGGTGAAACGAATTTACTCCCTCGCCCCCCTGGGGGAGAGGGTGGACCGCCACCGGCGCTTTCACCAGCCGGGGCGGGACGGGTGAGGGGGTCCAAATCGCAGTTATTGCGCTGAACCTTAGGTCAGTCTGGGCCGACCGAACGATCGTCGCTATATGGCCGAGGGCGTTCATCTTGTTCCTGACCCCCTCACCCACCGCCTTGCGGTCCCCCCTCTCCCCCAAGGGGGCGAGGGAAGAATAATTCTTAGGTTTAGTGTTGCTCACGGGCACCCTAAACGAGGAGTTTAACATGCGGGAAGCTGTCATCGTTTCCATTGTGCGCACCGCGGTCGGCAAAGCGCCGCGGGGCGTCTTACGCTCCACGCGGCCGGATGACATGGCTGCCACGGTAATCCGTGAAATCCTGCGACGCGCGCCGGCGCTCGACCCGAGCGAAGTCGAGGATGTCATCCTGGGCTGTGCGATGCCCGAGGCCGAGCAGGGGAACAATGTGGCGCGCGTGGCGTCGCTGCGTGCGGGCCTTCCAGTCACAACCTCGGCGATGACCATCAATCGCTTCTGTTCCTCCGGAGTCCAGGCGATTGCCCTCGCTTCCGAACGCATCCTGGCGGGCGGAGCCGAGGTGGTCGTTGCGGGGGGCACCGAAACCATGAGCATGATCCCCATGGGAGGTTATCATTTTTCTCCGAACCCTTACCTGATCGAGCATTACCCTGATGCCTATTTGAGCATGGGGCTGACTGCGGAGAATCTGGCGGCGAAATACGGCATTACGAGGGAAGAACAGGATCGGTTTTCCCTGCGCAGCCACCAGCGGGCAATGGCCGCGATCGACCAGGGGAAATTCCGGGAAGAGATTGTGCCGCTGGAAGTCATCGATGTCAGCTTGAACGGTGGAAACAAACCCCAAACGCGCAAGGTCACATTTGAGACTGATGAAGGGCCGCGACGCGATACCTCCCTGGAGGCGCTGGCGAAACTCAAGCCGGCATTTCACGCGCACGGCACGGTGACGGCGGGCAACGCCTCGCAAATGAGCGACGGGGCGGCGGCCGCGCTGGTGATGTCGCTTGACCGGGCGAAGGCTTTGGGTCTCGCGCCCCTGGCGCGGTTTGTGAGCTATGCGACGGCCGGCTGCCCGCCCGAGGAAATGGGCGTCGGCCCCGTGTTCGCCATCCCCAAGGCCTTGAAATTGGCCGGGCTGAAATTATCGGATATGGACGTGATTGAATTGAACGAAGCCTTTGCCGCGCAGGCGCTTTCAGTTATCAAGCTGGCGGGGCTCGACCTGGAGAGAACGAATCTGAACGGCGGGGCCATCGCCTTAGGTCACCCGCTCGGATGTACGGGCGCAAAATTGACGGCCACTCTGCTCGGCGAATTGAAGCGACGGAAGGCTCGCTATGGCATGGTAACCATGTGCGTGGGCGGCGGCATGGGCGCGGCGGGAATATTCGAAAACTTGCAATGACTGGGAGCGTGACAAGGCGTAGGGGCGGTTCGCGAACCGCCCCTACATTTCATCGTCAAGGAGAATTCCGATGGACAGAGTGACAGGCTTAGGCGGGTTGTTTTTCAAGGCAGAGGACCCGAAGGCATTGTACGCGTGGTACGAGAAGCATCTGGGGATAAAGCGTGGGCCGGAAGGGGCAGTGATTTTCAAATGGCGCGAGAATAACGACAAGGGAAAAGAAGGGAAAACGGTTTGGGCGATTTTCCCCAAGGCGACCACCTACTTTCAACCCAGTCAGGCAAGTTTCATGATGAACTTCCGCGTCGCCGACCTCGATGGGCTCCTCAAGGCGTTGAAGGAAGAGGGAGTGGAAATCGACCCACACCAAGAGGATTACGACTACGGGCGCTTTGCTTGGATCATGGACCCGGAGGGAAATCGCATTGAGCTTTGGGAACCGCCCGCGGGTGCTTAGCCGGGTATTTCCTGGACCGATGGAAGGACTTCGCACAGAGGTCACGGAGAGAGGCACAGAGAACACGGAGAGGTTCCGATATCTTCTCTGTGAACTCTGTGGTGGAGTTGTCCCACAATTCTATAGGTGGAATACTCCGTGAACTCTGTGTGAAACGTTCTTGTATCTCTCCTGCGCGTGTCTTATTCATGAATAATGCTTGCGGAGTTCATCATCGTTCAATACGGGCATCGGGCGCACAAATACGGAACCTGAAACTGAGGGGACGAACATGGCAGACGCGACTGTAGCCGCGCAACGGATTAAGGGGGGCAGCTTTTTAATTGAATCGCGTGCGCCGCATGAGGTGTTCACACCGGAGGACATCACGGAAGAGCATCGCTTGATTGCGCACACAGCGCAGGAATTCATCGACCAGGAAATTGTGCCCCGTCTGAACGACATCGAAGAGAAAAAGCCCGGCGTGCTGCGCGAGCTTCTGAAGAAAGCGGCGGAACTGGGCTTCTGCGCTACGGACGTGCCGCAGAGATTTGGCGGGTTGGAGCTCGACAAGATATCTTCCATCCTCGTCGCCGAGAAGATGGCGCGCGATGGTTCCTGGGCCACCACGGTGGGAGCGCAAGCCGGCATCGGCATTCTTCCCATTACCTTTTTTGGCACGGAAGAGCAGAAGGCGAAATATCTCCCCAAACTCGCGAGCGCGGAATGGGTGGGCGCCTACAGTCTGAGCGAGGCATCGTCAGCGTCCGACGCTCTGAACTGCAAGACGCGAGCTACGCTCGATCCGGAAGGGAAGCATTACATCCTGAATGGCACAAAGATGTGGGTCACCAACGGCGGCATCGCCGACGTTTACGTGGTCTTTGCCAAGGTGGACGGAGAGAAATTCACGGCGTTCATTGTGGAGCGTAACTTTGCGGGACTCTCGCCCGGGGCGGAAGAGCACAAGATGGGGATTTGCGGTTCTTCCACCACCCCCCTCAATCTTGAGAGCGTGCCCGTGCCCGTCGAAAACGTTCTCGGGGAAATCGGCAAGGGGCACTTGATTGCATTCAACATTCTGAACATGGGCCGGCATCGATTGGGGGCAGGCTGCGTGGGCGGCTGCAAATACCTGCTGACCGACGCGTTGAAGTGGGCCAAGGAGCGCGACGCGTTCGGGTGCAAAATCGCCGACTTTGGCATGATCAAGGAAAAGCTCGGTGAGATGGTGGCGCAAATCTATGCCCTCGAGAGCATTTCCTACCGTACCAGCGGATTGATCGACGCCATGCTGAAGGGGATTGACCGGGGCGCGGCGGCCGCCCCCAAGCAAATCCTGGAGGCCTTGCAAGAATATGCCGTGGAGTGCTCCATCCTAAAAGTTATGGGCACCAAGACCCTGGATTTCATGGCCGACGAGGCGGTGCAAATCTTCGGCGGCTACGGGTTTTGCCGTGGCTATGACGTCGAGCGTGCCTACCGCAACCAGCGAGTCAACCGGATCTTCGAGGGCACCAACGAGATCAATCGCCTATTGATTACCGACATGTTGATGAAGCGCTCGATGAAGGGCCAATTGCCCTTGCTTGCCGCCGCACAAAAGCTGACCGACGAAATCCTGGGGATGGCGCCGCTCGAGGAGACCGATGACGATGACCCCCTGGCCGAGGAGGGAAGGCTGGTGCAAGGGGCCAAGAAGGTCGTGCTGCTGGTGGCGGGAAGCGCCGTGCAGCGTTACATGCTGGCGCTGGAGCATGAACAGGAGGTGATCGGCGTCATCAGCAATCTGGTGATGGACGTCTACGCCATGGAAAGCGTCCTGCTTCGCACCCAAAAGAAATTGGCGAAGGATTCAGATTCAACGCCTGGCGAGGACCCTGGAATTGCCGTGGCGCGCGTCTGCATCCACGAGGCAGCGGATCACGTCGAAATGGAAGCGCGGCGAGGGCTCGCGCGGATCGCAGAAGGCGACACGCTCCGCACCCACCTCTCCGTCCTTCGGCGATTCCTCCGACGCACGCCGCCCGATGCGATTGGTCTAAGGCGGCAACTGGCGGATCGAGCGCTGGAGTTGAACCGCTATCCGTATGGATGGTAGGTGGTAGGTGGTAGGTGGTAGGTGGGGGCCTTGAGAGGGGAGATGGTGGCAAGTAGGGTGGGGCGCCTAAAGCCTTACGGAATTGATTAACCCCGTCAGCATCCTGCCGACGCGCTCAGCCTGTTCATTCAACGACTCATAATCGACTTCGTATTCAAGGTCCCGGCAAAGAATGAAGTAGTAACGCACTTCCTCCAGGGAGCCCTGAGCAATATTGTAAAAGTGAACCTTGTCGGCGCGTCCCCTGCGCTTGAAACCCTCGGCGATATTAGCAGGGACGGATACGGCAGCTCTTTGCATTTGGGCTATGAGCCCATACCTCTGGTCCCGTGGCAGCCCTTGCGTCGTCTTGTAAACATTTAGGACCAGCCGGTGCGCCCACTGCCAGACTTCCAGTTGCTCGAACCTTTCAATTGGCATTTCTCACGCCCCTCACGAATCCCGATCTATCATCTACCACCTACCTTCTCAACGCCCCATCTACCACCTACGACCTACCACCTACTTTCTCAATGCCTTGGAAGCTCCCACGACGTCCGAGACTGACAAGATAACGTCCGCTTTCTTGCCGCCGGTGGGGACGCTGGCGTAAGCGTATTCAATGTTGATATTCTCCGCCCCCAGACGCACACTCACCTCGCCCAGCGCCCCCGGATTGTCCGGCAAAGTCACGCGCAGCACTTCTTCTTCCGTTACGCGCACGCCGAGTTCCTGAAGAACTTTCTTAGCCTTCGCGGGACTACCGACGAGGAGATGCACAGGGCTTTCACTGTCGGCGCTCCAACAGGTGACAGCCGAAATGTTGACTTTTGCTTTCCCTAATGCCTCCGCGATACGGCCAAGTTCCCCGGGCTTGCTTTCCACCCAGGCGGTAATCTGTTTTACTTTGGGCATGGTTTTCCTCCCGGGGGTAGGGGGTAGGTCGTAGGTGGTAGGTGGGGGCTGAGGTAGGTGGTAGGTGGTAGGTGGGCAGTGCACGTAGAGCCTTGCGCCTCCCCACTACCGCTTACTTACCCTCCCAAGGCCCCCATCTACCACCTGCTACCTACCACCTACCATCTTCCCACCTACCACCTGCAACCTACCACCTACCATCTCGCGGCCGCAAAATGAAGTTTCCGAGGAAGCCGCGATTCTCGCCATCACGGTCACGCGCGGTCAGACTGACGCGGAAAGCCTTGGCGGGGCAGGGGACCGTCTTGTCCAGCCGGACCACCTGGCGCGGGTCAACCGCCTGAAGCGTCACATGGCCCAATTCCTCGCCCATCGTACCGAAAAAATCCGCCTGTAGCGTCCCCGGCGTAAACACTCCAAACGTGCCTTTCAGCGTGACCGTGGTTCCGTCGAGTTTTGCGGTGAGGGGTTCGCTGGCGACTCCGCCCGAGGTCGGATCGCTGGAAATGGGATTGGGGACGCGAGTGGGCGACCAGTAAATTGGGTACGAGTATTCCTCCCCCGGCTCGAGTTGAGCGTAAGGGCTCATGCCTTCGGACTCGAGGAAATAAGGGGTTTTTGCCGGGTCGTCCGCGAGGGTCTGGTCGAAAGGCCCGCGGGAAATAGTCCCCGGTCCGTCATTCCAGGTTTCTACGGAAGCTCCATCGGGATATTCCTGAGCGGGGAAGTACTGGAAGTTCTCCACCAAGCCGAAATTCGTCTGCCCGTTGACCACGGCATACCAGCCGGCGCTGGAATCGGCCGCCGCCTTGCACACCCGGTACAAATAGTGGGCGCGGAGCATTCGGCCGCCCAAAAGGACCTCGTAGCTGGGGTGCCGGGCGTCTCCATAAGGCTTGTAATACCCTTCCGGGTATTTACTGTGTGGATTCAGGGGAATGTACATGTAGAGATCGGGGTTGGGCTGGGAAGGATTATTTGCATCCGCGGCGTCGTTCTGAATCAGGTGCCAAATGCCCCAGCGAATCTGCCTCCGGCTGATGTTCCGCATCACCTGATCCACCTTGATCCGCGTGGTGTCCGCGTAAACATGGAAAGTCCGTGTGAACTGTACGCCGGTGCGCGGGTCCTCCGGGCTGGTCACACGCACGGCGACTTCGGCGGGTGTGTTCGTCACGACTTCCGATTTGAAATGGGTGCCGTCCAGGATGTAGTAGGGAATGCTCACCCACTCGTTATCGTTCATCCAACCTTCCGGGCCCGGCCAGACCTTGTCTCCGCCATAATTCGCCCAGCCGGATTGAAGATTGTTCTCCGACTCCGGCAGGACCTTCCCCTCCAGAGCCTTGTTCACAAAAAAGAACTCGTGATCGCCGAGCTGAAGCTGGATGGCCCTTCCGCCGATTTCTGGAGCGACGAACAAAGAGATCAAGCCATTGCTAAGCTTGTAAACGTTCCACTTCCGGTATTGCGTCTGTTCAAGCTGGGCGGAATATTCCGGCGCGGGAGCTGCCATAACTGACCTCACAGAGAAATGGGAAATGAACGATCTTGCCAAGCCGGCCAGGCTCGGGCCGCGCGGCGATGGGGCCGCCGCCACGCCCCCGAGGGTGGCAAGAAGAGCGAGCGTAGCGAGCAGAAGAAGCGGTCGTTTCATGGCGCGGACCTCAGGGGGGATTTTCCCTCGGACATTAGCCGGAATCGCGCGGCGCTTCGCCTTAGAAACTTTGCGCGGAATGTTCCCGGCCCCGGCTCAGGCCTCACCAGCTCCCAACTTTGCCAGGGTGTGCGAGAGTTCCCGCACCGCCGGATAAAGGCGGCGATAAACCTGATAGTACTTATCATAGACGGCGACGTTCTCCAGTTTCGGAGCCATGGACTCTTTCACCTGAATGGCTTCCTGTGCGGACTCTTCCACGGAGGCGTAAATCCTGGCTCCCACGCCCGCCAGCAAGGCAGCGCCGAGGGCCGACCCCTCCGAGGTGCGCAGCGTGACGAGTTCCTTGCCATAGATGTCCGCCTGGATTTGCCGCCATAGAAAGCTGCGCGAGCCCCCGCCCGAGGCGCGGATTTGCTCGACGGGGATTCCCAACTCCTGGAAGATCTCCAGAGAATCGCGCAGGCTGAACGCCACGCCCTCCAGAATGGAACGGACCAGGTGAGCTCGCGTGTGCGCCGCCGTAAGGCCAAACCACATGCCCCGCGCCTGCGAATCCAGATGGGGAGTCCGCTCGCCCATCAGATAAGGCAGCCACAGCAAGCCATCGCTGCCCGGCCGGACCCTCTCCGCTTCGCGAATAATCAGTTCATAGGGATCCACATCGGCTTGCCGGGCGTACCAGGATTCCGAGTAGCCGAAATTATCGCGGAACCAGCGCAGGGAAAGTCCCGCTCCTTGCGTGACGCCCATGACGTGCCATTTTCCCGGCACCGCGTGACAGAATGTGTGGATGCGCCCCCGCGGATCGAGCTTGGGGGCGGCGGTGTACGTGAAGATAACGCCCGAAGTGCCCAGCGTGGCGGAGGTCAGTCCCGGGAGAACGATGCCGTTGCCGACGGCGCTGGCCGCCTGGTCTCCGGCGCCCGCCACCACCGGCGTGCCCGCGCTGAGGCCCGTCAGCACCGCCACTTCTCGACTGATTTCGCCCGTGATCTCAGGTGACTCGAATGCCCTTGGCAGGATTTGCGCATCGATTTCCAACGCGCTGAGCATTTCCCCCGACCAGCGACGATGGGTAACATCAAAAAGCAAAGTCCCGGAAGCGTCGGATACGTCGGTAGCAAACTCCCCCGTCAAACGGAAGCGGACGAAATCCTTGGGGAGCAGGAAATGAGCGGCTCGTTCGTAGAGCTTGGGCTCGTTATCGCGAACCCAAAGGATTTTGGGCGCGCTAAAGCCGGTGAGCGCGGGGTTGGAAACATATTGAATGAGCTTCTCCGCGCCCACCTTGTGGGTGATCCAGTCACATTGCGCCTGGCTGCGCTGATCGCACCAAATCAGGGAAGGGCGCAGCACGGCAAGAGCCTGATCGAGCAGCACGACGCCGTGCATCTGTCCGGAAAAACCCACGGCGGCGATGTCCGAGCCCTTCACACCGGACTGTTCAATCGCCGCGCGAACCGCCACCAGGGTCGCTTGCCACCAGTCTTCCGGGTCCTGTTCGGCCCAACCCGGTTTAGACATCCGCATCGGCTGATGGTCGCCCGTCGCCCCTGCTATCACGTGCCCATCCGGGCGAACGATCACGGCTCGCGTGCCCGTCGTCCCCACATCGATTCCCATCATGTAAGACATAGGTTTGCTCCGCAGGCACGGTAGGGGCTGGGGGTTCGGGTTTCGCCCGAATCCCCAATCCCGAATCCCACTTCTTTAGATCTTCACTTTTTCCCACTGCCCGGATTTCGCCGAGCGTTCGACGGTATCGAGCACGGCTTGATTGCGGACGCCGTGGCGGAAGTTCGGCTCCGGCAGGCGGTCCTCGTCGATGGCGGTAAGGAAATCGTGGACGCCATGAACGAACGTGTGCTCGTAACCAATGATGTGCCCCGGGGGCCACCAGGCGCCGACGTAGGGGTGCTCAGGCTGCGTCACCAGGATGGTTCTGTACGCCTGGACCTCCGAGGGTTCGGTGCGATCGAAGAATTCCAGCTCGTTCATGCGCTCCATGTTGAAGGCAAGGCTTCCCTTGCTGCCGTAAATCTGGAAAGTGTTGGCATTCCGGCGGCCGCCCGCGAAGCGCGTCGCCTCGAAAACCCCCACGCTGCCGTTCTTAAAGCGCGCCAGGTAGTTCGCGTCGTCATCCACGGTGACCTTGCCTCGGCCTTTCTGGCCTTTCGCTCCCCAGGCGCCTTCACCTTCGGCGGGCAGAGGCCGCTCTTTGATAAAGGTCGTCATCTGTCCGCTTAGCGTTTGGATTTCCCCGTTCAGGTACTCGGCCAGGTCGGTAGCGTGCGCGCCGATATCCCCCAACGCGCCGCTGCCCGCCAGTTTCTTTTCCAGCCGCCAAACCAGCGGGAACTCCGGATCCATGATCCAGTCCTGCAAATAGGAGCCGTGATAATGGTAGACTTCGCCGACCTTACCTTCATCGACCAATCGTTTGGCGAAGGCGACGGCGGGCACGCGGCGATAATTGAAATTGATCATGTGCATCACGCCGGCCTTTTCCACAGCCTTTAGCATGTCTTTGGCTTCCGCCAGGGTATTGGCAAGCGGTTTCTCGCAGATGATGTGCTTGCCCGTCTGAGCCGCGGCAATGACCATGGGATGGTGGAGATAGCCGGGCGTCGAGACATCGATGATGTCGATGTCTTTGCGCTCCACCACCCGCTCCCACTCACAATCCGATTCTTCCCACCCAAACTGCCGCGCGGTCTCTTCCAGTTCTTCCGTGCACGCCTTGCCGCACAACACCTTCATGCGCGGAACCAGGTTACCCGGGAAGAATCTCCGCACCTGCCGGTAGGCATTGGAATGCGCCTTTCCCATGAAGCGATGACCTATCAATGCAACGTTGATTTCTGGCATATTACACCTCGAGAGTGAAAGTCATTTGTCCTTTGCGGTACTTCGCGCGACCGGGTCGTCGTCATTCTGTAACCTCGGGACGGGTCCGATCGAGCGCAAATAAGCATTCAGTTTGGGCCCGAGTTCGTCGAGGATTGGCTTAACGGTCTTGACTTCCCCGGCCGACAATAGGCGCCGCGCGTGGGCACGCCGGAGCCAGTGTCTCGTTTCATACAGCGAGCCGCGGGCATTCCTCACAAATCGCCGATTGTCTTGAAAGCTCCCACGCCCCGTCCCCTCGGCGACGTTTGCTCCAATGCTATCTGCGGCGCGGATCAACTGTCTTCCAATAGTATCTTTGGCCAGTTGATCCCATCCTCTAGCAACCTTCCAAATGGAATCCGACAACTTCTCTGACAATTGATAGACCCGGAGATTCTCGAAACCCCTTGTCATTTGTCCTTCGTTATTGGTCACTCGCCCTTTGTCTTTCAGTTCAAAGTCGATCCGCCAAGGGCAAAGGACCAATGATAGGGGACAAAGGACCAATGACCAATGACAAAGGACATGTTTCTTATGCCCACCACATTTCCTTGAGTTTTTCCTTGATCACGATCTGGCCGAGGAAGGCGGCGGCTTTGCTCAGGCCCTCATCTACCGACATCAGACTGTCCTCGTGCTCGATGGAGAGCACGTCGTCGTAACCCACCATTTGCAGCGTGGAGACGAAGTCGCACCAAAAATCCGCGTCGTGGCCGTAGCCCACAGTGCGGAAAAGCCAGGAGCGATTCTTCTCGTCGCTGTAAGGCTTGCAGTCAACGACGCCGTTGACCTTGATGTTGACGTCGTACAGGCGCGTGTCCTTGGCGTGCACGTGGAACACCGCCTCACCCAGCTTGCGCACGGCCGCGCAGGGATCAATCCCTTGCCAGAACATGTGGCTGGGGTCGAAGTTGCAGCCGATGGCGGGGCCCGCCGCCTCGCGCAGGCGTAGCATGGTTTCCGGGTTATAAACAGAAAAGCCCGGGTGCATTTCGATGCCCACGCGCACCCCGTGGTCTTCCGCGAACTTGGCGTGCTTGGTCCAGTAAGGGATGACTTTCTTCTCCCATTGCCATTTCAAGATTTCCTGGAAGTCGGGAGGCCAAGCGGTCGGCGACCAATTGGGGTATTTGGAACTGTCCGAATCGCCCGGGCAGCCGGAGAAATCGATGACCGTCTTGACGCCCAGTTTTTGGGCCAAGCGGATAGCTTTCTTGCTGGTGGCGGCATGGAGTTGCGCCAACTCCTTATTGGGGTGCAGAGGGTTGCCGTGGCTACTCAAGGCGCTGATGCTGATTCCCTCGTCTTCGAGCTTTTGCTTGAATTCTTTGAGCTTGGAAGGCTGGTCGAGCCATTCGAGCTTGAGGTGCGGCTCGCCAGGGTAGTTCCCGACGCCCAACTCCACGGTTCGAATGCCCAACGGCTTAATTTTCTGGATCACGTCATCCAGACTCAGGTTTGCCAGTAGGGCCGTAAACAATCCTACTTTCATGGTGTATCTCCTCCTTTATAAAACAGTAGACGGTAGACGGCATACAGGCACTTCTGGTAAACGGAAGACGGTAGACGACATGCAGAACACCGCCCGCCTGCCGTTTTCTGTCTGCGGTTCTGAGGGTTTTCCCTGTATTCCGTATGCCGTCTCCTGCCTCCGCTTCTCCTCCGTTTACTGTCTACCGTGCCGAAATCAAATTCCATTCGAAAAGACGCTAAATTTATAGTCCAGCCGCCCCGGCGTCAACTGGAAAGTTATTTCAGATGGCGGTCGTACCATTCCAGGGTGCGCTGCATAATATCGTGGCGGTGCATCCGGTCGTGAATCGAATGGCCCTCGTTGGGATAAACCACAAATTGATTTTCGACGCCCAGCGTCTCGAGCGCGTGCCAGAATTCAAAAGATTGAGGGGTTGGGCACTCGCCGTCCCGGTCGCCCACCACGATGAGGGTCGGCGTTTTCGCGTTTTTGATGAAGGTCATGGGGGAGCTTTTCGCGTACACCGCCGGATCATCATAAACCGACGCGCCGAAAAAGGGGATCAGCCATTGGTCGATATCGTTTTCGCCGTAATAGCTTTGCCAATTCGCGGTACCCGCCCCGGCCACCGCCGCTTGAAAGCGGAGCGTCTGGGTGACGGCCCACATCGTCATGTACCCCCCATAACTCCAGCCGCCAATGCCTACGCGGTTGTTATCCACAGGAAAATGCTTCACGACATAATCCACACCGGCAAGAACGTCGCGCAAATCTCCGTAGCCAAAATCCTTGACGTTGGCCCGCGTGAAGGCCTCACCCTGCCCAAAGCTGCCGCGGGGATTGGGGCGCAACACGAAATAGCCGTAGTGAGAATAAAGCGTGAAATCAAAAAACGCGGTGGGCCAACTGGGGCGCACCATGGCGCCGGGCCCGCCGTGGACTTCCACCAGCAGGGGGTAGCGCCGTGCGGGGTCATAATCCTGGGGATAAATCAGCCAGCCCTGCATCTTGAGGCCTTCATTCGCCCAATGGATGCTCTCGGCTTTTCCCCAGTTTGCTCGCTCGGCATGGTGAGACGTGGTAATCTGCTGCCACGCCCCCACCGGCCCGGCCCACACTTCCGGCGGATTGGAAAAGCTCTCGCGCAGGATCGCGCAGGTCTTGCCGTCGCTCGCCACGGAAGGGGCATGGTTCCACCAGCCGGGGGAAGACGTTTCCGGCCCGTTCCACGGCGGGGTGACTTTGCCATCCCGGACGCCGAGCGTCGCGATGCTGGTCACCCCCTCGACACTTTCCAGCAGCAGAATTTCGTCGCCACCCGGCCGCCAAACCAGCCCACTGACGGAAGCCGCGAGGCCGGGTGTCAGGTTGCGGGCCGCGCCACCCGTAGCGGGAAGAAGGTAGACATCGCCGCCCGTTGAACCTTCGTCGCTCATCAACCCGCCGATAAACGCGATGCTGCTTCCGTCCGGAGACCAGCGTGGCACGGCGATTTGTTGCGCCGGCTTATACAAGGTTTTCATCTCACCGGAGTCTGCCTGGAGGGTGTAAATCTCCGCGACGTACCAATTGCCGTCGCCTGCGCCGTGGGCTGCGGTCATCACAAATTTCTTTCCGTCCGGCGACCAGTCATATTCATAAACGTACAGGTCCGGAGGAGAGAGTTGCCGAACCCGTCCCGTGGCCACGTCCACCGTGGTCAGGCGCTGTTCGTAGATCTTGCCGCCAATCACCCCGGACGGAAGCGGCATGGGCTCCAGCGGTCCGGGCAGGCGCGGAGCGTTTTCCGTGAAAAGCACCGCCAGCGTCTTGCCATCCGGGGACCACGACGGGCCATCGAGCGAGCCCTTCAGGTCGGTAAGCTTCCGCGCCTCGCCGCCCGCGACCTTGGCCACGTAAAGCTGCAACTGGTCCGGGGTCTGCGCATTGGACAGGAAAGCCAGTTGACGGCTGTCCGGAGACCAGGCGATTTCGCGCTCGTCGGATGCATCATCGCCGCTGCCCGCCGTGGTGCGGCGTCGCGTTGAAGTCGGCGACGCCAGGCTGCAAACAAAAATCCCATGCGGGGACGGGCCACTGGATTCAACCCAAGCCACGCGTTGGCCATCCGGCGAAATGGCCACTTGCCGGATACCATGCGCGCCCGCCAGTGAGTCGAGAGTCGCGTCAAGAGAGGAATCCTGCGCCCCGGCGCCGCCGGAAAGCAGAGTGATAAGGAGGGGCAAAATCAGCCCTACAGTTCGCCTTAAACGGCTTACCATGAAGGAACTCCTGATAGTCCTCTTCGATCCCACGCAGATTCGATCAATGCGCGAGCAGGCCCGAAGCAACAAAGCCAAAGGCGACATCGTAACGGAAGCCGCATCCTACGGCAAGGGTTGCCCGGAGCCGTGGCCCGGAGTCGCCACAAGTGTCCCACAAGTGGACAACGCGGCAGGGACAACGTAAAGTCTGCATATGATCAACCGCACGAGTCATATTCCACTAATAGCTCGCGCCGACCGGCATCGCGGCCGCACGGCTGTTGTCGATTCGCAGGGATCCTTCACTTACGGTGCTTTGCTGGATGCATCGTCGCGCGTGGCGGCGGCGCTGCTCGCCGGCCGCGAGCACCTCGAGGAAGAGCGCGTGGGGTTTCTGGTGACGCCGGGATTTCCGTGGGTGGCGGTGCAGTGGGGCATTTGGCGGGCCGGTGGCGTGGCCGTCCCGTTTCCGCTCAACTCGCCGAGGTCGGAGCTGGATTACTTCATCGACGACACCGAGGCGTCGACTTTGGTGTTTGATGCTCGAGCGGAGCCCTTGCTTGCCCCCATGGCCGCCGCACGCACCCTCCGCGCGCTGTCGTGTGATCAGGTTTTTACCTGCCAACCGGCAGAATTGCCGGACATCCCCAGCGAGCGGCGCGCCATGATCCTTTACACCAGCGGCACGACGAGCCGGCCGAAGGGCGTAGTCACAACCCACGCCAACATCACGGCGCAAATGGTGAGCTTGGTGGAGGCCTGGGAGTGGTCGGCCGAGGATCGCATTGTCCTGTGTTTGCCGCTGCACCACGTGCACGGAATCATCAACGTGGTTTCTTGTGCGCTGTGGTCGGGCGCGGCCTGTGAGATGCTGCCACGCTTCGACGCGAATGCCGTGTGGGAGCGCATCGGCGGCGGCAGCTTAACTCTGTTCATGGCGGTCCCCACCATCTACGTGAAGCTGATTGCGGCCTGGGACGCGGCTTCGCCGGAGCGCCGCGCGGCCCTTCGCGAGGCCTGCGGCAAGGTACGTTTGATGGTGTCCGGCTCGGCAGCGCTGCCGGTGAGGACGCTCGAACGCTGGAATGAAATCAGCGGCCACACCCTGCTGGAGCGCTACGGCATGACGGAAATTGGCATGGCGCTGTCAAACCCCTTGCGGGGCGAGCGTGTGCCGGGCAGCGTCGGGACGCCACTGCCGAGCGTCGAGATACAGCTTGTCGGCGAGAACGGCAATCCGGTTCCGCCGGGAACGCCGGGCGAGATCGAAGTTCGTGGTCCAAGCGTGTTCTTGGAATACTGGCGCAAGCCCGGCGCAACGCGCGAGGCCTTCCGCCATGGTCGGTTTCGCACCGGCGATACGGCGGTCGTCGAGAACGGTGTTTATCGCCTCCTGGGGCGGACGAATCTTGACATCCTCAAGACGGGCGGACACAAGATATCCGCGCTGGAAATTGAGGAAGTGCTGCGCGGACACCCCGCCGTTGCTGAATGTGCCGTGGTCGGCGTGCCCGATGCGGAGTGGGGCGAGTGCGTCGGAGCGGCCCTGGTGCTGAATCGCGGCGATGCCCTCGACCTGCCTTCCCTTCGCGCTTGGGCCAAAGAGTTCCTCGCGGTGTACAAGATCCCGTCTCAGCTCCTCGTGCTGGACGCGTTGCCTCGTAATGCGATGGGAAAGGTCATGAAGCCCGCGGTCGTGGCGAAGTTTCAAGCCGCGGGAGGAGGACAGCATGGCCGATGAAGCAGTGGCTCTTCCACTGCCCGCAAGCCACACCCGACTCTCACGCCAGCAAATCGTTGGATTCTGGGGCGCCTGGGCCGGCTGGACCCTGGACGGCATGGATTCGGTGATCTATGCACTCGTTCTCAGCCCCGCACTGACCGAGATCCTTCCGAAATCAGGGTTCAAGGTGACGCCTGCCCATGTGGGGTTCGCTGGATCGGCGCTGTTTGCGCTTTTCCTCGTGGGATGGGGACTATCGTTCATTTGGGGACCCATGGCTGACAGGTTTGGCCGCACCCGCGTGCTTGCTGCCACGATTTTCGTTTATGCCACCTTCACCGCTGCGGCCGCCTTGTCGCAGACGGTGTGGCAATTAGGATTGTTCCGCCTGCTGGCGGGCATCGGAATTGGCGGCGAATGGGCGCTGGCGGGCACTTACGTCGCCGAAGCCTGGCCGGAAGACCGGCGCAAGATGGGCGCGGGATATCTTCAAACGGGTTATTACGCGGGCTTCTTTCTGGCTTCCGCCCTTAACTACACGGTGGGGGCGCGTTATGGCTGGCGCGCCATGTTCTGGTGTGGCCTCGCGCCGGTTATCGTGGCCTTTGTGATTCTGTTCCGCGTGAAGGAGCCCGAGCGCTGGCAACAGAAAGCCAAGGTGGAAGCCGCCGGTGGGTGTTCCTCGCTGCGCAGAATCTTCAGCCCTCCTTACACCCGGCGCACGCTGGTGAACACCGTCCTTTTGGCCGCCGCCATCTGTGGACTCTGGGCGGGGGCAGTTTATGCGCCGACGGCCATCGTGGTCTTGGCGGAACGTGCCGGCATGTTGCCGGCGCAGGCCGTGCGCGTGTCTTCCTGCAGCATGGGCTTGCTGGCGGTAGGAACCATTCTGGGATGCCTGGCGGTTCCGCCGCTGGCCGAACGCTTCGGTCGCAAGCCAACCCTGACCCTTTACTTTCTCGGGATGGCGGCCTGTGTCCTGCTCAGCTTTGGCTGGGCGTTTTACCTGCCCAAGGGACTCCACCTGTTCATCGCAGTGCTGCTCTTCCTGGGCTTCTTTGGCGGCAACTTCGCGGTCTTCAGTCTCTGGTTGCCGGAGCAGTATGGGACCACGGTGCGCGCCACCGCGTTTGCCTTCACCACATCGTTCGGGCGGTTCATTGCCGCGGGGGTTACCTTCGGGGTCGGCGCGCTGGTCAGCCGCATGGGGACTCTCGGCTGGCCGGTGGCTCTCACCGCGATTGCCTTCGGGATTGGCCTGCTGGTGATTCCCTTCGCATTAGAAACCCGGGGCCAACCCCTCCCTGAGTAAGATCTTCACAGCCGGCAGCGGGTAGCACTGCAGAGGAATCCCGCTGGGCGCAGACCAACTTTGCATGGCGATGCACTACCGCTTCGAGGGATAGTTCACTTGCACCGTCAGGATTTCATACGGATGAATGGGCGCGGTAACCGTATCGTCCGCAATCTTCAAGGCCGCCCCCTCCGGCTTTTCCATCAGGTTGGTGAGGGTGGCTCCGGTCGAGCCCTTGGGCACATGGATTTCGACGTCGCCCGATTTTCCGCCCCATTCATACACGCGGAAGATCAGCCCGTTTTCGTCCTCAGCCTTTTTGAGAGCGGTCAGCACCACATTTTGCGGCTTCACGGTGATGTACGCGTGCTCTGCCGGCAGACTGCCGGTGTGCGCCTCCACCTGCATGGCTTGGAGTTTGTAATTGTATTCGTAGCCGTGCCGCACCGTCAGCGCCTGCTTCCAGTCGCCGCCGTGCGGATACAAAGCGTAATGGAAGCGATGGCGCCCCCGGTCGGCGTCGGGGTCAGGCCAGGTCGGCGAACGCAGCAACGAAATGCGTAGGACATTGCCCTGGTCGTCGTACCCATACTTCGATTCATTCAGTAGGCTGAAGCCATGTTGTCCATCGCCCAGGTCGGCCCAGCGCAACGCCGGCACTTCGAACTGCGCTTTTTCCCAGCTATTGTTGCGCGTCGTCGCCCGCTGAATGCTGCCATAAGGAACCTCGTAGGTGGCCTTGTCGCTGGTGGCGGCGAGCGGAAACGCGGCTTTCAACAGTACATGCGTCTCGTGCCAGTCGATGTCATTCGCCACATCCACCTGGTCCGCGCCCGCATCAAGGGTAATGTTCTGCACGAACTTCGAGTTCTGCCAGGTGCGCGTCACGCGAATCGCGGCACGCAGCGGCCCTTTGTCGATCAGCTCGACCGAATCGGCGTTCTCAATCGGCGTGAAATGATCGAGCGTACCGGGATCAATGTTCCACGCGTCGTATTCCTTCGGCAGGTCCTTGAAAGTCTGCAACTGATTGCCGCACGCGCCCGCCGCCAGCGCCTCGAATTTCGTCTTCTTGTCGTAGAGGCTCGTTATGCAGCCGGTTTGTTTGTCCACCGTGACCTTCAGCGCGGAGTTTTCGATGGTCAGCCCTTCCGCCTTCAGATCGCTCGAGAACGGCTTCGAGCCCGGGACGACGTGCAGCACCTTATAACCCAGCGATGGCACGTTCCGGACCGCCACCAGGAGCCGATAGCTATTGGTTTTCGCGTCGCTCTCGAGGACCTGCGACGGCGCCACGCGGTTCGCCGCATCCAGCACGCTCACGCCGCCCGCGGCGGGCGCCGGCATCTGCACGTCAACCCGTACCACCCCGGAGCGCTCCCAGGCCAGAGGGTTGAAGACCAGCACGGGTACACCGCCGGCCACCTGCGTGTTGACGCCGGCCGCCAGGGTCTTCAGAGCCTTTTGCGAAATCTCATTGGTCGCCCAGCGCACCTGGTCGTAATCCTGCTGGGCTTCCTTATAGATGATTCCGATGCCCGAACCTGCCGCCAGGTCATGGAAATCATTGAAGGTGATTTTCTTCCACGCCTCCGTCAGCTCATCCGCCGGATAGGGCTTGCCTTCCAGCCACGCGAGCGACGCGTATTTCTCGGCATTGAGCGTCCATTCTTCGCTCTCCCGCATGTTGCGCTTGTGGTTGGCCTGCGTGGTCATCACCCCGCGGTGGTACTCGAAATACATCTCGCTCTTCCACGTCGGAATCGCCACCTGACCGTCGGCGGGAACGGCGGGCGGCTTGTACCCTTGGGCAATCGAGCTGTAATCCCACACCGGCGAATCCGCCGCCAGCTTGCTCTCGATCCCCGTAAAGTAGCTCTGCGCGGTCCCGAAATGCATCTTGGGCATGACCTTGTCCGCTTGCATCCAGTGCGTGCCCTCATCCAGAACCGCCCGCGTCGGCCCGCCGCCGTGATCGCCGATCCCATAAAGGTCCATCATCTCGGTCATGCCCGGAGCCTGCTTGTGCGCGGTGGCCAGATCGGCGGTGAGGCGCACCGGGTTCAGATTGTCATTGGCATAATCATGTGGGAAATACGTCAGCACCTTGCTGCCGTCCGGCGACTCCCACCAGAACAGCTTGAAGGGAAGCTGGTTAGTGTCGTTCCACGCCATCTTCTGGGTAACGAAGTAGTCAACTCCGGATTTCTTGTAGATCTGGGGCAGTTGCCAGGTGTAGCCAAAGGAATCGGGGTTCCAGCCGATCCGGACATCCACGCCGTAGGCTTTTTGGAACCACCGCTTGCCCACCAGCAGGGACCGAACCTGCGACTCGCCGTCGGGCATATTCAGGTCCGGCTCCACCCACATGCCGCCCACAATTTCCCAGCGCCCTTCCTTGATGCGCTGCTTGATCTCCTCGTTCACCTGGGGATACTTGTCCGCCATCCAGGCGTTGTACTGTGCCGCCGACTGGGTGAAGGTGTAATCCGGGTATTCATTCATCAGTTGCAATGCCGTGCCGAAAGTTCTCTTGACCGCGTCCACCGTCTCGGTCCATGGCCACAGCCACGCCGCGTCGATGTGCGAGTTTCCGGTCAAGTGCACGGTCATTTGCTGGAGCATCGGCTTCAGGCCTGCGATAGTTGCCTGCGCCTGCTTGAGCGACGCATCAAACTTTGCCTGATCCTTCGCGTCCAGCGCCGCCAGATCGACCGCGCCAATGGCCTTCTCGAGAGTCGCCGTGTCCGCGGCCACATCCTTGGAGAAGCCAGGAACCAGCAACGCCGTGGACAGAATCTCCAGTCTCAGATCCTCGGGGTTCGGCCGGTTCTCGGCGAAATCGATCTTCAGATCCGTTCCGGCAAATGTCTTCTTGTCCACCGTGTGCAGCAGCTTGACGGCCACCAGCACCTTGTCGCCGGGCTTCGCCTTGTCGAAAAGGACAATCGGTTCCAGGTCATCGCCCATCGCCACGCGCCGCCCGTTGAAATAGATAATCTCCGGCATCGGGCCATTGGCGTCGGCGGAGAAGCTGAACCATATCCGCGCGCCCGTCAGGTCGTAGCCATTCAGACTTTGGGGAACTTCGATCCACCGCCGGAACCACACCGCGTCCTGCGGCGCTTCCATGCGCGGCTTCACCAACTGCCACGACGAGTCATCCAGGTCCGGCGATTCTCCATGGGCCAGGTCGCCCGCGTGAAACCGCCATTCATCCGCCGAAAGCCGGTTGAGCGTGGTCAGCCGCGCGACGACCGCCTGGGAGGGGCCACTGAGAGACTTGACGATCTCCGCCGCCTGTTCCGCTGTCTGCGCTTTTGCCTGCACACCGTCAAAGACGCCGATAAAGGACATCGACAATGCCATGGCCACCAGGCCGATATTCAAAACCCACTTCCCGACTCTGAGAACTTGTTTGCTGGTCATAACTTTCATCGAGATCTCCTGTTTCAATTCGCGAAAAGCAATGGCCCCGCATTTCCGCCGGCGCACCATCATCGCAACATCGCTGCGAATTATACCCTTGGGAAGCTAAACTTTGAAACGATACCTTTTAAGTGGGCGACAAAGTTGGCGTCTTCGGATGCGTCACGCGCAAAGGTTGTGGTATGCTCTGGGCAAATGGACGAAAAGAATAAGCTCTATTTTGGCGATAATCTGAAAATTCTTCGCGACCACGTGGCGGACGCCAGCGTTGACCTGATCTACCTTGACCCGCCCTTCAACTCCAACGCCACTTACAACGTGCTCTTCAAGGAAAAGAGCGGCGAAGAATCCGCTGCGCAGATTACCGCGTTTGAGGACACCTGGCAGTGGGGTTTGGAAACGGAGGGAATTTACAAGGAAATCGTCACCAGCGGCCCGCGCAAGCTCGCCGATTTGATGCAGGCCCTGCTCGCCTTCCTCGGCCGCAATGACATGATGGCTTATCTGGTGATGATGGCGATTCGCCTGGTTGAGCTTCATCGTGTCTTGAAGTCGACCGGAAGCATTTATCTCCACTGCGACCCCACGGCGAGCCACTACTTGAAGCTGGTTTTGGATGCCGTGTTCGGACCCGACAAATTCAAGACCGAGATCGCTTGGAAACGATCAAGCGCTCACAGTGACGCAAAGCAGGGAAGGCGTCAGCACGGCAGAATCCATGACGTAATTTTCTTCTACACGAGGAGCTTCGACGAGTACACATGGAACCAAGTTCATAGGCCGTATGACCAGGAATACGTTGATCAGTTTTACAGGCATATCGAAGAAAGAACCGGCAGGCGGTATCGGCTCGGGGACCTTACTGGGCCAGGCGGCGCAGCGAAAGGGAACCCCGGATATAAGGTCATGGGCGTAACGCGCTATTGGCGTTACACGCGCGAAAAGATGGAACAGCTTATCCGCGCGGGGCGAGTAATCCAGACGAGTCCGGGGGCAGTGCCAGCCTATAAGCGGTATTTAGACGAAATGCCGGGAGTGCCGGTTCAAGACATGTGGATCGACATTCCTCCCATTGGGGCTCAAGCCCAAGAGCGGCTTGGCTACCCGACCCAGAAGCCCGAAGCACTATTGGAGCGAATCATCAAATCCAGCAGCAGTGAAGGCGACGTTGTTCTCGATCCCTTCTGCGGATGCGGAACGACTATCGCCGTCGCGGAACGGCTGAAGCGGTGTTGGATCGGGATTGACATCACCTATCTTGCCATCAACCTTGTCCAACGGCGCTTGCGCGACAGCTTCCACAACGATCTCAGCCCTTACGAAATCGTTGGTGCGCCAAAGGACTTGCAAAGCGCCGAGGCGCTGAAGCAGATCAGCCCGCACCAATTCGAGTGGTGGGCGGTGGACTTGGTAAATGCACGGCCCGCCAAGGACCATAAAAAGGGCGCGGACACCGGCATCGATGGGTACATCAACTTTTTCGACGACAAGAGCGGCCAAGCCAAGCAGGTGGTCGTGCAGGTGAAGAGCGGCTACATCGGCGTAAACCACGTCCGCGACTTGAAGGGCGTGCTCGACCGCGAAAAGGCCGCGATCGGCGCGCTCATCACTTTGCGTGAACCCACCAAGCCCATGCTCACGGAAGCCGCCGCCACAGGTTTCTACGAGCCAAAAGACTTTCCAGGCCGCTACCCCCGCCTCCAAATCCTGACCATTGCCGACCTGCTGGCGGGAAAGAAACTCGAATACCCCGCCCACCGCGTCGAAACCTTTGCCAAAGCAGAGCGGAAAACAAAAACCCAACAGGAGGGGTTGTTTTAGTGAGGCAAGGAGAGACTTCCGTGGCGAGGCGCACGGGCCTGACCCATCTCGAGCTCGCGGAAAACCCGACATGGGTAATAGCATCGACTTTCATGGAGTGCTCTTTCTGCGGATTCCTTAGTCGGGAGCCAGGGCTGGACTGCCCCAGCGTCCCGTGTCCGAAGTGCAGTCGATCTGGGTCCAGCCGCGTGCCGTTCCCTGGCCTTTCTTGCATTAGGTGGCTCGAGATGATTGGAGATGCGTATGTGCGCGCCAACACCAGAACCGCTGAAAGACAGGCTGAACTGGTACGCGGGCTCTGGAGTTTCTACATTTTTCCCACGGCGCTGGCCGGGGTGAGAGGATGCCCAGGGAGTTGAAGATCGGTAGCCCGCAATTCCAGATTTCCTGCCGGCAGGAAAAGTGCCCTCCCATGGTAAGATTTTTTCCTGCCGGTAGGAAATGAGGCCATAATTCTCTTGACAGAGACTGGGCTCGGGCCTAGCCTTGAGGGGAGGGAGGGACGGGTGCGGAGCGCGGCACCCCCACCGGGCTACCCGGAGGATCTAGGCGAATGCCGAGACCGATGCGGAAAACGCAGGACAAATTATCCGACATAGGGGAGGTTGCATCGTGGCGGCGGAGGGGAAAAATCGCGTGGGGACCGAGCCCTGAAAAAAGAATTCTTTTCTTATACAACCGAAGCCATTATATCTATGAAAACAAACAGAAAGAAGATACTTTGCCCGATAATAAAGGCGACATTTCATACCAAAATACACATATTTTGCAAAAACCGCCGGCTTTTTTGTCCCTTTTCGCACGCTGGGAACGGATTCCTCGCTTCAAAATGTACAAACTCGAGCGCCCGCTCCGTGAGCTAAGTTCATCAATGACCTTCTGACCCAGGGCGCCAGGGTCAGAATCGATAATTGAGCTCGAGAAACGCCATCTGGCCATTCTCTCCGTGGGGGTATATGTGTTGGATCACGGATTTCCCATCCGCGTAACCGTAGTACAAACCCACCGACGCGCGCGCGTTCACCTTGAAGTCCACGCTGGTGTCGTAAAGCGTCGCCAGGCTGCGCGCCCCGTTGCTGGGACGGCCGGTAAAGCCGAAGGTCTGTGCCTGATAGGCCCCTCCGCCCGAGTACCAGTCGTCGGTGGCGCTCGCCAGGCGGAGCGTGTGGATGTCACTACGAATGGTTACCATAGGGGTGGGCCGTAGCATGAGTTCCGCAAACCCGTCCTCGTTGTTCATCATGTTGAAGAACGGAAAACGCGCGTAGACGCGCGGCGTCGGCAAGAGCAGAAAGAACGTTCCCTGCTTGTTGTCGGAGGCGTTGCCGTCGCCGCTTCCATAAAAGTAACCCGCCCGCAGCCAGGGGCGGACGGCCCTCAGCACGTTCGGTTGCACGCCCGCTTCTTCGGCAAACGCGCCGGCACGGTCCGTGAGTGCCCCCCAGGTCCCAGTCTGAACGGCGCCCCACGAGAGGAAGTCCAGCGTGCCGGCGGGTGTCTCCGCCGTCTGCACATAGTGGCCGCCGAACGTCCCGATGCGGATGTTGCCCATGTCTTTGGCGCGCGCCGCGGCGGTGCGATCATCGGTCTTGAGAACGTGCCGCCAGTCGTCATAGTAGATGGCGAAGACGCGCCACTCCCCGGCGGTTTTCTGTCGTGGCATGATTTGGCCGGTCAGCGATGTGTACAAAAATCCGGTGTGCAACCAACCCCAGCCGTCGGTCTGGAATACCCCACGGTCGGGAATGCTTCCGACCGCAGTAAAGTCGAGTTTCGGGGTCGAGTAAACATAGTGAAAACCGTCAAAGCTCCTTTCGACGTCGGAAAACCCGAAGTTGCCGATCAGGCGCTGAACGATCCGGTCCCTCTTCACCGCTGCCAGAGTGGCATTCACGGGGGTGACTTCGCCGCCGTCGAAAAACTCGAAACGACCCACCTGGAGGCTCTGTCCTCGGCTGCCACCGAGGTGTTTGAACCGAAGGTACGCCTGCTTCGGGAATACCATGGCGGTGTTTCGCGAATTGTCGTTGGAGGCAAAATAGGCAGCTCCCAATCCCAACTGGCCCCGCGGCGCCGGAGCGACAGCATCATTGGGCAGGCCGAGCAAAATGGGCGCCCCGAGTTCGAAATTCCAGTCAAAGGCCTCCTGCTGCTGGCTGAAGCTGAGACGAAGCAGCGTCCCGGGGTAGGCATAACTGTTTTCATAGGGGGGATACTGGAACCAGTCCCACCCGTACACACGCGTGCGGATGCTGCCATGCACGGTGACGGACCCGAGCTTTATCGGGTCGTCCAAGGTTTGGGCGAAAGAGAGGCGCGCCCCGAGCAGCAAAACGGCCACGGTGAACAACACGGGAATCCGCTTCATTGACCCTCCGGTAATCTTGCGCCAGCGTTATGCGAATCTGTTTGCCAGGTCCGCCGCTGTTTCTAGCCAGTAGTCAATAGGGACGAAACGCAAACCTCCAAACAGACAGGCGTTACGCCTGTCTGCTTGTGGGCGTGATCCGCCCTCCTCCTGGATGGCAGAATCCCGGTGACGGGTCAGAATCCCGCGACCCGCCCCCAGTTGCCGCTCAATCAGATTTAACCGTTCGGCCCTAAGACAATTGCCCCACCCCTGGAATCATGGGGGCGCCAGTAGGGGCCGTCAATAGTTTGAATCGAGGGAAAGGCTTACTTTTTTCTGCTATCAAGGCCCAGAATCATGCGCCAACCTTCAATCTGCGCCGTTGGTGGTCACTTGCCGCCGCCCGAGATCACCTGGGGCGCCGGCTCGCGATGAGCACGCCGAGGTTCGATACGCAGAAGGGCACGATACAGGTGACGATCCCTTTGAGCCAAGTGACGGCGGTGGCCCGCCCGGCAATGACTTCGTCGAGGTGATTGATGGAGAAGACTATCGTACCTACGATGCAAGCGATGCGGACGGTGCGCCTGAGAAAAGGAGGATGGCGGACCACGCGAAACACTTCGGGCCATCGGCTCCAAGTGGGAGGCTCATCGGCGGTTGGCGGGGAGAGTACCCGCGCTTCGGCGCTCTCCGTGGTGGTGTATTCGAGGCTTCCATTCATTCGGGTTTACCCTGCCGAAGGCTCTGCCTCCGGCTGCAACCCCGGAACCGCCCCCACGGGCGCCGCTTCGCTCTCCGAGGCGCGTTGGAACAGCTTTATGGGACAGAACAGGTCCAGCAACCAAGTCGTCAAGACGGTGTTGACGAGCGCCATCATGACCAGCATGGAAAACACCGGGACCGAGATCACCTTCAGGTCCAGACCGATATTGAAAACCACCAGCGCGATCAGGCCGCGCGTGTTCAGCAGCGCGCCCAATCCCGCGGATTCCCGCAACGGCATACCGGTGGCCCAGGCCGCGAGCATGGGCGCGACGACCTTCCCGAGGATGGCGACCGCGATGATGATCCCGCACCACATCCACATCTGCCCGCCCTTTACGGCTCCAAGGTTGGTACGCAGGCCGCTGAAAGCAAAGTACAGAGGCAGCAGGACCGCGAGCGTGATGGTCTCCAGCCGGCCCCTAACATATTTGACGAAGGGGAGGTCCTTCGGCATCACCATGCCCAGAACGAAGGCCCCGAACAGGGGGTGGAGGCCCAAGTATCCCGTGCAGATTCCAGCCCCCAGCAGGAGGATCATCATGGTGGCCATGGCTCGGTCGCTCAGCGCCCCATCTTTACGGAAGGCGCTCCCATACCCGCCGAGCAATCGCTTCATGACGCCAAACATGGCTAGGAGGAAAGCCACGATACCGATCAGAGTCCATAGCAGTCCGGTGCCTCCTTTGCCGGACTTGATCAGCAGCACGATATACGCCAGCATGCACCAGGTCGCCACGCCGGCTACCGCGGCCGAGGCAACGGAAACTACGCCCAAGCGGCTGGTTAGTATGCCCCGTTCTGCCAGGATTCGCGCCAGCATGGGGAAGGCCGTGATGCTGGTCGCCGCGCCCAAAAACAAGGTGAAATTCATAAACTTCACGTCCGGCGACGACGCGCGGGGATAGAGGTACAGAGCCAGCGGGTAAGCGAGGAGGAAAGGGGCCAGGATGGAGATCACGCTGGAACTGGCGGCGGCGCGTGCCTGCTTCTTCAGTTCTTCGGGGTCAATTTCCAGGCCCGCCAAAAACATAAAGATCACTACCCCCATCTGGCCCAGGGCGTTCAGAAACTCCAGTGTGGGCTTGGGAAACACATAGGCCGAGATGTGGGGAGCCACCAAGCCCAGCAGTGACGGCCCGAGCAAAATGCCGGCGAACATCTCGCCGTTCACTCGCGGCTGACGTATTTTCAGAAAGAGTTCGCCGACCAACCGGCAAGCCACCAGAATCAGCGTCATCTGGAGGACGAGCGTTCCCAAATTGAGCATCTTCCCTCCCCATGCTGAAAGCTCAACGGCTATAAGGAAACCACCGAACTCAATGCTGCCGCCGCTTGCTCAGTTGGCACAGGCTGGACCTTACCCCGGCCCGGCACGCCCGACCGGTCAATGCCGCTCTTGTCGAGCAGCTTCCGCATTCTCTTCACCGAATCGTACTCGTGAACCGCTTCCCCGTAGAGGCGCCCGGCAAAGAGGTCGACGATCTCTTCCTTGTGCGTCCAATGCGCAAAGCGCTGGAAGTTCAGGGGGAATTCCCAGAAACAATCGAGCATGGTCTGGATGATGTCCTGGGCGCGGTCGGCGTAGCGTTCGTAGGCGGCGAAGGGATTCTCGGCGTCGCGCCCCTCGCCGGCGAGATACTTGGCGATGGCATCGGCCGAATACTCCGCTTCCTTGGAGGCAAACAAGAGACCCAGCGAGAAGATGGGGTCAATGAAGCGATGCGAATCACCGACGCACAGGAAGCCCTTGCCGGTGAACTTCTCGATGTAGTAGGAGTAATTCGACGCGGCGCGCGCCTCTTCCACGAACTTCACGTCCTTGACGCGCCAGGTAAGCTCGGGGTTCAGGCTCTGTATCTCGCGCGCGAAGAAATCCATTTTCGATTCCTTACAGGAAGTGAAATAATCACTCGGCACGACCACCCCGATGCTTACCACTTCATTGTCAAGCGGGATGAACCACGCCCAGTGGTTTTTGCTTTTGTAGAAGATCAGGGTGTCTTCGCGAGTCATGCCCTCGTCGCGGATCGCGCCGACCACCTGGGAGAAGATCGCCACCTGCTTGTCATAGTTTCCGCGGTCCTTGGGGCCAATCACTCCCTTATTCGCGAGGAATGTGTTCTGGCCGGAGGCATCGACCAGGACTTGACTTCTGAGCTCGATCGTCGATCCTTCCTTCGTGCGGACGACCACGCCGGCTACCCGATCGCCCTCTTTCAGCACGGAAATGGCCTCGCCTGAAATCACCTCGACGCCGCGCGCGCGTGCGGTGTCCATCAGGAGCTTGTCGAAATCGCTGCGCCGGGCCTGCCAAGTCGTCGCGTCCACCTGCGGCCCGTTGGGATCTGGCCGGGCACGCACCTTGACATAAAAGGAGTTCTTGCCGTCCGTGCCATAAACTTTAGTACCTTGCTTAGGGAGATACTTAAGATTGTCCAGCACGGGTCCCATATCGAGCTTGCGAAGCTGGCCTCCGGTCTCGCCGGTGAACGATTCGCCGATGTGATAGCGCGGGAACTGCTCTTTTTCGACGATGACCGATTGGATGCCCTTCTTGAGCAGGAACATGGCCGTGCAGGTCGCCGCCGGACCGCCTCCGACGATTACGACGTCATGCTCATTGGAATTTGATGGTGTTACCATTGTGTCTTCCTCCTTGTGGAATTACTCGTCAGTGTTACGAACTAAAAGCCAAATGCAGAGTTAGGCGTCGATTGCCTTACTCTGCGGCTCTTAACATGACAATTTATTAAAATCCCATCCTAATTCTGCCATTCGGGAGGGGAATCCAAGAGGAAACCCTCTGGAAAACAGACAATCCCTTCGTTGTATGGCCGGTAAACGTCGAACAAGTCCCCGGGTTTTTGCAACGAAGCTGGATCTTGCACATGAATATTAGACTTCAAGAGGTCAAAGTGCCCAATCCAAGCACATCGTTAAGCGAGGCCTCGCCGCACGCCGACACGAATCAAACGATGGTTATAGGCGGCTGGGGCGAACCAACGCCTCCCAATCAAGAATCCATATCAGCTTGGCACTTTGCCTGAACAGCTAAAGGGCGCCACTAACGCCCTGATGTCTGAGTTTAAAGCACTTGAGATGCCAACATCAATTAGCCTCGCATCTGGAACCCAAAGCTTTCCTAACCTAAACAAATATTGGAAGTTACACTTAGGCAATACTGGTGGAAGATCTTTGCCTGGGGTGCAGTGTGACTAAAAGCGGAAAAGTCCTACCGTAAATGGGTAAATCGGATATCCACAAAACTCCTAATAACTGACAATTTGTCAGTTGCAAGAAATTAGAGAACAAAACATATAGTAACGCCGAGTTAGATAAAGCATGTATAACTATACCATCATTAACATCCGATGAGGAAAGGCCACAGAGTGATCCTGCTCTGAGTCACCGGCTGGAGTTTCCCTTCCCGACCCCTTGACGACTGCCCTGCACCCAAGCGCTTCAGGGCTCAGGCGCGAAGGCGTGGGCCAGACCCCGCGCCAGCGCCCCGGTGGCTGCGTCCGTAAAGCTCAACACGTCGGCAGGTTCCGACAGAGGAAGCCGTCCGCTGATGGCGAGCTTGGCTACTCCGTGGACCATCGACCAGGCAAGCAGGGCGAAAGGCTTGGCGTCTCCGGGCGGCAGAACTCCCTCCGCCTGACACGCTTCGACGTAGCGGACCAGGGTTCCGAAAGCGCGCGCTCCCGCGGCTTGCGTTTGCGGATACAAATCGTATTGCCAGGGAACCTCAAACATCACGGCGAAATGCTGGGGGTTGCGGAGTGCGAACTCGACGTAGCCGCGCCCGCTCAAGCGAAAGCGCTCCAGCGCGCCAGCCGCGCCTTCTGCGGCCTTGGTCATCGCGGCGGTCAGGCGATCAAACCCCTCCGCCGCCAGCGCTGCCAGCAGCTCCTCCTTATCGCGAAAATGCCGGTAGGGCGCATTGTGCGACACGCCCGCGCGCCTCGCCACCTCGCGCAAAGTGAACGCGCCGGGGCCCGCCTGGCGGATGAGATCAAGCGCCGCCTTGAGCAGAGCTGGCTTCAGGTTTCCGTGGTGGTAGGAGCGGGGTGTCCGCATAATTTTGTCCGGCCGACCTTTAGCGTTAACCTCCGGTCGACGACTTGTTCCCCCAAGGGGAACAATATGATTAGCCGTAGGTGAAACCTACGGGGCGGGAAGACCATAAAAGAAATCTTCCGACCCTGAAAGGGTCGAATATTCGACCCCTCCAGGGTCGTATCCTAATAATCCGGGCTCCCCTTCCGTAGGTTTCACCTACGGCTAATGACCTTCCTCCCCTTCGGGGAGGCCCAAATGAGCCAGTATCCTTATACCAGAATTATGTTGACACGCGCAACATTCTTGAGGCAGAATGTGGGCGGTGTCCACATCGCGGGCACACTTACACGGAGGTCAGAGATCATGGCAAATACGACTGTAGGAAGTTCTTACAAGCAGAATTCGATTGCCGACCAATGGGACGCGATCGTTATCGGCTCCGGCATCGGGGGATTGGCCGCCGCAGCGCTGCTGGCGAAGCACGGCGGCAAGCGCGTGTTGGTTCTGGAGCGGCACTACGTGGCAGGAGGATTCACTCACTCCTTCCATCGCCCCGGCTACGAGTGGGACGTGGGGGTACACTACATCGGCCAGGTGCAAGATCCGGCTTCGCATGTGCGGGCAGTCTTCGACCACCTCACCGGCGACCGCTTGCAGTGGAGCTCCATGCCCGAGGTTTACGACCGCATCCGCATCGGAGAGCGTGAATACGAGTTCGTGGCCGGCGTGGAACGATTCCGCGAGCGTTTGAAGTCTTATTTCCCCAGTGAGACTGCCGCGATTGACCGCTACCTGCGCGCCGTGCAGTCTTGCGCCGGGAGAAGCCATATGTACCTTGCCGAAAAGGCCCTGCCGCGTCCGATCGCGCGCCTGGCAGGGCCGCTGATGCGCGGACCCTTTCTGGGTTGGGCACGGCGCACGACGGCCGACGTCCTCACAGAGATCACAAGCAACCGCGAGCTGGCCGGGCTGCTGGCGGCGCAGTGGGGCGATTACGGCCTGCCACCCGCGGAGAGCAGTTTCGGTATGCACGCCATTATCGCCGCCCACTATTTCGAAGGCGCCAGTTTTCCAGTGGGCGGAGCACCCAGCATTGCCGCCGGCATCGCGCCCCTCATTGAATCGGCAGGAGGGCGAATTGCCTTCAGCGCCGAGGTTCGTGAAATCCTGCTCGACCGCGCTCAGCGCGCCGTGGGAGTGCGAATGCAGGACGGGCGCGAGCTTCGTGCCGGAACGGTGATCAGCGATGCGGGGGCCTGGAATACTTTCGCTTCGCTCCTTCCGCCGGATGCTCCGGGGGTTGCGCCGAATCTTGCAGAGTTGCGCACCGTACCTCCCTCGATGGCCCACCTCTGCCTCTATGCGGGGGTAAAGCAAAGCGCGGCGGAGCTGGGGTTGACAGGAGCCAATCTGTGGATTCATCCCACGCCCGATCACGATGCCAACCTGGCGCGCTTCGCCGGCGATCCCTCCGCGCCTTTGCCCTTCATTTTCATCTCTTCTCCTTCGGCCAAGGATCCCGATTTCGAGCGGCGGCATCCGGGCCGGGCCACCCTGGAAGTGATCTGCCCAGCCCCCTACGACTGGTTCGCGCGCTGGGAAAACACGCGCTGGAAGCGGCGGGGACAGGATTACGACGAATTGAAGCAGAGACTCACGGAGCGCCTGCGGAGCGGTCTGGAAGAGCATGTGCCGTCCGTGCGCGGGAGGCTGGACATCGCTGAGCTCTCCACGCCGCTCTCCACCCGCCACTTTATGAATTACCAGCGCGGCGAGGGCTATGGGGTCAGCGCCACCCCCGCGCGTTTTCGCCTTCGCTGCCTTACTCCCCACACCTCCGTGCGCAATCTCTACCTCACGGGCCAGGACGTTTGTACGTTAGGCGTCACCGGAGCCATGATGGGTGGGGTGCTGACGGCCTCCGCCGTGCTGGGCCGAAATCTGGCGTCGGTTCTCTCCAAGCCCTACCGGCACAGCCAGACTGAGGCGCAGGCAGCCTAGACATTCCCGCGTGGCGCAGATCAGGTAGCAAGGGTGGCGCAGACATTGCCTTGGATGTCTGCGACCCCTCCAGGGTTAGACAACTGGCCAAGGCGACGCACACATAAAAGTCAATGTGTGCGCCACCCAAGGATTGTTTGTTAGCCCATAATCTGCCTAGGGTGGCCCAGACATCTCACAGGGGGTGGCGCAGACATTGCCCTGCATGTCTGCGACCCCTCGAGGTTAGACAACTGGCCAAGGCGACGCACACATAAAAGTCAATGTGTGCTCCACCCGCGGAAGAACCCACGGTCAGAAAAACACTGACCGTGGCTACCGCCTATTGCACGGTCAGCGTCAGTGTCGTTTGATGCCCGAGATTATTGGCCCCGCTGGTGGCAATTACGCCGACAAAATAGTTCCCAGGGGGAGTGGGTGGCTGGACCCCTGTGCCGCTTAAGGCAACCACCTGGGGGCTGTTACTGGCGTTGTCGGCAAAACTAAGCGTAGCCGTGCGCAAGCCCGTCGCCTGCGGTATGAATGTCACGCTGACTCCGCATGTGGCCCCCGGGGCGACGACGGCGCCAAAACAACTGTCGAACAGGGTACCGAAATCGCTATAATCCGCACCGCCTGGGCTGACGGTATTGATGCTCAGACTGCCATTACCGGAATTTGTAACGGTCACAGTTTGGGCCGCGCCACCTTGCCCCAGTGATGATTGACCGAAGTTGAGACTAGTCGCTGAAAGGCTAACCGCGGGTGCGGGAGGGGGAGGTCCGCCTCCTCCACTGCCTGCGCCTCCACCCCCGCAGGCAACCCAGACTCCAACCACAAGGAGCGCTGTGACGAACAACCAGGCCGCCGGACGTCGCCGTGCCACGGCCAAGCTCGTCAGTGTTGCCAGAGCCAGCAATCCCACCAGCAGCCATGGCAATCCGACTGGCAGCCGGAGCGCGGAGGGAAGCTTTGGCTGCCGCCTGCGCGGCTTCAAACTGGAATTGCCTGTTGAATTGACGGTAAGTGTAGCGGTCATAGCCGATGACCCGGTCACGTTTAATGATGGAGGCGAGATGGTACATGTCAGGCCCACGTCGGAAGGAACGTTGCAAGTCAGGTTCGTCGCCAGCGCAAACCCATATTCAGGGGTAATAGAAATCGTGGATTGTGTGGATTGCCCCGGCGATGAAATATTGAGACTGGAGGGATTCACCGACAGGCTGAAATCAAAAACCGTGGCGGCGCTCGCTGCCGATGTGGAACTCGCGTAATTGGCGTCGCCGCTGTATTGCACAGAGAAACTGTAGTTGCCCGCAGACAAAATCTCGTAGAAGATGGCTTGCGCGGTAGCATAGGCGCCGGAAGTATAGGCGGTACCAAAAACCGTTACAGGACTGCCCATCGGTGTGCCATTGTTCAGAAGCTGCATTGTTCCCGTCGGGGCGCCCCCATTGCTCTGCGTCGTGAGCACCGCAGTAACGGTTATTTGACCCGCTGAGACTGGCGACGATGGAACGCCGCTGATCGTTGTCGTAGTCGGCGCCGGGGTAATCGTGATCGGGACCGTGGGGGATGTACTTGCGTTGTAGCTGTTGTCGCCCGCGTAGCTCGCCACGAAATTGTACACCCCCGGGGTTTGCTGGATGGGCTGATCCTCCGCGTACCCTTGGCTGTTCAATGTGTAGCTTCCAGGAACGGTGCCCGGCGGAGGACTCATGTCAGTGGGCGCCGGAGACACGGTTAAGCTTCCGGCTGGGCAGGGGTATGAAATCAATCCCGTATTCTGATTCGTGCAGAGTTGGCCGCTGCTATTGGTCACATCCATGCGCAGCACATAAGGTGACCCATAGGCGGTGTTCGTGGCGCCGTAGGAGGGAGCCCCGCTCGAAGGATCGAAAGTCACCAGGCGGATTTCTGTTTGACTGCTTTCTTTGCCCACCGTGACGGGGATTCCCGGGTAGGAATCGCTTGCCCCCAACGTTCCGTTGCCCGCGTAATGCGCCGTGACGTTGTATGATCCACCGGGGAGCATGTTGGTCGAGTTGGAAACGCTGCCGCCGCTTAGCGTGAAGGGGCCAATACCGGTAACATTATTCGAGCCACTGCCGGTTTGCGCGATGAGGGAAGCATCGCCGGCGGGGGTTCCGCTCCCGGAAGCAACGTTGATGGTGAAGTTGATCGGCTGGCCGTGCGTCAGAGTAATGGGATTGGTGACGGGGCTGGTCGAAAGCGACAGGGTGGTTGTCGAGGGGGTAAAACTCGAAGTCCAGTGGTTGACCAAATTGGCGACATTGACGGAGCCCAATCCCGTGGCCAAGTCATAGCCAGGGGTCGTGGTGAAGGCGGGCGAGCCGCCGGAAACCAATATGCCGTATTGGCCGGAAGCGGTGCTCATATTACTACAGTTCGGCGAGCCGCCTTGGCAGATCACCGAGTTATTCCCCGCCGTCACGTCATAAAAGACACAACTCGAATTGGTTACGGGAGCCGTGCTGGAATTGCAGCTTGCCCCGCTCTGGGCTGCCATCGGGTACAGGACGTAATTCGCATTGCCCTGGGGGCCGTAGCGCTGGTTCACGAGAGCCATGATGGCCGCGAACATTTGTACCGGTGCCGACGTCCCTCCCAAGCCTTGAAAGTCCGTATAGGGAGCGTTCAGATCGCAGGAGGTGCTGCTGCCCCCGCTATTGGGGTTGGCGTCCATCTGGCAGATCACATAGAAGCTGTAATTCAGGCCATCGCCCGCAAACAGGGACACGTCCGGGATGTCTCGCGCGCCGTCATTGGGGACGCCCGTTCCGCTCTGCCAGGAGGGTTTGGGGTAATTTCCGCTACACGTGACTGCCGGAAACGTGCCGGTGGGATTGATACAACTGCTGGGCCCACCGCTGCCGGCAACCAGATCAAACCCATAGTTGAAATTGGTGGTGGAGGAGGCGTTGGCGCAGCCAGTGAGCCCGGAGGCCGCGCAGGAGTCGTTCCACGTGCTCTCGGGGATGTAGGATTTGGCGGAGGACTGGGCGGAGTTGTTCGTCACATTCCAATACGTCCATGGATTGCTCGCGTCGTTAAAATCCGTTCCGCCCACCGCCACGTTGAAGGGTGTGGAGGCCAGGCCGCTCACGCCTATGCCGTATTGGGCGGCGGTTTCCCCGGCATTCGCGCTGTCGCACCCCGCGGTGCCGGAATCTCCCGCCGCCATCAGGACGGTGATGCCTTGCGCGGCGGCCTGCTCCCAGAGGGTACCGTAGAACTGATTTCCACCTGCGCCCAAATAAGCCTCGCAGGCGCCGTAGCTTTCGCTCATGACGGGGGCAAGATTGTTATCGACGATGTAGAGCGCGGAGAGATCAATTCCGGGTGTGGTCTCGGTGGATTCCGAGACGACAAAATCAATCGTCGCGCCCTTCGCGACTGCTCCAGACCACTCGACGTCCAGGTCAGCTTCGGTCTCGTCGCCGAGAATCCCGGGGTCGGGACCATTCAGAATAATGTGCGGGTCGTTGGGCTGTAGGCCGAACATGCTACGGAAGTCGCGCACGTCCTGAATATTGATGTTGGTCTCACCCACCACGGCGATGGTCTGCCCGGTGCCGTCGGTTCCCGCAAACCAAAGCGGCGCCACGTTGTAAATGGTGGCGAAATCGCTAGGGCCAACAGCAAGAAAATAGCCACTTAAATAGGGAAAAGTGAACAGTGGGCGTACCTCTCCCGTTAACTTTGACCGCGAAAAGGCGCCCAGTCGGCGTATCAGGGGCGTGCGGGGGAAGTTGTTCAGCGAATCGAAGCCCGCCACAACTGGCGCCAGCGCGGTGGGAATCTGCGGGTCGCTCGTGTTGGCCCAGTGATCCTCACCGTTCACGCGGAATTTGTGAATCTCCGTACCCAGGACTTGCCGTACCAACCCCGCCGTGCCGGAAAACTCAATCATGGTGCGGCCTGCCGAAATCTTCGGCGTCTCGAAACCCTGCGACGCAAGCCAATCGGTGACCGCCTGAAGATCGGAATCGGCAGGGCCAAATTGCTGCCCGAACTGCTCGGGGGTAAGCCATTGGTGAAACCGCGGAGACGATTTTACCTGCTGGTCATCGAGCAGTTGCCGCAAGGCAGTTTCCTGCTCCGGCCCGCGCTGCAAAACCAGCAGCATTCGCTCCATGGGCAGGTCGTCGGGCGCCACTCCCTGGTCAAATTCCGGCCGCGCCAATGGGTGGACGTTTCCTTGGAGGGTGACCAGGTCATGCGCGTCGACCGGTTGGGTCACGCGCGAGCGCACGGCACGAGTTTGCGCCAGGGTGGCGAGGGGGAGTACAGCCAGAGGGAAAGTGGATAAAGCAAGAATGGTAGCGAATAAACGGTAATGCCTCAATTTACCCTCCAGGCGATGCTGGCTTCCTGAGAGCGCCGGAGGACATCTTGTCTGGCTCCTCCGAAACCGCTTATGAGGTTACGAAGTGTACACCCCTGTCGAGGGATTGAAAACACCTCCCTTGCCGTGTGCGACAGCATGTCCGAAGCCTACAACTCACACTTCCCCGCGGCGGGCGGCGGCAATGTGTTCCGCAGCGCGAAGGGCGACTGAGCTCAGGGCATCAACATATCAACGCCGGCCGGCCAGGGATATTTCCTGACCCGTTAGGGACTCATACAGCCGCATATGCGCAGGCAAGCACACCGTCTTGAGGTCGAACCGCCCGAGCGCCGTCTTTCGGGCCGCGAGACGGATAGGGTTAAGGAGGTGGCGGTTGCGAAGGGCGTAGCAGACGCGATCGGCCAAGCCCGCAGGGTCGAAGAAATCCGTGAGGAGACCGTTCTCCCCATCGGAAATGACCTCCTCGACAGGCGGGGTTCGCGACCCCACAATCAGGCATCCGATCGCCAGGGCCTCGATGAGCGACCACGACAGGACGAAGGGATAGGTGAAATAGACATGGACCGAAGAGACTTGCAGAATCGCCTGGTAGCGCCGGTAGTGGAGGCGGCCGACGAAATGAACCCGGCGCGGATCGAGCCTGTCGCCCACCTCCGCCATAAGTTGCTCGCGGTAGGTCCGATGCTTGAGCGGGCGGCCATCATAAGACACTTGGTCACCGCCCACGATCACCGCGTGGGCGCGTGGGCGGCGCTTCAGGATGATGGGCAGCGCCCGCATGAAAATGTGGAAGCCCCGGTGCGGTTCGAGACTGCGTGCGCTATAAGTGACCACCTCGTCGCTGGCCGTGAAGGAAACTCCGCTGCTCAGCCAGACCTGCGCCTGCGGGTCCGGCCGCAGCACGGAGGTATCGACTCCCTCGTGGATGACGCTAATATGGTTCCAATACCGGCGCGGGTAGGTAGCACGCTGAAACTTCGTCGCGCTGAGCCCCCGATCGGAAGCCTCGAGGCTAAGCAGGTCGATGGCACTGTGGGTGCGAATGCGTGCGGCAGCGTCGGCCGGCCGGGGAAATTCCCGGTCGAAATCAAGGTCCGAGCCGTAAGCTCGCCAGAAATCCTCGAAGTAACCAAGCAGGGGTGTGTTCGGCCAGATGTCCTTGAGAAAGAGGATTTCGCCCCAGGCGCTGTGCCCTACGATCAGATGCGGATCAAATCCACGCCGCTTGAGAAATTCAGCCTGCGAGGCGACGGCTTGGCCGTTGGCCACGCCCTCCGTAAACTTCGCGAGATAGCGATGCGGCCGACTCCGCTGGCGCGGCGGATGGTACACGATTCTTCGGACGCCCGGAATATCTCCTATTCCTGCCATTCCGTCACCATGCTGCGAGACGAAGAGCACGTGGTGGCCGGACATGGCAAGATGCCGGACAACGTGCACAAACTGGCTTGGAAAGTTCTGATGGACAAACAAGAAATTCATTGAGAAAAGGTGCGCTGGCAAACTTCATCGCGAGCAAAGCCCCACTTCGGACCATCCCCTGCGGGCTGCAGCCTTGCACACACCCCTCCCTCCACAGGCGAGCATCGCCCTTGAGGGATGTAACTTGGCTGTGGCCGTACCACGCCTCCGGCGGCTATCTCCCGACCGTGTTAAGCACTTCACCGTTTCAGGCGTTTTTTCCACCAATTGTGTTTCCAGTTTTTCCGCCCGAGACTTTGCTGAGCTCCGCCTCGCTCAGGCCGCCATCATTGGTGGTTTTCTTAATCCTCTCGGGAGATTTGGTCTTGCCGGGCTTACGTTGTTTGTCCCGCCCCATGCTGCCCTCCTGCACAATGAAGTGGTCATAAAGTAGCAGAATACACGCGCGAGGGTCAAGGTCCAGCGCCCGACGGTGACTCATTTTGAAGTGCCACGGGCGTCCGAAGCTGTGAAAAAATCAAAAAAGACTTGACTAGCGATATGGCTATGATATACTTCCTCTGACGTTGCCGGAGGGAGGTCCAGCATGGGTTACCAGTCCACGGTGCAGGTGATTCAGCGGGGGGGCAAGAACCGCCAATGGTATCTGATTTGTCCGGCGCCCTTGGCGCAAGCTTTGGAGATCGAGAAGGGTGAGTTGATCGAGTGGGTGGTGGAGGACAAGCACACGCTGGTGTTGAAGCGCACTCCGCGGCCGACCGAGGCATCTCACGGGCGGAGGCGGGCGCATGCGTAAGGACGGCGCGGGGCAGCAGCCAACGATCTGGGGGGAGAGCGAGTGGCCGGCGGGGCCGCCCGCGGCAGAGGCGCAGGCGGGCGAGCCCCAGGGCCGGCCGCGTTTCGAGCCGATCAATCGCCAGCAGATGGTGTTGCGCACGGTGGACGTGGAGCAGTTGCTGGAGCCCGACCACCTGGCGCGGGCGATTTGGGAGATGACGGGGCGGCTGGACCTGGCGTCTTACACGGTCGAGGTGCGGGCGGTGGAAGGGGCGGCGGGACGTTCGCCGAAGGACCCGCGGCTGCTGATCGCGCTGTGGATTTACGCCTACAGCGAGCGGGTGAGTTCGGCGCGGGAAGTGGAGCGGCGCTGCGGCTACCACCCCGCCTATCAGTGGCTGACGGGGTGCGAGGTGGTCAATCATCACACCCTGTCGGACTTTCGGGTGGACCATCAGGAGGCGCTGGACGGGCTGTTCGCGCAACTGCTGGCGATTTTGAGCAGCGAGGGATTGATCACGCTGGAGCAGGTGGTGCACGACGGGACCAAGGTGAAAGCGGCGGCGAGCGGCCAGTCGATGCATCGCGAGCCGACCTTGCGGGCGCATCTGCAGGCGGCGCAGCAGCGGGTGCAGGCGATGGGGGATCCGCGGGAAGAGGCGGGCGATCAGCGTCGGCGGAAGGCGCGGGAGCGGGCGGCGCGCGAGAAGGTGGAGAGATTGGAGCAGGCGCTGGAGGAACTGCAGAAGGTGCAAGCCGCTCCCGAGGGGCGCCAGGAGAAGTCGGAGCGGCGCGCCAGCGAGACCGATCCGGAAGCGCGGGTGATGAAACAGAGCGACGGGGGTTTCGCGGTCAGTCACAACGTGCAACTCTCGACCGACACGGCGCACTCGATCATCGTAGGGGCCGGCATCACCCAGGAGGCCAGCGACCAGCAACAACTGGTACCGGCGCTGGAGGAAGTGAAGCGGCAGAACGGGCGGGCGCCAGGGCAGATGATTGTGGATGAGGGCTACACCACACGCGAGAACGTGCTGGAGGCGGCGGAGAGCGGGGTGGACCTGATCGGCAGTACGATGCAGCCGAAGAGGGAAGCGGCGCGGAAGCACTTCGAGCGGCGCGGCGTCGATGCGGCCTTCTATCCAGAAAAATTCCGCTACCACCCGGAGAGCGACTCCTGCACCTGTCCTGCGGGTCATAAGCTGGCGCATCGGAGGACGCGACGCGGGCGCGTGGGGGTGGTGCATCAGGTTTACCAGGCGCGCGCGGCCGACTGCCGGGATTGTCCGCTGCGTGCGGGGTGCCAGCCGGGCAAGTACGGGCGCCTGCTCGTGCGCAGTGAGAATCTCCCCACGGTGGCGGCGTATGTGGCTAAGATGCAGACGGAGGAGGCGCGCGCCGCCTATCGTCGGCGCGGCCCGGTGGCCGAGTTCAGCAACCTGTGGCTGAAGACCAAGCTCGGATTGCGGCAGTTCTGCGTGCGGGGGTTGAAGAAAGCCCGTTGCGAGGTGCTGTGGGCTTGCCTCACCTACAATATTCAGCAATGGTTTCGCCTGCGCTGGAAAGTGCGCCGGGCCGCGCTTGCCGCCTGACGGATCTTCCTTCTAGTGATTGACTCAAAATCCTTGCATCGAGAGGGGTTGTCCTGTTTTTGGGCATCATAGTGTAGTCATGTATATTGAAGATTGTCCTTGACATTGCTAGATTATGATGGTATACGGGAGTCATGTATATCACAACCGTCCCTAACCGCAACTCCCCGCCCGCCATCCTCCTGCGCGAATCTTTTCGCCATCACGGCAAGGTTAAGAACCGCACCCTCGCCAACCTCTCGCATTGGCTCCCCGCCCGCATCGAAGCCCTCCGCCGCCTGTTGCGGGGCGAGTTCGATCAGGCCGCCGAGCTCTCCCGGGCCCCTCAGTTGGGAGGCGTGTTCGGCCTCTTGTTCGTGCTCAAGCAGATCGCCAAGGCTCTGGGCATCGGCGCCGCGCTCGGTCATAGCCGGCTGGCGAAACTCGCTCTGTTCCTGGTGTTGGCCCGTGTCGCTCACCAGGGCTCGCGCCTTTCCGCGGTGCGCTGGGCCCAGGATCAGGCGGTGGCCGAAGTGCTGGGCCTGGGGAAGTTCGACGAGGACGATCTGTATGCCGCCTTGGATGACTTGGCGGCTCGTCAGGGGAAGATGGAAAAGACCCTGTATCGCCGCTACCTGGCTCGACGCGGCCAGCCGCCCCGGCTGTTTCTCTACGACGTGACGAGCAGTTATCTGGAAGGGGAGAAGAACGAGTTGGGGGAGTACGGTTACAACCGCGACGGAAAGCGGGGCAAGTTGCAAATCGTCATCGGCCTGTTGGCGGACGAGGCAGGCGAACCGCTGGCCGTGCGGGTGTTCGAAGGGAACCGCAGTGATCCCACCACCGTGGTAGAACAGATCCAGATTCTGCAGGGACAATTCGGGGTGGAGGAATTGGTCTTCGTGGGGGACCGGGGGATGGTGAAAAGTAAGGGGAAGCAAGCGCTGACGGGAGCGGGGTTGCGCTATATCACGGCCTTGACCGACCCGCAGGTTCGCCGGCTGCTGGCCCAAGGAACCTTGCAGTTGAACCTGTTCAGTGAGACCGTCTCGGAAGTGGAAGCGGAGGGCGTGCGCTATATCCTGCGCCGGAATCCGCAGGAGGCACAGCGCGAGCAGCATCGCCTGGACGACAAACTGACGAAGCTGGAAGCCCAGATCCAGGCGCGCAACGAGCAGGTGCGCACCCACCCCCGCTGCCAGCCGGAAGCGGGCCAACGGGCGATGCAAGCCTGGGTCGAGCGGCACAAGTTGACGGGCCTGGTGGAAATCCCGCTCGAAGGCACGCAGTTGAAGTTGCAAAGGAACGAAGCAGCGATCGACCGGGCGCTGGAGTTGGCAGGCTGCTATGTGGTGACCACCGACGTGGCCCCCGCCGCGATGAGCGCCCAGCAAGTGCATGACAGCTATGTTTCGCTCCAGAAGGTAGAGCGCGATTTTCGCACCCTGAAGACGGGCTTGCTGGAGGTGCGGCCCGTCTGGGTGCGCAAAGAGAGCCGCACGCGGGGGCACGTGTTCTGCTGCCTGCTGGCCTTGAAAGTCAGTCGTGAGATGGAGCGGCGATTACGAGCGGCCTTTGGCACCACCGAGACTCGGGCCGACGCCATCACCTTGCCGGATGCGCTGCGGGCCTTGACCCGCCTGTGCCTGCTGCACTACCCGGTCGATGAGAAAACCACGCTGACCAAGCTGCCTCAACCGGACGCCCGCCAGCAAGAAATTCTCAAGGCACTCGGCGTCACCCTGCCGACTATGTAGTCAGGAGCTCGACGTCCAAGACAACGCGCAACTGCCATCATCCCAAGCAGTTCGATAAAATATCCCGCCTAAAACAAAAAGGAAGATGCGCCTGAGGAACCTGCCTCCCGGGGATGGCTGCGGCCCAAGCCCCGAGCCGAGGAGCCAAAGGCGGGGCGGAAAGGAAGGTCACCGAATGAAGCCACCATAATTACTTACCGTCGTCGACGATCAATACCTTCAAAACGCATCGTCGAAACTCCACCTCTCGATGCCGAAGGTGATTCTTTCACAGCTTCTCCCGCCCGTGAAGGGGCACGGCCAAGATGGCCGTGGCACATCAAAGTGAGTCACTACCCGCCCGACACATTTCCGCTTGCGGGTAGAACAAAATGTCCGAAGTTTGTTCATGATGGGGGGCTGAAGGGATATTAAGGGTTATTAATGGCCATCAATGGATTGTCAAGGATGTTCAGACCTCTCCGCGGCACGCGGCGGCGGCGATCCGGTCGGCGGCGCGAAAGGCGAGGGCCTGAATGGTCATGGTGGGTTGTCCGCGCCCGGAAGTCACAAAGCTACTTCCGTCGCAGAGGAAGAGGTTGGGCACATCGTGGGTGCGGTGGATGGCGTTCACTACAGAGGTTTTCGGATCGTTCCCCATGCGGCAGGTTCCCAGCAGGTGTACGGCAAACGACTGCTCCTCGACGGGCGCGGCCCAAACCTTGGGTGCCTTGGCGGCGTCCATGATCTCCAGCGCCCGGTCGCGCAGGTAGCGGACGGTGCTCAGATCGTCAGGATGGTCTTTGTAGGTCGTGCAGATGGCGGGCAGGCCCCAGGCGTCTTTCAGGTCGGGGTCGAGGGAGATGCGGTTGGTCTCCACGGGCAGCGAGGTGGCGTGGCTGGCCACGATCATGGTGCGCGAGAACGATTCCAGCCAACTCTTGTAAGCTTTGCCCCAGCGCGGCGCGCCGCTCGGCACGGACCCCAGCGCGAAGGCAATAGGCGTGATTCCCCAGCGCGCGTCGATCCCCCCGCCCCCGTAGAATCCCAGCTTGGGATCGAGTTCATAGAAGTCGTGCAGCACGCGGGTATCGGTGACGCTTTTGTACTCGTTGAGCGGCTCATCGAAGGTGGCGTACACTTCATTGTAGCCGTTGATCATCAGGTACTTTCCCACCAGGCCGCTGGAATTCGCGAGCCCCTGGGGAAAACGCGGCGAGCTGGAGAGCAGCAGCAGGCGCGGCGTCTCCGCGCCATTGGCGCTCACGATGACGGCGCGCGCCTTTTGAAACTGCGGCTGGCGGTGGGAATCAAAATAGGCCACCCCCGTGGCGCGGCCTTGTTCGTTGGTTTCCACGCGATTGACATAGCTCTCGGTGCGAATCTCGCAGCGCCCGGTCTGTTGCGCCACGGGAATCACGCTCGCCAGCGAGCTGGATTTCGCTCCCACTTCGCAGCCGAAAGCTTCGCAGCGCCCGCAATGGATGCAACCCGCCCGCCCCCGATACGCTTCGGAGAGAATCGCCAGGGGCGCGGGGAAAGGATGCCAACCGAGCTTCCAGGCGCCCCGCTCAAAAAGCACGCCGGCGGACTTTACGGGCATGGGGGGCACGGGGTAAGGCTTGGTTCGGGGCGGATCAAAGGGGCTCGAGCCCGCGAGGCCCGAGACGCCGACTTCCCACTCCACCTGGGTGTAATACGGCTCCATCTCCGCGTAGGTCACCGGCCAGTCCGCGAACCCCGTGCCGGCAATCTCTCCGCGGCGGCTGCGCTCCACAAAATCGATTTCGTGGAATCGCCAGAAGTTCCCCGTGAAGTGTACCGAGCCCCCTCCGACCAGGCGGCCATAAATCACCGCAAATTGCTTTTGCGCTTTCTCCTGGGGAGATCTTCGAAACGTCTGCGGCTGTTGCCGGGGGTTGTTCGTCAATTGGGCTTCTTGAAACGTCTTGATTTCATCGTGCGAAAACTCGCTGGGAGCAATCCACCGCCCCTGCTCCAGCACCACCACTTTGAAGCCCGCCGTGGAGAGTTCCTTGGCCAGCACGCCGCCCGCCGCGCCGGAGCCGACAATCGCGAAGTCAACTTCTTCTGACGGCTTGTAGGTGATTTGAGGATTCATCGCATTTTGACTTGCTCTTCCTGGTTATTTCTCCCCCGGCGGGTGCGGATGTAGGGCCGAACAGCGTTCGGCCAAGGCCCAGCGCCGCTGGGCCCTACGCTGCGGGTTGCGGCTCCGCCGCGCTGCGCGTACTTGCTTCTCACTTTTGCCTTTTGCATTTTGCCTTTTGACTTGCTCTTCCCGTTATTTCTCCCCCGGTAGCTTCCAGCCGGGGTAGTCCCGGTCGTAATAACCAAAGGGCGGAGCGAACGCCGGGCTGTCATCGTACCCTATCAACTTCCACCCCACACCGCCGCGATTGCCGCCGCGCGCCGGGTCGGCGAGAAAGCCCATGACCGTGTGCCCGAGGATCAACTCGAAGATCGGCTGTCCTTCCAGCGCTTTCAGCACCGCGTCCTGCTGGTCGGGAGTGGCCTGGGAGAACTTCGGCGCGTTGGGAAACAACTCGCGCGTTTTGGCCTGCAAGACCGGCAGTCCCTTCGCATAGTCCTCGCGGCTGTCGGCGGCAAAGGTGGCGAGCGCGCGGTCGATGAAGTAAATCACCCCGGCTTCGCGCGCGCCCGGCGTTTCGTCGGCGGGAATGATGCGGCTGGCCGCAGCCTCAATCTCGGCGGCTTGTTCCGCGCTCAGCACTTCCAATTTAGCCGGGGGAACGGCTTCGCGCATGTGCGCGGCGTGTTCCGCTGCCGCCACGACGGCGGGCCAGTGGAGAGCCGCCCAAGCCCCGCCCGCGCCGCGCAAGCCGGCAAGCAGAAATCTGCGCCGGTTGAGATCATTGCCTGAATTCACGTTCATAACTCGGTCCGTTTCAGCTAACTTCCTTCAGTTTACCCGGAGATCGCCAGCCACGGCGAGTGTTTTTTTGTTTGCCAACGACCTCATGCCCAGAAGACGGCCCCAAGTAATTAATTGCACAGAATTTCCGCAATTGACTGCGTTAAAGTGGTGTGTTCCAATCAGAGAAGAAAATCCCCGCCAACTAGGGCGGGGATTTTCCGTACTCGAAAACTCGGCAGAGCGTAACGCGGACCGCTGGAAGCCTGAGACCCTTCGAGAATAAGTTCGTCAATACGCTTTGTCAAGTTTGGGGCCGTGGTGCGGTTGGAGGTGGGGGGTGTCAAAAGATATGCAAAGCTTTGGCATCAGTATCACGACAAATCAGGGTCGCTTTAGCATAGGCTCTCTTTGCACGCTCTAGTCTTTCAGTAGGATGCAGTTTCGCAAGGTCCTTCTCCAGCATACGAAGGAATTTCTTCTTGAATTCAGGGGCAGAAAGCGTCTTCTTCATAAGGCTTCTTCGTCGGAAACGAACACTGACAGTTTACTTCAATGTTTTGGCTCGCAGCCACACTATAGTTGCCGATATATCCCTAATACATCCCGAATATAATCCTGGCATTACACGTTTGGTTTGTCAAGGAAATTACCCCGCCAGTGGGCTACTTTGAAAAAACGCTTGGAAGTTTGCCATCTAGATTGCCCTCTTGTGATTTTGACCAGAGACGGTGTATTTTTCTTCTATTTTTTGTTGTGAGACTCTGCTACCCTCTGGCTGAGTCTATGAAACCACAAGCCAAGGGGAACATGGCGCTTCTTGAACGGTTGGCGAACCCAGTTCTTCTGAACAGGGATCTACAAACTTTCCGCAAAGCGGCCCAAAGACTTTCATCGGACCACCCTCGACTTATCAATAAGTATCCCAATCAATGGGTGGCGATTTATTCTGGCAAGGTGGCTGCTCATGGCCCTACGCTCAATTCCGTTCTTGCGAATATAAAACGCAAGAAGATTCCGCAGAGATTGACAATTGTGCGGTATATCGAGAAGAACAAGCGGACCATGATCCTCTGAGGGCTATGTTTAATGGCCGATTTGGGAACACCAGCGGAAGGCCATATCTTGAAGCGCTAGTGATCCTTCCAAGATTGAAGATCGAAGCCGGCGTTTCCTTCATTGTGGACACTGGAGCGGATCAGACTGTTTTGATGCCAACCGATGCGATAGCGGCAGGGGTTAACTATAGGAAACTGATTCAGGAGAACATTGTAAGTGGGGTTGGTGGAAGTTTAAAGTGCTTTGCAGAGAGGGCGATTCTCATAGTATCAGATGATAAAAAGCTATTTGCCTATGTAACAGACATTTTGATCGCTGAGAAGAAAGCTGGCAAACAAGGATTTTGCCCTTCCCTGCTCGGGCGTGATGTTTTGGATAGGCTGCCCATGAAATACAATGCGTCCAAAGACGAGCTTATCTTTAGGCCGATTTCTGCCGATGTAGTTGTGCCCCTGGATAAGCAGGAAGTCAAGCCCCTTATCAAGAGGCTACGATCCAAAATACAGAGATTGCACTTGCCAGAATAAAAGCTGGCTCTTATAGTCCCCTGTTGGCTCCGAAAAGCCGCGGACCTCAAGAGCAGGTCTGATTGGATAACGGCATCGGCTCCAGTCCGGTAGACTTGGAAGTGCTCAACGACCAAGGCGAGCCGGGAAAGGAGCCGAAGCCATGCAGCATTTTATCGGATGTGACGTGCACACGCGCAACCAAGTGGTGGCCTGGATCGAGGAGGAAACGGGAGAGATCAAGAAGCGGCGGTTGGAGCACGAGGGCAAGGAAGTCAAAGAGTTCTACGCGCAGTTTCCGCGGGGGACGGTGGTGGGGATCGAAGCGACGTTTCCCGCGCATTGGTTCGAGCGGTTGATGGGAGAACTGGGGCACGAGTTGTGGGTGGGCGACGCGGCGCGCATTCGGGCCAGCGAGGTACGCTATCAGAAAACGGATTGCCGCGACGCCGAGCTGCTGCTGGATCTGCTGCGCACCGGGCGCTTCCCGCGCATCTGGGTTCCCTCCCTGGCAGAGCGCGATCTGCGGCAGTTGCTGGTGCATCGGATGAAGCAGGTGCGGGCGCGCACCCAGGTGAAGAACCAGTTGCACGCCCTGGCGATCAGCCAGGGGGTGTGCCGGAAGGGCAAGCTGTGGAGTGTGAAAGGAAGGAAAGAACTTGAGAGCCTCGCACTGTTGCCCTGGGCGGCGCGGCGGCGAAAAGAACTGCTGGAGTCGCTGGACCGGCTGGACGAGCAGGTGCGGGAACTGGACCGGGCGGTGGAAGAAGCCGGCCGCGCGCGCGAGGAGGTGGCACTGCTGCGCACCCATCCGGGAGTGGGCATGGTGGTGGCCCTGGCCTTCGTACTGACGGTGGGACCCGTCGAGCGCTTCTCCAACAGTCGCAAGCTGGTGAGCTATTGGGGACTGAATCCGCGCGAGAACTCCTCGGGTGGCCGGCAGCGCCTGGGCTCGATTAGTAAGCAAGGGAACACGATGATGCGCTGGCTGCTGGTGGAAGCTGCGCAGACGGCGGCGCGCCTGGATCCGCAGTTGCGCCGCATTTATCAACGCTTGAAGAAACAGAAGACGAGCGCCGTGGCGAAAATCGCTGTCGCCCGCCGTCTGGCAGTTCGGTTGTTCTGGATGCTGCGTACGCGCCACAATTACACGCAGCTCGTTCACATGTCCGGCAGCCCGGGTAGCGCGGTGGTTCCGCCCAAAGCGGAACCGACGGTCTGATTGGGCGCCGGGCCTCCCCGCACGACGGCGGGGAGGTCGCACGGTGAATCATGGTGCCCGCCGCCCGTGATGGTGAAAACGCGCAGCGGGATCGCATAGATGAGTGGTGGAACCCCAGCGGTCCACCGTGAGATTCGAGGAGGCGAGCCTTGGTCGGTTTGAGCCCAAAACGAATCCCACAAGGGGAAAGGCGCGAGAAAAACCTCACCGCCACCCCAACGGAGAAATATTGCTTGACAACGCCGATGCCGTTATAGACGCGCTACACTTTCTTGGCTCGTTTCAGCTTAGCGATTTTCGAGGCTGCGCAGAAAAGCTCGCACGCTATCGGTGTCCCAACTCGCCGCGCCAATGTGTTGGGAGACGACCGCGCCCTTTCGGTCCAGGATGTAGTTGACAGGGATGGGGGCATCGGGCATGTCGGGGGCGGCTCCGCTCGCGAGGTAGATGGGCAAATCGATAGGGTGCTGGCTGAGGAATTTGTGAAGCTCCGGTTCGGTATCCCGGGCGGCCAGCAGGAAGGCGACGTTCTCGTTTTTGAGCGAGTCGGCCAGACGCTTGATGCCGGCCATCTGATTCACGCAAGGGCCGCACCATGTTGCCCAGATATCGAGAAATACCACCTTCCCCTTGAAGTCACCGAGCGCCAGGGGCTTTCCGGCAAGGCTCTTCAACTGCCAGCCGTCGTGCGGCGCGCTGCTGATTCCGGGCAACCAAGGCTCCGGCAAGCGCGCATTAGGCTGTGAACTAATGTATTCCTCCAAATGTTGTTGGAGTTCAGGCCGAAGCAGGCGGGGTTGCAGGCTGAAGAGATACTCACTCGAGTAATGCATGCCCCAGATATTCAGAACGAGTAGCGTCACCGCCGCCCCCGCCCCGAAACCTATCAAAAGATTCCTTGTTAAGAAGCGCATAGAAACCTCCATGGAGGAAAGAGTCCCCCGAATGGTAGCAAAAAGCAAGTGGAACGCGGACCTGTTCTGTAGGTCCGCGGCTCGTCCCAGATTGGCTACGAAAAGCCGCGGACCTACCGAACAGGTCCGCGCTAAACTCGGTTCACGGATTGCGGAAAAACGCTCCACCGCGGATAACCACCCCGGCGCTCGGCGCGCCACCCCTCCTGATTCAGGAGGGGAGTTGTTAAAGAACTCCCCTCCTCAGATGAGGCTGTCTCAAAACTCGGCGCGGGGAGTGGAAAGCAGAATGCTAAGTGAAAGGGCATGAGCCAAGAGATACGCGCGAACTATGAGCAGATGGATTTGTTACCGCAGAGTCTAGAGGACTGGGTACCGAGGGATCATCCGGCGCGATTCATTCGCGAGTTCGTGGATGCCTTGGATTTGGTGGAGCTGGGTTTTCCGGAGCGGAAGAGCGAAGAAGGGCGGCCGCCGTATGCGAACGATCTGATGTTAAAGGTATGGTTGTACGGGTATCTGGCGCGCATCCGGGCGACGCGGGAGTTGGAGCGGGCGTGCCGGGAGCACCTGTCGTTGCTCTGGCTGACGGGGCGGCACGCGCCGGATCACAACTCGCTGTGGCGGTTCTGGGCGGCGAACCGGCGGCCGCTGCGGGCGGTGTTTCGCGCGGCGGTGAAGGTGGCGGCGGGACAAGGGTTGATCGGCATGATCTGTCACGCCGTGGACGGGACGAAGATTCGGGCGGTGGCGTCGCGGCGGACGGTGGAGCATCGGAAGGATTTGGAGAAGTTGTTGGCGCGGGTGGAAGCGTCGATGGCGGAGATGGAAGCGGCGGTGGAAGCGGCGGAGCAGGAAGAGACGGGCGAGTATCGATTACCGGAGGGGTTGCAGGAGGCGGCGAAGCTGCGCCAGGCGATCCGGGAGTCGCTGGGAAAGATGGAGGAAATGCAGCGCGATCATCTGCACCCGCAGGAACCGGAGGCGCGGCTGATGCCTTGCGAAGGGCGCTTGGATCCGGCCTACAATGCGCAGGCGGTGGCGGACGCGCAGGCGGGGATCATCGTGGCGCAGACGGCGGTGAATGCGGAGTCGGACCACCAGCAGTTGGTGCCGATGTTGGAGGAAGTGCGGGCGACGGTGGGAGCGGTGGCGCAGGAGACGGTGGGGGATGGGGGATACGCGACGGCGGAGCAGTTGGGCGAGGCCCAGGCGCGCGGGTACGAAGTGCTGGTGGCGCCGGGGGCGGAGACGGGCGGAGCCCCGCGCGGGGATTATGATAGCGCCAAGTTTGCATACGACAGCGAAAAGGATGAAGTGATCTGTCCGCAAGGGCAACGGCTGAAGTTCGAGGGCATGAAGAATAAAGGCCCGCAGCGGCCGGTGGCGCGCAGCTATCACTGTGAGCATTATGCCCAGTGTCCGGTGCGGGCGCTATGCAGTCGGAGGCGGGACGGGCGGAGAATCGAGTTGAGCCCGCAACGGGCGGCGGTGATGCGGCAACGCGAGAAGCGGCGCGATCCGGTAAAGCAGGCCTTGCTGCGGCAACGCAAGGCGATCATCGAACCGGTGTTCGCCACCCTCAAACAAGCCATGGGCTTTCGCCGATGGACGGTGCGGGGACTGGAAAATGTCCGCACCCAGTGGGCGCTGCTCTGCGCGGTGTTCAACTTGAAGAAGATGTACAAATATTGGGTAGCCGACCAGCTCACCCCGGCTTGAGGGGTTCCAGAGCCTGGGCGCGCCGTCGCACCCCGGACTTGGCAACTCACCCTCGATACCCAATCGGCGGACCAATCCCTCTCCCAGGCCGCAAGTTCTGAGACGGCCTCAGATGAGGAGGGGTGGCGCGCCGAGCGCCGGGGTGGTGCTGACCAGGGGAGTACGGGAGGTCTACGTGGAAGAATTGACGAATTACGACTCGGACGCCGTGATAGGTCTGGCCGAATGGTCCAGGGCATGTTTCACGTCCCGCCAGAGCTTGAACCGGCCGGCTTTTATCTGCGCCATTCCCTGGCGAACGCGCTTGGCTTCGGCAGGCGTGAGTACGTCATCGGGGTCAACGAAGCGCTTGGGTTTGACAAAGACGCCGTTGGCGCGCGGGCTGAATTCCACGAAATCCCCTTCCCGAAGATCGAGGCTCTCCACAATCTCGCGCGGGATGATCAACTGCCGCCGCTGTCCTACCTGCCCGATCCGCTCCTCACGCGCACTGGTTTTCGCTGCCATGCCTTCAGATTAGCCGATTGTGAGATTATGTCAAGCAGGCGTAGCGCGGGTCCCATTTGTAGGTCCGCGGCTCGTCCCATGTTGGCAATGAAAAGCCGCGGACCTACAGAACAGGTCCACGCTACATTCGCTTGCTCTCCGCAGTGACTACCATTAGTATATCTTCTCATTAGGGCATTCACTGTCATGGTTCATTGAGGTCAGCGTAATGACCGGCACGATTGTCTCCCACTACCGCATCCTGGAGAAGCTCGGGGGCGGGGGGATGGGTGTCGTCTACAAGGCTGAGGACACCAAGCTCCGCCGTTTCGTGGCGCTAAAATTCCTGCCGGAGGCCATGTCCAAGGACCACCAGGCCTTGGAGCGCTTCCAGCGCGAGGCCCAGGCCGCCTCCGCGCTCAATCACCCCCATATCTGCACCATCTACGATATCGATGAGCACGAAGGCCGACCCTTCATCGCCATGGAGTTCCTGGAAGGGCAAACGCTCAAGCACCGGATCGGCGTAGGGGCGGGCTTGGTGCCCGCCCAAGGGCGCCCACAAGGGGCGCCCCTACCGATTGACGAGATCCTGGAACTGGGCATCCAGCTTGCCGACGCGCTGGATACGGCGCACGCCAAGGGCATCGTGCATCGCGACATCAAGCCGGCGAACATCTTCGTCACCAGCCGCGGCGTGGCCAAGATTCTGGATTTCGGTTTGGCCAAGCTGACTGTAGCGGCGGTCTCCGACCGCCGGGCCGGCGATGGGGACCCTTCGCTCCGCTCAAGGGCAGGCACCGCCGCTACAGCCATGCCGACCGCCGGGTCGGCGGAAGAGCATCTCACCAGCCCGGGGACGGCCGTGGGGACGGTGGCCTACATGTCGCCCGAGCAAGCGTTAGGCAAGCAGCTTGACGCGCGCACGGATTTGTTCAGCCTGGGCGTCGTGCTCTACGAGATGGCCACGGGACGGCAAGCCTTCGCGGGCAGCACTACGGCAGCCATCTTCGACGGGATTCTCAACAAAGCTCCCACCTCGCCCGTGCGATTGAATCCGCAACTTCCCGCCAAGCTGGAAGAGATCATCAACAAGGCGCTGGAAAAGGACCCCGACCTGCGCTATCAGCACGCTTCCGAGATGCGCGCGGATTTGAAGCGTCTCAAGCGCGATACCAGCTCGGGCCGCGCGGCACCCGTGGCGGCGGAAGACGTAGCGCCGGGCTTTAGCCCGGCATCCGGAGATGCCGCCGTTAGCGCGGCATCCGGAGATGCCGCCGTTAGCCCGGCGTCGGGAAGTGCCGCCCTAAAGGGCGGCGCTACGGGCGACAGCTCCGATTCGCAGATCATCGCGGGCCTGCTAACACGTCACAAGAAAGCTGTGATCGGGAGCGTAGCCGTGGCGGCGGCCTTGATTACCCTGGCGTGGTTCCTCCTGCGCCGCCCTGCCAAGCCTTCCGCCGAGCCAACGCCGAAGCCCTCCGTCGAGTTGACGCAGAAACGCCTGACTTTTAACTCCAACGAGAACGCTGTCCAGAGCGCCGCCATTTCTCCTGATGGCAAATACCTTGCCTACTCCGACCCGGCCGGGATTCACGTGAAGCTCCTTTCGACAGAGGAAGAGCGGCTCATCCCCAGGCCGGCCGGAGTATCAGCCAGCGCTTACTGGGACGTCGCGTCGTGGTTTCCCGACGGCACCCAACTGCTGGCCAATATCTACGAAGTGGGCGGCCAAAAGAGCCTGTGGACGGTCTCCATTTTGGGCCAGTCTCCCCGGGTGCTGCGCGAGGGCGCCGTGGGGTTTGAGGTTTCGCCGGACGGGACGCACGTCGCTTTCACCCCGCTCGGGACGTCGGGTGACGCTCGCGAAGTCTGGGTGATGGGCAGCCAGGGAGACAACCCGCAAAAGGTCCTGGCGCTGGGAGAAAATGAGTGGCTGGACTCGGTGCACTGGTCACCGGATGGACAGCGCTTGGCCTATATGAGAGGGCAGCGCACTCCGGAGAGCAACCAGGTGTCGCTGGAAACCTCCGACCTGAAGGGGGCGACCCGGACTGTGCTTGCGCCGGACCCGGACCTATGGGTGGGATCTTTATGCTGGCTTGCGGACGGGCGGATCGTCTATTCGCGTGGGCACAATCTCTGGCAAATCGGCGTCGACCCCCATGCGGGCGCACCCACCGGCAAACCGAGGCGCATGACCCAGTGGGCGGGGTCTTACCTTCAGGGATTGGGCGCCAGCGCGGATGGCAAACACCTGCTGTTCCTGAGGCAGGAGGACCTGGGGCAGACCGATATCGGGCAACTGTCGGCAGGGGGGACACGCATGAGCCCGCCTCGGCCATTGACGAACGACGAGGCCTTTGGTTTCCCCTCGGCGTGGACACCGGACAGCAAGGCCGTCCTGATCAACTCGCAGCGGAATGGCGCCATGAGGATTTTCAGGCAGGCGATGGGCCAGGATAGTGCGGAACTTCTGGTCACCGGACTGCAAAGCGCGATCCTCCCGCGCCTCAGCCCCGATGGCGCCTGGATACTCTACGTGGAGAGTCCGAAATCAGCCGCTGGTCCCTCGCCTCCGGACCGCGTGATGCGGATCTCTGTCGCCGGTGGAGTGCCTCAGTTGGTGCTGGAGACACGCGATTGGACTGGTTACTGGTGCGCTCGCGCTCCGGCCAGCCTCTGCGAGATCACGGAGTCAAGCCCGGATCGAAAACAGCTCACCATCACCGCATTCGATCCGCTGAAAGGGAAAGGCAAGGTGCTCCGGACCATCGACATAGATCCCACTGCCACGACGTGGTACCCCGACGCCTTATCTCCCGATGGAGCTACGCTGGCGATCGCGAGAAGTCACGAGGCCGAGACTCACATTCGGTTGCTTTCACTCTCCGGTGGGTCCGACCGCGAGATCAGCGTGAAGGGTTGGCCGAACTGCACCGGTCTTGATTGGTCGCCTGACGGAAAGGGACTTTACTCCGGCTCGGCCTCGCCGCAAGGCCGCACCCTCTTGTACGTCGACCTGAAGGGAAATGCGCGGGTGCTCTGGCAGTACCGGGGAGCGGGCAACGATATCTGGGGCATTCCTTCGCCGGACGGCCGCTACATGGCGATACGGGGCGGCGCCTTGAGCAGCAATGTCTGGATGGTGGAAGGCTTCTGAAGGGCGTTGCATCCAGACCCATTCCGGCGTAGGTTATCTTCTGCCCGATTGCGAATGCACCAAGATCGGAGCATGGCCTCAACACATGAGCATTGATCGCCCCAAACTTGCTGCGGTGGTCACCACCTATTTCAAATTCTCGCACGCCCAGCACATCGTGGACCGCTTCCTTTACGGTTATGGATGGATGGGCGCGCACCATCGGCCGCCGATGGATCTGGTCTCGCTTTATGTCGACCAGGTGGGGAAAGGCGATCTCAGCCGCAGCCGCGGTGAACAATTTCCCTCCATGCGGATTTATCCCACCATCGCCGAGGCGCTGATGCGGGGAGGCAGCAAGCTGGCGGTGGATGGCGTGGTGGTGGTGGGCGAGCACGGCGATTACCCGCGCAATGAGAAGGGGCAGACGCAATACCCCCGCTGGGAATTCTTCCAAAAGATCATCCAGGTATTCAAAGATAGCGCGCGCTCGGTCCCCATGTTCAATGACAAGCATCTGTCGTGGAACTGGGATTGGGCGAAGCAGATGGTCGAGACCTCGCGCGCCATGGGTTTCGCTTACATGGCCGGCTCGAGCCTGCCGGTGACGTGGCGGATTCCCTCGGTGGAAATGCCGCTCGAGTCGCGGATCCGCGAAGCGCTGTGCGTGGGCTACGGCGGCGTGGACAGCTATGATTTCCACGCTCTCGAAACCATTCAATGCATGGTGGAGCGGCGGGCGGGCGGCGAAACGGGAGTGAAATGGATCCAGGCCTACCGGGGCGAAAAGTTTTGGGATGCCTTGCGCGCAGGCCGCTGGTTGCGCCGCCTGATGGAAGCAGCTTTGTGCCGCAGCCACACGCTTACTCCGGCGCGGCCGGGCTTTAACGATATCCTTCCCACCGATGATGATTTGCGGCGGCTGGTGGCCGACCCCGTCGCTTACCACTACGAGCATGCCGACGGCCTGGCCTGCACCACGATTCTGCTGAATGGGCTGGTGAGGGACTTCAACTTCGCCGCGGACGTCGAGGGCCGGCGCGATCCCTTCTCGACGCAAATGTATCTGCCCATGCCCGACGGGCGCACCACGCTGGCTAGTTTCTTCAGCCCGCTGGTGAATAACATGGAGAAAATGTTTCTGACCGGCAAGCCTACCTATCCCGTCGAGCGCACGCTGCTCACCACGGGACTGACGGCTGCCGGGGTGGAGAGCTTGTTTCGCCAGCAAGCGCGCTACGAGACGCCGCACCTGGCGGTCGCCTATCAGCCGACTCGCGAATCGACGTTTGAGAGGGCTTAACCGATGCTGACTCGACGGGAATTCCTTCAAACCGGTGCGGCGGCCGCGGGACTTCTGCTGTGCGGCGCTGACTCCACACCCCGGCGCCTGGCCATCATCGCCACCATTTACAAGTACCTCTCCCACGCGCAGCATATTGGCGATCGATTTCTCGTCGGCTATCCCTACGCCGGGGCCTGGCACAAACCCGCCATCAAGGTGGTCTCGCTTTATGTGGACCAGAAACCTGACGGCGACCTGAGTGGCGAGCGCGCCCGGGAATTCGGCTTCCAGGTTTATCCCACCATCGCCGAGGCGCTGTGCTGTGGCGGCAAGGAGCTGGCGGTCGACGCGGTGCTGATCGTCGCCGAGCACGGCGACTATCCCCGCAACGAAAAGGGCCAGATTCTTTACCCCCGCTACGAATTTTTCCAGCAGTGCGCGGAGGTCTTTACGCGCAGCGGCCGGTCCGTGCCGGTGTACAACGACAAGCACCTTTCCTATAGCTTTGGCAAAGCGCAGAGCATGGTGGAGACCTCGCACCGCCTGCGCTTCCCCATGCTCGGCGGTTCGTCCCTCCCCGTCACTTTTCGTTTGCCGGAACTCGAACTGCCCCTGGGATGCGAGATCGAGGAGGCGTTGATGGTCGGTGAAGGCGGGTCCGATCCGATGGATTTTCACGCCCTCGAAGCCCTGCAATGCATGGTGGAAAGACGCGGGCGGGGGGAGACGGGTGTTAAAGCCGTGCAATTGATCGAGGGCGACGCGGTGTGGAAGGCGGGCGAGGAAGGCCGCTGGTCGAGGGAGTTGCTGGTTTCCGCGCTCTCGCGCAGCGACACGCCTCTGGGCACGGGCGAGACGGAGTCCCGGCCGGAGGACCTGGTGTCATCGGGCCAGTTGCCCAAGCTCGTTGCCAATCCTGCCGCTTATTTCATCGAGTACCGCGACGGCCTGAAAGCCACCCTGCTGATGCTCGACGGCGCCTTGAAGGATTTCAACTTTGCCGCCCGCTTAAAAGGGATGCCGGCAATCCAGGCGACGCAGTTCCTCCTGACCCCCGAGCCCAACGTGACCTATTCGGCGTGCCTGGTGCACGGAATCGAACAGATGTTTCAAACCCGCGTGGCGCCGTATCCCATCGAGCGAACGCTTCTGGTGAGCGGCATCCTGGAAAGCTGCCTCACGTCGAAAGTGCAGAATCACCAGCGGCTGGAAACCCCTCATCTCAGGGTGGCCTACCAGCCACCGGCGCAATCCACATTTTGCCGAAGTTAGTTGACCTTTTTCAACAACAGCGCCCAATCCAGCCAGCCGGGAGGCTTGGGAATCGTCCAGACCGATCCTCGGACGGCCGGCAGCGGGACAACTTCCCCCGTGGCAGCGCTAAACCACTTCGCGTCGTAAGTCCCCGGCTCCAGCTTGAGGGTGATATCGCGGCAGGCTTCTTGATATTCAAAATTTTCGCCGCTCCCGCACGGCGGGCGGATGGGCAGATACACGGCATAAATCTCGCCCGGCTTAGCGAGGCAATAAGCGCCGTTGTTCACCAGTTCGTCGTGCGGCTCGGTCTTCCACCATTCGAAGCTGGTGAAAAAATCCACCATGTGCTCGTAGCCTTTGAGCATGACCATGGTGTCGTCGCCGCGCCCGTTGATCCAACCTCCCCCCGTATCCGGCCAGATGTTGGTGCCGCGCCGCGCGCTTTCTCCCGCCGTCCCGTACGCTCCGGCCATGGCGATCTGCCACGCCATCTGACGCAAAACCTCGGCGGAATCTCCGGGCGGAGTCGGCGCCCAGTGCGGGTAATGGTCCTCGTAGCCGTACTCCTCGTTGGTTTGGGGAATGATGCGGCCGGTTTTCATCTGGACCTGCCGCTCCTCGAGCATCAGGGGATGTTGTTCACGCGACCAGTTCTGGATGGAGGTGAAGCCCATCCACTCCGACGCGCGGTCCTGGTGCTCGCGATGCACCGGATGGCTCGAAGCCAGGTGTTTGTACGGGTCCCAGCTCTCGATCAAGGTTCCGGTTTCGTGGGCCCACTTCTCGTCGCGGAAGCTGTCAAGATCGTCTCCCAGGTCGTAGGTGTAGTTCGAAAAGGCGCCGAGGCGCGCAATCGCGTAGCGAATGTATCGCCGTTCGTTCTCGCTGCCGGCCTCCGGCTGGGTTTTGTGCGTGGAGATTTCCAGGATGGCGGAAATAATCATGTCGCGGTCGCGAGCGAACCGCAGCATGCGTTCCCACCTCTGCCAGTAGGGGACGTTGAAACGTGTGAAGTCATTTCCCGGATGGTCGAAACTCTCGGGGTCCTGGGCGATCCAGGGGCGCAGCATCAGGGTGAAGTTATCACCGGTCATGACCGCATCGCCCCAAAACATATTCGCGGCCCCCGAGAGCAACACGCGCATGCGGTTAATCTTCAAGTTGTGCAAGCGCTCGATGCTGTAATTGATGATTCGGTCCTCACGCCACCCCATGAGCCAGAAGGCCGTGGTGCCGTTGAAAAAGTAGTGCTCGCCGGTCCCCTCCCAGATGAAATGCCAGGGGTAGTGGGGGTCCACGCGAATGGGGCCGCGCCGGTGGCCGTCCGTCGCGCGGAAGGCGCCCGTGTGGGTTTTCTCGAAGCTGCCCTGCCGGTAGAGGAGCGAATAGGTGTACTCGCCCGGCGCCGCCGGCATGAAGCGGATGCGGAAGACGCTCCCATCCGCGGAGTCGCAGAAGCCGCTCACGTTAAGGCGCTGGTTGCTTCCGGCCTTGCCGAATTGCCCCTCCACCACGACGTCGGTAAACGGATTCTTCGCATCCGGGGACGACACGTTGAGGGTGATTTCCACGAAGTCGTAAGCCTCAATGGTCTGGGCGGACTGAGAAAACGTGATGTTTGACGGAGCTGCCTGGGTGAGGCGTTCTGCCCCTGTGAACAGCAGGAATCCTGCCGTAAGAATTAACCAAAGATTCTTGCGAGACCACATATTCAATTTAGGCATGATGGCAAATCTCCTTGTATTGACGGCGTCGCATTGGGCGAATCCCCTCAGTGGTTGGACTGGTCGGCCCATGCTTTCCAAGTTGCCGGGTCTGAGAGCATCTTGATGAAGATTCCGCCCACCACGGAGCGCGCCTGGAATCCCACCTGCGTGCCGTCGCGAGTCCAGTACCAGTCGGTGAGGGGAACGCGGGTGGGCGATTGGCTGACCCAATCGTAGATCGGCGCGATAAGGCTGTCCCAGTCGGCCGGCGACTCCGCCAGGGTGGCGGTCCAAAGCTCCCAATCGACCTTCGTGTACGTCTTGCGGTTGTCGAGGGGCAAGCCGTACCGATTGAGGTGATTTTCGTAAAAGGCGATTTCTTTGCGCGCGACATCCGTGGGGAACAGGTTCAAGCCCAGAATTTTGTCCCACACCAGATTGTATTTCTGGCTCCAAGTGCCGGGCTTGTCAAAGGCCAGGCGGTAATGGTCGCCGTCGCTGGCCATCTCCACCCAGCGCGTGGCGAATTCCTGCGCCTTGGTTCGGTACTGACTGGCGGCATCTTTTTTCCCCTGCATGTCCAGAATCTGCGCGTAGGAGCCCAGGCCAAGAATAGCTTTGATGGAGAGATTGGTGTTGTGCGCCAGGTGCCCCGCAAAATCATCGGTGCAGAGTTGGTTTTCGGGATCAAGGCCTTTGTCCACAAGGTAATCGGCCCACTGCTTGAGTATCGGCGCGTACTTTTCCGCGAACGCTGTGTTGCCCTCGGCCTTGGCGATGGCGGCGAACAGGATGAGCATGTTGCCCGATTCCTCCACCGGCATGGTTTCGATTTTGGTGGGGTCGCGTCCATTGGCGAGCGGATACGTGCCCAGATCGTGCGGCGCGTAGGGAAAAGGCCACTTGCCGGCCTTGACGTAGTCCATCACCGGGGCGAGCGATGCTTCCACAAGGTGTGGATTCAGGAGCAGCAGGATCGGCGCCGCGGGATAGATGACGTCCACGGTGGAAATGCAGCCGCAACTAAAGTTTTCCTTGGGAAAATAATAAGGAGTCTGGCCGTCGGGCGCGGCCACCAGCTTGTGCGCGGCCAGGCTTTGCCGGTACGCGAGCGCCGCAAGACGCGCGTACTTCTCCCCGCCCTCGCGGGTGAGGTCCGCCATGAGCTGGCCGTCGAACTTCTCACTTTCACTCCGCAGCGAGTCGTAATCGTGCTCGGCAGTGGTGAGGAGATCGGCAGCCTGAGCGCCATTGCGCCGCCAATACGGCCGCAGACGCTGGTGAAAATACTCGATGGAATAGAGGTCATCGTAAGCCAGGATGAGATGCCGGGCCACGGGCTCCGCGCCCACCTGACCCAAATCGAACACCAAGGCCATGAGCGGATCGCGATGGTTGGCGGCGCGAGGCATGGCGGTGTCGTCCTGGGCGGGCAACCGTCCCTGCTCGACAAATGCCTCGTGCTGGGAGTCAGCGCTCGCGATGGCGCTGGCGGCGACCGCGCTCGTCGGCGCGGCGGCATAAAGGTAGCCCCAATCGATGCGGCGATCGTCTCCGGATTTGCCAAGGACGGGCTGCGCCTTCGATCCCATGCGCAGCACCGTGAGATCGCCGATCTTTTCGCGCGACCATTCCACCGCCTGGTCCTCCGTGTTCACCACAAGCTGGGCGGAGTTGGCGTAGTAGATGGAAACCGCGTGCGGGCGGCCGTCCACGGCACGGGCTTCCCAGATGAGATAAGTGACCGGGCGGGAATAAACCTCCAGGTCGCGGGGCAGGAGAGGGGTGAGGAAGGTCAACGTGAGGTGGACTCCCGCTCCTTCGAAATCATAAACCGTGCGGGTGGGGAAAACGGCCAGTCCCACCTGCGGTAAGGACTCCTCCTCCACGGGCTTCCCCATAAGCCGGTAAACGGCGCCGTCGATCCTGATCATGCTCTCGAGGGACTGCGGCTTGCCGGTCCAGTGGCGGGTAACGTCGTCAGTGAGGTGGTCCGCAAAAGACCAGATGCTGAAGTAAGGGTCGGTGGTCACGAGCGGCACAGCGCGTGGCTGGAATGCCTCCGCCGCCCGCGCGGGTGCGGCCGCGAGCCAAGCCAAGGCCGCAAGCAGGATGAACGCGAATGTTTCTTTCTGTTCCGGCCGTGCGCGGCGGAGGCATTTCCCCAATTCGCGTGTCAAGAAAAATTTCGAATAATATTTTTGCATGGTTGTAATCCTGTGAAGCACTTCGGTGGTTGGCGAATATACATGCGGCGGAGCTTAAGAACAACACTGCATTATCAAAGCAACCGTAGCGCGCTACGCTTGCTGTTGTTTGATCAGCCGCTGATACTCGTCATGAGGGCCGATCCAGACCCAAATAAAGTCCGCATCATCCTCCACGGCGAGGGCGCGGTAATTGATCCCGACCCTCGCGGACCAATAGTTCCCGATTTTCTTGAAATGCAGGGAGGGGTGGGCTGAGTTCTCTCTCAGCAGCTCGAAGTTTTGGTGGGCCACTCGCTGCATGGGTTCCGGCAGGCGCGCAAGCGAGGTCCAGAAGCGAGCGGTGGCGCGATGCATTTACATTTCCTGGAGCGTCCCTTTGGACTTCTCTTCGTGGGCCTCACGCAACAGGAAATCGAGCCTTCCAGCCTGAGCGTCGGCTTCGATCTCCTTATCCCAGCTTTCCCATTCCTTCTCCGATAACCACCGGAAAAGCTCGGCGAACTCCTCGCTGGGAAGTTTCTCGATATCGGCCTTGAGTTCATCGATCTTGGACATGGTGTTTTCCCTTCCGCCGCTACCTCGTCTGGGCTGAACCATCGGGCAAGACGCCCGCCGTGGACGAGGAGCCTAAACCACTACCTTGCGGATACTTTCACATTATAACCTCAAGAGCAGCCACCGTGCCGCCCCGCTACCTGTCTCGCGGAATTACCGGCAGCAGAATGTGCGACGGATGTGGGGCGTCATGATACACCGCGTTGTCTGCCACCGCCCAGCGCCGATTATTGTTGAGCGGTTCGCCCGTGTTCGGGTTGAGGTCGAAGCGCGGGAAATTACTGCTGGAAATATCCACGCGAATACGGTGTCCGCGTTGGAAAACCAGCGAGGTGGGATACATCTCGATGGTGAAGGCATACACGTCGCCCGGTTTCATGAGCGTCGAGTGCGCGAGCGAATCGCGATAGCGGGCGCGCAGGATGCCGTCCCCCACGTTCAGGTCGACGCCGCCGGGGAAATCGTGATTGGGGGGATAAACGTCCACCAGCTTGGCGGTGAAGTCGGTATCCGGCGCGCTCGACGATGCCCAGAGCTTCACGATCAGCCGGCCCGTCACTTCCACGTCCTCGATGAGCGGCGGCGTCTGGAACACCAGCACGTCATTGCGCGCCGAGAGCGGGCGCTCATCGTCGCACAGCCAGAAGTCCTTGCGGCAGCGCTGGTCGGCGGCGCCCCGAAACATCAGTACGCCTTCCGAGGAGATGTTGCCGCCCAGCGTCGGCACCGGGTGGTGCGGGTCGAACAGGTAGTGGGTGGGGTCGGCGGCGCCGGCTTCGTCACTCGCCGGCTTCGCGGTGGAGAGGCTGCCGTCCGCGTGCAGGTAATACGGCGTGCTCACGGCGCGCGCCAGCGGCCAATCGTTTTCGTTGCGCCAATGCCCGCCCACGAAGAGCCGGCCCTCGGGCGTCTTGTGAGCGTCGCCGCCGCCCATCACGAAAATGCGCACGGGCGGCTCGCGGTCAACGCCGTTGTCGATCCCCTTGAGCCAGCGGTCGAACCAGCGCTGGTGGAAGGCCATGAGATCCAGCTTGGCCTCGGTGCCGAAGTCCGCCTCGCCGGCATTGCTCGATTGCTGGCCGCCGTGCGTCCACGGACCCATAATCAGGCGGATGGGACCTTTCTTGTTCTTCGCCAGGGTCACGTAGTTGAGGTTGGAGGTCATCAAATCCCAGGAGTCGTACCAGCCGCCCACAAGGTAAACCGGAATGTCCTTGTACTCGGCCACATGCTCCACCACATCCACGCCGCAGTTCTTCCAGAAGTCGTCGTAGTCGCCGTGGCTCATCGCTTCCACCAGCCAGGATTCGTAATCGGGAGCCAGCTTGAGCGGGGTGAGGCCGGGACGCAGGGGCAGGCCGCGCACGTAGTCACGCACGTGCTGGCCGAACTCGGCAAGCTGATCGCGCACCCCGGGGTCGCGAGCCGGCGCGCCGCCGCTCGGCAGGCCAATGGTGAAAATCCAGTTAAACCAGCGCAGCTCGAAGGCGCCGTCGTGGCGAACCCCATAGTGTCCGTAGTCGGACATGGCATCAATGGGCACCATGGCCTTGAGATAGGGCGGATTGGCGAGGGCCAGGGCGTGCTGCGTTCCCCCGGGGTAGGACGTGCCCACCGTGCCGATGCCGCCGTCGGACCACGCCTGCTCGCCAATCCACTTGGCGGTGTCGTATCCGTCGTTCCCATCATCGCGGTCGGGACGCCAGCGGCCTTCCGAGGCGTAACGCCCGCGCACGTCCTGCGTCACCACTACGAAGCCGCGCGGCACGAAATACCGTGGCCAGTACTCGGAGTGGTCCTTGTCGTAGGGAGTACGCTCGAGGATGACGGGAAACTTGCCGGGGACGGGAAGGCCGTTGACGCCGGGCCGGTAAATATTGGCGGCCAACCGCACGCCGTCGCGCATCGGCACCATCACGTTCTGCGACGCCACGATCTCGTAGGACGTCTCACTTTGCGCCAAAAGCGGAGCCATGCAAGTCGTGAGAGATAGGGCAAGGACGGCGACAGCGCAGAAGAAACCATGAAATAAAAACGTCCGTGGTCCGTCGTCCGTGGTCCGTTGCTGAACATCAAGTGGCCGCGGGTCAAGGGTCGGGCTTGCGGGGGACAACGGACAAAGGGCAACGGACCACGGACGATCCGTACTGAGTTCGTGAGCCATGATTCCTCCATTCGCGGGGACGAGCGGTTACGAATTATAACCGCGGGCGAGCTGGTGCGCTTGCCGAAAAGAACGGCGGCGGTCAATGATTTGGAGGCTTGCGCAGAGCGCAGATTCGATGCCCGAACAGGCCAGGGCGAGGATGCGGTGACCGAGCTTTTGCCGGTGTCAGTGGGGAGCCCCGATGCATCGGGGCTCCAGCCACCAGCTATGGAGCGGCTTCGACGGTGAGCCTGAGTCCAACGGCCTTGGTTACGGCAACCAATGTGGAAAGGCGAGGGTTGCCGTGAACCGACAATGCGCGGTAAAGACTCTCGCGCTCGATGCCGGCGGCCTTGGCGACTTTGGCGATGCCTTGGGCTTGGGCGAGGTGGCGCAGGGCAATCAGCAGAACGCGGGGCTCGTTCTCATCTTCCAATGCCGCTTTCAGGTACTCCGCGGCAAACTCCGCGTCCTTGCGGAGCCGCCGAACGATGGCTTCGTCATGGGAGACGCTGGCTTTACGTTTCATAGGGTTACGCTCCTTTCCTTCACGCTTCCCAGCCTGCCAATGATAGACGGGCAACGCGCTTAAACTCGCGCGTGTTGTGAGTCACCAGGGTGAGGCCGTGGGTAAGGGCGATGGCCGCTATCATCAAATCGTTGGGGCCGATTGGGGTGCCAGCCTTTTCCAGTTCGGAGCGAATTTGTCCGTATGCATACACACAAGAGTCATCAAAAGGCAACGAAGTGAAGGGCGCTTCAAATTCTGCAATACGGGCCATGGTGCGCTCGGGGTCACGAGACCGCGCCGCTCCGTAGCTCAATTCGGCTTTGACGACGGAGCGCAGAACAATGTCCTCCGGGCGGAGCGACTGGAGACGGCCCTTGACTTGGGGAGATCACCCGTTCAGGTAGCGAATGCAGGTATTGGTGTCCAGGAGGTAGGTCAAAGCAGATTCTCACGCGCTTCCTGCTGGAGTTGAGGCTCGCGCACCAACGGGTCTTCGGCGAGGCATCCGTAAGTCTTGTCAAGAAAATCCTCGGGCCACGAACTTTTTCTGAGCAACCTTCCCGCCGCCGGCGTCCAATGGCCGTACAACCACCAGAACGTCAACGTCGGCTTCCGGGAGTCCGGTGGGGATGGCCACCTGGAGCGTTCCGTCAGGCTTAAGGCGAGTTTTTATGGAAAACGAAGTCATCCTACTCATTCCCTTCTCTATCATAGCGGCCCTTCGTCGGGGTTTCAATGACAACCGTGAGTGCCTGTGCCACTGAATGTAGCGGCGAGTTTACCTCGCCATTGGGCATGAAGATGCCCCGAACCGGCCACGGATGGGACGCGGTGACAGGGATGTTGTCCGTGTCCGTGGGGCGCTATTAGGTAAGCGCCAGGAAGGCGTGGACGTCATCCTCACAGAATTCAAGGATGCTCGATTGATGCTCTACAAAAACCTTCTCGATATCTCGCGTGGGGCAATTGCCACGGCGGATCCAGATGACCTTGGGCGGAAATCCGAAAACAAAACTCCGCTGGTGAAAATCGGAATCCTTCGACACGATGATGAAGTCGTGATCACGGGCAAATTCCCAAACGACTGAGTCATCTGCGTCCCGCAGGCCCACAACGCGCACATGCGAAGAACCTGGATAGACAGCCTCCAGTGTTCTCACCAGGCACGGCGATAAGTTCTGATCAAGGAGAAGCTTCACGAAGGAATCGTAACCAGTTTGCGTTCGCGGTCAGCGGCGAAGGCCAGACAGGCCTTAAGGTCTTCCGCCGTAAGGTCAGGGAAGTCGGCCAGAATTTCCGCTTCGGTCATGCCCGAAGCCAGATAGTCGAGGACTTCGTAAACCGTAATGCGCATGCCGCGAATGCAGGGCTTCCCCCCGCGCTTTCCCGGCTCGATCGTAATGTATTTCTGGTAATCCATAAGCCCAACACTAGACTTTGAATGGGGGATTGTCAAGTCGTGGGTGGCCTACGCACTCCTGCCTGTGCCATGGCTGATGCATTCCATGCATAACGCACAGGCAGGAGTGCCTGTGCCACTGAAGCCAGAACTGGCCACGGAGGGGACGCGGTGGCAGAGATGTTGCCCGTGTTCGTGGGGCGCATACATGAAAGGCCATGTATTCGCCAGTCGCTCGATGTTAGACTATGTGGGGGCACGGCAATGTCCGATGATCTCGCCCAGAGCCCCATGAGCCCCAGAGGTGGTGACACCATGGCAAAAGCAACCGTGAATCGTCGGTCGAAGGTTCCCCAGTCGAGCAATCCGAAGTCGGCTTCCAAGCGTGCTACCATCGGGAGGACTGGCGGAAAGTCGCCAGCGGGTTTTTCGGAACGAAAGTCGATTGGAGAGCTCGCGGCGGAGCAAGGCGTCAGGCTCGAAGGTCAACTCGAAAGGATTATGGGCGCTGGGGTCAAACTCTGGGCGAGCGATGAAGAGTTTGAGGGATTTGTTCAGGGAATATACGACCGGCGCAGAGAGGGCCTGAGCCTCGGCAAATCGTGAACAACTTGTTGCTCGACACGAATATAGTCTCTTACCTGATGCGGAGCGATCCTCTCGCCCGCCTTTATCGGCCGCATCTGGCCAATCACTCGCTGGCAATTTCCTTCATGACCCTGGCCGAACTGTACGAAGGGGCCTTTCGCGGCAACTGGGGCGCTGACAAGCGCCGCTATCTCGACGACATTCACAGCTTATTCGTGGTGATTCCGTCCGACAGAAAGCTGTGTTCGCGATGGGGCGAGGTTCGCGGCATGCGGAGGCGGCAGCCGATCTCCGCCGAGGATGCCTGGATCGCGGCCACGGCCATTGAATACGACTGCCCGCTGGTAACTCACAACTCTAGGGATTTTCACGGCATACCAGGGCTGACGATCATCACTAAAAGCGCGTGAGTAGTATGTCGTTTCGGGAGTAGCACAGGCAGGAGTCCCTGTGCCACCGTTAAGAAGCCGGAACAGGCCACGGATAGGACGCGGTGACAGAGAGGTTGCCCGTGTTCGTGGGGCGCATACATACAAACCAATGTATGCGCGACCCGCGAATTGTCGCGGCCCGACACTTTTTGGAAATCATCGCCAGCGAACCCGAACCGCAACGCCGCTAACCAAGCGAATGTAGCGCGGACCCCCGTTTTTGGGGTCCGCGGTTCTTACTTTGCACCTACGGTAATTCTCGATGACCGGCGTCTGTCCTCGATTTCGGAAACGTGAACCCAAGGAAGAACCGCAGACCGCAAAGGCGGCGGTCTGCGCTACGCTCGCTTACTCGCGGTCACTTTAGCGTGGAGTCCACAATAAACCGATCCTTCCTTTGCTTGGTATGGGCAGCGGTGGCGGTCGGCGGTCAGGGAAATGGCCGCGCACTGGTTGCTATGTGCAGGGTTGATTTCGACAGCCGTTTGTGAAGCGTGCTCAAGCGCCGCTACAATGTAGGGTGGCGGGGTGGGCAACGGCTCTAGCAAACCCAGAAAGTCGCTCCAGGATACATATTCGGTTCCCGGCGTTGTATGCCTCGTGATAAACCTAAACCGGCAATCGAGGCCGAGTAACTCCGTCATTAGAAACTTCTGCAGATCGGTCTGGCTCATCGGAAGCCGGAGAGCTTTCTTTGCCGCAAACAGTCCTCGTTCGCGAAGCAATTTCTTCTCGCGTGCTTCGGAGGGATACGAGCCCTCGCCAGCTTCGAGCTTTAGTTCTATGCATAACGCGTGTTCGCGGTCGGCATGAATCACGATATCGGGCTTCGCCTTGAACGCCCATTTGATCTTGCAGGCGGTCACCAGATCGCTGTTGGAGGACGGGAGCGGGAGACTCTTTGCGATCTGTGTCAGATTCCAATTGGCCGGCGATTGTATGTAGTCCCGTGAAGGATGCGTTTCCATGAAGAACGCGTTAAAGTCCTTCACCTCCGTAAGCGACGCTAGCTTCCTGGTGTCGAACCCGTGGCTGCGGAGCATTCGAATGATCACATCACGCTTGCGATTGTTGGCCTCGGCCTTAACCTCCATCTTATTCCAGAGGTCGCGCGGGTAGCTGTATTCGAAATAGACGCCAAATTCCGCAGGGTTTATCTTCCAGTCACGTTCGGCCGAGCGGAGCGCACGCTCAGCATTATCTTTATGGTTCAGAAGATGAAACAGGATTGCGGCCAGGTGCCGCTCTTCGCGATCGAATTGAAAATAGGGTTTGTCGATTCCAACAAGCCGTCTGAGATTCATGCGCTTCCCCCCGAATGATTTATCGAAAGGATAATCATAAGCCTTCCAACGATTCTCGTATCATACTCTCGCAATGGAAAACGAAGCAAAGTTACGGGTGTTCGATGCTATGGTCCAATGCACGAATATGGTCCGGGCAAAAGCCGACGCAAAACGGGTATTGGGTGGCACAGGAAGAACCGCAGAGCCTTAACGACAGTGGCTCTGTATTGCAATCTCGCAAATGCCTGTTTTTAGCAAAAAGTGTATGCCGTGTGAGGTATTACCAGCATAATAACAGATTGACCGTTTGGTTGCGGCACCGCCACGCTGTGCTCCCTGGTGTCTACCTCTCACCCTTTACAACCACATTTTGGGTCTGAAGTCTACTGCGCCTTAACAAAACGCATTAACTCTGGCACTTTGGCCAGGAAGTCTTTATCAACGAGCGTCAACGCCGGCGTGTTAATCAGAAAGTTCTTAAAGATAGGGAACAAGTCTTCATCAATGCAAGCGGTGCCGTATTTTTCATGCCAATCGTCGCACATGCCAACAGCCTGCGCCATAGCCTGCATCTCAAGGTCCTGGTTCGCTTTCACGAACTCTGGATTCGTCTCAAGAGGATACCTGAAAGGAAGCTTGGACTTGAAACTAGGGTGGATAATGGTCAGCCATTTCTCGGCCTTTGACCTACCCAGGATGTCAGTCCCAGTAGTCTCCTCGATAGAAAAATTAAAGGGAAAAGTTGATTCCCTTGTGATTGAAAACTTCCCATACCACTCTGGTCTATCCATGAGGTCGATCTTCAACTCATGAGGGGCATTGTATACTCGACCGTCAGGAAAAAGAAGGTTTGCGGGAGAAACATGGGGTCTACAATTAACGTAGTCTTCCCCAACGGCACAAGGAGTGCCATCAACCCAAACTGTTTGTTGTGCGGAGTTTATGTAAGGTGGAATTTGGTACGTACCACGCCACCGGCAGAGAGCGGTCAAGGTACGGGTATTTGGAGTCGGTATCCTTCTTTTTTTTCTCCCCACCTATAACTAAAGCCGGGACAATCAACAGAACGAGAAAAGCCAAGAAAACCTTGTAACATTTGTCCATTTGAATTTCCTCCACCACTATGGCACGTATATTACCAAATTCTGCAAAAGTTTCGGTCCTGGCTCGCCCAGCAAGTAGATGTCGGAGCGCCCGTCGAGTTCATCGCTCCTCATGCCCGAGGCCTGCTCGAACGAACATATAAGCGGGTGTGCCGAGCACCATGCCGGTCTGCGTGTGGGCGCCGGACTCGTGCAGCTTGGCTATGCCGAAATCGACGAGTTTGACCGTTATGCCCTCCGGTGCGAACACCGACGCTACACCCTCGGCATTCACCTGATCTGCTTTCGTGATTATGGGGGCGGTCCCCGGTTGCGCATGTTCATCGTGCCATGGCCATCCTGGCCATGCTCGGGCACGGGCAGGATGCCCGTGGCACGGTGCCCGCCCGGGGTCGGCAATGCCGCCGGGGAGGGCAGGCACGAGGCCAGCCCCTACGTCGTGGGCGCCCGCGAGGGGCGCCGCTGCGTCGTCGGGGTACGTCAGGAAGATGTTATCGGGTTTGAGGTCGCGGTGAATGATGCCCAGCTTGTGCGCGGCGTTCAGTCCTCGCGCCGCTTGCTGGAGAATTTCCGCAACTTCCGACACAGGGAGCGCGCCACGCCGCGTGAGGGCCTGACGGAGAGATTCACCTTCCAGAAATTCCATAGCGATGTAGGGCGTGCCGTCATCGGCCTGGCCGGATTCGTAAATGGTGACGACGTTCGGGTGATGAATGCGGCCCGTGGAAGCTGCCTCATTCTGAAAGCGCTGGAGGAACTCGGGGTCATCCAGCAGCTTGCGGTTCAGGACCTTGAGCGCCACCGGACGGTTGCCCACCGCGATCTGCTCGGCAAGGAAGACCGCACCCATGCCGCCCGATCCCAATTGGCGGACCAGCCGGAAACGGCGCGCAAGACTCGCAGCGAGATGGGGGTCGATCTCAGTCACGGCGGCAAGACCTCAGCGCGGCAGCGTAGCGGCGAGTTTACCTCGCCAAATGAGCACGTAGCGGCGAGTTTACCTCGCCATATGGCGGCGTAAAGCCGCCTCTACGGCAAGCGGTAAGTGGACATTGAACCACCAAGACTCCAGGGCACCAAGAGAATTCAGGGGCTGCGAAGAAACCTCCATGATTGTCATCCTGAGCCCGCATTTTGGGCGAAGGATCTCGCTCCGAGTATTTTCAAGGCAAGGCGAGATTCTTCGCCTGAAGTACGGGCTCACAATGACACTTAGCGTTCGTCGGGTCGATAAGGAAATGCCCAGGAAATTCGACGCGATTTGTCCACCCGCCTGGAAATCTGAAACCGTTTCACTAGCCTATGGCCACCACCGTGCGGGGACAGGGAGCGGAGAATTGTGTCCGGGTGAAATTGCGCACCAGGACGAAAATGCGCCGCTCAGGCAAAGGATGGAAAATTCCGGCCTCCGCCGACTGGGGCGGATCAGAAATATGCTTTTTTAAGGTCCGAAACGATGCGCTGACCCTTAGAGATGTTAAAAATGAAGGAACCTCCGGGGATCTGCATGAAAACAAAGGCGAGATTGACAAAATGACCATCGAAAAACACGCCTTTTACACGAAAACGCACCAATTGCGCCATGATCGACAACCATCGAGCGTGCTTCTTGGCCGAAAATGCCTCGGTTACCCACTAATAGGGACCAAGAATGAGGAATGTTGGGAAGGAGGCCGGTTACGCCGGTCCTGGCGCCGCGGGGAGCAAATGCCGCCGCTCGTAGCGGTTGAAGATTCCCTGCGTAATCATAAACAGAAACGCGATGCCCGCCAGGATCCAGATGCCGGCGCGCACCGATTGATGCTGGGCGACGTAGCCGATGGCAGGTGGAACCACCGCGCCGCTCAGCAAGGCGAGAGTCATGAGCAAGCCGAAGACGGTTCCAAAGATTCGCGAAAAGTAAGTGGAGGCGGTTCCCGCCGTGGTGGGAAATACCGGCGCGTAAGAGAGCCCGCAGATAATGATGCCGGCGGTGGCGATCCAGCACGTTGGGCGCCAGCGCCATAAGGGTGAGTCCGGCGATAGCCCCGACGGAGCAACCCAGCAGCAATTGCGGGCCGCGAACTCGCTTCACCACTTGGCTCGCGATCAGGCGGCCCAGCATCATCATGATCCAAAAACACGCCAGGATGATTTTGGAACTCTCGGAGGTGGCGGCCAGATCTTTCTCCAGGAAGGTGCGAATCCAGCCGGCGGTGGAAACCTCCAAGGCGGAATAGAAGAACAGCACGCAAGCGAGAATGATGACGGCGGGATTAATCACCAGCGACTTCGCTTGATCCCAGTCGAATCCTCCCGCCATGCTGGCGGGCGGGAACCTCTGCGCCAGCGCCACCATCGCCACCAGTCCCACCAGCACGGCAATGGACCACAGCGTGGCCACCAGCCCCAGGCGGCGCGCCATCAGCGCCACCAGCCAAGGGAAGAAGACCGCTCCCACGCCAAAGAAGATGCCTCCCAAATTGAGCGCGGAAGAGGGATTGGCCGGGTAAAGGTCGGGGATGAGCGTGTTGGAGGCGGCCATGGCGGAACAGCCGCCCAGGCCGAGCATCACCAGCAGCGCTCCGAGCACCGCGTAGCTGGGCGCGTAAGCCATCCCCACCAGCGCCGCCGCGCTGCACAGAAGTCCGGCGGCCAGTACCAGCTTCTTGCCGAAGCGGTCGATCAGCGGCCCGGCCAGGAAGACCATGGGCACTTGCGGGAAGTAGAGAAAACTGAAAAGCGTTCCGCTGCGGGCCAAATCAAAGCCGGACCGCGCGCTCAGTTCGGGCAAGGTCGCGCCCAGAAAGGAAGTCATCACTCCGAAAGTAAAGAGACCCGCACACGCCGTCCCCATCAGGTAAGGAGTGGAAGTCTGATTCTGTGTCGTCATCGAGGTCCGGCCTTTCCGTTTGACCCGGAGATCCATTACCGTGGCGGGGAAGGGAAGCGGCGCGCACCTTCGGCGGCCTCGCGCCAGCAGCCCACGACCCACCGGGAAGGATCGTCACGGCGGAGGCATTATAACCGCTAATATGAGTAATTCATCGAATTTCGAGAGAGGGGCGCGATCACCGAAGAGAGGCGGGGGCGCTATCCGCCACTGCTCGCGCGTGCGCAAGCAGGCTTGGACACTCGGGGCAGGTGATTATCCCCGCGAAGGGCGCCGCGCAAGCTTCCTGCCCGGCGCCTCTCGTGGCATGGATCAGAATTCATTTCTGGTAGTACTGCGCGTTGACCTCGGTGAAACTCTGCCACTTTTCCGGCAGGTCGTCCAAGGGGAAGATGGCGGAGACGGGGCAGACCGGGACGCACGCGCCGCAATCAATGCACTCCACCGGGTCGATGTAGAGTTGCGCCATGTCGGCGAAGTTCCCCTCGTCCTTGCGCGGGTGGATGCAGTCAACCGGGCAAACGTCCACGCAGGCGGTGTCTTTGGTGTTGATACAAGGCTCAGCGATGATATACGCCATGAAGCTTCCTCCGGAGGGCACGTTTGTTTCGCGGATCGAGGTTAGCCCTCGCTATTACCAGCATAGGCGGCCGCGGCGCGCGGCGCGATGACTTAAGTCGGCGGCGGGACATAAAAGTGAAAAGGCGGCGCACGGGCAGGGTCCCCTTGCCACCTCATGCCGCGCACCGACTTAAGTCGTGCCTTTACGCGGAGGTTTTGATAAGCTGATTGAGTTGGGCTCCTGCTTATTCTGACGATTGAGGTTGAGTCGCGCGCCATGCCCGCCGAGCTTAAGACGATGGCGATGTCCGCTCTGGACGCGGTGGAGACCCTGCGCCGGGTCTCGTTTTTTGCCGTGTTGCCGCTGGAGGAGTTGAAGATCCTCGCCAGCCATTGTGTGGTCCGGCGGCTCCTGAAGGACGAAATCCTGGTGGGCGAGGGCGATCCGTGCGAGGGCCTGTTTGTGGTGCAGTCGGGAACCATCAAACTTTTCAAGATGGCGGAAAACGGCCGCGAGCAGGTCCTGGTGATCGAGCGGGCGGGCTCGACAGTGGGCGAACTCTCCGTTTTCGATGGCGGAACATTCCCTGCTTCCGCTCTGGCCGCCGAGGATTCCACTCTGCTCTTTCTCCCCAAGCGCGAATTCCTGGAGTTGTGCCAACGGAATTCCGAGGTGGCTTTCGCGGTCATTCGCTCCCTGGCCTGGCGCTTCCGCTACCTCACCAGCCTGGTGGAAGAGCTTTCCCTCAAAGAAGTCAGCCATCGCCTGGCGCGATTCCTGCGCAACCGGGCGCTGAAGCTGGGCGTCCGCACCCGGCGCGGCATCGAGTTTCCTTTGGAGGAGACCAACCAGGAAATCGGCGCGGAAATCGGCACGGTGCGCGACTTGGTTTCGCGCAACTTGCGGCGCTTTGTGGACCGCGGCATCATCCGCCTGGAACGCCGCAAGGTCATCGTGCTGGATATCGCCGAGTTGGAAGCGCAGGTATCCGGGGCCAAACGCGCCTCCGCTGGATAGATTATGGCGCTAAGCGAGAAGCTCGCTGAGGACCTTTACCACTTTGGGGTCGTACCGCCCTCTTTCCATGTCCTCGCGGATTTCCTCGAGCGCTTCCCGCGAATCCACTGCCTGGTGGTAAGGCCGCCAGGAGGTGAGCGCACTATAGGCCTCCGCCACGGCGGTAATGCGCGCGCCCAGCGGGATCGCCTCGCCCTTTAACCGGTCCGGGTAACCCCTGCCATTCCACTTCTCGCGATGGTGGAGTACGATGTCGAGAAGCTGAAGATCGACATAACCCATTCGGCGGCAAGCGGACACACTTTCGGGCACGTATTTCTCCACGTGACTGGACTCCTGATCGGTCAAACTCCTGGGGAGGTTCAAGATATGATGAGGCACCGCTTGCTTGCCGAGATTCTCCAGATATCCCGCCCGCAGAATGGTCTCCTTCATCGCGGGGTTCAAACCCAGCCGATCCGCCAGGGCATAGGAAAGGAGGGCCACCACGCGGCAATGGCCCACGGCGCCCTCCAGCGCTTCGACCGCCAGCACCACGTCTTCCGGAACTTCGATAAAGGATTCCGCCGGGCCGTATTTCGCGGCCACGGCCGGAGGAATCACCTTGGGATCCTTCCATCGGTCCTTGATCGCATCGACTTCGTAAACGACGATCCGGTGCGATTTACCCTTGAGCTGGACCTTTTCGAAATCATCCCGCTTGATATTGGCGTCGGCATAGGCGAGCTTGATTTCGGTCGAGTCCGGATCCAGCGCCAGCGCGCGCCCAAAGTACCCGATGGCGGCGGTGGCATCCTCGAGCTTAAAACTGACTTGGCCCAGTTCGTAAAGCACTGGGGCGGTCTCGCCTTCACGCTGGAGTTTTTCCTCCAGCATGCTCAAGCGCTCCAAATGCTTCTGATCGGATATCCGGCCCTGGTTGCGAACCTGGGTTGCCGTCACGAAAGGCTCGACGGCCTTAAAGGTGGGCTCCTCGATGTAGATCTTTCCCGCCTCACAAATCTCCTCGAGCCGCTTGGCGACATTGACGCGATCGCCCAGAGCGCTATAAGCCTGGCGCCGCGCTCCCAACATGCCGACGATCGTGCTCCCCGAGGCAATGCCCACGCGCAATTGCCAGGGCAGGTCAAGGTTTTGAATCTTTTGTTGCATTCTCAAGCCTGCCAAGACCGCCAGGAGGGCATGCTGGTCGTAATCCACGGGTGCGCCGAACTCCACCATCACGCCGTCACCCATGTACTTGTCAATGTGCCCGCGGTATAAATCCAAAACGGGCTCCGTGCAGGCCAAGAAGCGGTTCAATTCCTCCAGCACTACGTCCGGCCGGTTCTTATCGGAAAAGGCCGTGAAGTCCGTGAGGTCGGTGAACATGATGCTGATTTCGCGTTTTTCGAAGCGCAGCTTCCCTTCCGTCGCGAGCTTGGCGACGACCGGGTCCATGGTGGCGTAAAGAGCTTTCTCGGCTTTCTCCTTCATTTCTTCCGCCCCACGACTGCGCTTTAACTCCTCATAAAGCTGCTTGGTTTCCTCAACACCGCGCTGCAATTTTTCGTTGGCAGCGCCAGTCCAGACGCTGGCGAGTATCAAGAACCCTCCCCACGCGCTCAGCACCAAAATAGCGTCAAGGCGAGTACCGCCGACCGTAAACCAACTGGGTTTGTAATAGGCGAACAACACCCCCGAGAGAAGGCAGAGTAGCGCGCACAACACGGCTTGGCGCCTCCCCAAAAAATAGGCCACCGCCAATACCGGGAGATAGAAAAAGTTCAGGAAGGCGATCTTATACGGGAGGAAATAGAAGACCAACACCACGATTATGGCGAGAATCACGATGATCAGAACTTCCAGATAACGGACGATGAAATTCCTGAAACGGAGAGGCCAGGTTCCTTCCAGGCCAAAAGGGACTTCCCGTTCATGGATCCCTGAGGTTGTTGGGTCGTCGGTCGCCATAGCACGCTTAGCCGGGGAATCCCCTTTCCGCTTCCCGGCCGGGTGATAACATATACCGCGCCGCGCCGGGATGCAATCGCCAGTTCGGTAGTGGCCACCCAAAACTGGTGGGGGCTTTTACGTTTGGGGCAGAAGCTCCACCTTTGCGGCGGCGCCGGGGGCTGCGTGGGCCTCGAACGCCTGCCGGAATTCCTCCAGCGGGAACGTTTTGATCGGGAGTTTCTCCAAACCCATTTGGGGCAGCAGGCTTACCGCGCGCTCATGCGTATACGGGTTGATGAAGGAACCCCGCACCGTGAGCTCGCGGGCATAGATGTCAAAGGGGCGCACGCTGGCGGTGGCGTGTATGGGGGCGCACCCGAACACCAGAACCGTGCCTCCCCGGGCGGCCAGGGCGATGGCCTGTGAGAAGGTGGCGGACGAGCCGACGGCGTCGATGACGAAATCAAACCCTTCGCCATAGGTTGCCGCCAGGGCTTGGCGTTCGCCCTCCTGGTTCGGGTCCACCACGCGATCGGCCCCAAATTCCAAGGCGCAGGCCCGGCGAGTTTCCTGCGGCTCGCTCGAGACAGTCAATCCCGCCCCGGCCAATCGCGCGAGGCGCGTCAGCATCAGGCCGATCAGGCCCGCGCCGATCACCAGCACCGTTGATCCTGATTGCGCGGCCAGCCGGTCCATGCCGTGAACACAACAAGCCAGCGGCTCGGCCAGACACGCCAGGCGCGCGTCCATGCCGGACGGCAGGCGGTAAACGACTCGCGCCGGCACTACCTCGGCTTCGGCAAAACCGCCGTCCATGTGCACGCCACAGCCCCGTAATTCGGGACACAGATGCTCGCGACCGGTGCGGCAATAGCGGCAGACGCCGCAATAAGTATTCGGCTGCACGGTGACCAGGTCGCCTTCCGCGAGACCCTTTACGCCCGCGCCCACGGCGTCGATGATTCCCGCCACCTCATGGCCCAACACGACGGGAGCAGCGGCCGGGAACTCGCCGCGGAAAATGTGTGCGTCGGTGCCACAAAGACCCGCCGCGAGGGGCCGCAAGCGCACCTCGCCCGGCTGGGGATGGGGCGCCGCAAGTTCGTCCAGACGCAGGTCGCCGACCCCGTGAAAGCGCATCGCTTTCATCGTCGAACCGAGGGATGGTAGAGCAGAACGCGTTGATGATTCCGGCATGAAGGTTCCTCCCTTGAGTGAAATTACTGTTGAGCGCGCGTTTTCATATGACCGTGCGCCAAGCGCCTTGGACTGCGATTGCAGCAGCTACCGCCTTGCTTGTTCCGGGTCGCATATCATTCCCGTATGAACCACAAGCGGAAGGCGATAGCTGCTGCTACCGCAGTCCAAGGCGGGCTTCGCCCGCAATTAGATTCCCTAGTCCCTGACGACAAATCAGCCAGCAGGTGTAGCGCGACCTGTTCTTTAGGTCCGCGGCTCGTTCCCCATGGGCAAGGAAAAGCCGCGGACCTAGAGAACAGGTCTGCTACACCTCTCGCTTGGCGGACACTCCGGGGCCGGAGCGGGCCAACGCCTTTCCCGAGGCATTGAACAGGTGCGTTGCCTCGGAGCGCACGCGAAACGCCACGCGATCGCCGATGCGTGCCTGGGTATCGCCGTCGGTTTGTGACACCACCCTTGTTCCATCCGCCATCCGCGCGTGGAGATACGCCCGCGGGCCCAAATGCTCCAGCGCCTCGATCTCGCCCTGCAATACGCCTTCTGCCGGACTAACGCCCGGCGCTGCTTCCGGTTCCAACGTCAGGTGCTCTGGCCGGACTCCCAGCCTGATCTCTTCGCCGGCGCTCAGTTTTTCCAGCGGCGAGGGAACGGTCACGCTAGCACCGGTCGTGAGCATCAGGATCAGGTGTTGATCGCTCGCGATTTGGATCTCCGCCTCCAGGAAATTCATTTTGGGAGCGCCGATGAATCCCGCTACGAAGAGCGTGGCGGGATGCTGGTAAAGCTCCAGCGGAGATCCCAACTGCTCGACCTTCCCCTCGTTGAGCACCACAATCCGGTCCGCCATGGTCATGGCCTCAAGCTGGTCGTGGGTGACGTAAATCATGGTGGAGTTGAGTTCGCGGTGCAGGCGCACCAACTCCAGGCGCATCTGGCCTTGCAGCGCGGCATCGAGATTCGAGAGCGGCTCATCCAGCAGGAAGGCCTTCGGTTGCCGGACCATGGCGCGGCCTATGGCCACGCGCTGCAATTGGCCACCGGAAAGCTGGCGGGGCTGGCGCTCGAGCAGCGGCTCCATTTCCAGAATACGCGCGACGGCGCGGACCTTCTGCTCGCGCTGGGCTTTGGGGATTCCCGCCAGGCGCAGGCTGAAACTCATGTTTTCCGCCACCGTCATGTGCGGATAGAGCGCATAGCTCTGGAACACCATTGCCAGCCCGCGCTTCGAGGGCGGCACATTTTGCGCGGGGGAGCCATCGATCAGCACTTCGCCTTCAGTGACTTCCTCCAGTCCCGCGATCATGCGCAGCAAGGTGGATTTGCCGCTTCCCGAGGGCCCCACGAAGGCCATGAACTCATGGTCCTCGATCAACAAGTCGATGCCGTGAATCACTTCGTGGGCCCCGAACCTCTTGCGCACGTTTTTCAATTCCACCGTTGCCATAATCTTGAAACTCCGGCTGTAGCGGCGGTTTCCGACCGCCGCCGTCGATCGGAGATCGACGCTACAATTTCACGCCGCTACTTCACCGCTCCGAACGAGAGGCCGCGCACCATTTGCCGCTGGCTGATCCATCCAAAGATCAGGATGGGTGCGATCGACAGGGTGGAGGCCGCCGACAGTTTCGCCCAGAAAAAGCCTTCTGCGCTGGAAAATGATGCGGTGAAGGCGGTGAGCGTGGCGGCCTTCACCGTCGTGAGGTTCAGGCTCCAGAATGCCTCGTTCCAGCAAAGGATGATGGAAAGCAGCGCTGTTGCGGCAATGCCCGGGGTGCACAGCGGCAGCAACACATGAACCAATTCCTCAGTCTGGGTGGCGCCATCCATGCGGCTGGCTTCGAGGATCACCGCCGGCACTTCCCGGAAATAGGTGAAGAGCATCCATACCACGATGGGCAGAACGCTCAGGCTGTCGATCAGGATCAGGCCAAAGAGGGTATCGAGCAGGCCGAGGTCCCGCCAGAGGAGGTAAATCGGAACCAGAACGCCCACCGCCGGCATCATTTTCGTCGAAATCATCCAAAGCAGAATGTCGCGCGTCCGCCGCGTGGGGAAAAAAGCCATGCTGTATGCTGCCGGGATGGCCAGCGCCAAAGCCAGCAGCGTGGATCCCAGCGAAACCACGACGCTGTTTCTTGCGAACGCCAAGTAATCGGCCCGCGCCAGAACGGCGTAGTAATTCTCCAGGGTCGGGTGGAAGAACACGGCGGGCGGTGTGGCGACGGCGGTGATCTCCGTTTTGAAACTGGTCAGGAACATCCACAGGATGGGGAAGAACATACCCAAAGCGACGGCCCAACCGGCGATCGCCACCCCCCAGCGTGTTTGCCCGGAGCTGGTCATGGCAAATCCTCCAGGCTGCGTCCCACCATGCGCATGAGAAAGAGGCTCGCGATGTTCGCCAGGACGATCGCGATCACCCCTCCCGCCGAGGCGCGTCCCACGTCAAAGCCCAGGAGGGCGTCGCGAAAGATCAGGTAAGCCAGGTTGGTGGAAGCGAGCCCCGGCCCGCCCCCGGTGGTGACATAAATCTCCGCGAAGAGGCTGAGAAAGAAAATCATTTCGATCATGGCCACCACTGCCATGGGACGCAGAAGATGGGGCAACTCGATGTGACGGAAAAGTGCGATGGGTCCCGCGCCATCCAAGCGCGCGGCCTCGACCTGCTCGGGATTGAGCGATTGCAGCGCCGGCAGAAGAATCAGCACGGCAAACGGCGTCCATTCCCAGCCCATAATCAGCACGATGGAGAGCAGCGGAATGCGGGAGAAGAATTCGATGGCGCCGAACCCCAGCGAGCGTGTGATCCACGCGAAGAGGCCGAACACCGGATTCATCAGCATGTTTTTCCAGATCAGGGCGCTCACCGTCGGCATCACGAAAAAGGGAGCGATGACCAGCAGGCGGCAGATGTTGCGGCCGGGAAAATCCTGGTTGAGCAGAAGGGAGAAGAGCGTGCCCAAGACCAGGGTGATGGCAAGAACCAGCCCCACGAGGACCAGGGTGTTGCCCATCGCCACCCATAGCGCCCGGTGGGTCAGCAGGTCGCGATAATTCTGCCATCCGGCAAAGGCGGTTTTCCCGGAATCGAGCAGGTTGTAGCGCTCGGCGGAAAACCAGAGCGTCATGGCCAGGGGCACGATCATCCACAAGAAGAGCGCCGCAACCGACGGAGCGAGCAGGGACCGGCTGTGCAAATGGCGGGTGGGTTTGGTTGCAGCATCTCCGGTCATTTGCGGGACCTCCCTTCGAGTGCGTGTTCGGCTTCCGCTTGCGCCAGCTCCAGGGCTTGCTCGACCGTGGCGCGTCCCGCCAGCGCCGCGCTAATCTGTTGCCCAACTTCCGTGCCCATGGCCTGAAACTCGGGAATGTCCACATATTCAATTCCCACGTAAGGAACGGGCAACGCGCACGGCTTGGTGTAATCGGCGCTCAAAATGGCCTCGCGAACCAGGGGAGCGAAGGGAGCCGCGGCGAGGTAAGCGGGAATTTCGTAAGTCGATTTTCGCGAGCCGGGGGGAATTTGCAGCCAGCCGAAGCGCTTCCCCACCATGGCAATGTACTGCCGGCTGGTCGCCCACTTGATGAATTGCTTGGCCACGTCGGCCCGCTTCGAGGAAGTTGGGATCGCCAATCCCCAACTCCAAACCCAGGCGGCGCCGTTGGGCACTTTGGCAATCGGGGCTTTGGCAAAACCCGTGGTGGTGGCCACGCGGCTCTGGCTGGGATCGAGAAAGTAACCGGCGGCGGAAGTGGCGTCCACCCACATGGCGCAGTTTCCATTGGCGAACAGGGCGCGGTTCTCATTGTAGCCGTCGGCGATGGCGCCCGGCGGCCCGTAGTGGCTCAGCAGGTCAACGTAAAAACTCACCGCTTCCACCCAGGCCGGGCTGGTGAGCTGCGGCTTCCAGTCGAGGTCCACCCAGCGGCCTCCAAAGGTGTTGACGACCGTGGTGAGGTAACCCACGTTTTGGCCCCAGCCCGGCTCGCCGCGCAAACAGACGCCGTAAACGCCGTGCTGCGGGTCGTGCAGCCTCTGCGCGAACTGGCGGATCTGCTCGTAGCTCGGCTGCGCGGGCATTTCCAGACCGGCTTTTGAGAAGAGGTCCTTCCGGTAGTAAGTAAAGGAACTCTCGGCATAGAAGGGCGCCGCGTACATCCGGCCCTGATAAGAGAGGCCTTGGCGAATCACGTCGAAGATGTCGTCGTATCCGTAATCCGCGCCCAGGTCATCGAGGGGAACCAGCCAGCCGCGCTCCCCCCACAGCGGCGCTTCATACGAACCGATCGTAATCACATCGAAAGTATTGCTGCCTGTCGAAATGTCAATGGTAAGTCGCTGGCGCAGGATGTTCTCACCCAGCACCACCCAATGCAACTTGACCCCATTCTGTTTTTCGAATTCCGAAGAGAGTTGCTGCATCAGGATCATGTCGGCGTTGTTCACGGTAGCGATGGTCAGCTCCGGACCCCGGCCGTGAGGATAGACAATCCACGCCAGGAGCGCGGCGCTCGCCAATAGTCCGAGTGCTTTCCAAATCCGGTTCGGAAATGCCATACCCATTCCGCTTGTCCGAGGCGCTCGTCTTTTCGCCTCCCGGCCGGCAATTTCTCGGGCCGGCAGGAGTCTACCTCAGCGTGAGCGCCGCTTGCAAATTCGAACGGAAACAGGGATTATGCGCATTCGAAGTTTGGTAGTGCCCTAATTTGGTCGTAGCGCCGCCATCCTGGCGGCCCAATGCCGGCTGGAAGCCGACGCTACACTGCAAATTAGGACACTACCCGAAATTCTGTGGGTTAAGAAGGGCAACGATGCTTCGCGCCACCATGACTCGTCCGGGGAAGGTCGAATTTGCGGAAGTCGCGAAGCCCGGCTTCAGAGCAGAGGATGTCCTGTTGCGGATTCGTCGCATCGGCATCTGCGGCTCCGACCTGCACGTCTATCACGGCAAACATCCGTACACTTCCTACCCGGTTGTGCAGGGCCACGAGTTCTGTGGCGAAGTTGCCGAGGTCGGGCGCAACGTGCAAAGGTTCAAACCGGGCGACCTGGTCACGGCTCCTCCGCAGATTGTTTGCGGGCAGTGCCTGCCCTGTCGCGAGGGGCGATATCACATCTGCGAGAACCTCAAGGTGATCGGCTTCCAGGCGCCGGGGGTGGCGCAGGAATTTTTCCCGTTCCCGGAGTCCGCCCTGCTGAAGTTGCCGGAGAGTTTCACTCCCGAAATCGGCGCGTTGGTGGAGCCTGCGGCGGTGGCGATCCATGCCGTAGGCCGCGCCGGAAGCGTCTCCGGGCTGGGCGTGCTGGTGCTGGGTGCGGGACCCATCGGGAACCTGGTGGCGCAGGTGGCGCGATGGCGCGGGGCGCGGCAGGTCCTCATTTCTGACGTCAGCGACCACCGCCTCCTGGTCGCCCGGCAATGCGGGATCGCCGCCACCATCAATCCCTGCGCCGATTCGCTGGAGAGCCGCGTGGCGGAGGTTTTCGGTCCCGGCCGCGCCGACGCAGCCTTTGAATGCGTGGGGCTTGCCGAGACCGCCAACCAGGCCATCCTCCGCGTGCGCAAGGGCGGCACGGTCATCGTGGTGGGAGTCTTCGGAGACCGCCCTTCGATCGACCTGGGACTCGTGCAGGACCGCGAGCTCGACTTGCGGGGATCGTTGATGTACCAGCGGCAGGACTACGTGGATGCCATTCGTTGTCTCGACGAGGGTGGCATTGCGGCTGCTCCGCTCTTGACCAGAAGCTTTTCTTTCCGCCATTACCCCGAGGCATACGCCTTCATCGAGGAGAACCGCGAGGAAGTCATGAAGGTTATGATTGACCTCGATGAGTTGTAGCGCGGACCCCCGTTTTTGGGATTTGTGGTTCTTAACTTTGCCAACACCACAAATCTCCAAGACGGACGCCTGCCCTCAGGTTGGTGAGCGCGAATCGAGGGAAGAACTCGCGGAGGAACAACATCCTGAGCCGGAGGCCCCTGCGGGTTCGGCCAGGCGGGATGAAACCTCAGGGGGGTGTAATCTGTACAAAGGCGTTTGACCCACCACCCCGCCGTCAGCTCCGTTGAGTTCTGCGATGGGGCAGAATTGTTTTTTCCTGCGATTCCGTTACGATTTCCCTTGACAAACGGCATGACGTAGACTACAATATCTAGGTGACAGTTGGAGCCGACTGATATCTCCGATGGTCGCGAAGGAAGGCGCGCGCATGGTGCGGAGCGAGGGCGAATTTATGATGCAGCTTTCGAAGCCTCAATCACCCCAAATTGTATGGCGACTTCGTGTCCACTCATCGACAAAAAGCCCTAAGCTGAGAACATCCTGAAAACAAAGGGTTGGGAAAAGGCTTTTTCCCCAAACAAAGCTGAGAACATACTGAAAAGAAAGCCACTTACCAAAAACTGTAGAAATCCCAAAAAAGCATGACAATATGTCCTATCGAGAGCGCGCCAAAGCGTGCATAATGGTCAGCGGAGACCGCATGAGGTCGTGAGAATTTCGGGCTCATCATGCCCCCCTGCCCTCAGATTCGGGAGCGCGAATCGAGGTAAGAACCGCCCCGATGCATCGGGGCGCTACACTCGGACGCGCTACGCTTGGAGGTAGGCCAGGGACTGCCGCAAGGATGTTTCCTCGTCCAGGGAGGGGGAATACTCCAATCCGAAGGCGCCGGTGTAGCCGAGGCGTTCGATCTGCTTCAAGACGAACGGGTAGTTGGTCTCACCGTTAAACACCTCGTGCCGGCCCGGCACTCCCGCGGCGTGGAAGTGGGCGATCACATCGATGTTCCTCTCGATGTGTTTGACCATGTCGCCTTCCATGATCCGCATGTGGTAAGTGTCGAAGAGCAGGCGCAAGCGCGGGGAGCCGATGCGGCGGCAGATCTCCGCGCCTTTATCGCTGCTGGTCAGCCAGTGATCGGGGTGATCGTACAGGTCGTTCAATGGCTCGAGCAGCACGGTCACCCCAGCTTTCTCCGCCATTTCCACCAGGGGTTTCAAGCGCTCCACCACCGATTCTTCCATCGTCTTCTCGTCCAGCCCCTTCACCCGGTTACCCGTCAGGACGATGGTGGCGGGGATCTGCGCTTCCCGGGTGTAGTCGAGGGTCATCCGGGCGCGCGCGTAAAATGCCTCCATGTTCTGGCCGGGATCGGTGAGATTGCCGCCCAGCGACCCGTCCGGCGCATTAATCACCGTGTCGGTAATTTGCACGCCGGCCTCTTCCGCCAACTTGGCCAGTTCCTCAGGACTCCCTTTGAAGGAAGCGTTCACCCACCACATCTCCACGCACTTGAAGCCCAGTTCTGCGGCTTTCTTTACCCGGGCTTCGAATGGCATTTGCAGCAGCGCCATTTCCAAACACAGACCCAGTTTCATATTCACCTCGCGCAAATCTGTTATCACCGTTGTGATTTTACGTCTCTCGAACTCTGCTTACGCCAACAACCGGTGCAGGACTTTGTTGATTCCCCCGGCGATGGCGTTGCAATCATCATCCCCATAGCTATGGTTGATTTCAATGTGCACGGAGCGGCCCAGCAGATCGAGGGTCCGGGGGCACATGTCGCGCGAGTACTTCGGCAACTTTTCCGCCGGCAGCGCGCTCCAGGGCAATCCGTCCGCCGCCACGCTCTTCTTCTCAATAATGTGTTCCCAGTAGGTATAGATGTGCCAGTCGCGCACCTTGGAATCGTAGACGCCTCCCGCCGGCACCCCCTCGGCGTGCAATTCCTCAATCGCTCGCCGCGTGACCTCAGCGTTAGGCAAAAACATGATCAAGCAGATGGCCGTGTCGCCCGCCGGGTCGGTAAGCCGCCGGAAGCTGAGGCCAGGAAATTTATCGATTCCCGCCAGGATCAGATCTCGCGCCCGGCGGTATCCCGCCAGCATGGTGTCCGCCTTGCGAATCTGGGCGAGGGCCACCGCTCCCTGCAATTCGCTCATGCGGTAATTCTCCCCGGCGAACAATTCCCCTTCCCGCCGCTCGCGCGCAAAACGGTCGGGCCGCCAGCAAGCCGCCGTATCGTGCCAGCTTTGGGCGCGCGTGTACAGCCATTCGTCATCCGTGGTCACAAACCCGCCTTCCCCGGAGGACATGATCTTGTAATGGTCAAAACTGAAGCACCCCGCGGCGCCCAGGCTTCCCAGGCGTTTGCCCCGGAACGACCCGCCACCGGCCTGCGCCACGTCCTCCACCAGCGGAAGCCCTTTGCGCTTCGCCAAGTCCAACAAGGCATCCATTTGACCCGCCGCTCCCCGCATGTGCACCACGACGATCGCTTTGGTGCGGCGCGTCAGTGCCCGCTCCGCGGCTTCCGGATCGAGGGTCAGGGAGTCATCAACCTCGGCAATCACCGGAATGGCGTTGGAGGCCACCACGCCCGCCGCGCTGGCGAAAAACGTGTAGGCCGGCACGATGACCTCATCCCCCGCGCCGATTCCCAAAGCCCGATAACTCGCGATCAGAGCCGACGTACAAGAGTTGACGGCCAGGCAGTAATTCGAGCCGATCAACTCCCGCATGGCGTCTTCCGCCATCGCCACCCGGCTGGGCTTGGGGTTGTAGTAGCGAAAAAGGTGCGGCCCCTCGATCTTCTCCTCATGCTCGAGAATCTCCTTGATCCGCTGCTTATGGTCTGGACTGAACTCCCACAGGTCGATCAGTTCCCACAACTCTTCCCGGCCGAGTTTGGAAGGAAAGGGTCCGAGTTTAGATACGGCCTTGGGACCACCTTCGCTGGCGAGCCTTTCCTGGGGCTTGGTTTGCATTATTCCTCCTTGCTATCGGCGGCTTGGGACATCTCTTGGAGAAAGACATCTTCCCTCAATACGGGTAGTGAGTTAACTAGAAATCGCCATAATCATATTTTCTTTTGCTGATACGTCAAGCACTCATTATGACTCTCGGAAGTCGACGGTAAGCGGTTTCGAGCGGAAGCCCCGTGTCTTAATGGCCGCGTAGAGCAAACCGACCCCCAGCCAGATTGCTCCCCGGATCAGGGCAGGTTTGGACAGATTCCACCAGATCCACAGACAGAATGAGAATCCCACCAGGGGTATCACCGCATCCTTGAGCAGATGCCGCTTGCGTCCCGGCTGCCGGACGAGATAGAACTGGACAAAGCAGGTGAAGTTCACTCCCATGAAGGCAATGAACGCGCCGAAGTTCAGCATTTCGGCGGCAAGCTCGTAGCTCCAGATCTGGGTGAAAATGAAGGCCAGAACGCCGATGATCAGGACGTTGATGGTGGGTACGTTGTTACGACTGAGGTAGGCGAAGGGCCGGGGCGGCAGAACTTTATCGCGCCCCATGCTGTAGAGGAGCCGGGTCGCCCCCAGTTGTCCGGTGAGCGCGCAGCCGAGGCACGACACAAGGAGGACCGCCGCCATGGCGTTGAACAACCCCGTGTGGCCGACTCGCCGGGCAACATCCATAAAGGCGGTTTCGAGGTGCGGGAAGGTGTGGTAGTCGGGCCAAACCCGCTGCGCCAGATAAATCTGCAAGCCGCTGAAAATTCCCGTGAAAACGCAAACCATGACCCCGGCCAGCAGGACGTTGCGCTTGGGGTTCTTCACCTCTTCCGACAGCAGCGTGACGCCGTCGAAGCCGATGTAGGTCAGGGCGGCAAGAGAAGTCCCGGTGGCAATCGCCGGAAGGCGAAAGGTGTGGGGATCGTAGAAGGGCTGGGTGGAAAACAGCCCGCTCATCCCCTGGTTTTGGAAAAGATACCGGATCGCCAGAACGATGAAAACCCCGATGACCACGGTCATGATGGCGAGCATCACTTCGTTGGCCCTGGCCGCGGTGCGAATGCTGCGCAAGTTGAGGTAGGTCACCAGTCCCACGCACGCCCCCGCCAGGACGACGTAGGGAACGTAGGGAAGCAGCCGCTGGATGATCAGCGCGACGTAGATGCCGTTGAGGATGGGCTGGTCCAGGTAGTCCAGCAGCATCGCCCAGCCCACCAGAAAACCCAGGTGGGGGTTCAGCCCGCGGTCGATGTAGGTGTAGGCCGACCCTGCGGAAGGGAAGAGGGTGGCCATGCGGCCATAGCTGACCGCCGTGATGGCCATCGCTCCCATGGCGATCAGGATGCAGGTGACCGCGAAGCCGTGCGAGAGATCCTGAGCAATCCCGAACAGCGGTACGGCAGCCATAGGAGAAATCAGGACGATGCCATAGAAGACGAGGTCCCAAAGACCCAGGACTCGGCTCAGATGGGGAGCGCTCGACGGGGTTTCGACAGATGATCCCATGGTCTGTGTGACGGGCTCCGAGGGCGTCCAAAGCAGCCTAACGCCGCATGGTGCTGTCCTGATTTCAACGTAACGCCGCCATCTTGGCGGCACAATGCCGGCGGGAAGCCGGCGCTACATCTGAAATTAGGAAAGCCCTCGCCGTATCCGGTCACGTCCTGATGTCGCGCCCCGAGAAATGGCGGGTAGCGTGGAATTACATCCTGACCCGGACGATATTGGAATAGGCGGATTTACCGGCATCATTGAGCGCCCGGACCCGATAGGAGAGGCTCTGGCCTTGGGCCACGCCGCTGTCGGTATATTCCTTCGCGCCGGCCGGCAATTTCGCCACGCGCTCCCAACTGCCGCCGTCACCCACGCGCCGTTCCACCGCCATGGCCGTGATATCTCCGCCATGCGGTTCCCAGGTGAGCCGGGCGGAACCGCCTGCCGTCTTGACTTCGAGCGAACTCGGCGCTTCCGGCAGCACCGGCCAATCGAAGTAGCCGGCGTCCACGATGGCCTGCACGCTATCGAGCAGCGGAACTCTCTCCAGAGTGTCATTCGTCCCCGCCTTCCACTCCAGCGGCTTGATTTCACCCGTATAAACATTGGCCAGCACGGGGTGCTCAATGCCGGTGTTTTTCAAGGTGAGGGTCACATACTTAGGCGCGTTGGCATTGTGCGGCCAACTGTGGTCCGCCAGCCAATAGCCGACCACCGCCTTGCCCTTGGCCGAGCGGAATCCGTATGCGAGCACGGGCGCTCCCGAGTCCGTTTTAATGGGGGCAAAGTCCGGGCTGGAGACGGTGATCGAGTTATCGCGCTCGGTGTCACCAAAGAGCGCATCCAGGTTCTGCACGCCGGCATAGACAAGCCGCGGGGTGAAGTCGGTGGGCTTGAACATCATGCCGTGAATGAGCCCGAAATTATCGCCCTCGTCGGTGCTGGTATCATTGATTAGTTCCCAGACCCAGGATGAGATTCCGTTCGCCCAGTTGTAAAGCATCAAGCGTGGGACGTATTTCGCCTGCACCGTCTCGTCGTTGCCACGGGGAAGATCGGGCAAAGTATTGAACTCGTCATCCCAGAACTGGATGTCGGAACGGATGCCGGGATAACTGCGCACGGCGGCGCGCAGCGCGGTCGGGGTGAGGGGGCCGAAAGCGCCGTAGTCCATGGATTCCGGGGGGGCGTTTTGCGCATAGCCGCCCGGGTAGGTATGGTAGGCAAACACGTCGAGGCGGGAAGCGCACTGGCAGGCGTCCAAAGCGGTGCGCGCAAAGTCCGTGGAAAGCGAGGCCTGGCCGCCGTATACCAACTTGGCGCTGGGGTCGGTTTCGTGTACGGCTTTCACGAAGGCGCCCAACAATCGGCCGTATTCCTCCGCGCTGGAATCAGGATTCCAGTAGGAGCCGTCCTGTTCGTTCCACAACGCGTAATAGTGGATGCGGCCGCGAAAGTGGTTGACCATCCACTTCGTGTAACGGAGGAACGCCGCGATCTGTTCCGGCGTCTTGGGTGGCCAGAAGATGGAATACAGATTCAGGTCGCGATTGTGAACGGAGGCAGGGGTGGGAGTGATCGAGTCGGGCAGTTTCCCCGCCGGCGACGTGTACATGGGGTTGCCGTAGAGAAGTTGGAGTTGGACTTTCATGCCGTTGTCGACCAGCGAATCCACGTAGTCATCGAGTTCGGGCAGGCTGCTGAATTCCCCGCGTTTCTGCTCGATCCAGTCCCAGCCGCTGATGTCGGACGTGTCTTCATACTGGCCGATGCGCGCCCAGGTGATGCCGCCGTCAAACATGCGCGTCCACCACCAGCGGTTCCAGGGAATGTAGGGATCACGCGGCAGGCTGGTATTTACGCCGCCCAATCCCTTGTCGATCTGCGATGAACGCTTGGGAGGAATGCGCTCCGGCGCGCCTTTTCCCTCCGCGGCCCATGCGCAAGTAGCCATTAAGCCCAGCAGAATGGATGCGGCGGCAATGCGCAGCAGCCATCCCCAGCGCACAAATGAAGACGGGTGTACTGAATGTCCGGTCATGTTCCTACCTCCGGGACGAATGATGACCAACGCGTTAGTTCCCGACTGACCCCCTCACCCACCGCCTTGCGGTCCCCCCTCTCCCCCAAGGGGGCGAGGGAAGAAGAAATCTTATGAGGATATCTGCCCTCTCCCCCATGGAGGCCGTCTCAGAACTTGCGGCCTGGGAGAGGGATTGGTCCGCCGATTGGGTATCGAGGGTGAGTTGCCAAGTCCGGGGTGCGACGGCGCGCCCAGGCTCTGGAACCCCTCAAGCCGGGGTGAGCTGGTCGGCTACCCAATATTTGTACATCTTCTTCAAGTTGAACACCGCGCAGAGCAGCGCCCACTGGGTGCGGACATTTTCCAGTCCCCGCACCGTCCATCGGCGAAAGCCCATGGCTTGTTTGAGGGTGGCGAACACCGGTTCGATGATCGCCTTGCGTTGCCGCAGCAAGGCCTGCTTTACCGGATCGCGCCGCTTCTCGCGTTGCCGCATCACCGCCGCCCGTTGCGGGCTCAACTCGATTCTCCGCCCGTCCCGCCTCCGACTGCATAGCGCCCGCACCGGACACTGGGCATAATGCTCACAGTGATAGCTGCGCGCCACCGGCCGCTGCGGGCCTTTATTCTTCATGCCCTCGAACTTCAGCCGTTGCCCTTGCGGACAGATCACTTCATCCTTTTCGCTGTCGTATGCAAACTTGGCGCTATCATAATCCCCGCGCGGGGCTCCGCCCGTCTCCGCCCCCGGCGCCACCAGCACTTCGTACCCGCGCGCCTGGGCCTCGCCCAACTGCTCCGCCGTCGCGTATCCCCCATCCCCCACCGTCTCCTGCGCCACCGCTCCCACCGTCGCCCGCACTTCCTCCAACATCGGCACCAACTGCTGGTGGTCCGACTCCGCATTCACCGCCGTCTGCGCCACGATGATCCCCGCCTGCGCGTCCGCCACCGCCTGCGCATTGTAGGCCGGATCCAAGCGCCCTTCGCAAGGCATCAGCCGCGCCTCCGGTTCCTGCGGGTGCAGATGATCGCGCTGCATTTCCTCCATCTTTCCCAGCGACTCCCGGATCGCCTGGCGCAGCTTCGCCGCCTCCTGCAACCCCTCCGGTAATCGATACTCGCCCGTCTCTTCCTGCTCCGCCGCTTCCACCGCCGCTTCCATCTCCGCCATCGACGCTTCCACCCGCGCCAACAACTTCTCCAAATCCTTCCGATGCTCCACCGTCCGCCGCGACGCCACCGCCCGAATCTTCGTCCCGTCCACGGCGTGACAGATCATGCCGATCAACCCTTGTCCCGCCGCCACCTTCACCGCCGCGCGAAACACCGCCCGCAGCGGCCGCCGGTTCGCCGCCCAGAACCGCCACAGCGAGTTGTGATCCGGCGCGTGCCGCCCCGTCAGCCAGAGCAACGACAGGTGCTCCCGGCACGCCCGCTCCAACTCCCGCGTCGCCCGGATGCGCGCCAGATACCCGTACAACCATACCTTTAACATCAGATCGTTCGCATACGGCGGCCGCCCTTCTTCGCTCTTCCGCTCCGGAAAACCCAGCTCCACCAAATCCAAGGCATCCACGAACTCGCGAATGAATCGCGCCGGATGATCCCTCGGTACCCAGTCCTCTAGACTCTGCGGTAACAAATCCATCTGCTCATAGTTCGCGCGTATCTCTTGGCTCATGCCCTTTCACTTAGCATTCTGCTTTCCACTCCCCGCGCCGAGTTTTGAGACAGCGTCCATGGGGGAGGGGGGGACCGCAAGGCGGTGGGTGAGGGGGTCGAATAGTGGGAATGCTTAGCTTAAGATAAGATGAACTGAAGCTAAGATTCCGCCGCCCACTCACGACGGCAAGTATACAGGGAGGACCTTGCCGAAGGCGCGGATGATGTCGTCCTCATCACTCTTCTTCAAGCATGACGGGATGGCGATCAGGACACTCCGCTCGAACAGGCTATCCGCCGTGGGGCAGGCCCCCTTGTGGTAATCCCGCTCCATGCCGGCATTCTCGGTGAGCGTCCAGGGGGTGCCGTGGCCGTCCACACTGGCGTGCTCCACCAGGCCCACGTTGTTGTAATACAGGTGCAGCCCCCAATCGGTCATGACGACATTGGAAACTCCCTGGGGATAAGTCACGATACCCTCCGCGCGCAGCGCCTTATTTACTTTCCGGGCGGTTTCCGCGTCCGGGTAGGTGGTGATCAGGAAACAGCCGGTGTCGCCCGCCGGGTCCTGGATCTTGCGCAACTGCACGCCCGGAAACTTCTCCAGCGCTTTGCGGATGCGGTACTTGCTATGGTTCATGGCCTTGATGATGCGCGGCAGTTTCTTGAGTTGCACGCGCGCCACGGCGGCGCGCAGCTCATCCAGCCGATACCCCCGCCCCCACATGCGCAGTTCGGGGTTGTCGAAAATCAGCCGTCCGTTGCCGTCACGCGCGTAGCCCAAATCGTGGCAGGCGAACGCGCGCTGATAAAGCTGGAGGTTGTTGGTCACCACGCAGCCGCCTTCTCCCGCCGTCATGTTCTTGTTCATCTGAAAACTGAAGATGGCCATGTCGCCGAACGTCCCCACCTTCTGGCCCTTGATGCTCCCGCCGTTGCACTGCGCGCAGTCTTCCAGCAGGAAGATCTTGTGCTCGCGGGCGATCTTCTGGATGGCCTTGGCATTGCCCGGCGCTCCGCTCATGTGCACCAGGATGATTCCCCGCGTCTTGGGCGTAATGCATTTCTCCACGGCCTCCGGATTCAAGCAGAACGTCTCGTCGATATCGGCAAGCACCGGGATGGCGTCCAGGTTCACCACCGCCGCCAGCACCGAAATCCACATGTAGGCCGGAACGATCACTTCCTGCCCGGGCCCCACGCCCAGAGCAGAGAGAGCGGTGTGCAGGGCGCCCGTGCCGCTGGTCACCCCGATCGCATACTTCGTTCCCAAGCGTTCCGCAAACTCGCCCTCCAGCTTCTCCACTTCCTTCTGCAACTTCACGCCGTAATATCGAAACAGCGAGCGGGACTTGAGAACCTTCACCGCCGCCTTGACTTCCTTGCTACCCATGTGATGAACACCGGGGAATTCGAGCGGCAGCGGCTTCTTGCGGACCGGCTTCCCGCCATTAATGGCTAATTCGTTTTCCGTCATTTTTCACCTCTGTTGATGCCTGGGATTAAGATTCATGGTTCCTGGCTGGGTGGTGGTGTCATTTGCTGTGGCACGGCCATCTTGGCCGTCACCGTTCACGGGCGGGACGCCCGTGCCACTTCATCGGTGCGAAGCACCAATGCATCGACGATACCAACAAGGAGACAGTACTTGCGGCGCCGGGGCGGGACTTGCTCCCGCCCCGGCGTCGCGGAGACTGACTAGAAGAAGAACTTCGCAGCAATCTGGCCGATGCGCGTGGGGCCGTTGCCGTTGGCGCTGGTCACATAGCCGAAGGTCGGGTTACCATTGATTCCGCCCTGCGGCCCCCCAAATTGCGCATGATTCCAGGCATTGAAGAATTCCGCCCGGATTTCCATGCGCATCGATTCGGTCAAGTGCACTTCTTTCGTCAAAGACAAGTCGAAGTTGTTCCAGCCCGGTCCGCCGAAAAACCGGCGACTCGAATTTCCAAGTTGTGGCGGGATGATGGTTGGAGAAATCGAGGGCTTTGGCTCGGGACTGAAAAGCGCGGTGTTGAAGTAGGGATTCTGCCCCGCCTGTCCGGGACTGGGAAGAACTTCGGTTCGCGGATTCTTGAAATCCAGGCTGCCGAGAGCGCGGTTGGGCTCGTCGATGTCATTGCCCTGCCCGGTACCGGCCGTCCCCAGCTCCGAATAATCATCCGTTTCCAGGATATACACGGGAAACCCGGTGGCGAAGCGGGTAATTCCGTTGATGGCCCAGCCGTTGGTGAGGCGTTTGGGGCCCGCGAGTTTGTCAAAGGGCAGGCGATAGGAGTAACTCACCACGAAGTTCTGCGCCACATTGAAGGCGGACAGAGCCTTGGTGATACTGGGGTTGATCGGGTTGATATTGTCGCCCTGGCCCAAGCCATTGCCGGAAGCGTTATCGAGCGACTTACTGTAAGTGTAGCCGAGGAGGAATTCCGCGCGGCCCAGGGTGCGGCGCAGCGTGACCTCGAGGGCATTGTAATTGGAATTGGCCATGGTCGCCATGTAGCCGTCGCTGGCAAAAGCCTCGGTGGGGCCATTCAGACCATTCACCACAGTATTGAACGGCCTGCGGACGGTGTAGACGAGTCCTGGCACGCCTCCTGCCTCGGTCTGAAAGGGGCCGGCATCCTCGGCACTCGGGCCGCAACCTGCCGAGATCAGACTAAAGCACAGAGCCGGGTTGGAAGGGTTGGCTTCCACGGTACCCAGCAGCCGGTGCGATTGCGTTCCGACGTAGCTTACCGAAAGTAGGGTCGCCGACCCGAATTGGCGTTCCAGGGAGAAGTTGTAATCCTCGGCGTAGGGAAGCCGGTTGTCGTGGAAGAAGGCCGGCGAACTGCCCAGCGGAACGAATTGCGCCCAGTTTAAGGTGGTGTCCGGGTTGTTGACGCTGACGTTCAGCGGCGGTACAGGGACGGGGAAGCGCTGGCCCTCGTTCACCCCCGAGGTGCGAACCACATAGGGGTTGGTAAAATCCGGGAGATAACTAGGCCCCCACCAGTACCCATAGGGGGCATCGCCGCTCTCCTGCTCCAGGATGCGGTTCTCGAACGAGGTGAAATAGACGCCCCATGCCCCTCGAATGCTCGTCTGGCCGGAGCCTCCCACCAACTTGCCGAGGAAGCCGTTGCTGGCGTGCGGCGAATAGGCGAACCCCAGGCGCGGCGCAAAGTTGTTATGGCGCGTTGGGGAAAGCGTGGAGGGAATCCCCGGGTCCCCCGGGAAGCACCAGCCCACCGGCGATCCCGGAAATTCCTTCGATTGGCAGCCGGGAATGAGAGCCTCCCATTCGTTGTGGGCCTCCCACCAGGGGGAACTGACCTCCCAGCGCAAACCATAATTCACGGTAAGGTCCTTGGTGGCTCGCCAGCTATCCTGGCCGTAAAGGGCGTAAGACCGCGAACGGCCATAGACGGGTAATTGCAGGCCCTGGGAGAAGTTGGAGGGCGCCCCCAGCAGGTAATCGGCAAAATCAAAGCCCGTCTCGCCGCCGTTAAACCCGAACGATCCGTTCAGGTTCAGGGTGAAGCGGTATTCCACCTGGTCGTAATTGAAGGACCCGCCGAATTTCACCGTGTGGGTGCCGATGACCTTGGAGAAGTTGTCGGCAAAGTTGTAGGTGTTGTCGTAGACCCGCAGGAAGCTGTTCGACACCCCAATACTATAGTTATTGAAGCCGGTGGGCATAATGCCCTCGTAACTGGGGTTCATGGGAAAAATGCCCGTAAAACCCTGGGAGGCGATCGATGTACCTATCCCTCCCACCGGGGCATTGGAGAATTGGACATCCCGCATGTAGCCAATTCGGAGCTCGTTGACGGCGGTGGCGCCGAGCGCTTTGGTGATGCCTAAGTTGATGATTTGCGCCCGGCCGTTGTTACTCGAAGCGAACCCCGGCATGCTGGCTCCCCCGTAAGGATTAAGCTGGATGTCATCGTCGATGAAGTAGTAACCTGAAACCATGCCCAGACGGGTGTTGCCGTCGAGCCGGGCGCTGGCTTTGTCGTCCCGGAGCGTTCCCTTATAGGCGGAGCTGGTGTAGTACGCGCCCGAGTTCGGAAGCTGGATGTACTTCTGGTCGGCGACGGCGGGCGCAGAAAATGCGGACTGGGGAATCACCGCGTTAGGAAGTACGCATTGGGCGTTGCTGGTACAACCGGGCGCGTAGTAGGGCTCGCCGGACGTGACGGGATAGCCGAGTTGCTGGGTCAGAGTGTTGGCCCAGGCTGTCCCATTCACCGTGCCGGTAAGTTGGCCGGCCACATCCGACAGGTTCCCCATGTGGTCTTGGGCGGAGGGCACGGTGAGCTCCCCGGTGTCCTGGCCAATCACCTGGCGCGTTCCCTGATAGTCGGTGAAAAAGAACAGCCGGTCATGCTTGATCGGTCCGCCGGCCGTGCCGCCGAATATATTCTGGTGTAAGGTGCCACGGCTCGGAGAATAGAAGTTGCGGGAATCCAGATGGGGATTGCGCACGAACTCGAAGGCATCGCCGTGGAACTGGTTGGTGCCTTGTTTGGTAATGACGTTGATCATCCCGCCGGAATAATTCCCAAACTCCGCGTCGCCATTGTTGGTGATAATGCGGAATTCGGCGATGGAATCGAGGTTGGGGATGATGGCGGTGTTGTTGTACAACCTTTCCTCGGCGTTGCCGCCATTCACCATGAAGCCGTTGGCGCCTTCGCGCTGTCCGCTCACCGAAAGCCCCCCGGGGTTCAGGTTTCCGGATACTGCCATGCCCGAACCCTCGCCACTGGAACTGGGCGCCACCCCTGGTTGCAGGGCCAGCAGGTCCGTGTAACTGCGGCCATTCAGGGGCAGGGTGGTCATCTTGGTGGTCCCGATCACCTCGCCCATCTGGGTATTGGTGGTTTCAACGTGTACCGCCGTGGAGGTGACGTTTACCTCCTGGCTGACGGCGCCCACCTTCATCGCGGCATCGATGCGCAAGGCGTTGTTGACGTCGAGCACCAGGCCCGTCTCCCGGTATTCCTCGAATCCGGTGGCCTTGATCAGCACTTCGTATTTACCCGGGGGAAGGGCCGGAAAGTTGTAGAACCCCTGGGCATTGGTCTGGGTCGTGCTGTCAATTCCCGTGTCGGTGTTGTGGGCCGTCACCGCGGCATTCGGAATGACCGCCCCCGTGGGGTCGCTTACGGTTCCGGAAATACTCCCCGTGACTGCCGCCCAAATCGTCCCGCTTGCAAGGAGTAACAGAATCACCAAAGTTTGCAATCGGCCTTTCATAGTCATTTCCTCCTCCTGACTTGAATTCGCGATCTTTTCATTGGTTCGACCCGATTACCCCGACTAAATCAAGTACAGCACGATCCGGGAAGGCTATCGCTTCCTGGGGGAATTGCCGTTTCCTGGATCCAAATTGAGACCGGCAGCCTGCCCACTTCTTATGCGCCCACTTTATGCTTCACATGTCCAAACTATCACCGAATCCCGCTTCGCGCAATTGAGCGGTTTGGAACTCCCGATTCGAGATCAGGCAAATGAAGGTGAAAACGCCAGATTTTAAACACGGCCATTGCTGTTTGTCAAGACGATTTTTATAATAAGAGTAGTTTCCTGTAATTATGCACCTTTCTTATCTTTAAAATGACGTTTTAAAGATATAAATACGTTAAGTCTTCACATGTGGCCAACCGCCAACGGGTCCCCCCGGGGGCTTATTCGGTGCCGGAGAGAATCCCGTGAATGGCTCTCTCGCTGGCCTGGACTCCCGCACCCCGCACCCCATCGATTCCATTAGCAGCAATCTATTCTTATTATACAAATGTCTTGACGAACCGGAGCATTCGCGCCTGGTATCCGCCATCGTTTCACATTCAGGTGCCGGATCTCTGGCGCATGTGGGAACCTAAGTAAGCCGCGAGGCCGGTCACTGCGGCGGCCGTCGACAATTTGAAGAGCGAGGAAGAAATGACTGAGAAAAGAAGCGGCACGAGGATCTGTTCATAGATCGAATCGCGATCATGCAGCAGGGCGGCGTCGGTCTGACCTCGTCATTCAAGCGGTGACACGGCGCCGGTGGACGGGCGACTTCACGATGCGTTGCCGAAGCTGATCACGCCGATGGCCAGGAACAGGATGGCGATCCCGGCGAGGCAATAGCCCAGCGCAGTGCGGCTGGCGCCTTTCCATTCGCCGCCCAGGAATCCCCAGACGAGGCCGGCGATAATATCCACGGACATGTAGACGGGCCAGCCGATGATTCCGCCCAGCGTGCCCAGCGCGTCGGCGCCCATGCCGTAAACCACCACGCCGCTGTACCAGAGGAATCCCATCAAGGTCGCGCCCAGGGTGTAAAGGGCGCCCCGGCTTTTTCGCGGAAGACGCCCCAGGTGTGGTTCTTGTTCAAGAGGTAGATGCAGTAAGCCGCGTTAGGCACGAAGCCGCAACTCACCCCGAGAGCCCAGATGCCGTTGGCTGACATGGCCGTCGACGCTCCCGCTTGCAGCGAGAGCTGGCGCATTTCGTCGCCGAAAACGAAAGCGAAGTTGAGCATCGAGGAAAAAACGCCGGAGAGAATACAGATGATGAGTCCGACGCCGAAGCCCGAGTACCCCGAGGCCGCCGCGCCGGGAGCCTGCTCGTGTTCGCGGCGCTTTCCCGCCAGCGACAGGAACACAAGTCCGACGATCATGACCAGTGTTCCCGCGATCAGCGTCACCCCGTGCCGGGTGCCCAGTTGGTCCGGATGGAGAATCGCCAGCGGCAGGAGCGATCCGAAGGAGGAGGTAATGCCGAGAATCACCGCGAAACCCAGCGCCAGCCCCACGCGCGCGATTCCCTGGCCGAACAAAACGCTCCCAATACCCCAGGCGAACCCGAAGAGGGCAATTTTGGCCAGCACCGAGCCGGAAGCTTGCTGAAGCACGCCGCCCAGATGCGGAATCGTAGCCAGCGCGATGATCCAAGGGAGAATCAGCAAACCCGAAACCGAATAGACCAGCCAGATGTTCTCCCAACGCCAGGCGGAGAGCCGCTTCATGGGGGCTGCGAAACTGCCGTTCAGCGTGCCTCCCACAAAAACCAGGAAGAGGCCCCAGCCAATTTGATGACCCATAATTCCTCCCGTGGAATTCCGGCGCGGGCGGCGCCCCCGGGAAGGATCTCTCCCTCCGGGCGGGTTAGGAGGCAGGATGATCGCCGGCACGCTCACGCGCTCAGGACCCTGATTCGAAAGACTTGATGGCATCCTGTTCGGTATCGTAGACGTCAAATACCGTAACCAGTTTGGTTATATTAAGCTGTTCACTAAAACGTTTGGTAAGGTTGGCCAGCTTCAGATTGGCGCCCTGGTTCTGCGCTGAGGTGTATCCCGCCACCAGGGTGCCCAAGCCGGCGCTATCGATGTATGATACTTCGGCAAGGTCGAGAACCAGGCGCGTCTTGCCCTGGCTCAGCAATTCCTTGAGCTTGGTGCGGAGTTGGTTGCTCTCCTCGCCCAGGGTCACACGGCCGGCCAGTTGCAGGACTGTGACTCCGTTCATTTCCTTCTCCACAATGTTTAATGCCATACTCTGCCTCCTGTTATGGTGTTCCACGTGGTCAATGTCGTCGCACCTCGGCCTTTCGGCGCGGGCCTCGAATCACGAAACCCGGTAAATTCCAGTAGAAAGCGTCTGGCGCCGCAAGTGGTTGCTCTCCATCGGCTGCCGCGGATTTGGGGTTCGTTACTCCCGCAAGCGGGAAGGCGCATTCTACAAGGCTCTTGCCTCAATGTAAATGACGTGATGCATGACGCGATGCAGACGGTGTCTAACCCCGATACATCGCTACTTTGCCGCGGAGGAACTTTGCCAGTTGAGAGCCATATGTTCGCGGTCAACTTCCACATTGAGTGTGGGAACGAAGCCCCCCAGCGGCGGCATCTTGATTGCCTTGGTCTGGTCCGTCGACCCATCCTTGGCGAGGACGCGGATGGAAATCTCTGACACGCCGGCTGGCACGGTAATAGTATGCGTGAAAGTTCCTTGATGGGAGCCTTTGATTCCCGGGAATCCTCCCTTTTTCTTATTCCCTTTTAAAGTCTCTTCAAAAAGGGGGTTCCCGCCGGCGGAAAAAACAAACGTCGCCTCCTTCAGGCCGAAGTTGCAGAGGACCTGGATGATTCGCGGAATTTTGGCCAGGCGGGCGGCCTCGGCCTTGGCAATGTCTTCCGGGCTGGGCGTGGGAGGCAAAGGCTGGGGAGGCGTAACGACGGCGGGTTCAGGTTGGGCCACAGGGGTCGCCGGCACGGGTGTAGGCGGTTGTGGAGTCGCCGGCTTCGGCTTATGGACAACGGGCTTCTTTGCAGCCTGTGGAGCAGTGCTCACCGGTGGCGTCGGCTGCTCCGGCGCGGCGGCAGGAGGCGGAGTTGGAGTCTCAGCAGGAGTTGGAGTAGGAGGCGGAGCCGCCGGCGCGCTTTGCACCGCGACCTGGGGAGGCGGCGCGGGCGCAGTTCTTGACTGGTGAAACTTCCAGTAACCCCACATCGCGGCGGCCAACAACACAACCGCCGCCCCGCCCAACATGACGGGGATAAGTTTGGATTTGGGCGCGGGCACTTCGGCCCCGGGAGTTTCCGCCTGCTCAACCCCGACCGGGACCTCCGGTAGAAGGACTGTAGCGAGTGGAGCCGGTTCTGGTTCGGCCGCCGGAGACTCGGCGGAAAGGGCCGTCGCCTCCATCGAAAGAGGTTCTGCCACCAGGGGTGAATCGGGCGGAATGGGAGGCGCCGGCACCGTGCGTGGCGGTGGCGGCCCCGGTGACGATAAGGTGGAAAGGTCCGGTACCGGCTCGTTAAGTGTCCCTTCCATCCAGGGGGCCTTAGGCCGAGCCGGGGGCACGGGAACGCCGCGTGGCGATGGGGGCATCTGCGGCGACACGGCGGAAACGTGTGGCACCGGCTGGGCAAGCGTTCTTTCCCCCAGGAGAGAATCAGGCGGAGCCGGGGGCAGCGGAACGCCGCGTGGCGATGGGGGCGTCTGCGGCGACACGGCGGAAACGTGTGGCACCGGCATGGAAAGCGTAGGCTGCGCCAGCGTCGGCTCGTCGGAGACGGAAGGCAAGGGCGCCGCTGGTGGCGAGGGCGGGACCGAGGGCGTCATCGGGGAAAGGTCCGGTATCGGCATCGGCAGGGTGCGTCCCTTAGGGGGCCGTGCAACGGGGGCCGGCGCCGGTGTGACGGGCTTGGGCGCCTGCCCAGCCACGCGCTGAGGTGGCGTCGATGAGGGGGTGGGTGGCGCCGGCGGTCGGGGCCCTGGTTTCGGAAGGCTCGGAATCGGCGCCGCGGGCATCCGGTCCAGCCGCGGAGCTGCCGCCGGAATGGGCGGGGCGTTGGGGCCAGGGGCTGCAGCCGCTGCCTGCGAGCGGAGCGGACGCCCGCGCTGAAGGTCCTCCAGGTCACGCAGCAATTCGCGCGCCGAGGCGTACCGTAGGTTGCGGTCTTTCGCCAGGCACTTCCTAACCAGATAATCGTGCGCCGGCGTCAATTGAGGGTTGAGAGTGCTGGGCGCCGGAGGTTCTTCGTAAACGATCTTGAACATCACCGCGGCGGTATTGCCGGAAAAGGGCTTCTTCCCCGACAGCATCGTGAAAATCATAATGCCCAAGGAGAAGATGTCGCTGCGGCCGTCAATTTCGCCTCCCCGCACCTGTTCAGGTGACATATAGGAAGGCGTTCCCATGACCCCGATGGTGCGCGCCATGCCTTCGCGAGCCAGTACCTTGGCAATTCCAAAATCCGTGATTTTGGCGCGCCCATCCGCAGTCACCAGGATGTTTGCAGGCTTCAAATCGCGGTGGATGACCTGATTTCGATGCGCGTAATCAAGCCCCTCGGCAATTTGCCGCACTAAATTAAGGGCTTGTTCCGTGGTCAGGGGCTGGCCCGACTCGAGAATTTTCTCCAGGGTCACCCCCGGTACGAATTCCATCACGATGCAACTGGTCTGGTTTTCCGGGTCTTCGAAGGCGTCGTGAATGGTGACAATGGAGGGATGCGCCAATCGGCCCGCCGCCCGGATTTCGCGCATGAACATTTGCGGCGGGCTGCTGGTTCCTCCCTCAGAAGAAGCGTGGAGGGAGAGAACCTTCAGGGCAACCTCGCGGCCAATGGTGGGGTCGGAAGCTTTGTAGACGATCCCCACGGCGCCCCGGCCCAGCTCGGAAATGATGTCGTACCGTCCGATCTTCTTCATGGTTCTTCTTTGCCAAACATACCATATATTAAGTCACGCGTGTAGCAAAGGGCTACCGCGGGCCGAGATCCCTTTTCAACTCTGCCAAATTCTTTGCGAGCCGCTGCTGGCGTCCGTGAATCACCCAGGCATAGAACATAAAGATGCCCCAAAGGAGTCCGTACGCGAGAACCAGATAAACGTTGCACATGCCATGCCCCCTGAGGGATTTTCGATTGCCGATTGTCTGAGTTGTAGGGGGACGGCTTGCCGTACCCTCTGCATATTCATTACGCGACCGAACCAAGAGGGTACGGCAATCCGTACCCCTACAACCCGCCAGCACCCAATGACCACTGTCAAAAATTGGATGTTACGCTAGGTCGTTCCCCGCAACCGCCGGAGACGCACCACCTCGCGCCCGAGCGCTGCCAGGCGCAAATACTGCCGCATCAGGTAAGCAAACAAACACAGGAATGCGCCCCAAGTTACCAGTAACGCCACCCACATGCGGGGATCAAGGCCGGAGCCCTCGCCGCCGGCAATCACCGGCTGCGGATGTTGCGTCCGCCACCAGCGAATCGCCATGTAATCAATCGGCACATCGACAAAGCCGATAATGCCCACCACCGCCGCCAGGACTGCCGCGCGCCCAGGATTGATGACGTAACTTCGCAGCATCAGGTACGCGACGAACAGAAGCCATAGAACAAAGGTGAGCGTCAGGCGCGCATCCCACGTCCACCAGATTCCCCAGACCGGTTTTGCCCACAGCGGGCCCGTTACCAGCACGCAAGTGCAGAACACAAAACCCACTTCCGCCGCGCCGTGAGCGAAATCATCCGCCGAGTCCCGGCGCGTCCACAGATACGCAACGCTCCCGAGAAAAATCAGGAAATAAGCCAGCAAGGCCGTCCACGCCGACGACACGTGGATGTAGAAGATGCGCTGGACCTCCCCCATGGTGGCTTCCTGCGGCGCGTAGAAAAAGATCAAGTACGTGGCCACCATCAGCCACACGTACGTCACGATGAGGTGTAATGTGGGCGGAAGGATTTTATTCATCGCAAGTGTGCACCTTACGCAAGGCTAAAGGTTTGACCTCGCTAGCTTGCAAATCTCGTTAGGAAGTCACCGATGTGATTGAAACAAGCACTGTCGATTGGAACCGGATTCTTCTTGTCGCTCCACATCGTGTTAGCTGAACACCACGGGTTATCTTCGCAGAATGCCGCGGCGAGAGCGGACATTCTCATCTTTGCCAGGTTATTGGGCTTTGACGACCTAAGCGCACCGGTGCAGGTGGAGAAGTCATCTAAACACTTTTGGAGACTTGCTACTTTTGCGAAAGCCGCGTCCAGCAGCAGATGTTCCAGGGTTCCCGTCTTACCCTCTCCCGGCATTAGATAAGCCGCCACTCGAAAATCATTCCCCTCAATACTGAAAGGGCTTCGGGGAACTGGGAATGTTGCCAGACTCAAGCCGGTCTGTGATTGCCCCAAAAGCCTCATCCGCACTCCTGTCTGCATCGGCAATAACGAGAAGTCCTAGCAAACGAGTCGAACTTACTCTCCTCCGGGCGGTTTGGATTGCTGCAAAATAATCGGGGAAGCCATCCTTGCCCGTTTTACCTTTTGCGCTTTTAGCGCTTGGACATCCTACACTGCAATTTGTGATGCCCTTAAATTGCAGCAGTTCATCGATAAAGCGGGCATCTCCCATTCCCTCGGTGGCGATGAAAAATGGCTGAGGAAGCAAGTCAAGAGTTGGTGGCTGAATGAAGGTCACCGAACTTCGACCCCTTGGTCTATCGCTGATTCCAAGAACTTTCCCGGCACCAATGTGATGGAAGATGAACCGTTTGTCCGTTCGGCTCGCAGAAGGGTAAAGTCATGCTCATGCTCTTGCATTGCTGGAAGCAAAGCTCGCACACACTCCAAGCTGTGTGTCGTAGCAAAGATTTGCGTATCGTTTTCTACGGAAGATCTCAGAAGATACTTCCATAGAGATTGAAAAATCTTGTAAGAGATCCCGTTCTCGATCTCATCAATGAGCACGACCCCGTTACCGCGAAGGAGCACCGCTGAAAGCATGGCAATGAATCGGCTTATTCCCGCCGACAGATAGCCGATGGGCAATTTCTCTTTAAGGTAGCGTAGTCCTGCGTAAAGGCCCGGTGTGCCACTGGGAGACAAAACCACAAGACTTTCTAAAGAGTGTTCAAACTCATCCCTAACCGCATCCACTATCGCCCTTTCACGTTGTTGAAGACTCAATTGCGAAAACATTTGAGCGGGCAGCAGCGGGTTGAAGCTCCAAGCAGAAGAAGGGAAGAATTCAGTAACGGGGCCAAGCTCGGGGCCGGAATCAAAGTTCAGCCCGCCTTGCATTTGTGCCGACGCGTACAGCGTTGAGCTTACCCCGGAAAAACTAGTGCGCTCAAATGCCAGTGGCGGAATGAAGGAACTGGGCAACACTGGTTGTGGTTGCTGTTGCGGCACCTGCTGAGGGACTGCCGTCACGGATCGTTGTACATCATAAAAGATTCGGGTGGTAGCATGATAGTTTTCGCTGTCACCGCAGTCCAAGAGAATCGCCTTCGATGCGTCAAAATTGAAGAAATACGGACTCCACAGTAACTCAAATCCCTCGCGGGTTATAGGTTGTTGAACACCCTGCAAAAAGCCTCTTGTCTGATTCATGCCCCATAGAACATTTGGCGTTGCGCCAAGAGCCAAGCGCATGGCCTCCAATAGGGCCGTTTTACCCGTCGCATTCATCCCGACGACCACATTAACGCGTTGCAGGTCAAAGAGGTCTAACTCTTTGAAACACCGGAAGTTTTCAGCGTGCAGAGACTTAATCATAAGCATGCGCTCCGTCTCAATTGGCTGAGGCCGGGCTCTTTTACATGAGCCGCTTTCCTTCGACCAACTTCAGTGCCTTTATTGTACGCTCGCCATCCATCATTTTGCGAGTGGTTCACCGGAAGTCAAACTGCCACAGGTACGGTATCCAGAGCTTTTCGGAGCACGGACCACGGACAAAGGACCAAGGACTATTCCTCTAAAACATACTCAAACAACAAATACGACAAAACCACAAAGATAATGCTAAATCCCGCCGCCAGTTTGATCCACCCCGCATAATCGCTGACCGGGTCACCCTTGAGGGCTCCGGTAGTTCCCTCTACCCCGGCAATGAAGATCGGGACGGCCACCGGGAACTGGAGGACCGGCAGCATCACCTCGCGCATGCGAGTGTTGGCGGCGACGGCTCCGAAAGTCGTGCCTACCGCCACGTAGCCCAACGTGCAAAAGAAAGTGGTAAGTGCAAACCAGCCCAGCGCCGGGATGAAAGAGAAGTTATACCAGAGGCTGGTCGCGAACACCACAATGACCTCGGCAATGCCCATAAAAAACAGGTTGGCGAGCATTTTGCCCAGATAAATGGCGCCCGGATCGATCGGCGCCAGGCGCATGCCCTCCAGCCCCGCGTTCTCACGCTCCGCCGCAAAAGAACGGTTGAATCCCAACACCCCGGCAAAGGCAAACGCAATCCACAGCAGGCCGGGTAAAAGGCGCAGCGTCTCCTCGCGCGCCGGCTCGAAGGCAAAGTTGAACAGGAACACCACCAAAAGGCCGAAGATACACATGGACGCAAGCGTCTCGCGGTGCCGCCACTCGACGCGCAGGTCCTTCACGAAAATGGCGGAGATGACTCGAAGAGTGCGCATCGTAGTAGCGAGGAGTCAGGAGTCAGGGGCCAGAATAAATCGTGACCCGTAATTTAGGGACGTAGCCACGGTCAGCGCATTTCTGACCGTGGGTTCTTCCGTGACTAAGAACGCGCGGTTGCCATTGGGGCGCCGGGCATCAATGAAAAGCCCACGGTCAGAACTGCACTGACCGCGGCTACCCCCTCCTGTCTCCTGGCTCCTGGCTCCTGACTTCCGTTTTTACCGGCCCGTCGTACCGCACCTTTCCGCCTTCCAGCGCTACGAGCCGCTTCGCGATGGCTTTGCCCTGTTCGAAGTCGTGGGTGGAGAAAATCAGGGCTTTGCCTTGCCCTTGCAGGCGCTGCATCAGGTCTTGCAGGGACTCGGTGGAGGCCGCGTCGAGTCCGGTGAAGGGCTCATCCAGGAACAGAAACTGCGGGTCGTGCAAGAATGCTCGCGCGAGCGAAACCCGTTGCTGATATCCTCGCGAAAGTTCGCGTACCGGAGTTTCGGCTCGCTCGCACAGGTGGAAGAGGTCCAGCGCGCCGGCCACCCGCTGCGGCAGATCGGTTAGGCCGAAGAGCTTCCCCACGAATTCCAGGTTTTCACGCGCGGTGAGCTCGCCGTAAAGAAACGTGGTGTGGGAAACGAACCCGATGGCGGCCTTCGCGGCGGCGGGGTGGGCGAGGACGTCGGCGCCGGCATACAGAACCTTGCCCTCACTCGGACGCGCCAGCGTGGAGAGCACGCGCAGCAGCGTGGTTTTGCCCGCGCCGTTCGGCCCGTAGAGCAAAATGGAATCTCCGGGCTCGACGCGCAGGCACACGCCGCTCAAAGCCTGAAAGATCCCGAATTGTTTGGAAACATCGCGCAGTTCGAGCGCGGGTTTAGTGCGGGGTGTGTCGGATGGCATAGGACTCGAGCAGCGCGGGCGGAGCTTTCTTCAGTGTCGCCACCAAGCGCGCTTTCAATTCCAGGCGCTCTTTCCAATAGGGTTTTTCTGCAATCTTGCCGGCGGCGAAGAGCTCGTCCAAGTCGGCAATCGAATTAAACAACTTTTCCACTTCGGCTTCCAGCGCTCTTTGAAGCTGGCTGGCGCTCTGCTGGGCTTTCCACTTGGGCCATTCCTTCGCCACGCGCACGCCCAACCCCCACAAAAGGACCAGCAGGAAGCAGGCAAGCAGCGGCCCTCCCATCCGCGACATGGAGTTGGGAAGTACCTTCACTTCCGAGTCAGGCTGGCTGGCCGAGGCAGTGGCTGGCGCCGCTTCACCGGCCGCCGCTTCGCCGCTGAGGCTGGCGGCGAGTGGGGCATTGGGCGGCACGCTTTCCGCCAGATATTTCTGGCTTCCTGTTTCCGCGTCGGCGCCCGCGGCCTTGAACAGCGGGGAATCCACGGAAAGGTTGGAGGGCGAGACGAGCAGCTCCACGCTGTCGATGGGGTAGGCGACGGAGTCGGTAAGGTCCAGCTTGCTCGAAGCGTAATCGCTGTCGTAAGCAACCATCATCACGGTCAGGCCGGGCTTGAGGGGATACTGGATGTAGAAGTCACCCGGCCCTTTGCCGGGGTTCACGGGTTCGGGCAGAGGCATGTTCATCAAACCGGCAACCGCGGCGGTGGGATCGCCGGCGGTCTTCGCGAGGTGAAAGAGGAATGTGCCGTCAGCATTCACATAGCTGCGCGGGGGGGCCACGGAGTTGCGGATCGCGAACATCTCCTGCACGTGAACCTTGTCACCCTCGGCGCGTAAAATGATGCGGGCGGACTCGATCCGCAGGGGCGGTGGCGCGCGGGTGGCATCGTAAACGGTGATGTCGGCGCGGGCTTGGCCACGGTCGTCAAACTTTACCGGAGCGTGGTAATTCACGTCCTGATAAGTGGCCTGGAGGAGGTAAAAAGAATCGGTGGCCAGGTCGCTTGCGGCCACTACAAAATGGCCACTCGAATCCGTTACCGCGGTGGCAACTTGCTGCATCCCGCCGCGCGGCATCAAGAGTTGAAGCTTCTGGCCAGCCACCGGGCTGCCCGTGGTGCCATTCAACACTTGCCCCGAGATTTTGCCCCCGGCGGCCAGCAGAACCGTGCTTGGTTCCAGCAGCCAAAGGAAGGCCGCCGAAATGATGAAGAATTTGGAGGGAAACACATTTACCTTCATGGGACCTGACCGGTGCGACTTGGTTCGAGCGCTGCGAAGAAAAGATTCACCACAGAGGCACAGAGACCACAGAGAAAAGCACAGGATAACAGTTCCTCGAATGTTGACCTACAGCGCTTCCCTCCGTCTATTCTCCGTGACCTCTGTGTCTCCGTGGTGAAGACCTTCTTGGATTGCGGCTCGGCCGCGCTACACTCGTTTTTTCCCTGGAGCGGCAAGGCGCGCCCCGCATTCGCCGCAGAATTTTACCGGCAGCGGATTCTCATACCCGCAGGCTGCACAAGTGTACTCGATTTTAGGCTGCGTCTTGCGTTGCGCGCGGCGCGCGGCGATTTCGCGCTCGACCACGGCATCGTCCTGCTTGAGCAGTTCGGCCTCCTGGGTGGCCGCCATCAACCCCGCTGCCTCGCCCAGGTAGTTCGTCCGCAAGGCTTCGTAGTCCTGGCGCGCGATTTTGCCGGACTGAAATTCGAACTCCAGGTCCTTCAGGTTATCGTAGACCACCAACCGCCGCCGCTTCAGATCGCCGAGCACCGTCACATCCAGGGGCAGAGGGCCACCCGCGGTTTCCGCACTGAGCAAAGGGAAGATGGTGTACACCGCCATCCCCACCGCAATTAGAACTGCCGTGCTGAGTAACATAATTTTCCGCGAGTCGGAATCAGAATCTAGCAGTTAGAAGCTAGAAGTCAGGAGCCAGGGGCCAGAAGCTAGGAGTCGGAAGTCAGGAGCCAGGAGTCAGAATAAAACCACACTAATCAACCATGGTCGGCACACAGAGGTTCGCACCTGTTTGCGGCCTACTGGAACCTATGTCCGTCATGTTCTGGCTTCTAACTCCTAGCTTCTAAATTCTGACTCCTGTCTCCTGGCTTCTGACTTCTAGCTTCTAACTACTAACTTCTAGATTCTGTCTCCTGACTCCTGCCCTTATCCCATTCCCGCCGATTTCATTTCCTCTTCCACCGCCGTGAGGACCTTGGGGTCCAGGGACGCGGGCGTGGGAGCGGGCAAGGTGGCAGGCTTGCGCCTCCATCGGCGCACGATGACCACCGCGATGCCAAGCCCGGCAAGCAGGCCGACACCGGGAAGAATCCAAATCGCCAGATTGAATCCTTTGGCCGGGGGGGCCGTCAATGCCTGCACGCCGTAACGGATCGAAATATCCTGGAGAATGGCCGTTTCATCCTTGCCGTCCGCAATTTCCTTCTTGATGAAAGCCCGCATCTCTGCCTTTTCGGCGCAATCAAGGTGCGGGCACTGGTTGAGCGGCGCCACGCAGCCACATGTACACTGCACTTCGCTGCCAATGGCTTCCTCGGTGGGTTTGCGCGCGCTATCTCCCCGCGCCACCGGCGAGGCAAGCAGAAAGGCGGCCAGGAGAATAGTCCGAAGTCCGAGGCCTCGTAGGGGCACCCCTCGTGGGTGCACTTGTGGAGGGCACCCACGAGGGGTGCCCCTACGAGGCCGGACTTCGGACTGTTTTTTAGTACGCATCGCCCGCCTGCACTGCCAATTCCTGCGCCTGGTGCATTCCCGCCATCTCGCGTTCGACACGGCTGGGAATCATGGCCAGCAACGTGCCCAATAGCGTCACCACACCGCCGATCCACACCCACATCACCAACGGATTGATAAACACCTGGATGATGGCCTTGCCGGTGTCCGGATCCATTCCCGCCAGTACAACATAGACATCCTCTGACAGAGTGGGGTGGATGGCCACGTAACTGGTGGGCTGCTGGCTGGCCTTATAAAAGCGTTTTTCCGGATGCATCGAGGTGAAAGCCTCGCCATTCTTGGTCACGGTAATGAGGGCGCGCGTGTATTCATAGTTGGGCGTATCGCCGGTGATGAGACCGTCACAACGCAGCATATAATTCTTTACAGACAAGAGGTCGCCTTCCTGCATCAGCGACTTTGCGTCCGTTTTAAAGGCTTGTCCAGCAAACCCGACAAAAAGTAGCACAATGCCGATGTGCACGATATATCCCCCATAACGCCTTGTGTTACGCATTGTTAGGTTGTAAAGCGCCAGGACAAAGTTTTCCTTGGCGGTCCTCATGCGAGTGCGCGCGCCCTTCCAGAATTCTCCCACGATGCAGACGAGAACGAAAACGGAGAGGAACAGGGTCATCCACGCGTAGAGATTGCGCACGCGCTCGGCGAACATCACTACGCCTGCCACCAGCGCCATGATGAGCGGCAGGGTGAAATTGCGTTTCAGACTTTGGAATGACGTCTTGCGCCATGCCAGCAGCGGTCCGGCGCCGGTCAACAATAGGAGCAGCAGGCCCATGGGAATCGCCACTTTATTGAAGAACGGCGCGCCCACCGTGACCGTTGCATTCTCGACGGCCTTGGAAATCACCGGGAACAGGGTTCCCCAGAACACCGCGAACACCAGCGCCAGCAAAATCCAATTATTAAAAAGGAAGCCGCTTTCGCGCGAGACCATGGAATCAAGCTTGTTCTCACTTTTCAAATGGTCCAGGCGCAGGAAAAGCAAGGTGACGGAGAAGAACAGAATGATGGCGAGGAAAACGGCGAAGAACGGGCCAATGTTGGATTGCGCGAAAGCGTGTACGGAGGAAACAATCCCGCTGCGCGTCAGAAAGGTGCCGAAGATGCTCAGGAAAAACGTCAGGATGACCAGCGCGACATTCCAGACTTTCAGCATTCCACGCTTTTCCTGGATCATCACCGAATGCAGGAAGGCGGTCCCCGAGAGCCACGGCAGCAGCGACGCATTCTCGACCGGGTCCCATCCCCAATAGCCGCCCCATCCCAACACGGCGTAGGCCCAGTTGCCGCCCAACAGGATTCCACAGCCGAGCAACATCCACGGAACCATGGTCCAGCGGCGGGTGGTGCGAATCCAGTTGTCACCCAATTGCCGGGTGATGAGCGCCGCCATGCAAAAGGCGAACGGCACCACCATGCCCACGTACCCCAGGTAAAGCATGGGGGGATGAATCACCATGGGGTGGTACTGGAGGAGCGGGTTCAGTCCGTTGCCATCCGGCGCGGTAAAGGCCTGTGTCCCAGCACTCGATACCAGAGAGAGTTCCTGGAAGGGATTGGCTACGAAAAACACGAGAAGCGAAAAGAAAGCGCCCGCGCCCATCAGCACGGAAACCACGTAGGGCATCAACTGGCGGTTCTTGCGGCGGTTCTGCCAAACCACCAAGGCGCTATAGATCGAAAGCAGCCACGTCCAGAACAGCAGCGAGCCTTCCTGCCCGGCCCACAGCGCCACCACCTTGTAATACGTGAGCAAATCGCGGTTGGAATGTTCGGCCACATAGGCGTTGTGGAAGTCGTTCGTGAGGATCATGTATTCCAGGGCCACGACGGCGAGTGTAACCATCAGGAAGAACCCCCAGGCGGCACGCTCAGCGCTGCGGGTAACGCGCGGACTACGCAGGATGCCCCCCACGGCCCCGGCAACCAGGGCATAGGCCGCGAATGCCAGGGAGGCAATAAGGCCGACGCTACCGACTTGGTTCATAAATACTCCCTGAAGGGTGGTTCTTCGAGAGATGGATTCCGGGTGGCCTAAGGTGCTAAGCCCGGAAACTTATATCGCACCGCTCAACGTGGCAACCGGGCTTTTCAGCCTCGCTCCCTTTGAGCCTGGCGCAGCCTGATACTTGGAAGCGCATTTGGCCTGAATCTTCTCGGCGCGGAACTCCCCGTTGGCCAGATAATCGCCGTCAACAATCGCTTGCGCACCGTCCTTGAAGGTGTCAGGCAGCGTATCGGTTCCTACGTAAGTAACGGCAATGGATTTTGCATCCTGGGCAAGCCGAAAGCTGAGTTGTCCGGCGCGGCGCTCGATGGACCCCTGCGTGACGACTCCACCCACCCGCACGTGGCGGCGCGCCGTTTGCGCTTGGGTGAGCTCATTCACCGTCACATAGTAGGTCTTGCTTTCCTGGAAGCCGGAAATGCCTTCCCAAGCTACTACGGCGAGAATGATGCCGATGCCGATGCCGAATTTCCACTTCTTCCCGTGCATTGGTGTACCCCACGTGAGATCCGGGGACTTGAGCCTCCGGCAACCTGAACTGTTTTTCCCTGACAGCCCCAATGAAAATTCTGCACCCTCGACGGCCCATAGTCAATCTAACTTTTTAGGGATATAGCCGGCGGCCCCCGGAATCCCAAAAACCTCAGGAGACTTATGGCAGACCAAACTACGAACCAGTGCACTCTCGCTGACACTTGGCACCTCAACAATCGCGTCAACCTGCGGTTGCTCGATGCTCTGACCGATGAGCAACTGGCGGCGACGATCCTTCCCCGGGGCAGGACGGTGACAAGTTATTTTGTGCATATTCACATGGCGCGTTTCTATTGGCTCGAACGCCGCGCGAGCGCTTTGGCAAAGACCCTCAAGAAAATCCCGGGGGGTACGGCTCCACGCGCGGCGCTGCGGCAGGCGCTGATTGATTCCGGCGAAGCCATGGGAGAATTGTTCGCTGACGCCGAGCGCACGGGGCAGATCAAAGGCACCAAGTTGGGGCCGGTGGGTTTTCTTGGCTACGCACTCGCCCACGAGGGCCACCATCGCGGCCAGATCCTTCTGCATCTCAAGATTGCCAAACTTCCCCTGGACCGCGCCACCGGCTATAGCCTTTGGTACTGGAATAAAATCTGAATGGCCGCCGCGAGTGAAAAAAGAAAAGTGGATATCCCAAGAATTCCCACTACTCTCCGAGATTCCCCAAAATTGTCGCGCCTACGTGATTGATACTAAGGAGCTTACGGGAAGCAGCAAAAATGTCACTTTTTGCATCAAAGTGGGTGTGCCGGTCGAGAGCAAGAGGGCTTAGAAGGCCGGCGTTGGAAGGAGGGCAGCAGCGATGAAACAATTGTTGAAATATTCAGCGATTGCCCTTTTGGCGTTGGTGACCTTTGTGCCGGCAGCATCGGCACGCGGATTCTACGGTGGCCGTGGGTTCTATGGGGGGGTTGGCTTCGGGTTTTACCCCGGCTATTACGGTTGGTACGGCCCCTGGTACGGACCGGGTTACTACTACGCCCCCAATGCGGGCGAGGTTGAGATTCAGACGAAACAGAAGGGTGAGCAGATTTTCGTTGATGGCGGATACGCCGGCCTCACGGGCGAACTGAAAAAATTCCCGTTGCGGGCCGGCACCCACACCATTGAGTTGCGCAATGCCAAAGGGCAAACGTTCTATGAGGAGAAGATCACCGTAATCGCCGGCAAGAAAATCAAGATTCATTCTGATTACGCAGATTAAACCTCGCACCTCCCTGCCTCGCGACGCCATGGCACATGATCGACGCCGTGGCGTCCCACCCGGAACAAGACCATGATCCGTCCAGCCTCTTACCGCAGCCCTCAGGGTTCGGAAGGAACGGGTGCGGTGTTCACGCCCACGGCCGGACTTAACTTGAGAAGATGAATCAAGCCGGCCAGGCCGTAGGAAAGTGCCGCAAGAATCAGCAGTGATTTCATCCCCGTCAGGAACGAGATGTTTTGGGAGAGCCCGCCGGCCACCGCTCCCAGGATATTCGCGCCAAAGGCGTTGGACTTGCGTTGTTCCCGCCGAAACATCTCGGTGAAGAGAACCCCCGCGAAGAAAAGCGAAATCGAATACGCCGCGCTCAACCCGAGGCCTACCGTCCTGGCCGCATAGGGAAGGCGCTCCCAAGGCAACAAGTAGTTCCCCAGGAGGCTCACGACCAGCAAGACATAGTAGGGCGAGAGCCGGTTCGGCCGCGCGAGTTTGACGTAAGCATTGGCCACCACCAGCACGCATAGGATGGCCGTAAGGGCCACGCAGTTCACCAGCCAGGTAGTGCCAAAATACAAGCCCAGCCTGCTCACCAGTTGGGTCTCCATCAGCAGGAAACCCGCCCCGAGAAGGAAGAATTGCAGAGTGGAAACCTGCCGCAGTTCCATCGGCCCGCGCACCAGCACGATCGTCATGGCCAGGAGGATCAGTGACACCACCAGGTAGGTGCGCGGAATGGACCGGTCCCGGTGGTAAACGTAGGGCCAATCGTCGGTAGCGGGAACCACCGCACCCGCCGTCGCCACAGAAAACGGCGGCGGGTTTTCCGCCACCAGGCCCGCCAGGTTGGGCTGCGCCGCCCGCGCCCACAGGCCGGGATCGTTCGAGGTGACGAAAATCGTGGCCGGCGAGAGCGCATCCAGTTGGGGCGCATAGAAAACGACGGGCGGCCGGCCGAAGGTCCTTTCGAGCATCGTGTAGAAGCGCTGGCCCACCCAGGTCCACGGGTTGCGCACCTCGAATTTCACCACCATGATCCCCGCCCGGCTTCAGCCAGCTCTCTAGCCTCCTGGAATGAGCCCTCGGTATACACGTAATTGTCGATGCGCATGTTGCTGAAGTCGGAGAATTGCGTGTGCGAATCGAGCAGCCCGAACAGGATCAGGTCGTATTCCTTGTGGGTACTGCGCAGAAACGCCCGCGCGTCGTTCAGGATTTTATGCACGTGCGGGGAGGCATAGGGTTGGGCGGGGTGCAGACTCTCCCCCAGGGAATAAACGACCGGGTCGATTTCGACCGCGTCCACTTCACCGGCGCCGTTGCGCAAGGCGGCGGCAGCGTCGTTTCCGGCTCCCGCACCCACGATCAGAACCTCGTCGCGGCTTCCCCACAAACCGGAAGGGAGCGTCGTAGGAACTGGAGCTGCGGTAGCGGCCGGCAATCGCCGGGTGCCGGACCATGTAGTCCGCCGTGGTGTTGGCAATCGCCATGTACGCGGTGTTGTTCACCTTAATCTGATACTGCTGATCGCCCAAGTCCTCGACGGTAAGTTTCTGGTAGGGAGACCAATAGGTTGTCACCCAGGGCGTGCCTCCCAGATGAAAAAGGAGTACGCAGGCTCCCGCCAGCAGCAAGCCCGGCAAAATGAGCCGCCGCCGGCCGGGGCCGATCAGCACCAGGAGCAGGAACGCCCCGCCGAACCAGTACGAAGGGGGAAGGGAGATGAAGGCCAGCCCCGCGAAGGCCCAGATTCCCGCCACGCTGCCCAGCAGGTTGGCCGAGTAGGACTTGATCGGGTCCGGAGCGATGTCCAGGTAATACCCCACCCACTGTCCGGGGGGAATCATTACGGCCATCAACAGGAGCAAGAGGCAAACGACCACCAGAATGGCGGCCCAAGTCAACAGCAGGCGGGTTTCCGGCCCCTCGTTCCTGAACATATTGCCCCACATGATCGCGTCCGCGGACATCGAGAGAATCGATGTCACGCTGTTATCAAACCGCTTCCAAAGCCCGAAGGCCTCCTGCGATTGCACCAGCATCACCAGCGCCGTCATCGCGAAGATGCTCCACACCACGCTTCGGCGCCGCGCGGCATAAAAACAACCGATCCCGAAGCCGAGAAAACAGGCGATGAGCGCCAGGTTCTGAAAGTACGCAAAGACTCGAACCTCGGTGCTGACCCAGCGGATCAGCATGATTTCCAGATAGAGAGCCGCGAAGCTCACCCCAAAAAGCCACAGGATGGGATGGGCGGTCTTGGTCTCGTGCGGCGGGGAGAAGAATGCGATCAGACGATCCGCCCGGCCCTTCAATGCCCCCCGCGCGCGATACGCCCCCACGAAAATCACCGTGAAGAACACATTGCAGGCCAGAATCGCGAGGTCCGCATAAAGCCGGGCAGGCAGACCTTTCATAAAACCCTCCCTTCACCAAGCGCCGCACCCACCTCTTGCCGCCGCACTTTATTTCATTCCGGCGGCGCGTGCAAGAACGTTGAAAGCCCGGCAGCGGTGTCATTTGCGGTGGCACGGCCATCTTGGCCGTGACCGTTCACGGGCGGGACGCCCGTGCCACTTCCAAATGACACCACTACCGAAAGCCCGGGGTGCGCGACATGAAAGATAAAAAGCAGACATATCTAAACCACCGAGGCACTGAGACACAGAGAGAAGGCCTTTTGATTTCATCACTCTGTGCCTCTGTGTCTCAGTGGTGAGAAGGCGCCCACGAGAAAACGGACCGCCAACTTTAGGTCAATGAGCTTGCTCGCCTGTACATTATAAGGTACACTGATCCGCCATGAGCAAGAAACATATGGGTTCGAGCATCGATGATTTCCTCCGCGAGGAAGGCATCTTTGAAGAGGCGCAAGCCCAGGCCGTTAAGGAGGTGGTGGCGTGGCAGCTTGCCCAGGCCATGAAGAAAAAGAAAATCTCCAAGTCGCGGATGGCGGCGCTGCTCAAGACGAGCCGGACCCAGGTTGACCGTCTGCTCGATCCCAAGAACGACATCACGCTTTCCAGCCTTCAGCGCGCGGCAGCCATGGTGGGCCGACGGGTATCGATCGAGCTGGTGTAAACAAAATTGCCCTCTCCGCCGCATTGACTTTGGCAAAGGCGGGGTGGCGTGGAGGCATCCGTCCGCCGACGGATTCCTCCGCGGATCTTCCCGAATTCGAGCAGCGTTATGATGTTTCTCGTCGCGAACACGAAGCGAAAAGCCGCACAGGAATGCAAAATACGCATACCCGTGCGCTACCCGCTGGGATCTTGACATCCGCACACATTACGGGCTAATGTTTAGATGATAATGGAAGGAGTCAACCCATGCAGCGTGCTCCCTTGAAACTGAAACAGGCCAGTGCGGTGCTTGAGATTTCACCCAAAGAGCTGCAGAATCTTGTCCAATTTGGAGTGGTCAGTCCGAGACGGCGTGCGGGCCTCTTTGTCTTTGATGCCAACGTCCTTTATGCGGCTAAGGTCGCCCTATTCTTGAAGAAGGCACTGGGCGCCAATACGGAGTTGCTTACGGCGTTTACAGATGCCCTGGTCGATCGTTTCGGCTCCTTGTCGGATGAGAAATTGGATGTCCTCGTTTTCAAATCACGGCCTTCGCCGGGAGGGATTGCGGTGGAAGTGAAGGTGCCGTTTCGAGAACTGGCCCAGCAACTTGAAGAAAGGCTTAAAGTCGCCGAATTATACAAAGACCTGCCCCGCGGCAGAAAGCGGCGCGGGTGGAAAAGTGAGTTTCTGGCCACACTTCAGAGAGGCGGCCCAGGAAATCGAAAATGTACCTCCGGACGATGTTCTGAAAGTTATCCGGCAGTACCGAAACGAAAGAAAACAGAAGCCCGAGGTTACCGTTGAGCCAGACTCACAAGCGGCGCGGGTATAGAGTTGTTGTGGACACGTCCGTGGTGATTGCAGGGATATCAGCGTTCAGGCGTCCGTTCGTGCCGGGCAAGAACAGTAGTGCTGATCTGCTCGAAATGTGGGTCCGGAATAGCTGCTTTGTGTGGCTCGTGACTGGGGAGATCTTGGCGGAGTATAAAGAGGTCGCGCAGCGCCTGAACGTTCGCCCCAATGTGGCGGGCAGGTTGATAAATCTTCTCAGGGAAGAAGCGGAGGAGGTGGCTGTGGCCGAGATTACCGAACTCTCGCCCGATCCCGGCGATAATTGTTTTTGTGGGTGTGCGGAAGCGGGTCGAGCCGATTTCCTGGTCACTCTAAACCCCAGAGATTTTCCGCAAAACAAACTTTCAGCCCAAGTGGTTTCGCCCGCCGAGTTGCTGAAGAACTGGTAGCCGGGAGCGCGAAGCGAAAGAAAAAGCGCAGACCAACACAAACTACGTGTAGGTCTGCTACCCTGCTCCTCTTCGATGCGCGTCCGCGCCTTTGAAGCCGAAAAGCCGCGGACCTTGGGGAGCAGGTCCGCGCTACCGGCTCCCGCCATCGGGTCGTGGGGCGGTCGGAAATTTCATGCAACGAAATTGCCCTCTCCACCGAATTGACTTCGGCAAAGGAGGGGTAGCCTGGAGGTATCCGTCAGTTGAATTCCTCCGCGGACCTTCCCAAATTCGAGCCGCGTTACGATGTTTCTCGTCGCGAATACGAAATGAAAAGCCGCACAGGAACGCAAAACACGCGTCCCTGTGGGCTGCCCGCTGCTTCGCGCTGCCACCGCCGATGGATAGTAATACTTCTTTGTGATATGGTAATACCGAAGCCTGGGGGAAAGGTGTATGAAAACATCACAACTGACCGTCAAGGGGCAGGTGACACTGCCGCAGGAATTGCGCCGGCGATTTAATCTGGGGGCGGGGAGCCGGGTGGCCTTTGAAGAGGAGGCCGACGGCATCAAGGTGCGCCCGGTGCGAAAGACCATCGTGCATTGGGCCGGAACTTTGCGTTCTCCGCAGGCGGGGCTTTCGGACGCGGAAGTGCGGCGTCGCGTGAAGAAAGCGGTGGCCGCCAGGACGGCGCGGGAGCTTGCCCATGGTTGAAGAAGTCTTGCTGGACACCAATGTAATCTTGCGGCACGCTCTCGGAGATGATCCGTCCCATCGGCGCCAGGCGCTACGGCTTTTTGAGCAGGCGGGCGAGGGCACCCTGCGCTTGCTCGTCCCCAGCCTGGTGATCGCCCAGGTCGTCTGGACGCTCGAATCGTTCTACCGGGCCAGCCGGGAATACATCACGGGCTTGCTCGAGGCCCTCCTCGATACTCCGGGGGTGACGGCGCTTGAGCCGCGGGTGGTTTCGCGGTGTATCGAGATTTACGGCGCCCACAACGTCGAAATCGTGGACGCCTATCTGGTCGCTCTGGCCGAGGAAACCAAAACTCCGGTGTTGGCCACCTTCAACAAGAAGGACTTCCGCCGTTTCCCCCACCTTAAGCTGATTCCCTGAGCCGTAAGCCGGCAGCGCGGACCTGCGGTTTAGGTCCGCGGCTTTTCACCCGGAACCGAGCCCTTCATTTTCAAATCCGCGTGCGCCCATCAATGGCCAGAAGTGCGAGATCGTAACCCAGCCCAATCGGTCGTAGCGCCCGGAAACTCTAGTCTCGCAAGTCTTTGTAGACAACGCCGATAATCTTCTTGTGATGTACGGCCACCTGCCGTACGATAGGAAGGTAGTTTTTGAACGGGGAGGAAGTTGTTATGGCAACAACCGCAATCCGCAAGGTGGAGCGGATCGAGGCACGGGTCAATGCTGAAACCAAAGCCTTGTGCCAAGAAGCCGCCAACCTCGAAGGGCGAACCCTGACGGATTTTATCGTAGAGAGTGCCGTCGAGTCTGCCCGGCGGGTGATTCGAGAACGGGAACTGATCGATTTAAGTCGGCGCGACCGGAAAGCCTTCGTGGCTTCGCTGCTCGATCCTCCTCCGCCCAACCGGCGCCTGCAAGAGGCCGCCCGGTACTATAAGCAGGTGATGGGAAAACGGTGAGTCCCGCCCAACCCGCCTTTCGGATCGAGCCGCTCGGCGACCACGACCGGGCGGCTTTTTCGTGTGGCATCGAACCGCTGGACCGCTACCTGCGCGATCAAGCGGGACAGGACGCGCACAAACATGCCGCCGCCCCTTTTGTATTGTTGACCCCGGAAAATCGTATCGCGGGCTATTACACGCTCTCATCGACCGTCATCCTGGCCGACGACCTCCCCGAGGAAGACATCAAGAAGCTGAAGTGGCCGCGCTATCCTCAATTGCCGGCAACGCTGATCGGGCGCCTCGCCCGCGACCTCGCGTTCCGCGGACAACGCATTGGAGACTTGCTGCTCCTGGATGCGCTGAGGCGGGCGTTCGACAACGTTGGAACCGTCGCGTCGCTGGCGGTCATTGTTGATGTCAAAGACGAAAACGCCCGGCGCTTCTACTCCAAGTATGGATTTCGTTCCTTTCCTGACACACAGAACCGGATGTATATTCCCTTGAAGACGGTGGAAGGACTCTTCGCCGGATAACAACCTCCAGCGCCAGTGGTGTCCTAATATAGTGAGGCGAATTCCACGAAAAGGGGGCGGATTTTCAGGTCCGACACCAGCCAGGGGATTGAAATCCCGCGCTACCCCCTGTACCGCTTCATGAGCAGCGCGGCGTTGGTGCCGCCGAAGCCGAAGGAGTTGGAGAGGGCGTACTCCACCTCGGCCTGGCGCGCTTGGTTGGGCACGTAATCGAGGTCGCAATCCGGGTCGGGGTTGTCCAGGTTGATGGTGGGCGGAATGACCTGGTCATGCAGGGCGAGGACGGTGATCCCCGCCTCGAGTCCGCCCGCGCCGCCCAGCAGGTGGCCGGTCATCGATTTGGTGGAACTCACCGGCATCTGGTAAGCGTGGTGGCCGAAGACTTTCTTGATGGCCACGGTTTCCAGGCGATCGTTGTAAGGCGTGGAGGTGCCGTGGGCATTGATGTAGCTGACTTGTTCGGGAGGAATCTCCGCGTCGGCGAGCGTCGCCCGCATGGCGCGCACGGCTCCATCGGCATTTTCATCCGGCTGGGTGATGTGGAAGGCGTCGCCGGACATGCCGTAGCCGACGATTTCCGCCAGGATCGGCGCGCCGCGCTGGAGCGCGAAATCCAGTGCTTCCAGGACCAGGATGCCCGAGCCTTCGCCGATCACGAAGCCGTCGCGCTCCCGATCGAACGGGCGGCTGGCTTTTTCCGGTTCGCTATTGCGCGTGGAGAGGGCACGCATGGCGGCAAATCCGCCCACGCCCATGGGGGTGATGGCCGCTTCCGTGCCGCCGCAGATCATCACGTCGGCGGCGCAGCGCTGGATCAGTTTAAAGGAATCGCCCACGGCATGGGCGCTGGAGGAGCACGCGGTGCAGGTGGCGGAGTTCGGTCCCTTGGCGCCATAGCGAATGGAGACTTGACCGGAAGCCAGGTTGACAATGGCGGCAGGAATGAAGAAAGGTGAAATCTTGCGCGGGCCACCCTGGAGCAGCGCCGTGTGCTCACGCTCGATCACGTCGAATCCGCCGATCCCCGAGCCGATGTAGACGCCCACGCGCTCGGCGAAGTCGGGCGTGACCTGAAGGTGGGACTGCTGCACCGCTTGCTGCGCGGCGGCGAGGGCATACTGGATAAAGGTCGCCATCTTTTTCAGTTCTTTTCGCTCGATGAACTGAAACGGGTCGAACCCCTTGACTTCCGCCGCAATGCGCGTGGCGAAGCCGGTGGTATCAAAATGGGTGATGGGCGCCACGCCGCTCTTGCCCGCCAAGAGATTCTGCCACGTCTCGGCCGTGTCGAGGCCGACGGCGGTGAGCAATCCCACACCGGTCACGACGACTCTCCGGTTCAAGCTGTACTCCTCCTGGGACCGAATCATTGAGCTACTGAGTCACTGAATCATTAGCTCATTGGCCCGCTGGCATTCAACGATTCAGGGATTCAGTGACTCAATGGCTCACTGGCTCAATTCTTTTTGGTGTGGCCCTGTATGTAGTCAATCGCGTCTTTGACGGTGGCAATCTTCTCCGCGTCCTCGTCAGGAATCTCGATCTCGAAGTTCTCTTCAAAGGCCATCACCAATTCCACGATGTCCAGGGAATCGGCGCCGAGATCGTCGACGAAGTGCGCCGTGGGCGTTACTTCCGCCTCATCCACTCCAAGCTGCTCCACAATAATTTGTTTTACCTTCTCTTCCACCGTAGCCATCAGTCTATCCTCCTCAAGGTTACATGGGGCCGTCATTCTAACTTTAGCTTCCCGCAAGCGTCAAGGAATTGAATCATCGGGCCATTGAAAAGCTGTCCGTCGTCCGTGGTCCGTTGCGCGAGATGCGCGGAGACCGAAAGCCTTAAGCAACTGACGACTGACAACGGACCACGGACAGCTTTTCAATGATCCGCTGGGTTAGGCCATGTACATGCCCCCATTAATATTCAGAACGTGACCGGTAATGTAACTCGTTTCCGGCGATGCCAGGAAAAGCACGCCGTGCGCCACTTCGGCATCCGTGCCCATGCGTCCCATCGGAATCACGCTGAGCATCTTCTCCTTGATTTCTGGAGGAAGGACGTCGGTCATGGGAGTAGCGATAAAGCCCGGAGCGATGGCGTTCACCGTGATATTCCGCCGGGCTACTTCCGCGGCTACAGCCTTGGTGAGGCCGATGATGCCGGCTTTGGAGGCAATGTAGTTCGCCTGGCCCACGTTTCCGGCCTGCGCCACCACGGAGGCGATATTGATGATGCGCCCCCAGCGCTGCCGTACCATGCAAGGCAGCACGGCCCGCGTGCAGTAGAAAGTGCCATCCAGATTCGTTTTGAGCACGGCCGCCCAATCCTCGGTCTTCATGCGCATCACCAGGTTGTCCTTGGTAATGCCGGCATTGTTTACCAGGATGTCAATCTTGCCCCAGGTGGCAATCGTCTGGTCGACCATTTCCTGGACGGCCTCGACGTCGGTCACGTCGACGCAGAACTTCAGCGCCTCGCGGCCCATATCCTTCAGTTCCTGGATGGTCTGGTCGAGCTTGGCGCAGCGAATATTGGTCAAAGAGATCTTGGCGCCCGCATTGGCCAAAGCCATCACCGTAGCCCGGCCGATTCCCTGCGCCCCACCGGTCACAATCGCTACGCGTCCCTCCAAACTTAGCATACTTCTACCCGCTCCCATCCAAGAGGATTACCAGGACATCAATTTGATGCGCGGCACACTCCGCCCACCGGCGCCAAACGCTCCGTGACCTCGCTCAGCGTGGCGCAGTCTTCGACGCGCAGGCACTCGGCGGCGCGGTCGATTTGCCGCATCAACCCTGAAAGAACCTTGCCCGGTCCGACTTCCACAAACCGGTCTACGCCCTCCTGGCGCAGGCGGCGAATCGATTCCTCCCAGCGCACGGGAGAGGTCACCTGCCGCTTTAAGCCCTCGCGAACGGCGGGTGCGGAAGTGGCCACCTGCGCGCCCACATTGTTCACCAGCGGCACTTGTGGGTCTTCCACTTGGGTCTTATCCAGATCAGCACTCAAGCGATCCTGTGCAGGCTTCATCAGGGCACAATGAAAAGGTGCGCTGACGTTGAGCATGAGGGCACGCTTGGCGCCACGCCCTTTCGCCAATTCGACGGCGCGTGCCACGGCCGCGGTGTTTCCCGCAATCACGACTTGGCCCGGCGAGTTCAGGTTCGCCGGGGAAACCACTTCCCCTTGCGCGGCTTGGCGGCAGATTTCCTCCAGCGCCGCGCTGTCCAATCCTAGAATCGCCGCCATGGCGCCCTGGCCCACGGGCACGGCTTCCTGCATGTACTGGCCGCGATTTCGAACCAAGCGCACGGCGTCGAACAGGCTTAATGAGCCCGCCGCCACCAAGGCTGAGTACTCACCCAGGCTGTGGCCAGCGACATAATCCGCTGCAATTCCTCTTTCGCGCAAGATCCTCGCGGCGGCCACGGAAACAGCCAGAATCGCGGGCTGGGTGTTGGCGGTGAGTTGGAGTTCCTCGGCCGGGCCCTCAAAACAGAGTTTGGAGATGGCGAAACCCAGCGCGGCGTCGGCTTCCGTAAAGACCGCACGCGCGCAGGCGAAACTCTGCGCCAACTCCCGGCCCATGCCGGGATACTGAGAACCTTGACCGGGAAATAGGAATGCTGTCTTCACTTGATATGATCTTACGTGTTCGTCCGGGGCCGCTAAAGTGTAAATGGTAAATTGTAAAGGGTAAAAGGTAGGAATCCGATTTACCATTTATAATTTACCATTTACAATTTCGCCTCACCACCGCATCAACACCGCCCCCCAGGTGACGCCGGCGCCGAATGCGGACATCAGCACCAAGTCGCCCTTCTGCAAGCGGCCGCTCCGCGCGCATTCATCCAGGCAGATGGGGATGGAAGCCGAGGAGGTATTCCCGACGCGGTCAATATTGGAATAGACCTTTTGCGAGCACAACCCCAGCCGCTCACGAACCGCCTCGGTAATGCGCTGGTTCGCCTGGTGGGGGATGAAAAGATCGATGTCCGCCGTCGTGAGCCCGGCCTTCTCCAGCACGTGCCGCGACACGTCTTCCAGGGCGCGGACGGCCACCTTAAAGAGTTCGTTGCCTCGCATCTTGATGTAATGCGCGCCTTGTTGGACGGTCTGGCAGGATGCCGGCAGGGCGGTGCCGCCGGCGGGAATGAAGAGGTGATCGGCGTACTGGCCTTCGGTGTGCAACTCATGCGCCAGGATTCCCGAGGGCGGTTCGACCGGCCCGAACACCGCGGCGGCCACGCCGTCGCCGAAAATGACGCAAGTAGCGCGATCCTGGTAATCGATATAACGCGAGAGCAGCTCGGCCCCGATCACCAGCACGTACCTCGCCGCGCCGGTGCGGATGAATTGTTCGGCCACGGTCATACCGAAAAGGAAGCCGGAGCAAGCGGCGGCCAAGTCGAACGCACAGCACCCGTGCGCGCCGAGTTCGCGCTGGATGAGCGAGGCCGTGGAGGGCAACGGCATGTCGGGTGAAATCGTCGAGCAAATAATCAGATCGAGATCCGTGGCCTTCCGCCCCGCCTTATCCAGAGCGTGGCGGGCGGCTTGCACCGAAAGCGTGGAGGTGGTTTCGTGGGGAGCGGCTTGGCGGCGCTCGCGGATACCGGTGCGGTCGGTGATCCACTGGTCGGAGGTCTCCACCATCTTCTCAAGGTCCGCGTTGGTGATTACCTTCTCCGGCAAGGCCGAGCCCGTTCCGAGTACCCCTGCAACAGACATGGAAACTCCTGCCTCAATTCCTTTGTGCAGCCGCCGCTAATTCGCGTTCGATCTTCTCGTTCACTTTTCCGGCAGAAAATTCCGCCGCCACCCGGATGGCATTCTTGATCGCGTTGGGGTTTGATCCGCCGTGGCAAATGATGCACACGCCCTTCACCCCCAACAGAGGCGCCCCGCCATATTCAGAATAATCCACGCGCTTCTTGAAGTTGCGGAAGGCTCTTCGGGCCAGCACGTAACCGACCTTGGCGGAGAGCGTACTGGTAAGAGCCTCCTTCAGCATACTCGAGATGGCTTCGATGGCTCCTTCGCTGATCTTCAGAGCCACATTGCCGATAAACCCGTCACACACGATCACGTCCACACGGCCGTTGTAAAGATCGCGGCCTTCCACATTACCAATAAAATTCGAGGTGAGTTGCTTGAGCAGCGGCAGCGCAGCGTGTGTCAACTCATTCCCCTTGTGATCTTCCTGGCCAATGGAAAGCAGTCCGATGCGCGGCCGCTCCACCCCGAAGATGACGCGGTAATAGGTTTCGCCCATCACCGCGAATTCCACCAGGTGGTGCGGCTTACAATCCACGTTCGCGCCCACGTCGAGCAGCACCGCAGCCGTGCCTTGGGAGGTGGGGAACACCTGGGCGATGGCCGGCCGGTCGACGCCTTCCAGTGCCCCGAGCACGATTTTGGCGGTGGTCATCACCGCGCCGGTGTTGCCGGCGCTGATCATGCCGTCCGCCTTGCCCTCGTGCACCAGACGCGCCGTAACGCGGATCGAGGAATCGCGCCGCTGGCGAAAGGCCTTCGTGGCCTTGTCCCCCATGGTGACCGCCTCACTGGCGTGGACGATCTCGATGGGGAGACCCTGGACTTTCCGCTTGCTGAGTTCCTGGCTGAGGCGATCTTGTGGCCCCACCAGCAAGACCTCCGCGTACCCCGCGCGTGCGGCCTCAATCGCTCCCTCGAGTTCTGCCTCGGGTGCCGAGTCGGTGCCCATGGCGTCAACAGCAATCCGTCGCATGGTGGTCAGTTCAAACCGGGGAATCTGGCCGGCGCGGGAAGATCAGGATCGCGCCGGGGCAAATCTCCGTGGGCCAAGATCTAACCCTTTAAGCGGATTCCTTCACCAGGATCACTTCCTGCCCATTGTAGTAACCACAATGCGGGCAGACTTGGTGCGGCATCTTCGATTCGTGGCAGTGCGGGCATTCGGCGATCGCGGGCGGGGTGAGATGATCATGGGACCGCCGGCGATTCTTCCGTGCGTGAGAATGTCGTCGTTTTGGATTCGGCATCTTCTTCCTTCTTAGACTGAATCACTGAACCAGTGAATCAGTGGGTCATTCTGTTTTCAATGATTCAGTCACTCACGAACTCAGTGACTCAGTTTCCTTTACTCTTCCTTGAGGGAAGCAAAAGGCGAATCTTGCTGCGGGGGCGCGCAGTTGCAATGCGTAAAATTTCGATTGACCCGGCAAACCGAGCACAAGCCCTGGCACTCGATCCTGCAAATCACCTTCATAGGTAGCGAGAGTATCACCTGTTCCGTGGCCACCTCTGCCAATTCGATTCCGTCCCCGGAGTAAAAGCCAACCTCCATCTCGTCCGCGGAAATTTCGATTTCCTCTTCCTTGGCGATCCTTTTCATCGGCCGATAGAAAAGGTCGAAATCGCGGCTCACCGGAATCTCGACGGCTCCCAGGCAGCGGTCGCAACTGGCTTCGAGGGTGGTCGCCAGGTGCCCCCGGATGCGGATTTCCGTTCCTTGGAGCTCCGCGGTGGCGTTGAGCTTGAGCGGCGCCACCTGCCGGAACTCGGCTCCATGATAGTCAAGCGACCCCGGGGCATAGCTCTCAGACGCAGTGACCCGGTGAAGTTCTAGTTCTGCGAGGGTTATGCGCACCCTTGCCTCGTTGACACAAAACACTAATTATAACCTGGAGCAGGGCCTTGTCAAGAAAACCGGCCATTTTAGCGATTTTGTGATTTAGCGATTTATTGATTGGCTGATCTTGGGTCCTGGTCGGGTTCCGGAATCTTGAATCTGGAATCTGGAATCCGGAATCCCGCCCTGGGCGGCGGCCGTCGGGCCATCCGATCTAATCCAAATCGAAATCCCTGATCGGCGGCCCGGTGGGTTGATCCTTGGTTTTCTCGAAGGCTTCTTTGAATTTGCGGTCGAGCAATTCCGATTTGATCTTTTGGTCGTCGGCACTCTGGCGGAAAATGGCCTCGCGGCGTTCGGCTTCCTTCTTGAGAAGTTGGGCCGCATCGTCCAGGTCTGGACCCTTATCCTGCTTGGCGGGCGCCTGATGGAATAAGACTTTGCCGAGCTCGGCGTCCACCGTCAGCGTGGCGCCACAGCATGGGCAGACCACTTCAACTTTTCTTCCGTTCTGTTGCCGCCGCGACATGATAATTGAATGCTAACCCCGGGCGGGCCGGCATGTCAATCTGTGAGGCTGTCAAGTGAGGCTGTCAAGGCCCGGCTGGACTACCAGCGCTTATATTTGCTACATTAGCCTTGCGAAGGGCGCACTGATATCACCATAACCGAAGACGGAGGATCCATTTCTATGTCGAAACAAGAGGAAGCCGGTCTCATCCTGAAGCTGTACGAATTGCGCAGGGAAGAAACGATGCGCAAAGCGCGAGACTGGTATTTTCGGGATTTCAATCCGCAATCGATTGCGGACTTCACCGAGGCGATGTTTGGTGAGCACAGCGGTCATTTGCGGATGGTGGTGTCCTATTGGGACATGGCCGCAGCACTCGTCAATGACGGAGCCATTGGCCTGGACCTTTTTACCAATACCAATGGCGAGCACATCGGCGTCTTCTCCAAGCTCGAGCCCTTGCTTGGCGAAATCCGCAGTGCTTACGCACCTCAATTCGCGGTCAATCTCGAAAAGTTGATTGACGCGACACCCGATGGTCGGAACCGCAGTGCAAAAGCTCGCGAACGCATGAAAGCGATCCGCGATCAGATGGCAGCGAAGCAAGCGAACACCACCCCCCCGCTTTCTCGCCGCGGCTAATCGACGCTGATGCTCCCGGAGACAGTGCTGACGTCCAGCAGGAAGCCGCCCCCGCCGACCTTCCCCTCGATTTCATGCCCGCTGGACGTGCTCTGCATGGTCATTTCGCGCGCCGTGTGGATGCTGCCGGAGACGGTTTGCGCGTGCAGTGTGAAACCCTGCTGGCTGGGCAGGCGTACGGAGACGTTGCCGGAAGCGGCCGAGAGCCGCCAGGAGCCTTCACCCTCGCCTTGCACGGAGATGTTGCCGCTGGCGGTGGAGGCGCGCACGGTGCCGTGAACTCCCTCGAGTTGCACGGTGCCCGATCCGGTGCTGACCTCCACCTCGCCTGGCGCGGTCTGGCGGAACGTGACGCTGCCGCTGCCCGTCGAGGCGTGCAGGGCGCCCGCCACACCCGTGGCGCGGATTTCACCACTGCCGGTCGTGGCGCGCACCGCTCCGTTCACCCCTTCCACGGAAATGTGCCCGGACCCGGTCGAGACCCTGACGGTGGCGCCGATGTTCGCGAGCTTGAGGCTGCCCGAGCCGGAGGAAGCCTCCACCGGGCCGCTGATGCCGCTCACATCCTGTTCGCCGGAGCCGGAACTCGAGCGCAGGCGCGTGGATACAGGAACCACGATTTCGTAGCTGATGGAGATGTTGCGTTGCAGGTCCTCGTCCTCAATATGGCCTATTTTGATGACGTTGCCGTGCTGCTCGATGGGTGGGTTGGCCTCCAGATAGCGGACCTTCTTTTCCTGGTCGCCGCCGTCGAACCACCCGCCCGAGGCTCGAATGGTGCCGCTGACGCGCACGGTGGAGTTATCCCCCGTGCGCACGTTGATGGTCCCGGATCCCGTTTGGACATCGAGCTCCACGGGGCCGGAGACTTGTAAGGTGCGGTCAAAGTGGCCATCGGCGGCACGAGCGGGCGCGCTGAGGCATATGACCATGGCTGCTAGCGTCAGAATTCCCAGGCTGAACCATCGGTAGGACTTCATAAAGATCTTCTCCTTATCGTTTCTGCTCAGTGATACGTAAATGACTGACTGTGGGTTTAGACGAAATAAGGAGTAAGACGTGAGCCGAACCTGATAATTCGGCAGTGGGTCAATTTGATGTAGCGGCGAGTTTACCTCGCCAAATGGCGGCGTAAAGCCGCCACTACATGATATTGCCGCACTACCCGACTCTCGGGTAGGAGTACAATGGCGCACCGCGGCCCTCCGGATTTCTGATCGACCAAGGGGCGGTGCGGTGGGCGAACCGAACAAAGGGAGGAATCGAAATTGCGAAACATCATTTCACGACGTGAACTTTTATCATGGACACTTGCGGCGGCAGCGGGAAGCCGCTTGGGGGTTTCCGCGACGGCGGACCGTCTGTCCGCAGCGGGTGCATCCCCGTTCGACGGACTCAAGATAAAAAGCGAGACGTTCAAATTCATCGAGAAATGCGCGCGCGACGATGGAGGGTACTCGCCCTCGCCCGATGCGCAGTACCCCGGCAATTCCGACACGGGGGAGAGTGATCTGGCGGCGGTGACTTATGCTGCGACGCTGGCCAAGACGGTGGCATGGAAGTTGCCGCACCCGGAGCGGTCCGCGGAATTCATCCAGCGCCACCAGCAGGCGAATGGCGTCTTCATAAATTTCTCGGGGAAGTTTGACCCGAAGGAGGATCTCGCCGTCCTCTACAACACAACCCAGGGGGCCGTGAGCCTGCGAGCGCTGGGAGAAAAACCCAAAGTTGATCCTGCCCGCGTGCTGGACCGCTTCTTTGAACAGGGCGCCTTCAAGAAGCTGCCGTGGTATACCCTCAGCTTCTATCCGCTGTTTTATGCTGCCCTGGGCAAGCCGTTCCCCGCGGAGCAGCGGGCGGCGATCACCCGGCATCTGGTCGAAAACCAGGCGGCCGATGGTTATCTCGGCGATCACGTCGCCGCCACCTTCCACATGGTGCATTTCTTCCGGCTGATCGGTGAGCCCACCCCGCGTGCGGAGGCCGTGGTGAAGCGGGCTCTGCATGATCAAAAGCCGGATGGCGGGTGGCATCTCAAACCACCCGACTGGGACGTCCACTCCTGCTTTGACGCGGTGTTTATCCTGAAACAGTTGAGCTGGAATTCTCCGCCCTCGCGAGCGGCCATTCAGCGGGCAGCGGAGTGGGCGCTCGCTTGTCAAAACCCTGACGGTGGATTCGGCCACTACGCGCGCGAGCACTCGGACATGGACGCCGTCTATTTCCAGCTTGGAACCCTTATCCAGGCGGAACAAATCCCCGGCGCAAATTTTGATCTTCCCGACGCCGAGACGCTGAGCTGGGGCCACGCCATGAAGCCCGGGAAAGTCTATGCACGATCCTCCTCGTGACGGGGCACGGGCGTCCCGCCCGTGTCTGGAGTTTCTACATTGTTCACGGGGCGCCGGCCGGTGTGAGAGAGCGCCCAGGGAGTTGAATATCGCGAGCCCGCCAATCCCGGTTTCCTACCGGTAGGAAAAATGCGGTCCATGGTTAAGATTTTTTCCTGCCGGTAGGAAAACCGCCCAGATTTCTGTTGACAACGCATCTGGGCGCTAGATTAGCCTAGGTGTAGGGACGGGTGGGGAGCGCGGCGCCCCCACCGGGTCACCCGGAGGAAAGGACGAATGCCCAGACCGACGCGGAAAGCGCAGGACAATTTATGCGACACCGGGGAGACTGGATCGTGGCCCGCTGGAGTTCTAAGAAAAAAGAATTCTTTTTTTATGCGACCGAAGCCATTATGTGTATGAAAACAAACAAAAAGATGACAATTTGCCCGACGAAAAAACGGGCATTTCTGCAAAATGACACGATATTTACACAAAATCACATGTATTTAGCAGAAACCGGCAGCCTTTTTGCCACCTTTCGAGTGCTGCGGAGCGAATTCATCGCTTCAAAATATAGAAACTCCAGGCACGGGCGTCCGAAGCTATGAAAAAATCGATTCTTGGCATGTTATCCACAATGTAAATCAATGAAAATAAAGAGTGCCAAAATAAGTAAAATCAATTTTTTCACACCTTCTCCCGCCCGTGTGCGATCACGGGCAAGATGCCCGTGCCACTTCGTGCGATCACGGGCGAGACGCCCGTGCCACTTACTTGTCAAAATAGGGGTGCTTGGAGAGCGGCAATCGGGGCAGCTCACCGGCGGCGGGTTTAAGGGTAAGCTCCTCAAAGAGCAGGGAAGGGGCGGCGAAGGAAACCAGCGGCGCCATGGTTTGTCCGGGATAAATGCGCCCACCGTAGGCCGCATAGGGAAGGCTGTAAACCGTCAAATCGTTCGAGGCTGCGGCGACATCTTTAAACGCCCCGTCGTCCAAGCCGTCGAACTGGCCCAGGCGCATCAACTCCTCGTGGCCGTCGGGATAGACCTTATAGACTTCGCGGCTGGCTCTGCGCACGACAACTCCAAAATCTTTGTTCCGCTGCTTCACCATGCTGAGCAACTGGTTCCTCAGTTCCGGCTCGCTCACCCCCTCCGTGACCGTAAACATGATATTGCTGGGCTCGGCCCCGAAGGTGCGAAAGCTTCCCGTGCTTTGGAGAATGCTCGAGACGGGATCACGGGTGTTGAGCAACGTCTTGAGATAGCCCTTGTCCACCAGGGTGATGGGGCGCGCGCGGACACCTTCATCGTCGACCGTGTGGCCGCCCAGCAGCGGCGTTCCCTGGTAAGACGTTTGCGTGGGGTCGTCGACGACGCTCAGGAAGCTGGGGAGCACCCGTGCCCCCAGCCGGTCCTGAAGTTTGCTCACATTCTGGGCGGCGTAAGCTTCCATTTGGGCATTGTCGGATGCTGGCGCGCGCACGGCGAGCAGCTTGGGAGCGAGAACCTGGCTAAAGACTTCCGCTCCGGCGGCGCCCTCGAAAAGCACCGGGCCATTGTAGCGATCCACCACGGGCGCTTGCCGAACGCGCGTCAGGCGGTCGGCCATGGCGCGAATTCGCGTCGCCAGTTCGGCCTCCATGGGGAGCCCTTCCATCGAGTGCGCCGAAGCCATCACCCAGTCCGGCAACATATTCCCATCCGTCGCCTGGGTCTGCGCCATGGCCACAAACGTTGCCCCGGAAGATTCTTTCTCGACCGCGCTCCCTTCACTATTGAGATACCAGGACCGGGTGTCGCTCGCCCCCAGGCTGGCCGAGGAAGTATAGATTTCCGGCGATTGGCGGAAGAGGGCGGATAGATTTCGCACCAGAGCTTCGGCTTGCGCAAGGTCCATCTTGATCGGGGAAAAAGGCTCGAGCGAAGTCACCGGTTGTTCCTTGGTGAAGTCGGGAAGGTTCTCGCGGGCTTTCCGATTCTCGAGCGCCCCGCGCTTTCTCGAGAGCATCTCCAGCGCCGCTTTGTAAGCCGAATCGGTGGCCAGCCAAATCTGCCGGCGCAATTCCTGGTAATCGTCGTCGAGGGGGAGCAAGACGGTATCGGTCAGGCCGTTGGCCTGCGGCGGGTAAGTCATGAAATTGCTGTTGTCGCTCTGATAGTCGCCCACTCGCACTTGCACCGTTAGGAAGCGGGCGCGCGTGATGCCGGCGGAGAGCAGGGCGCCAAAGGTGGCCGAGGTGTCGAGCGAAGTCCGGTCCTGCACGCGATAGGAAATGAAGTAAGGTTTTTCGAGCTGCTCGAGCTGCAATTGCTTCATGGACCGATCGAGTTCGTCGCGCATCGCCTTCATCACCACGTCGTCCGCCGCCAGGGCCGGCGCCGGCAGCAGCCATGCCCCCAGCAGGAAAATTCCGAGTCCCCGGAAAATCATTTTCTGCATCCTGTTGCTCCTTAGCAGCGACGTAGCGGCGGGTTTACCCCGCCATCGGCCGTTGAAATCCGAGGAGATATGGCGGGGTAAACCCGCCGCTACGCCTCGGACTCTCCTATCGAATCGGCGCCGGAAGAATGGGCGCCCGGGCGGTGGATTTCTCCTTTTTCTGCACTTCGATTTGGGAGATCAGCAGATCAGGAGAAGATGCCGACACGGGCACCGATCCCGATTCCGCGCCGCAGACCCCATTGAAGGTGGCGACCTCGGCGTCGCCGGCCACGATCTTGCTGAAGGCCGTGAGCGGCGTGCCGATCAGGTTGACTCCCCGCACCAACTCTTCCCGCCCATCGGGATAAACGCGATAGACCATAATCGGCAGCACATTGAACGCGTTGGGAGTAAACCGGCTGGTCAGGGTGAATCCGCCCTGAATATCGTCGAAAAAGAGGCCGAATTTCTGGTTTTGTTTCTTTATTTCATCGATCAACTGCTGCTTCAGTTCGGCGCGCGAAACCGGGTGATCAACGATCACCATCAGATTCGATTGGCGAGCCACGGGAGCATTCCCCTGTTGCCGGCGCCCATGACCGTTGGAGTGCGGAAACCCTTCGATGGGCGATCGCGACATCAAAAAGTTCTTGAAGACGCCATGGTCGACCACCACCACCCGCTGCGCTTTCACGCCCTCATTGTCAAAGTCGTAAAAGCCGGCCAGTTCCGCCGAGCCCAATCGCTGCAAGGTGGCATCGGAGACCACGGAGAAGTTCTCCGGAAGGATTTTCTCCCCCACCATTTTCTTGAACGTCTGGCCTTCGTTTTCACCCTTCTGCCGATGGCCTTCAATGCGGTGGCCGAACACTTCGTGGAAGAATACGCCGCTGGCGCGGCCGGAAAGTATCGCCGGACCCGTGTAAGGATCAACAATCGGCGCCACCCGCAAAACTTGCAGGTCTTTGATCATTTGACCCACAACCTTCAGCACCGCCTGGTCAGAAGGCAATCCCCCCGGCTCCGAGGAATAGAAGGATTCGTACCGGGGCAGATCCATCCCATCGTCAGCCTTCATCTGCGCCGAAAGGTACAGGTAATACATGGGCCGGGAGACCTCGATCTCGGACCCGTCGCTGTTGACATACCAGCGGGTTTCAATATCCGCGAGGAAGGCGGCGCTGGCGGAATAGATGTCACCAAAGCGCGCAAAGGGCACCGTGTACATCCGCACCTTATCTTCCCATGCCTTTTGGTCGACCTTCATGACGCGGGGTTTATCAAAATGCTGAGCCGCGGGCTCCGGAGAGAAGTCATCGGACTTGTCTTCCTGTGCCACTTTTACCTGAACCTCCGTGGTGATCGCGGCAAGTTGCTCGACCGCCTGCTTGTATTTAAGGTCCGTGTAATACCAGAGCACTCCGCGCAGCGCATCGGGGTCCGCCTCAATGGGAACGTAGATGGCCGGCGAGGGCTCCGCGGCCTCTTCCCGCGTCCCATGGGTGTTGTCCAAATGAGCGGTTCCCACGCGCAGGTCGATATCCAACTGGCGGCTGCGGCTCTGCTGGCTGGATAGGAGTTTTCCGAACGTGCCCGAGACGTTGACAACTTGGTCGTCCGTGATTTCGTAGCTGAGGAAATAAGGCTGGACCGGTTGGGTCTTAAAGGCCCGCTGCGAGCGAGCCAGTTCCGCCTTCATGGCCCCCAGGATGGTGGCGGTTTCAGCATCCTGGGCTTGGAGAGCGGGCGTGAGAAGCGCGAGCAGAACAGCAGCAATCCATATTCGCAAGGGTATGCAATGCCTCCGGAGAAGTATCATCGTACGGTATGCTAACCCCCTCGTCAATCGATTCCGCATCGCGGCGGAGAAGGTAACAGCTCATGTGCGCCGCTTCCGCCGACATCAGGCCGCAGGTGAACTCTCCGAATTTCGGCGGATAAGGTTCCGACCCTGGGGGGCGAACATTCGACCCCTTCGAGGTCGGAGGAATTCCTCTCTTTTGTAGGTTCCGCCTACGGCTAATGATATTGTTCCCCTTGGGGAAACATGGCGAGGCGCCAGGGGACGGCAACGCGTCTGGACTAGACAATTTGTCCATTTCCAGCGGCAAAACTCCCGGGCGGCGGGGTTATTAAGCCGTATAACAGAGCTTTCATTATATTAATCAAAGAGGTAGGCTGGTCTCCTTCTACATAAGTCATGGGAAGATTAGAATTGCGGGTTTTGGATGTAACAAAAAGGTGACACAGGGAATCACCGCGCTGCGTGAAATCCCTTGACTTCGAGCAGACTGCAATTAACCTCTTTGTTTTCAATTGGGAAATTTATTTATCGAAGTACCTGGGCTTTGGCAATTTGAATGCCCTTAGATTCTGATGATCCAAGTGGCGGACGTCAGCCATAAGTGATCAGGGAGGGAGACTACTATGAAGAATCTGTTGAAGCGGCTTTGGCAGGAAGAGGAAGGCCAGGACCTGACGGAATACGCACTGTTGGTAGTCCTGATCGCTCTGTTTGCCATTACCGCGACGAAGACCTTGGCCAATGCCATCAGCAATGTATTCACCACGGCGGCATCAAATCTGGCCACTTCGTAAGCCTTCGCCCCATGATGGTCTAGGGCGGTGTGAGGCATAAGGCAAGGGAGCATGAAGAGTCTCTTGAGGCGGCTTTGGCAGGAAGAGGTAGGCCAGGATCTGGCGGAATACGCCCTGCTCCTGATCCTCCTCGTCTTTGCCGGCGTCGCCTCAATGCAATTTTTGGCAAGTGGCATCGCCGGTCTGATTAATAACGCGGCAAGTAATGTTGTCACGACGTCGTCGTAAGCCTTCGCCGGAAGAATGGCCTGCCGGCGGGAGATTCAAGGACAGCGGGCAGGGGTAAGAGGTCGGAGAGCAACATCGGGCGTGCTCGGGGTTGTCGACCTGCAGAGTATGATCCTGGGGGGCGGTTGAGCTGGGATTCGGCGCTGACCGCAAAGGAGTTCAGATCCGCCCGCGGGAAGTCGGGGACGCACGCCACGCACCGGCTATGGTTCGCTACGGAAACGCTTCGAGACGGGGCGGTCAAGGGCGACCGCGGGGGGCGAAGGTCCAGGCTGTAAGCGAGTCATACCAAGAGAGGATTCCCCGCTTCGCGGCAATGTCCCCCTTGGGGGCAGCGCGGTCAAGCGGCAGAATGGCGACGTGGAAATGGCTAACGGCTTGTGGAGGGAAGTGGTGATTTCGGCGGGCGCCCTGGGCTTGGCAGGATGGGCGGGTTGGCTGGATTGGCGGATCCGGAAGATTCCCAATCGGCTGACGGTAACAGCGTTAGTGGTGGGATTAGCCCTGAGCGCGGTCCTGAGGTGGCCGGGTTTGAAATCATCCTTGGAGGGCGCCGGCATCTGCTTGGGAGTCCTTTTACCTTTCGTGTTAGTACGGGCTTTGGGCGCGGGCGACTGGAAACTCATGGGAGCTCTCGGGGCGTTCCTGGGACTGCAGCGCGTCATGGTGGTGTTCTTGGGCACGGTGCTGATTGCGGGTTTAATGTCGGCCGTGGAGGTTATCCGGCAAGGGAAGGTGCGCGAGACCCTTTACAATATGTGGGTGATTTTCGTTGCATATTCCACCTTTCATGTTAATAATGCACGTGCCATTACGCTGGATAATCCGGGATTGCTAAAGATCCCCTTCGGAGTGGCCGCAGCGCTTTCCACAGGATTGTTTTTCGTGATGATGTCGGCACTCCGATTTTTCCACAAGTTGGGATGAACGTATGAATCGCAATCGGATGTTGCTCGGGTTAGCCGGGGCGTTGGTGGTGGCACTTCTGGCGAGCGCTTACGTCTACCGGCAGCTCCAGCGGGTGCAGACGGGCGCCAGCGGTGGAGAAGCAGGTTCAGGTCGTGGTGGCGGCGAGGCCCGCTGAAATTGGGCCAGCCTTTGACCGCCGGTGATTTGGCGTTGCAGGACTGGCCGGAGGGGAAGGCAGCCGCCAGGGATCGTTTTCGCGCCCGGAAGATTGCGTGGGCCGGGCCGTGATCGTCCCGCTGGTGCAGGGCGAAGTCGTTCTGGATCAGGAGTTGGCGAAACGCGAGGCGGGAGCGGGGCTGTCGGTATCCATTCCGCAAGGCATGCGAGCAGTGTCCGTCGGCGTTGATGACGTGGTAGCCGTGGCGGGTTTTGTGACCCCGGGCACGATCGTGGATGTTCTGGTGACCGGCATGGGGCCGGGAGGGCCGACTAACCCGTACCATCCTGGAACACGTTCGGGTATTGGCCGTCGGGCAGGAATTGCAAACGGAGAATGGAAAACCGGAGACGGCTCCTGTGGTTACGTTGCTGGTGAATCCTGAGGACGCAGAAAAGTTGACCCTCGCTTCCTGCGGAGGGCAAGATCCATTTGGCTTTGCGCAATACGGTTGACGTGGCCGATGCGAATCCCCCTCCCGTCTATGGCTCCACTATATTCCTGGGGAAGGCTCCGGTGGCCGTAGCGCCGCGGGTGGTGGTGGCCAAGCCGGCTCCGGCGCCGCCCCCGCCGTACACCGTGCAAGTGATTCGTGGCGACAAGGTAGAAACCCAATCTTTTCCCCGATGACCGAGTAAACTAGGCGGCTCCATGAAGGTCCCGAAAAAGCGAAACAATTTGCTGAGGCTGGCGGCCACGCTGCTGGTGGCCACCCTGCTGACCCTCATGAACGTGGGCGCGCGGAGGGAGGAGGCATTTGCGGCTCAGGCCAGCCCTCCGGCGGCGCCGCAAGCAGGTCCCTCTGAACCTTCCGCCGAGGCGCTGCATCTGTTGGTGGGGCGCTCGCTGGTGATTTCGTCGCAAGCGCGCATCTTCCGCGTTTCTGTGGCCGACCCCGACGATCGTGGACGCGCTGGTGGTGAGTCCCACCCAAATCCTGATGAGCGGCAAGTCGCCCGGCGTGGCTTCCTTGGTGATCTGGGATGAGACGGGACAGAGCCAGACCTTTGATGCTTATCGTCGATATGGACGTGACGGAAATGGTGGCGAAAATCCGCCAGGTATTACCCAACGAACCGGTGCAGGTGGAAGCGCGGGGGGGCGTCATAACCCTTTCCGGCCAGGTTTCCTCACAGGCCGTGGCGGACCATGTGCTGGCCATAGCGCAGGCCATGTCGACCCGCAAGGATAACGTGGTCAGTCTGTTGCAAGTGCCTCTGCCGAAGAGCGGAGAGGTGTTGCTGGAAGTGAAATTTGCGGACGTGGACCGGTCCACACTGAACCAGTTGGGTGCGAACCTCCTCAGCACGTCGCCGGCGAAAACGATTTTTACCACCACGACCGGGCAGTTTTCCCCCCCCGCGGTTCAAAATCCGTCAAACATCACCGGGGTACATCGACGGCGACGTCGACGGCCGCAATCAGTGCGGCGGGAGTGCCCATTACGCTCGGCCAGTTGCTGAACATCTTTATCTTCCGCTCGGACATTAACCTGGGCGTCGTCATCCAGGCCCTGGAACAGAAGAACCTGCTACAAATTCTCGCCGAGCCCAACGTGCTGGCGGAGACCGGCAAGGAGGCGAGCTTCCTGGCGGGCGGGCAATTTCCCTTCCCGGTGGTGCAGGGGGCCACCGGCGGTGTCCCGGTGGTCACCATTCAGTTTCGGGAATATGGGGTGAAGCTGTCTTTTACGCCGGTCATTACCCCGGAGGGCCTGATCCACCTAAAGGTGGCCCCGGAAGTGAGCTCGCTGGATTACACCAACGCCCTGACCATACCAGGGGTTCACCATCCCCTCCCTCGCGACGCGGAGTGTGCAGTCGGAAATGATTTTGAAAGACGGACAGAGTTTTGTCATCGCGGGCTTGGTGAATGACCAGGTAACCGAGCAATTTTCAAAAGTCCCGGGTTTGGGGGATTTGCCGATTCTGGGGGCGCTTTTCAAGAGCCGGTCGATCTCGAAAAGTAAGGATGAATTGCTGGTCATGGTGACGCCGCACATTGTGCGGTTGGATTCGCCGCCGAAGCAGCCTCCGTTGCCGCAGTTCCCGGACACCTTCCTGAAGCCCTTGCCTGCTGCGAAGGATACTCCCCCGAGTGCCAAGTAAAGGGGAAGAGATTCCACCCGCGCGAAAGGGCAGAAGGCACGAAAGGATCCGAGGCATGTTGACGGTGGGTGTAGTTAGTCTGGATACAAAGAACAGCGCGGCCTTGCTGGCCATGATGCAGCAGACGGGACTGGTGCAGCCGATTGCGCAGTGGGACCTGATGGCGGGTGAGGGCCCCACCTCCCGCGCCGCCGTGCCCGATGTGGTCCTGGTGGAAATCGGACGAGATGCGAATACCCCCCTGGAATTTGCCGCCCGCCTGAACCGGCTCAATCCCGCCGCGTGCATCATTGCCTGCTCGGTATACCAGGAGCCTAGCCCGGACCTGCTGATGCAGGCGATGCGCAGCGGGGTGCGGGAATTCCTGTCCAAGCCCATTGACCCCAACGGTGGTACGGGAGATGCTGGAGCGGCTGGTCAAGCAGCGCGGCACGCCCGCACGTCGAAGTGGAGAAGCTGGTGGTCGTCGCGGGGGCGAAAGGCGGGGTGGGGACTACCACCGTCGCCGTAAATCTCGCGGTGCAGTTGGCGCGAGGGGTGGGGAAGCGTGTAGTGTTGTTTGATCTGGGGCGCCCTCTGGGCCATGCCGCGCTGCTGATGGATTTGGAGACCCGGTTTTCGTTTCGCGCGGCGGTGGAAAGTCTTGATCGCCTCGACAGCCATCTCTTCAGCGGCTTGCTGGCGAACCACAAGAGCGGCGTGCAATTACTCGGCGGAGCTTCCAGCGCCGATGAATGGGAGCGGGTTTCCCCCGCCTCCCTGACCCGGGTCATGAATGTGGCCCAGACCAGTTTTGATCTCGTGGTGGCGGATATCGGATCCAATTGCTCTCCCGAGTGGGTGCCGGTTCTGCGTCTGGCTCGCCTGGTCATCCTGGTGACGGAGACCAATGTGCCCAGCTTATGGAGTCTGGAGCGGCAGGTTACTTTGCTGCGTTCCATGGGCATTGACTCAGGCGCGGGTTCGACTGGTGGTCAATCGCTGGCACCGGCATGATGAAGAAGCCTTGGAAGCTTTCGAGAAACGTGTAAAGCTGCCGATTTTCGGGCGCCTGCCGAACGATTTCAAGCAGGTGAGCCGGGCGGTAAACCAGGGCACGGAACTTGCGCGGGGTCAAAACGATCAACTGTTGCAAAAGTTCCTGACCATGGCCGAGCAGGTTTCCGGGGTGCGCCGGGAAAACACCGAAGAGAAACGCGGGTCATTTCTCGGGCTGTTTTCAAGCAAGAGATAAGAGGGGTCGATGGCGGATATCCAAACCGGTCAACCCGATATGGGGAAAGTGAAGACGGCGGTTCACCGCCGGCTGATCCAGCGATTGAATTTGGATCGCGTTTCGCAGTTGAATCGGGACACCGTGCGCACGGAAGTCAGTCAGATCGTCGAGAATATGACGGCCACGGAAAGCCGCCGATGACCCTGCAGGAGAGGGAACGCCTCGCCCTGGAGGTTCTCGACGAGGTGTTTGGGTTGGGTCCCCTCGAACCCCTGCTGAAGGATCCCAGCATCTCGGATATCCTGGTGAACACGCACAAAGATGTTTATGTGGAGCGCCGGGGACTGCTGGAACGGACCAACGTGCAGTTTCGTGACGAAGCGCATTTGCTCGCCATCATCGACCGCATTGTCTCGGCCGTGGGGCGCCGCATCGATGAGTCGTCGCCCATGGTGGACGCGCGCCTGGCGGACGGCTCGCGGGTGAACGCCATTATTCCTCCCTTGGCCATTGACGGCCCTTGCCTCTCGATCCGGCGGTTCGGGCGGGAACCCTTGAATGTGGACAGCCTGCTGCGCAACCAGACCTTGACTTCCGGGATGCTGGCTTTGCTGCGGGGATGTGTTTTTGCGCGCATGAATGTTCTCATTTCCGGGGGCACGGGGGCGGGCAAGACCACTCTGCTGAATGTCCTCTCCTCGTTTATCTCCAACCGCGAACGCATTATCTCCATCGAGGACGCCGCGGAATTACAACTTCACCAGGATCACGTGGTGCGGCTTGAAACGCGTCCGCCCAACGTGGAGGGGAAGGGCGCCGTCCACCAGCGAGAACTGGTGATCAACAGCCTGCGCATGCGCCCGGACCGGATTATCGTGGGCGAAGTGCGCGGCGCGGAAGCGCTCGACATGCTCCAGGCGATGAATACGGGCCATGACGGCTCTTTAACGACCATCCACGCCAACTCGGCGCGCGACGCCCTGGGACGCCTGGAAACGATGGTCGCCATGTCAAATTATGAATTTGCCGGAAATCGCCACCCGGCGGCAGATTGCCTCCGCCATCGACGTGGTGGTGCAGGTCAGCCGCCTGAGCGATGGCACCCGGAAGGTCACGAGCATCTCGGAAATCACCGGAATGGAAGGGGACATCATTAGCATGCAGGAGATTTTCTCGTTCCGAAAGACGGGTCTGGCGGAAAACGGCACCGTCCTCGGGGAGTTTGTGGTCACGGGAATTCGCCCCCGGCTCACCGAGCGCCTGGCGGCGTCGGGCGTCAACCTGCCCCCGTCGATGTTCGAATCCACCCGGCTCCATTAAGAAAAGGGATCGCTTCATGCATTTGTTATTGGCAGCTCTCGTGTTCTTAATCATCGTCCTGATCTTCGCGGGGATCTATGTGCTCGTGAAGGAGCCGGAGGAAGGGGACATCATTCGGGGCCGTCTCGAAGCAATCGAGAAGGGCACTCAGTTCTCCACGAATGCGCTGGACCTGGGCCTGATCCGCGACGAAATGCTGAGCAGCATCCCGGCCCTCAACAAGGTGCTCGTGCGTTGGTCGTGGCCGGCGCGCATGCGCAACTTCATCAGCCAGGCCGGAATGCAGGTGAGACCGGGAATGCTCATGCTGCTGAGCGCGGTGATCGGGCTGGCGACTTTCGAAGTGACGGAGATCTTGTACGGCAAGTGGTGGTGGCTGGGGGTCGCCGCGGGTGTCATGGGCGCTTTCCTTCCGCTGATTTTTGTCGCGGTAAAACGGGCGCGGCGCCTGGCGGCTTTCGAGAGGGAATTTCCCGAGGTCATTGAACTCCTTTCGCGTTCGGTGCGCGCCGGACATTCCTTTACCTCCGGGATGGAAATCGTTTCCACCGACTTGCCGGACCCGGTTTCGACCGAGTTCCGGATCACGTTTGACGAACAGCGATTCGGTCTGCCGCTGCGCGACGCGCTCACCAACCTCTGCGCGCGGGTCCCCCTGGTGGACGTGCGCCTTTTTGTGATTGCGCTTCTGGTGCAGAAAGAAACGGGCGGAAATCTGGCTGAGCTTTTGGACAACCTCGCCCGCGTGATCCGGGAGAGGTTCAAAATCGCCGGAGAGGTGCGGGTTCGCACCGCCCAGGGCCGCCTTACCGCCACCATCTTAATGGGGTTGCCAATATTCCTGATTATTATGTTGCAGGTGATCAATCCTGATTATGTGGACTTGTTGTTCACGGATCGCTTGGGCCAAATCATGCTCATTACCGCCGCCCTCATGCAAACCCTGGGTGCGATCATCATTTGGAGGATAGTCAAGATCAAGGTCTGAAACTCTCGAGGAGAAGCAGCCGTTTTATGCCCGCATTCGTCAGCATCGTAGTTTTTGCGTCGGTCATCTTCATCGTGATGGCGCTGATCCATGCCTTTTCCGGTGGATCGCTGATGGTTACCGAACGCCTCGGACGTCTCTGGCGCGTTCCCGGCCAGGAGCGGAAGGGTTTGAAAGAATCGCGGCGGAAACTGACGGACACGATCCTCTCCGGGGTGGCTAAGATCTTTCTTTCCGCGTCTGATCGAATTTCGGAAGCCGATCCGCGTCTGGTCCAGGCGGGCTTCCGTCGGCCCGAAGCGGCGGCGGTCTTTCGCGCCGTGCGGGTTATCGTGATGGTGGCCCTGGTGGGCTTGGTTTATTTCACGGGCCTTTACAAAAACAATCCCATCATCCTCTTACTCGTGGCGGCTATGGTGGGATATGTTTTGCCGGATATCTGGTTGGACTTGAAAAGGCGAGCCCGCCAGCAACGCCTCCGCCTGGCTTTGCCGGATGCCCTCGACCTTCTCGTCATTTGCATGGAAGCGGGATTGGGCATCGATCAGGCGCTCTTGTATGTCAGTCAGGAGTTGAAGGACCGCGCACCGGGAATTGTGCGAGGAATTCGACCTTGTCAATGCTGAAATGCATGTGGGCAAGGCCCGGTTGGAAGCGCTCCGCTCACTCGCCACGCGCACCGGAGTGGACGACATTCAGGCGCTGGTGGCCACCCTGATTCAAACCGACCGTTTCGGCACCAGCGTGGCGAACTCGCTGCGCATCCACTCTGACGAGTTGCGCACCAAACGCCGGCAGCGTGCCGAGGAGCTGGCCGCTAAGACCACCATTAAGATGCTCTTTCCCCTGGTCTTTTTTATTTTTCCCGCGATATTTGTTGTCATCTTAGGTCCGGCATTGATCACCGTAATTCGCATGTTTGGGCAAAATCTTAAATGACGCGGTCAGCGCGGGCAAGGCAGCAGGTTGTTCCCGATTGAAGGAAAATCGCTAATCTACAGAGGAGACATCACATGAGTGCATCGACGATTCAAATCATTGCGGGCATCGGGGCGGTTATCGTTCTTGCCATTATCATCTGGCGCCGCAAGAACAAGGCATCCAAGTAGTTGGCGGGGTTGGACGCCCCAACTCTCGAACTGCGAGGTATAAGCTGTGCACGAGCAAGTCTCTGACGGCGCAAAGTACGTTTGTGTCTACAATAAGACCCGCGAGAGGTTTGTGGCCACGCGCGCCCAGGTGGCGGACGGTTACTTCAGCCGGCTCGTAGGCTTGCTGGGCACGACCGGGCGCTGGGCACGACCCGGGAAGGGCCTTTGGATTGTGCCGTCGCACGGGGTTCACACGATCGGTATGTTGTACGCTTTGGATCTGGTTTTTCTCAACCGCGACCTCGTGGTTGTTGACGTTGAGGAGCATGTTCGCCCCTTTCGTATCTCCAAAGTGAGTTTCAAAGCGGACAGCGTGCTGGAGCTTCCCGTCCATTCGGTCTTCCGTACGGAAACCCGGGTTGGGGACCAACTGGAAGTTTCGCCGGTGCGTGCTCACGATCCGGCGGTTTCGACCTGATTGTGCGGCGGGGCGTTTGCCCCACCGGCAACGCACTTCCTGGATGAGCGTGACGGCCCCCCTCGGGAGCAGCCCGAGGGGGCGCGCGAAGCGGTCCCTTTAGTTCTAGACTCGCTTCGCGCCGGCGCCGCCACGGGGCTGCTGGTTTTTTTCTTGACATAGCCGGCCCAGGTTGGCTGATTAGAGGTTACGAAACAAAATCACGGTGTTTTCCCTATGAGTGCCCCCATGGTCATAGTCGTCGGAGGGAATCCGACTGCCCGGTCGAGTGGTAAGCTCGCCCTCGCTCGGGGCGAGCACGGATCCACGCTGGTCGAGTTCGCGGTGGTAATTTCATTGTTGATGATCATCCTGATGGGCATCATCTCGTTCGGGATTGCTTTCAATAACCAGATCACGCTGACGAATGCGGTGAACAACGCTGCGCAGGTTCTTATGGCCGGCTCAGGGGTGATCACCGACCCCTGCCAATCGGCCAACACCGCGCTCGCCCAGGCTGCGGCCAACCTCAATAATAGTAATATTTACGGGAGTTATCCGCTCTCGTTCACGATCTTGGCGTATACCAATGCGACCACCCCGAACACGGTGGGGCCTTACAACGTGGTTTTTTCGGGCTCTGGCGGCCCGTCTTGCACCGGGGAGGCAGCGGATCTGACGGCCGGCCAAGAGGTCGTGGTTACGGCCACTTATGGGTGTAATCTCCAGGTTTTCGGATTCAATTATGCTCCCAACTGCAAACTCTCGGCGCAGGCAGCGGAGGCTGTGCAATGAACCTTAGCACCGGATCCAAGGTCTCCCGGGTGCGCAACGGAGAGCGCGGCCAGGCGCTCGTGATGACGCTGGTCGTGCTGGTCGCCCTACTGGCCGCGGCCGCGCTTACCATCGACATGGGCAATCTCTACTTTTCCTACACGGAGCTCCTGGGGGCAACCCAGGCGGCGGCAAAAGCGGGGGGGCAGGATATACCGAGTTGGGCCATAACCGATCCACGAACCGTCGCTGACTGGTACAGCGGCTCGACCGCGGCGGGGGGAATGTATAACATCCCTTCCAACAACATGAACATTACCAGTGTGACGGTTAATTACGCGTGCGTTTCGACAACCACGTACCCCCTCTTACACCTCCCCCCCTGTTCCACCTATAATGTTGCGGCGGGGCCCGTAAACGCCATCCAAGTGACGGAGAAAGCGAGCGTGCCCACTTTCTTCGCCAAGTTCTTCGGGGTCACAAGCCTTAATATCTCGGCAACCGCGACCGCCAGTGCCAGTGGCGGCGGGGCTATCCCTTATAACGTGATGATGGTCCTGGACACAACCGCGTCGATGGGTTCGGGTTCCGACACCGGCTGCGTAGTTGGATCAAGTGGCGCGCTCTCACCGGAGAACTGCGCACAGAATGGCGTCCAGACTCTGCTGAGTTATCTCGCTCCCTGCGCCGCGAGCTTGTCAAGCTGCGGCAGCAACCCGGCGGTCGATCAGGTCGGGCTGATGGTGTTTCCAGGCCTGTGTAGTGATACCGCTACGGGAGTTACTACCGCAAACTGTCCCGCTGCCACCACGTTGACCGATACGACAGCGAACCCAACCTATGCACCGGATGATTGGTCTTGTCCGGCAGTCAACCCTCCTATCGCCCAGTACAACAACAACCCCGCATACATGATCATGGGGTTCCAAAACGACTACCGCGTTTCCGACACTGCGGCGTTGAATACCAACTCCAAACTCTTTAAGACCGTTGGTGCCGGGACAAATCAATGCGGAATGCCTACTCCGGGCGGCGAGGGAACGTTCTATGCGGGCGCCATCACAGCGGCAAGAGATTACCTCTACGCGAACCATAAGGCGAATGTTCAGGATATTATGATCCTCCTCAGCGATGGCAACGCGACGGCTTCGGCCACCCAGATGGGGGGATCGGTGACGCACTACTCACCTACGGCGGAATGTCAGCAGGCGGTCACTGCGGCGGATAGCGCCAAGGGGGCTCCGTACAACATCCTGATTTACTCCATCTCCTACGGGTCGGAAACATCGGGTTGCACGGCGGGGGACACACTGACCCCATGCCAGACGATGGCGGGTATCGCCTCCTTACCCTTGTCGACGTATTTCTTTTCCGTGCCCCAGACGGTAAGCGGGAAAACCAGCACCATCTGCTCCGGCGCAGTGCCGATCACTCAACTTAGCCAGGTCTTTACGACCATTGCGGGGGATCTGGAGAGCTCCCGGTTGATCCCCAACAGTGTGTTTTGACGCCCTCCTAAGAATGGAGGGCGAGGATTTCTCCATGGGCGCGCGTACCTTCGGGCGGCCGTCTTCGGTCGAAAACATGGCTCAGGGCTGTGGGGTACCCCTTCGCGCCAGGCCAGGAGGCAAACCACATGAAGTACTGTCTTGAATGTGGTTTCGTGGGGTGGCCGGAAAAGTACAAGCCGGGCACATACCCAACGGAAATTGGGCTATGGCTCCTCATTCTCGTGCCGGGAGTTATCTATTCCATCTGGAAACTGTCAGGTCGGTACATGCCAGTTACATCCCTAACGGAAGATGGGCGATGGCTTTTTTTTCTCGTTCCGGGAGTTCTCTATTCCCTCTGGAGACAGGCGGCCCGCTATCAGGGATGCGCGAAGTGTAGAAGCAAGCGCATCGTACCAATGGATTCCAAGGCCGCGCAAGACGCCCTCCGCAGACTATCGCCGACACGGTCGGCGCAATCGTGGTTCTGTATGGGGTGTGGAAAGCCCATCTTTAGTGGGGGCAGTTTCTGTTCAACCTGCGAACCAGCGCCGGCGGAGCACGCGACCGAACCCAAGTGAAATGTGGAGAGCAGCCCATGCAAAACACTATCCCCGCGTTCCTGACAAGAAATGAGCTTCCTATGCATTCGCGTGTGGCTCCGGGGCGCCACTTGGGCAATTGGGTCATTGTAATCTGACTAAGGTGGCGCCCCACCCCCCGGCCTCGGGAGGCGCGTCGTTAAAGGCGATAACGAAGGGCGTCCGAGCCAGCACCGCACGCACAATCTGCCGCTGCACACCGATGCCCCGGCCGTGAATAATGCGCAGGGATTTTAACCCCAATCGGTTGGCTTCCTCGAGATAGGCTTCCACGACGACGGCGACCTCCTTCGGTTGCACGGTGTGCAAGTCGAAGACGTCGGTAATGGGAATGCGAATGGGCTCCTCATCGTGCTCCATGGCTCGTCCGGTGTGAAAATTCACGCGCCGCGCTGGGTCCGCGGCCAGTCAATTCTCCAGCGGCCGCCCGGCATTTTGACCCAGAAGAGCCGCTTGGCCGGAGTCCCTCGCGCGTGGTGGTAGAGAGCGGCGGTGCGTTCATAAAAGCCGCGGGTGTGCCACGAGTCCTTGAACTTGAACCGGTGATAATCCAGGTGGTGGCAGAATTCGTGGCAGAGGGTGCTCAGGAAGGTGCCGAAGGAAGTCACTTGCTCGCGCACCGCCGTGCGCATCCAAACTCGGATCAGGAAGGTTTCCGGGGAATAATCCCCAAACAGCTCGGACGCCCAACCGCCCTCGCGGACGCGCAGCGGGCGCGCGGCGAGGACGCGAATTCCCGGCCCCTGGACGCCATAGAAATCCGCGGCGGCGCTCAGGAAGGAGGCGCACGGCGGAAGAATGCTCGCGGTCGTCCCCTCCGCCAGGGCCAAAGCAATGGATTTCGCCGGCGCACTCAATCGGTCATCAGGAGGCAGGGGGAGACTGGTGAGCGAGTCGCTTTTCCGGAATTCCTCGCGCCATGCCGCATTCCTGGGTGCACGTTCTGTGAGCATGTGCACATCATGACGCCAACCACGCCTGCCTGCAAGCGGCGGACGCACTTCGGGGAGTTGCGGCAGTTCCGGGTGAAGTATATAGTGAAATTCTACGGAATTATCTGATGAAGAGTTGGGTTAGCGTCGTCTTGGGGGTTACCCTGGTCTTGTTCGCGGTCTGTGGGGAAGTGTGCGCCTTGGAGGGTGGCGCTTCCACGTCCAAACAGCCCAATCCACTTTCTCAGGCCGCCGACGAATTCAAGGTCCTTACGCGGGATTTGGGGATGCGGCCCGAGAGTCCGCCGAATGCGCAGGAGCGCCATGGGCCCAAAATGCCCTGGCACGGGCGAGTCTACGAAAACTTCCGCAATGACATTCTGGACGCGATTCCGCACCAAGTGAGGCAGAACGGAGAGAGCGTATCCCCGCTTCGCCGCAATCAATTTGGATTTAACATTTCCGGCCCCCTACTTTTCCCCCATCTCATCACCAATCCCCATAACACGTTCTTCATGCTGTCGTATGAGGGGGTGCGCGAGCGGATTTCGCGTGCCAACCTGCTGACCGTTCCCACCATGCAGCAGCGGCTGGGTGATTTTTCGCAAACCGTGGACCCCTCCGGGTTCATTCTACCCATTTACGACCCGGTCCAGACCTCTCCCAACCCCGCCTATGATCCGACCCAAGCGGTCTCCACCAGCAATCTTCAATATCTGCGGGCGCAATTTCCCGGAAACGTCATTCCCACGTCCCGTCTGTCGCCGGTAACCCAACATGCTCTAGCGCTGTACCCTGTCCCCAATACGGATATCGGGCCATTCTTTCAGAATAACTACTTTATTAACTCGCCGCAGATCGACGACGCCGATGGAATCATTGCCAAGCTGGATCACCCTTTTCGTGAACGGCATCGTGTGACCTCCAATACCACCGTTTCCAGCGGGTATCTGAGCCCGGCGAAATACTTTCCCAACGACGCCAGCCCCACCTCCCCGGAGCAGCACTTCTCCACGGTGCGCTCGGAGCTGGATTACGTGTTTACCGCCAACTCCAACACCGTGAACTCTGCCAGCATGGTGGTGAACTCCGACATCGTGCAGTCGGGCAGCGCAGCCGCGACCCCTTTCCCGAGCTATTCGCTTGGCAACTATGTTTCAATGGGCACGGCTTTCCCCACCTCGCGCAACGCGCGCACCACCCTGGCGCTTTCCGATGCGTGGTCAACGCGGAAAGGCAAGCATTCCATTCATCTGACCGGCGACGCCAATTTCTATCAGGTGAATTCATTTGACTCCGCCTACCCTTCCGGTTATTTCCTGTTTACCCCCGACATCACCAGCCTGCCGGGAATTATCGATACGGGCGATCCTTTCGCGGGCTTTCTGCTCGGCCAGCCGGCCTCTGCGGAACTCACGATCACTACCGCGCCGTCCTATTTTCGCGACTCGTACCAGGACTTCAGCGTGCAGGACCGCTACGCCGTGCAAAAGAACCTGACCCTCAATGCCACTCTCACCTTCAGCCGCCGTTCACCACGAACGGAGAAATACAATCGCCAAAGCACCGTGGATCCTGCCCTGATTGACCCTTCGAACGGTCTCCCCGGCGCGCTTGCCTTTGCCGGCCTCAACGGAATATCGCGCGGCATGCGGCCGGTGAATTACGATTTGGACCCCTCGTTCAGCATCACCTGGAATCCGCGCGGGAACACCAAAATGGCGGTGCGCGCGTCCTACAGCCGCGCGCATGGCCAGATTCCGATCTACGACGGGCAGTGGGCCACGCAAGGGTTCAATGCGAGCCAGACCTTGATTTCCCCCAACACGCAGCTCAGCCCGGCGGTGGATTTGACGGCGGGCATCCCCCCGCTCGGCATGACCCTGCCGGACTTGAGTCCCTCCGCGGCCGATAACACCACCGCGGATTTTATGAATCTGTCCAAGGATGAGCCCGTCTATCAATCCGCGGGCCTTTCCGTCGAGCGCGATATTCCCTTTTCCATTTCCGTATCGATTGGGGCGAATCACAGTGTGGGACGCGGACTCCTGGTGGGCGACGGCACCGTCAATCCTAATGCTATCACCCCCGCCGACATGGTTTATGGCGATAACCTTTATGACTACTCCTACCGCTCGACGCTCCAGCCCTACCCCCAATACACCGGTTTCGAGCTTTACGGGCTTTGCCCGGCGGGGCGCTACGAGCGGGACGCCGGCCACGTCCGCATCGAGAAGCGCGCCTCCTTTGGGCTGACGTTCACGGCCTATTATGAATTTTCCAAACAGCTTGATGATTATTCCGGCCCTTACGGTAACCAGGATCTGTTCAACCTGCGCAATGACTGGTCGGTGACCTCCTACAGCACTCCTCAATATGTGTCGCTCAGCTATGTGTATGAGTTTCCGTTCGGCCCCAACCAGTCGTTGCTGAGTATCTCCGGTGTTGGGGGCGCCCTGGTGCGGGGTTGGTCGCTCAGTGGCAACGCTTACTGGAATGACGGAACCCCGCTGGCGCCGCATCCGGAGTTCAACAATACCGGTGACATCCTTTCCACCCTCAACGTTAGCGTGACGCCGGGCGTGAGCCCGCACGTTGCCACCCCCGGACCGTCAGAATGGTACAATCCTGCAGCTTTCGAGCAGCCCGCGGACTTTACCATGGGGAACGGCTCTCGCACCGTCGCGGGCCTGCTGGGACCTGGCTATAATTCCATGGACGTTAGCCTGGGCAAGCGCCTCCCCATCGGCGGTGAGCGGACCTTTGAGTTTAACGCCACGGCCCTGGATGTGCTGAATCATGCCAACTGGAACTATCCTGACATGATGATTGGCCCGGCCAGCGCGCCCAATATCGACGCCGGCAGAATCATTGGCTCCCATGGTGGACGCGTCATCCAACTTGGGCTGAAGATCAGTTTCTAATGTCCCGATCTTGCTCTCTATTCCTCGCCCTTCTCGCTACCACCGCGACGCTGGGAACCATCCAGGCGCAAACGGCCAGCGTTTCCATTCCCGCCTGGGTGGAAGAGGGCCATTGCGGTCCTGCCCCGAAGTTCGAAGCCACCTTCAACGGCAAGCCGGCGCCCGTGACCTCCCAATTGGGCCCGGGGACTGATCAAGTCGTGCTGGTCATCCTCGATTTCACCGGCGAACTTTCGCTGGTGGAGGCTGCCAAGCAGGCGCTGATGGCAGAAATCTCCAAGTTGCCCTCCAACGCTTGGGTGGGCCTGCTGCGTGACCAGGACGGGCTGCATGTGCTCGCTGACCCGGGCCCCAATCGTCAACCCCTCCTGGACGCCATCAAGGATCTGGCCACCACCGGCAAGCCGGGATTGTTTGAAACGGTCAGCCCGGCGCTCTCTTTGGCCGACAGCCTCCTGCGCAAGTCACCCGTGCGCGTTTCGGTCCTCTATCTTACTGATAGCAACATTTATAATTACCGAGAGGATTATACTAATCCGGTGATCAACGGGAGCGACCCGCACGATCTCAGCCGGGTCTTTCCCGATGCCTTGATTCAAGATAAAATTTCCAAACTGGTGGGAGAGGCAAGTGCGCTGGAGGCGCCCCTGTTTGTGATCCATATCAATTATCGCCGGGATACCCTTAACGAATCTTATGAGAATGGTCTGCTAACCCTCGCGGATGCCACGGGCGGCAAAGGCCAGGTGTGCCGCTCGGTCGGGGAAATCCCGGATGCGATCGCCGTGGCCTTCACTCGCATCAGCAACGCCTGGCGGCTGACCCTGGAGGTACCCCCCAAGTTCCACAGCAACGCGCAAATCCGGCTGAGCGCCCCGTGCGATGGCGAAGAGGTGCGGCTTTCCTGGCGCACGCACCTGCGCCCGAAGGAGGGATAATGCGGCCTTTGGGAATGCGAATTACTTATGAACTGGTCTTGGGGGCGGTTCTGACCGCTTCCCTGGTGATGATCTTGCACCAAGCGCGGCGCATTGCCGAATACCAGCGCCAGCAGGAGGCGGATGCGCAGGCCTTGCGAGTGCTCCGGGAGACCTTGCGCCAGAGGGACCTCGAAAAGGCTCCCCCGCCGGTGGCCGAGGAGGCGCCCGCGGGGAATGATCGTGCCGCCATTGCCAAAAGAGAGGCGGTTATCGCACGGCTTGATCGCGAACTCGCGGAAACCCACGCCACGGTCGGGGACCTCCAGACGCAACTCTCCGCCGCGCATGATCAAAATGCCAAAGATCTGGCAGGCGTCGAGGACCGCCTGCAAAAGCAGCAAGCTGATGCGCAGGCACAAGTGGAAGACATGCAAAAGAAGCTGGACGCCGCGCTCGCGGAGTCGGATATCGCCCACCAACGCCTCGAGGCCCTGGAAGCGGATAACGCCAAGTTGAAGGCCGATGCCGCTGCCGTCACCACCCGTGCCGCCGATGTGGCCCGTATCATTGCCAGCCTTCAGGATCTGGATAGCCGGCGCGACGTTTATTTGACTTCCATCCTCCGCCGCTATCGTGATATCACCGGCGAATTCCGCGCCATGGGGGGCATGTTGGATACGAACCGCAACCCCAACTCCGGCGCGTGTAGTGGCGCTGCCTTGAGCCGGATCCAAAGTGCCGTGAACTCGGCCGAGGATGACATGCGCCAATTGAGCGAGTTGAACGCCCGCTCACAGAAACTGGAGAAACAGCTCTTGAAGAAGTGACCCGCCCGTTGATTTTAGCCTACCAAGGCCGCGCGAAGCCAGTCGACCGTACGCCGCAGCCCGTCCTCGAATGAGACGAGTGGTTCATATCCCAGCGTTGCTCGCGCCAGCGAAATGTCCGCCGTGGAGTGCCGCACGTCTCCCACGCGGGGCGCCGCATATTGGGGTTTTATCTGAAGGCCGAAGATAGCATTAAGGAGGCCAATGGTTTGATTCAAAGTGGAACTTCTGCCGGTTCCCACGTTGATGATCTTGCCGGGAGCGGCCGGGGCCAGGCAGGCGCGCAGCGTGGCATCCACCACATTGGCAACGTAGGTAAAGTCGCGCGATTGCTCGCCATCACCGAAGATGGTAGGCGTGGCGCCGCGAAGATAAGCGACGATAAATTTGGAAAGTACGCCGGTGTAAGGAGACTTCGGATCTTGCCTCGGCCCGAAAATGTTGAAAAACCGCAGGGAGACGGCATCCAGCGCAAAATTGCGGGTAAAAATCTGGCCATAATATTCGCCAGCCAGCTTGGTGAGCGCATAAGGCGAGAGCGGTTGCGGCATCTGGGTTTCCACCCGGGGTAGCGCGGGATCGTTGCCGTAAGCGGCGGCGGTAGCCGCCATGACCACCCGCTTCACGTGGGCGTCACGGGCAGCGAGCAGAACGTGAAGCGTCCCGTTGAGATTCACGAGGGTGGTTTCAACGGGATTCTCCATGGAGCGCGCCACGGAAGCCAGAGCGGCGAGGTGGATGACGTAATCAACTCCTGCAAAGAGCGGGCGGATGGATTCAAGATCGCGAATGTCCGCTTGGCGGAAGTCGATTTTGGCCCGGAATGCTGCGAGATTCTCCGCGTGACCGGTGGAGAGGTTATCCAGAATGCGGACGGACTCGGCCCGTTGAACCAACTCTTCCACAATATGTGAGCCGATAAATCCTGCGCCGCCCGTAACCAGATAAAGTGCCACGCTCCGCCTCCTGTTAGGTAGTCAACGGAAACTTGATCGGCTTTCGGTTGCGCTGAGAGCGATAGAGCGCCTCGAAGATTTCCACGGTCTTGCGGCCTTCTTCGCCCGGGACGGCGGAATCGCGGCCTGCCATGACGGCCCTTAAGAATTCGGATATCTGGAGTTGATGATAGTATTCGATAGGATTAATGCTTAGAAAGAAATCCGTGTCTTCCTTCTGCCACTTTTTCAATAATTCTTCTTCCCCCGGCACGGTCCACAGATCGTTAATGGGAGGTTCGCTGATGTTGGACATCCCTGCGATAAACATCGCCCCACCATCGGTCTGGACCCCAATGGAAGCCCCGTTGCTACCATGTACGTAGACCCTTCCGTACAGCGCCGGGTTTTGGGAATTGCTGACCACGATATGGCCGAGCGCACCGTGTTTGAAACGCAGCACCGCCACCGCGGTGTCCTCGACTTCGATGTAGGGATGGTTGAGATTGGCCCAATATCCGAAGAGTTCTTCAATTGGACCCATATACCAATGGAGGAGGTCAAGCTGGTGCGGCGCCTGGTTCACCAGGACTCCGCCCCCTTCGCCTTGCCAAGAACCGCGCCAAGGGTCACTGCGGTAGTAGGCCTCGTCCCGCCAACCATACATGGCCACCGAGCCGAGGATGGGCCGGCCCAGTTTGCCATCCTCGATCGCCTTCTTGACCCGCATACAGGGAGCATAGAATCTCCGCTGTGAAACCATCCCCACCTTAACCCCATTCTCTTTTGCCGCCTGAAGGATGGCGTCGCAATCCGCCAGCGACGATGCCAGAGGCTTTTCGATCAGGATGTGAACGCCAGCCTTTGCGGCTATGACCGCGTGATAGGCGTGCAATGGGTGAGGAGTGCATATCGTCAGCGCCTGGACACCTTCGCGGACAATCATCTCCTCGACGTCCACGTAGGGTTTCACATGGTAAGCGGCGGCAAATTTTTCAGTGCGCGCCAGGTCTCTACCGCAAGCGGCGACGAAAATGGACTCTGGCGTGCAACTGAGGGCCTTGGCATGCAGGTGCCCAACTTTCCCGCAACCGACGATTCCGGTTTTGAGCGATTCTATTAACATTGCAATATGACCTTTAACAACCCAGGTTCACGGTCATACAAGCGATTGAACCAGGCGGTGCCTTCCGCCAAGGGAGGAGTGGCGCTGACCAGCGCCTCCGTGTTGATGGCCTTACGCGCCAGCAGATCCAAGCAGGCCGGGTATTCACCGTTACTGGCGCAACTCCCTGCCAGCGTCAATTGCCGCGTGACCACCGCTTGCAGCGGGATCTCCACCGTAGGCCTGAAATTCCCCACCAGAGTCAGCGCCCCGCCTTTGCGCAGGCTGGCAACCGCGGTGTTGATGGTGGGGCTCAAACCGATTACTTCCAGGGCCACGTCAGCCCCGCGCCCTTGAGTATGACTCTTCACCTCTGCGGCCACGTCGCACTCATCTGCCTTCAGGCCCACGTCTGCGCCGAGTGCCAGCGCCAGTTTCAACTTCTGCGGCTCTAAATCGACCGCGATGATTTTTCCACACCCTGCAACGCGCAGGGCTTGGACCACCAGGAGGCCAACCATGCCGGTCCCCATGACCACTGCGGTGTCTCCCAGAGAAATCGGCGTGCGGTCGACAGCGTGCACCGCCACGGATACCGGTTCAACCATGGCGGCTTGCTCGAAGGAAACCGGGTCAGGAAGGCGGTACAAAATGCGCTGCGGCAGGGCCACATACTCGGCGAAGGCGCCGTCTTGCCGATAGTCCTCGCAAGAGACCCCCAGCACGCGCCGGTGATCGCACAGGTTGATCAACCCGCGCTGGCAGTACCAGCACGCGCCGCAGGAAATTGTCGAGTCGAAGGTTACACGGTCACCTTTCTTCCAACCCTCGACTTGTTTTCCTACCTCGGCGATCACGCCGGCAGCTTCGTGGCCCATGATGATGGGCGGGCGGCGACGTCCGGTGGAGCCGTCCATCCCGTGCACGTCGCTGCCGCAGATTCCGCAAGCCCGCACCCTGACCAAAACCTCATCGCCCGCAACCCGCGGGTCTGGCGCATCTTCGTAAACCAAGTGTTTGTATTCCGTAAGCGTTAAAGCCTTCATAATGGCAAAAGCCTTATCCCTTCAAAATTCTGCCAGATTCTTTGCCCCTCGCAGTGTTGCTATTTCAGTTACACCATCCACCGAACACTATACCCCAAAAGAGGGCAGACCATTATGTGCTTGACAAATAAACCTACTTCATTTATTGTGGTCAATGAGAGCAGCCCCTCTTAGCCTCACCTTAAGTCTCCTGAACTAAGTCTGGTTATCTCACACGACATCTCCACCCCGACAACTGTGGAGGTTGTCATTTTCGCAGATCGTCGGTCAAGGTCTCTTAAGCCGAAGGGCATTTGAGGTTTTGGACGATTGGCCTTCCCTTGGCGAAAGCTGCCAGGGGGGCGCAATAGGCTCTGGGGCGGGCATTCCCTAGGCGTCTCGGGCGTGGTCCCGAGAAACACTAACCGGCAGTACAACACAAGGGAGTGGGCCCGTGAGGCCGCCCCAACTGAGAGGAACAGAGAACCATATGGCAACAAAACTTTTCGTAGGTAATTTACCCCATAGTACGACCGATGCAAGCCTCAACGAATTCGTAACCAATGCAGGCTTTCAAGTGGCCTCCGCCGTGGTGATTCGCGACAAGATGACCGGGACACCGCGCGGCTTCGGCTTTGTTGAACTCGGTGATGGCGAGGATATTCAGCGCGCCATCGCCGGCTTGAATGGACAATCGCTTGATGGCCGGCCTTTGACCGTCAATGAAGCGCGCCCCCCGCGCACCGACTTCGCCCGCCCCCGCAGCGGAGGTGGCGGCCGGGATAACTTCAGCCGACGACGAGACTACTAAGGCAGGGTCAATCTCGCAAAGAACCAAAACCCCGCAAATCCCGGGGCAGTGCCGCGCCTTGCCCCGGACTGCCTTGCCGATCCGTGAGGGTTATAGCGGTCGGGCTGCAGCGAGCAAAGGAGATCAAAAATGGAGCTTCCCCAAGGCATCGACAGCAAATTTCGGTACATCCTCGTGGCGGCGAAACGCGCCCACCAGTTACACAGCGGGGCCAAAGCGCGCGTTCAAAGTGAGAGTCACAAGGTCATCGTGATTGCCCAGCGGGAGGTTTGCGCCGGACTCGTGCCCTTTATGACCACCGATGGCCATGGGAATAACCTCACCAAAGCCGCAACGGCAAGGTTAGCGTAGGCCGCTCTCAACTTCAGAGCACGGCGCGCCCCGAGGATGCGGCATCGCCTCAGTGCCAAGGCTTGCGTCCTTCGCAAGCGGGCGAGGGCGGGCTGCGGCAAGCTATTTCCGCAAATAACTGTCCGTCCCATCCAGCCAATCGTGGCGGATAGGGCTGAACACATCGAGTGAAATCGAATCTTCCATTGCCAGCACGCTGTGCGGAACGCTGGAAGGGATCACCATCACCTCGCCGGCGCGCACCAGCACTTCGCGGCCTTCCAATTCAAACTTCAGCGCACCTTGCAAAACTACGCTGACCTGCTCGCTTTCGTGATGGTGGAGCGGCACCAAGCAATCCTTGGAAAGCCCGAGCCGGGCTACCATAACCTTTTCGCCGCTGACCACCTTTCTCCATAGCTTTTCGTTCAGGATCTCTTTCTTAACACTCTCCCACGCCAAGATCTGCATCGTGCCTCCTTAGGTGAAAGTCCGGGGTCCGGAGTCCGAAGTCCCGGATGTGATTTTTTTGCTGGCATTTCTGAGCATCCTGTTGTATCACATCCTCACACCGTTTGAGGAGCGCGGACTCCTGGACCAATGCGGTTTCCAGTACGAAGACTATCGGCGGTCGGTCCCACGGTTCGTGCCTCATTTCGGGCGGACACCCGAAGCACGGATTTCGTCCTGAACGGGAGGTTTGTATGCATAAGCGTTCTTGCGCCTTTCTCATGCTCGCCTTCGGTATGGTGACTTTACCCCTTTGGGCCCAGCAGCCCTGCCCCAAATTCTCCGTGGCCGTCGGCACCGAAGAAGATACTCTGATGCTGGCCATCAACGGTGCGGACAATCCGAAGGAACAACTGGATGCCCTCGACAAATTCGCCAAGGACCACGCGGACTCCAAGTTCATGCCTTGTGCGTACGAATACTACACGAGCGTCAACTTGAAGTTGAAGGATTACGACAAAGCCATCGAATATGGGGAAAAGGACCTGGCGGCGAACTATCAGGACCTGAACCTGCTTCTCACCCTGTTGCGCGCCTATGTGGCCAGCACCAAGGTGAGCGACACGGCCTTTGACGCCATCAACAAAGTCCCCGACCAGGTCAAGACGGAGATCGGCACTCCCTCGCGGCCTCAAAAGGCCACCGACGAGGAGTGGGCCAAGATCCAGAAAGACGCCGCGGACCTGGCCAAGGATAGCCACGATCTAGCCGTATGGGCATTTTTCCAGATCCTGCCACGCGTCACCGATCCGGCGAAACAGATTCAGGTGCTCGACACTTTTCTCAAGACCTATCCCGAGGTGGAGAAGGACAACGCGGCGCAAGTGGACACCGCCTACTTTCAGGCGTACCAGATGCAGTCGAAGCTGGACAAGACCGTGGAGTACGGCGACAAGGTTCTTGCCGCCGACCCCAACAATGTGGTGGTGGGCAACACGATGGGCTTGATCTATGCGTTCTACCTGCCCAGCCCCTCCGTCGATAAAGCTGCCGGTTACGCCCAGAAAGCTCTGGCCGCCGCGCAGGGGCTCAAGAAACCCGAGGGCGTCGACGATGCGGTGTTCAAACAACAGCAGGACAACCAACTGGGCATGGCCCACTTGACGCTGGGGTACGCTGCCCTGATGAAGGCGGGAAGGAACGCGAAGATGGCGCCCATCACGGATGAACTCAAAACTGCCGGCGACCTCCTGGAGGGCAATGCGGGGCTTCAGGGTCAAGCCCTCTACTACCTGGCGTTTGCCTATGAAAAGCAATACCCCCCCAACCACCAGGCAGCCATGACGGCCTTGAACAAGGCGGTGACCTTGCCGGGACCCTTCCAAAGCCAGGCGCAAGGCCTGCTCGCCAAGGTCAAGGCAGCCGTTAAGTAGCCATTGGATCGGCAACGTCTATTAGGGAAATAAAGTGGAGGAAGCGCCGGGATTCGATCCCGGCGCGCCCCGCCGCTTCCAGAACCCATACACCAGAACCCCTGCGCCGAGCATGGCGGCGCCGCATCCCGCTTCCACCGGTTCTTCCACCAGAGTATTCACGAGGAAGCAAGCTGAGCCCAGCACGAATATGATGGGCACGTAGGGATACCCGAACACCCGATAGGGCCGCGGCAGATCCGGCCGGGTGCGGCGCAGCACCACCACCGCCAGCGCCGTCAGCGCGTAGAACACAAACGCCGCGAAGATGACGTAGGTGTAAAGCTGTTCGTATGTTCCCGCGGCCACCATGACAATCGCCCACACCCCCTGCACCAGCAGCGCCAGGTGCGGCGTGTGGAAACGCGGATGCACGCGCGCGCACCAGCGGAAGAACAGGCCATCCCTGGCCATGGCGTAATAAACCCGCGGCGCGGCCAGAATGCTGCCATTCAGGCTCCCCAGCGTGGAAATGATGATGAGCAGCGAGACCAGGTAAGATCCGGTGCGGCCGAAGATGCGCACCGCCGCATCCGCTCCCACGCGCGAGGAGCGCGCTACTTGGTCCATGGGCAGCACATGGTAGTAAACCAAGTTCATCGCCAGGTAGATGGCAATCACCGCCGCAGTTCCCAGAATGAGCGCCAGGGGCACATTGCGCTCCGGACGCTGCACTTCTCCCGCTGCGAAGGTGCAGGCATTCCAGCCTTCGTAAGCCCAGAACGCCCCGACCATCGCCACCCCGAAAGAAGCCACGAACCGGTGCCCCGTGGGCGCGGCGAGCGCGGCAGGCCCGCCCGGCAATCCCTTCACCAGCACCCAACCCAGAAGGATGATGGCGGCAATGGCCCCCACCTTCACTCCCGTCAGAATCGACTGCACCAGGCCGCCCTCGCGCACCCCGAGATAGTTAATCGCCGTGAATAGCGCAATGGACGCCGCCGCCACCGCTTTCTGCTCCCAAGGAGTGAGGGGCAAGAACTCATTGGCGTATTCGGCAAACCCCACGGCCAGCACGGAGATGCCGCCGGTTTGCGCGGCGATAAAGAATGACCAGCCACACAAATACCCCGTCAGGGGCCCGTAAGCCTCGCGCAGATAAACATACTGCCCGCCGGCGTGGGGCATCATCGACGCCAACTCCGCAAACGAAAGGGCGCCAAACAGGCTCAACAAGCCCGTGACCGCCCAAACCGAGAGTGCCGCGTCCTTGCTGCCCATCGCACGGGTGATCTCGGCCGGGACAATGAAGATGCCCGTGCCGATCATGATCCCGATGACAATGGCCGTGGCTTCCCACCAGCCCAGCGCCCGCAGCAATTGCGGCGGCGCGGAGACGGTAACCATGGTGGCCGAACCGTTTTCAGGAGAGTTCATGAATGAAATCAAGCCCACCCCAGGCGGCCGGTACGCTGCCCGGCCCGCTCAGGGCTTGCGAAACAATAAAAGAATCCGCCCGCGCGGTCAATCGGAGATGTGAGGGTGGTGGCACAGGCACTCTTGCCGGTGCCCAAGGCCGATGCCTCCCGTGCAAAGGGCACAGGCAAGAGCGCCTGTGCCACTAAGAAGCCGGGACAGGCCACGATAGGACGCGGTGACAGAAATGTTGCCCCCATGGGATGCATGAAAGGCGATGTATGCGCCACCCGCGAGGGAAATGAACAGATATCCCCGCCCTCTCCGAGGTGAGAGGGTGAGGGAGGAGGCTGGGTGAAGGATCACTTCTTCGCCCAGGCCCCGATGAAAAACTGCGACGAATCACTTGGCAAGCGTCACCACGGCGACGCCCAACCCTCGCAGGGTGGTCTGGTCGGCATTCACGTGGGACGTGGCGGGCGGCTGGAAGCCGGTGGTCTGATCAACATACGTTTCTACCCCGCCGTCGCTCCCGGCAATGGACAAATCGAAATCCCGGTCCCGCTGGTTGACCAGCAACACCTTGTGCTGGCCGTCACGGGTGGCAAACCCCTGCGCGAAGACGTAGGGAACCGCCGTCGTGGTTTCCACCAGCATGTCTCCGGGGCCGAAGTTGTCGTGGAGCAGCTTCAGCACCCAAAAACGGGCGTTGGGTTGCCCGGTAGTCCAATCCACCATCGACACGCCCGGAAACTGTGAAGGATAGCCCACCATTTGCGATTCACCCGCCACCTCGATCCCGAAGCGTGACAGCTCCGCATACAGATAGGCATAAACTCCCCCGCAGAGGTTCCAGTAGGAATCAGGGATCGGTTTGCGCGGCACGTCATTATCGCCGGGCGGAATGCATCCCAGTTCGTCGAGGTCAACTTGGGTCTGGGGAGACAGGCGCTGCCGGATGGAATCAATATCGCGAACCGAACGGAAAAAGTTGGCGGCTTGATCGAAAAGCGTGTACGGCTCCACTTCCGGACTCTGGTCAGCCGAGGGTGCCGCGTAGAAGTGATAGGAAATCATATCCAGCGGGATGCCGGGCTTATGATTTTTCGGGTTAAGGAAGTATTCGAAATAGGCCGGCGTATTCACGTCCAGAAAGATGTTGGGAGAGGTCCCGGCCAAAGCCAAACCGACAAACTTCATTTGCGGATCCACGCGTCGAATCGAACTCACGATCGCGTCATAGACCTTCGTATACGTTTCGGGGGTCATGTGGTGCTCAAAATCGACTTCGTTCAATACTTCCCAGTAGGGAATTTTGTAATGATGGCCGGACTCGAGGCGCTTGCCGGATTCATCCGTGAATCCGCCCTGGGTGTACCAACTCACCAGGCGCGCGTAATAGTCCCCCACTTCCTTCAAGCTCGGATCGCGAAACTCCGTTCCCTGCTCATAGTCCCAAGTCACTTGATCCGGGTCGGCAGGATAAGCCCCCGGCTTCTCCGTCTTGAACATCCACTGCGGAATGGTGCTGAAGTTCAGGATTACCGAGTGCCCCCCCGTGGCGTTCATGAAGTCCTCGGTCATGGGGTCGATGAGGGAAAAATCCCAGGAAGTCTTCCCGCCCGCGGGTGGCTCCATCTCGGCGACGGCCAACTTGGGGTAAGGCAACCAGGGCACGTACCGAACATAGTCGGCGCCCAGGTCGTGCAAGGCTTGATAGACCCGGTCATGAATTTTTGAACCCGGACGCAAGGGAGGGTTGACCACGACTTGCAGCGTGGGCGTGGTCTTGGAAACCGTCACCACCTTCTTCCAGTTGACGGTGACCACCACCTTTTGTGCCGGCCCGGCCTTGGACGCGGTTTCGTTTCGCGCACAGGCCGTGAAGAAAATAATGAGTGAAATCGCAAACAATGCGAATGGCCGAATGGCTCTTCGGATTCTCATGGCATTTCCTCCAAAAGGGGATTTCGTTCTTCCCGGTAAAAAGCGGGGGCAAGTCTAATACTCATTGGCCACAAAAGCCACCATGTTAAGGGTTAGGGATCAGGGGTTAGGGGTGCGGCTGGCCGGCAGAAGACGGGCGGCGGTCAGTAGGCTTTTGCGTGTAGGCCAATTTGTTCTTGACACGGGTAATAGCCGTGTGTATACTAGACTAGGAGGCCAAGTTCAGTGGCCGCGCGAATGGCCGTGGAGCTTGAAGATGGATCGGCGCTACGGTCGTTCCTGTTCCTGCGCTCCAGGTAGGCCCCTTCCGGAAGGAATTGAAGAGGAACTCCCATGCCCCTGTTAGAAAAAACTGGAAATGATGGAATGAAATTTGACGGCGCAACACGTGACGGTGTCTCTGTGCCCTCTGTGGCCCGCCAATCGTGCAAGATGGAAAATAGGAATAACCTTCGTGAACCCAATAAGTTTATGAAAAGTAATGGTATTAGAGAAGAATCAAGGGACTTTCGATGGCCGACGCACAACGTCAAACCTCTGAAAATAAGGCGATTAGCCAAGTCCCCCATGGGCCAGGAATGAGAAAGAAGAAAGGAGCCTAAAATGAAGGTATAACCCTATGGTTTGCTGAAAACAAAGCAGATAGAAATTGACGTAGCTCAAATTCATTGTTATCCCTAAATGTTGATGAGAAATAAGGCACTTATGGTCGCTATGCCTAAATGTTACTGAAAGGAAAGGAGAAAGACGTTTCCAGAGAGGTCGAGAGGGATGGACCGTCGGCGGCGAAGGGACACGAATCAGGCCCCGGCCTTTGCCATTCGACCACCCATGCCGTGTTTCGAAATCGCAAATTGCAGACATCAGATTTTGGGGGTGGCGACGCGGAGACTTGGTATCGCACATTTCAGATTTCAGAGCAAAGCGCGCAACCTATGTTTGACAAACCCTGCAGTGCACTCCAGAATGAAAGGTCAGGGCATTTCCAGAAATCTCACGGAGAACCTGCATGAGCAGCCGAGTCAGCCCGCAAGATGTATTGAACGCCCTCCGAGCGGTCAAGGACCCCGACTTGGGGCGCGACATCGTCACGCTGGGCTTTATCAAGGAATTGGAAGTAGGTGACAGCCGAGTTTCGTTCGCGCTGCAACTGACCACGCCGGCCTGCCCGGTGCGCGACCAACTGGTGGCGCAGGCGCGCGCGGCGGTCCAGGCGCTGGGCATCGCCAAAGTGGATGTCCGATTGGCGGCGCCGGCTCCAGCGCGGGCTCAAGGCCACTCGTTGATTCCCCAGGTGAAGTACACCATCGCGGTGGCGAGCGGCAAGGGAGGCGTGGGAAAGTCCACGGTGGCGGCAAACCTGGCGGTGGCGCTCAACCGCGCGGGCGCCAAGGTGGGTTTGATGGACACCGACGTCTACGGGCCCAGCGTGCCTATCCTGATGGGGGGAAGCGACGCACCTTGCGTGGTGGAGGGTAAAATCGAGCCCCCCGTCGCGTATGGCATCAAGATCATCTCCATGGCGTATTTCCTGCCCAAGGATGAGGCCGTGATCTGGCGCGGGCCGATGCTCCACAAGACCATCCAGCAATTTCTCGGCGATGTGCGCTGGGGAGAACTCGATTATCTCATCATGGATCTGCCGCCGGGCACGGGGGATATCCAATTGAGCCTTTCCCAAAGCATACCGCTTACGGGGGCGGTGATTGTCTCCACGCCGCAGGACCTGGCGCTGAGCGTGGCGTCCAAGGCCATCGCCATGTTTCAAAAGTTGAATGTGCCCATCCTCGGCATCGTGGAAAACATGAGCTACTACCTGTGCCCGAAGTGCGGCCACCGTGAGGAAATTTTCGGCCACGGCGGGGCGCGCGAAGCCGCGAAAAAGCTCAACTTCGCGTTCCTGGGCGAAATTCCGCTCGACTTGTCGATTCGCGAGCAGAGCGATGCCGGCAAGCCGGTGGCGCTCGATGACGCGACAATCTACGGGAAAGCTTTCCAGGAAGTCGCCGGAGCCCTGGCGGCGCAAGTCAGTATCGGGAATTTTGAGAAGGCGGAGGATATAACTATTGAATAGCTTTCAGCTATCAGCTTTCAGCCGTCAGCTAGAGCGGAAAGCGGTAGGCAGAATTCGGAATTCTGAATGCTGCGTGAGGAAACTGTTGGCTGTTAGCTGTCGGCTGTGAGCTAGTGTCTTAGCTGAGAGCTGAATGCTGATAGCTGATAGCTTGTGTAACCCCATGCCCCCGACCCCGACGAAGGTCAAACTCGCTGCCGGCAACAACACTTTGGCGATTCATTGGTCGGATGGCCATGAGAGCGCGTATCCCTATCGCTATCTGCGCGGCAAGTGTCCCTGCGCGACCTGCGATGAGGCGGTGCCAGTGGCCGAGCAGGCCGTGGGCGGCCTGCCGATACTCGGCCAGAAGCCGTTGCACCCCGAGCGCGCCGAGTTGGTGGGCCGCTATGCCCTGCAAATCTACTGGAGCGACGGCCACTCGAGCGGCATCTACGCCTTCCCGTACCTCCGCGCCCTGTGCCCTTGCCCGGAGTGTACGGCCTTGCGCGAAGTTGCCGAACAGGAGCTTCGGAATCGGTGAATAGGCGTCGTTGAGCGCCGCTAAGAGCCATGCCTTTTTGACCCTCCACTCCTCCTTTTACTGATCCCTTCCTATTTTCGCATTCGCAGAAAAGGCTTGCTCTTATCCCTCTCTTATTGTATTTATACAATAAGATGAAAATCGAACCTCGCGGCTCGCAAGCTTCACGACTCCGCCAACGCAAGTTTGAACTGGCGCGGCGTTTCCATCTTCCCGACGATCTGCTGCCCGGCTCACTTTCCCTCTCCCATCTCCGCTGCGGCAAGCCCACCTGCCACTGCGCCCAGGACAAGCAGGGGCATCCCGTCTGGTCCCTCACCTTCATGGTGCGGGGCAAGAAGCATGTCCAGCACATCCCCAGCGCATGGGTCGAGGACGTCCGCCGCCGCGTGCACGCCGGACGGGAGTTTCAAGAGGCGGTGAAGGAAGTACTGGCCGCCAATGCTCAACTGCTGGTGCTGGCGCGCCAGCAAAGGCGCAAACTGCGGTGAAAGGGCCGACGCCGCGTCGCCTGAAGAAGTACGTCTCGAAGTGTCTGCGCCTGAAGTCCTACTTGCGGTCGCCGGGTGATGGCCGCACCCAGGGTCGCATTCCGGCCGCCACTCTGCTGTGGGCTTTGCTGATGGGTGCCTGGCTGCGCCGCGCCGCCTTCGCGGGCATTGAAGCGTTGGTGCGTTCACGGGCCCGCCGCGCCCTGGACGTTTCTCAGCGCTTCGGCAATGACGCGCTCGGGTATTTCACTGCCCGGCTCGACCCGGCGGTGACGCGCCGGGCGGCGGCCACCGCCGCACGGGAGGCCAAACGTCACAAGGCCTTCGACGCCAGCCGCTGCATCGGGCTGGTCCTGGATGGAACGGCCGTCGCACGAGCCCGCGAAAAAGTTTGTGATCTGTGTCGTCCTTACCGGAATAAAAAGAAAGAGATCCTCGGTTATCACCACCGGTTGGTCATGGCGAGCGTGGCGGGCACGGGCTTGACGCTTCCCTTGGATGTGGAACCTTACGGCCCGGGCGATAGTGAGTACAACGCGGCGCGGCGGCTCCTCCCGCGCGTCGTCGTTAACCTGGGTCGCCGGTTTGCCGATTACGTGGTCGTGGATGGGGAGTTTGCCCGCGCTCCCTTTCTGCACGAGGCCAACGATCTGGGGCTGTACGTGGTTGCCCGGCTGAAAGGCAATCTCCCGGAATTGTTCGCCGCCGCCGAGAAAAGGTTCTCTCGCCAGCCTCCTCACCAAACCTTCCGCCACGGCAAGGATCGGGTGGAAATCTGGGACGCCGACGACTTCGATCCTTGGGAAACCCTGCGGTGGGAAACGGTGCGGGTGATCCGTTATCGGCAGTACAAGCCGAACGGGAAGGTCCACGAGGCCTACTGGCTCACCGACTTTCCGCGCTCCCGCGTCAGCAGCCGCACCCTCTTCCGTATGGCCAAGAGCCGCTGGGAGATCGAGAACCAAGGCTTCAACGACGCCAAGAACCGCTACGGCTTCGAGCACCTCTGCCACCACGAGCGCCACAGTCTGTTGGCGGTCTGGCTGCTGACCTGCTTGGCCCTCACTATCGAACGGCTCTACCGTGTGCGCTACCTCCATCGCGGCACGCACCCGGTGCGAGCCGCCATCGATCTCCTCCTTCTCTTGCAACTCAGCCTGGGAAGGCCGGTCACCAGCGTCTCAGACTCCAGTTGACCATTCCCTTTCTGCGGGGGTCGGGTTTTCCTTTTCCCATGCTCCTCCGGCTGAGCCGATGCGGGGTGGGCGTGTCGGCCAAGAGCGAAAAAACAGGCTTGGAAAATAGGCGTCGGTTGACCGTGCCCCCGCGCTCAGCCGTCAAACGCGCCCCAAGCGAGAACTCCAGCGATTCACTATCGAGGGATTCCGAAGCTGCTGGTTGCCGAATCCAGCGGTTGAAGTTGTGCCGCCTATGGAATAGAATACCCTCCTGCCGAAGGCTCAAGGGGCGCCAACGCACCGACAATTTTGGAGGCTTTTATGGAGAGCTGGACTTTTCGCTTGCTGCTTGCCGCAGGGGCTTTGCTGAGCGTGGGCCTGTGCGCGGCCGCGCCAGGTGATCCCGCGCCATCACGCGGGCTGCTGGTAGTTGCGAATAAAGGTGATCACACGCTGGGTATTATCGACCCGATGAAGGGCAAGCAAATCGCCGTGTTGGAGGAAAGCGGCATCACCGCCCATGAGGTGGTGGCCTCGCCTGACGGCCGGCGCGCTTTCGCTCCCATCTACGGCAATTCCGGCGTGGGCGCGCCCGGCACCGACGGCCGCACGGTGGACGTGTTTGATCTCGCCACGCAGAAACGCATTGCCACTTTCGATCTGGGAAAACCGATGCGCCCCCATTGCGGGGTTTTTGGTCCCAAAAACGGACTGCTTTACATCACGACCGAGCTTGATAACTCCGTCACCATCATCGATCCCAACACCCTGCGCATTCTGGGCTCGGTGCCCACCGGCCAGCCGGAATCCCACATGCTGGCCATCACCAGCGATGGCAGGCGCGGCTACACGTCCAACGTCCATCCGGGCACCGTCAGCGTGCTGGATCTCGAAGCGCGCAAGACACTGGCCGTAATTCACGTGTCGGGGGAAGCCCAACGCATTGCGCTTTCCAGGGACGATCGCTGGGCATTTACCGCCGACCAGACCAAACCGCAGCTCGCCGTCATCGACACCCAAAGCAATGCGGTTACGAAGTGGATTCCCCTCGAGGCTCTCGGTTACGGCACCGCCCCGACGCTGGACGGCAAATGGCTGCTCGTCACCATCCCCGACCCCGGCCGGGTCGCGGTAGTGGACCTCGGCTCCATGCGGGTGGTGCGCTCGGTGACCGTGCCCAAGGACCCGCAGGAGATCGTGGTGCGCCCCGACAATCAAGTAGCCTATGTAGCGTGCCACGCGAGCAAGAACGTGGCGGCCATCAATCTAGAAACCTGGAAGGTGGATCAGGTGATTGACGCCGGGCGGCTCGCCGACGGGCTGTCGTGGGCCAGGGGCCAGTGAATTATCGGGTGATCCAATGATCGGTTGATTTGCTGATCGGGCCATCGAGCCATCGGGTCATTGAAAACACGCTCACGATCAGGGATGATCCGATGAACCGATGGCCCAATCCTTAAATGATTTCGACCTGGCAGTTCTTCACGAGGCTTTTGAACTTGGTGGCGTCGGCGTTGCTTCCCACGATAGCCGCATAGTGCATGGGCACGGCGATCTTGGGATGGATGGCCAACGCCGCCTCCGCGGCTTCTTCAGGCGTCATCACATAAGTTCCCGAAACCGGCAAGAGTGCGATGTCGACTGCGATCTCCTTCATCTCCGGGATGAAGTCCGTGTCACCGGCAAAATACACGCGCGTGCCGTCCATCGTGATCACAAAGCCAAGACGCTTTTCCCCCTTCGGATGAAAGGCGTGCCCGGGCTCGCGAAACTTGTTCACGTTGTAGGCGGGGACGGCTTCGATCTCCACCTTGCCGACGGTGAACTTTCCACCCGGGTCGAGGAAGCGGGTCTGCTTTACCTGCACGCCTTTGAGACCGTCCTTGCAGAGCGGGCTGGCGATGATCGTGGTGCCAGGAAATATGACCTTGTTGAGATCTTCCAGGCTGAGATGGTCGAAGTGCTCGTGGCTGATTAAGACGATGTCGGCTTCATCACGGCCCGTCACTTTGAAAGGGTCGGTGTAGGTGACTTTCGATCCCTTGATTTTGAAGGTGTCATGAGCGATGCGAGTAAATTCGAGGTTCAGAAGTTTCATCATGCCCTCCCAGTTGGTTTTAGGCTGCGCCGCCCACGCCCATCGGGGACGCGCATCTAGGATAACACCAGCCTCCGGTTAAGACGAGAGTGGCGATGCGCCATTTCAAAATGAGTCAGCGCCGCTGCGCGCCGGAGCCTTCCAAGGGCTTTGCAAACTGTGCTAGAATCGTTCGTGCTTCACGAGTCAGATGGGCCGTTAGCTCAATTGGTAGAGCAACTGACTCTTAATCAGTAGGTTGGGGGTTCGATTCCCTCACGGCTCACCATCTAAGTCCTTATCCTGTAGTCTGTTCCAATTTTCCATAACAGCCTAAAGTATCGAAACCGTAGCAAAACCGTAGCAAAACGCCTTCAATTGGGCTTTGCCATAGCAAAACCCGCCGAGTGTTCATTGGCGCTTCGGTCGAGTCTGGTGAGAGCTTCCCGCTTCATGTTGAGCGTGGCTTGGCTATAGCGTTTGAAGACTTGTGCATCGCCTTGTCGCAGCATGAGTGTGACGAAATGGTCCGAAACTCCCCCGGCGCTGAGACGTGTGGCGAAGGTGTCACGCAGGTGGTAGAGGGGGAAATAGGGAACCTTGGCTCTTCGCAATGTGCCTGCCCAGGTTTGTTTTAGGCTTTGGATGTAAGGCCTTTTGGACCGCCGCTTGGGAGATGGGAATAGGTAGCTGGTACCAGGCGTCGCGGCGATCTGCGCCTTAAACGCTTCTTCGGCCAACGCAGTCATCGGCATGTCCCCGATTCCGCTGGGAGTCTTCGAATCGGGGATGTGGACGATCGAGTTCTCGAGATCCACATCTGACTTTTTCATCGGCATCAGTTCCTTATAAGGCCGAAGCCCCATTTCAGAGATAATGACTGCAATGTTCTTCAGGTGGCTCGGGGCGCAGAACTCGATTTTCTGCTGTTCAGTTGACGTCATGTAATGAGGCTTGCGGATTGTGTTGTTGATAGGAATTGGGAATTCGACCGAGTTGCAGGGATTGCTCGCCAACCGCTTCTGCTTGACCGCAACATTGAGCATTCTCCTTAGAGCACGGAATTCTTGATGAACCGTCATCGGCTTGAGTTTCCCGCCCAACTTGATGCCGAATCCGGTGCGGACCCGCTTTCCAGATTTGAGTCGGCACTTCAAATAGCTTTCGATCGCCTCCGGCGCGATGTCAGAAAGGTGCGTGGTATGCGGCGCTTGGGAGGAATGGCTACAGGTTGCATGAGTTCTCGAATAGCCTCGAACACAATACTGAATTTATCGTCGTGCTCGACGAGTCTTTTTTCCAGGTCTTGGAGCTTGTGGGCGAACTCCTTTTGAGTCCCAAGCATTTCTCGGAGCTTTACAAAAGCACGCACGACATAGACGCTAACTTTGATTGCTCTATCAGTGCTGAGGACGGTTGCCGCCATAATTGCGCCGTGTTCCGTGAAGGCAGCGGGCAAGGTCGGAGAGAATTTGAGCTTCCCGAGGTGGTCACAATTTGTGACCACCTCGCGTTTCTCATCTTTTGTCAATCGAAAGATGAAGTCTGAAGGAAAGCGCTTCTTGTTCCGTTGGATCGCTTGGTTGAAGACTTTCGTACTGACACCGTAAAGCTCGGCCAAATCCGTATCGAGGATGACCTTCTGGCCGCGTATCAGCAAGATTGAGCGCTCGATTTTGTATATAGGCGAAACCACCGGTTGCACAGCGGATAGAGTTTTGACTTCTGTCATCGGGTTCTCCAGTCGATCACCTTGTGTCCGCCGCCACTGGTTAGATCATGGCGGCGGTAAGGACCAAATCCTTCCCCTGGACTCCGGTGCCCATGCGAGGTGTCTTCGTCCCTGCTCTTGTCCACCTCTAAGTTTACTAAGCTGAACTTTTTCTCCTGTCAAACGGCCGCACGGAGATCTGAGCAAGTGGAGAGGAATATGACATCTGACGAAGCGCCGGAAAAGCACACGGCACCGTAATCACCCCGAATTCAGCCATTTAGAGGGGCAATCGATTTTCGCTTTCGGCTGAGGGCCCACAAACTCGTCTTCTTGGACAGCATCCTCGTGGAGTTGTCTGCACAGGATATAACCCTCGGCAAAAGATCTTTTAAATCAATGTTTTATGGACGGATTTGCTTACGGTTCCCAAGATGGAATAGTGTCTTGAGAAACCAATGGACCAGTGAAAAATATTTGGCCCCAAACATGCTCACGCCGGGCGTGGCCGGACAGGACTGCCCCTGTGACCACACGAGGGTCGCCCGCCAATCGTTGCCCGGCAACGAAATCTCGGTTTGTTCAACAACTCCGGGTTGAGAAGTGATTGGACCAGCAAAAAAAGGTCGGATCGAGCGATAATGAATGTAGGCAGTCGCTATCTGGAATGACTAACCTCTAGCTGCCCACCGTGACCGATCTGCCCCACCGATCCAGTCGCCATACTAACACCACGTCGATCTCGCGGCGGCGCGCGGGCCGCAGGGTGCGCGTTTGCATGGAGTCGACGGGTCTCTATGGTCTGGACCTGGCGCTGAGTGGGCAGGAGGGCCTCAAGGTGATGGTAGCCAATCCGCGCGCCGTCCGCCATTTCGCTCAGGCCCTGATGAAGCGTAGCAAGAACGATCAGATCGACGCGGGGGTGCTGGAACAGTTTGCCGCGCATATGCCCTTTCAGCCCTGGCAACGGCCCTCGCCGACCTCCCTGGCCTTGCACGCACTGGCGCGGCGCCTGCGGGAGCTGGTGGAGATGCAGACGGCGGAGAAAAATCGTCAGCACGCCGCGGGGCTGTCGCAGGCGATTCCGGCGGTGGTGCGGCGGGACTTGGCGCGTAGCCTGCGGGCCCAGGAACGGGCCCTCGAGCGCTTGACCCGCCAGGCGCGCAAGCTGATCGCGCAAGATCCCCAACTGACGGAGCGCTTTGAACTGCTCGACAGCGTCCCCGGCATCGGGGAAACCAGCGCCGTGCAGCTCCTGGGGGAACTGGGTACGCTGGCCCCGGATCTCGACGCTCGTCAGTGAGTAGCCTACTCTTGGCTCGCCCCGCGCGAGTACACGTCGGGAACCTCCGTGCATAAGAATCCGCGTATTAGTAAATCAGGTAATACACACATGCGTCATACTCTCTTTATGCCGGCCTTGGTCGCCGTCCAGCACGACCCGCACTTGCGCGCCTTCTATCAACATCTGCTCGCCCAAGGCAAAGTCAAGATGCAAGCCTTGGTCGCCGTCATGCGCAAACTCCTGCACGCTCTCCATGCCATGTTCAAAACCCATCAGCGCTACGACGGCTCCAAACCCTTTCGCCTCAATTCCACTCCCCCTCAGGAGGTACCTAATGCTCGCCTCGCGTCCTGATCTTCAAAAGAAAGAGGTTTCCCCTGCACCCTTTCTAGAAAGAAAAACCTCTTGAAATTCAAGAGAGAATCTACCTTGCCCCGAGTTATCGCGAAAACCATGCATTTTCCGACGAAAAGCTCAATGGATTGTGTCTATTTTTGCGCAATTCGTGCATTTCTGTGTAAAAACCGTGTAAATTGCCTGACATTTTGTCACTACGCCCTTTGTTTTCTTGCACATAGTCGGATCGATCTTCATTTTTGACATCTCTAGGGGAGAGTGCCCCCTTTCGGATCTTGAAAAACACAATCGTGAGCCGCCCCCTTTGCGCTGGCTGGAATCTTCTTCCTTTTGGAGCTGTCGGACTACGGCCGACCGCGGACAGCAAACCCCTAGCCCCCTATCCCGTCCCGGAATCCCCCCGAGGGCTTGGTTCTTCTCGGTCAATTTCCGTTCTTGGAGCATCGACATGGAAACGGTCCTTATGATAAACGGGAGGGCCAGCCTGGGCGATGGCTCGGCAGGCCCGAACGAGGTCCGCCAATAGCCTCCAATACCTAGACTACCAAAAAGCGCCGGGGGCATGTCAACAAAATTATGGGCGTTTTTCGTGAAAATCGTACAGAAAGGCGACGAATTGTCCCCGGCATTCCTACCGGTAGGAAGTGGCATCGCGGAATGGTCGCCCAGAGTCTCAAGCTGACAGCCGACAGCCAACAGCTCACAGCTTGCGGCCAGCGGTGGCCGAGCAATCGGCCCGAGAAAGTCATGTAGGGGCGGTTCGCGAACCGCCCCCACTCCCAATCCCTAACCCCGAGTCCTGAATCCCGCATCCACCCCCGATTCCCGTGTCTCTTCGACCCCGCCCCCGAACAGGAGAGCCCGTGCAGGCTGACTCTTGATCGCGTGCATTTGCTCGCTAACGAAAAGGTGAGGATTCGAAGCTGAAAGCCGCGTGTCACAAGACACTTTCGCGCCACGCATGCTTTCCCGTCGACAAAAACCAAGTGTAGAAACGGTCTGAATCTGGCGGCCAGCTCCCATAATGCGCGCTTGGGGACTCATTGCCACTGCTTGGGCCGGTGCAGGTACGCTGGAATCTTCGTTGTATCATCACCATACGTTGAATCAAGATGTGATTGTGGAAGTCCATCCGCCCCGCGGAGGTCCGCCCCGCCGAGGTCTGCCCCGCCGAGGTCCGCTCCGTCGAGGTCTGCCCCGCCGAGGTCCGCTCCGTCGAGGTCTGCCCCGCCGAGGTCCGCTCCGTCGAGGTCTGCCCCGCCGAGGTCCGCTCCGTCGAGGGCTGCCCCGCCGAGGTCCGCTCCGTCGAGGGCTGCCCCGCCGAGGTCCGCTCCGTCGAGGGCTGCCCCGCCGAGGTCCGCTCCGTCGAGGGCTGCCCCGCGGAGGTCCGCTCCGTCGAGGTACGCCCCGCGGAGGTCCGCCTCATGCAAATCCAGTCGCTGATCTTCTCCTTTTCGATACGTCAGTGCTCGGCGTCCGATGATGGTTAGAATTGCTTGAATATCGGAAGCAGGCTTGGGTGGCACCTGGTTCTTCTTTGCGTGCTCTCGAATGTAAGCGGTCAGAACTTCCATAATTGACCACTCGTCTTTGGGCGAATCTTTGGCGACGCGCTCCAGGGCGTAACTTCCGCCGAGCCGCACCTCCAGTTTGGTGTCTCCGAGTTGCGCAATTGCTTTTGTAAAGCGGTCGGTTATTTGGCCCTCCGACGCAATTCTCAGGTTTTCCTGGGTCGCCTTATCTGCCTCGGCCTGATTCCGTTTTGTCAGTTCCAGGTTTTGCCATGTGAAGTAGAAGCCAATGAGCAAGGCGAGCCCACCAACAATTTGGGAGAGAGTTCTGCGGGCTTCGTTTTCACGGTCAAATCGCTCTTTGGCCTCTAGACCGGCCACAGAACTCACTTGCCACTTGGGGAACTGCCACAAAAGTATGACCAGGAGAACCCCGACGTTGACAATGGCACAGGGCAATCCCCACGCGGGGAAGTTCCACAAGACCCGGGCGATCCCGAGAATTATAAGACTTCCCCCCAAGACAAAGCCTACGGCCCTCTGGCGCTTCCAGATCACCTCCACTGCGTGCTTGAGGTTAGTGATTATGGGTTTCATTTCAAATCAACCGCGAGAACGGATGTCGCGAAAAGCTCGCCAAGGCTCTTAGCCTGAATAGCCGCCTCGATTTTTCCACCGACAGGCAAAATAAACCCCATAGCCCCAGTATGCAACACGCACTCCAGCTTTCTTTGCAGCAAGCGTAGCGCGGATCTGTTTTGTGGGTCCGCGGCCCTTACCGTGCCCTCCAATGGAAATGAGGAGATTTGAAACTAAGGACCGCGGACCTCGCGAGCAGGTCGCTACAGTTAACTTTGTACGGCCGAACGGCGTTCGGCCAAGGGCCAGCGCTGCTGGCCCCTACACGTTTGGCTGCGGTTCCGCCACGGCGCTCGCAGATGGGGGGCGCGCCTCCGAAATCAATTAGAACGATGCAGCTTCCCGCTTTTGGTGTCCGGCAAAGGGGGACCGGCGTTCTCGAAAGAAAATGGGAAGTGCGGGTACTGTAAAATTGATTTCCAATGGTTGCAAAGAGGCAAGTTCGTTTATACTTGCCACTCGGGGAAATCCAAAAAATCAGTTCCGGCAAGAAGGAGACATCGATGAGCACCCACCTGCGAGGTAACCTCGTAAAGTATCGAATCACTATCCTGACGTTTGCCTGGATCACTTTAATCGCCGCCACGGTGGGATGCATCCCCGTCGCCGCCCAAACCTATATCTCGGCGGAACCGATTCCCAGTGTGCAAATTGTGGGGCCAGTCAATCTCGCCAGCATCGAAAGCCTCGACTATGCCACCCGGGCGCTGTGGGGCCAGCGACTGCTCGAAGACTGCCATATGGTTCAGAATGTGATCGACGTACTCGTGGACGGCGGAGCCATCAGCACGGTGAATCACGCCAACACGAGCTACCGCGTCGCGGCCGGAGGGTTCCAAGGCGTCACCGATCCTTCCTATGTGTTCACGGTGGTAGATTCGGGACCTTTTGCCGCCAGCCAGGCGGATATCTTCGTGCTCGACAATGCGCTCGGCTACGCGCTGAATCAAGGTGGAACCGCGCAGTTCGGCCTCGAGTACGACCCGAACAATCCCTATACATTTGCTAACCAGTATGCGGTGGTGACCTTTCCGGCAGGTCTGACGGGAGAACAGGCCGAGGGCTTCTTCAACTACCTGGGCACGATTGATCCGGCTCTCTGGACCGGCACCGACGCCGGCTTCACCCAGATCAACCTTCACTATTTCGGACCGGACAACTCCATGTTGTTCCTGATCGGCAATGTTTCCACGGAGGAGTTCGAGAATGGACTCTACGAGGCGGCGAATACGACTCCGGGTGCGACGTATTCACCGCTCCTCAAAAATGGGGAGCCAACCGTTGCCACCGCGAGCGCCGCCTTTCCGGGCAACGACTGGGTTGCCTTTCCCGGCGGCGAGGGCTATCTGGAAAACCTCGTGAATCCCTCGCCGCAGCTCCTGAGTGCTCTCGCTGCATTGCGCCAGCGGCACCTGTACGCGGTGGCGGCTCTCCTTCAGGCGATCAGGAACGGGACCGTAACTGCCTACCTCGGCAACCAATTTACCTGCCCCCGGTGATGAGGGCATGAAATCCGGCCATGATCGCTGGCTTTGTAGGGCCGAACGGCCTTCGGCCAAGGGCCAGCGCCGCTGGCCCCTACAAGTTTGATTGCGGATGACCTGACCACCTAGCCCTCACGCGCGTTAGGTGCTAGGATACGAAGTGAAATTAGGAGAGTTGCCGTGGGAACGAAGCAGCAGATGTTGAAGGTCATTGAAGAACTTCCCGACGACGCTGGCATCGAAGACGCCTTGGATCGGCTTTATCTGCTTTATAAAGTCGAGAGAGGGCTTCTCCAAGCGGACCATGGGGAACTTATCAGCCAGGAAGAGGTCCGGCAGCGTATGGCGAAATGGCTGAAGTAAGGTGGACGCCCCAGGCCGTCGATGATCTTGAGGCGGTCTTTCTCTTCATTGCCCGGGATTCTCCGCAACTGGCGGCGGCCTTTGCCGACCGAGTCCTCCACGCTACCGACCAACTGGCGAGCTTTCCGCGTTCGGGCAGAATCGTTCCGGAATTGGGAATCGCCAACATCAGAGAGATCCTGGTGGGCAGCTACCGCGTTATTTATCGAGTTCGCCAGGACGATGTTCAGCTCCTCACTGTGCATCACGGCGCGCGCTTGCTTGATGTTACAAAGCTCGGGGTGGAGGACTAGCAAGCGTCTAACCAGACAGAACTGCCCTGACCGCCGGCGCCTTGCTACAAACCAGGCGCCTTCACTTTCCTTTGCTGGAGGGCGCCGGGTCCGGCATATAGATGTGGAATTCCCCCGGCGGGTGGGTATGTTCGAATTGTATCGTGGTGTGATGTATTCCGAATTCATGGGCCAGCAGTTCGCGAACCTGGTGGGCGATCCGCTCGCTTTCCGAGGTGGCCATGTCCAGAACGTGGACATGGCACGAAAGGGCCTGGGAATGCGACCCCAGGCACCAGATGTGTACGTCGTGAACTTCCTTGACCCCTTCCACGCGGAGGATGGCGGCCGCCACGCTCTCCAGGCTCATGCCCTTGGGCAAGCTTTCCATCAGGATGTTCACGGAGTCGGAAATGATTCCCACCGCCGACCACAGGATCAATCCCGCAATCAAGAATCCCAGGACAGGGTCAATGATCGTATGCCCCGTCACCCGAATCACCCAGGCGCCGACGATGATGGCCACATTGGAAAGCGCGTCACCCAGGTTGTGGATGAACACCGCGCGCAGATTCAGGTCGCTCCGCTCGCCCACCAGACCCCAGGTGATTCCGCCGTTCACCACCAGCGCGATGATCCCCACCACCAGCATGGCGCCGGAAGCCACCGGCTCCGGATGCACGATGCGCTGGTAGCCTTCGTAGCAAATATAAAGCGCCACGCCCACCAGCAGCAGGGCATTTACGAAGGCTACCAGCACGCCCGCCCGCTGATAGCCAAAGGTCTTCCGGTCGTCGGGAGGCCGGCGCTCAAAATACAGGGCAATCCAGGAAAGGATGAGCGAAGGAACGTCAGTCAGCTTGTGCCATCCATCGCTCACCAGGGCCAAGCTGTGCGACATCGAGCCGGCGACGAACTCCATGGCCACCAGCGCGAGCGTCGCCGCCAGCGCGATGATGACCACCCAGGTCGCCGCCTGCCCATGCTGGTGATGGTCGTGATGTGAGTGCACGGTGCTAGACCAGCTTGGCGGTCAAACTGATCTGGGCGGCCGCCAGCACCTTGGACACCGGGCAGCCTTTCTTGGCGTCGTCGGCGTACTTCGCAAAGGTCGCGGCGTCGATGCCGGGGATCTGGGCTTCCGTGTTGAGCTCAATCCGGGTGATGCCGAAACCCTCCGGGACTTTCTCCAGGTGCACCGTGGCCGTGGTATGGATGCGCGTGGGGGTGAAGCCGCCCTTGCTCAATCCGGCCGAGAGGGCCATGGAAAAGCACCCGGCGTGCGCCGCGGCAATCAACTCCTCGGGATTGGTGCCCGTGCCGCTCTCAAACCGGGAGGAGAAAGAATACTGACCTTCATAGGCGCCGCTTCCCAGCTTCATCATTCCTTTGCCATGCAGAAGATCGCCCTTCCATTCCGCTTCCGAAGTTCTCGCAGCCATGCTGTTTTGCTCCTTCGATGAGATGTCGAGTTTTTCGCTCGCTGGGGAAGAAGCCACGCCCGCGCGGCCCAACCCGCACTCCCCAAATCGCCTGCGTGGAATCGAACCCCGACTGTCCAGTATAACACCGTTGACGGCGGCGATTGCATTGCCCCAGCCCACATCGTCATTTTCGTATCATTGGTTCGTCGGATCATTGAGGACCTTCTGACCATGCCAAGGGCGAGCAATGTTTAGAATTCATAATTTCATAGTTTCCTCTTTCTCCCTTATTTTCATCAACATCGCCAGAGAGTTGGTGTAACTCATTTGTTATCATCAACATCGCCAGAGGCCGATTTGCGGACATTTTTTCTACATTTGTTTTCAATAACTTGCCAAAATTTTGCCTCAATTTTTTTCCCCTTTTTTTTCAGGACCCCTGGCCATCGGCTGATAGATCAACTGCTTTCGTTTCAATAACATAAGTTTTTACAAGAATTTCGTAATTCATTGCTAACCCATTTTGTTTCTAGCGTATCGCCAGAGCCGCGCCCACTTTTTTTCACCCCGCTCGCGACTTTCGAGCTAACTCCAGGCATTTTAACAAGATAAAGGTTTTGGACATTCTGGCGCTAAACTACAAACCTCTTTTGTTTCTAGTACATCGCTAGAAGCCGCGCCCCCTTTTTCGCCCCGGGTCCCGGCTTTCGAGCTAACTCCTGGTATTTGAATAAGATAAAGCTTTTGGACATTCTGGCGCTAAACGAATAACCCTTTTTACTTCCAGTACATCGCCAGTAGCCGCGAAGTCGTTTTGCTAGTAGACTAGCCTCTCGCCACAAGCCACGAAGCCCTTGCCCCGACAGATGGTATCTTTCACCTGACACCCGACACCTGACACCTGACACCTGACACCTGACACCTCTCTCCGCTGCGCCATTCCACCCGGACCCCGTTCTCCGCTCCTTACTGCCGCAAGGTGGTGGCCATAGCCTACAGTTTTTTGCGGATTTCCCACCGGCAGGGAAAATCTATGGGGGAGGGCGTCGAATTGTCCGGAACCGTTCCTGCGCGCAAGCCCCCTGCGCGGGTTGTGAAGCTGGGCGGCTAACCCAGAGCGCCGGTAGCTGCGTGCCCCATCCAATTTGACCACGTGCGGTTGCTGCTGTGGCGTCGGGTGTGAGAAAAGCCCAGGGTCGGGACGGCACCGATTGTGTCCGGCCGCTATTCCGTTACCGGAGATACAAGTTCCTCCTTTGTGATAATCACCTCCTCTGCTTTTCCAGATTTGCTTGCAGAGGGTTCATCTGAAATCTGCACTGGCAGATAGTAGATTGTCTTCCCGCCAAGCTTAAGGAACCTGAGTCCGTCTGACTCCTCAAGCTCGAGACTTATCCTCTTTGAGGTTCGTATGAAAGAGATCAGAAAACCCTCGGGTTCGCGATAATCTTCACAATAGCGGGCGACTTGATGAAACCCGGAGTTCATTTGGTTGCGAATAGTGTTTCGCGTGGAATCTAACGGCACGTATTTTGCGTCGAGGATGAGGTAACGGCCCCCAGGCTCTCGCAGTATTAAGTCAGCTTCGCCGCTTGACGATCTGGGCTCGATGATAAACTCGACGTGCTGATTGAAAACATATTCGTCAAGATCACGCGCGAGGCCACGTTCACCTTTGATCCCCTCTGGTCCGTCGTCTGCTATTGCCCACAGTCTTTTCCGGTGGGACCACTCAGAGTGTTGCTTGTATTTCAGCAGAATGCTGTAGATTACATTTCGAGTATCTATCTGTTCGTCTAAATACTCGTAGATGCCATCTATAGCCACCTCACGAAGAGCCTTGATGGCCTCCCTAGCATGTTCAAAGGGGTCCCCGGCTAGGTGCAGCCGATGAAAACGCGAGGATTCGAAACTCAATGCCGTGGTCGCACAAAACAAGTCCGCGCTGCACCTACTGACTGGGTGAATGCCGTCCATCCCCGAATCCTCTTGCGCCAGCGTAGAAAATGGACTTTCGGTTTATCTTCGCCTATTGTAAAATGCTCTTGAAGAATGCCATCTGTCCGACTACGCTCAATTAGGCTTCTTTACGAGGTAGAAGGATGTCTCTAATCATGCTGGATACTCCGCAGCTTCACCTATTGGAAAGGGTTCGCCGAATTGACCCAATCCGTTACTCCTCTTTCCGAGATACTTGGAAAAGGCGAGGGTGCACGGTCGTTTTCACGAGGGCGCAGGCGAGCGAACTGGGGCGGTACGGAAACACAGTGCGCCGCCAAGCAAGATATCAGGTGCTCGCCGACCTAGCCCCAATTCGCACAGACTTGCCTGTCTCGGAGGCCACGTCACTTGGGCCGCACACCTTCATTGAGCGAGAGATTGTCCGGGCAATGGTTGAGCGCGGTGTTGTAAAACCGGCCAATCCAGACGCCGACCCGCTGCCTGAATGGATAGAAATGCTGCCCGGGCACTTAAATGCCTCCGAGTGGATCGCGTTAGCACTAATTGAGGTGGAATCTTACCGGGATTTATTAAAGCGCGAGTACGACGCCCATCGATTTGCCGCCGGGGCAGAGAAGCACCACGGTCAAACTAAGAGGGGACGGGTATGTGATTTACCAAGTGAGCCTCTTCCCGCCGAGAAAGTGCTCGCCGGTCGCGCGGAGATTGAGAGGGCGTTTATTTCTATGCAAGAGCAATCACAGCGGGGGGAGTTGCCACAAATGCCTCCGGACGCACTGAATGTGATATTAGAATCGGCACTTCCATTCCTTGCTCGAATGGGAGAAATAGGAAACCAGGATGCGTTCCTTGAACGATTGCCCGTCACTCGCTTCACTAAGGCGGAGCTCCTGAAAATGAATACCGATGAGGTAATCAATAACTCGGTGTTTGAAGCCTGCCTCCGTAATTTTGCGCGCGAGGTACTTAACGCAAATGAAACCGATCAGGATTTCCTTGCGCGAACCCTGGCCTTTGCCGACTGCCCGGGTTCCTGGCTTCAGAGAAGGCTAGAGCTTTGCGTTCGGCACGCATCTCGTGAACCAAAGCCCAATCACCACTTCGATGCTGAACGTCTATCCTATCTGCCATATGTCGACATGCTACTGACCGACAAGGAGATGGCCAATTTTGTCCGGCAGATTAGAAGGGACGAGTTTACGCCCACGCGGATTCTGAACGCTCCACCTGCTGTATCCATACCTAATTCAATTGACGTACTTGAAGAAAAGATCGATTCGCTTTGCGCTCCGTCAAACGCGGCAACGGCTAGCGCCTAGTGGGCCACGGTCAGCGCCTCCTTGACCGCAGGTTTGTGGTCGTTGGAAAAGGCCCGCGGGCAGTCAGATTACGATTGACCGTGGCTTGATTGAGAAAGGTGCGGAATATGAACTCGTTTCTCGATCTTCTCGGTCAATGGAATCCTCTAATCCAGGCTGTCTCGCTCATAATCCAGGCTGTCACGCTGATTGCAGTAATTATCTATGTTGTGAAGACAAGTTCAATGGCGAGCGCTACCTCAAAGGCTGCCCGTGCTTCAGAACAAAGTATTCGTGAGATGAGATTATCACGAGAAGAGCAAGCGAAGCCGAAGGTGGTTTGCTATTGCGAACGCAATAAGACGAGCAGGCGCTTTTTCGATTTCGTTATCAAGAACTATGGCAACTCGACGGCTTTTAATGTAAGGCTGGTTTTTTCGCCCCAAATCTTATGGTATGGGCTAGGCAAGGTTGACGAGAAAACCTTTAAGGTTATGCCACCTGGTTACGAATGGCGCACGTTCTGGCCCCCGCATCCTGTCTCCGATCACTATTCAATACCCGATGAGTTTACCGCTAATATAACTTATGAATGGGATAACCCACAAAAGCATGAGGAGTACGTAGTGGGTTTCGATATCAAATCTCTAATGGGTTCCGGGTCGCTGGGCGAGACTACCATGGAGGACACACTACAACGGATAGCTGATATCATCAAAGACATAGCGAATGACGACTCACTACAAGAAATTGCCAACAGCGTCAAGGAGATAGCGAAAGCATTAGAAAAGCAGGCTAAAGCTAAGCGGCGCTGAGATGCCTGGCGCGAGCAGGCTGGTTCTGGCAACCGGAAAGCTATGCCAGTTTCTGGGCGATTTGTTCGTCCAGAATTTCCCGCACGGTGAGGGGCACGATTACGGTATGTTGTGATTTAAAGAACACGCCGATTTCGGCCAGTGCGTCGTGCGAGAAATCAAATCCCACGAAGAATCCCTTCTTTCGCTTGGCCCTGATCATGGCGGCTTCGAACATGTCAACGTCGGGGCGGCCCACCTTGTCCGCCTGCTTCACCTGGATGGGATACCAGTCGTCCATGAAGTCAAGCTCGCCTGCCACCTTGCCGCTTTTGTGAGGCACGGCCGATAGGGGATAAATGCGGCCATCAATGCCCATATCGCCGACCTGTGTTTTATTCGGAATCCCACCAAGAGCAATCACCGCCCAGTTCTCGAACTCGAAGGGCGGAATCTTGCGCAACTGTTTCTCGGTCCACGGGAGGTCGCGCACAACAAAGCCTTTGCCGTGACGCCAGGAAGTTTCATCCTCGCGCAACTTGCACACATCGCGGAGCCGCTTCGCCATCACGCGGCAAGCCGTGGGCGAGATGTCAATGCCAATCCACTGCCGCCCTAGGTTTTCAGCAGCGACGAGCGCGGTCCCACATCCGCAGAATGCATCGAGGACGATGTCGTTGGGATTGCTTGACGACTTGACGATGCGCTCCAGCAACGCGAGCGGCTTTTGTGTTGGATACCCAAGCGCCTCTGACGATCGGTTGTTGATTACCGGAATATCATCCCATAGGTTCTGGAGGGGGATACCGGGCATCTCGTCGAGGTATCGCTTGTATTGAGGAACAGCACCAGGACGGGTCTGAATTACACGTCCTTGTCTAACCAACTCGTCCATCTTTTCTTTCGTATAACGCCAATATCGCTTAACTCCCATAACCTCGTAATAAGGATTGCCCTTCGCGGCCCCGCCGGGACCCTGAAGATTGTCTATGCGATATCGGCGTCCGTGTTCGTCTACCCTACGATAATCGCGCTCCGTGTACTTCGGGTCATATGGCGTGTACTGTGGATTCCATATTGATTGATCGCCTTTGTTGTAGAAGAAGATCGAATCAGTAATTGCGCCATATGCCCTCCGCCCCTGCTTTGTATCTGAGTGAGCAGATGACCTTCTCCAGATGATTTCATTGCGAAAGTAGTTCTCGCCGAAAATCTGGTCGAGCATCACTTTGACGTAATGGCTGGCATGCCAGTCACAGTGGTAGTAAAAGCTACCCGTCTTTTTCAGAACCCGCCCCAGTTCCACGCAGCGTGGCCGCATGAATTCGATGTAGGCCTGGGTTGAGGCATGGCGGTCTTCAAAGGCTCGCTTTTCTTTGGTCTCACCCCAGAACACTTCGTAATTGCGGTTGGAATTGAAAGGCGGGTCGATATAAATCAAATCCACGCAAGCGTCGGGCAGTTTCTTCAACTGCTCAAGGTTATCGCCGCAATTGATGACCCGCGTATCGACCAGCGCCGAGGGTTTTCCTATGGTCTTAACTTCGGTCTCGTTCGTCATAATTGTTAGTTAGGTTACACCAATCTGCGGCAGGTTAACAGCAAGCTTCGCCAGATTTTTTGCTGCACCTCTTTCTCGGTCCGAAGGCATATAATTATTGCGGGAGGCAACCATGAAAATGCGCAAACTGGGGAATTCCGGACTGGAAGTTTCACCCCTCGTATTCGGAGGAAATGTTTTTGGATGGACCGTAGATGAGCCCACGTCCTTCCGCCTGCTTGATGCTTTTGTGGCGGCGGGCTTTAGTTTCATCGACACCGCCGACGTGTACTCCAAATGGGCTCCAGGCAATAAGGGGGGCGAGTCTGAAAGCATTTTGGGCAATTGGCTCAAGAGCCGCGGCAATCGCCAGCAGGTGGTGATCGCCACCAAAGTGGGAATGGAAATGGGTCCGGATCAGAAGGGACTTTCCAAGGCGTATATCTTGCGCGCCGCGGAAGATTCGCTCCAACGTCTTCAGACCGACTACATCGACTTGTACCAGTCGCACGCGGATGATCCGGACACGCCCTTAATCGAAACCCTGGAAGCCTACGCGCAATTGGTGAAGCAGGGGAAAGTACGGGCGATCGGCGCTTCGAACTACGGAGCCGAGCGGCTGCGGGAAGCCTTGCAGTTCAGCAGAGAATTCGGATTTCCCCGCTACGAGAGCCTCCAGCCCAATTACAACCTGTACGATCGCGCGGACTACGAAACTAAACTCGAGGCGATTTGCCTTGAAAACGGATCAGGCGTGATCCCCTACTTTTCCCTGGCCAGCGGCTTCCTGACGGGGAAGTATCGGTCGGAAGCTGATCTGGCTGGGAGCAAGCGGGGCCAGTTCGTGAAAAAGTACCTCAACGAGCGGGGATTTCGCATCCTGCGCGCTCTGGATGAAGTGGCCCGGGAGATCCATTCGACACCCGCCAAGATTTCGCTGGCTTGGCTGATGGCACGGCCTGGAATCACTGCCCCCATCGCCAGCGCCACCAGCCTGCAACAACTGAACGATCTGATCGCCGCCACCGAACTCGAATTGGATCAAGCTTCGATCGAGCGGCTGAATAATGCCAGCGCTTACGCTGAATCGGCGGCATGAGCGCATAGGGATGGAAGCGTGAGCCATAACCCCTTGCACCCCGCACTCAACTTTGCATGGCACGGAGGTTCGTGATGAAGCATGCCCCGGGATTCCTGAAGCTTGTTGACGACACCAAAACGCGCATTCGCGAGACCAATGTCCAGGAAGTGAAAAGGCGCCTCGACGCCAAGGAAGCGTTCACCCTGATTGATGTGCGCGAGGAAAGCGAATGGGCCAAAGGCCATCTGCCCGGCGCGGTTCACCTGTGCAAGGGCATCATCGAACGCGATATTGAGAATGCCGTGCCGGGCAGATCGACCCCCATTGTGCTCTATTGCGGGGGCGGGTACCGCTCTGTGCTGGCGGCGGACAATTTGCAAAAAATGGGCTATACGAACGTGATCTCTATGGGCGGCGGCTGGCGCGGCTGGACCGAAGCCGGCTTCCTCACGGTCAAGGACTGAACCCAGCCCGGTGGTATACTGTGCCCTTGCCAGTCTGCTTGGGGGAGGAAATATGGACAATCGGGAACCGGAGAAGATGACGCGCCGCTCATTCTTGAACCGCAGCACCGCGGCCCTCGGCGCCGCCACCGTAGCGAGCACCGCCGTTTCCTACGGCCGCATTCTGGGCGCCAACGACCGGATTTCGCTCGGCCATATCGGTATTGGCAACCGCGGCCGCGAGCTTCAGGGCATCGTCGCCATGCTCAAGGACAAGCACAACGTGGAGATGACCGCGGTCTGCGATCTTTGGAAGGTCAATCGCGAGAGAGCCGCGGCTCGGGTGGAAAAGGTTTACGGCCGCGCGCCGCGCAGCGTCCAACATCCGGAAGAACTTCTGGCGCTCCAGGACGTTGACGCCGTTCTGATTGCCGCGCCCGAGCACGCGCACTCGCCATTGCTGAAACTCACCGCCGAAGCCGGTAAGGACGCCTACGTGGAAAAGCCCATGGGGAATGTTCTGGAGGAAGCGAAAGCCGCGCGCAATGCGGTGATGGAGCGCAAGCTGATTGTGCAGGTGGGCACCCAGCATCGCAGCGAAATCTTCCCGCGCATTGCGCACGACCTGGTGCAGACGGGCGCGCTGGGCGACGTCAGCAAGATCGAAATCGAGTGGAACTACCACGGGCCACGCTGGCGCGGCCGCCCGGAAGTGAAGCAGATTCGCGAAGAGGATACGGATTGGCGCGCTTGGCTTATGAGCAAACCTTACCAACCCTTCGACCCGCAACTCTATTTCGAGTTCCGCTTGTACAAGGATTTTTCCAGCGGCATCGCCGACCAGTGGATGAGCCACGGCATCGACCTGGTGCACTGGTTTATGGACGATCCCTTTCCGAAATCCGTCCTGGCGCATGGCGGTTTCTTCGTCTGGCACGACGGCCGCCAGAACCCCGACACTTTCAGCGCCCTGTGCGAATATCCCAAAGGCTTCCTGGTGAGCTTCGCCACCAGTTTCGGCAACGACGCGCCCAGTTTCAGCCGGTACATGGGCACGAAGGCGACGCTCTTTAACATTGGCGGCGAAGGCAGCCCCCGCTACCAACTGGTGGAAGAGAAGGGAAACCACGAAGACAATCCCCGGATTGACGAACAGCGGAAAGCGGAGTATTTACAATCCCCGGAATTCACCGGCCTGCCGCCCACGGGCATCGGCGACGAGGACCTTCACCACATGACCAATTGGTTCGAGTGCCTGCGCAGCCGCGAGCAGCCCCACGCCACGGTCCAAAATGGATTCAGCCACTCCGTCGCTTGCATCATGGCCGCGCATTCATTCTGGCAGGGCAAGAAGCTTTATTGGGATGCGAAGAACGAGCAGATCCTAGACCATCCGCCGGAGGGGTAGGGCTCGGCGGAAAAGCCGTGAGGGCTGTCGCTGATCCAGATAAATACCTGGCAGCTCACCAGCGCTGGTGCACAAGTTTGCGGATGTAGGTGTCGTAGATTTCGCGCGCCTTGGCCATCTGCGCATCGGTCAGCGGCGGGAGATCAGCCGCTTGCACGTTGTCTTCCACCTGTGAGGGCCGCTTAGCTCCGGGGATGGCGCAGGTCACGGCGTCAAACATCAGAATCCATCGCAGAGCGAGTTGGGCCAAGGTGACGCCGGGGGTAGCGAGCGTCCGCAATTCTTCCACGGCAGCCAAACCGGTCTTGAAATCCACCCCGGAAAAGGTCTCTCCCACATCAAACATCTCACCGTGACGGTTGAAGTTGCGATGGTCGTCGGCCTCAAACGTCGTTTGCAAGGTTATCTTGCCCGCCAGCAGTCCGCTCGCCAGCGGCACGCGCGCCAGGATTCCCACCCGCCGCCGCTGTGCTTCCGGAAAGAACATTTCCGCAGGGCGCGTGCGGAACATGTTGAAAATGATTTGAATGGATTGCACGCCGGGAAACTCGATGGCCTTGAGCGCTTCTTCCACTTTCTCCACGCTCACGCCGTAATAGCGGATTTTGCCTTCCTTGGTGAGGTCGTCAAGCGCGCCGAATACCTCCGGGCGATAGTAGACCTCGATCGGCGGGCAGTGAAGCTGCACCAAATCCAGGCAATCGGTTTCCAGGTTGCGCAGGCTGTCGTTGATGAATTGCTCCAGGTTTTGTCGATTGTACCCGTCCGCAGTGTGCGGAGAAAGCCGCCGCCCCGCCTTGGTGGCAACGTAAATCGTTTCGCGCCGCTCTTTCTTGAGCCGCGCAACCAGCCGTTCGCTATGGCCCATGCCGTAAACGTCGGCGGTGTCAATGAAGTTCACGCCCAAGTCAATGGCACGGTGCAGCGCCATCAACGATTCGCCGTCATCAACCCTGCCCCACATCGATCCGATAGCCCAAGCGCCGAAGCTTATTTCCGAAACCTTCCATCCGGTACGGCCCAGTTCCCGGTAACGCATGTGATGTAACCTCCTTGCGCAGCCTAGATGATTGCACCTTCAGATCGGGCGCATCCCTTCGCGGCAACCCGCCCATGAAAGTGAAAGCGCGCCTATTCTACTGTCGCCTTGCTGCGAAGCCAACCGGAAATCCTTCGCGCAGGAAATTCTGACCAGTTTTTTCTGACAACCTGGCTACCCTACAAGCCCGATTCCCGTCTAATCAGTGACGGTCGCGAGCCAACGATGAGGCGGCGGGGTTTTTCCACAAGGGATCAGTTCAGGATTGGCACCAGAAAGAGAAGCCCGAATTTTGAAACTTATCGGCCCCTCGAGACGTAGTTATCTTTAGAAGCATTGTTGCAGGCGAAAGGAGAGAACCATGATACTCAAGATGAGCGGCCCAAATCGCATTGATAACCTCCGGCATTATCCTGTGGAGACGGTAGACAGGTTGCGCGGCCTGCTTGTGGCGGGAGCGCAGGCCAGCCCCGATCCGCACCGCAAGGGCTTCTATGACCTCGAAGACGGGGGCCGCACCTTTTACATCCACATCTCTCCGATCGGCACTGTCATGCTGCTCGCTACCTGGCCGAGGGAAGGCGTGAGTCAATCCGCCCTCCACAAAGCCCCGCTTGCCGAGGCGGTGGCCTGCTGCGGATGAGGCAGGAGTCGCCATTCTCTCCTTCTCGCCAGAATGCGCGCGATTGAGGGTTGCTCCGGATGGCCCGACTGAAATGATCTTACGCCCGGGAGCGGGCGGGGGGCTCTTCCGTCCAAGGAGCGGCCTTTGAAAAGACCCGGACTGGCCCGGCGATCTGCCACAACCTTGCGCATGCGGCTATAATGGCAGGCGCGAAAGATGCCTGCTTCCCCTCAACCCGCCTCCCTCCGCGAACTGCAAAGCGAGATGGAAGCTCTACTCAAACAGCTTCATCATCCCGTGCTGGTTGAAAACGAAGTCGAGTTGATGGACCTGAGCGCTGCGCAATGGCGGCTGACCGTCGAATTCGGGAAGCTGATTTTCAGCGCTTGGAATTCAGCGAGATCCTTCTCACGGCGGGTGGAGCAAGTGGCCTATCGCGACCGGGACCGTTTCGGGATCTTCGTGCGCAAGCCCGGTGGGCGCGAAACCACCACGCTGGAGTTTCGCGAGTTGCGCGCGCCGGCGGGAGGGGGCCGCGCCGCGGGGCGCACGGGGTTCCGCCAACAACTCACCGCCCTGCTCGAGCGCCAATACCGCGGGTGGAAACTCGAACGCGTCAGCAATCGTTCCGACCGCGAGCACTCTTTTTCGGCTTGGTACACCCGCGGCCTGGCGACGCAAGGCCGCTCCGCCTGGGCGTTCCTGGGACTCAGCGAAGAGGAAGGGACCGCCGCCGCGGACGGCGTGCTGGCCTTCGGCCTCATCTGGCTCGATTGGCTGCGCAGCCAAGCGGACCGCGTGGCGATTACGCACTTGAAGCTCTTTCTGCCGCCCGCTGGCGTCAGTGTCACTGCCCATCGCGCGGCGTATCTCGATCCCCGCGCCTTGCATGTTGAGATCTATGAATGGCGCATGGGCCAGGCCTCTGCCACGCTGGTGGAGCTGAAAGATTACGGCAACGTGGAGACTCGGCTGGCGGCGCGACGCCAGGCCGAATTGCAGATGGAGAGCCACACCAGCCTGGTCCACGAGATGTTGGGCGACCTGAGCGCGGGAATCGAAATCGTTCCCGACTCCGCCGGAACCTTCTCCTCGCTGCGCATCGCAGGTTTGGAAGTGGCTCGCATCGAGGGCCAACTGGCGCCGCGCGTCTACTTCGGCCTCGAGGGCAGCGTGCGCCGTCTGGACGAATCGAGCCAAAATGAATTCCGGGATTTTCTCCTCGAGGTTCGAAGGATTCGGCGCGCCGATAGCCCGAATCCGCAGCACGAATTTTACCGGCTTCAGTCCGAGCGCTGGCTCGAAAGCCTGCTCTTCCAGGACATCACCCGGCTCGATCCGGCGCTTTCGCCCGCGCATGTATATCCGCAGGTTCCGGCGTTCTCGGGGACCGATCGAGGGGTCATTGATCTGCTCACGGTGACGCGCCGGGGACGGCTGGCCGTGGTAGAACTCAAGGTTCATGAGGAAATCAACCTCCCTCTCCAAGGGCTGGATTACTGGCTGCGCGTGAATTGGCTTCAGAAACGCAATCAGTTTCAGGAATTCGGATACTTTCAGGGCTGCGAACTTTCCCCTGCGCCTCCTCTGCTGTATCTGGTTTCACCCGCCTTCCGCTTCCATTCCACCACGGAGAAACTCCTGGCTTACTTTAGTCGAAATATCGAAGTCATTCTTATTGGCATCAACGATTCCTGGCGGAAAGAAATCAAGGTTCTCTTTCGCCACCAAATCCCCCGCCCTGTTTCCGTCTGATACATTACCAGGAATACAAACTGTAACCAGTTTGGCGGGATGTTTTCGAGGCTTGAGGCTTGTGAATGCTCTTTTTGCCCACTTTTCTTCATTCTTGTTAATTTTTGTTAACTTTCCTCTTGGCGTAATTATTAGAATCTGGTATAGGAATTAACGGCCCTCGCCTTTGTTGTTTTATTGAGGATCTATTCTATGCGACTAAGGTTTTGGGGAGTGCGAGGTTCTACCCCCACTCCGCAACCTGAGAACTTACGGTACGGAGGAAACACCCCGTGCCTGGAATTTCGTTCCGACGCCGGCTCCCTGCTCATCGCCGATTGTGGTAGCGGTGTGAGAATGCTCGGGAAGTCGCTGATGAAGGAATATGGGAGCCGGCCCATCTGCGCCAACATCCTCATCACGCATTTTCACTGGGACCACATCCAAGGGTTGCCCTTTTTCGTTCCCCTCTATAATGGGGCTAATCAATTCGACATTTACTCATTCCGGCCTCATGAAATTACTCTGGAGGATGCCTTGGGCGGGCAGATGACCAACCCCTACTTCCCCGTGGATATGACCGCCATGCGCGCGAAGCGCAGCTACACAGAAGTCGGCACTACGGCGTTCCAGTTGGACGATTTCCACATCCAGCCGGCGCGCATTAACCATCCCCAGGGGTGCTTGTGTTTCCGCGTCGAGAACAATGGGAAAGTGGTCGTTCTCGCCACCGATAACGAGCCGGGAAATCCCCCAAGTGATCGTACCCTGCGCGAGATCTCACGTGGCGCCGACATCCTGATCTACGACGCACAGTACGAACGCTCCCAACTCGAGCGTGAAAGGAAAGGCTGGGGTCACAGTTCCTGGGAGGAAGGCGTGAATGTCTGCCTGGAAAGCGGGGTCAAACAGTTGATCCTCTTCCACCATGACCCCGACAGCGATGATTGCGCCATCGATGCCATACAGCAACGCGCCCGCGATCGCTTCCCCAACACCCGTGCGGCATTTGAAGGGTTGGAGATTACGCTGTAGAGAACGGTAGGTCGTAGGTGGCAGGTCGTAGGTGGGGTAAGTCCCGACATGCCCACTACCACCTACCGCAGCGTGCCCACATGCCACCTACCGCCTACAACCTACCGCTGGTCAGCATTACATCCCGGTTCCAGTGTGGAATTAAAACAACCGTTCGGAATCGAGTAACAAGGTCACCGGCCCGTCATTGACCAGTTCCACGTCCATCATGGCGCGGAACCGCCCTGTCTCCGTGAGGATTCCCCGTTTGCGCAGGGATTCAGCGAAACATTCGTAGAGTTGCAAGGCCCGATCGGGAGTGGCGGCCTGGTCGTAGCTCGGGCGACGGCCTTTTCGGCAATCGCCGTAGAGGGTGAACTGAGATACACATAGAACTTGCCCCCCGGTTTCCAGCAGCGACCGATTCATTCTGCCCTGGTCGTCATCGAAGACGCGCAGATTCACGATTTTTTCCGCCAGGGCCTCTGCGGATGCTTCCGTGTCGTTTTTCCCCACGCCCAACAGCACAACGAGGCCGGACCCAATCCGTCCCACGACCTCCTCACCCACTCGGACTTCCGCGCGCTTGACCCGTTGCACTACCGCTCGCATGGCCGGGAAGGCCCTCCTTTTCAGGTTGATCTGTTCCCCGAAGGGGAACAATATCATTAGCCGTGGGTGAAACCCACGGATAGGGATAACAAGAGGGCCCCCGACCCTGAAGGGGTCGAACCCCTTCTAAACCCGGTCAGCCGCGGACCATATTCAACCCCTCCAGGGTTGATACATCGCCGGGGGCATCGTCCCCGTGGGTTTCACCCACGGCTAATGACATTGGACCTCTTCGAGGTCCACCCTCAGACAACTGCTAAAGCAAACTGCCCCCTACCGATTTTTACCCAAGATCGACTTGCAGTGCAATCGGGGGTAAAATGCGAATGTCCATCCCGGGAGGAAATCGCCATGATCATGCGCCGCGTCGTTGTCCTTACTGGCTTTTTGCTTTGCACTTTGTCACTCTCCCGAATGACTTTCGCCTCTCCCCCGCGGGTAGTCCCTGCGCCGTCAGCGCAAGACATGTTTACGGTGGAAGGTAAAATCACCGAAAAGGCTGCCGGGAAACTCACCATCAGCAGCGGTGAAAACATCATCTTCCACATTCTATACAACGACAAAACGGAAATCCGAAAGAAGGACGGGAGCCTTGGCACCCCCCAAGATCTGCACACGGGACTGAGGGTATCGATAGCAGGTGATTTGGCGGAAAACGGAGAAATCACGGCCAAGAAGATCGAGATCGAAGGGGAAGGGTCTCAAAAGCAGTGACGAGTGAAGAGTGACGAGTGACCAGCCCGGAGCCCTAATCGATTTCCAGTTCTCTTCCTTTTCCCTGCTGCAAAGCCTGCTGATAGACAAAGCCCGCGACGGCCACGTCCCACAAGGCAATTCCGTGTGATTTAAAGAGCGTGATTTGATCCGCCGAAGTTCGCCCGGGATGCTTCCCGGTCACCACGGAGTGCAGCTCAATCAAGCCCTCCCACCCTCTCGCCAGATGCGCCAGCCCCTGAATGAGGTCTCCCGATTCCTTCCGGCTTTGGTCCAGAGAATCCACGGCGATGAGATCGGCACGCGCTATCACTTCGTCATCGAGCTCGCGGCGATTGGCGGCGTTGGCCCCGACCGCATTGACGTGGGTGCCCGGCTGCAAGTCATCACCGAACACCACTGGTTGTTGGGCGGTGGTCGCCGTTGTCACAATTTCTCCGAAGCGAATTGCTTCCTGGGGACTGGAAGCAGGTCCCACGGGCACGCCCAGCTCCTCTGACATTTCCCGGCAGAAGCCCCCCAAGCGATTCTTGTCCCGGCTGAAGGCTTTCACCCCGGTGAGCTTTCTGACCCGGGCGATGGCCTGGAGTTGCGTGCGCGCCTGGCGGCCCGTGCCCAACATCCCTACTCGGGAAGCGTCCGGGCGCGCCAAGTACTTGGTGGCGATGCCGCTGGCCGCGCCGGTACGGATGCGCCCCAGATGGTCAGCCTGCATCAAGGAGAGCAGCCTGCCGCTGACAGCGTCGTAGAGCAGAACGAGAAATCGGAAGTCCTCACGCGTGACGGTGTAGATCTTCATACCCACATGCTGCGAGTCCGGCAGCGCTCCCGCCATGTAGTGTAACGACATCTGAGGCAGCAGAATGCGCTCGCGCGAACGGTTTACAGCCCGATCGTTGTCCTGCGCCACTAAGCTCGCTTCCACACACTCCAGCGCGCGGTCCATCGGCAGGAGCTCTTGAACGTCGGATTCAGTTAGAAAGAGTGTCATGCTGGCCTCGCAGACTTCAGTGCGGCACGCTTGTTCTCTCCTCGTATGCCGTCAGCATGCGGTCAAGCTCTTCCAGAAGCGCATGGCGCAAGCGATCAATCTTCTTCGTCAACGCTGGAATGGTGAGTGAAATAAACAGCACACGCGCCTGGGGCTGGACCAACGCCACGTATCTCCACAGGTAGGCGCCCGAAACGGGCAAGGTCGGCGCGTAATATCCCGCCGCAGCCCTACCCCGCCCATGTGCGACCAGAAAAATCTGGACGGCATAAAATCCCAGCGTCACGGCGCCGCGCAGTGTCCACTCGGTGGTACGGGCGCGTGGATTGTCCCGCTTGAATGAACCTGCCAGGAAGAGCACCAGCCCGATCACCCAGTGATTCAGCAACCCATAGAGAGCAATGGGCAGGCCCATTACCATCTCGAACCCAACGATGATCCGCCGCCACCCTGAGGGCCGGGGGAAATCCGCCAGCTCGACTTCCATTTCCCGCAACCTGCATTGGCGCTGGAGGCGGCGGTAGTCGTCCAAGGACTTGCGCAGGGTGACGAGCTGCCCGGGATTCAAGTAATTCGTCTGCTTCACCCACTCCGTTACCAACCGGCTCAGCACAAAGCCCTCGGCGTCTTGTTTCCAGTCCGGGCGAGACGCCCAATCCTCTTGCAAACCGGTCCGCAGGACTTCCTCGAGGTCCGAGAGGAAAAATTCCAGGTCGGCAGGACGAAGCTGGAAGGCGTTTTCTTGAAACCGTGACTCGAGCGCGGCGGCCAAGTCCGCCGGTTCGCCGTCCGGCGAAAGCGCCTCAGGCTGGCCCTCCGGGCGAACCATCAGCGAGTCAATGTAGATCAGAATTTCGCGCGATGGTGCCGCTGATTCCGCCAGGAAAAGGTGCACAGGATATACCGAAACGCGGCGCCCCATTTGCGCTTCCGCGCGCCCAACCAGTGTCGCGGCGGTGGAGGCCGACGTGCCGGGCGCACCCTGCCGCGCCGCATTTTGATCGGCGAACACCACCAGCGCCCCGCCGCTGGCCAGGACGCCGATGGCCTCACGCAGGGTCGCCTCAGAAGCCGGCTTTTCACCCTCATAAAGGATGATGCCCAAGCGGCGAGCCAGGAATCGGGCGAGTACGCCCCGGGCGAGGCTTCCCGGCAGTAGACAATGGACGGGGCGCTCCATCGCCATCGCGAGCACCAGTGCGGGTAACAAGCCTGGCGGGTGGCTCACCGCGAATAACGCCGGACCTTCCGAGGCCATGTCCCCGGCGTGCAGTAGGCGGATTTTTCGCCGTGTGAGTGCGAACCACCAACGGATGAGCCGGCCGAATAACCCGGGGCTGGGCGGAATTCCTGGACCTTTTTCCATGGGTGAGCTCAAGTTCATCGCCGCCGAGAACGTTGCCGGTGATGGGCCTCGGGCGCTGAGGGCATCGCATCGCTATCCCAACCCGGCACCGTTCCAACCGCGTGAGTTATGGTATCAAACAGCCCATAGACCTTCTGGAATTTCTGGCCCTGATCGTCTACCAAGCGGAGGCGGAAGTAGGGTACGCCTTTAACCTCCGCCACGCGAATCGGGAAGTAGCCGGTCAAGTTGCTCTCCACGTAGGCGGTCACATATTTATGGTCTTTGACCCACCAGGTAAAGACTCGAATATGAGAGAAGTCCGCCTCCTGGGTGCCCACGCGGTCCGCCGTTAAATACTCGGGCACCGGCTGGCCTTCATCCTCGACGTTCTTGAGGACGACCCAGGCCACCAGGTTCGAGCCCTGGGCATACGGGGCGAGCTTCTCGGGGATGTCGAGGGCTACGAATCGTCCCAGCACCCAACCGGCGCGATCGCCGGCGCGGATCAGATACCACGCGTCCCGCACCCTGGCCGCGGAAGGCTGGCCCTCGGGCGCGGGACGGTCCAGCACCCGCCGGCCAAAAACTTGCACGTGCAGGTTTTCCTGTAACTGGGCAAGCTGGGCGGAGTCCCGCGAGGGTTCCAGGCGCAGGTTCACGACGCCGCTCGTGTGGCCTTCTGCCTGCGCGGGAAGATTGCGCTCATCCCGAAGCAGTTTCTGGCCGCCTTCGTAGGTCTGGGAATCCACCAAATCCTTGTTCTCGACCCAACCCGTCACGTTGTCGGCCGTCCGGATTTGCGCCCAATTGTGGGTCCGCTTGATGATCTCAACGCGCTCGCCATTCTTTACGGAGCCCACGACGATTCGTACCTCCGCCGGCGTGTCCACCACCTGGACGCTTTCCGGCAGCACATAGCCCACCTCAACCGGAAGGGTATGCGCCGGCCTATACACAAAGTAGTAATAGGCGGAAGCCATCGCCGCGAGCAGGAATAATATAAGGAGTGTAATTCGAATGGCAGTACCTCAACCCAAAATCGGCACATCCCGATGGTGACGCCAACGCCGTATTCATTCTACACTATGTGCGAAGCACCTTGGAGTGCGGTAGCAGCAGCTACCGCCTTCCGCCTTCGGTTCATACGCAAATGTGCAAGGGGCGAAGGGAGAAAGGCGGTAGCTGCTGCTACCGCACTCCAAGGTGCTTCGCACAGCCATGTTCATGAGAGCAGGTGAACTACGAAAATCGACCGCACTTTTATTCCCGGTCCCGATGGGCCCCTGGAAGCCCTGATGGAATGGAATCCGCAGGTCACTTCCCGCCAGGTGGCGCTGGTTTGCCATCCGCACCCGCTCTTCGGCGGCACCATGCACAACAAAGTAGTGTTTCGTGCGGCCAAGGCGGCGCTCCTCTCCGGTCTTCCCACCTTGCGGTTCAACTTCCGTGGGGCGGGCAAGAGTGTGGGGACGTTCACCGGGGGCGAAGGCGAGCAGGGGGATGTTCGCGCGGCGCTCGACTACCTGGCGGCGCATTTCCCGGGACGGCCGGTTTGCTTGATGGGATTCTCCTTTGGGTCGTGGGTCGGCCTCGCGGTGGGAGCCACCGACTCGCGCGTCTCCACCCTGGTGGGCCTGGGAGTTCCCGTGGGCTCGCTCAATTTCGATTTTCTCCATGATGTTCGCAAGCCCAAATTAATCGTTCAGGGAACCCGTGATGAGTTCGGCCTGGCCGCCCAAGTTGCGGAGCTCTACGAGTCGCTGGCCGAGCCCAAACAGATTCACTGGGTCGAGGGCGCGGACCACTTCTTCGCGGGGAAGCTCGACGAAGTTCAGCAGTTTTTGCAGGAGTTTCTCGCACCCCTCGTGTTGGGCACCCATCCGTGCTGAACTGTCCCAATGTGCTGGGAGCTTTCATGAGCGGTCCTGACTCCCAAACCCGCATGCGACAAGGATCGCCCGACGCACTTCAGGCCATCTCGCTTCCGGAAGACTGCAAAGGGCTGTTCCGATTCGGTTACGTTGGGCAAGGGATAGAGGGTCAAAACCAACCTTCAGCGTCCCACGACAACAGGTCCTCGGCAACTCGAGAACTCCTCGTTTCGGGAAGGCAGGGCACGGTATGTATCTCGATCATCTGCCGTGGGCCGTGCGCTGATGAAGCGAAGCAGGCGAAGGCGCTCGTCGGCCGATAGGCAATCGACCAAGGGGAAAATATCTTCGGCGCTCAGGTGTTTTGGCATCAGACCTATTTTACCGGACAGTAGGGCCATATAGCGTGGCTTGATGGCAAAAATCCAAAGGGGGGTAGCGTGGAGGGGCGTCTAGTTCGCGTTCCTCCGCGGGTCTTCCCCAATTCGAGCGGCGTTACGATGTCTCTCGTCGCGAAGACGACGTGAAGGGCCGCACAAGAATCCGCCGGCTGACGGATATCTATTCGCTATCCGCTATCGCACCGTGGACATCACGGCACGCAGGATGTGATTGATGCGGGTGGAATACCCCTCTCCATATTTCCTGAGCCAGTCGTAGACGTCGCGATCGAGGCGGGCGGCCACCAGTACTTTGGGAGTGCGGCGGAATCGCGCCAATTGCTCGTCCGTCAGCGGAGGAATATCCGAATAGTCAAGCCCGGAATCCACCCCCGCCGCCTGACGCTTCGCGATCCGGCCGAGCACTGTCGTTTGCCGCTTATTCAGCGGCTTGCTGAAGATAGATTCGGCGCTCACGCTGATTCGCTTCCCGCGCCGAGATGATGCGGATGATTTCTTCGCCATGTTCCTTGTCCTCGCGATAGCTATGCACGACTAAGAGGAGAGCTTCGGAGACGGCGCCGATCGCATGCCATCGCTGTTCGCCCTCCACGATGCGGTCCTCCACCAGAATTATTTTAGAATCGTTAAACACGCGTGCCGCCGTCTCAAAGTCCAAGCCCCCGTGTTTCCTCCGGTTGATTCGATTCTTACCTACATCCCATTCGAATCGCATCGTAATACAGAATGTATAACATCATGTGCGGACAAGTCAATTCGTTCCGCTGCGGGGCGCAGGAAAGGCTGAAAACCCAGCGGTCAGTGCCCAAGGTTTGACAACTGACGCTCGCTTCGGCACTATAAGAGATATGAGTAAAGCTACGAGGTTCTCTAAGAGTTTTACGGTGGACCGTTCCATCCTCGACTACCTTCAGCGGACGCGTTCCAGTCGTTCCCGGAGCGAACGCGTGAATGAACTGCTCCGCCGGGCGATCCTCGAGGAGCAGTATGAAGTCTTGGAAAGGGAGGCCGCGGAGTTTTTTGCGGTCACCGGGAAGAGGGAACGCGCCGAGTCCAGGGCTTTCGCGGCGGCCAGCCGCCGGACATTCACACGGGCGGGTGATTGATGAGGCGCCCTCCGCCCAGCGGGTGGTTCCCTCGGCGCGGTGAAGTGTACCTTGTCCGCCTGGACAAGCAGCGCCCGGCTCTGGTGATTTCCGCCGATGCCCTCAATCGCCACGCCCTGGACGTTTGCGTGGTACCCATGACGACCGTTGCGCATCCGAGATTTTCGCTGCGAGTCCAGGTGAAACCCGGTGAAGGTGGCCTCAGCCGCGATACCTGGGCAAAGTGCGACCAAGTCACCACGCTTGAAAAGGCCCTCCTGGTCTACCCCCCTTTAGGCCGACTGACGGACCAAACGCTCCAAAGCATCGAGCAAGGCATCAAGCTGGCGCTCCAACTGCTGTAGTGGCCGGCGGGCGCGGACCCGCTTCTGCAGGAGCAAAAACACCTCACGCAAAGGCGCGAAGGCGCTAAGAAAGCAAAGCTGTTTGTTTTGGCGAACCTCTTCGCCTTTGCGTCTTTGCGTGAGATTGTTTATTCTTTAACAGCTTCAGGAAGGGTAAGGCTCCCGGGGGATCGAATGGCCGAATCACAGAATGGCGAGTTCGAACCGCTCTACTGCCCTGTCTGCAAAGCGGAAGTACCAGACCCGCTGGTGTGCGGAGACTGCGGCGCGGTCATTTGCCGCAAGTGCGGAACGCCGCTCGAGAAGGTTGATGAATTGGGAATCGGGTGAAGCGTTCGGGATACGGGATACGGGATACGGGATACGGGGCACGGGTTACGGGGTACGGGACGGAACGAAATTGTGAATTATGAATTCTGAATTATGAAAAAATGCACCTTCTCTATGGGCCAGGAAAATCTGCGGACCCAAGGAGCAGGCCCGGGCTACCGTTCCTGACACCTGATACCTGACACCTGACACCTTCTTTTCAATACGCCGCCAGCGCTCTTGCCGCTTCCACCACGTCCGCGGGTTGGGGAAGCACGGCATCTTCCTGGGCAGGATGGTAAGGAATGAAAACATCCTTGCCCGCCAGCCTGCGGACCGGGGCATCGAGGAACCCAAAGAGTTCGTCGGCGATGCGCGCGGCAATTTCTGCGCCATAACCCCAGGAAATATTATCTTCGTGAAGAACCAGCACGCGATTGGTCTTTTTCACCGAAGCCGCGATCAGCTCCCAATCGTAGGGATTCAGCGAGCGCAGATCGAGGATTTCCGGCTGAATTCCATCCTTTTCCAGAGTTTTGGCGGCCTGCACGGCGCGAATGACCAGCGAACCGTAAGTTACAATCGTCAGCGAAGTCCCCTCGCGCACCAGCTTGGCTTTGCCGAAGGGGATCATGTAGTCCCGTCCCGGGTAAGGCGCGCGGTTGTGCGTCTGGCGATACAGGTGCTTGGGCTCGAGAAACAGCACGGGGTCGTCGCAGCGGATCGCCGTGCGCAGCAGGCCATTGGCGTCAAGCCCGGTCGAGGGCATCACCACGCGCAGCCCCGGCAAGTGGGTAAAGATCGATTCTCCCGACTGGCTGTGATAGACGGCGCCCCCCGCCAGGTAGCCGCCAATCGGCACGCGGATGACCATCGGACAGGAGAAGGCGTTGTTCGAGCGCCAGCGCAGCATGGTGAGTTCATCCCGGATTTGCATCATCGCCGGCCAGATGTAGTCGAAGAATTGAATTTCCACCACCGGCTTCAGTCCCCGGATGGCCATACCGATGGCGCGGCCCACAATGCCTCCCTCGGCCAGAGTGGAGTTATAGCAGCGCGTGCTGCCAAACTGCCTCTGCAAACCATGGGTGACTTTGAAGACCCCGCCCTTGCCTTTCACCTTGCTCAAGTCGCTCTCGTGGCTGCAATCGGCCACGTCCTCACCGAAAACCACGATGCGCGGATCGCGCGCCATCTCATCCTTCAAGCAGATGTTGATGAGATCCACCATGGTCTTGGGCTCGCCATGGAACTTGGGCGGATGATCAAAGTGTTCGGAAGTGGGATCCACACTGGGGGAGTAAATATAGTGAAGCACGGTTTGCGGAGAGGCCAGCTCGGCCGCCAGGGCCAGGTCGGCTGCCTCGCGAACTTCGTGGTCGGCCGCCGCGGTGATTTCCTTCAACTCCTTTTCCGTAACCCCCTTTTCCTCCGCCAGGAGCCGGGCGAGACGCGTGAGGGGGTCGCGCTTCGCCTCCTCCTGACGCACTTCCTCGGGTTTGTAGAGCCGCTCGTCGTCGGAAAATGAATGCGAATACAGGCGCACTACATGGGCGTGAATCAACGCCGGTCCTTGGTGTTGGCGTACATATTCAACCGCCTTGCCTGCCGCCTCGTAACTTTCGGGAAAATCCGTGCCGTCGCATTCGAGCGTCAGGAGATGGGGGAAACTCTGAACCAAGTTGGAAATCTTCCCCCCCGCAGTTTGCACGTCAACCGGTACGGAAATGGCGTAGCCATTGTCTTGCACCACGTAAAGGACCGGAAGCTTTCGGAGGCAAGCGTAATTCAGCGACTCCCAGAATTCACCTTCGCTCGACGCGCCATCGCCCAAGGAGACGTACGCAATCTCGTCATCGTGAAAACCGGAGGCGAGCTCGGCCGCCTCCTGATTGTGTGAGAAATAGCGGCTTGCGTCGGCGGAGCCAACCGCGTGCTGAGTGCGCGTTCCCGTAGGGCTGGAGCCCGTAATGATGTGCAGTTTCTTCGATCCCCAGTGCGAAGGCATCTGGCGGCCGCCGCAGGCAGGATCGTCCTTGGCTCCCACGGAAGCGAGCAGCATCTCCTGCGGCGTCGTGCCGATTTGAAGACAAAAGGCTCGGTCGCGGTAGTACGGGAAAAACCAGTCATAAGCCGGCTTCAGGTGGAGCGCCACCGCCACACCCATGCACTCATGCCCTACCCCATTGATCTGAAAGAAAGCGCGATTTTGTCGCTTAAGCTGGATCTCTTTGTCATCGATGCGGCGCGACGTGTACATCGTTCGGTAAGCGCCCAGAAGCAACTCCCGGGAAAGCGTTGCGGCTTTCAGGACATCATTCGTGGTCGTAGCCATGGACCCTCGCAGAAGGCTATATGATGCCAGAATCTCTCGGTCGCCAAGCAGACTTTTACTCTCGCAGGGGGAATTATCATATTATGAAAAGGCAAAGTCAATTGACTCTTTGTCTGTCCGTTTCAGTTTTTCCGGGCAAAGTTCCCGACCTGCGATGATGGCTGCGATCATGGCTTGGAGGCAGCGCCCAAGTGTGTTAAAGTGAGCGAATAAAAGGCGAAGCTAGATGGGGAGATCGGATGCCCCGGCTATTGAGTGTTGGAGTGATTTGGGAACTCGCGAGGATTCTTGGAATATCCACAATGAAATCGACAAACCACTCAATCGTTTATTTCCCCGATTAAAGGAATACCGGATGGAACCCAAACCCGACGCCTTGGCAAGCTTCCGGGCACACGACCTTGCCCCGGTGGAAAGTGCGCTCAAGGAAATCGACGAGAAATTCCGCGCCTCGCGCGCCCAGGGTGGAGTGACGGCCATCCGCCACTTTCCCGCTCGCGAGCCGCGCGTGGCGCCTTTCCCTTCGTCCCTGCCGGCCCGCCTGGTGGAGATTCTGAAGGCGCGTGGCTTTGCCTCGCTCTACACCCACCAGGCACTGGCCTTTACCCTGTCGCGCGAAGGCAAAAACCTGGTGGTGGTTACGCCCACGGCGTCGGGCAAAACGCTGTGCTACAACCTCCCGATCCTGAGCGAGCTGATTGAGAATGCCGAGGCGCGGGCCCTTTACCTTTTCCCCACCAAGGCTCTATCGCAGGACCAACTAGTGGAACTCAATCGCTGGACCGAGCAGCTCGGCGACGAAGTGCGCACTTTTACTTACGACGGCGACACGCCGCAGGACGCTCGCAAAGCCATTCGCTCGCGCGGCAATCTGGTGATCACCAATCCCGACATGCTGCACGCGGGCATCCTGCCGCACCACACCAAGTGGCAACGCCTTTTTGAGAACCTCCGCTACGTGGTGATCGATGAGCTGCACTACTATCGCGGTGTTCTGGGCAGTCACCTGGCCAATGTCCTGCGCCGGCTCAAGCGCGTCGCGCGCTTTTACGGAAGCAGCCCGCAGTTTATCTGCACTTCGGCGACGATTGCGAATCCCCAGGAGCTCGCCTCGCGCATTCTGGAAGAAGATGTAACCCTCATTGACGACAATGGCGCGCCCGCGGCAGAGAAGTACTTCGTCTGTTACAACCCCCCGGTGGTCAATCCGCAACTGGGCATTCGCCGGTCGTATTTGAACGAAACACGCCGCCTGGCCAAGACGTTCCTTTCGCGCGGGCTTCAGACCATTGTTTTCGCCAACAGCCGTCTGGCCACGGAAATTCTGGTGACCTATCTTCAGGAGGATTTTTCCCAGCGACCGGGAGGGCCGCAGGCGGTGCGCGGCTACCGGGGCGGCTACTTGCCGCTGGAGCGCCGGGAGATCGAGCGCGACTTGCGCAGCGGCCGCTTGCGTGGAGTGGTGGCTACCAACGCCCTCGAGCTCGGAATCGACGTGGGCAGCCTGGATGTGGCGCTGCTCGCCGCCTACCCCGGGACGATCGCTTCCACTTGGCAGCGCGCCGGCCGCGCCGGGCGGCGGCAGGGGACCTCGGCCGCGGTGCTCGTCGCCTCCAGCGCGCCACTCGATCAGTTCATGGTGCAGAACCCGGAGTATTTTTTTGGCCGCTCGCCCGAACACGGCTACGTTAACCCTGACAACCTATTAATACTTATTAATCACCTTAAATGCGCATCATTTGAGTTACCCTTGCGCGAAGACGAACGGTTTGGCGCACTCGACCTCCGGCGGCTTTGCCAACACCTGGAGGAAACGGGCTTTTTGCACCAAACCCAAGACGGCTGGCACTGGGTCTCAGAGAGCTACCCCGCCGACGCTCTCAGCCTTCGCTCCGTTTCCTCGGACAATTTCGTCATTGTTGACAACACGCACGAACCGCGCGTGATCGGCGAAACGGACTTCTCCAGCGCCCTCACCACATTGCACGAGAAGGCCATCTATATTCAGGACGGCGTGCAGTACCACGTCGAGCGCCTCGACTACGCCGATCGCAAGGCCTACGTTCACCAGGTCGATTCCGAGTATTTCACCGACGCCATCTCCTACACCAAAATCCAAATCCTCGAGACCTTTGACTCCGCCCCAGCCGGGGACGCCCGCAAGAATCATGGCGAAGTTCAGGTGAACACGCAGGTGGTGGGATTCAAGAAAATCAAGTTTTACACCATGGAAAATGTCGGCTCGGGTGAACTCACCCTGCCCGAGCAGGAGATGCACACCACGGCGTTTTGGCTGACGCTGCCGCGCCCCATGATGGATGCGTTGCCTTACAACTCCACCGAGCGGATCGACGGGGTGAACGGCTTGGCCAACGCCCTCGGCGCTATTGCCACGCTGCTCGTCATGTGCGACGCTCGTGATCTGGGGACTTCCGTGGGCGAGAATGCGGAACTGGAAGTCTCCGAGGCGTCTGAACCCGAGGGCGGGAAGCCGGGCAAGCGCACCGTGGTGCGGAAGATTTTCGAGCCTAACATCTATCTCTACGACTCCTACCCCGGAGGCGTGGGGCTGAGCGAGCCGCTCTTTCGCATGAGCGAATCGTTGCTGGAGAAAACCCACAAGCTGATTTCTGAGTGCCCCTGCCCCACAGGTTGCCCCTCGTGTGTAGGTCCGGCGGGGGAGATTGGGGAAAAAGGGAAAGAAGTGGCGCTGGAGATTCTGCGGCGCATGATTGGTGGGAGTTAGTGGTCTTGCGGGCATTAAAAGCAAAACAATCTCACGCAAAGGCGCAAAGCCGCAAAGGCACAAACAGGGACCGTTACGCAGGAGATTGTGCCAAACTTGAAGTAACATGGGAAGTGTTCTCGATAAGGGAAAATATAAGGCAACCGGGACGCGAGTCGAAGAAAGACTTTGCGCCTTAGCGCCTTTGCGTGAGGATGTTTTTCCATGACTGAAAATGAGATTGCGAAACAGATCGTAGATGCGGCTTACAAAATCCATACCACACTCGGCCCAGGACTCTTTGAATCCGTATACGAAACGGTTATGGCCCAAGAACTGACAAACCGTGGCCTGAAAGTCGTGAGACAGCAAGCGATCCCGGTGACCTGGGAAAACGTTCACTTGGAGGCAGGGTTCCGCGCCGACCTTATTGTTGAGGACAAGGTCATCATCGAAATCAAATCGGTTGAGAATCTTGCCCCAGTGCATCGGAAGCAGTTGCTCACATATCTACGATTGACGGGGAAGAAGTTGGGTCTATTGATCAACTTTGATACTGAGCTCATTAAGGATGGAATAGCCCGTGTTGTTAACGGTCTTTGAAAAGCAAAACAATTTCACGCAAAGGCGCTAAGGCGCAAAGACTGAGCCCAGGGTCCATTGTGTAATTGCCGGAGTACCTGTGAATTTGGATCAAAAACTCCGCCAGCTCAAGAAGGCCTCAGCGCCTCGCCATCCTGATCGCGAGCTCGAGCAGACGCTGGAATTCCTGCGTCGCATGGATAAGCCGCCGGAACCCCGCCAGCTTCCCGCGCAGCGGGCGGCCCAAGGCATCGAAGAGTACGTCGAAGGCGTGCTCGAGAAAAACGATTTAGGTGAATACTTTTTGGCCCGGCAGGCATTTCCATTCGGCAGGCCTTACGGCAAGCTGCGCATTGGCGACATCTCCGCGGCTGACCTCGCCCCGCTGAATCTGCTGTTCCCCCAAGGCGCCCTGCCCACGCCCCAGCGGCTGGTCTACCTCGACACGGAAACCACCGGCCTGGCGGGGGGCACGGGCACCTGCGCGTTCCTCATTGGCCTCGGCACGCTCGAAGGAATGCAATTCGTCATCAGGCAATTCTTTCTGAGGGATTATCCGGAGGAGAAAGCCCTTCTCCACGCCCTGGCAGAAATCCTGAACTCCTTTGACGGACTGGTGACTTACAACGGCAAGACCTTTGACGTGCCGTTGCTCGAAACCCGCTACGCGCTGGCGCGCTTAAAATCTCCCTTCGCACGATTGCAGCATCTCGACGCGTTGCACCCCGCGCGGCGGCTCTGGAAGCTGCGCCTGGAGAGTTGCAAGCTCACCGACCTGGAGAGCGCGGTGCTGGGCATCGAGCGCGAGGGTGACGTTCCCGGCTCGGAAATCCCCGGCATCTACTTTGATTACCTGCGCACGGGCGACGCGCGCGGCCTGCAACCGGTGTTCTACCACAACGCGCTCGACATCATGACGCTCGCCGCCCTCACCGTGGAGTTGGCGCGCGCCATCGGCGACGCCGGCACGCTCGACTCTCCCGTGGACCTCTTTAGCCTCAGCCGCATATTTGAAACCGCGGGCTCGCGCCAGCAGTCGGTGGAGACCTGCCAGCGCGCGCTCTCCGGCGGGTTGCCGGAAGAAATCGAGGCCCGAGCCTTGCGCCAGTTGGCCTTGCAGTACAAGCGCCAGCGCCAACACGAATTGGCGGTTGAGACCTGGCTCGAACTCACGCGCCGGGCGTCGCCGCTGGCGCTGGAAGCCTTCGAGGAGTTGGCCATTCATTACGAGCACCACGCGCGCAATCCCCAAAGCGCGTTGGAGTTCACCCTCGCCGCCCTCGAACGGCTGGATGGGAAAGACGTCCTTGGCCCCCAGCGCAGGAAGCCCGTGGCGGTCAGAAAGGCGGTCCCGCTCGGGGCCCGATGGGGCCGGCAACAGGTCGCCGGCGATCTGTTCCTGGACGAAGCGATCGAACGGAACGTCGGAATTGATCGCGTCGATCACATAGTCGCGATAGCGCCAGGCGTGCGGGAATGGAATGTTGCGGGAAGGACCGGTCGATTCGCCATACCGCGCCACGTCGAGCCAGTGCCGGCCCCAGGCCTCCCCGAACGGCGTCGAAGCCAGCAGCCGGTCGACCACCTTGGCGAACGCATCGGCGGAATCGTCCTTGAGGAACGCCTCGACATCCGCCGGCTTCGGAGGAAGTCCGGTCAGGTCAAACGTCACCCGGCGAAGGAGCATCGCCTTCTCGGCGTCGGCGACCGGCGCAAAACCTTTCGCCTCCAGCTTCGCGAGAATGAACCGGTCGATGTCGTCCTTCGGCCACGAGGCGTCCTTCACCGCCGGAGGCCTGGGGTCGGTCAGGGGCTGCCAGGCCCAGTGCTCCTTCTTGAGCTTCTCGAAGTCAGCCCTTGGCTTCGTCAGGGAACCGGGCACTTCGAGCTTGGGCCAGGCCGCGCCCTCCTTGATCCACGTCGTCAGCGTGGCGATTTCTTCCTCGGTCAGGTGTTTCCCCTCAGCCGGCATCAACTGCTTGCCTTGCTTGATGCTGACGCACTTGAGCAGGAGGCTCTTCTCGGGATCGCCCGGCACCACGGCCGCGCGGAATTGCCGCCGACGGTCAAGCCGTTACGGTCGTCCACTCGCAGCCCCCCGGCCGGCTTGGTATCAGCGGAGTGGCAGGTGAAACAGTGGCTCACGAGGATCGGGCGGACCTTTTTCTCGAAGAATTCGATCCGCGCCGCTTCGTCGCCCGCGGCCGGCGCGGCCGTCAGCCTCGCGGCCGCCCCAATCGCCACAACAAGTGTCGGGATCCATCGTCCAGAAGGCAGTTGCATCGATCGATTCCTTGGTCGTCTATGACGCGGTCTGTAGGGTTAAACCACAAAACAGCCCGATAGTACCGAGAATTCGAAGGCTAAGCGGGTTCTTCGCGAGTTCGTTGCCGGGCGATCCCCCATGGAATGAGGGACGTTCATGGGTCATGGGGGGATCATGACCGGCGATGAAACACTGGCAAGGAGAGATATTGAGGAGGGCGCCCGCTCCTCGCACTGGGGCGATCGGGAGTAACAGCGCAACATCGCGCCACGATCTCCATCGCCCCATTCATCCTCCGTATTCTGATCGGCACAATGGGAGGCGTCAACTAATATTTCCCTATCCGGCCGACAATCCAAATCGTCTTTGTCAACTCGTGCGGGGCGAGAGAGCGGGTGATCTTTTTTAGTAACCGTTCAACCCTCTTTGACCAAACGCGGCGGAATTAGGCGTTCGCGCTGAGCGCGCACTGTTTGTTCCAGGAAGTCAAGGATCGGGCGGCCCTGCAGTCGCAGCGTTTGGACTACGGTTAGGATGCGTTCGACGAATCGGCAGCCATCAGCGCTGTGGCATCCAAACGAGCGACGACGCCAGAGTACGGCGCGGCGTTGCACACGCTCCGCATGGTTGTTCGTCGGTTCAACGCCTTCGTCGGAAACGAATGTCCAAAATGCCGGATAGACGTCTAATAAGCGGGTGCAAAAGCGCACGAGCTTGCGGTCGCGGCTGCGACAGCCCGATTGAAGGATTCCTCGAAGTTCGAAAACCAACGGCATCATTCGATCTTCCAGATCGGCTCGTGTGCAACCGCCTCCGCGAAATAGGTGCCATAACTCGAAGACGTGACGTTGGATCGTCAGACAGGCGTCGCCGATCTTCTTCGCCGTGCCTCCACGCGCAACCTGCTTCTCCCAGTTTCGCTTGAGGTGCGCCCAGCAAATTTGTCGCTGCAGCAGTTCCCAATTGTCATAAACGCGCCAGCGGTCGCTGCACAGGATGCCGGCCAACTCCTCACCCACAAGCCGTTTCAATGCCGTGAGATTGCGCTTCGGATGGATGATGAATGCTACCACCGCTGCGGTTGCCGCCGTCCACAGCCAGCGTTTCTTACCGTTCTCTTTCCAGCCGGTCTCATCGACATGCTTGAGCGGGGCCGCCTTGATGGCTTCGAGAGCTTGCTGATGAGCCGGAATCAACGCGGTGCTAACCTCTTGTTCCAGATTCGCCACGGTCCCCAAGGAAATCGGCGCATCGAACACGGCCGCCACGACTTCCTCGACGCCACGCTTGCTCATGCCGTGGCAACCGCTTAGATACGACATCGTGGCGGTCAATTTCGGGCCAACGCAATTGGCAATAATCTCAGCGGGAATAGCGGCTCGTGTCACTTTGCCACAGCACGAGCACGTCCGGGAGTGCCCCTGGTATTCCGTGATCTCCGCAGCCACTTTCGGCAATTCAGCCACTTGGTGCCGCGTGGGCGGCGGATCGTTGGGTCCCGGTTCGGCAGAAAGCTTCGCTTGGCAGTGCTCGCATGTCTTCGGCACGAAAGGAATGGTTTCTTTGACGCGTTCGGGCGGCGCCAACTGTTTCAAATGCGGAGGATGGCCGGGTTGCCCACCCGGCTTGCGACCCGTCGGTTTCTTGTCTGGTCCTGGCGGAAGCTTGGCGCTCCTCGCGGCGGTTGCGGCGGCTTCATCTTGTCTGTCAGATCGCGCAGCTTTCCTTCCAGTTCGAGGATCTTCGCCTCCAACTTTCCCACGCGCGGATCTCTTTCGAGTTCGAGGATTTTGGCCTCCAACTCGGCGATACGAGCATCCCGCTCTCGACAACCTTGGCATGAAACGACGCCCATCAGCTCAGCATAGCGGCTTCATTTTCCGGCAGCTGCGCCAGTTTGCTAGAATTCCGGTGAACGGTTACGACTTTAATTCTGAGGGCATTTGCGATATTCTTGACTGCCTCGGGGCGGCGCCGAAAGGCAAATAGTACCATGGAATCTTATCGATGAGAATCTATGCCATTCATAAAAGTGCCGACGACTGGCATCCTGATGTCAGCTTTTATCAGGTCGTTATGTTCCATGGTGAAGCGATCGTGCCGCCGCAGCGAAGGGGCATCGCAAGTCATGATCTGGATGAACACAATATCGAGGCCATGCGGTTGGTAGTCAATGGCTATCGACTCGCCGATGTTTTTTTGCCTTCGAGTAGCTGCAATCTTGTAGTAAGCGAGTGCGTGATGTCCGGACTGCAGTCGATCCAATCATGTTTTGCCTTTGCTCCGGTTGCGTTTGAAAAGGAGTATAGTCTCCCTTGGCCATGGCCAGGTGAGTCAGACGTTTCGATATCTCCCACGATAGATTTTTATCGTAGACGCGGTAACGAGACGAGCATCGCAAATGCGGCATCCCACGACGAAAACTCGGCAGCATCGCTGCCGCCCTATTATGAACTCGTCGGTAAAAATCATTATCAACTGCTCGAAAGATTCTCGCCGACTCATAGATTTTTCACGGAATGGTACGACACCGAGCCCGTCGCAAGAGATTTATTGCCTGTTTGCCAAGACTTGTTCAGATCCTACCCAATTACTCACGCCGGACATCCGCTCATCCGGGATGATATTTTTGAGGCGCTTTCGCCATATATGAATCAACGGATGTTCGGGATAAAGGAATTCACATTTGGAGATGACGCGCGTATATCTTACCGTTGTGCACTCGATGGAGTGTAAGACATCAGCGACGGAGAAGTTGCAGGCAATAAATGTGTCCAACGCTCGGACTTTATTAGCGCATTAATGGGGCCGTCAGTTCTTTGAGTCGCCGGTTGAGCAATCGTCAATCGCCAACTCATGGACAGCCTACGGAAGAAAAATGGAGATATCGTCGATGTCCCCTTTATGTGCCGCGCCACTAGTTGACAAGAACACGAAGCAGATTCTGAAAGTGGGCGAAACAACTGTCGGGTCTGCGACTGGCCGGTGGACGCAATATGTAGGGCGGGCGAAAGCCGAAGCAAGAGAAATTGAGATTAGATATGTTCGATTCGTGACGCCAATAAGGCCGCTGTTCGAGCGGGCCGCTCCCCGGTAGTCGATGACGTGTGGATCAAGAGCAACCACACTCATCAGTCCTTCGCTGGCGACAAGCTGATTCACCACCACATTGACCCAGGGGCGAATGCCTGCGGCCTACCCGAAACGATCCATCAAAAGTGGCACGGCACTTTACACCCCGACAGGTGATATCCGATGAACGCAAGTGATTTCGTCAAAGAGTTGTCCACCAGCGCCACCCTCCTTCGAGAGCCTGCATGCAATCGGGTTGAAGGATCCCGAAGCGGAGTCGTTCAGGGTCGGGTACACCTGTCTACCGCGAAGCAGTTTTTCAACGCCGACCGTAACCGATGAGCTACTCGACCTCGCCAGTCGGTGGGACGTGAGCAAAGTCGAAGTCGGGATGGTGCGATTATCGGAAACACCATCTTCCTTCCAAGGCAGAGGGATTCAGGTTGGGGTTGTCGAAGCTGATCCTCTGATCATCCTCAACGCAGGTTCGGAACTTGTAGTAGAAGAAGCTGGAACCGCTGGGCATGCGCTTTGGAAGGTCGCCCGGTCTTCAGGACAGTTTCTGGATGCTCTAGGTTCCTTAATTCAGGAAACTCATAGCGTTTGAGTCAAGTTTGCGGGTAAAGCGTTGAAAGGCGCAGAAAATCCCCCTCCCCATGTTTGAATGGGGCTACCTTTCAGCGCTCGCAATCTCTGTTGCCCCCGTGCGGTGGTAATTTGAATCGGCTTCCGTGCTTCGACCGCTATTGGTTATCGGGATATTGGCGTAAACGTTGACCACAAGGCTGAGACGTTATTATAGCACTCATGCGGAAGTTGGTCTGAGGCGTAGCCTCGCTAGCATTAGCAGCGAAGTTCCTCAGTGATCGCACCGTTGGAGTTGTTGATTTCGATGACATGGAATCGGCGAAGACCACCGCGAACAAGTGTGCCAACCGGCGGCGATGCCTACGCCGGGTTCTACCTAATGTTGCTCGGAACGAAATAGCTTCGCTGCATGCGCGAGATTTCGAACACGCCCTTGCCGGTGGAGAGGTGGAATACTTGGTCCCATGCGGCAACTCATTCCAGCTGCAAGCCCATCGGTGCGCCAGGGCCACCGATTGAGGAGGTGGTGGGAGCAGTTTGCCGCCCTGACCCGCACGGTAGTCGTCTATTCTGTGCGCACCTTTTTGGACAGAAAGTATGAAAAACAAGGCAAATTCGATAAAGCGTTCAGCAAAACGGACCAGAAGAGAGGGATGAAAAAGCCTTGTTTAAGTACATTTCTCTACAGAATAGACGGCTACACCCGCACGTCATTGTTCACCGCGTCCGGCGTGTTGCAGAAGCCGGGCGACATCTTCAAGATCTCGGAAATCGAGTTGCAAAAAGGTCTGGCGGGACTCCTGCCAGGGCTGGGTACTCTTTCCTCCTCGGGCCTCTCTTTTCTTGTGAAACTCCTAGCGGCCGCACGTTCTACGCGGCCACCCACGCCCGCCCGCAGGACCAGCTCGTCCGTCCGCGTCAGCCGGTTAATAGCGGCCAGGACCGCGTCGTCACCTTGAAGCTCGGCGAACGCCACTGCCGCGTCCCTGATCTTGGCAATCAGCCGCCGAACGCGCCCTCGCCCATGCGTTCAAATCCGGGTGCCGGATCACGTCCCGCTGCGACAACTCGCCGTCCATCTTACCGTCAGCAGTTGTGCCGGACCGAATTTTGGTCGCATTTGTAACCGAATTAAAGCTGCATGGATTCCGGATAGTCAGAGGCGTTTTTCCCTGAATTGTCGTGCATTTTGGAGGAGCGTGGCGTGAAGGGCTGGGCGATGGGCACGCTGGGACTGTTGGGCGCGGGCAGGCATCGACGATTCGGCGTCGGGTGACGTGGCCTACGTTGATGTCTGAGTCTTCTCCTTCGGCAGTCGGGACTCGTGTCGTTTGAGCCATCGTTCCAGGATGGCGACGGCGGTTTTGAAGTCGTAGCTGATGGCTTGCCGAATTCCCGGTGTAACAAACATCCGCCGATCCGATGACAAATCGGCAACATTCCGCCTAAAATGCGACCCAAGCGAGGTAAGGGACAGCTACGGTCCTTGGATTGGCTCGAGCAAAATTATGTTCGCGAAGGAAGCTACATCTGGCTGGACCTTCCAGAAATGAGTGTCGTGGGCTATGCTCAAGTATTGTCTGTCACGGACTGCCGCAAGCTACAGTCCGGGATCGGGGCGTGAATTGCAGGCGGATTTCGCTCATCGCTTGGGCCTCATCTATCATCTTTACGTGGAAGGAGATTCTCAGCCGCTTGGCGTAACCCGACACATTTGTTCTGGAGTGTAGATCGTGACGATTGGGTAGCGGTAGCAGCAACTACACGACGGGGAACGGCTTTTGGGAGCCGGAAAAGAGGTCCGAGTCGTCAAAATTAGGGAAAGTAGATCATGCACCCACCCGTGTATAATATCGAAGTCGAGGGCGACCACTGCTACCGCGTCGGCGAGCAGGGGATCCTGGTGCATAATGCATCGTGCCCGAAGCAGACAACTGTCACGCCCCTGGGTTCCGATCTGGTTCCAGTAAGCTGGTACGATCAAAAAATTCCCAGAGCTAAAGGCGTGATGGGGATGATTGTTTCCGGCACGGCAGGGCAACCTCCGTTTGCAAGTAATTTCCCTGACTGGTGGACTTTATTTACTTTAGGGCGTACGGAAAAAATGATTTCACGGCTCCAATAACCTTAGACAGATCAGAGCACAGCCCAAGCTCAAATACGCTCTTTGGATATCTACGTGTCGATCAGCCGGCGACGCAGGCGACCGAAAAATCAGCCAAGAGATTGTGCGTTCAACGAACCATCGAAAAACTCCGAGGCCGCTGCCATGGCCGGTGTATCGTTTGGCAATAACCGGCGTAATGCCATACCATCGCAAGAGTTGACGAACCGGTTCAGAATCGTAACCACGATCTCCATATAAACGATCCGGCTTCTCGCGTTTGGGCCCTGGTTTGCCGCCGATTACCGGCATGGAAGTCAGCACTTGGAACGTTTGGGTGACGTCGGGGACGTTTGCAGCAGTCACCGTGGGCTGACCAAGGGCACGCCCTTGGCATCGACCAGCAGATGATGCTTGCTTCCTGATTTGCCTCGATCCGTGGGATTTGGGCCCGTTTCTTCACCGCCTTCCGGGGCCTTGGCGAAGGAGGCATCGATAATGGCACGTGACCAGTCGATTAAGTGTGCTCCATTGAGTTCCTCAAGCAACAAAACGTGCAGTTTCGCCCATACGCCAGCTTGAGGGATCACAAAGTGGAGGTAATGGCGGCAGGTTTTGCCGCAACCGCAACCAAGTTCGGCCCGGAAGATCGTCCCAAGAAATGCCGGTTTTGAGTACGCAAAAGGATGCCCAGTTAATACTTTACGGCAGTCGAGAGTCTTACGCCCTGGGAATCGCCACCGACGTGGCGTTGGCGGAGGGACGCAAAGGTGCTATACGCTCCCACAGAGCGTCTGTAACCACAGGTTTCATGATTCGTTCTCCTGCGAGATCGAAAAGTGTCAGCCTGGGTCACTTACAGCTCGTTTCGTGCCAATCCCGTCATTTTCTCCCGACGATCTAAGGCGTATTAAGATGCCAGTGAGAAGGGGCATACTTAGTCTTTCCGGCCCACTCCGGCAAGATGCGGAGAAGTTCCTGTTATTGGAAGCTGTTATATTCAAGCAGCTTGCTCGTGGTATCGTCAGGTAGGTATGGAGTGTGTCGCTCAAGATGCGTTGGCCTTGTTCAGTGACACGCCATCATGCTAGTGTGGGGAACTTTGGCGATCAAGCCGCGGATGTGCAGGCGTTTCAAAAGGCGTCCGACGGCCGCGCCTGTGGCGAAGGTGTTCCGGGGCTCGGGGATGTTCGGCGTACAGAGTCGTGCGGATGTCCTAGTTGCGGAATCCTTGCGTGACATGGTCACCGGCCAGCACGGCGGCGAACAAGCGTACTTCTTCTTCCCGAGGACTGGGTTGAAGCCCGCATAGCTACGTCCTCGGTTGCGTTGGCGCTCGGTCAATTGCTTCAGATCGTCATAAACGGGTGCGGGATCTTCGACTGCCGCGAGGGCGTCCAGATAGCGTTGGTTGCAGGTCCAGGCGTGGCGTTGATAGTGGTGCATGTTGCCAACCCCTTTGCACATCGCAAACCAACCCATCGACTTCGAGCCGTCTCGATGCCGGCATTCCCGCAAAAGTTTGAATTCTCCGGGTTGATTGATGACGGTTTCCACTCGAAGCATCAGGCCCAGCTTGTCGTACATCCTTCCCGTCCGGTGAACCGCATCTTGCGTGCCATGTTACGGTAGATCCTGGTTTCATTCAACCAGGAGGACGTAGTCATGGCGCGTGGTGATCGGGATTTGGGCAAGGAGCAGTTTTGGCGCGGCATCTTGGGGCGGTGGGATTCCCGCAAGCAGACGGTTCGAGAGTTCTGCGCGGAGCATGGCGTCTCGGAGCCCAGTTTCTATTCTTGGCGGCGGATCATCGCCGAGCGCGACGAGCAGGCGGCGGCACGGCTTGTTTCCGCGACGCCTGCCGACGACGATCCTCCCACCTTCGTGCCGATCCAAGTGGCCGGCCTGCCGTCGGCCCCGATGCTGGAGGTGGTGGTCGGATCGGGTCATCTGGTCCGCGTGCCGCCGGAGTTCGACGCGGCCACGTTGCGCCGCCTCCTCGCCGTCTTGGAGGAGGTCTCGCCGTGCTGAGCCTGCCGTTGCCCGTCCGCATCTTTCTGTGCACCAAGAACGCCGACATGCGCAAGAGCTTCGACGGCCTGGCGCAAATGGTTCGAGAGTTCCTGGGCCAAGATCCCCTGTCGGGCCACCTGTTCGTTTTTCGCAGCAAGCGAGGCGACAAACTCAAGCTGCTGTATTGGGACGGAGACGGGATGGCTCTTTTTTACAAACGCTTAGAGATCGGAAGTTACCGTTTCCCGCCCGTTCCAGAAGATGGTCACGGTTTGGAGATTCGCGCCGCCGATCTCACCATGATCCTGGACGGTGTGGATCTGGACAGCGTGAAGCGTCGAAAGCGTTATCAGCGACCGCAACCAGCGAATGCCGCATCGGCAACCCCATGAGCGGCGACTGCTATCCAACGCGCCCACTCGCCCACTTTTTTTCTCATTTCCGTGAAAAATCGCGCCACCTTGGAACGCTTCCGGTGTTGAATCGTGCATGAGCACGGACGTTCCCTATTCCAACATGTCTTCGCGGCCGCTGAAAGTGACGGCGATTCCCGTCGCCGAGTCCGTCGCGGCGCCGAACGCCGATCCATGCACGGCCGCCTTTCAGATCCCTGTCGCCCGAGTGCCGGTCAGCGAACTGCTCAACGAGCCGGTCAAAGGCCAATCACCTCCAACAGCTCAATCATCCTCCGAAGTCCGAGCGTCGTCGGCCCAGTCGGCCCAGTCCCCCTCCAGGAAGGAAGTGGCCGCCCTGGTCGATGCCTTGACGGTTCTGCTGCGAGCGTTCCCGGTGTCCTCGATCAACGTCAACCTGACGGCGCTGCCCGATGATCTGGGCGTTCTCAAGCAGATGATCGCCGAGTTGCTGCGGGCCTTGCGCCAGCGCGATCGCGATCTGGACGAGACGCGACGGCGCTTGGACGCCTTGCTTCGTCCGCGTCCGACGCCAGCGAATCCCGACCAGCCTTCTCTCTTCCCGGAGGCAGAGACTGTTTCGCCTGTGCCGCCCGCTCCAGCGCCTGTACCGGAAGAGCCGGCGAGCCGGCGCGGCCAGTGCAAGCCTCACGGCCGCAAACGGCCGCCACGCGAGTTGCGTCGCGAACCCAAGCGTCACGAGTTGACGGCGGCCGAACGGCTCTGCCCGGACTGCGGTAAGGAGCGTCGCGAGATCGGCATCGAGACGACGGAGCAATACGAATACAAGCCGGCCGAAGTGTTCGTCATCGAACATCAACAAGTGAAGTACGCTTGCCCGTGCTGCGAGGGCCGGGTGGTGCTGACGCCGAAGCCGCCGCAGCCGATCGATAAAGGCTTGCCGGGCCCCGGCCTTCTGGCCGTGATCATCGACGACAAGTATCGCTACCACATTCCGTTGCATCGCAGTGAAGAGCGGCTCTTACGCCTGGGCGCACCGTTGTCGCGTTCGACGATGGGCGACTGGATGGCGGCCTGTGCCGAGTTGCTGACGCCGGTGTGGGAGTTGCTCAAGCGGCACGTGCTGCAATCGAAGGTGCTGCACACCGACGACACGACGGTGCCGGTGCGAGACGAAAAACGCAGCGAACACCGCTATGGCCGGCTCTGGGACTACATCGGCGACGCCGAGCATCCGGGCGTCGTGTTCGACTACACCACGACGCACGCCCGTGATGGCCCAGCGTCATTCCTCAAGGATTTTCGAGGTTTTCTGCAAGCGGACGCCTACAGCGCTTATGACGGCATCTACACCGGCTCTAACGGCGCGATCGTTGAAGTGGGGTGTTGGGCTCATGCGCAAAAAGTTCAGCGACGCCCAGAGCACCGATCCGGAACGCGTCTTGGCGGCCAAGGCATGGGTGCGCCGGCTCTACGACGTGGAGGATGAAGCCAAGCAGTTGTCGTCCGCCGAACGATTGCGGTTGCGGCAAGAGAAGTCGGTCTCACTGCTCGAGTCGTTTCGTCAGTGGTTGCTGGCGCAGAAGGCCCAGGTGTTACCCAAGAGCCCGATCGCGGCGGCGATCGGTTATGTGCTCAATCAGTGGGAGGCGCTGACACGCTACACGACCGATGGCGACCTGCACATCGACAACAACATCAGCGAGCGGACGCTGAAGTTGATCGGCATGGGTCGAGGCAACTGGTTGTTCGTGGGCAGCGACAAGGGAGGCAAGACCGCGGCAGTGCTGTTCAGTTTCACGGCCACGTGCAAGGTCCTGGGCATCGACTCGTTCGCGTATCTGCGCGACGTGCTCGGGCGCTTGCCGTCTCATCCGGCCGAGCGGCTTGAGGAATTGCTGCCGCACCGCTGGAAAGCGGCTCAAAAAGCCGCGCTGACGAACGACGTTGGCGCTGAGAACCGGTCCTGACGGCCAATCCATCTTCCTTCGCGGGCTCCGAAGTCATCTCGGAGCCTTTTTTCATGCGCCGCGAACCGAATCACCGGGGTGTAGTTCGCCGGACGGGAAGCTTCTTTTGGAAGGGGGCCCGTCGGGGCCGAGGGCGGCGATCACGACGGGCATCGGCAGGTCGTTGCGAATTCGGCGCAGCAGGTCCTTGGTGATCATGCACTTCTCCGTGGCAATAAAGGGGTCGGGGCTCGTTGTGCGAAGCACCCTACGGGCCGTTCCGGCAACGAGCCCGACCCCCTTATGCCGGCTCAATAGTCGACGAGGTCGGTTTCCTTTTGCCAGTGGGGTTGCAGGAGGACGCGGTTGACGTTGTCGATGTCGATGGTCTTGTTGGCGGAGCGGACCGCCTCGATCAGGCAGCCGACGCCGAGGTTGCGGGCCTTGCGAGGACGCCGTCGGCGGAACGAACGATGAGGTCGAGGGCCGGGCGCGTGAAGACGTTGTGGCCGAGCCCGGCCCGGTCGAGTTCGCGCAGCATGAAGTCGGTCATGTCGTCGGCGTTGAGGCGTTTGGTGATCACCGAGTAGGTGATCCGGCTTTTGATGTCCTGGTTGACGCCGAGGTCGAGATTGGCGAGCAGGTTGGGCCGGCCGATGAGGATGAGGTTGTGGTTCTTGGGGAAGTCCTCGAAGAGCAACCGTAGCTTGCGCAGGTTGGCCAGGTCCATGAGGTGGGCGTCGTCGAGGATGGTAGTCAACGATTTGCCGGCGCGGTTGAGGCTGAAGGCCTGTTCGATGAGCCGGCGTTCGCACTTGAAGGCGGAGCTTTCGAAGTCGATGCGGAAGGCTTCACAAAGAATCTTGATCGTGTTGGTGTAGGTTGGGACCGATCAAAAAAAGAGAGCCATTTTCGAGCGTGAGGGGAGAGCCACCCGGAGCGTGGCAGTTCTCGTATCCTTCCTCCCCGAATTTCCAAAAATAAATGTTTCCTTCGCTGTTTAGTTCAGATCGTCTACGTGAGCATGGTTTGGTCGCGGCACGGCCACCTGGTTGGTTAACCGCCGCTGGACGGACAGGGATGGTTCCGGAGCCGTCGACTTTTCTGCGCTCGGCGACGATCCCTGTTCATCGCTGAGGGCCGGGCTATTATGGGATTGCATGGTGTCGGCTGCTGCTTCAAGTAGTTCCCGCTCGGGACGGAAGTATCGGCCAGACACTCTTGGCGCCGCGATTGTGAAGCTGGTCCGTCGCCGTCGAGTAACGCGAGGCCGGTGGGTTCTTCTTGGCCCTTGCTCTTCGTTTGCAAGCCCCGTCGATTCATATTGAATCCGAACGTGTCGGCACGAACGAGCGGCCAATGCTTGGGCTTGCCGTCGCCAGGTGCGTCCGCGACCGTCGATGGTTCACTCGGCGCCGTCTAGCACAAGGAGAAACGCTTGATTTTAACGCTTGAAACAACCATGCACCCCAGTGCCTGACTTCGCGCACTTGCTGCGTTTGCAGAAACGCGGGCGAGACAAATCCGATGCCACGGTCGCTGCGGCGGGGACTTCCAGTCCACCCTTGAGCGCCGCTTGCTCAAGAGGCCGAGCGTGTCGTTGCAGGCTTGCAACTGTCCCAGGCCCTGATCCTGATGGCCAGCGGCTCACCAACGAGCCTACCTGAGCGCACTCGTCATCCTGTTGCGGCAGCATTCGAGCTCTCACGACTCATTCGGCGGTGGCCCACCAACGCTGCATGGCATCCGGACACTCGCTCGCGACCTGCGCCGCCGAGAGCCAGAGCTCACGCCACAATTCGAACCAGCCCGCTTGCTCGATTCAAAAAATTCGTCGTGCGAGAGCATCGTCGTGTGCGCCGTTCCTGGGTCGAGAGGTTGAGTCGCCGCAGTGGCTCCGTCTTCATGATCGAAATTGGCTCTGGTTCTTCGCTCGGTATCATCATAGGTGTGCAGGGTGCGTCCAACCGTGGCGACAAGGTGTTGGTTTTCGGGGAGGCGTTGCAGGGACTGCTTGATGACGCTCTTGCCGGTGCTCGGGGACGCCGAGCACCAGGCAGAGCCCGCCCTGCTGGCAATGGACCTTGAGGATCTCGTGAATCTCTTGCTGCTGGGGCAAGAGTTCGAGATCGCGGAGGTCGAAGGGGTTTTGGGTCAACCCAAAGAAGGATCGGATCATGGCTGTTCCTTTCGGCGTTTGAGGCCGTTGGCGACGGCGTCGAGGAGGCGGGCGGCGCCCTGGCGTTGGCCCTTGTGATAGATGATGACGGCGGTGGTGTTGAGGCGGCGTCGGTCGTAGCGGAGCTGGATTGTTTGGTCGCGGAGATCGACGGGGGTTTCGTAGCGTCGGCCCGAGAAGCTGAAAGTGTTGTCTTTTTTGACCTTCCGCTCGGCCTCGGCGTAAAAGAGTTCGTCGCTGTGTTCGGAGGGCGGCAGGAAGCGGAGGCGTCCGAGGTCGATGCCGAAGCGATCGATCGGCTTCATGCCGATGGCGTCGTGGGGCGTGGCGTTGTAGTCGTTCTCGACCCAGTGGTTGAACTGGCGGTTGAGGGTTTCGAGCGAACTGAGGTCGAGTTGGCGGACGAGGAACTGATCGCGGACTCGGCGGAAAAAGCGGTCGATTTTTCCCTTGGCGGCAGCGTCGCGGACGGCGGTGTGGCGCAGGATGCAGCCGACGCGGGCGCAGATGAGGGTAATCTCCTGGCAGCAGTAGATGGGGTAGTCGTCTATTCTGTGCCCACCTTTTTGGACAGAAAGTATGAAAAACAAGGCAAATTCGATAAAGCGTTCAGCAAAACGGACCAGAAGAGAGGGATGAAAAAGCCTTGTTTAAGGAGCCGCGAAAAAATAAACTGGTCAATTTTTCTTCTTTCGCGGAGCTATGGTGTAGTTCCATTCTCCGTGAAAATCACACCGCGTTAGACGGAGGTTCGCCATTTCCTCGTCAGTTACTTTGATACCTGTTTCATATACATTGGTGTCCAGTGCGGCCTGAACGAGCAACCCAGTCGTGGTGGTGGTACTGGCTATGAGATTTACAATCGTTGCCAGACTCACAAGTGGTTGGCCTCGCCAATTGCTGGTTATGTAACTGAACAGCCGATGTTCGATTTTGTTCCACTTGCTGGTTCCTGGTGGAAAATGGCACACCTTCAATTTGAAGTCCAATTGATCGGCCAAGTTTTGCAAGGCCACTTTCCACAGTCGGCTGCGGTAATTATTGCTGCCGCCGCCGTCGGCGGTGATCATCAATTCGCTGGTGCGAGGAAATCGGCGCTGGCCCATCTTATCCCACCATTGCCGGATGCTGTTGGCCGCGAAATGGGCCGTGTCATGATTGATGCCAACGCTGACCCAACCTTGGTTGTTGGTCATGTCATAAACACCATGCGGAATCGCCTTGCCCAAATCCTTGTCCTTGAAATCATGGACGCGAGTCGGCTGGGGATCTCCCTCCGGCCGCCATTCCTGGCCAGGATTCTTGAAATCTCCCACCAATTCCTTCTTTTTCGTGTCGATCGACACCACAGGCTGGCCGCGCTTTTGCACTCGTTGCACTTGCTGGCTTATGTGCTCAAACTGGGCATTACGGTCAGGGTGACCTTTGCCTTCCCGCGTCTTGCGGTTGGCTTGCAAACTGTAACCGGCGGCATAGAGCAGGCAGGCCACCGTGCGATCACTGACCGGATGGCCTTGGCGACCAAGTTCCTCAGCCAATTTCCGCGTGCTCTTGCAAGTCCAACGTAGCGGCGTTTCCGGATGGCCTCGCGTGACCGGATCGACCAGAGCATCCAACGCATCCCACAATTCCGGATCCGATTCGACCAAAAGTTTCCGGCCCGCGCCCGGACGCCGGATTTGAGGGCTCGGCAACGCCTGCGACGATTCTTGGACTTTCAGTTCACGAATACCGGCCACAATAGTCGTTCGCGAAAGCCCGGTCGCTCTGGACACACAGCTGACGCCGCCCCAAGCCAACTCCATGGCCTCGGCAGCTGCCCATTGTCGCCGCATCCGTTCGTCCATAACCATAGTGAGCGCCTGGAACTTTCTGCGAATCCGTTCAGTGTCAGCTGCATCATGCATGCAGCTGATGATCCAAAAACGGTTAAATTACACAACCCCAATTTGACCAGTTTATTTTTTCGCGGCTCCTAAGTACATTTCTCTACAGAATAGACGGCTACGTAGATGGAGCCGTTGTCGACGAGCAGTTGTTCGGGAACGCCGCGTTTGTAGAAGGCGGCGCGGATGGTCTGGACGAGGGTGTCGACGTTTTCCTCGAAGAAGAATTCGCCGTGGCAGAGGACGCGGCTGGCGTCGTCGATGAAGGCGATGAGCTTCGTCTGTTTGCGGGCTCTGGCGTGACAGTGCCGGTGTCACACGTATGGCCCGAACATGGTGTCGGCCTGCCAGAGTTGGTTGGCGTATTTCATGCTGAAGGCGAGTCGTTGTTTGTTGCGGTCGTCGTCGGGGCGAGCAGGTCGTACTCGCGAATGAAGCGGTAGAAGGTGGTCTGGGCGATGCGGTCGGGTTGGAGCAGGCCTTTTTCGATGCAGAAGCGATAGAGGCGCTCGTTTGTTGGCGTGGTGGTTGTGGAAGTGGGGTTTGGCGGCGTTGATGGCTTCGAGGAGTTCCTCGGGGGTGACCTTGCGGATCTGGCCCTTGTCCTTGCGTGCGTGGTTGGTCATGCCGGTGATGCCGTGGTTTTTGTAGCGGTAGTACCAGGTCTGGATGGTGCGCCAGGTGAACTGGCGTGGGTTGCCTTCCTCGTCGAGGAAGGTCATGGCGGCGACGTTGTGGACGCGTTCGTGTCGGGTTCGGCCCTCGACGGTGTCGACGGCGCCGAGGACGCGCATCTTCAAATAGACGGAAGGCTGCTTCATGGGGTCTCTCCTTGTTGGAGCCTTGTCGGGCGACGATCGATTGCAGCAAAAAGGGTGGGAGGTCCGCTACGACTTCTTGCGTGGGTGGCCATTTTGTGAGGTTTTCGCTCTGGTGGCCGCCGCGAAGTGCGTTGGCAATTGGGTGAGGAATGGCTGAGAATTGGGCGAGGAACGACCGGAACTCGTCTGGCGTTCGGCGTGAACAGCTCGGCCGGTGGACCCGAGTGTCAAAGGGTGGGAGACGTCTGGCGTCGGCGGAACCGGATCGGCCGGCGGAGCCCGGAAGTGTTCGTCGGTGGGGATGGGAGGACTGGGCTTACACGAAGAAGGTTTGCAGTGTATGTTGGAAGGCGGCGATCGGACAGTGAGCATCGGGGAAGGCGGCCTGGAGATGGGCGAGGACCTGGGCGGCCGGCAGGCGCGGAGGCTCGGTCGGCGACCGGGCGGCAAGTTCGGGCGGCGGGCAACAGCCAAGAGTGCGGTGCGGATCTTGCTCTGGCCCTGGTGGAAGCGTTTCCAGATGCGTTGCCAGGTGCGGTCGCTCAGCCAGCGGTCGAGCCCGGATGGCGGCGAGATGCTGCCGGCCACGGCGAGTTGGAGGAAGCGCCACAGGGCGGCGGTGGTCAGGCTGAGCCGGCGGATTTTGTCGGCGAGCCAGACGCTGAAGGTCCGTCCGCAGCCGGGTCGAGCGTTGCGGTTGCTGCAAAAGATGCGCCGGGCGCGGAGGGTCTTTCGCTGAGGGTTGCGGTCGTCAAAGCCGTAGAGAAAGCCGTGC
>CAVQYM010000024.1:0-914500 GCA_963718175.1 uncultured Acidobacteriota bacterium
ACGAAAGGCATACCGCTCTGGAAGGGCCTTCGCCGATACGCCTGTGATTTTTTGTTCCTTATCGAAGGTGGCTTTCACCGACGCAAGCGCGTCAACCATGGCGCTATGATCGAGGTGCATATACAAATCTGCCGTGGTGCTCAAATGGGCGTGACCGAGAATCTCTTGCGCTACTTTCAGGTTCCCAGTTGTATCCAGCACTCCCTGCGCCAGAGTGTGGCGAAACATATGGGCGTGGACCTTCAAGCCGATCTTCCGAGCGGTGTACCGCAACGATGATTCAAAGGCTGCATAGGTTAGCGGCTGGCCGCTACCCCTGCGCAGACCGAGCCAGGCCGCCGGCGTGCTCACGCTTGATGGCCGCTCGTGAGCCAGATATTTATGGAACAACGGCCAAAAGTCGTCAGTGATGGGTACTCGATGTTCATCACGAGTGCCCTTAAGCTGGACTGTGATCATCCCGTGGGCTCTGTCAAAGTCCGCAAGGGTCATCCCGAGGACCCCGTGCGTTCCTGCAATTTCGCTCCAGTCTCCAATCCGTTGCCCTGTCCGGAGAAGTAGGGTGAGGATGGCTTTATCTCGCCAAGAAATCGCAGCATTGATGAGTCGTTCTGCCAGCCCCGGGTCGAACTGCTTGGGGATTTTCTTAGGCACACGTCGGCGGAACTCTCCGGTTCTCCGTCGAAGGGGCAGATCTCGACCTCGCAGACGATGGAGCGTGCCGGTGCCAACGTCCTCCGTGGAAGCGGGGTTGGCATGTTGAAACCAAGCCCCGCTGCCTCGTTCCTCGTCCTGCCTGATCCGATATGCAAAATACGAGGCCAATACACTGAGGCGATGGTTTATGGTTCGGGGCTGCCGTTCTTCGCCAATAATTCTTTCGCGGCGAGCCCCATCGCCTTGGCCTTCCTTTTCAGCACGAACACATGCGCCACCCTTGGAACCCCTGCTGAAAAATCCGATGTACTGGCCGACCACGGTGCGGGTCACACCGTTGACGTCGATACCCGTCTCATTGAGCCATCCGAAAAAGTGCGCCAATCCTGTTGCGTACGAGCGGAGGGTGTAGCCCGAGCGTCCGCAGGTCATTAGGTGGGTCAAAAATTCATTGATTTCGGCCACGGGTAGTCCGTCGGGGCCTCGAATCTGAAACGGAAGCCAGTTCTCTGACGTCCTCTCGACAGTATATGTAGGCATAGGTGCCATCATAACCGCCAGGAGCCCCTCCGTGGCGTCCGGGTTGTGGGCGGCTAACTCCAGTCGGGCTACGCCCTCCTTCCGTCAGCCGCCCACAACCGCTCCATTCGCAACACAACCACCCAAGATTCTCGAATTCTCGAGATAACGTAACAAAGCACCCGGCGATAGAATCCCCCTCGGCAAACACCGCCAGCAGGCAGGGCAGGGCCGGATTGCAGTCTGAAAGCTGTTGGCCGATGCCATCGTCAAGCTCGGGCCGCTCCGCCTGACGCGACATGCGATCGAGGCCGGTTACGGCATCCACAAGCTTTGTTGCGAGTGGATCGTTAATCTTGTCCTTGAGTTGGGCAAGCTCACTCTCATCCAGTGCTGCTTGCCTCATGCACGGTGGAATGGAACCAGCCACGTCGGGGAGTTCGTACTGGTCAGCGTCCGGCTCCTGTGCGGCCCATTCCCGCAGGGTCTCGGCCCGCTCCTCGGCATCACGATAGTCGTAAACGCGGAGCCAGAGATTGAGCGCTCCGACAAAGAGGTGGAAGAATGTCGCCGGGAGTTGCGGGTGGACACTCTCCAGCAATTGCAACGTTGGCCCAAAGGTCGCGCATCCGCAGGTTGCCTCGGAAGGCTCGACGATGAGGAACAATTGGTTGGGCCTGGTTTCATCACGTTCGGCCCAATCAGAGGGGCTGTTGGTAATCACCCCGGAAAGCAGGAAACGGTGACGGATGGCTGAACCGCCGTGCGAGCCAATCCATCTGTCAAGCGTAATTCTGATAAAAGATGTTGGGTCGCGGTCCGCCCTTTTCCAATCTCCAGGGACGGCAATATCCATATCGACGAGGGCCATGGCGAGCATCACCGCCAAACGGTCATCAGCGACCAAGCGATGGACTACCGGCACGGTGCCAAATCGCGGCAGTACGAGGCCGCTTCCCTGCGCCATCAACTGACCGGAGGAAGCCAGCCGGGCGGTGCCTCGAGGGGCGTGCGGTTGTAAGTCCGCGCGCTGGCCTCGACTGCGGCGGCAAACAGTGCTGCTACGCTTTGCTGCTCGGAGCATCTCGCAAACCTCCCCACAAGTGTCTGGTAACGGGCGTGGCGGCCCTGGCGAAGTCTTTCAAGTTCCGCCAGGACGGCACGCTTCGTCACCTCCTTGCTTTTGGGATTTCGGCTCATCGGGCTAGCCCTTTACCCCGACAGCCCGAGAGAACGAATACCGCAGCTTGTCTCCAACCGCCTCCGGCCCGGTGATTGTTGCCGTAGCGATATCGGGAAATTGGTGCGCGTACGCGGCGCGGATTTCCTCCACCGAGAGCTTGGAGTTAATATCTGGAAGTCGAACGCCATTAAATTCGAAATAGCGGAGAAGTTGATGGCTCTCCATTAGAGTGCGAGACCTCCCTTGTAGGTTTTCAGAATTTGTGACATTCGTGTCAGAGAACTTGACACAAAATCTCAGGATTAATGACATAGAACGTGGTGCTGTGGTCTGGTGGCACCAAGACTCGATCTCTGGAGGGTCGACGGTGCCGGGGATCAAGGTCGGCGAAGAATGAATCGAGGGTCTTACCTTGAGCTTTTTGCCCGCCGTGCCTTTCTGAAGAGCGCGTATAGGGTTACTTCTTCAAGGTCATGGTCATTCAGGTCGCCAGTGGCACTGAGTAGGTCGTTCATTCGTGCGGTGGGTTGAAGCTGAGGAAAGAAGAAGGTGAGTGGCACCCCAAAGAATTTTGCCAGCCTGTCCAAGTCCGAAACCGACGGCTTGTAGGTCGCCGTCTCCCAGCGGGAGATCGTGTTGGCCGTGGTCTTCATGGCCCGCGCTAGATCCTCCTGGCTGATGCCTTTCCCCTGCAATGAAGTTCTAAGCTGGCGGATCTTGTCGCCGATCTGCTTATAGATGTGCGTTCTGTGCGTCCCCATGGCTGCCCTCTGTAAAAGGATATACATATCCTTTTTCTGTTGACATTCAATTCGTCTTACGCTTTACTTCCTATATAAGGATACTATAATCCTTTCATAGGATCAAGTAAAAGGGAGACTTAGACCATTGTGGTTGGGAAGCCGAGACGGGGGTTAGATGCAGGCACTTACCGAAGGACCTAGCCGCAGCCGACTGACCTTTGACCCTTGCCAGGATTCGACCGAACCCGTGTGCCTCAATCAACTTCGGCGGGTACGTGAGCCCGTCAGCCGCTCGAAGGCCGGCGTGCAGGGGAAAGTGGCTGACGTAATCAGCGGACGATCACGTCACGCGGAGTCACTGAACGAACTCCAAGCGTTCCGGGTCCTCCTGGCCACAGCGCACGCTGATGGATGGCAGGAGCAACCGTTCACGTTGGAATACCACCACGATGGGAAAAAGCGCCGCTACACCCCGGATCTGTTGGTAGCTTGGGGCCAGCATCGGCACGTTGTGGAAATCAAGGAAGATGCCGAGGCCAATCTGCCTGAGAACCAAGCTCGCTTCGCGTTGATCCACGAATTGCTGAAGGAGCATGGCTATCACTTCCGATTGTGGAAGAAGTCCGAGATCTGTGCCGAGCCGCGCCTCACCAATGCCGGCCTGATCCTGCGCTATCGCTCCGTCGAGGTCTCGGTCGTGGAACGTGAAAATATCCGGCGCGCGTTCTCCACCGTCCCTGAGATGCGTTTGCACGCTTTCCGCGAAACGCCGGGAATCACCCTGCAGAGCGTGCTTCGCCTGGTTCTCGACGGCACGCTACATGTTGACGCGTGGGAAGCGCTGACGCTGGGTTCTCGTGTGAGCATCATCCCGATTGGTCGCCAAGTATGGCCCTGCCCTGCGCAGGAATCCTATTTCGTTTAAGGAGGCTCCATGTCGCTGCATGCCTTGAGGATGGGACACCACGTTCGGATGGGGCCGAGCGAATTCGTAATCTCACAACGGCTGACCGAACGTAGCTGGCAACTTCAAAACCTCGCCACAGGAGAATGGTGCACATTTCAGGAGGACGACCTTCTCGAGCGGTTTGTCAAGGACGAACTGTCATTCTGTCATTCGTTGTGGGAGTTGATAAATCCCGCTTTCCCAGCGACGGCTTCGAAGTGAAACTCCAGCGCGACCTTTCAACTTATCCGCCCGAGCTTGTTGCTCTGGCCAGAAAGCGGGTGAAGTATCTGAAAGAAATTGACCAGAGACAGCCGATCTCGATTACGCAGACAGCCATTGAACCGCTCATTGAGTCGGTGTCGGAAAGGATACATGACAACGATCCGCCTGGATGGCGAACGGTCTGTCGGGACTACCGGAAATGGATCGGTGCGGGCCGCGACATCCGGGCCATTATCTTGAGGCACGCTGACCAAGGCAAGCGGGGAACTCGACTGGTCCCCCAGGTACAAGCCATCAGCGATCAAACTATCAAAGAATTATATCTGACGACCGAACGCAAGCGCGTACCAGAGGTGCACTTAGAAATCGTGCGCCGGCTTACCGATGCCAACAAGTTCCGGCCCGAAAACGAGCAATTGCCGATTCCCAGCCGAAGCACGATTTATCGCGAGATTGCACGCCTGTCGCCTTACGAGGTCATGGCGGCCCGTTATGGCAAACGCCGCGCGGAGATGGAATTCAGGGTATCGACCTCGGGACCCGTCACCACCAGAACCCTCGAGCGGGTGGTGATGGACCACACACCGAGCGACCTCATTGTCGTGGATGACAACACCATGTTGCCCTTGGGGCGGCCGACCATCACTACGGCGCTCGACGAGCATACGCGCTGTCCCCTGGGTTTCTATGCTGGATTCGAACCGCCCAGTTGCCTCGCGGTGATGCGATGCCTTAAACACGCGATTCTGCCCAAGGTCTACCTTTGGAGCCAATTTCCGTCGGTGAAGAACCGATGGGAATCCTATGGCGTCCCCCAATTGGTAGTGGTCGACAACCCCATGGAGTTTCATTCCACCCACTTCGAGTTGGCGTGCTTACAACTTGGGTGCGACATTCAGTACGCGAAGGTCCTCGTGCCTTGGTACAAGGGCAAGATCGAGCGGTTCCAGGGAACCCTGAATCACGATCTGATGCACGGCAATCCCGGCACGACATTCAGTAATATTCTGGAACGCGACGACTACGATCCCGGCAAGCACGCCGTCGTCCTGCTCAGCACCTTTCGTGAAATTCTGCACAAGTGGATCGTGGATGTGTATCTCCAAACACCCCATCGCGGCATCAAGGACACTCCCGCGCATCGATGGCAGAGCGAAACGGATGGTTTACCTCCTCCCTTGCCGCCGAGCGCCGCGGCACTCGACATTGTTCTGGGCATGACCGCGCAACGGGTTGTCTTCCATTATGGGATTGAACTGGAAGGGCTGAAATATAACGGTCCCGAATTGGGCGAGTTGCGGCGGCGGATCGGGCCGGCCGCTAAGGTCGAGCTCACGTTCGATCCCGGCGATCTTGGCCATATTCACGTGTTCGATCCGCAGAAGGCAACCTATGTCCGCGTTCCTGCTGTGGATCAGGATTACACCAGAGGACTTTCTCTTTGGCAGCACAGGGTGATCCGCGGCTACGCTCAACGCCGGCTGAATGCGCGCACCGACCTCGTCGCATTGGCCCAAGCCAAAGCCGAAATCCGCGCCTTGGTCGAGCGCGATTTCAATCGTAAATCGAGTCGAGGCCGAAAACGCCAGGCTCGATTTATGGAAGACCATACAAAAGCTACGCTCTCGGAGCGCATACCGCCGGCACTGTCAGCGTCGCAGGGTGATGGGGTCTCCGGCGTTCGGGGTCCGCAACGTCAACTTCCGGAGCCGGAGCAGAACCAGCCTTGGGTTTCCAGAAGTCCCTCCCACTTCTGATCCTAATAGCAAGCGGGTCGAGGCTTTCACCGATGTCGAGGATCTTCCGGTATTCGAGGCAGCCCTCGACCTGCCACGCTCGCCGGCTGCGGCGGTGCCCACAAATAGTGTTCCCGTCATGGAGAAAGATAATGGCTGAATTGACCGACCCTTCGGAGCGTGTGCTGGTCAAGTACCCACTGTTCAAGAGTGCTGTGGCGCGGATCCAAGCCTGTTTCGACAGTTATGGGACCACGGCGGAACCAGACTGTTGTCCCATTGTGGGCGAGAGCGGCAGCGGCAAGACGACCATCATCTCGTACTTCGCCAGCCTGCATCCGCGAGTTGATCGCAAGTGGGGCATGGAAGTGCCGGTGCTGCTCGCCAAGGTGCCCTCGCGGCCAACTGTGAAGAGTTTCGCCGAAACCCTGCTTTATCAGCTTGGCGATCCTTTCTGGGCACGCAGCAATACCGTGGGTAAGAGCATCCGCTTGCGTGAACTGCTCAAGCGCTGTGGCGTTCGCCTCCTGGCCCTTGACGAGTTCCAACATTTCGTCGATGTACGGCAGGCGAATATTCCCAACGACGTGGCGGATTGGTTGAAGGAGCAAGTGGAAGAAACGAAGCTCGCCATCGTCGTATTGGGACTTCAACGCTGCTTGGAGGTACTCAAGCAGAACGAGCAACTGCGGCGCCGCTTCGGCGCCACCTTGCGGGTGGGTGCCTTTCGCTGGGAGGACCGAGAGGACCGGACAACTTATCGTGCTTTTCTGCGAGCCGTGCAGGAGCAACTGCCCGAATACGTCATGCCCCCGCTGTCGGATCTCGAAATGGCTTTCCGCATGCACTACGGTTCTTACGGCCTCATCGGCTACACCATGAAAATTATTCGTGGTGCGACGCGGATCGCGCGGTCTCATCCTCGGCGTGAAATCACGTTGGGAACCTTGGCTCAATCCTTTCGAGAGCATGTATGGGGCGAGCGTCTCACCGACCCGAACCCATTCCTTGAGAATTTCCACGCCGACAAAGCCGCACCCCTGAGATTTCCCAGCGAAACAGCATGCGCAGCGCCCGTGCCGGGTTCTCGCTGCCAGAACGTTCACTTGGAGCTGCATGTATGACCAATCCAAAAGGTACGGGTGCGCGGCTGCTCTTCCGCGTCGAACCCATACCGCTTGAGAGCCCTCGAGGTTATTTCTGCCGAGTCGCGAGCACCCATGCGTATGACACCCCTCAATGGCTGCCGCACCTCGCCGGAATCTCAGGATATAAAGCCGACCTCGACTGCGAAGATCATCGCCAGCCCATCGCTCGTGCATTGCGTCTCGAGCCTCAGGAGTGGCTGGCGATGTGCTACGGACGCGTCAAAGGAGCAGGGCGATTCGCGCAGCGGATGTTTTGTGGTCGGGTCGTGTGCTCCGACCAATTTAACTATCGGTGCCCCCGAGCCTGCCCGAGTTGTTTGCGGGAGCGCCCCGTTTGGTGGGCAGTGTGGGACCTCGGCCTTGTGGCAGCTTGCCCTTTCCACCGCTGCCTTCTCATCAACCGATGCCCTGCTTGCAGCAAGAAACTGGTTTGGCAGCGCCCCGCTGTCGAGAAATGTCGCTGCGGGGCTGACTTGCGAGCCGCAACGAGCGAAGCTGCAAACCCTGACTTGGTGGCGATGAACGCCCTCATTTACCTTGCGGCGGGGTTCGCGCCCGGTGCAGCGGTCGAACTGGCCTTGAGTGAGTATCACTTTCCGCCTGAACTGAGGCGGTTACCACTAGGCCCGTTGCTGCGCCTGATCCGTTTCTTGGGGCTCACTATAGATAAGGATAGACTGCGCGGGAAACAACGCCCATTTTCTAGGACTGACCTCCTCACGGCGACCCAGGCAGGTCAAGCCGCGACCGCCGCTCTGAGAGACTGGCCGCGACCCCTACGCGAAGTACTGCGGCACATGCTCCCACCCGATCCCCACAATCCGGCCACCCTGAACTTCTCCGAGATCTTCGGGAATTTTTACCGTCATCTGTTTCGTGTTCTTCCCCGTCGTGAGTTCGGGTTTCTACACGATGTCTTTGAGAGGTTTGTAATCGAGGAATGGAAGGCTTGATCCGCGGCCAACATCGCTACTTTTCGGCGGCCACGCGGCGGAATTCAAACTGGGTGACCCTAAATGAGGCGGAACCGTTGGCACGCACGTACGGCGGCCGGATCCTGGACCTTGTCCGTCAGGGGCAACTCGAAGGCCTATTCTTGAGCCCGCGACGGGGTGGGCGCCGTACCGAATGCTGGATTCGGCGGGAATCGCTGAATCAATGGATAGCCGCCCGTGATACGGAACTCGCTCGCTACATGTCGCGACCCGACGCGAAGCGCGCATTGGGCCTGACGAATTATACGATCGTCAAAGTCGCCGCCGCTGGAGCCATCCGCTATGTCGAAGGTCCTGAGCACAATTTCCCGATCGGTTCTTTCTTCTTCCTGCGGGAAGACGTGATGAAGATTAAAGACGCCTTCGAGAAACATGCCGTACCAGTGATGGCATACTCGGGACCGGGCAAGCTCATCGCTCTGCGCCATGCGATGAAGAATTACCTGGGTCGCGATTCGGGACTTGCCGCCGTCATTCAAGCTGTCGTTGACGGCAATCTCATACCTATCGGGTGCACGCAGCGTTTTCGTGGGATCACGGGTTATCTATTCCTGTCCGAACAGCTTCGCAAGTTCCGCCCAGTGCCCGACATCGAAGCGCCTCCCGAGGGCTTCCTCAACTACAGCGAGGCGGCATCCGCATTGGGAGTCAAGGCGCCTATAATCCGCGCAATGGTGGCGCAACGTATTCTTAGGGCTCCTGCCGGGTATCGGTCTGGTCTCTCAAAGTTGGTACCCGCCGCAGATATTCAACGGTTCGCAGAGCGCTACGTAGCCACATCGGTCCTCGCCAGGCAATTCCACCTCAACAGCGGTTCGCTTGCGCGCTACCTGAGAGAGTTGGGCGCGCCGCTGCTCGCGATCCCATCGCCTGACGCAGGAAAGGGTCACGCATTTTTCCTCCGCAAGGATGTTGCAGCTCGCACACAGCTTCCAAGCCGCAGGATGCTGAGGAACCTGGCCCAGCTACGCATCAAGGCCTACAAGAAAAAGCTTTGGGCGGAACGTAGGCTGGCCAAGGAAATCGCCTTGGGTAGACCCCTGCGACGAGTCCGCGCGAACCGGGGTCGAGCGGTTTGAGAAACGACGTGTAGGTTTATGCCAACAATTGTGAAAAAACGGTAGGATCCTGCCAGGAATTGTGACACGAATTTCCAAGAACTGTGAGACGAAACCTTGCAAGCCCTTTGGTTTCAACACCAGTGGTTCCGCTTATTCTGACATCCTACATGTGGTCCCAAGTGCAGGAAGCCAGTCCCTCTCAGACCCCAGTTTAGCCGAGCCCGGGCCTCGTCCACGTTCGACACGGCTGAAAGTGATCCCGACCCTCGCCTCGTATCTACCACTCATCGACCGAGTGGTTTGCTCCTGAAAGGATAGTCGAACCATGAGCACAACGCGAGTCCATGCTGGGGCCTCCTCCCCGCCCCTTCTGCGGGTCCTGATCCTGGAAGATAACCCGCGCGACGCCAAGCTCACTGCAAGCATGTTGGAGCACGGCGGATATAGGGCGCAATCGGAGATCACGGACTCCCTGGAAGGTTTCCGGGAGCGCCTGGAAAAAGCCGAGTACGATGTGATTCTCGCCGGTTTCAACCTCCGCAATTGGACCGCGTTTGATGCCCTGGAGATTCTGAAGAAGTCGGGGAAGGACATTCCGCTGATTGTGGTGACCGGTTCTCTGGGCGACGAAGGCGAGGCAGAATGCATCAAGCGAGGCGCGGCAGCCTTTGTTCTAAAGGATCGGCCGGCCCGACTTCTTGTCGCGGTCGACCGGGCGCTGGAGGAGAGGAGGCTGCGCGCAGAAAATATGCAGGCTTTCCAAGCCATCGCCTGGCTGGCCAAAATCGTGGAGTCGTCGGATGACGCGATCATCGGCGAGACCCTGGAAGGCGTTGTTACGAGCTGGAACAAAGGAGCGGAGAAGCTCTATGGCTATTCTGCGGACGAAGTCTTGGGTCAACATATTTCCGTCATTACCCCATCTGACCGGGTCCAGGAGGAGACGGTTATCCTTGTCTGTTTCGGGCGTGGTGCGACCATCCAGAACTTCGAGACTGTACGTGTTCGAAAAGATGGAAGCCCGGTTGATGTTTCGTTGAGTGTCTTCCCGCTTACGGACTCCCAAGGAGCGGTGACCGGCGCCGCCTCGATTGCCCGCGACGTCACCGAGCGCAAGCGGGCGGAGGTAGCGCTCCAGAATGAGAAGGCTTTTTCCGAGTCCATCATCGACAGCCTGCCGGATATGTTTTATATCATCGACAGCGGGGGTCGGTACGTCCGCTGGACACGGTTGCGTCAAAGTCGAATTGGCGGGGATGAGTGGGAGCCCGAGGGAGGCGGAGAACTCATCGGCCAGCGCAGCCAAGGCAGGTCTCGACAAGAGGGGGAGGGGCGCGGGCGAAGGGGCAGAGACCCTGAGGTGGGTAAGTCATATTGACGATCGTCCCGTCAGGATCGGCGGCGATCGGCTTCCATGACGTCAGACGCATGCCACACCGATCAAACGCAAGGGTCGAAGCGGAGAGCGACTGCAGAAGCGGAGGGCCGCAGCGATGTTCACGGCTCCGGCCAAGCGTAACAGGCTGATGGCCAGATTGCGCAGCGTGGCCATGACCTGAGCGCCGGCGCGTTTGCGAATGCGGCAGCGGTCTTCGTCAAAGCTCATGTCGCGCACATAGTGCACGCCGTTTTCGATGCCCCAATGTTGGCGGTTCAGCGCCAGCGTGCGCGAGGGGCTCGCTTGCCGCGGACTCAAGCTGGTGAGGCCATACACGGTCTCACGGCGGAACTTGCCGCTGAGCAAGTTCGTGGTGTCACGCTGCACGGCGAAGACCTGCGCGGCGTAGGGGAAATCGAGGTAGCCGACCAGTTCGGTGGAGGTCCAGATGCGCCGGACTTCCAAACGACCATGGCCCTTATCGAGGGTTTCGTGCGGAGGGGGGAAACGCTTCCAACCCCAGGTCGGCGATGTCTTGCTTGAGGGTGGGCTGATTGTCCTTGACCGTAAAGAGGTAGTCCGCTTTTTTCTCTTCGACGATATAGCGGGCGGTCTCGGCTTGGGCGTGCAGGGCATCGGCGGTGACCACGGCACCCTCGATGGAGAGGGGAGCGAGCAGGCGGCGCAGTTCGGGGATTTCGTTGGTTTTCACCCCTACCGCTCGCTGCGCCACCACGATGCCCTCCTGGTGCAAAACGGCGCTTAAGAGATGAGGCGGCGCTTGGCCCGCGTCGTGAGCCCCGCGCAGTGTCTTGCCATCCACGCTCAGGCCCGCCCCGGCCACCTGGCCGTGCTGAAGCAGCCAAGGGCCGATTTGCGCATCCAAGCGCTCGGCGTCGAGCTTTTGCAGCACCCGTCGGATGGTGGGTTCGGAAGGAGCGGTCCAGCGCTTCGAGCCCAAGCGCCGCAGGGTGTCGCGCGAGAGGTCCTTCGCCCACTCGGCGATGGCCCGGAAACCGCGCGATCCCGACAGCGCCGCACCAACGCTAATCGCCACCACGGTCACTACGGGATGGCGCACCCCGCGCGGTTTGCGCGGGTCCACCAGCGTGCACAACAACTCGATCAGTCCGCCTTCGCCCTCCAAGGGAAGGCGGTTGACATCCAGCATCAAGCGATCCTCCTTTCTTGAGGAAGGAAATGAGGGTGGAAAAGCGGCGGTCAAACGCTCGCGGGCTTGCGGTGCCAGCGCCCGCACCAACACCAGCTTGGGGTGGCCGTGGGCGACATAGCCCGGGCCGTGCTTGGCGAAGCCGCGCGTCGTCCCCAGCACTTGCCAACCCGCGGCGCGATAACATGTGCCGCGAAAGCGCGCCGCATCCACAAAGGTTTCGCCCAGCAGCAGGGGATGCCCATAGAAGCGTTCCCAGTCCGCACTCAGACGTTGGAGATTGAGGGCCAGAATCCGCGAGGCGAGATTCGGATAGTGCCACTCGGGCAAAATCAGAAAACGAACATTGTTGGCGATCAGATGCAAACGGCGAAATTTCAGGGCCGGCGCCCAGCCGATCCAGGCGTCCCGCACCCCACACTTCAGCGCGGCGGCCGCCCAGGCCAATAGCGCCACCCAGCGCTCCTCCGCTGTGGCCACATACCACAACGACTCACCCACTATGGGCCGGAACCCGAGATAGTGATGGGCGTTCATCAACTGCCGCCAGCGCGCCCGCTCGTCCGAACGTACCGGACGAACCACCAGGCGGACGGCATTCGCACGGCAGATGACAGCTTCTTCCACGGCACAAGGCTATCAAAGGCGATCTGAAATTGCCAGCGAAAAATGGAGCTGTTCTAGATTGTTAGACTTCTGAGACTTTGACGCAGCCCTGGTCCGCTGGAACAAGAACGCCGGGAAGGCCCTGGGGTATTCCGGCGAGGAGTTCGCTGCTATGGACCCTCTGGCCCACGTCCCAGAAGAGGAACGGCTTTTGGCTGCCAGCAAGATGCAGGAAGCGTTGGCGAAGGGAAGTGCGGTTGTTGATTTGCACTTGTTGACCAAGGACGGGAGGAAGATTCCGTACATTATGACCGCGACGCGCGCCGTTATCGGCGACGAAGTCTACCTCGTGGGCATCGGCGTGGACATTACCGAACGCAAACGGGTTGAGGCCGAGAGAGCACGGTTAGCAACCGCGATTGAACAGTCCGCAGAAGGCGTGGTGATTACCGATACCTACGGTGACATCGAGTACGTCAACCCGGCCTTCACTCGTTTCACAGGGTATAGCCGCGAGGAGGTTTTGGGACGGAACCCCAGGATACTAAAATCGGGCAAACATGACCTGGGGTTTTACCAGCAGCTTTGGGCGACCATTCTCAAAGGGGAAATCTGGCATGGGGAAATGATCAACCGGAGAAAAGATGGCAGCTCTTACGCTGAGGAAATGAGCATCGCTCCAGTGCGTACCCCGAGCGGCGAAATCACCCATTTCATTGCAACGAAACTGGACGTAACGGCTCGCAGGCAACTGGAGCTGCAGTTTCTTCAGGCACAGAAGATGGAGGCGGTGGGACGTCTGGCAGGCGGAGTGGCCCACGATTTCAACAACCTACTTACCATTATCAATGGTTACGCCGTGCTTCTAACCGAGCGGAGCTCCTCTGAAGACCCGCGACGTGGCCAGCTCAATGAAATCCTGAAGGCGGGTGAGAGGGCGGCTTCGCTGACGCGGCAACTTCTGGCCTTCAGCCGCCGGCAAGTCCTGGAAGCAAGGGTCCTGAATTTAAACCGTGTCCTTGCCGATCTAGAGAAGATGCTTTGCCGCCTGATCGGTGAAGACGTGGAACTGGTGGCGACGTTGAAGGCCGATCCCGGAAACGTCAAGGTTGATCCCGGGCAGGTCGAACAGGTTGTCTTGAATCTGGCGGTCAACGCCCGCGACGCCATGCCGGCAGGTGGGCAGCTCTTCATCGAGACATCCAACGTTGAAGTTGATGAGAGCTACGGCCGCAGCCATGCGAACATGATGCCAGGCAAGTACGTCATGATGGCCGTAAGCGACACGGGTTGTGGAATGGACCTCGAAACGCAGGCGCGTATCTTTGAGCCCTTTTTCACCACCAAAGAAAAAGGCCGCGGGACAGGCTTGGGACTGGCTACGGTCTATGGGATTGTCAAGCAAAGTGGGGGCTTCATTTGGGTTTACAGTGAACCCGGACGCGGTTCAACGTTTAAGATCTAACTTCCCTGCGTTGACGAAGAGGTCCCAATGGCGGAACCAGCCAAAGTCGGTACTGTGTTAGCCAATGGTTCAGAAACCGTCCTGCTGGTCGAAGACGAGGAAGGCGTCCGGTCGCTGGTGTGCCAGACACTCACCTCGCATGGCTACCAGGTGCTGGAAGCATCAAGTCCCTCGCAGGCGCTTAAGATCGCAAAACAATATGCAGAACCGATCCATCTGCTGCTGACCGACGTGGTGATGCCCAAAACCAGCGGCAAAGAGGTGGCCCTACGTTTATCCGCCCTACATCCTGAGACAAAAGTCCTCTACATGTCAGGGTACACGGATGATGCCATTGTCCGCCACGGTATCTTGGAGGGCGGCGCGCCGTTCCTTCAGAAACCCTTTGCGCCCAATGTGTTGTTGCTGAAGATCAGAGAAGTGCTGAAAAGGAAGCCGGGTGCTCGACAATAGCCCGTCCACCAAAGTGGGGGGCTCGTGGACCTGCGTGATATTCGCACGACATTGGGAAAATCGGCATCCCCGACGCCATCCGACTTAAACCCGGTAAACTCACGGAACCCTTCAGCATGCGTGTGACGGTTACATTTTCGACCATGTTGCTGTACCTGCTTGAGTAGTTACCGTCATTCCCGCTGGAACGTCAATGGAAATCCCGCTTGGCGCAATCAGGGGCGTCGCCCCTTGCACCGGTGTGCCGTTTGCGGCCTCCAGAATCTCGACCTGCAGGGAATCATTAAGCACGCCGTCGGAAGATGCCAGACAGACCTGCGTCGCGCCGCCGCTCGGATTGTTGCTCACCGGTGTCAATGCACCATGTGGAATGGTGTATATCCCTGAAAAGGTGATGATATGCGATTCGCGGGAGGCGGGAGTGCAGGAATTCGCCATCCACAGGCGAGCCGTCGTTCCGCGAGCCAAGCGGACCTTAACCACTATGCTGCCGTTCCGGTCCTGGAGGAGCGCTTCGGGCCGCACCTGCAAGACCAGTGAACTAGTTGCCATCCGACCCTGCGCATAAAGCCGGGGTAACCCCGCTAGCAAAACAATCCCGAAGATAAGCGCTGCCATCCTTTTGTCCGCGGTGCGCCCGTGGCTAACCCGAACGGTCTCTTTTAGGGCTGCGAACGGCTTCGCGCTGTAACTAAACAGATGCATGGCATTGCTCTCCTATCCCCTGGCTTCGAGCCTCCGTACGGAATAAATAGAAAGCACCCGGCATGCCAGTCGCTGCCAACTGCTAAAGCTTTCTTGTAACCCCAATTAATTGATGGGTTTCGAGTGAGATAATAGTAGCAGGCTGGCACCCAAGTGATACCAATCAGGTGTCCAAACGGGTGAAAGTGTCACGATTTGATACACGGGGGCTTAGTTAAAACTAAGAGGCAGTCGTCAAGGCTTGGCACACGAACGCATTGAGCGGCAGAAGCCACGTAAAATATACCTTCGGTCGTGAGATGGCCCCTGGCTTGGTAGAAGTTGCTCGCTTGTGGAATTGGCTGACTTTGCGACCCTCCTCCGAGCGGCATTCACGGTGGCTCGATATGATACATCCTATGTCCAAACGGACACTCGCGGACAGCAGTGTTTCCATCTTTATGAATGTTCCCCCGGCAACTCACTGAAATAAAAGACCCAGGCAGACCTGCACGTCAGACCGATTTGGTTCTCCCTGTGCTAGTACTTAGCCGATGCGAATGCGAACCGGCTTACTACTCTTCTCTCTCCTGATGATCGCCTCCACTTGGGGCCGATTATGGGCTCAGACCACCCCAGCGCCTCCTAGCCTTATGGATATGAGTCTAGAAGATTTGATGAAGGTTGAGATCGATTCGGTTTATGGCGCCTCCGGGTACAAACAGAAGGTATCTGATGCCCCGGCCTCAATCACCGTTATCACAGGCGAGGAGATCAAAAGGTACGGTTACCGTACGCTGGCCGATGTTCTGAGCGACGTACCAGGCTTTTATGTGACCTACGACCGGAATTATGACTACCTGGGAGTTCGAGGCTTCGGTCGTCCAGGGGACTACAACAGCCGCATCCTGCTGCTGGTGGATGGACACGAAACCAATGACAACATCTATGACCAGGCCTACATCGGAACGGATTTTCCGGTGGATATCGACTTGATCGACCGGATCGAGGTGATCAAGGGTCCAAACTCCTCGCGCTATTTAGCGAGCGCTCTTTTGGGAGTTATCAACATCGTCACCAAGACGGGGCATGACGTCCCCGGCGTGACTCTTTCCAGTGAACTGGCCAGTTATGGCACCTTCAAGTCGCGGATCACTTACGGCCACCAGTTCAGTAATGGCATAGCGATGCTGCTTTCCGCCACTTACTACGATAGCCACGGACAAGACAAACTCTTTTTCCAGGCGTTTGACAATCCGGCCACCAACTATGGCATTGCAGAAAACGCCGACGGCGACATGTCTCACCAAGCCTTTATGCGCTTTGATTATCATGGGCTTTCACTGGAGGGCGTATATGGGTTCCGCGAAAAGCAGATCCCTACCGCCTCCTTCGGAACCATTTTCAACGATTCCGAGGAGCGCACCACCGACGCGGCCGCCTATTTGAACCTGAAGTACGATCACCACTTCGGCAGCGATTGGGGCTATTTCGCCCGCCTTGATTACAGCAACCAGAACTACCTCGGACTGTACCCCTACAGCAATCCCCAGGGCGGTTCTTTTCCCCCGGTTTTAAACGTGGACATTTCTCACGGACAATGGCTGGGAGGAGAGTTCGCCCTCTCCAAGAAACTCTCTCAAAACCAGACTCTGATTGTCGGTGCGGAATTCCGCGACAATTTCCGGCAAGATCAATCGAACTACGACGCGGAACCTTACTATCAGTATTTCAACAGTCAACAGAATTCCACGATTTGGGGCTTTTATGTCCAGGATGCAATCCAGATTCACCACGCTCTCCACTTGGATCTGGGCTTACGGACCGATCATTACTCGACCTTCGGCGGCACCACCAACCCGCGCGCGGCGGTGATTTATCAGCCCTTCGAAGAGACCACTCTCAAGTTCCTTTATGGTCAATCGTTCCGTGCACCCAACACCTACGAGCTTTACTACGCGGGGGATGGCCAGGAACCCAACCCGACTCTCAGACCGGAGACCGCCAAGACCACGGAACTGGTTCTGGAACAGGGTATTTACGACGGATTCCGACTGGTTGCGTCCGGGTACTATTACCCGATCCGGGGGTTGATCAGTGCGACCAACGATCCAGTTTCTGGGGCGATCGTGTATGAGAACAGCCAGTGTGTGGATTTAAAGGGTCTCGAGCTCACCCTGAAGAGGCAGTCGAGTTCCGGCCTGGAGGCCGGCGTCAGCCTCAGTCTCGAACACGCCGAGGATGCAGACACCGGGAGTCCGCTCACGAACTCGCCGCACGTGTTGGGCCAGGCGAACTTTAGTGTTCCCCTCTTCCGCAGGAAGCTTTTCGCCAGCACCAACCTCGAGTACGTCAGCAAACGCCGAACCCTGCAAGGAGCTTTCGCCGGCGCTTACCTCGTTCCCAATTTTACCCTCTTCAGCCGAGGAACTCTTAAGGGTTGGGACATCTCGGCAAGCTTGTACAATGCGTTCGACAGTATCTATAGCGATCCCGGTTCGGTGGAGCATGTGGAGGACGTCATCCTTCAGGATGGACGTAATTTTCGACTGAAGCTCACCTACCACTTCTGATCTCGCATGAAGACGCGAAAGCCAAAACACGGTAGCTCCAGATGGGGTTCCAAGTTTTCCAGGGTATCTCTGTGCGGTACTGGTGGGATCGGACATAGGCTCCTCTGCATCGTGCTAGGCTTCTTCCTTCTCCCCCTATCTTCTCCGGCTTCCGCTAAGGGCGAAGAAAGCAACGAATACCGGGTGAAGTTGGCTTTCCTCTATAATTTTGCCCACTTTGTGGAATGGCCGGCTGACTCCTTTCGCGATTCGGCAGCGCCACTCGACATCTGTGTGGCGGGCGAAAATCCCTTCCAGGGAGAGATTGAGCAGACCTTGCGTGGGCGGACAGTCGAGGGCCATCCCGTTGAAGTGAGGAAACTCAATCCGGGTGAGAATCCCCACGACTGCCAGATGATCTTCGTGAGGGCTACGGAAAAGAAGGGGACCCCCAGGATTCTCGCCAGTTCCAAAGGGTCAAGTATCTTGACGGTGGGTGAAGTGAAGGGATTCGCGGAGCGCGGGGGCATCATCAACTTGACGAGTGTGGAGAACCAGCTTCGTTTCGAAATCAACCTCGATGCCGCCGCGCAAACCCGGTTAAAGATCAGTTCGAAGCTGCTCGCTCTTGCCAAGATCGTCAAGGAGTAGCCTACTTTCCATGCTCCGAACCTTCGTGAGAGCCTGAACGTTATCCGTATAACATATAATGCGGTTCCCAGGTATACTGGGGTTAGCCGTAGCCCCTTAGCGTTACACCCTGCGGATCACTACGTCGCATGCCCCCCACTTGCTTCAAGTTCTTTTTGATAAGTCTGAGTAGATCGCTTCCCTTGTGAGTCAAGACGATTGCCGACCTTGACCCGTATATGGGGCCATTGTACTATTCTGATTGCTTTGTAGCCAGGCAGCCGGGAACTTGGCCAGCCAGGGCCGGATGGCGCCCTTCGTCAATACGGCGTTCGCTAAGCCAACCCCCAAAAAGCGCTGAACGGAATGTGACCTTCCGGAAGCTGATGCCTAATGATGGAACGCGAGAAATTACCGTATGCGGCTACGCGGCGCCGAAGTGATCGGATCCTTGGCTCGGTCCGCATTCGTGTCATTGGAAATAACGCTTCCGGCATCTCGTTCTCTGAGGAAACTGAGACGATCAGTTTCAACAAGCAAGGCGCCCGCATCAGTCTGACCCACGCCCTGCTGCCCGATGACGTCCTGTTAATTAAGAATTTAGAAAACCAGATCGAGGAAGAGTTTCGCGTCGTGGGAGGGTTTCAACAAGTTTTTGGCGGCCGGCAAGAATGGGGCGTGGAGGTGCTCAATTCCGCCAGCGAAATCTGGGGGATAGAATTCACCGCCCCGGCGGAGGGAATTGAACCCAAAGTTCTGATCGAGTGCGCGGCTTGCAAAACGGCGGCCCATGGCGCGCTGTCGTCCATCGAGTATGAAGTCCTGCTCTCCTCGGGCCTGATTTCCCGCCATTGCGAGCGCTGCGGGGAGACCACGCGCTGGAAGCCCAGCACCAAGGTCCTGACGGCGGAGGTTGTCGCCGCCAGCGTCAGGAAGGTTGAAGTCGAGGGCGAGCGACGAAAAACCAAGCGCATTAAGTTGACCATGCGCATCCGGGTTCGAACTGTCTGGGGCGTGTCCGACATCGCGCAGACCCGCGACGTTTGCAAAGCCGGACTGGGCTTTGTGAGCAACCAGAGGTTTCAGGTGGGTGACGAGGTTTATATCACCATGCCGTTCATCGACCGGCAGGTTCCCGTGGAGGCGAAAGCGAGAATCATCTGGACATTGGAAGCTTCTGTGGGGCAACTTTACGGGGCCTGCTACGTGAAGTAGCTTTCGGCCTCGAGGGCTGACTGAAAATTTCTTTTGTACCGCAACATTGGTCCTTCCATGTTGCGGCTTTTCTAGATTTCCCGAAGAGCTGACAACTTCCTTTTCAGGGAAAAAGGCAGCCGCGATTGCCTCAAGCCTTACAAAGCTGAAATTTACACTTTCAGACCGTGGTCGAGGTATTGCCGAATAGTCTCCTGCTCTTCGGAAGTCAGGTCCCGGAATTGGACCCCAATGTAGTCCGGCGGTTCTCTGTGAACAATCTTTGCTCGCAGGCTCAGAGGGTCCTGGCTGGGCGAGAACGAAAAGTCGAGGTTGATTTCCTGACCCAACTCCAGCCTGCTTGACGATTCGAGCAGCATTCCGACCTCACTGATGTTGACGCTCGTCCACTTGGCCTGCTCGTTCCCCCACCGGCACGTCACCGTCGCGCTAAACGGTAGCCGAACGTGACGCCTTCTCTCCCTCAAAATGGCGCTGCCCACGGCGAGGAGAAGGCCCCGCAACTTCTCCGGGTTGAAAGGCTTGGTGAGGAAGAAAGTCACTCCTGCCTTATATCCCTGGCGCATCGTCTCAACGTCTTCCAGCGCGGTAATCATCACTATGGGAACCCCGCTGTTCGACCGCGAGGCTCGGATGATTTTTGTCAATGCGAAGCCGTCCAAGTTGGGCATTTGCACATCGACGAAAATGCCGTCAAATTTCTGCTCATTCACGCACGCGGCCGCTTGCCGGCTATCTGCCAGGGCCAAGACTGCGTACCCCAGCGGCTCGACCAGAGCTTTCACCAGGTCCAAGGCGGCCAAGTCATCATCAACAACCAGAAGCTTCATCAACATGAGGCCTTCCGTGTCAGTTCCTTGGAGATTATGGTTCCTTCAGCAACAACTGGGCGACTTGCAGCCTGAGTGCAGCAGCATCAATGGGTTTGCTGATGTAGGCATCGAAACCGGCCCTCAGACCTTTTTCGCGATCTTCCTTCATTACATTCGCGGTGACGGCCACGACACGAAGGTTGGCGAAGCGGGGATTCTGGCGGAGCTGAGACAAAACGGCAAAACCATCCAGAATCGGTAATTGAATGTCGAGAAGAACCAGGTCCGGTTCTGTTTCTTCGATCTTCTCCAGGGCTTGCCGTCCATCGCACGCTTCGATTATCTCGTAGCCTCGCCCGGACAAGACTTCCATTATCAATTCGCTACTGGCCGGATTGTCTTCTGCCACCAGGATTTTCTTCATGAGCGGAGGGACTGCTTGTGGAGTGTCTTATCGAGCTGCGTGACAAGCTCTGGACCCCATCGAGTATCTTTCTGGAAGCAGGCGCAGGTCTCTCGCTGGAGAAACTCCGCTTCCGCGTCCGTCAATTTCTTACCCGTCAGAACAAATATGGGAATCTCACGCAACCGGGGATTCTCCTTAACACGGCGAAGCAGCTCAAAGCCGCTCATCTCCGGGATCAACAGGCCGAGCACAATAGCATCCACGCGAGTGCGCCAGAGGATATCGTGGGCCTCTTGTCCGTTGCGCGCCAAAAGCGGAGAATAGCCCGCCGCACTGAGCAGATCACTAATCACCCTCAAAACAGCAGGGTCGTCTTGGGCCACCAAAATCAAAGCAGGACCGGTTTTGGAGTCCGGCAAATGCCTGAGCACAGCCTTCAATAGAATTTCTTTGGACACCGGCTTCACCAGGCACTCCGCCGCGCCCATGGCAAGAACCCCGCTCTTGTCGTCCACTATTGAAACGACGACGACCGGGATACTGGCTGTCGTCGGGTTGGCTTTCAATTCTGAAAGGATCATCCAGCCGCCCTTACCCGGCATTATCATGTCCAGGGTTATGACATCCGGCTGAAGTTGGCGTGCTTTGGTCAGGCCTTCATCGCCGGAGCTTGCCATTTCGGTCTCAAAATTCTCGCCGACGAGGTGACTGGCCAAAAGCTCGCGAGATACGGGCTCATCGTCCACCACTAAAATAAGAGGTTTGGCACGGACCAAACGAACCGGAACATCCACCGAGGCTGCTTCCCTGAATTTCGTAATTGGATGTCCCTCGGGCAGGGTGAAGCTAAATCGGCTGCCTTTCCCAATCTCACTCTCAACCCAAATTGTTCCCCCCTGCTGCCCCACCAGCCGCTTGCAAATGGCCAGCCCCAAGCCCGTTCCCTCCGTGACGCCGCTAGTAGTCTGGCCCACTTGCCGGAATTCTTCAAAGATGGCTTCGCGGTCTTCGGGCCGAATCCCAATGCCCGTGTCGGTAATTGAAAACCGGACAAGCTTCTCTATCTTAACAGATTCAACATTCACTTGGCCACCGTCTGGCGTAAATTTGATGGCGTTACTCAGCAGGTTGTAAATGATCTGCTTGAAGCGAACTCGATCGGCATAAAGAGTCAGGCCAGGTTCCAATTCAGTGCGTACCTCAATATGTTTCTTCATGGCCAGGGGCTTGATGACCGAGAGCACTTCCGGTAATGCCCCCTCAGGTGAAAAAATCTCCGACTGAAAGGTGAGCTGCCCAGCCTCAATCTTTGAGAGGTCCAGGATGTCGTTGATGAGGTCCAAAAGATGTCTTCCGGCCTGCTGAACGTGCTTCACGAATTTACTCTGTTTTTCGTTGATCGGGCCGCTCGTCCCGTCCTGAAGTAAATCAGCAAAACCGATGATGGCATTAAGGGGCGTCCGAAGCTCGTGACTCATGCTGGCCAGGAACTGGCTCTTCAACCGCGTCATCCGCTCCACTTCGCGGTTGCGTTGTTCGAGCGTTTCGTTGACCGCGGCGAGCTGGGCGGTGCGCTCGGCCACGCGCTGCTCTAAACTTTCATTGAGTTTTGTAATCTCCTCTTGCGCTCTCTTTTGCTCCGTGACGTCCATCTTCGCGCCGATTATACGCAGCGGCTTTCCGCCATCGTCGCGGATGATATAACCCCGGTCAAGGATGTAAGCGTAGGAGCCGTCTTTGCGACGAAAGCGGTATTCATCTGACCACGACTTCCCCTCGCCGTCGATCTGCTTATAAATTCCAGCGATGACGAATTCCTGATCTTCGGGGTGGATGTGTTCGGTCCACCAAGTGGCGTCGGGTCCAACCTCATCCCGGTCATAACCGAATAGAGTTGTAACTCCCTCATTCCACCAGAAAAGATTCGTCAATAAATCCCAGTCCCAGACGGCATCATTCGTCGCTTGGACGACAAGCCGAAAGCGGCTCTCGCTCTCCCTCAGCATCTTCTCCACCCGCGTACGACGCGTAACGTCCCGGGAAACGACCACCACCTTGGCCGGTTTTCCTTCGCTGTCCCGTATCACACTCCCCTGCGACTCTATGTAACGGACACTTCCGTTTCCGAGCAAGAACCGATACTCGGCGATTTGCCCTATCCCGGTCCGAATCGTTTCTTCAAAAATGGTTTTGATTTTTTCCCGGTCATCGGGATGGACCTCATTGAACGAAACCGTCCCTTCCAGCTTGGCGGGATCACCCAATATCGATTTGTACGATGGGCTGTTGTACAGTCGCCGTCCCTTCAAGTCGAGGACGGCGATAAGGTCCGCAACGTTTTCGCTGATTAAGCGAAAATGTTCTTCGCTCTCGCGCAATTTGTCTTCCGTCCGTTTGCGCTCCGTGATCTCCGACAGAAGGGCCTGGTTGGCATCGGTCAAATTCGCATTCACCCGGATGAGTTCCGATGTGCGCGCGGCCACCTCCTCTTCCAGGTGTTCTCGGTGCCGTTCCAACTTCTCATCGCGATGTTGGATTTCAGACAACATTTCATTAAAGCTTTCAATGAGCAGGCCCAGCTCATCCTGGTTTTGTTTGACGGCGCGCACGGAATAATTCTTTTCCACGGAGACGATATGAGCGGTCTCGGCCAGATGCAGGATGGGGCCGGAAATCACTCGTTGCAGTTTCGAAGCGAGCGCGTAAGCGGCGCCCATGGAAGCCAGCAGGACGAGTGCAATGAGCCCAAAGTCCAGCTTCAGGCGGGAATAAATGGCGCCCAGATCGGAATGGATGTAAACCGTTCCGATTCTCTCGCCATCCAGGATGATCCCGGAGAATAACTCCAGGCGATTGAGCCCGAAATGCGCGCCGTCTTTTTCCAAATGCGGGGCGGAAATATCGCTCCCTGCTCCGCCTCTATGGTATTGGGCGAAGACTTTTCCGTCCTTGCCATAAATGCACGCGGAGACGACATGAGGCATGGCGCTCAAAGCGTCGAGAACATCTTTGGCTGATTTGCGGTCGCTAAAAGAGAGGGGGGCGGTGCTGTTGGAGCCAATAACATGGGCAAGCGTGGAGAGGTCGCGAGCCAGGGACAGCCGGGAGGTGAAGAGGTCATAACTGACGAATACAATTGAGGACAGCGCCAGGGCAGCGCCCGAAGTCAGAAGTATGATCACTTGCAGCTTTCGTTTAATGGATAAATCTCGGTAGGCAGTCACCTCAGATTTTCCCTCTATAGACTTGGCTTTCCACTCATCGCATCGCTAGTTCCCACCGGTCGGTGGCTTGGCACCACTGGTGGCGAGTAGGTTACGAAACTCGGAGACGATATGCGGGTCCCACCAGCCCTTCTGGACCTCTTGCTCGATTAATTCCAGGGCTTTTTCCGTGGACGAAGCGCCCCGGTAAGGACGGTCGGTCGTTAAAGCGTCGTAAACGTCCACGACGGTCACAATGCGGGCCGTAAGCGGGATTTGATCTAATTGTAGTCCGTCGGGATAGCCGGATCCGTCGAGCTTCTCATGATGGTGGCGAATGATTGGGAGAACGAGTCGGAAAGATTTCAGGGGCGCGCAGATGCTCTCACCGGCCGCGGGATGTTGGCGCATAATCTTCCACTCTTCGGGCGTCAACTTGCCTGGCTTGAGAAGAATTGCATCCGGCACAGCCACCTTTCCGATATCATGAACAATTCCGCCTCGTCGCAGGGCGGTGATCTGCTCTTCCGGTAGCCCGATGCGCCGACCCAGGCGCTCCGAGTAGTCCGATAAGCGCTCGCAATGACCCCCCGTGTAGGGGTCTTTGCCTTCGATGCTCCGTGCCAGCGTGAAGAGGACTAATTCGGCCCGTTCCAATTCGTCAGTGTAGGCCTTAACATTAAGCAAGGAGCGAACGCGGGCCAGTAGTTCAATGCGATCGAACGGTTTGTTGAGAAAGTCGTCCGCGCCGGCTTCGATACCCCGCACCCGGTCCTCTTTAGCGGAAAGGGCTGTGACTAACACGGTGGGCGTCAGTCGAGATTCTGGATTTTTTTTGAGTCGCCGGCAAACTTCCACGCCGTCCACTCTGGGCATCATAATGTCGAGAAGTACCAGGTCGGGTTGATGGCGCGCGAACACCGCCAAGGCTTCCTGACCGTCAACGGCTGTTACGACTTTATAACCCTGGGGCTCCAAGAGCTCTATCATCAGCTCGCGGTTTGCTGGGTCATCGTCAACGACAAGGATGGTCGTTTCCATGCGCGATCCAGAGGGCAGAGACCAAGGGAATCAGAGCGATAGCCAGTCTATCTTCATTAAGGTTGAAGTGCAACACTAACTGGTCGCAGAATACCTAGGGGGTTTTGGGCAGGCTGTATAACGTCCGCTGCGCCGGACCCATCAGCAGCCTGGGCAGGGAGAAAGCCGTCTACCTCATCCTCCGGCCAATAACCTTCAGGCCATCCCCTGTGCATGCCAGTTACTCATTCTGCATCGAAATTATTTATGTCGGTTCGCTCCCTCCGCTAAGTTTCGCACTCCCATGTTTACCCTTTTATTCTCCTTCCTGGGCACTATCCGCGCGTGCATCCAAACACGCGCGGCCTTGTAGTTGGAAATTCTTGCCCTCCGCCACCAGATAAATGTGCTTCGAAGCTCGCAGCGTGGGCGCGGGCGACTCACGGATCCGTTGTTGCGAGATGAGGAAAGCTCCTTCAAAAAGCTGGCCGCTGCCTGTGCAAATGGAGGGAAGCTGCAGGATTTCACGGTGACGAACTTTGGTGGACAGGGAGGATGACCAGACCATCCGAATCTTATAACCTTCCACAGCGCAAAGGGCTTTGAATTTGACGTTGTCATTATGATGGGACCAGTTGCGGCAGAACCCGACGTTGGAATTCTTCCTCTCCTCTCGCCGCACACCCCGTCCCCATCCTCACCAGGATCGAGTGCGAGAGCAGATCGTCACCTTGCGCAAACCGAACCTCTCCATCTACGACATCACCCGAGCCTTGAAGGCGAAGGGAGAGAAGCGCAGCCCGGTGGCCGTCTCCTTGATCCTCAAGGAAGAAGGCTTCGCGCGACTGCCGCGACGCCAGGATGACGAACGGCCCCACCCTCCGGGCGCTCTCCCGGCGGCCGTCGCCGACGTGCGCCAATAGGATTTGTCGCCGCGCCAGTTTCGCACCGCCGTCGGGGGGCTCATCCTTTTCCTGCCCTTCCTGGCTCGCCTCCCCTGGAAGGAGATCGCGCCGGGAGCGGCGCTTCCCGGCTCTGCCATGATCCCGGCCGAGCATGCCCCGCGCTCCCTGCTGGGATTGAAGCTGTTCGGCTCGCGCCGTCACAGCCACGTGATGGCCGACGGCTTCGACCTCGACTTCCACACCATCCCCTTTCACGGCGAAGACGCCTTGGTGGAGAAGCACTATGTCTCCAACCGCAGCCGCAGGCAGAAGGGCATCCTGGCCTTCCTCGCCCCGGATGCCGACCAGCGCGTCTTCTGCTACGCCAACGGGCAGGTGCGCAAGCAGGATCAGAACGACGAGATCCTGCGCTTCGTCGCCTCCTGGAAAGAGAAAACGGGGCATCTTCCCACCGAACTCATCTTCGATTCTCGGCTCATCTCCTATGCCAACCTCAGCCGCTTGAACCAGCAGGGGATCGAGTTCATGACCTTGCGTCGGCGCTCGCGGAAGCAGCTGCAAGCGATCTACGCCACCCCGCCTTCGGCTTGGCGACGCATCGAACTGGAGGGCGTGGAGCGGGCCTACCGGACGCCCCGCATCCTCGACCGCCGCATTACCCTTCCGGGTTATGAAGGTTGCCAACGCCCCTTGGCTTCCTCGCCGGGGGGAACCGGCAGGTCCATTTGCTTGGTTTGTGCTTCCCGAAAGTCTTTACGCCAGCGAGTTTCCCATTCGCGCTGGATTCGCCGAAGTCGCTCGTAAAGTTCTTCGCGCTTGTTTTGCGAAAGCGTTCCGCGGAAACAGCTGAACTGCAAGCGCTCCAGGCCGAAATCCTTGCAGACTTCAGACACACGCGTTCTAGCTCGATCGTCTTCAATGTCGTAGATGACCAGGGTGCTTAATTCCATGACAGCAATCCATCCTTCGCAGCGCACAGCCAATCGTTAAGAAACCAGACGCCGCTTGGGAAATCACCCGATGGTCGCCGGCAATGCTCAGGGGGCAGAATTAATTTCTAACCGGCCTGTATTCACGATCATCATCTGCCACTCGCCACTGATCTCGGGGTTAGGGGATAAGATCCTTTCCGTAGGTGGGGGGTGTACGCTTGTCCTCTACTGAATTTGCAACGCAGATGTAGCTAGTTCCAAGTTCGAGTCCTTGCTGTCCCTGCAGGGGAGGAGCCTCCGTACGGATTCTTCCATCTCCCGGGCGGTGGCGACGTGCTCTGGGAAATTGACCAAGCTGATACCGAACGAGAAACGATTACTGGCGCCCGCGGCATCGTGGAGTCCATCCATCAAGCGGTCACGCAGATTGTAAGCGTTGCTAGCGTTGACCGCGGGAAGAACGATCCCGAAGACGCCTGGTGCGAATAGGAAGATGGAGTCATCGCAGCGCAGCTTACGCAGCAGGGCCTTCGCGGCATCCCCGAAGGCCATCTCGACTCCCCCAGGTTCGGTACATGTGTGCGAGGGCGTCACTTCCACGGCCAACAAAGAAAGGGGTTGCTTGGTGTTGGCAGCGCGGCGGAATTCCATCGTCAGACGGTCGCAGAAATTGCTTAGTCCCGGAAGCGTCGTCAGCAGATCGGTACTCGCCTCCCGGCGAAGCTCCACGATTTGGCGGTGCTCATTCTCCAGTTCCGCGCCCAGGTGGCGGATGACCAGTTGGCGGTCTACAACGTAACCCACCACCAGCGCCGCGAGGCCGCAAAACCCGAAAAAGATGGCGCGCGCTGGGATTTCGGCAAGGTTTAATGGATTGGAGAAAACCGTTGGGTACATTAGCAAAGCTACCCCCGTTGCCAGGACGATCATCACAGCAAGGGCCAGTATCCACAGGTGCAATTCGCGGCGGTCTAAATTGTTTGGATCAACTTGATCAAAAATCTGCATGGCTTTCTTCTCCTTTTCTTGCTCAAGAGCTCACCGTCCGGTTTCAGGTGAACGATCCAAATTCATGAGCTCCATGACCCCACGTAAGAGCACGGGTGATTCCAAATTGGGCAAGTTGGGCAGGTTCATTCGTGCCTTTGATTTCATTGATTTACGAGGAGGGCCTGCAGGAAAGAGGGAATAATGTTAGCTGGAAAGTGTTCGCCTCGGGATGCGATGCCTCAAATCGAGGCAACATGCAAATGCTACCCAAAGGGCATGCTTGGGTCAACTACCACTTTAGGGTTTGGAGTCAAGGGTTTGGTTAAATCCTGCCCTCCAAACCTTCCATCCCGCGCTTTCTAAACCGCTGGGAAGCACAGAAGCTTCCACATTCCGGGGGCATTGCAGAGATTGCAAGTCCGTTCAACCCCACCTTTTTCCTGAAACGACGCCAGCAGAGTTTCATCCACGCGCAGGGGTTGGCGTGCGGAGCAGGTTGGGCACTCGATCATTACCTGTATTTTGAGTTGGTCTCCGGGTCGGAGTTCAGGAATGTCCACGCCCCAAATGTTTTTGGCTGGGTCAAGATTCTCGACCCCCCAGTAAGTATACTTAAGTTCAGAACTTTGTAATTTGGAGACAACCCTAAAAACTGAACCCTGCCCCGTCGGGTGGCTGAAAAGGCGGATTTCCGAATCCGGCAGGAGTTGATGGGTCATCCGGATCTTGGCCCCCTGCAAGTTCACGATGATGGTGAGGGCTTCCTCGGTAAAATCCACGTCCTGATCATCAATTCCGAAAACACGGATTGGGACCGACAACGCGACTCGGCAACTCCGCCGGGTCTGAAATTCTACCATAGACATGTCCTCCAGCGTCGAGCAGCGCCATTTATACGTTTATATTACCTTGGTTAGTGGTAGATTTCCAATTCCTTTAGATATAGATCCTAATGAGCATGCGAGCCCACACTTTGGGCTTGGCTATTGTTGAGGATCCATCTTCATGTCCAAAACCTGGCGGACCTTCCGCACCAGTGCATATATCGCAAAGGGTTTCTGCAGAAAGGATGCGCCATCCTCCAAAATACCTTGGCGGACAATGGCGTCATCCGTGTAACCTGACATGTAAAGCACTCTTGTCTCGTGGTGTAGGGTGGATAAACGCTTGGCCAACCCTTTGCCGCTGGTTTTAGGCATCACCACGTCGGTCAGCAGGAGATGAATCGGACTTGTATAATATTCTGCGATTTTAAGCGCCTGTGCAGCTCCCTCTGCTTCCAGTATCTTGTAGCCTTTGGATTTGAGGGTTTCGCATACCATCGACCGGACGCGCATTTCGTCTTCGACCACCAGGACGGTTTCAGAACCTTTGGTTGGTTCAGTAGGGACATCAATTGGTTCGTAAGGTGGCAAGGCTTCCCCGACGGAGGGGAAGTAAATCTTAAACGTCGAACCTTGTCCTGGTTCGCTGTAAACCCAAATGAAGCCGCCACTCTGCTTAATAATCCCGTAGGTGGTAGCCAATCCCAAGCCCGTTCCGTGGCCTTTTTCCTTGGTAGTGAAAAAGGGCTCGAAGATATGCCTTTGTATATCGAGGTCCATTCCGCAACCCGTGTCGCTCACGGCCATCATGACATACTTCCCCGGGGTGATGTTCGGATGGCTGCGCGCGTATCCCTCGTCAATTTCAACGTTGGATGTCTCGATATTAAGCTTCCCACCCTCCGGCATCGCGTCGCGCGCATTGACCGCCAGATTCATGACGACCTGCTCAATCTGCCCCGGATCCACTTTCACCCGCCCCAAGTCAGGTTCATACGTCGTAACCAGCTCCACGTCTTCACCGATCAGGCGGTGAAGCATCTTTTCTAGATCGGCAAGGACGCGACTTAAATCCAGGATTCTTGGTTCCAGGACTTGCCGGCGACTGAACGCCAGAAGTTGCCGCGTCAGGGAAGCAGCCTTCTCTCCCGCCATCAGGATCTCTTCCATCAATTCCAGGCGCGGGTCTTCGGGGGAGCTGCGTTCCGTAAGAAGCTGGGCGTACCCGTTGATAATGGTAAGAAGGTTGTTGAAGTCGTGGGCCACGCCGCCAGCCAGCCGCCCCACCGCCTCCATCTTTTGTGCCTGAATCAATTGCCGCTCCAGTTGCTTCCTTTCGGTTACATCCTGTTTGGTGGAAATGAAGTGGGTGACTTCGCCCTGCGCACCCCGCACCGGGGCGATGTTCAATTCTTCCGTATAAAGGCTTCCGTCCTTCCGCCGATTGATGAGCTGGCCATGCCATATTTCTCCTCGGAGAATGGTCGCCCAAAGCTGCTGGTAAAACGCCGGGTCTTGTTGGCCTGATTTGAGGATCCTGGGATTCTTTCCCAGAACTTCCTCGCGACTGTATCCGGTGATACGAGTGAAGGCTGGGTTGACATACTCGATGTCACCCGTGGCACTGGTAATCACTACGCCTTCGGCGGACTGCTCGATGGCGGTAACCAGGCGGACATGCTCAGCTTCCACTTGCTTGCGCTCGGTGATGTCCTCAAAAGTTCCTATCATTCCGACCACTTTGCCTTCGCGGTCACGTAACGGCAATTTGTTGGTGCGAACCCACCACTGGCTTCCATCTGGCCTGTCTTGGGGTTCCTCGTAGTTGAGCCGAGGCGTCTCCTGCTCCATCACCAGCTTGTCATCGGCGCGGTAACGTTCAGCCGTATCTCTCCAAGCAAGCTCATAATCATTCCTGCCGATGATTTCCGCCGGGTCTTTCAATCCCGCATCCAGCGCAAAGGCCTTGTTACAACCCAAAAACGAAAAGTTCCGGTCCTTCCAGAAAACACGTTGGGGAATGGTATCCAGGATGGTTTGAAGCATCTGCCGCGACTCGTACAGTTCCTCCTCCGCCCGCTTGCGCTCCGTGATGTCGCGGGACATGCCGAAAGTTCCGATGATGTTCCCCTTGGCGTCACGCCATGGCAACTTCGTGGTGGAGTCCCAGGTCACATGGCCATCCCGCCAGATGTTCTTCTCCTCCTTGCCCACCATCGGCTGGCCCGTTCGTATCATTTGCTCCTCATCCCGGTAAAACCCTTGGGCATTTTCCGGGGAAAAGAAGTCGAAGTCGGTCGTGCCCACCGCCTGGGAAGGGCCGCTCAGCCCATACTGTCTCGCGAGCGCCCTATTGACCTGGGTAAAGTGGCCCTCGCGATCTTTGAAGTAGATCAGGTCGGGGAGATAGTCCATGAGGGTATCGAGGAGATGCTTTTCCTCAATCAATGCCTCTTCCGTCCGTTTGCGCTCAGTGATGTCGCGGGAGACGCCGAAGGTTCCGATAATCTTCCCCTTGGGGTCACGCTGGGGCATCTTCGTCGTCGAGACCCAGGTCACCTCGCCACTTGCCCAGACTATCTTCTCCTCCTCGCCCACCAACGGCTGGCCCGTCCTGATTATTTCCTGCTCGTCGGCGTAGAATATCTGGGCTTGATCTGCGGGGAAGAAGTCAAAGTCGGTCTTGCCGACCGCCTGGGCAGGGTCGGTGAGATTAAGTCCTGCCGCAAGCTTCACATTGAGCCGGGTGAAGTGGCTCTCCCGATCCTTGAAGTAGATCATATCGGGCACGTTGTCCATGATGGTGTGGAGGAGACGCCTTTCCTCGATCAGCTTATCTTCCGCCCGCTTGCGCTCGGCCCTTGTACGAAGGGCTTGAATGCCGTACGCCAGGTCATCGGTTAACTCTGTCAGAAGCTGCATCTCTGTGGAATCAAAGGCATCCGGCACCTCCGCATACATCGTCAGGGCCCCGAGGACGCTATCATTTAATGTGATGGGCAGCGCGATGCTGGATGCATAGCCCCGTCTAAGGGCATCTTCCCGCCAGAGAGCGAGACTGGGATCGGTCGGGATGTTTCGAGCTACCACAAGTTTTCCCGTGCGGATCGCCGTTCCCGTGGGCCCCCGCCCGCGTTCCGTATCTGCCCAGGTGATGCTCGCCGTTTGAAGGTACCCTTCATCGAACCCGGCATGGGCCATGGGGCGTACGGACTTGCCTTCATCGTGTTCGCCATAGCCCACCCAGGCCATTCGGTAGCCACCGTCACGCACCAAAACCCCGCAGATCTCCTCCAACAATTGAGATTCTTCTGCGGCCCGCACGATGATTTGATTACACTCGCTGATGGTTCGAAGGGCACGGTTCGTCCGCCGCAGTTCGACCTCCGCCCGCTTGCGCTCGGTGATGACGTCAAATACCGCGACAAAGTATTCTTTTTTCGGACTATACACCGCGACCGAGAACCACATTCCCAAGGCAGCGACAAATGTTTCTAATCGCTCGGGTATCCCGGTCAGAGCGACCCTTCCATACGTTTCGAACAATGACGGGTCAGACTCTCGTATGCCGGGGATAACCTCGGAAACTCTCTTGCCGACAACTTGCTTTAACCCCGTAAGGGTCTCGAAGGCGTGGTTGACATCAAGGTAAGTAAAATCCTGTGGTTGGTTTTCCTTAAAATGCACCTTGCAATATGCGAATCCGTTCAGCATATTCTCGAATAAAGAACGAAAGTGTTCCTCACTTTCACGGAGCACCGACTCCACCTGCTTACGCTCGGTAATTTCCTGCCTTGCCCCGGGCTTTTTGCTAGGTTTTTTCATAGGCATCTTTTCGACTTCCGTTTGCGGCCTTAGGGCCTTCAGAGTGTTCTCCATGGACATGCTCTCTAAAGCCGCCCACCGTTATGCCGCCCCTTCCATCAGGGTTCGGTCCTCGGGGGCAAAGACGTTTGGCGACGTGGCCGCATCCGCCCGACTCAGCTTGATGCAAAACCGAGTACATTCCTTCGACCTCGGCCATGTGCGCATGACTGTGAGCCCCGCTCAAGTCGGCCTCGTTGAGCCCCTGAATGGTTTGGTATTGGAGCGCTCCGACCAACACCAGTACCGCAAGTGCCAGCTCAAAGCCGTCTGGAGTTTTTACTTCCGGGGAGACTCGGTCTGGGCCTTTCCCCAGGATGCGCATATCTGTAACTAACCAGTACGCAACAGGTTATTCAGCACACACGGACGATGCGTGCGAATAACGAGGCGAGGGTCGGGATTTCTCTTGCTGGTTTGAGCGTGGGCGAGGCCGGGTGGTTGACTGGGGCCTGGCCAGGGAATAGGTTCACAATCTGGATATCCAGTGGTTCTACCCTCGCCAACTATCCCAAAGCCATTTCCGTTTTTATCATCTTGATAACCAACAGTCAAGTCATTAATTTATAGCTCCACTGCTATTTCCGATGTCGAAATAGAAGCGTTGCTACTGCCAACCCCCAATACCCTTGGACTCTCAATGATGCTAATGCGAAATCAGGTTTTTCCATGTACTAATGGTGATGATTATTTTGTCATGATGCTTAATGTCTGCCTGTAGTGGTATTTATTACAAGGATTCCTGTCCGGCTTGAAGGTGATGCGCGAAACGACTCGATCAGCGAGGGCGGAGTGTTAGGTGGCGTGCGCTTGCCAACTTGTCTCGCCGTGGTAGCTCAATCCACCAACCCATGGCGCAAGGCATAACGAATCAGCTCAGCATTGGTTGTCATCTCCATCTTCTCGAAAATCCGGGCGCGATAAGTGCCGACGGTCGGCACAGCCAGATGAAGCTCGTCGGCGATTTGGGAGATTGTCTTTCCGGAAGCAACCATTCGGAGGACCTCTAATTCTCGGTCGGACAACCTTTCATGGAGAAAGCTCTCTCCCTTCCCACCAAAGTCCAGGGCAAGTTTCTCCGTCAGAGCCGGGCTTAAATACCGCCCTCCCGCAAGGACCTTTCGAACCGCCTTCACCAACTCTTCCGGCGCACTCTCTTTATTCAAGTACCCCGATGCTCCCGCTTTTAGCATCCGTTTGCCCAACTGGTCCTCAGGATGCATGCTCAGCACCAACACAGGGAGTTTGGGACGCAGCCCATTGAGGTCTCGGAGGACGTCAAGGCCGCTGCGCCCGGGCATGGATGGCCCGTTGACGCTCAGTAATATCGGTGACGATGCCGCCAAGGGCATAGATTTTCCCCTCCGCGTCAAACAGCGGGAACTTGTGGACAATCCTCGTGTGGAGGCCGTCCTCTTGCAGGGCTACTTCCTCAAATTCCATTGGCAGGCCCGAGCTGAGCACGCGAAGATCATTGGCTCCAAACGCGGCGGCTTGTTCCGGCGGAAACACTTCCTCGTCCCCTTTTTCTTTGATCTGTTCGCGATTGACGCGCAGGGCTCGTTCGAATTCCTTGTTCACCAGGAGGTAGCGACCTTCCGCGTTCTTGATGAAAATCGGGTTTGGGCTGTTATCCAGAATCGCGTTAATCAGCCTCTCCTGTTCGAGCAACATCTCCTTGGACCGCTTGCGGTCCTCGATATCGACACTGGATCCATACCATTTCACGATGTTTCCGCGCTCGTTGCGCAGGGGCACTTTGCGGTGAAGCATCCAGCGGTATTCCCCATTCGCCCGCCGCAGGCGTGATTCGTGTTCGAAAGGCTCCCCCGTCGCAATGGACGTTCGCCACTCTTCCACCGTTGCGGCAACGTCGTCGGGATGATTTACCGCCGTACATTTCCAACCCGAAATCTCTTCCAACGAAAGGCCGACATAGTCCAGCCAGCGTCAATTGAAATAATCCAGATAGCCGTCAGGACGACCGGTATGAATGAGCGCAGGAACCGTGTCGATGACGAGCCGCAGGTGCTCTTCGCTGCGCCGCAGCTCCTGCTGGGCTTGCTCCCATGCCAGAATATTTTTCAATAGGCGCTCGACTTCCAGCGCTGCTTGATTCGGTTTAAGGAATTTGTCGGGCGGAACGTAGTAGGGATTCTTACAAACTACGCCGCCATAAACCACAAGCGGGTGCGTGCGAATGATACCGAGGATGAGTTCTGGCGCATTACGATTGCGGTTGTATTGGCATATGACTCGGGCATAGTGATCGTGGACAAAGTGGTTGATTCCGCTTTCGAATCCAATAAGCTTGCCCATGTTATTGCTGCCCCGAAGCGCCCAGTCCATGTCCCCCAGGATCCTCAGCGCCGAAGACTTGACAGCCCCCCTCTCAGCAATTGCTTGATTTAGGAAACCGATCCACCAATCCGGGTCGAAGCGTTCCTGCTGAAGGTCAGTCTCTCGTTTGTGGGTAATGGTCAGCGCACCGCTATGAAGGTAGCGATCGAGGTCGGTCCCGCCCTTACGCAGGGCGTCCAGAACGGCAGCGGCGGTGTTCTCGTCCACCATAAAGAGGCATTTTTCACCCCGTTCAAGACCCGCTTTCAAAAAGGGCAAGGCCGTCGCAAACTGCTCTTCCTGGGTGTCATAAATTACGCAAAGATGCCTGTGCAAACCTAGCCCGCTCACCACCTCGGCGAGTTTCAAGGGGTCGGCGTTAGCGTCGACCATCCCGCACCTCCAACGTTCCGTCGGCTCACGACAAAAAGGGTAACTGAGGAACCGAAAAGGGCAGGCAGGAACGATATCAAGACCATGGGCCAGTCGTACTCCCCTGGTACCGGCAACTTGAAGGCAGGCATTCCGGTGAAATGCCTCGACCATGTGCCAATGCCATTTGCTGTGGCCCAGCCCATTAGCAGGGGTCGGCGGGAGGCGGTCACCCACCCGGCAGGCTCGAGGGTCGCCCATGCAGCTAGCAGGGATACAAAAACGGACAGAGCTACCTGATAGTAGCTGTAAGAGGCCGGGAGTACCAACCCAGAGGAGGTCATGGGTCTGTCCCAGAGGGCTTCAAACCCTGTGAATAGTATACCGCTGTCCAAGTGTCAGACAAAGGTCAATTTTTGTTCTGACAAAGGTCAATTTCTGTGTGGTGGAACCTTGGAGCACATATCAGGGATGACCCTCTCTTAACAAAAGCGACCTTGGGCTAGCCAAGCCTCTGTATCAAATCGTAACACTCCCATAAGTTGAGACATATCCATACCGATAGGTTCAGGGAAAATCGGTCGCTTTGTTTAAGTCTAACCCTATCAATCTAATAGGGATATAGAATTGTCTAGCCGGCTGGGGCGACTGGCATCTCCTTTGCATTGTGCCCATCTCGAGAATGGACGGAGCAGGAAGGAACAGCATGAGGATATTGATAGCTGAAGACGACGCGGTCTCCCGCCGTCTTTTGGAAGTTCTCCTGGGAGGTTGGGGCCACGAAGTGATTGCTGAGGAGGACGGCCTCGCCGCGTGGATGGCGCTCGAAGGCCTCGAGAACGAGAATTGTCCAGCCGTGGCAATTCTTGACTGGATGATGCCAAAGATGGACGGCGTTGAGATCTGTCGAAAAATTCGTGGCAGCCATCGTTTGACTCCCGTCCACATCATCCTGCTGACAGCACGGGAAAGCAAGGAAGACATCATCGCGGGTCTGGAGGCCGGCGCGGACGATTATCTCACCAAGCCAGTCTGGAAAGAGGGACTGCGCGCCCGGTTGCAAGTCGGAATGCGTATCGTTGAGCTGCAATCGAGCCTGGCGGGCCGTATCCATGAACTCGAATCTGCTCTAAGGAAAGTCAAGCAGCTTCAGGGCCTCTTGCCTATCTGTTGCTACTGCAAGAAAATTCGCGACGACCAGAACTACTGGCAGCAGGTCGATGCCTATGTCTCCCACCACTCCGAGGCTCAATTCAGCCACGGGATTTGTCCGGACTGCTTAGAGCGTATCGTAATGCCAGGCCTCGCAGCACTTTCTGCTGAAACGGAGTCTGAACAATGACGACTGCGTTCGTTTTGCTCATAGCCTTGTTGATCCTCGCCGCTTTCGCCGGGTTAGGGATCACACGCGATATCACGGAACGCAAGCGGACGGAGGACCAACTTCGGAGTCTCTCCCGCGCCGTCGAACAGAGCCCGGCCAGCGTCGTCATCACAGACCTCTGCGGCAACATCGAATATGTCAACCCGAAATTCACTGAGTTAACCGGCTACACAAGCGAGGAGGTTCTCGGGAAGAACCCGCGCATTCTGAAATCCGGGGAACACGCCGCAGAAATCTACCAACAGCTTTGGCGGACGATCACCTCCGGCGGCGAGTGGAGGGGTGAGTTCCATAACAAAAGGAGGAATGGTGAACTCTACTGGGAGTCTGCCGTAATTTCACCCATCCGAAATGCGGAAGGAGTGATCACGCATTACCTGGCCGTCAAGGAAAACATCACCGAACGCAAGCGGGTAGAGGCGGAACTGAAAGAGGAACGGTATCTCCTGCACACTCTTATGGACAATCTTCCCGACATGATCTACTTCAAGGACCGGGAGAACCACTTCACAGGGATTAATCTGGCGCTCGCGAAAGCATATGGGCTCAGCCACCCCGCTCAAGCGATCGGCAAAACTGACTTCGATTTCTACTCAGCAGAACAGGCCAAAGAGTTCTCTAGGGATGAGGAGGGAATAATCAGGACGGGCCAGCCGATGGTGGGCAAGGAGGAGAATGAAACCTGGCCGGATGGGCATGTGAGCTGGGTCTCGACCACGAAGATGCCCCTGCGCGACGCCTGCGGGAATATCATCGGAACCTTCGGCGTCTCTCGCGACATCACGGAGCGCAAACGGATGGAGGAGACGCTGTTCGAGGAAAGGCGTCTGCTCCACACCCTTATGGACAACGTGCCCGACATGATCTACTTCAAGGATCGGGAGAGCTGCTTTACGCGAATCAATGTGAAGCTTGCGGCAGGTCTTAATCTCACCGACACGGCCCAAGCAGTCGGCAAAACCGACTTCGCCTTCTTCCCTGCGGACCGCGCCCAAGAGTTCTATGCTGACGAGCAGGAAATAATCAAAACAGGCCGGCCATTGGTGGGCAAGGAGGAACAGGTAGACTGGGCAAATGGCGAGGTGACCTGGGTCTCGACGACGAAGATGCCCCAGCATGACGCTAAGGGGAACATCATCGGAACCTTCGGCATCTCCCACGACATCACGGAGCGCAAGCGGGCGGGGGAGGAACTGTGCGAGTCGCGGCGGATGCTCCAAACCATCCTGGATACCATTCCCCAACGCGTCTTTTGGAAGGACCGGAACTTTTCGTTTTTGGGTTGTAACAAGGCCTTTGCGCTGGATGCGGGATTGAAAGACCCGGCGGAAATCATCGGCAGGAATGATTATGAGCTTGCTTGGAGAGATACGGCTGAACGTTACCGCGCCGATGACAAGCTGGTGATGGAGCAGGAGACGCCTCGGCTCAACTACGAGGAACCCCAAGACAGGCCAGATGGAAGCCAGTGGTGGGTCCGCACCAACAAATTGCCGTTACGCGACCGCGAAGGCAAAGTGGTTGGAATGATAGGAACTTATGAGGACATTACCGAGCGTAAAAGGGCGGAAAAAGCCCTGCGCGAGAGCGAAGAGGAACTGGCGGCGGCACAGCGAATCGCTCATGTCGGATCATGGTATTGGAACATCCAAACCGACACCGCGCATTGGTCCGATGAAACTTTTCGGATCTTCGGCGTGCCTCCCGGTCAACTGGACGACCATCGCCAGGTCTTTCTGGACTTGCTTCATCCCGAAGACAGGATGCGCGTGGATTGTGCCCTGAACGAGGCGCTGAATGAAACCACGGAGTATGACACTGTCTATCGCATCCTAAGGGTAGATGGAACCGAAAGAGTGATTCACGGCCAAGGCGAAGTCTTGAAAAACGAGACGGGCAAGCCCATTGGAATACGGGGAACCAACCACGACATTACGGAGCAGAAGCGAGCGGAAATCGAGCTCCATCGCGCCAAGGAAGCCGCCGAAGCCGCCAACCGCGCCAAGAGCGAGTTTGTCGCCAATATGAGCCACGAAATTCGGACGCCGATGAACGGCATCATTGGCATGACGGATCTGGCACTCGATACCCCCTTGAGTTCCGAGCAGCGAGAATACCTTACGATGGTCAAAGAATCCGGCAACGATCTGCTGACCCTCATCAACGACATCCTTGATTTTTCCAAGATCGAAGCCGGCAAACTTAACCTGGACGCTTCGGATTTCAATCTCCATGGCCTTATTGCGAACACCTTGCGGCCCCTCGCCGTGCGGGCGAGCAAGAAAGGACTTGAAATGGTTTATGAAGCGAAGCCAGGAGTCCCTGAGCGCGTTATTGGGGATGCGGGCCGTCTTCGCCAGGTGATCGTGAACCTAGTCGGAAATGCCATTAAATTCACCGCCCAAGGTGACATAGTGGTTGGTATCGATGTCGAATCCCAACAGGACAAAAGTATCATGCTGCACTTTTCGGTTCGAGACACGGGGATTGGCATTCATCCAGATAAGCAAAAGGTGATTTTCGAGGCCTTTACGCAAGCGGATAGCTCGATGACACGGGATTATGGAGGGAGTGGCCTTGGCCTGACCATCTCTTCGCGGCTGGTTCAAATGATGGACGGCAAGATCTGGGTCGAGAGCACACTCGGGGAGGGAAGCGCGTTTCATTTCACGGCAAGACTGGGCCTGACAAAAGCCCCCGCGGCGGAATGGGGTCCCATGGAAGTTGTCAGCCTCCGCGACCTCGCTGTCCTCGTCGTTGATGACAACTCCACCAATCGAAGGATACTGGATGCGATGCTAAAGCACTGGTTGATGCGGCCAGCGATGGCCTCCAACGGGGAGGATGGCCTTGCCGTGCTCGAACGGGCCGTCTTCGCCGGGACACCGTTTCCACTGGTCCTTCTCGACGCGCAGATGCCGGGGATGGACGGATTTGCTCTGGCAGAAAGAATCAAGCAAAACCCCCAACTGGCGGGGGCAACCATAATGATGCTGGCCTCGGACGGACAGCGCGGCGATGCCGCTCGTTGCCGGGAGCTTGGAATTGCCGTTTATCTCATCAAGCCGATCCGCCAGTCGGAACTGCGAGAGGCGATCCTGGTCGCCCTTGGCAAAGCCGCCGGGAAGGAACGTGCGACGGTCATCACTCGTTACACCTGTTGGGATGATCGGCGGAGGCTCCAGATTCTCCTGGCCGAAGACAACGCGGTTAACCAGCAATACGCCGTGCGCCTTCTTGAGAAGCGCGGCCACATCGTGACGGTCGCTTCAAACGGCAATGAGGCGCTGGCCTTGCTCAAAGGATCTCGATTCGACCTGGTGTTGATGGACGTTCAAATGCCAAGGATGAATGGCTTCCAGGCTACCGCTGCAATTCGAAAAGAGGAAGAGTCCACCGGGAGGCATCTCCCGATCATCGCGATGACAGCGCATGCGATGGAGGGTGACCGCGACCGCTGCCTCGCAGCCGGCATGGACGCCTATGTTGCCAAACCTGTCAAGGTCGAGGAATTGATCGAGGCCGTAAAAAACCTCGTTCGGTGGCCCGAAGTCAACCAAGGGGCTACAACGATAGGCCCTTGGGAGCAAGAGCCGATTGATACTGCATCAGCTCTGGCGCGAGTGGAAGGGGACGTGGAACTGCTTCATGAGTTGGTCGCGTTGTTTCTGAAGGAACTTCCGGATTTGGTGACAGACCTTCGAGGGGCTGTCACGGCGGGGGATGCCAGGGCAATCGAACGCGCCGCGCACAAACTCAAGGGTTCCGTGGGCAATTTCTCTGCTCATCCGGCCTTCGAGGCGGCGCTCCGCCTCGAAAACATTGGCCGCGCGGGTGACCTGACCGAAGCAGAGTTGTCCTATTATGCCCTGTTGCAAGAGATTGAAGTTCTCAAGCCGGCTTTTGACGACCTAATTAGGATGGAGGTAAGAAAATGAGAGTCTTGATTGCTGATGACGACTGCGTCCACGTGCGCATGGTCTCAAATTTCCTGAATCAGAGGGGAATCGATACCACACCAGTGTACGACTGCATGCAAACCTTGATGTTCGCTCGCCGAACCTCACCGGAGCTAATTATTCTCGATATCAATATGCCCGGTGGCAACGGATTCGACGTGCTCAAGAAGCTGAAGGCTTCAAACATCACGGGCCTGATTCCTGTTGTTGTCCTGAGCGGCAGCATCGACCACGAGGCTGAAGGGAATGTCCTGAAATGCGGTGCCGTTGCTTTTGTCCGCAAATCGGCCGACATGGGCAAACTGTATGAAGTTATTTGCCGCGCAGTCAGAATCCACCACGAGCCGTCACCGAAATGCGCCTGTCGACCCGGGAAACCTACGGGCGAAGAGGAGCATTGTGATCTGAATGGAGACGGAAACGCTCAAGCTGGAGCTCACTCGTCTCAGGAAGAAAATGGCATGAAAATCTTAGTCGCCGAGGATGATTCGGTCACTCGCCGCCTTCTCCGGATTTCTCTCGAAAGGTGGAATTACGAGGTGATAGCCGTTGATGATGGCACGCAGGCCCGGGATGCCCTCCTCCGGGAAGGCGCTCCCAAATTGGCCATCCTCGATTGGGTGATGCCAGGTGCAGACGGCATTGAAATCTGCCGCGAGCTTCGCAAGCGCGAGGCCGGCTCCTATATCTATACCTTGCTCTTGACCTCCAAGGGGGAAAAAGACGATCTTCTTCAGGGTCTCGAAGCAGGCGCTGATGATTACCTAGTTAAGCCTTTCGATCCTCTGGAACTCCAGGCTCGATTACGGAGGGGTTGCCGCGTCATTGACATGCAGAATCAGCTCATTGCGGCGCGGGAAGCGATGAGAGATCAGGCGACGCACGACGCTCTGAGAAGAGTATGAAACCGTGCGGCCATCATGGATATCTTATAGCGCGAGCTCATTCGCTCCGACCGGGAAGGACGACCATTAAGTCTGATCATGGTGGTTCTCGACAATTTCAAGCGAATTAACGACAATTCGAGGCATCAAGCAGGCGACGCAGTGCTCCAAGAGGTGGGCAAGAGGATGCAATCTGTTCTGAGACCCTATGACGCCTTGGGCCGGTACGGGGGCGAGGAATTCTTATGGATCGCTCCCGGTTGTGAAGAGATCTCGGCGTTGATTATGGCTGAAAGGGTCCGGCGCAGCGTCGTCACACCAGTCCCAACCTCGGCAGGTCCCATCCCAGTGACGTTGACCCTGTGGGTCGCCAAAGTCGCTGAAGATTCGAATCCCGAATCGCTCCTTCGTTCCGCCGATGACGCCCTCTATCGTGGCAAAAAGGCCGGCTGAAATCGTTCGGAATTAGCAACAGAAATCTTGACCCACCGATCGCGCTAACAATCTCGCATTGAAATTCGTTTCCGACATTGAGGTTTTCAGATGCAGTTGTGTGTGCCGATTTGTCGAGGGCTTCTTTTATAACAAGCTGATGCCTGATTTAACTCTTGAGATCTTGGTTCAGCTAAGCCCCTGTATCAAATCGTAACACTCCCCCCTTCTTGGACATCTCGACGCCGATAGGTTCAGGGAAAACCGGTTGCCGTGCTTAACTCTAACCCCTTCAATTTAACTGGAATACTAAATTGTTTAGTGGTATGGCGAGACTGGCATCGCCTATGCATTAAGTCCATACCGAGAACAGAAAGAATTCTCTAGGCGCTATGAAAACTTTGATCGGGGGAGCCGCTCACCTAAGTGAGCATGGCGAAGCCTTACAACAATCCGGCAGAAGCACACAAGACTACACAAGTAGCATCCAAACGGTGACTCCCCTTGCCCACTGGTATGCGCTGCAAACTTATCCGCGACACGAAAAGCGCGTCCACGACGATCTGGGGTTGCGTGGTATTGAGTCCTTCCTTCCCCTATTCGAGACCGTGCATCGTTGGAAGAATGGCTGTTGGGTACGGGTCAAGCTGCCTTTGTTCCCTGGTTACCTTTTCGTGAATATTGATCCCCATGAGCGCTTCAAGGTTCTAAGTCTCCCGGGAGCGGTATCCATCGTGGGTTCGGCAAGTGGTCCGTGGCCTTTACCGGATTCGGACATATTGGCGCTCCGCAAAAGCATGCAGTCGCACAGGCTTGAACCCCATGCCCACCTTGGTCATGGCCAGAAGGTGCGGATCAAATCCGGCCCGCTCGCAGATTTGACAGGATTTTTGGTCCGCCAATCCGGGGGCCTCCGAGTGGTGCTTTGCGTGGAACTAATCCGGCAGGCCGCCGCAGTGGAAGTGAATGCCGATGACGTGGAACCTATTGGTCCCGCCACTTCGGGCTTCGATGCGAAACCGTATATAGAACCGTGGCCGCGGTTTTAGCCGGCGCCAAGCAATAATCGGGCAGTTCAATCACCCTTACACCATAACGATTCCCGGTACCTAAAAAGCGTCTTCCTTGCGCCATTGCCCCGCACGCAGGGCTGTCACTTCTTTCTGCCAAGACCTGATGTGGGATGTCGCAAGGTAACTCAGGGCTCCATGCTCGCTTGGGGTCCACATCCATCACCAACCGGCGGCGATTTCACTAATAAGTCCCGCCAAATACATTCAGGAGGAAATCATGAAGTCTAACAAACGCACGATTACTTTGCTTCTGGCGATGGGACTTTGCTCGATCCCGTCGTCCGCCCCAGGCTGCGGACCCCGCCGCCGCCGCCCCCGCGGCTCTAGCCCCCCTCGCTGTGGTGCGACAGCCCGCTCCGGTCCACAAGTTTCTTGACGGCCCGAAAATTATGATGCTCGGCATAAGCGCCGCAATGATGGCGGCTGATATCGCGACCACAAAGCAAGCTCTGCAAGTTCCAGGAAGCAGCGAGATGAATCCATTGGCCCAGTCCACAGGGGCACTCACTGCCCTCAAGTTTGCAGGCTTCGGCGCGGGCCTGGGGATTTCCTATATGATGCACCGCACGGGTCATCACAAGGCGGAAAGAATTGTCCCCTTGTTCTTGGGTGTCCCGACAGCGCTCGCGGCGGTGCATAATGCCGGCATACACCGCTAAGCAAAGCCTCTGGTATTGAAATTGGGAGTGTTTGCGTCCGGCGTGAGCCACCAGCGTCTTGGGTTGCGGCCGGGAGCTTTAGTGGAGGTCACACAAATGAGTCTACAGATTGCTGATTTGAGCCCTTCTGAATTTAAGGGATTGGGGACAGGGAACTCTGCCAACCAGAACCTGCCGTTGGCGATTGTAGCCATCGATGATGATCCTGGTATTCTCGGGTTTTATCAAACAGTAATGAGTGGCATGGGGGTCCGCTTCGAAAGTTCCACCGATCCCAGGCAGGCTTTGGATCTGGTTGTGACTCATGACCCAAGCTTGGTGATACTCGATTTGACCATGCCCGGCATCGATGGGATGGAACTCCTCCGGCGCATCAAAGATTCCGACGCCCAGACTCGCGTTGTCATGATTACAGGCAATTACACGATTGACACGGCTGTAAAGGCCATCCAAGAGGGTGCAATCGACTATGTCTGTAAGCCTGTCAGGGCGGAACAACTGCGGGAGATGGTCACCCGCGTTCGAAGCTTGGTGAGCCAGGAGGAGCGAACCCGCACCCTGGAGCGCGAACTTGCTGATGTGTCCAATCTGGTGGGCATCATCGGCCGCAGTCCGCGCATGCTGGAGGTTTTTGACCTCACCCAACGAGTGGCACCCCACTTTCGTACCGCGCTCATTGTTGGCGAACGGGGAACCGGTAGAAAAACCCTGGCCCAGGCTCTCCACAATCTTAGCCCTGGCAGGGGCCAGCGTTTCGCCATTTTCAAAAGCGAAGTCTTAGCCGATAACCCAGTAGGCATCCAACCTTCCGAGAAGCAGGGTGTTGCCTTCAGCGGGGACGTGGTGGGAGAAAGTGAACTTTTCGAATCGGCCCTCCGCGGAACGGTATTCGTAGACGAGGTTGGAGATCTACCCGGAGTCACGCAACTCAGACTTTTGCGCCTTCTCGATCAGATCTCGGCCAAGGAACCGGGTTCACCGCTGACTCCGCAAGATGAACTCCGCGTCATCGCGTCTACAAGCCGTGATTTGCGGGCGGAGACTCAATTGGGACGGTTCCGGTCCGACCTCTGGTATCGCCTGAATATGGTCCAGATTCACATTCCGGCGCTGCGCGAGCGGGCCGACGATGTTCTGCTCTTGGCCCGCCATTTTCTCGCCCAATTCAGCACTCGATATGGGAAGGATGTCCGGCGGATATCACGTTGCGCGGAAGTTGCGTTGCTCGCTTATTCGTGGCCGGGGAATGTCTCTGAGATGGAAAGTGTTATCGGCAGGGCCTGTATGCTCGCAGAGGGCAACGTTTTGGACTGCAGGAACCTGCCGGCGGGAATTGTACTGCTGGGCTACAGTAATGACGTATTAATCCACGGTGGGCTCGGTCCGACCGTTGCTGCTGAACAGAAATCATCCATCACCGAGGCTTTGCGACAGAAGGTTCGGGATGTGCTCGAACACCAGCGGGAAGCGAGTTCCCGCTGACCTGACCCCGTGCTGATCTGGACCGTGCGCGGAGCACCTTGCGTACGGCAGCAATGGGGCAACTTTCGAATTCGTCTTCGAGAGTGGGGCCCCGCACCTCGGAACAAGGCAAAGTGCGGGTTAAGTGGATTACACGTTCGCCAGCGAGGCGGCATTGGTGCTCACAAGGATTGCCTCAACATGATACACATTGCCAAGCAGCGGACACTTTTCACAGCCGGCTTCGCGGGACCGATTGCAAGAAATTGCCAAGCCATTGATATTCAAACGGTTACGACTGGCAGTGGTTACCATAGCATGGCCGTCAATTTGCATTAGAATGAGCGTGCCGCCTAGGAATGAAAGAGCGCCACATTGTATAGAAAGCGGCATGTTCACAGTCTGCAAATTCTGCTCGTCTGTGCATGCCTAGGAGCGTATAGGAAATAGCGTTTTCTCGACGAAGAATCAATAACTTACAGACAATCAAATCTCGCTGAGTTATTGATTCTACGTGTAGTGAAATCTATCTCCGACAGGCTGCTAGGCAAGACTTTTGGCTTCTTGAGGTCGGTTTCTGCCTATCGTCCATTTAAGGGACCCAAGTCAAGGAGCCGTGATCAATGGGATAGATTCTCCGCCGGAAATGAGGTTTGATAACCATGACATATCCTCAATCACAATCAAGTCAACAGAACTCCACCGCAAAACGCAGAATCTTGATTGTGGACGACGAACCGAGCATCGTGAAGCTGCTGGCTGAAACGCTGCCGGGTGAGGGCTACAGTTGTCTTGGGTGCCAGAGCGGCCAGGAAGCGTTGCATTTGGTGAACACCCTGGAATTCGACGTCGTTCTATCCGATGTTCGCATGCCGGGGATGAGCGGCCTGGACCTCTTGCGAATTGTTCGAGGGGCGCAACCGCGTTTGGCTTTCGTGATAATGACCGGCGAGGGCGACGTCCGGGTGGGCGTTCAGGCAATGAAAGAGGGGGCTGACGACTACCTAGTGAAACCTCTGATTCTTGGGGCGGTCCTAGTCAGCATCAACCAGGTGCTGGAACGGAAGAAGCTTGAAGCTGAATTGGAGAATTATCGCCTGCACCTCGAGGAAATGGTCGAGCAGCGGACCGCCCAGCTTCGCAGGGCAATGTGGCGGATCGAGCAGACCTATGATGAGACCCTGCAAGCACTGGCCAAGGCCTTGGATCTAAGAGACAACTTGACGGCCGGGCATTCGCGACGCGTGACGGCGTACACCTCGGTCATTGCTCAAATGATGGGTTCCAGCAGGGACCAACTAAATACTATCGCGCGGGGCGCCCGCTTGCACGATATAGGAAAAATCGGGATCCCCGATTCCATCCTAATGAAGCCCGGCGCACTTACCGTCGAGGAGCGCTCGGTAATGAAGACGCACGTCAAGGTCGGGTACAACCTGTTAAACCGCATCGCGTTCCTGGCGGATGGAGCCGAAATTGTCCTGGCGCACCACGAGCGATTTGATGGAACAGGCTACCCGCAGGGCTTATCAGGGGCAGACATTCCACTGGGTGCCAGGATTTTTGCGGTGCCCGATACCTTGGACGCGTTAACTTCCGACCGGCCATATCGCCCCGCCACGACTTTTGCCGTGGCCCGCGAGGAAATCATTCAACAATCCGGAAAACAATTCGACCCTGACGTGGTTTCTGCCTTCCTTGCGATCGATGAGGGTACCTGGGACGAACTCCGAAACGGAAGAGGCATAAAAAGGTCGTTGGGAGTTGAGCAAGGGGAATTCGCGCTACCCGCCCAAATCGACCATACCCTTCAGTCCCTTGAGGCGAGGGCATGAGTCAGCGCCCCTAGGATTTCATCCGTTACGACCCCGTTGTGCAAACCGATAGCCCGGGCTGTCGATTTGGATATCAGGAGGTTAGGAATTCGATGCGAGTTCTGCTCGTCGACGACGAGAAAGATATTCCAAGAGCAATGGCGTGCTTCTTGAACTACCCTGACGTTGAAATCCTGCCCGTGGCCGACAGCATGCAAGCAGCCCGGCACATCACCGACCAACATTTCGCCGCGATGATTATCGATGTTCACATGCCCTCACCGGATGGCCTGGAGCTGACGCGCTTGGCTCGCCGCTAATTCATTAATCGGAGGACTCCCATTGCTCTGATCACGGGCTACGACGACCTTGAAACCCGGCGCAAGGAGTGGCACGCCCGCGTCACGTGCTTCGCTGCAAAGCCTGTCACCCTAGAGAGAATCCGGAGCATCGCGCAGCTCTTGCTGGGGTCTGTTTCCTCCGACCACAGAACCCGGGTCCGATTGCCTTTCTATACTCACGTGAACTGCCGATTGAGTTGCTCTGGAGCCAAGAGCATGCTCGCAGAGACCATTGACCTTGGGCAAGGCAGAAGGTTGCTGGAACCCTCGGCGGAGGTCACGTTGGGCCAGGAAATGGAATTGGAGTTCCATATCCCTTCTCTAGGCGGCCCACTTCTCATTCACGCCAAGGCTGTCCGGTTCGAACAACCGAGTCGAATTGCCGTCCAGTTTCTCGACGCTACAGACGGGGGCTTCAAGGCGGTCCAGTCATACATCGCCCAACGGGTTCAAATGTAGATCAGGGGTTCTCTTTGCGGGGATGAGCAGCAGGTTCGCTCAATCCTGTGAATCCTGTCGATGTCGAGCAACTCTACAATCAACCCGTCGCGGCTCATCCACGCCATCAATCCCATCCCGAGTTTGGGGCGCAGGGTTCGGTGGTTGTTCGTCCCGCGGGTCCCGACATCTCCATCGTAACCCCGGACGTATCCAATCGGCCGGTATTGGAAGCAGCATCTAATAATTGGGCGGAACAGACCAAGCCCGCCAGCATTCTTCATGTTCATTGCTATCACGATACGGAATCCCACGTTCGCGGTTATCAGGTGGTTTACGAAGAAACGTGGATGGCCTATTTGGTGCCCGAAACACCCCAAGTGCCAGACATCGCGCGAATGCAGGTTTAAGGGAAATCGAGTTTTGGTGGTGAGGGAAATGACTCCCTCTGTGCTCATAAGCTCGGTTCGACTAAGAGCTTATCCGTAAATAACAATCGTTTGGCGCCAGCAAATCATGGCCGCAGCCAAGGCCAACAGAGCAACGTAGCTTTCCTTGGTCTTTTCAAAACTCACTAACAGCTTACGAAAGCGGTTGAGCCAAGAGTGGGTTCGCTCCACCACCCAGCGACGGGCCTTGTACCGTGGCCGTTTGCGCTTCGCCTCCGCTTCTTCTCGCCGTTGTTTGATGTGAGGCCGATAGTGACGATTCTCCACCGCTCGCCGGGCAGGCGCTCCCTTGTACCCCGCATCGGCGCAGAGATGCTGGGGGGCTTGCGCACGGGGCGCCGGTCGGGCGCGGATCACTTCGTCGAGCGTCGCCTCCAAGAGCTTCACGTCATGCACGTTGGCCCCGCTCGCGACGAGCGACAGCGGGACGCCACGCCCGTCGACTAACAAACTGCGTTTGCGCCCTTTTTTTTCCCCGATCCGTGGGGTTGGCATCCACGCACTCGATGGCCAGGGGAGCTTTCACCATGGCCCCATCCACGCTCTGCCAGTCCCAGGCAATGCCCTCCATCTCGTCGTATTCGGCCAATCCCGCCCGCCACAACGTGACGAAGAAACCGGCCCGGTGCCATTGCTGAAAATGCAGATGGATCGCACTGGCGCTCCCAAATTCCTTCGGCAAGGCCTTCCACTGACATCCGGTGCGCAGAACATACACGATCGCGGCAAAAACCTGGCGCGGCGGCATCGGCTTCCGCCCGCCTCCCGGTCGGCGTCGATACTTGCGCTTGACGGGACGCCGTCGAATTGGTATCAGGGGCTCAACCTTGGCCCAAAACTCGTCGGAAACTTCCCAAGATTTTATCTGTGGCATCTTGGGACATTATCTTGCCTTAATCCCTCCGAGAGTTCAATAGTTATTTACGGATAAGCTCTAAGAGTGATGTTCATGATCGGCTTGTAGGAGGTCCCTCCTCCGCAATCGCATCCACTACCCTGCAGCCTCCTGAGATTGTTCTTGTTCAGGAGAATTATCGGCCAGTCCATATTTCTCCATCAGGCGATAAAGCCGCGCGCGACTGATTCCCAACTTGCGCGCCGCAAGGGCCTTATTCTTTGTCTCGCCTAGGACTTGAACGACGGCCAGTCTTCCTGCTTCCTCCATGGTCGTAGACGATGCGGCGGTCGGGACAGATCGATTCCTTAATTCTTCCGGTAAGTCTTCCAAATCGAGCATCCTTGTCCGGGTTAGCATGCAACCTCGACCGATGACGTTTTCCAATTCCCTAACGTTGCCAGGCCAGGAATAAGCCACAAGGGCAGACTCCGCCCGGCGTGAAATCTTGTGAATCTCTTTGCGATACTGGGAAGCGAAATCTACAAGAAAACGCCGCGCTAGTAGTAAGATATCTTCGTGGCGCTCCCGCAGAGGAGGGAGTCGAATTTGGACCATGTTCAACCGGTACCAGAGATCCGGTCGAAACCGGTTGGATTTCATTTCGACGTTTAAATCACGGCTGGTCGCGGCGATAACCTGCACGTTGACGTAGATGGCTTGCGGAAGGCCCAACTTCTGCACTTCGCCGTTCTCCAACACTCGCAAGAGCTTCGATTGGGCTGCCGGGCTTAAGTCGCCCACCTCGTCGAGGAATACTGTGCCTCCGTCGGCCCACTCGAAGAGGCCTGCCTGATCGCTGGTTGCCCCAGTAAAAGCCCCCTTCCGATGACCAAACAGTTGGCTTTCAACAAGGGTATCAACGAGGGCGCTACAGTTGAACACGGCGATACGCTCCTGTGCCCGAGGGCTCAGCTTATGTAAAGCTCGAGCCACTAACTCCTTTCCTGTTCCTGTTTCCCCGGTAATGATGGCCGTCCGCAGGTGCGGTGCCACACGGCGAACCAAATCGAAAACCTCCAGCATCCGTGGGCTCCGACCGACCATGCCCTCCAGGCTATAAACTTCAGAGAACTGCTTTTCCAGCGTGTTCTCGCGTCGCGTTAGTGCCACTTGCTCCCGGGTTTCCTGAAGGATTTTGCGAAGCTTCCCCCCGCTGATGGGCTTGCAAACATAATCCGTAGCCCCCGCGTGAATGGCTTTAATGGCTGACTCAATGGAGTAATCCCCTGTTATCATGACCACTCGAGCCTCCGGATCGCGGAGGCGAATTCGCCGCAGAGCTTCCATCCCATCGATACCTGGCATCGTCAGGTCCAGCAAGACCAAGTCAGGGTTGAGGGTTTCCGCAGATTCCACCCCATGAATTGGGTCCGTCGAGCTTTCGACGCGGACGTCCTCACTCGCTAGTGCGGCCTTATAAAACCTGAGCATTCCAAGATCGTCATCAATGGCAAGAATTACCAGCGGGGGAGCGGGCTGGCCAGAGACTTCTGTGCCCGAGGCCCCTGCGTCTGCAGTCGATTTGTCTGGCGCGTCGAGGTTCTCTATGCCCATCGTGTTGGCCTTTCAGATTGAAAACTGCCATCCCGAGCCCTTTTCAAGGTCGAATCCTGCCGATTCTGGATCCAGAATTCTGGTTCGGTCTAAGTTTCTCCTTAGGAAAGAACTTTCCAGGTCTGTCGATTTGGTCATGCAAAGCCAAGCCCGTTGACTTGGGAAACTGCTGGAGGTCTGTGCCTTCGATGACCCTTTATCATGCCAAATCGGCTCCTGAGAATCCAACACTTTTTGAATCTACCAGGTCAGGGCGTCCGGTGTGAAGAACTTGAGCGAGAATGGAGTCGCGTAATTCTATATCCTTCGATTCACTATTGTCTTAATGCCCTGCCCTTACATGTAGAGAATGATTTTCTCCGGCCGGGGTTTTCCCCGACCTTACAATGGATTCACAATTGCCAATCCTGCACCAACGAGGTTCGTCAGCAGGCATGGCTTCCGATGAACATTTTGCGCAGACACGTACCGCCCTTAAAGGCCAGCCTGTCCAGAATGCGGCGCTCTGAGAGAAGCTGAAGCAGGAAGGTCAGGACGATTTCTTTCTCGGCGATCATCATGTCGCGAAGACCAGACTGGGTGGAGTAACTCCGCACTTCGGGTTGCGTAAGCATGTGTGGTTACCAAGAATCTCGTCCCTACCCTAATCATTCGATAAGGCGACGGAGCACCAGAGCGGATTGGATTTGGGGCCAGGTTGGGGGTAGTGGGGGTGAAGGCAGCGGGCGTAGGCATGGGTTGGGCAGCGAACCGATGGTTTCTTAAGTGTTATATTCAGCATAAGTTGTTACCTTAAGGTGGAATAATACACTTGGGGTAGGGATTCGGAAAGGTGGCTTGGAAATCCTCCGATAACGGCGACCTTGGGGCAGCCCGCCGGCTCAACTCGGCAGGGGCAGCAAGCGCAGGCCCTCGCGGTAGGCGATAATCCACCCGGTGAGGGCGGCCAGGCGCAGGAGCAAGCTCCGGGCGTGATGCACCAGCCGTCCCGGGGTGTTGAAGATGAGGAAGCGCAAACGCTTGGGGCGCGCCGTCAACAGCTCGGGGGGCAGGGCTAGCCGTTTCAGCGCGGCCAGCACGTTGTGGGCGATCACCACCAAGCGCAGCCAGGCGGCGTTGGCTCCGAAATATTTCGAGGGCAACACCCCGCCCCCCAACTCGTTCTTGATGACATCATGCACCAGCTCGATGGTCCCCGCCTTTTCGCGGTGCCACTCGATCAAGCGCGCGGCCTTCCACTCCCACAAGTTCGACAACACCGCGAAATGGCGCACCCGGCTGCCATCCTCGAACAGTTCCCCCTGCGCCTTGCGAATCCGGATGGCGACGTAGCGAAGCGGCCGGGCGTCTTTCTTTTCCGTTTTTTCCCCGGGCACAAACGGCACCTCGGCGCACTCCCGGATCTCGGCCGGATGAGGCTCGCCGTAAGCTTCCCACGCGGCTTCCGGCAGCGCGTGAATCGCCGCCTGCAAGGCCTCGGTCATGCGCGCGCTAATGGCAAAGCCGATGCGCCCGCGCGGCCCGCCTTCCCGTTGCTCATCCCGCAGCCAGTTCACCAGGTGGCTTTCGTGGCAGGCCGCATCGCCCCGATAGTAATACTCCGTCACCGTGCGGGGCAGGGCGGCAAAGGCCCGCTGCGCGACGGCCAGCGGCTCCATCTGCGCCGGCACGTTGCCGTCGCGGAACTGGTCGGCCAGCACCAGACCGGTCTCCGCCCACACCGCCAGCATGGGCTGATAGCCCCGCACCCCTTCGTAGGTGGGCAGCGCCTGCTGCTTGTGGCTTTCGATAATCGTGGCGTCCTGATCCACCGTAGCGATACGCTGGTCGGGACAGCGCTCCCCGCAGCGCTGCACCAAATCCCGGTTCACTTGTCCTAACCCCTCCAGCGGCCGCGTCTCTTCCGGGATGTAGGCGATCTGCTCGGGCAAACGTCGCTGCTGGGCTTCCGCGATCTTCTCGTCCGCGTGAAAGGCATACAAAAACTGCAGCGCCGCCGCCGGCGAGGGCAGTTCGTGCCCGATCATCTCCGCCAGGCCGGGGTCGGCGCGCAGACGCTTGAAATCCTCGGGGCATTCGCCCCCGGCGGCGTTGAGAATCACGAAGCTCTCGACCAACGTGGCTTCATCGTAGCCGCGCTCCCGCGCCTTGACGCCCACGTGCGCCTGCACGCTCTGCGGCAGCCCCAGCGAGCGGAAGGCCTGGACCACGAGGGGAATGCCCCCCAGCGCCGTCAAGGTTTCTTGGATAGGCTCGGGGTCAATAGCAAAGAGCACGGGAGATTCCGTCGGGGAAGGCTTGGTCGGTTTGCGCATAGGAGCGATCACAGAGCAATTGCCCACCCAACGGGTGAAAAATCTCAGCGCGGTCACTTCGGCCGTCCGCGACACCGCCGCCCGTGCTTGCAAGCTTCCGAAAGGCTGCATTGTCCTCAAACGAAGAATTGCGCTCGTTTATCAAATGATCGGGGCCCTATTGAATCAATTGATGTTGGCGCGGTTCCGCTGGTAAGCTCTGATTCCTATGTTCAGTCTGTTGGTTTCCGCCTTTGCCGTTCTCTGTTCCTCTTTCCGGACGCGGGCCGCTTTGCAATTGGAGATCCTCGCTCTGCGCCACCAAATCAATGTGCTGCGGAGGTCGCAGCGCGGGCGTGTTCAGCTAAGGACAGCGGACCGCGTCTTCTGGACGTGGCTTATGCACCTTTGGTCAGGTTGGCGCTGTGCCCTCGCCATGGGCAAGCCGGAAACGGTGATCGCCTGGCACCGCAAGGGATTCCGGCTGTATTGGACTTGGAAGATTAGACGGGGTGGGCCGGGAAGACGGCCAATGTCTCGTGAAGTTCGAGACCTCATCCGAAAGATGAGCTTGGCGAATCCGTTCTGGGGAGCACCACGCATCCATGGCGAACTCCTCAAGCTCGGAATTGAACTTTCGCAAGCCACCGTGGCCAAGTACATGGAGCGGCACCGAAAACCACCCTCCCCGACGTGGCGTACGTTCCTGGACAGTCATCTGAAGCAATTGGTCGCGACGGATTTCTTCGTGGTGCCGACGGTGAACTTTCGAATCCTCTTTGTCTTTGTGGTATTGGCCCATCATCGGCGCCGTGCGATTCATTTCAACGTCACCGCCCATCCCACTTCAGAATGGACGGCCCAGCAGATTGCCGAGGCCTTCCCTTGGGACACAACTCCACGTTACCTGCTCCATGATCGCGATAGCATCTATGGCGACGTCTTCCGGCAAAGGGTCCGAGGCATGGTGATTCGCGAAGTCCTGACGGCCCCGAGATCGCCATGGCAGAACCCGTATGGGGAGCGCCTGATCGGATCGATCCGGCGGGAGTGTCTGGACCACATCGTCGTGTTCAACGAATCGTCTTTGCGACGCACGCTCAAATCGTACTTCGATTATTACAACGGGGCGCGCACGCACTTGTCACTGGAGAAAGATGCACCGGAGACCCGACCGGTTCAACCGCCGGAGCTGGGGTCAGTCATTGAACTGCCGGAGGTCGGCGGACTCCATCACCGCTACGAACGGCGGGCGGCTTGAAGGATCGTTCTCGGGCTGAGCAAGGATGCTTTCCGACCGCGGTCCGCGAAGACTCCGGCCCCTGGGAATAGGCAAATCCCCGAGTTCGCGCCGACATGAAATCTGGTGCCCGCATCTGCTCAACAACTCCCTCGACTCTGTAACACCCCTGTGAATTAGTCGCCCTTTGTTGTCGATCGAATTTCTGGCAGGGACAGTCAGCAGGCGGTGCGCTTGGGAAGTGATGCGCCTGGTCCGCTTGACGCACCCTGCATTGCCGCAGGATGGAATCTGAGCGCCCGAACAATAGCCATGAACAGATCGACCATGATGGCAAAGCTACAGCAAATAAAGCGCTCGCACATGCTCCACCTTTGATATTCTAGTGGGGCGGAATTCTAGCGAATGATGACATTCAGCCCCGGCGCAAAAACTCGCGTCCAATTCGCGTCCGTTAAGGCCCGAATACCAAGCAAAACCGTGGTCTAATCTGCAGGGAAAAGCTAAGCGAACCAATAAGATACAGATTTTGCTCCAGATTCGAAGTCTGCCGCTCTATCCATCTGAGCTACAGGCGCGACCTTTAGAATATATCACTTGCCGTGCTGGCATTGCAATTCGAATTGCAACTTGGGTCCGTTTGGATCCGATAAGCTTTGACTTTGACCCAATTACCCCGGCTCACATGGGCTCGTAGAAGCGCCCAACCCACACCTTGCGTCTCTTCCCTCGTTTGAAGACTCGGCCCTGCTGAAAACGTCTTCGCATAGCTTCTCCGTTTCCAGCCGTCCAGCCTTTCCCTCCGGCGAGAATTATATCTTGTATTCGTCCAACCGTCCAAGAACATCCTTTCTGCGGAAGCGGAGGTATTTCCCGATCTTCATGTCGGGCGGACTTACGGCATTATTAGGCCCGTTAAACGGTTAGAAGATCCTGTCGGGTATCGCAACCCGTGAAACGAAATGATTGGCGCGAGTAGCGGGTGCTGAGCCATCGTGCGTCCCAAAGCGGATCTCCATGGGAGTGTTTTTGGGGAAGACTACGTCCACGCCGCGTGCCACAAAGTGAGAATAGACCGCCCATCCCGCGCCATAGAAGGCAAAACCCGCGCTGACCGGACGGGAGTGGGCCAGCAGGCTGATTACGGCGCCCACGAATCCCAGGCTTGCTGCACCCCTTATTCCTGCTCCGCCATAGTCCGCACTTTGCCCCGCCGCGCTGCCGTGGATTCCGCGCCCCTCGTCGAGGTCCAGGGACGTGGCCGCCAGGAGGACATCAATGGCAGGCATGACGTAGTTCGTCTTGGGCGTCACAGCATGAGCGCCACCCTCGGCATCGAGTTGCAAGTGACTCTCCGAGGCAGCGTCGATTCCTTGCAGGCTGGCCTCAACTTTGCGAGTCGCTCCGGGGGTAAGCTCCAACTGCCGAAACGTAAAGCGGAGTTGCCCATTCCGGCCGAACAGACGAGCAGGCACGGCTTCCGTGAGGGCCCCGTTTAGCCGCGCACCCTCCGGGAGGATCAGGGTGTGGTCAGAAGAAAAAAGAGGTTGTGACACTACAGCGCGAACCGGAGTCTCCCGGTGGTCCGTCGCTGAACTCAGGGGCGAAACCAAACGGACGTGAACGAGGCTTCCCGGTGGTATGGGTCCTCCCATTTTTTCCAATTGCTGGGGTGGGGGAGTTTCCGTACCAAAGGGCAAAGGCGTTTTGAGTTCAGCGGTGAAGTTTGTGCCCACCGGCAAAGACGGTCGATGGTAGGGCAATCTTGCGGACAGCGCCGCCTTCAGCCGCTGCACCTTGCCCGGCGCGGTCACATTGTTAATCGCGGCCTCTTCTTGATTCAATACCTGTTGATGGATCTGGTCCACCTTGGTTGCCACTCGACCTTTTTTCTTCGTTTCGCTTCCGCCCGCGACCATATGAACCATGCTGGGCGCACCCTGAGACACGTTCGACTGCAAGGGGATGCCCTTCCCGTCAGGTTCCACCAGGGTGTTAAAATCTACGTGCGCCTGCCGCAAGGGTGTGAAATTGCCATTGGCGATGGCAAGGACTCGCTCTTTACGCGGAGCGGTGTCCACCTTCGTCACCTGCCCGAACACTCGGCTCCCCGCAGGGATAACTAAGTGGTCAAACACGTAGACATTCTCGACCACCTTTCCCTCGACGGGAACACCGGCATGTTTGACGGGAACTTTCTTGGTCAAAACGATATGAAGAGGCGCTCCCACCGCGACGGTCAAGGGGAGAGTGCCGGGGTCCGCGGGTCCACCCTGAGCGAAACCAATCCGAACGCAGCAGCAGAGAAGGCCCAGGCATGCCGATCGACACGGACGTGCGCGTCCACATTATCATGTGCAAAAAACCTCCGAAGTTCAGCCCTTTTCTGCCCGACCCCGTGAGATGCTCTCAGGAGAAGATGGGTTGGCCCACCTCAAAATGGCGGACCCAGCGGATGCTATCTCTTGAACAATTTGTGGTGAATATCCGGCCCGGCGCCCCTCTCGATGCTCGATACCGTCGTTGTCCTGAAGCCCCGCTCGGCGTGGCGACGGGTTGATACCTGGTATTCCTCCTGGGCGCGGGAATGGGCGAAGCGCGTTTTCCGTCATTTCACGCCCGATACGATCTCGACCGAGGAGTTGGTCAGCCAGATGAATCGCGCCCTGAAGCTTCCGGGAGTCAGCAACGCGTGGACCATGCCCATCCGAGGGCGCATTGATATGTTGAGCACCGGCATTCGGACTCCGGTGGGCCTGAAGATCGCAGGCGCGGATTTGCAGCAAATTCAGGAAATCGGCACCCAAATCGAAGCGTTGCTGAATAACGTAAAGGGGACGCGTAGCGTGCTGGCGGAACGCACCGCCGTTGGCCATTTCATTGATCTCGAATGGAACCGTGAACAACTGGCGCGCTACAATATTTCCGTCGCAGATGCGCAGAAAGTGGTCGAGAACGCCATCGGCGGCGACAACGTCAGCACGGTTGTACTCGGGCCGGAGCGTTATCGCGTAAACGTCCGCTACCAGCGCGATTTCCGCAGCGACCTGAACGGGCGCAGCTACCCTGATACGGTCACCCCTGGCCCCATGTTCACGCAGTCGTCGGATGGCAGGACGCATTTCTCGCAGCCGCTGCCTGCCATCATCAACATTCCGGTGGGCGGGAAGGCCGCCCTACGCCTCGTTAACCTTTCCGTCGCCGAGTATTTCACTCTGGGTACCCTGGGGGTTCCGATGAAGGTCGTCGGATGGAACGCCAAGCTCTTGCGGGACCAGGCGGGAAACCACACGGAGGGGAAGAGATCATCATCAGGCTGGCGGTACCTGGCGACGTCCTGGGTGCAGTGGGCCTGTTTTCGTGTGGCCTGCATTGTACGACGGCGCAAGTATTTCGGGCGTGCCGGACGCTCGTCTGGGATGCCCGAGCTTTCAAAGGCCTGGTAGAGTGTTTTCCGGGCCTGCACCAAAACATGGCTGCAATTCTCGACGAGCACCTGCGGGAGCTGGAAGACCGATTTCTTGAGATGGCAACGGTGCGAGTACGCCCGCGCGTCGCTCTCCAGCTCTTGCGGTTACTGACAACGATAGGCCGGCCGGTCAATGAGGGGGTTGAAATCTCCCTTTCGCACGAGGATCTGGCGCAGATGACCGGCACGACACTGTTTACAGTGAGCCGGCTCCTCTCCGCTTGGGAAGCCCGCGGAGTCGTAATACCTCGCCGTGAAGCTGTGGCGATTTGCGACGTTCAGTCGCTGCGCGCGATATCCGAAGAAGAGTAAGCCCCGACTTTTCGATGAAAATTCAACCGCCTCCCATCAGAGGCCGAACTCTATCTCCGACAGGCTCCTAGTAACACTGGATTCCCCCACCCCCCTCCTTGGCGAGGAGGGGGGCCACGCGTGGTGATTGTAAGGAACAAGCTGGGACAGGGCCCGAGCTACAAGAAGATTGTGCCTCCCTTTGTCGTGGCGCGGCCGTGTTGGCCGTGACCGCTCACCGCTAACGGCATCGCCAATACCACATGAGTATCTTTCCTGTTGACTTTCGCTTACTTCAGGGCTATAGTTTCATGGGCTGTGGTCATCAAATTCCGGGCCGGGAAGGTCCCCATGCAAGTATCTTCCTCTGCTCCCGTGCGCAGTGCACAACGCGTATCAGCGACAATACCAGTTAGTTTGTTGCTGGATTGGGAAGGGTCCAAGATCGAGCACGACGCTTACACGGTTGATCTCTCGAGCCGAGGTTTACGGGTTCGAACTACTTTTGTGCTGTTCCCTGGGGAGATGGTTGGAATTATCCCCTCGGGTGACGCCGGGCGGGCCATCCCCTCCCGCGTGGTGTGGGTGGAGCGATCATCCGTATCGGGGTGCCTCGCCGGGCTCCAATTCTTAGATACCTTGCCAGTTTAGGTCCTGCGCACGGATGAGACTGAGCGCTTCTCCAGGGGGGAGTGTGTAGTGAGATCGAATCATTCCTCAGCGCTTTTTGAGCGTTACCCGGATGCCCTTTAACGGGCGAAGGGTCAGCGATGGGGCGGTGGCCACTCGGTGCCCGGGCACGAGCTTGAGTTGAAACCTCTGAGTGATGGCGGCGAGTACCAACGGCACTTCCGCTTGGGCGAACGTGTTGCCGATGCACAGGCGGGGCCCGGCGCCGAAAGGAAAATACGCGCAGCGGGGGAGGCTCCTGGCGAAATCTTTCTCCCACCGTTCGGGGACGAATTCCTCAGGCCGATCAAAGAATCGCGGATCGCGATGAACCACCCACTGAAACATGGCGAGGGTGGCTCCCTTAGGGATGGGATACCCGGCAATTTCGCAGTCATGCACCGCTTCACGCACCACGCCGAAGGCGGGAGGATATAGGCGCAGTGATTCCTTGAAGACCATTTCCAAAAACGGCAGGCGCGCCAAGTCGTGAAAGGTGGGCGCGCGGCCTTCCAGAACGGTATTGACTTCCGCGTGGAGTTTTCGCTCCGCGTCGGGATTTTGACCCAGCAGGTAGAACGTCCACGCCAGCGCCAGCGCGGTGGTTTCGTGGCCGGTGAAAAACAGCGTCATCATCTCGTCACGCACTTGGGACTCTTGGACTCCCGCTCCATTTCCATCGCGCGCGCTCAGCAATACGGAAAGGACATCCGGCGAGTGGCCATTGCCGCTGGCCACTTTGCGGCGAATAATTCTCAAAACAATCTCGTCCAATCGCTTGATGGCTCGGCGGTAGCGAAGGTTATCGGGCGTGGGAAGCCACTCGGGAATCAGGTACAGGCCGAAGCGTTCGTCATATTGCTTGAAGAAAAGGGCAAAGGCTTCACAGGCTTGCGCGGCGTCCGAACTGAATTCTTCTCCGAACAGAACCTTGGCGACAATCTCCATGGTCAGGCGCGTCATGTCCTGATGCACGTCGCGCTCTTCGCCGTCCTGCCAGGTGGCCAGCATGCGCGCGGTTGATTCGAGCATGGTGCGCGTGTAGGAAAGCACGTGGTCATGATGAAATGCCGGCTGGAGTAAGCGCCGTTGCCGCTGCCACAGGCTGCCATCGCTGGTGAGCAACCCATCGCCGAAAAGCGCCCGGCTCTCCCGCAGGAAAACCGATTTGATAAAATTGCTGCTTTTGCTGACCAGGACGGTTTCAATATCCCGAGGGTGGCTGAGGACGTAAGCGTGATGATTGACCACTCGTACGTGGACCACGTCGCCGTGTTCATGGACCAGCCGCATAAGAAAATCCAACTCATCTCGCTGAATCTCCGGTAATGAGCCCACCAGAAAATGCCCCTTGGGCCCGGGCGGCACGGGGGAAAGCTTCATGTCATCCTCCAAATGCAATTGAAACCCCTGAGAAATGAAATTGTAACATGCATCCCAAGGCTTCACTGGGTTTGATGCGAGTTCCGGTGCTATCCTGATTTGACCGTAGCGCCGCCATCTTGGCGGCTCAATGCCGGCTGGAAGCCGGCGCTACATCTGAAATCAGGAAAGCACCCGAGCTCCGATAGCGGACTCCAAAGAACGGGGGACCGCACGACATTTGCGGTCCAAACTCTAATCAGGCGACCCTTGGCCGCGACATCGTCTGACGATACAATCTGCCTCGCGACTCGGTGTGCTCAAGTAACGAGCCACGCCCTGACTTATGAAGTTAGAGGGGTGGGTATGACGGTTGACCGAAGGCATTTCCTAAAACAAGCGGGCAGCTTCTTGGGTTCAGCGGCCGGAATCTCCCTTGCGCCATCGGGCGGCGGCGCACGGGGCCCGTCTCTGCTTTCGCCGGCATGGGCTGAGGACAACTCCGCCGCCGGTGAAGAGTGGCTCGACCTCAGCGCCGCAAAACTCTTTGCCCCGCCGGGCCTTCCCCCACGCGAAGAGCGGGCGCTGACGGTTCTGGCTCAAGAGGTGGAAAAGCGGACCGAGTTGCGTTTGCCGGTTGTGCATTCATGGCCCACGATCTCGACGCCGATGGTGGTGGCGGGAACCAACTCCACACTGAACCGTCTGCGCGGGCGCCTGCCGGCGGGGATTCACGGTCAAGGGGCGGTGCGGGAGGCGGAAGGCTACACGATTCACGTCGCGCCGGGTGAAGGCGCACCGGTGGTTTGCGTTGCCGGAGCGGACGAGCGCGGCGTGCTGTTTGGGGTGGGTAAACTCCTGCGCTCGCTGCGCATGACCAAACTCCGGGTGGAAGTGGAGAGCCATTTGGAAATCAAATCCTCGCCCAGGTATCCCCTGCGCGGACATCAGCTCGGTTACCGGCCGAAAACCAATTCCTACGACGGCTGGACGGTGGCCCTTTGGGACCAATACATCCGCGAGCTGGCGCTTTTCGGCTGCAACTTTATTGAACTGATCCCGCCGCGTTCGGACGACGACACGGACAGTCCGCATTTCACCCTTCCGCCCAAAGAAATGATGGTCGAGATGTCGCGGATCGGTGATGAGTACGGATTGGACGTTTGGATCTGGTATCCGGCGATGGAGCCCGACTATTCCGACCCCGCGACGGTCGAGCGCGAGCTCGCCGCCTGGGGAGAAATTTTCAAAGCCCTGCCGCGGATCGATGCGGTGTTCGTGCCGGGCGGCGATCCTGGCCATACCCAACCAAAATACCTGATGGCTTTGCTGGAAAAGCAGGCGCAGAATCTGCGCCAATACCATCCCCAGGGCCAAATGTGGATGTCGCCGCAATCCTTCACGCAGGCGTGGCTGGACGAATTCCTGGACATTCTGAAAGGCCAGCCGACTTGGCTCGGGGGCGTGGTCTTCGGACCGCAAACGCGAGTGGACTTGCCTACCTTGCGCAAGCTCGTCCCGGAACGCTACCCGATTCGCTTATACCCCGACATTACACACACCATGGAATGCCAATTCCCCGTTCCCGACTGGGACGTGGCCTTGGCGCTGACCGAGGGAAGGGAACCGATCTGTCCGCGGCCGGAGGCCTTCGCCAACATTGCGCGGCGCTATTTGCCTTACTCCTCCGGGTTCGGCACGTATTCGGAGGGATGTAACGACGACGTCAACAAATTCATTTGGAACGCACTGGCGTGGGATCCCGAGGCGAAGGTCATCGATGTCTTGCGTGATTATGGCCGCTTCTTCATCAGCCTCCGCTACGCCGAGGATTTTGCCCGGGGCCTCGTAGAGCTGGAGAAAGCCTGGCAGGGGCCGCTGCTAGCCAACGAGAATGTGGACGCCACCCTGGCGCGCTTCCAGACCATGGAGCGCGCCGCGACCCCCGCCGAACTGCTGAATTGGCGCTTCCAGCAAGGGCTCTATCGAGCCTACTATGACGCTTACGTGCGCCGCCGCCTGATTTATGAGACGGATTTGTACAACCAGGCGCTCGACAAGTTGGAGGAAATTCACACCGTGGGTGCCCATCCCGGCATGCTCAACGACGAGGGAGTTCGCGATGAGACTCCCACTAACGGAATGGACCCCATGCTGGTGATCGGGCAGGCGCAGTCCGTTCTGGCCAGGGCCTTCACCCAGCCGGTGGCTCAGGAAGAACGTGCGCGCATTTTGCAACTCGCGGAAGCTCTTTTCCAAAGTATTCGCATGCAGTTGTCGGTAGAGCGTTACCAGGCCGAGTCCGTGGATCGCGGGGGCAACCTTGACACCGTCGATGCCCCGGTCACGAATGGTCCGTGGCTGGCCAGGCGCCTACGCGAGATTCGGTCCCGACCTATGGCAATCGATCAGGTCCGGGCAATGGAAGAAGTTTTGGATCGCACCAACCCCGGGGCCGGAGGTTATTACGATGACCTGGGCGACATCGCGCGCCCGTCACATTTGGTGCGCGGGTTGGGAAGCGTCGAGGACCCGGAACTGCGCAGGTCGGTTCTGATCGGCCATGACTGTCCGCTTCCCGCGGAGATGCCCCTGGCGTGGAAGCGCTGGGCCGAAGCCTTGTTTGATGCGCCGCTGCGATTGCACTACCCGGCGCTTGATCCCCAGGCGCGGTACAAGGTGCGGGTGATCTACGCGGGTGATTCCCCGGAGATGAAAATCCGGTTGGTCTGCGAGGGCGGACCGGAAATTCATCCTCTGATCAGCAAGCCGCAGCCGCCGGCTCCCCGGGAATTCGATATCCCGCCGGAGGCTACGGCGGGCGGAGAATTGACGCTGGTTTGGACCCGCGAGGCGGGCCTGGGAGGCAATGGCCGCGGCGCCCAGGTGGCGGAAGTGTGGCTCCTGAAAAAATAGGGGGAGCAATCGCCGGGCGCTGCCCAGCCGCAAATGGTGTAAAATCATCGGTACGTTGGCAAGCAAGTAATGGCAAACTTGAATCTCCGGAGCCTCAGGAAGCCACGGACGGCCGCCAGAGCGCACCCGTGATTGCGGCCAGAGGCCGCGCGGCGGGCAAGTCCCTAGGGAATCGCCTTGACAACTTGCCAGGAGTTACTTACGATGCGAATAACTTCGTGACTTGCAGCCACTTGCAAGAAGTCGCAAGCGGAGGTGGGAGTGTGGATGAAGGTTTAGGTCATGCCGGAGAACGTGGGGGTTGGTGAATGTCGGGCAAGCTCGGGGAAATTCTTCTTAAAGAAAACCTGATTACCCCGGATCAGCTTAAGCAAGCGCTTGAACATCAGAAGACGAACGGGGGAAGGCTAGGGAATTCCCTGGTGAAATTGGGTTTTCTGAACGACGATGAGGTGACGGCCGTCCTCTCACGCCAGTATGGTGTTCCCTCCATTAATCTCGCCTATTTTGAGGTCGACCCCAACGTCACCAAGCTGATCCCCATGGACACCGCGACCAAGTACCAAGTGTTGCCGCTCAGCCGGGTGGGATCGTCCTTGACGCTCGCCATGGTGGACCCCACCAACGTGTTCGCCATGGACGATATCAAGTTCATGACGGGGTTCAACATTGAACCGGTGGTGGCTTCGGAAGCCGCCATCCTGGATGCCATCAAGAAGCACTATGGTAGCGCCGAAGACCAGGAGCGCAAGAAAGAGCTGGAAGAGATCGTCAACTTCATTGACGAGAGCCAGGCCGAAAGCCTGGAACTGGAAGGCGACGAGGAGGGAACGCTCAACCTCGAGCAACTGGAGAAGGCGGCCGAGGAAGCGCCAGTTATCAAACTGGTGAACTACATTATGACGGACGCGGTGAAGCGCGGCGCCAGCGATATCCACCTGGAGCCTTACGAAAAGGAATATCGCGTCCGCTACCGCATTGACGGTGTTCTCCAGACGATGATGAATCCTCCCTTCAAATTGCGGGATGCGATTATCAGCCGCGTCAAGATCATGTCAAAGTTGGATATCTCCGAAAAACGCTTGCCGCAGGACGGCCGCATCATGATCAAGATGATGAAGGACGGAAAAAAGAAGCAGCTCGATTTCCGCGTTTCGGTCCTTCCCACCCTGCACGGCGAAAAAGTCGTCATGCGGTTGCTGGACAAAGAAAACCTGCGGCTTGACATGACCAAGCTGGGGTTCGAACAGGAGTCGCTCGACAAGTTCACCAAGGCGATTTTCAAACCTTACGGTATGGTCCTGGTGACCGGGCCGACCGGCAGCGGAAAAACCAATACCCTATATTCCTCGATCTCTCAGCTCAACAAGCCGGACACCAACATCCTCACCGCGGAAGACCCGGTGGAGTTTCAATTGCACGGAATCAACCAGGTGCAGATGAAGGAGCAGATCGGGCTGAATTTCGCGGCGGCGCTGCGCTCGTTCCTGCGGCAAGACCCCAACATTATTCTGGTGGGGGAAATCCGGGACTTCGAGACGGCGGAAATCGCCATCAAAGCCGCGCTCACCGGCCACTTGGTGCTATCGACCCTGCACACCAATGACGCGCCTTCCACCATTTCGCGCTTGATGAACATGGGCATTGAGCCATTTCTGGTGGCCACTTCCGTCCACATGATCGTCGCCCAGCGGCTGGTGCGGCGGATTTGCGTGGATTGCAAGACGCCGGAAGAAACTTCTCCCCAGGTACTCATTGACGCCGGCTATACCCCGGAACAGGCCAAGACCGTCAAGGTCTACAAAGGCACGGGGTGTTCCACCTGCGGCAACAAAGGGTACAAGGGACGCTGCGGCCTTTATGAGGTATTGGAAATCACCGACGAGCTTCGCGAATTGATCCTGGTGGGCGCCTCGGCGTTGGAATTGCGCAAGAAGGCCATCGAGCAGGGAATGATTAGTCTGCGCAAGAGTGGCTTGATTAAGGCCGCCTTGGGGCAGACGACGTTGGAAGAAGTCTTTCGTGAGACCGTACTCTAAGCGGCATACGGTAGACGGTAGACGGTAAGACAGCATACGGGAGGCGGCGGGGGTGAGCCGGAATTCGAAGATCGTGAATCTTGCGCCCGTCCGCGCGGATAGGTCGCGGTAAACCGTGTACCGTATGCCGTATACCGTTTAACAGGGAGAGACAACGGGATGCCTTTACCGACTCTCAGCGAATTGCTGAAGCGGATGGTTGATTTGGGAGGATCCGACCTCCACCTGACCACCAACTCGCCACCCCGCGTCCGCGTGCACGGCGAGCTCAAGCCCTTGGATGATATTCCGCCGCTGGGCCCCGCGGAAACCAAGCAACTCGTTTACAGCATCCTGACCGACTCGCAAAAGCACCGGTTTGAAGAAAACCTCGAACTCGATTTTTCCTTTGGGATTAAGAACATTGCGCGCTTTCGCGGCAACCTGTTCAACCAGCGCGGCGCCACCGCCGGGGTATTCCGCGTGATCCCGTTCGAGATCAAGACTTTCGACCAGCTCAAGCTGCCCCCGGTGTTGCGCAAACTCTGCGATAAACCGCGTGGCCTCATCCTGGTGACCGGGCCCACGGGCAGCGGCAAGACCACCACCCTGGCCACCATGCTCGACTCGATCAACGAAAGCCGCTACGAGCACATGCTGACGATCGAAGACCCCATCGAATTCATCCACCCCCACAAGCGCTGCCTGGTGAACCAGCGGGAAGTGCACTCGGACACGCATTCCTTCTCCAACGCCCTGCGCGCCGCTCTGCGCGAGGACCCGGACGTGGTGTTGATCGGGGAGATGCGCGACCTGGAAACCATTGAGTCGGCGCTCCGCATTGCGGAAACCGGCCACTTGACGTTTGGCACCCTGCACACCAATTCGGCGTCCTCGACCATCAACCGGATTATCGACGTGTTCCCTTCTCACCAGCAGGCGCAGATTCGCGCGCAACTGTCCCTGGTTCTGGAAGGCATCCTTTGCCAGGCGCTCTTGCCGCGGGCGGATGGGCGGGGCCGGGTCCTGGCCATGGAAATCCTCGTCCCCAACGCCGCCATTCGCAACTTGATTCGTGAAGATAAAATTCACCAGATTTACTCGTCGATGCAATCGGGCCAGGACAAGTTCGGGATGCAGACGTTTAACCAGTCGCTATATTCGTGCTATATGCAGAAGACCATTACCCTGGAGACCGCTTTGGGCCGTTCCAGCAACCAGGATGAGCTCCAGGATATGATCAACCGCGGCAGTGCAACCGGTGGAGCCCCTCAACGCCCGACCACTCCTTACGCTCCTGCCCGACGCTGAAGGTCTCGCTCGCGACCCGGCCAAAGAGCTGGGAAGGGCGAAAGGTGCGGCAGATGTGAAGCTAACTGATTGAGGTGAAACAATGCCCGAATATGAAGTTCGATACAAAGACCGCACCGGCGCGTCGCGCACCGGGACGCGCAACGCCCCCACGCGTGAGGTGCTTCAGGCCGCGCTCCGCCGCGAACAACTGACCCCCACCCTCATTAAGGAAAAAGGCAAAGAGATGGCCTTCCCCAAGCCCAAAATGACCGGGAAGGTCTCGCCCAAGGAACTGGCCATTTTTACCCGGCAATTCTCAGTCATGATTGACGCCGGCTTGCCCCTGGTGCAGTGCCTGGAAATCCTCTCGAGCCAGCAGGAAAACACGGGCTTCGCGAAGGCCCTGGCGGAGGTGAGAAGTTCCGTGGAGGCGGGTTCCACCCTGGCCAACGGTCTGCGTTTGTATCCCAAAATTTTCGATCCCCTTTACTGCAACATGGTGGAAGCGGGTGAGACCGGGGGTATTCTGGACGGCATTCTGCAACGCCTCTCGGGTTACATTGAGAAAGCGGTTAAGCTCTCACGCGCCGTGAAGTCGGCGCTGATTTACCCGGTGGCCGTGGTCCTCATTGCGGGCGGCGTTATCTTCCTGCTCCTCTGGAAAGTGGTTCCCATTTTTGCCACGCTGTTTGCCGGGTTGGGGGTGGACTTGCCTTTGCCCACGCGCATCGTGATCGGGCTCAGCAATGCCATTGCCACGTTCGCGCTGCCCATGATTGTGTTGGGCGCCGCCGGGGTGTTTGGGTTGAAGAAATATTACGCAACTCCCTCCGGCCGCATGATGATTGACAAGCTGATTTTGAAGCTCCCGCTGCTGGGCAATCTGATGAAGAAAATCGCGGTGGCGCGTTTTACCCGCACCCTCGGCACGCTGATCACTAGCGGCGTTCCCATGCTCGAAGCCATGGATATCACCGCCCGGACCTCCGGCAACGCCGTCATCGAAGAAGCCATCCTGACCGTCCGCAAGGCCATCGAGACGGGCCGGACGATTGTGGATCCCCTGCGCGAGACCGGCCAGTTTCCCAACATGGTGGTGCAAATGATCGGCGTCGGGGAACAGACTGGCGCTTTGGATTCCATGCTGGGCAAGGTGGCCGATTTCTATGAGGACGAAGTGGATGCCGCGGTGGGCGACTTGCTGACCGCCATGGAACCGATGATCATTCTCATCCTGGGCGTGGTGGTCGGCGGCGTGGTCATTTCCATGTACCTGCCGCTGTTCAGCTTGATCGGAAAACTGGCGGGCTAACGCTAGGTGTCAGGTGCCAGGTGTCAGGTGCCAGCGGTTGGGCGCAGAGCAGGGTGCGAAAATCGAAAGTGAAAATTCTGTGACGAACTCGCGAGGTTTGCACCGACCGCATCCGGGCAAGGCGAAGTTCGACTTTCGGCTTTTCCCCAAACGCAGCGCCTGACACCTGATACCTGACACCTGGCACCTGTGATTATGATTTTCACTGATGAAATCAAGGACTGGCTCCCCTGGGTCATCAAGATCCGTTTCGTCATTATCACTTTTGTCTTTGCCATCGACTATTCCATCCACCAGTTGACCAATCCTACCAACGTGGCTTCCATCCGTTATCTGGGCGAGGCGGTCATTCTGTGGTACATCGTCAGCCTGTTTTTTCTGATTTACAATCAACTCAGCCACGATTACCTCTTGCAGGCCTACCTTCAGATCTTTTCCGATATCGTGATCATCACCGCCATTGTCCATGTGACGGGTGACCTGGAGAGCAACTATTTTTCGCTCTATCTGCTGACGATTATGCTGGCGAGCGTTCTCCTGACGCGGGGGCGGGCGTTCATGGTGGCCGGCGTTAGCTTCGTATTCATGGGGGGAATGATCGAGTTCGTCTATCTTCCCGGCTGGTACTCAGCCCTCGTAACGAAATTCCCGGGGTTGCGATTCCTGGCGGCCAACACCACCCTGACGCCGGAGCTGATGAGGGCGCTCCAGGTGAAAATTGGCGCGAGCTTCTTCGGGTTTTTCGCCGTGGCATACCTTTCGAGTTATTTGGCGGAAAGTCTGCGCAAAACCGGCCGCGAGTTGCGCGACAAGAGCGGGCAAGTGGCGAGCCTGCAAGCCAAGAATGAAAACATCATCCAGAGCATGCGGGAGGGCCTGCTCAGCACCGACCTGAATGGCACGATCACGGAGTTGAACCCCGCCGGGGCGGAAATCCTGGGGCGCCAAATCGAGGAATTGCGCTTTACACCCATCGCGGGGATCTTCCCTGGTTTGGCGGAGGACACCTCTTCCCATTCGGAATCGGCTGCCCCCCTCGCCCGCCAGGAAATATCCTATCGGCATCCGCAAAAGGAATTCCGTGTGATCGGTGTTTCATCATCGCCGCTGCGGATGCCGGAGGTCGGCGTGGTGGGGTACGTTTACAATTTTCAGGACCTTACAGAGGAGAAACGGCGGGAAGCGGAGTATCGTACCAAGGACCGCATGGCGACCCTGGGCCGCATGGCGGCGGGCATTGCCCACGAAATCCGCAATCCTCTAGCTTCGATTGCGGGGTCCGTGAAGTTGTTGCACGCCATCAGCCACCTCGATGAGGATCAAGCGAAGCTGATCGCGATTGTGAGCCACGAGTCCGAGCGGCTGAACAAACTGGTATCGGATTTCCTTCTTTATTCCCGCGACCAGCGCTTTGAGTTTCATCAAGTGGATGTGGTGACCCTGCTGGAGGAAACTCTTCTGTTGCTGGAACATCATCCCCTTTTCGGCCCGCAAATTCACGTTGAACGCAAATTTCCGCGCCGCGCCGTGACCATGATGGCGGACGCTGATAAGCTCCGGCAGGTCTTTTGGAATATTTGCGATAACTCCCTGAAGGCCATGCCCAAGGGGGGCACGCTCACGGTCCAAGCGGAAGAAGCGGGCAAGCGCATTCGGGTGGTGCTGGGGGATACCGGCATCGGCTTTAGCCCCAGGCAAATGGAGAAAATGTTCGAGCCGTTTCAATCGGGTTTCAATCAGGGGACGGGATTGGGATTGCCGCTGGTTTACCAGATCATCCAGGGACATCAGGGTTCCGTCCGGGTGGATTCCCAGACGGGAAAGGGGGCGCGATTCGTGATTGAATTGCCCCGCGAAGCTCACCTGCCGGCGCACGCCAAGCTGCAAACGGCCCAGGCTCTGACGGATTCCCGGGGAAGCATGCGATGAGGGACATGGAATGGCGCGACTGCTGATTGTCGATGACGAGAGATCGCTTTGCCAGCTCCTGGAAATCGCCTTTCGCAAAAAGGGCCATGGGGTGGAAACGGTCTTGAGCGGCCAAGCCGCCCAGAAGAAAATTGAGTCACAGGTCTACGACCTGATCATCACCGATATCCGCATGCCGGACATGACGGGTATCGATTTGTTGGAGTGGGCACGCGCGACCCGCAATCCTGCGGCGTTCATCTTGATTACCGCCGTACCCACCATGTCCACGGCCATCAAAGCCTTGAACCTGGGAGCTTACCGGTACGTCATTAAGACGGAATCGCTGGTGGAGGAGCTCACTCTGACGGTGGAGCGGGCGCTCGAGGAGCTGGCCCTGCGTGAGGAAAATCTCCGCCTGCGCCGCGAGCTCCTGCGGATATTTGCCGCGCAAAACATCGTCGGGCACAGCCGGCCCATTGAATCCATTCTGGAGATGGTCCGCACCGTGGCGCCCACCACCAGCACGGTGCTGATTACCGGGGAAAGCGGCACGGGCAAGGAGTTGGTGGCCCGCGCCATCCACGAGGCCAGCCTGCGCCGGGAAAAGCCCTTCGTTTCGATTAACTGCGGGGCGTTCCCGGAAACGCTGCTGGAGAGTGAACTATTTGGATACCTCAAAGGCGCATTTACCGGCGCCGAGTCCAACCGCAAGGGAATTATCGAATCGGCGCACGGGGGCACGCTCTTTCTGGACGAAATCGGCGAAACCAGCCTGGGCATGCAAGTCAAACTGCTGCGGGTTCTCCAGGAAAGATCTGTGCGTCCCCTGGGCGGCGCTATGGACGTGTCGGTGGATGTGCGCTTGATTGCTTCCACCAACCGCGACCTGAAGAAGATGGTGGCGAATGGCCAGTTTCGCGAGGATTTCTATTACCGCGTCAGCGTCATTCCCATTCACGTTCCGCCTCTGCGGGAGCGCCCTACGGATATTGAACCGCTGGCGCGACACTTCCTGCGCAAGTTCGCTTTGCAGATGGGAAAGCCCCTGAGCGATTTTGACGCGGAGGCTTTGGGGGCCCTGCGCCGCTGGAATTGGCCGGGCAATGTTCGCGAACTTGAAAATGCCATCGAGCACGCGGTGGCGGTCAGCGATGGACGCGACGGGCTCGTCAAATTGGCCAATTTTCCGGAATCGGTGACTGGAATTGTCGCCAGTGGGGAGGACATGATTCAAATTCCCCCCGAAGGCATTGACCTTGAAAGGCACGTCGCCGAGTTGGAAAAACGCTACCTGCAAACCGCCTTGCACGCCGCCGGGGGAGTGCGCAGCCAAGCCGCCGAACTCCTGAAAATGTCCTACCGCTCGTTCCGCCATTACGCCAAGAAATATGGGATCTAAGGAAGACGGAAGCTTAGGTGCGATGAGAACCCCCACGCTGCCGGTGATCTTTCTGACACTGTTCACGCTGCGAGCGGCTGCTCAGCAGCCGCCCGCCCAAGACCCGCGGGCCATCTTCGAGCGCGCTCAGCAGGCCCTGGTCAACAAGGACTATGCCGCCGCGGAGCGAGGGTTTCGAGAGGGCCTACGTCTCAATCCCCGCTCGGCCGCCGCGTACACCGACCTGGGGGTTGTGTACATGCGAATGGAGAAATACGACTCCGCCATTCAGGCGTTTCTGGAAGCCAAGAAATTGAACCCGAATCTCCCCGGCATCGATCTGAATCTGGGTTTGGCCTATTATTACAAAGAGGAGTTTTCCAAAGCCATCGTGGCCTTCTCGCACGTCCTCGAAGCCCAGCCGGACAATTACCAAGCCCGCTATCTCCTGGGGATGAATTACTTTCTAAACGACAATTATTCGCATGCCGTGCAGGTGCTCGAACCCTTGGAGAGTGGAGAGCAAGATAACCTCGATTACCTTTTCGCGCTGGGTATCAGCTACGGCAAAGTGAAACGGGCGGAGGATTGCCAGAAGACTTTTGACCATATGGTTCGGGTCGGCGGCGACAGCGCTCACCTGCATTTTCTTCTGGGAAAAGCCTACCTCGATCTCTACCGAAACGAGCCGGCCAGGGCGGAACTGGAGAAAACCATCTCCCTCGATCCCAAATTAGGTTTTGCGCACTACAATCTGGGGGTTGTTTACCAGCGCATGGGAAGGCTCCAGGAAGCCGCCAAGGAATTCGACATGGAGATGACCCTCACTCCGCACGAACCCTTTAGCTATGAGAATCGCGGCGAGGTTGCGCTCACCCTGGGCCAATGGGAGGAAGCCATCAAGTTCTACCGGCAAGCTCTGGCGCGGGACCCCCGGTTGCCCAAATCGCTGGCGGGACTCGGAAAGGCCTATGTGCAGAAGGGTGATATCGCGCAAGGCATTCGCTATCTGAAGGAAGCCATCGCGCTCGATCCGGAGACGGCGAGTTTCCACTATCAGTTGGGCCAGGCCTATCGCAAGGCCGGCCAATCCCAAGAGGCCGCGAAGGAGTTGGCGACGACGCAGAGACTCCAGGCCGCGGCTGTCGAAAAGCAGGCGGAGCAGTTGTCGGGGAAAGCGCCGCCTCCCTCCGTACCGGCGCCGAAACCCTGACCCGATTGTCCCCACCCCCGCCCCGTGTTTCACCGATTTGAGGTAGTGTCCTAATCTGCAGTGTAGCGCCGGCTTCCAGCCGGCATGGAGCCGCCAAGATGGCGGCGCTACGTCCAAATTGGGACACTACCCGATTTGAACTTGACTTGACCATGCGGCGGGTGTATATACGTCTCGGATATTGGCAACTTTCTGCGACACTTGTAATTCCTTCGCGTTGGGACTCCGGGTCGAATCTACATTCACAGAGGAGGGGTTTACCATGAGAAAAGTAACATGGGCTCTGGTGTTCGCTCTCTGGCTGGTGTCCGCCCCGGTCTGGGCGCAAGACACGGCCTCCATCGTGGGCACGGTTTCAGACCCAACGGGCGCTGTCATTCCGGATGCCAAGGTCACAGTCCAGAATCCCCAAAAGGGATTTGTCCGGGAACTGACCACCAACGCCGTGGGAGCGTTTGCCGTGGCTCCGGTACCGCTCGGCGAATACACGTTGACCGTCGAGGCGCCGGGGTTTCAGAAGTCCGTTCAGACGGGCATTACCCTGACGGCCGGGCAGATTCAGCGCGTCGACGTGACCGTCAAGGTGGGCGCCCGAACCGAAGAAGTGAGTGTGGTCGGGAACGTGCCGCGCGTCCAAACTGAAACCGGCGCGGTCTCCAGTTTGATTTCCGGCCAGCAGATTCAGAGTCTCGATCTCAATGGCCGCAACTTTACGGGACTCGCCCTTCTGGTTCCCGGGGCCGCGATGGACAACGGTTTTGACGGCACGGACGTGGGCGTGTATGCCAACACCTCGATATCCTTCAACGGCAACCGGGAGTCGTACAACAACTGGATGGTGGACGGGGGAGTCAATGACGACGAGACCTCGAACACCACCACGAACACCTTTCCCACCATCGATTCGATCGCCGAGTTTCGCATCTCGACCGCCACTTACGGCGCCGACCTGGGACGGCACGCGGGTGCGGATATCCAGGTGGTGACCAAGTCGGGGACCAAGACTTTTCATGGCACCGCCTATGATTATGTCCGCAACGACCATTTTGATGCCAACGACTTCTTCGCCAATCGTGCCATTGCCCCCCCGGGAGGGAACGCTACCAAGACCCCGCTGATCTGGAACAATTTTGGCTATACTCTCGGCGGGCCCGTTTACATTCCCGGACACTACAACACGGCCAAGTCGAAGACGTTCTTCTTCTGGGACGAGGAATGGCGGCGGATCCGCCAGGGCTCGGTCCTCAGCGCCAACACGCCTTCCGCGCGGGAGCGGACGGGCGACTTCAGCGAATGCCACGCACCCGGATCCTTGGGACCTACCGACCCCGGGTCGCCCAACTACAACGCCATTGTCGCCTCGGGCTGCGTTCTGCCCACCGTGGGCGGCGTGCAGGTTGATCAGGTTACGGTCGACCCGAACGGCGCCGCCCTGTTGAATGGTCTCGTGCCGCTGCCCAACAACGGGGTGATCGGTTACCTCGCCGCCCCCAGTGTCCCCACCAACTGGCGCGAGGACGCCATCCGGATTGACGAAAACATCAGCGAGAAGACCTGGATCTTTGGCCGCTACGCCCAGGACACCTGGGATACCACCGTGACTCCGACGCTTTGGACCGGAGCCACCTATGGCACTTCCGCGACCCAGTTTGCGGCTCCCAACAAGAGCGCGGTGATCCATCTGGTTCACACCTTCCGGCCCAACTTGGTCAGCGAATTCATCACCAGTTTCACCCATGATGACTGGACCCTGGTGGAAGTCGCCGGCGCCGCCTCACCGGCGCACTCGATTAACAGGCCCAGTTCCTGGACGGTCCCCACTCTGTTTGCCGGCAACAGCGGCAATCCCCTTCTGCCTGCCGTTTCGGTCAGCGGGGGCGGTCCGTTCGGCTTTTCTCAGAATGAATTCGAAGATTCCTTTGCCAAAATCCCCTATATCACCGTCCAGGAAAACATCAACTGGAACCTGGGCCGTCACACGGTCAAATTCGGCTTCTACGGCCAGAATAACAACTTCGCGGGTCAAGCCCGGTGTAACTCGCAAGGCAATATGAGCTTCGGGGTGAGTAACCCCATCACCACCGGAAACGCTCTCGCCGACATGTACCTCGGGCGGATCGGGTCGTACACGGAATGCTCAACCACGCTCAACGGAATTCCCATCGGGGGTATGCAATATCGGAGCTACCGCCAGTATAGCGTCGAGCCCTTTTTCCAGGACGACTGGAAAGTGAACAAAAAGCTGACCCTCAACTTGGGCCTCCGGTACTCGTTATTCACCGACTTGGCCATGACAGCCGCGACGGGCAGCTATGCCTTCGAGCCCAACCTGTATAATCCGGCGGTGGAGGCTCCGCTCAACTCTGCCGGGGTGTTGGTCCCCAACCCTGCCACCGGCCAAATCTACGACCCGAATGTGGCGGGGAACGGCATCGTGAAGTGCGGCACTATGGGGTTCTCCCTGGCATGCACCAATGCCACACATGGAAATATCGGTCCCCGTTTCGGCTTTGCTTACGATCCCACGGGGTCGGGGAAAACGGTGGTCCGTGGTGGCTATGGTTTGTTTTACGAGATCGGCAGCTTCAACGAGTCCATGGCCGGTTACCCTCTCTGGACAACGGGTCCCTCGACTTTGTCGCCCGTTCTGGACAACCTGAACGGTTACTCCGCCATCACTCCCATAAGCTCCGCAACCATCGCCACGGAACCGACGGGCACGTCCACCCCGGGGGCTATTCCCACCGTCTGGAAATTCCCCGCCGTGCAGAATTTCAGCCTGGGAGTGCAGCATGATTTCGGCGGCAACAACCTTCTGACCGTCAGTTATGTGGGAAGCCTGGGACGCCACCTCGCTGCCCAGAGAAATCTCAACCAGGTTCCTCTAGGAGCCACGACCATGACGGTTCCCGGTTTGGCCGGAACCGGGATTACCGGTTGTACTTCCGGGGGGGTCTGCGACGTGCAGCAGGTCCTGATCAACGCGGAGGAACCCAATATCTTTTTCGTCCCCTATGAGGGCTATGGCACGATTACGATGCAGCAGGACACCGCCATCTCCAGCTACAATTCCCTACAGGTGGAGTATCGGCATAGCTTCACCCATGGCCTGACGATGCAATCGGCCTACACGTGGTCGCACTCGCTCGATAACTCGTCATCCTCTTTCTACGCGGACGGGATCGACGACAGCAATTTGCACCGGTGGTATGCCACCTCCGACTTCAATCGTCCCCAAATGTGGGTCACGAACTTTGTTTATGATGTGCCGTTCTTCCGCCATTCCTCGAACGCCTTCGCGCGCCAAGCTCTGGGAGGATGGTCGATCAGCAACATCACCAACTTCTTGAGCGGCCCCCCGATGTCCATTGGCTGCGGGATCAACGGCATGAGCAGTGGGATCGGTGAAGGTATCATGTGCAACTCCGTGGGCAAGTTGGGGGTCAGCAAAGGAGTGATTGATGATCCCCAGTTCGGCCCGACGGTCGGATGGTTCAATCCCGCTAACCTTGGCCAGCCCGCGGTGGCACAACTGGCCTCGAATGGGGAGCCGGGAATGTTCGGCTACCTGGGGCGCAACGTTCTCCGGGGGCCGGGAAGGAATAACTGGGACATGGCCCTGCTCAAGAACTTCGAGGCGCCGTGGTTCAGCGGCGAACACTCGACGGTTCAGTTCCGCCTGGAAACTTTCAACACCTTCAACCACACGCAATGGCAAGGTATCAGCGCCTTTTGCAGCGGGGCGACAGCGCCTGGGGCGCCTTGCAATGGCGCGAACAACATTGGGAATGGTGAAGTTTCAAGCGCCTGGAGCCCCCGCATCCTGCAACTTGCCCTGAAGTTTTTGTTTTAGTGCCGACAACCTCGGGAGGCTGCCCGCTTCCGGACAGCCTCCCGTTGCTCCCGCTTACCGAATCACCACGGAGGTCCACATGATGTCGCGAAACAGAAGGTTGTGCATTCTCTCCTGCCTTTTTTCATTGCTTGTCGCCACGGCCGTAGGGAATCAATCCCCGTCTTACTCTGCTCCCCAAGAACCCATGAAGATGATCCACTGGCCGGAGGGAAAGCGAGTGGCGGTAAGTCTGTCGTTCGATGATGGACGCGCCAGCCAAGTTGATAAGGGCTTAGATGTAATCAACCCCACCGGTGTCAAGGTTACCTTTTTTGTTAACCCTCCTGCGGTCAAGAAACGGCTCGACGGCTGGAAGCGCGCGGTGGCCAGTGGACACGAAATCGGAAGCCATAGCGTGTCCCATCCTTGCACCGGAAACTTCCCTTGGTCGCGTCAAAACGCCTTGGAGGACTATACCCTGGAGCGGATGTCCCAACAGCTTGACGAGGCCAGCGCGCAGATTCAGGAGCTGCTGGGTGTGCATGCCGTCACCTTCGCTTACCCCTGCGGCCAGAAGTTCGTGGGCAGGGGTTCGGAGATGAAGAGCTACGCGCCCCTGATTGGCGAGAAGTTCCTGCTCGGCCGTGGGTACATGGACGAATACTACAATGACCCCGTGTTTGGCGATCTGGCGCAAGCCAGCGGCATCGCCTTCGATGATATGGACTATATCGACATGGTGAAAAACATCGACAAGGCTGCCGAACAAGGTGGTTGGCTCATCTTTGCCGGGCACGACATCGGCCAAAAGGCCTTTCAGGTCACGGACACGATTGCTCTCGCGGCGCTTTGCCGATACATGCAGGACCCGGCAAACGGCGTGTGGGTCGACACCGTTGAACACATCGCAAAATACGTGATCAAGCAACGCGCCAGCCTGGGGAAATAAACTCGGGTCGCCAGGTTCGCCCTCAGCAACCCTATCGTGGAATCTCAACCGCCTTGCTCAGTGCGGTCATCGCACCCTTTTGGGAGTCACGCGCCACCACGCGCACGGTATACGCACCGGGGATGACGAGGATTGCTGCCTGGAACCCGATTCCGGACTTCTGGAGGTTGGCCAGTGTCGTGTCCTTGAGGGCCAAGTCAACATCCTCTTGTTTGCCCGAGACGAATTTGCCGTCCGCGTCAAAAATCGCGACCGTAAGAACAATCTTGTTGAGGTTGCGGCCACCTTCTTTCCTGAACGACAGGGCGCGCAGATCGAGGCGGCCTTGCACCGTGATCTCCACCACTTTTGGAGTAATTCTTTGGGCTTGGGCCTGCACTTCCAGTGGGAAGTCCTGAATGTTGGCCGGGCTGAAAACGGCCTCCCGGATCTGGTCTTTGGCCTGCTCCTCGGGCGTCGTGGGTTTTCCGGGCGCGAAGTACCCTTTCCGCGCCTGGACGGTAAAGCCGTGGCCGTTCAACAGGCTGACCTTTAAATTATGGAATGCTCCATTCTCCTTGAGTTTCTCGGGTGAGAAGGTCAGGACGTACACCGCTTCCGGCGCCAGCAGCGCTTCACGAAGGCCACCCAGAAGGTCGTTACGGTTATGGATGAACCGGCCGCCGGTGCCGTCGGCGATTTCCGCCAGGGTGCCGGTGGCTACCGCTTCCCGCGACGCATCGTACATGTGGTATTGGCCGGCCAGATTGCCGGCGGGCGCATACTGCCGGCTGGCATCCGCCTCCCGCGACTGCACGGCCAGGCCTTTGCCATCCAGGGTGCTGATGATCACGCGGAGGTGCAAGGCTCTGTCGACGACGCGCTCCAGGCGATCGCGCGCTTCCAGAGTCATAAACCCGTCCGAGACCAACATCACCTGGCGTTCCCCGGGCATCTCGGCGAGGCGCTGAACCGCGTGGTCAAGGTTCGTGATATCGGCGCGCGCCTGCATCAGAAAAGCGTCGTAAGCGCCCTGAGCCCACATCCAAATATACGCATCCGGCACCGAGCGCGGGTCCATGTCGCACTCGTTAATGGCCTCGTCCCTCACAATAGTGATGGCGCCGGGGTCCCTTTGGTTCACGATTTGGTCGGCGAGATAATCCGTAATTTCCGGACAACTCGCCCGCGGATTGACGCGCGGGTTCGCGTGAAGCTTCATCAGGGCCTCGTGGAGTTTCTGCCGGTCGTTGGTGAAATCCAGAGACGGGTTTCCGGAGGAAGTGAAAATCGCGACGCGCTCGGAGGGAGGCAGCCCGGCAATGAATTTCTCCGCCGCGTCGCGCGCGCGGACCAGGCTTTCAAAGGCGGAGTTCAGGTCGTCAAAGTACAAAGCCAGGTAGGTGGGCGGCGCGAATGCGGTAGTTTCCCCCTTTTGCCTTTCCACCGCCTTGGGGGGCGGGGCGACGGCCGACTCCCCTGGGGACGGGATCGCAGTCGGGGATGTCTCAACTGCGAAACTGCTGATGGTCTGCGGCTTGCGATTGTCGGTTATCCTGAAATCTTCCTGGCGAAGCCCCACCACGGCGTGGCCGCGCGGGTCCCGGACCACCACGCGAACCACCACCACGTTTTTTTGTACCTGTAGTTTGAAGGTGGGTTCGCTCGCCTGGGAGGCGGTGGCCGCCGGGGCGGGAAGCGCTTGCGCCCTCAACCCCCGCGAGGCGAAGGTGAGTAGCGGGAATATTGCGAGGCTGCGAACAACTGATAATCCGACGCGCGTAAACTCGCCAACGGGTATTGCCATTCCCCGGCTCCCAGCCTGACCGAGAGATTATACACGCGCCTGCACCCATCATCACCGATGTCGGGTAGTGGTGTCATTTGGCTGGCGCAGAACATGGCCCTTTAACCGCCGGCTGGCGCATGGCGAGCGCAGCCATGCGATTTGCGATCCCCGCCGCGTGCGCGCATACTTTCGATGTGCCCATCGACGGACGTTATTTCCCGCCCCCTCTGCCTCGATCATTTTTCGAAACGCAGGGCTGCGCTCGCCCTGCGCCAGCCCCCGCGTAGTTCCCCGAAGGGGAACAATATCATTAGCCGTAGGTGAAACCTACGGACAGGGAGCGGCATAATCGTCGACCCCGGAGGGGTCGAACATCCGTCCGCCCCACTTTCCACGGGTTTCACCCGTGGCTAATGACCTCCGGCCCCTGCGGGGCCGCAACGCTGCGTCGACTTTGACGGGATCCTGCCCTCTCCCCACGGCGGGGATCAGGGCTCTTACTTCCCCCCATTTCCGGTAGAAGACATGTGTAACGGTTAGGAGGGGGGAAGGGAAGAAAGATTCTTAGTTAATGCAGCATTGTTCCTGAACCCGGCGTCTTGTATACTCGGAAACCGCTGAGGAGCCGCAGAGTTGCAGACCAAATCGGCGGCGAGATTTGCTTCGGCCTAAATTCCAACCCTAACACACCAATGAGAGGAGAAGGGAGCCCTATGAAAAAGTATGTGGCGGAGTTCATCGGTACGTTTACGCTGGTTCTTTTCGGCTGTGGGACCGCGGTGGTATCCGGCCAGGCCGTGGGTCATCTGGGTATTGCCTTTGCCTTCGGTTTTGCGCTGGTGGCGATGGCTTATGGCATTGGTCCCGTCTCGGGATGTCATATTAACCCCGCGGTCAGCTTGGGAGTTTTCACCGCCGGGCGCATGACCAGTAAAGATTTGGCAGGCTATATTGTTGCCCAGGTCCTGGGCGCAATCGCCGCTGCTGGTGTTCTTACCGTAATTGCCCAAGGACTCCTGAGCGGGTACAGCGTTGCCACCAGTGGTTTAGGCCAGAACGGGTGGGGCGAGGGCTACCAGGCAGGATATGCGCTCTCTGCCGCTATGGTCTTTGAGTTTGTTGCGACCCTGATTTTTGTGATTGTCATTCTCGGTTCAACGCAGGGTGGGGCGCCGACTCAAATGGCCGGTTTGGCGATTGGCATCACGCTGGTGGTGATCCACATATTCGGAATCAACATCACCGGAGTTTCGGTAAACCCTGCCCGCAGCTTGGGCCCCGCGCTCCTGGTGGGCGGCAAAGCCCTCTCGCAGGTCTGGATGTTTCTCATTGTTCCCAGCCTTGCGGGAATTGTTTCCGGAGTAATCTTCCGTACCAAGGTCCTGGATATTTAGCCGGAAATGGCATCATAAATGCCCTGCTGGAATGCGTAGGCGTATGCAATGGCGTGCGTAGGGGCACGCCATGGCGTGCCCTTACAGCTACCTGAGAAGAGGCGTGTGTTGGACTCGAAGCGACAGAGCGTGGAAGCTGGAACCCCGCTGCCGGCCAGTCAACCTCCCGTAGCTCCGTTAAGCGACCGGGCGACAAACCGGGCGCTGGGGTTGATCCTGGCAGTAGTATTCTTGTCTTACCTTGACACTCTCTGGTTCCAATTTGTTCTGGATGATCGGTTCCAGATTGAGGACAACACCTGGCTCCGATCCTGGCGTTATCTATCCCGTTACTTCACTGGGGATGTTTGGTCGTTCATGCATCCGACCTTTCCGGGTAACCTCTACCGTCCGCTTTTTCTACTTTGGTTCCGGCTTCAATATATAGCTTTTGGGCTGAAGCCCTTCGGATGGCATTTTTGTACAGTCCTCGCACATGTCGGTGTGACGCTGCTGGTGTACTACCTTGCAGTTCGTCTTTTGAAGGATCGGCGCGCCGCCCTTTTCACCACACTCATTTTTGGTTTGCATCCGGTGCATGTGGAGGCCGTGGCATGGGTATCGGGTGTCACCGAGCCCATGCTCGCGCTCTTCTTGATCGCATCTTTCCTTTGTTACCTGCACAGGCGAACGGAACACCCACATGATCGAGCTTATCTCCTGGCCTCACTGGTCCTGTATGCGCTCGCGATGCTGGCCAAAGAGACGGCGCTCATTCTCCCTATGATCATCTTTGCCAGCGAGTTGATCTGGAGTGGGCCTGCCGGCACTTCCCGATGGCGCGCATGGCGGCACCGAGGCTGGGCGGCGTTGGCCGTTATCACTCCCTATCTCGTGCTTTCTGCGGCTTATTTGGGCCTACGGATCATGGCCTTGCACGGATTTCAGAATCCCCGGGAGTCGCACCCGGTTTCCAACATGGTCCTGACTTGGCCGGCGGTGCTCTGGTTTTACACTCGACATCTGATTTGGCCAGTGGGAATGGGCCCCTTCTATGACATGAATTATGTAACGCATCCGGATGTCAGGAATGTTCTGCTGCCCGCCCTGGGGGTGGTACTGATCGTTGCGGGTCTGTGCGTTTTGGCAGCACGATCCCAGAAGGCTGCGCTGGCCAGTCTCTGGCTGGTATTCCCGATTCTTCCCGTGTTAAACCTGAGGGTGTTCACCGAGGGACATTTCGTCCACGATCGGTATCTATACTTGCCATCCATAGGCTTCGCCATGCTGGTCGGGATGGGTCTGTGCCGTCTGCAAATCGGGTCTGCGAGGCTTCTGGGCCAACCCGCCGTGCAAGTCGCTCTGGCGTCCGTGCTGGCCCTGGGGATGGCCACGAGTATCACTGAAGAAACGGCGTATTTCGCCGATCCGATGACATTTTTCATGCGAGCTAGCACCATGTCAGCTAACGGCAAGGGTGGACAGGTGAACATGGCGGGTGTGCTGGGGGAGCATGGCCATGTGGAGGAAGCCATCAAGATTTACGAGGAGGTCTGGCCGACCCAACCGGACAATCCGGCGGTCAACTACAACCTCGGGTACGGCTATTATTTGACCGGTAAGCTTCCCGAAGCCGATCGCTTTCTAAGCCGCGCTGTGCAGATCGACGACAGCAAGCCGGATGCCTTTTTCTACCTGGGGCTGACGAAATTGAAAATGGGTGACCTCGACGCCGCCGCCGCCAATGTCCAGAGCGCAATTTCCATCCGGCCTGACGCTGTTCACTACCATTTTGCACTGGGCGTTATCTTGAAGTTGCAGGGGAATCTCCCCGGAGCGCTGTCAGAGTTCCATCAAGAAATGGATCTGGACCCTGATAACACTTCCGCCCGCCAACAAGCCGAAGAAATTGAAGCGGCGCAAAGGGCAGGGCAGAAGGGAATTCCGCCGAGCTCGATCCCTGCACCTGGAAGTGCCACGGCGCGCTGATCTACTCGAAGCATTATGAGACTTCATATTTCCTGCGATGGGAGTGGACAATTAACACCGGACTGAGGGTAGTTGTGGTGGACAGTATTTGTCAGGTATATTGGACACAAATCGGCTGAAATCTCACCTCGGGAGATGTATCCTCATGGCTCGCTGGACGTCCTGGCTTGATTCTTGCTCAAAATAAATGGCATGGAGATTCGAGAAATAGGCTCCTTTCCAGGCACTTGGCGAATGAGTTGCTCTGTAAATTAAAGCTTGGCCACTTCGTACTGCCGGGAGTCATGGACAGGCGAGGAGCATCCCATGGACGAAAGAGCGCGAGGGTTTTCACTGATCGAGCTCTTGATTGTGATTGCGATCATCCTGATTATCGCCGCCATTGCCATTCCCAGCTTTCTGCGCTCACGTGCTGCGGCCAATCAAACCTCGGCCGTGGCTTCCTTACGCACCCTGGACACGGCGGAGGTTTCCTATTCCCTCACGTTCAATTCGGGTTACAGCGCTGATTTGGTCTCTCTGGCTCCACCGGTACCCGCCAGCGCACCGCCGACATCCACCGCTGCGGGCCTGGTCGATAGCGTTTTGGCTACTGGGCTGAAGAGCGGGTACAGCTTTACGTATACGCCCGGGGAAGCCGATTCGGTCGGCGCGATTTTGAGCTATGCCCTGACCGCTTCTCCGTTGAGCAGTTCCACGGGAACCCTTTACTACTACAGCGACCAATCGGGAGTGATCCGCCAGAATTCGACCACCGACGCTACCTCCTCAGACTCACCGCTGGCCGGCTAAGGTTCGGGAACAACGCCAAAATATTTAATGAAGCGGAGGCGAAGGACTCCCCGCGCTGCATGGCGAGTCTTAGCCTAGGGAGTCTCTGCCCCCGAAGCCCCCACTTACTCCAGGCGACGCGGTGGCGATTTCCCCCTCCCGGTATGGCCATAATTTCCCGGTACAAAAAAGAGAAAGGAAGAGCGATTCTGCCCTTGCCGGAGCGCCCTCAAAAACGCTTCGCTACGGAGCGAAGATGACGCGATTTGTCGGCCCGGCTCGACAAAAAGGGGCACTCCTTCGCCCCGAAAATAGCGACATTTTCCTATGGTTGGGGGAGTTCTTTCTAACCTATTGAAAAGAAGCCACAATTATAACGGCTAGCGGGAAGAAGGATTGACAACTTGGAAGGCAAGTTGCCCTTTCAAAAGACGAGTATTACCTGGAAATTTCCAAGGGGTAACTTAGATTACCAGAGGAGGATTGAATGAAAAAGAGCACCAAGGGCTTCTCCCTAATCGAACTTCTGATCGTCGTGGCGATCATCCTGATTATCGCCGCCATTGCCATCCCGAACCTGCTTCGTTCACGAATTGCTGCAAACCAAGCCTCAGCCGTGGGTTCCTTGCGCACCTTGAACACGGCAGAGATCACCTATTCTTCCACGTTCAACACGGGCTTCAGCGCGACCCTGGCTTATCTGGGTCCGCCAACCACCGGTGGCCCAGTATTGAGTGCCGCCGGCCTCATCGACAGCGTTCTGTCCGGGCTGAGCCAGACGACTGCTAACACCTTAGGTTCGGCGAAGAGCGGATACAGCTTTGCGTATTCGCCTGGAGCTACTGACTCCACCGGCCGCATCAACGAATATACATTTCAAGCTCAACCCATCACCGCCTCAACGGGCACCAACTATTACTTCACCGACCAGTCCGGCGTGATTCGTCAGAATTCGACGACGGTTGCTGTAGCCTCAGATTCACCGATTGCTGGCTAAGTCTTTCAGGGGCAGAGAAAGCTTTCCGAAAGGGGAGTCGCATGACTCCCCTTTTTCTTTGTGGAATAACCCTATTTCTGCCTGACGAGTATCCTTTGAGCCCTTATCATAGGTTGTCAAGCACTGGGCGCAGGCGAGCCGCGAGCGTCTTGCGCTGGGATGCCTCGGGAACGCTCGCCGATGGAGCTAGCAACCTATTGCCTCGGGCGCAGAATTGCCGTAACGTAACGAGCATGGGGATCACCGATGAGGGAAATTGAATCGGGACCTCCAACGGTAGACGCCGTTGAGGCGAAGAGCCCCTTGACCAGCCCGTTCCCTCGCCTGTGGGCGGCTTCCGTTTGTATTTTGACATTCCTCGTCTACGTGGGGACCCTCCGCTTCCAGTTTGTGCATGATGACCGTGGCATAATTGTGGAGAATCCTGCTGCGCATTCCTGGCGTGCTGTCCCGGGTTACTTTATCTCTGCCGTTTGGGGAGGGGTTACCCCGGCCTTTTTGGCGAACGCTTACCGCCCGGTCTACCTGCTCTGGTTCAGAATCAACGACGCGATCTTTGGCCATCAGGCGGCGGGGTGGCATTTCACTTCCGTTGTCGCCCACCTCGTGGCTACATATTGCGTCTTCCTCCTGGCACACAGGATCTTCGGGGACTGGCCGACCGCTCTGTTCAGCGGGTTACTCTTCGGTCTGCACCCTGTCCATATTGAGGGCGTTGCCTGGATTTCCGGCGTGGATGATCCACTTGTGGCGGGGTTGGTGATTCCTGCTTATCTTTGCTGGCTGCGTTCCCGCGAAGCTGGCAGTGGAGGCAGACGGTGGCTGGGCGTTTCCCTGGCTTTGTACGGACTGGCCATGTTAATTAAGGAAACCGCAATCGTGCTGCCGCTGATTCTATTTGCATCCCAATGGCTGGGATTTCCGCGCCCCCTGGAACCACGGCCACGTGGCTATATGCAGAAATCTTTGCAAGTCCTTAAGGTGCTCCTTCCCTTTTTTGCGCTGACGGCTGTTTATCTGATGGTGCGCACGGTGGCTTTGAAAGGGTTCTGGCATCCTGCTGCCCCAATCGGTTGGCTGACGGTGGTGCTGACCTGGCCTTCCTTGCTAGTTTTCTACGCAAGACTATTGCTCTACCCTGTGGGCTTGAGTCCGTTTTATGGACTCGAATACGTTCTGCACCCCACACTGAAGAATACCATTTTCCCTGCCCTGGCCCTACTCCTTGTTGCAGGGGGGCTCTGGAAATGGGCGTCCCGCTCGCGCCCTGTGGCTTTAGCCATTCCGTGGCTGATCATTCCGCTCCTTCCGGTTTTGAACGTCCAGGTTTTCGGTAACGGAAACTTCGCCCATAACCGGTACCTCTACTTGCCCTCCGTCGGATTCGTCATGCTCCTCGCCGTGGCGCTGAGAGGAATCAAATTTGGGAAGCCACTCTTCGGCGCCATCCCTTTATCTCAGGCTTTGGTGGTCCTCGGATTGGCCGTACTTATGGCCTTTGCTATTCAGGTTGAAGATCGCTATTACGCCAACGACGCCGCGTTCTACTCCTTTGCTTACTCACGAATGGAAAATCCGGACCCGGTGATCGGCATGGACTATGCCAATGCGTTGGCCGAGCAGGGCGATTCTGCCCACGCGGCCGAGATTTACCAAAAATTGATTCAGGCGCACCCCGACATGTCAAGCGCGTATTTCAATTTCGGTTACATGTGTTACCAACTGGGTGAATTGGACTTGGCCGGGCAGTATTTGTCCCGAGCCGCCGCCGGAGATTCCACGAACGCCGGCGCCTTCTTCTATCTCGGACTTACCGATTTTAAATTAAACCGCATGCACGAAGCGGAAGCGAATTTGCGGCGTGCCATTGTGCTCGCTCCTGTTGCCCCGAACTATCACTTCGCCCTGGGAATGGTTTTGAAGGTGAACGGGAATTGGTCAGGGGCGATGGCCGAGTTCACGAGGGAGCTCGAGATGAACCCGGGGCACCAAGCCGCCGCGCAGCAGGCCGCGGAAATTCAAAGGAAGGTCGCAGGAAAGTAGACACACAGCCTCTCCGGGAGGTTGGGTATAATAAGTAAGGCATTTGTAACGCTGGCTTGAGATGTGGCAATGAATATGGCTGCGGTTCAGCCAGTCAGTGGTTCAGAGCTATGCTTGCCGTCGAAATCAACGGGCTGACAAAGTATTATAGCGTAGGTTTCTGGAATAAACGGCCTAAAAAGGCTTTGGATTCCCTGAATCTTCAAGTGGAGTCGGGCGAAGTTTTCGGCTTGCTGGGCCCCAACGGGGCGGGCAAAACCACCACGCTCAAAATCCTCTTCGGGCTGGTTTTTCCAACTTCTGGAACGGCACGGATACTGGGAAAGGAACTGAATGACACGTCCATGCACCAGCGTGTGGGTTACCTTCCCGAAAATCCATATTTCTACGAGCATCTGACGGCGGAAGAGTTGCTTAACTATGCAGGCAGACTTTTCGGATTGCGCAGAGGCTCCCTGCGGGTACGTGTGGGTCAACTCCTGGAGCGGGTCGGCCTCACGGAGGTACGAAATGTCCCTCTGCGGCGGTTTTCTAAAGGGATGGTGCAGAGGGTGGGCATTGCGCAAGCACTCATCAACGACCCTGACGTGGTTTTTCTGGACGAGCCGATGTCTGGACTTGATCCTCTCGGGCGCCGCGAAGTCCGCGACCTGATTCTGCAATTACGCGAGGAAAAGAAAACGGTCTTTTTCTCGACGCACATTTTGTCCGATGCTGAAACCCTTTGTGATCGTGTTGCAATCCTCAATCGCGGCCAGCTACAAGGCTGCGGGGAACTTCGCCGGATTTTGAGTCTAGGCGCTTCCACCACCGAACTGATTCTTGAGACCCCCGCCGAGGCCATGTTGGACGAGTTGCGTCCCCTGCTTGTTTCCATGGTTCGCACAGGGGATCGAGTGCGCCTGGGAATCCGCGAGGAGGCCAACATCGACAAGGTCTTGGCGATTGCCTTGCGCGGCAATGCAAAAGTGGTTTCCTTAAACCCGGTAAAAAAGTCTTTAGAAGACTATTTTATGGCCAAAGTGTCATCGGCCAGGAGTGCAGTGACAAGTGACGAGTGAAGAGTGAAGAGTGAAGAGGCTGAAGTCCGAGTTCCAACGGTAATGAAATGTTGAGCTTCAGGCTTGAGACAAGGGACTCCGGACTTCGGATATCGGACTTTTTTTATGGGACGGGCCATCACGATCGCGCTGGGGGCTTTCAAGGAATCCGTGCGTGAGCGCGTACTCTACAATCTGGTTCTCTTCGCTTTCTTGATGATCGGTGCGGCGATCCTTTTGGGAAGTATTTCGGTGGGTGTTGAGCAGCTCATCCTGGTGAACCTGGGCCTCACGGCAATTTCCGTGTTCGGCCTGCTCATCGCGATCTTTATCGGTATTGGATTGGTTTCAAAGGAGATCGATCGTCGAACGATTTACAACATTCTCTCCAAGCCGGTCACTCGGGCCCAATTTATCGTGGGCAAGTACGCGGGCCTGCTGCTGACACTTTTCGTCAACACCGCCATTATGACCGCGGGTTTTTATCTTGCTCTGGCCTTCCAAAAAAGAGGCTTGGCGGGGGACGATTTTTCCTTGTTGATCGCTGTGTACTTCATTTTGCTCCAATTGGCGATTGTCGTGGGCGTAGCGATTTTCTTTTCCTGCATTTCTACCTCGATTCTCTCGGCAGTCTTCACTTTTTGTATCTTTGTCATCGGCAACTTTTCGAGTGGCATTCGCGAGTTCGGCCAGGAGAGTGGCAGCCCCCTCGTGGAAAAGGTGACCGCCGTCCTCTACTACCTCTTGCCCAATTTCGGAGATTTCAATGTTATCAATCAAGCAGCGCACGGGGTGAGGATTCCCGGCCTCCTTATCACTGCGAACACCTGTTATGCCCTGCTTTACATCGCCATCCTGCTTTCGGGAGCCGTCCTGATTTTTGAGGAGCGGGAGTTTTGATGAATCAAGTCCGAGGTCCAAAGTCCGAAGTCCGAAGTTGGGAGTCCGAATTTCAGACCCCCCGGACCCCGGACCCCGGACTCCGGGCGTTGCTCATCTCGATTGTCGTTATCGGTATGTTCGGTCTTTATCCCCTTCAGCAGAGTATTGGCAAGCAGCTCGGCTCGATTCAAAGCCAACGCGAGGAACTCATATTCTTGCCGTCGGAGACCATGCTCTCGCGCCTAAGCGGTGGATATTCGGGCTTATTGGCCGACATTTACTGGACCCGCGTGGTCCAGTACTTTGGTCGCCACCGCTTGGCCCACGCCAAGGAGTACACGCTTCTCGGGACTTTGCTGGACATCACAACGGGCCTTGATCCTCACTTGTTGATCGCCTACCGGTTTGGCTCCCTCTTTCTGGCGGGAAAGCCGCCGGAAGGCGCCGGGGATCCAAAACGAGCCATTTACCTGCTGGAGCGCGGGATCGTCGCCAACCCCGATTACTGGCGTTTGTGGGAAGATCTGGGGTTCATTTACTATTGGGACATGAAGGACTATGCGCACGCGGCCAGGGCGTTCTTGACGGGAAGCGAGCGGCCCGGCGCGCTGCCTTGGATGCGCGTACTCGCGGCCTCCGTAGCGGCGCAGGGTGGCGAGATTCAGACCTCGCGCATCCTTTGGTCGGAAATTGCCCGCTCGGCTGGGAACGATGCCATCCAGCACAGTGCGGAGATTCACCTCGCCGCCCTTGATGCCCAAGAGGCCATGGGCAAGCTCGACGGTTTGCTGGCCTCTTACAAACAGAAGGAGGGTCACGAAGCTCGCTCCATGCAAGACTTGGTTGCGGCAGGCTACTTGCGTGGGATTCCGCTTGACCCCTCGGGTGAGCCTTTTGTGGTTGGGGCCGGCGGCCGCGCCGCCTTGGGGCCGAAAACCCGGATTGATTTGGGTTTGGTGCAGTGAACGAGAATCAGGAGCTAGAAGTTAGGAGTTAGAAGTTAGAAGCTAGGAGGCAGGCGTAAGAGTGGGTTACATTCTAAATTCTAACTTCTAGCTTCTAACTTCCCTGTAAAGGGTGGTCCCGCGTGGAAATCATACGATTCATTTTTTGGGAGGCGGCCAAGGTTATCGCGCTGGTTTTTTTGGGGGTGGTTTCCGCCAAGGCGGTGGCCGGTCTTGCGGTGCCGAGGGCTTGGATAAAGCCCGCTCTTTATGCCCTCATCCTGGCTTTGGTGGGAGCGGGGGCGTGGGAAGCCGGCAACGATGTGGCCGCGGAAGTTTATTTGTGGACTTGCAACAGTAACCTGGATCGCGGGGATTTGGCCAAAGCCTATTCCAACGCCCTCCAGGCCGTCAGGTTGCGCCCTAACAGCTTGAGCTATTGGCACACCCTGCTCGCGGTCAAAATACGTTTGAACCAACCCCAGTCGGTGCTGGATGACGAACCGGCGGTGCGGGCCTTGAGCCATGGCGACTTGGATGAAGTAGACGAGTACCAGTTTGCGCTCTGCAGGTACGTTCTGGGTCAGTACGACAAAGTCGTGGCCATCACCCTGCACCTGATTCGCCAGAACCCTTCCTACGCCGCGCCTTACGTTTTGCAGGGTCTTGCTTACACGGCGGAGAAAAAGTATCCCGAGGCGCAGCAGAGTTACCTCGCCGTGCTGCGAATTTTCCCAAACAATCAAGCCGCCGTGGAGGGCCTGGCGCGCGCCTTTTATCTTGGTGGCAACCGGCAGAAGGCGCTGGACTTGCTCGATGAAACGGCGAAAGTTCCATTCCCGCCGCCCGTGCGGCAGAGATTCGAAGCGCTGAAAGGGCTCTATGACCAGTAGCCCGCGCCTCACCCTCCACGTGCGGCTGGAGGACTTGGTCGCCATCGTTTTTTTTCTTCTTAACCTCCTTCTCCGCATCATCTTCCAAGGGCTGAGGGGCGGAAACTTCAGCCCTGCCGACGTCCTCGTCATCATCCCGGCGGTAACCCTGTTACTCGCCAAAGAGCTGGTTCATTACTTTATTGCAGGAAAGGCGGGCTCGGCGGCTGCGAGTGGCGGGCCTTGGGATTTTGTCCGGCCCTATTGGGAGATCATTCGTGATTGGTTTCCTTTTCTCATCATTCTGCTGATGTATTACACCCTCTGGGGTGACGCGACCCTGCTGTTGGTCAACCAGGACCGCGACCAGGCTTTAATGGCGCTCGACCAGAGGCTTTTTGGATTTCAAGCCAGCCTGGTCTTGCAACGGATCATCTCCCCCCCGCTGACGGCGTGGATGACCTTTGCCTACTTCTTTCACGTCATCAACATTCCCCTCGTCGCCTGCTTTCTCTATCTTTGGCGCGACCGCTGGCGCTTTCGCGAGATGATGAGCGGCCTGATGGTGGGTTTCTTCTTCGGATTGATGGGGTATCTTCTCGTTCCCGCCATCGGTCCCATGTACACGTTGCGCAGTCAATACACGGTTCCCCTGAGCCACACGATCATGATGTTTAATCGCGATGTTGATTTCATGGACTTCGCCCGCATTCGCCGCAATGTCTTCCCTAGCATGCACACGGCGATTTCGTTTGTGGTCTGGCTTTATGCTTACCGGAATTCCAAAAAGCTCTTTTGGATTCTCTCGCCGCTGATTCTGAGCCTATGGTTCTCGACGGTCTATCTGCGTTACCACTACCTGATTGATGTGGTGGCGGGACTGATTCTGGCGCCACTTTTCTTCCTGCTGGCGAATTGGCTCTTCCGCCGCTTTGGTGATATCCCGGTTTCGGTACCCATACCCGCGCGCTGGGCAGAGCGTCTGCCGTGGCTTGCCAAACCAACCGCGGTCGAAGTCCCCAAACGACTGGAGGAGGGCCGATAATGGCGTTCTCCGTGACCTCTGTGGCCTCAGTGGTGAAATCTTTCTTGGGAAGAAAAGATTCACCACAGAGTTCACAGAGACCACAGAGCAAGGCCATTCCGACTGCCCCGGAAGTGTGGCTCATCGCCCTGCTGCTCCTTCTTGCCGTCCTCCCCTATGTCAACACGCTGCAAAATGGCTTCGTTTACGACGACAACAATGAGGTTCTGACCAATCCTTATATCCGCAGCTTTACCCACGTGGGTGACATCTTTAGCACCCGGATCCTGGCCCACCTCGGCGCGCGGGGCGCCACCAACTACTATCGCCCCATCAGCATTTTTGGCTTCCTGCTTTGTTACAAATTATTCGGCTTGCTCCCCTACGGATTCCACCTGGCGAATTTGTTGCTGCACGCTCTTATCGTCTGCGTGCTGTTCGGGCTCACCAAGCGGCTCTTCCACGATCAGTGGCTGGCCTTCGCCGCCGCCGCGATCTTTGCGCTGCACCCCATTCACACCGAATCCGTGGCGTGGGTTTCCGGGGTGACGGATCTCGACCTGGCCTTGTTTTACCTGGGCACTTTCTGGTTTTTCCTGGCCAGCGCCCGGCCGCAGGGTGCGCGCAACCAAGATTGTAGGGGCCAGCGGCGCTGGCCCTTGGCCGAACGCCGTTCGGCCCTACGCCCAAAGTGCGCGCTCGGAGTGGATGCAGTTGGGCATGGTGGGGAGTTTCATCCTGGCGCTGCTTTCCAAAGAGCAGGCCGTAACGCTGCCGCTCACCGCCATGATTTACGAGCACTTTTACCGCGCCGATCGCGCCGGCACGACCTGGCGGCAGAAGGCGTCTCGTTACGGCGCGCTGTGGTTGCTGGTGGTGGTCTACGTCTTGTTTCGGATTCGCTTTTTTGGGGCCTTTGCGCCGGTGCAGTTGACACAGAACGTAAGCTGGTACGAGGCCATTCTTTCCACGATGCCCTTGGCGGGTGAATACTTGTGGAAAATGATTTGGCCGGTTCACCTCATTGCTTATTATCCCTTTCACAAGAGCGTCTCGCCGCTCGACCCTCGGGTCTGGGCAGGAGTCGGGGCGCTGGGATTGTGCGCGCTGGCTTTTGCCGCCCTCTGGAAACGCCATCATCGAGTTTCCTTCGGTTTTATCTGGTTCTTCATCAACATTGCCCCGGTGCTGAATTCCCGCTGGCTGGGCCCCAACGTTTTCACCGAGAGATACCTTTACCTTCCTTCCGTCGGCCTTTGCTGGGTAGCCGCCTGGGGGATCCTGGAAATCTGGAATGGCATGGCCGCCCGTGGCTCGCACCAGGCAGAATTTGATGGTGAGGATGCCGCGTCTACCCCCTCACCCCCGGCCCCTCTCCCCCAAGGGGGCGAGGGGGGAGTTGAATTGGATTCACTCCCCTCACCCCCACGACAAGCAGAACGTGGGGCCCCCTCCGCCTTGCGGTCCCCCCTCTCCCCCAAGGGGGCGAGGGTAATGAATCAAAATCAGCTCTCCCCTCGCCCCTTTGGGGGAGAGGGGGCGGGGGTGAGGGGGTTCTCATCCATTTTCAGGCATAAGGCAACTCACCCACACGTCCCGCGCATCGCCTTCGGAACTTTCTTAGGCGTGCTCGCGGCGCTGGCGTTTGTCCGCATTGTGACCCGCAATCGCGATTGGCGCGATGATGGAACATATTATCGAGTCACGCTGGCGGCGGTGCCCGAAGCCGGAAGCCTCCGCTTGAATCTGGGAGCGGTATACTGGAATCGCAGGCAACCTGAGGCCGCCGAACGCGAGTGGAAGTTGGCGCTCGAAGTCTCTCCGAATAGCGCCCTGCTGCTCGGTAACCTGGGACTCGTCTACGCGGAGAAGAAACAGTACGAACAGGCCATCGCTTACTTTCAACGCTCGATGCGGCTACGCCCGAATTACACGGACGCTCACTTGAACCTCGGACGCATCTACGAAGCCATGGGAAAGACCCGGGAGGCGGAGCTTCAGTTGCGAGCGGCCGTGGCCCTGGCGCCTTTGAGCCTCTCGACGCGGAATGAACTGGGGCTTTTTTATCTCACGGCCGGCCGCCTGCCGGAAGCCGAAGCGCAGTTTCAGGCTTCGGCGGCAAGCATTCCCAACCCCAGCGCTTTCGATTCCCTGGGAGACATTGCCAGGCGCCAGGGGCGGCGCGACGACGCCGAGCAGGCCTATCGCCAATCGATCGCCCTGGATGAATTCGACTTCCACGGACACTTTGGCTTGGCCGCCATCCTCGAAGCAAGGGGCCGCGCGGCCGAGGCTGCGGACCAATATCGCGCCGGCCTGAACGCCGACCCGCGCAACCCGGAGGCCCTGGCTGCGCTCCAGCGGCTCACTTCAAATTCACCCCATGCCCACGCACCGAAACCGTAACGCCATCGCGCCTGGGTGCGAAGCTTTGGCTGCCTCTGTGCGAAGCACCTTGGAGTGCGGCGGCTCGACGCCGCCTTGGCATAACCCCGAGGAGGAGGACAAAGGCGGCGTCGAGCCGCCGCACTCCAAGGTGCTGCGCACAGCAGGGGTAGCGCAGGGCGGCGGAGCCGCAACCAAAATGTGCCACGGCCATCTTGGCCGTGCCCCTTCACGGGCGGGACGCCCGTGGCACGCCGCCGGCCGAACGCTGTTCTGCCCTACACACGGCGGGGAAGTTCTTGCCAAGAAAACAAGAATTCACGATATTGCAATGCAGACCTGTTCTTTAGGTCCGCAGCTTCTCCTCGTCAATAGGGCACGAGCCGCGGACCCCATGAACAGGTCCGCGCTACTCCTGCTTCTCCTGTGTTGCCTCTCGATCCCATTGCTGGCGCAAACTCCCGCCCCCGCATCCGCCGACGCCTATGTTCAGCAGTTCGAGTCGAGCTATCGCGAGGTGCGAAGCCTGCGGGCCGAGTTCACTCAGACGTACACCCTGGGAGCGAGGACGCGGATTGAGGCGGGGCGCGTCTGCTTTGCCCGCGGAGGACTCATGCGCTGGGACTATCAGCGGCCCACGCAAAAGCTGTTCCTGTCCGACGGCAAGCGAGTCTCACTCTATATCCCCGAGGAACACCAACTCACGCGCGCGGATATGAAATCGAGTGAAGACTTTCGCGTGCCGTTTGAGCTGCTGCTCAGCAGGCTGAATTTGCGACGGGTCTTTGCGCGTGTGGAGATGGCTGACGCGGCCCTGGACCACGATCCCACCCATCACGTGCTGCGCGCTTTTCCCAAGAAGGAGTTCGCCGAGGATTACACCGACGTACTGATCGAATTAGACCCGCAGTTTGATATGCAACGGCTGGTCGTAAACTATCCGGACCACAGCCGGATGGAATTTAACTTTGACCACATCGAGCGCAACCCACCCCTGCCGCGCTCCCTCTTCCAATTCATTCCCCCCGCCGGGACGGAGATTATCGATCAGCACTGACGTTCAGCACAAACTTCTCAATGGCGCTGGCCACGCCGCTGTCGTCGCAGGCCGAGGTGACCTGCCATCCCGACCGGTGAAGCCCGTCGATGTGGTTTCCCATCACCACGGGCAGGCCTGCGAACTCCAGCATTTCGAGGTCATTGAAGTTGTCGCCGACGGCCATGACCTCGCTCGCCGGGATTCCACACTGCGCCGCCCAGAACTTCAGCGCCCTACCTTTGGTGCACCCCTGGTTCATGATGTCGAAGATGGCGATATTGCGGTCGGGGTACCTGGTCCAGGTGAGGTGGATGCTGGAGGCGGCTGCGGATTGGCGAAGCAGCGCCTCCGCACCCTCGATCTGCGCCGGCGGGCCGCCGATCATGACCTGCACGGGGTCGGACTTCACTGCGGTTTTCAGGTTGGGAACCAGCAGCAGTTGGTCCAAACTGGTCCGCAGGTACCAGCCCAGGGGGCCCGCAGGGATGGCGCAATCCTCCATCGTCACCTGCCCGCGCTCCGGCAAATTAAAAACCACCACGGTGTAAGGCCGGTACCCCTGGACGGTTTCGAGCACTTGGAGGGCGACGGCGCGGGGCAGAAAGTTCTGGTAAGCCACCTCGCCCGTGGGCGTGCGGACCATCGCACCGTTGGAGGTAATGGTGGCAACCGGGAAGGGAATCTTCGCCACGTAAGGCGCGGCGGCGCAGGGCCGGCGTCCGGTCACCACGACGATCTGAATTCCCCGTTCCGACGCGGCCGCCAGAGCTTCGAGGTCCTTCTCCGAGATTTCCCATCGACTGTTGACCAGCGTCCCGTCAAGGTCCAGGGCAATGAGGCGAATCGACATGCAGGGAAAATGGTAAAGGGTAAATGGTAAAGGGTAAAGGAAAAAGGATGAAGTATGAAGGCTGAAGTATGAAGGATGAAGGGTGAAGTGAAGAGTGAAGGGTGAAGAGAGAAGCCGGATTGCGCAGAGCGCAGCTCTGCGATTCGCGTCCATCTCCCGCGCTAAAACGCAGAGCTGCGCTCTGCGCAATCCGGTTGGCAGACAACGCCCTCAGGGTGTGGTCTGGTTGCGGCCACAGGCCGCGCTGCGATGCTTTTATAATTTACCATTTATCATTTACCCTTCATCCTTCACCCTTCATCCTTCTAGCTTCTAACTTCTAGCTTCTGCTAAACTCGATTGCCATGTCCTACCTGACCCATCTGGAATGTGCGCGTTGCGCCAAGCAGTATCCGGCGGAACAAATCCTCAACCTTTGCGAATGCGGCTCCACGCTGTTCGCGCGTTACGACTTGCGGCGGGCGCGAGCCAAGCTCGAACCGCAAACGCTGAGGTCTCGCGTCCCGGATTTGTGGCGATACCGGGAGGTTCTGCCGGTGGCGAACGAGGCTTCGATCTTCTCCCTGGGCGAGGGGTTTACGCCGCTGCTGCGCGCGCGCCGTCTGGGCGATAAGCTCGGCCTGCCCAATCTCTATTTGAAGGACGAGTCACAGAATCCCACGGGGTCCTTCAAGGCTCGCGGCATGGCCGTGGCGGTGAGCAAAGCTCACGAACTGGGAATCCGCAGGCTGGCGGTTCCCTCCGCGGGAAACGCCGGCGGCGCTTTGGCCGCTTATGCCGCAAAGGCGGGAATGGAGGCTGCGATTTTCATGCCGGAGGGGACGCCCCTGGCCAACCGCTTGGAATGCACCCTGCACGGCGCCAAGGTGACGTTGGTCCCCGGCAGCATCAAGGATTGCGGGCGCGTGATGCGCGAGAGCCTGCAAGGGGAAAACTGGTTCGACATGTCAACCCTGCGCGAGCCCTATCGCGTCGAGGGCAAGAAGACCATGGCATACGAGGTCTACGAGCAACTGGGGGGCTGCTTGCCGGACGCCATGATTTATCCCACGGGAGGTGGCACGGGGCTGATCGGTATGTGGAAGGCCTTTGACGAAATGCAGGAATTGGGATGGATTGCCGCCCGCCGCCCACGCATGTTTGCCGTCCAAGCGCAAGGGTGCGCGCCCATGGTGCGCGCGTTCGCGGAGGGAGCCGAACGCGCGGAAGAGTGGAAGGATCCCGAAACGCTTGCTTCCGGCTTGCGCGTCCCCGCGGCCATCGGCGATTTCTTGATTCTCGGCGCTGTGCGCAAGAGTCGAGGCGCGGCCCTGGCGGTTTCCGATGCCGACATGCTGGCGGCCGTCCGCGAGATCGCCGAGACGGAGGGATTGATCACCTCGCCCGAAGGCGGAGCTACCCTGGCAGGGTTGAAGAAATTGTTGGGGGATGGATTTTTGGGCGGGCACGAATCCATCGTGCTTTTCCTCACTGCCACCGGGTACAAGTATTTGGAGGTGTTGGAGCAACTTTAATGGCACATACCGAACGCCTCTATTACACCGACTGTTACACAAAAGAATTCAATGCGCGCGTGATTCGCACCAGCCCTGACCCGCGCGGAGTACGCGTATACCTTGACTGCACGGCCTTCTATCCGGAGTCGGGCGGGCAACCCTCTGACCGCGGCACGCTGGCGGGCATCGCGGTGCTGGACGTCATCGATGAGGGCGATGAGGTTGCTCACGTCCTCGCCGGCAGTCCGGCGGAGGAGTCCGTCTTTGGCAGCATTGATTGGGACCGCCGCTCCGACCACATGCAACAGCACACGGGGCAGCACATTTTATCCGCCTCGTTTGAGCACGCCGGTGGTTACAAGACGGTATCGTTTCACTTGGGCACGGAGAGCGCGACCATCGATCTTGATTCCGACCGTGTCGGCACGAAGCAAATCGAAGAAGCCGAAGAGTTGGCAAATAGCGTGGTCTTTCAGAATCGGGCCGTGAAAATCTCCTTCCGAGCCGCCGCGGAAGCCCAGCAACTTGATTTGCGAAAACCCACCTTTCGCGAAGGCGACATTCGGCTGGTGGAAGTCGAGGGATTTGATCTATCCGCCTGCGGAGGAACCCACGTCAGCGGGACCGGCAGCGTGGGGATCATCTGCGTTCGCAAGGTGGAGCGCGCCAAAGGCCTGACGCGCATTGAGTTCGTGTGTGGGCGGCGGGCGCTGCGCCGGGCGCGGCAGGATTTTTCCCTCTTGAGCGAAGCGGCGAGATTGTTCTCAACCGGTTTGGAAAACGTTCCCGAGTTGATTGCCAAACAAGCTCAGGACTTGCGCGACGCGGGCAAGTCGGTGCAAAACCTGGTAGAGAATTTGGCGGAATTGGAAGCCGCGCAGTTGTGGCAGCAGGCCCCGGAGAAGGGTGGAATGAGGGTAGTCCGATGCCTGTTTGAAGCCAGCGAGGGGAAGAAGGCCAAATTCGTCGCCCATGCCGTGGGAAAGCAAGCCGGCGCCATCGCCCTGATTGGGGTTAAGGGGACGCCCTCCGCGCTCTTCTTTTCGCAGACGCCGGGCGGGAAGGCGAACTTGTCTGACGTGATGAAACAGGCCTTGGCAAAATTCGGGGGCAAGGGCGGCGGAACCCGCGATTTCGCTCAGGGCGGCGGACTGCCGGAGAATCAGCTCGAAGCGGCGTTGGGTTTCGCGGAAAGCCTGTTGTCTTGAAGCTTGGCGGCGCTTTGCCCGCCGTGTTATATTTCCAAAGGTCACTAACCACGTGGGCGCGTAGCTCAGTTGGGAGAGCGCGGCGTTCGCAACGCTGAGGTCGAGGGTTCGAATCCCTTCGCGTCCACCAGAAACTCCCTTTCACTTTTCATTCTTGTATAATGACCCGCTGAAGGAACCGGGAGTGCTTTCCCGCGCGACGCGCGGCCATGGGTCTTCCGGCATCAAGGTTTCCCATGCAATGTCCGAAGTGCAAGACGGAGAATTCAGAAGCGATTACCTATTGCGTGCAATGTCATACACCGCTGAAGTATACCTGCCCTGCCTGCAAACACGTGCAATTACAGGGTGGGAAATGCGAGAAGTGCGGAGTGGACTTCGCGAAATACGCGGCGATGCTGGTCTTTCGCGCCAAGGATAATGCCCAGGCGGAGCGCGCGAAGGCCAAGGGGCGCGCCGCCATTTGGAAACAGATTCTCCTTTTCCCTATTACCGGCGGGCTTTCACTGATCAAGTATTTTGCCGGAAAGGCGAAGGGCGACTAGCCCCATCTGCGCGTGCGAAGTCGTGGCCAAGGTGGCCATGCCGCGTGGAATCCTATCTCTGTGTTTTGCTGGCAACATACCGCTTGGCTTTTGCCAGCAGTTCTTTGGCTTGCGGCATATCATCGAGCGCTTTCGACACCAGAGGATCGTCGGCGATACTGATCCTGTCGGCTTCCTCTTGCCCGAAGATCGAGTCCACCAACTGGATGTGAATGTGGTTTTTGACGAAGTCCAGACTGGCTGTCATGTCCAGGTCGGAGAAGGGAATCTTCTCTTTCGCCAGGAATTGCTTGAATTCATCCAGAACGGCGTCATTCACTTGGAAATCCTTGGGGATAGTCTTGTGGATTCCCAGGTAGTATTTGGCGAAGTTGAAAAAGGCGCTGTGCTGAACCAGCGTTTCTTCCGCGGGCGTCAACTTGGGTTCGGCAAACTCGATGTCGGGGGTGATGCCGCCGCCGCCATAGACTTCGCGTCCACCGTCGGTCAGCCGGACCTCGGCGTGGGTGGGCTTGGTGAGCTCGGGGTGGTAGTAATAGTCGTACAAAGACACATTTTCATATTGGCGCTGGATCAAACGTCCACTGGGCGTGTAATAGCGCGCCGTGGTCAGGACCAGGCCGGTGTGTTCGCTTAACTGGTACACCGATTGCACCAGGCCTTTGCCGAAGCTGGGCTCGCCCATCACCAGCGCGCGGTCGTGATCCTGGAGGGCGCCGGTGACGATCTCCGCCGCGCTCGCCGACATGCGGTTAATGAGAACGACAATCGGAAACTCATTGCCATCGTCACCGTGGGTGGCATAGTAACGCTTCTCCGGAGATTGCCTTCCCGAGTGGTAAACAATCAACTGGCTCTTTTCCAGGAAATGATCAGACACTTCCACGGCTTCGTTGAGTAATCCGCCCGGGTTATTTCGCAGGTCAAGAACCAATCCCTGCAAGTTCTTTTCGCTGAGTTTCCGCAGCGCGTCGGTGAGCTCATCGTTGGTGTTCTCGTTGAAGTTTCTGATATGGATGTAAGCGATGCCCTGCCGAACCATGAGAGCGTCATCCACACTCTTTTGGGATATTTCGTCGCGGGTGATGTTGACCTCGATCGGCTGGTCGTATCCTTCCCGAGTGACGGTGACGTGAACCTGGGTGCCCTTGGGGCCCTTGAGCATTTCGGCCACCTGCGCGGTGTTCATCCCATCCGTGGATTTGCCATTGACTTTCGCCACCACGTCGCCCGGACGCAGGCCGGCGCGAAAGGCCGGTGATCCCGGAATCGGCGCTTCCACAACCACCACGAGTTTGCCCATCTTGCCGGGGCGTTCCCGGATCGACATGCCCACGCCATAGTACTTACCCTCCTGATCTTCGCGGAGGAGGGCAAAGGCGCGCGGGTCGAAGAAATTGGAGTGCGGGTCCAGAGTCCGCAGCGCGGAAGGAATGGCCCCCGTGGGACTGTTGGGCGGGCCGTAAATGCTCAGGTCCGGATCGACCGGGTCGGCGTAGTTGGCCTCGACGATATCGTACACGCGGGTGAAGGCGCTCAAGCTTGCCTTGACGTCGGAGTCATCGCTTCCGGTGGTGGCCTCCACCTGGCGCCCGTATGCCCCTCCCAGAAGAGCGCACAGGACGATCGTGGATAAGATAAACCAAACCAGCCGGCGTGCTTGTTTCATGGATTTGCAGCTCCTCACCCTGCTGAACAAGTATAGCATAGGGTGGCGAGGTCAAAAAGCGGCCTTTGCCGCCCCCGGTAATTGGATGCAGCCTCCCGGGGCAAGGTTCGATAGGGGTGGGCAGACCGGCAGTAGCCGCTCTCCAAACTGCCCGCGTGCAGACGTAGCGCCGCCATCCTGGCGGCTCCAGGCCGGCTGGAAGCCGGCGCTACCTCTGAAATTAGCATAGCACTCGCTCACGGTTCACCTTGACAACACCCGCAGGTTTACCTATGATCGCAATGGAGGCGGACATTGTTTAATGGCGGGTTTCTCGAAATCGGTTTCTTGCTGTTCGTTGCCTTCCTGCTTTTCGGACCCAAGAAAGTACCGGAAATCGCTCGTACCTTGGGCAAGGGTTTGGGAGAGTTGCGCCGCGCGTCAAATGAACTAAGGAATTCATTAGAAGAGGAAATCAAGAATTTGGACCGCTCACCGGAGAGCGGCTCCGACACGACCTCCACTTATGGGCATCACGATCCAGAACCCACCCCCAAAGACACCGAACCCCGACCCTGAGGACGTGGAACTCAACGGCAAGCAGATGTCGTTCCTCGAGCATCTTGAGGAACTCAGGGTTAGGCTGCTCCATAGCATCTATTCCATTATTATCACCACCGGCGTTTGCTTTTATTTCCGCAATCAAATATACGCCTATCTCGCCAAGCCTCTAACCGATACGCTGCGGGCCCTGCACTTGGAGGCACAGCTCGTTTACACCAATCCTGTTGATCCCTTCAACCTTTACATCAAACTTTCCATCATGGGGGGGATTTTTCTCGCTTCACCCTACATCTTGTTTCAGCTATGGCTGTTTGTATCGCCTGGCCTTTACCGCAACGAAAAGAAATACATCTGGCCCTTTGTCCTGTTGACCAGCGGCCTGTTCATGTCCGGCGGCTTCTTCGCTTACAAGCTTGCATTGCCCAAGGCGTTTCGGTTCCTGCTGGAATTTGCCTGGCAATTTAAGCCCATGATAACCCTTAACGAGTACTGGGACTTGGCGATTTCGATCATTGTCGCCGTGGGCTTAGTTTTCGAGTTGCCCGTGGTAATTTTGCTGCTCTCGGTCTTTGGCATTGTGACCCCGAAGTTCCTCTTGAAGAACTTTCGCTATGCGGTCCTGTTGACGGCGGTCATCGCTGCCGCGGTTGTCCCGACCAATGATATGGCGACCATCTTCGTCGTTTGGATTCCGCTGCTGGGCCTTTACTTCTTGAGCATCGGACTTTCCTGGCTCGTTTACCTTCAGAAAAAGCGGAAAGCGAAAAATGCCGAAGCCTAAGCGTCTAAGCGACTGGATGCAGCATGGGTCATTGAGCCTGGTGCTCCTGCTGGCCGCTCCGTTTGGGCTTGGCGCTACGGGACCCTCAGAAATGTTTGACGGCGCGCGGGCTTTTCAAGATTTGCAACACCTGGTGACATTCGGGCCGCGTCCGGCGGGTTCGCCGGCCCTGGCGGAGGCGCGGCGTTGGATCATTGCGCAACTCAAGGATGCGGGCGCGCAGGTAGAAGAGGATAGCTTTACCGCCTCGACTCCCGCGGGCCCCATCCCCATGACCAATCTCATCGCCAAGTTCCCCGGCGCGCAACCCAAGGTCGTAATGGTGACGGGCCATTACGACACCAAGCTCTTTAAAAACTTCCGATTCGTCGGCGCGAATGACGGAGCGTCAAGCGCTGCACTGCTCCTGGAATTGGCGCGCGAATTGCGCGGGCGCAAGCATGATTTGACCTACTGGCTGGTTTTCTTTGATGGCGAAGAAGCGGTTCGAGAATGGACCGATACCGATAGCGTTTACGGCAGCCGCCATCTAGTTCAGAAGCTCTCCTCCTCGGGTGAGTTGGGGCGCATCAAGGCCATGATTCTGGTGGATATGATTGGAGATTCGCACCTCGAAATCCACCGCGAGGCAGGGTCTACGCCGTGGTTGAACGACCTCGTGTTCAACGCCGCCCACCGCCTGGGGTATGCGAAGTACTTCTTGGATTCCCCGGCGGGTGTTGAAGACGACCACGTTCCTTTTGTGAACGCCGGAGTGGCCGCCGTGGATCTGATTGACTTTAACCCCGAAGACGGATACTGGCACACGGCAAAAGACACGGTTGCACATTGCAGTCCGCTGAGTTTAACGATTGTCGGCCGCGTGGTTCTTGCCACTCTCGCCGATCTTGAGAAGTCACCGCGCGTAAAATAATATCCCTCCTGCATTAATTTGAAATGACAACCCTCGCCCCCTTGGGGGAGAGGGTGGACCGCCACCGGCGCTTTCTCCAGCCGGGGCGGGCCGGGTGAGGGGGTCAAAGCCATTATTCATGTAGCAAATTGATCGAGCATGAAAAGCCATTGGCCGTGGATCATCTTCATCGTTTTTGTGCTGGCATTGCTGGCGCTGGACCTGAGGCTCTTCAATCGCCGCCCGCACCCTGTGCGTTTCCGCGAAGCCGCCGGTTGGAGCGCCTTCTGGGTGGGGTTGTCGTTAGCCTTCAACCTGGGAATATATTGGCGCTACGGCGCCGAAGCGGCGCTCCAGTTCTTCACCAGTTACCTGCTGGAAAATTCTCTCTCCGCCGATAACATTTTCCTTTTCGCGGTGATCTTTGCCAGCATGGGGGTGGCCCCTGAGTACCAGCATCGGATACTTTTCTGGGGTGTCCTGGGCGCCCTCGTCATGCGCGGGGCCTTCATCCTGGCGGGGGTCCAACTGGTCCACCATTTTCATTGGGTCCTGTATTTATTCGCCGTCTTCCTGCTGGTGATGGGAGTGCGGTTGCTGCGGGAGAGGGGCAAGAAATATGACCCTGCGAGCAGCCGCCTGATTCGGCTGGTCCGCAGATTGTTCCCAATGTCCGATCGTTACGATGATGGGCGCTTCTTTACGCGATGCGACGGGCGTCTCTCCGCCACCCCGCTCCTTCTAGTTCTGATGATGATCGAGGTTGTTGACCTTACGTTGGCCCTGGATTCGATCCCCGCTATCTTTGCCGTTACGCAAGACGCCTTCATCATCTTCACTTCGAACGCCCTGGCGATTCTGGGATTGCGGTCGCTGTATTTTCTTCTGGCGCGGGCCTTGTCCCGTTTCCGGTACCTGCGCACCGCATTGGCGGTGATTCTGATATTCATGGGCGCCAGAATACTGATCGCCTCTTACGTGTATATTCCGACAGGATATGCCCTCCTGGGGATTGTTCTGATTCTGGGAATCGCCGTCCTGGCGTCGCTCGTGACCGAAAAGAAAAACTAAAGGGTCCAGTCACTCGGGATCAGGGACGGGGCTTGCGGAACACGACGCAGTAGAGTTTGCCGGGCCAGTCGTCAGAAGACTTCACGACCTGAAAACCCGCAGAGGTAAGCTCCTCGATCAGGATCTTCTGCGGCATACCATGCCCGCCGCGGTTCTCGGGCACACCCTCCACTCTCGAGGACCCAGGGGGCGGTTCCCTGTCCATGACCGCCAACCATCCGCCGGGTTTGAGCGACCGAAAGAGGCTCGCGTCGGTTTCGGCGGGCTTGGTGAGGTGATGATACACGAGCCGCATAAAGATGGAATCACAACACTCCGGCGGAAGATTCGTCTGCGTCTCGCCGGCTTGGAGGGCCGTGATGTTTTTCTCCTTCGCCGCCAGTTCTTCCAGGTGGGAAAGTTTCTTGGCATCGAGTTCCGTGGTGTAAACCCGCCCTGCCGCACCCACGCGCTTGGCGGCGGCAAGAGTTATCTGGCCCTCGCCAGCGCCGATGTCGGCCACCACGCTGCCGGGCTGCCAGTTCAGCAGTAAGGCCAGGCGGTCGGCTTCCTCCTGGTAGGTGTTCTCCTCGGCACGCGCGAGGGCAACAATGAATGCGGACAGAGCCAGCGCCATGATGAACCAGCGGCGCCGCATGTGAACATGAATTTCCATTTTGCCTCCCCAAGCTTCGCAGAATACACCCATCGAGGGATTCCCGCGCACTTTTTTCTTCGGTGTTTCTTCGCGCAGTCGAGGGGCTCAGGACAGGGTTTCCTCTACATCCCATACTGTCCACTTAGAACGTGTCATGCGTTGGAGCTGCGCGAAGCGCCTTGGAGTGCGGTAGCAGCAGCTACCGCCTTTCCCGCTCTTGCGTGATTGCAGTAGGAAGCAAGGACGGAAGGCGGTAGCTGCTGCTACCGCACTCCAAGGCGGGCTTCGTCCGCAATGATATTCATTGTTGAGTAACAATGATTGAATTAATATTAGTTCGTATACACTAAATCTTTGTCATTCAAAGAACGGAGGGGAATTCTCGGACAGGTACGAGTGCTGAGGAGGTTTGGTTTCATTCTTGAGGGGGAAGTCTGAGCGGTAGTGAGCCCCGCGGCTCTCCTCGCGCGCCAAGGCGCAGCGCGCAATCAGGCGAGCCACGGTCAGGATATTCGAGGCTTCGTAGGCTTGCCGCGAAGGGGAAGGCGTTTCCGGCAGGGAGAGTTCGGCCAGGCGCTTGACCGCCTCGCAAAGCTGTTTGCCGTTGCGAATGATGGCGACCTTATCCCACAGAATCGCGCGCGCTTCCTCGGCGGCCTTCTGGGAATCCGTGGGCGGCGGCGTTGCCGGCAATGGCCCCGCGAGCGCGGAGCTTTGGGCGCGCGGATTCGGTGGGGGAGAAGGGAAGGGTGCGGGAGCGTGCTCCTTCAGCATGGCCGCCGCGGATCGAGCGCCGAATACTAATCCTTCCAGCAGCGAATTACTGGCCAAGCGATTGGCGCCATGGACCCCGGTGGAGGCCACTTCTCCGGCGGCGAAAAGCCCGGGGAGCGAAGTGGCGCCGTGCAGATCTGTCGCGACACCGCCCATGGCGTAGTGGGCGGCCGGGCGAATCGGAACCAGGTCGGCGGTGATATCAATGTTGTGGCTCAGGCAAGTGGAGAAAATCCGTGGGAAGCGTTTCTGGACGTGCTCGGGGTTAAGACCCGTCAAGTCCAGGTAGACAAAATCGGCGCGCGTTTTCTGCATTTCCAGGATGATGGCGCGAGCTACCACATCACGCGGCGCCAGTTCGGCAGCTTCGTGGTAGCGCGGCATAAAGCGCTCCAGCATGAGGTTTCGCAGGAAAGCTCCCTCGCCACGCAGAGCTTCGGAAAGTAGAAATCGGGGCGCTCCCTTCACGAACAAAGCGGTGGGATGAAACTGCACAAACTCCATGTCACTCAGCAGCGCGCCGGCCCGGTAAGCCATGGCCACGCCGTCGCCGCAGGCCACCGAAGGGTTGGTGGTTTCCTTATAGACGTGACCCAAACCGCCGGTGGCCAGCAATACGGCGCGGGCGGCAATGGACTTGGGCAGAGAGCTTGGGGAGTCGAGGTAGGTCACGCCGCACACCTTGCTGCCCTCCTGCACCAGTTCGGTGGCAAAAGCATGGGGATGCAATCGGATGGAAGGAAGTCTGCGGGCCTTGACCATCAGCGCCCGCAGGATCTCGCTGCCGGTGGAATCTCCATGTGCGTGGAGAATGCGGGAGCGGCTGTGGGCGCCTTCGCGCGTGAAGGCCAGCTTGGTGCCATTGCGGTCGAAGCGCATGCCCCAATCAATCAGTTGATGGATTTGCTCCGGGCCTTCCTCCACCAGCACGCGCACGGCTTCTTCCCGGCAAAGTCCATCGCCGGCCAGCAGGGTGTCGTGCAGGTGAAGAGTGACCTCGTCGTCTTCGCCCAACGCCGCGGCAATGCCTCCCTGGGCGTACTCGGTGCTGGATTCATACAGATCGTCTTTGGTAAGGACAACAACCTGGCCGCCGCGGGCCAGCTCAATAGCGGCGCGCATCCCGGCAATCCCCCCGCCGAGAACCACGAAGTCTGCACCCTTGTCCTTATGCGTCACCATGAATGATTCCATCATAGCCATGAGTGGCCGGCTCCGCAACAGCTACCACACTTCAATGCTTCGCAACTTTGCTTGGCTGTTTCTGCTGTTGCTGGTCTCGGTGCTGCGTGGTATTTGTAAGAATGGGTTTGGGCGGGCACGTCCTGGGGAGGCTTATGCGGCGACTGCAAGTGAAATCGAGTGCGGGTGAATATGGGGTGGTGATGGGGCGCGGAGCGTGGCGCGCGCTGAACCGCATGAAGGGGTACTCATCCGTCTTCGTGCTCACCGAGCCCACCCTGTGGGAGCGATGGGGTAACAAGTTATTGTCCGACGCGGGCTGGGCCGGGCTTTCGCCCATCCTGGTGCCTTCGGGCGAGAGTTCCAAGAACCTTACCATGGTCGGGCACGTGGCTTCCGAACTCCTGGAGTGCGGCGCCGACCGGCGGTCGTTGTTGGTGGCGTTCGGAGGCGGCGTAGTAGGAGACTTGGGCGGGTTCGTAGCTTCAACTTACATGCGGGGGATTGATTACGTGCAGGCGCCGACCACCGTCCTGGCGCAAGTGGACAGCGCCCTGGGCGGTAAGACGGCGGTCAATGTCCGCGCCATGAAAAACCTGGTGGGCACATTCTATGCGCCACGCCTGGTGGTTTCGGATCCCGAGGTGCTCGCTTCGCTTTCGCCGCGCGCGTTTCAATCCGGCCTCTATGAAGCGGTCAAGCACTCGATTCTATCCGGCCCGGCCCTGTTTGGTTGGCTGGAGGGGAAAATCGCCGGCCTGCGGCCGGGGGACACGCCGCTCCTGGAGACCCTGGTGGCGCGCGCGGCGCAAGTGAAAGTTGACGTGGTGAGCCGCGACGAGCGCGAAGCGGCCCTGCGACGCGTCTTGAATCTGGGCCACACTTACGGCCATGCCCTGGAAGAGGCCACCGGATATCGGCGCTTCCTGCACGGCGAGGCGGTGGCGTGGGGAATGCTGCTGGCCACGCGCCTGGCGGAACTCGTCGATGTGCTTGATCCCGTTATCGGCAAACGCATCGCCAACCTGGTGCGCACCGTGGGTCCCCTGCCGCCGATTCGCGGCCTGCGCGAAGAAAAGGTGCTGGACCTTCTGCCCCGCGATAAGAAAGCGGTGGGAGGAAAAATCCATTGGGTCTTGCCCGAAGGCATTGGCAAAGTGCGGGTGACGCCGGACGTTTCGGATGTGGCCGTGGCCACGGCTTTTCGCGAGGTTCAGCGCGGAGTGGGGAATGATTAGCGGCGCACGTGCGCCCGGCGAGGGAAGCCCTCTGGGTGCGGGCGGCGATGAAGCCTCCGCCGCCGCTGCGGTGCGCAGCATGTTCACGGCGGTCGCGCCCCGCTATGATTTTCTCAATCACTTCCTTTCGCTGGGACGCGATATCGCCTGGCGCCGTGCCACCGCGCGCGCCTTGCAGGAAATTCTGGCGCGTCCCGGCTCTTGCGTCGCCGACCTTTGCTGTGGAACGGGCGATTTGAGTTTTTGCCTCGGCCGCCATTCCCAAGGGTTGGTGATGGGAGCAGACTTTTGCCATCCCATGCTGGCCATCGCGCGGGGCAAGACCGCCGCCCGAGCCAGGCGGGTGCAATTCCTCGCAGCCGACGCCCTGCAATTGCCCTTTGGCGATGCTTCGCTTGACGCGGTCACGTCCGCTTTCGGATTTCGTAATCTGGCCAATTACACTCGGGGAATTGAAGAAATGCGGCGGGTCTTGAAAACCGGCGGGCGCCTCGCCATCTTGGAATTCTCGCAGGTTCGCTGGCCGATTTTCGGCTCACTTTTTCGATTCTATTTTCGCCGCGTCCTGCCGCGCGTCGGTGCGTGGATATCCGGAGTCGAAGGTGCTTACCATTATCTGCCCGACTCGGTTGCGCAGTTTCCGGAGCAAGAGGCTCTGGCGGATATGCTGCGCGGGGCGGGCTTCCACAAAGTCCGCTATGTGAATTTTACGGGAGGCGTTGCCGCCTTGCATATAGCCAAGAAGATTTGAGAGAGGAAGTCTTCAGTGGTTAGCAACACGTTTTCCCGTAGGCATTTACCTTTATTATCGAACATCAAGGACGCTATGGCGCATCAAATTGAAGTGCTGCCACGGCTGCGTTAGAGTAGGAGACTTGCCGCAAGATAAGGAGCCGACCATGACCATCACGCTCGACATCCGGCCCGACGTCGAGGCCGAACTCGCCCGCCAGGCGGCTGCCCAAGGCCGCGCCATTGAATCCGTCGCCGCCGATTTGTTGGAACAAGCCGTGCATCTTCCCGCCGGCGCCACGCCCGATGCCGATCTGATCGATATTGGCGAACCCGTTCGGGGTTTGCTTTCGGACGAGGAAGTTGACCGCCTTTTCACCCGCAACCCTTCTACCGGACGCCCGGTGGATCTGGGATGAGCGGCTTTCTGCTGGACACTAACGTGCCTTCGGAAACGCTCCGTCCCCGTCCGAACGCCAACGTCTCCGCCTGGATCAAGCGCCAACCCAAGGCTCGCTGTGAGCTGTGGGCTATCGGCTGTCAGCTCTCTTTCGGGGTTTCCTCGGTCTGGCTCCAATCGTCCGGCGCCCCGCTATCTTTGAAGGCCTTGTCCAGATCATCCAGAGCTTTCTGCGCGGCATCCGTGGTGGCCCTGCTTGAATCAACTTCTGATTGTTTGGCCTGCACCTTTGCGGTGAGGTCCGCTTTGAGGGTGGGGTCTATCTCCCGCGCCTCCTGGATCTGCAACAGACTCAGTTCGTCTTCCGCGAGTTGTTGCAGCTCTTTTGCGTGTGCCGCCTCCTGGCGCGCCGCTATGAACTTTTCTTGCCAATAATCGCGGGTCTTCGCTTTGTCCTCTGGCGACTCGGGCGGTTTGCTGCTGGTCGTCTCCGAGGGCGGGGGAGCGGCCGGTTTGGCAGTAGTTGCTGCGGGAGTTGAAGGCTCCGCCGGGGGGGCAGGCGGGGCCGGTTGCGAATTGACCGCCTCCCAGGGTTTAGGTGGCGGCATGTTATCGTTGGTGAACACCTTGGCGGCTTTCTTCGAGTCCTTGTCGTGTTGCGCACGGAGTTGCCGCGCCAAATCCCCGAGCGATTCCCCCTGCGGAGACTGGGCGACGAGCGGCACGGCCGCGCCCAACAGAAGAATCATGAACAGCAGAGTGGTCCGTCTCATGTGTCCTCCTGCTTAGCGCAGCCAACTGGGATCGCCGCCCTCACGCCGGAGCTGGTCGCGCAAATCCTCGATGGCCTTCTCGTCGTCGGCAATCTGTTTTTTCTTGGCATCGATGTCCGCGGTAAGTTTGTTGATATCGTCGCGCGAGTACTCTTGTTGCATGATCTTATTGGGATCGGTGTAAAACTGCATCTGATTCTGCCCGAGCTTCTGTTGCAGCACGCTAAGTTCGCGCTGGTGAGTATCGAGTTGGCCTTGCAGCGTGCTCATCTGCGTCTGGTAGTACTTCTCGTCGTGAGCTGCGGCAGGCGCCGTCGATGCTGGCGGAGGGGCGGCGGGAGTCTTTTCCGCCGAGGTGGCGCTGGATGCGGTCCCCGCTTCTTTGGGAGCGGTTAGGTTATCGTTAGTGAACACCTTTACCGGCTTGGGCTCTTTGGCCTTCTTGGCTCTGAGCGCGCGTGCAATGTCACCGAGTGAGGTGTCGTTGGCGTCGGGTGTCTGCTGGGCGTAACCCATTACCGCGGCCAGACAGACGAAGACTAATCCCAGGACGAAAATTTTCACACGTATTCGCATAGTTCCCTTCCTTGAGGGGCGGCGCGGTCGATCCCTAAAGAGAATCTACGCTCATTCAGGATCGAAATCAACTGCCTTGTGGGCAGCGTCTCAGTTTGATGTGGAGGCGGCTTTACGCCGCCATTTGGCGAGGTAAACTCGCCGCTACAACAAATGGCGAGGTAAACTCGCCGCTACAACAAATGGCGAGGTAAACTCACGGCTGTCCAAATTAACCAAGCCGGAGCCTATTGGGATGAATGCGGACGGGCCGCAGCCTTGTTCCCCGAAGGGGAACAACATCATTAGCCGTAGGTGAAACCTACGGAAAAGAAGCGCCGAAAACCAGGTTCCGACCCCTCACGGGTCAAATATTCGACCCCTGCGGGGTCAGGGGATTCTTCTTTTACCATCGCTGTCCGTAGGTTTCACCTACGGCTAATGACATTCATCCCCTTCGGGGATGGCCGACGGGACTGCGCTGCAGTGAGCGAGGTGCGGGTTGCTTTCCGCCAAAATCAAAAGGCTCGGCTGTCCAAGCAACCGAGCCTTTCTTTGAATCAAGCCAGGGGACGACCGCTGACGAATCGCCAACCTGCCGATATTGGACTTCTCAAATTCAGCCTCCGCGGCTGGGGGAGCGGAGGCCGGGGAGAGGCGTCACGGGGAGGCAGGGTCGAGCACCAGTACCCAATCCGCCGCCCCCTGGCTATTCGCGTGGGGAGTGGTGAAGACGTGAGCGCCTGAATTCGCCATCCTGCCGATGATTTGGTAGGCGCCGTTCGTGGGGTCGTACCAGCGTGCCCGCGACTCCCCAAGGCCGCCCCCTAGCTTCGACATGTTGACGGTCAACTGGAACCCCATGCCGCTCTCGCCGGGGTAATAAACCACGCCCAGGGAGCCATCCGCGGTAAGCGCCGCGGAGACGTAAGTGAAATCGTCCTTCCCCGGATTTCCCGATTGGCTGGTCAGAAACGTGTGCGGCCAGTCGGGAATGAGTTCGTACCAGCGCCGGGCGGTGAAGAAGGTCGTAGCGTACTCCGCCGCGTTTACGCCCGGAGTTTTCCCCAGCCAGCGCAGGGGGTCTTCCGTGCAGTCCGGCGCGCCCAGAATGCCGAAACCGGAGCCGCCATTCAGCACCGTCCCCCAAACCTGTTCCCTCATCATTTGGGGCGGTGTGGGGATATGCTGCGGACTCCCGGCCGCCAGGCCTTCGTAGAGAGTCTCGAAGATGCAAGTCGGCATCACCGGGTTCACCAGGTGGTAGTGATACCAGGTGGCCCATGGCGGGGCGTGGTATTCATACCAAGCGTCGAGATTGACCCAGCGATGGCCGGCATCATAGAAGCGGTGCGGCCCCGTCCCCTCGCTGGTCCAACCCGGCGGCCCGTTTTCCCAGTCCGTGGTCACCAGCCGGTCCGGCATGTACTTCTCGAGACCGTCCACCACCTGGTCCACCTGGGGCCAAACCAACCGGTCATTTCCCAAGGCGAAATTGAGGTGAGAATAATGCTGGTAGCGCTTGCCCCAAAACTCCCCCCAGCGGCGCATTTCTTCCGGGGAATGCTGGGAAGGGTCGAAGCCGGCGGGCCCGGGATCATACCCGGAACTGAACGGATCGAGAAACAGATAGATGCCATGCTGGGCCGCGGATTTCACCATGGCGTCAACCAAGGCCACGTAGGCAGGGTTCAAATTCTCCGGATTCCAACCGGCGCCGTGGAGCAACATGGCATGGCCACGGGCATCGGTGGGGTTCGTCAAGCTGTCTTTACCTTGCGAGTCAAAGGCGTTGATCACCACCCAGGCAAAGTTGAAATGCCTTTTCTCCCGGTCGGCAAAATAGACGTCCATTTGTTCGGGGGTGCACCAATGCAGGATGCTCTGCGGACAGACTCCCGCCATGAAAAAGGGCTTGCCGTTTTCATCCTCGATCAGATGACGATTGCCGGCGCGGATGCGCAGTTTCGGCAGGCTGGGGATGGGCGCGTCGGCCGTGCCCGCGAACCCGGAGGCCGTGGCGAGGCATTCCCCCACGGGCGCGGGCGCGAACTTCACGGGCCGGCGTAGCGCATCTATAACGGCATCGGAGGCAAGCCCCCCTCCTCCGGCAATCATGGCGAAGCAACATGCCCAACCGACCATGTCATGGCGTCGCAGCATCGATTCTCCTTTTGAGCCCCATCCACCGGGCCGCTGGGAACGTAGCGCCGACCTTGAGGTCGGCACGCTGTAGCGGCGGTGTCCCCACCGCCGAACGGCGGTCGGAGACCGCCGCTACAAGCATGGCCAGGATGACCATGGCCCCTTGATATGGGCACGGGGTGAGTCAAGTAAGTCATTCCCCTTTTTTTCAAGGCCCCCTTCAGGGTTCCTAACGGGCCTCCGGCCTGATCAACCCCGTAGTAGTATCCCGCCCCGCTCGGGAGGTCAAGTGAAATGCGGGCGGACGCGGCACCGAGTGAGGCCCCTCCGCAACCGGTGGCGTGTCGAAATCCCCGGTGGTGGGGACGCCGAGGGACCTCCGGCAGACACCGGCCCGGTTTCCGGCTACGGACGGCGCCTGAGTGTAGCCTCACTTTCTGCTTGACAAAGCCTAGATCGATAGGTATACTTTATACCCAAGCCTGCGTCCGGGGACGAAAAGACGCCCATGCCGAACCTGCCACAGTCCGGCCTCCTCTCCCTGCTGGGGGTTCTTTTCCAACAAAATGTCACTGTCGGGGATCGGCCTACTAAAAAAGATGTTAATATATGCCGTTCGAAGCCGGAATGTCTATGAAAACAAAGGAAAAATTGACAGAATGACCGAGAACAAATCGGACATTTACGGCAATATGACGCGGGTTTTGCCGAAAAATTCAGGATATGACGGGCCATTGACCTTGAATGACACTTTTAGAGCGGGTTTTGTGCGGATATTCGCGCCAAAAACCTCCCCCCGGTCGCGCGCCGAGCGCCGCGCATATTCCGTCAGCACAGCGGCATGGTTGGGGATTCGGCCTGAGAATTCGGCTTCCTGGAAAGTCACCCTGAAGCAGATTAAGACGGCGCCGCTGCCCCAACCCGGATTATTCATGAAAGAGATAACAGGGGGGCGACCTAAGAGCGTTTCACACAGAGTTCACGGAGCCTTTTATCCGCAGGCAAGATCGCACTCGTTAGCCACAGAGTGCACAGAGAAGATCTCGGGGACCTCTCCGTGTTCTCTGTGCGTTGCCTCTGTGATCTCTGTGTGAAACTGTATGCCTTCGTTGGCCCTCCAGCCGATTCGTGAATAATCCGGGTAGGCCTGGTTTGTAGAGACGCAGCTTGCTCTTCCCAGTTATAATGGATCATCGACTTATGCAAAACCGAAACTGGGAATTCGAAAATGGAAACTCGGAAATCGAGAGCCGTAAATCACCCATCGCAAATCGTCAATCGCCAATCTTAAATGACCTGAGGCCCGAACCCTATCGTTGAGGCGAAGATGGCAATCCACAGCATTTATATTCTCTCCCAGGATGACCCCGAGGCTCGCAATTGGCTGAGCTTTTTCCGACGGCGCGGATACGCCCGCTTGTCGAACCTCATGATTGAGCGTGTCGTTTGGCTGGAAGGGTCCTTTAACCTGGAGCGATTGATGCCCCTGCTGATCAACCCGCTATACCAGGTTGCAGCGATAACGTCACAGCTCGATCGCGAGCGCGGACCAATTGTGGAGATTGCTTATCGCCCCGCGGTCACGGATCCTGAGACGCCTTCCATCCTCGCCGGCGCGCACGCGCTGGGGGAAGAGGGATTGCAATTTGCCCGTCTGAGCCGGCGATATCAATTCTGCGGGCTCGATGATGCGGAGGCCCAGAGCCTTGCCGCGCGGTTTCTCTACAACAAAGTCGTGGAAAGGATTCGCGAGCCGCACGAGGCCGTCACTACGCTCCGGCCGAGTGGAAAGCCTGATCCGGTGGGCACTGTTTCATTGCGAGGTCTCAGCGATGACGAACTGGTCGCGCTCGCGCGGGAACGGTCCTGGTATGCCCCCCTTTCGCAGATGAAGGTCATTCAGGCGCACGAGCAAGAGCGCAACCGTCCTTACACGGATGCGGAGATTGAGATTCTAGTGCAGAGCTGGAGCGATCATTGCTACCACACCACGTGGAAAAGTCTGGGTCTGCTGAAAAAGCTCATGGCCGCCACCCGCGAGATCAACCATCCCCTGGTGGTTTCATCCTTCACCGATAATGCCGGCGGGATGGACTTTGTCGATGGCTGGGTGGTGACCATCAAAGGTGAGACTCACAATTTTCCCAGTTCCATCGCGCCTTTTGGGGGAATCGCCACCAAACACGGCGGGGTGATTCGCGACACTCTGGGTTTTGGGAAAGGCGCGTATCCGATTGGGGGCACCACCGTCATGGGCACCATGGACCCGCGCTTGCCCGAAAACGAGGTGCCGGCGGGCGCGCTCCATCCGGAATTGATTGTGTCGGAATCGATCCGCGCCACGGCATACTACATGAACCCGATGGGCATTCCCATGATGCACCCGGTTTATCGGTGCCACCCGGGGTATGCCAAGTGCTTTGCCCTGGGGCACTCGGTGGGCCTCTTGCCGAAAAAGTATGCGCGCAAGGACCAACCCAAGCCGGGTGACCTTGCGGTGTTATTTGGCGGCGCCACCGGCCGCGACGGCGTCCACGGCGCTACCGCCAGCTCCGCCACCATGACCGGCGAAACCTTGGAAAAAGAATCGGCCGCCGTCCAAATCGGCCACCCCATCACCGAACGGCGCTTCACTATGGCCATTCCCATCCTGCGCGACCGCGAATGTATCCGCTCGATTACGGACCTCGGCGCAGGCGGCATTTCTTGCGCCGTTGGCGAAATGGGGGCTGACACGGGCGTCGAAATCAATTTGGACGCCGTGCCGCTTAAAGACCAAAGCCTGACGGCATGGGAAATTCTCCTTTCCGAATCGCAAGAACGGATGTTGATGGCCGTGCCGCCGGAGAAGTTGGAAGAAGCGCAGGCAATTTTGCGGCGCTTTGAGGTAGCCTCTTGCGTTCTCGGCCGCTTCACCCGTACAGGCCGCTTGCAGGCGACATGGCGAGGCGAAATGGTGGTCGACCTGAATATGGTATTTCTCTGGCGCGCCTGCCCGATTGATAGCATACCCACTGCGCCGCCAGAGCGCCATCTCGTGCCGTTGAGGATTTCCGACCCTCAAACCCGGTCGGACTGGGCTAGCGCCGTCCGGCGAGTCTTGTCCCACTATCATTGCGCCGACCAAAGCCCCGCGGGCACACGGTATGATTCCACCGTGCAGGGGCGTACCGCGGTGGGACCTTACGCCGGCAAGAACCATTGCATGCCCACCAACATTTATGTCTCGGCGCCCCTGCGGGGCAAGCCGAACGGGATTATCACCACGCTGGCTTTCAACCCCTTCTACGGTGAGATCGACCCTGCCGCCATGGCGCGCCTCATGATGCTGGAGGCGATTACCAAAGCGGTGGTGGCCGGCGCCGACTACCATCAGATGGTCTTGTGTGACAACTTCTATACGCCGCGCGTACGCCCGCAAACTGCGTTCGAGTTGGTGCAGATGGTCGAAACCATCGCCAGCCTTTCCGTTGAACTCGGCGTGCCGTTTATCTCCGGCAAGGATTCAAGCTCGGGGACTTTTGAGGCCGGCGGGCGAAGAATCGAAGTGCCTCCCACCCTGGCCGTGGCCGCCATGGGCCGAGTTAGCGATGTGAAGGCGATGATCACCAAGGATTTCAAGCGCGCCGGCAATCGCCTGCTGCTTTTGGGACGCTATGATGCGGATGCTCTCGGAGGCACGGTTTATGCCGACTCCTTAGGGCAGCGCGGAGATCGCTTGTTTGACGCTTATGACCCTATTTCCATGCAGGTGCAATGGGATTACCTGATGGAACTCCACGCGCAGCACCGTTATGTTTCCGCTTCGGCAATCGCTGAGGGTGGAATCCTGCTGCGGCTGTTTGAAGGCGCCTTCGGGTCGGGCCTCGGCGCGCGGGTGGATTTCGACGGTATCCAGGCCACGCGGCGCGACGGCTTCCTCTTCGGCGAGTTTATCGGAGCGTGCCTGCTTGAGGTGCCCCCGGATTTCGAGGTTCCAACCCATCTAGCCGGAATCTCCCATCAGTTTCTCGGCCACGTGACCGCGGAGCCTCGCTTGACGATTACGGACCATGGAGCAGTGATTTGGGAAGAAACTGTTTCGAAATTAGCTGAGAGTTGGAGTAAGACTTTTCGTGAGGTGGTGAAATGAGCCAGGCGCGAACCGCCATCTTATATGCTCCCGGAACGAATTGCCACGAAGAGACCGCCGCCGCGATTGAATTGGCGGGCGGCAAAGCGGAACTGGTTCTGCTGAGGGAATTGATCGACGGTGAAAGCCGGCTCGACGATTATCAAGCGGCGGTGGTTCCGGGCGGGTTCTCTTATGGCGACCATCTGGGTGCGGGAAGGATCTTTGCCACCCTGCTCGTGGCCCGGCTGCGCGACCAGTTGGTGCGCTTCCTGGACGCGAAAAAGCCCCTGCTGGGAATCTGCAATGGCTACCAGGTCCTGGCCGAAGCAGGGATTCTGCCCGGCCGGACCCCCGGCCAACGCACGATGGCGCTGCTCGAAAATCAATCCGCGCGCTTTGAAGATCGCAAGGTCCGGCTAATTGTTTCCACCCAGAAGTGTGCCTGGACCGAAGGCCTGGCCGGGCAGGTGCTCGAGATGCCTTCCGCGCACGGAGAGGGACGCCCCTTGCTCTGCGCCTCCGGCTTGTCATCTGCGACGCGCGCCGTTTTCTATTATGGTGATGAGCATGGCCAGCCTACCATGGATTACCCGAGCAACCCGAACGGTTCCCCTGGCGCGGTCGCCGGCATTACGGATGAGAGCGGGCTGGTGCTCGGCCTGATGCCTCATCCCGAACGCGCCTCGCTTCCCACTCAATATTCGCAAGATGGCTTGAGGATTTTCCAAAACCTGGTCAAATGGCTAAATCAATAAACCCGCGGGCGTCGGGTGCTGCTAAAACTACGGATTCCGTGCCCGATCAAAAATTGCTGCTAAGCGTCGGGCGCCGGTGGCGGCAACTCTCGAAACATGCAGGCGACGACCTCCATAGCCCCGGTGCGGTCATGAGTCGGCAGCACGGATACTTCAACCCGGCGCTTGGTTCCGTCCGAACCTTGGAATTCGACGGTTTTCTTCCGGACTTCCGCTCCCGTTGCGAAGCATGCGCCGATCAGTTCCGACAAGGGGGCAATGTCGTTGAAGATCTCCGGGTACCGGCGCCGCGACCACGTGTCCACGGCAAGTAGCTTGCGGACCAGAGGGTTGGAGAAACCTATAAAACCCTCGGCATCAAAAATCATCAAACCGTAGTCAATTTCGCGGGCGAGAAGGTCAAATTTGCGGGCGTTCTCTTCCGCGTGGCGCTCCGCCGCAACGAGTTCTTCCTGCGTTCCCTTTAGGTCCGCCTTCAACTGAGTGACGACGGCCCTGATGGTCGCCAGCGTAAAGGCCGCTTCGTCCTCCAGGCGCACCTTAGCGGGCCTGGGTTTGTTGGGTTTCAATGTGCGGTTAAAAGATCTTTGGAGAAGGTAGACTCCCAAGGTCAGGGCGCTGCCGAATAGCAGCGCGCCACCGACAAGCAAAATCAACGTCTGTGGGCTGAGCAGTTTATCCATGGTTAGCCTGCCATTCCTGATATGCGCAAGTAACTGTCAAGAAGCCAGCTACCATACAGGCCGGCGTAAATTGCGGCAATTCCCAAAAATGAGCCATACGGCCACTCATAGTGCCGGAAGCGAGAATCTATTGCAATCATGCTGAGGCCCACAACCGATCCCGCGAGGGAAGCGAGGAGGATCGTCATCAGGGTCAGAGGCACGCCGAGGAATGTCCCCGCCATCAACATCATCATGACGTCTCCGAACCCAAGACCCTCCTTCTGCTTGCCGCTCAACCGATAGAACGCCTCGCCCACAGCATAGAAGAGGCCGCCCCCCACCAAGGCGCCCGCGACGGCGCCCGCGACCGAGGCGGGAAAGCCTTCCAGATAGATGTCCCAATGCCGAAATAGCCAACCGAGCGGTCGATCATCCACCGGGATGAAGAAGCTAAACACCAGGCCCAGGCATATTCCGAAAATCGTCACGGCGTGGGGAATGCGCCGGTGCAGGAGGTCGGTAAAAATGAGAACGATCATCATCATGTTGAACAGGGCGTATTTGATGAACTCCGGCCCCAGCCCGTAAGCGTGGAAAGTCAAAACCAAAACTACGGCCGTCAACGCTTCGACCGTGGGATAAAGTGGCGAAATCGGCGCGTGGCAATCGCGGCAACGCGCGCGCAAAACTAGGAAGCTAATCAGGGGGATGTTGTCGTACCAACGGATGGGGTGATGGCAGCGTGGGCAATGCGAGCGGGGAAGGACAATCGACTCCCCGTGGGGCAATCGAGAAATGCAGACATTCAAAAAGCTTCCAAACACCAACCCGAAAAGACCAACTAATAGGTACGCAATGAGCACGCGATGGAAATCCTCTTTTCTCCTTCGAATCCTTCGGAAATATTAGTTAGGTGAGTGCGCTGAAATGTACCTGCTTCAAAATAAGCGGAAACTCACTTCAACCATTTCTCGATGCAATCAAACCACCCCGGATTCCGCCGCCCCAGCTTGAGGCCAACTCCAGAGCACGGCTCACTGGCCCGCCCCCTGCGTGAAGACCAAGCGGACGTCAACCGTTTTCGTATCCGTGTGGATCGTTTGGACGGGATTAAATTTCCACCCGGACGAGCTTGCCGGGAGATCGCGACCTACTTCCTGCAAGAAACGGTTCCAGTAGGTCGAATCATAAGCGTCGCCGGGGCGGAGCCGGGATCGCTGCTCGAGCGAGGCCGCATGGGCGTCATCCAAGCCGGCGATCATCAGCTTTCCTAGCCGAAACAAGTCGCCTTGCTGGATTTGAATCTGGCAAACGGCCGTGTGGGCGGCATCGTCAAGCACTGCCCTCGATTTCACATCCGCCAGGAGATACCCCTTTGGATGAAAGAACAGAATCATGGTGAGCACGTCCTGCTCAAGCTGCGGGGCATCCAGCGGGCTCCCCACCGCCACGTGAACCAATTTTGCGAGTTCCCCATAAGGAATTACCGTTTCCCCGGACCAGGTGATTTCCTTGAGGCGGTACTCTTCACCTTCAGACACGGGAAGGGTGACCGCGATGGCGTTGGCTGTAGGGTCTCCCGCTATCAGGTGTGGTACGGGGTCACCGAATTGTGCGCGCAGATAGCCACGCCGGCGATAGACCAACGCGAGGCTGCCTCGGGAGAAGTCCTGGATGAACGAAGCATCATAGTCGTGGTCGAGGAGTGGACGGGCCGCCTCCTGGAGCAAAGCCACATCGACATTGGCCACCCCCGTGAAATCGATCCTGTGCACGGGGAGCGGAACGCCGATTTCACGGAACTGCATGCTCTGGATAGGTCCGCCGAGCCCTCCCTGGGGTGAATACTGAACCTGCGCGTGGATGTCTCGCGCCGCGAGCAGGGCAACGAGCTGTGCCGCAATGAGATCAAGCATTGTTCCGCCCTGCGGGCCGTACCCATCGAACAGTGGCAACTGGGATCGAACACCGTCCGTTAATTCCTTTGGTGTGAACCAAACAAAGTTCTCGAAGGTACAGGGCAACAGCCCCGCAGCGTCTTGGAGAGTGAACTCCGCGGTCATCGCATCGCCTTGGGTTTGATAGCGATAACTGACCTGGGAAAAAATCCCCAAAGCTCCAAGCTTTCCCGCCGCCTCTTTCAAACCGTCAGGAGTAATGTTTTGTGAAAGTCTTAGGCCTGTCGCCCGAACGATTTCGGAAGCCACGTAGCGCTTCGACCCTATGGCGCGCAAGCCCACCAGGCGGAATGTGCCGGAGCTTTGCGCGGGGGTCGAAAGGGAGGTGGCGAGAAGCAAAACGGCCAATACGCACAGAGTCTTAAGATTGTTATGATCCTTGGCACTACCTCCGGGAATATTGAGAGGCGGATCTTGTTCAAACAAGACCGAACATGCGTCTTCATTCATCGCCGTGAACTCCTCGCCGCGGCACTGATTAAGGTCTTAAATCATGCGCTGAGAAGGCGTTCGTAAAGAGCCTCCGTGCGGCTGACCATTATAGCAGCAGAAAATCCCTCGGCCCGTTTGCGGCCTTGGCGGCCGAGCTCGATTAGTTTTGCGCGGTCGCGCGAGGCCAGCGAGATGGCATCCGCCAGAGCCTGCGGCGAACCGGGCGGAATCAGCCAGCCCGTCTCATTCTCCACCACAATCTCCGGAAGGCCGCCCACGCGGGTCGCAACCACCGGAAGGCCATACGCCATCGCCCACAATGCAGAGGATCCCAGGCCTTCGGCTTTCGAAGGCATGATGAAGAGGTCGAGGCCCGGGAAAAAACTTGCGAGGTCTTCGATCAGGCCGAGGCGAACGATCCGCGTGCAGTCGGGCTTGGCGCCAGGCATCAATCTGGCGCCAGAATTGGGGCCTTCATCGCCCGCAAATACCAGCCGCGTCTGGGGCATCTTTTCGACGAGCAGATCCAAGGCCGCTAACGCCATGTCCTGCCCCTTTTCCGGAGTGGATGCGCCCAGCACCCCAACTAGAAAATCATGGTCACGGCAATACCACGACGTTCGTAGACGCAGCCTCTCGGTGGCGCTCGGTAGCTCCGCGGGAATTTCAACGCCATCCGGGATCACCGTAATCCGCTCGCGGGGGACGCCAGCCTGCACGGAAAGTTCTCGGATGTTTTCAGAGACGGCGATCACCGCGTGGCAGGTGCGGCCGTACTTAAACGGATAGGTCCAGCGGTCAGAAGGGAAAAAGATAACGCGCCGGCTGGCAACGCGCCGGATCGGCAATCCGATCGAAGCGAGCCAGGCAAGGGTCTGGCCGCGGCCATCGTGCGCGTGCAGAATTTGCGGAACCCAGCTTCTGAGCTGCTGGCGCCAGAGTAATACCCCGAAGGCGTGCCCCGGGTCGTGCGTTGGCAAGGAAATTACGCGAAAGCCTTCCCGTTGCGCCCGCTCTTCCAGACTGCTCCCTTCCAGGCACGCGATGATCTGCTCGTGCCCACGCTCGCGCAGGCCCTGCGCCAGCAGCAGCAGTTGCCGCTGGCCGCCGCGCAGGCTCTGGCCCGTATCGATGTGGGCGATGCGAAGCACGGGGGTTGAATTCATCGGTGTGGGTGCGGGTCTTTTCGCATTTCTTCCAGCTTCGTGTACTTTCTTTGTACATACCGCGCTGCCATTTTGGCGATCAGGTAGCCCGGCTTGCCATCGATCATTCCCAAACGAAACAAGTAGGAATTCAAGAAAACCCAGGGAGGGCCCAGCGTGCGCCGCAGAAAGCTTACGCGCTCCCCCCGCTCCAACATTTCCTTCGCGGCCAGATCCGTGTAGAACTCAATCCGCTGGCGATGTTCCTCCAGAGAATTGCACGTGTAGTGAAGAATTTCTCCCGACAGCGTCGCCACGGGACCGTCGACCACCACCGACTCGTGCACGTACGCACCCTGCCAACTGCCGCGGCGGCGGTCGAAGAGGCGAAGCTTGTAGTCAGGATACCACCCCGAGTGCAGAATCCATCGCCCCAGGTATTGAGCGCGCCGGGCAAACTGATAGCCGGCGGCAGAGGGATCCGAGCGCTTCCATTGCAGAACCGCGGCCTGCGCCCTGGGGTCCAACTCTTCGTCAGCATCGAGACTCAGGACCCAATCATTCTGAGCTTGCGCGCTGGCGAAGTTCTTTTGGGCGACGAAGCCTTCCCAGGCATGGGTGATGACCCGTGCACCCAATCCGGCGGCGATTTCGCCCGTGCCGTCGTGGGAGTCGGCGTCAATCACCACAATCTCATCGGCGCAGGTAAGCGAGCGGATGGCGCGCGCGAGGTTGGCGCTTTCGTTGTGGGTAATGATGGTGGCAGAAAGGGCTGGCATGGCGCGTCAGGATTGGCGATCCGGCACAATGAGGTCGGCAAGCACGCCCTCCGAAATCAGGCCGGCAAGGCGTGCAATGTCAGCGTGCAAGGGCCGGTCTTTGGCGATGTGCGGCGAGGCCTTGCGAACCAGTTCCCGGGCTTGCTCCGCCAGCTTCCCTGACCGGAGCGGCGCGAGCAAATCCAGCGCCTGGCAAGCGCAAAGCAGCTCGATGGCAAGTATGTTTCTCACATTGGCGATGACCGGTTGCAACTTCAACGCGGCCGCCATGCCCATGCTCACGAAATCCTCCTTGTTGCCGGAGGTCGGGATGGAATCAGCCGACGCCGGATGCGCCAGCACTTTGTTTTCTGACGCCAACGCGGCAGCCGCCACTTGCGCGATCATCAGTCCCGATTCCAGTCCGGGTGAGCGGGTGAGGAACGCCGGAAGCTCGGAGGTGAGCGGATTTACCAGGCGATCGACGCGCCTTTCCGCGATCCCGCCAAGCTGCGTGAGGGCGATGGCCATCAGGTCAAGTGCCAAGGCCAGTGGCTGGCCATGAAAATTACCACCGGAAATAACCTCCCCCGCGTTCGCAAAGACCAGCGGATTGTCCGTGGCGCTGTTCATTTCGATCTCGAAAACTTGCCGCGCATAATTTAAGGCGTCGCGCACGGCGCCGTGAACCTGTGGCATGCAGCGCAGGCTGTAAGCGTCCTGCACGCGCGAGCAGCCCTGATGGGATTTGTTGATGGCGCTGCCACGAATGAGCCGAGCCAGGTTGCGCGCGGAGATGATTTGACCGGGGTGAGGCCGCGCCGCGTGCAACCGTTCATCGAAGGCGCGCGTGGAGCCGCGCAGGGCATCGAGTGACAATGCCCCGGCGACGTCCGCCGTGTTCGCGAGAATCTCTGCCTCGCGCAGGGCCAGCAGCCCGACGGATAGCATGGCCTGCGTGCCGTTCACGAGCGAAAGTCCCTCTTTGGCCTCCAGCGTCAGGGGCTTCATGCCCAGCGATTCGAGGGCCGCCGCCGCGCGCTGACGCCGTCCTCGGAATACGACCTCACCCTCGCCCACCAGCGCCAAAGCCACATGGGCGAGCGGTGCCAGGTCGCCACTAGCGCCTACGGAGCCACGCCGGGGGACAACCGGATGCACGCCGTGGTTCAAAAATGCACAAAGCATTTCGGCAATGAGGGGCCGCACGCCGGAAAGACCGCGCGCCAGAGTGTTGGCGCGCAACAGAAGCAAGCCCCGCGTTTCCACCGTGCCTAGGGGTTCACCCACGCCACAGGAGTGGCTGCGGACCACGTTCAGTTGCAGTTCGCGAGCCGCGGCCGGGTCAATGTGTTCGGTGGAGAGGCTCCCCACGCCGGTGGTCACGCCATAAACCACCTGCTTTTCCGCGATGATCTTTTCCACCCAGGCGCGTGATTTCTGCATCGCCACGCGCGCGCGCGGGGAGAGGCCCACAGGGTGATTCCCCAATACCACGGCGGAGAAATCACGCCGCGTGAGTCGCTGGCCATCGAGGAGTAGGGTGCGTGGCATGGAATCCCTCTTCGGGGTACGGGACACGGGATACGGGATTAGCGCCTCGGGTTCCGGGTAGATTACCAGTTTCTTCAAATCACCGGTTTCCCCTGGGAGTCGGCAGATTTAAATCCCCGAACCGCAAGGAGCTGTTCCGCCTCCTGTGCCCCGTGTCCCTAAACCCGTGTCCCGTGTCCCGATTCTTTCGGTCCGGCAACAAACAGGTTGCGGTACTTGTCGGGCAGGGAACGGGGATGACCCTCACGATCGGTGATCACGTGTACGGTTTCCCCCTCCGCCAGAATCTCGTTCGTGGCCTGGCGGTAGACCTCATAGCCAAACACCAGAACGCGCCGGCGAGTTTCCTTCAGACAAGTGCGGACCAGGATTTCATCGTCATAGCGCGCGGGAGCTTTGTAGCGGCAGCGCACTTCCGCCACCATAATATAAAGACCGTCTTGCTGTTCCATCTCCCGGTAAGCAAAGCCATGCTTGCGGCAAAAGTCCGTGCGCCCGATTTCGAACCAAATCAGGAAATTGGCGTAGTAAACCACTCCCATTTGGTCCGTTTCGGCGTAACGGACTTGCAGGGTGGTGGTGGTCCAGGCGGGTTCTGCTTTCATATTCACCAGTAGCTCGTGTATGCGCAGCAGCGATTTCTCTTCTCTTGCAGTCTATAGCAAAACCGTGAATCCGCAAACTCCCGTCAGGTGGTCAATTGGGTAGTGTAGCGGCGAGTTTACCTCGCCAAATGGCGGCGTAAAGCCGCCTCTACACCAACTTGACTTACCACCAACTCTCGCGCGACTACAGCAGACTCTCACCGAAGTCATCGACCGGATTCGCCAAAACGTGGCGAAGGCAAGCAAAGAAGCCGCGCAGGAGGGTTTCGAAAAAACGACGGCGCTCCTGGGCCGGAAGAATCTGAACCTGGACATTGGCCTCACCGGACCGGTCGACTTGTTGGAAAAACTCTTGGGCAGTGGGCCACGTGAGGGTCACGTCCGGATGTTTGGCCGGCCGCCGCTCGATTTCAAACCGCCCGCGCTGAAGAAATACCGTCCACTCCATCCCCCAATCTTCCACAATCCAAAGTGTGGTGATTTCGGATTCGCGGATTTGCTGCCGCAAAACCTTGTCCCGCCCCATTAGCACGAAAGCGCGTTGGATGATTCGGCGCGCCGCGCGCTTGGAGAGCGAGTTTGCGGGGTCCTGGCGGGGAAGTGTTTCTTCCGGTGGCGGCGGGTTGGGCATGTGATGCAGATTCAACAGTACCACTTATCCAAAATGTCGATGGCAAAAGTACGGTCGAACGTGAAATTCAAAGGCCCGCGCGGCTTTGCGCCAGAGGGCGGCGGCGCAGTGCCTGCGCGCGTTGGGCTGCGGCGTCGAGCAGGTTGCGAGAGGAAACCAGGGCGTCGACCAATCCCATGGTCAAAGCTCGTGTGGCCGGAATGCGGTCCGCGGTAAGAAACATTTCGAGCGCCGTGGGCTTGCCGAGCAGACGCGGCAGCCGCTCGGTCCCGCCCCAGCCGGTCACCAATCCTAGGGCCGCGCCAGGGTGCCCGAATGACGCGTCGTAGGTGGCGACGCGTCCATGACAAGCCAGCGCCAGGTCCAACCCTCCGCCCAAACAGTAACCCCGGATAGCAGCCACCACGGGCAAGGGAAATGTCGAGAGGCGGCGGCAAGTGCTTTGCCCACGTTCGGCGAAATCCCGGGCGCGCAATCCCTCCACTGCGACGACCTCTTCAATCTCCGCCCCCGTGGGAAAGGATTTTGGGTTGGCCGCGATCACCACGGCGCTGAACAGGCCGGCGCCTTTGACTTCTTCGAGGAGATCGTCTAATTCCGCCAGAATCGCAGCGGTCAGGCGTGGATATCCCGCGGTAGGTGAAAATGCCAGCACGGCGACGGAATCATGGCTGGAAAGTTCCATAGCCAATACAGTGGCTAGTGGTGAGTGGCCAGAGTCTTGCTCACCGTTTGATTGGGCGCTTCAGCCAGCACAAATGTCGCCACGTTCCATAAACATTGCCACTCACCACTAACCACTAACCACTTTCACGTTCTTCCGAATAAATTCGACGATGGTTTGCGTGGACGCACCAGGCTGAAAAACCTCGGCGACGCCGGCTCGCTTTAGGCCCGGGATATCCTCATCGGGGATGATACCGCCTACCACCAAAAGGACATCGTCCATTCCCTCGGCGCGCAGCAATTCGCAAATGCGTGGAATAATGGTGTTGTGGGCACCGGATAAAATCGAAATGCCGATGGCGTCGACGTCCTCTTGCACAGCCGCGCTCGAAATCTGCTCGGCGGTTTGCCGCAAACCGGTGTAGATGACTTCCATCCCCGCATCGCGAAGGGCACGCGCCACGATCTTGGCCCCGCGGTCGTGGCCATCCAGACCGGGTTTGGCAACTAATACGCGAATGCGATGTTCGGTCATTGCTTTTCTATTCAAACACTGCTTTCAAATCGAGAGAGAAGCCAGGGAGCAGATCACGGTCTTCAAGCGTCTCATGCTCGCGGCGGACAAAGCTTCCACCGTCGGCGCGGAAAACCTGCACATCCCGGGTCTTGGGGTAGAACACCCATACCGCCTTCGCCCCGGCAGCGAGATACTGCTTGACCTTCTGCGTCAGTCCCTCCGCGAGATCGGTTGGCGAGACGACTTCGATGGCGAGCGCGGGAGCGCCCTGAATGCGCCTGTCCAGGTCAATTTCACGCATCCGGTCGGCGGGTATGAAGGAGATATCCGGAATGCGTACCGTTTCTGGGTTGAGCTGATAACCCGTCTCCAAGAACACTTCCCCAAGCTTTCGTTCTTCGACAAAACTTCCCATACGGCGGGCGATTCGGTCGCGTACCCTATTATGTCTCGGCATTGGCTCGGTCATGGTGACGACCTCCCCCTCGTTGAGCTCATAAAGGACTCCTTCAATGACGGGAAGTTGATCGAACTGCTCAATCGTTAGCAGGGTCTTGGTCGCCATGTAACAGTCTCTCCTTTATCCTACTCCAGCAGGGGTAACTCGGGCTTGTTTTGTAGCTCCGTGGCTTATCGCCCATGGGCAAGGAAATGCCGGGGACCCACAAAACCGGTCCGCGCCACCCCTCCTGGTGTTCCTAATTCAGAATTCATAATGCAGAATTTAGAATTGCTTTTCATCGAAACGCCGGCTCCTCGTAAGTCCCAAACACGCGCCGCAGCACATCACACATTTCGCCCACGGTTGCGTAAGCGCACACACATTCCAGGATATAGGGCATCAAGTTCGCGTCGGTCGAGGCGGCGCTGGCCAGCGCCTCGAGCGCCCGCTGCACCCGGGCATGATCCCGCTTCTCCCGCACTTCCTCGAGCTTTCTGACCTGGTGGCGCGCCACGCTGTCGTCGATCACCAGCAACTTGATGGGACGGTCCTCCTCCGTCACGAAATCATTGACGCCCACGATGATCTTTTCCTTGCGCTCGACGGCTTTTTGGTAAGCGTAGGCGGCCTCGTGGATTTCCTTTTGCGGATACCCGCGCTCGAGGGCGGGCACCATGCCCCCCATGGCATCAATCTTTTGGAAGTAATCGTAACAAGCGCGCTCCGTCTCCAGCGTCAACTTTTCGAGGAAGTAGGAACCGGCCAGCGGATCGACGGTGTTGGTCACACCGCTTTCGTGGGCCAGCACCTGTTGGGTGCGCAAGGCGATGGTGACAGCCTCTTCCGTCGGCAACGCCCAGGCCTCATCGAGGGAGTTGGTGTGCAGCGACTGGGTTCCCCCCAGCACCGCGGCAAGCGCCTGAAGGGTGGTGCGAACCACATTATTGTAAGGCTGTTGCGCTGTCAGCGAGCAGCCTGCCGTCTGCGTATGAAAGCGGCAGAGCCAGGAGCGTGGGTTGGTGGCCCCAAACCGCTCGCGCATAACCTGCGCCCAGATTTTGCGCGCCGCCCGGTATTTCGCCACTTCCTCGAACAAATCGCTGTGGGCGTTGAAAAAGAAACTCAGGCGCGGGGCGAATTCATCCACGTTCACCCCCGCCCGCCGGACCCACTCCACGTATTCGATTCCGTCGCGAAGGGTGAAGGCCAGCTCCTGCACGGCGGTCGAGCCCGCTTCGCGAATGTGGTAGCCGCTGATGGAAATGGGATTCCAGCGCGGAACCTCGCGCGCCCCGAAGGTGATGGTGTCCACGACCAGGCGCATGGAAGGAGCGGGCGGGTAAATGTACTCTTTCTGCGCGATGTATTCTTTCAGGATATCATTCTGCGTGGTGCCGGAAATCTTCGTCCAATCCGCCCCGCTCTTTTCCGCGACCACCAGGTACATGGCCCAAATGATGGCGGCGGGCGAATTGATGGTCATGGAGGTGGTCACTTGCTGAAGGGGTAAGCCGGCCAGCAGGGTTTCCATATCCGCGAGAGAAGAAACGGAAACGCCACAGCGGCCCACTTCCCCCTCGGCCAAAGGGTGGTCGCTGTCGTATCCCATCAGCGTGGGCAAGTCGAAGGCGACGGAAAGGCCCGTCTGGCCTTGCTTCAGCAAATAATGCAGCCGCTGGTTGGTGTCCTCGGGGCTACCAAATCCGGAGAATTGGCGCATCGTCCAAATCTTGCCGCGATACATGGTGGGATGAATCCCCCGCGTAAAAGGGTATTCACCGGGGTCACCCAGGTCTTGGGAGTAATCGAATTCGGAAAGATCCGCAGGCGTATAGAGGCAATTGATGGGCACACCCGAGAGGGTGGTGAACACTTCCCGCCGCTCGGGGGATTTTTCGAGCGCCGGCTTGAGGGTTTGTTCCTCCCAGCGCCGTTCGCCGGGAGAAGGTTGGCGCTGGGGATGCCCGTTTGCGACCTCGGCGCCCGCCTTGTTTTCTTCCTTCACGTTAATTATCCGCCCAAAGTCATGTTAGAGCAGCCCGCTTTCGAATATCCCACGGTTGTTGTTCCTTCGAATCCCCGTGTTCCCCTGCCGGCCGGAAGACTGCGCCCGTGGATGGGGGGTTGTAATTCATAATTTATAATTCACAATTTACTATTGCAAATTTGCCGGCTTCGGGGTTACGGCCGAACCTGGAATATTGGGCGCGTGGGCCACCGTCCCTTGAATGGCGTCACTCAATTCCAGATTGTAGTCCGCAAGGATCGTTCCCACCGCCTGCTCGTACGCCGTAATCGCCTTGGCATAAGTCGAGCGTGCCGTGATTTCGTTACCTTGCGCCGTGGCCAGGTCGCGTTGCACCTGAATAACCAGGAAGACCGTGGATTCGCCCAACTGGAATTTCTTCTGCTCGGCGTCAAGAGTTTGGCGCTCGAGGATGGTGGCCTTCTCGGCGGCATTGATTTGGGCCTTGGCTTGAATGACGCCAATCAATGCGGTGCGCACCGCCTGGGCAATATTATTCTTCGATTGCTGCAACTGGGTCTCAAGCTGTCGCCGCTCCAGGAGGGCGCGGGCCATGTCAGCCTGGGCTTGTCGGTTGCGAATGGGGATGGAGAGATTGGCGCCGAAACCATAGTTAGGGTAGTGGCCCTGAAAGGTCTGGGTTAAGGCTTGGGAAACGCCGCCACTCGACGTTCCGATCGGCGCTATCCGGGAACCGTTGGCTTCGATACAGCTCGGGGAATAAAACGAGGACCCTGCCGGGCAAAGGACTTGATCGCCTGACAAGCCGGAAGCAATATAACTGGCAAAGACGTTGAAGGAAGGGAGCAGGCCGTTTCGCGCGTGGGCGATCGTCAGGTCCTGGTCCCGGAATTTCAATTCGGTTTGCTCGATTTCGGGGCGATTGGCGAAGGCCCGCCGCAGCGCCTCATCCAGAGGTGGAACATCATCCGGCCGGGGTTCGGGAAGCTTGTCCTCGGCATCAATTTCGGCGGCGGCCAGTTCCGGGCCGACTTGCCGGGCCAGGGCCGTCTTAATCAGTTCGGCTTGCTGTTGCAAGGTGGTCTGGGCCACGATCACGGCCTGCTGGTCCGTGGCCACCTCGGATTCCGCCCGCACCACTTCAATGGGCGCAAGGGTTCCAATTTCCACCTGTTTCTTGTTGTCCTCCAGGAGTTTTTGGGAATAAGCCAGGGCCTGCTCCTTGGCGCGCACGTTTTCCTTGTCGGAGAGGTAATCCCAGTAATCGTTCAGGACGGTGCCCAGGGTGGTGATGACCGACTGGCGAAAGACGGAATCGGCGACTTTGAGATCGTTTTTGGCGATGCGGATTTGCGCGGAGTTGGCACGCCGTCCATATCCATTCAACAAGGGCTGGGTAAAGCCCACCGCCATGATGGTGTTGACCGAAGGGTTAAAGACCGGTGTGAGCGACGTATTGGATCCACGCTGCCCCCCCAATACAACTTCATAACTGGTTCCTGTCTGGAACGCTTGCTGCATGCCGCCGAAGTAACTTGTTCCCTGGGAGGTTTCAAAGGGGACGCCGGTCACCACGGTGGTTCCGAGGGGGGTGGTATTCCGATCCCAGCCGAGCGAGAAGAAGGCGGAGGGGTCAAAGGAGCCGCCCCCCAATTGCGGGGCGGTGGCGGAACCGGAAACCCCACCCGCTCCGCTACTGACACCAGCGCCTCCCGCGCTGACACCGCTGCCGATGGCGCCGGCGAACAACGCCGAGGACGTGAATGATCCGGTGAATCCGCGGGCGGAGCCGCCACCCTGGGTGCGGAGGATATCGGTATGGGCAAAGGCAATGTTATAGCGCGCCACGGCAATATCGAGATTGTTCTCGAGAGCCAACTCGATGAGGTCAGGGATGGAAAGGTGCAGCTTCCCGTCGCTGAGCAGGGAACGCAAACGCTCCGAATTGCTCATTTTCGATTCGGGGACATAGGGCGTCAGATACGGTCCCGCAAGGTTCGGAAACCACCGCGTGTTGCCGAAAGTCGTATCCAGATTTCGCGCGGGCGCGGCGGCGGCAGGAGCCTGTTGCGCTTGAAGGCAAGGCCCGGTTAAAAGCGTACTTACGAGGAACATCAAGGCGACAAGACGTGGGCGGTAGGGCTTCATCGAGTGTCCTTCTCCCTTAAGACGAAATGGGTCTTTAGTCATCGGCACTAACCGGTATTACGCAATAATTGGACGCAAAGTTTCACGGATCGTCATCAGCCGTTGGCATTGATCCAGACTGAAAGTCCCCCTCAGTGGGGGCATGTCTGCCGGCGTTGACGCAGACTCATTGGAGCAGGGCCCGCCCAGCGCGCGCTTGCTGGCGGCATTTCCTAGCTGCTTGGCCGCCCCCCGAGTTCAAAGACTGGGTAATGCGCAGGCTTGGTAACCCGTAACGCTCAAAAACAAGACCGGTAAGTTTATCACCCGCCTGCCGGGGAGACAACCTTGAGAGCGCCTGTGGGGTGCGCGAGACAAGAAGTGAAATAGCGGATGTAGAGCGGGCGTCTCGTCCGCTGGGGCACGGGCATCCTGCCCGTGCGTTCCTGTTAACTGACCCCGGTTTCGTATCCTATCGCTAGACGCTCCGGGTCTGGTTGCAGCAGGGGAGCGGGACGCTCCGACAACAAGCGAGACACCCGCGCCACCTCCGATTTTCTTGCACTCGTTGAACCATTTAACTAACCAGATAGTTAAATACCATGTTGCCTGTTTCGGGGTCAAGAGGAATGTTGACCTTTCTCTATAAAGCTCGAGTGGTTGGCCGCAGCGTGGGAGGGGCCGAGCGGCACTACAGCTTGTGCGGGCCTACGCAACTTGGGAGTGCGGCGCCTGGCTGCCGCAGCCCCTAATCGCATCTGCAAGCCCGCGGCCGGTGTCTCACAAGGGGTCCGTTATGAGACCCTGGAAAATCCGGTTGAGTGCTGTTTTTCCGCGGCAACGACGCACACTCGGAACGCATCTGAGGTAAGATGCATCGCCCGCGGGTGACAACCTTCCACTTCGGCTCGTACACCTTCACTCTGGCTCTGGGTGCGTCAATCATTTTCGAGTGTTTGGCATTTGGGCAGAACGTCGGCAACGCAAACTCTTCTCCCGGCCAAACCGAGGCGCAGAATTACAAATTCACTGCGCATTCGAGCCTCATCTTCCTCCCCACGCGGGTGCAGAGCAAGAGAGGCGAGACCATTTATGGGCTCAAGCCGGAGCAATTCATCGTCGAGGACAATGGCGTCCGCCAATCCGTACGGATCGATGAAGACCCTGATTCTTGGGGTGTGTCCCTGGTGGTTGCGGTGCAATGCAGCCGGTCCGCACCTTTGGAATTCAACAAGCTCAAGGGCCTCGGGGCAATGATCGATGCCATTGTCGGTGACGCCCCGCATGAAGTTGCCATCCTCAGCTTCGGCGAAAAGCCTTACGTGCTCGACGATTTTTCCAGTAGTCCGGAAGCCATTCCTCTCGCCTTATCAAAGCTCGCGCCTTGTGGCGACTTTCATGCCGCCTCCATCGATGCGGTTTATTACGCCATCAACATTCTCAGGCGCCGGCCGGATCATTACCGCCGCGCCATCCTGCTCATCAGCGAAACCCGTGACCACGGGAGCCGCTCCAAGCTCCACGAGGTGGTTGCTGACCTCGGAGTCACAGACACCGTGATTTACTCGGTCGCCTTTTCCCCAGCCAGAGACGAGATCATCGAGCCCCTTCGCTCTGACGACAGTAATCCGCAACCTCCGACCAACACTCCGCCCCCTTCGCCGCCTCCCCCTCCGGCGGAGGCAACCTCATCCCCGCCCCCGGCCGGCGGGCCCGTGTACACGGAGCACCCTCCGCTTTTTGTGCTCCCCCCCGAGCTTCAACTGATGGTCAGTGCTCTAAGGCGGAACGCCGCTTCCGAACTCGCGTCTCTCTCCGGCGGAGAATATGTCAACTTCACGACCCAAAGAGGCTTTGAGGAAAGCTTGCAACGCATATCCAATCATATTCACGATTACTATGTGCTCAGCTTCAAGCCGTCTTCTGCCGCGCTCCTGGGATTTCACTCCTTACGGGTTCGTGTCCCCGAGTATCCGGACGCCGTCATCCAAACCCGGAAAAGCTACTGGCCCGGAATCTCCGAGTCGACCGCCGGGGACGTTCACTAGTCGATCGGCAAGACGCACCGGATGGGCTGGCCGCGTCAGGGGCCGGGGTTTTCCGACCGCTCCGGACGGTGTTCTTTGGATGGCTCGATGAACCGATGAGCCGATGAACCGATCCACTTAAGTCCAACCCTCTTGGTAGAATAACGGTGCCATGCGCAACATTCGATTAATTCTGGCCTATGATGGAACCGACTTTCGCGGCTGGCAACGTCAGCCGGATGCTCCCACCATCCAGGCCTGCCTTGAAGATGCGATTCAGAAGCTGACTGGTGCTGCCGCGCAGGTGTGCGGGTCGGGGCGAACCGACGCGGGTGTGCATGCCTCGCATCAGGTGGCGAACTTCCACACCGCCTCCAGCATTCCTTGTGGGAATTTCGTTAAGGCGCTGAATGATCTGCTCCCGCCCACCGTGCGCATCATAACTGCGGACGAGGTCGCCTCCACTTTTCACGCTCGCTACGATGTTCTGCGCAAAACTTATCGGTATCGAATGGTGTTAACCCCGGTATGCTCACCGCTCTTGGGGCGATTCGTTTATCATCATCCCTACCCTTTGGATCGTGAACAGATGGCGCAGGCGGCGCGGCTCTTGGAAGGTGAGCATGACTTCACCTCCTTCGCTGCCGCCGATGGGGAGGAGAGCGAAGAGGCGAAGTCCCGCGTGCGAGTCATTCTGCGTTCACGTTTCCTCTGGCGCTCACCATCCTCCATGCTGGTATACGAGGTGACCGGGAACGGCTTCCTTCGTTACATGGTGCGAAACATCGTGGGGACTCTGATCGAGGTGGGAAGGGGCAAGCTTGTCCCCCACGATATTCTGAAGATACTCGCGGCGTGCGATCGCACCCAAGCCGGTCCCACCGCGCCCGCGCAAGGCCTCTGCTTGACGGGAGTGGAGTATGGGAATCGAGTGATCGGGTGATCGAGCCATCGGGTTATTGAGAGAACTGAGTCACCGGGTCGTCGAGCCGCCAGATCATGCAAAAACCGTTGATGCAATGCCTCGAGGTCCCGATCCTTGGATCATAAGATTTTCGGATTTTGGCGAGAGGTTCGGTTAAGATGAATTAGGATTGCTGATTTGTGGGCACGCGCGCCGGTTTGCCTTGTGCAATCCAAAATCGCAAATCCAAAATCCAAATGGAGAAAGCCTCGGTGAGCACTGTAACATTGAAGGTCAAAGATAAGAAGCCCGGCCAGCGCGCCTGCGATGAAAAGGACGCCAAAGGGGAATTGTGCATGGGGCACCTGAAGCGCTGGTACTACTACCACCCGCTGCGCCTCGCTTTCAGTGACGAAGAGGAAGCGGCCCGGAAGGAATTCGGCAAGAACGCCGAGCTCTACCGCTGCGAACGCTGCCACACGATCTATCGTCCAGTGGCGGGGGATCATTCGACGGCGGGCCAAGAATTTCAGGTTCATGCCGTAAATCCTTGGGGCGATTTCTCCGGTAAGAACCCCAAATAGCCATGCCCGCTTCCCATGGCCAGAAGCCGAAGCGGGCAGGGAATTCCCAACTCCCTCATGAGCTCCACGCCAAAGAATGAGGTTCCCTTTTTTGAGCCAACGCACCAAAGCTGAACTTCTTCTCGTTTCCACCACCTTCATTTGGGGCTCGACCTTTGTGATTGTTAAAGGCGCGCTTGCCGATGCTTCTCCTTTTCCTTTTCTTGCGGTGCGTTTCATCCTGGCGGGGCTGCTGATGTTTGGAGTCATGGCGCGCGGGCACTTGCCACGCGAAACGCTTGTGCCGTGCCTGTGGCTGGGCATTTGGCTTTTCACCGGTTACGCTTTTCAAACCTGGGGTCTGGTTTTCACGACGCCTTCCAAGAGCGCCTTTATTACGGGTTTCAGCGTCATTCTGGTGCCTTTGATTACACTCTTTCACGGGCACCCCCTGCGTGCCGCGAATGCAGGTGGAGCAGGCTTGGGTTTGCTGGGGCTTTACTTTCTCGTCTTGCCCTCCGGGGTCGGAGGCGCGAATCGCGGTGATTTGCTGACCCTGTTCGGGGCGATGGCTTTTGCGGTTCACATTGTGCTGGTAGGTACATACACGCGTCGCTTTTCTTTCCTTCACCTGGCGCCCGGCCAAATCCTGGTGGTGGGGATCATGGCAGCGCTGGCGGTTCCATTCGCCCGAACCTCGACTCTGCATTGGACCGGCCGCTTGGTACTGGCCATTGTGGTGACCGCAATCCTTGCCACCGCCTTTGCCTTCAGCGCCCAGGTGTGGGCACAGCAGTACACTCCCGCGGCGCATACCGCCTTGATTTTTGCCCTGGAACCGGTTTTCGCCGCACTTGCTTCGCGCGTTGTAACCAAAGAACACCTGGGGGGAAAAGTGCTTCTGGGTTCCACACTGATTTTGGCGGGGATGGTGATTTCGGAGGTGTGGGGCGGGGCCGCGCCCACTCCCGTCGAGGGGTAGACAGATCTCCGTCCGGGTCTCTCCGCGGGTGATGCGCTCATCGCCGTGCATGGATTCGAGATCCGAACCTTTTTGCGCGGGGGGTGGTGAAACCTGGTTCGTGGTGTATACTCTATCATGATGGAGTAATGGTGATTCTAGGGTTAAGGGAGAGGTGAAGATGAGTTCAAGCGGTCGACGGGCTCTGCCCGCGCTGGTTGTTGCGGTGACCCTGGGGGTCGGAATTCTGATTGGCACGGTGGTATCCCGCGGGGTTCGGGCGGCCAAAGGTTTTCCCGGTGGCGCAGATGCCAAACCCCTCCTCACGCCCTCTCCTGTCGAACTTTCCAACTCCTTTTCCCAAATTGCCGACAAGATTGAAGATGCGGTGGTGAACATCAACACCGAAACGACGGTGCGCATGACTCGAGCGCTACCGCATTCACATCCTGATGACTCGCCCTTCGACGACTTCTTCGACCACTTCTTTCAAGGCGGGCCCGAGGGTCAGTTTGGCGGGGAAGGCGACTTCCGCCAACAAAGCCTCGGGTCGGGTGTGATCCTTGATAAGAATGGATACATCCTGACGAACGATCATGTGATTACCCAGAGTTCGGGAGATAAGCCGGTTGATCGCATCACGGTTTTCTTGCACGGCGACGATATCACCAAGTACAAGGCCCGCGTGGTCGGCGTCGACAAGTGGACGGACCTCGCCGTCATTAAGATCGACGCCGGGAAGGCCTTGCCTTCGGCCGAACTCGGCGACTCTGATACCATGCGGGTGGGTGACTGGGTCTTGGCGGTCGGAAGCCCCTTCGGCCTCGATTCCACCGTGACCGCAGGAATTGTCAGCGCCAAAGGCCGCGACATTGAAGGCGGAACTCAGGGGCAGTTCAAGCGCTTTCTGCAAACCGATGCCGCCATCAATCCCGGCAATAGCGGCGGACCTCTGGTCAACATGGCCGCGCAAGTGATCGGCATCAACACGGCCATTGCCACACGGCGCGGGAGCTACGACGGAGTAGGTTTCGCCATTCCCTCGAACACCGCCCGCAAAGTTTACAACGCCATTGTCACCAGTGGCTCGGTCAAGCGGGGCGCCATCGGAGTCCAATTCCAGGCCCAAGCCAACCCGGCCTTGCTGCGCAGCTTCGGCACCGACCACGGGATTGTGGTGGATAGCGTCCAGGCCGGCAGTCCGGCTGACCATGCCGGGCTGAAAGTGGGTGACGTGATCCTGAGTGTTAACGGCCAGGCGGTGCGCAGCGGTGACGAATTGGTGGGCATTGTTTCCGACACCGATATCGGCAAGAAGTTGCGCGTCGAATACCTGCGCGAAGGTAAACGCGCCACCGCCGATGTGGAAGTGGCCGACCGTAACCAGATCATCGGCGAAAATCGCGCCAGCCAGGAGGGAGAAGGTAAACCCGAAGCCGGCCCGGAGGGCGGCGGCGTTCTGGGTTTGGCGGTCAAGAATCTGACGCCGGACCAGGCCCTGGAGATTTTCGGTCAGCTTCACCTCGAAGCCAAGCAGGGGGTGCTGGTGACCGACGTGCAAGAGAGTGGCTTTGCTCGCGACCTGGGGGTCGAGCGCGGTGACGTGATCCTCAGCATTAATCGGCATAACGTGGCTTCCGTGGACGACTACAATAAGTTGCAAGGGCAGTTGAAGTCCGGCGCGGACGTAGTTATATTGGTGGCGCGCCGAAGCGGTGCGCATAGCTTTACCACCCTATTCCTGGCGGACCGCCTGCCTTAGGGAGAGGAAAGGAGCGGTTTGAATTCTTCCGGTCACAAGACCAGCAAGCGACTGTTGGTTCTACTGACGGGAGTTTGTCTGGCGGCAAACGGCATATACGCCGCAGAAACCTCGTCTGCCAACAGCACGCCCAAGCCGGCCTCACCTCCCTCGTCGAATTCGGCCCACCCCACGACTCCCCACCCCGTGGCAAAGAAAGCAGGAACCCCCACAACCCCGTCCCATTCGGCCACCCACCGGAGGGTAAGGTCCCATTCGGGCACGACGCATTATGCCGCGAAAACCGCCACCCCGCACCCATCATCCGCGTCTGCCTCGAAAACCGCTCCCCATCACACCGCAGCCTCCGCTTCCCAGCACAAAGGCTCCTCCGCGAGCCATGGGCGGCCCCGCACGCTCACCGGCCAGCAGCGCCTGGCGCGCCTTCACCTGCAACCGGAGCGCGTCCAGGAAATTCAGCAAGCGCTGATTCGCGAGGGCTACCTTCAGGGTAATGCGAGCGGCCAGTGGGACTCGCGCACCCATGAAGCGATGCTGCACTATCAGACGGACCATGGGTTCCCCGCGACGGGCCTGCCGGAAGCCAAATCGCTCATGAAACTGGGGCTGGGCTCACACCCGCTGCCGTCCGAACTCGATCATGGTCCCGTAGGAGTGGCAAGTCCGGGCGCGGCCCCAGGCGATCCTCCTGTGACACCCCCCTCGCCGCCGGTGTCTCAGGTTGCGCCGCCATCGTAGAATTAGCACCACCGACGACCAGCTAGTTTTCCCACCCTTCTTCGGGAAACCATCCATCGCCGAATCGCGCCAGCGCAAGCCACAGATTTTAGCGGAGCGTTTACGCCCAAGTTCCACGGGGATTTCATTTTAGGACGATAGATTGCCGGGCCTTTCCGTGAAGGGCTTGGTCGAACGTAACGAGGGTGAGGTCTGAAACTGCTGCAAAGGCAGCAAGGTACGAATCCGCCCAATCCTTGGGGGCTGGGCGTCGCAAGCGCGAGATCTCCCGGAAGGCCGGCTCAATCGCCGACGGCTCCGGCAGGAACGATACGCGCCCATCTTCAAACCAACGATCGTAAGCATTCCAAGCCTCAGGCTGAGTGAGCACCTCCAGCTTGCCCATAACCGCCTCATTGGTCAACAGGCGCAGCAACCCCAGTTGGGTGATGCGGCAGAAGAAAAGCTGTGCGTCAGCGGGCAGCGACTCAAACCAAGCCTTGGCGACCTGGTGGTGCACATGCGCCTCGTAGGTCAACGCCACCCAAACGTTTACATCAGGGAAAAGGAATGATCTCGTAGAGGCTGGCATTGTCTAGCCTGACTGCCCCCGGCCTTCTTGATGGCACGATGGGCAACCTGATTTTTCCGCGCCGCGCCCGTTCACGGCCGCGCAGCTCGCTCTGCACCCCTTGAATGATCAGTTCCTTTACGGAGCGCCCCTCGCTTGCCGCCCGGGCCTTAAGTTGGCGGTAGAGAGGGTTGGGAATGTCGACGGTCGTTCGCATGGGAACATTCTGCCATATTTATGGCTGAATTGGAAGTACCCCTTACAGTGGTTTTGCCGGGGCAATAGGCCAATCGTAGTTTAAGCATCAATCTGCGCCCGCTGGAGCTTGTCGCTGTAATCCACGTAAATCGATTTCCACTCGGAGTAGAAATCCAGGGCGGCGGTGGCGGCTTCGCGGTGGCCGTTGCCGGTCTGCTTGGTTCCACCGAAAGGCAAGTGGGTTTCCGCGCCGATGGTGGGGGCGTTCACGTAGAAGATGCCGGTTTCCATTTCTCGCATAGCCATAAATGCGTTATTAACGTTACGTGTATAAATAGATGAAGAAAGCCCGTAAGCGACGCCGTTGCCGATTTCCATGGCTTGCTCCAGGCTATCGCAGGGGATGACGGAGACGACGGGGCCGAAAATTTCCTCCTGAGCGATGCGCATTTGGGGGTCGCACTCGCCGAAAATGGTGGGAGCATAGAACCAGCCCTGGTCGTACTCGCCGCCGGCCAGCCGCTCGCCGCCGCACAGGAGCTTGGCGCGTTCGTTGTTCCCGATCTCGACGTAGGTTTCCACCGTCTGCCGTTGCGCTTCGTTGATGAGCGGCCCCACTTGCACCGTCGGATCGAGGCCGTTGCCGACCTTCAGGTTGCGGGCGCGGGCCACGAACCGGTCCACAAAATCCTTGTAAACCCCTTTCTGCACCACTACGCGGCTGGACGCCGTGCAGCGCTGGCCGGTGGTTCCAAAGCCACCCCAAAGCGCGCCCTCCACGGCCAGGTCCAGATTGGCGTCCTCCAGCACCATGATGACGTTCTTGCCGCCCATTTCCAGGCAACAATGTTTGAAGTTTGGCGCGCAGGCTTGCGAAACCTGGCGGCCGATTTCCGTCGACCCCGTGAAGGAAACGGCGCGCACATCGGCGTGCCGCAGCATGTGGCTGCCCACCTCGGCGCCGGTCCCGGTCACCAGATTCACCACCCCGCGCGGCAGGCCGGCCTCCTCCAGAACCCGCACCAGGTGGTAGGCGGAAAGCGGCGTGTCGGTGGCGGGTTTCAGAACCATGGTATTGCCGCAGATCAGCGCCGGCATGATCTTCCAGGAGGGAATAGCCATGGGGAAATTCCACGGCGTGATCAGCCCGCAAACGCCGAGGGGACTGCGCACGGTCATACAGAACTTGTTGGGAAGCTCGGAGGTGGTGGTTTGCCCGTAGAGGCGCCGCCCCTCGCCGGCCATGTAATACGTCATGTCAATGGCTTCCTGTACGTCGCCGCGGGTTTCCTCGAGCACTTTGCCCATCTCGCGCGTCATGGCTTCGGCAAAGTTTTCTTTACTTTCTTGCAGCAACCGGGCGGCGCGATAGAGGATTTCCCCGCGTTTGGGAGGCGGCGTATTCTTCCACGATGGGTACGCCGCCATGGCCGCCTCGACGGCTGCGTCCACGTCCTCAGGTCCGGATTTTTGGAACAATCCAATGAGGTCTTGGCGGTTGGCAGGATTCACATTCTCAAACGTCCGGCCGCCGGCCGAAGCCACCCACTGCCCATCGATAAAATTCGCATAGATTTTTGGTGGAGTCATAATCGGAGTGCTCCTGGGACTCGCCGCGGTTCATTTCGCAACCGCGCGAGCGAAATTTGCCCAATCGTTCGGCGAAGATGATTGAATATAACAAACCGGTTCTGGGAAGTGAAGTCACCATCGTGGCCACAAACTTCCGACAGTGCGCACGTTCTCAACTAGGAAGGCAATGTTCTCCACTCCGGCGGAGCGCACTTCAGCTAAGACCAGAATAACGACTCGGTATTTAGCATAGCGATCGACTATTAGATAAACTCTCCGTTCCGCGCTGCCGGTCAGGCGTTCGCGGATTAATGCCGGCAACTTTTCTGGCAACACAAGTTCTTGGTCAAAATGGACCTTGCCGTCAGCCGCGATTGTAATGACCATAGCATTCTCCCGGTTTGCGCGTGGCATCGCAACCAAGTGGTGTGCTGTTGGCAAAGTTAGACCCGTCCGACAATCAAAAGTAGTGGGCAAAGTCATCAGAGTTGTCAGTAACACGAATACGACTGTGACCATTACCATGGCAAAACCGGTGAGATCAATCGTGCAAATGAGTGGAGTCAATTTTGTGTGCTTGCGCACCATGGGGCTACCCGGTCAAATTCACGCTGCCATATTCTCACACCTGGAGCTAAGTTGGAAGGATGGCTGATCCATCCAAGAGATTACCACCGAATCCCAATTCCTATTAATGGCCCACCCGAAATCGTGGTGAGACATGCGGCTTATGGGCAATACTGTTCAGATAAGCTGAGCGCTCCCGATTAGACCCCCTCACCGCCACGTTTTGCTTGTCGGGGGGTGAGGGGGTCTTGTCACTCACTTTTGCAGTCCTCAGTAATTAACGGCCCGCTTCGAAATCGTGGCAAGAAATGCGGCTCAGGGGCGAACCGGCAGCCGCCCTCTTGAAAGAACACGGGAGAACCGTATTTCTGATAACTCCATTTATTTTCATCAACATATACACAAGCCAAATATAACTAGCTGATTGTTCAACAACATATACTCAGAGCCAAAAACTGACATTTTTTCTACATTTGTTTTCAGCAACTTATACAGACTTACCTGCAATTTTAGGTTCCCCTTTTTTTGATGCCACCGCCCCCTCATTCGCATTAACTGGTTTAATATCAATGACTTGTAAATTCAGGCGGATCACCGGAAATATCGCTAACTACCTGCGTTATCATCAATATCTACACAGGAAATTTTTATTTCGTTGGCTTCCACCCGTTCATTCCCATCCTCAGCCTTCTTGAAAGCCTCCATCTTACGTTCAAAGCATTTAAGCTTCATTAGCAGGTTGGTGATCCGCCGCATTTCCCGAAAGTAAGATTCTTGCATTCTCCGCATGAGCAGCGCGTTGGGATAGATGGGGGCGATTTCGGCGGCGCGCTCGTAGGGTGACGGCCCCTTCACAGACTCCTTCAGGAGGGCCTTGCGCCGCGCCTCGCAAATCTCCCCCTGCCGGGTGAGGATGTTCTCCAGAAGCTGGCGCGGCCGCTCCCGCGCCTCCCATTCCGATGGGGTGATGTTGGGATATTGCTTATCGTTTTCCTCGGCTTGTGCCGCGTCGGGCTGCGGAGCCTGGGCGGAGGTGAGCGAAGGGTCGGTCTGTGCCGGGCGGAAGTGCGGCGTTGCATCCGCGGCGGCAGCGTCGGCTCTCTGCGGGCGTTCCTCGGGCCGGCTGGATTGCGGCGGCGCGTACCCTGGGGGCGCACATTCGGGAGTTAGACCAAAGATCTCCTTGATCCTCGCGAGGGCCCGGCGGCTCTGCTCGTCGGGGTCAATGCCGTCCTCGCCCGTGCCCGGCGGCTGAAGCTGATAGAAGAGGGCGAGGGCAATTTCCCCCATGTCCTGCAACTCTCCTTCCTGGTGCAGGTTCTTCATCTTCTCGAGGTCCTCGGGAGTGGTGACGTAATGCTCGCGCGCAACCGATGCGACGAGCCGACGCAGCCTCTCCGCCGTCATCTTGAGCCGCATCATCCGCACGTGCAGCCGTTCCTCGCGGCCGACGTTCACCGCCTGGGCCTGCCGCACGGCGTAACCTTCCTGCGTCCGGTCGGCGCGTTCGTGGAGCCACGTGCAGCGCGCCAGGCGGATCACCAGTCCCTCCTGCGCGGCGTCGGTGGGGTGGTACGTTTCCCAAAGTCCTTCCACAAGTTCCTGGTAACGGGCCGGATCTTCGCCCAGGGCGCGCATTGCCACCTCCTCCGCCGGCGCGTAAAATCCATGACGCAGGTGGGCGGCGCGGATGCGCTCCCGTCCCTCGACGCTTGCCGGACCGCGGGAAAGCTCCTGGTTCCGCCGAATCGAAGCCAGTCGCTTCTCCGTCATTCGGCGTTTTTTCATGAGCGACATAAAAACCTCCCAAGGGCCGTGGGGGAGTGGGGAGTGGCGAGTGGCTGGCAACCAACGGCCAGCCTTGCGTCCACTGCCTACCGCCCACTGCCTTCTGTTCTATGATTTGCGCTGTGACCCTATGAATAGGTCCGCGGTCTTGCAAGTCAGCCAGCGGGTGCTGGCCCTCTAAATTAGGATATCATGGTTATTCCATTTGTCAAGTACAAAATGAGGATATAATCCAGAAACTATGACTTATGACAAAACGTCATGCAAGGTGTCTAGACAAAAACGCTGGACAAATTCGCTGGACAAATTCGCTCGACAAATTAACTGGACATACGCCAAGAGCGGGTAGCGCAGGGATGCCGATTCCCGAGCGCGTCCTACTGACCTCTGCATAATGCGGTGACGAAGAGACCCCCTCACCCCCGGCCCCTCTCCCCCAAGGGGGCGAGGGGAGAGTTGAGAGATTTAGTGATGTGACCAACGCCCCTCTCCCCTTGGGGGAGAGGGGCCGGGGGTGAGGGGGCCTTGTCACCATAATTTGCAGCACTCAATAGGGACACTTCGCGAACCGCCCGCCGGCTATTCATGAGTCTCCGACTTGCCATCGTTGATGCCTATGTGCGAAGCACCTTGGAGTGCGGCGGCTTGACGCCGCCTTCGTCCTCCTCGTTGGTGTTTTATGCCAAGGCGGCGTCGAGCCGCCGCACTGTGCGCCTGATGTAGCGCACTCGACTGGAGGGGTGAAAGTCCGCTCCAAGTCAACGTAACTTGTAATCGCCTGCAACCGCGTCGTGGTGACACGGGGTGGAGAGCCGCAGGGGGTGAACGACTAGTCCGTACGATAAGAAACTCGATTCGGCCGGCGTCTGGTGGCGAGCCTGCACTGCAGTGGCGAAGCCCCGAGTTCCCGTTGGGAGAAGACCCGTGGGGAAGCGCTCTCGGTTCGACCTGCCGAAGGGTAACGTGCCCTGGCAAGGCGGAGCCGGCGCAGGTGGTTGGAGACGGAATGGTCGGAAAGTCGAGGGCGTAGACCAGGGAGACCTGCGCGTGCAGAAGCCGGTGTTCATGCCTGGGGAAGGCCGAAGAGCCGGGCGCGCAGGAGTCACAGCGTCCATAAGAGCGAAGAAGGGCCTGTAATGGGCCTGGAGCAAAGGGACGCAGGAAGGTGGAGACGTGACGGACGGAGCAAGGCAATTCCCGGAAGCAGTGCCCGCAAGTGGGGCTAAGCCCGCCGGAGAGATTCGGGCTCGATGGGCCTGGGTGGAAGCCGAGGTCTGGACGGAACGGATGCTGACGGCTCTCGAACAGGGAGTGAAGGGAGGCAAGTGGCACAGTCTGATTGACAAGGTCTATGCGCTGCCCAACCTGCGGCAAGCCTTTGCGCGCGTGAAGGCGAACCACGGGGCGGCAGGCGTGGACCACGTGACGGTGGAAGAGTTCGAGCGACGACTTGGAAGCGAACCTGGAAAAGCTCTCGCAGGCGCTGGCGGACGGCAGTTATCGACCGCAAGCGGTGCGGCGGCACTGGATCAACAAGCTGGGCAGCAAGGAACAACGCCCGCTGGGGATTCCCACGGTGCGCGACCGGGTGGTGCAGACAGCGCTCCGAGCGGGGCTGGAGCCGATTTTCGAGCGGGACTTCGCGGCGCAGAGCTACGGGTTTCGACCGAAGCGGGGCTGCAAGGATGCGCTGCGCCGCGTCGATACGCTGCTCAAGCAAGGCAACACTTGGGTGGTGGATGCGGATTTGAAGAGCTACTTCGACACCATCCCGCGAGCGGAACTGATCGAGCGGGTGAAAGCGAAAGTCTCCGACGGGCGAGTGCTGAAGCTGCTGGAAGCGTTTCTGACGCAAGGGGTCTTGGAGGAGATGAACCTCTGGACGCCGGAAGCGGGAACGCCCCAGGGCGCGGTGGTCAGCCCGCTGCTGTCCAACATCTATCTGGATGCGCTCGACCAGCGATGGCGGAGAAGGGCATCGAGATGGTGCGGTACGCGGACGACTTCGTGGTGTTGTGTGGCACGGAAGGCGGAAGCTCAGCAGGCGCTGGAAGAGGTGCAACGCTGGACGGCGCAAGCCGGACTGACGCTGCATCCGGTCAAGACGCGAATCGTGGATGCCACCCAACCGGGGGGCTTCGATTTTCTCGGTTACCATTTCGAGCAAGGCCAACGCTGGCCGCGCCGGAAGAGTGAGCGAAAATTTCGAGACATGGTTCGAGCCAAGACCCGGCGCACGCAGCGGGCAGAGCCTGGCGGCCACCATCGTCGATCTGAACCGAACCCTGAAGGGCTGGTTTGGCTATTTTAAACACAGCCATAAATTCACCTTCGCCACGCTGGACCGCTGGGTGCGCATGCGCTTGCGCAGCATCCTGCGCCACCGGCACGGCGGGCAAGGTCGGGGACGCGGAGCGGATCATCAGCGCTGGCCCAACGCCTACTTTGCGGAACTGTGGGCTGTTCTCCTTGGATATGGCCCACGCTACCGCCTGTCAGTCCTCTCGCAGGTAAGACCACCGACTGGAGAGCCGGATGCGGGAGATCCGCCTGTCCGGTTCGGAGGGAGGGGGAATCGAATTCAATCGTTTCTCCCTACCCCTATCCAAGGTGCTTCGCACGGCTATTCCCATAAGAGCAGCCGTGAGCGACGCTGCGGCTAAGCACCTAGGGAAATCTCCTGGTTACGTCACCAAAGATGTAGGAACTCCTGCAATCGACCATTCGGGCCTCTCTGGCCCCCGCGGGCCGCTTCCCGGTCTGATAAGGAACTCTTAACGAGGTGAGGATCCACTTTACGACGTTTTGTCCGATTACCACTACAGGTAGTAGAGCTGGGAAACAATGAGCCAGGGATATTGTATATCCAGATAAAAAGATATTTATGAAGATAGTACCTAAGTAATCTAGACTCACATTGGGGATGGGTGTTAATTTCGCGAGCGTCGGTTGATTTCGGGCCGGGGATGATCGCCACCGGCTTGCAGCATGTGCAAAATGAAAGACGCTTCAGTTTTTAACATTCTTCGGTTTTTCGGCCTTTTCCTCCACGCCGGGTGGAAGCCGGTACGTCCTTCATCACACCCCGCGCCGGGTTTCTTCCTCCCCTGGACAGTCGAAGCCATCCCGCCAAGCGGGATTTCGCGCCAGCAAATGAAATCCCCGGCGGGCCATTCCTCCTCACCCGGACTTCATTTCAATTTTATAACACTCTTGATTTTGGAGATTTCTCATATGCAAACCCAGGCACTACGACAACAACTTTTGAGAACCGCATTTCTTTTGGTCATCGTTTCCACATTTGCCGTTTCCCCGTTGACCGGGACGACTGCCGTGCCGGCGAAGTTATCTCCCACCTCGCTGAGCTTCGGCAACGTGCCGCAGAAAACCGTGAGCACCGCGAAGACCATTACGTTCTATAACGAGGAGGCCGTGGCGCTGGCCATCACCAGTATCACCACCGGCAACCCGGACTTTACGGAGACCAATACTTGCGGTAAGAGCCTTGTCGCGAATGGCCACTGCGTCATCACGGTGACGTTTACGCCCAGCATCGTGGGGGCGGAAACGGGCACGCTCAGCGTAACCGACGCCGCCTCCAACAGCCCGCAGACGGCGGCGTTGACAGGGACGGGCCTCGTCCAGGCCAAGGTCTCCCCGACCTCTCTGACGTTCGCCTCGCGGAACGCGGGGACGACCAGTGCCGCCAAAACCGTGACGGTGACCAGTAACCTCTCGACGGCTTCGACGATCAGAATCGCGTTCGCCGGCGCCAACGCCGGTGACTTTACGCAGACCAACACGTGCGGCAGTAAAGTTGCTGCCAGCGGCACCTGCACGATTTCTACGAAGTTTACACCCTCCGGCAGTGGGACCCGTTCGGCCGCCCTCAACGTCGGGGACAATGCCGGCGGCAGCCTCAGTACCGTGACCCTTTCCGGGACCGGTCTGGCGCCTGTCGTCAGCCTTTCCCCCGCCAGCCTATCCTTTGCGAGCCACTTGATCGGCACGACCAGTGCGGCGCAAACCCTCACCCTGACCAACACCGGAAACGCCTCTCTGCCCAAACCCACCATTTCGGTCACGGGTTCCAATGCCGGCGACTTTGCGCAGACCAATACTTGCAATAGTTCGGTGGCGATCGGCGCCACCTGCACCCTCACGGTGACCTTCACTCCTTCCGCCGCCGGGAGCCGCGCCGCTTCGCTGAGCATCTCGGATACGGCGGCGGGCAGCCCCCAACTGGTGTCGCTTTCCGGCACCGGGTCATCGGTGGTGCTGAGTGTTAACCCCTCTACCGGCAGTTTCGGCAATGTGGAGCCCCACTCCATCGCTTCCCTGCCATTTGTCCTCACCAACGCCGGAACGGGCAGCGTGACCATTTCCAAGGGCACGGTGACGGGAACCGGGTTCGCCATCAATAGCCTTTCGGCGCCGCTCACCTTGTCCGCAGGTCAGTCCACCAGCTTCAATGCCACCTTCGCCCCCACCTCGACGGGCAGCGCCTCGGGCCGGGTTTCGATCGTGAGCAGCTCCCCCAACTCGCCTACCGGCATAAACTTGTCCGGGACGGGAATGGATAGCGCCCCGGAGCCCTCCGCGTGCGTGGGCAGCGCCATAACCCAGACCCCGCTGGATGTGACCGCGCAACTCAGCAGCGTCGCCCCGGGGGTCACCGTGACCCAACTGACCGATAACAGCGGAAGCAGTTGGAACACCTACGCGGATATTCCGGCTTTCAGCTCCCCCACCAATGTCATCACTTACAACTACGGAGCTAATCCTAATGCCGTGGCCACCTCCGGCCTGGATGGCACGCAAGCTCAGGTGATCTCCGGCAACGCCCAGGGCACCCAGGTGCAGGTCACGAGGGATGGCCAGTTCGCCTACTACCAGGGGCAGAACTCCAACCAGACCGCCGATGTTTACGCCGTACCCCTCACGGCGTCCGGCGACTGCCAAGCCATTCGCCTGAGCCAACGGAACATGAAATTCATCGCGCCCGCGCAGGCTCTGATCATCTCAACTTCCAGCCTCGATCCGGCCACCGATCACAACGTGATCGCATTCTCCGAGGGGACCATGCTGCACCGCGTCCGCGATGATGGCACCGCCCTGCCCGACCTTACCTTGCCCGACCCCGAGAATACCGACGTCTTCCACCGCATGCGCCTGAACCCGGTCTTCCCCAACATCCTGTGGTACAAGCGGGACGCCCCGGCCCCCAATCCCAACGGAACGGCCCAGACGGAGATTTGGGTTATCGACCTGAATCACCCGGGCACCGTCTACAGCCTGTCGGGAAGCACCGGCCCCAACAGCCCGGGGATCGACCACGCCTCCTGGTCGAACGATGGGACGAAACTCGGTTATATCTATCAGGGCTATTGGTGGGTGGCGAATGTGCTGAACGCCAATGGAACCTTCAATTTCAACTCCAGTGGGGCCTTCACGCTCACCCGCATTGGGCCGTCTACCGCCAGTGGCTTCACCGTGGATTTCTGCACTCTCTCGCCCGACAGTTCGGTGTACGTGTGCGCGGAAAGCTACCAGGCCATCTACCTCATGTCGCTGGATGGCGCCCGGACCAAGTTTCTGGCCAGTCCCGATTCCAGCTCCACGGAATGCATCTACAACGGCATCCCGAAGCCGCGTTTCCTGGATATGCAGCACATCGTGTTCTCGAGCGACCGCACCGGCGAGCCCGAAGTCTACGTCATCACGGGGTTCACCACGACCTTCCCATAGGCGGAATTGCGAAGAGCGCGGAGTCAGGCGTGGTTTGCCTGACTCGGCGCTCTGGAAAGGAGGTTAGTAATAACTGAAAACTGAGCAGGTGTAGCGCAGACCTGATTTGGAGGTCCACGGCTCGTTCCGTATGGGCAAGGAAAAGCCGCGGACCTCCAAATCAGGTCTGATTGGATAACGGCATCGGCTCCAGTCCGGTAGACTTGGAAGTGCTCAACGACCAAGGCGAGCCGGGAAAGGAGCCGAAGCCATGCAGCATTTTATCGGATGTGACGTGCACACGCGCAACCAAGTGGTGGCCTGGATCGAGGAGGAAACGGGAGAGATCAAGAAGCGGCGGTTGGAGCACGAGGGCAAGGAAGTCAAAGAGTTCTACGCGCAGTTTCCGCGGGGGACGGTGGTGGGGATCGAAGCGACGTTTCCCGCGCATTGGTTCGAGCGGTTGATGGGAGAACTGGGGCACGAGTTGTGGGTGGGCGACGCGGCGCGCATTCGGGCCAGCGAGGTACGCTATCAGAAAACGGATTGCCGCGACGCCGAGCTGCTGCTGGATCTGCTGCGCACCGGGCGCTTCCCGCGCATCTGGGTTCCCTCCCTGGCAGAGCGCGATCTGCGGCAGTTGCTGGTGCATCGGATGAAGCAGGTGCGGGCGCGCACCCAGGTGAAGAACCAGTTGCACGCCCTGGCGATCAGCCAGGGGGTGTGCCGGAAGGGCAAGCTGTGGAGTGTGAAAGGAAGGAAAGAACTTGAGAGCCTCGCACTGTTGCCCTGGGCGGCGCGGCGGCGAAAAGAACTGCTGGAGTCGCTGGACCGGCTGGACGAGCAGGTGCGGGAACTGGACCGGGCGGTGGAAGAAGCCGGCCGCGCGCGCGAGGAGGTGGCACTGCTGCGCACCCATCCGGGAGTGGGCATGGTGGTGGCCCTGGCCTTCGTACTGACGGTGGGACCCGTCGAGCGCTTCTCCAACAGTCGCAAGCTGGTGAGCTATTGGGGACTGAATCCGCGCGAGAACTCCTCGGGTGGCCGGCAGCGCCTGGGCTCGATTAGTAAGCAAGGGAACACGATGATGCGCTGGCTGCTGGTGGAAGCTGCGCAGACGGCGGCGCGCCTGGATCCGCAGTTGCGCCGCATTTATCAACGCTTGAAGAAACAGAAGACGAGCGCCGTGGCGAAAATCGCTGTCGCCCGCCGTCTGGCAGTTCGGTTGTTCTGGATGCTGCGTACGCGCCACAATTACACGCAGCTCGTTCACATGTCCGGCAGCCCGGGTAGCGCGGTGGTTCCGCCCAAAGCGGAACCGACGGTCTGATTGGGCGCCGGGCCTCCCCGCACGACGGCGGGGAGGTCGCACGGTGAATCATGGTGCCCGCCGCCCGTGATGGTGAAAACGCGCAGCGGGATCGCATAGATGAGTGGTGGAACCCCAGCGGTCCACCGTGAGATTCGAGGAGGCGAGCCTTGGTCGGTTTGAGCCCAAAACGAATCCCACAAGGGGAAAGGCGCGAGAAAAACCTCACCGCCACCCCAACGGAGAAATATTGCTTGACAACGCCGATGCCGTTATAGACGCGCTACGCTTGCTTATAGGGGCAAACGCCCGGCTATGCTGTTTTCGGCGAATCGGGCTTGCCCGGAGATGCAATCAAGTTCGATTGGCCCGCCAGAACCTTGGTTAGAGTTGCGGCCAAACCATCCAGGGCATTCCCGCCGCCCGCCACCAAAATCTGCGGAACAATCTGAATTCCTTTTTCCGCCAACACGGTGGCGATATTCACCAGGGTCGTGCTCGCGGCCCCGATGGCCTCATTTTGTGCGCGGAACCCCTCTGCTTTGGAGAGTCCCTGGGCGCGAATCACATCCGCCTGCGCGGTGCCCTGGGCGCGGATAACGTCCGCCTGCGCCGTACCGGTCTGTTTGATGTATTCCGATTCGCCACGCGCTTCCTGCATGCGCGAATCCGCGTTGTTCTTGCGGATGTCGATGCCGATCGCCGACTTGGCAAGATCTCTTTGCATATCCGCTTTGCCGGTGGTGGCTTCGGTGGCCACGCGCTGTTCCTGCGCCTTTTGCTGCATTTTGAACGTTTCAATTTCCTGGTTGGCAATTTCCCGCCGGGTCAGAACCTCTACCAACTGTTCGGGGAGAATGACATCCTGAATGTAAACGCCCTTGGTCTCAACTTCGTATTCGGCAAGTTGCTGGCTGATATGCTTCGTCGCCTCCTCCTGCACGGTCTGGCGGCTCTGAATAAAGGTTACCGCTTCCATGTTGCCGAGTTTGTTGCGGAAGTGGTTCCCCAGCGCCGCCTGGAGGACCTCATTAACCAGATTATACATACTACCCACCATGGAAATAACCCGCGGAGCTTTGGTGTCCGGGACATGAATCAGCACCTGAAGATCGAGGGTGAAGATAAAGCCTTCGCGGCTCTTGGCCACGATGGGTTCCAGGCGGGCGTCCAAGCCATGCGCGCCGGTCACGCCCTTTGCCCAGTCCAGTTTGAGGATCGAAGTGGGAACGATTTCCGCCTGGTAGATGCGCGGATTGATGGGGTACTTGCCGGTGCGCAAGGGTTCTTCCCAAATGCCGCGGTGCCCCGGCTTCACCAGGCTCCCGAATTTGAATTCCGGCCCGGAAGTGTCTTCCGTGGGCAAACCCACATAGGATTTGATCACCGCCACTTGGCCTTGCTCGACCACCAGCATGGGCACTTGCTCCACGCGGACCAGAAAGGGGTTGAGGTTGTAAGCGCCGTAGAGCAAGGGATCGTGCTGTAATCCGATTTTGCCACCCTTATCAAGGAATGCCTGGAAATCCTGGTAAGATTTGTGCTGGTCGTTCTTGCTGCCCAGGATGGTCTCGATGAGTTGGGAGTTCCGCGAGGTCGTTCCGGATTCGCCTGGTGGCGGGGCTTGGGATTCGAAATCCTCAATATCTTTGAATCCGCCCAAGCGGCTGGAAATGTCGCCGGCAGGAAGAGGATCGCCGTCCAGCGTGGTGACCACGCCCACCATATCCACCACATGGCCGCTCTCCGTAGCGCGCGGTTCAATGCGAGTCACATCCAGCGCCGCTTCGCCCAGGCCGAAGGCAGAGTACATGAGCCGGTCTCCCTTCATGCGGCCGCGAAGTTCCTGCGAGACCGGGACTCCATAGACCTGAGGCTTGGTAATAACCAGGAAGGCCACCGGATGAATCGGCGCGAGCGATCCCGGCGGGAAGACCGGACGTTGGACGCCTTTCTGGCCTTTAACTTTGTTCAGGCCCGCTCCCTCCACAAAGGCGCGCAGGTTGGTAAAGTTGCCGAAGGCTTCGGTGTAGACGGCCGACTTGGCGCCGATGGGTAAAGGGTGCCCAACTTGGGCGACGACGATGCCAATCTGCCCCGCTGGCACCTGTACCCAAGGATGTTTCGTGACGGCATATTCCAGTACGAACTTGAAGCGGAGCCCGGGCATCAGCAAGTCCGCCTGGTACCCGGCTTCTCCGTGGAAAGCAATCGGGTTGTCTTCCGGAAGCGGGGCCCCAAATCGCTTGCGCACCAGTCCAACTTGCGTCGGTCCAATGCTGTAAATCGACTTCAGCAGGAGAATAACGACGACAGCGGAAAACACTGCCCATACGATGAAGTGGTCTTGCATGATTCCCCCCATGGTTCCTCGTGAACGGCGAAATGGGCTCGTTCCACGGTCAAATCTCGCCGATTCCCGCAGTTCCCTCGATTCGGCTGCGCGAATTGTACTCCAAACGCGTAATTCTCGCCCGGTTGTCGCGACTCTGCTAATCTACGGACATGAACAAGCGCCTGCCCTTACTGGTTCGCCACGTGATGTACAACCTGCGGGGCGGTTTTCTGGTGCGCCCCCTGATCATTGCGCTGGTGCTGGGCGGCGCGGGGGCGCTGCTCTCCTGGCTGGAGGAGACCCACCCTGCCCTCAGCGCCTGGGTCCCTGCGGTGCTCTTTCCCTCGCACTCTGACCCGCAGGTAGCCCAGGTGATTCTGGGCGGCATTGCCGCCTCCATCATGACGGTGGTGTCGATTGTTTTTGCCATTCTGCTGATGACGCTCACCTTGGCTTCGATGCAATTCTCTCCGCGCATCATCGTGAGCTTTGTCCGTGACCGCGTGACGCAGTGGACGCTGGGCATCTTTCTCGGCACCTTCTGTTATTGCCTGGCGGCGCTTCCCGCGGCGCGCTCCGTGCCCAAACCCTTTGCGCCCGTCCTCACGGTTCTGGGCGCCATGCTGCTCTCGCTCATTTGCGTGGGTTGGCTCCTTTACTTTATTCATCACATCTCGCAGGCCATCAACGTCAATCAAATCGTGGACCGAATCGCCACCGAGACGGCCGCCATGATCGATGAGATGATGCCTCACCCGCGCCGCTATCCGCGTGTGGACACGAGTGAACCCATCGACCCCAGTACCTGGGAAACCACCATTCAGTGCGAGACTTCCGGTTACATCCGGTATATCGACACGCAGCGGCTGCTCGCCACGGCCAAGTCGTACCGCGTAAAGGTCCTGGTCTTAAGACGGGTGGGCCAGTTCGTTCCGGAGGGCGTCCCGCTGCTGCGAGTGTACAAGGGTGAGCGATTGTCCGCCGCGGGAGTAATGGAGCTTCGCAACGCGTTTGACTTCGGTCCCTCGCGAACCTTGCAGCAGGACCTGGAGTTCGGCGTCTTGCAGATCGTGGACATTGCGCTCAAGGCGATTTCTCCGGCCGTCAACGACCCCAGCACAGCGATCACCTGCGTGGACCAACTCAGCCGCGTGTTGATTCGCTTTGCCTCCCGGGATACGCCTTCGGAGTTGCTCTGCGATCCGCCCGGCGTGGTGCGCGTCAGCATCATGTGGAGCAACTTCGGGCGCATGCTGGATTCGGCGTTCGAGCAAATCCGCCTGTATTCGCAGACAGATGTCGCCGTGAGCCTGCGCATGATGCGCGCCCTCGGCGACATTGCCGTAACCACGCCGGACCCGGAGGACCGCCGCACACTCGCGCAGCGGGGCAGGCGAATCGTCGAAGGCTGCGCGGAGAAATTGGGTGAGCAGGAAATGAAGGAATTGCGTGCTCGCCTGGCCGGCCTGGAGCAGCTTTGGGTCGTCACACCCGGGCAGCACATGCAAATCAGATAAACCCACCGGCTTGTCTTTGCTGTGCTATGCACCTCGACTCTGGTAATCTACCACCGCAAATTACCGCGATGTATCCCGGAGGTTGTCATCATGAAAAGGCGAGAATTCCTCTCGACGGCGTTGGCGGTGGCTGCGGCTGGACTCGCACCGCGTTCGGGGCGCGCCTCCTACGGTTTGGTGGAAGTCCTGCTCGACGAGCCCCTCGGTACCATTGCGCCGGAACTGCATGGCCATTTTACGGAACACATCGGCTCCGTGGTGTACAACGGCATCTGGGTGGGTGAGAACTCCAAGATTCCCAACCTGGGCGGCATTCGTAAGGCGCTCGTGGACCACCTGCGCCGGTTGGGCGCGCCGGTGATTCGCTGGCCGGGAGGATGCTTTGCCGACAGCTACAATTGGCGCGACGGGGTGGGCCCGCGCACCGAGCGGCCCGTGCGCACCAACTTCTGGGATAACGACACGCAATTGTGCAAGGCGCCCGCCGGCCCGCAGAAATACGATCCCAACACCTTTGGCACCGCGGAATTCATGCGCTTTTGCCAACTTTGCGGCGCGAAACCCTACGTGGCCGCCAACGTCCGCAGCCTCGCTCCGCACGATTTCGACGAATGGGTGGAGTATTGCAACTCGCCCGCGGGCAGCACCACGCTGGCTCAAACCCGCGTCGGCGACGGCAGCCGCGAACCCTTTAACGTGACTTATTGGGGCATCGGTAATGAGTCCTGGGGCTGCGGAGGCGACTTCCGCCCGGAAGAATACGCTGTCGAGTTTCGCCGCTTCACTTCCTGGGTTCCCGAATATGGACTGAAGTTGCGGTTTATCGCATCGGGGCCCGGAGCGAGCGCGGATAATCCCCAGGTGTCGTGGACACGCGCCTTTCTGGCGAACCTGGTGGCTACGCGCGCGGACTTGCTTGACCGGCTCTACGGCCTTTCGATGCACTATTACTGCGGGACCACGGGCAAAGGTAACTCTCTGGAATACAGCGCTGACGAGTGGTACCAGATGCTGTGGCAGGCCGACGTGATGGACGCGCTCGTGGCCCAACATTGGCAGGCCATGGGCGAATATGACAAGGAGCGCAAGGTGAAGCTGGTGGTGGACGAATGGGGCGCCTGGCACAGAAATACCCCGCTCGGCCCGGCGTATCTCTTCAGCTACATTCCCTCCTTGCGGGATGCACTGGTGAGCGCCATTACCCTCGACATCTTCAATCGCCATGCGGAAAAGCTGGCGATGTGCAACGACGCGCAGTTGGTAAACAACATCAACACGCTTTTCCTGGCCATGGAAGATCGCTTTGTGCCCACCACGATTTTCCATGTGTTCGACATGTACAAATCGCACCAGGGTGGACGCTCTCTGCGCATGGTCTGTGACGCCCCGGAGATCCCTTTCGATGTAGGGCCGAACGGCGTTCGGCCTCCGGGCAGCGCGGCAATCGCAAGGAATGGGAAATCGCTTTGGGGCCTTGCCGGGTCGGCCTCGTTGCACGGGAAAACGCTGGTGGTAACCGTGGTGAATCCTCGCGCGAGCGAACCACAAGCGGTGGAAGTCTCACTGCGCGGGGGCGAGGCGAAGTCCGCGCAGGTTACGGTGCTCACCGCACCCGACATTCACGCGCACAATGACTTTGACCATCCTGACGCCGTGGTGCCCAAGACCGCTCCGGCCAGCGTTTCCGGCTCACGATTTTCCTGGAGCTTCCAGCCGGCGTCAGTGACCAAGCTGGAGATTGATTTGGCCTGAGGAGGAACATTTGGCAAGCGGTCGGGGCGTGGAGGTATAATGCCACTATGGGTACGGAAGTGATTCCAAAGCTGACGTTTGAGCAATTCTGCGAGCTTCCCAGCGACGGAAAACGCTACGAGCTCATCCATGGAGAGGTACATGTGACTCCATCTCCTGCCACGCGGCACCAATTCACCCTTCAGAATCTCTACGAAAGTTTAGGGCCCTACGTTCACAAGAATCACTTGGGTGAGGTCTGCCTAGCGCCGTTGGACGTACGTCTGGGTGAAGAAACGGTGTTGCAGCCGGACTTTATTTTTATTTCCGATGCGCGCGCCGGGATCATTCAGGAGAATTGGATTGAGGGTGCGCCGGACCTCGCGGTAGAAGTCCTGTCCCCCTCCACAGCCGGTCATGACCGCGCCACCAAGCTACCGATTTATGCAGAGGCGCGGGTGTCCGAGGTGTGGTTCGTCGACCCTAAAGCCAAGACCGTCGAGGTTTTGAAACTCCAGGGGGCGAAGTACCTCGTGGAAGCGACCTACGCAGGCCATCACGTCCTCACTTCCAACCTCTTCCCGGGTTGGCAAGTTCCTCTCGATGACCTCTTCGATTTCCGCGGACGGTTCTAAAGCCCATTCCGGAAGCAGACGATCATTAATCCGTTTGGCAAGCCATTGAGGCACTAGGCAGTGTATGATGTCGGCCGGCCGGAACGCGGGACAGAAAATCTCCGGCGCTCCGTGTGACTGGCGCGCAACGCTGGTTTTTTTCGCACTCTTCCTCAGGTGGACCTAACATGAAAAGACCCTTTTTCCCGATCATGACTGTTTGTTTGGGCCTCATGGGTTTGCTTATTTCCCGGATGGCTATCCCCCGAGCCCAGGGTGGGGCCGGTTATTCCGCCCCACGTCGGGATGCGTGGCGCATTCTGGGGCCGGGGGGCGGGGGCGCGCAGTTTTACCCGGCGGTCAGCCCGCACGATCCGAATCTGGTGCTGGTGGCTTGCGACATGACCGGCGCGTACATTTCCGAGGACGGGGGCAAATCCTGGCGCCTGTTTGACCTGCGCAGCCCGGTGAAATTCTTCGCCTTCGATCCCCTTGATTCTCAAGTGATTTACGCCGGCGCGGAGGTCCTGTGGCGCAGCGCCGACCGGGGCCGCACCTGGAGCCTGGTCTATCCTGCTGGCTCAGGCGTCCGGCTTATCATGCCGGACGACCATGCCAGTCCCGAGGTCCTTACCGCCCAGGGACCGGCCGGCCGCGTCGACGCCCTGGCCGTGGATCCCGCCGACTCCCAGCAGCTTTATGCGGCGATTAGCGAGAGGCGAGGCGTCGGTCTCTATCTCTCGAACGACCGCGGCGCGACTTGGCAACGCGCGGCGGACCTCCCCGGAGGCGGCCGGAAAATATACATCGATTCGCATTCGCCGCCCGCTGACCGCACCCTATACGTTCTGGGAGAGAATTCCGTGACGGTCCGCAAGGCCGGCGAATGGAAGCAGGGTCAAGCCCCGGCGGGCGTGGGAGAGGCCATCGACATGTCAGCGGGATTCTCCTCCGCCGGGCAACTGATCGTTTACATGGTGACGGGGGGAGGTCGCCGAAGCGGTTCCGCACGCGGCATCTTTATCTCCCCGGACGGCGGCGCTACCTGGCACCCGGCGGACGCCGCCCCGCTCCGCAACGCCGGTCCCGGCCCCGCAATGGCGGAGCTGACCTGTGTCGCCACCAGCCTTCAGCACCCGGAGGTTGCGTACGTTTCCTATGAAGACTTGCACAGCGGCGGCAAGGTTTTTCACGGGGTGGCCGAGACCCGCGACAGCGGCGCCACCTGGGAGCTGGTTTGGAAAGAAGGAAGCGAGGCCGCCCCCAATGTTCACGACGAGTGGATCTCCGAGCGCTTTGGGACGGGCTGGGGTGAACCGGGCATCTCGATGGGCGTGGCTCCGAACCATCCCGACATCTGTTACCGCACCGATGATGGGCGCACGATGCGGACGCTCGACGGCGGCCGTACCTGGAATGCCGTTTATTCCCGGCGCGTGGCGGATCGGACTTACACCACGACCGGCCTCGATGTGACCACCAATTACGGAGTTTTTTTTGACCCCTTGGATTCCCGCCGGATGTTTATCGCCTATACCGACATCGGCTTGTTCCGCAGCGAAGACGGCGGCCAGAGCTGGACGAGCTCCACCAAGGGCGTGCCGCGACGTTGGACTAACACCACGTACTGGATCACCTTTGACCCGGCCGTGAAGGGCCGGTTGTGGGGCGTGATGAGTTATGTCCACGATCTGCCGCGTCCCAAAATGTGGCGCCGCACCTCTCCGGCGCGGTACGACGGCGGAGTATGCCTCAGCGAGGATGGCGGCAAGACTTGGCGGCCCTCCATCCAGGGGATGGCCCCCACGGCCGCAACCCACATTCTGCTCGATCCCACCAGCCCGGTGGACGCCCGGGTTCTTTACGTAACCGGCTTCGGCAAGGGGGTTTTCAAATCCGTGGACGGCGGTCGAACCTGGGCGCCGCGCAACCAGGGCCTGCCTGCAACTGAACCCTTCGCTTGGCGCCTCACGCGCGACAAGAATGGAACGCTATACGTGATTCTGGCCCGCCGCAGCGAAGACGGGAGCTTTGGCAACGATAAAGATGGCGCGCTTTTCCGCTCGCGCGACGGGGCAGAGCATTGGGAACCCATCACCTTGCCGAAAGGGGTGAATGGCCCGAATGGCCTGGCCATCGATTCCGAGGACCCCAATCGGCTTTATCTGGCAGCTTGGGGCCGGAACCAGCCAGAAGGCGCAGTAGACGGCGGAGTCTTCATCTCCACCGATGGCGGTAATTCCTGGCGAAACGTGCTTTCCCAGGACCAACACGTCTACGACATCACGGTTGACCCGCGCGATCCCAAGCTTCTCTACGCCTGCGGGTTTGAGTCCTCCGCCTGGCGCTCCACCGACCGCGGCGAAACCTGGCAGCGCATTCGCGGCTACAACTTCAAATGGGGCCACCGGGTCATTCCCGACCCCCAGAATCGCGACCGGATTTACGTTACCACCTTCGGCGGGAGCGTGTGGTACGGCCCCGCCACCGGTGATCCCCAGGCTGTGGAGGACATCGTCACCCCCGCGCTGGCCTACGGCAAATGACCAAGGGCACAGAGGATTGGTCCAGCCGGGCAGACGGGGAGGCCGACCACACGGGAATTGGGCGGTTCGTAAATTGGTCCTTAGTGCAGGGAAGGTTGACGCTCGCGGGAGGGTTGACCGCGGAACGCTAGCAGTGCTATCATTGCAAGCATGGCGAACCTGAATATCCGAAACGTGCCCGAATCGACCCGGAGGCGTTTGCGGCTTCGCGCGGCGCGTAAGGGCCGCAGCATGGAGGCTGAAGCGCGCACGATTCTGGCGAAGGCGGTACGGGGAGAGACGGGAAAGCCCTTCGATCCGGAATCGTTGCAGAATTTTATCGCGGGACTGTTCAAAGGCGAAACGCCTCGGCTTACGGACGAGCTCATTCGTGAACGCCGCCGCGAAGCGCGCCAGGAAAGGCGGCCATGATCGCCCTGGATGCTTCGGCGTTGCTAGCCTTCCTTCTGCGCGAGCGCGGACACCAGCGGGTGCGTGAACTGCTGGGGGAGGCTTGCATGTCGACGGTAAACTTTTCCGAGGTGCTCGGCCGTTTCGCGCGTGCCGGTCAGAATGTGGGCCTGATTGCGGAAAAGCTTCTGGCAGCGCCGATCGAACTGGTTGAATTCTCAACCGAGCAGGCGGTGATGGCAGCGGCGCTGGTCCCGGCGACGCAGGCTGAAGGGCTTTCGCTGGGAGATCGTGCCTGTCTGGCGCTGGCGCGGGAGCGTCGAATCCCGGCTCTGACGGCCGATCGGGCGTGGGGCCGGCTCGACCTGGAAATCGAGATCGAGACGATCCGCTAACGTCGACGTCCAACGGCCCGCCTCACACGGGCGGCGCCGACGGCGCTGCCGCCCGCCTGGGGCTGAAACGAACCACCCTGCTGACACGAATGTAAAATCCGGGACAGGCACGATATTTCCAATTTTTCTGAGGCATATTGACCCTTCCGCCGACATTTCGCTTGACCTCCCGCGTTGTCGGGCGTATGACTCCCCTGTTGAAAATGTAAGGCGTTGCGGATTCGGTGCATGGCAGAAGGGTAGGGACGATGCCACGTGTGGCTCGGGTGGTGATTGCAGACGTTGCGCACCATGTGACGCAGCGCGGCAATGGTCGGCAATTCATTTTAGCCAGCGACGCGGAGCGGATGGTTTATCTGGATCTGCTGCGCCAAGCGGTGGATGTGCAGGACGTGTCGGTAGTGGGCTACTGCCTGATGTCGAACCACGTGCATGTGGTGGTGATCCCGCGGCGCCCCGAAGCGCTGGCGGAGGCGTTCCACCAGGTGCAGGGACGTTACGCGTCGTATTGGAACGTTTCCCACGCTTCCAGCGGCCACGTGTGGCAGGGACGATTCTATTCCTGCCCGATGGATGCGGGTCACTTGTGGACGGCGCTGCGTTATACCGAATTGAACCCGGTTCGCGCCGGAATGGCGGCGGAGGCGGCAGCATGGCCGTGGTCGAGCGCCGCGGCACACTGTGGAACGGCGGAACCCGACACCTGTCTGGAAATGGCGACCTGGCGCAAGGAGTGGTCCGAGGCCAATTGGCGAAAGTTCCTACAGGCCGGAGAAACGGAAGACGAGCTTTCTGCCTTGCGGCGGTGCACCCACACGGGACGTCCTCTGGGAGCAGAGGAGTTCACGCGGGCGTTGGAACAACGCACCCACCGGCGCTTGACGCCCCGCCAGCGCGGCCGTCCTCGGAGAATGCCGGAGGCCGAAATCCTCCCGCGCTAACGCTCAAACCCTCACCCGGAACCATGCACCGCGCTCTACGTTCTAGAAATAAGGAAATATGGTGCCTGTCCCGCTTTTTTAAATTGTAGCGTCGATCTCCGATCGACGACGGCGGTCGGAGACCGCCGCTACAGCCGAATGCGCAATCATCTATGTCGCTCTGTATAGTACTTTTGTGTCTTGCAATCTATCGCGTGGAGGAGTATGAATGGAGCATGCTTACGGGAAAGGAGGTATGACTATCTCCACCTGGAATGCATACGCTGGTCGAATGATCACACCGCTCTTGCGGTGCGCACCGTAGGCAACGCCCCGCGGACGCTGCCACGGCATTCACGAGGAACACCTGAGACGGGGAACCGGAAGCGGTTCCCCGTTCTCGTTTTTGGCCCAAGAATCCCGGACCCTTGCGTAGAAACTCCATGAGCGACCATCTACTTCGTCGCGGATGGTTTGATGATTCCGCATGGGTCGTTCTACTGGAAACCTAAGCGCGCGCCAGTTCCCCGGCGTGTTTCTTAATCTTGCGGATAGCTTCCGCGATCTGGTCCATATCGCGGCGCGGTCCGATGAACATCTGCTGGAAGAACCACACCGCTTCTTCACACAGCTTGTCGTTTTCCGGGCACGCATTGCGCGCTTCCCACCCGGCAATCTCCGGTTCGGAGTACATCATCCGGTAGACGCGGGAATTAAGCTTCGCTTTGATGAAGGGCTCTTTGTTCAGCGGGGTGTAACCGCCGGCGCAAGGGATCCCTTCCTTTTCCAACGCGGCAAGAAAGCGCGCTCGGGGGAGTTCGGCAAAGTGCGCCGGATCGTAGCGGAACATATAAAGGTGGTAGCCATTGCGGGTGGCGCCTTCGTACATGCGGGCCGGAGAGATTCCCGGAATCTCGCGCAGCAGGCTCGTGAGATACGCGGCATTCTGCTCGCGCACGCGTGATTGCTCTTCCAGGCGAGTTAATTGTTGCAAGAGCAGTGCGGCCTGGAACTCCGTCATGCGCAAATTCGAGCCCTGCCGCGCATAGTGAAAAGCGCCGGCCGGGCCGCGGCCCTGGTCCTGGAAACTCTGGCAAAACTCGTGCAGCCCCGGGTCCGACGTCAGGATTGCCCCACCCTCGCCCGAATTCAGGTTCTTGGACGCCTGGAAACTGAAGCAGCCCAAATCTCCCAGCGTACTGACCCGCCGACCGCGCCACGCGCCGGTATGGGCCTGACAGGCATCCTCGATAACCGGCAGCTTGTGCTTTCTGGCGACGGCGAGAACGACATCCAGATCCACCGGATTTCCCCCCAGGTGTACCGGCATGATGCAGCGCGTCCGCGAGGTGATCTTCGCCTCGATCTTGTGGGCATCGATCTGAGAGGTTTCCCGATCGGAGTCAACAAACACCGGCAGAGCGTGCTGCATCAAGATGACGTTGAGCGTGGCGACAAAAGTATAAGGAGGGAGAATGACCTCATCGCCGGGGCCGACTCCCAAAGCGTTGAGCGAGGTGTAAAGGGCGGTGGTGCCACACGAGGTGGCCACGCAATACTTCGCCCCCAAGGTATTTGCCCAAGCCTCCTCGAAGCGCGCGCAATAGTGATCGTTGGACGCCCGGCACCAGTTCTTGCTGCGCAGAACTTCCATCCATCCCCTTTCGTCGTTCTCCTGGATGACCGGCCAGGAAGGGAAAGGCTGGGTCTTGACCGGTTTGCCGCCGAGAAGAGCCGGCTTCTCGCCTTGCGAGCTTGCGGATGCGGCAACCTGCGCCCCTGCCGTGGCGGCCAATCCTAACCCGGTTGCTCCGGCGGAAACGGTGTGCAGAAAATGACGTCGCGTGAGACGATGATTCATAAGTCCTCCCCTACCCGCCGCGGACCTGATGGACGAGATCGTGCACCTTGCCGATAATCGTTTCCTCAACGCTGGGCGCAAACGGGCCGGGTTGGCCGTAATACACCATGGCGCCCCCACCTTCATAGCCGCCTTCCTTTAAAACGCGCAGCGATGGGATGTAAGCAAATACATCATTGCAGTAAGCCGCCACCCAGAGCCCTTCCCCGCCCAGTTCCGTTTTCAGGCGCAGATCGTAATCCACCACCACCTCGCCCCCTAAGGCCACGAGCGTGAGATCACGGCCGAATTGCCAAATCTCCATGGGGTAAGGATAATCGGTGGGCAGGTGTCCGCTCGCACCGAGAGTCTTGAGCATCGCACCGGCCCAGATCCGGTGGTACACGTCTTGACTCTGGAGTTGGGCCTGTAACTCTTCGCGGCCCGGCGGAGGCGCAAAGGCGATGGGAACCTCGTCATAAGCTGTCTTCAGCGGCCCGCGTACCGGGGGGAGATCCCGGACCAAGACTTTTTCCACCGATGCCGCCAGCTCCTCGCCGTGTTGGCGGGCAAGCTCGATCGTCCCGCGTGGATAGGGGTTCGAGTCACCACCGCAGCCGGCAAGGAAGAGGGCGGTCGAGCCGGGATGGTGGTCTTCGAGCCAGGCTTCGGCGATACCCGTGTAATCGCCGTGGAACTGCATGAGGTCCCTGGTCGTGGTGTTGTGACAAGCGTAACCGAATACCACCGCCCGAAGCTTTCCATGACGGTCATCGACGCGCAGCACCGGAACGGCATGGTCCACGGGCCCGTCTTTATTGACCCCGATGATGATCCCCTCATTCGTCGGCTCGCGGCGATTCATGGCAAAGCCGGCTTCGCCATGGCCAAAGCTCAGACGGGAAGGGCGCAGGGACTTCAGCGACGCACCGACGACGTTGACAATCTTTTCCTCGAGCTCGCTGGTGTAGGCGTCCACGTCGGCCCGCTGCTGTGGGTTCATCGGGTACATCAGCCCCAGCATCTTGCCGATGACGGGGCCGCAATGCGTGTGCGAGGAACTCAGGAGCAACTGGTGGCGTGACAGATGATGTTTCTGCTCCACCCGCCCCGCGATGTTATGGCTAACCTCGGAAGGAAAACCCAGTAAGTCACTCGTCACCAGGACGGCTCGCTTGCCCGTGGGGTCTTCGAGCGCCAGGGCCTTGGCATAGAGATCCTGAGCTATCCCTTCCGACGGCTTGGTGCGACTGGCGTATCCCGCCATCCAGAGGGGCTTCTGCGGCGTAATGAGCACCCGCGCCAGGCCGGCTTTCCAGGGCAAGTGCGCAGCAAGGGCGTGGGAAGAAAACTGGCTGGCAACCCCCCACACCGCTACCCCCGCCGAGAGGTTGCGGAGAAGGTGCCGCCGGGATATTTGCTCGCTCATCGACCCACCTGCACTCGGAGTTGTACATCATTCCGCTACTTGTGCCAATGGAATTTATGGACGGACGGCTATTTCTGTGTAAACGGAAATGCCGTAATCCGCAATTTGGCTGCGCCGTAAGGGATAAGCGAAATTGCCTCCACATGCCGGTTACTGGTTACGGGGCTCACCGGCAGGGGTCCCGCCGAGTCGTCTTCGATTTGCCATTCGGGCAACCGGCGCGCCTGGGCGGCGATGACCACGGGCGCGCCCTCCAGGCTGAAGGGTTGATAGCCCACGGGCAGCTCGGTGACGGAGAAGGGCGGGTTCGTGCTTTTCGGATCGATCACCAGCGCGTAGTTCCAGGGTGAAGTGGGGTAGACTTCCCAATCGGTGACCGGGCCCGATTGGCGCAGATGCAACCAGCACTCGCCGATCTTCAGCGAAAAAACCAGCGGCCCACGCTCCACGGCAATCGAGTTATTGAACCAAGGCGAATTGACCACGCGCATGGGAAAGTGGAGTTCCACCGTATCCCCGCTCCGCCATTCCCGCACGACCCGGTAGAACATCCCGGGCTTCACCTCCGCAAGCGCCGCGCCATTCACGGTCACGGTAGCGCCCGCCGCCCAGCCGGGAATCCGCAGCATGAGAGGAAACTTCACGGGCCGAGGGGTCTTCACCTGAAGGTTTACAGTCTCCCGGAAGGGATAATCCGTAGTCTCCGCAATGCTGACGGGAACCCCATCGGCTACCCGCGTGGACACTTCGCTGGGGCCATAAGCAACCGCCGCGAGGCCGCCATCCGCGGTTCCCATCCACAAGTTGGCGGCGAACTTGGGCCACCCTTGATGCATGTTGGCGGTGCAGCAACCGTAATTCGGTTCCAGACCAAAGAGGTTCGACTCGGGACCGTTCGTTGACCAGCGGCGGTTCGCCACACTGACTATGACCTGGTTTGCCTGCTGATCGTATTGGTGACCCCATGAATCATCGGTCATGGTTCCAGGGAGGGCATTATAGGCAATTTTTTCGAGGCGATCTCCCAGCGCCGGATCGCCGAGAATCGAAATATCGGTCTCCAGAGAAAACATCGCCTCCACCACCGCGCATAGTTCGGTCCCTTGCGAAGGATCAAGCCCGGCGTAGTGCTCGTCGGCGGAGAACATTCCCGACGGCTGGCCGTGATAGCGGTCGAGCGCACGCAACATCTGGTAAAGGCTTTCCCGATCTTTTTTCTCGCCGGTCAGCAGCCACCAGACGGCGGCAGCCTTCATCGCCATAGCGTTGTTTACCCCATGATTCGCGAGCCTGCCCTCCTTTTTCCCCGTCTTGCCGGTGTAGCGGAAGTCGGCGAACTGCGCTTCCCAGTCGTGCCCCAGGTTGTGCATGCGGCGCGCCAGATCCAGCAAGCTCTTGTCGCCGGTGCGATTGTAGAGCCAGAGAATACTGAGCACCTCGTCGTGCCAGCGGAAAATCGCCCACTCCTTGAGCGGCCGATCGGCCAGATGCCGGGCCTGGAAAGCGAAATATTTCTGCATCACAGGTATGACGCGTGGATCGCCAGTGGCCTCCTGATACTGCGTGAGCACTTTCAGCATGACGTAGTTCGGCCACCAGTCCGTCATGCGCGCGGGCCCTATCCAGCCGTCCGGGTGCTGGTTCTCGAGCGTCCAGTCCACCCACTTTTTCACCTTGGCCATCAATCGTTCATCGCCCGTCAAATAGGCCAGGGGGGCCAACCCATCCAGGAAGTAGGGTCCCCGTTCCCAGCTTTCCCCCGTGCCGCCCAACCAACCGCTGTCGGGGCCGAGATCGGGCCAGAACTCGTCAAGGTGGCCGCTCAAACCCTTCGCCTGGATTTGCAACTCCCGCAACAGCCAGTCCGTGGGCTTGACGGAAGTGAGCGGGAGCAGGTTGAATGCATTCGCCTGAAGCGGCGCGCGGTTCGGAGTGGGGACGTCGGGTTGCGCCGCAAAGCCCCGCAGCGCTATCAGGCTGAACAGCAGCCACCCAAGGAAACTGAGTTTATGAACCGTTCGTGCAGATATCAAAAGAGTGTGCCTCATGGTTGATTCACCTTCCGTTTTCTGCCTACTTCTTTACCGCCCGCCGCCCCCTACCTTCATCTCCCCCACCTCTGGAAGATCCACTCCGGCCCGAGCTCGAGCCCGGAGCCTTCATCGATGACGATAGCCGGCTGGAGAGGGAGGCGCCCAACGAGGTTGCGAAGGTGGCGGGGGTGATGCGGTCCCAGGCGGGGCCTGTGTACCAAACGGGGGAATAAGCGACCGTTCCCTCCTGCGCCATGTGGGTCAGTGCGGCAGCAAACTTTTCGCTCCACACTTTTTCCACATTCAATGCCATCGCATAGGGCAGGAACCTCTCGAACAAATCGCGGGTCAACTTGCGCGCGAGGCGCGCATCGCGGTGCTGCCAATCTGTGGTGGTCAGGAACATGCGAAGGCCTTCAACCTGGCCCATCAAGGCGCGGCCTGAACGTGCCTGGGTCTTATGAAGGCAGTGGAAGGCGTAATTGATCACGGCCAGGAGCGCCAGCACAACCACCACTTCGGGGGAAGCGGCCCACGCCAATACGCCCAGTGCCGCCGCCTCGCCGACGAAGAAGAGGAGGCAGATCACGCTCAAGATGATGGCCTGCTGACGTGCGGTGGGTGCATGATGGGGGCCGGAAAGGAAATTCCTCCATGCGGCTATGGCGAGGGTTCCCAAGGCCAAACAAGCCAGGCTCCAAAGCAGGAGCCAGGTGGCTACGAAAAGCACGGGAAGTCTATGCGCTCCCTGGATAGAGAATCCGCAACGGACGACCGTGGCCAGAGAAATCAACAAGCCTGGAATCAGGTAGCGGCCGCCGATCCTGAAATAATATCTTTCAAGGTCAGACCGCAAATGGTAATGCAACGCTTCAACGGCGCCTCCGACCAGAGTGTGATGGGCAGGTCCCAAGCGAATCGTATCACCTGCCGCAAAGAGCTTATCGAGTACGAGTTTCTCATCCGAAGTGATCGCCGGCGCTCGAGCCTCGTGACCTCCAAGCGGCGCGCCGGTGGGCGATGGGTTCGATTTCAAGCGGCCGAGAATGTAGCTGCCGGAGACGTCTTCCAGAATGGCCAATTGCTTTTTCACCGCCAAGTCGACTAGATTAGCGACCAGCGTTTTTTGGTCAAAGGCCGTGCGCCATACAAAGCGAACCGCGGCAGGGGAAAATCCCCGGGGGGCTCGGATCTCGGTGCGATCTCACCCCGGGCAGGATCGCGTCCCGCCAGGACCCAGGTTGCCGTGTAATAAATGAGTACCAGCACGAGCCCTGCGAAGCCAATCAAACTGGCTTGATGGTCTTCGAGAAAGTAGCGGTATTTTTGGTCGTCGGTGGGCGGGCGCACAAACCTTTTGGGCCAGCGGGCGACAATGGCGAGGCCCTCCTCGGGTCCAAGGGCGCGCGTCGTGCGAAAAGTGGCGTTGCTCTGGCCATCAATCGATGCGGCGTAGTCCGTTCCCACCGCGTCCTGCCGCCCCGTGTAGGCATCCAGCAGGATGGCTTGCGGCGCAATCCCCTTGGGCAGATGCAGCGTGGCAGAGGCTTGCTGAATCGGGAAGATCCACCCCTGGCCTGTTACGTTCCAATAAAGCTCATCGTGATCGGAAAAAAATCCGATGGCGCGGTCCAAAGTGTAGGTGAGTTCATAGATATGTTGGCCGGGCGGAACAAGCTCGCGGTTTTTGCCCATGGATATGCGCAGGCCATTCGATAGTTTTTCAAGGTGGAATTCCTCCGGCTCGCCGTCGCGCTCAAGGGAAACGACTTCAAAATGGATGCTGTAGGGATTGCCAAACCGGTCGTGGTAGCGAGTGGGGATGTCGCGATAGATTTCATGCTTGATGGGCGCGCCCAGGGCAGAGACTTTGATGGTCTCGCTCACCTGAAGCGTGGAGTCAGAACTGACCGTGACGTCGCTGTCATAGGAAAGGATCTGCTCGGTGCCTGACGCCGGGGCAGTCTCCTGCGCGCTCAAAACGGCCGCGGAACTCCACGTGAGGATGGCGAAAAGCGTGACGGTTCGGAGCGATAGTCGTTTGAACATGCTGGCCGCGCCTATGGTCCGCAAAATGAAACTGTTCATTTACCGGCTCGCAAGTCCTTCGGCCGGAAGATATCCCCGGCTTGGCGAGCCACCAGCCGGCGCGGCGCCAGCCGCTGCACGAAGATCATCAGCCGGTTGATGAATCGTGTAACGATCAGGCTGCGGCCGCGGTCGAAGGCGCGCAAGCCCACTTCCACTACCTCTTCGGGTGATTGCAATCCCCCGGGAAACTCGATCTTGGTGAAGTGGCCGGCGTCAAAAAAGTTGGTCGCTGTGCCACCTGGGCAAAGCGCCAGAACTTTCACGCCGTATGCGCTTACCTCTTCGGCGATCCCCATGGAAAAACTGGTGACATAAGCCTTGGTGGCAGCGTAGACACTGGTGTAAGGCACGGGCTGGAAGCTGGCGGTCGAGGAAATGTTAATGATCCCCCCGCTGCGCCGTTCCACCATGGCAGGAAGGAGCAGATGGGTAAGCTCGGTAAGCGTCACGATGTTCAAGTGCAGCATCTTGACCTGGCGGTCCAACGGCAGCTTCCAGAATTCTCCCTGCGCCCCAAAGCCGGCGTTGTTTACCAGCAGGTCCACCGCAATCCCGCGTTCTTTGAGCACCCCGGCCAGGCGCTCTGCCGCTCCTTCCAAACTGAGGTCCTGCTCGAAAACTTCGATACGTAGGGAATGATACGCAGCGATTTCTTTCTTCAGCGTTTCAAGTTTATCCTTCGAGCGCGCCACCAGAGCCAGATCCATGCCACGTGCCGCCAAAGCGCGCGCGAAGCTGGCGCCGATACCGCTGGAGGCTCCGGTGATCAGCGCGAAGTTGTCTTTTGACATTTGCCTTTTGCCCTTTGCCTTTTGATTTTCTCTCGCCGGCCCACCGCGCGGCATTACTAATCCCGAGATTCTTAGTGACGCGCGAAGGTTTCGTGCCACGGGCAGCCTGCCCCGATTCATCGGGGTCCCGCCCGTGCTCGAGCCTGGCCGGGACGGCCAGGGCACAGCTTCGGTTGCGGCTTCGCCGCGTTGCGGTCACCCGTTCTCGTACGCAGGGTTCACATGCCTCGCGCCATTGGCCATCAGGTGTTCGGCCACGTCTCGGGACTTGATTCCACCCCGCGCGCCGAGCACGGTGCAGTTGAGTGCGGCCATGGCATTCGAGAAGTCGAGCACGCGCGGAAGCTCCCAGCCTTCGAGCAGGGCATAAGCAAAGGCGCCGTGGAAAACATCACCCGCGCCCGTGGTGTCCACCGTTTCGACCACGAATCCCGGCGAGTAGCAAAAACGCCCCCCATGGTAAACCAAAGCGCCGTCGCGGCCTAGCGTCATACCGGGCGTGTGGACGTGGTACTCGCGCGCCATGTATTCGAGCACCTTGAAGGGGTCAGCGTGGCCGGTGACGGTGGGAAGAAACTGGGTGGAGGCGATCAGGTAGTCGATGTAGGGAAAAAGCTTCTCCACGTTCTTGTAAACAGTATCGAGGTCCGCCAACACGGGGATGCGCGCGCGATGCGCCCAACGCGCCGCCACCAGCGCGGCATCCACGTCGCAGCCATCCAGATGCAGCAGGCGCGCGGAGGTAATGGCGATGGGATCGAGCTCCTTGGGCTGCACCGCCAGGCGGGCGTCGCGATCCCAGAAAATCGTGCGCTCGCCGGTTGCCTGGTCGACGAGGATGTAGCCGTATTGGTTGGGAACGCCGCGCATCACTTTGGTGTAATCCATGTCCAGACCCTCACGGCGCAAACTGGCAAGCTGCAATCGGCCGGCGGGGTCATTGCCGACTTTCCCGATGTAGCGTACCTTTAATCCCAGGCGTCGGCAGGTGACGAGCGCCGTCGCCACCTGCCCGCCGGCTTGCATCGACGCCGCCACTACTCGCTCCTTGCCCCCCAAGGCAGGGAACTTGCGCACCGTCATCACCGTGTCCGTAGCGTTCAAGCCGAGACCTACCACATCCACCTTGGAACGAGCCAATTTCACCTCCGGGATCTTGCGAAGGGAATACTTTATCACCGTTCTAGAATTATTCTCACCGCCGAGCCGCTCGAACATCTTTTGGCGCTTGCCCAAATCCGCACGTAAGAACCTTGGCGGCGACATTGGCGCGATTTTGTGCGAGCCACTGGGACGGTGCTTTGTCGGCGGGGGGGATATGACCGGCGCCCGGAATGGCGCTTGGGGCGGAAGGCGGTTTTCGGAGGAGGCTCGCCGTCGAGGGGGGAGCGGGTGGGGAGCGGGAGAGGCAAAGATTCCGCAATCCCGCCGGGAGGACGGGCGGAGAGAGGAAAGGGGAAGGCGTTGGGGTGCATGCCCGGAGATCAGGTGAAGGCGGTGGCTTGGGTGGGCAGGGCGAAGACCTCCCATACTCTCTGCACGCGCGCGATGGCTTCCGGGGGGGCGCAAAAGCGCAGGCGCAGTTTGCAGCGGAAGCGGCTCATGCGCCCCGCCAGGTGCACCAGCAGCAGCCGGTATTTCTTAAACCGCGCGGTGCGTTCTTCCGGCGAGAAGCAGAGCCCCTTGATGGCGCTCGCCAGATTGTAGGTCAACAAAGCTAGCTTGAACCAGGCGGCGTTGACGGCGAAATGTTGGCTCGGCAGGTGGCCGCCGCCGGTTTCGTTCTTGACCTCATCGTGCACGTGCTCGACCGTGCCGGCTTTCTCTCGGTGCCACTCGAGCAACCGGTCCCCGGCCCATTCCAGATTGGTAATCACCGCATGGTGATGGCGGTCGGTGCCGTCGGCGAAGAGCACTCCTTGCGGCTTGAGCAGGCGTAGCCCCACATAGCGCAAGGGTTGGCTATCCTTCTTTTCCCCAGGCTCGCCGGGAACGAAATCGACTTCCGCCCACTGCCGCAAGGTGCCGTCGGCTTCCCGCTCATAGGTCCGCCACTGCGCGTCGGGAACCTGGGTGAGGGCGGCGGTCAGCTCCACGCTGCGCCGGGCGCTGACGGCAAAGCCGATGCCGCCCCCCGGCTCCCGGGCGCGGTCGGGATGCCGCAGCCAGCCGAGCAAGCCGTTCTCGTGGCAAGCGGAGTCGCCGCGAAAATAGCGCTCGTTAATATTTTCCGGCAGCGCGGCAAAGGCCAGCTTCGCGCAGGTGAGCGGCTCCTGCTGGGCGGGCACATTGCCGTCGCGAAACTCGTCGGCCAGCACCAGATCGGCTTCCGCCCAAACCGCCACCATGGGTTGATAGCCTCGCCCGCCTTCATAGTGCGCCTGCGCCGCCGCCTTGTGACTTTCAATAATCGTCGCGTCCTGGTCCACGGTGGCGATGCGCAAGGCGGTTTGCTGCTCGGCGTAGAGCTGGGCGATGCGCCGCACCACCCCGGCTTGCACCGCCTGCAATCCTTCCACCGGCGCACTGCTGGGCACGATGAAACTCTTCTGCACCGCGCGCGGGGGACGAGATTGTTCCAAGGCCTCGTCGTGAAAGCGCTCGAGAAAACTGCGCCCCGCGCTCACCTTGGGCAGGGCGAAACCCAAGCCCCGCTCCAAGCAAGGGTCGTTGCCCAGCAACTGCATGTCCTCGGGACAATCGCCGCCCACCGTCTGCAGCAGGACGATCGCCTCCAGGTATTGGCCCTCGTCACAACCGCGCTGGCGCTGCTTGAGGGGAAGATGGGCGGCGGCCAGAGCCGGAATGCCCAGCGAGCGGAAGGCCCGCGAGGTGGCCAGCAGCCCGGCGTGGGGACTGGACATCTCGTGCAAGGGCCGAGGGTCGATTTCAAAGGGCGACTTGAATTGGGTGGGGATGTGAGCAGGCATAGACAGATTGTATATATACTATCTACAACATGTCAAGCAAAAAGTGCACTCCCCGACAGATTTATTTCGCCCTTGCGCAAAATTACGTGCGGATCGGGGGCTTGACATTCCCGTGGACGCGATGCGAAAGGCTGACTTAAACTTGAGGCCGTGCGCGCATCTGCTCCCCTAAAGCCGGGGGCCGCGGGTGGTGAGATGCTGAGGTTCGACTGATCGTGAAATCATTTTCTTCTAACAAGGAGAATCCCATGTCTGCTGAGAACGCCGGCTCTCCAGGAGCTGTCGAAAACCCTCTGAAGAGAATGCTTGCCGCGGGGAATTACGTGATTGGCACTACCGTCACCGTGGCGAGCGCTGAGACCGCGGCTCAAGCCGCTTCGCTCGGGTTTGATTTTTTGTGGATTGAGATGGAGCACAGTCCGATCACGCTTGAAACTTTGCGGAACATCGTCCTGGCAACGCGCGGCCTGAAGGCTGTGCCGATTGCGCGCGTGCCCGTCAACGAGCTCTGGACCGCGAAACGCGTGCTCGATCAGGGAGCTCTGGGAGTTATTTTCCCGTTTTGCAGCACACCGGAGTTGGCCCGGCAGGCGGTGGCGGCGTGCAAATATCCACCGCACGGCCGGCGGGGTTCGGGGCCGGGCCTGGCGGCATTTCGCTGGCAGGCGCCCGAGGGTTACCACACCTTCGCCGACAACAACGTCATGGTTATCGTCATCGTGGAAGAGGAGCGGGCGGTCGAGCAGGTGGAGGAGATTGCCGCCACGCCCGGCGTTGATGTCATCTTTGTAGGCACCAGCGACCTTTCCTTCTCGATGGGTCTCCGCGGACAATCGGGTCATCCCCGGGTGCAGGATGCGTTAAAGCGGGTCGTCGCCGCGGGCAAGGCGAACCATAAGTTCCTGGGACTGCCGGTTAAAGACGCCGACCAAATCAAAAAGTATGTGGATTGGGGCTTCCAGTGGTTCCAGACCACGACGGAACTGGGGTTGATGGCGCGTGGCGCCCAGCAACTTCTCGAACCGCTGAGCCGGGCGACCGAGGCGCTGCAAAAGGGGCTCCTTTACTAATCGTATCTGCCGGGACAGCGGCCTTATCCCTGCTACTCCAGGCCCAAGAAAATTGATGGCTTGACGTGAAAGCGTTGAGCGAACAAAACTGCTTGTGCATTGGAGATCGGACGGTTGCCATTCAGAATGTCGGACATGCGCGATTGAGGAATCTCAGGCTCAAAGTCTTTTTGATTCAACTTGTTTTCATCCATTAGGAAATTCAAGAGCTCACGGGGTGGAAGCTTCTTAAGTTTTCGCTCCCGCTTTCGCTGCTCGTACTCTTCGATGAGGAGAACCCAAGTCCGGAAAAGTTTGTCTTCTTCTCTGGTTCGCTCTGCCCCCTTGACGGCAAGCCCCGACACGGTGTTGAGCGCTGTTACGTATTCGGATTTGGATTCAATTACCGTGGGGATCTCTAAGGTTTCCATTGGTCATACTCCTTGTGCGTCATGGTCAGCGTGAAAGCACGGCCAGCAGTGTCTGGTAGCCATCCACCAGCAGACCTTCATAGCCGTGCGGGGTTCCATCCCAGGCTTTCCAATCGTACGTCATGCCGTTGGGGCCGAAGCCTTGGAATCCCCCTTTCTCAAACCCCTCGAGCATCGGAAACAGCATCGCGTCGGCATCTTTGTGCCGCCCCAATTGGTACAAGGCTCGCAGCGTGAAATAGGCCCAACATGCCGTCGCCCCGCCGTTTTCATAGATTTGAAACCCATCCGACCCATCTTCTTTCTCCGGTCCGCCGAAGCGCTTATCGTGATCGACGTAATCACCGCGGCGAATGGGAATCAAGTTCCCAGGCAGGCCGTATTCGAAACGGGTGTAACCCACTTCCTTCATCTTGGCGAGCATCCGATCCATGATGGCGTTGGCCTTGCCGGGCGGGATCAATCCATAGGTAATGGCCACGCCGCTCACGAAAGTGAAATAATAATCGTGCAGTTGCCCATCGGCGCTTTTCCACCCGGCCAGCACCCCGGTTTGGGGGTTGTAGAAGGTCTGGCAATAAACCGAGTGGAGTTTCTCGGCGCGAGCGGAATACAGCTTGGCATCATCCGGCTGGTTTGCCTGGCGGGCGACCTCCGCCATGTTCAGCAGGGCGTGGTAGGCGAGGGCGTTCGAGAAAGCGTCCTGATGGCCAAAGCCGATGGTGTCCCACCAGTTGGCCGGGCGGAAATGGATTTTTTCCGGCCAGGAATTGTAGTTCCCACTCACCGGGTATTCCAACAACCCGTCTCCATCCACGTCCATGGCCAACATTTTGGCGGCCCATTCTTTCATCCCGGAATAGTTCTTCTCCAGCCAGGCGTGGTCCTTGCTGCCGCGAAGGTAATCGCAGGCGGCAATCAGGAGTGAAGGGTAGGTGTCGGTATAGTCGGTGAGGTCGTCATTGGTGTACCCCTTCATCCCGTAGCCCTTCATTCCCCCGAGGTAGCGGTCCAGGGTTTGGCGAATCATGTTCAGCGCCGTCAGTCCCGGCGCCAGCGGCGGCGTGCGGACCGCCACGGAGGAATACTCGAAGAGGGTAAAGGCACAGGGGTCGCTGGCGGCGTGATTGGCCAGCACTCGCCGCCGGGGATTTAGTTGGAAGATATTCAGCCAGTTGCGCCGGAAGCCGTCAAATCGCAGGTCGCCTGCGATTTTCGGTGAGACGGGATAAATATCCACCACTTCCAGGTTGTAATCGATTTGGGGCAGGGCAGCGGTGGCGGCGGGGAAGGTGACGCGCACGTAGTCGTTGCTCGTCCCGCCTTCCTCATAACGGAACGCGTCGTAACCCAGCGCCAGGCCGCGGCCCGCGCTGGAAGTGACCCGGAAAGTCCCGAGGTCAGGCAGGTGCAGAAGCGCCGGCAGTTGCATGGTCCCGTCGTCATTCATGACCCCCAGCAGCGTGGCATGGTTAAGGTGGGGATTGAAGTTCAGCACCAGGGGTGGTGGGGGATTTCCCGCGTCAAAGTGCGCGCGCACGTGGATCTGGCGGGGAGAGAATTGAAAACTCCACGCGGGCGGCGCCGTGGCAGAAGCGCCGGAGGCACGATACTCGTAGGTCGATCCAACTTGGCGAACCTGGTATGCGGTCTCCGTCTTGGCCGGGGCGCGCAACGGGTTGGCGCTGAGCTTGCTCTTGCCCAGCGAATCCACGGTGAGGGCGCGGAAGGACGGTTGATCGGGCGCCATTTCCACCCGCATATACGCCGATTGATATTGCAGCGGGCCGCTCGGTTGCGCAGCCAAAACAGTAACCGCCAGGAAAAGTGCGGTAAACAAAGTTCCAAAACATTTGGACATGGATCTTTCTCCCAGGCAAAGAATTTTCACGCCGAGATACTAACACGCTTTGCCGGAGTTCCCGCGGGGGGAGAGCGGCAAAAGAGTCAAAAGTCAGAAGGCAACCCCCAAATCTACGATAAGGTCCCCAGGTTCTTTGCACCGGGAGTATCAGCTTTGGCCCGGCAGGGCGCCCAGTGCAACGGGGGGGGCGCGGAGGTGTGAGTAGGCTCCGCCCAGGTAATTCCCGGCTTTTGCGGGTGGTTCGCGGCTGATTTTTCTTTGCTAAAACGGATGGTTCATGCTAAGCTTTCTTCGTACATAAGAAGATGAGAAGCGAGGAGAGAGGCGGATGCCGTTAGCCCGTGAGTCGAAAGCCAATACGATCGAACGATTTCGAGTCCATCCCAAGGATACGGGCTCACCCGAAGTTCAAATTGCGCTGCTCAGCGAGCGGATTAGTTACCTGAACGAGCACTTCCGTGCCCATCGTAAGGACCATGCTTCGCGGCGTGGGCTGCTGAACATGGTGGGCAGGCGCAAGAGGCATTTGGAGTACTTAAAACGGCGTGACCCTGAGGCATACAAGCAGGTCATTGAAAAGTTGGGCATCCGCAAGTAGCCCGGTGCATATCGAGAAAGTTTCAAGATTTCAGGCAAGACAACATGGTTTGTCGAAGCGATCCCCCGGTTTTCCGGCGCGGATCGCTTTTACTTTTTTGGGGGCATCCCAAACGGGCAGGGGGCTCCCATCCGTTCAACATCCACCTCGATTCGCAGCTTCCTGAATAACCTGCATGCCTGACGGTCGGGCGCGGTCGATTGCCTCGGCCAATCGGCGCGCGTGCTATAACCCGCTATGTGGCCCCTGTGTGGTGCTCGGCGTGGATGGTTGGAGGATTTAAATGGAACAAGTTAGTATGACCCTGGGTTCAAATACCCTTTCAATTGAATGTGGGAGAGTGGCGAAACAAGCCAATGGCTCCGCCTACGTGCGCTACGGTGATACCGTGGTCTTGGCAACGGCGTGTTCGACCAACCCGCGGGAAGGGATTGATTTCTTTCCCCTCACGGTGGACTACCGTGAGTATACCTATGCTGCGGGGAGAATTCCCGGTGGCTTTTTCAAGCGCGAAGGACGGCCCACGGAAAAAGAGATTTTAACCAGCCGTCTGATTGACCGGCCCGTCCGGCCTCTGTTCGCCGAAGGTTTCAAGGACGAAACGCAAGTCATTGCCATGGTGCTTTCCGCCGATACGGAAAACAACCCCGATGTGATCGGATTGGTGGCCGGCACGGCGGCGCTCTACCTCTCGGACATTCCGTTTCTGGCGCCCGTGGGCGCCGTGCGGGTGGGCCTGGTGGACGGGCGCTTGACCACGAACCCCACTTATAGCCAGATCACCAACAGCGCGCTGAACCTGGTGGTGGCGGGCACGGAAGACGCCATCGTGATGGTGGAGGCGGGCGCGAAGGAAGTTTCCGAGGCGGCCATCATTGAGGCGATTGAATACGCGCACGGCGAAATCCGCCGGATTGTGGCGGCGCAGAAAGAACTCTTCGCCAAGCTGGGGCTGAAAAAGCGCGAGTTCACTGCGCCGGCGCGCGATGAGGCGCTTTACGAGGAAGTTCGCGGCAAAATCGAGGAAGCTCTCCACGAGGCCATGGACACCTCCAAGTACATCAAGCTGGAAAGCCATCGCAAGATTGCCGAGCTGCGCAAAGCCTTGGTGGAAAGCTATCCCGAGGAAGATGCGGCCAAGCGCAGGCTGGTGGCGCACTTTGTTGACCAGGTAGAAGAGCGCTTGTTCCGCGATGACGTGCTGGTGAAGCGGCAGCGGCCGGACCAGCGCGCCTTCGATCAGGTACGGGCGATCAGTTCCGAAGTTGGGTTGCTGCCGCGCACCCACGGCTCCGCCCTGTTTACGCGCGGTGAAACGCAGGCGCTGGTTACCGCGACGCTGGGAACCGGCGAAGATCAGCAGCGCATGGATGTGTTGGAAGGTGAAGCGTTCAAACGTTTCATGCTCCATTACAACTTTCCCCCCTTCAGCGTGGGTGAGGTGGGGTTCCTGCGGGGTCCCGGCCGGCGCGAGATCGGGCACGGAGCCTTGGCCGAGCGCGCGCTGCTCAGCATCCTTCCGGAAGAGAAAGATTTCCCCTACACGGTGCGCGTCGTGTCTGACATTCTGGAGTCGAATGGTTCATCGTCCATGGCTACGGTTTGCGGCGGAACTCTGGCTTTGATGGACGCAGGGGTTCCGGTCAAGTCACCGGTGGCGGGAATTGCCATGGGCCTGGTGAAGGAAGGTGACCAGTACGCCATCCTTACCGACATCGCGGGCCCCGAGGATCATTACGGCGACATGGATTTCAAAGTTGCCGGAACCAAGGATGGAATCACCGCATTGCAGATGGATATTAAAATCACGGGCATTACCCCGGCGATTATGGCGGAAGCCTTGACCCAAGCCCAGGCCGCGCGCTTGCACGTGCTCGGCAAGATGCTGGAGACACTGGCCACGCCGCGCACGAACATTTCTACCTATGCGCCGCACATCTACGCGATGAAGATCAATCCCTCCCGGATCGGTGAACTCATCGGGCCCGGGGGCAAAGTCATTCGGGGCATCATCGAGCAGACGGGGGTGAAGATCGACGTCGAAGATGATGGCAGTGTGAACGTGGCAGCTACCGACGAACCCTCGGCCTCCAAGGCCTTGAAGATGATCCGTGACCTGCTGGCGGAAGCCGAGATCGGGAAGACCTACCTGGGCAAAGTGGTGCGGCTGGCGGATTTTGGCGCCTTCGTGGAGATTTTCCCCGGTACGGACGGTTTGCTCCACATCAGCGAAGTGGCGGAGCATCGGATAAAAGATATCCGGGACGAATTGAAAATGGGTGACCAGCTCCTGGTGAAGGTCATTTCCGTTGAGGGCAACAAGATCCGTTTGAGCCGCAAAGCTGTTTTGCGCGACCAGCGCGCCAAAACCGGCGCCAAGCCGGAACACGCCGAGCATGGGGAGCACGCGGAGCATGCGGACCACCATCCTCCCCACGGAAAGCATTAGGGAGGCGACAGTTGTAGAAAGGTCGGGCCGTTCTTGATGAGCGCCGGTTTCGCGATGCGGGACCGGCGCTTTTGCTTATGGACCAAAATGCCGAAGGGGAGGTCGTGTCCTGATTTGCAGTGTAGCGCCGGCTTCCAGCCGGCACTGAGCCGCCAAGATGGCGGCGCTACGTTCAAACTAGGAGAGTGCGGAAGAGGAAAAGCCTTTGCGGCTGAGCGGGGCGTTCTGGTAGAATCCGCCCCCGATGGCGGGGTGCCTTCGCATGAGATGTCAGCTCGAGAACGCCATGGCCGGATTGCCCACTCGGGGCTTGCAATCTCATCTTGGTGGGTAGAATTTGTCTTGACCTTCAGGAGGCTGATCCATGGGATATCTCGATAAACTCGATCTCGACAAGAAGCTGGACTCGAAAGGCGAATACGAAGAGCTGTTGCAGGAGTACCAATTCAAGCTGTTGAAGTTGCAGCGCAAGGTCCTCGAGAAGGGAATTGCCATCGCCGTGGCCTACGAAGGTTGCGACGCGGCGGGCAAGGGAGGAAACATCAAACGTCTGACCGAAGCTCTTGACCCCCGCGGATACGAGGTGCTGCCCATCGGCGCGCCGAGCCCGGCGGAGAAAGCCCACCATTGGCTGCGGCGATTCTGGCTGCGGCTGCCGCCGCGCGGCCGTATCGCCATCTTTGACCGTACCTGGTATGGGCGTGTGCTGGTGGAGCGGGTGGAAAAATTCGCCACGAAGGACGAATGGCAGCGCGCCTATCGAGAAATCAACGAATTTGAAAAAACGCTGACCGACGACGGTTTGATATTAGTCAAGTTCTGGATTCACATTTCCAAGAAAGAGCAGCTTGACCGCTTCAAGAAGCGGGAGAAAGATCCGTGGAAGAACTGGAAGCTGACGCAAGAGGATTGGCGCAATCGCGAAAAGTGGGATGACTATATCGAAGCCCTGGAAGAGATGTTCGCGAAGACGGACACGGAATGCGCTCCCTGGACCATCATCGAGGGAAACTGGAAATGGTGGGCGCGGATCAAAGCCCTGAAGACGGTGGTCAATAGCATTGAAGCGCACATCTGAGGCCGGTGAAAAAATATGAGCCCATCTCGCAGGGCGTTTCTTGGAAGCGGTCTGGCGGCGGTGGCGGCAGCCCAGGGGCCAGGGGGTTCTGCGGGGGAAACGCGAGCGGCCTATGTGGACATCCTCCGGCCGCCCGATTTTGTGGCAGCATACATCGAAGGGTCTGGCCGTATCGCGTTGTCGAGAGCCGTTGACCGCTGGAAGGCCCTGGATGTGGAAGTCTCGACCGAAGCGCGGCTGCTCGGCAAGGGAAAAACTCTGGCGCTTTCCGTGGCGTCACCGCGCAGCCCGCTGGCGCGCTTGCACTTGCGCTGGCGGGGCCGCCTGCCCGAGGGCTCGCGATTTCTCGGCGATCACTGGGAGCGTTCGTATGGCGACTTGGAGTGGCGCGGTTTTGATGCTGACCGTGTCATGCCCTGGTATTTCCTGGCGGCGACGGGGCAGGGGACCCACGGCTACGGCGTGAAGACCGGGGCGAACGCTTTTTGCTTCTGGCAGGTGGATGCGGATGGTATTTCGTTGTGGCTCGATGTGCGCAACGGCGGCAGCGGCGTGCAGTTGGGCGACCGTCGCCTGGCGGCGGCGGAGGTGGTGGCGCTGCGGGGTGATCACGGCGTCTCTCCCTACCGTGCCGCCGTGGCGCTCTGCCGCGCTCTCGCCGGGCCTCCGCGGCTGCCGGAAAGGCCGGTCTACGGTTCCAATAACTGGTATTATCTGTATGGTGAACATATGTCGGCGGAGAATGTCCTGCGCGATGTCGAGCAGTTGGCCGAATTGTCACCAATTGCCGTCAATCCGCCCTACATGGTTATCGACATGGGATGGGGGAAGGCGCCGGATGGGGCGGGCCCCTGGACCGAAGACAATCTACGATTACCGGAAACGCCTGGCTTGCCGGCGCAAATGAAAAAGCGCGGCGTGCGGCCGGGAATCTGGGTGCGCCCGCTGCTCACCGTTGATCCGCGGGCGAAACAATGGAAGCTTGACGGGGACCAAAAATCGCAACCTCCGGATTCCCCCTTCGTGATTGATCCCAGCATGCCCGAGGTCCTGACCCACATCCAGGAGGGCCTGGGAAGGCTGACCGGGTGGGGATACGAATTGGTGAAGCACGACTTTTCCACTTTTGACATCCTGGGCCGTTGGGGGATGGAAATGGGAGAGGAGTTGACCTCCGGGGGTTGGCACTTTGCGGATCGCAGCAAGACCACGGCGGAAATTGTCCTGCAATTCTATCGTGCCCTTCGCCAGGCGGCAGGCGATGCGGTCTTGCTCGGATGCAACACTGTGGGCCACCTGGGCGCAGGAATCTTTGAGATGCAGCGGACCGGGGATGACACGAGCGGCCGCGACTGGAACCGCACGCGCAAGATGGGAGTGAATACCCTGGGATTCCGGTTGCCACAACACCGAACTTTTTTTCTCGTGGATCCGGATTGCGCGCCGGTATCAAAGTCCGTCCCCCTCGCCATGACGCGCCAATGGCTCGATGTGGTGGCGAGAAGCGGTGCGGCGCTTTTTATTTCCGCCGACCCTGCCGAGGTCACGCCGGAAGAGAAGAGCATTCTTAAGACGGCCCTCACCGCCGCCGCTCGAATCCAGCCGGAAGCGGAGCCGCTGGATTGGATGGAAACCACTTCTCCCGCGCGTTGGCGCTTGGCTGGAGAGACCGCACGCTTCACCTGGTTCGAGAAGGAAGGCATTGATTTCTTTCCCCAGTGAGGTCGAACGGAATTCCCCACGGTCACACCCGGCTAGTCCTGGCATTGAGAGGGGGGCGGGACTCGCAAAAAATCAGGGTCACCTTGTAACGGCGGGGCTAGAGCCTCCGCCCCGCGAGTTTCTACATTTATGTTGGCCTACCCTGGCGCCATCATCACCACCACCGGCCCGCAGTACATCGGCATTCTGCACAAACTCTTTCACATTTGATTTACCGACACAAAAATTTGTCTTGACAGAACAATTGTATTGGTGTTTAATCTCTCCATGGCCAGCACACCAGACATCCAAGTGATCCAAAGCGCCGACGTCGCGGCGACCTTGTTGAGTCCCGCGCGGATGCGGATTCTGGAGCATCTCGCCGAGCCGGATTCGGCCGCCGGCGTGGCCCGCCGCCTGGAATTGCCGCGCCAGCAGATTGGGTATCACCTCCGCGAGTTGGAGCAGGCCGGACTGGTGAAGCTGGTCGAAGAGCGTCGCAAGGGCAACTGCATCGAGCGCCTGGTGCGAACCGCGGCGCACAGCTTCGTCATCAGTCCCGCGGCGCTGGGCAAGCTGGGTGCCAGTCCGGAACAGCAGCGCGACCGTTTCTCGGCGGCGTATCTGCTGTCGCTGGCGGCGCGGGCGATCCGCGACGTGGCTTTGGTTTGCACCCGGGCGGGGAAAGCGGGCAAGCGCGTCTCGACGATGGCGCTGGAAGTGGAAATCCGCTTCGCCTCGGCGGAGTCGCGTAACGCGTTTGCCGAGGAACTGGCCGGGCAGGTCGCAAGGCTTGCCGCGAAGTATCACGATGAGTCGGCGGAGGGCGGGCGCAGGTTCCGGTTCTTCGGCGGCGTCTATTCGGCGATTACGAAAGAAGCACCCGTGGAAACGGACTCGATACAAATTCAATAAAGGAGAATAGCGATGAGACAACACGAGATGGAAATCGAGATCGACGCGACCCCCGAACAGGTATGGGAAGCGGTGAGCACGGCGGCCGGGATAGCCAGTTGGTTTGCGCCCATCGCGCGCGTGGAACCGGGTCAGGGAGGAAGCGTCACCTTCGGCTGGTCACCGGACATGGAGGCCACCTCGCGCATCGAGGTGTGGGAACCGAACAAGCATATCCGCATCGTCGGCGATCGTCCCGAAGGCGCGCCGCCGAGCGTGGTCGATTATTACATCGAAGGACGCGGCGGAAAGACCGTCCTGCGCCTGGTGCATTCCGGTTTTGGGGACACCGCCAATTTCGACGGCGAGTTTGAATCGACCGGCGGAGCCTGGCCGACCTTCCTGAAGATGATGAAGCACAGCGTCGAGCAGGGCGTCGCGCGTTGCCGGAACGTCACGCTATTCCGCATGCTGCCCGTCTCTCGCGCGGAAGCCTGGGAGAAGCTGACGGCCGCAGTCCCCGAGTTGCCGAAAACCGCGGCCGGTGTCTGCGCCGTGGAATTCCCCGACCGCAATCACGCTCTGCTCTGCGTATTCTGCGAAAAGTGCGGCGGGAAGGCAATGTTGACCCTGACCTGGCTGCTGTACGGCGAATCCGAGCCCGAAGCCGAAAAGGTCCGCGAGCATTGGACGGGCGTAGTCGATCGCATGTTCGCCCCATGAGCCGCGACCGTAAGGGAGGGTATCAGGGACCGATTCGCGCTCTTCTCGGAAGGAGGATGGCGAAGGTTTCAGACGCTAAAGGCTAGGTTGCACAGCAATTCAGGACTTTCTGGATTTCTCCTGGTTGCTGCCAGATGCGGAAGTAACCGAATTGCTTCCAGCTTGCGGACAACACACCCCGGGCAGATCTTCCTGATTACCAAGGCCGGGCTCACGGTCGTGGAACTCAGTTCGGTGCCGCGCTCCATCGGCAGCATCACGCCAAGCGCCGCCCCCGCCGCCCGTGGTACCCAGCTCACGATTCGAGGCAGCGGCTCCCAGTCCGGCGCGACGGCTATGATCGGTGGAATAGCGGCCGCAAGCACCTACGTCGATGCAGACACGCTACAGCTTGGCGCTCCATCCCTGGCGAAAGGCCCTAACTCCGTGACCGTAACCAACCCGGACAATTGCTGAAGAAAAAGATACGGGCTCCTTTTCTTCGTTTTCAACCGGCAATAGGCGGGCTTTGCTCATTGGCCGGCTTGTTGATTTCCGACCGGATCACGCGGCTTTGGTCGGTGAAAAAGTGGCTAGTGCCGATAGTTCCGGGCGTGATCGGATCAGCATGGATAGTGTAGCTGTTGATGCGCCCCGTAGAATCCTTTTCCCCAGGGCTGTAATTGAAGATATAGCCGCACCTCTTTCCCGAGGCCAGCACGGGGTCCACAAGCCCGGCAGTGTCAGACGTTGGCGTACCTTGGCCGTCAGGCGGACGAAGCGATGCGAGGCTGGAAGGAAATCCCACATTGTAGGTGGAGGCATAGGTTATAGCCGCGACATTCAAAGTCCGCAAGCTCCCCACGGCGCAGGCCTGATTGGCAGTCGTGAGAGACCGGTTATATACTCTTTCCAGCTTTTGGACAAATGCAAGCTGCTCGCGTAGAGATGCGCTTTGGGGAGTGCGTTCCAGGCGTGCACGCAGGTCGGGCTCCACTTGCCCAAGGACGTCGCGAGCGTCCGGACCCTTGCCTTGAAAGGGTAATACAAGAGCCCGCATCATTTCGAGAGTGTCGTGGTCGACATGGCCGGAAATGCCCCGTTGATTCACTATTGTCATAATGCGCTGTTCGTCGACCCCGTCAAACACCATAATCAGAATTTGGATTGGATCGAGCGGTTCGTCCGCCGCTCCGGCGGCAGCCTGGGGCTTCTGCTGTGCCCAAGCAGGACCGGCAAGCAGCAGACACAACTGCAGTATGAGAAGAGTCAGCGTGTTTCGGAATCTCATCGGCACCTCGCGCAGGTCTCGTGGACTGAGCAAAGAACTCGGCGGCATTCTACCCCTGTACCAAGGCGGGGAACGTCGCCCTTACCCGGGGACGTAGTACATCCCGCAAGTCGGAACGTCAAGGGGATTGTGGTCGGAAGGGTCACGATGCCCGAGAAAAAACCGGAAATGCCCTGTACGTGCCAGTTTCTCCCTGAATAGGCTTCCACTTGCGGAGGTTGCAGGTTACGATGAGCGCAGCTATAACCCTACGTGAGTGCAGATCCTTGGGCAGTGCCTGCTTGTGCTCCCCCGTGTATGTCCTAACCGCTCCGAGCGGATCACGGGGCACTCGGAAGTTGGACAGAGGCGGTCAAGTTGACGGTAAATGGCCATTGCCACGGTTGTGTCCCGCGTCCTCGGTTATCGCGAGATCTTGTCACTTTTGCCGGCGAGCCTCGCAGCAAATTTCCTACGGGCAGGAAATTGGCGGGGGAATTGTAAGATTTTTCCCAACCGGTCGGCTGGCGCAGAGCAAAGCTCTGCGTCTTGTCGCCGGGTTGGCATGCTCGTTATTGCCAGTTGTGCTTGCCTCATTCCTCTTGGGGTGTGTTAAACTTCGGTTATGGAAATCAAGGTCGTTGTGCCGGACGAACTCGGCGCCCAGGCTCGGGCCCGTGGGTTGCAACCTGAAGCCTACGCCGAGGAAATTCTGGCGCGACAGGTCGCTACACAGTTGGCCGTAACCCGGCAGGCACCTACTCCCGAAGAGTTTCGTGCCTGGCTTGACTCCGTGGCCCAGTTCTCCGATAAGATCCCGCCGTTACCGGGGACCATCTCCCGCGAATGGATTTACCAGGATCACGACTAAATGGATATCGCTTCGTGCGTGGTAGATACCAACGTCCTGCTGCGCATGACCAGGCGCGCTGATCCTCAACACCAACTTATCGTGACGGCCCTCACGCAACTGACCAGCCAGGGCACTACGCTTCACTACACGCATCAGAATATTGCAGAACTGTGGAACGTGATGACGCGGCCGCTCGGTCGCAACGGTCTGGGTTTGACGGTCAATGAGGCGGAGATCGAGGTGCGGGCAATCGAGCGGGGCATGACGCTTTTGCCGGACAGCGAAACCGTTTATCAGGAATGGTGAAAGATCATTTTGCGATATGGTGTATCGGGGGTCCAGGTCCATGATGCACGGTTGGCAGCAGCAATGTACGTACACAGTGTGGCCCACATCCTGACGCTCAACGTGCCCGATTTTAGTCGCTTCAGGGGTCTCACCCCAGTCCACCCAAACCAGCTCTAGCACCATTGCTCTTTCTCCAGGCTATCGGACGGCGCGTAGAGCCGCTTTGGTTTGCGATCGGCGATGGTTCACAGAGTGTTGGCGGCAGCAGCGGATTCGGCACCGTCCACTTGGCCGTGTAACGGCCATAACCACGGTTGTGTGCGCCATGACCCGCCGTTGGGAGATCACCTTGGAGATTTTTTGCAGGGATAGCGCGTGACAATCCCGCGCTAAAATCGTAAGCTTAGGGATGATGGTACACGGAAGGCTAATCTATGATACATAAAGCCAAGGATCTATCCCCCGAACAGAAACTGGCGATCGAAAGCCTCCTCGGACGCCAAGTGCTGGACGATGAGGCGATCAGCGTGCGCGCCGTCGAGCCTCCTGTCCTCTCCGATCAGCAGAAGCATGAACTGGCGGAGCACCTGAGGAAGTACTTTGCGGAAGTAGATGCCCAGCGTCATCCCGGCTCCGCAGAGGAGGCCGAAGATATCCTGACGGAGGCGATCCGAAGCAGCCGCCCCGGCTACCGTCCACATCAGTGAAGATCGTTCTCGACAACACCATCCTCGTGCGGGCCCATGAACAGGCGCACGGTCTGGGCCGCGAATTGCTGACCAGCCTTATCGAAAGCAAGCATGTGCTATTGCTTTCAAACGAGATGCTGCACGAGCTTGCGAGAGTGCTTCGGTACCCCCGATTGCAGGAATTCTTCGGCCTGACGGAAGATTTTGTCTACAACTATGTCGCCTTCCTTCGCCGATCTGCGGAAATCGTAACCCTTAACCCCCTGCTGACAGCGCCCATTCGCGACGTAAACGACGTGATCGTTGTCCAGACCGCGATCATCGGCGAAGCAGACATCATCTGCACGAACGATGAGGATTTCTTCCAAAGACCTATCGCTCAATACTTGAGCCATCACGGAATTAGCGTCCTCGACGACATAGCGCTCATGCAACGGGTGCGTTCTTGACGTGCTATGACTCGTCCGCCAGGTGAGCCTGTGTCCCACTCCCCGAGTTTCTTATTGAAGGGGCTATCTGCGGGCAGGCGGTGGAGGTATCCCTTCCCCCCGAAGGAATCCTCTGGCTGTATAACGGCCTTGCCACGGATGTGTCCCGCGTCCTCGGTTATCGCGAGATCCTGTCACCTTTTCTGGGGAGCCTCGGTGCAAATTTCCTACGGGCAGGAAATTGGCGGGGAATTGTAAGATTTTTTCCTACCGGCAGGAAAACGGCGCAGAATTTTCTTGACATTAAATAGGCTCGTGCCTAGGCTTTGAGGGGAGGGGCGGGTGCGGGACGCGACGCCCTCACCGGGTCGCCCGGAGGAAAGTTAGGTGCCAAGTGCCAAGTGCTGCGGGCTGAGGAAAACGACAAATTAAAGATCCTCAGAATATGTTGATGAAAATAAAGGCAGTTAGAGGTATTTCCGATGATCCTATTGAAATTCCAAGTCACTGGATTTAAACAAGTTATCTGGATTTGTGCTCCCCAAAAAAGGGGGACCCCAAGGAATGAAGGTATTTCTTTAGATGTTATTGAAAACACATGTAGAAAAAATGTCAGTTCTTAGTTCTATGTGGAAGTCATTGAAAACAAACGAACTTATAATTTTCCTCAGTATATGTTGATGAAAAATAAGGGAGTTATTGAACCGGACAACACACCCAACTGGCCCGAGTTCGATGGAGGTAGATGGCAATGCCAAGGAGAGAACTGACGCGGCGAGAATTCATCGAAAGGACTTCGGTGGGGTTGGCGGCGGCGCAACTCGGTTTACCGACTGCGAAGGGCATGGTTTCTTCCCGTCGAGCGACAGTGGGAAACCTCGATGCAACGGGCGAGCCCGCCTTCGAGGGTGAAGCCGGGGCAGGGTTTGCGCGTCACACTTGACACAGCTTCGTTCCCTCTCGTAGCATTCGAATTGGTTGCCAGATTGAGTTTGGTCAAGAAATCATCAACCATCAGCGGTGTGCTTCGGATTCCGAGCAGCGCGCAAGCGTGTGGAATTCAGGCGGGTGGTAACGGCGAGGTGAAATTGTGAGGATGGCGTTGTGTTTCAACAAGGATGTGGCAATTTTGAGCCTGAGCGGGAAATTCCTGGCGGGCAGTGATGGACCCTATCTGCGGCAGAAGGTCAAGGACTTGATGGACGCCGGAACCCGCAAGCTGATCGTCGATTTCGCGGACGTGCCTTACATCGACTCGACGGGTCTGGGGTTCCTTGCGGGAGCGCGAGTAACCGTGCAGAACGCCAGCGCGCGAATTGTCCTAGCCGGCATGAATCCCCACGTGCGCAAGATTCTGAATGACGTGAACCTGACGCAATTCTTTGTACTCGCCGACAGTGAGGCCGCGGCTTTGACCTTGCTGAGTCAGCCGGACCCGGCGGCGGGAGCAACTCCTGAGCCGGGCAAGCAAGAAGGAAAAGGGAAGAAGCGCCCCAGTTCCGCGGCGGAAGTGTAACGATGGTGAGTTCATGAACATCTTGGGACGACGTCGCACCGAACGCATCTTGGCGCCGGTTCGGATTCAGGTGATCGGAAACGACGCTTCGGGTGTCTCTTTCGCGGAAGAGAGCGTGACGGTCAGCTTCAATCAGCAGGGGGCGCGCATCAGCCTGACCCATGCCTTGTTGCCCGACGATGTGGTGCTGGTCAAAAACCTCGAGAATGGCGCCGAGGACGAGTTCCGCGTGGTGGGCGCCTTCCAGCATGTTTTTGGAAGCCGCTGCGAATGGGGCGTGGAAGCGATCAACGCGAAGAGTGGCATTTGGGGGGTAGAGTTTGCTCCCAACGATGATGGCGCCCAACCCAAGGTGCTGATTGAATGCGCGGCATGCAAGACGGCTGCGCAGAGCACCCTTTCGAGCATCGAGTACGGGGTCCTGCTGGCCACCGGCCTGATCTCGCGCCACTGCGACCGCTGCAACGAAACCACTCGTTGGAAACCCAGCCACCAGGTGGTAACCCCGGAAATTCTGCTCCGCTCCATCAAACCCCCTTCCCAGGGTGAGCAAGGAGTCCGCCGGGCGCGCCGCTTGAAGCTCACCATGCAACTTCGCGTGCGCAACGCGTGGGGCGTTGTGGATATCGCACAAACCCGCGATGTTTCCAAGTTGGGCCTCTGCTTTATCAGCAGCCAGCGCTTTCCACCGGGGGACGAGATCTATATCACCCTGCCGTATTGGCCGAACCAGCCCCCGGTGGAAACAAAGGGAAGGCTCGTGTGGACGGGGGAAGGCACCGTGGGCCGGTTTTACGGAGTCGAGTACCTTCGATAGCGGCAAACGGAATTGATTGGCATGGATAGAAGGCAATGGGGGCGCCACCCGCGAATTTGTGTTCATTCCCTCCCTCCTGTTCCGTAGCCCTCCTTGTCCCTAGGGTTTCGGCTTGTGTTGGAGCTCGGCGGGAACGCGCTCGCGATCGAGCGGCTCGAACAAAAACGTCCACTTCAACGGGAGGGTTTCGGGAATGTAACACTGGTGGTCGTCGCAAGCCTGATAGCGAAGCGAACCTTCGAGGACCATTTCACCGTGTTCGTTCAGCCGAGGCTTCACTTGGGCCTCCGAGCCGATGACAACGTCCTCCGCCAAGCGAATGTGTCCGCGGTACACGGGCACAGTTTCCTTAATGACTTCCAGGCGCAGCTTCTCCGGCGCTGGATATCTCACGGGGTAGAACTTCGCCGCAGCCTCCGTCATCTTCCACTCGATCGCGATGTAGCCCTGCACTCCCGGAGCGTATACGTGCATTTTCGGCAGCAGGTCGATATCCACGAAGAGCGCAACGCGCTGGTTCGGGTGGACGACGTTCGTGCTTGCCGACGAGGAAAACCGGAGGTGCTTAGCCTCCCGGGTCGCGGAGGGGGAGCTGAGCGTGCCCCCAACCCGCTCGAGAATTTCCATCGTGGGAGTGCGCTCCTTAAAGTCGTCCTCGAAAAACTTGGCGATCACTTTACCGCTCGTATCGACAACATACGTTCCCGGATAAGGAATGCCGTACCCCATGGATTTCGCCGGAACGGTTTCGTTCAGAATCCCGAACGCACGAATAATTTTGGAATCGGGATCGGAAAGCAGGGGATAAGTAATATGCTTTCGGTCCGCAAAGTGCTTGAGCACGGCCACGCTGTCATAGCTAATCGCGGCCAAGCCCAGGCCTTGTTCATGAATATTGTCGAGATGCTCTTCCAGCTCGACGAGCTGGGCTTTGCAAAATGGTCACCAGTCGGCCGAACGGTAAAACACCACTAACGCGCCTTTCGGGCCCAGGAGGCTCGGCAAGTTCTGCGGTCGACCGTTCTGATCAAGCGCTGCAAAGGAAGGCAGCGTAGACCCGACTTGCGGGCCGGTTTTGATTGCCCGCTGCGCCGAGGTGACCGTGCAAGCGAAGCAGAGAATGAGCGCCGGCAGCAAGCGCCTGGGCAGGCGTGTTCCATACCCCGCCCGGCCGACTTGGTTGGTTCGCGGGAGCCCCCTTATTGCCACTATTTGTTTTCTATTCATTTACCCACCGCCCTTCCGATAGAATCCATCTTTACCGCCCAACACTCAAGCTATATCTGAGTGTCATCCGCCGTGGGGTGGCGCTGGCCGTGATCGCCGGATCAACCCGGCGCGACTTCCATAAGTCGATGACGACCTACGCCGACTTTCACGTTTGGCAGGAGGTGTATCACGTCATGACGCCGGTGCGGGAAGAGGCCTACATCAAGATCACCTTGCGCGATTGAACGCCGGTGATTCAATTCAAGGAGAAGTGACGATGGCGAGGAGTTGTCTTAACTGCGAGGGCCGCCAGGGCTTGACGCGTTTCGACGGCGAGACCTTTACGGCGGAACATGCCGGCCGGAAGGTGAAGGTGGAAGGGCTTGCGGGGTGGCGCTGCGCGGCTTGCGGTGAAGTGGAGCTCGATGCCGAGAGCGCGCGGCGATACGCGGCAGGGGGGGACGCACTGGTGTTGCGCGATCGCGAGCGGCAGAGCAAGGAGATTCGCCGCATCCGCCGCAAGCTCGGCTTGAGCCAGGTTGCTGCGGCACGTCTTACCGGCGGTGGCCATAACGCCTTCTCCCGTTACGAACGCGGCGAGGTTGCCCCCCTGCCCGCCGTCATCAAACTGCTTCGCCTGTTGGACAAGCACCCGGAGCTGTTGAAGGACATCGTGTGAGCGCCGGTGGCACAGGCACTCCTGCCTGTGCCCAAGGGTGATGCCTCCCATGTAGGGCACACGCCGATGCATCGGGGTGCCACCGTTAAGAAGCCAGAACCGGCCACGGGTAGGACGCGGTGATGGAGATGTTGCACGGGTTCGTGGGGCGCCCCGATGCATCGGGGGCCACTCGCGCTTCAAACCCCTCCCTCACGCTCAAGAAGGCGTTTAACATCGCGCTTGCCATGCAGAATCCGAATGATGTGGAGGGTATCTTCGTCCAAAAGGTAATAAATCCGGATGGCCTCAAATCCCGCAACCGCCCACGTGCGAAGAGTTTGAAGTTGCGGGTTCGTGCAACGATAGCGCGGACCCACCCTGGGATGCTGCTGCAACGATTGAACAGTTTGCCGGACGGCGGCTCGGAAGCGAACGGCCACCTCGGGAAGATTCAGGGTAACGAGGTAATAGCGAAACTGGCGCACCACATCATCGCTGGCCGCTTGCCGATACGAAACCTTCACGAACGCGGGCCGGTTTTATGCTCGGCCAGCAGGGTGTTCGTCCGGGCGTGCACCGCATCCCAGAACTCGTCTTCCGCAAGTTCCTTCGATGCCAGGCCTTCCGCCAGCAGTGCGTCCAGTTCTTCATCCGTCCCCGCAAAGCCCGGTACCGTGCGCTGTTCGACGGCGGCCAAGGCTGCATCCACGACTTCCTCAACCGACTTGTATGCGCCCCGGCTTATGACGTCCTGAACCCGCCGCTCCTGCTCGGGTGTGAGATGAATTGTCATGCGCCCCGCCTCCTGCATTCGTCACCTTCAGGATACGGAAAAATCGTCGTTATGGCAACGGCATTGCGCGGTGGCCCTGGCACTCTTGCCTGTGCCATGGCTGATGCATTCCATGCATAGCACACCCCGATGCTTCGGGGTACAACCGTGAAGAAACCGGAACCGGCCACGGATGGGACGCGATGACAGAGATGTTGCACGTGTTCGTGGGGCGCCCCGATGCCTCGGGGCGCCACCCGCGAATGCGTTCGTGTAGCGCGGACCCCCCTCTTTGGGGTCCGCGGTTCTTACTTTGCCCCTACGGTAATTCTCGATGGCCGGCGCCTGCAATGGGGTTCGGGAGCGGGAATGGAAGGAAGAACCGCAGACCGCAAAGGCGGCGGTCTGCGCTACGCTCGCTCTGCATCACCGGGGAAGTGTATGCCGAGTATGAAGAAGTCATGCGGCGGCCCCGATTCCGCCGCGACGAAAGCGTGATCATCGCCGCACTCGATGCCATTCGTGAGAAGGGTTTTTGGGTCAGGCCGACGGAAACCGTCCGGGCTTGTGCCGATCCCGATGACGACATCTTCCTGGAGTGTGCGCAAGCTGCCCGAGCGGCATACTTGGTGACCGGCAATACTAAACACTTTCCCCCCACCTGGGGCGAGACTCGAATTGTCGCGGCCCGACACTTTTTGGAAATCATAGCCAGCGAACCCGAACCGCAACGCCCCTAACCAAGCGATTGTAGCGCGGACCCCCGTTTTTGGGGTCCGCGGCTCTTACTTTGCACCTACGGTAATTCTCGATGACCGGCGCCTCGATTTCGGAAGCGTGAACCCAAGGAAGAACCGCAGACCGCAAAGGCGGCGGTCTGCGCTACGCTTGCTTGTCCCCCCGGGTTCCTCGGAGGCGTGCTTGACGTCGCTCCCCGCGTTGCGCTAGGGTAAGAGGCGAGAAGTGTTATCTGACAGGTGATGACACCCGTGACGATTACTATCGACCTCCAACCCGAAATCGAACGCGGCCTCCTGGCGCAAGCCCAAGCCAAGGGGGTTTCGCTCGCTGACTACGTGCAGGAGATCGTGGTTCGGGAGGCGCGCGCCGGCCAGGCCGAACCTACCCTGTCAGCGCTCCGCACCGGCCAGGCACTGATCGACGCTTTCGCGGATATCCGCGGCTTGCTCACCAACGAAGAGATTGATCGGATGTTCACCCGCAATCCATCGCCTGCGCGGCCGGTGGATCTGTCGTGAACGGCGGCTTTCTTCTGGACACCAACATCCCTTCCGAGCTGATGCGTCCTGGCCCGGAACCCCAAGTACAGAACTGGCTGGCGGCCCGGGATATCCGCACATTGTTTCTGAGCGTGGTGAGCGTCGGCGAAATGGAATCGGGATTCGCGACCACGCTTGATGCGGCGCGTCGGGTGCGTCTGGAAGCATCGCTGGCACGCCACTTGGCACATCTGTTTGCGGGGCGGGTTTTGCCGGTAACCCAGTCGATTGCGGTCCGCTGGGGCAGACTCGACGGCATGCGCAAGATGGCCGGGCGGCCCCTCAGCGCCCCCGACGGATTGATCGCCGCCACCGCCCTTGAACACGACCTCACTCTCGTAACGCGCAACGTGAAGGACTTTGCCGGCCTGGGCGTCGTTCTTCTCAACCCCTGGAATGCGGTGTGAATCTTCTCGCCGCGGCGCTGCGCCATCCTGGAAACATGAGTCTAAACAACCTGGCGTGTGGCACAGGCACTCCTGCCTGTGCCATGGTTGATGCATTCCATGCATAGAGCACAGGCAGGAGTGCCTGTGCCACTGAAGCCAGAACCGCCCACGGATGGGACGCGGTGACAGAGATGTTGCCCGTGTTCGTGGGGCGCCCCGATGCATCGGGGCGCCACGCGCGCCTGAATAACCCAAAGCTCGGTTGACCAATATCCGTCAATGCCGTATAATCAGCAAATGAGCGCGGCGATTGCGTACACCAGTGTCTATGTGAAGCGGGTAGAGAAGGTTCTCCGCGCGGAAGAGCGAGACGCGATGGAACTTCACGTCGCAGATAACCCGGAGATACACCCGGTGGTAGCAGGGACAGGTGGGGTTCGAAAGGCACGGTGGGGCCGCCAAGGAAAGGGAAAACGGGGCGGTGTTCGGGTGATCTACTTTTACCGGTCAGCGGCCGATGTGGTCTACTTTCTCGACATCTATGCCAAAGCGGCGAAGGAAGACCTGACGCCGGCGGATAAACAACAGTTAAAGGAGCTGGTAAATCGTTTGAAGGGTGTCCAATTACAATGTCCAAGCACTCCAAAATGGGGAAGCGTCTGATTGCCGCCATGAAGGAAGTTGTCGATCACGTGGAGGGGAGGACGGCCCTTCCCATGCGCTACGTCGAGGTCCCTGAGGATGTGGACGTGAGGGCAATCCGGTCCAAGCTGGGCTTGTCGCAAGCGGAATTCTCCCGGCGCTACGCCGTCAGCCCGCGCTCCCTCCAGGAATGGGAGCAAGGGCGCAGGCGCCCGGAAAGCGCGGTCCGCGCCTACTTGACGGTGATTGATCGAAACCCGGAAGCGGTGGAAAAAGCCCTCATGAACAAGCCGTAAGTGGCACAGGCACTCCTGCCTGTGGATAGGGCTGATGCATTCCATGCATAGCGCACAGGCAGGAGTGCCTGTGCCACGGAAGCCAGAACCGGCCACGGATAGGACGCGGGGACAGAAATGTTGCCCGGGTTCGTGGGGCGCCCCGATGCATCGGGGCGCCACCCGAGGAATCACCTTGAGCCCCAAAGGGGCGACCTACCACAGCCCAGGCCAACGGCCTGGGTCAAACGGCCCCTCCATTTCAACCGCTGAGCCCTGAAAGGGCGACCCCTTAGCGCGCCCCTTCAGGGCTTGCGGCGGTCCTCGTTCCATAATTCCCAGGGCGTTGCCCTGGGCTGTGGTAGGCCGCCCCCTTGGGGCTCAAGAGCTGACTGCGGCGAGCCGCGCTCGCTCCAGGAATGGGAGCAAGGGCGCAACCGTCCGGAAAGCGCGGTGCGCGCCTACTTGACGGTGATTGACCGAAACCCGGAAGCGGTGGAAAAAGCCCTCATGAACAAGCCGTAAGTGGCACAGGCACTCCTGCCTGTGGATAGGGCTGATGCATTCCATGCATAGCGCACAGGCAGGAGTGCCTGTGCCACGGAAGCCAGAACCGGCCACGGATAGGACGCGGGGACAGAAATGTTGCCCGGGTTCGTGGGGCGCCCCGATGCATCGGGGCGCCACCCGAGGAATCACCTTGAGCCCCAAAGGGGCGACCTACCACAGCCCAGGCCAACGGCCTGGGTCAAACGGCCCCTCCATTTCAACCGCTGAGCCCTGAAAGGGCGACCCCTTAGCGCGCCCCTTCAGGGCTTGCGGCGGTCCTCGTTCCATAATTCCCAGGGCGTTGCCCTGGGCTAGACTGGGTCGCCCCTTTGGGGCTCAACATCGGGTAACACAAAGGCCACGCTCGCTCCAGGAATGGGAGCAAGGGCAGCAGGCGCCCGGAAAGCGCGGTGCGCACCTACTTGACGGTAATTGCTCGAAACCCCGAAGCGGTGGAAAAAGCCCTCATGAACAAGTCGTGAGTGGCACAGGCACTCCTGCCTGTGCCATGGCTGATGCATTCCATGCATAGCGCACAGGCAGGAGTGCCTGTGCCACAGTTAAGAGGCCAGAGCCGGCCACGGATGGGACGCAGTGACAGAGATGTTGCCCAGCTTCGTGGGGCACCACCCGCGTTGACCGTGCCCCTCACTATGTCTTGCGATCCGGGGGCTCACCGTGTATCACGGTGCGAGCGGCTTCCTCAATCTGCTGCAGAATCTTCGGAACCTGTTGATGCGCAACTGTCGCGGCGGCTTGCCAAAATTCGGCGCGCTTGAGGGGGTCCATCATCGGGTCTTGGGCGATGGAGAATTTGAGCCGCCCCTTGAGTACCGTGTCAAAAAAACTGTCGCACTCCTGCACGAGCGCCGGGGGAATGAACAACCTGCCCTGCAGAAGTTCGTTGTAGGCGGATTGCATAGCCTTGGTGAGGAGTTCGTCATACCCCTCGGGACTCATTTCTCTTTTGAACCGGCCGGCGGATGTCATTCGTTGAAAAAAGCCTTGTACCTCGTAAAGATGGCGGTTCAAGTTCGCGAGGGTATCAATCATGCGTCCATGTACGTTCGCCGCACGCGTGAGGAATGCCTTGTGGGTTTCCAACTCGCGATCAAATTTGCGTTTGAACAAAAGCCCAACACCAGTTGTGCCCAGGCCTGAGCCTATGATGCTGACCACGAACTGTACCCAGTGATCCACTTGTCACCTCCGGCCCGAGAGTCCGCGAAAGAAGTAGCAGGTAGTGGCGTCGGGCCCGCTCCGCAGTACTCCGCGCTGCCCCTGGTCAGGTCCTAGATTCGCCGCTCAGGGCAATCGAAAACGGAATCTCACAGAAGACCGCGAATTTCCCTGGCTCCCATTCCTCAATCTGAAAACCTTCGCATATATGAGTTCTGCCATTTACCAGAGGAATCTTAATCGCAACAAGATGCCCCAGTTCCTCGCACGCGGTCTGAGCTTCCTGTTTTGTTTCCCAGGAGTACGCTTTCTCTGCACAGGTGGTGAAATCCACATCAACAGTGCCCACTTCCAGCTTTGGCCGACTCGCGTAACCGACAACATATGCCCTAGGCATGAAGACCTCACCGTGACGGAGTCGCTGCCTGGCGCAAAGCGCAGCTGTACACTTTAGCCCTCTAAGTTACCGCTGGTCAGGCCGACCCACAAACGAATTTTGTGCGGGGACGGATGCAACTTCTGGCTAGCTGTTCGAGGCGAGAAATTCCTTGTCCCGAGCGAGAATGAAAATCCTGCTCTGACCACGAATGAAATTATTAACAGACCTAACCTCTGGCGGCTCCAAAGTTTGCGGAGGCAGGTATGCATTCCCGTTGCCCGGCCCTTGAAGGGCGACGCAAACATAGGGCGAAAGAGATATCCAAAATTGATGGTTTGGGCTCTTGAGAAGTTGTGTTATGTCCGTAATTGCTAGAGTCGGAGTATCAGTGGGCACCCAGATCCGATTGTCGTTCATCTGAATCGCCAAAACGGGGTGATCCCCCGTGATGAATTGCTCGCCGACATGGGGCAAAGGTGTGTAGAAATGAAATTCGGGAGGATTCACCTTCCAGAAATGCAATATGATCCAGATCTGCTTGAGCATCACCGTGATAAAGGTATTTGCATCTATCGCACCTCTAGCCTGCTCATCCACGCATTGTCTATGGGCCAACGTTCTCACCGCTTGAAACGCTACAAATCTAGCTAATGTGCCTTTCTCTGCATCTGTGATACTTGAAAACTCGTGTCCTTCGTTTTTAATTCTTTCAGATAGGGGGGCAAACTGGCTTTCGGTTTCCTTGTCGAAGAAGTCCTCAACCCTATCATTCTCGATCCCATTCTGATTTCTGATGTAGAGACTCCGTTTCTTTCCCACGGAGCGAGGATTACGAGGTTCCGGTTTTTCCCTTCCGGCGAATTTCACCCACACCCTACCTGAGGAATCCGCAAACCCCCTCTGGTAGCACTCTGGAACAAAGTGATTGTTACGCTTCAGGTTTCGCAATGGATTCACTGTCTCGTCTCCACGGTTCAATCGACCCTCAAGATTCAAACTGTATCACTACGCGAAAAAGGGTCAAGGGCCCGCTACCTCCCCGACACAACGAAACCCGATGGCAAAGTCTTTGCCGCCTGGCTCGCTCCAGTACCGGACCGATACCCGAACGGCACTGGGGTAAAAGAGCCAAGCCGCGCCACGCAGAAGACGGTACTGACCGGTCGTAGGTCCCAATGGGTCTTGTGATGGGCTAATCCGATAGTACTTCCTGTCGTACCAGTCCTCCACCCACTCCCACACATTCCCCAACATGTCGAACAGCCCGAAATCGTTGGCGCGCTTCTGGCCGACTGCGTGCATCCCGTTACCGTTTTCCTTTAAGCGCCTGCTGTAATTGTGTTCGTCTTCTTTCAAAATCCTCTCGCTGTCCAAGTGCTGACCCCCGCTGTTGTCTGCGTACCACGCACTTTCATTCAGGTCGCCATAACGCGCTGCGGTGCTCCCCGCGCGCGCCGCATACTCCCACTCGGATTCGCTGGGCAACCGGCCCCCAGCGCACACGCAGTATGCCAGCGCGTCATACCAACTGACACCCACCATTGGCATCTGCTTGTTGCTCCACCCTAAGTTAAAGTTCGGAGCAGGGGGCAAAGCATTCCCTGTGGCCCCGGCGTATCGTTTGTACGCCCCCACCGTTACTTCCGTCTGTCCCAGCCAGAATCCCTTCGTGATGGTCACCTGATGCCGCGGTTTCTCATCATCGCCACATTGGTTGTCCCCAGGCGAGCAGCCCATCATAAAAGTCCCTGGCGGAATCCACACATATTTTAGCCCGTCTTTGGAATTTACCCTCCCAACATCTCGCTCGATGTAGGCGTCCTCCAGAGGGCCAGAGCATCCAGAGGGCGGGTACGTAACCAACTGCGTTCCTCCCGATTCCACTACGCGGAAACTCCCGTCCTTCTGTTTTTCTACGGTGATGAAGTCGAGTGGGCTCCCGACGGGGTGTTTACTTTCCCATTCCCTGCAAGTCCTGGTCAGCTTACCCATATCTCGCCACGCTAGGTATCTCGTCCATGCGTAGTACCCGCCTCCGCCGAGGACCCCGAGTGCACAGAGCGCTGCGAGGGCCAGGCCCACCTTCTTCAAGAGGTGGTGCCTGGCTTTGGGGGCGGTCGTCACGGTGATCTGGTGCTGAGACTTGGCAGCTTGCCGTTGCGGTTCGAGCTGCGCATCAGGCTGAGTACCGGCTTCTGCTGCCTGTGCGAACTCGCGTCCGAATTCCAACACTGAGTTGTAACGCCGGTTGCGGTCCTTGGTGAGTGCCTTCATCACCACGCTTTCGAGTTGTGGAAGTGCGGGGAGGCCTGGTTTGACGGCGCGGAAGGGCGGTGGGGCTTCCTGAATGTGCATGCGCAGGTATCCGATCGGCGTGTCGGAATGAAACGGCGTGCGCCCGGTGAACATCTCGTAAACCACTACGCCAAGCGAATACACATCCGAGCGACCATCCAGTTCATCGCTCCTCATTCCCGAAGCCTGCTCGTAGGACATGTAAGCGGGCGTCCCGAGCACCATGCCGGTCTGCGTGTGGGCGCCGGACTCGCGCAGCTTGGCAATACCGAAATCGACGAGCTTGACCACAACGGGTCGTAGGGGCGGTCCCTTCACTGCGTTCAGGGCAGGTTCTCGTGCCCGCCCGGTGTCGGCAGTGCCGACGGGGAGGGCAGGCACGAAGCCTGCCCCTACGTCCCTGGCAAATGCCAGCGCGTCGTGGGCGCCCACCAGGGGCGCCGCTGCGTCGTCGGGATATGTCAGGAAAATATTATCGGGTTTGAGGTCGCGATGAATGATGCCCAGCTTGTGCGCGGCGTTCAGGCCCCGCGCTGCTTGCTGGAGAATTTCCGCAACCTCGGGCACGGGAAGCGCCCCCCGCCGCGCGAGGGCTTGGCGGAGAGATTCGCCTTCCAGAAACTCCATAGCGACATAGGGCGTGCCATCATCGGCCTGGCCGGATTCGTAAATCGTAACAACGTTGGGGTGATGAATGCGCCCCGTGGAAGCCGCTTCATTCTGAAAGCGCAGCAGGAAGTCGGGGTCATCCAAGGGCAGTGACAAGTGACGAGTGGCGAGTGACGAGTGACAGGAAAAGGCAAAACCCTCGCGGCTCAGGACTTTGAGCGCCACCGGACGGTTGCCCACCGCGATCTGTTCCGCGAGGTAGACCGCGCCCATGCCGCCCGCGCCCAGTTGGCGGACCAGCCGGAAACGGCGCGCAAGACTCGCAACGAGGTGGGCGTCGATCTCGGTCACAGCGGAAAGACCTCAGCGCGGAGGCGGTAGCGACGAGCTTACCTCGCCAAATGAGCACGTAGCGGCGAGTTTACCTCGCCATATGGCGGCGTAAAGCCGCCTCTACGGCAACCGGCAAGTATGCTCGACAGGGAACAAACTTCCAAGGTCACGCGCCCCGTGCAACGATTCGCAAAACAACAACCTCGTCCGGGTATGATTGATTCCCACGTCCATCGTCCGCGCCTTACGGATTGCATCGTGTTTTTTTGCCCTGGACCAGGCAACGGTAGCCGGCTGCGCGATTCCGATTGATTACATTCCGTTGCCCTGGGGGTCTCGCGCCTGAGAAAAGCCCACCGTCTGCAAGGCGCTGACCGTGGCTACCCACAGTAGCCTAAATTGTTATTGACAAAGCCTAGGGATGTAAGTATAGTGGAGGGGCAAGCCCGCATCCGGCGAGGAGGGACGGTGCTCATGCCGCGGGAAGCTCCGGGCGTCCACTCATCCTGGCGACCCCGCCACACCGCAAAGCAACAAAAAGTCGCCCAGGGGACACCGCCACCCGAGAAGATGTCAAAAATGAAGATCGACCCGACTATGTGCATGAAAACAAAGCGAGCACGACAAAATGTCATGCCTAAAATGACGCTTTTTGCACGAAAATTCACGAAAGGCGCCCCAATTGACAACCCTTCGTCCGGTTTCCGGGCCGAGCATGCACCGGTGCGCGATAAAGCGGTACGGTAGATGGCAGACCGTCATCTCGGGAGGATTTCACCACGGAGACACGGAGGGCACGGAGAATGCCCAGGGCAGCGACCAGTGGCGAGCAACAAGTGGCTAGCCGGAAAGCCAGACGAGGGGGCCGGAGCTGCCCGAGTCATCCGAAGTGTTTTCCTCTGTGCTCTCCGTGCCTCTGTGGTGAACCTGTGCGACCTGGCGGCGAGCATCGACGCCGGGGCGACCCAACCCGCCGCGTGACACACTTCTCCGTATCGGCTATCGGCAGTCTCAGGCGAGAGGGTGAATCCATTTCGATCTTTCACATCGGGACTGGTTCCGCCTTGCCCTTCACGCCCGTCCGTGAGACCATCTCGCCCGGTGAAAGATCGCGGTTAATTCTGTCGAGGATTTTAATCATGACACGCCTTACTGTTTTCCTTCTTCTGGCATCCTGCGTTTTCAGTCTGGCGCTGGCGCGCGCGGCGGAGCCGTCCGGCCCGCGCGTTTGGTTTGTGGATTCGCTCATCAAAATCTTTCCCACTGACACCGTGGGAAGTCATCGCCTCATCCGGCCGGAGTTGGCGGCGGCGCGTGGCCAGCATGTGAGCGTGCAACTCGCGGTGCGCTCGGCGAAGCCTCTGGAGGGCGTGACGGCCGAGGCGGGTCCCTTCAAAGATTCCGCCGGTGCGACCTTGGCGGGCGTTGCGGTGCGTCCCGAGGGTTTCGTGGTGGTGGGTTCGCACACCCGCGACACGCCGGATGACGAGCGGGTGGGGGAAGCGCCGGGCTGGTATCCCGACCCCTTGCTGGACTTTCCCGTCAAACTCCAGCCCCGGCGCACGCAGCCCTTGTGGATCAGCGTGGCCGTTCCGGCGGATGCCCAGCCGGGCGATTATCGGGGCATGGTCGTGGTGCGGGCGGGGGACCGGCAAGTGGCGCGCCGGGAAATCCGCGTAAAGGTGTGGGCGGCGACGGTGCCCAGCCGGCGCACGCTGAAGGTCACCACCTGGTTCGGGTTTAACGGCGCCAGCTCCCAACAGTTTTATGGCGTTGCCCCGTTTTCACCGGGCTGGTGGACACTGATGGCCAACCTCGCCGGCGTCATGGCCGAGCACCGGCAAAACGTGATCATTACGCCTTTGATGGACTTGGTTGCGCCACGGGTGGAAGGCGGCCGCCTGGTTTACGACTTCGCCAATTTCGACCGCTGGGTTGAGACCTTTCAGCGCGCCGGCGCCATCGGCTACATCGAAGGCTCCCACCTGCTCGACCGCGCCGGAAGCTACGACGCCGGACTGATCGCGAGCACATTTCAAATCGAAAACGGCAAGGTGGCACGGCAAACCCTGCCCCCGGATGACCCGCGCGTCGAGCCGTTCTTGATCGGATTCCTCACCGCGCTCAACTCGCACTTGGAAGAGAAGGGATGGAAATCGATTTATTACCAGCACATTCTGGATGAGGCCCATGGCGCCGAGCCGCCTTACTACGCCCGCTTCGCGGAACTGGTGCACCGCTACCTTCCCGGCGTTCCCACCTTGGACGCCGTGGACGCGGCGGAAATGCCGGAAGAGTTGCAGAAGAATTGCGACATTTGGGTCCCCCAGCTCGGGCGGTTCGATGCGCAAATGGATATGATTCAGCAAAGGATCGCGAGCGGCTGCGAAGTGTGGTTCTATACGTGTTTGTTTCCCAACGGACGCTACATGAATCGGCTCATGGACTACCCTTTGCTCAAGGCGCGGCTGCTGGAATGGCTCGATTTCCGCTACGGCTTTAGCGGTTTCCTGCACTGGGGGTGGAGCTATTGGACGCCGGACCCCATCCTTGACACCCAGCCGGTGATCGACGCGAACCGTGAACTGCTGCCCTCGGGCGACGCCTTCATCGTCTATCCCGACCGGGAGCGGAAGTCGGTGTATTCCTCCATTCGCCTGGAAACCATGCTGCAAGGCGCCGAGGATTACGAGATGCTGGTGGCGCTCAAGGCCAAAGATCCTGCCGCGGCCACTCGCCTGGCCCAGGAAGCCGTGGCGGGACTCACCGACTACGTGCGCGACCCGGAGAAGTTCCGCGCCGTCGAAAGGGAATTGCTCGAGGCGCTGAGCAAGTAAGGGGAATCAAGGACTTTTTGTCATGGTCGGGAGGCACCATATCGCGCCGTGGGAGCGCCTGGAGCCCTTAGCGTAACTCGCAGGGGGGGGTGACGGTTTTGGCGCCGAGGGGACTTGGGGAGGGCGGCGAGGCCAACGGTATCCACGTTCGGTCGGTCTTCGGCGCCACTCCATCCGTCTTCCGCACCCGCCGAGGCTTGGCGCGTTCGACCACGAGCCAGAGGGCGCCCATAGCGGCAGGCATGAGCATGGCGAACACAAACCACACCAGCGAGGCGTCCACGGCGGCGCCGGAGGGCACGGCGTACGGTGACAGCAGCAGAGCGGCGGCGCCTTCGCGCACGCCCACGCCGCTGAAGGAGACGGGCAGGTCTCCCGCCAGCACAATATAAGGGTAGGTGGCGAGCGCGGTGGTGAATCCGGTCGGGGAGAATGCGCGGAGGAGGAAGAAGAACGATGCCAATTCCGCCCACATCGCCCCCACTGCCATGATGGCGAAACGCGGCGTCGAGACCGGCGGCATTCCTACCGCCGCTTCCATAAAATGCCCGCGGAAATACCGCGACTTGCGCGCCAGCTTGGCAAAGTGCGAAACGAGGGCAGGGAACCTCATCACCACCGGAAGTAGGGCCAGCCATACCGCCACTCCCAAGACGGCGGCGGGGCGGGGCGCCAGGAGAAACAGGCTGGCGCCCACCGACGTCAGCAGCGCCCAAGAATCCAACAGTCGCTCGAAAATGGTCAGAAGCGCAACCTGGGCGCGTTCTTCCTCGCGCACGAAGACACAGCGGCCCAGTTCTCCCAACCGACCGGGGGTGATCAACCCCAGCGCGAAGCCCCCGAAGAGCGAGCGCAACGATTGGCGAAGATGGACATGACCTGCCGTGGCCATCAAGCGATGCCACTTGTAGGCGCGCAGGAAAAGCAAAACGAGAAGACAGAAGAGTGCCAGGAACAGGCTGCCCATTTCTAAGTTGCGAAATGCCTCCCGCACTCCCGCGAAGGGGACACGCCAGAAAATCACGGCGACGACTCCCAGGGATAGAAACATCTGCTTCCAAGGAATTGAGCGCACTACCGTTTGCCTCCGGCCCAAGGGGGGGCACGGCACTCTCCAAGCTGTTGCTATCGGCAAATGAGGCTTTGAGCTTAAATTAGATTTTTCGCATCTCGCTGATGCGAGGGGAGATTTAGTAGAGGTCGGGGAGTCATCCGGCCGCTCGCAAAGGGCTTTCAGCGGCTCGCGATTTACGCCCTTGGCGGCAATTGCCGACAACCAGGTGCCAGGCAAAGACGGCAGCGGCACGGGGCGAGGAACGGAATTTCCTTCATCATTCTCTTCATCACTTGATTTCCCTTCAAATTTGACTTGCCTTATACCTTGATGAAGATGTGAATGTGCTAACTCCGCCCTACTCCCTGCACCTTGATTAACGCGGCGCCGTGTCTTGGCACGTTCGCCGTATACTTTTCGGCGAAAGTGCCGAGGTCCTTCCGGGCCCATAAATCGCGGACGCGAGCGGAAGGGCCGGCTCCCATCGCTTCGAACATCACCGAAATGGCCAGCTCTGACCGGCCGCGGTTAAAGAGCCCCACGGCCTTAGTGCCATCCGCAAGCGGCTTGATCCAGACCTCCAGCGGACCCTCTTGCCACACTCGATGCCCCTGGACGCCGAGGCGATCCTGATCTACGGCGATCACCTCGGGGTTGGTCAGAATCTCGAGCGTATCCTTGGTCATCTTGGTAAGGTCATTCCCGGCGAGCAGCGGGGCAGCGAGAATGCACCATAAGGTCATCTGGGTGCGCCCTTCATCGTTGTCCATTTTGCCCACCCCGATTTGGAGAATGTCCGGATCGTTCCAATGTCCCGGTCCCGCGAATTTCTCCAGCCCATCCTGCTGGAACCCCACAAGCGAAACCTGGTCGTAGTTGCCCCCGAGGTAGTTGGGGATGGCAATGTCATCCGTGGTGCGCCACATATTGGCGCCGACTTCCGGCCCCCACCGCCAGACGGCGCGCATGCCATACTGGCAGAGGCTGTAAACCATGGGGCGCCCGGTGCGTCGAATGGCGTCATACATCTTCCGATAGGCCGCCGGCATCTCCTCGGGTTTGTAAACCGTGTCCCCTCCACACCAATCGTATTTGAGGAAGTCCACCCCCCACGCGGCGAAGGTGTGTGCGTCCTGATCCTCGTGTCCATAGCTGCCCTCGTAATCTTCGCAGTCCTTCGGCCCGGGGGAAGAATAGAGGCCGAACTTCAGGCCCTTGCTGTGAACGTAGTCGGCAAGGGCCTTCATATCAGGAAAACGCTCATTGGGGTGAAGGAATCCCTTTGCGTCGCGCTTACCCTGCCAGCAACCATCAAGATTCATGTATTCGTAACCGGCCGCCTTCATTCCCGAGTTCACCAGGGCGTCGGTGTTTGCCCGCATGATGCGGTCGCTTATTTCCGCGCAGGCATATTTGAAGCAGTCGTTCCAGCCCATCGGCGGCGTTCGGGCGAGTTGGTTGTCCTGGGCGACTGAGGCGCTGCTCGCCGCGCCTAGAATCAAGGTTGCACACGCCGCTCGACGCAGCCAGCGGACAAATGTTCGTGCCATAGAATCACCTCGGACGAATCCCAGCGCTTGGTTCCTATGTGCCACCCGGCTGGCGCACCCTTATAACCGTAGCCCGGATCCATGTATTGAACTCCCAAGCAGGCGGCATTATATACCCAGCGGTTTTAGTCACATCAGATATGCCCGCGACCGCTAACAAGCCGGGACAGGCCACGGATAAGACGCGGGGAGAGAGAGGTTGCCCGTGTTTGTGCGGCGCCCCGATACATCGGTGCGCCACCTGAGGAATCACCTTGAGCCCCAAAGGGGCGACCTAGCACAGCCCAGGCCAACGGCCTGGGTCAAACGGCCCCCTCCATTTCAACCCGTGAGCCCTGAAAGGGCGACCCATTAGCGCGCCCCTTCAGGGCTTGCGGCGGTAGTCGTTCCATAATTCCCAGGGCGTTGCCCTGGGCTAGATTAGGTCGCTCCTTTGGGGCTCAACAGCCGGTAAAGCAGAGCGCTCGCTCCAGGAATGGGAGCAAGGGCGCCGGCGTCCAAAAAGCACCGTGCGCGCCTACTTGACGGTGATTGATCGAAACCCCGAAGCGGTGGAAAAAGCCCTCATCAACAAGCCGTAGGTAGCACAGGCACTCTTGCCTGTGCCTGGAGCGGATGCATTCCATGCATACCGGACAGGCAAGAGTGCCTGTGCCACAGAAGCCAGAACCGGCCACGGATGGGACGCGGTGACAGAGATGTTGCCCGTGGGGCGCATGCATGAAAAGCGGATGTGCGCGCCTGCGGCGAGATCACGTTTCGTGCATGAATGTCAGTATGTTGTGGAGGTTCGACGTTCAACGGCCGTCACCACAACGCGGTGCTCATCTGGATAGACGTCGAAAAAAATACGCCAGTCGCCGACGCGGCGGCGGAATCCCTCCCGGCCTCCCTGGAGTTTGCGCACGTCGCCCTGGAAGGGATTCTCTTCCATCGCATCGACCGCCAGGCGGATGCGAGCCTGGTCGTTGGACGGGGTGTGTTTAAGAGATCTTTGCGCGGGCCCGGCGAGGACGACCAGCCACGGCTTTTTCTCTTCTGCGGAGTTCATCAAGGGTCACATAGTCACCGCGTTCGTACGCGGCTCTACCGCGCCGAATAGCCCGCAGTTCGGCCGGCGTGGGAGTCTCCTCCGGGAATTGCCGAATGGCGATATAGGTGCGGAGCGCTTCCCGGACGAGCTCCGAGCGGGTCCGGTTCTCCGCTTGCATGGTTTTCTCCACCTGCTCCGCCATCGCGGGGGGAAGCGAAATGGTAAAGGTCTGCCGTGTTCTCATGGTTGTTACCTTATAACACCTTGTCTTACCAGCATAGCAGAGGAAATGACCGTGTCAACGCCTATCTCGCCGCCCGGGCGCACAGACCTTTCTATTGCCGCAATACATTATGCGGGTTGAATTGATAAATCATGCCTTGACAGGCCCACTGCGCACAGGCAAGAGTGTCTGTGTCACCATTAAGAAGCCAGAACCGCCCACGGATAGGACGCGGGGACAGAGATGTCTCCCGGGTTCGTGGGGCGCCCCGATGCACCATGGCGCCACCCGCGGAAAGAAGATTGCAGCGCGACTTATGGAGCGGTTTCGACGGTGAGTTTGAGCCCAACGGCTTTGGTGACGGCAAATAGTGTGGATAGACGAGGGTTGCCGTGGATTGACAATGCCCGGTAAAGACTCTCCCGTTCGATGCCGGCGGCTTTGGCAACTTTGGCGATACCCTGGGCTTGGGCGAGGTGGCGCAAGGCAATCAGCAGAACGCGGGGTTCGTCCTCATCTTCCAATGCCGCTTTGAGGTACTCGGCGGCAAAATCCGAGTCCTTCCGGAGCCGCCGAATGATAGCTTCGTCGTGGGAGACGCTGGCTTTACGTTTCATAAGATTTCGCCCCTTTCTTGATAATCGCTGAGATACTCCAGCGCCCGGTCAATGTCGGACCACTGTTTTCGTTTGTCGCCGCCGCAGAGGAGCAATACGCATACCTTTCCCACCATCGCGTAATAGACCCGGTAGCCTGGTCCCCAATCAATCCGCAGCTCGCAAACACCTTGCCGCAACGGCTTGCAGTCGCCAAAGTTTCCGGCGGCGAGCCGGTCAATTCGTGTTGCAATCTTCGCCTGTGCGCGCGCATCCGCGAGTTCCGACAGCCAATCGTCAAAGATGTCTTTTCCGGCGCGGCTGACGTAGTGGCGAATCTCGATCACGGTTTTTATTGTAACTTATAAATCACACGAGGGCAAAGTTTGGGTAGTTGCACAGGCACTCTTGCCTGTGTCCAGGGCTGATGCATTCTATGCATAGAGCACAGGCAGGAGTGCCTGTGCCACTGAAGCCCGAACCGGCCGCGGATGGGACGCGGTGACAGAAGATGTTGCCCGGGTTCGCGGGGCGCATGCTACAGGTTGCGCAGGAATTCCTCCGGGGATAGGCCAGCCTGTTTGATGATGGCTCGAAGTGTACCTTTCGGAACAGTCTTGGAAAAGTGGATGGGGATCGTCAACGCGCGCCGGTCTGCCTCGCGGAACATCGTGAGGTGACTGCCCTTCCGGCGCCAGCGCGAAAACCCCGCTTTTTCCAAGGCACGCACAACTTCCCGAGCACGCAAAGCGGGAAGTTCCTTAGACATACGTCGGTGTGACCTGAACGAGCGTTGTGAATACGGGCACAGTCTCGTTATCTTCGGGGATGGCTTCCTTATGAGCAGCAAGGTTTTCGAGATGAAGTCCGATCGCCTCTCGGGCATTCTGCGTTGCCTCTTCAATGGTGCTTCCGTAAGAAACGCACCCCGGAAGCGTCGCGACAAGGACCGTGTAACCCCCAGCCTTTTCGGGTATCAGGCTGATTTGATAGGAAAGCAGTTTCTTCTGTTTACGCATGCCTCTATTATGCCCGCGCAGAGAAGAATAGCAAGTGGCATTCAGCGTGAATCAGTTTGCCTGTGCTACTGAAGCCAGAACCGGCCACGGATAGGACGCGGTGACAGTGATGTTGCCCGGGTTCGTGGGGCGCATACATAAAAGGCATTTTCTGCGCGCGAACTGACTAAGGTATGACCAGCGTTTCGGCATCGGCAAGCCGTCGAATTGTGCCAAAGCCGTGCGCCTCCTCGTCCCATTTCACGCCGTGCACGGGCACGACCATTTTCGGTCGGATGGCTAATGCGAAGGCGCGCAGATCAACTGGGGAGGCGTGGCCGCTGGTGTGGATATAGGCGATCTCGGCCCCACCCGCCCGGCACCATTCCAGTGGCTCCGCGTGATAGGGATCGGAAAGATAGCCGCTCCACATCGAGAAATTGAAGGCGTCATCAGCCGTGGGCACGACGCCGGCAGCCTGATAATCACGCAGTAGGGCGCGGCGCAGCATGATGACGTGGCGGCCACCCACGAGGTGGCGCGCGGCGATGCCATGTACAGCCATTTTCGCCACGAAGTCACCGCGGCCCAGTTTGCGGTAATAGCTGCCAAGCCCCTTGGTTACGACCACCTTCAAATTTGAGAATCCTGCTCGCGGCAGGCGGGTCCCTTCCGCAATTCGATCGAGGACATCGGCGGTGTAGAGATCGATCGCGAGAATCCGGTCCGTGCGCTTTGCTGCCCGGTAGAGGCTCACCGTGCGGTCGATATTCTGGCCCGACCAGGACACGAAGACGCGGCCCTTGGTCCGTTTGAACAATTCGACGAAGCCCTGCTCGATCTCTTTCTCACTCTTCACCGGCTTGTCCGTGCCGAGATTGGAGCCCTCGGTCACCAGCACGTCGATATCGGGCGGCGGGCTGGCCATAAACCGATCCACGAGCACGGATTTGCGGCCGTGACGGCGAAAGTCGCCCGTATAGAGAATCCGCTTTCCGGCGCCCTCGACCAGCAGCATATAGGCGTCGAAAGCAGAATGGTCGGTGAGATAGGTCGTAACGGTGAACGGCCCGATGGCGAAGGGTCCCGAACGGCTGTTCCACGCCTCGAAGGTCCGGGTGAGCGGACGACGCGTCACGTCACTGGTAATCGCAATCAACTTGGCCGAGTTCGAGCCCGTCCAGATCGGCCAATCGGGCGGCAGTTCCTCCACTAGGCCCCAATGGTCCTGATGGGGATGACTGATCAGGACCGCCGCCGGACGGGTCCAATCCAGCGACGCCGGCAGCAGGCCAGTGGCGCCTTCCGGTGCGTCCAGCGGTCGCCCGGCATCGAGGACAAGGCGGTCGCCATCCGGATGCACGATTTCGATGCAGGTCCCGCCGATCTGCTGCGTGCCACGATGGACGGTTAGTTGAAGGCTCATGATCGTACACGGATGGCTTTCGCGCCAGCCACAGGTCGAAGGTGCATGGTCTCACTCTGCAGCGCGATATCCTGTATCAGGCATATGGCCCATGATTACTTGCCGGATGGTAAGAGGAGGCTTGGGGCAAGGCTGGCTGTAGTATGGCCATACTGATTCGAATTTGTTGTGAAATGTATTGCTAACCAAATAAGTCACAAGCTTGCGGTCCGCTTTCGCGCATGCGAGTTTCTTATCCAATAAAGGAGTTAACTGGGTCCGGTACGAATGAAAGAATAATGCGTAATTCAAAACTTGTGAAATAACTTCGAGATTAGCATAGTCGAACTTAATTTCGATTACGGCTAGGTCGCCATATTTGTTCAACGTGACCAAATCCACGAATTCGGTGGATAGCAGTCTGTTGCTTTCCTTGACGTTGTCTTTGAATGCGCCGGTCGGAAACTCTCGCACGACTTCAAATCCGTTCTGATCCTTGGCAGATTTAACCTTACTGACTCGAACAAAGTCGCAACCGAAAAGGGCCAAGCGCTCATTGGTAAACCTGGCATCGGATTCCTTCGGCAGCCCCCAGCCAGCAAGCCACATTTGAAAATCTTTCTCTAAACGACCCGGGGTATCATTAACTCCGCGACGCTTGAAGTCTTGGTGAATTGTTTCCCAGTCGGGTCTGACCGTTAGCTCCTTAATACTATAAAGTTTGTCTTCGGTGTCTCCCTTCAACAGAGCGATTTGCAGGCGGTTCGCCTCTGCCAAGTAAGACACTCGGCGCTTTAATGCCTCATATTGGCATTCAGCTTGTGGCGTGTCCGGAGATCGCAGCGAGAATGTTAGGCGAAGTGGTTTCGTGGTGACTTCCTTCGCTTTGTGAAAGAAGGCAAACCCCCACGGGTCGATTCTCTTCCAAAAACCATCTGTAGCCGAGCCAGCATCACTGACGGCAACTTCAACAATATCAGCCCCCTCAGTCGCTTTAAAGGTTAAGTCCGAAGGCCACCCTGATGTGCCGCGCTTTTTGTCAACTTCTCTATTTAAGGATTCAAAGGTCATATTCATACCGTCCTATCCGTGATTGCTTTTAAACATCCGAAGCGACCACACTATACACCCCGCTAGCTCGCTCCAAACGGCAATTTCGCAGTTCCCTTTCAGAGTCGTTTCGCCTTTTGACGAGAACCTGCCCAGGTGATAGGGACGGCGCGGTCTACGAACATCCCGAATTTTCCTCGCGCAGCGCCTGTTCTTTCAGCGCGCCTTCGACCATCGCGCAAAGATCTTCCACCACAGTTTCTTTCTTGATCACATAACGGTAAGCCCCCAGATTCACGGCCTGGATGGCGGTCGACATGGTCGGAACCGCAGTCATCAGGATGAACGGCGCCCGGCTCTTTGTGGCGCGTGCGTGTTCGAGCAGATCGAGCCCGGTCAGGTCCGGCATGCGGATATCAGAAATGATCACATCATAGGTCTGTGACTCAATTTTCGCTTTCGCGACTTGTCCGCTCGAGGCGGTTTCCACAAAGTACTCCTTCTTACCAAACGCAATCTCCAAAAGCCGGCAAAGAGATTCTTCGGGAGAGACAATCAGCAGTCGCGCCATGCAAGACTCCTTATTTCAGACTGGATTTGCGTTTTGCCTTCGCGGTCAACTGGCAACATACGCCTAAACACCTCCCAAGGCAATGGCCCGAAAGTTACATTCTTAAATGGCTTGACGCGTGGCCCAGGGGCGGGTCGTGTGCCCGCCCGGTGTCGGCAATGCCGACGGGGAGGGCAGGCACGAGGCCTGCCCCTACGTCCTGGGCAAATGCCACCGCCTCGTGGGCGCCCACCAGGGGTGCCGCTGCGTCGTCGGGATACGTCAGGAAGATGTTATCGGGTTTGAGGTCGCGATGAATGATGCCCAGCTTGTGGGCGGCGTTCAGGCCGCGTGCCGCCTCCTGGATAATTTCGGCAACCTCGGGCACGGGCAGCGCACCCCGCCGCGCGAGGGCTTGGCGGAGGGATTCGCCTTCCAGAAACTCCATGGCGATGTAGGGTGTGCCGTCATCGGCTTGGCCGGATTCGTAAATGGTGACGACGTTCGGGTGATGAATGCGCCCCGTGGAAGCCGCTGTATTTACGTAGCGGCGGCTTTACGCCGCCATGGCGAGGTAAACTCGCCGTTACGCGGAAGCAGCAGGAAGTCGGGGTCATCCAGCAGTTTGCGGCTCAGGACTTTGAGCGCCACCGGGCGGTTTCCCACCGCGATCTGCTCGGCGAGGAAGACCGCACCCATCCCGCCTTGACCCAATTGGCGGATGAGCCGGAAACGGCGCGCAAGACTGGCAGCGAGTTGGGCGTCGATCTCAGTCACAGCGGCAAATCCTCAGGACAACGATTGCAGCGGCCAGTATACCTCGCCAATGGGCACGTAGCGGCGGGTTTATCCCGCCATGTGGCGAGGTAAACTCGCCGCTAGCCTTTACAGCGCCAGCGGACAAGGGCGTGTAGGGGCGAGCAGCGCTCGCCCTAGGCCGAATGCTATTCGGCCCTACGCCTGGCCGAACGCTGTTCGGCCCTACAGAAGACGGCGCCCCTGCCGCCTTGACCCAGGCGGCGGACGAGCCGGCAACGGCGCGCGAGATTGGCCGCCAGATGGGCATTGCCCTCAGTCACAGCGGCAAGTCCCCTGGGCGGCGGTTGTAGCGGCGATCTCCGATCGCCGAGCTCTGCTCCTCCCCTTGATACTGATTAAATTTCTGGAAATAACGATATCGACAATGGATGGTGAATTGCTAAGGTACCAATGCGGAATGGCGTCGGGGTGAAATCGCGCTGTATGGCTAGGTGTGTGGACCAGAAGCTAAGCGTCAGGGTTTCAGGAGCTAGGAGCCGGGGCTCGGGAACAGAAATGGCGGATGGGGGGCTAGGGACTTGCTGTTCATGGTCGGCGGGGAGCTCAAAGGAATGGAAGATCCCAACTTTTACCAATTTTGGCGGGTTGCCAAGGCGCTCACCAAGGTCCGAAACCGGGCGCTGATCCTTAGAGATGTTAAAAATGAAGGAACCACCGGGGATGTATATGAAAACAAAGGCGACGATGACAAAATGTCATGTGAAAACCCATCTCTTTGCACGAAAATGCACGAATTGGGAGATGATTGACAAGCTTCGAGCGGTTTTTCTGGCTGAGAATGCACAAATTGCGCGATAAATCGGCGCGGAGTGCCGGGCGGTCCCAGAGCCGACCTATCGCTTTGCTCAGGGCAGGCCAAGATGGGGGCGCTACGTTCAATTAGGTCAGCACGAAACCTCGTGGAGGCTGTCGAACCGGCCACTCCCGAGAAGCTAAATTGCAAGCCGGGTTCCCAAGGTTGCGCGATGGAAAGGCCTCTGAATCCCAAGATGTGCAAGAAACAAAAGGGGATAGCCGTGCGAAGAGAAAACCATAAAAAATGTATATCAATGAAATCAAAAGAGTTAATTCACGCCCGGGTGGCCCGGTTCCAAACAGAAAAACATATGGAAAATGAAGGTATATCCCTATGGTTTGCTGAAAACAAAGGAGATAAAAAACGACTCGGCTGAAATTCGCTCCGACCCCTAAATGTTTAACAAAATAAGTAACTTAACCTTGCTATGCCTAAAAGTTGCTGAAAGCATGAGAACTAATGGATCGCCTAACTCCTCCGGAAGACGAGATCCGAACCTTTGGCGAAAACGCCGATGGTGTCGCCGGCATGCACTTGGCTGGTGGCCATCAGGCGGTAGAGAGGGTCCTGGAACTCGCACGCCAGGATATGTTGGAGGTGCGCCGCTCCGTATTCCGTATCGCACCCGTGTTGGAGGAGCAGCGATTTGGCGCCGGAGGTGAACTCCACCTGAAAGGGCGTGGTGGGATGCTGGAGGAAAACCCGGCTAGCCTTGGCGAGTTCGAGGTCCAGGATTTTTCTCAGATCGGCGGGGCGAAGCGGGTTATAGACAATGGTCTCCTCGATGCGGCGCAGAAACTCCGGGGGAAAATGGCGCTTGAGGGCGCGCAAAGAAACGCTGCGGAAGTGCCGCGCTTTGCCTTCCTCCTCCTCCAACTGCGGGATGAAGCCCGAGGGCGTGGTGGCGCGCAGACTCTCCTTGGAGCCGATGTTGCTGGTAAAAAAGAAGAGGCAGGAGGAGAAGTCCACGTGCCGGTTGCGTCCATCGTTCAACTCGGCCCGGTCCAACACACCCAGGAGAAGCGAATAGAGCGAGTGGTGGGCCTTTTCGATTTCGTCGAAGAGAATCAAGGTGTAGGGGAACTCGGGCGTGCGGTAGCGCTCAATGTTCTCACGGGTAAAGACGGGTTCCGTGTCGGCGTGGCCGATGTACCCGGGAGGCGCGCCAACGAGGCGAGCGGTTTCGTGTTGCTGCTGGAATTCGGCGCAATTGACCTTGAGCAGGGCGCCGGGGCTGCCGAGCAGAACTTCTGCCAGCGCTTCCACGGAATGAGTTTTCCCGCAGCCGGGTGGTCCGAGCAGGAGCATGGAACCCATGGTCCGGCGCGGCTGCCGGGCTTGCACTTCGATGCGCTGGAGAAGCCGGAGAATCGAATCGGTGGCTTGGGGTTGGCCGACCACACTTGCCCCCCAACACCGCGCGACGTGTTCGAGCCAGGAGCTTCTCACGGTGGGCCGCAAGGTGGTCCATCCCTTGGTGTCTTGTTGGACGCCCACACTGGTCTGCATGGCGCTCCTTTCTCCTCGGACATTCAGTTTTACCCCGCCGGTCAAAACCCGGCGAGTTTTCGCTCACACCCTTTTATCGGCGGATGGCGCCGCAAACTTGAGCAATCGAGAAATGTCGCTTGACATGGTGTGAGCTTTTGCAATAATTCTCACTTTATGAAAGCAGTAAGGGAGCCCCCCAACCCGGCCACGGCCTACACCGTAAAGTCGCTGGTGAAGGCACTGAATATTCTGGAAGTGTTGGCGGATGAGGATCTACCCTACACGCTGACCCAGCTCAGCCGGCGGCTGCACTTGCACGTGAGTACGGTACACCGGTTACTGGTCAACCTGGTCCGGCACGGATTCGTGGAAGAAGATACGATTTCAGGAGGCTACCAGCTAAGCTATCGGGTTCTGCGCATGGGCTTGCGGGTTCTGGACCGTCTGGATTTTCGGCGCGTGGCGAGTCCTTTATTGCGCGATCTTAATTTACGGACCAAGGAGACCGTGCACCTGGCGATTTTGCAGGAGGGGCGGTCGATCTCCATCGATAAGTTTGAAAGCCCTCAGCCGGTGGGTTTGGAAGCCCGCCTGGGGGGGGTGATGCCCCTCCACTGTTCGGGAGTAGGCAAGACGTTGCTGGCCTATCAAGGTGAGGACCTCTTGAATCAGATCGTCCAGTCGCCGGGCCTCACGCGGATGACGGCGCATACGATTACCGGGCTGCCGCAAATGCGCAAGGAGCTGGAGCGGATTCGCGAGCAGGGCTATGCGCTCGACCAGGAAGAAGCGGTAGAAGGATTGCGTTGTGTGGCGGGGCCGCTGTTCACCCATACGGGGCAGATCGTGGCGGCATTCAGCGTGGCGGGACCGGCCACGCGCTTGACGCCGGCGCGAATCCCGGAAATCGCCCAACTGGTGCGGGAGACCAGCCAACAAATCTCCTACCGGCTTGGCTATCACAGCGACCTGCGCCCTCCGGCTGAACATACCGGGGGTAACCATGGGCCGGAACGAGGTGAACAGCGCGGGCGGACCGGGAACAGCGGGTAGCCTGGGAAGGGAAGGATCCGGGAAGGATGAAAGGGGCAAGGGGCGGTGCCCACGGTTTTAATTTGAGGCTACAGCGGCGGGGCCCAGGGGTTTGGGCGCGAAGTAGCCGGGGCGAGTGCGCACCACCAACTTGTTCTTGCTATGAGGTAGGAAGGCGTCCACGCGGATGTTTCGGAAAGTTCCATCCTTCTTGAGGTTGCTGGGGCGATAGACGAGAGTGTATTGATTGCGGATGTCGCGGGCGATCTGGCGGCAAGTGCTCTCCACCTCGTCGAGCGATTTGGGAAAGTAGGCATCTCCACCTGTCGCCTCGGCAAGTTCCTTAAGGACTTTGGCCGCGCGATGCGCTTCGCCGCCGCGGATTTTGAAGAGGCTGCTGGTTTCGTCCGAGCCCAGCAAGCCGATGGTGTAGATGACGGCATTGGATTTCTGTGCCTTGTCCATGAGTTCTTCCAAGGTATAGCGGCTGGCATTGTCCTCGCCATCGGTGATCACCAACAGAACCTTCTTGTCGCGATTGCCCAGTTTGACGTGATCCAGCGAAGCGATCACCGCATCGCGCAGCGCCGTGCCGCCGCGGGAATCAATCTTATCGAGCGCTGACTTCAGGTCCTCGATCGTGGTCGCGAAGTCTCCCGGAGTATCGAGGTAATACACGTCGTTAAAATTCACCACAAAGACCTGGTCCTGGGGGTTGGAAGTCTTGGCGAAAATCAGCGCCGCAGCATTCACCGCCTGACGCTTGTCGCGCATGCTGCCACTGTCATCGATGACGATTCCCATGGTCACGGGAACATCGGCATGAGCGAAGTGGGTGAGGGGTTGGGGGGCCCCGTCCTCAAAGACACGGAAGTCGTCCTGCTTGAGGTCGTTGACGATGTGCCCCTTCTTGTCGAGCACGGTGGCGTGCAGGACGACCTCGTTGACGTCCACGCTGATGGTATATTCCTTGCCTTTCTTGTCCACGGGAGGTGTTTGGGGGTTCGCCGGCTGCGGTGTCTGCGCGCCCAGGGCGAGGGGTGGACACAAAAGGAGGGCAAAGAATCCACTCCGGACGAGCAGGTTTCGCCAGTGCCAATCATTGAGTCGGTGCATAGTAGCCAGTTCGAGCGTAAACCTGAAGAGGCGGCAATCCTTTGGGCGGGTTCAGCTTGACCCTGATGCGCCGCCAATGACCGTCTCGGATCAGATTCGACGGTTTGTAACCCAGGACGTATTGGTTGCGCAATTCGATCGAGATTTTGTCCGCGATATCGGGCAATTCATTGGTATTCTCGACGCTGAACAGGCGGCCACCCGAGACCTCCGCGAGCTCGGCGAGCAAACCCGGGCCGCCGGCTTCCTCCGAGGTGCGCGCCCGGGAGGCCATGGGTTCGAAGATGCCTACCGCGTAAATCTGCACGTCGGACTCCTTGACGGCGCGCTTGACGTCATTCTCGGTGTAGCGGCTGTGGTTGTCACCCCCATCCGAGATCACCAGGAGCGCGCGACGGTTGGTGGTGGCTTTCTTCATTTCGCTCAAGCCCAGATAAATCGCGTCGAGGAGCGCCGTCCTCCCACCGGATTTTACCGTCAACAGCCGGTCTTGCAAGTTCTCGTACTTGGCGGTAAATCCCGAAATCATGTCCGGCCGGTCCGAGAAACTGACGAGCATAAACTCATCCTGTGGGTTGGATGTCTTGAAGAACTGAAGGGCTGCTTCCTTGGACTTCTGGATTTTATCGCCCATCGAACCGCTGCAATCGAAGATCAATCCCACCGAGATGGGAGCGTCTTCGGTCGAGAAGTTAGTAATTTTCTGCTCGACCTTTTCATCATAGACTTGGAAGTTTTCCTGGTCGAGGCCCGTGACGATCCGGTCGAAAGGATCGGTGACGGTCACGTTGACGACCACCATGTTGACATCGACCTGAAGGGGGGTGACATGGACGGGAGGATTGCGAACGGTGACGTGCGCTCCCCCCTGGGCATCGGGCGGCGCGGGAGTGGACTTCTGGTCATCCGAACCACTCCATAACGCGATGGCTCCCCATGCCACCAAGGCGATGGCTACTAACCCCAGCCAGGGAGAACGGCGTAGTGAAAGAGCTGTCATGTCAGCAGCCCTCGAGGAAAGGACTTGAGCCGCGACCCGCCCCCTTGGGTGTGCAGCTCCTCATGCCAATTACAGTCCTCGGAAGATTCTAGCACACTTTTCCGTTGACTGATGAGGCGGACTGACGGATACTTGTTCGTACCGATTCCCTCCGTCCGATCTTCAACTTCGGTACATGCGGATATCATCGTTGGCTGCGTTGGCAAAGCATAACGCAGGCCGCACACCATGATTAATTACCGGATCGTCCATCCGAAAGCACAATTTGGGGAGGCGTATGGGTGCCAAATATATCTTTGTCACTGGGGGTGTAGTTAGCTCATTGGGGAAGGGGTTGGCTTCGGCGTCAATGGGAGCTTTGCTGGAAGCCCGGGGGCTCAAGGTCTCCTTTCTGAAGTTTGATCCCTACCTGAACGTCGATCCCGGCACGATGAGCCCGTTTCAACACGGTGAGGTTTTCGTGACCGATGACGGGGCCGAAACCGACCTCGACCTGGGGCACTACGAACGCTTCACCCGCGTCCGCATGCTCCGCGACAACAACTGCACGGCCGGCCGCATCTACGAAACCATCATTAGCAAAGAGCGGCGTGGTGACTATCTGGGCAAGACGGTGCAGGTCATTCCCCACGTTACCAATGAAATCAAGGGGGCCATCCGCAAGGTGGCGAACGATGTGGATGTGGTGATTGTAGAAGTGGGCGGCACGGTGGGCGATATCGAATCCTTGCCGTTCCTGGAGGCGATTCGCCAAATGCGTTTGGAGCAGGGGCGCGACAACGTGGTGTTCGTACATCTTACCCTGATCCCATTCATCCATGCTTCCGGCGAACTCAAGACCAAGCCCACACAACATTCCGTCAAGGAGTTGCGCGAAATCGGCATCCAGCCGGATATCCTGCTGTGCCGGACGGACCACTTCCTCAGTGCGGAGATCAAGGCCAAGATTGCGCTGTTCTGTAGCGTTCCGGAAGAAGCCGTGATCACCGCGAAAGATGTGGAGAATATCTATGAGGTTCCCCTGGTACTCGCCCATGAGGGGCTGGACACGCAGATTCAGCGCTGTTTGAAGCTGGAAACTCGCGAGCGCAATCTCCAGCCCTGGGTGGACCTCGTGGAAAAAATCCGCCATCCCCTGGATGAGGTCAACATCGGAATTGTGGGTAAATATGTGGGCTATCAAGACTCCTACAAGAGCCTTCATGAAGCCCTTTTTCATGGCGGCATCGCGCGGCGGGTGAAAGTGAACATCTCCTGGGTGGAGGCGGAAGGTTTGGAAGGCGAGGCGTGCGCCGAGCAGTTGCGCGACCTGGATGCCATTCTGGTGCCGGGGGGATTCGGCCGGCGCGGCATCCTGGGAATGTTGAAGGGCATCGAGCATGCGCGAACCCACCAAGTGCCCTATTTTGGAATCTGCCTGGGCATGCAGTGCGCGGTGATCGAATACGCCCGCAACGTGTGCGGTCTCACGGGGGCGGACAGCTCGGAGTTCGATCCCTCCACACCCCATCGGGTGATCTACAAATTGCGGGAATTGCGCGGCATTGACGAGTTGGGCGGGACGATGCGCTTGGGCGCGTGGACCGCGCGCTTGAAGCCGGGCTCATTCGCTCACCAGGCTTATGGTTCGCTCGAAATCTCTGAGCGGCACCGCCATCGCTATGAGTTTAACCGCGAGTACGAAGAAACCCTGGTGGCGAACGGATTGCAATTGACCGGGGCGACGCCTGATAACACCTATGTGGAGATCGTGGAAATTCGCGATCATCCCTGGTTTTTGGGTTGCCAGTTCCACCCGGAATTCAAGTCCCGGCCCCTGGAACCGCATCCGCTTTTCACGGCGTTCATCGGCGCCGCGCACGAATACCGGCTTCGGCGGTTGAAGTCGCGGGGCGCGCAGACGGAATCCACAGCCCGCCTGGCTTCCACCGGAGCGGCGGGAGGTGGGCTGGCGGTCAAGGAAGCCGGCGCTTCGACATCTTAGACATCGATGGCCGCCGTTCGGCGATCGGTGATATCAGGAACACAAGGGAGAATTGAATGAAAATCTCAAGACTGTTTTATCTGGCGCTTGCCACCGGCCTTCTGGTGAACGGCGCAACGGAAGTACGGGCCACGGTTGCCGAGGCGGACCAGCAATCATTGCACTCCCAGTACGTGGGCAAAGTTTTGATGTTTCGCAAGTGTGCGCGCATGGTAAGCCAATATGACGTTCAGGAGGATGGCACGCTGACGGGCAATGCGCAGCCCGGCTTCTGGGCGGTGGACGGCGCCGCCCAGGTGAAGGATATCGAGTTTCTCAAGGATCGCGTGACCTTCAAGTGCACCAAGCTCTGGGCCGACATCAAAGGCGACGGGCGCCTCCACTTTTTCCCCGCCTCCGTGGCCCTGAAAGGCAAGGAGGTCGATTATCCTCAGACCACCGACATCATTTTCCGCACCAGCCAGGAAAATGTGGCGGCCGCCGAAATTGTCGGCCGGCTCAGCAAGCTCTGCCTGGGGGAGCATGAATCTATGTTGGGCACCGCTCCTCAGTCCATTGCTGCTTTCATCCAAAATGTCCCGGCCACGGTCGATATCTCCGCCTCGGGTGCGGGCTTCAAAGGCACGCCTCCCAAGCCGGTTTCATCTGCTATCCCCGCTGAGTCGCGTGAAGCCGAGATGGTGGGGCAGGCTGGCCGGGAGGTTTTTGTGGTGTACGTGGACGAACAGGGCAAAGCCGCCGTCGTCTCATTTACCCACCTTTTGCAGTACGGTTTGGAAGAAACCACTATTGAAGCTGTGAGGGGTTGGAAGTTCGAGCCCGCGACCCAAGATGGGAAGCCGGTGGCCGTGCGCATGGCCATGTCGATTGACTACAAAGCGCCGGGTGAAAAGTAGTAATCTTCCCGGTGGAGTCGCCCTGCATATTTCCGATCTTGCGAGAATAAAGCGATGAGTCGCGTGGTGCGCATTGGCAAGCTCGAGCTCGGAGCCGGGAAGCCGCTCGCGGTGATCGCCGGCCCCTGTGTCATCGAAAGCGAACGTCACGCGCTCAAGATGGCGGGGCGCCTGGCGGCCGCCACGCGCGAACTGGGCGTTCCCTATATCTTCAAGGCATCGTTCGACAAGGCCAATCGAACCTCGCTCGATTCCTATCGCGGCCCCGGCCTGGCGCGGGGCCTTGAGATCCTGGCGCGAATCAAGCGGGAGTTGGGCGTCCCCATCCTCACGGACATTCACGAGGCGGGGCAGGTGGGGCCGGCGGCGGAGGTCTGCGATATTCTCCAGATTCCCGCCTTTCTCTCCCGCCAGACGGACCTGCTGCTGGAAGTTGGCCGCTCCGGCGCAGTTGTCAACATCAAGAAAGGCCAGTTCCTCTCGCCTTGGGACATTCGCCACGCCGTCGGGAAAGTCCAAAGTACGGGGAATGCCCGCATCTTGGTAACGGAACGCGGCGCGAGCTTCGGGTACAATAACCTGGTCGTGGATATGCGGGGTTTGGCGGTGATGAAAGAGTTTGGGGTTCCCGTGATCCTCGATGTCACCCACGCGCTGCAACTTCCCGGTGGAGAGGGCAACCGCAGCGGCGGGCAACCGCAGTATATTGAAACGCTGGCGCGCGCGGGCGTAGCGGCGGGAGTGGATGGCGTCTACATGGAAGTTCACGACCGTCCGTCCCGGGCGCTTTCCGATGGGGCGAATTCCCTCGACCTGCGGCGCTTCAAGCCTTTGGTCGCGCGCCTGCGCGATTTGGGGGACTTCGTGCGAAAGCTGTGACTCGGGGGGAAGTGATAGGCGTTAGGCAGCAAGCAGGAGGCAGCAGGAAACGTAGCGCCCCGATACATCGGGCGGTTCTTCCCCAGACTCGCGCTTGGGATTCGGAGAGCAGAGCTCCGTCATTGTGATTCGCGGTTTTTCGAGGAGGGGGGCCGCAGGCCTAAAGAACCGGTTCGCGCAACACTTGCTGCAATATCACGCGCGAGCGAGGATTCTGCGCATTGGCAGTGGCGCGCTGGTTGATAGCGAGACCAATTTCCGCGATATCGCTACGGGCAACCTCACGGGCACGAAGTAAGCAGCCGGATAGAGATAGTCCTCCCCCGATTCGTCAATGACTCGCACATACCCGTCTCGTGCCGCTGAGCGGTCGCTCAGAACCTGATAGACCTTCCGCGGTTCCAAGTCATCCGCGCCGTCGTTGTGGATGCAAAGTACAAACCTCGATTTTGATTTCTCAGTCATAATGGTCAGTCTAGGAAGCGTTTGATCTTCCAGCCGGTTCTGCCTACGCCGTGGGCCTCATACCAGTGAACCTCGGCCCGTCGAATTGAGCCACGCGACACTCGAACTGCTGCGATGCCCTTCTGTTTGCGCCAATGCCGCCCACCGTACCGTTTTCGCAAGAACTTAAGCCTTCGGATGCCGCGCCCCATGGCGATGGTCTGAATCTCAGAGATCTCGCCGACAATCTCAAATAGCATCCTGCACCATTCTACCGCAGCGGGCCAGCTACGTCCGCTTGTTGTCTTGGCTGACTCGCCGCTTTTCACCGTTCCTGGTCAGCATAAGACGAAACCGACGCCGCGGCAAGCCATGGTGAGAGGTTTGCTGACCGTGGGCATTTCTCATACCCGATACTCTATGAGCAACTATAAATTGTCACCCTGCATGGGGGGCCACCGCCTCCGTCGCTTGTCCAATGCAAATTGTTGCTACTGTGCCCTACTCAGCCCGCAGTGCGTCCACGGGTGAAATGGATGCGGCGCGGCTGGCGGGGATTATGGCTGCGAAGAAGGCGCTGACGGCGAGCGCACTCGCAGCAGCGGTTAGCGCGAACGGATCCCAACTGGAAACGCCGTAAAGCTGTGCGGAGATCAGGCGTCCGGCGCCGATCGAAAGAGGCACTCCCAGGATCAGCCCAATCATCACGCGCTTAAAGGCCCCGCGTAGTACCAGTTGAACCACATGGGCGCGATCCGCGCCCAGGGCCATGCGGATGCCGATTTCGTTCGTGCGCTGCGCCACCGAGTAGGCGGTTACCCCGTAAAGTCCGACGGCGGCAAGGAGGAGGGCGACGATCCCGAACAAGCCGGCGAGGCTGGCGACGGCTCGCTCCTGATCGAAGGAAAGATCAATTTGCTGCCGCATCGTCCGGACGCTGATGATCGTCAGGTTGGGATCCAATTCTGCCAAAGTTTTCCTGAGCAACGGCTCGAGCGCGCCGGGCGGCGTGCCGGTCACCAACATGATTCCGCCGATAAAATGCGAGCGCAGCTCAATGCTCCTCATCAGGTCCTGCTTGTAATTGACACTTTGAGCTAAGGGCACGTAGAACATGGGACGCGCCGGCCTGTTCAAGCCCCAGCCGGCGAATTTTGCGTCCCGCACGATTCCCACGATACGGAATGTGCCGGCATTCTCCGGCATGTCGAGGCCGAAATGCTGATCCAGCGGGTCTTCCTCACTCTTGAAGAAGCGCTTCACAAAAGCTTCGTTCACCACCGCCACCGGCGCGGTAGTTTCGTTGTCGGCAGGCGTGAAAGCACGCCCGCGCAAAACTGCGATGCCAAAGTTCTGAAGATAGTTGGAACTTACACGGTCCCATGAGGCGCCGGAATCCTCGTCGAATTTACGCGGAGGATGGCCGGCCACGTAGACGAGTTCCCCCCAGTTGTCGGTGAGCGGATTATACATCGCCAGCCCGCTTCCTTGCACTCCCGGCAGTCGATTGAGGCGGTCTTCCAGGTCACGGTAGAGCGCCGCCAGCTTGGCTTCGGTGTACGTGGCGGGCGGATTGTGCAGCTCCACCAACACACGCCCCTGAACTCGATATCCAAAATCCTGATACTCGAGCTTGTTGAGGCTCCGCGCCAGCATCGTGGCCCCGGCCACCAACACCACCGACACTGCGGCCTGCACAATCAGCAGCCCTTGGCGCGTGTAAGAGGCATGATCGCCGGTGCTGCGGCCCGCCCCGCGCAACGCTTCGGCGGGATTGGTGCGGGTGGCAAACCACGCAGGAGCCGCACCAAAAATGACTCCCGACACCAGGGCCAATGAGCAGGCGAACGCCAGGACTGCCGGCGATGGCAGGGGGCTGATGGGAAGGAAATGGGCGCTGTGAAAAGCCAGTGTGAGCAGCAGGCGCGCGGCGGCTACGGCCACCACAAGTCCGGCAATTCCGCCGCCCATCGCTAGCAGGATGCTTTCCGTGAGCGCCTGCGCAATAATCTGCCGCCGCGTGGCGCCAATGGCCAGGCGCACCGCGGTTTGACCGCGCCGCGCTACCGCTCGCGCCAGCAGCAGGTTCGCAACATTGGCGCAGGCAATCAGCAGCACCAAGGCGCAAACGGAGAGCAGAATTTGAAGGCTGCGCCCGTACTCTTCCTTCATCTCGGCAACGCCGGCGCCGGCGGGGATGACGTTAATGACCTGCTTGGGAAGCATGCGGATCACGTCCGGCATCCAGTTGGCGGGATAGCCGGAATCATACTGCATCCATCGGCGAAGTACTCCGGTGAGGCGCGGCGCCATTCCCTTGGTCGAAGCTCCCGGCCGCAGGCGGCCCATCATGCGCAGCCAGGCGGGGATGGACTGGTGCAGCAGTTCACCTGCACCGTCGATCAAGGGTTCCTGCTGCACGGGGATCCAAATCTCGGGAGGGTCGCTGCGCAGCGTTTCCCCGAAGAATCCGGGTGGAGCCACCCCGATCACCGTGAACGGATGCCCCTCGATAAAGAAGGCTGAGCCCACCACCGAAGGGTCACTGCCATAGCTGTTCTGCCAGGCATGATGGCTGAGCACGGCCACCGGCGGCGCGCCTGGACGATCATCATCAGGGGTAAACATTCGCCCCCCGAAGGCGCCCACTCCCAGCAGGGAGAAATAACTCCCGGTGACAAATTCCGAGCGCAGGGGCCGGGCCGCCGATTCATGTTCGCGCCGCACGCTTTGGAGGGCGCCACCGGCCTGGAACGCCGCCACCTCTTCAAATTCCGGCGCCTCCGCCTTCAGCCGTTCGTAGAGAGGGTAGGAAAACATTCCCCATTGGTCCTGAGGCCCGCCTTCGACGCAGCAATCGTCGCCCTCGCCGACGCGGTAGAGCCTTCCGGAATCAGTCACCGGCAGGGAGCGCATCATCACGGCATGAATTAACGTGAATATTGCCGTGGTTCCACCGATTCCCAAAGCCATAGTAAGTACGGCCGCAGCGGTAAAAACCGGCGATTTCCGAAACTGTCGCACCGCGTAGCGAAGATTGCTGAGCAATTCTGGCATCACTGACCTCCTAACCTCCATACGAGAGCATGTTGCGGGATGTTCCCTCGAATTCGAAACTCTTGAGTTACTATATTTTAAAGCGTGCTAATGAGAATTCCCGCCCTCGCCCCCTTGGGGGAGAGGGTGGACCGCAACCCGCGCTTTCATCAGCGGGGGCGGGCCGGGTGAGGGGGTCCAAACCAAACGTGCTCAACTCAACGCCTCCGATGGCGACCACACAATTGCGAAGCAAGCGCCCTGCGGCGCGTTCCATCTCGGTCGGGGTGCGGCGCAGTTCGCGCACTTTGTCAGTCTGTCCCATCGTGCCTGCCAGGGAGCGCGTCGTGCCATAGGGGTAGGGAGTCTTCGCGAGTTTGACCCCCTCACCCGTCCGGCCCCGGCTGATGAAAGCGCCGGTGGCCGGCCACCCTCTCCCCCAAAGGGGCGAGGGCTGTGACTCTCGCATTCGAACGTTCTCATTTTCTTATCGTTCACCTCATCACCAATGTGCAAACCCTAGGGTTCCGACGAAGGCGGAACCTTAGGGTCGCTGGGTGGCAGTACAGTACGCCTTGATCCTTTATCTATTGACGCGGTTGGGAGCGGTTTGTGAGCAGGGCGGGGTAGTCACGATCACTGCTTTTCGTGACCGTCGCCCGCGCGCGAGACCCCGTGCACAACCCTGATTCCCCAATCGGCTGTCCCCGAAACCGGCAGAAGAGGCTTAGAATGGGATAGCCCGGTGCCACAATTTCTCGCCGAGAGACGTATTAGCCTCAGGAACGGTCGGACGGGCAAGGAGGCAAGCGGTGGATGTGGCGAGCGCGGGCGGGCTACGCAGCATGGTGAACCCGGATCGAGGAATCGAGGCCGCAGGTGGCGAATCCTGCTGGATGGGAGCGGGTTTCGAAGCTGTCTTCCTCAAGCAATACCCCCGGATTGTGGGCGTCCTTTACCGCTTGCTGGGTGACCGTACCCGAGCCGAAGAACTGGCCAACGATGTCTTCTGGAAGCTCTACCGGCAACCGTGGTGGCCGCAATCCGATGGCAACGTCGGGGGCTGGCTTTGCCGCACCGCCACGAATCTGGGAATTGACACCCTGCGCGCGCGGGCTCGGCGGGAGCGTTACGAACAGGCCGCGGCGCGCGTGCAGATTGAAGCGGTCGCCCCCGCCGATCCTCTCGATGAAGTCCTGCGCGCCGAAAGGGCCCACCGAGTGCGCGCCGTCCTGGCCCGGCTCAAGCCCGCCCAGGCGCAAATCCTGATCCTGCGGGCCAGTGGGCTTTCCTACAAAGAACTCGCCGAGGCGTTGGATATCAAGTTGGGGACGGTGGGGACGATGTTGGTGCGAGCCGAGGCTGCGTTCGAGGCGCAGTTTCGGGGAATGTATGGAAACAAGGAGGCGTTATGAACTGTCTTGCGGATGGAATCCTGCGTGCCAGGCTTGATGGTGAATTGAGTGGCGAGGAGTCGGACGAAGTCGATCGTCACCTGGAGTCCTGCTCGGTTTGCCGGCGGAGGGCGGAGGCCCTCACCCACAACGCGGAGCGCGTGCGCGTTGAAATGGCGGCCCTGGCGCCACGCTCTGAGGATGAACTCAGTGGCGCCCGGCTGGCACTCGCGCGTTTCCAGGCCGAGACGCCGCTGGGAGCTTCGGACCCCTCGATCTTCAGCCGCATATTCTCGGCCCGCTTGCGGCCTGCCTGGGTGGCTGCATCCGCGCTCACCGTGCTCGTTGCCTGCTTCAGCTTCGCTCCCGCGCGCAGTTGGGCCCAGCGCCTGCTGGCGATGCTGCGCGTCCAACACATCGCGGTGGTGCCGATTGACTCGCAGGCTTTCGCGGGGGCCGAGGGCGCCAAATCCTCGGAAAAGATGATCGGCCAGTTCATTTCCGACAACATCGTGGTCACGATGCACTCCGACCAACCCCAGCGCGCCCCCGACGCGGCCCAAGCCAGCCAGCTTGCGGGGTTCCCGGTGCGGCTGCTGGGGAGCCGCTCGGATGCCCCGCAAATCTCCGTTGTGGGAGAGCAGAGCTTCCAGATGACCCTGAACCGGGATCGCCTGCAAGCCTTCCTGGACGAGTTTGGGCGTCGCGACCTGCAATTGCCCTCCTCCATTGACGGGGCCTTGCTCGCGGTGCATGTTCCCAAATCCGTGACTGCCGTCTACGGCAAGTGTCCCGAGCACGGTGAGAACAGTTCAGCCAATCCACCCAAGGTCGCCGATTTGGCCGGCTGTGTGATGCTCGGGCAAGTTCCCAGCCCCACCGTCAGCGTTCCCCCTGAACTCAATATTCAGCAATTGGCCACCCTGGCTCTGCAAGCGGCCGGCATGAGCGCCCCGGACGCGCAGGCCTTCTGCCAGACCGTGGACTGGACATCGACGCTGGTGGTGCCCATTCCGCGCGATGCGGGATCGTATGAGACCACGAGCGTGGACGAGGTCCAGGGCACGCTCATCACCTTGCGCGGGTGGAGGAGCGGGATGCCGGGGTACTCGCTCTTGTGGGTGAAAAATGGCATCATATACTCGCTGACCGGCTTTGGCAGCGCCGACCAGGCCGTGCCGCTGGCGGATTCGCTGGAATAGGGGTCGCATCACTGCCGCCTGCCGACCACATTGCCATCCAGACGCGGGGGCTGCGGAAAGTCTATGGCCAGAAAGTGGCCGTCCGCAGCCTCACGCTCGAAGTGCGGCGCGGCGAAGTGTTCGGCTTTCTCGGTCCGAACGGGGCGGGCAAAACCACCTCGATGCGAATCCTGCTGGGACTGGCGGCTCCCAGCGACGGCCGCGCCCTGGTGCTGGGGCAGCCTGCCGGAAACGTGGCCGCGCGCCGAAAGATCGGTTTCCTCCCCGAGCATTTCCGCTTTTATGACTGGCTGACCGCCGCCGAGCTTCTCCGCTTTCACGGCCGACTATACGCAATGTCTCCGGCGGACCTTCGCCTCCGCGTGCCTGCCCTGCTGGATCGGGTCGGCCTCACGGAACATGGGGACAAGCGGCTGCGGGATTTCTCCAAGGGCATGTTGCAGCGCATTGGCCTGGCGCAGGCGCTGCTGAATGATCCCGACCTGATCTTTCTGGATGAGCCTACGTCCGGACTCGACCCCGTGGGCCGGCGCCTGGTCCGCGATATCATCAAGGCGCAGCGCGAGCGGGGCGCTACCGTCTTCCTCAATTCCCACCTCCTGAGCGAAGTCGAAATCACTTGCGATCGTGTGGCCTTCATCAAGCATGGCGAAGTCCTGGAGTCCCGCGATTTGCGCAACGCGGGAGGGGAGGCCCTGCATGTTTCCGTGCGGGCGCGAAAACTCTCGCAGGAAGCCGTCAGCGGGCTTTCCCAGTGGGCCTCCGCGGTGCGGCTGGAAGGTGAACGCTTGACCTTCACGGTCGCCGACCCCGAGGTCTTGCCGGAAATCCTGCGCTTCCTGGTGGCGCGCGGCGTGGACGTTTACGAAGTCACTCCCCAGCGGACTTCCCTGGAAGAGCTTTTCCTCCAGATCGTCGGCACGGACGGAGGCCTGTGATGGGCGCCTGGATTATGGCCGGCATGACTTTTCGCGAGGCCGCGCGCAAGAAAGTACTTTGGATGGCCTTGGCGGCGGGGTTGGGGTTCCTGTGTTTTTTTGGAACCGGATTGTATTTTGAGCTGAAAGACTTCCGGCCTAGCGACAACCCCATCATCAAGCGCGAGGGGGTCAGCGCCTTAATTATGGTGGGCCTTTATGCCGTGGATGCGATGGCGATCGTGATGACCGTGCTGACCTCCGTGGACACCCTGTCGGGAGAACTGGCGTCGGGGACCATCCAGGCCGTGGCCACCAAGCCCATTGCACGCTGGGAAGTCCTGTTGGGGAAATGGCTGGGCTTTGTGGGCATGATCACCCTCTACGTCGCGCTCATGGTGGGTGGAATCACCGTAGTATCCTATTTGATGACCTGGCGGGCTCTGGGCGGCATTCTGCCCCATCATTTGCTGCGCGGGGCGGGCCTGATCTGGCTGGAATGCGTCCTGATGCTTTGCCTGACGTTCCGTTTGGGCACGAGCTTTTCCACCCTGACCAATGGGGTGGTGGCGCTGGGGCTGCACGGCATCGCCTTCATCGGCGGGTGGATCGAACAAGCCGCCGCCCTGACCCACAGCCCGCGCGCCCTCAACGTGGGGATCGCCGCCAGCCTCATCATGCCCAGCGAGGCCCTGTGGCGGCGCGCCGCCTTCGAGATGCAATCCCCCCTCTTGAATGCCCTGGGCTTCTCGCCCTTCAGCGCCGCCTCCGTCCCCAGCGGCTTCATGATCGTTTACGCCTGCCTTTATATGATCCTGGCTCTTGCCCTGGCCGTTCGCAACTTCTCCCAGCGCGACTTGTAGGCTCTGGCGCCCCCGCAGGCTGGCGCAGACCCGGTCCTCGGGGGGGCTGCGATTTCCCGAAAGGACTAGCGGAGGTGCAAAGGGCAGTGTCAAGGGGCGAGTGAAGCAATCCAGGGTCGCGCCCCCCCCAGCCCTCTTGGTGGTGGGCCTGGTCATTTTGTCCAGCGAATTCGTCTAGCGAAATCGTCCAGATCATTTCCCTGGACGGCGCGCGTGACAGTTTGTCGCCATCCATATTTCTTGGAACATATCTCGATTATGTACTTGACAAATAGAATAATGATGCTATATTAATTGGCCAAGCTGGTGGCCGCCGGCGGACTGGAAAGACTGCGGACCGGTCCAAGGGGTTGGCCGGGAACTGTAGACGGTAGTAGGTACACTCTGGACAGTAGAAAGATTTCCTCAGAATATGTTGATGATAATGCAGGTAGTTAGCGATATTTCCCATGATCTAATCAAATTGCCAAGTTGCTGAGATTAAGTCGGTTAACCAGATTGGGGGTGGCGCGACCCTATAAAAAAAGGGGGCCCTCTGAAAATGCAGGATAGTATGCAGAAGTTGTTGAAAACAGATGTAGAAAAAATGTCAGCTTTTACCCCTGAACAGAAGTTATTGAAAAATATGGCACTTATAGTTTTCCTCAGAATATGTTGATGAAAATAAAGGTAGTTGTGCGCAGGGATAAACTGGCGGCGGGCTATGGCGGGGGTGCTCGGGCCAGCGGCGCCGACGGCTGAACCCCCGCGTGACACACTACCCCGTTTCGGCTATCGGCAGTTTCAGGTGAGAACATGAATCCACTTGTGGAAATCGCCAATCACAAATTGCTAATTACCCATCTCGAATCTCAGGTCGCCCAATCCCTCGATGACCCGTTGCTTTTGGAAATTGCCGATCATAAGCCCCCCATCAACAATATCGAATCTCAAATCGCCCGATCATCTGATGACCCACTGCCCGCTCCCCCAAGAGCTTGGGGAAGTGATCGGGATGACAATTTGGCGGCCCTTTGTCCTCCCGAATTGACGAGCTTTGCAAATCGCGCTATTTTGCTACACAGCATCACGGGGAGAATTCCAGTAGTCCCTCGAGTGGGGCCGATGGCGTTCACGCTTCGCAACTTGAAAATTCGCGACCAGATGCTTCTGGTAACTCTTCCCCCTTTATTTGTCTTGCTGTGCGCGGTGGGGCTCTTCTTTTATGCCTACTGGAGCGCCGTTGACACCGGGCAGGCGGCGTTGCGATCCAAAGATAGCGTGGTGCGCGGTGTGTCCTTCCTTCGGCACACTACGGAAGCCGCTTTGGCCGTCCGGGGGTACGTTTTGACCCGTCAGAAGGATATGCTTGCCCCTTACGACAAGGCCATAGCGGATGGCTTGGCCGATCTGAACGCCCTCAGCGACCTGGACGCGGCTGATCCAGGACAGCCGGAAGAGATTAGTCAAATTCGGGCGGAATTCGACCAGATGCAAAAACAATGGGCCCTGCCCGCCATTGAAAAGGTCCGCGCCGGGGTGAATCTCGATACCGCCGCAACCTTGTTGGAAGGCCAGGAACACTTGGACGCGATCGGTTCTGACGTGATGAAGTTGCGGAAAGAAGATGAAGGGGAGAGTGTAAACGGGATGTTGGGGGCGGAAAAGATGGTCCGGCGCATGGTGGTGGTGGGCGTCAGCTTGGCCGTGCTCCTGGCGGGCATCCTGGTTTTCTTGACCGGAGTGGTGACGCGCCTGATTGTGGCGCCGGTCCTGCAACTCATCGAGGCTTCCGAGCAGGTGGGGCGTGGCGACTTTGCCCCCGCCCTCCCCCCCGCCGCCGATAACGAATTTGGGGTTCTCTCCCGCAGCTTTTCCCACATGACCAACACCCTGCGGCGCGAGCATGAGGAAATCGCCTCCTTGAACCGGTTTTCCGAGGCGATCAACCAATGCACCTCGGAGATTGAGGTGTACGACCTGCTTCTGCACTCGTTGAAAGAGCGGTTCCAACCGCGGCAGGTCATCATCTTCAAATTGAACCAGGCCGAGAATTTCTTGGAGGCGGCAGCCACCCTGATACCCCTTCCCGTAGAAATCGGGGCTTGGCCGGTGATCGAAGAGCCCCACAGTTGCAAAGCGGTGCGCACCGGGCGCGCCTTCGTGGTAAACGACGTGCAGCTTGAGCCGCTCTGCCCCTCCAAGTTCGCGCTGCCTTCGGAAGGAAGCTACTATTGCGGCCCCCTGATCGCCGGCGGCAACCTGATCGGCTCTGTCCGCATGGAGGCGGCCAAGGATCTTTGGACCCCCGACCGCCAGCGCCTGCTGGAGAGTTATCTAGGCGGCGCCGCCTCGGCGCTTTCCAACCTGCGCCTGCTCGGCAGGATGAAAGAACAGGCCAACATCGACATGGTGACCGGGCTTTACAACCGGCGTTTTCTGGAGGATTACACGCGCAAGCTTTTGGCCATCGCCCGGCGGCGCCAGCAGCCCGTGGGATTGATCATGCTCGATTTGGACCGCTTCAAAGGCTTTAACGACGTCTACGGCCATGAAATCGGCGATCGCATCCTGCGCCACTTTGCCAAGACGATGACCGCCTCGATGCGCGAAACCAACCTCGCCTCCCGCTATGGGGGAGACGAATTCATTGTGGTGTTGCCCGATACGAATGCGAAATCCAGCGCCCTGGTGGCCGAGCGCATCCGCAAAGCCGTGCTCTCGATGGTGGTGCCTTCCAACACGGAAAAGCCGCTCCCTCCGCTCACCGTGAGTATGGGAGTGGCGGCTTTCCCCGAACATGGCCAGAACCTGGAGGAGATCATCCAGGTTTCGGATAAGGCTCTGTATGAATCCAAGCGCAGCGGGCGCAATCGCGTGACGGTTGCCTCGGCATCGGAAGCTGCGGCGAGCTAGGATGACCAAACCTATGACCCCATATTCGCGAGGACTGCTAGCCCGCGCCAGGAAGATCAAGTTGCTACTCATGGATGTGGACGGGGTCTTGACCGACGGGAAGTTCTATTACCTGCCCCTGCCCCGTGGCGGCATGCTGGAAACCAAAGGGTTTGACTCCCGCGATGGCCTGGGCCTCCGCTTGGCCCACCATGCTGGCCTCAAAACCGGTATCATTACGGGACGCAGCTCGGAGGTTATCGAATATCGCGTCAAGGATCTGGGCATCCATTTCCTCGAGCAAAATGCCCTGGAGAAAATCGCGCCCTATGAAAGAATTTGTAACGCCGCCCGGGTGGGGGACGCGGAAGTTTGCTATGTGGGCGACGACCTGACGGATCTGCCCTTGCTCACCCGCGTCGGGTTGGGCGTCAGCGTGGCCAACGGCGACGATCTGGTGCGCAAACATGCCCACTTCTGCACTCGCCGCGCGGGCGGCGCGGGCGCCGTGCGCGAGGCCATCGAACTGATTCTGATCGCGCAAGGCAAGTGGGACGCAATCGTGAAATCCTATCTGCGCGGCGACCGCGCCCTGAACCTCAAACACGCGGAGGATACCGATCCAACTCACCCTGCGCGCCCCCCACGCTTGCCGAGGACACGTCGCGGGGGCGATCTTCCGAACCCGCCTAAATGATTTGTTAGGCAATGGGGCTTGGGGAGAGGGGCTTCGAGAGTGCGTTCCTTCGCCCTCCTCGACACCTCGTCAAATAAGCACACACCCTAACCTCTTCATGCCTCGATGGTTGGCCACTGGCGCGCATCTTTGAAATTTCTAATAATTATCTAATATTAAATACGTTGACGGAACAATTAGATGACTATAAGATATGGCTGTTCCGATTTCTGACGCCCAGGCTGCGGCAACGAACCCCCTCGAGAGGGAGTTGCTGAAATTCAGCGCGGTGGGAACCCTTCGACCCCACCCCAACCTGCTTTGAAATCCGCGTGGTGTTTCCTGCCGGGCACCGGACGCTGAGCCAACCCGGGGAAACTAGCATGGGACGTAAATTCTCTTACCCTATTCCATCGTTCATCCGTTCGACCTTTGGCCAGCCTGCGCCTGGCTTGCGAAAACCCATGGGCTTGCAACCTGCGGTTTGGGCCGTCATCGCCCTGGTGACGCTCTCGCACTTGCCGGTTCCTTCCGCTTGCGCTCAAGGCTACATGTTTGGCCGAGCCACTTTCGCGGTGGGCAGCACGGGCTCCGGTCCAGCCGCTGTCGCCGCCGGAGATTTCAACGGGGACGGCATGGTAAATCTCGCCACTGTGCAGCCCAGCCGTAATAGCGTTGCGATCCTGCTGGGCAAGGCGGATGGCACCCTCGCACCTGGCGTGTTTTACCCAACCGGAACCCAGCCCGTGGCGGTGGCAGTGGGCGACTTTAACGGTGATGGGCGGCAGGACCTCGCTATCGCCAACCAGAATTGCGAGTCCGCCTTTAGCTGTGGGGCCAACGGGTCGGTTTCCATTCTGCTGGGCAATGGGGATGGGACATTCCAGCCCCAGATCGTCATCGCTTCCGTGACGCAGCCCTCATCCATCGCCATTGGGGACTTCAACGCCGACGGCAAGCCGGACCTGGTGATATCCAACGGCACGCTGAACTCCATCATCGTTTTGTTGGGGAATGGCGACGGCACATTTCAGGCGCCGGTGGCCTACAGCACCCCCAGCGCGGCAACGTCCGTGGCTGCGGGCGACTTCAATCAGGACGGCCATCTTGATCTGGCGGTGGGAGATTCCAGTGCTGCGGTTTCGATCTTTCTAGGAAACGGCGATGGTACGTTCCAACAACCCAGAGACCTGCTGGTACTGGACGGGGTCAATGCGGTTATCGTGGGTGACTTCAACCATGACGGCGTGGCAGACCTGGCGGTCACTTACGGACAGGAGAATGCTGTTTCGATTCTATTGGGCAACGGCGACGGAACCTTTCAGCCCCGCACGGACTTCCTCACCGGAAACTACCCGACGGGCTTGGCGGCAGGTGACTTCAACGGCGATGGGCGCCTGGACGTGGTGGTGATGAACGGCGGCGACCGGACCTTCTCAATTCTTTTGGGCAATGGCGACGGCACCTTGCAGGCAGCCCAGGACTTCGCGCTCCCGGCGGAGCCCACGGCGGTCGCGGTGCAAGACTTCAATCGCGACGGCAAGGCCGACTTGGCGATTGTCCTGAGTGAGATCGGCGCCCTCTCGATCATTGCCGGCCGGGGTGACGGGACATTCCCAACCCCCCAAGCCTACGGAGGTTCACAGGGCTCATGGGCCATCGCGGCGGGGGATTTCAATGGAGACGGTAAGTTGGATCTGGTGACCACCAATCTCCTCGACAACTCGATATCCGTATTCTCGGGGGTGGGTGACGGCACATTTGAAATTGGCGTCGCAGCCCCCACCGCGCCCGTGCCCGTGGCGGCGGCCGTGGGAGACTTCAATCAGGACGGCAGGCTGGACCTCGCCGTGGTGAATCAAACGTGTACGTCTCTGCCCTGCACGAGTGGTTCAGTTTCTGTGTTCATGGGAAATGGCGACGGAACTTTCGCGCCCCGCCTCGACTACACCGCCGGCAATATTCCCGTCGCCGTGACTGTGGCGGACTTTAACGGCGATGGGATCCCGGACCTGGCCGTCGTGAACAATGGCTTCGGCTTCAGTGACACCGTTTCGGTCTTCCTGGGCAAAGGTGACGGCACGTTTCTCAGTGGCGGCACGCTCGTGACGGGGACCGGACCGACGCAAGCCGTGGCTGCCGATTTTGACGGCAACGGCACGATGGATCTGGCAGTGGCCTTTAATGGTGGGATATCCATAATACCAGGGCAGGGGGCTGGGGCGTTTGGACCACGAATCGACTACCCCATTGCCAGCGGCGCCAAAGAGGTTGCCGTAGGCGACTTCAATCAAGATGGCAAACCGGATCTGGCGGTGACCACGCCCGACTCCGTGGTGGTTCTCCTCGGCAATGGTGACGGCACGTTTCAGCCGGGCGTGTCCTACCCAGTGGATTCCATCACCAACCTGGACTCAATCCTGGTGGGTGATTTCAATGGAGATGGCAAGCCCGATCTGCTGGTGGGAAAATCGAACAACGCGGTGTCTATCCTGGTGGGCAACGGCGACGGTACGTTCCTCCCCGCCGTTGACATCCCGATGGGCCAATCCGAACGCGGCTGGGTAGCAGGTAAGTTTGATGGCGACGGCGGGCTTGACCTTGCGGCCGCGTCGGTGGGGCCGAACGCCGTGTTCGTTGCCCTGAATGTACCCGTGGCGGCACTTTATCCGGCCACGTTGGATTTTGGCGGGCAAGGGGTAGGAACCACCAGCGCGCCGGCCACCGTTACCGTTAGCAACCCGAGTGGCGCACCCATGGCGATCTCAGGTGTTACGGCCAGCGGTGCCTTCACGGTTGCCAAAGACTGTCCCGCAACCCTTTTGCCGGGGTCCAGTTGCACTTTGAGCGTATCCTTCGTGCCCACGGCGGCCGGTAATGCGAGCGGCGTGCTGACGATTAGTGACAACGCTTATGGCGGTCCGCAAAATGTGCCGATCCAAGGCCTTGGGATCGCCGAGCCGGCGGCTGCTGTTTCACCTTCCAGCTTGAGCTTCGCTCCGCAGAATGTTGGAACCACCAGCGCGGGGGCCACTGTGACCGTGTTGAATTCCGGCGACGCGGCCTTGAGCGTCGCGAGCATCACCGCCAGTGGGGACTTTGCCGAAACGGACAATTGCCTGTCCGGTCTCGCTGCGGGCGCGCAATGTACCATCTCCGTGACCTTCGCTCCCACGGCGGCGGGAACGCTTACGGGGGTTCTGACGATTACTGACAATGCGCTTGCGAGCCCGCAAACCGTGAGTTTGACGGGAATGGGCGTGGTCAAGCCCATCGCGAGCCTCTCCGACTCGAGCCTTGCTTTCGGTAGCCAACCCGTGAACACCACCAGTTCGCCGCAAACATTAACGTTGAACAATTCCGGGAATGGGCCTCTTCAAATCAGCAGCATAGGCGCGACGGGCGACTTTTCCACGACCAACAATTGTCCCGTGTCGCTCGGCGCCGGCGCAAATTGCACCATTTCCGTCAGCTTCACACCAGCGGCTGCCGGAACCCTGGTAGGCGCGATGAATATCACGGATAACGCTGTGGATAGCCCTCAGTCCGTGGCTCTTACGGGCACAGGCGCCGCGCCCGTGGCTTCGGCGTCACCGTCGAGTGTGAGCTTCGCGAGCCAGAGGGTAGGTGGTACCAGCAGCAGCCAGTCATTAGTGCTGAATAACTCAGGCAACGCGACGCTCACCATCAGCAGGGTTACGGTGTCGGGGCCGAACGCCGCTGATTTTTCTTTGCAAAACCAGTGTGCAGGCTCGCTGGCTGCCGGAACGAGTTGCGGCTTGGCTGTGGCATTCACTCCCACCGCTGCCGGGACTCGTACGGCAAATCTGAACCTCGCCACCAATGCCGGGAGCAGTCCGCTTTCGGTGGCGCTCACCGGCGTGGGCGCTGATTTTTCCCTTGCTCCATCAGGGGGATCAGCGACGAAGTTGACGGTAACGCCTGGACAACAAGCGCTGTTTCACCTGACGGTTTCACCGGGCGGAATGCAGACTCCCGTCAGTTTCAGTTGTGAAGGCGCGCCGGCGGAATCGACTTGTCAGATCTCACCCGCGGCGGCGGAGCTTGACGGTGTGACGCCCGTTTTGGCAACGGTTTCGGTTCAAACTACGGCCTCCAACGGGGCAATGCTCCGGATGCCGCGAACCCCATGGGGCGGCGGAGTCGGCGAAGTTCCAAGGACGATCGTATTGCTGGCTTTCTTCGCGTTAATGGGATTGACTCATATGACGAAGCGACGGCGTGCGGCCTGGGGTTTTGCCACGCTCGCACTTTCCGCGATGCTGTTTGCAGGATGCGGCGGTGGTGGCCAGTTGAGCGGGGCCGCGAGCACGACTCAGCCCGGCACTCCAACCGGTACATACGCACTGACCGTCACGGCTACCTCGTCGGGAATAAGTCACACCACAACCCTGACATTGACTGTGCAGAATTGAATTTGCCAGGAAGGACGGCCCAAGGCCTTGCGAACACCCGCTGAATCTATATTAGGCCGCATGAATAACCACGCTCGAACAGGGAATTCTCCCCAATCTTGACACAGTGCAGCGCCGCCGATAGAATAAATTGAGGAGTTATTAGCCTCGCACTTTTTGATATCTTGTCAGTTAGGTCCAACTTGATGGGACAAATTGACCTGCCAAATCGATACCGGGAAATCCTGGTGGCATTAGTTCGCCAGTTCATCGCCAGTGGTTTCCCGGTGGGGTCCAAGGCCTTGGCTGCGCAGATGCCTACCCCGGTCAGCTCGGCGACGATTCGCTCGGTTCTCGGGGGACTGGAAGATGGCGGTTTCCTGATCCAGCCGCATGTTTCGGCAGGGCGCGTTCCGACGGAAAAGGCTTACCGCTTTTATGTGGACCGCGTCGTTGCCGGCGCGCGTTTGACCCCGGACACGGAGCGCTACATTGACCAGTCCTTGCGCTCTGACGGCGACCGGCTGGAGCGGTTGATGGTGAAAGCTTCCCGCACCCTTTCCGAGGTTTCCCGTTATGTAGGGCTGGTATTGGCGCCCGCGCTGGAAGAAAAGCTCCTGGAGCACATCAAGTTCATCAACCTTCCTGACCACCGTGTGCTGGTGGTGATCGTTTCCAAGCCTGATTTGGTGGAAAACCGCGTGGTTCGCCTCGAGGACCAGTTTACGCAGGAGGAACTTGACCAAGCCGCTAACTTCCTCAACTCCGAGTTCCGCGGGTGGTCATTCGGCACCATTCGTCTGGAAATCTTCCATCGCATGGAATCGGACAAAATCCTTTACGACCGCCTGCTCAAGAACGTGGCCACGCTCTTTATGTGGGGCGCGCTCTCGGAGGACGAGGCGGGTGGGCTGATCGTGGACGGCACGGCCAAGATCCTGGACCGTCCGGAATACGCCGATGTGCAGAAGATCAAACAGTTGGTGAAAACATTGGAGGAAAAAGCCAAGCTGGCGCGGATCGTGGAAGCCTGCCTGCAAACTCCGGAAGCGGGCGTGCGCATCCTGATCGGCCGGGAGAATGCCGAGAAGCAGATGCACCATTGTACGCTGGTGGTGGCGCCGCTGCACTATCGCAACCGCGCCGTGGGCGCCCTGGGTGTGGTGGGACCCATGCGCATGGAATACGATCGCGCCATGGGCACGGTCGAATATGTGGCCCATCTGTGTAGCCTTTTGATCAGCTCCAATTGAACCGGCTTTTCCCACTGCAAGGTGGGGCCGCGCGCCGGGAGCATCCCCGACGGCGGAGGGGAACGAATCTATGGATGAGGAAAAAGACTGGATGACCACGACCCAACCCGGTGAGCCTATGGAGAACGAATCCGCGGCGGCGAATGAGGGAGGTACGGCCGTAGCTCCCAGCGCGCCCCCGCCGGGCTTGGCGGAGGCTTACGAAAAAGTCCTGGCGGAAAACAAAGATCTCTACGACCGTTTACTGCGCAAGCAGGCGGAGTTGGAGAATTTCCGCAAACGCACGCAAAAGGAGAAAGAGGATCTGCGCCTGCATGCGGCGGAAGATCTGGTTCGTTCTTTGCTGCCCACCCTGGACGGTTTCGAGCGCGCCCTTCAGCGCCGCGACCAGAGCGTGCCGCCGGCCTACTACCAGGGTCTGGAACTCATCTACCATGAACTTCGCGAGGTGCTGGGCCGCGCCGGCCTGGCGCCCTCGAGACCGCCGGCCAATTGTTTGACCCCTACCTGCATCAGGCGGTTGAAACCGTGAATGCGCCGGAGCGGCGCGAGCATGAAATTGTGGAAGAGTTGCAACGCGGCTACAAACTGAAGAATAAGCTCCTGCGCCCGGCGATTGTCAAGGTAGCGGTGGGAGGCAATCCCGGAAAAGGCCATGCGGATAAATAGCGGGCTGACAATGCGGGGCGGGATGAAACGCTGTGGCGCTCTTCCCAAACCGGCCGGCATTACAAGCGTCGGGACAAAAACTCAGGGCGCTCCATAGCGATGGGCTGAGGGGCGTGCCGCGGGGCACAGCCTTCGTGAGAATCTCCGCACAACCGAGGGTGAGGATTGAAGCAAAAGCGTGACTATTACGAGGTCCTGGGCGTAACGCGGGAAGCCTCCGACCAGGAGATCAAAAGCGCTTATCGCCGCCTCGCCATGCAGCACCATCCCGACCGCAATCCCGACAACCAGGGAGAAGCGGAAGAGAAGTTTAAAGAGATCACGGAGGCCTATAGCGTCGTGGCCGACCCGCAGAAGCGCGCGGCCTACGACCGCTTTGGGCACGCGGCGGTGGGGGGCGCCGGGGGCGGGGGACCGGATTTCAACGCCACAATCTTTTCCGATTTCGAAGATATCTTCGGCGACTTATTTGGTATCGGCGACGTTTTTGGCCGGTCCGGCCGCGGTCGCAGCCGGAGTACGGGCGGAATTGATCTGCGCTACGACCTAGAGATCAGCCTGGAAGAGGCGGCCACCGGTCTGGAAACCAAGATCAAGATTCCGCGGTGGGAGGCCTGCAATACCTGTGGGGGAACGGGCGCCAAGCCGGGAAGCAAACCCGTGAACTGCCCGACCTGTGGCGGGCGCGGGCAACTTCGACACCAGCAGGGGTTCTTTACGGTAACGCGCACCTGCCCGCAATGCCAAGGGCTCGGCCAGGTGATTCGCGAGATGTGCAACCAATGCAAAGGCGAAGGCCGAGTGAACACGGATCGGGTGCTCGATTTGAGGATTCCGCCCGGCGTCGATGAGGGCACCCGCCTGCGGGTAGCCGGCGAAGGTGGCGTGGCCACTCGCGGCAGCGCTCCCGGGGATCTCTACGTAATTCTCAAAATTCGGGAGCACACTTTTTTCGAGCGGCGCGGCCACGACCTCTACTTCACCATTCCGATTTCCATTTCCCAGGCCGCGCTGGGCGCGGATATTACTGTGCCCACGCTCCGTGGTGAGGAGCACCTGCGCATTCCGGAGAGCACGCAGACCGGTTCGGTCTTTCGCCTGCGCGGTTTGGGGATGCCCACGCTGGAAGGCCGCGGCCACGGCGACCTCTACATCACGGTCTTTGTCGTCACTCCTACTCGCCTCTCGCGCAACCAGCGGCGCTGGCTGGAGATCCTCGCACCTTCGGTGCGCATTGATAATCATCCCATGGAGCGCCGCGCCGCCGAGAAAGTCAAAGACATATTTGGGTAATTTTGGATTTTAGATTTTGGATTTTGGATTAAGAACCCCCTACTTCGCGCCTCCCCTCCTTATGAAAAGCGGAGTTCGTCAGTAAAGCGTGGCCTATTAATCCAAAATCCAAAATCGAAAATCCAAAATTACCTGGGTCGCCGCAGCCAGCGGAAACCAATCGTAATCATGGCGCTGTTGAATCCCATGTTCGGAGGAACCAGGTCCGCGTTTGACATGTGGATCGTTCGCCACTCGAACACCAAGGCGCGCTGGGGCCGGATAAAGTACTGCACACCGAATCCCCCTTGCGGCGAGAACTGGGTGAAGCCATCCACTTCCGGGACGTGCTTGCTCAGAGGAGTACGTTGCACTCCGACGCCGGCATCCAAAAAGGGAACCCATCGGCCATGCTCCCTGCCTTCCAGCCGGAAGATCAAGGCATCACCCGCCAAGTAGGTGCCGCTGGGATGGACGGCGCCGCCAAGGATTCCCTCGTTGATCATCTCCAAGCGCCGTACCGGGGAGTGCCGGAAATCCCGCACGATAAAGCCAAGCTGGGGCTGAGTGATAAGCATCTGGATGTGCGAAACCTCGTGCCAATCGAGGCCGTACTCCATGGAGTATCCTACCTGCGCCCCGAAATTCCAGTGGCCGCGATTGGCCGAATACGCCGGCGCCCCGGCCGCAGCAGGAATTATCGGCTGCGCCTCAGGCAGGGGATTTTGCGCAGCGAGGGGAGTTCCTGGCAACAAGGTACATCCGACGAAGAATGAATATGCCGCAAACTTTTCAAACGTATTATGCGTTCGCACCCGCATCCCTTTTCCCCGTCAATTCCACCCTGTACGCATAAAATCGAGTCATGATTATTTTTGTATACAAACACTTGTAGAAAAGCAACAGCCGGCATAGAGACAGGGGTGGGGATCAACCGCCTGCGGCGGAGGGGCGGGGCGTTAATCACACCGAAAAGACGATCGAGAGGGCACCAGGGTCTTAACCCGAATTTCTTACCACGTCGGGTTTTTCTGCCGTGTGTGAGCGACAATTTGGCGCCCGCTCAGTCGGACAATTTGTACCCCATTTTCAAGTTTTGGAGGATTGATTGTAAGTGGTTTTATTTTCAGTATGTTGTCAGCTTTGGGAGGAGAAAAATTGCTCTTTCGACCTCATGTTTTCAATAAGTTCTCAGCTTTGAACACTTTGTCATCTAAGGCCATAATGTCGCACTTGCATTACTACAATTTGTCGGCCTGCTTCCTCGTTGACCATAGGACTTGCTTGCGACGCGCACTTCGAACCATGGGCGAATTCGACCTCGATCCACACCCACCCATTCTAGCCTAATATGTGGGTCTTGTCAAGAAGAAAATGAAGCGTGCGAAGAGGGGCCGGTTTATGGTATAAAAATAGCTTGAAGCCTCAGCGGGGCCAGGAGCGCATCCATTGGCGGCGGTTGACGAACGGAAAGACACGAGCACTGTGCACAAATGGTTTTTCGAGACGCGCTATTGGCTGCGCGACCTGATTCTGTCCGTGCTTCTGGCCTTCATCGTCATTGTCTTCCTTTATCAGCCCGTGCAGGTGGAGGGCACCAGCATGATGCCCCGCCTGGAAAACCACGAGCGGATTTTCATTAATAAGTTTCTGTACCGTTTCCGGCCCATCGAGCGGGGGGACGTGGTGGTTTTCCGCTATCCACTCGATCCGTCCAAGTCATACATCAAACGAGTGATTGGATTGCCCGGGGACGAAGTGAGCATTCACGATGGCCATGTGCTGGTGAATGGTAAACCCCTGAGCGAGCCTTACATTCCGCCTAGTTACCTCGACGATCAGAGTTACCCCGCCGTGCGCGTTGAGCCGAATCATTACTTTGTGTTGGGCGATCATCGCAGCTCCTCCAATGACAGTCGCGTGTGGGGCACCGTCGATCAGCAGTACATTTACGGCAAGGCGGTTTTTGTCTACTGGCCGCTGAGCCAAACGGGATGGGTGAAATAATCGGGTGATCGGGCGATCGGGTGATCGGATGAACAAAAGACAAATTCGACGCGCGCTGGTTTCTGTTCATCCGATCATCGGATCACCCGATCACCCGATCAAGGAGAGTGAATGGACGCGATTCTCGCCCTAGAGGACGGAAGAATTTTCAGGGGGCGTGGTTTTGGCGCCTCCAGCGAACGTTTTGGCGAGGTCGTTTTCAATACTTCTCTTTCCGGCTACCAGGAAATTCTCACCGACCCTTCGTATTCGGGGCAGATTGTAATCCTTACTTACCCGCACATTGGAAACTACGGGACGAACCTGCTCGATTGTGAATCCGCGCGGCCGTACGCGGAAGGTTTAGTGGTCCGTGAGCTTTCGGAATTAGCCAGCAACTGGCGGTCGGAAGAAGAAGTTTCTGAATTCCTCACGAGCTACGGCATTCCGGTCATTTCCCACATTGATACGCGCGCCCTGGTCCGTCACCTGCGCAAGTACGGCGCCATGCGCGGCGTCATTTCCACGGTTGACCCTGACGGGCAGGCTTTGGTCGCGAAAGCCCAAGCCTCCCCGAGCATGGTCGGCCTCGACCTCGCCAGCCATGTCACGGTAAACTCGCCCTATCATTGGACGGAACCCTCGCGCCACATCAGGGCCGGAGAGAGCTACGCGCCCATTGAGCCTCGCTTCCACGTGGTCGCCTATGACTATGGCATCAAGCAGAACATTCTGCGTAGGCTCGTCGATGTCGGCTGCCACGTCACCGTGGTGCCCGCCATGACTACCGCGGCGGAGGTTATGGAACTTGAACCGGATGGGGTGTTTCTTTCCAATGGTCCGGGCGACCCCGAACCCGTCGAGTACGCCGCTCAGGCGGTGCGTGAATTGATGGGCCGCGTGCCCATCTTCGGGATCTGCCTCGGCCACCAGATTATCGGCCTCGCCTTGGGAGGGAAAACGTACAAACTCAAATTCGGCCACCATGGCGGCAATCATCCGATCCTGAACCTGGAAACCCGGAAAGTGGAAATCACCGCGCAGAATCACGGTTTCGCCGTGGACCCGGATTCCCTGAAGGCAAGTGAAGTGATTCTGACCCATAAGAACCTGAACGACGATACGCTGGAAGGCCTGCGGCATCGAAACATGCCCTTGTTCAGCGTCCAGTATCACCCCGAGGCCTCGCCCGGCCCGCATGACTCGGGATATCTTTTTGATTCGTTTACCAAGATGATGGAGGAATGTAAGAGAGGGTAGAGGAAAGAGGTTGGCTTGAGACTCGAGGAATTTGACAGCCGGATAGCGCAAATCAACGAGATGCTGGCAATGACAGGTTCTAAGCTCAACCAGGCTTCTGAACTCTACATCGCCTTGGACAGGAAGCTAGACCGCCTTGAAGACCGGTCTCATAAGACGGAGGAGAAGATTGATCGCAGGTCAGACAAGATTGATAAGCTAACGGACAAGATCGATCAGTTGGCCGACCTTTCCGCCAAGACCGAACAAAAATTGGACCGGGTCGGGGACAAGATTGACAAGCTGGCGGATGTCTCCGCGTTCACGAATCAAAAGCTGGACCGGCTTGTGGAGGCGCTGCTCCGGCGCGAAGGGCAGTGATCAGTGGCCTGTGGATGTCCGAATGTTATGGGCACGGGAAAACTTTGGTGGAGGAGTTGGAAGGGCGGGCCTTTGGGCCCGCCGAAAGGGCACGGGAAGGAAGGGGCTTTAGCCCCCGAAGCCAATGGCGCGACCGAAACATCGAACTCAACCTGGTGCAACATATTTTGTTACTACCAACACGTGGGAAAGGCGAGAATTGTTCCGTAAGCCGCCCATGGCCAAGATCGTCGAGGCGAAGGTCTTCGAATATCGTGACAGGGGTTTTTATATGGTTCACCGCTACGTCGTCATGCCCGATCATCTGCACGTTATCCTGACGCCGGGAATGACAACGACTCTCGAAAAGGCGGTCGGTCTTTTCAAAGGTGGCTCATCGTTCGACATTGGGAAAGCCGTTGCGATGAAATTTCCCGTGTGGCACGAAGGCTTCGCCGAGCACCAGATCCGTGATATTGAGGACTACGAAACCCACGTTCGGTACATTGATTCGAACCCTGTCAAGGCGGGATTGGTGAGAGAACCTAACGAGTATCCGCATTGCTCGCTGAATGGAAAATATCGCCTCGATCCGTGGCCCGTGGCTTCAGGGGCTAAAGCCCCATCAAGTCGCGAAGTTCTTGCGGCGGGGCTAAAGCCCCGCCCTTCCGACGCGTCTTCGCGGAAAAGAGAGGATCCGAACGAGGAATGATGAGCGTGTCCCGTGGTCTGGCGTTGAGCCGCAGCGATTCGAAGTGATGAGTGAGCGGAAGGGCGAACCTTGTGAGGAGGCGAGAAGGCGTAGCAATGGACTTGGATTGGGGGATGGAAGGGCGGGCCTTTAGGCCCGCCGGAAAGGCGCGGGAATAGGAAGGGGCTTTAGCCCCTGAAGTCGTTCCCTACTGCGAGAACCAGATGCTTAAACCCTGGCGAAGTAGAATTATCCAAATCGCGGGAACGCTGGCACTTGTGGCGTTGACAGTCATCGTCTACCGCAGAACAGACTGGAGCAAAGGCTTTACCCCCGACGGGATCATGACGTTGATTGCGGGTGTGCTAGCCTTTGCCGCAGTGCAGTGGCAGATGTGGGATCAGCGAGAATCGTTACGCCAAGAGCAAATGAGGCAGAGCCGCGCGGTGGCAAAGGCCGTTTTGTTCGAGATAAATAACTTCTATTGCTATTATGTGCGTGATGTTCAAGCGTTTCTGAAGGGACAGGATGTTCTGAGTTGTAAAATGTTAGGAATTAAATCGATTCCTTCCGATGCATTCCCTATCTACCGAGGAAACGCTATAACAGTAGGTGTTTTGGAAGATGATATGGTGGGGAACATTGTTGGCTTCTATTCGACAGCAGAGGCCTACCTCAGCATCTTGCGTGATTATAGAATTGAGTCCGAACGCTACTACCAACAGGGTGGAGACAAGGTTGCCGAAGAGAAAGCGCGTACTTTTCTTGGGCAAGTGAAATCGACGGGACCTGAGATCACGAAGTTGATTCATGTGCTTTCTGAAGAGCTTTGCAAGGTAGCGAGTGTTCAGTTCCGAGCCCCGATCATTGCTGTCGCCGCAGAAGATTTAGCAACCGAAAAGATTGCTGCTTCTCTCGAAGGGGGAAATGCCCAAAAGAACTGACCTCCGCAAAATCCTGATCATCGGTTCCGGGCCGATCATTATTGGCCAGGCGTGCGAGTTTGACTATTCGGGTACGCAAGCCTGCAAGGCTTTAAAGGCGGAGGGTTACGAGGTGGTTTTGGTGAATTCTAATCCCGCCACCATCATGACCGACCCGGAATTCGCGGACGCCACTTACGTCGAGCCGCTCACGGTTGAATATCTTGAAGCCATCATCGCCCGCGAAAAGCCCGATGCGCTGCTGCCGACGGTGGGCGGGCAGACGGCGCTGAACCTTTCCGTCGAGCTGGCGGAAAGTGGCGTTCTCGACAAATACAACGTGCAGTTGATCGGTGCGTCACTGAAGGCCATCAAAATGGCCGAAGACCGCCTATGGTTCAAGGACGCTATGTTGCAAGTCGGCCTCGAAGTGCCGAAGAGCGTCCTGGTGAACAAGGTGGAAAGCGCACTGAAGTTCTCCCATCAGGTGGGATTCCCGCTGATTATCCGTCCGTCATTCACATTGGGTGGCACGGGAGCGGGCATGGCCTATAACCGCGAGGAGTTGGAAGAGAAGGTGCGTTACGGCCTCGATCTTAGTCCCGTGCATGAGGCATTGGTGGAAGAATCCGTGGTGGGCTGGAAAGAATTTGAGCTCGAGGTCATGCGCGACCACGCCGACAACGCCGTGGTGGTCTGCTCGATTGAAAACTTTGATCCCATGGGCGTCCACACGGGTGACTCCATCACTGTGGCGCCGGCGCAAACGCTGACCGACAAGGAATATCAGTTGATGCGGGACGCGGCGTTCAAGGTGATCCGCGCCGTGGGGGTGGAGACGGGCGGCTCGAACATCCAATTCGCCGTCAGCCCGGAGACGGGCCGCATGGTGGTGATCGAAATGAACCCCCGCGTTTCGCGCAGCTCGGCGCTCGCGTCAAAGGCCACGGGTTTCCCGATTGCCAAGATTGCCGCGCGCCTGGCGGTGGGCTATACCCTGGATGAAATCCCCAACGACATCACCAAGAAGACGCCTTCCTGCTTTGAGCCCACCATCGATTACGTGGTTGTCAAGATTCCCAAGTGGGCCCAGGAAAAATTCCCGGACTCGGACCACACCTTGGGGCCGCAGATGAAGTCCGTGGGCGAAGTCATGGCGATCGGCAGCACATTCAAGGAAGCCTTGATGAAAGGGATTCGGTCGCTCGAGACCGGCCGCAAAACGCCCACCTCGCCGTCGGATCCCGCCGAACTGGAGCGGCGCCTGGCAATTCCGCACCCCGAGCGGCTGTGGGACCTCCTCCACGCCTTCGAGATCGGTTACAGCCTCGATTTGTTGTACGAAATCACGCGCATCGACCCGTGGTTTCTGAATCAGCTCCAACAGATTCTTGAGCTGAGAGGCGAGTTAAAACGCTTCACGCTGGAAAGCATTCCCACCAGCGTTTTGTATCTCGCCAAGCAATATGGACTCTCCGATACTTACCTCGGGGAACTTTGGGGAAAGAGCGCGGAGGAAGTGCGGCAGCGCCGCCGGGCGCTCAACGTGCGGCCGGTTTTCAAACGTGTGGACACTTGCGCGGCGGAATTCGAATCCTTCACGCCGTACCTCTATTCGACTTACGAAGAAGAAGACGAGGCCGAGCCCAGCACGCGCCGCAAAATTATGATTCTGGGCAGTGGCCCCAACCGCATCGGGCAGGGGATCGAGTTCGATTATTGCTGCGTCCACGCCTCGTACGCCCTCAAGGAAGAGGGCTACGAGACGATTATGGTGAATTGCAACCCGGAGACGGTCTCAACCGATTACGACACTTCCGATCGCCTCTACTTTGAGCCGCTGACTTTTGAAGACGTCATGGCGATTGTGGAAGAGGAAAAACCCACGGGCGTCATCGTGCAGTTCGGAGGGCAAACGCCTTTGAACCTGGCCCGCCAGCTCAAGGCGGCGGGAGTGCCCATTGTGGGCACAACGCCGGAATCCATCGACCTGGCGGAAGACCGCAAGCACTTCGGCAAGCTGCTCGCCGACCTGGGAATTCCGCAACCCGAAAACGGCGCCGCGATGAATGTGCAGGAGGCGCTCGCCATCGCCGCGCGCATCGGATACCCCGTACTGGTGCGGCCATCCTACGTGTTGGGCGGCCGGGCGATGGTGATCGCTTACGATGAGGCCACGTTGCGCGAATATGTTCTCCGCGCCGAGGAATTGCAACGGGCTTTTCCAATCCTGGTGGACCGCTTTCTGGAAAACGCTACGGAAGTTGATGTGGATGCGCTGGCCGATGGCGCGGACGTAGTTGTGGCAGGCATCATGCAGCACATCGAGGAGGCGGGGATTCACTCCGGTGACAGTTCCTGTGTGCTGCCCTCAGTCAGTATCCCGGCGGATCAGCGCCAGACTCTGCGCGACTACACGGTGCGCCTGGCGCGCGAACTGAAAGTCGTGGGCCTGATGAACGTGCAGTACGCCATTCAAAATGGCAAGGTCTACGTACTGGAAGTGAATCCGCGCGCCTCCCGAACAGTGCCTTATGTGAGCAAAGCGACGGGCTTCCCCCTGGCCAAGATTGCCTCGCGCCTGATGGTAGGCCGGAAACTCGCGGAATTCGGCCTGCCTGCGGAGTTGCCCGTCAGCCATTCCTTTGTGAAGTCACCGGTTTTCCCGTTCCAGAAACTGCCGGGGGTGGACACGATTCTGGGGCCGGAAATGAAATCCACCGGAGAGGTGATGGGCGTTGCGGACAGCTTCGGGCTGGCGTTCGCCAAGGCCCAATTGGGTGCGCGCCAGCGGATTCCCATCAAGGGGCGGGTTTTCATTTCCGTAAATGATCACGACAAACCCGGCGTAATCCACATTGCGCGCGACTTGGAGAGCCTGGGTTTTATGCTGGTGGCCACTCGAGGGACGGCGACAGCTCTGCGCATCTCCGGCATCAAAGTGGAAAGGGTGTTTAAAGTCAATGAGGGGCGGCCCAACGTGGTGGACCGCATTAAGAGCGCTGAGATCGATCTGATTATCAACACGCCTCTGGGGCGCAAGTCGCGCTTCGACGACAAAGCCATCCGGCGCGCCGCCGTGCAACACGGGGTGACGTGTATCACCACGCTTTCCGCTGCCGACGCCGCCATCCAGGGAATTCGCGCTTTACAAGAAGGTCAAACCCACGTGGAGAGCTTGCAAAAACTGCATCAGAAAGGCAGTGGTTAGTGGCGAGTGTCCTGAGTCAGAAGTTCGTTGATTATTCGAGAACCCCCTCACCCCCGGCCCCTCTCCCCCAAGGGGGCGAGGGGAGAGGTGAACTTACTCCCTTGCCCCCTTGGGGGAGAGGGTGGACCGCCCCCGGTGCTTTCTCCAGCCGGGGCGGGACGGGTGAGGGGGTCGCCCTGCAACAAATAGAATGGGCGACTTTGATCGCGAACTTCTGACTCAGGACACTAGTGGTTAGTGGCTAGTTTCTGATGGCAAGCCAGCGGCCACTAGCCACTAACCACTGTTCTTAGGATATGATCATGACGAGAAACGAAGTTCTGGAAAACCTGAAAGGCGTATTTTGCCCCGTCGTCACCCCCTTTAATCGGGGCGGTGATGTGGACGAGGGATTCTTCCGCGAGAACCTGAGCCGCATCACGGGGATTGGACTGGCGGGAATTCTGGTGGCGGGTTCGACGGGCGAGGCGCCATACCTTGCGGAAAGTGAGCGGCTACGCCTGGTCGAGGTCGCGCGGGAAATCGTGAAGGCGCCGGAGATCCTCTTGGTGGGTACGGGTTTGGAAAGCACCCGCGCCACGCTCCGACTTAGCCGCGAAGCCGAGGCGCGGGGAGCCGACGCGCTGCTGGTACTCACCCCGAACTACTACAAACCCCGCATGGATTCCGCCGCCCTGGTGGCCCACTACCGAGCGGTGGGGGCGGGGGTCAAGCGGCCGGTGCTGATCTATTCTATCCCGCAGTTCACAGGCCTCACGGTTGAGCCGGCGACGATTGCCCAGCTCTCACGGCTGCCCAATGTCGTGGGGCTCAAAGAAAGCTCCGGCAAGCTGGATTTCGTGCGAGCCGTTCTGCACAAGGTTCGTCCGGGATTCCGCGTGTTGGTGGGCGCCGCGTCCATCTTTTACGATGCCTTGTGCGACGGCGCAGTGGGAGCGGTGCTGGGCCTGGCCAATTTCGCCCCGTCACTATGCGTGGGCCTTTACCAGGCATTCCTCCACCGGCAGGCTACGGAGGCTCGCGACTTGCAGCAACGCCTTGTTGCGTTAGGGGAGAAAATCAACCTTCCCTATAGCGTGGCGGGGATCAAGGCGGCGCTCGACCTGTGCGGTTCCCACGGAGGAACCCCGCGGCTTCCTTTGCTGCCTGCTTCCCCTCAAGCCAAGAAACAAATTGCGGCGGCCCTCCACGAAGCGAATGCTGGGCTGGCCGTCTAAGCGTGGCCCATGAAAGATCTGCAATGGTTCCCGCCGATCCCGGAGCCGCGCGCGGCTTCCTTGCAGCCAGCGATTTGGTCGGTCGTGGTGGGGGCTGCCTTCGGCTTGATATTGCTGGCGCGCGGCCACCGCATCCTGGCAATCGTGGTGTGGGCCTCAGCCTTACTTCTTGCCCTCGGTTTAAATTCCCCGTCCTTGCGGAAACGGATTTTGCGGTCCGCCCACTGGCTCGGCAAAGTAGCCGGGCGTGTCACGACGCTGGCCGTGCTGTGGCCTTTCTACGTTCTGGTTTTCGGCGCAGTCCATCTGGTCCTGTGGGTGGCCAGAGTTGACCTGCTGGGGTTGCGACTGCGCGGCGAGCAACCCTCATATTGGCAACCCGCGGCGCCGGAGCGGAAGCGCGCCAGGTATTACGAGCGGCTTTTCACCGTCGAACCCGACCGTCAGGAATCGCACTTTTTCGCCGGAATAATCGGCATCCTATTCTTTGTCCTGATCCTTGCGGGAAGCAGCGAGTTGATTCTTCGCTCGATGGGGTTTGGCAATCCCATTGTCTACCGGGTTGATCCCCAAGTTGGCTATTACCCCGCTCCCCACCAAAGCGTTCACCGCTACGGCGGAGAAATTCACATTAACGCTTTCGGAATGCGCTCGCGCGACATCACCGCGGACAAACCCGCGGGCACGTTTCGCATCCTGATGCTCGGTGACTCCACCTTGTACGGCGGCTCATACCTCGACCAGAGCCAAACCTATGCCACCCGCTTGGAAGGACTCCTGAATCAAAAGCCCGGTGTGTTGTCCAATTCGCCGCGGCAGGTGGAAGTTCTCTGCATGGGGGTGAACGGTTGGGGGCCACAGCACGAACTCGCTTACGTGCAGGAATTCGGCCTCTTCCATGCGGACCTGGTGATGGTGATGGGACCTCCCAATGATGCCTATCGCCCGCTCCACGGCATTGAGCAATTGCCGTTCTTTGTGGAGGGTCATCGGCCGCAATTCGCCTGGAAGGAATTTTGGGAGCACCTGGTGTGGCAGTATAACCTCCGGCCAACCGGTGCAGGCAAAACCTTTAAAGTCAGCCAACCGGAGCGTGAAGTTCTTGCCGATGGCGTGGCCGCCTGGCTGGGGATCGCAACCCTGGCACAGGCTCAAGGCGCCCAGGCGGATTTTGAGTTGCTTCCCAATAAGGAGGAAGCCCGCCAAGGCCACTCGGACGAATCGACCCAGCGTGTCCTTGACGCTCTGCTTCCCGAACTCGCCAAGGGACGGGTTCGCGAGGCTTACCCTCTCTCCCTCTTTCGGAGCAATCTTGGCACTCGCAAACTCTATCACGATGGGGTTCATCTCGATACGTTCGGGCATCAGGTTTACGCGTTATATCTGCGCGATCGAGTGTGGCAATTGGCTTCGGCAAAATAGCCGGCGATGAATATACTGGGGATCAGTGCGTTTTATCACGATAGCGCCGCGTGCCTGGTGCGGGACGGCCGAATCATCGCCGCCGCCCAGGAAGAGCGGTTTTCGCGGCGAAAGCACGACGCCCGCTTTCCCATCCACGCCGTGAATTTTTGCCTGGCGGAAGGAAAGGTGGGAAAGAACGGGCTTGACGTTGTTGCCTACTACGAAAAACCCCTCACCAAGTTCGTGCGCATTCTGAAGTCGCACTTTGTTTCCGCACCGCGAAATTGGGAGGCGTTTCGACAGGCGGTCCCCCTTTGGCTCAAGGAGCGCCTGTGGCTTCCTTATGTCATCGAGATGGAATTGCGCCGCCTCGGCTACGCCCGCCCGGGGAAATTTGTTTATCCCGAGCACCACCAGGCGCATCAGGCGAGCGCATTTTTCCCCTCGCCGTTTCCGTCCGCCGCCATCCTCACCGCGGATGGGGTCGGCGAATTCGACACCACGACGATTGGACAGGGGCAGGGAAACGGCGTCTCGATTCTTTGGCAGCAACAATTTCCCCATTCGCTCGGCCTGCTCTATTCTGCCTTCACGTACTACACCGGGTTCAAGGTTAATTCCGGTGAGTACAAGCTGATGGGGCTGGCTCCGTATGGGCGTCCCACGTATGCCGACCGTATCTATCAAAACCTCGTGGATCTTCGGCCCGATGGCTCCTTCCGGTTGAACATGAAGTATTTCGGTTTCCTCCATGAATTGCAAATGACCAACCGGGCTTTCGAGGACCTCTTTGAAGGCCCGCCACGCACCCCGGAAAGTGAAATCACCCGGCGAGAGATGGATTTGGCGCGGTCCATTCAGGTTGTCACGGAAGAGATCATGCTGCGCATGGCCCGCGCCGCCGGCAGCCAAACCCATGAGGAAAACCTCTGCCTGGCGGGAGGAGTGGCTTTGAACTGCGTCGCCAATGGGGCGATCGCGCGTTCCAAGATGTTTCGCAACATCTGGATTCAGCCCGCGGCGGGCGACGCCGGCGGCGCACTGGGGGCGGCCTTGTTTGCCTGGCATCAGGCGGAAAAGCAGCCGCGGACCTGCGAGGCGGGGAACGACACTATGCGCGGTTCATACTTGGGGCCGAGCTTTAGCGACGAGGAGGTGCAGAGATTCCTCGCGGCCAATGACTACCCCTACCGAACGCTTGAAGGTGAGGCGCGAGCCGAAGAAATAGCCGCTCTCCTTGCCCAAGGCCGGGTGGTGGGTGTGTTTCAGGGAGCGATGGAATATGGCCCGCGCGCGCTCGGCAATCGCTCGATCCTGGCGGATGCCCGCAACCCCAACATGCAATCGCGTTTGAACCTCGCCACGAAATTCCGCGAGTCTTTCCGTCCTTTCGCCCCGGCTGTTTTGGAGGAGCGAGCCGCCGAATGGTTTGAACTGGATGCCCCGTCACCTTATATGTTGATGGTTGCGAGCCTGCGCGAAGATAAACGCCTTCCACAGCAGGACGATGAGGCAATGCCGCCCCTCGATCGGTGGGTGAACCAGGTGCGCTCCCTGGCGCCGGCCATTACCCATGTTGATTACTCCGCCCGCATTCAAACCGTCTCGCGGCAGACGAATCCGGATTTCCATGCCATTCTTTCGGCCTTCGAGCGAATGACCGGCTGCCCGTTACTGGTGAATACTTCCTTCAACGTTCGTAGCGAGCCGATCGTCTGCACGCCGGCGCATGCTTACCAGTGTTTCATGCGCACCGGCATCGATGTGCTCGTCCTCAATAAGTTCCTTCTGTGCAAGAGTGAACAGCCCCGGTGGGAAGAAACCGTGGACTGGAGGCAGGAATTTGGCCTCGATTAGTCGGGTAATTCTGGAAGAGGCAAGCTGATGCGACGACTCTATTATGGATGGGTTCTGATTCGCGATATCGTGGGGTACTGCCTTGCTAACCGGGTGGTCTGGCCTCTATTGTTCATCATCGCTCTGGCATTCCTGGTGGTGCTCATTGGGGCCGCAGAGGTCGCCGCACCCTACATCTACACGCTGTTCTGAATGAGCCACGCGGGTGGCCGATTATTAGAGCCGCCCAAGGATGGCCAATTTAGAAACTTCTCATCCCCCCACACAGGATCTTTCTTGGGTGCAGCCATCGGCGCGCCGTCTCGGCCGTCGCGGGAAGCTCGGTCGCCGGGAGAGCAGGATGGCATGCGTTTTGCATAGTCCTTCGTGGATGGGTTGCCTGGCCGGGACTTAGCCGTCAAGCTCCGGCAAGATTTGCCCAGCGGGCGGACGAATCGGCCGCCTGTTGCCCAGTTTTCGTGCAGGAGGTGTCGATTGAGAAAGTCCATGTTGCCTGCAAGCTCCTCCCTAAAGAGCCCAAGGAAATCGCCTCTGCCCGGGCCGAGAACTGGAGACTGCGCAAAGGGTTGCCACCGGACCTTGCGCTTTTGATGTGAGGAGACAATGATCACGAATGAGTCGGAGATCCGCATTGCCCTGCAAGCAGTTTTGGTCAGCGTGCTGGCGCTCTATGGTTTTTGGGGATGTGCGTTTGTGGTGCTCATTATTCTGCTGCCTTGGAAACCCATCCTCGCTGTCGGAGGATATCTCGCTCAGCCCTTAGTGGACTGGCGCATTAAGAAAGCTCGCGATCGGCACGAGAAGGGGATCGCGCAAATTGAGCAGGAATTGGACGCATTTCTACGGACTCCGAAGGGAACCCCCTCTGGATCCGGATCCGCCGCGACCGCCAAGACAGCTGCCCCCCTGAAGCCTTACCATCCCCCATCATCCCGGCCCCTGGGACCTTTCAAACCGAATCATCCTGCCCAACCTGCCTTCCAAGACATAACCGGAACCGCGCAGAATCTTGCCGCCACTTTGGCGATTCGTCCGGTCATCAAGGATCACGTTCGAAACCTGCCCCAGGGTGTCTTCCACAGCATGGAATTAGAAGTTGAAGAAGTTAAGTTCCACGGTGACACGGCGGAAGCCTATGTAAGGTTTCAGAGCCCAAGTGTGACTGAGTTGGTGATTCGTCAGCAGTACGTTCTGCGGAAGTCCGGTGACCATTGGCAAGTAGAATCCCGCCAGCCGGCAAACGGCTCGGGCAAGACGCCGCCTCGGCCTCTGCCGACTGGGGGGGCATCGATGCGGCTCTCATAGCTGGGGCAAAAATCGACGCGGCTTTAATGAGGGTTTTACAATTTCCGCTTTAAGGGGCGGGGGCGCCCTTGTGGCGTGTGCCCTGCCGCCTCAATCTCTTTAGGGATTGCCTCCGTAACTCTATCGTAGTTCGCACATCTAATGCCTCTAGGCCATTTGTAGACGTATGCTCAGAAGGGTGGCGGGAATTGCTGCGACACCCATGCTGAAACATTGCCGCTGGCAGGCAGACCGTGTAGGATAAGTGATTCCCATGACCGCAACCTGTATCCCTTACACACACGTTCCTCACTCCAGCGCACTGCTCACGGATTATCTTTACCACTTCGATAGGGTCAGCCATTTTTATAACGGCTCACCGTACGATCCCCAAAGCTATCGGGCCGTCGCAGCTCAAATGAGCAAATTTGAGTTTGGGCGGGGGGAGATTGCCGAAGTCCTGGCGCGACAGAATCGGGCGTTTGGCTGTCCGGAGGCGACTCTAGCGAACATCCAGCGGCTGAGCGAAGCGGGCGCGTTCGCGATTGTGACGGGGCAGCAAGTGGGGCTGTTTTCGGGTCCCGCCTTTACGCTTTACAAGGCGCTCACGACGGTGCGGCTTGCGCAGTCACTTTCCGATCAGGGCCTTCCTTGTGTCCCGGTATTTTGGTTGGCCACCGAGGACCACGACTTGGAGGAGGTTTCGCAGGGAGCAACCTTCGACGAAGAGTACCATTTGCTTCCGTTGCGCGATTCCGGGAACCGTCCCTCGCCACGTTCGCCCGTCGGCGAGGTCCGCCACACGCCGGAGGTTTCTGCGGCGCTTGACCAAATGGAAGCAGTCCTGCCGGAGGGTGAGTCGCGCTCCCGGCTGCTCGAAGACTTGCGGGAGTGCTACGTTCCCGGCGCGACCTGGGGAGAGAGCTTTGCGCGATTCATGACCCGTCTATTCGGTCGCTGGGGCGTAATTCTGATGGACCCCTTGGATGAATCCGTGCACCGGCTTAGCTCCAGGGTTTATCAGCAGGCGCTGGGGAAAGCGGCGGAACTTCGGGCCGGCGTTTTGGAAAGCACGCACGCCTTAATGCAGCGCGGGTATCACGCCCAAGTACACGTGGTGGAGGATTCAACCCTGGTCTTTGTGGCCCGGCACGGTGACCGGTTAGCGTTGCACCAACGTGACGGCAAGTTCTTCATCGACGGGGGCGAAGAGATTCTCATTATCCCAACTCCAATCCTTACTTGCCCAACGGCCGTTGGACCTATCCCCCAACGTGCTCTTGCGCCCGCTGGTACAGGATTTGCTTCTACCCACGCTGGCTTATGTGGCAGGCCCCTCCGAGTTGGCGTATCTCGGCCAGGCGCAGTCGCTTTACGGGGCACTGGGCCGCCCCCAGCCGGTGGCATTTCCGCGCGCGGCATTCACCCTGCTGGACTCGCGGAGCGACCGCTTGATGGAAAAGTACAAGGTGGGCCTGGAGGATGTGTGGCAGGGCGAGGAGCACCTGAGTCAGAAGATCGCCGCTACCGGATTCGCCGAGGGTTGGTCAGAGCGTTTCGATCGAAGCGAGCTAGAGTTGGAGCAGCTCTTGACCCGTCTCCATGGCGATATCGAGAAGCTTGACCCTACCTTGCTGGATACACTGCAACATACCAAGGAGAAGATCAAATACCAAATGGAGCGTCTGCGCGGCAAGCTGACCCGGGCCGCGCTCGGCCGCTCGGAATTACTTGTCCGTCACGTCCAGGCCCTGTCGCGATTTCTCCTGCCGCATAAAGATCTCCAGGAGCGCCGCGTGGGTGGGGCATACTTCCTGGGTCGTGCCGGCTACGAGTTGCTTGACCGTTTGCTCGTCCACATTCAAGTCCGCTGCTCGGATCATCAAACATTCAAGTTCTGACATCTACCGCATGCCCAAGAGTCAGCGAATGGACAGCATGTTCGGCCTCGCCCCGCCCATCCGTTTGCGCCCGGGTCAGGCGATGATGACCGCTCCATGATTACTCGGGTCTACACCTTTCAAACTCGATTTTCGACGGTCTGGTATAATCCCAAGCTGCACCGATGGGGTAAGCTTATCTTGAGAGGCCATCATGAATGTTGGTTCAGCGCTCGATCTGATCACTCGCGATCGCGCCATCTATGAGATTTCTGACAGTGGTGGAATCGTTCTAAGAAACCCACAAAAGTTCATTGCCCAGACCCTGGATTTGCTTGTGTGGAACAGCGTCTTCGGGGGAAACGAGGAAGTACGAAACACGGCCCGCTGGATCATCCGGCGCGCGGGCCTGGAGTTGGGTGTTATTCCCTCATCGATTCAAGGCCTTTATGAAGCTCGGGGAAGAAAGGAGGCCGGTGGCTTTGCGGTGCCGGCGATTAACATCCGTGGCCTGAGCTACGATGTGGCCCGAGCGGTTGTCCGGGCTGCGCTGCATTTGAAGGCGGGGGCTTTCATTTTTGAACTTTCGCGGAGGGAGAGCAACTACACCGACCAAAAGCCCTCGGAGTTTGCGACCGTCATGGTGGCCGCGGCGCTGAAGGAAGGCTTTGAGGGTCCGATTTTTATTCAGGGTGACCACTATCAAGCGAACGCCCACAAATTTGCCAAGGACCCCGAGGGGGAACTACAGGGAATTCGTCACTTCGCTCAGGAATCCATCTCCGCGGGGTACTACAATCTCGACATCGATACGTCCACCTTGGTTGATCTCACCAAGCCAGGAGTGCGGGAGCAACAGCGCGCGAATTTCGAAGCCAGCGCCAGGCTGGCAGCTTACGTGCGCTCAATCGAACCCGTGGGGATCACCGTTTCCCTGGGGGGCGAGATCGGGGAAGTGGGGAAAAAGAATTCCACGCTCGACGAACTGGCCGCCTACATGGACGGTTTCCTCGCCACGCTTTCAAAACACGCCGGCAAGAAGAAAGGGCTCTCCAAAATCAGCGTTCAAACCGGCACCACGCACGGTGGGGTGGTGCTCGCGGATGGAACCGTGGCCCAGGTCGCCATCGATTTCGAAACCTTGCGCAAGCTCTCGGAGGCCGCCCGCGACCACTACGGCATGGCCGGAGCGGTGCAGCACGGCGCCTCGACTCTGCCCGCGGACGCTTTCCATAAGTTCGCGGAGTGCGAAGCTGCGGAAGTCCACCTGGCGACGGAGTTCCAGAACTTGATTTACGAAAATCCAGCTTTCCCGCGCGACTTCAAGGAGGAGATTTATAAGTACCTGCGCAAGACTTGTGCCGATGAAAAGAAGCCCGGGGATACCGACGAGCAGTTCATTTACAAGACCCGGAAAAAGGCCTTCGGACCCTTCAAGAGAAAGTTCTGGGAGCTTGGCGACTCCGTCCGAAGCCGGATCGGAGAAGATTTGGAGAGGAAATTCGCGTTCCTGCTCGAGAGGTTGAATGTGCAGCGTACCGCGGACCTTGTCAAAAAAAAGGTGCCCGTTGTTGCGGTATATCCTCCCGCACCGGCGGCGTTACTGGAGGCTTTGCATCAAGCGCACGCCACACCATGAAACACGGCGAAGCGTGCGCAACACGATCGAACACGCGAGGACTTATGGCATCACCCGAAGCCGGCAAAGCGATTCCCTCTCCCCGGACGCTTGCCCGCCTGCACACCGCTCACGTTGAAACCCATGCGCGGGTCGATTTCAAGGACATCACGGACCTTGTGCAAAAGGTCGTGACCGAGTCGGGGGCGCAAAGCGGAACATGTTTCCTCTTTGTCCCCCACACCACGGCGGCGATTCTGATCAATGAGAATGACGATCCGGCTTTGCAAAAGGACCTCGACAATTTCCTCAAGTCATTGGCGCCGCGTGACCACGCCTATCACCACAACGATGGCAACTGCGATGCGCACCTGAAGGCGGCGCTGATTGGGAACTCAAAATCCTTGCTCGTTGATAACGGGCGTCTGATCCTGGGCCGTTGGCAAGGGGTTTTCCTGTGCGATTTTGACGGCCCGCGGCGCCGCGAGCTGCGGATCAAAGTGGTGCCGGATTGAAGGCGGCAGCATCCAACAACATCCGGTGGCCAAAGTGAGCATCGCTCCAAACGCTGAAATGTCAACCCTCGGCGTCTACATCCAGGTCCCCTTTTGCGCGTCCAAGTGTAGCTTTTGCAACTTCAGCTCGCGCGTGGAGCGGAGCTCCATCTTCGATCACTACACGGGTAACCTTTACCGTGAATTGGAAGGATGGCAAGATTTCTCTGCCGCCTACGGTGTCCCCCAGGAAGTCATCTCCCACCCTGTCGATTCGATTTACATGGGCGGCGGTACGCCCACTATGCTGGGAGAGGAGCGTCTGGGCCTTTTCGTCCGCGCCTTGGAGGAACATCTGCGCTGGAGCGAGGACGTCGAATTCACGCTGGAAACGACTCCCGGCTCGGCGGGCTCCAATTTGCTTCGCGTTCTGCGCCGCCTGGGTGTGAACCGGCTGAGCATCGGGGCGCAAACGTTTGACGACCGGGAACTCCGTGCAGTCGGCCGCTTGCACTCCGCTGACGACAGTTCCGCGCTCGTACACGAGGCCCGTCAGGCGGGTTTCCAAAACCTCAGCCTGGATTTGATTGCCGGGCTGCCCTTTCAGACGGAGGAGTCCTTTCGCCGCAGTCTTGAAGCCACGGTGAAGCTGCGGCCGGAGCACGTGTCGCTCTACCTATTGGAGGTGGATGAAAAGAGCCGCCTGGGAAGGGAGGTGGTCCACGGCGGGAATCGTTATCATGCCGCCGCAGTGCCGGGCGATGACTTCATGGCGGACGCCTATGAATCCGGCTGCGCCTTCCTGGCGAGCGAAGGTTACGCCCAATACGAAATTTCCAACTTTGCCTTGCCGGGGTTTGAGTCGCGCCACAATCGCAAGTATTGGCAGCTTGCGCCCTATGTGGGCCTTGGTGCGGGGGCGCATTCTTTTGACGGCTTACGGCGCTGGTCAAATCAGATCGATGTGCAGGGCTACCTGGCCAAATTGGACGCGGGGCAGTCGCCCATCGCGGAGGTTCGCACCCTGGCGGGGGAAGAGCAGGTGGAAGAATTCTTTTTTCTCGGATTGCGGCAAGTCGAAGGCGTTGATTTGGACTTGGCGCGGGAGCGTTGGGGAGCGAGCGGCCTCAAACGTTGGGAGGATAAGATTCGAGGCCTCGCGCGTGAAGGTTGGGTGGTTTGCCAGGGCGTGCGAGTGCGCTTGGCTCGCCACGCCTACCTCATCTCCAATGAAATTTTCCAGGAATTCGTCTGCGTGTGAGGGGTCGGCGGCTCACATAATGGGTTTCAGGGAACTACTTTTCAATGTGATGGGAGCGTGAGATTTTATGCCAGCACCAATTGTAGATTTGCGCAGCGATACCGTTACCAAACCTTCCGCCGCCATGCGCAAGGCCATGTACGACGCCGAGGTGGGGGATGACGTTTATCGCGAGGATCCTACGGTCAACCGCCTTCAGGATCGTGCGGCGGAGATCTTCGGGCGCCAAGCCGGGCTGTACGTTGTGTCGGGAACCATGGGGAACCAGACGGCCCTCAAAGTCTTGACCCGCCACGGACAGGAAGTGATTTGCGAGGACCGCTGCCATATTTACAACTTTGAAATGGGAATGGTTTCGGCGTTTTCCGGACTGGTCCCGCGTACGATTCACGCCGAAGACGGGATCTTGACGTGGGACCTGATTGCACCGCACGTCCGCGCCCGAAACGACCATCGGGCCCGCACCGGACTGATCGAACTCGAAAACACTTCAAACCTGGCGGGAGGCTCGGTGTACCCGATGGCGAATACAACTGACATCGTAGATCATGCGCACGCGGCCGGGCTGCCCGTACACCTCGATGGCGCGCGAATTTTCAACGCCAGCGTGGCCTTGGGGAAGTCCGTCGTGGATCTCACCAGGAACTTCGACTCAGTGATGTTCTGCCTTTCCAAGGGACTGGGTGCACCGGTGGGGTCGATGCTGGTGGGGAGCAAAGAATTTATCGAGGAAGCGCGCATCGTCCGGAAGATGCTCGGCGGCGGAATGCGGCAAGCCGGTGTGTTGGCTGCCGCCGGTCTGATTGCCTTGGAGGAGGGTCCCAAGCGGCTTCACATCGATCACGCCAATGCCAAGTTCTTGGCCCAGGAGTTGGCGCAAATTCCTGGAATAACCATTGATCCCGCCAAGGTCGAGACCAATATCTTGTTCTTTGACGTTTCCGGAACAGGGATGACGGCTCCGGAGATCTCGAAGCTCCTGGCTGCCCAAAACGTCCTGGCGAACGCCACCAACGCGCGAAGCATTCGCATGGTTACGCATCTTGATGTGGATCGCGCCGGATGTGAACGCGCTTTGACAGTTCTGCGTGAGGTCGTTGCCCCGCGGCGCGCCGCGGCGTCGTGAGGGCAAGCTTCCGGTGAAACTAATGGACCAAAACGTCATTCTATAAATCCCCACTTCATTTCTTCACCTCGTCCCGTGATTGAAGCTTCACCATCGCGTCGAAATAGTGGGTGCGGTAGGTGGGGTCATCGGGTTCGAGGTGGGTGGCGGTGCGATACTCCTTCACGGCGCCGTCGATATCTCCGAGTTTCTCCAGCGCATAGCCAAGGCCGTTGTGGGCGTCGGCGTCAGTCTGATCATGCCGGATAGCCTCGATCATCTCCACGCGGGCGCGCTTCCATTCTTTGGATAGCAGGAATGTGATGCCCAGCTCGCGGTGCAGGTCGGAGTTCTCCGGATCCAGCTTCATGGCTTCGCGAAGAGCGGCGACCGCTTCGTCCAATCGTGCTTGCCCGCGCAATTGGACAGCCTGCTGTACCAGCCGCCGCAACTGGATTTTGTCCTCGGCCAGGACGATTGGATTGCTTCCCTCCGGTGAGGACGGCGCATCCGGTATCGGACCGATGCGAGCTTCCTCGTTGGCCTTTGGGGAAATGAAGTAGGCCGCCTCCGGCTTACCCGGGCAGTGAATATGAAGGTAATGGTCACCGGGGTCGACATCCGCAATGATGAGATTTCCAGCGGCATCGGTGGAGCCCGCCGCGTCCGCGTCCAAATCCACCCGGCACCCCGCCTGGCCGGCTTGGATGGCAACCTTCGCGGTTTGAGCCTTGCGCTCACGTGCCATGGCAGCGGCGCATGTCACGGCCAGAGCCAGAAACCAGGTTAGGTACTTGACCATCTTCGCCTAAATTCTCATCCTCCGATTTCGCCAGTGCAGCCCTGGGGTGGCGAGGCGCTCCTCATAGGGAGTACGCCTCACAGCCCAACGTCGCACAATAGCTTAACACGATTGCGAGGTCCCGATGTGCAGCGCGCCGTTTTCTTGACGGCCTCCGGGTTGTGTTATAGCCTGAGTTATGGGCAGATAAACGGGTGTTCCATCTCTGCCGGAGACGCATCTGGGGTTCCGACCCATTTCTACATTGCAACAAAACGGCGGGGCCGGTACCCCTCCGTGAGAACTTTGCCATGCCCGAAATAGATCACGACTGGCTGGAAAAGATTCTGGCAGGTGACCGGCGCGCCATCGCGCGGGCCATTTCTTCGGTGGAGAACCGCGACCCTCCGGCGGTTCCACTGCTGCGCAAGCTTTTTCCCAAGGCGGGTCGGGCGCGGGTGGTGGGGCTTACGGGTTCGCCGGGGGCGGGGAAAAGCACGCTCGTGGAAAAGCTGGCGGCCGAGTATCGCCGCCGCGGTGCGCGCGTTGGAATCCTTGCGGTCGATCCCACCAGCCCCTTTTCGGGGGGCGCCATTCTGGGTGATCGGGTGCGCATGCAAAGCCTGGCGAACGACCCGGGCGTCTACATTCGCAGCATGGCGACGCGGGGGCAACTCGGTGGTCTTGCTCCCACCACTCAGGATGCGGTCACGATTCTCGACGCCGCAGGTTGCGAAGTGGTTTTAATCGAAACCGTCGGGGTGGGGCAGGACGAAGTGGAAGTGGCGCGCCTTGCGGACGCGACGGTCCTCCTGTTGGTGCCGGGCCTCGGCGATGACATTCAAACTTTCAAAGCCGGCGTGATGGAAATTGCCGACCTGTATGTCATCAACAAGGCGGACCGCCCGGGGGCCGACCGCGTCGAGCAGGAAGTCACGGCAATGCTCTCCCTGGCCACTCGCCCCGATGACTGGCGCCCTCCCATTGTTAAAACCGTGGCCACCACGGGGCAGGGCATTGCAGATTTGCTCCAGGCGCTCGATCAGTTTTACGCTTTCAGCGAAGAAAGCGATGTCATGGAACAGCGGCGCAAAGAGCATTGGCGCTCGCGACTTTTGGATCTGCTGCGGCAAACACTTTTTGAAAGAGCCGTTGCGGCGCCGCTCCTCGACGGCTCAATTGACCGGCAGGTGGCTGATCTCTTATCGCACCAAAGGGACCCGCACCAGATTGTGGAGGAAATCATCGCTGCGTTGCTGCCGGGGAGTGCGGACTCCTCGAACGCATTTTCTTCGTCCAGTGCCGGAGTAAAGATTCATCACCTGGGCATCGCGGTGGAATCACTGGCGCGGGCTGTCCCCGTCTTTCAAAAACTGGTGGGGAAAGCTCCCGAAGCGGAAGAGTGTGTTGCCGGCCAGAAGGTGCGCGTGGCAGCTTTCCACCTCGGCGATAGCCGCCTGGAATTGCTGGAGAGCACCGCGGCGGATTCCCCCATCGCGCGTTTTATCGCCAGGCGCGGCCAGGGGATTCATCATCTGGCGTTCGCCGTCCCGGATTTGTCGGAAGCGTTGCGGAGGTTAGAGAGCGACGGCGTGCGTCTGATTGATCGCCAGCCCCGCCGGGGCGCCGGAAACGCGCCCATTGCCTTTATCCATCCCGCGAGCACCGCCGGGGTGCTGATCGAATTGATTGAGGAATCATGAAACTAGGCGCATTCCACCTGCACGCGATTTCTGACGGAAGCTTCCTGCTCGATGGCGGGCAGATGTTTTCGATTGTTCCCAAGCCGATTTGGGAGAAAAAAATCTCCGCCGATGCGCGCAATCGGATCCGCATTAGCTTGACTTGTCTCCTGATCCAAACGGGCCGCCATAACATTCTGGTCGAGACCGGCATCGGAGATAAATTCGACGTCAAATTCAATGATATTTATGGTGTGGATCACTCCCGGACGCTGCCTGGCGAACTCCAGAAGTTGCATCTCGAGCCACGCGATATCGACATCGTCATCAACACGCATCTTCACTTTGACCATTGCGGGTGGAACGTTCGGCGCGAGGAGGGAAGGCTGGTGCCCACTTTCCCCCGCGCGCGATATTTCGTGCAGCGCGGTGAATGGGATGACGCTCACCATCCAACGGAGCGCAATCGTGCCAGCTATATGGAGAATTTCTTCTCGGCAGCGCAGGCGCAAACTGAGTTTCTGGACGGGGACGCGGAAATCGTTCCGGGCGTGCGGGTGGAGGTCGGCGCGGGGCACACTCGATGTATGCAATGCGTGCGGGTGGAATCAGAAGGCGATACGGCGTTCTTTCCCTCGGATCTGGTGCCCACAAATTTGCATCTTGCCTACCCTTGGATGACCAGTTTCGATCTTTATCCCATGGAGACGCTTGCCAACAAAAAACGATTGTTGCCGGAACTCGTGGCGGCCAAGGCGCTGATGGTCTTTCCCCACGACCCTTGCGTTCCCTGGGCGCGCTTGGTAAATATTGAGGGCAAGATTTCCACTGAGGCGGTGGGTTAAGCTGGCCGTGCAGAGAGGACGGAGCAATCAGCTTTCAGCGGTCAGCCATCAGCTAAAATCTTGGCTGGAAGCTGAACGCTGAAAGCTGAGTGCTGAATGCTGAATGCTGAGTGCTGAAAGCTGAGTGCTGAAAGCTGACTGCGGAAGAGGAGGAAGTTTGGCCAAAGCACAGATTGGAGTCATCGGGGGCAGCGGTCTTTACCAGATGCCGGGCCTGGAGAAGGTTCGCGAGATGCGTATCACCACGCCTTTCGGAAAACCTTCGGACGCTTACATGGTCGGCACGCTGGAAGGGCGGCAGGTGGCGTTCCTGGCCCGCCATGGGCGCGGCCACGTGATCAGTCCCTCCGAGCTCAATTTTCGCGCCAACATTTACGGGTTCAAAAAGCTCGGGGTGGAGCGCATCATTTCGGTGAGCGCCGTGGGCTCGTTGCGTGAGGACTTCCACCCGATGGACATGGTGCTGCCCACCCAGTACGTTGACCGCACGCGCCAGCGCATCTCCACGTTCTTCGGCGGCGGCCTGGTAGCGCACATCGGGTTCGATTCTCCCGTATGTCCGACGGTCGTGGACGCGCTCGCGGAAGCCTGTGGCGGCTCGGGCGTGCCACATCACAAGGGTGGGACATATCTTTGCATGGAAGGCCCGGCGTTTTCCACCAAGGCGGAATCCAACCTCTACCGGGCGTGGGGCATGGACATCATCGGGATGACCAGCCTCCCGGAAGCCAAGCTGGCGCGCGAAGCGGAAATCTGTTACGCCGTGCTGGCCATGGTCACCGATTACGATTGCTGGCACCCCGATCACGACGCCGTGACGGTGACGCAGGTCCTTGACTATCTCTCGCGCAACGTGGAAAATTCACGGAAGATTGTGCGGCTCGCGGTGCGTTCTCTCCCTGCGGCGCGAAACTGCAAGTGCGCTTCGGCGCTGGCCCACGCGATGCTTACCGATCGCCAGAAGATCCCCGCCGCGACCAGGAAAAAGCTGGCCCTGCTGGTGGGCAAGTATCTGAAGTAAAAGCGCCGGTCAATCCGCGCCCGCGAGGTGAAGGGTACCCCTATGTCACTGCTGGTGGTTGGTTCGATTGCCTTCGATTCGATTCGCACGCCGCACGGCGAGGTGGAGGAGATTCTCGGAGGGTCGGCGACGTTTTTTTCCGTCACGGCAAGCTGGTTCACTTCGGTCTCCGTCGTCGCCGTGGTGGGGGAAGACTTTGGGGAACAGCAGTTCCAGGTTTTTCGCGAACGCTCCATCGACACCGCGGGCGTGGAACGAGTCCCCGGCCGCACCTTTCGTTGGAAGGGTGAATACACCGGCGACATGAATCAGGCGCACACGCTCGACACCCAACTCAACGTGTTTGAAAGCTTCGTGCCCAAGATTCCGGCCGCTTACCTCGACAGCCAATATCTATTTCTCGGCAACATTGTTCCCACCTTGCAGCTCAACGTGCACCGCGCCTTTCCCAAGCTTCGCGCCAGCGCCCTGGACACCATGAACTACTGGATTCAGGGCATGCCCGAAGAGCTGGCAAAAGTATTGGCGACGGTGGATATTCTGCTGATCAACGAAGGCGAAGCCCGGATGCTCTCCCACCAGCACAATTTGAAAAAAGCGGCGGAGAGCATTCGCCAGCTCGGTCCGCGCATCCTGGTGATCAAGCGCGGCGAGCACGGCGCCACGCTCTTCGGTCCGGAGTCCGTTTTCACCGTACCCGCTTACCTGCTTGATGAAGTTTTCGATCCCACCGGGGCGGGCGACACCTTTGCGGGCGGGTTCATGGGTCATCTGGCGCGCACCGGCGACCTGTCGGATGCCAACCTGCGCCGCGCCGCGGTGTATGGGTCGGTCATGGGAAGTTTTGCCGTGGAAGAATTCGGGGTGGGCCGCCTTCTACGACTGACGCCGGGAGAAATCGAATCGCGTTATCGCGAAATCAAACAGTTGACGCATTTTGATGCATGATTCTGCCGTCGAATCCCACCCCTCGCCCGAGGAACCCTGGCGCATTCCCGCCCCGGCGCACGGCGCAGTGGCCATTCTGATTTTGGGAGTAACCTGCGCCAGCCTCCACTATTTCTACACCCGAGGCCTCTCCAACCTTTATGGCGACGGGCTGGCCCATATGGAGGGCGCGCGCCGCATCTTTGATTCCCTCACCCCCGGCTACGAGGAAATTGGCAGCGTCTGGTTGCCCCTTTATCACTTGATTTGCGCCCCGTTGGCCGCCAACGATTTTCTTTGGCGCACCGGCCTGGCGGGGGGACTGGTTTCCTCCGCGGCGTTTGCGCTGACCACTTATCTGCTCTTCCGGCTGGGGGCGGAGCTCAATCGTAACCTGGCGGCGGGGCTGGTAGCTCTGGCCGGGGCCTTGCTGTGTCCCAGCTTCCTTTATCTCGCGAGCACGCCGCTCACCGAGCCGCTGGCGATTTTGTGGGCGGTGCTGGTGGCTTACGCGCTTTTTCGTTATGCGCAATCGGGCTCGTGGAAATCGCTGGCCGGCGCCGCCGTTGCCGCGTTCATGGCGACCCTTACGCGTTATGAAGGCTGGAACGTTCTGCCTTTTGCCACCCTGCTGGTATTGCTGATCCACCCCTACCCGTGGAGGCAGCGCATTATTCGGGCGTTTTTCTTTGCCGGCATCTCTGGCGCCGGCCCCCTGTTATGGCTGATTCACAACGCCCATCGCTTCCACAACCCTTTGGAGTTCTATAACGGCCTCGGCTCGGCGAAAGATATTTACGCCCACCAGTTGGCCACCACGGCGTTCCCTTATCCCACCGATGGGAGCTTGCTCCTTTCCACGCGCTATTACCTGGAAGATCTTAAGCTTGTGATTGGGATCTACGCGCTGGAGTTAGCCGTGCTGGGTTTGGTGGCTTGGTGCGCCAGCCTGCGCGAATCCCGGCGCGGCGCCGTGGCCGTGCTGCTCATCGTTCCGCTGCCCTTCTATATTCAGGCGATGGCGTACGCAGCGGTCCCGCTCTATGTGCCGACCCTTTTCCCCAATACCTATTACAACGTGCGGTACGGAGTGGAAATGATTGCAGCGGTCGCGCTGTTTCCGTCGTTTGTTTTTTCCCCGCGCTTGGGAAGGAATCTCCGCATCGTCTTGCTGATTATTTTCCTGGCGGTGCTGGGGAGGCAGTTTGCCGTATTGACCGCCGCGGGCCCGCGGGAAATGCCCGTGGTGAAGGAAGGAATTCTGAATACCCCTTGCCGCGCCCGGCGGCAGCGGGCTATCATCGAGTTCCTGCGCGGGCGCTACGATGGGGGACGCATTCTGGTGGCGGTGGGGAAGTGGCCTTGCGTGATGCCGCAAGTCGGTATCTACTTTCGTAATACCTTGACGAATCAGAGCCGCAAATTCTGGGCTCGAATGCACACCGAGCCGGAAAAGTGGGTGGAGTGGATTATCCGCGGCGACGGCGACCCTATCGATAGCCTGATGCAGGCTTACCCCCAGGCCTTCAAGGATTATGAAGTTGTCGATCAGGGGACATTTCAGGGCGAGGGATGGTTTAAAATTTACCGGCGGCGATAACGAGAAGAAAAAGTCTGCGCAGCGTGAGCGTTAGCTGCCTTCAATCTAGCCAATTGATCCTCTTCGGGAAACGGTCTTGAAGTTAAATCTAACTTGACAGCGCGATCCGAGGTATCATAAAAGCTATTCCCAATGCCTTTTCAAGATACCTTAGAGCGCGATATCCATTTCGCGAAGCATGGACAGAAGGTTGGAGCCTCCGACGCCATGGAGTACGAACAGATGGCGGATGAGTTTATGTTTGACGAAATGGCGATTGAGGTCCAGGAATGCATCAGAATAAATGGTGGAGACCGGGTCCGTTTCGGATTTATTACGTACCGTATCGGTGTGGTCTGTCCAGCCCCCGAGTTTATAAGGACTTTTCACATTGTTAGATCGTCTGAAGTCGTGCGCCATCATGGTGCCGCTGGCTATTTTGCCTGGCAGTGCGGTAGAATCTTCACATGAACTACGTTTGCCCAGTTTGCCTGTTCCCCAGACTCCCCTATCCTCCAAGGGATTACCATATCTGTCCTTGCTGTTCAACAGAGTTTGGGAATGACGATGCCGAATTCAGCCACGCACAATTGCGAGAGATGTGGATTGCTGGAGGGGCTCGCTGGTTCTTTGGAAATCCGCCCATATACTGGAATCCTTGGATGCAGTTAATAAATGGTGGATACTACCAAGCTGTCCCTAGGTTCGCACACACAGTGACTGCGAGCGCCAGTCTAGTAGTGGGCTTAAGAATCAATCGTTCAACTGAGCCCTTTGTTATGTCGGCGGCCTAGTCATGCCAAGACTATATATATTTGCCCTTTGCGAGAAAGTGATAACCGACAAGGATGGTAGGACGTCCCTAATCTCGCTCTTCAATGATATCTCGGCACAAATCCTACCTACTGCCCCTGACATCCCACCTAACGCTATCGCCGCGAAGGAATGGTGGGCCTATGCTTCATGGGAAATAGAACCTGGAGACATCGGTAAAGAGTATCGTCAGTTGATTCAATTGTTTTATCCTAAAGGAGAACCGTTTAGCGCACCAGTAGAAGTAAAATTCTCGCCAGAGAGTGGTAAGACTCACCAGCAGGTTACGGTGAATGGGATGGGCTTTCCTATCGGACAAGTAGGTTTATATACTATGAAGATGTGGCTTGAATACGGCGGTTCAACTATAATTGAGTCTTCCCCGATAATCATCAACGTAACCCATAACAAACTTGATGAGCTGCCTCCCGGCCTCATTTCATTCGCTTAGTTAATCAAAACTAAGCAGGCTGGAATCTCACGATTGTAGAAAACCACCAATCCTACAACACCAATTTCAGGCACTACGCTTTGGGGGGGTGACTTGACAAAGGTAGTTCCTTTCGTTAAATACCACGGTCAGGGGAATGATTGGCTCGTCGCCCTCGAGAGCGACCTTCCCTCCGGTCTTTCCCCCCTCGCGCGCAAAATTCTCGATCGCCACACTGGCGTCGGCGCGGATGGCCTGATCGTGGTCATGAAACCCGAGGTGCGCGGCCACGACGCGCGCATCCGCTTTTTCAATGCGGATGGCAGTGAAGCGGAAATGTCGGGAAACGGCATTCGCTGTGCCGGGGCGTTTCTCGTGGAGCGTAAACCGCAGAAGCGCGCGCTGGAAATTGAAACCCCGGCGGGGGTGAAGACGCTGGAGAAGGGGAAGTCGAGCCCCGGGAGGTGGATGTTCCGCGTGCGCATGGGCGCCCCATTCTCACCGCGGCGCAGATTCCCTTCCAGCCGGCCGAGACGGTGTCTCCCCTGCTTCGATTCCCTCTCAAGACTTATCGGGGCGAATTGCCGGTTACGATCACATCCATGGGGAATCCTCATTGCAGCGTGTTTGTGGCCGATTTCGAAACGGTCGATTGGCGGCGACTGGGCCAGGAGATCGAGCACAACGAGCATTTCCCCAACCGCACCAATGTCGAGTTCGTCCGCCTGCTCGCCAAGGACGAAATCGAGGTGAGATTCTGGGAGCGGGGAGTCGGTCACACGATGTCGTCGGGAACGGGTTCCTGCGCCGCGACGGTGGCCGCCATTCTCAACGGCCTCACCGACCGCCGAGTACGCGTTCGGACCGAGGCCGGCACCCTGGGAGTAGCGTGGCCGCAGGAGGGTGAAGTTTCACTGACGGGTCCGGCGGAAAGAGTGATGAAGGGGATGTATTATTATCCGGCGACCAGGTAATCCACGCCTTGCTCCAACCTCGATCCAAATCTCCAACCCTCGCCCCCTTGGGGGAGAGGGTGGACCGCAACCGGCGCTTTCTCCAGCCGGGGCGGGCCGGGTGAGGGGGTCCAACCTGCAGCATCTGATTCCAGCTTGACCCAATCCATTCGAAGCTGAGAAATCATTCCTGGACGAGCAAAAACATTTCACGCAAAGACGCCAAGGTGGTAAGGCGCAAAGAAAACAGCGCAGTGGTTCTTTGCGGTCTTTGCGCCTTGGCGTCTTGGCGTGAGATTGTTTATTTCTTAAGCCCTTCTCGCGTAGCGGGGCGAGGGTCAGGTGCTGGGTTCTAGGTACTGGCCAGCCACCCTGCGTGTCAAGGCTTAAAGCTTGAAAAAGATGGCGCGCTTATACAGCCAGTAGCACATGTACCACATCACTAGCAGCACCGTCGTGGCTTGTGCAACGGGAGCGAGCTTGCCAATGAAAGTGTAGTGGAAGGTGAACACGCCGACCGCTCGGTCCAGCCACTCAAACAGCACCTCACTCACGGAATAGATGAAGATCGAATTCATCCCCACCACCACCAGCGCAAAGGTCCATTTCCGAAATCCCAGCATTTCAATGACCACGTAGAACCCGATCAACATGAACAGCACCCATCCGAGGCTGTAGAGAATGAACGAGGCGGTGCAGAGCTGCTTGATAAAAGGAATCCAGGGATGCAACGCGAACGCCACCGTAAAGGACAGAAGCATGCCGCCGGCCAGCTTCTTTAAATTGCTTCCGCGCGCTTGCGAGGTCATCAGCATGCGCCCCACCCAGGCGCCCGTGAGCGTCCACACCGTGCTGGGAATGAAGTTGAGCGTGGAGTAGGCCGGGTCGTAGTCATAGTGAAAGATGGCGCGGTCCACCCGCAGGCCGATGTGATTGCGTGGGGAAAAGGGCCCGTCCGGTCCCGGAAACGCGAAGAACAGGGCGGTCCACCCCGCCAGCAGCGCCACCGCGGCCACCGCCTGATAGCTCCAGCGCCACTTCATAATCAGGTAGGTAAAGAAATAAGTGAACGCGATCTGGGAGAGGACATTGATCAGTTGCGGCCGGATTCTGCCGGCATCCACCCAAATGATGATTTGACTCAGAATGATGAGGTGAATCGAGCGCACCAGGACGTGGCGGAAGTTATCGCGGTCCGTGGCGCCCAACTCCCGGCGGCGGCTCAAGGCGAACGGCATCGCCACGCCCACCATGAACATGAAGGAAGGCTGAATCATGTCCCAGAAAACGCCGCCTTCCCAGGGAACGTGATCGAACCAATGCGCCATGCGGCCCCAGGTGGGATCACCCTGCAATCCTGAGAAACCGAACCCGCGGGAGGCGAGCACGACCATGATGAAGCCCCGGAAGGCATCCAGGGCCAGATTACGCTTGGTTGCGGGGCGAACTGCGGGCGGCGCGAGCGTTTCCCCCGCGGTCGCCGCCGAGGCTTTTGTAACCGGTGTCACTGCCATCCTCCTTGGGTGCCGTACTGGGCTCTAGTGTGGTGTCCCGCGTAATATTTGACAATGGGATAATGCACGGACCCCCCTCACCCCCGAGCCCCTCGCCCCCTTGGGGGAGAGGGTGGCCCGACGAGGCGTTTTCATCAGCCGAGGCGAGAAGGGGGCCCCACGTTCTGCTTGTCGTGGGGGTGAGGGGGTCTCGCCTATTGTCAACTCTAAGATGGGACGCCACACTAGGTTTAGGTACTGGGTGCTGGGGAAACCCTCCAGAACCCAGAACCCAGCCCCCCGAACCCAGAACCCATACTAGACCGGCCGTCCTGAATCTTGCCCGAAGGCGGCGCCCACGCGCCGTAACATAGCACGGCCCGCGGTGGCGGAGGTAAAACAATTTTGCTGGGGGTAAGGCAACGGTAACCGCGTGCCCCATCCGGACTGACGACGCACGGCGGCCGCTAGCCCGGATAATTCATGAAAACGATGAGCGGAGTGCAGAGTTAAGACCGTTTCACACAGAGTTCACGGAGTGTTTTTTCCTGGGAATTACCGAGTCCCTTGATCACAGAGAGCGCCTTTTGACTTTTGCGTTTTGACTTGTGAATTGCTTTTTCTATCGTCAAAACCGCCTCGTCCCCCGTGAGGAACAAAGCATAGCCCCGCCCGCGCGGAAGGAACTTGACAGCCCGGTCCGTCTGCCCTTGATTCGCCTCAAAGCTCAAAGGCAGCTTGCCGTAGGTCGCATCCCGGCGGCTGACGGGCGCGCCAGCCGGTTGCCCCCGCCGGTGCATGGGAAACTTGGGCTGGATGTCCAATGAAAAAAGCGCGAGAAAAACGAGGGAAAACCCGACAAAGAGTCGCCCCCCAGGGGCACGACGCCTGCCGGAAGGGTTAAGCGTGTAGCCCATAAGCACCTCGCCCCGCTGACATTAGGGAATCGTTACTCGGCACTATCCTCCCCCCTTTCTTGGAATACAATGGGCATTCGTGCTTTGTCAACAATACGTCGCCCGGATTTGCCGGTCCGCGTTACATTCGGTGAAAAATGAGCCCTCCAGATTCCGTTGGACGTTCGGCGAATCGCTGGCTGATTGCCATCGCGGTCATGTCGAGCGCCATCATGGAGGTGCTCGACACGTCGGTGGTGAATGTCAGTCTGCCGCACATTGCCGGAAGCATGTCCGCCAGCGTCGATGAAGCCACCTGGGTGTTGACCTCGTACCTCATTGCCAACGCGGTGATTCTGCCCATCAGCGGGTGGCTGGCGAACTTCATCGGGAGGAAGCGGCTCCTGCTGACGGTGGTGAGCGGGTTCACAATTTCCAGTGTGCTGTGTGGCCTGGCCCCGAGTTTGGGAGCGCTGATCTTCTTCCGCGTGCTCCAAGGGACTACGGGGGGAGGGCTGCAACCCCTTTCGCAAGCGGTCCTGCTGGAGGAGTTCCCTCCCGAGGAGCGGGGCGAAGCGATGGCGCTCTGGGGCCTGGGCATTGTGGCTGCTCCGATCCTGGGGCCGACGTTGGGGGGCTGGATTACGGACACCTACTCCTGGCGTTGGGTGTTTTACATCAACGTGCCGATCGGCATCTTGAGCCTGCTCATGATCTCGCGGTTTCTCTACGATCCCCCCCACATTCGCCGCGGCACGCTACGCGTGGACCTGTGGGGATTAGGCATGCTGGCGGTGGGCATGGCCGCGTTACAGATCATGCTGGACAAAGGCCAGGAGGAGGACTGGTTCGCTTCGCACTTTATCGTGGCGCTGGCCGTGATCGCGGGGGTCATGCTTACGCTCTTCGTGATCCGCGAACTCTACACGCCGCAGCCCATCGTGCGTTTCAGGTTGCTGAGGTACCGGAGTTTCGCCGCCGGGATTGGCTTGGTTACGGTACTGGGATTTGTGCTGTACGGCAGCCTGGTTCTGCTGCCGCTTTTCATGCAAACGCTGCTGGGGTGGACGGCCGTTACCGCAGGCCTTTGGACCAGTCCGCGCGGGGTCGCCACCGCCTTGTGCATGCCGGTGGTAGGTTATCTTCTCGGCAAGGGTTGGGATGCTCGCCTGATGCTGGTTTTCGGGTTTGTTGTATCCAGCATGGCCTTCTTCGGTTACTCCCACATGAGTCTGGAGTCGGGCACCTGGGACATCCTCCTGCACCAGCTCAACCAGGGAGCAGGCATGGCATTTATCTTCATACCCTTGACCATCCTCACCATGGAGTCTATCCCCAAGGCGGAGACCGGATACGCCACCAGCTTGTACAGCGTGATGCGCAATATCGGCTCGAGTATCGGCATCTCGTTCGTCACGACGTGGGTGGCGCGACGGTCCCAGTTCCATCAGTCGATTCTGGTTGCTCATGTAACACCCTACGACCTGCGGAGCCAGGAGTTTCTGGGGCGGGCAAGGGAACTCTTTTTCCATAAGGGTTTCGACTGGAGCGCGGCGGGTCATGGCGGCATCGGCGTGCTTTACGGTATGCTCCAGCAGCAGGCCGCGTTGATCAGCTTTGTGGAAGTGTTCCGGGTTATGGGTTTCCTGTTTTTGGCAACCGTTCCCCTGGTGCTGCTCATGAGGAAGGCCAGACAGCGCGGTTCGCTTCCAACCACCGACTGACAGAGATGCGAAAAGATGGTGCCGCGGGACGGAGTTGAACCGCCGACGCCAGCCTTTTCAGGGCTGCGCTCTACCACCTGAGCTACCGCGGCACACGTGGGTGCTGTCTGATCGGGCCGAGTTAATACCCACCGCTGCGGCAAGCAGAGGCACAGCAGTGCGACTCAAGTCCGTGCCAATATTCTCAGATGGATTCGGTTCCTTGTCAAGATTTGAAGCCCGAAATCGAATCTAGCGCCCGCCCCAATCTTCCGGCGCAAACTCAATACCCCAGAAGCGCCGGGCATCAAACCACTCGATCCCGATCTGTCCGGCTTCACGGGTCCCAGGTTGTCCCATCCACACGACTTGAAACTGTCCCGCGTGGTCCTGATTGAGGGTATGAACCGTAATGGTTTGGCCCATCACGTAATGGCGTTTGATCGCTAAGGACGCCCCGAATTTGCTAATGGTGATGGTTTCTGCCTCTTCGGTGAACACATTCCCTTCCGGATCAAATCCGCTGATCTTCACGCGGCAGCGGAATGGGAGCCGCGAAGACCGTCTCTGCTGAGGATAGGGTTCGGTAATCATGAGCGTCCTCCGTCCCTGCTAGCTCAACGTAGGGATTGGTCTACTTCCTGTAGCCAGTCCGGCCGCTTCAGCACCTCGCGGGGGCGCGCGCCGTCCGGAGAGCCCACGATGCCGTCCTTTTGCATCATGTCGATCAGCCGAGCCGCGCGCCCATAGCCGAGGCGCAGGCGGCGTTGCAGCAGAGAAGTCGAGGCTTTACCGGATTCCACCACGATGCGGACGGCATCTTCATAAACGGAATCAAGTTCCGCAGCCTCCTCCTCATCCACGGGGACTTCCTCCTGGTCTTTGTCGCGAACGGGTTCCAGGAACTCCTCATTATATTGAGGCTGCGACTGGGATTTGCACCAACTGACCACCTTCTCGATTTCCCCTTCGGTGATCAATGGCCCGTGCAAACGCTGGAGGCGGGAACTGGCGGGCGGCAGGAAGAGCATGTCCCCGCGGCCCAATAGGGCTTCTGCGCCATTGGAATCCAGGATGGTACGCGAGTCCACCTTGGAGGCAACTCGGAAGGACATGCGGGACGGCATGTTGGCCTTAATCAAGCCTGTAATCACATCCACGGACGGCCGCTGCGTAGCGAGAATCAAGTGAATTCCCACGGCGCGCGCCATCTGCGCCAAACGCGTGATGGATTCTTCCACGCCCTGCGGTTCCACCATCATCAGGTCCGCGAGTTCATCGATCACGATGACGATGTAAGGCAGTGGACGCTCGCGCTCGCCATTGTTGTCGAACAGGTTCAGGGTCGATTCCGGCTCGAACAATTTGTTGTATTGGTCAATGTTGCGCACCCCGTGCTCGGCAAGCTTACGCAGACGATCGTCCATCTCCATGACCGCACGGCACAGGGCGTTGGCAGCCCGTTTCGGCTCGGTGACGATCGGGGTCAGCAGGTGCGGCACCCCGTCGTAAAGATTCAATTCCAGACGCTTGGGGTCAATCAGGATCAGCTTCACTTCATCCGGGGTGGACTTCAAGAGGATGGAGACCACCATGGAATTGATCGCCACACTCTTGCCCGAGCCGGTCGAGCCGGCAATCAGCAAGTGGGGCATTTGCGTCAGGTCGCCGATGCGAATTTTGCCGGTAACGTCTTTTCCCAGGCCGAGGCTCAGCCGGGACGCTGACCCCATGAACTCGTTCGATTCGATCAACTCGCGCAGGTGAATAATTTCGCGGTGCAGGTTGGGCACCTCAATACCCACCGTGGATTTGCCGGCAATGCGGTCAATCAGGATCGACTCCGCCTTCATGGCGAGACACAAATCGTCCACGAGATTCGTGATCCGACTGTACTTGATGCCCGCTTCCGGCTTGAATTCGAAAGTGGTTACCACCGGCCCGGGGTGAATCTGCGTGACGGTTCCGGTAACCCCGAATTCGAGAAACTTAGCGGTCAGCCGGGCGGCGCGTTCCTTCAGTTCGTCTTCATCGATTCCTTCGGCGTCTTCGGAAGGTCGCAACAACGTGGCGCTCGGAAGCTTGTAGCCATGCGCGGCGCGCCCTACGATCTTGGGGGGAGCGCTGGCGGCGGAAGGCTTGGGCATCCGCACGATGGGTGCAACGGAAGGCTCCTCCTCGACTCCCGGTCCTGCCGGGGGAGTGGCCGGAGGAGGGCCGGCGAGCGGCACGGAGATGGGTTGTTCGTTCGACGCTGGCCGCGCGCCCACCTTTTGCAGCAGCACCAGCGGTTTGCCCGTTACGCGTTGTCGTTCCATCTGTTTGCGCAGGCGGGCGGCGGCTTTGGCCGCGCGCGCCTCCTGCCAGGCATTCCACCGCGCTTTGAGCGGGGTCAGGACACGGCTCCAGCGGTTTTGCAGGAATTCCGCCGCCCAGCCGAAGGAGAATCGAGTGACCAGAAACAAAGAGGAAAGGAACAGGGTAGCGGCCACAATGCTTGCGCCGAGGCGGTTGAAAGTGCGGATCAGGCCCGCCGCCACCAAATAACCCAGCAGTCCGCTGCCCCGCAACACTCCGTGAATGGCCGGCGTGTAGGGAAAGAGTTCGACCAGTGCGCCCAAAGATACCACCAGGAGTGCCACGCCCAGCATTTTGGTGCGGGGTGCATCAAAAGGCCTTTTTAAAAGCCAGCGCGCGCCCACCACCAGCAGAGCAAGGGGGAGCAAGTAGGCGACCCAGCCGAAGACTTGAAACAGGCCGTCTGCCGCAAACGCGCCGGCGGGGCCAATTAAATTGTGCGGCAAAGTTCCCGTGGCCACGGCGGTGCTTAATGAGGGGTCTTCGGGCAGGTAGGATGCCAGGCTGAGTAGAATCAGCAAGCCAGCGACGCCCGTGAGCAGTCCGAGCAATTCGAAAAGACGCCACGAGTCCAGCAGCGGTGCCTTCGGGTTTTTGAAGTTTGTTTCTTTGGTTTTCGATGAAGATGCCGGCGACGGGCTACCCATTGGTTGCCTCACTTTCAGAGCCCGTGACGAGTGACAAGTGGCGAGTGACGAGCAAATCACCTGCTTGTCAAAGGTGGTTCTTGCTTGCCACTTTTCATTTGTCACGCATTACTGAGCGTCATCGAGCCGGCGCTGAACTGGCCCATGACAAGTGACAATCAGCGAGCAAAGACGATTCCTCTGGCAAGGTCGTCTATGTTTGCTCGCCACTTGTCACTTGTCACTGGTCACAGTTCTTATCAGTGACGCAATCCCCATCCAACCGTCAATAGTATCACGCCGAGTATGACCCGGTAAACAACGAAAATAGTGAAGGTGTGACGCTCCAAATAGCGGATCAGCACAGCGATGACGGCATATCCCACGACTGCCGACACGAAGATTCCAATCAAGAAGGGCATGCGCATGTCCGCAGCAAGGCCGGCGTGGTGAACTTCCCACCCTTTTTTGAGGCAGGCGCCGGCGATGAGAGGTGTCGAGAGGAGGAAGGAAAAGCGCGCTGCCGTCTCGCGGTTCATGTCCCGGAAAAGGCCTGCGGTCATGGTCGAACCCGAGCGCGAAACCCCGGGGATGACGGCAAAGGCTTGGGCCACGCCCACGATTATGGAATCTAACAACCCGACTTGGCCCAGATCACGGCTTTCTTTGCCTACCCGCTCGCCTGCCCACATCAGCAGGCCCACAATAATCAGCGCCGGGCCCACGACGAATGGCGAGCGCAGCTTCTCTTCTGCGGCGCGTTCAAACAATGCCCCCGCAATCCCTCCCGGAATTGTGGCGATGACGAGAAACCAGAAGAGTTGGCGGTTTTCGCCAAGCAGGGTTATGGGCCCAGCCTTGGCCGGGGCGCCGCCGCTGTCCCCCTTGATCCCCAACACCATCTTGATCATTTCCACCCAATAGCGCCAGAAATAGAGAAGCACCGCCACGAGGGTCCCCGCATGCAGCGCCACATCAAAGGTCAGGCCGGGGTCATTCCAATGCATGATCCATGGAACCAACCACAGATGTGCCGTGCTGGAAACCGGCAAGAACTCCGTTAGGCCTTGCACTATCGCGAGAACGACAGCTTGGTAGAGTGGCATACGTTAATAAGCTCCATTTCATGGATGGGTCATGAGCGCCCGAGAATTCAGGACTGGTCAGGCGCGGGCTCAGCCTGCCGAGAAACTTCCAGGATAGTATCCAGGACCCGCGAAATCTCAGGGTCAATTTTGTCCTTGGGAACGTAGCCAGCCAGCACGTGATAATTGGTCTTTCGCATCGTATTCGGAAGTTCAATAGCCTTGAAGAAGGCATCAAACAGGCGGTCGAGGAAGTCATCGCTTGCCTTCGTTTCTATCCACCAACGATCACCTGGGTCGCGCTGGGCAGCTCGCGGGACGTAGTCTTCAATACAACGTTGCATGGTCTCAATGTACCGAGCCTTTTCAGCTTGCTCGAATAGGGGGCCTTGGTCGTGAGCATAGTCGGCAGCAAACGCGAGCAGCGTATCCTGCGAGCACAAATAATTCTCAATTTCACGGCGCGCCCACATGTATTCAGTTAGTCCCGGTCCTAATTGGAGAGCTTGCTCCTCTCGATCAAACAATGCATATCCAACGAGATCTGCTTTCCCCTCGCGGATGCCATAAAAGTGTTCTCGTGCCTTCTGTGGTTGGTTCGCTACATAACTGACGAAGGGGCGTTCGAGAGCCTCATAGGCTGGATGTTCCAGGGCTCTCGCCAGCGCCTGCAAAATCGCCAGATCTGTCGACCCCTCCAGGTAGAGCACCCAACCTGTCTGTTCAGCCTGGTAATACTGGTCGAATCCAATTTGCTTCAGCGACTTGAGGAGTTGGCTGCCGCGATCATCGATTCTGTGGGGTTTTCCGACAAATGCCACAACAACATTCCTATCCGCAGCCTCCGCAAGGATCACCTCGGAATGACTGGCAATAATAACTTGGCTTTGCTGTAACCTAGCAGCCTCGGTGATCTGTTGATAGATTTCTCTTTGGCGCAAGATTTCCAAGTGGGCGTCCGGTTCGTCAAGTAGCAGAACGGATCGGGGGTTCACTTTTAGGTGGGAAAGCAGCAGCAGCGTTTGTTGAAGGCCTCTGCCGGATGAAGAGATGTCCAGCCGAACTCCCGAGGCGTCCTGGTAAGTCATCTCAATCTCGCCCCGCTCGGCAATGTAATCAGGTGGGTCGAGGTCAACTCCAAACAACCTCTTGATTTGGTCCTTGAGAGTGTCCCACTGAACTCCACCGTAAAATTGCTTGACCTCACGAGGCACGCTATCACGGAAGCCTCTCTGGTTCTCGGCGCTATAAATCATGTAGCAGAGGTTCCGCAAAACCTCGGCCGTGCGTCCTTCTCCCAGCCTGACGTTTATGGCCCCTTCGTCGAGTCTGGTCTCATTGGCAAGGAGTCCTGACATCGGCTGCAGGAATGCCATCCGTACATTCGCGGCTTCCTCGGGGATGGGTATTCGAGCGCTTAAGGGATCGTCGGTCTCGCGAACTGGTCGGCAATAAAATGACTCCTCGTTTGCGTAATCGAACTCCAGCCCACAGGTCCAAGACCTGCCTGCACTGACCCCGTCCACTATTACTTCAATGCGCACATTACTGGTTTGTTGACTGCCGTCGACCTTTTTCACGTCTCGCACGTGCAAGTCGTGCCACAGGAGATTGGCGCCAGGCACAGGGCAAGATATCAAATCCCGTCGGTTAATGGTAACGCCAGGACGTTTTTCCGGAGTGCGCTTGCCGGCGCGCCTTTCCACCCAGAGCTTAAGGCCAATCTCCCACAGGGCCAAAGCCTGCAAAGCCGTAGTTTTTCCTGAGTTATTCGGTCCAATAAAGACCACCGGATTGCCGAGATCAATCTTGACCTCGCTGAACCGTTTGAAATTGCGAATGGTCAGTTTATTCAGCATCTGAACCGCAACACACAGAGATTAGACTTCCAGAATCACCGGCAAAATCATGGGCCGTTTGCCGGTTTCCTGATCGAAATGCCGCCGCAGGGCGGTGCGGATTTTTTCCTTGATCACGCCCCAATCGCTGACTTCCTCGAGGTTGGATTTTTCGATGGTGCGCATGATGACTTCCCGCGCGCTTTCCACCAGGTCGCGCGCTTCCTCGAGGGGCACAAACCCGCGCGAGACAATTTCCGGCTCGGTTTCGAGCAAACCCGTGTGTTCGTTGATGGCGAGGATGGGAATCACGATGCCGTCTTCAGAAATGTGGCGGCGCTCTTTGAGGATGACCTCTTCCACTTCATCCAGGGTGCCGCCGTCGATGCAGATGCGTCCGACAGGCACGCGGCCGGCCCGGCGCGCCCCCTGCTCATCGAATTCCAGCACGTCGCCGGTCTCGAGCAGGAAAGTTTCCTCTGATACTGCAGCCAGCTCCTTGGCCATTTCCAGATGCCGCCATAGTTGCCGGTACTCACCGTGGATGGGCACAAAGTATTTGGGCCGGACAATGTTCAGCATCAGCTTTAATTCTTCCGCGCTGCCATGCCCGGAGACGTGCACGGGGGGCTGGCTGCCATCATGGTAATGCACGCGCGCTCCGCGCCGGTAGAGGTGATCGAGCATGCGGAAGATGGCCTTCTCGTTGCCGGGAATCACCCGGGCGCTTAGCACCACTTCATCGCCGGGCTCAACCGAGAACCCAGCGGTGGCTGGCCACCGCCACGCGCGCCATGGCGGACATCGGTTCACCCTGGCTGCCGGCGATGACCACGGCCACCTGCTTCGGAGGGAGCTTGCGCAAATCCTGCGGCGGCACCAGCATGCCGGGCGGCACATTCAGCTTGCCCATGCCCATGGCGATTTCGGAGTTCTTGTACATGCTGCGGCCCACAAAACAGAGCTTGCGGCCGTGCTCGTGGGCCAGGTCGGTGACGATTTGCAAGCGATGCATGGACGTGGCAAAGCACGATATCAGCACGCGCCCCTCGGCGTCCCCGATGATGTGCGACAGGCGCTGCCGGACGGCGCGCTCCGAGGGCGTCAGGCCCGGGCGTTCCACGTTGGTCGAATCGGCGAACAGCGCCAGCACGCCCTGCCGCCCGTAGTCGGCAAGCGTGTGCAGATCGCTGACCTGCTGGTCGGTAGGCGTGGGGTCAAGTTTGAAATCGCCGGTGTGAATTACCGTGCCCAGCGGCGTAGTGATGGCCAGCGCGCCGGATTGAATGATGCTGTGCGTCAGGTGGATGAACTCCACGCGGAAGGGTCCCACCTGGAACGGCGCCCGGGGCTGCATCTCCCGCAGGTCCGTGCTTTCGTGCAGATCGTGTTCGACCAGTTTCGATTGCGCCAGCGCCAGCGTGAAGGCCGTGCCATAAACCGGCACATCAACTTCTTCCAACAGATAGGGAAGGCCGCCGATGTGATCTTCGTGGCCGTGCGTGAGCACAATGGCGCGGATCCGGTCGCGATTCTCACGCACATAACTGAGGTCGGGAATGACGATATCCACGCCGAGCAGTTCGGCGTCGGGAAACATGACGCCGCAATCGACAATGATGACGTCGTTGTCAAACTCAAACGCCATCATGTTCATCCCGAATTCGCCCAGACCCCCGAGCGGAATTGCCTTGAACTTATGGGTTAGAGATGGAATACATTCCTCCTATGGATCCCCCCATGCTAACACACAATGTTGACACAGTGCTGACAGGTCGTGGGATCAAGCAAGCTTGAGGCGTTCGCAGGACAGACCAGGAACACGGAGCAGTCTGTTGTCGTTAGTGATGAGTTGCGCCTGGAGGCTCAAGGCGGTTGCCGCAATGATTGCGTCAGGTAGCTTGAGTGCATGTTGACGCCGCAGAGTGATAGCCAGTTCCTTTATCTCCCGCGTAAGATCAACCACTATGACCGCGGAAATGAAGGCGCGGATTTGAGCGGTAGCTGCCTCATCCAAGGAAACATAGGAGAGCAGCTCCATCTCGGAAACGACGGAAATGAAATATTGGGCGGGCGGAAGGCGTCCCACCACCTTGCCGCCGAGAAGATACAGAATTGCGTTAGTGTCGAGGACCCTTTTCAAGACCACTCGTTCCGGATACGCGCCTGATAGACCAGCGGGTCTTCGATAAGAGATATCAACCCGTGGTATCGTGAGAGATCCGTCACCTTGGTTACATCATCGGGCAAGCCTAGGGAGCGCTCAATAATGAGCCAGTCGTTATAATCGATTTGTACCGCCACCGGCTGGTACTCCTCGTCAGTTACGATTTTTTTTCGAATCTTTGGCATGACTCTCTTCGCCTACCGTCTTCTCCGGCCCTACCACGAATGATCTTGTATGAGCATCCGTCTTACCCAAAGCCGCACCTATTATATCCCATCCGCATCGGGCGAATAAAGCAACCGTTTCATCATCAAACAGGCCGGTATCTGGCGGCTCACGAAAACCGCTTCCGCCCGGGACAAATTGAGTTAGTCTAGAATCATCTCTTGGGGTTGCACATTTTTGTGGGGAGTCTTATGAAACTTGGTTTGGGGTTGTACCGCCACATGCTCACGCCGGAGAACTTTCGTTTTGCGCGGCAGTGCGCTTGCACGCATGTGGTCGTTCATCTGGTGGATTACTTCCATCAGGGGGAGAGCGACCGGCAAAACCAGCCGGTGGGCAGCCGGGCCGGATGGGGCCGCGCGGGTGACCCCCATAAGCTTTGGAGTTATGAAGAACTGGCGACATTAAAAGGAAAGATCAATAACCAAGGTCTGGAATTGCACGCCATCGAAAATCTCGATCCGGCGCACTGGCATGATGTGCTGCTGGACGGTCCCAGGAAAGCCCAACATCTGGAAAACGTCAAAACCATTATCCGCAATATGGGGCGCGCGGGCATCCCGGTATTGGGGTACAACTTTTCGCTTCCCGGTGTGGCGGGAAGAATCGAGGGTCCATTCGCCCGCGGAGGCGCGATTTCCGTGGGCATGGACGAGGCGGACCAGACGTCCATTCCGAACGGGATGATTTGGAACATGGTTTATGATCCTGACGCCCCTCCCGGCAACCTGCCGCCCACTACTTCAGAGCAATTGTGGCAGCGCCTAGCAGATTTCTTGGGAGCGGTGGTTCCCGTCGCGGAGGAAGCGGGCGTAACCCTGGCCGCGCATCCTGACGATCCCCCTTTGCCCGTACTGCGCGGACAGCCGCGACTGGTTTACCAGCCCCGACTTTACCAAAAGCTCATCGACTTGAAACCCAGTCCGCGCAACGCGCTGGAATTCTGCGTGGGTACGCTCGCGGAAATGACCGAGGGAGATATCTACGAAGTTGTGGACCATTACAGCCGTCAGGGGAAATTGGCTTATGTCCACCTGCGCAACGTCTACGGCAAGGCGCCTCGCTATCGCGAGACGTTCATCGACGCCGGCGACGTGGATGCGTGGCGTGTGCTCGAAATCCTCCAAGAAAATCACTTCAACGGCGTCATTATTCCTGACCACACTCCGCAAGTGGAATGCGGGGCGCCCTGGCACGCCGGCATGGCATTTGCCCTGGGTTATTTTCGCGCCGTACTGCAAAGATTCGAGGCCGCATCCTAATCTTGGCCATGGCATTAGTAGCCTATTAATCTACTGCAATACGGCCATCGCGGCCCGACGGAGGGAATCTCTATGTGCGGTCATTTTGTCAGGGTTATTATGGATTTTTGTGATTTCTCATAACTAGCTTTATTTTCAGTATGTTCTCAGGTTCGTTTTTGGAAAAAGCGGTCTTCCAACCCTTTGTTTTCAAGATGTTCTCAGCTTCGGACAATTGTGCCATGGGTAGACATATGGTCACCGTGCAATCCGAAGGTGTGAGGCTAGAAACATATGGCATCATCAATCCGTTCTTGCTCCGCGTACCGGGCAACGAGGCAACGGATCGAACCCGGAGTTCGGAGGGCGTCTTGCCCGTGACCATCACGGCCAGAGCCTCGGCAGAGTGAAACGAAGGCAAGGCCATGCTCCGTGAGTCATCCAGACTCTCACCGCGCCGGGGGCGCTGACCTGCCGGCCCACGCCATGCCTGGACCGGCATCGATCCTCACCCACCCACTTTAGCCTACGCGCTTGCCGTGGTCAAGCGAAATTATTGACGCGTATGCTAACGGCGCCATGGCGACCCGCCGACGGCCGCATATTCTGGTGGGAAATCCGCGCTAGTTCTCATCTCCCAGCCCGTGCAAGCTTCCGCAGATCTTGCACAGGGTAGGGGGTTCGGCGTTATCCACGCGGTGCTTGACGGGCTTGAGGGTGCGCAGGTAGGCGAATATCGCTTTCAAATCCTCATCGGTAAGGTTGCGGTAATCCCACCAGCTCATAATCTGGTTGAGCTTCCGCGCCTTGACGTAGCCGGTGCGGAGGGTCTGAATGAAAAGAGCTTCGTCGTAGTAGGAAATCCCCGACGGGTCCGGCGTAAGGTTGGCGCTGGCGACCTTGCCCCACGGGCCTTCCAAAATGGTTCCGCCGGCGAACTCCATGCCGGGAATATCCTGTCCTTTAGCCTGGGGCGTATGGCAGTCGCCGCATGCCGCGAGGGTCACCAAATACTTGCCACGCTCCAGGGGATTGGAGAGGTCCGGTTCGGGCACGGGTTGGGTAATGGGTTGCGGGACACTGCGGATGAGATACTTCACGGGGAAGATGATTTCGGTTTTGGGGAGCGCCTTGTGCACAGGCGGGATGGAACGGATATAAACGATAATCGAGGCCAGGTCTTCGTCCGAAATCGCGCGAAAATACGGGTAAGGCATGAGCGGAAAGAGGGCGCGCCCATCATGACCAACACCCTCGCGGATGGCGCGCGCCAGTTGGTCGTCGGTCCAATTACCCGCGCCAGTTTCGGGGTCGGGCGAGATGTTAGAGGGGACGATGCGTCCCGGAAGCCCCGCCAGGGGGAAATCGGCGTAACCGGCGCCCTTTGTACCCTCCACCAGGGGGGCGTCATGCTTCGTCCAGTCGTGCTCGGCGTGACAATCGAAGCAGCCGAGGTCTTCCACCAGATACAGGCCACGGGCCAGTCGCGCCGGGGTTCGCTCAAACTTACGCCCTGTCAGCGGGCGCGCTTGCGGGCCGATAAAAGGCCTCCAGCCGATGGTCAAGGAAATGCCGACCACGACGAGCAGGGCGATGACCAATAAAATCGTACCCAGAACTTTCAGTATCCTTTTCATCGTTTATTCTCCGGACCCGGACTTGTGATTTCGCGAGCATGACAAGCCACAACCTGCAAGCCTCCTTCGCAATTCTGTCACTACCTGCTCCTACCCAATTCGAGCCGCGAAATTTGCTTTATATAAGAAATGGCTGTGGACCATAAGGCGCATCGTATGGTAGCACTCCGGGGGCAGTGTGAAGCAATACAAAAATTCGCCGCCAACGCGAGGGATTGTCGCCATCAACATTGCCCGTAATCGGTCAGGGGGCAAAGATGCGGGCGGTTCCGGGAAGGGCTTGTATTCCATAGTTCTTCCAGCGTATGCTCTCGAAAAAGCCAAAGCATCCGCAGAAACAGGGAGGTGAAAGTGGCGAGGGTTTGGTGGGCGGTCATCATTTTCCTGGCAAGCAGCTTAAGCGTCGCCGCATTTCCGCGTCCAGTTAATAAACCGGTGACCCGTGACGATATTCTCTATCTCTTGAATAACTACGTACCCAGCCAGAGTGTGACGAACCTAGTAAGGGAAAAGGGCATTGATTTTGATCCTGAGGAGGATTACCTGAAGAAGGTCCAGGCAGCAGGAGGCAAAAAGGACCTGCTCGAGGCCCTGCGCGAGGCACACGGAACGGGCGCGCGCCCCGCCGCGGTGCAACGTCCGGCCGCGGATTTGGAAACTGAGCAGCACTTGTCCCGAGCCCTGGAACTCGAAAAACTGGAATCCTACCCCCAGGCGGAGCAGGAATACCGCGCCGCCCTGGCCACGCAACCTCAGAACAGCACCCTGCACGTGGGTTTAGGCCGCTCTCTCTGCAAACAGGAGAAGTGGGACGAAGCTCTGGCAGAGTATCGCGAGGCGATACGTTTAGATCCGCGATCCGCGGAAGCTCACGCCGCCCTCGGTTTAGCGATCAGCCTGCGAGGTGATCCCGCCACCGCTATTCCTGAGTTGCGTGAGGCCCTGCGGCTGAATCCCCACGACCTGCAAGCGCGGAATATTTTGGGAGCTTCGCTTTACAACGTGCACGACCTTGCCGGCGCCTTGAAGGAACTGCACCAAACCGCCGAAATGGCGCCGGGCACGGCCGCCGGCCATTACGCGAGCGCCCAGATTCTCCTGCTGGAGAAGAGGGATGCGGAAGGGGCCATTGCCGAATTTCGCCAAGCCCTCAGCCTGGATCCGTACACCTGGTTTCCGCACAACGATTATGCCAATGCGCTCGCGGCCAAGGGAGATTGGGACGGCGGCATTTTCGAGTATCGTCAGGCGCTGCGGTTGCAGCCTGATTCCGTGGTGGCCCATTCCAACTTGGGCTACGCGCTGGCCATCAAGGGCGATTTGGCAGGCGGGACCGCGGAAGTGCAATATGCGATGCACATCAATCCCAACACCCCCACGCCGCATCTGGTGAATGGCATGATCCTGGCCACCCAGCAAAAAATGCCGGCGGCGTTGGACGAATACCGCGAAGTCATCCGTCTCGATCCCGGGAATGCTCCCGCCCACATGCTACTGGGAGGAGGCTTGGCGGCCAGTGGGGATACCGCCGGGGGTGTGACCGAAACTCGCCAGGCCGTTCGCCTGGAACCGTCCAATCAATACTTCCACAACCAGCTCGGCGTCTTGCTGAGCCGGCAAGGAGACAACGCCGGCTCCGAGGCGGAGTATCGCGAAGCCATTCGCTTGGACCCCAAGTACGCCATGGGCCACGCCAACCTGGGCACGCTGCTCCTCCAGGAAGGCCATCTGCCGGAGGCGGCAAAGGAGATTGCCACCGCGTACCAGCTTGACCCGAAGAATCCTGAAATCCTCGCGCTCTATAAGAAGTACACCGGCGGCCTTTTCTAATCACCCGCGCCTGCCTGCCCAGCGCCCCGAGCCAGGCGTTCGAAAATGCCGGCAAGCTCTTCCAGGGAAAGTTGCTCGGCGCGTAAATTGGCGGGTTTGCCTGCCTCCTCGAGCGCCTGCACGATCCGGCTTCGGGGATAGATGCCCGCCAGATTGTTGAGCAGGTTCTTCCGTTTTTGAGCAAAGCAGCGCTTCACGAATTCCAGAAATTTGTCGTAAGCTGCTTTTGGCCATCGATCGAACTTCGCCTCCATTCGAAATGTCACCAGGGCCGACTGCACCTTCGGCGCGGGGGAGAAGGCCCCCGGTGGAACGTTCAGGGCGATTTGCGGTTGCGAATAAACTTGTGTGGCGATGGTCAAGTATCCGTAATCGCGGCTTCCCGGCTCCGCCGTCAGGCGCTCCGCCACCTCGCGCTGCACGAGCAGACCCATGGCGCGGATCGATTCCCGTTGCGCAAACAGGTGATGAAGGATTGGCGATGTGATGTAGTAAGGAAGGTTGCCGAAAACAAATGCGCGCCCGATTCCTTCCTGCCGGCACAGATCGGAAAAATCAACGTGGAGCACATCCGCGGTGATGATCTCGACCCCTGATTCCTCGCGGAAATTCGCCTGAAGTTCCTGGGCGAGCGCCGCATCGATTTCGATGGCGATGACCTTGTGCGCGCGCTCGGCCAACAGCGCGGTCATGGCGCCGTGCCCCGGGCCGATTTCAAAGACCACCTCGCCGCCGTCGAGGGGAAGCGCCTCCAAAATCCTGGCGCGATACCGCTGGTCGTGGAGAAAATGCTGGCCAAGTTTGGGTCGATGGCGGATGATTTTGGATTTTAGATTTTGGATTTTGGATTCACCCCCCAGCTTCTCTGCGGTGCATCATAGCACGAGCCGTGACCCTGCCGGGACCTTGACTTTGCGGAGGGCATCCTCTAACGTAGCGAGGTTTGGTTTGTTCATGGTCTCGAAAGGAGAGGCGGCGTGAAAGTTGCATTCGTCGCATCAGAAGGCGTCCCGTTTTCCAAGACGGGCGGGTTGGCAGACGTGGTGGGAGCGCTGCCCAAGGCGCTCGCGGCCCTGGGGGACGAGCTGGAAGTCATTCTGCCCCGCTATCGAATTACGCCGCCCGGTTCGATCGTGCCCGACGCCCAGAGTTTGACCTTGCCGCTCGGTTCCGGATACAAGTTCGCCGCCGTCCAGGACGCCGGCCGCAACCAGCAAGTCCAAACTTACCTGATCGATTGCCCGGAGTATTTTGATCGTGACGGCCTTTACCAGCAGAAGGGCGAAGACTATCCGGACAACGCGGCGCGTTTTGCGGCGTTTTCGATGGCGGCGCTGGAGTTTCTGAAACACGGCGCGGCTTCCCCCGATATCATTCATTGCCACGACTGGCAGACCGCGCTGGTTCCCATCTACTTGCGCAATCTCTATCGCGAAGACGCCTATTTCGGCAGGACTTCGGTGGTGTTGACCCTGCACAACCTGGGTTACCCGGGTCTCTTTCCTCCCCATGTGCTGCCCCAGATTTCGCTGCACGCCGGCCTTTTCACCATCGACGCATTGGAATATTACGGAATGATGAACCTCCTCAAAGGAGGTATTATCTTTTCTGACTTCATCACCACCGTCAGCCCCAAGTACGCGGAAGAAATCCAAACCCCCGAGCTCGGTTACGGCCTGGACGGCGTACTTCATTCGCGCGCGGCCCACCTTCAGGGGATTGTGAACGGGGTGGACTATCAGGAGTGGGATCCCGCCACCGACAAGCTCCTGGCGGCGAATTATACCTCCGCCAACTTGCAGGGTAAGCAAGCCTGCAAGAAGGCTTTGCTGGAAAAGATGGGCGCGGGGGCGCCGGTGCTCCACCGGCCGGTGATCGGCATGGTTTCGCGGTTTGACCCGCAAAAGGGATTTGACTTGATCGCCGCCATCGCGGAGCAATTGGCGGCGCTCGATCTTTACCTTGTGGCGCTGGGCACCGGCCAGCCGGTGTACGAGGAGTTGTTCCGGACCATGGCCGTAAAATATCCGGATAAATTCCTGGTGAAAATCGCTTACGACAACACTTTGGCCCATCAGATTGAAGCCGGGTCCGACATGTTCCTGATGCCCTCGCGTTACGAACCTTGCGGGCTCAATCAGATTTACAGCCTGAAGTATGGCGCGGTGCCCATCGTGCGCGCCACCGGCGGCTTGGACGACACGATCGAGCCTTTCGATGGCAAGTCCGGTACGGGCTTCAAGTTCCACGAGTATTCGCCCCAGGCCTTGCTGGCCACGATTCATGCCGCCTTGGAAGCTTACCAAACGCCCGATGTTTGGCATCACCTGATGCAAAACGGCATGAGGAAGGATTTCTCGTGGAACACTTCGGCGCGGGCGTACTCGCAGATTTATGAAACCCTACGCAAGGCCAAAGCTTGATCGGCGCGGAAGGCATGATGGTCCGATGATTCCCTCGAATTTGGAGGTCTTAGAGAATGGCCGGCAGTCACACATTGGAATTTAGCGATCAGAATTTTGAGGAAGACGTGTTGAAATCCTCCCAGCCCGTGCTGGTGGATTTCTGGGCGACCTGGTGTGCGCCTTGCCGCATGATGGCGCCCACCGTGGATGCCATTGCGGTCGAATATGCCGGGCGCGCCAAAGTCGGCAAGCTGAACGTGGATGAAAATCTCACGGTCGCCACCCGCTACGGGATTCGCAGCATCCCTACGCTCCTCCTGTTCAAAGCCGGGCAGATCCAGGAGCAGGTCGCCGGGACCCAGCCCAAGGAAGTGATCATCCGGATGCTTGATAAGTACCTTTAGCAGCCGACAGCCAACAGCTAACAGCCGACAGTGACTGACGGCTACGAGTTGTGAGTGGTCGGTTATTCGAGCAGGCCACTATATTAACTTACGATAGTCGACAGTTAAAGGTCGGCACTAACTGTCGGCTGTCGGCTGTGAGCTGTAAGCTAACAAGAAGCAGGCCAGCATGTCAACCAATGTGGTGGTGGTAGGTGTTCAGTGGGGCGATGAGGGCAAGGGCAAAGTGGTGGACGCCCTGGCGGAGCACTTTGATATCGTCGCCCGATACCAGGGAGGGGCCAACGCCGGGCACACCGTGTTGGTGGGGGCGAAGAAGTATGTGCTCCAACTGCTTCCCACCGGCATCGTTCGCCCGGATAAGGCCGCCGCCATCGGCAATGGCGTCGTCGTCGATCCCGAGGCGTTGCAGCAGGAAATTCGCAAGCTGGAAGAGGCGGGCACGAGCGTCGGCCGCCGGCTGAAGGTGAGCGACCGCGCACACTTGATTTTGCCCTATCACCGCGCGCACGAACTGGCCGCCGAAGCCGCTCGCGGCGCGGGCAGAATCGGGACCACCGCCAAGGGTATTGGACCGGCTTATGAAGACAAGGCCGGGCGGCGCGGCTTGCGCGCCTCTGATTTAGCCGACCCGGCGAAGTTCCGCGAAAAGTGCATGGCGATGGTCGCGGAGAAAAACCGCATCGACGCCGCGCTCTTTGGCGCCCCTCCCTTGAACGCCGAGGAGTTGGCGGACCAGTATTTGCAAGTGGCCGAGGGCATTCTCCCCTACCTGGCAGATGTTTCCGTCTACCTCAATGCGGAGATGGATCGCGGCAAACGGGTGCTTTTTGAAGGCGCGCAGGGAACCTTGCTGGACCTTGACCACGGCACCTACCCGTTCGTAACTTCCTCGAGTTCGGCGGCCGGTGGAGCTTGCACGGGGACCGGCGTCGGGCCCACGCGCATCCACTCGGCCATCGGCGTGTCCAAGGCATACGCCACGCGCGTGGGAAGCGGGCCCTTCCCCACCGAGGCTCTGGGGGAGGAAGGGGAGAAGATTCGCGAGCGCGGAGGCGAGTACGGCGCGGTGACCGGCCGCCCGCGACGCTGCGGATGGTTCGATGTCCCGGTCGCGCGCTATGGGGCTCGCATTAATCATCTGGACGCGATCATCATTACCAAGCTGGATATCCTTGATCCCCTGGCGGAAATTCCCGTCGGAGTCGAATATGAGTACAAGGGCAAACGGTTTAAGGATTTCCCTCCGGAAATCGAAAGCTTGGAGCAGATGAAGGTTCACTACCGCACGGTTCCCGGTTGGCAAAAACACACTTACGGCGCCCGCGAACTTTCGCAATTGCCGCCGCGCGCCCAGGATTACCTCAAGTTTCTTGCCGACCAGGTGGGCGTGAAAGTCGCCATGGTTTCCACGGGACCGGAGCGGGAGCAATCGGTTTGGATGGACAAGTCTGTCATTTGTCCTTAGTCCTTGGTCCGTTGTCCGTGGTCCGTCGTCAGTGGTCAGCTTTCAGTTATTGGTATTGATCCGCAGTTGGAATCTGTCCCTTGACACCAGGCCCCTGACAACTGACCACGGACCACGGACAAAGGACAAGTGACATCCGAAAAATGCTTTCCTTCGAGCAGGCGCTTAGGATCGTCAAAGAGAAGCTGGCCGCGGCGAACACTCGGCCGGGGACGGAAGCTGTGCCTCTGTACGAGGCGTGCGGCCGAGTCTTGGCGGAGGACGTTGCGGCGGACCGGGATTATCCGCCTTTTCATCGCTCCACTCGCGATGGATTCGCGGTGCGCGGGGGGGACGTCGGTGCGCCGCCCGTGGAGCTGCGTTTGCTCGGCGAGATTCGCGCGGGCGGGCACTTCACGGACGCCGTGGGCAAGGGGGAGTGCGTCTCCATCATGACGGGTGCGCCGTTGCCCGCCGGCGCCGATGCGGTGGTCATGCTCGAGTACACGGAAGCGCAGGGCGGCAGCGTCAAGATCCTTCGGGGGGTTCAATCGGGAGAAAACGTTGTTCCGCAGGGAAGCGAAGCCCGCCTGGGGACCGTCGTCTTGCCGCGAGGCCGGCGGTTGGGCCCGGCGGAATTGGGACTGCTCGCCGCGGTGGGAAAGTCGCCCGTGCCGGTTTTCGTTCGTCCGGCGGTGGCCATTCTTCCCACCGGTGATGAAGTTGTGCCGCTGGAGCAGCGGCCCCAGTGGTTCCAGATTCGCAACAGCAATGCCATCGCTCTCGCCGCGCAGGTGGCTGCGGCGGGCGGCATCGCTCACCGCCTGGAGATTGCGCCGGACCGCCCGGAAGCTTTGCGCAGCTTGATTCAGGAAGGGCTGAACGCGGATTTGTTGCTGCTGAGCGGCGGAGTTTCAGCAGGGAAGTACGATTTCGTGGAGCAAGTTCTTGCCGATTTGGGTGCGGAGTTTTATTTTCAGAGCGTGGCCCTGCGGCCGGGCAAACCCCTGGTTTTCGGGCGCGTGGCGGACAAGTTCTTTTTCGGTTTGCCGGGCAATCCCGTCTCGACTTTCGTGACGTTTGCATTGTTTGCGCGCCCGGCCCTGGCGGTCTTGGGAGGCGCGGATTTTGAACCCCCGCTTTTTCTGCGGGCGCGCCTGGCGCAACCTTTGCAGCAACGAACCGGGCTGACCGCGTTTCCGCCGGCCCGCCTGGACGGCTCCTCCGGCGATCCCGTGGTGAGCTTGGTGGGCTGGCAGGGCTCCGGGGATCTGGTGGGAGTGGCCGCGGCCAATTGCTTTGTTGTCGTCCACCCGGAGCAAACAAAGTTAGCCGCTGGCGACTGGGTTGATGTGATGCTGAAAACATAGTGACGAGTGACGAGTAACCGAAAGACGAAAATCGAAACTCGAAATTCGAATCTCGCCTCGATTTTCGAGTTTCGATTTTCGAATTTCGATTTTTTCCGACTTGTCACTTGTTGAGAAAATGGTTAAGAAACTGAGTCACTATGACCGTGCTGGCCGCATCCAGATGGTCGACGTGTCTTCCAAGCCCGCCACCTTGCGGGAGGCGGTGGCGAGCGTGCGCGTCAAGATGAGCGCTGCCGCCCGGCGCGCTGCCCGGCGCAATCCCAAGGGGGATCCTTTGGAAATTGCGCGCGTGGCGGGCATCGCGGCGGCCAAGCGGACCGCGGAACTGATCCCCCTATGCCACCCTCTGCTCTTGAGCCATATTGATGTTCAGGCGGATTTCTGTAAGAATGGCGTGGAGATTTCATCTACAGTTCGCACCACTGGCCCCACCGGAGTCGAAATGGAGGCCCTGACCGCGGCGGCGGTGGCGGCGTTGACGGTCTACGACATGTGCAAAGCGGCGGACCGCGGCATGGAAATTTCCGAACTCCGTTTGCTCGAAAAGAGCGGGGGCCGGAGCGGCCATTATCGCGCCAAAGCGAGGCGGGCGAGGTAAGAACAGGTGTCAGGTGCCCGGTGTCAGGTGTCAGGAAAGAACGAAACTCGAAATTCGAAACCTGAAATTCGATGGTGGACTTGCGAGTTTCGAATTTCGATTTTCGAGTTTCGAATCTGGCACCTGACACCTGACACCTGACACCTAAGGAAGGCTGGCGAGTGGCGTCCACTCTCAAAATCCTGGTGGTTGATGACAATCCGACGATTCTCAAGCTCATGTGCCAGAGCCTGGAGAAGTGTGGCGAGGTCATTACCGCCGCGGATGGCGCCGATGCCTTGATGAAGACCATTGATACCAAGCCGGATTTGATTATTTCCGACTACTCCATGCCGGTCATGGACGGCCGCGCGCTTTTTGACAAACTCCGGGCGCGCAAAGAAACCCAGAATATTCCCTTCGTTTTCCTCGCCTCACAGCAGGAAATCGATGAGCGCTTGCGCATGGTTTTGGAGGGCGTTGAGGATTACTTCGTCAAGCCCTTCTTCATGCGTGACCTCGCGCAACAGGCCCGCCGCATCACCGCGCGCCTGCTCCAGCAGCGCCTGGAGAAGCACGGCGGCGCCGGCATCAAGGGGAAGCTTTCCGAGCTCAGCTTGATTGACTGGATGCAATCCCTCGAACAGGGGCGCAAAACCTGCGCGCTAATCCTGCGCTCAGGCGGCGAGGAGTGTACGCTCTATTTCAGCGATGGCCAGGTGAACCACGCCGTCTGCGGCAATTTGAAAGGCGACGCCGCGGTTTTCAGGGTCCTGGCCTGGATGGATGGTGACTGGGAAGTGGATTTCCAAAAGAATTCTGCGGAGCACACCACGACCATGTCCACGCAGGTCCTGATGATGGAAGGTCTGCAAAAAATCGACGAAGCGAACCGCGACGCGGGATGAACAAGGTGCCAGGTGCCAGGTGTCAGGTGCCAGGTGTCAGGTGTCAGGAAAGAGCGAAATTCGAAACTCGAAGCTCGAAAATCGATGGTAGATGTGCGAGTTTCGAATTTCGATTTTCGAGTTTCGGACCTGACACCTGACACCTGACACCTGATACCTGATACCTACAATGTTGCGAGCCCACATTCTTGTCCTGAGCGACGCCGCCTCGCGGGGCGAGCGGGTGGACCTGTCCGGCCCGGCGGTTCGCGATGTGCTCGAAAAGCGCGGATGGCAAGTGGTCGCCCTTGAAATCCTCCCTGACGATTTAAATACCATCCGGCAACGCCTGGAGGTCCTGACCGATGCCGATGACTGCGACGCCGTAGTGACCTCGGGCGGCACGGGCGTCGGCCCGCGCGATGTGACCCCGGAGGCCACGCGCGCGGTCATCGAAAAAGAAATTCCCGGCCTCGCGGAATTGATGCGCGCCGAAGGCGTCAAAAAGACGCGGCGCGCCGCCCTGTCGCGTGCCGTCGTGGGCGTGCGCAAAGGTAAGCTCATCGTCAACCTCCCCGGAAGCCCCCACGGAGCCTTTGACTCGATCGAGACCATTTGGGATTTGCTGCCCCACGCCGTGGACCTCATCCAAGGCCGCACGGCCCACCATGATTAGCCGGTAATGACGGTCAGGGCAGGTGGCGCATACATGGCTTTTAATGTATGCGCTCCAGCTTAACGAGCAACGTCTCTGGCCACGCGTCCTTGCCCTGGCCTGTTTTGGCTTCTTACCGGTCGCCGACACAAAACGCGATGTCGGCGCCACCCGTGAACGGGTAGTGTCTCAGTTTGCTGTACCGGCGGTCTAAGGGGGGACCTCGAAGAGGTCCAATATCATTAGCCGTGGGTGAAACCCACGGAATCGGTGCGCCCGATGATTTCCCAACCCCGGAGGGGTTGAATTTGATTGGGCGCTGAGTTGATGAAATGAGGCATTCGACCCCTTTGGGGTCGAGGGGGGTTCGCGTTAGACTTCCTATCCGTGGGTTTCACCCACGGCTAATGATATTGTTCCCCTTCGGGGAACAGGTCGTAGGCCCGTCCAATTCGAACTGAGACACTACCCGTCAACGGGGCCGCGCTACACATGCTGTTGCAATTTGCTATACTACCTTTCGTCTGAGTCCGGGAGGGATCGATTTGGAGATCCGATGGATAGCCTGCTCCAACCCGCTCACCTGTTTTTCATTCTTCTCATCGTTATAATTTTGTTCGGCCCCGGCAAACTCCCGAAACTCGGTGCCGGACTGAGGCGCGGCATTTCGGACCTGCGTGGCGAATGGAGCCATCTTCGCGGCGCGCTGTTCATGGCCCAAGGCGTTGATCCAAACATCGGCCGCGATGTCGGCGACATGCTTCCGGACGAAGATTCAAGTCGCGCCCGGACGTGGTATTTATGCCTGCTCGCCATCCTGATTGGCAATACCGTTTACTTCCTCTTTTCACCCCTCCTTCCCGCCGCTGCCCGGATGGACACAGGATTAAGCTCCGGACTGCCCGCCCTCGTTGACCTCTGGGTCTGTCTGCTGGTATTTGGGTTCCTTAACCTGTTGAGGTTGGTGCGCAAGAAAGGCCCATGGTCTGGAATACATTGACCATTTGGTGGCTCCAAGGAGGTTACATGAAGTCAATCGCCAGCGTAATCGCCTTCTGTTCTCTTTTCTTGAGTGTCGGGCGCGCGCAAGTAAACCGAGCACCGTCTCTCCAGCCTACCCCACTAGAAGCGTTCGCAAGTCTGCCCGCCACACGCGTTGCATGGTCCAAGGAGATTGGACGCCTCGACAGCAGGGAAGCTCACGCGGTCGTCACTGCTCTGATTCTCGAAGACACTGCACGACCTCCGGATCGGATGCGCGGGATTCGGATAGATCTTTCCGACCTGACCTCCAAAGATGAAGTTTACCTTGGGGAGGAAACGCTTGGCGCGTACAAGAATGCGCTGGACGAGATAACTCAGTCTACGTCGGTTTCGCGGAACAAGGAGCGAGACAATGCCGCCCGAGGCGGAACCGACTATCTCGGCGCTCGCCTATTCTGGTACGGTGATAACCGCCCGCGAGTACATGCCTTGAACGCCGCCAACTATATCGCCCCCGATTCCGAGGGCTTGACGCTGAGCGCCTTCAAAGATAGGGGGTTTAGGTTCCCTGACCAAGATGCATCGCAGTTCTCAGCAATAATCTTGCGCGCAATCGATCAACTGAAAAATCATTGAGCACATGGCATTCAACCCCCCCCCAGCGAGTGGCCCGCTGGAGCAGACCTTGTTTTTAGATCTGCACGGCGGGCGAAGATGTTGGCCGCTTCACCTCCCGCCTCTTCCGGCCGAGCGACATTTTGTAGGCTCCGAAGCTTGCTTTTTCTCTTGACAGGAGTAACGGCCTGGTATACAATCGAAGCGTGTTAGAATCGAGGCGGTGCCATGTCGCTGCGTAAGTCCCCTACTCTGACTCCTGCTCTGCTCGCCTCCAATCGGCGCAACTCCAGGAAATCCACCGGTCCCCGGACGGCGCGGGGGAAGGCTTTTTCGCGGCTGAACCGGTTGCGGCACGGACAGCGCTCGCCGGAGTACGTCCAATTCTTCAAGGCCGTGCTGGATGCGCCGCTCGGCGAGGTGGGGAGGACGGTGCGAACCTTCTTTATGTCCAGGGAGGTGATCCACCCGATGTTTGTGGAGTTTGCGGAGACGGCTGTCCGCGCGGACCGCGAAATCTGCAAGGAGTTCGTGATGAGGAAAGATGGGTGGAAGGGATGAAAGAAATTGTGATAACTCGACCGTTCAAAGTCGGAATGTTATTGAAAACAAAGGTTGCGCAAATCACGGATTTTGAATATCCCTATGAGTTATTGAAAAGAAAAGACTTGCATGGATTCTCCGCAAAAATCGCTAAATGTGTATGAAAATGCAGGAGATAGACGTGCTGCATTCATACGGTGAGGGGTCCTTTCGTGCGCGATGTCTAGCTGGCCATAGGGTTATGCGATGCCCTCGACCTTAACGCAACGCTGTGGCGCGGACAGGCGAAATGGCGGCTCCGTGGAAATCTGTGCTATGATTCTGGCTTCAAAAAGGAGGGATTCCCAGCGTGCTGAACTCCTACGGACCCATCGTCATTTTCGCTGTGATCGCCGCGCTTTTCGGCCCCGTGACCCTTTGGATTTGCAAGTTCATCCGCCCGCGCTTCCGCCCCACGGCTGAAAAGGTCATGCCTTATGAGTGCGGCATCACGCCCGAATCCGATGCCCGGCATCGCTACACGGTGCGCTTTTACGTGGTGGCCATTCTTTTCGTGGTCTTCGATGTGGAGACGATTTACCTTTTTCCCTGGGCGGTGCAGTACCAGGCTCTGGGTTTGTACGGACTGGTGGAGATGCTGATTTTCCTGGGCATCCTGATTGTCGGTTACGTCTGGCTCTGGAAAATCGGCGCGCTGAAATGGATCTAGCGAGTCTTCCTGATTGCCCTTCCCAACCCGTGTTAAGAACTCCGCGTTAGCAACCAACCGATCATAGGGAGAAGTCGAATGGATCAAGGAAAAGCTGTGCAGCCAAGGGAGGATGAAACCCTGGCCCTTGCCGAACTCGTGCTCTCGATAGCGGGAAGTGAGAAACTGACGGACGAGGTTCGGGAGCACTTGCACACCGAATTGGCAAAGCGCAGATTCTCGATCCTGCGCGCCTATGCCGGATCGCTCGAGGAGGATCCCACCGAGGCGGGTCATTATTACTTGGCCGTGGATGCCATCGGCGCGAATGCGGTTCGACCTTTACTGTTGATGTTTTGCTCGGGGCCGGTGGCCGCGTCCCGCCGGTTTGCAAATCCATTGTTGGCCATGCACCTCCATTTGCCGGGCGGCCGGGAAGTGGGTGTGAAGGGGTATGCGTTTTCGTCTTACGATCACGACGCCATCAGCTTGTTCGCACGGGAAGTCGCGCCAGTATTTCTGCCGCGCCCGCAACGCGCGCTGCCTGCCATCGCCGTGGGCAATCGCCATCCCGAAATCAGCTTGCCCGCAGCTTTCGCGGCGTTCGGGACGATTCTGGAGAAATTCGGAGTTAACTGGGCGTCCACAGTCCAGCTTTCCGCCACACGCGAAATGACCACGGACGAGGTCATCACCGCACGCAGCGGGGAAGATCCGGTGGCCGTTGGCCACACCCGCATTTCCATCCGCCACCTGTACCATGCGGGGCTTTGGGCGGCGATTCGCGCCGGTTGGCGCTCGGGGTATACGGCGGAAGCGGACCACTTCATTGTCTCCGGCTCGACGGAGGCGGAAATCGCGCGTTCGGTGGAAATGGTCAAGGAAGCAATTCGCCAGGCCGCGGGTTACACCAAATTCACCACCGATACTTCCCGCCTGTTCGAACTGGAAAGCGACCTGCGCCATCCCCAGGCCTGGAGCATCTCTTGTGTGGAAGATCGGTTCAGCCAGATTTTTCCGGCGGAGGAAGCGCGTTGGGTGCTGGAGGAGTTTTCGCGGGAATTTCATATTGATTCCACGCGCTATGAATTCTCGCGGGAAGAAATTGTGCGGCTCGCCGTCAAGTTCGGCCGCAGCCTCAAGCTGAACGAGGAACTCTTCGATTCCATTCGGGCCGCCAAGGCCGCGCAGGGAACGGGCACCGATTTTGACTTTGAGCCCTCGCTCGACGAAGCGGAAACGCTGACCACGGCGAAGGAACTGCTGTTCTACATGCACTGGCTGAAGGCGCGGGGCCGCCCCGCTCAGTTGGTGCCACCTAATCTCGGCTTCAAAAAGCGCCAGGGTTATCCCGTGAGAATGGATACCACCACCGAGCACGGGAAGGGTCTGGAAGAATACTCGCACCACAAGATGTGGCCGGAGCTCGGGCCGCGCGTGGTGCGCGATTTCCAGTCGCAGCCGCTCGAGGAACTTGCCGCGCGCGTGGCCGAACTCGCCGCCGTGGCGCGGTACTTCGATGGGACCTTGAGCATCCACTCCGGCAGCGGCAAACAGGCGGAGGTTCTGGAAGCGATTGGCCACTCCACGCGCGGCCGCGTGAATTATAAGATTTCCGGCGAACTCCAGCTCCAGCTCTTCGATGTGCTTTCCGAGCAACCGCCGAGTTCACCTTGGCGGCAGCTCTTTGAGCGCATGGTGAATCGCGCGCGCCAGTTTGCCGAGCAGGGAGCCTTCGGAGCGGAAAGCGAACTGGCCGACCAGTATGTGAAAATGGGGCGCGAGTTTTACCTGGGGGACGCGGCGCGCGGGCGCGTAGACGGAAACCTGTTCCTGGTTTTCTGGCTGGGCAACCTGGTGGGAAGCCGCGATACGCAAGCGCCCGATGGCGATCACCGCTTTTTCAGAGACAAGCTCGACGAATTGCCGGAAGACTTGCTGGCGGAAGTGCGGCGGCGAAACTCAAGGTACGTCGTTTGGCTGGCCGAACATTTGCGGGGATAATCTGCGTTCGGAGGAGGCGGTTCGCGAACCGCCCCCCACTTGTCTTCGAATCTTAATAAATGCTTGACTTTCGCTTTATATTCGCCTAGTATCTTCTCCTCGTAACCCAGGCATTCTCACCGCAAGCGGGGCGGGTTACAAATCCAACTTTACGGAGGAAACTATGGCACTAAATGAAGCATTGCTGCCGGAATTCGACAAGGAGATGGCCAACACCCGAAAGAGTCTCGATCGGGTGCCCGACGATAAATTTGATTGGAAACCCCATGCGAAATCGATGACCTTCCGCCAACTGGCGACGCACGTGGCCAGCATCCCGGGGTGGGGCGCGCAAATCTTCGCTACCGATTCTCTTGATGTTGCGCCGGTGGGCGCCCCGCCGTATCAGCCTCCCGTCGTCAACTCGCGCCAGGATCTCTTGGAGTTGTTTGACCGTGATGCTGCCAAGGCGCGGGAGGCTTTGAAAGGAGCAACTGATGCACAGCTCATGGAGACTTGGACCTTGCTCGCGGGGGGAAAGACGATTTTCGCAATGCCGCGGATTGCCGTCTTCCGCAGCATGATCATGAATCACCTGATTCATCACCGTGCCCAGCTCGGGGTCTACCTGCGGCTCAATGATGTCCCCGTGCCGGCCATCTATGGTCCATCGGCGGACGAGGGAACCATGTAGTCACGCCGGGGCAGGTTGCCGTAGTGGGTCACCTTGATGGAGTGGCAATTTCACCTTGCCAACTGGCGGCGTAAAGCCACCCTACATCAGGGTGACCCATTACGCAAGTTGCGCGTGTTTATTGGACGCGATAGAGCATTTCGCCGGCGCGGGGTACCACGAGCACGCCTTCATCCTCACGGCCTTCCCACTCCTGGCGTTGGATGCTGGCGGGATCACGATACCCCAGATTGACGTGCCGGCAGCGCTCTTCGGGGATCGCCGTGGCCAGGGTCACATGAATGCGCGGAATCTCCGTCCGGGTGGGCGCGTCGTAGGTGCCCAGTCCTTTAACGTGCGACGAGTGCGCCAGGATTCCACCGGGGTAGCCTTTGAATTTGTCCCACTGAGCCAGGAAATAGTCGCGGCAGTGATAACCGATTTCTTCAATCATGGCGCCGTGCGTGTAACTGATCTCCGTAATGTGCGGGGCAAGGATCACCACCTCGCCGCCGTCGGCAACCGCGGGTTCCATCTTGTACATGCCCTTGCCGGCGGTCCAGATATCGTCGTAGAGGCGGGGCATCACGGAGAGGACTCGCTGATAGGGTTCTTTCACATAGATGATGTGCTTCTGAGCGGAAAGCGCTGCGGCGGATTTCCATGCCTCCTGGGGGGAGCCGAAGTAAATCCCCGCCAGTCCTTCGTGCGTTACCACCAGCGCGAAACAGGCCGAGGGCGTATCAATCATGCCCGCGGCGCGGTCGATGATGGCGCGGATGGGCGTGTAGCCGGAGCCGATGACCTTGTAATTGGTCATCAAAGCGCCAAACCAGTGGGTTAGGTTGATGATCTCTGACCCCGCGATGCCCGGAAAGAAGTACTTGGTGCCGCCGGAAAAGCCCGCCACTTCATGGGGGAAAACCGGCCCGCAAATGATGAGCTGGTCATAATCGAGGATGAGCTTGTTGAGGCGGACCGGCACCTCCTGCGCCAACAAGCCACCGGTAAGCTCGCCGATTTCAGCGGCCGGGATCAAGCCCAAGGTCACGAAGGTCTCGGGGTCTTCCCAGCGATGATTGAAGATGTGGCTCTTGCCGCATTGGCCATCGGTCACCTGCCGGCCCACCAGCTTGCTGAGGTGCGCGTCGTTCATGACCGGGTGCGTGCCGAGGGCCACGAGGTAATCGAGGGCGGCCACGCGCGGCGCGAGGTGAGCCTCGAGCAAGTCATACATCAAAGGCATGGGCATGGTGCGTGTGCCGTCGGGAATGATGACCAGCACGCGTTTGCCGTCCACGGCGAGCGTTCCCAATCCCTCTTGCACGACCTGACGGGTTTCCTCACGGGTAAGATAGCGATCCGCGAATCCTGTTCCTACGCTCATCGGTATGCACCTCCGTTACTTCAGTGACGAGTGACATGTGACGAGTGACGAGCAACCGAAAATCGAAACTCGAAATTCGAAACTCGCCGCGATTTTGGAGTTTCGATTCTCGAACTTCGGCCCTCGCTGGCTCGTCACTTGTCACTCGTCACTGCTCTTACACTCCCGCGAACGCTGAGAACCCGCCGTCCACCGGCAGGACAATTCCCGTCACAAACGCCGAGGCGGGCGAGAGGAGCCACAGCACGGCTCCGAACAGATCTTCCGGCTGGCCAAAGCGCGCCATCGGCGTGTGGCTGATGATGGCTTTACCGCGAGCGGTCAGGTTCCCGGTCAGTTCCTCGGTCAGGAGAAACCGATTTTGCCGGGTCAAAAAGAAGCCGGGAGCAATCGCGTTTACACGAATGCGCGGCGAGTATTCCTGGGCCACATGTACCGCCAGCCACTGGGTAAAGTTGCTGACGCCGGCTTTGGCGGCAGAGTAGGCCATGACGCGCGTCAAGGGGCGGATAGCGCTCATGGAGGAGATATTGAGAATAACCCCTTCACCTTTTTCCGCCATCATCTTTCCGAACACCTGCGTGGGCAGGATGGTCCCCATCAGGTTCAGGTCAAAGACCCAGCGCAAGGCATCGGCGGGCAGATCGAAGAAACGGAGATCAGCGCCGGTGGTGGCCTGGGGCCTGTTGCCTCCCGCCGCGTTCAACAGGCCATCCACCTTGCCGAATTTTTCCCGGACCGTCTCCGCAGCTTTGCGCAGACTGTCCCGGATCAAGACGTCGGCGCTGATCGCCACAGCTTGATTGGCGCGCGGCTCCATAAGTTCTAAGATGTGCTGAACCGGGTCCAAGTTGCGGTCGAGGATCGCCACATTGGCTCCGCACCCCACCAGCGCGCAGGCGAATTCTCCACCCAGGATTCCCGTACCTCCCGTAATGACAACTGTTTTCCCGCTGAAATCATAAAGGCGGTTTAATTCTGATGAATCCATTTATATCGAACCCCCAAGGAATATGTGCAATGCCTCGATGCGACTCCCGATTAGATTTGGATAAGGAGCCGGCATACTGTTGAGGCACAACGCCGACATCCTCATTCCAGGAGGGCCTGTCGAGGACGAATTGACTAAGCAGGCTAACACCGCAACGAGCATCCGTGCAAGGGCGGGTGGGGGATATGATTTAGCCTTGCATCGCTGGTGCCTTTCGGTTACCATCCCGACATTATCGGATGAGGAAGGTGACATGAAATCCTTTGCACTAGTTGCGTTGGTGTTGTGTTTTGCCTCCGTCCCTAGGGTTGGCCAGAACCTCGCGCAAGGTGACCCTCCCGACGAGCCAGGACTGTATTGCTTAACCCAGATTGGAATTCAACCGATCGTTGGACGGGCGGTCGTGTTCAACCGAAGTGGTAGCCGTCTGGCGGGTGAGCTGACCTTCGGCATTGTAAGTGGGAAGGTCAACATCAAAATTCCGGGAAAACACGCAGACATCCACTTGAGTTCGTCGCCGGCGTTTTACTACCGGGCTGGACCGGACGACCCGCCGGGGGTGCTGAGCCTCGTGCTTGCCCGGCTTAGAGTGCAGGGTGAGAAGAGGCAACTCGAAGCAAGGGCGGCCGGATTCGGAAGGCAGAGCGAAGGCATATCGATTAACTCCCAGGTCCAGACCGACATCAGGGAAGATTCTTCTAGGGTCTTCAAGGTCGTTCCAGCAGGCAGCCTAAAACCTGGAGAATACGCTTTCTACCTTCGGACTAGCGGTGCCAGGACGCAGGATGCTTTCCTCTTTGACTTCTCGGTGGAGTGAGGATCGGCTCTTGCTAGTCTCTAAATGGTTCACTGTTAGAACTTCCAGTCGGTGGAGAGCCGCACGGCGTTTCCGCGCAGCGTGCCCAGAGATTGCGAACTGTCGTAGTGCGTGTAACCCAAAGTCAGCGAGAGCCAGGGGCTGGCCTTCAAAGCGAACGCTGGACTGAGAACCATCGCGGGCTTTATGGGTTGTCCGTGCTCGACCTGTTGGACGCCGCCGCCGGCAGAAAAGTCGTACCCGAGCGGCCCTCGGATTTTGCCCACAACGTGGGTAATAATGTAGTGGCGTTGGTAGAAGCCGGGATTGAAAAACCCCAGATAGGGTTTTTGCAACCCGCCCGCAAACCCATAGGCGAGCCCCGCGTAACCGAGATCGACGCCCACGGTAGATTTGTGGAACAACTGGCGGTCGAAAGTGAGGGAAGCCCCTTCCCCGCGAATGTGATCGGCTTCGTTAACTTGACGCGGGGTGGACCCGGCGAGACCCGCCACATGTCCGAATGAAATCGTGGAATCATCGGTCACGAAGGGCTCAAGGCGTAAATCCGTTTTCGAGTCGAAGCGGTAATCCAATCCTGTTGAAAGCCTGTCCTCCATCACTCCCAGGCGCGCGGCGGTAGGTGTGTAAGTGACGGCAGCGCGTGCGGCTGTCAGATCCACTCTGAGTGTTTCCCCCAATGCGTAACTAAAACTGACAAAGCCCAGGGGGCGAGTTCCCGCGGTAGTAATCGGCTGCTCCTGGGTGGGAATACCGGCGAGTTCGCTGGGCCCAAATCGTGCCACCCCCACGCCGCCGCGCAGCGTGAGTTGCGGGGTCACGTAAGTAGTTTGGCGGTAGACAAGCTGCGAAGGCGCCACGGCGCCTTGTATTCCGCCATTCGGGCTTTGGGAGGGAAGGTAAACCAAAGACAAGAATGATTCCGACCGGGGCAGCGCGAAGAAGCCCCAGGTGTTTTCGTAGCCCAACGCGCTTAAGTCCTCAGTGCTGGATGAACCGTCGGAACCAATTTCTCGGGAGAAGGAGGCCGAGGTGTGCAAGGTGGGCCGGGAGTCGTTCCACAGGCTGGCGCGAAGCTCGCGGGCTTCTTCGTTCCGGGCATCGAGAATCTCCGTCCGGGCCAGTAGTGCGCCGGCCTTCCGGCGGTTGTGGAGCGCCCGCTCGATATGGGCGAGCAACAGCAGAGTGGGAACGTCGTGCGGATCATCCCGGAGCAGTTTCAAAGCTAGGTCGTGCGCATATTTCAGATCGCCGCCATAGTATGCAATGCGGGCATTTCCCCGCAAGGCGTCCGCCACTGTGGGGTCATTCATAGGGAGATAGTTGAAACGGCGCACGGCATCCGCCGGGTGTGCTCCTTCTAGGATGTTCAGTGAGGCGAGCTGCAACTGGGCCTGCCGATTGCGGGGATCGGCAGTCAGGAGGGCGGCCAGAGTCCAGCGAGCCTCCGGGTACTGGTGCAGGGTCATTTCCAGGTGGGCCAGGCCCAAGGCGTATTCGGGGTTCGCAGGATAACACGCCGCAAGCTTCTGGAAGATGGGCAACGCCGCTGCCGGGCGGCCTGCCCACGCTTGCGCGCGCGCCAATCCCTCGAGGGCATCGGTATCACCCGGACGCTCGTGCAAAAGTCCTTGGAAGATACGGAGGGCGCCGTCGTACTGGCCTGCCAAGGCCAAAGCACGCCCCAAGCCAACCTTGGCATCGTGGTCCTCCGGGGTGAGCTCCAAAACGCGGCGATACGACTCCATCGCATGCGCGTAATCACCGCGCCGGACCTCGAGAATCGCCATTCCCTCCCAAGCTTCGGCGTCCTTGGGATTCCGGGCGGCGCGCTCTTGATAGAATTTTTCCAGGGGTGAGGGCTCTGGCAATTTCCCGCCCTCCGCCACGGGGGACGAGGTCGATTTAAGCTTCTCCGCCGGTAAGGCCGTTGTCGCCAGAAGGGCGGCAGCCGCCACCACCGCGACTGAGAAGCAGAGGCATTTCAGGCCAAGGCGCAAGGCCGTCGAAGCTCCAAGGGGGTGGAAAAAGGCTTTCCCTTCGTCAGAAGGGTTTTCGGCTCGAGCGTTCATTTTTTCCCGACTTCCTCCGACCAGGATAAAAGGATGCCCGTGCTGCGCGGGGGAATATATTCGTTCAGCGCCTTAGCCTTCAGCGGGTCCCCGACGTGGGCGACCTTCTCCCAACGGCGGCTGCCCGCCAGAAACTTCAGTACTCCCTGAAAGCGAAAGTACAAAACCAATTGGCGGTATCCGATATTTTCGAACATGGCATATAGCATTAAGGTAAACAGATCCCGAAACCGCGGGTAGCGGCGATAGGTAAGCTCTCCCAGGAGCACGGCTCCCACGGAAAGGAACCCTCCGTAGATGAAGCCGAGCAGAATAAACAGCAAGAGGAGGAGGGGAGAAACCATGTTCAGATAAATACCCAGGGGGATAACGAGATACCCCAGGAATTCCACCGCCGCGCCCAACCCTTCGACGTAAGCGTGGAAAGGAAAGCTGAGCCACCCGACGATCCCATATTTTCTTCGGAACAGGATGGTGGAGTGTTTCCAGAGTGTCTGGCAGAGCCCCAATTGCCAGCGGCGGCGCTGATGGGCCAGCATGGCGGGCGTGGAAGGGCACTCGGTCCAACATACGGGGTCGGAGGTGAAGGACATGCGGATTTTGCGATTGTTATCCGCGGCCCACTGATGGAGTTGGACAATCAGGTCCATGTCTTCCGTCACCGTGTCGTGGGAGAACCCCCCGGCTTCGATGACGGTGGGGCGATGGAAGACCGCGAATGCCCCCGACACGATCAAGGTGCCCCCCAGCAGATGCCACCCCGTCCGGCCGAAAAGGAAACTGCGGAGGTACTCGACGACCTGAAATCGTTCCAGCCAGGTCCGCGGTAGGCCTACTCTGAGCACGCGCCCCTTCTTGGTTTCGCAGCCGTTCAGGATGCGGACGATGCCGCCGCTCACCACTGTTTCCACGCCCGAGTTGACGATCTGGTCCATCAACCGCAACAGGGCGTCGGGCTCGAGCAGGCAATCGGCGTCCAGGTTGCCGAAGTAGGGTGAACGGCAGAGGTTGATGCCGGCGTTGAGGGCATCCGGCTTGCCCCCCCGTATTTTGCTGACCACCAGGAGGTTGGGAATTTTGGGATTGATGTAATAGGTACGGATGGGCGCGGTGGGGATGCTGGGGTGGTAGACCGCATCCATCTCCACGAGTTCAAAACTCTGCACCAGGCGATCGAGGGTCATGTCGGTTGACCCATCGTCCACGACAATGACCTCGACGTGGGGGTAATCCGCCTGCAACGCGGAGCAAACTGAATTCACAATGACGTTTTGCTCGTTCCAGGCCGGAATGATGATGGTCACCGGCGGGGTCAAGGGGGAATGACGCAAGGCGTCCAGCCCTTGATAGGCTGCCTGCCTCATATGCACCCAAGTGGTGCGCAACGAAAGCAGCATCAGGATGGTGTAAATTCCGTTGCCCAGGAAAAAGTAGGAGAGGACGACAAGATTGAATACCATGACCCCGTCGTAGAGGAACATCCGAGTGTGGTTCATCGCGGCAATTGCCTTCAGGCCGCCAAATAGGACGGAAACTCGAGGGCTGGCTGGAGGTTGGCGGCGCCCTCTCCATCGAGTCGGGTCTCTCCTACGAACCGCATCTTGGCTTCCACATAAGGAAGGAAGCGGTCCAGGAACCTTTGACAGACCTCGGGGTTCAAGGTGCGGAGAATTCCCGAAAGCCCTAACGGGGCCGCCTCGCTGGCCAGTTGTTCGACCATGAGCGCATCGACGCCCCGGGTGCCCGAGCAATACGCTTCCACGAGGGCAGACATCAATCCCTTACGCTCGATGACCTCCACGATTTGTTCGCGAGTGGCGCCATCCGGGGAAGTCAGGAAATGTTCATAGAGCTGGTGCTTCCCCTCCCGGCCCAGGGATATGAGGGTCTGGATAGCCGCCTCGCGCACCCGCCAGTGGGGATCGCGCAGGCATTCGCGAATATCCAGGTGGAGTGGGGCAACGGTCGGGCAGGAGCGGGCGAGGGCTTGGACGGTGCGTAAGCGCACGAACCATTGCCGATCGCCCAGCAGGTCGCGCAGCACGGACGTGGCGCGAGGATCGGCGAGAAAAATAATCACCTCGGCCGCGCGCGCCCGAATTTCCGAGCTGGTATCCACGGAAAGTCCGGTCAGCAGCAATTCCACGATCGGCGAGGGAAGCAACCCCTGGGCGAAAGCAGGATCCGGCCGGCGGGCGGCCTCGCGGCAAACCATCGTCCGCAGAATCTCGGTGGCACACAAGCGGATTTGACGATCCGGGTGGGATAGGGAGTGCAACAGGGCAGGAAGGCAAGTAACCTCGAAGTTGACCATGGCGGCCTGCAACACCGGCAAGGACGGGGACCGAGATTTCCCCTGGGCCACCGCGTGGAGCCGCTCCTGAAGCACCACAAAACTCTCCGGCGCACCGATGGCCGCCAACGATCGCAACGCCACCGATTGGATATCGGCGTGGCGATCATCCAGCGCCGTGGCCAGGAGCCTCCAACTCGGCCGATGCCGCAACGTACCCAAGTTCCGGATGCTCTTTGCGCGCAGCAGATATCGCATCTCCGGTCGGTCGGGGGCATCGTGGTGAGTCCCGTTTCGCCAGGATTTGCGGGCCGCCCAGTGCCCGTTGGCCAAGCGACTTTGCCACAGCTCAATCAACCCCAGTTCCGCGCAGAGGGCATGAAGGAAAACCAACTGCCGTGCCGTGAGTTTGCGCCTGGAGAAAAGAGGGTCAAGCAGGAGTTCCAATTCGGCCAACGGCAATTCTCCCAGGGCCGCGATTCCCGAGGGGTTCGGCGCCCCGGAGAGCAGTTTTGCTATGACGGGCCGGTATTCACGCTGGAGGATATGAACAGAGCGAACATAACGAATTTGTTGCCAACGCCGGAAGAACGCTACGGCCACGAGCAGACAGGTCCCCATCATCACGGAAACCAGAATGAGGGAGGCCCATTGCATTACGGGGTTAGTGATATTGACCATGGCATGGCCGTCCTTGTCGCGGAGAACCAGTCAGTCGTGAGCAAGACACACGTGGGCAGGAGCGAAAAGGGCATGGCGCGTTGGCACGCACGGAACACATGGCTGGCTATCCTGGCCTAGGAGCGCCCGTCGAGTAGGGCGTAAGGCAGAGGGAGTATATCTTTATATACGGTCACATTTCAACATCTATTTTGTGATAATTAGTCCATTGTGACCGATTTGTGTGGACATCCTGACCGATGTGGGAGTGGCGACAGCCCTGTTCCGCATTCACCCGCGCTTGCTACCCCCTGGATCGGCGAGATTAGTGCTTAGTTGCAGAAAGAGGCTTTCCTATTTGTCAGCAGATGGAAGGGCGGGGCTTCAAACCTCGAGCACGTCGCCTTCGCGGGCCACCATTTGGTACAGGACGGGACTCACAATTCGGCCGAGGAACAATCTCGAGATCAAGCCAGCCACGATGACGATGGCGAAGGGCCGCTGTGAGTCTGACCCGATCCCGTGCGAGAAGGCGGCGGGCAGCAAGCCCAGGCAGGCAACGAGAGCCGTCATCATGATGGGCCGCAGGCGCACCATCGAAGCCTCGAAGGTTGCTTTGGGGATGTCCTGTCCTTCCAACCGCAGTTTGTTGATGTAGGAAGTGTCGATGACGGCGGTTTCCACCGACACACCCATCAGCACCAGCAGTCCTAAGATGGAAGAGACGCTGAAGGGCGTGTGAGTAAGTTTCAGCGCCAGCAGCGCTCCAACAGGTTCCGTCAATACCACGCTCAGAACGACGATGACAGGAAACTTAAAATTGCCGTAAAGGGCAAAGAGGATAAGAAAGATTAACAGGACGGTGATCGGGCCGATCACGTTGAGTTGGGACCGCGCGGCCAGGAACTCGCTGTACTCTCCTCCCCACTCCATACGATACCCCTGGGGCAAGGAGACGGCCTTGCGTACCGCCGCCTGCCCATCAGCCACGGCGCCCTCGAGGTCGCGTCCCACGACGCTGTATTGAACGCCGATGTAACGCGAATTGTTCTCGCGGTAAATGAGTGATGCTCCGTTGCCCTGGCGGATGTCCGCCAATTGCTTGAGGGGGATTTGCTGTCCGGTGGGAGTGCCCACCAGCAGGTCGCCGATCTGCTGAGCACTTGAACGGAATTGCGGCTGCATCCGCACGACAAGGTCAAAGAGCTTTTCACCTTGAATCACCTGCGTCACAGCCTGGCCGCCCACCGCCGCTTGCACCACCGCTTCCACGTCGGCGACGTTAATCCCGTAGCGGGAGATCTTCTCGCGGTCCGCGTCAACGATCAAGCTGGGCTGGCCCAACTCGCGGACCACGGTCAGTTCGCTGAAGCCCGGCACTTTTTCCAGGGCTTCCTTGATCTTCAGGGCATTGTCCTGAAGGACGTTCAAATCGGCGCCATAGACCTTCACCGCGAGCGCGCTTTTGAGGCCCGTCAAGGCCTCATCCACAGCGTCTTCGGCGGGTTGGGTAAAGTTGAAGATGATGCCCGGGTAGGTCTCCAATTTGTGACGAATTGATTCCGTCAATTCTTCCTTGGTGTGATTTGGCCCGTTCTTCCAGGTTTGGTCGTTGTAGGGTTTGAGGCCGACGTAGAACTCGACGTTGTAGAATCCGGTGGGATCGGTGCCGTCGTCAGGGCGACCCAATTCGGAGGCAATGTCGGTTACTTGGGGATAAGACATCAGAATCGCCCGGATCTGGGGCGCAATCTTCCCGGCCTCTTCGAACGAGATGGTGTAGGGCATGGTGGCTCGCACCCACAGCGCGCCCTCATCAAGATGGGGCATGAACTCGCCGCCAATGCTGGGGACCAGCAACAAAGTGGCGCCGAAAATGAGGACCGCGATGAGCATGCTCACGATCGGGTGGTTGAGGCACCATCGGAGTTCTCCTCCATACTCGTTCTTGATCCACTCATAGGCGCGGTTCGAGGTTTCCTTGACACCGCCTTTGAACCAGTAGGAGGCGAGCACCGGGACCAGGGTCAAGGTCAGGATTAGGGCGCCCACCAGCGCGAACGACATGGTGTCGGCCATGGGGTGGAAGAGCAGGCCGGAGGGACCGTGCAACGCGTAAATAGGAAGATAGCCAGCGATAATGACGGCCACCGAGAAGAAGATGGGCCGGTCCACGTCGCTGGCCGCCGCGGCGATAACCTCGCGGAGGTTATACTGCTGGCCGTGCCGCAGGCCCAGCTCGCGGTAGATATTCTCCATCATGACCACGGTGCCGTCAATGAGGATGCCGAAGTCGATGGCCCCGATGGAAAGCAGGTTCGCGGAAATGTGGTGGTTATGGAGAATGATGAAGGCGAAAAGCAGCGACAGGGGGATGGTCAGCGCGGTGATGACCGCGGCGCGCACACTCACCAGAAAGAAGATCAACACGAGCAATACCAGGATCATGCCGCGCAGCAGGTTTCTTTCCACCGTATCGATGGTTAACTGCACAAGGTCGCTGCGGTCGTAATAGGGATTGATCTTCACGTCCTTGGGCAAGACGTGTTCGTTGAGTTCTTTGGTCTTGGCCTCGACGCCCTTCAGAACGTTTTGGGTCTGCTCGCCGCGGCGCATGAGGATGACGCCTTCGACCGCGTCGTCGTTGCTTTGGAACCCAAACTCGCCCAGGCGCGGCGCATGACCGATGACGACGTCGCCGATGTCGCGGACACGAACGGGAGCGCCGTTATTGCTGGCCACGACGATGGCGCCAATATCCTTCGTATCGCGGGCGAGGCCTAATCCCCGCACGTAGTAGAATTGTCCGCCCTGGGAGTAAAAGCCCCCGCCCGTGTTGGCGTTGTTGGCTGACAAGGCTTGCATCACTTGCGGGACGGTGAGGTGAAAGCCATAGAGCCGCGTGGGATCCAGCAGCACCTGGTACTGCATCACCGTGCCGCCAAACCCCGAATCATCCGCCACCCCCGGCACCGATTTGTAAGCGCGTTCCAGCACCCAGTCCTCGATAGTCTTTAAATCCTGCGGCGAGCGGTCGGGACTTTCGATGACGTAGCGGTAAACCAACCCGCTGGGGCTGAACAGCGGCGCCAACGTGGGCTGCACGCCGGCGGGATACGTCACATCGCTGAGCCGCTCAAAGACCACTTGCCGGGCGAAGTAATCATCGGTGTCCTCCTGAAAGGTGAGGATGACGTCGGAAAGCTCGTAGAGTGAGATGGATCGCGACACTTCCAGATTGGGAGTGCCGTTCATTTCCACTTCGATCGGCAGGCTGACCAAGCGCTCGACTTCTTCCGCAGCGTGGCCCGGCCACTGGGTGATAATCTCCACCATGGGAGGTGAAAGGTCGGGATACGCATCCACCGGCATACGATGGAAGGCGATGACCCCCATCACCGCCGTCATGGCGGTCAGCATCAGAATCAGGAACCGCTGCTGCAAGGCGAACTGGACGATGCGATGAATCATAACTGGGGGCTGGGTGCTGGGGACTGGGGGCTGGGTTCTTGCCCTCCTCCTTCCCCCCTCATTCCAGTCTGGAACCTCCGCTTCTCTCAGTGTTGGAAAGAGTTTTGGAACTGCAAAAACAGGCTTCCGTCCGCAATCACCCGCTCGCCGGATCTCAGGCCTCCCAGCACCTGAGTCTTACCATCGGCGGCTTGGCCGATCGTCACCGGGCGCTCGGCGAACTGATTTGGGCTGACCTCGACATAAACAAAGGGTTCGTTTTGGGCATCCCGCAAAACGGCTGAATCCGGCACCGTCAGAGCGTTGGGATTGACGCCCGCTTCGACGGTGGCCGTCACGTACATGTCCTTTTTCAGTTTTTCGCCGGGGTTCTGGGTGATGATGCGCACCGGCAAGGTATGCGAGGTGGGATCGAGCGCCGCACCAATGTAAGAAATCCGCCCGTGAAACTCCTCCGGGTAGGCATCCGTTTGGACGGTCACCGGGTCATCCTTGTGCACGGCGCCCATGTCGCGCTCGTAGACATTGACGAAGACCCAAACGCTTTCCATATTGGAAATTGTGAAGACTTGCGTGGCCCCTCCCTGGATCACCTGCCCGGGTGAAGCCAGCCTTTCCACGGCCTCGCCGGCGATGGGAGCCAGCACCGGGACTTCCGGTAGGATCGTGTCCTTGGACAGGCGATCGGGATGCTCGATGCCCACGACCGTTAAGGCTTGTTCCGCGGCTTGCAGGTCCGCTTGCGCCTGGTTCTGGGTAGACTCCGCCTGCTCGAGGTCGGCCATGGCCAGCGCGCGGTGCTGGTACAAGTCCTGGGCCCGCGCATAGCTTTTTTGCGCCAGGGCGTAGGCGTCCTTGGCCTTGAGGTAGTTGGTGCGGAGCTGGGCAAAGTCGGGACTCGCCACGTATAACATCGGCTGGCCGGCATGGACATTCTCTCCCGGCGAAATCAAGATCCTGGAAACCGGCCCGCTGATCTGCGTAATCACCGGCGTGGTTTCAAAACCGTTGTAGGCGACCGTTCCGGGAAGCCGCAGCACGCGGCGCAACGGCGTGGGTTCGACCGTCACCACCTGCACGTGCGACATCTGCTCGGGCGGCACCGAAAAGAGGCGCGCGCGGGACTCGTCGGTGCCGCCGGAAGTCGAAACAGCCGGAGCCGGGTTGGCGTCCACAGCCCGATGCTCACAGGAGGCTGTGACCAGCGTTACGAGAACGGCCGTGGCCACCACCACCGCAGCGGTTAACCACCGGCGCTTCCGAATATTTCGACGTTGGGAGAGCTCCCCGTCACCGGGACTCCCGCTCGTCACTGTGTGCTTCCTAATCGTCAAGATTCTTTTCATGGCAAATTCCTTGTGCCTACCGCTTGGCGCAACTGTTCGATGGAGAGCATGAAGGTCGCCAGCGCTTGGCGATAGGCGAGCTGGGTGGCGCGATAGCTGCGCTCGGCATCCAGAAAGTCCAGCAGGCTGGCCGCGCCGCGCTTGTAGGCGTACTCGCTGATGTCGCGGGAGTCTTGGGCCTGCTGGAGATATCCCGACGTGTAGAGCTGGATAATCTGATCGTTGACTTTCAGGCCCTGGTAGGCGTTGGCCACGTCCGTCATCACGGTTTCGGTAGCCGCCGATTGCAGTTCATTGGCCTGGGTGATGGCGTAGTGGGTGCGGGCGATCTCGCCTTGGTTGCGGTCATAGATGGGGATTTCGATATTGACCGTGAAGCCGGCGCTATTCAAGTCGGAAACGTGCGTGTAGTCAAAGGTCGTGGTCAAACTCCGCGAGCGGTTGGCCTTCGCCAGTTGATATTGGCTCTGGGATGCCGTCACCCCCAGTTGGGCCGCCAGGAGGTCAGGACGCAGCTTGAGCGCCAGGGACTGCAAATCCTCTTGGTTGCCGTGCAAAGGAGCATAGGCCAAATCGCCGATGACGTCGTATTCGGGGGGGACCGATTCAAACCCCAGCAGTTCGCGCAAGCTCAAGAGGGACTGCACCAGGGCTAATCGAGCCGCGGAGGCGTCCATCTGGAATTGCAGCAACTGGAGCTTGATCTTCAGCAGGTCGCCTTCGCTGATGGCTCCTGCTTTGTACTGGCTCGTGCTGAGGTCGACCGTCTGCTGGAAGCTCGCCAGGTCCTCGTTGGCAAGCTGGAGGTTGGCCTTCGCCAATAGAATGCCGATGAATTGTTGCGCCACGTTGGACGTCAGGCTACGCTCGTTGTCCTTTACCTGCGAACGGGTGACGGCGGTTGCGTCCTTCGCGGCATTCATGCGGGCCTGACGTTTGTGCCCACGCTCGAAGGTGTAGCTGAAGCCCAAGTCGAATTCCGTGATGTTGTCCAGCGTCGAAGAGTTGAGCTGGCTCGGGCTGAAAATGGGAACGTACAAATCATCGTAGGTGAACACCGGGTTGGGGCGAAGGGCCGCCGTAGTCTCCTCCGCCTCGCTCTGTTGAATCGTGTTTTCCGCCGCCTTCAACGCATGATTGTGTTTGATGGCGAGCTGAATGGCCTGCTCAAGATCGACGCGCGACAACGGCGGAGCCTGTTGCGCGCTCGCTGCCATGCTTCCCGCCGTCCAACCCAGGAGGAATATCGCCCCACTCAGGATCCCGCGGCGCCTTGCGGTCGAGCGCATGCTGTGGTGGTTCATCATCGCTAATCCCCTACGCTGAAGGTGTTGGAAAGAACGGCCGTTCACCCCACGAAACTTAGGACATTGCAGGGTGGACCGACCAAGCTTAGAAGAAGGAGGGCTTAGATAAGAGGAGGCGCCCGGCCATAGCTCATAACCGGCAGCTCCGAGCGGTAGTTGCTGTTGGTCATGCGCCGAAGCAAAGGAACCGAAATCGACGACGGAAGGATCTGTGCGGCACGGGCGGGTTGAACCGCGCCGGCTTGGACGATCTGGCACGCGGTGCAAAGGAGATTGCTATCTGCTGTAGAAGAGGGCTGAACTTCACAGCCGGTGGCCCACAGGCCATGGCATACCGGCAGCGTCTCGCCGTGCCGGTGCAGCATAGCGACCCCGAGAAGGTGCACTTGCAAGAACACCAGCAGGTAAGAAGCGAAGGCGCGCCGAAATTGATAAACCGATCTACAGGGCACGGAGCGTCATTCTACCGGAAGTTTGGGAAGGCGGGAAACAAATCATTCTGCCCCAACGCCAAGGAGTTGCTTGGAAATTGCGTGACCTCCCTCATCATTTCACTTCGCGGGCCCAATTCGCCAAGATGATGAGGCAGGCCACATTTACGTATTACCGAAGAATCCACAGCCGGTAGCGCACAGGTACGCGTATTTTGCGTTCCTGTGCGGCTCTTCTGAATATTTAATTTACAGGATTTAATCCGGACTTTTCCCACCCGGCGAGGCCGTCCTGATACACCTTAACTTGCTCGAAGGGATAGCCTTGCTGCAACAGAATTCTCCCTGCGGCGCGGCCGGAGGCGCAAATATCTCCGGATCCTCCATTTTCATATAAGACAATGACGCGGTCCTTGGGCAGGGTACTCCAGCGCTTTGTCATGTCGTCCACGGGAATATTGATCGCCCCGGGAATCTTCCCCTCCGCGTACTCTTTAGCCGGCCGCACGTCTACAAACAGCGGCTGGGTTTTCCCATTGAGGAGTTCCCGCAGTTGGGCGGTGTTAATCAACGTCGGTTGCTTCATGGCGGCTTCCGCTTCGCTGCATGTTACCCCGCCCGCCGAGAAACCTGATAGCGCGCCTCCCGGGGGAGTGAGTAAACCGAACGATGGGGCGGGTTCGGGGGAGCCTGGCGCGGGCGCAGTTTTCTGGGAAGCGGTTGGAGGTTGGCGTGGATTCTTCTCCGCCGACCCCGAGACGGGGGGAGTTACCACCGCGGCAGGCGGGGGAGCCGTCGACAATCCCGTGCCTTGCGCCGCCAGTTCCTGGTCGATGAGTCGCGAAAACTCGTCCAAATCCGGCACATCCGATAGCACTCGGCGCCCGACGAAAAATGTGGGCGTGCCATTCACCCCCAGCGCCACACCATCCGCGTGGTCCCGTTTGACCCGCGCCGCCTCCGCGCCGCTGGCCAGGCACTGGTTGAACCGGTCTTGATCCAAACCGATTTCGGCGGCGTCACGCCGCAATCCTTCCTCGCTCAAATCGCTTTGCCGGGAATAAATCTTGTCCACCGCTTCCCAGAACTTTCCCTGTTCGGCCGCGCATTCCGACGCTTCCGCCATGCGCTCGGAAAAGGGGTGGACGTGGATGAGAGGGAATTGCCGGAATACGAAGCGGACCTGATTTCTATACTTGGCGCGAATCTCCCGCGCCACCTCTTCCTCTCGTCCGCAGACGGGACATTCGAAATCTCCAAACTCCACCACGGTCACGGCCGCTTGAGGGTTGCCCGTGGCGTGGCTATCGGGCCTCACCAGCTTCTCCGCGGTGGTCTCCGTGGGGGCGGGGGGTGGTGGAGGAGGCGCTTCCCCATGCGCGGCAAGCTCGTAGAAGGCGGGGCCGCCGATCAGCAACGCCGCTACGCCTACCGCGAAGTACCTGCGCACCTGCGCAAGTTGCGCGGGCGGATCGGCTTCGGGCGAGGGGTGAACCACGTTGTAGATGGCCAGCGCGCAGAGCGCGGTCATCACCAATCCCGAGGTCACGCACCACGCGCAGAAAGCGTGAATCACGAACCCTTGCAGATATTCCAGGTACAGGGAAAAGAGAAATCCAAAGCCTGTCGCGCCCGCCAGCGCGTAGCGGACGTCAATGGCCAGGGCCGCGGGGACCAGCGGTTCGGCAATGATGAGCAGGGCGACCAGCACGTAGCCCGCTACGCCGAACACCGGCATGGGCACACTCCCGAGGTGGGAATAAGCGCTCAGACGCACGGCGTCGCAGCCCGTTCCCAGGCAGATCATCGGCCGGGAGGGGGACGTGTAGATCCATAGTAGATAGAGCGAATCAAAGAGGCCCAGCAGGGCGAGGAGGAGCGAGATGGGTTTGCGCATCATGACCTATTCTACAACTATCTCAGAGGGGCGCCGGCGGCTGCGGGTTGCATGTTCAGGAGATTCTACCGGGTTCCTTGGGGGCGCGGGCTTTTGCTTCCGCCAGAGACTCCGCAAGTCCATAGGGTTCAAGGTACGTCTGAAGCTCTTCGGCCGAGCGGAACACGATGCCATGCATTCCCACGGCGCGCGCGGCCGCCACGTTGACCTCGCGGTCGTCAATAAACAGCCCCTGCGCGGCGGGCACGCCCAGAGCTTCCAGGCAAACTCGATAAATTGCGGGATTCGGTTTCGCTATCCTTAGCTCGCCGGAGAAAGCGAGATAGTTGAAGAGTTCAAGCCACTTGACGGTGCGGCGAAGAGAATCGCCCACCGTTCGCGAGATGTTGGAAATGACCGCCGTCTTCAATCCGCGCGCCCCGAGCACGCGCACCCATTCCACCATGACGCGGTTCGGCCGCTCCCAGACTTCAATGTCCAGCGTCGTCAACTTTTGGACCTCGTGGGGAGAGAAGGTGGCGCCCACCGTGTGCGCAACATCCTGCCAGTAAGTGGGGCCGTCGATGACATCGAGGTCGTATGCCTCGCGATTCCGCCAGTACATTTCTTGGAAGGCGGCGGCGTCCACTCCGATGGCCGTGGACAGCGGCTCGAAATCCTCCGGCGTCGGTGTCAGGCTGAGCACGCACCCGTAATCGAAAATGACCGTGGTGATGGACATGGGTTTAGATGAACGTCTAGACAAAAAATCCAGTGAAAAAGTCCAGATATGCCATAATGTCCCAAGCTGGCGCGACCTGCCCATTATCAGGCAATGGCGCTTATTCTTGGGCTATCCACAATCCACCCTGGCCGCCGGGGAGTGATTACGGTTCAAAAAGCGATTGCACGAATTCCTGCGGGCTAAACGGCAACAGGTCATCGATTTTTTCGCCGACGCCGACAAACTGAATGGGCAGGCCCAGCTCGCGCGCGATGGCGATCACCACCCCACCCTTGGCGGTGCCGTCAAGCTTGGTCAGGATAATGCCCGTGGCGCCGCCGTGTTCGACGAACTGCCGCGCCTGCTGAAGCCCGTTCTGTCCGGTGGTCGCGTCGATCACCAGCAGTACTTCGTGCGGGGCATTGGGAACTTCGCGCCCCGCGATGCGGCACATCTTTCCCAGTTCCGCCATCAGGTTGGTCTTGGTGTGCAAGCGGCCGGCGGTATCCACGATGACGGGATCGTGACGCCGATGTTTGGCCGCCGCCAGGGCATCGAAGAGAACCGCCGCCGGGTCCGCCCCGGATTTCTGCTTGATCATCTCGATGCCCAGGCGATCTGCCCAAATCTCCAATTGCTCATTGGCGGCGGCGCGGAAGGTGTCGGCGGCGCAGAGCAGGGGGCGGCGGTTCTGCTGCAGGAAGTAATGCGCCAGCTTGGCGATGCTGGTGGTTTTGCCCACCCCGTTTACCCCCACCACAAAGATGACGGCGGGCATGCCGGGCGGCGGCTGTTTGGGCTTGGGGGCTACGGATCCCACGCCGGGATTTTCCAGAATCGCCAGAATCCCCTGCTCGACGGCGGGGCGCAATTGGGCCGTCTCCCGCAACTTGCCTTGACTGATTTGTTGTTTCAGCCGGCCCAGAATTTCCTGGGTCGTGCGCACTCCCAGATCGGCGGTAATGAGGGTGGCTTCCAGGTCGTCGAGCACCGATTCGTCCAGCGCCGCCTTGCCCTCGACGATCTCCTCGATGCGTTCCACCAGTTGGGCTTTCGTGGAGGCGACGGCCTGCTTCAGCCGGTCCAGAAAGCCGGGTTTCTTCTCTTTGTTGCCGGAGCCAAACAGCGAGACCATAGCCCTTTATTCTAACTTGAATGGGCACACGGTGGCGGATGATTTAGCGTAGGTAGGATTTTGACCCGCAAGGCCGGTTGGCCGGCGGGCCCATCGATCTTCAGGGCGTCAAGTCGATTTTCTCAACAAGAGCCTTCGCGTCTTTGGGCGCTTTCGCATCTTTGATGGCGCCTCGTTCTTGCTGGATCTTGTCGAGCAATTTTGCGGATGCATCGTGCTGGGCTTTTGCCGCCTCCACTTGTTCCTTGGGCGCCGTGGTGTCTTGCGCAGCCTTTTCGAGGCAGCTTACCAGTCCTCCCAACATACTCACGTGGAGACTGAGCTTGTTCACCGCACTCTTCTGGTGATTAAGGCGCTCAAAATCCGGCAGGCTTTCCTTTTTCACCGTCTCGGTGAGCTCCATCAAGGCCTGCTTGGACCCATCGACCATGGATGTTTCATCCTTGCAAGCCTGTGGGAAAACCCGTGGCGGCGCAAGAAAGAGTGCCACGCCCGCCCCGGCCAAGAGCGCCATTCCCCATATCCGTCTCATGGTTTGGCCTCCTCGATTCGATTGTGATCTTGCCCGGAAGATGCCGCCCGAGGGCAGTACTTTCCGCAACCCACGCTTGAATCTGCCGCTGATGCTAGCACAATCCCAATCGCCTTGCTTGATTATCGCTGGGCACTGGGCGGCTTCGGCTACTCATTTAGGATGAAGTCTGAGGCAGGCTGACGGGATCGGGAGGGACCGCCGGCACCAATCTTCGCCGCATTCCGAACTTGTCCAACTTGCCCGTGGCCAGAGCGGAATCCAAGGCGTCGACCACGATGGGGTCGTATTTGGTGCCTGCCTGCTTGCGCAGGATTTCGAGCGCCTTGGGAAATTCCGAGCCCGCCTGGTAAGGCCGGTCGGTGGTGATGGCATCAAAGGTATCCGCCACGGCAATGATGCGCACCATGAGCGGCAAGTCGTCGCCCTTGACGCCATCGGGGTAGCCCTTGCCGTTCAGGGCTTCATGGTGCCAGCGGATGCCGGGCAGCATTTCCGTGAGCTGTTTGACCTGGCGCACGATTTCATACCCCATCACGGTGTGCCGCTTCATGATATCGAACTCTTCGTTGGTGAGCACGCCGGGCTTTTTGAGGACGCGGTCCTCGATGCCGATCTTGCCGACGTCATGGAGGATCGCGGAGATTCGAATTTTATCGACTTCGTCTTCCGGCAGACCCAACTCCTGCGCCAGGATAACCGAGAATTGCGCCACTCGCCGGGAGTGGCCTTTGGTGTACGGGTCCTTGGCATCGACCGCGGCCGCGATCATTTCGATGGAGTCCATAAACAGTTTGTGGTTCTGCTCGGAAGCCTTCTCGAGGTTGCCGATGTAGCGCTGAATGTCCTCGGCCATCTGATTGAAGGTGGCCGCGAGTTCTCCAATTTCGGTGCGGCTGCTGATCTCCGCGCGTTGCGTGAAGTCACGCTCGGCGATGGACCGCGCCGTGTGGATCAGCATGTCGATGGGATAGGTGATGGTCTTGGCGGCCAGAAAGCCGATTACCAGAGCGAGCACTACGAGCAGCAGTCCCAACTGGAAGGTCTGGCGGCCCATTTCGGTGACGGTGGCGTACGCTTCGCTGGTTTTCCTTTGGACGATCACACCCCAGCCCAACTTTTGCGTGGGCGCGTAGGTGCCGAGCATCATGACTGTCTGATCGCCCTTGGGCAAGGGGAAGGAAGAAGTCTCCGCCACCCGCGCGCGCCCTCCCCAATCGAGAAACTTCTGCACGATGGGGATGGCCGCCATATCCATTCCGGCAACCTTGTCGGGGTCGTAAGACGTGACCAGGCGCCCGGCGTTGTCCACCACATAAGCTTCCAGGCCGGACTGTTCGTTGGTATCCGCCAACTTCTGCGTGATGGGCTTGAGTGTTACGACGGCGGCCACCATTCCCAGGAACTGGTCCTTCGGTTTTATCGGCTCTGCCATCACCATGACCACGGCGTTCCCTTTGGAACCCATCACGGTGATGGGATTGCTCCGGTACTCTTGCCCCTGTTGAGCGGCGGTGAAGGCGGCCGCCAAGGACTTCCCCAGAAACGGGTCGCTCGCCGCGTTGTAATTTGGCGCCCCCACTCCTCGTGCCTGATTATTCAGCACGGTGGCATAGACCACCGCCGGCCGGTCAGCTACGAAATCCTCCAGCGCGATGCGCAAGTTCGAATCCGAGGAGTACTGGGCGGCGGAAATGCGCGTGGCCAACGGCACCACGGTGTCAAAGAACTCTTTTAACTGCTGATTCAAGTTCTCCATGTAAAGCGAAATGACCTGGGAAAGAGATTGCGAGGTGATCGTCTGGAGGACACCTTCTTGTGTCTCCAGCCTTTCCCGGTTCATCGACATCATTTTGGATCCGTAAAACCAGAGCGGGAGTACAGTGATGCCAATCAGGATCAGCAGAATGACGTAGAGTATCCGGATGCGCGTTCTCTTTTGTCTCATTTCGGCCCTTGGAATGATATTTTAGTCAATCGCGGCCTTGAAATCAATAGGGTGTTGAATGCGGTGGTGGTGCAGCTTGAAGTAGAGCCGGCTTTGCGCCGCCATCGGAACGTAGCGGCGAGTTTACCTCGCCAAATGGCGGCGTAAAGCCGCCGCTACGTCAAACTGAGACACTCCCCGGCCGCACTTCCTGGCACGCGGGAGGCGCGAAAAGATGGTATAATTAAGTTCGGTTGTTCTCGGGGCAACCAGGACAATTTCAGGCAAGAAAGGCGCGGCGAGCTGCCGTGGTTCGGAATCAGCCTCGAATGAGGCGGTCCGAGGCAGGCGCGCCGCGGCCATCAGGAGGCTGAAGATGTACCCAGAAGAATTTGTGCAACCTATGCGGGAAGAACTTACGCGGATTGGCTTTCAGGAATTGCGCACGGCGGCAGAGGTCGATGCGCTCTTAACCGAAACCCGCGGCACGGTGCTGGTGGTGGTTAATTCCATCTGCGGTTGCGCGGCGGGACGGGCACGGCCGGCTGTTGCCATGGCGCTCGAAAACAAGGCGCGCCCGGAGCATTTGGCGACGGTGTTTGCAGGTCAGGACCTCGATGCCACCACCCAGGCGCGCAGCTATTTTATTGGATACCCACCTTCCTCGCCCTCGGTTGCTTTGTTGCGCGACGGCAAACTGGTCTTCATGCTGGAGCGGAAAGATATTGAAGGGCGCGACCCTTACGGAATCGCCGAAGATCTGACCCGGGCCTTCGATCGCTTTTGCAGTAAAGCCGGCGTGGCCCAGGCAAACTGAATGCCAGGTGTGAGGTATATGAACAACATGAATAGCAATAAAAAGGAGTTGGCACCAGAACAACGTGAAAAACTGCTCCGAGCATTGAAAGCCCGTTTTGAGAAAAACATGAACCGCCATAAGGGTCTTGAATGGGCTAAAGTGCAAACGAAGCTGGAAGCTAATAATGAAAAACTATGGTCACTCAATGAAATGGAAAGAACCGGTGGCGAACCGGATGTGGTTGGTCATGATAAAAAGACGGGCGAATACATTTTTTATGATTGTTCAGCGGAAACTCCTAAAGGCCGCAGAAATACTTGTTATGACGGTGAAGGGCAGAGGAAAAGGGAAAAGCAAGGGTTGCGTCCGGGAGGCAATGTTATTGATATGGCAGCCGCCATGGGCATTGAGCCATTAACTGAAGAACAATATCGGGAGTTGCAGCAACTTGGAGATTTCGATACCAAGACGCAGAGCTGGTTGAAAACACCCTCGGATATTCGAGAACTGGGCGGCGCCCTCTTTGCTGATTACCGCTTCGGTCATGTCTTCGTGTTTCATAACACGGCGCCCTGTTTCTATAGCGGTAGGGCGTTCCGGGGCTCGCTCAGGGCCTAAATTTTGCACAGACTTAAATATCGGGTAGCCAGTGCGAGGTCACCGGTTTTAAGTTTTGCCTGACACCTGATACCTGACACCTGGCACCTCCGCTCACTCTTCCTTCAGCGACCGCTCCATCAGCTCGCGGATGGCCTCGCGCGGAGAAACTTCTCCCTCCAGAATCCTGTTGACTTGGCGAGTGATGGGCATTTCCACCCGGTGTTTTCTCGCCAGCGCGACGGTGGCGGGGGTAGTCTTGACTCCTTCCGCCACCGTGCGCATGGAGCCGATGATGTCCGCGAGTTTGCGTCCTTTGCCGAGTTCTACACCCACCGTGCGATTGCGGCTCAGGTGGCCGGTGCAAGTCAGCACCAGGTCGCCCATGCCGGCGAGGCCGGCTAAAGTTTCACGTTTGGCCCCGCAGGCGCAGGCCAGGCGAGTCATCTCTGCCAGCCCGCGCGTAATCAGGGCGGCGGTGGGATTGTGCCCGAGCCCCAACCCTTCCACCACCCCAGCGGCGACGGCAATCACGTTTTTCACCGACCCACCTAATTCCACTCCCACCACGTCGCTCGAGGTGTAAAGGCGGAGCACCCGCGAAGCGAACTCGCGCTGCACCTGCTGCGCCGCCTCGCGGTCGTCCGAGGCCACGACCACGGCGGTTGGATCGCCGCGCATGACTTCTTGCGCAAAGCTGGGACCGGAGAGCGCGCACAGGCGGGGCGCAAACGATTCGCCCACCACGCTGCGGATGACTTCACTCATGCGCATCAATCGGGCCGTGTCCAGGCCCTTGGTGGCGCTCACGAAAATCATCTCGGGCCGCAAGTGCGGGAGCATTTGCTGATATAGCGTCCCACAAACATGCGAGGGCATGACGGTGACGACGATATCCGCGCCCCCCAGCGCTTCGCCCAGATTCCCGGTGGCAGAAAGGTTTTCCGGCAGCTTGATTCCCGGCATGAAGAGTGTGTTTTCGTGCCGGGAGCGGATGCTCTCCGCCACCTCCGCCTCATAAGCCCAAAGCGTCACGGCATGGCCCAATTGCGCGAGAGTCGCCGCCAAGGCCGTGCCCCAGTTACCCGCACCGATGATGGCGATTCTCATCATAGGAGACTGTGCGCAGTCCGCGAGATTGGTGATTTGCGATTGGTGATTTGTGATTTGCAGGTCGCGCAACGCTCCGGGAACATCAAGGTCACATTCTGCAATCACCAATCACAATTCGCCAATCACCAATTACGGACTCCGGACCCCGGACTTTTTCGCTCCCACCTTACTCTCCGTCCCCGCGAGCAGCCTGCGAATGTTGGCATGGTGCCTGGTGATGATAATCAGCGCGCTGCCCGCCGCGCCGAGCACAATGGGCAGGGGTGGGTGTTTCATAAAATAAACCAGGAGCGGAAACGCCGCCGTGGCGATAATCGAACCCAAGGAAATGTACCGCCAGATGGCCACGACGATGGCGAAGATGATCAACGCCAACGCGACTTGCAGGGGAGCGAGGGCAAGGAAGACTCCCACGCCGGTGGCGACGCCTTTGCCTCCGCGGAACTTCAGCCAGACGGGGAAGCAATGGCCCAGAATCGCCGCCACGGACGACGCGGCAATCCATCGCGGGTCTCCGGAAGTCAGCCGGGATGCCAACAGCACAGCCGCAGTCCCTTTCCCCACGTCCAGGATGAAGGTGGTCACAAAGCCGATGATACCGAGATTCCGCATCACGTTGGTGGCGCCCGTGGAGCCACTGCCCGTGCTGCGAACATCAACCCCTTTTTGCCAACGGACAATGAGGTATCCGAAGGGAATTGAGCCGAGGAGATAAGCGAGGAGCGGGGTGAGAGGGGCAGTCATAGGTTTGCTATTTTCATCGCACAGTAGTGTAGGGCCGAGCGGGGCGCGGCCTAGTCCGAACGCTGTTCGGCCCTACCGCCATTCAACCCTACCGCGGAAAGCGCATTACTTTCCGGTACTGGGCGCCTTGCGGTGACAGTTTACTTTCAAACAGGAAAAATTCTGAAGCTTCAAACTTTCCGAGCGATGTGATGGCCTTTTCGGCCGCCGCCACCAGGGCGGGCTGGGGGCGCGGCACTGGGAAGCGCGCCAGGGTCAGGTGGGGCGCGAAGACACGGTCCTCGCGCGCGAACCCGATTTTTTCCATGCGGCTCTCGACCCGCGTGGCGAGTTCCGCAAGCGCCGGGGGCGCCGCGACCCCGGCCCAGAACACGCGCGGCCGCTGCGCTTGAGGGAAAAATCCGAACCCGCCCACTTCCACGGAGAAGGGTTCGAGCGGGCCGATTTGCGCCAGCGCTTCCACCACCTGCTTGGTTTGCGCGTCGGAGATTTCACCCAGAAATTTGAGGGTCAGATGAATGCCCTCCGGCCGCGTCCAGCGCGCGTCCCGGCAGGCGCTGCGGAAACCCTGCTGTGCTTCCGCCAGCGCGGCACGAACGGGTTCAGGCAGATCAATGGCAATGAAGGCGCGCATGGTTAAAGAACCGGGACACGGGACACGGGACACGGGACACGGGAACTTCCTTCCTAATTCTGAATCTCAAATTCTAAATTTCCGAACCACTAAACCGGAATCGCATGTCCCGAGTCCCGAGTCCCGTATCCCGTATCCCGTGTCCCGTATCCCGTGACCCGTGTCCCTAATCTCGAATTCTCCGCCGCACCATTTCCAGGGCCATCTGGCTGGCCCAGTGGCGCACACGGTCACGTGCGCCGGGAAAATGAAACTCCCGCACTTGCGTTCCGCGCTCGTCGGCGAGGGCGATGAAAACCAATCCCACCGGCTTCTCGGTGCTGCCCCCCGAGGGGCCGGCGATGCCGGTGATCCCCACTCCTATGGAGGCGCCCGCGCGGGCGCGCACACCCTCGGCCAGCGCCTGGGCGACGGGTTTGGAAACTGCACCGTACGCTTGGATGAGGTCGGCCGGAACTGCCGCCCAGCGGGTTTTCATCTGGTTGGTGTAGCAGACGGCGCCGCCCAGAAAATAGCTCGAGCTTCCGGAAATGCGCGTCAGGCGTTCCGCCAGCAAACCGCCCGTACAACTTTCCGCCACGGCCAAGGTCTTCTGCCGCATCACCAGATACATCCCAACGACTTCCTCCAAGCTCTCGCCTTTGGTGGAATAGACGTGGTCGCCGAGCGCCAACTCGATTTTGTCGCCGAGTTCGGCCAGCAGCGCCTCCGCATCCTTTTCTGTCGCCGCCCGCGCGCGCAAGTGGACTTCGATCGTGCCGAGCGAGGCGAGGATCGTGGTGGCGGGGTTTGAATAAGAGCGATAGATCGGGGCGATGAGTTGGTCAACTTCCGATTCCGGCAGTCCCACCACCTTGTAGACACGCGTCTTGATTCGCGCGCCGGAAGCTACGCGTTCCAACCGCGGAACGCAGGTGGCATCGAACAAGGGTTCGAGCTCGCGCGGCGGCCCGGGCAACAGCACCACGATGTTGCCTTGGTGTTGGATCCAGATTCCGGGCGCCGTGCCGTTGCGATTCTCCAGCCACTCGCCGCCCTCCGGCACCTGGACTTGCCGAAGATTATTTTCCGCCATGGCCCGGCCCAGGCGGGCAAAGCGGTCCTCGAGGCGCCGCCGCAGCTCCGGAACTTCGTGTAGGGGGCGGCCCAGAACTTCCGCCACCACGTCGCGGGTGAGGTCGTCTTCGGTCGGTCCCAGGCCGCCGGTGAGCACGACGAGGGGTGACCGCTCGAGCGCCGCGCGCAGCACCGTTCCCAGGTCCTCCTTCGAGTCCCCCACAATAGTCTTGAATCGCACCAGGATTCCCAAACTGTTAAGTCGTTCCGTGAGGAAAAGGGAGTTGGTATCAGTATGTTGAGGAGTCAGGAGCTCAGAACCAACGGCAATGATTTCGGCGTCCATTTTTCAGCGGTCAGCTCTCAGCTTTCAGCTCTCAGCTTTTGGCTTGCAGAGGCGCCGCTTGGGGCGGCCAGGCCTTGGGCAATCCCCGGCACTACAGACTGACAGTCAGCAGCTAAAAGCTGATTGCTGAAAGCTGATAGCTGAGTCCTGATAGCTATTTCACCAGCGGCATCCCCTCAATGCCCAGGGGGAGATCGACCAGCGAACTATTGGTGGCGAGAATCATCGATCCGCGGCGACCGAAGGCCAAACCCACCAAGTCATATCCGGAAACGACCACATCCGCTTGGGCGTCCGGCGTCAAGCGCACCACGCCGCGCTGACCCGCCAGCGAGGCGGTTACGTAAAGATTGCCCTCGAGGTCGAAGGCCATTCCCTGCGGCCGTCCCAGGCCGCGATAAAAGGACGAGACCTCACCGGCCGGGGAGATGCGCAGCACGTGATCGTAACTGGAAGTCGTGGGCCCCGTCACATAAAGGTCGCCCGCCGCGCTGAAAGCCAAATGATAAGCCGCCACGCTGGGCTCGATGGTGGCGAAAACAAAAATCTGGCGGTCCGGGCTGATTTTGAAGATCGTGCCGGTGCGGTCACCCACGTAGAGATTTTCACTGGGGTCGAAGGCGATTCCGGTCGCCACGCCCATCCCCTGCGCGTAAGCGGAGCGTTGCCCGTTGGGCGTCACCTTGTAAATCGACCCTTCCATGCGGCTCGACACGTAGAGGTTCCCTTCGTGGTCGAAGGCCAGTCCCGTAGCGTTCATGACCTCGCTTAAGAACGGGCGCATGACCCGATTCAAATCGATCTTGAACACCGAAGTTGTAACCTTCTGTCCGCGCGTGCCGCTGAAGGTGGAGAAAATGTTGCCTTGAGGATCCAAGGCGGGGTTGGCCACCGGATGCAGGTTCTGCGCGATGGTCACGCCCACCACGACGGAGGCGGGCACGCTCAAACCCGCCCCGGTCTCCACCGTCAGGTTCCGGCTGACGACGTCCTCGGGGACGCGAACAATCAGGCGGTTCGATGAACTCAAGAGCACGCTGCCCGGCTGATCGCCAAACCGCACGTGCGGGCGACGGCCGTCCTCCGCGAGGCCGCGGCCCCGAATGACAATCTCTCCCCCAGGTATCGCGGCACGCGGGCTGATGCCCGTGATTTGCGGCCGGTTCCTTCCTGCAACGGCGGCCTTCTCGATGGGGAGCCCCGGCTTATCAGTTTCCTTGCCCCCGGGTTTTTCCGCAGAGGGTTCTGGCTTTTCAGTTTTTTTCCACAAGCTCATCGGTTGACCAATCCTATGACGGCCAGCACGGCCAAACTGTACAAGCCCGCAACGACATCATCTAACATGATACCCCAGCCGCGCGGAATTCGCTCGGCTTGTCGAGCCGGAAAAGGTTTTACAATATCGAACGCGCGGAACAACAGGAATCCGCCCACCAGCCACTTCCACGTGGCGTGGGGAAGCAGCAGGAAGGTGAGCATCTGCCCGACCACCTCATCCACCACCACCTGGCCGGGGTCGGTGCGCCCAAAAAACTTTTCCGCTTCACCCGCGGCCCAAACCCCCAGGGCGAATAATGCCGCGCAAGAAACCGCCAGAACGGCGATCGCCGCGGGGCGGTGCAGGGGCAATCGCCCGAGGCCGAACACCAGGGCTACTCCCACCAGAGATCCTGCGGTTCCCGGGGCAACGGGAAAGTAGCCCGCCCCGCCCGCGGTGGCAATCCAGATGGCCGGTCCCGCCCGCCGTTCAGTCACGCTCCCCCTTGCTGTCCGTGGTGCTTTCCTCCGCCGCATTTTCCTCGTCGGGATCAAGTGGCGCCGGGATGCGGTAGCGTCCCTCCAACCAGCTATCCAGATCGATCAGCTTGCATCGGTCACTGCAAAAGGGACGGAAGGGATTGCCTTCCCATGCGACGCTCGTCTTGCAGATGGGGCAGCGCATGATCGTTTGCTAGGGACTGGGGGCCAGGTGCTGGGGGCCGAGGATGGAGGCTTGGGTTCCGAGCTTTGGCCTTTCCCCAGCTCCCAGTTCCCAGCACCCAGCCTCCAAGCGCGCTATCAGATCGTAATCGCCCGCTTCGGCGATGGTCGCCCAGCGAAAATCCCCCGGCTGCGGCGCGGGTCCCTCGATATCGTTGATGAGGATGCAGCCGTCGATGCCGGGCGCCTGGCGCTCGCTTCGGCCCTGATACAGTAACTCGGTTTCTTCCGAGGGGCCTTCCACCAGCACCGGCAGCGATGTTCCCACCATCCGCCGCAAGTTGCGGCGCGAGATCTTTCGCTGCAAGGCCATAAGTTGCTTTTGCCGGCGGCGCGCGGTGGACGCCGGCACTTGATTCGGCAATTCGAAACTCCGGCTGGTTTCCTCGTTGGAATACAGGAAAACGCCCAGGTGGTCAAACTCCGCCGCCGCGACGAAATCCAGCAGGGCCTTGAAATCATCCTCAGTTTCGCCGGGAAAGCCGACAATGAACGATGTGCGCAGCGCCACGCCGGGAATGGCGGCGCGGATTTTATCCAGTAAGTGCAGAAACTGCCGGCCATTGGAACCGCGCTTCATCAGCTTCAGGACGCTCGCGCTCGCGTGTTGTAAGGGAATGTCGAAGTACTTTGCCACCTTGGGTGTTTCCGCCACAGCCGCAATGAGCGCGTCGGTTACCCGGTTGGGGTAGCAATAGAGAAAGCGCACCCAGACAAGATCCGGAATCTTACCGAGCTCGCGCAGCAGCGCCGGCAATCCGTCGCGCAGGCCCAGATCCTCGCCGTAGCTGGTGGTGTCCTGCCCGACAATGGTAATTTCCCGCACTCCCTGCCTGGCAAGATTTTCCGCCTCGCGAATCACCGAGGCGAAGCGCCGGGAACGAAATGCGCCACGCATTTGCGGAATCACGCAGAACGTGCAGGGATGGTCGCAACCCTCGGCAATCTTCAAATAGGCGGAATAACTGGGGGTGGAAAGCACGCGCGGCGTGAACTCATGATACAAGTAGGGTTCCGCTGGCGCGCCCGCGGGGAACGGCTGAGGCTTTTCCGTGCAAGCCACCAGCACGCGTTCCAGCTCATTCGTGCCGATCACGTAATCGACTTCCGGAATCTGTTCCTGTATCTCCCGCCGGTAGCGCTCCACCAGGCATCCGGCCACCACCAGTTTCTTGGCGGCGCCGAATTTCTTGTATTCGGCCATTTCCAAAATGGTGTTGATGGATTCCTGCTTGGCGGGTTCGATGAAGGCGCAGGTATTGACGATGATGACCTCAGCCTGGTCGGGGTGCGGAGTTAGCTCGTACCCCTGCTGCGCCAGGATGCCCAGCATCACCTCGCTGTCCACAAGATTCTTGGGACAGCCCAGACTTACCATTCCGACTTTGGGCATAAGCTTTCTGCTTCGCGCCGGTCCCTGAATTGCTTGGTCACATAAAATTCTAGCACAAGTCGGAAAGACGCGGGGTTCGGGACACGGGATACGGGATTCGGGTTTCGGGACACCGGAATCGGGACACGCAATTCGGGACACCGGAATCGGCTTTAGCGACACGGGGATTTGGAATCTGGAATTTGAGATTTGAGATTCACGAACCGAGTCCCGAGTCCCCAATCCCGAATTCCTAACCCCCAACCCCGAGTCCCGAAACCGTGCCCCCTACCCCGTATCCCGTATCCCGTGTCCCGAGCTTTATCAGTCTCCGCCCTGCCGCTGCCAAGTAAGTACCAAGTCTTCCGAGGAGGCGGCGATAAAGCGGCTGTCGGAGGAGAAGGCCACGTCCAACAGCGGTTGCTGACTTTCCTGGAGGGTTTGCAGCAACGTGCCATCTTCCGCGGACCACACGCGCACCGTATGGTCCTCACCGGCGGAGGCGATCCATTTGCCATTGGGTGAGAACTCCGCACGATGCACGGGTCCGTGGTGCCCCGCGAGCGTTTCGAGGAGCTTCCAATCGCCTACCGAGAAGACGCGCACTTTGCCATCTTCGCATGCGGTCACCACTTTTTTCGCGTCGCGGGAGAAGGCCATGCTCAAGAGGGTGCCTTCATGCCCGCGCAGCGCATCCACAAACTGGTGGGTTTTCAATTCCACCACCGTGGGGTCAGCGCTGGAACTGGTCTGAATCTGCCCCAGCAGCATCCAACGGCCGTCCGGAGAAAGGTCGTAGAGATTGGGAACATGGGTCAGGTCGGGGATCGTGATCCTTCCAGCTTGGCCCGTCCGGGGATTCCACAGATCGAAGTTGCTATCTTTGTAAAGTGCCAGGTAGCCGATCATCGGGAAGTAGCGCGCCGGACTGAAACCCCCTTTGGTGCCAACGGCATCCAGCTTTCCTTCCAAATGATCCCCATCGATATCCCACAAGAACGCCAACAGGGGAGTGGGCGACACCCCTTTGCCTTTGACATGGAATACTCCGTTGGCGAGCAGGAAAAGTTGATGAGGGGAGAGGAAATTGGCGGAGTGGATCTCCAAGTCTTGGATATCCGGTAAGCGCGGTTTTAAAACCTTATGGACTTCATTGGTGCGCAGGTTCATGACTAGCACTTTGTCATCCGCCGCGACGGCGAGCAGGGAGGAGTCGGGCGAGAACGCGCCATCCGAGGAATACTTCAAAGCCAGGTGGCCTTCCATGTGGCCATGACCGACCCACAAAGCAGCCGTGGGCGGCGACTCCACGCTTTCGACTTGGGCGCGCAGAATGGCAGGGAGCAGGAATAAAGCGGCGGCGAGAAAAAGGGAACTTCGAAGATCGAAACTCGAAACTCGAAATTCGAAATTCGAAACTCGAATCTCGAAACTCGATGCATAGGTCGCGAGTTTCGAATTACGAATTCCGATTCTCGTCTTTTTGGCGAACCTCGAAATGCGGAGCGCGCAATTGGACGCATAGCCCGCGAATTTCGAATTTCGAGTTTCGAGTTTCCTCTTACGCTCGAAGTTAGGCAAGCTCCCCCTTGGAAATGCGCTGGACCAGCTCGCGGTCCGCTTCCAGAAAGTTGTACTCCGGAAGCTTGGCGCGCGGTGCCCACTCGATGGCTTCAAACACCCGGTTCCGAACCTCGCCGCGGTACCCCGTCATCTTGAAGAAAACCACTTCCACGTAGCGGTCGGGATAGCGGTGACGCCGGCGGAAAACTTCCCCGCCCACTTCCGCCTGAATCGCCAGTTCTTCTTCCAGTTCCCGCCGCAGGGCCGCAGGCAACTCTTCTCCATCTTCCACCTTGCCGCCGGGAAATTCCCATTGCAGCCCATAGGCGTCGGAGCGCTGCCGCTGGCAAATCAGAATGCGGTCCCCCTCGAGTATGATGCCGGCGACGACCAGAATGGGTTTCTGCTCTGTCATCAAGGAATGAGATTGTAGCAGAGGAAGCGCCACCGCGCGCGCACCCTTTATCTTGGGCCGGCGTCGGTCACTTCACTCATACCTCAACGCCACCAGGGGATCCACTTCCATCACGCGGGGGGGGGAATCCGCGGACCTTCAGAACAGGGCCGCGCTATGCTTGCTTGATTACACAGACAGCGAGGGGCATCAGTTCCCCGTTAGCATTTTCAGTGGAATTGACAATGTGCCAATTTTGCCGGAGCGGACATCCCAGACCAACTCCTTCACAGCAGTCGCGTCGGGGGGAATTTGCAGATAAATGTGGAACGGCAAACCTTTGCGCAACGCCGCATCATACGTCTGCGGGAGCATATTGAATTCGACCACTTTCGATGTGATCGAACCAATCGGCCCTCCGTCAGCAGCCTCGAAGCGCGCCTGAATTTCTAGTTTCCCCTTCCACCGGTCCGCCTCCCTCACGAAATTCAGACTGCCCGCATCCAGAAATATCTGCAGCATTAAAGTATCCCGATTACGGGCGGCTCTAACCGTGATTGGAACCGCCGTGGAGTCCACCGGGCTGACCATTGCTCGTGCGACTTCGGTCCTCTGGTCATCTGGATGCGAATTGCTGGGTTCATCCAAATAGTATCCCTCTCGATAGTGCAGGCTCACTCCCGGGCGGCGGACCGTCACCCGCACATTATGAAAGCCGGGGCTGGCTCCTTCCGGCGGGAGAAAGCCGATTGTATAGCTGAAACGGATATCGTCGAGGGCGTTCCGCATTCCGACATCCAGATCATTGTGGTTGTACCAGGCCAGCCCTCCGGTTCGCAGGGCAAATTCTTTCATAGTCCAAATCGTGTCATACGCGCTCGCACTAGCGGTCAACCCTCTCGCATCGATTGGGTACACTGCCACGTCAGCGTTGTTCAACTTTTGGATGGTGCTCCTAATTTCGGCATTGTAGTCCCGCTCGTTCGGCACCGCGCCGTCGGCTACACTCCAAAGGACCTTCAAGGGGAAAGCGGCCGAAACCCAGATAAGGGTCTTCCGGCCCGGCACGCTGGCCAGATGGGCGGCAATTTCTTGGAAAGCCAGCAGGGTCTCCCGCACGCGCTGATCGAGGAAGAACATCTGTTCCTCAATGTTGGAGTCGGCGGCGGGATGGCTGCCCCCCGTGGGGCTAGGGAAGAGTGTTCCACTAAAAGAGGATACGCTCGCGTCGTAGATACTTGCTGCCGGGGCCTCCCCCCCATCGATGGGATCTCCTCGCAAAGTCGCAAGTTTCTCCAATAATGTTGCCGTATTGTCACCAAACTCACTGATGACCCTCAGCCTTCGATCAAGGACATACAAAGCGACCCTGTCGTTCTGTTCAATGCGTTCAAGCATTCGGACGACCTGCAGGCGGGCCCGGGCCTGATCGGACCAACCGGTGTTGAGCCAGTCGAGAAGAACAACCGCATAAGCGCTCCGTGCACCGGTTGTGCGCGCGAACTGATTCGTGAAGGTATCGCGAGGAGCTGACTGGGGTCGAGAGGTAATGCTCGCAGGTTCGACAAGAAATACCGTGATAGGACGCAGCTTGCCCTTGTCAAATACTTGAAAGTCTTCCTTTTTTAGATCTACCACGGGTCGGCCGGACTTGTCCTGAGCAACCACACTCATCTGAACCAGCCTCGTAGTGGAACGGATGACCAGATCGGCCTGCTTGTCCGCAAGCGCTTGGGCCGCCACCGCCAAGGCCGCAGCACCGAAAGCCAAAACCAGTCGTCCGATGAGTCCAAAACCCCGTGTAGGCGCAGACATAGTTGTTATTCGGACCTTAACGCCGTAACTGGATCCATGCGCACCGCGCGAAGCGCGGGGATAAATGCCGCGCCAGCCGCTATAGAGCACAGCAAAACCGAGACAACGATGAAGGTGACCCCATCATATGCGGAGACCCCCTTCACCTGGGACGCGATGAACCGCATCAGCACGCAAGTGGCAGCTGCGCCCAGAACCAGCCCAATTACAGTTAGCGAAAGGGCATGGCCTAGGATGCCGCGGATCACAGTCGCCGGCTCCGCTCCAATCGCCATTCGAATGCCAATTTCCCTTCTTCGCCGGGCGACGGAGCAGGCCACAACCCCGTACAGACCGACGGAGGCCACGATAGCAGCAAGGATCGCGAACGAAGTCAGGAGGCCTGCCGCGAGCCGTTGCGGCGCTAGGGACGTCCGCACGTGTTCCTCACCCGTATGGATGCCGTAAAGCGGGACGCCGGGGAAAGTCTCTTGCCACTCTTGTTGAATCTCGTGCATCAGACCCTTCGGCTCCCCGTGCGTCCGGACCATCAGGTTCAGTGTGGCCAACGGCCATTGCCAAGCCGCAAAATACATGTACGGCTCCGCGTGTTCCCAGACGGAGACATACTTGGAATCTCGGGCGAGCCCCACGACCTCGACCAATGTCCGGCGCCCAGGTTCGTCCTCGACTGCGATAGTGCGGCCCACCGCGTTGGAACCAGGCCATAGGCGTTCGGCCAGCGTCTGGTTGACAATCACCGCCTTCGCGGCATTTCCCCTGTCGCGCCACGTGAAGTCGCGCCCAGCCAGAATTGCAATCCCCATGGTGCGAAAGTAGTCGGGGCCTACCATGTTGTACGCCACTTGTAGCCCTTCGGGGTTACGATTTTCCTCATCCACGACGTGCATAGTGGATTGCATCGTAAGCGGCACATCTCTCGCGAGCGTCGCCGTCTGGACGCCTGGGGCGCTCGAAATTCGTCGCAGTGCAGCCTCGCTGAAAAGTTGGCCCCGCCCGTCGTTGTATTGTTCCTTCGGCAGATCGTAACTCATGATCAATAGATCGGCGGGACGAAAACCAAGATCAACCCCGTAAGCCTTCAAGACGCTTCGCGCGAAAATACCGCCAACAACCAGCAGGACCATCGAAAAAGCCACCTGCACCACCACGAGCAAGTGCCGCAGTCCGTCACGACTATGAACCTGGAGAGGGGCGTTCCCGGACTCCTTCAAGGAAGGGATGATATCGGGTTGGCTGGTCTGTAGAGCCGGGGCGAGGCCGAACAAGAGGAGCGTGGCGAGTGACAGCAAGAAGCCAAAAAGCAGCACTCGACTGCCGATTCCCAGGTTGAGCGCGAGGGGAATTCCGAAGGCATTAGGAAAGCTCGCCAGGACATTATCGAGGCCATAAGCAATCAGTAGAGCAACCGAAAAACTGCCGACGACCAGTAAAAGGTTCTCTGCCATCAACTGGCGGATCAGGCGCCCACGTCCTGCACCGAGCGCGATCCGGATCGCCATTTCACGGCGCCGGGCAAGAGCCCGCTCCAACAGCAGATTTGAAACATTAGCGCAGGCAAGCAAAAATACCAATCCCGCTGCGGCGCTGAACACCACCAGCAATTGGGTAATAGAGCTACGGTAGGCAGGCCAGAACTTGGACCGGCTGGCCGAGAATACCGCGACGGTGATGTCCCGGTTGGTGGTGGGTTCAGCTCCGCCGAGGTTCGCCGCGATACGCCGCAGCTCCGACTGCGCCTGGGAAACCGTGACGCCCGGTCTCAGCCGGCCAAGCATGACCATCCAGCGAGCGGCACGTTGATGAAAGATATCGAACTCCCTGAACCGCGGTAGTAAAAGAGGAATCGCGCTGAGCGGGATCCACGCCTGGGGCGGGTCACCCCAGTTCAGGTTGGCGCCGCGGTAGCGTTTGGGCACGACGCCGATGACCTGAAAGGGAGCATTCTCCAGAGAAATCGTCTTCCCAATTAGACTCGAATGGCCCCCAAAGCGCTTGAGCCAGAGGTCCTCGCTCACCATGGCCACCGGTACAGCGCTGGAAGATGCTGTGTCCTCTGGAGTAAACTCACGACCTAACAGGGATGGAAGCTCGAGCATGGAGAAATAATCTGCGCTGACCGCCTCTACGGGAAGGCGTTCCGTATATTCCCCGATAGTCAGGTTGAGAGGAAACCGGGCATAGGCACATAGATGCTGGAAGGATTGGCTGTGCTTACGGAAATCCTCGTAGTCGGGATAAGAACTCGAAACGTACTTTGCGGTCTTTTTATCGAAACTATAGACAGCGACAAGTTGCTGCGGCTCGGGTACCGGCAGTGGGCTCAAGAGAGTCTCATCCGTTGCATTGAAAATTGCTGTGCCTGCGCCAATTCCCAACGCCAGCGTCAGTACTGCCGAAGCAGTGAACGCCGGATTCTTGCGCAGCCTACGCGCGCCGTAGCGGAGGTCCTGCCAGAGAGTCTCCAGCCAACGGAACCCCCACAGCTCGCGGCTGGTTTCTTTGAGTTGGGTGACGTTGCCGAACTGGCGGCGGGCGGCATAGGGAGCTTCTTCCGCCGCGACGCCTTGCTCGCGCAGCTTCTGCTCGCGCATGGCGAGGTGAAACAGCAACTCATCGTCCAGGTCGCGGTCAAGCTCGCGACGCCTGAGCAGCGCCTTCAAACGCAGCCAGAGTGCCGAGATACGTTCGCTCATCATCATTCCTTTTTTTACCACTGAGGCACGGAGGCACTGAGACCTGAAAGAAAGAACTTTTTCCTCTGTGCCTCCGTGTCTCCGTGGTTAAACCTCAGGCCGTCTCCATAACCCGGGCGATGGCCGCGACCATGCGGTTCCACTCGGCGTGCTCGGTTTCCAGGTACCGCCGGCCTGCCGGAGTGACCCGGTAATACTTGGCCCGGCGGTTGTTTTCCGAAAGCCCCCAATCGGCGGCCAGCAGGCCGCGCAGCTCCAGGCGATGGAGCGCCGGGTAGAGCGCGCCTTCCTCGACGCGCAGCACATCGTCGGAGCGCTGGTGAATGGCCTCGGCAATGGCGTAGCCGTGCATCCGGCCGCGCGCGAGCGTCCGCAGCACCAGCATGTCGAGCGTGCCCTGCAACAGGTCCAGCGGCTTTTCCATCTTCTCTCCCATAGAATGCTTAGGGGAATATGCCAGAGCGCTCGGGGCGTGTCAAGGAGTTTCAGAAGGGCAGTCGGCAGTCGGCAGGGGGCAGTCGGCGGAAAGCGATGAGCAAGTGAAAGTCAAAACGCAAAGCGCAAAACGCAAAACTCAAAGTCAGGGTCATGTCGGGCGCGGCCGTGAGAAACCCAAAAGGCACCGGGCGGGGGGTTCCACAATCGTACATTAAAGCTCTTGACAACGGCAAGGCTCAAGCGTATTCTCAGAGTAGAGGCTATGTCGCTTAGCATATTCTCACGCGGCAGGCGGTGGTGTGCGAGGCTCTGCGCACGGCCATCCACTATGCACTGCTGCTTGGCGCCTCACCAACCTGCTGCCGAAGATCAAACGCTATGAGCGTCAGAGGGAAACTTTGGAGAAGGGTGATGAAAAACACGCGCGCGGCTCTCGCAATGTGCTAGAAAAGAAAGGGCGTTAACGTTTATGGCCAAAATGTCTTGACGCGTTAACTTATTCAAATACTTGGGGTTAGCTCGAAATCCGGGAGCGAGGGCGAAAAAAAAGGACACGGCTCTCGCAATGTGCTAGAAAAGAAAGGGATTAGCGATGAATAGAGCAAGTCGTGAAAAAATCTATATTATTGAAAATAAGCTAGTTAGACCATCCTTGATGGCCGGCTTCATGGGGAAAAAAAGGGGTGAAAAATGGGCTTTGGCTTCGTTAAGTTATTGAAAACAAATGTAGAAAAAATGTCCGTTTATCGGCCTCTGGCGATGTTGATGAAACCAAACGAGTTAAAATCAACCTCTGGCGATGTTGAAGAAAATAATGGAGATAGCTGTTGGATGATGAAAGGGTCTTCACTGCGTCACTTCCCCCAGGAGCGCCGCAACGCCTTCCAGCAGGTCCCGGTCTTCGTGTGAAAAGGCCGCGGGTTGGTCACTGTCGATATCGATTTCGCCCAGGACGCGGCCATGATGGAGGATGGGCACCACGATTTCCGAACGCGTTTCCAGGCTGCAGGCGAGGTATCGAGGGTCGGCGTTTACGTCATCGACGATCAGGGTCTGGCCGGAGGAAGCCGCCGCACCGCAGATGCCCTGATGGAGAGGAATCCGTGGGTGCGAGGTGGGCTTGCCCACGTAAGGACCCAAAACAAGCTCATCACCCTGGAGCAGATAGACGCCCACCCAGTGATAGTGCGAGCGCTCGCGGCGCAACAAGCTGACCACCTCCGTTAGCAGCGAAGTCGCGTCCGGCGTGCTCGAGATGAGGTTGCGGATGAAATCCAGAATGTCCAGGTTGTTCATGAACAAGCTCCGACCACCGACCGCCAGTTTCTTTCCGAAGGCATCATACGACAAGGCAATCGAAAGGGGTAGGAGGTGTAGCGCCTGATTTGTAGGTCCGCGGCTTTTCCATCCCCATAGCCCGGATTATTCACGAATCTGCTGGAGGGCTAAGCAAGGCATACAGTTTCACACAGAGATCACAGAGGCAACTCACAGAGAACACGGAGAGGTCCCCGAGATCTTCTCTGTGCACTCTGTGGCTAACGTGCGCGATCGTGCTTGCGGACAAAAGGCTCCGTGAACTCTGTGTGAAACGCTCTTAAGTCGCCCCGCTGTTATCTCATTCATGAATAATCCGGGGTAGGGGCCGAGCCGCGAACCTACAAATCAGGTCCGCGCTACACCTTGTGCGCGGCGACGATCAAGTCATGCGAACCTTGTGGCTCAAAGGGAGTGCGGGCAAAGTCCCCCCAAAAACTGAAGTCGCCCAAGCCGGCCTGCGCCGCGAGGTCAGTCAGGAGTTTTTGGAAGAGGGGAATTTGCCGGGACGTCCGGGTGTGGGCTTGCCATTTTCCCGTGGGCTTTTCGCGCGTCAGAAAGATGGCGTGGAAATTGATATGGTCCGCATGATACTCCGCGACTTTCACCAGCAGGATTTCTTCGCGGGGAGTCTCGCCGGTGAGGAGCGGGAACTGGCTCATCTGCTGTTGCCAGCGCAAGTCGTAATTCAGGTTCTGCGTCAGGAGAATTCCCCCCGGGCGCAAAGCGCTGGCGACTCCACGCAACGCGGCGAGCAACTGGCCCTCGGCGGAAAGCCCGGGAAGGGCATTGCCCAAGCAGAACGCGGCGCCGAATTCCGCGGGGAGATCAGTGACGCTTTCCATGGTGAGCAGTCTCGCCTCGGCTTTTCCGTTGGCGGCGGCGATGGAGCCCGCGGCGCTTTCAATTCTCCGGCGGGTGAATTCCACCATGCCGGCATCGGCGTCAAAGCCCAACACGTTGAAGCCCTGTTGCGCGAGCGCTACTACGTGTCCGCCCGTACCGCACGCCGGAACCAGGACTCTTCCCCCCGCCTGGCGCGCCAGCTCTTCCAGCAGCGGCATTTCGCGCGCCAGGCGCTTTTTCCAATTGATGACCGCGTCGTAATACGAGGCGAAATTATTTGACATGAAACACCGGTAACCATGCTCCACTTACATGATGTGAACAGCATCAGGTCCACGTGTCCACGCGGGAGCGGCGCCCGGCTATTTCATATCTGCCGGCACCGGAATCGTTACCTCTCCGGTGGCCGCCCATTCCGTGCCGCGCGCCAGGGTCAAGCGGAAGCCCGGGTTGTCCATAGCCTTCACATCGTGGCCGAGGGTGGTTTGAAACACTCGTCCCGAACCGTATTTGAGAGTCCACATCAGCGGTTCATCTTTTCCCGTGCCACAATTCTTGCCGCTATTTCCGCAGTTGCGCGGATCATCGAGGGCCGTCGCCAAAACATGAATGTTCGGTTGCAGCGAGAGCCCGTGATAGAGCTCGTCCGTATCCGCGAAGCTCGCGGGCATGCCTTTGGTGATGGGGTTTTCCGGGTCCACGATTTTGACGGTAAAGGGATGATAGGGCCCATGGCCGCCGGTTTCGCGCCAAGTGCCACCCACCAGCTTATCGAATTCATCCCACCCCCAGAAGGCGTTGTCCGAGTGGTGGTAGCACACAAATCCCTTGCCGTTGCGCACGAAATCGAGCATGGCCTGGCGCGCGCGGTCGTCCCACCAGGGCCCGGCGGTATGGTTCGCATCGTTGTAATTGAGCAGGAGCACGTCGTAAGGCGCGAAAGTTTCCGACCCATTGCCGCGCACTTCTTCGTTCACGCGGACTTCAAATCGCCCGGTTTGCTCCAGGATTTCACGCAGCACCGGTGTGGTGGCGGCCCATTTGTGATTGCTCACGCCGGTCAGAATAAGAACCTTCACCTTAGGTGGAGCCTGCGCGAATAACGACCCCACGCTGAAAACCATGGCCAGGACAGTGGACCAAAATCGCGACATGATAAAGTTCCTCCTACGAATGCAGAGATTAACCGGCTACCCGCTATTTCAAATCTGCCGACACCGGAATCGTCACCTCTCCTGTGGCGGCCCATTCCGTGCCGCGCGCCAGGGTCAGGCGGAAGCCGGCGCCTTGCATGGCCTTCACATCGTGGCCCAGGGCGGTCTGAAACACTCGTCCCGTGCCGTACTTGAGGGTCCAGATCAGTGGTTCGTCTTTTCCTGTCCCGCAACCCTGGTTAGGTTTCCAGCAGTTTTTCGGATCGTCGTAGGCGGTGGCCAGAACATGAATGCCCGGCTGCATGGAGAGCTGGTGATAGAGCTCGTCCGTCTCCGCGAAACTCGCCGGCATGCCTTTGGTGATGGGGTTCTCCGAGTCCACGATTTTGACCGTGTAGGCATGATAGGGCGCGTGGCCGGCGGTGTCACGCCAAGTGCCACCCACCAGCTTATCGAATTCATCCCACCCCCAGAAGGCGTTATTGGAGGCGTGGTAACTCACCAATCCCTTGCCATTGCGCACGAAGTCGAGCATGGCCAGGCGCGCGCGGGCGTCCCACCACGGGCCGGCAGTTTGTTTATAGTCGTTGTAGTTGAGCAGCAGCACGTCATAAGGCGCAAAAGTTTCCGATCCGTTGCCGCGCCCTTCTTCGTTCACGCGGACTTCAAATCGCCCGGTCTGCTCCAGGATTTCGCGCAATACCGGCGTGGTGGCGGCCCATTGATGATTGTTCACGCCGGTAAGAATAAGAACCTTCACCTTGGGTGGGGACTGCGCGAGTAACGACCCCACGCTGAAAACGATGGCCAGAACTGCCGAACAAAATCGCGACATGGTCAAGACTCCTCCTCCGAATGCAGAGAATTGCCGGCGCGCCTCGCGGCCGCCGGCGCGGGCAGTATCCTACCACTTTGGCTCACGGGTGGCTGAAAATGTGTGGGCCTGCGAAACTTTGGAGTGCGGTAGCTTGCTGCTGCTTTGGCCTAAGCCAGCTTGCTGGCGGGAACTTGTGCTCTGGGTTGAAATTCCCGCGAGCAAGCTCGCGGGGAAGAAAGCGGCAGCAAGCTGCCGCACTCCAAAGCTCCGCATTCAGGCTTGCGCGCTTTCGCTTGCCTTCTGTTGCCAACGTCCGGGATACTGGCTGAGCCCATGGCTGGCGGGATCCGAGAGAAGCCGCGGGCCGTCATCGGTGAGGAAGCAACCGATCTGGCCATCGGACCACCGGCTCATCGGGCCATCTAAAACCAAGCCCGTCATCGGCCGATGGATCGATGAGCCGATCACAAAGGCAATTTGGAGGATACTGTGTGCCGTCGCGCAACCTTTCTCTGCCTTGTCCTTTCCTGCCTGGTCCTTTTTGGCCCGGCCGCACGCGGTCAACAGACCGGACTGGACACGCCGCTTGACCGCGAGTTGCCATCGCTTCTTGCCACTTACAAGTCGCTGCACGCGGCGCCCGAGCTTTCCCATCACGAAGAGAAAACATCGGCTTTCGTTGCCGGCGAACTCCGGAATTTGGGGTACACGGTTACCGAGCACATCGGCAAATACGCCGGGCATCCGGAATGGGTCGGCTATGGCGTGATTGGGGAATTGAAGAATGGCGAGGGCCCCACGGTGTACGTTCGCACCGAACTCGACGCGCTGCCCGTGGAAGAGATGACCGGGCTGCCTTACGCCAGCAAAGTTCGGACGAAAGATGACGCCGGCCGCGAGGTGGGAGTGATGCATGCCTGTGGGCATGACATTCACATCACGTCCTTTCTGGGCACGGCGAAAATGCTGGTGGAGCTGAAGGACCAATGGCGCGGCACGCTGGTGATGCTGGCGCAGCCCGCAGAGGAAGCTATCAACGGGGCCAAGGCGATGCTTGATGACGGCCTTTACACGCGCTTTCCACGGCCGGACTACGTCCTGGCGCTGCACGATGCCCCCTCCGTCGAGGCGGGCAAGGTGGGATTCACGCCGGGTTATGCTCTGGCCAGCTCGACTGCCGTGGATGTTACCCTGCGCGGCGTTGGCGGCCACGGTTCAGCCCCGCAAGTGACCAAAGACCCCATCGTAGAAGCAGCGCAGTTCATTCTGGCGATTCAAACCATCGTGAGCCGGGAGGATTCGCCCTTCGACCCGGCGGTGGTCACGGTGGGTTCCATCCACGGGGGCACACGGGGCAACATCATCCCCGATGAAGTGCATTTGCAGCTTACCATTCGGACTTACAAGGAAGAGGTGCGGCAGCACATCCTGGCGGCGCTGGAGCGCATGGCGCAGGGTATTGCCGCCGCGGACGGCATTCCGGCGTCACGTGCCCCCATTGTGAGCGCCAGCGAGAGCGAATACACACCCGCGACTTACAACGACCCGCAACTGACGCAACGCTTGGCAGAGGTTTTTAGGAAAGCACTGGGAGCGGAAAACGTCGTGGAATTGCCACCGGTCATGGCCAGCGAGGATTTCTGCCGCTTCGGTCTCGAAAATCGCCAAATTCCCATTTGCCAGTTCACCTTGGGCGCGGTGGACCCGGCGAAGCTAGAAGAGAGCCGTCGCACTGGCGTGCCCCTGCCCGGGCTGCACTCCAGTTTGTGGGCGCCGGTTCCCGAACCGACGTTGCGCACTGGGGTGAAATCCATGACCAGCGCGGTGCTGGATTTGATGAAGAAATAGGGGGCTCAGGATTGAGCGGGAGCCACGCCCGGGGTGTGCTCAGACTGGGGATATGAATTGACCGCAGCTTCCACGCTGTCGTATACGTCAAACACGGTGGCCAACTTGGTGATGGCCAGTGCATCGCGCAGTTTCTTGGTCAGGTTGGCCAGTTTTATTTCGGCGCCGCGGCTCACGGAGGATGTGCCAGCGGCGACCAGAGCGCCGAGACCGGCGCTATCGACAAAAGTCAGGCTGCCCAAGTCAAGCACGATGCGAGTATTCCATCCCCACTTCTCTTTAATCCAGTCGCTCTTTTCGAGCACCTCTTTGACTTTGCCGCGGAAGTCCATGCTCTCCTGTCCTATCACCAATCGGCCTACCGGCTCCAGGATGATGATCCCGCGTAACTCCTTCTCTTTGATTTCGATAGCCATGGCTTTCTCCTCAAGACGCCGGGGGGAACCGGAAAATGTTGTATGGGGGCAAACCAGCCCTGCCCGCTGCTATCATGCTGCAAGAAGGTTACGTAATTGTTACGAAAATGTGAAGCTTGCAGGCAGGAGGGGATGCGGCAGGAATTCAAAATACGGGCGCAGTGTAGCATCTCAGCAAACAGGCCACAATAGAAGATCGGTTTTTCCGCCGCCGCAGCAAAGGCATTCTATAATGGATGGCCTATTCTCCCTGACTCCTCGGGCACGAGGATGGTAGCGGGCGTGAAAGGATGGTTTTGTGGATTTGCTCTTAAGGGACCTGGAAGTGCGCTTGCTGGGGGCGCTGATCGAGAAGGAAATCACCACGCCGGATTATTACCCCTTGTCGCTCAACGCGCTGACCAACGCGTGCAATCAGAAATCGAACCGTCATCCGGCGATGGCGCTCGATGAGGGCGCGGTGCGCGAAGCGCTCGACTCCCTGAATCAGAAGGGGTTGGCGGGACCCACGTCAACTGCGGAAAGCCGCGTGACCAAGTTCGGGCATCGCGTGCAGGAGGTCTTTAACTTCGACCGGCGCCAGACCGCCCTCCTGTGCGAACTCATGCTGCGGGGTCCCCAGACGCTGGGTGAACTCCGCGTACACGCCGAGCGCATGTATCGTTTCGACGATCTTGAGACTCTTGAGGCCACACTCCTGAAACTAAGCGAGCGCCAGCCGCCCCTGGTGAAGAAGCTCCCCCGTCTACCCGGCACCAAGGAGCCGCGCTATGCGCAATTGCTGGCTGGTGAAAAGCCGGAATGGACTGCCGTCGCGGAAACGGCTGCGGTTGCCGTCTCGCACCCGTGCGACGACCGCATTCCGCGCCTCGAAGCGGAGGTGGCGGAACTGCACCGGCAGCTCGACGACCTGCAACAGCAGTTCGCCCAATTCAAAAAGCAGTTCGAATGACGCGCGGGTAGTGACGCGTCCTCTTGCTCAGAAGCTTCAGACGCGCAAGGGGAATCCAATGGACCTCTGCCCTTCCAAAATGGCACGCTCAATTGACAGCCGCATCCTTATTCTTGTACGCTCAACACTTCAACAAGGACGAGCGAATTGACCTTGATTAATTAGGAGAGCGAGAAAGAACATGAAAATTAAATTTGTAATCTTACTTGGGGCGGTTTTGCTTCTCTTAAACACCCTCTTTGCTCTGGGGCAGCGTGGAGCGGCGCCGAGTGCCCCGCCGCCGGCTGGCCAGACGGCAGCGCCGGAGCAGGGCGCCCCGACGATGGGGCCGGCGCCGGTTGCCCCGGCGAAGGGGGCGGCGGTAGGACCCATGACGGAGAAGGAAGTCGCCACAGAACTCAAGAAAGAGGGGCCTGACCAGCTCATGAAAGACCTCCAAACGCGCGGCGTGGCATTTGAAATGGACGCCGATACCGAGAAAAGACTCCGCAAAGCCAAAGCGACAGACGATGTCATCAAAGCGGTTACTGCTGCCGGTCCGAAGGAAAGGGCGCTTGCGGCCAAAGCGGCAGTCGAGGCCAGCGGCGGAGCGGTGCTCCCGCCGGCGGAGGCTGCAGATTTCAAGGCACTGTCAACCGAACTGGACCCGGACAAGGCCATTGCTTTGGCGGAAGCTTACGAGGCGAAGTATCCCAAGAGCGAAGTTCTCAGTTACGCTTATTCATTTGAAGCCAATGCATACCAGACGAAAGGGGACATTGCCAAGATTGTGGAGTGCGCCGAGAAGAGCCTGGATTTGAAGAAAGACAACTTGATGAGCCTCCTCTTGGCAGCTTACGCCATCCCGACGCCGCAGTACATGAAACTGCACGGGATGGATGAGCCGGAGCAACTGAACAAAGCCGAGGGTTATGCCCAGGCTGCTCTCCAGGCGATTGACGGTATTAAGAAGCTGCCCAATGAGTCGGACGATGCCTTTGCCAAGCGCAAATCCACGTTCATTTCGAGTATCCACGCCGACATGGGGATGATTCATCTGCAACGTGCCCAACTTGGCTTGATGGGAATGGATAAGGATGAACTGGCCAAGGCGGAAAAGGAGTACCAGCAGGCTGTTTCCATCACGGATAACCCTGATCCAAGTGATTACTACCGGCTGGGCGAGGCCTGTCGGCTGGAGGGCAAGATCGACGACGCTATCGCGGCGTTCACCAAGGCCAGCGATGTCGGCGGGGGCGCGATAAAGCAATTCGCCGACCAGCAAATCGCGGCGCTGAAAAAGGCAAAGGCACAGCCTGCGGCTCCCGCTAAGCCTTAGAGTGGGGGGAGCGCGGACCGTGGGGCGCAGGAATCATGACCAGTTTCTGCCGCCGCGGTGGCGGAGCATTATTGCCCCTGCGGATCGCAGGCTTGATCCTTGAAGGGGACCGATCAAAACCGCGGGGCAGCGATTCTGGTGGCGCATAATTCGGGTTCGCCCCGCTCCGGTTGGATGGTATGACGCTTATAAGGCGCAGCCCTGGGTGACGAGCCGGAAAGGGCTGGAGAATGGTTCGCCCGCGACGAGAGGAGTCAGCGCCCAAAACGCATGTCGGAAATCGACCCCGACCGATTTCAGAGTACGGTCGGCTACCAATTTCGTAACCCTCAATTCCTGTTGGAAGCTCTCACGCACTCCTCGTTTGCGCAAGAATCGGCGGGCCAGTGCCGAGACAATGAACAAATGGAGTTCTTGGGGGATGCCGTGCTGACGTTTGTGGTCAGCGTGATGCTGGCGGATGCCTTTCCGGAGTGGGAGGAAGGGAAATTGACGCGGGCTCGCGCCCATCTGGTGGCGGCGCCTCACTTGCACTCTGTGGCCAGCCGCTTGAATCTGGGCCAATACTTGCGCCTGGGAAGGGGGGAGGAGAAAACCGGCGGGCGCGACAAACCCGCCCTTATGGTGAATGCGCTGGAAGCGGTGGTAGCTGCACTTTATCGTGACGGGGGCATCGAGGCGGCCCGCGATTTCATTGCCCGCTTTATCGTGCCCCAGGATTTGGGGGCGGCGGCCCGGAATCTGTTCGTGGTCGATTACAAATCCGCCCTTCAGGTGCATCTGCAAGCGGAGAGAACCCCTCCTGCCGAATATCGGGTGGTTGAAGAATCCGGCCCCGAGCACCAAAAAACCTTTACGGTGGAGGCCCTGGCAGGCGACAATCTTATTGCCCGTGGGCGTGGTGGCAGCAAAAAAGCCGCGGAACAGGAAGCGGCCCGGTTGATTTTGGATGAGCTGGGGAGAAACACCGAAACGCATGAGTGAAATTGTCAAGAAGTCATCAACCCGCGACACTTTTGAGTCCTTGGTCGTCACCGTCATCCTGGCCGTCTTCGGTACCACCTTCGTCCTCCAGGCGTTCAAAATCCCCACCGGTTCGATGGAGAATACGCTTCTGATCGGGGACCACCTCCTGGTGAACAAATTCATCTTCGCCCCACAAGGTGGAGCCCTGGAACACTTGTTTCCTTATCGGGATTTGCGCCGGGGTGACGTGGTGGTGTTCAAATTCACGCCCACCGACGAGCAAACGGAACCCGGGGAGCATTTTGTAAAGCGCGTGATCGGCGTCCCAGGCGACCATATTCGAATCTTCCATCGGCAGGTTTTTGTAAATGGGAAGGCGCTGATCGAACCCTACGTTCGCCATGAACCCGCCTATGTCGACGAGCTTCGGCCCGGCGACGACTTTCCGCCGCCGGATAGCGAGTATCTGTCCGGAGCCACGTCCTCCTGGGACGCGGAAATGGCGGCTGCAGTTAAGGATGGTGAGCTCATTGTGCCGCCGGAGAAGTATTTCGTGATGGGGGACAACCGCGAGCAGAGCTGGGACAGCCGCTTTTGGGGTTTTGTTCCTCGTAGCGTGGTCAGTGGCCGTCCCTTATTGATTTACTGGTCTTTTGACACCGCTCATGACGAATACCTCCATAACACGCTCCGGGACCGCATTTTGCAGGTCATTGACCTGATTATCCATTTCCCGACCAAGACCCGCTGGCGGCGCACTTTCAATATTGTACGCTGATGCTTTCCCGCAACCGCCGACGCGTTCGAAATATGATGATCGCCCTCCTGCTTTTGGGATTGGCGGCGTGGCTTGTTCCCTCTTATTTCAGCGCCGAGCGCTATCGCCGCCGCCTTCAGGCGGGGCTGGAGCAAGCGTTGCACCGGTCGGTTAAGTTTGGGGCTCTGTCGTTCCATTTGGTGCCGCGCCCCGGGTTCTCCATTGAAAACGCGGAAGTCGACGAGGACCCCGATTTCGGGCCTGAGCCCTTTGCGCGTGTCGATCGTATTGATTGCGAGTTGCGCTGGCACAGCCTCTGGCGTTCGCGTATGGATTTTGCCCGCCTTCATTTGGTCGATCCCAGCTTCAACATTGTCTTAAACTCCCGCGGGGAGTGGAATGTGGAAAGGCTGTTGCGGCAAAGTGGTGTGACCGCGCCCGCGGGCGCCACGGCGGGAGGAAACCCTTCCCTGACCGCGGAGCAATTGGACCTGGAGGTGGTTGATGCTCGCATCAACTTTCAAGTCGGCCCTAACAAAAAGCCTTTTGCCCTGACGGACGTCCAGGCGCGCCTGCAAGTTAATCCTGCTCAGCGCCGCGTGCAGTTCCACATCACTGCCAGTCCGGTGCGCTCGGACCTTACAATTCCCACTCCTGGTCCGGTTATGGCCGATGGCACCTGGACGCCGGGGGGTGATTGGCGCGGCCCCTTTGATGCCCGGGTGCAGACACGGGGCGCCCTGCTTTACGATTGGATTCCCGTCGTTACCGGCAAAAATCCCCAAGTTTATGGAGTGATGGATTCTGATCTTCGCTTGACCGGCTCGTTGCCGAATCTCGTCGTGGAGGGAGTAACTCATCTATCGCAACTCCATCGATGGCGGGAACTCCCGCCGTCTGATCCCATGCCGTGGACCTTCCGCTTTCGCGCCCAGTTGGTGCGCGGGCGTGATCGTGTTCTGGTGGAAGGCCTGGAAGCTTCTTTTGCGGATTCGCACTTGCACCTTTCCGGCGCGGTGGACAAGCTGGATTCGGACCCGCAACTGGACCTGGTGATGTCGCTGGAGCGCTCGCGCCTGGAGGATGTCACGGCGGTTATCCACCGCTTGTGGCCGAACGCCACTTCCTGGAACTTGAAGGGTAGGATCAATGCGATGCTGGCCATTCAGGGCTCCTGGAAGGAGCGGCGCTACGGCGGTTACGTGGGCGCGCAGCAGGTCAGTGTGGAAACACCTTCCGGTTCGTTCCCCCTTTCCGAGGTCGCCGTGCGCATCAATAACCGCGGGGCGATCCTGGCGCCGGTGCAAATCAGCCTGGCTCCTCGCGTTGCCCTGTCCGCGCAGGGCACGATTGATCGTACGGATTTTGGACCTCGGTACGAAGTGCAGCTCGCGGCCAAAGGCGTGCCCTTGCACAACGCCCTGTCGTTCGGGCGTGAGCTGGGCATTCACTCTTTGCAAGGCATTGACGCCACCGGCTCCGCCACTGCCACCATTCACCTGACCGGTTCTGCTTGGCCATTGGCGCGTCCGGTCATGACCGCACGCGCGGAAATACGGGCCGCGCGTTTATTGATCTCGGGACTGACGGAACCACTCAACCTTCCTCGGGCAACCTTGCAAATTAACGGCGATCAAATCACGGCGGATCCGGTGGTTGCGGTTCTGGGGACGAGCCTCTTCAAAGCTACCCTCGCGCATCATGGCGCGCGCGTCAATCCTTGGAGTTTTGACCTGCACGCGAATAGCCTGAGGCTTGAGCAGGCCGCGCTTTGGTTTGATGCCCTGGGCCTGCGGCGGCCGATGCCCTTGCTGGAACGCCTGCCGGGGCTGGCCTCTTTCGCGGCGCGGCGCGTAGCAGCCTCGCAAATATTTGGCAGCCTGAATGCCGAAGGGCGATTCTCCACCCCTGCCTTGAGCTACCGCGGCGTGATGCTGAGGGATTTTCAAGGAACTTTTGAAATCGCGGGCCGCACGATTCGGATGAAGACGGCGAAATTCGGCGCCGATGGCGGCCGCGGTGAGGCGGAAGGCGCCGTGGATTTTACCACCTCGCCTCCCGTTCTTTCCGCCAAGGCGATGCTCGCGGGCGTCTCTGTACAATCCTTGACGTCCCGCCTTCTCGGCCCGGTGCGTGAACTGCGCGGCTCGGTGAACGCCACCGGAAACTTCCAGACTCGCGGCCTGGCACGCGAAGAGCTGGCGGAAAACCTGACCGGCCAGATGACGTTGCGTGTAAGGGATATTTCCTTTGGGGATTCCGATCCCCTCGGAACCTTGGCGCAACAGGCGCTTTGGGGAAAACTCGAACCCGCGCATGGCCCGGTCACATCCCCTCCTGTAACGCTGAATGTGGGGATTCGCGATCGCCGCTTCATCATGAAAACCACGGCGCTCGACGTGAGCGGAGCAGACCTTCAGCTCAACGGCACGTACACCTGGGCTGGAACCCTGGACTTGAATGTGCGCGCTGACCTGCGACGCCTTCGCCGCCAATGGCTGGCGCGCGATGACGCTCCCCAACCCTCGGCGCTCCTCCCAGAGGTTCACTTGGCCGGGAGGATTGATCATCTTGAGGTCATTCCGCAAGAAGGAGTCGCGAGTAGGGAAGGAATTCCGGGAGGCGGAGAAGTCCGGTAATTTCAAGTCCACACCTGCCTTCTGCCCACTGCTTCCTGATCATATATGGCGCATCGTTACAAGGTATACGCGGCGGAAACCGGCACGGTCTATCAGTACTTCTTCGCGAGCAGCCGGCGTGTAATCCGCCCGGAGGGCCAGGGCGCGGGGAGCGATTACATTTTTGTCGTCACGCCCGATCAAATGCCCCCCTTCATCCTGCGGGTATTCATATCGGAACGCGCGCGGGCGGCTTGGCGAAAGGGCCACGACCGCGAGTTGGATTCCAACGAAATGTACGCGGCCGCCAAGATGCGCTTGTTCCGCGCCTTCGACGAGATTGATGGCCTCCGCAACGCCTGGTTGAACCTGCTGGTGGATGAAGGCAACGTCGAGGAGTTGCTCGAACCGCTGAACTTGTAGGTTTTCGGATTCGCCACGCCGGTTGTATACTGATACCTGGGCTTCCTTGGGAAAATAATTGTCATGCGCAAGTTTGGCAAATTCGCCGCGGCCTTTGCCGTTGTCTACCTGGCGCTTGCGGCCACGCTGCTGGCCGTTATGCAACGGCCCATCTTGTTTGGTGAAGTGATGCGCCATGTGCCTGGCCCCCTGATGATGGTTGTTCCCTTCAAGCAACTCTGGTTCCTGGCGCGGGCCGGAAGGCTGAAGGTGGGTGATCCGGCTCCCAGCTTTAACTTGCCTGCCGCCGATAAGCCATCGTCGATTTCGCTTGCCGCCTTTCGTGGGCAAAAGCCCGTAGTGCTGATTTTCGGGAGCTACACTTGACCACCTTTTCGCCGGGAGGTTCCCGCGCTCAATCAACTTTACGACCGTTACAAAGACCGCGCCGCCTTCTATGTGGTCTATATTCTGGAAGCCCACCCTGTCGACGCATGGCAAGATGAAGACAACCTGAAAGATAAGATTTCTGTGGCGAGCCCCACAACTCTTGCCGAACGCTGCGCGGTGGAGGGAACTTGCGCCACCAAACTGGCGATGCGCATTCCCGCCGTCATCGACGACCTCGAGAACTCCACGGAAGAGGCCTACACCGCGTGGCCGGACCGGCTCTACGTGATCGACCGCGAGGGCCGCGTCACTTACAAAAGCAAGCCCGGACCTTTCGGATTCAAACCGGCGGAAGTTGAGAAAACTCTCCAAAGTCTCTTACCCTCCCGCGCCGCCCCGGCGCAGATTTCACAGGCTCAGTGAGGATCAGATCGCAGCGCGGGATGGGGCATCCTACGGTGTATACTCATAACCGCGTCAATGCGAAAAGAGGAAATCCGGGCGAGGCGAGGATGGCAACGATGAAATATTTGATGACCGCTTTTCTGGCGGCTGCCGCGAGTGTCGGACTGGCGGCCGCGCAGCAGCAACCGTTCACGATCGAACAGGTGATGAGCGCACCGTTCCCGAATGAATTGGTGGCGGCGCCGTCGGGGGGTATGGTCGCGTGGGTGTTCGATGCGCGCGGGGTGCGGAATATCTGGGTGGCAGCGCCTCCGGATTACCAAGCTCGAGTGCTGACTTCCTACGCCGTGGACGACGGGCAGGAGATCGCCGAACTGGCGTGGACTCCTGACGCCCGCGCCATCGTTTATGCGCGCGGTGGTGACTTCGAGATGCTGCGGGAGGCGCCCAATCCGCGCAGTTATCCCCAGGGTGTCGAGCAGGATATTTGGGTGGTGGCGCTCGCCGGCGGCCTGCCGCGAAAATTGGGGGAAGGACATTCTCCCGCCGTTTCGCCCCAAGGCGATGAGGTGGCATTCGTTTATAAGGACCAGGTTTGGTTGGCCAAGCTTAATGGCGCCGACAAGCCGGCGCAGCTTATCCACGCGCGAGGGAAGGCCGAGGGGCTGCAATGGTCCCCGGATGGCTCCCATCTGGCGTTGGTAAGTGCGCGCGAGGATCACAGTTTCATTAGCGTTTTCGATTTCGCCCAAAAAACTCTGCGATATCTTGACCCAAGTGTCGACCGTGACCTGGAGCCGGTGTGGGCGCCGGATGGCAAGCAGATCGCCTATCTGCGCCTCCCGGCCACACCCGAGCCGCAACCGTTTGGTCCCAAGCGTACCGGCCCGCCATGGTCGATTCGTGTTGCCGACGTGGCAACGGGCGCAGGCCGGGAGGTTTGGAAAGCACGCGAAGGCAAGGGAAGTGTCATTCGTTTCCTGGCAGCAGAGCACCAACTGCTTTGGGCGGCCGATGATCGGCTCATCTTCCCCTGGGAAGGTGACGGTTGGACACATCTTTATTCCGTGCTGCTCACCGGTGGTGCAGCGACCCTCATGACGCCGGGAGATTTTGAAGTCGAAAATGTGGTGCTCGCGCCTGACCGCCGTGAGGTGGTTTTCAACTCCAATCAGGATGACACTGACCGGCGGCATCTGTGGAGAGAGGCGGCAGGCGCCACCAGCCCCACCGTGCTGACGAGCGGGCAGGGAATTGAATGGGCGCCCGTAGTCCTGAGTGATGGACGGCACATCGCACTCTTGCGCTCTGACGCGCGGTGGCCGGCGCGGCCCGCGCTGGTCGAGTCCGATGGGCCGATGCGCGACCTGGCCCCTGAGTCGATGCCCAGGGATTTTCCTGCCCCGCAGTTGGTTGAGCCGCAGCCGGTGATGCTCGCCGCCGCGGATGGGCTGAAGCTTCACGGCCAGCTTTTTCTCCCCACCAACACTCGGGCCGGCGAAAGGCATCCCGCCGTGGTTTTCTTCCACGGGGGCTCGCGCCGGCAAATGCTGCTTGGCTGGCATTACATGCAGTATTACCACAATGCCTATGCCCTGAATCAATATCTTGCCAGCCGTGGATACATCGTGCTTTCCGTCAACTATCGCAGCGGGATTGGTTATGGAATGGAATTCCGCGAAGCGCCGAACTACGGGGCCACCGGCGCGAGCGAGTTCAACGACGTGCAAGGCCCGGGCCTCTACTTGCGCTCGCGCCCGGATGTTGACCCCGTCCGCATTGGCCTGTGGGGCGGCTCCTATGGGGGTTACCTGACCGCCCTGGGGTTGGCACGGGCCTCCGACCTGTTCGCCTGCGGCGTTGACTTTCACGGTGTGCACGACTGGAATCTGGAGATTCCCCGCACACTCAGCGCGGAAGATCCCCAAAAGCTCGAGGAATGGGCGCGGTTGGCTTTTGAGTCTTCGCCCCTGGCGGATGTGAAAACGTGGCGCTCGCCCGTGCTGTTGATTCAGGGCGATGACGACCGCAATGTGGCCTTCTCCAACATGGTGCAACTCGTGGAGGCGCTGCGGAAACAGGGCGTGGAGTTTCAGCAAATTGTCTTCCCCGACGAAGTTCACGATTTCCTGACGCATGAGCACTGGCTTACGGCTTACCACGCCGCCTCCGATTTCTTCGACGGCCATTTGCACGGTGGCCGGTAGGCAAGTTGTAGGGGCACCCCTTGGGGTGCCCTCGGGCAGGGCAAGCCCCGCCCCTACATAACACGAAAGGACAAAACCATGGCTCAGACCATCTACCAAGTGGACGCATTCACCAACCGGGCGTTTGCGGGGAACCCTGCGGCGGTTTGCATCCTGCCCGCTCCGGCGCCGGAAGCGTGGATGCGTAATGTGGCTCGGGAGATGAACCTGTCGGAGACGGCCTACCTCGTGCCGAAGGAGGACGGCTTCCATTTGCGCTGGTTTACACCGACGATAGAGGTAGAGTTGTGTGGACACGCGACGCTGGCCAGCGCGCACATTTTGTGGGAGACCGGCGGGCTTGGACCGGACCAGCAGGCCCGCTTCCACACCCTGAGCGGCTTGCTTACTGCGGAGCGCCGGGGTGATTGGATCGAGCTGGATTTTCCCGCCAAGCCGGAGGAGCCGGCCCAACCCTGGGATGAGCTGATGACCGGGCTGGGCATCACCCCGCGCTATGTAGGTAAGAGCCAATTTGATTATTTGGTCGAGGCAGACTCGGAGCAGACGGTGCGGGGGCTCAATCCCGACTTCACCTTGCTGAAGCAGACGAAGGCGCGCGGAGTGATCGTGACCGCGCGCGCCGAGGGCGGGGAATTCGATTTCGTCTCCCGCTTTTTCGCGCCCGGTGCAGGGGTGGACGAAGATCCCGTAACTGGCTCGGCGCACTGTGTGCTCGGACCGTTCTGGGCGAAACGCCTCGGCAAAACGGAGTTCGTTGCTTACCAGGCCTCGGCGCGGGGCGGTGTGGTCAGGGTCCGATTGGTGGGCCATCGAGTCAAGCTGGGCGGCCAGGCCGTGACCGTGATGCGGGGGGAGTTGGTGTAGAACAGTAGGCAGCGAGCAGTGGGCAGAGGGCAGAAGGCAAGGGAATGGCATTCGTTGCGATCTTGGGGTTCTGATTGACGTGTACAGAAGCATTACTTAATTGGTTGTGTACATAAGATTACGGGGTATGAGCGGCGAGCCAGGATTTTGCCTGCTTGACTTGTGGCAAGTCCGGGTCGGCGTTTTGCCAGCCTGCCAGGAAATCCTGATAAGTCTGGGCCGCCTTGGGCGCATCGCCGGCCAACGCGTAGGACCGGGCAATGCCGTACAGAGCGTGACCGCTCTTGGGCCGCTGCTTCAACGCTTGCTCAAAGGCGTCGCGAGCCTTGTCCCACTGATGGGTTCTCAGGTACGCGTCGCCGAGGCTTTCCTGCTCCGGACGGAATAGGTGCGGTGGCTCGGAGTAACCGAGGTCCATCTCGTTTTCAATGGCTTTTTCGAAAAGTTTCAGGGCTTCGCCGTCTTCTCCCTGAAGGCTTTTGAGGTTGGCGCGCAGATCGAGTGACATGATCCCCAGAAGATTCAGGATTTCGGAAGGATCATCCTCTTCCGGCTCCTGGGTTTTGTCCTTGTCCTCATCCTCCACTTTTGACTTGGAGGATTCCAGTTGCCAGAGCATGGCATCGAGAGCTTGGGAATGCTCTGAGGCCGGTTTTGCGTCGCCGTGTTCGACGGCGTCCATCCCCTGGGCGTAGAGGCTGAGGCCTTCGGCGTAATCCTTGGCTGCCCGGCTGGCGGCCTTCGCGCCGGTCCCGAACTCGATGGCTTCACTCTCCACCGCCTTCCAATCGGTGAATCGAATGCGCACGCGCGCCACGCTCGCTCCGGCCCAGACCACGAAGTTGGCAGTCGTCATCCCCACCGGGGCGGGCATGCCGCGCAGCTTGGCGGCCCACTCCAATCCTTCCCGATAACGCCCCGCTTCCGCGCACGCGGCGATAAAATAGGCTAGATTGTGGGCGTAGTTCCAGTCCTCCTCGGGCCGGATCTGCTGCGCCGCCATATAGGCTTCGTCCACTCGCACAGACGCGGCGAAGGATTGCCGCGCCCGCTCGTAGTCTCCCACTCGCCAATAAATATGGCCGGGCATATGGACCATATGGCCGGAATTGGGCGCCAGGCGGCCGAGGGCGTCGGCGCTGCGCAGCGCCTCCTCGGGCCGCGAACTATCTTCCATGGCGTGAATCCAGTAGTGATGGGCGGCGGCGTTGTCCGGATGCGCCGCCAGCAGATTGCGCAGAATGGCCTGGGAGTAGAGCTCGCCGTCGCGGGGATGCCCGTTAGATTTGAAGCCGTTCATTTCTTCCAGAGCCAGGAACGCCTGGGCATCCTGATCGTCCGGGTATCGATCGATCAGGGTTTCCATCACCTGCCGGTAGGCGGCGGAGTGGCTGGAATCGTCCGCCTTGTCCTGGTGTTCCGCCGCCCGGATATACAACTGTTCGTGATCGGAAGCATGGTCGGCGAGCGACTTGGCCTTGTCCAGCGCGGCGTTTTTTTCCTCCTGGATGGCTCCATGCCGCGCGGTCATTTTCAGAGCCTCGTACTCGCCCCAGTAAGCCATGGCCGCGGAAGGGTCCAGGCGCGCGGCCTCCTTGAAGGCGCGGTAAGCCTCAAAATCCCAGAAGCAGTGCAGGAGTCTGAGACCTTGATTGAAATAGGCCTGGGCTTGCTCGGAACTGGTGGTGATTCTCAGGCCGGCGTCACCGATTCCTTGCATCAGCGGGGGTGGGGGGAGTTCGCGGAACTTGGTCCCGGTGTCCGGCGTGTGATGATGGAGCATCGCGGTTTGAGCCGAAGCACTGGAGCAAGCCAGGATCAGCAGTCCGATCAAAAGTCTCAATCTCATCGTGAGGACCTGCCCTCGATTGTATCTTTGTTGTAGCGCCCTGTGGGAATCACAGTGTACCAGACTCCACCCTTGAGGGTCGGTGAAAAGTGGGGTCACCGTTCTCAGCCTTTCCTGCTCGCTCCTGCTCGTTGGCCGTCACGGTTTCCCTCATCGTGCTAATGACCGCTTCTTAATAAATCCCTTTCTTTTCATCAATATAATGGCAAGATGACTGTAACTAGCTTGTTTTCAATAACATGATGGCAAGGCGAAAAACGGGCATTTTTTCTACATTTACTTTCAATGACTTGCGGAATTCTCGCCGCAATATTAAGCCCCCTTTTTTTCATGACCCCTAGCGACCGAAGAATCATATAAATCCTTTAATTTCAGTTACATGCATTTCAGTGAGGTTTTCACGATTCATCGATAACTTTTTTTGTTTCTGTAACATAATGGCAAGCGGCGTCCCCCTCTTTTCCACGGTTTCCAAATTTCAGGCTAAATGTCCTTATTTGAGTGAGATCAAGTTTCTGGACATTTTTACTCTAAACAACTAACCACCTTTTTTTCTGGTATATAGTGGCAAGCCGCGACAATCGGGCGAGAGGGTGACCGGATCGTTTTCGATTTTCGATTGCCGATTTTCGATTTGTGATTGGCAACATTCGTTCTCCAATTTGCGATCTGAAATTTGTGGCCCAACTCCTTGTGTCCTGAATCGGAAGTTCGATGATGAAATCAGCCTTCTCACCGAGCAAGCGGCGAAGCCGCTGGTCGTCAACTGGCGCGCGGATCATATTTTGGACACGAGTTGCCGCTTTCGGCCCTCCTTCCTTCCCCAGGCTACGCCAGAGCCCAGGTTGCTCGTCAATAGAATTCTGGGCGGTTTTTCCTGCCGGTAGGAAGAATCGTACAAATTGGCTTCACTTTTCCTACCGGCAGGAAACTAATTTGCAGTGTAGTGCCGGCTTCCAGCCAACATTGAGCCGCCAGGATGGCGGCGCCACGTTCGAATTAGGACACTGCCGGGCTTCGTATCATTCCCCGCCAGCCTGGCGCCGGGGGAGGAGTCGACTCACCTAGCTCCCCCCCGCGTCGCGACCTGCGTGGTCCGGCTGGCGGAGGGTTGCTGTTACTGCATATAGTCGGAAAAAATGTAGTCCCGGTTCTTCTGCTTTACGTGGCAGCTAAAGCACTGTTTCATATCCTTCACAGTGCCGGTGGTTCTACCGTCCGGGAAAAGCTCAAAGCCCCACCCCCCCGTGTCCGCATAAGCCTTGGCATTTTTCTTGATGAGGTAAAGGGCCTTGTGTCCGCGAGGCTCGATCGCCCCCTGGTAGGTACCGATATTGAAGACTTCGAGGGCGAACATTGAACCATCCGGGTAGGGTGTCTTGCCGCTCTGTAACGTGGGCCAGCCGATGTCATTCACATAAACACTGTGGAGGCCTCCAAACTGGTCAAACAGTTTGTTCTCACTGCTGAAAATCACCATGGATTTTACGTGTCTCCAATGGCGCTGATCGTTGGGATAAGCGGGATAGGCGATGGCGGGTTTTTTCGGAGCCTGAGCCAGGATCGTCCCGAGGCTCACCGCCGCGCCCACGAAGACCATGAGTAGAATCTTGGTGCGCGATGTCATAACGGGATACCTCCTCGTCGTATGTTGCGCAACTTCCGCACTACGTGAGCAGATAAAAGGCTTGCATGGGCACGCATTTTAGCGCGTTTGTCTTCGCTGCGCCACACTTGTCACCGTTCTTTTTCGATTTCGGACTCTGTGTCTCAGTATTCAGTTTCCCACGCGGACATGACTTACCCCACAGTAACATTTGATTATTGTATCGATCCATAATATGAAAGTCAAGATAAATATGCCAGTGTTAGAGGCTACAACATGTCGCTGCCGGAAAGCAAGCTGGCGCGGACCTGTTTGGTTGGTCCGCGGCTTTTCCCTGCTATGAGTATTCACATATCTCCATCCCCCGGAACCGCAATCTGTGATATACTCTCGTCAATGGCTACCCTGGGTTGAGTGACCCCGCTGCTGAGGGATGTTGGACTCACCATGGTTTTCAGGTTCAGTCGGTAGTTTTCAGTCGTCAGTTATCAGTCGGCAAGCCTCGGAAGTTCTTGCCAAAAGCAATCATTATCACTGCCGCCGGGGGCATTCCCCGACGGCAACTGAAAACTGAAAACTGATGACTGACAACTAAAATAGCGGATAGCAGTTGACAGGCTGGGGCATAATTTAGTACAAATAAAGGTTTGTAACCTGAGGATTCACACGGAGAGAAGAGTGGGGACTTACTTCGCCAAGGCGAGTCGAGGGCAGATTAACTGGAACGTCGTAGACGCAGAGGGTTGGGTGCTGGGACGGCTGGCGGCACGGGCGGCGCAGGTGTTGATGGGCAAAGATTCGCCCGACTACACCCCGCACGCGGATCACCGCAGCGGTCTGATCATCATTAACGCTGAAAAGATTCGGCTGACCGGCAAGAAGCTCGACGAAAAAGTCTACCGCCATAACACGGGTTATCCAGGGGGGCTCCGGGAAATCAGCGCGCGCAAGCTTTTCGAGACCCAACCGGAAAGGCTGCTACGCGAGGCGATTTACGGGATGCTGCCTAAGAACCGGTGGCGTGATCGCTTGACCAAGCGGTTGAAAGTGTACGTGGGATCGACCCACCCCCATGCGGGGCAGTCCCCCCATGCGCTTTCCCTGGCGCGATAATTTGAATCCTTCAGAATCTCAACGAGGGGTGTAGCGCCGCCCTTTAGGACGGCACCTGCCGGGCTAAAGCCTGGCGCTACGGAGAGTGGAGTAACTGTGGCTGAGCTTGTCCAATTCATGGCAACAGGTCGTCGCAAGACTGCCGTAGCGCGCGTGATTCTGCGTCCCGGCGAAGGCAAGATCGTGGTGAACCACCAACCCTTCAATTCCTACTTCCCCTCGGAAGCCCTGCGCGCGGAAGTCCAGTTCCCGTTGGTACACACGGAGCTGGTGGGGAAGTTTGATATTTTGGTAAACGCCGCGGGCGGTGGAATCCACGGCCAGGCGGGCGCTGCCCAGCTTGGCATCGCGCGCGCCCTGGTGATTTTCAACGCGGAGCTCCGGTCGCGTTTGCGCCAAGGCGGATTCCTGACGCGTGACCCACGAGCCAAGGAACGGAAGAAATACGGCCAAAAGGGCGCCCGCAAGCGGTTCCAGTTCTCGAAACGGTAGGGAAGGTCACCGGTGACAGGTTACAGGTGACAGGAAAAGCGAACTTAAACCGCCTGACATCTGGCAAGGCGAGAAGGTGACACGTGGCAGAGGGAAGAGGAAGGATTTGCCTATAACCTGTGCCCTGTAACCTGTGACCTATTGAAACGAGGTGAGGGTTTGTCAAACATAACGATGAAAGAGTTCCTGGAGGCGGGTGTTCACTTTGGCCATCAGACCCGTCGGTGGAACCCCAAGATGAAGGAATACATCTATGGGGAACGCAACGGAATTTATATTATCGACCTTCAGAAAACCCTTAAACTCTTCAAAGAATCTGCGCGCTATGTTGCTGATCTTTCCCGGGAAGGGAAGACGATCCTTTTCGTGGGAACCAAGCGCCAAGCCCAGGACGCTATTGCCGAAGAAGCCACACGTTGCGGGATGTATTACGTGAATCACCGCTGGCTGGGTGGGCTGCTGACCAACAACGCCACCATTCAGAAGTCGATCCAGCGCCTGCGGGAGTTGGATGAGATGAGCAAGGATGGGCGTTACGACCTGCTGACCAAGAAGGAAGTACAGCGGCTGGAGCGGGAGCGCAAGCACCTGGAACAGAACCTGGCGGGCATCAAAGATATGCCAGGATTGCCGGACGCCTTGTTTGTTGTGGACTCCCACAATGAGGAGATCGCCGTTCAGGAAGCACGCAAGCTGGGAATCCCGGTGGTCGCCATCGTTGACACCAACTGCGATCCGGACCTGGTTAATCATGTGATTCCCGGAAACGATGACGCGCTGCGAGCGATCCGGCTCTTCACCTCGCGCATCGCTGATTCCATCATGGAAGGGCGCCAGGCCGCGGAAGACAAACGGCTGGAGGAAGAGAAAGTTGCGGCGGAGAAAGCTGCCGAGGAGCTTGAACAACAGCGCATGCGGGAGGCCATTGCCGCAGGGGAGATACCGCCCCCAGGTTACGAGGGGGTGGCACCGGAGTTCGCGGTGGATGCTGAAACCGGCCTGTCGCCTGCCGTCCTGGCTGCCGAGGAGGTTCTCGACGGGCGGGTGCGTACCCCCAAACCGAAGCGGAAGGTAGCTGGAGATTTCAGACCCAGCCGGCGTAAAGCCGAGGATGGGGCGCCGGACCTTCCGTAGTGCGCCGCATTCAGATGACGACCTCTGGAGCCTAGCGGGGCGAACAGCAACGCCGGCCTTTCTCGAGTCGGGAGGATTTGATCCAGAATGAGTGTTACCCCGGAACAAGTAAAGAAGCTTCGCGAGATTAGTGGTGCTCCGATGATGGAGTGCAAGCGTGCGCTCGAGGAGGCCCAAGGTGAAATGGAGAGAGCCTTCACCGTATTGCGCAAGCGCGGCCTGGCTACGGCAGCAAAAAAGGCCGGGCGGGCCACGTCCGAAGGCGTGGTGGGTTCCTATATCCATGCGGGCGGGAAAATCGGCGTCCTGGTGGAAGTGAATTGCGAATCCGACTTTGTAGCGCGTCACGAGGAATTCCAACAACTGGCGCACGACATTGCCATGCAGATTTGCGCCACGGACCCGCGCTTTATTCGCAAGGAAGATGTCACGGCCGAAGTGCTGCAACGCGAAAAGGAAGTACTGCGCTCCCAGGCGGCGGCCACCGGAAAGCCCGAGAGTGTGCTGGACCGCATCGTGGAAGGCAAGCTGGCGAAGTTCTACGAGGATAACTGCCTGTACGAGCAGCATTTCATCAAGGACAGCGGCAGTGCGCTGACCGTGGGTGAATTGATCGCCTCCAAGATCGCCAAATTCGGTGAGAATATCAATGTCAGCCGCTTTTCGAGATTGAAGGTCGGGGAGACGGCAGCGAAGCCCGGCGCTGAAACTACGCCCGCGGCGTCGGCGTAGGTAGACGCGGCGGAATTGAGCCGCCCGCGAGGTCAACGCTTAGGGAAAGGGAAGGTTGGGAAGTATACGCCGCGACCCGAGCGCGGTTTGTGACCCTATGAGCCAACCGGCATTTCGACGCATCCTGCTGAAGCTGAGCGGCGAAGCCCTAATGGGCAAGCAGGGATTTGGCGTTGATCCGGAAGTGGCTTCGAGGATTGCCGAGGAAGTTTCGGAAATCCGGAGTATGGGAGTGGAAATCGCCGTGGTGGTGGGGGGCGGCAATTTCATCCGCGGCGTGGCGGCATCGGCGATGGGGATTGACCGGGTCGTCGCCGACAACATGGGCATGTTGGCCACCGTCATCAACGCCCTGGCCCTGCAAGACGCTCTGGAGAAAAAGGGGTCGCAAACGCGGGTGGCCACGGCGATTGAAATGCGTGAGATTGCCGAGCCCTTTATTCGCCGCCGCGCGATTCGCCACCTGGAAAAGAATCGCGTGGTGGTTTTTGCCGGCGGAACGGGAAATCCTTACTTCTCCACCGACACGGCAGCGGCGTTGCGGGCCATGGAGATCAAGGCCGACGTCATTCTGAAGGCTACCAAGGTAGACGGGGTTTACGATGCCGACCCCAAAAAGGTCCCCGAAGCCAAGATGTTTGCCGAAATCACTTACCTGGATGTGCTTTCGCGGGGTCTGGCGGTGATGGATACCACCGCGATCTCCCTCTGCATGGATAACCGCTTGCCCATCATCGTGTTTAACCTGAATGTTCCGGGTAATCTGAAGCGCGTGGTTTTGGGGGAGAAAATAGGATCGTTGGTCGCCCCTTGAGCGCCGGGCGGGAGAGGCGGGTAAAATGATCAAAGAAACGCTTGCACAAGCGAAAGCCCGCATGGCAAAGGCTGCGGATGATTTGCGCGTGGAGCTTGCGGCGGTACGAACCGGTCGGGCTTCTACGGCCCTGTTGGAGCACCTGAAGGTGGAGTATTACGGTACGCCCACGCCGCTCAATCAAGTGGCTACGTTGGGAGTGCCCGACCCCACCATGCTTAGCGTGCAACCCTGGGATCCGAGCCTGCTGTCGGTGATCGAAAAAGTCATCCGTTCCTCGGACTTGGGTTTGAACCCGGTGAACGATGGCAAGATTTTGAAGGTGCCCATCCCCCCGCTCACGGAAGAACGGCGCAAGGAGCTGGTCAAACACCTTCACAAGGCGATGGAGAATCATCGTACCGCTGTGCGTAATATCCGGCGCGACAGTAATGAGGCGTTGAAAAAGCTTCTGAAGGACAAGCAAATCTCTGAGGACGATGAACGCCGTGGCCTGGAGGAAATTCAGAAGCTGACCGATGACTTCATGGAGAAACTGGAAGGTCATGCGAAGAGCAAGGAACGGGAAATTATGGAAATGCGTTGAAAGTTTCAGCTTTCCCGCACGCAAACCCTTGACAGTGTTTGGCTAGTTCTGATAGATTTGTAAAGATTTGGCGTTAGCCAGATTACATCCCATACATGTGTCCGCCCAACGCGACGCTAAGTGGGGAATAGCGAAAGGTTTTGGAATGCCCACGTTTAGTCAGATGGTTCGTCTCGGCCGGAAGTCGCCACGCTACAAGACCTCCAGTCCGGCGCTGGAAAGCTGCCCCCAGAAGCGTGGGGTGTGTATTCGTGTTTATACGCAGACGCCCAAGAAACCGAACTCGGCGTTGCGCAAGGTCGCGCGCGTGCGCTTGACCAACAGCATGGAAGTCACGACTTACATTCCGGGCGTGGGTCATAATCTCCAGGAGCACTCGATCGTGCTGATTCGCGGTGGACGCGTCAAGGACCTGCCCGGAGTTCGTTACCACGTCGTGCGGGGCACACTGGATTCTGCGGGAGTTTCCGACCGCCGGCAAGGGCGGTCCAAGTACGGAGCGAAGCGGCCGAAAGCCGCTTAACGAGTTGTAGGGCCGAGCGGCGCTCGGCCTAGGGCCGAACGCAGTTCGGCCCTACCAGTAGAGAACGGAAAGCTGAGAACTATTAGATGCCACGTAAAGGTACGGTAGAACGTCGCGAAACGGGTCCCGATCCGGTATACGCAAATCCTCTGGTGCAGAAGCTCGTCAATTGCGTCATGTTCCAAGGCAAGAAGAGCGTTGCCCAGAATATCGTGTACGACGCCTTTGAGTTGATCAAACAGCGGGCCAATGATGACCCCCTGAAGGTCTTCAAGAAGGCGGTTGATAACGTCAAGCCGGCCCTGGAAGTGAAATCACGGCGAGTAGGCGGAGCCAACTATCAGGTGCCGGTGGAAGTTAATCGGAATCGTCAGACCTCCTTGAGTCTCCGATGGATCATCGGTTATGCGCGTGAGCGGGGGGAAAAGTCCATGGTGGAAAAGCTGGCCGCGGAGCTGCTGGATGCAGCGAACAATCGCGGCGGGGCCATCAAGAAAAGGGACGATACTCACCGCATGGCCGAAGCCAACAAGGCTTTTGCCCATTACCGCTGGTAATCCTGTTTAACCGGGATGACCTCGAGCAAAGCGGGATGTGGCGCCTCCCCGGCCCACGATCCGTTTTGCAGCCGCCTCTGGCGGCCCTGTGGCTCAATTTATTCGGGGGTACCGGACCTCGATCCATGGAGGTCGGGTGCGGATTTCTTCTTTGTTCGGGATATATGGCGCGCGAAGTCCAACTCGAGAGATATCGGAATATCGGCATCATGGCGCATATCGATGCCGGTAAGACGACCACCACGGAGCGCATTCTCTACTACACGGGGAGAACGCACAAGATGGGTGAGGTGCATGATGGCACTGCCGTCATGGACTGGATGGAGCAGGAGCAGGAGCGGGGCATTACCATCACCTCCGCGGCCACGACGTGTTTCTGGAATGACATCCGAATCAACATCATCGACACGCCGGGTCACGTGGATTTTACGGCGGAAGTTGAACGGTCGCTCCGGGTGCTGGACGGAGCGATTGCAATTTTAGGGGCGGTCGAAGGCGTGGAGCCGCAAACCGAGACGGTTTGGCGCCAAGCCGACAAGTATCGCGTGCCCCGCATCGTCTTCGTCAACAAGATGGACCGGGTGGGCGCGGATTTTGAGACGTGCGTCAGCCAGTTGCGTTCCAAGCTCCATGCCAACCCCATCGTTATCCAGTTGCCCCTGGGAGCACAGGACAGCTTTGATGGAATCATCGACCTGGTGACCCAACGCGCCATTGTTTGGCAGGACGAAACGCTGGGCGCAGCGTTCGACGAGTTGCCCATTCCTGCTGACCAGGCCGAGAGGGTAAGGCTCGCCCGCGAACAGTTGATCGAGTCCTTGGGTGAAGTGGACGACGCCATCATGGAAAAGTATGTGCACGGCGAAACGATCTCGCCGGAGGACTTGCACGCCGCCATTCGCCGCGCCACGATTGCCATGAAGGCCTTTCCGGTGGTTTGTGGCTCGGCGTTCAAGAATAAGGGCGTCCAGCCTTTACTTGACGCCGTGGTAAGTTACCTGCCTTCCCCCCTGGATGTACCACCCATTGAAGGATTGGATCCCCGCAACGAAGAAAAGACGCTGACGCGCAAGGCGGACGACTCCGAGCCCTTTGCCGCACTGATTTTCAAGATTATGACGGACCCCTTCGTGGGGCAACTGGCCTTCCTGCGGGTTTATTCCGGAAATCTCAAGCAGGGTGACTCGGTTTACAATCCGCGCCGCGACCGGAACGAGCGGGTTTCCCGCCTGCTTCAGATGCACGCCAACAAACGGGAAGAGATTTCGGAAGTTTACGCGGGCGATATCGCCGCCGCGGTGGGATTGAAGCATGTTTCCACCGGCGACACTATTTGCGATGAGAATGCCCCCATCGTTCTGGAAGCCATGGATTTCCCTGCGCCCGTCATCTCCGTGGCCATCGAGCCCAAAACCAAGGCTGACCAGGAAAAACTCGGGAACGCACTCGCCAAGCTGACGCAGGAAGATCCCACCTTTAAAGTGAATACCGATCCGGACACGGGCCAGACCTTGATTTCCGGCATGGGAGAATTGCACCTGGAAATCCTGGTGGACCGCATGGTGCGTGAGTTCAATGTGGCCGCCAATGTGGGCCGTCCGCAGGTGGCCTACCGGGAAACCATCCTCGGAGGCGCGGAGGCGGAAGGCAAATATGTGCGCCAGACAGGTGGACGCGGGCAGTACGGCCACGTATTCCTGCGAGTGGAACCCTTGCCGCATCCGGACCTTAATGCCATTGCCGAACTGACCCGCAAGAAATCCACCAACAAATTTGACGCCGAATTGAACCTGCTTTTCAAAGACGAAATCGTGGGCGGGGTAGTTCCGAAGGAATACATCATGCCCGTTTATCATGGCATTCGCGAGGCGATGGAGAGCGGCGTTCTGGCGGGCTATGAAATGAACGGTGTTTCCGTGGCCCTCACTGACGGGTCTTATCACGAGGTGGACTCTTCGGAAATGGCGTTCAAAATCGCGGGTTCCATAGGTTTCAAGGAAGCGATTCGCAAAGCGAAACCCGTCCTTCTGGAGCCGGTGATGAAGGTTGAGGTGGTGGTTCCGGAAGAATCGATGGGTCCGGTGGTGGGTGATCTTACTTCCCGCCGCGCCCATGTGGAGGGGATGGAACGCCGCGGCTCAACCCAGATTATCCGCTCCACCGTGCCACTGTCGGAAATGTTTGGTTATGCCACCGATCTGCGCTCGCGCACGCAAGGCCGGGCCTCGTATACGATGCACTTCCTTCGTTACGAGCAAGCGCCGGCGTCGGTTTCCGAGGAAGTTGTCGCGAAGATACAAGGCCGGGCGGTGGGAAGCTGACCGATATTGGATAGTGCTGGGCGGTTGAATCTCTGATGGATGAGGAACTGAGCTATGGCCAAGGAAAAATTTGATCGATCGAAGCCGCACATGAATGTGGGGACGATTGGGCACATTGATCACGGGAAGACGACGTTGACGGCGGCGATCACCAAGGTTTTGGCGAAGGAGAACCCCAAGGTCAAGTTCCGGGCGTTTGATTCGATTGACAACGCGCCGGAGGAGAAGGCGCGGGGGATCACGATCGCGATTGCGCACGTGGAGTATGAGACCAAGAACCGGCACTATGCGCACGTGGACTGCCCGGGGCACGCCGACTATATCAAGAACATGATCACCGGCGCGGCGCAGATGGACGGGGCGATCCTGGTGGTGGCGGCCACGGACGGGCCGATGCCGCAGACGCGTGAGCACGTGCTGCTGGCCCGCCAGGTGAACGTGCCTTGGATCGTGGTGTACATGAACAAGTGCGACGCGGTGGAGGACGAGGAGTTGCTGGAGCTGGTGGAAGTGGAAGTGCGGGAACTGCTGTCGAAGTACCAGTTCCCTGGGGACAAGATTCCGGTGATTCGGGGCTCGGCGCTGAAGGCGCTGGAAGGGGATGCGAAGTGGGAGAAGTCGATCCACGAGCTGATGGACGCGGTGGACAGCTATATCCCGATGCCGGAGCGGCAGATTGACAAGCCGTTCCTGATGCCGGTGGAAGACATTTTCTCGATCTCGGGACGAGGCACGGTGGTGACGGGGCGGGTGGAGCGCGGCAAGGTGAAAATCCAGGAAGAAATCGAGATCGTAGGATTGCGGCCGGAGCCGTTCAAGCGGGTGGTGACGGGCGTGGAGATGTTCAAGAAGTTGCTGGACGAAGGGCAGGCGGGGGACAACATCGGGGTGCTGTTGCGGGGAACGGAAAAGGACGACGTGGAGCGCGGCATGGTGCTGGCGAAGCCGGGGTCGATCACGCCGCATACCAAGTTCAGCTCCTCGGTTTATATCCTGAGCAAGGAAGAAGGCGGACGGCACACGCCGTTCTTCAACGGCTACCGTCCGCAGTTCTACTTCCGGACGACGGACGTGACCGGGGTGGCGACGCTGCCGGCGGGGACGGAAATGGTGATGCCGGGAGACAACGTGAGCTTGGAGATCGAACTGATCACGCCGATCGCCATGGAGAAAGGGCTGCGCTTCGCCATCCGCGAGGGCGGCCACACGGTCGGCGCCGGAACCGTCGCCGAAATTTTGAAATAGAGTGGACAGCAATCAGCGCTCAGCCGTCAACAGGGCGGCGTGGCTGAAAGCTGATGGCTGAGAGCCGAGGGTTGAAATAACGATGCTGCATCAGAAAATTAGGATTCGCCTCAAGGCATACGATCATAGGATTCTTGATCAGTCGGCAGCGGAAATCGTTTCGACGGCGAAGCGCACGGGCGCGCAGGTAGCGGGACCGATTCCATTGCCTACGCTCAAAAACAAATATTGCGTGCTGCGTTCACCTCACACGGATAAGAAATCACGTGAGCAGTTCGAGATTCGAACGCACAAGCGGCTGGTCGATATCCTGGAGCCGACCTCAGGAACCATCGAGGCATTGACCAAGCTCGATTTGCCTTCGGGAGTGGACATCGAAATCAAGGCGTTTGGAAAAGAGCATACGAAGTAAGTCCGCCCCTTGTTCTTTGTCCCTTGTCCTTGGCAGGCGAAAACCTGGCGACGGACAAAGGACAGATGGCAAGTGACAAGAGACAAGCGATGAACATGGTAAATGCGATACTCGGCAAGAAGCTCGGTATGACGCAGGTTTTCGCTGAGAACGGCGACGTGGTTCCAGTGACAGTGCTGAAAGCGGGTCCTTGCGTGGTGGTGCAGCGCAAGACGTCGCAGGCGGACGGCTATGAGGCCGCCCAACTGGGACTGGTGGAAGTCCCCCCTCCCCGGCGAGTGAAAAAGCCCCTGGAGGGACACTTCAAGAAGGCGAACGCGAATCCCGTGCGCTTCCTTCGCGAGGTGCGCCTGGCGCAGGACGGCGGCGACATAAAAGTCGGGGACAAGATTCTGGTGGACGTTTTCGCGGTCAACGACCGGGTCGATGTGGTCGGCGTCTCGAAGGGGCGGGGGTTTGCGGGATTCCATAAGCGGCACCACTTTGGTGGAGGCGGCGGGGCGCACGGCTCCATGTTCCATCGAGCGCCGGGGTCGATTGGAGCCTCCGCATTTCCTTCACGAGTTATGAAAGGCATGCGCGCCGCAGGCCATATGGGGAACGCCCAGGTGACCACGCGGAATCTCCGGGTGGTGCAGGTGCTGCTGGACGACAATACGATTCTGATCGAGGGATCCGTGCCCGGTCCGCAGGGCGGCTACGTGGTTGTTCACAAGGCCAAGGCGCCCCATAAGTAACAGTAGGCAGAAAGCCGTAGGCAGAAGGACGAACATGGCAACCGTTGAAGTCAAAAACCTTGAAGGGCAGACGGTGCGAGACCTCCAGGTCGCCGACGAGATTTTCGGCGCGAAGCCCAACCAGAGTCTGCTTTGGGAAGCGGTCAAGCAGTACTTGGCCAGCCAGCGCAGCGGCACTCACAAAACCAAAAGCCGCGGCGAGGTGAGCGGCGGCGGTAAGAAGCCGTGGCGGCAGAAGGGAACAGGCCGCGCCCGCGTGGGGAGCATCCGCAGTTCCATCTGGCGGCACGGCTCGATTGCCCATGGCCCTCAGCCGCGCGATTACTCTTACGCGCTTCCGAAAGGAATGCTGCGCGGGGCTTTGCGGTCGGCATTGGCGGTGAAATTTCAGGACCACCATCTGACGGTGGTGGATCAGTTCAATTTGGACGAGCCCAAGACCAAGGGTTTTTCCGGGGCGTTGGAGAAGCTGGGATTGGAGAAGAACGTGCTGGTGGTGGACGATGCGGTCAACCGCAACCTGGAACTCTCCTCGCGGAATGTGAAAGGTTGTGAGTTGGTGCGTCGGCACGAACTACATCCCTACCACGTGCTGAGTCACAATCAGATGCTCATTTCTGAGGGCGCGCTGACGCGGCTCCAGGAGGCGCTGCGATGAATCGGAGCCCCTACCAGATTTTGCAGAAACCCATCGTTACGGAAAAGAGTGTGGCGGCGAAAGAGGGCGACCGGACTCTGTGCTTTAAAGTTGATCCGCAGGCTACCAAGACTGAGATTAAGGAAGCCGTTCAGATCATTTTCAAAGTCAAAGTGGATTCGGTGCATACTTCCACCTTTGCGGGCAAGGAACGTCGCCGGGGCAAAACGGTTGGTCGCCGCCCGGAATGGAAGAAGGCTTACGTCAAGCTCCGGTCGGGAGAGAAAACTCCGGAGTACACCGATATTGCGTAAGCAAGTTTGATGAGTCGAGCGGCGTGTGCCGCGGAAGATGAAGGTTATGGGAATCAAAACTTACCGACCCTATACGGAAACACGGCGCTTTCAGACTGGCCTGACCTTTGAGGAAATCACCACCTCGCAGCCGTACAAGCCACTCTTGGAGCCGAAAAACCGCATTTCAGGCCGGAACAACCAAGGGGAAATCACGATTTGGCGCCGCGGTGGCGGCCACAAGCGCCACTATCGGGTGATTGACTTCAAACGCGACAAGACCGGTATTCCCGCGCGCGTGGCAACGATCGAATACGACCCGAATCGCTCCGCCTTTATCGCCCTGCTGAGTTACGCCGATGGCGACAAGCGTTACATCCTTTATCCGCAGGGCTTAAAAGTGGGGGACCACGTGGTTTCCGGCCCGGAAGCGGATATCGTGACCGGCAACTCGCTGCCTTTGAAGAACATTCCCGTGGGCACCATGATTCATAATATCGAATTGCGCCCCGGGAAGGGAGGCCAGATGGTGCGCAGCGCCGGTGGCTCGGCGCAGTTATTGGCCAAAGACGGCGAGTATGCGCAGGTGCGACTGCCGTCAGGGGAAGTTCGCAAAGTTTTCATTGAGTGCGTGGCCACTATCGGACAAGTCGGAAACCTGGACCACGAAAACATCTCCATCGGCAAGGCCGGCCGCAAGCGTTGGATGGGAGTTCGTCCCACGGTGCGCGGCGTGGCCATGAATCCGGTGGATCATCCGCTGGGCGGCGGAGAAGGCAAAACCTCCGGTGGCCGCCATCCCGTGACGCCTTGGGGCCAGCCGACACGCGGCTACAAGACGCGGAACAACAAGTCGACGGACCGTTACATCGTCAAGCGGCGTGAGAAGAAATAAAGGGAGGGCAACTTGGGAAGGTCGCTGAAAAAGGGTCCGTTTGTGGACGATCACTTGATGAGGAAGATTGAACTGCTTAACCGGCGGTTCGAGAAGAAAGTGGTAAAGACCTGGTCGCGGCGGTCCACGATTGTGCCCGAGATGATCGGGCACACGGTAGCCGTCCACAATGGCAAGAAGTTCATTCCCGTGTACATCACGGAGAACATGGTGGGACACAAACTGGGTGAGTTCTCACCGACCCGGACGTTTAAGGGGCACGGGGTAAAAGTCGCGGCAGAGAAAGCCGCCGCGGCGGCGGCGCCCGCCGGTTTCCGGCGGCCCGAAGGCGGCAGCGCCTCCGGCAGGGGCAGGAGGCGGCAGCTAATTTTCGGGTCTTTGACCCCCAAGTTCAGGTGAATCGATGGAAGCAAGCGCCACTTATAAATACATTCGAATCTCGCCGCAGAAAGCTCGCTTGGTCATAGACCAGATCCGCGGCAAGAGCGTCAGCGAAGCATTCAGTATTCTGAATTTCACCAAAAAGCGCGTGACGCATGACGTCGAGAAGATTCTGCGCTCGGCGGTTTCCAATGCCGAGCAGAAGTCAGAAAATCTCGATGTTGACGATCTGGTGGTCAGCAGAATTTTCGTCAATGAAGGTCCGCGGCAAAAGCGCGTCCGGCCTGCTCCCATGGGCCGCGCCTTTCGTTACCAGCGCCGGACCAGTTCGATCACGGTCGTGGTGGAAGCGCCGGAGAAATGAACTGCGGCTTGCGCGCTCGGCTGGCTAATTGGGCAGAGCAGAGCGCCGCTGGCGAAATGAAGGAGGCATCGGGTGGGTCAGAAAGTTCATCCTTACGGTTTTCGCCTGGGATACAACAAAACGTGGAAGTCCCGTTGGTTCGCCAAGAAGGAATACGCGGATCTGCTCCACGAAGACCTGAAGCTCAAAGCGCGGCTCAAGGACCAGCTTCGCGCTGCCGGCGTGGCCTCGATTGAAGTGGAGCGGCCGGGCAACAAGCTTAAGGTTACCATTCACACCGCGCGGCCCGGTATTATCATTGGCCGCAAGGGTGCGGAAATCGACCGCCTCCGGCAGGAAATTCAGAAGCGTACGGGACGCGAAGTGCTGCCTATCAATATTCAGGAAGTTCACCGCCCGGAGCTGAATGCTCAACTGGTAGCGGAAGCGATCTGCTTGCAATTGGAAAAACGCGTGGCCTTTCGCCGCGCCATGCGCAAAGCAGTGGATTCGGCTCTGCGGTTTGGCTGCAAAGGAATCAAAATCCGTTGCGGCGGCCGACTGAACGGTGCGGAAATTGCGCGGTCGGAATGGTACTTGCAAGGCCGCCTGCCCCTGCATACCTTGCGTGCCGATATCGATTACGGCCAGGCCGAAGCGCGGACAACCTACGGCGTGATTGGCGTGAAGTGCTGGATCTACAACGGTGAAATCCTGGAGCAAAAGCGTCGAGTGGCAAAGCCCGCTGCTGAACCTGTGGCGGCTGCTCCGGCGGCGCCAGAGAAGCCTCCAGTGGCCAGCCCAGGGGGATTACGGAATGGCCTGGACGCACCAACGGCGAGCTGAACATCTAGAACTGAGAATGAAATCATGTTAATGCCGAGCAAAGTGAAGTATCGCAAGCAACAGCGCGGACGCATGTGCGGCAAGGCCTGGCGCGGTTCCGACATGTCCTTCGGGGACTATGGCTTGAAGGTCCTCGAGGCGGGCTGGATTTCTGACCGGCAGATTGAAGCCAGCCGCGTGGCCATCATGCGTTTCATCAAACGCGGCGGAAAACTCTGGATTCGAATTTTTCCCGACAAGCCGGTGACCAAGAAACCCGCCGAAACCCGCATGGGTAAAGGCAAGGGCGCCCCTGAATTCTGGGTAGCGGTGGTGAAGCCGGGACGGATTCTGTTTGAAATAGAAGGCGTGCCGGAAACGGATGCGCGCGAGGCCATGCGGCTGGCCAGTCATAAGCTGCCGCTGCCGACTCAATTCGTGTCGCGCGCCCAGTCAGTTTAACCCGCCGTGGAGTGGAGCTCATGAAGCTGGAGAAGGACAAACGATGGAAGTGGCCCGCAGAAAATATGCGGGAGTGGACCGATGCCGAGCTGAAAACTCGCGAACGTGAGTTCTCCGACCAACTTTTCCGGCTGAAATTCCAGATGGCGGGTGGCCAATCGGAACATCTGACCGCCGTCCGGGAGCTCCGCAAGGGGATCGCGAGAGTAAAAACATTGATGCGTGAGCGCCAGATCGGCGCAACCCAAACGAAGTAGGTGCAAGGTGACGGAAATAGCGGGCGAACAGGCGCAGAGCGCCAGTCAAGGGAAACGGCAAGAAAAGGTCGGGGTAGTCACCAGCAATAAGATGCAGAAGACGGTGGTGATTACCGTGGAGCGGCAGGTCATCCATCCGCTCTACAAACGCGTGGTGCGGCGATCGAAGAACTTTCTGGCTCACGACGAGAAGAACGAGTGTCGAGTGGGCGACACGGTAAGAATTCAGGAGACTCGTCCCCTGAGCAGCCGCAAGCGTTGGCGAGTGATGGAGATTGTTACGAAGGCGACGCTGGTCGCGCCCGTGCCGGAGGTGGAAGTATGATCGGAATGCGGACCATTCTCCAGGTGGCGGACAACTCCGGAGCGCGCAAGCTTTCATGTATCCTGCCCCTGGGCGGCGATGTGGGACTGCAAGCGGGCTTGGGCGATATCATTACTGCGGCGGTAAAAGAGGCCGCACCGGACAGCGCTATTCCCAAGGGCAAAGTCGTGAAGTGCGTCATCGTGCGGATGCGAAAGGAGCAGCGGCGGCGCGATGGCAGCTATATCCGCTTCGATGAAAACGCCGCAGTGCTGATCAATGACGCGGGCGAGCCGGTCGGAACGCGCGTCTTCGGGCCGGTGGCGAGGGAACTGCGCGAAAAGAAATTCCTGAAGATTGTCTCTCTGGCGCCCGAGGTTCTGTAAAGGCCGTGGTTAGTTAGTGGATAGTGATTAGCGGTCAGTGGCGCCGGCTTGCAGCCGGCATGGCGCCAGGCTGGCGGCACCAGCGTTCGTGCGAGGATGTTAAATGGATATTCGGAAGAACGACATCGTACAAGTGATGGCGGGGCGGAGCCGGGGGCCTTCCGGGCAGCCGACACGGGGAAGGGTTTTGGAAGTCGAGCCCGGCAAGCAGAGGATTTACGTCGAGCACGTGAATATGGTGAAGCGTCACGTGCGGCCCAACCCCGCCAAGCAGATTCGCGGCGGAATTCTGGAGAAGGAAGGTCCCATCCATGTTTCCAACGTGGCGCTGGTTTGCAGCGATTGTGGGCCCACCCGTATCCAGCACCGCGAAATGGCGGAAGGCAAGAAAGTGCGCATTTGCGCCAAGTGCGAAAAATCTCTGGATAAGTAAAGGCCGGGAGGAACGAAAGCAACATGGCTCCGAGAATAAAAGAACGATACCAGAAGGAAGTCGTGCCGGCCTTGGTGAAGGAATTCAGCTACGCCAACGCGAATGCCGTTCCGCGCCTTCGCAAGATTGTCGTCAACATGGGCCTGGGGGAAGCCATTCAGAACGCCAAGCTGCTCGATTCGGCCGCCCAGGAACTGGGGCAGATCACCGGACAAAAGCCCGTTATCACGCGTGCCCGAAAGTCGATCGCCAATTTCAAGCTGCGGAAGAACATGCCCATTGGGGCGGTGGTGACTTTGCGTGGCGACCGCATGTACGAGTTCTTCGACCGCCTGACCAACGTCGCCATGCCGCGGGTTCGCGATTTTCGCGGCGTCTCCACGCGCGCCTTCGACGGCCGGGGAAACTACACGCTGGGACTGCGGGACCAGTTGGTATTTCCGGAGATTGATTACGCAAAGGTCGATAAGACCAAAGGCATGAACATCACGATAGTAACCGATGCCAAGACCGACGCGGAGGCCATGGCGTTACTGCGGCACATGGGGATGCCCTTCCGTTCGGAAGCGGTACGCCGCCAGGCCGCGGCGCAGGCCAGTGAAAAGGCAGGAGGGTAAAACGTGGCACGCTCTTCCATGATGGCTAAATTGCGCAGGAAGCCGAAATTCAAGATTCGGCACCGGAATCGCTGTCTGATTTGCGGGCGGCCGCGCGGTTACCTCGGCAAGTTCAAAATGTGCCGCCTCCATTTCCGGGAATTGGCGCTGCGGGGTGATATCCCTGGCGTTATTAAATCAAGCTGGTAACTCTGGACGAGAGGTTCAGCCAGCGCAAAATCGGGAGTCTTATGTCAGCCGTTACTGATCCTATCGCCGATATGCTCACTCGAATCCGCAACGGGATTCAGGCGCGTCATCCGCGGGTGGATATGCCCTCCTCGAAGCTCAAGGTGGAGGTGGCGCGGATCCTGAAGGAAGAAGGCTACATCAGCAACTTCAAGGTGAGCGACGAGGGCAAGAAGAAAGTTTTGAAGGTCTTCTTGAAGTATGCGACCGACGGCACGAACGCCATCGCCAGCATCGACCGAGTTTCGAAACCCGGCCGGCGCGTCTATGTAGGCGTGCACGAGGTTCCCCGTATCCTGGGAGGGCTGGGAGTGAGCATCCTCACGACGCCACGGGGAGTGCTGACCGGCAAGGCCGCCCGCAAGGCGGGAGTCGGTGGTGAAGTGCTCTGTAGTGTGTCCTAGAGGGTGAGCCCGGCGTCCGAAGCTGGGCAAGAAAGCCGGAGGTTTGGTTTTCGAGCCTCCGAACTGACAGACGGAACGTGATGCTACTATGTCGAGAATAGGCCGAAAGATAATTGCTATGCCCGCGGGAGTCACCGTGCAGACGGAGGGGCCGTCAGTGGCGGTTAAGGGGCCCAAGGGAACTTTGCGCATTCCTCTTCCCCGGGGAATCCAGTTCGAAAAGCAGGACGGCCATTTGCTCCTGAAGCGTGAAACGGACGAACAGGCGGCTTTGCATGGGCTGGCTCGAAGTCTGCTCGCCAACGCCGTTCATGGGGTGACCCAGGGTTTTGAGAGACACCTGGACATCGTCGGGATTGGTTATCGCGCCGAGTCAAAGGGCAAGTCGGTGACGTTTACCCTGGGTTATTCGCATCCTATCGAGTTTCCGCTTCCCGACGGGGTCACCATCAGCGTGGAGAAGCAAACGCATCTCATCGTCAGCGGTGCGGATAAACAACTGGTGGGACATGTGGCCGCGAAGATTCGTGGCTTACGGCCGCCCGATCCGTATAAGAACAAGGGTATCCGATACACCGGCGAGCGCCTGAAGAAGAAGGTCGGCAAGGCTGCGGCGGCTGCCGGCGGTGGCGGAGCAGGCAAGGCAGGATAGAAGAACAGTGACAAGTGATGAGTGAAGAGTGATAAGCAAGATCGCGCAATTGCGAGTGGAGAGCGACGAATGACAAGCAAGGAACAGAATCGTTATGCAGGGATGGTCGGCAAGTCGGTGCCGGCTCGTCATGCGTCACTGGCCACTCGTCACGGCATTTCAGCGGAGATTTCCTGATGTTACAGACAGTTTCCAAAGATGCGGCGCGCCGCCGGATTCATGTGCGAATCCGCGCCCGGGTGAGCGGACGGGTCCAGTCGCCGCGTTTAAATGTTTTTCGGTCGCTCAAGCATATTTATGCTCAGGTGGTTGATGACACCCGCGGCCACACCCTGGTGACGGCGTCCACACGCGACAAGGAAGTGCGCAAAACGCTCAAGGGCGGCGGGAACATCGCCGCGGCAAAAGTGGTGGGGCAAATCCTGGCCCAGCGCGCCATCGCCGCTGGAATTCCCGGCGTGGTATTTGACCGGGGCGGCTATGCCTACCATGGGCGCGTCAAAGCGCTGGCCGACGCGGCTCGCGCGGCGGGGCTGAAATTCTAGGGGATACGGCAGGAGGAAGACTTGGCCAATCGGATTGACCCGAACGCGTTGCAGCTCAAGGACCAGGTGATCGCGATCAATCGCGTCACCAAGGTCGTCAAAGGCGGAAAGAACCTAAGCTTTGCGGCGCTGGTCGTCGTGGGTGACGGCGCCGGCATTGTCGGTTATGGGTCCGGTAAGGCGCGCGAGGTGCCCATGGCGATTCGCAAAGGGATCGAGTCCGCGAAGAAATCGCTGGCCAAGGTAAACGTGTCGCAGGGATCGATTCCCCACACCGTCACGGGCCATTACGGGGCAGGAAGAGTGTTGCTGAAGCCCGCCCCGCCCGGAACGGGAGTGATCGCCGGCGGCGCGGTGCGCGCCGTGGTGGAGGCGGCGGGGATTCAAAACGTGCTGACCAAATCCCTGGGCACCACCAACCCCTATAACGTGGTAAAGGCGACCATGGATGCTCTGCTCCGGTTGCGCAACCTGCAAGAGGTCGCCAACACGCGCGGCAAAGGTCCGGAAGAAATCTAACGAGGTTGAGGAATTGTGGCGGAAAAGACCCTCAAGATGATTCGGATTAAGTGGGTGAGAAGCGGGATCGGATTCACCCACCACCAGAAAACGATCGTGCGGAGCTTGGGTTTGAACAAGCTGAACCACACGGTGGTGCGCCCTGATACCCCGCAGATTCGGGGAATCATAGCCGCCGTGCCCCACCTGCTGGAGGTCGTTCCTGAGCCGCTGGCTCCGGCCTGGGCGTCGATTCCGGAATACCAGGTTCACGCCCCGGCGCCAGCCCCCACTGAACCAGCCCAAGCCACTACCCTAGTGACCACGGAAGCTGCGGGCGAACCGGTTTTAGCGCAACCCGAGCCCCCAGAAGTCAAATCCGCAGACGCGGGTCAGGAGAAAGAGTCCTTGCCGGAGGGAAGTGAGCCGGCGCAGGCGAGCAAGGAATAGGCTGAAGACATATGGCGACACACATTGGAACACTTCGACCGCCGGTGGGGGCCAACAAGCGCTCCAAACGAATCGGGCAGGGAATGGGATCAGGACATGGGAAGACGGCCACCCGCGGCTCGAAAGGCCAGCGGTCAAGGGCGGGCATGCGCATGCGGCCCGGCTTCGAGGGCGGCCAGATGCCGCTCCACCGCCGCCTCCCTAAACGGGGCTTTACCAATATTTTTCGCAAGCAATACGCCGTCGTCAATCTCAGGGACCTTGAGGATTTCAAACCGGAAGAGAAGATTACGCCGGAGCTTCTGGTCGCCCGCGGCCTTGTGAAGCAACTGGGCGCGGGATTAAAGGTCCTGGGTGATGGCGAGCTGAAGTCTCCGCTGCATGTGTCCGCACACTTGTTTTCCAAGTCCGCCCTGGAGAAGATCGCGAAAGCTGGGGGGAAGGCAGAGGTCCTTTCGTAATGCTCGAATCTCTGAAAAGCATCACCGAGATTCCGGATCTACGAAAACGCATCCTCTTCACCCTGGGGATGCTTGCGGTATACCGGTTGGGGGCATTTATCCCTACGCCCGGGATCAATGCTGATGTTCTTGAACAGGCGTTCAGCCAAATGGGTGGTTCACTGTTTGGACTGCTGTCGATGTTCTCCGGCGGCAGCCTGCGGCGGCTGACGGTTTTTGCTTTAGGAATCATGCCGTACATTACGGCTTCGATTATCCTTCAATTGCTCACCGTAGTTTCGCCGCACCTGGAGAAACTCAAGAAGGAAGGCGATCTAGGGCGTAAGAAAATAACCGACTATACCCGCTGGATGACGGTGGGTTTGAGCGCGTTCCAGGCTTTTGGGGTGGCGATCGGACTGGAGAAGTATACGGGTCAGGGGCTCCCTCTGGTCAATCATCCAGGCCCTGCTTTCGTTTTCACCACCGTGCTGACACTGACAACGGGAGCCATTTTTATAATGTGGTTGGGTGAACAGATCACTACGCGCGGCATTGGCAACGGAATGTCGCTGTTGATCTTTACCGGAATCGTGGTGGGGCTTCCCCGGGCCGCGGCGGACCTTTATGAAAAGGTCTTCGTCAATCACACTTGGAATCTGCTGGTGCTCATTTTACTTCTCGCTTTCATGGTGGCCATTGTCGCGGGTATCGTTTTTGTGGAACGTGGTGAGCGGCGCATTCCTATCCAGTATGCGAAACGGGTGGTGGGGCGCAGAATCATGGGTGGGGTGTCCACCCACTTGCCGCTCAAGGTGAACAGCGGCGGCGTGATGCCGATTATCTTCGCGGTTTCGATTTTGACTTTTCCACAAACGCTTGGTTTGTTTCGCCTGGATCAAAATAGTATCGTCTTCATCCGTTATCTCGGCGCCGGCCTGAACTGGTTTTCCAAGGTTTTTGCCTATGGGGAGCCTCTCTATACTCTGACGTACGTTATAATGATCATTTTCTTTGCCCACTTCTACCTTTCGATTGTATACAACCCTGACGAGGTTGCTGATAATGTTAAAAAGCAGGGTGGGTTCATGCCGGGAATCCGGCCGGGCAAACGCACCGCCGACTACCTGGATGACGTCCTGACGAAAATCACCTGGGTGGGGGGCTTCTATCTGGCCCTGGTGGCGCTCATTCCTGAACTCATGCTGGCGGGGCTTCGTCTGAACCACTTGCCGAGCTGGATGGGTGCCGCGTGGTTTGACTCCCACCTGCCGCCATGGGTCTTGCATGGGCTGGGCGTGCAGTTCTATTTTGGCGGAACGTCCCTCCTGATTGTGGTGGGCGTGGCCATGGACACCGTGCAACAGGTGGAAGCTCAGCTCATCATGCGGCATTACGAAGGGTTCCTGAAGAAGGGACGGATTCGTGGACGGCGGTCCGCTTGATTGGGCGTTCAGAGGGAAGTCATGCGAGCGCATGCTTTGATTTTTCTGGGAGCACCGGGTGCAGGGAAGGGAACGCAAGCACGGGAAGTCGCCAAGCATTTCGGCATTCCGCAAATCTCCACCGGCGACATCCTACGCGACGCGGTGAAGAAACAAACCCCGTTGGGATTGGCGGCAAAGGCCAAGATGGAATCGGGTGAGCTGGTCCCCGACGAAGTGGTCTGCGGCATCGTGGAAGAGCGCATCAACGAGCCGGATTGCCAGAACGGTTTCATCCTCGACGGTTTTCCGCGCACCATCACGCAAGCGCAGTTTGTGGATAGGATGCTTGCTACGAAGGGTGAAGGGCGGCCACTGGTGCTGAATATCGAGGTGAGTGAAGAGGTGCTCCTGAAACGACTTACCGGGCGTTGGACATGTTCCGTGTGCGGAGAGATCTACAACGTGTACTTCAATCCGCCCAAGGTCGCGGGGATTTGTGATAGGGACGGCGGAAAGCTGCTGCGCCGGGCAGACGATACCGAGGCCACCATCCGGCAGCGGCTGGAAGCCTACCATAAGCAAACCAGTCCGTTGATCGACTACTATCGAAGCCAAGGGGTGTTGCTGAGCGTGGACGGCAATAGGGAGCCCGAGGCGATTGCCAAAGGACTGTTGGATTATCTTTCAAAGGCATGATTATCTGTAAGTCACCGGCTGAAATCGAGAAGCTGCGGCGCAGCGGCAGGATGGTCCGTCAGGTTCTGGGCGAGATACGCGAGCAGGTGCGGCCAGGGGTTACAACGCTTGATCTTGAGAAGTTCGTGGCCAGGCGGCTGAAGGAACTAGGGGCGCGGCCCGCGTTCAAAGGCTATCGCGGATATCCCTGCTGTTTGTGCGCCTCGGTCAACGATGAGATCATTCACGGCATCCCATCCGACCGCCGCACGCTTAAGGAAGGCGACGTTGTCAGCCTGGATACGGGCGTGGTGCTGGATGGTTACTATGGTGATTCCGCCATAACCGTCCCCGTGGGAGCCATCAGCGAATCCGCTCGTCGCTTACTGAAGGTGACAGAAGAAGCCCTGGAGTTGGCGCTGGAGAAAGTTAGGTTGGGCAACCGCCTGGGTGATATTTCAGCGACTGTGCAGCAGTACGCGGAGAAAAACGGATACTCCGTGGTGAGGGAGTTTGTGGGCCACGGGATTGGCAAGGCAATGCACGAAGAACCGCAGGTTCCAAATTTTGGTCAAGCGGGCCATGGGCCCTTGCTGAAAGAAGGGATGGTTTTTGCCGTTGAACCCATGGTGAACGCCGGTGGTCCCGCCGTGCGAGTCCTGGATGATAACTGGACAGCCGTCACGGTTGACGGCACGCTGTCGGCGCACTTTGAGCACATGGTTGCGGTCACTCAGAATGGACCTGACGTTCTGACACGTCTTTAGTTTTTCCCCGCTGCGTCCTGCCCGATGGGCGCCGCGCCGGGGTTGAGGCCCCAGAGAAGTATGGCGAAGGAAGATGCGATCGAAGTTACGGCTACGGTGCTGGAAGCATTACCCAATGCGATGTTTCGAGTTGAATTGGACAACAAGCACCAGGTCCTGGCCCATATTTCGGGAAAGATGCGGAAGAACTTTATCCGCATCCTCCCGGGTGACAAGGTTGCAGTGGAGCTGTCTCCCTACGACTTGACGCGGGGCCGGATTGTGTTCCGGTACAAGTAGGAATAGGGTGCTCGGGAAAAGACGAAACTCGATGATCGAAAATCGAAACGCGAGGGGCGGGCACCGGATTTCGAGTTTCGATTTTCAAGTCTCCATAGTGGTGCTGGGCACCGAAGACTAGACGAGGGCAATTTATGAAGGTGCGGTCGTCAGTAAAGAAGATCTGCTCCAAGTGCAAGATCGTTCGGCGACGCGGAGTGGTGCGGGTGATTTGCGAGAACCCCAAGCACAAGCAACGGCAGGGATGATGGGTGCCCGCGCCGCGCACCTGGATTCTTCCGGTGTTGCGCCGAAAGTGGATGAGACGGGAGGCTTGAGATGGCAAGAATTGCGGGCGTGGATTTGCCGCCCAAGAAGCGGGCGGAAATTGGCCTGACTTACATTTATGGAATCGGCCGGGCCCGATCACTATCCATACTTATGCGGGCGGGCATCGATCCGAACAAGAAAATCAAGGACCTGACCGAAGACGAGACCAGCAAAATCCGTGCGATCTTGGAAGAAGAGGGAGCAGTGGAAGGTGATCTGCGCAAAGAGACTGCGATGAACATCCGGCGGCTGATTGAAGTCGGATCGTACCGTGGGATGCGGCATCGGCGCAGTCTTCCCGTCCGCGGCCAACGCACCCACACGAACGCGCGGACGCGCAAGGGCCCGCGCAAGGGCACCGTGGCCAATAAGAAGCGGTCCATGGCGAAGACGTAAGAACATGCAGTCAGCAATCAGCTTTCAACCCCAAGCCTAAACCCCGTAGGTTAGCTGACGGCTGGAAGCTGAGCACTGAGAACTGAGAGCTGAGAGCTACTATGGCGAAAGCGGCGGCAAAAGCAGGCAAGAAAAAGGTTTTCAAGAAGAAGGAAAAACGCATTGTCCCCACGGGAATTGTGCATGTCGAGGCCACGTTTAATAACACTCACGTGGCCATTACGGATTCTGACGGCCGGGTGATTTGCTGGTCGAGCGCGGGTTCGCTGGGCTTCAAGGGTTCGCGTAAAGGCACGCCCTTTGCCGCGCAGCAAGCGGCGATGCGCGTGGCCAATGCGGCTCGCGACCACGGCATGCGCAGTGTGGAAGTGCGGGTGAAAGGGCCGGGGGCCGGCCGGGAGTCGGCTATTCGGGCGCTGGCCACTGCCGGGCTCGAAGTGCGGAATATCAAAGACGTGACGCCCATTCCGCACAACGGCTGCCGTCCGCCAAAGCGCCGAAGGGTTTAGGACGATATCGGTAGTTCGCGATTCGTTCCTGAGGAGGTTAGTTTGGCAAGATATCGTGAGGCGGTTTGCCGGCTGTGCCGGCGCGAAGGGGTCAAGCTGTTTCTGAAGGGACAGCGGTGCTTGACGGACAAGTGCGAAATCGAAAAGCGCAACTTTGCTCCGGGACAGCATGGGAAATCCCGTCGGCCCAAGATCGTCGGGTACGGGCTGCAACTGCGCGAGAAGCAGAAACTGCGCCGCCTTTACGGCATCTTGGAAGACCAGTTTCGCAGCTATTTTGAGAAGGCAGCGCGGATGAAAGGCGTAACCGGGGAAAACCTCTTGCTGATGCTGGAGCGGCGCCTGGACAATGCCGTCTACCGGCTGGGCCTGGCCTCTTCGCGCGCCGCAGCACGGCAATTGGTGCGCCACGGCCACATTCAGGTTGCGGGGCGCAAGGTCAATATCCCGTCGTTTGTTGTCACCCCCGGTCAGGAGATCGCGGTGCGCGAAACGAGCCGGAACATGGCGGCGGTACAACGCGCCCTCGATCTCTCCGGAGGGCGGAATGTTCCACCCTGGCTGCAATTGGACCGCGAGGGCTTGAAGGCGAAGGTTATCTTGGTGCCTAAACGCGAGGACGTGAATTTCCCGATTCAGGAACAGATGGTCGTCGAGCTGTACTCGAAGTAGCAGGGATTTGCGTGCATGCGAGGTGGCCTGCCAAGGTGGGCCCCAAGGGAGGTTTGAGAGCGATGCTTTGGAGAGGATTCCAGAAACCGAAGCGCTTGGTAGCAAATACCGATACATTGACGGACAAGTATGGACAGTTTTCCGCGCAACCCTTTGAGCGTGGTTTTGGGACGACAATCGGCAACGCCTTGCGCCGCGTGCTGCTTTCCTCGATCGAGGGAGCGGCCATCACCGCGGTTCGCATCGAAGGCGTCATGCACGAATTTTCATCCATCCCGGGTGTGGTTGAAGACGCCACGGATATCATTTTGAACCTGAAGCAAATTCCGCTGAAGATGAGCGTGGAGGGTCCGAAGACACTGTACTTAAATGTGGACAAGCCCGGCGAAGTGACTTCACGGATGATTCAGGAAGATGCGGACGTGGAAGTTCTCGATAAGGATGTGTACATCGCTACTGTCAGTGAAGGCGGCAGCCTGCATATCGAAATGCGAGTCAAGATTGCCCGCGGGTACGTTTCGGCGGAAAAGAACTTTGATGAGGACCTTCCCATTGGATACATCCCCGTCGATTCCGTCCATTCCCCGCTGCGCAAAGTGAATTACACCGTGGAAGCGGCCCGGCTGGGACAGATGACGGATTACGATAAGTTGACGCTGGACGTTTGGACAAACGGGGCGATCACTCCGCAGGACGCCGTGGGTCTGGGCGCCAAGCTTCTCAAAGACCACATGAATATCTTTATCAACTTTGAGGAGGAGCCGGAAGTCTTGGAAGTGCCACAGGATCGTCCGGCGGTCATTCACAACGAGAACCTGGATCGCTCGGTGGAAGAATTGGAGCTTTCTGTTCGTTCCTACAATTGCCTGAAAAATGCCAATATCACTACTATTCGGGAACTCGTTCAGAAGACCGAACAGGAGATGCTGAAGACCAAGAACTTCGGACGAAAATCTCTGAATGAAATTAAGGAGATTCTCGCGGCGATGGGGTTGAGTTTGGGATTGAAATTTGATGAGAAAGGCAATCCGATTGCTTCGGCTCCGGAGCCTCCTCAGCCACAAGTTTAGGGATAGGTAATTTACTATATGCGACATCGGAATTACGGAAAGAGACTCAGCCGGAACACTGAACACCGCCGTGCGCTGCTGCGGAATCTGGTGACCTCTCTGATTCAGCGGGAGCGGATTCAGACCACCGTGGCCAAGGCCAAAGCGGCGCGGCCGCTGGCGGAGTGGATGATCACACTCGCAAAGCGTGGCGACTTGGCAGCCCGGCGCCAGGCGGCCAGCTATCTGCTCGACCCCAGCGCCGTGAAGTTCCTGTTTGATGAGCTTTCCAAGCGATACGCAACGCGCGCAGGCGGGTACACGCGGCTGGTCCACGCGGGTTGGCGGCGAGGTGATGGCGCGGACGTGGCCGTCCTCGAGCTGGTGGACAATGAAGTCCTCCAACGCTTGGCCGCCAAGCGCGCCAAGAAAGTTGAAGCTCAGCGCAAAGCCGCGGAAGAGGCCAAAGCCAAAGAGCAGGCGCCTCCACCCGAAGAAGAAGGCGACGACAAGAAATAGTCGCTCGATCGGTGGCCAACCGAGCAGCTTGATTTTGAGGATCCCGGTCCGAAGGATTTCGCTTCGAGCCGGGATTTTCCTTTTGTAGGGACAGATGGCTATGGGAAACGAACAACTCGCTCGGAGGCGCACAGCCGCGAGGCCCGACTTCCGCTTGCCAAAGAATGTATGGGTCCTCGCCTGGGTGGCGTTTCTCAATGACACCTCGACGGAGATGAGTTATTGGCTTCTACCCCAGTTTTTGGTCACCGTGTTGGGCGCCCCACCCATGGCATTTGGTTTCATCGAAGGGGCAGCGGAGACCATTGCCAGTTTCTCCCGCTTACTTTCCGGCTGGCTTTCCGATTTCCTCGGCCGGCGCAAGCCTCTGGTCGCGGCAGGGTACACGTTAGCCAACATGGTGAAGCCCCTGCTGGCCGTGACGCATTCGTGGCAGCAGGTATTCTGGATTCGATTCACCGACCGCGCCGCCAAAGGCTTTCGCGCCGCTCCCCGCGACGCATTGATGGCGGATTCTATTGACCCAGCGCATCGCGGGGCGGCATTCGGTTTGCGCCAAGCCATGGACACGGCGGGCGCAATCTTTGGCCCTCTGAGCGCGATCCTTTTCCTGCGGTTGTTTGCCGGGCAGATTCGAAGCGTCTTTTGGATGGCGGCGATTCCAGGCCTGGCATGTATTCTCCTCGTGTGGTTCGGCGTCAAGGAAGTGCGCCGGCCTCCGACCACCTCGACTCCTGCCACTTCCACCACTGGGCGATCTCTCCGGTTCCCGCGCGGTAAGCTGCTGATGATTCTCATTGCCGTGGGGCTCTTCTCACTCGGCAATTCCTCGGACCTGTTTCTGATTTTGCGCGCTCAGAATCTCGGCATGGGGGCATGGACAGCCCCCGCGCTCGGCCTCCTCTTCAACGTCGTCTATGCCGCATTGAGCTGGCCGGCCGGGAAGCTCTCCGACCGGGTGCCGCGGCGGTGGCTGATTGTCGTGGGCTATCTGATTTACGCGGCCGTATACGCGGGCTTCGCCTTGCTGCGGACCCCTCAGCTCGTGTGGTTTCTTTTTGCGATATATGGAACTTATTACGCATTAACCGAAGGGGTAATCAAAGCCTGGATCGCCGACTTGGCGCCGGGCGAGGCGCGGGCTTCGGTCTTCGGGGTTTTCAATTGGGTCGTGGGATTTGCCGCGTTTCCCGCGAGCTTCCTGGCGGGATGGCTCTGGCAGCGTTACTCGCCCGCGGTGCCCTTTGCGTTTTCCGGCCTCCTGGCTTTTGTGGCCGGCATCCTCCTCCTCTTCGCGTAAGCGGGGCGGGCAATGAGGATTAGTCCAGCGAGTAGTTCGGCGCCTCCTTGGTAATGATGACATCGTGAACGTGGCTTTCGCGCAAGCCCGCGGAGGTGATGCGCACGAAGCGGCCGCGCTGTTGCAGTTCTTCGATGTGGGCGCAGCCGCAATAGCCCATGCCGGAACGCAACCCCCCCACCAGTTGCGCCACCAGGTCCTCCAGCAGGCCTTTGTACGGCACGCGCCCCTCGATGCCTTCCGGAACCAGTTTGGAAATTTCCCCGCGGGCCACTTCCCGTTCCTGGGCATAGCGGTCACCGGAGCCGGCGGCCATGGCCGCAATCGATCCCATGCCCCGATACGACTTGAAGGTGCGCCCCTGGTAGAGGACGGTCTCGCCCGGGCTTTCTTCCGTGCCGGCAAACAGGCTGCCGAGCATCACCGAACTGGCGCCGGCGGCGATGGCCTTGGAAACGTCCCCGGAGAACTTGATGCCCCCATCGGCGATGATGGGCACACCGGCCTGGGCAGCGGCCCGCGCGCATTCGGCAATGGCGGTGATTTGCGGCACGCCGGCGCCCGTCACCACACGCGTGGTGCAAATGGAGCCGGGGCCGATTCCCACCTTCACGCCGTCCACCCCGAGTTGCAGCAGGTCGCACGCGCCCGCGAAGGTGGCCACGTTGCCCGCCACCAGGTCGACCTCGGGGAAGGCGTCCTTCAGTTTCTCGACCGCCTCGAACACGCGCGTGGAATGGCCGTGGGCGGTGTCCACCACCAGCACATCCACCTTGGCCTTCACCAGTTCCGCCGCGCGCTCCAGGAAATCGCCCGTGGCCCCCAGGGCGGCGCCCACGCGCAGGCGCCCGTGCTCGTCCTTGCAGGCCTTGGGGTAGTTAATCTTTTTCTGAATATCCTTTACGGTAATAAGTCCTCGAAGGTTATAGGCATCATCGACCACGGGAAGTTTTTCCACGCGGTGCTTGTGCAGGATCACCTCGGCTTCTTCCAGGGTCGTTCCCACGGCCACCGTAATCAGGTTTTCCTTGGTCATCACCTCTTCCACCGGCAGGTCGAGGCGGTCCTCGAAGCGCAGATCGCGGTTGGTCAGGATGCCCACCAGCTTGCCCTCCCGGGTGACGGGCACGCCGGATATCTTGTACTTTTTCATGATTTCCAGCGCATCGGCGATCCGGTTCTGGGGGCCGATGGTGACGGGATCGACAATCATGCCGCTTTCCGACCGCTTCACCTTATCCACTTCCATGGCCTGATGGGCAATCGACATGCTGCGGTGCACGATGCCCATGCCCCCCTGCTGCGCCAGGGCAATCGCCAGGCGCGATTCCGTGACCGTGTCCATGGCGGCGCTGACGATGGGAATATTCAGGGTGATATGGCGTGTCACCCGCGTGCGGGTGTCAACTTGCGTCGGCAAAACTGCCGATTTGTTGGGAACCAACAAAACATCGTCGAAGGTAAGCCCCTCCGGAATCGGACCGTCTAACATATCCCCCCTCTTCTCACCGCGCGGTGACAAAAGCCATAGGTCATTCTAAGTCGCGCCTCCGGCGAGCGTCAAGGCGCTCTCGGCAAGGTGTCGGGTGCCAGGCGCCGGGGAATTGCCGATTCCGGCGATTTTGGATTTTAGATTTTGGATTTTGGATTTGCGATTTACCATCTTCGATTTTCCATTCGTAGTCGGTTATTGGTGATATGCGATTGTCGATTCGTGATTGGTGATTTGCGGTTTTCGATTTGCGATGATGCATTTTGAATTTTGAATGTTGAATTGATCGGGGGGGTTCTGCGTTCCCAAGTTGGTGTAGACTCCTTGGTATGTTCTTCATGGTCATCGAACACTTCAAGCCGGGTAGCACGGCGCTGATCGGAGAACGCTTCAAACATAGCGGCCGGATGCTCCTTAAGGGCGTCATCTACCACGCGAGCTGGGTGGAATCCAATGGGGCGCGCTGTTTTCAAATCATGGAAGCAGCGAGTCCGAACCTTCTGCAAACGTGGATAAGTCATTGGGACGACCTCATTGATTTCGAAATTGTCCCCGTGCTGGCGTCCGCGGATTTCTGGGCAAAGGGGTAAAGATCGGGGTGCGGGACACGGGGTACGGGACAAGGGATAAGGGATAGGGGTACGGGAATCGGGATAAGGGGGCCATCCCCGGTATTCGACCATCCGGAATCGGGATTCGGAATCGCCCGGCCCGAACCGCGTCTGCGGAATCCCGCACCCTGAACCCCGAGTCCCGTACGCCGTCCCCCCGTTCCATCCGCCAAGTTCCGAATCCCTTCCCCGAGTCCTTTACCCCTTACCCCTTAACCCTTATCCCTTACCCCGTCCTGGCACCTGGCACGTTTTCTAACCCATTTATTTTCTTAGACATCGTCTGATGAAATCTATAAGTCCTTTGATTTCATACAAATCCTCTCAGACCCGAAGTGCTCGATTTTTCGACGTTTGTTTTCATTCACATCTAAAGAAATACCTTCATTTCCGGGGGTCCCCCTTTTATGGCGCGCCGGACCCCCTTCGAAATCGAATAACTCCTTGTATTTCAGAGGCATGGATTTTTTGTCCCGCACCATCAAAAACCTCTAACCCTCTTTGTTATCTATCACATATTCTCAGGCTGCGCGGTCTCCGTGTTCATCCGGGCGGTCATCGAGGCGCTTTAATCGAATGAGCAGGCTCGCCATCCGCGCTGCTTGTCGAAAGTTGGAGTCTTCTATTCTTTGCATCAGCGCGGCGTTGGGGTGGGTAGGCACGATTTCCGCAGCGCGTTCGTGGGGAGAGGGGCCGGCCACACTCTGCCGCAGCAGGTCGTGGTGCTGGGCATCGAACATCTCGACCTGGTGGGAGAGGATATTCTCCAGTAATTGGCGCGCGTCGTCCCGTGCCTCCCATTGCTCCTCCGTGATGTGCGGATACGGATCGTCGTCTTCCTCCTCGGGTGTTGTAGCGCCGACCTTCAGGTCGGCAGGTGCCGGGCTGAAGCCCGGGGCCACGCCCCATGGTGCCGGACTGAAGTCCGGGGCCACGCCCCATGGTGCCGGACTGAAGTCCGGCGCTACGCCGCATGGTGCCGGACTAACGTCCGGCGTCGTGTGCGCTTCCGCAGCGCCGGCAAACTGCCGGCCCTCGGGTGGGGCCACGCCAGGGCGTGCCCCACGCGCATTCGGCGCGAACGGGGGCGGCGAATCCAACCCAAAAATCGCCTTGAGTTTGGCCAGCGCCCGGCGCGTCATGGCTTCCTTTTCCTCGTCCTCAAAACCCACATCGCCCGGCCGCAGCGTGCCGGGTTCCTGAAGCTGGTAGAAGAGGGCGAGGGCGACTTCGCTCATTTCTTTGGCCACGCCTTCCTTGTGCAAATCCTTCATCATCTCGAGGTCTTGGGGAGTGGTGACGTAATGCGGGTTCTTGACGGATTCCGCGAGCAACTGCCAATTGCGCGAAATCATCTTGAGGCGCATCATTTCAACGTGCAGCCGCCCCAGGCGCGTGGCGTCCTCCTGCTTGGCTTGGCGAAGGGCGCAACCCTCCTGCATGCGGTAGGCGCGCCGCATCCGCCAAAAGGCCCGCGCCATATGCTCCCCCAGGCACTTCCGCAAGGCCGCGGCGGCGGTGCGATCGTCAGCCAACCCTTCCAGCAATTCCCGGAAATCGTCGGGGTCTTCACCCAAGGCGCGCAAAGCCACCTCATCGGACTTGGAGTAAAACCCGTGCCGCAGATGGGCGTCGCGAATGCGCGCCCGGCCTTCCGGCGTCGCCGGACCATGCGAAAGTTTCTGCATCTTCCGAACCGCGGCGCGTTTCTTCTCCGTCATGCGTGGTTTCTTGACCAGGCTCATAGTTCTCTCTCCTTGGATTTGAGGCAGGCGGGCGCGCCGCCTGTCCGAAAATGGCTGTGCGAAGCACCTTGGACTGCGGCGGTCTGGCGCCGCCTTGGATCTCCTCCACGGCGTTACGCCCAGGCGGCGCCAGACCGCCGCAGCCCAAGGTGCTTCGCACATAGGCATCGACGATGGCAAGTCGGAGGGGGGAAAGGCAAGGAGCAGGACAGCCGCTGTAGCTTACGGCGATCATAACACACCTAGTTTAGACCACGGGGCTATAGTTTGTCAAGGTGAATAATTGGCCGATGCGCTATGAGTAGGAGATAAAATTTTGACAAATCGGGCATTTTTTTGAGTTTTTGCGACGTTTTGTCCGCCCGATGCGCCATCCTATTTCGAATCTGCCATTTTGAATTTGAAATCCCCCCCCCGCGCCAGTCCCATCTTGAATCTGTCATTTTGAATTTGAGATCAGCCTCCTCACCTGTTCCATCTTGAATCTGTCATTTTGAATTTGCAATCAGCCCTGTGCCCTGTCCCATCTTGAATCTGCCATTTTGAATTTGCAATCAGCCCTGTGCCCTGTCCCATCTTGAATCTGCCATTTTGAATTTGCGATCAGCCTCGTGCGCTATTCCCTCTTGAATCTGCCATTTTGAATTTGCGATCAGTCTCCCGCCCCAAACCGATTGACGGCGTGCGGACGCCGCCGGGGTATGGGGCGTAAGGAGAGATTGCAAGCAATCTGATTGCAATTAACCGACATTTCGTCTCTTGACCTAATAATCTCCAAGGGAGTAATGTCTTGGCAATTACACTCCTGGGTTCAGGTAAGGGGCCTGCTGTGATGGGACACTGGAGGGCCCACGGCGCTGACGTTTTACCCGAAATAGTGGCAACCGTTGCCGCTGCACATAAAACCGCGCAGTCAGAACCCCGGACTTCCTTCCAAACAAAAGAATGCGAGCAATGTAGACAACCACTAAGGAGAAAATGTCATGAAGAAATTCCTGCGAGTTCCGAAAATTCTGACCCCCTAAATTCCAGAAATTCTGAGCCGTTTGAGAAGAGCGGGAAGAGTTAGAAACTTCCCTTTGCGCCGCTTTGTTGTTGGTATTCGAGCGGGGCGGAGGGAGGAGGATGTTGGGGATGTTAAAACGACACGAGATCGAAGTCTTACTGAAGGCGGGTCACGCGAAGATTGAAGTGGCGGGGTTGGCGGGAGTTTCCCTGAGCTCCATCAAGCGTATCGCGGAGGAAGTTCCCGTTGTGCACGTTGACGATGCCGCGGAGCGAGGCAAGCGGCGGATTGGCCGGCCCAGCCAGGTCGAGAATTTCCGGAAACTCGTGGTGGAGATTTTGGAAGACAGGGCCGACCTGCCGTCGGTGGAGGTGTTGCGGCGAGTGCGGCAGGCGGGCTACGCGGGAGGCAAGAGCGCGCTGTACGGCTTGGTGGCTTCTTGGCGGCCGAAGGAGGTGAAACCCCTGGTGCGGTTCGAGGGTCTGCCCGGCGAATTCAGCCAGCACGATTTCGGGCAGGTGGACGTGGAGTTTCGGGACGGATCGGTGCGGCGCATCCACTTCTTTGCCTCGCGTCTGAAGTACTCGCGCTGGGTGCGTGTCTCGCTGGTAAAGGATGAGACGGTGGAGAGTCTGGTGCGGAGCTTGGCGCAGCATCTGGCGAGTTGGGGAGGAGCGCCGCTGGTGTGCGTGTTCGACCGGCCCAAGACCGTGGCGCTGAAGTGGCGGAGGAATGGTGAGGTGAGCGAATGGAATCCGGTCTTCGCCTGCGCCACGCTGGAGATGGGTATTGGGGTGGAGCTGTGTTGGCCTTACCGGGCGCAGGAAAAGGGAGCCGTGGAGAACCTGGTGGGTTTCGTGAAGGGCTCCTTCTTTAAGGTGCGCCGCTTCCAGGACCCCGAGGATCTGGAGCAGCAACTGGGCGAGTGGCATCGGGAAGTGAACGAGGAGCGACCCTGCCGGGCGACGGGAGTGATCCCCGTCGTACGCCTCGCCGAGGAGGCGCCGCGCCTGCGTGCCTTGAAGGTGGGGCCGAAGGAGTTGGCCTTGCGCATCCCGGTCTATGTAGGCCCCACCGGGACCGTGATGCACGACGGCCATGCCTACTCGATGCCGCCGGAGGCGATCAGCATGCCGGGGACGCTGTATTTGTACGCGGACCGGGTGCGCATCGTGGCCGGCCGGCACGAAGCGGTGCATCCCCGAAAGTTCGCTCCCCACGAGGGCTCGACGCTGGCGGCGCACCGCGCGGCGCTAGTGGCCGCCGTGTCCGGTAAGCGTGGCAAGCGTTATCTGAAAAGGCAACAGCTGTTGGATTTGGGCGAGCCGGCTTTGCGCTATCTGACCGAGATCGTGCATCGCCGACCGCGGCAGTGGCTGGGCGAAGTGGATCGCTTGCACGAGGTCCTGCAGAGCCACGGTCCGGAGGTTTTACGGCGGGCAATGGAGGAGGGGCTCAAAGAGGAGGTCTTCAGTGCCGCCTACGTGGAGAACTTCCTGCAACGCTCCCTGGTTTTCCAGGAGGCGGTGCCGTGAGGAGATACCCCCGCCGTCGTCGCTGTGGAAATGTGGGAATCCGGCGTTCTTTGCCGGATTTCCAAGCGCGGAGGGAAGGGTGGAAAACTCGCCGTTTGAGTTTTCCACGCTTTCCTCGGCGCGTCATTTCCACAGCGACCCTCTCCTCTCCCCCCCTCGGGGTATCGAAGGGGGAGCAGCACCCGCGACGGCGGAGGTTCTTGTTTCGGGTACGAGCGCGAGGGGAGAAGCTTTTTCCCCAGGAGGTGAAGTCGTGAAGGGCGCCAACGATAATCCTGTTGCTCAGAGCCGGAGCCTCTCGGAGGCGGAGCGCGAGGCTCTGTTCAAGCGTCTCCACTTGGCACACATGCGCCGCATCTACCAGGACGTCGCTGTGCAGGCGGAGAAGGAAGGGTGGTCCTACGCCGACTTCCTCACTCTCTTGTTGGCGGAAGAGGTGGCGGGAAGAAAGCAAACGCGTCTGCAGCGCCTCACGCGCAGCGCCCACTTTCCTTTCCTCAAGACCATGGACGAGTTCGATTTCTCGCTCCAGTCCACGCTGCGCCTGGCGCTGCTCGGCTCCTATCTGGGAGCCGAGTTGGTCAGCGAGGGACGCTCCCTTATCCTGCACGGCAAGACCGGGCGCGGGAAGACTCATCTGGCCGTGGCCATCGGCTATCGTGCCATCCAGAACGGTTTCGAGACGCTTTTCACCACCGCCGCGGAGTTGATCGAAGATCTCTCCAACGCCAGCAAGAAAGGAAGGCTCCAGGAATCGCTCGCCACCTACACGCACCCCCACGTGTTGGTCGTCGACGAGGTCGGCTACTTAACCTATGCGCCCGACGCCGCCAACGTCCTTTTCCATGTGGTGAACAACCGCCACTTGCGCAAGCGGCCCATGATTTTCACCACCAACAAGCCCTTGAATGAATGGGGGAAGGTGCTGCACGACGAGGACCTGGCCGCCGCCATCCTCGACCGTGTCCTGGAACGAGGAAGGTTCATCCGCCTCGATGGACCCTCCGGACGCACACGTCATCTTAAGTTGGAGGAGCCCTTGCCAGGCACCACAGAACGGTTCAGAATATCTGGAAATAACGGCTCAGAATTTCCGGAACCCACAATTCCTCGCCACTTTATTTTGCATCATCATCCCTCTTATGGCTGCGGCGGGAGATAACAGCTACAAAATCGCATACGATGGCGGCACGTTGCCTGGTACAAAGTCTGGAACCGATTTGCGAATGTACCTCGAACCGAACCAAGTGCGGTTCGTGAAGGATAAGGCGGATTTAATGACAATCCCGGCTTCCGCAATCACGGAGATCAGCTACGGCCAGGATGTTCACCGCCGAGTCGGAACAGCGGTTGCTGTTGGTGTGTTCACACTGGGACTGGGTGCCCTGACCGCTCTCAGCAAGTCCAAAAAACACTACGTTGGTTTGACTTGGGCCAATGGGGATCAGAAGGGCGGTCTTGCAATGCAGTGTGATAAGAACGACTACCGGGGCATCTTGGCCGGACTAGAGGGCATGACCGGCAAAAAGGCTGTTAACTCGGAGACGATGAATGTCAAAAACTGAGAAGAATAGATGTGGGTCAATTGGCGCCCGCAGGCGCATTGATTTCTGACGAGGTTATATAAATGCTAACTGATCCTTCCGCTGCTCAAGAGCCACCGAAAAAGAAACACAAGCAACAGAAATCTCAACTTAGGGTCGTTTTTGATACCAATGCCTTGTACGTGTCCCCAGGCAGTCTCGGCTCGGCCAGTGATCTCGTCCGCCAAGAGATAGCCGACCTCATTGCAGAATCCAAGTACCCCGATTTAGACATTCTCTGGTACCTCCCAGAGGTGGTTCGGCATGAGCGCCAATACCAGATGCAAGCCGAAGCACTGAAACTTCGATCTGCGATCAATAGAATCGAACGACTACTAAGTCATAATCTTGCCCTGACCGATCAAATCCTCCTGACCCATGTCGAGACTAAGATCAGTGAGAAGGAAAAGACTTTAGACCTGCACGAACTCAAGCTTGATCACAACAAGGTTGACTGGAGTGCGTTAATTCAGGCAGCAAGTTATAGGCTCCCGCCTTTTAGCCCTGGCGAACAGGAAAAGGGGTTTCGAGATGCAATCGTGGCCGAATCATTTCTTCAGCTTGCTGCCGACTCCCCCAAGACACCCAAGCTATGCAGGGTGGTCCTTGTGACAAAGGATGGCCTATTATCGCAAGCCGTGAAGGACCGCATCTCTGACCATCCTAACGTGAGTGTTCTGCAGACCATTGAGGAACTCAAGGGGTTGATAAATACTCTTGTGTCTGACGTAGATGAGGAATTTATCGCTAGTCTTAAACCAAAGGCAGCAAAACTGTTCTTTACGACAAGCGACGACAAGGACACCCTACTCTTTAGAGATGACATCCAAGGCCGAATACGTGAGAAATTCAGAGCTGAACTAGCGGCGCGTCCCGAAGGCACTTCGTTCCGCTCAAACGGCACTTGGACTGTAAATTACCCCAACTTTGCTCGGAAAGATGGCAGACGCATTTTCTGGATATCTCGAATTGACATCGATGTGGAGGCTGGCAACGTCACGAAAGGGTCGGAATTTGTGGAAAGTTTTAATGTGCCTCTTTCATCAGAAAGATTGAATATGTATTCAAATTTGTATTCTGCTTCCTACACACCCGTCTCGCCGCCTTCGCGCGGAACAGTAGATATCCCATTGTATCGTTCCCTTCTCACCTCGGAACAGAATCAGATTTCGACCGTGACTTTGGGTGGTTCCGGCTTATTGTCGGCGAGCAGAGTCGTAACTCAAAGGGGGACAGATGTCTACGAAGTGGTGTGGACTGCGGAAGTGACCCTTGCGAAGGAGCTTAAGAAGGCGGTGGTTGAGGACATAAAGCATATCGGAATTAACTGGCAGCCGATCTCCTAGTGGCTGGCGCAGCCCTCTGTTCCTTCAGGCCTGCGATTCCCCGAAAGGACTTGGGGGGAAATAGGAAGTCCGGCGGGCTGGCGCAGAGCACAGCTCTGCGTTTCCACGTGCTATATTAGCGCTGATCAGCAGAACCTATCTGAAGTGCATCGAAAAGTGACGAGTGACGAGAAACAGAGTGCGAGGTCCGAAGCAGGGAGTTGCGAACCGAAAATCGAGTAGCTGCCCAGCTCGGCTTAGAATGGAATGAACACGACCTGATTTTCAACGTCTCTTTCGGTGGAGCACTCCAACAGCAACACAAGATCGTCGATTGCCCTTGATAAAGGCAGATCCTTTTTGACGATAACCAATCCGGCAATCTTCCGTTGTGAACGCATTCTCCGCTTCGCAGCCCTGAGCATTGTTCCCCGATCGTGAGTGACCAGCACATGCTGGTTCTGGGCTGCCCAGTCGAGCAGTCTAACATCCGCGGCTCCCGCCAAGCCGGCTTCCTGAACGACGGCATACACCAAGCCGGGAACGTGAAGCCCCCCCCCGAAGGATGCGTTGGTCCAGATTCTCATCAATGAGGAGCTTCAGCATGGCGGGACTTACTTGAATGAGCGGGCGCGCCGCTCTTCCAGCCGCTTTTGGAGGGATGTGGCAACCTGGGCGCCGCGAACGGTGCGCTCCACCTCTTCTGCCTCGCGCTCTTGGCCGGCAAGGTACTCTTCCACCTCTTCCGCGTGCTCCAAGTAATAGTAGATGGCGCCGTAAACTTCCCGGAGGGTGAGGGAAGGGAAGCTGTGATGGATCTGCTCCGCTGTAGCTCCCTGTTTGAAGTGGTGGACCACCAACTCCAGCAGGACGCGGGAAGATCCTACCCGGATCGTTCCGTCTTCCCAGGCCGTAAGAAGGGCCGGCAAGGTTGTCGCAAGGTTCGCCATGCTTCGCATTATATACCGTGGGAGCGAAAATCGCATGATGCAAAGGGAAGATCGAAACTCTAAACTCGAAACTCGAAAATCACCTATCGCCAATCCAAAATCTAAAATCCAAAATCGACAATCGGCAATCGCCCCCACGCCCGCGTTTCTCTCACCAAATCGTGTGTAGTGCTTTCGAACGGCGGATTTCCCGATCGGCGGTAAGCAGAGGCAACCCCTCCGCCAAGGCGGTGGCTCCGATCATACGATCGGCGGGATCATGGGGATAAGCTGCGGGAAGCCCAAGCGAGCGCACGCAGGCGCGGCCCGTGATCGGGAGGACGACGAATCGGGCCTCGACTTCCCGCAGGAAAGATTCCAGGCTGATGTCGAGATGGATGCGCCCCTTCCTCACGAGGGTGGTCAATTCCAGGAGAGTGATATCGGAAATTGCCAGGCCATCTCCATCCTCACGCGCACGTTCGATTGCGGTTTTTGCCTTCTGGGAGAGCTGACCGGGTTCAAACGCCAGCCAGACAACGACGTGGGTGTCGAGGAGAATCACTTGAGGTTCCCCCAGTCCTCGATGGCGGGGGAAATGATGTCGCCTACCACCGTGCCCTTGCCACGGAGGAAGTTATAAATCGTGTCTGTATCCTGGTCGGGGGGGACCAGCTTCGCCACGGGCCTGCCGTGTTTGGTGATCACGACAGTCTCTCGTTTGGCCTGAACCTCGTTCATCACTGCCAGGCAATGTGCCTTGAACGAACCTGCCGCCATGGTTTTCATCCCGGCCTCCTTACCATAGTCATTATACCATGGTCGTAGTAGCCACTGCCGGAGCTTCAGCACGGACGGGAGTTACTTGAATGCGCGGGCGCGCCGCTCTTGCAGCCGCTTTTGGAGGGATGTGGCGTCCAGGGTGCCGCGAACGGCGCGCTCCACTTCTTCTGCCTGACGCTCTTGGCCCGCAAGGTACTCTTCGACCTCTTCCGCGCGCTCCAGGTAATAGTAGATGGCGCCGTAAACTTCCCGGAGGGTGAGGGAAGGGAAGCTGTGCTGGATTTGCTCCGCTGTGGCCCCCTGCTTGAAGTGATAGACCACCAACTCCAGCAGGACGCGATTGGGATGACCTGGCCCCTAGCCCTTACGCGCAATTAGTGCTAGGATACGATTTGAATCAGGAGAGTTACCGTGGGAACGAAGCAGCAGATACTGAAGGCAATGGAAGAGCTTCCCGACGACGCCGGCGTCGAAGACGCCTTGGATCGGCTTTACCTACTTTATAAAGTCGAGAGAGGTCTTCTTCAAGCGGACCGTGGAGAACTGGTCAGTCATGAAGAGGTCCGGCAGCGTATGGCGAGATGGCTCCTGACGGTGCACCACGGTGCCTGCGTTCTTGACACCGCAAAGATCGTCGCTGGAGATTAACGAAGGTCTCGCCGCGCATTTTCTGCATTTCAAGCCGCCCGGCTGAAACCGGCCTCTACAAAATACCAGCATGGTGGGGTAAACCCGCCCCTACTCGGCCCCGCCATGAGGGCGGGGACGGGCCGAACGCCGTTCGGCCCTACATCGGCCCCCCGGTTTCTACTCGAGCACGTGGACGATCACTCCGGAGGATTTTCCCTTGCCGCGGTAAACCCTTTCCGTGGCCTTCTTGAAATCCGACGGTTTGGCGTCGGGAATATTCACGAAGGTCTGGGGGTTGCGATCGGTCAGGGGGAACCACGTGCTCTGCACCTGTATCATGATGCGGTGGTTGCGGCGGAACGTGTGGTTGATATCGGGGGCGGTAAAGTTCAGTTCCTCGACCTGGCCGGGCGTCATGGCCTCCGGCTTCTCGAAGCTGTTGCGGAACTTGGCGCGCATCGGCCAGCCGCGCAGCAACTGCTGGTATCCGGCCATGATGATGGAGGGCGGGGGAACATCCGTGTAGGGGGCGGGAGGGCCCGGCACGGGTTTGGTTTCCGGTTGGGGATAATCGGGGGGATAGACGTCGATGATCTTCACCACGAAATCGGAATCGGTGCCGGTGGAGGAAACGAACAGGCGCGGGGAAACCGGACCCGCAATGGTCACGTCCTGCTCGAGCGGGTCGGTCTGATACACCAGAACATCCGGCCGGGTGGAGGCGAAGCGCTGATCGGCCACCATGTATTCCTGCGGCACGCCCAGATGGGTGTATCCGATGAACGGCACGGGGCGGTTCGGATCGCTCACGTATTCGTCAAACGCGTCGTCCTGGGCTTCCGGGGCCGTGAAGGACAGTCCACCCTGGTCCTGAAAGTAGAGGACGCGAGTCTTGGCGCTCGCGGGAGGCCAGCTTGAATACTTGCGCCACACGTTGGTGCCCGTCTCGAAAACATAGGCCTTGGGCAAATCCTCCGTCCCCTTTCCCTTTAAAAACTTTTCGAAAAAAGGGAACTGAATGTTGTCGCGGAAGTAGAGCCCCGTTTTGGCGGCAAAGCTGACGCTGCCCAGATGATCGCCATCCAAGCGGCCCCATCCGCCGTGAATCCAGGGGCCCTCGACCAGCCCATTGTAAATGCCCGGATCGTTTTGCTCGATGGCGCGGAAGACCTTGAAGGGACCGGAAAGATCCTCCGCGTCGAACCATCCGCCCACCGTCAGCACCGCGCAATGAATGTTCTTAAGGTGCGGGGCGAGGTTGCGCGCCTTCCAATAGTCATCGTAAGTAGTGTGCCCCACCTGATCGTTCCAGAGAAAGCTCTGGTTATGGAAGTAGCGCGCGTTGGCATTGGCGAGCGGCCCCAGCTTGAGGTAGAACTCGTAGGCGCTTTGCGTGCCGTATTCAAACCCCAGAGCGGCCTTCGGCGGGGTGGGATTTTCCAGGGGCTTGAACCCGGAGTAGAAACCAAAGTTGGCCGCGAGCATGAATGCCCCGCCATGGTAGGCGTCGTCACCCATGAAGAGGTCGGTCATCGGCGCCTGCGGGGAGGCAGCCTTGAGGGCGGGATGCGAGTCAATCATGCTGGCCGAGGTGTAAAAGCCCGGATAGGAAATTCCCCAAATGCCGACTTTGCCGTTGTTGTTGGGCACGTTGCGGAGCAGCCACTCGACCGTGTCGTACATGTCGGAGCTGTCGTCCACGTCCTGGTTGCTGTGCTTTTCATCGATGTGGGGGACCATTTCCACGAACTTGCCCTCCGACATGTAGCGCCCGCGCACGTCCTGGTAAACGAAAATGTAGCCGGCGCGCTCAAAGGCTTCCGAGGGACCTAGCGAAGAGCGGTATTGGTCCTCTCCATACGGACCCACGCTGTACGGCGTGCGATCCATCAAGAAAGGATAGGGGACGGAGGCGTCCTTGGGCACGTAAACGGACGTGAATAAGTGGACGCCATCGCGCATGGGGATGCGATATTCGTACTTGGTGTAACGCTCCCGGACATTGAATTCTTCCTGGGGCTTCGCCTGCGACCACGCTCGCGGCAAGAGGCCCGCGGATAAAATCAAGAACAGAAGTGCCATGCGAATACGCATTGTTAGTCCTTCCTCCTGAAGTCCGGTGGGTCGATCTGCGACTAATGGCCCACGTGGTCCAGCATCAACTGGGCTTGCCAGAATTCCGGATCGGCATCGAGAGCGGCCTTAAACTTGGCCTCCGCTTGGGGGCTCCGATGCTCGAACAGGTCCAACAAACCCGCGGCGTAGAATTCCCCCGCACCATGTTTTTCTCCCACTCTCACTTGCATCAGCGGGCCCAAGATCCTGATCGATGCTTCGTCCAGTCCCAGCCGCCGCAGGGCCAGACCGCAGTACAAACTGGCCATCGGGGAAGATTCCCTGGCCTTCCTCGGTGGCCTGCATCCATGCGTCGCGCGCGGCATCAGCTTTGCCCTGCGCTTTCAGGGCCTCGCCCAACCAGAACCAAAGCTCCTCATCGTTGGGCTTGTCGGGTTTGCCGGAACCGAGATTATGAGGATATTCGAGCGCCTTGCGGAAGGCCGCCTCGCCTACCGCCGGTTGGTTGTTCTCGAGCGCCCGCCGGCCCTTTTGGAAGTTCGCCAGCACGTACATTTCGCGGACGTGGACGCCGCCTTCCCACGGCTTGAACGTGTGGTCCATCAAGAGTCCCAAGGCCTGGTCGTATTGCCCTTCCTGGATTAGCAGCAGCGCCCGGCGCACCAACACCGTATCGCGGCCGCGGACGGAGTCGGGCGCCTCCGCGAACAGTTTCTCGCGGCGTCCGGCACTGCCCATACGGAAATAGATCTCATCCAAATCGGTGTAAAGCCGGTAATCATCCGGGGCCAGCTTGACGGCCTTCTCATAAAACTCGGCGGCGTCCGGCAGATCGTTCTTCACCCGCCAGGCGTAAAGGCCGAGGTTCCGCATCAACACCGAATATTCAAAACCCTGCCCAAAAGCCTGCGTCCAGGATTGCGCCCCCTCCTGGTAACGGCCGTGGGCGAACAGATAATTGCCCATGTAATACAAGGCGTGCGCGTCCAGGGGATGATCGCGCAACTGGTCGTCGATCACTTCCGCGTCAGCCAGACGATTGGGAAACACTTTGGCAAAGGGCGCTGCCTCACCTTGGCGGGCAAAATCCTCGGCCCGATCGTCGTGCCCCTTTTCGCGCGCATTGGCGGCCAGATAGTAATAAACGATCGGAGTAATGGCTTGCGCCGGCAAATGCTTGAGGGCGAATTGTAAGACCGCGTCGGAGTCTTCCACGTCGCCAAGGCTGCGGTACCACGCAGCCACTTGCAAGAAAGGCTCGGCGGAGGCAGCATAAGGTTGGGTCCAATCCTCCGGGGTGCGCGCCGCCGCTTTCTGGCCCGCCTTTTCCCGCGCGATTTGGACGATCCAGCGTTCCGCGCGCGCATAGGGCAGCAACGGCATCAGCGCCAGAGTCTGCGTGATGCTTTTCTCCGCCTCGGTAGTCCGTCCGGCAAGGCGCAAGGCCACCGCGAGATCGGCGGCCGCCATGGCATCTTCCGGGTTGTAGCTGAGCGATTGATAAAGCAACGGGATCGCCTGATTGTAATTCTGTAAGGTCAAGGCGATCTCCCCGAGTTGGGCATAGGCGGAAGCAGGATCGCCTCCGAAACGAATGTCCGCCCAAAGCATGTCCTGCGCCTGCGACCAGCGATGCGCGGCGCGGTAGACCACGCCGGCGGCGTAAAGCGTCTCCGCATCGCGGCCGTCACGGGCCAAGGCCGGAGCAAGAAAATCCTCCGCCAATTTAAAGTCTCCGGCGCGGAGCTCGATCCACGCCATCTTGACCAGGGCCGGAACATAACCGGGATCGCGCTTGAGGACCGCCAGGTAGGTGGCCTCTGCCGTGTGTTCGCTGCCGTCCTTCTCGGCCTCGACGCCGGACAGGAAAAGCTCCTCCACGCTCATCGCCTCAACCGATTTGTGACCCCCGGTGCGAACGCCGGCGGCGGGAACGAAATCAGGATTGCCATCAATCGGGTCCGCGGCCGACCAGTGCAGTAGCGTCTGGCCATCTGACCCGGTCACGGTGATTTCGATTTTGCCTTTGGCCGCTTCCCAGTCCGTCACTGGCACGCCCACCTTCAGCGTCGTCATCGGCTCGAGCGCCACGGGGCCGTAGTCCTTCAAAATCTCTGTCCCCAGGTTCACGCGCACACGCACGCCCTGGATCGCCTCGGTGGGAAAGAGCGAAACCTCGACGTGCTGAGGTATCCCGGCCTCGGCCTTGAAAAAGCTCGCATTCAGAGCGAGACGCGGCGTGGCCTCCACGAATCCGCCCCCCAAACCTTGCAGGGGATACCAGAACTCGGTGAAGGATTCCACCCGGCGGGGCGGCATGAATTCATAGTTCAGTTGCGTTTCAAAGCGGCCCGCCTGGATTTCATTGTAGGGTCCATCATGATCCGTAAGGAGGTCGGTCCAAATCAATCCATCGTCGCCCACTCCCCACGTCCAAGTCTTCTTCCCCAGCACCTCCCGAAAGTCCGCTACGTGCACAACTCCGTAATCAGACTTCTCATAATAGGCCCCGAAGAAATTGTGATGAACCTGGCGTCCAAAAAGCGAGGTGGGCTGGCGAATATTTCTGTACCAGCTATAATCCACGCCGTCGTGGAGCGGGAACGACCAGATTTCTTCGTGCGAATGCGGGTTGGCTTCGCGCATGGGGTAGATGAAGCGCATGTCGTCGGTGGCCGGAACCGCAGTGTTCGCCCAATACCAGTAAGGGTTGGTCAGGCCGGTGTCGTTGAAGAGCGTCACGTGCTGCTCCAAGCGCGCCTGGCCGGGGCGGAGCGTCAAGGCCACTTCCCAATGCATCTCGGTGACCAGATCGACGTCACCCACCACCACGGTGGCGCTGCCATCGGCATTCTGCATGGTCGTGAAAGCCACGGGTGAAACCGTAACCACGGTGTGACCATTGGGGAAATTGAATTCCTCGCCCCCGGAAACCCACGCGCCGCGCAGCGAAACCAGGCCGTATTTCACCACGTTGTTACGGTAAAACACTTCATGCTTATTAACTTTGTCATACAGCGAATACAGGTGCCCGCCCAATTCGGGAAGAATAATGGCCTTGAGAAACTCGTTTTCCAGATAGACGGCTTTGTAACTCTTCGCCTCGCGCCGGTCGGTCAGATCATCAAGTAAGGTGTACGGGTAGATACGCCGCGCGTCCGCAAGAGGAAACGGCGGGTTGGGATCTTCCTCGCCCAAGAGGTAAGTGGGAATTTCCAGGGGCTCCTGCCATACGCGGACGTTCGCGGCAAGCGCTGGCAGGCAACCAACGAGCAAGCCACAGAGAACCATTAAAGTAATTCTTACAGATCGCATGGGATGACTCCAAAGAAGGTCGATATCGGCGTGGAACGTCATGATCTCGCGACATCGCTGCCTACTCTATCTGAACCGGGGTTATCAAAGCAATCGGAAGCCCTGCCGCCGCTTTTCAAAAAGCTTTTTAAAAAGCGCTGACAAAATCCCGCGGAGTATGGTATTGTGCCGCGAATTTCCGGTAAGAGCAGAACCATGCGGAACCGATAAGGCGGTATCTGACCTATGGCTTCCAAGCGAATTCGCTGGTGGATTGTATGGACCCTCTTCGGTTCCACCGTCATCAACTACATCAGCCGTCAAACCTTCTCCGTCCTGGCTCCGGTGATTACGCAGGAACTGCACCTCAGCCACACTGACCTTTCCCGAGTTTTCTCGGCATTTCAGTTCTCTTACGCCGGCATGTGGCTGATTGGTGGCGTCCTGCTCGACATCATTGGCACGCGTCTGGGGCTGGCCCTGGCGGTTGTCTGGTGGTCCACCATCAGCATTCTGACGAGCTTCGCCAACTCCTTATTTTCCTTCGGGGCATTTCGTTTTCTTTTGGGCATCGGCGAGGGTTGCAACTGGCCCGGCGCCAGCAAGACCGTCGCCGAGTGGTTTCCCGCCAAAGAGCGCGGTGTCGCCGTGGCGATTTTCGATAGCGGCTCGAGTGTCGGCGGCGCGGTTGCGGCTCTGACCGTTCCCTGGGTTGCCATTCTTTTCGGGTGGCGCTACGCCTTCGTGCTGTCCGGGCTCCTGGGTTTTGTCTGGCTCATTGTATGGCTCTATGTTTATTACCCCTTGGACCGGCATCCGCGGGTCACTGCCGAGGAACGCGCGCTCATCGAGGCGGGGCGCGACACCGCCAAGGTTTCTCAGCAAAAAGGCGCGGGCCGCTATCTGAGCTTGCTCAAGCAGTCCAACGTCTGGGGAATCGTCCTCGGCCGCTCCTTGACCGACCCCATCTGGTGGTTCTACGTTTTCTGGCTGCCCCAGTATCTCAGTGATGCCCGGGGGTTCAGCCTCAAACAGATTGCGGCCTTTGCGTGGTTGCCTTTTGTTGCGGCGGATATCGGAAACTTTACGGGAGGATTTGCCTCCGGCTTCCTGATCAAGCGCGGCATGCCCGTGGTGCGGGCGCGGAAATGGGTCTGCGTCATCAGTTCCTTGCCGATTCTGGCCGGAATCCCCGCCGCCACGATCCACAACGCTTACGGGGCGATATGTTTGATTAGTTTTGCCGTGTGGGGCTACGCGAGTTGGTCAACCATGGGTCTTACTTTCCCCTCCGACTTGTTCCCCCAGGACGTCGTTGCTTCCGTAACCGGAGTCAGCGGACTCGGCGCAGGCTTGGCTGGAGCTCTATTCACGCTGCTGGTGGGATGGCTGGTGGATAAATTCTCGTACTACCCCGCGTTCTTTCTGGCGGCAACGATCCCGCTGCTGGCCACGATCAGCGTGCTTCTGCTGATCCATTCCCCACGGGTAGAGAGTAGGCAGTAGGCGGAAAGCCCCCTTCACCTCATCGTTGACTCACCTTCGCTAGCGAATATAATGCCATAGCATGACACTTACTGATCACGGCAGTCCTGGTGCGCAATCCGCCCGCCGGTTTCTCGTCACGGGGGCAAAAGGATTCATTGGCGCCTGGATCGTCAAAGAGTTGTTGGACCGCGGCGACCAGCCTTGGGTTTTTGATATTGACGCGGAATCGGCGCGCCTGGCTGTTCTCCTGACGCCGGAGCAGATGACCTCCCTTCGGCTGCTTCTGGGCGACATCACGCAATACAAGGATGTGGAAAGGGCCATTGTTGATCACGGCATCACGCACGTCCTCCATTTGGCCGGAATCCAGGTGCCCTTCTGTGCTGCCGACCCGCTGCGCGGCGCGTTGATCAACGTAGTGGGAACGCTCAACGTCTTTGAAGTGGCCCGGCGCCGGCGCGATCTGATCCAGAGCGTTGTTTACGCCAGTTCTGCGGCGGTGTTCGGCCCGGAGGAAGCCTACGGCGGTGGCACCATTCGAGAGGGCGCTCCCCTGCTGCCCGGCACGCATTACGGTGTATTTAAGCAGTGCAATGAGGGGAACGCGCGCGTTTACTTCTTGAATGACGGTCTCTCCAGCGTGGGAATTCGTCCCGGGTCCGTCTATGGAGTCGGGCGCGACCGGGGAATGACCTCCGCCCCTACCAAGGCCATCAAAGCCGCCGTCATCGGCCAACCTTACACGATTCGCTATACCGGCGGGATGGATTTGCAATATGTGGGCGACACCGCTCACATTTTTATTCGCTGCGCCGAAGCAGGCCTGACCGGGGCAAAGGTGTACACGCCGCGCGGCGAGGTGATGCAAGTCCATGAATACCTGGCCATCTTGGGAAAGATTTTGCCGGCTTCCCAAAACCTCATCAAAGCGGAAGGCAAACCGCTGCCCGTTTCGTACGATTTTGACGATAGCGCTCTGCTTCACGATTTGGCGGGTGTTTATCGGACGCCGCTGGAAGACGGGATTCGGGAGACCGCCGCAATCTTTGAGCGGCTCAAGCTGGCGGGAACGCTCGACACTAGGGATTTGGAAAGCTAGGGCGAAATTTCCAGAATAAAACTACAGAGTCTGCTATCTTCGGAATTGGAGCTTCCCTTATGCCCACGGGCAATGCAAATACCCACTCGGACCAACACCCTCCATTGTTTGCGCCAGGGAATGTGTTGCCGTTTTTTCTGGTAACAGCCCTTTTCTTGTTTTGGGGCATTCCCAGCAACATGAATGATATTCTGATTAAGCAGTTTATGAAGTCGTTTGAGATTACCCGCTTCAAGGCTGGGCTAATCCAGTCCGCTTTCTACATGGGATACTTCGTTCTGGCCATCCCGGCCGCCTTGGTAATGCGGAGGTTTGGGTATAAAACCGGATTGGTGATCGGTTTGTTCCTCTATAGCGCCGGGACTTTTCTCTTCTACCCGGCGGCGCTGGTTCGACAGTATGGATTCTTTCTCTTTGCCCTGTTCGTCATTGCCAGCGGCGCGTCTTTCCTGGAGACTGGCGCCAACTCCTTTATCGCGTTGCTGGGCGACCCCCGAACTTCGGAACGGCGGCTCAACTTTTCCCAATCCTTTAACCCGGTGGGCGCCGTTATCGGTGTCTTGGTGGGAACCATCTTCATTTTTTCCGGGGTGGAACTGAACCCACAGCAAGTTGCCACCATGAAGGCTGCGGGCACTTACGATGCCTATCTGGCCGGCGAGACGTTGCGCGTGGTCCATCCTTATCTGGTTCTGGGCACGGTGATCTTTATCTGGGCGCTGCTGATCCTGCGAACCAAGTTTCCCAAGGTTGCCGAGGAAGCTGAACCGGCAGAAGGCCGATCGCATGGCAGAGCCCGCGACCTTATCCATTACCCCCACTTCGTGCAAGGGGTCTTCGCCCAGTTTCTTTATGTGGGGGCCCAGGTTGGAACGTGGAGCTATTACATCCAGTACATTCAGGACTACACGCATCGCCCGGAAAAGATCGCCGGTTATTTTCTCACCGGGACGCTGGTGGCTTTTGGAGTCGGAAGGTTTACGGCAACCTACCTCATGAAATTCTTCCCGCCCACTCGCCTCATGGGAATTTATGGTGTCATCAATACGGCCCTCGTAGCTTTAGGAGTTTTGTTTCCGGGGTGGCTGGGCGTGGGGGCAGTGTTTATGACCAGTTTCTTCATGTCGCTCATGTTTCCGACGATTTTTGCACTGGGCATCAAGGAATTGGGTCCGAACACCAAGTTGGGCGGTTCCATCATCATCATGTCGATCATTGGCGGCGCCTGTGCTCCGCCCGCCATGGGTCTGATCTTTCAAGCCACCCATAGCATGGCCGTGGCCATGCTGGTGCCGATGGTGTGCTACGTTTTCATAACGTATTATGCTTTTTATGGATCGCGTGTGCGCGTCCCGGAGCTCGCCGCCGTGGGCGCTTAGCCCGGCGGCGGGAAACGCTTTCCTGCTGGCCTTCGGTGCGAAGCTTTGGAGTGCGGCCGCTTGCTGCCGCTTTCTTTCCCGCGAGCTTGCTCACGGGAATTTCGGTGGTAGGTGAATTTGATGTTGTAGCGGCGAGTTTACCTCGCCAAATGGCGGCGTAAAGCCGTCTCTACCTCCAAAGCCTCGCATGCCCGCGCAACCTGGAGTAGCACTCGGCGCCGCCTCCCAGAGAATCGAAGGAGTCAGCATGGAACCTCGAGAACTTCAGGAAGTCGCCATCGTCATCCGGCCTGGGGACGATAACGTGGCCGTGGTCACCGTGGATTTTATCGAGAAGGATACCCCTCTGAAGTACGGAGGCAAGGTCCTGACGGTTTCCGGCCGAGCCCTGCGCGGGCAGAGCTTTGCCATCCGGCCCATCCCCCGTGGCCAGCCATACATCTCGCTGGGTGATCCCATTGGCTTGGCTTCCCGCTCCGTCAAGCCTGGCGAGCCGATTGACTCCAGCAACCTGCAATCTCGCCTTCCCCGTTTGACACCCCGATACCGGGACAATCCCACGCGGCCTCCCCTGGATCCCGACCTTTCTTCCCTGACGTTTGACGGCTTCCTCCGGCCCGACGGGGAAGTGGGGGTTCGAAACCTGGTTGGCATCGTCACCTCGGGGATGTGTTCTTCCACCGAGGTGCGGGAGATTGCCACGCGCGCCAACCGCGAAATATATTCGCGTGACAAATTCCCCAACGTGGACGGCGTGGTTCCCATCATCCACGAATCCGGATGCGGCATGCCTGACGGCGAGGCCGTCACCATTTTGAATCGGTTGCTCACCAACACCTTGCGCCATCCCAACCTGGGCGCCGCCGTTTACGTTGACCTGGGCTGTGGGAAGACGTGCGTGGAGTGCTCGGCCCCGATCTTTCAAAATACCGTCACCGATTACAACCGCCGCGTCGTGAACCTCACCGTCCAACAATTGGGCGGCAGCGAGAAAACGGTGGAGCGGGGGATGGAAGCCGCGGAAAAGCTCCTTCATTACGCCAACCAATTCCGCCGCCAGCCGGTTTCCATTTCCAAACTCATCGTGGGGACGGAGTGCGGCGGCTCCGACCGCTGGTCGGGCGTGACGGCCAATCCCGCCGTGGGCGTGGCCGCCGATCTGTTTGTAAAAGCCGGCGCGGCTGTCTTCCTTCCGGAGATCCCGGAACTGCAAGGCGCCGCCATGCTCGACCTTGTCCAGCGTTCCCGCACGAAAAAAGTCGGCCACAAATTGACGAATGCCCTCAAGCGCTATGAGGCCTATGTTCGAAAATTCGGCGACTACTTTGCGGATAATCCTTCTCCCGGCAATATCAAAGGCGGTCTATACAACATTTATCTGAAGTCGAGCGGCGTGAAGGCCAAGGGCGGAACCTCCATCGTGGAAGATCTAATCGAATACGGCGAGTGGCTCGGGGATCGCAAGGGCCTTTATGTGCTCTACACCCCCGGCTACGATCACCTTTGCACACCTGCCCTTTTCCTGAGCGGAGCGCAGGTTGCCCTCTTCACCACCGGGCGGGGAACCGGCATCGGGTGTGCGCTGGGCCCGGTGATGAAAATCGGCTCCAATCCCCAGCTTGCCCGCTCCTACGCCGATCTTGATATCAACGCCGGCACCATTCTGGAACGCACCGAGACTACGGAAGAAGTCGGCCGCTGGATTTTCCAGGATACGCTGAAAGTGGCTTCCGGACGCAAGCTCACCCGCTGCGAGCAGATCGGTTTTCATCACGAATTCAAGATTTGGGAGTCCCTCTGGCCGTCGCTTTGATCGGGTGGTCCGGTGATCGGGTGATCGGGTGAACAGAGATGCGCTACAACGGCTTGCGGGTGTATAATGATGTTATGAAATTAATATTGCTTTATGCCGGTTTCCTGATCCTGTGGTTTTTCGTCCTTCCCCGCATCCCGGGGATTTCTCGCTTCACGTGATCTGCCCGCAGTTCTTCCCCGTCGGGGAATGACGATCAAGCAAGTTGCGCAATTAAATCCAAGGAACCTCCTAAATAGCCATGCCAATCTTCGAATATGCCTGCCCGGTGTGCGGATTCGTTTTCGAAAAGCTCGTTCTGAACAGGAGCCAAGAGGCCCCGGCCTGCCCCCAATGCGGCTCCGATCGAGCGGAGCAGAAGTTTTCAACCTTTGCGACGGCGAGCTCGGGGGCGGGGTCCAGTCGAGCTGCTTGCGCGCCCTCGGGCGGCACCTGAAGAATCTGACGTGAAGCCGGCGGCTTCCCTAATTGCCGATTGTTGATTGCCGATTGCCGATTGCACTCACAGCGAGGATCGTAGCGCAGACCTCCGCCTTTGAGGTCTGCGGTTCTTACCGAGACTCGCGATCCCGAAGGGGAGGGCAGACTCCCCTCTTTGCGATTTGCGCTTTTTGCAAAGTAAGAACCGCGGACCCCAAAAACCGGGGGTCCGCGCTACTCCTGTTCAGCACGAATCCCTAAATCCCGCAGCTTTTCCTGAAGGCTCTGGCGGTGCAGGCCGATTGCCGCGGCGGTTCGGGTGATATTACCGCCGTGCTCACGGAGCTTGCCCTTGATAAAGGCGATTTCAAACTGCCGGCGCGCCTCGCGGTAATCATCGATGCCCAGGAATTCCGCGTCTTCTGCTGCCGCCTCACGCCCTACCCCGGTCCCTGAAAAATCCGTGGAAAAATCCTCGGGTCCCAAAACATCGCTGCGACTCATCACGATGGCGCTTTCCAGCACATTCTTCAGCTCGCGCACGTTTCCCTTCCATTCCGCTTTCTGCAAAAGCTCCATGGCGGCTTTGGAAACCACCAGCGCGGGCCTTCCGTGTTTTTCCCCCAGCATGCGGCAGAACTCCTGGACCATGAGCGGCACATCTTCCCGGTGTTCGCGCAGCGGCGGCACCCGCAACAGCACCACGCGCAACCGGTAATAAAGATCCTCGCGAAAGGTCTGTTTCGCGATCTCGGCGGCCAGGTCTTTGTTGGTGGCGCTCACAATGCGCACGTCCACCTCCTGCGCCGTCGTGCCACCCAGCCTTTCCACCCGGCGGGTTTCCAACACACGCAGCAGCTTGGCTTGGGTGGAGAGCGACATGTCCCCCACCTCATCGAGAAAAAGCACGCCACCGTTCGCCAACTCGAACTTGCCGCGCTTCATGGCGGTGGCTCCTGTAAAGGCGCCCTTCTCGTAGCCGAAGAGCTCACTTTCAATCAGGTGCTCGGGAAGCGCCGCGCAGTTCAGCGCTACAAAGGGCCCTCGGCCGCGGTTGCTGCGGCGGTGGATCTCCGTGGCCAGCAGATCCTTTCCCGTCCCACTCTCGCCCTGAATCAGCACCGTCACTTCTGCCTGCGCGACGCGATCCGCCAGATCAAAAAGCTCGCGCATGGACTTGCTGCATCCGATCATGGCGCCGAACTGGCCTTCTGAAACCAATTGGCGCTTCAGGCGCAAGTTCTCTTCCGCCAGCGCCAGGTGCTCGATGGCGCGCTCCACCACCAGACGAAGTTCATCCACTTCAAAAGGTTTCGGCAGGTAATCGTAGGCGCCGCTTTTCATTGCCTCGACAGCAATCTTTTCCGAACCATAGGCCGTGATCATGATCACCGCCGGGCTGTTCGCCTGCTCCTTGAGCTCGCGGAGAAAATCTAAGCCGCTCTCTTCCGGCATTTCGATATCCAGCAGCACAAGGTGGGGATTTTCCCGGATCATCATCTGCCGGGCGGCAGCGACCCCTTCGGCCTCCAAGACGCGATATCGACCCTCCAGGGCGCGCCGCATGCCGTAACGCGCCGTGCTGTCGTCGTCGACAATCAGGATGGTGGGGGATACTTGTTTCAAGGTTGATGAATTTGAATCGCTCATGTTCTTCGCCCCTCTGGCGGGGCTCGGGGCTAGGGATTCGGGTGAATTCGCGTCCCCGATCCCGTGCCTTTCTATGGCAGCTCAACGCCGTCATCTGGCGAGCTACTGACCACTGCAAAATAAGGTGACAGATGAACCCCCTCACCCGTCTCGCCCCGGCTGATGAAGGCGCCGGCGGCGAGCCACCCTCTCCCCCAAGGGGGCGAGGGGATAGATTTTATTTAACTCTCCCCTCGCCCCTTTGGGGGAGAGGGGCGGGGGTGAGGGGGTAGTCCTCACTCAATTATGCAGTGCTCTGTAGAATCGCCGCGCCAGCCTCCACTCCTGGAATTGGAGATCAGGAATTGGGATTTAGGCGAGTCCGAGTCCCGAATCCCTAATCCCTAACCCCTATTCCCGAGTCTTTCGGCCAGTCGAAAGCGTACAACAAATCGCGTACCCGGGTGAGCAGAAGTTGCGTTCTCTGCCGCCAGAGGGCTCAGGCATTCCACGGACCCGCCAATTTCGTCCACGCGACGCTTCACGATGGCGAGACCCAAGCCTGTCCCTCCCGCCCGCGTGGTGTAGAACGGCTGGAAAATCTTGTCCAGCTTATCCTGGGGAATACCGCGCCCCTGATCTTCTACCGAAAGATCGATGAATTCCGGCTGGCCGGGTGGGCGCGCCAGGCGAATCCGAATCACGCTTCCGTCCCCGCTCGCTTCCAGGGAGTTGACGAGCAGGTTGGAGACGATGTCGCTGGCGGCCTCCTCCCCGCCTTCGACCCGGCAAGGCTCGGCGATGATCTCGAGCGTGATGTGGCGCCGGGCGGCTTCCATCCTCGAGAGGGCAGCGACCCGCTTCACGACGCACTCTAAATCGGCTGGCCGATCGGTGTCGCGCGCGGGCTTGGCGTAGCGCAGGACCTGGGAGATGTTCCGATTCAGCCGGTCGATTTCATCCCCCAGCAGCCGGCAGTCCTGCCGTGCATTTTCGGGAAGCTGCTTGTCCTCTTCCATGAGCTGCACAATGGTTTTCATGCCGCTGAGCGGATTTTTGACGTTGTGCGCGATGCGCGCCGCCATCTCGCCGAGAAAAGCCATTTTCTCCTTCGCGGCCAGTTCCCGCTCCAGACTGATCTTGTCCGCAATGAGCCGGCAAAGCTCCCAGGCTCCCGCTAGACGGTCGGCGAGAATCTCCAGGGCGGCGACTTGCTCGCCGGAAACTTCGCCCGTGGCGGGAACGACTTCCAGATAGGCAATGGCTTCTCCACCGCGGGAAATGCACACGCGGCGGGCTTTGGACGGGACTCGGCCGCCGGAAGTGTCGCCCGGGATCGGGCCGGGCAGCAGTCGCACTCGCTCCAGACCGAGCACCTGGGGAACACGCTCTTCCACCAGCGCGCGGAGTGAATCCACATCCCCCGTCCGCTTGGCATGCTCCTCAATTTCCGAGGCCAGCTTTTGGACCTTTTCGAATTCCGAAACGAATTGCTGATGCAGGGCCCGGCTCATCAGCCGCTTCACGGGCTCTACCAGCACCACCAGGATGAAAATCATCACGGCCTCGGTGACCGCCGTGGGCAGGACATCGTGAGCCTCCAGCCAGCCGCTGGCTCGGCGCATGAAGTTCAGGTAGATCAGAAAAGCAAAAATGGCCAAAACGGAATAAACGACGTTCCGCTGAAGGCGCAAGTCGAGGAAGTTGTGGCGAAAAATGGCGTAACCCACCAGGCCGCTGGGGAGAACCCCCACCAGCATCAGACTGGTAGGGAAGAATCCTCCCAAACCGCCCGCCGTCGGCAGGGCGTGCGGCAGGTACGCAATTGCCCAACCCAATGCCAGGAATCCCTGAAGCCCCGCCAGATCAGCATGAAATCTGGCGAGCGCCGGGTCAGCAGCGCGCCGGAGCCCACTCAAGTACACGTTGACCCCCACGGTGAAGAGCAGGGCGGCTACAGCCCAAAGAACCAGCAGGCGCACGGGGGGGCCAAGCGCCGCCAGGGGTTCCACGCCGAGGTGATTCAGCGCCCTGCCCACCATCCAAGGACAAAACACGACGGGAAGATAGAAGCACGCCACCAGCAGCCGTTGCCCAAGCCGAGTCGGAACGAAGCGCGCGCCATATTCGGCGTGTACGTGAACCAGCAGGGGTACGGCAGCGATGAATCCCACCATGGAAACGATGCGGGAAAATCCGGAAAGAACCGCCGGAACTGCCGAAACGGCCCCGTAGTAAAGGGTGAGGTTGAGGGCCAGTAGATTGCCGGAGTACCACATGAACAATCCCGACATCAAACTGAAGAGCAGCCACTCCAGCCGGTGCAACCGCCGGTTCCCCAGAATTAAGACCATCAGGAAGAGATGGATCAGCGTTCCAAAAGTATAAACAACCAGCTTGGTAACAACCAGAGGCGTAAGTTCGTAGGCGACATCCACGGGGAACTCTCAAACTTGGGGGTGCGTACCCCTCACCTAAGGTTACATTGATGAAAAGCGGAAATCATTGTATGCGAGGCTGCGGAGGCAAGTAAACGTCTTGGTCGTGCTCAGACGTGGGTCAAAACCCGACCTGTTAAACGGAACTCGAGTCGCCGCCTGATGCGCGTGATGAGGCAGGGAGGGCGGGCGCTCGGCCAAGCGGACAGGCCGGCGCTCCGATTCACAAGGGAGGCTTGGGCGCCTTACTGTAGTCCGCAATGTTCGCCCGATACAGTCCCTTGGCGGCGATGAACAATTCCGGGCCGCGAGCCGCAAGGGAATGAATGGAGTTGTCGTCCTTATCGGGAAATCTAACCGCCGCCGCGGTCTTTCGATCGACGGCGATCAGGCCGTCCCCTCGCGTAGCAACGAAGGCGGTGCTGTTCGTCAAAACGGCGGAGACGGCCCAGTTGCCGGGGCTGGACGGTTTGCAGACCAGCCGTTGCCGGCGGTCGCGCATCGAGTACAGATAGATGCCGTCCTTGAAGTACCCCACAATCGCCTGTTCGGCATCAAAAGCGAGCGCGCTCACGGAGGACTGCGGGCCGTTCTTTTGCAGCGCTTCCATCAGCGCCGTCCGCTTGTCGAGGAACGCCCGAGGACAGTCCCTGGGCTCAAGCTCATCGCTATAGCAGGAAGCGAATAGCTTGTTGGAGTTAAATACGATCCAGAGTTCCTTCCGGGCGGAATCGACCAGGATGTCGGTGATCTCGTCCGCGGCGCTCTTCTTCACCTTTGTGGTTACGTCGGTGGAAACGCCGTCGAGATTGACCCGAAAAAGTCTTGCGCCGGTGGAGGCGTAGAGCCACCGGTCCACGGACGCGATGGCGACAACGTCCTGTCCCCGGAAAAGCTCCGACGGTTTGGCGTGATCGACCCAGTATCGGCCGCCAGGTCCTTGTGACTGGCAGGCGAGGCAAAGCCCCAGGACCGTGAGTAAGGCGAAGAAGCCATTCTTCATCGTGACTAATGGCACGCCAGCACACCGGCCACGTAGTTGTTGGGCGGAGACGCGTGCCAGCAGCTGTGCTGGGCATCCCATGTCCAAAAGGCACCGCCGTTGTAGCGCTGGATCGTTTCTCTCAGTAAGACGTCCGCATCACTTAAGTTCTGATCGTTGGGGTAGTGGCCGTTTACGACATGCTGACTCAAATGGTTGCGGGCGGAGGTTGCTTTCTGCGCGATCAGGGCGGTGCCGGCAGCCACGTTTCCGGTCCAATCCCATCGCTGGGAGCAGCTCGCAGCGGGGTTGCACATCTGCATGATGCCGACATCTCCTCCCGGGCCGAGCAAAGGCATCCCGGTTCCGTCGAACTGCCGTCTTCCACTCTCCTGACACGCAATGCGATCCGCCGCCGTGCCCGCTCCGCCGGAGGGTTTGTACCCCGAATCCGCACGTTGACCGACGCTTGCAGAGCCGCACCTTGAAGGTTGGCCACCACCGTGATCACGGCGTCCCCGCCCTGGATCGCGTTGAATGTGGGCGTCCACATTCCTCCCTGCACTCCCGCTTGGTTGACAGTGAGAGTGCAGGTACCCACACGCGAACTTGCGCACGTGCTGGCATTAACCGTTTCGGTTATTTTGAGGGACCAGTCGAACGACGTGCTGGCTGTGGGGTCCGGCTGGATCCCCGTGATGCGCACCGAGCATGCAAGGGTCGGCATTCGGGGTGTGGCGTCGATCGCGAACAGGGCGTTCGCTGCAGGTTGAATGATATTGAGGGGCACAAATCCTCCGCTGGTACTGCGCAACCTCGCCAACCAAGTGAGTTCTCCTGCTTCAGTATACACTCAGCCGGCATCATTTCATCCGCATAATTCTCTGTCACCGGCGATTACCAGTGATCGACGGCGAAGGGTTCACTGACCATCCTCGCCGCCGGTTCCTGTCGATACATCCCCTTCCCCCCACCAAACGCCCCCCGAGTCCGCTTCTGGGAAGTTGGAAGTCAAGGTCCGGCTTGCCCATTTTCGCCCGGATGAAGGGCAACGCTCCCCCCGGCACACGGATTCTGCCTTAACTTAGCGCTTAGGCATTCGGGGCCCGCGTGGCCCTCGCCAGGCAACCCATTTGCACCCAGCCGACTCTTGTGAGATTATGTTTTTGACAGTTTCACGCGGGACGACCACCCGACTATCCAAGATGGAGAGTAACTCGACAGCCCCGTCCACACCTCTTCCCAGCAATCCTGCTCTACCCCGAGTTATGGTGGTGACGACCGCCATGCTCGCCTTCATAACCTTCTGGCGAGCGGCGGCGATCGTCTTGAATGATCTGGCCTCGTCTGCCTATTACGCCGGCGGAATCGCGGAGCAGGCCGTAGGTAAATCCGCTCCCTGGTTCATTCTTGCCGTCATGCTGTTTTCCTACGCCGTGCGGGCGATCTACGTGGAAAGCTGTAGCATGTTCGTGCGGGGCGGCGTCTACCGGGTGGTTAAAGAAGCCATGGGCGGAACGCTCGCCAAGTTTTCCGTATCCGCCCTGATGTTCGATTATGTTCTTACCGGTCCTATCAGCGGCGTTTCCGCCGGCCAATATCTCGTAGGTTTTCTGAACGAGGCTCTTAATTACCTCCACATTGCCGTCGTCCTGCCGGTAAATGGGGCCGCCGCCGCCTTCGCGATCCTGGTGACGCTTTATTTCTGGTGGGAAAACATCAAGGGAATCCCGGAATCAAGTGAGAAGGCGCTGCGCATTATGCAGCTCACCACCGTGATGGTGGTGCTTTTGATCGGATGGTGCGGATACACGCTTTGGGTGCGCGGCGCGCACCTCCCCCCCTCGCCCACGCTGGGGCATCTGCACTTCGACCCCGGCGCGCTGGGATGGCTGAGCCGCAGCCGGCTTCCCCACACCATCGGCCTGCTGGGAATCTTCATTGGTCTCGGGCACTCGATTCTGGCCATGAGCGGAGAGGAATCGCTCGCCCAAGTTTATCGCGAAATCCAGCACCCCAAGCTGCCCAATTTGAAGAAAACCGGACTGGTCATCTTCATCTACAGCATGGTCTTCACCTCCCTGGTTTCCTTCTTCGCCGTGATGATCATCCCGGATGCGGTGCGCAAGAACTTCTTCGAGAACCTCATCGGAGGACTGGCGATGAATGTGGCCGGTCCCTTGATGCTCCGGCTGGTGTTCCATGGGTTCGTGGTTTTGGTAGGAACCCTGATTCTCGCCGGCGCCGTGAACACGGCCATCGTGGGTTCCAATGGCGTTCTAAATCGGGTTTCGGAGGATGGCGTTCTGGCTGCCTGGTTCCGGCGCCCTCACCCCCGTTTTGGTACATCCTATCGCATTATCGATATGGTGGTCGGCCTCCAGATTCTGACCATTCTCCTGAGCTGCGGCAACGTTATTCTCCTGGGCGAAGCTTATGCCTTCGGCGTCATTTGGAGTTTCGTCATGAAAGGCCTGGCGGTGCTGGTGCTGCGATATAAAGAGCCTGGCCCGCGCGAGTACCGGGTCCCCTTGAACTTGCATTTTGCGGGGCGGGAAATTCCCATTGGACTTGGCCTCATTACCCTCGTGCTTCTTGGTATTGCCTTGGTCAACCTACTCACCAAGCAGGTGGCCACCGTTTCCGGAGTTGCCTTCACGATCGTGCTCTTTGCCGTTTTCACGATTTCCGAAAAAGTAACCCGCGGGCGCCGGACCGTTCATGAGGAGCTTGACCAGTTTCATCTCGTTCCCGGGGAAGAGCTCACCCCCAAGGCGGTGGGAGTTCGGCCCAACAATGTTCTGGTTTTGGTGCGCGACTACCACACCCTTTACCACCTCGCCGCCGTCCTGCGGCGTGTGAATACTGCCCGGCAGGACCTGGTGGTTTTGCACATTCGCATTCTCCAACGGGCGGCTTCCGGTGAGAGCGCTTTGGTGCCTGAACAGCTTTTCGGCACCACGGAACAATATCTCTTTACTCGGGCGCTCGCTCTCGCCGAACACGAGGGCAAGAGCATCCATTTGTCCGTCGCCGCGGCCAACGAGATTTGGGAAGGCATCTTGCGCTCCGCCTATTCTCTGCAATCCTCCACGATCGTCCTCGCCCCCTCCGCAAAGATGCCGGTGGCCGAGGAAGCGCGGTACGTCGGGCTCGCCTGGGAAAAACTCCCTGATCCCAAGCCCCATCTTGCCCTTGAGATCCGTACCGCCGATGGGCAGGAGGAAGTCTTCTACCTGGGCCCACATGCGCCTCACCTGACGCCCAAGGAAATCGATTTGCTCCACAGCCTGTGGCTGCGATTCAGCACCGAGCTTGCCCCGGAAGAAGTCCACCACCACGACATCGTTCATTTCGCCCTCAAAGAAGTTTCTGATGAACTCGCACAAGGGAAGGATCAGGAGGTTGCCGGGCGACTGAGGGATCACCTTGCGCAGATTAAGTCGCACCGTGTTACAAATCACTGAGACAGATTCTTGCACGAGGAGCAAGCCGCCCGCTGCCCCGAAGTCCTGTGACCACCGGCTTGAAAGGGAGCCGGTTTCGCCAAGCATTGACGCCGCCCGGATTTTCTTCCGAAACCAACCGACCGGGCCAGGAAAACCTCTCGAAAAGGTCTTAGGCGGGGACGATCGACCCGAGGAAACCCGCGCCACAACACTGACCCCGTGAGGTCGGGCCGACCCGGGCTTACCCGTAGCTAATCTTCTTGCCTCTCCTTCCGATGCCCGTCGGGCATGGAGTCCCATTTCAATAAATAGGCATTTCCTGGCATTTTCTTCTTGTAGTAGATGATCTATGGGAGTATAAGGAAAGCATGCCAAAGAAGGGTTCACCTCCGCTGGAAGGCGAGCTGCTCCAGGGCACGCTCGACCTGTTGATTTTGCAAACGCTGGTGCTGGGTCCCGGGCACGGGCACACCATCGCTTACGCCATCGAACACCGCTCCGAAGATGTCCTGCAAGTCGAGCACGGCTCGCTCTATCCCGCCCTGCACCGCCTGGAGGACCGCGGCTGGATCGCTTCGTTCTGGGGCACTTCGGAGAATAACCGCCGGGCGCGCTACTATCGGCTGACGCCTGCGGGCCGCAAGCAATTGGCCCACCAGACCAACCGCTGGGATGAACTCGTGCGCGCCATCAACCGCGTGCTGCGGCCGGAAAGGGCAGTGGACAGTGGACAGTGAACAGTGGTTAGTGGCGAGTGGATAGTGGTTAGTTGTCAGTCGTCAGTTTTCAGTTCTCAGACAGCCCCGAGTCAGCACTCGGGCGTCGCTAGCCACTGACCACTGACCACTGACCACTAAACACTAGCCACTGAGGTGTCAAATGAGCTGGACTCGATTCTTTCGCCGCCGCTATTGGGATCAGGAACGAGCGCGCGAGCTGGACGCGTATCTCGAGGCCGAAACGGACGATAACATTGCGCGAGGCATGTCGCCGGAGGAGGCGCGCTACGCCGCGCACCGCAAGCTCGGCAACACCACGCTGATCCGTGAGGAGATCTATCACATGAACAGTCTCGGGTGGGTCGAAACGCTCTGGCAAGATCTTCGCTTTTCCCTGCGGATGCTGCGCAAGAATCCCGGCTTCACGACGGCCGCAGTGATTACGCTGGCGCTGGGCATCGGCGCGAACACGGCGATTTTCAGCGTGGTCAGCTCCATCTTGATACACCCCTTACCTTACAGCGACCCCCGTTTCCCTTACAGCGACCCCGACCGTCTGGTGTGGATTACAGAATACTGGCCGCAAATTTCCGAAATCGTGGGGAGCACCCCTGTGGTCATCCCGGACTACCTGCATTGGCGCGAGCAGAACCAGGTGTTCCAGACGGTGGCTGCTTACGGTTTTGGGCGGAGTGGGCTTGACCTTCGCGGCAATGGCGAACTGGAGCGCGTGGACGCAATTGGCGTGACCTGGAACTTCTTCCCGATGCTTGGTGTTCGCCCGGCTTTGGGACGGAGTTTTCTCCCTGAGAGCTTGTGACCTTTTTGAAGCCACTGGCCGCAGGGGGGTGCCTTGGGAGTCCTGGGGCAGTAGGCGGGGCGGCTCGGACCGGCCGGGGGAGCGGTTGTGGCGCCCCGGTTCGGTTTCGGACGCTCGCTGGGCGCTGGCAGGTGCTGCCCGCCGCGGCGGGCTCAGGCCCGCCACGGTGGGTTTAGGCCAGCAAGTGCGGGGCGAAGTGCATCACGTTGTAGGCCAGGGCGCTCCACAGCGCCACGCACCGCGCTTTGGCCAGTCCGCGCACCAGAATGTGACCCAGGCCGCGATAGGTGCGCAAATCGGCGTTGACGGTTTCGCTGGTGGCCGCCCGCTGTCGATAGATTTTCTTTCCCTCCGCGCTTTGCATGCGCTGCTTCCAGGCGCGGATCGCTTCGCTATCGCCTGCTTGGGACTCTAGTTCCTTCCCCCTCCTTTGCCGATCCTGCGCCGTATGGGGCGGAACGAACAACGCCACATCGTCCTTATGCGCTGCTTCCAAGTCTTCCTTCCGCAGGTACCCGCCGTCCAACAGGTGCTCTTGCACCGTGCCCCCCGTGCGCTCTTGCACCTGTTCCCGCAACGGCGCGCTCAACCCTCCCGAGTCCGAACCCTCCGCCGTCACCTCCACCCCCACGATGGCGCGGCTCCCCGGGTCCGCTGCCAACTGCACATTCACCGCCGGATTGTAGCCGCCGTTGGGCATCTTCATCACCCGCGCTTCCGCGTCCGTCGTGCTCACCCGCGGCGCCTTCTCCGCAATCTTCTCTCCCCGCTTGCCCCCCGTGCGCTTCACTCTCGCCGCCTGCCGTCGCTGCAGTTCCGGCAACTGCGCGATGGCCTGCTGCAAGCGTTCCTGCCGCTCCCGCGCCGCCCGCTTGCGCGCGGCCGCTTGCCGCGCGCTTACCCCCACCCCCGCCGGCGACTCCAGTTGCCGCCGCAACTCTGCCACGTGCCGCTCCGCTTCCGCCAGCAACTCCTCCAGCCGCGCTTCCCGCCGAAAACTCTTCGTCCCCGCCCCGACCCGCACCCGCATCCCGTCCTGGCTGATGCGGCTCACCCGCACCACCCCCTTGTCCACCAGCGCCGCGATCACCTGCGTGAACAGCGCGTCCAGCGCATCTCCATGATCGGTACGAAAGTCCGCCAGCAAGTGATAGTTCACGGTCACGCCTCCGCACAGCCAGCGAAACGCCGCATTCTCCTCGCACTGCCGCGCCAACTCGCGCGCCCCGCCGATGCCCCGCACGCAGGCGTACAGCCACAACGACACCAAAAGCTGCGGATCGGTCGCATCGCGCCCCGCCACCCCTTCCCGCGCCTTGATCGACGCCTGGAACGCCGCCAAGTCCAAATGCTCCACCACCGCCGCCACCCGCCGCACCGGGTGCTCCGGCCCCACCAGGTCGTCCGGACATTGCGCCACCCAGCTCATCTGCCCACGCTCCGGCCGGCGCAGACGCACCGCCCTCCGGGCCCCCGCCGCCGCCTTCCCGCCCTGCGGAGGGGCACCCTCGGCGCTCTTCTCCACGGCTGGCGTTTCTACTTTCGAAGCATCAAACATCAAAATGTTTTCCATAACAGCCATATTAACTCACATACCGAACTCTCCGCCAGAAATATTTCCATCCCCGCCCTTGCCCTTTCACCTCCTCCTACTACCCCCTACCCTCCCCCGGCCCGCGGCCTAATAAAATCACAAGCTCTGAGGAAGACCGGCCGGGAGGACCCCCCGTTGTAATCCTGAGCCATGCGCTCTGGCAGCGGCGCTTTCGCTCCGATCCGAAGCTGGTCGGCACCATGATAACTCTGAGCGAAAAAGGCTATACCGTTATCGGAATTATGCCCGAGAGTTTCCATTTCCCCGATGACTGGAGTCCGGAGCTATTCACCCCTTCGGGTCTCGATCCGAACACGGACTGGGATTCCGAGTCAGTCGGGTCGGTTAATGTGATCGCGCGTCTAAAGCCCGGAGTAAGCCTCCATCGCGCCATGTCGGACCTCATCACGATCCACCAACGGTCCGAGAAGAGGGTTCCGCGTATGGCTGAGGGGCTCTCCAAGATCCAAGTGAGAATGGTGACTCTGCACGAACACCTGGTGGGAAACATACGGCCTCTCCTGTTGATTCTGCTGGGGTCAGTTGGATTCGTGCTGCTGCTCGCATGTGCGAACGTCGCAAATTTGCAGCTTGCGCGCGCCGCCACGCGGGAGAAGGAGTTTGCCGTCCGCGCCGCGATCGGTGCGGGCCGCGGGCGGCTGGCGAGGCAACTGCTCGTCGAGAGTTTCGCCCTCGCGGCACTGGGAGGGGTGGCCGGGCTGATCCTGGGGGCCGGTGGTGTGGCGCTTCTTAAACACTGGGGGCCAACTACCATTCCGGGCCTCAGGACCGCAGGCTTCGACCCATGGGTGTTTGCGTTTATCGCCGCGATTACGGCCTTCGCTGGCATCGCCGTGGGTTTGGGGCCGGTTTTTGTCGCTTCCGGGCTGAACCTGGACGAAACGCTGAAGGAGTCGGGACGGAGAGCAACGACGGGGGGCGCGGCACAGCGACTGCGCGCGTTGCTGATGATTTCCGAGGTTGCCTTGGCTCTCGTCCTGCTGACGGGCGCGGGTCTTCTGATCCGCACCTTCGTCCGTCTCAATTCTGTCGATCCCGGTATCGACCCGCGGCATATTCTCACCGAGCGAATTACGCTCGATTTCGGAAAATACCCGAATCCTGCTCAGTGGTCTGCCTTCTTCCAGAGTGTCCTCGAACGCGTCGGAGGCCTGCCGGGCGTCGAATCCGTTGCCGCAGCAGACTCTCCGCCCTTAACGAATGTCTCAGGTAAGGCAGGCGTGGAGTTCGAAGACGGGCCCATGCCGCGAAGGAAGATGTTCACTGCCCTTGTAAACAATATCAGTCCGTCCTATTTCCACGCCCTGCGGATTCCGCTGATCTCGGGCCGGAATTTCACCCCCTACGACGACGGCTCAGCTCCCCGTGTGGTCATAGTGGACGAGATTTTCGCCCGGCGCTATTTCGGACAGGGGAATCCGATTGGCCACCGCATCCGCATCATCGACGGCTCCTGGTATTCGATTATAGGCGTCGTGCGGAGCACGCGACACCTGCCTCTTACCACCGAACCGCCCGGCGAGTTTTTTGTATCCTACCTTCAACAGCCTGATCCTTCCATGACGCTGATCGTCCACGCCACTTCCGACCCGGTATCGCTCGCCGCCGCAGTGCGAAGTAAGGTAAAGGAGGTGGACCCGGATCAGCCCGTCTTTGATGTTGCTACCATGGAAGAGCGATTCTCGCAGGCCGTGGCGCCACAGCGTTTTAACGCGATGGTCCTGGGCATCTTCGCCGGTGTGGCGTTGATCCTGGCGGGAGTTGGCGTTTACGGCGTCATGGCCTACTCCGTGACCCGGCGCACACACGAGATCGGAATCCGCAGGGCGCTGGGAGCGCAGCAGCAGGATGTCATGAGGCTCGTATTACGCCGCGGGGCGGCGCTGGCGCTCGCGGGCATAACCCTCGGCCTTGCCGGCGCGCTGGCGCTAACACGATTTTTGTCCAACCTGCTCTATGGAGTAACGGTCCGGGACCCGCTGACCTTTGTCGCGGTGTCTCTGATCCTGACCGCGGTCGCGCTCATGGCCAACTACATCCCCGCCCGCCGGGCGACCAAGGTTGATCCCATGGTGGCGCTGCGGTATGAGTAGGGCAGTGGATAGTGAACAGTGGACAGTGGCTAAAGGTCTGGTGACAAGATGCGGGTGTAGTCCTGGGAAGCGTGGATGACGCGCTCGATCTGGACCCCGTTCGTCCGGGGGTAATAGAAAATCAGGTACTTTTCGAAATGTCGGACTCGCCACATTCGCAAGGTTGGGAACTTTTCGGATTTACCGGGGGCGCCGAGATTGGGCGCTTGCGCCAATTCGAGGAAGGAGGCACGGGCGGCGGCGAGGAAGCGGTGCGCCGCCTCGATACTGCCGTTCTCGCCGAGCCAGACGAAATGCCGGATGAGATCACGCCGCGCGGCCGGCCTTACCATCGCTCGACCCACGCCCGGCTACGCTTTCTTCCTGGCTCGCATCAAGGCAAGCCCGGCCCGCTCGACCTCGGCCCAGTCGCGATCCGTCATTTCCCTGGCTTCTCCGCCGGCTTGGGCTTCTTCCGCGAACACGTCCACGCGCCTCTGCCAATGTTCGTCCACCGGAACCGGCCGCCCATCGCCCTGCCGGAGGTCCAGAAGGAGTTCGGCCGCTTCCTCAAAGAATTTTTCGCGACTGGAAAATTCCCCGCGCGCGACCGTTTCGTTGACGCGCTTCTCGAGATCGGCTGGCAGTGCAACATTCATCGGCAATCCTCCCTGAGCATATTTTACGACAGGAGACTACCACATTGCAGCTTGGATTTGACTTGAGCTTTCAGCTCTCAGCCTTCAGCGATCAGCTAAAGACCCCATGGGTCAGGGGGGGCCGCAGCCGAACGCTGAAAGCTGAAAGCTGAGGACTCACCATGAGCTGGACTCGATTCTTCCGCCGCCGGTATTGGGATCAGGAGCGAGCGCGTGAGCTCGAAGCGTATCTCGAGGCCGAAACGGACGATAACATTGCCCGAGGCATGTCGCCGGACGAGGCGCGTTACGCCGCGCACCGCAAACTCGGCAACACCACGATGATCCGTGAGGAGATCTATCACATGAACAGCCTTGGCTGGATCGAAACCCTCTGGCAGGATCTCCGCTTCGCCCTGCGGATGCTGGCGAAGAATCCCGGATTCACCGCCGTGGCCGTGCTTTCTTTAGCGCTGGGCATCGGCGCCAATTCCACGATTTTCAGTATCGTAGATACCGAACTTCTCCGGCCCTGGCCGGTGAGGGACCCAGGGCGCTTGGCAATGATCACCACCGATTTTGGCAATCATATCTCGTATCCCGATTATCTTGACATACGCCAGCAAGCCAGCGCTTTTTCCGACGTGGTGGCCTATGGCTACCGCGCAGGCTTCATCAGCGGTGGGGCCCAACGAGCGGGCCAAAAGTTAACCGCCGAAGTCGTCTCGCAGAACTACTTCGCGGCACTGGGCGTAAAGGCGCTGCGGGGCCGCACATTTTCACCGCAGCCCGACCAGGCTGCCGCCGAGGGCCACTCCGTTCTCGTGAGCTACAATCTCTGGCAGCACTACTTTGGCGGCGATCCCTCTCTGCCCGGCAAAATCGCCGTTCTCGACGGGAGAGAATTCACGGTGATCGGCATCACTCCCCAAGACTTTTGCGGCTTGCAGCAGGAAGGTGGCCCCAACATCTGGCTCACCAAGGAGGGTTGGGAAACGATGGTTCCCGGTGAGGACCGTTGGGATGCTGCGCGCGACACCCGCTGGTTTGAGGTAGCCGGGCATCTTCGCCCCAACATTCAAATCAGTGAGGCACGTGCGCAACTTCAGACGCTCGCGCAACGCCTGGCGCTAGCTTTTCCCGCTAGCAACCACGACGTCAGATTCCTCGCTTGGCCTGCTTCCAAGTGGAAGTACCAAGGAATGCAAACGGGAATCTACATGATGGCGATGGTGGGCCTGGTTCTCCTGATATCCTGCGCGAATGTCGCCAACCTACTGTTGGCGCAATCCGAGCGGAGACAGCGCGAAATCGCCATGCGCCGGGCGTTAGGAGCGGGACAGCGGCGACTGATTGGCCAGCTTCTCACCGAAGGACTTCTCCTGTCCGTGGCGGGCGGGGCCCTGGGGCTCCTGCTGGCCGCGTGGCTTATGAGGCTGGGGCCCGCGGTCGTTCCCGGCCTGGCGGGTATGAACCTCAAGCTCGACGACCGCGTGCTGCTATTCACCACGGCTATCTCGCTCCTGTCAGCTTTAATCTTTGGACTGGCGCCGGCGCTTCGTGCCGTGAAAGGCGACTTGACTGCTGCCCTCAAAGGTGAAAACCGGGAACACGCGACGGGGCGGCTGCCCCTGCGCAGCTTGCTCGTGTGCGGGGAAATCGCACTCTCGGTGGTCCTCCTGGCCGGATCGGCATTGTTGTTGCGCAGTTTGCTCTACAGTCAGGGCATCAATCCCGGATTTGACCCGAAGAAGAATGTGGTCATGCTTTCCGTAGCGCCGCCTATGCTGTACGGCTATAATCAAGCCCAATCCGCCGCTCTTTATCCGGCTTTGGCGGCGCGCGTGGAATCCGCTCCGGGGGTCGTGCGCGCCAGCTACGCCCGGCGGCCTCCCTTAACTGGCGCTGAAGAAGGAGAAACGCAGGCGGTGGTTATTCCCGGAGTGCAGCCGCCTCCCGGAACCGATCATTTCGAGATTCGCTATAACATTGTTGCCCCGAAGTTTTTTGCGACAGTAGGCGCACGGATCGAGAAGGGGCGGGATTTCAATGAGTTCGATATGCCCTCCACTGCCCCGGTCGTCATCATCAATGACGCCATGGCGAATCGATTCTGGCCTGGCCAGAACCCCGTGGGAAGATCACTCCGGATTGACAAAAAGGACTATCAGATTGTCGGGGTTGTCGAGCCAGGAAGATACGTCAGACTTCATGAAACAGTCCAACCCTACCTCTACCTTCCTTTCACGCAGGTGTTCTCGTTCGAGTGCGTGCTGTTTTTGGAAACGGCCGGCGATCCCCGGTCCTTCCTCCCTGCTATCCTGAAAGAAACGGCGGCAGTCGATAAACATCTTCCCATCGTCAATGCGGTGACCTTCAAAGACTACATGCAGGATGTCTTGTCGGTGGAGCGCTCAAGGGCGGAGCTGCTGGCGAGCCTCGGCATCCTGGGAATCTTTCTGGCCGCAGTGGGGTTGTATGCGACGGTGGCTTACCACGTCAGCCGGCGTTCCCATGAGATCGGGATTCGAATGGCGTTGGGGGCTCGGCGCAACGATGTTCTGAGACTTGTCCTGCGCGAGGGTCTGCGCTTCGGTGGAATAGGCGCGGTCATCGGTTTGCTCGGTGCTTTGGCGGCGTCCCGGCTGATGTCCCAGGTCATTTACGGCATCCCGCTTTTGGACCCACTGAGTTACCTGGCCGCAACCCTCGCCGCCGTGAGCGTTGCCCTGTTGGCGTCGTATTTTCCTGCCCGCCGCGCGACGAAGGTCGATCCCATGGTGGCGCTGAGGTATGAGTAGGGCAGTGGTTGGTGGATAGTGGCGAGTGGACAGTAAAGGCTGGTGGCACAGGCACTCTTGCCTGTGCTGAAGGCTGATGCAGCTTTAGCATAGGGCACAGGCAGGAGCGCCTGTGCCACTGCCGCGGGGGTGGTCAGCCTTCAGCTAATGACCTGGTGGGCCACAGGGCCGTAGTTGATCGCTGAAAGCTGAGAGCTGAACGCTCACAACTGACGACTGATAACTGAATACTGAGGACTCACCATGAGCTGGACTCGATTCTTTCGCCGCCGCTATTGGGATCAGGAGCGGGCGCGCGAGCTGGACGCGTATCTCGAAGCCGAGACCGATGAGAACATTGCCCGAGTTCCTTGCAAATGCCGTAAATCGCAAAGTCCCACACCTGCTCTTGGGTTTGGGAGTGGAGTCTAGGGAAAGGGCGCAGACCTTAATGGCAGACCTCTGCATTGCAATACCGTAATTTCTTGTTCTCTTTGCAAACAATTTGCACGTCTCGTAGGGGCTGGGCTTGCCCTGCCCTCGTTCCACACCCGCGACAAATTACAAGGGCAGGGCAAGCCCAGCCCCTACGAGACGGATTGGTTGCGGCTCCGCCGCCCTGCGCTACGTTTGCTTTAACCCGGGGAGAAAGGCGTTCGGGGATTGCGTCGTCACGTAGCGCGGCCCCCCGTTCTTGGGGTCCGCGGCACTTCCCTTGCAAGGACCGCAAATCTCAAAGATGGGCGCCCTCTCGCATTGGAGGAGCGCGTGTCGCAGGAAGAGCTGTGGACCTCAAAGACGAAGGTGCGCTATGCCTCCTATGCTGGATCAGGATGGCGCCGCAGCGGGTGAAGTCGGCTGCCCCCCGTCTCGCCCCCCCACCTCGGCTATCGGCAGAAACGGGCATCCCGATGAGGAGAAAGGTGTGAAAAGACATAGCTCAACCAAAGAGGCACTGAGACGCAGAGAAAAGGCCTCTTGATTTCATCACTATGTACTACTAATCCCGAGATTCTTCGTGACGTGCGAAGATTTCGTGCCACGGGCGTCTCGCCCGTGCTCGAGCATGGCCGGGACGGCCATGGCACGGCTTTGGTTGCGGCTCCGCCGCGCGCTGCCTCGGTGTCTCTGTGGTCAGAAGGTTCTTGGGGATTTTTTCGCACCTTCGAGGCGGCATCCCTCCCCCCGGGGCAGCCTTCAGACAATTAACCCGGCTGCGCACACTCCCCCACTTCGGTTATCGGCAGAACCGACCACGCAGATGAGGAGGCGCCATCCCGCCCCGGCGCAGGCTTTAGACCATCAATCCGGCTGCGCACACTACCCCACCTCGGTTATCGGCGGAACCGAGCATCCCGATGAGGAGGCGCCATCCCGCCCCGGCGCAGCCTTTGAACAATCAATCCGGCTGCGCACACTCCCCCGCTTCGGTTATCGGCGGAACTGACCACGCAGATGAAGAGGCGCCATCCCGCCCCGGCACAGGCTTCAAACAATCAACCCGGCTGCGCACACTACCCCGCATCGGTTATCGGCGGAAACGGGCACCCCGATGAGGAGGCGCCATCCCGCCCCGGCGCAGGCTTTAGACCATCAATCCGGCTGCGCACACTACCCCACCTCGGTTATCGGCGGAACCGAGCATCCCGATGAGGAGAAAGGTGTGAAAAGACATAGCTCAACCAAAGAGGCACTGAGACGCAGAGAAAAGGCCTCTTGATTTCATCACTATGTACTACTAATCCCGAGATTCTTCGTGACGTGCGAAGATTTCGTGCCACGGGCGTCTGAAGCTGTGAAAAAATCAAAAAAGACTTGACTAGCGATATGGCTATGATATACTTCCTCTGACGTTGCCGGAGGGAGGTCCAGCATGGGTTACCAGTCCACGGTGCAGGTGATTCAGCGGGGGGGCAAGAACCGCCAATGGTATCTGATTTGTCCGGCGCCCTTGGCGCAAGCTTTGGAGATCGAGAAGGGTGAGTTGATCGAGTGGGTGGTGGAGGACAAGCACACGCTGGTGTTGAAGCGCACTCCGCGGCCGACCGAGGCATCTCACGGGCGGAGGCGGGCGCATGCGTAAGGACGGCGCGGGGCAGCAGCCAACGATCTGGGGGGAGAGCGAGTGGCCGGCGGGGCCGCCCGCGGCAGAGGCGCAGGCGGGCGAGCCCCAGGGCCGGCCGCGTTTCGAGCCGATCAATCGCCAGCAGATGGTGTTGCGCACGGTGGACGTGGAGCAGTTGCTGGAGCCCGACCACCTGGCGCGGGCGATTTGGGAGATGACGGGGCGGCTGGACCTGGCGTCTTACACGGTCGAGGTGCGGGCGGTGGAAGGGGCGGCGGGACGTTCGCCGAAGGACCCGCGGCTGCTGATCGCGCTGTGGATTTACGCCTACAGCGAGCGGGTGAGTTCGGCGCGGGAAGTGGAGCGGCGCTGCGGCTACCACCCCGCCTATCAGTGGCTGACGGGGTGCGAGGTGGTCAATCATCACACCCTGTCGGACTTTCGGGTGGACCATCAGGAGGCGCTGGACGGGCTGTTCGCGCAACTGCTGGCGATTTTGAGCAGCGAGGGATTGATCACGCTGGAGCAGGTGGTGCACGACGGGACCAAGGTGAAAGCGGCGGCGAGCGGCCAGTCGATGCATCGCGAGCCGACCTTGCGGGCGCATCTGCAGGCGGCGCAGCAGCGGGTGCAGGCGATGGGGGATCCGCGGGAAGAGGCGGGCGATCAGCGTCGGCGGAAGGCGCGGGAGCGGGCGGCGCGCGAGAAGGTGGAGAGATTGGAGCAGGCGCTGGAGGAACTGCAGAAGGTGCAAGCCGCTCCCGAGGGGCGCCAGGAGAAGTCGGAGCGGCGCGCCAGCGAGACCGATCCGGAAGCGCGGGTGATGAAACAGAGCGACGGGGGTTTCGCGGTCAGTCACAACGTGCAACTCTCGACCGACACGGCGCACTCGATCATCGTAGGGGCCGGCATCACCCAGGAGGCCAGCGACCAGCAACAACTGGTACCGGCGCTGGAGGAAGTGAAGCGGCAGAACGGGCGGGCGCCAGGGCAGATGATTGTGGATGAGGGCTACACCACACGCGAGAACGTGCTGGAGGCGGCGGAGAGCGGGGTGGACCTGATCGGCAGTACGATGCAGCCGAAGAGGGAAGCGGCGCGGAAGCACTTCGAGCGGCGCGGCGTCGATGCGGCCTTCTATCCAGAAAAATTCCGCTACCACCCGGAGAGCGACTCCTACACCTGTCCTGCGGGTCATAAGCTGGCGCATCGGAGGACGCGACGCGGGCGCGTGGGGGTGGTGCATCAGGTTTACCAGGCGCGCGCGGCCGACTGCCGGGATTGTCCGCTGCGTGCGGGGTGCCAGCCGGGCAAGTACGGGCGCCTGCTCGTGCGCAGTGAGAATCTCCCCACGGTGGCGGCGTATGTGGCCAAGATGCAGACGGAGGAGGCGCGCGCCGCCTATCGTCGGCGCGGCCCGGTGGCCGAGTTCAGCAACCTGTGGCTGAAGACCAAGCTCGGATTGCGGCAGTTCTGCGTGCGGGGGTTGAAGAAAGCCCGTTGCGAGGTGCTGTGGGCTTGCCTCACCTACAATATTCAGCAATGGTTTCGCCTGCGCTGGAAAGTGCGCCGGGCCGCGCTTGCCGCCTGAGGAACCTGCCTCCCGGGGATGGCTGCGGCCCAAGCCCCGAGCCGAGGAGCCAAAGGCGGGGCGGAAAGGAAGGTCACCGAATGAAGCCACCATAATTACTTACCGTCGTCGACGATCAATACCTTCAAAACGCATCGTCGAAACTCCACCTCTCGATGCCGAAGGTGATTCTTTCACAGCTTCTCTCGCCCGTGCTCGAGCATGGCCGGGACGGCCATGGCACGGCTTTGGTTGCGGCTCCGCCGCGCGCTGCCTCGGTGTCTCTGTGGTCAGAAGGTTCTTGGGGATTTTTTCGCACCTTCGAGGCGGCATCCCTCCCCCCGGGGCAGCCTTCAGACAATTAACCCGGCTGCGCACACTCCCCCACTTCGGTTATCGGCAGAACCGACCACGCAGATGAGGAGGCGCCATCCCGCCCCGGCGCAGGCTTTAGACCATCAATCCGGCTGCGCACACTACCCCACCTCGGTTATCGGCGGAACCGAGCATCCCGATGAGGAGGCGCCATCCCGCCCCGGCGCAGCCTTTGAACAATCAATCCGGCTGCGCACACTCCCCCGCATCGGTTATCGGCGGAACTGACCACGCAGATGAAGAGGCGCCATTCCGCCCCGGCGCAGCCTTTGGACAATTAATCCGGCCGCGCACACTCCCCCACCTCGGTTATCGGCGGAACTGACCACGCAGATGAGGAGGCGCCATCCCGCCCCGGCGCAGGCTTTAGACCATCAATCCGGCTGCGCACACTACCCCACCTCGGTTATCGGCGGAACCGAGCATCCCGATGAGGAGGCGCCATCCCGCCCCGGCGCAGCCTTTGAACAATCAATCCGGCTGCGCACACTCCCCCGCATCGGTTATCGGCGGAACTGACCACGCAGATGAGGAGGCACCATCTCGCCCCGGCGCAGGCTTCAAACAATCAACCCGGCCGCGCACACTCCCCCGCATCGGTTATCGGCGGAAACGGGCATCCCGATGAGGAGGAAGGTGTAAAAAGGCATATCTCAACCACAGAGGCACTGAGGCGCAGAGAAAAGGCCTTTTGATTTCATCACTCTGTGCCTCGGTGTCTCTGCGGTCAGAAGGTTCTTGGGGATTTCTTCACACCTTTGAGCCGCCATCCCGCCCCGGCACAGGCTTTGGACAATCAATCCGGCCGCGCACACTACCCCACCTCGGCTATCGGCGGAAACGGGCATCCCGATGAGGAGGAAGGTGTAAAAAGACATATCTCAACCACAGAGGCACTGAGGCGCAGAGAAAAGGCCTTTTGATTTCATCACTCTGTGCCTCGGTGTCTCTGCGGTCAGAAGGTTCTTGGGGATTTCTTCACACCTTTGAGCCGCCATCCCGCCCCGGCGCAGCCTTTAGACAATCAGTCCGGCTGCGCACACTCCCCCGCTTCGGTTATCGGCGGAAACGGGCACCCCGATGAGGAGGCGCCATCCCGCCCCGGCGCAGCCTTTAGACAATCAGTCCGGCTGCGCACACTCCCCCGCTTCGGTTATCGGCGGAACTGACCACGCAGATGAAGAGGCACCATCCCGCCCCGGCGCAGGCTTTAGACAATCAGTCCGGCTGCGCACACTCCCCCGCATCGGTTATCGGCAAGTTCACGTGAGAGGATGAGGCTCCAATTGCCGACCGTACTTGTGGGACGCGGGGCTATTCGCTTCCTTGCGGACAATCACTGCGGCGGTGAATCCATCCATCGCGTGTTGATCGGGGCGGGTGCGGAAATACCCTCGCGAATCGAAAAGGGGGATCAGGTGCGGATGCTTCTCGGCAAGTTCTTGTGATGTAAGGAGCCGAAATGCGGGCTCATCGCTGAGGACCTTCTCGACCACCCCTTCGTTCTCCTCCGGTTCCAGCGAACAGGTGGCATAAACCAAGCGCCCGTTCTGCGTCAATACGGGCAGCGCATTCCGCAGCATCATGGCCTGCAACTCCGCCAGGCGGGTGATGTCCTCCGGGCGAAGCCGCCACTTGATTTCCGGATTGCGCGCCAGCGTTCCCGTGCCCGAACAGGGTGCGTCCAGCAAGATCCGCTCGAACTTTCCCCCGAAAGGAAGCGGGCGCCTCGCGTCAAGTCGGAGCATCGACAAGTGGACTGGTGCAGGGACCCACCGCGGCAGGAGTTTGGCCAGGATGCGCAGACGTGCCGCGCTACGATCGCAAGCTACCAGCGTTCCGGTTCCCAGCATTTGCGCGAGTTGTCCCGCCTTCATCCCCGGCGCGACGCAAAGGTCCAGAACCCGCTGCCCGCGCTCGGGCGACACGAGTTCTGCCACCAGTTGCGAAGCCTCGTCCTGAATCACCACGCGTCCTTCCCGGTACGCGCGGGTATTTTGAACCTGCCCGGACTTCACCGTCAGTCCATGCGCCTGGGCGTACTCGCAAGACGTTGTGGCGACGCCTGCCGCTTCCAACTCCTGGCGAATGCCTTGCAAATCCTCACCAACATTAACCACCCGCAGCGTGGTGCGAGGAGTCGCGAGGCTGGCATAGGCCAGTCGCACGGCTCCCGCTTCGCCCGATCCGTCCGCGGTAACTGCAGTCCCTTCCCAGCGCTTCAACAACCATTCGGGAAAGGCGCGCCGCACGCTATTCCGATTGTCGGCAGAAAGATGTTCAAAGTCGCAACCCAACAAGCGGTCCCGGGGAGGCTCGCACTTTCTCAGTACCGCATTGACCAGGCCGGCGGCAGACCGCTTGCGCGCGGCTTTGGTCAGCTCGACGGCATCATCCACCACCGCACGCTTCGGGACCCTTTCCAAGATCCGAATCTGGTAAACGCCCATGCGAAGGACCGTCAGCACCTCGGAATCGAACCCCTTCACGCTTTTTCCCGAAAGCTGCTCGATTTGAAAGTCCAGGTCGCCGCGCCAACGCAACACGCCCATCACGATTTCGGTTGTCAGACGCCGGTCAGCCTCCTTCAGGGCAGAAATGTCTGGATGCTGCAATAAATCCACCGCAAATTCCCGCCCGGGTTTAAGGCGTTGCAGAATCTCATAGGCGGCTTTTCGGGCAGGAGAAATGGGCATGACAGGCTAAAAATGAAAGTAAAACTTGAATATTAGCTGTTTAACACATTGTTTTAGATATGGATAGCAATGAGCATGAGCTCGCCATCAATTTGCCGAATCACCCCCATCCTCGGCCATTCGCCCTTTATCCACTTTCTCTCCCGGCGCAATCCTCACCCCGTTGAGAAAATCGCGCGCCGGCATTCGCTTGCGGCCTTCGAGTTGAATTTCCGCCAGCTCCAGTAATGTCCCCTGGCCGCAAGTCACGCGGAGCCTGCCACGGTCAGCAATCAGCGCCCCAGGATCAAGAGGCATCGCCTCGCCAATGGCCGGGCGGGATGCAGCCCAGATGTGCAGATTCTTGCCGCGAAACCTCGTATACGCGCCCGGCCATGGCCGCAGGCCACGGATGCGATTCCAAATGTCCAGCGCCGGGAGATTCCAATCGATTCGTCCATCTTCCTTCTTCAGGATGGGCGCAAGGGTCGCCTGCGCGTGATCCTGAGGCTGTGCCTGAAGGTCGCCCCGTTCCAGCCAGCGTAAAGTCTCAATCATCAGATCCGCCCCAAGCTGGCTGAGCCGTCCGCTGAGTGTTTCCGCGGTGTCATCGTCCTGAATTCGCACTTCTCTCTTCAGCAAAATGTCACCGGTATCCAACCCCTCATCGATTCGCATGGTGGTGACGCCGGTTACCGCCTCGCCGCGAATCAGTGACCACTGAATGGGCGCCGCCCCGCGATACTTGGGAAGGAGCGAGGCGTGCAGATTGATGCACCCAAGTCGCGGCAGGTCGATCATCCACTTCGGAAGGATGTGCCCGTAAGCCACCACCACCATGGCGTCAGGCCGATAGCGCGATAGGAATTCTACCGTCGCGGGATCTTTCAACTTTGCCGGCTGGTAGATATCCAGGCCCGCGTCCAATGCCACTTGCTTCACGGGCGGGGCTTTTAATTCGTACCCGCGCCCACTGGGTTCATCGAGGTTGGTTACGACGAGGTCGATCGCATATTTCTCTGCGATGAGCCTTTCCAGGGTGGGAACAGCGAAATCGGGTGTGCCGCAGAAAATCAAATGCATGAGCCGTCGGTTCTCGGTTGTCGGTTTTCGGTGGATGGGCTAGCAGTGGCCGGGTTCTTCTACCGGCTTCTGACAACCCACCGCCGACAACCGCTCTACCACTCTCCCGCTTTCATCATCTTGCGCACTTTGCGCTTGATGGACTCCCGCCTCAAGCGGCCGACGTATTGGATGAAGAGCTTGCCGTTCAGGTGATCGGTCTCATGGCAAAAGGCGCGCGCCAGCAAGCCCTCACCGGTCAAGGTGAATTCCTGGCCGTGAATATCCTGAGCCCGCACCGTGACGCGCTCCGGGCGGGGCGTCTTGGCGCGAAAATCCGGCAAGCTCAAGCACCCCTCCTCCTGCACGAGCTCGCCTTCCATAGAAACGATCACGGGATTCGCCAGTACCAGCTTGGTCGAGGGATCTTCGCCCGAGGTCGTGTCGATGACGCACAAGCGCAGAGGCAGCCCGATCTGCGGCGCCGCCAAGCCCACACCGTTCGCCGCATACATGGTTTCAAACATGTCCGCCACGAGCTTTTCCAAATTGCTGTTAAAGTCGACCACAGGATTGCCGGGCTTCTCCAGAACTTCTCGACCGTATTTGACAATAGGATAGATCATGTTCGAAATTCGAAAATCGAAACTCGAAAATCGAGAACTCGGTTTGCGCGGACTGTGCGAGCTTTGGCCTCCGTGCCAGCTCCATTCGCGGATTTCGAATTCCGATTTTCGAGCTTCGAGCTAGAACCTCCTGATTTGCTCCAGGTAGCCATCAAAATTGCGGTGCGTCTCTTCCATCGAGTCTCCGCCAAACTTCTCCAGCATGGAGCGCGCCAGGATGAGCGCCACCATCGCTTCGCCCACCACGCCGCCGGCGGGCAGCACGCAAATATCCGAGCGCTCGTAGGCGGCTTTGACCGTTTCTTTACTTTCAAAATCCACCGATTCGAGCGGACGTCGCAGCGTGGAAATGGGCTTCAGGTAGCCGCGCACCACCAGGTCTTCCCCGTTGGTTATCCCGCCCTCCAGGCCGCCGGCGCGATTGGTTTTGCGTGTAAAGCGCGCGTGGGCGCGGTCGTATCCAATCTCGTCGTGAACGTTTGAGCCCATGGCCGCAGCGCTCGAGATGCCGCTGCCGATCTCTACGGCTTTGACGGCTTGAATCGACATGACAGCCTGAGCCAACTGGCCGTCAAGCCGCTCATCCCACTGTGCACACGACCCCAAACCAGGGGGAAGGCCCCGCGCGATCACTTCAAACGTTCCCCCCACGGTGTCACGATTCTCCGTGGCGCGGTCCACCGCTTCTTTCATGCGCGCTTCGACGGCGGGGTCCACGCACGCCAGCATCAAATCTCCCCGATCCCGCAGAGCCAACACGGCCTCGAACGGTACTTGGTCACTCGCCAGCCTCACCTCGCCGAGCGCCACAACGTGGCTGGCAACTTCAATGGCAAAACTTCTCAAGAAGAGCTTGGCCACCGCTCCTACCGCCACTCGCGCGGCGGTCTCGCGAGCGCTGGCACGCTCCAGAACATAGCGGGCCTCGCGAAAATTATATTTCAGGCATCCCGCCAAATCTGCGTGGCCGGGCCGCGGCGGGGAAAGCGGTTTGTATTTGGCCCGCGATTCCGGCCGGTCTTCCACCGCCATGGCCTCTTTCCAGTTTTCCCAATCCCGATTCACAATCAGGATGGCGATGGGCGAACCAATGGTCTGTCCATGCCTCACGCCGGAAAGGAATTGAGCGGTGTCAGTTTCTATCTTCATGCGCCCGCCGCGCCCATAGCCGCCTTGACGGCGCTTCAACTCACGATTCACATCGTCAAAATCGATCCGCAGCCCGGCGGGCAATCCTTGCAGGATTGCCACCAAGCCTTGACCATGTGACTCTCCGGCGGTTTGAAAACGCAGCATATCTCTCACTTTGACGCCGGCGGCGAGCGGCGCCTAAACCTTTGGATTTTAGCGAATTCCGTCCGAACGGTCAAAAATCTGCGGGCCGCGCCGGGTCCGGATTCCCGCGAGATAGTTCATGCCTCATTCCCCCCAGAGCGAATTTTGCGCCTTTCCGCAGGCCTTCTAGTTTATAATTCCTCACTCTCGGGAACCCTATGCGCTACCTGCTCCTCAGCGACGTCCATTCCAATCTCGAAGCTCTCTACACTTGCCTTGAACTCGCTGCCGGGAAATATGATATGGCGGTGTGTTTAGGCGACCTCGTGGGCTATGGCCCGAATCCCAACGAGGTGGTGGATAAGATTCGTAACCTTTGCAAGATCGTCATTCGCGGCAACCACGACAAGGCCTGTTGCGGCATCGACGACGCCAAGGAATTCAACCCTTACGCACGCATGGCCACGGAGTGGACTCGCGAAGCCCTCACGCCCGAGCATATCGACTACCTGCGCGCCCTTCCCATGGGTCCCGCCTTGATGGAGGGGTTTATTTTCGTGCATGGGTCACCCCAGGATGAGGACGAGTACATTCTGGGGCCCGCACAAGCGCTGCCCATGCTGCGCAGTCCGGAGGCTCAAGTCGTCTGCTTTGGCCACACGCACCTGCAAGGCGGCTTCAGGCTGACGGCTGCCGGGCGTTTTCAATCCGTCCGCTTCCCGCCCACGGTGGATGGCTTGACCCTGACCCTCCAGATCGAGGACACCACGCGCTATCTGGTCAATCCCGGCTCCGTGGGCCAGCCGCGCGACCACGATTGGCGCGCCGGGTTTGCCATTCTCGACACGGGGCGGAAAGAAGTGGAGTATTACCGCACACCTTACGACGTGGCCCAGACCCAGGCCAAGATGGAAAAAGCCGGGCTGCCTCTTCCCCTATACCGCCGCCTGGAATTGGGACGATAACAAACCGGGTAACGCCGAAATTCGAAAATTGAAACTCGAAGGTCGGGGCGATTTTCGAGTTTCGTCTTTTTTGCTACTCAAAATTCCACGTAGACGGCTTTTACGGTCGGGGGCACTCGATTCCAATCCACCGGCAGGTGCTCGAAGGCCACGCGAAAGGCGCGGGTTTCACGCGGCTGCAAAGGCGTGGCGTGATCCGCCAGGGGATGAGCGGTCTCGCGCAGCACCACCTGGTTGAGAACATCCACAAAATTCAATTCCACATCGAGGCGGCGAACCACCTTCGAACCCTGGTTGGTGACGCTGCCATCCAGGTAGGTTACTGTGTCGCCGAGGAAGTTGGCAGCGGCGGTCATGCGCAGGTCACCGAAGGCAAGCGAAGCCAGATAAGCACTCTGCTCCGCGGTCATCGCCGGCCGCCCCGCGCCGGCCGAAGCCGGACGGGAGGCAGCGTGGTGTTGGTGGAGAACCCAGACCGCGGCCAGCGCGGCCAGAACTACAAACACAATTAAGATAATATTGAGAGTGGAAACACCGTGATCGTTCCGAGGCATGGTTGTCAATCAGGTTCCAGCCACTGTCAGGCCGGAAATCAGTAAGGTAGGCGCCGCGATGGCGCTGCGAAATTCCAGATCAGAGCCCACCATCTCGATGTGGTTCAGCATTTCGGCCAGATTTCCCGCGATGGTGACCTCTTCCACCGGATAGGCAAACTCTCCGTTATCGATCCACATCCCCGCGGCCCCGCGGGAATAATCACCCGTCACAATATTCACGCCGAAGCCAATCAGGTCGGTAACATAAAAGCCCGCCTTTACCGAATGGCGAATTTCCTCGGCGGTATGGGGGCCCGGCGCCATGTAGAAATTCTTGGGCCCCACGTTGGGTGGTCCGGATACACCCCGAGAGGCGTTCCCGGTTGTGCGCATATTCAGCTTGCGCGCCGTGTAGCAGTTTAACAGGTAATTGCTGAGCACGCCCTTTTCAATGACGGGCGTCACCGATGCCGGAATCCCCTCGCCGTCGAAGGGACGCGTGCCAAACCCGCCCGGACGCAGGCCGTCATCGAGGATGGTTACGCGCTCATTTGCGACCTTCTGGTTTAGCTTCCCGGTCAAAAATGAGGCGCTGCGATAGATGGCGTCGCCGCGCACTGCCTCAAAAATGTGACCGACCAGCGACGGGGCGGTTTCCGGATCGAAAATCACCGGCACCTGGCAGGTTGCCATTTTGCGCCCCCCGAGCTTGCGCAACGTGCGTTCGGCGGCCTTGCGTCCCACCGCCTCGGGACTTTCCAGCGCGCTGCGGCGCCGCGACACGGAATACCAGTAGTCGCGCTGCATGCCGCCATCCTCCGCCACCGGCGCCACGGAACCCGCACAGTACGATGACCGGTAACTGCCCGCGAAACCCAGCGAATTCGCGTAGGCCCTGCGCCCCACGCTCGATTCAAACCACGCCCCCTCGGAATTCTTAATGCGGGGGTCGGCGCTGAGCGCCGCCTGCTCGGCGCGCCGGGCGTAGTCAATGCACTCTTCGGTGGAGAGCCCCGCCACATCCTCGGAGTAGAGTCCCAAATCGCCTTCGTAACAGCCCAACAGCGCCTCGTCAGGCAGGCCGCTGGCGGGATCTTCCGAAGTAACCCGCGACATCGCCAGGGTGCGCTCCACCAGCCGCTCCAGAGAGGGTTGCGAAAAATCGCTGGAGAAGGAGGACGCGCTGCGTGCTCCCAGGAAAATGCGCAATCCCAGAGCCTTGGACGCTGCCTCTTTCAGCTTCTCGATCTGGCCGAGCCGCAGCGCCGTGGAAAACTCATCCGCTTCGAGGACGGTCACATCCGCCGCCGTGGCGCCCGCACGCGTGGCGCGGTTCACCATTTCCACGGCAATCTGTTCCAGTTGTTGTTCTGCCATTCTTAGCTCACAGCTCACAGCTCACAGCTAACAGCTCACAGCCAACAGCTAACAGCTACTGTAAGCTGTCGGCTGTCAGCTATCAGCTACGTAAAAGATGCCGCGGCGCGTGGCGCTGTGCCGCCTACGGTCAGTCTGCTGACCTTGATGGTGGGAATACCCACGCCCACCGGCACGCTTTGCCCGTCTTTGCCGCAAGTGCCGATTCCCGGGTCGAGCTTCAAATCGTTACCCACGGCGGTGACGCGGGTCAACACGGTCGGGCCGTCGCCGATCAGCGTAGCGCCCTTCACGGGGGCGGTCAGCCGGCCATCCTCGATCAGGTAGGCTTCCGACGCCGAAAACACAAACTTGCCGTTGGTGATGTCCACTTGCCCGCCGCCGAAGTTGGAGGCGTAGAGGCCGCGTTTCACGGAGCGAATGATATCCTCAGGTGCGTCATTGCCCGCCAGCATGTAAGTGTTGGTCATGCGCGGCATGGGAATGTGCTCGTAACTTTCCCGCCGTCCGTTGCCGGTCCGCGTCGTCTTGAGGATATCGGAGCTCAGCTTATCCTGCAAATAGGCGCGCAGGATGCCGTTCTCGATCAGCACGGTTTTTTGGGTGGGCTCGCCTTCATCATCCACATTCAGCGAACCGCGCCGCGCCGGAATGGTGCCGTCATCCACCACTGTGCAAATGTCGGCGGCCACGCGCTGCCCCATCTTGCCGCTGAAGGCCGAGATGCCTTTACGGTTGAAATCCGCCTCCAAGCCATGGCCGATGGCTTCGTGCAGCAGAATGCCGGGCCATCCAGGACCCAAGACTACTTCCATCTCGCCGGCCGGAGCGTCGCGCGCCTCGAGCTGCACAATCGCCTGCCGCGCCGCATCCTTGGCAAAGTGCTCGGGCTCCCGTTCGCCGGCGAAAAATTCCAGCCCCACGCGCCCGCCGCCGCCGCTGGAACCGGATTGGAGCTTGCCGCCGTCCTGGGCGATAGTGAATACACTCAGCCGGACGAGTGGCTGAAAATCCGTCACCACGCGGCCGTCCGAACCGGCGATCAGCACGTGGCGAATCTGGTCGCCGTAAGTCGCCCGCACCTGCTTGATGCGCGGGTCGTAAGCGCGCGCGGCGATATCCGCCCGGACCACCAATCCGAGCTTGTCGGACAGGTCGCGGTCCGTGGAGGGCAAAGCCACGGGATAGAAATCGTGGTGGGCGTCGAGCGCGCTCAAACCCACGGTCGAAACGCGCGCCGGGCCGCTGGCAATGCGCGCCGCAATCTTTGCCGCCTTCAAGATCTTCTCCGGGGCCAGGTCGTCCGTGTAGGCGTAACCGGTCTGCTCACCTGCCACCACGCGAATGCCACAGCCCATGGAAATGCCTTCGGTGGCGGTCTTCACTAGCGATTCATCCACGAGCAGCGACGACGAGGTCGTGTGCTCGAAGTAGAGGTCTGCGTACTCGCCGCCCTCGGAAAGCGCCGCATCCAAATATTGCGCAAGATTCGCGTCCGTTAGTCCAAAGCGCTCGAAGAAGAATCGATCCGAATTGCCCATTTTGGTAAGCCTACCTAATTGGCGCGGCGCGAGCCCTCGATGCTCTCGCGACCTGCACGCGGAATTCCAACGTAACACACCCTCCCAGATGTGTCAATTTGGGCAAAAACATTTGGCCAAAAACAGAGCAGTGACTCAGTTTGAATCAATCAGGCGTCTCCCCTCTGTTCCCCGAAGGGGAACAATATCATTAGCCGTGGGTGAAACCCACGGACAGGGACCCTCTGGCGAGAATCCCCCTCGACCCTGAAGGGGTCGAACCCATTCTAATCCGCGTCAGCGCCGAATCAAATTCAACCCCTTCGGGGTTGGTAAATCTTCGGGGGAATCGTCCCCGTGGGTGAAACCCACGGACAGGGACCCTCTGGCGAGAATCCCCCTCGACCCTGAAGGGGTCGAACCCATTCTAATCCGCGTCAGCGCCGAATCAAATTCAACCCCTTCGGGGTTGGTAAATCTTCGGGGGAATCGTCCCCGTGGGTGAAACCCACGGACAGGGACCCTCTGGCGAGAATCCCCCTCGACCCTGAAGGGGTCGAACCCATTCTAATCCGGGTCAGCGCCGAATCAAATTCAACCCCTTCGGGGTTGGTAAATCTTCGGGGGAATCGTCCCCGTGGGTGAAACCCACGGACAGGGACCCTCTAGCGAGAATCTCCTTCGACCCTGAAGGGGTCGAAGCCCTTCTAATCCGGGTCAGCGCCGAATCAAATTCGACCCCTTCGGGGTCGGTAAATCTTCGGGGGAATCGTCCCCGTGGGTTTCACCCACGGACAGGGACCCTCTAGCGAGAATCTCCTTCGACCCTGAAGGGGTCGAAGCCCTTCTAATCCGGGTCAGCGCCGAATCAAATTCGACCCCTTCGGGGTCGGTAAATCTTCGGGGGAATCGTCCCCGTGGGTTTCACCCACGGCTACTGACATTGGACCTCTTCGAGGTCCCCCTTGGACCGCCGCTACGTAAACTGCGTCAGTACCCGTTACCGATTTCTCTTGACCAACGGCGGTAACCATCCCAGGTGAAGACCCAATCCGGACTCATCTCTGCGCCAGCCACGTTCTCGTCACTGATCACTCATCACTCATCACTCATCACAGCTCTCAACCCAATTGGTAGGGGGCGCGCATCTCTCGGCCCAGCAGCTTCGAGGCCTCGGCATCGCCGATGATCTCCATCTTCACCGGATCCCACCGGATCTTGCGCCCGGTGAGCATGGCGATCTGGCCGAGCCACCCGGGCGTGGCGGAATGAAACGCCACGCGTGCCGGCGTCAGCGTCTTTTCGCGCGACCGGACGCAATCGATGAATTCGCGGTAGTGGCCGGGGCTCACCTTAAGCTTCGTCTCGTTCTCGCCGATCGGCTCGGTCAGCAGCGATGGGGGCTCGGCGCCGATCTTGCCGCGGTCGACCCACACCCATCCCTTGTCGCCGATCCATTTCGTGCCGCTCTTGATTTCGGGGTATCCGCCCGCGATGGTCATCGGCGTGCCATCGGGATAGACGGCGTGCACCTTGTAACGTGTGGCCGCGTTGAAAGGATCGGTGCGCGGCGGGTATTCGCCCACGCCTTCTACCGAGACGGGACCACTCGCGTCCCAGCCCATACCCCAGTGAGCGATGTCGACGTGGTGCCCGATCCAATCCATCAATTGGCCCCCGCCATAGTTCAGGTTCCAGCGCCAGTTAATGTGGACACAGGCTTCGCGGTAGGGCATCTCGGCCGCGGGGCCGAGCCAGCGGTCATAATACAGAGTCGGCGGCGGGGTGGTAATTTCCAGCTTCGACTTGTCCTTCACTTCGTAAAAACCCGAGGGCAGCCCGACCTCGATGGCCGTGATCTTGCCGATGCGCCCATTGCGAACGAGTTCGCAGGCCTGGCGGAAGTTCTCGACCGACCGTTGCCAACTGCCGGTCTGCCAGATGCGGCCCTGGCGTTCGCTCTCCTCGACCATGGCGAGGCCTTCGCGAAAATTGTGCGCCAGCGGCTTCTCGCAGTAGATGTCCTTCTTGGCGCGCGCCGCCTGGGTGGCGACGATGCCGTGCCAGTGGTCGGGCAGCGCGATGCTGACCGCGTCCACGTCGCGCCGCATCAGCACCTCTTCGAAGGCATGATAGGGCGTGCAACCCTGGTCGCCGTATTCGGTGTCGACCAACGACTTTCCCTTGGTCAGATGGCCCTCGTCCAGGTCGCACACGGCAACGATGCGCGCGTCCGGCAATTTCAGGAAATCCTTCAGGTGGCCGTCATAGCCCATCCAGCCCAGGCCGATGCAGGCCAGGGAAATCCGGTCGCTCGGCGGCGTGGCTCCACCCCGGCCCAGAGCGCTCGCGGGAATGAATAACGGCGCGGCAATACTCGCTAATCCGGCATCTTGCAGAAACTTCCGTCGTGAACTCATTGGTTTTCCCCCTGCGGAACCATTTTCCGCGCCCGCATCATACACCGGATTGTCAATGGCCGATTGCCGATTTTCGATTTGTGACGGGAAGAGTCTACCTCAGCGTGCACCCAACAATGATAGGATTCATGCTGCACATGAGCTCTCCGGCGGAGAAATGCGACGGGCGCCTGATGCGCCAAATGTTCGGGGCGATTGCCCCCCGCTACGACTTCATTACTCAGGTATTCTCTTACGGCATGGACCGGCGCTGGAAGCAGCTCGGCGTGCAGAAGGCTCCATTGCCGGACGGGGCGATGGTCCTGGACCTGGCGTGCGGCACCGGGGACTTTTCCCAAATCGTCCAGCAAAACCTGCCGGGCGCGAGAGTGGTGGCGGTTGATCTTACCGAGGCGATGCTTCGCGAGGCGCGTCGGCGCGGCCGCACCGCGGTGGTCTGCGCCGACGCCCTGGCGCTGCCTTTCGCCGACGGGTTGTTCGATGGCGTTTTCGTGGGCTACGGCCTGCGCAACTTCCCCGACTTGACCCGGGCTGTCGCGGAGATTCATCGTGTCACTCGGGCCGGCGGCCAGATGGTGAGCCTGGATTTCTTCCTGCCCGCGAACCGGCTCTGGCGCAAGCTTTATCTGGGATATTTGTACGGCCAGGGCGCTTTCTGGGGCTTGCTGCTGCACGGACGCCCCCGCCTGTACACGTACATTCCTGACTCGTTGCGGAGTTTCATTTCCATGCCGGATTTCTCTTCGCTATTGCGGCGGATGGGGTACGCGCAAGTTGAATCGCGCGCTTTTATCTTCGGCGGTATCGGACTGCACTGGGGAGTCAAAAGCTAGCGTGGTGTTCCATCTTAGAGTTAACAATAGGCGAGACCCCCTCACCCCCACGACCAGCAGAACGTGGGGCCCCCGTCTCGCCTCGGCTGATGAAAACGCCTCGTCGAGCCACCCTCTCCCCCAGGGGGGCGAGGGCAGTAAAATCAACTCTCCCCTCGCCCCCTTGGGGGAGAGGGGCTCGGGGGTGAGGGGGTCCGTGCGTTATCCCATTGTCAAATATTCCGCGGGACACCACACTAGCAACGGCAGGCCGTGGTGATGACAAAGGAGGGCCATGCGACGGAGGATGGTAATTAGTTTTGTATTACTGTTCGCTCTGTGTCCATATCAGCTAAGAGCCCAACAGGTTGCCCCCGGACGACGCGAAGTTTACATCGTACCGTTTTCCCATCTCGACCTTTTTTGGGCCGGCACTCAGGAGGAATGTCTAAGCCGTGGCAACCGCATCATTACCAAGGTACTTGGGTTGGCCGAGCGTTACCCGGACTTTCGCTTTCTTCTGGAAGATGATGATTTCGTCGCCGATTTCGTGGACGGCCATCGCGGCACCCGGGAACTCGAGGCGTTCGTGAGGCTGGTGAAGCAGGGCCGCATTGAGATCGCTCCCAAGTGGGCGGCGATTTACCAGAATCTGCCTCGCGGTGAGGCCCTGGTGCGGAACGTGGTCTTGGGAAAGCGCTATGCTCGAGAGGTCTTCGGAGTCGATCCGCAGGCGGCGCACCTGGGCGACATCCCCGGCTTCACCCGGCAGTACCCGCAGATTCTCCGCAAGGCCGGCGCCCCCTACATGGTCATGACTCGCATGGGCCCACCCGATCGATCGTTGTTCCACTGGAAGGCGCCGGACGGGTCGGCCGTTCTGGTCTGGAATACCATCAAGGGGTATGGTTGGGGGGCGGACCTCGGCCTGCACCTCGGCCTGGATGATGCGCGCCTCGCAGCGATTGCGAGCGACGTGGACAGTGTGCAAGCGACCACCGCCGGCCCCGTGTATCTGGGCTGGGGAACTGATCTTTGGGCGCCGAGCCAGAAGCTGATTGAAAACGTGGCTGTGCTGAACGAACGCCTCGGGCCACGGCATTTTCGCATGGCGACCCCGGACGAGTTTTTCCGCGCCGCGGCGGATACCTCCGAGATTCCGGAACTCGCCGGCGAGATCCCCTCTTCCTGGGCTAACCTGACCACCTCCCTGAGTCCTCTCTGGCCGCCGGTAATCGCCGCCACCGATACTCTGCTAAACGCCGAGAAGTTTGCCGCCATCAATTACGCGTTGGGCTACGCCCCGTACCCGGGCGCGGAATTCGACTCGATGTGGAAAGATGCGCTGAAGTCGATGGACCACAACAACGACGGCCAGGGAGGCGAAGCCGGAGACGCACGCAAGCTCGGCTATGCGCAGGTTGTCTCTTTGCGTGCGGGCCAGATTCTGCGCGATTCGCTGCGGAACATCGCCGAGCGCGTCGAGCACCCGTTTCCCCGCAGCATTCCCATCGTAGTTTTCAACCCGCTCGGTTGGACGCGCGACGACCTCGTCAAAACGCACGTGACGCTCTTCGGCGATATCGAGTCGAACGATATTGCGGATTACAAAAAGGCCATGCGCCTGCTGGATGAGAAAGGGACCTCCATTCCGTTTCAAGTGGAGGAGTACAGCGAATGGTTCTCGCGCGCGGTCGACTTGGTCTTCATCGCCCGCGGCGTGCCTTCGCTCGGTTACAAGACGTATTACCTGGCGCCCGCGGATAAGCCGGACGTGTTTCCCAACGCCTGCCGGACCAAGCTGGAAAGCGACAGCGATTTGAACCTATCGACCCGCGTCATCGGATCCGACGTGGTGGAAAACCAGTACTACCGGGTCAGCGTGGACCGGGCGACCGGTCGCGTGGCTATCTGGGATAAGGAATTGAACCGCACGGTGGCGAGCGACCTTGAAATCGCAGCTTCAGAAGAACGCGGTGGCGATGACCTCAGCATTATTCCGCCCACCGGGCGCACCATTGTCAACCTCATCAGCGGCGTGGAACTCGAGGAGAACGGCCCCGTCCAGACCGTCATGCGGATTACGGGCGATGTTGCCGGTGTTTCCATCGTCCAGCGGCTCACGTTGTATCAGGGACTGAAAACGGTTGACATGGAAGATCGCGTCGATTGGAAGCCAGGCAGGTCGATGAACATCGAGCAAGTCTTCCCCCTGCCGCAGTCGAACATGGAAGTGCGGAACGGCACTCCATTCGGATCGGTGGCCGCCACCGATATGATGCCCAATGCCGGACCGCGCAATGAAGACGAGGTGCCGAAGGAGGCTTGGAAGCGGTGGCGTCAGATCCAGGACTGGGTGTTCGCCGGCAACCGGGAATGGGGGTTTACCGTCAGCGCCGATCATCAGTTTCTGACCGTAGGCGATAGCGCGATTCGGGCGGGGATGCTGCGCGGCACGCGCTTCAGCCCGTTAAACGTGGTGCGGGGTGGCCGGCCGTTTCAAATCCTGTCGCCGCCGGTGGACACTTACGTTTTCCGTTACTCCTTTACCTCCAGGAAGGGCGACTGGTCCGCGGCGAGATCGTGGCGTGCCGGGATGGCATTCAACACGCCGCTGATTCCGGTCACTTCGGCGAATGAACTGTCGCACAAACCGCTTCCAGCGGAGCGTTCGTTCTGCTCGGTCGATGCTGAAAACCTTGTCATCACGGCGCTCAAGAAGGCCGACCGGGATGAGGCGATCGTGCTGCGAGTGTTCGAAATCCGAGGTGACAGCGCGGAAAGTCCGATGCGATTCCTTGGGCAGAACCGCAGGTTTTGGCCGGCCAACCTGCTGGAGGAAGTTGGCCCGACGCCAGAGGGGGAGGTCCTGCGCGTGGGACCTTACGAAATCAGCACCGTGAAACTGCCCCTCGCAGAACTGACCACGGGGACGAAGTGAGCCCCCTGTTAGTTTTGGGGACGGTGTCCTAAAGGGCGTTGACTGGGGAAACGAAGCGCCGCCGTGGTTGCGGCCGGGCCCTATCCATCATCGTTGGTCCGCCGAAAGCCTTAGGTAAGTCTTTGTGGTCTTGTTGAATACCAGAATCAGCTTGGAGTGTTCGCCCGAGGAGACATAGCCCTTATGTGTTTCATAGTCCTCAAGCGCCTTTCGCGCTTCCAGCATCCTGAGCTTGGCGGATTCTATATCCTGAAGGGGGGCCATCGTCGGCCTGCTTTTTTCCTCCGCTTTGAGGGGCGGAATTCGTCTTTTCCTTAGTCCATTCCAGGGGAAAGAAATGGCCATTGGCACCGTCTGAAGCTATACGATTGAACAGGGGATACCCCCAAGATCCCTCGTGCCTTCCCCAGATCGTCGAAGCCCGCTTGGAGATGCTCTTCTCGCCTATGGGGCTCGCTCTTTGCATAGGCGAGGTGCTGGGAGGCTTGCTCGAGATGGCGCTGAACTTGCTTTTCGTTGTCATAGTGCAGGACAACATTTGATGCATCCATCTTCGCCATGAAAATGGCGTCTCCTAGTTCCTCATACCGTTGATCCCAGGTCATACTCTGAACTCCGTACACATCAGCTCCTTGGCCCTGCCTATTCTGGGCCGTCGGGCCCTCCTCCGAGGCACGACTAGCGCCGTCCCCGTCAGGTTTCCTGCATCGGCGGACGAGAACACAGCCTCTCCCAAAAACCTGGACCAACAGTCTCGCTTGTAACACGGGTACGGGACCCAGCCAATAGTACGGAAGTACCAGTGCCAATTGGGGTTTAAACTGACGTGCAATTGCAATTGCGAAACGGGCTGGCGGGGCGTACACTGCCGTCACTTACGATATCGAAATGGAAATCCTGCATAAAGGGAGTCATCCATGCCGGCTTCTCTGTTTGTTCATGCCCCTCACCTCGAGTTTGCTATTCAGGTCGAGGGCGATGGGCGTCTCTCCCGCGACGCCAGCGGCATTCGGTTTAATCCGGAAGGCAATTCGGACGGATCTTCCTTCTAGTGATTGACTCAAAATCCTTGCATCGAGAGGGGTTGTCCTGTTTTTGGGCATCATAGTGTAGTCATGTATATTGAAGATTGTCCTTGACATTGCTAGATTATGATGGTATACGGGAGTCATGTATATCACAACCGTCCCTAACCGCAACTCCCCGCCCGCCATCCTCCTGCGCGAATCTTTTCGCCATCACGGCAAGGTTAAGAACCGCACCCTCGCCAACCTCTCGCATTGGCTCCCCGCCCGCATCGAAGCCCTCCGCCGCCTGTTGCGGGGCGAGTTCGATCAGGCCGCCGAGCTCTCCCGGGCCCCTCAGTTGGGAGGCGTGTTCGGCCTCTTGTTCGTGCTCAAGCAGATCGCCAAGGCTCTGGGCATCGGCGCCGCGCTCGGTCATAGCCGGCTGGCGAAACTCGCTCTGTTCCTGGTGTTGGCCCGTGTCGCTCACCAGGGCTCGCGCCTTTCCGCGGTGCGCTGGGCCCAGGATCAGGCGGTGGCCGAAGTGCTGGGCCTGGGGAAGTTCGACGAGGACGATCTGTATGCCGCCTTGGATGACTTGGCGGCTCGTCAGGGGAAGATGGAAAAGACCCTGTATCGCCGCTACCTGGCTCGACGCGGCCAGCCGCCCCGGCTGTTTCTCTACGACGTGACGAGCAGTTATCTGGAAGGGGAGAAGAACGAGTTGGGGGAGTACGGTTACAACCGCGACGGAAAGCGGGGCAAGTTGCAAATCGTCATCGGCCTGTTGGCGGACGAGGCAGGCGAACCGCTGGCCGTGCGGGTGTTCGAAGGGAACCGCAGTGATCCCACCACCGTGGTAGAACAGATCCAGATTCTGCAGGGACAATTCGGGGTGGAGGAATTGGTCTTCGTGGGGGACCGGGGGATGGTGAAAAGTAAGGGGAAGCAAGCGCTGACGGGAGCGGGGTTGCGCTATATCACGGCCTTGACCGACCCGCAGGTTCGCCGGCTGCTGGCCCAAGGAACCTTGCAGTTGAACCTGTTCAGTGAGACCGTCTCGGAAGTGGAAGCGGAGGGCGTGCGCTATATCCTGCGCCGGAATCCGCAGGAGGCACAGCGCGAGCAGCATCGCCTGGACGACAAACTGACGAAGCTGGAAGCCCAGATCCAGGCGCGCAACGAGCAGGTGCGCACCCACCCCCGCTGCCAGCCGGAAGCGGGCCAACGGGCGATGCAAGCCTGGGTCGAGCGGCACAAGTTGACGGGCCTGGTGGAAATCCCGCTCGAAGGCACGCAGTTGAAGTTGCAAAGGAACGAAGCAGCGATCGACCGGGCGCTGGAGTTGGCAGGCTGCTATGTGGTGACCACCGACGTGGCCCCCGCCGCGATGAGCGCCCAGCAAGTGCATGACAGCTATGTTTCGCTCCAGAAGGTAGAGCGCGATTTTCGCACCCTGAAGACGGGCTTGCTGGAGGTGCGGCCCGTCTGGGTGCGCAAAGAGAGCCGCACGCGGGGGCACGTGTTCTGCTGCCTGCTGGCCTTGAAAGTCAGTCGTGAGATGGAGCGGCGATTACGAGCGGCCTTTGGCACCACCGAGACTCGGGCCGACGCCATCACCTTGCCGGATGCGCTGCGGGCCTTGACCCGCCTGTGCCTGCTGCACTACCCGGTCGATGAGAAAACCACGCTGACCAAGCTGCCTCAACCGGACGCCCGCCAGCAAGAAATTCTCAAGGCACTCGGCGTCACCCTGCCGACTATGTAGTCAGGAGCTCGACGTCCAAGACAACGCGCAACTGCCATCATCCCAAGCAGTTCGATAAAATATCCCGCCTAAAACAAAAAGGAAGATGCGTCGGATGAAGCGCAGAAGTGGCGTTACCTGACGGAGGGTGTGCTCAAGGGCAAACTATTCACCGTGAAGGCCTATAACGCCAGCGGTCGCGTGTTAGTGGTTACGGGCGTCGAGCCGTAAGATGCACGCCAGGTCACGAGTGCATTATCCGTAGCTTGGCCGGCAAGACCGGCCCCGCTGGTTGTCATTTGGGCACGTAAAGGAACACCGTCTCCACGTCCCTGCCGGTGTCTCGGGTGGAAACATCGGTGCCGAAGGCATACCAGGTAACCAGCGAACGCCATTCGATCTTGCCAACATTAACCGGCCCAGGGTCGTAGACCTTGACCATCATGGTTTGGGTGTTAATGCCGGCAATGACGACGATGTGCGTCTTGCCGTTCACCCAGAGGGGGCCGTAATTGCGCAGCCAGCCTTCCAAGGCATCGAGCGAGGGGCTCATCGGGGGGACGGCCCTAAGGCCGAGGCGTTTGGCCATGGGCACGATTTGCGGATTCTGAATGCCGGCATTGCCATCGCGAATCTTGACGCACTCGGCATCCAGGTTCGGAGGAACGAGCCACCCGAGTGATTGCTGGGCCTGGTCTTGTCGCCATTGGATCAGCATTTGCGCGCTGGCGTACCAGCAGGACATGTTCAATTTTTGCGGGATCAGAGTCACGTTCGGAACTTCGTAAAAGCCCATAAACTTACTCCTTTCCGTGCAAGCTGAGGTTACCTGCACCCCCGGCAGCACTATCGCCTGACGGCAATTCCCATTGGGATCCTCGATTGGATTCAGCCTAGCGATTATACAATATCCCTGTAGTAAGATTTATAAAACTATAGAGCTTTGATCCGCTCGAGTGGCCCGCTTGGCATCCTAGGAGGCCAAGCCGGGCGGTTGGTCACTTTCCCGCGGAGCGTTTGGCGACGAGGTCAGTGCCCCAATTTCCGTCCTTGGTATCCACGCGAAGTTGCATCTCGTCACCGGAGACTTTCCCCTTGAAGACCAGCGTAATGGGGTTGCCCTGCCACTCCGAATCGACCGAAAAAGAGATGTCGCTCCCTTCCAACTTGCCTTCGTTGATGGGACGGTCCTTGCCGTCGTTGCCTTGCATGGTGCCCGTCACCTTGCCGCCGTCAGATTTTAGATTGAAAACCCAAGCCGGACCGTTCTCCGCCTGGGCGGCCCACTTGCCGGTGACATCCGCCGCCCAGAGCATTGAAGTCAGGCACCCAAGCAGCGCGAGACCGAATATGAAACGTGAAATACGCATAACATCCTCCCTTCAAATTCCGGCCCGTGAGGGTCGTCCGCCACACGGGCGATCACCTCCTGGGTCTGTCCTTTCGCCGTGGTGTTTTGCGGCGCAGACCGGCCCACAGAAACGCAGAGTTCTCACCGCAACGGAAGATCCACCGCTCTTTATGGCGGGCGACTCCATGCCGTGAAATCTTGAACTCCGTAGCGGTTGCTATCATACCAGAGAAGGAAACGCAAGCCCGTGAAGTGGCCCACGGGATGTCGCCGCTACGCGGCTGGGGATTATACCCATGTCGTTAAGTTAGCGCTGATGGGCCGTTCGCCTGGACTGTGATAGCTCGCCCCTTTGTGGCTCGCAAGTGGGACCATGAACACTGTGGTTCTCACCGCGGGATTTTCTCATGCCCGATACCGTAAGGGCAACTGCACGTCGTCAACCGGAAGGGGTGACCCCGCTAGCGTGGCCTTCTCCCAAGCAAAACGGTGGCCATTCCACCACCGATAGCTAACAGCTCACTGCCGACAGCCCACAGTGCACGGCAATCCCAGGCCCTGAGCCCCGAATCCCGAAACCCCTAACCCCTAATCCCGATCTTCTGACTCCCGTGTTCCCGTTCGTCATCCAAGGAAAAGCCCGCGGTCACCAGGGAAGTGGCCGGGCTGCCTGTTCCGCCACCCGCGACAGACAGAGCGCCATTCCGTATTACTGATGGTCTGGGTTCGAACTGTTTGTTTAATGACTTGAATTGCGTGGATGTCGCCAAAGTTCAATAGAACACCGTCGCCGTCGAGGGGGACGTAGTTATCTTGTTCGGACTTCCTATAGAAAACGTTCACCAGAGAGGTGTCCTTCTGTCTCTCTGAATCATCGACGATTGCAAACATCTTCAATTCTCCGGCATAAAAGCCGCCGGTGTCTTTCATTCTCACTTGGACGAAGGTAAGTTCATCTCTGCTCCGCTGGCGCAAGACCTCATACCAAACTGGCTCCTCCCTCAAGAAAGAGAAAATTCCTGCTTTCGGGAGGAGCTTTCGCGCCCATGCCCGACCGACTAACCATTTCCTAACTGGCTGGCTCAGCGAGAGGGCTCCCCTCACGAGGCCCAAAAAGACACCGCATAACAATGCAGTCGAATAGTAGAACAAAACTATGTAATGATGCTGCCAACCCCATCGCAGTAACTTGTTCTGCTCAACGGCATCATTAATCTCGCGGCGGAGAGACGGATAAAAGAGGGAGAACGCGAGCCTAAAGGCTATTAACAGGAAGGCGTGGATAAAGACACTGTTAAGAACGTAGTCGCCGGTTTCTTCGAGGACCGTCCGGGGTTCGACTGAACGAGGAGTTATGGAGTGTCGAGCTTGCTGGGCAACGAACCCTGGAACAATGGCGAGAAGGGAAATCAGTATTCCCGTAGCGTCGAACGCCATTTATGGCCTATTTCTTACTTGGACTTATTACTCTGACCATCGCCACTGGGCGGCGGACGCTTCGCGGACACCCTACCCCGAAGTATTCTTGGAGAAATCACGTCATCCTGACATCATCAACTAGGCGCTGTAGCAATTGGACGTCTCATCCACAAAAAGGTGCGCTTAGTCGGTTCTTTTTGTGGCAAGAGACCGGCTTATGCTAGATTGGTGTACGTGTGGTTTGGACACAGCCGCCTTGGGCGTGCCGCTGGTAAACTCTCCCTGAACACTTCTCAACCTTAGTCCGCGAGAATTTGCAGGAGGCTTCGTGAAAAAGCCGAGATTGATTGAATTGCTGGCTTGCGAAACACTGAGGAAGTTTGCGACAGGGATGCGCGCCTGCGCGCTTCTCTGTGGTGCACTGCTGATGGCCATGGCGGTGAAGGCGCAGGCTCCTGGGCCGCTGCCGCCCACCCCGAAAAAGCCGGTCGTGGATGAGTATCACGGCATCAAGGTCACCGACGACTATCGCTGGCTGGAGAATTGGGATGATCCCGCGGTGCGTGCGTGGAGCGACGCACAAAACCAGAGAACCCGCGCGTATCTGGATGGCTTGATAGTGCGCGAGCCGATCCGGAAGTGGCTGCGCCAAGTGGCGAACGCGACTTCGGTCAGTTACTACGCGATTCGGCTGTCGCGTGATGTGTACTTTGCGATGAAGGCGCAGCCGCCTAAGAACCAACCGTTCCTGACTACCCTGAAATCTCTCGATGATCCAGCCTCGGAGCGTGTGATTCTTGATCCCAATCAACTCAACTCCAAGGGCACCACGGCAATCGATTTCTATGTGCCCTCGCTCGACGGGCGTTACGTGGCCGTCTCGCTCTCGGAAGGAGGCAGTGAGGAAGGAACGGTGCACGTTTACGACGTGGCGACAGCAAGGGAAATAGGAGACATTGTTCCTCGCGTCAACAAAGGGACGGGCGGCGGAAGCGTCACGTGGAACGGTGACGGCTCCGGGTTCCTATACACCCGGTATCCAGCGAACGGGGAGCGACCCAAAGATGATTTAGACTTTTATCAGCAGATTTACTTTCATAAACTGGGCACGCCAGCGAGCGCAGATATATATTCCGTCGGGAAAGAATTCCCTCGTATAGCAGAATGCTTGCTGGGCACCTCCGACGACGGCCACTATGCGCTCCTGCAAGTGGCAAATGGCGATGGGGGTGAATTCGCCTATTACCTAAGGGATCTCGGCAACGGGCAACCTGACGCATGGACACAAGTGGCACAGTTTTCAGACAAGATCACGCAAGCAGCGTTGGGGAGGGACGAGGCACTTTATCTTGTCTCAAAGAACAATGCTTCACGCGGGAAAGTGCTGAGGCTACCGCTCGGAAAGCCAGTTCTGGCAGATGCAGCAATGGTCGTGCCGGAGAGCGAGGCGGCAATCGTAACCGTCGTTCCGTCCGCGGCCCTGGTCTACGTGATTGATTCGATTGGCGGGCCATCGCGCATCCGCATGTTTGACCAGGAGGGGCATTTCAAGGGAGAGGTAGACACGCTTCCGACCTCGGCCGTGTACGGCGCGACTTCACTGCGTGGTGACGAGCTGATCTATAACAATGAATCCTACCTGGCCGCAGGCGCGTGGTATCGCTATGACGCAGCGATCGGCAAAACAACGCGCACGGCATTGTTCCAGACTTCGCCAGTTGATTTCAGCGATGCAGAAGTCTCAAGAGAGTGGGCGGTGTCGAAAGATGGCACGAAGATTCCCATGAGCGTGGTTCGGCGGAAGGGGATGAAGCTTGACGGTTCGGCACCCACGCTGCTGACGGGTTACGGTGGATTCGACATCAGCCTAGCGCCGTATTTTGATCCGACTCTGCGGCTATGGTTGGATCGTGGGGGAGTTTCGGTGGTAGCGAATCTGCGAGGCGGCGGCGAATACGGCGAGGAATGGCACCATGCGGGAAATCTGACCAGGAAGCAGAACGTCTTTGATGACTTCGTGGCGTGCGCCAAGTATTTGATCGATGCCGGGTATACGCGGCCGGCGAATCTCGCCATCGTCGGGGGAAGTAACGGCGGATTGTTGATGGGTGCAGAGATAGTGCAGCACCCGGAGACGTATCGCGCCGTCGTGTCCTTCGTGGGAATCTACGACATGCTGAGGAATGAGGCGATCACCGCGAATGCGATTTTCAACATCACGGAATACGGGACCGTGAAGGACGCGAGACAGTTCGAAGCGTTGTACGCTTATTCACCGTATCAACATGTGGTGGATGGCACGCCTTATCCGGCAGTGCTGTTTCTGACGGGCGCGAACGACCCGCGCGTCAACCCAGCAAACTCGCGCAAGATGACGGCACGCCTGCAGGCGGCGACCAGCTCAAAAGCGCCAGTGGTGTTGCGCACGAGCGCAGCGACAGGACATGGAGTCGACTCCAGTTTAGACGAACACGTCGAACAAGGCGCAGACATGTTCGCGTTCCTCTTCGATCAACTGGGTCTACGCATGGAGCCGGCGACGCCCAAGTGATGATTGGGGGCGCTGGGCTCTGGCGCCTTTTAACTCAATTCTCGGACACGCTCCTAGGTAGCCTTAACATAGGCTGTGTAGGTTTCCTCCTGCACTCGATAGAAGGGCATGAAGCGAAGCTCCCCCGGCGCTCTCTGCACTTCAAATGTCAGCGGCGAGTACGGGGTTGATTGGAGACCCTCAGGCGAAACGGATACTGACTTCCTGGCAAGCTCCAGAGGCGGATCGAGCGCCACCAGCATGAGCGGTCCGAACATCAAGGCAACGGTGTCCGGGTGTTGTTCGTCAATCGGCTCCTGGCGCAAGGAGAACGGGAGCTGAATCTGTACCGTATCATTAGTCTGCCAGCGGCGGCGGATGGCAGCAAAACTCCCCGGCTGTGCGGCTACCGAGATGCCCTTTTCATTGACGGCGAGCTGCGCCGGCGATCGCAGCCAGCCCGGAATGCGCACGTAAATTGTGAATTCACTGGGCGCCGCAACTTCCACCCGCAATTCGCTGGAATCCGATTCTGGATAGGTAGTTTTCTGGATGAGCTTCACGGGCGTTCCCTGGACTTTCCAATTTACCTCCGAGGACGTGAAGAGGTTGACGTAGATTCCCTCCGCAGCCCGAAAATAGGTGCTGATCACATAATCCGCAACCACCTGGGGTGTTGTCCCCGAGCAGCAGGGCCATTTGTCGGGATGGTAGGTTTTCTGGGTTGTGGGGTGATAATCAGAATAATAAAAGACGTGCCCGTCGCCCTTGGGGTCTTTCACTCCCAGCATGGTGTTGTATAAGACCCGCTCCAGGCTGTCCCCGTATCGGCCTTCCCCGGTAAAGCGCAGCAGGTATCGAGTGAGCTTCAAATGCGCATACGACCCGCAAGGCGTTTCAAAGTGGGCGTGAGTATGGGCAAGGCTATTCCCTAGCAGCCCCTTGCTCGGAACCACGAACGCCTCATCCGGACCCCACCCGCCTGAGGCAAACGATTGCGCCTTGGTAATAATCTCCCAGGCGTTCTGGACCGCCTGAAGATACTTGGGTTCACCGAGGACAAGGTATGCCCGCGAGGCGGAACACAATGCGTTCACATGGCTATAGGCGTGCAGGCCGGGAAGCACATTCTCACCCCGCGAGAGGGGATCGAAGTAGGTCCTGTCCATCAGGAATTTCCTGGCCATTTCACGATAGTCTTGATCGCCGGTTGTCTCGTAGGCGTAGAAGATGTTCTCCGGCAGGGTATACGGTTCATCGACCGCCTCCTGCCTGGGAGCTTCAAAGTGCTCGTAGGCCCGAGGCGGCAGGTAACGCGCCGACCCCTTGAGGCATCGCCTGACCGCATCGAGAGCCGAGGATATGCCGGCAAAATTGTGAGCATCCAGCAAGCCCACCAGAATCTTGTCCAGAGTGTACGCTGCGCACGACGTGGAGGCTTTCAACGAAGGGTACCAATAGTCGTCGGATTCAATCGTTGCGGCAAACCCGTTCACCAATCTCTCGACTTTGGCCTGGGTGGCTGCATCACCCGAAGTGCTGTAAAACCTCGCTAAACCGGAAATGATCTGTCCCAACACCTGGCCGGGCCCGAAACCGTCGGCGTCGTACCAACCTCCCATGTCTTCGCCCGGCGCGGGCAGACCGGCGCGCTGCCGGTACACCTTCAACAGGCGATCCTCATCCAGCTTCATGTATGAGGCGTGGATGCGATCCCACTGCGCCTTCAGCGGGCCGCCGGTCAGCGCCACATCAGAGTAGGCAAACACCGAGAGCTTCTCCCGGGAAGATGTAGCGGATTGTTCTTCCGAGAATAGCGACCGTGCCGCATGTCCGGCGGTCGCAGCCGCAGCGATTCCCTGTAGAAAGGTCCGGCGGCGGATACCCTTGTCGAAGCCCATTGGGTGTCGTCCTCCTTCCTGATTGGGTTTACTTCACCGCGGGCTCCGCCGATTCAATCAGGGGCGGCAGCGCGCGTTGGTCATAGATTCTCCGGTTGCGGCGGATTCGTTTTTCAGCTCCTTCCCAGCGCACTAACTCCTCGTCGTAGCGAGCCAGAATGTTTCCGAGGAAATACGGCCGGTTATCTCCCAGCCAGAGTTTCTGGTACAAGTCGCGCAACAAAGTCGTTTGGTGGCCCATGTCCTCGGTCAGCTCATTCATGCGGCCCAGTAAGGGGTGAACGGCATGGGGGTCGGAGGCCTGGGCTTGCGCCCGGGAATAGAGATCACCCATGTATTTTACGTAAATGGCTTTCTGCCCGAGGAAGTCGAACCGCCGCGCGGAGAATTCCGTGTAATTCAGCAAATCCCCATTGCGGCGCGCCAGATGAGAATTGGTCAGGAGGTCGGCGATCACGTCTTCCGAGGTCAGCCGAATTTGATGCGCGGCGGGCTCCAGCCGGTGGTAAAAGCTCTGTCCTTCCGGGCTCAGAGCATCATACCAGGTCAAATAATCCTCGCCGTCGGAATGAACCGCTTGGCGCAGCATATTGTGGATTTCCGAAAGGCTTTTGACTTCGCCCACGAAGTGATGATCGTCGGCGCGATAAAACGTCCAATCCCAACTGGCGTTAAACTGGTCGTCGTCCACGGTTTTCTGCCAACTGTGCGCGGCTCCATAGGCAAGGCCGTACCAGGTGAAATTCAGCAGGGCTTCGCCATCGTCCGCCCAGGTTGTGTTTAATACGCCGGTGGCGCCGAGGTCTTTTCCATCGGTCACAAATTGCCGGATGTTGGCGAGCGCCGTGTTGAAGTCGGGATAAATGCGGCTCCAGTTGTTCACGCCCGGCGCCACCCACGTTTCCAGGCCCACATCGCGGAAGGGCTTGATCAACTTTACGAAGGACGGCCGGGCGTCATAGTCCCAAGGCACCGCGATCATATCGTGCGGCAAATCTTTGAGATGTTCGGGGTGCTCAACGCCCATATCGCCCCAGAACAGAATCTTGCGATGATAAGTGCGCAGAGTCTCGTCAATCTTGCGCAGGTAATCGATGTAGACCTTGCCGTAGCCCTCCGCCTGGACTTCCGCCTTGGTCCGTCCCTCCCCTAATTCCTGGGTTTCATCGGCCCCAATATGGAAGAAGGGAGCGGGGAACACGGCCGCCAAGTCCGCGAACATGTTGCCAATAAAAGTAACGGACCCGGGCGCCGTGGGCGTGAGCACTTCGCCGTAAGGCACTTCCACTAAATCCTGGAATCGCTCATTCTCGAGCGCCAAGTGCAGGTGCCCGAAGGACTCCTGCTCAGGAATCATCACGACGTGATACTGCGCGGCGTACTTCACCAACTCCTTCATTTCATCCGGAGTGAGTGCCCCGCCCGGAGCGGCGACGTTGGGCAGGCTCGGGTAAGCAAAAACGTTTTCCATGTAGGGAGAGACGACGTTGATTTTATATTCCGCCAGCAGCGCGATGTCGCGTTTGAAGGAGGCCAAAGTGGGAATGGGGCCGCGGCTGATGTCCAGGCTCACGCCCCGCCAGCGCATGGCCGGCCAATCAACGATCCGAACCTCCGGCGACTCAGCCCCGCCGTTTTTTGCCGGATGGAGCAATTGCCGCAAGGTTTGCACCCCATAGAAAATGCCCGCGCCGGTCTTGCTCACAATGGAGGCGTCATGGGAAGTAACCACCAGGATGTAGCCTTCCTCGTCGGCCTGAGCGGGGAGTTGCATCCCCGACTTTTGGAGAATTTGCTTGCCCGCAGCGCTGTCTGAGCGCGCCAGGACAATGCGCGATGCGCCCTTTCCCTCGCCGGTAGCCACTCCGTCCAGCGAACTCAGGTCGGCAGAAAGGAGCGACGCGGCAAAGCGATCCTCCTCGGCGTTGCCAGCCACCGTGAAGCTAACGCGCGGCCCTATATGAAACACCCCCTGCCCGAGCTCAAGCTGATTGGGATAAGGAGTGAGAGGCAGACTAGCCGGATAAGCGGCGGGACTAGAAAACATTAGAGCAAACAAGAATGCGAAGAGTCTCTTAGACATGGTTATGACTTCCCCCTGTATTTTTTCTACCGCGCCATCCAGCCACCATCCACCGTGAGAAGGGTTCCATTCACGTAGTCAGAAGCCGCAGAGGCCAGAAAAACAACCGCGCCCTGCAAATCCTCGGGAGTGCCCCAGCGGCTGGCGGGAATCCGCAAGAGGATCGCGGAATTCCTTTCCGGGTCGGTCCGCAAAGCCACGTTTATATCCGTGGCGATATAGCCGGGAGCGATCGCGTTCACCTGCACGCCCTTGCCGGCCCACTCGTTGGCCAGCGCTTTGGTGAGTTGAGCGACGCCACCTTTACTTGCGGCATAACTGGGGATAAGAATTCCCCCCTGGAATGACGCCAGGGAGGCAATGAAGATAATCTTGCCGGCACCGCGTTCCAACATCCGCTTGCCCAGGTTGCGGCTGAGGACAAATTGGGAATTGAGATTCACCTCGATGACTTCGTCCCAATACTCGTCCGGGTGCTCTGCCACGGGCGTGCGATGCAGAATGCCGGCGTTGGCAACAAGAATATCGATGACGGGGAAATCCGCCATCACGCGGGCGGTGAAGGCGTGGACGGCTTTGCGCTGGCGAAAATCGCATTGATAGGATCGAAACTTCCGCCCCGCTTGCACCACCGCCTTCTCCACGTAGCTGCCGGTCGGTTCGAGCGATTTGCTGACGCCCACAATATCCGCGCCGGCTTCGGCCAGGGACACGGCCAGCGCCATGCCGATGCCGCGCTTGCACCCGGTCACAACCGCAAGCTTACCGTCTAACTTGAAACGATCGAGAATCGCCATAGTGTTCCCTGCCCGTTGTAGAGGCGGCGGAACCCGTCCCGATCTTATCAGGACGCCGCCATGTGGCGAGGTAAACTCGCCGCTACGAAACTAAAGCGACCCGCTGCCCTCGCGGCTTTCCAGGTGAGCGAGGAACGCCGCAAGTTCTCCCGGCAGCGGCGCTTCAAACTTCAGCGGTGCGCCAGTGAGGGGATGAGTGAAAGCCAGTGCCGCGGCGTGCAGAAATGTGCGCGGCAGGGTGGGCTCCGCACTTTCCCTGAATCGCAGCGTGGCGGGCGCGCCGTAAGTGGTGTCGCCCACCACGGGATGGCCGAGGCTGGCCAGATGCACGCGGATTTGGTGCGTGCGTCCGGTTTGGGGTGCGGCTTCCACCAGCGTGAAATGGCCGAAGCGCCGCAGCACGCGGAATTTCGTCAGAGCTTCGCGCGACGCAATTCCCCCTGCCTTCATGCGCGTGCGCCGTCGCGGGTTGCGGCCCACCGACCGGGTGATCTCTCCGCGCTCGGCGGCCACGCGCCCGTGGACCAGCGCCACATAAGTCTTGTGCACTTCCCGCGACTTGAACTGTTCGCTTAGCCGGCGGTGGGCGGCGTCGTTCTTGGCCACCACCATCAGGCCGGATGTCATTTTATCTAACCGATGTACAATTCCAGGCCGCTGCTCGCCACCTATTGTGGATAAACCACGAATGGGGGCGAATCGGGACAGAAGAGCGTTAACGAGGGTACCAGACCTTATGCCCGAGCCGACGTGTACCACCATGCCGGCGGCCTTGTTTACCACCAAAATGTCCGAATCTTCGTAAACCACTGCCAGCGGCAAGTCTTCCGGCGTGGCGCGTAGTTCTTCATGCTCCGCCGTGACGCTGATTCGGGCTCCAGATTCAATCACTTCGCCGGATTTCTTTGCCGGGGCCGACCCGACTATTACCAGTCCTTCGCGAATCAGGCGCTGAATCTGGCTGCGGCTCCAGTCGGGCATCTGGTGCGCGAGGAAAACGTCCAGACGGTCGCCGGCGGCCTCCGTCGGAACGACAAATTGTCGCGTCTCGGCCATGGGCACCTGAGGAGAAGGAAGCTAGAAGCTAGAAGTTAGAAGCTAGAAGCGAGGAGAATCAGGATTTCTGTCATCGGGTCATGAGTCCAGCGAAAATCCCTAGACCTCGCGATTATTCTTCAATGGCGCAGTCACGGGGCGAAAGCCGCGCCATTCTAGCTTCTGACTTCTAGCTTCTGGCTCCTGCCTCCTACTCCCCAAACAGCACCTGAACGATAATGAACCCCGTGCCCACCACGATGGCGCTATCCGCCAGATTGAAGGTGGCCCAGTGATAGCTTCGAATATAGAAATCGAGAAAATCCTCGACCAGGCCCGAGCGCATGCGGTCGAAGAGATTGGAGAGAGCGCCGCCCAAGATCAGGGACAATCCGATGCTCATTCCCCAATGCAGGTTCTGGGTTCTGATCACGAGCATCACCACCCCGATCAGGAGCGCGGCGGAAATAACAATCAAGGCCGGCGTCTTCCACCAGACCGGCGAATCCTGGAAGAGTCCAAACACCGCCCCGGAGTTCTGGGTGTTGGTCAGGTTGAAAAATCCCGGGATAACGGGAACGACGGCGCCCTCGGGGATGCGGCGCTCCACCAGGGCCTTCGTCGCCTGATCCGCCGCAAACACCGCCACCGTGATAACGGCCATGAGAATTTTGGATTTTCGATTTTGGATTTTGGATTCTCCTAGCCGTAGCGTGCGCCATTCCTCCCGCTCCTATCATTGCCACCACCCGCTCAGAAAAGCAAGACTCGGAATTCTGGATTCGTGTCTCGGGGCGCTCCGTGCTCGGAAGGGAGTGGAGCGCAGATCCAGACATCCCAGAACCCCGTATCTCGGGAGTTTGAATGCCTGAGGCCCTTCTACGATTTGGCAACAAGTGGCCGCGACATGTGCTTGCCTTCGGGAAAGGCGGCCGTTTACCGCGAGTTCCGCCGAGGGTCAAGGTTTTAGCGGAGGGCCCTCGAAGCAAACGTCGAGCCAGAGCTTAAGGGTAAGGTCATGGCGGCGTTCATTGGCGAGGTAGGGACGCAATTCCCTTGTATAGCGTTCGCGCCGCGTCTCAGGAGTGAGATGGAGGCTTTCTGCCAGAAAAGCAACGTCATCACGATCCTTTTGGCTGTTTCGCTCCAATTTGGACAAAATCAAATCGTAGGGGTCGGGGGCGTAAAGGTGCAGGTTTTTGAGCCGGCCGGGGTACATCTCCGTGAGCCGTGTTTCGTAGTCCTCCGGCAGCGAAATGCTCGGGACATGTTGAAGATATAGCTTGTACTTCTGCGCCAGCCACGAGCCCGCGCCCGCCAATGCCTGAAGCTCGTTCACCGAGGCGTAGGGCAGCACGGTAGAATAATCAACATCCGCCGTCGGTTGCGGCAGTCCGTAAAACAGGCTGACCACGAATCCCCCGATGCAATGCACGTGAACTTGTTCACGGAGAAGTCCGTCAAGTTCTTCGAGGAACCGGTTCCAGGGTGAAGGGAGTTTAGCCTCGTTGCTAAGTGCCATATGGCAAGTGCTCAGGTCGCAGGTCTGACAACAAATTCCAGTGGCGCGCGGCCTCCGGCCGGTTCTCGAACAGCCACTGCCGTTCCCGGTCATTGCGGGGAGCCCGGTAGAAATAGCCTTCCCGCGCCAGGCGGCTTGACTCCAGCAAGGATTCCAAACTCGCCAGAGCCTGTGTGCGCTCCGCTTCCCCGCCTCGTTCGGAAAGCTGGCGGGCAAGGTTGACCACAAATCCCAAACGATTTTGGACGTCAAACTTCTTCGCCTCCCCCACCAGCCAGTCAAAATCCATGTGCCAATATCGCAGCAGCAGCCAAGGCAGCGCTTCGGCCGCCCTCCCCTCCAGATTCTCTTGCGCCAGAGCGGTAAGCAGGACCTCTCCGGGGTGCTTACTTCTCACCCGGGTGCGAACATAAGCAAACCCCGGGTAGTCGAGTTTCGCGAGATCCTCCACCAACCGTTGCCCGTCAACCTTTTCCGTGAATGCCGACGGCACAGGCAGCTCCGTAGGCGGAAGTCCATAGGCCGTCACCACCTTACGCGCCAAAGCGGGCGTGAGGCGGCGCTTCCCGTTCTCCAGCATGGCCAGATAAGGCTGGGACACACCCAGGCGCTGGGCCGCTTCCACCTGGCCCCAGCCGTGCCTTCGCCGCTCCGCCTTCAAATCCCGCGTTCTCATAGCGAGTTCAGTATATAACAAGCTTGTAATAAGTCAAGACCTTTTCGAGGGCGTGAGCCGCAGAGCTGGGCTCGCTCTACGCCAGCTCCCAGGCTACGGTTGAGGTTTCAGGAAGTCTTTCAAGATGATCACTGGAATCTCCGTCAACCGCTGCCATCGCTCGTCATTGGTGACGATCAGTTCGGCCCCATGGCGAAGAGCTGTAGCAACTTGAATTGCGTCCGGGGTACGAATCCAGTGGTAGTTTGAGCGCAGCGTGGCGGAGAGTTCGCAAACGGCCGCGTCAAGGGGAAATAGGCTGATCCCCGTCGATCGGGTCAAGATCCGGCGGTACTCTTGCGCAAGATCCATCCGAGCACTGCGCAGGGGTTGCACCAGCACTTCCAAAAGAGTAAGGACACTGGTCATGGCTCGGGCGTTGCCCCGGTGAATGGTGTCAAAGAGGTCGTCGGTAATGGGCGAGTACTGGGGGTGCTGTTCGATGTAGTAAATGAGGGGAGAGGTGTCAAAGGCCAGAAACTTGCCGGTGATCGCGGCGGTCAGCCGGCCCACGAGTCACGCTCTTGGTCGACGTATTCCTGCGCGTCCTGCGGGCGCCATATTTCCTTGCCGAGGCCCCGCAGTTCCGTAATACTTGACCGCGAGCCTGTCTCCCCGGCGCTCAGAGCCTGAACCAGCCGCAGCCGGTCATCCTCCGGGAGTTGCGCCGCTGCCGCGATAATCTCTTCCACCGTCAAGGACATACTGATCTCCTGCAGTAAAGTGTACCACGCGTCTTGATGCCATAAAAGGTCCAGAAATGTACTGTCCTTGATGGCTACCCGCAGACTGTTTGCACCCCGTCTTACTTGCAGTAGAGCAGACCCATGAAACATGGTGCTCAGAGTCGCCTGCTGGTCCCTCCTGCATGACGGCGCACTCGAAAGCTATAGGTTCGCCGCCGGCGCAATGGCATCTCAGCAAGTGTCCCGCGGAATACCGGCGCGAACTTCTGAAACCGAGTACGACTGAGGTTTGCAAAATAGAGTGACATTTATGTGCGTAGCGCGGGCATCTTGTCCGCTGTCGCGGGAGCGTCCCGCTCCCGTCCCCCGCGCGGGCAGGATGCCCACGCCACAGCGGGCGAGACGCCCGCGCTACGGATCCCCAAAATGAAAATGCCGAGCGGTTCTCGGCAGTTGCTATCGCCCCGCCTCGATCTCTTTCAGTGCTGCCGAGCATCGTTCGCACACCGTGGGATAGCGCGGGTCCTTTCCGACCTCGACGGAATAATTCCAGCAGCGATCGCATTTCTGCCCGGCAGCTTTTTCGATTTTAACGCTCAGGCCAGCGAGTCCCGTGGCGGCCGCGCCCTCCACGTCTTTATCAGTAATCTCGACCTGCGACACGATGAAAAGGTAGCGGAGAAGGTCGTGGTACTGCTCCACGAGCGGCTGGAGGTCTCCGGTAACCACCAGGACCACGCGCGCTTCCAGCGACCCGCCAATGAATTTCTCCTGCCGCGCCACTTCCAGCGCCTTCAAAACCTCTTCGCGCAGGGCGATCAGGCGCGGCCAGTTTTCCATCCGTTGCAAGTGCTCTGGGGATAGCCCCGCGCGCAGGTCCGCGGGTAAAACATACTTGGCCAGGTGAACGCTCTTTTCCCGAAGCTGAGGGGCAGGAAGGTGCGTCCAAACCTCGTCCGCGGTGAACGCCAGCAGCGGCGACACGACGCGCACCAGGGCGTCGGCAATTCGATAGAGCGCGGTCTGCGCGGCCCGGCGGCCAACCGACCCGGCGGGCGCGGTATAGAGGCGGTCCTTGAGAATGTCGAAATAAAACGCGCTCAAGTCCACCGTGGCAAAGTCATACACGCCGCGATAGACCTTGTGAAAGGCGTATTCGTCGTAGGCGGCCTGCACGCGCTCGAGCAATTCCGCCGTGCGCACCAGCGCCCAGCTATCGATCTCCTCGAGCCGGCTCGCCGCCACGCCATCCTTGGCCGGATCGAAATCGTAGAGGTTGCCCAGGCAATAGCGGAAGGTATTGCGCAGCTTGCGATAAGCCTCGGAAAGGCGCGTCAGCATCTCCGGCGAAATGGAAACATCCTCGCCAAACTCCACCGAGGCGGCCCACAGGCGCAGAATCTCCGCCCCGTGGGTTTTGATGACCTCCTGCGGGTCGATCACGTTGCCGATGGATTTCGACATGGCGCGGCCCTGCGCGTCGAGCACCCAGCCGTGCGTCAGCACCTGCCGGTAAGGCGCGGCGCCTTTCGTTCCCAAGGCCACCAGCAGCGAACTGTGAAACCAGCCGCGGTACTGGTCACCCGCTTCGAGATAAATATCGGAAGGCCAGGGCAAATCCCACCGATGCCCGAGAACCGCGTAGTGGCTCGACCCGGAGTCAAACCAGACGTCGAGGATGTCGGTCTCGCGGCGCAAATTCGTTCCGCCGCATTGCGGGCAGTGGGCGCCGGGCGGCAAGAGCTCCGCATCCGTGTGCGCGTACCAGGCGTCGGCGCCTTCCTTGCGGAAAAGCTCGAGGGCGTGCTGGGCCAGGTCCGCGTCCAGAATCGGCTTCTTGCAATCCATGCAATAGAACACGGTGAGCGGCACGCCCCAAACGCGCTGCCGGGAAATGCACCAGTCCGGGCGCTCGGCGATCATGTTGGAAATACGATCTTCCCCCCACGCGGGAACCCAGCGGGTCTTCTTGATTTCATCCAAGGCGCGCTGGCGCAGTCCGAGGTGATCCATGTCGATGAACCACTGCTCCGCCGCGCGGAAGATGATGGGGTTATGGCAGCGCCAGCAGTGCGGATAAGAGTGGTCGAGCCACCCCGCCGGCCCCATCAGCACCCCGCGCGACTTGAGCAATTCCACGATGGGCTCATTGGCGTCAAAAACCCGCTTGCCCACGTACTCGGGCAGGCCCTCGAAGATTTTCCCCGACTCATCCACCGGGCAGTAGATATCGATGCCGTACTGCACGCCGGTCAGGTTATCTTCGCGCCCGTGGCCGGGAGCGGTGTGGACAATGCCCGTGCCATCTTCGGCGGTCACATAATTCGCCATCACCGGCACAATGGCGCGGTCAAGAAAAGGATGGCGGACCTGAATCTTCTCCATCGCCTTGCCGGGAAGGCGCGCCAGGATTTTTGCGGCGCCATTCAACCCCGTTTCTTCCACCACCGGTCCCATGCGGCGGCTCTCGATGATGTAGGCGTCGCCGGCCGGGTCGTCGTCGCCCACCACCACATATTCAAAATCCGGATGGAACGCCACGGCCATGCTGGCGGGCAAAGTCCACGGCGTGGTGGTCCAGATGATCACCCAAAGTTTGCGGCCGGCCAGCGCCGGATCGAGCGCGGCCGGGTCCGACGTCACTGGGTAGCGCACATAGATCGACCGGCTGCGATGGTTCTCATATTCCACTTCAGCTTCCGCCAGCGCGGTTTTGCAGGAAATGCACCAGTAAACCGCCTTCCGCCCGCGGTAAACATAGCCGCCGCGCAGAAAAGCCAGAAACGCCTCGGCAATGCGCGCCTCATACTCATGATCCATCGTCAGGTAAGGCTTTTCCCACTCGCCCAGAACGCCGAGGCGCATAAAGTCGTGGCGCTGAATGTCCACGAATTTCTCGGCGTACTTGCGGCACTCGCGGCGCACCTCGACGATGCTCATCCGGGCCTTGCGCGGGCCCAACTCCTTATCCACATTGATTTCGATGGGCAAGCCGTGGCAGTCCCAGCCCGGAAGGTAAGGGGTGTTGAAGCCCTCCAGGGTCTTCATCTTCACGATGAAGTCTTTCAGGATTTTGTTGAGCGCCGTCCCCAGATGGATGCGCCCGTTGGCATAGGGCGGGCCATCGTGCAAGGTGAAAATCGCCGCGTCCTTGCGCGACTCGCGAATCAGGCCGTAGAGATTCTCCTTCGTCCACCGAGCCAGCCACTTGGGCTCGTTCTGCGGCAGGTTGGCTTTCATGGAAAAAGAGGTTTTGGGAAGGTTAATCGTCTTCTTCAGTTCCAGGGGTTCGTGCATGCGTCCTCCGTCGTGAGGTTAACTTTCATTATAGAGAACGATGCGAGGAAGTGTCTAGAAATAGGTTATTGTTCCCGGTACTTCTTAATTCCCAAGTTCGGCCTGCCGAAACTGATGATGAGCTTCGCGCGATCAGCATCCGCAGTGACTTGACCGAAGCGTCCGAACTGCTGATAGATGGCGACTTCGGCAGGTGAGACGGGGGGTTCTTGGCGAGGTGCGGGCGGCAATTTCTCGGCCGCGGGCATCAGCTTTTGCGCAGGTTCAGGATGGCGGGCCTGCCGAAAGCTCACTCGGTAGCAGGCAGCTCTACCCCCAAGTCAGGGACACTTGCCCATGCTCACCTCTTTTTTCCTATGGCCGCAGGTCCAATTCCAGCAAGGTGACCGTGAGCGGACTGAACGTGAACTCGAACTGCGTCCCCCGGATTTCCGCTGGCCGCGAACTGAGTGAAACTCGTTGCGGATTATCGCGGCTGTTCATGATCTCGGACGTCCCGGCGTGGTTGTGGTCCTCGAGGGTAAGAACAGTGCCGCCTGCTACGCCTGTCTTGAAGCCGTCCAGTTGAAACTTCCGCGTAAGCGGGTCGAGCGTCGAGTTGACGGCATAGATCCGCAGCTTCTTTCCGTCCGCGCTGAGGCTCGCGCTCAGGTCCGGTTCTTGCAGGTGCCAGGCGAGCTTCGAGGAGCGCTCGACCCGAAGAGGGAAGTCGCCGGCGGCGCGCCCGTACATTTCCTGCGCGTAATAGGCGGGAGATTCGTAAATCCAGCCGGGGCCGGTCACCACGAAGCCCGAAGCGAAACTGTCCGCGAAGTTGGAGCGATTGGCGATCTCCACCAAGTCGGCGTAGCGCTGCATGAGATTCAGGTAGCGCGAAATGCTCAGGGCGTTGCCGAGCGTCTGGAGTATGCCCCGCGTGAGGCCGAAATCTCCCGCTGTCGTGTTCCACTCGGTCACCCCAAGGCGAATATCCTTGCCGCCACCGTTGGCCGCGATCCATTCCTGAAGCTCCCTGAAACTGCGGTCCTCGCTGACAATGTCGTTGACCTCATAATGGTGGGGACAGAGGTAGTCGAAAACAGTTCCCGCGGCGTCGAGCAGACCCTTGGTGGGGAAGGACGACATCAGCTTGATGCTGGGATCGGCCTTCTTCATGGCTGCAGCGAAGGCGCGCACGGAATTGCCGTAGTCCGAGACATCCACCTCGTTGCCAATCTGCCAGTACTTCACATGGTAGGGCTCGGGGTGGCCATTCCTGGCGCGCAGGGCGCCCCAGTGCGTCCCAGTGCTGCCGTTGGCGTATTCCACTTCCGCCGCCGCGTCCTCGGGTTTCTTGCCTGTCCAGCGCACACAGATCAGCGGCTCCGCTCCGACGTACTCGCACAGCCGCACGAACTCATCGAGGCCGACGAAGTTCTCCTCCCATCCGCCCCACACGGTGGTGAAGGTGAGCCGGTCATCCCACGGCCCGATGGCGCGCTCCCATTCGTATTGTTCCGTGGTGCTGCCGCCGAAGCGAATGATTCCCGGATGCATGGCCTTGAGCGCGGCCACCACGTCGGGCCGCCAGATTCCCAGCACCGCGTCGGAGCCAATCAGGTACACGCGGTCGAGCCAGAGAGTGCCCGGGCCCTCAAAGTCGATGGTGAGGGTGGCATTGTCGGTGCTGCGGTCAGCGCGCAAATCGGCCTCCGCGGCGGCCCAACTTTCACCGGCATGGCCCAGCAGAACCGGTCCGGCAATCACCCGGCCACCACCGTGCAGCGAGGCCCAAACCGGAGCGTTGCCCTCACCGCGCATGTGCAGGCGCAACTTGTAGGTGACGCCTTGCTTGAGGTAGAAGCCGTCTTGCGAGATCCCGGCGCGGGCATGTGCCGCGGGCAACACAACCTTCTTCGAGCGCGCGCCGCTGTAAGGATTTGTGGGGTCGAAGGAATATTGCGCGATCTCGACCGCGCCATCCGGGTACCAGGGGCGATAAGGCTCGTCGACTTCCTTCTTGTAGGCAACCTGGCAAGGCGGCGCGTCCTCGAAGCTGGTCGAGACCACTTGCTGCGCGATGATCGAGGGAATCAGGTTGCAGAGGAGTTCAATGAACTGGCCTTGCTGCTTGGCGTCGATCGGCCGCTTCGTAGTGTGCTCGGCAAAGATGCGGACGTCTTCGCGCGCGTCGGAAGGCAGGGCTTCCAACCTGACATCGTCAAACCAGGCTCTTCCCGTGCCACCGCGCGTTCCCACCAGCGCCAAATCAATGTACCCGGGGGAGGGAACACGGAAAACCACCACCTCGTCGCGCCAGGGGTGGCGCCCGAGCGGCCCATACTCGAAGCAATCTCCGCGCCCGGCGTCTCGATTCCGATCATACCCTGTGCTTCGCCATCCCCGCCCACGGTGAGGTTCTCCGTTTTGATCCACACGCGCACGCGCCACAAAGAACCGACCGGGAGGAAAATCCTCTGCCTGGCGTAGGCGTCTGCCGGATCGAGTGATTCCATCAGCAGGGATTGAGCGCCTTCCTTAGCATCGTTTGTGTCTACGGTGAGCGTGGGCGCGCGCCCGTGCTCTTGCCGGAGACGGGTCTTCACCTCCCACCCCGTTAGAGCCGGCGCGGCTTCGAAGCCCGGATTTTGAACTGCGGGCTGGCTCCCCAACGAGGGAAACATCATGAAAAACGCAAGCGCGACGGGAAGCATGGACCCTCCTGCGGCGATGTCATCGACGGGATTTTCCGGACGGCAAAGGCGGCATCATATCATGCCGGTACGGCTCCGCCTGGACATTCGTCACTGTTTTTTAGTTAACTCCCTTTCTTTTCATCAACATCGTGGAGAGAATGCTCTAACTCGTTTGTTTTCATGAATATCGTGGAGAGGCGAAAAACGGTCATTTTTTCTATCTTTGTTTTCAACAACTTACAAAACTTCCACCTCATTTTTAATTCCCCTTTTTTTTCACGACCCTGCCCATCGAGAAATCAGATAAACCTTTTAGTTTCAATGACATCTATTTCTGCAAGATTTTCGCGATTCATTGCTAACCCCTTTCCTTTCTGAAACATCGTGGAGAGCCGCGCCCCTTTCTTCTCCCCGACTCCCTTATTTCAAGCTAACTATCTTTATTTGAATGAGATAAGCTTTCAGACATCTTTACTCTAAACCACTAACCCCTTTTGTTTCTGATACATCGTGGAGAGCCGCGGCGATCGGGCCAGTGGACCATCAGATCATGCTCGATTTTCGATTGCCGATTCTCGATTTGTGATTTGCAACTTTCAACCTTTCCTCCGGGCGACACGGTGAGGGGGTCACGTTCCGCCCCCTCCCCCCAGGCTAATTCCGAGCCTAGGTGTCATGTCAAGAGAATTCTGCGCCGTTTTTCCTGCCGGTAGGAAGAATCGTATGAATGGGCTTCACTTTTCCTGCCGGCAGGAAACCCTGAGTTGGGTAGAGTCCTAATTTGCAGTGTAGCGCCGGCTTCCAGCCGGCATTGAGCCGCAAAGATGGCGGCGCCACGACGGACCTAAGAAACAGGTTGCGCTACGCAAGCTTTTACGTCGGGCACATGAGCCAGAGGCAGGTGCCTGGTTGAAAGTCACACGATAGTCTTGCACACTCGATTCGTATGAAAAACGTAACCTTCAGTGCCGATGAAGACCTGATCGAGCAGGCGCGGCTCACTGCCCGCTCGCGACGTGAGACTCTTAATGCGGCTTTTCGCAGATGGCTGTTGCAGTATGCGGGGCAGGCCAGGAGCGGGCGTGAGGTTGATTCCCTGATGAGACGGTTGCGCCACGTCAAGGCGGGCCGACACTTCACTCGAGACGAGATGAATGAACGGCAGGTTCTTTCTCGACACCAACGTCTTCGTCCACTCGTTTGACAAGACCGGGCAGCGCCGACCTTTAGGTCGGCATGTGCTGAGCTAAAGCTCAGTTACAAGACGCTATCAACCTGTTACGGCTTTTCCGCCTCAAGCACCAAAACCGCATCAGCCGCGAGGGGCATGGTTACCACCGTCTTCCCGTTGGCCCGGGTAGGTTTCACGGCGGCGCCGGAGAGCGCATTCACGACCTTCGCGTAATCACCGGCGAAACTCACCGTGACGGTTTCAGCCTGGCCCCAGTTTGAAAGGACGGCAAAGGCTCTGCCTGGGCCCTCCAGGGCGCGGAAGGAAATCTGCCCGGAGCCCTTCTCCAGTTTCACCGGCGCGCCCGCGTTGGCAGCAAGGGCCGGCTGGACAATCCATTGATGGACCTGTTCATTATTCCGGCGGCGATAGGCGAGGGTCAAGGCTGTCGCAAAGTAGATGGCCTGACCTTTGCCGAACTGGTGGCGAACAGCAAACGGTTTGCCTTCGCGATCGCGCACCAGGATTTGTCCGCCCTTCACAATCAGAGGCAGCTTCCAAAGTTCTCCCCCTTGCTCGTCGGCGGCGGTCACGGAGTAGGGCTTCTCCACGGGGTAGACGTCACTTGCGTCAGCACCGAACACGTCGCCCAGCCCTCCGGGGATTCTCGGCCGCAGCTCACCGTATTCGTTCTTCCACGCTGTGAGGCCATCGGCCCAAAGGGTTCCGCCGTTCTGCACGTAGTCGCGAAGGGCCTGAACGGCTTGCTCATCGAGCGCGTAGGAATAGGGCAGGTACAGAACACTGTATCGTTGCGCTGCACCGTTTTTCAGTTCTTCGAGATGCACGAAGTCCACCGGAATATGCGACCGGTGGAGCGCCGCGTAGGTTCCCTCGAGGGACCAGAGGGGCTCTTGCGCGCGCTTGGCGGCAGCCTGAGTGCGGCCGTCCATCTCAATCAACAAAAAGGTTTCGGGGTTGTATACGATACCCACACGCCGTTCGACCGCCTTCGCTTGCGCGAGTTCGGGCAAGCGCTTCAGAGCGCCGGCAATCTCTTTCACCGATTCCAGCCGGGTCGAAGGCTCACCCTCCAGACTTACCAGACCCCACTCGCCACCCTCATTCCCCAGCACGCGAGGATTCCACAACCAGAAGACCACCGCGCGCGATCCCGCTCCGAAGGAATCCCAAATCCAGCGTCTGACTTCACTCCGGGTGGGGTTCATGGCGCGCCCGCCGGTATAAATGGTGGGCCCGCCCTGGAGCTCGGTCACCCACCACGGGCGCTCTCCCGACGCGCTGCGCAGCAAGTCGAGACAGTAGGCAAACGGCAGGCCGAATTCGCTGCGCTCGTACTCGCTGAAATTCCAGGCAGGATGAATCGACGTTCCCAGAAAATCTACCATCGTCCCCTCTTTCCAGGGATCCGCGCCTTCCGCGGCAAGGTTACTGATCAGCCCGGGGGGATTGATGTGGGTCGCGTGCGTGGTGTCCAGCGCGCGGATTTGCTGTTCGATCCAGCGCAGGAAGTCGCAAAGGTTATCAATATTGAACTCTTTCCAATCGATGAAGGAGTAATAGTCCGTCCAGCCCTCTTTCCACTGATCAGGGTTCAGTTGCACATCCGAAAACTGTTGGAGAGGTTGAAACCAGCGCTGGTTCAAGCGGTCAACCGAGCCGTAGCGTTGCTGGAGCCATTTGCCGAAGGCTTCCATGGTCGTCCGCTCATAGTTGACCTCCAGGCCGGGTTCGTTCATCAGCAGCCAGGGACCCTGCGCGGGATGATTCCGGTAGCGCCCGACTACTTTTTGGAGGTAGATCGCCGAACGCTCCCGCAACTCGGGATCGTTCAGGTTCATGCGGTGGTGATAGAAAGGCGTGAGCTTCATCCAGCCGGGAGGATCTTCGGCGCAAAGCGTGGCCGCAATCTTGATGTCGGATTCCCGTGCGGCGTCGTAAATCCAATCGTAGCGGTGAAGATCCCATTGATCGCGCTCGCGCTCGATGTCATCCCAAATAATGAAAATGCGCGCGATGGTCAGTCCGTACTGGTGCATCAACTGGAAATGGTGGCGGACGGTTTCCTCTGTGTCGGTGCGGTTAAGGAAATACTCGGCGCCCAGACGGAGCTGATCCGTTAAGGGAGCGAGCCGAGCGGCGGATTCAGCCTGCTGCGCTCGCGTGCTCGGCATGAAGGCGAGCACCAGCAGCACGCTAATCAGAACTTTCATGCCTGAGTTCGCGGCGGCCCCGAAGAAATGACCTGTCATTCCAAGGAAGTTGTATCTATTGCTATGAATTGTCATGAGAGTTACACCTTTGACTTGCATCGGGGATTTTACTCCTTTGCGCGGCACGCGACAGCTTACCACCAGGGGATGAACTTTCAATATGGTCTTTCGTCAAGCGCCGATTGTCGAACGCCGTGCGATTTGCCAATACCGTAAGTTTGGGGAAGGGAAGCCGCTGCGCACCGTGCTGGGAGGAACAGGCCTGGCGATTTCTGCCCAGTGCTCGAGCGTGAGATGTGGCACGGGCGTCCCGCCCGTGAACGGTCACGGCCAGGACGGCCGTGCCACCACGAAATAAGTCGCCATCCAAACCACTCTCGCCTTCAAAGCTTCAAAAGGTTAAACTGAAACACCCCGGAGGCTCCGCCCGAGGGAGTCATACGGACATGATTCGAAGCCAACGACACGGAAGGGAGAATTCACCGCTTTGAAACTCGCCGCATGTGATTACACATTTCCTAAACTGCAATGGGAGCAAACCCTGCGGATAGCCCGCGAATTGGGAGTGGAGGCCGTGGACCTGGCGCTTTTTGCGGGGAGATCGCATCTCGACATTCAAGATGTTTTCGCGGACCTGCCGCGCGCTGCCCGGCGCGTGAACGAGGCGCTCGGCGCCAACGGGCTGCGCATTGCCGACGCCTTTGGCCAGCCCGGCACGGTCTTTGAGGAGAACGCCGTGAATCATCCGGAGGCTTCTGTCCGCCGCGCCGCGAAAGAATTCTTCTATCGCCTCCTGGAGTTCGCGCTGCAATGCAATGGCGGCCACATGAGCCTGCTGCCGGGCGTCCATTTCCAAACCGAAAGTGAGGAGGATTCCCTGCGACGAAGCGCGGATGAGCTTGCCTGGCGTGTGGAGACGGCGGCCAAGATGGGGGTTACGTTGAGCGTCGAGCCGCACCTGGGGTCTCTTATCCCCACGCCCGAGGCCGCTGCCCGCCTGCTGGATATGACCCCCGGCCTCACCCTGACGCTCGATTATGGCCACTTCACTTACCAAGGGATTCCCGACGCGGAGGTCGAACCGCTGCTGGCCCGAACCTCCCACTTTCACGCCCGCGGCGCCTGCCAAGGAAAGCTCCAGTCGTCCATGGCGGAGAACACCATCGATTTCGACGGCGTCCTGCGCGCCATGCGGAAGGCGAATTACCGCGGCTTCGTGGTGCTGGAGTATGTTTGGGTGGAATGGATGGACCTCAATCGCGTCGATAATCTGAGCGAAACCGTTATTCTGCGCGACCTCTTGCGCGGCCTGGAGACGGCGTCCCTGTCGCCGACTCAGAAGGTCTGAGGAGAAAAGAATGATCCAAGTGGGTGAGGTAGTGCCAGCCGCTGAGCTGCAACGAAATGTCGAGGAGTCGGTCCAACAGACTCCGGTGATTGATATTCATACGCACCTTTATCCGGCCAGCTTTACGGGCCTGTGTTTGTGGGGAATCGAAGAGCTGGTGAATTACCACTATCTGGTGGCGGAGTTGTTTCGTTCATCGCCGGTGAGGCCGCAGCGATTCTGGGCGCTCACGAAATCCCAGCAGGCCGACGTGATATGGGACGCTCTCTTCGTCAAGAATACGCCGCTCTCGGAGGCCACCGCCGGCGTGGTGGCGGTCATGGTCAAGCTGGGGCTCGATCCCTGCCAGCCGGACCTGAAACAAGCGCGCGAGTATTTTGCCTCGCTCAAGGTCGAGCAGTATATTGACCAGGTTCTGGAACTCGCCCACGTTTCGGAATTGGTGATGACGAATGATCCTTTCAATCCCATGGAAAGGGCGATGTGGGAGCGCCACGAGCCCTGCCCGGAGCGTTTCCATCGCGCCTTGCGCATGGACCCCGTGCTCAATGACTGGGAAAAGGCGCACGGGGTGATGGCGGCGGCAGGGTTCAAAACCAGCGCGGATTTGACGCCGCCGACTGCCGCCGAGGCGCGCCGCTTCCTCGACCTGTGGATTGCGCGCCTGCGCCCCGTATACCTCGCGGTTTCGCTGCCCTTCACGTTTACTTATCCCGATGACTCTCCGCGCACCCGTTTGATCCGCGAGGTCGTTCTTCCCACGTGCCTTCAGCACAATATTCCTTTCACTCTGATGATCGGCGTCTCGCGGCAAGTGAACCCTGCGTTGAGGGACGCCGGCGATAGCGTGGGGTATGCGGACACGGCCTCGGTGGAGCGAATCTGTGCGGAAAACCCGGACGTGCGTTTTCTGGTTTCCATGCTCTCGCGGGAGAATCAGCACGCGCTGTGCGTCGCCGCGCGGAAGTTCTGTAACCTGATGCCCTTCGGGTGCTGGTGGTTCCTCAATAATCCCTCCATCGTGGAGGAAATCACGGCGGAGCGGCTGGAACTGCTGGGTTCGACGATGATCCCACAGCACTCCGACGCGCGAATTCTGGATCAGTTGATTTACAAATGGGCGCATTCCCGCCGCGCCATTTCCCGCGCCCTGTACCAATCCTATTCCCGCCTGGTGGCCGATGGTTATCCCCTCACCCGAAAGCACATCGACCGCGATGTGGAGCGGATGTTTTCCGGCAATTTCCGGAGATGGGTGGGGCTCGAACCCTGATTGCACAATGCGGTTGCCGTTCACAACCCAAGAAGGATTTCACTACAGCGCGGCATAGCCGTAAGCAAAGCCGTGCCATGGCCGTCCCGGCCGTGCTCGAGGACAGGCGGGACGCCCGGGGCACGAAATCTTCGCGCGCCACGAAGAATTTCGGGATTAGTAGTACAGGCGCAGAGGTTGCGGAGGTTGCAAGGAGAAAAGCCATGAGTCAAAGAGCAATGCCCCGTCGGCTTTATCGCCGCAACCAGATGTGCTTTTCTCTGTGGTCTCTGTGCCTCTGTGGTGAGCTCTTGCTGTGGTGAGTACTTACTTCACCCCATCCCCCGCTTGGAGCATATAATGCCGAACATGCAAATCAACCGGCGGAGGTTCTTTCAGAGGGCTGCGGCAGGCGCGCTGGTTGCCGGGTCCACCGCCAGTTCCACTTTATCTTCGGGGCAAGTGGCGGAGCACGATTGCTGTTCGCAGCCCGCGCGAGAAACGGTCGAACCTATGGGAGATTCTGACTTTGTGCGACTCATTACACTTGATCCCGCCCACTTCCACGCGGCGCTGGTGCAAAAGCAGATGTTGCCGGGAATTGCCAAACGCGTTGCCATTTACGCTCCGCTCGGGCCGGACCTGCTGGCGCACTTAAAGCTCATCGAGCAGTTCAACAGTCGGGCGGACAACCCCACGAGCTGGGAGCTGGATATTCACTGTAGTCCCCAATCGCTCGAAGCGATGGTTGCCACACGGCCGGGCAATGTGGTGGTGTTGGCGGGCCGCAACCGGATCAAAATCGCAAAAATCGAGGCCTCCCTTGAGGCGGCATTGAATGTGTTGTCGGATAAGCCCTGGATCATCCGCGCCGAGGACATGCCCGCGCTGGAAGCTGCCCTCTCCCTGGCCGACCAGCAGGGTCTGGTGGCGTACGATATGATGACCGAGCGCCACGAAATCACCACGATTTTGCAGCGCGAACTGGTGAATGACCCGGACGTCTTCGGCACGATAATTCCCGCTGACCCGGAGCACCCGGGCGTATTCATGGAAAGCATCCATCACATTCTCAAGACCGTTGCCGGCGCTCCGAACCCGCGTCCCATGTTTTTCTTCGACATCCTGGACCAAGGAGAAGGCCTCACCGACGTCGGCACGCACCTGGTGGACTTGGTGCAGTGGACGCTGTTTCCCGATCAAGCCCTCAATTATCGTCAGGACATTCAGGTTCAAACCGGCAAGCGTTGGGCGACCCTCATCACGGCAACGCAATTCAAGCAGATTACCGGCGCGGCGGCTTTCCCTGCCGAGCTTGCCGCTTACGTTCACGGGGGCCAATTTGATTACTACTGCAACAACCAGGTGGATTATAAAATCCGCGGCGCCCAGGTGCGGCTGCGAGTGCTTTGGAATTGGGAGTCGCCGGCGGGCGTGGATTTTCACCATGCCATCTACCGTGGAACGAACGCCAGCGTCGAAGTGCGCCAGACGGCCAAAGAGTATTACCGGCCGGAATTGTTCGTGGCGCCGAACGGAGTGGAACGCAGCGCCGGCGTCGCCACGGCCATACGCGCCCGCCTCGAGCGCCTTCAGGGAAGTTATCCGGGGGTCGGAAGTGAAACCGCCGGCGACGAATTGCACGTCATCATTCCCGACCGCTACCGTGTGGGCCACGAAGCGCACTTTGCTCAGGTGGTGGGGGAGTTTTTGAAGTACATGAAATCGCCGCATTCCATGCCCGTATGGGAACGGCCCAATATGTTGGCGAAATATTTTGTCACTACCACGGGCGTGCAACTGTCTTCAGAATAGGTGTCAGGTATCAGGTGTCAGGTATCAGGGTTTTACTGGCATGTGGAAGATAGCACCTCCTCACAGAATAGGTATCAGGTGGTTCTTACTGACACCTGGCCCCTGACACCTGACACCTGGCCCACCTGCCACCTTTTTATTGTTTACAACCCCAAACCGGTGTATAGTTGCGCCGGCCTGAAGACCAAGCTGCCATTCGCAGCTTACGCACCGACCGCGCCAATTCGAGCCCACAAAGATCACGCTGTGAGTCTCACTCCTAAAGATGCACCACGTGCGGACCGGCCAAAGTGGTTTCCCATCCTGACGGCAGGGTTACGACCGTAGCGAAAGAGCTCCTGTAACCGCTGTCCTTCTGCAAGGCTGCCGAGGGTGGAAATCCACGTGAAAGGATCCCGAATGATCCCCACGGCCGATCTGCCGGTAGAAGCAGCACAAACCTTTCCTCCGCTCGGCAAGAAAATCAACGTCCTCCTGGTCTGGCCCAAGATCCCCAATTCCTTCTGGGCCTTCAGCGGGATGTTGGAATTGCTTCCCGAGAAAGTGGTGATGCCGCCCTTGGGACTCATCACGGTCGCGGCGCTCTGTCCCCCGAAATGGACGCTGCGCCTGGTGGATGAGGCGGTGGAGAGCCTGACAGACCTCGACCTGCACTGGGCCGACCTGGTGATGGTGGGCGGGATGGAAGTCCAGAAGGCGGGGATGCACGAGGCTTTGGCGCGCGCTCGCCGCTTGGGCCGGCGGACCATGGTGGGGGGCCCTTACGCCAGCAGCGAACCGGAGCGCATGTTAGCGCTCGCGGATCATGTGGTGGTGGGTGAGCCCGACGAGGTGTTTGCCGAAATTGCCGCCGACCTGGAAGCGGGGACGGCGAAAAGGCGCTATGAGATTACCGATAAGCCGGACGTGACCCGCACCCCGGTTCCGCGGTTCGACCTGTTGAAGCTCGCGAGCTACGCTTCCATGTCGATCCAATTCTCGCGCGGCTGCCCCTTTCAGTGTGAGTTCTGCGATATCATCATTCTTTACGGACGGAAGCCCCGCACCAAACTTCCGCAGCAAGTGACGGCGGAGCTGGACGCTCTTCTGCGCCTGGGGTGGAAGAAGCAGATTTTCATGGTTGATGATAACTTCATCGGCAATCACCACCGCGCGCTGGAACTGTGCGTGGAGCTGGAAAAATGGCAGCAGGCGCAGGGATTCCCGGTGATGTTCTACACCGAAGCTTCCATGGATCTGGCTCGAAAAACCGCCCTGATCGAGGCCATGGTGAAGGCCAACTTCTTCTATGTTTTCCTGGGCATTGAGAGCCCTTCCAAAGAATCCTTGCAGGAGACCCGGAAATTCCAGAATCTGGCGGTGGATCCGGTGGCTTGTATCGACATCCTGCACCAGAAAGGGTTGTGGGTGACGGGCGGATTCATTGTCGGCTTCGACTCCGATACGGAAGACATCTTTGACCGCCAGATTGAATTCATTGAGCGCACCGCCATCCCCTGGGCCTTGTTGAATTCTCTGCACGCCATGCCGGGTACGGCCCTTTACGAACGCATGCAGAAGGAAGGACGCCTGCTGGTGGATTCCGCGCACTCGAGCGGCGACACCAATCCCTCCAACTTTCGCACCAAATTGGCGCCGGCAGTTCTGCTGCGCGGACAGGCGAAGACCCTCGCGGCAATTTACGAACCGAAGACGTTTTACGAGCGCGCCTGGCGGTCGATGGAATGTTGGGAGATCAAGAAGAATCAACGGCCTGCCCAACAACCGGGTGCCGCCGGCATTGCGGCCATCATCGCCCGGTCGATTTGGTATCAGGGCATCAGGTCGTCCTACAAACGAGTTTACTGGAAATACGCGTGGAGGATTCTGCGCCACTACGCCCTGAATCCGCCGAAGATCTGGATGGGCATAACTCTTCTGATCTCCGGCCACCACTTTATCCGCTATTCCCGCGAGGTCGTGGTGAAGATTGAGCGGGAAATTGAAAGAGTCGAGACCCTTCAGGAACTTGTCCCTGTGCCGGCGGAGGAGTAGCGCGGACCCCCGCTTTTGGGGTCCGCGGTACTTGCGTAGCGAATACGCGTTGGTTTTAAATGCGGAGGGTTGACGCGTTGGTTTTAAATGCAGAGGGTTGACTCGCTCTGTTTCTCGCCCCGCTACATTCGCTCAATTTGCAATAGTAAGAACCGCGGACCTCAAAGACGGAGATCCGCGCTACGCTCGCTCGTGTCCGTGATCGCATAGAAATACGCTCATTTCTCCGGGCGAGCGGGCTGCTCTGCTTTCAGAAGCAACCCGCTCTCCCATTAGACCTTCAACTTCGATTCACTCGTCCGCAGCCTTCAGAATGTCTCGATGATGTAAAGTTCCGCCGCATCGGCTGCTTCACGTGTGGCCTTGTGCGAGTGTCCTTGCGCCAGGTGCGCGTGGTGAGCGGCTGCCTTGGGATCACCCGCCTCATGAAGCCGGGCGGCTTCGCGATGGTGCTTGGCGGCGTGCTCGTGGTGCTCCGCTGCTTTGATGTGGTGTTCTGCTGCTTTCTTTGCCATTTTTGTCCTCCCAGCCTTTTTAGAATCGACCCGGACCTTCTGGTCCGCTATCAGCTTGCCGTGGTCGTTGCACTGCTTCTTGCGCGAACGTTGCTTCAGTCCGTAACCATGATGCAATCCTTCACTTCGTTGACCCCGGGCGCCGCCCAGGCGGCACATTCCGCCTCGTCGCGCTCCGCCCAAGAGGAGACACACCCGCTCAGGGTAACCTTGCCCCCATCGACCTGCACGTTGATCTGCTCCGCATCCAGAATCGCATCGCGTTCCAAGGCGGCTTCGATCTTTTCTTTGATGCCGGTGGGCGCCACCGTCGGCTTGATGGTGATCTCGTTGTCTACTCCCGTTACACCCGTCAGGCACTGCACCGCCCGCTCGGCAGCCGATCTCTGATATTCCCAATCAACCTGGCCTTCCAGGGTCAGGAAGCCTTTCTCGGCTGTTACCTTGATTCCGTCGGGTACTGAGATGTCCCACTTCAAAGCGTTCTCCGCGGCCTTGGCGATGTCCGCGTCGGTCCGCTTGCTCTCGCTGGGAAGTTTGACTTCGAGCTCGACGGCGAGGGCTTTAACACCATACACCCGCTTTACGGCCGCCTCGGCAGCCCACTTTTCGGCGAAGCTATCCACGGTACCCGTCAGCGTCACCACGCCGTCCTTGACCGTGGTCCCGATTTCTGTGGCGTCCACACCCGGCTCCCACCGGAGTTCGTCCACAACGTCTAGCTGTAATTCACTATCAGTTTTCATAGGCTTTTTCTCCTTTGCCTCGACCCAAACAACATGAAATTTGCAACCAAATGAAATGGGGCATTTGACGTGCCAAATTTGGATTTTCCCGAAAACCTTCGAAGTACCGGAAAACAATAATCTTAGGGAATTGAGATCAATGCAGCCTCAGTTCACGCGCCGGGGTTGGTGACCGTCATCTGACCGCTGGCGGTCACATCATTGGGATTAGGTGAGGTGAGACCGATGCATCGGGACGCCAAAAAAGTAGGGGCGGTTCGCGAACCGCCCCTACCCCATTTCCAGTTAACGTGGCACGGCCATCCTGGCCGTGACCGCTCACGGGCAGGAGAAGCTGTGAAAGAATCACCTTCGGCATCGAGAGGTGGAGTTTCGACGATGCGTTTTGAAGGTATTGATCGTCGACGACGGTAAGTAATTATGGTGGCTTCATTCGGTGACCTTCCTTTCCGCCCCGCCTTTGGCTCCTCGGCTCGGGGCTTGGGCCGCAGCCATCCCCGGGAGGCAGGTTCCTCAGGCGGCAAGCGCGGCCCGGCGCACTTTCCAGCGCAGGCGAAACCATTGCTGAATATTGTAGGTGAGGCAAGCCCACAGCACCTCGCAACGGGCTTTCTTCAACCCCCGCACGCAGAACTGCCGCAATCCGAGCTTGGTCTTCAGCCACAGGTTGCTGAACTCGGCCACCGGGCCGCGCCGACGATAGGCGGCGCGCGCCTCCTCCGTCTGCATCTTGGCCACATACGCCGCCACCGTGGGGAGATTCTCACTGCGCACGAGCAGGCGCCCGTACTTGCCCGGCTGGCACCCCGCACGCAGCGGACAATCCCGGCAGTCGGCCGCGCGCGCCTGGTAAACCTGATGCACCACCCCCACGCGCCCGCGTCGCGTCCTCCGATGCGCCAGCTTATGACCCGCAGGACAGGTGTAGGAGTCGCTCTCCGGGTGGTAGCGGAATTTTTCTGGATAGAAGGCCGCATCGACGCCGCGCCGCTCGAAGTGCTTCCGCGCCGCTTCCCTCTTCGGCTGCATCGTACTGCCGATCAGGTCCACCCCGCTCTCCGCCGCCTCCAGCACGTTCTCGCGTGTGGTGTAGCCCTCATCCACAATCATCTGCCCTGGCGCCCGCCCGTTCTGCCGCTTCACTTCCTCCAGCGCCGGTACCAGTTGTTGCTGGTCGCTGGCCTCCTGGGTGATGCCGGCCCCTACGATGATCGAGTGCGCCGTGTCGGTCGAGAGTTGCACGTTGTGACTGACCGCGAAACCCCCGTCGCTCTGTTTCATCACCCGCGCTTCCGGATCGGTCTCGCTGGCGCGCCGCTCCGACTTCTCCTGGCGCCCCTCGGGAGCGGCTTGCACCTTCTGCAGTTCCTCCAGCGCCTGCTCCAATCTCTCCACCTTCTCGCGCGCCGCCCGCTCCCGCGCCTTCCGCCGACGCTGATCGCCCGCCTCTTCCCGCGGATCCCCCATCGCCTGCACCCGCTGCTGCGCCGCCTGCAGATGCGCCCGCAAGGTCGGCTCGCGATGCATCGACTGGCCGCTCGCCGCCGCTTTCACCTTGGTCCCGTCGTGCACCACCTGCTCCAGCGTGATCAATCCCTCGCTGCTCAAAATCGCCAGCAGTTGCGCGAACAGCCCGTCCAGCGCCTCCTGATGGTCCACCCGAAAGTCCGACAGGGTGTGATGATTGACCACCTCGCACCCCGTCAGCCACTGATAGGCGGGGTGGTAGCCGCAGCGCCGCTCCACTTCCCGCGCCGAACTCACCCGCTCGCTGTAGGCGTAAATCCACAGCGCGATCAGCAGCCGCGGGTCCTTCGGCGAACGTCCCGCCGCCCCTTCCACCGCCCGCACCTCGACCGTGTAAGACGCCAGGTCCAGCCGCCCCGTCATCTCCCAAATCGCCCGCGCCAGGTGGTCGGGCTCCAGCAACTGCTCCACGTCCACCGTGCGCAACACCATCTGCTGGCGATTGATCGGCTCGAAACGCGGCCGGCCCTGGGGCTCGCCCGCCTGCGCCTCTGCCGCGGGCGGCCCCGCCGGCCACTCGCTCTCCCCCCAGATCGTTGGCTGCTGCCCCGCGCCGTCCTTACGCATGCGCCCGCCTCCGCCCGTGAGATGCCTCGGTCGGCCGCGGAGTGCGCTTCAACACCAGCGTGTGCTTGTCCTCCACCACCCACTCGATCAACTCACCCTTCTCGATCTCCAAAGCTTGCGCCAAGGGCGCCGGACAAATCAGATACCATTGGCGGTTCTTGCCCCCCCGCTGAATCACCTGCACCGTGGACTGGTAACCCATGCTGGACCTCCCTCCGGCAACGTCAGAGGAAGTATATCATAGCCATATCGCTAGTCAAGTCTTTTTTGATTTTTTCACAGCTTCGGATGCCCGTGCCACATAAGGATGCGTCCGGGCCTCTTCCCAGAGTCCTGCGGACTCGGTGAGATAGGCGTCAATCTTAGCCCGGTCGGCAAGGTAGAAGGTGATGGCTCCATACACTTGCTCGAGCGACAATGTAGGAAACTCATCGACGATGGTCTCTGGCGAGGCTCCATCCAGGAAGAGAAAGATGACAGATTCCAGGGATACCCGCGAACCAATCAGGTAGTAACCACCGTCCCGATTTTCAACGTATTCCCTTGCCATATACCCCGAAGGCCACGCTGACGACCAAAGCGGGCCGCGTCTTACCGGCAAACCCGAAGTCGATCAGCCAGACCTCACCGCGCCTGGGGATCGGCATCTTTCTCCTCGAGGGACTCAAACAGGGCGGCCGAAGCGGCGCCGATCTCCTCGTCCTCCAGCGGGCCGGAGTCGAAGGGCAGCGAGCGGCGGAGAAGCTCCACGGTAAAGGCGCGTTTCTCTTCCGCCGGTAGGTGCTCAAAGGCCTCAAGCAAGGCTTGGGTGTCGCGGCTCATCCTTCAATCATAGCAGGGATTTTCACCCGTGACAAAGGCCCCCAAGCTAAATCTCACGCGCCGATCCGCATGGTCTTTCCTAGCCGCACCCAGCCCTAGCCCCGATTCCCGTATCCGAATTCCGTGTCTCGCCCCCAACCCCTGACACCTATGTTACAATATTACGAAATTCGTATCGATGGAGAATTCGTATGGAGGCCGTCAAGATTTCGCCGAAATTTCAAGTGGTAATCCCCAAGAAGCTTCGCGAGGCTTTAAGGCTTTCCCCAGGCCAGAGAGTCCAAATGGTCGTTTATGGCGATAGGATCGAGATGATCCCGCTGAGAACACTCTCCGAGATGAAGGGGTTCCTGAAGGGGATTGACACGGTCGTAGAAAGGGAATCTGACCGGGTATGAATATTGTCGATTCGTCGGGTTGGCTTGAGTATTTCGCTAACGGTCCCAATGCGGCATTCTTCTCCCCTCCCCTTCAAAACACCGCTGAGCTTATCGTCCCTGCGATCACCATTTATGAAGTCTTCAAAGCCGTTCTGCGCCAACGTAATGAATCCGATGCCCTGCAAGCGGTGGCCCTGATGCTGCAAGGTTCGGTCGTTGACCTGACCGCCAACATTTCCATTTTGGCGGCAAAGATCAGTCTGGAGAAGAAATTGCCGATGGCCGATAGCATCATTCTTGCCACCGCCCGTCTTTACGAGGCAACCGTCTGGACGCAAGATTCGGACTTCGAAGGAATCGATGGGGTTCAATATATCCCGAAAAAAGGGAGTAGGGGAATTTGACGTAGAGGCGGCTTTACGCCGCCATATGGCAAGGTAAACTCGCCGCTACGACTATCTCCGAATCCCAACTCCCAGGTCCCGTGTCCCGTTTCCCGCGCCTGTAACCTATAACCTGTCACCTGTTCTTTCCCCTTGCATCGCCGGTTAATAAGTTGTTTAATGCCGTCATCTCTTCGCCAGCCCGGGAACCCCTAGGAGGTTAGGCGTCATGAAGCACTCCCCGAATGATCGTCCATCACCGTTGGCACCGTTTAGGCGACGGTGGGCGGTTTCAAGGAGGTGCTCATGAACCGAGCTTGGGAATCGGAGTTTCGAGAGCGCATGCGCTCATTCGAGTCACAGCGTTCACTCCAAGTGGGGGAGGTGTCCGTGTCGCTGAAGGTGCGCGTCACGTCTGGGTGTTTCCACCGTGAGCACTCGCCGCACGCCTATGCACTCATTGACGGGCATCTTTCGTCCATTCCCGCCGCTCAGCGCTCGGAATTCGCCTTCGTCGAACATGAGAGTGGCCCTGAGCTTCTGGCCTATTTGGCGCTCGCAACGGCGGGTGTCACACTCGCGAAGAGTGTTATTGATCTCGTCATCGCGATAATCAAGGCGCGGACCGAAGGCGTGAAGAAAGGTGATCGACCAAACGACCCCGTCGAGGTAATCGTCCGTCGGGTTGGTGACGGGGACAAGTTCGTTGAAGAAACCGTCCTTCGCATTGGCCACAACGATCCTGTTAGTGGGGCAGACATCGAGGCAAGCGTCAACGCTGCGCTTAAGAAGGCGACGGCGGCGGATAGTGCCAAGAGCGAAAAGAAGCAGCTCAATGGGCCGCGCCGTAACCGCCGCGCCGGTGACGCGCGATCTTAGACGCAGAGGAATAGGGCAATGGACAAGATCGAAACTGCAAGGATGCTGACAATTCGTGAATGTGGCTACGACGAATACTGGCTTCGGGACAGAATATTCGAGGATCCCGGGGTCCTCGGCCTGGGGGATCTTCAGGCAGTAATGAAGGAAAAGAGCCAATCCCAGGGGGGCAGACTTGACTTGGTCCTCAAAAATCCAGAGGACGACTCTATGTTCGAGGTCGAACTGCAACTTGGGGCCACGAATGAATCACACATCGTAAGGACGATTGAATACTGGGACAACGAAAAGCGAAGGTGGCCAAACCGGAGTCACACGGCAGTATTGGTGGCAGAGGAAATCACGAATAGATTTTTCAATGTGGTCCACTTACTCGGCCTGGGGGTCCCAATGATCGGCATTCAGGCAAATATCGTGCAGATCGGCGAGGTCAAGGGGTTGCTCTTTACCAAGGTCATCGATTCCTACGAAGAACCGGAAGAAGAAGAAATCCCCCAGCAGGCATACGATGAGAAACATTGGATTGACAATTACCCCGCCACACTCGAATGCGCACGCTGGTACAAGGCATTGCTGGAAAAACTTTACAGTGAAGTTCGAACAAAGTACTTCGAGCAATACATTTCTCTTTCGGTGGGTGGCACTGCTCGGGTGTGGATTAACAAGAGGAAAAACGACCGCGCATTTATCGAGATGAAGTATGGGGAGGAGAATTTCCAAGAGGCAGTTGACCACTTGAATAAGGAAGGGGTCTCGTTTGGGCGAGGTGGGAAGTACCTCACATTCAACGTCAATGCGCAGCAGCTCAAGGAAAAGGCAGCAATACATGAGTGGTTGGCATCGAGGTTGTCACCAGAGAATCTAAGAAAAACCGGCTAACAAGCGGTCAAGCTGGTAGCGCGTAGGTAGGCGCATTTTGCCTTCCTCCGCGGTTCTTAAAATGATAACGTCCACATATGCATTAATGCCCGATGACGAAAAGCCGCAGACGAAGGCAAACTACGCCTATGTCTGCGCTCAGAAGTTATGCCCACGATAACCAACCACGGCATGATTGAAAAGGAGCCTGGCGCTGATTGGCATGACCTTCAACAGCGTGTCGCCACCATTCTCCGGGAGTCGGGACTGGTTTCCGAGGTCAACCGGAGTCTCCGCCTGGCTCGAGGAAAGGTGGATGTTGATGTTTGCGCAGAGGACCCAACCAGTACCCCGCCCGCGCTGTACCTTTGCGAATGCAAGCGCTGGCGTAGCCGCGTTCCTCAATCCGAGGTTCAAGCATTCCGGACTATAGTCTCAGACGCGGGAGCGCACTTCGGCCTCTTCATCTCAGCCGTGGGCTTCCAAGCCGGGGCGTTCGAGGTCGTGGAGCATACGAACGTTCATTTGCTCAGTTGGCTGGAATTTCAGAGCCTGTTTTTGGAGCGCTGGTGCAGAACCTACTGGGTCCCAACGCTACGGACCCGTGGCGACCGGTTGGCCGGCTACGTAGATCCGGTAAGTAGTGACGCCATGGTCCGTGAAGCACATGGGGAGCCCCTCGAACCGGCCGAAGCGGTCGGAATTCTTGTCCACCACATGTGGGGAGACCCCTTTAACGATATCGTGGGCACAGTGCTTGGTCGGCCACCCCAACCCATTGCCCAAGCAATCTGGAGCCAGCACGATAAGTATCGAGCCTTTCTGCCGAAGCAGGCAGCAGAAGCGAAGTCCCTGCGGGAGCTGCTGGACGCCTTGCTGAGCTTCGTGGCGTGCTGGCAGCGCGCGGCAGAGGGCCGAGGCGGCGTATAAAATCGGGCAGCGGACGCCAGAGAAGAGCCGGTAGCGCGGACCTCCGTTTTTGAGGTCCGCGATTCTTGCTGTGGGTTCTTACTTATGGTGATGAAGGCATAGCGTAGGGGTAACGGCCATGGGAAAAGCCCACGGAAAGGCACTGACCGTGGCTACGTGCTGGCCGTGGGTTCGTAAATCCAGGGGAAAAAACCACGGCCAGAAAAACGCTGACCGTGGCTTAGCAGGCTGACGAAAAAATTGTTCGGGGCGACGTAGCGGCGGGTTTATCCCGCCATTTTACTTTTGTTTTCAACGTCGGATGGCGGCGTAAAGCCGCCTCTACGTTCCCCCTTGCGAGCGAACGCGAATCTTACGAATGAAACCGCGTCGGGTCGGTTCCCTTGGGGAGAAGCCCCGCGTCGGTTACGCCGGTGAAGAATCGGGACGCGATCGAGGAGACCTCATCCAAGGTTGGAAGCAGAACGTGCAACGGGAGAACGTGGGATTTCAGGTTGAAAACTGAAACGTCTTCTCCGCGAATCTCCACCGCCGGAACCCCCGGCAGCACGGCGGATTCGAGCGGGACCACGTCGTCTCCGGCTCCTTTGTTCTCGGGTTTGTCGGCGTCGTCGAAATCGTACCAATTCTTGGTCTCATTGAATTCCGGCAAAACCTTGACCGTACGCAAGGTCGAGTTTGGCTTGTTGCCATAAATCACCAGAACGCGTCCGATCAGTCCAAACTCGGGACGGGTGACATCCGGCAGGGCGTTCATGAGCCCGCGCGCCGCTGTCAGGTGGGCCTGTTCCACATCAAAACCCTCCGGATCGTCCGGGTCCGGCGTGACGGTCTGTTGCCAGTTGTTGACGTCGAAGATGTCCACGGGGACGCCGTCCGGATTCACCACGGTGTTGGGGAGGGCGGGATTGGGCAGAAGCTCGTAGACCGCCGGAAAAGTTCGGGCCAGCTTGCGCAATTCCTTTTGGCCGCCGAACATCACGGTTTCACCGCGAATCAACGACTCCACCGCGTCCACCGATCCGAGGTGCGGCGTGGCGACGAAGACCACGCGGTCCACGGGAAGGGGAGTGTCGGGTTTGGCGGTTTTCCAGGCGGCCAAAAACTCCCGAAAGATCAGCCCGCCCATGCTGTGGCAGGCGAAGTCAAAGGCCCCGTCCCAATTGCCGGCGCCGAGCGACTTGAAGGTTTTCTTTTGCAGCGCCAGGATATATTTCACCAGCTTCTGCGCGCTGCGCACCATGGAATAACGCCAATCGTAGGGGAACACGTACACGGGCACGCCCCGGCCGCGCAGGGACTGAACGAAAGAGCTGTACGCGATGCCGAGGAGCTGGGTGGCCCGGGTCACCACGGCTTCGGCCTCGTCCACTTCGCCGTTAGTATCCAGGACCAGGCTGTCAAAATCCGGCGGCACGACGCCCGCTTCCAAGGTTGACCACGTGGTCGCCGGCGGCAACGCGTAAATGTTTTCAAGACCCGTTCCCTGGATTCCGGGGATGACGATGCAGGGATGATTGGAATTGGCCATAAAATCCTCCAGTTATTGTGTGTCAACAAAAAGCCCTCGGTCAGAAATCGCTGACCGGGGCTACGCGTTATAGCGGTTTTGATTTAAATGCTTTCATATCCTGGAGCACTAGCCGCTGGGACGTTGCCGCCGCGCGCAGATTTCGTCCACGGGCGTCCCGCCCGTGCCTGAGCACGGCCGGGACGGCCGTGGCACATCTTGCGTTTGTGGCGCCGGCTTCCCGCCGGCATGGAGCCGCCAGGTCCGATCTGCGGACTCCGATGGAGTCCATCGGACTCCAGAAATCGGAGATGGCGGCGCTACGTGCAAATGTAGCGCCGGCGTCCCGCCGGCCTGGGGCCGCCAAGATGGCGGCGCTACGGAATCATAGTCCCAGTGCCGAGCGCGTGGCCGGTCCGACGACGCCATCCGCGGTTAAGCCCTTCTGGGCCTGAAACTGTTTTACTGCGGCGTCCGTGCCTGGCCCGAAGACCCCATCCACATTGACGGCGATTCCGGCGTTTGCCAAAGCCTGCTGAAGGGTTCTGACGTTATCCCCTTGCATCGGTGGCGACTGGAGTTGGAGCGTGGTTTCATCCGGACCATGGGCCGCCACGCGCACCGGCGCCGTCCCCGCGAGGACGTCTTCATCGATCAGGACTCCTCGCACCGAGACCGGCAAGGGCAAGTCCCACTTGTTGTCATTAATGAGTTGCAGAAAGGAATCCATCCTGTACACGGTGCCGTGCAATAGGGTGTTGGAGTTGTTTGCCAACCAGTTCCGGCGTTCATTCACGTACGCGGTGATCCAGGGCTGCTCGCCCATGGCGCTGGCCTGGCCGTGATTGGTGTTGGTGAGGTTGCGGATGGTCAGCCAGGCTCCCTGAATATGGCTGTCGTAAATCACGTTGGTTCCCAGCGCGCTGCTCACGCCGGTATTGGCCGCAGCCGTTATGCTGGGGTTCCAGTAATTCTGGTCGAAAAACTGGTCTTGAGCGCTTTGCATCACGGGGTCGTCGCCGGCCTGGCGCAAGAGGCCCCGCAACGTCATCTCGGTGTCTAAAGTCGTATCGCGGGCCGACAAGGGTTGAAGATAGGGATTGAGCGCGGCGGCGAATTGCGCGCCCTCCGCGGCGCAATAAGCTTTGATGAGAAGGTACAAGTTACCGCTGGCCAAGGTGGTTTGCGACCGGCCATAAGTCAAATGACCCGTGTCACCCGGCAGCAAGGTGACGTTTCCATATTTGCCCAGCGCGCTTCCCGTTTCGAAAATGTTGACAATGGCTTGAGCGGTTTTCTTCTGTAAATCGGTCAGCATGAGTCACCTTTTGGCACGCAAGAGATCAAGGATTTGGTTCTTGCGACGTCGCGTGCATCGAATGGATGAAAGTTGTTATCATCCCAATTCAGAGTTCTGGAACGTTTTTTCGGTTAGTCAAGGTCACGGGCTTGGCTGGGTACTTGAACGAGTCTCCCTTATTCCTTACTTTACCCGTCTTGTCGATCTCAACCGTGCTGCCGCTGATATTCGTTCCATCGATGGTCAGGGTCATGAAACCCCAGGCGTCATCAACACCATATTTCAAAACCGCGCCGGTATCGCCGGCGACGTCTCCCGGTCCCGAATGCAGTTTATGTAAATTGTGGTAGCCGCCGTTTCCGCAAACGACAAAGGGCGTCGGTTTGTTCGGCGCAATGGTTCTTTCGATGCGTTGATAGTCGTGAACATGTCCGGCGAGCACCAGGTTCGGCACCCGCCCGGTGTCCCGAATGGCATTTTCCAGCACGTCCGCCATCTTTGAACTGCCACTGTGATAGACATCGAATGAGTAAATCGGGTGGTGAAGCGCCAAAATCAGCGGCAGGTGCGGGTCCGCCGTGGCAAACTCGTTGGTGACCCACTGCTGCTGAATGGAGTCGACGGAGCCGCCCTCCGGCACGTTGGTGTACATGCCGATGAAGGTTGCATAGGGCGTCAAAAGAGTCCAATAGACATTGGGAAGGTTCAGGCCGATGCGGGGCGCGTCCTTGGAAATGGGATCGACATCAGGCTTGGCTTGCATGAAGTAATCCACCCATCCGTCCAATGAGGTCTGCGCGGTGGGATCATCGACTTCGCCGTCGTGATTGCCGGGAATGGCGAAGATGGGCGGGGTGTAATGGGAGTAGGGTTCGTAGAACTGCGCATAGTAGTCGGCGTTCATCCCCGTATAATAAACCACGTCGCCGACGTGGTAGCAGAACTGCGGACCCGTCTGTCCCCCGGCGGACAGGTGGCCAATCATGGCCTCGGCAACGTTGTCCTGGAACTCCCCGTCCTGAACGCCTCCGGAATCGCCCAGGACATGGAACACCATTTTTCCCGTGGCCTTCATGTGAGTTCCGATCTCCGGAAAGTTATCGGTCAGCGAATAGCGATAGGGCGGCAAACCCAGCGGGCGCGGCAGCGGCTGGAAGCCGGTGTTACGATGCGCCACCGGATCGAGCGGGCTGACGCCGGGATGGGCCTGGGAAGTCTTCGCCAAATGGCGGGCGCGCACGGCCCCAGGATGAAACACTTGACTGGGAGGAACGGGGCTCTTGGTATGGGAAGGCATACGGTCTCCTCGCAATGCCGTGGTCAAGTTCGTAGATCCGGTATCTAACTGCCATCCATCTTCTGGTACCTTCCGCCGTCGGGCAGCGCGGGCCGCCGAAGGAATAGGCGTGGGATTTTGCTCTTCGCTACTCAAGTTAATTGTATTGGCGAATTACTTGTACCTGAACGCAACTATTAAACACGCGGTCAACACGCTTGTCAAGACTTTTGTGAGGATCAGATAATAGTTTTTTGCTGACGTTACACTTATCATACAATTTTGACGCAACCCAGAATGGTTCGATGGCCAGATGACCCCATGACCCGATCGACCCATGTGACATGGAAAAGAGTTCAGACCGTCTTATCCGCAGAGTCGCAGATGGTTGCCAGCGGGCACTCGCCGCAAAGGGGATGGCGCGCGACGCAGATTTTTCTGCCAAACAAAATAACCTGATGACTGAAGGAAACCCACCGGTTTTGCGGCACCAGCTTCATCAAATCCTGCTCGACTTTTTCCGGGGTCTTCTGGTTGGACAGTTTCAGGCGGTGGGCGATGCGGAACACATGCGTATCCACCACCACCCCGCTGGCGATGCCGAAGGCCGTTCCCAGCACTACGTTGGCGGTTTTGCGCGCGACGCCAGGAAGGGTGAGCAACTCTTCCATCGTGCGCGGAACCTTCCCGCCATAGTCCTGCACGATCTTGGTAGCGGCGGCGATGATGTTTTTTGCCTTGTTGTGAAAGAACCCCGTGGAGCGAATCTCCTTTTCCAAGTCCTCTTGCGGCAAGCCGACGTAATCCTGCGGGGTGGGGTATTTGCGAAAGAGTTCCGGCGTGACCTTGTTTACCCGCTCGTCCGTGCACTGGGCAGAGAGAATGGTGGCCACGAGAAGCTCGAAGGCGTTCTTATGGTGCAGCGCGCATTCGGCATGGGGAAAGAGTCCATCGAGCGCCGTGAAGATTTTTTGCAAGCGCGATGGTGAAGTGTAATCGACTTTGGCCTTGGTTTTTCCGCCACGTTTGGGAGTCCTGGATTTAGTGGGCATAGTAATAGAGAATTATAGCCCTGGCTATTAGGCTGTCGAAAGAAAATTGATAGTGGGCCAAATTGACGTAGAGGCGGCGGAACCTGTCCCGATCTTATCGGGAAGCCGCCATATGGCGAGGTAAACTCGCCGCTACGCCGCCATATGGCGAGGTAAACTCGCCGCCTGACCCCTAACCCCGAACCCCCAACTCCTAGCCCCCCAGCAAGTCCAGCACCTCATCCAGTTCGCGGTGGATGCAGGTGAGCGTGGGGGTGTCGCGAACGGTGTAACTAGTGGCCTCGCTATGGCGCAGTTCCATGACCAGGTCGACGAAGTGTTCGGGCTTATCGCTCTCGAAGGCCACCACGAATTCCTGGTCATCCAAGCCGAAGGAGTAAGTGGTGTTCAAGCGCACGGTGGGGTAGCGGTGGCCGATCTCAATGTGCTCGTCCATCATGCCTTGCCGCGCGTGTTTGGTGAGGCGATACCACGCTTTGCTTTTCACAAAGGGATAGACGAAGAGATAGCGGAACTGTCCGGGGATGAGCTTCAGCCGCGTGCCTTCCTGCCCGGCGTGGGTATGCTTGTCCACGTAAACGGAGCGCTTGGTCATGGAGAGAAACGAGTAGGGAGTGGTGAGGTATTTCCCCAGATCGGTCTCCAGCAACTTCGCCATCATTTCCTGAAACTTCAGCAGGTCAAACCCGATGCGCCAAAGCATGAAGTCGCAATCGCCGCGAATGCCGATCATCGAGTATGCGATGGTCATCACATCCTGTTCGTAGCTTTTGACCACGTCGATGAACTGGCACTTGCCGCGCTTGCGGTCCAGGACCGGCAGCCGGCGCCAGGCGGGGTCGACTTGGTAGAATCCGAAATTCACATACTGACGGCGATCGTCGCCGGTTGCGGTCTCCGGGTGTTTGTGTTCATTCAAGATGCGAACTCCTTCAAGGGTGAGCCCTGGCGAAGTTCCAATATAACATGAAAAGAGCAGGTGTCAGGGGGTGCGCGTCGGCATGGTCTTTCAGAAACCTCATAAGAGACGCGACTCGGTTCGGATGGCGCGGCGGCTCCCTCCCGTCGCGACAGGTCAGTTGACGAAAGGTGATTTACTGAGGAGCGAACACCTGGCGGCGAGCTGACCTTCCGTGCTTTTGTTATTCAAACTTTTCCCGAAGTGGGCACGGACCTCGCGAAGTTGCGCCGCCAGGGAGGCGAGTTGGATTTCCACGCTGCTTTGCCCGCGTGTGTGGGGCAGGACCGTCTTAATGGCCCGAGAGAGGGCCGCAACCTGGCCCACAATGCCAATGCTGCCCTGGGCGGCTCCGCCCACGGCTTTAACCAGTTCCTGCCCTGTCGTCATCCGCGATTGCACCACTTTCTCGACCGTGCCCGAGAGATCCATGATGTACTTCAGGATTTGGGTCATCAAAGTGATCGTCTGGACGGTAGGGCTAAGATCGCTCTCGAGGACGATCAGATTGGCGCCGAGGTCACGCATGACGTCGACGGCTTGGTCGGCGAGCCCGCTCATCTGCCGGACCAGGTCAGTCAGGCGTTCTTCGGCCTCGTGAATGCGTGTGTATTCGGCGTAAGCGCGGGTGGACAGCAGGCTCGCCCGTTGTCTGAGGGCACCCACAACATTAATGATGTTTTTCATTTCATCCTCTCTCTTGCCGGTGAGGTGGCATCGAGCTCGCCTACCGTGGAAGACCGGATGGCCTTGAAGCGAGAAAAAGCGAGGCGGGGGTGCTGAATCCCCCGCCCCGAAACAGGGCGGCTTGGTTAAAGCCGCCCCATGGAGGATCTTGGCCCGTCTTCTTACTGAAGGCGAGTAGTGACACGAGATGGAGTTTTCGCCCGGCTCGCCAATTGCGCATCGTGAGTCTGTTTGGCCGTTGAGCGCGAATCAGCAGCGCGGCGTTTCCTGGGCTGTTGTCAGGCCGGTGTCGAGCCCCGGCGTTCCCATTCACCCGGTGGGCCAGTCGCCGGTCGCTCAACCTGGTCCGTGTGTGACTCCAGAATTGCCGCGACACGCCGGGCAGCAAACTGGCGCTACAGCCGTGCCCTTGACAGGATACTCCGTGAAGGAGGGCCCCGTTGGACGGCCGCATGGGGTGGCTACCACTTGAGGATCGGTCCACCCACAGGAAACACACACCTCTTGAAGGCGCAGTTCGTCACTTCGGCAAAGGCGAGATACAAGGCGTCCGCGCCCGTTACCACTCCCACCCAGCCACCGGCCGTATGCCAGCCCGGTCCCATTCCGAGATCCCCGCCTGCCAGCAGGAAAAAGGTAATCCAGAGCAGGAGGAATACTGTCCAGAGAACGAGGTTGGCGCGGAACGTTGCAATCCACATGAGGAGCGTGAATATCCCCCACATCAAAAGGACAACGCCCACTGCGTTGGCTGCGGGTGGCTTGATCCAACCTGCGCCCGCAGTCCAGAGCAGAAAAGCGTACCACCACCAGAATAGACCATAGGAAGAGAATGCTACGGTCCCGAAGGTATTGCCGTTCTTGAATTCCATTATCCCGGCAAGGATTTGGGCGATGCCGCCGTACGCGAAGGCGAGTGGGACGACCACCGCCAACAACCCAGGGGTATCTCCCTTCAACAACCCTGCATTGATAGAGCTTAGAACAACTGTCGTAAGTCCAAATCCCGCTAGCCCCAGGGGGGCTGGATTCGCTGAACTCACCGTTTCGCTTGCCATGAAGTTCCTCCTCACGTTTCCAGATTTAGTACGCTGTGCTCGGTCAAGTTCTTCTACCTCCGCAGACCTGATGGACCTGAATTCAAAAAGGGGGGCGGGGTGCTGAATCCCCCGCCCCGAAACAGGGCGGCTTGATTAGAGCCGCTCCATGGAGGAACTTTGCCCGTCACCCTACTGGAGGCGAGCCGTGGCGCCAGATGGAGTTTTCACCCGGCTCGCTAGTTTCGCGTCGTGAGTCTGTTGAGCCGTCGACCGGGAATCGGCGGCGCCGGTACGTCCTGGGCTGTTGTCAAACTTAAACCTGGAGACAACATTCTGAAGTTCCGCCGCCATGCGTGCCAGCTCAGCCGCCGCCGTTTGCGTGTCGTTGGCGCCTTGCGTCGTGCTCTTGGCTGCCTGCGCCACCGCCACAATGTTCTCGGCCACTTGTGAACCCCCTTTGGCTCCTTCTTGCACGTTGCGAGTTATCTCGTTGGTAGTCGCCGTCTGCTCCTCGACGGAGCTTGCAATCGTGTTCGAGATGTCGTTGATCTGGAGGATGACGGCGCTGATCTGGCCGATCGCCTCCACCGCTCCCTTGGTGTCGCCTTGAATCGCTTCGATCTTGCGGCTGATATCCTCGGTGGCCTTGGCGGTCTCCTTGGCCAGTTCCTTCACCTCGTTGGCCACCACCGCAAAGCCCTTGCCCGCTTCGCCGGCGCGCGCCGCCTCAATCGTGGCATTGAGGGCCAGCAGGTTGGTCTGTTGGGCAATGGAAGTGATGACCTTGATGACCTGCCCGATCTCGGCGCTCGATTCACCCAGCTTGGCCACCGTGGCGTTGGTGGTTTCGGCGGTCTTCACCGCACCGGACGCCACCTTGGCAGCTTCACTGGCGTTCTTGGCGATCTCCTTGATCGAGGCACTCATCTCTTCGGTCGCCGTGGCCACGGTTTGCAGGTTCTTGGTTACTTGTTCCGCCGCCGCCGACACCACGTTGGATTGGGTCGCCGTCTCCTCCGCGTTGGCGCTCATCTGGTGGCTCACCGCACTCAGCTCTTCCGATGAGCTCGCCAGGGCCTGCGAGTTCTGAGCGATTTGGGCCATGCTAGTGGAGAGTTTATCCGCCATGGTATTAATGTCATTCTTGATGTGCGCGTGGTCCCCCTGATAGTTGCCTTCGACGCGAGCCGTCAGATCGCCGCCGGCAGTCCGTTGCAGCACGGCCCCTGCTTCCTGCACGGGTGCGATCACGGCATCGAGGGTCTCGTTTACCCCCTGAATGACTTTTCGGTATTCGCCCCGATGCTTGCTGGCATCAGCGCGCGCGGAGAGCTTACCCTCCACTGCGGACTGCGAAAGCATTTCCGCATCCGCCACCAACGCAGCGATGCTCTCCATCATCGCGATGAGGGATGGGATGAGTTCGTCATGTTCGGAACGGCGCCCCGTCTTCTTGTATTCCGACAAATCCTCCAGGTTCCCTTCCGAAACCTTCTTCGCAGTTTCGGTGACATGATGGATTCGCTTCTGCACAGTGTTTATTGCCTCGGCTAACTCGGCGAAAGATCCCTTATAATCACCCATAACCTGAAGGGTGTGGTCGTTCACGGCCATCCGTTGCAGGACCTTGCTCGCTTCGTCCAACGGCTTGTGAATAGCGTCCAGCATCAGGTTGACCGCTTTAGCTCTTTCGAGATGGCGGCCCTGGAAGCCCCGTTCATCGATTCGCTCGGTGAGCCGCCCTTCCTTGGCGGCAGCGGCCAATCGTGCCGTTTCGCGTGCCAATCCAACGTCACCGGCGGCAGGAAACACGAGTTCCACTGCGCCTACTACCCGGCCTGCCGCGTCGAAACGTGGAGCTGCCGAAACCAATACGGGCACTTCTTTGCCTTGAACCACGGGGAAGGCTTCTCCCTCACACACCTTGCCCGTCTTTACCGCTTCGGACGCCGCACAGGTTCCAGCCCTACAGCCTGGATTGTCATACAGGTCCCAAAACTTTGCTCCGATGCAGTCCTCCTTCGGTCTGCCCGCTGCCTTCGCTGCGGGCTCATTAAGGTCCAGAATGGTGTGGTTCGTGTCCATAACGACCACCATGCCAGGAATCAGGTCGTAGACTTCAGCTTTGTCCACCACAGCAGTGCCTTTTCCACTACCCTTCAATCTTCTGTCGCTGCCTTTCGTCATTTGTCACCTCGTAGGTTCATTTTAGAATTCAAATGGACGTCATATAGACATCCCAAGTGTAAGAGCCTGACCATCGCGCAAGGCATCACACCTGCCGGGCATGCCCCGAATTAATTCAACCGGCTCAGTCGCTGGGCCTGCAGCCTTGGATGCGGGTGCGACAAGGGGACCGCGAACTCGACCCAGAAGGCGTTTCCGCTTGGCCGGTTTTCCACCAGCGTGTCCCGGAAATACTTGGCGATCAAAACCACGGGGCCCAGTTGATAGTGCACTTCCGGGCCAATGGCCAGGTCTCGTCCCTGGTTCCCTCCCGCGTAGATCACGCCCAGGAGCTGGTCAGCGGTGGTTTGCTGGTAAAAATACCCATTCGCGCCGATGGCCAATTTCTTGGTGACGTTTTGCATCGCCACATACTCCCAGAGGAACTCATTGCCAGAATGGTAGTGGGTGGCGGAGTCGGTGTAGTTAACGATGTACTGCAAGCGGGAACTGAGTTCAGTTCTGCCGTGATTGGGAAGGTAAGTGAAGGCACCCGACGGCGTCGTAGCAAAGTTGTGTTGTCCGACGTTGATGGGGCCACCCCGGTGATAGACCGGGGCCGGCGTCATCAGATCGAGTCCGTACCACCAATGCCAGTTGCCTCGGTTATAGGCGATGTCGGTGCCCAGAAGCGGATTGGAGATACCCGTCGTCGAGTACCTGCCAGCGGGGGTCTGCAACATTACGTTGGCGAAAGGAAACGCGGCCCAACTGACTAAATCCCCACCCAGCAGGTGCACCCCCCAGTTATGAGTGATCTTGGGAGCGAAAGCATAAACGGCGAGTTTAAATCCTGGAACCGAGCTATGTCCTTGACCATCGAGAAAGCCGTTGGCCTGGTAAGTGGTACTAAACTCGGCGAACATGGTTTGTCCCGGGGCCGGAGACAACCCGGGCACGACGGTTTCCGCTCCAATCGGATAGACGCTTCCGCTGCCTTCTGTCGCCGGCACCCACGCCGCCGGCAGGCTCAGGAAGGCGATGCAGGCCACAAGTCTAACCAAGAGCCCCGGGCAGAATGCACGCTGATGGGCGCTAATGCCTGACTCGCACCCTATCGCCCTTCCCCGCAGGTGCGGAGATAAATTCCAACCCGCCTTCTCCTCCATACGTGCGTTGTGTGGATTTTCGAGAGCGCTTTTGTTTTTTTTCTGCGCGATGGGTTCATTCGTCATTTGACGCTCCATTCGAAGTGTTTTTGCTTGGCCTTTGGCCCATTCACACATTTGTTATCGGCGGGGGCTGAAGTTGCGTGAAAATAACGTGCATTACAGTTGTAGTGCTGTTGTATATCTATTTGTAATGCGCTATTGATTTATGATGGTGGAAGGTTCTGTGCGAGAAGGGGAAACGAGAGGAAAGGTCGGCATGACCTCAAATGAGCATGGGTTGAATCAGGGGGTGCCTTTTGAGGGCGGAAGGACGACCGTCCGAGCATCATTCGTGAGGGTGGGGATCGGCTACGCTGATCGCAAAAGCTGCGGCGCATCTCCTCCGGCCTTGTCATTTCTGGTGAGAAAATACTCTTGGAATCTCTTGTCCCTGGTAATCCATCCGGGAAGGTCATGACCGGCCAGCAGCTCGGGTGAGCGATGAACAGCGTCCAGCAGTATCAGACCTCGAATATATTCGGAGAAGTTCTCAGCGCCTCTATGGGTCATCATTTTTCTTCCCAGTTCGAACAACTCGCTGGTCACTCGAATCGCGTTTTGCCGGGTCTTCTTTGCCATTGGCAGTCCTCGCTTGCAACCGTCGTACCAAATAGTTCGCTGATCACCTTAACCACTCAATCGCTGCGCCTTGATTGGGAACAACAGCTATTTGTACTCCTCGGTTCCGTGCGACATTCTCGAAGAACCGGGTGAACCCGCCCACTCGGGATACGATTGCAACTTTGAACGCCGGCCTCCAAAATCGGGCACAATGTTCGCCCAGCACCAGCATGTCCAGGACGGAAATGGTCCCTGCAACTTCGGTGACATCAAGGATGACTCTCTGGTTGGCACGACTCTCACTCTCCTTTCTTACGCGATCGAAAAGGTCGTGGAGATTAGCCAGACTGTATTGGCCCACAGCTTTTATTAATAAGTGGGCCTCTCCCTCATGAATCTGCACTTCCAAACTCATACTCCCCCTTTTAGTTGGTCACCTTGCGCTTGGTGGGGCCGGCCCGCGGATGAATCCTTGTCGGCATCGGAATAAGGATTGACCTTACGAAGAACATTCGTTGTCGCTGAGCGCTGCGAGGAAGATGCGGAGCAGGTCCACCTCCCGCTCCAAGTCCACAATGGCCCTTTGGGCGGCGGGCACATCCCCCATGCGCGCCATCGCTTCGAGTTGCAGCGCGCACTCATAAGCCCTTTTCGCCGAGACGTTTCGTGCCGCCGCTTTGGCCAGGCGCGCGGTCGTCGCTACGGTGCAGAGGTCTCCCCAGGCCATCCCACTCCGAATGTCCGCCAGCAGGGTCGGCCATGCCGCTTGGGTGAGACCGACAAGTTCGGCAAGAAACTCGTGGTCACCACCGACGCTGCTCAAGGCCGAGCCCACGTCAAAGACTTCGGGGTATTTCTCTGTCGTCTCCATCATTTTTTTCCAATCCTCAGACAAGCTCACTCACTCACTACCGAGGCCCAACCCTGGTTCAAGCTGAGGCCGCATCGGTCGGCATTGATCTTTCTTCCCCTCATCCAAACTACGCGGCCAAGGCCCAGGGCGGCAACGGACAAAGCAGGCCATGGCCTTCGTGGCCGCGTTTGGCCGCGCTTGGCCATAACTTTTGCCACGCCCCACTTGGTAAATTGGTACATTTGCTTTGAAGCTTGCCCGGAAATGGTTTAAAGTTGTGGCAAGACAGGTCCCTGGAGCCTCAACGTGGCAAACGCAGGAACGTCCCCGGAGCCGAGCATGGTCACTCCCGCCCCCGGCTTGCGACTCGATTCCTGGAAGGAAATTGCCGCCTATCTGAAGCGCAGCCCGCGGACGGTCCGCCGCTGGGAGGGGGAGGAGGGGTTGCCCGTCCGTCGTCACCTGCATCATAAGAAAGAAACGGTCTATGCCTTCACGGATAAGATTGATGCCTGGCTAAAGAGCCGCGCGAAGGAAGACAAAACGGGTGAGGGCCCGGAGCCTCCCACCTCAGGCCCTGCGCCAGGGCTTGCTGAAATCTCGAAGCGAGAGGCCCCGTTCCCGCGGCCACTTATGATTGCCGTCCTTCCCCTCAGGAATCTCACCGGAAATTCTTCTAAGGAAGTGTTCGCGGATGCTCTCACCGATGAGGTCATCTCCGAGCTCGGCGAACTGAGTCCGGAACGTCTTCGGGTTATCGCTTTCACCTCGGCCGCGCACTACAAGCACTCGGGGAAGAGCATCCAGCAAATGGGGAAGGAAATGGGCGTGGATTACGTGGTGGAAGGAGGGGTGCGCTGGTACGGGCGGCGGGTGCGCGTGACCGCTCGGCTCATTTGTGCGCGCGACCAGGTGCAAGTCTGGGCAGACAGCTTTGAAATCCAGCTCCCGCCTTTATTCGCGCTTCAGCAAGGATTGGCACGGGAACTCGCGGGCGCCCTGTCTGCCAAGCTCGGCTTGCCCGTAACGCAAAAGCCGCGTCCAGAGACGACTTGGCTCCCTGCGGCTCATGATGCCTACCTTTCCGCGACCCAGCTTTTCCAGTGGTCTGAGGACGGTATCAAGAAGGGCCTTGACCTTTTCAGCCGGGCGATCGAAGTAGACCCGAATTGTGCTCCCGCCTACGCCGAACTCGCCACGTCATGGTTTCGTCTGGGCTTTTTGTACGACTATCCCCCCGCCGCCACGTTGTGGATAACCCGGGAACTTGCCGAGAAAGCCTTGGCCTTGGATCCCGAGCTAAGCCGCGCCCATACCGCGATGGCGGCGTGGAACCTGTGCGGCGCCTGGAACTGGCCGGAAGCCGAGGTCAGCAGCCGTCGCGCGGTCGAGCTTAATGCCAGTGATGGACGCTCGCGGATGGTCCTGGCCGCATGTTATATGATTCTCCAAAGGACCGACGAGGCCGCCGAGGAGTTGAGCCAGGCGTTGCGGCTCGATCCGCTGTCTCCGGTGATCGGTTCGGCGCTGGTCGTTCTCGGATTCTTTGGCCGGAGTTACGATGGGACCATCGAGGCTTGCCAGAAGCTCCTTAGCCATGATGCTTCCTCGGCCCTGGTCCACATGATGCTGGGCGCGTGCTTCGCAGGAAAGGGCGATTACGCCCGCGCCCTCACCCATTGCGAAAAGGCCAGAGCGCTCGCCATGGGACAGATCATCTATACCGCGACGCTCTGTTCAGTTTTTGCAGATGCAGGCCGACGAAGTTCTGCCGAGCGCCTTCTGCAAGAACTGACCGCCCTGACCAAACAACAATACGTGCGATATATCTTCCTGGCGCAGGCGGCGGTCAACCTGGGAAACAACGAGCGCACCTTGGAATGGCTCGAGAAGGCCTACGAACAGCACGACCCGCTTCTGGTTTTCCTCGGGGCCGACCCGAGGTTTGAACCCCTCGCGCGCTCGGCGCGCTTTCGTAACCTGCTGGGCCGGATCGGGCTGCCCAGTTGATCCCCGCCACCTTGCATTTATCAGCGATCCCGTAACGTCGAACTTGCCGATGCAACCCCCCGGTAACAATTTAGATGATGCGATCAGGAGCTTCGGAATCGGTGAATAGGCGTCGTTGAGCGCCGCTAAGAGCCATGCCTTTTTGACCCTCCACTCCTCCTTTTACTGATCCCTTCCTATTTTCGCATTCGCAGAAAAGGCTTGCTCTTATCCCTCTCTTATTGTATTTATACAATAAGATGAAAATCGAACCTCGCGGCTCGCAAGCTTCACGACTCCGCCAACGCAAGTTTGAACTGGCGCGGCGTTTCCATCTTCCCGACGATCTGCTGCCCGGCTCACTTTCCCTCTCCCATCTCCGCTGCGGCAAGCCCACCTGCCACTGCGCCCAGGACAAGCAGGGGCATCCCGTCTGGTCCCTCACCTTCATGGTGCGGGGCAAGAAGCATGTCCAGCACATCCCCAGCGCATGGGTCGAGGACGTCCGCCGCCGCGTGCACGCCGGACGGGAGTTTCAAGAGGCGGTGAAGGAAGTACTGGCCGCCAATGCTCAACTGCTGGTGCTGGCGCGCCAGCAAAGGCGCAAACTGCGGTGAAAGGGCCGACGCCGCGTCGCCTGAAGAAGTACGTCTCGAAGTGTCTGCGCCTGAAGTCCTACTTGCGGTCGCCGGGTGATGGCCGCACCCAGGGTCGCATTCCGGCCGCCACTCTGCTGTGGGCTTTGCTGATGGGTGCCTGGCTGCGCCGCGCCGCCTTCGCGGGCATTGAAGCGTTGGTGCGTTCACGGGCCCGCCGCGCCCTGGACGTTTCTCAGCGCTTCGGCGATGACGCGCTCGGGTATTTCACTGCCCGGGTCGACCCGGCGGTGACGCGCCGGGCGGCGGCCACCGCCGCACGGGAGGCCAAACGTCACAAGGCCTTCGACGCCAGCCGCTGCATCGGGCTGGTCCTGGATGGAACGGCCGTCGCACGAGCCCGCGAAAAAGTTTGTGATCTGTGTCGTCCTTACCGGAATAAAAAGAAAGAGATCCTCGGTTATCACCACCGGTTGGTCATGGCGAGCGTGGCGGGCACGGGCTTGACGCTTCCCTTGGATGTGGAACCTTACGGCCCGGGCGATAGTGAGTACAACGCGGCGCGGCGGCTCCTCCCGCGCGTCGTCGTTAACCTGGGTCGCCGGTTTGCCGATTACGTGGTCGTGGATGGGGAGTTTGCCCGCGCTCCCTTTCTGCACGAGGCCAACGATCTGGGGCTGTACGTGGTTGCCCGGCTGAAAGGCAATCTCCCGGAATTGTTCGCCGCCGCCGAGAAAAGGTTCTCTCGCCAGCCTCCTCACCAAACCTTCCGCCACGGCAAGGATCGGGTGGAAATCTGGGACGCCGACGACTTCGATCCTTGGGAAACCCTGCGGTGGGAAACGGTGCGGGTGATCCGTTATCGGCAGTACAAGCCGAACGGGAAGGTCCACGAGGCCTACTGGCTCACCGACTTTCCGCGCTCCCGCGTCAGCAGCCGCACCCTCTTCCGTATGGCCAAGAGCCGCTGGGAGATCGAGAACCAAGGCTTCAACGACGCCAAGAACCGCTACGGCTTCGAGCACCTCTGCCACCACGAGCGCCACAGTCTGTTGGCGGTCTGGCTGCTGACCTGCCTGGCCCTCACTATCGAACGGCTCTACCGCGTGCGCTACCTCCATCGCGGCACGCACCCGGTGCGAGCCGCCATCGATCTCCTCCTTCTCTTGCAACTCAGCCTGGGAAGGCCGGTCACCAGCGTCTCAGACTCCAGTTGACCATTCCCTTTCTGCGGGGGTCGGGTTTTCCTTTTCCCATGCTCCTCCGGCTGAGCCGATGCGGGGTGGGCGTGTCGGCCAAGAGCGAAAAAACAGGCTTGGAAAATAGGCGTCGGTTGACCGTGCCCCCGCGCTCAGCCGTCAAACGCGCCCCAAGCGAGAACTCCAGCGATTCACTATCGAGGGATTCCGAAGCTGCTGTGATGCGATACGAGTCCTTGCAATTGTCGGTCGGCAGGGGCTATACTCTATTTGGCGAACGCACATGGTGGGCGAAAGCCCACTTTTTTGTTAGGCTGCGGGTCGGGTTCGCCTGAGCGCGGACTCGTCACCGGTGTAGAGCGTGCAGTTGCCGAGTTTGATGGTGGATCTGGAAAAAATCCGGGAGATGGCAGAGCGGGTCGCGACTTCCGAGGGTTTGCACCTGGTGGATGTCGAACTCAAGGGGGGCAATTCCAACGCCCTATTGCGCGTTTATATTGACAAGGCGGCGGGGGTCTCACACGCCGACTGCGCGTTGGTAAGCGAGCAATTGAGCGCCATGCTGGATGTGGAAGACCCTTTCCCGGGAAGATACACGCTGGAAGTTTCCTCCCCCGGATTGGACAGGAAACTCACCCGGCCGAGTGACTTCACTTATTTTGTGGGACGGCGGGTTCGCGTGGTGCTGAAGGAAGCCCTCGGGGACCAGAAGGTTTTGGAAGGGCGCCTGGCGGGGTTTGAAAATGGCCGGGTGCGTTTGGACTTGGGTGATCAAGGCCTGCAAGAACTTGATCTCGCGAGCATCCGGAAGGCGCAGTTGGTGGTTGAGCTGAGCTGACAGCTCACAGCTCACAGCTAACAGCCGACAGCTTACAGCAAACAGCCAACAGTGACCGATTCCTGTAAGCTGTGAGCTGTCGGTTGTCAGCCAATTTAGGGATAGAAATGACATCGCTAGCAGCCAACAGCTAACGGCTGACAGTGAGTGATAACTGTGAGCTGTCGGCTGTCAGCTAACTGAGGATAATCTGTGACGACAAATCTGTTGTTTCAAACGATCGACCAGTTAAGCCGCGAAAAGGGTATCGACGCGCAGATTATTATCTCTGCGGTGGAAGATGCCATTCTGGTGGCGGCGCGGAAGTATTACAAGACTTCGGAGGACCTTCAGTCGCATTTCAATAAAGAAAGCGGCATCGTGGAAGTCCACGCCGTCAAGAAGGTGGTCGAGGACGTCCAGGACCCGGACCACGAAATCAGCCTGAAGGACGCGCAGAAATATAACGCCGAGATTGCCCTGGAGGGCGAGGTGAGGATTCCTAAGCCCACCGACGTGCTCGGCCGCATCGCCGCGCAGGCTGCCAAGCAGGTGATCTTTCAGAAGGTGCGGGAAGCCGAGCGCGATACCGTGTACGCGGAATATAACCAGCGCGTCGGCGAACTGGTGAACTGCACCGTGAAGCGCATGGAGGGGCCGGACGTCATTGTGGATTTGGGACGCACGGAAGCGCGCATGCCGCGCAAGGAGCAATCGCGCCTGGAAACTTACCAGATTGGCGACCGCATTCGCGCCGTCATCAAGGAAGTGGATCGCGCCGCGCGTGGGCCGCAGGTAATTGTTTCGCGCGCCGACGCCCTGCTGGTGCAAAAGCTCTTCGAGATGGAAGTCCCCGAAATCTACGACACCACGGTGGTGATCAAGGCCATCGCGCGCGAGGCGGGAGAGCGAACCAAGGTGGCGGTTTACTCCAAGGACCCGGACGTCGACTGCGTGGGCGCGTGCGTCGGCATGAAGGGCATGCGCGTGCAGTCGATCATCCGCGAACTGCGAGGGGAAAAAATCGACATCATCGAGTATAACGACGACCCCCTGGTGTTCGCCGCCAACGCCCTGAGCCCGGCGAAAATCAATCACGTTTCGGTGGTCGACATGGCGGACAAACACCTGGAAGTGATCGTCGACGATACCCAGTTGTCGCTCGCCATCGGCAAGAAAGGCCAAAACGTGCGGCTGGCCGCCAAGCTTCTGGTGTGGCACATCGACATCAAGAGCGAAGAAGAGAAGCGGCAGGAAATTGAATCGCAAATGGCCGCCATGGCCCTGCGCGGCGCGCCCATTTCCGAGTTGGCGGGACTGGGCGATAAGACGCTGGCCAAGCTGCGCGAGCACGGGATCGAATCCGTCGAGCAGTTGGCGCAAATGACTCCCGAGGACCTGATGCAGATTCAGGGCGTGGGAGAGAAAACCGTGGAGCGCATCCGGCGCGTGGTGACGGATTACTTTGAGCGCGACCAGTCGGGTGAAGGCGCGGCCCCGGAAGGCTCAGAGGCCCCGGCTGAGGTGCAAGAGGGCGCGATCGCAGAATCGTCTGCAACCCCAGCCGATGAGGCAGCGCCCCCGAGTTCCCCCACTGGTGAAGCCGCTGATTCTGAGCAAGTTGCTGGTGCAGCAGAAGTTGCCGGTCCGGTATCGGTCGAAGAGAATATGGCGGCTGAGAAAAGCGACAAAATTGAGTCGTCAGGCGAAGGCGAACCCGAAGTGCCGGGTGAGCTTGGGCCGGCGGGAGCAGGAGGTGGAGAAAAATAAATACGGCTGCCAGGGCTTTTATCGAACCGGCCGGCAGACATCTAACGCCCAAGGTCTGGGATGTAGTTAGGGAGAAGAGACTTACGCATGGGAAAGATTAGGATCAATGAACTGGCACGTGAACTGGAAGTGAAGAGTAATGTGGTCATAGACTACTTGTCTGAGATGGGTATTCAGGACAAGAAGTCTCACTCCAGTGCACTTGATGACGACCTCGCGGACAAAGTCCGGGCGCATTTCCGTGCCGATGGCGAACCAGCCGCTGAAAAGGTGCAGGAGGCTCCCGCCGCGCCCCCGCCACCTCCACCTTCGGTTGAAGCGCCGCACGTGCTGGCAGGGCTGGACCTGAAGAAGCTGCACGACATTAAGGCTGAATTGGACCTGCACCCTCTGACCCGTTCGATTGCGGACATAAAGGCGACGGCGCGCAAGGCCGTCGTGGCGCCGCCAGCGCCGAAGCCCGTTGTCCCACCTCCCGCCACGGGTCCGGCTACTATGCCTGTTGCGCCAAAGCCCGCACCCCCCATGGAGCGCCCGCCCGAGCGGCCCGCTCCGGTAGCGCCCGCGGTCATCACCAGTGCTGCCACTGCGCCCTCAGGCACGCTACGGAGCGCCGTGCTCAATCCCATGTCACCCCTTGGGCACCCGACACCGGCTCGGCCTGCGCCAACGATACTGCCGGTGAAGGGCGGGGTAGAAGCTCACGCTCCGGTTGCGCGTGCCAGTGCCGCAACCGAGGTATCGATTCCCAGCAAGCCGCCGAGTATGCCCCCTCCCCCGCCCCTGCCGCCTTCGCAACAAAGAGGCAGTGGAGTGCGTCCGCCGCGGCTAGGGCGGCACGGAGGTCCCATTTCCAACCAGCCGATTTATCCGCAGGCGGTCATGCCGAAGCCTGCGCCCGTGCGGCCGGTTCCGACGCGGCGTCCCGGTGAGCCCCGCCCCATGCATCCGACCTCGGCGCGTCCAGCCGTCGGCGGGCAAGTGGCCACGGGAGGACCTCCGCCCAGCCGCCCGCAGTTTGGCCGGTCACAGCCGCCTTTAATGCGGCGCGGCCCGGCTACCATGGCGCCTCCCCGGCCGGTGGCTCCGGAAGAGGTCGCGATCACGCGAAAAATAACCATTAGCGAAGGGATTGCCATCAAGGAGCTTTCCGAAAAGCTCGAAGCACGTGCGAAGGACGTGATCAAGAGGCTCCTGGACAAAGGAATTTTCGCCACCATCAATCAGACCCTCGACGGGCCCACCGCCGTGGAAATCGCCCGCAGCTTTGGCGCGGAAGCGGCCATTGTCAGTTACGAGGAAGAGGTCCTTCAGGAAGTTGAAGAGACGGACCGCCCGGAAGATTTATGCCCGCGAGCTCCGGTGGTCACCGTGATGGGCCATGTCGACCACGGCAAGACCTCGCTTCTGGATGCCTTACGCGAGACCAATGTGGCCGCGCACGAAGCGGGTGGCATTACGCAGAGCATCGGCGCATATCAAGTTGTGGGGCAGGGGCGAAAGGTGACTTTTATCGATACTCCTGGCCATGAAGCCTTCACTTTGATGCGGGCGCGTGGCGCCCGCGTGACGGACATCGTCGTGCTGGTGGTGGCTGCGGATGATGGCGTCATGCCGCAAACGCTGGAAGCCATCAACCACGCGCGCGCCGCCAAGGTGCCGATTGTGGTGGCCATCAACAAGATCGATAAGCCCGAAGCCCAGCCGGAACGCGTCAAACGCCAGTTGGCCGACCACGACCTGATGCCGGAAGAATGGGGCGGGCAGACGGTGACCGTGGAGGTTTCGGCCAAAAAGCACCAGAACCTTGATCTCTTGCTGGAAATGATCTTGTTGGTCGCCGATCTGCAAGCTCTCAAAGCCAATCCCAAGCGCCTGGCGAACGGGACGGTGCTCGAAGCCAAACTCGACCGCGGACGCGGCCCGGTGGCGACGGTGCTGATTCAGAATGGCACCTTGAAGATCGGGGACTCGTTCATTGTGGGAGCGATTTACGGCAAGGTGCGAGCCTTGTTTGACGACCACGGACGCCCGGTGCTCGAAGCTCCTCCCTCGACCCCCGCCGAGGTTCTCGGTTTAGAGGATGTTCCCCAGGCCGGCGATCGCCTCCAGGTGATTGAGGATACGCTCAAGGCGCGGCAAATTGCCCTGCACCGGCAAGGGAAGCTCCGCGATGCGGCGCTCGCCAAATCGGCGCGGCTCACCCTCGAGCAATTGCACGAACAACTGGCGGCAGGGGATGTCAAGGATTTGCCGCTCATTATCAAGGCGGACGTACAAGGCTCGGTGGAGGTCCTCTCTGAAACTTTGGTCAAGCTGAGCACGGACAGGGTCAAGATCAAGGTCATCCACGCGGGAGCCGGCGCCATTACCGAGTCGGACGTACTGCTGGCCTCGGCGTCGAACGCCGTCATTATCGGCTTCAACGTCCGCCCGGAGCGGAAAGCGACGGAATTGGCACAGCTTGAGACGGTTGACATTCGTTTGTACACCATCATTTACAACGTCACCGAGGAAATCAAGAAAGCCATGGTCGGGTTGCTGGCCATTACCTACAAAGAAACTTCCCTGGGACGAGCGGATGTGCGCGACACTTTCCGTATTACTAAAGTGGGAACGGTGGCCGGATGTGTCATTCAAGACGGCAAAATCGGGCGCGATTCGCAGATTCGGCTGGTGCGCGACCACGTGGTGGTTCACGAGGGCAAGATCCGGTCCTTGCGCCGCTTCAAGGATGATGTGGCGGAAGTGAAGTCCGGAATGGAGTGCGGAATTTCGCTCGAAAACTATAATGACGTCAAGGTCGGCGACGTCATTGAGGCCTACGTGAGGGAGAGGGTCGCCGAGCCGGCCATGGCCTGAAGCGGGAAAAAGGACGAAACTCGAAACTCGAAACTCGAAAATCGTCAGTGATCGGCTAAGTTTCGAATTTCGATTTTCGAGTTTCGGTACTGAACCCCCGTGCCCCGCCCTCATAAGGGGCTGAAACAATGCCGGTCGGCGTATTAACCCTGGAAATTCAGATTCCCTACGCGCATTCACTCAAAGAGAAGCGTGCGGTCCTGCGAAAAATAAAAGACCGCCTCCGGGCCCGGTTTAACGTGGCGGTGGCGGAACTTGACCATCAAGACCTGTGGCAGCGCGCCACGCTGGGAGTGGTTTCGATTTCCGACAGCCAAACTTTGCTGGAATCGGTTTTTCGCCAGGTCCTTGCGGAATCGGAAAACATACTGGGTGATGACGTGGCCGACCATTTTTTGGAGTACTTCTGAGGGCAGTGACGAGTGACAAGTGACGAGTGACGAGCGAGCAACAACCGAAAATCGAAACTCGAAAATCGGGGCGAGTTTCGAGTTTCGATTTTCGTCTTTCTCTTGCTCGTCACTTGTCACTCGTCACTTGTCACTGCTTTTTGGGTGAACTGATGAGTTTGCAGGGACGCCGGACCGAGCGCTTGGGACATCAGATTCGGGTGGAGTTGGCGGAACTGATTTCGCGCCAGGTGAAAGACCCACGGATCGGGTTTGCCACGGTGACGCGCGTGGAGTTGACGGCGGACCTGCACCATGCCCGAGTTTTTGTCTCGGTGTTGGGGAACCCGGAGGAGCAAAAGAACAACATCGAAGGGCTGTCCTCGGCGGCGGGATTTCTTCGCCATGAAATCGGCCACCGGCTGGCGCTGCGACGAGCTCCGGAACTGTCATTTATCCTGGACCACGGCGTCGAAGCCGGCGAGAAGATCGAAATGCTCCTGCAAGAGATCCACAAGGAGGAGAGCTGAATTATAAAGGGTAAATTGTAAATGATAAAAACAAGGGTCATCGTGAAATTGCATGCGCTTACCAATTTCACTGGCCATAAGTCTTTAACCCTCATTGTTAATCCTTCATCCTTTACCATTTACCATTTACACTTTACCATTTAGCCTTCAGCCTATAACCTTCAAGATGATAGAAACTCCCTCCCCCAAACCCGAAGTCAACGGCGTCCTTATCATCGACAAGCCTGCGGGCCTCACGTCCCATGACGTTGTGGCGCGAGTCCGCAAGATTCTGCACCAGCGCCAGGTGGGCCACTTCGGCACGCTCGACCCTTTCGCCACAGGCGTGCTGCCGGTTTCGGTCGGCAAGGCGACGCGATTCGCGCAATTCTATTTGAAATCCCGCAAGGCTTACGAGGGTACGATCCGCCTCGGGTTTTCAACTGACACTTACGACGCCACCGGGGAACCCACGTCGGAAGCGGTTCCTGTGGCTCTGGATGCGTCGGTGTTGGAAGGCCACTTTCGCGCCTTCACGGGGCGGCTGCTGCAAACTCCTCCGCCTTATTCCGCCAAGCGAGTGGGGGGAGTGCGCGCTTACCAACTGGCGCGGCAGCACAAGCCGGTGAACTTAACGCCGGTGGAAGTGGAAATCTACGCGCTGGAATTGCTGGGTTTCGAAGGCGAGCTGGTGCAGTTTGCGGTGGAATGCTCGGGCGGGACGTACGTTCGCTCCCTGGCCCACGACCTCGGGCAGAAGTTAGGGTGCGGAGCGCATCTGGCCGGCCTGCGGCGCACCGCCGTGGCGGAGTTCAAGGAGAATCGCGCGGTCACCCTCGAACGCCTGCAAGAAGCCGCGCAGCAGGGCAGCCTGGAATCCTGCGTCGTCCGGCTGGAAGCCCTGCTTCCCGATTGCCCGGAATTGGTGGTGCGGGGCCGCGAGGAAACCTCCGTGCGGCACGGCCGCACCTTTGAACTGGCCCAGGCCCTCCGGCCGGGCCGGGGCGAGGCTCCCGGGCATGCGCCCGCCGCGAACCTCCTCAAAATCCTCGGCCCGGAACGCCGCCTGATTGCTGTGGCCCGACACGTTTCCGGCGCTATCTACCATCCTAATTTGGTTTTGGTTTGATTTGAGTGAAAACCGTTTGAGCGGACAGCCGACAGCTCACAGCTAGCTTCGCACCGTCTGCCCACCGGAAAGCGCTTTCCCGCAACCCGCCCCGACGGGCTTGGAACAGGCCCTTCTCAATCCGTTATGAGAAATTGTTACTAGCCTATGCATCTAATCTGTCCAGGCCTCTTCCGCCACCTGCCGCCGGCAAGAGGGGGTTGGTTTGAGCGGTCATTTTGTCATGCTATTTTGGAGTTCCTATGGTTTTTTGTAACTGACTTCGTTTCAGTATGTTCTCAGCTTCGTTTTTGGAAAAAGCCCTCTTCCGCCCCTTTGTTTTCAGCATGTTCTCAGCTTCGGGCACTTTGGCGGTTGGTGGACAGGAAGTCGCCCTGCGATTTGTGGCGGTGAGGCTAGGAAGATGTAGCATCCTCAATCCCTTCTTGCTCCGCGTGCCGGGCGACGAGGCGAAGGATCAGTCCGGAGTTTCGCGGGCGTGCTGACCTGCCAGCCCACGCCTGGGCGGGATCGGCGTCGATCCACACCCAATCACTATAGCCTATCTGCTTGCCGATGTCAAGCGAAATTATTGGCGGCAAAATTATCGACGGTTGTGTTCCGGGGCCCGTGGCGATCCGCTGACCGCCTCATCGACGGCCTGGGCGGGCAGGGGGTTCCCCGTAGGGTAGCGAGGCCCCGTTCCCTCTGTTCGCCGGGTCTATAAAGCCTCATGGTCTTCACAAAGGTTGACCAGTTCAACCATGGCAAGAACCTGCGGCCTGCGGCCTCTCCCCTGCCGAACGACCTTCAGGATCCCGGCGTCTCGCAGCCGACCCAACAGAGTCGCGATCTGTTGCCGACTGGGCATATGCGGCTGACCATCCAGCGCACTCGCCTGAAAGATGGGCTGCTGGAAGACGTAATCCAACAATGGGACGGAGAACTGCGAGTGGGTCAGAGAAAGCACACGTGGCTTTAGTCGTTCGTAGAGTTCCAGGATTTGCCGGGCCTTACGGGTGTTCTCGCGTGCCTGTTCAAACAGCGCCTTCAGGAAGAACGCGACCCAAATGTTCCAGGTGTGCTCACGCTGGCCAAGGCCGCGCAGTGCTTGGACATATTCGTCGCGATGTGCCTCCAGATAGGCGGAGAGGTAAAACATGGGGCGGGAGAGGATTTGTTTCTCGAACAAGAAAATCGGCACCATCAAGCGGCCGAGTCGCCCATTGCCATCCAGAAACGGGTGCAGAATCTCGAATTGACCATGCACGATGGCTAGTTGCACGAGCGGGTCGGGCCGGTCGAGATGATAGTACTTCTCCCAATTATCGAGAAATTCGGGCAACACCTCCGGACGCGGCGGCACGAACTGGGCCTTTTCCATGGGCGCACCGGGCAGGCCGATCCAGTTTTGGACCTTGCGAAAGTGCCCTTTTCCCTTGTTGCGCCCTCGGACGCTGTCAAGGAGGATGCTGTGCAATGTCAACAACAGGTTGAGACTGAAAGGCCGCTTCTCTAGTTCCTGTTCCGCCGCTTTCAACGATCGGCGATAATTGATGATCTCCTGGATGTCGAGACGCTTGGATTCTTCCTCAGGTTCTTCGCCAGCTTCGAATTTCAAGACTTCGCCCAGGGTGGCCCGTGTACCTTCGATGCGTGACGACAATACCGCTTCCTGAGTGGTCAGCGGCGAGAGTAAGACTTCAGGGTTGGGCAGTCCGTAGAGAACCCCGTCGTACTGCGCCAGCGCCCGATTTGCCTTTCCGAGCAACGGAATCAGCGGCTCCCATGCAAGCGCGACGGGGAGTTTTTCTGGTGTGAGCGGCTCCATTTGCAGCCAGTTTGAACTGACTATTCCATTTGTGTCAAGTAAATCTTGGTTTGCTTGACACAACTACGCTTGCGACATCCGTGCCTGTCACAACGCCCGCGCAGCGCGGCCTGTTCTGTTGATCCCGGAAGTTCCAGGTCGGCGGCAGCTTCCTCTGTCCAGCGAAGCTCCCTCGCCAGCACTTGTATCCGCAGACAATCCTACATTTGTGGCTGCCCGCCGTGTTATAATTTTGTTATACCGAGGGGGGCGACGATGATTACGACGATTCGACGTTTGGGAAACTCGCGGGGGATCATTATTCCCAAGCCGATGCTGAAGGAGGCCGGGTTGGACGATGAGGCTGAGATCGCGCTCGAACGAGGCGCCATCGTTCTTCGCAAGCCGCGCCGCAGCCCCCGCCAGGGCTGGGCGGAAGCCAGTCGCAAATTGGCGGAAGCCGGGGATGACAAGCTCGTCTGGCCGGAGTTCGGGAACCGGGAGGACGGAGACCTGCAATGGTAGCGCGCGGGGAGGTCTGGCTGGTCGCGCTCGACCCCTTGGCCGGCAGCGAGATTCGCAAGACCCGGCCCTGCGTGATCGTCTCGCCGCCGGAAATGCACGACTACTTATGTACCGTGATTGTGGCCCCGATGACTACCGGGGCCAGGCCGGCGCCTTATCGCATCGCCGTAACTTTTCAAGGAAAGCGCGGGCTGATTCTTCTGGACCAGCTCCGGACGCTGGATAAGGTCCGGCTGGTCAAACGGCTGGGAAACATCAGCCCGGCAGTTTTGGCTTCGACTTTGAAAACACTACAACAAGTGTTTGCCTAAGGCGGAGTGAGCAGACCCTCCGGACCTGCCATCTTCGTGCCACTTGAGCCTTGGGTGCCCAGACCCCACGGAGGGTCACGCTTCCTGGTCTCTATGGGGAAACCCGTGGGGACCGGTACCATCGCGTATAGCAGATCTCCCCTCTGCCTCAGTCCGCCAGTGCGAATGACAGTGCATTGAGCAGCGAAGGAGTCCTCGGCGTACTTGGTGATTTTGACCTGTTAATTGGCCTGCACAGCGGCGGGGGCAAATGCCGCTTCAATGAGACGGACGGCATTCGCGACCCCGTTTTCCCGGGCTAATTGCTGACCCAGAGAGGCGGCGCGTTCAGCCATGCCGGAGTCTCCGAGCACCTTATCGATTCCTTTGGCCAACTTGGCCGCCGAGAGGCCATTTCGAGTCAGCGTCTTGCCTGCTGCGCCAAGCCGTTTCAACTCGTCCCCCCAGAAGAACTGATCCGCCATGTGCGCCACCACAACGGAAGGCCGTCCCGCCAGGAGGCTCGACTGAGTTGTTCCTGCGCCGCCGTGGTGGACGATTGCGGCACATCGGGGAAATACGCTCACATAGGGCGAGCGCTTCACCTTGAAAACCCGCTCACCGGTATCGAATATGGAAAGGTCGTCTACAGGCAACTGGACGATTGCACGGCAGCCCACCTGCCTGATCGCGGCCGTCCAGATATCCACAGTCTCGCGCATGTATTCAAGACTGTTTGGCATCATGCTGCCGAAGGTGATGTAAACAGGCGACTCTCCAGCCGAGAGAAAATCGTCGAGACCGGCGGGGACTTCTTCCATTCGAGTATCCAAGGGCGGGTTTAGGAAGCCACATACCTGATGCCGCTTGTCCCAATCTTTGGGCGCAACACAAATGTGCGGACTTACCGTAATCAAGTTGAGCCGTTCGGATGCCTAGGTTTGCCCCATGACGTCTCGGTCGGGCGGTAGACCTTCGCGCGAGCGCAAAGCGTTCACTCGCGGAAGGAAAATGCTGTTGATCATCTTCCGCACCACCATCCATCCCAATGGGTAAAACCACCTGCCAAGGTCGGGCAGGCCTGGTGGGCGAATATACGCTGATGGCAGGCAGTTATGCACCACGTTGAGCGTCGCCATGGGCACACCAGCTTTTTCTGCGGCAACCCGGAGCGGATATACAAAGAAATGCCCGATCACCGCGTCGTTGGTTGCGCAAAGCTCACGAGCCGCCGCATACATCAACTCCATCGCGGGGTCGAAGCCATACTCCATGACCATCCTCGCCTGCTTGATGGGGTTGCCGGGCAGAGATGATTTCACGCCAGACGGCCTCCACTTCCGCGGGGTCATGCGCTTCGGGATTGGGCACGGCAATGAGCTTGAAGCCATACTTCTTGGCGACCTCACTGTAATCCCGCCCAATGTTGTCAGTGACGGCAAGGGTGACCTCATGCCCTGCATCAACTAGCCCTGCTGCCAACGCCGTGAAGGGTCGAATGTCGCCCTCGCTCCCCCAAGTTTGTAACCCTACTTTCATTTCATCAATCCTCTCCTGGTCAATCATGTGGCAGATGAGCATAACACAGGCCTGCTATGGACCTCTGGTTTGTCTCCAATTGACAGCAGAATTCCCCGGAACGAAATAACAGGTCCGCTCTGTCTTTCCATTTTCGTTCATGGTAACTTGGATTTAGAGGGGGATAAACCAACATGATTCGTAGCGCGACCAGATTGCTTATGTATCTGTCTGTCGGCATGGTGGGATTGGCAGCTCTTTGTCCCACCTGGGCGGAGGATGCTCTGAAGACGATCAACAACCCCGGCGGTGGGCAAATCTTATACGGTCCGATGGGGGCGCAGCCCTCCGTGCAAGCAGCGATGGGCTATATGCTGCGCCAGCTCCACGGCCACTACGGTGACCGGCCGCAAGTGGGCAGATTGTTCCAGGACCGCAGCGGGCAATCGCTTGCCGCGTTCTTTAGCGTCACGGCCAAGAATGGCGGCGGCCAGCGCATTGCCGGACTGGTCATGGTTTCCGTGCCGCAGGGAGGACAACCCAGTGCGGCGGTGCTTACCGACGACGCGCAGCGATTTCCCCAGACCGTCAACCCCATGCTCGAGCGCCTGAGCGCCGCCTGGAATTCGAACCCCGGGCCTTCCAAGGCTCCCGGGGGCGCGCCCGCGCCGGCCGGCGTGGCCGCGTCCCTCCAGCAGGTGAACTTTCCCGACAATAGTGGAAGCGTGGGCTTGCCTTCTGGTTGGCGATTGACGGCAGGCCATATGGGCGCCATGGAAGCAGAGGGGCCGAACGGCGAGAAGCTGCTCTTCGGTATCTACATTCCGGTGATCGACCCCACCAACCCGCAGGCTCGTGCCATGATCAACATGGAGACCCAAGGCGGGCGTGTGCCGCTGCCGGGACTGTATGTTGCCCTACCCTATGGTACGGACCCGGGGCGCGCATTTATATCGGCGGCGGCCCAGCTCGCCCAAAAGCAGCGGCGGCCCGCTCCCACCATCAACATCACGAAAGTAACGGATGGCCCGGCGCAGGGCCCCGGCGTCGATAAAATCCTCGAGGCCGATGTGGACGCTCACGACGGCAAGGGGCTCATGGCAATGTCGGTGCAACTCTACATCGTGCCTCCCTTTGGAAATTCGGGAAATTGGGGGATGGCGGTCTACCAGGCGAGTGTGCCCAAACCGCTTTTCGAAAAGGAGACCCCCACGCTCGTGGCCATTGCCAAGAGCTATCGAGTCAACAATCAGGTGGTGCAAGGCGAGGTGCAGCAACAGATCAGGATGAGCAACGAGTTCACCTCCAGCGTCTTGGCCCGCGCGCGCTCCAGCCAGGCGGCGTTCGACCAGAAGCTTGCCCACGACCGCGCCAATGAGGATGCGAGGGACAAATCCTTTCAGGCATTTGACAACATCCTTCTGGACCAGAGCGTGGTCCAAGACACCTACCGCAACGCCCGCGGGAGAATCTCGAATGATTACGCTGACGCCCTCGTGAAGTCTAATCCCGACCGTTTCCAATATGTCCCGACGCAAGATTATTTGAAGGGTATAGATTATTAGTTGAGTATTGACTAATATATTACAACATCGCCTATCGGTTGATGGGCATGGGTTCGCGGCCGTTGGTTAGCGAGGCTAAGCGGCGGCGGGGGATCTCTCCGGCCCCACCGGCGGTGATCCCGCTTCGTGGTAGGCCAGGAAGCGGCGAGCGCCTTCGGACGCCATAAACCGTTCCAGGATTCGGCGCTCGGTTTTGGTCAGATCCACCACTACGAGGCCGTCCAAAACGTGGCTGAAATGGCCGTCGACATTGAAGCCCACCACCTTGCCGCCCAGCTTCAAATAGTGCTTCAACAGGATCGGCACTCGTTTGCGGTCCGTCTCGATCTCGGAAACCAACTCCGACAGTTCCTCCACATTCTTGACATCAAAGCAGACCGGCACGGGGTTTCGCGGATGAATACGCGACGGTTTGAAGGGAGCCTTGGGCTTGAGAAGGCGGGAAATCTCTTGGGTCAGGTGGTTCTGCCGAAGATAAGTGACCATCATGTTTTGGGAAATGGGATGGTACCGATTGCTGATGCTGACCGGCCCGAACAGAATCTTGCACTCAGGGTGGCTGAGAATAAACCGGCCGATTCCTCTCCACAAAAGGGGTAAGGCATTCATGGCCCCCTGGCATTCCAACCGGACGAACGACCGGCCCAGTTCCAGCGCCGGTCCTATCCGGCTAAAGAAGCCGTCTTGGAAATCAAACAGCGTGCTGGTGTAAAGGCCCTTTTTCCCGTACTTTTTCAGGATCGGATCCGTCAATCCCAAGCGGTAAGCCCCCACCACCTGACGCTGACTCTTTCTCCAAACGAAGAGGTGGTCATAATATGAATCAAACTGGTCCAGGTCGAGAACTTTGCCGGTTCCTTCACCGACCGAGCGGAAGGCAACCTCCCGTAAGCGGCCGATTTCGCGCATCACCTGGGGAATCTGCTGGGCCTTGGCCAGAATTACGGAATCGTCTCCGCTTTCGACGAGAATCTGCCCGGGTGGGAGATGCTGGATTTCGCGCTCCATCGCGTCGCATTCCGGCGGCGCGAGAACCGAGGGGGCGGCGCGCCGGGCGGCTTTTATCAGTCCCGCCCATTTGCCAGGGGCTTTCCCCAAATCCTTGCGGTGCCCGAGGAGGTAGGTTCGCCAGCGGAGATAGGCGGTCATCTCGGCATCATCCGGGAATGATTTCAACCGCGGGGGGGAAGGGGATGACCCACTCGAACCTTGAAAACGTGATTCCGTTTGTTCAGCAGTTCGGACGGCAACATCACCGTCCTCAGCATGGGATGAACCATGCCCAAGAGCTGGAACATCGGGCCATTGCTTCCCGAGAAAAACACCGGAACCGCCACGGCAGAGGTTCTGCGGATAATGGCCGCCACGGCCTCATGCCAGGATGGATCGGTAATCGCCCACTGGTTCATGCTGACATGGGCGACTTCGCCGGCAGGAAATACCGCCAGCGCGCCACCTTTCCGCACCCACCGGATGGCGGTCTTAAGACCTCGGACGTTGCTGGTGGCGGCAGCTTGCGTCCCGAATGGATCAACCGGGATCAGCGAATTGCGCAGCCCGGGAAAAGAGCACAACACCAGATTGGCCATGACCTTCACGTCACTGCGAACGGAGCGCAGCAGCGCGGCAAGGATGACCCCTTCGATTCCACCATAGGGGTGGTTCGCCACCACCACCAAGGGCCCGCTGGAGGGGATATTGGCAAGGTCTTCGGGGGAAACTTCGTAGGCAACGTTCAGGGAGTGCAGGATTCTCTCCCAGATCTGATCGTCATCTTCCGGCTGGTTGACACAGCTATAAAGGTTGTTCAGTTCCTGCCAGCGCAAGATATGCTGAATGGCCGGCTGGGCAAAAGGCGCAATCCTGCCGCCAAAGGTTTTGGGGAGGGAGATTTCAAAATTGGCAGTCTGGTCTTGCCCCTCCGGGGGCAATCCCATCTTGCGATCCGGCGGGTCGTCGCGGAGGAAGAGAGGCAAATCAAATACTCCGTGGCCGCGATGAGTATCATCACCGAGGCAAGCACGATTATATACCGGAATTGTGATGCTGAGGTGAATACAACTTGAAGATTCGGTGAAGGTGAAACACGGGTTTGTTTGGGCGGTCATTTTGGCGCTTTGCCCGGCGTACAAGTGTCGCCGGGCGGATTCCTCTCAGTGCCCGGGGGGAGGCTGGACTTTCCGGGACAAGAATTCGAGCGTAGCCAGCGCCCCATCGCGAGCCGCATAAGGGCGCGCCAGGCTACCCGCCTTAAGGCGAAGCTCCCTAAGCTGAGAGGGATTCGCGAGCAGGGATTGGATCCGGGGCGCGAGGTCCGCCGGCCTTTTGATCCAAATCCCCGCTCCCCATTTTTCGATCCAGCGGCAGGTGCGCTCCTCGTTTCCGGGCAGGGGATCGAAGGCCAGCATGGGCAGGCCGCAGGCAAAGCCTTCATTCAGCGTGCCCCCGCCGGGCTTGCTGATCATCAGGTCGGACGCCACCATCCACTCTTGAATGTTGTCGACCCACCCTAGCACGCGCATATGGGGCAGGCTCCCATAACGGTGGCGTAGCCGCTTCTCCAGGCGCTGGTTGCGGCCCGCGACCATGACAATCTCGCGCGGGTGCTGCACCCTCGAGAGTTCGGCCAGAATGCGCTCCGGGTGTCCGTGTCCCGTGCCGCCGAAGAGGATTAAGAGCTGAAGAGCGTCCTGCTTGATTCCCAGCTTGTCGCGCGCCGTGCGGCGCTCCGGAAGGGACGCAAACGCCGGGTCGATGGGCTGGCCGGTGGTCACCACCTTGGCGGCGGACGCACCCTCCGCCACCAGTTCGGCGGCGAGATCACCATGGGTGGTCAGGAAAAGGTCTACCTCCGGCTGGATCCAGGCGCGATTGAAATCCATCAACTCCAGGCCCACCAGCAAGAAGTTCGCGCGGGATTGGCGCTTGTACATCGCCGCGAACTCGCAGGTGCCCACTTCCGTGGCGATGACCACATTTGGAGCAAAATCCTGCAAATAGCGGAAAAGGGGTTGGGCGCCTCGCCGGTAGATCCATCCGGGGCTCGTGGATTCTGACTGGTGCTGCCGTTTTTCAATCCAGCGCCACAGGCCGGGCCAGATCGTGAGCGGAATCAGGTAGGAGTTGTAGTAAGCGCGGAACCACGCGGTGCAGTGCTGAAGCGTGTCAACGATTTCCACCCGCGCGTGGGGGCGGAGGACGGCAAAAGCCTCGCGCAAAGCCTTGGCGGCGCGTTGATGCGCGGCGCCGTGGGGCATGGACAAGATCAGGATTTTCAGTTGTGAATACACAGCTTGTCGGGCTCCGAAGACATCAAGTGACGGTGCAGCCGAGAGTATTCTGAGGTCAACCGCCCCGCCCACTGTGCCACGGGCGTCCCGCCCGTGCGCCGTCACGGCCAAGATGGCCGTGCCACAGCGGGCGGAACGGCCGCACTACGTCCCAGTGTACTGCGTTCACTTCTATGGCGCGCAGCACTTTACATTCCCGGCTCGACCGCATAACATCGCGAGACACACTTATGGACCTGTTCATACTTGGCGCGGGGATGGGAATTGTGGGAGGCTTGATTCCCAGTCCGCTGCACATGATTGCGCTCTCGCAAGTGGCCTTGGGCCGCTGGGGGCGCGCCATTTATGTGTTGATTGGCGCGCCGCTGGCGGTTGACGGTTGCCTGTTGCTCGTGACCGGTGTCTTTTACCGTTTCATCCCTCCCGGAATCGCGCATGACGTGGCCTACGTGGGGGGCGCGGCCCTGCTGGGTTTCGCCAGTTATTCCCTTTGGGAACTACGGGGCAAGACGCACCACGAAATGGCGGATTCGTCTACCATGACTTATGCCAGTGTCTCTGTTGCCTTGCTGGCGGAAGTGGGCTCGCCCGGCACCTGGATTTATTGGCTTACCATCGCCGGCCCGATTCTTGCCGAAGGCCACAAGAGTGGCTATGGGCACGTGGTTCCGTTTTTCGTGGGGGGGCTCGTGGGTTATTATGGCGCGGCATTGTTCTCCCTGTGCTTGCTGGCTTGGGGCGCTGGCCTGCACAAGCGGTTTAAGCAGCATCTCTTCCTCGTGGCAAATATCCTGCTTCTGCTGATGGGAATCTCCTACCTCGTGCGCGCCTACCTGGGGCGGTGAAGAAGGTGTCAGGTGCCAGGTGTCAGGTGTCAGGGCTAAAAGCTGAACTCGCGATGACGGCGCCCGAGATTCGAATTTCCAGTTTCTAGTTTCGCCTCTGGCGCCTGGCACCTGGCACCTGATACCTTTCTTTACTTCAGCACCTTCACCTCATACGCGGGAATCTGCACTTCCATGGGTTCGATCTTGCCGGTCAGGGCGTTCTGGTATGCCTGATCAAGCGGCACGGTCTCATCGGTGCCCGTGCAATTCAGCACGAAAATGATTTTCTTGCCCGCCTTTTGGCGCACCGCCACTTCGACGCCGGGGGGAATCTTTTCATTTGTCGCCACAAGGCTCTTCTGGGCGGCGAGTGAAATCAGACGGTCATAGAAGAAAGGTGATTTTGATTCGGTGCCGACGTAGTAGACCCGACCTTTCCCCGCGCTGTTCTCCGTCACGGCCGGTTTGCCGGCGTAGTAGCCCTTGCCATACCTCGCCAGGACCTTCGCCGTGGAGGGAGTGAGGATGTCGGACCAGGTGCGGGCGGGGAAACGCGTTTCGCCCGGTCCCACCACTTCCTGCTCCTCGTTGATCTGGGGATCAAAATCGTGAATGGCCACGCCGGCGATTTCCGCGAACGGGCCAGGGAGCGTTAAGTCCGTCACCACATTGTGTTCATCTTTAACGCCCGAGCGGAAGGTGAGGATCAGCGTCCCGCCATTTTTCACGAACGCGGTGAGTTTGTCGACGAGGGCTTGATCGGCCACATAGAGGGCGGGCGCGACGATGAGGCGATAGGCAGAGAGGTCGCTGGGTGGAAAGGCGACGTCCACACTTACCCCCGCGCGGCGCAAGGCGTCGTAGTAGTCGTGGAGTTGCCGGTCGTATTGGAAGTCCTCCACTCCCGGCTGAATCTGCTGCGCCCAGCGGGAGTCGGGGGACACCAGCAGGGCGACCGGCGCCACCACCTTCGATCCATGGATTAACGCCGTGAGCTGCTCCAATTCCTTCCCGGTTTGGGCCACGATGGCGTAGCGGGAATTCGGGTAGCTATCCTGGTCGAGAATCCCTTGCCAATACTGTTCCGTGCCGTAGCGGGAAGTCCTCCAGCGGAAATAGCAGACGCCATCGGCGCCGTGGGCAATGGATTGGTAAGCCCAAACGCGATACAAGGCGGGCGCCGCCTGCCGTCCCATAAACGCCGACCAGCCGCCCACGCCGCCTTGCTGCTCCATGATCATGAAATTCTGGTTGTCCTTGGAGCCCCGCATCAGGTCATGGGCCAACCCTTGCCCGGCATACTGCGAATAGTCCTTTTGGAGCATCGGATAGTTGTCCCAGGCAACAAAGTCGAGCGAGCGGTTCAAGTCGTAATAATCAACCTCCGAAAACATCCCCATTTCGTTGTGGGTAACGGCCTGGCGGGGAGCAATTTTGCGCAGGATGGCCGTCTGCGCGTCCAGATACGCGTGCGTCGAGTCGCTGTGGAAACGGTCGAAATCGAGGGCCAAGCTGGGGTTGGACGTGTCGTAGAGGGTATTCCATGCCAAAGGAATTTCTCCCCAGGCTTGATAGGTGTGGCCCCAAAAGACGGTGCCCCAGGCAGCGTTCAGCGCGTCAAGGGTGTGGTATTTGCGCCGGCACCAGGCTTGGAATGCCGCTTGGCTGGCGGGATCGTAGCACTTCGGATCTCCCAACTCGTTGTCGATTTGCCAGCCCAATACCCCCGGATGATCCTTGAAGTGTTCCGCCATGGCGGTGACGATGCGGGCGGTGGCGGCAAGAAAATCGGGGTTGTGGAGGCAATAATTCCGGCGTGAACCGTAGCGATAGCGGACCCCGTTCGCGTCCATCGCCGCGATGGCGGGGTACTTCGCGTATAGCCAGGCGGGTGGCGAGGCGGTGGGGGTTCCCAGGACCGCCCGGATGCCGTGGGCGTTCAGCACCTTGAGCGCGCGATCGAGCCAAGAGAAATCAAAGCGGCCCTCCTGAGGCTCCATCTTCACCCAGGCAAATTCCCCCATGCGGACAAAGTTGATTCCCGCCGCCTGCATCAGGGTCGCGTCCTTCTCCCACTGGGTTTCGTTCCAAGCCTCGGGATAGTAGTCCGCGCCATAAATGAACTTGCCGCCGTTCCATTCGATCAAATCGAAAGGCTTGGCGGCAGGAGGCTGCTGTCCTCGCGCCGCCGTCCCCGCAAGCAGGTAGATGCTGAAGAATCCGCACGCGAGTCTTGTCCACAAGCGCTTCATGATTGAACCTCGTTCCAACGATGGGTGATTGGCGATTGCTGATCTGCGATTTTCGAAGTGAACAAATTGGTTCAGCTCCTCGCCGAGCACTGCCGATAGCCGATAGGGAGCAGTGTATCACGCTGGGGATTAGCCCTCGGCTCTGCCCGCCTTTCTGCTTTCGGACTTCGACTCGCGCTTTTCGCCATTCAGTGGTCAATCGCAGACATTGCCTTTCATGTCTGCGTCCCCAACCAACGGGCCCATATTTTGGAAAACGCGGATGGGCCACCCGCGCTTTCCAAGGCTTGAAAACGCGCGCCGTCGCCGAAGATCAGCCGCCGGACCGTGCTCATGAAGGCTGAATACCTGGTCATTCAAGCTGAATTGCCCGCCATATCCTGATCTTTTCTGCAAAATCCACGTCATATTGCCGTAAATGTCCGATTTTGTCGCGGTCATTGTGTCCATGTTTCTTTTGTTTTCATACACATACTGGCTTTGGTCGTTATTAATTAACATCTTTTTTGAGTAGGCCCATCCCCGGAAGTGACATTTTGTTGGAATGGAAGCTCCGGAAGGGAGAGGAGGCCGGACTGTGGCAGGCTCGGCATGGGCAGCGCCTTTTCGTCTCCGGACGCAGGCTTGCCTATTAACTATACCTATCAATCTAGGCTTTGTCAAGAGGAAAGTGAGGCTACACTCCGGCGCCGTCCGTGGCCTGCGGGTGGCGCAGACATTGCCTTTCATGTCTGCGTCCCCAACCCATGGGCACGTTGATTGGAAAATGATGTCTACGTCCCCTTTCCCTCCGCGAGGTTGGTGGCCGGAGTTGAGGTTTTTGCAATCCAAAGGGGACGCAGACATAAAATCCAATGTCTGCGCCACCCGCGCACGGTGGTGTGGGAGGGGCGAGCGGGTAACCGCTCCCCCTATCCCGATCGTCGCCCCATTGATGATGGGTGCGCTAGCAATGGAAAAGCCCGCCGTCAGAAAGCCGCTGACCGTGACCACCCTCCCGCCTACTTCAGGTAATGTCCCGCCACCGACAGTCCGTAGGCCACGATGAAGATGGAACCAACAACGAGCACCACCGCCAAGACAAACCGGATTAGCTCCTTCAAGCCAACCGGCAGAGCCTGTGACTTGAAAGGCGGGATGAGTATGGTGGCCACGATTGTCGCCGTCACTGTCAGGCCGGCTAACACCCACCAGTAGAAATTTGCCTTGGGACCGGCCTCCTTGACCCACCACGCCTCTGAATGCAGGCCCTTATAGGCGCTGTAGATCGCGCCCCACCCCAGGTATCTTAGCAGAGATATCGAGGCTCCGAAGATCAAAGGCACCAGGGTTAGCCAATACCAGGACCGGCGTTTCGACTTGGATTTGGCTGTATTCATTCCACACCTCTTTCAGCCCCATTGCAGGCCCCTGCGCATTCCGATCGCCTCACTCGCATGACGTTCCGGTGCTGTTGCCCATGCTATCGTGTGCCTCGAGGGGGGGGAAAAGGTGTCAGGGGGAAAAGGTGTCAGGGGGAAAAGGTGTCAGGGGGGGAAAAGGTGTCAGGTACCTTTTTTCGGGCGTCCCCGGTTGCGCATGGTGTCTTTCAATCCGAATTGCGCAATCGCCTGAGACACCCATGGTTCCGAACCATACGGCCTGCTTCTTTGGATGGCACAGCGGATATTCTCAATTTCTTCCCGGCCCTGCAAGTGTTTAAGCCACTGCCGGTAATGGTCGGGCGCGAGCACCGGCCAGGGGAAAAAAAGGTACCTGACACCGTTTCCCCTTCTGACACCGTTTCCCCTTAAAAGTTCTCCGGGTTTCCGCCCAACACAGCCTCCACCCGTCGCCCCAGGGCATCGTAGGTGTAGGTGGCCGCGCGGGAGAAAAGGTGTCAGGGGAGCTCGGGAAAAGGTACCTGACACGTTTTCCCTCCCGGCAATTCCAAGGCCACCGCTAGGGGGGGCACACAAATTCGGGACTTGTCACCTGGATAGGCGGCGTGCCAGAAATCATCCCGTCCCGGCTCGGCCATGCGTCAACCACAACACGCAGCCGTGTCCCAGGGGGAATGCCAAAGGCATCAGTGCTAAATGTGAACGCGAAGGAATCCTTATCCCGCGGTGGTATCAGTTCCCCCGAAGCGAATACCAGACTTTTACCCGTCATGGTTGCGTTCAGGACCTGCGCTTTGCGCCACCCCTGGGGGGTCTTCTTCTCCAGATGGGTGGCGAGTGCGCGGAGATGCATTTTCCCCTCCTCATCCGTTCCGCAGACAGGCACGAATAAGGCATCCTCGGCTGAGTATACCCACAAATCGACCGAGACAAGGTAAGGTCGCCAAGGTATAAACACGCGGATTCGCGGCTCTTTGTCGGGCTCCTTTTGCCCTAAGAGGGGTACTGCTAGGGCGAACAAGACCAGCACGACGAACGCTATTGCCCCTCGCTTAACCATGTGCGCATCCTCCAGTAGAACAGTGTGTCACTTGCATGTTGTTGTGCCGTTGGCGTCAGTGGTGCAAACCTGCGGCGTCGGGTACGTTGTTTCCCTATTTGGGTTTTGGTTCGCTTGGTTGGTGGTGCTGACCATGCTTGTCGCGGCCGCCGTTGTCGCTTGGTCCATACTTCCGTTTCGAACTAAGGCGTCCGTATAGGCCCTCGCTCCGGCATCTTGCGCTTCCGTGTTTGTGGCCGGTTGGGTGCCTATAAAGGTGGTGCCCGAAAAGTCTGTGAGAAGCGCGTTTGTGTTGCAACCAAAGAGGGCGACGGAGTTGGCATTCAATTGATCGGTTACCATACTCTCAGGCAGACCGTCCGGGGCCAAGGCAGTAGGATTATCGCCGACGGCGTGACTACTCCCCATGCTGTCGGCTGGGCCAAGATCGATGCCCACGGTATTCCCGGTATTTTGATCCAGGTTTGCATGACCGGAGAATATAACGTTAGCCCCGGGGGTTTGAAGTGCCGTCTCAAAATTCGCAGTTGTGGCACCTTTCGGCCCTTCCCCAGTAAAAAACGTCACCGTGTTTCCGTGGCTCGGCGCTTCAGCTTTTATTGCAGCCCATTGTGAACTGACGTTCCCGCTGACAAGAGGGAGGAACACGTAATAATCAGCCAAACCGTTTGGGTCAAAGAGCGTGGTGGGGTTGTTCCTCACGTAGGCATACATGTTCCACGTCTGGGGGTCGGCGGGGTTGAAGACCTTCAATCCGCCAGGGTCGGGGCTCATCCAGCGGCCCGTGGGGCTGTAGTGGCGGGCGAGGGTGTTGTACTGGTTGGTTTCGGGGTCGTAGTCGGGGAGTTGCGCAAAGACCTGCTGCGTGCCGCAGCTCGCGGTGCCCGTCCAGAATTGTCCAAAGGGGTAAAAGAGTTTCTCCTGGCAGTCGCTCCCGCTGTAGCTAGTGCTCGTTGTGTTCGAACCCAGTTCGTCCGGATGGTCGAAGAGCGTGCCACCCGGCGAGCCCCCGTAGTACTCGGCCAAAATGCGTCCGTTGAAAGCCACAAACGCCCGCTGGGTGGAGTACGTAGAACTGCCCGTATAGCGCCACAGCAGTTGGCCGCCCGCGCCGTATGCCTCGTCCACGGTGAGGGGGTTAACTACTCCATCGCCCTTGTCCCGCACCCTTTGCCCCAAGGCGTTATAGGTGTTGGTAGAAACCGCCGTCCCCCCGCCGTTAACGACCTTGGTCAGGCGTCCCTCGGCGTCCCACGAGTAAGTGTACGTGCCATCGCCTGTCACGTCCCCCGCCGCGTCGTACGAATACCCGGAGGTGGTAATTCGGTTGCTGCTGGCGCTATAAGCCGGCGCCAGGCAGTTGGGTTCCGCCGGGCTGGCCACCTTCGATTGCCTAACGGGGCCGAAACGAGTTCGCTCGCGCTACGGCTCACGAGTTCGCCCCTGCGAGGCTTCACCCGGAAGGATTGCGCCCCCTCGCGCTCGCCGAGCCGCTTGTCGAATGGTAATCTACAAGGTGAGCTCCCTTCAGTTCACAAGGTCGGGCAGGCTTCTCTTGACGCTATCGGAGTAAGGCAAACAGCGCCTAACTCCGGGCCACCCGATTATGCGCTACCCGCTTGTTCCCCTTTGAACTTGATCCTCGGGGAATCTCCTTGCCTTTATCGTCCTCAGCTACCCACGCGCCGGAAGTAACATGGAAAAGCTCAAGTACCGCCCGCCAAGCCTTAAGCAAGGCTCTGGCTTCCCTGGCATCAAATGCGGTGGCATACGCTACGAACTTACCCTCGTGGACGAATCCGACAGCATGAATGCCATTTTTCAATTTCCTGTAAACCATCTGGTTGCTCCCCTGTTGTCTTGTCACAGGCTCTCAAGGATCGGCTGTATCAATTGCCCCCAAAATCAATCCGCATAATTAACAACACACAAGACCCGCCACGCCGGTATCATATCCCGAACTTGTCCCTAGCCCATTTCCTGAGTTTACTGTAATCACTTCCCGGCCCTGTGTTGTAGTTACCCGCACCAAACTCGGCGTCACATAGGCGCTTAGCAAATTGAACCGCAGACTCGCCCGGTTTCGGCAGTCCGTACTTCTCAGCCCAGGTCGGCCTAATGTTCTCTTTGCTTCTGCCGGCAAGATGCGTATACGCCTGATATCCAAGATACCCGACCCCCATTGTGAGCATAACACTCGGGAGAACTGATATCCCGCATGGTTCGGCAGCAATGCAGGCAGCCTCGGCAACGGCGGCCGCACCACCAAGCGTTGCTGCTGCCTCCTCAGACCCCGGCGCACTGATAACACCGATTGTGTACACATCATTATCGAAGAACTGCGATTGGAATGTCCGTGAGCGCTACGTGAAGCACAGGTTCTATTCGGGTGCGGGTGACGGCAGGTTGTCGAGGATGGTGGAGTTTTGCTGATTTAGGTTGGCGAGGTGGGCGGCGTGGCGGAGCTTCCACTGGTCGGGCAGCCAGGCGTCGAGGTCGCGTTGCGGCCAGGTGGGCAGGTTCATCAACAATTGCGTGAGGTAAAGTTGCGGATCGACGTCGTGCCGGCGGCAGGTGGAGGTCAGGCTGGCGAGGATGGCGGCGGTGCGGCCGCCGCGCGGGTTGCCGACGAATAGAGAATTCTTGCGATTGAGTACGACGCGCTTCATCTCGCGTTCGCTCCCGTTGTTGTCGATGGGGACGGCGCCATCGGAGCAGAAGACATTGAGTTCGGTCCACTGGCCGAGGGTGTAGTTGACGGCCTCGGCCATGGGATGCTTGGGCAGCAGTTGTTCTTTCCAGCCGAGCAACTTCTGGCGCAGTTCGGCCAGCAGCGGCGCCGATTGCGCCTGGCGCCGGACTAAACGCTCGGCGACGGAAAGTTCCCTGGCCTGCTGTTCCACCGCAAACAAGGCGCGCAGCAAGGCGACGACCTGGCGGGCGATCTCCGGTGCGGTGCTCTCCGCCTCGATCAACCTTCCGACGCGCATGCGACCAGCACCCGGCGCGGGTCAGGTCGTTGCCCGCCACCACCCCGTTGTAGCCGCCGTAGGCGTCGGCCAGCAGCACCCCGGTAAAGTTTTTCAGAAACTCTTGCGGTCCGTCGCGGCTGCGGCGCAGGGTGAAGTCGAAAACGTTGTAGGGATGCGCGGCGTCGCCCACGTAGACCCACATCCGCGCCGGGTGCGTCTTGCCTACTCTCAGCATGGGCAGCACCGTGTCGTCGGTGGCCACCACGTGCGACTGCCGCACGCGCTCGGCCATGCGCCGGTACAAGGGCTCGACCAGGTCGGCCACGTCCCCGCACCAGACCGACTGCGTGGCGCGCGAAATCTCGAATCCCTGGCGGGCGAAAATATCTTCCAGCCGGTAGAGCGGCAAGTAATCGGCGAACTTGCTGGTGACGATGTACGCCAGCAGTCCCGGCCCGGCCAGGCCGCGCTCGATGGGCGAGTCGGCCCGCGCCGCCACCTGCATCTGCGGCCCCTGCGCCGAAGCTTCGCAGGACGCACAGGCGTACTTCTTGCGGACGTGCTGAAGGCGCTCGAAGTGCCCCGGCAGGTACTCGATCTGCCAGCTCTCTTCCGCCCCGATCTCTTTCCGCTCCGCCCCGCAGCACGGGCAGGCCCGCTCTTCCGCGCTCAACTCGTAGACGTGCGTGGTGACCGGAAGGTTGTCGAAGTTGGCCAACGCGCGCCGGCCCTTGCGCCGCTTCACCCGCCGTAATTCCGCGGCGGGCTCGTTGGCCGCCGCGGCCTCCTCCCGGGGCGCCGGTTTCTGCGCCAGTTCCTCGCCGAAGGCGAGCAGCGCTTGCCCCAACTCGCCGCTCGATTTCAACCGGTCCGCCCGCGGCCCGTAGTACCACTTCTTGTAGCGCTCCAGTTCGAGCTGCAGGCGCAGATTCTGCAGGTAGAGATCGTCGGCGCGCTTCCCCTGCTGCTGCGCCCGCGCGGCCTGCTCTTCCGCCCGCTGCCGCTCCTGGTCGCGCTCCGCGAGCGCCGCCTGCAACAGCGCTTTCAGGGCGGCGGGATCTTCCGGCAAGGGTGAAGAGGAAGTCTTTAGAGGAGCCACATCCACTTAGATGAGGCAATACGAGATTGGTTACAACCAATACAGATATTTTATGCTTGAGAAAGGGAGAAAGTTTCCGCCGCGAAGCTTCGGCCCAGCGCTGCGCCCCTTCATCCCACCGGGCGTTCGTAGCGCCGCACCCGCTCGAGGCGTGACACATCGATCCCGTCCAGAATCATCGCCAGTTCACTGGCCCGCAACTCCCGCGACCGCGCCCCGCTCTCCGTGCGGGGCAGTTTGAACACCCCCGCCTCCAGGCGTTTGTACCACAAAATAAATCCATCCTGATCCCACGTCAGAATTTTTAAGCGATCGCCCCGCCGCGAGCGAAAAATGAACCAATGCCCGCTCAGAGGATCCTGCCCAATCACGGCCCGTACCCGCTCCGCCAGCCGGTCAAACCCGCAGCGCATGTCCGTCGCCTCGCTCGCCAGCCACATGCGCACCCGCGGCACCCCCGCCGCCTCTTCGTCCAGCATCCGCAAACTCGGCAGCCCCCTCATGCCGCGCTCTCCAACACCGCCGCCAGCGCCCGCACCAACTCCCGGTCGAATCCTGGCCCCACGCGCAGACTCCGGCCATTCCTGAGCACTACTTCCACCCGCGGGTCGCCGACCGTGCCGGCTGCCGGAGCCGCTGCCGCCAACTTCACTTCCACAAATTTTGCCGCGGCACTCGCACGCAGCCGCTTCTTCCACCAGAAGAAATGCGCCGCGCACAACTTGCGCTCCCGGCAAAACGCCGCCACACTCTGCCCGCTCCGCCCCTGCTCGGAAACCAACCTCTGCCACTTCCGTCGTGCTTCCTTGCTTCGTTCTCGCTGCGTCATCGCGACCTGCCTCCCCTCCAGCAGGCCACGATGCTACACTCCCCCACACGCTCGGCAAGATGCGCTTCACATATCGCTCACGAATGTCCCTTGCCCAGTAGTTATGTTCGTAGCACCGCCTTCTCCGACGGTGAGCTGGACCTCACCATTCGCCACCTGCTGGTCCGTGACCACCTGCCGGTTGCCGTTCGAGTCGAGAACATAGCCCTGCTGGTCACATGTGATCCCATTCTGGCCGCAGTTCTCTCCCCCTAGCAGGTAATAGTCTCTGCCATCCGGGTCCACGTTCGTCGTTGGGTTGTTACCCGCGTAAGCGTAGGCATTCCAGGTCTGCGGGTCGCTCGGGTCGGCAGCGTCTTGGCCGGCGGGGTCGGGGCTCATCCAGCGGCCCATGGGGGTGTAGTGGCGGTTCGCGGTGTTGTACTGGTTGGTTTCGGGGTCGTAGTCGGGGAGTTGGGCAAAGACTTGCTGCATGCCGCAGCTCCCGGCGCCCGTCCAGAATTGTCCAAAGGGATAAAAGAGCTTCTCCTGACAGACGGTGCCGTTGTAAGAAGTGCTCGTCGTGTCCGAACCCAGTTCGTCGGGGTGGTGGAAGAGCGTGCCGCCCGGCGAGCCCCCATAGTACTCGGCCAGGATGCGTCCGTTGAAAGGCACAAACGCCCGCTGGTTGGGGTCCGTGGAACTGCCCGTGTACCGCCACAGCAGGCTGCCGCCCGCGCCATAGGCCTCGTCAGTGGTGGCGCTCGTGGTCACATCGCGCACTCTTTGCCCCAGAGCGTTATAGGTGTTGGTGGAAACCGCCGTTCCACTACCATTAACGACCTTGGTCAGATGCCCCTCGGCATCCCACGAATAATAGTACGTGCCATCATTGGTCACGTCGCCTGCCGCGTCGTACGTGGGTGGCGCTCTGCGCCACCCAGTCGTTGCTTACGGGAGCACGTAGGAGGCCGGCCATTTTACTCTGGGACAGGGACAACATACACCTTCAGTTCCGGCGCGTTCGAGATTGCGACGACGTAAATCCTCTTACCGTCTCGGTAGATGAGCGGATTGCCTTTCTGGTAGTATTCCCAGTGTTTGTGCTTGTCGATCTCAGCCTCATCGATGAAGCTTATATCCTTCTCGCGCCAAACAACCGATGGGCCATCCGTTTTCAGTAGCAAGAACTCTGAAGAGATGGTCTTATCCCAGCCGCCCCTCTGTTCGCGGCTGGCTTGACAGAAGGCACCGGCATATTCCGGATCATTACTTGTGCCGTACTGATAGGGAGCGCAGGCAAGAGGGAGTCTTCCCTGTTGCCCCTTATGGTAGCTCAGCGCCATACCTTTCTGCCACATGCCGAAGTAGGCCAGCAGAACCCCATCTCCCAGAACGACGGCCGCGTTAGGCTCGCCCTTGTAACGCAACGCCTGACCTGTGGGGGTGCCGTCTTCAGAGTACTCCTCCCAAGTGTGAGTCCATCCACTAAAAGTCCAAGTCCGTCCCGCAACCGGGAACCAGACGATCTCCTGGGACCGTGCTTGGTGCAGACCGACTGCCAGTCTATTCGACACCACTTTCAGATTGACCGGGGCGATCCGGACAAAACGCATCCCCTCCTTCCTGTCGAAAGTGAAGCTCAAGTTACCAGCTTTGTCAAAACCCGCAAAGAGCTCACGACTAATATTAAGGGGCCACGTGGGGTCCTGGCGAACGAACGGCAGAGACGTAGACCGGCGCAGTTCGGTCAAATCGTTCGTCGAGATGAGCAGCAGCAGGCAAGGATCATGGAGCTCAGCATAGGCCAGCACCTGCCCATCCCCCGACAGGTACAACCCATCGGCGGCGCGGGCGCCGTGCACCTCGGGAACCGCAATTGTGGCGTTGCGAAGTTCTTTTTGTGAGTTCAGATCATAGGCTTTTACCTGGAGCTTGTCGGAGCGTCGCAGCCATGTTGAAGAACGATACGCCACATACAGCACCCCGTTCCCCGCCGCCATCGAAGCGAGCGCCAGTGTGGGATCGGCGTTCCGCAGCGAAATCTTATATGTGCCCTGCCCCCAGCAAACGCTTGCGGCGAACAGAATAAGCGAGATTGTAGGTTTGACTCTCATGGCAGTACCTCGTTCCTCTGTGCCGCAGCGCGACCTGAAAAAAGTCCCCCCGCGGCCTCCCATGTATGAGTGAAGGCGTTGCCTCCTTGGACAGGCGTCCCTTCAAAGTGGAGTTCAGTTTTGCCCGCGTTCTTACCCGATGTCGCGCGTATAACGTGGTCAAGACCTGTTGAATCCATCCATTCCGGCCCTGGATCATGCGCGCCGGATAATCGGTGCCCAAGAACCTCAAGGGAACCGAGCTGACGCAGTGAGCCCAGTGCCCTGTTGACGGCCCCCGAGTTCTCCACCACATCCTCAATAGAACCGCGGCCCTTGCAGGAGCCACCGCAAGCGCTAATAAAGTGCCCGACCACCCCAGCGTAGATTCCGCTTCCATTTACGTCAGTCTCGTCACTACCCTGTTTGAATTGGCCTGCGCCTGAGTAGCCAGCGTCCGAACTGAAGTGAAAGCCAGACTGATCGAACGATCCGGTGAACGCGTTGCCAGACTGGTCAACCAGGTTATTATTGTCGTCATTGCTGATGACCGTCGGTGTGAACTGCAATTCTCCGTTTTCGCCGGTGCTTGCTGTCACGCCTTGCACCCAGGCTGTCTCGTCGCCATTCTGAACTTGCTGGCAAGTTTGCGCATTGTCTTGGGTTGAGGTACAGGTCAGGTAGAAATCCAGCCCGGACGGGTCAGTCACCGATGTGGGGTTATTCCGCACGTAGGCGTACATATTCCAGGTCTGCGGATCGCTAGGGTCGGCGCCGGCGTTGTCGGGGTCGGGGCTCATCCAGCGGCCCATGGGGGTGTAGTGGCGGGCGAGGGTGTTATATTGGTTGGTTTCGGGGTCGTAGTCGGGCTGTTGGGCAAAGACCGGCTGCATGCCGCAGTTCCCGGCGCCCGTCCAGAATTGTCCAAAGGGATAGAAGAGTTTCTCCTGGCAGATGCTGCCGTTGTAGGAAGTGCTCACCGTGTCGGAACCCAGTTCGTCGGGGTGGTGGAAGAGCGTCCCGCCCGGCGAGCCCCCGTAGTACTCGGCCAGGATGCGTCCGTTGAAAGGCACAAACGCCCGCTGGGTGGAGTTCGAAGAACTGCCCGTGTAGCGCCACAGCAGGCTGCCGCCCGCCCCATAGGCCTCGTCGGTGGTGGCACTGGTGGAGACATCCCGCACCCTTTGCCCGAGAGCGTTGTAGGTCTGGGTGGAAATCGTCGTCGCCGATTGAACCACCTTGGTCATGTGCCCCTCGGCGTCCCACGAGTAAGTGTACGTGCCATCGTTAATCACATCGCCCGCCGCGTGCCATCGCCCGTCACGTCGCCCGCCGCGTCGTACGTGGGTGGTGCAGACATTGCCTTTCATGTCTGCGTCCCCGACCCATGGGCATGTGGATTGGAAAATGATGTCTACGTCCCCTTCCCCTCCGCGAGGTTGGTGGCCGGAGTTGAGGTTTCTGCAATCCCAAGGGGACGCAGACATAAAAACCAATGTCTGCGCCACCCGCATTTCCCTGCCCCGGTTTTCACCCCCCCGGTCGCTGCACAAGCACCGTCAACCATTCTCCCCTATCGAATAGAAGATGTTTCTGCTGCTGCTTTCCCCGGAGCTTGAACTGTAGGTACGACCACCGCAGGCGGCTTCGCACGGCCTCGCATGGAACCCTTGCTTCACGAGGCGCTGCTGACATCTTCACACCTTTGCGCATGAGATTTCGCTCCGCCTCACGAGCATTACGAGGCGACCATGCAAAGGCGTAGGTGGCATCTTTTGTATCGCAGATTGTGTCAAGGAGTATTCCCCATTCCTCGCTTGCGCCTGCGTCAAACAATTGGCGAACCTCGTTCTCGTTGCTATCCGGAACCGGGACCTTTACGTAGATCAGTCGCCTGCCGGAAAGCAGGATATCGCGCGCAGTAACCCAGGCGACCTTCTCCGGATAGCCGTTCTTTCCGAGGAACTGACGGAAGTTCACGAGCCACTCATCAAAACTGGTTGTCATGCCTCTCCTCCACGAACTCGAGGATCTATTTAAAATACTTGGCAACGAATTCCATTGCTTGAGCATTAAATCTCCACTCTTGCGCCATTGCACCATTCTCCGCACCCATCATAGTGAGACGCGGGAATGCAAGGCCGGCCCTCTCCAACAAGACCATGAGGGCTTTGGGGATTTCAGCAGTGAACGTTTGCACACCGGGACCGGAACGGGCAGCAGCAGCAAGAGCTTCGGCACCCTCGCCGGTCGCGGTCGAGAGCGCCTGGAGCTCAGAGGGATCGCGCGTCAGGTTAGTGATCACGGTTACGGTGGGACCGATGATACTCGCTGCCGCCACGAGGGCCTGCCGCGTCACCGTACTATATAAACCCGTAATCATCTCACCCAATGATCCTGGTAGTGTTAACGACGTCACGCCCGCGCCACCGGCCGCTGCTGGTAGCATGGCAAGGCCTGTTACCGCCCCGGTGGCGACCGCGAGTCCGTTAACTGTAGGCCCGGCTTGCTGAACGCCCGTTGTCACCGCATAGAGAAAGTCGGCCTGCGTGGCTTGTGCCCCTGAGACCGTCGCTTGTTCGGGCGCGAAGTGGAGGCTGTACTGGTCCGACGCCCCGGTTTCCTCGCTTACGCAATCCGAATAGCCCACAGTGTTACCATTTTTGTCTACGACCGCGCTGTTGGGGTCGCAGTACATCGAGCCCAATGGATCGGTTAGGGTCGTCGGATTGTTTCGCACGTAGGCGTACGCATCCCAGGTTTGCGGATCGCTAGGGTCGGCGCCGGCGTTGTCGGGGTCGGGGCTCATCCAGCGGCCCAGGGGGGTGTAGTGGCGGGCTAGGGTATTATACTGGTTGGTTTCGGGGTCGTAGTCGGGGAGTTGGGCGAAGACCGGCTGCATGGTGCAGCTCCCGGCGCCCGTCCAGAATTGTCCAAAGGGATAGAAGAGTTTCTCCTGGCAGATGCTGCCGTTGTAGGAAGTGCTCACCGTGTCCGAACCCAGTTCGTCGGGATGGTGGAAGAGCGTCCCACCCGGCGAGCCCCCGTAGTACTCGGCCAAAATGCGCCCGTTGAAAGGCACAAACGCCCGCTGGTTGGGGTCCGTGGAACTGCCCGTGTACCGCCACAGCAGGCTGCCGCCCGCGCCATAGGCCTCGTCAGTGGTGGCGCTCGTGGTCACATCGCGCACTCTTTGCCCCAGAGCGTTATAGGTGTTGGTGGAAATCGCCGTGCCCGACTGCAAGACCTTGATCAGATGCCCCTCGGCGTCCCATGCGTAAGTGTACGTGCCGTCGCCCGTCACGTCGCCCGCCGCGTCGTACGCGTACCCGGAAGTAGTGATATGGTTGGTGGTGGCACTGTAGGTCGGGGCGAGGCAGTTGACCTCCGCGGGGCTGGCGGTGCAGTCCATATTACCGTACTGACCAGCCGAGCCATAGCCGGTGTAAGCGTAGGCCTGGTTGTATGCCACGCTGCCCGTCGCCGAGGCATTGGTCAAGCGGTTCACCCCGTCGTATTTATAAGTCGCCGTATGGCTCAGGGCGTTTGCACTGTCGCTGTAATAGTACCCCGCCACATTGCCGTTGTTGTTGGTGCTTTGCGAAGGCATCGCGCAACTCGTGGGGTTGGTCGTCCCCGCGTAGAAATTATACACCCGGCAGGAATCCGCCGTTTGGTTGGCAGCCGTACCCAGTTCCACCATCACGGGCTGTAAGCGATTGTTGTAGAAGTTGACCTCTTGGGGCAGCGACGCGCACCCCACGCAGCCGTTCTGAAGAACTTGGACGGCGCCCAGGGTGTGTAAAAGAGGCCCTCCGCCAGGGTGCCCGGGTGCGTCGAGTCGCTCAGGGAACTCGTAACCTGGGTGACCTGCCGCGCCTCATTGATCGTTTGGGTGATGGTAAACCCGGCGGGATGACTCCAACTGGTGAGGTCCCCCCCGTTGTCGTAGGTGTAAAGCGCGGCCCAAATGCTGCTGGTTCCGCAATTGAGCGGTGTACACTGCCAGTAGTCCTTGGTTCGCCCCATCTTGTCGTAGTCCTGGACGGTGGCGGTCAGCGTGGTGCTCCCCGACGTGGTGGTGGTGTGGGTAAGGCGGCCTTTCGGGTAATTAAGGGTCGGACTTGTCCAACTCCCCAGCGTCACGGTCGTCTCATCGTAGGCGAAATTCGCCGTGGGTGTGCCGTCGCTGTAAACCTTGGAAGTGAGCCGGTGGAGCGCGTCGTACGAGTAGGTGGTGGTGATGTTGCGCGCGTCGGTGCGGGTGCAGGGCAGGCTGGGATCACCGCTGCATCCGCCGTAGGTGGGGGGATACGTGTAGGTCGTGGCGCCGGACTCGGGATTCGACGCGCTGGTGAGCCGCGAGAGCGAATCGTAAGCGAAGGTCCGCGTCTGGGACCCTTGCGTTACAGTTAGCAGGTTGTTCAGCAAGTCGTAGGTGTAACCCGTGGAGTACAACCCGGCCTCGCTCACCGAGGTGAGGCGGCCCAACTCGTCGTATCCCAGCGCCCGAGTGTTTCCCGCCGGATCGATGACGGTTGAGGACAGACCGGAGATTTTGGTGCTGGTACAGCTTCCATCCGGATAACTGATCGACATTGTATTAACTTTCGGCTGTGTGCTGCACGTAGGCGTGCTGCCTTCATTGCTCACGCGCCCCAACGAGTCATAGGTATAGATCGTCAAACCGTTTGACGGGGGAAAAGGTGTCAGGTACCTTTTTTCGGGCGTCCCCGGTTGCGCATGGTGTCTTTCAATCCGAATTGCGCAATCGCCTGAGACACCCATGGTTCCGAACCATACGGCCTGCTTCTTTGGATGGCACAGCGGATATTCTCAATTTCTTCCCGGCCCTGCAAGTGTTTAAGCCACTGCCGGTAATGGTCGGGCGCGAGCACCGGCCAGGGGAAAAAAAGGTACCTGACACCGTTTCCCCTTCTGAACAAAAAAGGTTCCTGACACCGTTTCCCCCTCTGACACCGTTTCCCCCCCCTACTGCCGGCTGTCGGTCAGGGCCGAAGGTTACTGTAGATTGGCACATCAACCCAAGGCGCACGCCACACAAACTCGCCCTGCTGGTTGATGTATCCGATTTCGTTATCCGTGTTGACCAAGCACAGTCCATGCTCGAATCGATCAGCCTCCCTGAAGACTGACGGGATCACGAGGTTTCCGGCGGGATCGATGAACCCGGTCGAGCTCACCCCATAGCTCTCCGCCAGCCTCACCGCCGCGAGGCCTTCAGAAAACCCGCTCGCGTGATAAAACCGCGGAGGGATGACCCATGCTCCAGTACGATCGATGAACCCGTAGAGTTTCCCAATTTTGGCGGTTGCCAGCCCCTCACTAAACGGCAGGCCGCTGTCGAACTGCGGTTCGATCATCACTTCTCCGTGCACATTGATGTAGCCGGTCTTTTTGTTTACCTCGAAGAGGGCCAGCCCGTCCTCAAATTGTCCCACGAATTTCATAGGTCCGATTTTGTATGCGAACTCACCTTGCCGGTCGATAAGGTACCACTCACCCCGATGCTTGACGGGCGCCAGCCCTCCTCTGAAGTGCAGGGCGTGTTCGAACTTAAGAGGGATCACCTCTTCACCCTCCAAGTTGATGAAGCCGTGCCGCTCCCCAGTCCGCACGGCAGCAAGAGATTCGGAAAAGGGCAAGATCATGTCATACCTTAGCGCCACGATTTCCTTGCCGTCTGTGTCTAACAGCCCATACTTAGCTCCAAGGCCGACGATAATGCGACCCGAGCCGATCTTCACCGAACCGTCCCAGAAAGGGGGTAGTCGCCAAGACCCATCCGGGGCGATCACTCCCCAGTCCTTGCCCTGCTTGACTGTCGCCAACCCCTCCCGAAAGCGGCCGGCGTGGTCATAAACAGGAGGGATAATCGGCCGCCCCGCGGAGTCCATATAGCCGGCTACCCAACGGGCTCTTGATCTTCCCATGCGGACGAAGAAAGGGAAGAGGTGGCCGGTACCAGCAACCTGTGGGCGTTCTGACTGTTCAGCGATTGTGCTCTCTCTCGTCATATTTGTTCCTGTATCATGGGACCGGCGGTATTTCTTCGAGGAGCGGCTGTATTTGCTCCCACGCGTTCTCGAGCGCCGGCTCAATTTCTCCCTCCGCGCTCTGGATCTCAGGCTTAAGCCGCTGGTAGAACTGCCCCAGACTCGTGCCGGCATCCTTGGTCGCATCTACAATCTCCTGCGCCAGTTCCTTCAATTCCTCCTTGGTTAACTGCGAAAGATCCGCCCTGCCGTGCGCTGCGAGGTAGTCATCGATTATTTCCTTGACTTGTGCGCTGGCCGCGCGGTGGAGTCCATTATAATAATTCACCGTGTTGTCCCTCAAGGGACCACTTACCCAGTTGTTAAAGAACCTATATGCATCACTGGCGATGGGCAGATTTCTGAAGAATTGTTGATCAAGAAAATGGTGTCCACCAGCGACAATTGGCACAATGGCTTCAAGCGGGACGTCGGGAGGAGCACTAGCGCTGACCTGTTCTTGTTGCGGCGCGAAGTGCAGACTGTACTGGTCAGACGCCCCGGTTTCCTCGCTGACGCAGTCCGAATAGCCCACCGTGGTGCCGTTTTTGTCTACGACGGCACTGTTGGGGTCGCAATACAACAAGCCCGAGGGATCGGTAAGGCTGGTGGGGTTGTTCCTGGCATACGCATACGCGTCCCATGTCTGCGGGTCGGCAGCGTCTTGGCCGGCGGGGTCGGGGCTCATCCAGCGGCCCATGGGGGTGTAGTGGCGGTTCGCGGTGTTGTACTGGTTGGTTTCGGGGTCGTAGTCGGGGAGTTGGGCAAAGACTTGCTGCATGCCGCAGCTCCCGGCGCCCGTCCAGAATTGTCCAAAGGGATAGAAGAGTTTCTCCTGGCAGATGCTGCCGTTGTAGGAAGTGCTCACCGTGTCCGAACCCAGTTCGTCGGGATGGTGGAAGAGCGTCCCACCCGGCGAGCCCCCGTAGTACTCGGCCAAAATGCGCCCGTTGAAAGGCACAAACGCCCGCTGGTTGGGGTCCGTGGAACTGCCCGTGTACCGCCACAGCAGGCTGCCGCCCGCGCCATAGGCCTCGTCAGTGGTGGCGCTCGTGGTCACATCGCGCACTCTTTGCCCCAGAGCGTTATAGGTGTTGGTGGAAATCGCCGTGCCCGACTGCAAGACCTTGATCAGATGCCCCTCGGCGTCCCATGCGTAAGTGTACGTGCCGTCGCCCGTCACGTCGCCCGCCGCGTCGTACGCGTACCCGGAAGTAGTGATATGGTTGGTGGTGGCACTGTAGGTCGGGGCGAGGCAGTTGACCTCCGCGGGGCTGGCGGTGCAGTCCATATTACCGTACTGACCAGCCGAGCCATAGCCGGTGTAAGCGTAGGCCTGGTTGTATGCCACGCTGCCCGTCGCCGAGGCATTGGTCAAGCGGTTCACCCCGTCGTATTTATAAGTCGCCGTATGGCTCAGGGCGTTTGCACTGTCGCTGTAATAGTACCCCGCCACATTGCCGTTGTTGTTGGTGCTTTGCGAAGGCATCGCGCAACTCGTGGGGTTGGTCGTCCCCGCGTAGAAATTATACACCCGGCAGGAATCCGCCGTTTGGTTGGCAGCCGTACCCAGTTCCACCATCACGGGCTGTAAGCGATTGTTGTAGAAGTTGACCTCTTGGGGCAGCGACGCGCACCCCACGCAGCCGTTCTGAAGAACTTGGACGGCGCCCCAGGGTGTGTAAAAGAGGCCCTCCGCCAGGGTGCCCGGGTGCGTCGAGTCGCTCAGGGAACTCGTGACCTGGGTGACCTGCCGCGCCTCATTGATCGTTTGGGTGATGGTAAACCCGGCGGGATGACTCCAACTGGTGAGGTCCCCCCCGTTGTCGTAGGTGTAAAGCGCGGCCCAAATGCTGCTGGTTCCGCAATTGAGCGGTGTACACTGCCAGTAGTCCTTGGTTCGCCCCATCTTGTCGTAGTCCTGGACGGTGGCGGTCAGCGTGGTGCTCCCCGACGTGGTGGTGGTGTGGGTAAGGCGGCCTTTCGGGTAATTAAGGGTCGGACTTGTCCAACTCCCCAGCGTCACGGTCGTCTCATCGTAGGCGAAATTCGCCGTGGGTGTGCCGTCGCTGTAAACCTTGGAAGTGAGCCGGTGGAGCGCGTCGTACGAGTAGGTGGTGGTGATGTTGCGCGCGTCGGTGCGGGTGCAGGGCAGGCTGGGATCACCGCTGCATCCGCCGTAGGTGGGGGGATACGTGTAGGTCGTGGCGCCGGACTCGGGATTCGACGCGCTGGTGAGCCGCGAGAGCGAATCGTAAGCGAAGGTCCGCGTCTGGGACCCTTGCGTTACAGTTAGCAGGTTGTTCAGCAAGTCGTAGGTGTAACCCGTGGAGTACAACCCGGCCTCGCTCACCGAGGTGAGGCGGCCCAACTCGTCGTATCCCAGCGCCCGAGTGTTTCCCGCCGGATCGATGACGGTTGAGGACAGACCGGAGATTTTGGTGCTGGTACAACTTCCATCCGGATAACTGATCGACATTGTATTAACTTTCGGCTGTGTGCTGCACGTAGGCGTGCTGCCTTCATTGCTCACGCGCCCCAACGAGTCATAGGTATAGATCGTCAAACCGTTTGACGTGCCGCGGTAGGGGTTTGAAACCGTCCAGACTTTGCCCATGCCATCGTAGGTGGTGTCGACGTAGTCGTCGTTCGCAGGGTCGACGAGGGTGGTTTGCGTAACGTGGCAGAGGCCGTCCAAGGACGCATACGTCACGTACTCGTAGTTACCCGTACTCATGGCGGTTTCAGTAGGCTGGCCGCACGCGCCGGTGTAGGAGTACGTGGTAGAGCCGCTGTCGGGGTAGGAAATCCCGGTGAGGCGGTTGAGGGAGTCCCCGTAGGCATAGGTGGTGGGTTGCCCGTTCCGGTCGGTCGCCGAGTTCAATTGCCCGTCGCAATAGCGATAAGTAAAGCTCTGCGTGAACGTTTTGGCATCGGTGATTTGGGTGAGATAGGCATTGGTGGTTTTGCTGGGCGAGCCGCACCCCTGATACGCATCGGTGTAGGAATAATAGGTGTGGTTGACGTCGGGGTCACTCATGTTGAGCACCTGGCCGGTATCGTCGTAGGCGTAATTATACGTCAGCTCCCCGCCGCTGTAGTTGTCCCAATGATTCTCGGACGTGGCGTTGCCGCGATTGTTGTAAGACGTGCCATAGTTGGTGTAATCGTGGTTGACGACGCCAGAGGTTCCGGTGGGAGTGTTCCCATCGTAGTAATAGTAGGTCATCGCCGCTTTGTTACCGCTGCCGTCATAGACGATCACGGTGTAGGGACGGTCGAAGATCGACGGGCCGGCCGTATAGATCGGGGTAGCCGCAAAGCTTTGGTATTGAGTCGAGGTGAGGCGCGTGTACGCGCTGGGCGGGCTGCCCTGCGTGGCGCTGTAGCAAGTCTGCCCGGAGCCGCACTCGTACTTGCCGGTAATCTGCGCTCCCGGCCCATACGTGAAGAACTGGTCGGAGCTCACTGTGCCATTGTCCACAACCCGCTGGCCTTGCATCTCGAAAAAGTTCGCCCAGGTCTTGTTAATCGTACGAATAGCGCTGCTTCCACCCCAATCGGTGTAGGCCACACTGCTTTCCACCGGAATTTGATTGGCGTAGACGTTGTTTTCGTACAGTTGGGTTGGAGCGGGCATGGGTGTGTAATTGTAGGTGGTTGTGAAGCTGATCCCGCCGCGCTGGTAGTCGGTCGTTTTGACTGTCGTGGACTTGCTCTGCCAGGAAGTGGGAGGACTATTCCACGTGGTCGGCGCGTAGGTGAATTGCTGCTGTAGGGCAGGCGTTTGTGCGCCTTGGCTGAGGTAGACGTCACGATATGAAATTACCGGCCAAGAATAGGTGTAGCCGCATCCTCCATTGTTTCCCACCTCGTCCGGGAATGATGCAAATTCGGAGTTCTCATTCAGGTCTATGTTCCACGTGTAGACCACCTTGGCCCCGCTGGGATAGTCGATTTCCTTAAGCAAGCCGTAGGTTGGATCGTAATGGAAATTGTATGACTGGCCATTGGGCAGTACTATTTTGCTTATCGCGGACATCGAACCGCCTGGGGCATTCATTCCCCGGCACTCCGAGCTTGGAACCCCTAATGCCCAACCCGGGTTAATGCCGAAACCGTAGTTTACGGAGGTCCAGTAAACGGTATAAGACGGGGATGAGAACCCGGAGACGGAAAGAGTGTTGCCGCTGGTGCCAAATCCGGACGAAGACAAGACAGTACGGCCCATGGTGTCAGTGACCGTGAAGGCGCCATTGTTGTTATCAGTGAACGTGACCTGATTGCCGTTGCGGTCTTCCACGAGAAACGGCAGGGAGGCACCCATCGAGCCTATTGTCCCGTGATTATCTGGGGAAGTGTATTCATAGACCGTACCGTCCGCATCCGCAGCGCGAACGTTTTGGCATAATCCGTTAACTCCACAATTGACGAGCGCGCCCTGGACGATACCGTCTCCGCCCGTGGCCTTCGATCCCGCCGGGCACTTCCCATTTGTCATATAGTACAAGCTGGCCAAGTCAAGAGCATGGCGCGTTCCCTGGGGGTCTTCAAACACATAGTCAATCAATCGGGGGCAACTGGTTCCATTAATCGTCGGGTCTAAATAATTCGCGCTCATAAGCGGTACGGTGTACGACCATCCCCCTTGCGACAGAAACAAGGGGTAGTTTAGAAACGTCCCCTGTCCGGTTATGGAATAGACGGACCCCAGCGCGCCGTTGGAATCGTAGGCAAAGGAAAACGGCAAGGTCAGCCCTCGGCCCTTGGCAATAGGCACTTGAATTCTCACACTTAGCGACCCGTTGGCAGGGTTGACGGTCTCGGACAACATCTTGATATAGTCATGCCCAGAGCCCGGAATCGGCGTCGAGGTGATATCGGTTAAATTGGTAACTTGCCCGAGGACAACGCTGGGAAGGAAAGGAAGCAGAGCAGAGCAGAGCAGAGAAAAACCATCAGATTGCTGGAGAACTTGAACGGCTTCGTCACGGTGGCCTCCTAATCAAAAGGATGACGGCGTTTCGCGCAATAACTACAGTATGGTTGCTATGGGGAGAGTTCTACGCTTGCGAAAATAGCTTGTCAAGGGAAAAATGCGAAATGAGTCAATATTACCGATATCTAATGTCAGTCTAGGTCATATTGTCTTACAGGCTGTCCGCGCGGTGCCATACTTATCGATATAGTAGTGACAATTTGACGCAGTAGCGCTGGCAGCATGTGGCGGAGGAGGCAATGCCGGGGGCGGTCCGCCGCCTAACCCCGGAACACCCGCCGGAACTTACAACTTGACGGTAACGGGTAGTACGAGTTCTGGATCTTCCACCCTGAGCCATAGCGTGACGCTCACGATGACGGTGAGTTAGCAGAACCTGTAGCGCGGGCGCCCCGCCCGCTTGGCGCGTGCGTCTCGCTCCCCCCGCGGCATGGTCATCCTGGCCATTACTGCGCACGGGCGGGACGCCCGTGCCATATCGGGCGGGACGCCCGTGCTCCCTCCCTGCCGGCGTTATCCTCGCCTGACGAATCGGGATGACTATCCGCTCTTGGTTGCTAGAGTCAGCCCGTATCTCTTAACGACAATATATAGCGGTGTGCCGGCACGACCCCGCACAGCTTGTATGACTCTCGGAACGATTTTTGACTCGACGGGAAACCTCCTCTTGACGCGCGGTGCGCGGCCTTCTTATCATAGAGCGCAAAATGGGGGTTTGGGGTGCAGAAGCGCAACCAGCAAACTGCACTGTAATTAACTTATCGGGCGGATAGAACGTGGGTGAAGTTCGTCCGTTTCAGGAAAGAAAAGGAGGGCAGCTATGCTGAACCATTTGCCCTGTTGGAATCTCTGTGTAACTCAAGGAGGCCTACTTTGTATCTCCACGATCATGTTAATACTCATCCGGCGGGACAAGAGTCCTGCCACCGCGCCATACTCCCTTTTCTGGTCTTACTTTTTATCGCATTTTTCCCCGTTGTCAGATCTCCTGCCCAGTCCATCAATGCCACTGTGAACCCAACCGCCGCGGCGACTTTGAACGGAAGCCTCTGGCTCGTGAGCAATGCTACCAACGCTCCGAGCCAAAACCTCCCGGTAAAATCCCTCGGCCAGCCCAGCCAGACCTTTTCGCTAACTGCCAATCCCTCTTCCATCAACTTTGGGAATGTGAACCTTGGCAAAGTCAGCACCCAGAGCCTGACCCTTCAGAATACCGGGACCGGGAGTGTCGTCATTTCGCAGGTGACGGTGGCGGGAGCAGGGTTCAGCTCCACTTCGATACCGTTGCCTTTCACTTTGCTGGCGGGTAAAGGCGCCGCCTTCAATATCAACTTCGCTCCCATGGTGGGCGGCAACGCTACGGGAACCGTGACCGTAGTGAGCAACGCCACCAACTCCCCTACGACGATTGCGCTTTCGGGACTCGGCTTATCGTACCTTCTCAACACCAGTCCCCTCAGCCTCAGCTTCGGCAACGTCAACGTGGGGAGCAGCAGCACGATGCAAGCGACGCTTACCAACACGGGGACGGGCACGGTAACGGTATCGCAGGTGGCGGCGAAAGGAACCGGGTTTAGCGTCAGCGGGGTAACCATGCCTCTCAACATCGCGGCCGGGGCGAGTGTCCCGTTTAATGTTATGTTTGCCCCGGCGAGCGGCGGCGCTTTCAGCGGAACTGTCTCGGTGACGAGCAATGCCAACGGCACGCCCACCACCACCATATCGCTGTCGGGAACAGGCCTGAGCTACTTTCTCAGTGCCGGTACCAGCAAACTCAGCTTTGGGAATGTAAACGATGGGACTGCCTCTACTCAGACGGTAACGGTTACGAACGCCGGGACGGGCAGCGAGACGATCACGCAGACCACGGTAAGCGGGGTAGGTTTCAGCGTCACGGGACCGGCGCTGCCCATCACCTTGGCCGCCGGCGCGAGCACCACCTTCAGCGTGGCCTTTGCTCCCACCACGGGAGGCGCCTTCACCGGGAGCTTGACCGTGACCAGCAATGCCACGAATTCTCCCCTCACCATCACGCTTACGGGAACCGGGGTAAGCTACCTTCTCAGCGCCTCTCCCAGCAGCCTCAACTTTGGAAGCGTCAACGTGGGATTCAATGCCCTTCAATCCTTTTCCGTTACGAATACCGGGACGGCCAGTGTCAATATCACGCAGACGACGGTAAGCGGGACGGGGTTCAGCATCAGCGGACCGGCATTGCCCTACACGCTGGCGGCCGGACAACAAGTTAACTTCAACGCGACCTTCACGCCCACGACGGGCGCCGCCGTGACGGGAAGTGTCACGATCACGAGCACGGCCAGTAATTCCCCTGCAACCGTGTCGCTTTCGGGAACCGGCGTAAGTTACCTTGTCAGCGCCAGCCCCGGCAGCCTCAATTTCGGATACGTTCCTTCCGGAACCAGCGCCACGCAGAAAGTGATGGTTACGAACACCGGGACGGCCAGCGTAAATATCACGCAAGTTACGGTTAGCGGGAATGGTTTCACCATCAGCGGACCCACGCTGCCGGTCACGTTGCTGGCCGGTCAAAACACCACCTTCAACGCCACTTTTGCTCCCACCGTCGCCGGCGTCCTCACCGGGACTGTAACCGTTTCGAGCAGCGCCAGTAACTCTCCCGCCACGGTATCTCTCACGGGAACCGGGACAACCTATCTCCTTAATGCCGCTCCCCTCAGTCTCAGCTTCGGGAACGCGGCCGCGAAGAGTACGGGCGCGCTGCCCGTGACTCTCACCAATACCGGAACTGCCAGTGTGACGATTGGGGCGGCGTCGGAGACGGGTACGGGCTTCGGCTTCACGGGTCTCGCCTTGCCGCTCACTTTAGCGGCCGGCCAGAGCACCACCTTCAACGCCACTTTCACTCCGCCCCTCACCGGGAGCTTTACCGGGTTCATCACGCTATCCAGCAACGCCACGAACTCTCCCCTCACGATCAGCCTTTCCGGGACGAGCGGGGCAGGGACTTCCACGTGTGGCGGCAGTGCTATCAGCGAAACCCCCATGGACGTGACCGACCAGTTGACCTCGGTCGCTCCGGGTATTACCGTGACCCAAATTACCAACAACGGGTTCGATTGGAACTCTTACCCCGATATGCCGGCCTATAGCCCCCTTGCCAATGTCCTGATTTACAACTACCAGACCAACCCGGCGGCCGTAGCAAGCGCCAGTCTGGATGGCACGAGCGCCCAGGTGATTTCCGGCAGTGCGCAGGGGTCCAACGTGGTCGTCTCGAACGACGGCGAGTTCGCTTACTACCAGGGCCAGAACTCCAACAAGACCGCCGATATGTATGCCGTGCCCATTTCTCAGTCCGGGACCTGCCAGCCCACTCGCCTGAGCACGCGGAACATGACCTTGGTCCCGCCGGCGCCCACCTTGCTGATTTCAACCTCCACCATCGATTCCAGCACCCACCGCAACGTCATCGCCTTCTCGGAGGGCACCATTCTGCACCGCGTGCTCGACAACGGCACGGCATGGGCCGATGTCACCCTGGGCGACCCGGAAAACACCAACCCCTTCCACCGCCTTCGCCTGAACCCGATGTTTCCCAACGTGATGTGGTACAAGCGGGACCAGCCGCTCCCCAATTCCGACGCCCTGGCGGAGCCCGAGATCTGGATCGTGAATCTTACTGCTCCGAGCACGGTTTACAGCCTCACGGGCAGCCTCCCGGCCGACCATCCCGACTGGTCGAACGATGGGATGAAACTCGGCTTCATCGCCAACGGGTACTGGTACGTCGCCAACGTCATGAAACCCAATGGCACCTTCAATCTCAATGCGCAGGGGGCTTTCACGTTCACCGAGGTCGGGCCCACTGCCTCCAGCGGCTTTACCGTGGATTTCTGTAGCCTCTCGCCGGACGGGACGCTCTACGTCTGCGCGGAAAGCTACCAGTCGATCTACCTGATGTCGCTGGATGGCACTCAAACGAAATTCCTGGTTACCCCCGACTCCAACCCGGCGGAATCAGTTTACGACGGAATCCCCAAACCCCGTTTCCTGGATATGGGGCACATTATCTTTTCGAGCGATCGCACCGGCACTCCCGAACTTTACGTCATCACGGGATTCACCACGACGTTCCCCTAGGCCGGCTTTTCTGAAGGGTCCTGGTTCGGCGGCTGGCGCGGACACCCAAGGGCGGGTGTCTGCGCCAGCCACAGGGGGACCGACTGGCTTGAGCTCCGAGCCAGCTTGCACAAGGGCGCCAAGTCAATTGTCGTTCGTGGCGGCCCCGTGGATGTGCGACCCAGTCCTGCTGATTGTGGATAAACCGAGAATAACCAGCGCTAACCGCTATTAACCGCACGCAGTCTTTCTGAAATTCGAATAACCATCTTATTTTCATGGATTTACAGTGATTTATCTTTGTTCTATAGTGTTTTCAATAATTTACCAAACCGGATCTTCATTCTTGACATTTTTTGTCGGCATACCCGCCATGCCGAGCCAAATCTCGTTGAGCGCGAAATCTGGCTTTTTGTCAGAATCGTGTTGGCGTCTTTCCTTACCAAGGTTTGCGATCAGACATGACGCTCCCTGGCCGCCGCGCGACTATTGAGTGGCCAGGGTCGACTGTTGATAAGACAGCGCGTTCACGTCCGTGAAGCGCGGAGTGGATGGGGGCAGTAAATCAATATTTTGAAAATCGGTATCGAACGCAAAATTCCGCGTCGGCGCGCCATAAACCACATTGTACTTGTACACTCCCGTTGCCTGGACGGATGCGTAAAAGCTGGCCATGGACCCACGATAATTCAGCGTGGCCCAGTTCTCGATCATGCGAAGAAAGTTGTGAGCTCCGGCATCGGTTCCAAAATCAGGTCGCGCCGCCGGGGCGTAAGTGGGCAGTGGAAACGTATTGTTCTTTCCCGCCATGACCGCCATCCTATACCAGGATGCGCTGCCACCGCGGCCGCCCGGGTTGGTCGGGTTGTTAAAGCTGTTGATATCCTGCCAGCTATTGGAGAGGACGGTCACCGCGTCGCCGATCACCGCGGCGGGTACGTGACATTGGGCCGCCGTATCGGTGAAACCGTTGGCGACACTCGCATTGTAGTCGCCTTGGATATAGACGGGGTTCTCCGCGGCAACCGTGAATCCGCCGGGTGGAGGGGAAACGCAAGTCGCCTGCGCGAGGGGCGGCAAATTGCCCACCGTCCCATTGATCAAACGGAGGGCGCGCCGGAAAAAGATTACGCTGTTGACCTCGGCCTCGGTGGGCGTGACCCGTGTGAACGGCGTGGCCGCCCCGACCCCGGTGAATAAAGCTACGAAGTTTGTGGGCGTGGCCGTGGAGAGTGCCGTGGTGATCCCGGTCGTCAGGTTCAGCCCGAGGGTGTAACTGAACGATGCGGGAGCCGCACTGCCATCGATGGCCAGGTATTGGGGCACGCCGCCATAGGTCTCGAGGGAACCGTCGTTGTCCACATCCTCCCCCCCGCCCCCCCCGCCGCCCCACCACCCCACGTCACCGGCCCGCCGTCCAGAACTCCGTTGGGGGCCCCGTTCGGGTTCTCCGGGTTGATGCTGTCCTCATACCCGTATTCGCCGGTTTCGGTTTGCAGAGGCGGGCAGGTCGGAGGATAAGGCCAGCCGCTCGGGGTGGAGGGCGTGGGGACACATTTGGAGGGGACAGAATGATTGCCCCGCCGGTCGGAAAAATAGAGGGTATAGCCCACATTTTGGTACGCCAATGCGCCACTGGGACAGGACGTGGGGACGGTGGCAGCCGTGCAGAGCGTATTGGCAAGCCACTGCTGGAGGTTGCCCACGTTCACTTGCACAAGGTTCATAACTCCGTTCAGGGCATCCGTGGTATTTGCCGGCGTGATTCCGTTGTAGTTCACGCCCCCTGTAAAGCTGTTGGTGTCCCGCAGTTCCCCTTCGCGCGGGTCGTAGATATTAATGGGAATATAACTGGTGGCCGTCGTCGGCGCCGAATAGTGCGGCCCGGCCTCCTCCAACTGCACGACCGAAATGTTCGTACACGGGGCTGGAGGTGTACCCGCTGTGGGTGCTGCCCCCGTGTCAGTATATTGAACGGTGCCCGCAGCCGAACTAAAGTAGCCAGCCCATACAATAGGACTACCCGTTCCTCGATAGACCTTGTAGCCGGTCGCGCCTGTCACGGCTGTTGTCCATTTGACGGTTATTGTGTTGTTGTTGGTGGAGTTCCCGGTTGTTTCCGCGGCCGCCGTGCCCTGGCTTTCACCCCACGGGCCCAGGGCGGTGACCTCGTATTTGTAGGTCGTGTTTTTAGCTAATGTCCCGCCGCTGGTGGCGGTGGAAAAAGTCGGCGCCGCCATCCCCCCGATGCCGCTCATGACTCCCAGCGACAGAACTTCCTGGGTCACATCCTTCCACCCTGCTGGTGGCTCCTGCTGGACTTCGATCTTGATATAACCGCCGAGCAAAGTCGCACCCGCCGGGGACAGATAGTTTTGATCGCCTACATAGCCGAACGACTCAGCGAGGGGCGGATGGCAGGCATCCGTGGGCGGAAGGTAGTAGTTGTTGGATCCGGGGGTGGTGCGCTGAATCTTGGTGGCGTCCCCTAAGGCCGGCTCAGCGCCCGTACTTCCAACTTCGGCAAGCGGGTAGGGATTCACCGAGGTATCAATGCCGGGCAAGCTGGTGATGGCGGCTTGGGTGTCGGACAACAGAATGCGCACGTTGGCCAGGTTGAAGAAGCGCTCACTCGTGAGGGTGGCATTATCGGCCGGGGCGGGAGGAAGGGGAGGGCGCTGCGCCATGGCGATGGGCGCGGCGCCGGCAAACGCCAAGGCTAAATTCAACACCTTGGCCCCCGTCGTCCCGTCGCGGATGTTTCCGGCAAAGTCGGTCATGGAAACGGTTGACCAGTTCGCCTCCGCGGCGCTACCCGGACCGCCCGCCACACTGCCTTCGGTCAAAGCCGCGCACGTGGGCGCTGGACAACCGCCGGCGGCGCCCGTCGTCACATCAATGGCCGTGCCGGCGCCGCCCTGGTTGTTGTTCCCTACGGCGTTGCCGTTCTCGAGCTGGGTTACGATGATGCTCCCCGCGGCGGTTACCTTATCATTCAGGGTCAGGGTACTCCCGGTGGTGAGATACAGGTTTCCGTTGGCATGAACGCGGCCCCCAAAGCTAAAGGCCGGATTGGCGAAAAATGCCTGGTCGCCGTTGGAAAAGATGCCAAACTGCCAGACCGGCACCGCCACTTCCTGGACGCCGCGCGTCATCTTGACTTCCGTGTTGTTGGGGCCATCGGCAATCACCGTGAGGGTAAAAGGAGTAATGATGCCCATAAGTCCCGCTAAGGGGCCGGTGCCGGGAATGATGCCATTCGTCGAGCACAGGACGGTCGCGGTCGGGGTGCAGGCCGGGGTGGGGGGGTTGGCGGGTGTCGGGAGGTTGGTGATGGTGTAGCCTCCGGCGGGAAAAGTGATATTCGGAAGGCTGGGCTGGTAGCTGGCGGCGGTCAGAGCGCTAATCTGGAGAGGGGTGGGAGAGGGGGACTGGATGAATAAGTTTGCCAGGTTGGAGCTCATATTTTCAAGCGCGCCCTGCGCCGCGTAAAAGGCCGCCGTGTTGTCACGGTCGCTCGCCGCCACCTTCTGCTCCCCCGTGGTCTGAAAGTATAATCCCAGCATGATGATGGTAAAGACCAGCATGAGCAGTAAGACCACGATGAGAGCTACACCCGAATCGTTGGTTTCGCGGTTTTTCATCTTCTGCCCCTTTCTGGCGGCCACGGCCGCTTGCCCCACCCGGCCACCTCAATACTTGTTGTAATAAGCCAAGTTCTGGGCCGTCACCGAGGTGGCGATCGAATTCGTATAATACAAACCGCTTTTTCGATTGGGGTGGTCTGCTTTGGCGATCATCCACAGGTTCACCTTGCGGATGGTATTAGGCGTATAGGGAATTACGAACGTCCGCGTCGGGTCCGTCGGTTCCGCCGCCGGCGAAAGGCTGTAAGAGAACTGCAAGACGTTGATCCCCATGGCCACCGCCTGGGGCGGCTGCGAGGGGACGGAGGGAGGCGCCCCGGTCAGCGGCGCCCCGGTGCCGACCTGCTTCATCAGCATCCAGGTGGGGGCCCTGGACACGTTGTCCAGATAATAAGTGGTCATGGTGATCTGGTACGCGTAAGTCGGAGGGTAGAAATTCGCGGCGGGCGCGACTCCCATGGTTTGAAGCTGACCAATGGTTCCACTCGTCGGGCTGCTGCCCCCGCTGGGGAATTGATTGAGGCCCAGGGGGTCATTGGCCGCGTCACCGCCGTTAAAGGTGATGGTGTCAGTCGTGACGGTACTGACGGCAAGCAAGACCGAGCTATTGGCGTTGCTCAACATGATCAACTGGCCGGGAAGGACCTGGGAGGCCCCGGCGGCGGTGAGGTCACCGCCGTTGGTAGCCGGATTTACGGTGATGGTGACACTGTCGCCGGCGGCGAAACAGCAGTAAGCGCCGGGAGTCGTGACCGGACTGATGCTGACCAGTTGAAACTCGTTCAATTGGGAATTGGGATTCACCGTGATCAGAGTGACCGAATCGGTGGGGATTTGAGTGCCGCCGCTCCCGGTCGTCGGCCCAAATCCTGATCCCGGAGTGATGACGTTCATGTTGCCCGTACAGGCGGGGTTAAAATTCTGCGCCGGGAGCCAGGCGGGCAACGGAATGGGAATGGGCTGGCAGGGAGCACCTCCGCTGGGGAGAGGAAAGCCTCCCAGGGGGATATCGGACCCCGCCATGCTCAGATCGCGCGCAATCATGTTCGTACCGGCGCGCAGGTTTTCGTTGACGTCGGCCATGGCGCCCGCCAAGTCAGCGGCGTTATTGAGGCCATCGAAGAGGTTGAAAGCCATCCCCAGCAAGAGCAGGCACAGCGACATGGCCACCATCAGCTCCACCAGGGTATATCCCTGAGCGGAGCGCCCCGCGTGCGATTTTGGAAATGATTTAGACATAAGGCCCGATGAGCGCCACAATCGTGACGCTCCGGCTGATCCCCATCGGGGTCGTGTACTGAATGGTGACCGTGATTTGATTCAGGTTCGGAACCGTGGGGACCGGCACGATTTGAATTTGCCGCTGAAACCCCACCAGAGGAGCAAAAACGTCGTCGGCCGTTCCCAGGATCCCGTCCGGCCCGGGGGTGTCAACCGTCTCGATGCAAGGCGCCGCACTACACCCCGTGGGCAGGGGGGTGCCCGTGCCATCGTCGGCGGTGTTCACAATTCCGTCCGGTCCCGCGGTGTACAAGGGTTCAAAGCCGCTTATAAAGATGCAGGAGGCGCCGGCGCCCGTGTTGCAAATCTGGGTGAAAGAGATGCCTCCCGTGTCGCGAGCGGTAAACACATCTTCGATGGCTTCTCGGGCCTTCTGGCGGGCGATGCTATCCTCCTGGGCGGTCCCAATGACGCTTAGTCCCAACCCAAAGGCATAGGCCACCGAGAGCAGGCCCACCAGCAAAATGACGGTGGCGATCATCACCTCGACCATGGTGAAGCCGCTCTCGTCAGGCTCGTGACGTTGCATAACTCGGTCCATAAAATCACCCTCTAAAACCACGAGTCGATTTTGAACCGGTAGCCCTTGATGCGCCCCGTCGCGCCAAGGATGGTGATGGCGCGCGCCGTAACCACGTTTCCAGAGTTACCAATGAAAATCGTCCCGTTAATATAGGCCCCGGTGTGGTCCACCACCGAGCCGTCGCCCTGGAAAGTGATGGTGCACGGCAGCGGGGGGATGCCACAATTAAAATTGACCGCCGCGGATTTGCCAAAGCCATCGGGCGTGTCCGGAAGAGCCGCAAAAACCGTGTACACCATCTGATTGGGATCGAGGATAAAGTCGCCCAGGGTCGTCGTGGAGATAACCGTCGGGGGAGTCGTGGTGATATTCAGATCCTGCCTCACGGTCAGCATTTCGCCCGTGCCTTGGAACGTGACCAGAATGTTTCGCCGCTGGTCCACCGCCGTCTCGCGGGCCTGACGGAGTTGAGCTTCCAGGAGCTGCATGGCGGCGTCGGCACGGAGGGTCGGCAACTCATTGATGAAAACAACCATGGCGATGCCGGAGAGAACCCCGATGATGGCCAGCGTCACCAAGACTTCTACGGCCGAAAACCCTTGCTCCAAGCAGGCCTTGGCGGTTTTCCGAACCCCATTTGTTTCCCGGAACTGCACGGAATCCAATACTGACGCTGAACCCGGAACCACCGGTTCCCCCCACCCCCGGCCGCTCCTCCTTGCGATCTTCAGGATACCCTCTTGCCAGGTCAACGAGCCCCCATCCCCCTGGACCCCATATTAACCACTCCACTTTGACGAACCGGGATTTCCAGTTTGCCAATCAGCAGGCAAGAAACACCTCACGGCCTCTGCTGGAGCGTTTCTGGGAGCGTTCCAATCCCGCGCATATCGCCTGCCTTCGTACGACAACACATGGCGAATGTCTTTAGCCAGGCAAAAGGCCCACAAAGTCCGGAGTCCCGGAGTCCCGGAGTCCCTATTATGGGGTGATCAAAATGTCTACGCAATAGTACCCCCGTACTGTGAGGGCTACGTCTCATCTTGGGATTCCTCGCCAGGAACCCTCTCGTGCACAGGATAGTACACCGGTTCGACAAGTTTGGGAATAGGCCGGCTGGCGCATGGCGAGCACAGCCATGCGACTCGCGATTTTCGCCGCGTGCGCGGATGCTTTCTATGTGCTCATCAACGGGCGCCATTTCGAGCCCCCGTTGCCGTGATCATTTTTCGAAACGCAGGGCTGCGCTCGCCCTGCGCCAGCCGGCGGTTAAGAATTGAAAAGGGAAATTCCGGCTAAAGTAGCGCATCCTTTTCCCTCGTAAACGATTTTGTTGAACTCCGTGTGGATTAGTACTAATCTTGCAGCCAGTACAGCAATGGGTGGCAGGATAATCCAAAATGGCGACGATATGTTTAGGCTTGGCAATTCTGATGTGTGGTGGGGCTTGGGCACTCGTGAAGCTGGGCGAGGGGGGGCGGCATTTCGGGCAAGGAAGCTCCGATCTTGCTCTGCCACCGAACCTGCATCTGTTCGGCGGCCCGGAATCTCGGCGCAAGTCCGAGCGGATCTATATTGTGTTGCCGATTCGCGTCACCGGACAAGACGTGAGCGGTGAGGCATTCGAAGAAGATACGCGCACCAGGAACATCAGTGGTTTCGGGGCATCGATTTTCTTGAGCCGCCAGCTTAGGCCGGGGCAGGAAATTGTAATAAGCCGGGAAAATGAGTCACGAAGGGCAACTTGCCGTGTGGTATACGAGATGGAACGGCGAGAAGGAACACACATCTACGGGCTAGCTTTTGTCGACCCGAATGTTGACATTTGGGCCGTCCGTGAGCTGCTCACGGAAGCACTGGCGGTGCCACAGCCCATAACTCCACAGAGCGGATCAAATTCACCTTAAGAACTCAGCCCGCGTAGCGGGCGCTATAATGTAGGGAGAAAAGGTGTCATCAGGGAAAGAAAAGGTGTCAGGTACCTTTTTTCGGGCGTCCCCGGTTCCGCATGGTGTTTTTCAATCCGAATTTCGCAACCGCCCTTGACACCCATTTCTCCGAACCATAGGGCCTGCTCCTTTGGATGGCGTCGCGGATCTTATCAATTTCTTCTCGGCCTTGCGAGGGGTTGAGCCACTTCACATAATCCCCGGGCTCCGCCGTCGGCCACGGACTGAGCATCTGCTTTTGCTTTTCGGTTCCGTGCAGGCGAACGTAGACGCTTGACCACGGCCAGTCCTCCGCCCTCCTCACCAGTGCGGCTCGCTGGGCGTTTCTCTCCACGTAGCGGACCAACGTCAGGAAATGGCTGTCGGATTCTACCGGTAGTGACTTATAGCGGCCTTGATAAATGTGCCCGTACCCCACCGTCCGGGCTTGCGAGTGATACCGCTGCGTATGGGTCAGGGTGATGCGCTGCAAAAATTTTGCCAGGTCGCCGTCCGCCCGGGGATAGAGCACCAGGTGCCAGTGATTCGGCATCAGGCAGTAAGCCAGAATGCGCATGGGCACGAATTTCAAACCCTCTTCCAGGATGGCGAGGAAATCCTCATAGTGGGCCGGGGTTTTGAAAAGCCGGGAACGGAAGTTCGCGCGATTCAGTGCGTGATAAATCAGGCCACCAACATCCACTCGCCGGACTCTGCCCATGACGGCATTCTACCGCATCGTTTCCGAAGAAAAAAGGTACCTGACCTTTCTTCTGGACACCTTTCTTCTGACCTTTTCCGAAGAAAAAAGGTACCTGACACCTTTCTTCCTCCTGTGTGACCTTTCTTCTGGACACCTTTCTTCTGACCTTTTCCGAAGAAAAAAGGTACCTGACACCTTTCTTCTCTCTGACACCTTTCTTCTCTTTCTTCCACCTTTCTTCTCTGACACCTTTCTTCTCTCTCTACGCGCCATGCCGTGGCGGCGAGAAACTCACTGATTCGAGAGAGAAACGGAAACGCGCGTGCCTCGTTCGAGAAGGGTCTGAAGGTCCAAGGCGAGCTCTTGGACTCTCTCCGGGGACTGGCAAGCCAAAAGGGTGCGGAATGCGAGCAGAGTTTCTTTGGCGATCAAGTCGAAATCGTGGAAGTAGTAATCCAATTGGGTCCACAACTCCGCAGAAGAATCGAGCGTAAGTGCGCCCTCGCGGCAAGCGTGTTTGAAATCCTTGCGCAGAAGCGTACTGGCGCGGAACAATAACCGCAATTGGAGCGCAAAACGGCGTTTCGATCTGAACAGGATTTGGTCCAGAAACTCGTAAAGCCTGACGTTGTCCATCACGACGCGTGACTTGAAGCGGCCCGCGGCGACACGGCGCACGGGAACGATTCCGTCGGTGGCGTCCAAGAACTTGGAAAGCACATTTTGCAGGCCTAAGACGAGCTCGGCAAGGCGCTCCCATTCGCCGATGGTAAGGCGCACCACGTTCCATGCCATCTCGTGCCGCCCTGCCTCGCGCTCGCCAAATGCGTCATTGAGGGTGATGCCCAGGATGGCCGTTTGCGCTTCAATCTCTTGCGCGAGAGGCTGATAAACGGCTTGCAGCGCTCCCGGCAGGGATGCCAACCTGCCTACCTGGGCCTTTCCCGCAACATCCATTTGCAGGATCCGGCGCATCAACATAGCGACCGCGGCAAGAGTCATACCGCCCATTAGCCACTTCATCCTCCCCTACTATAGGGAATTGCCACGCCCACTTCAAGTCAGAAATTGAAACAGGTTTCAATTTATGAAAGGCTGAAATATAGGGCCGCGCCCCTTTCCTTGCACAATTTTCGCCTGCCACCTATAATGCCCGTTTAATCCGTGTTCAAAAACTCTCCGCAGATTGCAGGTCATCCCCGTGCCTGAAAATGAACTTTCAGACTTGATTCAGCAGCGCAAGAAAAAACTCCAGGCGATCGTCGATCTGGGCTACGAGGCCTACCCGCGCAAGTATGACGTCACCGATACGATTCCGCAAATTGTGGCGAAGTATGCCGCGCTATCGGCGGAAGAGCTTGCCGCGCGCAGGGTTACTGTACGCGTGGCAGGCCGCGTCATGACCGTCCGCCCGCACGGCAAGGCGGGTTTTGCGCATTTGGCAGGAGGGGGGAAGCGCCTGCAAATTTACGTCCGGCTGGACGCCGTCGGAGACCGCGACTTCGAACTCTACAAGCTTCTTGACCTCGGCGACTTGGTGGGGGTGGAGGGGTACTTGTTCCGCACGCGGACGGGCGAGCTCAGCATTCATGCTGACCGCCTGCAATTCCTTGCCAAGGCGGTGCTACCGCTGCCGGAAAAATGGCACGGCCTCACCGACGTGGAAATCCGCTATCGCCAGCGCTACCTTGACCTGATGGTGAATGAAGAAGCGCGCACGGTCTTCGAGCGCCGCGGAAAACTGGTGCGCGCCATCCGAGATTTCCTGGAGGCGGAAGGTTACCTGGAAGTTGAGACGCCCATGATGCAGCCCCTGGCGGGCGGAGCCATGGCTCGGCCTTTCAAGACCCATCACAACGCGCTCGACATCGACCTGTATTTGCGCATCGCGCCGGAACTCTACCTGAAACGGCTCATCGTGGGCGGTCTCGACCGCGTTTATGAGATCAACCGCAACTTCCGCAATGAGGGCATCTCCACACAACACAACCCCGAGTTCACCATGCTGGAGTTCTATCAGGCCTATGCCGATTACCACGATATGATCGCCCTCACCGAGCGCCTGCTGCGACACGTGGCGGAAGCGGTGCTGGGGAGCGTGGAATTTGACTATGGTGGGCAGCGTATTTCGTTTGCCAAATTCGAGCAGCTCACCATGAAAGAGGCCGTGCGGCGCTATTGGCCCAGTGAGGTCGATGGACTTACGCCGGCGGAATTGGATGACCATCAAGCCTTGGCAAGCCGTGTTCCCGGCCTTAACCCGTGGCTGCTAAAGCGCGGCGTGGCGCCCATCCCCGCACAAGCCGTCGAAGACAAGCGATCGGGCGAACTCCTGGCTCTATTCTTTGAACTGGTGGCCGAGGAGCATCTTATTCAGCCCACCTTCATTGTAGATTACCCGCTGGAGGTTTCGCCGCTCTCCAAGCAGAAGCCCGACAATCCTAACTTCGTGGAGCGTTTCGAGCTTTACATCGGCGGAATGGAAATCGCCAATGCCTTCAGCGAGCTTAACGATCCCGAGGAGCAGCGCAACCGCTTCCAATACCAACAGAACCTGCGCGAAAAGGGTGATTTGACCGCACACGCCATTGACGAGGATTACATTCGCGCGCTCAGCTACGGCATGCCGCCCACCGGCGGTGAGGGCATCGGCATCGACCGCCTCACTATGCTGCTCACCGACTCGCGCTCCATCCGCGACGTCATTCTGTTCCCGCTACTGCGCCCTGAGAAGCACAGCGAGTGACCCAGTCGGCTAAGCTTTGGGGGACCCCTTACGCCCCTGAGGCGGCGCTGGAAGGTTCGGAAATCGCTCGACAGGCAGAGGGGAAGTCGGGGTATATGCCGATGACCTGGTCCAGGCGGGTAAGTTGAAACATCTGGGCGATCTTGCCGCCGGCGAGGACCACCACCAACTTCCCCCCCTTTTTTGACATAATCCCTGCGCATGTGGCCACCATGCCTAGTCCGGCACTGTCGATGTACGTCAATCCGCTCAAGTCCAAGACGATTTTCCGGGAGCCTTCCTCGATACGCTGCTTGAGCTGGTGCTCAAATTCCATCAGCCGGTTTCCCAAATTAAGCTGACCGGTAAGGATCGCCACGGTGACGTCGTGCTCCTCTTGCCGAAACTCATAATGGACGGCCATGTCTGTAATCTTAGGTGGGGCTCCGGGGACTGTCAATAAGGTTTTGATTCTACTTGGCGCAATAGACTCACTCGTTGATAATGATGGCGCATATGAATTTTGAATTTTTCATGGCGCTTCGCTACCTCAAAGCCAAGCGGCGGCAGGCGGCAATATCGATCATCACCGTGATTTCGGTGTTGGGGGTAACGGCAGGGGTTGCGGCGCTGGTGATTTCGCTGGCCATCAACAACGGCTTCCGCGAGGACCTGGAGAGCCGCTTGCTCAGCGCCATGGCCGACATCAATTTGGTGCGCAAGGAGAACGATGGCATCCGGAACTTTGATGCGCTTTCGAGTCGCCTGGCGCACGTCCCGCACGTCGTGGCCACCGCGCCCTCGCTCTATGGGGAAGTCCTGGTCTCCCACGGCTCGCGTGCGCAGGGAATGGTTTTGAAGGGCATCGAACCCGGCCAGGAAGTGAAGGTGGGTACCTTCCTTCGCCATTTACGTGAGGGGTCGCTGGCAGGATTGTCAGAGACTTTTCCGAATGCCGACCCCATTATCCTCGGCAAGGAACTGGCGACAGCCTTGGGAGTTTACGTGGGTGACACGGTGCTGGTCACCAGCCCGCAAGGCTATCTGACACCTCTGGAGGTCGTGCCCAAAACCCGCCACTTTCGGGTGATGGGGGTTTTTGATTCAGGCTTCTACGATTTTGACGCTACCTGGGCGTTCACAAATCTCGCCGCCGCCCAGCGCCTGTTTGACCTTGCCGACGTGGCCTCGGTGATCGAGTTCAAAATTGATGATATTTACCGTGCCCCGGAGGTGGCGGAAGAGATTCGCCAGGCCGCCGGAAGCGGGTTCGACACCACCACCTGGATTGAGCAGAACCATTCCCTGTTCAGCGCCCTGCGCCTGGAGCGGCTGGTTACCGTCCTTACGATCGGGCTCATTGTCGTGGTGGCGGCGCTGAATATATTCATCGCCCTGGTAATGATGGTGATGGAAAAAAATCGCGACATCGCCGTCCTCATGTCCATGGGCGCGCGGCAACGGCAGGTTTGGGCCGTGTTCACGCTCCACGGCGTGGCCATTGGGGGCCTGGGCACGCTCCTGGGACTGATCCTGGGCTACGGGGTCGCTTGGCTGGGCAACACCTACAAGTTGATCCCGCTCCAGGCGGATGTCTACGCGCTGTCGTCGGTGCCCTTCCATGCCCACCCGCTGGATGGGGTGTGGATTGCGGCGGCGGCCATCACCATTAGCTTCCTGGCAACCCTGTATCCGTCGCTCTCGGCAGCGCGGCTGAATCCGGTGGAGATTCTTCGTTACGAATGAACGACGACAAGCAACTGAAAACGGACCGCGGACCACGGACGCTCTTGTGCGGAGTCGGCCTGACGAAATCTTTCCGTTCCGGCAGTGAAGAAGTCCTGGTACTTGATAATCTGAGCCTGGAGGTACAGGCGGGGGAGTTCGTGGCGCTGGTGGGAGAATCCGGTTCCGGCAAGACGACGTTGTTGCATTTGTTGGCGGCGCTGGACACTCCGACAAAGGGTGAGGTATACTTCGAAGGAAGGCGACTGAGTGACTATCGCGAAGACGAACGCGCTCTGTATCGCAATGAGAAGATAGGCTTTGTTTGGCAGATGCACTATCTCCTGCCGGAATTTAGCGCGCTTGAGAATGTTGTAATCCCGCAGTTGATTCGCGGGTGCCGCATGAGTGATGCCCGGGCGCGCGCCCGAGAACTGTTGGGTGAAGTAGGCTTGGAAAACGCATCACAACGCCGTGTGGGTGAACTATCGGGCGGAGAGCAACAGAGAGTGGCCTTGGCCCGCGCACTTGCCAATCAGCCTTCCCTCTTATTGGCGGATGAGCCCACAGGAAGTTTGGACCATCGTACGGCGGAGCGAGTGATCGACCTGCTCGAAAACCTGCACCAGGCGCATCATTTGACCTCGGTGCTGGCGACGCACAACCTGGACCTAGCCCGTCGCGCCCATCGGACCTTGCGTTTGGCGATGGGAAAGTTGACGGAATGGGTAGTTCCAAGAGTTCCATGACCCCCGAACTTCCTGGGGACGGCAGGTAGCAGGGAAGCTGGGGTTTCACGAAGAACTGAGGAGCTATGTTCGAGAGGTACACTGAGAAAGCCCGGCGGGTAATCTTCTTCGCGCGCTACGAAGCCAGTCAATTCGGTAGCCCCTTCATTGAGACGGAGCATCTGCTGTTGGGGTTACTGCGCGAAGACAAGGCCCTCACCAACCGTTTTCTGCGGTCGCATACCTCGATCGAATCCATTCGCAAACAGATCGAGGGGCGGACTCCCATCCGCGAGAAGGTCTCGACATCGGTGGACCTGCCGCTCAGTCAGGAATGCAAGCGCGTCCTGGCCTATGCCGCGGAGGAAGCGGAACGTCTGACACACAAGCACATCGGCACGGAGCACCTGCTGCTGGGCCTGCTGCGCGAGGACAAGTCGTTTGCGGCGGAAATCCTCCACGAGCGGGGTTTGCGGCTCTCCACTTTGCGCGAAGAACTGAGCCGCGTGCAGAACGATAAGGCCGCCGCCCCCCGGCCCAAGGAAACTTCTCTGCTGGGCGAATTCAGCCGCGATCTGACGCAGGCCGCGATGGAAAACCAATTGGACCCGCTGATTGGCCGGGATGCGGAATTGGAGCGCGTCGTCCAGATTCTCTGCCGCCGTACCAAAAACAATCCCGTCCTGATTGGTGAACCAGGCGTGGGAAAAACCGCCATCGTGGAAGGTTTGGCGCAGCGGATCGCGGACGGCGATGTGCCGTCCTTCCTGGCTGACAAACGGATTCTGGCGCTCGATCTCTCCCTGATTGTGGCGGGCACCAAGTATCGCGGCCAGTTTGAAGAGCGCCTGAAGACCATCATGAAGGAATTGATGGAGGCGCAGAACGCCATCATCTTTATTGATGAATTGCACACCCTGGTGGGCGCGGGCTCGGCGGAGGGGTCGCTGGACGCTGCCAATATCTTGAAGCCTGCCCTATCCCGCGGCGAAATCCAGTGCATCGGCGCCACCACTCCGGCGGAATATCGCAAGTCCATCGAGAAAGACCGTTCGCTCGAACGGCGCTTCCAGGCGGTCAAGGTTCCGCCGCCCTCGGAGCCCGAAGGCATCAAGATTCTCTTTGGCATCAAGGACCGTTACGAAAAATTTCATGCCGTGACGTACACGGATGAGGCGCTGAATGGGGCCGTATACCTTTCCAATCGCTATATCCCCGACCGCTTCCTGCCGGACAAGGCGGTGGACCTGATCGACGAAGCGGGGGCGCGCGTGAAGCTGCGGCAGAGTTCGCTGCCCGAGGAAATGATCGACGTGCAGAAGCGCATCAAGTTTGTGGTGCACCGCATGGAGAACGCCATTGCCAACCACGAGTTCGAGAAGGCGCGCTTCTACTCCGACGAAGAACGTAAGGAGCGCGAGAACCTCCGCCTGCTGCGTGAAAAGTACAATATCGATGAGACCGCCATGGGGGTGGTGACGGAAGGAGATATTGAAGAGGTGGTCGCCCGCTGGACAGGGGTTCCCGTCACCGCCATCAAGGAAGAGGAAAGCGCCAAGCTGCTGCGCATCGAGGAAGAACTGCACAAGCGCATCATCAGCCAGGAGCGGGCCATTTCCGCCCTGGCGCGCGCCATCCGCCGCTCCCGGGCGGGTTTAAAGCTCCCCGGCCGTCCCGTAGGCTCGTTCTTGTTCCTGGGCCCTACCGGCGTGGGCAAGACGGAAATGGCCCGCTCCCTCGCGGCCTTTTTGTTCGGTTCCGAGCGCGCCCTGGTGCGCTTTGATATGTCGGAATTCATGGAGAAGCACTCGGTCTCAAAGTTAATCGGCTCGCCGCCGGGATATGTGGGTTACGAAGAGGGCGGCCAGCTTACCGAACGGGTGCGGCGTGCTCCCTATTCGACCATCCTGCTCGACGAAATTGAGAAGGCCCACCCGGATGTGTTTAACATCCTCTTGCAGGTTTTCGAGGATGGCCAGTTGACGGATGGCCTCGGCAACACGGTGGACTTCAAGAACACCATTATCATCATGACCTCGAACATCGGCGCGCGCTATTTGGAACGCCGGTCGCACATGGGGTTCCAGTCGGGTGCGGAAGGCGCCACGGAAAAAAAGGCGGAAGAACTGGTGATGAGCGAGGTCAAGCGGCTTTTCAACCCCGAGTTTCTGAACCGTTTGGATGAGATCATTGTATTCAATGCTCTGACGGATCATGACCTCATCCAGATTATGGACCTGCTGGTCGGGCAGATGAATCACAATCTTACCCAGAAGAATATTGCGCTGACCTTGTCGCCGGAGGCTGCCCGGTGGATTTTGGACAAGACCTGTGTGGACCGGTCGTACGGGGCTCGGCCTCTGCGTCGCGCTTTGCAGAAGTACGTTGAAGATCCGCTCTCGGAGGCATTAATCCAAGGGGAGATTCATCCTCCGGCGGTCTTGGAAGTTATCGTCGAGAATGAAGCGCTTTACTATCGTTCAGTAAACGACAAACTGGTCGGTGCCACACCGCTCTCCCACTAGGGCGAGTCGCCACGGTTATTCCGGCCTCTAAGCGGACAATCCACACGCCCGGCTCCTGGGGGGCTGGAATCTCCGGGAGAGGGCGAGAGGCTTTCTGGCGCAAAAATACTTCCGGCCAACTCCTGGCGGAATCCCGGCATCGGATTGTTTTAGTTTTTGCGTGTGCGAGGGGGGATCGCTTTCTCTTGAAAAAGATGAAATTGTGTGTGCCTGGACTTCGAGGGAAGCGGTATTGGCTGGGAGCTCCCGCCCTGGCACTGATTCTGTGGTTGCCTCTGTCGACCACGGCGCAGAACCCTCCGCCGGATCAAAAAACGCAGAATCCTCCGCCGGCTGCCCCGACTCCTCAAAAGCCTCCGGAAAAGAAAGCGCCAGAACCCGCGCCGGGACAGCTTCAATTGGAAACTCCCCAAGTGACGCAGCCACCCGCGTCCAAACCCGGGGAACAGCCCCAACAGGCCCCCAAATTAACGAATCCCGTAGCGCCGCCGACCCCGACGCCTCCCCAGGAAGAACATAAGCCTACCATTGACTCCATCAGCTTTCGCGGTAACCGGCGCATTCCTGCCAGCACGTTACGCGCGCGGGTTGGTTCGCGCGCGGGGGATGTTTATGACGAAAACGCCCTGGAACGCGACTTCATGTCGTTGTGGAATACCGGCTTCCTGGATGATGTTCGCCTGGAGGTCGCCGACGCGCCCAATGGCAATAAAATCGTCACCTTTTATGTGCGAGAAAAGAAGCTGGTCCGCAGCATCGATTATAAAGGGTTGAGCAGTGTGCAGCAGTCCGACGTTCTGGATGCGTTCAAGAAGGAAAAAGTCGGGCTCAGCATCCAATCCCAGTATGACCCGGTGGTCGTCAAACACGCGGAAGTGGTGCTGCAGGAAATGTTGGCGGCACACGGCAAGATGTTTGCCACGGTTCGTCACCGCACGCGCAACATCCCGCCGAATTCCGTGGCGCTGGTCTTTGTTGTGGTGGAAGGTCCCAAGGTGAAGCTTGGGGACATCGCCTTTTCGGGAAACACGGTTTTCTCCGACCGGGAACTGGTACGCTCGATGAAGTATTCGCGACCTTCGGGTGCGCCTCCCTGGTTCTACTGGTTCCACAAGACCTACGATAAGGAGCGCATCGAGGCGGACTTGGAAAACATTCGCGATCTTTACCGCGATCACGGTTACTACTTCGCCCAGGCGAAAGAGCCCGACACCAAGATGGTTGACACGGGACGGCGCTGGCCCTTCTTCTTTTGGAGCTGGGGGCACGGCAAACGGGTGGACATCAAGATCCCCGTCGAGGAAGGTGTGCAATACCGATTGGGCACCTTCCACATCATCGGCAACAAACTTTTCAAGCAAGAGCAACTGGCCCCTGTCTTGGGGATGAAGCCGGGTGATATTTTCGCTCTCTCCAAGGTTCGTAAAGCGAATGAGAATTACACTAAGCTGTATGGTCAGTATGGGTACATCAATTTTACGGCGTCCCCGGACGTCGAGCCGGATAACCGGAAGAAACTCATCAACCTGACCCTGGATTTTGAGGAGGACAATCAGTTCAGGGTCCACCGTATTGAGTTTTCGGGAAACACCAAGACGCGCGACAAGGTCATCCGCCGGGAATTGTTGTTGGACGAGGGCGGGGTTTTCAGCTCGCAGTTATGGGATTATAGCGTGCTGAAGATGAACCAATTGGGCTTTTTTGATGAGATCAAGAAAGAGGATTACGACATCAAACAGAACGCGAAGGATAAGGACGTCGACATCCTGGTGAAGGTCAAGGAGAAGGGAAAGAACTCGATCGGCTTATCCGGTGGCGTCAGCGGCATAGCCGGGACCTTTATTGGCCTCAATTACGCCACGAACAATTTTCTGGGTCTTGGCGCGACCCTGAGTCTGGCTTTTCAAACCGGCACTTTCCAAAAACTCTACTCGTTCGGTTTCACCGAACCTTATTTCCTGGATCGCCCCATCACCGCCGGCTTCACGGTGTTTAAGAGCGACTTTAACTACAACCAGATCCGCCAACTGGCGATTTACAGCGGCATCAATCCCAATCTATTGGCGCAGTCTCAGTACGGCCAGTTTTACGGTCAGAACTTCACCCAGAATTCCGCCGGGTTCACGTTATTTGCCACCTACCCCTTACGGCGCAGTTTTGCGCGCGTCGGTCTGACCTATAGCTTTTCCCGTAGCAGCTTGCAGGCATTTAGTGCGGCATCGGAGTCCTATTTCCAGGCCATCAATTTCAGTGGCTTGACGGGCCCCAATGCCCTGACCGGAATCATCTCCAGCCAGATCATGCCGACGTACCTTTACAGCACCATCAATAGCGCCTGGACTCCGACGCGGGGCAAATATCTCTACGCGGCCCTTGGCTTTACAGGAAGCGCCATCGGCGGAAACGTCAACACGGTCCGGCCGGTCATCGAAGCCAAGTATTTCCGCCCGGTTCGGAACGTTCGCTCGGACCACCCCACCGCAATCGGGTTCCGGCTTCTTACCTCGACCGTCATCGGATACGGCGGCCGAGTGGTTCCACCCTTCTCGCGCTTCTACATTGGGGGTGAGGAAGACGTTCGCGGGTTTGATATTCGCACCGTGAGCCCGGTGGCGTTTTATCCCACGGTAGTTTCCGTGTGCAACCGCAATGTCAATGGCCAGCCGATTACCGGGACTACCCAGACCGGCCAGAGTACAGGATCGTGCGGCTCCTCCACCAGTTTCCCCATTAATTCTCCGATTTTCCCCGGCGGCGATACGGAAACAATCTTCAACTTCGAATACCGTTTTCCCATCGTCGGATCGACGGTGAACATGGCCTACTTCATCGACGCTGGCGAAAATTTCATTATGTGGCCAAAGCAGCTCACGCTGGCCACCGGATCCTTGAGCTCGATTGAAAGCCAATACACCTATTTTCCCATTCCCACAGAGTTGAAGCCCGTTGCCGCGACGAATTTCCGGCCACGCGCCTCAAGTGGACTCGATTTGCAGGTTCTCCTTCCCATCGTCAACGCTCCGCTCCATCTCTTTTATGGGTACAATTTATCCCGAGTGAACAGCGTGATTACTCCGCCGCAGGACCTGCCGCCCGAGTCGCTGTTTCCGAATCAAGCTACCTATATCGACGCGTTGCGGAATTTTATTCCCTTCCGCTTGAAGGAGCGCTCCGGGCGCGTGGGATTCACCGTACAGCGCACATTTTAGACGCGAAGGAAATGAGTTAGAATAAGAGTTTGATTCGGAATCTTAATCTTTTGAAGGAGCGCGAATGAAGAACCGATTGACCACGCTTACCCTATTCCTGGCCATCCTGGCAGTTCCACTCGCTGGGCACGCCCAGGGCAAGATCGGCCTCATCAATATGAATGCCGCAATTGGGAGTAGCCAAGAGGGAAAGAAGGCGGTTGCGGACATGCAGAAGAAGTATCAGCCCCGTCAGCAGGAACTGGAGCGATTGCAACAGGAAATCCAATCTATCCAGGACCAGTTGAGCAAGCAGACGGCCACCTTGAGCGACGACGAACAGCGGCGATTAACACGGGAACTGGAGGACAAGCAGAAACTCCTGAAGCGTTCGAGTGACGACGCGCAGAGTGATTATAACGCCGACCGCGATGAAGTCATACGCCGGATCGGCCAGAAGATGCTTGCCATTATCCACGATTATGCCTCACAAAATGGTTTCATGCTGGTCATCGATAGCGCCCAGGTCCCCATTTATTACGCCGCCACAGGCACTGACCTCACGGAGGAAATTGTGAAGCGCTACGACGCCGCGAACCCGGCTGCGGATGCCGGAACCCCTGCAAAACCCGCGGCGCATCCAGTCGCTCCACCACCGGCGACGAAACCCAAATAGGATGTGCCATGGCGCCGGGCATGAATACTTTCGTTCTTCCGCATTACGGCGGAGAGCACCGATGGCCATCCCTGCGCGCGATGAGTAGTTGAGTAGACGAGCTCGATTTGGAACGTTAGAATCTTGAAGGAGTTTGAATGAAGAACCGATTGACTGCACTTGCCGTACTGATCGTGGTACTGGGAGGCCCTCCCTTTCTACCTGCCCAGACTGCCGCGCCGGCCCAGAATAAGGTTGGGGTAATAAATATCCAGGCAGCGATAGCCGTGACTGCCGAAGGCAAGAAGGTTATTGCCGATTTACAAAAGAAGTACGCACCCCGCCAGCAGGAACTGCAACGTCTCCAACAGGAAATCCAAGCCATCCAAGACCAATTGACGAAGCAGTCCGCCACGCTGAGTGACGAAGAACAGGGCCGCCTGAACCGTGAGGCGGAAGACAAGCAAAAGCAATTGAAGCGTTCCACCGAAGATGCCCAGACCGATTTCAACCAGGACCGCGATGAGGCCGTCGGCCGTATCGGCAAAAAGATGGTCCAAGTCATTCATGATTATGCTTCGCAGAATGGTTTCACGCTGGTCTTGGATGGCGCGCAGATTCCCATTTACTATGCTGCCAAAGACCTCGATATTACTGGAGAGATTATAAAGCGCTATGACGCGGCGAATCCGGTGGCGGATGCCGGGGCGCCGGCCAAGCCGGCAACCCCTTCGGCCGCGCCCGCGTCAGCGCCTAAGCCCAAGTAGGCGGCGCTTATGACCTACCCAAGGGCTCGGCATGGATCGTGATTTTGGAGATTTGCGGGAAAGCCTGACGGAATTTGAACTCCACGGTTTCGGTTATGTCGTGTACCTTGGCGATGGGGAGATCGGGGTCAAGCGTGCAATGAAGCCGGACGACGACGTGGCCCCCGACTTGATGAGCTTCAACGGAGTGGCAATCGAGCACGCCGGCGGTGTCGCGCGCCAGCTCCTCCAACTCGCGTTCCACCGCTGAGCGGTCCATGCCAGCTTCATTTCCGGTTTCCACCGCCACGGGCAAGGGCTCGAGATGCACGTTCACTTCGTTTACTTGCGGTAGGTTCGCCTTGATCTCGCTTTCGAGCTGAGTCGACCGGTCGTGAGCTTCCGCCAGGCGCAACTGGGGGTCAACTTCCAGATCAAGGTGAACGTTGATCCGGCCGTCCACTTCGTAAGCCGTCACCTCGTGCACCAGAAAGTTCCGGCGGTGCGCGACGGCGCGGATTTTAGCCACCATGTCACTCGAGGAAGGTTCCTGAGGCGTCGCGTGGATGACCACATCCGCCGTAGGAAACATGCGGTGAACTTCCCCTTCCACCACGTCGGCGACCGACTTGGCGTGCTCGAGTGATATGTTGCTGGCCAGCGTGAGCCGCAAATCCACGAACAGCCGGCTGCCGCTCTCGCGCGTCCGAAGACGATCGAGGCTGAGCACGCCGGGGACCCGCGACACGGTTTCCGAGATCAAGGCGTTCGTTCTGGTGGGTGCGGCATCGACCAGGGCGTTGACGGTCCTTTTTCCCAGGCGCAGCGAGATATAAACAATGATTCCCGCCACCACCAGCGCCGCGGCCGGATCGGCGTTCCGCAGCCAGTGGAGGTTGGGCTGTTCAGAAATGTACATCAGAATCAATCCCAGGATGACCACGGTCGAACTGTAAACGTCGGTGGAGAAGTGCAGCGCGTCGGCTTCCAGAGCCTGGCTATTGTATTTGCGCGCGACGCGGAAAAGGGCGCGCGAGCGGAAGGTATCGATGGTTACGGAGATGAACATGACTCCGAAAGCCCAGAGGGAAGGTTCCACGTGCACCGTGCGGAAAAAAATCCGCCGCACCGCTTCCCAGACGATCCACGCACAGGTAACGAAGAGCAGGCCGGTTTCGATGAATGCGGAAAGGTGCTCGATTTTACCGTGCCCAAAAGGGTGCTCCTTGTCCGCGGGTTTATCCGAGACCCGCACCGACATGTAGGTGATGGCCGCCGCTACCAGGTCCAGACTGGAGTGCAATGCCTCCGAGAGAATTCCCAGGCTGCCGGTCCAAATTCCGACCGTCAATTTCAGCGCGGTGAGCAAGACCGCCGCTCCGACGGAATTCAAGGCAACGGCCTGCTTCTCGCGGCTGTAATCACGTAGCTCGTTGGTGCCCGGATTGAGGGATTGAGTCATTGAGTCTTCGGGTCATCGGGCCATTGAAAGGTTGTCCGTGGTCCGTGGTCCGTGGTCCGTTGCAACCGATACACGGGAATCGAAGGTTCTGAAGCCACTGACAACGGACCACGGACAACGGACGACGGACAGCCATGACCCGATGAATCAATGCGTCAATTCCTTCAATCGAGGTCGTCCAAGGCTGCCTGGAGTTCTGCCTGGGCGTGCTGTTTTCCTTGGTGACCGGTGACCTCCACCCCTGTGGAGAGCACTTTACGTGCTTCCTCAAGGCGTCCCTGGTCCCTAAGGAACCTGCCCGCCTGGAAATAGGTGGCCGAGTATTCGGGATGGTGCAGGAGCAAGAACTCGAAGTGGGTCCAGGCGGCCGCGGGCTCACTCTTGGCCAACTCCAGCGCCAGTCCGTAGCGCGCGAAAGTATTATGGGGGTCCTGGCGCAGCGCCTCTTCCAGGAACTCGCGCCGGGTCTTCTCGACTTCCGGAGACATATTTTGAACCTCGGCGATTGATTCCGGTTGCAACGCCCCACCGGCTCGCATAGTATAGGCGGACGAACCAGGCAAGGCAAAACTTTTCGGACGGACTGTGCGGTGTCGTTGGTGACGGGCGCGGTACGGTTCCGATCTTGCTCTGGTTCCGAGGCTTCGAAAGAGAGCGGGCCTGTCGCAGTACGGATCGGAACCCGGATTGGCTGGCTCTTCCTCTGAGTGCTCCATCACGCGGTTTTGTATCGCAACACGACCAAACGTATTGAAGATGTAATAACATGGCAAAACACCCTGGCAAAACCGTTGCTGAATCCGCTACCGAGACGGTGGAAGTAGTGCTCCCCAACGACGCCAACCCACTTGGTAACTTGCTGGGCGGCAGGGTGATGCACCTGATCGATGTTGCCGGAGCGATCGCGGCGCATCGCCACGCGCGTTCCCAGGTGGTGACGGTAGCGGTGGACAATCTCGATTTCCTTTATCCCATCCGGGTGGGCGAACTGGTGGTTCTTCGCGCCCACATTACGCGCACCTTTCGGACGTCCATGGAAGCGGAAGTTCGAGTGTACCGGGAGGATTACTTGACGGGCGAGAGGCAACAGACCAGTTCGGCCTTCGTCACCTATGTGGCCCTCGATTCCGCCGGAAAACCGCAAGAAGTTCCTCCCCTGATTCCCCACACGAAGGAGGAAAAACGGCGTTATCGCGAGGCGCTCGAAAGGCGTCGGCAACGCCTGGCCCTCGCCGCGCGAGCCCATCGGCACTACTTTGAAAAGGCTTAGCAAGGCAGGCAGTGGGTCATTTTGATGCTGTAGCGGCGAGTTTACCTCGCCAAATGGCGGCGTAAAGCCGCCTCTACATTAAAATGACCCATGACCCTAAACGCACGCACCCCGCAGCGATCTGGTGATCGCTGCGAAGTTGAATTCGGAGGCCTACAGATGAAAATTAAGCGAAACAAGACTTTCTCCGGCACGCCCTGGGAACCCAAAGTGGGATACGCGCGCGCCGTGCAAGTGGGCGACGTCGTGCACGTTTCCGGCACCACGGGCACCGATCCCTCCGGCAAAGTGCTGGCCCCTGGTGACATGTACGCGCAGACCGTGCAGACCATCCGCAATATTGAAAACGCCCTGAAGCGGCTGGGGTTGGGTTTGGAACATGTGGTCCGCACGCGCATTTATGTGACCCAAATCGATCGGTGGGAGGAAGTCGCCAAAGCCCACGTGGAATTTTTCGGCGAAGTTCACCCCGCCAGCAGCTTGGTGGGTGTGTCGCGCCTGATCGATCCTGAAATGCTGGTGGAAATCGAAGCCGAAGCCGTGGCCTGAGGCGGGTGATGTTGACCTATTCCTTCGCCGAAGGCGCGGAATTACGGCTGCTCGAGCATCATCACGCCGGCGAACTGTTTGCGCTGATCGATCACAACCGCTCCTACCTGCGCCAGTGGCTGCCGGAGTGGGACGTGCAGAAATCTCTCGACGATTGCAAAAAGGTTATCAAATCGTCGCTCGAACAATTGGCCGCGAACGGCGGATTCACCCTGGGCATCTGGTGGGAAGGCCGCCTGGCGGGAATCATTGGCGCTGCTAACCTCGATTGGGAAAACCGCTCGGCCATGGTGGGCTATCTGTTGGGTGAAAGCTACCAAGGAAAAGGCTTGGTGACCGGCGCGTGCCGCGCCCTGGTTGACTATCTGTTTTCCGAACTCAAGCTCCACCGCGTTGAAATCCGCTGCGCCACCAATAACCCCAGGAGTTGTGCTGTCCCCAAACGTCTGGGCTTCTCGAAAGAAGGTGTCCTGCGCCAGGCCCAAGCCTTCGACGACCGCTTCCTGGATCTCGAGGTCTACGGCCTGCTCGCGGAAGACTGGAACCGCGTGACGGAGTGAAGCCCAGTACGGTGGAGGCGCAAAGACAAGTCAAAAGGCAAAGTGCAAAAGGTAAGAATGAAAAGTCGTGCCTCCATGACCTTTTGTTGTGCTGGCATACCGTCGCTACGCCCGCTTGGTAACTACCTCCCGCGGATTGACTTAATTGCTGACGCGTGGTAGGGTGTGGCCCTTATGCAAGGGCAAGGCAAGAACGCCTCTTTCCTTGTTTCGGTAGTCTACCTATACATGATTACTGTAGTATTCGCCCTCCCCTACTACAACTGGCGGTACGCGAGGGAAAATGGCTTTCTCAAATGGTTACTGTGGGGAGAAATCACACCCAGCGCCGAAGCAATGATATGGCCATACTATGCTTTCGGCGGAGTTACTACGCGCACCCAACCTGAACTGAAGGGCTCGACACGCGAGGGCATAGTCGCATCATCAGGGGGCCAGAAGACTTCGCAAGCGCATAATTCTGCTGGAAAGGCAGAGTTTAGTCAGGGTCATTACACGAACGCTGAGAGCGAATTCAATATCGCTTTACAGGAGGCTGTGGCATCTGATCCGGAGGGTTCCGAGGTGGCGGAAACCCTCAACAACCTTGGCCTGCTTTATTACACCGAGGCGAAGTATGCGCAGGCGGAACCCCTCTTTCGTCGTGCCTTGACCATTGACGAGAAAGTGTTTGGACCAGATCATCCGGCAGCAGCAGCATACCTCACCAATCTGGCGGGAATCTACCGCAACCAAGGCAACTACGCCGAGGCGGAGTCAATTTATTCACGAGCTTTGGCGATAGATGAAAAGAACTTGAACCCGGAAGACCCAGTCCTTGCCACGTGTCTCGAGAACATTGCGGAAATGTACCGCATTCAGGGTATGTACGACAAAGCAGAGCCATTGTACAGAAGAGCGGTCGCGATCTGGCAAAAAGCGCAAGGCTCGGAGCATTCGGATATGGCCGAGGCTCTGAATGGTTTGGCAATGATTTACGATGACCAACGTAAGTTCGACCAAGCAGGGCCACTGTATGAACAGGCATTAGCCATTGAGCAGAAGGCACACGGGAAAGATGACCCCGTTGTGGCCACCGCTCTTAACAATCTCGCAGTCCTCTATTCCGAACTGGGTAAGTATGACCAAGCTGAGCCACTGTTTAAGCGGTCTCTTGAGATTCGGGAGAAGGTTCTAGGGCCAGACCACCCGGCCGTTGCACAGAGCCTGAAGAACTACGCAGGCCTGCTGCAAAGAACCAACCGAGCGGACGAGGCCGCTGCGATGCAGTCTCGTGCTAGGAAAATTCTGGCTCAACACGAGCAAGAAAACCAGAAGTGAATCGCCTCCCTGCTGAGGCAGGACCGGCTCAGCGGCTCAGGGGTAAACGTTACCCGCCGACCAGGCCAGGGGAGATGAGAGAAAATAGGAAGGAGGGATTACAAGGACAATGAATTACTTTGCCTATGGCTCCAATATGCTGTGCGAACGGTTAAGGTCACCGAATCGCGTGCCCGGAGCATATTTTCAATCCCTAGGTAGCGTTCGAGGATATAGACTGCGATTTCATAAGAAGAGCCGAGACCTTTCAGGAAAGTGCAACATTATCAAGACGGACTCTGCGATGGATGTGGTTTACGGGGTTGTCTTCGAGGTGCCTGACGATCAGTTAGAAGACCTCGACAGAGCTGAGGGCGTAGGACGAGGATACCACCGTGACTCCAACATCCCAGTTCGACTTGCCTGTGGCACAGAGATGCCGATGTTGGCATATATAGCTGATTCAAACGCCATCGATGATACCTTGACGCCTTATGGGTGGTATCAGAGGCTTGTCATCGCAGGCGCTGAGCAACATCGGCTACCAGAGGAATATATTGCAGACTTACGGGCAGTTCCATCCTCAGAGGACCCTAATCCCAACAGAGCAACCAAGCGAGAAGCGGAAGAAGCACTGAACGCATACTATGCCACGATAGGCACCTAACAAACGGTGCAGCGGGGCCGGTCACTACTTTCGTGACCACGGGCTTTTCCTTCGATGACGAACCCGCGGTCAATTCCCAGGACGAATTGGCCGTGGCCACCTCCCGGTCACACAACCTCAGGCGCCGTTCGAGCGGGTGAAGGCGATCACGAGATGCCGGGCTTGCCCTACCCGGCGTTTCGCATGGTGAATGCGGAACCAGGGGGCGGCAAGCCGTCCCCCTACGGCGAAGGGCTTTTCATTGCGGGGCGTGCAAGACTTCGCGTATACTTTACTCATGAGTACCATTCGCCTGACACCTCACAGCGAGGAGTTGCTGCAAAAGCAGCTCACCCGCGGTCTTTATCGGTCGCCCGAAGAGGTCATCGAGCGGGCTCTGGAAAGCCTCGCCCAAAAAGAATCCACTCCCCTCCATCCTGGTTGCGCGGCCAAATCTCCCGCTGAGGCGGTCGCCGACATTCTGGAAATTCAGAAACGTAACCGCTTGGGCGGACTCAAGATCAAGGATTTAATTCACGAAGGGCACAAATACTGATGGCGGTATTCGTAATCGACGCTTCGGCGACGCTGCCCTGGTGCTTTGCCGATGAAGCGACGGCGGCGACCAACGCGGTGCTGATCCGCCTCCGGACGGGTGATGAAGCCATCGTCCCGGCACATTGGCCCGTCGAGGTTGCCAATGCATTGCTGATTGCAGTTCGTCGCCAGCGCATTTCTCCCGACGATGCCCACCAGTTTCTACTAGACTTGGAATCCCTTCCCATGCGTGTCGAAGCCACTACCAAGAATCTGGTCCGCGCCGGAGTTTTCCCCGTGGCGGAACAATATGGGCTCACGGTCTATGATGCAGCTTACCTGGAACTTGCTTTGCGCGAAGGAATTCCCTTGATGACGCTTGACAAGGACTTGCGAAAGGCCGCGGGCGCCTCGGGGGTCCCGTTAGTTGGACCACAGCCCTGAGTGGGCAACCGCGGCCACAGGTCGCATGGCAGCGGGCTTTCCCTCCGATGACGAACCCACGGTCAAATCCCAAGAGGAATTGGCCGTGGCCACCTCCGGGTCACACAACCTCAGGCGCCGCTTGAACGGGTGAATGCCATCACGAGATGCCGGGCTTGCCCTACCCGGCGTTCCGCATGGTGAATGCGGAACCAGGGACGGTAGCGCAGGGCCCGCTCTCCGGCCCTGCGGCTCTTCCAGCGGTGCGGGTGCTTGCCGCGCCGCCCATAAGCGGGTAGCGCGAAGCGCACATCGATCAAGGAGCAAGCGCGACGGAGCAAGCACGCGTAGCGCGACCTGTTTTCTAGGTCCGCGGCTGCTCTTGCCGACCGTGCCCAAGTGCCGCGGACCCACAGACGCGCTCCGCCTGCTGACCCAGTGGCATATTACCGGCTGAATGGCGCAAGAAGCAAACCTGGATTAGGATAGTGGTGATAACGGTTTACACGTTTTATTTCTGAGGGTGGAGGCAGCGATGCGGATCAGCTATGACGCCGAAGTAGACGCGCTCTATATTCGCCTGTTGGAGGGCGAATACCAGTGCCGCACGCTGCGCCTGACGGACGAAGTGAGTTTGAACATCGGCCCCGGCGAAGAACTGGTGGGCATCGAGGTCCTGGACGCCAAGGACGTATTGGGCAAGGGCTCGCTTCCGACCGTCGTCCTGGATAACGTTCTCGCTGTGGAGGGCGGAACTTAACCCAAATCGCCGCAACCCTTACCGGCGCCAGCAAAACCGGAATCGAACGGCCGGAGACCACCGCAACAGTGATCGAACTCGGCACGCACGTTCGCCGCCTGAACTCCCTGTACCGGGATTACGGCGTCGGCAAGGGCTGCAAAGTTCGTGACGGTCTCTGCAAGCAAGCTGGTAGCGCAGCTATAAATCCAGGAATCTCACTCGCTGTCTTATGGATACCCCTAAACCTTGCAGTGATTTGGATGCTTGCCCCGCCTGTGCCCATCATACTTGCCCTTCGAGAGTGGTGGAATACCAGTGTTAAGGGGCTGCGAACAAAGGTGATACCAATTGCAGTTTAACGGTGGCGGGCAGCGAATGCGACTGGCGGTGCTGTCCATTTTATCCAGAGCGACATAAATGATTGCGCATTCGGCTGTAGCGGCGGTCTCCGACCGCCGTCTGGAGTTTCTACATTTTTCACGGGGCGCCGTAACGCCGCCATCTTGGCGGCACACTGTCGGCTGGATGCGGGCGCTACACACAAATTTGGACACTGCCCAAGTCCGGCTTTCCTACCGGCAGGAAAGAGGGGAGCCCATGTGCAGAATTTTTCCTGCCGGCAGGAAAACGGCGCCGAATTTTCTTGACATGAAATAGGCTCGTGCCTAGGCTGGGAGGGGAGGGACGGGTGCCGGAACGCGCCCCCCCCACCGGGTCGCCGGGGGGAAATTTAGGTGCTAAGTGCCAGTGTGGTGTACCTCGTAATATTTGGCAATAGGATAATGCACCGACCCCCTCACCCCCGAGCCCCTCTCCCCCAAGGGGGCGAGGGGAGAGTTGATTTTACCGCCCTCGCCCCCTTGGGGGAGAGGGTGGCTCGACGAGGCGTTTTCATCAGCCGAGGCGAGACGGGTGAGGGGGTCCCGCCTGTTGTGAACTCGAAGATGGGACACCACACTAGGTGCTAAGTGCCAGGTGCCGCGGGGTGAGGAAAATGACAAAGAGATTTCCTCAGAATATGTTGATGATAATAAAGGCGGTTAGCGGTATTTCCGATGATCCCATTAAAATTCCAAGTCACTGGATTTGAACTAGTTATCCGGATTGCGCGGTACGGTGCTCCAAGAAAAAAGGGGGACCCCAAAAATGAAGGTAAGTCTTTAGATGTTATTGAAAACAAATGTAGAAAAAATGTCAGTTTTCGGCTCTGAGTAGATGTTATTGAAAAATAAGCTACTTATAATTGTCTTGTGTGGATGTTGATGAAAATAAAGGGAGAGGCGGCGGTCTCCGACCGCCGTGGTCGATTGGTGATCGACGCTACAATTGTTGTCGCATCGTATAACAAACAGGAGACTCCGAACTGTGCCCAAGAAACCTGATCCCTCGCGAAGGGTGTTCCTTTCCAATACCGGGAAGTTAGTGGTGGGAGGCTCGCTTCTATCGATTCCTGCCGGGCATGCTACCAAACCCAGCCCAGAGCCCGTCGCAGCCTCCGCGAAGCCCGTAGCGAAGTCGCGGCAACCGATCAGCGGATTCTTTTTTGGGGCGAGCGTTTACCCGGAATTGCAAACCCGCGAGGAATGGAACGCCATGCTGGATCATCTCCAGCAGGCGCAGATGAACTGCGTGCGCGTTTCCGAGTCGTCTTGGGGAAATCTCGAGACGGCTCCTGGACGTTTTGATTTCGGTTGGCTACAGCATTTCCTGGATGATCTGGCTAAGAGAAACATGCGAGCCATCTTGGGAACTGGCTCCTACGTTCCTCCGCAATGGCTGGCGGCGGGGAGCCCGGAGATACTCGTCCAACTTCACCCTGGAGTGAGGGCCCATCCGATGGCGCGACATTCGCCCTGCCTCAACCATCCCTTATATCGCGACGCCCTGCGCAAATACATTCTCGCCATCGGCAAGGAGTTCAAAGATCATCCCACGGTCATGGGCTGGCAGTTGGGGAACGAGCAGGAAGGCAGCGTCAGTCGAATCTGTTACAACCCCGCTTGCCAAAGGGCCTGGAGCGACTGGCTGAGGAAAACCTATCACACCCCGGAAGAATTTAACCGCCGGCTTGATTTGGTCAGTTGGGGGATGAAGGTTGAGTCGCTCGAAGAGGTACCCCAACCCGGCGAAGGGGTGGAAGAAAGCGGCGCGTCGATCGCGGCGCTAACCTTGGCGCACCGCCACTTCCGGCGAGATGTCCTCTTGAATTTCTTCTTGATGCAAGCCGAGGCGCTCCGGGAAGCAGGCGTGCAGCAGTGGATTCTGACGGATTGGAACACCGGATGGGACGCCGTAGCGGACGATCCCCTGGCCGGCAAGAGCATGGACATTGCGGGTTTGAACGAATATCAACCCCGGGACGATAATCCAAAGTTCTGGATGAATTTCACCTGGCATCAAGATATGCACCGCTCGGCTTATGGACGTACCCATTTCATCACGACGGAAAACCGCTTTGGAGTCACGGGTGACACGCGAATTTCGGATCCATCTCCAACCCGCGAGCAGTTTCTGATGTGGGGACTGGAAGCCGCGGCTTTTGGAACTTGCGGGCTGTTTTACTGGACCGGTAACCGCTGGCGGGGTGGCCATTGGCCGCACTGGGGCGGGCTCCTGGACTGGTCGGGCCATCCCGAGCCGGATTTTGGTTGGGCCGCAGAGTTGGGGAAAATCCATGCCCAATGGGGAAAGCTCCTGATCGATAATCCGGTGAAGGCCACGGCTGTGGTTCTGACCGACTTTGACCAGCGTGCGGCCTTGGAAATCTACCCGCACATTCCATCGAGTCTGACGGTGCTGCCGCAATGCTTCGACGCGCTGCACCGGCTGGGAATGGGCGTGGACAGCATGAATCTAGCGACGGCCGCGGCGCCGGCGAATCTGAATAAATACTCGCTCGCGTTGATACCTGCTGCAACCGCGTTGGACAACGCCGAGGTAACTGCCTCTCTCCAGGACTTCGCGCAGGGTGGGGGCGTGGTGATCATCGCTCCGTTCACCTCCTACATGGACAAGGATGGAATATTCCGCGGTGACGGGTTTGCCGCGAACCTGGGGGAGTTGACCGGAGGCTTGGTACGTACCATGCGGTGGATGGGTCTGGCGGCCGGACCGGGAAAGGGACTCGGGGAGGGATTCAGTTCGTCGTCCGTGGCCGCAAAAATGGACCCCGAGGTTGACTGGAAGGGCGGGGGACTGAGCGGCCCTTCGCCAGTGGGTCTCGAAGGCTACTGCGAGTTCATGGAAGTGGACTCCCCGGCAGAGACCATTGCCACCTTCAAGAGCGGCCAGGCTATTCTCGATGGGCGCCCCGCGGCCACGCAGAGAAAACTCGGCCGGGGCGTAGTCGTCAAGTTAGGCTTCTGGCCAGGGGACGACAGCTTGTTGCACCTGATCAAACAGCTCGTTCCCCAGAGTGAGAGCTTCCTCGCAGCGCCGGCTCCCCAAGGAGTAGTGGCGGTTCCGCATACGGATAACAGTCTGTTCGTGGTCAACACCAGAGGACAGGAAATGCCCGTCCAGCTTGCGCGGTCGGGCACGGATCGCCTAACTGGGGCTAGCGTGACCGGCAAAGCAAAACTCCACCCCTATCAGGTTTGGTGGCTGGCGTGATGATGTCGGTGGTCACACCCGCAGGAAGATCTTCTGCCGATAGAGGAAATACAAGAGCAGCCAACCGGTGAAGATCACGCTACAGCTCCAGACCAGGGGTTGGAGCATGCCAAAAACTGGTAGGATGCCTCTCACGAAGAACCTGGTGATGCTCTCAAAATCAATAATCCGGTTGGCCATATACATGGTGATGGAGTTCATGCCAATCACTTTGAAGAAGAACGCCCAACGCTGATAACCGCGCACGTCGATGATCCAATAGAAGAGGGCAAGCAGCAGCAGGCTCCAGCCGCCGGCGCAGAGCACATAGGAACTCGTCCAAATGTTCTTGATGATCGGAAAGTTGAAGCTCCACACCCACGCCACGAAGAGGCTCGCGACGCCCGCCACTGCCAGTCCTACCATCTTCTGATTCGGTACGTATTTGCCGGAACGCAGCCAATGTCCGGCCAGCACGCCCATTAGGCAGGTGGAAATTGCCGGTAGGGTCGAGAGCAGACCTTCATTGTCGCCGAACGTATAACAACAAAAGCGGAAGGGAATAATGAGGCGGTCCAGGTAACCCGCCAGGTTGCCTTCCGGGGTGAGCACGCCAGCTCCGATGCCAGGGACGGGAACCAACTTCATGATCAGCCAGTAAACGATCAGAATGCTGCCCGCCACAATCGCCTGGGTGCGAATTTTGGTGTTCATGACCACCAGCGCAGCCACCAGGTAGCAAATGGCGATTCGTTGCAGGACCCCGGGGATGCGCAGGGTGTGAACGTCAAAGTCGAGGCACCCGTTGTACACCAAGCCAAACAGGAAGAGCAGGGCGAAACGCTGTACGATGTGTCGGTAAAGGTGCCGTCGATCGGCTCCTTCTTCTACGCGCCGAGTCAGAGAAAACGGCAGCACGACACCCACCATGAAAACGAAGAGTGGGAAAATCAAATCGTAGAAATGGAATCCCGCCCAAGGCACGTGCTCAAATTGCGCATCGAGGGCACGGGTGGATGGACCGGGCCAGACCTTGTAAATGGCGTGGATGATGCTCTCTCCCCCCGCGATCCAAAACATGTCGAATCCGCGTAATGCGTCGATGGAAGCAATGCGCTTCTGAATGAATGTTTGCGGTTGAGTTGCGTTTCCCATGGAGACCTCATCTTCTAAATTGGACACCGATCCCGCACAGCCGGGCATTGACCGCGACATTATGCACAATTAAATCGAGAAGGGGAAGGAGAAGTGTGAAACTCATATCAAGAAAATTGGATCGGGGTTCGCCAAGAACCCTTGAAAGCGCGCCCCCGCCCGCCTTGTGTCTATGCGGGCCGCTGCCCCCACACGATTGGGGCTGCCTGTCAGGGAGCCTGGAAATGAAGGGGATCCCTGAGGTTCTGGATCTCCCGGTAATAATAGAGCGCCGTAGGCCTTTTCCCGTTGAATCGCAGCTTCCTTAGAAACTCGATCTCTTCCGCGGTGGCATTGCCGCTCAGGGAAGCATCGTGAAGGAATGCGGTGAGCCCTGGTTCTTCCTGATGAGTGGCGTCAGGCTCCTTTTCCATGTACTCAAATTTCTTCACGCGCCCCGGGGCCACACGCTCGTTCAGGATGATGTCCATCCCAAAGGTCGCGAGGTCGATATCCCAAGATTGAATGAGCGGTTGCAAAAAGGCCACGCAGTTCTCGGGTGACAGGCTAAAGACATCTTCATCCAGAAACTCCAGGATGGTGACGCGCATTTGTTCGTAGCTCCGATGACTGAGGCGAGCCACCTGCCGCAACCATTTTTCGTTGGCCAGTTCTTTTTTGGCGAGTCCCTTCACCACCTCCAGTAGCTTCTGGGTTACGAGGCGTTCCAGTTCGCCGAAGGGTTGCTGCTCAAAAATTGTTTGCACCGACTTCTTCTTGTCGGGTCGGCATTTGGAAATGACTAATTCGCGAACCTCCATGAACAGCGGTGCGGGTGAGGCCACCAGCTTCCTCTTCATTTCTTCCTGACGCTGGAGTTCTGCCATGCGCGAGAGCTCGCCTTTGGGGAACTTCAGCAAGGGTTCCAGCTTGTCATAAATATCCGTCCGGGTAGGGGCGGGAGGAGCTTTTCGGCCGGAGAGCAACTGCGAGATGTAGGATTCGGTAACTTGCGCGGCCGCCGCCAGATTCCTTTGTTCGAGGTCCAATTGTTCCAGACGCTGCCGCAGGACGAGAGCCAGATCCATGGGATTTCTCCTGGACTTAACCAATGGTGATGATGTTGTTCCTGACTGTGCCAGACTTTGGTTGACAAATCAAGTTAATTCACTTAGAATGGTTAAGAAGTTGAGTTTTCTCCACTCTTCTTCCAGGTCATCTGAACCGCTTCAGGTTATCTGAAATGGCCAAGCAAGGCGGCGCGCACGTTTGCCCGGGAGGGAACCATGTCTCAAAGAAACGGTGACAAAGCCAGATTCGGGCGGCAGCAGTATGCCAAGACTCTCCTGCGGAAGCACGCGCGAGAGTTGCGCAAGGCGCTGACGGGCAAAACGCCAGAGCCAGTTATCGCCATCGCCAAGTAAGGCGAAGCCGCATTGACCGATCCTCACCCCAGTAAGGAGGCTTTTATGCAGTCACTCCCGGAAGGCCGGTGCGTCAGGCATTTTCAGTACGGACTCGGGGTAGTCACCCAGTCGGATGCCGAACGCACCTCCATTGATTTTCCCCAGCATGGGCAGAAGAAATTTGTCACCAAGCTCATGGTGGTCGAGCTTTCCGATGAAGCTCCTCCGCCAAAGCCCACGCCTGCCAGGCGCCGGAAGAAAGCTGCCGCCCCGCCTCAGCCTCAGGCCTAATCGTCGCCGATCATGCGCTGATGAAATGCTGCGGGTGCAGTCCGCCCTTGAATGCGTTGGCGTGATCTGTCGCCTTCGTCTCATGCGCCATTCCGAATCTAAAATGTGACCAGGACAAGAGAGGAAACGCACCTAAATCTTCTTCTCCTTCCACCGGCCACGCCGGAACAGGATAACCATCGCAACCGCAATGGCGGATTCGGAGATGGTGATTGCCCAGTAGACGCCATTCGAGTGCATGCCGAGGGGAATGGCCAGCGCGTAAGCAAGCGGGATTTCCAGCACGATGAAGCCAAAGAAATTTACGATAGTGGGCGTCAACGTATCTCCGGCGCCGTTGAAGGCTTGCATCATTACCATTTCGTAGGCATAGCCAATGTTGCCGATGCTCACGATGCGCAGGCAGGCAGCACCGAGGGAAACCATCTCCGGGTCGTGAGTAAAGAGGCGCACGACGGGGCTGGCGAAGGCGATGAAGAACGCGCCCACGCCTCCCATCACCAACGCGTTATAGACGCCGGTTTTCCACACGGATTGCTCGGCGCGCTCGGGTTGCCGGGCGCCGAGATTCTGCCCCACCAGGGTGGCAGCGGCGCCGCTCAATCCCCATGCAGGTAGAATGAAGAAGACAATGATCCGGATGGCAACGGTGTATCCGGCCAGGGCGGTGTTGCCAAACACACTGACGATCCGCATCAAGCTGATCCAGGCGATATGCGGAACCAGCATCTGCGCGATGCCCGTGAGCGACACACGGAGTAGCCGCGCCATGACCTCCGCATGGAGGCGTACCTGCCGCGCCAGAATGCGAATGTGTTCGCCCCCGCGGTACAGCCGGTAGAATTGATACACCACTCCCACACTGCGCCCGGTGAGGGTGGCCACGGCGGCGCCCGTCACGCCCAGGCGCGGGAACGGTCCGAGGCCAAAGATCAAGCAAGGATCGAGAATGAGGTTAATGGAATTAGCAAGCCACAAAACGCGCATGGCAATGGCCGCGTCCCCAGCGCCGCGAAACACCGCGTTGTTCAGAATCAGCAGCAACACCACGCAGCTCCCGCCCAGAGCGATCCGCGCATAGCTTGAGCCCACGGCCAGCACGGCCGCAGACGCCCCCATGAGCCGCAACAGGTGCGGTGCGAAATAGATGCAGGGTGCTCCCATCAAGAGGCCGGCGAGCAATCCCAGGGTAATGGCCTGCACCCCCGACACGGCGGCTCCTTCGCGATCCTTCTCGCCGACGCGCCGCGCCACCATTGCCGTGGCGGACAGGCCCAGGCCCATTCCCACCGCGTACATTATGGTGAGCATCGCCTCCACCAATCCCACCGTGGCCACGGACTCTGCCCCCAGGCGCGCCACCCAGAAGACATCCACGATGGCGAAGAGAGATTCCATGAGCATCTCGAGAACCATGGGGACGGCGAGCAGGAAAATCGCACGCGTCAGGCTGCCCGTGGTGTAGTCCTGGTGCGAACCGCGCAGCGCTTCGCGCACCGATGCCCAAAAAGAAGATGACTGGCGAATTGTGACGGCAGTGGCCATACTCACCTATTTATGAGATTGGGTATAGGTTCCGGCCCGGACCGGGGCCGTACGGATTTCGCATGTCTCGAATTGGGAACTATCGCGGCATGGTCTTCATAATGTTTGTACTTTACGACAGGGAGGGGGCCGCGCGCAAGCGAAATCGCGTAAGACCAATTGGCGGGTGCTATCTGAACTTCAGATGTAGCGCCGGCTTCCAGCCGGCACTCAGCCGCCAAGATGGCGGCGCTACGTTCAAATTCGGACAGCACCAATTTGCGATGAGCCAGAAGTCCTCATCCCGCGTACAAGCACTGGCGGCCTTCCTCGGCGTAGGCACGGATTAAGCGCGGGTCGGCGTCGAAGAAGTGGTCGGAGGGGGAGAGAATATAGCCGCCCCCAAAACCCGCGGCTTCAAAACAGGCTCGCACCGCGGCGCGCGTTGCCTCCGGAGTACAATCGATGAAGGAATGAAACTGGTCGAAGCCGCCTACAAAACAGACGCGGTCGCCGATGCGCCGCTTGGCCTCCGCCAGGATGACATCACCGCCCATGCCGGCGGGGGTGAAGGTCTCCATGGCATCCGGTTTCATGTCGGCGATTTTCTCGAGGATCGGCATCATGCCGCCGCAGGTGTGGTAGACGATCCGCTGGCCCGCTTGGTGAGCGAGAGCGATCAGTTCCGTATCATAGGGCGCCACGAATTCGTCGAATAGTTTGGGCGAAATCACCGTGGACGAGGCTGACCCGCCGCCCAGTTCCACCAGATCGATCTTGGCGCCCGCCATCGACTGGATATAGACCTTCTTGCGCCGGTGCAGGATGCGCAGGAACTCGTGTACCCAGGCAGGATCGTCGTAGGTGGCAAGAATGAGTTGCTCGGTGGGGTAGAGGCAGCACGCGTCCTGCCATGTGCCCGGCTGTCCGTACACGTCAAAGCAGGGGATGTGGCTGCGCGCCAGGCCGCGCTCGCCGTATTCCTCGGCGGCGCGATTCACGGCCTCCACGTCGCACCATGCGGTGGTGCCGAATTCGCCGATCAGGTCAATATCCCGCTTGTTCTTGATGGGGTGTTCCGTGACCCAGGTGGTCTGATCGTTCGATTGGGTCACCATGGTGAGCGTGCCCTTGGGGGTCACGAAGCGGTAGCGCCGGGTTTTGTAGACTTCGTCCGGAATGTCCTCCCACTCCGTTCGCCACTGGTTGGACCAGATGCGGCGCGCTTCCAGAAAGCCCGGCTCGCCTTGCAAGGGATCGAAGTAATCACCCGTGCCGGGAGCGGGCTTGTGCATCACGATCCAGGTGATCGGGTCCAGACCGTAGCGATCGAAGAATTCCTGGCAGTTAATTCCGCTCTCATACTTATCGAGATAATACTGCATGATGTGATGCGTGGTCACGGGAAGGCGATCGGCCTTGCGCCGTTCGAGCGCCGCGAGCATTCGTTGTTTGGGGGTCATAGCCATCGCCTTTCTTACTCCAGCCTGATTAGCCCGTCCGTGCCGCTCGTTGCCGTAGGCCACTTCCGCCATCGCTTGAGGCAAGGCCGGCACTTTCCGTCCATAGACATTACACTAAACCTATTATTTTCATACACATCCTCTTAATGAATTATAAGTCCTTTACTTTCATACGCATCCTCTCAGAACGAGGTTGTTGAATTTTTTTACGCTTATTTTTCATAGACATCTAAAGAAATACCTTCATTTTCAGGGGTCCCCCTTTTTCCTCCGTTCCTGAGCCCTTCAAAATGCTGTAAAGTATTATTGTTCAATGAGATAGATTTTAGCATCGCAAGCCTCATAAACCTCTAACTACCTTTCTTTTCTATGACATCTTCTCAGTCTCGCGTTTTTCGCGGTCGTCCTTCTTGAATAAGACGAAGGCCTTTGGCACCAGGCTCAGTTGGCCGGGTGACGAATGCCACCCCTCCTTCAGGCGGTTAAGCCGCAACCAAGCCCTACCCCGCGCCGATTTGGGGCCGATGGATTGCTTTGCGTTACGGCGATTCGAGGCTATCAAAGCAGGGGTCAGGATGGGAGACTTACGCAGCGACACGGCACCGCCTCTATTCTCAAACCCTTCCATTATATACCATAACGATACCTTAGTCAAGTACCAAATACAAGATTCAGAGCCTACAAAATGTCGCCCGGCGGGAAGGGGCCGGAGGGGGTGGACAATGGCATGGTGATCATCGCGGACCGAAGCGAGAATGCTGGTGCCGCGTTCCCCGAAGGGGAACAATATCATTAGCCGTAGGTGGAACCTACGGATCAGGGCGACAATGAGATGATTCTTCCGACCCCGGAGGGGTCGAGTATTCGACCCCTCCGGGGTCCGAACCTGATTTTCGGCATTCCATTCCCGTAGGTTTCACCTACGGCTAATGACATTCCTCCCCTTCGGGGAGGCTGCTGACAGCTCTACTCATGCCGCAACGCATCCATGGGCAGGAGTGACGCCGCCCGGCGCGCCGGCAGGAAGCCCGCGAGTGCGCCTGCCCCGGCCAAAGTCACGATCGCCCCGATGATTGTCGCCGGATCAGAGGGTTCCAGGCCGAACAACAGGCTTCTTAAGGCAAAGGCCGCCGCAACGGCTGCGGGCAGCCCGATAGCGGCGCCCGTTGCCACCACCAGCAGGGTCTCCCGCATGAACATCCAGAGCACGTCGCGGCGCTGCGCGCCGAGTGCCATGCGAATGCCCACTTCACCGGTGCGGCGCGTAATCTGGAACGCCACCACGCCATAAATCCCGATCGAGGTCAGCAACAGCGCCAGCAGCCCAAACACGCTCGCCAGTACCGCGAACATGCGATCGGGCTGAAGCAAGCGGTCGATGACTTCGTGGATGGTTCGAACACCATAAACAGAGATGTCCGGGTCCATGGACTGGATTTCGCGCCGCATGGCCGCGATCACCGCCGCGGGGTTCCCTGCCAACCGGACATGAACATAGTACGGACGCTCTTCGAAGTTCTGGAAGAGGGGCATATAGAACATGGGCGTCGGCTGCTCGCGAAGGCCGCCATATTTGGCATCTCCGATGACGCCGACGATTTCGATCAGGTTGCTTGAACCCGCGCCCGCATTGCCGAAGCGCTTGCCCACCGGGTTGTCCTCGCCAAAGAATTTGCGGGCAAAAGCCCGGTTCACCACGGCGACGGGCGGAGAGTTTGCCTGGTCCATCGCTCCGAATTCGCGGCCGGCGAAGAGGGGGATTCCAACGGTATAAAAAAAGCCGGGGCCCACCACGTTGAACGGGACTCGTGAGGCGATCTCCGATCCATCGGCCTGCCGCACCCAGACCGCATTGTTCCAACCGCCGTTGCCGAAGACGGCGTCCCCCGCAAGGCTCGCGGAGACCACCCCCGGCAGAGTGGCGAGGCGCTCGGTCAACTGCCTCCAGAATTTTCGCCGGTCCTGGACCCGCTTGCTCAGGGACTGGTCGACGCCCATCAAGACCAGATTCTCGCGCGCGAGACCCAGATCCGTGGCGCCCAGGTTCCTCATGGTGCGCACAAACAGGCCGGCGCTGATGAGCAGCGTCAAGGATAGTGCCACTTGCAGGGTGAGCAATTTTCGGGCGAACGGCAAGCGGGCGGCGCCCCGGAGTTGTAGCGCGTCACCGCTGGCGGGAACGCGACCCCAATACCCAGCGCGCAACGCGGGCAACACGCCGGAAAGGAGTCCGGTCAGGATGGATAGGGCGAGGCTGAAGCCGAGGACCCGCGCGTCCAGCCGGAAGTCGAGTGCCACGTCTTGCGTGCTGCCGATCAACAAGGCAACCAGTACCCGGTGGGCCCAGGCCGCCACCAGCAGGCCCACCACGCCCCCCAGCAGTGCCAGGAGTAGATTTTCGGTCAGCAACTGGCGAAAGATACGCGGGCGGCCCGCTCCGATCGCCAGGCGGATGCCGATCTCCCGCGCGCGGGCGGCGGAGCGGGCCATCAGTACGTTCGCCACGTTCACGCAGGTGATCAGCAGCACCAGTCCCGTCATCCCGATGAGAATCTTCAGGGTGTTGGAGTATTCCCAGTAATCCCAACGCAGGCCGGAGGTGCCGGTAGTGGCGCGGTTCACCAGCAGTTTCTCCCCTAGGAATTCCCGCCGTTCGGGCTCCCTCCAATCCTTCATGCTGTTCCGGAATGACTCCACCGCTTGATGGAATAGAGGCTCAAGTTGTGCACGCGCTTGCGGAATTGAGACTCCGGGCTTGAGACGCCCCAGCGCCCACACCTGACCGGGATGGGGATCGGAGGCCAGAGGAACCCACATTTTTGGATATTGGCTTGGGTCCACGCCAAAGAAGTCCGCCGGCATCACCCCGATCACGGTACAGGGCGCGCCATTCAGGCGCACGGTTGTGCCAACCACCGACGGGTTGCGTCCGAATTGGCTGCTCCAGTAACGATAGCTCAGCACCACCACCTGGTGGTCGGTATCAGGACGGTCGTCCGTGGGATCGATCGCACGCCCTAAAAGCGGTTTGACTCCCAGCGTGGGGAAAAACGAGCCGGACACTTCATGGACCCAGACCCGTTCCGACCCGCCACTGGAACGTAAGACGCGGCTGTCCGACCAAAAAGCAAAGGTGCCGGAGAGCACAGAGGTGTTCTGGCGCAGATGGTCGAACATCGCATATTCGAGGTTGCCCATCATGGTCCCGTCCGGGGCCAACCTGATAAACTCCACGAGTTCCTGCGGATTCCTCACCGGCAGTGCCCGGAGGAGCATGACATTCATGACGCTGAAAAGGGCGATGTTGGCGCCGATACCCAGGGCGAGGGAGAGAACCGCCACGGCAGTGACGCCGAAGTTCCTGCGAAGTATGCGAACGCCGTAGCTGAGATCCTGAATCATCGTCTCGATGAAGTTCACACCGCGGGCGTCGCGGCACTCCTCTTTTACCTGGTCGAGCCCGCCGAATTCCAGACGCACTCGTCGTGCCGCTTCCTGGCGCGTCAGCCCCGATTGGACATACTTCTCCACCTGCCGCTCGAAGTGCGCGCGGAGTTCTTCGTCCAATTCCGCATCCATCGACTTGCGCCGGAACAAAGCCCGCAAACGATACAGAAGGTCGCTGATCACGGGCACCTCCGAATTGCTTCCGTTTCCCTAGCGAGGACTGCTTGCCGATTCATTTTTTGTGGTGAGCCTTCGGCGCACCATCGACGATGAAAATGCGCGCAGCGCCTTGGACTGCGGTAGCAGCAGCTACCGCCTTCCGCTTTCGGTTAATACGGCAAATGTGCAAGGCGGGGAGGAAGAAAGGCGGTAGCTGCTGCTACCGCACTCCAAGGTGCCTTCGGCACAGCCATTTCCAGGGCAGTCCCTCTGTCCAACGGTCAAAAGCTGGATACTTCGCGACACAGCACCCCCAACCTACCACCAACGACCTGACACCTGGCACCTGACACCTGGCACCTACTCATACCTCAGCGCCACCATAGGGTCGACCTTGGTCGCCCGGCGGGCGGGGATGTAGCTGGCCAGCAGCACCACCGCCGCCAGGATCAGTGAAACGGCGATGAATGTCAGAGGGTCCGTGGCCTTCACGCCGTACAGCAGGCTTGAGAGGAAACGGCTCAGGGCGAGGGCGGTCGCGAGACCGATCCCGATCCCCACAGCCGCCAGGAGCGCACCCTGCCCCACCACCATGAGGAGCACGTTCTCGCGCTTGGCGCCCAGCGCGATGCGAATGCCAATCTCTTGCGTGCGCTGCGCGACATGGAAGCTCAGCACGCCGTAGATTCCCACCGAAGTCAGCGCCAGCGCCAGGGCGGCGAATACTCCCATGAGCAGCGCGTCAAAAGACGGATGCGCCACCTCCTTGGCGACCACATCAGACATCGATTGCAGGTGCAACACGCGCTGGTCAGGATTCACTGCGGTCACGGCCCGGCGGAGCTCTGTGCCGAGAGCAAGGTTGCTGCTGGCGCGAACTACCCACGCCGTGGAGTTGGGAGGCCGGAAAAGCTGCGAGGCCGGCACGTAGACGGTGGTCGGCTGTTCCTCATTGATCGCCAGGTTCTTCACATCCCCGACCACACCTACGACCTCGCGGGGCGGCTCCAAGACCTCGGGAAACTGCCGCCCGTCATATTCGCCCACCACCAGTCGGTCGCCGATCGGAGACTTATCCTTCCACCAGGCGCGCGCCACCGTTTCGCTAACCATCGCCACCGGAGTGGAGGAAACTGTGTCCGTTTCCTGGAAACCGCGGCCCTGAAGGACGGGAATGTGCATCGTCTGGAAATACCTGGGACTGATCGCCCGGTACTCCATGCCGCCGATGCTGTGCTCGGGGTGGCCCTCATGCTGGGTGGGGAGATTGTTGGGACCCATCAGCGGCGGCGTGCTTACGACGGCGGCTGATGTGACCCCCGGCACCGCCCTGATATGTCCAAGCACCTGTTGCTCGAAATTCCACACCTGGTCAGTAGTGACCCGGTCCTCTGGCGCAAAGGGAGTGTTCATGGTGTAGACATGCTGAGGGTCGAAACCCAGTTTCTGCTGGTGGAGATAATAGAGACTCTCCATCAACAGCCCCGCCCCCACCAGCAGCATTAAGGAGAGCGCGACTTCGCTGATCACCAGCGCGCTGCGGGCGCGGCTACGACCGGTGCTGCGTCCACCCTGCGTGCTCCCTTCCTTCAGCGTGGCATTGGGGTCCAGCAGCGAGGTTTGCCAGTAGGAAGTCAATCCGAACGCCAAGCTGGTCCCGAGCGCCACCAGAAACGTGAACGCGAGGACGCTGCCGTCGAGTCCAATATGGGTTGTGGAGGGGATGTCCCAGGGAATCGAGGATACCAGGCCTTTCAGGACCCACCCGGCCGCCAGCAGTCCCGCCGCGCCTCCAATCAAGGCGATGAGCAGACTTTCCACCAGGAACTGGCGCAGCAGCCGCCCGCGTTCAGCACCGAGAGCCCGCCGGATGGAGATTTCTCTTTGCCGGGCCGTCGCTCGCGCCATGATCAAGCTGGCCACGTTGGCGCAGGCGATCAGCAAGAGAAGGCCCACGGCTCCAAAAAGCATCAGCAGGCTGGGGCGCAGGTCCCCGGCCAGCCACTTCTGGTAGCTCACTAACTGGACACCCTGCTGCCCCGACTGCACGGAGCCTCCCCGGCGCAATTGTTCAAACACCACGCTAAGGTTCGCTTGCGCTTGGGTCAGGCTTGTTTTCGGCTTTAGCCGGGCGATGACATAGGTGTTCATCCCGGTGTCCTCGATGCTGCGGCCCAACTGGAGCGCGACGAAAGCATCTGCCGGCCGCTCGACGAATGTAAATCGGGGCGGCATGACTCCCACCACGGTGTAGTTCGCCTCGCCCATTTCCACTTGCCGCCCGATCACCGTGGGATCGGCGGCGAAGGCTTTACGCCACAGGGCATCGCTTAGCACCACACTTGGAGCACTTCCCGCGCGGGTCTCCTCACGCAGGAAACCACGGCCGAGCGCCGGAGCAACTCCCAGCACCCGGAAGAAGCCATCGGTGACCCGAAGGGAACTCATCCATTCGGAGGCGCCGCCCCGTTTGAGGGAAAGGTCCGGACCGCCCCGGAAACCGGCCATGGCCTCGAACGCGCTCGCGTGATTGCGGTAGAACTCAAACTCCATGCCAGTCAGAGTATCGTTTACGCCTCCATCCTTCCAGACCAGGTTCACGTGGACGATCTCACCCGGATGGGGGTACGGCAACGGGCGGAGCAATACCGCGTTCACGACGCTGAAGATGGCCGTGTTGGCGCCGATGCCGAGGGCGAGGGTGAGGACCGCAACGGCAGTGAATCCGGGATTGCGCCTTAACTGGCGCAGGCCGTAACGCAGGTCCTGGACGAGGGTTTCAACAAAGTTCACACCGCGCGCGTCCCGGCACTCTTCCTTCACCTGGTCGAGACCGCCGAATTCCAGGTGCGTCCGCCGCGCCGCTTCCTGGCGCGTCAGCCCCGATTGGATATACTTCTCGACTTGGCGCTCGAAGTGCGCGCGTAATTCTTCGTCCAATTCCGCTTCCATTGATTTGCGCCGGAACAAAGCCCGAAAACGATATATTAGGTCGATTATCATCGGCGTTTCCTTTTTCCTTGCATCAATACAATCGACAATCAGCAATCGGAAATCGGCAATCCAGCGCACTCCTACGCCGTTTCTTCTAACACCTGTCCGACTGCCAGCGTAAGTTTCCGCCAGGCGCTTTGTTCCGCCTCGAGCTGTTTGCGCCCGCTTTTGGTGAGCTCATAGAATTTGGCGCGGCGGTTGTTCTCGGACGCGCCCCACTTGGCCTTAATCCAGCCGCGCCGCTCGAGGCGGTGCAGGGCGGGGTAAAGCGACCCTTGCTGAATGCGCAGCACGTCGCTCGAAATCTGTTGAATGCGCTCGGAAACCGCCCAACCGTGCTGCGGTTCCAGGGCCAAGGTTTTTAGAATGAGGAGGTCGAGAGTTCCCTGCGGAAGATCGAGGCGTTCCGTACCCATGTCATCTCCCTTTCTGCTTCTACAGGAGTCACGATACTCCGGCTTTTGTAGAAGTGCAAGGGAAAAGAGATGGGAACGCAGCTAAGCCCCGCCGAGGGGCCGATAGTAGCGCTTGCGGAAGGCCGGCTCACGTAACAGGACTCCCAAGAACAAAAGGAAGACATCGGCCAGGTATCCCTCATAACCACAGGGCTTGCCGCTCCAGGTGGTCCAATCGATTCCCTGGCCACCTTCGTTGCGAACGCCGTTCTGAAATCCTATCGTCGCCTGCCGTCCGAGCATGTCGTGCAGCATCTCGTCGCCTTGCTTCTGCTCGCCGACGACGTAGTGGGCGTTTACGAAATGTGATCCCTGCCCGGCGCTAATCCCGCCATTCTCGTATTGACCAAAGGTGTCCGAGCCATCCTCGCGCTTGCCGATTCCCAGGCCGTCGGGCAGCAGATAGTCACCACGGCGGACGGGGATGAGCACGCCCGGAATTCCCAGGTCGAACCGGTGCAACCCCGCGGCCTCCATTTTCTTGCGCAGACGCGCCAGGATTTGGCGCCCTTCGGCGGGCGAGACCAATCCATATTCAATTGCCAGGCCGTTGACGACGGGCGTGGCATAGTCGTGCAATTCCCCGTCGGCGCTTCGCCACCAACCCAACCATCCGGTCTTTGGGTTAAAGAGGGTATTCCGGTAGACGGCCTTGAGCCGGTCGGCAAGTTGCGTGTAGCGCTCCTGGGGCGCGCGCCGCTCGAGCTGCCGCTCGAGGTCGGCGAGGCAGCGCCAGGCGCGATAGATGAAGGCGTTCGCATAACCGTCCTTGTGCCCGGTATTGATCGCATCCCACCAATCGGAGGATCGCGCCGGCTCATGGAGCGTGCCGTAGTTGCCGCTCTGCGTGGCTTCCACCATGCCGTCGTGGTCGATGTCCCGCTGGGCGAGGAATTCGGCGAGGAATTCGAGCCGGTCGATGCGCCGGGCGAGCCATGCTTTATCGCCCGTCGCTTCCACGTAGTCCCAGGCGGCAATCAGCGGCCCGGTGTTGGCATCGAGGAAATTGGCAATGTCCCAGTAGCCGATGACTTCGCCGGTCGGCAGAGTCTTATGGTCAAGCCACCAGTCCAGCGTGCTCCGGACGTGCGCGCCGGCGGAGATGTTACCCGGCAAGACGGGAGTCCACAGCGCAAGGTCGGCATAAAAGGTCAAGGCGAAGCTGACGGGATCGCTGATGACGTTATTGGAGAGCAGCCCCGCCGGCGCGCTGAAAGGGCGGTCCTGTTCTCCCCAGCGTGAACTGGGTTGCCAGATGTTGAACCACCCGCGCCGCACCGCTCGCCACAGCGCCGCATCCGCGAGCCCGGCAGGAGGATCGAGCCTCACGGGGGCAAGCTCCAACTTGTAGGTTTCGCCCGAACTAAGATGACGAAGTTCAACGATCAGATCCACCGTTTGATCTTTGCGGCTGCCCTCGAGCCGCGCCCGCAGCTCGCGATGATTCAAATCCGACAAAAGCATCTGACCATAATCGGGCGCACTCACGATGCCGGGCAAACGGAGACTCCTGTCGTCGTTCCAGGCACTGGCTAACACGGTGGTCGGCGTCACGCGGGGGTCAAAAGGGAAAATCACTTCCAAGAAGTCGATGCGGTTCCTGCTGGGGCCTTGGGCGGTGAGGCTGAGGGTCATGCGATCGCCTTCGGGATGAACCTCACAGATGATTCTTGAATCCGGCGGAAAGCTCAGGATAAAACGCGAGCCCTCCGCGCCGGCTCCTTCGACGGACGTTGCAAGTTGCGGCCCCGTGAGTACCTGTCCGGCGGCATGAACTCGCAGCCCCACGGAGGAATTCGCCCGCAGCAGGTTCGTATCAACGCGCTTTCCCCCCTCCGTGTCCCAGCCCAGGAATGAGATGAGCGGTCGCGCACCCTCAACTTCTACGCGTAGCGAGCCTTTGCTGCTTGGAGGCGCCGTTGAGATGGGACTTTCCTGCGTCCAGGTATAGCCTCCCTTCCACGCGGTCACGCCCGCCAGGGCCGTCTGCAAGACATGACGGCGACTTATCCCACTGCTGAGAGGTTTCATCGTGTCCTCCTATTCGCGCCGTCATTCTAACCAGAACTCAGGTCCGCGGAAGCCCAAATTTACGAGGTGAGCAGGATTTGTTTGACAGGTGATAGAGAGACCGACCCTGTTTGTATTCATGCGCAGAGAATTTGCAATCATGGCAAGAGTGAGTTATAACCTCCCGGCGAATGAGGCGGACGAATCGCAGGGGGGATTCGCTCCTGCTTCTCCTTTAACTCGACTGCGAGGAGATCAGGGATGTATCGACGAAGGTTCTTGAAAAACTCTCTGGCCTTGGTTTCCGGGGGCCTGCTCGACCGGACTCTGGCCAATGGAAGCTTGCTCCGGCCCGGCCGGTTATTTGCCGCCCCAAGTGGAGCGCCGTCCGACGCCGGGTAGGAATCGCTCAAGAGTGCCTTTACCGAGCCCGGAAGTGATTCGCACAATTGGATGCGCTGGTGGGTGGAAAAAGTCATCGAGAAATACGGCAACTACAACGAGCGGCGCGCCTGGTATGACACCAACGTGGCAGAGTATGGGGCCGAGAATCTCCTCCCCGCAGGATTATTGGGCCCGGTTCGATTGGTCGCGCTTCAGGAGGTTGAATTCACCCTTTAATCAAACCGGGCCCCGATTGAAGGTGCGCTTGCTCTTGCTATCCCTTGGCCGGCGGGAGTTTACCAAGAGCGCTTGCGCGCGGGGCGGCGGGACTCGCGGTAAACGTCGAGCTCCTGGTCGGACAGAGTGGTACGCCGCGGCAAAGGGTTCTCGGCGGTCTCGAGACCGAGGGCCTTTTGCAGCTTTTGATAGCAGAGAGCGGCCGCGTCCTGAAACGGCAATTGCTTCTCCATAAACGCGCGGTTGGAAATGCTGAAAATAAACTCGCGTTCTTCCGTTTGCTTGTCGATTACTTTATACGTGTAATCCCGGCCATGCGCTTTGAGTTGAAATCCGACATATTGGATTTGCATAAGGGTTTCCTCCCGGGATCTAAGGATGCCTGCCCGCGCCATTGCCACCGAGCAAGGCGCGGGCAGTATGCTAATTGTCAGTTGGCTCTTAGAGCTTCTTGACGCTCTCAGCTTGCAGGCCTTTGGGACCCTTGGTGACGGAGAACTCCACCGCCTCGCCTTCCGCGAGCGATCGGTATCCTTCTGCTTGGATGGCGGAGTGATGGACGAAGACATCATCTCCGGAAGCGCGCTGGATAAATCCATAGCCCTTCGAGTTATTGAACCACTTCACTACACCTTGTTCTCTTTCCATATTGTTTCTGTGTTCCTTTGATTGTTTGAGTTTAACTTGTTCTCGTCTCGCAACCGCTCCCCATAGACAGAAAAAGCCGCAAAATCATTCGTTTTGCGGCCTCCGACGAACGTGGCGTTCGGTCACAAAAACTGATCAAGCATATTCAGTATACACCTTTGGCCACTGTTTTGCAAGGGCGAAAAAATCTAATCTCGGCGCTCCGCCGAGGGACGACTCTGCGCCCTCCAGGAGAATCTGGTTTAGGTGTAAATCGCATCAACCCGTGATCTCCCATGAGGGACCGGCCTGATTTGCGCCGTCCATCGCTATTGCCCTTTGAGAATCTGCCCGACGCGCGAGAACAGGCTAACGGCTTGCTGGACTTGCGGGTCGCCCTTGGTTCCAAGTTCATTACCCCTTTCCAAACCATACATTAAGCTCGTAAGTTCCACCTTGAGCCGCAACTTCAGATCGTCCTGATCCTTCGACCAATACTCCTCGGGAACGCGCACGCCGTTGCGCCCAAGCGTTGCCTTAAAGTCCTCCAGCATTTCCGGGGAGACCTCGAACGGTTCGGCCAATTTGCCGTGGGTGGTCAGATAGGATTCCGCATAGCTCGTCAGGTAGCCGCGTTGAGTGACGAACGATAGCCAGGGGTCGTCCGTGTGCGCCGCGAGGGCCACATCGGGAGTGATACCTCCGCCGATGGTGACGGGGCGGCCGCCGTCGGTGTGAAACGTGGCGGCGACGGGTCCGGCCGGGTCAGTGCCGGTGGTGGGCTTCTCCGCTTTCAGATGGGCCAGCGCGGAGGAAGAGAGAGATGCAAAGGTAAGTGCGGTACCGGCCAGCGGCCGTTGGATGGATCGTCCACTGGGCGTAAAATATTGGCCGGCGGTAAGCGCCAAGCCGGTTTGCTCGCTGAGTTCCGTCACCGATTGCACCACACCTTTGCCGTAAGTCGGGAGGCCGGCAATGACCGCCCGGTCATGCTCCTGGAGCGCGGCGGCCAGGACTTCCGCGGCACTGGCGGTTTCACCATTCACCAGCGCGACGATGGGCAAGTCATAGTGCCGGGGCATTTCCGGAACGCGGTAAACCTTTTCCGGCATGGCGCGGCCGCGCGTCGTCAGAATCGTGTCGCCCTGTTTCAGGAAAAGGCCGGCCACCGCCGCGGCGGAATCCACGATGCCGCCGTGATTATCCCGCAGATCGAGGAGCAACCCCTTCAGGTGGGGTGCGTCCATCCCATCCAGCGCGGTTGCCATCTCGTCCGGGGTTTTTCCTTCAAAGCTGGTGATATGCACGTAAGCGATGCCGGGTGACCATAGGAAGGCCTTGTCAACCGAGGGCAGAGCGATCTCCGCCGGGCGCAGGTTGAAGTCCTCGGGTACGACCCGGCCGGGATGAATGACTCCCAGACGCACGGGGCGCGAGCGGGAGCTCTTGAGAAGGTCGATCAGCGATTGAAAATCCAGCCGATCGACCCTCTCGCCGTTGATCGCCACGATTTCATCTCCGGGCGCCAGGCCGGCTCGAAACGAAGGGGAGCCCTGCGTGGTCTGCAAAATGACCACCTTCGCGGCTGAGACATAAAGGATCGAGCCAAATCCTATGGATTCCCCGCGCGCCTGCTGCTGCATCAACTCGAATTGCTCGCGGTCCAGAAATGCGCAGAAGGGGTCGAGGGCCGAGAGCATGCCGCGAATTCCGCCATCGAAAATGGCATGGTCGGGATCGACCGGGTCCACGTAATGCTGTTCGATAGCGTTATAAAGGGCGGTGAACTTCACGGCTTGCGCGGCCGCGTCGTCGGGTGGCGCCGCAGGGGTTTGCGGGTACAGCCCGGGGGCGGAAAAGAAGAGCAGGGCCGCGAGATTGAGGGTGCGTAAGATCAAGGCCGGGGCTTTCAAAGGCGTCGAAATATCCTCCATGTTCAGTATAACCCAGATGCAGAATCGGGCCATCGGGTCATCGGCTCATCGGGTCATAGAGCCATCGGCCGGCTTCATCCAGAATTCAGATTTCATAATTCACAATTTCCGCCAGCGCCTTTCTCCTTTCCTTTCAATAACTTTTAGGCATAGCAGCGATAAGTTGCTTATTTTGTTAAACATTTAGGGGTAGGAGCGATTTTGGGCCAAGTCATTTTTATCTCCTTTGTTTTCAGCAAACCATAGGGTTATACCTTCATTTTACGTATGCTTTTTCTATTGCGAATCGGGCTGCCCAGACGCGAATTAACCCTTTTGATTTCAACGACATCAATTCCTGACGGTTTTCTCTGCCCACAGCTATCCCCTTTTGTTTCTTGCACATTTAGGCATTCAGCGGCCTTCCCATAGCTCCGACCTTGGGAGCCCGGTTTGCAACTCAATTTCCTGTCCTCTCGGTATTTCGCCCTCTCGTGAGGGAGAATTCGAGAGGCGCTTCGCGCGGGCAGACCGCCGGCACGGATCTTGATCATAGCTTATCCGATAGCCGATGTCAAGAACTATTTTGAGCCTACATGCAAGAAATTGTAGCCCACGGAGCAGGTGAAATGTCGTAGCTTATTGCGTATGAAGCTGTGCCGCCATCCCCGAGAATTCTTCTCCCCGCAGATTCCCATGAGCCTGGGGCCCGCCGATGCCAAGTTTGCTCGCAAGCAGGATCGACCTTGGTCGCCGCCGGGGTTGACGGCAATTTCCGTCTGTGCTACCTTTCTGCCGTATGAGTCACACAATCAGCGTTCGTCTTACACCGGAACTCGCGGAGTGGCTCCAGGAGAAGAGCCGGCGGATGGGTTTGCCCGCCGGCCGGATTATCCGTCAGCAACTGGAGCGTGCCCGGTCCGAAGCGGGAAATCAGAGCTTCCTTCGCCATGCGGGAAAAATCAGCGGCCCCCAGGATCTCTCCTCCCGGAAGGGATTTGCGCGTTCATGAAGGCTATTGCCGATACCGGCCTGATCGTGGCCTTTGGCATGAGCGAACTGTTTCCCCAACACACCGTGATTACCCTGGACGAGGAAGATTTCCGTATCTATCGCCGGAACAGCCGTGAGATGATCCCGCTTCTCTGCCCGCCCAAAACTTCACGACGGTAGCACGGGTCCCCTCCGACAGGCGTTGGAAAGTTGCGATTCGGCTCATCACTATCCACTGTCCACTATGCACTAACCACTGCCTTACTCATACCGCAGCGCCACCATGGGATCAATCTTCGTCGCTCGCCGCGCGGGCAGGTAACCCGCCAGCAGCGCCACGGCCGTGAGAACGCCCGCGGCCAGGAGCATCGTTGTTGCGTCGCGCGGCCCGAGGCCAAACAGCATTTGTTGGAGGACGCGCGTGGCGGCCAGCGAAATCAGAATTCCTGCGGCCAAGCCGCCGGCCAGGACTGCGACCAGATCACGCATAACGAGGCCCAGAATCGAGCCAGGCGTCGCGCCCAGCGCCATCCGAATGCCGAACTCCGATTGCCGCTGCGTCACCAAATAGCTGAAGGTTCCAAAAAGGCCGATCATCGCCAGCAGCAGAGCCAGCGCGCCGAACAAGCCGGAAAGCAACGCCAACAACCGCTCCTGCACCAGGGAATCATCGATCTGTTCGGCCGCCGTGCTGAACTCGAGAGGAATTGCGCTGTTCACTTGGGCGACCGCGGCCCGAACCGGTGCGACCAATGCCGACGGCGGGATCGCCGTGCGCAGTTCGAGAGTCCGCCGAGATCCAAGCAGCGGCGAGGGCAACTGGTTAACGGGCAGGAATGCGACGGCGAGAGCTTTCTCTCGCAGCGATGAATATTTGTAATCCTCTATCATTCCCACAACCTCGAAGGCCTTTTCTCCTGGCATGTCCCACATTCGAAAAGTTTTTCCGATAGGATTCAAATGCGGAAAGAAGCGGCGCGCGAAGGTCCGATTGACGATAGCCACATCCGAGGAAGTTTCAACGTCGGCGCTTGAGAAATTGCGACCGGCCAGGAATCGTATTCGCAGCGTTGGCAAATAGCCGGGCGAGATGAAATCGCCTATGACCACTCCCGCAATGTCGTCAAGATTGTAGGTGTTCAGCTTGAACCAATCGGATTCAACATGGCCGAATTCCGCGGTGCCCCACCACATCGGCGAGTGGCCCAGACCTACCGAAAGCACACCGGGCAAAGCCTTCAGCCGGCTTTCGATCTCAGCGTAAGTAGCCAAACAGCGGTCCGGCGGCACATTTGCCGCCCTCAGGTCGGCGTCTACTACTAGGACGTTGTTGCGGTCAAACCCGATGTCGAGCGTTGCCAGCATCACGAAGCTTCGCAGCAATAAGCCGGCCGCCACCAGGAGAACGAGTGAAAGCGCCACTTGTGACCCGACGATCCACCGGCGACCCCGAAAGCCCATATCCCGCCCCGTTTCAGAAGACTGGCTACCTTTCATGGCTGAACTCAGCGACACCCGCGTCGAGCGCAGCGCCGGTAGCAGGCCCATGAGAAGAGAGGTGAGCGCAACGGTCGCCAGGACGAATCCCAGAATGCGAGTGTCGGGGGAGAGGTCCAGGGAGACCGTGTTGTTTGCTGTCGAAATGAGGCGCAGTAGCAGGGCTGCCGTCCAGCGCGCCAGAAGGACGCCGAGCAGTGCCCCGGCGGAGGAAAGCAGAACGCATTCGGTGAGGAGTTGCCGGACAAGGCGCGTGCGGCTGGCTCCCAACGCCTGCCGCACGGCGATCTCCTTGCGGCGCGCCGCGCCGCGCGCCAGCGTCAGGCTCGCGAGGTTGGCGCAGGCGATGAGCAGTACCATTCCGACCACCGCCATCAGGATCTCGAGGGCATGGCTGAATTGGCCGCGTAGACCGGAAATACCCGTCCCCGCGGGAACGATCCGCAGGGTTATTTTCATCAAAGCTTCACGTTCCTCGGGTGACGCGTTCGGTGGCACAAAGAGCCTGGTCGCAAGCATTCCGAGTTGCGCGGTTTGTTGCGCCCTGCTGAGCTTCGGATTGATGCGCCCCGCTACGTTCAGCCAAAAAAGGTCATTCCTGTCCAGGCGCGGCTGCTTTCCGTCGAAGATCGCCGTAGCGCAGATGGGCGCCGCCACGTCGAACTTCCCACCCACCCCCATGCCGAAGAAGCCAGGCGGCGCGACGCCGATCACTTCGAAGGGATGGCCGCCAAGCGACAGTGTGCTGCCCACGGCGCTCTTCGCCCCGCCGTAGCGTTCCTGCCAAAATCCATAGCTGAGCACGGCTGCCGCCGGGCAGCCGCGCTGGTCGTCCGAATCGGCAATCAAGCGTCCCGCCGCGGGGCGCAGCCCCAGGACGCTGAAAAACCCACCGCTGACCCACAATCCATCGACAGTACGGGTCGTTCCCCCTTCAGCCAGATAGAAGCTATTGCCGAACCAAGCGAAGGTGCGGGAGAAAACGTCTTGGTAGTTGCGTAGTTGCTCCCACATCGGAGTGGTGAAAACGTCACCCCCACCCTCATCCGCATTGCCGAATTCCATCTTAAAGAGCTCGCCAGGCTTTTCAACGGGCAGCATCCTCAGCATGACGGCGTCAATAAGACCAAAGATGGCCGTGTTTACGCCGATGCCCAGCGCGAGCGTCAACACCGCCACCGCGGTGAATCCGGGACTGCGCCGGAGTTGGCGAAGGCCGAAACGGAGGTCCTGCCCGAGGGTTTCAAGAGAATTCCATCCCCACATCTCCCTGCTCCTCTCTTGCGCCAAGGTCACGTTGCCGAACCGACGCAGCGCGGCATAGTGGGCCTCCTCGGGCGCCATGCCGGATTCCAGGTTCTCCTGTTCTTCCATGGCGAGATGAGAGCGAATCTCTTCCGCGAGATCGTCCACCGGCTTCTGCCGGCGAAACAGCGCTCCGAATTTGGCAACCTCGCGCCGCCAGCGCATCTTAAGTCCTCAGTTATCAGTTTTCAGTCATCAGCTATCAGCCATCAGCTCTCAGAATTCAGCTACCGCATGTAGCGAAGCGCGGCGTAGCCGCCAGCAACGCGTCTCGTCGGGGCAGGCCTCGTGGCTGCCCTTACCGACGTGCCACGGGCATCCTGCCCGTGCCCGCGCATGGCCAAGATGGCCATGACACGTCCTCAGCGGGCACCCACGAGGGGTGCCCCTACGGTCGCGGCGGTCTCCGACCGCCGCATCGTCGATCGGAGATCGACGCGACAGCAGATTGTAGCGCCGCCATCTCCGATTTCTGGAGTCCGATGGACTCCATCGGAGTCCGCAGATCGGACTTGGCGGCACTCGGCGGGCTGGAAGCCCGCGCTCCTCACTGCCCTTCCGCGGACTCGGCGGGGCGCAGAACGCCGGTAATGGCCCGCACAAAGCGCTCCCAGCGCGAGGTCTCGGCCAGCAATTGCCGTCGCCCCGCCACGGTCAGACGGTAGTACTTGGCCCGCTGATTGTTTTTGGAAACGCCCCACTCGGCCGAAATCCAGCCTTCCTGTTGCAGGCGCTGAAGGGCCGGGTAGAGCGATCCGTGTTCCACCCTAAGGGTCTCGTCCGACGAGCGCTCGATGGACTTGGCAATGCCATGCCCGTGCGTGGGTCCCCAGCGCAGGGTGCGCAGAATCAGCATGTCGAGCGAGCCATAAACGAGTTCGACGCGGTTTCCGGAGGGTTGCTTGGCCATAGTGGCAGTTAATCTACCACACGAGGTGGTAGAATGTCTACCAAATAAAAGGGTGGGCTCTTTGCCCCCTCGGACCTTACTCCCTTGTGAACACCCGTGGCGACAAAACCGTAGCTCAATCCTCTTCTTCCATGGTATTTTCATTTCGTTCGCCGAATTTTGAGTCTTAACTGCTTGTCTCGAAGATGATGTAGAGGCGGCTTTACGCCGCCATTTGGCGAGGTAAACTCGCCGCTACGGCATCGTGGCGAGGTAAACTCGCCGCTACGGCATCGTGGCGAGGTAAACTCGCCGCCACGGCATCGTGGCGAGGTAAATTCGCCGCCACGGCATCGTGGCGAGGTAAATTCGCCGCCACGGCATCGTGGCGAGGTAAACTCGCCGCCACGGCATCGTGGCGAGGTAAACTCGCCGCCGCAACATTTGGACTCCCAGGTGTGGGATTGGCCGTCCTGCGCCGGTAGTCGAAGTTCCTGTGCCCAGCTCAGGCAAATTCTCAATCCGAGAGCTCCTATGGACTATTCCGCGGCGGAAGTGATGCCCAACGCGCATCCAGACTTCGCCCCTGCAAAGCGAGCTGCCAGGTACTGGCGCTGGCGCATTTTCATCATCACCTGGATCACCTATGCGGGGTTTTACCTTTGCCGCAAGAACATCAGCGTGGTGATGCCGCTGCTCCAGCAAGATCGTGGGTACACCAACGCCCAGCTCGCGAACCTGGTCTTCGGCTACAGCCTCTTTTACACCATCGGCCAGTTTGTTTGCGGCCTGCTTTCCGACCGTTTCGGGACGCGGGTAGTGGTGGGCGCCGGGCTCTTCGTGGTGGTCGGCGCCAACCTGCTACTGGGCTTCGGGTCATCGCTCGGGTGGCTGATCCTCCTGGCTTGCCTGGCCGGCGCCGGGCAATCCACCGGTTGGTCAGGACTGGTAAAAACCATGGCCTGCTGGTTTCGCCCCACGGAACGGGGAGTGGTGATGGCTTGGTGGTGCACCAATTATGTGCTGGGCGGATTCCTCGCCACCGTATTCGCCACGTTCGCCGCCACCAGCGTGTGGTTGGTTCCGCGCTGGGGTTGGCGGCGCGGATTCTGGTTTCCTGCCTTACTACTGCTCGTCATCACCCTGATCTACGTCTTTTTCGTGCGCAATCGCCCCTCCGATGTCGGCCTACCGGAGGTGGAAGACAACCCTGTTGCGCCGGCCTCGGGCGTGGCGGCTTCGGAAGCGTCCCTCGCCACCGGCGCGTCGCGATCGGCGGTGCGTGAGGTCCTCGAGGACCCTGCCTTGTGGCTCATTGGGTCCATGTATTTCTTCCTCATTCTCACGCGGTACGCATTCCTCTTCTGGCTGCCTCTTTACATGACCCAGCATCTGAAGTATTCCGTGCAAGACGCGGGTTACACGTCCTCGCTATACGAACTGGTGGGCTTTCTTGGGGCTATCATCGCCGGCTACGCTTCCGAGAAGCTCTTCGATTCCCGCCGCTTTCCGGTCGGAGCGCTAATGCTCTGGGGACTCGCCCTGACCAGTCTGATCCTGCCGAAGCTCAGCACCATGGGGCGCCTCTGGACCGCCATCGGCATTTCGCTGGTCGGTATCATGACCTACGGTCCTGACACGTTGATGTCGGGCGCGGCCGCTCAGGACGTCGGTTCCAAAGAGGGCGCCGCCACCGCTTCCGGTTTCATCGACGGCATCGGACACCTGGGCATGATCGTTTCCCCGTTCGTGGTTGCGTTCGTCACCGCACACTACAGTTGGGACATTCTCTTTTACCTCTTCGTGGTGCTTTCCCTGATTGGGGGCGGGATGCTGGCGACACGCTGGAATTACAAGTCAGGACGCAGTGGGGCGACTTAGGCTTGTGGGAATGCCGAGTCTCAAGCTAGACTCGTTTCCGGTGCTGACCAATTCAAGCGTAATGCCGCCATCTTGGCGGCTCAATGCCGGCTGGAAGCCGGCGCTACGCTTGATGTCAGGACAGCAGCTCATTTTGGTTAGCCTGGGCTCACGGGCCCTTTGAGGAACTCAGTTGAGGGAAAGCGTCGACAAGATTCTGTTCACCCCTGGCCCTTTGACCACCAGTAGGGCCGTCAAGCAGGCCATGTTGCGGGACCTGGGTTCCAGGGACATCGAATTCTTGGCCCTAGTGCGGGACATCCGCCGGCGTCTCGTCAGCCTCGCCGCTGTTTCCACCCCCGACTATGAAGCCATTCCCATGCAGGGAAGCGGCACCTTCGCGCTGGAGTCGGTGATCGGGTCCGTCATCCCGCCCACGGGGAAAATCCTGATCGCGGCGAATGGCGCTTACGGGCGACGCCTCGTCCAGATCGCAACCGCTTTGAAAATAGCGAACGATGTGATCGAGGGAGAGGAACACCAACCCATTAGCCCTATGGAGATCGACCGCGTTCTGGGCGGCGACCCTTCATTCACCCACGCGGCGGTCGTGCACTGCGAAACCTCCACCGGAATGATCAACCCGGTTCGCGAAATCGGGGAGGTCGTCTGCCGGCACGCGCGCCGCTACATCGTGGATGCCATGAGCAGCTTTGGCGGAATTCCCCTCAACATGTCGGAGTGTAGGATCGATTACCTCGTCTCCTCCGCCAATAAGTGCATCGAAGGCGTTCCGGGGTTTGCCTTCGTACTCGCGCGGCGGGAGGCGCTCCTCGCCACAAAGGGCTGGGCGCGCAGCCTGAGCCTTGATTTGTTGGCGCAGTGGAACGGGTTGGAAAGCAATGGGCAGTTTCGTTTCACGCCGCCCACGCACGCCCTCCTGGCTTTTCATCAAGCTCTGAAAGAATTAGAAGAGGAAGGAGGGGTGGATAGGCGGGCGGCCCGCTACCGCGCCAACCGCGATATGCTTCTGGAGGGAATGCGCGAACTGGGCTTTGAGGAGTTCCTGCGCCCTGAATTGCAAGGTTACATCATCACCGCCTTTCATTATCCGCGTCATCCCTTATTCAACTTCGAAACATTCTACGAGCGGCTTAGTGAAAAGGGATACGTCATCTACCCCGGCAAAACCAGCCAGGCAGATTGTTTTCGCATCGGAAGCATCGGCCACATCTTTCCGGACGATATCCGCCACCTCCTGAGTGCCGTGCGACAGACCCTCAACGAAATGGGGATTGAACTTGCGGCCGCCACGCGGCCAGGCTGGCAGGACGAATGGGCACCACCCCGGCGCTCGGCGCGCCACCCCTCCTGAATCAGGAGGGGAGTTGGTAAAGAGCTCCCCTCCTCAGATGAGGAGGGGTGGCGCGCCGAGCGCCGGGGTGGTTGTCCGGGAGGGGGCGTTTTTCCGCAGCCTGTAAAGCCCCGCCCTAAAAATGCAGAAGGAGTAGCAAGCATGGATTTTGTTTTCCAGCGTTCATATCGCGGCCCGGTTAAAGGCGTGATTCTCGACTGGGCTGGAACCACCATGGACTACGGTTGTTTCGCCCCCGCGGTGGTATTTGTGGAAGTCTACAAACGCCGGGGAGTTCCCATTACCATCGAGCAAGCGCGGGAACCGATGGGTGCGCACAAGAAGGTTCACATTCGCGCCATATCGCAAACGGAGGCCGTCCAGCGCCAGTGGCAGGACGCCTTCGGCCGCCTGCCCAATGAGGAGGATATAGAGGCCATGTTCCGGGACTTCGTCCCGCTGCAAATGGCTTGCCTGGCGGATTACGCCGATCTGATTCCCGGGACGCTGGAAGCGCTGGCCGACTTTCGTGCGCGCGGACTGAAAATCGGCTCTACGACCGGATACACAACGGAGATGATGGAAGTGCTCCTGGAAGAAGCGAAGAAACGCGGATATGTTCCTGATTCCAGTGTCTGCGCATCCCAAGTACCTGCCGGGCGGCCCTACCCCTGGATGTGTCTGCAAAATGCCCTCAACCTTCAAGTTTTTCCTATGGAGAGTATGGTGAAAGTGGGGGATACGTTACCGGACATCCTGGAGGGGCTTAACGCCGGGATGTGGACAATTGGGGTGGCAAAAACCGGCAATGAGATGGGCCTGACCGAACAAGAGGTCTCCGCCCTGGAGGATGAACTTCTCAAGAAGAAGCTGGAAAAAGCTTACCAAAGGATGTACCAGTCAGGCGCGCACTACGTCGTGGACGGTATCTCCGATGTGCCCGATGTTTTGGACAAGATCAACGCCCGCTTGGCGCGGGGGGAACGTCCATAGGTTTCCCCGAAGGGGAGAAATATCATTAGCCGTAGGTGAAACCTACGGAAGGATAACCTGCGGAATCAGGTTTCGACCCTGGAGGGGTCGAATGGTTCGACCCCTCCAGGGTCGGAGGAATTCCTTTCATTGTCCTCCCAATCCGTAGGTTTCACCTACGGCTAATGAAATTGTTCCCCTTCGGGGAACATTAATTTGGGCAACCGCCCATCACGCCATTCCAACACGTTCGAGGAGATAGACTGACATGCCCAGCGCACAGGACGACCTAGCCATGTTCAGGTCAGAGGGGGATTTGAACATCTCTCCCCGGCGGAAGGATTGGGCGCGCAAGAACATCGATGCCGAGACCCAGCGATTGCTCGATGAAGATGCCAAGTACTTTCTCCATCAATCCCTGTCCACGCCATGCCTCGACGTGCTTTCCCATTGCGAAGGGATCTATATCGAGGACCTCCAGGGAAGGCGCTACATGGATTTTCACGGGAACAGCGTCCACCAAGTGGGTTTTGGTAACCGTCACGTGATCGAGGCCATCAAGGCTCAAATGGACGAACTCTCGTTTTGTACACGCCGATATACCAATATTCCCGCGATCAAACTGGCCAAAAAGTTGGTGGAGTTGGCGCCGGGAGATTTGAACCGGGTCCTCTTCGCGCCGGGAGGCACTGTCGCAATCGGAATGGCTCTCAAGTTGGCGCGGGCGGCAACCGGGAAATTCAAGACCATTTCCATGTGGGACTCATTCCATGGAGCATCACTGGACGTGATCTCCATCGGGGGCGAGGCCATCTTTCGGAGCGGTATGGGTCCGCTGCTTCCCGGCACCGAGCACGTTCCGCCCCCGGACCCTGTTCACTGCCCCTGGGAGTGTGGAACCGAATGCAACCTCAAGTGTGCCCGGTATCTCGAATACGTGTTGGAAAAGGAAGGCGACGTGGGAGCGGTTATTTCCGAAACCGTGCGGAGCACTCCCTACATTCCACCCCCGGAATATTGGCAGACGATCCGCGCGGCGTGTGATCGTCATGGTGCGTTGTTAATTCTGGACGAAGTCACTACCTTCCTGGGCCGGACGGGAAAGATGTTCGCTTGCGAGCATTATGGCATCGTCCCCGACATGCTCGTCATCGGCAAGGGGCTGGGCGGCGGGATATTGCCACTGGCCGCGCTGATCGCTCGCGAGGGATTGAACGTGGCCCCGGACCGCTCCTTGGGCCATTACACGCACGAGAAGAACCCGGTGGCTTGTGCGGCAGGATTGGCAATGATCGAGTGCGTGCAGGACCAGGGCCTCATCGAAAATGCCCAAGAAATCGGCAGTTACGCCCTGGACCGGCTGAGACGCATGATGGATGCGCATGAGATCATCGGCAGCGTTCGAGGATTGGGATTACTCATGGGGGTGGAGCTGGTCAAGAACCGGGAGACGCGGGAGCGCGCCCGGGACGAGGCGGAGCAGATCATGTACAGCGCCCTGGCCAAGGGTCTGAGCTTTAAGATATCCATGGGAAACGTCCTCACCCTCACACCGCCCTTGACCATCACCAAGGCCGAGATGGACAAGGCCCTAGATATCCTGAAAGAATGCGTGGAAGAAGTGGAGGGCTAGCGCAAGGGATCCGACAGGCGGTGACCGGAGTCTGCCGGCAAGATTTGTCCTTACGCATGCCCTAGTGAGTACTGCAAAATTGAGTGGCAATACCCCCTCACCCGTCCCGCCCCGGCTGGAGAAAGCGCCGGTTGCGGTCCACCCTCTCCCCCAAGGGGGCGAGGGAGTAAGCTCAACTCTCCCCTCGCCCCCTTGGGGGAGAGGGGCCGGGGGTGAGGGGGTTCTCGAATAATCAACGAACTTCTGACTCAGGACACTACGCGTCCGCGTTAACTTCGCCCACCAGAAGCGCTTTCATCCGTTCGAGCCCCTTGGATCCGGCGGCCAGCAAGCAGACGGCGGACAGAGCAGGGCACACGCCCGCCACGAGAATCGCCGGGCCGAAGTGCTTCTGTGGCCCGAGTATCAACCCCGTAATGACCGGCGCCGCCACGCCTGCCAGGCAGGAGAGCGTGTTCAGGTATCCGATGGTCCGCCCGACCAGGTTCTTCGGCGGCACGTGTTGCGAAATCGTCCAGTAGTTCGAATTGCCGATTCCAGTCGCGCACATCGAAAACGTGAAAATGGGAAGTACCCAGGACCGATCCGGCGTTACCAGCAGCAGCAGGATTGCCGCCGTCCCGGCATATCCCAACACCGCGAAGAGCAAACGTGCCCGGAACACTCCGATCCGCGCCGCCATTTTATCCACCGCCACGCCCGCGCCGACATTCACGACGGCCATCGTAAATAGCGCGGTCGAGACCACCCGTCCCATTCCGAGAGTTGAAAACCCTCGGGCGAGGATCAAATAACTCGGCACCCAGGTCAAAACAAAATACCAATAATAAGAGGACAGCAAGATGGACAACGACATGGCCCAGAAGACCCGATTGGTCAGGAGCATGCGCCACGTCCACCGCCGGGGCGCGGCGAGATCATCAGCCGACTTTTCCGCTTGACGCCCGGCGCGTGTTCCGTCGTGGGGGGCAGCGAACAGCCAGCCTGGCAACCAGATCAGCCCTCCTAATCCGGTAATGGCAAACATCATGCGCCATCCGAATCGGTCCAACAGGATGGCTCCTACAATCGCCCCCAGCGCGGGTCCAACATTCTGCCCCGCAATATAGATGGAAGTGGGCAGCCCCTGATCCTTCCCCGCAAAATTATTTCGGATGAAGGATATGCTGGCCAGCGGCGCGACCGATTCGGCGAGGCCCAGCGCCATGCGCATGCCGATGACGTCGCCGGGCCCGCGGCTGAGGGCGATGGCGGCCGAGGCTATCGACCAGACCAGGAAACCCGCCGCGTAAGCCCGGCGAATGCCGAACCGGTCCACGAGAGCGCCGGCGGGGATCTGAAATGCGGCATAAGTCCAGAAAAAGGCGGAGAGGAGCACCCCCATGGTGGCGGGCGCGATGCGGAAATCCCGCATGATCGAGGGCGCGGCCACGCTGAGGTTGCCGCGATCGATGTAGCAGATCACGATGCCGATAAAAACCAGCGTGAGGACAATCCAACGGCGGTTCATGCTTGCTTCGGGGCCACACTTTTCCAGTGGGCCACCGCGTCCTGGCGTAAAGCAATGTTGCCCAAATGCGCGGCCGATGCAGCACTGACGCCGGCTTCGACCGGAGTCAAAGGAGGCTTGCGGGTGCGAACGCATTCCAACCAATTGCTGAGATGGAGCACTTCGCCGTCCGGCTCATCATAAAAGTCGGCGCCTTTGGGACCGCTGCCCAGCACCCACTGCATCTCCGGCTCGGTGGGGAGTTGGACGCTGCGATTGTGGGGGTCGCGCTTACGTTCGGGGAGTACTTCCAGGCGGCCGCGATCCAGATAGAGGGTGGCTTCCGTGCCCATGAATTCGAGCATGGCGGCGTTGCGCGCGTTCATGAAGGTCGACTCGAAGTAAACTTGAGCGCCCGGATATTGCAAGAGGGTCTGGGTAGTGTCCGGAGTTTCCCATCGATCGTAGGTGAATTTATTGCCGATGGTCACGGCGGTTTCGGGGTGGTCGACACTCAGATACCAGTGGGCGATATCGATGTAGTGGACCATGAGGTCCGCCAGCTCGCCACCGCCAAAATCCCAAAACCAGCGCCATTCCCGGAAGCGATAAGGATCGAAGGGCTGCGGCCGGGCGCTGCCGAGCCAGGCCTTCCAGTCGACCGTGGAAGGATCAATGTTGTACTCCGCCGCACCGCGGGCGGCATTTCGATTCCAGGTGAGATGGACTTTGCGGATGGTGCCGAGTTGGCCGGATTTGACCAGTTCGTATCCTTTCTGGAACTGCGGCATGCTGCGCTGTTGCATGCCAACCTGGATGATGCGGTTGTATCGACGCTGCGCTTCGATCGCCGATGGCCCCTCCTCCAGCCGATGCGTTAGGGGCTTTTCGATATAGATATCCTTGCCCGCCGAACAGGCGGCGATCATCATGGACACGTGCTGATGGTTGGGCGTGCCAATTAGTACGGCGTCGATATCCTTTCGGTCCAGGATCTCGCGATACTCTTTGGTGGCGAAAGCCTGCGGATCGGCCAGCTCTTTGCCCGCCGCCAGATGAGTGTCCCATACGTCACAGACGGCGGCCATGCGCACCCCCGGAATCCTCGCCAGAGCTTTCATCAAGCCTTGGGTACGGCCGCCGGTTCCGATGCAGCCCACTGTGATGGTTTCGTTGGCGGCGTAACCGCGGGAGGTGGCGAGATACCCACCGAGAGCCGCGTAGCCTAAGTCTTTGAGAAGTTGCCGGCGATTAGTCGATCTCATGATGGAGGTTCCTTTGTCTGTTTTCAATTTTCGCCCGAGGCATAACATACAACCGACCGGCCTTGATTGCAAACGCGCGGAGGGCGAGCCGAAAGGGGTTTCCATGTGTGTCCCATTCGGAATGCCGCTAACCCGCCGCTGTGTTACAATCCGGTGTCGCATTCTTATCTCTTAAACAAGGGGGGAACTATGTCAAAGCAGGAAATATCACGTCGCGAATTCATCGGGCGCACCGTTGGGGGCGCGGCAGCGGCCAGCCTGGGGTTCGGAGCGCCGGCGTTGGGCCGGGTGGCTTCGCCCAATGAGAAGATCACGGTGGGCGTGATCGGAGCGGGAATCCGCGGCCTCGAAAACATGCAGAGTTTGCTGACGGCGGGCGCCAATGTGGCCATGGTCTGTGACCTTTACGACGGCCACTTCCGCCGCGCGCAGGAGATCCAGGCCAACACGCCGACCACGCGCGACTATCGCCAGGTGCTTGATCGCAAGGACATCGACGCGGTGCTGATTGCCACATCCGACCACTGGCACATGCCGATTGCGGTAGCGGCCATGAAAGCCGGCAAGGATGTTTACTGCGAAAAGCCCATGGCGCATACCATTCCCGAAGCACTGGAAATGGTGAAGGTTTCAAAAGAGACCGGGCGCGTGGTGCAGGTAGGCAGCCAGAGCCTCAGCATGCAGTCCACAGCTTGGGGCAAGCAGCACGTGGACGCGGGCGACATTGGCAAGGTCTTCATGGTGCAGTGCGAAATCTACCGGCCTGACCCCGTGGGCGCGTGGAAGTATCCCGTGCCGCCCGACGCCACGCCGCAGACGGTGGACTGGGAGCAGTACCTGGGCAGCGCGCCCAAGCGGCCCTTCGACGCCGCACGCTTCTTCCAGTTCCGCAACTGGTGGGACTACGGCACCGGCATTGCCGGCGACGAGTACGTCCACCTGCTCTCGCGTGTTCACTACTTGATGAACATCCAGTATCCCTTGAGCGCCGTCGCCAATGGCGGCATCTACAAGTGGACCGGCGACCGTGAAGTGCCCGACATCCACAACACCCTTTACGACTACGGCACTTTCCAGGTGGTGGTGATGGCGAATCTGGTCTCCAACTGGGACGGCGGAGAGATCGTGCGTTTTATGGGCGACAAGGGTACGGTGGTGCTCACCGAGGAGTCGGCGCAGTTCAAGCCTTACGATGAGGATTGGGAGTTCGAGTATCCGCTGGAGTCCTGGCCCAAGGACACCAAGGATCCGTTCATCGCCGCCCGCAAGGATGACCCGACCGCGGATGTGGGCACCTACGCCAAGCAGACCCACCGCCAACCGGATTCCATGCGGCAGACCGCCGAGGGCACCGAGGACCATATGCGCAATTGGTTCGAGGCCATCAAAACGCGGAAACAGCCGGTCGAGAACGTGGACTTCGGCTGCGGCACGGCGGTGGCCTGCCATATGGCCAATCTCTCCTACCACGAAAAGCAGCGCGTGTTCTGGAATGCGGAGAAGGGGGAGCTAACCGGCGAAAAGGGCCGGGTTGACATGCACTGGCCGGCAGGAAAGAAGGCGGCGAAGTAACCGCGGGGCACGACGCATCGTCAAGCTGACCGGAGCGGGTAGCAGAGCACCCGCGGAGCCACAAGAGAGAGAAAGTCAAAACGCAAAAGGCAAAGCCGCGCTTCCCGTGATGCCTCGGCTTTTGTTGAGGCGACAGGGAACCTGTCGTGACAGGGGGGAAGGCGGCGGCGTTACTTCCCCCCCCAAGAAATCTGCAGGGTGAAGGTGGCTGCGGAAAGACCCTTCAGCGCTGTCATCGTAAGCCCTTCACTTCGTTCCGCGGGATCATTTTTTAAGGCGTGAAATCTACAGCATAAGAAAATGACTCCAGGCGGGTCACACACTTTGTCGTAGGTCAAATTTGGCGTATCAAGTGCTACAATTTTCAACGATAATGGATTTTTTGCGGAAAATCCCTCCCCGGTCCCTGGACCGGGTTCGGGAATCATAAGGAGTTTTGATAATGGAGAAGGAGCAAGACGTTACACGCCGTGAGTTCTTGAAGACCGCCGCCACAGTTGCGGCCGCCTCATCCCTTGCAGGTTTTGGCGCCCCCGCGATTCTCAGCGCCCAAAGCGCCGGCAATCCCTTGCGGTATGGAATTATTGGTACGGGTACGGAGGGTTGCACGTTACTCAAATTTCTGGCGACCAACCCCGCGGGGCGTTGCATTGCCACATGTGACATCTATCCCCCCAACCTCAAGAAGGGGGTCGAGACCATCGGCTCAAATCCGGAAACTTATACCGAATACCAAAAGATGTTGGAACGAAAAGACATGGATGCGGTGCTCATCGCAACCCCGCTGAACCTGCACGCGCAAATGGTGGTGGATGCCCTCAACGCCGGCAAGCACGTCTTTGTCGAGAAGACGATGTATTTCAAGGAAGAAGAAGGCGACATGATCCACAAGGCGATGGACGACCATCCCAAGCAGGTGTTGCAGGTGGGATTGCAGCGGCGGTCGAGCGTCCTCTACCAGGTGGCTATGGAGATGATCCGCAAGGGGGCGCTGGGCAAGATCATGTTCGTGCGCGCCCAATGGAACAGCAACGGGAACTGGCGGCGCCCGGTGCCTGACCCCAAATTCGAGCGCCTGATCAACTGGCGTATGTACAAGGAATACTCCGGCGGGATGCTGGCGGAATTCGCTTCCCACCAGATCGATATCGCCAACTGGGCCATCGGTTCAGAGCCCATCTCGGTATATGCTACCGGGGGCATCAATTACTGGAAAGACGGCCGCGAAACGTATGACAACAACGAGGCCATTTACGAATACCCCGGCGGGCAGAAGCTGGTGTGGAGCGCCATCCTTTACAACGCCCACATGAAGTTCGACGAGCAGATTATGGGTGACCAGGGAACCCTGGTCATCACCCTCGGCAAGGGCATGTACTACCGCGAGCAGGTGGCCAAGGTCTCCACCGGCAACGCCAAGGAAAACTGGTGGGCAGGCGCTACCGTTACCAATCAGGCCGCGCAGCAAGGGATCCCCATTTTCCCCGAACAGGGCGGGATGAACCAAGTTGGCTTCGTGGACCGTGAGGTGCGCTACGCCAAACACTGGCTGGCGTCGATGGGCATCTACAATTACGAAGAGCCCCATGATCCCTGGTGGAGCGAACTGAACAACTTCATCCTGAGTGTCCGCGACGGCAATCCGATCATCGCCCCCTTCCACATCGGCGTGGCCGACGCTCAGGGAGTCATCTACGGCAACCGCTCGGTGGAGACAGGGCAGAGAGTTTACTGGCCTGGGGCGGGACCGCAGGTCGAAACCAAGAAAGGGAGCCGGACGGCGTAAGAGCAGGTTCCAGGTGTCAGGTGTTAGGTGCCAGGGGCCGCCGCGAAGTCTGAACTTTAAAGTTTAACGGGTAAAGGATAAGTACCGCAGGAGGCACTTTATGCTTTACCCTTTAAACTATACACTTCATTGTTTCCAACCCCTAGTCCCTGACACTTGGCACCTAACACCTGACACCTTTTTCCTGAATTGCCTCCTACCATGAAATCCGCACAGACCGTAAGGTGGCTACCCCTCGTCGTGGTGTTGGCTATATTGGCTGGCCCCGTGCACGCGGCCGACCCGTGTCCCGAGTCCCGTGTCCCGAGCCCCGAGACCGCTCCGGTCCGCTACGAGGCCTCGCATCAAGCCATGGGGACCACGTACTTTGTAGTCGCCTATGGCCGGGACCAGACTTTTCTTTCGGAAGTTGTGGGAGAGGTTTTCGAGCTGATCGACCAACTCGACCAGGAAATGAGCAATTACAAACCGGAGAGCGAGCTCTCCACCATCAATCGCGACGCTGCTCAGCACGAAATGATAGTTTCGCCGCGGCTTTTCGGATTGATTCAGTATTCGCTGCGCGCCAGCGAGGAATCGGGTGGCGACTTTGACATCACGGTGGGCCCGCTAATGAAGCTTTGGGGATTCTTCCGCGGCCAGGGGCGCTTGCCCAGCGCGCCGGAAATCGCGGAGGTCCAAAAGCGCATCGGATATCAGCATGTGCATCTGGATGCCGCGCGCCGCACAATCCGCTTTGACGCGAGCGGAATGGAACTTGACCTGGGGGGTATTGCCAAAGGCTATGCGGTGGATCAGGCGGCGGAGATTATGCGCTCGAATGGCGTCACCGCAGCTTTGATTTCAAGTGGAACCAGCAGCATTTACGCGCTGGGATCGCCGCCGGGCGAACACGGGTGGAAGGTCACCGTGCGTGATCCCTTCCACGAGGACAAGCCGGCGGATGTATTTCGCCTCCAGAACTTCGCCCTGTCCACTTCCGGGAACTATGAGAAGTTCTTCAAGATTAACGGCAAGATTTATTGCCACATCATGGACCCCCATACCGGCTGGCCTGTGCAGAACATGCTCTCCACCGTGGGGGCGGTCCCCACCGGCATCGAGACGGAGGCGCTGACCAAGATCTTTTTCGTAGGCGGCGTGGAGAAGTCGCGCCAATACCTTTCCACCCACCCGAATGCCATTGGGATCTTCTATCAGCCGGGCGACAAGCCTCGAACTTTTAAGCGGACCATTCTGAGGTCGAAATCCTTTCAGATCCCTCCCGACAGCATCGCTGGATTGGAGCCATAGTGGGAAAAGGAATTGATGCATGGGCGATCTCTGGAATGAAATCAAGCACTCGCTGCACATGTTCTTCAAGGACCCCGGCTTTACCATCGCCGCCGTTGCCGCTCTGGCGCTAGGCATCGGCGCCAACACCGCCATCTTCACGGTGGTCAACACGGTTCTGCTCAAACCCCTCACTTATCCTGACGCCGACGGCATGGTCGAGTTCTATCACAACCCGGCCAGTGGCGGCAGCCTGCTTGCCAACAACCTTGCATCGATTCCGATGTTTCATCTCTACGAGCGGCAGACTAGCGCATTCCAGGACGTTGCCGCCTACGATTTCACCAGCCCCGGCTTCAACCTCACCGGGGACCGGCCCGAGCAGCTTCACGGCATTCACGTTTCCGAGGGCTACTTCCGTCTCTTCGGCGCGCGAGCCATGCTGGGCCGCACGTTTACGCCACTCGAGGATTCGCCGAACGGCGGCAAGGTGGTGGTGCTGAGCTATGGATTTTGGCAGCGCCGCTTCGGTGGCGATCCGGCCATCGTCGGCAAATGGCTCTCGCTGGGCAATGAGCCTTATACCATCGTGGGCGTCATCGGGAAGGAGTTCTTTTCCGACCCCGTTGCGGACATCTGGCTACCCTTTCAATTTGAACCCGAAAGCACCAACGGAAACCAGTACTTTCAAGCCGCCGCACGCCTCAAGCCGGGCATCACCCTCGCCGCCGCCAACGCGCAAATGAAGCTCGCGACCAAGGAGTACTACCGCCTCTTCCCCATAAGTGATCCCAAAGAAGGCGAGCTATTTGGCGTTGAGCCGCTGCGCGACTTGATCATCGGCGACGCGCGCCGGTCGCTGCTGATCATGCTGGGAGCCGTGGGCCTGGTGCTGTTGATCGCCTGCGCGAATGTCGCCAATCTGCTGCTGGGGCGGGCCACGGGACGCAAACGGGAGTTGGCCATCCGCTGCGCGCTGGGCGCCAGCCGCGGGCGCATCATTCGCCAGTTGCTGACCGAAAGCGTTCTGCTCTCGCTGGGGGGCGCCGCGCTGGGCCTGATTCTGGGGTTTGCCGGCGTGCGCGCGCTGCTCGCCGCGAGCCCTGCGGGTCTGCCCCGCATCGGCGAAAACGGCTCCGCCTTGGCGATGGATGGGCGCGTACTCGCGTTCACCCTCGCCGTGGCGCTGCTCACGGGGATCCTCTTTGGACTCTTTCCGGCCTTCGCCGCCACGCGCACCGACCTGACCACTTCGTTGAAGGAGAGCAGCAATCGCTCCGGCACCGGATTCCGCACGGGCAAGACCCGCGCGCTGCTGGTGGTCAGCGAGGTGGCGTTGGCCCTGGTGCTGCTCATCGGTGCGGCGTTGCTGATCCGTACGTTTATGAGCTTGCGGTCGGTCAGTCCCGGCTTCGACGCCCACAATGTCCTTACGGCCGACATGTCCATGACCGGCGCGCGCCTGCACACCACGGCGGGCATCGCCCAACTCTCGCATGAGGTTCGTATCCGGCTCAATACGATCCCCGGCGTGGAAGTCTCGGCCTCGACGGTCTGGATGCCCAACCAGGTTGATGACGCGGCGGGCTTCCAACTCGCGGGGCATCCTGAAAAGGGCTGGCAGGGCTGCCGATGGATGAGTGTTTCGCCCGGCTATCTGAGCGTCTTCCGCATCCCCCTCCTGCGCGGCCGCGATTTCCGCGAGACCGACACGCTGGGGGCTCCCGGCGTGGCGCTCATCAATAAGTCGCTGGCGAACAAGTATTGGCCCAATGAAGACCCGGTCGGCCAACACCTCCAACTGAGCTTCGACGAGCCGCCGCGGACCATCATCGGCGTGATGGGTGATACGCACAACAACGGCCTCAGCCGGCCTCCCGATACCATGATGATGGTGCCCACGGCGCAGGTGATCGACTGGTACGCGGCAGCTTACTCTGATACCTCGGCAATGATCTGGGCCGTGCGCACTCGCGGCGACCCCCATCAGACCGTTACCGCCTTTACGGAGCAACTGCGCCTCGGCAGCGGCGGCCTTCCGGTGGGGCATGTCCGCACCATGGAGGAAGTGATGGGGGGCTCGACGGCCCGCCAGGGCTTTAACATGCTGCTGCTCACCATCTTTGGCGTCGTGGCGCTGGTGCTGGCCGCCATCGGCATCTACGGCCTGATGGCCTACTCCGTGGAGCAGCGCACCCAGGAGATGGGCATCCGCATGGCGCTGGGAGCGGACCGATCTGCCATCCGCAGGCTCGTGGTCTGGCAGGGCATGAGGCTCGCTCTGGTGGGCGTGGCGGTAGGCCTCGCCGCCGCCTTCGGCCTGGCACGGCTCATCGCCACCTTGCTTTTCGGGGTCAAGCCCTGGGATCCGGCCGTGTTCATCGCCGCGCCGCTCATCCTTTCCGCCGTGGCGCTGCTTGCCGCATGGTTGCCTGCCACCCGCGCCGCCAAACTCGACCCCATGCAGGCGTTGCGGATGGAGTAACATTGCTCAATCTGACGCTCTTTCCTCATGACGAGTTGGAACAGCCGGCCCTCAACTGCCCCCGCGAATGCACCTGAGCGCCTGGCGGCGATAGATCCCGGGGCCACCGCCCTCATCAAAACCGCGAAATCTCCTCCACCGTGCCCGCGTCAAGCCGGGTCAAAATTTCTGTCAACAAATCGACCGCGCCGTCGAAATCGTGACGGTCAATCACACTGGTGTGCGCATGAGTGTAGCGCGCCGGCACGGTGAGCAAAATCGACGGCCTGCCGGTCCCATAGCGCTGGATCTCGCTGCCATCCTCGCTATAGCCACCCGACAGGACTTCGGTTTGCAAGGCAATTTGTTTAGCCCGGGCCACGCGCAGAAAGAACTCAGCCAGTTCGCGGTTGGGGATCATCGAGGTATCCGACAGGAAGATGGCAGGACCGTGGCCCAGGCGTTCCTGTGCCCGGTCGGGAGAAACACCCGGGACGTCGCCGGCAATTCCGGGCTCGAGCGCGATTCCCAGGTCCGGCTTCACTGTTTCGACCGCCACGCGCGCGCCCCGCATACCGAGTTCCTCCTGGGTGGTTGCCACGAAATAAACCGAGTTCGGAAGCTTGGCGCCGCCGGCTTTCAGCGCGCGCAACGCTTCCACCATCACCAGAAGGCCCACGCGATCGTCCCAGGCTTTCGCGGCATAGCGGTGATGCGCCATCACTATGAACGGACTTGCTGGAGCAATGAAATCCCCGGGACGAATACCCAACTGCTCGGCCTCCTCTTTCGACGCTGCTCCCACGTCGAGAGCGATCTCCTCGCGGGGCACGCCGCGCGCGCGTTCGTCCGCCGGCCAAACATGGACGTCGCGAGCGCCCGTGACGGCAAAAACCGGCCCTTTGTGGGTGAGGATGACCCACCGTTTGTCGCTCAGCCATGGGTCGGGATAACTCTGAGTTTTGAACGCAATGAAACCGTCGGGCCGGATGTACTGCACCATAAGGCCCACCTCGTCCATGTGGGCGTCCACCATGATGCGGGGGTGATCAGAAATACCGCGGACTACGCCGATGACCGAACCCATTCCGTCGATAGAAACCTCCGCGCCGGCGGAATGGAGATCGCGAACCACGAGGTCGCGGACCGCCCCCTCATCGCCAGATGGCCCTGGCGCATTCGTGTACTCTTCCATTAACCGTTCCACCCGGTCTTCCCCGCCTTGGGCCGGCAGCCCGAGCCCGGCGCTTGCCGTCAAAACCAAAAGACCTCCAAGAATCATCACTCTTCGCATTACTCACCCCCAATGGACAAGAAGTCTAATCCATATCGGCGGGTCAGCCTAAGAGTTTTGTCGTGCCGCCACCCGCGCTGCGGCGGACGTGATAAAATCCGTTGCTTGAGGCGCCCCGGCGATGGTTTCAATTGCTCGCAAGAATCTTTTTCACGACAAAATTCGGTTTGTGGTTGCCTTGGCCGGCATTTCTTTTGCCGTGTTGCTGATCACGGTGCAACTGGGAGTCTACCTGGCCTTCCGCTCCAACGTGAGCGTGCTCATTGACCACACCGAAGCCGACATCTGGGTTACCGCCCACGGCCTGGAGAATTTCGATTTTGGCCGCCCCTTCAGCGAAAAAAAACTGTACGACGTTCGGGAGGTCCCGGGCGTCATGTGGGCCATCAAGTACATGCTGACTTTTGGCTATTGGAAGACTCCCAGTGGCAGCCAAGAAACGGTGCAGATGGTGGGCTTTGATCCCGAAACCATGTTGGGCGCGCCCTGGAACATCGTGAAAGGGAACCCTCAGGACGTGAAGTATTTTAACTCCATCTTTTATGACGAGGCGGAGTCCAACCGCCTTGGCAATATCCCTATTGGAGGGGAAACGGAAATCAACGACCACCGCGTGCGTGTGGCAGGCATGGTGCGCGGGGCGCGCTCGTTCATCCAGAGCCCTTACATCTTCACTTCGTATAAGAACGCGGTAAGCCTTTCCCGTCTGAACAAGGGGAACACCGTGTACGTGCTGGTTAAGGTCGCTCCCGGCTATTCGGTGCAGGACGTCAAGCGGCGCATCCAGGAGACGGTGGGCGACGTGGACGTTTATACCTCGCGCGAGTTCAGCAAGAAATCGCAGGATTATTGGATGATCAACACCGGTACAGGCGTGGCGTTGATGGCCGTGGCCTTGATGGGGGTGGTGATTGGAACGGTGATTGTCGCCAACACCATTTACACCTCCACCACGGAACACCTGAAAGAGTTTGGGACTTTGAAAGCCATCGGCGCCTCCAACTGGGACCTCTACGCCATCATCATTGAACAGGCCCTGATCAACTCGGTGATCGGATTTGTTGTGGGGATGGGGATCAGTTACGTGGTGATTCAGGTGATGAAGCGTGGACACCTTCCCATCCTTCTCTCGCCACCGTTGCTGGCGGGGATTTTTGTTCTCACCGTGATGATGTGCTTGTGGTCCTCGGTATTGTCGATTTCCAAGGTGACGAGAATTGATCCGGCGATGGTGTTTAAAAGCTAGTCCCTTGTCCGTGGTCCGTTGTCCTTTGTCCGTGGGCTGTCGTGCGCTATCCGCTGACGGTGGCGCCGGTAGCACGTAAGGTGGATGCCGCTGGCACTTTGGAAAACGCTGAGGCCGGGAACGGTCCGAATTCCAATGATGAACGACCAATGACAAAGGACAAAGGACTAAGGATGGATGACGATTGTTGACGAAAACTGTGCTTCGTCTTGACCACGTCAGCAAGACTTACGGCGCGGGCGAGTCTTCCGTGGAGGCGGTCCGTGACGTCTCGATGGACCTCAATGCAGGGGAATTTATCTTCTTGATGGGCCCGTCGGGCAGCGGAAAAACTACCCTGCTGATGTTGATGGGATGCCTGCTGCGACCGACCGCCGGATTGGTCCACATCTTCGATGAAGAGGTAAGCTCGATGGCCGAAGCGCGACTGCCGCGCGTGCGTCGCAGCCGCATTGGGTTCATCTTTCAAGGATTCAATCTATTCCCCGCACTTACCGCGCTGGAAAACGTGGAAGTGACCCTTAACCTGAAGGGGTACCGGGGCGAAGAAGGGCGCGCGGAGGCCCGCAATCTGCTTGGACGCGTCGGCCTGGCGAATAGGATGCACCACCTGCCGGAGGACCTGAGCGGAGGTGAAAAGCAGCGCGTGGCCGTGGCGCGCGCGCTGGCCGGTAATCCGCCCATCATTCTCGCCGACGAGCCGACCGGCATGCTCGACTCCAAAACCGGACGCCTCATTTCCGAGATTCTTCGCGACCTCGCGCACGAGGAAGGGCGGCTGGTGTTCATGGTGAGCCACGATTTCAGAGTCATCGCGCTGGCCGACCAGATCTTCAATATTGAAGACGGAGTGTTGGAAGGGAAGTAGACGGAAGGCGGAAAATAGGAGCCGGGAGTCAGGAGCCAGAATCTAGAACTTAGAAGCGAGAAGGAGCCAGCCATCGATTGGGGGCTTTTCTCCCGACTCCTGACTTCTGACTCCTGACTCCTACGAACTTATATGTCAAAGCCACCTCGGAATGTTTATATGTTCGCAATGCTGGGCGCAGTGCTGGCAGCGCCTCTCGTATTGTATTTGCACTCGATCGCCCATAATCTCTCGGGGTTCGCAAACGAGGCGCGCGTCACTCGCGGCAATATAGATTCGCACCTGGCGGCGCGCGGACGCGTGGAAGGCGCAACCTCGCAGGAGATCAAACTGGCGTCGCGCGTGGTGGGTCGTCTGAAGGAAGTGGCAGTGAACGACGGTGACGTTCTCCACAAAGGGCAAATCGTGGCGGTGCTGGAAAACAACGATTTGCTGGCGCAGGTGGAGCAGTCGCGCGCGAGCGTGATGCACGCGCAGGCGGTGCTGGAAAGGCTCGAGAACGGGGCAAGGCCGGAGGAGCGCGCCGCCTCGCGCGCCGCCATGAACGAAGCCCAGGCCGCCGCCGACAATGCGTGCCTGAATTTCGAGCGCTCGCAAAAACTCTTCTCGGAAGGCGGCATCATCTCGCAATCGGTTCTCGACCAGGCGGAGCGCGACTCGAAGATGGCGCAGGCGCGCCTCGAATCGGCGCGCGAGAACTACAAGCTGGTAATGGCGCCGCCGCGCCCCGAGGATGTGGCCGCCGCCCAGGCGGAGCTGAGTCTCTCCCGCGCCCAGCTTGCCCAGGTTCAGGACAATTACGATAACACCTTCGTCCGCTCGCCCGTGGATGGCGTGGTGGTGAAGCGCTACATGAATCCCGGGGAGTCCATTTCCTATGAATCGCTCTACCAGCCCATCGTCTCCGTCTCTGACACCACGCACCTGATGGTGCGCACCGAAATTGATGAGACCGATGTGGGCAAGATTCAAATCGGCCAGCGCGCGGCGATCCGCTGCGACGCCTTCCGCGGGCAATCTTTCTATGGGCGCGTGGTGCGCATCAGTGGCGGCCTGGGCCCCAAGAAAATCCAAACTGATAATCCCACGGAGAAGATCGATATGGACGTTCTGGAATGCTTTGTGGAAGTCGATCCCGGCACTCCCTTACCTGTCGGCTTGCGAGTGGATGTTTACATTGAGCTCGCCCGCAAGGACAATGTCCTGGTAATTCCCTTGCGTGCCGTGGAGTTTCAGGAGGGCGTGGCCACCGTGCACGTCAGGGCTCCCACCGGCGTGCAGGCACGCCAAGTTCAGTTGGGCGCGCAGGACGGCCTGAACATCGAAGTCGCGGACGGGCTTCGCGAGGGCGAGGAACTCGTCTATTAAGATTTACGGGATGATCACTTCGAGAATTAACGAAATTGTGTATGCCCATGATGGGCACAAACTTGGGCTGAGGTGAAGGGTAACGCGGACCTACCAAACAGGTCCGCGCTACATCTGCTTTTGTACGGTCCGCCAACGACAATTTGACGTAGCCTCTGTCGGACAAATTGCACCCCGTTTTTGGCTTTTATGTGGTTTATTGTATGTGGATTTCTTTTCAGTAAGTTGTCAGCTTTGGGAGGAGAAAAAACGCCTTCTACATCCTTTATTTTCAATAAGTTCTCAGCTTTGGACAGATTGTCCGATGTGGGACATTAAGTCGCAATGCCTTTGGGACACTTTGTCGGCCCGCCTCGTTATCGATCATCGGACTTGCCACCCATCCGCCAGCTTACTCGCGAAGTCACTGGCCTCGATCCTCACCCGACTATTCTAGCCTAACTCATTTGATTTGTCAAGAAGAAAATGCAGCGTCGGGAGAGGGGCCCTCACGCCGCTTTTTGACGCCGTCGGATTCTGCTGAGCACTCATAAGTTCCCCGGAGGGGAACGATATCATTAGCCGTGGGTGAAACCCACGGATAGGGACCCTCCAACAAACAGAGTTCCCGACCCCGAAGGGGTCGAATATTCTTCTCATCAACTCGGCGCCAAACACATTCAACCCCTTGGGGGTTGGTAATTCGTCAGAGACACCTTTTCCGTGGGTTTCACCCACGGCTAATGACATTGGACCTCTTCGAGGTCCCGGGTAAGTATCTTTTTCATTGCACTCTGGTATTAATTGAGCAGTGTTGGGGTTAAGGGGCAGGGTAAGTAATGCGGCGCGGCGGAGGTTGCGAACATCCTCCGCCTCGCCGCCTGATACCCTTGAGATTTTTGGGCTCGCCATTTGCTCGGGGCCCCACTCACTGCGGCGGTCGCGCACGGGGTACACCACGCAGCGGCGCGTCATCGGGAAGTGGCGGGGGAGGGCCTTCGCCATTGTTGCCCGGGAAGGTTCGAAAGAAGAAGACCTTGTTTTTTTCCTCATCGGCCAGACCCAGAGACTTCAGTTTTTTCCATTGATCGACGGATAGCCAGCGGCGAATGTCCAGCATCATCATGGCGTTTTCCTTTTCCAGCCTCCCGCGAGCCGCGGTGATCAGGTCGATCTGGGCGCCGACCTTGCCGGCGTCCGGTTGGTCAACATCCATGAGGGGTTGCAGGCGAAGCTCCTGTTTGTCAAGATCTGCCTGTAAGTCGATGAGTTGTAGCTTATGGTCAAGAAAAGTCTTCGAGACCTTCTTCACCTGCTCGTCCGTGAGGTTTAACTGGCGGACGATTTCGGAATTTTTCCACCACGCGCCCCCGGGGCCGAACTCGCGCGGTCCTTCCCCAATATCTCCCGGTCCCCGAATGACCCGTACTTCTGTATTGACCGTGGTCTTGGCGTGGGGGGGCGTAGCTTCTGCCTGCGGCGTCTGGGTGATGACGGTGTCCTGACCTTCCGGCCCCTCAATCACCTGCACTTCGGCATTGACCGTGGGCTTTCGCGCTTCGGATAGCGATTGCTGTGCGACGACCGCTTCCGGTGGCGGTGTGGCGAGAGCCGATGGCGCCGGATAGGGATCGTTTTGCCCGCGCATGGCGAGAGGGGTAAGAAACAAAAGGGCGACGAGAATGAGTCTAAGGGTCTTCATGGTTTCCTCCTGGTTTGGTATTGATCAGGGATTTCTACGCCCTGCCTCGGCGCGGTTAATCTCCCGGGTCAGCAACGCTGCCGGTCTCATAGCCCGCGGCAAATTGCTTTGAATCGATTGCTGCACGCTGAGCAGAAGCGCATCATCCGGGTCGGGTTGCGTTGTCGTTTGGATGGGCGGCGCACTGTTGCGGGAAAGCAGAGTTGAGGCCACTAAGATGATCATCACGGTGGCTGTGACCCAAATCCAACGCCTCCACGGCTGAGCAAAGTCGCGGGTGCTCAAGCGGGCGCTGATACTTTCGCGTTGTTGCCGCCAAAAGCTCTCCGGCGGCTCCATTATTTTGTTCGCCTGGGCTTGAGCTGCGCCTGCCGCTGCCGCGAAGCAGTTCACTTCCTCGCCGCAGTCGGGGCACTCAGCCAGATGTTTCAATGCCACCTCGTCGTTCTGGTTGAGAACGGCCGCTGCCCATTGTTCATCGTTCAGATGCCCGTCCATTTGCGCTTTTACTCCTTCAGCTTATTCCTGACCGCGCTTACGGCGCGAAACAGGTGCGCTTTCACCGTCCCGACCTCGATTTGCATGGCCTCGGCGATTTCCTCCAGGGTCATTTCCTCAAAAAACCGCAGCGAGAAGGCGCATCGTTGTTGCGCGGAGATTTCTCTCAGGACGGATTCCACGGCCGCCAGTTGCTCGCGCGCCAGAAGGTCCCGCTCAGCCGAGGGGCCGGGGTCGGGAAAATCGATTTCCGCTGCTTCCTCCTCCGGCGCGGAGGTGCGCTGCAAGATATTCCGCCAAAACGCCCAGCGACGATTGCGCGCGTAATCGCGCGCCAGATTGACGGCAATGCGGAGCAGCCAGGTTTCCACACTGGCTTCGCCGCGGAACGTGGCGCGTTTCTGGTAAGCGCGCAGGAAACAATCCTGCGTCAGATTATCGGCAAGGTCCCGGTCTCTGACCAGGGAAAACAGCACCCGGAAAACTCGCCGCTGATACGAGCGCACGATGTGGTCGAATTCCTCGGCGGCAATGCCTTCCGTGCGCCCCCGGCTGGCGGCCATATCCATGGTGGTGGTCAGAGCGCGTTCCATGATCTCCTTGCCGGTGTTCTCTGCTATAGACGGCTTGGAGAGGTCGAGGTTTACAAAGGAGAGGTGCCAGGTGTCAGGTATCAGGTGTCAGGTGTCAGGTGCTAGGTGTCAGGGGCCGGTGCGAAGAAGTGCAAAATCAAAACTGTAAGGGCTAACAGACATAGGTACGGCCGGAGGCACTTTATCCTTTACATCTTATACTTTAAACTTCCGAGCGCCTGGCACCTGACACCTGATACCTGACACCTGTTCTTCAAACCGTAGAGTACTTCTTGCACAGCATCTTGACCTTCTCCACGAGCTTGGGAACGCCGGTCATGGCGTCCTCTTCCCCTTCGTACTCGACCGACATGAACCCCTGGTAGCCGCCCTTGGCAAACAACTGCCACATGCGATCGAGGTCAAGCGGTTTGAGTGGTCTGCCGTAATGGTCGCGGATGTGCGTGTGCGTGGCGTAGGGAACCAATGCCTCCACCTGCGTATAAGGGTCTTCCATAAAGTTGCTGATGTCGAGGTTGCATCCGGCGTAAGGCGAATTGACACGGCGGAGGATGGCGAGAATGTTGGTAGCCTTCGAGGTGATTCCGCCATGGCTCTCGATGCCCAGAGTGATGCCTTTAGGGGCCGCATAATCGCAGGCTTGTTTCAGGGTTTCCGCGGTCCACTCCACCCCCTGCTCGTCCGTAGCCCCTCGTGGGAGTTCGCCCCCGAATACGCGCAGGTGCGACGCGCCCAACAATTGAGTGGCATCCACCCATTTCTTGATTTTCTCAATTTCCGCCGCCCGCTTGGTGGGATCGGGCTGGCACATATCTGTGCCGATCGCCGCGCCCGAAAAGGGCAGGGCGTGCTTGAAGGCAAGGTGACGCAAGCTAATCAGATAATCGGGGTCCGTGGATTTCAGCCAGTAGGTGGTGACGTCGACGCCTTCGACCCCAAGTTCCACGGCCTTGAGAAAGAAGTCCTCCATCGTCATCTTCTTCGACTGCAAATACTTTTCATAGGAATACGCGCAGCAACCGCTCAACAGGCGGGGGCGCGGGCTGGCAGTCTCCTCCGCCCGCCCGGTGCTGGCGAGAGGATTGGCAACCAGGGACCCTGCGGCGGCAAGTCCTGCGGCTTGTAAGAAGGTCCTGCGCGGCAAAACGTTTTTCATATAGCCTCCTTTAGTAATAGTTCAGTGCAGCGGATTAACCGTCACTTCACGAAAGTAGATAAGGGATTCCGTATTGTGGTTTTGCAGACCAATATACCCGATGTTAGGGCGGACCCCGCTGGCGGGATCGCCCTCATGCCGGTTAGGTGGATCCGGTTGGCCTTGCACATAGTCGGTGGTCTTGACCCCGTTCAGGTAGACGATCGTGCGAGGCCCGTCCAGCGTGATTTCCATGGCGTTCCACTCGCCCACCGGCTTGTAGGGCCGCGCCAGCGCTTTGCTGAATGAGTAGATGACGCCGGTGCAGTGGTAGTCGTCCCCGGCGTTGTAAATCTGCACTTCATTTCCCTTGTTGACCGGCATCCAGGGTTCTGTGGGCTTCTCGGGGATGCGGACATAGACCCCGGAGTTGGTGTCCTTTTGCATGAGCTTATAAACGACCCGGATTCTTGACGTTTCCAAACTTTTCCGGCGTGTACCAGAGCAGCCCCATCCCGCCGTCGCTTTTTAGCATTCCGTTCTCGATGGTGAAGCCTCCGGGCCCTACGTGTTCCCAGCCCTTCATGTCCTTTCCATTGAAAAGTTGCTTTCCCTCGGCACCCGGCATACGGTTGGGGAACAGCAGGAGCGTAATGAAGGGAATGGCAAGGATAATGCGTCGATACATGGATGACCTCCTGGACCTGCAAATCGCTACAATTAAGCCTGCCATTGTACACACGAGAGGCAACGAATTGGAGATTTATTCCTTTCGACCGGCGGGACGATGCCCTCGGTTATCTTTGGGCCTTGGGAAATTCCCGGGGATGGCGTAGGATAGCGGGTTTGCGTAAGTAACTCGCGTGGGAGGTGGTCACGTGCCTAAGGATTTGTCCGCGGCTTGGAAGACCCGGCATCAACGCTGGGTGCGTTTTGTGCAAGCAAACATCAAGGCCATGAATTCGGGGAAGGCGATCCCCCTCGGGCCCTCCGCAAGGCCGCTGGAGGCGCCGGCGGTAAAGGCGGGCGAAGGTCAGCCCGTCAAGGTGGTGGTCTGTTCGCCGCATCCCGATGATGAGGCGCTGGTCGGGGCTTTGCCTCTGCGGTTGCGCCGGGAATGTGGCGCAACAGTCACCAACTGCGCCATCACCCTGGGAAGCAATGCTGGCCAAAGGGAGCGCCGTTTGCGCGAACTGAAAGCGGCCTGCGCCGTGCTGAGCTTCGAACTCGTGGTGGCCAGCCCTCCCTGGGGCTTTGACCACATCAATCTCGACAACCGCAAGAATCACCCGGAGGAGTGGGCCGCCAAAGTGCACGTGCTCAGCGAAGTGCTGGAAAAGGAAAAGCCCGACGCGATCTTTGCTCCCCATGCGGAGGATTTCAACACCACGCATATTGGGACGCACTTCCTGGTGGTGGACGCCTTGGGCAACTACCTGGAGCGGACGGGGCGCGGCCCTTTGCCGTTTTTCGAGACCGAATTCTGGCATCAGAACCCTCGCCCGAATTTGATGGTGGGAGTCTCTCCTGAGGATGAAGCGATCCTGATCATGGCGACGGCCGAGCATGGCGATGAGGTTCGGCGAAACCCCTACCACTTGCGGCACCCCGGCCGCATGATCGAAAACGTTCGCCTGGGAGCGGAAGTGGTCGGCGGCCAAGGCGGACCCGCACCGGACTTTGACTTCGCGGAGCTTTATCTTTTGGCTTTCATGGCCGGCAAAAATCTGGTGGCGCCTCGCCCCGGCGGACGTGTGATCGGCCCGGCGGAGAAGACCGATTTGCAGGATTTGATCAAGACTTTCTGGCCTGAAGGCGTTCTACCATGATAGAAATCCGCGCGATCGCAACTTATCCAGAGGAGGTTCAAATGGCGAAGAAATCCCTTGGTGCCAAAGTGTGGCTCATTGCCGACAGCTATTTGCCGCCGCAAAGCACCGGCGATATGCCAAGTCATGAATCAGTGTGCGTTCTCAATCTCAACCGCCGCCCCGCGAAGGTGAAAATCACGGCCTATTTCGAAGACCGGGAGCCGCTTACGGGACTGGAAGCGGAATGCCCTGCCCAGCGGACCGTGCATGTGCGTATGGAAAGAATAAAAAGCCGCAGTGGTGAATCGCTCCCCGTCGCCAAGCCGATGGCCTTAATGGTGGAGAGCAATGTAGAGGTGATCGTTCAGCATACTCGGCTCGACACTACGCAGCCGGCCCTGGCCTTGATGACCACCATGGCCTTTCCGCTGAAGTGAGGACCCTCGGCATGGGCCGGAAGTGAGCAGCGCCAAGCGGCGCCTGCCGCTGGCGGAGGGCAGATTGTTGTCTTTAGTCTCCTGAGGAGCACGCGTGTTCGCAAGGAAGATTCGCATTGAAATTGCCAGTCCAGGGGCTGCACGCGCTTGCCCCCTGGCTTGGTTGGATAGTTTCTGCATGCGAAGTTTCACCGGCCGCGAGGCCTTTGATGAGACGTTGCCGGTGGCGGATGGCGAGCTGGAAGTAAGTTTCCGGGTGGACAAGGACGGCCTGCGCACCGATCTGGAGGATTGGTTCACGAGGAAATTCGGAGAAGGAAAACTCGTTAAGCTGACACTCACGGAAGGCAGTAAGTTGAATTCTGAATTTTGAATTCTGAAGGCTGAAGTATGAAGTGTGAAGGCGGAAAGCTGAAAACTGAGTGCTAAATCCTAAATCCTGAGTCCTAAATCCTCAGGCCTATCACCGTACGTCGACGACTTTGATGGCGAGCATCACCTTGTCATCCATATGCGTTCCTCCCTTGGAGTAGGCGGTCACGTCGTCGCACACCTTGAGGACGATATCTTTGGCTTTGCGATCGAGCACCTGGCTGACGCTCGCGATGAGCCGTTCCGAGCCAAACTCTTCGTTCTGCACATCCATGGATTCGGTAATGCCATCCGTGCACAGGAGCAGGATATCGCCGGCCTGGAATTTCACGTGGCCACGGTCGAACTGGACGTTTTCGAAGAGGCCAATCACCATCCCACCCTCGGTGAGCTGAATGGGTTCACTGCCGGGCCGCACGATAATGGGCGGAACGTGTCCGCAGTTGATGTAGTGAATCGCCTTCCGGCGCGTGTCAATGAGCCCCATGAACATGGTCAGGTATTTTTCGCCGCGCGTATCCTGGAGGATCATCTTGTTCAGGGATTCGGCAATGTCGTTAAGGGAGTGCAGATGCAGGACCAGCGCCCGAAGGGTGGCTTGCAGGTTGGACATCACCATGGCGGAGCTGATGCCCTTGCCCTCGACGTCGGCGATGACCACCAGCAGCGTGTTGGGTCCCAGACTCAGGAAATCATAGTAGTCGCCCCCGACTTCAAAGCAAGGTTCGTTCAGCACCGCCAGGTCGAAGCCCGGGATGACGGGCGCCGTCTCCGGCAGCAGACTGCGCTGAATGCCCCGGGCCATGGCCATTTCGCGCTCCAGGCGCTCCTTTTCCAACAGGTCATGGTGGAGTTGGGCATTTTCGAGACTCATCGCCATCTGTCCCGAAAGCGTCAACAGGACGTCCGTGTCCTCATCGGTAAAGCTGCCGGTCGCCTTATTGAGCAGTTGCAGGGCCGCGACGATCTTGCCGGCCTTGTTGCGAATGGGTAAGGTCAGGATATTTCGCGTGCGGAACCCGGTGCGCTTGTCGACCTCCGGATTGAAGCGGTCGTCGGCGTAAGCATCGGGAATGTTGACGATTTCACCGGTCAGCGCGACATGGCCGGCGATCCCGCGCCCCCGGGGAAGGCGAATCTCCTGCTTCTCCATTCCTTGGGCGATCAGCGACCAGATCTCGTCGGCCTTTTCATCGACGAGGAACAAGGTGCCGCGCTCGGCTTTGGCCAAGGTCTTGGCCACATCCAGAACCTTGCCCAGGAGTTCCGAGAGGTCCAGTGTGGAGTTGAACACTTTGCTGGCCTCGACCATCGACTGAAGCCGGTCCAAATTGTGCCGCATGCACACGAAGCATTCCGCGTCGCGCAAGGCGATGGAAGCCAGCCGCGCATGCAAACGAAACAGCGCCAACCGTGACTCATCGGGTGTCTGGGTGGCGGCCAGCAGCAGAACACCGGAGGTTTTGGATTCAACCGCCAGCGGATACGCGCTCAAAAAACCGAACTGGTTTTGCTCCGCCCACTGCGCCAACTCGTCTCCCTCCGCCGCCGATCCTTGATAAAGCTGGGGCGACTTTGCCTGCGCAGCCCTTCCTAACAACGAACGGCTCGCGGAGATCTCCTGCAAGGAGGCGGGGAAGGGAGGGGCGCCGGCGGAGGCCGCCAGCGAAAGGTCCGATTGGCCGGCATTCAGATGCCAGATGCCGGCAGCGGCCACCGCGTATTGGTTTACGAGGCGTGTGACGAGCGCTTCCATAACCCCCTGAGGTTCGAGGGGCGAGCGCAAATTGCTACTAAGTTCTTCAATCTCGCTAAGCAGGTTCATGAGTGGGCTCTCCGCTGTGATTCCTGAGAATCGGCTGGTCTCGCGGCTATGCGAGGCTCAACTTATCCCTTGTGGGAATTTGGCTAAGCGCGAGGAAACGAAGTATATAGCTTCTCCCCGCTCGGTGTAAACTGATTTTAACCGAACGTGCAAATCCTTGACACCGACCCTGGCTCAAGCTGCGATTGGGAACTCTATTGGGGAATGGAAGGAGGAAGTGGATAATCGGGAAATCCCAGGACTACCCACTTCCCCAGGTAGTCAATAGAATAGAGTTACTTGTTTAGACGTGGGAAGGCTCGTAAAGGTTGCATAAGAAATGTTGCTTGGCGCTCGGCGGGAAAAAGGCGGCGGGTGTTGGATACGGAGCTCAATCATTCCGCCCCGCCCCTTCGGTATAAGTTTATGAAAGAAAATGAGATAGATATGGTTTCTGCCAGAAACCCGGGATTTGTCATGGTGCTTAGCGGCAATGCGAGATTCTTCTTCGACGCCTTGAGGCGGGGTCGGAAATAAGCGTAGAACAAAGGCGTGAGCCGATGTATAAGAACCGCATCAGAGGGGTTTCTGCCGGAACCAATCCACGGTTCGCCGAAGGCCCTCTTCGAAGCTCACCTTGGGCTCGTAACCCAGGGCCCGCCTTGCCTTTCCGATATCTGCTTGCGAATGTTTGACGTCCCCCTTACGGGGTTCCATGTACACGGCATCCAGCTTGTTCCCAACGATCATCGAGAGCGAACCGAGAAGTTCGTTCAGCGTGTACCGCACTCCCGTTCCAATGTTGAAGAACATCCCATTGGCGGCGTCGGCCTGGCAGGCGAGGAGGTTGGCATCAACGACGTTGTCGATGTAGGTGAAGTCGCGCGACTGTTCACCGTCCCCATAGACCGTGGGGCGGCGGCCGTCCAGAGCCATGTCGATGAAGCGGGAAATGACCGCGGAATAGGGGGAATGGGGGTTTTGCCGGGGGCCGAAAACGTTGAAATATCGAAGGCACACCGTGGGCAAGCCATAGATCCGATGAAAGACGACGCAGTACTTCTCCCCGGTCAGCTTGGTGAGAGCGTAAGGGGAAATAGGGTTCTCCGGCATGGTTTCCACCTTCGGGAGAACTTCGGTGTCACCGTAAGCCGAGGAAGAACTGGCATAAACAAACCGCTTCACCGGCGCTTGGCGAGCGGCCGCGAGCAGATTCAACGTCGCCGTCACATTGGCCCGGTTGCTGCTCACCGGATCATCCACCGAGCGCTGCACCGAGGGGATCGCCGCTTCGTGGAGGACGAACTCCACGTCACGCACGGCGGCCTCGGCGATGGGCATTTCCGCCAGGTCGCCTTCCAGCAGCTCAATCCGATCCCAGACATCCTCCAGGTTATGCCGGAATCCCGTGCTGAAGTTGTCGACGACTCGAACTTGCGCACCTTGCTCTACAAAGCGATGGACCAACGCCGAGCCGATGAACCCTGCACCACCTGTAACCAGAACCCTAGCCATAGTTCCTCCATCCTTTCATATTGTGAGCACAGCGACGCGCCCCTTGCAGCCTTCGACAACCCCTTTGCTTGCCGCTCTGACATTGAGCGGCTACCAGCAAAGACCCTGGTATGAGGTGTTCATGTCGAGGCGGGCGGACTTTTCGAGATTGACCAGGTCGATGACGATTTGGTCCGGCCGCAGCAGAGGAATGAGTTCGGATTTCTCCACCGATCTCGTTCCGATGATCACCACCTCGGCCGGCTCGACGACCTCCGCCAAGCTCGTTGAAAGCAGCGACCCGATGTGCGGGATGACCTGGTCAATGAACTGCCGGTTCGAGCCTACGAGATGGCCCAGAGAAACGCAGGGATCCCAAATTCGGACCTGGCAGCCCTCTCCGATCAGCCGCTTGCTCAGCCGCACCTGGGGGCTCTCGCGCAAGTCGTCCGTGCCCGCCTTGAAACTCAGTCCCAGCAGCGCCACCTTCTTCTTGTTGGTGTGCAAGATGGCATCCGCAGCGCGCTCGACGTGCTTGTCGTTGCTGGGCATAATGGCTTCGAGGAGTGGCAACCGCAAGTCAAGCTCCTTGGCACGATGCTCGAGAGCTCGCAGATCTTTGGGGAGACATGAGCCTCCGAAAGCAAATCCCGGCGCCAGGTAGGCGGGGGAAATATTCAACCTTGTATCGGAAGTGAAGATGCGAGTTACCTCTTCCGCGTCAACGCCCAAGTGCTTGGCGAGGGTTCCGATCTCATTGGCGAAGCTCACCTTCAAAGCATGGAAAGCGTTGGAAACGTATTTGACCATCTCGGCCACGGAAAGAGAGGTTTCGAAAATCCGGCTCGGGACCCAGCCGTAAACCTCGCGCAACGTGGTCAAGTGATCCGGTGATTCCGCGCCCAGGATCGTGTAAGGCGGCTCGAAGAAGTCGCGCACCGCCGTACCTTCACGCATGAACTCGGGGTTATAGCAGACGGCGAAATCCGCACCGGCGCGCTTCTGGCTCGCTCGCTCGAGAGCCGGAATCACCACGGATTGGGTGGTGCCAGGCAGAACCGTACTGCGCAGGACGATGGTGTGGTAGGAATCCTTGCTTGCCAAACCCCGGCCTATCTCGCGGCAGACATGCTCGATCTGGCCGATATCGAGCTTGCCATTCCGATGGCTGGGCGTTCCCACACAGGCGAAAGATATCTCTGACTGCAAGACCGCGGCGCTCGCGTCGGTGGTGGCGCGAAGATAGCCTGCCTGCTGGCTGTCCGCCACCAGCTTGTCCAATTGCGCCTCGATGACGGGACTGCGCCCCCCCTCAATCATTTCGACTTTGGCTGGACTGACGTCCACTCCAATTACGCGATGGCCTTTGTGGGCCAGGCAGGCGGCCGTCACCGAGCCCACATAACCCAATCCGAACACGCTGACTGAGCGTGCTTTCGTATCCATGCAGGTTCTCCTTCTTTCTGTTAATGCCGTGCCTCCGCAGTTCCGCCACCGGGGCGGCGCGGGCGATGCAGCGGTCAAGCTTTGAACTCCGCGGCTGGGCAGAAGCACGTTGAGTGCAGTAGCCGCAGGTGAAACTGCGTGCGCAGGGTCCTACATATCGAGTCAGTCTTCCCCAAATGTGTTTTCAGGAGACAAACCATAATAACACGGGCATCGGTCCCAGGCAAGGTGTGGGAGCCCAGCTACAATAATCCACGGCAAGACCACTCGCCGACGGCGGCCCGACGGGCGTGGCCGTTCCGAAGTCCCCGCCATTGCCCCACGTTCCGTCACGGTTTAGCACTTTGATTGTATACCACAAGCCCTCGTAATCGAACCCGATCGTCGTGCCATCGGCGGATCACGACTTGTGATCGGTGGGGGAACGGTTGATGATGAGAGTTAAATAGGCTATTTAACGTGGAAAGCAGCCTAAAACTGGCCGGCCTCGGGAGGAGCCTGCTACAAGAGGACGCTGAGGAAACGCGGGTTGAGGCGCAGGCTTCGAAGGACTTGGTCTTAAGCGCACTCACCACCGGCCGTGCCATGGACCTGGGTACCCAGCCACTACGACCTTCTGCCTCCATGCAGAATGGCGGCTTGTTCTCATGAGTCATTAATAAGGGTAGAAGCGGGGGGGGTAAAACCACTGTTGGGAAGCAATTTGGTCTTTTATGGAAAAACCTTGGCCAATTATTTTGGGCAGCGGCGCTAACTCTATGTTTTTACGGGAGAATTACGGCCAATAAATGGAATCAAATGTGCTTATAGTGGGGTGAGCGGCTAAAACACAACAAGAATCTGACGATGGCGGCACGAGTCGAAGGGCTTGTGACTGCATGGAGTGTGAGGACAGAAATGGATGAGCGACCAGCAGAGCAGAGCACTGAAAACGACGTTGCCTGGTATGCGCTGCGCACTCAGCATCAGCACGAGAAAGCGGCGGCCGATTCTCTCTCGAACAAACGAATTGAGACTTTCCTTCCTTTGTATCAAACGGTTCGCCAGTGGAACGATCGAAAGAAACGGCTGTCTTTGCCATTGTTCCCTGGCTACATCTTTATACGTGCCGGCCTGCGACGCTTCCGTGATGTGGTCACCACACCGGGAATTTGGGGGTTTGTCCAGATCGGGAACCACGCCGCCGTGATCCCCGAGGCCGAAATCGAAGTAGTTCGACGGATCGTGAATGGCCCGTTGCAAGCCGAACCCCACCCTTTCCTCAAGTGCGGTGATTGGGTCAGAGTCAAGTCGGGCCCGCTGACAGACATCCAAGGCATTTTGGTTTGCAAGAAGAATCAGTTCCGCCTCGTGCTATCGGTTGAAATGCTCGGAAAGTCCGTTTCCGTTGAGGTCGAAGCCACCACTGTCGAACCGCTCCCCGTCAAGCGGGGGGCGTTGGGTGCGGCCGGGGCGCCTGGAGTTCACCCCTTTGCTAACGCCCGGCGGATGGAAATTAGCAATCCAAGTCCCCTGAATGCGGCAATGCGAGGGGTTTAAGTCATCATAGGGTGGTCAATAGTAACCATTTGCAACAGATGACTTCCATGAAACTGGAGCGCTAGGGGCCCCTGTTCCATGGGCAGGTGGCCCACGGAGGGCTCTTGGGCCCCTAGCAACATGGATTTGCCCGATTAGGAAATTCAATTGAAGAGCCGGTACGGGCTTACGGGAAAAATCCTGTTAGCCACATAGCGAAGCTGTACCCGAATAGTATCTTCTAATACCGCCCCATGCAAAACCCCGTCGTCGGAATCAACTAATGGTTCGATTGCTCAACGTCTACCACCCGAGTCGCACTCTCTTGTTGGTTGGCTATGAGATGCTACTCATCATTTTGTCTTTCGTGGCCGCCTTCATGCTGCGCTGGAACCCGGCATCCTATGCGGTCCTGACCGGGGGCGCGGGCGTACTCCAACTGCTCGTAACGACCGCCACCTACATGATTTGCCTATATTATCTTGATTCGTACGATGTTCGGATGATCACGAATCGCAGCGAGCTTGTCTGGCGACTGTTTTGCGTTTTGGGTATTGCCTCGGTTATACTGGGCGGCATCGAGTATTTCTTCCCCAGACTCATTGTGGTTCGCGACGTCTACGTCCTCGCCATCGTCATATCGTTGGGACTCTTGCTCACAGGACGAATGGTGTTCTCAAAAAATCTTCAGAATCCAACGGAGCGCATGATTTTGGTGGGACTAAGTAGTTTCGGCGCCGCCCTTGCTTACCAGATTCAATCGCGCCCGGAGCTGGGGATCGATCTGCTGGGGTACGTCGACGATGGCAACCCCCCTCCCGTGACCAATTTCAGGCCGGCCCTTCCATGCCTTGGCTCGACCTCGGACCTCCTGGAGATCGCCACGAAGTCAGGGGCGCACACTTTGGTCGTCGCATCTCAGGACCGCCGTGGCCGCCTTCCGGTGAGCGACTTGGTGAGCCTCCGGCTGGCAGGCACACAAATCTACGAAGCGGGAACCTTTTGCGAGCAGGTTGCCGGGAAAATCCCGGTCGAGGACGTGCGCCAGAGTTGGCTGATCTTCTCCGAGGGCTTCCACATTCGACCCAACCTGATGGCGCTACAACACATTTATTCTGTGATTCTGGCCACCCTGGGAATGATCGTTGTCTCCCCTTTGATGGCATTGATTGCTATCGCCGTAAAACTCGATTCCGCAGGCCCCGCCTTTTATTCGCAGCCACGCGTGGGCCTGAGGGGGCGGATCTTTAAGGTCTACAAATTCCGCTCCATGTTCCAGGACGCCGAAAAACATTCTGGACCGGCTTGGGCAGTGGACAAAGATCCGCGCGTCACCCGGGTGGGATCATTTTTGCGATTGTCACACTTGGACGAGCTGCCCCAGCTCTGGAACGTGATGCGGGGTGATATGAACCTGGTCGGGCCTCGGCCGGAACGCCCGGGCTTCGTCAAAGTCCTCGAGGATGCCAGTCCTTATTACCGATACCGGCATTTAGTGCGCCCGGGCGTCACCGGATGGCAGCAGGTCAACAATGGCTATTGCTCGACTGTCGAGGAGCAGCTCGACCGATTGCGCTTCGATCTTTTCTATATCAAGAACATCTCGCTTTCTCTGGATTTCTACATACTTTTTAAAACGGGCAAGATCATGGTCTGGGGCCGCGGAGCCAAGTAGGTCCCCAAGACTTGGCATGAATTGCCGATCTGCCCGATTCCCATCAGAAGCATTGGGGCATTCAAGTGGAAACCTTCTTTTTCGGACAACCCTCGCGTCGACTCTTCGGGGCCTTGGACGGACCGGGGCGCAAAGCGCGTGCCGGGCTCGTGTTCTGTCCTCCCTTCGGCGAAGAGATGATTACGACCTATGCGCGGCTCGCGCGTTGGAGCAAGGAACTCGCGAAAATGGGATTTGCCGTTCTGCGTTTTCATCCTTTCGGAACTGGCGAGAGTGACGGAAGCTTCCGGGACTTCACCATCGAGGGTGCGTTGCGCGACACGATGACGGCAATGAATTGTCTCCGGGAGCGCACCGGCGTCGAGCGGGCGGGGTTTTTCGGATTGCGGTTCGGGGCATTTCTGGCGGCGCAGGCAGCGCAGGCAAAACCACCAGATTTTCTCATCTTATGGTCTCCCGTCACCGACACTCGACAGTATTTTCGCAACCTTCTCCGCATGCGCTTGACTGCGGAGCTCGTGCATCTGAAGGCTGACCACGTCAAGGTCACCACCAGGAGCATGATCAATGATTTTGAAGCGGGCCGGACCGTTGACAATCTGGGTTACGAATTCTCGCCCGCACTCTATCGGCAGATGACCGCTGGCCCCGCGTGGCCTCAGCAACTCCCTTGCCTCAAGGTGCTCTGGTTGTCGCGAGTTTCCGAACGCACGCAGCTCGCCTCGCTTCCCAACGATTGGGTGGCTGAGGGTGGGAATGCCCAATTGGAATTCCTGCCGGAACTCCCCTTCTGGGAGGATTTCTCATCCGTATTTCCTGAGAAGTTTGCGCGCGCATCGGAGGGTTGGCTGGCGGCGAGATAATTTTCTCTTTACAATGTATTATAAGCTATTAAAAGGGGTTATATGGCAGAACAAGTAGGCATACCCGTTGAGGGTTGGGCCCTGCACGGGATGGTGCATGTGCCGCAGCACGTTTCCGGAAAGCGCGTGGGCGTCGTCCTGTTTCATGAGAACTTCAACTCCAAGTTCGGCACGCATCGGCTCTTCCGGGACCTGGGCGACCGGCTCGCCCAAGGCGGATTCTACGCGCTTCGTTACGACGACCGCGGCATGTGCGACAGCCCGGGCGTGTGCGACTTGACCATCGCGGACCGCCTGGCCGACGCGCGCGCTGCGGTGAGTTTCTTTCGCACCCAATACCATCTCGACGCCGTGCTGGGCTGGGGGTTGTGTTTAGGCTCATCGGTCGCCGTACACACCGCGGCCCCCGGCGGCCCGAACGAAAAGTTGGACGGGCTCATTCTCTGCTGCCTGTTGGCCGACCCCGGAATTGTGTCGCTTCCTCAGTACGGATATGAGCGCGTCCAGGTCGCGAAACTCGCGCAGGAGTTTTTCCTGCGTGGAAATGTCTTGCGCAAGCTCTGGAATGCCCCCCGCAGCATGAAATCCTGGGTTCGGAAGATGGGTGTTATCGCCCGCCGGTATCTGCGTCCCACCCCCAAGGAACTCGACCGGATGAAAGAAGTCATCGGCGCGGTGGCCGACCTGCTGGTTCGTTACGACGGTCCTTGCTTGATGATTTACGGAGAGAAGGACTCATATCTCACCGACTGGGTCGAGAGGGTGAACCCCGGCGACAAGCTCGGCCTGAAGAAAAAGCAGACTCCTCCCGGCTGGATCGTTATCAAGGATGGAGACCACACCTTCTCGTCCCGGGAAAAAACCGAAGAATTATTCCGCTTAACACTGGATTGGGTCGGGCCGTTCCTCGAAGGTCGTCTTCCCAGTCCGCCCAAGACCGCAAGTCAGGGGCAGCAAGAAGTTCCCGTGGCGCAGGCCGTTTAAGTGGGATACCCTTCCCGTCCGATCCCCGGTAAGTCTTTCGGAAAAGGACCAAGCAGCCCACCTGCGGGAATATGTTGTCCCGGCAGGGACCCACGCCCCGGCGATTCTACCGGGCAATTTCTTGAAGAATTTCTGAGCTTAACCACCCCAGACCAAAGAAAAAGGAGAACGTGATATGTCAACCACCTCGTCCAGCATGAACACCATGGCCGTAGTGAGGGCCTTTGTTGAGGAGGAGCTCCTCAACGGAAAGAAGGAGCACTTGGATGAAAACACGGACCTCATTGAACAAGGGGTCATCGATTCTCTGAGCCTGCTTCGTCTGACCACCTTTCTCGAACAGAACTGCCGTATCGTCGTTGAGGACGAAGAGATCGTGCCGGAGAATTTCCGCACCCTCGCCGCCATCCACGCCTTTGTCATGAAGCGGCAGGAATCCTCCAAGCCGCAGGCGAATTAGCGTGCCCATGGCGGATCAAGCTACCGAATCCATCGGCACCCTGGCCCGGGGAATGACGGTCAACCTGATCGGCAGCGGCTACAACGTCGTCAGCCGCCTGTTGTTCAACGTGCTGGTGGCTCGACTGCTCGGCCCTCAGCAGGTTGGGGTCTATTACCTGGCGCTGACCGTCGCCTATTTGACCGGGGTCATTGCCGTGGGAGGGCTCGACACCACGGTCATTCGATACCTTGCTCGTTTCAGGGTAGATAACGACTGGGGGGCGTTCCGGGGGACTCTGCGCTTCGCCATGCGGACGGTGGGGGCGCTGGGTCTTGCCCGGCAGCGCAATAGTGTTGGTGGGCGCGCCCTGGATCGCCAGCATCATATTTCGCAAACCCGAAGTCACCACGCCGTTGCGGATTGTGGCTCTCTACGTTCCCCTCTTCGCCGTCGAAATGGTCCTGCTGGCGGCCACCCAATCGTTCAAGCAGATGAAGTACAAGGTCTACATCGAGGCGATGCTCAACCCCACGCTGCGCATCGTCCTCGCCTGCACGGCTTACATGTTGGGGGGCCGGGTTTACGCCATTCTCGGGGTCTATATCTTGTCGCTGCTGATTTGCGCCATCCTTGCCGCCCTGGCCCTGCGCCGCTGCACTCCCGTGAGCTTGTCCGCCTACGTCCCCACGGTCAATCGGCCGGAGATCGTCAAATACTGGACTCCTCTGTTTTGGGGAAACCTCCTCAACTTCATGGTGATGTACGCGGATTCTTTCGTTCTGGCCCATTACCGCAGCACGGCCGAAGTGGGCGTGTATTCGGTGTGTATCCGGCTCATCGTCGTCATGGGCTTTTTCCTGGGGGTCATCAGCCAGATTTTCGGCCCCATGATCTCCGAGCTCCATCATCGGGGTGAAATCGACCAACTCGCTGCCTACACCAAGGTGGTGACCCTCTGGGCCGTCGAGGTCTTTGCTCCCATTGCCCTGGTGTTTGTGGTGGCGCGTCATGATGTCCTGGCGCTTTTTGGCAAAGGGTTCACGGTGGGCAGCGCCTGCCTGCTGGTTCTTGTGACCGGACAGTTCGTGAACTATGTCACCGGTCCGGTGGGCCTGATTATCAGTATGGGCGGTTGGAGCCGTCTACAGTTTTGGATTACGGCGGCCTCTCTGGCGCTGCAAACGATCCTGGCCTTTCTGCTGGTTCCCTCCCTGGGCATCATGGGCGCGGCCATTGCCAATAGCGCCGGAGTGATCACTTTGAACCTGCTTCAGGTCTATCATGTGCGGCGTCTCCTGCACTTTCATCCTTTCGCCTGGATCCTTGCCAAACCCACGGTGGCGGCACTGGCGGGCTTGTCGGTGGCGCTCCTGATCGGCCGCTACCTCTCTCTGTCGGGTCCGTTGCATGCCGTGCTGGCATGTGGAGGGATGCTGCTCACCTACACCGGAGTGTTGCTCTCGCTGGGGCTCGACAAACACAGCCGGTTGGCCTGGGAGCAATTTCGATACAAAATGCTACCCCGCTTTTTCAATATGCCGGTGGGCGCCCTGTCAGGCAAATAAACTGAAAAATTCGACGGCACTTTCGTCCATTTGAGGTCACCCCAACACCGTGTGCGGAATAACAGGTATCTTCCAATCTGAGCCAGACGCGTCGGTCCTCCCCAGCATGGTCGAGCCGATGTGCGCGATTATGCAGCACCGCGGCCCTGATGATCAGGGGACTTACTGCCAAGGGCAGATCGGGCTCGGGGTACGGCGCCTGAGCATCATCGGCGTGACCACGGGCCACATGCCCATCCACAACGAAGACCGCTCAGTCTGGGTGGCCTTCAACGGAGAAATCTATAATTTCCAGATCCTTCGCGCCCTCCTGGAAAGCCGCGGACATCGCTTCTACACCACCTCCGACACTGAGGTCATCGTTCACCTCTATGAGGAGCACGGGGCCGATTTCGTCGAACACCTGCGCGGTATGTTTGCCATTGCTTTGTGGGACGCCAAGTCCCGGCGCTTAGTCCTCGCCCGTGATCGCCTGGGAATCAAGCCGCTTTACTTTTGGTCCCAGGGCGGCCGGGTGGTATTTGGTTCCGAGCTCAAGTGCCTTTTGCAGGCGCCGGGGCCGAAGCCGACCATCAACCTCCAAGCTGTTAACCACTATCTCTCGCTCGGATATGTGCCGGATCCCGAGACGATCTTCGCTGGCGTCAGAAAACTCGCCCCGGGCCATTTGGCGGTGATTGAGAGCGGCAAGCTCGAGGTCCGAAAATATTGGGACCTGCCGTGGCCCGAGGAATCGAACACTCCTTCGGAAGAGGAGTGCTGCGAACGCCTGCGCGAATTGCTGACCGAGTCCGTAAAGATACGTTTGATGAGTGAAGTCCCTCTGGGCGCCATGCTGAGCGGTGGTCTCGATTCGAGCACCGTGGTGGGCCTGATGAGCCGGCTCATGGATCGCCCCGTCAAGACCTTCTCCATCGGTTTTGCGGAAAAGGATTTCAGCGAGCTCACGCACGCGCGGCGAGTGGCCGAGCACTTCAAAACCGACCACCACGAGCTGGTCGTCAAGCCCCAGGCCGTGGAGATGGCCGAACGCTTGATGGGATTTTTCGACGAACCCTTTGGCGATCCTTCCGCCATCCCCACCTATCTGGTCTCGCAATTGGCGCGCGGGTCGGTGACCGTGGCGCTTTCCGGAGACGGCGGCGACGAAGTGTTCGCCGGTTATGAGCGCTATGCGGAGGCGCGCCGCCAGCAGGTATTCGACTGGATTCCGCGGCCCCTGCGCCGCCACGTCTTGCTTCCTCTCAGCCGGGCCTTGCCCTACAGCGCCTATGGAAAGCGCTACCTGCGCAGGGTGTCTCTGGACGACGGCTTGGCGCGCTATCTGGATTGCACGGTGATTCCGGACGCCACCAAAGAACACCTGGTCTCCGCAGATTTTCGCGCCCAAGTCGCGAAACTTGACCCCAACTCCGATGCGCACCTCACGGTTTCGAACGGCCATCGAGGCGGGACGATTGTGGATAAAGTGCTCCACCTCGATACTGTTAGCGAATTGCCAGGCGACATTTTGACGAAAGTGGACAGAATGTCCATGGCGCACTCGCTCGAAGTACGCGTTCCTTTGCTCGACCACGTCCTGGTGGAATACGTCTCGCGCCTGCCCCTGAGCTACAAGCTGCGCGGCCAAACGGGGAAATACATCTTCAAGAAGGCGTTTGGCAGCTTGCTTCCTCCCGAAACCTTGAATCGGTCGAAGATGGGCTTTGCGATTCCGCTGCGCCACTGGTTTGCACGTGATCTCTACGATTTCCTCCGTGATGTGCTGCTTGATTCCCGCGCCGTGCAGCGAGGTTATTTCCAGCCCGCTTTTCTCCAAACCCTGATGGGCGAGCACGCCAGGGGACGGCGCGACCATAGCTACATGCTTTGGTCCCTGATGGCGCTGGAACTTTGGCATCGGAACGCCGGACTTTAATTCGAACCATGAGCAAACGACGCCCCAATCTATGCCTGTTTACCAACCGCTTCGGCCACGGCGGCACGGAGCACCAGTTTGCCGAACTGGTCAGCCGGCTCGACCAGAGCAAGTACGACATCCTGGTGGGTTGTTTCTCGATGGAGGGGGAGTTTTTCGAGAAGGTGCAAGCGGCGCGCCTGCCGGTCGTCGAATTCGCGCGCGGGCGGTGGTTTGCCCCTGACACGCTTCGCTGCGCGCTGGCCTGGATGCGTCTGCTGCGCCGCCAGGGCATCGATCTGGTGCACACCTTTGATTACTTCACGACGGTATTTGCCGGCTCGCTCGCTCGCCTGGCGGGAATTCCCTTGCTGGTCACCAGCCGCCGCGACACCGGGTCGATGTACTCGCCGCGCCAGCGCTGGGTGATTCGCCGGGTTTTCTTTCAGTCCGACTGCGTGGTGGCGAATTCGGAGGCGGCGCGTGATAGCTTGCTGAACGAGGGTATATCCTCCGAAGCGGTGCGCATCGTCCGTAACGGGGTTGACCTCCACCAGTTCCAGTCGAACGGCAATCGCCAGTCCGCCCGCCGCCGATGGGGCTGGAGCGCCGAGGGGCCGTTAATCGGCCTGATCGCCAATCTGCGCCCCGAGAAGGGGCACATGATCCTCTTGAAGGCCATTCCCGCCGTCCTCCAGCGCTTCCCGCAGGCCCATTTCCTGCTCGCCGGCCCGGGGCCGCTCGAGGGCGAGCTGCGCCGCTATGTGGCCGAGAACAACCTGAATGCCTACGTTTCCTTTTTGGGGGACTTTTATGGTATCCCCGACCTCCTGGCGGCTCTGGACATCGTGGTGCTCCCCAGTACCTCCGAATCGATGCCGAATGTGGTTTTGGAGGCGATGAGCGCCGGGCGCCCCATTATTGCTTCGGCAGTGGGCGGTTGTAAGGAGCTGATTGACCACGGCCGCACCGGCCTGCTCTTCCCACCGGGTGCGTCGCCAGCGTTGGCGGATGGAATTTTGTTGCTCCTGTCGAATCCTGACCTTCGCGCCCGGCTCGGGTCCGCCGCCCGCCGGCACGCCGAATCGGAATTTGACATCAACGTCGCCGCGCAACGCCTGGAAGCTGTTTACGATGAATTGCTCGAGCGCAGAGCTGGGGGCTCGCCACGGTAAATGAGAATGCGCGAAGCGCCTTGGACTGCGGCGGCTCGACGCCGCCTTGAAATAACGCCGAAGAGGAAGACCAAGGCGGCGTCGAGCCGCCGCAGTCCAAGGTGCCTTCGGCACATGCATAATTCTTAGCCTGCGGCTCTTAATTTAGGGACTATCCACTCCTTGAAAACCAAATTGAAATCATTCCTCGCTTGGCTCGTTCACTGTTCGGGTGGCTTCCTGCTCGTGCGGGCGATCCACCAGCGCCTGTTCGGGCCTGGCATCAGGGTCCTTTTCTATCACCGTGTCGAGGATTCGCCGGCGAAACCCGATGCCCTCGGGCGCTTTCCTCTCAACGCCGAGGAGTTTGACCGGCACCTGCGCCACCTGCGCCGGTTCTGGCGCGTGATCGGGCTCGGGGACGCCGTTGCCGCCCTTGCCTCCCATCGCCCCATGCCCTCGAACGCCGTGGTGATCACCTTCGACGACGGCTATCGCGACAATTACACCGTGGCGCTGCCTCGCCTCGAGAAATACAAGCTGCCGGCCACGGTTTTCGTGGTCAGTGGGGCCGTGGACGGCCACCCGCTGTGGCTCGACGAAGTGAACCGCTGGTTCGGAAAAACCACCGTCGCTTCACTGCGCTTCCGCAAGATCGATGCGGAGCTGAGCCTGGCCACCCTCGCGGGACGCCAGCAGGCGGCGGCCCAGGTCCGCTCGGTGCTGAAAACCCTCGGGGGCAGGGAACTGGCCGAGGCGCTCGCCGAATTGCGCTCCCAGTTGGGAATCAGCGGAGCCGATCAACCCACGGCGGATCCCCCCATTTTAAGTTGGAATGAATTGCGGCGCCTGGCGGGGAGCCCGCTCATTACCATCGGCGCGCATACGGTGACCCATCCGATTCTCACTCAGCTTGAGGGCGAGGAAGTTCGTTCGGAAATCACCGAGTCTTGCCGGAGGATCGCGGAGGAATTACAGCGGCCCGTGAAGGTCTTCGCCTACCCGGACGGGGCGTACAATTCCACCACCCAAACCGTCGTGCGCGAGGCGGGTCTGGTGGCGTGCGCGGCCACCGGCGAGGGCTTCAATCCCTCGGGCTCGGACCTGACCGCTCTGCGGCGTTTGGGAGCCGAGGGCGTCACCTTATCGCAGCTCGCCCTGCACTTGGCCGGTTGGGATGACTTGCGGGAGGCGCTCCATCGGTTTTTCGCGGAGCAATCCCGCCGTCTGAAACGCTGGGCCTACAGTTTGCTGGAACTGGCCGGCTTCTTCCCCCTGCTTCGTTACCTCAATCGCGAGCGGCTCACGGTGCTGGTCTACCACGGCGTCACGACGCGTAAATCCCCGGCGCAACTCGATACCTTGCACGTTCCAGCCAAGAGCTTCCGCCACCAAATGCGTTGGCTGCGGCGGAAATTTACCCCCGTCTCCTTGGAGCAGGTGCGGGCCGCGCTGGAAGGCGGACCGGCGCTGCCTCCCCGCCCGGTCCTGGTGACTTTCGATGACGCCTATCGAAACAATCTGGAGGTCGCCAAGCCGATCCTGGAAGAGCTCGGGATTCCCATGACGCTCTTCGTGCCCACGGAATTCATCGGCCAGTCCCAGTGCTACTGGCTGGAGGAACTGGAATGGCGGGTGGCATCATCGCCTGCCTTGGCTGTGCCCTGGGGCCGCGAGCTATTCTGGCTGCGAACGCCGGCGGAGCGCCGGTGGGCTTTCCGGAAAATCTCGAAGGGGCTCGTGCAGCTTGCGCCGGGCGAACGCCAGCGCGCTTGGGAAGAAATCCAACACCAACTGCCCTGCCAGGAAAGCGTCGTTCCGCAGGAGGTAGGGGTGTCATTGGCAGGTGCCACGGGCGTCCCGCCTGTGAAGGGTCACGGCCAAGATGGCCGTGCCACAGCGAATGACACCTGGAATCCGCAGGAGCCGCGCCTGACCTGGGAGGAACTGCGCACCCTGAGCCAAGCAGGGGCGGAGATTGGCTCTCACGGTGCTTCGCACGCCCTCCTCCCCGGCCTACCCGCCGCGGAAGTCCGACGCGAAGTGGGAGGCTCGAAGCGTGAGCTCGAAGCGCGGCTGGGCATTCGCGTCCAGGCTTTCGCGTACCCGAATGGCAGTTGGAACGCCGAAGTCCGGCAGTTGGTCGAGCAGGAAGGCTATACCTGCGCATTTACCGGCCAGCCGGGCACCAACGGCCGCGATATGGACCGTTATCTCCTCAACCGAATACCTATCAACGCTACCGACAACTTCAGCGAATTTGTCAGTGCCGTTTCCGGATTCAGCCGCCTGGGCGCCCGGCCAGTGCCGAAAATCCTCCAGATCGGCAACTACCCCCCTCCGCAATGTGGTTGGGCAATGCAGACCAAACTGCTTACCGAAGAGCTGCGGCGGCGCGGTGCGGCCTGCGAAGTCTTGAACATCAACGAGAGCCGCAAGATCAAGAGCCCCGAGTACGTGGACGTGCAGAACGGGCCTGACTATCTTTTCAAGGTGGTTAAATTCACCTTGCAAGGTTATCGCCCCCATACGCACGTCAATGCCGAATCGAAAAAGGGATATCTCCTGACGATGGCCGCGAATTTGACGGGGCGCGCCTTGGGTTTGCCGGCGGTGATGACCTTCCATGGCGGCCTGCCGCAAAGTTACTTTCCGCGCACCGATTCCAAGTTTCTGCGTTGGGCCTACCGCCTGCTCTTCTTGAGCGCCGGGAGCATTACCTGCGATAGCATCGAGATCGAGCGCGCCATCAAGTCCTACGGGCTCAACGGCACGCCGATTGCCTCGATTCCTTGCTTTTCGTCCCAAAATCTTACTTTCAACCAGCAGCCGCTGTCCGCGCCGATCGAAGAATTTCTTGCCCAGCGCGATCCCGTGTTCTTCTGCTTTGTCTGCTTTCGCCCGGAATACGGTCTGGAAACCGTGCTGGCCGGGATGCGCAAGTTTGCCCGGCAGCACCCTCGCGCGGGATTCATCTGGCTGGGCTTTCCGGCCAAGGAAGTGCCTCCGGCCGAGGCTTTTGTGGACGCCCAGCCGGGCGGGAGGCCGGAGAATCTCCTGCTGCTCGGCAACCTCGACCACGATACGTTCATGACCCTGCTTTCTCGTTGCTTCGCTTATTTTCGCCCGCACGTCCGCAATGGGGTTTCCGCCTCCGTTCTCGAATCGCTCGCCATCGGTGTGCCGGTGGTTGCCGCCGACAACGGCATGCGGCCGCCGGGCGTCATCACCTACCGTTTTGAAGACGCCGATGACCTTTGCGCCAAGCTCGAGTATGTCGTCGAGAACTACGGGGCCGTCAAGCGCGGCCTGCATCCGCAAGGGATTGAGGACAACATCGAGCGCGTGGCCAAATGGCTGCTGGCGGAGGGAAGTCGTAATCTGAAATCTACAACCGCCCACTTCGGGGAGAGGCGCAGACCGCAACCGGCGCTTTCTCCAGACGGGGCGGGCCGGTGTACACATTCGATCCCCGATAAGGCGTAGGGGCGGTTCGCGAACCGCCCCTACTTTTCAGCGTCCTGATTCGTTGGCTTTAACTCATGACTTCGCAACGTAAAATCAGCCACCTCGTGCGCCGCCTGGCGCAGGCCAGCCCGCAGGAAGTGCTTTTCCGGGTACGGCAGCAGGCTTGGAATCGCACGGAGGCGCTTCGCTCGCGGTTGGGATGGGGCCTCGCGGTCGAGAAACAAAGTGTATCGGAGCTCCCGGTATGTCCGCGGGCAGGCCGCTTTTTCTTTTCCACCGCCGACCTGCCCGAGCTGATCCATACCCTTGGCGCCCGGCTGCCGCAGGCCGCCGAAGAGACGGTCGAGCGCGCCGAACGAATTTGTGCGCACCGTTTCGACCTGCTCGGCTACGGCGACCTGGATCTGGGGTCGCGCCTCGACTGGCATCGCGATCCCGTACACCGGAAGACCGCCCCACGGGACGTCTTTTATCGCGTCCCTTACCTGGATTTCGCCGCGGTGGGCGATAGCAAGATCATCTGGGAGTTGAACCGCCATCAGCACTTCATCACCCTCGGCAAGGCTTATCAATTGACCGGAAAGGCCGAGTACTTTCAGGAGTTCGAGCGAGAGTATTACGACTGGCACCAGCACAATCCCTACCTCGTGGGAATCAACTGGGCCAGCAGCCTCGAGGTGGCCTTCCGAAGCTTGTCCTGGCTGTGGGCCGGCGTGTTGTTCGCGCGGTCGCGCGCGTTTTCCGCCCGGCTCAAGCGCGATCTCCTGCTGGCCTTGGGGCGCAATGCCCGGTTCATCGAGCATAACTTGTCCACCTATTTTGCGCGCAACACGCATTTGTTGGGGGAGGCGGTGGCCCTCTTTTTCATTGGCGTGCTCTGTCCCCAACTGCGGCGGGCGGCAGCGTGGCAAGCGCTCGGTTGGAAGATCATTTTGCAGGAAGCCGCGTATCAAGTGCGCTCCAACGGAGGCTATTTCGAGCAGGCCACCTACTACCACGTTTACGCTCTCGATATGCTGCTCCATGCCCGCATCCTGGCGTCGCGAAATGGCATCGCCATTCCGGAGAGCCTCGATCGAACGCTCGTGAACATGTTGGATTACCTCGCGGCCCTGAGCGCCGCCGGACCGGTTTCCCGCTTCGGTGACGATGATGGAGGCCGGTGCTTCGATCCGCGGCGTAACCGCCCCGAGCACCTCTCCGACCCCCTTTCGACCGGCGCCGCGCTGTTCCACCGCGGCGAATGGAAGGCCCGGGCGACGGGCCTCGCCGAGGAAACGCTCTGGCTGCTCGGACCGGCGGGAGTGAGCGCGTTTGATGCCCTGCCGAGCGACCCGTCGAAAGTGGCGTCGCGAGCTTTTCCTGCCACCGGAGTTTATGTGTTGGCGAGCGACCGCATGCGGCTCACCATGGATGCCGGCCCGTTTGGCGCCGGCCACTGTGGTCACGCTCACGCCGATGCTTTGAGCCTTACCGTCGCGGCCGACGGGCGCGAATGGCTGCCGGATCGCGGGACCTGCACCTATACGGGCTCCGACGAGTGGCGAGAAGTCTTCCGGGGGACGGCGGCGCACAATACCCTCCGGATGGACGGCCAGGATCAAGCTGCCTCGACGGCCACCTTCAAGTGGGAGAGAATCCCGGAAGTCCGGGTCGAGCATTGGTGGACCGGTGAACACTTCGACCTCCTGGTGGCATCTCATAATGGATATCAACGTCTGGCCTTTCCCGCCACGCACCGGCGTATGGTATTCTTTGTCAAGACTGGGTTTTGGCTGGTGATCGACAATGTGGAAGGTGCGGGCGAACATCACCTCGAGCTTTACTGGCACGCCGCGAGCGGACCCGCCACACTGAACTCTACGGCCCTGGAAATAGGCTCCGGGGAGGGCGAAAAATTCGGGATCGTGCCCCTCTCGGATTCGGATTGGATGCTCGAGCTTGAGGAGAGTTGGGATTCGCCGTCTTATGGCCAGAGGCTACCGGCAGCAGCGCTGCGCTGTTCGATCCAAACATCTTTGCCAGCCGAATTCGCCACCCTTCTGATTCCACGCAGGCGAGAACCCCTGGGGCAATTAGTGCGCCTCACCGGGGCCGGCAAGAGTCGCGGCTTCCGTTACGGCGACGGTCGAGAGTGGCATTCCTGGATTCTGGGGGACGGGCATGGGCCGTGGCGGCTCGAAGACTTCGAGAGTGACGCCCGCTTCGCCTACTGCGCCCAGAACGCCCAGGGGAAGCCAGTTCAGGTTTTCCTTTGGGAAGGAAGTTTCTTGTCGGTCAAAGGCGTCAAGGTCATCGATTTGCCCTCGCGCACGGATCATTTCGAGGCGGTCTGGCGGGAAGGCGAAGGGACCCGGCAAGATGCGAGTGGACACGCCGACGGTGTGCTCGCCGCAGGGCTTCGCGAGCCGAGGTATTAAGGTCAAGCATGTGCGGCATTTGCGCAATCTACAATTTTGATCGCGAAAAACCGGTGCGGCCCGAACTACTCGAGGCCATGAATGGCCAGATCGTGCATCGGGGTCCGGATGATGCGGGGAGCTATTTCGACCGCAATGTCGGCATCGCCATGCGCCGCCTCAGCATCGTGGATGTGAAAGCCGGCCACCAACCCCTCAGCAATGAAGACGGAACGGTTTGGATTGTCTTCAACGGCGAGATTTATAACCACGCCGAATTGCGGCCCGACCTCGAGGAGCGCGGACATCGCTATCGCACCCGCTGCGATACCGAGACGATTGTTCACCTTTACGAGGAGTACGGGGAAGATTGCGTCCAGCATCTGCGCGGCATGTTTGGCTTCGCGATTTGGGATAGCCGCCGCCGCAAGCTTTTCTGCGCGCGCGACCGGCTGGGGATCAAACCGATGTATTTCGCGCGCCGCGACGCCCAACTCTTGATCGCGTCGGAAATCAAATCCCTGCTCGCCTACCCGGGAATGCAGGCGAAGCTTGAGTCCAACGCCCTCCCGGAATACCTGGCCTTCGGACACTTGGCGGGCGTAAGGACCCTGTTTGCGGGCGTCGAGAGCTTGCTGCCCGGGCACTGGCTCACGGTCGATGAGCGGGGTACGGTCAAGACGCAGCGCTATTGGGATTTGCCCTCGGGCGAGAGCCGCGGCGAAGAGCGCTCGGCCCGCGAATATGCGCGCCATTATCGTGATTTGCTCGAGCAGGCGGTGGAAAGCCACCTCATGAGCGATGTTCCGTTGGGGGTGCTGCTGAGTGGCGGGCTTGATTCCAGCGTCGTGGCGGCGATCTTGCAGAAGCGCCGGGGTGGTTCCATTCAGACGTTTTCCGTGGGCTATCCGGAGGTCGAATCGAGCGAGTTGCCCATGGCCGCACGGGTCGCGCAGGCCCTGGGCACCGAACATCACGAGGTCAAAATTGGCGCCGAGGAGTTTTTCCGTGCCCTGCCCCGCCTGATCTGGCACGAGGACCAGCCCTTGGTGTGGCCCTCCAGCGTCTCCCTCTATTTCGTCTGCCAACTGGCGCGCGAAAGAGTGAAGGTTGTTCTGACCGGTGAGGGCAGCGACGAGACACTGGCGGGTTACGATCGCTACGCCTGGACGCTCTGGAACCAGCGCTTCGACAAGATTTACCGCTCCGCCGTGCCGAGCTTCGGTCGGGCTTGGATGGCGAAGCAAATCACCCAGGGAAGTTGGCTGGGTGCGAGTTCCCAACGGCGCCTGGGGCACACTTTCCTGGCGCGCGATGGCCAAGCGCTGGAATCCTTCTATCTCGACAATTTCTATTCCGCTTTTTCCGCCCGCGAGCAGCATGGCCTGCTGGCGGAGGGCGTCGGTGGAAACCCCTACCAGGGCCCCCTCGACATGTGGAAGCAATCATCGGGCGATTTCTTGAACCGGCTGCTGCACCTTGATATCCGAACTTATCTGGTCGAGTTGCTGCGCAAGCAGGATCGCATGAGCATGGCGTCGTCGATCGAAAGCCGTGTGCCTTTTCTCGACCACGTGGTGGTGGAATACGCCTTAAGCATTCCGGCCCGTTACAAAATCCGAGGCATGAACGGGAAGATGACACTGAAGGATGCGGCGCGGGACCTGCTGCCCGGGGAAGTCATCGACCAGCGAAAACGCGGCTTTCCCACGCCTTGGCGCACCTGGCTTTCCGCCGGGCGGATCGAGGAGGTCGAGCAACTGCTGCTCGCGCCGCGCAGCCAGGAGCGCGGGTTCTTTCGCCTCGAAGCGTTGCGCCGGCTTTTCTGGGAACACCGCCATCACCAGTTTGACCACTCCAACCGCCTCTGGAGGCTGCTCAATCTGGAACTGTGGCATCGAGTCTTTGTGGACGCCGACCCGGCCTATCGCCGGCCGGCTGATGAAGCGCAGCTTTCACCGGCGCAGATGGATTAATTGAGGAAATTCGTCTTAAAGGGCAAGTTCAACCTCGGGAGAAATCAATGGCTGGAAACAAACTTTGTGTGTTAATTGGCTGGGATGGGGCGACATTCAATCTGCTGGAGCCGTGGGTGAAACAAGGCGAACTGCCGAACCTCGCCGCCATGCTCTCCCGAGGCTCGGCGCGCCAGCTTCGTTCCATCATTCCGCCGGTGACTCCGGCCGCCTGGATTTCGATTCTGACCGGAATGAACCCGGGCAAGCATGGCGTGCTGGATTTCAACGAATTCAATGCCAGCGACTATTTGCAGAAAGAGAAACTGATCAATTCCACTCACATGGCCGGCACCACCATCCTGGACCTGCTGGGCGAGCGCGGGCTGAGCGTGTGCTCGCTTCAGCTTCCCCTCACCTACCCGGTTTGGCCGATTAAGGGGCTGATGCTGGCGGGCATTCCCAACCCCGACGACTCGCAGAGCTACACGTTTCCACCCGATCGCAACTTCGGCCCGCTGCGCCCGGCCAAAATGCGTCCCCAAATGAGTTATGCGGAACTTTTCGAAAACCACGCCTTCCACATTAATAAGCTGACGGATATTACCTGCGAGCAAATGCAGGCGGGATACGATCTTCTCTGCGTGTATTTCCGCGAGTCGGATGACTTCCACCACCTCTACTGGCGGTTCCTGGACCCCCGCAGTCCCGGTTACGACGCCCAAGAAGCGGCAGAGTTCGGCAACCCCATCAAGAACATTTACAAGGCGCTGGATGCCGCCTTGGGCCGCATTCTGGCGGCGCGGCCGGACGCCAACTATTTCCTGATTTCCGATCACGGCGGAGCCCCCATGGGCATGCGCCGGCTCTATCTGAATGTCTGGCTGGGCCAGCACGGCTACCTGAAGCTCAAGCGGTCATTCCTGGGGACCATCGGGCAATTGGCTTATCGCGGCCTGAAAGCGATTAAGCCTTGGCTTTCCTGGTACAAGATGCAAAACGTCCAGGGAAAACTCGGGCTCGGGCAAGTGGCGGCGCGGATGCGCAGTAATGCCGATGCCTTTGACTGGACGAAGTCGCGGGCTTTTGCCGTGTTGCCCTGCGCCCCCACCGCGGGAATACAGGTGAACCTGCGCGGGCGGGAAGCGCAAGGAGTGGTGGAGCCCGGCGCCGAGTACGAGCGGCTGCGCGATGAGCTGATTGACCAGATGAAGGCGCTTAAAGATCCCGCCACCGGGCGGCCGGTGGTGCTGGAAGTGCACCGCCGCGAGGAGGTCTTTTCGGGTCCCTACCTGGCGCGCATCCCCGACATCGTGATGATTCTCGATCAAGAGGTGATGGTGCGAACGGATTTCGGCGCGGGGGTGTGGGGCCATACCCGGCCCAGCGAGCTCCACGACCTCAGCGGGGAGCACGATATGGACGGGATCTTTGCCGCCGCCGGAGAGGACGTGCGTGAGGGCGGTTTCCTTTCGCCTGCTTCCCTTTTGGATGTGGCTCCGACCCTGTTGTACGCGCTGGGCCAGCCCGTCCCGCAGAATATGGACGGGCAGGTTCTCGAGGATGTCTTTCGGCCCAACTTCCTAGCCTCCCACGCCGTGTCCGTTGCCGACGCGCAGGAAGTAGTGGCAAGGGAAGGCAATGATGTTTATTCGGAGGAGGAGGCGGCGGCCATACGCAGCCGCTTACAAGATTTGGGTTACCTCGAGGAATAGGTGTATAATAGATTGATTCGCACCCAAAATGAAGAGACAGTGGCAAGCGGCAGAAGTGCGCGACACTATGTGTGGCCGGGCGGACTTGGCCACGAGCGCCGGAAGTTGAGCGGGGGACGAGATTCGGCATAATCCATCCACTTGTTGTTCGGGCCAAACCTTGAGTGCGTCGTGCTGGGGTGGGGGACCACGATCGAGAGCAGTTCTGTGGGTTGGCTTGTTCCTCACTTTGACGACCCGATTACTGGCTCAAAGCAGCGGCAGTTCCAGCCAGTGGGAAGGTACAGTTTTTACCCCCGCCTTGGAGAGGGTCCCGGGAAACGGGACCAGCGTCTTCTTGCCTACCCTGCGGACGGAAGCGACGTACGATTCCAATCTGCTCTCGAGCCAAACCGGCCAGTTGTCCAGCACTTATATCCTGGTGGAAGGGGAAGGGAAGTACAGCCTGCGGCTGCCACAGCAGACCATGCTGCTGACTTACTCGGGAGGCGGCCGATTCTATCCCCAGTTTTCGAATCTCAACAGCTCCATCCAGGATGGCCGTCTGCAATGGCAATACGATTTCACGAAAAAGTCCAAGCTCACGATCACGGGACGCTGGGCAAGCTTGCCGGAAGGGACCGTGTTAGAGGGGAATCCCAACGAGACTTTCACCTTTGTGGGAAGCAATGTCTTTAACGGATCGTTCCTGGAACAGCGGGTTGAAATCCGCAAGGGTACGGCTTCTTACGAATACGCCCTCGGCAAGCATACTTCGATCATCGTGGGCGGAAACTACAACTTCACCAAGCTGCAAGGGTTGGGACTCATCAACACCATCGAGGAGGACGCCTACGGGGGAATTGATTACCGGCCCACCCCCCGTCAGGTCTGGGGCGTCATGTATGCCAATCAGTGGCTTTATTTCTCGCAGGGTTTACCCAGCTCGCAAGTGGAGAATGTGCTCCTGACTTATACGAACAAGTTGACGCACACCTTCTCGATCAATGGCTTCGCGGGGCCCGCGCAGGTAACGACCCAGCCGGTCTCGGGCGGGGGGGCGACCACGACGATCAATTTGCCGACGGGAGGCCGCACCACCTTGCTCTCGAAGGAACAGGGCTTCATTGGCGGTGGGGTCGCGGAGGCGAATTTTGGACACAACAAACTCCGCGCCGAGTATACGAGGATGGTCACCGGCGGGTCCGGCTTTTTGACCACCGTGTTGCGGCAAACCACCGATCTTACCGCCTCGCGATCCGTGACCCGGAAAATTGAGATTAGCGTGGTGGGGGCTTACACCAGCAACCTTCTGGTCGGTGCGGCGAGTTCGGGCTTCCGGACCTTTTACGTCGAGCCGGCCATGCATTACGATCTGACTCCAAAATTAAGATTTTCGCTGCGAGATTCCGTGGGCCAGGTACTGGGCTTGGCGCAAATCGGAGCCATCACTCGCAATCAAGTGACCGCTCAAATCGAGTACAAGTTTCAACAAATCCCTATAGGAAAATAAAGCATGGAAACCAAATCGAGCATTCGGCCCATGACGGGTCAGGACCTGATGGAGATCTGGAAGCGGCGAAGATGGTGGTTTTTGGGAATCACCGCCTTGGTCGGCGCGGCCACCTGCATCGTGGTCGGCATGTTGCCAAGTTCGTACCGTTCCGACGCGTTGATCCTGATCCAGCAACCGGCGGTCTCGGAAGATTATGTCAAACCCCTGGCGGGGGCGGATGACGAGCGGGAGATCTCCCGACTCGTCCAGCAAGTGCTGTCGCACACCCTGCTGCAACGGTTGCAGATGTTTAAGCGGCAAGAGGACATATCGCAGGAGGAATTCGATGAGATTTTGAAGAACGTCAGCATCGACGTCCTGCGGGAGAGCTCCGATCCGCGCCGCCCGGCTGGTAAACCCTATGGGCTTAAGGTGAGCTTTCGCAGCAAGAGCCCAAAGAGTGCCCAGGAAGGAGGCAACGAGTTAGCGGAATTGGTTGTCCAGGAAGCGGACCAGATGAGCCTGGACCAAGCGCGGGAGACGGCCAACGTCCTGCGGTCGCAACTGCAATTGGCCGTTGCCAAAGTCCAGCAGACGAATGAAGCGCTGGCAGATTTCAGGAAACAATACGCCGGCCGGCTTCCCATTGAGGAACAGCTCACCATTGAGACTCTCGCCCGTTTGCAGGCGCAACTCGACGTGAACGGTCAGGCGATCGCACGGGCTCGCCAGACCATTGCTGACCTCAAAGCGGCATCCCCGGCTCCAACCACCGCGCAGGAGGGGGATAAGGATTCAGCTTCGGTAGTCGACCCGAACCTCGCTCACCTGGAAACGGATCTCCAGGGTGAGAAAATAAAACTCGCCGACTTGGAAAGCCGGTACAAGCCCAATCACCCGGATGTGCTCAAAGCTCGCGATGAGATCCAGCGTCTGGAGGCCCAGGTGCAGGAGCAGGAAACCAAAAGTACGGCGCCCAAGGCTTCCAAGCCTGCCAAGACTTCAACCGATATGTCGCCGGCCACACTCTCGAAAATTCATGACAACGAAGCCGAGTTGGCAGCCCGCCTAAAGGAGCAAACCCAGATCCAGCAGGATATTGCTCGCTACCAGGGGAATCTCTCGGAGATGCCCTCACATTCCCAGCAGTATTCCGATCTGCAACGTGAGTATGACGCCGCCAAAAAGGACTACGAGACGGCGCGAGATTCGGCCGCCGCAGCGGATCAAACCACCGATGTGTACCAACAACACAAAGGAGTTCACTTCCGCATCCAGGATTACGCTACTCTGCCCGACTCTCCCGACCTTCCCGTGCGGTGGAAGTTGAATTTGGGGGGCTTGGGGGGAGGGATTTTCCTGGGCCTGCTGGTTTGCGCGATCCTGGAATTGCGGGATAGCTCCCTCAAGTCTGCGCAGGATGTGGAATTCTATATGGGGGTGAGGAATTTGGCACTCCTCCCTGACATCCCCAGCCAATTCGAATTGCAGCGGGCCCGTAAATCCAAATACCTCTGGATCACGGGGACCGCCACCACGGCCTTGGTATTGGCCGCAGCGAACCTTTACATTTACCTAGTGAGGCTTTGAATCCTATGAGCGATATCAGCAGCGAAAGTTTGAAGATCCATACGGAGCTGGCCGAGGACCTTCCCCCCGAAGTTTTCGAGGGTGAAGTCGCTTTACAGCCCGGCCCCGACTCGCATTTGTACTCCCAGCGCAAAGACGGCGCCCTGGGAGTCGAGCAGCTCCGATTGTTGCAGATTCGACTCTTGGAGCTTCAAAGCCAGCGGCCGTTCAAACGGTTGTTGATCACGAGTGCCAACCGTGGGGAAGGGAAAACCCACTTCGCCACCAATCTGGCGCTGACCTTTGCCTCGGAGGGTCACCGGGTGCTCCTGATCGACGCGGACGTTCGCAACCCCTCGGTTCACTTGGCTTGTGGCATCCCCAACTCGTATGGCATTAAGGACTGGTTGCAGGAGGGCGGCAACCCCTGGAGAGCCGTTCGGAAGATCAAACGGAAAAATCTGTACGTCATAACGGGGGGAACCGCCGCCGGCGAATCGTTTCGGACGTCCACCATCGCGCAACTCCAGATCATGCTGGACCGCTTTGCCCCCGCCTTTGACCTGATTGTCCTCGACTCGGCTCCCCTGTTGGGAGTCGTTGACACCAAGCTGGTGAGCAGTGTGGCGGATGCCGTCCTGCTCGTGGTGCGCGCGGGAGCAACCCCGCGTGACCTTGTCTTGCAGGCTCAGGAACTTCTGGAGGGACAGAACATCTTGGGCGCGGTCCTCAATCGGGTCGATCCGAACCTGCCCTGCTTCACTTCCTATTACGCGTACGCCTCACCGCCGCAACCAACTCCCGCGAAGGGCGGGGGAGGAAGCCTGAGTCTCCGCGCCGATCGGCGTTGAGGGGTGCTGTCCTAATTTGCCCGTAGCGCCGCCATCCTGGCGGCACAATGCCGGCTGGAAGCCGGCGCTACATCTGAAATTAGGACATCACCCGGTGAAGTGATTTCTTGGCAGCCATGCCTTTGCCTGAGGAGTTAAATGACGGGCGAACCAAAGGGGGACTTCCGGAATCCAAATGAATAACAAAAGCTCTGTTTGTGAAAAATCGATGGTTCTCTCCTTAGAGGCGCAGGATATCGCTCCGGCGGATGGCCGCGGATCTCAATCGCCCCCGGCCTCCCGAGCCGTTTCCACGGATAGCGGGAAATTGGTTTTCCCGTTCGGCCAGAATTGGGAGAGATTTCTCGCCCGTATCAGTGAAGAACGAATTCAGCAAGCGCGCGAGTCTGTGGCGCGCTTCCTGCACGTGACGGATCTCAGGGGAAAGAGCTTTATCGATATCGGTTGCGGTAGCGGGCTCTTTTCCTATGCGGCCTTTCTGTTGGGCGCCGACCGCATTGTATCCTTTGACGCGGACCCCTTCTCCGTCACTTGCGCGCGTTACATGCGGGAAAAAGCCGGCCACCCGGCAAACTGGACGGTTCTTGAAGGTTCGGTTCTCGACACGGATTTTCTCAGCCGTTTCCAAGGGTTCGATATTGTGTACTCCTGGGGAGTGCTCCACCACACCGGAAGAATGTGGGAGGCCATAAGGAATTCAGCCCGTTTGGTCCCTAAGAATGGTTTGTACTACATCGCCCTCTACAACCGGGTTGAAGGGAAATGGGGATCGGAGCACTGGGTTAAGGTCAAGAGGTTTTACAACACTTCCTCTGCCCCCGTGAAGCGCCTCGTGGAATTCTATTACACGCTGACCCATCCTGTAGGACGCCATGTTTTGAGGCTCAGGAATCCCTTTAAGGCGCTCAAGCATTACGGCGGAGAGCGCGGAATGCACTGGAAGACCGACTTGGTGGACTGGCTGGGTGGATACCCATACGAGTTCGCAACGGTGGATGAAGTCTTCACGTTCATGAAGAATGAGTTCCCTTCCTTCACCCTGGAAAACATCAAGACCGAGCCGAATTTAGGTAACAACTGGTTTCTTTTCAAAAACCGGGCATAGGTTTCTGCATCCTACCGCAGCAGATTCCCACGAGCCTGGGGCTGAGGTGCGCAGGAGGTTCCACGCCCCCCCTGGAGCATACCCTAGATGGACATTTTGTCCTAAATCACCCCGGTGCGGCGGTCGGGCGCCGTCTTGAAATAAGGCCGAGGGGGAAGACCAAGGCGTCGCCAGACCGCCCCAGTCCATGCCGCCTTCGGCCCATTGATTTTCGTAACAGGGTCCAACATGAAGAATCAAATAAAAGTCTCGGTTATCATCCCGGCGCGCAATGAGGAGAAATCTATTGGCGCCTGCCTGGACTCGATCCTGGCGAATGACTATCCCCAGAATCACCTCGAGATTCTGGTGATCGACGGCATGAGCACGGATCGTACCCGCGAGATCGTCCGTGGCTATACCCGTCGCTATCGCTTCGTTCGTCTGGTCAAGAACCCCCGGCAGATTATTCCGGCGGCCGTTAACCGGGGGATCCAGGAAGCCCGCGGCGAAATCATCGTGCGCATGGACGCCCATACCACGTACGCTTCCGACTATATCCGGCAAGCCGTGCAAGCGCTCGAAACCAGCGGAGCGGCCATGGTCGGGGGGGTGCAAAAACCCGACGGGAATAGCCCCGTGACCTGGGCCATTGCCGCGGCGAAGAGCTCACGGTTCGGGGCGGGGAACGCCTATTACCATTATGGCACCGAGACCTGCTGGGTGGAAGACTCCGTCTATCTGGGCACTTGGTACAAGTCAACCTTAGTGAAGATCGGCGGATTCAACGAGCAATGGTTGATCAATGAAGATTCCGAACTCAATGAACGGCTGCGTGCGGCGGGCGGAAAGATCCTGCTCTCGGCCGACCTCCACTGCTCCTATCACGTGCGGAGTTCCCAGTGGGCTCTGGCCAAGCAGTACTTCCGCTACGGGCTGTGGCGGGCGAAGACCTCTCTCCTCTACCCGTCTTCATTGTCCTGGCGGCATCTGGTGCCGCCGGCCTTTGTGCTGAGTCTCCTCCTCTCGCTGGGCCTCGCGTGGGTTTCGTTACCGCTTGCCCTGGTGGTTCCCTGCGTCTATCTGCTTGCCAATCTGTTCGTCTCCGGGACCATTGTGGCTCGGCAGGGCGCGCGTTGTTTTCTTGTCCCCCTGGCTTTCGGTACGATTCACCTCTCGTGGGGGATTGGCTATGTCATCGGGCTGGCGCGGTTCTGCGGCGCACGCTGGGAGAGAGTACCCGCCCCCTCCCCGAAAACTCTATCGACCGGAAATTCAGAAGCGATTTGAAAGGTTAAGCGACGGCGCCGGGCCCTCGTGCGCGGCGGGCGGCGATCCGGGTATGCCCAACCGCATAGGCCTCCCGCCGAATGTTGAGTATCTGACATGAACCTCAGGGAATCGAAAAGATCGATGGCGATGGCCGGCACGGGAACGGAGGAGCGTCAAGACTCCGCTTACTGGTTGCTGATCTTCTACCTTTTTCTTATTTTCTTCCGGCCGTTTGATCTAGTCCACTCCCTCAAAGTCCTGCACATGCCGATGGTCGCGGGCGGCCTCTGCGTGGTCGTGTACGTCGCGACGCGTTTCTTCCGGGGGCAGAGCATTTTCCCCATGTCGCCGATTACCAAGGTTCTGGCGGCCATGAGCGTGTGGGTACTGATTACGATTCCTTTCTCCTTTTGGATCCACGGCAGCCTCACCGCATTTTGGAATGACTGGTCGAAGATGCTCATTCTTTTTTTGCTCCTGGCCAACGTGCTGCAATCAGCCAAAAAGGTGACCCAGGGAATCTGGGTCTGCGTTCTGGGCGCCACGGGGGTCAGTGTTATCGCTGTGGCGTTGTACGTGCTTTTTGGGGAAAGCGTGTCCAAGGGTCGCCTGGTCAGCGATGCCAGCGGCCTTTATTCGGGTTCGAATTTCTTCTCCATGACGCTCATTCTATTGCTCCCCTATGCGCTGTTTTTCTTCTTTCTCAATAAGAAGTGGGTGGTTCGCGCCTTGTGCGCCTTCATCGTCGTCACTTTCTCGGTGGCGAACATGATGACGGAATCGCGGGCCGGCGTACTGGGTGAGACCCTGGTGGTACTCCTGGTTTTCTGGAAGCTGCGCGATTGGGGGGTGAGCCTTTTCAAGACCTTGGGCATTGCTTGCCTCGCGGCCGTGCTGTGCCTTCCCCTGGCTCCGAAAGGTCTGTGGGAACGGTTCTCAACCCTGTTTATGAGTTACGACGCCGCCAAATTGGATCCGCTGTCCGAAGCGCACTCGGCGCTCGGATCGAAGGAGCAGCGTGAGGAGTTGCTGATACGGGCGATGATCATCACGGTGGAGAATCCGATCTTCGGAGTCGGAATGAACAACTTCCCTGCCGCCGCCCACCAGCGGTTCAATTCCGGGCCCGAGGATTGGCTGGGCTGCCACGATACGTTTCTCCAGATATCTTCGGAACTTGGACTTCCAGGGTTGGCGCTCTACCTGCTCCTCCTGTGGACAACCTGGAAAACTATCAATTCGACGAAAAGGCGGCTGAAAAGTCGAGAGGGCGGCGAACTGTCGGACTCCCAACAATTGCGCCTTCTTACCGACGCCACGATGGTCAGCTTTTGCGGATTTGTGCTGTTCAGCGCGGTGGCGCATCTGGGGTACCAACCTTACTACTTTGTGGTAGCCGGTTTCGGCCAGAGCCTTAGTTTTATCTCCCTCCGCGTCGCCGCGCCTGCCGCTGCTAAGCTTTCTCCTGCTCCTGCTGCCGCCTGAATAGGGTAAGCTGATCTTACTGGGATCGGGGGCACTTAGCTCTCCGAGAGACCAAAGTTTTTCAATCACCCTTATGAAGATTTTCTGGATCAAGCAAGGCCCCTTGCTTCCACTCGATTCGGGAGGCAAAATCCGTACGTGGAATATCCTGAAGGAGCTCGGGAAGCAACACGAAATCACCGCCCTCAGTTTCTTCCCGAACCACGTACACCCCGCGCACGAGGGCGCGGAGCGTCACCTGGCACGCCTGATCTCAATGCCTGCCGATATGCCGAGGAAGTACAGCCTTCGCTATCGATTGGCTTATTTGCGAAGCTTGACGTCCCCCGTGCCTTACGTGGTGCGATATTATGAAGTCCCCCAGGTGCGTGAGCGGGTTCACCAACTCCTCGCGGAAGGAAGCTTCGATGTGGCGGTGTGTGACTTTCTCTTCCCGTGTTTGAACTTACCTGACCAGCCCCCCTGCCCGCAGGTGCTCTTTGCCCACAACGCCGAGACCCTGATCTGGCAACGTCATTTCACAGTGGCTCGCAATCCGGTCTGGAAGCTGGTCACGGGCCTCGAACATCTCAAGATGCGGAGATTCGAAACCCAGCGTTGCCGTGGCTTCGAGCATCTGATCACCGTCTCCGACCTCGATCGCGATTTCTTTGCCGAGTATGTACCCGCCTCGCGAATCTCGGTGCTGCCCACGGGTGTGGACCTGGAATATTTCCGCCCCTCCGCCGAGCCGGAGAATCGGACCAAGCTGGTTTTCACCGGTTCGATGGACTGGCTGGCCAACGAGGATGCGATCCTGCACTTTGCGGAAAAAATACTGCCCCCCATCGTGCGCGCCGTCCCTGACATCACGCTGAGTGTGGTAGGCCGTGATCCCACGGAAAAATTGCGGCGGCTGGCACAATCCAACCCGCGGATTCATCTTACCGGCACCGTTCCTGACGTTCGGCCTTACATTGCAGAAGCTGCGGTGTACGTTTTGCCGTTACAGGTGGGCAGCGGGACGCGCTTGAAAGTCTTCGAGGCCATGGCGATGGGTAAAGCGATGGTCTCAACCCGGGTCGGCGTGGAGGGCTTGCCGGTCGTCCCGGACGAGCATCTGTTGGTCGCGGATGAGCCGGAAGAATTTGCGGCAGCGGTGGTCCGACTGCTCAACGACCTCCCCTTGCGCCAGCGGATGGGGCAGGACGCGCGTCGCCTGGTGGAGGACGGTTACGGCTGGCCCCACGTGGCCCAGTCCTTTTACGACATCCTGGCGCGGGTGGTGGAACAGAACCCGCGGCGCACCCCCCATACTCCCTCACCTCAAACCCCGGAATTTGCCCGATTGTAGCGGCACGGCGGTAACGGAAGTTCGTGGATGAGATTTCCTTGCCACCGCGCTCCGCAAACTGGGTTATAATCGGGTCATCAGGGAATAGTTACAATTGAGTGCGAAGTCCAGGGTCCTCTTTCTCCCCCGTGTGCCGGCGGAAGTGAGGGAAGCGGAGTGTGCGGACGCCAGGTATGAAGGCTCACGCTATCGCGGACGCCAGGGCGGGGCGCGGGAGGGGGATTCGTACTATGTCACGACGCATGCTGTCGGTTGCCATACCGCTGATTTCTTTTGTCTTTTGCACGGGCTGGTCTCCTCCCGCAGCCGCACAAGTCGTCAGCCTAAACCCGACCACGGTGGCCTTTGGAAACGTGGTGGTCGGGCTTACTTCTACGCGCGGCATCACCGTCACCAATACGGGAACGAGTAATCTCGTCATCACCAAGGTCTCGGCTACAGCGAGCTTTCAGGCGACCAACTGCACTAACCCGACGGTCGTACCCAAGGGAAACTGCACACTGAGCGTCACCTTTTCCCCGGCCGCAAGCGGAAGCGACACGGGTACGCTAACGATCACCGATAACGCTGCCAACAGCCCTCAGACCGTGTCCCTGACGGGTACAGGGGTTCTCGGCGTTTCCTTGAATTCGACGACCCTGCAATTCGCGTCTCAAGCCGTCGGAACCACCAGTCCCGCCCAAACCATCACCTTGCTCAACGACGAGACTTCGGCTTTGACTGTCACCAGTGTCACCGCGACGGGGCCTTTTGCAGTCACCACGTGCCCAGCCTCGATTCCCGCGGCGGGAAGCTGTGCGATGAGTGTGACCTTTACGCCGACGGCTACGGGCAACCTTTCCGGTACTTTGACCGTGAAGGACAGCGCCAGCAGCAGTCCACAAACTGCCACCCTGCGAGGCGTCGGCACGTCGGGGGCGAAGCTCACTTCGATTGCGGTCACTCCTGCCCATTCCTCTGTCGCGCTGGGATCAACCCTGCAGTTCATCGCGACCGGCACTTTCGCGGACGGTACCATGCAGACTCTGACGGGGTCGGCGGTGACTTGGAGTGCCGGTGGGGTCGCGGGGGGCAACTCCACCGTCGGGACAATCAGCACCTCGGGGCTATACACGCCGCCCGCCACGCTGCCTAACCCACCCCAGGTAACCATCAAGGCCACCAGCACCGCCACCCCAAGCATAAGCGGAAGCACCACGCTTACAGATACTCCTGCGGCGGTTGCAGTTACCGTTTCTCCCACGACGACCCAATCGGTGGTGATCGATCAAAGCACGCAATTTACCGCCACCGTGACCGGCACCACCAACACGGCCGTAACTTGGAGTGTTAACGGGATTGTGGGGGGAAACGTCATCACCGGAACGATCAGCACTTCAGGTCTCTATACGTCCCCGGCCTTCCCTTTCTCCGGGGTGCAAGTTATCACTGCGACCAGCGTTGCCGACCCCACCAAGAGCGCCTTTGGAATGGTTAGGGTCATACCGCCGCTGGGTGTTAACGTATCCATCTCCCCGGAATCCATCTGGCTGCACACCCTTCAGCCGTGGAATTTCTCTGCCGCCGTTATCGGCAGTTCGAATGGGGCGGTAACGTGGAGTGTGGCGGGGGTGACGGGCGGTAACTCGACCCACGGAACCATCAGCACGAGCGGCCTGTACACGGCTCCGAAGACGGTACCCAAAACCCCGCAGGTTACCGTCACGGCCACAAGCGTTGATGACCCCGCCAAGAGCGCGAACGGAACCGTCACCGTTGCCAAAGGTCCATTCAGTGCCACACCACTCATCGACTTCACCTCCGAGCAGCTCTACCTCAAGCAGTTCAGCGGAATGCTTTACGACGGGAGCAACTCTCCCCCTCCAAGTCACGATGCGGTAGGCTTGGCGACGGCGGCCGAGGTCCAGCCGCTCGACACCCGCGGCAAACCTAATTCGAGTGGCCAAATTGTCCTCCTTTCGCTGGGAATGAGCGAGGCGTCGGATGATTGGTGTGATGCCGTAACCAATCTCGCCTGTGCGACCTACTCCTTTATGGGGCAGGCAGCGGCCAGCAGCAGCGTGAACCACACCACCCTGACGATCTTGAACGGGGCACATAGTGCCGACGCTGCCGAAACTTGGACATGCGCCTATGGAAATTGCCCACCGAGCTCCACCCTCGGGAATAATTACGACCGCGTGCTAAACGATGTCCTTACTCCTTCGGGACTCACGGAGGCGCAGGTGCAGGTGGTTTGGATTCAGCAGGCTGATACCCTTCCAACCTGGTCACCCTCTCTACCCAGCACCAGTGCGGACGCCTATGCTTTTGAGTACCAACTGGGACAGATCGTGAGGGCGCTGAAGGTCCGTTGGCCCAACGTGAAACAGGTATTCTTGTCGAGCCGCATCTATGCCGGTTACGCCCTGACCAATCAGAATCCTGAACCTTATGCTTATGAATACGGCTTTAGTGTGAAGTGGTTCATCAACGCGCAAATCGTGCAGCGGGAGACGGGCGCCATCGACCCGCTGGCCGGGGATTTGCTGACGGCAGCTCCCTGGGTAGCCTGGGGACCTTACCTTTGGGGGAACGGCGACAACAATCCTGCCGGATCGATGGCGATAACCTGGTTGTCCACCGACTTCGACCCCTCGGACGAAATGCACCCGGGTCCCTCCGGGGTGACCAAGGTGGCGGACGCACTGATGAATTTCTTCCTCAACTCGACCTATACGCCCTGGTTCAGACCGTAACGCGCAGCTTTCCGCCGTCGCAAGCCGAGGTTGGACATCCGCAGCACTGGACGGCGGGGCTGCCAGGGGCTCCCGTGGCGCGCCGCCGGGGGGCTTTCGAGGGCGGCCCAGGCGAGTCGATTTGGGTGGGATCGGAGTGATATAAACAAGATTTTACGAAGGCGTCCCGCCAAACGTGGTATTCTATTTTCATCAGGGAATAGTCACAATTAAGCACAAGAATCTAGTCCATGGTCCTCTCCCTCCCCCGGCGGGAGAAAGGGAACCGGGAACTGGCAAAGGCTAGATTTCTCGCGGCGCGAGCCGTGAGCCGCATGAACCGGCTCCCGTGGATCTGAGCGACGCACCGAAACCGGGTTGGCGAACACCGGCAGGACCCATTAATTCCTTGGGTAAAGCAAGGGGCCAAACTTCTGAACGTTTATGCTTGGGCGGCCTCCATGGCGAGGCGCCGAAAAGGATTGGTGCGATGACACGACGCTTTCGGTCAGTTGCCTTAACGCTGATTTCTCTCTCCTTTTGCACGCTCTGGTCCGGTCCCGCAGCCGCGCAAGTGGTGAGTCTTCCTTCCTCCACGATGGCATTCGGAAATGTGGTGGTCGGGACCACTTCCACGCGCAGCCTCTCCGTCACCAATTCGGGAACCAGTAATCTTGTCATCACGAGTGTTTCGGCTACCGGGAGCTTTCAGGCGACCAACTGCGCCAACCCGACGATCGGGCCCAAGGGAAGCTGCAACGTGGGCGTCAGCTTTACCCCGGCAACCAGCGGAAGCAACACGGGTACGCTAACGATCACCGACAATGCCGCCAACAGCCCTCAGACTGTGTCATTGACGGGCACAGGGGTTCTTGGCGTTTCCTTGTCATCGACGGTACTACAGTTCCCGAGTCAAGGCGTCGGAAGCACCAGTCCAGCCCAGACAACCACCTTGTTCAACTATGAGACTATGGCCTTGAGTGTCACCAGTGTCACCACGACGGGGCCTTTTGCCGCCACCACCTGCCCAACATCCATTCCTGCGGCGGGAAACTGCGTGATTAGTGTGACCTTTACGCCTACGGTTTCCGGCATCGTCACGGGTACTCTGACCGTGGTGGACAATGCCGGCAGCAGTCCGCAAACCGCCTCCCTGCGAGGATCCGGCACGGCTTCGCAGCTAAGTTCGATTGCCATCACACCCACGAATCCGTCCATCGCCTCGGGCGCTATGCAGCAGTTCACGGCCACCAGCACGTACTCCAATGGGACTACGGCAAACGTCACGAATTCAGTCGTTTGGACTTCCTCGCTCACGAGTGTGGCGACCATCAATTCGGCGGGGTTGGCCACTGCCGTCGCCGCCGGCACGTCGACGATTACGGCAACTTCCGGCACGGTTGCCGGATCCACCGCTCTGACCGTCGCAGCGCCAACCCTGGTCTCGATCGCGGTGACCCCTTCCAACCCATCGCTTCCCGTAGGAGGCATGCAGCAGTTTACCGCCACCGGCACGTACTCGAACGGGACGACGAGCAATCTGACCAATTCCGCCGCTTGGAGTTCATCGAATCCTGCTGCCGCAACCATCACGAGCAGTGGACTGGCCACCGGCGTGGCAGCCGCGTCCACCACCATCACCGCAACTTCGGGCCCAATCAGTGGGTCAACAACCTTGACCCTGACCGCTGCCTTAACGTCGATCGCGATAACGCCATCCAATCCATCCATCCCGGTAGGCTCAAATCAGCAATTCACCGCGACCGGTACCTTTTCCGACGGCTCCACGCAGAACCTGACCAATTCGGCCACCTGGAATTCGTCCAGCCCGGCGACCGCCACGGTCAGCAGCACCGGCTTGGCGAAGGGCGTCGGGCAGGGATCGGTCACGATTTCTGCCACCTCCGGATCGATCACTGGAAATAACACCTTAACGGTGACGGCCGCCGCGCTAACTTCGATCGCGGTGACTCCAGTGAATCCCTCGGTCGCGCTCGGTACGACTCAACAGTTCACCGCCACGGGTACATTCACCGATGGCAGCACCCAGAACCTGACGAGCACCGGCGTGACTTGGAGCGCCGGCGGTATCGTGGGTGGGAACTCGACCGTCGGAACGATCAGCACCTCGGGGCAATACCTCTCCCCCTCCACGGTACCCAGCCCGCAGCAAGTGACGATTACCGCGACCAGCACCGCCAACGCGTCCCTTAGCGGCAGTGTCACAGTCACGGTCGGCTCACTGTCAGTGACCGTTTCCCCCACCTCAGGGCAGGTGGAGATTGGTGAGACCCAGAAATTTAGCGCGACCGTGGCGGGCAACTCGAACACCGGCGTAAACTGGAGCGTTGGGGGTGTGGCGGGCGGCAATTCGACCCTGGGAACCATCAGTAGTTCAGGGCTCTACACCGCGCCTGCTACCATACCAAACCCCTCCCAGGTAACCATAACCGCAACCAGCGCTGCCGATGGAGTAACGAGCGCCAGCGCCACTGTTACAATTATCCCCTTAATCACGGTGACGGTCGCGCCCTCGACGCTTCTAAATGTGGCGACCAATTCCAGCAGGCAATTTACTGCGGCCGTGACCGGCACGGCCAACACCGCCGTGACCTGGAGCGTGGGGGGGCTGCCGGGCGGCAACCTCATCGTTGGGACGATTAACGCATCTGGTTTGTATACCGGTCCGCCCTTACAACCCAACCCCGCGCACGTTCTCATCACCGCTACGAGCGTCGCTGATCCGACCGTAAGCGCCAGCGTAGTGATCCTTGTAGTCGAGCCGCTCGGCACCGTGAGCGTAACCCTGTCCCCCGTAACCCTCTGGGTGCAGACGGGACAGACCTGGCAATATTTTGTGAATGTCGTTGGAACCTCGAATTACTCTGTGACCTGGAGTGTCAATGGCATCGTGGGCGGCAACGCAACCGTGGGCGCCATCAGCACTAGCGGACTTTACACGGCTCCGAGCACCGTGCCCGCGCAACTGCCGGTGGTCGTCACCGCCACGAGCGTCGCCGCTCCAAACCAGAGCGCCAGCGGAGAGGTGACGATTGCGGGCACCCCCTTCAGTGCGACGCCGCTCGTCGATTTCACTCCTGGCCAGCTCTACCTCGGCCAGTTTAGTGGAATGCTCTATGACGGGAGCAACTCCCCTCCCGCGGATCAGATTGCCGCAGGCTTGGCCGCGGCTGCGGCCGTCCAGCCGCTCGATGTCAATGGCAACCCCAGCCCGAGCGGGAAAATCGTCCTCATTTCGCTAGGGATGAGTGAAGGATATGATGACTGGTGCGATGGGCCTCTCCCCTGCGCCGAGTACTCCTTCATGGGCCAGGCGGCAGCGAGCACCAGTGTGAATCATTCCACCCTGGTCATCTTGAACGGCGCCAGCAGTGGTACGAATTCAACCTCATTTGTGTGCCCCTACGGAAATTGCCCGTTGGGCACCGCCGATTCCAATTGGTACGACTGGGAGCTGAGCAACGTTCTCACTCCCTCCGGGGTTACGGAGGCGCAAGTACAGGTGGTCTGGATTCAGGAGGCCGACCCTAATCCCACTTGGTTTCCCTCTCTTCCCAGCAGCACTGCTGACGCCTACAACTATGAGTACGAGCTGGGCCAAGACTTACATGCCCTCAAAATCCGTTGGCCGAACGTGCAGCAGGTGTTTATCTCAAGCCGTGTTTACGCAGGCTACGCCAATACGAATCAATCTCCCGAGCCTTATTCGTATGAATACGGCTTTTCCGTGAAGTGGCTCATTAATGCGCAGCTTGTGCAACGCCAGACGGGTTTCATCGATCCGCTGGTCGGGGACTTGCTGACCGGCGCCCCGTGGATAGACTGGGGACCCTACGTTTGGGGTAATGACTCCAATAACCTACCGGGATCGAGTGCGCTGAATTGGGTGTCAGCCGATTTCGGTCCCGATGGCATACACCCAATCAGACCAGGTGTGACGCAAATGGGCGCCACACTGCTGAATTTCTTCCTCACCTCGCCTTACACACTGTGGTTCACCAATTAATACCGACCATTCCCCGTCGCCCGAGGGGCGGAACTTCCCCTCTGGCGACATGAAGAGGGGCGTGGGAGAGAGCGAAGGCTCGTTAATTCGCGGCTAACATCACGAACCAGACTGCGCCGCTCCTGAGGAGATAATCATGCAAGATAATCGGATGATAGGAGAGAGGGGGGCTCCATCAATTCCCCTGGCAGGACGGGGGAGCCCCATGCCCCTGAAGGCCTCACGTTCCCGCCATCTCCGTGCCGAGGCGCTGGAAAGGCCTAAAGTGATGAATCGCCGTGCATTGACAGTTGCCATTACGCTGATTGCAGTCTCCCTTTGCCCCCTCTGGTCCAACAACGCGGTAGCGCAAACTGCGACCTTATCCGCGACCACGGTGGCCTTTGGAAATGTGGTGGTCGGGCTTACTTCCACGCACGGCCTCACCGTCACCAATACTGGAACGAGTAATCTCGTCATCTCGAGTGTTTCGGCTACGGGGAGCTTTCAGTCGAACAACTGCTCCAATCCCACGATCCCGCCCAACGGCACTTGCACTTTGAGCATCACTTTCGCCCCGACAACAACAGGGAGCAACACCGGCACCCTATCGATCAACGATAATGCTTCCAACAGCCCTCAGACCGTATCTCTCTCGGGCACAGGGGTTCTCGGCGTCTCTTTGAATTCGACGACCCTGCAATTCCCGTCTCAAGGGGTCGGAAGCACGAGTTCTGCCCAGACAACCACCCTGCTCAATTATGAGACGACCGCATTGGCCGTCACCAGTGTCACCACGACGGGGCCTTTTGCTGCTACATCGTGCCCAGCATCCATTGCCGCGGCGGGAACTTGTGTTATCAGTGTGACCTTTACGCCTACGGCTGCGGGCAACGTTTCCGGCACTTTGACCGTGACGGACAGCGCCAGCAGCAGTCCACAAACTGCCACCCTGCGAGGAGTCGGCTCGACGACAACGCTAACTTCGATTGCAGTCACTCCGGCGAATCCGTCGACTGCCGCGGGCACCACGCAGCCATTCACCGCCACCGGCACTTACTCCAATGGCACTACCGCAAACCTCACGAGTTCAGTAACTTGGACCTCCTCGGCGACGAGTGTGGCGACTATCAACTCGGCGGGGTTGGCCACTGCCGTTGCCGCCGGCACTTCGACGATCACCGCAACATCCGGCACAATTAGCGGATCTACGGTTTTGACCGTTACCGCGCCAACCCTGGTTTCCATCGCGGTGACGCCTGCCAACCCGTCGATTCCGGCGGGCGCCACGCAGCAATTCACCGCCACCGGCACCTATGCCAATGGGACTACAGGCAACCTCACGAGTTCAGTAACTTGGACCTCCTCGGCGACGAGTGCGGCGACCATCAGTTCCGCGGGGTTGGCCACTTCCGTTGCCGCCGGCACTTCGACGATTACGGCAACTTCCGGCACGATCACCGGATCCACCGTTTTGACCGTAACTGCGCCAAACCTGGTCTCCATTGCGGTGACGCCTGCTAACCCGTCGGTTGTGGCGGGATCGACTCAGCAATTCACCGCCACCGGCACCTACTCCAATGGGACTACAGCCAACCTCACGAGTTCAGCAACTTGGACCTCCTCGGCGATGAGTGCGGCGACCATCAATGCGGCGGGGTTGGCCACTGCCGTTGCCGCCGGCACTTCGACCATTACGGCAACTTCCGGCACCATCAGCGGATCCACCGTTCTGACCGTGACCGCGCCAACCCTGCTCTCCATTGCGGTGACGCCTGCCAACCCGTCGGTTGTGGCGGGAACTACTCAGCAATTCACCGCCACCGGAACGTACTCCAACGGAACTACCGCAAACCTCCTGAGTTCTGCAACCTGGACTTCTTCGGCGACAAGTACCGCGACCATCAATATAGCGGGGTTGGCCACTGCCGTTGCCGTCGGCACTTCGACGATTACGGCAACGTCCGGCACGATTAGCGGATCCACCCTTCTGACCGTAACCGCTCCAACTCTGGCTTCCATTGCGGTCACGCCTGCCAACCCATCGGTTTCTGCGGGAGGCACGCAACAATTCACCGCCACCGGCACTTACGCCAATGGAACAACAGCCAACCTCACGAGTTCGGCCATTTGGACTTCCTCGGCGACGAGTGCGGCGACCATCAGTTCCGCGGGGTTGGCCACTACCGTTGCCGCCGGCACCACGACGATCACGGCAACTTCCGGCACGATTAGCGGATCCACCGTTCTGACCGTAACCGCGCCAACCCTGGTCTCCATTGCGGTGACGCCGGCCAACCCGTCGGTCCCGGCGGGAGCCACACAGCAATTCACCGCCACGGGTACCTACGCCAATGGGACTACAGCCAACCTCACGAGTTCGGCCACTTGGACTTCCTCGGCGACGAGCGCGGCGACCATCAATTCGGTAGGATTGGCCACTTCCGTTGCCGCCGGCACTACCACGATCACGGCAACTTCCGGCACGATTAGTGGAGCCACGGTTCTCACCGTAACCACGCCAACCCTGGTCTCCATTGCGGTGACCCCTGCCAACCCGTCGATTCCTGCGGGAACCACGCAGCAATTCACCGCCACCGGAACCTACGCCAATGGCACTACAGCCAACCTCACGAGTTCAGCCATTTGGACTTCCTCGGTGACAAGCGCGGCGACTATCAACTCGGCGGGGCTGGCCACCTCCGTCGCCGCCGGCACTACGACGATCACGGCCACTTCCGGCACGGTAAGCGGATCCGCCGTTTTGACCGTAACCGCGCCAGCGCTTGTCTCAATCGCGGTGACACCCTCCAACCCATCGATTGCTATAGGAGCCACGCAACAGTTTACAGCCACCGGCACCTACTCCGATGGAAGTACAGCCAACCTCACGAATTCGGCTACTTGGACTTCCTCGTCGACGAGCGCGGCAAGCATCAATTCTGCTGGGTTGGCCACGGCCGTCTCCGCCGGCACCTCGACAATCACCGCCACTTCCGGCACGATTAGCGGATCTACTCTTCTGACCATAGGAACAACCACTGCGAGCTTATCCGCGACCTCGGTGACCTTTGGAAACGTGGTGGTCGGGCTTACTTCCACGCACGGCCTCACTGTCACCAATACTGGAACGAGTAATCTCGTCATTTCAAGTGTTTCGGCTATCGGGAGCTTTAAGTCGAACAACTGCACCAATCCGACGATCCCGCCCCAGGGCACCTGTACATTGAGCATCACCTTCGCCCCGACAGCTACGGGAAGCAGCACGGGCACTCTGATGATCACCGACAATACTTCCAGCAGTCCTCAGACTGTGTCTCTGTCGGGCACAGGGGTTCTCGGCGTTTCTTTGAATTCGACGACCCTGCAATTTCCGACGCAAGGGGTCGGAAGCACCAGTCCCGCCCTGGCCACCACCTTGCTCAATTATGAGCCTACGGCATTGGCCGTCAGCAGTGTCACCACGACAGGGCCTTTTGCAGCCACATCGTGCCCGGCATCCATTCCTGCGGCGGGGAGTTGTGTTATCAGCGTGACCTTTACGCCGACGGTTACGGGCAACACAACGGGTACTTTGACCGTGGTGGACGGCGCCAGCAGCAGTCCACAAACTGCCAGCCTGCGAGGAACCGGCTCGACGACGCAGCTCACTTCGATTGCGGTCACTCCGGCGAATCCGTCGATTGCCGCGGGCACCACGCAGCCATTCACCGCCACCGGCACATACTCCAATGGGACCACAGCCAACCTCACTACTTCCGTCACCTGGACTTCCTCGCTCCCGAGTGTAGGGACCATCAGTTCGATCGGCGTGGCCACGGGCGTCTCCGCCGGCGCTTCGACGATCACGGCCACTTACGGCTCAGTCAGCGGATCCACTCTTCTGACCGTAACCCCGCCCGCACTGGTCTCCATTGCGGTGACGCCTTCCAACCCGTCAGTTCCGGCGGGAGCTACGCAGCAATTCACCGCCACCGGCACTTACACCAATGGGACCACCGCCAATATCTCAAGTTCAGCAATTTGGACTTCATCGGTCACGAGTGCGGCGGCCATCAATTCCGTGGGGCTAGCCACTTCTATTGCCGCCGGCACTTCGACGATTACGGCGACTTCCGGTACCATTAGCGGATCCACTCTTCTGACCGTAACCGCGCCAGCACTGGCCTCCATCGCGGTGACGCCTTCCAACCCGTCAGTCTCTGCGGGGGGCACGCAGCAATTCACCGCCACCGGCACTTACACCAATGGGACTACCGCCAACCTCACCAATACCGCCACTTGGACTTCCTCGGCGCCCAGCGCGGCGACCATCAATTCGGCGGGATTGGCCACTACCGTTGCCGCCGGCTCCTCGACGATCACGGCAACTTCCGGCACGATTAGCGGGTCCACCCTTCTGACCGTAACCACGCCAGCGCCGGTTTCCATCGCTGTCACCCCTGTCAATCCGTCGGTTCCGGCGGGAAACACGCAGCAATTTACAGCCACCGGCACGTATGCCAATGGGACCACAGCCAATATCACCAGTTCAGTCACTTGGACTTCCTCGGCGACGAGTGCGGCAACCATCAACGCGGCGGGATTGGCCACTTCCGTCGCCGCTGGCACTTCAACCATCACGGCAACTTCCGGGACGATTAGCGGATCTGCCATTTTGACCGTAACTGCGCCAGCGCTCGTCTCGATCGCGGTGACGCCTTCCAACCCGTTGATTTCTACGGGAGCCACGCAACAGTTTACAGCTACCGGCACTTACACCAACGGGACTACCGGCAATCTCAACAGCTCGGCCACGTGGACTTCCTCGGTGACCAGTGTGGCAACCATCAATTCCACGGGGTTGGCCACGGCCGTCTCCGCCGGAACCTCGACGATCACGGCCACTTCCGGCACGATTAGCGGATCAACCGTTCTGACCACGGGAGCAACGACGGCGAGCATATCCCCGACCACGCTTGCCTTTGGAACCGTGGTGGTGGGCACCACTTCCACTCTCGGCCTCACCATCCTCAATACGGGAACGAGTAACCTCGTCATCTCCAGTATCGCGGCTACAGCGGGCTTTCAGTGGAGCAACTGCCTCAACGCGAAGATCGCGCCTGGGAGCACTTGCACCATAAACGTCAGCTTCACCCCGACCACCACCGCACTCATCACAGGCACGCTGACGATCACCGATAATGCCATCAATAGCCCTCAGACCGCGTCTCTGACGGGCGCCGGGATCCTCAGTGTCAGCTTGTCTCCAAGCTCGCTGCAATACGGGAATCAAGTGGTCGGAAGCACGAGTCCAGCCCAGACAATTACCTTAATCAACGATCAATCTACTGCCTTAAATGTCACCAGCGTCACCACATCGGGACCATTTGCGGCTACGGCGTGTCCTGCATCCATCCCCCCGTCTGGAACCTGCGTGATCAGCGTGACCTTTACACCCAACTCTGTCTACCAGATAAACGGGACGCTGACCGTCGTGGATAACGCCGGCAGCAGTCCGCAAATTGCCACCCTGCGAGGAATCGGCATCGCGTCGCAGCTAACGTCGATTACGGTCACACCGGCGAACCCGTCGATTGCCTCGGGCTCAACGCAACAATTCACTGCCACCGGGTATTACAACAATGGGACCAACTCAAACCTGACCAATTCCGTCATCTGGACTTCCACGGTCACGAATGTGGCGACCATCAATTCCGCAGGGTTGGCTACTGCCGTCTCCGTGGGCGTCACGACGATCACGGCAACTTCCGGCACGATTAGCGGATCAACCGTTCTGACGACGACGCTGCCATCCCTGGTCTCTATTGCCGTGACGCCGATCAATACAACGATTGCTCCCGCGTCCACGGAGCAGTTTACGGCGACCGGCACCTACACGGATGGGAGCACGCAGAATCTGACTAACTCGGTTTCCTGGAGTTCTAGCAACGGCGCCTTTGCTACCATCAGCCCCAGCGGTTTGGCGACGGGTGTGGCGTTTGGCTCAACCACCATTTCCGCAAGTATGTCAGGAATCACGGGAACCGCTAAGCTGACCGTAGGCACCCCTCCGACGCTGGTCTCTATTGCCGTCGCCGCCACAACCAATCCTGTTCCTTTGGACACCTCTGACTTGCTTACGGCGACGGGGACGTATAGCGACGGTTCCACGCAGACCCTGATCGGGTCGGCTGCGACCTGGAGCGTGGGTGGGATCGCGGGAGGTAACTCAACCCTGGGAACGATCAGCAGCCTCGGGCTGTACATGGCGCCCGTCACGTTGCCCAGCCCGGCGCAAGTAACAATCACCGCCACCAGCACCGCGAGCCCAACCGTGAGCGGCAGCGCCATGCTCACAGTCGTACAAGTTAACGTGACCCTCACTCCCACTACGGCCCAGGTACCCGGCGGCGCGACCCAGCAGTTCACTGCGACGGTAACCGGCCCCTCAAACACGGCCGTAACCTGGAGCGCCGGCGGGGTCGTGGGAGGGAACTCGACGGTCGGAACGATCAACAGCACGGGGGTTTACACCGCGCCCTCCACCGTACCCAACCCCGCGCAAGTAACCATTACCGCGACCAGCGTCGCCGACGGAATCACCAGCGCCAGCGCCACAGTCACGGTCACTCCGCCGGTGAGCGTGACGGTAACGCCCTCAACCACCCAGACGGTGCCGATTAATCAAACCTTCCAATTTACCTCCACGGTGACCGGTTCCACCAACACGGCCGTAACCTGGAGCATCAACGGGCTGGTGGGCGGAAACACCATCATCGGAACGATCAACAGTTCCGGTCTCTATACCGCCCCCCCCATCGTGCCCTACCCGGGGCTGCAAACCATCGCGGCCACCAGCGTTGTCGACCCCACCAAGAGCGCCAGCGTCGGACTGCGGGTAATACCCCCGACTCCGGGCGTCAGCATAACTATTTCCCCCGTAACCCTTTGGGTACAGACGGGTGAGACTTGGCCATACTATCTGGACATCGTTGGCACTTCGAATCTCGGGGTGACGTATACTGTCAATGGTGTGGTGGGCGGCAACTCGACCGTGGGCACGATCAGCGCCAGCGGAGTGTACACGGCTCCGAGCACAGTGCCTTCGCCGGCGCAGGTGACGGTTACCGCTACCAGCAACGCTGACCCAACTCAGAGTGCCATTTCAACCGTCACGATTGCCACAATGCCGTTCAGTGCCACGCCGCTCGTCGACTTCGTTCCCGGGCAGCTCTACCTCGGCCAGTTCAGTGGAAATCTCTACAGCGGGAGCAACTCTCCACCCCCCGATCACGATGCCGTAGGCTTGGCGGCGGCAGCCGAGGTCCAGCCACTCGATGCCAGTGGCAACCCCAGCCCGACCGGGCAAATTGTGCTCACTTCGCTGGGAATGAGCGAAACCCAAGATGATTGGTGTTTTGGCATGACCTACTGCACGACTTACTCGTTTATGGGTCAGGCAGCGACCAGCAACGACGTGAATCATACGACGCTCGTGATCGTGGACGGCGCTAATAGTGGGGCCAGTTCGGCCACGTGGATCTGTGCGGAGGGCAACTGCCCGTCGGATAGCTCCTACACGAACAAATTCGATTACGTCCGGGACAGCGTGCTTACCCCTGCCGGGGTGACGGAACAGCAAGTGCAGGCGGTTTGGATTCAAGAGGCCAACCTCAATCCCACTTATGCGCCGAGCTTGCCCAGTAGCAGCGCGGACGCGTACAACTTCGAATACCTCATGGGGCAGACGGTGCGAGCACTGAAAATACGCTGGCCCAACGTAAAACAGGTATTCTTCTCGAGCCGCCTCTATGCCGGTTACACCACAACCGATCAATCTCCTGAGCCGTACGCCTATGAATATGGCTTTGCCGTGAAGTGGCTCATTAACGCACAAATCGTCCAGCGCGAGACAGGCAACATCGATCCCATCGCCGGGGATTTGATTACCGCAGCCCCCTGGATAGCTTGGGGCTCTTACCTTTGGGGGAACGGGGACAACAATCCTCCCGGATCGTTGGCGCTAACCTGGGTGCCCAGCGACTTTGTCACCTCGGATGAAATGCATCCGAGTCCTACCGGGGCGGCACAGGTGGGTACGGCATTGATGAATTTCTTCCTCACTTCGAACTACACGCCTTGGTTTAGACAATAAGGCGCAATCTTCCCGGTCGCAAGCGGGGACTGAACTTCCCGTTTGCCGGACCGATGGTGTGTCAGGGATTTAGATGGTTGGACGCCGCCGAGGGGGTGGCTCATAAGGGCGGCTGAGGCGGGTCAATCAAGGCGGGCTCGAAACGACGTAAGCAATATTGCGCTTGCTTTCAATCCACGAACTCTCGCCATGGAAATTCATGGCAAGGTCGTGGTAAATCCACTGATGACATAAACCTGCGCCAACCCCGTACGGTCGCTCGAAAAGACAATGTGCTTCATGTCCATGAAGCGCGGTTTCGGTATAGCGTTATAGACCGCTCCTGTCGGGCTGGAATTCGGATTTACCAGGATTTTGGTCTTTGCCCCGTCCAGGGACATCAAATAGATGGCATTGTTCCTTTGCGAGCATACAAAAACGGCGCCGTCAGGGGAATAGGTGCAGAAATTCACAGAGAGGCCACTGGCGTACGATGGTCCCACCTCCGTTATCTTGAAGTTCCCGCCTGAGTCCAAACTGAACGAACCATCCGGTTTTAAAACATCGGCCACGTGCCACTTGCCTCGATTCGTGATGAAACCGAGCCGCAAGCCATCTGGCGACCAGGCGGGGTGGTCGACGGGGGTATTGGCCATCAGGTTATAAACCTTGGACGGCGATTTGAGATTGACCACCCAAATCTCCGGCTCGGCAATTCCCCCAGGGTCAGGAGCAGGTCGGTCACGCTTGTACCAAATCACGTCCGGAAAGGCGGGGTTTCGACCGATCCGATGAAACGCGTTGCCATTCTCAGGATCACCTAGCGTCAGATCGGAAAGAGCCGTACTGTCATCGAGCACTCGGTGGAGGATGTTTCCCTCAGAGAAAAGGATCTCATTCTTGCCTGAGGTCGGATCAACGCTGGAAGTGCTTATAATGAGGGCTCCGACGGGCGGAACAAATCGCATATTTAATTGGCTTAAACGAACCTGCCGGCAACTGCCGGGCTCGGCGAGAGGAACAGCGTAAATATCCGCGCCCTGATTGGGATTCTGGCCCTGGTAGAGGGCTAGTTTCCCGTCGCTGGAGACTCGCACCGCTGTCGCCTGCTGATTTCCGGATATTACTTCAGCGTTCGAACCGTCCAGATTGGCAACCGCCACCTGGGCCGGATTGTTGCCGTGATTGAACACGATAGCGTTGGTGAGAGGACTATAGGCGGGCATATCAGAGTGGCTGTTCCAATTGTGGCTGCTGTCGTTGGTCAGTTGGGTTATCGTTACCCCCGCTGCAACCTGACTAAACTCGCCGGTAACATTCTTGGGAACTTCGCTTATCGGAATCCCCTTGCACAACGGCGCGGCAGCATGGCCGCTGCTTTCTGAGTTGGCAGCGTTCGTTGGCGGGTTTCCCGACGCCTCCCCTGCACCGCCACTACTTGAGTTTGGCGTGGGACTCATCGCCGGCGCGCTTGGTGCGGCAAGCGCCGACGATGGAAGTTGCCGGGCCGACGCATATCTGTTTTCCCCTTGCCGGCGGATTGCCGGATATGAAAGCAGCAAAATCGCAACTCCGATTGTGGATAACCCAAGAATGCCCCCTCTTTGCATGCGAATCCCCCTCTTATAGTCTCGCTCGACCTTTTGGTTTCTGTTTCTCCATTGTAACTCAATTGTGGTTCGGCCACCCCAGTGATAGAAGGGTGGGATCAGGAGCGACAAAAAGTCCTCCAGTGGCCGGCCCCACTCGTCCCGCCGCCTGGCCGGAAGCTTACAAGTAGCTCCAGACAGTTTTCGTAGCCTCCAGCAACCACGTCTTCGCATAGTGCCGGTTTCGCCACCACCGGTGCGGATCGAAGTCGGCATCTCCCACCCCGAAAACCCAGAGCGTGAACGGCGGGCCCACCTGCTGCTTCCAGATCCGGCGGGCGCGGCGGGTGTGGTAATCGGAGGTGACGACAATGACCGAGGTCCAGCCCCGCTCCTGCAAGCAACCCCGCAAGGCCACTGCTTCCTCCACCGTCGAATCCGTGTTCATCCCGCACACCACGACCTGCCGGGCGATCTCCGCACCATAGGTCCGCTCCACGTAACGCCTGATCATATCGGGATACCATTCTCCCCACAGCCAGACTCTTCCCGCCGAGAGCATCACGTGGTCCACTCGCCCTCGTTGTAACAAACTCAGGGCAAGGGCCTGGCGGGCGATGACCCCCTGGGTGGGTCCGTCGAGCATCACCGCCACTTGCGCGTGGGGGGGCAGGGAATCGGAGCTGACGAGCATGCTCCCGCCATAGCGCAAAACCAGCGCGATCAGGCTGAAGAGCAAAGCGACGGCGAGGGCCATTCGGCGAGCCCAGAGTCTAAACCGGGAGGGCCGATCGGCTCGACTTAGGTTAAGAGGGGATGGAATACTGATTGCCAATTAAGGGAAGGTCGTGGTGAAGCCCGTCAGGATGTAGATTTGGGGCAATCCGCTAAAATCGCTCGAGTAGAGGATGTGCTCCAGATCCAGGAAAAGCGGCTTGGGGATGCCGTTGTAAATCGACCCGGTGGCTTCGGGATTGACCAAGTCCTTGGTTTGGGAGCCATCCGGCGACATCAGATAGATCTCGGTGCCGCCTTGCGCGCAAACATAAACCGAGCTGTCCGGAGAGAGGTTGCAGAAGTCCACGGTCAAACCACTGGTGGAGGGCGGCCCGATTTGGGTCAGTGTGAAGGTGTTACTCGCGTTGAAATTGAATGTCCCATCGGAGTTCAGCACGTTCGCAACCCACCAATAGCCCTGATAAATATAACCGAGTTTCGTGCCATCGTTCGACCAGGAGGCGTGGTCGATAGCCGGGCTGGTGGGGCCCGTGCTTCCCGAAAGGCTGTGGACCGTGCCCGGATTATTCAGGTCAATAACCCAAATCTCTGTCTGCGCCGTTCCGCTGGGATTAGGGGCAGGGGCGTCGCGCTTATACCACATGATGTTAGGAAACACCGGGTTCAGGCGCATGCGGTGGAGAACGTCCGCGTTCTCAGGGTCGGGCAGGGTGATGGGGTCGGGCGAAAGGAGCGTACCATCATCGTACACGCGGTGCACGACCAACCCGTCCGAGAAGGCGATCACGTTGTGGCCCGCCGTGGAATCAAGGCTGGCGTTCGAGATGATCAAGGCCCCCGCCGGCGCAATGGGAGTCAAACTCAGGTTGCTCAAGCGATTCTGCACGCAGTTGCCGGATTGGGAGATGGGTACAGCATAAATGTCGGCCGTATCGCTGGGGTTCTGTCCTTCGTAGAAAGCGAACAGGCCGTCCGGCGTCACCTGCGCCTGGGTGCCCTGTGCGCTGCCGGAAATCACCTGGGCCCCCGTCCCATCCAGCTTGGCGCTGGCCACGGCATTCGGGCTGGTCCCATAGTTGTAGATTACGACATTAGCCGGGGTGCTGTACGTCGGTAGGTCGGCGTAGGTATTCCAGCTCCCCGCCCCGTTACCCTGAAGGCTGGTTGCCTCCGTCACCGTGATTCCTGCCCCGACGCTGCTCAGCAGGGACGTCACAATGGTAGGGCTCTGGTCAATCGCCGTACCCAAACACGCGGAGGATGTGCCCGTGGTCCCGGTCCCTGACAAGCTGATGGTGTTGGGCGAGTTGGGAGCATTACTCATCACGGTCAAGGTACCGGATGCCGCGCCCGTCGCCGTGGGCGCGAAAGAAACCTGAACGGTCTCGCTGGTATTGGCATTCAAAGTCCCGGTAGGAGCACTGACCAACTTGAAGGGTGTCTGGGAGGAGAGCGCAATGCTGGAGATATTAAAGGCCTGGCCGCTGGCCGTGAGCGTGATATTCTGCGTGGGACTGGTCGTGCCCACCGTGACATTTCCAAAGTTCACGCTCGTGGTGCTCACGCTCAGCCCGGTGGTCCCGGTTCCTGACAAGGTGATGTTGGTAGGTGAGTTGCTTGCATTGCTCACCACACTCACGCCAGTCGATGAATTCACCGCGCCCGAGGTCGTCGGTGCGAAGGCGACCTGAAAAGTCAGGCTTTGGGTTGAACTCACGGTCGCAGGAAGCGAAGGAGCCACGTTAGACACGACGAAAGGCGCCTGCGGAGTGATCGCCGTGACCGAAACCGAGCCCCCGCTGGCGGACAGGGTAACATTCTCAATGGTGCTGGTGGTGCCTACCGCAACGCTGCCAAAACTGATACTCGCAGGGTTTGCCGTCAGGGTTGCGGGCGGCGCGGTTTGAAAAGACTGGCTCGCTCCTCCGCCACAACCGCTGGCAACCGCCAGGATGGCGATCACCAGGACCAGCCGTATTCGTCTCATCATAACCTCGCCCGGAAGCCCTTGATCGAAGACAAGCCGGAACATCTGCCCGATACAGTCAATGAATAGCGTACGGGTCAATGGGTTGCCCCGCAATTTCAACTCCGCTGTTGACTAGGAGTAGCTTAATAAATCCGCTGAATCCTCAAGGGTTAAGCGCTTTTTTTCAAGGTGTTGCATCATAATAATCCAGCTTCGCTCGGGAAAACAGGGACAGGCACCATATTTCCGATTTAGGGATATCGGCAACCGCCAATAGGACTCAGGAATAAGTGGAAATATGGTGCCTGTCCCCCTTTTCCCGCAGGAGCCTCAAAGCTTGGCGAGGACGTCTTCCGCCAAAGCCTTTTGTTTGGCCTTGGTTTCCTCCGCCGCCAGTCCATTCACCTGGAGTCGAAACACGAAACTGCCCTTCCTGACGTACAGCGCAGTGCCAAGTGCGCCAGTCCTAACGTAGACCGCATCATCACTGATGCCGCTAGCTGACGTCTTGGTGACTCCTTTAATTGGCAGGGGTGCCTTGACGTTGTTGGGAAAACCGGGACAGGCACCATATTTCCGATTTAGGGATATCATCGGCGGCCGCCAATAGGACTCAGGAAGAATTGGAAATACGGTGCCTGTCCCCCTTTTCCTCTGCTGTTTGTGGTGTCTCACCGCACCGACGGCTATTTCGGACGTTGATGGTGCCGCGGCATTGGAGCGAACCGCAGCGGCAGGGCAGCATGGGAGCTTTGTTCGGAAAGCGGTAGTCTGCCGTGAGTTCTTCTCCCACTTCAATGGGCCGTATGCTCTGGCACACCACTTGATTTCGCACGACCCGGTAACGAATGTTCGGGTCGCAACTGTGGTTAATAAATTCCGCTCCGCTGCCCCCTACCGCTCCGTCAATTCTCCAGAAATCGTCGAGCTTGATGACGTACTTTTCCTTGACGTTCTTGGTTCGCCGGTGGGATTCAACGCTATTGACCAGCTCGCCAATGTAGTCGATCACGTTGCGTCGCGCGGGAATGCGCTCCAGGGCGAATACGCCGAAGCGGTGAATACGCGACTTGCCGACGCGGAGGCGAAAGCGGGCGTACTGCGGGTTGATGCGGGGCTTCTGCCTTCGTCGCGCCGCGCGGTAGGATTCGGGATCGGAGTGCTTCAGCAGCCAGAACTGGTTGTTTCCAGCCGAATACAGCCAGCCGGAGCCGGTCTCATTGGGCTCAATACCCAGCGACGCGATGTTCTTGCCCGAGGCTTCGCGGACCAATGCCTGCTGTTCAGGAGTAAGGTTGATTCGCACCGGCGCCTGTACCATTGATCGTCCTTCTGGCAAGTAGATAGTTCCCCCCGTGCGTCCGCTACAGCGCCGACGCGAGAACAGGAGTCGATTCCTCGGCCAAGACAAGACCGTGCCCGGAAAAGTGCCTTCCCGTAACTAGAAGGTCTAAGTTTCTTTGGGAGATTCGTCGTCGTGAGCCCAGGAAATTGTTTTAACACCACCCGCCACCTGGTCGAGAGCCTGGTCGGAGATCTGGCCCGTCGCCGCGATGTCGACGTTCAGCTCTTTGATGCTGTGCCCTGTTGCGGCTTTGATCTGGTTCTGCTGGTCTTCGGTTAATTTGATCGTCAGTTTGTTTCCTGCCATGGTGTTGCCTCCTTCTCGGTCGAATGAAAGATTTGCCACGTTCTCGCGATCCGTAGGTTCCACCTACGGCTAATGATATTGTCCCCCTTCGGGGAACAAGCGAGACGCTGACTCACGACTCTAGTTCACCGTCAAAGTGACCGAGATCGTGTGCTGGAGCGTACCATCGGTCACGGTGATTTGCAGCGGGTAGTTCCCAGCCGGGGTGCCCGTGGGATTATTGGCCGTGAACCCGCAAGCGGGCCAGAGCGCCGCCCCACTCAGCATGCCCGCCAATACTGCTAACCGGAGGCCATACATGGCCTTGCGGCCTTTTAGAGACTGCGGCGCCCGAGACAACAGAACAAGCATCGCCAGGCCGAGCAGCAGGAACAAACCGCCCATCACCCCCCGGCCCCAGCCGGGAATCTGTGGGATCCGGAACCGGGGTAGAGCAGCTCTCGCCACCGTGGTAACGGCCACGGTGACGTTGGAGGCGCTCGTTCCGTTCAAGGTCACGGAAGTTGATGACGGAGTGCAAGTGGAGTTTGAGGGAGCGCCGCTGCAAGCCAGGGTTACCTGGGAATCGAAGCCGTTAATGGGCGTCACGGTGAGAGTGAAGTTAGCCGATTGGCCCGCCGTCACCGTCGCCGTGGGGGGGGACACGGACAAGCCGAAGTCCGTCCCCGTACCCGTGAGGGCAATCGATTGCGGACTGCCTCCCGCGCTATCAGTGATGGTAATCGCTCCGGCTCTCAGGCCGGAGGAGGTCGGGGCAAAGGTAACCTGCACCGGGCAATTCGCTCCCATGGCCAGGGAACTTCCGCAAGTATTGGTCTGGGCAAAATCCCCGCTCGCCGTGATGCTGGTGATCGCGAGGCTGCCAGTGCCGCCGTTGGTGAGGGTGATGGTCTGTTCCGCGCTGGTAGTCGAAACGGCCTGCCCGGTGAAGGTAAGACTGTTGGTGTTCAAACAGACCGCGGGCGCGGTGAAATTGTTGAGACGCGCCAGGAAGGCGTCGTTATCGCCTCCCGTTACTCCCTGGAAGGCGCTCTGCACAGGGAAATCATTGGAATTGGTGTAGCCCGTGACGTAAGCGTTACCGGAGGAGTCCACCGCAATGCCCGTCCCGATATCACTGGAATGCCCGCCCAGATAAGTGGAGAAGGTGGGGGCACACCCGGAAGGTACAATTCGCGCGACGAAGGCGTCCGAATTGCCGGCATAAGTGGCCTGATAGGGGTTGGAGGTTGGGAAATTGGCGGAGGCGGTCTGTCCGACGACGTTTGCGTCACCAGAAGTGTCCACAGCGATGCCATTACCGGAATCCTGTGCGCTTCCACCCAGGTATGTGGAATAGAGCAACTGGGATCCGGCCGCGTTCAACTCGGCTATGAAAGCATCACTGGTCCCGCCTCCGTAAGCGGTTTGTAACGCTCCCGACGTAGTGGGGAAGTCCGTCGAACTCGTGGCGCCGGTCACGTAAGCATGTCCGGAAGAATCGATGGCGATGGCGGTAGCCCCGTCGGTCGCCGTTCCCCCTATGTATGTCGAATAAATCAGAGCGGAGGCCTCCGGATTGAGTTTGCTGACAAACGCGTCCCCGTTCCCGTCATAGGTACCCTGATAGGGGCTGAGGGTCGGGAAGTTGTTCGAAGTCGTTTGACCGGCTACGTAGACCCCGGAGGAGTCAACCGCAATACCGTAGCCTGTATCCTGGTTGCTGCCGCCCAGGTACGTGGAACTCAGAAGCCCTCCGTTCGGGTCGAACTTGGTGACAAAAGCGTTGGTGGTTCCCTGTAAGGCATTATTCGGAGCGGGCAAAGGATTCTGGGTAACAAAATCGCTTGAACTGGTGGTCCCCGTCACATAAGCATTGCCGGCGGAATCCACCGCAATGGCATTTCCTACGTTATTCTTGCTGCCGCCCAGATAAGTGGAATAGACCAGGCTCCCCGCCGCGTTCAGCTTGGCCACAAAAGCGTCGGTAAGGGGTTGTGGCAACGAACAACTCGTGCACGTTGTCTGGAATGCGCCGGGTGTGGTGGGGAAGTCCATCGAATTCGTTGCCCCCGTGACATAGGCATTACCCGCCGAGTCCACCGCAATGCCATTACCCACATTGGTGGCGCTGCCACCCAGATACGTGGAATAGACCAGAGCGGAGCCGGTGGGATCGATCACCGTCACAAACACCGCCGGCGCCGGCGAGGTGGCCATGCAGCTCGGGCAGGAGGACTGTTCAGGGTTCAGGGTAGGGAAGTCGGTGGAAAGGGTCTGGCCCGTTATGTACGCGTTGCCGCTTGCATCCACCGCGATACTGCTGCCTTCATCGTTAAGGCTTCCGCCCAGATAGGTTGAGTATTGCAACACCGGATCGATGACCAGCATCTTGGCTGGATCATGGCGAGGCACGGCGAACCCAAAACGACCGTGGCCCTTGGGCGCGTAGCGAGCTTCAAGCAACCGGCGCTTTCCGTTCCCAGGTCCGGCCGGGTTGGCACTGAATTCGTAGGCGACCGGCTTGTCGATGCGCAGCACGCCGCCGTCCAAGTGCACCAACAGGTTTCCCTGGGAATCGATGCTCGTGGCGGGGTTGGAATGGGAAGCTCCCTGAAGCTCCCAGGCGATCTGCTTGAGGTCAGCCCCCGGGGTGACGTTGAAATCGTATTCCAGGCGGCGCTGATTGCCGTAGAAGACGAGTTCCACGCCCGGATACACCTCGCCGTAGCTCACGCGAGCATAATTGTTGACCCCGGCGTGCCATTTCGCCGGATCATGTCCCACAAAGTAGTTGCTCTTGCCCGCCAGCAGGTTCAAGCCGGATGGATGGCTTTGGGCGTTGAACCCGACGAGTTTCAAGCGCACCAGCGACAGGTCTTGCTCCCTTGTTTTCAGACTTTCGCCATCGCCACTCTTGCCCGTATTTCCAACGGACCCGAGGTTAGCACGCTCCGTGAGGGTAGATGGGAGGCCGGTTTGGTCCTGAGGTGGGTGGCCCAACCGGCGATGCAATCCCAGCGTGGCTCCATCTGCGGTCAGAAACAGGACGTATCCGCTGCCGCGCGCAATGAACCGAACGTCCGGCGCCGCCTGTCCTTGGTTCGCCTCGAAACCCATCGGCAACTGGGCATAAGCCTGGCGAAGCTGGCGTGGCGCCAGGGACGCAGGCCGATCGCTCGTGCCCGATGCCTTGACGCGCTGGAGCGAGGCGTTTAACCTCGCGTTACGCTCCGCCCCGGCGGATGGGTCACGATATGGGTTAAACAAATTGGGCCGTACTCCTGTCCCCACGACTCCCAGCCCCAACAAGACCAGGACGCCGGCAAAAAGCCATTTCCGCGCCCCTTGATATTTCGCGGAACCGCGGTCGCCTTCCACCAGCCGCTCCGGCCGCGCCGAAATGCACAGCCGTCCAATTCTCCACCTGTTCTTCAGGTTTTCCATATGACCTGGTCTCGATCCCTCCTGATTTTGGTTTGTGGGTCCCAGCGCCCGGGCTGGAATCGCCGATGCCGTCTAGTATACGCGGGAATTCAGCCGCGGAGCACAAAAATTAAGGATGTGGGCCTTGACTTGGCTGTGCGAAGCACCTTGGAGTGCGGCGGCTCGACGCCGCCTTGGAATCATGCCAAGGATGGCGACAAAGGCGGCGTCGAGCCGCCGCACTCCAAGGTGCTTCGCACATGGCCAAGATGGCCATGCCACTTCTACGCCTTGCCTTGCGCCAAGCGCCTGCGATCCACCTTGCCGGTGGAGGTCTTGGGCAGGCTCTCGCAGAACTCGATCAATTCCGGAATCATGTACTTGGGGACACGCGCGGCGCAGTGCTGCTGGAGATCCCCTTTGGTCAGTACGTTCGGCTGCGCCGGGCACACAAAGGCCTTGATGCGGTTGCCGATTTCCTCGTCCGGGATGGCCACCACGGCCGTTTCCTTCACCGCCGCGTGGGCGTACAAGGCGGCTTCAATCTCGCCCAGCTCGATGCGGTAGCCCCGGCTCTTGACCATGTGGTCGCGACGCCCCAGGAAGTTGTAGTCACCCCTCGCATCGCGGGTGACAAGATCACCCGTGCGATAAAGGTCCTCGGAAAAGTTCGGCTGGAAACGATTCGGCAGCACCATCTTGGCGGTCTTTTCCGGGTCGCCCCAATAGCCCTTGGTCACGGACGGACCGCGCACGTATAACTCGCCGGTCTCGCCTTCCGCGATCGGCCGGTCGTCCTCGGTAACCGCGAAGACTTCCGTATTGGCGCAAGCCTTGCCAATCGGGAGCCGGTCGATATTCGGGAGGAGGGAGCGATCCACTTGGTAGTAAGTGCAGACATTGGTCTCGGTCGGTCCGTAGAGATTATAGAGATCGACGTCCGGTAAAAGCTCGGCCAGGCGCCGGAGGTACTTGATCGCGAAGGGCTCGCCGGCGAAGAGGACCAGGCGGAGAGAATTGAGCGGGTGGCGGTCCAAATCTCCGTGCAAGAGAAGAAGCACCAGCGCGGAAGGGACTGAATACCAGACGCTGATGCGGTGTTCCTCGATGAATTTCACCAGGCTCGCGGGGAAGACCGCCACATCTTCGGGAATCATGTACACGCTCGCGCCGGCCTCAATCGAGTTGTAAATGTCGAAAACGGAAAGGTCAAAATGCAGCGGGGCATGACTCGAAAGGTGGTCCTCCGGCCGCACGTGGAAGGTCTCCGCGCACCAGTTGATGAACGTCAGGGCGTTGCGATGCGAGAGCATCACACCCTTCGGATCGCCCGTGGATCCTGAGGTGTAGAGGATGTAGGCGAGGTCCGTTTCGATGGATGAGCAGGCGGGCGGCGGAGCCTTGGGGAGGGCCGAGAGCGAGTCCCATGCCATGGCACCGGCGGGCACGGGAGCGCAATTGGGCTTGCCCACCAGCAGGGCGAAGCCGTTCTCACCTAAGAGCCCGGGGGTGAGCGCCTGCAACTTGGCCTGCGTCGTGATCAAAGTCCTAATGCCGCAGTTCCCGATAATGTACTCAACGCGCCGCACCGGGGCATGCGGATCGAGGGGCACGTAAGCCGCTCCGGCCTTCAACACGCCAAACATGCTGACGACCGATTCGATCGACTTCGAAAAATAGATGCCGACGCGGTCGCCCTTCTTGACTCCTCGCGCGAGAAGCCAATGCGCGAGCTGATTGGACCGCTCATCGAGCTCGCGATAAGTTAAGGTTCCGTTGTGGGCCCATACTGCGGGCCTTTCGGGAAACCGGCTGGCCGTTTCACTGAGAAGCTGCTGAAGCACATACGCCATGGGTCATCGCCTTTCTAAGAGAATTGGGGTAAGTGTGGTATCCCGCGTAGTATTTGACGACGGCATGTTGCAGGGACCCCCTCACCCCCAGACCCCTCTCCCCCAAGGGGGGGAGGGGAGAGTTGATTTTACTGCCCTCGCCCCCTTGGGGGAGAGGGTGGCTCGACGAGGCGTTTTCATCAGCCGAGGCGAGACGGGTGAGGGGGTCTCGCCTATTGTCAAATCTAATATTGGACACCACATTAGGAGCGCTCCATCGGCTGGCCCTGTGCGCCACTGGGCTGGGGCAGACCGAACCGGTCGAGAATAGTGGCCGATATGTCGAAAAGCCGCTTTCCCTGAAGCTCCCGGCCAGGCTTGCCGTTCCCGTTCTGCTCGCGCAAGAGGAAGATTCCGTTTTCAGCGTGGTTCGCATCATCGGGACCGGTATCATTCTCAAACGTGTACACGCTGCCGAGGCCGAGGGTGCCGACCGAGCGCCAGCTTAAATTGCCGAAGTAGACAATCAGGTCGGGCGCCACACCGCGCACCGCCCGGTAGATCTCCTGCGGTTTGAACACGCGATTACCGAGGGGCCTTCCTTGGTCGTCAGGCATCGCCTCGATCCGGGCCTTGAGCTCATCGCGCGCCGCCTCGTAGTTCGCGGGTTCGATGATTCCCTGGGGTTCGCGGCCCTTGACGTTCATGAAAATCCGGGAGTAGTAGCCGCCTTCACCCCAGGCGGTCGTGCGTCCCCAATCGACCTTGGCTTTGCTGATGGGGGTGGGACCGTCCAGCGGTTGCTGCAAAGCCAGGTATCCTTCCTGCCGGAGCCATTCGTTGACGCAAACTCCGCCCTCCATCTTCTTGGCTCCATGGTCGGAAACGACGAACACGCCCGTCTCATCACCCAGCGCCGGAAGCAATTCCGCGATCTTCCCATCGACAAAACGATAATAGTCACGGATAGCATTCTCGTAGCGATTGCCGGGCTGGAAGAGCCGATGCGTGTGGTCGTGGAATTTCCAGAACGCATGATGGATGCGATCGGTGCCCATCTCCACCATCATGAAGAAGTCCCACTCGATTCGAGATAGCAAGTGGCGGGCGATGGCAAAGTGCTGTTCGGTCATTTCGTATATCCCGCGCAGGATGCGGTCTTTGTCTTCCGAGCGGAAGTTTTCCACATCCATGCGATAGGGTCCAAAGCGGGCCTCAATCTCCGTCTTGAGCTCGGCCGGATAGGCGTAGGCGGATTGCGCGCCGGGGGTCAGGAAACAACCCACCATGGCGCCGTTGACGGGGCTGGGCGGGTAAGTTCCGGGAACAAAGAGAACGATGACTTTCTTGCCAGCCTGGCTGAGAACGTCCCAGACGCGCGGTTCCCGCACCGCGGCGGCGTTGGCAATGGTCATGCCGTTATAACTGTAGTCCTTGCGGTTTCTAAACCCATAGATTCCGAGTTGGCCCGGGTCCTTGCCGCTCATCATGCAGGACCAGGCGGGCACGGTGATAGGTGGCGAAACGCTTCGCAACTTGCCCCAAAGCCCCTGGTCAGCAAGGGAACGGAGACAGGGCAGTTCATCCCGCCACTGGTCGAAGACGAGTTCTGGCGCCGCACAATCAAGACCGATTACCGCAAACTTTTTGCTACCGGACATTTTCCCTCTCAATGGATGATGTAGGATCGAAGAACTAATTTGAACGTAGCGCCGGCTTCCAGCCGGCATTGAGCCGCCAAGGCCGCAGACTCCGATGGAGTCCATCGGACTCCAGAAATCGGAGATGGCGGCGCTACGTTCAGCACTCGGGCTCGCCGGCGTGGGTCGGTTTAGTGCATTTGAGCCATAACCTGCCGGGCTTGCTCGGCGTCTTGGCCCGCCAGATTCAGGCGAAGGGCAGCCTCCAGAGCTTCCCGCCCTTTCTCTTTCTGCCCACTGGCAACCAGCGCCATACCGAGATGATAGTGAAAGAGGGGTTGGGTCGGTTCCTTGTGAATGCATTCCTGGAACAGGGGGATGGCGGCGGCGTACTGATTCCTCCGGTATTGCACCCAGCCCAGCGTGTCGGCAACGGTGTCGAGCTGGGGAAGCTGTTGCTCGGCCTTGCGCGCCAAGTCAAACGCTTCATCGAGTTTCACTCCCTGCTGGGCGTACACCCAAGCCAGGTTATTTGCCGCAATCGCGAAGTCCGGCTTAATGGCGAGGGCCTGCTCGAAATACTTTCGGGCGGATGAAACGTCACTCTTCTCCAGGTACAAGTTCCCAATGAGAATCATCAGCGGGACGAATTGTGGCTGCAAGTTGAGCGCGCTCTGGTAGCGGCCAATGGCAAGATCGGCTTGACCGGTATGCTGGTAGATGCGGCCAAGCTCGAGGTATGCCGAGACCAGGTTCGGGTTGATTTTGACGGCCTGCTCGAATTCGGACTGTGCGGCAGGATAGTCCTCCCGGGCCATATAGAGAGAGCCCAGAATCGAGTGGGCCTCGGCGTCGTTGGGGTTGGTGGCGCCGAACGCTTGCGCCCGTTCAATGGCCTTGGGCCCCTGCTTTAACATCAAATCCAGCTCGGCCAAGCGGCGAAGGGCGGGAGTAAATTGGGGATCGATCTTCAAGGCGATCTCGAGTTCGGTCTTCGCTTCGTCCAGCTTGTTCTCTTGTGCCGAGCACTGGGCGAGATTCAGGTGCACGTTGGGATCGCGCGGAGCAAGTTGCTCGGCATACACGAACTGCTCGCGCGCGGGGGCTAACTCCCCCTCCTGCAAATAGGCCATCCCCAGCAGCAAGCGCTCGGAAGGGTCGGAGGGCCGGAGGGACACGCACCGGCTGGCGGGCTCGATCGCGACGCCCCGTTCCCCCCGGAAGAGTCGGAGCTCCGCCAGGGTGTGGAGTGCGGGGAGCAGATTAGGGTCGAGCTCGATCGCCCGCCGGAGCTCATTTTCGGCCTGGACCAGGTCCTGATTCTGCCAGTAGGCGAGGCCCAGGTAATAGTGCGCTTGCGGGTAGTCCGGCGCCACAGCGAGTTGTTGGCGCAACTCCGCGATGCCGTCATCCCTCTTCCCCGAGGCCAGCAAAATCCGCCCGCGCAGGATGTGGGAGATGAGGTTTGGGGGGTCTTTTTGCAGGATCTGGTCGTTCAGTGCGGTGGCGCTTTTCAGGTCTCCACGGCCAAGGTTGAGTTCCACCAGGCGCTGCTTGAGATCCACCCTCTGGGGAGCAATCTTCAGGGCGCGCTGGCAAGCATCTTCCGCCAGATCCAGATTCCTGTTGCTAAAGTAAAGATCGTAGATGGCCAACTCGTTCGAAACGGAATTCGGCTGTTTCGCTCGAAGATCGTTGACCACGCCATTGGCAGGCTCATTCTTCCCATCCGCATAGAGGGCATCGGCCAAGCTCAGGTAGATCACGGGGGAGTCGGGATTGTTCTTTTCGCCCTCGAGCAATACTGCCTCCGCATCGGTCAGACGGTGCTGCTGACGATACATATTGGAGAGATTGAGATAAGCCGGAAGCGTGTGCGGGGACATTGCGATGGCCTTGCGGAAATGCTTCTCCGCATCGTCGGTACGTTGCATGGCGCTTTCCACGATCGCGAGGTTGATGTAAGAGGAAGGCTCGTCGGGCTGCAACTCGCTGATTTTCTGAAACGACTCCAGGGCGGCGTCTTTATTGCCGCTTCCCGCCAGCGCCGCACCCTGCAACTGGTATGCGGAGGCGTCCTGGGGTTTACGCTTGAGGATAAGCGCCACTTCCTTCTCGGCATTGGGGAAATCGCGAGAGTTCAGGTAGACTTCCGCCAGAACGAAATGCGTCTCCAGGTTCTTCGGATCGAGCTCGGCAGCCAGACTCAAGGCCGCAGCCGCCTCCGGCCATTCCTGCAATTGGAAGTAGGCTTGGCCCAGGCTGCGGTAGGCCTCAACAAAACGGGGATCGATCTGAAGCGCATTGCGGAATTGGATAGTTGCCTCGCGAGGTTGTCCCCGCTCCAGGAACTTCTTCCCGCTCTCGAAGTAATACAGCTTTTGCTTCTGCGGATTATGCCCGCAGCCCACCGCAAAGAAAATGCTCAGGAGTGTCGCCAGAACCATCCAGTGTTTCGACATATTCTCGCCTTTTTGCCCCCTCAAGGAATAAGCTCGCCCAGCCTCGCCAGAATTGCGGTGGCAAATGCCTCCGCCCGCTGGTCGGATCCTGTCCCGGAGATCGGGGTATTGATTCGAATCAGTGCGGAATTCGTGCAATACAAAAAGATTGCATCGTGTACGAGGTAGAATTTGGCCTGGAATTCGTTTGCTATCGTTCGCCCGTGAGACTGGTACCAGTAAAGGACCACTTGCCGTTCGAGCCCCTTCTCGATGATGAACCTACGAACCTCCACTGCCCGCCCCCCCGGCGTCTCCAACCACACATAACTCGACCCCAGCGGCTGCCATCCGTTGCCCGGCAGGCAATTTTGAGGTGAATGGATCGTGTCGTCGGTTCGTTGACTCCTATAGTACCCGATGTAGAGGCCAATCGGTTCACTGTCCGCACAATGGTACGTTCGGCTCAGGTAATCATCAACCCTGAGACGCTTGATCACGTCGTCAGGCATCGGAAACTCGGCACCTTGGCATAGATCCAAAGCCAGCGGCAGGGTAGTCAGAGGCCTGGGTAGGGAAACGTCGCGGCCATGCGGCAGGAGATGGAAGCCCGCCGTAGCCCCCACGAGAGTCAGCGACATGCACCAGAATCGCAGGCCAGAAGTCATGATTTCCTTTGACCTCGCAAGCGCCATCGAAGTCCGGCAATGCCCCCTTGCAGGGCGAGCAGCAAAACCAGCGCCACCAGAAAAATGATCACGCCGGAGATGGGATGAAGGAAGTCATCGGCGTTGGGAGCTCCCCGATAGTGGGCAAGTAACGCTGCGATCACGACCCGGATTCCATTGCCCACAATGGCTACCGGAACCATCGCAATGGTCAGAAAAGCGCGCACCCCCATGCTCCGCTCGGTCAGATAAGCATAACCGAGCGCGAACGCCACGATCGCCATGAGCGACCGAATCCCGCTGCAAGCCTCCACCACCTCCAAAGTGCAATAAGGGAGGATCAGCAGATTACCTTCGCGGAGCACCGGTACCACTTTGATCGTTTGCAGCGTGTTCGTGGCAAACCGGGAGGAAAGGATCTGAAGTGGAAATACCATGCGGGTGTAAAAAATCGCGGGGAGCGGAATCATCAAGAGCAGAAAGCCGAGCGGGAACGCCAGGAGCCGCAAAGTAGGCGCTCCAAAAAAATATAAGACGAGACCGGCAATCATCAGCACCAGGGAAATCCGCGTCAGAAACAATTCCGCCCCCAGGCTGCCAAGAAACAGCAAACCCAGCGCGCCCAGCACCACCCACATGCCGATCAAACTCGGCTTTTTCTCAACTCGGGCCAAACGGTCGCGCCTTTGCCAGACTAGGTACGCCGAGAAAATGGGGACGGCGAAGCCATGGGAGTAAGCCGGGTCCTGGTAAAACTGGCTGGCCATGCGCAGAAGTACCGGACCATAAAGAAGAAGTGCTACCGACGTCAGGAATAACGACCCCCAAAACCCCTCGCCTCTCCAAAAGGTGAGACCGGATTGTGAAATTGTCGAAACTTGAGGGGATGAATCGGATATGCTCGACATCGCTTACACCAAGGCCCTTAGCCTTTGACCATGTTCGAAGGGGATTTCTCTTGCGGGTGAATGCCTGATAACGGATTCCTGAAGAGACGGCGGGCCGACCTTCGCACTTCCCGTTCCTTGCCGACGGGACACACACCAACACCCTCCGTCCCGTGCGGGCATCGAGTTGACAGACGCCACGACGATTTGCACGAATATGCCAGGAGACTGGCGGCGACCAGTCTCCCGGGCATTTATTACCCCCAAAGCTTAGCGCTGGGCCTTAAGGGTGCCACAATTGGTGGCGAAAGCGCGTACGCACCACCCCAGCTACTAACAAGAACCCTGCCCCAAGCATCGCCAGCGTAGCCGGCTCAGGGGTGGGATAGAGGGGACCTTCTCCGTATTTAAAAGCTATGCTGCTCCCCGTATTCCCGGGCCCCGTTAGCGCCTGGAAGTACTGAGGTGAATTCGTAACCAAGAACTGAACCTGCATTCCGGAAGTCTTATCCAGACTGCCTCCCGTAATGGTCACGTTGGCGGTTCCCAGATACTCGTCGTGCCCGCCGGTCGCAAACGCAGGAATCTGCGAGAACTCCACACTGTTCAAGTACCCCGTCAACAAACTGCCGCCGGTGCCGTAATCAAACTTTATCGTGTTGGCATTTGAAGCGACCTCCCACAACCCAGTGGTGGCATTGATCTCCTTGAGGGTAAGGTTGGCGGGTGAGGTGATTGTGTAGGGGGCAGCAGCAGGGGGAGCGAAAGTCCCATAGCCGCGGCCCAAACCTGACAGCGTGCAAGTCCCTCCGCTGCAAGAGCCTAAATCGATGTTAAGTGAACTTGTCGAACCGGTTCCCGTGACCACGATGCTCTGTGTATCCGTTCCCAGGTCAACATAGTTTCCATAGTCATGTACTATTGGCGCCACTGGACCAGCAACTGCGGGCAACGACCCCAATGCCAACCCAGCCACCACGAACACCGCTAAGACGATCCTTTTCGTAAGCATTCGGTTCCTCCTTGTTTCTGTCGTATCACCGCCCTGAGTAAAAGCCGGAAAAAACAACCCTCTTGACATATTGTCGCACCTTGAGCAGCCCAGAATCAAGGTCTGGAACCACCGTGCCGCTTATCGCCCCCCCGACCGTAGCCGCAACGGCAGAGTGGAAGTTATGACCGCATCAATTCCCTCCTCCTGAGGAGGGACCTAAGGAACCACAATGGTATCGTACGGCTGGAGCCTAACATTCTGCGTCAGATTATGACCCTTGATTACGTCCTTGTAGTTGAACGGGAGGCGGGTGGGATGTCCATCCGGCGCTACCCGCAACACGTAAATACCTTTCAATTTGGCGTAATCAAGGGGCCCGCCAGCCTGTGCAATCGCATCCAGAACCGTCATAGGCGTCTGCAATGTGTATGAACCCGGTTTTGCGACCTGACCGACCACGACAACCCTCTGGCTTTTTACCTCATGGACGATCACCGTGACGTTCGGACGGGACATCAAGCCTTCAAGCCGTTGAGTGATCGTGGCTTGGAGTTGGTCCGGGGTAAGTCCGCTCGCCATGAACTCACCCGCCAGTGGCAATGAGATCTTGCCGTCCGGGCGTACCGTGACCGTTTGCGAGATTTCCGGTTCTTTCCACACATTGACCGACAAGACGTCATCTGGACCGATTATGAAATTACTACCCACCAAAACATTAGCAGCAGAATGCGGCACATTTTTTGACGACGCCGCAGTTGCCTTTCGAGTGTCCGCCGGGGCTGACCCTTCGCCTCCCCTATTTCCTGTGCTGTCCTGGCCCCCTTGGACCCACGCCGAAGTCAACATGACAACCAGAATACCTACCGTCCCCAAACGACCCCACTTAACCCCCATGGATAGCGAACCCCACCTTCCCCTGTTCCGATTCAACCCGACCTCAACTTGATTTCAGTCAAACAACTTCGCGTTCGACTACGGCTCCGCCATACGAGTCCCATGCTTGCTTGTCCCTTCCGGGCCTCGCGGGCAATCATGAAGGGAGAGTCAGAGCCGCCTTAATGACCCAACCGAAAACGCTATGCTGCCCTTTCTTTGATTGCCTGAGCTATCGCTGTACTAATCCAAGCACTTCAACTTCCAAAACGCGTTCGTTGGCTAACCATCATGAAATCAATATACTGATTGTCCACCGAGGGACCTTCTCAACGAGGACGTGGAGACTTAATTACCCTGAATGGGCAATCACGTTCTCTTCGCAGTGCAGGCGGCCCCTGAGCGATTACGGCCAAAATGATTGTGGCACCACAAGAACAAGTCACTGCCGGGGCGCCAAGTCAAAAACTTAGGCTCGCCGGGACATCGACTTCTCAGACCACTTTCCCCGCTTCACCCTTCAGTCGGCCCGCAGCTTTTCTTTTTCTTGCGAGCAGGCCGGCATTCCGCATCTTGTTGAGTAGTGCCCCATAGCTGATTCGCAAGGCGCGTGCCACCTCTTTGCGCTTCCAATGGTAGGTCTCAAGCTCTTGGAGGATAATCTTACGCTCAAACTCTTGCGCCGCTTGCTTGGTTAAGCTCTTGAGAGGAGTTGGTCCGCCCATTGGCAGTGTAAGGCCATTAGGCCGCACGGTGCACTGCAACAACTCGGCAGTCAGGGCATCCTCGGAGCCCAGGATGACATAGCGTTTGATGAGGTTCTCGAGTTGAAGAATGTTTCCGGGCCAGTCACATTTCTTTAACATCCCCAGCAAGGAGGGCGAAACCGGGAATGGCTCGCGTCCGTACCTCGCGCTGTACACTTCCAAAAAGTAATTCAGAATCAATGGGATGTCAGCGGAACGGTCTCGCAATGATGGCATGTCGACGCGGACGACGTTGAGTCGGTAATAAAGGTCCTGCCGGAACCTACCCGCCTCGACCTCCTTCTCCAAATTACGATTGGTGGCACATATGATCCGGGCCTTTACCTCTCGGTCCCCACGTCCCTCGACGGGACAGAACTGGCCATCCTGGAGCAGGTTCAAGAGCTCTGCTTGCAGGGGAGGGGCAAGCTCGGCAATCTCGTCCAGGAATAGGGTACCTCCCTGGGCAAGGTCCACTCGGCCGGACATGGCTGCGCGCACCCCTCCAGATGTACCCTTCTCGTAACTGAAAAGATCGCTTTCGAGGAGCTGGGCACGGAGGTCCGGACAACTGACCTTGACGAAGGGGGCATTCCGCCATGGTGAACGGCAATGGATGAGCTTAGCAATAACTTCCTTCCCCGTCCCACTTTGTCCCGAAATCAGGACGGGTAGATTCGTTTCCGCCACCTTATCAACCGTTTCCCGCACCGCCCGCATCGCTTTCGACCGGCCGAAAATAGTAAGTTCTGGCGGAAGGGGCCCAACCGCATGTTCAGCAAGTGGAATTGACATCGATTTTGCCCTAGCCGGCCTCTCTTTTTGCAATCTGGGGTTCAGGACTTCGCTACACCCTGAGCAATTTGGGGGCGCTTTCTTGGCCCATCACCCGACTCCTGCGCAGATTACACAGAAGTTAACCGAATATTAGACGTTAGACATCTATATTTTCAATAGGTTGGAAAATTTCGGTTAAACTGGCACACGATCGTTTTACGTCTTGAAGTAGAAAAGAGAATAGATACTGGCGAGGAAATTGCTTTCCACCTAACAGAAGGAACTTTCCCATTCCGTTCACTAGGCCGGTGGTTGGGATGAGTGCGGTTCATCGAGGCCGTATTCGCGAATTTTGTAGAGCAAAGCCTTGTAACTGATGCCGAGGAGCTTCGCCGATTGCTTGCGATTCCAGTTCGTTTGGGACAGGGTGTTACGGATCGCTTCGCTCTCAGCCTCATCTTTGAGGGCGTTCACCAGAGACTTCAGACCCATTGGCCGTCGCGAGGATGTCCGGCCATCCGACTTTTCCGTTGGTAGGTTTATTCCGTCAATCTCCTCCAAATCTCTGAGTACACGGGCTTCGCCGAGAACCAGAATACGTTTCACCACATTTTCCAGTTCGCGGATGTTCCCGGGCCAAGATAATTGCTGGAATCGTTCGCGCATAGCGTCAGAGACCGGGACCGGCAAGCGCCCATACTTGTCCGCAAATAGGTTCATGAAATAGTCGAATAGCTGAGGGATGTCTTCCCGGCGCTCCCGCAAGGGAGGTAATTTGAAAACCATGGCGCTCAACCGGTAGTAGAGATCCACTCGGAATGAACCCTCGGCAATGGCTTTGTTGATGTCGCGGTTCGTCGCAGCAAGAATGAGGACATCCACCTTGATCTCCGAGCGGCTCCCCAGGCGCGAGAAATGTTGGTCTTGGAGGACATGCAACAACTTCGCTTGAAGCGGCGGGGCCATCTCTCCAATCTCGTCCAAAAGAATTGTTCCGCCGTTACAGATCTCGAACTTGCCGGGCTTTGCCGCGATGGCTCCCGTAAAAGCACCCGCTTCGTGGCCGAACAGTTCGCTTTCGAGGAGCTCAGAAGGAACTGCCGCGCAATTAACCTTGAGGAAGGGGAGCTTCGCCCGCGGGGAAAGCTTATGGATGTGTCGCGCCAAAACCTCTTTGCCCGTGCCACTTTCGCCCAGGATGAGAACCGGCAAACCTACCTGGGCTACTAGTTCTGCTTCGTTGTATATCTTCTTGATCCCAGGACTGGGAGCAATGAACACGGGATCAGTGGGCGCCGAATTTCTTTCTGCGGGCGGCGGCAAAGCCCGCCGCACCGGGGGGGTTGAGCTCAAGATCCGCCCCAGCGACCCCAGCAAGTCCTCCCGATGAAAAGGTTTGGTCAGGTAGTCGTCAGCCCCCAGGCGCATCGCCTCTACCACCTTGCGAGTTTCGTTCACGCAGGAAAGCATGATGACGTGCATTTCGGGACGGAATTTCCGCAAGCTCTCCAAAGTTTGCAGACCGTCCATGCCCGGCATCAACAGGTCGAGGATGACCAACTCCGGGACGGGCGGGCGACGCACTCGTTCCACCGCTTCTAAACCGTTGGAGGCGGTCTCCACTCGGTAAGAGTCTACCTCCAGTATGGTTCGCAAGTAGCTAACCATGCCGGGTTCGTCATCCACTACGAGAATCGTCGAAGGGTTGCTCATCGTGCATTGTCTCGAGGGGGGATCGGCTTCCCGGGTGGCGTCATGGGAAGCAAGAAGAAAAATCTGCTTCCCGCCCCGGGTTCGCTCTCGACCATAATCTTCCCCCCATGCGCCTCGGCCAATCGGCGGGCAATCGCCAGTCCTAAGCCCGAACCCTCTGCGGGTTGCCCAGGCTGTTGAACTTTCACAAATGCGTCGAAAATTATTTTCTGGTCCTCGAGGGCAATCCCCGGCCCCGTATCGGCTACACCCACTCTGATGAAGTTTGCAGCCCCCTGCCACTGCCGATCCTCCTCTGGCAAGCTGCCGGGCTGGGTCGCACGGCGTTCCCAGTTGCAGGGTTCAACGGTGAGCCATACCGAGCCCCGCGGGGGAGTAAACTTGAGGGCGTTTTCCAAAAGCGCAATGATCACACGCTGAACTTTGAAATAGTCAAACGGAAAACGCAGTGCCACTTGGCCCGCCTGAAAGTTGAAGTCCACACTTTTTTCTCGGAATTGCGGCAAAAAAAGACGATACACGTCGGAAAGGCACTCAACGAGGTCGCCGACGTCATACACTATTTCGATGCTGCCTTCTTCTTGTTGGGCATAAGTCAGAAAGTTGCCGATCGACCTCTGGAGGCGCGCGCAGTTGCGCTCGCAGTCTTCCAAGACCTGGCGCTGAAGTTTTGTCAAGGAACCGAGTTTGTCGGTTAGGACTAACTCAACATATCCGGCAATGATCGCGAGGGGCGTTTTTAGTTCGTGCGCCGACACTGCCAAAAGCTGTGCATGACTGTGGGGCCGCTCGTTAACTTGCCCGGATTCTTCCACCACTTCCAATCGATTCATTGGCTCGCTCGTCGGTGATCAATCTCGAAATCGGATGCAAGAACAGCCAAATGCCAAGGCCACCCCGTACAGTCCCTCACCTGCGCCGGAATCGGAGTCAGCTTCTCGGGACGAATCAGCTTGTGGGGAATGGCACATCCCGGGCAGCACGCCTTTCTTTCATACACCCCACCCCTCAAGGCCAATGGCCATCCGTGCGCTATGCTGACAATCTGTATTTATTAGCCAAAACCAAGCCAAGCCATTATATCATGACTATGGTATGCGGAGCTTTCAAGTGGAAGAAAGATTATCAAAAATAGCCTGAATAACTCTAGTCAAATAGAGAATAAATACCCTACTTTTTTCATCAGGAACGAACCACCGACAGAGTGAATTTAGGGTATTATGTCTCCATTGATATGGGGGCCATTCGACCTTTAGATGTGCGGGCCTTTTTTCCACTTGAAACTCCCGAGCAACACGGGATATAATGTCCATTTCAACGCACCAGCGAGAGATTTCTATTGTAGCGCAAGCCAGGGCGTTTGTCTGAGGTTTGAAAAGTACGAAGGGCAGGGTTAGTTCTCCCCGCTCCCACAAACTAATCCCTGTCACCCTCAATGGGAGCGGATTGGTAGTAAACGATTGGCGATGGCACTCAGGATGGCGAAGCGTGCCCGATGAGAATGCCTCGTCATCAGCCGTCTGCATCAAGGGTTTGTCCCGCCGGCTGATCGAGCCCCTCAGCGTTTGACTAGTCTGCACGCTTCGGCCGCCTGAGGCAATGCCTTAGTGGATTTCCGGCGCCGCGTTATTCGTCCGGGCTTAGGAGGTTTCAAATCTTGGATTTCGCTTGGAGTGAAGAACAGCTTGCTATTCGGGATGAAATTGTCAAGTTTGCCCGCCGGGAACTGAATGAAAACCTCGTTGAACGCGACCGAAACGACGAGTTCTCACGCGAGGGGTGGCTGAAGTGCGCTGAGTTGGGCATCCACGGACTGCCGATCCCCAAGGAGTACGGTGGGGGAGGCAGCGATATCCTGACCACCGTGTGTGCTCTTGAGGCCCTGGGGTATGGCTGTCGTGACAATGGCTTGGTTTTTTCGATCAATGCCCACATGTGGACCTCCGAAATCCCCATTTTGACTTTCGGGACCGAAGCGCAAAAGCGCAAATATCTGCCGAAGCTGGCCAGCGGTGAGTGGGTCGGCAACAACGCCATGACGGAACCGGAGGCAGGCTCGGACGCTTACAGCCTTCGCACGCGCGCCGAGCGAAAGGGCGACTATTATATCCTGAACGGATCCAAAACCTTTGTGAGTAATGCTCCAATCGCCGATGTTCTGATCGTTTTCGCCAACGTGGACCCCGCGAAGGGACCGGCGGGTGTAAGCGCCTTCCTGGTGGATAAAGGGGCACCGGGTTTCAGCATCAGTCGCAAGCTGCACAAGATGGGCCTCCGCACCTCCCCCATGGCGGAACTTGCTTTCGTGGATTGCCAAGTCCCCACCGAAAACCTCCTGGGGAAGGAGGGTTCCGGCCAAGCGGTCTTCACCACTTCCATGGAATGGGAACGAATATGCATTATGGCGAGCCATCTGGGGGCAATGCAGAGACTGATAGAAACCTGTACGCGCTATGCCCGCGATCGCAAACAGTTCGGGCAGCCCATCGGGAAGTTCCAGTCCATATCCAATAAGATCGCGGAAATGGAAGTGCGACTCGAAGCCTCGAGGCTCATCCTTTATAAGGCGGCTTGGCTCAAGAAGCAGGGTAAGCACGCCCTCCGCGAAGCCTCCATCGCCAAGCTATACGTCAGCGAAGCTTCTGTGCAAACCGCCCTAGATGCCATTCAGATCCACGGTGGCTATGGCTACATGGCGGAGTTTGAAATCGAGCGGGAATTGCGCGATGCAGTGGCCGGAACAATCTATTCCGGAACGTCTGAAATCCAAAAGGTCATCATTGCCGGCTTACGCGGGCTGTAGACAAGCCGCAACGTTCGCTGGAGATCATGACCCTTCCAAGGAACGAAGCGTTGTGCCGTGGCATCCGAATGCTTAACATGGGTCACGGGGAACTGCGGATGGTCAGAAGTTAGGTATTACCGTAGGCTCGAAGTTGTTGAGAACCCATAACCGCATTTGAGAACGAAGCGGAACAAACTTTGAAGTAGGAGACAAAAAATATGTTGGGAGCAGATGTGGATGTAGCAATCATTGGGGGAGGGCCGGCCGGGTCGTCTTGCGCGTCGTACCTCGCCAAGGCGGGCCTGAAGTGCGTGGTGTTGGAACGCGAGCTCTTCCCCCGACTTCACGTGGGGGAATCGCTGGTTCCCTCCACGACCCGAGTGTTGAGAGACATCGGCTTTCTCGACCGCATGGACGAGGCCGGTTTTGTTCGAAAGTTCGGCGCCGTGTGGACCGCACCTGCCAATAACTCTCCTCTCTACAGCGTGGACTTTGACGGCATGGAACTCGAGTGCCAGGCCAATATCCGTTTCGAGGAACGCCCCCAACCGGGAGTGGACAAGAACTATACGTGGCATGTGGATCGCGCCAAGTTCGATTTACTCATGCTCCAGCACGCCCATCAGTTGGGCGCCGCTGTTTACGAAGGCGTGCGGGTAAGCGACGTCGACTTCTCCGACCCCAAGGTGCCGCGCATCAATTTTACCCTCGGGCGAAAGACCCTGAGCCTTACGGCCAACATGATCGTGGATGCTTCCGGGCGCCAGACGGTGCTGGGCAACCAACTCAAGCTGAAGAAAATGGACCAGGTCTTCAACCAATATGCCCTCCATACGTGGTTCGAGGGATACGACCGGACCGCCCTGGCCAAGACCAAGACGTTTGAAGATTACATTTACATTCACTTCCTGCCGGTGACGAATACCTGGCTGTGGCAGATTCCCATCACCGAGACCATCACCAGCATCGGCGTGGTAACGCAGAAGAAGAACTTCGAGAAGTCCAAGGAATCACGCGAGAACTTCTTCTGGGATTGCATTCGCACCCGGCCGGAGCTTTACGAAGGCCTCAAAAAGGCGCAACAGGTGCGTTCCCTGAAAGAGGAAGGCGACTACAGCTACGGCATGAGCGAAATCAACGGCGACGGGTTCGCCCTGATTGGTGACGCCGCGCGGTTCGTCGATCCCATCTTTTCGAGCGGAGTCAGCATCGCCCTGACCAGCGCCAAATTCATTTCGGAAGACATTGTCAAAGCGGCGGAAAAAGGTGACTTTCGAAAGGACAGCTTCGAAACCTTCCGCTCTACTATGCGGTGCGGAACCAACCACTGGTATGAGTTCATTTCGCTGTATTACCGGCTGAATGTGCTCTTTACCTATTTCATCAACCAGAAACAGCACCGGCTGGATGTGCTCAAGCTTCTGCAAGGGGACATGTACGAGCCTGAGAAGCCGCGCGTGCTGGACGAAATGCGGAAGATCGTCACGGAGGTCGAGCAGCGCGAAAACCACCCGTGGCATAAGCTCCTGGGGGATCTGACCAGCGACACGTTCCGTGCAACTTACTAGAGAAAAAACTCTAAGGAGGACTATGAAACTCATTTTGCGAAGCGGGCTGGCGATTGCGCTTCTGGCAAGCGCCGCCGCAGCTCAAACCCAGGGAGGAAAGAAGTCAGACGTTCTCTTTTCAGCTACCCCTTTGATGGATCTGCGTACCCAGACCTATCAAGGGTTTGAAGGCGGGCTCTACCCAAACGGTAGTGACATTATGCCGGGCCCCCATCAAACGGCGGGCAGTTTGATTGTCAATCAAATCCAGCCACTCGACACCAACGGGGATCCAAACCCCAATGGTAAGGTCGTCTTCCTTTCCATCGGCATGTCGAACGCCATGGAAGAGTTCATGCTGTTCGTTTCAAATGCTAAGCTCAACGCTAAAGTGAACAAGACCACCCTGGCGATTGAGAATGGGGCCGGAAGTTCTCAGACGGCGTGCTACTGGACGGTGGCCACAGGCACGCCGCCCTGTCCTCATGCAGTGCAGAATGAGTATGACCGGGTAATGGATGACGTCCTTGAGCCCGCCGGGCTCAGTGATAACCAAGTGCAGGTGGTTTGGATCAAGGACGCGAATCCCAGCCCCGGCGTAAGTGGCTGCGGTGCGAAAGGGACTTCCCCTTGTCAGCCCCTTTGTAATCCCACGGTAAAAGGATGCGTGAACACGACCCAGACCACGGAAGCCCTCAGGTATGAGCAACAGCTCGGGGAGATCTTGCGAGCTGCCAAAACGCGATTCCCGAAACTCCAAATGGCATTTCTTTCCACCCGCATCTACGCCGGTTACGCCACCTCGAATCTCAACCCTGAGCCTTACGCCTACGAGTATGGATTCTCCGCCAAATGGCTGATCCAGGCGCAGATCGCCCAGATGCAAACCGGGGTCGTCGATCCCATCGCGGGCGACCTGAACTACAATCACGACACGGCTCCCTGGGTTGCCTGGGGTACTTACCTTTGGGCCGATGGCCCCATTCCGCGTTCGGATGGGCTGGTTTGGTGTGACGGGCAGACCACCACTCCCTGCTTGGGTGAGGTGGATTATCAATCCGACGGCACTCACCCGAACATGAAAGGCGCGAACAAAGTCTCCACCATGCTCATGAATTTCTTCCTGACTTCCCCCTTTGGCGAGCCTTGGTTTGCTAAGACTGCGCCTTAAGGTGGCCTCCGCCCTTCCGGGAGCTTTTCGCGGTTCGTTCTTTACATCACCCTGGCCTGAAGTCTGGAACAAAGCGGAGGCTCTTTGTTCCAGACTCAGGGTTTGATTGCCCGGTGACCCTCCAAATCCGGTCCTGCAAAGCAGGATCGACCAAACTAAACACTCAATAAAGGAGACCCTTTTAGATGTCAAAGGCTGACATGGATGTTGCCATTATCGGTGGTGGACCCGCGGGTTCCTGCGCCGCCGCATATCTCGCCAAGGCCGGATTGAAATGCGCGGTCTTTGAGCGTGAACTATTTCCCCGGCATCACGTAGGCGAATCTCTGGTTCCTGCCACCACTCGGGTGTTACGCGACATCGGATTCCTCGACCAGATGGACGAATGTGGTTTCGTCCGTAAGTTCGGAGCGGTGTGGACGTCCGAATTGAGCCCCAAAGCCTATCAGCATGGATTCGAGGATGCTGACTTCGACGGTCAGGCGGACATCCGCTTTGAGGAACGTGAGCAACCCGGCGTGAACCAAAGGCACACCTGGCATGTGGATCGCGGAAAGTTCGACTTGCTCCTGCTCCAGCACGCGCAGAAGTTGGGCGCGGCGGTCTACGATGGGATTAAGGTAAACAGCATTGACTTCTCCGAGACGGTGCTGCCGCGCGTCAAGTTCACCATGGCAAACAAGGAGATGAGTGTGAGTGCGAACATGGTGGTAGATGCCTCCGGTCGGCATACGCTACTGGGAAACCAATTGAAGCTGAAAAAGAACGATGCGGTTTTTAACCAGTACGCACTGCACACCTGGTTTGATGGATACGACCGGATGGCCCTGGCAAAAAAAAAGGAACTGGAGTCCTACATCTACATCCACTTCCTCCCCGTGACCAATAGTTGGATCTGGCAAATCCCCATCACCGAGACCGTGACCAGCATCGGCGTGGTCACGCAGAGGCAAAACTTCGAGAAATCTCGAGAGTCCCGCGAGAATTTCTTCTGGAATTGCGTTCGTACCCGGCCGGAGCTCTACGAAGCCCTCAAGAAATCACACCAGGTGCGCCCGTTCAAAGAGGAAGGCGACTACAGCTATGGCATGAGCGAGATTTGTGGCGACGGTTTTGCCATGGTCGGCGATGCGGCTCGTTTTGTGGACCCCATTTTCTCCAGCGGGGTGAGCATCGCGATGACCAGCGCGAAACTGGCCACCCAGGACATCGTGAAGGCCGCGGAGAAAGGTGATTTCCGCAAAGAAAGCTTTGAAGCTTATCGCTCCACCATGCGGCGGGGGACCAACAACTGGTATGAGTTCATTACCGTTTATTACCGCCTGAACATTCTCTTCACCTACTTCCTCAGCCAGAAAAAATACCGGTTGGATGTCCTCAAGCTTCTCCAGGGAGATATGTACGATGAGGAAAAACCGCAGGTCCTGAACGAAATGCGTGATATCGTAACCCAAGTTGAGCAGCGCGAGAGTCATCCCTGGCACAAACTCCTGGGCAATTTGACCGCCGGGGCGTTTCGGCCCGCGTTCTAATTGCGGATTGCGCAACCTCAAACTAGGGTACAGTCATGCGTCTGGTTATCAAAATTGGAAGCAGTATCATTGCCCCTGGCGGCCGGCTTAATCCCTCGCGGGTACGAGCCCTCGTCGACCAACTCGACCTCGCCCATCACGACCATGTCATCGTGACTTCGGGCGCCATCGCCTGTGGCACTTCCGTATTCGGGGCCGATCACACGCCCTCCCGCGTGATCCGCATGCAGGCCGCCGCAGCCGTGGGCCAGAGCCAACTGATGCACACTTACGAACAGTTGTTCTTCGGGAAGAAGGTCGTGGCCCAACTGCTGCTTTCGAGCGACGATTTTTCCTCCTCCCTCCGTTATCGCAATCTCTGTCACACGATCGAGGAACTGCTCCGATTGAAGGTGTTACCCATTGTGAATGAGAACGACGTGGTCTCGGTGCGCGAGCTGGAAGGCGCCTTTGGGGACAATGACGAGCTCAGCGCCCTGCTGGCTCGAGCGGTCAAGGCGGATTGGCTGATTCTCCTAACCGATGTGGACGGTTTCTACCGGCACAACGGCTCCATTCATTCGAAGCTGATCCGCCGTATCAATCGTATCACCCCCGCCCTGGAAGCCATGTGCAAGGGGAAAGGGGAGCTGGGGCGCGGGGGAATGAGTTCCAAGCTGCGCGCCGCCCGGCTCGCCACGGCGGGCGGTACGCACGTCGCGATCGCCAATGGATGCCATCCTGACGTCATCCCCCTGGTGCTTAAGCATCGGGCGGGAACTTACTTCCCGCCCCAGGGGCGGAAAGGGAAGGCCGAATGAGGACTGTTACGGAAACCGAATCTGCTTCCACCCAGGAGAGATTACAGTCAGCCCGCCGGGCCGCGGCGAAAGTGGGCCGGCTCTCCACCCGCCAGAAAAACGCGATCCTGGCGGCCATGGGGACGGGGATCAACTGCCATCATGACGAGATCCTGGCGGCCAATGCGGTGGACCTCGCGGCAAACGACCTCAGCTCGTCGAGCCGCGACCGCCTGCTGCTCTCTCCGCCACGCATCGCCGCGATGGAAGAGGCGATTGCTGCTGTCGCCGCCTTGCCCGATCCCGTGGGTGAAATCCTGGCGGAGTGGACCCGTCCTAATGGCCTACGAATTTGCAAGATGCGGGTGCCCCTGGGTGTGGTCGGCATCATTTACGAATCCCGGCCCAATGTCACGGTGGATGCCGTGGCGCTGTGCCTGAAGTCCGGAAACGCTATCGTGCTGCGTGGGGGACGCGAGGCAGCTTCCAGCAACGAGGCTATCGTCAGGATTCTCCAAGCGGCTCCCGGAATGCCGGAGGGCGCCATCCAGTTGCTGGACTCTCGCTCGCGCGAGTCCGCCAAGGAACTGATGCGGGCGCGGGGCCTGGTTGACGTGCTGGTGCCGCGTGGAGGGGCCGCGTTGATCAATCGCGTGGTGGAGGAGGCCACGGTCCCGGTGATTGAGACCGGCGCCGGCAACTGCCACGTCTATGTGGATAAGACCGCCGACTTCGAAATGGCCGATCGCATTGTCATCAACGCCAAGACTCAGCGGCCATCGGTTTGCAACGCGGCAGAGAAGCTGCTCATCCATCAGGATATTAGCCGGGAGTACGTGCCCAGAATCGTGGCGAAGCTTCTGGCTAGCGGGGTCGAAATTCTTGGAGACGAATCAACACGCAATCTGTCAGCGGGGCTTGGCGTTGGCGTAGCCGAAGAAGCCGACTGGTACACGGAATACTCGGACCTGCGGATGGCGGTCGCCGTGGTTCCCTCGTTGGAAGCGGCCATCACTCATATTAATCATTATTCCACTCGGCACTCCGACGCTATTGTGGCCTCGGTAGAGGCTCGCGCCCGGCGATTCCTGAATCAGGTGGATTCAGCGGCCGTGTACTGGAATGCCTCAACCCGCTTCACCGACGGCGGCGAATTCGGGCTAGGGGCAGAGATGGGAATCAGCAACCAGAAGCTACATTGTCGTGGCCCCTTTGGCCTTCCGGAGCTTACCTCGACAAAGTACGAGGTGTTCGGCACAGGCCAAGTGCGGAGCTGACGGCGGGGATAATATCCCGACCTTTCAAACCTTCAGGGGGAACCTAATCTAAAATGCCAGACCATTTAAACCCGCCGCACGGCGGGGAACTCGTCAATTTGTTTGCGGCGCCGGGGCGGAGCGCGGAATTGCAGGCGGCCTCGCGCGAGTGGCCGTCTTGGGATTTATCTCCCCGCCAGCTTTGCGACCTGGAGCTACTTTTGAACGGGGGTTTTTCTCCCCTGCGCGGATTCATGGCGCGGGCCGACTATGAGAGCGTGTGTTGTGACCTGCGGCTCAAGAACGGACTCTTGTGGCCTATTCCGATTGTTCTGGATGTCCCGGAGGAGTTCGCCCAGTCGATCGGCGCGGGCAAGACGGTGGCCCTGCGGGATGCCGAAGGGGTCATGCTGGCCGCCCTGCATGTGGATGAGGTTTGGCAGCCGGATCGCCTGGCGGAGGTGGAGGCGGTGTACGGAACCACCAACCTCCATCATCCAGGGGTGGAGCACGTGCTCGAGCGGACGCATCCCTGGTACGTGGGAGGGCGGCTGGAGGGCATTCACTCCCCCGTGCATTACGACTTTCGTTCTCTGCGCTTGGGCCCGGCGGAGTTGCGGGCGGAATTTGTGCGGCTGGGATGGCGGCGCATCGTGGCGTTTCAGACCCGCAATCCCATGCACCGCGCTCACCAGGAATTGACCTTGCGGGCGGCCAAGCAAGTCGAGGCGAACCTGCTGATTCACCCCTCCGTGGGCATGACCAAACCGGGCGACGTGGAGTATTACGTGCGCGTGCGGTGCTACCAGGAACTGCTTTCGAAATATCCTAAAGACACGGTGCGGCTCTCCTTGTTGCCGCTGGCCATGCGCCTGGGGGGACCGCGGGAAGCGGTCTGGCACGCGATCATCCGCAAGAATCATGGGTGCAGCCACTTCATCGTGGGACGCGACCACGCGGGTCCGGGAAACGACGAGCAGGGGAAGCCCTTTTATGGACCCTACGCCGCCCAGGAGTTGCTGCGCGAACACCAGGCGGAGATCGGCGTGACCATGGTGCCGTTCAGTATGATGGTTTACCTGGCGGACCAGGACACTTACGTTCCCGATAACGAAGTCCCCGCAGGTGCGAAAACCCTGAATATTTCCGGAACGGACTTGCGGCGCCGCCTGGCGGAGGGCCGGGATATTCCCTCCTGGTTTACTTTCCCGGAGGTGGCGCGCGAGCTCCAGCGCAGTTACCCTCCCCGCCATCGCCAAGGGTTTACGGTGTTCTTCACCGGCCTGTCGGGTTCGGGGAAGTCGACGATTGCGAACGTGCTGCGGGTGAAATTCCTGGAAATGGGGGGGAGACCCGTCACCTTGCTGGATGGGGACATCGTGCGCAAGAACCTCTCCTCCGAGCTGGGGTTTTCGCGCGAGCATCGTGACATCAACATCCGGCGGATCGGTTACGTGGCCTCGGAAATCACCAAGAATGGCGGCATCGCGATCTGCGCGCCCATCGCCCCCTACGATGCCCTCCGCAAAGAAGTGCGGGCGGTGATCCAGCCGCTGGGGGGATTCATCCTGGTGCACCTGGCGACGTCGCTGGAGATCTGCGAGTCGCGCGACCGCAAGGGACTCTATGCCAAAGCCCGCGCCGGACTGGTCAAGCAGTTTACCGGGATTTCCGACCCCTACGAGTCGCCCGCCGACGCGGAAGTGGTGATTGACACCACCGACCTGACTCCGGAAGAAGCCGCCCAGGAAGTTTTCCTGCACCTGGAAAAAGAAGGCTTCATCGGAGTCAACCGTCACGGGACCATGGCAGCGGAAAGCACCGCCGGAAACTAACCGCCCAGCGGCGGTCAGCGACTCATTTTGACGTGGCACGGGCGTCCCGCCCGTGGGCAGTCACGGCAAAGATGGCCGTGCCACGGCAAAATGAGTCACGACCCGCGGCTGGCCTCGCGAACGTGTGCGAGCCTGCGCAGTTTTGGAGTGCGGCAGCTTGCTGCCGCTTTCCCCCCCGTGAGCTTGCTGGCGGGAATTTTCAAGTTGAGCAGTCAAGAACGGCCCCTGGATGACGGCCAATCAGCTTCTGCCAAGATAGGGTTAGCTTCGCCGGTGGCGGTTGCGCCCAGCAACTGGCGGGGTTCGATCTGTTCTTCGGGATGATGCTTACTCTCGAGCACTTCCACGAATTTTGAAAGGGCTGAGGAAACCTCTTCCGGGGTCATCTTCTTACCCAGTTGTTCGCAGGCGAGGCTGCTGGCGCGTCGAATGGCTTCAGGGCCAAGTTTGGCAAAATGGAACCATGTATACGCGGAACCGTAATCTTGCTTGGTTCCTCTTCCCTCACGATACATTTGTCCCAACATGAAAGCCGCCATGGCGGAGCCCTGTTCAGCCAGCCCTCGGGACCACTCAAACAACAGGCGATCCTCGTCACTGGATTGTTCCACCCTGGAAATATGAGCCTTCCGCGTTTCGTCACGCCGGTCTGAGGGCGTAAAGAATCACTTCGACGCGCTTCGAAACTCCCAATTTGTCGAAGATTCTGAAGACGTAGTTCTTTACGGTGTGTTCACTCAATTTTAGCTGCGCGGCAATTTCGCGGTTGGAGAACCCTTCCGTCATCCAATGCACGACCGCCTGTTCCTGCTTAGACAGCAGGGTTGCACCCTTGGAATCGGCGAAACGAGGCGGTGAGCACATCACCAACGCGTCGATGAGGTACTTCAATTGCGCATTATTGATCCAGATATTGCCTTCATGAACGCTTTCCAGGCATTTGCCCAGCAACTTGATGGATTCGCTGCGAGCGAGAATTCCTCTAGCACCAGCCCGGAAAGCCTCGACCACCAACTCGCCGCTTGGTGACCCCAGAATTACCACCATCCGAATGTCTGGGAATGAAGCATGCAACTTCCGCGCGGTCCTGAACCTTGCCGGGGAGTCTTCATATTGAGTTAAAAGCACCACGTCCGGGTGGTGTTCTCCCGCCGCCCGCAGAATCTCTTCGGGCGTAAAGACTGCCTCCAATACCGCAAAGCGGCGATCTCGATCCAGCATTTTCGCGAGCAATTCCGCTCCCATGGCGGTGTTGTCGGTGACCAGAATCCGGATAGGTTGGACACCATTAGGATTGGACGTGGGCGCGATGGTTGATGGCATATTAACTACCTGATTAAGCCGGCCACAAAGATGAAATGTGTTCCAGGATTGGCATAGGTTCCTCCTCAAACCGATGGGAGGCGGTGCACACCGTCCGTAAGACCACACTGATCTTATAGATGACAGTTTCTACAATTTGCGCCCACTGTGTCAAGTAGCTAATCAGAAAAATTCCGATTGCATTTCCGTAATGTCATAGTACATTTTGAATTGCGATTGGGTTTCGATTTCCTGCGTACCATTGGCATGCTTTGGGTCCAATCGGCGGACTAGCGGAGCTTGACCGGAACGAAGAAGCGGTAAGTTGCGGATGCTGTGTCGCCAACTTTTTTATGAGCTATATTGTGACGCCTTTTGAAGTCAGTTCGCGAGCGCTGGCCGAACCCCTCAAGGTTCGATTTGTGCATCTGTTCGCTGCCATCGCCACCCGGCACAGCGATACGATTGATTGCATCTTTCTTGTCGAGGGGCAGCACGCGACGGTTTCCATTTCCTGTCCGGCACTTACCGAACTCCGGGAGAAAGAACAAAAATATTTGAGTGACCAGCAGCTTGCCGAAATTGCCGCCCTCGATTTGCGCCGTACCCTCGAACACGGCTACGACGCGACGCAATCCGAACTTTTCATCGATGCAGCCCAACTCCGCGCCCTGGGGAAAGAACTGGGGTACCTTTAACCGGCATTTCTGACCACCCTTGACTTGAACGGGGAACACGACAGCCCACACTAACAACTACTTGCGTTTTGGAATTCTGTGCCCGGAGGCAGGGACAAATGCCTTGCGAGTGAGCTAGGGCGAGGCCTGCCGCCCCGGCTCACAATCGTTACAATTGCGGTTCCTCAGCGCCCTGATCCCCTTCCGTGTGGTTCATGTCCTCCTCCTTCGGAAGGCCGCGAACTGTGCTGTTGGGGTTGACGACGTGCGGCAGCCGGCCGAGACGGAGCCGCCCCACGAGAAGCCTGGTAGCGGGGTGCTGGTGCGGAGTGAGACTGACTCGATGCCCCCGCTTCCTGCCGCGTGCTAAAGCGGCGGGAGGAGGAATGATTTTGATGGGCGGTCATAACCTGACGAGTGCCGCCACCGCGGCGATTGGGGCTAGAGGAGCGGGAATAGTCGCTCGTGTGGCCCGGATTCGAGCCGTGGAGTTCCCGAGGGTTGTTGGTGGGACCGCCCGCACGCGTGGCTGCCACCCGATTGCCTCCTCGCAGCTCACCGGGTCTGGCGGTCGCAGCCACAGGGGGTCCGCCATGGTTTACAGAAGCAAATTGTGAACGGTCGTTGTGCGCTGCCGTTTCGTGCTGCCGCTGCATGGATGTGGGTGCAACGTGCCGCTCATGGTCCGCAGCCAGTTCGCCCGAGGTAGGGCGAGCCCTAAGCCCACCCGCACCGCCATTGTAGCTGACGCGATTCACGGCGAAATTGTTCACGACCGTGCGGTTGTAAACGTTGGTGAAGTGCGCCCCGCCGAAATTGTTCACAGACTGGTTATAATAGAAGTTCCTACCCCTCCAGTACCCTCCTTCATAGCCCACGCCCGTGTAACCGAAGCCATAATTGATCCCGCCGTAAAAGCCCACGTGGGGGCCCCAGTAACCCGCATGCCAGATGAATGCGGCTCCACCCCAGCCCCAGTAACCAGGGGTCCACAAGAAGCCTATGGTTGGCGGCATCACCCATGTGCCCGGAATCCAGTAGTAACCGCCGACAGGATCGTAAGCCCAATAGCCAGGAGTCCAAATGTACCCAGGGCCAGGACAGACCGGCTGCACATAGACAGGCAGCGGCGGCGGAGCAATCCCAACTGATACACCTATCGAAACTGATGCGGCCTGCAATGTAGAGGGTGCAGATAACATCGCCATGGTGAGCAACCCGATCATCAATCGCCCGGACATCAATATTCCCCTTGAGCGCTGCAATCGACCGTGGCTGGATGACTGTTCCGTGGCATCGCGTCCATCCTGTTTATCGCACGTAACGGACTTGTCGAACTTCTGGTTCGTCGCACCAGTCAAGACTGAACATCTATAGTCAGGGATTCTTTTCATGACGTTCCTCCAATTTGAGTTTGCTGGACTTCTTATTACTTTCCTCCTGAAGGACAATTTCCCCCATGTCCTTCTCGGCGCAAAGGCAGTAGGGTGCGATCATCCTTGAAACTCAATAGAACTCGTATATGCTCGCACCGCTCCGCATGCACCTTTCATCGGTCATGAGGGCAATCGCCGGGCCAAGTTGTCTCGTCTTTCTGTATCGTGATGAAAATACAACGGAGTTAGAGGTCTTTGGAGATCCTCACTTACGTCGTGCCGCGCTATCCAAACCGGTAAATTTTATATATTGGGCGCGACTTAGTGGATGCAATGCAGTTCCTAGGTTTTCAATCGCCAAGTGAGAATTGAAGTGTTTCCTCTGGTATGGGAAGAATGGTAAGCGCAGTAGCGGCTACTCTTCCCCACTTCCTTTCGAATGCCAATTCCACGCATTCTGAATGATGACTTCCAGCGCGGAATGCTGGGGTTTCCAACCAAGAATCTCACCGGCGCGGCTCGCGTCTGCAACCAGCACTGGTGGATCTCCCGCGCGCCGTGGCCCCTCGCGGAAAGGTACGGGGCGGGGAGATATTGTATCCACGACTTTGATGACCTCGCGCACGGAGTTCCCTTGGCCTGTACCCAGGTTGAGCGCGCGGCTTTCGCCTCCGTCCGTGAGATAATCCAATGCCCGCACGTGAGCGTCGGCCAAATCCGTGACATGAATGTAGTCGCGGATGGCGGTGCCGTCCGGGGTTGGGTAATCCGTCCCGTAGATCTCGACGTGGGACCGCCGCCCGAGCGCGGCCTGAATAATCAAGGGAATCAGGTGCGCTTCCGGGTTGTGGCATTCCCCTAACTCACCGTCCGGATCCGCTCCCGCCGCGTTGAAATATCGCAATGTGACCCATCTCAAGCCATACGCGTTTCCATACCACTTGAGGGCGCGTTCCATCGCCAGCTTGGTTTCGCCGTAAGGATTCACCGGTTCCTTGGGGTGGTCCTCCGGAATCGGCACCTTTTGCGGATTGCCGTACACGGCCGCGGAGGAAGAGAATACGATTCGCTTCACTCCTGCCTCCAGCATGGCATCCAACAGGTGTAAGGTATTGACGACGTTGTTCCAAAAGTATTTTCTGGGTTCCTGGATCGATTCGCCCACCAGCAAACTCGCGGCAAAGTGCAGGACGGCTTCCACGTGCTCTTTTTCCAGGAATTGGGGAAGGATTTCCGTGTCCGCCAAGTCCCACTCGAGGAGAGGCCCCCACTTCACCGCCCAGCGATGCCCAGAGCTGAGATTGTCCAACACAAGAGGTTCGTGGCCAGCTTTTGCCAACGCCTTGGCGGTGTGACTTCCGATGTAACCCGCCCCGCCCGTCACTAAGACCCGCATGATTCTTCTCCCATCGGCCCCTCAGGTTCCGGGGAATCCTTGGCAACATAGCGCTATTACGGCTCGCTGCGCAATGTTGAAATTTGCTCAGTGGATTGTGGTGCTGCAAAAGGAAAGACCCGTCCGGCTCAGGGCTTTATCAGGCAGGATTGTGGGGTTGCTTAACAAATCCCGGACGGGTCGGTGGGCTCGTTGGTAGTACACAATTTCCGTCTTACTATTTCCTCCTACCAAAACTTGAAATACTCGGAATCCTGCCGCCAGGACCGGGCTCCCTCGGTCGGGCGCTCTCCTTACCGGCCGAACACGGGGCGCCTTCTACGACCTTCAGCCCTATCAGCCTACATCCTGGAGCGCCGAGCCAGCCACCACACGTGGCCTTTCTCTTTCCTCGAGCTGCCTGCCGCTTCGCGTGGGCGACGGGACCGACAGGATTCCGGAATTACTTCACACATGGACTGCCAGTCATTACCGTTTCTTCTTGGTCCCATATCTACGATACTCTACTTTCCAGGAGTGTCAAGGGATTCACGCTTTTGAAGCCTTTTTATTACATATATGTTAAGATCTGGATGATTTGGTCAAAAGGAGGCCTCCTCATGAGCATCGGCACCCGCATTATTCAGCTTCGCAACCAGAAGGGATTAACTCAGCAGGAGTTGAGTAATCGCACGGGGTTGGCGGCCTCATACCTTTCCCGCATCGAGAATCGCCACCTCGAGCCTCGTCCCCATACCCTGAACAAAATCGCCACGGCCCTGGGGGTGCCGATCAGCGAGATTTTCCAGGAGCGCTCCACCCAACTGGGCACTCTGCAATGCCTTATCACCTCCTCAGGGAACTGCATCATGAACCTGCTCCATTCCAGTTGGGGAAAGCAGGCGCATCCCGCCGTGGAAAGCTATGACCCCCACCAGTTGCAATTGCTCCGCATGGCGAATTATCTGATTCAAACCGCCGACAAGCGCCTTCTCGACTCGCTCGAGGTGCTGCTCGGCGCCCTGCTCAACGTGCAACAAAGCAAGAGTCTCGCCTCGGGGGAGGGAAGCAGCGGGCAGTAAGCAGAAAGCAGAAGGCGGAAGGCAGAAAGCAGAAAGCGGTAGGCAGAAAGCGGACACCGGAAGTAACTCGTCAACTGGTTTCATTTCCTCAATGCCCTTTCCCGCGAGGTGAGATCTCCACCCACAACGACGCGATTCATGCAACTTTCCGCCTTCTGCCTTCTGCCTTCTGCTTTCCGCCTACTGTCCCTTCACCGGCAACTCAAGGGAAGAAGGGAATTCGCTCGTGCGATAGACCTGTTGTTTAGCCGCTTGGTAGTCGGCTTCCGTGGCTTGGAAAATATTGGGCACATACTTTTGCGGGTTGCGATCGATCAGGGGAAACCAGGTGCTTTGCACCTGCACCATGATGCGATGGCCGCGCAGGAAGCAATGGTCGTTGGTATGAAGATCGATGACGTACTTCTCGACCTGGTTGGCCGGAAGGGGTTGGGGCTTCTCAAAACTCTCGCGAAAGCGCCCGCGAAAGACCTCATCGGCGATCATCAATTCATACCCGCCAAGGGCCGGGTTGGCGGGGTAATCGTCGGGGTACACGTCGATCAGCTTCACGATCCAATCGCTGTCGGTTCCGCTGGTGGAAGCGAACAAGCGGGCCACGATATCGCCGGTCACCGTCAGGTTATCGGCCAGCGGGGCGGTTTGCCAGCTCAGGACGTCGGGGCGATTCCGCACGAAGCGCTGATCTTCCACCAGCCAAGTAGGCCATCCGCCGCCGGGGTAGGTGGGCTCGATGGGCTGATGGCGGTAGGGCACGGGGTGGGCGGGGTCCGAAGTGTAGCGGTCGAATCCCGGCGCGCCGGCCTTGCCGGGTGGCTCAAAGGAAAGGCCCCCGCCCGCCTGGAAATAAAGCTGGCGCGGCTGGATCCCCTGGCGCGGTGGCCACTCGGCGTAGGTCTTCCATTGATTGGTCCCCGTCTCGAAGGTCATCGCTTCCTGGAAGGGTAATTGCCCTTCGTCCTTCAGCCAGTAAGCGAACCAGGCGGCCTGGATTTTCTCGCGAAAGTACTTGCTGGTGTCGGTGCCAAACTCGATCTTGCCCAGGGAGTTCCCTGCACCTCTCGCCCACCCGCCGTGGTTCCACGGTCCGGCCACGAAATAATTCCAGTGCCGCGGGTCGTGCTTCTCCAGCGCCTCATAAATCTTCTGCGGCCCGTAAAAATCCTCCTGGTCCCACCACCCCGCGACGTTGAGATTGGGGACCGTGACTTTCTTGAGGTAGGGCGTGACGGCATCGCGCTTCCAGTACTCATCGAAATTCGGGTGATTGACGAAGTCGTTCCAGGTCGGCACATCTCCGTGCAAATACTTGGCGTTGGCATTCGCCAGCGGCCCGAGAGCCAGGTACCACTCATACGTGTCGTCGCGGTCGAAGTGGAAATGGAAACTCGTCTTGCCCGTTTCCATCATGGCCGCATACTCGAACCCGTAGCTCAGGCGGAAGGCGCCGTTGTGGTGGAAGTCGTCCCCCAGGAACATATCGGCGGGGGAGGCTTGCTCGGAAACGGCCTTGAGCGCGGGGTGCGGTTCGAGCATGGCCATTACCGTCAACCAGCCGCCGTAGGAAATCCCCAGCAGGCCGACGCGCCCGTTGTTATGGGGAACGTTTTTGACCAGCCAGTCGATGGTGTCGTACGTGTCAGTGCCTTCGTCGATGGCGCGCGGGTCGCTCGGGTCGCGGGGGCGGCGCTGCATCAGAAATTGGCCATCGGATTTGTACCGCCCGCGGATGTCCTGAAACACGAAGATGTAGCCCGCGGGAACCATCTCGCGATAGAGCGCGAATTTGGTGGTGATCCCGTTCTCGTCGTCCGTCACCCCGTAAGGTGTCCGCTCGAAAATGAACGGCAGCGGTTGCGAGGAGTTTTTCGGAACGTAAACCTCCGTGTGCAGCCGCACGCCGTCGCGCATGGGGATCATGACATCGGTTTTCTCGAATATCCCGCTCAAGTCGGAGGGGGATTGGCCGCGCCAAGCCAGCGCCACATAGCCGGCGGCGACGGTGGCAAGGACCAGCACCAGCACGATTCTTCGCTGCAAGTTCATGAGGAACGCTCCCTGAGGATCACGATGATCGGCCCCGCAAACCACGCGCCTAAATATTGAATCTTCAGGCCGCAGCGGAGACCTTACCACAAGGCGCGGGCTTGTTGAAACGGTTTAATGGGCTGCGGAGAGCTGCGGACCTTCAAAGCTGATCCTGGCTACACTTGCTTTCCTCCTTCCCGTCATTTTCGATAACTCCATTTCTTTTCATCAACATCGCCAGAGAGTGGCTCTAACTCGTTTGGTTTCATCAACATCGCCAGAAGCCGATTATCGGACATTCTTTCTATATGTGTTTTCAATAACTTAAGGAAATTTTGCCTCATTTTTTACCCCTTTTTTTTTCAAGACCCTGACCATCGGTGAATAGAATAACTATCTAAATTTCAATGACATAGGTTTTTGAAGAACTTCCGCGCTTCATCGCTAAGCCATTTTTTTTCTTACATATCGCCAGAGCCGAGCCCATTTTTTTCGCCCCGCCCCCCGCCTTTCGAGCTAACTCTCAGTATTTGAATAAGATAAAGCGTTGAGACATCTTTGCCATAAACGCTAACCGCCTTTTTTTCTAGCATATCGCGAGAGCCGGGCGCGTGTTTCTCATCACCCTTTTCTAAAACTTCCCCCTGACGCTCATAGCGTTTAAGCTTCAGGTGTCAGGTGCCAGGGGCTAGGGGCGGAACGCGGGGCTGGGTTCTGGGAGTTTTCTCCAGCATGTAGCTCGTAGTTCCTTACACCTGGCACCTGTCTTTTCGTGTGGATTACGCCGGCCCCTTAAATAGGTCTGCGCCCTTGCAACTCGGCCAGTCGGGGCTGGCCTCATGACCTAGTATATCATGGCTATTGTCCTTGTCAATAAGAATATTCGGCTGGAGGCTACGCTTTGAAAACGAAGCAGGTAGCCCGGTTTGGGCACAGGGGCTTGAACGTTGCCCTCAGTAGACCGCGGCGACATTATGTTGTCTTTTGTTGACAGGCCCGCGCGGGCTGGGTAACATGGAAGTCAAAGATGATTGGGAAAACCGTTTCACACTATAGAATTGTGGAAAAGCTGGGTGGCGGCGGGATGGGCGTGGTGTACAAAGCCGAAGACACCACGCTTGGGCGTTTTGTGGCGCTCAAATTTCTGCCCGAAAATCTGGCCCGCAACCCCCAGGCGCTCGAGCGTTTCCAGCGCGAGGCGCGCGCGGCTTCGGCGCTCGACCATCCGAACATCTGCACCATTTTCGAAATCGGCGAGCGCGCAGGCGAGCCCTTCATCGTGATGCAGTTTTTGGAGGGACAGACCCTCAAGCATCGCATTGAGTCCAAGCCCCTTAAGACTGACACTCTGCTCGACCTGGCGATTCAGATTTCGGACGCCTTGGACGCTGCGCACGCCAAGGGCATTGTGCATCGCGACATTAAACCCGCCAATATTTTCGTCACCCAGCGCGGCCAGGCCAAGGTCCTGGATTTTGGTTTGGCCAAGCTCGCTCCTTCCGGCCGTCCGCAGATGGAAGCGGGCGCCTCCGCCCTGCTCACCGCTCCGACGCGCGAAGAATTCAATACCAGCCCGGGGATCACCATGGGGACGGTGGCCTACATGTCGCCCGAGCAGGTGCGCGGAGAGGACCTTGACGCTCGCTCCGATATTTTTTCCTTAGGTCTGGTGCTCTATGAAATGGCCACGGGCGTGCCCGCTTTCAGCGGCAACACCTCCGGGGTGATTCATGAAGCGATTCTGAACCGGGTCCCGATTTCTCCCCTGCGCCTGAATCCTGATTTGCCCCCCAAGCTGGAAGAAATCATCGCCAAGGCGCTCGAGAAAGACGCCGACATGCGCTATCACAACGCTTCCGACCTGCGGACGGATCTGAAGCGTTTGAAGCGCGATACGGACTCCGGACACTCCGCCGGCAGGATGCAGGTGGGGGAGCCCAGCGGGTACATGCCAGCCCGCCCCAGCCAACCGCGGCAAGAAGTGCATACGGAGATGCCCCCTCCCCCTCCCGCGCCTCCGGCGGCGGGCGGACCCACGGCGGCCCCACCTCCGCCCAGTGGCCCCAGTGGGGCCACGCTTCCACCGAGTGGTCCCAGCGCGGTCACACCCCCGCCGAGCGGACCAAGTGCAGTCACCATCCCACCGAGTGGTCCGAGCGCAGTCACGCCGTCTCCTGTTCCCGCCGAACCGTCGGGCACGGGTATTGCCTCGCTCCCAACCACCGCCTCATGGCGACGTCCCAAGCTCCTGATTCCTGCCGTCTCAGCTTTGGTGGTTATGGTGTTGGCGCTCGGTTGGTGGCTCACGCGCCACCGCACGACGAGACCTGGGGGGGCGGAAGGCCGAAAGGCTTTGGCAGTCCTTTACTTCTCCAACCTCTCACAAGATCCCTCGCTCGACTGGCTCAACCGCGGCCTGGCCGAAATGCTTACGACGAATCTGGCCCAAGTCAAGGGCCTGGATGTGCTTTCAACGGAGCGTATTCTTGCCGAGGTTAAGCGGCTGGGGATGAAGGATGCCAAGGAACTCAACCCAGCCTCGGCAATGGAAGTGGCGCGCAACACGGACGCCGACGCGTTCATCACTGGCACGCTTTTGCGCGTCGGGCCCAAGCAGCTTCGGCTCGACGTGCAGGTTCAAGACGCCAAATCCGGTCAGATACTTTTTTCCGACAAGGTGGAGGCCGCGGACGTTCAAGGCATCTTCAGCATGGTGGACGCGGTGACGGGCCGCGTGGCGCAACGCTTCATTCCTTCGTCGGATATGGCCACGAATGGTCCGAGCATCGAAGAGGCGGCTACGTCCAACCTGGAAGCCTACCGGCACTTTCAGCTCGGACTCGAAGATCAGCAGCGCTTCCTCCTTGTCGAAGCGGCCCATGAGCTCGAGGAAGCCGTCCGGCTGGACCCACAATTTGCGCTGGCATATTGGTATCTGTTTGACGTTTACAGGACTCAGGGAGATCTTCGCAAAAGCGAGGAACTTTGGCCTAAGTTGGAGCAATTGCAGTCCCACCTGTCGCGCAAAGACCTGTTGTTGTTTCAGGCGGAAACGGCTCTGCGGGCTGGAGATACAGCGGGAGAGAGACAGATTCTGGAATCCCTTCTCCAGGAGTTTCCCCGCCAGGACTTCGCCCGCGCCATGTTGGTTCATGCGCTCCTCGCTACTGACAATACGGACCGCGCCATTTCCGCATTAAAGGATGGTCTCCAACTCGATCCCCGGAATGACACGCTTTTGAACGAGCTCGTGTACGCGGAGGCGGCATCCGGAAATCTGGCGGCGACGCTCCAGGCCGACGATCAATATATGGCCGTTCGCCCCAACGACCCGAACCCCTGGGACGACCGCGGCGACGTCCTCTACGCCTTGAATCACGATGATGAAGCGGTGGAGGCCTATCGGAAAGTCCTGGCGATAAAGCCGGATTTCACCGGCTACGGAGACTATGTCAAACTGGCCGTCGTTTACGCTGACCAGAAGAAATCTGCGCTGGCGGATTCGGCGCTTCAGGAGTACGGCCAACGCGTCACGGGCGCGGTCAAATTCTACGTGGCGATCTTTGCCGGGCAATTTCAGGAAACGCGGGGGGACCTGGAGGGCGCGCGAGCGAATTACCAACGCGCGGTCAGAGACTTGGCAGGCGCCGGGCAAAACGCCGGCGCCGCGGGGGCCCTCGAGTCGCTGGCTTTGGTTTCGCTTCTGACTGGCGAGGGGATGGCCTCCGACCTGGCCTTCGCCCGCCGGCAAAAGCTCTCCGGGCGGGAGAATCGGGTGATCGAGCTTTTGCAGGCGGCGCAGGGTGATACGGCGGGCGCCGAACGCAGCCTCCAACTCTATGCGGCGGCACGCCCGGAGCTTGGTCCGCAAGGCATCGAACGAATCCGGAATGTCGCCACTCTTTACGCCGCCCTGGTGCATAAGGACCCGCAAGGGGTGATCGCTGCGGCTGGCCCTCTGCCGAGATCTTTCGGCGCATTGTTGGAATATCCACGCGGATGGGCCTATTTCGTGACCAAGGACTACAGCCGGGCAGAACAGGATTTTCGGGCAGCGATTCTTGACGAGAGGCAGTTGTCAAATTTTAACTCCATGCGCACCCACTCCCCATTGCTCACCGCCCTGGCCCACTTTTATCTGGGCCAGGTCTATGAAGCCACGGGAAAGCGCGAGCAGGCCGCCAACGAGTACCAGGAATTCCTTTCCCACTTTGAAAACTCCCGCGCCAACCTTCCCCAAATCGCCCTGGCGCGCGCCGCCCTTCGGCGCTCCCTGCCGTAAGCCCCCTTCCGGGTGCGCAACACATCAGTAAAGTTGCTGTGCGAAGCACCTTGGAGTGCGGCGGCTCGACGCCGCTTTCTCTACCGCTGACTCGTCAGCGGTCGGTGATGCGCCGCGACGAGTCGCGGCGAGCAAAAGCGGCGTCGAGCCGCCGCACTCCAAGGTGCTGCGCACAGCGACATCAACGATGGCCAGTCGGAAGCGCCTGGAAGGCTGGCGCCAGATTCTCCTTGACTTTCGAAATCTGTTTGCACAATATATGGCTATGTCATATATGGATTCGCGGGTTCTGGATCGAGAGATGAAAAAAGGCAGCGCCGAGCTGTTGATCCTTTCCCTGGTCGAGGCCCGGCCCCGGCACGGCTACGAAATCAGCAAGCTGATCGAGCAGCGGTCGGACGGCGCGGTTCGCTTCCACGTGGCGTCGCTTTACCCGTTGCTCTATCGCCTGGAGAAGCGCGGCTGGATTCAGGGCCGCTGGGTGGAAAAAGCCGGGCAGCGCCGGCGGCGCTATTACCGCCTGACGGCGGAGGGGCGGAAGGTCCTGGCTTCACAGCGTCGTGGCTGGCAAGTCTTCGCCGCGGCCATCAACCGCATTGCAGGAGTCGAACATGCTTGAATGGAAACAAGAAATCATCCAGCAGCTTGCCGGTTTGAATTTGTCGGCGACGCGCGAGGCGGAAATTGTCGAGGAAGTGGCGCAGCACATCGACGACCGCTATCGCGAGTTGATCACGGGTGGGGCGACGGAAGAAGAATCGCGCCGGATCGCACTGGAAGAGATCAGCGAGGAGAAGCTTCTTGCCAAAGGCCTGGAGAGAGTCGAACACCAAGTGGCGCAGGAGCCGGTCGTTCTGGGCGCCAGGGAAAAGAAGAACATCCTGGCAGACCTTGGGCAGGACCTTGGTTATGGCTTGCGGATGCTCCGCGAGAACCCTGGCTTCACGGCCGTCGCGGTGATAACGCTCGCGCTGGGAATTGGCGCTAATACGGCTATCTTTACTTTAGTTGACGCGGTGATGCTCAAGTCCTTGCCGGTTTCGAACCCCAAGCAACTCTACCGCCTGGGCGACGGCGAGGATTGCTGCGTGATTGGCCAACTCCAGGATAACTGGGGCATTTATTCGAATTCCCTCTATCAGCAGTTTCGCGACCACACGCCCGAGTTCAGCCAGTTGGCGGCCTTCCAGGCTGACTCGTCGAGCTTGAGCGCCCGCCGCATGGGGTCGACCGCAGCGGCGCGTCCCTACGGGGGCGAGTTCATCTCCGGCAATTATTTCACCACGTTCGGTCTTCGCGCCTTCGCCGGGCGCCTGATCGCGCCCGCGGACGACACTCCGGGCGCCCCGCCCGTCGCTGTGATGAGCTACCGCACCTGGCAGCAGGACTACGGGCTCGACCCTGCGGTGATTGGCGCCACCTTTGCCATCAACACCATGCCCTACACCATCGCGGGGATCGCGCCGCCGGGCTTCTTTGGGGACCAGGTGCGCCCTGATCCGCCGGACTTCTGGCTTCCGCTGGCGACGGAGCCGGCGCTCAATGGGCAGAATTCGCTCCTGAACGGCAACTTATACTGGCTCTATATCATTGGGCGCTTGAAACCTGGGGCGAGCCCCTCGAGCGTGCAGTCCGAGGCAACGGTTGAACTCCGGCGATGGCTGAGTGCCCGGCCCGACCTCGGCACCCACGAGCGCGCCGAGCTCAGCAAGCAGCACATCGTCCTGGTAGCAGGGGGGAGCGGCATTGCCAATCTCCAGTCCCAGAGCGCAGCGGGACTCCACCTGCTCATCGCCATCTCGGGCTTGGTGCTGCTGATCGCCTGCGCCAACATTGCCAATTTGCTACTGGCGCGCGGTGCTGCGTCGCGGTCTGAAACCGCCATCCGCATGGCGCTCGGCGCCCCGCGCGCGAGGCTGATCCGGCAGATCATTACGGAAAGCGTCCTGCTGGCGGTTCTGGGCGGCCTGGCGGGCCTCTTCGTGGCCTTTGCGGGCACGCGCGTCATCCTGGCGCTGGCGTTTCGAGGGGCGCATTACGTCCCTATCAGTGCTACGCCATCGCTCGCCGTGCTGGGCTTCGCCTTCCTGCTCTCGCTCCTCACCGGGATTATCTTCGGTGTGACGCCGGCCTGGATCACTTCGCACTCCGATCCCGCCGATGCCCTGCGTGGCGCCGGGCGCTCCACGCGCGACCGGTCTTCGCTGCCGAGAAGGGCGCTGGTGGTTGTGCAGGTGGCTCTGTCCGCCGTGTTATTGATTGGCGCGGGCCTGCTCGCCCAAAGCCTCCGCAACCTGGAAGACCAGAAATTCGGCTTTGAGCCCGAGGGCCGCCTGATGGTGAGGGTTGACCCCGCGCTGGCGGGATATACGCCGGAGAAGCTTTACGGACTTTATCAACAACTTGAGCAGCGCCTCCCGCAGATTCCCGGCGTCCTGAGCGCCGCCTACTCACTCTACAGCCCCATGCGCGGTGATAACTGGGCTGACGACATTCATGTTGAAGGCCACCCGCCCGAAGAACGGCTCAACGCGTCCTTCGACCGGATTAGCCCACACTACTTTGAAACCATCGGAACCCGCTTGCTGCGCGGCCGCGCGATCGGCGAGCAGGACACGCCCACTTCGCGGGCGGTCGCCGTGATCAATCAGACTTTCGCCCAAAAATTCATTCCCAAGGAAGATCCGCTCGGCAAGCACTTCGGCCTCCAACACGCGAGCCATAGCGGGGATTATGAAATCGTGGGCGTGGTGGAAGACGCGAAATATCAGAATGCGCGCCGGCCGGCCTATCCTACGTTTTTCCTGCCCTTCTTGCAGGGCGCCAAGGGGGAGCCCTCCTTCCTGGTCACTTCCCAGTACGTTGGCGACATCGAGTTGCGCGTGGCGGGCAAGCCGGAGAATCTGGAGGCTGCGGTACGCCGCACCCTGGCCGACATTGACCCGAATTTCACCGTGATCGACATGGTAAGCCTGACCGAGCAGGTTAGCCGCAACTTCAATCAGGACCGGTTGATCGCGCGGCTCACCGAGCTCTTTGGAGCGCTCGCCCTGATCCTGGCCTGTGTCGGGCTCTACGGGGTGACGGCCTATTCCGTGGCGCGGCGGACGCGGGAGTTCGGCATCCGCATGGCGCTCGGCGCCAGCCGAGGAAACGTGCTGGCCCTGGTGCTGCGCGGGGCGCTATTGCAGCTTGTGCTGGGCTTGGCCGTCGGCGTTCCGGTGGCGCTGGCAGGGGGCCGCCTGCTCGCGAGCCAACTCTACGGTCTGAAGAGCTATGATCCGCTAATTCTGGGCGCCGCCGTCTTCGTGCTGGCGTCTTGTGCACTGGTGGCGGGCCTGGTACCGGCTCGCCGGGCCACGAAGGTGGACCCCATAGTTGCGCTGCGATACGAGTAAGGCAATCCGCCGCTTACGCGGAAACGGAAAGGGGGGACCGGTTAACCGATCCCCCTGGGGTTCTGGCGGAGCGTGCTCGACATCAATTCTGGTCAGAAAAGTGGAGTTGGCCCCGGCCGTCCGACCACCGCTTCTGCCGCGATCACGCCAAGGGGGGCACACCCCCAGTCGGCTTGGCAAATCTGGGGGACCGCACCATACGGGAAGAGCCAGCCCTTTACTGAAGCGGTTCGGATCACCAATACCTGTACGCTGTGATTGGAAACAAGGTCTTCCGCAGGCATTTGGTGAGAAAACCAATCCAGCCCTGAGCCCCCCGAGGACTCCGGGTAGAGCCGAACCGGATTTGGCTAAAGTCTCAGCCGGCGGATAGCGCAACCCATTCTGAGTAGGCTCGAAAAAATTCTTGACATCGGGAACCGAGTAGGCTAATATGAAAGCACGTGCCGGCCTCCTGCCGGCGCGTGGCGCCTCTCGGATTCTCCAACCACGAGAGGACAAAATACCGAGAGGACAGCTTGCTGTAGCGGGCGGAGTGCGTCCCGAGGGAGATGATCCGTGTTCAGTCATCAGTCGTCAGTAACGGTGCCTCCTGACCAAGGTTAGAAACGGGCGATGACCCAAAGAGATGTCAAAGATGAGGACTGCTCCCAACGTATTGAAAACAAATGGTCAAAAAAAGTGCTCTGGATGAGTTATTGAAAATAAAGGGGCGATGAGATAAAGATGTTAGAAATGAAGGTAGCTCTGGATGAGTTATTGAAAACAAAAGGGCAAAAAAAGTGCTCTGGATGAATTGGTGAAAATAAAGAAGTTATCGTATTTTCTGGATGAGTTATTGAAAGGAAAGGAGATAGCCTTTGAAAAGGAAATCGAACACCCACGGCATCTCAACCATTTCCCGGAGGGTCTTGATTTGAATAGCCGACAACGAGTTAAATGCGCCATCAACTTCAATCATCCCGATCGTGCTCCCATCTCCCATGCGGTTCTTCCTGCCGCGCAGATCAAGTACGGCAAGGCGCTGGATGAAATTCTCACGGAGTTCCGCGAGGATTTCGGCTGGGACTACATGCAGGATCTTCCCCTGGCGGATTTCCCGGCCGTTTACAAGCAGGGGAGAAACATCGACGATTTCGGCACGGTGTGGTTTTCTGAATGGCTGGGGGTTTGCGGCATCCCCATCGAATGGCCGATCCGCGATCTGGAGCATTATGAGGATTACCGGTGGCCGGAGGATTTCACCGCCGGGCCGCCTTCCGGGAGGCTTTATAGCGGCCACATGATGGGCTTTGACGATCGCTGGTACGCGCGCGGCGCCTGGATTACTTTCTTCGAACAGCTCCAGCAGTTGCGCGGTATGGAAAACTTCCTATTGGATATTGCCACCGAGTCCAAGGAGTTCTACCGGCTGCTCGACGACTTATTGGATTTCAACCTGCGTTGGATCGACAAGTGGACGAGTCTGGAATATGACGGCCTGCACTTTGCCGACGACTGGGCCGGCCAAACCTCGCTGATCATCAAGCCGGACACGTGGCGCCGGATTTTCAAGCCGCGCTATGCGGAAATGTTCAAGCGCACCCGCGACAAAGGGATGGACGTGTGGTACCACACGGACGGGCAGATCCGCGACATCTTCGGTGATTTAATCGAGATTGGCGCGCAGGTGGTCAATTGCCAGGTCCCCGTGGTGGGGCACGATTGGATGGCCAGGAACATTCGCGGACGCGTGGCCATCCGCACCGATGTGGACCGGCAACGCGTCATGCCTTTTGGCTCAACGTCGGAAGTGAGGGAAGAAGTGCAGCGGACCTTCGAGGCGTGCGGGTCGTCCCAGGGCGGCATCATTGCCTGCGGCGAAGTCGGCCCCGACGTGCCGCTGGAGAATATCCGCGCCATGTACGAGGCGTTCCGCACGTACGGGACTTACGCCTGATAACGCTCACCGCAGAGGCGCAGAGACGCGGAGGAGAAAAAGAAAGTCAAAAGGCAAAGTGCAAAAGTCAAAAGGCAAAAGTGAAACCCCGTGCGATCCTGAATGCTCACTAAGAAGGCGAGCAATCGCGACATGGCAATACTAAGGCGTTCGAAAAGCTGCTGCGCCGGCTTTATGGTGTCCCTTGCCGGGAGCATTACCGCGAGGTTCTTGGCATGATTCTTGAGCGTACGATTTCTTACTTTTGCATTTTGCCTTTTGCACTTTGCCTTTTGAATTGTTCTTCCTCCTCAGCGCCTCAGCGTCCCTGCGCGATAAAACAGCTTTTTGCAATTGAGGGAAAATGAGTCCTCGGGAAAGAGTGCTGACGATCTTGAATGGGCAGAAGCCTGACCGGGTGCCCTGGTTCGGTGACTTGGATTATTGGGCGACGGCATTGATCGGGCGGGGCGAGAAGCCACCGGACTTCAAGCCGAGTGACGCTTACCTGGATTGGCACCGCGGCCTGGGAGTGGGGTTCTACCTGCAAGGTTATTTTCCTTTCCGCGCCATCACCGAGCATTGCCGGGTGCGGGAATGGACCGAAGGAAACCTGCGGCGCCGCCAAATCGAAACGCCCTGCGGGACCTTGCGTGAAACCTGGACGTGGCTCGCGGCGTCGTTCGCCGAAGCCCCCACCGAGCACCTGATCAAGTCGGCTGCCGATTTGCGCGCTTACCGTTATTTCCACGAGGACACGCGCTACGAGCCGGACTACGCTTTCGCCGAACGGCGGCGCGCGCAGGTGGGCGACATGGGGGTGGTGCTCTGCTATTTACCCAAGAGCCCGCTGATGCAGTTGATTGCTCTGGACGCGGGGCTTACAACGGTTTTCGAAATCTTCGCCGACCACGGGGAGGAATTCCGCAAAACCCTGGAAGTGGTCCGCCGTTCCCACGATGCGGCGGCGAGCATTGCGGTGGAGAGTCCCGCCGAAGTTCTGATGATTCCGGAGAACCTCTCCTCGGAGTGCGTGGGGAAGACCTTTTACGAAATGTTCATGCGCGATTATGAAGAGACCTGGGCGCGGCGCATTCGCGAGGCGGGGAAGTATTCCTGCATTCACCTGGACGGGACCATGAAAGGCCTGTTGCGGGAGACCTGTTCCACCAGCCTGACGTTTATAGAGGCGCTTACCCCCGCGCCGGCGGGTGACTTGGAGATCGAGAAATGGGCGGAGCGGAGCGGCAACTCGCGCACCATCCTCTGGGGTGGACTGCCGGGAGGCTTTTTCACGGCAATGGTGAGCGATGCGGAGTTTGATGCCCACGTTCGCCGCGTGTTGGAGGTTATGCGCTCCGAGCCGCGCTACGTGCTGGGCGTGGCCGACCAGGTCCCCCCCGATGGTCTGGAGCGCCGCGTGCGCCGGGTGCGCGAGCTCGTGGAAGAATCTGGAGCCTATTAAAGTAGTCAACCGCGGGCTTTGCCGATGAGGTTATTTCACAAACCGAATCACCCCAAACGACCACGGCGCGTGAAAGGAGTTGGTGTCGTTGTGCACCAGGCTCCAGGAAAGAAAGCGCCGCTCGGCATCGTTTCCCGGGCCGTCGGCGCGAAAGAAGTTGACCCGCCACTCGGTATTGGCCTCCAGCGGCTTCGTTCCTTTCATCGCGGCAATGGGAATGCGCAGCTCACAGGTCCACACATGGTTTTTCGGGTCAATGCGTGTGGCGTGCTCGAACCCGGAATCCCACTGGGCGTCGTTGAAGGGATGCTTATCGAGGTCGATCTCGAGATCGATCCAGAGGTTGTTGGGCGCCACTTCAAACTCGTAGTAGTGCCTCATGCGTTCAGGCTGAGGGTTCAGGAAAACCTCCACCACGTCGCGGTCCCAGAGCGTCCAGAAATCCTTGCTGGGATCCCCGCCCTCATACAAGTTCAAGGTGGTGTACTTGCAGCGGTAGGCGAAATAAACGTAAGCCGGCGTCCAGAGGGAAGCGATCTCGGTGGCGGATTGCGGGAAGGTGACCGGCTTGAAAGCGTCATGATCGACCTTCACCCACGTGGCGCTGCGCCAGGCGGGCTTATCGAGATTGCCGTCCGGGACAAAATCCCCGGGCGTGGACTTGGAGATGAACTGCGAGTTGCTGATATAGGATTGGGGATGCGAACCAGGAGCTTTCGCTGCTTCCCCCATGAGACTGCCTCCCGACACAATGATGAGGATCACAAGACCGGCAAGCTGTTTTCGGCAGGACATCCACAACCTCCTCGGTGGACCAGGTGCACGCACAATGAACCGCACATTATGGCGGACGGCGCGGGAATTCACAACCGGATTCGACCCGCGGCGCGGTAGTGTCTCAGTTTGAATTCATAGCGGCGAGTTTACCTCGCCAAATGGCGGCGCAAAGCCGCCTCTACGTCAAACTGAGACAATTCCCGCAACATAAGCTTGTTGACTCTCAACGGAACTAAAACTAAGCTGGGACGGTTGCAACGAGGAGGAGAACATGGGTTTCTGGAGTCGAAGGCAGTGGTTGCGCAGCGCCGTTGCGGCCGTGGTGGGAGGCCACGCGGTTGCGCAGCCAACATCGGCGGTACCGGGGTCGAGCCCCGGTCCAGCCGCGGAGGAACACAAAACCCCGCTTGGCCTGAGTGAATTTCAGCCCAAAAGCATGCTCCACGTGCCGGAGACGAAGGTTCCGCGCTCGAAGTTTCCGGTGATTGACGTCCATACCCACCTTTCCTTCCAGGCTGCCGGCCAGCACGGGGTTGGCCTGGGCGAAAAGATGAAGTATCCGATGCCACCGGAAGAAGTCCTGGCGGTCATGAATCGCAAGAACATTCGCACCATGGTGGATCTTACCGGCGGACACGGCCAAGGCTTGATAGAAGTCGTCGCGAAGTGGCAGACCGCCTATCCGGGCCGCTTCGTGGTGTTTACGGAACCGTGGTGGGAGCGCTCGAACGAGCCCGGCTACGCCCAATTCCAGGCGGATGAGATCGAGCGCGCCCACCAGGCCGGCGCCAAGGGACTAAAGGTGGTCAAAACGCTGGGGCTGTACTTGCGCGAGAATGTTACCTCCGGGAATCTGGTGAAGCTGGACGACCGGCGCTTTGATCCCATGTGGGAAGCCTGTGGCGCGTTGGGTATGCCCGTGGCCATTCACACTTCCGACCCCGACGCGTTTTTTCTCCCCATCGACCGCTTCAACGAGCGCTTCGAAGAGTTGAACAACCATCCCAGTTGGTCTTTCTACGGCCGCGACTTTCCCGGCAAAATGGAACTGCTCGAAGCACGCAACCGCGTGTTTGCCCGTCATCCCAGAAACGCAATTCATTGCCCTGCACGTTGGGAACCGGGGAGAAGACTTGGGTTACGTTTCCGAGTGCCTCGACCGCTTGCCCAACATGCACGTGGAGACGGCCGCGCGGCTCAACGAACTCGGCCGGCAGCCGCGTCAGTCGCGCAAGTTTTTCGAGAAGTACCAGGACCGCATCATGATGGGAACGGACGCGGTCCCGCACGGCATGGAGACTCCCCAGCAGATTTTCGGCGATGAGCTCTACGAGATCTATTACCGCTTCCTGGAGACCGAAGACGAGTATTTCGATTACGCCCCGGCGCCGGTTCCTCCCCAGGGACGCTGGCGAATTTCCGGCCTGGGCCTGCCGGATGAAATCCTGCGCAAGGTTTATTTTGAAAATGCCACGCGCTTGCTGAAACTGGCTTCGTAATGCAAAACCGCAGCGCGGATCTCCGTTCTCTATATAATATTATAACCTGTATAAACGTAAACTGATATGTAAATAGCTTTGAAGCTAACGGGGCAGTTTCTGTTCTCCCGTAATCTCCAGCTTCGCATTGATCCCCTTCGCCGTCGCCCCCGGCTGGGCGCCGTCCACGAAGATGGCGTACTCGCCCGGCTCGACGACGTGTTCACCATTGTTGTTGACCATGCTGAGGTCGCGAGGTTTGAGCGTATAAGTCACGTGGCGAGTTTCCGCCGGCGCCAGGTGCACCCGTTCAAATCCTCGCAGGGCGCGGGCCGGGGCGCCCGGCGCGGGTGGGAATTCCAGGTAAAGCTCCGCTACTTCATCTCCGGCCACTCCCGAGGTGTTGCGGACATCCACCTCCACCGCGAGGTCATCTCCGGCCTTAAGCTGCGCGGATGAAAGCTTCAGGTTGCTGTACTCAAAGGTGGAGTAGCTCAATCCATAACCGAAGCCGTAGAGGGGTTTCCCTTGAAAATAGCGGTAAGTGCGCTTCTCCATTGAGTAATCTCCGAAGGGCGGAAGTTGGTCAAGGGAAGCGTAGAACGTAATCGGCAGACGGCCAGCGGGATTGTTCACCCCCGCCAAGGTTTCGGCAATTGCCGTGCCGCCTTCCTCACCGGGATACCATGCTTCCAGGACAGCGGCTGCATGCTCCTGCGCCCAATTCACCGCCACCGCGCTCCCGCTCATCAAAACCACCACCAGCGGCTTGCCGGTAGCCGCCAGCGCTTCGAGCAGTTGTTGCTGCGCTTGCGGCAGTCCGATGTCCGTTCGGTCGCCGCCGAGGAAGCCCGGCACCTGGATGGACATCTCCTCACCCTCCAAGTCCGGTGAAAGTCCCACGAAGGCCACCACCGCGTCGGCTTGCTGCGCCAACTTTACGGCCTCATTGCGGAGGACCTCAACGGGCGGCTGCCAGCTCAGCAGGGCTCCGGCTCCGAAGGTTGGGGCTTCGTGTACATATTCAAGCCGGAAGGCGTGTGCCTTGGTGTCCTCGAAGTGGGCCTGGAACGTGGTGCGCAGGTCTTTCTGGTCGGCTTCGGTCCATTTCTTGTGGGCGGGCAACGTAGTGTCCAAAACCGACTTGCCATCAAGAGAGATCCGGTAAGCTTCCCAACCTCCGTCCGGATGCCATCCTTGCGTGGGTATGCTTAACGTATAGTCGCCGGGTCCAGGCGGGGTGAGTGTGCCCGTCCAGCGCACGGCGAAGGCCTTCTTGGAAACCCCCGGCACGGGAGCAGCGGCGTCCCAGTCAAACTGAATCCCCGGGTCCACGCGGGTAAGCACGGGCTTGCCGGAGAGGTCCGTGGTGGAGAAGTACTCCCCTTTCAGGCCCTCGGGGCTCGCACTATCGTCCGTATGGAACGCCGTCCGCGGCACCGGGAGCGGAAGCTGCTCCAGATAGGGAGAGCCTTGTGAATAGAGAACCTTGGCCTTGCCGGCAAATTGTTTCCGAATGCCATCGAGGGGATAAACGGGATGAGACGGTTGACCGTTGTAGTTTCCTTCCAGGGCGGCCAGGGACTCCGCATTGGGTCCAATTACGGCGATGGTTTTGATATCCGATTTTAGAGGGAGGATGCCGTTCTGGTTCTTCAGCAGCACCATCGCCTCGCGCGCCGCTCGCAGGGCCAAGAGCCGATGCTGGGGTGAGTCATCCTCCGAGTAGGGAATCTGGTTGAATGCCACCGATTTCGGCGGATCAAACATCCCCATGCGGAAGCGCGCGATGAAGAGGCGCCTCAAGGAGGTATCGATTTCGCTCTCTTTGATCAAGCCGTCATGCACCGCCTGCACCAGCGCCACGTACTCGTCGCCACAGGTGGTGTCCGTCCCGGCCTGGACGGCCAAGGCCGAGCCGTGCGCGTTGTCGGGGGTGAACTTGTGACCGGTGGTGATGTCATCCACCGCACCGCAATCGGAGGTTACATAACCCTGGAACTTCCAGGTCTCGCGCAAGGTCTCTTGCAGCAGGAACTTGTTGGCGCACGCCGGCGTGCCGTCCACGGAGTTATAGGCGCACATGATGGAATTCGCGTGGCCCTCCACAATGGTGGCGCGAAAGGCCGGTAAATAGGTGTCCTCAAGGTCGTGCGGCGAGGGCTGCACATTGAACGTGTGCCGCTCCGGGTCCGGCCCGCTGTGTACCGCGTAATGCTTGGGCGTGGCAATCGCCTTGAAGTATTTGGGATCATCTCCCTGCAAACCGGTCACGAAGGCAACCCCTAACTTCGCAGTGAGGAAGGGATCTTCCCCGTAGGTTTCTTGGCCTCGTCCCCAACGCGGATCACGGAAGATATTGATGTTGGGCGACCAGAAATCCAGGCCAAAGAAGATGCTGTAGTTTCCTTCCCGCTGCGCCTGGTTGTATTTGGCCCGAGCTTCGGTGGCGATAGTCTCACCCTCACGATGGACCAGGTTGAAATCCCACGTCGCGGCCATGCCGATGGCCTGCGGGAACACGGTGGCATAACCGGAACGCGCCACCCCGTGCAGCGCTTCACTCCACCAGTCATAGGAGGGAACGCCCAGCCGGGGAATGGCCGGCGCGACGTGCTGCATCTGCCGGACCTTCTCCTCGAGCGTCATGCGGGAGATGAGATCGTCAACCCGCTTTTCCAGCGGCAGGGAAGCATCCAAATAAGTAGGAGAGGGTTTCTGGGGCTTGGTCTGAGCATTGGCTGTAAACATCAGCCCGCAAGTCATCATGAGGGCCAAGAGCGAGCGTGCCATCAAACAAATCGCCAACGGGCTATAAGTCTCGTTCATAGGACTTACTCCTTAGGAAAATTCCGAAAGGACTTCACCACAGAGGCACAGAGGTCACGGAGAAAAGACGCGGACAAAAACTGTGGGTCAACGCACTAAACAATCGTAGTCCCTATTCGCGCCACCAGAAGTGCTTTTCTCCGTGGTCTCTGTGCCTCTGTGGTGAGTGCTTTATTCTCGGGCGCGGAAACAAATCTCCAATCATGAGAACACAGATAGCGCACCCGCGCCGTCGCGGTCATAGTGGCCGAAATAACCGCAATGCGTCAACCGGAATCAGCGCGGGGCAGTGTCCTAACTTGACGCCGTTTTCAAACTCGAACGTTCCGAATTTTTGGGAACATATCGATGGGGTTGGCGGTGTTACACTCTCTTGTCGCGGCGTTCGCCCACCGCGCAGAACCTTACGCCCGTGGAAGGAGCATCGGACATGAAACGGATAACATGGTTTCTTCTCGCACTCATGGTCATCGCGCTCGCCGCGTCGCTCAGCGCGCAGACCTCCAACAAACTGGATTTCCTTTCCGACCTTCCTGACTACTCCCATCTGCGCACCATGTTACGCGAGTACTTAAATAAGGAAGCGATCGCCCGGCTGGAAGACCGTCGCCAGCAAATCGCTCGCCTCTCAACCCCGGAAGAGGTTGGCAAGCGCCGGGCGTACTTGCGCGAACAAATGATCCGCGACCTGGGTGGATTCCCGGCCAGGACGCCGTTAAACGCGCGCGTGGTGGGCACGCTGGATCGCGACGGCTACAAAATCGAAAAGGTCATTTTCGAAAGCCAGCCGCATTTTTACGTCACGGGGAATCTCTACCTGCCTAAAATGGGCAACCCACCCTATCCTGGCGTGCTCTTTCCGCTCGGGCACGAAAGCGGCGGCAAGTCCAACGGGGACTGGCAGCAGACCCTCGGGAACTTTGCGCGTCGCGGCTACGTTTGCTTCACCTGGGATCCAATTGGCCAGGGCGAGCGCGTGCAGCTTTTCGATCCCGACCTCGAAGCCGGGAAGATCTCTGCGTCGACGGACGAGCACACTGACATCGGAGTCCAATGCCTGCTGGTGGGTGACAACCTGGCACGTTACACGATTTGGGATGGGATGCGCGCGCTCGACTACCTGCTCTCGCGACCGGAAGTGGACCCGACGCGCATCGCCTGCACGGGAAACTCCGGCGGCGGGACGCACACCGCCTATCTCTCGGCGCTTGATGACCGCATCAAGGTCGCCATGCCATCGTGCTACATCACTTCCTGGCGGCGGCTGCTGGAATCCATCGGGCCGCAGGACGCCGAGCAGTGCCTCCCTCCCTGGATCGGCCAAGGTCTGGATCACGGAGACTTTGTGCTGGCCTTCTCTCCCAAGCCTTACCTGATCCTCTCGGCGATTCGGGATTTCTTTTCCATTAGCGGCGCGCGCGAGACTTACCAGGAAGCGCAGCACGTTTATTCCGTCATGGGCGCGTCCGATAAGGTGAGCCAATTCGAGGCGGACAACGGGCATGGATATTTGCAGCCACGCCGGATCGCGGCCTATCGGTGGCTTAGCCGATGGTTCAAGGGCCAGGACGACGATACGCCGGAAGTGCCGGTGGCGCCCGCGTCCGAAGAAGACTTGCGCTGCACCGACTCTGGCCAGGTAACGGTTTCGCTGGGGGGAGAAACGGTATTTTCCTTGAACCAGAAAAGGTATGAGGAAGTGAAACCTCGGCGTCCTCCACTAACTGACCCCCAGGCCGTCGCCTCCTTCCAGAAAGATATTCGCGGCAAAGTCCAGCAATTGGCCGGTGACCAGCACGTCGAGGCGCCGCTCAACGTAAAACCATTCGGGGTGATCCATAACGATGGGTATCGAATTGAGAAGCTGACTTACGAGAGCGAGCCGGGAATCATTATCCCCAGCCTGCTCCTGGTCCCCGAAAATGGCGAAGGCCGAAACCCCGCCGTGCTCTACGTGAACTCCCAGGGCAAGGCCAACTCCGGGGGAGAGATCGAGGCCTTGGTTAAAAGTGGCGTTGTGGTGCTCGCCATCGACGCCCGCGGCTGGGGCGAGACCACGGGCGATTCGAGTGACGAAGCGAAATCCTGGAACGCGCTCTTCCTCAATTACAACCCTGCGATGACCGCCATGCTTCTGGGCACGTCCTTGGTGGCGATGCGCGCTGAGGATATTGCGCGCGGCCTTGACCTGCTGGCGAATCGCCCCGAAGTCGATGCGGAAAAGCTCTATGGCATGGGAGTGGGCGCTGGCACTGTCCCACTTTTGCACGCGGCGGTTCTCGACCCTCGCCTGAAGAAAGTAATTTTGCAGGGGGGATTGGTTTCCTACGATTCGGTTGAGACCTACCGAATCCAGCGCGGCATCATTGAAAACGTCATCCCCGGCGTCTTGAAGGCTTATGACTTGCCTGACCTCGTGGCCGCGCTCGCCCCGCGCCCCACTTGGATTGTCGATGCGCGCGATCCGCTCGGTTATCGGGCCGGAATCGCCAAAGTGCGTGGGCAATACGCCGGCGCGGCGGAGGCATTCAAGGCCGAGGGCGCGCCGGATGCCCTGCACATCGAGGTCACCGAACCCAAGGATGAATTCAATTCCACCTATCGAGGTCTGAAATGAAACGCCGCATCTTCGTGCTGCTGGCGGGTGCCCTCGGCTGCCTGCCGTGCGTGGCGAGCGAACTTCCGGACCCGTATTTTCGCCTGCTCAATGCGGGAATGGCGCAGGTTGAGCAGCGTCTGGCCGCGGAGCCGTCGGCGGATTTGCAGACGCTCGAAGCGCGTCCGGGGTGGCGCCACTTTCCTTCCGCGATTCTGGCGGCTGCAGTGCTTTACACCCAGAAGAATCCCGCCAATCCCCGCTTTTCCGACGCGAAGACCCTCTCGACCGCCCTCGCCATTGGCGATTTGCTGGCGCGTGAACAAGAGCGCGGCCAATACATGACGCGGCTCGACTATCATCGCGACACCTACATGTGGCTGGAGGCCTATCGATTGCTTCAGGCCAAACTCGGCGACGATCGCCGCGATCGCTGGCGGCGCGACATCCTCGCGATTCTTACCCCCCTTGCCGCCGGCGTTGCCGAGCGGCAGGATTTCCCCTGGTACGCTTCGCCTTACATCGGCACCTCACCCAATCACTATTCGCTGTGGTCCTCCACCATCTATCTGGGGGGAATTGTGTTCGGGGACAAGTCCTGGCAGAAGCTGGGCGCTAAGGTGATGCACCGCTTCGCCGCCGAGGAGCAAGCCCCCGATGGCTACTGGGGCGAGCACAGCCGCCTGGGGCCCACCACTGGTTACGATTATGTGACTTCCACCGGCGTGGCGCTCTATTGGGAGTACAGTCACGACCCGGTGGTCCTTCCGGCATTGCGGCGCTCCATGGAATTCCACATGTACTTCACCTATCCGGACGGCAGGCCGGTGGAAACCGTAAACGACCGTAACCGCTACTGGGAACCGAGCACATGGGGTCAATTCGGCTTTTCACATTTTCCCCAGGGACGCCGCTATTCGGAGTTCTTGACCGGCTTTTTCAAGGAAGGGGAGGTCCACCTCGAAGATCTCGGCCGACTGGCGCAGGATGCTTTGTACTACCACCCGGGCCCCGGTGCGGCCATACCGCAAGACCAGCCACAGAGCCTGCACGTGATGAGCGTGCCCGCGGGCATCCGCAAGGTTGGCCCTTGGGTGATTTGCCTCTCCGGCATCATCGACACTCCCACTACCAATCAGTTTTATCTCGACCGGCAAGCGAACCTGAGTGTCTTTCACCAGGTGCAGGGGTTGATTATCACCGGCGCCAATTCCAAGCGGCAGCCGGAGCTGGCCACGTTCTCGGAAAAAATCGGTGAGCAAATCTTCGCCATGCCCATCAGCAGCAAGCTGGAGATGACGGCGGAGCGCGATCTCCTGGCGCTCTCTTACAACACGTTTTTCACCGTGATCGAACCCACCGTGCTCACGGAAAAGCAAATGCGAATCCGGTTTACGATCATGCCCAGAGGGAGCATTGAAAATTCGCAACTGAATCTGCAATTGTGCATGAAGGACGGGCAGACGATTGAAACTGGAGCGGGCGGGAAGATCCTTCTGAGCGCGACAAAGGTCGACTTGAATCCTCCGGACCTCGGCGGCTGGCTCCACTACCCGGGGTGGAAGATGACGATTGACGCGCCCGCGCGGCTTACCTGGCCTGTATACCCCTATAATCCCTATGCCAACGCGCCGGAGACTACCCTGGAACACGCGGTGGCAGCACTTTCTGTACCTCTTCACGCCAGTGGGACGGAGGACTCACCCCGCCATGCGCTGGTAGTGAATGTATTGATCGAGACGGAATGACGGGGAACGAATGCTTGAACCAGTGTCGCGGCGGGCGTAGGATTCTCCGCGCGGGGCAGATTCGAAAACAAACATCTCGTCGGAGGTCACGATGCCACGACAACGAAAGGTCTGGGGATGGGGGCTGGGGGTCGCCGCCGTTTTTGCGGCGCTCACCTGGAGCACGGGCATCAACCCGTTGGCGTCATCACCGCCACAAGCCGAGGCTGCCAAGCCGCGCCCTTCCTGGCTCCATACCATGCCGATTGTCACGGTCTCGAACCACGATAGCATGCCCATCTTTCGACGCCGCGTGGGTGGGAATCCCACCTGGCAGGAAGAAGACTATGAAAAGGAGCACACGGAAGAGGCCATCGACAAACTCAAAGAACTCGGGGTGACGGTGGTCATCGTTCACTTCTACAAAGGATTCGGACTGGAGGCGGAAAAGGAGCATCGCGAGAAAGCCATGAAACTCGCCGCCCTCGTCAAGAGTAAGGGCCTGAAAGTGGGCGTTTACGTGGGAAGCACCATCGCCTATGAAACATTTTTGCTGGAAAAACCGGAAGCGGAGGATTGGTTCGTACCGGATTTTCTGGGCAAACCGGTTTTCTACGACAACCAGACTTTCCGCAAGCGCGTCTACTTCATGCATCCCGGATACCGCGAGTACATGCGCCGCGTTCTCCGCAGCGCGGAAGAGGATTTCCACGCCGACCTGATCCACTTTGACAACACCAGCATGCAGGCGCAGCCGGCGATTTTCCAGCATCCCCTGGCCATCGAGCAATTCCGGGATTTTCTCCGCAACAAATACACCCCTGAGGAGCTGAAGCAAAGATTCGGTTTCTCGGACATGCGTTACGTGCTGCCGCCGCGTTACGATCGGCCGCTGGGCGCCATCAATGACCCCTTGTTTCAGGAATGGGCCGACTTTCGTTGCGAAATGTTGACACGCTACTACGCGGAAATGGAAGCCCTGCTTCGCCAGCAGAATCCCGATGTGGCGGTGGAAACCAACCCGCATATGGGAATTTCCGGCCGCAACACCATTTGGGATGAAGGTGTGGATTATCCCCGCTTGCTCTCGCATCTGGATGCGGTTTGGACGGAAGAGGGCGACGCGGCGGGCGTTACCGACCAGGGAATTCTGGTGAGCCGCATTCGAACCTTTAAGATGACCAACACCCTGCACAACACATTGTTCGTCGCCTCAGGAGGAGAAGGCGGCGACACCTTGCAGTTGGCGGAAGCATTGGCTTTCGGCCGGCAGTGCATCGGTGACGTGGGCGGCGTGCTGGCGGGTTGCGACCTGCCGCAGGATCAGCGCCGATACCTCAAGTTCTTCCGCCGCAATTTCGATTACTATCGCGACATCAACAACGTCGCGGACGTTGCCGTGCTTCATTCCTATGCTACCATGGGTTTCAACAACGATCGCCCGGCGGTCAGCACCATGCTTTTTGAGCAGGCGCTGATTCAGGGAAAAGTTCCGTTCGACATCATTTTCGATGACAACCTGAAGGATCTCTCCAAGTACCGTGTCTTGGCTTTGCCTGACCAGGAATGCCTGACCGACGAGCAAATGAATCTGATCCGCCGGTTCGTGCACGGCGGTGGAGGCTTGGTGGCCACTGAGGGCACATCTTTGTATACCACGTGGCGGCAGCGACGGCGCGATTTTGGGCTGAAGGATCTGCTGAAGGTGGATGCGCCGCCCTGGCGTGGCTCCTACGAACCCGATGCAATATTGAAAATTCCCGCCGTTCACAATCAATTCGGAAGCGGGCGAGTGGTTTACATTCCGGAAGTGAAACCCACCTTCGAGAAGCCGCACGGTGAGCCCATGACCAGCGAGTACTGGAAGCTCCCTGCCAATTGGAGAGAATTGAACGAGTCGGTGAAGTGGGCAGCGGGAGGGCAACTATCTTTGGAGGTCATTGCCCCGGCCACCGTGGCGGCAGAACTCACGGAGCAGAAGCAAAACAAGACCCTGCTAGTCCATTTGGTGAATTACAACGTGGCGAAGGCGCCGTACGTTAAGGGGATCGAAGTGAGTTTACGGCTGGCCGCTCACCAAAAAGTGCGCAAGGCGTTTCTGCTCTCTCCGGATGAGGAAGGGTCGAAGCCCTTGGTGGTGACGGAGAAAAACGGCCGGGCGACGATTTCAATTCCGCAACTTCGGACTTATGCCCTGGCGGTTATCCAATCGGAGTAAATTGTGGTAGTGACTCATTTTGAAGTGCCACGGCCATCTTGGCCGTGACCAATCACGGGCGGGACGCCCGTGCCACATCAAGAAGATTCACTACCTGAATTCGGTAAGCGAGGAAGACGATGATTCGTCGAAGTCGAAGGGAATTCCTGCAATGGGCAAGCGCGATGCCTTTCGCTCCGGGCCTGCGGCGTTGGCCGCCGGCCTTTGGACAGGGAGCCCCGGCCGGGGTCCATTCATATAACGAGGAATTCCCGGACATGCTCGTGTCGTATATTGCCGGGAAGACGAATGAGTGGGCGGCAAAATGGGACCGCGTGAGAAGTGAAATCCACACGGCCGCGGATTTGGAAAAACGCAACCGCTTTGTGCGCGAAAAAATCCGCGAGATGCTGGGGGGATTCCCGGAGCGAAATTCGCTGAACCCCGTAGTGACGCGAGTGCAGCAGCGGCCCGGTTATCGCCTCGAGAACGTGATGTTCCAGAGCCGCCCGAATTTCTGGGTCACGGCGAATCTCTACGTTCCCACTTCCGGTGCGGGACCTTTTCCCGGCATCATTTCTCCGTGCGGGCACTACGCGCTGGCTCGTATGTATGGGGACTACCAATTTCTCTACCAGGATTTGGCGAAAAGCGGATTTGTGGTGCTCGCCTATGACCCCATCGGGCAGGGCGAGCGGCGGCAGTTCTGGAATCCGCAAACGAACCAAAACGAAATCGGCGGCCCGGTGACGTGGGAGCACGACATGCCCGGCCACCCGCTCTTTCTCCTGGGCGAGAACCTGACCGAGTATCGCATCTGGGACGGCATGAGAGCCATTGACTATCTCGAAACGCGCCCGGAGGTCGACGCCCAACGCATCGGCTGCACGGGCCACTCCGGTGGCGGGACGCTCACCCTTTACATTTCCGCTCTGGACGAGCGCGTGCAATGCGCAGTGATGAACGAGGGAGGGTACGGCCACCGCTGGCCCATGAAAATCGGGCCGGGGGACGAGGTAGGCACCGGTGATGTGGAGCAGCACTTCTTCCCGGCGGGAATCTATGGGATTGACGCCTACGATACGCGCATGGCGGTTGCGCCGCGGCCGGCGCTCGCGACCATCGAGCATTACTCTCCTGAGTACGACGAGCAAACCCGGCGGGTGCAAGCGGGTTACCGGCTGCTGGGCGCGCCGGATGCTTTCGATACGGAAGCGGCCTTGGACCCGCACGCCCTGACTCCCAAGCTGCGGCTGCGCACCGTGGATTGGTTCTGCCGATGGTTCTATCATCGGCCCGGTTCGACGGTGGAACCCGATTTTTCTCCGGAAGCGCCCGAAACGCTGTACTGCACGCCCAACGAGTCAATTCGCTATTCCCAGCAGGGCGAAACCATTTTCTCGCTCATTTTGAAGAAAGGCGCCGCGCTGCCTCCCTCGCGGAAAATCCCTGCATCGCGCGCTGAGCTGGATTCCTTCCGCCACGAAATCGGGGGTGAAATCAGGGAATTGCTGCGCTTGCGTACTACCGACGCCGCGTTGGGGGTGCGGCTTCTGGAATCCACCCCGCGCCGGGACTATCACATCGAGAAGGTGGAGTTCCTTTCCGAACCGGGAATCTATATTCCGGCCTGGGTTTTTGTGCCGGAGGGGAACCGCGCCTCCGGGCCTGCCATTCTTTACGTCGACGAGGCCGGCAAGGAAGAGGAGGGCATGGAATTCGGGCCGCTCGAGCAGCTCGCGCGCCAGGGACAGTGCGTGATCGCGGTCGACGTGCGCGGCATGGGCAGCACGCGGCCGCCCCATCCGGACATGGACCCGCCTCGAGAATTTACCAACCTGGAAAATGCCCAAACGGCCATGGCCTACTGGGCCTGGGAAATCAATGAGTCATTGTTCGGTATGCGCGTGCAGGACGTAATCCGCAGCGTCGACTACGTCCTCAGCCGCTCCGACGTTGACCGTTCGGGCGTGCGGCTGATTGGCAGGGGAGAGGGAGCGCTATGGGCGCTCTTTGCGGCGGCATTGGACGAGCGCATCGTGGCTACGGTTTGCGACCGGGGCTTGCTCTCCTATCGTCTTCTCACCCAAGTCGACCGTTACCTGTACAGCGCCGATATCATCATCCCCGACATGTTGAATCACTGCGATCTGCCGCATGTGGCGGCGGCAGTCGCGGACCGATCATTGGCTCTGCTCGCACCACTCGACGCCATGATGAATACGGTAGACGTGGGCGCGGCCCGTGCAACCTATCAGTGGACCGAAGCGGCCTACCACGCCGCCGGAGCGCCGGGGCGTTTCCGGGTGGCGAGCCCCTGCGGCGACGGGAGTAGAGTCGATCGATATTTGGAGCTTCTTTCCTAACCCTCGCAAAATTGAAACGTGCAGATCACCAGATCACCAGATCTCCCGATCACCCGATTCCTAGACCTGTTCCAGAATCGCGAAGTCGCCGGGATTCCAGGCCAGCGCCATGATGTAAAACTTATTTCCGATTTTCCGGATCGCGGCATTGTGGATGTGTACGAAGTTCGGCAACCCCAGGTCCTCCTTGATCATGATGGTGGAAACCAGTTTTTCATTTTCCAGGATGTAGATGGGCGCGCCCTTGGACTTATCCGGGCCTTCCAGCGCGGGGACCACGCTGTATTGCGGGTCCAGGTAATTGATGTCGCAGGGCAGGGAACCCGAGGGCATCGCCAGGCTGGAAAGGTAGTGGCCGTAGCGCGTGAAGCGTTCGAAGCGCGAGTGGGGCCGGTCCGCAACGTCCAGCCGCACCATCCCGGGAGGCTTGGTAATGCCATGCCCGGTGCCGAACTGGCCGATCCCGTCACCTTTTCCGCCCCAAGCCAAGTCGTTCCAGACGGCCTCAAAGCGCTGGTTGGGAGTTACTCGTGCGGTTAAGACGTAATCGAGATTGCAATATCCGGTCGTGACATAATACAGGCCTTCCAAATACTCCACCGCGGTGGGAGAGAAATTCCCCCCTCCCAGAAAGTAGTCGTGAACTTCCGGCGCCTCGAAATTGTCGGCGGCAGTGGGGGCATCGAGCTTATGAACCAGCTTGCCATCGAGGCTGGTGGTGAAGATTTTGCCCTCGCTGTTGGCGGGAAAAACCAGGTAGGGCGTTCCATCTTTGTCGTACCAGATGTTGGTGTCATGCAGGTTCACTTTCCGCATCTCATCCGGAGTATCGAGTAGGTTGATGGTTTTCAAATCCGAGCCGATCTGGAGAATGCCGGCTCCCGGAAGCGCGAAATAGGTTTCATCTTTACCGGGCCGGCGGTCCACGGCAAAGCCGCCATGCGCATTCACCAGCACCTTCCGGGCCTCGGGGGGAAGGTGGTCAGAGGTGTAGAGAACTTTGAATTTCAAATTCCCCTGGCCGCTCACGCCGGGAGCGTTATCGGCCATCGCGCGCGGAGGCGGCGGAAGATGCTTGCCAGGCCCGCTTGCCCAATCGCGGAGCGTGATGGTGGGCGTGAAGGGCGGTAATGTTCCGGGTCATGCCTGCCAAGCCGACAAGGCCGTACATCATCCGTCTTCGCGAAAGACTCATGGGTTTTCTCCCCGCGGGAATTCTTGAAATTGAATTGCTGGTTTGCGCCCTAACGTTTTAACGGAAGTTCACAAAGTGAATTCCCGTCTGATTGGTAACATACCCTGAACCGGTTCAGAGCGCAATGGCCGGTTAAATATGGGGCAGGGTTTCGTCAAAGTCCGATGGGCTTCGAAAAGGTCCCTCACCCCCGCGACTTGCAAAACGTGGGTGAGGGCGTCGGCGAAATCGAAACGTCTTGAAACCCGGCGGACACTCAAGTACCATGCACGCCTAACAAGGAGGGACCATGTCTTCGGAATCATCAGGACTCACTCGGGGACCGTTTGCTCACTTGATGCGTGGGGCTTTGACCACGCTGGCGGTGTTGGTCGTCGCGCGCTTCGTTTTGGAACTCGTGGGCCTGCCTCATGACCTCGCACGCTACGTTTCCAGCACCGTGGGACTGCTCTTGGTGGCGATTTACGTTGCGGCGATCGGGCCGTTGCGCGGCGCCTTGCGCAAGTTCTCACAACTGTTGCTTCCTGCCTTGACCCTTTCGGCATGGACGGAAGCGTGGATTATTCTGGTGACGTTGATCTCCGCCCTGCTGCGCCTCACCCGCAGCCATTTTGCCGAGCCGGAAGACTACGGCAACTGGAGTCATCTGGGCAGGCATGTGGCGGGGCACCTTATCGAAATCGGCATACTGTTTGTGGTCGTCCTGCTACTGATGATGGTGGTTCAATTTCTGTGGCGATGGCCGGTGATAGTGGCTCCCGGGGCCATGCTGGGCGTGTTTGTGATCATGCGTTTTTGGACCGAGAGCATGGGGCTTGAACCCTTACGCACCGCCGCCTGGAGTTCCACCTTGCTGGTCTTCTTGAGCGCATTTTACCTGGGTGGGGTGGGGGCGCGGATGGGATTGACGCAGGCCCGCCAACTCCTGGTTCCGTCCCTGGTGCTGGGATGGGCGTGGCGTTTGTGGGTCTATCTCGCGATGTTGTTTGCCGCCGCCGTGCCCTTCTACAAGACCCACTTCTTCGATCCCTCGCTCGGCAACGTTCCCCGGCGTCTGCTGGGAGCGCTGGGGGGAACCGTCATCGAGGGCTTTATCGCCGGATTGCTCGCGTGGGGTATTGCTGTGTGGATCGCCAGCGCGACGCAGCCGGGCGGGACAACTTCCCCAAGTGATACCTAGCGACCACGCGGCGCCCTTAGCGTGTATGCATCGCGTGGCTAGGGCATAGGAAATGCTGGCTCGTCACGCCGGGCATGGGTGATGATCATCCCACGGCGGCGCGGCCCGCGCCGTGATAGAAAAGCCCGCCCAAGCCGACGGTGAAAATGAAACATCCGTACAAGGCATGCTCGAGAGAGGAAACGAGCAGCGAGTCGGTCACGTGGTAGCGCCAGGCAAAGAGCAAGCCCGCGGCGAAGGTAAGCGCCACCGACCCGGGATTGCGAAAAATGATGTGCGAGAAGGCGAACGCCGCGGCGCTGGCGAAGATCATGGCGGCCGGCGAGGCGAACAGCGAGCGATAACGTTGGAAAAAGAAGGCGCGATAGATGATTCCCTGCGGATAAACCGAGAGCACCGGGTAGAGCACCATCACCAGCGCCCAAAACAGTGGAGAGTTGCGCATGAAGCCGAAGAGGATTTGCGGGCGCAGCCGCCAGACGGCAGCCGTAATAACCACGGCCGCGATGGCAAAGACCAAAAGCACATTGCCGATGGAACCGCCCAAGGGGCCGGCGTTCCAAAGCTGCATCGCATGGGGCCCGGAGGCTCGGCGCAGCACATGAAAGCAGTACAAGGCTGCCAACCACAGAGGGGGTAGAGGCGATAACCTCACCGGAAGCAGGCGGAAGAGCACCGGAAGCCCCACGAACAGCAGTGCGAGTTCAGCAATCAGCGCGCCCTTGCCGGGGTTCATTCTCCCCTCCGACATCTCTGTTCTCAAACCGAGCATACCAAAGAGCCGGTAGCCACGAACAGACCCTTTCTGTCCGCGTCCCGTATTCCGAATGCGCCTTAGTCCCTGACCCGTAATCCCTAATCCCTAAATCCTATCTGTCCCCGTGCGTCGTCGAAGGAAAAGCCCACGGCCACGAGCGCCGTGACCGTGGCTGCGGACAATTGCTTTCCGTGCCGGTCAAGTATATGGTATCGGTCGGTCGAAAATTGAAGATGGAAATTCTTGCTGAAAGGCTTGGGACTCTGGGCTCATTGAGGAGGAATCATGTTGGGAGGCCTGCTCTTCATCGTGTGTGTCATTCTACAGTTTCACTATCATGATCCGATTCCGTGGTACATCTGGGTCGTGGCCGTGATCGCACTGTGTGTTTCGTTCGGCGAGCCAGCGATGCGGTCAGCGATAAAGCCGAAAAAGGACTGACGGCGCGAGGGAGCGCTGGAGGGGGTGCCCCTACGATGCACCTCAAGGTGGCGGGTCCATGCTCAAGACGGACGGGACAGTGAGATAGTCGAACCGGGAATTCGACGTTATCTGCAACGTCGCGCGGCAAGGCAAAAGTCGGCCGCCAGTGCCGATCAGTAGGCCATGCCGGTGGCGGAAAAGAGAGGACCCGGAGATTTGCCCTCCGCTGCGGCTTTGAGTCGAAACAACAGCTCTCCCCAAGTGGTGTTGCAGGCAACAAAGTAATCCGTTTCCGACTGCCAGGCGGCGTGAGTAAACTTTACCAACGTGCGTTTATTGCCCGGAGTTAACTGAAATAGCAACTTGGTTCCCTTCCATTCTTTGCCCGATTGGCATAGCCAGGCCACTTCACCCTCCGCACTCGGGAGAGGCTCGAGAGCATAAACGGTTGCGCGGTTGAAAAAGCCAAGTTCTACCCTCCCCGTGGAGGAGTTTTCCGTCACGTCCGCTGCCCACCACTGCGCAAGACCGGGGCCGGAGGAAATCAAAGGAAGTATCTGCGCGGGCGCCGCGTCAATCGAGATTGAATGGTGAATGTCATGCATATCTGGACCTCTTGAAATATTTAGTCAGTGCGTAGCCGCGGTCAGTGCAGCCCTAACTGTGGGATTTTCTCATGCCTGATCCCGTTACGGCAACCGCACGTCGTCAACCGGAAAGGGGAACCCGCCCAAAATAGGGCTTCAACCATCAGTCTCAGTTGTCAGGAACTGGCTAACAGCTCACAGCCGACAGCTAATCTCGAGTCCCGTACATCAGAAGCTGGGTATGCGCCACCCGCGAATCCAAGGGCAAGCTGGCAATCGCTGACCCGCAGCGGCTCAGCGCGGCTGCCGGCCGCATCCCCAGAAGGATCTCACCACGGAGACACCGAGGTCACGGAGAACTGCTTCTTCCGCAATGGGCTACGACAATTCGCCCGCATAGTGGGCTACCTTCGATTGTAAGTAGGCTCTTAATAGTTCTTGACGTCGGCTATCGGATAAGCTATTATCAAGGCAAGTGCCGGCATTCTGCCGGCGCGAAGCACCTCTCGAATTCTCCCTCACGAGAGGACTGAATACCGAGAGGATAGGAAGAGCCGTCGTCCGTGGCCGGTATTCCGTCATCCGTAACGGCGCGCCTCCCGCGACCGGCCGCGCCGGGTGTTACTGAAACTTGTCTTCGAGGAACTTCGCGGGTTCGGACGTGACCCTGAGCCAGTCGCTCCCGAGAAACTAAGTTGAAACCAGGCTCCCAAGGTCGGCGCTATGAAAAGGCCGCTGAATGCCAGAATGTACCAGAAACAAAAGGGGATAGCCATGGGCAGAGAAAACCGTCAAAGATCGATGTCATTGAAATTAAAAGGGTTAATTCACGTCTGGGTGGTCCGGCCAGCAAGAGAAAAGAGGATGGCAAAATGAAGGTATTACCCAGAACATCTATGAAAACAAATGGGATACAAAATCGACGCGGCTCGATTCGCCACCAAGCCAGAATGTTTATGATAAATAAGCCACTTATCCTCCTCAGGCCAGAATGTTATTGAAAGGAAAGGAGAAAGGAGATGGCGGAAATTGTGAATTATGAAGTCTGAATTGTGCAGTCGGCTTGCCGTGGTTTTGCCCAAGGGATGGGCCTTTTACCTCCCTGGGGCGGCCCACTCCAAAGGAGGTAACGAGTGACCCGCGACAAGCAACAGGCAACGACCGAAGGCGGAAAGGTTGGCAGCCCTAAATCCCTCGCGGGGTTCTGGATGACACCATGGCACACCGCACCGACGACCATGCTCACGGCGTGACACACTCCCCCGCATCGGATATCGGCGGGACCGAGACTCAGCATGAGTGCACCACTCCGCCGGAACACTGCGGGTTCACAATCGACCCGGCCGCCCACACTCCTCCGCATCGGTTATCGGCTCGGTTCGGTTAGAGGATGAACCAATTTGCCGACTGCGAAAATCGCAAATCTCAAATCGCAAATAGCCCCATCTCTCAAAGGCCCGATGATCCGATGGCCCGATCCCCCTCTGGTGAAAAAATCCGGACTTATGTTTACCCGTGGCCGCCTAAGCCCAGAATAAGCCGGGGTGATTGGTAGGGCCGTCGACGTGCCCGACGAGTTTCTTTTCCACCATGGGGCGCGAGACGGAGAGTTCTTGCCGCAGGCGATCCATATCGGCGCTGCTGAGAGGCGTAAAGCTGCGCCCCAACGCCACATTGTGCTCGAGCATTTCCACCTGGGGCATTCCCGAAACAGCGGCGGTAACCGGCAAGCTCAAGGCGAAACGGAGAAGGGAAGTGGGGTCGCTCTTTCCCGCTTCCTGGCCAATCAGATGTTCCTGGGCAAAGACCTTCATGGCGATGATGCCCAGCTTTTTCTTGTTGGCGGCCACCAGGGCGGTCTTCTCAAAGTCGCACATGCCGGAGGGGTTCAGCGCCATCTGCGTGCAGTCGAGCGGATGCCGCTCGATGGCCTGCGCCAGAGTGGGGCCATCGGTGTGGCTGGTGATGCCGATGAAGCGCGCCATCTTTTGTTCTTTCGCTTCCAGCAGGCCCTTCAGCGCACCGTCGGGGGCTTCGATCTTGGCCAGATCGTCCGCTCTGCCGAGACTATGGATGTGCACAAGATCCACGTGGTCGGTCTGCAACCGCTTCAAGCTCCCCTCCAGCCGCTGCATGAAGCCGTCACGCGTGCGATCGGGAATCTTAGTGGCCAGCCACACTTCCTTGCGGCGCGTGGCCATGACCTTGCCCACGCGGGTCTCGCTCTTGCCGTCGCCATAGGCGTAGGCCGTGTCGAGGTAGTCGATGCCCAGGTCGATGGCGCGATTGAGCACCTCCAGCGCTTTGTCCTCGTCCTGGTACATCAGGAAGCGGCTGCCGCAGCCGAATGCCAGAATGGAAACCTTGGCGCCGGTGCGACCCAGCGTGCGGTGGGGCAAGCTCCCTGGTGTGGCCGAAGCCAGATTGGCGAGCCAGGGGAGATTGGCGGTGGCTGCGCCCCCGGCGGCAAGGCTTCCCAGAAACTTTCGTCGCGAAAAGTCTTTACTCATAGAAACTCCTTAAAGAAAGATTTGGACGAGCGTGACGTGCCCGGCCGTACTGCTTCAATTCGTGCTTGCCGGACGGAGTGTTACGTTGCCGGGCTGGCAAGCTGCGTCGTTGGATTGGAGGCGGACATCGGTAAAGTCGCCGGTTTCGTCGAACGATCCCACACCCAATTGTCCGCAGTTGAACGTGCTGTCGGTGACGGAAAAGCGCGGCGAGGGATCTGCATCAACAAATACTTCAATAGAGCCGGATTGGATATCGCGCTGCACTCGAACCGTATGCCAGTCCTTATCGGGCAGCACCGGGGCTGCTTCGATGCCGGCAATGCGACGGCGCGGGCTGCCGTCGACGATGAATATCCCGTTGTGAACATCCACCTTGGCGCCCGGATCAACCGACAGGTGGGTGTAATAGAAATGCAGCGTGTCCACGTAATTGAAAACCATCAACAAGGAGGACTGCGCGCGCCGCACCCGCGCCTGGAAAGTGAAACTTCCCACGTTAACCCCTTTGAGCAAGGCGAATTGCATGGGCCGGCGCGGCACCAGCGGCTCGCGGCTGCGCAACATGTGGAGGAAATGCAGCGGTCCTTCCGTCCCGATCACCCAGTCTTCGGGGTAGGGAAATTGCCACCGGTCGAGCGTGCCGGAGGAGAAGTCGTCGGTGAACTGAATCGAGCGGATAACCGGCCGGGCGCCGCTGGGGATTGTCCACGCGGCCACGAAGACCAGGGCGAGGAGGGCGAACGAAAACGTAGTTCGTTGATTTAACTTCTGCATAGAACCCCTTGGATGCCGATGAGCCCGGAGACAAGATTATATGTCTTTTCGAGCCCTACGCCAGAGTTATTTGCATGGCGCTTCGTGGGGTCATACCTCGATGGTTGGTCGGTGGGCGCGAAGCCGCAATTCAGCTTGACGCGTGGGAAAGCTCGGTGCTAGGTTGCCTGATTCGATGTCAGAGCGCGATGGGCGCGGCGGCGACGAGGTTGGAATGGAAGAGCGCGGGTGGCGCAGTAAACGTTCAGGAAAGGCGGATCGATTCGCGTGATGCGAGGGCAGTCCATGTGGAGCCGCAAAATGCTGGCAGTCTCTGTGCTCCTTTTGTGCGCTCTTGCCGCGGGGGTGGTTCCGGCTTTTGGCCAACTGAACACGCGCTTGCTGCTCGCAACGGGCACGGAAGTTCCCGGGCACGGGGGGCTGGCCTTCGGCCCGTTTCTGAGCGTGGCGATGAATGGCAACCAGGAGATCATTTTCCTGACCAGCCTGCGTAGCCCGCGCATCGAGCTGCCCGCCGTGGTGCGTTCGGCGGGAGTCAGCTTTTCCGTGGTCGCTTTCCAGGGATTGCTGGGACCGTACCCCCGCACCACTTACGACACCTTCAGCGCTCCCAGCATGAATGATTCCGGAGTGATGGCATTCACCGCCACGCTGGCAACGGACCAAGCCGACGTGCCGAAAGTCGTCGTGGTGCGCCAGGAAGGCTCGAAGCCCCGGGCGGTGGCGACCAACCTGGACGCGCCGCCCGGCCAGGCGGGGGGGAAGTTTGAAGAGTTTTCGGCTCCGCTCGTGAGCTCCGACGGCAACGTGCTGTTCGGAGCGCGCTGGTCGGGGAAGGACGCGGGCAGCGGGTTATTCCTGTGGAGTCCGCGCGGCGTCCAGGCGCTTCAGTTGCCGGCGGGATTGCAACTTGGCCCTAAGGAGTTGCTCGAGCCCTTTTTCGTTGGCCACGACGAGGCGGCCTTCCTGCGACGTGGCACTCCCGTCGAGGTGGCCACCGAGCAGTTTTTCCGCGCCATTGCCATTCAATCCTTTCAGGAGTTGCAGCCTCCGCCGGAGCCGGCCCACGCGGGTGAACTGTTGGCGGCGCGAGCCGATGTGGGGGCTGTCCAAATGTTGCTGGTGTATCTTGAAAACGGCAGCATCCAGACCGCCTTGCTGGCCGGCGATCCCACCAAGCCCGTCATGGCCAAGCAATCACTCAGCACCACGCCCCTCAAATCCGTAGGAAGAATCTTGAGCCTCACCATCGGGCCGCGCGGCAACATGATCTTCGCCGCCGCCCCCAGCGATGCGCCCAACGATCTGGCGCTTTATTGCGACTGCGACGGGCAAGAGAACCGGCTGACGACGCCGGACGATTTCCTGCCCATCACCACGGCCGGACCGGGAAAGCCCATCTTCTCCCTCACCGGCGATACCCAGCAAACCATTGCTTTTATCGCCCCAATGAATAGCAGAGATAATAATGCTATTTATATAACGGCAATTCACTAAGGGCAGCTTAAGGCTGAGAATCGGGTTAACTTTCCATCTGCGCTTGCAGCACTTCTCCTGGAAGCCTTACCATTTGCGGTCTGGGCGAGGATGGGGGGCGATCGATGCCGCGGGTGGCGCTGAGCCCGTGGCGTGGGGAAGTTGAGATTCGCACCGCAGCTCCATCAGCCTTTTCCCATGACCCGTCGCCCTCTTGCATCCTCTCCATGCGAAGCCCCAGCGTGCGTTCCAACTGAAGCAAGTCGGTGTGCTGATCTCTGGCGAAGAGGGTGGAGGCGACGCCGTGTTCCCCCGCCCGTCCGGTGCGTCCGGCGCGATGGATGAAACTTTCCGCGTCGGCGGGCATGTCGTAGTTGATGACGTGGGCGATGTCTTGCACGTGGATGCCGCGGGAAGCCACGTCCGTCGCCACCAGGACGCGGACGCTCCCTCGTTGGAATCCGGCCAGAGCCGCCGTGCGCTGGGATTGCGTGCGGTCACCGTGAATCATGGCCGCGGCGAATCCCTGGCGGATCAGGGTCTTGGCCAGCCGCTCGGTTCCCCGCTTGGTGCGCGCAAAGACCAGGCAGCGGCCCTTTTCGCGAGTGAGCAACCGCGCGAGGACTTCCTGTTTGCGGTCATGGGCAACCTCGAAGGCCTGGACGCGCACGTTTTCTGTGGGCTTGGTAGTTGACCCGAAGGTCAGCCGCACTGCGCTTCTCTGGTAATCATTAACGAGGCGTGCGACTTCCGGAGCCATGGTGGCGGAGAAGCACATGGTCTGGCGGTCTTTGGGCAGCGTGGCCACAATACGGCGAATGGCGGGAAGGAATCCCATGTCCAACATTCGATCCGCCTCATCAAGAATAAGGATACGCAGGGCGCGAAAGCTAATGAGCTGGCGGCCGAGGTAGTCCTCCAATCGCCCGGGAGTGGCGACCACCAGGCGAGCGCCCTTGCGAAGAGCTGTGAGTTGCGGCGCTTCGGCCAAACCCCCTACCACCAGGGCGGCGGGCCCGAGGCGCTTCCCGCGCAACGCGTTGAACTGCTCGGCGACTTGCATGGCCAGTTCGCGCGTGGGAACCAGCACCAGGGCGGCGATTCCCGCCGCATCATTTTGCAGCAGGTGTTCCATGATCGGAATCAAGAAGGCCAGCGTCTTGCCGGTCCCGGTTTGAGCGGTAGCCAGGACGTCCTTGCCGGCCAGCGCCTGCGGGATCGCCGCGGCTTGCACCGGCGTCGGCGTCGTAAACCGTGCTGCTGCCAGCCGCTCCTTGGTAAATTGTGAAATCGTAAATTCTGAAAAACTCTGCATTGATCTTTTCTTCTTTTCTCTGGCGAAGGTAACGGTTGCGAGCGTATAAAGAGCTGCCCGTACACAGCCACCTGCGTGACCAGACTTGTTTTAGATTGCGCTGAAGACTTACGGAGAGAAACCGGAGGCGGAAACTATCGGCCCAAGAACATCACCTGAGCAGCCGCACCACACAACCGCGGTAATAAGCGCTAATTAAGTATAGCACGTCTGGAGGCTTTTGCAATGAGTAATAAATCACACCTTCGTAGGGGCGGTTCGCGAACCGCCCCTGCAATTCGCAAATGTCGAATTTCAACCTTCGCCTTTCAGCTTTGCTACAACGTCAACTGCCAGGGCGCGCGGTATTCGCGGCCGAGGAGTTTCTGTGCCGCGGGGCTGCCCTTCAAGAGCTTCTGATTGGCGACGTCCCACTCGATGTGTTCCTTGCTGCGCAGGGCAACGTTCCCCAGCAGGCAGCAACTGGTGCTGCGATGGCCGTATTCGATGTCCGTCTGCGGGTGTTTGCGGGTGCGCATGCATTCCAGGAAATTGCCCACATGATTGAGGAGTCCGTCATCGACCCGCTCCATTTTCATGAAAGGCGCTTTGCCCTTCTCCCGCTGTTCCGCGCCCCCCCCCTCCGGCCTGTGTACTTCGCGGTAATCGCCTTCGGCCAGCGGTTCCGGAAAGACCTCAAAACCATCACGGTCAAGGAACATGGTGGCGTCGGTGCCTTGGAACAAGATTCCGTATTCTTTCTTGAACATGGAATTGCTGTTGCAAAGGCGGCACTCATAGGTGGCGATGAAGTTGGGGAACTCCCAGGTGATGTCCAGCGTGTCGGGAGTTTCGGTGTTATCCTTGATAAGGTGTTTGGAGCCGATAGCGGTGATGCCGGTGGGTCCCTCGCTCTTCATGGCCCACAGCACGATGTCCATCAAATGCACGGCCCAGTCACCCGGCCAGCCGTTGGCGTAATCGTAAAAGTAGCGGAAGGTGGACCAGCGATGGTCGGCCACGCCGAAGCGCTGAAAATTGTAGGTAACCTTGGGCGCGGGGCCGAGCCAAAAGTCCCAATCGAGCCCGGCGGGCGGGTCGGAGTCAGGATAAGTCCCTTGGCCATCGGGATAGGTATTGGCATAATTCCAGGTGCGTACAAAGTTGACCTTGCCCAGCACGCCGCTCTGCACCAGCTCCACGGCTTTCTGGAAGTGTGAATTGGAGCGCTGCCAAAGTCCGACCTGCACCACACGGTTGTGTGCGCGCGCCGCGGCCACCATCTTTTGACCCTCTTCCACCGCCACGCAGATGGGCTTTTCCACGTAAACGTCTTTGCCCGCCTTGCAGGCCTCCACCATGGGGAGTGGATGCCAGTGGTCCGGAGTGCCGACCAGAACTACATCGATTTCCTTGTCGTCCAGGATCTTGCGAAAATCTTTGTAGGGCGTGGCCTTGCCACCGGCCGCCTCCAGCCCCTTATCCAAATTGGGCTGATAGACGTCGCACACGGCCGCCACCTCCACACCCTGCTTCATGAAGTTCTGCATATCGTCCGTGCCCTGCCGGCCCGTGCCGATCACGCCCAGCCGGATGCGGTCGTTCGCGCCCATAACCTTCGTCGTGCTGAACCCTGCCATCGAGAGGCTGACGCCCGCCGTGGCAAAGGCTGCACGCTTCATAAAATCTCGCCGATTAATTTCATCCGTCATGATTCATTCCCTCTTTTCCCTCGGACGTTAAGAATGTGCGAACTTGCCTGTTCGCGTTTAACGCAGAGTTTATATCGGGAACTGGGAGGAAATTCAAGCATGTTCCGCGGCATGACGGGCCAGGTGGCGCGTTTTTACAATTGGGCATTGCTAAAGATCTCATCTTGAGTACATCACAATTCACTTGACAATCTGTTCACTTGATGCTTAGTATACGTCCCGCATCCAGTCTGGCCTAACTCGATCGCGCGCCTCCAGCCTGGCTTAGCTCGATTGCGCGCATCAAGTCTGGCTTAATTCCTGTCCTCGGAGGCCAGGGGGATGAAATTCCTACATCATCATAGGAGGTGAGTAATGACAAACAGCAAACTTCGTCCATGGGCAGTCCTGTTGGGCTGCATGGCAGTGGCGTGGAGTTTAGTGTTTTCTGTGGGCCTGACGGCCCCAACCGGCATGGCAACTTCGCGGGGAAAGATTCATGCCTCCACGGGCGCCTCGATTCCGGGAGTGCAGGTTTCACTTGCAAGGCCGACGGCGAAGGCTGCCCCCGAGACCCTCAAGCCCCGGCAAGGATTTTCCAGTTTGCCGGCGGCCGCACAACCGGCAGTCTCCGCCACGCTCGGGGAGAACGATGGCCGCTATCAGGTGGCAGCGATAGCGGGCGCCCTGCGCGCCCAAAACCCCGCCCAGGCACTTCAGGCGGATTTCACGCGGCAGGGTATGGAGGTGCGTTCGGGCCGGACGCATTGGCGGCTGGCACTGGGCGGCTACGGCTATGGCGACCGTCTGGAAAAGGTGGGCGTGGCCGCTCCCCAAAACCGGGCCAACCGGGTGGAGTACCCCCGGGGGCCGCTGGTGGAGTGGTACGTGAACGGGCCGGCGGGGCTGGAGCAGGGTTTCACGCTCAGCGCGCCACCGGCAAGCGGAGCTTCCGGGACGCGGAATTCCTCACCCTTAACCATTGCGCTCGAAATCGGGGGGGACCTGACGGCTTCGGCCGACTTACCGGCTGAGGTCGGGGCACGGGCAGAGGGATTGACGCTGCGCGACGGCCGCGGCCAGGCCGTACTGCGTTATACCGGCCTTACCGCCCACGACGCGAGCGGACAAGAACTGGCAGCCTGGCTGGAGCTCGGTAAGGAAGAGTTGCGGCTGCGCGTGGAGGACGCCGGGGCGCGCTATCCCGTGGTCGTGGACCCGTTCGTCCAACAGGCCGTGCTGAGTTCCTCGGACTCGGCGAGCGGCGATCAGTTGGGCTACTCTGTGGCCTATAGCAGCGACGGGACCACTATCGTGGCCGGCGCGCCTTTTAATAATCCCAACCAGGGCGCGGTGTATGTCTTCGTCATCCCCGCGGGCGGCTGGGCAACGACTTCCACTTACACCGCCAAGCTCACCGCCTCGAGCGGGGTGAGCGGCGACGGCTTTTTGGGCTGGTCGGTGGGTGTTAGCAGCAACGGCAGCACCATCGTGGCCGGCGCGCCGAATGCGAACTTCGCTCCCCAACATTTCCAGGGCGCGGTGTATGTGTTCGTCAATTCCGGGACCGGCTGGGCGAACGCCACCCAGACCGCCATGCTGACTGCCTCGGACGGGGCGAAAAATTACTTCTTGGGCTACTCCGTGGGCATCAGCAGTGACGGCGGCACCATCGTGGCCGGCGCCCAGGGGGCTACCATCGGCTCCAACCCCGGCCAAGGCGCAGCGTATGTCTACGTCAATCCCGGGAGCGGCTGGGTGAACGCCACCCAAAACGCCAAGCTGACCGCCTCGGATGGGGAACCCTTCGACCAGTTAGGCTACTCTGTGGGCATCAGCACCGGGGGCAGCACCATCGTGGCCGGCGCGCCTGAGGCTACCATCGGCTCCAACTCCGGCCAAGGCGCGGCGTATGTTTTCACCATGCCCGTGACCGGCTGGGTGGACGCCATCGAAACCGCCAAGCTGACCGCCTCCGACGGGGGGCCCGGCGACTCCTTGGGCTCCGCGGTGGGCGCGAGCAGCGATGGCAGCACCATGGTGGCCGGCGCGCCCGATGCTACCGTCAACTCCAACTCTGACCAGGGCGCGACGTATGTCTTCGTTATAACCGGGGGCGTCTGGGGTCCAAACGAGACCGCCAAACTGACCAACACGACGACCGGGGGGAGCGGCGACCTGTTGGGCGCGTCCGTGGGCATCAGCAGCAACGGCAGCGCGATCGTGGCTGGCGCGCCCGGCTTTAACTCTGCGACGGGCGCGGTGGATGTCTTCGTCGAGCCCGTGACCGGGTGGGCCACCACGACCACTTACACCAACGAACTGGCCGCCTCGAAGATGTTTACCTACAACTTCTTCGGCAACTATGTGGGCGTCACCGGGGATGGCTTGGCTATCGCGTCAGGCTTGCCGGGCATCAACGCCCAACAGGGCGCAGTGGCGTTGAATCTCACTGTTCCGACGTTAACGTTCACGGGAGCGCCGCCCACCGAACCCTACATGACGACGTTCAGCGTGCCGGACGCGACGACCAGCATTTCGACCTCGCCGGTTTACACGTCAAGCGGGTCATGCACCAACAGCGGCACAACGTATACGATGACCAGCGGGACGGGATCGTGCGTGGAGATCGCAACCTTGCCGGGGGGGACCGACTACGCTTCGGTGCAAGTGTTCCAGAAAACCACGGCCAGCAAGATCGCTCCTTCGGTGACGTTCACGGGTGCACCGCCAAGCGCGCCTTACCAAGGGACGTTCACGGTCACGAGTACGACGACCAGTTCGACTTCCCCCACCTACACCGCGAGCGGGTCGTGCACCAATGTCGGCACGCTCTACACGGCGACGAAGGGGACGGGGACCTGCACCTCCAAGGTGAGCTGGGTTACCGATGCCAACTACCTCAAGGCGAGCCTGACCCAGACGACCACCGGCACTCCCATCGGCCAGACGGTCTCGTTCACGACGTCGGCTCCGTCGACGGCAAGCTACCAAAGCACTTTCCCGGTGGCCGCCAGTTCCGACTCCGGGCTGACCGTGGCGTTGTCGGTGGCGGCGGGCAGCGTCTGCTCGCTGGGAACGCGGACGACGGTGAGCGGGGTGACCAGCGCGACGGTGACCATGAAAGGCGGCACAGGCACCTGCTATATTAACGCTAACCAGGCCGGTAATAACAACTACATCGGGGCGACCCAACAACAAACTTGGGCCGCAGCTTTGCCGGTCGGCCAGACCATCTCGATCACCACACCGGCTTCGGCGGCGGCGAGCGTCCACAGCACCTTCCCGGTGGCCGCCGATTCCAGCTCCGGGCTGAAGGTAGCGTTGTCGGTGGACGCGGGCAGCACGGGCGTCTGCAAGCTGGGACCCCGGACTACCGTTGCCGGGGTGACCAGCGCGACGGTGACCATGCTGAAGAATACCGGAACCTGCACCATTGACGCCAACCAGGCAGGTAACGGGAACTACAGCGCGGCGGCGCAACAACAAACTTCGGCCGCCGCAACTCCGTAGATCGGCCGGACAAGAACGGTTCACCACGGAGGCACGGAGACCACGGAGAAAAGCACTTCTGCTGGCGCAGGCAGGGGGTAGGCTTAGGGCATTGGCTACGGTTCTTGCCTGTGGCTGTTCTCTGTGAACTCCGTGTCCCTGTGGTGAAGTCCATCTTGGAGTGTGGTAGCAGCAGCTACCGCCTTTCTGGCTCTTGCGCGATTGCAGTATGGTGCAAAGGCGGTAGGCGGTAGCTGCTGCTACCGCACACTCCAAGCTCGGCTTCGCCCGCAGGAAGGGCGCCCACATCGAAATCCCACCCACAGAATATCCTTGATTGCCGCTCCGACGCGCTATACTACCCGCTCGATGATTCACGCTCATCATCTTCGTAGGGGGGGGAATCTGTGAGACGCAGAACTTTTCTGAAGGATGCAACCCTGGCGGCATTCGTATCTCTACGGTCGGGCATGGCGGGAAGGGGCCGGGCGGCGGAAGGCAAGCGGATCGCCTTCGGCGGCATCCAGATCGAGTGCAGTACCTACAGCCACATTCGCGCCCGAATGGAAGATTTCACCGTTGAGAGAGGCCAGGCGCTGGCGGACGCTCCGTTCTTCCGCCATTTGAAAACCTACCCTTATCCTTTTCAGCCGACCCTGCTGGCTGCGGCGGTGCCCGGAGGGCCGGTCGAACGAAAGACCTACGAAGCACTCAAGGCTGAATTCCTGCACCGAGTCAGCGACCTGCTCCCCTTGGATGGTCTCTATTTGCCCATGCACGGAGCCATGTATGTCGAGGGCACGCAAGATGCCGACGGGGATTGGATCGCCGCGGCTCGCGCCCTGGTGGGGAAGGATTGCCTGATGACCGCAAGCTTTGACCTTCACGGGAGTCTGAGCCGCCGCATCATCGACAACCTGGACATGCTCTCGGCCTTTCGCACCGCTCCGCATATTGACCGTGAGGAAACCGCGCAGCGGGCCTGTGACATGCTGGTCCATTGCCTGGACCAACGGATTCGCCCCATCATGGTTTGGGCGCCCATCCCCGTCTTGATGCCGGGTGAACGCAGCAGCACGCTTTACAACCCGGCCAAGCGCCTCTGGGCGCAACTGCCCGGCATGAATGCCGAGCCTGGGGTGCTGGACGCTTCCTTGCTGGTTGGGTATGTTTGGGCGGACGAACCGCGCGCCACCGCCAGCGCCGTCCTGACCGGCACCAAGCCGGATTTGCTGAAGCAAGACGCGCTCTCGCTGGCGCAGCAGTACTGGGACGCGCGCCAGGAATTCCAATTCGGCGTGCCCACGGGCACTATGGCGGAATGCATCGAACAAGCCCGGCGTCTCGACACCAAGCCGGTGGTCATTTCCGATTCGGGCGACAATCCCACCGCCGGAGGAAGTGGCGACCGGGCGGATGCTCTTGCCGAACTCCTGCGCCATTCTGTTAAGGATTGCCTCTTTGCCGGCATTGCCGACCGGCCCGCTACCGAAGCCTGCTACCGCGCCGGGCTGGGTGCAACACTCCCACTCAAAATTGGAGGCACCCTCGACCCGCAGGGGAGCAAACCCGTAGAGGTCACCGGAAAGGTCGTTTTCTTGTTATCCACCAACGATCTGCCCGAACGCCAAGCGGTGGTTGATGTTAACGGCATATCGGTGGTCTTGACCGCGCGGCGTCGCCCTTTCCATGAGATTATTGATTTCACCTCCCTAGGGCTGGAACCCACCCGCTTCAAAATTGTTGTCGTGAAGGCTGGATATCTGGTTCCGCCGATTGCCAAGATTGCGAATCCCAATCTGATGGCGCTCACCGAGGGCGCGGTTAATCAGGATATCGTCCACCTGCCGAAGAACCAGTTTCGTGTTCCGAGTTATCCCTTCGTACCCGATCTGAAATGGGAGCCGTTTACGATCGTCTCCGCACGATCCCCGCTCCACTCGCAGACATAGGCGCTCGAATAAGCAGCGCGGGCTTTCGGGCATCGCTAGGGCGGTTTTGATTTAGATGCTTGCATATCCTGAGCACTAGCCGCCAGGAAGTTATTGCCGCGCGAAGATTTCGTGCCAGGGGCGTCCGAAGCTGTGAAAAAATCGATTCTTGGCATGTTATCCACAATGTAAATCAATGAAAATAAAGAGTGCCAAAATCAGCAAAATCGATTTTTTCACAGCTTCTCCCGCCCGTGCCCCGAGCACGGCCGGGACGGCCGTGGCACGTCTCTGCACCCGAGGTGTGGTTGAAAAGCCACGGTCATTATGTTCGGGCAAATTGTTTTCCGGGGCTTTGATGAAATGCCGCAAGCAGTGACTCGAAGATTGGGGCATTCATCGCAGGGAAAACTGGCATGCGGTCTCAATGTGCCCGTTCTTTTCTAAATGGAATATTTTGTCAGGATTATAGGGTCTAATTTGTTGAAATTGTAATCGTTCATAATGTTCTTATCGATACCCATTTGGCTCAAGTCTTGCAGAAGTAATGCCGAAGGGACACTTTATGACACCAAGCCTCCCACGGGTTGCCGCCAGCGTAGTGATCGCCAAGGCGTCGTTACAGAAAGTCTTCGACAACTTGCGGGTGTCGGGCTTCTCCCTAGTGGGCCCCACGGTTCGGGAAGGCGCCATCACCCTCGACGAGATCACCCAGATGAGCGAGCTTCCGGTGGGTTGGACTGACCAGCAATCTCCGGGGCATTACCGGCTCAAGCAAACTCGCGAGCCGCTGTATTTTTCCTATAGCTGCGGGCCGCAATCGTGGAAGCAATACCTGCACCCTTCGCACTTGAGCCTTTTTTCTGTGGAAAAGGAAAACGGCAACTGGCGAGTGCAGCCCGCGCGCAACTTGAGTCCGCGTTATGCCTTCATCGGCGTGCGCGCTTGCGAGTTGAGCGCCATCGCCATCCAGGACCGCGTGTTCATGACGGGAGAGTTTCGTGATCCCCATTACGCGCGGCGGCGGGGGCCGATTTTCATCCTGGCGGTGCATTGCACGCAGCCGGTCTCAACCTGCTTCTGTGTTTCCATGAAGACCGGCCCGCGGGCGTCAGGGGGATATGACCTGGCGGTCACGGAGTTGCCTGATAATTTCGTGGTCGAGGTCGGTTCTGAGGCCGGCTCGGAAATGCTCCGCGACACGGCGTGGGAGCCTGCCACCGCTTTCGATCTGGGACGAGCGGCGCAAGCCTGCGCCCGGGCGGAACGCGAGATGCAGCGCCAGATGCGCACCGACGACTTGCCGCGCTTGCTTTACGACAATTTGGACCACCCGCGCTGGGATGAGGTAGCGACGCGCTGCCTTTCCTGCGCCAATTGCACGCAGGTTTGTCCCACCTGTTTCTGCGTGACCGTGGAAGACCATAGCAATCTGACGGCGACGGCGGCGGAGCGAACCCGCGTTTGGGACTCCTGCTTCGCCCTGGATTTCTCCCACGTGCATGGCGGTAACATTCGCCCCACCATTCGCTCCCGCTACCGGCAATGGCTGACCCACAAGCTGGCATCGTGGATCGATCAGTTCGGGGTCTCCGGCTGCGTCGGCTGCGGGCGCTGCATCACCTGGTGTCCGGTGGGGATCGATATCACGGAGGAAGTGCAGGCCATTCGAGGAAAGGCGTAAAGGAAGGTGTCAGGTATCAGGTGTCAGGTGCCAGGGCCAGCTCAGAGGTTCTGGGCTCGACGAAATGAGTTTGGGAGTTCTTTATCGGAACCTGACACCTGGCACCTGATACTTGGCACCTAGAACTTAGCACCTGGAACCTCAGTTATGAGCGTCTTAATGTCCAATCTCGATCCGCGAACTGCTCAGGACCCCATGCTGCCGCATCCGGCGGTGATTGAGTCCATCAAGCCGGAAGCCTACGGCATTTCCACGTTTTCGCTGGCCTTCGTGGATCCCGCCGAGACGGCGGCTTATCGCTTCTCTCCGGGACAGTTCAACATGCTCTACCTTCCGGGGGTGGGAGAAGTGGCCATCTCCGTCTGTTCCGACCCCGGCGAACCGCAGGTGCTGGGCCATACGATCCGTTACGCGGGCGGCGTGACGCGCGCCATCGGTCGGCTGCGCGTGGGAGACGTGGTGGGCGTGCGGGGTCCTTACGGGAGTTCATGGCCGCTGGACAACGCGGCGGGAAAGAACTTGGTGTTGGTGGCGGGCGGAATTGGGTTGGCCCCGCTGCGGCCCGTCATCCTTTCGGTGATGCGCCAGCGCGATCAGTACGGCCGCGTCCTGCTTCTTCTGGGAGCGCGCACTCCGGCCGACCTTTTGTACAACGAGGAAATCGGACGTTGGCGCGAGGGCGGAATTGAAGTGCATGTTACCGTGGACCTTGCGGATGAGAACTGGAAGGGGCAGGTGGGCGTCGTGCCCCAACTCTTTTATCGCATCCGCGTGGACCCCAAGCAAACCCTGGTAATGACGTGCGGGCCGGAAATCATGATGCGCTTCGTGATTTACGAAGCCTTGGCGCGGCGCATTCCCAAGCAATCGGTCTTTGTGTCCATGGAACGCAACATGAAGTGCGCCGTGGGATTCTGCGGGCACTGCCAGTTCGGGCCCACATTTATCTGCAAGCATGGGCCGGTGCTCAATTTTGCCGCGATCGAGCCGTTCTTTGGCAAGGAGGACTTCTAAGATGTCTCCCGAATCGCGCCCCAAACTGGCGGTTTACAAGTTCTCCTCATGTGATGGCTGTCAACTGGCGCTATTAAGTTTGGAAGATGAGCTGTTGAGCCTGGCGGGCGCCGTGGAAGTCGCCTATTTCCTGGAAGCGCGCTCCCAGACGCTGGAAGGGCCGTATGACGTGACCCTGGTGGAAGGCTCGGTGACCACCGAAGAGGATATCGAGCGGCTTCACAAGGTTCGCGAGAAGTCCAAGTACCTGATTACCATCGGCGCCTGCGCTACTTCCGGAGGCATCCAGGCCTTGCGCAACTGGGCGGACGTCAATGACTTCGTGCGGACGGTCTATGCCACGCCCGCCTATATCAATACCCTGGAGCTCTCCACGCCCATTTCGACGCACGTGGCCGTGGATTTTGAATTAAATGGGTGCCCGATCAACAAGTATCAGATCCTGGAAGTCCTCACGACGTTGTTGATGGGGAACACGCCGCATCTCCCTCGCCACTCGGTTTGCCTGGAGTGCAAGCGGCGGGGCACGTCTTGCGTGATGGTGGCTAAGGGAATCCCCTGTCTGGGTCCTCTCACGCAGGCGGGGTGCGGCGCGCTGTGTCCTGCCTATAATCGCGGCTGCTACGGTTGTTTTGGCCCGATGGAAAGTCCCAACCCGGATTCGTTCTCGAGTTACCTGCTGAAGAACGGTACGCCGCGTGCAGACCTTATCCGCATGTTGCGCAGCTTTACCGGTTACGCCGAAGCGTTCCGCTCGGCAGGTGACAAGTTGGGGAAGACGGCGCCATAAGTCGCAGTCCGGGGTCCGAAGTCCGTCGTCCGCGGTTCCCCGCTGAAAGTCCGAAGTCCGAGGTTCGAGGTCCCAACGTCGAGGCCTGAAGTGTGGCTTGGAGGGAAAACGAGCATATGGGCACCGGCGGCGTGAAGAGTTTGTGAATCTGACCTCGGTCTTGTGGCAACTAACTAAGGGGTGTGAAATGGGTACCAGTTTTCGAAAACCGGTTGCGCCATCGGCGGACAAGCGCTGGAAGATCGTGGATGCCACGATGCGCCGCTTGGGCAACCAATCGAACGGCCTGATTGAGGCGCTGCACACCGTGCAGGAATCGTTCGGTTATCTGGACACCGATTCGCTGCGGTATGTGGCCACGAGCTTGCGGGTCCCGCTGAGTCAGGCCTATGGAGTAGCGACTTTTTATCACTACTTCACGATGAAGCCCCCCGGCAAGCATACCTGCGTAGTCTGCATGGGGACGGCCTGTTATATCAAGGGGGCGGCGCAGTTGCTGACCGACGTGGAGAACAAATACGAAATCAATCCCGGAGAGACCACCCCAGACGGCAATGTCTCGCTACTCACGGCGCGCTGCCTGGGGGCGTGCGGACTGGCGCCGTGCGCGGTGTTTGACGGCCAGGTAGCGGGGAAGATGAATTCCGCAGAGATGCTGGCAAGAGCCGGGAGGTGGGGGCAATGACGCCGGAGGAACTTGGCGAAATAACCGCCAAACAGGAGGAAGCAGAGCGGCAATTCAAGAACCGCCTGCACGTTTGTACCGCGGCGGGTTGCATCTCTTCCGGGAGCGACAAGGTCAAGGCCGCGCTGGAAAAGGAAGTGAAGGACCGCGGGCTCGAGCATCAGTGCAAGGTGAAGGGCGTGGGTTGCATGGGCCTGTGCGCCAATGGTCCGCTGGTGGCGGTAAAGCCGCGTAACCTCATGTACCAGAATGTAAACGAGGGCGACGCGGCGGACATCATCAAGAGCCTGGACGCGGAGCCGGTGGCGCGCCTCGAATGCCCCACCGACATGCCTTTCTTCCGCCGCCAGGTCAAGGTTGTCCTGGAGAATTGCGGCCGTATTGACCCCGAGCAGGTCGAAGACTACATCGCGGCGGGCGGTTATGAGGCGCTGGTTAAGGCCCTGACGGAATTCTCTCCCGGCGAGGTCATCGAGCAGGTCCTGCGCAGCGGTTTGCGCGGGCGCGGCGGCGCCGGCTACCCCACCGGACTCAAGTGGAGCACGGTAGCGAAAGCCGATGCGGACAAAAAGTACGTGGTCTGCAACGGAGACGAGGGCGACCCCGGCGCTTTCATGGACCGCAGCGTGCTCGAAGGCGATCCGCACCGCGTGCTGGAGGGCATGGCCATTGCCGCTTATGCCGTAGATGCCCAGCAGGGTTACATTTACGTGCGCGCCGAGTATCCCCTGGCCATCAAGAACCTGAAAACCGCCATTCGCCAGGCGCAAAACCTGGGGCTGTTGGGGAACAACATCTTCGGCACCACGCACAGCTTCCATGTGGAATTGCGCCTCGGCGCCGGGGCCTTTGTATGTGGCGAGGAAACGGCGCTGATCGCTTCCATCGAAGGCAAGCGCGGAACCCCTCGGCCGCGGCCGCCCTTTCCGGCGGCGGAAGGGCTTTGGGGTTATCCCACGCTCATCAACAACGTGGAGACGTTCGCCAATATTCCGCCCATCCTGCGCAACGGCGGCGATTGGTTAGCGCGCATTGGGACGGAGAAGAGCAAGGGCACGAAGGTCTTTGCCCTGGCGGGCCGCGTCCAAAACACTGGCTTAATCGAAGTGCCCATGGGCATCACCCTGCGCGACATTATTTTTGAAATTGGCGGCGGCGTTCCCCAGGGGCGCGTCTTCAAGGCGGTGCAAACCGGCGGACCTTCCGGAGGGTGCATTCCCGCCGAGTTCCTGGACATGCCGGTGGATTATGAGTCGCTCAAGAAGCTGGGTTCCATCATGGGCTCGGGAGGCATGATCGTGATGGACGACACCTCCTGCATGGTGGATGTCGCCAAATTTTTCATGGAGTTCTGCATGTCGGAGTCCTGCGGCAAGTGCGTTCCCTGCCGCGTGGGAACCTATCAGATGTACGAACTCCTGGCGCGCATCACGGCGGGCCAGGCAACCCCCCAGAACGTCGCGGATCTGGAGGAATTGTGCGATCTGGTGATGAATACCAGCCTGTGCGGCTTGGGCCAATCCGCGCCGAACCCTGTGCTCAGCACCTTGCGGTACTTCCGGGATGAATACAAAGCGCATGTGGAAGAAAAGAAATGCCCGGCGGGTGTGTGCGCGTTGCGAGCTGACAGCTAACAGCCGACAGCTAACAGCGAACAGCTAACAGCCGACAGCTAACAGCCGACAGCTTTCAGGTTGGTGAGCGGGTGAGAAGTCAGTTAGAGGAATGCTTCACTGTGAGCTGTTAGCTGTGAGCTGTCAGCTCAGGAGAACCACCTATGCAACATTTCAGGAACCTGAAGGTCTGGCAACGCAGCCACCAACTGGTTCTGGATTTGTACAAGCTGACGACGAGCTTCCCGAAAGATGAGAGATTCGGGTTGATCTCGCAACTGCGACGCAGCGCCGCCTCGGTTCCTACGAATATTGCGGAGGGCGCCAAGCGCTCCGGGCCGCTGGATTTTGCCCGTTTTCTCAACATCGCCGAGGGCTCATTATCGGAGACGGAATACTTGATCGTATTAAGTTCGGACTTGGGATATTTCCCCAGCATGCGATCTAAAGATCTCCTCGAGGAGATTTCCGAAATCGCCCGGATGCTGAATTCGCTTCGGGAGAAGATTGTGGAGAAGGCAGCATGAAATCAGCTAGGAGCTGACAGCCGACAGCAGACAGTTACTTGTCGGCCGTCAGCCGGATGAGGTTACAGCAGGCGGTCATATGGAAATTCGACTGTCATCGCTAAGCGAGCCTACGTTCTTACTGTTAGCTGTGAGCTGTCGGCTGTGAGCTGTAAGCTGTCGGCTGTGAGAGAAGGAGGGTAGCAGCTTGAGTCCAGCGATTCGCGTAATCACTCTCAACATGGATGGGCGCGACATCAGCGCGCGGGGCGACCAGACCATCCTCCAGGTGGCGCGGGAAAACAATATGTACATTCCCACCCTTTGCCACCTGACGGGTCTTTCCCGCGTGGGCGCCTGCCGCCTCTGCCTGGTGGAGGTGAAAGGTGTCAACAAACTGCTTCCGGCCTGCGTCACCCAGGTGGCGGAAGGCATGGAAGTGACACTCAACAGCGAGCGGCTCAGCAAGTATCGCCGGTCGATTCTGGAACTGCTTTTTTCCGAGCGTAACCATGTGTGCGCGGTTTGCGTCTCCAACGGGCACTGCGAATTGCAGAACCTTTCGCAGACCTTGCAAATGACCCATGTGCATTTTTCTTACCGCTATCCGCGCCTGGGGGTGGATGGATCCCACGAGCGTTTTGTGGTGGATCACAATCGCTGCATCCTATGCACGCGCTGCGTGCGCGTGTGCGACGAAATCGAAGGAGCGCACACCTGGGACGTATTGGGCCGGGGGGTGAATGCCCAGGTCATTACCGACCTCAATCAGCCCTGGGGCGCATCGGAAACCTGCACGGGGTGCGGTAAGTGCATCAACGTTTGTCCCACCGGGGCGCTCGTGGAAAAAGGCAAGTCGGTGCGGGAAATGACCAAACAACGGCAATTCCTGCCCTATCTGACGTTAATGCGGGAGAGACGCTGGTGAGTAAAGCACGCGTTGCGACTTTATGGTTGGATGGCTGCTCGGGCTGCCACATGTCGTTCCTGGATATGGACGAGCGCCTGCTCGAACTGGCCGGGAAGATGGACGTGGTTTTCAGTCCTCTGGTGGATCAGAAAGAGTTTCCTGAAAACGTGGATGTGACGCTCGTAGAAGGCGCGGTGAGCAGCGACGAAGACCTGGAGAAAATCCAAAAGGTCCGCGCCCGCTCGCGCCTGGTGGTCTCCTTGGGCGATTGTGCGGTAACCGCGAATATACCGTCCATGCGGAATCCCTTTAAGGTCCGGGATGTGCTGGACCGCGCCTATGTGGAGAATGCTTCGTTCCAGCCGGGAGCGCCCCGGGAGGCGGTGCCCACCCTGCTTCCCCAGGCCCGGCCCATCCATGAGTTTGTCAACGTGGACTGTTACGTGCCGGGCTGTCCTCCCTCCGCCGACACCATCTTCCTGGTGTTGACGGATATCCTGGAGGGGCGATGTCCGGAGTTGAGCGCGAAGACGAGGTTTGGAGCGTAAGGGCAGCTCACAGCTAACAGCCGACAGCTAACAGCTAAGAGCTGACAGCAAGATGAAGGTTCGACTGTCGGCTGTCAGGTAAATGATGGTTTGACTGTCGGCTGTTAGCTGTGAGCTGTGGAGAAAAACCATGAGCCAGCAGACGTTGGTGATCAATCCCGTGACCCGCATCGAAGGCCACGGGAAAATCTCGATTCAGCTTGACGAGCAGGGCAAGGTGACGGAGGCGCGCTTTCACGTCACGCAATTCCGCGGCTTTGAGAAGCTCTGCGAGGGCCGGCCGTTTTACGAAATGCCCTCGCTGATGGCGCGCATCTGTGGTATCTGCCCGGTGAGCCACCTGATCGCCTCGGCGAAAGCCTGCGATGCGATTTTGGCCACGCGCATTCCCGTCCCCGCCGTCAAGCTGCGCACCGTCCTGAACCTGGCGCAGATTGTGCAGTCCCATGCGCTCAGTTTTTTCCACCTCTCTTCTCCGGATTTCCTGCTGGGTCTGGATTCCGACCCGGCGCGGCGGAATATTTTTGGCTTGGCGGAGGACCACCCGGAAGTGGCGCGCGACGGCGTGCGCTTGCGGCAAATCGGGCAGCAGATTATCGAAATGATGGCGGGGAAGCGGATTCACCCGGCCTGGGTAGTGGCGGGCGGGGTCAATGAGCCCCTGTCCGTGGCTACCCGCGACAAAATCCTGGCCCTCCTGCCGGAAGGATTGCAAGTCGCGCAGAAAACGCTCGACGCGTTCAAGACCGTCCTCGAGCAATTCCGCGAGGAAATCCGGACTTTCGCCAATTTCCCCACCTATTTCCTGGGATTGATCAGCCCGACGGGGGAGCTCGAACACTACCATGGATTCCTCCGCGTGGTGGATTCGCGCGGCAACATCGTGGCGGATAAACTGGACGTCCTCAATTACGCGGAGGTCATCGGCGAGGCCTGCGAACCCGACAGCTATCTGAAGTCTCCGTATTACAAGCCGCGCGGCTATCCCGAGGGCATTTACCGCGTGGGGCCGCTGGCGCGCTTGAACATTGTCGACCGCTGCGGAACCCCGCGCGCCGACCAGGAGTGGGCGGAGTTTCGCGAGCTCGACCGTGGCGCCGTGCTCAGCTCTTTCTACTACCATTACGCGCGGCTGATCGAAATCATTTACGGCCTGGAGCGCATGCAGCAATTGCTCCAGGACCCGGATATCCTCTCCAAACACATTCGGGCTTTTGCCGGGACCAATAACCCGGAGGGCATCGGCGTGTCGGAAGCTCCGCGCGGCACCCTGATCCACCACTACAAGGTGGACGACAATGGCCTCGTCACCTGGGCCAATATGATCATTGCCACGGGCCATAACAACCTGGCGCTCAATCGCGGGGTTTTGCAGGTGGCCAAGCATTTCGTGAATGGCGAAAAGCTTTCGGAAGGCATGCTCAATCGCGTGGAAGCAGTAGTCCGCGCCTTTGATCCTTGCCTGAGCTGTTCGACGCATGCGCTCGGACACATGGCCCTGCAAGTCCAGTTGCTGGCGCCGGATGGCACGGTCCTGGACGAATTACGGCGAACAGCCGCGGATTGACACGAATGAACACGGATCAGGAGAGAGCCAAACTGAAAAAGCAAAGGCCATGCGGAGGGATGCTTGGTAAGTCTTTTCGGTCTGTATTTTTTCTTTTTGTTCGTTCTTAATCCGTGTTGATCGGTGTTAATCCGTGGCCCAAGGAGTAAGCAAATGGCGACGTTAATGTCTGTTCCGCTGGCCGAATCCGAGCAGGAATTCCTGGATCGGTTAATCACCGCGGAAGGCCGCCGCCCGGGCGCTCTGCTCGGCATCCTGGAAAAGGCCCAGGAGCACAATCCGCGCAAGTTTCTTTCGCGCGACACCCTCGAGTACATTTGCGCCAAGACCGACATACCATTGTCGCGCGTTTACAGCGTGGTAACGTTTTACGCCCTTTTTAACCTCGAGCCGCAGGGAAAGAACACCATCTGCATTTGCCGCGGGACGGCTTGCCACACCCGCGGCTCGCGCGAGCTCCTCCAGAGCCTGATGTTCAAGCTGGGGTTCCACAACCCCGACGAAGAGCCGGGGGAAAAAATCTCGCTCAATACGCCGGATGGCATGTATACGCTGCGCACGGTGGCTTGCTTTGGCCAATGCGCCCTGGCTCCGGTGGTCGAGGTCAATCATGAAGTGTATGGCCACATGAACGAGCAGACGCTGCAACGCGAGCTGGAGCATTTGCGAAGGGAGACGGCAAAGAAATGACGCGCATCCGGGATTTGAGCACGTTCAGCACGGTTCGTGGGGCAGGGATGGCCAAGCTTCTACCTTTCCGCCCTCGCATTGCCGTGGGCATGGGCACCTGCGGCGCCGGCAATGGGGCGGAAGCCGTCTTCCACGCCTTTGCCGATGCCATCGACAAGCGCGGCCTGGACATCTTTCTGGCCCGCGTGGGCTGCTTCGGTTTCTGCGCCGAGGAGCCGCTAGTGAATGTTTGGCTTCCCGGCCGGCCCCTGGTGATTCTCCACAAGGTGCAGAGCCAGCAGATCGACGAGATTATTGATGACGTCATGATGGGGAAGATCCCTACCGGCCTGGCCCTTTGCAAGATTGAGGATTGGGACCATATCACCGCGCAAGTCAAGTACGGCAGTGGCTACGCCAACATTCCCTCCTGGACCGATATTCCCTTCTTTAAGGGCCAGAAGAAGATCGTTTTGCGCAATTGCGGGCTCATCAATCCTGACGATGTCGAGGAGTACATCGCGGTGGGCGGCTATCAGTCGCTTTACAACGTGCTCATCGATAATCGCCCGGACGTGGTGATCGAGCAGATCAAAGCCGCTAAACTGCGGGGGCGCGGCGGCGCCGGGTTTTCCACCGGCCAGAAATGGGATTATCTGCGTAAGGGGGTGGCGGCGAGGAAGTACATCATCTGTAATGCCGATGAAGGCGACCCCGGCGCCTACATGAACCGGAACGAAATCGAGAGCGATCCGCACTCCCTGCTCGAGGGCATGCTGATCGCCGGTTTCCTGACCGGCGCCACCCTGGGCATTGTTTACATCCGCGCCGAGTATCCGCTGGCCGTGCATCGCCTGGAACGCGCCGTCGAGCAGGCCAAAGAGTACGGATTGATGGGCGAAGATATTCTCGGCCGCGGTTTCAATTTCAATATCGAGGTGGTGGAAGGCGCGGGCGCCTTCGTTTGCGGCGAGGAAACGGCGCTGATCGCCTCGCTCGAAGGCCGTGCCGGGCGGCCCCGGCCGCGTCCGCCCTTTCCCGCGCATAAGGGCTTGTGGGGATTTCCCACCAACATCAATAACGTCGAGACCTGGTACAACGTGGCCCCCATCATTGCCAAGGGCCCGGCCTGGTTCACGGAAACGGGCAGCGCCAAGAGTCCCGGAACCAAGGTTTTTTCCCTGGTCGGCAAGGTGAAGAATACGGGCTTGGTGGAAATGCCCCTGGGGACCACGCTCAAGACTTTTGTCTACGACGTGGGCGAGGGAGCGTCGAGCGGGCACGCCATCAAGGCGGTGCAAACCGGCGGACCTTCGGGCGGATGCATCCCCCAGGAGATGTTTGATACGCCGGTGGATTACGAGACGCTGGCCAAACTCGGCTCCATTATGGGTTCCGGCGGCATGGTGGTGATGGATGAAGACAACTGCATGGTGGACGTGGCCCGCTACTTCATCGAGTTCACCCATTCCGAGTCCTGCGGCAAGTGCGTACCGTGCCGCGTGGGGCTGGACAAGGGCCTCCGCATCCTCAACCAGTTTACCCAGGGGAAGGGAACGGAAGAAGATCTGACCACCCTGGACGAATTGGGACGCATGATTCGCGATACCTCCCTGTGCGGGCTGGGACAGACAGCGCCCAACCCGGTGCTGACCACCATGCGGCACTTCCGTCATGAGTTCGAAGACCATATACGCGCCCACCGGTGCCGCGCCGGTGTCTGCCAGGATTTGGCCCTTTCCCCTTGCGAGAACAGTTGCCCGCTGCACATGAACATTCCCCGCTTTCTGGAGCTTTACAAGGAAGGGCGGCTGGACGAAGCCTTTGAATCCGTCATTCTGGATAACCCTCTGCCCGCGTCCACGGGCCGCGTCTGCCAGCATCCCTGCGATAATCGCTGCCGCCGCCACTCCATCGACGAAGCGGTGAACATGCGCGAAGTACACCGGCTGATTGCGGACACCATCCTGCTCTCCGACCGTTTTGATGAAATGGCGGACCGCGTCGCGGCGCGCAAGATGCCGGCCACGGGCAAGAAAATCGCCGTGGTGGGAGCAGGTCCCACGGGCCTGACGGCGGCGTTCTACCTGGCCCTGTTTGGCCACGAAGTTACGGTTTATGAGTCGCATGCGGAGGCGGGCGGAATGTTGCGGTTTGCCCTGCCTGAATACCGGTTGCCCAAAGCCGTTCTGGCCAGGGAAATCGAATTGATTCGCCGCCTCGGCATCAAGTTCGAGTTCAACAAAAGCGTGGGATCGGACATCTCCTTGAACGACCTGGGCCTTGATTACGAGGCGGTCTTCCTCTCCATTGGCACCTGGAAAGAGGCCTGGGTTTACTTGCCGGGAACCGAACTCAAGGGGGTGATGCCGGCGCTCCTGTTCCTGGAAGGCATCGCCAAAAACGCCGCGGTGCCGCTCGGACAGCGCGTGGCGATTATCGGCGGAGGGAATGCCGCTATCGATTCGGCCCGCACCGCCTTGCGCAAAGGCGCAACCGTCACGGTGATTTACCGGCGCGAGCGCAAAGACATGCCGGCCATTCACGAAGAGGTGGAAGCCGCCGAGCAGGAAGGCGCCCACTTTGTTTTTCTGGCCACGCCCCACCGCATCGTGGGAGAGAACGGCGCCGTCAAGGCCATCGAGGTGGTAAAAACGCGCCTCGGTGAATTCGATTCCTCGGGCCGCCGCCGCCCCATTTCTACCGAGGAAATTCAGAGTTTTAAGTGCGATACGGTGATTCTGGCCGTCGGCGAGGCAGTGGACCGCGACTTCTGCAAGGCTTCCGGCCTCAGCATTACCGAGCACGGCACGCTGGAATATAACCGCTATACCATGGAAACCAGCCGCGAAAAATTCTTCGCCGGCGGCGACCTGATTTCCGGCGCTTCCAACGTTTCCAACGCCATGGGCTACGGAAAAAAGGCGGCGCGCTTTATCGATCAGCGCTTGATGGAAGACGTGCGCGTCCAGGAGTTTTTGCCGCACTTCGAGTATGACCAGACGCCGCCCGAACACCTCAGCGAGAGCCACCGCCATCACCCCCATCCGCTGCCCGCCAAGCAGCGAGTGAAGGACTTCCAGGAAGCCGTGTTGCCCCTGACCGCGGAGGAAGCCCTGGAAGAGGCTAGCCGCTGCCTGCGGTGCGATGTTAAGAGCAGTGGTTAGTGGCTAGTGGCTAGGCATTGTCTAGTGATGAGTGGTTAGTTGCAAGTGGCGACCGACGTTCTAGCCACTAGCCACTTCTAGAAGAGCGGTGGCTAGTGGTTAGTGAGGACTGCAAAAGTGAGTGACAAGACCCCCTCACCCGTCTCGCCTCGGCTGATGAAAACGCCTCGCCGAGCCACCCTCTCCCCCAAGGGGGCGAGGGCAGCTAAATCGGCCCTCCCCTCGCCCCGGGCGAGGGCAAGTGGGGTGTTGGGCGCGGGCCGGCGCGCGCTGACTCCCTCTCCCTTGGAGCTTGTGATTTTATTAGGCCGCGGGCCGGGGGAGGGTAGGGGGTAGTAGGAGGAGGTGAAAGGGCAAGGGCGGGGATGGAAATATTTCTGGCGGAGAGTTCGGTATGTGAGTTAATATGGCTGTTATGGAAAACATTTTGATGTTTGATGCTTCGAAAGTAGAAACGCCAGCCGTGGAGAAGAGCGCCGAGGGTGCCCCTCCGCAGGGCGGGAAGGCGGCGGCGGGGGCCCGGAGGGCGGTGCGTCTGCGCCGGCCGGAGCGTGGGCAGATGAGCTGGGTGGCGCAATGTCCGGACGACCTGGTGGGGCCGGAGCACCCGGTGCGGCGGGTGGCGGCGGTGGTGGAGCATTTGGACTTGGCGGCGTTCCAGGCGTCGATCAAGGCGCGGGAAGGGGTGGCGGGGCGCGATGCGACCGATCCGCAGCTTTTGGTGTCGTTGTGGCTGTACGCCTGCGTGCGGGGCATCGGCGGGGCGCGCGAGTTGGCGCGGCAGTGCGAGGAGAATGCGGCGTTTCGCTGGCTGTGCGGGGGCGTGACCGTGAACTATCACTTGCTGGCGGACTTTCGTACCGATCATGCAGAGGCGCTGGACGCGCTGTTCACGCAGGTGATCGCGGCGCTGGTGGACAAGGGGGTGGTGCGGGTGAGCCGCATCAGCCAGGACGGGATGCGGGTGCGGGTCGGGGCGGGGACGAAGAGTTTTCGGCGGGAAGCGCGGCTGGAGGAGTTGTTGGCGGAAGCGGAGCGGCACGTGGCGGAGTTGCGGCAGCAACTGGAGTCGCCGGCGGGGGCGGGGGTAAGCGTGCGGCAAGCGGCCGCGCGGAAGCGGGCGGCGCGGGAGCGGCAGGAACGTCTGCAGCAGGCCATCGCGCAGTTGCCGGAACTGCAGCGGCGGCAGGCAGCGCGTGTGAAGCGGACGGGGGGCAAGCGGGGAGAGAAGATTGCGGAGAAGGCGCCGCGGGTGAGCACGACGGACGCGGAAGCGCGGGTGATGAAGATGCCCAACGGCGGCTACAATCCGGCGGTGAATGTGCAGTTGGCGGCGGACCCGGAGAGTCGCGCCATCGTGGGGGTGGAGGTAACGGCGGAGGGTTCGGGCTCGGGAGGGTTGAGCGCGCCGTTGCGGGAGCAGGTGCAAGAGCGCACGGGGGGCACGGTGCAAGAGCACCTGTTGGACGGTGGTTACCTGCGGAAGGAAGACTTGGAAGCGGCGCATGAGGAGGATGTGGCGCTGTTCATTCCTCCCCACACGGCGCAGGATCGGCAGAAGCGGGGGAAGGAACTGGAGCCCCAGGCGGGAGACAGCGAAGCGATCCGCGCCTGGAAGCAGCGCATGCAAAGCGAGGAGGGAAAGAAAATCTATCGACAGCGGGCGGCCACCAGCGAAACCGTCAACGCCGATTTGCGCACCTATCGCGGCCTGGGTCAGATTCTGGTGCGCGGACTGGCCAAGGCGCGGTGCGTGGCGCTGTGGAGCGCCCTGGCCTACAACGTGATGCACTTCGCCCCGCACTTGCTGGCCTAAACCCACCGTGGCGGGCCTGAACCCGCCGCGGCGGGCAGCACCTGCCAGCGCCCAGCGAGCGTCCGAAACCGAACCGGGGCGCCACAACCGCTCCCCCGGCCGGTCCGAGCCGCCCCGCCTACTGCCCCAGGACTCCCAAGGCACCCCCCTGCGGCCAGTGGCTTCAAAAAGGTCACAAGCTCTTGGGGAGAGGGGGGACCGCAAGGCGGTGGGTGAGGGGTCTTTTCCCGACGGTGGCGGGCAGGCCCCTTTGAGGGGCCAGCCACCGTAAAGCCTCCGGCTTTGCCGGAGGATGATTACTGTGGGACACCACACTAGCGCTATGGTCGTCGAGCTGCAAAAGATGATTGCGTCACTGCGTCGGAAGGTGAGTGGGAGGCTAACCGCCAGCGGCTGACTAGCCACTAACCACTCTTACGGGAGGGAGCAAACAGATGGCTCAGGAAATTTCCGTTCGGATCGACGGCGAGCTTTGCCGGGCCAGTGAGGGCCAGACGATCCTGGATGTCGCGCGCGCCAACAAGAAGTATATCCCCACGCTCTGCTTCCTCGAGGGGCTGAGCCCGTCGGGGTCTTGCCGCCTCTGCTTGGTGGAGGTGGCCGGGGTGGGGCGCCTGTTGCCCGCTTGCACCACTCCCATCCAGAACGGCATGTCGGTGAATACCAACTCCGATAAGCTCTTGCGGCATCGCCAGATGGCCGTGGAGTTTCTGCTGCTCGAGCGCAATCACTACTGCTCGGTTTGCGTTTGCAACAATCACTGCGAATTGCAGGCGATGGCCCAGCGCCTGGGAGTGACCCACGTCCATTTTCCTTATAACTACCCCCGCCTGCCGGTGGATGTTTCGCATGAACGTTATATCCTGGACCACAACCGCTGCATTCTCTGCACGCGCTGCGTGCGGGTGTGCGCGGAAGTGGAAGGGGCGAATGTGTGGGAAATCAGCGCGCGGGGCATCAACTCGCGCCTGGTTTCGGACCTTGACCGGCCCTGGGGGGAGTCCAAAGCCTGCACCAAATGCGGCAAGTGCGTGCAAGTGTGCCCCACCGGGGCGCTGGCGGAAAAAGGTCGGGCAGTGGAAGAAATGATCAAGAGCAATGAGAACATCAAGTGGCTGGCGGTAAAACGAGCGGTGCATGCCTGAAAGTAGCGCCGGGCTTTAGCCCGGCACGTGCCGACCTAAAGGTCGGCGCTACTAGGAACGGGGAGTCTACGCATGAAGAAAGCCAAAGTGGCTACGCTGTGGCTGGACGGTTGCTCCGGCTGCCACATGTCGATTCTGGACCTTGACGAGGGCATTGCCGCGGTGGGGCAGAAGGCCGACATCGTGTATGGCCCCCTGGTCGACGCCCAGGAGTTTCCCGAGGACGTGGACGTGACCATCGTCGAGGGCGCGGTCTCCAACCAGGACGATTACGAAAAAATCAAGCAGGTTCGCGAGCGCACCCGCCTGCTGGTGGCGTTGGGCGATTGCGCGGTCACCAGCAATGTGCCGGCCATGCGCAATCCCATTCCCGTCAAAAAACTCCTGGAGAGAATTTACGTCCAGGGCGTGGATGAGAAGCCGCGCATTCCCTCCGAGGGCGTTCCGACCCTGCTGAAGCGCGCCATACCTCTGCAAGAGGTCGTGAAGGTGGACCTGTTCGTGCCCGGTTGCCCACCCCCCGCTTCCGCCATCGGTTACGTGCTGGGTGAGTTGCTCGACGGCCGGATGCCCGATTTGAGTACCAAGGTGAAATTCGGCTAGACAGAAGCCGCGGATTTATACGGATGCACACGGATCTACAATCTATTGAAAGCAAATGAGCAAAGGGCAGGGTAGGAGGGAGATACGACATTACGTCCCTGTTTGGGATGTGATACCCATTAGCAGGCATTCGCCCTTTATCCACAATTGTTCATCCGCGCGCTAAGGAGTCCCTGATGAAGAAAATTATGATCGATGCCGTCACGCGAATCGAGGGCCACGCCAAAATCTCGATCCAGCTCGACGATAGCGGGCAGGTGGCGAGTACGCAATTGCACATCGCCCAGGTGCGGGGGTTTGAGAAATTCACCGAGGGTCGCCCGTATTACGAGATGCCGTCCATCACGGCGCGCATCTGTGGGATCTGCCCCGTCAGCCATCTGCTGGCTTCCTCCAAAGCCTGCGACGCCATCATGAGCGTCCGCATTCCTGAAACCGCGGTGCTGCTGCGGGAGATTCTGCATTGCGGCCAGTTTGTGCAGTCCCACGCCCTGAGCTTCTTCTACCTTTCCTCGCCCGACCTCTTGCTGGGAATGGATTCGGATCCGGCGCGACGCAACGTGCTAGGAGTGCTGGAAAAGTTTCCGGACATCGCCCACGACGGCATCGCCCTGCGCAAGTTTGGGCAGCAGGTCATTGCAGGTCTCGCCAAGGAGCGCATCCATCCCTCTTGGACAGTCCCGGGCGGAGTGAACGCCCCTCTTGAACCCGCCGTCCGCGACAAAATCCTTGCCGGCTTGCCCGATGCCAAGGCCATCATCCGGCGGACCCTGAAGTTCTTCAAAGGAGTGCTGGATCAATTTAAGGAGGAAATCGAGAACTTCGGCAACGCTCCAAGCATGTACGCGGGATTGGTGGACCCGGCAGGTAAACTCCAGCATTACGAGGGCGGAATTCGATTCAAGGACGCGGAGGGCAAAATCGTCGCGGATCATGTTCCGCCCGGCGATTACCAAAAATATATCGGCGAGGCAACCCTCCCCACCTCTTACCTGAAGGCGCCTTATTACAGGCCCATCGGTTTCCCGAACGGCGTATATCGCGTCGGACCTCTGGCGCGGCTGAACGTCGCCAAGAGTTGTGGAACGCCGCTGGCCGATGTGGAGTTCGCCGAATTCCACCAGCGTTTGGGGAAGATCGTGCCGAGCTCTTTCCATTTCCACTATGCCCGGCTGATTGAAGCTCTCTATGGGGTGGAACGCATGGAAGCGCTGCTGAACGATCCGGCGGTTCTGGGCAAGCAGGTTCGCGCTCATGCGGGCGTGAATTGCCTGGAAGGCGTGGGCATGATCGAAGCGCCGCGCGGCATTCTGATTCATCATTATAAGGTGAACGAGGAAGGCGCCATCACCTGGGCGAATCTCATCGTGGCGACCGGGCACAACAATCTGGCCATCAATCGCAGCATCGACCAGGTGGCCCGGCACTTCATCGACGGTAAGCACCTGAAGGAGGGGATGCTGAACCGCGTTTCCGCCATCGTGCGCGCCTATGACCCCTGCTTTAGCTGCTCCACGCATGCTTCCGGCCAGGTCCCCTTGCGCATCCAGTTGCTGAGCCCGGAGGGGGCCTTGCTTGATGAATTGAGGAGCGAATGAAACCAGTGGACAGTGGGCAGTGGACAGTGAATAGAAGCCAATCCGCGCAAAGCGCGGCCGCGCTGTCCACTGTGCACTGTCCACTGTCCACTGTACTTATCATCGGCTACGGGAATCCGTTGCGGAGTGATGACGGGCTCGGCTGGCACGCCAGCCGCTTGCTTGCCCAGGCGCTCGCCGGCCAGGACGCGGAAGTGATCACCTGCCATCAACTCACTCCGGAACTTGCCGAGCCCCTCAGCCAGTCGAGCCATGCGGTGTTTATCGACGCCGACGCGCAGGGCACGCCGGGGGAAATCCATCGCCGGGCGGTTCGCCCGCAGGTTCCCGCTTCATCTGCATTTACCCACAGTTGCACGCCGTCGGGGTTGCTCGCCAGCGCCAAACGGTTGTATGGGCATCGGCCGCAGGCTGTCGCCATCACAGTTTCTGCGCAATCTTTTGCTTTTGGAGATACACTTTCGACCGCCGTGTCTGCGGCCCTCCCGGAAGTGGTGGACCTGGTCTGCCGGGAGGTCGGAAGGGGGAGGAGTCAGAAGCCAGGAGTCAGGAGTCGGAATCGAGGAGTCGTAGGCAAGGGTAGACAGTAGACGGCATAGAGGACTTCCCGCGACTGATGTATTCCGTCTACGGTCTGCTGGCTCCTGACTCCTGTCCTGCCTTGCGGACTCCGGACATAAGGGAGGTGGTCATGGCTAACGATGCCGAAAGTCAGGAAAAGACGATAAAAATCGATTACCTTACGCGCGTGGAAGGTGAAGGGGGCCTCTATGTGCGCGCCGAAGGTGGTGAGCTGCGTGACGTCAAGCTGAACATCTTCGAGCCACCTCGCTTCTTTGAGGCTTTCCTGCGCGGGCGCCACTTCCAGGAAGTGCCCGACATCGTGGCCCGCATTTGCGGGATTTGCCCGGTGGCTTACCAAATGAGCGCTGTCCATGCTCTGGAGGCGGCCGTGGGCGTCCGCCCGGGCGCGGAGATTCGCATGCTTCGCCGTCTGCTCTATTGCGGCGAGTGGATTGAAAGCCACGCCCTGCACATCTACCTGCTCAATGCGCCGGACTATCTGGGATATGAAAGCGCCGTGGCGATGGCCGCGGATCATCCCAAGGAAGTTGAGCGCGGCCTGCGCTTGAAGAAGATTGGCAACAGTTTGCTGGACCTCTTGGGTGGCCGCGCCACTCACCCGGTTTCCGTTTGTGTGGGAGGCTTCTATAGGGTACCCCGCCGGAAAGAACTGGTAAAGCTGCGTGAGGATTTGTTGTGGGCCCTGGATGCCGCACAGGAAACCGTGTCGTTCGTGTCAGGTCTGAACTTCCCCGATTTCGCGCCTGATTATGAGTTTGTTTCGCTCGCGCATCCCGCCGAGTACCCCATGAACGAACGGCGCATCATTTCGTCCTCCGGGCTGAACATCGATCCCGCGGAGTTTGAGCACGTATTTCTGGAAGAGCACGTGGCCCATTCCACCGCCCTGCACTCGGTGCGCGCGGACCGGGGTTCGAGCTATTTCGTGGGTCCCCTGGCGCGCTTGAATTTGAATTTCGATAAGCTGCTGCCGCGAGCCCAAGCGGCCGCGCGGTCCTGCGGAATCTCCTGGCCGTGCAATAACCCCTTCATCGGAATCGTGGCTCGCGCCATCGAATTAGTACACGCTTGCGAGGAGGCGCTCGCGCTCATTGACGCCTACCAGGAACCGGCCGCCAGCCGGGTGGCATTCCGCGTTCACGGAGGGGAAGGGTGCGCGGCCACGGAAGCCCCGCGCGGACTTCTCTATCATCGCTACCGAATCAATGACCAGGGCTTGGTGGAAGCAGCGAAGATCGTCCCACCCACCTCGCAAAATATGCGGCGAATGGAAGACGATCTCAGGCAGTTTCTGCCCGGATTCCTGGCGCAGCCGGAAGCCGAAATCGCGCGGGTTTCGGAAAATCTGGTTCGCTGCTACGACCCGTGCATTTCCTGCTCAACCCATTTCTTGAAGCTGCAACTCGACCGCGGGCGATGATCGGGAGATTGGGAGGTCAGGTGAACAAGAAGCGGCTAGCGGCGAGGTTTTCAAATCATTCGATCCCCTCATCCAATGATGTCGGAGCCGGCTCATCCGATCACCCGATTACCCGACCACCCGATCGATTGTTGGTGGTCGGTTGCGGCGGCGCATTGGCGGCTGACGATAATGTAGGGCTTGAAATCGTCCACCGCCTCCAGGCGCGAGGCGACTGCGGGTGCGAGTTTCTGGAGCTCGCCGCTGGCGGCTTCGACCTGCTTTATTCCTTTGAAAAAGCAGATACTATCCTGTTTATCGACGCCGTTCAAAGCGGCGCGCCGGCGGGGACAGTCCATCTCCTTCCATTGCCCTCCCATGAAATAATCCCTCGGGCGATGGGAAGGGTTTCGAGCCACGGCTGGGGGCTGGAAGAGACGTTGAGGCTGGCAAGATCATTGGGCTGGCGCGTCCCAAGGCTGATGCTTCTGGGGGTGGAACTGGAAAGTGTCACGCCGGGTGCATCGCGCACCCCTCCCGTCGACGCCGCCCTCGAATCTGTGGTCCAGTGCTTCCCCGAACTTCAGGTGGCGCTGGGTAATGGCGAGTCACCCCTTTGGTCAGGCCATCATTCCTACCCACTTTTGAGGCCAGGATTTACATTCGAAGTGGTTGCCAGCCCGCTTCGACAGGCAGCATAATGTGGCCTGCCGTGCGATTTAACCCAAAGGCGGGGAGGTGGCAGCGTGAAGCGATATCTCTATTACCCTGGATGCTTGTTGCGAGGAACGGGCAAGGCGTATGAAGAATCGCTGCTGGCGGTCTTCAAGGCCCTGAATGTCGAACTGGAAGAACTTGAGGATTGGAATTGTTGTGGCGCCACGGCGTACATGTCGATTGACGAGGTGAGCTCTTTCGCCCTGGCCGGGCGGAACCTGGCCATTGCGGAGAAGAAAAATCTCGACCTCCTGGCCCCGTGTAGCGCCTGCTTTCTGGTTCTCAACAAAGCCCAGCGTTACATCAAGGAATACCCCAAGGTTGCGGAAACGCTCGATCACGGCTTTAAGGCCGCAGGCCTGGAATACCACGGCACCGCCAAGGTCCGGCATCCCCTTGACGTCCTCACCAACGATATCGGGATGGATCGGATCAAGGCATGCATCAAGAAGCCGCTCACCGGCCTCAAGGTGGCGCCGTACTACGGATGTCAGATCGTCCGCCCGTACGCCACTTTTGACCTGATGTACTACCCCGTTACGATGGACAAGCTCCTGCGGGCGGTCGGCGCGGAGGTGGTTGACTATCCCCTCAAGACGCGCTGTTGCGGGGGAAGCCAAAAGGGGACGCTGCCGGAAGTCGGTCTTTCGCTCATTCACATTCTCTTGAAGGAAGCGCGCCGCCGCGAAGCGCACATCGTTTCCACCATCTGCCCGCTCTGTCAATTCAATTTGGATGCCTTTCAGGATGAAGCCAGCAAGAAGTATGGCGAGATTTCCATGCCGGTCGTCTATTTCACCCAACTTCTCGGCTTGGCATTTGGCTTCTCCGCCAAGGAACTTGGGCTTGAGCGCAACATCGTGGCCGCCAAACAAATGCTGGCAAAGTTCGCGCCAGCCTCGGCGTAGCTCCGTATGAACCCACAAGGTAAGGTGAGGCAACTTTCGCCCCGAATTATCGTGAAACGTGTGCATTTTTCGCCAAGAAGCCCGACAGATTGTTGTCGATTACCGCACAATTGGTGAATTTTCGTGAAATGGCCGTGTTTTTCAATGGACATTTTGTCATCGTCGCCTGTGTTTTCATACACATCCCCGGAGGTTGCTCCATTTTTAACATCTCTTCGGGTCACCGCCCCGTTTCGGACCTTGAATAGCACATTCGTGAGTCGCCACAATGGGGGGCACTTCCCAAATCGAAAATCGAAAATCGACAATCGTAAATCAGCCGTCGACTGGAATTTTCCGTCGTTTGCATGAGCAGCATTTTGTTGTCGTTCGAAGCTAGGGCGCCGGGACTGGCAAAAGGCGCTCTGGCTACCCCCCCTCATTTCCTGACTCCTGGCTCCTGTTCCTGACTCCTGTCGTTGGCACCCCACAGTGACACTCAGTTATTATAGCAACGTACATTATGCAAGTCAAGATAAATCTGCCAGCGCCAGAGGCTACAAAATGTCGCTGCGGGAAAGCAAGCGTAGCGCGGCGGAGCCGCAACCAGAGGCGTGGCACGGCCATCCTGGCCGTGTCGGTCACGGGCGGGACCCCGATGGATCGGGGCAGGCTGCCCGTGCCACAACGTAGGGACGCCCCTCGTGGGCGCCCTGAAGTCGGCCCTGCCGACGGGGAGGGCAGGCACGAGGGCTGCCCCTACGTCGTGATCGAGTCGCGCAAGGTGTAGGGGGACGGCTCGCCCCCCCTGGGCAAGCCCGGCATCTCGGGATTGCATTCACCCGTTCGAACGGCGCCTGAGGTTGTGTGGCCCGGAGGTAGCCACGGTCAGTTCGCCTTGGGAATTGACCATGGGTTCGGCATCGAATGGAAAGCCCACAGTCACGAGGGCGGTGGCCACGGCTACGCGCTTCCTCACCAGGGCAGGTTTGGCTGACGGATCTTCAGCTACGGCCGCCTATTGACGCGCGGTCGGCAGTCGGCTGCATCCCATTGTGAGCACGAGGCAATCTCGTGCCCGTGGGGGTCCGCAGAGCCTTCGCCAGCGCCTCGGGTACGTCCAACATGAAGAAACGCTCTGCGGAATACGCGTAGTCTTCGCCGCTCTCGTCGATCACACGAATGTACCTATGTCTTGCGGCTTCCTCGTCAACTATCACCGGATACAACTTCCCGGCTTCGAGCGAGGCCGGATACCCCGTGTTATCAATGCAGACTCCGAATTTTGTTCGTCGCCTTGGTTTGCTTCTCATGCCTCAATCCAGCAAGGGGAGATTCAGGTTGAATTCCTTCCTTCCGATCCCGTGCGCCTCGTACCAATGGACCTCTGCTGTGTGAATCGTACCATGCCGGAGGCGTACTTTGGCAATGCCCCGCAATTTCCTCCACCGCCCCTTGCCATACATCCTGTGCAATCGCCTACGATCGCGAATCCGGCGTCCCACGGTGATGGGCTCGATCGCGGTGATTTCGCCGATAACCTCAAAGTCCGTGCGTCCTCAACCCCGGCGGCCGGCGCTTGGTCCTAATTGGGAATATAGCATACATCAACACCCATGGATGCGCTCCCCCCCTTGTCCGCAAGCCCCTTCGCCGTAGGAGACGGCTTCCCGCCTCCTGGTTCCGCATTCACCCTGCGGAACGCCGGGAAGGGCAAGCCCGGCATCTCGTGATGGCAATCACCCGTTCGAACGGCGCCTGAGGTTGTGTGACCCGGAGGTGGCCACGGCCAATTCGTCTTGGGAATTGACCGTAGGTTCCTCATCGAAGGAAAAGCTCACGGTCACGAAAGCAGTGACCGTGATTTCCACCATAAAAAGCTTGACGTGTACGGTGCAACCGTACATACTCAAAAGGTGAAAGGATACCATGCAACTTGTCCGCTTTCGCCACAAAGGGCTAAGGCAACTCCAGGAGGACGGAAACGCCAAAGGGGTCCCCTCCGCAATGGCCGACAAGCTGCGCAAGCTTCTGTTTGGCCTCGAAACCGCCGAGACGCTTGAGCAACTCGGCCGGTTTCCCGGCTGGAAACTGCATCCGCTTAAAGGCGACCTGAAAGGATTATGGAGCCTGACGATGACGGGAAACTGGCGGTTGATTTTCCGCTACGACGAACGGACCAACACCGCCAGCGATATTGACCTGATCGACTACCACAAGGAGGCCGAAATGCCCATGAAGAACCCGCCCCATCCGGGCGATCTGATTAGAACCGAAGTCATCGAAGCCCTCGGCCTCAGCGTGTCGAAGGCGGCGGAGATTTTGCAAGTGCGCCGCGCCACGCTCTCCGATCTTGTGCACGGCAAGGCCGGACTGACGCCGGAAATGGCCCTGCGCATCGAAAAGGCGTTCGGCCCGGACATGGATCACCTTCTCCGTATGCAGCTTGCTTACGACGTGGCGAAAACGCGAGAGCACGCGCGGGACATCTCCATCAAGCGATATGCCCCGGCTGAAAGCCACGCATAGGGTCTTGGTGATTACAAATCACCCCGATGTCCGCAAGCCCTTTCGCCGTAGGGGGACGGCTTGCCGCCCCCGGGTTCCGCATTCACCCTGCGGAACGCCGGGTAGGGCAAGCCCTACCCCTACGTCTCTTGATTGCATTCACCCGTTCGAACGGCGCCTGAGGTTGTGTGACCCGGAGGTAGCCACGGCCAATTCGTCTTGGGAATTGGCGGTGGGTTCGTCGTCGAAGGGAAAGCTACGCCTTCATGGGAGCGGGGCCTCCCACGGGTTAACCACGGCGAGTCCGACAACCGAGAAATCACTCACGTTGCGTGACACGATGGTCAGGTTGTGTTGGAGGGCGGTCGCGGCGAGCAGGGCGTCAATGACCGAAATGGGTCGCCCTTTCATCTGTGCCTGGGCGCGAACCAATCCCCAACGATCTGAAATGGACTGATCGACCGGCAGGATTCGGCCTTCGAACCATTCCGGCACGTCCCGATCGAGCCATTGCTCCAACTGTGTCCGCCGCTTACTGGGAGGAAGCAGCTCGACTCCGAAGCGGATTTCTCCAAGGGTCAGGACGCTGGTGTAAAGGGAATCGGTGTCGGCGGCTTCCAGCCACGCTTTCACCAGCCGGTCTGGCTCGCCGCGTCGATTGAACTCGGAAATCACATGGGTATCGAGCAGGAACCCACTCATAGGTCAATGGGGCGGCCGTAATCCTTTTGCCTCTCCAGGTTCAACTCCGCGCCCGCCAGCGGAGACTCCATCAGGAACTGCGCCAGATTCTTCCGTCGCGTTGCGCCCTTGCGGCTGTGCCCTTTCTCCTTCAATGCGGCTAAGGCATGATCGAGCACTTCATCGGGGCTGCGGAAGTGACCGCTCTCGATCTCCGCTTGAATGATCCGTTCCTGTTCGGGTTTGAGTTTGATCGTCATCGCTGCACCCCATTCCGGCCCTTTCGGGGCTCTTCACTTCATGGTATCACGAGTAGGGGCAGGCACAGACGCTAAAAGCCAACCGTCTACGCCTGCCTGCGGGTGAGAATCTCGTTCTCCTCGGCCCCGGTGTCCGCAAGGCCTTTCGCCGTAGGGGGGCGGCTTGCCGTCCCCGGGTTCCGCATTCACCCTGCGGAACGCCGGGTAGGGCAAGCCCGGCATCTCGCGATTGCATTCACCCGTTCGAACGGCGCCTGAGGTTGTGTGGCCCGGAGGTAGCCACGGTCAGTTCGCCTTGGGAATTGACCGTGGGTACTCGCTTTGTGAGAAAGCACGTAGGAAAGGACGTAGCGCCCCGATTTATCGGGGCGGCTCTTCCACCGCGCCGTGGTTTGGGCGGCGTGGGCGGTGAGAACACGGATGATCTGGTGGCGGCGCGGCAAGAACCCGCACCGCCGGAAGAGCCGCAGGGCCGGAGAGCGGGCCCTGCGCTACCGTCCCCCGGTTCCGCATTCACCCTGCGGAACGCCGGGTAGGGCAAGCCCGGCATCTCGTGATTGCATTCACCCGTTAGAACGGCGCCTAAGGTTGTGTGACCCGCAGGTGGCCACAGCCAATTCGTCTTGGGAATTGACCGTGGGTTCGTCATCGAAGGAGAAGCCTACGATCACGAGAGCAGTAGCTGTGGCTACTGGCTGCCGAACATCCAAGGGTAGTTATCTTGTATTCTGCGCCAACAACCCTCGCATAAGCCGGTTTCCTTTTCGGGACTAAATTGCCCTGACCCCATAGCCACCTTGGTCTTCAATATCGCGGCAACCTCCTGACCACAGGGTTGACCTAACGGATGGTTGCAAAAGTCTGCGGTGCAGACACACGGAACTTTTGCCATAATTCCTCCTTGTTCATCAGAACGATTGAGGCGGGCAGTCAAAGATCACTTCTGCGCTTCTGGCCCACGCCCACCGGATCTGCTGCAGCAACCGTTTATAATCCCATACTGTTGCCCGCTTTGGTGCCCTTACGGTGGATGCACTATCCGTATCCGCTGCAGTAGTTCGGCAGCGCTGAGAAAGCAAATCTTCCAAGAGTAACTGACCCGGAACAACACGGCCATATTCCACTCTTCGATCCCGATTTCCTTAAGCCATCGCTGCGCCCATTTAAGCGGCAGCCCACGGTTGGTCTCAAGATCGGTAAAGATTAATTCTGCATAATCACGGGCTGCGTCCCCTATTTTGGTGTCGGAACGATCCTCAGTCATCTGCCAACGATCTTTCATCTCAGCGTTAACGAGCGCCCGAAAGTACGGCATAACATCCGGCTTTCCCTCGCCCACATTGGCCGCACCCAGAGCGACGACGATATATGCGACATGATAGATGAACTCTTGTCGCTCGAACGCGTCCTGCCGAAACCCCGCTCTCTGCCTGAGTTGCTCATACTCGCTCTGCATGGCTCGTGCTTTACTATCGAGCACAAATGACGAGAACAAAAGTCGAGCGAGTTCTGGAGCTGTCATCGAGATTTCAGGTCCGTCGATAGACATTGCAGGTGTTACTCAAAGCTGAGAGTTGCCTTTGCCAAGTTCTGTCTCAAACAGAACTGCCGACAGTGTGGCGTCCTCCCAACCCCCTCTCTGCTGCACGAGTTTTCTCACAGGAGTCCCGATCTGGGGAGGCGTATTTCTTACGTACTCGCGGGCGCGGTCGAAAACTGTCGTTGCGCGGTCTCTCGAATCTTCCAGCTCTCTAAGATACTGCATAGCATCTTCTGGGCTGAAGGGCCTACCACGCTTATCCTCCCAATTGCTCTCCAGCCCCGTCCAGATTGCAGCTTGGAGGTTTTCTTGAGTCCTCAGCCAACCACTCACGCTCTCAACGACCGACCCTGGGATATGGTCTGGGTTTCTTTGACCGTCCACAGTTAGCGAGTGGATGTCTTCCGGGCGAGCCTGTTCGCGCCTATTTAGGTTTTGCCGAGCCTCTTCCAGGTTCTCGAATTCGCTGATCGCCCAATAGGTGCGCTGTTCCGGCGAGCCGGTGTGTATGACGAGGGTCAACCGTTCATCCCGAGATATCCTGGCGAACTCAATAGGCAAGATTGGCCCGTCAAGCCGCCATCGACTTCTGATTCGGAGTGGCCCCGGGCACCATATGAGCGACCCCCAGGCGATCACAGCTATTCGCATATGCGTGGCCTCCATTCTACGCCACCCGCGATTCACCTTCTGAGTGGCCAGCACGCCTTAAGACAAAATAGCCCTAGGAACACTACACAAATCATCCGCAGGCTTACGCGGAAGATGACCACCTGCGGTAGCCACGACACAAGCAGGCCGGACACCCCAGACCACACTCCGATCGCGCCAAGATAGGTGGCGAGTCTCACCATAGCGTCGGGATGATGAGCTGCTGCCCGAACGGAGCGCCAAAAAGGTGTCTTGACAGGTGTTATTGTGAGCGGTACGACTTCCTGGGTCTTCTCGATGCCGAGGGCAGAGCGGTACCACTCGCTAATGACCAAGGCGTTCTCCGGGCTTTCGGGGATTTCCTTGCGCGGTCGGACCATGTACTGTTTGAGAAATTCGGAGTCGACTAAATTGTACCGTTTGAGAAAATTATTGTCGATTGTTCGGCACTCGCAAAACACCTCGCGCCCGATGTGAACGATCCTCACAATCTTCCGCGACTTGAGTTCGGCAGTTTTCCAAAGCCAAACCCACCCGCTATTCGACTCCTCCACTAACGCAGCAAATGTCTTGTACTCCATATGCTGCCCTCCTCACGCCGTTTAGTACAAAAGGTGGCCCACGATCAGAGAAACGCCGCCCTTGCTTCCATGCTCATGGTCCATTCAGTTCCCGCAACAGGCCCTCGTACGCGTCCTTGAATTGCTTGGTCTTGGGATCGAGCGTGTAAGCCGTTCGGTACTCTTCGAGGGCTCCCCGCTGGTCGCCCTTCCTCTCCAGCGCGGCACCGACACCGAAGTGCGCCCAACCATCATTGGGATCTAAGCGCAGCGCCTCACGATACTCCGAGATCGCTCCATCCCAGTCGCTCTTATTCATAAGCCAAAGGGCCTTCCCCACATGCGCATGTCCGAGGATACCGTGCGCCAAGTCATTATTGGGGTTCACGCGCATTGCCTCGCTGTATTCTGCGATCGCCCCATCCCACTCGCCTTTGTCTTCGAGCCAACGGCCTTTCTCCAAATGCGCCAGGAAGAGGCCATCGCGCGCCAGCTCATCCTTCGGGTCCAAGCGCAGGGCTTCGCGTTCTGCAGAGGCGGCGTCATCCCATTTCGTCTGATTTATAAGGGCATTGGCAAGGCTGTCATAAAGGTAAGCGCTCTGCGGGTCGAATATCAATGCGGAGCGATATTCCACCTCAGCTTCTGCGTACTGGCCCTTCTGTCCGAGTTCTGCTCCCCGCGCCACGTGTTGCTGCACCTTAGCCTGCCGAGCCTGCGCCGCTGGATCAACCGTCACGGGCTTCGTCACCTTGGCGCTCTTGATTGCGCTAATTAGTTCGTCCTCGCCGCCAGCCAAGCGGACTTCCTGAAGGTAGTCATCCGTGGGCTCGAAATCGATTCCGCATTCCTGGACCAGCATACTGACTCGGTGGCTCGGTACTTGGCCCGCCAGCAGGGTGATAACCTGCACCTGGTTCAGCGGTTTCTTGGCGCTCGCGGGCGGGCCGGCAGTCGTAGAGCCGCCCTTGAGGGCGGCATGTGCCGGGCTCAAGCCCGGCGCTACCGCGGCGCGCAGGGCGTTAATAAATGCCTCGCTCGCGCCGGCGGCCTTGAGGGTTTGGTAAAAATCCTCAGACGGGGCGAAATCAATCCCGCGCTGCTCGATCAGCTTGGCGCCCGACTCGTCTCCGAATCCGTCCCGCACTATGCTTACGACCTGCTCCTGGGTAAAGGGCTTCTGTTGCGCCCGCGGGGGCAGGGCCGGCATGGCCCCGGCACACACAACGTAGGGCCGAACAGCGTTCGGCCTCGGCCCAGCGCTGCTGGGCCCTACGTTCCGTAGCGGCGGCGGAACCTGTCCGATCCTGTCGGGACGCCGCCATGGCGAGGTAAACTCGCCGCTACGTCAGCACGTGCCGGGCTCGAGCCCGGCGCTACAGGCTTTTGTCGCGCCCGCACGGGCAGCGTCAGAATCATTGCCATGACGAGCATTAGAATGGTTACGACCGGTCGACGCCACATCGGTACCTCCCGAAAGGCGGGAATCACTAAGACGATGTGTGGGCATTCTACCACGAGGTATTCGTTTGGGCGGCGGCCCTCCGCCCTGCATAATATTGGCGGACGCGTTTTGAATGAAATCGACCGTCTCGTGAGGAATGGAAAACATGGCCAAAGCCATCGGGCGTTTCATTGTTGTTGATCCCAACGTATGCCACGGCCAGCCGACCTTTCGAGGGACGCGCATTTTGGTTGCCGATGTCCTCAATCAAGTGGCCAACGGCATGGCTTGGGAAGCCATCATCGAAAACTGGCGAGGAGCTCTCAGCCATGAGGCCATCGCGGAGTCCGTGCGGCTGGCGCGAGAGATCATGATGAACCACCAGGAAGAACTCGTGCCCGCCCTCAAATGAACATACTCGATGAGAACATTCCTGAGGATCACGCTATCCGCAGTTTCAAACCCAGGCGAACCGGTTGGGTAAGGTCATTCGGGCCAGCCACATCGGAATTACTCTCTGGCGCTTGCATTCTGACGAGGAAGAGAAGGCGGGTTGGCCCGGCTAAGAGGAAAACTGAGCCAAGCGGTAGATGGCTGGAATTCCGGGCAAGTCCTCGGAGGTAGGGGGTAGGTGGTAGGTGGCTGGCGTTCCAGGCAAGTGCTCGGAGGTAGGTGGTAGGTCGTAGGTGGTAGATGGCTGCGATTCGAGGTAAGTTATGCCTCTTCGCCACCGGCAGGAGGGCCGGTGCCACCCGGGAACTCGAGATCAAACCCTACGCTCTCGCCAGGTCGGCGGCGGTCAGCAAGGGGGCGTTTCCCCCAACTGGACGTGGTTTTCACCACGGATTCCGGCTTCCATCTTCTTGACAACCTATTAGAGACTACGATAGTCGTGGTTATGGACAGTATTCAGACTGGAAGTGTTCCAACCGGAACCCTTTACGTTCTGCAAAGTTCGGACATAAAGTCCTCCTTTGGGCCCTCACCCCACTACGTCGGACTGCTTGAGACCCTCCAGTTGGCCAAGGAATTGCTACTTAATGTCCCGAAGGATATCATAATCCTGGCGGTAGAGGTGGCGGACTGTTTGACCTTAGGTGGCAAGATGCATGACGCCGTGAAATCGGCCGTAGGGCTGGTTGTCGATCTGGTAGGGGAAATAGCGCAAAACTGCAATCCAGCCGAGTCCCACGGCGAGCATTCCGCAAAGGGTCTAAGGCAGGCCATTGGCGTCGTGTCCGACCGATGGGGCGCGGAACGGCTTGTGTTTATCTAGGGTCCCTGAAGTTTTCCAGCCTTCCATCCTTCTACCCAGAAATGAGCGACCATGTGTTTGGCGATTCCGGGGAAAGTTCTCCATAAGGAAGACCGTGGCGGCGCGCTGATCGGCCGCGTGGATTTCGGCGGCATCACGCGCGAGGTTCAGTTGGACTTTGTCCCGGAGGTGGAGGTGGGCGAATACGTGATCGTCCACGTGGGCTTCGCTCTGAGCCGGCTGGATGCGGAAGAGGCCGCCCGCACCCTCGAGTTGCTCAAAGAGATGGGAGCGCTGGAAAAGGAAGTGACAAGTGACGAGTGACAAGTGACGAGCAACCGAAAGACGAAAATCGATACTCGAAATTCGAAACTCCCCCCGATTTTTGAGTTTCGGTTTTCATTCTTCGGCATTTGCAAGCTCGTCACTCGTCACTTGTCACTCTTCACTTTTTTCTTATGAAATACCTTGATGAATATCGTGATGCCGCCCTGGCGCGTCCTCTGATCGCCGAAATTGCCAGGCGCGTCACCCGGCCCTGGGTGTTGATGGAGATCTGCGGTGGCCAGACGCACACGTTGATGCGCTATGGGATCGACGAAGTTCTCCCTCCTCAAGTCGAGTTGGTGCACGGCCCCGGTTGTCCGGTTTGCGTAACCCCGCTGGAGGTGATTGACAAGGCGCTGGCCATTGCCTCGCTGCCGAGCGTCACGCTGGTTTCTTATGGCGACATGCTGCGCGTTCCGGGTTCGCACACCGACCTTTTCCATGTGAAAGCCAATGGCGCCGACGTGCGCGTGGCATACTCGCCCATGGAGGCGCTGAAGATTGCCCGCGCCAACCCCACGCGGCAGGTGGTTTTTCTCGGCATCGGTTTTGAGACCACGGCGCCCGCCAATGCCATGGCCGTTTGGCAGGCGGCTCGCCAGGGTTTGAAGAACTTCTCCATGTTGGCGTCGCAGGTCCTAGTGCCCCCGGCCATTCGCCTGCTGCTGGAATCTCCCGAGCATCGGGTGCAAGGATTCATCGCTCCCGGACACGTCTGCACGGTGATGGGTGTGGAAGAGTACGTGGACCTTAGCCGCGATTTTCATGTGCCCATCGTGGTGGGCGGATTCGAACCCGTGGATCTGCTCGAAGCGATTTCGATGCTCGTGGGGCAACTCGAGGAGGGCCGCGCGGAGGTCGAGAACCAGTACGCCCGTTCCGTGATGCGGGAAGGGAATCGTCCGGCGCAGCAAATCATGGCCAAGGTCTTCGAGGTCTGCGACCGCAAGTGGCGAGGCATCGGAATGATCTCCCGCAGTGGTTTGAGGTTGCGCGAGGAGTTCGCAGCCTTCGACGCGGAAAAGGTTTTTGACGTCGCCGCGCAGGATACGGATGAGCCTGCCGAGTGCATCAGCGCCTTGGTGCTGCAAGGCCTGAAAAAGCCTCCGGATTGCCCCGCGTTCGGCACGCGCTGCACACCCGAGAATCCGCTTGGCGCGCCCATGGTCTCATCGGAGGGTGCGTGCGCGGCGTATTATCAATACAAAGTCCGAAGTCGAAAAGGCAGTGACGAGTGATGAGTGACGAGTGACGAGTGACGAGCGTGCAAAGACCTAACCCGGATTATTCACGAATCTGCTGGAGGGCTAAGCAAGGCGTACAGTTTCACACAGAGATCACAGAGGCAACTCACAGAGAACACGGAGAGGTCCCCCGAGATCTTCTCTGTGCACTCTGTGGCTAACGAGCGCGATCGTGCTTGCGGACAAAAGGCTCCGTGAACTCTGTGTGAAACGCTCTTAAGTCGCCCCGCTGTTATCTCTTTCATGAATAATCCGGGCTAAGATCGAAACTCGAAAATCGCGGCGAGTTTCGAGTTTCGAATTTCGCCTTTCGAGTGCCGGTCACTGCACTCCCGGTTTCGGAATCTGATCTATGAGCAACAACTCTAACTTGGAAAACCTCGCCTGCCCGGTTCCTTTGCCGGCGCAAGACAAGGTTTTACTTGGGCACGGCAGCGGTGGCCGTCTGAGCGCGGAATTGCTGCAAGAAGTTTTCCTGCCCGCGTTCCAGAATCCGGCCCTGAATAGCCTGAACGACCAGGCCCTGGTGCACATCGATGGAGTGCGTTTGGCCTTTACCACCGATTCGTTTGTGGTGAAGCCCTTGTTTTTCCCGGGAGGCGATATCGGCTCACTTGCCGTGAATGGCACGATAAACGACCTGGCGATGGGGGGGGCCGAACCCTTTTATCTCAGCGCGGCGTTCATTCTGGAGGAGGGCCTGCCGCTTGCGACGCTCCAACAGGTCGTGGCCTCGCTCGCCCGGGCGGCGCAGGAAGCGGGAGTGGCAGTGGTCACAGGTGACACCAAGGTGGTGGAAAAAGGCAAGGGCGACGGCCTGTTCATCAATACCTCGGGAATTGGCCGTGTGCCCCCCGGCATCAATCTGTCTGCCGACCAGGCTCGGCCCGGCGACGCGATCATTCTCAGCGGGTCGATTGGCGACCACGGCATCACCATTCTCTCCCAACGCGAAGGGTTGGAGTTCGAGAGCCCGATTGTGAGTGACTGTGCAGCGCTCCACACGCTGGTGGCGGCCATGCTGGAAGCAAGCCCGGCGATTCGCTGCATGAGGGATCCCACCCGCGGCGGTCTGTCCAGCGCCTTGAATGAAATTGCCGCCCAATCGCGCGTGGGCATGGAGCTGGAAGAGTCCACTATTCCGATTCACGAAGCGGTGCGAGGCGCGTGCGAACTGCTGGGGCTCGATCCACTCTACGTGGCGAACGAAGGGAAACTGGTGGCTATTGTGGACGCCGCCCAGGCGGAACGAATCGTGGCCGCGATGCGCGCGCACCTTCTGGGAAAGCAGGCGAGAATCATCGGCCGAGTGACTCAGGCGAACCCTGGTCTGGTGATCATGCGGACATCGCTGAGCACCACCCGCATCGTCGATATGCTTTCCGGCGACCAGCTTCCAAGGATTTGTTGATCGGGAATGCGAAAGAAAGGCTTAAGAGCGTTTCACACAGAGTTCACGGAGCTTGCCACAGAGATCACAGAGAAGACCGTTGCGTTTCTCTGTGCTCTCTGTGAGCCAATCTCTGCGTCCTCTGTGTGAACTTCTTTTCCAACAATGACCGAAATCGAAAGGTTGAACAAGCTCACAGAAACCATCATTGGCGCGGCGATTCAGGTCCATCGGACGCTTGGGCCGGGGCTGCTCGAGTCCGCTTATGTAGCATGTTTGGCATACGAGCTGGAGAAAAGAGGGTTGCATGTCGAGCAACAGAAACCCGTGCCGCTTGTCTATGAAACGGTTAAGCTGGAATGCGGCTATCGAATGGACTTGCTGGTGGAACATTGCGTGGTGGTAGAGGTCAAGTCAGTCGAAGCTCTGGCCCCTGTTCATGAGGCTCAGACCCTATCTTACCTGCGGCTCTCGGGTTCCAAGTTGACGCTGCTGATCAATTTCAATGTATGTGTGTTGAAGGATGGCATCCGGCGGTTCATTAATGGAAACATTTGATCCCTCAACTACTCATGGAGAACTTAAGAGCGTTTCACACAGAGTCCACGGAGAGAAAAACTAACCACGGAGAACACGGAGCAGCTCTCTCTGTGTCCTCTGTGAGCCAACTCCGTGCCCTCTGTGTGAACTTCTTTTCCAGCAATGATAGAGGGAGTGAAATTGAAGGCTTGACCCATGCATGAACTAGGCATTGCCAGTGCCATTCTCGACGCCGTGCGCAGTGAGGCGGAAAAGCGCCCCGGCGCGCACGTCGCCAAAGTGGGCGTGCGCATTGGCGCCTTGTCCGGGGTGGAACCGGAGGCGCTCAGCTTTGGTTTCAGCGTCCTGGTGCAGGGAACTGACCTTGCACCCCTGGCGCTCGTGATCGAGCCCGTACCGCGCCGCCAGCAATGCCCGGCCTGTGACTTCACCTTTGACGTTGCGGAAGACAACTTGGCATGTCCCCGCTGTGGGCGCATTGATACTCAGCTCGCCGGAGGTGACGAATTGGACATGGCGTACTTGGAAATCGAAGAACAGTGAAGAGTGACGAGTGACAAGCAACCGAAAGACGAAACTGGAAACTCGAAACTCGCCATGAGTTTCGATTTTCGAATTTCGGGTTCTTGCGGGCTCATCACTCTTCACTCATCACTCGTCACTGTACTTGGGAGGTTTGATGGATCGCATTCCGCTCGAGAAAAAGGTCCTGAGTGAGAATGATCGCGTTGCCGCCCGGCTGCGGGAAAGTTTTCGCGAACATGGCATCCTGTGCGTGAACCTGATCAGCTCGCCGGGGTCGGGAAAGACCTCGCTGCTGGAGCGAACGCTGGAACGATTCCCCAAGGACGCGCGCGTTGCGGTGCTGACTGGAGATATTCAGACGGATAACGACGCACGGCGCCTGGCGCGTTTTGGATTTCCGGCCAAGCAGATCACCACCGGAGGCGCCTGCCATTTGGATGCTCTCCGGGTGCAACGCGCGCTCGCGGATTGGCCTTGGAAGAATCTTGACTTGCTCATCATCGAAAACGTTGGGAACCTGGTTTGCCCCTCCAGCTATGACCTCGGCGAGGCCGCAAAGATTGTGATGCTAAGTGTGGCGGAAGGCGAAGACAAGCCCTTAAAGTACCCTTCCATTTTTGCCAAGTCGGAACTGCTCATCCTGAACAAGATCGATCTGCTTCCCTACGTTTCATTTGACATCGCACGAGCGCGCGAGTATGCGCGGCAAATTCATCCCGGCATGGAGATCCTGGAGGTTTCCTGCACGACGGGCCAGGGGCTGGACGAGTGGATGAATTGGCTTCAAGAGCGGGCCGCGGATTTACACGGCTAAACACGGATTTATAACAATGAAACATCAAGAAATTACGGAAAAGATCATCGGTGTTTTCTACGAGGTTTACAACGAGCTTGGGGGTGGTTTTCTCGAATCCGTGTACGAGCAGTCGATGGCCATTGCTCTGAGCGAAGCGGGGCTACTGGTGGTTCGACAAGCGCCCATTACAGTGCACTTTCGCGGACAAGTGGTTGGCGATTTCCGCGCCGACCTTCTGGTGAACAATCAAGTCATCGTTGAGCTCAAGGCAGCGCGCGCCATCGAGCGCGTCTTTGAGGCTCAGCTTATGAACTATCTTCGAGCCACAAACATCGAGGTAGGCCTCTTAATGAACTTCGGCCCCAAACCGGAATTCAAGCGGTTCATTTATGACAATGAACGCAAAGGCATAAATGAAAGCAGGCCACGGATTTCACGGATGGACACAGATAAAGAGGAAGGCTGAAGCTGAGGACCAAAACGAGGCTCCTTGAGGTTTATTCAGTTTCTGGTTCTTGAGTCGAGGTTATTGATCCGTGCTAATCGTGAGGTGTGCAAAAGCAAGCTTGCCACGGATTTCACGGATGAACACGGATTGAGGGAAAACCTGAAACTAACCATAAAAACAGCATCATAGGGGTTTCATTCAGTTAGTGGTTTTGTTCGGGGTTTTTGATCCGTGTTAATCCGTGCTAATCCGTGGCCTCCTGTATATGCGCAAAGCTATTGAAATTGCGGGGATCGTGCAGGGTGTGGGGTTTCGCCCTTTTATCTATCGGCTGGCGGCCGAGACTAATCTCACAGGCTTCATTACCAATACCGAAGCAGGCGTTTCCATCGAAGTCGAAGGCTCTCAGGGGGCCGTTGAGGCGTTTCTCGCGCGCCTGCCGAGAGAAGTTCCTCCGCTCGCGCGAATTACCAATATGGTGGTTGCCGACCGGCCTCCGCACGAGGACGTGGATTTTCGCATCCTGCCGAGTCGCGCGGGGGAAGAGCGCCGCGTCTTGATTTCTCCCGATGTGGCGATTTGTGATGATTGCCTGCGCGAGCTCTTGAATCCTTCCGACCGGCGATTCCGCTACCCCTTCATCAATTGCACCAACTGTGGCCCGCGATACACCATCGTGCGCGATATTCCCTACGACCGCGCCCAGACCTCGATGGCCCCCTTCCCCATGTGCCCGGAGTGCCAGCGCGAATATGACGACCCGCGCAATCGCCGCTTCCACGCCCAGCCGAACGCTTGCTGGAATTGCGGCCCACACGTTGAATTGCGGGATGCGCGCGGGCAGCATATCGAGAGCGCCGACCCCATTGCGAAGGCTATCGAATTCCTGGCTGCTGGCGAAATCGTAGCCGTGAAGGGTTTGGGCGGATTCCACCTTGCCGCCGATGCGTTCAATGAAACGTCCGTAGCGCGCCTGCGCGAACGAAAGCGCCGCGTGGAAAAGCCTTTCGCGATTATGGCGGCGACCCTTGCAGGCGTGGAAGAATTCTGTTGGTTGGATGATGCCTCCCGAAGTCTGCTGCAAAGTCCGGCGCATCCCATCGTCCTCCTAAAGAAGAAACAGCCCGAGCGCCTTGCTCCCTCCGTCGCGCCATTCAACCGCGACCTGGGAGTTTTCTTGCCGTACACACCCTTGCATCATTTGCTTTTTCAGGGACTCGCGGCCCTGGTGATGACTAGCGGAAACATTTCCGAAGAACCCATCGCCATCGACAATGCGGAAGCGGGGGAGCGATTGCGCGGCCTCGCGGATTACTTTCTCGTGCACAACCGCGAAATCCTACTGCGCGCCGATGATTCGGTGGTGCGCGTTGCGAGCGGGCGCGGGCGGCAGGTCCGACGGTCGCGTGGTTATGTGCCGGCGCCCGTCTTCTTGAAGGAAGAGCTGCCGCCGGTGTTGGCGGTGGGCGGTGAGCTGAAAAACACCATCTGTCTCACCCGCGGCCGCGAAGCTTTTCTGAGCCAGCACATTGGCGATCTCGAGAACCTGGAAAGCTACAAGTTTTTTGAATCGACGGTGGCGGGGCTCAAGCGCATCCTGGAGGTTGAGCCGAAGATCCTCGCTTACGACCTTCATCCCGATTATTTTTCCACACGCTGGGCGCGGGCGCAGGTGGGCATGGAGAGCGTGGGGGTTCAACATCACCATGCCCATATCGCAAGCTGCATGGCGGAGAATCATCTGGACGGACGCGTCATCGGTGTTGCTCTCGACGGCACGGGGTACGGGCTGGACGGAAACATATGGGGCGGGGAAGTGCTGGTTTGCGATTACCGGGGCTTTGAGCGCCTTGCCCACCTGCAATACATCCCCATGCCGGGAGGCTCCGCCGCCATCGTGGAGCCTCGACGCATGGCGATCAGTTACCTGTTTCAGCATTTCGGCCGGGACCTTTGGGACTTGGATATTCCCTTCGTGCGCAGGCTGGACCGCCCCCGGACCGAAAACCTGCTGCGCCTTGTCGAGCGCGGGGTCAATTCTCCCCTGACCTCGAGCACCGGTAGGCTATTTGACGCAGTCGCGGCCCTGGCCGGCGTGCGCGAGCAAGTCAACTACGAAGCCCAGGCGGCCATTGAGCTGGAAGCCGCCATCGAGGAGCGTAGGGCCGAACGGCGTTCGGCCTCCTTCACCGCACGGTCAGGTGAAGACGATGCCTACTCCTTCGCAATTCGCGAAGCGACCGGTGGGTGGATCATCGACACTCGCCCCATGTTTCCGGCGCTTGCCCAGGATCTCCGCGAGGGCGTTCCTACCGGCGTTGTCAGCTACCGATTCCACCTGGGTTTTGTGGATGTCCTGGCGCGCACGGCGGACCTGGCGCGCGGGCGGACCGGGCTAGATCGGGTTTGCTTAAGTGGGGGATCATTTCAAAACTGCTTTCTCTCTGAACATCTCCAAAAGCGTTTGGAGGCGGATGGCTTCCAAGTGTTCACTCACGCCGAAGTCCCCTGCGGCGACGGTGGCATAAGCTTGGGACAAGCCGTAGTCGCCGCCCAGCGGCATGCACTGTAGGGGGGGATTAGGATTTGCAACCCTCGCCCCCTTGGGGGAGAGGGTGGACCGCCGCCGGCGTTTTCATCAGCCGGGGCGGGACGGGTGAGGGGGTGAAGACCGCGGCGCAGGATACGAACTTGATCCAGCGCGTTCGAAGCTGTTAAAAACAATCTCACGCAAAGGCGCCAAGGCGCAAAGACCGCAAGGAATAATTACATTGCTTTCTTTGCGCCTCTGCGACTTTGCGTCTTTGCGTGAAATGTTTTTGCTCTTCCCAGGATTAGTCCCCAGCTTCTGTTTGCCGCAGGCCACAGGATGTCGCTGCTAACGCGGGTTCGGTGGTGTATACTGCTATTGCTCAGGGTGCCAAGATAGAAATTCAAGTCATAAATGCCTGTACGGTCGAAGGCCTCTGTCACGCCGAAAGGGAAGGGATTCCGATGAAATCAAAAGCTGTTTTGCTCGTCATGCTGGCTTGGGCCGGAATCACCACCCTTTGGGCGCAGAGCACGCCTTCGCCTGCACTGCTGGTACTTGCGAAGCGGGACCGTTCCCTGGCGATTGTTGATCCCACGACGCTGAAAGTCGTGGGCCGCGTGCCTGCCGGGCCGGACCCACACGAGGTCATTGCTTCCCCCGATGGGAAGGTCGCCTACATGTCGAATTACGGCGGGGGAGCTTACAACACGATTTCGGTGGCCGATTTAGTGGCGCAGAAATCGCTTCCGGCCATCGACCTCGGCGCGCTGCGCGGTGCGCATGGACTGTGGTTTGCCGGCGGCAAGTTGTACTTCACTGCGGAGGCCAACAAGGTGATTGGCCGATACGACCCGTCCACGGGGAAGATCGATTGGATTCTGGGCACAGGTCAGGATCGGACGCACATGGTCGTCGTTTCGAGTGACCTCAACCGCATCTTCACTTCCAATGTCAGTTCAGCCACGATCAGCATTATCGATAAGGTGACCCGTTCGTTCGGCCCCCCGCCGGGCGGACCGGGCGGACCGCCACCGGGTGGGCCGAACGGGCCTCCCCCCGCCCCCGCGGGCCCGATTGGGAGCAGACCGTCATCGCCGTGGGCCGAGGGTCCGAAGGCTTTGACGTCACTCCAGATGGCAAGGAGTTGTGGGTTGGGAATGCTCAGGATGGCACGATTTCCATCATCGATATTGCCAGCAAGAAGGTGACCGAGACTTTGGATGCCAACGTCAGGGGGGCCAATCGCCTGAAGTTCACGCTCGAGGGCAAACGGGCCTTCGTCTCCTCCTTGGGTGGCGCTGATTTGGCGGTGTTCGACGTCGGCACGCGCCAGGAGATCAAACGGATTAAGCTGGGGCGTGGCGCGGCCGGCATCCTGATGCAACCTGATGGTTCGCGCGTCTATGTCGCGTGCAGCCCCGATAATTACGTCGCGGTCATCAATTTGACGACGCTGGAAGTTACGGGGCGCATTGACGGCGGCCAGGACCCCGACGGCCTCGCCTGGGCGACGCGGCAATAAGCACGGCAGGGATTAGCCCCGATGTTGTTCACTTAGGTTGACCGTTTCCGATTCAACCCCCTCACCCACCGTCTTGCGGTCCCCCCTCTCCCCCAAAGGGGAGAGGGAAAATGAATCCTCTGGTTTCTCGCTGTATTGATGGTTCTCTCTGCCCTCGCCCCCTTGGGGGAGAGGGGGGACCGGAAGGCGGTGGGTGAGGGAGTCTCACGCCATCAAGTTGATTAAATTTCCTCAAACCTCTTAATTGAATAGCCTTGGGGTTAGGCTTGGTGCCCTCGGCGCCTTGCCGCCAGCCCGATGGCGATCCAGGCAGCCAAGGCCACGTATTCGTAAAGGGTGAAGTGTCCTGGGATTATGGGAAGAAACTTCATCAGGATCAGGGTCGCGCACACTGCGAGCCCCAGACCAGCGATCGAGCGCCTCCTCCAACTTTTTTCCATACACCAAAAGGAGGCACATGCCGCCAGCCACCCCACTGCCGAGGCGAACGAACCGACCTCGGAAATGGGAACCAGAATAGCTTCGCCCAGAAGCGCCCCCACCACGCCTATTCCGCCCGCGCAGAACACCGCATTCGAGGGGGTAAGTTTGAGGGGATGAATGCGCCCCATTTGTGGGTTCACAAATCCCTCACGTCCCAAAGCAAAAAGAAGGCGGCTGCCTGCAAGGAAGTTACCATTGCAAACCTTCAGGAGCGAGGCCAAGGCAGCGGCGAAGACCAGGCTGGTGAGCAGGCGAGAATGGAAGGCGCGCTCGAACGCCACCGAGGTTGCGAACGGTTCATGCATGAGGGACGGCCACGGTTGCACGAGAGCGACCAAGCCGATGACGGCGGTGTAAAACAGCGCTCCCGTCGCGAGGGCGAGGATGATGGCGCGGAAATATCCCCGGGTGTGAAACTCCGGGCTCGCCTCCTCGGCACACTTGGGGACAGCCTCGAACCCGGTCAGGAAGTACGGAACAATCTGCAACACCAGCAGGATTGAAACCAGACTGCCGTGACTGAAAAGGGGAAGCAAGTTGCCCGCGGAGCCGCGCTCGATGCAGAATGTGCCGAAGAGAAGGAACAATCCCAATAAGGTAAAGGTCATCCAGTTTTGAAAAGTTGCGCTCAAACGAATGCCTTGATAGTTGAGCCAGGTGACCAGGCCGATGAGCGCCAATCCCAGGACGAGACGCGGAAGGTAAACGGGTTGCCCGGCCACGTGGTACAGGGTGAAGGAATTCAAACTGGGGAAAATGTAGGCGGCGATCTTGCCAAGGGCGACGGCTTCCCACGGGCAGACAATCAGATAAACCAGGGTCATCATCCAACCGGTGGCAAAGCTGACCCAAGATGGAAAAACCCTTTGCGTGTAGGCAATTTCGCTGGCAGCATTGGGAATGGCCATGACGAGCCGGCCGTAAATGTATCCGATGGGCGCGAGGGCCAGCCCTCCGATGGCGAAAGCCAGCATGGCTCCCAGCGGCCCGCCCCGCCGAAGCCAGTCGTCCATCACCACCAGCCAGCCCGCTCCCACCATCGTGCCGAAGCCGAGACTGAAGTAATCAACGGTGCGAAGTTTTCGGGCCAGCAAGGTCATACACGGCTCGGCGTGTCAGGCTTTCAGATACGGGGCAAGCTCCTGCCACCACTCATCCAATTCCCGTCGATCGAGGCTGTCGAGTCCCCCCCCGGCGACCCCGCGCAGTTTCGCGGTCGTGAACACGCCGCGGCGGACCAGCACCTCCTTCATAAATGCGAGGCCGTAAATTTCCTCCAGGTTGATCATGGGCAAGAGCTTTTCGAAAATCATGCGGGCTTCCGGGATTTTGCCTTGGGCCGCGAGGTTGTAAATCTGCACGGAAACGTCGGTGAACTGGCAAGCCGGCATGGTGCCGGCGGCTCCATGGGAAAGCTCATCGAGAAGGTTGCGGCCCGCGCTGCCCGAGAAGATGCCCTTCATGACGTCCGAGCGCGCGTACTCACCGATGCGCCGAGCGACGGGCGCAACCTCTTCTTTGACGTAGGCAAACTGCGGGTTCTCCCTGGCCAGTTGGATGACGAAGTCCGTGGGGAGCGCCGGCCCCCAGGGCGAGCCGGAGTTTTGAATGAAGATGGGGAGCTTCACGCCCAGCGCCAGGGTGCGATAGTAGCTGGCGGCGCTCTCCAGGCCGACCGATCCCAAATAGGGTGGCAGGGCGATCAAGGCGTCCGCGCCATGCGCTTCGGCGTGCTGGGCGAACTTGAGCGCCAAGCCGCTGCTGGGGGCCTGAACACCAATGACCACGTTCGTCCGTCCGGCGGCGGCGCGAAGGATGACCTCCGCGCCGCGCGTGCGCTCCTCCTCGGCGAGCAGGTAGAACTCGCCGGCGAGTTGGGGCCACACCAATCCGTGATCGCCCGCCCGCACGCAGAAGTTCACCTCGCGCCCGAGGTCGCCCCAATCAACCTGGTCGTCATTGTTGAAGGGGGTCTGGAGGATGGCGAAAATCCCGTGGAAGTTGCCGCCGGATGCCGCGCGCGCCGAGGTGGCGTGGGAAGTCGCGAACAGCCCGTAGCAGGCGCCCGCGGCTGCCGAGCCTCGCAATAGAAATTCACGACGAGAGATCGAACCTTTCATGGCAGCACCCTCGATTAGACGTAAGCGATGCACTCGATTTCCACCGGAGAATTACCGGGCAGATCTTTTGCCGCGATCGTCGTCCGCGACGGCGGGTTCGCGGGAAAGTACGAATGGTACACTTCGTTCATGGCGGGGAAATCCGTGATGTCGGTCAGGAACACCGTGCATTTCAGCACCTTGTTCATGGAGGAGCCGGCAGCTTCCAACACCACCTTCAAGTTTTCCAGGCACTGCTTCACTTGATTTCCGATCGGTCCCGGGACCACCTTGTGCGTTTGCGGGTCATGTGCGCCGGAGCCGGAAAGGAACAGCATATTTCCCAGTTGCGTAGCCGGGCTGAAGAGGGATGTCGGCGTTAATGGCTCGCCGGGGCGAGTGATAACCTTTTTCTGGGCGCTGGACTTGCCCCCCGCGGCGGAAGCAGGCAAGGCCAGCGCGCCGACGGTCGCCGTGCCGGCAAGTGAACCTTTTAGAAAAGAACGACGAGTGGAATTTTTCGTTCGCATGAAGGACCTCCGGTGGAGAAGTTTGGACGCCCCCGCGCCGGCCGGAAAACGAGTCGGTCCGCACGCCGGGGCGAGTTAGAAACTATCACAATCGGACCCGTTGACAAAACACTCCCGGGGCGGTGAAGGGCTTTCAGAAGGTCCCGGTGGGCGAGAGTAAAGCGTCAATCCCTTGACACTGCCGTGCCAACGCGCTAGGTTCAGGGGCGATTTCAGAATCGACCGTTGTGGAGGTTGGTCATGGCACTCTTCTCGTTTTCATCTTCACGCCGAAGGTTCTTGGGGTCTGCAGGTCTAGTATCCGGCGCGGTTACGGCCGCAGCCGGGCGCTTGATGGCTTCTGCGGGCTTGGGAAAAGGAACCACGAATGCACCTGGCATTTACGCGCGCCTGGGCGTTCGCACGCACATTAATGCCAAGGGAACCTACACGTACATGACGGGTTCCTTGATGTTCCCGGATGTATCGCAGGCAATGGAGGAGGCATCGCGCCACTTTGTTTATCTGGTCGATCTGCAACAGAAAGTTGGGGCGCACATTGCGCAGATGCTGGGCGTGGAAGCGGCAATGGTGCCCTCCGGCGCTGCCGGAGCCATCTTGTTGGGCACTGCTGCATGCCTGACCGGGAACGACCCGAAGCGCATTGCGCAGTTGCCGGACGTCACGGAGATGAAGAGTGAAGTGGTCATCCAGAAGACCCATCGAAACGCCTTCGACCATGCGATCCGCAATACCGGCGTCCGCCTTGTGGAGGTTGAAACCTCGGGGAACTCGAGAGTGCCCTCAGCGAAAAAACCGCCATGATGTATTTTCTGAACGCGGCGCAAAATCAGGGGAAAATCGGGTTGGAGAAGTGGGTGAAGGTTGGCAAACAACACGGGGTGCCAACCTTCAATGATGCCGCTGCCGATGTGCCCCCGGTATCGCATTTGAGCGAATACAACAAGATGGGTTTTGATCTCGTCGCCTTCAGCGGCGGCAAGGGATTACGCGGACCACAATGCGCGGGCCTGTTGCTGGGAAGGAAGGACCTGATCGAAGCGGCCATCCTGAACGATTGCCCCTATGAAGACACCATCGGGCGGCCCTGCAAGGTCGGCAAGGAAGAAATCGTGGGGATGTTTGTCGCCCTGGAGCATTATCTCCGGATCAATCATGAAGCGGAATGGAAGGAATGGGAACGGAGGGTCGAAGCGATGGAAAAGATCCTGACCTCCGTCCCGGGTGTTGAAACGGGCCGTTTCGTTCCCGACGTGGCCAATCACGTTCCCCACCTTTACCTGAAATGGGATGAAAGTGGGTTGGGGTTAAGCAAGGCGGAGTGCGCGAAACGGTTGCGGGAGGGCGAGCCCAGCATCGAAGTCCTGGAAGACGACTACCCCCAGGGGATGAGCGTAACACCGTTCATGATGAAGCCGGGCGAAGAGTTGATCGTGGCCCGGCGGATCAGGGGCATTCTCGAGCAAGCCCGCAGCAAAGCCAGGGCGTGAGGCCGCACGAAAAAGTTTCATACAGAGTCCACTGAGCGGTTCTGTGCGCTGCCCTGAAAACAGATGTGCCGAAGGCACCTTGGACTGCGGCGGCTCGACGCCGCCTTGGTCCCCCTCCTCGGCGATATTCCAAGGCAGCGTCGAGCCGCCGCAGTCCAAGGTGCTTCGCACATCGGCATGGACGATGGCAAATCGGAAGCTCCTAAACAGCCGCCGATAGACGGGAGGACACGGAGAAGCAGGTTTTGATTGCGGTCCTTCAGCACCGTATAACTACTAACCTCGAATGAGGAGGTAGTCGAGGAGCTTTCGAAACGCTTCACCGCGATGAGAAACGGCGAATTTTTCATCCGGACTGATTTCCGCAAAGGTCTTGCCCAGGGGAGGATAATAAAAGTGAGGATCATACCCGAAGCCGCCCGGGCCCCTCGGTTCGTCGATGATCACACCATTGGCGCGTCCTTCCACGACGGTGAGCACCTGTCCTGCTTCCGCCAACGCAATCACACAAACGTAATGAGCCGTTCGATTGCCGGGAGTGGCCGAAACTCGAAAATCGAAATTCGAAACTCCCGAGCTCAACATCGAATTTCGATTTTCAGAACTCGAGTCTCGATTAAACGGTGACGGTGGGGGTACGTCAAGGCGTCCCCCTTCTTCGACTCGATGGATTTCCTCCAGCAGCAGGTCGTTATTCTGCTGGTCGGTGGCCTCGGGACCCGCAAAGCGCGCGGAGTAGATTCCCGGCGCGCCGTTGAGCGCATCCACACAGATGCCAGAATCATCAGCGAAGACCCATCCCGGAGAGTACCGGCTGTAATGAATGGCTTTCTTGCAGGCGTTCTCCTCAAAGGTTGTCCCGTCCTCGACGCAACCAGCCAACTGCGCAAAACCGGGCAGGGCGTCAACCGTTATACCTCGCGTCCCCGCCGACTCGCGGAATTCGCGCAGCTTGCCGGGGTTGGAAGAAGCCAAAAACAGTGACGAGTGACGAGTGACGAGTGACGAGCCAGAGCTGGGCTCTGTGTGGCTCCGAACCTGGGGCTTCGGCCTTTGTCTCTCGTCACCCGTTACTGGCCACTTTTCACTTCTGTTTGCTTTGCTCGTCACTCGTCACTTGTCACTCGTCACTGTCTTTAGAATCGATTTCTGCACTTCGAGGCAGTGATGGATGGCGGGCCGCGCCAGCTCAATCATCCGGTGCAGTTCTTCTGTGCTGAACGTGCGCCCTTCGGCGGTGGCTTGGGTTTCGACCAACTGGCCGGCGCCGGTCATCACCACGTTCATGTCCACCTCGGCGATGGAATCTTCCGCGTAGCTGAGGTCGAGCAGCATTTCGTCGCCCACAATGCCCACGCTGATGGCGGCCAGATAATCCTTCAGCGGATTACCCTTCAGCGAGCGCTGGGCTTGCAGTTTTTGGATTGCCAGGGCGAGCGCCACCAGCGAGCCGGTAACCGAAGCCGTGCGCGTGCCGCCGTCGGCGCGGATGACATCGCAGTCGATCCACACCGTGCGCTCACCGAGGGCCTCCAAATCGATCACGGCGCGGAGCGAGCGCCCGATGAGCCGCTGGATCTCCATCGTGCGTCCGGATTGCCGGCCGCGGGTGGACTCGCGCGGAGTGCGAGTGCTGGTGGAGCGCGGAATCATGGCGTATTCGCTGGTAATCCAGCCGCGCCCGCTGCCTTTTTGGAAAGTGGGAACGCCGTCCTCCACCGAGGCGGTGCAGACCACCTGCGTTTCGCCCAGGCGAATCAGCGCCGAGCCTTCGGCGCTGGAAATAAAGTTGGGCACAATTTCCAGCGGCCGCATTTCGGTCGCGGCGCGTTGATCCGGACGAATCAGCTTGCCGCCGGAATAGAGCAAACCGCTTAAGGGTCGGGGTGTGGGCATGAAACCTCTAAAGTGATGAGTGACGAGTGATGAGTGATGAGTTCGCCCGTGCGTGGCTTACCGCGCATTCCTGCTTCCTCATCAGGGTTCGACGCAGAGCGTTTAGCATGTTGCGCAAGTCGGAAACAAGCCCAAATGCCGTATCTGTCCTGTCTCGCGTGCAGAAGCCCAAATCCTCTGCCAGTATCAACTGCGTCTCCAGTTCCGCTACAGAACCCTCAGCATGGGATATAAACTGAATGAACTCCTTCGTGGTGTGCCGCGCTTGCCCCTCGGCAATGTTGGAAGGGATTGAGACTGCCGCCCGACGCATCTGGGAGACAATCCCGAATTTCTCCGCTGCCGGGAACGGCAGCGTGACATGGTAAACTTGTCTGGCCAAGTCCATACCTTTCTGCCAAACCAGCAGATCCTTAAAACTTCTGGGCTTTGTTATGTTCACTTGTTTCTGTTCGTCGCGCATCGCTTGCCCCCTGTTACTCGTCACTCATCACTCGTCACTCATCACGGCCCTTTGACCCGGGTGACATCCGGGGTAAAGGCGGCGGTCAGATCCGCGTGCCCGTCCAGGGTCTCCACTTCCTGCCCCTGGAGGAGAAATTGCACTCGCTTCACGGAGGGGATATTAATAGTTATAGAATTCACAATGGAATAAATGGCCAGGGTTTCGCTCTGAATGCCGGGCTCGAAATCGCTCAGGATGTCATTTGACAGATCGACGTAAGCCGTGCCGTCGCCCGCCATGAACACTGCGCGCACCGTGGTGGAAGCCGGGAGGACGTGGCCAAATCCCTGGTGTGAACCTTCCGCCAGCGCCAGAATAATCTGGCGCACCCGGTCCACGTCCGCTTGCGCCCAGGTGATGGATCGGGTCTCGGGCATGATCTTGCCATCGTTCAGCGCGGGAAAGTAAAGCGTCGCCATCTGCGTCGTGCCATTGTTGGGCTGTAAGGCGATTTGGCTCAGCTTGGCGCGCGCCGCCTCCTCCGCGCGTTGGGTGGGTTCCAGGAAGACGCGTTTGGCGAGAGAGCGCAGGTAGAACAACCCCGCTCCCAGGGCGATGAGCAGGATGAGGAGAAGGATTTTGGCGCGGACCGTCACGGCCTAGTTGCCCCCCTTCTCGAAGCTGGCAAGAGCCTGGACGACGGCCCCGGCCACCTGCTGCTGGAAGGCGGGGTTGGTGAGCGCTGTCGCGTCGTCATCGGGGGCCAGACGGCCCAATTCGATGGCCACGGCGGGAGCGTTGACACTTCGCAATATGCGAACGGGAGCGGTGGCGGGCGGATCCGCTTCCACCCCATTCATCAGCACGAATTGCTGCTGAAGGGCAAGCGCGAATTGAGCGCTTTGCCCCAGGTGCGCCTCCTGCACTTGCGCCCACGGCACAAAGGTGGGGATTGGCGCCTCACTCGCAGCGGGCGGGGCGGTGGTGGGGGGCTGAAAGGTAAAGATGGCGATGCGGGGTGAGGCCGTGCCCAGGTCGCCGGCGTGGAAGCTCAGGAAACAAATCGCGCCCGCAAGGTTGGACGCCAGCGCGCGCTGCTCAGAGCTAACATTCACGTCACCGGTTCGGCTCAGCACGACGCGGTACTTGTTGGTGGCCAGCAACGCGGAGCGCACGCGCGCTACGTACTGCGCCACCAGGTCCTTTTCCAACACGCCGTCGCGGCTGTGGCCACCGTTGTCCTCGCCGCCATGCCCGGCGTCAAGCGCCACGACGGGAAGCGGCGGACCCGGAGGGGCGGCGGGCGACTCTTCCGGGACTTGCGGGGTTGGCCCCACCGGTGTGGGCGGCGCGGACGCCGGCGAAGGCGATGGCGCCGCCTTCGGCGGCAATGCCTGGGCCGATGTGGGTGGAGGTTTCAGCACATCGGCCAACAGAATTTTTCCGCCTTCGGCCTGCACGGGATAAAAGTTAAGCCCACTCGAAGTGGGAGAGAGGATGAGTTTCGGCTCGCCATCCTGATCGTCATAGTGCAATTCGCTGAGGTAAGGATTCTCGAAACGATAGGAAGGCTCCATCGGCTCCATGGGGTGATCACCCAAAAACATCACCCACTTGCCATTGCTGGAAGCCGTCCGCACGGCAACTTTGTCCGTGAACTGCACGGTCAGCCGCGCTCCGTTGGCGATGGGGTCCACACGCACCGTGAAGGAAGCGGGTCTGACATCGCCAAGAAAAATGCGGTTTGTCCCTTCCTGGTATTCTACCGCTTGATGCGTCAGGTGAGGCAGAACGATGGTCAGAAAATCCACGGGAACCATCCATTGGCCGTTCGACAATACGACCGGTCCGGGCAGATCGTAGATTGTCTTGTCGACTTGGACCTTAATGTTATTCGCCCGCAAATCGATTTGGGTGGAGCCGAACCAGACCCTGAGAGAGTTCTTCTTTTCCTGAATTCCTCCGACCTTGCCCACCAGGTTCAGAACCTGCAACAGAGGCAGGTACTTGGCGCCTTCGATACTTTCGAGAGGAAGCATGTGGTGGCCGGAGGGGAAATAGAATATGAAGTTGTCGCTGCGGAGTTGGCGCGCCGGCCAGAAAAAAGCCGCCAATCCAATAACCAGAATTGCCGGAAAGAACAACCGGGGGCGGAGAAATCGCCGGGGGAGGGAAGCGGGCAATGCTTTGTCACTTTCGCGCGGGAGATGGGGCGCACCGCGCAGGGGTATTCTGCTCAACAGGTGATTCTATAAGAATCACTCGAAGGCGGCAATGCTGTCTTAGCCAAGGGTCCTGTAAAACCGGCGATTCTCAATCCGTCAAATCTTTTAGCTTCATTCCGAAAGGCCCTCACGCCACGGCGGGGCGCGGCATGGCCTGTTCGCACTGAATGACCCAGATTGCAGTTGCCAGTCCCGGCGACGTTGCCTGCACTTTGACTTCGCCGGCCGCCTTCCTCGATTGGACAATGGCCACGCACAATCCGTTGAACGCGCGGCGTTGGCTGGCCTTGTCCGGCTCGTGGCTGCTGGGATCGCCGTTGCCCACGCCGATCAGTCTCCCCGCTCCAGAAACCTGGAAGATAATCTGGTTATCGGCGGTCGGAACCACTCTACCTTTATCGTCCACAACTCGCACTTCAAGAATGGAAACATCCTCGCCGTCGGCGGCGATCTTCTGGCGGTCCGGGCGAAGCTCGATCTTGGCGGGCGCGCCCGTGGTTTCACGGGATGCGGCGAGCGCTTGCTGTCCACCTTGATAGCCGCGGGCCTGGAGGGTGCCCGGAGCGTATTTCACTTTCCAGGCGACGTGCGAATCGCGTTTCACTTGTCGCGAACCCAGGCTCTGGCCGTTGAGAAACAGCTCGACACTTTCCAGATTGGTGTGAACCCAAACCTCGATTTCCTGGCCTTCCTTGCCGGGCCAGTTCCAGTGGGGAAAGAGGTGCAGCACCGGCTTGCCGCCCCACCACGCTTGATAATAGTAGAAGTTATCCTTGGGGAAGCCGCACGTGTCCATGAGGCCAAAGTGCGAGCTGATGCAGGGCCAACTGTAAGGCGTCGGCTCGCCGCGGTAGTCGAAACCCGTCCAAACAAAGCCGCCGGAAAGAAACGCCCGCTGGTCATAGGTCGACCACCATTCTTCTGCTGTGGACGCCCACTCGGGAAAGTTCCGGTCGTAGGCGCTGACGTACCCTTTCACCTTGTCGTTGGAATAGATGCCGCGCGTGGACACTGTGCTCGCCACCTCCGTGCCCACGCAGGGCTGCGCGGGAAATTTGCTGTGGAAGTCGTCAATTTCGCGGGCATGCTTATAATTAAATCCCTGCACATCCAGCACCGCGGAAATCCCGTGCCCCCAGCCGTCGTCCATTGCCTGGGTGATGAGGCGAGTCGGGTCAAGCCGCCGCACGAGTCTTTTCATGCTGGCGCACAGCCGCGCCCCGCGCTCCGAGCCTTGCTCAGGTTCCTCGTTGCCAGTGGACCAGAACACCACGCAAGGGTGATTCCGGTCGCGCCGAATCATCCTGCTCAACTGGCTGAGGGATTCCCGGTCGGAAGCAAACCGGCGCGTCTCATCGAGGACGAGCATGCCGAGTTGGTCGCAGGCGTCCAGCAGTTCCGGCGTGGGAGGGTTGTGCGAGGTGCGATAGCCGTTCGATCCCATCTCCTTAAGCTTCTCGATGCGGTAGAACTGGAGGCGGTCCGGCAAGGCGCTGCCCACCCCGGCGTGGTCCTGGTGGTTGCACGTGCCCTTGATCTTGACGGGCATGCCGTTCAGATAAAAGCCCTGGTCCGCATCGAAGCGAATCGTGCGAATGCCGAAGGGCGTTTCGTAACGGTCGACTGCGTTACCGCCGGTTTCGACAGTCGTCACCAGGCGATAGAGGTTCGGCTGCTCGATTGACCAGAGCCGCGGATTGGTGACCTGTAGGTGCTGAACGACCTCGCGATGACCCCATCCGCGGATGGAAACTGCATCAGCATGGTCGCTGGCCACCTCGGTGCCGGCCTGGTCCACAATGGTGGAGACCACCTGACACGTCGCATCGGCGTCAGCTTCGTTTGCCACTTCGGTCTTCACGGTGACCACCGCGCCGTTGTCCTTGACTTCGGAGGTCACGAAGGTTCCCCACTGCGGGACGTGCAGCGGATGCGTTTTCACCAGCCACACGTGGCGGTAAATGCCGGCGCCTTCGTAAAACCAGCCCTCCGGCTCAGTCGCGTCCACGCGCACCACCAAAACGTTTTTGCCGCCATAGTTGGCCTGGTCGGTGATGTCATAGGCGGCCGGCGCATACCCACTCATATTCCGGCCGAGAAAATTACCGTTGAAGGCAACCATCGAGTCGCGAAATACTCCGTCGAACTCGATGCTCAGCCGCTTGCCCAGATCGCTTTGCGGAATTTCGAAGACGCGACGGTACCACCCGATGCTCGTCGCGGGGTAGTTTCGGCCCAGCGCCTTGGCGCCATGGTCGATCACCGATTTGTCATTCTGGAACGGCAATTCCACGGCCCAGTCATGCGGGAGGTCGATGGCGCGCCAGCCGGAATCATTGAAATTCGGGTGCGACGGCCGGAAAAAATCGCCCGTTTTCATGTAGTCGTCCCCGCACCCATAGCCGAAGTCCCGCGCGGGGTCGTCGGCGTGGCCGAGATGAAAGCGCCAGCCGAAGTCGAGGAGCAGGCGCTCGCGGGTTGATGGGGCGGCATCAGGATTGGCGGAGGGACCCGCGGCTTCCGTATGGGCGCCGCGCGCAGTGAGGCTTCCCAGGGGAAACGCTCGAGCCCCTGCCGTGGCGGCAACACTGCTCTTCAGGAAATCACGTCTTGTCCACTTGTCCATGGCTGGCCTCCCGGGGTGCGCGCTGCACCCCATGCTCCCGGCGCTGTTTTCATTTCGGTCGTGCAAATTGTAAGCGGGATTCTATACGACTTCGAGTTTAGCGGTGTCCCCTTTTTGAAAAGCTCAAGTCCACGTGCACATTCTCCACGCAACGATTCTGAAGCTTCGAGGATTCGATCACAACAAGCTAACCTTCAAACTCCCGGGACGCAACTTCCGGCTTGCGGTGGGCTACTTTCTCCAGAGCGGCGCGGTCCTGAATCACCAGGTGCCGTCCCCGCGTCGCCACCAACTGCTCACGGCGGAAGGAACTGAGGGTACGGCTTATGGTTTCGGGCGAGAGTTCCAATGCTTCGCTGATCTCCTGCCGGGAAAGCGGCAGCGTCAAATCTACCGTGCCATCGGCGGCAGGGGAGTTGCTGGCGCTGGTGATGAGCGAAAGCAGGAAGGTCGCCACTTTCATGCGGGAGTCCTTGAAGCTCATATCCGTCACTTGCTTCCGGACGCGTTTCAGTTCCGTCACCAAAAAGCGCACCATGCCGATGGCAGTGTCCGGATTGGTTCGTAGGTAGCTGAAGAAGTCATCGCGCGGCACCGCGCAAATATTGCAGTCACGGAGGGCGACGGCGGTAAGGGGGTAGGCGTCATCAGTCAGCGATTCGAAACCGAACAACTCACCGGGGAAGAGTACGGCGGTAATACGGTCCTTCCCATTTTCCAGGGTTTTCACCACCTTCACCAGGCCGGAGTGCAGGGCGAAGAGATGCAGCGCGAAGCCTCCTTCGAAGAACAGGATCTGGTTCCGGCGAAAGTAAGCGGGCCTGAACACGCAGCCTAATGCCTCAATCTCGTCGCTCGACATGTTGCGAAACAGCGAAGTTTTCAAAACGGGACAGTTAGAGCATCCGGGTCCCATCGCACTCTCCTCTTGGGGTTTACTCTGCCGGCTTTCCCTTCGGATGGGAGGGAGGTGAGCTTAAAAAACAAAATCCCCCCCTCCGTGTCCACCTCCGGCACGCAGCGTGACCCACTTCGCGCTAATAAAGGCATCGGAACAATTCAGGCTGCCTGGGCGGTTCCCAGTTCGGAAAAATGACCCAGATAGGGCCGGGTCACCTTCGCGAAGTCTGAGTAGCGCATGCGGATACAGTCTTCATGAGTTCCCGCGCAGAATAGAATCCTCTCCGCATTGGCCACCGCTCGGTCTACCCAAACTTCAATCCCGTAGAGATTGCCGAGGGGCGGTATCGCGCCAAGGTCGCAGTCTGGAAATAGGTTCACCAGCTCGCTTTCCAGGAGCATTTCCAGTTGATTCGCTTTCAGGACTGATTTGAGCTCCTGAAAGTTCAACCGATGCGAAGCCGGCATGACCACCATTACTAGTTTGTCGTCCCCACTTGCCACCACCGCCTTCGCGCACTTCTTTCCCGAAACATGGAGAGAATGCGCAACCTCCTGTGCAGTAAAGGCTTGAGAGTGGTGAACCGTCTCGTAAGGGACATTCTGGGAGTCCAAGTAGTCGCGGATCCGTTGAGGTATGGCCATCTTTCCCTCCTTCAAAGAACGAATTACGACTCGATCCCTACCGACGGGCGAGGCAATTGCCGTGCCAGAATCCGGCCAATTCCCGGCAGGGTCGAGAGGGCTCGCTAGAAAAAGATTGACGTGACAGGCTTCTGTTTTGTGATATTTATCAATTTCCCTGAGAGCCTTCTGAACCGCTGAAAGCATGAGGGCTATAGTCCCGGTTGCCTGATGCGAATTTCAACGCATCATGGGCGGGGATTTTCTCTCTGTTGAACTACCTCGGGTGCTGAGCCCTTTTGAATAAAGACCCCAAAAAAGGCTTCACCACAGAGACACAGAGGTCACGGAGAGCAGTCGGATGAGAACCTGTGTGTCCACAAGCAATGAACCATAATTCCTTTCCGCGCAGGCAGAAGCGCTTTTCTCTGTGGTCGCTGTGTCTCTGTGGTGCATCTTCTCTTCACCGGACATTTGTTATCTTGGAGCTCATGGGTAATTAGCCCGCGCAGGCCAGTTCGGACAATTCGACGCCCCCTTTTTACGATTTTTTCCTGCCCGTAGGAATTTCGATAATAATCTTGTTGACAAATCCTTGGCGCAAAGCGGTAGTGTAGGAGGGTAAGCAACGGGCTGATCGATGTTCGAGCCTACCTAACACGAGAGAGGTTTTCCATGTCGCTTGTCAAAAAACCCGCATTGACCGAGAAAAAAGCAGCCGCGAATGCGCGCAACCGGAAGCTTGCCCATGGCCCGGTTACGGAAGAGCGGCGCGAGCGCATTCGCGGCGCGCTCCTCCGGCATGGCTTCGACATGCCGGCGGAGGAAGCAGCGATGCGCGCCCTCGGTGAAGACCCGTCCCGCTACCAGGAATTGCTGGAAGAACTTTGGGAGACCTATCAACCCAGCGACGGCGCGCAAGAGGGACTGGTGATTCATCTGGCGCGGTGTACGTGGCTGATGAATCGCGCCGTGCGCATGCAGGAAGGCTGCGCGCTGCGCCAGGCCCAGGAGGTGAGCAGCGGGCGGCAGGACCGGCTGCACGCGCAGATGATGCGCCTCAAGATGACGGCGGAAAGTCTGCGCTTGCTCGTCCAATCGGTGGCGCGCGAGCATTACGTCACCACTCCCGACGACCTGGAGAAGATGAAGAACTTGCACCAGGAGGGAGTGTTGAAGGACATGGGCGATATCGCCCTCGCTCTGTTCTACCAACTTCAGGCTCCGGGGACCGGAGAAGACGGACTTGATCCCATGGAGTCCGCTCGCCGGATGGTCGCCCAGGCCAAGGAGATCTTCGGGATCGGCATGACGGCCTACCCGCCCCCCTCGAACGTCGCGCCGGATTCCAGCCCGGTCGAGGAAGACCGGCGGCAGGGCGAGGCGGCCGAAGAAGAGCATGATGAGCAATATCCCTACATCAGCGCGGCGGAGTGGGAGGCGAGGGATCGGCCCCGCCAACTTCTGGAGAATATCCTGAAGCGGCAGGTGGAAATTTGCGAGGAGCAGCGCCGGGCCTTACTGAAAGAGTCCGTGAAGGGTCCCTCACCTTACGAACGCGCCGCGGAAATCGCTCCCACTCACCCCAACGCGCGGGTGATGCGGAGAATGCAAGAGACTAACTTTCGGGAGATCCGGCGGGTCACCAACTTGCTGCTGAGGCTTAAACGCTATGAGCTTCAGAGGGAAGCTTTAGAGAGGGGTCATGAAAAACCCCGGCGCGGCTCTCGCGATGTGTCAGAAACAAAATGGGTTAGCGTATAACGTCAAGATGTCTGAACTGTCTATCTCATTCAAATGCTGAGATTTAGCTCGAAGCGCGGGAGACGGGGCGAAACCAAGCGCTGCAGCTCTCGCAATGTACTAGAAATAAAGAGGGTTAGCAATGAAGTCGGAAAATTCCTTAAAAATCTATATTATTGAAAATAAATCAGTTAGTTGATTCTCGACGGCCGTGGTCATGAGAAAAAAAGGGGTGAAAAAATGCGGTTTTGTTACGCTAACCTATTGAAAACAAATGTAGAAAAAATGTCGGTAAATCGCTCTCTGGCGATGTTGATGAAACCAAAGGAGTTGCAATCGCTCTCTGGCGATGTTGATGAAAATAAAGGAGAAAATTGTTGGGCGGCCGAAGACAGGATTGGAAGGCAGACAGGGCCTTGCGCACCGAACTAAGCCATAAATATCTCGCTATCCTTGAACATCCGTCCGCTAAGTGATAAATAGAGGGCGCTCATCCGACTCGTCTTGTTGGCGGGCGGCTTTAACTAATAGAGGTGAAACACATCGCCATGCTATCTCGCCTATCAATCTTCGTCTCCATGCTCTTCGTGCTGCTTGTGGGTCTTCCGGGCAGCATCTCCAACTCCCAGACCATCAATGCCGATTTAATGACGCAGGCTTGGAAAGCGTCATGGATCAGTCATCCTGAGGGCCCTGCGCACGAATTTGGGGTTTTCCATTTTCGCAAGACTTTCACGCTGGCGGCGGCGCCGCAGCAATTTGTGATTCACGTGAGTGGCGACAACCGCTACGAGCTTTTTGTGAATGGCCGGCGCGTGGCCACCGGGCCGGCGCGCGGCGACCTGAATCATTGGCGCTTCGCGACACTCGACATTGCTCCGCACCTCCAGGCGGGAAAGAACGTGCTGGCGGCCGTGGTGTGGAACTATGCCGACATGGCTCCCATGGCGCAGATGATGAATGAGACGGGCTTCGTCCTTCAGGGCGACGGCGCGGCGGAAGCGCTGGTCAACACCGACGCGTCATGGAAGGCATTCAAGGATGAGGGCGTCGAGGCCATTCAATACGATGCCAGCAATATGGGCGGCTATTTTGTGGTGGGCCCCGGCGAGCGCGTCGACGCTTCCCGCTATCCCTGGGACTGGGAGAAGCCTGACTTCGATGACTCGGCCTGGGTCCCCGCCCGAGTCATCACCCCGGCCGCGCCGCGCGGGGCGCTCGACTCCCCTTCGCGCTGGTTCCTGATTCCCCGCAACATTCCGCTGATGGAGGAAACCCCGGAGCGCCTCGCGCGCCTGGTGCGTTCCCAAGGAATCGAGGCGGGAAGCGACTTCCTGGCAGGCCATTCACCACTTACTGTTCCGGCGAACGCGCGCGCCACCTTGCTGTTCGATCAGGCGCACCTGACCACGGCCTACCCCGAGCTGTTGGTGAGCGGCGGCCGGGGCGCGGAAGTCACCCTGACTTATGCCGAAGCCCTATTTAAGAACCACGAAAAGGGAAATCGCAATGATACCGAAGGCCGAGAGATTTTCGGGTATAAGGACGAGTTTCTTCCCGATGGCGGCTCGCACCGGTTGTTCCGTTCCCTCTGGTGGCGGACGTACCGCTATCTCCAGGTGGATGTCGCGACCGGGTCCGCGCCCCTGGTGATCGAGGACCTGCACGGCGCTTTCTCGGCGTATCCGTTCCCAATGCGCGCCCAGTTCGAGAGCGACGACCCTGAACTCGCCAAGATGTGGGAAGTCGGCTGGCGCACGGCGCGGCTCTGTGCGCACGAAACTTATATGGACTGTCCGTATTACGAACAATTGCAATACGTAGGCGATACACGCATCCAGGCGCTCATATCCCTCTACATGACCGGCGACGACCGCCTGGTGAAAAATGCCATCGAATCGCTGGATGAATCACGCACCCCGGAAGGCCTCACCCAGAGCCGCTACCCATCGCGATTGCCGCAGTACATCCCGCCCTTCTCACTTTTCTGGATCGATATGATGCACGATCTTTGGTGGTATCGCGGTGACACGGATTTCCTGCGAGGCTATTTGCCGGGTGCACGGAACGTTTTGGTTTGGTTTGAAAGTCGCCTGGCGCCTTCCGGGCTGCTGGGGCGGATGGAATTTTGGAACTTCGTGGATTGGCCCGATGCTTTCCGGGACGGCGTCCCGCCGCAGGAGGCGAACGGGCAATCATCGATGTTGAGCCTTCAGTTCGTCGCCGCCTTGCGGGCTGCCGCCGACTTGGAGACGGCTTTTGGCAGCGCGCAGCAGGCTGAGCACGACCGCGCCCTCGCCTCGCGAATCGCCGCGGCCGTTTACAAATCCTGCTGGGTCCCCGCCCGGCATCTGATTGCTGACACGCCGGCCCACCAGCAGTTTTCGCAACACGCCAGCATCCTCGGGGTGCTGGAGGACGCCATTCCGGCCGCCGATCAAGCGGCGGTGATGAAAACCGTGCTGACCGACACTTCGCTGACCCCCGCCACCTACTACTTCCGCTTTTACCTTTTCCGCGCCATGAAGAAGGTGGGTTTGGGCGACCAGTATCTCGACCAGTTGGGCCCCTGGCGGCAGATGCTGGCGTTGGGACTCACCACTTGGGCGGAAACTCCCGAGCCCACACGCTCGGATTGCCACGCCTGGAGCGCACATCCGAATTTCGATCTGCTGGCGACGGTCGCCGGAATTGAGCCTGCGGCGGCGGAGTTTCGCGAGGTGCAGATTCGTCCTCACCTGGGCGCACTCCAGGAACTTAATGCCGCCCTCCCGCACCCGCAGGGCGAAATCCGCGTGGAGTATCGACGCCGCGGCAAGGGTCTGACCGCCGACGTGGTCTTGCCGGAGAAACTCAGCGGATGGTTTGAATGGGGCGGCAAACGAGTGGCGCTGCACGGAGGGCGCCAGCATCTGGCATTTTGATTCCGGCGGCAGGCGCGGTAGGTCACCGAACCTATCGCCAATCCTCATTTGCTGAGGGTGGATTTGTGCTGCATTGCCGCTGCCGGTTGCGACTTCTCTTGGGCCAAAGCTTTCAGGCGGGAGATTTGTAGCAGCACGGGAATGACCTTGCCACTGATGACGATTTCATTGTGCTCATACTGCGAACGGAGGTAAAGCAGCCGGGCGCGAGTCTCTCTGAGGGTGAAACTGGAAGCCTTGGCGGGGATGCTTCGTCGCCGCGCCGTGCCGGAGATGCGACGTGCAAATCGATTGGATTGCCGCCAGGTATCAGTGGATACCAACACCAGGCGGTGGGGCTTGGCGCGCGGGGAAGGGCGCAGCCAGAATCGAAACTCCGCCTGCCCGGCGTACAGACCGTCCAGGAGAATTACATGCTGAACGCGCGGATCACCAAGCCAGAGGAGGATCGTGCGATAGGCCCCACTGTGCCCCATTACCACCAACGGCCCGTGCGGCAGGGGGAAGGGCGCGCGGTCCTCGACGGTGCGCAGCAGCTCCTCCAGCGACGTCCAGGAAACATCTTCGCCACTCGACTGAGGCGCTTCGATGGCGATGAAGAGCGCATTGCGGCCGCTGTCGCTAAACTGCGTGGCCAGGTGAGCGTCCGTCCAGGTTTGATCGACGGAAGTGAAATAGCCGTGGATGTAGACCACCATGCCGGCAGTGCCCGGGTCGTAATTTTCCGGACGCCAAAGGTGCAGCGGGCCGTGCTCAGTCTCGAAGCGCAGGTGCTCGCCACCTGCCGCGGGGACTGCTTCTTGCATATCCTGTTGCGCCGCAACACGAACGGGGAAAACCGGCCGGCCCGTTACGGTGGCCAAAAGCAATCCTGCGAAAATGGGGATGAAGAGACGCACCTTCATGGTGTGGCAACGGAGGCGCGTCGGGTGACGAGCAGATGGTAAGAACTTTTCGAGTCCACGTAGCCGTATCGAAAGCCCAGCTTGCGATGCGGCTGGTTGGCCCACAGTTCCCGGAATTGGTCATTGTACTTGTCGATGGGACAGTCGTCGAAGCACATGGCGCCTTGGAAGCTGCCATAGGTTTCCTGGACAAAACCCGCCTGTTGAGCAAACTCCGGGGGAATTCCCGTGCCGTCGGAAATCATGAAAACCATGTTGGTGAGCAGGTATTTGCGGATGCGCGAAAAGCCGGGATTCCACAAGCAATAACTGGCGGCTTTGGTCATCGCTGCGACGCGCCCCTGGCTTTCCAGATAGCGAAGCAGGCCCGCGTTCTTCTTCAGGGAACTATCCCGCAGGTTCGCGCCGATGTGGCGATGAATGCGCAAGGGGCCTTGCCCGTTGACCGACCGGAAAACCAGTTCCGAGTTGGCAAAGGCCTCGGAGAAATCCGGCGAGGTCCACTCCCCGTGCCGCCTCCGGGCCAGACGGGTTTCCATGGCGCGGACCTCCTCCGCCGAGTAATAGTGCAGCGAGCCGTCTGCTTCCACGTGGAAATAACGCAAAGAGACCGGCTCGAATCCGTGTACCGCCAGTGCCACAAGGAAGTAGGAGAGTTGACCCGGAAGGTCGCCCTGCTGGGTGCCCATCAGGGTCTCGCTGGTGCTGTCGTTGGCGGCCAGCAGTCCGCCCACGTTGTGGTCAACAAGATCCAGGCTCTGATCAAGCCGAGTATTATCGATGTTGGTTATACGCCGAGGGTCTCCGGAGAGTTCCAGGGAAAGGGTGGTAATCCGGCGGGCGTCGGGAAAAGTAGTCAGGGCCGCCAGGAGGTCGCCGCCGCCAAAAGGGTAGATCACCGTATCCGGCAAATCACTGGGGCGCAGGGCCGCCAGGAAGGGTTTGGCCCGCGCCAGGTACACGCGGCGATAGCGAGCCATGCGCGCCTCGAGCGACTGGCAATGGCGGGCGACGATTTGGGGGTCGAGGTTGGCGGGCAAGGCAGCGTCGCCGCTGCAAGCTACGACGCGATAGAGGAGTTTCGCCTCGGCGGCAAAATCCTCGCTCTGCGTAGCTTGGGTTTTCGGCGCCGGCGCACACCCTGGTGAAATGATGAGGCAGAGGGCCGTCAGCAGAATGCCAAGGGCCGGCATCGAAGTTGATTTGTTCCGAGATTTCAAGCCGGTCCTTTCCGGTTCTAGACCCAAGTCGTCGGTAGGCCCTTTTTCAGCATTCATGAGACGACAACTTCACTTCGAGGCGATTCTATCGTAACCACCAGGGATGAACAAGTACCGCGCTGCTGGGGGGCGCGAAAGGGCTGGAATCCCGGGGTTTTCCGCGTGCACGGGTCTCGTGCAACAACCCAGCGTGCTGTCGGCCGAATTACCTGCTAGAATCGTGTTCGCCATGGAAGCGAATCTTTGCCAGTCAGGAAAATCACCATGCGAAGTAAATCAGGAAAATTTTCGGTCGCGCCGGCGGGTCTGGGGCTTGCCCTCAGTATCCTCGCTCTGGTGCTCATGCCGGGCGGGGCGCACGGGCAAGGGGGACGTATGACGGTTACGGTGGGTCCGGCCGACGCCGACGTCATCGGCACGGATGGCGCGGCCATCCAAAAGGCCGTCGATCGCGTCGCGGCAGCGGGCGGCGGCACGGTCGTGATCAAGGCCGGAACTTATCTGCTCGCCAATTCTGTGCGCCTGGCCAGCCACATCCGGATGCGCGGTGAAGGTCCGGAAAAAACCCTGCTGAAGAAAGCTCCGGGAGTCCAGAGCAAGCTGCTCCTCGACGCCGATTATGGCGAGATGATCGCCACGGTCGAAAACGCGAGCGGCTTTGCCCCTGGCATGGGGGTTACCGTTCTCGACAAGGTCAATCCTGATGGTTGGACGCCCAGCGTCCGCACTATCGTCGGAGTCGAGGGGAACACCCTCCGGTTCGACCGGTTTCTGCAAATGGATTATTCCGTCGCGAACCAAGGGCAGGTCTTCAATACGTTTCCCCTTATCGCGGGATTCGATGTGGAAGATGTGCAGGTTGAGGATCTGAGTGTGGATGGCAGCCGCGCCGGCAGTGGCATTCTGGATGGCTGCCAGACAGGCGCGATATACTTCTTTCATTCCCGGCGCATGACCGTCCGCAACTGCGTGGCCCGCAACTATCCGGGTGACGGCATCAGCCTGCAATTCGTGGAGGACCCGGTGGTGGATAACTGTGAGGCGGACGGTAACGCCTATCTGGGGATTCATCTGGGCACGGGTGCGGCGCGCGGCATCGTGCGCGACTGCCGCACGCACGATAACGGCCAAGACGGCCTGTTTCTCTGCTGGCGCGTTCAGCACGCGCGTTATGAGCGTAACCAGTCATGGAACAATGGCCGGGATGGCATATCATTGGGGCATAAGGATACGGATAATGTCTTTATTGAAAACTCCGCGAGTGGGAACGGTCGCGCCGGCATTTATTTTCGCGATGAAGTTGCCGCCAACGCGGCGAGCCGCAACACTTTTGAAGCGAACACCCTCGAAGACAACGGCCGCCCTGGCGAGCCGGGTTATGGTATCCGCATTGAGGGCGAGACGCGCGACCTTAAATTCGTGTCCAACACCATCCGCTCTCATCGCCTCGATGGGGTTGTCGTGCAGGCGGTGGGAATTTACATCGGGCCCAAGGCCGATGCGGTGATCGCGGACCAAAACCTGTTCCAGGGCGATGTTGCAAAGGCAATCGTCGATGAATCCCAAGGCGGCCACAACCAACTGGCTTCGCCAGGCGGCCGGTAAGGGCGGGTCTCTCTCTACTTGAGCGCCTTCTTGATCTCGGCTTCCCATTTGGGCGTGACCACAGAAGTGAAGATGACGAGCGGATAAAGCTCCGCAAAAATTCGCTCAACCACTCCGGCAAAGGCGGCAGTGGGGAGCCCCCGCGCGTTGGGCAGGAGGACCTTCCGCACCACCCAAGCGTGGAGCGTCAGCCAATCGTCGTCGCGGCGTGGCAACCCGGCGTGCTGTGTCCATTCCCCTTTCTCTTCGCGATGCCAGTAGGTTTCGTATCGCCGGCCCCGAACGACGCGGGCGAGAAGCGTTTGAAAAATTTCGGGGTGTGACGCAAGGCGCTTGCGAAACACGGTTTCCAGGGCCCCTTTGGGTCCCCGCCAACTGCCGTAAATGGAAAAGCCCACGGTCAGGCAATCCGCCGAGAGCCCGACGTACAAGCGGCCCGCGTGGCCACGCTCCTGGCGGCCGTCGTAAGCATAGAGATAATAATTCGATTTGTAAGGGGTTTTGTCTTTGCTAAATCGAGTATCGCGATTAATGCGGGAGAAGTTGCCGTTGGTTTTACCTCCAACTTCGAAGTGTGGGTTCAGCTCTAAGAGGGTCGGTGTAAGCGCCTCCAGCAGGCCGCGAAAGGCGCCTACGACGTACTGGTCGTAGCGGGCGCGGTTCGCGTCGAACCACGCCTTCTGGTTGTTGCGCGCAAGGTCTTGGAAAAAAAGAAACGAATCGGCCGTGAAGCCTTGAAAGGTAGTTGCCACAATAATCTCCTTAGAAAACCCCTCACTTCGCTTTTTGATTGACGGGAGAAAGGCCCTGCGTCGGCCAGGCGAAATCGTGAAATTCGCCGGTGTGGTCAAATCCCCCCGGGGGGACAGGTTGCAAGGGCTCGGCGGGAACGCCCGTGCCACGGACTTGCGCCAGCACCTCCGCTTCGTGGATGCGCGACGCATCATATTCGACGATCAGGTTCTGGCCTTCGAAGGAGAGTCCACGGATTCCATAAACCGTGGAGAGTCGCGATAGATGCTCAAGTTCCTTGGGGGTTGGTTCCTTCTCCAGCTTATACCGAGTTTTCAGGAAGGTCATTGATCCTCGCCTCAGCAGGATGTTGGATTTTAGATTTTGGATTTTGGATTAATGACCACCGCTGCCCGCGCTATTTCTTCAATCCAAAATCGCAAATCTAAAATCCAAAATGGTCAGATCTCCACATGGCGGAGCCGCAGGGCATTAGTGATAACCGAGACCGAGCTAAAGGTCATCGCCGCCGCCGCAAGCATCGGACTCAGCCGCCAGCCCAGCAGCGGATAGAGCACGCCTGCCGCCACCGGCACCGCCACGATATTATAGACGAAGGCGAGGAAAAGGTTTTGTCGGATATTGCGCATCGTGCTCCGGCTCAACCGGCGCGCGCGGACAATGCCGCGCAGATCGCCTTTTACCAAAACAATTCCAGCACTCTCCATGGCGACGTCCGTGCCGGTCCCCATGGCGATGCCGACGTCGGCTTGCGCGAGGGCTGGCGCGTCGTTAATGCCATCGCCGGCCATGGCCACGATGCGGCCCTGCGACTGAAGCTGTTTCACAATCTCACCCTTGCGGGCGGGTTGGACTTCCGCCTCGAAAGCATCGATTCCCAATTGGCGCGCCACGGCTTCCGCCGTGCGGCGACTGTCCCCTGTCAGCATGACGATGCGCAGGCCTTCCTGATGAAGAAGGCGTAAGGCTTCCGGCGTCGAAGCCCTGACAGGATCGTTCACCGCAAGCACTCCCGCGGGCCGGAGATCGATTGCAAGGAAAATGGCGGTCGATCCATTGCGACGCAGTTCCTCAGCTTCATGCAGCAAGCTGCCGGGAGGGATCGCGAGCGACTCAAAGAGGGCGGCGTTGCCGAATGCCACGGCCTTCCCCTCGACAGTGCCGGTCACGCCTTGGCCGGTGAAAGAACGAAAGTCCGTGACCCCGGAAAGGGTGACCGAGCGCTCGTTTGCGGCGCTCACGAGGGCGCCAGCTAGGGGGTGTTCGCTGCCGCGCTCCAGGCTTGCAGCAAGGCGCAGCAGTTCCAATTCGGTCCAGCCCGCTTGGGGCTTGATGGCGGCAAGGTGCGGCTTGCCCTCGGTTAGAGTTCCGGTTTTGTCGATGACCAACGTATCCACTTTGGCCAGAACCTCGAGAGCTTCGGCGTTCCGAATCAGCACGCCTGCCATCGCCCCCCGCCCCGTGCCCACCATAATGGACATAGGCGTCGCCAGGCCCAAAGCGCAGGGGCAGGCGATGATCAGCACGGCAACGGCGCTAATCAACGCGTAGGCAAGGCGTGGTTGCGGGCCGAAGATCGACCAGACGACAAACGTGAGCGCCGCGATGCCTGCCACCGCCGGCACGAAATAGGACGCCACGACGTCAGCCAGGTGCTGAATGGGCGCGCGAGTGCGCTGGGCTTCGCTAACCATGGTCACGATTTGCGCCAGCAGAGTTTCACTGCCGACGCGCTGCGCACGCATTACGAAGCCTCCCGTGCCATTCACCGTGCCGCCCGTAACGCGGTCCCCAACGATCTTTTCCACCGGCATGGGTTCGCCCGTTACCATCGACTCATCCACGGAGCTCGCGCCTTCGAGCACACTCCCATCCGCGGGAATCTTCTCGCCCGGACGCACGCGCAGGCGGTCACCGCGATTAACCTGATCCAGAGGAACATCCTCTTCGCCGCCATCGGCACGCAGGCGTCGTGCAGTTTTGGGCGCAAGTCCCAGCAAGGCTTTAAGTGCGCTGCTGGTGCGGCTGCGCGCGCGCAGCTCGAGCACTTGCCCGAGTAGGACCAGAGTGGTAATTGTGGCGGCGGACTCGAAATATACTGGGACTTCGCCGGAAGAGAGCCGGAAGGACTGCGGAAACAGTTGCGGGAAAGCCGTTGCGAGGACGCTGTAAAGGTAGGCCGTACCCGTACCCATGGCAATGAGCGTGAACATGTTGGGACTGCGGTTGACGACCGATGCCCAGCCACGCTGGAAGAATGGCCAGCCGCCCCAGAGAACCACGGGAGTGGCAAGAACCAACTCGATCCAGGCAAGCAGCCTCGGTGTTATCGCGTGCCGGAGGATATGCCCTCCCAGCATGTCTGACATATCAATGACAATCAACGGCGCTGTCAGCGCCAGGCTGACCCAAAATCGCCGCGTCATGAGGCGGAGTTCCGGGTTGGCTTCCTCCTCCTCGATGACGGTAAGGGGTTCGAGCGCCATACCACACTTGGGACACACCCCGGGGCCGCGGTGGCGGACTTCCGGGTGCATCGGGCAAGTGTAAAGGGCGCCGAGGTCCGGCGCCTGCGCCACGGCGCGGTCGGAGGGGGACGTGAGAAAAGCTTGGGGGTTGGCCTGGAATTGTTCCAGGCATGATGAGTTACAAAAATAGTATTGCCGGCCCCGGTACTTATAGGAACCCGCCGCGTCTTCGGGCGTTACCTCCATGCCACATACAGGGTCAATCACGCCATCATACCTCGAATCGATATTATGCCAGCCCGGCCGAAAGCGACAAGTGGCGCTCACTAATTTGCGAGGCCCGTATGTTAGAATCGCCGCAACGCGGAAGCACCAAGGAGGTGACTGATGGCGAAGAAAACCGATTTGCCCAGGGCGGCGGAGAAGGTTGACCCGGCGGTGGCGGCAACGCTGGCGGGGATTATCTATCAGGCTAAACTCTTCAACCGGCAGGCGAAGGTCAATGTACCGGAGGAAGAAGTGGTGGTGGAAGTCATCAGCCTCTGGCGAATCGTGATGGACGCTTTAAGTTCCGGCTCGGCCCCAGCGATCAGCGCTTAGGAGCGAACCAGGGGATTGCCGGGAGTTGTCACGCTAGCGGTTGGAGGCGCGAGCGAGGTCCAGGACAAAGCTCTGAATGCGGGGGTCGCTCCAGTCGGCGGCATTCGCCAGTTTTTCCGCAAGCAGGCCGCGACGGTCCAATATGTAAGTTTCAGGAAATTGCCACGTGCCAAAGCGGGCCGCAAGCGACCGGTCCGGATCGCGCCCGACTGGAAAGGAGATGTGATACTTCTGAACGAAATCCTGAAGCGCCTTTTGATCCTCGTCGACGCTTACGCTAAGCACGATCACTCCATGGTCTCGCATCTTCTCCGCAAACTCTTCCAGGCTGGGTGTTTCTTCCACGCAAGGCGGGCACCAGGTGGCCCAGAAATTCAGGACAACAACTTGTCCGCGGTAGTTTTTCAAATCCAACGAGCCGGAAGGAAGAGCGGGCACGGAGAACTCCGGCGCGTTGTCGCCGATGGCAAGAGGCCGCGCTTGGCGTTGGCGCAGGGCAAAGTAAACGGCTCCCCCCAGAATCATGATCAGGATTGCAGCTTTAACGGCGCTGGTTTTGCTCATGTCAGGATCGTCTATTATAATAAATGTTTGCTAACTATAGGAGCTAGAAGCTAGAAGTTAGAAGCAAGGAGACCGCGCATCCATTTTCGCTGCTATACAGAGCGACATAAATTGTAGCGTCGATCTCCGATCGATGAAGGCGGGCGGAGACCGCCGCTACAACCGGATGCGCAAACAATTATGTCGCTCTGTATAGCTTCTATCTTTTTGGTTCTTGCTTCTAGCTTCTAACTCCTAACTTCCAGGTCTTTCAAGCGGATGAGTACGAGCCATCAGGGACGGGTTTCGGCGATCATCCCGGCACGCAACGAAGAGGTTAACATCGCGCGAGTGGTGAGATCACTCGCGCATCAACCGGGCATTTGGGAAATCCTCGTAGTGAATGACCAGTCGGTCGACCGGACGGGGGAAATTCTGGCCGCGCTGGAAGTTGAGATTCCTCTCCTTCGTACTTTGCGCGTGGAGTCATTGCCGGAAGGTTGGCTGGGGAAGACGCACGCGGTAGCAAAGGGCGCGCGCGCGGCCTCGGGGGAATGGCTGCTTTTCACCGATGCGGACACTGACCACCTTGCAGGAAGCTTGGCGGAACTGGTGCAACGGGCGGAGGATGAGCACGCCGACCTGCTTTCGATTTCGCCAGGACAGGTGACGCTGACGTGGTGGGAGAAAGCGGTCATCCCCTTCGTGTACGTGAAACTGGCCTCCCTTTTTCGCTTCGAGGAGGTTTCCGACCCGCATTCGCCAGCCGCCGCTGCAAACGGTCAGTACCTTCTCGTGCGTAAGGACATTTACGAGCGCGTGGGCGGGCACGAGGCGGTGAAGTCAGAGATTCTCGAGGATGTGGAACTGGCGCGCAGAATCAAAGCGCGGGGTGGGAAACTGCTATTCCTGCCGGGAGCACGGTGGGTTCAGACCCGCATGTACCACAGTTTTCGTGAGATGTGCCAGGGCTGGACCAAGAATCTCTACCTTCTCTATGCGGGGAACCTTTCCAAAATGCTTGCGGCGGTTGCGTCACTCTGGATTTTAGATTTGTTTCCGGCATTAGCTTTTGTGGTGGCATGCCTGTGGATCGCCATAGCCCGCGCCGGTGGCGTGGTCACGCTGGTGGCGTTGAGCTTGTTCCTGCTGGCGTTGGCGCGTCAGTGGAATTATGGGCGGGCGCTGGCGCGCTTGGGGTTTAATCCGGCCTTGTCGAGCTACCAGCCAATCGGTGCCGCGCTGCTCGGGGCCTTGATGCTGCGATCGCTCTGCGCCCATCGCGCCAAAGGAAACATCGAATGGAAGGGACGTCATTACGCCACGAAAGGAAAGGGATGATCTACGTCACCCGGCGAGCGGAGTTTTGCGCCTCGCATTATTATCACAATCCGAATTTCACTGCGGAAGAGAACCGCCGGGTCTTCGGCAAGTGCAGTAATCCCCTTGGGCACGGCCATAACTATACCGTGGAAGTGACGGTGAGTGGCATGGTTGATCCCACCACGGGCATGGTGCTGGACCTCAAGGAATTGAAAGTCCTGCTCGAGCAAGAGGTGATCCAGTTGATGGATCACAAATTCCTGAATAAGGAAGTCCCAGCCTTCGCGGAGAAGAATCCCACCACTGAAAACATCACGGTTGAGATTTGGAATCTGCTGGCGCCGAAACTTGCGCACGGCAAGCTGCATCGAATTAGGGTGTACGAGACCCCGGACTTATTCGTGGATTATTACGGAGAATGATGGTTTACCTGACGCGACGCTATCGATTCTCAGCCGGGCACCGGTTGCACAACGATGATTTGAGCCCCGAGGAGAATCGCCGTGTTTATGGAAAATGCAACAATCCCAACGGGCACGGCCACAACTATCTTTTGGAGGTGACGGTGGCCGGCCCCATCGATCCGGCTACTGGCATGGTATTTGACTTGGCGGCGCTGGATGGAATCGTTGCCGAGCGCGTGATCGAGAAGCTCGACCACAAGAATCTGAACCTGGACACAGAGAACTTTCGCACCCGAGTTCCCACGACCGAGAACCTATGTTTGGAGATCTATCAACTTCTGCGCAATCCATTGGAGGTGGTGGGTGCGGGGCGCGGACTGCGACTTGACCGTGTGCGCCTCGAAGAGACGAGCTTGAACTCATTTGAATATGTGCCCGAGCACACCGGCCCGAAGAAGGGAGATGGTTGAGAATAATGAAAACAGATGAGTTGGAAAACCTCGAGGAACTTGAAAGCGCGGCTCCTGTCGACCCGATGGCTGGGGCAGTCCGTAAACTCATTGCGGGGGTGGGAGAGGATCCCGATCGCGAAGGTATCCGCAAGACTCCGGAGCGCGTGGCGAAATCCCTGCGCTTCCTGACTAACGGCTACCAACAGGACATTGACAAGGTGTTGAATGGCGCGCTGTATTCGGTGGCTTATGACGAGATGGTGATAGTGAAAGACATTGAGGTGTTCAGCCTCTGCGAACATCACTTGCTGCCGTTTTTCGGGCGCTGCCACGTGGCTTACGTTCCCAATGGCAAGGTGATTGGCCTGAGCAAGATTCCCCGCATCGTGGACGTCTTCGCGCGGCGGCTGCAAGTGCAGGAGCGGCTGACCGTGCAGATTGCCGAGACCATCATGGAAAAGATCAAACCGCAGGGAGTCGGCGTCATTGTTGAAGCACGCCATCTCTGCATGATCATGCGGGGCGTCGAGAAACAAAACTCCATTGCCGTGACCTCTCATATGCTGGGGGTTTTCCGCGAGTGCGAAGGCACGCGCTCGGAATTCCTGCGGCTGCTCAAAGAGCGGGTCTGAAAAACTGAAAACCCGGGCCTGGCGCCGGTTCGAGCGGCTGATCCAAAACTCGAAACTCGAAAATCGGCGCCAGGCTCACGAACTTCGATTTTCGACTTTCGGTCTTTTCTATGGGAAAACTTGAAGATAAAGTTATTCTGGTAACAGGCGCGAGCCGGGGGATCGGTTTGGCAATCGCGCAAGCCCTGGATAGCGAGGGCGCCAAACTCATTTTGGTGGGGCGAAATCGCGGGCCGCTCGCCCGTACTGCCGCGCAGATTCCTGGCACTGTGATGAGTGTGCCCATGGATGTCACCAAGCCCGGCGAGGTGAAACGGCTCATCGCCGCCGTCCAAAAGCAAATCCGCCGGCTCGATGTTTTGATCAACAATGCCGGAGTTTTCACATACAAACCCTTCGTCAAAACAACCCTGGAAGATTGGAAACGCAACATCGAGACGAACCTCACTTCCATTTTCTTGACCACCCAGGCGGCGGTACCGCTACTCAAGCGCAGCCAGGGCGACGTAGTGAATGTTCTTTCCATTTCCAGCCGCGTTTCGTTTCCGAACTGTTCCGCGTATACCGCCGCAAAATTTGGTGCATGGGGATTAACGGGCGTGCTGCGCCGCGAGCTCCGCGGGGAGGGCATCCGAGTGATGGCCGTGTTACCCGGAATGACGGAAACGCGAATGAAAGATGAGATGGATTTCTCCGTGCGTGGCGAGGACTTGTTGCAACCCGAGGACGTGGCGGCCGCCGTGCTGAGTGCCCTGGTGCAGCCTCGCCGAGCGACGACGGAAGAAATCCTCCTGGTGCCTTTCGGAGGAGCCCTCGGCAGAAAAAATCAATCCCAACGAAAACCGAAGTTCCCGCCACACCCCCGATCCTAATCCTGTGCCGCAAGCAATTTTGCTCGGCAGGTTGACTTCTTGCCGATCCGGTTTGTCCGAGGTTTCCCTAGTTGACCCACGCCGGAAGTTCTGAGATTCTGAAAAGGTGGCCATTTATTCAGGCACTTGGAGTTAAGCCCCCGCGGTCGAATCCTCAACCCTCCGCGAGGTAGTGTGCTCCAGGTTTCGAAACTGATTGAAGGGGGCAAGATCAGACTGCATGACGGCTTCCGCCGAGAGGTTCCAGAGAGCGAAAATCATCTTCCGTAAAGATCATACCGAGGATTTATGGTCGATACGGGTTCGCCCCGAGCTTCCCATCAGCTTTAAACCGGGCCAGTACGCGACGCTGGGCATCGAGGAAGAGGAGGGTAAGGTGGTGGAGCGGTCGTACTCCATCTGCTCCAGCCCACATGAGGCGGAGATGGAGTTTTTCTTTGAGCTCGTGATGAAAGGTAGAATTACCCCCCCGCTTTACCATCGCCAAGTCGGTGATACCTTATTGATGCGGCGTAACGCCAAGGGAACCTTCACCTTTGATGGGAAGAGCGGGCACAAGCAGCACCTTTTGGTATGCACGGTGACGGGGGTGGCTCCTTATGTCAGCATCGCGCGAGCGCTGGCGCGCGAGGCACGGCAGGGGCGTCATCTCGATGCCCGGTTGGTCGTGCTGCAAGCCGCCAGCCGCTCCTGGGAATTTGCCTATCGCGATGAACTGGAAGCCCTCGCCCAGGAGTTTCCGTGGTTCAGCTACATTCCCGCGATCAGCAGGCCGTGGGAAGACCGGGAATGGAAAGGGGAAGTCGGGCGGGTGGAAGACATCCTCCGCAAATACATCGATGAACTCAAGCTTGACCCCCCGCAGACGACGGTCTATCTCTGTGGTCACCCTCAGATGATTGAAAACGGCAGGGGGATTCTGCGCCGGCGCGGCTTCCCCAAGGAATCCATCCGCGAGGAGGTCTACTGGGCCCCTCGGAAGGAAGCCAGCTAGGTTTCGATTCTGATCCAAAACTTCTGCCTCTCTGGGCGCACCATGGTTGAGCCCCTCTTCCGGTCCCCAATGTTTGCGCACCTTCCGTTCTCCTCGGGGGAAGGCCCGTCCGGCTCAACCCGCGACCCGCAGCCAATTTCTGGCTCAACGAACTCCGGTGGACGACGGTCGCATGCCCTTTTCGTCGCGGCGTTTGCTGTGACCATGTTCGTCAGCGCGGCGTTACTGTTCCTGGTGGAGCCGATGTTCGCCAAGATGGCGCTGCCGCTCCTGGGTGGGAGCGCCGCAGTATGGACCACATGCCTCGTCTTTTTTCAAGTGACACTGCTGGCAGGGTACGCGTATGCGCACGCCTCGGCGAAGTTGCTGGGAAAACGTCCACAAGTTGCCGTGCACGCGGCGGTGCTGCTGGCCGCCCTGGCATTGCTGCCGGTTCATGTACCCGGCGGATGGGCGCCGCCCGTGCAACCCAATCCGGTGGGGTGGCTGCTGCGGCTCCTGCTGGTGGCTGTGGGCCTGCCCTTTTTTGCATTGTCTGCCACCACTCCCATCCTGCAAAAATGGTTCGCACTTTCCGGCCATCCCTCGTGCGGCGACCCGTACTTTCTTTATGCCGCGAGTAATTCCGGGAGCTTGCTGGGTTTGTTAAGCTACCCTTTTGTGCTGGAGCCCCTCCTCGGATTGAGCGATCAAAGCCGGCTCTGGAAGTGGTGCTACGTACTGTTTTTGTTGCTCGTGGCCGTTTGCGTTGCGCTGGTTTGGCGCTCTCGCAACGAGCTTTCAGGTTCGGTGACCATACTGCCGTTGAACCCCCGGTTTGAGGAAGTGACCACTCGCCACGCTGAGAATCCCACCCCGCGCCAGCGGCTGCGCTGGGTGGCGCTTGCCTTTGTGCCCTCCAGCCTGATGCTGGGGGTCACGACTGCGCTCACCACGGATCTTCCCGCTATTCCTCTCCTTTGGGTTATCCCGCTTGCACTTTATCTGCTCAGCTTCGTGCTGGTATTCGCGCGCAAACCCCATCTCTTGCCTCTTTGGCTGAGACGACGGCTGCCTTTGCTGATTCTGGTCGCAGCAATTCCTTTCTTATTGAAGAGCGTGCCGCCTTTGCCGGCATTGCTCCCCATTGATCTGCTGACCTTCTTTGCGGTTGCCATGGTTTGTCACGGGGAAGTGGCCCGCAGTCGTCCTGCCGCCCTGCATCTCACCGAGTTTTATCTTTGGGTTTCCGTGGGGGGAGTGCTCGGAGGCGCTTTTAATGCTCTGCTGGCGCCGGTGATCTTTAGCACAGTGGTGGAATTCCCTATAGCGCTGGTGCTGGCCGCAATACTGTGCCCGCCGATCGACCTTGTGGAAGATATGCCTCGCGCCCGTAGGCTTGACTACCTATTGCCCGCAGCGCTGGGTCTGGCCGTCGCCGTTGCGGCGCTCGAACTGCAAGCAAAGGGAGTGTCGCCCGGGCGTGGATTTGACTTCATCATCTTCATCATCTTCGGGGCTGCTGCGATCTGCTGTCTGCGCTTTGGCGCGCGGCCCCGGCGTTTTGGGCTGGGGGTAGCAGCCTTAATCCTGGCCAGCCAGGTTTACACGGGGCCGTTCGGCCACATTGTCCATAGCGAGCGCAGCTTCTTCGGTGTTTACCGCGTTACCGATGATGCCGTAAAGAACAGCCGCGCGCTGTTTCATGGCAGCACCCCGCATGGTCTACAGAGCCTGGATCCCAGCCGCGCGTGTGAGCCGCTGGCCTATTACACGCGCAGCGGGCCGATTGGCCAGGTGTTCCAGGCCTTTCAGGAGAGTCAGGTGGAGAACGACGTGGCAGTCATTGGACTGGGAGCGGGCGTCATGGCTTGTTACCGTCAACCCCATCAGCGATTCACGTTTTATGAAATCGATCCGACTGTCTTACACATCGCCCAAAACCGGCGTTACTTCACCTATCTGTCCGATTGCGGGTCCCCGGTGCGCGTGGTGCTGGGTGATGCACGCCTGTCGTTACGCGCCGCTCCCGCGCACGGTTATGGCATGATCGTCCTGGACGCCTTCAGTGGCGATTCCATCCCCACCCACCTTCTGACTCGCGAGGCCTTGGCCCTTTACCTGACCAAGCTTGCCCCGAACGGGATTCTGGCTTTTCACATCAGCAACCGTTACTTGGAGCTTCATGGTGTTTTGGGTAATTTGGCTCACGATGCGGGCTTGTCCTGCTTGAGCAATGATGACGTCCACGTCAGTGAAGACGAAGCGCGAGAGGGCAAATTCGCTTCCTCGTGGGTGATCATGGCCCGCGATCCGAGCGACCTGGAGCCTCTCAGTAAAGACTCACGCTGGACGGTGCTCCGGGCTGTGCCGGGTTCGCGAGCCTGGACGGATGATTACTCCAACATCGTGAGCATCTTCAGGTTTGATTGATGCGCCGGGGCGTTATGCCTCCCCGCTGGCGCGCCGAGCGAGGGCTTGCGAAGCCCCAGCAGTTTGCACCGATACCGGCACCAGCGCGGTTTCTTGTATTCTCTCTTCCTCTCCGTGTACGAGTGCGCCCTGATCCTCCTTGCTGAAGAGCAGCTTAGCAAGATCGGCATCAAAATCCACCGTGATGAGGTCGCCGAGCTGGATTTGCTCGGTGGCGAGCAGGTTCGAGATAGGGAAGACCAGATGGCGCTCGATGGAGCGCTTCAGGTGGCGCGCTCCGAACTTGATGTCCGTACCTTCGCGCAGCAGGAAGTCCCGCGCCGCCGAAGTGCAGCGAAACACGAACTGGTGGCCGCCGGTGGCGTTGATAATGCGGTGTTGCACGCGGGCAAGTTCGATGTCGAGGATCCTCTCCAAGTGGGCGCGGGTAAGAGCGCGGAAGACAATAACCTTGTCGATGCGGTTCATGAACTCCGGTGAAAACTTGCGCCGCGCCGCCTCCGTGGCCGCCCGGTATATCTTCTGATCCAATTCCTCATCTTCATCGCCGCGCTTCGAGGCGAAGCCCAGCCCGCCGCTCATCAAGTTCATCACCTCGTGCGAGCCAAGGTTCGAGGTGAGGAAGATCATGGTGCGCGAAAAATCCACCCGGCGGTTATCGCCCAGCGTGAGGGTGCCCTTATCCAAAATGCCGAGCAGGAGCTGCCAGAGAGCGTCGGAGGCCTTTTCGATTTCGTCAAACAGGACCAGCGAGAGGGCGATCTTCTCCGTGTGGTGCTGATCGAGCGCCTCCTGGGTGATCAGCGGTTGCGTTTCGCGGTGGCCGAGGTAGCCCGGTGGGGAGCCGATCAGCTTGGCAATCTCGTGACTATGTTGGAATTCCGCGCAATCCACTTTTACAAACCCACGCGGTTCGCCGAAGAGGACCTCCGCCGTGGCTTCCACCAAGCGTGTTTTGCCGGAACCCGTGGGCCCGAGAAAGAGAAGGTTGACCACCGGCCGTCCGGGTGTGGAAAGGCCCGCGCGAAAAACCTGGTAGACGCGCGCCAGGCGGCGGACGGCGCGGTCCTGCCCCACGACCCGCTGGCGAAGGGCCTTTTCAAATTCCCGTACTTCCGGGCTGTTCTGACTCGGATCCAGGATTGTTTGACGTGCGCCCATATTCATCCTCCCTTGGTTCTTATGCGTCGAAAGCCGGCGCCTTAACCTTGCGAAGCCCATGGAGCTTCACGTCCAGTGTGGCGCGAAGCAGTTTGAGCCCGGCAATCAACTCGGTCGACAACTCGCGGTCTTTCGCCAACTCGAGTAAGGGCAATGGCAAGTCCGCAAGGTCAAAATGAAGATTCCGAATCGCTAAGAGTAAATCCCGGAGGTATCGCGAGTCGTGCTCGAAAGGCTGAACCACGTTCCTGGAGGATTTCTCGCGCAGTTCCTTCCAGTCAACTCGCAGAAAAGGATGCTTGGACGCAACTCCCCGAACAATATCGTCGCTAATACGCGGCCGGCGGCCCAGACGGGCCAGATGAATTTGACGCACGCGTCCTTCCTGGCGCACGTTATGAACTAGGTAATAAGATTCGCCGCGTTTGCGAATAAACGCCATAAACTCTGCCCGGCCACACTTGGCTGGCGCGCCGTCAGACTCCGCTGGGGGTTTCTCCCCCCGGGTAATGTGTCGGTTGCCCCGTAGTGGATAAAATGACACTACACTTCCCTAGATGCAAGACGATTATTTTGGTTGCTGTTATAAAAAATTCTTTTAGCGGGATTTAGATCTCGGGTAATACCTGCGGCTTCTAGCAAGGTTTACAGACCAACTCCCAGGCGGCAATGCAACCCAATATGGCGCGCCGAATTCGTCCGGCGCCAAGTTGCCGCCATGATATAATTTTGCCGCTCGAGGGCTGCCGCCCGGCATTCCGAGGGCGGCACGCAATTCCAAACCTCCGGGGGAAAGCTGGAGAAGAACCGATGGCAGTAAACAACTACGAACAGGTTTGGCACAACGGCAAATTCATTCCCTGGGGGGAGGCCACGATCCATGTTTCCGCGCATGTGGTCCATTATGCTTCCTCCTTGTTCGAAGGCATTCGTTGTTACGACACGCCGCACGGCCCGGCGATTTTCCGGTTAAAGGAGCACACCGACCGGCTGGTAAACTCCGCCAAAATCTATAGGATGGAATTGCCTTTCGCCCGCCAACAACTAGCGCAGGCGATGGTGGAGTTGGTGCGTATTAACAATGTCAAGCACTGCTACCTTCGCCCGGTGGTGTTTCGTGGCGAAGGTGAGATGGGTGTCAATCCCCTGAAGAATCCCATTGAGGTATACATCCTGGCATGGGCCTGGGGGAAATACCTGGGAGATGAAGCGCTGCGCAATGGCGTGGATGTGTGCGTATCCTCCTGGCAGCGGATTGCGCCCAACACCTTGCCGGCCATGGCCAAAGCTGCGGCCAACTATATGAATGCCCAGCTCATCAAGATGGAAGCGCTTACCAACGGTTACACGGAAGGGATTTCCCTTGACACCAGCGGCCATGTGAGCGAAGGCAGCGGCGAGAATATCTTTGTCATCCGCGATGGTAAAATCTATACACCGCCGCTCTCGGCTTCCGTTCTGCCGGGCATCACACGCGACTCCGTGGTGACGTTGGCGCTCGAGATGGGCTATCCGCTGAGCGAGCAAAACATCGCGCGCGAAATGCTCTACATTGCCGACGAGGTTTTCTTTACCGGGACCGCGGCGGAAATCACGCCTATCCGCTCCGTCGACCGTATCGTGGTGGGCAAGGGCCAGCCCGGCCCCATCACGCGCGCCCTGCAGGAACGCTTCCTGGGGATCGTGCAAGGCCAGGCGGAAGACAAATATGAGTGGCTTACCTTGTGCAACCAGCCTGTGGCAGCAGCACGTTAAGGAATAGTGAATAGTAAATACATCATTTACTATCTACACCTTGATTGTTCGCCATTTCCTTTTGACACATGAGTGGCCGGGTGCTAACTTGAACGAAAAATAGGTGATAGCCGTAGAGAGGGTTCCAAATGGCCAATAGCGCCGATGGTCTGAACATTGACACACTGCTTCGGACTGCCTGCGAGAACAAAGCGTCTGACTTGCACCTGAAGGTGGGAAACTACCCTTATCTCCGTGTAGATGGCGAACTCCGCGCGCTCACGCAGTACACCCGCATTTCCAGTGAGGACATGCTGAACATGGCGTTTAGCATGATGACCAATCGGCAGAAGCAGAAGTTCAAGGAAAATGCCGAACTTGACATGGCTTACGGCGTGGCGGGCTTGGGCCGTTTCCGGGTAAACGTTTTCCAGCAGCGGGGCAACGTGGGCATGGTGCTTCGCGTCATCCCTACCAAGATACGCACCCTCGAGGAACTGCTGCTGCCGCGCGTGATGGACCGGATTTGTCAGGAACCTCGCGGTCTGGTTTTGGTGACGGGAACCACCGGAAGCGGCAAATCCACCACCCTGGCGGCGATGGTGGACCGCATCAATTCCACTCGCACCGACCACATCATTACCATTGAAGATCCCATCGAGTTCCTGCACCGTGATAAGAAGGGCTTTTGCAACCAGCGCGAAGTGGAAGTGGATACGCCGAGTTTCGGCAGCGCCCTGCGCGCCGCCCTTCGCCAGGACCCGGACGTCATTCTGGTGGGCGAAATGCGCGACCTGGAAACCATCCAGACGGCGCTCCTGGCCGCCGAGACCGGCCACCTGGTGTTTTCCACCTTGCACACCACCGACGCCACGGAAACTATCCAGCGTATTATCGCGGTTTTCCCGCCCCCCGAACAGAAGCAGATTCGTTTGCAGGTGGCGAGCACCCTGAAGGCGATCATCTCCCAACGCCTGGTCCGCAAGGCGGATGGCATTGGACGTGCTCCGGCGGTGGAAGTGCTGATCGCCACCGAGTATATTCGGGATTGCATTATCAATCCTGATAAGACCCGTTTGATTCGTGACGCCATTGCGGCGGGCGTCTCCCAATACGGAATGCAGACCTTTGACCAGTCCCTTCATGATTTATACACCCAGGGGCTGATCACGCTGGAAGAAGCCTTGGGCAATTCCACCAATCCCGACGAGTTCAAACTGCGCATTGCCGGCATCAGCAGCACGGCCGACGCCGCCCGCGAAGAGATGGAGAAAGCCAGTCAGGCTGAACGGTTTGCGAAAAGGTAAGCAGCCCCCGCCCGATCCCCTTACGGCGGCGCTGCGCATGCTGGCGCGCCGCCCTTATTCCATCGCCGAGATGCGGCGGGCCCTGGAAAGAAAATGCCCCCAAAGCCATCAGGTTGCTGAGGCCATTGCCCGCCTGCGCGAACTCGGCTACCTCGACGACCGCAAGTTCGCCGAACAATACGCGTATTCGCTTGCCCAGAACCGCCTTTTCGGCCCCCATCGCCTCCGGCGCGAGCTGAAAGCCGCGCTCGTGAACTACCAGGAGATCGAGCCGGCGGTCGAGCGGGTGTATCAATTAACGCCGGCGCGATTGTTACTGGAACAAGCGTTGGCCAAAAAGCTTCGCACGCTTCGCCTCCCCCTTACCCGCGCACGGTTTCATTCGCTCTGCCAAAGCCTGATGCGCCTGGGATTCAACGCGGGTGATATTATAAAAGCGGTGCGCGCGCGGCCCGAGTTGCAGCCTGTTGCGGAAGAAGTCGAGCCGCTCGACCTTGAAGGGGAATCAAATTCTGAATTATGAATGCTGAATTATGAACGCTGAGACTGCCTCCGTGTCCTCTGTGCGAGGTTCTTCTTCGTGCTCTCTGTGTTAAAGTCTTTACTATGACATCGAATGAAATCAGAAGCAGATTTTTGAAGTTTTTCGAAGCCCGGAACCACCGCGTGGTCCCTTCGTCGTCTCTCGTGCCGGCGAATGACCCCACTCTGCTTTTTTCGAATGCGGGCATGAACCAGTTTAAGGATGTTTTCCTGGGCCGGGAGCGCCGCGATTACGTTCGTGCCTGCTCGTCGCAGAAGTGCGTGCGCGCGGGGGGCAAACACAACGACCTCGAGCAAGTCGGCCGGACTACTCGCCATCACACCTTCTTCGAAATGCTCGGCAACTTTTCTTTCGGCGACTACTTTAAGAAAGAAGCTATTCCCTGGGCGTGGGAGCTTATCACCAAGGATTTCGCCATCCCGAGCGAGAAACTCTACGTGACGGTGTTCCGGGAGGACGATGAGGCGGAGGAGATTTGGGCGCGGGACGTCGGCGTGCCGCGCGACCGCATTTTCCGCCTGGACGAGCACGACAACTTTTGGCAAATGGGTGACACGGGCCCCTGCGGGCCGTGCTCGGAGATTCATTATGACTTGGGTCCGGCGGCGAGCGACCAGGGGCACACCGACTGCAAGTTTCCTTGCGACTGCGGCCGCTACGTGGAGCTGTGGAATCTCGTCTTCATGCAGTTCAATCGTGACGAGCAGGGCGTGATGACCCCGCTGCCAAGGCCTTCGATTGACACGGGGGCGGGCCTGGAGCGCCTGGCAAGCGTGTTGCAAGGCAAGCTCTCCAACTTTGAAACCGATCTGTTCCGCCCGCTCATCGATGAAGCCGCGACGCTAGCCAACGTTGAGTACGGCGCGAACCACGACACGGATGTTTCGCTTCGCATCATTGCCGACCACGCGCGCGCGGCCACATTTCTAATTTCCGACGGCCTTCTGCCTTCCAACGAATGGCGTGGGTACACTCTACGCCTTATCATGCGCCGCGCTCTCTACCATGGCCATACCCTCGGCTTGAACGAACCCTTCCTCTACAAGATCAGCGGTCGCGTCGTGGACATGATGAAAGACGCATATCCGGAACTCGTCCAAACCGCGCCGCATGTCGCCAAGGCCATCAAGATTGAAGAGGAGCGGTACGCGCAAACGACTCGCGCTGGGCTGAAAAGGCTAGACGAGTCATTTGTCCAGGTCAAGCCCGATGTGGCGCCCCGCACATGGTCTCTTCCTTTTGAAGAGTGGCGGATTCTGTATGTCCAAAATGGTAATGACTTCAGGGCAAATGTCGCGGCGGTATGCCAAACCGTGGCCTCTGATGACGCGCGCGCCTGGGTCCCAGGTGACGAGATATTTGAGTTGCATGATACCTTCGGCCTGCGCCCGGATTTCATCCGAGACGTGACAAAAAACTACCACGTTGAAATTGACCTTGAGGGTTACGAAGAGAAGATGTTAATCCAGCGGGAACTAGCCCGGGCGTCGTGGAAAGGGGCCGAGAAGAAGGTTGCGTCGCCGGTATTTTTGAAGCTGGCGGAAGATGGCAAGGCGGTCTTTGATGGTTACACGCAGACCACTTCACCCGATTGTCGCATCATGGCTTTGGTTCAGAACGGCGAGCCGATATCAGAAGTGAAACCGGGAGACGAAGTGGAAATTGTTCTCGACCACACGCCGTTCTATGCCGAGGCGGGTGGGCAAGTGGGCGATACAGGTCATTTCCTGGCACCGGCGACGGACCACGAAGTTGCGCATGTTGCCAACACGTATTATCCCGTGAGCGGATTGATCGTCCACAAGGCCGTGGCGCGCGAGGGACTCCGGATGGGAGACGTGGTCACTGCCGTGGTCGATGCCCAGCGGCGGGATGCGACGCGGCGCAATCACACCGCGACGCACCTCTTGCACGCGGCGTTGCGGAAGACGCTGGGGACGCACGTCAAACAGGCCGGGTCGCTGGTCGCGCCGGACCGCTTGCGGTTCGACTTCACGCACTACACGGGCCTCGGTGAGCAAGATCTGCTCGACATCGAGGACTTGGTGAACGAGCAGATCCTCAAGAACGAAGAGGTCGTGACGACCGTTATGGACCTTGACACGGCGGTGAACACGGGGGCGATGGCGCTGTTTGGGGAAAAGTACGCGGACCAGGTGCGCGTGCTCACCATTGACGAGTTCTCCAAAGAACTCTGCGGCGGCACGCACGTGCGGCGTACAGGTGACATCGGCCTCTTCAAGATTATTTCCGAAGGCAGCGTGGCGGCGGGCACACGGCGCATCGAGGCGTTAACGGGCACCGGCGTGCTCGAATACCTCCGGCGGCAAAGCCAGTCGCTCGCGCAGGCCTCCGAAGCCCTGCGCTCGAAACCCGGCGAACTGATCGAGGCCATCGAGAAGCTTACCGAAAGTGAGAAGAAGCTCCGCAAGGAACTGGAAGCGCAGCAAATGAAGCGCGCGGCTTCCGCCGCCGGCGACCTCGTGCAGCAGGCACGCGAGGTCAAAGGCGTGCGCGTGGTTGCAGCGCGCGTCGAAGTGACGGATCGCGCGGCCATGCGCCAGATGATGGACGACCTGCGCGTGAAGTTGCAATCCGGAGTGATCGTGCTGGGCAGCGTCGCGGACGGAAGGGTTTCCCTCATTGCCGCCGTGACCAAGGACCTTACGGCAAAGCTTGACGCAGGGAAAATCGTGAAGCAGGCGGCGGCTTACATGGAAGGGTCCGGCGGCGGCCGCAAAGACCTGGCGGAAGCCGGAGGCAAGAACCCCGCGAAGCTTGACGAATCCCTCCAAGCCGTTCCCGGCATCATCGAGCAGATGCTTTAGCCGCAACGCAAAAAGGATTTCACCACAGAGACACAGAGATCACGGAGAGGAGACGAACAGAAGTGCTTTTCTCTGTGATCTCTGTGCCTCTGTGGTGAATCTTTTCCTCGTCGCACTTGAAGAATTCCTCCACAGACAAGGCAAGCGTTGTGTACAAGGGCGCGCAGTTGTATATTACTGCCCGACATTAAATATCAGGTCAACACGATGAGAATTGAGAATAGGGGTTGGCAATGTGGCGAATCAGAGTTGCTTTTGTCCTGCTGGTCCTGCTTGTTTCGGGCAGCAATTTGCAAGCGCAAGTTTCGATGACTTTTCGGGTTTTGTGCGGGGTCACGGATGCAGCCCCGGCGCGCTGGGACGGGTCGTTGAAGGTTAAGAACGCCGGCCCGTACACCTTGGAGGGCTGGCGTTTTGCAGCCGACGACAGCTTGGCCGGCAATCATTTTCATTTTTCGACGCGGGCGGCGCGCCGGTTTGGCGAAGCCGAGGGCAAAATCATCGCGGCCAACGGCCTCATCATGACGGTCAGCGAGGTAACGGAGAGCAGTGAATTCATCTTCAAGACGGCGCAAGGGGAATTCAGCTTCCGCCCCTCGCAGATTTCTTACGCCAAGGGGATTTACGAGTTGAATGGACGCGTATATATCGACCTAATCCCTGTGGCGGCGCGCCTGACGAATACTCGCGAAGAAGAGGATTACCCCTCCATCGCTTCCGGCCCGAATGGCGACATTTGGCTTGCCTACGTGCAATTCCATCACAGCCCTGACGCGGACCAACTCCGTACGGCGCTTTCCGATGCACCCAAAGATTTCAAGCCGTATGCCGAGCCCACGGGCGGCGACCAGATCTGGGCGCGAAAATATTCGGCAGGGAACTGGGGTGAAGCGTTTGCCATAACGCCGCCTGGACGGGACCTTTACAGGACCGCCATCGCGGTGGATGGAAACGGCCGTGCATGGGTTTTCTGGTCTGAAAACGACGGTGGCAATTTCGATGTCTTCGCGCGCGCGGTCGATTCCGCCGGGGCCAAGGAGCCATTGCGGCTTTCGAGGGAGGCAGGCTCGGATATTGATCCTGTAGCGACGACCGATGCCAGCGGTCGAGTGTGGGCCGCATGGCAAGGATGGCGTGATGGCCTCGCCGCCATTTATGTAGCGCACCAGGAGGGCAGCGGCTTCTCTGAACCTGAAAGGATTTCCAACTCCAATAAAAATGAATGGGACCCCGCCATCGCCGCTGACAAAGCAGGCCATGTGGCCGTGGCATGGGATTCCTACCGCAATGCCAATTACGACGTCTACGCGCGCATTTATTCTGCGAATGCCTGGGGTAATGAGATTCCCATTGCCGCCTCCGCGCGCTATGAAGCCTATCCTTCCATTGCTTATGATCCGAGTGGACGGCTGTGGATTGCCTACGAGGAGGGCGGACGAGGTTGGGGGAAAGATTTTGGCGCCTATGCGACCTCGGGCATTTCTCTCTATCAGGGGCGAAGGATCTCGCTGCGTGGGTTGGAGCCCGATGGCCGCTTGGTGGCGACCGATGTTTCTTTCGACTCGGAATTGCTTGGTGCGCCGAACTGGCGCGCTGACCTGGCGGGCCGGCAAAGCGACTCGGAGGCTTTGGATCCCGATACAGGAAGGGCTTGGCATCGGGCCGACGGTGACGGCATCGCGAATTATTCTGGAACGGCGAAAAACACCCTGCCTCGCCTGCTGGTGGACGGTTCGGGGCGCATGTGGCTGGCGTTCCGCTCTGCCCATCCCCTTTGGTGGAATCCGATTGGGACGGTTTGGACCGAGTACCTGGTTTCTTTTGATGGCAAGGAATGGACCCGCCCAATCTTCCTAAACCACACGGACAACATTTTGGACAACCGCCCGGCCCTGGCGCCCATCGCGAATGGCAAACTGCTGATGGTGAATTCGTCCGACGGCCGGCGAAACCTTAAGCCCTCCGAGGGGAACTCAAATCAGTACGGCTTCACCCAAAACCCCTTTGCCGACCCGTACGAAAACGATCTATGGAGTGACGAGGTTGATTTGGGGCCGGTGGCGAAGGCCATCTCGGTGGTCGCGGCGGGCCTGGGCAGCAGGCCCGATCCACCCACGGTTGACGCCGCAAATCTCGCGTCCATCCAGGCCATCCACAATTACCGGGGCGGGGCGGGAGGGGGCCTGCGGATTGTGCGGGGCGAGTTCCATCGCCATAGTGAAATCTCGATGGACGGGGGGAGCGACGGCACGCTGCTCGATCAGTGGCGCTACGTTTTGGACGCCGCGGCCATGGATTGGGTCGGCTGCTGCGATCACGATAATGGCGGCGGGCGGGAATACTCCTGGTGGATCACGCAGAAGCTCACCGACGTTTTCTATTCGCCGGGCAAGTTCGTTCCCATGTTTTCCTATGAGCGCAGCGTGGGATATCCGGAAGGCCATCGGAACGTCATCTTTGTGCAGCGGGGAATCCGCCCGCTTCCGCGTTACAAGACCTCGACCATCGTGAGCGCCCCCAAGGGAGACCAACCCCCCCACGCCGTCGATACGCAGATGCTTTACGAATACCTGAGGCAGTTCGACGGCATCGTGGCGTCGCACACCAGCGCCACCAATATGGGCACGGATTGGAGGGACAATGATCCCGGCGCCGAGCCGGTGGTGGAGATTTATCAAGGCGATCGCCAGAACTACGAAATGCCGGAGGCGCCTCGTTCCTCCCGCGAGCTGGACTCCATCGGAGGATGGCGGCCGAAAGGCTTTGTCAATCTGGCTTTGGACAAAGGTTACCGGTTGGGTTTCGAGGCGAGCTCGGATCACGTCTCGACCCATATCAGTTACGCGAATCTCTATGTTAAGGATTTGACCCGCGAGTCGGTTCTGGACGCACTCAAGAAGCGCCATGTTTACGCCTCCACTGATGACATCCTTGCTGACGTCGAAAGCGGAACACACATGATGGGCGATGAATTTTCCACCGCGGATCCACCCACGCTAAAAGTTAAACTACGCGGCACCTCCCAATTCGCCAAGGTCACGATCATTCGCGACGGCAAGTTCGTGTACTCGGCTTCCCCCAACACGCAGGAGGTGGAATTCTCCTGGCGCGACAACCAGCCCAACAAGGACAAGACCAGTTATTACTATGTTCGAGGCGAACAGGACAACGGCGAAATCGTTTGGGTCTCCCCGATGTGGATCACGTATACGGGGCGGTGAATTATGAATTACGAATTACGAATTACGAATTGTGAATTGAAACGACTCGCCCGCCGTTGGTCTTTGTTCCTCATGTTCTTCAATTCGATCAGGGCGAGGGCCGCGACCCTCTTATAATTCAGAATCCCGGATTCAAAATTCGTAATTCATAATTCGTAATTGACCTTTATGAGCGAAGCCAGGAAAGAGCGGATTGTCTATTACGGGTTCACGGCCGTGGTGGGCGTGCTTCTGCTGCTCAATTTTCTGGGCGTCTTCAAGACCTTCTTCGGAATCGACACCGCCATTCTGATCGCGCTGCTGGCGGGTTACAAAACTTTCTACAACTCTTTTTCGGCGTTGCTGGACAAACGCATTTCCGCGGACCTGGCGATTTGCATCGCGGTGGTCGCGGCTTTGTGCGTGGGCCAGAACCTTGCCGCCGCGGAGGCCATGTTCATCGTGCTGGTGGGTGAGGGCCTGGAATCCTACGCGGCGGGCCGCACCACCGACGCCATTGAGCGCTTTGTGGAGCAGATGCCGCGCAAGGCCACGCTGCTCCGCAACGGCCGTGAGGAGACCATTGCGGCGGAGTTGCTGGCGCCGGGCGATTTGGTGCTGGTGCGCAGCGGCGAGCGCATCCCCGCCGACGGTACGGTGGACTCCGGCATTTCCACCGTCGACGAAAGCTCGGTGACGGGCGAGCCGCTGCCTCAGGACAAGGCGCCGGGCGACGAGGTGTTCTCCGGCACGCTCAACGGCAATGCCTTGCTGCGGATTCGCGTGGCGCGCAGCGGGGAGAATACCACGCTGGCGCACGTCATCGAATTGGTCAAGGAAGCACAGAAGCGGCGCTCGCCCGTGGAGCGCCTGGCGGACCGCTTTGCGAAGTTCTTTCTTCCCGCACTCCTCTTGGCGGCCGGCCTCACGTTCTTTTTCACTCGCGACTGGCTGCGCACCGTGGCGGTGCTCATCGTTGCCTGCCCGTGCGCGCTCATCCTGGCCACTCCCACCGCGATGGTGGCGGCGATGGGCGGATTGGCGCGGCGCGGCATCCTGGTGCGCGGGGCGGCGGTGCTGGAGCGCGCGGCCAAAGCCCATGTGGTTGTCTTCGACAAAACCGGAACCATCACGGAAGGCCATTTTGCCATCCTGCGAATCCTGCCTCTGGCGGGTTCCGAAGATGAGCTACTGACTTTGGCGGCCACGGCGGAGCGGGCTTCCAGCCATCCGTTGGCCCGCGCGATTGTGGAAGAGGCCGCGCAACGCCATCTGCCGGTGCCCGAGCCCGAGGGGGCGGAGATTGTTCCCGGCCGGGGCGCAACGTGCAAGTTGGGTGACCTCGAGATACGCGCCGGCAACGCCGCATTTCTTGCCGAGGCGGGAGTCACCGGGGCCGAACCGCTATTGGAAGAGGCGGATGCGGCGGGCGCCACGGCCATCCTGGTGGCGGAAGGGCAGCGCCTGGCGGGCGCCATCCTTCTGCGCGATCAAATTCGCCACGGTGTGGCAGAGGCACTGGCAGGCTTGCGCGAGCTGGGTCTGGAGGATTCCATCATCCTGACGGGCGACCGCCGGCGCGCGGCGGAAGTGATGGCGCGGGAGGTTGGGGTCTCGCACGTGGAAGCGGATTTGCTGCCCGCGCAAAAGCTAGAGCGCATCCAGGCGCTTACCGCCGCGGGCCGCCATCCCGCCATGGTGGGGGACGGCTTGAATGACGCCCCGGCACTGGCCAGCGCCACCGTGGGCATCGCGGTTTCCGGCGCGAGCGACATCACCGCCCAGGCCGCCGACGCCGTCTATCTTCCCCACTCGTTAGAGAAGCTGCCGGAATTTTTCCGAGTCAGCCGCCGCGCGGTGAAGACAGCGTGGCAGAACATTATTCTCTTTGCGGGAATTTTTAACCTCGCCGCGGTGATTCTGGCGGCAACCGCCGTCATCGGCCCGGTGGGCGCGGCGGTTACTCACCAGCTTTCTTCTTTCTTGGTCATGATGAATTCCTTGCGGCTGCTCCGCTCGCCCTCGGGTGGCGAGTCGAGCTTGCGCCGCGGGTGGGCCCATCTCCTGGCGCGCTTGGAGGCGCCGCGATGGGCAGCCGCGGTGCGCGAAAAGACCGCCCGGTTTGAATTCGGCGTCGTCCTGGGTTGGTTCATCGCCAACTGGTCGCGCCTGCGCAAACCGCTGATGTTCACAGCCCTGGCCCTCTATGTGGGCAGTGGATTCTATACCCTCAGCCCCGATGAAAGCGGGGTGATTGAAAGATTCGGACGCAAACTGCTGCCTTATCGCGAGCCCGGCCTGCATTACAAACTGCCCTGGCCGGTGGACGCCCTTACGCGTATCAAGGCGCGGCGCGTGCGCGCGGTGGAGATGGGTTTTCGGACCGTGGCCAGCACACCTGAAAACGAGCCTGCGTCTTACGAATGGAACGCGCAACACAGCACCGGCCGCTTCCAGAAGGTGCCGGAGGAATCCGCCATGCTGACCGGCGACCAGAACATGATCGAGCTTTACGCCACGGTGCATTACGTTCCCGCGCATCCGGACGATTTTCTGTTTCGCCAGTTGGATGGAGACGGAACGGTGCGCGCCGCAGCGGAATCGGTGATGCAAGCGGTGGTGACGTCGTCATCGCTCGATGATGTGCTCACCGAGGGGCGGCGTCGGCTTGAGCAGCGCGCGCGGAACGAATTGCAGCGCCGGCTCGATCGCTATGCGGCCGGGGTTCAGGTTCTGGAGGTGAAGCTCGAAGACGTGCATCCGGCGCTGGAAGTGGTGGATGCCTTCCGCGAGGTTTCCGGCGCTTTTGAAGAGAAGAACCGCCTGATCAACGAAGCGGAGGGCTACCGCAACGAACAGTTGGCCCTGGCGCAAGGAAACGCCGAGGCGGCGCTCGAAAACGCCCGCGCCTACAGCCTCGGACGCAAGACTCGCGCCGAAGGCGACGCCCGCCGCTTCCTGTCCGCGGAAGAAGCTTTTCGCTCGGCGCCGGAAGCCACACAGTCGCGCCTGTATTTGGAAACCATGGAAGAAGTATTGCCCGGGAAGAAGAAACTGATTATCGACGCGAGGGCCGGCCGGCGGCAATTGATGCTGCTGCGCGACGGAATCGCTTTGCCCAACGGGCTGCGCCCTTTGCCGGAGTAGTTTGATGTAGAGGCGGCTTTACGCCGCCCATTGGCGAGGTAAACTCGCCGCTACGACACCGCATCGAGTAGGTGACTCATGACCACAAAAAAGAAGATCCTCGCCGCGGCCATGTCCGGTGGGCTGCTCCTTGTTTACCTGACGTTTTACACGACGCGGGAAATGGAGTTTGCCCTCATCACCCAGTTCGGCCGTCCCGTGCGGACCGTGGTAAACGCCGGCCTGCACGTGAAATGGCCGTTCCAATCCATCCTGCGCTTTGACCGCCGGCTGCGCATCTACAATCCCCGGCCCGCGGAGTTCCTCACCCGCGACAAGAAAAATCTGGTAATTGAAAACTACGTCGCCTGGCGAATCGAGGATCCTGACCGCTTCGTGAAAAGTGTGGGCGACACGGCATCGGCGGAAATGCGCTTACATGACATCATTTGGTCCGGCTTGTCAGCGGCGCTCGGCACGCTCGACCTGGAATCGCTGGTGTCCGCGTCTCCCGACAAGGTGCAGACGGCCGCCATGCTGGATCTGCTGACCACCCACGCCGACCTCACGGCCCTGGAGCAATATGGCATCCGCGTGGTAGACGTCCACGTCAAGCGTTTGAACCTCCCGGAACAAAACAAGCAGAGCGTTTTCGCCCGCATGAGGGCCGAGCGCGAGCGCATCGCCATGCAGTACCGCGCGGAAGGGGAGGAGCAGGCGCTGGTCATTCGCGCCAACGCCGACCGTGAGAAGGAGGAAATTCTTTCCGCTGCCTACAAGGACGCCGAAAAGATTCGCGGCGAAGGCGATGCCGAGGCCACGCGCATTTATGGGCAAGCGTATTCCAAGAATCCGCGCTTTTATAAATTGGTGCGCACCCTCGAGTCCTACAAGAAGGTCTTGGACGATAAGACGACGATCATCCTGAATTCGGATTCCGCCCTCCTGAAAGTATTGACGCAGGGCGAGGCAGGGGTGAAGTAGGGCCGAACGGCACGGTTGCGAAAAGGGCTGTTCCGAAGGAACCTTGGAGTGCGGTAGCAGCAGCTACCGCTTTCCGTCTTCGCGATATACGCCAGATCGGTTAATGAGCGGGAAGTAAGGCGGTAGCTGCTGCTACCGCACTCCAAGGCGCTTCGCGCGTTTCAATTTCGAATGTGTTCTCGGTAGACTGGGCTGAAGTGAGGCAGGGGCGAAATGAGTTCAGTGTTGTTGACAGCGGGACAGGCAGGGGCGAGCGGCGCTCGGCCGGCGGCCGAGCGCCATTCGCCCCTGCCGCCCCGTCGCCGCTGGGCGTTGGGGTTGCTTGCGGTGTGGCTGCTTTCGGGAATTTTTCTTGTGGCCCCCGACCAGCAGGCGGTGGTGACGACGTGGGGAGCGGTGACCTCGCCGCGAGTTCTGCCCGGACTGCACTATGCGTTGCCGTGGCCGGTCGAGCGGGTTTACAAGCTCAAGGTCCACCAACTTCGCCGCACGGTGATTGGCGGCGATCTGGCGGACATTCCTCTGGGACGCTTGCAGCCGGCCGCTTCCGAGTTTCTGAGCGGAGACCAGAACCTGCTCAATGTGCGGGTGGTGGCCCAGTACTCCGTCCGTGAACCCCGCGACTATTTGTTTCAGGCTGTCGATGTCGACCGGGTGGTGGGCGCGGCGGTGGAGTCGGAACTGGCCCGCCGCCTGGCGCACACCGCAGTGGACAACATCATGACCACGGATAAAGTGGCGATTCAGAATGACGTGCTGCTGGCCGCACAGAAATGTTTGGAGGATTACCGCGTGGGGGTTTCACTTTCCAGCATCAACCTCGAAAACGTTGCCGCCCCGCCCGACGCCGCGGAGGCTTTTCGCGATGTGGCGGGGGCGCGCGCCGACGCCCTTCGCTTCGTGAATGAGGCGCAAGGATACGCCAACGATCTGTTGCCGCGCGCCCACGGCCAAGCGGCCCAGATGGAACAGGCCGCCCAGGCTTACCAGGAAGGGAAGGTGAACCGGGCGATGGGTGACGCAGCAAGGTTTGAGGCGGTGGCGGCCGAATACGCCAAGGCCCCGGAAGTGACCAGCACCCGCGTCTACGTGGAAGCCATGGAGCAGATTCTTCCCCAGTTGCGCAAACTGATTGTCGATTCGAGCGGCAATATCGATCTTTCCATCATCGGAAAAGATGATAGCTCCGGAACTCCCTCGAAATGACCCATCGAATTGACCGAAAGACCGCCCTCACCGTGGCCGTGCTGCTGGGTGTCTTGGCGATCACCCTGCTGCGCTCGAACCGCTGGCGCTTGCCGTCTTCGTGGAATGAGGGTTGGAGGGCCCTCACGGCGAAGCGTGCCCCCGCCCAGCCTGAGGAGGGAATTTACGCGATGTTCGACGCCGCGCGCGCCGGCGACACGCCAGCTTACCTCGACTGCTTTTCCGGCCCGCTCCGCGACCAGTTGGCGGCGACCGCCCGGGAAGATGCCAAGTTCAAAGCGTATTTGATCCGCCAGAATTCCGCCGTGCAGGGCATGGCCGTCACGGTAACCGACCGCGCCCATGCGGATGAAGCCCGGGTGCGAGTGGAGTATGTCTACAGCGACCACAACGAAGTGCAGAACGTCCACCTAAGAAGGGAAGGCGGGCGCTGGAAGATCATTAACATGGACGGCGCGCAGCCCGTCCAGCCTCTTGTCCCCTATGGGACTAAGGCGACAGATTAAGTCTTCTCCTATTGATGAATCCCGGCGTTGTGCGCCGCCGCGAGCGCGGAGGGCACTCCCAAGATCAGGGGAATTATCCTCTCGGCCTTGTGATGGCCGGTTCGGTGCATCATATAGGCAATCCCCAAACCCGCGCCGGCGCCCGCGATTTTGAGGGCAATCGTTGTCCCCTGAGACCGCGAAAGGGGATTCAGCTCGCGAGTCCCGGGAACCTGCAGAGCGCGCCGGGTGGATGCCAGGTCCGCCGCCATGATGAGTGCGTTGAGGGACTGCAAGCCAAGGTTTTTGGCATCGAGAAAATGGTGCACGGGAGCGGGGCTCTCCACGAGCATAGGGTTGGCCCCAGCCGTGGCGGACCAGGGGATCAAGCCGACCCCGGTCGTCAGCACTAGAATGAATGCTCGTCGGTAAGACATCATGAAGTCTTCCCTCCTTCACCCTTCCTGGGGGGCGCGCCGAGTTCTCAAGTACAATCCCTATATCGGCCATGCCCTTCTTCGCTTAATTCTGGTTTGGGGGGAGAGGGCGCCAGGAGTGCGTGGGCCATTAAGATGGTCTATGCATGATATAGAAAGGAAAGGCGGCTGCGCTCCGTGCGGGGGTGCTGTAGCGCGCGTGCCGCCCGTCGTGAAGCTGCTCTTATGAACATAGCTGTGCGCCGCACTCCAAGGTGCTTCGCACATAAGCATCGACGATGGCAAGTCGGAAGCTCATGAACAGCCGCCGATCGAGCTACTCACCGCAACAGGCTAGCGTCACGGGTTGGAACCCTCATCAGAAATGTAGAAACTCCAGGCTTGGGGGTCCCGTGCCCCAGCGGGCAAGATGCCCGCGCCACGCCTCTGCGGCCGGTCCGAGGGATTATGACAGCAGATAATATGCTATGAGATACTTGACGATTCCGAGAGAATGCCGATAATTAGGGTGATGGTTTTGGGTCCTGGGCGAGCACGTCGCCTGACGGGAGTATTTCCGCCAGCGGACCGGTTGGACCCATGATCAAGTGAGAGGCACCGGTGGCAGACCTTAACACCCGCTATGGCTGGTACGCTCTTTACACTCGCCATCAGCACGAGAAGACCGTTCATCAAATCCTGACGGGGAAAGGGTTGGAAGCTTTCCTGCCCCTTTATACGACCGCTCACCAGTGGAAAGACCGCGTCAAGCGAGTTTCGCTCCCCCTCTTCCCGTGTTATGTGTTCCTCCAAGGACCCCTTACCCAGTGGCTCCCCGTCCTTACCACTCCAGGCGTCCACACCGTGGTGGGATTTGGGGAGAGCCGGCGAGCATATCCGGCGCGGAGATCGAGGCGATCCGGAGGGTGATCGAGAATTCGGTCAAGGTCGAGCCACACCCCTTCCTCCGATGTGGCGACCGCGTCAGGGTCACGGCAGGTCCACTGCGCGGGTTGGAAGGGATCTTGCTCCGCAAGAAAAACTGGTGCAAACTCCTCCTGTCGATCGAGATGTTGCAGCGATCCGTGGCGGTGGAGGTTGATGTTGCCATGGTCCAGCGTGTCGGCGGGCGAAGTCAGGTACTTGTGCCGGGCATCGTCACTCCGGGCTGGTCGAACGTCCCTGCCTAGCTTCCATACTCGAACCGTCCAACTGCGTGTCATTTGCATCGTATTCCGGCGGGTTAAGCTGCCCGCGTGGCCGCCTTTTCCAGCATTTCGTGAATGAGGGTTTGATAGGGCATCGACCGCCGGGCGGCGCGACGGCGGATTTCCGCGAGTAAGCGCGGCGCAATGCGAATGGCGATGAGTTGTTTTGCTTGACCCGTGCGGGGCCTGCCGACGCGGCGGGCGCGTTTGAGTTCGGCGTCCGTCGATTCCGGGATGTCGGAAAAGTCGATTCGGCTATCCGACATAGGCTTTTCGCTCTTTCCGGCTCGCCTGCCGTGCGCTGATGATACGGGTTGTTTCCACGCCATTTCTTAACCTCCGCAGTGTGTATGCGACCAGCAGAACACGGCCCTCTGCCGAAAGAGCAAGTCTCTTCCCGCGCGGTTCCGTCTCTGCATGTTCAAGGTCCTCCCAGTCCAAGCCGTTCGGATCGGCAAAGACCGTCGCAGCTTCTTCAAAGGGCATGCCATGCTTCTTACGATTCCTCACGGCTTTCCGGGCATCCCACGAGAACATATTACTGTATATACGCTAATTGCCCGTGTAGTGTCAACCGGCTTCGGTGAGTTTTCAAACACACCCTCCGGCGAATCGCGCTTCGACGAGCGCTTGACCCATTAAATTACCGTGCACTTTCGTTTTGCTGGAAAGCAGTCGATTTTCAGTGTATAGTAGGGGCCATCGCGGGATGCGAATTCCAAAATCTAGCTGAAGGGAGAGTCCAATGGCTCATTATCTATTGCAGGTGGCATACACCTCGGAAGCGTGGGTGAGCATGGTCAAACACCCTCAGGATCGGATCGAGGCCGTCAGCAAGGCTGTCGAGAACCTGGGCGGGAGTGTGGTGGGGGGGTGGCTGTCTTTTGGGGAATACGATACCGTGGCCATTCTGGAAATGCCGGATAACGTTTCGATGGCGGCCTTTGCCGTGGCGGTGGCGGCGGGAGGCGCCTGCAAATCCGTAAAGACGACGCCGCTCCTTTCCGCCGAGGAAGGCACGGAAGCCGCGATGAGAGCAGCCAAGGCAGGATATACCCCGCCCAAGGGGTCGGGGAAAAAGAAATAGAAGGCCCACCGCTGGGATGGTTTGGGGTGGGTGACGGGATTCGAACCCGCGACGTCCAGATCCACAGTCTGGCGCTCTACCAACTGAGCTACACCCACCGTAACGGCGTGCGGCGCTGAAAACAGCGGTATTCCTTTTGTAACACCCGGCCGGGAAGGGTGTCAACTGCACCGTGGTGACTCATTTTGAAGTGGCACGGCCATCTTGGCCGTGACTGCTCACGGGTGGGAGAAGCTGTGAAAAAATCGATTTTGCTGATTTTGGCACTCTGCGTTTTCAGTGATTTACATTGTGGATAACATGCCAAGAATCGATTTTTTCACAGCTTCGGACGCCCGTGCCACCTCAAAATGAGTCACTGCCAAAATCATGCTAGATTCCAGCTAAGCGGCGTTTTCCAGTTCCGTCTTCACAATCTTCTCGTAGCACTCCGGGCAGATTCCGTGGCTGAATACTGCCTCCGAGTGGGCGCTGATATAGCTTTCCAGTTGCTGCCAGTAATTCCGGTCGTTGCGTATTTTCTTGCAATAAGAGCATATGGGGAGCAGCCCTTGAAGCTGCTTGACGCGCGCCAAGGCGTTTTCCAACTGCGCGACGCGCTCCATCAAGCTGCGTTCCAACTCGACGATCCGCCGGCCCACGTCCAGCCGCGCGCGCAATTCCCCGCGGTCAAAGGGCTTGGTGATGTAATCGTCGGCTCCCGCCTGCAAACCCTGAATGATATTCTCGCGGCCGCCGAGGGTGGTCAGCAGGATGACATAGACGGGCAGCGGCTGGGGCCGGGCGCGGATGATCCGGCAGATTTCCGGCCCGTCTTTTTCCGGCATTTGCCAATCCAGGAGGGCGATGTCCGGGCGAGGGCTGTTTTCCAGGATGCGCAAGGCCTCGGCCCCATCGGCCGCGGAACAAACCTCATGCTCCCAACCCTTCAAAGTCGTTTCCAAAAGGCGGCGCGTGACGACCTCGTCATCGGCCACCAGCACTTTCATATTCTGCCCCTTCCGCCATGGATCTCTGGCAGGGTCATTCGCCATCCGGACCTTTACGGGCGCACATCGAGTTCGCTCAACTTGGCCAGGGCCGATTTGAGGCGTTCGATTTCCTTTTCCAACTCACCATAAGCCGGCTCGGCAGCGGACAGGTTGCTGTCCCTGCCCAGGACTTCCAGCTTCAAAGCCCACTCGATGGCCGGGCGCGCCTCGAAATTGCCCAGGGACCCCTTGAGTTTGTGCGCGGTGAGTTCAATGGCGTGGGCATTTCCCGCGGTGATGGCCTCGCGCAGATGGGCCAGCAACTCGGGAAGTTCCTTCAGGAACAATGCTACCATCTCTTTCAGAAGTTCCGCGTTCCCTTCCACGCGCGCCAGAGCCGACGCGGTATCGATCGGCTCGTGGTCCCCGCGTTGGGCGGCCGTGGCCACTTCCGGGACGGCGGGAGACAGGCCAAGTTTGTCGATGGCGTCGATCAGATCTTGGGGGCGGATGGGTTTGGCGATGTAGCCGTCCATGCCGGCGGCGAGGCAGTGCTCGCGATCCCCCTCCATGGCGTGGGCGGTCATGGCGATGATGGGGAGGTGCTTTCCGGCAAAGGTCTCCTCTTTTCGAATGGCCGCCGTGGCCTCGATCCCGTCCATCTCGGGCATCTGGATGTCCATGAGGACCAAGTCGAAGCTCTCTTTTGCCAGTCGCTCCAGCGCTTGCCGCCCATTCGCGGTGGTGACCACGAGGTGACCCTGCTTTTCGAGCAGCCGGCAGGCGAGAAGCTGATTCACGACGTTATCCTCGGCCAGCAGAATGCGCAATGACCTTCCTTCTTCCCGCAACGTGTGGCGGGTCACGAGCGCCGGCTTGGCCTCGGGGCGTTTCGCGCCCGCCACCCGCAAAATAGCCTCCAGCAATTCGGATTGACTGACGGGCTTGGTAAGATAGCCTTCCAGCCCCAGTTGGCGGCAACGCGCCGCGTCGCCGCGTTGTCCCGCCGAAGTCAGCATGATAATCGTGGCGCCCGAGAGCCGGGGATGCTTGCGGATCTCCTCGGCAAGCTGGAATCCGTTCATATCCGGCATGTCGGCATCGGAAAGGATCAGCGGGAACGGCTGGTGAGCCTCGGAGGCCTGCACAAGGATGCGCAGCGCTTCCGGGCCGTCCCCGGCGAGCGTCGGCTGCATGCCCCAGCCGGTGAGCAGGCTTTCGAGAATTCGGCGATTCGTCTGATTGTCATCCACCACCAGCGCTCGCATACCCTTCAGTTGGTTTTTTTCCAGAGGGATCGGGGGGCCGGCGGGCTTGAGAACGCCGAAATTGGCCGTGAAATGAAAGGTGCTACCCTGGCCGGGAGCACTTTCGACCCAGATCCGCCCTCCCATCATTTGCACGAGTTGGCGGGAAATCGTCAAGCCCAAACCCGTCCCCCCAAAGCGCCGGGTGGTGGAGCCATCCGCCTGCGTGAAGGCCTCAAAGATGCCAATCTGCTTTTCAGCCGGAATGCCGATGCCGGTGTCCTGCACGCTGAAGTGAAGCATGGCGGCCGCGTCATCTCCGCACTCGCTTTGGACCGTCAGGTTGATCTCACCTTTTTCGGTGAATTTCAGCGAGTTGCCCAGCAGGTTGAGCAGAATCTGGCGCAGCCGGCCGGGGTCACCCAAGAGGGCCTCGGGCACGTCCGGCTCGATGCGGCAATTCAACTCCAGGCCTTTCTGGTGGGCGCGTGCGGCCAGGGTCTTCAAGGCCGGCTCGATGCTGGCGCGCAGCTTGAATTCAATGGTTTCCAGCTCGAGCTTCCCGGCCTCAATCTTGGAGAAATCCAGGATGTCGTTGACCAGGGTGAGCAGTGATTCGGCAGAGCCCCTGACCATGACGGCGTAGTCGCGTTGTTCGGAATTCAATTCCGTATCCAGCAGGAGATCGGTCATACCCAGGACGCCGTTCATGGGAGTACGGATCTCGTGGCTCATGTTCGCCACAAACTCACTCTTGGCGCGGTTCGCGGTCTCCGCCGCCTCTTTGGCCTGTTGGGTTTCTTTCTCGAATTGTTTGCGGGCGGTAATGTCCATCATGGCGCCGATCATGCGGACCGCGTGGCCCGAATCATCGCGCATGACATAGCCCCGGTCCAGGACGTAGGCGTGCTGCCCATCGCCGCGCCGGAATCGGTACTCCGCTGACCACGTCTCCCCGCCGCCCGCGATGGCCGCCTGGAGGCCCTTTTCCACTCGCTCGCGGTCCTCCGGGTGCAGGCGCTCGGTGCGCCAAGCCGCCCCGGCCCCCCCCTCGCCCGGCTTGTACCGGAAGGTGTTTTGGATTCCGCTATTCCAACGAATCGCCTGCGTTGCCAGGTCCCAGTCCCAAATCGTATCGTTGGTGGCGCGGGCGACGTATTGAAATCGCTTTTCCAGGGCTGCCTCACTCTCCAGGCGGCGCCGGATGAGCTCGGTCTGTTCGCTCACGCGGCGGCGGAGCACCACCACCCAGACGCCGATGGCGAGGATGAGCCCCGCCAGCGATGCCAGGACCACTCCCATGTTTCGCAAGGTCCACCACGAAGGCCGGGCGAGCACGACGACGCTGTTCGGGGAATCCACAAGGATGTTAAAAGTGTCGGGGGTGCGATTGCGGTCCACGTGCACGGAACAGACGCCCGTCAGCCGCAAGCGGCTCCCCGTCAGAAGCCGGGACCAGTTCCGGTAGACTTGGCTGTCGGCGCTCCTCGCCTCAAAAAGGACGTCACCGTCTCCCAGCACCAGGACGCGGTCGGGTCCGCTAAGTCTCACGTCGCGCAGGGTCGCATCCAGGCTCACGCGCAGAGTATCGAAGGCGCCGGTCAACGCGTCCTGGGCAGTTACGCGGAGAGGCGGCGGAAGCGGGGCGGACCCGATGCGCCGGAACAGGGCGTGCAGAAGCACCGGCGTGTAATCGCCGATATCCGCGAACCCGGCCACATCCACGCGGTCGCCGGGCCGGAGCGGCGCGTTCGGCAAACTGAGAACTACCAACCCTTGACGGCCATCCTGAATGTAGACCCCCTTAGACCGCTGGAGAGTGACCGTGCCTTGCACGCGCACCCGGTGCTCGGAAGTGTTCCGGGCCGTAAAGGCCATCAGGCTGCTGATCGGCCGGACCGGCGCCGAGAAGGGGTCGGCCGGGGGCAATTCCTCGACGCTAATCTGGCGGAAGCTGGGTACGGCCAGCCACACCCCGACCAATTGATTGTTGGGATTATAGAACGAAGCGCAGACCCCGGTGACTCTCACCTTGGCGTCAATCAGGTGGTCCTTATCCAAGCCTGCGGGATCCATGATGTTGACCAGCAGGCGCCGACCTTCACTGACCGTGTCCAGCTTCACGGGGCCGCCGGCTGATTCGACGCCTTGCACGATGCCTTCGATCTGCACCCACTGGCTGTCCTCACGAGTCGATATGAGGTCGCCCATATGCACTTGACGAGGCTGGGGGAGGGGCGCCTGGCCCAACATCCGGTACCGAGCCTTGCTAACCTGGGGAGCGAAGTCCGGTTCCTCGGTGACCCCTTCAATTTCCAGCAAATCTCCGGGTCGGAAGTGCAGGCTTAGGTTGTTCTCGTTGACATAAATGCCGGCGGTCGAGTCCTGCGCAAAGAAGTCTCCGACGGCGAAATCGATGTAGGTGACGACGGCCCGTAAGCGCACGGGATATCCCCGTTTGGCTTGGTCGGCGGTCAGCTCTCGGACCTGCTCGGCCGTGGTCAGGGTGGGCAGTCCGGGGGCGGGCGGAGGGACTTGTTGGCCATGGGCCGGTATCGGCACAGCGAAAGCGAAACAGACAAGGATGCCGCTGAGACGCAAGATCAACTTGCGGCGTAAAATCCGCAGCCCGCACACGTCAGCCAACTCTGCCGGACTATCCATTGTGGACATCCGCCTTGACCGCTAACATACACCTGACTCGCACTGAATACAATTGTTAATCGGGTATTTTTCAGACGGATATTGTCAGATCGGGGAAACCGCCTTCCAGGTGGCCCCATTCATCACGCCACCCGCTTGGCGCGGAGGGGCGGACTGTGCGCTACCCCGCTACCCCCCACCAGAGACGACGAACTGGACGAGTTTTCCGCAGTGAGCGCAGGGGGTCCGATCTTCATTTCCTCCCGTGCGATGGGCGCGGGGGACATGGAAATCACGCAAGCAATCGTCGCAACTGATGACGTAGCCGCCGTCCCGATCACCTCGCGCCTGGACGGGATGGTTGGCAATATCCGTCGGAGCAGCTCGTGGATGGGGTTTTTTGATCAGATCCGACATGGTTTGGAGGAGTTGTTCATATAGGAATTCATTCTTGGGGCAGTAAGCATCGGCGGCCACTCCTGCTGACTCTTCGTCGTTGACCATGCCGCTGATGGCAATCACCGGTATTTGCGGGAAGCGCTTGCGCACTACGCCCAGGAGCTCAACCCCTGACATCCGAGGCATTATCAGATCAGATACAATCAGGTCCGGGAGTCCCGCGCGGAGTTTTCCGATCGCATCCAAACCGTCATCTGCAATCCGAACGACATAGCCCGCCGCCACCAGATGCCGGGAAATGATCTTTCGGACAAGAGGTTCGTCGTCAACGAGCAAAACCCGTGCTGTCAACTGTCCTATCATGATCCCCGTTTCAGCACTTTGAGAGGGCAGTCTGCTTGCAGCACTCACGGACAGAGACCGTTTGTCCGCTGATGGTGAAAAACTGTCTGCACAGCGAGATTCTGGTGCTGGTGCATTTCGCTCACGGTCTGGACTACCGCAACTCAAGGGCCATCATGTGGATGGGCGACATTATCGCCTCGCTGTATGGGGGGAAACCGAAGGGAGGGCGAACTAAAAGGTGCAGATTGTCGCTTGCCCAGTTCCAATCCTTGTTCTCTGCCCGCTAGTGTTACAGCGTTTTGAGAAATGCAATCAATCCACGACGATCTTCGGCGGAGAGATCGAGACCGAACGGATGTCCGTTCACGGCATAGGTTTTCGCGCCGTAGGGCTTGAAGCCGGTGGGAACATACTCGCCGCGCGTGCGGCCCGGATCAAACCAGTCTTCGAGCGTCGCGCACCAGCCGCTGTGCCCGAACATGCTGCGATACCACACGCCTTTGAGCGACGGAACTTTGTAATAGCCCGTGCCGCGCCGAGTCTGGGTGGCGAGACCCGGATCGGTGCCGACGGAAACGGGGAGGATATCGTACTTCTGCGCGGCCCCCGGGGGCGGGGCGAAACCTTCGGCAAGCGTCAGCTTGTTATTGGAAAAGAGCGGCGGAGTGTGGCAGCCCGCGCAGCCTTCGCGCTCGAATACTTTCTGTCCGCGCTGGGCGAGGCCATCGAACTTATTCGGATTGGGCGGCGGCCGGAGCGAATAGACGTAAAGCGCCAAAGCGTAAAGTTGCTCGTCGCTGTAACGGTCGCCGGCTTGGTCAGGCGGGGGCAGCTTTTTGAAATCGGGCAAACCGATCGGGATGAAACCATCGTAGCTCGCAAGGTAATCGCCGCCCTGATTCAGCGCTGCGTAACGCATGAGATCAACGATCGAGCGTTGCGGTTGCAGACCGGTAGCGTCGAGATAACGCCGGTCTTTCACCCCGATCAGGTCCGGAACATGAGGCGGGTACAGGGGATTGGAGTTGTGCCGGGCCAAGACCCCGGGGGGAACGACCTCGTGCGTGGCGGCGATGGCCTCGAGCGACATCGCCGAGAAGTGAATCGGAAGGGTGGTTTCCAACCAAGGGGCAGCGTAAAGGAACTGCTCGGTGAGTCGTGCTTCATCCAGGTTGTTTACGGATCGATGTTCGTACGCCGCGGCGCGGTCAAAGGGGAAATTTCCCTGGGCGCCCTTGATGACGCTGCCCTCCGGCATAATACGGGTGTGACACATCGCACAGGCCAGGACACCCATCTCAACCTTCCCCTTCTGTCGAATCACAAAGCTGTAGAACGGCATAACCCCATCGGGCCTGACGGGAGAACCGGTGCGCTTGTACCAATCAGGATCACGCACGTAAAGCGATTTGGGTTCTTCGGTGTAGCCGGTAAAGCCATAGTCCGTGGGGGCGTCAAACGCGATTTCGCCCGCTCGAATCCAGTCTGCCTCGGTCTTGAGCGGCGGAGCGTGCCCCTGGTCATCCCAGACGATCTGCGGTTCCTGCTGCTTCAGCCAGTCCAGATAGCCAGGCGGCTCGTGGCCGGGCGCGTAGATGGGATAGCTTTTGTAAATGGGCCGTACCGGAACCTTGTAGTAGTAATCGGCGGAAGCGTACTTGGGCGAGCCGGCGGGATTTGCCAGCGGCACTTCAAGCGTCGCCATCGCCGCATCATCCCAGGTCTTGGGAATCGCCGGCGAAGGGCCCGGCGAGTTGGGGTCCTGGGCTGAGATGCGAGGTCGCGGCGCCGTGGCGCCGGCCGCCAATACCACCGAAGCAGCCAACAGCACTCTTAGCTCGCGGTTCATCGAAGCCTCCCTCGGCCGCAATCACTCTAAACGATGAGGGTAACCGTTCCGCCCTTTTGTCGGGTATTGCCCGCTGCTAATCATAACTATACGGTGCGGATGTTATTTTTTCAACCTTCGAAGCCTTTCCGCACAGCGGGGTAGCGCAGAGGTGGACGCCGTTCAGTCCTCCTCTGCGGCTCGTAATCCAGCGTGCAATCAGACGTTTATCAATTTCCAATACAGGATATTGCGAAAGTGTCATGTGACTTTACGAGGACGAACCGCCGAGGAAGCTGAACTGCGCTTGCTGGGTGGGAGAAAACGGAACGGAGGGGGGCGAAAAGGTACAGAAGTATCCCTGGAACAGTTCGCTGCGGGTTACCCCTACCTTGGAAGTGGGCGTGACGGACCAGATTGGGTCAGTCAAGGAGATTCTGAACATTGGCCACTAAAGGGGAGTGGTTAGCGCATCTTCTACTGGTAACAGTGAAAGAAATCTGCCGGGATGCTCCAGAAACCTCTTCGAGAAGTCGATTACAGTCACGCCGATGGGCTTCTCGGTCTCGGGGTCAAGCCTCACGATCAGACCGTTGCTTTCGTCCAGGCTGATCCCCTCTCGGGGTGCTCCGAAGGAGAAATATGCCACGTTGGTCGTCGGATCGTAGCTGACTCTAAGGTCTAGACCCGTTTGAGCCATACAAGCCTCCCCCCTTCTTTCTTTATTTGTTTTGTAACGTAGGCTGTTTTCACAATCCCTCTTAAGCGACGTGGCAAGCATAGCACACTCGATTGCAGAATCAACGCAAAACCCCTTTAACCCAAATGAACTTTGCCGAGATGCCAGGATTAGTTTTCCGATCTCTCGACGGGAATCTCCTGGAGTTCGGTGGGCTGCTGGCAACAGACGCAGTTGCCGGGCTCGAGGGCTACGATGTTGCAGGTGGCGCAGAAATAGCGCACTCGGAAGAGTTTGCCATTGTGAAGGGTGTAAAGCCATTGGACCTCGAAGGAGCCGTCCGGCTTCGCGGTTCCTTCCAGGCGCACCTCACGGCCGTCCAGGCGCATGTCCTGCATGGTGTGGAGAAGGTGGGGAGTATCGGCCGAAAGCGTCTGCTCCCGGCCGTTGACCTTCAGCAGGGGACAGTCTCCGCGGGTCGTCAGCAGCGTACCTTCAAGCACGGCCAGGGGCTTGGCCTGGCCGGCCCAAAGACTCGAGGCCAAAAGGCCAGCGAGCGCCAATCCGAAAGGCCAAGTCTGGCGCCGTCGCCGCTTATTTGTTGCCGATGATTTCATTTTGCGCTGAACCTCACCCGGAGGACTAATTCGAGATTCAAGATTCAAGATTCAAAATGCCTTGCCCCGCGCCCCGTCGGGGAGAGACATCTGAAATTTCAAATTTGAGATTTGAGATCGCTGCTACCCCTGCCAATGCCCCACCACCGTGAACGCCAAAGGCAGGTCGCCGCTTGCCGCGTGCCCCTTCATTTGGACATTCCAGTCGCCCGAGTCATCCTTGGCGATGGAGGGAAAGCTCGCGCCGCTAACCGGCGCGCCCACCAGGAATCCGGGATGCGGCGTGCCGGAGGCAAGCCGGCTCAACTTCACCAGGTCATCGAAAGACAGTACTTTGTCCGGGTCCGGGTCGTCCGAGACGGGCGAAAGAACAAAGGCGTCGCGCGTGGCATTCACGCCCATGTGGTTTCCGTCCTGGGGGATCAACTGATAGCGAATAGTGTAAAAGCCGGCCTTGATGGTCTGGCTGCGAAAATCCGAGGCCGCATTGGGGAAGTGGAGAACACCCAGGAACCCTCCCACCGGCAAAGTCCCAAACAGGACGTCCGATGAAGTGTTGGGGTTGGCGCTGGCGGGAAGCGTCTTGCGCAGCCACACTTCGCAGAGTGCCGCGCCCTGATCGCTCGAGACGCGAACTCCCTGCGAATCAAGAGTGCTTAGGATGGGCGCGGGAACGTCCGCGGGCGCCGCGCCAATGGCTTCCGCCTTGTAACTACCCTGGGCGAAAGCGCTCAAGGCCGCGCCGAGTGGAATCGCCAGAACCAGTCCGAGTACGCGGTGCAGTTTCATTGACAAACCCTCCATGCCCATTAATAGATATTATAAACATTAGATGTCATAAATGCGAAACGGGAAACTCCCGTGCGGAAGTTTCCCGTTGTCGGACTTAATGTCGTGAGTGCATTCGGCGCTGGTTGGTTAGAAGCTGCCCACGAAGGCGCTGCGCTTGTCCACGTTCTTCCATACTTCACCCAAGCCCTGTCCGGAGAATGAGCTGTCCAGCGTAAAGGCCGGCATGGAATGGGCGAGGGCCACGAGGGGCGGGTAGTAGACCGTTTCGTTCCCGCACAAGTGATCGCCCTGGCAAAGGCTGCGAGTCTCGATTCGGGCAAAATTACCGGCTACCAGCTTGGCCGCGCCGTGAAGTTCACCATGCTCCACCGTCATTTGAATGGGCGCCGTCTCAACTCGCACCACGTGGTCCAGTAGATTGCCCGCCTTGGAGGCGGCAAACGCGGCAAGCGCCATCCGCTGCTGGCTGCTGGCGCGGGAGTCCACGATCAGCACCGATTGCGCCGGATAAGGGTCGTGATAAGGATCGCCCAGCGTAGCGTGCGCCCTGACCACGGCGACGACACTTAGTCCGCTCAGGGGGACGCCCTGCCAGTCACCTTCATTAACTTTCCAGGCCAGAATGGCCTCTTGGCCGGTCAAGCCCACTTCCGACATTGCGAAGCAGGGGCCGGTGTACACGTCCTCGGTACGGGCTTCAAGGTAATCGCCCTTGAGGGCGGCGCTTCCGGGAATTGCCCAAGCCGAAAGCAGAAATAGACCTACAGCAAGCGAAGCTGTGATTTTCCTCATGATTCGAACCTCCATGGAGCGAGTTTACGTCTAAAGCCCCATGGACATTTTATCCCATTCTGCCGTGGGATTCAACCCGATGGAACCCTCTGGCGCGCTGTGCACACCTGTGTCGGGGCTTGTCCCACCTCGCTCGTGCAAAATCCGCGCTACAGAGCTTCGAAGCAAGCCCGTTCGGAATGGCAAGCCTCCGGGGTTACGACTTGGCCGTCCGGACCCATAACCTTCTGGGTGTGCACGCACCAGCAAATACTGGCCCCGGAGCGGGGAACCGTGGGGTCCGGCTCCGCCTCAATGAACATCCATTTGGAGCGGATCATTCGGCACTGCATCTTGGGCTCGGCGATTTGACGAACCGGTTCAGTTACCATTAGGCCTCTCCCTTCAACGTAGGGGCGAGCGGCGCTCGCCCCGGCCGAACGCTGTTCGGCCCTACATCGCCGAACGCCGTTCGGCCCTACATCGCGGCCCGCAGAATGGCGCGTTTCACCGCCACGCGGGCCAGTTGAACTTTGTAAGCGTTCTTGGAAAGCGGCGTCGCTTTGCTGAGCGCGGCTTTGCCAGCATCCCAAGCGGCATCTTCATCGACGGATTTGCCCTTCAGCGCTTCTTCCGCTTCCGGCGAAGGCCAAGGCACCGGAGCGACGTGTCCCAGCACGACGCGGGCGCTCTGCACGCTGCCGCCTTCGAGCTTCAGAAGCACCGCCGCCGCGGCCAGCGGCCAATCCAACGCTTCCTTCTGGCGCACCTCGTAAACTGCCATCTTGACGTTCCCCGGATTCGGCACCAGGATTTCGGTAACGATTTCGCCCGGACGCAGCGCGTGCTCAAGTTCGTTGTCGTTCTTGGGCGTTACAAAGAACTCTTGCACGGAAAGTTCCCGTGCGCCTTCGGGGCCGTGGAGTTTTACCTTGGCGTCCAGAGCGATGAGGATGGGCGCCAGGCTCGAGGGGCTGACGAAATAAGCCGGCCCGGAATTCCCCAGGATGGCGTGGTAGCGATTATCGCCGTCGGGAACCAGAGGTTTGCCGTTATAGACCGCCAGCAATCCATACCCGGCGCGATAGTACCAGCAGCGCGGGCGCTGACAGAGGTCGCCTCCTACCGTTCCCGTGCTGCGGATTTGCGGGCTGCTGACGCCCTCCGCCGCCTGCACCAAGGCGGGGTAGTGCTGCCGGACTTCGGAGTTCTCCATCAACTCTTCCAAGGTCACGCCGGCGCCCAGCCGCAGGCCCGACTCACCCCGGAAGGAAATTCCCTTGAGTTCACTGACGTGTTGCAGGCTGACCAGACGCTTGGGCTTCGCGGCGCCGTCCTTCATCAAGCTGATGAGGTCGGTGCCCCCGGCCAGGGCGAGGGCTTCGCCCTCCGCGCCGGCGAGCAACTTGACGGCTTCCTGGGCTGATTTCGGCCGAGCATATTCAAAGGCTTCCATTAGGCAACCCCTCCTTTTGTAGGGGCGAGCGGCGCTCGCCCAAGGGCCGAACGCTGTTCGGCCCTACCTCTACGTACCTTTCGCGAGTGCGGCCAGAACTTTGTCGGGAGTCAGGGGGATGGTCGGCACCCGCACTCCGATGGCGTTGGCCACGGCATTGGAAATGGCGGCGCCGGGGGAAACCACCGGGGGCTCGCCGAGGCCAATCGTCCCTCGTTCGTCGTAGCCGGGGCCGGTCATCATGTGGACCACCAGTTCGCCGATGTCCCCGATGCCGGCCAGCTTGTAAAACTCCATGTTGTTATTCAGCATGCGCCCGGTGATCTGGTCCATGATTTTTTCTTCGAACAGCGCGTAAGTAATGCCCATGATCAGGGCGCCGTAGCACTGGCTCTCGGCAGTCTTCATGCTGATAATGAGGCCGCAGTCCTGCACGGCCACCATCTTGTTGATCTTCACCAAGCCGGTTTCCGTATCCACGGAGACGTCGGCAATCTGCACCCCGCCCACGCCGCTCGAACCCAGCGCGCACTGGCCGGGGTTTTTGCCCGTGGCCTGAACGGTCTTCACTTGCAGCTTGGCGCAGGCTTCTTTCCAGGTCATTTTCTTTGAAGCATCGCCTTTGGCCTGGATGTGCCCATCCACGGCCACCAACTGGTCTGGTGGAACACCCAGAGCAGGGGCGACGACGGCAAAAAGTTGATCCCGAGCATCGACTGTGCCGCGGCGCGTCGAGGCCGAGACACCGCCGATCGTCGTGCTGCCCCCCGACGCGCCCGAGGCCGGGAACTTGCTATCCCCGATGTTGACCGTGATGGCCTCGACCGGCAGCCCCAGCGTTTCCGCCGCGACGACGGCAATTGCCGTCCGCGTGCCCGTGCCCAGGTCTTGGCTTCCCAGGGTGGTTTCCACGGAGCCGTCGGGATGGATGGTCACCATGCACATGCTGTTGTGGCCTCGTCCGCCCCAGGTGTGCATGCTCACCCCCATGCCGCGCTTGATGTGGCCGCTGGTTTTGTCTCCTCGCGGGTGCCAGTTCTTTTTCCAATCGATGAGCTCGGCGGCCTTTTGGAGTTCTTCCCGGTAGACTTTTCCCCGTCCCCCGGAAAGGTCCGCGTTCTTGGAGAAAAACTCGACGGGGTCCATGTTGAGCTTGGCGGCCAAATCTTCCAGCGCGCACATAGTGAGCGCCGCGGCTTGCGGATGATCCGGCGCGCGCCAGGCTCGGGCGGGTCCGGTGTTCGTGCTGATGGAAGAATGCTGGGTGGAGCTATTGGGGATCGCGAGCACGTAAGGAAGGGGAACCATCCCTGTGCCGGCCGGACCACCCGTACCCCAGGAGTGGGAATCCCACGCCACCAGGGTTCCATCTTTCTTGGCCGCCACCTTAATTTGGGCAAAGGCGGAGGGCCGCGCCCCGGCCGCTTCCAGTTCCATATCGCGATCGAGCATCAGCTTGACGGGCTTGCCGGCGGCCTTCGCCAACTGCGCCACATGGATGCCCCACTCGTCGGGACCGAACTTGCTGCCGAAACCTCCCCCGACGTAATTGCAAATCGTCTCAATATTCTTATCCGCAACATCCACCTTCTGCTCGCGCAGCGACTGCCCGATTTGCCCGGGAAGGCCGGAAACATTCTGCGTGGAGGAATAGGTGAGCAGCTTCTCTCCCGTCCACTGCGCGACGTTTCCATGAGATTCCAGGCAACAATGGGTGATGGTCTGGATGCCGTAATAGCCCTCGGAGATAACCACGTCGGGGTCGGCAAACGCCTTGACGGGGTCGCCAGCCGTCTTGCCTCCCGCGGCCTTGGCGTGGTCACCGGCTTGCTCCAGGTTTTCTTCCAGGACCAGGTGGGGGAGTACCTCGAATTCCACTTTGATCTTGCGCAGGGCATCCTCGGCGATCTCTTCGCTCTCGGCGGCGAGGGCCAAAATTTCATCGCCGACCCAATTGGTTTCTTTCCCCACGCCCAAAATCACCTGCACGCTCTTCACTCCAGGCAGTCTTTCCGCCTCGGAAGTGTCGAGCGCGGTGATCTTCGCGTGGGCGTAAGGCGAGCGATAGATCTTGGCGGTCAGGAGGCCGGGCGGGTTCATATCGTAAGTGTATTTCGCGCGCCCGCTGGCTTTGGCGGGCCCATCAATACGGTTGAAGCGCTTGCCGATGAGGCTGCGTTCGCCGGCCGCCGGCCAATCATATTTGCACTTATCCATTAGCGCGTCCTCCCTTCAGGGTTTGAGCTGCTTGCAGAACGGCTTCGCGGACCCCTGCGTAGGTGCCGCAACGGCAGAGGTTGCCGCCCAGGCCATGTTCCACATCTTCTCGGGTCGGATCGGGATGTTTGTCCAGGAAGGCTTTGCAGGCGACCACGAAGCCGGGGGTACAGAATCCGCACTGTTGCGCATCGTGTTCGACGAACGCCGCCATCACCGGGTGGAGATGGCTCTCCGTCCCCATTCCCTCGATGGTCTCGATGCGGTGGCCTTCCGCTTCGATGGCGAGCACGTTGCACGCGTATACCGGACGTCCATCCAGGATCACCGTACAGGCGCCACAGACCCCACGGTCACATACCTTCTTGGCGCCAGTAAGGTCCAGTTGATTGCGCAATGCGTCCAGCAAGGTCACGCGTGGTTCAACTTTCAAACTGTGCGCCTTGCCGTTGATCTGGAGAGTAATCGGCGCCGCCCCCGGCCCCACCACTCCGGGTGATGATTCCGGCGCCGCAACCGCGGCCTCCGGCGCGGCCAGCAAGCCGGTGGACACCGCCACGCCGGCGCCCTTTAAGAAGTCGCGTCGCGAAAAACCTCCCGGGGGGAGTTCCTGCGAGTCTCTCTTCTTCCTGCGCATATTGGGCTCCTCGAGTGATTTAGCTAAAGTGCTAGTGATAGCAGGCGTAGCGCGGGCCTATTAGGAAGGTCCGCGGCTGTTCATTGCCAAAGTTTGACGAACCAAACGCAGGTCTTCAAAACAGGCCTGCGTTATGTCTGCTTCTATCTTCCTGAATTAGTCGTGAACCCCGAAGTTTCAAATTATACCATCGAACGCGTTTTTGTGGGGAAGAGTTCGCGGGGCGGTAGTGGGCCAATGTGAAACGGACGGGCGTTCGATCTGTTCCCCGAAGGGGAACAATATCATTAGCCGTGGGTGAAACCCACGGGAAGATTACACCCGATGATCGACCAACCCCGAAGGGGTTGAATTTCGCTGGGCACCGAGTTGGTAAAGAAGGAATTCGACCCCTCCGGGGTCGATAGGCGACTTGTTGGATGGTTCCTATCCGTAGGTTTCACCTACGGCTAATGACATTGTTCCCCTTCGGGGAACATATCGGACGCCCGTCCGATTCAAACTGAGGAACTGTCCACCCCACGGCTGATGGCCGTCCTCTTCGGCAAATTGCCGATCTCGAAGGACCGGGGGCTGCGTCAATCAGAGAATGCAGCACCCTCGTGCGTATTAATCCGAAGAATTTAGAACAGGCGCTACACCTGCTTCCGGCAAGTTCCAAGTTGGATCCTATCTGGAGTGTGGGGTTATTCTCTGCCTCTGAGGATTGCGGCCATCGCGCGGGGATTGCGGCGTCCGTGCATCACGGCGACGACCCACAACGGTTTTTCGTCGGGCGCATAGGCAATCAAATGATCGCGTACCAGAACGAACCGCAAAGGCCGTGAAGTGAGGTCCGGGCGTCTGTGGCCCTGATGGGGAAATTGAACCAAGGCGCGAATAGTGGACAGAATTTCAGCCATCATCCGGTCGGCGGCGTCGAGATTATCCGCGCCAACATATTCCCAAATTTCGTCTAGATCAAAACGAGCTTCGGGGTGGAAATCGTATCCGGTCATGAAACAGGCTGAGATCGGCGCGCGGCGGCGCTTTTTTCCCGGAAGTAGGCTTCCACTTCGTCACCGGGGATGGGTTTCACCCTGCCGCTTTTCAGGTCGTCATAGCGGCTGTCGAGCATCTCCCGCGCCTGGAGCAACTCGTCAACATATCCCGCAATTGCGTCCTCGACGAGGTCGTCGGTACCGCGTCCGCTCTGTGCGGCGAGGTTCTTGAGTTTCTTTTCCGTCCCGGGCGTCAAGTGTACTTCCATACCCCTTAAGATACGGGAAAACTGGCTTCGGTGCAACGCGAAAATATCCCTGCTTTGAAAAGATCCCGGCGCGCCAGGCAGGTCCAAAATCGCGGGTTGAAGATTGAAGAGCGGCGTGGCATAATAGATTTGGAATGGGCGATCCAACGGTAACCGATCAATCCGGCTTTGAAGGTCTCATCTTCGCCAAGCTTGACCAGGCGGTGAACTGGGCGCGCAAGTCTTCGATTTGGCCCTTCAGTTTCGGCCTGGCGTGCTGCGCCATTGAGATGATGTCGGCGGGCGCCTCGCGCTTTGACTTGGCGCGATTTGGCGCGGAGGTTTTCCGGGCTTCGCCGCGCCAGGCGGATTTGATGATTGTCGCCGGCCGCGTCGCTCAGAAGATGGCCCCGGTGATTCAGAAGCTCTATGCGCAGATGCCCGAGCCCAAGTGGGTTATCTCCATGGGCGCCTGTGCGACTTCCGGCGGCGTCTTCAATAACTATGCCATTGTGCAAGGCGTCAACCAGTTCATTCCCGTCGATGTTTACGTGCCGGGGTGCCCGCCTCGGCCCGAGCAGCTTATCTATGCAATTAACCTGCTGCAAAAGAAAATCCAAAACCAGCGCGGTTCGTTCAAAGAAGCAGTTTTCCATACGCAGAAACAAGAAGTCGCTAGACGGTAGACGGAATGCCGTAGATGGAACACGGTAGACGGCATACGGTATAGGGGACACAGCGACAGCTTTGGGGAACTCGGAACCTGTCTACCGTCTACCCTATTCCGTCTACCGTCCCTTCAACCGCGCCGCAGGTAGGCGGAGATCAGGACCACAACGACTCCCAGGATGAAGGCCACGAGGAGCCACATCCGCCGGCGGGCGCGCAGAGGTTCGAACAGCTTGAAGGGGATCGAGACTCCCAGGACAATTGCGAAGAGGAGGAATGAGAGCAGGACTTTCAGCGCCAGAAATCTCCACGCCCCGCCCCAGGGCTCTTCCCAATAGTAGCGGCGAATGTTATACAGGCCGGTGATAAGCAATAGGGTCATGGCGCTCCAACTTGCCCATCGGAATCTCCCCGCCACGGCCTGGGAGAGCTTGGCACGTTGCTCCTCGCCCAGGACGCCCAAAGAAGGGATCAAGATGAGGAGCAGGAAACCCATTCCCCCCAAGCCCACCACCCCAGCCATCAAGTGAATCCACTGCATGATCGTCGGCATACTTTATTCCCAAGGCGGGTGGATTCTATGCGCATTCCGCTTGCGTGGACAAGCCGGAAGTTGCACATTGACGAAAGGAAAACTTCCCCCAAACGCGGATGGCGAAATCAGCACCGGCCCATGCCCCCACATGCCTTCGCGGCAGGGCGGCTTGGCCGTAAGCAAGGGATCAAGCAAGCGCCGAATGGATCTGCTCGATCTGGCTCGCCAAGTCAAAGTCCTTCTCGGTGACCCCGCCTTCGCTGTGAGTCGAAAGGCGAATTCCCACCGCATTGTAGTTGATGGTGATATCGGGATGATGCCCGGCGCTTTCGGCGGCCTCGGCGATCCGATTGACAAACTCAATGCCGGGCATGAATGATTTGAAGGTAAAATTCTTGTGAAGCTCTTTCCCCTCATAGGACCACCCTGGCATTTTCGCCAATCCTTGTTGAATCGCTTCATCGCTGAGAGCTGCCATGGTGGCTCCTTTTTCCCAAGGGGTTTAACCCGGCGCTAAGTAAGGGGTTCGTCCTGAAACAAGCCAGTCAAGTATAGTACTATGGAACTTGGGAGTGCGCGGCGAATTCAGCCAGGAAAGGTGAGCGAGCATCTATGATTCACGAGATTCTTCCGGTGGGAATGCTGGCCTGTAATTGTTCGGTCCTGGGGGATGAGTCCACGGGGGAGGCTGTGGTCATCGACCCGGGCGACGACCTCGAGCAAGTCCAGCGGATTCTGGCCAAACATCACCTGCGCGTGAAGTACATTGTCGCCACTCACGCGCACATCGATCACGTCGGGGGGATCGAGAAACTCAAGCAGGCCACCGGCGCCGGGGTGCTGATGCACCAGGGTGATTTGCCCCTCTATCAAAACCTGGCTTTGCAGGCAGAGTGGTTGGGCGTCCCGGCGCCGGGAGTGACGGACGTCGACCAGTTTTTGAAAGAGGGTGACTCGCTACATTTCGGCACGATGCGTCTGGATGTTTTGCACACGCCGGGACATTCTCCGGGCAGCCTCTCCCTCCACCTGCCCGGCGAGAACCAACGGATTCTGAGCGGTGATACGCTGTTTCAAGGGAGTATCGGCCGCACCGACCTGTGGGGCGGCTCACTGGAGGAAATCTTGCGGTCCATTCACAGCCGCTTGCTGATCTTTCCCGATCCGACGCCGGTGTTTCCCGGGCACGGCTCGCCCACGACCATCGGTGAGGAGCGGGAGAGGAATCCGTTCCTAAAGGCAGTGATGAGTGACGAGTGATGAGCCGCCGTACTCTTCGCCATGGGGGAAGACGCCCACGAGTCCCTGTGTTACACAGCGCTTCCCGATGATAAGATTGAAGTGTTGATTTTCAAGTTTTTGATTTTGATTGTCAATGAAGGAGCTTTCCAATGTGGGAATATGATCAGCAAATGAAATTGAAAGTGGGCCTGGCGGAAATGCTGAAGGGGGGCGTCATCATGGACGTCACCACCGCCGAGCAAGCTAAGATCGCCGAGGACGCGGGCGCCACCGCGGTCATGGCGCTGGAGCGGGTGCCGGCGGACATTCGCAAAGAAGGCGGCGTGGCCCGCATGGCGTCCATCAAAATTATCAAAGAGATCATGGCCGCCGTGACGGTCCCGGTGATGGCCAAGGCGCGCATCGGTCACTTTGCCGAGGCGCAGGTGCTGGAGGCGGTGGGCGTGGATTACATCGATGAGAGCGAAGTGCTGACGCCGGCCGACGAGGAAAATCATATCCTCAAGTGGGGGTACAAGGTGCCGTTTGTGTGCGGCGCGCGCAATCTGGGCGAAGCGCTGCGGCGCATCGGCGAAGGCGCGGCGATGATCCGCACCAAGGGAGAAGCGGGTTCGGGCAACATCGTCGAGGCCGTGCGTCACATGCGCGCCATCACCAGCGAGATTCGCCAACTGACCACTTTGCGCGAAGAGGAATTGATGGCGAGGGCCAAGGAACTCGGCTCTCCTTACGACTTGGTGAAATGGGTTAGCCAAAACGGCAAGCTGCCGGTGCCGAATTTCTCCGCAGGCGGCATTGCCACTCCCGCGGACGCCTCACTGGTGATGCAACTTGGAGCAGAGGCGGTGTTCGTCGGTTCGGGCATCTTCAAGTCGTCAGACCCCGCACAGCGTGCCAAGGCCATCGTTCGTGCCACCACCCACTATAACGAGCCGCTCATCGTGGCGGAGTGCTCGGCCGAAGTCGGCGAAGCCATGAAAGGCCTGGACGTGCAGAAGATGGACCCCAAGGAATTGTTGCAGACGCGGGGGTGGTAGGAAAGCAGCTCACAGCCCACAGCTTACAGCCGATGACGTAATCAACCACGACGTACCGGCTCATTTCGGGGCATTTAAGTAAAGTCACGAAACCTGCTGGGCTTTTAACTGTTGACTGTTAGCTGTCAGCTATGAACTTCAATCATGAACAACGGCCACAAACCCGTCGGAATTCTCGCTATTCAGGGCGACTTTGCCATGCACGCCAAGATGCTGGACGCCCTGGCGGCGCCTTGGATTTTGGTGAAGCACCCGGCGGACCTCGAAGCCGTAAGTGGACTCATCATGCCGGGTGGCGAGAGCACGACCATGCTGAAATTCTTCGTCAACGAAGGCATGGGCCCGGCTATTACGGAATTTGCCGCCCAGGGGAAACCGATTTACGGCACCTGCGCGGGCGCGATTTTATTGGCTAAGGAAGTTTTGAATCCGCCGCAGGAAAGGCTGGGTCTGATCGATATTGCCATTGAGCGCAACGCTTACGGTCGGCAGGTGGACAGCTCGGTACAGAGGGGAGAGTGCCCCGCTCTTACCGACCATCCCATGGAAATGGTCTTCATCCGCGCGCCCATCATCCGTCGCGTGGGAGAAGGGGTACGAGTGTTGGGCCGGTGCGGAGGCTTGCCTGTCCTGGTAGAGCAAGGAAACATTCTGGCAGGAACATTTCACCCTGAACTCACGGATGACCCGACGGTGCATCAGTATTTTTTGAAAAAATTGCGCGATTGAATCATCAAATCACTCAATGATTTGATGGCTCAATCCATCAAACCACCAGTGAAGATTCTGTTTGTATGTATCGGCAATGCTTGCCGAAGCCAGATGGCAGAGGCGTGGGCAAACCACTTTGGCAAGGGCCGGGTGCAAGCTTCGAGCGCTGGTTTATACCCCTTAGGCTCGATCGCCGCGGACACTTACGCGGTTATGATGGAGAAGGGAATTTCCCTTGACGAGCAATGGTCAAAGAGCTTGCGTGACGTTGCGGTAGCGGAAATGGACGTGGTGGTCGGCATGGGATGCGAAGTCGGCTGCCCCGTCCCCGCGGGTTTCAAAGGACGCGTGCTAGATTGGGAAATCCCGGACCCCTTCGGCCGGGGCATTGAATCCTTCCGGAACGTGCGCGATATGGTGGAGCGGCAGGTGCTTGGGCTGCTCGCTGACCTTGTTGCTCCTGATGGGTCCGCGTAGTGGATACGGGTTTGGTCAGCATGTTTGTATTCCGTGATATCATGGCTCGCTGTCGAGCGATGCATGATGAGGGCGAGGAGCATCGATTGGCCATTCAGCATCATAAGGAAAATCCATCCAAGTGAAGCTTCAGGGAGGAATTTGTGAAAGAAGAGCATCCAGACAATTATGACGCAGAGTTGTTGCTGCGTCTTTACGATCTGCGACGCGAAGCCAAGTTGCGGCAGGCACGCGAGTGGTTTGTTCGCGAGTTCCAGGCGAAATCCATTGAGGAGGCCGCGGCGCAAACCCCACCCGGTTCCGAAAAGGACACGTTCTTTCGCATGACGATCAGCTACTGGGAAATGGCTGCCTCGATCGTGAACCACGGCCTCATCAAGGAAGACCTTTTTTTTGAAAGCTCCGGCGAGTTCTGGATCATCTGGGACAAAGTCAGGATTCTGGTTCCAGCGTTGAGGGAAAAATTCAAGAACCCCATGGCTTGGAAAAACCTGGAAACGCTGGCTGAAAAGTACGAGGAGTGGATGGCGAAGCGGGCTCCGGAAGCGCTGGACTCCCTGCGCCAGCGGCTGGCGGGCCCTGCACCCAAGAAAGCAGGTTAAGCGCGGGTTGTGATTATGTCCGAAGCCCCAATGTGTGAGGAATGACCTCAGTCAGAAGGCAGGGGACAACCAGGACGTTTCGTTCCATGGGACAAACCGGGGCGGCGCGCCGCGAAGCGCGGGCCCCGGTGACAGTCTCAAATCCCGAAATCGAAAATCGAAGATTCAAAGTCCCAAATCCTAGATCCCAGATCCGAGCTCCTAATTGGGTAGCTTTACGGTGACGGTTTTGACCTCCGTATACTGCTGGAGGCCGTATTCGCCCAGTTCCCGTCCAATGCCCGATTGCTTGAAGCCTCCGAAGGGCGCTGCGGCGTCAAAGACGTCATAACAGTTGACCCACACCGTTCCGGCCCGCACGCTGTTGGCAACGGCGTAGGCCTTGCCGATGTCGCGGGTCCAGACGGCCGCCGCCAAACCGTACTCGGTACGATTCGAGCGCTCGACAACTTCCTCGATGTCTTTGAACTTCAAGATGCTCATAACGGGTCCGAAGATCTCCTCCTGCGCGATCTTCATGTTGTCCTTGACGTCGGCGAAGACGGTGGGCTCGATGAAGAAGCCGCGATTGCCCACGCGGTTGCCGCCGGCGAGCAGGGACGCCCCATCCTTCTTTCCCGCTTCGATGTAGCTCATCACCTTTTCGAACTGGATGTCGTCTACCTGGGGGCCTTGTTCGCAAGCAGGGTCGAAGGGGTCACCCACCTTGCGGGTCTTGGCGCGGGCCACGCTCTTTTCCACGAACTCGTCATAGGCTTTCGCTTCTACAAAAAGGCGGGAGCCCGCGCAGCAGCACTGGCCTTGGTTGAAGAACAGCGCGAAGTGGGCGCCTTCGATGGCTTGGTCCATGTCCGCGTCGGCAAAGACGATGTTGGGACTCTTGCCGCCCAATTCCAGCGTGACGCGTTTCAGGTTGGATTTCGCCGCCGCTTCCATAATCAGATGGCCGACTTCTGTGGAGCCGGTGAAAGCGACCTTGTCAATGCCGTGGTGCCAGGCGATGGCGGCGCCGGCCGTGGGTCCGTATCCCGGCAAAATATTGACCACCCCTGGGGGAATCCCGCTTCCAGAATCAGTTCGCCCACGCGCAGGGCGGTGAGGGGCGTCTGTTCCGCAGGTTTCAGCACCACCGTATTGCCGGCGGCGAGCGCCGGCCCCAGTTTCCAGGCTTGCATCAGGAGAGGGAAGTTCCAGGGAATGATTTGGCCCACCACGCCGACGGGCTCGTGCCGGGTGTAGCAGAAATAATTTCCAGCAATGGGAATGGTTTTGCCTTGAATCTTGTCCGCCCAACCCGCGTAGTAGCGATAGCAGCCGATGGTGAGCGGCAGGTCGGCTTCCTTGGCAACATGATAGGGCTTGCCATTATCGAGTGACTCGAGCCGGGCCAACTCGTCGGCGTGTTTCTCAATCAGGTCGGCGAGTCGGTGGAGTAACTGACCGCGCTCCGCGGCGGCCATCCGGCGCCAGGGTCCCTTTTCAAATGCCGCCCGCGCGGCGTGGACCGCCTTGTCTACATCCGCAGCATCGGCTTCCGCCACGGGGCAGATTTCCAACCCGGTCGCCGGGTTGATGGTGGGAAAGGACTTGCCAGAAGTGCTTTCCACCCATTGGTTATTAATGAGAAGCTTCGTCGCCCGGACGGCGACTTGCGCCTCTAAGGCTGCAGTAGTGGTCGCCATAGATTCCTCCTTGAGTCTTGAATTGAATAAAGCCCGAATAAAAAGTTAGAATTTAAGAACTAGAGTCGCGTACCACCTGACTATTGATAGTTTGGTTAGCGCCTCTGCCTCTCGGGTTGTAGGGGTACGGCTTGCCGTACCCTATTCATTCTTATTACGCGACCAAATCAAGAGGGTACGGCAAGCCGTACCCCTACAACCCGGCAGCCCAGCGGCCAAACACATGGCTGCCGATTTCCTGTAAGACCGGCAGATGCCGGGGAATCTGATCGCTAATCTCCGATGCCTCGCCGCCTGCCTCGCGGAGTTCCTGGGCAAAGTCCGAAAGCATCTGCGAAATTTGCTCCTGCGTCACCTCGAGATGAAACAAGACTCCGTAAGCGTTCTTGCCGTAGCGGAATGCCTGGCACGGAGTTTGCCGTGAAGACGCCAAGCCGACAGCTTCTTCCGGCAGGGAAAATACATCACCGTGCCAGTGAAAAGGCCAGAACTCGGGTTTGACATCTGCAAACAGTGAATCCTGAGCGGCGAATTTCGATAGCGTCACCGCGTGCCAACCCAGTTCTTTCCTCTCGCCTTTCTTAACTTCCGCACCCAGCACAGCCGCAAGCAACTGGCTCCCCAGACAAACTCCCAATATCGGTCTTCCCAACGTGAGGGCGGATTCAATCAACCGCATTTCGTCGCTAAGAAAGGGGTACTTGGCCTTCTCGTAGACCCCCATGGGCCCGCCCATTACGATCAGGCCTGACTTGTCGGCCATCTCCTGTGGCACTGGCTTGCCGGCATAAGTTTGGATGTAACCAAACCCAATACCGTGGCCCCGCAGCACGTCTTCGATGGTCCCCAGAGCCTCGCTGGGAGTGTGTTGCAAGACCAAAACGCTTTGCACCTCGTCAAAACCTTTCCGCCTGAAGCTAAGGCCACAGATCCCGGAACGGCTCGCCCCAAGGCTGGCGCACCCTCAAGGCAGCATGTTCTTTCGGTTTGACCTTGGTGCGCGGCATGGCGGCTAAAACTTGAAGTGATAAGGCCAAGGGCTGGGATCCCCCCGCTGACGCGCAAAACCGCCCCGGGGGGAAGTTGGACCGTCGGCCCAGCCGCCTGGAGTGCAAGGATAACAAGGATGGACGCCCCCATCGGGATAAAAGTTAGCACCGTTCTGGGCCAATGACAACCCTTAAACAATGCCTCACCGCCGGAACAAAATATAGGTGAAATCGATCGGATAAAGGGCGCCATTTCTACGGCCCAGATGAATTCTCCATTCCCTGGGACAGGCTCTTCAACTCCGGTCTGTGCTTCTGACTGCCGTGGCGCTCTCGGCCACGTACCTCCCCGCGCGCCAGGCGACAAAGATCGAGCCCGTGGTGACGCTTAGATATCAGTGATGGCGGATCAGCCTTGCTCTGCCCGCAGACTCATGCTTTTTCAAGATACGATTCAAATTGTTTCTGCCAGGCGGCGGACGTGGTATGGATGGCGCGGCCCAGGAACGAGGAGCGCAGCCGCACGAGTTCGGGAAGTTTGCGGCAGGCGATGGCATAGCGGCGGAAGCGCGGCTGGAGCATCAGCGAATCATCAGGCAGGTAAATCGGTTCCCGCCGGAAGTTGAGCAGGACGATGGCCCGATTCAATTGCCGTATCGCGGTTTCGATTAATGCCGCGCTTTTCGTCGAATCCTGCAACTGCTTCGCTTGCTCCGGTGGCACCAGACGGAAGAAATACGTCGCCCGCCCGGAGCGCGAGGTGGCTTCCCAGGCCACAAGATTGCCCGGGAACTGTGCCCCGGACTTCGCCGCCAACGGCAGGAAGAACCAGTGCAAAACGGGTTGCGCTTCTTCCTCGATCCCGGCTCCGGCATCGGATTCGGCAGGGGTCTCTGTCGCTCCTTGCGCCCCGGCCCCGGCGGTTTCAGCGTCATTCCCGCCTGCCTCACCTGCCGGGGATTCTTCCTTCTCCTTCTGAATCTCATCTTGGCGCAGCAGCTTGAATCCCGCGTAGTAATTCCTCGCCGGCACATGCGCCAGCAGGGCGTCAAAGTAGGGCTTCAGCTTCGCATCCAGCGCGTTCGCGGCCAGCGCCTGCTCGGCCTGGGGATGGAGGGCGCACAGCTTGGCCAGCGATGTTGCGCGCCCTTCTTTCAGGAGCGCCGCGGCTTGCTGAAACTCGTCAGGGTCAAGGAAAGGGAACAGGCCGTGGACGGTCTCAGCGCCTTTCTGCGCGAGTTCCGCCGTGGCCGTGGTCAGCCTTTCGCAAAACTCTTCCGTGCGCTTGGCGAGCTTGCTGATGGCCAGACGCTCGTCGCCCGATTCCACCGTTACCGTCCAGGCGGCTGGGTCGAAGTTCACCGCGTCGATATCCGCAAAGCGCCACTGCATGCCCGTGGCCTGGGTGGGCAACACGGCAAGATTGCTCCGGTAAAGCCGCAGCTCCGCCGGGCTTGAGAACGTGCGCGTGGGCGAATCCATCCGCGCCGAGCCGGCGAAGCGTGCAATCTCCTCGAGATCCTCCAGCAGCAGGCATTGCAGCAGGCGCGTCCGATACGCCTCCAGCAGATCGTGGCAGAGATTCTGGAAGGTCTTGCCAAATTGGTTCAGAAGGATTTTCTTGCCGGTGTAGAGGGTCAGGGTCAGCTCGTACTCACCCGGCAGGAAGATATCGATGTCGCCCAAATCGAGAGCCAGCGGCACGCCCGAGGCCGGCGTGAGCGTGAGGGTTTCCGCCTCAAACGATACCCGGCACGGGCCCCCCTGTTGGGCAGACCCGTCGGAATTCAAATACTGAAATGTCCCGGAGAAGGCAGGCATCGGATTCACACCAGGCTGACAGCTTTCTTACGAAACTTTTTGGCCGCACTCCGGGCAGAACTTGGTTCCCGCTTCAAACTTCGTTCCGCAGCGCGAGCACTCATTCTTGGGATGAAGGGGCTTGCCGCACTCCGGACAAAACTTGGCGCCCTGGGTGCGGGCGCCGCAACTGGGGCACAGCGCGGCGGCTTCGGAAGTAAGGTCGAGGTCCTTGGTAAAGTCCTGCTGGCGAACCTTCTCCTGCACCTGGGCCACGGTGGCTTGCGCCTGGGCCGCGGCGATTTCAGTTTCGACATTGGGCGCGCAGTCGTAACAAAGGCCGCGCTTCTGGTTCCAGCACAGGGTGAGGCAGGCCCACTTGGCGCACTTGGGACACTGGCGGAAATTGGGCTTTACCTCTTCCACCGCCTCTTGGAAGGCCTTGTCGTGCCCGGTCCCCTGCACGGCGCGCTCGATTTCATACGCCCCCGAGCTGGCGCGGCCAAAAACCCCGCCGAACAAGTCGCCGGCGGCCCGCAGCGCACTGCCGGCAATGCCCGTCATCGAGGGTTTGAAGCCCGTCATGAATCCGTTCCCGCAGCGGTCGCAAAAGAACTCAAACTGGTAACCCTTGTCCGTGGAGTGGTCAGTATGGTTCTTGGTGAATTGAATCAATGCCATGTAATGTTCTCCGTTGTACGATGAACTGTGGAATTCGCGTTGCGAAGTGGCGGGAGTATTGTAATTCCTTTGGCCTCGAGGTTTCAAGAATCCCTCCGCAATGCCGGCTATTTCCTGCCTTGTGTTCTCCCACACCATAAGGGCAGGTTCGCGCTCTGGCGTCCCCCCGGGCCTTTGGGACTCACGATAGGAATAATTAATTCTCCCCATCAAAAAATTCCGCTGGTTTTTTCCATACGATTGGAATATTTTCCTATGTTACCCACCGATTACAATTATGAAGCCGGAATAAGGGTAGGACCGGTGCATAGAAAAAACATCGTATCAGGAGGACACTAGATGACCATCCCGCGCGGGAGAAACCGAGTGCTTGGAACCATTGAACTATCCTCTTTCTTCCTAGCGTTAGCATTTCTGATGTTTTGCATATCCACCCGTTTTGTGCTGGCCCAGCAAACCGTAGGAGGGATCAGGGGGACGGTAACCGATCAGAGCGGCGCCCTGGTGCCGGAAACGGTAGTGACCGTGGTCGGCGACGAAACCCAACTGACGCGCTCGAAGCAATCGAACGCGCAGGGCGAATACGAATTCGTGGACCTGCCGATCGGCGCCTATACTCTTACCTTTAAGCATGAGGGGTTTCTTACGGACACTGTTCCCACCATCCCGGTGCAGGCCAATCGCACTGCCACGGTGAATGCGACGCTGAAGGTCGGGCAGGTGAGCACCACGGTCACGGTGGAGGAGAAGACGCCGTTGATGAATGCCGTTGACACCACCAACGGCTATGTTCTCGAAAAATCCGAGATCCAGACCATCCCCCTGCCCACGGGCAGCTTTACCGGGCTCGCCATTCTTTCTCCCGGCGTCAATGCGGAGCTTCCTAGCGGCAGCGGCGCCAACGCCGGTTTGGGCAACCAACCGATCTGGGCCAATGGCCAGCGCGACACCAGCAACAGTTTTCTGTTAAATGGTGTGGACGCCAGCAATCTTTTTAATGGTAAAAGCACGAGCCAGGTGGCTTCCGCCCGGATTGTCAATAACACCGGTGTCAGTTTGGTTTCCAGCACGGGCGTTGGGGTGATTCAAACCACGGCATCGCCCTATCTGGCCATCGGTCAGGCGCTGCCCACGCCCGCTCCGGAAACGATTGAAGAAGTGCGCGTGAATACTTCCATGTACGATGCGCAGCAGGGATCGACCAGCGGCGCGCACATCGACATGAGTACGGCATCCGGGACGAATAAAGCGCACGGCAGCCTATACATCCATCACGGAACGAATTGGCTGAACGCGGCGCCGTATTTCTTCAACGCCGATCCCACGGTACCGGAAGACCAGAAGGTCCCGGCGCTCCACCGCGAAGTCATGGGCGGCACGTTTGGCGGGGCCCTGATCAAAGACAAGCTCTTCGGCTATGTCGGTTACCAGGAGCTTCACGACGGTGATGGGGAAATCGGCATTTCGCGGCTGGGCGTCCCCTTCGGGTTGTCGGATACCAACCGCACGGCGGCCGGCCTGGCGAACATCGCCAACGAAAATTTTGGTACGTCAATATTGCCAAGTCAAGTCGATCCCGTGGCGCTGGCGATATTCCAATTCAAACTGCCCAACGGCCAGTATTTAATCCCCTCGGATGATGGCCACGTTCCAACCCCGACGATACCGAATAATGCCTATGTGCCGGGCACGGCGGTCTTTTCCGCCCACCAGTTGGTGACTAACCTGGACTGGAATCGGAGCCCCTCGGATATTCTATCGTTCAAATACTATTTCCAGGATGATCCCACCACGGCTCCCTATGCCTATTCCATGGTTGCCGGTTTTACCCAGCAATTGACCGCCGGCAGTCAGGTGATTTCTTTGAGCAACATTCAAACGCCCCGGCCCAATTTCAGCGTCATCGAAACGATTGGGTTTGCGCGGCAGAATATCTACAGTTCCGTAGCGCAGCCTTTTACGCCGCAGCAGCTCGGCCCCGGCATCAACACCTTTGGCTCGACGCGCTTTCCGGGGATGAGCATTGTCGATATTCTGGGGAATGCCTCTCCCAATAACCTCAACTATGTGCAGAATGCGAGTCTGAATATTGGCCAAGGGTCTGCTTCCCAGGGAGCGTTTACGGGAGTGACCCAAAACCGCATCATGCCTTCGGCCAACGCCACCTGGAACCGGGGCAGGCACACGGTGAGTTTCGGAGGCAGCTTCTCCTATACCCAGCTTGATACGCTCGATAACCGGACCGGTAACGGCATCTTGGCCTCCGCGGATTTCTCGCAGTTCCTGCAAGGCTCTTTGACCTCCAGTTGGGATTACCAATCCACCGCCTTTCTTCAGGGCAACGCCAGCCGCTACTACCTTGCCAATCAAACGGGGGAGTACATTCAGGATAAATTCCAGCTCCGTCCGAATCTGAGCTTGACCGGCGGCCTGCGTTTCGATTGGGATGGCGGCTTCAAGGAAAAATATGGCCGGCTCTATAACTTTGACCCGAGCAGTTATGCGTACGATGCCGCAAGCGACACCATAACTTCCAATGGTTTTATCATCGCCGGAAACAACCAACAGTTTCCCACCAAAGGGGTAAGTGACACGACTCTCACCGGCCGGCAATGGGGCATTGCGCCCCGTTTGGGTATCGCCTGGACGCCCAAGAGTTTTCACGACAAGATTGTGATCCGCAGCGGCGCGGGCATCTATTACGATCGGGGCGAACTTTTCTCCTATCTCTCCCCCGGCTATGCCGCGGGCGAGACCACGGCGGGGCCTTTCGGTGTCAACCAGGCTCCCCCTTTCGTGAACACGCAAGTCTGCCCCCTGAGTTCGTCTCCCTACCTGGGCTACATCCCCACATGCGCCAGCACGCTGGAGAATCCCTGGGGCACCACACTGGGGCCTGCCCCCACGGGCAATCCGGCAGAGATCAGCCAATATCTGCCGAATGCCTGCGCGATCATGGGCTATGCATGTAGTGGGGAAGCCCCGGCGAAACTCTTTTCTTTCGCCACGTACGACCGGGGGAACAAGCTCCCTTACACGATGAACTACACCTTCGACATCCAATGGCAGCCGCGCCGGGACTTGGCCATCGACATTGGTTATGTGGGCAATTCCGGCCGTCATGAGGTCATGCCCATCCCCTTCAACCAGCCGGGTATCGCGACACCCACCCACCCGATTCACGGCCAGAATTATACGTACGGCTACGCGGCCGTAGATCAAAACTACAATCCCATCCTTCTGCCCGATGGCACACCGTTCTTGTCGACCTATGAAGGCGGCAATGACGACTTGCGTGTTCCTTACATCGGCTACTCCGCCGAATCGGAGAGCTACAAGGCCCTGGGCGTTTCCAACTACAACGCGTTGCAGACCCACGTGGAAAAACGCTTAAGCCACGGCTTTCAAATAGGCTTCTCTTACACCTGGTCGCACGCCTTGGATGAGCAGAGCGCCATGGGCCTTTTTTACAACGGCAACAACCCGCTGAACCCCCACAACGCTTACGCCTCGTCGGACTTTGACCGCACGCATGTCCTGAACTTTAACTACCTTTACCAATTCCCCAGCTTCGTCAAGGGGAATGGGTTGGCGGGCAAGATTGCTCATGGTTGGGCTATCCAGGGAATCGCCGTAATCGAAAGTGGCCAGCCCTATAGCATGATCGATTATTCGGGAGCGGTGGGCAGCATCTTTTACGGGGTTACAGACGGAATCACCAACCCCATCGTGCCGCTGGCTCCCGGTTGCACCGCTAAGAATGCGGTAACGGGGACCACGGGCGCAGGCGCTACGCCGGCGCTCAAGGCGTCTTGCTTCACCTTGCCCTTGCTTCAACCGGGCGCCTTGAATGGGGCCATTCCTCCCGAAACCGTCCTCGCCGATGGAACCCCCGCCACCTTTGAGACGGACTTTACCTCCGGCCAGCGCAATATCTTCCGGCAAGCTTGGCAAAAGCGCGCTGACATTTCTTTGGTCAAGGATGTGAGAATCACCGAGCGGGTTCTGCTGAAATTCACGCTGGACGTTTTTAACCTCACCAACACCGCGAGCTTTGATATTCCCATCGATAACGTTACGCAGAATCAGTATTACAACGATACACCATTTTTCGGGACACAGCCTTTGCCCACGAGTTGCACCAGTTCTAACGCAGGGTTTTATAATTGTCCCGCCGGCCTCGGCCAAACGAATAAGACGATAGGAGGACCGCGGCAGATTCAGATGGCTCTGCACCTTACGTTCTGAGGTGGGTTTCTATTGATGGCTGTGCAAAAGGGCAAGGCGGCTGCCTTGCCCTTTTCCATTTCGGGCGGGAAAAAGCCGCATCCCAACCGCACGCTCATTTTGCGGGGGCGCTGGCAGGGGGCGCAGCCGATTGCACCTTCGCAATGGCGTCCTTCATGCCGGTCACCCATTTCTCTGTCGCGTCGTAACCGAGGCCCTTCAGGCGGACCACGCCGTCCGTGTCGACAATCCAATTCGACGGGATTCCCATCACCTTAAGGGTTTGCCACACATAGTTGGTGCCGGGAATGACGGTGAACGCCAGTTGATGTTCCTTCATGAAGGGCGCCACGAGCCCCGGGTTGTCATCGGCGTTAAAGGAGATAAATTGAACGTCGGAGCGATTCTTGTATTCGTCGATGAGTTTTTGTAAGCGAGGCAACTCCTCGCGACATCCTCCTCACCAGGACGCCCAGAAGTTCAGGAACGTGACCTTGCCTTTCAGCGCGGCCACGTTCCAGGTCCTGCCGTTGAGGTCGGCGAGTTCAAAGCTAGGCAAGGGTAGGTTGGCATCCTCCCACGTCAAGCCGGATTGATTGGCCAAGGCGTCGGCCCGCCGGCCGTACCACAGCCTCCATCCTTCGTCCGTGCCCCCGAGGCTGGCCCAGAGTTGGTGGGCATTGTCTGCGAGCTCATCCTTCTTTCCGGTCTCAGGCTTCTGCTGGGCATCGAGCCGAGTAAGCAGCGCATTCTCGTAGAACCCCATCGCATCGAGCTTGTGCCCGCGCAGTTCCGCTTCCCGCGCCATTTGCCCCCAATAGGCCGAGAGCCGGCGGGCATAGGATTTCTTGTGGGCTTGATTGTCACCGGCTAGCGACTTGAGGTCCTGGAGCCTCTCGTCCATCTGCGTCAGCAGGAGTTGGGCCTTGTCCGGCTGCTTCAATTGCAAGTAGCCATCAACCTCAAATCCCAGTCCCTGAAGCCGCGAGTAGGCCCGGTAGAACGTGAAGTAGTCGAGGTCTTCCTTGGGGTTGAGATCATAGGGCGGCTCCTTGGACTCGATTTCCAACTGGGCGAGTCCCTTCTGTGCCAACTCCACCACGCGCTCGGGCTCGAGATGCTTCTTGGACAGGACCTCGGCCACGTCGGAGTACGAAGAGGAGTCGGGGCCCTCGGGCCCTGCATTGCTTATGGCCACTTTGAGCATCTGGTCTGCGGCCATCTCGACGTCAGTCGCAGGCACATCCTCAAGCTCCCCCATGGCATCCAGTCGATACGACCAAATAAAGGAAGTGTTGGGGCGTTCCTTGGCCCACTGGGTGCTCTGGTGCAATAGGTCACTAAAATAGGCACGTTTTACGTCCGGAGGCGCGTCTTCGGCCGGCCAGTGGTGGTCTTTAAACCATTTCGTCATGGCCGCCAATTCCCAGGGCCGTGGGAAACGGGTCTGGACCTGCTCCTGCGCCCAGTCGGACTGCTTCTGATCGTTCACCAATTTGTAACCGTCTTCGAGCCCCTCGTACCACTGGCGCTTGTCGTCGAGTTGAAGCTGGCGGAGGCGTTCGAGGTCATGGCCTACCTGTTGCCGCAGCGCATCGTATTCAGACGCCGGATGCGCCTTGAACTCGATCGCCCATAGCGTCCGGTAGGCCCCCACGGCCTCGGCGTCGCTACGGCTCGCGAGTAAGGTGCGCAACGGGGCGGCATAGGGGCGCAGAAGGTCCTTGTCGTCCATGCGGGCCAGCATCTCGTAACCGTCCAGAGAGGCAGGGCAAGCGTCAAGGAAGGCCTTAAGGTGCGCGGCGCTCTGTTCCTTGTTCAAGAATACCGATGAGTCGTAGATGGTCACAAGGGGCAAATGTGGCCAGGGGAATTTCGGGTCTTCCTGGAGAGCCGCGCTGAACAGCTTAAGGGCCTCCGGTGACTGGCGGCCTATCAACGTCAAGCCGTAAAGGTAGGCCAACTGCGGGTTGTCGGGGTTGCGCTCGTAGCGTGACTTGTATTCGGCAATGACCTTTTCCTTGTCGGACCTGCTATACATCGAGCGGATATACGCCCGCTGGACGAAGACGTCTTCGGGGTACTGGCGCAATAGGGTTCGAAGGGCAGCGGCGTGTTGTTCATGAAACTGCCAGTCCGTCAGCGCCGGGGTCTGCTCGGGCAACTGGTCGAGGGCCGCCTTGACGGCCGGCGCGGGTGCGCACACGTCGGCGGACTGCGCCCATGCATTGCCGGATGCCCACCCCACCCACAGCAATGAGAAGCAAAGCCCAACCTTGAGGAGACGGATAAACGAGCCTTCCTCAGTTCGCATGAAACCCTCCAATCTCGGCGGCTTCCCGTCTTTCTGTGTCTGGATTTCTACTCCTCTACATCCTTAAAGTCAATCTGACATGGATGCCAAGATGTCGAAGTACCTGGCCGCCATTTTAAAATACCGGGAAAATGTGGCGCAGGAGAGCGCCTTTGGTTTTGCACCTCTGTATGACGCCAACTGTGGCTTAAGGTTAGCTAGCTCGAAAACATTGGCAGGGGTGGAGGGACTCGAACCCCCGACCCTCGGATTAGAAAGACTATGTTAGTGGTAAAACGACACTCAAATCATTGAATTTACAGGGCCGCCGAGCCCGACAACTTGGCGGATATTGGTTCTATTTGCGCTTATCTGTGACCCAAACTGTGACTCAAGAATACTAAGAAATATGGGCCACGCAGACTAACGCCGAGGAGGGGAGAAGCTTGACCAAGGGCCCCCTGGTGATAGTTGTATAGGATAGCGGTTTTGTTTTCTTGCCTTCTGTCTTAGGCATTCGGCCCACCGCCCAGCCTTCAGAAACTTCAGGCCCTTGGGCGATCGTCACACCCGCTGAGGCCAAGCGCTTTATCTGTTTGCTGTGGATTCTGCCGAACCGAATCTTCATATGAGTCAATTGGAATGTTCGACTTTAATTTCGCAACGGAAACTGAAGCCCAGATGACTAACTATGTGGGTGGGGCCGGCCTATGGAGAGGCGGCGAAGACGGTGGGCAGCTTGCTTGGTCAGAACAAATCCAACACGCAACGGAACCCAACGTCCCAATTGACCAGGTCGTACTTATACCACCGTCGGAACGAAACCCGTACCTGCTCGTCCGAGCATCCGTATGATCCGCCGCGTACGACAAGTTTTTTCCCGGGTAACCGTCCGTGCCCCCGATCACTATCTTGGCACCACTCCCACACGTTGCCGAGGATGTCATACAGGTCATAAGAATTCGCCTGTTTCTGCGCAACCGGGTGGGTCTTATTCTTGGAATCCGAATTGTACCATGCGACGACTCCCATTTGTCCGAAGCGTGGGCGCGGGTCACCACCACGTGCTGATGGACAAGCCGGGTTGCGGGCGGGCGCCGGAAATCGATTACGACTCGTACGCCGAGGGCGAAGCGATGCTCGGATGGTTGAACTGTACCATCCGGGTTCACGGCGGCGAGCCGTTTGATGGCGACCAGTTTCTGCTGGAACTGGCCCGCCGGATTCGCGGCCGGCTGGCAGAGGTGGCGCTCGAGATCGCTCACCCGAGGGCGACTTTGACGCCGGATGCGGATGGGGGCCATGTCGGCGTGCAGAGCCTCGTGAGCACGGCGCGGTAGGCCGAATTGGTGCACACGCTGAACCGCGCGATGTCCGCCGGCGAACTGGTGCTGAACCTGCGCGCGGAGGGACCGCCGGAAGTGCTGCGCGACGCGGTGGAGGTTGCCTTGGCGGCGAGTGCGGAGGCAGCCGCGGTAAAGACGCTGGTCATGGACATGGAGCATTTCCGCCCGGCGCGCCCCACCCCTATACATCGCATGGGCGATGCCAATATAGGTATTACTTCTTCTTGAAATCGTGGCAATCCCGGTCTTCCTGCGCCCAGTAGGCTACTTGCGAACCTCCAATACCTCAACTTGATGTTCGGCGGGGACCGAAATCTGGATTCCCTGCCGAAATTGTTGGCCCGAAACCGGGCCCAGGGATGCTCCGGTCATCCTGGAGGTGACTCGAAACGTCCCATCCGGAAAGGTCGGGACACGGACCAGGAGTTTGTTCGCGCTCGCTTCATTACGGAAGACCACGATCATTCCTTCACCTTCGCGATCCAGCCGCGTAAACCCGTCCGCGCTTGCGGCCCCGGGTTGGAGCCATGTCCCCAATGGAAAGAAGCTTTCGTTGACGGGAACAGCTTTGCGGAATCCCTCAAACCAGCGAATCTTCTCCCCGTACCAGTCCTGTTGTTGAGGGGTAAGCTTACGTAAATCCCCCTGGAGAAGCGGGCCCGAGCCTATCGCGGTGGCAAAACGCTCTTCCACCGGGGGGGTCTCGGCGCGCAAATTGCCGATGAGCATGGTTTCAACCGGAATGGCCAGTGACCGATGGTAGAGCAGGGTCCTGGCCTGCCGGGGTCCCGCGGAATCCGGCGTGGCATCATTAATGTTGCTCAGCCAATCCAGATCTCCGGCCGCGAGCAACCCATAGTCGATCACATGCTTCTGGCCCCAGAGCTCGAAGGTCAGATCCAGCAAAACGTCAGGATGCTCGCGATAAATCGCGTCCGTGACGTACTGGATACCTTCGTAAATTCCTTCGAGCGATTCAGCCCAACTTTGGTGGTAGTGTCCTTGGGCATAACACCCCGGCGCTTCGCCATAGGCGTTGAAGACGGTGGTGAGATCCAATTTGACATATCCGAGGTGGTAGCGGGAAATCAGATCACTGATGCGGCGGGCAGCAACCTCACGGTAGGGCGAAGCCATGCACATCACCGGGAGGTTTCCGCCCCATTCCGATCCCATGAACGAGGTCTTGGGCCGTCCCTCGGAGTCCCTGCACTGCCACTCGGGGTGTTCTCGATAAACCTGGGTTTCCGGGCGAACCATGGCCAGCGGCACCCAGAGTCCCAGCCGCATGCCTTGCCGCTCAACCTCGCTTCGGACGGGATCAAGTCCTTTGGGGTAACGGTTCAGCGCAATGTCATTTTCACCCCAAAGCTTTTCCCATCCCGCATCGAGGGTGAAGATGTCCAGCCCCATCCGTCCGGCGATCGGGATCAGTTCCTCTACCGTGGACTGGGGGAGGCCAAAATAGAAAGGTTCATAGGTGTTATAAATCCAAGGTGGTTTATAGCCCGCACCTTTCTTCATGAGGACTTGTGATGTGTATGACGGAATGACCCAATGCGGGTCGGCGAAGCCCCGTCCCTCGGCAAAAAACGCCACCGAACTCTTGGCCGTGGTAAACGTCTCTCCCGGTGCGACAGTCCTTGCGAATGGAAAAATATCGGTGTCATACATGACCTCAATGCCTTCTCCCCATTCCTTCAGTTCGGTGCGCTTCATATAGCCGGGAGCTTCGTTCATAACCACGAATCCCTCGCCCGTGTGTGCGTTCCGTTCAAGAATCGCAGTGTCCTCCACTCTGCCGGTGAAGAAAATCTCGCGAGGCTGAATGCCATAGAAACCCGAAACCTGGATTTCCGAAGGTTTCCCCGCCCTCAAGGGTACGGCCTCGAAACTGAGGTGCGATAGGGTGAAAGACGACGAGCCTCGATTGGTAATCGCAAGCCATTTTCGAACCACGGGATGACCTTGATACACGCCATAGAACACTGAAACCTCGAGGGGTTTGGTTCGGGCCTTCAACTTAATCTCCAGGAGCTTGCCGACCGGCAGAGTGTCGTGAGTCTCGGCCGCGACCAATTCGAAAGCATTCCCCGAACCCGTCAACTTGTCTCCGTCAGCCTGAAAGAAAAATTCTGCACCTTGGGCGTTCTCACCAGGCGCTGGCTTGACAAAATCGGTTCCCGTCAATTGGTATCGCCAAGCTGCCGTGGAGAGGCCGGTTTTGGCGTCAAACTGAATAAGCCGCTCGATTAGCCCGTTTCCAACCACCCAGCTTTGATGGTCCGATCCTGCGATCACATAAGCCGGGGTGGTTTGCGCACTCACGCTGCTCAGCACAAATAGGAGGGGAAGAATTAGAACTCCTGCCATTCGCATGACGACTCCATTTGGTAGGAATCAGGTACTTATCACCTTACTTATACTACGGTGTGTGCTCAAGATCCTTCAGAATCATCGGAGGGATTGCCAAATCAGTTTATCACCAGGATGCCGACCAGCTCCGGAGAACTCGGGCATCGAATCTCAAGGATCGAGTCGCGCCACGACCAACTGGTCAGGGGTTGTTCGCTCTTATCGACCGCCACAACACGCGATGGGGCAGAGGGGCGAGGCAGCCGCAGGGTTCCGCCGTCGAACGGAATGCAAGCCATGCGGTGGGAAGCGGCCAGGGATTCGTCGTCCTGCGCAATGATCGCCCATCGGGCCTGCCAATGTACCTTGCCGAGACCCGGCACATCCAACTCGTTCTCCCCAGCGCCCTCTGGTCGAAGCACGAGGGCGGTGAGGCGATCTTCGCCCCGAATGGACTCCAAACGCCCGAAGCAGCGAGGGCGGGGCTCCCGGCCAAGGGCGCCTTTTTCGGAGTTCAACCACAACGGCTTCCACAGCGTGGTCCGGCGATACCATTGAACCAGGGCGCGACGATGGTGGAAATCCAGCCCTGGCGGGGCTGCTTCTCCATCCGAAGGCAGAGGCAGAATCGATCCCGGGGATCCAATCACCGCCGTATCCAGCAGGATCTCGTTGTCCTCTCTCCAGTCGTAGCCGCTGGAGGCGTTGATAGCTCGTCCTTGGACTCCGGCCAAAGCCGCCCAGATGGACCACTCGCCGTGCCCTGCCGATTCCTGTCCCCCCGCATCGCCCAGATCATCCAGCGTGATCAGGTCCTCAATGGGAGCCATCAGAGGGTGAATGCTGTAGTACTGGATCGTCACCCCGGGGTCGACCTCGCGCGCCGCATCCGCGATGGTCTTGAGCAAGGTATAGGAGAAGCGCTCGCCCCGCAGCGCCGGGTCGCGCGGGGCCGCCACGTCGGGCCCCGGCAGACCGTACCCAAAGTCGAGCTTCAACAGGCGCGGTTTCAACTCTCGCATGATGCGCAAGGTTCGCTGGCGAAGATACTCCCGGGCGCGGGGTGAGCTCGGGTCGAGCACGTAATGATGTGGCTCGGCCTGAGTACCCATGGTCCAGTTCACCCGCCGGGGCACGCCATCCGCGCCCCGCAGGAGGTCCTCCGGCAGCAGGCCGCTGGTTTCCGGGTCATCGACCCACCCGCAGGCCTGCCAGAATCCCACTTCGAGCCCTTTCTTCCGGGTGTAGGCCAAATCGTCCATAAAGTTCGGGTAGCGGGGAAGATTCGGGATGCCACTGCTATCGTGGGTTTCCCATCCTTCGTCGAGCACCAGGATCTTTGCCCCGATATCATCGGCGACCTGGTCGGCAAGTTCGCGTAAACCGAAGTGGCGTTCCCGGAAATTTCCCCAACTGTTCCAATGGCTTTCCTGGTGAGCGGGGGACGAGGGAGGAGCGGCAGGAAAAGACTGAAACAATCGGAGGTAGGCATCCCAGGCATCGTGGGCCCAGAAAAGCCGGAACGGTTCCTCCCATACGCGTTCCGTGCCATTCCGCGCCCCCCAAAGGTCTTCGCGGTACAGATACTCCAAAGCAGCGCTCGAAGAACGGATGCGGAGCGTGAGGGCCGCATCGGGGACCGCGCCGGGACCGAACGCAACCCATCCGTTGGGACCACCCATTGCCGCGCTGTACAACGGCCTCGGGTAGGCAGCCGCATAGGGTGTGCCCATCGATGGCCCGAAACTGCCAAGAGGGATGTTGGCGTTCCCAAAATCCCAACTCCGAAAGAAGCTTTGCAGGGGACCGCCCTTCGCACTGGGAATGCCAAATCCATCGGCCTCCCAATCCGGCCAGAAGGGGAGATCGAGAGATGGGACCATAGCGCGTTGTTCCGCCGTCAATAAAGCGGTTCCGAAGTAGAGAGCAATCACTGCAGGCGCTGGGCCATTCCAATGGACACTTAGGCGCTCAAAGCGTATTCCCTCCGGATCGTGCCGGACCGTCAGATCACCCGTCGCGATATCGGAAAAGCGGAGGGTTAGAATATTCTGCGCACTCGCCACAACTTCCGCTTTGATATACCGCCTGGAACCATCCGAATTTTGAACCCAAAGCGCGGGGAGTAGGCTTCCATGCCAGATTTCCAGCCCCCCGGCTTGTGTTTTCACAACCGCCCGGTCGGATTGCATGTCCCACGCTAGATCGAACGGGCTCTCGGCGCTCGCAAGGAGCGGCGAAATCAAAATGAGGAATGCGAACAGGGCCGTCTTTACCCTGGTCAGCCTGATGGCGCGGTGAGTCCCAAAGATGACCATATCGGTTTATGCCTCGTAATCGTTGCATTCACAAAATTGCGCATGACAGTTTAGACCCGCGAGCCTCGTGTCCCAAAGGGAAACTTTGGTGCCACGCGGGGTCTGCGTTCGTCATTTTGCTTGACATTCCCTCCAGGAGTATTGCGTTTGACGCTAGCGTAGTGTCCAAGAAATGCCTGGGCAATGCTGCGGCGTAGCGCCGGGCTTTAGCCCGGCATTTGCCGCCCTAAAGGGCGGCGCTACTTTGTCCATCTCATTACTGGACACTACACTAGATTCGGCGGATGATTCCGACGGTGTCTTGAACAACGAAAGTCTTGAGTGACAAAATGACCCGCAAAGAGTCACGGGGAACTGTCGCGGCGAGTTGTGGATGATTCCGGCGAGATAGGGAGATTGAAATGAAGCGACGCGAGTTCGTTAAAATGGCCGCGGTAGCGCCGTTCGTGGGAAAAGGAAGGGCCGGGGGAGCACAGATGAAACCCACCTTCGAACAGTTTTTGCGGGAGAGTGCAGTTTCAGGAGAGGTGATTGACAGGTTTTTACACGGTCCCAGTTGGGCGCAGTTTGACCCGGAATTGGGTTACAGGTTGTGGAATTATCTGCCTGCCGACGGAGTGGATGGCAGCGCGACAATCTCTACTGTCCAAGTCAATGGCGCGCGTACCTCGTTCATGTACACTGGCAAAGCATGCCGCATCAACACCTATGGCGACAGCTTCACTCAATGTCATCAGGTTTCGGACGGTGAGACTTGGCAAGAGTACCTGGCGGCGCACTTAGGGGAACCCATCAGGAACTTCGGTATGGGGGGGTATGGAGTCTATCAGGCCTATCGCCGAATGCTGAAGGAAGAACGGACCGATCATGGGGTGGAGTACCTCATATTTTATCTATGGGGCGACGATCACATCCGGAGCCTGCTGCGCTCGCGGCACGCTATCACCTACAAGGTGTGGAACCACCAGGGCGGCCGGATGTTCCACGGCAATTTCTGGCCCCACCTGGAGATGGATCTCGGGACCGGGGAGTTGATTGAGAAGGAGAACCTGCTTGCGACCCCCTCCGCGTTGTATGGCATGGCGGACCCGCAATTCATGGTGGACCATCTCAAGGACGACCTGGCCCTGCAACTTTACGCCTACAGCCTGGGGTACATCCGTGACTTGGACCAGGAACGGACCATCAAGCTGGCCGCTCGCTTGGACTATCACCTGGATTTCGGCCGGGAATTGCCAAGCCAACAACAGGTCGGTGAACTCTTGGACAAGTACTCGCTGCGAGCCACACAGTTCATCCTCGCAAAGGCCAGGGAATTTTCCCGGCAAAACCGAAAGCATCTGCTGGTCTTTCTCTTCGACCCCTATCGCGCCATGGCCGAAATGCAGAAAAGGAGCACGCGATATGACCAGGTCATTGTCGATTACCTGGGCAAAGAGAAATTCGACTACTTCGACATGAACGAAGTCCATCTTCAGGACTTCAAAAAGTACAACATTCCGTTTGATGCCTACATGAAGCTGTACTTTATTGGTCATTACAATCCACGCGGAAACCACTTTTTCGCGTATTCGATCAAGGATACCGTGGTCAGATGGCTCGACCCGAAACCGATCCCCTATCAGAAACCCAATCCGGATGTCATCGATTTCAAGGGCTATTTGGTGGGTTACCATTGAGGAGATTCGCCTGGGAGTACTGAGACCTGATGTGACCAGGCAAGCGCGGTGATTCAATACATAATTCGGCCGCTCGCGCTGGGTGTTTGCAACACCCGTTGCAGCTAGAGGATGGGATTCTCCTTCAGGCAGATCTGCGGACAGAGCCCCAATCGGGTCCGGCGGGTGGCGCAGACGTTAGGTTTGGTTTCCGTGTCCTGACTCTCGCGCTGTCGCTTTTCCTTGTGGGTCGCTGAAGCGCAATAACTACGGAACCGCATCTCAGCTTGGCAGTGGCCCGTCAGCGGGTAGTCGCGGGTAGACGCGGATATTCGTAGTAGGGAACGAAGGGCCTCGTTCGCTCCTGCCAAGCTCGTAGTCACAAACACTCCTTTTGTGACCGTGGGTTCTCCCAAAAGGGCCATGCATGCGCCCCCTCCGGTTGCGGTCTGCGGAGGGTCAGAACTTTCATAGCTTCCCCGAGGATTCCGTTGCCGATTTCGCTTGACAAACGGCAAGGATGTAGACTAGGATGTTGGGTGACGTTTAGAGCCGACGCATCTCTCCAATGGTCGGTAAGGAAAGCGCGCCGGGGGCGCGGAGCAACAAGGATTTATGATGCAGATTGCGAAGCCTCAAACACCCCAATTGGCATGGCGACTTTATGTCCACCGCAGTAACAAGCTTTTCGCCCCGGGAGCAAGAGACCAACTCCACCTCCAAATAGAGCTTGCCTCCTCACCCTGGCTCGACAGAAAATGTGGCATTTGGCCAGGCTTCACCGGGGCGTGAAAATGGAGATTCGCAAGCGCGGGAGGGCTGAGTTCATCCAGACCAGAACCACATCATTCCTAGTGTTCCCGGTGCTGATACTGGGCCTCGCGAGTCATTTACACCCCGCGCAATCCTCGGAATCAGTTCAGAAGGTCCAGGAGCTTATTCAAGAGGGAAACACCACATTGGCCCAAGAACCGCTATCCAAGATGCTGGAGAAATCTCCAAGAGATGCAGGCCTCTATAATCTTGACGGCGTTATCAAGGCCCAGAACCGGCATTTCTCCGATTCCGAGGCCAGTTTCCACAAAGCGATCGAACTCTCGCCTACCTTTGAGGAGGCTTATTTGAATCTCGGCCACCTGTACCAGGAATGGACTCCCCAGCAGACGGCCATCCAGGATCAAGCGATCCGAACGTATGCGCAGGTCCTTAAGCTCGATCCCGGCAATGTCGAAGCGAACTACCAGAGCGCCGTACTTCTGATGCAGAAGGGACTTTTCTCGCTGTCGCGGCAGCATCTGTCGAAACTGCCACCTGGGGCACAGGACCATTCTCAAGCCCTATCCGTAAGTTGTGGTGATTATGCGGGTTCCGGGGAAGAGGCGAAGGCCGAAACAACGGCCGACCGGATGTTGCAGAGTCCCGACTTGGCTGAGGCCGACGTGGTGAGCCTGCTTCCTCTGCTGGGTAGGCTTCGGAATACATCGCTTGCGGTTCGACTCTTAGAGGGTCTGAGACAGAGAAATCTGACCACGGCTAGTTCTTTAACCAGCCTTGGATTTCTGTACAAACAACTGGGGCGGCTTGATGATGCCCGCAAGGCACTGGAGCAAGCGGCGCAAATCCCACCCAATTCAGTTCCCTTGCTTCTGGACCTCGCCCATGTCGCCGATGATCAGGAAGATTATACCGGTGCACTCGGATATTTGGCGCATGCGCGGGAACTCGAACCACAGAATGCCTCCATTCACTTTTTCTGGGGGATCGTGTGTGTGCAGATGAACCTCGCGGAGGAAGCCTATCAAGCCCTGAAGAAAGCTGTGGGCCTTGACCCGAATAATGCTTATTATAACTACGCCATGGGCACGGTTGCTCTGCAGCGCGAGGAGGCCGGCGAAGCGATTCCCTATTTCAAAAAGTACTGCCAGTTGAAGCCCCACGACCCACGGGGACGCCTGGCCTTGGGGTCCGCTTATTTTGCCAGCCACGACGATGTCAACGCAGAGAAGATTATTGTGACGGTAGCGAACAATTCCGAAACTGCCGCGGGTGCCCATTACTACCTGGGGAGGATTGCGAATCATAAGGGCAATTATGCAGAAGCCGTCGCGCAGTTAGAAATGGCGCTCAAGTTTTATCCGAATTACCCTGACGCTTTTGCTGAAAGGGGACTCGTCCACCTCAAACAGAAGGACTATCCGGATGCCCGAAACGACTTGCAGAAAGCTCTCGAGATCAGCCCCGATAACTACCTCGCAAATCTGAATCTCATGATCCTGTACCAGCGCACCAAGGATCCCAAAGCCGATGAACAAGCCAAACGCTTTGAACAAGTACGCCAGAAACGGGCGGAAAGGGTAAAGGAAGCCCTACGCACGATTGAGGTCAGGCCGTAATTCCATGCCCGGGAATCCGCTTTCAATGACTAACCAAGGGTTTTTTTCCGCAGTCTTTAGCCTCATCTCACAAGCTATAACCGAATTCATCAGAAGAAGGTATTTGCCATGATCAGATTAAATCGACGTGAATTCATTCAAGCGTCCACCGCGTCGTTGTTGTTGGAGAGTGTCAACATATCAGCGTTGCCTGGTAGCCCGGCTGACGCTGATGACCCCGCTTCGGCATTTGTGCACACCAACGCGGAGGGGAAAATCTGGACCGTCGGCAACGCCCTCACGGAACGGGAGATTCACTTCGAACCGGAACACGGCCTGCATACCGCGAGTTGGCGTCACAAGGTGACCGGGACCGATTTTATGGAGACCGCTCGGAAGCGGAAAGACCAAGGTGCCGAGTTCTCTGTCTGGGTCGATGGAGATTCTCTTGCGGGATCGAGCCCATCGGCTTGGGAATTCATCGAAGCCAAGACCGAGAAGCTCACGCCGTCCGGACAATCGCTCGCCGTCAAGTTGCGAGCAAAGACCAGGCCGATTGAGGTAACGGTCTTTTACGCCGTTTACGATGCGCATCCGGTTGTCCAGAAGTGGATCGCCATCACCAATGGCGGCTCGGCTCCCGTGATCCTTTCACATTTGAGTTTTGAGAGCTTAAGCATCGCACCCGGCGCTCCCGAAGTGTTGCAGGTGTCGGGGTTTTACGGTTGCCAGCCGCGGGAGGCTTTCTTTACGGGAAGAGTTGACGACACCGCGGTTCTGGAACGGAATTCCCTGACCGGAGAGGGCTACATCGCCATGAACGGGGCACCGGGCTATACGAAGCGGACGGAAATGGTGGGATGGGGGGATGGCGTCCAACTCATGTACGACACCGACCTTTTCCCCTTCGAGCGCACCTTGCAACCCGGTGAGACTTTTACCAGCGCCAAGGGCTCCATCGCGTTTTTCGCCGATGGCAAGGGCTTCGCTGATCCACGATGGTTAATGCCCTCGTATACTTCGCAGGCCTTGATGAAGAAGGGGTCGGCCTATCAACCACCCTGGATCTACAACACCTGGGAACCCTTCGAGCGCGGAATCACCAAGGGCATCACCATGGATTTGATTGCCGCCGCGGGCCGTATGGGATTGGACGTTTTCACGATTGATGACGGATGGCAGGCCAATTACGGCGAAAACGCGATCAATCTTAACCTCTTTCCTAACGGCCTGGACGAAATCCGGGCCGCCGTCGAACTAAAGGGAATGCGCCTTGGCCTGTGGGTGCCACTTGCCGCCATTAGCATGAAAACCTCAGTCGCTCGCGAGCATCCTGAGTGGATCTGCAAAGACGTGCATGGAAAGCCCAAATTCACACAGGCTATGGAGGGTTCCGATGCCGTGATGTGCCTTGCCACTCCTTATAAAGAGGTGGCGGCAAAGCGCATCAGCGAATTGATCGGCCGCTATCACCTGGCTTACGTCAAGGTCGACCTCACCACCGTGTTCAATGCCTATGGCGAGTCTCCGGGGTGCTATGCCCAGGGTCATGACCATAGTTCGTGGGCAGAATCGCTGGAGCGCATATACGAAGGCATCCAGTTTGTGACCGACCGCATTTACAGCGAACACCCTGACGTGTTGCTGGACCTTACCTTCGAACTTTGGGGACAGAAACATATCATCGATTATGGCTTGCTCGCGGCGGGTGATTTGGACTGGCTCAGCAATGTGGATGATGGCGTCGCGCAGGCTGCGGGTCCGCGCCAGGCTCGGACTCTGCTCTACCTGCGATCGTTGGCGATTCCAAGCGAAACGATGCTGATTGGTAATCTTCAAGCTGAAATGGCTTCGATCGAGGATCGCCTGGCGACCGCCATGGGTGCAGGGCCACTTTTCCTCGGCGATTTACGAAAGTTGACGCCGGAGCAGCAGGATTGGTATGGCGAAAGGATTCGATGGTTCAAGGCGCTGCGCAAGGATGTCCCACTATTGGAAGGGTTCTTCCCACTCGGCAACTGGCAGCAGCCGGGAGCCGCAACCTGGGACGGATTTGCGCGACTCAGCCGCCAGGGCGAAGGAATGATTGCCCTGTTCAAGAACGAATCACACCTTGACCATGTCGCCGTAAGGCTGCCGGTTTTTCCGGATGGAACTTTCCATGTCCGCTCGGCAATGACCGGGAAACCGCAAGGCACCCGCACTGGTGAGCAGTTTCGCCAAGGGATCGAGATTCACCTTCCGCCGGAGCACCAGGTGGAGATATTGGAAATCCGAAAATAGGCGCACCCCGGTCGATTGGATTTCAACTACGCCCGATTCTCGGTTGGGGGCCTTGAGAATAGGCTCATTCGCCGCCAGGACCTCGTTCCATCCGGGCGTCGAACCAGGCATCACTAATCAGATGACTTACGCCCTGGCGATAGGGGGAAATCATGGTAGAGAAGTTCTGGCTGGGTATGGGTATCATATTGATCAGCGGTATCCTTAATGGGAGCTTTGCCTTGCCGTTGAAATACACTCGGAATTGGAAATGGGAAAACACCTGGTCGGTGTTTTCTGTCGTGGGCATTCTCTTCCTGCCCTGGTTTATGGCCTTTCAGTTTGTCCCCCATCTGGCCGGGGTCTACCAGTCGGTGCCTCCGCGGGTGATCATTTGGGCCGTCCTGTTCGGTCTTCTTTGGGGCATATCACAAGTAACCTTCGGCCTGAGCTTGGTGGCCGTGGGGATGGCAGTTGCTGTCGGTGTCGTCTCTGGTTTGGTTTGTGTCTCAGGATCGCTTGTCCCGCTTCTCGTCATGAATCCATCGGCTCTTTTTCAGACCCGCGGAATTTATCTTCTGTGTAGTCTGCCCATTCTGCTCTTGGGGTTGGGCATCTATGCGGTGGCTGGCCGTATGCGAGAGTTAGAACAGAAGTCGCGAATTGCCGGCGGAGCATTGCCGGTGAAAAGCTTCAAGGCAGGTCTAGCTCTTTGCATTTTCACCGGAACAATCACTTCTGCGTTTAACCTGGGATTCGCATTCAGCGGAGATATCATTCGCGAAGGCATAGAATCGGGTGCCGCGCCGGCCACGGCGGGCTACGCCGTTTGGTCCCTCGTGCTGGGTGCGGGTTTTTTCCCCAATATTTTGTATTGTGTCTATCTGCTCTATCGCAACCACTCCTTCTCGACGTTTTTCGAAAGCGGCTGGCCCCGAGAGGCGCTGCTCCCCATTGCGATGGCCATCGTATGGCTGTCGGGGCTGTTTCTGTATGGGTGGGGAGCCACTTTGGTGGGAGTGTATGGGACCTCCATCGGATTCACGCTTTTTGTGGCGATGGGCGTTCTTTCCGCGACCGTCCTGGGCATTCTGACGAAAGAATGGGATTCAACCTCCGTACGCAGCAGGCGTTTGTTGGCGGCTGGGGTCGCGGTGATTCTGATAGCGGTTGTCGTCCTGAATCTCGGTGGACTCCATTGACAAAACTTCAGGAGATATAAGGGGGGATTGACCGATGATGACCAATTTCAATCGGCGGCAGTTTATTCAAGCATCGGCGGCGACATTGCTGTTAGGTGAGGTACGCCTTCGTGCCAGTACGGCAAACCCCGCCAGGGTGAGCGAGTCAGGGAAGCAGATCCGTGTGGAGGGGGAAACCTATGACTGGGAATGGTCAGGAGAGAGCGACCGGTTCCGTTTCATCGACAAGCAAGGGCGGGTGATGGCGGAAGGTACACTTCAACCCGCGGTTATCGTCCAGGCCGCTGAGCAGCGCGGAGTTCGCCGTTGCCTATCGGGCAAAGTCGCCAATTGGGACGTGAAGGATAACCGCCTGACGGTCGTTTATGAGGGTGTAAATGGCTCTGCCAAGATCTCGCTAGCCTGGCGCTTTGACAGCGATAGCGCGTGGCTCGACCCGGTGAGCTATGAGAGCCCTGCTGCCGATGACGTCGTATCGCTCCACTATTTCGCCCAGGGCACGGGTGAAGCCGCCAAGCCGGCACTTGAGCACAATTTTCTCGTCCATCCTGGAATAAGTGAATCATCAGAGATCAGCCCAATCGTGCACGCCGAGATGGGTTTGCATTTGAACAGTTGGCTGGGACACGGGTCTCCAGGACCAGGGTTAGTGCAACAGTGGGCTCTACCCGTCCACTATTTTTGTGGGTTTCACCGCAATACCACCTCCATCAATCTGAAAGGCGCTCTCAAGGAATACCTTTCGGACGCCTTTTGCTGTGGGCTTGCCGAATTGCCCGCCGGGGATATGTTTCTCGAAACGGACAGTGGACGGCAAAGCATGATCATTCGATATGAGAGTGATGTGTGGGGCCACCTCCGAGGGCCCGGCCGACTGTCGTTGGGCGCCCAGTTGTACTGGGCGATGGGTGCGAACTACTACGAGGCGATTCGGCAGTACTACCTAGGGCTGGTGAGGTCTGGAGTCATCTCTCGGAAAACCAACTCACCCCGCAAGAACGCCGTCGTCGCAACCCCCCAGTTCAACTCCTGGGGCGCGGAGGTTACCCTGGGGAAGGAAGTCGCGGGATTCGACGAACCCACCTTCAACGCCATTTTCGAGGGCCTGAAAGCCTCCGGCATGAAGCCTGGGATGTTTGTGTTCGATCAGAAATGGCTGGGAAAATACGGCGAGTTAGATCCGTCGCCGGAAAGATTCCCGCATTTTGACCAGTGCCTCGAAAAGGTCCGTTCCGCGGGTTATCTGGTGGGCTTTTGGACGGCGTTCTTGCGTTGCGAAGATCCGCGCGATCTCGCCTTAACCCCCGCGCAAATGTTGCACAAACCTGACGGCACCCCATACATTGCCACGGAGGGCTCAACGCAATACTACTTGATCGATTTTACCCAACCGGAAGTTGCCAAGGTGTTGGGGGACGTGGCGCGCCAGTTTGTGCAACGCTACAAACCGGACCTCATCAAGTTTGACTTCGGATACGAACTTCCCCTTCTCGCGGACGCGGCGCCGAAAGACATGAGTTTGTCGGGCGAGAGACTTCTGCTAAAAGGTGTCGAGGTCCTCGTCAAGGCCTTGCGTGAAGTCAACCCTGACATCGTGGTGATATACTACTCCTTGTCTCCACTCTTCATCGACGTATTCGATCAGCACAGCCCTGACGACCTGTTCTTGTGTGAAGGCGACTACGATCTCGAGGCCAATCGCCGCTTCTTTTTCAGCAGCCTCCTGGGTGAATTGGGGATGCCGACTTATGGCTCGGGCGGATACGACTGGCCGACCATGCCCTCTATCTGGTTTGATTCCGCACCCATCGGAACCTTGGGTTCGCTCAACGGCTTCTCGGGCGACGAGCAGGATACGGGGGCAACCCCCGACCGGGTCTCGAAATATAACGGACTGGCCAACCTGCTGCGTTCTTCGAATGTCTTCTCGATCGAACTTCTCGATGCCGGCGATTACGCTTCGCCTACTCGCGGCGCCAGAACCTCCTCGTGGGTTCGAAGGGAAGAAGGAGAAGTCGTGCTCCTTGCCCTGCGCAAGGATCGCCTGGAAGGTGGTCGAGGGACTGGGAAGTACGAGAATATTTTCGAGACCAATACCTCTGTCGTGGTGGCCTCGAAGACCGCCGAAGGAATCAGCCGTGCGTCGCATCTTGGAGTTGTCCCCTATGGAGATGGTGAACTTGGCCTCCAACGGAAAGATCGGACTTCCACGAGGGCGAAAGTGACCGAGCATTTATTTGGGGGCCGGGTTGGGCAGAGTGATGTTGCTATTCGGGATGGAAAATTGAGTCTCCCGCTTCGCGAGCGTGCGGCTGATGGCACGCCGGTTGAGTGGATTGAGATCGAAATTATGCAGGCTTGAGACCGCGCGACGCGACGGGGTCAGCAGCGGCAATCTTCTAACCCGGCTTTCTCAGCAGAACCCGGAGTGCTTACAGCCGCATGGCACCACCCTGAAAGTCCGTTGTCAGGCGCTCTTCAATGCTTATACAATGCTTGAAAAGAGGAAACACGGCCTCACCTGGAAGGGCTTTAATCCAGCAGAAGGGCGCCAACACCGATCGCGCCCAGCCCAGCACTAGGACATCCTAAAGGAGGAAATCCTATGCCCAAAGGACCACTGAATGACCAGCAATTGCGGGAATTTCAAACCTCCGGTTTTGTACTTGCGCGAGGATTCTTTGACTCGGAGGAGATCAGTCTGCTTTCACGCGCCGCGAAGGAGGACCGTGAACTTGACCTGCATTCCTATGGCGCGGCGGACGGAGAAGGTGGGACGGTGCGCCTTTCCCTCTGGAATCATCCGGGTGACACACTCTATGGGATGTTCGCGCGCTGCGAATCCCTGGTGATCTCTGCGGAAAAGCTTCTGGGGGGTGAGGTGTATCACTACCACTCAAAGATGATCATGAAGGACCCCAAAGTTGGTGGGGCCTGGACATGGCACCAAGACTATGGTTATTGGTATCACAATTTTGTCCTCTTCCCGTGGCTTTGCAGCGCATCCATAGCCGTTGATCCTGCCACTCGGGAAAATGGGTGTCTTCAAATCGTTCCCGGCTCGCACCTGCTTGGCCGGATCGACCATGTCTTGTCAGGCGATCAAGCGGGCGCCGATAAGGAACGGGTAGGCGAAATCTTGAAGAGAATGGATCTTGTCTACGTTGAGATGGAGCCGGGCGATACGCTCTTCTTTGATTGTAACCTTTTGCATCGTTCGGATCAGAACCGTTCCGAAAAGCCGCGCTGGTCTATGATTTGTGCTTACAATGCGGCTCGGAACGACCCCTATAGAGATTCCCACCAACCCCGCTACACCGCGCTTCACAAGGTTCCGGACTCGGCGATAAAGGCGACGGGAATACGACGATTTGCGGATTCGCCCGGGAAATTTGACTGGCTCGAGAAGGCAAAGGATGTCAGCATTCGCACCCTGGCGGAGAAATAGTGTGTTCACGGGGCCAATTTGAGGCACACCCCGTTCTTGTGGACCGCTGATTCGTTCTTGAGACCATTGAAGCATGCGGCTTCAAGAGCCAGTCGCCCGCGGAGATCGCGGGATTTCAGCTCGCCGCACCTCATAAGGTAGGGAATGGCATGTAGCGTAGGCCCAGACTCTTCAGCAAAATCCCACGTCACCATTTCGTCAGGCGCTTGAGAATGTCCGGCTGGATATTCTCCTCGGCGGCAATGCAGAGGTAAAGGCCGTCAGGCTTCATCGCCGCGATGAAGGGTTCCAATTCGCTCAATTGCAGGTCTACGATTACCCCTTTGCCGGCAGCCTGGATCCGCTTGATGACATGCAGCCATTGCAGGATCGGTAATTCATCGCCGACCCCCTGCACCCATTGAATGGCCTGAATCTGCGGGACGCTCAGAATGTAATCGAGATGATGCAGCACGCCCACACCGTCCACGTGGAAAATGTTATGGGTCATGTGACGAACTTCGTTTTGGAGGGAGGGGAAGTAGAATTCGCAAAAGGTCTCGGTTGAGGTCAGGGCGGTGAAGTCACAACTGGCAATGTGCACTTTACCCCGTGAGGGAATGCCCATCCAGGTGATGGAAGGCAGGTCGTGGGCCTTGAGCACTTCGTCGTAATGATCGAAAACCGGCAGGAAATTCTCGTTGGCCAACCGCAGCATGGCGTGGACTTTTTCCGGGTTGTCGACGATGTCCAGACAAAGCTGTTGGGGATCACGCCAGTCCGCGACGCAATCAAGGCTGCCGTGTAAGTCCGTGTACCCCACCCAAAACTTGCCGGAGCATTTCTCCAGCGCCACCCGAGTCAGATTCTCCAAGCCTTGAAAGTATTCGTTTTCCCAACTGAACTTGAGCCGGTTAAGGTCGTCCCAGTCCCGCACGCCGTGCCGAATCCACGATGTGACCTCACCGAATTCAAGTTCAAGGCCATGGAACGCAGCATAAACGTTGGGGCCAAGATTGGGGAAAAACATCGGGTAGGTTTCGCCATGGAATGTGCGGCCTCGAATCGATTCCATAAACTGGTCGACTTGAAACTCCGCATCGAACCAGCGAGTTTTGAGGTCGGGCCAATTGTAGCCATCCAGCGGGTGCGAACTGGCAAACTCGGCATTGTGTTCGGAAAAGCGAACCAGCGGGCGTTCGAGCGTTTCATGGTTGAACCACGCCTCGACGCGGGAAAAAGCTTCTTCAAGGTCGGGTTTACCTTCCAGTTCCATCAGAGCCATCTGAGTCTCCGTGGTTGCTAGGCCGGGATTTCGACTTGGATCCACTCGATCGGGACCCCCGCCTCGCTGCGTTCGCGGAGCGGGATCTCGATCACGCCATGGCGCACTTCCACATGGCTGGTTCGCGACTGGCCACCGAAGTGATGCTCTGTGGCCGTCGCGGTCCCCGACACCTTGGAGTTGCGCCGCAGCGTAAGGCGGCCCTCACCGTACGGGACCACGCCCAGTTTCTTTGCTTCCGTCACGCTGTCCTGAGTCAATGAGGCAAGCGCCACTTGCGCGGTGGTGCTCACGCTGCCCTCAAATTCGCTGGTCCCCGTGCCTCCGTCGAGGCGGCGCGGGCGAAGGGCTACAACCACAACTTTGCCGTCCTCCCGGCGCGCCCAGGACGAGGCATGCGCACCGCGGGTTACCGCTTCATAAATGGCATCCAGCGGCTGAATACTAAACAAATTCGTCGGCCGCACCAGGTGAGTCAAGCCGTTGTACTTCGCCAGACGTTCCGGGGTCGGTTTGCTGCCGTCCTCCACATTTCCTCCGAGGCTCGCAAGGCAGCCGAGCGTGCCGATGGCCACCGAGTCAAACCAGAATCTCCGCCTGGGTGGTCCAATCGTAACCCGAAGAGCCATAAGTCGGCATGCCGAACTCACCGCACAAGCCGCTAAAAAAGAAACGGCGGTTGGCTTCAACATCGTATTCCCCTCTGGCTTCGAACAGGTCGTCCGGGCTGTGCAGATCAAAGTAATCCGTGAAGAGCGGCGATAGCTCGTAATACATCACCACGATGTCGGGGTTTTCTTCCTTCATGGACTTGACTACCACCTCGAGGCCTTTGCCCAGCATCCGCTCCCCTGCTAAACGCATATCATGGGGCGCCGCCGCATCGAGCGCCGGTATCTCGTAGCCAAAATCGAATTTCACGAGGTCGGGCTTATACCGCCGGACGAAGCGCCGGGCTCGGTCGCTGAGCACCTTCTCCACTTCCGGACGGGTAAAATCCAGTAAGTAGTACTTGGACCGACCTTCGCCCACCATGTGGGGTTGGCCGTCCGTGCGGCGAAGCATTTGCTCGGGCGTCAAACCGAGGTCCTCCGGTTTTTCGCAGCGCATAAAGGCTGCCCACATGCCGATGCGAAGGCCGTCGGCCCGGACGGAGTCCAGGAACTGCTCAAATCGAGGTAAACGCTCCGCCGAATGGGCCAGGTTCCCGTACCGGTCTTCCCACTTGTCGTCGATCGAAAACATGCCGGCGCGCATGCCGGAGGCCTTGAGCTCTTTATAGAATCTCTCGAGACCGGCCTGATCAAGATGATCGCCGGCCTGGTTCACCGCTACCTGCTCGCCCCAAGTGCACCATTGCGGCGCGAGGAGGGCGGCGTTTTTCCGGGCAGAATTCATTTTCTTGTGGATGGTTCCTGCTGCCAGCAGCCCCTGGTAATACCGGCGAATGGCTTCGTGATAATTAGGACCGAAGGCCCAGTGCAGGCCTGACCCCAGGGTGAACTTGTCGGGACCCCGCAGGTGCTCCCACAAATCCCCGCGATAGTCGAAGACCAGGCTGCCGCGGCCGCCCCTTTGCTCGATATACAGGTCGGCGCCGGGTAGGTCGGTAAGGCCGCAGCAGAAGGCACGCGCCACATCGCTGGTATCCTGGAACTCGGCAGCCTCACGCGGGCGAAATCCGGCAAAATAATGACAGGGCAATGCCCACTGCTGCAGGAGGCCAGTTCCGGCGCGCCCCAGTGATGTTCTCAGATTCCAATTCTGCCCGGGACTGGTGACCGGACTTATCGCCTCGCTCTCGCAGATGCCTGGCAGTACGATTCCACTGACTTCCAGTGAAGGCTTGGCGGCGTCACCTACGCCTTCGGCGAAGAGGTTGAGGCTGACGACGTCTTCCCGTACCGACGATTCGTAGGTGACCGGCTCCAACCACAATCCATTTTCTTCAAAACGCCAGGCAACCGAGAGCTTTCCTGAGCCGTTTACGCCTGTGTAGGTCCACACCGCGCGGTTACCGTGCACTTCGTGGCCCTCGAGCTTGCCCGGGGTCGTGCGCCGGTCTGCGCTTTGCCCGAGTTGCCTTACGATCACTGCCGGCTGGACGGGTCCGCTCGCCGCCACGCGACCGTGCAGATCGAGGATCCGGAAACGATCGTTCGCCGCTGACCATTCCCAACGATAATTCTTTCCTTCAAAGGTGAGGGACTGACCCGACTCTCGGATCTCCGGCAGGCCTAAAGCCCCGAGCCGCAGAGTTCCCAACAGGCATGACGCCGCCGAGGTCTGAAGAAATTGCCGCCGATCCAGATTGTTCATATTTGTCCTCCTGCTCTCATCGGGCTCTTGCGCACCTGCTAGTTAGCAAGGAAGCTGATTTCGATCCATTCAACGACGGACCCATCTTCCGCACGTTCCCGCAACGGAATCCGTAGGCACCCGTGTTCTACGAAGATCTGCGTCGTCTTGCTCCCGCCGCCGAAGTAATGTTCCGTCGCCTCCGCACGGGCGGGCGATTGGTCAGCGCGCTGGAGCGTAATTTCCCCGTCGCCATAGGGAACCACGGCCAGCTTAGAGGCCCGCGCCAGGCCGTCGTTGGTCTTTGAGGCAATAACTGCGGACGTGTTGGTGGTCACCAGATCGCGGAACTTCCCACTCCCCTTCCGGCCATCCAGGCAGCGTTCCCGCAGTGCGATCAACACCACTTCGCCGTTTTCGATTCGGGCCCATGACGACGCATGGGCGCCCCGCTCGGGACCAAGATAGGCAGCGTCTATGGGAACGATTGAAAAGGTATCGCGGACCCTTGTCGCTTGCGCCAAGCCGTTGAACTTGGCAATGCGTTCAGGCTTGGCGTATCTTTCGGCATGCGGTCCCGAGAAGCTCAGCAACGAGCCTAAGGCCCCCAGCGCGGCGGTGTCGAACCAGTTATCAGGCGCGGTCGTCCAATCGTAGCCACTCGATCCCCAGGTCGGCATCCCGATCTCGCCCAAAAGGCTGCTAAAGAAAAGCCGGCGGTTAGCTTCGAGTCCGAAGTCGCCCAGGCACAAGCCCAGGTCATCTGGACTGTGCAGGTCGATAAAATCCAACATGAGCGGGGAAAGTGAATAATACAGAACCACCATGTCGGGACTTACCTCCCGCATGGCGTTGACGATGACCTCCAGAGTTTTGGCAAGGAATCGCTCTCCCGCCCAGGATTTGTCCCAGGGTGCGGCGATGGCCAGGGAGGGAACCTCATAGCCAAAGTCAAACTTGACAAAGTCCGGCTGGTAGCGGCGCACGAATTCTCTCACCAATTGCCGTAGAGCTTCTTGCGCTCGCGGCTGCGAGGCGTCGATCATGTAGTACGGGTCCGGAGTGATATTGTTAATGACATACGGTTTGCCATCCGGTTGATGCAGCATGTGCTCCGTGGTGAGACTCAAATCGCCGGGGTCGGCACAGCGCAAGAAAGCCGCCCAGAGCCCCACATAGTGCCCGTCGGAACGGATGCGGCGCAGAATATCTTCGAAGTGGGGAAGCCTCTCCTGCGAGTGATGTAAGTTGCCCCACTTTCCTTCCCATTTGGCGTCAATCACGAACAGCTTCGCCTTCATTCCCGATCGGGTCATTTCGTCATAGATCGATTGGAGCGTAGACTCGTCGAGCCGCTCGTCCGTCCGGTCGCGAGCCACCTGCTCCCCATAGGTGCAAAAGGAAGGAGCCAGAGCGACTTCCAGCTTGTGTGGTGAGTTTGCTTTCCGTCGGATCACCCCCCCCGCCAGCAGGCCCAGGTAGTAACGACGAATCGCCTCGTAGTAGTTCGGCCCCACCGTCCAGTATTGCTTTGCGCCAAGGGCCAGTTTCCCAGGGCCACGCACATGCCCCCACAGGTCTCCCCGGTAGTTCACGACCTGGCTGTACTTCCCATCCTGGGTTTCGATCAGGAGGTCGCCGTTCGGAATCTCCGCCAGCCCGCAGCAAAAGGCGTCCAGCAACTGGTCAAGTTCCACGCCTGGGACGGCCGTCAAATGGGGCGCCTTTTGGAAGTCGTAAGGCGAGATATGGAAGCCACAGAAATAGTGGACGGGCAACGCCCACTGCTGGCCACCTTGCGTTTCGGGGTTTGCTCCGCCGTGCCCCAACCAAAGAGTCTCTTTCAGGCCGGTAAAAGCATTCTGGGGGAGAATCGGACTCAATGCCGGAGATTCGTTTGCGCCCGGCACGACAAGACAGTCGCTCAGCAGGGAGGGTTGAGCCTCCTTCCCGGTTCCCTGGGCGAAATAGTGAAGACTCACCACATCCTCAGGCGAGGGCGTCTCATAACCGACAGGGTCCAACCACATTCCGTCGTCTTCAAAGCGCCAGGTCACAGAGAGCTTGGCCGACCCGTTCACGCCCTCGTAGCGGACGCTCACGGCGTTGCCGCGGACGTCGTAACCGGCGGGTTTCCCGGCGGAGCACCGGCGCCCCCCACCTTCACCGGTGACTTGCACCATAACCGCAGGCTGCAGTTTGCCGCTCGCAATGACCAGCCCTCGACTGTCAAGGAGGTGAAAATCGTCATTTGCCTCCGTCCACTCCCAGGTGTAGTCCTTCCCCCGGGCCCGAACCGTCCCGCCGGTCTTCGTCACGATCGGGTCCGGCCGGGGTGCGCTTTCCACCCGCATCACGGGGAGGGAGCAAGATGCCAATGCAGCTTGAATGAATTCTCGGCGATTCCAGTTCGTCATGGCGTTTTCATTCCTTCCTTACTGCTTGTTGCAGAATTGATTGACCAGGACCCCCTCACCCCCGCCCCTCTCCCCCAAGGGGGCGAGGGGAGAGCTAGATTGAATTTACGCCCTCGCCCCCCTGGGGGAGAGGGTGGCGCGAAGCGCCGGGTGAGGGGGTTCGTCCGTCACTGTATTCTGCAAAACTCAATAGGGTGATTTCATTCAAACTGCAGAGTGACCTCGGCCACTCCCGATTTGGGACTCGAGAGCGTGGCGCGAACAATTTCGCCTTGCACCGACGTTTGAGCCTCCGCCCCGTTCGCTTTCCCGCCGACGAAATGCCGACCGGCAGTATACACCGTCAGCGTAGTGGGGTAGTTCTCCACCAACGCGACTTTGATTCGCAATTCCTTTCGGGCTGCATCCCACTTCTCGCCTGACAATTCGACCGCCCCCATGGTGATGTGCCGGTCCGTGCCTACCAGTTGGGGATAACCGGAGGCTGGGCGCAGGGAAAGAACCTGGCATGCATGCGGAGGCAGGTCCGCTGAGTACTGGCCCCGCACTTTGCCCATGAAGGCCCGATTCCAGAAATCGAAAAGCAGGTAATCGCGGTCCGCCTCGAGGCCAGCCTTTGCAAACTGCAAAGAAATATGGCGCGGAGGAGGAGGGGTAAGGAAAGTTGTCACAGGGATGAGTTGCAGGCCCACAGGTTTTTCCGCCAGCGCCTGAAGCCGTTGATTTTCCGCCGTTGCCAGGGCTGAGAATCCTCCCAGGTTGACAAAATCGGCGTTTGGCCGGTTGATGCCCAGCAGCCGGTCATTTTTCCCGATGATCTCGTAAACGCCCGCGTTATCGCCAAGAACCAGTTCCTTGCCGTCACTATCCCAATTGAACAGTCCTGCTACTGCCCAGGACCCCCATGGGCGCGCTACATGGAGCATCCAGATGTGCCGGTCAGTGGCAGCAGGATATAGTTCCATGGGGGTGACATCCGCCACGGGGAGGGTTTTTCTTAGCACCTCGCGACGCTCCTGCGGCAAGGCAGCCATATCGTCGCCAAACAGCAGATGTTGCCCGGTGAGACCCTGAATGGTGGCCCAGGTGCGCGCCTCCTCGAGCGTGAGGGGAGGACGAACCATGATGGCGTCGGGATCGCCGTACCAGGCAATATTGTGGGTGTAGAACCCTTGCCGAAGGCCTGCTAACACCGTGCGGACACCCCAGAACGATGGCGTCTCACCCTGAGTCCCATCGGTGTTAAACCACATGTTGTCGCCCCCCAGCCGGGCGCTTTGGACGATGCCCATGGACTCGGTGGGATAAACCGGGCCGCAGGCGGAAAAGAAGACGCCCGGCCGTGAAGACATGGCCTGCCGAAGAAGCGCTAGAGCCTTGCGAAACGCCGTGTCCGCGTCCATCGTAGGGTCAAACGCCCGCACGCGGTTCTGGGCCCAGATATCGCGGGTGTCATTCTCTCCGTCAAGTTTGAAGTAGTCGTAGCCCCATTCGAGGGTCATCTTTCGATACGCTTCATAGAGGTACCGCTGGAGTTCGGGGTTGGAAAAATCCGCGACATAGGTTCCGAACCAAGTACCCAGTTTGGCATTCCCGTTTTCATCGTGCAGGAACCAGCTTTTGTGGGCGTTGTAGAACTCTTCGTCTGCCGTGCCAAACTCCGACAACCAAATGGCGGACCTTAAATGGAGAGCGTGGATCCGATCGGAAAGCCATTTCATGCCATGCGCAAAGTGATCGTTAGACTCGGTCCAGTTACCGGAGACGCCGTGGGCCTGCCAGCCGCCATCGATCAGAACGTACTGGAGCCCGAACGGGCCATAATCCTTTGCCAATACCTCGGCATTGCGCAGGATATCTTCTTCTCCAAGGACGTTGTTGTAGTAGTGAAAGGAGCACCAGCCGGCGGGAGCCTGGGGCCATTGCTTCTTATCCAGTGGGGCGTAATAAGGCAAACGCCGGGAATACACTCGGTCCACGATTTCGAAGCGGCAAATCGGAACACCGGTAAGCGGACCGCCCGCAATAATCGAATAACCCGAGGGGCTGGAGGCAAAGCTTATTCCCCGCGCCAACACCTTTATCGCCTGATCGCGAAAGCGGTCGAAGACGCAGTTGTTCAACGTGCTGGCGCCGCGGCCGCTCATCATCTGCTGCACGTCGTCCTGAACTCCGTCCAGACGCGCCTGAATGGGATCAGAACCGGCATGGAGGTCAGCTAGGACTTTGGCGGTGTCCCCCTCTTTGCCCGTCACGTCGCGAAGCGAGACAGCGACACTCTGGTCCGCGAAGCGAAAGACCACCTCGTAGGTTGACTTTGCTTCTACCTTGACCACAGCTTCTTGGGTGTTGGCGCCGGGAAGCAGAGTCAGCTTGGCGCTCGCATCGTCGGAAGCCAGCGTTTGGGTGCTAGCTTTGAGTTGGACTCGCAATCGGCTTACCCAGACTTGGCCCTGGTACGCCAGTTCCAGGTAATGCCCGTCAGCGCTAAGTTTAACGCCCCACGGATTGGCCCGTTCAGCCGCGAAAGCAACTGTCGATATGGCGGCAAGAAGAGCGATAAGGAAAAGCATTCGTGGGGAACGGAAAGGAATCATGTTGTTCCTCCTCCAGAACAGACCCGGGCGCCTTGCGGGGAAAAGGTTCCTTCGTCACTTTATTCGGCAAGGTCGAGTGCTGGCGTCTAGTGGATTTCCCCCAGACGAATAAATGCTACGCCATGCGGGTTAACTTCCGTGGAAAACTGGTCCCCTTGGTCCCCGATATCCTTCTGCCGCCACACGTCCCGCACGAGGCAACGGCCCCTCAGGCCGAGTTCTTGCCAGGTTACCGTTAGCTTGGCCTTCGTTCCAGTCAGGTTGAAGAGTCCCACTGCGAGAGCACCGCCTTCGAGCGGCTTCGCCAAAACAAATTCCTGGCCGGTGTGCCTCACGATCTTCGCCTGTTTCCCGAGTACATCCTGGTCAATGTCAATGACCTCCGAGTTACACAGCACGTTCAGGGTAAAGGCGTCCAGGTGGCTCATGACGCCGGAATAAAATAGTGGCGAGGCCATCAGCGACCACATCGACATATAGGTATACTGCTCGTCGGGAGTCAAAGCGGTCCGCGTGGGGGGATCCGTGTCATGGAAGGCATTTCCCACATACCCAATCAAAATGTAATCCGGATCGTTCCAGCGCCCCGGCCCTGCGTTGGCGAAATGTTCGGCGTTGGCGAAAGCAATCTGGTAGAACCCCGGCAATTGCTGCCCTTTTACTGCCCCGAGGTCTCCGGTGGTTCGCCATAGCTGCCCCCCGGTATCGGCTGCCCAGTTCCAGGAATCGCCCATGCCGTATTGGCACAGATTCAGGACGATATCGCGGTCGAGCTTTTTCAGGATTCCGCCCATGAGCTTGTAGGGCCGCTGGTATTCTTCCAGGGTAGGGTGAGGCGCCACTTTGTTGTAGTAGCACCAATCGTATTTCAGAAAGTCAAATCCCCAGTTCGCAAATTGATCGGCATCCTGCTGCTCGTGTTGATAGCTGCCCATGAACTGGCCGCAAGTCATGGGGCCGGGGGAAGTGTAGATTCCAGCTTTCAGCCCCAGGGCGTGAATGTGCGCTGTCAGCCCATTCATGTCGGGGAAGCGGCGGTTGGGCAAAATGGCTCCGGCCTCGCTTCGTTCCGGGCTGGCCAACATCGGGTCCTTCGAGCCGGGTTTTCTCATCCAACAATCATCGATATCGACATACTGGTAGCCGAAGTCCGCCATGCCCGAAGCGATCATGGTGTCGGCAGCCTCGCGGATCACCTTCTCGGTGATGCGATCGTAATACGTGTACCAGTCGTTCCATCCCATGGGAGGTGTCAGGGCCAAGGTGTCGCCGACCACGAGCTTGAAAGGCCGCAGGCTCTTCCCCTGCTCATTGGCGGCGTGCAACGTGATGAGATATTCGCCCGGGCGATCCGGCGCCTTGCCGGAGATAATGCCGGTCTCTGGGTCCAAATGCAGGGAAGAGGGCAGGCCGTCGGCCGAGAAGTGAACGGGACGATGACCCGTGCAGGGAATGCGGTAGAGGAAGAAGTGGCCAGGGCGGGCGCCATAAATCTTCGGCCCGTTGATTTTTGCCGCAGGTCCGGGCAGGGGCGTCAGGATGGGCCCGGAAGTTTCGTTTCCCAGCACTTGTACGAGCCAAGCAGCGCTCGTCATCACGATGAGCGCTGCGGCAAGAAGGAACAATGGATGATTCCATTTTGATAGTTTTAGAGCTTTCATGGCATGACTCCCTCTCAGAAAATCCTGCTCCAACGGCTTCACACACCGAATCTGTCGGCGGTCCTGAATTGACCCGCGATCCGCAAGAAGTCCAGGGAAAAGGAAGGTTTCCTCAAGGATCCGTTTTCGCCATTTCGGGGTGTCGCGAGGTCATGATCGGCTGTAGAAAAACTGAAAAGGGCGGACTTCCCCTTTTCTAACGGTTGAGAATGTTCGCAGGGGCACGCCGTGGCGTGCCCCTACGATGGTTCTGTTAAAACTCCGCGGTTACTGAGGTGGTGGCGATGTCCCTGGAGAGGAACCTCGCCACCGGGAATACAAGGCGGCCAGCCATCCGAATCAGAAGATGATCTTGGCGCCGAACTGGATGTTGCGTGGGTTGCTCACACCCCCATTCCACATCCCAAAGCTTGGACTGGACACATCGGTGATAAAACTATTGGTGAAGGTGTGCCAGTTCCAAACGTTGAAGAACTCGCCTCGGAGCTCGAGCCTCAGGCGTTCAGTGATGGTTACATCTTTGAGCAGGCCAATGTCGTGGTTGTAGAATGCAAAACCTCTCAAGTTCGATACGTTAGATCCCGAGCCTAAATAGTAGCCCGTTGGAAGCGCTCCGGTCGGCTCGAAGGAAGAGAGATTGAACAAGGGTTTGGTGGGATCAAAACTTCCTGTCTGGGCCCTTGGGCTCGAGCCGGTCGCCGGAAGGCAAGTCGCGGCAAATTGGCCAGGCAGGTCACATGCGCCGTTGCGGAATTCAAGAGGAATGCCCGAGGAGAGACGCAGAACCGTGGTCGCCGTCCATCCCTCGACAAGCTTGGTCACCGGCCCAACATGACTCAGGAACCGCTGTCCCTTCCCAAATGGCAACAGATACTCACCCGCAATCGAGAGGGTCTGCGGAACGTCCTGAGTCCCCAAACCCTTGTTCTCCGCCCGCCGAAATGGTGAAACGGTGCCCGACGTGGCATCCTCCCACGCCGCTTGGGTCCAGTCAGAACTGCTGATCAGCTTGGCATTCGTATAGGAGGCGAGCAGCGAAGTTCCGTGTGTGAAGCGCCTCTCAGCTTTGAACTGGAAAGCGTGGTAGGTCGAGTTACCCGCGTTTTCATTGTCCCCTAGAAGCGACCCGCAGTACTGCGGATAAGGCAGGAGTGCCTGCGCCACCGTCGGCACGCAGCCCGTCATTTGAGTAACCCAGCCGGCATAAGGGATATTTACACCGTCCAGGCTGGTCTGACCAGGTGAGAATTCGTCGGAAAGTTTCGACCCCATCGAAAGAAGCGACGGGTTCAGAGCGTTGAGGGGAATATCCGCAGAAGGCAGGCGCGTTCCCTTGTTCCCCACATAAGCCACGCTGATGTAAAAGTTATCGGTAAATTGGTGCTCGACGGTAAGGTTCCACTGCTGAGCGTAGGGCAGGCGGTTCGCGTCGAACGGGCGATAGTTCCCAATTGCGACACTCGTGCCGTTGTCAGCGCCCAGGGTGAGGTTAGGTGGAGGGGTAAAAGTATCCGGAAATCCATTCTGTAGCAGAAACGCCGGGGTCAGCCCCCCGAGCGTGCTTGCTACCGCCGGGTTCGCGTTGAAGCCGTCCGCCTCGATACCTCCCGCCCAGCCCGGGTAAAAAGCCTGGTCGTAGAAGATCCCGTAGCCCGTGCGGATCACGGTTTTGGGAGTCAGGGAGTAAGCGATGCCTATACGCGGAGCGAACCCCTTGTAGAAAGTGTGCTCGGGCCGCCGAAATCCAGCGCTCGCCGGTCCCCACCCCGTTCCCGAGAAGACCTCCGCACCAAGCAGGCCGCCCGCATCCGGGTTCGCGCGCGTTGGGTCCAAAAAGGAGAATCGGTTTTTCTTTTCCCAGGACGGTGGGTTTACATCATAGCGCACACCATAGTTGATACTCAACTTATGATTCACCTTCCAGGTATCGCCGACATAGGCCGACATCTCGTGGTCCATGGGGTGTAAGGTCGTTGCCGTATAGAATTCCGCGCTGGCGTAGCCGACATTTCCCAATTCGAAACTCGCCATGTCATTGCCACTAGGGATACCAGGAAGACCGGAGTTTAACCGGGTAAAGCTGAAAGTCCCGGAGCCATTGCTCACGCTATATTGTGGGTAGGCGTAGTATCGGTACTCGCCACCCATCTTAAGAGTGTGCTTCCCGCGAACCCAGGTCACCATATCGTTGGCCGCATACTCGGGGCGTGTGGACGTGAAATCACCATTGTTATCATATCCGCTGTATTGGTCGAAGGTCATCTGTGATTGATGAGTGTGGGAAAACACCCCGGGGATCATCGGCATCTTGCTGACGCAGCAATCGCTGAAATCGTATTGGTGCGTATACCAGTCGAGGTAGCCGATCGCAAAATGGTTGAGCACGGTCGGCGAAATCGTGTGATCCCAGTTGATACGGGGCGTGTGGTAGTGGTCGTGATTCCGAATGCTATCCGTGGAGATGATAAACGGCTCCCCTGACTCGTACAGAGCAGGAACTTTGCCGTAGTGCTCCGTGACCGATATGTGGTCCTTGCTGCCCAGGTACTCGTCGACCCGGATGTCATATCGATTTTGGTTTTCCCAGCTTGTGGGTATTCCCACGGAAGCGACGTAGTTGTTAAGGATCCCCGGCTTATTCGGTAGTGGAACATTGGTAAGCCAAGCCTGTGCCAGAGAAGCCGTGAGGCGCGGGTCGTTCGGGCAGATCACGTTCAGTACGCCCCCGCACGCAAACTGCTGGCGGGTCACGTTGCTGGTGCTCAAGGGCTGGCCGGGATTTAGAGGAGCGGTGGTGGCGGGGTCGTAGATCGGATAGGGGTAGTCGCTGAAATCTCCAGTCCTTTCCTGCGCCGTCGGAAAACTATAAGTCGGGGCCGAAACCGTGCCCACAGACTTAAATCCTCCAAAGCTAAAGAAGAAATAGGTCTTATTGCGGCTGCTCCAGAGGCCCGGTACCTTGGCCGGCCCGCCAATGTTCACCCCATAGTCGTTTTCGTTATCCTTCGGAACACCGGGAGAGCCAAAGGGACGGGAATTGAAGTCGTCGTTACGATTGAACTCGTAGGCGCTTCCGTGGAACGCATTGGTGCCCGACTTGGTGGTGACAACATAAACCGACGACGTGGTCATCCCGTACTGAGGCTCATACGATGAGGCCACAAGGCTGACCTCGTCGACAACCTCGGGGGCAATGGGCATGTCAAAGAAGGAAACCGTGCCGCTCTGATTGAGTAGTCCCTCTTGCATCGTGACGCCGTCCAGCGTTGATTCGTCCCCCTCGATCATGCCGCCGTTGACTTGAGCATATTCGACGCCGTTGGTATTTCCCGTGGTCACACCGGGCATCAGAACTGCGTAATTGACCACATTCCGTTTCATCCCAGACATCAGCAAGGGAAGCGTTTGTATTTCGTTAGGGGTGATGGCTTGTTTAACTGCGGCATTCTCGTAGTTGAGTGGAGAAGCGTTGGCCGAGACCTCCACAGTTTGGATGGCGGCCCCCACTTCGAGCTTAATGTCAAGGCGCACGTTCTGGTTGAGATTGACCGTTAACCCGCTCTGCTCGAAATCCCGGAACCCCTTGGCACTAGCACTTAGCACATAAGTATCCCGCAGGAGGTTCTGGAAGGCGTACAGGCCGTCTGGACCGCTGGTAAAGTGGGCCACGATCCCGGTCGATCCTGCTGTCAGCTTGAGTTCGACACCCGGGATAACCGCGCCGCTCGGGTCCGTGACTTCGCCGCTGATTGAAGCGCTGTTGTTTTGGCCCCAGCTCAGTACGGGGACCAGCATAGCCACGACTAGAATGGAACTTTGGATTAGATAAACACCCGGAGACATTTGCTTCCTCTTGGTCATTTAGACCTCCTCTCAATTAGTAATCTCGATTTCGGAAACCAAGACCAGACCCAAAGATATAGTTCAGGCAGTTCAAATGGACGAGGGAGGGATGGTCGGACTTGCCGGGCTTTTTCGGGGAATGCCGAACCCGTTTTTGGCGGAAACCTCCATAGGCGAATTGATAACCAACTCAGCCCAAAATCACATTCCCAACTGGGCCGTGATATCAACCGCGCACGTTGGTAACACCGCTAATGGCTCATGTCAAGCAGTCTTTTAGGAAATTATGACATGTGGTACAATTTGTCTGAGTTGCACCACAATTCATGCACGGATCAATTCGCCGGGCCAGCTCCCCAACTCGGATTACGTTTTAAATAACGCGATACGGGAATAACGCGATACGGACCATTGCATTCGTCAGCGGTCAGGTGTACGTTGTCGGTCGCAGCAGAGTCAATAGAAATTTCAGTGAGGAAAAAATTGATGACGTCCGGTCTCAAAAGCGGGCCGGGCGGCGGTTGACGTAGCGATCCGCGTAGCGCCGGGGTTTAGCCTGGCACGTGCCGCCCTAAAGGACGGCACTACGCTGCCGCCAAGTTCGCGAACACTGCGGAGGATTCATCATGGAAACCTACAGGAATGCGATCAGCAGCACGTTTGGGAATGGTCGGTGCTGGAAGCTTGGACTCAAAAAACCACTCTTTTGTGATTTGCGGAGTGTGTGCCGGCTGGTTACCGTTGTGGCCGCAGCGCTGATGGCGATTGTCCAATTGCAGGCTGGAGTCGACTATGACGCTTCGAGCCGGCGATGGACGCTAAAGACCGGAAGCGTCGAATACCGGCTATGCCAGCAACATGGAGTAGTCCTGCTGGAGTACTTTGGTCCATCCGGCCAGCCGAGCTGGGGCGCGACCCCGAAAGGTCCGTTTACGGCCGGCCAACAACCGCGTCGTGATTACGACATTTCCGGCCTGGTCGAGGGGCAGAAGTTAGATCCTGATGACCTGGAGTTGATTTCGCAAGCGACCGATTGTCGGCGGCCTGGCGTGGAAGAACTGAAGATGGTGTTTAAGCACCGCCGATTGCCCTTGGAGATTACCGTTCTCTATGACACATGGGGTGAAACGGGGGTATTCACGCGCAAATTGGTTCTTCGCAACCAGGGGGACGGCCCGCTCCGGGTAGAAGCGCTGCCTTCGCTGAGCTGGCGCTTACCCGAGGGGAACTATGAACTGACCTACCTTTGGGGCGGATGGGGAGACGAGCGTCAAATCGCCACCGAGAAGCTGGGGGCGGACCGCCGGTCCCTGGTTTCTACCCTGGGTCGTTCGAGCCGGGAGTATTCACCTTGGTTTGGTCTTTACAACGTGGACCGCTCGGTTCGATACGTCGCCCAAATGGCTTACTCGGGAAACTGGGAGATGCATTTCGAGCGGCCCAAACCGAGCAAGGCAAGGCTAGTGGATGAAGAGTTGGACTCTTCGCTCGGCATTCGTTTCGACTTTGGCGGCTCTCTGGCGCTTCCGGCGCACGGTTCTTTTGCAACACCCGCTGTGGCGTTTACCGCTTCGAGCGGAGACCTGGATGACGCCGCCAACCATCTGCACCGCTATCAACGACAGTTTGTAATTCCCCACATTCCTGAGAACGACCCGCTGCTGGTGCAATTCAACACCACGTGGCCGTTTCAAAGAGGGATGACCGCGGACCTCCTGAAGCCCTACGCCGACGTCGCGGCAGACCTGGGCGCGGAAATCTTTGTCCTGGATGGTGGCTGGACTCCCAACGACACGATGACGGGTGATTGGGTGGCGGACCCGAAGGAGTTCCCCCACGGTAACTTTCCTTATCCGCCGCAAAAACCCTATTCTCAGAATTCTTAAATTTCAAATTATATTTCTCTGCGGTCTCCACAGTAAAACAAATCGACAATCGGCAACCTGTCCTGAGTTTGTCGAAGGATCGAAAATCGGCCATCATTTACCATCTCCTCTCCTGCATCTCTTCCATCACCTTTTGCAGCTCTACCTTCTCTCGTTCATACAATTCAACTACGTCCTTCTTGTTCTGCTCGACCGCCTGTGGCTCAAGACGGCTTATCCCCATCAGTACCCCGACCGCCCTGAAATAATATCCGCTGTGATTAAGATACTTCTTCCTGTTCGCCTCGAAATCGTCCACCACCTTTTGCCAGAACGCATCTATCGACTGTCTCAACTGCGGATAACGTTCGTAATATATCTGTATCAGCTGCAATGGCGTCCGCGTCGGGTCTGCCTCGTATGCCTTTAACGCGTACTCCAAACCCCTCGTCAGTTGTTCCGGCGTATTTTGA
>CAVQYM010000025.1:0-28003 GCA_963718175.1 uncultured Acidobacteriota bacterium
GAGGGTGGCTCGACGAGGCGGCTTCATCAGCCGAGGCGAGACGGGTGAGGGGGTCTCGCCTAGTGTCAACTCTAAGATGGGACACCACACCTAGACAGGGTGCGAAAGAGGCAACTCTGCTGGCATTCGGGGCGAAGCTGCGGCGAGTTTACCTCGCCATATGGCGGCGTAAAGCCGCCTCTACCTCAAACCGACCCTCCACCCGCATTTCCCAGCCAGCAAGCTGGCTGGCAGAAAAGCGGCAGCAAGCTGCCGCACTCCAAAGCTTCGCACGCCCAGACTATCCGGCATGGCCAGCCTGGCCAGGCCGGTGGGCGGAGAACCAAGCATGGCGACCCGAAATTACCACGAAATTCGCGAGAATTTGATGCTCGCCCTGGATACGTTGCGGACTCACAAGTTCCGCGCCTTCCTGACCATCCTGGGCTGTTGATCGGCACCACCACGGTTATCAGTGTAGCGTCGATTTTCAAGGGCCTCGACCAGCAACTGGTGGATGTGGCGGAAGGATTTGGGACGCGAACGCTCTTCATCTTTAAATCTGACCCGGGAAAAGTGGGTCCCGCCACCCGGGAAGAGCGCCTGCGCAAGGACCTGACTTATGAGCAGGCTATGACCCTCAAGGAATTGTGCCCTTCGGTGCAGGCGGTGGGGGTGGAAATCTTTAAGCGTGGGCCTGCCGTGACCGCCAAGTACAAAGGGGTGGAGATGGTCGACACCAATTTCGCCGGAGCCAACGCGGAGGATTTCGAGACCCTCAACGCCGACCTTCAGGACGGCCGTACTTATACCAACCTGGACGACCTGCATCGGACGAATGTGGCGGTCATTGGGGACGCCGTGGTGCAAAGGCTGTTCGTGGGTGAGGATCCGATTGGCAAGGAACTCCAGGTGGATGGACATACCTTTGAAGTCATCGGAGCGCTCACCAAACGCAAGTCTCTGGTGGGTGACAGCGGGAACGATCGTGCGGTGCTTATCCCCTACTTCACTTTCAAATCGCTTTATCCCAGTTCGAAGGAGATTTTCGTCACCGCCATGGCGTTTCCCGGCAAGTTGGATCAGGCCAAAGATGAAGCCACCGCCGTGCTCCGCCGGGTGCGCAACGACAAGCCCGGCGCGCCGGACAGCTTTGGCATTGCCACGGCACAGACGCTTATCTCCAACTTCCGTGACATTATGAGCATGGTCGTGCTGGTGACCATGGTGATTTCCTCCATCGGCCTCATGGTCGGCGGCATTGGGGTGATGAACATCATGTTGGTGTCGGTCACCGAGCGCACCCGCGAAATCGGGGTGCGCATGGCCATCGGCGCGCGGCGCAGCGATATCACCTGGCAATTCCTGTTGGAAGCCATGACCCTGACCGGCACCGGGGGCGTGCTCGGAATCCTCGCGGGCGTGACGCTCACCTTCCTGATCCGAGCCCTCGGCTGGTACTCCGCCGTTCCCCTCTGGTCTGTCGTCATGGGCTTCGCGGCTTCCGTGAGCATCGGCCTGTTCTTTGGAATGTGGCCCGCTCTGAAGGCTTCCCGCCTCGACCCCATCGTGGCCTTGCGGCACGAATGAGTCCGACTCCAGGTTAGGCTTGGGAAATTGGAGTTTGGGGATCCCGTGACCCGTTTCCCGATTCCCGTAAAAAACTCCTCGGGCGTCCATGGGGCATCGAATGAGCGGAGAGGCGCTCAAGGCAGGAAGTCCATAGACGCCCGAGGAAACTAAGCAAAAATCGCAAACCCCGCGTAACCCAAACTCGCGCCCAACATCGCGCCCACCACCACATCGCTCAGGAAGTGCATTCCCAATACAATGCGCGACGTGGCCACGCTCAGCGCGCAAATCAACAGGGCGCCCATCAGGCACGGATAAAAACTGCCCACCGCTACCATGAAAGCGAAGGCCGTAATGGTATGGCCGGAGGGAAACGAGAATTGGTCCGGCGGCAATAGCTTGGCCCAGCAATGCGGCTCCCAGGCGTTCGGCCGCTTCCTTCCCGTCAATTTTTTTAGGACAACAAAGAGAACGGCCCCGGCGCCGCAAGCCGTCCACGCCGCGGTTACCGCCGTGTACCGTGTGGAGCCTCCGAAGACTACCACCAGCGCGCTCAGCGCGTACCAGAGCCAGCCGTCGCCCCCGCGCGTGGCGAGAATCATCCAGAGGCGGAACCAGCGCGGCGGCCGCCACCGGTGCACGCGCCGCATCAGGCAATGGTCGCGCGTGGCAATGAAATCGAGCATGTGGCCCGGAAGCGTCATGCGTTGGCCTCCCCAGGGGCAGCCCGCATTCCCCCTGTGGAAGGTCTCCTTTCAAGACCCCGCCAGCGTTCCCAGCGGCTTCCCCAGCGCCGCCCGAACAGGTCTTCCACCACGTAGTTTAGCAGGGTCACCATGGGAACCGCCAGCGCCAGGGGAGCGAGAAGCCTGGCCATGGGATTTTCTTCCATCATCGCGGCGCCGATCTGCCACACGTCGCGCGCCAGGCGCCAAAAACTTCCTGACCGCCCTAGCGCCTGCCCCTGCCCGCGCCGCAGGCCGTCAAAAAATTCCGCCTTGTCGCGCGCGCCCGCTACGCGCGTGCAGGCACTCCCCAGCGAGTATAGCGCATGCGCGTCACTGCCGCCCAGCATGGCCCGGCCCGAGTGCTTCGCCATCCGCTCCGCCAAACGGTTGCAGCGCTCCAGGAGGTGGCCATTGCGCACTTCCACGGCGGGGAAGGCGCCGTCGACCCACTCGAAGTCCTCCAGCGAGCGCCGGCCTGTCAGGGCGGAGAAGGCGTGGTTCACACTGTAAAAAAGTTGTTCTTCGTTCAGGTAGGCCACCAGGCGCGGCAGGTCGTTGCGGCGCTGCTGAATTTCCACGTGCTGCCGCTCCGTGAGGTCGTAGACGCCGACGTGCAGCTCGTTGCCGCTGGGCATCCGGCAGGTCACTTCTTCACTCAGGAAGAAATCCGGGTGCCGGCGGAGCGCTTCCGCCGCGTCGATCGAGTCGTGATCGGAAACGGTAACCAAGTCCATCCCCTTGCCCCGCAAGGTCTGATAAACTGCCTCTGGCTCGCTGTAGCACTCCCGGCAAATGGCCTTCAGCAGCGGCAGGGTGCACATGCCGGAGTGGATGGTGTGGACATGTAGGTCACATCGCACGATACAGATTACAATGCCCATGTTACAGGAATGTATATCCCGAATGAAGTCTCTATGAAGAATGACTATTGTATATTTACAGCATAGATGAACTATGAAAAGGTAAGAGCATGATTAACGCCGACCTGATTTTCTTTGATGCGGGGGGCGGCCACCGCGCCGCTGCCGAGGCTCTCCGCCTGGTGATGGAAGAACAGGGCGGGTGGAACCTCCGGCTGGTGAACCTGCAGGAGCTGCTCGACTCTCTCGACTGGGTGCGCCAGTTGACCGGCCTTCGCATGCAGGACCTCTACAACCTGATGCTGAAGAAAGGCTGGACGCTCGGCACCCCGCAGACGGTGCGCGTGCTCCAGTTTCTCATCCGCCTCCAGCACTCCCGGCAGGTGCGGCTGCTCGAGGAGTTCTGGCGCTCCCGCCCCACGGACCTGGTGGTCTCGGTGGTTCCCCATTTCAACCGCGCCCTCGCCCAGAGCCTGCGCCAAGTGCGGCCCGCCACCCCCCTGGTCACCATCCTGACCGACATCGCGGATTATCCTCCCCATTTTTGGATCGAGCCCCAAGGGCAGTACGTCATCTGCGGGTCGGACCGCGCCGTGGGGCAGGCGCATGCCCTCGGCATCGGCGGCGAGCGGATTTTTCAAACCTCGGGCATGATCCTTCACCCGCGCTTTTATCAGCCCGTCTTCTGCGACCGGCGCATGGAACGCAAACAGCGCGGACTTGATCCCGACCTGCCCACCGGGCTGGTGCTGTTTGGCGGGCAGGGTTCCGAGGCCATGCTCGAAATCGCCGAGCGCCTGGATGACGAAGGCCCTCACCATCTTCAGCTCATCTACATCTGTGGCCACAACCAGAAGCTGGCCGACGTCCTGCGCCGTCGCCGCAGCCGCCTGCGGAGCTTCGTGGAGGGCTTTACGACTCAAGTCCCCTTCTATATGCTCCTGTCCGATTTTTTCATCGGCAAACCGGGGCCCGGAAGCGTGAGCGAGGCGGTCGCCATGCGCCTGCCCGTCATCGTGGAGCGCAACGCCTGGACGCTGCCCCAGGAACGCTATAACGCCGAGTGGGTTTTGGAGAAGCAAGTGGGACTGGTGGTGCGGGGGCCACACCAAATCCCTGCGGCGGTTAAGATGCTGCTGAAACGGGGAAACCTGGCGCGCTTCCGCGCCAATGCCGGTGCCATCCACAACCGCGCGGTCTACGAAATTCCCGGCATCCTGCGCCGAATTGTGGAGGGGACCCCGGCAGCCCCCGCTCTCGAGCCGGAAAAATCACTGAGCGAACAACGCGCGTAGGCTGTCGGTGAAGGGTGCGCGCGCCACGCCCTTTTCCGTGATGATGGCGGTAATGTAACGCTGCGGGGTGACGTCGAAGGCCGGATGCCGCGCTTCCACGCCTTCCGGGGCGATGGCGACTCCTGCCAGGCGCGTGACCTCCGCCGAGGAGCGCTCCTCGATGGGAATCTGCTCGCCCGAAGCGAGGCTCATGTCGATAGTGGAAAGCGGCGCCGCCACGTAAAAGGGAATGCCGTTCTCGTGCGCCAGAACGGCCACCGAGTAGGTTCCAATCTTGTTGGCCGTGTCGCCGTTCGAGGCAATGCGGTCGGCGCCCACAATCACGGCGCGTATCTGGCCCTGCTTCATGAAGTGCCCCGCCATGCTGTCCGTGATGATGGTGACGGGAATCTGGTCCTTGGCCAGTTCCCAGGCCGTCAGGCGAGCACCTTGCAGGAAGGGACGCGTCTCATCGGCAAAAACCTGGAGTTTCTTCCCCGCCCCCACCGCGGCGCGAATCACCCCCAGCGCCGTGCCGTAGCCGCCCGTCGCCAGCGCCCCGGCGTTGCAGTGGGTCAGGACGGTTCCCTCGTCCGGCATCAGGTCCGCGCCGTGACGGCCCATGGCTTCGTTGATGGCGATATCCTCCGCCAGGATGCGCTTGGCTTCTTCCTCCAGGCCCGCGCGCACCATGGTGAGCGACTGGGCATCCGTGTGGTGAAAGGAGAGGGAGTTGTTGAAGACGGCGCGCATGCGGTTGATGGCCCAGAACAGATTGACGGCAGTGGGCCGCGTCTTGGCCAGGGTCTCGGCAATGATCTCGAATTCCGCCCGCAGCTCGGTGGGGTTCTTCGCCCCCGAACTCTTGATGCCCACGGCGATGCCCATCGCGGCGGCCACGCCAATCGCCGGCGCGCCGCGAATCACCAGGGAGCGAATCGCTTCCGCCACCTCGCGATAGTCCGTGTAGGTGCGATAAATCTCCTCGCCTGGCAAGCGCGTCTGGTCGATCATGCGCACGCCTTGCTCGGTCCATTCGATGGTTTTGAACATGCGGCCTCGATGGGCAACCCTGGCCCCTTCGTCCGGGGCAGGGAGCCAGAAGATGACTTGGGATTGTGTGGATTCGTTCAGGCCCGCTCAGGCCACGAGTTCGAACAATCCCTCAATTACTTGGTCAAGTTCCACAGCGTTAAGGCGCCCCAGGCGTCTGCCCAAGCGTTCGGTGGAAAGCGTCCGGACCTGGGAGATCTTAACCCAGGAAGGCCTGGGGAGCTTCGCGCTCTCTAACTTCAACGCCAAGGGCAGGCTCACGCGCTGGGGTTGGCTGGTGATAGCAAGCGCGATGACCGTGCCGGAGCGTTCGTTAAACAAATCGTGGCTGATGACGAGGACTGGTCGCTTCCCGGCCTGCTCGTGCCCGACGGTAGAAGCGAGATCGGCCCAATATATTTCCCCCCTCAGAATTCTGGCCACGCGGCTTCACCTGAGAGCGCTTCTTCTGCCAGCGCCCGCTCCTCCCGAGAATCAAGTTTAGCCAACTCCTCCGCCAGACGAGACCGCTTCCTGCGGGCAAGCATCTCTGCCAGGGCAGCCTGTACAGCCCGGCTCCGGCTCGGAAACCGCCCCTCCCGCACCAGGCGGTCAACCTCGCGCAGCGATCCAATATCGAGTGTGACGGCGACCTTCATCGTTGCCATGGTATGATAATTTATCATACTTGCTGACAATTGTCTCGCACACCTCGGCTTCCGAGGAATCCCGGCTGGCCTCTGGGGAAAGCCCTTGATAGAATGAAATAGGCCTCCCCAGGCGGGCAAACAGACAATGTCGATGGGCTTTTCGGAAAAATACGATGTGGTGGTAGTGGGCGCGGGGCACGCGGGCTGCGAAGCGGCAATGGCAGCGGCGCGCATGGGGCTGAAGACCGCGCTTTATACCATCAACCTCGACCTGATCGCCCAGATGTCCTGCAATCCCGCGGTGGGTGGAATCGCCAAGGGCCACCTGGTGCGCGAAATCGATGCCTTGGGCGGGGTGATGGGCGAGGTCATCGACGCCGTGGGAATCCAGTTCCGCCTGCTCAACACCAGCCGCGGACCGGCCGTTTGGTCGCCACGGGCGCAGGCCGACAAAAAGCTTTACCGGGCAAAGATGCGGCAAGTGCTCGAATCGGAGCCGAACCTGCGCATCAAACAGGCGGAGGTTATCGATCTGGTGCTGGAGGATTGTAGCGCCGGCATCCTGCCGGCACATTCCGAGGCCGCGTCGGCCAATCTTGAAAAGGCCGGCAGGATGCCGGCGCTACGGGTGCGCGGCGTGCGCCTGCTGGACGGGCGGAGGGTGGAGGTGGGCGCGGTCATCATCACCACGGGGACGTTTCTCAACGGCTTGATCCATTGCGGAGAAAACCAATATCCCGCCGGACGCTCGGGCGAGCCGCCCTCGGTGCTGCTGGGTGAGTCGCTGCGCCGCCTGGGCTTCGAGGTGGGCAGGCTCAAGACCGGCACGCCGCCGCGGCTTGACGCCCGCACCATTGATTTCTCGAGGTTTCAAGAGCAGGCCGGCGATCCGATTCCTACTCCTTTCAGCTTTCGCACCAAGGCCATCACCCAGCCGCAGACGGTTTGCTGGATTACTTACACCAATGCGGAAACCCATCGCGCCATTCGCGAGAACGTGCATCGCGCCCCACTCTATTCCGGGCAGATCAAGGGCATCGGGCCGCGCTATTGCCCCTCCATTGAAGACAAGATCGTGAAGTTTCCCGACAAGCCGCAGCACCAGATTTTCCTTGAGCCGGAGGGTCTGGACACCAACGAGATCTACGTCAACGGCATGTCAACCTCCATGCCTATTGACGTGCAAATGGCCATGGTGAAGTCGATTCCGGGCCTCGAAAATGCGGACATGATTCGCCCCGGCTATGCCATCGAGTACGACATGGTGCAACCCACCGAACTCTATCCGTGGCTCGAGACGAAGAAAATCCACGACCTGTTTTTCGCCGGGCAGATCAATGGAACCACTGGCTATGAAGAAGCAGGTTGCCAGGGGATGATGGCGGGCATTAACGCCGGACTGCGCGTGCAGGGCAAGGCGCCCATCACCATCGACCGCACGCAGGGGTATGCGGGGATCCTGATCGACGACCTGGTGAGCAAGGGCGTGGATGAGCCCTACCGCATGTTCACTTCGCGCGCCGAGTTTCGTTTGCACCTCCGCATCGACAACGCCGACGAACGCCTGACTCCGCTGGGATACCAGGTGGGCACGATCAGGCAGAAGGACTACGAGGCGTTCGTGGAAAAGAAACTGCGCATCAGTGCGGCAACGAAATTCCTGCTGGAGACGCGTTTGGACCCACGCTCGCGGGTGGGCCAGGATATCTACACCAAGCTGGGACTGATGGATAACAGACATCTGATTGCGCCCTCGCCTTTAACCGGCGCGCAGTTGCTGAAGCGGACGGAGTTGGGGATCGGTGACCTAATGGAATGGGTGGGAGAGGGCCTGCGAGGCTTGGGCAGGGGCGGTTCGCGAACCGCCCCTACGGGGCGTGCGGATTCCTTGGCAGAGGCAATTCATGAATCACCTGTGCTCTCCCGCGAGGAAGCGCGCCGCGTCGAGACGGATTTCAAGTACGAGGGTTACTTACAGCAACAGGAAAGGCAGATGGAACGGATGAAGCGCGCCGAAGCGCGGCACATCCCGGAATGGTTCGAGTACGGCAAGGTCTCCGGCCTTTCGCGCGAGGTCGTGGAGAAGCTCACCAAGGTGCGCCCCCTGACTCTGGGGCAAGCCTCCCGCATCCCCGGCATCACCCCCGCCGCCGTCTCCCTCGTCAATTGCTATATCGAAATCTTTCAGCGACGGGCGGCGGAACAGACGGCGTGACCCAGTGACTCATTCTGATGTGGCACGGGCGTCCCGCCCGTGATCGGTCACGGCCAAGATGGCCGTGCCACTTCAAAATGAGTCCAAAGCTGGCCTGAGCCATCATGGATACTGATCTCCTGACGGGATATACTGAGGAGTTGATGCGTAAGAGCGATATGGAGCCGAGTTTATGACCAAGCTGCTTGAAAAGGCCTTCACGGAGGCCTCGAAGCTCCCACAGCAGGAGCAGGATTTGCTCGCCCGACAGTTACTCGCCGAACTTGCCTCGGAGCGCCGCTGGAGCGAAGCCTTCGCCAACTCGCAGGACCAACTCGGGAAACTCGCCGATGAAGCTTTGGCCGAGTTCAAGGCTCAAACTAAGGCCAGGAAGGCATGAAACATGACCGTGGAAGCAATCAAAGCCGCCATTGAGCGCCTCCCAGAGCCAGAGCGCCGCAAATTGGCAGACTGGCTCACGGAGCTTGAAGAACAAGCCCGGGACGCCGAGATGGAGCGGGATTTTTCTCCAGGCGGTCGTGGCCATCATCTGATTGAAAAGATCAATCAGGAAATCGACCAGGCTAAATTCGTCCTTCTTGACTCCGACGCTGCAATGTAGGAAAATCGGATTTTCGGAAAGGCGGAAGAAGGACAAGAATCATGGCCAAGGTCAAAACCCTGCTCGAAGATTCGGTGCGGATGGGAGCGAAGAACCAAATCACCATCCCGCACCGAATTTCCAAGGCACTGCGACTCAAGAAGGGTGACCACATGCTGGTGCGTATGGTTGGCAAGACAGTGGAGTTAGTGCCTGCAACTATCATCCCCAAGGACCAGCTCTGGTTTTGGACTCCCGAGTGGCAGAGGAAAGAGCGAGAGGCGGACGAAGACATTGCCCAAGGCCGAGTCAAGGAATTCACCTCGGTCGACGAGTTAATCAAGGACCTGAAATCGTAAAGCGGCCCGGCCCCAACTAATGGAGGGGAAAGATTCCTCTCGAATCAGAATCTCCAGAATCGCTAACCATCTCTCGCACGGAGTCCTATGCACGGGATTTCAAGAGCCTGCCGAGAGAAATCCAAGACCGTGTGGTAAGAGCCCTAGCCCTGCTCGCGCGTGATCCCCGATATCCATCGCTCCGCACCAAGAAAATGCAAGGTCCTGGGGACATCTGGGAGGCGAGTGTGTCCATGTCATACCGCATTACGTTTCAGTGGAGCGGCAACCAGATAATCCTGCGGCGGGTCGGTACTCACGATATTCTGAAGAAAGAATCCTGATGACGAACTCACCCCGTGAGGCCAGAATCCCAGGACGGGTTACGAAGGTTGGATCTCAGAACAATGCCCACCAAACTCCAGCACCGGAGGTCATAATGCCCAATCATATATCCCGACGTGCGTTTCTCGGTCAGACGGGGACGATGGCCGCTCTGGCCGTGGCGAATCCCCCTTTGTGGGGCGAGCCGGATAGCTCAAGTTCGCGGCCCCTGCGCTTGGGTGGCCCGATCTTTCTCAACTCGCAGGACCCGGCGGAGCTTGCCCAGGAGCATCGCCGGCTGGGGTACCGCGCCGCTTACGCTCCGCAGGTGGAGATCAAAGATACGGACAAAATAAAAGCCATCATCAAGGAATTCGCCGCCCGGGATGTGGCCCTGGCGGAGGTGGGCGCGTGGCGTAACATGCTCGATCCCGATCTGGAGAAGCGGCGCCAGAACCTCGCCTACGTGCAAGAGCGGCTTGCCCTGGCCGAATTGCTGGGGACGCGCTGTTGCGTCGATATTGCGGGATCCTTCAATCCCCATTCGTGGTTCGGCCCCAATCCCAAAAATATCACGGAGGAGTTCATCGACGCGACCGTGGAAAATTGTCGCCACGTGATCGATGCCGTCAAACCCACCCGCACCAAATTTTCAATTGAGATGATGCCCTTCAATTTCCCTACTGGGCCGGACGATTACCTGAAATTGATCAGGAAGGTAGACCGCAAAGCGTTCGGGGTTCATCTAGACGCGTGCAACGTCATGAACAGCCCGGAGCGCATGTACAACAACGGCGCGGTCATCGACGAGTGCTTCCGGAAGCTGGGGCCATGGATTGTATCCTGCCATGCCAAAGACTTGAGTTGGGAAGATTACGTCCAGGTGTCCTTGCGCGAAGTCATTCCCGGCCGCGGCCAGCTTGATTACCGCGCCTATCTGCGAGGGCTGGCGGGGCTCCCGGTGGACGCTCCCTTGATGCTGGAACATCTGAAGACCGCGGAGGAGTACGACGAGGGGCGGCACTATATTCAGAAGGTGGCGCGCGAAATGGGTCTCTCCTTTGGCGCCGAAGGCGCGTGAACCCGCATCTCACCGCAGAGACGCAGAGCAACGAAGGTGCCAGGTATCAGGTGTCAGGTGCCAGTAAAACCTTACCACCTGACACCTGGAACCTGACACCGGACACCTTCTCTGCGCGTCAGCCCTGGTCCGAACCCTTTGGCCATTTTTGGTATGCCTGCTGCATTTCGGGTTCCGGGTCGATACCGAGGGCATCGGCGACGCGGTTGATGTAGTTGAAGTAGGAGATGACCTGGACGGCGTCGAGGATGTCGCGATCGCTCAAGCCGTGCAGGCGCAGAGGTTCAAGATGCCTTGCGCCCAGGGCCGCAGGTGCGCGGGTCACCATCTCCGCGAACTTGCACAACGCCTTCTGGCGGGGGGTTAGTTTGGCGCGGAGGTAGTTGTGTTTGACGTGTTCGGCCAGTTTTTCGTCGTTCGATTCAGCACGGAGATCCTCTCCGTGGGCTTCGATTCAATAGAAACAATGATTGGCCCAGGAGACCACGGTGGCCAGCATTTCGCGCTCGGCCCGCGAGAGGTCCGAGGGGCCAAACATGGTGGTGCGATACATTTGCATGGAGGCCCGCAGCGCGCCGGCGTTCAGGCTCTGCACCTTGAGGATGTTGAAGACCTTACCCGCGCGCTGGGTGGCGGCGTCATATTCTTCCTTCAGTTCGCCCGTAGCGTCTTCGGGTTCGATCACTTTGATCCAGGGCATAGGGCTACCCTCTCAGCATAGGGACGGTCATTGTAGCGCCACCCTTGAGGGGGGCAGCTGCCGAGCTAAAGCCGAGCGCTAAGCCGACAACTACGGTCATGATTCGGTGAAATCGATCATCACCGGCTTTTCACGGAACCAGTTGGTCTTGAAACCAAGGTAGATAATTCCAATGACAAACCAGACCCCGCCCACGATTTTTGCCACGATATTCAGGTTGAGCCAGATCCAGCCACAAAATACAAAGCCAAATAGCGGAAGAAGAATATCTCCGAAAAGGTTAACCTTGCGGCCGGTGGCGCGCTTGACGCCAAACTGCCAGAACGTGGCAAAATTAACTCCCATGAAGGCGATGAAAGCTCCGAAATTCAACAGCTCCGCGGCGTTCTCGTAACCATGTCCGTTGATGGACAGAAACACTCCGCCGGCGAAGGCGAGGATGGAAATAATCCAGATGTTGTAGTTGGGAGTGTTGCGTTTCGGGTCCAGGTGCCCGAAGATCTTACGCGGAAGAACGTTGTCACGTCCCATGCCGAAGAGCAGGCGCGCTGCCCCCAAGCCCCCGGTGAGCGCGCTGCCGACCGCCGCAAGGATGGTCACCGCCGTCATGGCCAGGAACAGCCCGCGCCCCCCCACACGCATGCAAACGTCCATAAAGGCGCCCGTAATGTTGGCGAAGTGATAACCCGGCCAAACGCGCTGGCCCAAGTAGACCTCGATGCTGCTGAGAACGCCGGTAAACAAGCAGACCAGAACCGTGGCCAGGAGCACATTGCGCTTGGGGTTGACGACGTCCTCGGCCAGCGTCGTCACGCCGTCAAACCCGATGTAGGTGAGCGCGGCCAGCGGCACCGCGCTGCGGATGACCCGGAAGTCAAAGGTTTTGGGATCGTAGAACGGCAGCCAAGAAAAAATACCATCCCAACGATCCAAATGAAATAGATAGCGGATGGCCAGGAGCACAAATGCCGCAATGACCACCGACATCAGGGCGAGAAGCAACTTGTTGGCCAAGGCGCTGGCGCGGATGCCGCGCAGGTTCATGAAGGTTATGGCTCCGATAAACACCGCCATCAGGGCGTAAGCGGGAATCCCGTGGACCCAGCCATGAATCGTCTCCCCCACCCAGACCGCGTTGATGAGGGGTTGCAGCAGGTAATCGAGGAACATCGCCCAGCCCACCAGGAATCCCAGTTGGAGATTCAAACCGCGGCCCACGTAGGTGTAAGCCGACCCGGCGGAAGGATAAATGGCGGCCATGCGTCCGTAACTGAAGGCCGTGATCATCATGGCAAACATGGCGATCAGGATGGTGTCCACAATGAAGCCGTGCGAGCGCTCTTGCACGACCCCGAAAAGTGGAACGGGGGCGATCGGCTGGATCAGCACGATGCCGTAAAAGATCAGATCCCACAGTGTGAGTACCCGGCGCAGGTGTGGTACCGCCGGGGATTGATTCGACTGAACCGCATGGTTTGGGTCGCTCATGAGAATTGGTTGCCTTGTCCCTTCGCCCCGCTGGTGTCCCATCGTCCTCCAGAGAGCAGTCAGTATCTCACGAGGTTCGGCAAGGCGTAAACCTTGATTCGAGATGGCACCCTCACCCCCACGACCTGTAAAACGTGGGGGGAGGGTTCTTCCGGTATTCCGGCGAAAAGGGATATTTTGCCTCTTGACAAACTGAGCCAATAGGTATAGGCTATATGCGAGATGCAGGCTAGGCGCAGCACGGCCCCACGAAAATCTGCCAATTCCACGAGCGCGCTCTCGAATCAGCCCTTAGAGATGTTAAAAATGGAACAACCTCCGGGGATGTATATGAAAACAAAGGCGACGGCGACAAAATGTCTATCCAAAAACACGGCTTTTGCACGAAATTAAGACAATTGAGCGGCAATCGACAGAAATCTGGCGGATCTCTTGGCAGAAATTGCACGAATATCGCGATAATTCGCGATGAAATTGAGCCGATGTTGCCCCACGCCTCCGCGGACCGCAACTTCACGATTCAGGGAGGCTGTGTTACGATGGGAAATCTGCGAAATTTCGAAGGCATATGAATGGTCAGAGCCATTCGCGGCTTGACAAGACCTTAAAGGCATTTAAAGGCGAATCGTGAATCATAACCCTTCTCACCGCCCGCGCATTCTCAGTGGAATGCGGCCTACGGGCAGACTCCACCTCGGCAATCTGGTGGGCGCGCTCCAGAATTGGGTGAAGCTGCAAGATGCATATGACAGCTTTCACTTCGTCGCCGACTGGCACATGCTGACTACCGGCTACGAGAATACGCTCGATTTGCGCCAGGACACCTGGGAGATGGTTACGGACTGGCTGGCCTGCGGGCTCGACCCGGCCAAGGCCACGTTTTTTGTCCAGTCGCGTTTGCCCGAGCACGCGGAGCTGCACCTGCTCTTTTCCATGGTCACGCCGCTCAGTTGGCTGGAGCGCGTGCCCACGTACAAAGAACAACTGGAAAACATCAAGGACCACGACATCAACACCTATGGATTTCTTGGCTATCCCCTGTTGCAGGCCGCCGACATCCTGATGTACAAACCGCGTTACGTTCCGGTGGGTGAAGATCAGGTTCCGCACGTGGAGTTGACCCGCGAAGTGGCCCGGCGGTTCAATCAAGCCTTTGGCAAGCTGCAAATGAAGAAGCGTTCCGACAAGGAATGGATTGCCTGGAGTACTGGCATCAGAAACCTTTCCCGTCCCCCGGACGGCCAGGCTGAGCAGTTTATTCTGGATAATTACCAGCGGGCTTCCCTGGATGTTCGGGCCGAGTATCTGAATCGCAATGTGGGAATCCTCGACCCCATTTTCCCGGAACCTGACGCGCTGCTGACTTCCGCGCCCCGGCTGCCGGGGACGGACGGCCGCAAGATGTCGAAGAGTTACGGCAACGCGGTTTTCCTGACCGACGCGCCGGAGGTAGTTTCGAAGAAGCTGGCCACGATGGTGACCGACCCGGCGCGCAAGCGGCGTAGCGACCCCGGCAATCCCGATATCTGCCCGGTCTTTGACCTGCACAAGATCTTCTCTGCTCAGGAAACCATCGATCGCGTCAATCGCGAGTGCCGCACGGCGGAGATCGGTTGCCTGGACTGCAAGAAGCTTGCGGCCGGACATCTGAATTCGTTTCTCGCCCCCATTCAGGAGCGCCGCAAACCTTACGAGCGAAACCCGCAAAAGGTCTGGGATATTCTTGCGGAAGGAACGGAGCGAGCCCGCAAGGTCGCGCAGGAAACGATGACCGAAGTTCGCAAGGCCGTAAATCTTGCGCCGTGATAAGGAAGCTATCAGCTTTCAGCTCTCAGCCGTTAGCTAGAGCCCCCCTCACCCCCAGCCCCTCTCCCCTGGGGAGAGGGTGGCGACGAAGGAGGCTGGGTGAGGGATTTCGGAAGCTGATAGCTGAGCGCTGATAGCTGAAAGCTTTTTTTGTATGATCGACGAACCTCACGAACCCGATGCGGAGACGCCGGAGGTGAAAGACCCCTCTGAAACCCTTTCTGTGCCCGGAGAAGTTCCTGTTCCGGCGGCCAAGCGCGTATCGCATCTGGCGGCGCCGCCCCCGCCCGTAAAGCTGGGAAACTACGAAGGCCCGCTCGATCTGCTGCTCGATTTGATTCGCAAGCAGCAGATTAATATCTATGACATTCCTATTTCTCGTATTACCCAACAATATCTTGACTACCTGCATCTGCTGGAAGAATTGAACATTGACGTGGCCGGCGAGTTCATCTTCATGGCGGCCACGCTGATTTACATCAAGTCACGCACGCTCTTGCCCCCCGACCCGACCGCGCCACCAGAAGAGCAGGGCGATCCGCGCGAGGAACTGGTGCACAGGCTGCTGGAGCACGAGCAGTTCAAGAACGCGGCGGAAATGCTCAACTCGAAGCGCCTATTGGAAGATGCCATGTGGTCGCAGCCGGGCATCGGGGAGTTTGCCGAGGCCGAGGACGAGCCCGGCCTGGTGGTGTCGGTCTTCGACCTGATTTCGGTGTTCCGTGAAATCCTGGAACGCGCCAAGAAACGCCCGCAGCTCCAGATCCGGCGGGAAGAAGTCACCGTGGCGCAGATGGTCGAGCACGTCAAGCAGGTGCTGCGCGCCAGCCCCGGCCCGGTCCCCCTCGAGGATTTGGTCGGCGACTTTCTGTGGCGGCAGGCGCTGATCGCCCTGTTCCTGGCCTTGCTGGAGATGGTGCGCCTGCGCGCCGTGCTGCTTCGCCAAAAGGGTACATTCACCTCGATCACGGTCGCCCGGAGCAAGCGGTTTGAAGAAGTTCTGGCGGCCAAGACCGCGGAGGAACTGGCCGCAGGACTGGATGAAGAAAGTGTGAAGGGTAAAGGATAAAGGGTAAACCGCGGGGGTATTTGTTATATTTTACCTTTTACACCTTACACATTATCCTTCACCTTATCGGCGGGGACGGACAACGGACTACGGACGAAGGACCAAGGACACTGCAAGATCTATTATGCTGAATGACGACACACTCAAGGCCCTCATCGAGGGCATTATCTACGTCGCGCCGGAACCCGTCACCCTGGACGGCATCCTGAAAGTTCTGGATGGCGAAGAGCGCGACCGGGTCAAGGCCAAGCTGGAAGAGCTTACGGCCGACTACGAGCAGAACTGGCACGGGATACAAATCCGGCAGGTGGCGAATGGCTATAAGTTCTCCACCAAGGCCGAGCACCACGAAATCCTGCGCAAATATGTGAAGAGCCTGAAGCCGCCGGTGAGACTCTCCAAGCCGGCGCTGGAAACGCTGGCCGTGATTGCCTACCGGCAGCCGGTGACGATCCCCGAGATCGAGGAGATTCGCGGCGTGGACTCGGGCGGCGTAATCCACACCCTGCTGGAAAAGAAATTGGTAGTGACCTCGGGCCGCAAGAGCGTGGTGGGCCGGCCAATCCTCTACCGCACTTCCAAGGATTTCCTGGTGCATTTCGGGTTAAAGGATGTGGGAGAGCTGCCCAGCCTCAAGGAATTCGAGGAATTGGCGAAACGCGCCCTGGGCTCCGAGTGGGCCGACGGAACTGCGTCCGCCCCAGGTGCGGAATCCGTTCCCGCCGCCGGGGAAGCAACCCCTGCTTCGGCCGCAGCAACCGAGGCCACGGCCACTCCCAGTGAATCGGCCGAGGCTGCGGCAGCCGAAGCCGCCCCGGAAACTCCGCCGGAAGCACCTCTGCCGCTTGCCGCGGAGACCGCACCTCCCGAGACCCAGGCAGCATCGGAAGCGCCGCTAGCGAGAACGGAGGAAGCCGGTGCGGCGAGTGTCGAATCAGCCGTGGAAACTCCCCAGGAAGCTCCTCCTCCGGTTGTCGAGGCCACCACGCCGATCGAGACCCCGGCCGCGCCCGCCACACCGGAGACAACCTCCGCAGGCGATTCGGCAGCGGCCCCGGATGACCATGAACCGAAGCCCTAGAGGAGTATGTATGCAACTTTGCTTTGCGGAAGTGTAGCGCAGACCTCCGCCTTTGAGGTCTGCGGTTCTTACCTAGACTCGCGCTCCCGAACCTGAGGGCAGGCGTCCCTCCGCAAGGTTTGCTGATTTTGCAAGGTAAGAGCCGCGGACCCCAAAGACGGGGGTTCGCGCTACATTTGCTTAGGACGGCGGACTCCGGACTGCGGACCATACTCATGCAACAGCGTTTACAGAAAATCATCGCGGACGCCGGTATCACCTCGCGCCGTAAGGCCGAGCAGATCATTCTGGAAGGCCGCGTGACGGTTAATGGGAAAGCGGTCTCCAAGCTGGGCTCGAAGGCTGACCCCGACCGCGATCACGTTCGAGTGGACGGCCGATTGCTCGCCCGCGCCACCGAATATGTCTACTTGCTGGTGAATAAGCCGGTCGGTTACGTTTCCACGGTCAGCGATCCGCAGGGCCGCCCCACCGTGGTTTCGCTGGTGCGTGGGATCAAGCAGCGCGTCTATCCGGTCGGCAGGCTGGACTATCACTCCTCGGGCTTGATGATTTTGACCAACGATGGGGAGCTGGCGAATTTCCTGATGTCGCGGGCATCGGCTGTCCCCAGATCATACCAAGTCAAGTTGGAAGGCCGGCCGGAGGCTGCGGACATTGCCAAACTCGAGAGCGGCATTGCCCTCGACGGGCGGCGAACCGAACCCTGCCAGATTCGCTCCCTCGGACAGGGCGACAAACCCTGGTTTGAAATCACCCTGGTGGAAGGCCGCTACCATCAGGTGCGGCGGATGTTTGAGCGCATCGGCAAAGGAGTGGTAAAGTTAAAACGCGTTCGCATCGCGTTCCTGACGGACAAGGATCTGCCGCCCGGAAAAATGCGCCACCTGACGCGCGCGGAAGTCTCGCGGCTAAAGAATTGGAAGGGGACAGACCATACAGGAGCCAGCAGCGAGGAGCCAGGAGTCGGAAGACAGCAAACGGGATACGGTAGACAGTAAACAGGGGTGAGGGAGCAGTACCACAATCCCGTATACAGCATACCGTCTACCGTCTACTGCATTCTGGCTCCTGACTTCTGACTCCTGCAAACCACAATCCATGCCTCGATCCTCGATTTACGATATCCTTCCGCCCTGGTCCAGCCGCATTCGGCCCTACCCGCCCGGCAAGCCGATCGAGGAAGTCGAGCGCGAACTGGGACACACGGCCATCAAGCTGGCCTCAAACGAGAATCCTCTGGGGCCTTCCCCCAAGGCTCAGGAAGCCATCCGAAACTATCTCAATAATATTCACTTCTATCCGGATGGAAGCGGATATTATCTGCGGCACAGACTCGCGGAGGTTCACGGGCTCCCTGCGGATCAGATCATCCTGGGCGCAGGTTCCACCGACCTGATCGAGCTGGTGGCCAAGACCTTTCTATCGGGCAGCGCGGATGAAGCGGTCACCTCCGAATCGGCTTTTTATATGTACCGGCTGGCCATCGAGGACATGGGTGCGGGCCTGGTGCAGACGCCGATGCGCGAGATGACCTTCGACCTGCCGGCGATTGCTCACGCTGTCACCGCGCGCACCAAGGTGGTTTACCTCGGCAATCCCAACAACCCGACGGGCACCATCTTTACGGCCGAAGAGCTTGACCGCTTTCTGGCGGCAATTCCGCCGCGCGTCCTGGTGGTGCTGGACGAGGCCTATTTTGAATACGTGCTGCGGCCGGACTATTCCCACTCGGTGGATTGTGTGCGGGCGGGCAAGAACCTGCTGGTGCTGCGGACCTTTTCCAAGGTGCATGGCCTGGCGGGCATACGCCTCGGGTACGGCATGGGGCACCCGGAGCTGATCGAATGCTTGCAGCGCATTCGCTCGCCCTTTAACGCCTCGAGCCTGGCGCAGGTGGCGGGCAGGGCGGCGCTCGACGATCGCGAGCACGTGGCCAAGTCGGTCGAGACCAACCGCCGGGAGATGAAATTCCTCACCGGCGAGTTGACCCTCGCGGGAGTGCGCTACACGCCTTCCGCCGGGAACTTCCTGCTCGTCGATACCGGCCGGGATTGTGAAGAAGACTTCATCCGCCTCCTCCACGAAGGCGTCATCGTCCGGCCCATGAAGCTCTACGACTTTCCCACGTGTCTTCGCGTGACCGTGGGAAGACACGAGGACAACGAGCAATTCCTCGAAGCGCTGCAACGGGTGCTCGCGAAGACAGAAGCTAGAAGTTAGGAGCTAGAAGTTAGAAGCGAGGATGGGGAAGTGTGGCGCGGACCTGCTCTGTAGGTCCGCGGCTTTTCCAGGCCCATAGATGACGAGCCGCGGACCTGCAGAACAGGTCCGTGGTTCAAGCGTTTTTACCTTCTAGCTTCTACCTTCCAGATTCTATATGTTTGACGCAATCCGAGAGATTCTCGAGCAATTCAAAACGCTGGCGGTGGTGGGCTTGTCCTCAAGGACCACGCGCCCGAGCCACGGCGTGGCGGCTTACATGCAGCGCCATGGGTATCGAATTATTCCCGTGAATCCCCATGAAGAATCGGTATTGGGGGAGAAGTGTTATGCATCACTCGACGCGGTGCCCGAGGCTTTCGATGTGGTGGTCGTCTTCCGACGCCCGGAGTTTGTGCCGGAAGTGGTGGAAGCCGCGATTCGCAAGGGCGCGAAGGTGGTGTGGATGCAGGAAGGGGTGGCCCACGAGCAGGCCGCCGAGCGCGCCCGCGCCGCCGGCCTCAAGGTTGTAATGGATCGATGCATTCTGAAAGAACACGCCAAGCGCTTCGTGGCCGAAAGGATTTAGCCGGCGCTATTGCGAGAAAAGCCCACGGTCAGAGTTGCGCTGACCGGGGCTACCCGCTGGCCTCTTCCTGGCCAGCCGGAGTCGCTCGGGAATGATAAGGACAAAAGAAGCTCACCCCAAAAGGCGGTTGGGTGTATATTCAGTTCAGTCAAGGTTCCAAAATAGAAATGCTGGTCTAAGAGGATCTCTGGCGGCCAACAACACGAATGGCGCGGGAAAGGCGCTTCTTGATGACTGAGCGAACAGAACTCCGCGGCATCCCCATGCGTGGTCCCGGTACAGCAGTTGCCGCGCTGGCAGCACCAATAGTTGCCACTCGCGCGCAGGCTCCGACTTCGACATCCTCCCAATCCAAACAAGGAGAAACTCCCATGAAGACCCTATTGATTACAGCTAGAAATTTCACCATCATCAGCATCCTAACCCTGCTGGCAGTTGCGTCTGCTCACGGGCAGACGGGGATAATCCTAAGCGCGAATGTTCCGTTTGGCTTCGAGGCAGGTGGCACATCGTTTCCGGCGGGGGCGTATCAATTCAAGCTTACCCCCGGCGAGCAAACCTTTGTGATCAGTGGCGCCAAGGGCGGAGAGACCAAGCTGCCCATCATCGCCCGGCTTGGTGGGCCCTCCCTCTTTAAGGACACAGGCTTGGTGTTTGACGCCTTCGAAGGCCACCATGTGCTCTCCGAGCTATGGATACCCGGTGAAGGAGGAGTGCTGGTGAACGCTTCGCCCAAACAACATGCTCATGAAATGGTGATCGCGGTGGTCTCGGGCGCGCAGGCCACCATGTCGGGGAAGGAGGTTTTCGACCACACCTGTGCCCGGTGCCACGGACTGCGCGGCAATGGCAATCCGGCGGCCGATAAGTTCTTCCAGACTCCGATTCCCCGACTTGATTCCGCGCAAGTCCAGGCAAAATCGAACCAGGAGTTGAGGGACATTATCACCCAAGGCAAACGTAACATGGATCCTGTGCGGATGGGGCAAGGTTCGGTGCAGCACCTTCTTGATCCGGGATCGGTGGACGCCGTCATTAAGTATGTGCGAACCTTAAAGCAGCCTTAAATGGAGGCTAGAGCGGTCTTCGCCAGGGCCGGGGCGCCCTTCTTCGCCAACACGTGCAACCTTCGTGTTCAGGCGTCCTGACCCTGGCTGTCGTGACTCCTTAACGGTCGCCGATATAAATGGCCATATCGGCGCCACCGCAAATGGCAGGGGGACGGCTTGCCATCCCCTCTGTGTACGTTGCCGCCGAACGACCTGGGTAGGGCCGGCCAACCAGTTTATTCTTTTCCGCCCGCCCTTTGCCTCTTCCACTCCTCGATGGCTTGCATTTTCTCCTTCCACCTTTTTTCCAAGCCCTGGTCGGTGGGGCGATAATAGCGCCGGTCCTTGAGGTTGTCGGGCAGGCATTGCATGTCGGTGAGCTTGTCCTCGGCTTGGTGCGCGTACTGATACCCTTTGCCGTAGCCGAAGTTGGCCATCAGTCCGGTCACCGCGTTGCGCAGATGCAACGGGACCGGCTCCGCCATGGTCTGCTGCGCGTCGCGCGCCACTTCGCCATAGCCGACGTAAAGGGCGTTGGATTTGGGCGCCAGCGCGAGATAGACTGCCGCCTCCGCCAGCGCCAGGTTCCCTTCCGGCATTCCCAGGAAATGCACCGCCTGCATTGCCGCCACCGTCACGCTCAAAGCATGGGGATCGGCCATGCCGATGTCCTCGGAAGCTTCGCGAATCAGTCGGCGCGCGATGTAGAGGGGATCCTCCCCGGCCTCCAACATGCGCCCCAGCCAGTAAAGCGCGGCGCTGGGATCGGAGTTGCGGACGGACTTGTGCAGCGCTGAAATCAGGTTGTAGTGTTCCTCGCCGGACTTGTCGTAGAGCAGGACTTTCCGCTGGATGGCGTCTTCAACCAGGGTCTCGGTGATGATGGCGCGTCCTTCCGCATCGCGCGCAGCGGCCGCCACGGCGGTTTCGAGCGTGTTATACGCCGCGCGCGCGTCGCCGTTGGAGAAGACCGCAATTTGGCGCAGAAGCTCGTCGGAAATCTCGATGCGTTGCGAACCGAAGCCACGCTTTTCGTCCGCAAGGGCGCGGCGGAGAAGGGTCTGCACCTCGTCGGTCGAGAGCGCCGAGAGCATGTAGACCTTGGCGCGGGAAAGCAGCGCCGCGTTGACTTCGAACGATGGGTTTTCCGTGGTGGCGCCAATCAACACGATGTCGCCGCGTTCGACGTAGGGCAAAAACGCATCCTGCTGAGCCTTGTTGAAGCGGTGAATTTCGTCGATGAAAAGCACCGTGCGCCGACCGTAATGACGGGATTTTTCCGACGCCGCCATCACTTCCTTGATTTCCTTGATGCCGGAAAGGACGGCGCTGAAGCGCACAAAGTCACTGCGCGTTTTGCGGGCGACGATGGTGGCCAGCGTGGTTTTGCCGGAGCCGGGCGGGCCCCAGAGAATCATCGAGCCTAATTCATCGCGCTCGATTTGGCGCCGCAGCGCCTTTCCCGGCCCCAGAATGTGAAGCTGCCCCACGAAGTCTTCGATGGTCTCGGGCCGCATGCGGTCAGCCAATGGCGAGGGAGTGGCGGCGCGCCGCGTTGCGCCGTCGGCGTGGTCGGTGGGAGCGGGTTCGAAAAGGCTCATAGGAATCGGGTCATCGGATCATCGGGTCATCGGGTCATTGAAAAGCTGTCCGTGGTCCGTTGTCAGTCGTCAGTGGCTTAAGACTTCGATCTCCGCATTCCTCTTGCAACGGACAACGGACCACGGACAGCCTTTAAATGACCCGATGATTCAATATCTAAACCCTCTCTGTCTTGCCGCCTCGTATAGAAAGATGCTCGTCGCGGTCGCCGCGTTTAAGGAATCCACTTCCTTGCGGATGGGGATGCTCAGAAGCTGGCTGGCGTAGCGGGCAATCTCTTCCGGCAGGCCGGCGGCTTCGCGCCCGACGAGAATGGCGATCGGCCCTGTCAGGTCTGCCTGGGAGAGTGATGCCGGGCTGTTGCGCTCCGCGGCCACAATGCGGACGCGCCGGCTCAGAAAGGGCAAGGCCTCTTTCGGGTCGAGGCCGCAAACGAGGGGAAGCCGGAAGATGGCTCCGGCCGAAGAGCGCACCGCCTTGGGATTGAAAGGGCTTACCGTCTCCTGCAAAGTCAGGAACGCCGAAGCAGAAAACGCCACAGCGGTGCGCATCATCGTGCCCAGGTTTCCCGGGTCCTGAAGGCGGCAGGCTACGACCACTAAGGGATGGGCGGCGGCCACAACTTGCTCCAGCTTATAGACCGGAAGCTCCACCAAGGCGGCGATTCCTTGCGGGGACTGCGTCTGCGCAACGCTCTCAAACAATCGATCGGGGACCTGCGTCATTTCGGCTTCTGCCGGCAGACGCTGGAGCAGGGCGGAAAACTTTTCCGCTGCCCCGCTGGCCACCAGCACGCTGTGAGTTTTGACGCGCGGGGCCGCATTCAGCGCTTCCTCCACCAGGAACGGACCTTCCACCGCCAGCCAATCCTGCGTGGTGGTCCCGTCGGCGAGCGCGCGCCGGAAGACCTTCATCAGGGAATTTGTGGGACTGGTGACTTCTCGCGAATTTGTGAAGCGCATGGGATGACCTTGCCTGGTCTAAATACTGCGACCACAGCTTAACCCCGAGGCGCGGCGAAGTCGAGGGCTGACATGCTTGGTGCTGACATGCTTGGCCGGGCGGGTGGTGGGTCAGTTTGGTGTTGTAGCGGCGAGTTTACCTCGCCATATGGCGGCGTGAAGCCGCCTCTACATCAAATTGACCCACAGGCCGCCGGGCCCGCCGGGCGAAGGGAGATGGGGTTGACCCCCGCGTGTGATAGAATCCCCGCGTTTTCATGCATTCTGGTAGTAAATCCGAGGAGGTCTCCATGCGAAGGCTGGGATTGCTTCTGCTCTCGATCTGTATCGTACCCATTGTGCACGCTCAGGAATTAAGCGGGCTGCTGTCGGACCTGACGAAACCCCGTGACTATGTTTTGAAGCGCGCCGGGAGCTGGGACCGCACCGGGGGGAACGACGACTCGCGTCCGATTGCCGCCGGTGAAACGCTCACCGTGCTCGAGGATTCCGGCCCCGGCGTCATCACCCACGTGTGGTTTACCATCGCCAGCGGGGAAAGCTATCACCTAAAAAAACTGGTCCTGCGCATGTATTGGGATAATGAACCCACTCCCAGTGTTGAGGCCCCGATCGGCGACTTCTTTGGCTTGGGCCTTGGCGAGTATTTCACTTACCAATCTCTTCCCCTCGCCGTCGGTTCCGTGAAAGCCTTGAACTCATTTTTCCCCATGCCTTTTCAGAAAAGGGCCAGGATCACGGTGACTAACGAAGGCACGCGGAAGGTGGACGACTGCTACTTTAATATTGAATATCGCGTGTACGCAAAACCCCTGCCCGCCGATACGCTTTATTTCCACGCCCAATATCGGCAAGCCACTCCCAACCACGGCTCGACAAGTCAATGGCACAGCAATGGCGACCCCAACGTCGGCAATAAGCCCAACCTGACCGGCGAGGGCAACTATGTTTGGCTCGAGGCCACGGGGCGTGGGCACTATGTAGGTGAAACCATGTCGGTGTTACAGAACCAGGATGAATGGTGGGGCGAAGGCGACGACATGTTTTTCATCGACGGCGACAAGCTTCCCACCATCGAGGGCACGGGTTCGGAGGATTACTTCCTGGGGGCATGGGATTTTGGCGGCAAGCCCTTCTCCTACGCGCTATTCGGCGCGCCGCTCGTAGGCAGTGAAGTGGCGGGAGGCCGATCCTCGGTTTATCGTTTCCACTTGGATTCACCGATTCCCTTTACCAAGTCGATTCGCGCCACGATCGAGCATGGGCATGCCAATCACCGCTCGGATAGCTATTTCTCGGTTGCCTACTGGTACCAAACGGAGCCGCACGCTCCCTTTCCACCGTTGCCGCCCGTCGAGGAACGAATTCCCAAGCTTTATCCCGTGGGTGGACCGGGGAATGCTGCGAAGTGAGGTTGACGATTACGAAAATCCCCGTCACTATATTGATGAAGCACTAGTGGGCCTGTAGCTCAGCTGGGAGAGCACATGGTTTGCAACCATGGGGTCGGGAGTTCGATCCTCCCCAGGTCCACCATTCAGTTCAATAACCTACTGGTAGCACCATTTTGAGGCATCCCGATTTGGTTACCATATTGGTGCACATCTCCCCTAAAAACCGGCGTATTTTCACTGGCAGGGGCGGGCAGGGGCGTGGCAATCGAATCCAAGGCGGTGCGCTTGGCGGCGAGCCTGATATGCCAGTAATGCTCCAAAACCTGGCGTGAGACGTGCCCGGCAATGCTCATGATCGATGGCCGCAACTCCACGAGTCGGCATCGTGCGCCTACGTGGTGGGGCCTTTTTTCGAAGTGGGGTGGGCATGGACATGCGTGGGGTAATGGCGTTGGTTGACTTGATGGCTTGGCTCGGGTGGGCGCCTGATCCCAGCGTGCAAGATATGGCGGGGCTTAGCACGTTCTTCATGCTGGCGACCGCGGGTGACCTGGGTCAGCGGACCGCGCACGACGGGACATCAAAAAGTGAGGACCTTCGCGAGAGGGAGCAGAATCAATGAGGCGGTCCCTTCTCCTCGGTTTGACGTGACACTCGCCGCGTACTGCGTGGCGCCGACCCAATCACGGGCTGGCGCCACGGTAGGGATTTTCGAGACGCGGAGGGTCAGTGTGCCTGACCAGTTTTGTGCACGAGAACCGCTATGCCCAGCAGCGTACCCATCAGAACCAGCGAAGCCGGCTCAGGAGTAAAGACAGCCGGCTGGAGCTCCAGCACCAAATCGTTATAGTCTTTGTCACTGCTCTGCAACGGGAGATCCTCCGATCCAATCCACATCGTTGAATTCGCGCCCTGGAAAAACGCGAAGTGCTGGGCGTTCGTGTCCGTTGAGTTTTGACCCGAGACGGTATACCAAGTAGTGTTGCCGGCGCCGGTCAGGTAGAATGCAAAGTAAGCGGTTGGGGTGAAGGTGACCGTCGTGCCGATTGGGGTTCCGCCGGAGAAAAGAACGTTCGGCCCCCCTATTATGCTGCTGCCGCTCGAGTTGGTTTGCACCCACCCAAATACGTTAATCCCGGCATTGCCCGCGATTGTGAGTTCCAGCGCGGCATTACCACTCGATCCGTTTCCCGCGAAGTACACGTTGGGATCGGCGGTGCCGTTTGAATTACCCCAGTAGGGCAGGGCCCCTGGGGGCGAGGTAAGCCCGCAGTTGGGGGTGGCGAGACAGTAGCCGATGTTCATGTTATGCCCGTCCGAGGACGCGCCGTTCCAATAGGGCCCTCCATGGCCCTCGGTTGGCAGGCCGGCTACCGTCCACGTTTGAGCGCCCGCCGACCCACTGCCCATGAGGGTAAAATCACCGGATCGGGCGGTGGGCACGCCCATAGCAAGGAACACTATGGGGATGGTCCACAATAATCTTCGCATATTCATCATTCCTCCTTGGCAGCGTCCGCGCAGCAGCTTCGGAATCCCTCGATAGTGAATCGCTGGAGTTCTCGCTTGGGGCGCGTTTGACGGCTGAGCGCGGGGGCACGGTCAACCGACGCCTATTTTCCAAGCCTGTTTTTTCGCTCTTGGCCGACACGCCCACCCCGCATCGGCTCAGCCGGAGGAGCATGGGAAAAGGAAAACCCGACCCCCGCAGAAAGGGAATGGTCAACTGGAGTCTGAGACGCTGGTGACCGGCCTTCCCAGGCTGAGTTGCAAGAGAAGGAGGAGATCGATGGCGGCTCGCACCGGGTGCGTGCCGCGATGGAGGTAGCGCACACGGTAGAGCCGTTCGATAGTGAGGGCCAGGCAGGTCAGCAGCCAGACCGCCAACAGACTGTGGCGCTCGTGGTGGCAGAGGTGCTCGAAGCCGTAGCGGTTCTTGGCGTCGTTGAAGCCTTGGTTCTCGATCTCCCAGCGGCTCTTGGCCATACGGAAGAGGGTGCGGCTGCTGACGCGGGAGCGCGGAAAGTCGGTGAGCCAGTAGGCCTCGTGGACCTTCCCGTTCGGCTTGTACTGCCGATAACGGATCACCCGCACCGTTTCCCACCGCAGGGTTTCCCAAGGATCGAAGTCGTCGGCGTCCCAGATTTCCACCCGATCCTTGCCGTGGCGGAAGGTTTGGTGAGGAGGCTGGCGAGAGAACCTTTTCTCGGCGGCGGCGAACAATTCCGGGAGATTGCCTTTCAGCCGGGCAACCACGTACAGCCCCAGATCGTTGGCCTCGTGCAGAAAGGGAGCGCGGGCAAACTCCCCATCCACGACCACGTAATCGGCAAACCGGCGACCCAGGTTAACGACGACGCGCGGGAGGAGCCGCCGCGCCGCGTTGTACTCACTATCGCCCGGGCCGTAAGGTTCCACATCCAAGGGAAGCGTCAAGCCCGTGCCCGCCACGCTCGCCATGACCAACCGGTGGTGATAACCGAGGATCTCTTTCTTTTTATTCCGGTAAGGACGACACAGATCACAAACTTTTTCGCGGGCTCGTGCGACGGCCGTTCCATCCAGGACCAGCCCGATGCAGCGGCTGGCGTCGAAGGCCTTGTGACGTTTGGCCTCCCGTGCGGCGGTGGCCGCCGCCCGGCGCGTCACCGCCGGGTCGAGCCGGGCAGTGAAATACCCGAGCGCGTCATCGCCGAAGCGCTGAGAAACGTCCAGGGCGCGGCGGGCCCGTGAACGCACCAACGCTTCAATGCCCGCGAAGGCGGCGCGGCGCAGCCAGGCACCCATCAGCAAAGCCCACAGCAGAGTGGCGGCCGGAATGCGACCCTGGGTGCGGCCATCACCCGGCGACCGCAAGTAGGACTTCAGGCGCAGACACTTCGAGACGTACTTCTTCAGGCGACGCGGCGTCGGCCCTTTCACCGCAGTTTGCGCCTTTGCTGGCGCGCCAGCACCAGCAGTTGAGCATTGGCGGCCAGTACTTCCTTCACCGCCTCTTGAAACTCCCGTCCGGCGTGCACGCGGCGGCGGACGTCCTCGACCCATGCGCTGGGGATGTGCTGGACATGCTTCTTGCCCCGCACCATGAAGGTGAGGGACCAGACGGGATGCCCCTGCTTGTCCTGGGCGCAGTGGCAGGTGGGCTTGCCGCAGCGGAGATGGGAGAGGGAAAGTGAGCCGGGCAGCAGATCGTCGGGAAGATGGAAACGCCGCGCCAGTTCAAACTTGCGTTGGCGGAGTCGTGAAGCTTGCGAGCCGCGAGGTTCGATTTTCATCTTATTGTATAAATACAATAAGAGAGGGATAAGAGCAAGCCTTTTCTGCGAATGCGAAAATAGGAAGGGATCAGTAAAAGGAGGAGTGGAGGGTCAAAAAGGCATGGCTCTTAGCGGCGCTCAACGACGCCTATTCACCGATTCCGAAGCTCC
>CAVQYM010000026.1:0-91052 GCA_963718175.1 uncultured Acidobacteriota bacterium
ATAGACCAAACGCAGCGCGCCCGGAAATCTGCCCCGGTTACCAGCACGTGACGAACCGCGGCCGTTCGAATTCGACGGGGCGCATCGCATAGGAAATTCCGATGTAGGCGGTTTCCTCGTCCGCTTCGGCTAGCTTCAAGATCCCGCCAGCCTTCGCATATCAGCCCAATCCCACGCGCCACATGACACTCGCCCTATCAGGGTAAGCGAGGGCGCGATCCTCTCTGACAAGCTGAATGGGAATTCGCCGGGCCGCCGTCGCAGCCTTGAGATGATCGTGGAGGTCGAAATCCTCGTCAATTGCGCCGGAGAAACCCGACGACCAAGTCCCCGGCACGATACAAAAAGATCACGTCGAACTCGTCTCGCCTGGTCTCCAATGTCTGAAGGCTCGAAATTAAACGTGCGGCGAGCACAACGTGGGGCGAAGCGGAGTCCCGCATCTCCCCTTCCAAGCGATCGTCGAGTTCGATATGGCAGGGTTTCGTTGCACCGCGCATGTGGAGGTTGAAAGCCCCGCTGAACCCCGGCCATTTGGGCAGATAATCCTTCCGCTCCTTGGGCTCATACTCGGAATTCAGCGCCTTCATGAAATCATAGAGCCTATGCCCCTCTCCGGCGGGGGCGATGGTGGCTACACGGATGGGATCGGGGACAAGGCCGGACAATATGGCCCAAAGCGCAGAAGACCTCTAAGCGGATGGGTATCAACGTCGTCCACCCGCTCGGGATGAAAGGATAGCTTAGGCTCCGGAAACCAGAGATGGGGCGTGATCTCGCTCGTCATCCTCTCCACCTCCTCGAAAACGCCGTGTCCGCCCCGAGTTTGAAGACGGCGTCGACGCCGGCCGAGACGCCGAGAGCGTGGAGTTCGGAGCCATTTGCAGCGAGTAGGCTCGCCCAGAAGGAAATGAGTTCGTTCAGCACGTTGTTGTACCGGCGGACCGTCCGCTCTCGGGAGAAATCAGTCGAGGCGGCGCGATTTTCTTCCGTCACGCCTGTCATGACGGTTCGTGATTCGAAAAGGAGCCATAATCGATTATCCCCCCAGTCGAGACGCGTGCCGACGCCCTCGCACCACTTAAGTTCTGGGTGCTTTGGGACGCTGCCGCACAGGTTGCCAATGAGCTTCTTCAGCGGCGTCCAACGCTCGTCGGCAGGATCGGACGGCGCCAACAGATCGGTGTTACGTCGGCGAATGAGCGTCAGTCCATGCCTAGCGGCCAGAGCGCGGGAAAGGGCCAGTCGAAGAAGTCCGCGCACTGGGCTGTCATACCGCAGGCGTCGGAGCTCGATCGCGTGGAGGTCGAATTCCTTGATTCCGTGGCTCGGAATGCGCTCCGCACACCATTGTCAGCGCCGAAAGCAGCACGCCCGCCTGAGTGCGGGTCGCCAGGATTTGAACGTTCGCTCGTTCTATTGCCGCGACAACTTCGGCCTGGCCGCCGATGTCGCAGTTCACCCGGCGGCACACGGAGGGCACGGTCGTCAATTCCAGAGCATTGAACCGCACAACCGGAAAACCGCGACCACCGCTGGGTTTGGCCGCGGGAGACCAGATGTGGCGTTGGGCGGAGAAGGTCTCCAGCGCGGTCATGTCCAAATCTTTCAGCAATCGAACGAGGTCGCGCAACGTTTCATCGAAATTCTCGATCACGACCAGACCGCCATCAACAATTTTGGCCGCCGCTTTGGCCAGGAAATCCGAGATTTCTCGGGAGAGGCGGATCCTCGCCGCGATGCAGCCAGAACAACCCGCCGGGAAACGGTGAGGCTTTCTCCAGGACTTCCTCAAGCGTATCCATGACGAAGTAGTCCCGCCCGCTGTACCCGGCCACGATCAGGCCCGAACCACCACAGGCGCCTACCAGCAAGTCGCGTAGGATGGCGTCTTGTTGGCGGAGTTCGTCGCCCGTGTTTTTCAGGCGACGAGAGCGGAAGTCGCCATGTAGCTTGATTTCCGCCGGCCAGCGACCGCCGTTGAGCACGTCCCTCGCGAGATCAGGTGCGTCGAGAGCAACCGTCGTCAGATGCCCGGTCCCGTCGTAGACCTTGGCGCAGGCGTCGGCCACGAGCGGGTCGAAATTCGTTGTCCAGACGGCCCTGGTTCGGCCTGCCTTCATCAGCGTCGCGAGCGCGATGTGACCAAAGGACGGTTTGGCTCCGCTCAGCTTGGCGGCAATGTATGTTCGTCGATCGTGCTCGCTGGGGTAAGCCGCTTCGAACAGAGCGGCGTATTCGTCGGGCGCGCCGGTCGAGGGGAATCGGTCGAGGCCATCGATGAACGCTTGAAGCGATCTTCTCACGGCCGGATTGGAAAGATCGGCGACACTCTTTGGCGAGACGCGACGTTGACTGACATAGAGCTGCTGCTTGAACTCCCAGATCATATCCCAGGCTGTTGGGATCCCTGCGGAGGCCGAAGCTCCCGCGCCAAGCAGCCACATGAGACTGCCCGCGCGCATGGAAAATCGGCGAGCGAAATCATCCGCGGCGACGACAGGATATGGTCTGTCGGTCATCTCGCCTCCCAGACTTGCCGCCAGGCCGCGAATTCGGAGGGACGGATTCGATAGCGGGCGAAATTTCCTTCGTGCAGACTTGTGAGTTCGGCCTCGACAACCTCGGCGAAGCGCTGGCGATCGCCAGGGTCGATCTCCTTTGCCGACCAGGCGGCTATTCGCGCCGCGGCGTCCTTGCGCCCCAGGCGTGATCGGACGAGATCAGCGATGATCTCGCGTAACTGTTCGCGGTAGCGCAGCCGGAAGGGATCGGGCTCGCCAAGGGATTGACGGACAGCGGCGTAGCGAGCGGCCGAGCGCTCGTAGGCCCAGATGAAGACATCCTTGAGGAGGTCGATCTTGTTCAGCTCGTAGACGCCGAGCATGGCTTCCGTATAGCTCCGTCGGGGAACATCGGCGAAGGACAGCGGCGAAAGGTTCTCTTTGATGAGAGGGATATTCGCGGCGAGGCGCGATACTCGTTTGTTCACATCGTCGAAGGGTTGCAGATAGGGAAGCTGCACCATGACGAAGAACGCTTGCTCGAAAGGATCGGCGATTGCGGCGGCGGTCGCCAGGATTTGATCGAAGCACTCCTCAATGAGCTGCGGCACCTCGAGCGGATGGAAGGCGGAGCGTTCGATGCCGACGGCGATGTAGCGGAGCCTGCCGGCCGCGGTGGGATCGGCGAGGAGGTTATTGGCGAGGAGTGCGTGGAGATTGAGGATGGTGTAGCGGTTGAAGCCGATCTCGTCGGCGGCGCTGACCAGAAACTCGATGGCGTCCTTGTGGTTCAGGATCATCTGCGCTTCGAGATGCGCGCGTCCCTCGGCCTCTTCACCGAGTTCGATGAGACGCTTGGTGTCGAGAAGCGAGTAGGTGTTGCCTTCGAGACGGCTCGAATTCCAGGAGAGGTCGATGAGAAGCCTGTTGAGGATCTGCTTGGCGTAGGTGCCGGCGGGCTGCTCGGCGATTTGCGGCCGTCCCACAACCGCCAGATGCGCGCGGTCCTGTCCGGTCAGATAGAAGGATACGTTCGGGCGATAGTGGTCGAGGAACTTGCGGTCGTAACCGACGGGCCTGCGGGCTTCCGGCGCCTGCCGGACATAGTCGCGGATCGATGTCCCTGCCTCGGATAAAGGAATCGGAGGCTCTTCGGCTTCTTCCCGTGCGACTACGTCGGGTCGCGCGAGGGCAGCAGCGTCGGGCATCCGGTATCTCGCCCAGCGCCCTTCGCCGTCCATGATGAGACGATTTCGGGTGACGAGAGATTTGAGGCGATATTGCAGGGTCCGAAGGGGAATCGGGGCTGCCAGGGCGCGCATGACCTCTTGCGCCGAGACGCCGCCTGGATTACGGCGCACAGCGTTTTCGATAGCGGCCAGCGCGTCATCGGGAATCTGTTTCGCCAAGGCGGAGCTTTCTTGCGTGTAAACTCTACGCGCAAGAATGGCTCAGGTTCGCGCAACAATCAAGTCTATGCGCAAGAATGGGACTACGCGCAATGAAAGTTGCGCCTAGCAGCGCTCTGGCCCGGATTCAGCGCGAGCTGGTGAATGCCTCAAGGGGTCAGCGGGCTGACCATTACCCTGACGCCTACGCCAATCGCGCCGCCCTGCCCCGCGCGATTTCGCCCTCATTGTAATACCGCGCCGCCTGCTACGGAGCGATGCCGCGACTGCTGCATCGCTTCGGGCAGCGGCACGCCGGCGCGCGCGGCTTCGGTGAGATACCCGGCTTCACTCATCGCCTGCAGTTGTTCACTGAGCAGCCGAGCATGCGCGCCGATCGTGTCGTCGATCGACGGGACGTGAGGTTCCGAACGGGCGGAAGCTGAATTCACGAAAAGGCCCTTCGCTAACGGAAGATTCGCCTTGAGCGGCAAGGTTCCGTGAAAGTGCCAGAAAACTTGATTTGCGCAAGCAATTTTTAGTTAACAGGAATTAACGGGTTTCGCGATGAAGGCGTTGGGAGCTCCCAACAACCCCGCCCCGGAGAGCCATCGTGCGAGACGCACGAAATTTGTGTCCAAAGTTTCCGCCTTTACCGGTCGCCTTCGAACTTCGAATAAATCTCCCGTCGTGAGAAGCCGCCTAAGCGGCCTCCTCCCGGGGCTTTCGGCTGAACGCCAAAATATAGTCCGTCGCGGCGCTGGCGGCCGCGGCGGCGGCGAAGATCGCCTTCTTGTCGTTCTTCAGGATCGTGAGATATTGAGCCATATATTGCGCGTGATCAGGACGCGGGTCATTGGTGATCCCGAGTTCCGCGCAAAGGAACGCCGCCGACAATTCCGCGATCAGCTCTTCGAACGCATAGGCGCGATCGGCAAAGCGTTTGCCTTTTTCGCGATTGAGGCGACTCTCAGCGCCCGAATGGTGCGACAATTCGTGAAGGATGGTGGAATAAAACGCTTCCTGCGCCGTGCTGGTCTCGGTTCCAAAGAATGCTCTTTCGTCAGGGATGCTGATGCAGTCGGTGAGCCGGTTGTAGCAGGCGCGGGAGCCGCCATATTCGATCCGCGCGCCCGTCGCGGCGATCGCGTGGTCCACGCTGGCGATGCGTTCGAACAGCGGGCGCTCGGGCAAAGTCGGGGCGTCCGACTGGTAGCCATCGACCTGAGATGCGTTGAAAACCCAACTGGCCCGCGCAAAGGGGATCGTCTTGCCGCCCTCTTCGCCGTCAGCGCCGGATTCCTCGCGCACATCGACAGCCAAGTTTTTGTAGAAAACGATCGGCGTGCCCTTCTCGCCCTTGCGAACGCAGGCGCCGCGCTCCTGCCATTGCTTGAACGTCGCCCACTTGTGCAACTCGTAGCCCAAGGCTTGCGTCGCAATCCACAAGGACAGAATATTGACGCCTCGATAGGCCCGATCCGTGGTCGCATTGATCGGGGCTCTCGTGCTGGCCGCACGATGCCAGGGTAGCTTGAAATCGCCCGCGCCGGCCTCGATGGCGGAGACAATGCGGTTCGTGATTTCCTGGTGGATGTCGAAACGGTCTTTCATGGCTCTCTCTCCGTTGCGAGGCGGTCGCCCCGTGAGAGCCCGTGAGCCGGGGCGCCGGCGAGCGCACCCAAGGGGCGGCGTCAGCCGAGGGCTTGCCCCTTGCGCTCGTCAGCCGGCGTTTCGGCTAGGGCTTCTCTCGCCGGGCGCCCGCCAACGGGGATGAGCAATTGAGAGACGCGACACATGGAAAGAAACCGCGGGATTGGCTCGATCGCCATGATGGTCGTGGCGATAGCCGCCATGACGCTCGTTCGCGCGTTCCGATGGAATGAGCTCGGGTTGCTCGATCATATTATGATCGTCGTCCTGTGGATCGCGGTCGCCGGCGGCGCGACGGCGATAGGGGTGACGTTCTGGCGGTATGCGAGCCTGCGCGCCAAATTGAACAGGGCAGGGCACCCGCCAAATCCGACGTAAAAAGAGGCTGTCGATCTATCGAGGTTTCTCGTCGCGCGCGGATGATGCGGCGGCAGGGGAGGGGCCTGCGGGCTTTGGAGGTTTGTAATTCTCGAGAATGATGGCGTTCGGATCGGGCATGTCGGGATAAGCCCATAGGCCGGATTTCGTGTTCTTCGCCTGCGTCTCCGCGACGAGATAGGGCGAGTAGACCGGGCGGCCGTCGATCGTGACCGACGCGAAGGCATATCCAATGGAAATGAGCGCCGTTCCGAGGTCCAAACGCGAACCCTTGTTTCTACCTTGCTCCATCGTGGCGAAGCAAAAGACGAGGACCGTCCGGCCGTAATCGATATTGGCCGCCGCGTAGCACATTGGCCGCAGGTCCCGCACGAGACTGACCAGCATCGCCAGGCTGGCCTCGCCGCAATCGCGCTTCACACCCTTGGCGTTGGTGAAAGAGGTGGCGCGCAAGCATGATTGGACGCCATAGAGGCGATAGCGTTTGCCTCCAGCAATCCATGTGTCGCCGGTTTCATAGATGGCGTCCTGCGGAATCGGGAACCAGGGCGACGGCTTTCGTTTGCGCGAGCGTCGAAGTGGTCGAAAGGGCGGCGAGGAGCGCAATCGCCGGCCGTAGCCGAGCCGTCGTCATTGCGAAGCCACGATCGCCGCTCTGCGCCAGGGCAGGGGGACTTGTGATTGTAAGATCGGCAGGCTTGAAAATGACGGCGCAAGTTCCATCGGTATAGGTTGAACATTGAGAAGCGACGACATTCTGCACCGCCGACGACGTGGGCGCGCCGCACATCGAACCAGCTGAGTTTATCGTATATCCACCAGTGGCCTGAGAAACAGGAAAAGACCCGCTGGGACAGAGAATTGGACCGGTAGCTCCATTTGACGTATTCGCCGCCAGCGGCGATTGCGTTTGGACCTGATTTGGCTGCTGTTGCTGCGCTTGTTGAACCGCCTGCTGGCAGATTCCGACCGCAACGCCCACCAATTGCATCCAATTGGCTTGCTGCATGATGGGAACACAATAGGGAATCGTCGGCCAATTTGCCTGACTGCAAAGAAGGACTTTGCAGGGGAACGTGGCGTCCTGCGCGGCCCCCGAGGCAGGCGACGAAAGCGGCTAAGATGCTGTAACATAAAGCAGTTACAAGGCGTCGCTTGTTTATCATGTTTTCAGCCTTTTGGTTCTTGCGCGGCGCAGCCACATCGGTATATGTCATACACTAAATAGTAGGAGCATGAAACCATGCGTCGAAGCCTTTTCGTGCCCGGAGCAGTCCTGTGCGCCCTGAGTTCGCCTGCCATCGCAGAGAGTTCGCCCCAAAGGCCCGCGCCTCGGGTGATCGAAGCGGCCGTCACGCCGGAAGGACGAGTCGTCGCCGTGCAACCCTCCGTGGAGAGGCTGAATGTTCGGACAGGCCCGAAATCGCGCTCCCCCGTGCGGCGCTCCGATCGATATGGACGCCGCTACCGCGCGAGCGCTCGTAGAGAAAATCGCGAAGGAAGAGGCTTTCTATCCAGAATTCGTGTTGGCGGTGGCTCACGGCGAAAGCCGGTTTGATCCGAACGCGCTGTCACCGAAAGGCGCCATTGGATTGATGCAATTGGAGCCTGCCACAGCCGAGCGCTACAAGGTCAATATTTGCGATCCCGTAGACAATGTGCGCGGCGGTATCAGGTTCCTGCGCGACCTTCATGCGCGTTACCGAAATCCGCTCTTTATCCTCGCCGCATACAACGCCGGCGAAGAAAACTTGCAGCAATATCATGGCGTCCCGCCATATCCGGAAACGGTGCGCTTCGTCGCGACCGTCTTGAACGAATTTTACGATTGGCCTGCGCCCGAACGAAAACTTTTGGCCGGGCCGCGGCAAGAGGGCGGGGGCCAAAATCCGACCCGGCGTCGCGAGAGGCTTCACCCTCAGGCGAAGCGGGCGACAACCGCTGGCAATCCGGCTTCGTTTGGAACGTCGAGTAACAGCAGGAGAGAGAGAACGATGTTAGAATTCTGAAAAGCCGCATTGTCAGCCGCTCTGCGTTTAGCGGCCGCGCTATCGTCCGGAGTTGCGTCGCCCGCCTTCGCGACCGGTGGGACTTTGACGCCGGTTCAATCGACTCTTCAAACGCTCGTCACGACCCTGACCGGCCCCATTGCGACTTCGCTCGCGATCCTCGCGGTGATCGCGCTCGGCTTCTTCGCTTGGTCCGGCCGCCTGACCTCGGTCTCCGGCCCGGGCTTCTCGCTGATGATGGAGCACCTCGGTTACGCCGCAATGACGGAAACCCCACTGGTGCTCGTGGATGTGCAGCGCGGCGGGCCCTCCACGGGCTTGCCCACCTTGCCGGGCCAGGCCGACATGATGCAGGCGCGCTGGGGGTCGCATGGCGACTACGAAATCATCGCCCTGTGCCCCAACTCGCCGCAGGAATGCTTCAATCTGACCATTGACGCATTCAATTTTGCCGAGGAGTACCGCACCCCGGTGCTGGTGATGATGGACGAGTGCGTGGGCCACATGACCGAGAAGGTGGTGATCCCTCCCGCCGAAGAGATCAAGCTCTTCCCCCGCCGTTACACTTCCCTTCCACCCTCGGAATATCTGCCTTTCCGACCGGGACCGGACGGAATTCCGGAAATGGCGAAGGCCGGGGAGGGCTATCGCGCCGAGGTCACCGGCTTGACCCATGACGAACACGGCTACCCCGCCATGAACTGGCAGGCGCAACAAAAACTGGTGAGCCGGTTGGTGGGGAAAATCCGCGACCACGCGGACCGCATCGCGCGCTGGGAAGAGCGCGGGCTGGAAGACGCCGACGTTGTCGTGGTGGCGTACGGCATCACCTCACGCGTGGCGGAGCGGGCCAGGCAGATGGCGCGCGCCGAAGGGCTGCGGGTGGGCCTGCTGCGGCCGGTGGTGGTATGGCCCTTCCCGGAAAAGCGCATCCGTGAGCTGGCGGCGCGGGTTCACGCCTTCTTGATGGTCGAGATGAACTACGGCCAGATGGTGAATGAGGTGGAACGCTGCGCCGGCGGCCAGGCGCGCACGCTGCTGCTCGGACACGGCGGCGGCACGGTGCACGAACCGGAAGAAATCCTGAACGCGATTCGCGAGGCGGCGGCATGAGCACCCCCATCAACCCGGTCGAACCCTTCCTGCGCGCGGACCGCATGCCGCACATCTGGTGTCCGGGTTGCGGTATCGGCACGACGGTGAACTGTTTTGCCCGCGCCCTGGTGGAATCGAAGCTGCCGCTCGAGAAGGTGGCGGTGGTCTCGGGCATCGGCTGCACGGGGCGGGTGGCGGGATATTTGCACCTCGATTCCTTCCACACCACGCATGGCCGCGCCATTCCCTTTGCCACCGGCCTCAAACTGGCCAACCCCAACTTGCACGTGGTGGTTTACAGCGGCGACGGCGATCTGATTGCGATCGGCGGAAACCATTTTATTCATGCCGCGCGTCGTAATGTGGATATTACGGTTATCTGCGTAAATAATTTCACCTATGGGATGACGGGCGGCCAGGTGGCGCCCACCACCCCGGTCGGGGCCACCGCCACCACTTCGCCCTACGGCTGTTTCGAGCGGCCCTTCAACCTGCCATTCCTGGCGGAATCGTCGGGCGCCGTCTACGTGGCGCGCTGGACGGCCTATCACGTCCGCTACATTGCGCACGCCATGGTGGAAGCCCTCCAGAAGAAGGGATTTTCGTTCATCGAAATTCTCTCGCCCTGCCCCACGCTCTACCAGCGGCGCAACAAGATGGGCGACGGGCTTGACACCATGCGCTTTTACAAGCAGCGGAGCATCATCAAGAACGGTGCCCGCACCCATGACGTGGATATCAACCTGCAAGGGGACATCATCGTGGGCAAGTTCGTGGACATCGAGCGGCCCACCTTGCAGCAAAGCATGGATCAACAACTCCGGCAGACGCTCAAGGACCGCTACGCCGGTTGGGGAGGGGCCTGATGGCGAGCGCAGGAATCCGCATCGCAGGTTTCGGCGGACAGGGCGTGATCCTGGCGGGCATGGTGATCGGCAAAGCCGCGGCCATCCACGACGGCAAATTCGCCACCTTGACCCAGAGCTTCGGCCCGGAAGCGCGCGGCAGCGCGTGCAGCGCGCAGTTGATCGTCTCCGACGAACCCATCCTCTACCCTTACCTGACGCAGCCCGATATCCTGGTGGTCATGTCGCAGGAGGCCCGCGCGCGTTTTGGGTCTGACTTGAAGCCGGGGGGCATGCTGCTTTACGAACAAGATCTAATTCATCTGGATCATACCACGCAAGGCATACGCAATTATGGAATCCCGGCGACGCGTTTCGCCGAAGAGTTGGGCCGTAAGCTGGTGCTCAACATGGTGATGGTGGGCTTTGTCACCGCGCTCGCGGGACTTGCCACGCCCCAAGCCGTCCGCCAGGCGATTGCCGATTCCGTACCCAAAGGAACCGAGAATCTGAACCTCGCCGCCTTCGAAAAAGGCCTCGAGTTCGGCCAGGGCCTGCTCGCCGCTTCGCACGCCGCGTAATCCCACTCAGACGGTCTTGGCGGGTGCGGTGGGGATGTTGGGCAGGGGCTTCGTCTGGCCCGGCCCGTGCAACTTCTGGCAGGGTTTTTTCCGGCGCGCCAGGTGGAGATAGTCCAGCACCAACTGGCGCTTGAGATACTGAATGGCCTTGGCGGGGTCCACACCCTTGGGGCACACGCGCGAGCATTCGCCGGCGTAGTGGCAGCGGAACGCTCCGTGCGCGGAGCCCGCCTGCGCGTTGCGCTCGCCCCGCCCATCGTCCCGAGTGTCCAGGTTATACCGCTCCGCCGCCGACAGGGGCATAGGCCCCAGATAGCGCGCGTCGGTGGCGAGGGTCGGGCAGGCCGCCATGCAACAGCCGCACTTGATGCAGTAACTGAATTGGAGATAGCGCTCGAGTTCCGCCGGTGACTGGTAGAACTCCCCTTGCGGGTCGTTGATTTCCGCTTCATCCGCTCGCACGATGTAAGGCTTGAGCGAACGATGTTTCTCGAACATCGTTAGAAGGTCGGGGACGAGGTCACGGATGATCTCAAAATTCGGCAGGGGGCTTACCGTAAGATCCCTTTTGGCAATATGCAGGATCTGGGTGTTGCAGGCCAGTGTCGGCCGGCCATTCAGGAGCATGCCGCACGATCCACAGACGCCCATGCGGCACGAATAGCGCCAGGCGAGCGAGGCATCCAAGTTCTCTTTGATGTAGTGCAGGCCGTCGAGCACCGTCATACCGGCGCGCACGGGGATGGTGTATATCTGCACGTAGGGCTCGTGATCGCGCTCCGGATTGTAACGAGTGACGTGGAAATTGATGGGCTGTGCGGTTTTGCTGTTTTCCGGCATGGCTACCCCCTCACTCCGGCTTTGGCGATGGCATGGGCCGCGACAGCGCCCCAGGTGCCTAGGCCGAGCAGGCCCAGTCCCAAAATGACCAGGACGATGGTGATGGCCTTTTCGGCGGCAGGCTTCAGCGTCAACTCAAACAGAATGGTCCGCAGTCCATAGAGACCGTGATAGAGCGCGACGGCGAGGAGGAGAACGTAAGTGACGGTGAAGAACAACTGGCCATCGCGATATAGGCTGTTCGCTTTGGAAATCGCCTCACCCCCGAGGGGCGCATACAGGTGAGTGATACCACCCAGGTGCATGATGAGCATGTGAAGGCCGAGCAGGAAGAGGATCACCACTCCCGCCGCCATGTGCCAGGTCCAATATTTTGTTTCGCCCATTTCTCCTCCTATTTCCCCAATCCCAAAAACTCATAGCCACCTGCCGCAAGGAATACCGCCGCCAAGACCATCATGATAATCAGCAGCGGACGCTGGACGTTCAGCGACGTCTTGTAGGGATAGACTGGCTCGATGGGCTTGCCGACCGCAAGGCCCAGTTCCACCAGCACCAGGCGGACGCCGTTAAAGGCGTGGTAGGCGAACGCCGCGAAGACCAGAAACTCCCCGAATTTGAAGAAGGGCTGATGAAAAACTCCACCCTCAACCCATAGATAGATGCCCGTGGCGCGCAGGCTTGTCACCACGACGTGCATCAGGAAGTAGAGAAGGATACCCAAGCCGGTGAGGCGATGCAGGATGTAAGCGTAGCGCTCCACCCCCCAACGTCCACCCCCGAGCCATCCCCACACCCCGAGCCGATCGTCGTACCTTTTGATTTCGGCCATGCTCACTCTCCACTCTTTGCCGATTTTCGATGGCCGATTGCCGATTGGAAAAGGTGTCAGCTATCAGCCGTATTCTGCGATTCACCCAAGTGAATTCGCACTAAACTAGGGCTACCTCGCGATCAAAGTGAGGTTTCTTCTCAGCATGGAGCTTCAAATTGACACCGCATGCGCCGGCAATGCGTTCCAGCATAGGAAGTGAATGCCCAGTGTATTCAGCGTCTTCCAACCGGGCAATCACTGACTGCTTCGTGCCAACCTTCCGGGCCAGCTCCGCCTGCGTCAGATCAGCATCTTCGCGCATCTCGCGAACCAGCAAGGCCAGGTCAATCTGGTGCAGGGTCCGCGCAAAGGTTTTCCGGTAAGTCGGGCTCCTTCGAGCGCGCTGCTCGATGATCTCGGAGTGTCGATCGCGTCTCATTGGCCCAACTCCTTTAGGATAGCTTCCCATTCCTTGTGCGGCCCGCTGTAGCGGTTCCGGTATTTCGTCCAGAGCTTTCTTAGCTGCTCTGCCCGAGTAATCTCTCCCGGAGGCGTCTGTTCTGTCTTTTTTTGAAAGCCCGACGTAATCACAATCACCATTCCGGGCTGATAGAAAAACAGTACCCGGAAAATCCGGTCGAATTGTTTGACCCGCAGCTCGAAAATGTGGTCGGTGAGCTTCTTGACAAACTTCCCCTCCATGCGGTTGCCGTAAATCCTCAGACGCTCAATGAAAGCGTCGATCCGAGCGGCAGTCTTGTCATCAAGCGATTCGATGAATTCCCGGGCCGGAATACGTCCGTTCGGCAGTTCCACATACTCGACCCTGAATTCGCCGTACAAATTGCCTCGCGCCCAACTCTAGCTAACTGCAAGTAGAGTATAGCAAGCTTGCGATAATCACTCAAGACCCGATACGCCGCATCCGTGCGCATCAATCCTTATCAACTACACGTCGTTGAACTCATACAGCCTGTCCGCTACCAGCCATCAGCCATCAGCCAAGAACAGAATGCCGGCTGGTTTGTTGCATAAAGCTGAAGGTTGACCGCTGAGAGCTTCCTCCCAATCGTCAATATTTCCTCTCCACCGGCTTCCAATTGGTTATCGTCACCGGCTTATATGCCAGCTTCGGCTTACCTCCCGTGTAATAGACCATGGAGTGGCCCAGGAACTTCTGGTCATCGCGCTTGGAGAAATCCGTCCGCGCATGAGCCCCGCGCGATTCCTGCCGGGCCAGACCCGCCGAGAGCAAAACCTCGGCCAAGTCCAACAAATTTTCGGTCTCCAGCGCCTGAATGAGGTTGGTGTTGTAGATGCGGCTCTTGTCCTGGAGGGTGATATACCGGAAGCGTTGCTTCAAGTCGGCAATCTTGTCGAGGCCCTCGCGCATGGATTCGCCGGTGCGGTAAACACCCGCGTGTTTATCCATCAGGGTGCGCAGCTCCCGGCGGATGTGGGCCGGGTTTTCCGGTCCGGTCCGTTTCAGAAGATCGTCGAAAACACGCTTCTCTTCCTGCCGGACCTTCTCTTCGGGCAGGGCGCTCAGTTTGGGATTCGGTTCCAGGTACTTCGCGATCTTCGCGCCCGTGATGCCGCCCCAAACCAGGCATTCCGCCGTAGAGTTGCACCCGAGGCGATTGGCGCCGTGCATCGAGTGGCAGGCCACCTCGCCGGCGGCCCAGATATTCTCCACCTTGGTGCGGCCGTCGATGTCGGCCTCAATGCCGCCCATGGAGTAGTGAGCCACGGGGCGGATGGGAATCTGGTGCGTGATCGGATCGATCCCCAGGAACTTCATGCACACTTCCCGAATCAAGGGCAAGCGTTTGTTGATCCGCTCCGCTCCCAGGTGCGTCAAATCAAGGTAGATGTAATCAAGGCCATCGTCTCCCGGCAATCCGCGCCCCTCGAGGATTTCCGTCATTTCGGACCGGGAAACGATGTCACGCGGCGCCAATTCCATCATCTTGGGCGCGTACTTCTCCATAAACCGCTCGCCCTTAATGTTGCGCAGATAGCCGCCCTCCCCGCGGCAGCCTTCCGTCATCAAGATGCCCGAGGGCACCAGCCCCGTGGGGTGAAACTGCAAGAACTCGGGGTCCTCCAAGGCCAAACCCGCCCGGTAGGCGATGGCTTGGCCGTCACCCGTGACGGTTTGTGAGTAGGTGGTAAATCCGTACAGGTTCCCCAAACCACCCGAGGCAATCAGCAGGGCTTTGCCGCGCAAAACATAAAACTCGCCCGTCGGCGCATCAAAAAGGGTTAAAGCGGCAAAGCGGTCGCCATCGAGGAGCAGGGAAGTAACGAAACATTCGTCGTAGCGCCGGAAGTTCGGGTATTTGACCAGGGTATCGTAGAGCGCCTGCATTTCGAAGAAACCGGTCTTGTCCGCCGCCATGCACGCCCGCGGAAAGGAATGGCCCCCAAACGGCCTCTGCATGATGCGGCCGTCGTCGCGGCGGGACCACGGGCAACCCCAGTGTTCGAGCCGCCGGATTTCATCGGGTGAGGTGCGCACAAAACGATCCACCACATCCTGGTCCGCCAGAAAATCTGCGCCCTTCACGGTGTCCCAGGAGTGCAACTCAAGGCTGTCTCCTTGCTCAGGGCGCATCACCGCGGCAGTGCCTCCCTCTGCACACACGGAATGCGAGCGCATGACTTGCACCTTCGACACCATGCCGATGTCGGCTCTACCCCGCGTTTGGATACAGATCTCCAGGGCGGCGCGCAAACCCGCGAGTCCGGTTCCCAGGATTAAGACGTCATGAGTGATCTGTTGCATGCTTCGCATACTCCTTGGGGCTTCCCACTCCCCAACCGGGGAAGGGAGCAAACCGATAACCATCCCGGCCCTAGAGGCTTGCCGGGCTCCGTCGATTGGGCGGGGCCTGAGCGGTCGCCATTGTTGCACCCGTTGAGTCTGATGTCGAGGGACAGAAAGTCAGGTGCTTGAGATTTTGTGACTGGCTGGCCTTCGCGACCCCGGTGGGCCAAACTCGAAGCAGCGAGGGAAGCTCCGGCCAGCCCTTCAATCCAACAGCCGGCCGCGTACAGCGGCAAACTGCGCCTGGGTTACTGCTCCAAGTTCTTCCACGCACAAAACTGGATGAAGCCGGTATGGGGTGTCATTAATCACCACGACCGCTCGGTCTTCGAAGTCCACCTCTTTTCCGACCGCATGCCCCCCAGCGCCGAGAGCGGGTACCCGGCGAATCCGCTTGACCATGTTTACGACGCCCGAGGCCTGTCCAACGCCGACCTCGCGAGCCTCGTGACGCGTACCGGAATCGACATCCTCGTTGACCTCAACGGGTACAGCTTTCAGAGTCGCCTCGGCCTTTTTATGCGACGCCCTGCGCCCGTCATCATCGGATGGTTTAACATGTACGCGACGAGCGGGATCGACGCGTTCGATTACATCATTGGCGACGCTGCGGACCGTCTCCTGCTTGACGGCCCCGCTCCGCACAAAACCTTCCTCGCGGCGTATGCGCGCGTGGATATTGCGCTGGACACCTTTCCCTATAACGGCGGTACCACCACCATGGAGGCGTTGTGGCAGGGAGTGCCGGTGCTCACCTTCAACGGCGATCGCTCGGCCAGCCGGCAGAGTCGTTCGTTATTGCTCGCCGCAGGCCTTGAGGATTGGTGCCTGCCGGATCGCCTCGATCTTGATGAGTGGTGCAGAAGGTGGTAACAGGTGTGGCTGCGCAGCTAACTTTGGGCTAGCTCCACAACCGGAAAAAAGGCATACTTGTGCGCGGCGGCTATAGCACTACCAAGATGGGCAGGAGAAAACTACCTCAATGAACAGTTTGCAGTGCCGGCGAGCGGCACTCACTGTCGCAACCATCCTAGTGATCTACTGCCTGGAGGCCCTGGGCCAATCCAGCGCGCCTCCCCCCCCACCGCTCGGTCTTCTTGAGGCTTTGCAGTCGACGCTCGCGAACCAGCCCGGCCTGCACATTCAGGAACAGCAGGTCGTGGCCAGCCGGGGAGCCAGCCGGCAGGCAAGCGGGTTATTCGATACGGTCATAGGAACGACGCTTTCCCAAAACCGCGTTAACAATCCTCTCACCCTGTTCAACCAGGAAGAGGCTGGCCTGCTGGGGATCGTCACCAACGACCAGGTCAGCAACGTGACCAGTCTGGATATCGGGGCCAGCAAGGAATTCCGCAATGGTGTGACGATCAGCCCGAGTCTGCTGGCCACACGCACCACCGACAACATTTATGATATTGGGGGCGTCAACCTATCTACCCTGGCATTCCAGGTGACCGTGCCCTTGCTGCGGGGACGCGGGCGCGACGTGGTAGCGGCCCGGGAGACCGCCGCGGGAATCGAGGTCGAGGCAAGTTTGCTCGATCTCAACCAAATCATCAGCAGCCTTTTGTCCAATACCGCTTCCAGTTACTGGAATGCCGTGGGCACGGCACGAAACCTGAAGGTGGCGCAGGAATCCGAAGAGCGCGGCAAAATCTACGTGGAAAACGTCAAAACCCTGATTGCCGCGGAGCGGGTGCCGCAGGCGGAAATCCATCAAGTCAACGCAAATCTGGCCACCCGTTCGGCCGCGCGCATCGCCGCGGAGCAGAGCCTCCTGGCGGCGCGCCAACAGCTCGCCCTGGCCATGGGCATGAGCACGGACCAGATGGCGAGCGTAGGAATGCCCGTCGAGGACTTTCCAGTCGATGACGGCCAAGTCGTGGCCGTCCTGAATTCCCATTCCCTTCAGGAGTTCTATGCTTCGGCGCTGGAAGGCCGCGCGGACTACCTGGCTGCCAAGAAAAGGGAAATGGAAGAAAAAACGCTGCTGACGCCGGCCCACAACGCCCTTTTACCGCAGCTCAACCTGAACCTCAGTACGGGTTACTCGAGCTTGGACGAGGGAACCGGACTGGTTAACTACTTAGGTTCTCCCGGACACGCGCCCCGGGGGCCGGACGTGGGCGTCGGCGTCACCTACCAATTCCCACCCAGCAACAACGCCGCCTTCGGAGCGCTCATGCAGGCGCAGTCCAGCGTTCGCCAGGCGGAGTTGCGCACTCTCCAGACATCGCAGAGCATCATGGCTGCCGTGGTGACGGCGGTGGGAGGGGTGCGGAACGCCGCCCTCCAATTGCAGAGGGCGCAGGAAGCGGTGGCCGCGTCCCAGGCGGCATTGGATGGTGAGCGCGAAAAGTATCGACTGGGGGTGGGGCAACTCGTCGACGTGTTGACGATGGAAGACCGGCTGACGGTGGCCGAACAAAGCCAGGTAAGCGCCGAGGTCGGCTATGCGCTGGCCCTGACCCAACTGCGCTTCGCCACCGGCACAATCGTCGCGCCGGACAAAACCGTGCAATCGGTCGATCGCGATGTTTTCTTCACCGTTCCCGTTCCCGCCGCCCAAAAGCCACCGGCCGGGAAGGAATGAAACCCGATGGAAACAAGTATTTTCCGTAAAACTTCGCTCGAGCGCTTGTCTTCTCCGGAACAGCTTGACACCATCATGCGGTTGACCGGGGCAAAGAGATGGCTGGCGCTGGCCGGGATGTTTCTCATCCTGGGTGTGGCCGTTATTTGGGGCTACGAGGGGACGATTGATACGAAGGTGAGTGGATCGGGGGTCATCGTGCGTACCGGAACCGTCCTGAACGTGGTTACGGCGGGTTCGGGGTTGGTGACAAGCATCAACGTTAATCTGGGTGACCGGATAAAGGCCGATCAGGTGGTCGCCAAGGTTTCGGATACGGAAATGTTGGAGAAGGTCCGCTTGGCTCGCTCCGCCTTGGAGGAAGCGAAAGCGGAAAGGGAACGCAATCTTTCATTGCGCCGGCAAGGCGCCCAACTCCAGTTGGACGCGCTGGCGCGTGACCAGGCGAACGCCCAGCGGGAAATTCAGGAACTCGGCGAGCAGGTGAAGATCGCCACGGAGCAGATCAGCGTCGATAATCAACTTCTTACCAAAGGACTGATTACCCGCCAGCAGACCCTTCAAGATCAGCAGAAACTGGTTGAAATCAAGGGGCAAATCGAGACTCACCAGGCGAAAATCAAGCAGATCCAAGCCGATCAATACACGGCCCGAACCAATCCGGAGCGATTCGACGAGGAAATGAAATCCCGCGTCGCGGAGTTGGAGCGGACCCTGGCCGGCCTGGAAAATGAGATGGCCATTCAGTCCAACGTGGAAAGCCCCTACGACGGGCAAGTCATCGAGATGAAGGCGGTGCCGGGCAGTCTGGTCACCGCGGGCAGCCCCATTCTCAGCATCCAGCCCGAGGGAAATACCCTGGAAGTGCTGGTCTATTTGCCGTCCCTCCAAGCCAAGGCGGTGCAGCCGGGGATGGAGGCGGAAATATCTCCTTCCACGGTCAAGCGCGAGGAGTTCGGCTTTATTCGCGGCCGGGTGATTTACGTCGGAGAATTTCCCGCCAGCTCCGACGCCTTGATGCGCAATTTCCAGAACGAGACGCTGGTTCACGCGATCATGGCGGGGGGGCCGGTGACGGAATTGCGAGTTACCCTGGAGCGCGATCCGATGACCTCGAGCGGGTACAAGTGGTCGTCGTCGCGAGGCCCGGCGATTGCGATCAGCAGTGGCACCCTCTGTACGGCGCAGGTGATCACCCGCCACCAGCCGCCGGTAAGCCTGTTGTTCCCCTTCTTCAAAAAGAAGCTGGGGCTGAGCTGACGGGCACATCTCAGCGCGAGATAGGCTTTGGCATAGGCAGTAAGCAAAAGGCAGTAGGCAGAAAGACCAACGGCGTGCGAAATCCAAACCGTGTTCCCCGAAGGGGAACAATGTCATTAGCCGTAGGTGGAACCTACGGAAAAGAAGCCCGCAAAATCAGTTTTCCGACCCCGAAGGGGTCGCACTATTCGACCCCTTCGGGGTCGGTAGGATTTTTTTCATTGCCATCTTGATCCGTAGGTTTCACCTACGGCTAATGATATTCCTCCCCTTCGGGGAGGCAAAGATCACAGTTAATCCTATGTCTGCAACTGTCATTGATCCCGAAAAGGTCGCGGTTCCCAAGTCCCCGGGGAATTGGCTGCGCCCCAGCCGGGTCACGACTCCCACGGTCTTGCAGATGGAAGCGGTGGAGTGCGGGGCCGCCTCACTCGCAATAATTCTCGGCTACCACGGGCGAATCGTTCCCCTGGAGGAGTTACGGGTTGAGTGTGGCGTGTCGCGAGACGGCAGCAAGGCCAGCAGCCTCCTGAAAGCGGCGCGCCATTATGGCCTGAAAGCCAAAGGCTACAAGAAGGAACCCGCGCAACTTCGGGAAATGCCGCTGCCCATGATCGTCTTCTGGAACTTCAATCACTTTCTGGTGGTGGAGGGCTTCGGAAAGAACAAGGTTTATCTCAACGATCCGGCCCAGGGCCGCCGGTGGGTGGACGAACAGGAGTTTGATGAGTCCTTCACCGGAGTCGTCCTGACTTTCGAGAAGGGACCCGCCTTCGCGAAGGGTGGGAAGAAAGCCAACGTTTTTCAGATGCTGGCCGCGCGCCTTCCGGGAAGCCGTTTGGCGCTTCTGTATCTCATGCTGGCCACGTTGGGCCTGGCCATCCCTAACCTGGTGATTCCCGTCTTTTTCAAAATCTACGTCGACAATCTTCTGGTCGATGGCCTGACCAGTTGGCTCGCCCCGCTGCTGCTGGTCATGACCGTCACGGCGTTGGTGAAGGCCCTCCTGACGTTCCTCCAGCAGGATTCATTGAGGCAAGTGGAGCTGAAGCTGGCGCTGACCTCTTCCGCCAAATTTTTCTGGCACGTCCTGCGGCTACCCACGGAGTTTTTCGCGCAACGCTACGCCGGGGAAATCGGCTCCCGGCTGCAACTCAATGACCGGGTAGCGACCCTCCTCTCCGGGGATGTGGCCACGAATCTGGTCAACATTCTGCTTATCGGGCTTTATGCAGCGTTGCTGATTCAATACGATCCCTTGCTAACCGTCATCGGGATTCTTATTGCCGCAGTTAATATCGCCGCCTTGCGCATGGTCCAACGCCAGCGCGTGGACCAGAACCGCCACTTGCTGCAAGAGCAAGGCTGCTTGATGGGAGTCTCAGTGAGTGGCTTGCAGACCATCGAGACCCTCAAGTCGTCGGCGTCAGAGTCCGACTTCTTTGCGCGCTGGAGCGGCTACCAAGCCAAAGTCGTTAATGCTGAACAAACCTTCGGGTACTCCTCGGTGTTCCTCTCGGCCATTCCCTCCTTCCTGACGGGTCTCAATACCGCCGCCGTGCTCGGTTTGGGCGGCTTGCGGGTGATGAACGGATTCCTGACCATGGGGATGCTCATCGCTTTCCAGAGTTTGATGTCGAGCTTCATCGATCCCGTCAACAAATTAGTGAATCTGGGAAGCAAGACTCAGGAGATTGAAGGCGATCTCGCCCGCCTGGACGATACGCTCCGCTACCCACCGGATCCCCAAGTGGGTCCGGCCACGCGGCCGGGCGAAAGCCCCGCCGTCCAGGAGCGCCTTGCCGGACATCTGGAATTGCGGGACGTAACGTTTGGTTATAGCCCCATGGAGCCGCCCCTGATTACCAACTTCAGTTTGACCTTGAAGCCGGGGCAGCGTGTGGCCCTGGTGGGGGCCTCGGGAAGCGGCAAGTCGACCGTGTCGAAGATCGTCTCCGGGCTTTATCAGCCGTGGTCGGGTGAAGTGTTATTCGACGGCCGGCCGCGGGGCGAGATTCCTCGCGGCGTCCTGAATAATTCGATCGCCATGGTGGACCAGGATATATTTCTCTTCGATGGAACCCTGCGCGACAACCTGACGATGTGGGACGCCACGGTGGAACATTCGGCCATTGTCCGGGCTGCCCAGGACGCGGGCGTTCACGACGAGGTTACCAGCCTCCCGAACGGCTACGATTTCCGGGTGGAAGAGGGCGGGCGGAATCTGAGCGGTGGCCAGAGGCAACGCCTGGAAATCACCCGCGCCCTGGTCAACAATCCGCGCATCCTTATTCTCGACGAAGCGACCAGCTCGCTGGACGCTTACAGCGAAAAACATGTGGATGACTGTCTGCGCCGGCGCGGCTGCACGTGCCTGATTGTGGCGCATCGGCTCAGCGCGATCCGCGATGCCGATGAGATTATCGTTCTGGAACGCGGTGAAGTGGTGCAGCGCGGCACCCATGAGGGAATGATCCGGGTGGAAGGCCCGTACCGGAGGCTCATTGAAGCGGTGTAGGCGCCCAGCGAAATGGATATCACGCCAATAACCCGGATCGAGGAGCTAGGAGTCATCCTGGATTTGCACTCCGGCGTCCCGTTTTCCCTCCAGGACCCGGAGAAGATCTGGGTGGTGTTGGAGGGGAAACTCGACCTCTTTTTGGTGGAGATGCGCAATGGGGAACCGGCGGGCGCCCGCCATCACTTCATGCGGGTCGAAGCCGGAAACCCCGTAATGGGATTCGACAAGCTGCCTGACGCCGCCTTTGGAGTGATCGCCAATCCGGCAATGAACTCGAAAGTGTTCTGTCTGCAACTGAGACAACTCCAACAGGCAGCCGCCGGTTCGCCAGAATCTGTCCTCCCCTTGATTGACAAATGGGCGGAGAACCTGGGCTCGGCGGTGGCGGACAAGCCTGCCCCCAAGGACTTTCAACCATTATCGCCAGGCGCAGAGATTGGGGTTGAGGGCAAGCCCACGGCCCTCCTCCCCCTCATGGGCGTGGTATGGGTTCGTCACGTACACGGAAGTTCACGCCTGTTGGGCGATGACCAGATGCCGCCGAACGAGCCTGGGAGTTTGTTCCCGGTAAGCCGTGGGGCGTGGCTGTATTGTTCGCCCCCGGCACACGTGGGATGCCTCGATACGCGCGCTTGGCTGGAGGCGGACCCGCAGTGGCTGGGCTGGCGGCATTTCCAGGAGCAGATCCTTGCCTATCTTGTGCTCCAATGGCGCCGCAATGAGCAAAAGGAGAAGGCACGGCTGCGGGCCGTGGCGGAAGCCGATGCCAATGTTTTCGAGGCCGCCCTGTACAAACTCGCCGAGCCGCTTCAAGGTGAGGAAAAGACCCTTCTCGGGATGGAGACCGGGGCACTCGATCCTCTACTTCAGGTGTGCCGCCTGGTGGGCAGCGCCAGCGGGATTCAAATTCCCCCCGTGCCCCGCGCCCTGGAGTTCATCAAACTGCGCGATCCGGTGAGCGCCATCGCCCAAGCTGCCCGGGTGCGATTGCGTCAAGTCATGCTGAAGGGCAGGTGGTGGGACCAGGAAAGTGGACCCATGGTGGGCTTTCTTGACCAGGACAAGCGGCCGGTGGCGCTGTTGCCAGTCCCGCGAGGATATCAACTCTACGATCCGGGTGCGCGCGTGAGAACCCAGGTCGATGAGGGGCTCGCCGCCCAGCTCAATGGTTTTGCGTACGTCTTCTATCGCCCATTTCCCCCCAAGGCGCTGACCCTCGGCGATATCGCCTCTTTCGGGCTTAAGGATTGTGGAAGCGACCTTACGACCGTCCTGCTCATGGGGCTGGCCGCCGGCTTGTTGGGCATTGCCACCCCGGTGCTTACCGGCATTATTTTTGACACGATCATTCCGGGCGCCCAGCGCGTCATTTTGGCGGAGTTCAGCATTTTCCTGGTGCTCAGCGCCATAGCGACGGCGTTGTTCACGCTCACTCGCAGCCTGGCCACCCTGCGCCTGCAAAGCAAAATGGAGGCCTCCATCCAGGCGGCCGTGTGGGATCGGCTTCTGGGCTTGCCCGTACCCTTCTTCCGGAATTTTACTTCCGGCGATCTGGCCAGGCGAAGTTTGGGCATCAGCCAGATTCGCGAGGCGCTCACGGGGTCGGCGCTATCTTCCATCCTGACCGGCATATTTTCGATTACCTCCTGTGCTCTGATGTTTTACTACAGTTGGCGCTTGGCCGCGATTGCCACGGTGTTGGTGCTCGGTTCCTTCCTGGTATTTATGTCCTGCGGCTGGCTGCAAGTGCGAATCTTGCGCGACGTTTCGGCATTGGGCGGGCGGCTGGCGGGCATGACGCTGCAATTCATTAACGGCATCGCCAAATTCCGGGTGGCGGGGACTGAAGCCCGCGCCTTCGCGGTTTGGGCGCGCGAGTTCGCGAAACAACGCGTCCTCGCCATGCGCGCCCGAAAGATCTCCAACCTCGTGGCCATCTTTAATTCGGCGTTCCCCGTGCTGGCCTGGGGGGTCATCTTTTATTCCGCTGCCTCGCTGCTGAATACCCCGAACAATCCGGTGCTCACCACCGGGGAATTCCTGGCTTTCATGGCCGCCTTCGTGCAATTCAGCACGGGCTCACTCGAGCTGAGCGCGGCGCTGATTTCCGTGCTCAACGTGATCCCCCTCTATGAGCGCGCCAAGCCCATTCTTACCGCGCTGCCCGAGGTGACGACCGGCCAAACCGCCCCTCCCGACTTGACCGGGAGCATCGACATTCACCACGTGAGTTTTCGTTATCGGGACGAGGGGCCCTTGGTCCTGCGCGACTTCTCGCTGGGAATCTCCCCGGGGCAGTTTGTGGCTTTTGTCGGCCCCTCGGGGAGCGGAAAATCCACCCTCTTCCGCTTGCTCCTGGGTTTTGAGACGCCCGGCTCGGGCTCAATTTATTACGACGGGCAGGATCTGGACGAATTGGATGTGCAGGCGGTGCGGAGACAAATCGGGGTCATCCTGCAAAATTCCCGAGTGATGTCGGGAAGCGTCTTCCGGAATATCGTGGGGGATGGAACCCTTACCATCGATGATGCTTGGGACGCCGCGCGCCTGGCGGGACTGGAGGAGGACCTTAAGGCCATGCCCATGGGAATGCACACGGTGGTGAGCGAAGGGGGAGGCGGGCTCTCCGGTGGACAGCGCCAGCGCTTGCTGATTGCGCGCGCCATCGTCCGCAAGCCCCGCATTCTCCTCTTCGACGAGGCCACCAGCGCTTTGGATAATCGCACCCAGGCAATTGTCAGCCAGAGCCTGAAAGCGCTCAATGCCACGCGCGTGGTCATCGCCCACCGCCTCTCCACGGTCATGCATGCCGATCGGATTTGTGTCCTCGACAAGGGTTCCCTCGTAGAGACCGGTACCTACGCCGAATTGATGGCGCAGGAAGGGATCTTTACCCGAATGGCGAAACGGCAGCTCAGTTGAAGGAGGCATCATGCGCAAAGCGCTCTATATTCTCGGCATTCTCGACGATACTGACGCGAGTTGGCTGGCGACCGCGGGTAAAGCCCGATCGATCAGCGCGGGCACCGTGATCATCGAGCAAGGCGTCCCCGTGGATTGGGTTTTTATCGTTATGGATGGACAATTCCAGGTTTCCGCGCGAGGCGTGGAGATTGCCCGGTTGTTGGCAGGTGAAATCGTGGGTGAGATTTCGTTCGTCGACGCGCGGCCTCCCTCGGCAAGCGTCAAGGCCACGGTCGATTCCCAAGTTTTGGCCATCCCCAAGGCCGCCCTGCGCGCCAAGCTCCATAAGGATTTGGGATTTGCCTCGAGGTTCTACCTCTCCCTGGCGACTTTCCTGGCCGACCGCCTTCGGGTGGCCAACGCCCGCCTCAGCGCCGGCGGCGAAGGAGGGGAAGGGGAATCCCCGGAGGACCTCGATGAACTGCCTGTGGATATGCTGGAGAATATTGCGTTGGCCTCGGTACGCTTCGACATGATCATCAAGCGCCTGGGGGCGCCCAACCTACCGGCGATTAACTCCTGATCCGGGGTCTGGACCTCAACGGCGGACCTCGGCGTTATGCCTGCTGCGCGTTGCTTCCGATTCTGCTGGTTTCGACGCCTTCCACCGAGCCCCTGCCGTTGACCACCACGAGGTGCTTGTGTTTCTTCTTATGATGTTTCTTCTTCTTCGCGTGCGGCTTCTTCGCATGCTTCTCCGTGCCTTGGCCCTTCGCCGGGCCGTCGGACTGCGCGAGCACGGGCGTGGCCAGCGAGAAAACGATCGCGAATGCGAACAGCAGGCTGAGTAACTTCTTCATCGGGTCGATAACCTCCTCAACGAACCACCCTTGGTTTATACCACTGAAGCCAAGTTGTTTCATAAAATACTTCTTGGCCGCGGCGACATAGTAGGCTACTACTGTGGGTGGGCGGGGACCCTGCAGGTTCGTGGCGATGTGCCGAAGGCACCTTGGAGTGCGGTAGCAGCAGCTGCCGCCTTTCTTCCTCCCCCTCGCACATTTGCCGAATGGACCGAAGGCGGAAGGCGGTAGCTGCTGCTGCCGCACTCCAAGGCGCTTCGCGCATGTTCATCGTCAGTGGATGCGCCGCAGGCACGGGGGCGTCTATGCTAAAATCATTACCTTGGTTTGTAGACGATGGAAAACCCATCGTCCCTGGGGTTCAGGACTGAAGCGCGTTGACATTTCATTTCCCATTCCGCCGGTGCGCCGTCATGTGTCTCGCCATGACGGCCTGCGTACTCGGCCTGGCGCTCGAACCTGCCGCGGGTTCTTCCGTCAAGCTTCCTTACACCGAAATCCACGAAGTGAAACTCGACAACGGCCTGCGCGCGCTGATTGTGGAGACGCACGACGCGCCGGTGATCGACGTGCAGGTCTGGTATCACGTGGGCTCGAAGAATGAAGTTCCCGGCCGGACGGGCTTCGCGCACCTCTTTGAGCATCTGATGTTCGACGGGACGAAGAACCTGGCCTCCAACGAATTCTCCGACTACATCATTCGCTCCGGCGGGACGGACAATGCTTACACCACCGAGGACACCACGGTCTTTTGGGAGACGGTGCCCAGCAACATGCTGCCCGTGGTCCTGTGGCTGGAAGCGGACCGCATGCGCAATCTTGCGATCAACGAAAAAGTTTTCAACAACGAACGGCAGGTGGTGGAGGAGGAGCGCCGTCTGCGCTTTGACAATCCTCCTTACGGCACCGTGGTGGAAACGCTTTACGACCATGCCTACACGGTTCATCCTTACCGGCATATGACGATTGGCAGCATGGAGGACCTGAACCACGCCAGCCTCGCGGACATTCAGGATTTCTATGACACGTACTACGTTCCCGGCAATGCCACGCTGCTCATTGTGGGCGACGTCGACTGGCGCCAGGCCGCGGTGGATGTGCAGAAGTACTTGGGGGAGGTCAAGGCGGGGAATGGCCGGAGCCCGAACGCGATTCCTCAGGAGCCCGCACAGCAGGCCGAGCGCGTGGTGAAGATGAATCTGGAGGTGGCGCTGCCCGCCTTCGTGGAAGGCTATCACATGCCCGCCGACGGCACTCCGGATGCCTACCCGCTGCGGCTGGCTTCCAAAATTCTGTCGGACGGCGAGAGCTCGAGAATTTATACCCGCCTGATCTACGACCGGCAGATCGCCGTACAAGCCCAGAGCACGGGAAATTTCACGGAGGCCCCCAACCTGTTCTTCGTTTTTGCGGTCATGAACGCCGGACATTCTCCCGCCGAGGGCGAGACGCAAGTGGAGGCCGAGCTCGCGCGGCTCAAAACCGAACTTGTTTCCGCCGCCGATCTGGAGAAGGCCAAGAATCAAATCCTGCGCGATTTCATCCTCAGCCGGCAAACGGCGCAGAGCCGGGCGGAGGAGCTGGGATACGCGGCGGTGGTTTTGAAGGACCCGGAACTGGTCAACACGGAATTGCAACGCTTTCTTGACGTCACCGCGCAGGACATCGAGCGAGTGGCCAAGAAGTATTTTGTGCCGGAGAATAAGACCGTGGTCGAGGTTTATCCCCGGAAAGAGGCGGGAGAGAAGGCCGCCCTGGAGAGCAAGTAGGCTGTGGGCAGTGGGGGAGAATCGAAAGAGCAAGTCAAAAGTCAAAATGCAAAAGTCAAGAGTCAAAAGTGAATGCCTTGCGCCCAAAGCTTTTTGCCAAATGACAACCAATGGGGACGTTGATTAGGACACGAAGGGGAAGGGAAGAGGCGAGTTTATTCGTACTTTGCGCCTTGGCGTCTTGGCGTGAGAATGTTTTTTCTTGATACCGAAATCTTCAATATGCCTGGAGCAAGTTGTTGACAACTTTCGAAAACCAAAACAATCTCACGCCAAGACGCCAAGGCGCAAAGGGCGCTACACCGATTCGCGTGGCGAGTCTATTGATGCTCCTCCTCGCGCTGCCGGCGCCGGCCCGGGATTCCCCTCCCGCCGTGTCGCCGCCCAAGCCTATGGTGATTCCCGCGCCGGCCATCCAGACGCTCCCCAACGGCCTTCAGGTGGTGGTGGTGGAGCGTCACATCCTGCCGCTCATCACCCTGCGGCTGGTGGTGAAGTCGGGCGCCGAATGCGATCCTCCCAACCTGGAGGGAACCGCGGCTCTGGTGAACGGCTTGTTGACGGAAGGCACCGCCCGCCGGACCTCGCGCGAGATTGCCGAGGCTATCGATTCGGTGGGGGGAGTTGTTGACAACGATGTGGATTGGGATAGCTCTTACCTCAGCCTGAGCGTTTTGGCCGACCAAAGCGATCTGGCCTTCGACTTGGTCAGCGACGTGATTGCCCACCCGGCTTTCGAGGCCCCGGAAATCGAGCGTCAGCGGAAGCAGGCCCTTTCGGGTTTGCAAGTGGCGCAAGATGACCCGTCGTACCTGGCGGACATGGCGGCCCAGAAGTTGATTTTCTCGGGCACGGCCTACGGGCATCCTGAGGATGGCACACCGGAGTCCGTCGCGCGCATTACCGCTCGGGATTTGACCAACTTCCACCGGCGTTACTACCAGCCCGCCAATTGCATTCTGGCCATCGTCGGAGACATCACGGCGGCGGAAGCGGGGGCCTTGGCGGCCCAATATTTTTCGGGGTGGAAGAATGGCAGCGAACCCGCCGCTGCGCCCACCGGCGATCCCACCCCCTTGGCCGAGCGCCGCGCGGTGGCCATTGACAAGAGCGACGCCGTGCAGACGGAAATTCGCATCGGCAGCCTCGGCGTGTCCCATGATAACCCGGATTACCTGGCCCTCAGCGTGGCGAACGAAATCCTGGGTGGACCCTCTGAGAATCGCCTGTTTAAAGCGCTGCGGACTCGCCAGGGATTGACCTACGGAGCATCCAGCGACCTCGTCTGCCGGCGCCATCTGGGCGCCTGGATCGCCAAAACCAATACGCGCACGCCGGAAACCTTGAAGAGCGCGCACATCGCCTTGGAGCAGGTGCAAGGGATTCAGGATCACGGCATCAATCGCCAGGAATTGGAAACGGCGCAGAGCTACCTGGTGGGGCACCTCGCCCTCGAGTTCGAGACCTCTGACAACGTGGCCAGCAAGGTTCTGGAACTGATCCAAGATGGGCTGCCACTCGATTATTGGAATCACTATCCGGATAAAATCCAGGCACTAACCACCGACGCGGTCGGCGCCGCCGCCCAGCGCTATTTCGATACCAATCACGACGTGATCGTGCTGGTGGGGAATATTTCAGACTTCAAGAAAGACTTGAAGAAGCTCGGGCCGGTCCGTGTTATCCCCTTGAGTGACTTGGACTTCGGATCACCGGACCTAGTGCGGGGGGCAGGGAAATGAGTTATAAAGAATTCATTTTCCCTCGCCCCCTTGGGGGAGAGGGGGGACCGCAAGGCGGAGGGGGCCCCACGTTTTGCACGTCGTGGGGGTGAGGGGGTCAGCACCAACATCTATGCAGCGCGGCGGAGCAGGAGGAGCAAGTCAAAATGCAAAAGGCAAAAGGTAAAATGAAAAGGGAAAACCGCTATCCCCCAATTTCCTTGTTACGAAGAGAAGAAATTACGGGTTAGTAATCGAGGATCAAGATTGGATTTGGCCCATCGGTTTTGACCCCCTCACCCGGCCCGCCCCGGCTGATGAAAGCGCCGGCTGCGGTCCACCCTCTCCCCCAAAGGGGCGAGGGATGTAAATTCAAATCAACCCTCTGTAGCCAATCGTGTGCGTCATGAAAAAAGGCCTTCAAGTTCTTCTCGGTTTGACCCTCCTCGCCGGTCTGGCGGAGGGCCTGATCCTGATCCGCATTCCCATTGACCCTTGGCGCTCGGCCGCATTGCTGGAAAGCGTGGCGCTGCTGCTGGGCGCGTTTGTGGGACTGACGGACACGGCGTTCATCAAGCAACTCCGCCATTGGGCGGCGGCTTCGCCGGTCCTGGCCGGGGGGTTGCCTTTCCTGCTGCTCATCCCCTACCTCATTTTTGGCCTGGGGACCGGGACGTTTTCGCCGGCCGCCTTTGGAAAACTAATAGCCTACATTTTGGTGCCGACGGCTTTGCTGTTCCCCGACCGCCTGCGCCACCGCCCCACCCTGGGCTGGCGCAATGCGGCGGCCATGCTGGCGCTGGCCGTCCCCGTCTCCGCGGGATGGTTGCAGGGGATTTGGACCTGGCCGCAGGACATCTACATCTTCCGCCCCATTTTCTGTGTTCTGGTGGGCGGCTACGACTTCATGGTGCTGCGCAACCTGGAAGGTGTGGGATTTCGCCTGCTCTGGAGGAAGAACGACGTTTGGGACGCCCTGCTGAACCTGCTGGCGTTTACCCTGCTGGCGATCCCGCTGGGCATCGGTTTGAACTTTATCCATCCGCATTCCACGGCGGCGCATTCGAATATGGGCGGTCTGGGACCCGCCGCGACCTTTTTCTTTACGTTTGTCGGCATCTACCTTACGGTGGCCATTCCGGAGGAGATGCTTTTCCGGGGGTTTTTACAGAACCTCCTGGTGCGTACAATCTCGAAGGGCCCGCGGGGGCTTTACGGCTTGCTGCTCGCCTCGGCCGTGTTCGGCGCCTCGCATCTGCACCATCCGCCGGTCCCCAATTGGCGATATGCCATTCTCGCCACGCTGGCAGGAGTTTTTTACGGGAATGTCTACCGCACCCGCCAGCGCTTGTGCGCTTCCGCTCTGACCCACGCGTTGGTGGATACGATATGGCATTTCTGGTTTTAGCGGACGCGGCCTTAATCCGACTGGACGCACAGAGCAAGGCGCTGTAGAATGCCGAATTCGTTGCCCTGGTGATGGCGGCCGCCCGCCTTGACGGGGGGGACGGTAAAAGCCTGAGAAGGAGGACGGATATGAAGAGGAAGCTTATCTATGGCGGGATCGGCATCACGGTTCTGCTTGCAGCAAGCTTGGCGATGGCCAGGGATAAGAAGGGCCCCATGACCGGCACTTGGGACTGCCAGTCTCACGGTGGCTCGCAGGGTGACGTGACCTTCACGCTCATGCTGACCCAGAATGGGGAGACCGTGGACGGAAGCATTTCTTCACCCATGGGCGGCACGCAAATCAGCTCCGGGACCTTCAAGAAAAACATGCTGGAAATTCACCTCGACACGCCCCAGGGCAACTACACCCTCATGGCCAAGTTCAACAAGGGCACGCTGAGCGGAACCTGGTCGAGCGACAGTGATAAAGGAAGTTGGGAAGGCAAGAAGGCGGCGGGTACCCAATAGGCTGCCGGGCGTCAATCGTAGAGGCGGCTTTACGCCGCCATTTGGCGAGGTAAACTCGCCGAGACAACTTGGCGAGGTAAACTCGCCGCTACGATCTGGCGAGGTAGACTCGCCGCTACGACCTGGCGAGGTAAACGCGCCGGTACAACTTGGCGAGGTAAACTCGCCGCTACGATCTGGCGAGGTAAACTCGCCGCTACGATCTGGCGAGGTAAACTCGCCGCTACAGCTCGGTGAGGCAAACGCGCCGCCAACGGACCAAATTGACTCACTGCCCAAAAAAGGAGCACGAGTATGAAGCGAAACCTAATTTTTATTCCGATTTTCACTGCGGTGTTATTTACCGCAGGCTGGGCAATAGCCAAGGAAAAGGAAGGTCCCCTGACGGGTACCTGGACCTGCCAAGCCAAGGGCGGTCCGGAAGGTGACATGGCCTTCACGCTTTACCTGGAACAGACTGCCGAGAACGTGGACGGGAGCGTTTCCTCACCCATCGGCAGCGCGCGCATCAGCTCCGGGACCTTCAAGGGCGGCACGCTGGAAATCCACATCAACGCAGACGATTCCAGCTACATCCTCATCGCCAAGTTCGACAAAGGTGCGCTCTCTGGAACCTGGACACATGAAAGTGATAAAGGGACTTGGGAGGGCAAGAAGGAGGCGGAAAATTCCCATTAGTTAACATAACATATCTTATCAGACGTAAAGAATAGTTTAGGTTATTCCTCTCGACCCATTAGGGTTAATAGCCCCTGCAACCCTTCCCCGAAAACCCTAACCCGAAGCCTTGAGCAATTCCGCCGACATCCCCGCCAACCACAAAATACTGTGCTGGGACCACTCGAGAGGTGTATAGTGTGAGGGGCTTGGAAGTTGAAATCGAAATTCTTGATGTAAAACTGCAAGACTTGAATTGGCATAGGGTGATTTTCCCGTGGTCATGGAATCAGTCCCGCGCCACTTCGTGGTACCGCTTGATTTCTCACCGGCTGGAACCCCGGCCGCAGGCCACGTCACCCCTGTCAACTTGACATTTGGGGCCAGAGGCACGCGTCAAATATGCCTTTCTCCCCCTCCTCGCGTCGAATTGTGTCTGGGAAATTCGCTCGGAGGTTTATGTCATGAGACGAAGAATCTTTCTGCTTTCAGGGTTCCTCTTTCTGTTCAGCGCGACGGTTTGGGCGCAGGACACGGCAGACATCGTGGGAACGGTAAGGGACAGCTCGGGCGCCGTCATCCCGAATGCGAAAGTGGTGGTCTCCAATCCCGATAAAGGTCTCACTCGCGATTTGACCAGTAATTCGGCAGGCGAATTCACCGCCCCCAGAATCCCCATCGGCAACTACGTGGTGACGGCGGAGGCGACGGGTTTTCGGAAGCTCGTGCGCTCCGGCATCACCCTGGAGGTCGGCCAAACCCTCCGCGTCGACCTGGAACTCTCGGTGGGCGCCATGACTCAGGAAGTCACCGTCAGCGGAAGCATCACCAAGGTCGAAACCGAGAACGCCACGGTGTCCGACGTGGTGACTTCCGGGCAGATCGAGAACCTGAACCTGAACGGCGTGAATGCCTTGTCGCTGGAGACGCTGGTGCCCGGGTCGGTGGAAGATAACGGTAATGACACCACGCACCTCGGGCACGGCGGCGCGGAGCCCTCCATCGCCTTCAACGGCAACCGCATGGAGTATAGCAACCTGGAAATCGACGGCGGTAACAACTCGGACGAGGGATCGGGCGGCAACGGCGGGGACACTACCCCAGCGCTCGAATCCATCGCGGAATTTCGCATTAGCACCTCCAACTACGGCGCGGACATCGGGCAGCACGCCGGCGCCGTCATCGAAGTCGCCACCAAAAGCGGCACCAAGGATTTCCACGGCAGCGCTTACGAGTATGCGCGCAACGATGTGATGGACGCCAACGACTGGTTCATCAATCAAACCATTGCTCCTCCGGGTGGCAATGCCCCGAAAACCCCGCTGAAGTGGAACATCTTCGGTTACACGCTGGGCGGGCCGTTCTACATCCCGGGCCATTACAACACGGACAAGCGTAAGACCTTCTTCTTCTGGTCGCAAGAGTGGGCGCGTTATCGTGAAGGCAGCGTCATCAGCAACAGCGTTCCCACGCTGCGCATGCGCCAAGGCGACTTCAGCGAGTGCGACCCCAATTCAGCCAACCCAAGTTCCATCGTCATTAGCCAAGGGTGCGTGGTGCCGACGGTGAACGGCGTGCCGACCGATGTGCTTCCTTCCATTAACCCCAACGGCGCCGCCTTGCTGAACGGATTTATTCCGCTTCCCAACAACGGCATCGACACTTACACGAAGGCTCCCAGCTTGCCCACGAACTTCAGCGAAGAGCAGATTCGCGTCGACCAGAACATCAGCGACAAGGCTTCGCTCTTCGTGCGCTTCACCAATGATGGGTGGGGCCAGACGGTCGCACCGGTGCTGTGGTCGGGCTCCAACTACGATACGGCCGTGACCAGTTTTACGGTTCCCGCCCGCGCGGCCGTGGTGCACTTGACGTATAGCTTTCGGCCCAACCTCATGAACGAGTTCATCATGGCCTTCGCCGACGACCCGCACGTCATCACCAACAAAGTGGGGCCCTCCAGCCCCGCCAGTTCCATCGACAAGCCCTCGAGTTGGACGGGCGCAAACTTCTTCCTCCCCAACGCCGCCACTCCCTTCCTGCCTTCCGTTTCGATCAGCGGAGGGACGGCAGGAAGTTACGAGGAAGACTTGGTCAACTTCGTGGGGAAGTACAACACCAACCCCATCACCACGTACAAGGACAACGTCGCTTACACGGTGGGCAGACACACTCTCAAGTTCGGGTTCTATTTGGAGAAGTACCAGAAGAACGAGGAGTTTGGTTTTAACACCCAGGGCTTCTACAGCTTCGGGAACGGGTGGCCGGGTTCGACGGGCAACGCCCTGGCGGATATGTATCTAGGCAATATCGAGCAATACCAGGAGGGAACGCTGAACTTCAACGGCCAACCCGCCGGCGGCTACGGCTACGGCCATTTCCGGCGCACCGACTTCGAGCCCTACTTCCAGGATGACATCAAGGTCAATCGCCGGTTGACGCTGAACCTGGGGGTGCGCTATTACCTGTTCGTCCCCTTCCACGATGTTTCCAGGCCGCAGAACTTCGACTCGACCTTCATCCCCTCCTATTACAATCCGGCGCTGGAGGATTTGCTCCAGTTCGATCCCGTCACCGGCAGCCCCATCCTGGTCTCGGACCCGGCCACCGGGCACGTCCACGACTTCGCAACCTTCGGCAATGGCCTGGTCAACTGCGGTAAGGGCGGGATCCTGGCGGGATGCGTGAAGCCTTACTACGGCGGGATTGGCCCGCGCTTCGGCTTTGCTTTCGACCCCACCGGATCGGGCAAGACCTCCATCCGGGGCGGCTACGGCATTTACTTCGAGCCGGGCAACGGCAACGAATCGAACATTGAAGGACTGGAAGGTAACCCGCCCTTCACCCTGGCGCCTTCCGGCTACAATATCGTCGGCTACTCGAACGTCCTGCCGGGCTCCTACGGCCCGCCGGGCATGTCCGCCATTCCCTTCTACCAGAAGCCCCCCAGCAGCCAGCAGTTCAACCTTGATGTTCAGCACGAATTCGGGGGGAACAACTTCCTGAGCGTAAGCTACGTCGGCACCCTGGGCCGCCACTTGGCCACCGCCCGGAACCTCAACCAGACCCCGGTCGGGATCACCACCCTGAACGTCCCGGCCCTGGCCGGCTTTGCCGGGAGCGACAGCCTTAACCCTGCGAACACCACGCCCATGTGCGATGCCGCCGGCAACTGCGATGTGCAGCGCATCCTGATGAACACTCAGCAGCCGGGCATTTTCTTCAAACCCTATCCCGGCTATGGGTCGATCAACGACAAGCAGAACACGGCCGTCTCCGCCTACAACTCGCTCCAGGCCAATTTCCGGCACACCACCAGTTACGGCCTGACGCTCCAGACCTCCTACACTTGGTCGCACATGATCGACAATTCCACCTCCACCTACTTCTCGACCGGGGTGGACGACGACTACAATTTGAGCCGGTGGAAGGCGACCGCCGACCTTAACCGCACCCAAGTCCTGGTGATGAATTACATCTACAACCTGCCCTTCTTCAAGACCTCCTCTTCCGCGGTGGCGAGGCAGGCGCTGGGAGGATGGCAGTTCAGCGGGATCACCAGCTTCTATACCGGTGAGCCGGTGGACTTCGGCTGCGGCGTCAACGGATTCGCCACCGGCATCGGGACGTCCGTCCGCTGCAATACCGTGGGACCGCTGAAAATCCAGAAGGGTACGGTGGACGATCCGCAGTTTGGTCCGGTCCCGACTTGGTTTAATCCCAGCGTGATCACTCAACCCCTCGCCAGCCAACTCGAGGCCAATGGCCAATCCGGCATGTTCGGCTACATGGGTCGTAACACCTTGACGGGGCCGGGCCGCAACAACTGGGACTTGGCTTTGCACAAGGACTTCAAGCTGCCTTGGTTCCGGAATGAAAACTCAACCCTCCAGGTCCGCCTGGACACCTTCAACAGCTTCAACCATCCGCAGTGGAAATACGTCAACGCGGGATGCGCCGGGACGATAAGTTTCGGGCAGCCCTGTACCCAAGTGGGCAATGGCGAGGTTTCCGGGGCTTGGCGTCCGCGCAACGTCGAGCTGGGCATGAAATACAACTTCTAGCCCCCTCCACCTTCGCTCGGCCCCTGGAAAAGCACGCCGGGGGCCGAGTCGAAGCCTATCAGTTCATCCTCGTCGCGATTTAAAGATCCACCACGGAGGCGGAGTCGGACCCGCCCAGAGTTAGAAGGCTTCGAATCTTACCCTGCGCAGACAGCAATCCCCGGATGGCGCCCGTGGGCAAGGCTGACATTTGCGTGTATAGGGAGGTCAGCATCTCCACGAAGCCCAGCATGGCCTCCAGGCGCTCCCGCAATTCGGTGTCCGGCGGCCCCTTCCGGTCTAATTCCCGCAAGCACTCGCGCAGCAGGCTGACGGTCGGATCAATTTCGCGGCGCTTGCGCTTATCCAAGATGACCCGAGCCATTTCCCAAACGTCTTTGGTGGCCTGGTAGTGCTCGCGGCGGTCGCCAAGCAGGTGGATGGCCCTGACAATTCCCCAACTTTCGAGCTCGCGCAGGCTGGTGCTGACGTTCGAGCGCGCTAGGGAAAGGGTGCTCGCAATCTCCTCAGCATTCATCGGCTGCGGTGACAAATAGAGCAGAGCATGAATCTGCGCCACGGTGCGATTCACACCCCAGCGCGTTCCCATTTCACCCCAGTGAAGGACGAATTTCTCGGTGACCGGATCGAGACTTGGCATAAAGCGTCTCATTAAATTCTGAGATTACAGAATATACTGTAAATTCAGTCTGATTTCAAGTCGTATTTTCGCCCCCAGTGGCAGGTATTCGCCCTTTATCCACAATTGATTTTAGGCTTGGCGCTCATCCTTGGGGCGAAAGACCTGCGTCAGGATTACCCCGATGGAGACCAGGACAATCCCCGCGAGCATCAGCCCATTGAGGAATTCGTGCAGGAAGAAGTGGGCAAACAAGGTTGCCACCAAAGGCGTAAGCGAGGAGAACGCGTACACACGCGCCACCGCCATCAAGCGCAGCGCCGTGAACATGCAATAGATCCCGAGCACGCCGGAAAGCACTCCGCTGGCGAGAAACGCGCCCAGGGTGCGCCAAGTTGCCGTCTGCAAAGTGGGAAGCCGCCCGGCGAGAAGCAAGCCTGCGAAGGCAACCGCCACACTGGTGATGAACTGAAGGAATATGGCCACCGATTGGTGCGCGCCGCGCAGTTGTCCATCACGCCACAACACGCCGGAGATTCCATAGGTCAACGCCGTGGTGAGCGCGAGGGGAATGGCCCAGAACCAGTGCGGCGAAATCGGCTGTCCCAGTGACTGGCCGAACGAAAGTGCTACCAAGCCCACAAAGATCAGCAGCACGCCGCCCAGAGCGAAGCGGTGAATCCGCTCGTGGAGAAAAACCCAGGCGATCAGCGTGCCCCAAATGACGTAGGTTTCCTGCACGGGAACGGTAATGGTCACGCCCCCGAGACTCATCGCAAGGTAGTACAAGCAGAGTCCAAAGGTCGAAATTACACCCGCTACAACAAAAGCAAGAATCGGGCGCAAGCCGATATATTGCGGCGAACTCGGGCGCAGTTGATTGAGCGTGCGGTGCTTCCACATCAAGATGATGCCCAGCGCCAAGCTCGGCAATCCCCGCAAAGCCGTGCCGATCAAAGCTCCGGTCAGTGCGTTGGCCAGGACGATGGAAAGCGGTTGGGGTGGAGCAAGCTTCAGGGGGTTCCCCTGATTAGCCTGCTTCACCCCTTCATCATCGAAAGTGTTCGCCGACGCGTATCCGAGCACAGTGCCAAGCGCCCAAGGCTCGCCGCGACGTCGGACTTTATTGGATGGAGCAGCTTTCATGTATACCAATTCTAAAGAAAACGCGGTTCAATGAAAGAACAGAGATTATATGTGCAGGTGGATGAGTTTGGGCAAGTTTAATCGCTACTTCAAATGTGGCGCCGGCTTCCAACCGGCATTGAGCCGCCAAGATGGCGGCGCTACGTTCGAATAAGGGCAGCACCCGACCTTTTGCCTTCTTGAAGAATCCGCCGCAAGGTGATACATTGAAATTGGAACTAAAACCTTCGGGGCAGGGTGAGGACTTGCGGCTCGAAGTATCGTCCGCATCTCCAATTCCCGATCGGCGGTAAAGCCCGCGAGGGGCGCGAAGACAGTGAAGAGTGGATAGTGGACAGTGAACAGACACATGCGCCGGGTGACTGTCCACTATTCACTATCCACTGTTCACTGTCTTCCCTCCCCAGGATCCGGTGAAACTCCGGGGCCGACGGTAAAGTCCGGATGAAAGAAGGTTAGGGTCGGTTTGTGTTTAGCGGACAATGCTGCCCTCGTTATGAGCGGAGGCGGCTGTCTGTGAGTGTTTCTACTAGTCCCGGCCACTCGCCCTCCCCTGCCCCACCGTGAGGCAATCTCTTTGGAAGCCACTCGTAAACGACATCCTGTTTTGTCTGCAATCATCGTATTCGCAGCCCCCTTAAGTTTGCTCACTGTTTTTCTCACTCCGTACGCGTTGCGCGCGCAGAGTTGGAACAGCCATCTGGAAGGACTGATCACCGACCCAAGCGGTGCGGTGATACCGAATGCGCAGGTGACATTGAAAAACAATGCCTCGGGCCAAGTCCGTCACACCCAAAGCGACCCGCAGGGCTTTTACACGTTTCCCCTCATGCCCGTGGGAATATACGATTTGACCGTAACTGTTCCCGGCTTCGCCACCCGCACGGTGAAAAGCCTTTCGCTGCAGGTCGGGCAATCCAATCGGGTTGATCTCACTCTACAGCTTGCGCGCGGGCAGGCCGTCATGCAGGTGGAGGTACGCCCGCCGCTCGTTCAGGCGGCCTCGCCGGCCATTGGCGACGAGATTTCCAACCAACGCGTCACTTCCCTGCCCCTCAATGGCCGCCAGTTTTCGCAACTCGCCCTGCTGGCCGCCGGCGCAGTCCCACCCTATGCCAATAGCGCAACACAGCAGTTCAATACTCCCGGGTTGGGACTAGGCTTTTCCGTAAACGGCCAGCGCTCCGAGCGTAACAACTTCTCGTTGGATGGTATCACCCTGATCGAGCCTTTCGCCTACAGCTTGACGGTGAGCCCCTCGGCTGATGCCATCCGGGAATTCCGCGTGGTTGTGAACTCCTACTCTGCGGACCAGGGCTTGGTGTCAGGCGCTCAGGTCAACATTGTTAGCCGGTCGGGGTCGAATAGGTGGGCAGGGAGTGCCTACGAGTTCCTACGCAACAGCGCGCTTGATGCCAAGAACTACTTTGATGACCCTACCCTCCCGATTCCCCCTTTTCGGCAGAATCAATATGGGACGAGACTCGCCGGCCCAGTCCGCCGCAATTCGACTTTCTTTTTTACCGAATTCGAGGGTTTCCGGATTCGACAGAGCCTTACAAACACGACATTATTACCCACTGCGGCAGAACGCGAAGGCGATTTTGGCGGAACTAATCCTGCTACTGGCCAACCGTTTCCCGCCATTTTAAATCCTGCCACGGGGCAGACTTTCACGGGCAATCAGATTTCTCTGGCCGATATGGACACTGTGTCGCTCGCGGTTTTGGCACGCGTCCCTCTGCCCAACCAAGCCAAGGCCGTCACGGACGCGGACAACAGCATTGACACCGGCTTGCACAGTCTGAGGGCCAATCAATTCACCGCGCGTCTGGACCATCAATTGAATCCGAAACAGGAACTTTTTGGCCGCATCCTTGTTTCTCGCGACACGCAGGCGATGCCTTTTGTGCCCGACAGCTTTGCCAACAATCCCCCCGCACCGCCGGGTTTTGGTGACAACGTGTACGACTCCGGGGTTAACCTAGCTCTCGGCCTCACTTCCGTTTTTCGGCCGACGCTGATCAACGATTTTCGCTTCGGATACTCCTACTTCGATGGAACCAAGCACGGCCAGAATATCCACAGCGGCTTTCTCCAAACGCTCGGCATCACTCGCGCGCCCGGCTCGACGAATGACGGCATTCCGGCGATCGACGTTCCCGGGTACGGCGACCTGGGCGACAGCGACATCTTCCAGCCGGAGGATCGCAAGAACCACACGTTCCAGTTCACGGATAGCCTGGTGTGGGTGAAAGGACGGCACACGTTTCAGTTGGGCGAAGACCTGCGCCGCCTGCGACTCTTCTATCTCGTGGAAGATTTTGGCCAAGGAGTTTTTCAGTTTGATGATGGCGCCAGCTCGGTCTCGGGTACAGCTTTTTCGGATTTTCTTCTGGGCCGGCCCTTCCTTTCCTATGCGCAAGCGGGGAATTCCGGCGGCAATGATCGCCTCGATTACCTGGGCGCTTACTTCACGGATGAATTTCACGTCTCGCCCCGCCTCAGCCTCACTTACGGCCTGCGCGAGGAGTTCTACACCCCTCCGGTCAACGTCGACGGCCGGGCCTCAATTCTCGATCCCACCGATGCCAAGCGGTTCATCGTGCTCAACGATCGCGGACAGGCCGGCGCACTGACCTCAAGCCCTTTGGTCCAACAACTCAGTTCCCTCTATGGCTTGCAATTCATAACTTCCAAACAAGCCGGGTTGCCTAATTCCCTCATCAGGCCTGACTGGAGCAATTGGGCGCCGCGCTTGGGCTTTGCCTACGACCTCACCGGCGATGGGAAAAACGCGTTGCGCGGCGGGGTGGGGGTTTTCAACTCCCTGATGGAACTTGATTACACGGCGGAGACACGCTTGAGCGCGCCCATTACCGAGTTCCTGCTGGGCCTGGATTTGTGCCGCTTCTATGGCCCCGGCGCCTGCGGGCAGTCTTACGCTCCCACCATTCTCACTTACCAACTCGGGTATACGCTCGGCAATCAGGAACCCACCGCCATCTCTTCCCCGCCCGGCATTCGTAATGGTTATGTTTATGAGTGGAGTCTTTCCTACGAACATGCTATCACTCCCAATACGGTTCTCTCCTTAAGCTATACAGGTTCCGATGGGCACAAACTCCCGCGCCGCTCTCTTCAGAATCAGGGCATCCCGAATTTGCCGGGAGAAAGGCTTGCCTACCACCCGCAGCCCGGGTCCAATCAATATGTTCGCGCCACGGATGTTAACTCAAACTACAGCGCGCTGGTCGCCCGCCTGGAGCGCCGCTTCTCCGGTGGACTTTCCTTTGTTGCCGGGTACACGTACGCCAAGTCCCTGGACACCGCGTCGGGCCTGGATGGCACCAACCAGGCGCAGGATAATTACAACCTGCGCGCCGAGTATGGGCTTTCCGATTTCGATATGCGGCAGCGCGGCACTTTTTCGGAGGTTTGGCATTTGCCCTTCGGCGCGGGAAACCGCTGGGCGCAACAGGGCGTGGCGAGCCACCTCCTGGGCCAGTGGCAATACACAAACATTCTTACACTCCAGACCGGCCAGCCCCTTACCGCCGTCCTATCCACCGCATTGAGTGGAACGCAGTCCAACGGAACTGACCGCCCGGACCTCGTCGCCAACCCCAACCTGCCCGGCCGCCAGCGCGGCCCCAACCACTGGTTTAATACCAGCGCCTTCGCCCCTCCTCCGATCTTCTACGACGCGCAGGGCGCCTACAGCATCCCCGGCAATGAAGGCCGCAACGTCATTACCGGGCCCGGCCTGGCCACCTGGGACTCGAGCCTGGAACGTCACTTCCGCCTCACCGAGCGCCTGAACACGGTCTTCCGCGCGGAGTGCTTCAATCTCACCAATCATTCGAATTTCAATCGCCCGGGTTTAATCGTTGGAACCACGCAGTTTGGCAATATCAGCTCGGCGGGAAACTCCCGGCAAATTCAACTCTCGCTGCGGCTGAATTGGTGAGTGCATTGATTTATTCACATGGATGGGCAGGATGGACAGGATAAACGACTGGAATAGAGAATCCTAAATACTTTGCACGGTATTGTGTCGGGAAAACGCCCGTTGCGACAAACCCGGCGCTTAATTGATATGGATGGGCAGGATGGACAGGATGAAATGGCGGAATAAGAAATCCTGTATATCCTGCCTATCCATGTCTGTTCCGGGCTAGAGGGATGCCCTGCACCGCTGCGAGCAGTCCGGGTGTCCAGGAGCCAGCAGCGAGCAAGCCTTCACATCCACCACGCGCAGAGACCCGAATTCCGCCTCACGCTGGTCGGCGAGGACGGTGGCTCGCAGCTTGCGTTCCGGGCACCGCACGAACCGTTTCCTTAGACCCGGTCCCCATTTCCAAATGGAGAATCCGGCAACGGTCCAACACACGGCGACGCCCACCATCGCTTCCTTGATGATTGCAGTCATTGGAATCTCTCCCGTGCGAGGGTGCGGCCGCATCGGCCGCGAGGGAGCCTAATCAGGAATGAGGGTATGCCCAATTGCCGCAAAAAGCAAGCAAGAGTCACGTGCGGACTCGCATCAAAGGCCGTTCAAGGGTGCATGCCTGGCTGCGAGGTGGATTTCTCAAAACCCGCGATCGCTTCCGCTTCCGAGCCGTAAACCTCAAAAGCCGGCAAAAGACGGTGGGTGGTCAGGATGCTGCGAACAAGCCGGGGAACCATGTAAAGGCTCAGCCGCCCGCCCTGTTTCACGGTGTAAATGACCGCTTCGACCAGCATGCCGATCCCGGTGCTGTCGATGCGCACCACCTGGTCGAGGTTCAGAGAAACCTTCTTGTGATTGTGGTCGACCAGATCGTGGATCATCCGCCGAACGCTGTCCACTTCTTCTCCCGCCACAACTCTTCCACTTAACTCCAAGATCACGACGTCCTGAATCTCTCGAGCATGAATATTGAGCTGCATGGGCATCTCCTTCCGTTGCGCGCATCTTAAGACGCGCCGCGACCGAAGTCAACATTTACATGGATGGACAGAATAGACAGGATAAAAAGACGGAGTACGAAATCAAAAAGGTCCGGGCGAAGATCGTTAATGGCTTTAGAGGCTCAATAAATTATGCTGCCTGTGATTACCTCGTGTTTCAATTCCTAATCCTGTCTATTCTGTCTATCCATGTATGTAGTCCTTGCTCCGCGTGAAGCGCTTGTATTCAAGTTTGGGGTTACCGAAGTTGATGAGCAAACCCACTTCGATCCCGGTGGCGTTGAGATAATTGATAATCTGCGCCTGATGCTCGGGGGTGATGGCTTTGACCGCTTTCAGCTCGACGATCACTTTGTTCTCAACGAATATATCCGCATAAAACTCGCCCACGCACTCACCCCTGAACATCACCTTGACGGGATGTTGCGACACCGCTGACAAGCCTTTCTGTCGCAGCGCCAAAAGCAAAGCCTTCTCATAAACCGATTCCAGAAAACCCGCGCCCAGTTCATTGATGACTTCAAAGGCACAACCGATCACGTCCCTGGTAATCGCCTCATGCTTCATATTCATATTTGAAACCATTTGTCTACATGGATGGACAGAATTAACAGGATCAATAGGCGAAATAAAAACAACTGAATACTCTATCTATGCATAAGTGAAATCCTTCCCCCAGGTTAGGATGACGCTACAATCCCTATTGTCGCAGTCCCAGAGGCAAAGCCTTTTCATTGCTGCTAATTCGTTCGTCCGTCTATTCTCTATCCTGTCCATCCTGTCCATCGATGTTCAGTCCTCCAGTGTGGAAAGGTCGCCGGTCGGCAACCCGAGTTCCCATGCTTTGAGCACGCGGCGCATGATTTTCCCACTGCGCGTCTTGGGCAGCTTGGCGCGGAATTCTATTTCGCGCGGCGCGGCGTGGGCCGCCAACTTTTGCCGCACAAATTTCTGGATTTCCTCCTTCAACTCGTCGCTGGGCTTTTGCCCCTCACGCAGTGAAATGAACGCCTTGATGATGTGTCCGCGCACGGCATCGGGCTTTCCGATCACTCCCGCCTCCGCCACAGCCGGGTGTTCCACCAGGCAGCTTTCGACTTCGAACGGCCCCACGTTCTCGCCCGCCGTGATGATCAGGTCATCGACCCGTCCCTGAAACCAGAAGTAGCCATCCGGATCCTGATAAGCGCTGTCCCCGGTAACGTACCAACCCGGAATGCGGAAATAGGTCTCATAGCGCTCCGGCTGTTTCCAGATCGTTTTCATCATGCCGGGCCACCCGGGCTTTATCACCAGGTTGCCAAGATTATTGGGCGGCAATTCTTTTCCCTCGTCATCGACGATGGCAGCATAAACTCCGGGAATGGGCCGTCCCATCGAGCCGGGGCGGATGGTCATGGAGGGATAATTCGAAATCAGGATATGGCCTGTCTCGGTCATCCACCAGTTGTCATGGATCCGCCTCCCGTATGTCTTCCATCCCCACCACACCACTTCCGGATTGAGCGGTTCGCCCACGCTCAGCACGTGCCGCAAGCTGGAAAGGTCAAATCTCTGCGCCACCTCCTCCCCTGCCGCCATCAGCATGCGGAACGCCGTGGGCGCACTGTACCAGATGTTGATGCGAAAGCGCTGGATGGTTTCGTACCAGTCGGCGGCATTGAATCTGCCGCCGCGGATCAGGTTGGTGGCGCCATTCAGCCAGGGAGAAAAAATGCCGTAGGAGGTTCCCGTTACCCAACCGGGGTCGGCGGTACACCAATAGATATCGTCTTCGCGCATATCGAGCACCCAGCGCCCGGTCATCAGGTGGCCCAACATGGCTTTTTGCACGTGCAGCACGCCCTTGGGCTTTCCCGTCGAACCCGAGGTGTAGTGCATGATGAGCGGGTCATCAAGGGTCAGCCACTCGATCTCTGTCTTGTCATCGGCCTTTTCCATCAGGGCTTCGTAACTTTTTTGCCCCTCCGCCAACTCGCTGGGCAAGGCGCCCACCAGAATAATGTGCTTGAGGGCCGGCAAATCGTATTGCGGCACGCGTTCCACGAGCGCCGGCAATGTTATCAAAGCCACCGCTTCCGCGTTAGCCATGCGGTCACGCACCGCATCTTCCATGAAAGCTTCAAAGAGCGGGCTGGGAATCGCTCCGATTTTCAGAATGCCGAGAATCGCAATGTAGAGCTCCGGCCGACGCCCCAGAAACACGAACACGCGGTCACCTTTCCCCACTCCCAGCTTGCGCAGGACGTTGGCAAAGCGGTTCGACTGGAGCGACATGTCCTCGAAGGTCAACCGCGCGGTGCGTTCCTTGTCGGTGTAAATCAGCGCCAATTTGTTGCGGCGCCCGCGCGTCAGGTGACGGTCAATGGCTTCGTGCGCCATGTTCACCTTGCCCGTCTTTGCCCAATCAAACTCCTCGTAGACATCTTCCCAGCGGAACGACGCGTAGCGCGCCGCGTAATCCCGTAGATGGTGGGTCTGGGGATCGTCCACCGGCTTCAGAACATTGTTCACGTCAGACATGGGTTTTGTGGACATTTGGAACCTCGCTGTAAGAGTAGTGACGAGTGACGAGCCTACGAAGACCGAAACTTGAAACTCGAAATTCGAAAATCGGAGCGAGTTTCGAGTTTCGAATTTCGATTTTCGTCTTTCGGTTGCTTGTCACTCGTCACTTGTCACTCGTCCCTGCCCTTCTATACGCTTCGTCCAGCAATTCGATGACGTGCATGACCCGCCTTTGATTGCCTTGGCGCTTCACTCCGGCGCGCAATTGTAACAGGCAACCGGGATTGGCGGTCAGAATCAGTTCCGCCCGGGTTTCGCCGATGCGGCGCATTTTGCTTTCGAGCAACCGGTCCGACATCTCGTTCTGAACGACGTTGTAAACGCCCGCGCTGCCGCAGCAGATTTCCGCTTCCTTCAGTTCGATAAGTTGCAGTCCCGGGATGGCCGCCAGCAGCTTGCGCGGCGCGGTTCGGATGCGCTGCGCATGCCCGAGATGGCAAGGGTCCTGATAAGTCGCCCGCACTTTCATTATTCCCAGTTCCCGGTTCAAGTCAATCCCCGCCAGAAATTCTGTGACGTCGCGCAACTTCGCCACAAAAGCTTTGGCCGGTTCGTGGAATTCCCGGTCCTCTTCCTCAAAGAGGAGCGGATACTCCTTGAGAACTGAACCGCAGCCGGCGGCGTTGGAAATCACCGCGTCAAATTCCCCCGCCAGAAATGCCCGGATATTGCGCTTGGCCAAATCCCGCGCGATGCCGCGAATACCGGCGTGTACGTGCAGCGCGCCGCAGCATCCCTGGTCAGCGGGGATCACCACCTCGCAGCCGTTCCGGGCCAGCACCCGCACCGTCGCATCATTCAGCCGGGCAAAAGAAAGGTTGGCAATGCAGCCGGCGAATAACGCCACCCGGTAGCGCCGCTTCCCTTTCGCGGGAAACGTCTTGCCCAGGCGATCGTAGAAGAACGGCTTCTCCATGCGCGGAGCGAGTTGCGCCACTTGCTCGAGGCGGCCGGGAAGCAACTTGAGCACCCGCGAAGCGAGCACCAGATTCTCCAGTCCCGAGCGCTGATACAGGCGAAGGAACCTCCCCACAAATTGCAGCCGCCCGGGATACGGTAGGATTTCGTAGTAAAAGAGCTTGCGCAACAAAGTGGTGAGGGGCGGCCGGTGATAGTACTTTTCGATCTGGCCGCGCGCCACTTCCACCAGCTTCCCGTATTCGACGCCCGATGGGCAGGCAGTCTCACAAGCGCGGCAATCCAGGCAGAGATCGATGTGGCGAACAAAGCTTTCACCCAGCGGCAGTCGCCCCTTCTCCACCTGAATCATCTGGTAGATGCGGCCGCGCGGCGAGTCCATTTCGAGTCCCAGCTCGCGGTAGGTCGGGCAGGCGTTCAGGCACAGGCCGCAATGCACACAGCGGGAATAGTCCACCCAGCGCGGCGCCTCGCCCGCGCCGTAGCCCGAGGGCTTCGCCGTTGCTTCCTTCGCGGTTGTGGGGTTCTCACTCTTCAAGGATTCAGTCCAAAATGCCCAATCGTAGGGGTGTGGCTTGCCGTACCCTCTTCACCTTTATCGCGCGACCGAACCAGTAGGGTTCGGCAAGCCGTACCCCTACAATCTGCAATCCAAAAGGGTACGGCAAGCCGTACCCCTACAATCTGCAATCCAAAATCGAAAGTCCAAAATCTAAAATCCCAGGAACCGTCCCGGCGACAGAACTTCATTGGGGTCCCAAGCCGATTTCATTTTGCGCATGGCTTCAAGATCGTCGCCGCCGGCACCCCAAGTGTCCACGTCGGCCTTAAGCTCAAGCGGGCAATGTTCAATGACTAGCGTTCCCCCGAGGTCGCGTGCTGCTTGGCGCAGGCGGGCCACGAGGCCCCCAAGATTGGCGCTCAACGTTACCTGCAACGCACACAGATGGACAATCCCTATCCCCACCTGGGCGAAACTCGCGAGCGTGATCCGCTCCGCTTCGGCTTCCTGTTGGGCGCGGCTCAGAAATTCCTCGCTGGCCGCCACGGGCAGCGCGGCCTTTAGAACGGTCAGGTCACGGAATTTCGGCTCGAGCCAAAGGACGAGGTTGGAAACGCGCGCCCACGCCTCCTCCGCTCCTTCCCGCCGCACCATCGTCGCCCCCACCGCAGCGGCAAGTTGGCGGAGTTCAAGCATGCAGCGCTCGATGACCCGATGCGATCCGCCCAAATCGATCCACAGCTCCGTCCCTGCGGTCTCGCGGGCCTCCACCGAACCCTCCAACAGCCCCGCAGCCGTGGAATCGAGCAACACCAGCCGCAGGGGATCAAGCGGCGAGCGCCGAATGCTCCTGCGCAAGTCCCTCGCCATGCCCAGCGTGCCGGCGCGCATCGCAAAGGTGGCGCGCTCCGGTGGTTTGGGAAAGAGCTTCAAGCTGGCCTCGACGATCACGGCCAGCGTCCCGAAGGAGCCGGTCAGCAGTTTTCCAAGATCGTAGCCCGCGACGTTCTTCACCACTCTGCCGCCGGTTTTTACAATTTTCCCGTCGGTCGTGGCAATCTTTAGTCCTAGGACCATGTCCCGCGGGCCACCAAACCCCTGGCGCAACGGCCCGGCCGCGTTTGCCGCGATGATCCCACCGATACTCGACTCGGCGCCGCCGCGCGGATCGAGAGGCAACCACAAGCCACTCCGCCCGGCATGATCCTGGAATTCCCCGAATGCCATTCCCGCCTCAACGCTGATCGTCAGGTCCGCCGGCTCGTAATGGACGACGCGATTGAGTTTCTGGAGAGAAAGTGCGACGTCATACCGCCGGGGAGGATTCCCTATCGAGAGTTTAGTGCCATGGCCACACGGGATTACCGCTAGATGATGCGCGCTCGCATAACGCAGGACGGCCGCCACCTGTTCTGCCTTTGCCGGAGTGACGGCACAATCCGGAACCTTGCCATCCACGGCCAGAGCTGCGCACGCAGCGGAATGTGTGACCACATGGGATGGGCCCACGAGCGCCGCCAATTCCGCCCGCACGGAATCCACTGCCAGGGTCACACCGGACCTCCCCCCGCCATTCCTCCGCGTAACTCCCCGCACATTTTCCCCGTGGGAAGGAGCTTTCCAGGATTCAAGCGTCCCAGAGGATTAAACAGCTCTTTGATTCGGCTCATCAACTCCAGATCATCCTCGGAAAAGATGAGCGGCATCAGATCGCTCTTCTCGAAGCCCACCCCGTGCTCGCCGGTTATCGACCCGCCCATTTCGACGCACCGCATGATAATTTCCTTGGCCGCCTTGATCACGCACGCGGTCTGCTCGCGGTTGCGCTCGTCATACATGATGAGCGGATGCAGGTTCCCGTCCCCGGCATGGAAGATATTGCCAATGTGCAAGTCATATTTCTTTTCGATACTGCCAATGAAGTCGAGCATTTCCGGCAGGCGCGTCCGCGGGATGACGCCGTCCTGGACATAGTAATTAGGGCTGATGCGCCCCAGCGCGCCGAAGGCCGTCTTTCTTCCCTTCCACAACAGGTCGCGTTCCTCCGCCGATTTCGCGCGGCGAACCTCGCGCGCCTGATTTTCCCGGCAAACGGCCTCGATCTCATCCGCATGATCTTCCACGGCTTCCCTCAAGCCTTCCACCTCGATCAGCAGCACCGCCGCGCAATCCATCGGGTAACCGGCGTGCGTGGCTTCTTCCACCGCGCGCAGCGTGAACCCGTCCATCATCTCCAGTGCCGCCGGGTGTAATGCCGCGCGCCGTAATGGCCGCCACCGTGCGCGTGGCATCCACAACCTGATTGTAAATCGCCAGCAGCGTCTTTACCGCCTCGGGCTTGCGAGACAATCGTACCGTAGCTTCCGTGACGATGCCGAGGGTGCCTTCCGATCCCACAAACACCCCGGTAAGATCGTAGCCCGGCCGGTCCCAATGGCTGGCTCCGGTGTGAATAACTTCGCCATCGGGCAGCACCACTTCCAGCGCCAAAACGTGGTTGGTGGTAACTCCATAGGCCAGGGTGTGGGGTCCGCCGGAATTCTCCGCCACGTTGCCGCCGATCGTGCAGGCCTTCTGGCTGGAGGGGTCGGGCGCGTAATAATAACCCTCATCCGCGACGGCCAGGGAAAGGTCAAGATTCACCACGCCGGGCTGCACCCGCGCGCGCTGGTTTTCCAAATCAATTTCCAGGATTTGCTTCATGCGCGAGAAGACCAGCAGGATGCCGCCTTCCGTAGCCACCGAACCGCCGCTTAAACCCGTGCCCGCCCCGCGCGCCACGAGGGGCAGATTGTGCCGCAGCGCCAACTTGGCAATCTGCACCACATGCTCGGTCTTACGGGGAAAAGCCACCGCGTCAGGCTGCCGCTGTGAGGAAAGCGCGTCGTACTCGTAGAGCATCAGATCTTCCCGACGCCACAAGACGCCGTCCTCGCCCACGATTCTGGCAAGCTCCCCGAAAGACCTTTAGATTTCATAGCGAACCGGGAGGGCCGAGAGTGAAAAACAGTCTGGAGATGGCATACCGACCTCGGACCCCAAACAGAGGTCAAATCCGCCCCCAATGCCCTCCCGCGCAGTATATCCCCGCCCCCCATCGTGGTCAACGCAGCACACTTTGGCAGCATCCCTTGGCGCCAAAACACCTCGCATCACGATGGACTTGCTCCTTGGTTTCCGGCAAAATACGGGCGTGGCGCCGCGGTGCATAGACTGGACAACACCAGGACTTGTTCGAAATCGCTCATATCATTCCCAAAAGCGGACAGTCGAAATCGAAGTTAATCCCTCTGAAATTCTTTGCCTGCGTATTATCAAGGGCTTACCTGCTCGTGGAAATGGCATGTGATTTGCCTCTTATCTTTCCTGAGCGAGGGATTCTGCCGGGCACTATCAAATAGATTTACGGCACCCTCACAGAAAAATGGGACAGAGGGAACTTTCTGACCCGCTCTTCCGTATAGCGTATTGAAAGCCGGGCCAACAGGAACTCGAGAAGAGGAACACATGGAGCTTGGGCCAAATTTCCGATGGCCTGACGCCGCGAATCGAGCCGTGTCAAAGGCGAGCAATAAGGGGCCATCAGATCCTTCAGAAAGGTTACAACCTACAGACAGACGCTAACCACCGCCGATGCTGAGCGTCTAATAGGGGAAGATTGAAGGCGGCGTGGGGGCGCGAAATATGTTAACGGTTCGCGTGTTCCAGCGTCTTAAGGGTGGGCAGTAAAAAAACGGGGTTAAACGGACTGTCGTTGCCTACGGTTTGGCGGCCTGAGCAACGGCAATCCCGGAGGAAACACGCGGAGTCTTTAGACTCCCCGCTTTTCATTTAACCCCGCCTGATTTTAGGTGTGCTGCCCTTGCAAATGCAAGCGAAAAGTTAGTTTGTGTCGGCGCGCGATCCGCGTAACTCGATCCAAGGATCGGCAGGATCAACACCCAGGGCAACCACCATTCACAAGGAGGATGGAGATGACATTGAAAAAGACTCTGCAATTTACGATGATCGCGCTGGCTTTTACGATGGCCGTCGGCGCGCTGGCGAAATCGAAGGATACCACAAGCATGACCCTTACTCACGATGCCACGATAGCCGGGTCACATCTGGCGAGTGGCAAATACAACGTCCAATGGCAAACCCATAGCCCCGAGGCGACAGTTACATTCTCACACGGCAACAAAGTTGTCGCGACCGCGGAAGGGAAAGTCGTAGACCGTGGAACGAAGTACGGATTCGACGAAGTCCTGTACGACCAGACCGCCGATGGCACGCGCGTGGTCCAGGAAATCCGCTTCAAAGGATCGAGCCAAGTCATCGTATTCAATGAGTAACATTTTGGGGACTCGGGACACGGGATACGGGGCACGGGGTTAGGGATACGGGGTATCGGAGATTTCGATAACGCCCGCATCCCGTATCCCGTGCCTTGTTTTTCCCTTGGGCAGCCGCGCTCTCCCACGGTAAAATGATTTTGCATGGTACCGATTCCCCTGACCGACCACATCCGCCGGCGAACCTTTTGGGCATTCACGCTGCTTCTCATGGTCACGAACTTCTGGGCCTTTTTCATTGAACTCTCTCTGGGCCCGCGCTTGAACCGCTTTATCCTCTTAAACGGATTGATCCCTGCCCGCTATTCTTCTCCTGCCCTCTTCACGCTTCCGGCACGACTCACCGTGGCCCCCATTTTTGTTTCCATGTTTCTGCACGGAGGGTGGCTGCACCTGCTGGGAAACATGCTCTTTCTTTTTGTGTTCGGGCGCAGCATTGAAGACCGCTTCGGCCACTTCCCTTTCCTTCTGCTCTACTTGATTTCCGGGGTCGTGGCGGCTCTGGTCCAGATCGTCGTCAGTCCTGGATCACGCGTCCCCACCATTGGGGCCAGCGGCGCCATTGCCGGAGTGCTGGGCGCCTATTTCATTTGCTACCCGGGAGCGCGCATCACCACGCTCATCCCGCTCTTCGTCTTTTTCTGGACCGTTCAAATTCCTGCCATCCTGCTTCTCGGTTACTGGTTCCTCATCCAGTTCATCGCCGGATTCGAGATGCTTTCGATACAAACCGCCACCGCCGGGGGCGTCGCATGGTGGGCGCATATTGGGGGCTTCGCATGTGGGGCATTGCTGGCCCTGATGATGCGCCCGCAATATCGCGGTCCCGTTGTCGAAACCGTTGCCTAAGGCATAGGTGGGTCATAAATTCGCCAGCCGCAGGGTTATTAACCTCACAGGGTCAATCCGGGAACCTTATTGTTGACAAAGCATGAATGAGTATTAATGGGGGCTAAATGCCAGTGCAAGTCCATTCGGCCACCTGACAAATTGTCAACCTTTCCCTCCTGGTTCAGGAGGGGTGCCCGGAGGGCGGGGTGGTGGCGTCCCGCTCGCGCTCGGTCAGATAAACGCCCGCCAGAATGAGCCCGCCGCCGATCAGCACCTTCGAGGTCAGCCGTTCCGAAAGCACCCAAATGCCCAACCCGCTGGCGATGACCGGCTGCAAATAGTTGAAGGCGGCGGCTCGCGATGCCGGCAACACCGTCAGCACGTGGGCAAAGAGCATATAGGGAACCACGGACCCGAAAACGACCAAAAAAGCCAGCCCCCACCACGCTTCTAGGCTAAGCGCGGCCCAGTTCGTAGCCACCACCGCACGCGCGCAGAAGGGGAGCATCATGATTGCTCCCAGCACAAAGATCAGAGTGTTCAGGGTAAGCCCGTCAAAAGAGTTCGTTACTTCCTTCATCAGGATGGTGAAAATGGCAAAGACCGTCGTGCTCAACAGCAGGATAAGATCGCCGGCCCAGTGGCTGCCGTTTCCCTGCCCCGCCTTGTCCGCCGTCAGGATGCCGACTCCCGCAAAGGCAATCATCATCCCCGCGAATTTCCAGGCGGTCAGCGCTTCCAGCCGCACCACCACCGCGATCACCAGCACCATCACCGGCCCCAGGGCCACAATCAAGCCCGTATGCGCCACGGTGCTGCGCGCCATCCCGCCGATAAAGGTAAGCTGGTTCAGGGCAATGCCGTTGAAGGCCATCGCCACCAGGAAAAGCCATTGCCGCCGGGACAATTGCAGGCGGCGGATGCGGCCGGTGGCCAGAAACCCGATGACGAAAATGAATGCCGCGCCCAGCACGCGCAATTGCGCCAGCGCCAGGGCGTCGAACCCCGTCAGGGCTTCCTTGCCGGCAATAATGTTGCTAGCCCAGCAGACCGTCACCATCAACATCAGCAAGTGCACGCGGCTGTGGCGAGAACGGCGGGCGGGTTTCGCAGCAGGAATCGGCGTGGCGCTACGCAAACGACTCCTTCCGCACGGTCAACTTTTCGATCCGCGGCAAATTGGGCGCGTACCCCAACCCCACCGCCTGGGGAACATGAATTGAGCCCTGCGCGCTCACCTTGACCTCGGGGTCGATGATGTCTTCGCTCCAATAGCGATGGCTCGCGGAAACATCGCCGGGCAGGGTGAATCCCGGGAGCGTGGACATGGCAATGTTGTGGGCGCGGCCGATGCCGGACTCGAGCATCCCGCCGCACCACACCGGAACGTTGCGGGCGCGGCACACGTCGTGGACCGCGCGCGCGGCGCTGAATCCGCCCACCCGGCCGAGCTTGATATTGATGATCTTGCCCGCGCCGATTTCGAGGGCTTTACGTGCGTCGTCGGCGCTGTGAATGGACTCATCCAGGCAAATGGGCGTGGCGATTTCCCTCTGAAGCTTGGCGTGGTCCAGCAAGTCATCCCAACCCAGCGGTTGCTCGATCATCATCAGGTAGAAACGGTCGAACTCTTTCAGGTGGGCGACGTTGGCCAGCGAGTAAGCGCTGTTGGCGTCGGCCATCAGCAGGATGCGCGGAAACCGGGTGCGGATCGCTTCGAGCACGTTCACGTCCCAGCCCGGCTTGACCTTCACTTTAATTCGCTGATAGCCCGCCGCCACTTCGCGCTCAATCTTTTCCAGCAATTGCTCAATTGAGTTCTGGATGCCGATGGAAACGCCGCACGGGATTTCCGCGAGCGTCCCGCCCAGCAGTTTGGCGAGGGGCAGGTTTTGCTGTTGGGCGGCAATATCCCAGAGGGCGTTTTCCAGCGCCGCCTTGGCCATGTTGTGCCCGCGAATGGGGCGAAAGCGCGGCACGACATCCCCCGGCGCCGCCCAATCTTTGCCGAGCGTCCAGGGAATCAGGAAATCGCGCAGGATGTGCCAGGCCGTGTCGGGAGTTTCGTAACTGTAAAACGGCAGTTCGCCGGCCGTCACCTCGCCCCACCCCGTGAGGCCGTCGGCGTCAACGCGCACCAGGACGATTCGACGCGTGGTGGTGCGCCCGAAGCTGGTCTCAAAAAAATGCACGAGCGGCATTTGCAGTTCACGAAGTTCGATGCGTTCAATCTTCATACACTCTCCACCTTAGGCAAATGCTTTCACCACTGAGGCACTGAGGCACAGAGAAGAATATTTCTTATCAGCGGGAAGAGATGACGGTTCCTTTCTTATTGTCGCCCGGTTCGTGTCCGAGGCTCTTCTCCGTGATCTCTGTGCCTCTGTGGTGATATCATTATCTTTGCAGCAAGGAAAAGCCGCGGACCTAAGAAACAGGTCCGCGCTACACCTCTAATGCGCCTCGCCCGCTTTGATCTCCTCCCAAACCGCTTCCATTTCTTCCAGTGAACATTCCTTCAATTGCCTGCCGCGCTTCAGGATTTCCCGCTCCATGGCCTGGAAGCGCCGCTCGAATTTCTGGTTGGCCCGGCGCAAGCAACTCTCCGGGTCGAAGCGAAGAAAGCGCGAGAGGTTGGCCACCGCGAAGAGTAAATCGCCCACCTCCTCTTCCAGCCGCGCCGCCGGGCCAGGCGGTTGCGCGCCCAACTCCTGCCGCAACTCATGGACCTCCTCTTCAATCTTCTCCAGCAGGTCCCCCACCTTGGCCCACTCGAACCCGACCTCGGCCGCGCGCGTGCCCAACTCGTGAGCCACCAGCGTGGACGGGAGCGATGGCAGAATTCCATCCAGCACGGAACTTGTGGCGCGCTTGCCCTCGGCGGCGCGCTCCTGCTCCTTGACGGCGAGCCAACTCTGGAGCGCTTCACCGGCGTTTCCCGCCCGCACTTCGCCAAATACGTGGGGATGCCGACGAATCAGCTTGGCGTGTACGCGCTCGACTACATCATCGATCGCGAAGCGCCCTTCCTCCTCGGCAATGCGGGAATAGAATGCGATCAGAAAAAGCAAGTCCCCGAGTTCATCCTCGAGGCCGTCGAAATCGCGCGCGTTCGCGGCATCCACGACCTCGTAGGCCTCTTCCAGCAACAGGGCCTTCAAAGTGTCGTAGTCCTGCACGCGGTCCCAGGGACATCCTTCCGGACCTCGCAGGTGTGCCGTTAGCTCGATCAATTTACGAAGATTTTCTCCGGCCAGGGTGGTGCTCGTTTCTCCGGCTCGTGGTGAGCGGGGAGAGATTAGGTTAATACAGTAATCTATCAAGCCGCGCCGAGTATTCGCAAGAGCAGGGGTTGCCCACCGGGGCTTGCCCACCGTTGCCGTACCCCGCCCTTCGTGCTATTCTTCTCTGGCCATGTGGCTATTTACCCGGTATGGGTTTTACTCGATCGCGTGCGCCAGCAATCCGGACGGCTCTCCGAATAGCCGAAGGTTGATGGTCCGAGCCCGGTGTATTTCTCATCTTGAAAGCTTGCGGAAGCGGTTCGAAGTCCTCGCCAGTTCGGAGATTCTGACTCTGCCTGACCGCGATTACCGATACCGTTTGCTCGTACCGAAGAGTGTAGGGACCAATATCGTCGCTCAACTGGCCGAGGAGCAAACCTGGTCCAATTTCAAGGACGAGGCTGATAGGTTTCAGGGTGCCGAGGGTTCCGACTATTTGGACGCGCTGCATGAAGTGTGGAGACTAATGTACAGACTCCAATGAAAGGATTGACTGCAAATGGCCACAGAAATGACAGAGATAAAGGTTTGGCAGGTCTCCAAAGACCGAGGACTTGTCCCAGCCAAAGATGAGCTCCTTGAGTCAAGTCACCTTGAAAGTGAGCTCGAAGGTTGGATAGCGAAGAATCCCGAGATCCTCGGCGATGATTTCTTGGTTATCAACAGGCAGTGGGCGATCGACAACGATAGGCGCCTCGACCTGCTCTGCCTTGACGGCGCAGGCAGGTTTGTCATTGTCGAACTGAAACGCGACAAAACGCCGCGGGAAGCAGTGGCGCAAGCGCTCGATTATGCCTCATGGTTCAACGATGCTGGCGAAGAAGAGATTGGGGACCTTCTAGATCATGCTGAGGAATACCTACAAAAGTCTCCGAGTGAAGCGTTCACGGAACACTTCAACACCGCTGAGCTGCCGGAACTGGTGGGCCCAAACCACCGTATTATATTGGCCGCGCCCCGGCTAGACTCCGCTGCCGAAAGGATTATCAGTTATTTGGCAACCCGTTACGCCGTCCCAATTAACGCCGTTTTCTTCAAATACTCGCGGTTGATTAGCGGTGAAGAAATTTTGGTACGTTCTGTCCTGGTTCCGGACAAACCTACCAAGCCCCCAAGAGGGTACCAGCCAACAGTTGCGGACCTTCTAAAGGCTGCCGACGAGAGGATGGTCGGTACTCTCCTTGAAGTGTGCCGCCGAATGAATCACGTTTGGCAGGAGCGGCCGGCTGAGGCTTTTGGCTCGAACTCTTTTGTATACCTAGCTAGGTTTGCGGACAAAGCGAACCCAAGTGCCCCGCCGGTTGAGCGATTCGTCTTTGGCATCGACGTGTCTGGGAAGCAACTGGGCGCTCCGTCAGGTCAACTAGACGTGTGGATTGCAGTTTCAAAACTAGCGGAGGCGACGGCGGTAGATAACGCGACCATCCGCGAGACCCTCGATAAGCTAAGTCCATCTGGCGACAAACAGGAGCTGGCGAGGGCGGTCGCCACCCCCCCGAGTTGGCAAGATTGGGGGCCTGGCAGAAAGGCTGGTTGGACCAGGAATATAGACGAATATTTCTGGATGCGGTTGCGCACGCCCGAACTGGCAGAGGTCTTGGTTCGTCAGCTCAAGGAATGGGCAGGAGATAAGAACGTGTGACCGATTGATGAGCAGGGCGCTGGGTGGCGCATACATTGTCGTGTATGTATGCGACCCGAGGCGTCGCCTTGCGACCCGGAGCAGGTAGCCACGGTCACCGTTTTTGTGACCGTGGGATCTTCCTTCGATGCCGAACGACCGTTGGATTGTCTCCGCGATTGCGGCCAGTAACGATGGTCACATCGGGTGTGAGAAAAGCCCACGGTCAAGAAAGCATTGACCGTGGCTACCACCGATCACCAGGATGGTTTGTTGCCGTACCATACACTTGCTCCGCATGGCGGTATCGCGAATCTCCCTTTTACCGGCGATCATGTTTGAGCTCGCGGGAAAGGTTGCGGCTCCGAGCGAGGCCCCACCGCAACCGTCCGCGTGTCGAACCCCCCGGTGGCGCGGATGCCGAACGCCCTTCGGCAGACACCGGTCCGGTTTCGTGCCAAGCACGGCGCTGGAGTGTAGCCTCACTTTGTTCTTGACAAAGCCTAGAACGGTAGGTATAGTTAATAGGCAAGTGTGCGTCCGGGAACGAAAAGGCGCTGCCCATGCCGAGCCTGCCACAGTCCGGCCTCCTCTCTCTTGGAGCTTCCATTCCAACAAATTGTCACTGCCGGGAGCGCTCCTACCCAATAAAGATGTTATTTTATGCCGATCAAAGCCGGAATGTCTATGAAAACAAAGGAACAATAGACAGAATGACCGATACAAAGTCGGACATTTACGGCAATATGACATGGATTTTGCAGAAAAATTCAGGATATGACGGACCATTCACCTTGAATAACACTTTATAGTGCGGGTTTTGACGGATCTTCGCGGCGAAAATCTCCCTACCGCCAAGGTCGAGGCAGCGTGGCGGCCCGGCAGGGGCCGAAGGTCATTAGCCACGGGTGCAACCCGTGGAACCCGGAACGGAGGGATGTTCGACTCTTGCGGGGTCGAATATCTTGCCGCTCACTGTCCGTGGGTTTCACCTACGGCTAATGATCTTGTTCCCCTTCGGGTAACTTCGCGGACTTTGACGTGACCACGACCGTCAACGCGGGCTTGTTGGTTTCCGGGTTTGTTGCTAAACTGAGTCATTGCAGATTTGGGTCGATTCCGGCTGATATATCAGGCTTGCTGGCCGGGTCCGCGAGGCATTTCATGGCAGATGAGAAACAGCAGGAGCCCTCGGGGTTCAGAGTGGTTGACCGTCGCACCTTCAATTCGGAAGGTTCCCGGCGCAAGGAAGATGCGCCCGAGCAGAAAAAGGCCGAGCCGCCCCCACCGGCGGCGAGGGCGGAACGCCCGCTCGTGGTGGAACCCGGAGAGGCGGAGCTTTCCGACGAACCGTCGGGGTTCGAAACCCTGGTCTCCTATCTCAGCACCACCACCATGTTTCAGCTTGGCCTGATTGCGGGTCCGGGTGGCGAGCGCATCCCTCCCGACATGACCAACGCCCAACGCACCATTGAGCTGCTTCAGGTTCTACAGGAAAAAACCAGCGGGAACCTGACGTCCAACGAATCCCGCCTCCTCGACGATGTCCTTTACGAACTGCGGATGACATTTGTGGAATTGCAGAAGCGGCAGGCACGCAAAGGGTGATGACTCTCAAGTTTCTCGGCACCGGAACCTCGACGGGGGTGCCCATCCTCACCTGCCAGTGCGCCGTCTGCACGTCCCCGGACCCGCACGACAAGCGCACCCGCCCTTCCATCCTGCTGGAGTACGACGGCCGGGTGGTGGTGATTGATACCACTCCGGATTTCCGCGCGCAGGCCTTGCGCGAGTGCTTGACCCGCCTGGATGCCGTAGTTTTTACCCACCACCACGCCGATCACATCCTGGGCCTCGATGACACACGCGTGTTCTATTTCCGGCAGCAGGCGCCGATTCCCATCTATGCCGAAGCCCGCTGCATGACGACGATTCGCACCGTCTTCGCGTACATCTTCGACGGAGACTACCCCTTCGGCGGCGTGGGCAAACTCGATCCGCACCTGATCGAGGGGCCTTTTGAATTGTGGGGGTTGAACTTTACGCCGGTCCCGGTGCTGCACGGCAATCTGCCGATTTTCGGGTTCCGCTTTCGTGACACGGCTTATGTCACGGACGTCAGCGAAATTCCCGAATCCAGCATTCCCCTGCTCGCGGGCCTGGATATCCTCATAATTGACTCCCTTCGCCACAAGCCCCATCCGACCCACCTTTCTCTCGCCCAGGCGGTGGCGTTGGTCGAACGGCTGAAGCCGCGTCGCGCGTTCTTCACGCACATCGCCCACGAGCTCGGCCATGAGGCCACCAACGCCACCCTGCCCGCGCACGTGCAATTGGCTTATGATGGGTTGAGGCTGGAGTTGTAGCGCCGGGCGGCGGAGCCGCAAAAAAATGTGTCTCGTAGGGGCACCCCTCGTGGGTGCCCTCCACAAGGGCACCCACGAGGGGTGCCCCTACGAGACGTGCTTCGGACCTCGGACTTGTTCTTATGCGCGTCATCAGCAGCCTTCAGGAACTCGGCGAATCCTCGGCGCCCAGCGTGGTGACCATTGGAAATTTCGACGGGGTTCACCTGGCGCACCAGACCTTGCTGCGCCGCGTCGTGGAAGTGGCCCGGCCGCAGGGCTGGCGGGCCACGGCCGTCACGTTTGAGCCCCATCCCATCAAGCTTCTCGCCCCCGACCACGCGCCTAAACTCCTCACGCCGTTGCGGCGCAAGGCGGAGCTGATCGAAGCCACGGGAATCGACCTGCTGGTGGTCCTGCCCTTTACCCGCGAACTGGCCCGCCAATCGCCCCTGGAATTCGTGCGCCGGGTCCTGGTTGACCCGCTGCGCGCATCGTCCGTACACGTTGGACCGAACTTCCGCTTTGGCTATCGCCAATCCGGTGACACGGAAATCCTGGAAGCTCTCGGCCATCAGGAAGGGTTCCGGGTGGAGGTTCTCCCCCTCATCTACATGCGAGGCGACCGCGTTTCCAGCACGCGCATCCGGGAACTCCTGACGGAGGGGGTTGTTCATAAAGCCAATCGCCTGTTGGGACGGCCGTTTTCTTCCCGTGGGCCGATCGTGGCCGGGATGGGTGTGGGCCGCAAGCATACGGTGCCCACGCTCAACCTGGCTCCCATTGAAGAACAACTGCCCAAAGTCGGAGTCTACGTGACGCACACCTTGCTCGGCGGGGTACGCTACGATTCCGTGACCAACGTGGGATTCAAACCGACCTTTGGCGACCATCGGCTGACCGTGGAAACCTTTCTGTTGGATTTCTGCGGCCAAATCGACGCCGCCGACATGGAAATCGAGTTTCTCTACCGCCTGCGCGACGAGATGAAGTTTCAAAATCCCGCCATCCTCAAAGTGCAGATTCAGGAAGACGCGCGCCGCTCCCTGAAGTTCTTCCGCCTCCTCAAAGAATACCGGCAAAGGGCAAGGAAATCGGGTGATCCGGTGATCGGGTGATCCGGTGGTCGGGCTATTGCGCGAATGGGGTCATTGGCTCATCACAGGGCGATAATCGTATGTTATCGTCAGCGAATCAGGAGTAAGATGTCGTGCCAGACAGGTTGAAGAATGCTCCACAGTGATTCTTAACTTTCTGGAGAGGTAAGAGAATGGGAACACCTGAAGCCCGGCCGGCCCGTTCCAGCGACCGTGTCACAACGGTCATGCAAATCCGGATTTTCGGCTCAGACCTGGAAGGCCGCGCCTACAGTGCGGAAGCGCGAACGCTGCTGGTGAGCCGTAACGGGGCATTGATCCTCGTGAACCGCAATCTAACTCCCCAGGAAGAAATCGTGATTCGCCGGGAGACCACGGGCAAGGAATCGCCCGCGCAGATTGTCGGGCAAGTTAGGAAGGAGCCCGACGGATTTGTCTACGGCGTAAGGCTTCTCGATACCAGCGTCAATCTGTGGGACATCGAGTTCGTTCCGTTGACCGAGGCGCAGCAAGCCGTGGGGCGCACTTTACTCGAGTGCGCGAAATGCCGGCTGCGCGAGGTGGTTTACCTGGAGGAGTTTGAGACCGAAGTTTATCACGCCAACCGATACATCTATCGCGACTGCAAGCGCTGCCGCGAGGCGACGATCTGGAATGAGACGGCACACGAACCCACGGAGAAAATGGGGATTGCCTGGCCGCCCCCTCCTCCTCCTCCCCCTCCCCAGCCCACTGCCGAGCCTCGCACCAAGAACGAACGCCAATACAATCGCATTCATTGCAACCTCCAAGCCTGTATTCGCTACAGGCAGTATTATGACGAAGAGATTCTGGAGGTCAAAGACGTCTCGCGCGGCGGCATTTCCTTCAACACCCGCAAATATCTCGCCCCAGGAACCAAAATTGACGTGGCCATCCCCTACTCGCCGGGCATGGCGAACATTTTCGTTCCCGCGGAAATCGTTCGTCTCAAGGAGCTTCCCGACAAAGGCCTTTATGAATATGGGGCAGCCTACGTCAAGCGCTGACCGTCTCGGGCAGGAGGATTCAGCAGCAATTGTCTAGGGCAGGGTTACGAGTGAAGTCGGACGACCCTCAGGCGCAGATAAAATCTCGGCGGGAGCGGTATTGACGCCGGCGGCCTTGTCGGCGATAAAGCGTTCGACCTCTTCCAACAAGGCGGGAACGATCTCTTCTTCCTTAACGCGGCGAATGGCCTTCCCTTCCCGGTAAATCATGCCATTGCCGCGGCCGGCGGCGACGCCCAAATCCGCCTCGCGCGCTTCGCCGGGGCCGTTGACGGCGCACCCCATCACCGCCAGGCTGAGGGGAGTTTTGATGTGCTGGGTGGCTTGCTCGATCTCTCCGGCGATCTTGAACAGGTCAACTTCCAGCCGCCCGCAGGTGGGACAAGCGATCACCACCGGCCCGCGGCTGCGCAATTCCAGGGACTTGAGCAGCTCGAAGCCCACGCGCACTTCTTCCACCGGATCGGTGGCGAGGGAAACCCGGATGGTATCGCCGATCCCTTCCGCCAGCAGCATCCCCATGCCCACGCAGGACTTAACGGTGCCGGAAAACTGCGTACCCGCTTCCGTGATGCCCAAATGCAGGGGGTAATCCACTTGCCGGGAAAGCAGACGATAGGCGGCAACCGTCAACTTCACGTTCGAAGCCTTGAGGGAAATGATGGTATCGGTGAAGCCTAAGTCCTCCAGAATCTGGATGTGGTACAGGGCGCTTTCGACCATCGCTTCCGGAGTGGGGTAGCCGTACTTCTCGAGCAAGCGTCGCTCGAGCGAGCCGGCGTTGACGCCAATGCGAATAGGGACTTTTTGTTCCTGAGCGCGCCGAACGACCATGCGGACTTTTTCGGCGTCGCCGATGTTGCCGGGATTGATGCGCAGCTTATCGATGCCGGCGTCCAGGGCCATCAGGGCAAACTTGTACTGGAAGTGGATGTCGGAAACCAGGACGGATTCGGGGCAGCGCTTGCGGATTTCCGGCAGCGCCTGGGCGGCCTCGAGATCGGGTACGGCCAGGCGGACAATTTCGCACCCGGCGGCTTCCATCTGCTGGATTTGCTCGACCGTCTTTTCCACCTCGCGTGTGTCCGTCTTGGTCATCGATTGTACGGCGATGGCAGCATCCCCCCCAACGGTAAGGCGTCCGACCTTAACCGGATGCGTTTTCCTCCGTGGGGGAAAGAATTCGGTGTCGCTGAAATTCACAAAAACTCCTTAAGGGCAGTGGTTAGTGGCTAGTGGTAAGTGGCTAGGAAATCGAACGACTCGCAACTAACCACTAGCCACTAACCACTGCCCTTCAATACGGTCTAAATGTTTTCATCAAGTCATTGTACATTACGAATGCCGCGAGCAGGAGGAGGAAGACGATTCCCACTTGCACGAAACGCTCCTTGACTTCCAGACTCAAATCTCGCCGCATAAGCCCCTCGACGATCAGAAGCAGAATCTGGCCGCCATCGAGGACCGGAATGGGAAGGAGGTTGAAAATGCCCAGTTGCAAGCTGATGAACGCCACCAGGTAAATGAGGTCGGGGAGCCCCGCGCGATAGGCTTCACCGGAAGCCTGCGCAATGCCGATGGGGCCGGAGAGTTGGCGCGCCGACATGCGCCGGGTCAGGATCTTGCCCAGGACGTCGAAGGTGACCAGGCAATTGCGCGCACTGTCATTCAGGGCAAGTGAAAGCGCCTGGCCCCAAGGCAAGTGACGCACCACCATTCCCGGGCGGAATGCAAACCCCACGCGCCAGCGTTTTTCACCCATTAACTCGCTATAGACAGGCTGAACCGTGATTTGCAGCTCTTTGCCGTCTCGCATGACGTCAAAGGTCACGGGTTTGCCATTACCCGTCTGAATGGCAAAAGCGACGTTCGGATAGTAGTAAAACCTGTGCCCATTGACTCCCACGATCTCGTCGCCGGGTTTCAGCCCAGCCTTGCTGGCGGGAAGTCCGGGCTCCACCTCGTCGAGAATGCCGGGAGCGACCGGGTCCCATCCGGCATAGCCCTCCCGATTGGGACCCTTGGCGATCGGCGTAATGGAGGTTCTCACCATCGCGCCATTTCGCTCGAGTTCCAGAGGGATGGCTTCGTTCACGGTGGTCATGGTCTTTAAAGCGACGTCTTCCCACTTGGGGTTATCCTCTGCCCCAAAACGGAGGATCAGGTCTCCGGGTTGAATATTGGCCTGGGCGGCGGGTGACCCGGCCTCCACATCGCCGATACGGGCGGCTTGCTCCAGATAGGCCGGGCGTTGGAAATGGAACTTATAAAGTCCGGTCAAAAGGACGACCGCCAGCAGAACATTCATCGCCGGCCCCATCACCACAATCACGAAGCGGTGCCAGCGAGGTTGGGATAAGAACTCCCCTTTGTCCCCCTGGCGCACCTCGGACGGGTCGTCCCCCGCCATTTTGACGTAGCCCCCAAACGGCAAGGCGCTGATGCGGTAATCCGTATCGCCGTGCTTGATGTGAAGGAGCGTCTTTCCGAATCCTAGGGAAAACACCAGGACGCGCACGCCAAAGGCTTTCGCGGCCATGAAGTGGCCCAACTCATGAATGAAGATCATGAATCCCAGGACCACGACCACCACGAGCGCATCGGTCACGAAACTAGCCATGTAAAAGTCCTTTTCCCTGGTCAGAAATGGCCGGGATCACCAGCGCCGCGCGGCGCCGGGCTTCCCGATCCCCTTCCAGAACATCATCCAGCGAAGTGATTTTCCGGTACGAGCCCATTTGCCTCATGACCTCTTCGATCAGCCGTGGGATGGCGGAGAAGCGCAGACGGTGATTCAAAAAGGCCTCGACCGCAACCTCGTCCGCGGCGTTCAGAACGCAGGGCGCAATCCCTCCCTGCTCCAGGGCCTGGCGGGCCAAAGCGAGGCTGGGGAAGCGTTGGGTGTCGGGCTTCTCAAAATGCAGCCGGCCCGCCGAGATGAGGTCAAGCCCTAGCCCATTCTCGCCGATGGCCACACGGTCCGGATAAGTTAGCGCATACTGAATCGGAATGCGCATGTCCGGAACCCCCAATTGGGCCATCACCGAACCATCCTGAAATTCTACCATGGAATGGATGATGGATTCAGGGTGGATTACAACGTCAATTTGTTGCGGAGCGGCTCCAAAAAGCCAGTGCGCTTCAATGATTTCCAAGCCTTTGTTTACCAGGGTTGCCGAGTCAACGGTAATCCGTCCCCCCATACGCCATATTGGATGCTTCAGGGCTTGCTCAGGACTTATGGAATCGAACAGCCGCCGGGGGGTTTTCAGGAAAGGTCCCCCCGAGGCAGTCAAGATGAGGCGTTTGATTTCCTTGCGCTGCCCCGCGCGGAGACACTGATGGACGGCGCAATGCTCGCTATCAATTGGAAGAACCTCGATCCGCCGTTGGGCCGCGGCGCGCATCACCAGTTCCCCGGCGGCCACCAGGGTCTCCTTGTTGGCCAGGCCCACGTGTTTGCCGGCGCGCACAGCTTCATAGGTGGCCACCAGTCCGGTGGTGCCATGCGCCGCGGAAACCACGAAATCTACGGATTCGTGCGTCGCGGCTTCTACTTGGCCCTCGCCCCCAAAGGTAATCTTGATCCGCCGCGTGTATCCCCGCCGCTTCAGGCGCTCACGCAAGGGTTCCATGTACTCGCGCTGGCTCACCACCACGATGCGGGGATGGTGCTTCACCACCTGCTCGGCGAGCACCTCCAGGTTCTTCCCGGCCGAAAGCGCTTCGACGCGGAAACGTCCCGGCAGACTCTCCACCACCCGCAGACAGTTCTGGCCGATGGAACCGGTGGAGCCGAGAATGCACAGTCCTTGGGTCATGAAAATTGTCCTAACATGAACAAAGCGAGCCAAAGCGCCGGGGCGCCAAAGAGGAGGCTATCAATGCGGTCGAGAAATCCACCGTGCCCCGGCAGGAGAGTGCCGGAATCCTTTTGATTGGCTCCTCTCTTAATGGCGGACTCCACCAAGTCACCCGCCTGGCCCGCCACAGCGACCCACGCCGCAATCAGAATAACCGTTTTCAGGTCGACGCTCTTAAAGAACCAATGCGCAAAGGCCCACGCGGCGAGGAGGCTTGCTGCCAACCCCGCCAGTGAACCCTCCCAGGTTTTCCGGGGAGAAATACGGGCGAAAAACGGTGTGCGGCCGATGGAGCGCCCCACAAAATATGCGCAGATGTCGCCGGCCCAAATCACCGCGAACAAAAGCAGGAGGGGGGAACTGACCACCGCCAAAGGTCGGGCTGCTCCGCCCCCGCCCAGGGATGGGAATCCAAATGAACCCGTGTTGAAGCGAATCGGCACTAGGCACGAGAGAGAGAGGCCGATATACAAGATTCCGAAAATGGTTGCCGAAGTGGAGGCAAGATAATCCTTAAGGTCCAATATTCGCCACATGCCCACGGTGGGAATAAGCAGCAACGACGCCACCAACAAGAAGGTGAGGGCGGAGTGGTTGGCAGGCCGCGGCAATGCCTGCGCGGCGCACAGCGCCACCCCTGCCCCATAGCCAATCCAGGAAAGTACCTTGAATCCCATGGCCCGGCACAGTGCAAAGTACTCACGCAGGGCGAGCACCACCGCCACCGCAACCGCCAGCACAAAGAGCCATTTCGGGGACCATCCAATCAGGTAGAGGACGGGGGGAATCAATAAGAGGGAAGTCAGAGTGCGTTTTATCATGCAGTCGTCAGTTGTCAGTCGTCAGTCGCCAGTTGTCAGATGGAGGATGCCGAGAGTCAAAGATCGAAGGTCCAAAGCCCGTGACTCTTAACTATCGACGCAGGGTTGTTAACTGACGACTGATAACTGACGACTGAAGACTAGCTCAGTCCCAGGCCACCGTAACGGCGCTCCCGCTTCTGGAAATCGATAATTGCCTGGAACAGATCTTTTTGCGTGAAGTCCGGCCAGAGCGTTTCCGTCACCCAGATTTCCGCGTAGGCGACCTGCCAAAGAAGAAAATTACTCAAGCGCAATTCCCCGCTGGTGCGGATGAGAAGGTCGGGGTCCGGCAGGCCGCGGGTGTAGAGGTGCTCACTCAGCAGGGACTCATCCACCGTGATCGATCCATTTTGCTTCGCGTGGGCCAGGAGTTCGCGCACCGCATCCACCAATTCCGTCCGCCCCCCATAGTTCAACGCCAAAATCAGGCGCAATCCGGTATTTTGCCGGGTTCGGTCGAGGGCATTCTGCAAGTCCTGGAGCACCGGCTTGGGCAGCTCCTGAATTCTCCCGATGACCTCCAGCCGGATGTTCTGCCGGTTGAGTTCGTCGATTTCTTTCTTCAAGTACTCGCGAAGCAAGCCCATGAGGAGCTTGATTTCCATGTGCGGCCGCTTCCAGTTTTCCACCGAAAAAGCATACAAGGTCAGGTAGGGAACGCCCAAGCGCGCGCACGCCTCCACGGCATGTCGCACCGCGCGGATTCCCGCGCGATGGCCGGCAATGCGCGGCAGGTGCCGCCGCTTGGCCCAGCGCCCATTCCCATCCATAATAATGGCAATGTGCCGGGGCAGGCGGTCGAGATCGATCTGGGCCAGGAGATCTGCTTCGATAGCTTCTGTCTTCACGGGAACTCAGACCTTGTACTCATCTGAAGTCAATAGAAACCCTAACATACCCGCCTGTTTACCGCAAGCCAAGCGCGCGGAAAGCATTGGGCCAGTTTCATGATAGAGTCAGTTCCGAATCAACTGTGCTTCCGTTGAGGCGGTCGATGAGAAAGTCTCGTCAAGATTTTCAGAAATATGTCGAGGAGGTACTTCGCAGGACTGGGATTCCAAAGCGGCCCCCAACCCCGCTGTACCAGAAAGTGGTACTCTCGGTTCTAATGTTAGGAACTCTGGTCGGATTGATCGCAGTCCTGTTCTTTCGGTAGCTAGCAGACGTAGCGTAATAGACCTGCCTCGAACGTCTGCGGTTCGTCCCTGATTGACAATCAAGAGCCGCGTACAGGTCCGGGCTACGCCGGCGTGTTGGAGTTTCGGGAGGTCATTTGAGCGTGAACCTCATCGACAGCTTCCAACCACTTTTTCTTTTCTACCGCGGGAAGCTGGTTGAGATGCCCCTCGATAACTTCGTAAAGTTCCTCAAGGGCTGCATCAACCGAGTCGGCACTGCGATCAGGCGAAGCTTTTGTCATCGTTCTATAGAATAAGCTCGACCCGTTGGGTACGTCGAGGAATTCATACCACCCTTCACGCCCGAACCTTCTTGCTCTCGATCCGGTCGATAATGGCGCGTGTTTCGGCCAACACGGTATCATGCGGAATGCCTGGGCGAGGATCGTCAAGGGCTTGCTGCACCTCGGCACGGAACCAGGCGTCATGCTCCCGCGCCTCACGCTGGCGCTGGACGAACTCGCGCATGAAGTCGCGTACAATTTGCGAGGCGGGCCGGTGCGCCGCCTCGGCTTCGGCCGCGAAGGCGTCCCGAAGATCGGATTCCAGCTTGACGGTGAAGACGGCTCCCTTGGCCATTGGGAACCTCCTATGCAATCATAATGACTATACCACGTCATTACTATGGCTTTACTTTCGCTCTTGATTTTCGCTGCGTCTTCCCAATACATTGCGTCCGCCTCCAAAGCTTCTCCCGGCTCCTTTGAGCTGACGCTGGCTATCGTGGCATGGCCATCTTGGCCATGACTAGACACGGGCGGGACGCCCGTGCCACGCCGCCTACTGCCTACTGCCCACTGCCTACTGCCCTTTCTTATCCCGTCAAGGGGCGGGCATAAAGATCGAGGCTGCCCACATGACGGTCAGGACGATCATCACGATGCAGGTAACCCAGGCGACGATGTTAAAGAATCGGCTATTCTTATAGGCCCCCATGAGGTCTTCGCGGTTGGTGAGTTGCAACATGAAGATGACGACGAAAGGCAGCAGGATGCCGTTGGCCACCTGCGAGAGCAGGATGATGGGAACCTGCTGCGCCTCACTCAAAAGGAGCACGGTCAGCATACCCAGGAAAATCAAGCTCGTGTAAAGCCAGTAAAAGGTAGGGGCTTCACCGAAGCGCTTATTGAGGCCGGATTCCAATCCCAGCCCTTCACAAACATAGTAAGCGGTGGCGAGGGGCAAAATGCAGGCGGAAAAAAGCGAAGCATTGACGAGTCCAACTGCAAACAGCGCGCTGGCCGCATGGCCGGCCAGAGGCTGAAGGGCCATTGCCGCGTCCCCGGCATTCTTAATGTCCCGGTGACCGGTCACGTAGATCGTAGCGGCGCAGGCCACGATAATGAAAAACGCCACCACGTCGGTCATGATGCAACCGACGATGACATCCAGGCGCGAGTAGATATAATCCTTGAGCTTCACCCCTTTCTCCACGACGGCGGACTGGAGATAGAACTGCATCCAGGGCGCGATGGTCGTCCCCACCAAACCAATGACCATATAGAGATAACCGGAGCTGAATTGGAACGAGGGTTTAACCGTGCTGACCAGCGCACTCTTCCAATCGGGATGCGCCAGGAAACAGGAAATAGGGTACGCCAGATAAATGACGCATGCCGCCAGAAAGACCTTTTCCACGTAACGGTAACTTCCCTTCACCACCAGCAGCCAGACGAAGATGGCTCCCAGCGGGACCGCCACAAATCGGCTCATATGGAAGACAGACGTTCCCGAAGCGAGGCCGGCAAACTCCGATACCGTGTTCCCCAAGTCGGTGATGATCAGAAGAACCATTAAAACGAAGGTGGTCCGGAAGCCATATTCCTCACGGATCAAGTCCGCCAGGCCCTTGCCGGTAACTACCCCCATGCGCCCCACCATTTCCTGGACGATAATCAAAGCTACGGTGATGGGGATCAATGTCCAAAGCAGCGAGAACCCGTATTTTGCTCCCGCCACAGAATAGGTGTAGATGCCGCCGGCGTCATTATCCACATTGGCCGTAATGATGCCCGGGCCCAGTACCGCCCCGAAGATGAGCAGCTTGGCGCCAAGGTTTCGAAACTTCTTAAGGTCCACCGCCATGGGAACTCCCCTAAGTTCAGTGACGAGTGATGAGTGAAGAGTGACGAGCGACCGAAAAACGAAAATCGAAATTCGAAACTCGAAACTCGCCGCGATTTAAACCGAGTCGCAAGTATCGAGTGACAAGCATTAGAAAGACCGAGCGCGAAACTCGCCGCGATTTTCGAGTTTCGAGTTTCGAATTTCGGCCTTTGGCTGCTCTTCACTCATCACTCGTCACTCATCACTTCCTGTTGATCACATGCTCCAGAACGTCGTCAGCAGTGACAATGCCCAGCAGGTGGCGCTCCTCGTCAACGACGGGAAGCGACATCAGATTGTATTTATGAAAAAGATCCACCACCGCTCTCGCGCTCTGCTGCGCCTGCACCGAAATCAAGGGTTCGGAGGCAAGGTCCACTAGCGGTGTGCTGGAGGCGGCCAGCACAATCCGCCCGATGGGCACCGACCCGGTCAGAACCGTCTCGGAATCGATTAAGAAAATCTGCTGGATGGTTTCCACCTGTCCCTCGAAATTCCGCAAGGCCGCAATGGCCCCCTCGACGGTGGCGGATTCATGCACCACAACGTACTCGGTGGTCATCATCGACCCGGCAGTATTCTCCTCGAACGCCAACAGTTCTCTGACTTCCTCGGCCCCTTCTTTCTCCATATCCGCCAGCACTTCCGCCGAAGTCTCCGGGGAAAGCTCGTTCAGGACGTCGGCCGCTTCATCGGGAGGCATCTCTTCCACAATGTCGGCCGCTTTCTCCGTGGGGATGCTTTCGAGTAAATCCGCCTGCATTTTGGTGGGAATCTCGGAAAGAGCGTGCGCTGCGGTTTCGTCGTCCAAGGATTCGATCACCGCTTTTTGTTCGTTGTAGCTCAGCTCTTCCAGGATGGCACCGATGTCGGCGGGATGCAATTCCGCCAACCGGTCATAAGAGATGCGCAGCTTTACGCGACGGGCCGGATCCGATTCAATAAGATTCACAAATTCCCACTGGATCGTTCGAGTGGGAAGGGTGTTCGTGATCAGGCGGATTCGGTGCTTGGACATCGTGCCCTGAAGCAACCGGCGCACCGCGGCGGCTAACCCCACATTCACCGCGACGACCCGGAGCTCGGTGTGCCCCTCACAAGGCTCAATGTCGAAATCCACATCGTTCACCCGCACCACCTTGCGGTTATTGACGTCAATGATCTGCTGGTCGAGCACATCCTTTTTGATCCGGATCAGTCCCTCATCGGGCGCATAGCACCTCACTTCACCCCGCGGCACATTGGTTTGGCCGGCGCGCACGGAGATGGATTGGATTTGAGAGTAGGTAATACACTGAATGCCCTTGTGGGGAGTGCGGACCAGATAAGAGGCCACCCGCGCCGCCTTATGGCCAGGATCAACGCACAGGTCTTCCAGTTCCCCCAGGAACTCACCCTTCACCCCATAAAACGGAAGGTCTTGTAGCTCGGTGAAATAGATCATCGGAATCCTCCCCTCGACCAAATCAATACTCGGTGTGGAGCCGCAGGGCGAAGATGTTGACGGGCCCGCGAACATGGTTATATGCCGGGTTTTGGGCGAATTGATAATCCGGCGTAAACTGCAAGTGTTTCGCGATCTTCCAGTTGTAATACGTTTCGACGAGGCGCTCCGAGCGGTAATCGAGGGCTCCGTCGCCGACGGTAATTCCCAGACCACCCGCCGCCAGGTACTGCCGATGAACGGCGCTGATGCCGTTGACGGCCGCGACGAGGCCCACGGTGTCCTGCGGGCGGCGCCACTGCATCCCTTTCAGGCTAAGCCCCAGCGTGGCGGTGCGATCCACGTCGGTGAATTCGTAGGTCTGGTTTTTGCCATCGTTCCAACCCAGGCGCGCGAAGACCCCGAGATTCTTGCGGATTTCCTGCTCCCAATTGGTGCCAAAGCCGTACTTGTACCGGTACGCCGCGGTTAGGAAAATATCCTCGCCCAGGCTCGGATTGCTGAGGGTCTCCTGATAGCTGCCCATGTGCGCCCGCGTGCGGAAGGCGAGCAGGCGTAAAGCCCCCGCGTGTCCCCGAAGTGAATAGCGCCTTTCGATCTCGGCCACCGCCGACCAGGCATGGGCCAAGTTCCAGTCTAGTCGAATTCCGTTCGCGACTTTCGACACCTGGAAGATGCCCAGCCGCCCGGCCCAGGTGCGGGTATTCAATTCGGCCGCCGCGCCATTCGTAAACCCCAGCGAGTTCGCCGGATAATCCCAGGCGCCATTAGTTATTAAGGCCCAATTCATGAACTGGGATCGGGCGTCGCCGGCGTAGGCGTTGGTGTCAAATATATCTACGGCGCTGAAATGGCCTACTGTAAACGTCAGTCTCCGAACGTCCTGCCGACCACGCAATTCGTCATCGGCGGCTTCCCTTTCCCCACCGAAGCCGATCGTCTGACGCATAAAAACGCGGCAGAGGTAAGCATCCGGATAGGTCTTGCCGAGCCGAAACGCCTCGCCATTCGGAAACGCCGCGAGGCCGAGCGTCTTGCTCAGGCCGTATCCTTGCCAGACGAGGGCGTCCCCGAAAAACTCTCCCCCGCGCCACAAGCGTACGCCGCTCGTCACGTCTACGGATATGGTGTCTCTGATCTCGCCGCCCGGCGCAAGGCTGTTCGGGCCAGAATATTGCGCAGGGAAACCAAGGTAGCCTTGAGCACCCGCCGTGGACTGGAAGTGCAGGTTCCAACGCTGGGGATCGGCCGGCGTCGCATTATCTTGCCCGCGAGCGCCGGGCACGGTCATGACCACCAGAAGCGACACCACTCCCCGCCATCCGAAACACCTCCCGCGGCACCCCGCGCGCTTCCCCATCATGAACGCATAGATTCCCATCATGCCGATACCGATTCATCAGAAAATGCCCTAAAAGCAAAACGCCCCGCGGAGCAAAAACTCCGCAGGGGCGATCCTGGGGAACCAGGTCCGGCAAACCCAGTTCCTCAAACCTCCTGGTGAGAGCTTTGGCTCCACACAACGTAGTGTCCCGTAATCCGGAACAGCCACATTAGACAAAGCCTTAAGCCGACCTTGCCTGCTCCACCCGTTGGCTCGTCTCCGCGTTTCCGGGCAGTGGCTTGTGTTTGCGTGGTAACCTCGCCTAACGAGGTTGAACCTTCTTGCACGGCCTCACGCCGAAACTACACGGTGAAGAGGCCACTGGTTTGGGTATAGCAGCGCGGAATTTCCCCTGTCAAGAAAAAACCGCAGGCGGGACAAAATAATTTAGATTTTTTGTACTGCGGCCAGCTTTAGGCTCAGTCCTCTTCCTGCATGACCCATTTGATGCCCTTCAGGAGCATGTCCTGGTAACGGGGATCATTCCAAACCGCCTCTCCGTGCCTCCTGGTCTTCGGGTTATTTGCGCTTGAAAGGTGGCCGGCGACGGTGGTATAAATGCACTATGTTTGGGGTGAATGAACTCGACAGCAAGGGTCTGCCGCGCGCAATTCCCGCGGAAGAACTTCAGACATGGCTCGGAGCCGGCGGGGCGTTCTGTTCCTGGGATGCCTCGAATTCGGCGGGCAGCGAGTTCGTGGCCCGCTGGCCATTCTTATTTTCCCATCCTCTCATGGGCACAAACCCAAAGCCCGCAAAGTAGACAGCCCGAACGCTCCTCCTCTCCGTTTATTGACTGCTATCAAGATGTGACCTTTTCGGGTAGAATGGGCTGATGGATCTCCTTGGGGCCGTAGGGCAATCAGGTTCGTAAGCCATCGGAGTCTAGTTATGTCGTCGGTGATGAAGACGCTCTTCCTGAACCCGCCCAGCTTCGATAAGTTTGATGGCGGAGCAGGGTCGCGGTGGCCGGCGACGCGCGAGATTTGTTCTTTCTGGTACCCGGTGTGGCTCACCTATCCCGCCGGCATGTTGCCGGGCAGCCGGCTGCTGGACGCCCCGCCCGCCAAAATCACGCAGGCGGAGACGGTGCGAATCTCCAGCGATTACGATTTTCTGGTGCTGTTCACTTCCTCCGTGGGCTTTGAAAGCGATGTGCGCCTGGTGCGCCGGATGAAGGAAGGCAAGCCCGGCCTGAAGGTCGCTTTTGTTGGTCCGGACGTGCAGACCCGGCCCGCCGAGTGCCTTCGCGCCAGCGAGGATATTGACTTCGTGGTGCGCGGCGAGTTTGACCATCCCGTGGTGGAGTTCGCCCAGGGCAAACCGCTCGAAGGGATCAGTGGGGCGAGCTACCGGAAGAATGGCGAGATCATTCACAACCCGGCGCGCCCGCTGCTCGAGACCGTAGAACTGGATCGGCTGCCTTTTGCCACGGAGGTCTACAAGCGCAACCTCGCCATCGAAAACTACAACATCCCTTTCCTGCTCCATCCCTACGTATCTTTTTACACCAGCCGAGGTTGCCCGGCGCTGTGTACGTTCTGCCATTGGCCGCAAACCCTTTCCGGCCATGCCTGGCGCGTGCGCTCGGCGGACAACGTCGCCGCCGAGTTCCGGCAAGCGATGAAGCTCTTTCCCCAGGCCAAGGAGTTTTTCTTCGACGACGATACTTTCAATATCCGCAAGGAGCGCGTGCTGGAAATCTGCGCAAAACTCAAGCCGCTGGGGTTCCGCTGGTCGGCCAACGCTCGCACGCATGGCGACTTCGAAGCGCTGAAGGCCATGGCCGACGCGGGCGCGCGCCTGCTGATCGTCGGCTTCGAATCGGGCGATCCCCAAATCCTCAAGAACATCAAAAAGGGCGCGACCGTGGAAATGGGCCGCGCCTTTGTGAAGAATTGCAAGAAAGTGGGCCTGGCAGTGCACGCGGACTTTATCATTGGCCTCCCCGGTGAAACCCCGCAGACCATCGCGCGCACCATCGAATATGCCAAGGAGCTTGACGCCGAAACCGTGCAAGTTTCCGTCGCCCATGCCTACCCGGGAACCGAGTTGTACGAGTACGCCGCGAAAAACGGCTACCTGGCCTCGGAGACCCGCGCCGATGGCGGCGGGCACCAGTTGCCGCACCTTACCTATCCCGGCCTGAGCCTGGAAGAGATGATGGCGGGAATGAACCAGTTTTATGATTCGTACTACCTGCGCCCGCGCGTGGTGTGGCGCATCGTTCGCAAGGCGCTGTGGGATTCTCACGAGCGCAAGCGCCTGTACGAAGAGGCGGTCGAGTATTTGCACATCCGCGCCGAGCGCTGGAGGTACGTCCGCAACGGGGCGCAGGCTCGAGCTGCGAACCCGGCGTCACATTTATGACTCAGACCTCCCCGAAGGGGAGAAATATCACTAGACGTGGGTGAAACCCACGGATAGCGACCATCCAACAAAGATGCCTTTCGACCCTAAAAGGGGTCGAACCCCATCATGTAGCGGCGGCCTATGAGCGCAGAACGGCGGTCATAGACCGCTGCTACAGCACTTGGCGCCAGGCCCAATTCAACCGCGTCGGGGTTGGTAGATGAGCGATGTGGACTTTTTCCGTGGGTTTCACCCACGGCTAATAATATTGGACCTCTTCGAGGTCCATAGAGGAGGACCGGCATGACCAAGCCCATTGTGCAATCGGTGACGTTTAAGGCTTCCCCGGAAGAACTCTTTGCAATCTTTACCGACTCGAAAAAGCATTCCGCCGCCACCGGCGCCAAGGCATCCGTCAGCGCCAAAGCGGGGGCCAAATGGAAGGCTCACGACGGAATGATTTCCGGGAAAAACCTGGTGGTGGTTCCCGGGCGCATGATCGTGCAAGCCTGGCGCGCCGCCCCCTGGAAAGATTCCGACCTTGACTCCATTCTAATGATGAACTTTTCCGCGGCGCCGGGCGGCGGCAGAATCGACTTGGTGCACGCGGGGGTTCCCGACCATGACCACCAAGGCGTTAGCAAAGGGTGGCCACAGTACTATTGGAAACCGTGGAAGGCCTACTTGAAGGGGCAGTCCGCCAAAAGTTAAGCAGGGTCATTCCCCCATAAAAGCTGGAAGTGCAGCGCGGACCTGTTCCGTAGCGCGGGCGTCCCGCCCGCTGGGGCGTGGGCATCCTGCCCGCGCGCTGGGCGGGAGCGGGACGCTCCCGAGACAGCGGGCAAGATGCCCGCGCTACACTTGTTTACGCCGCTTTCAACTCCGCCGAGCAATGGGGACAGCGGGTGGCTTTCAGCGCGAGGCCGCCGGACACGCAATAAGGGCATTCCTTGGTAGGCGGCGCGGCGGGAGCCGGGGCCGGCTTTACCATCCGGTTCACCTGCTTCACCAGCAGGAAGACCACGAAAGCCACGATCACAAAATCGATAACCGTGTTCAGAAAGGCGCCGTAACCGATCACCGCCGCTCCCGCCTTCCGGGCATCCGCCAGCGAGTCGTAGTGCGTTCCCGACAAGTTAATGAAAAGGTTCGAGAAATCCACGTGCCCCAGCACCAGCCCGATCGGCGGCATGATGATGTCGTTCACCACGGAGCTGACGATCCTCCCGAAGGCGGCGCCGATGATGATGCCGACCGCCATATCGATCACGTTGCCGCGCATCGCAAATTCTTTAAATTCCTTAAACATGTTTTCCCCCTTCTCGTAATGGAACAGTTATGGGCTCACTTCGCGGCGCCGCCGAAAGTCAGCCGCAGGCCGGTGGAGAACAACAAGTCATTCGACTTCTTTCCCGCCGGCGGGTCGCTGAGGTAATAATCGTTGAAAGAGGTCTGCCAGCTCAGAAGCTTGGTGAGCTTGGTCACCAGTCCCAGGCTGATCGTACTGCGATATTCTCCCGTCGAAGACATGTTGGGATAGAAAAACACCGATTCGTTGAAGGCCGAGGAGGCCAGGAACTTCCGGGTGAGGGTTTCGCCCAGCAGGACTTCCGCGGAAGAGCGATTGAACATGGTGAAGAACTCCCGGTCGAAGGTGCCGCCCAGCAGAACGTCGAACGTCGTGTTCTTATTCTTGACCGCGTGGTAGCCGCCGCCCGCGCCGATCACCGTCCGCAGATCGAGGTCCTGGAAGCGGTCGTTGAACAGATCTACGGTGCCGAAACCGAACGCCTTGTCGCTTACGTTCAGGTCGTAGCGGACTCCCCCCGCAATGGACTGGGCGGTGGTGGAGGTCACCCCGTTTACGGCGCTGCGGGAGAACGCCGAATTAGTGTAAAGGGTGATCTTATCGCGGGTGGATGCGCGCACGGCATTCAGTCCGAAAGTGAAATTGGTGCTGTCGGAATTCCCGCGCACCACGCCCACCCCCGTGTCAAAGATGCCGCCCCACAAATCCCCCAGGTGAGGGTGTTGCAGCCGCTCCAGCGCCGCCTCCGCCTTCTTTTGCTCATCGGCGTTGCGAAGCGAGGTCACGTCGGCCTTTTCCACCGGCACGCTGCCCGACTCCTTGGTGGCCACCTCCAACTTGCTATCGCTGGTGGTGACGGGTCCGACGATCGTTTGCCCCGCTTTCGTTCCCACGTAGAGAGGCTGGCTCGACTCGATGTTTTGCACGAAGTCCCACTTGATAGTCACAGCGTCAGCATAATCCGTCTTGATGACCAGCGTCTTGGCATCGCAACTCGTAATCGTGCCGGAAATCCGATCACCGTTCTTCAAGGTGACTTGGTCGGCGAAAAGCGTAGGCGCCATAAAGACAACGAACAGCGCCGCTATTGGAATTCTTCTCATGCAAGGACCCCCCTCAGGTGATTTGCCCCAGGAGAATTAACCGTAGTTCGTGCGATTTTTTTAAGTGTTCCCCCAAGATTATAGACTGGTTTGTCTTCAACTCCGGCTATGGCTACCCCTCTCCGTCCCGGAGCGGAGGTGGCGCGTGCCGTTGGAGCGCGCAGGACGAGATCAGACGGTCGCCCCGGCGACCCCGCAGAGGCAGGCTACGGCGAGGCCCGGATGGTATTGAACAGTGCCTTGAAAGTATAGGCCGCCTCAGCGCTTTCCTTGGGCACCGAGGCGTCTCCGTTATAGGCCTTGATGAAATCGCCGGTCCCTGCCCAATTGGTCTGGAGAACGCCGAGCATGCGTGGCGCAATGGTCTGCTCGGCGTGGGCGCGGATGGAGCGCACCACATCCAGCTCACCGAGGGCGACTTGGGTATTCCGCCAGGGGGCGTAGAGCACGCGGAAGCCCTGCACGGCAAAGTATGCTGCGGTGGCGGGAACGGAATCGTAATGCCAGTCGCAAATCACGATATCGCGCGGCACCAGGTTGATGGCAAAGGCCGTCCCGTTCTCGCTGCCTTCCCACTCACCGACTCCGGTCACGCTGCCGTCCAGCAGCCGGTCACCCCACATCCACATTTCCCGGTGCTTCTCCGCCAGGTGATCGTGAAGAGTCCGGACCTCCTGCGCGAAGAGCTCCGCACGGTTGCGGGATTTGCAGCGCGGGCAATCCGGGTCGGCGAGTATGAAAACTTCGTCCATCCCCACGTGGACGGCATCGGCTTCGCAAGCATCGGCGAGCTCGTCCACAAGGTCGAAAACCACCTTGTGCAAGGCGGGATGCAGCGGGCAGAAGCTTCGGCAATAGATGTCTTTGTTCTTCGGGTATTTTCCCGGGGTCTCATCGAAGTCGGGATGAGCGCGCAGCAAGCCGAATGTCTGTTCCGCCCATGACTGGTGCCCAAGTTGGTTAATCAGTGGGACCAGTCGCACCCCCGCTTCGCGGCAGGCTGCCACCAGGGCTTTCACGTCGGCCTGGGAAAGCGCATCGGCGTCCACCACTTCCGGGTGGCTCGTGTACTGGTAGCGATAATCGAATTCCATCACCAGCAGATTGACGCTTTCTTTGGGCAGCGCCTCCCGAATGAACCGAACGGTCAGGGGAACTTCTTCCGGTTTGGGCGCCATCAAGTAAAGTCCCCGGACCGGCAGCGAGGGCGGGGGAGCGCAGATGGCTGCCATGGATATCAAAATGGAGAGCAGCGGCGTTATGGCCGCACGATTCAACACCTCTCTCATGAGAACACCTCTGTCAGTAAAGGCCGAAAATCGAAACTCAAAATTCGAAACTTGCTCCGATTTTCGAATTTCGAGTTTCGATTTTCCGTTTACCGACAACCGACAACTGACAACTGCCGCCTACGGTCTCAGCGCGCCCGTGGTTCCGACGTAGAGCGCGTAGAGCGACGTACTCGCGGCCATAAACAGGCGGTCGCGCTTGGCGCCGCCAAAGCAGATGTTGGCGCAGATTTCCGGCAAATGGATCTTGCCGATCAGTTGGCCGGCAGGCGAAATAATGTGGACGCCGTTGTAGTCCTCGCCTCCCCAACCGGCGCCCGCCCAGATGTTGCCGTCCACGTCGGCGCGAATTCCGTCGGCAATGCCCGCGCCCATATTAACAAAAACCCGGCCATTGGCCAGGCGCGCGCCGTCCACCACATCGTAAACCCGGATGTCATGCGAATAGTCGGGGCCCTCGGTCCCGCTGGTGTCGCAGATGTAGAGCAGTTTCTCATCGGGAGAAAAGCACAGGCCGTTGGGCCGGCGCATGTGGCCCTCCACCACGGTGGCGGCGCCGGTTTGGGGATCGAGCCGATAGACGTTGCAGGGAAGCTCGAACTTGTCCTTATGGCCCTCGTAGTTGCTCAAGATGCCGTAGCCGGGGTCGGTGAACCAGATGCTGCCGTTCGAGTGCACCACCACATCGTTGGGCGCGTTGAACGGCTTGCCCTGGAAGTGGTCCATGAGCACCGTAACGGCGCCGTCGAGCTCGGTGCGGGTCACGCGGCGCGAGTCGTGCTCGCAGGTAATCAGGCGGCCTTGCTTGTCGCGTGTGTTGCCGTTGGCGTAGTTGGAGGGAGAACGGAAAACGCTCACCTCGCCGGTTTCCTCCACCCAGCGCATCAGGCGGTTGTTGGGGATGTCGCTGAAGAGCAGATAACGCCCGTCGCCGAACCACACCGGGCCTTCCGCCCAGCGCGTGCCGGTATAAAGCCGCTCGAGGGCCGCATTGTTCTGCCGGTATTGGGCAAAACTCGGATGGAGGACTTCAATCGCCGGGTCAGGATACTTGACGATCTTGGGAAGGCTCCAATCCTTGGCGATTCCCAAAGGATTTGCTGCCAGGCCCGCGCCCGCTGCCGCCGCTGTGGCCATGAATTTTCGTCGTTGCATGGTGTCCCGCTCCTCCCGCCCTGATAGGGAAAAGGCCGAAAATCGAAAGGCGAAAATCACCTCGATTTTCGAGTTTCCACCTCTATCCAGTATGGCAAAATATCCTGACCGTCGCTACAACGAACGGTGTCAATCTATTTTGCAAACCTCAGGAGGCCCCTCCCTATCGCCAATCAACTCTAAACTTGCGCGCCATTCTAACAGGATTGGGGAGTGGAGGGGAATCGAGTTGGAAGGAACGGTTGTAGTACAGTTTGAGATCATGCCGTGGGGTAGGTTGGCCAATTTCCCGGATCGGCGTTTTTCATTCCCCATCCGGGGGTGCAATTACTGCTGTTCAGGCCGCACCGCGACCGCGAGCGGGATCGTTTTTAACCCACGCTAGAATGCGAGGAGACATGATCGACCCACGAAAGCTCACCTTCGGCAGCACGGCTGCGATCGTAACAAGCATGGCGCTGATTGTTGGCCTCGATGCCACAACGGCGTCGATGGGTGCGCTTCTCAGCAGCATCCTCATTTCTGGACTCGCCGACAACCTGACAGATTCCCTGAGTGTCCACATTTATCAGGAGTCGGAGAAGTTGCCAGAGCGCCAAGCGTTTCGCACCACGGTCATAAATTTCATCGCCAGGTTTTCCGTGTCTCTCACCTTCGTCCTCTTATTGGTGGCCCTGCCACGATTGACGGCCGTCCGCCTGAGCATCATTTGGGGCTTCTTTTTGCTCTCAGCCTTGAGCTATTTGCTTGCCCGAGCGCGGGCTGTCTCGGCATGGTCCGAAATTTGGAAGCACGATGCTGTTGCCGTTATTGTAATTCTGATGAGCAGGGCGATCGGCGCTTGGATCTTGAGAGTGACCGGTTCGGCGTAACTGCGAATCGCGACCGGCCGCGACGCGACCCTGAAAACAGGGATTTAGAAGGTGAATCCAGAATTTATTGCAGGCAAAAAATAAAACAATTGACGCGCTCGTGAATTGCATGGATAATGATCTGGTCTAGGGCAAATTGTCTACAATTTAATTCGATGGCAGTCATGGCTTTTTGGGGCGTCGTAGTCCTCTCATCATTCGACGGCGACGCGCCGATTAGGTATACGACAGACTAACCTCTGGGCTCAGACTGTCTTGGCCTGCGCCGGGGTGAAGCTGCGCAGAAGAAGGAGGAAGTCTCCGTCTATGATGCGCCTCTACGTCTTTCTGTGCATGACAGGCCTTGCTGCTTCGACCCTTTGGGGTCAGGAAAATGCCCGGCAGGAGCTTGACCGCGCCTTTCAGCTTGATGGGCAAGGCCAGTTTGCCCGGGTCATGGAAGTAGCCAAGCCTCTGACCTCGGCTACCACGCTAACCACGGCCGAACGCGGCAAGGCTTGGCTGGTGCTGGGACATGCCTATCACCAGGAAGGCAGATTCCAAGACGCCGCGACGGCTTACGAGCAATCGTTGCGCCTCCTCGAGAACCATGGGTCCAACGGTGCAGCCTATGCCGCCGCCTTAGTCACTTTTGCCACTCTCTACCGGGACATGGGGCAACTCGACGCCGCCATGCGCATGGAGGCGAGAGCCTTGAACCTCTTTGAACGAGAAGGCAATCATGCCGGCGCCGCCGTCGCCTACAGCAGCCTTGCCGACCTGGCGCTCCATCGAAAGCTCACCCGGAAGGCGCGCGGTTACCTGGCCCGCGCCCTTCACGAGGCCAACCACGGGAAGGGCCGGCTGGACGACGATGACTTTGCGTTACTCTCTTCGACGCAAGCGTGGCTGGCGGAGTTGGATAACGATCCCACAGGCGCCATAGCGGGGTATCAGCACGCCCTGGCCCTTCGGGAACACCTGCACGGGGATCATCAGCCTTTAATTGGGTTGAGCCTCATGCTCCTCGGGAAGGCTTATGCGGAGGCGGGTGACATCAGCAGCGCCTTGGAGAAAATGCGCAAAGGACTCGAGATCTTAGGTCAGACGGAAGGGCTCCGTAGTGTCCCGTACCTTAGCGCAGAAGTGGCCTACGGGCAGGTCCTGGATTCCTCCGGCGCGCATTCTGAAGCTCGCGAGCTAAAAACCCAAGCGGAAGAAGCACTGAAAAACTCATTTCGCAATCAATGTGTTCAGTGCCGAATTAGCGTCGCCGCCCTTCATTGACGCGATTTCCTCGATCGGATCGGACGCGCCAGACCAGGATCCTGCCCTCGGGGAGGTGGACATGTCCCCGGGCCCCAACGCTTACCATTACCGAGAGCCCACCGTCGATGCCGATGTGCGAAGTACCTTGGAGTGCGGCGGCTCGACGCCGCCTTTTTACCACCTTCATCACCCACCGCCGGAGCAAAAGCGAAGGCGGCGTCGAGCCGCCGCACTCCAAGGTGCTTCGCACAGCACAAGACCAAGTCTGAGTCAAAGGGCAACATTGGACAAGAAGGATAGGAGGTTGTCATGACGAAAGGGATTCGATTTTCATTCAAGAGTGTTTTCGTTTGGGCAGGGATTGCCGTTGCGGCATTCGCGGCGGCCATGCTGGTGGATTTTTCCCCGGCCACGCCGCGGCAGAATCTTCCCGCGGCGAAGCAGGCCCGCAGTGGTTTGTCGAGGGCTGTGGACCGGCCTACCCGTGTGGCTGGCTCTCTCGCCAATCAGTTGGTGGCGAATTACGGCAAGCTGCCCTTGAGCTTCGAGGCCAATCAAGGGCAGACGGATGGGCAGGTCAAGTTCCTCTCGCGCGGGAGAGGTTATTCGCTGTTCCTCACTGGGGACGAAGCCGTTTTGACATTACCAAGAGCAAGTCAAAAGGCAAATGGCAAAGGTCAAATGGCAAAAGTCAATGCCCGTGTAGCGCCCCGATTCATCGGGGCGGCTCTTCCACGTCCCTTGCTGTTGCCCTCGCTGGGCATGAAAGACGGCTGGGGCCAGGAACTGGAAAAGCCCTGGGACCGCAGAGCGGGTCCCGCGCTACCATCTTCTTCTCGCTTGGCGGACAGCGGCGAAAGTTCGGCGGTACTCCGAATGCGGCTCGTCGGCGCAAACGTCAAGGCCGCAGTAACCGGGGCGGACGAACTTCCGGGCAAGAGCAACTACTTCATTGGCAACGACCCGACGAAGTGGCGCACCAACGTGCCGAATTACGCCCAGGTGAAATACCAGAACGTCTATCCCGGCGTGGACCTGGTTTATTACGGCAACCAGGGCGGACAACTGGAATATGACTTCGTGGTGGCCCCCGGCGCCGACCCGAGCGCCATCGCGTTGGACGTAGGGGCGGGGCTTGCCCTGCCCTCAAACGTAGGCAACGAAGAGGACCAAAAACCGTCAAGCGTCGCCGAACCAAGCAAGAGGGCAGGGCAAGCCCCGCCCCTACAAATCGCCGCCGATGGCGACTTGGTGGTCAAAACCGACGGCGGCGAGGTCCGTTTCCACAAGCCGGTGGTCTACCAAGAGCAGTTTACAGTGGACAGTTCACAGTTGACAGTCCAAGAGGAAGGGCGCAATACGACGGCCAATCCAAAATCAAAGATCCAAAATCGAAAATTCCTGGACGGCCACTACATCTTGGAGGCGAGCAACCGGGTTGGATTCCAGCTCGCACCGTACGACCACTCGAAAGCGCTCTTCATCGACCCTTTCCTCAGCTATTCCACCTACCTGGGGGGCAGCACCGAAGGTCAATACCTTGGGAACTCTGGCAACGGCATCGCCGTCGATTCCTTCGGCAATGCCTACGTGACGGGGCAGACCTTCTCGCGTGACTTCCCCACCGTCAACCCGCTGGAGCCGGCGAACAACTCATGCTATTCGTGCTCAGAGGCGTTTGTGGTGAAGATGAATGCCGCCGGCTCGGCCCTGGTCTATTCCACCTACCTGGGCGGCAGTGGTTGGGACAGTGCCTACGGCATCGGCGTCGACTCGTCCGGCAACGCCTACGTGACGGGGGAGACCTTCTCGACCGACTTCCCCACCGTGAACCCGTTCCAGGCGACTAAAAACGGCGGATATTACACCGCGAATGCGTTTGTGGCGAAGTTCAATGCCGCGGGCTCGGCCTTGGTCTACTCCACCTACCTGGGAGGCAGCGATGGTATTACTTATGGCGCCGCCATTGCCCTCGACGCCGCCGGCAACGCGTTTGTGACGGGCCCCGCTGGGGACGACCTCCCCACCGTGAACCCGCTGCAGACCACTGGCAGCGGGTTTGTGGCGAAGTTGAATGCCGCCGGCTCGGCCCTGGTCTACTCTACTTACCTCGGGGCGGGATCGGGCATCGCCGTCGACTCTTCCGACAACGCCTACGTGACAGGGTCCCCAGGCCTGGGCTTCACCGCTACCAGTGGCGCCTACCAGACGAGCCCCAACGACATCTTTGTAGCGAAGTTGAATGCCGCGGGCTCGGCTTTGGTCTATTCCACCTACCTGGGCGGCAGCGCTGGTAATTCAGTCGCCGGCATCGCCGTCGATTCCTCTGGCAACGCCTACGTGACGGGGCGGACCTTTTCGACCGACTTCCCCACTGTGAACCCAATCCAGGCCACTAACCACAACCCGATTGGTTGTAGTAATGCGTTTGTGACGATGATTAATGCCGCCGGCTCGGCCCTGGTCTACTCTACCTACCTGGGAGGCACGTCGGTTACGTGTTATCAGGGCCACGGAGACTATGGCAGCGGCATTGCCGTCGATTCCTTTGGCAACGCCTACGTGACGGGGGAGACCTACTCGACCGACTTCCCCATCGTTAACCCGATCCAGGCGACGAACACGAGCTGCAGCGGTGGGCTATGTGGCACCGGGTTTGTGGCGGAGTTGAGTGCCGCCGGCTCGGCTCTGGTTTACTCCACCTACCTGGGCGGCAGTAGTGCTTACTTTCCGGGTACCCAAGTCGTCGGCATCGTTGTCGATTCCTCTGGCAACTCCTACGTCACGGGGCAGACTAACGCAACCGACTTCCCCACCGTCAACCCGACCCAAGCCACTTGTATTAGCTGTGACATTGCCGGTAGCGATGCGTTTGTGGCGAAGATCTCACCCGGTGCGCTGCCCGCAATAGGTTTTTCCGCGACCAGCCTTACGTTCGCCCTGCAGGACGTTGGTACGACCAGCGCGGCGCAGACGGAAACCGTCAGCGACTACAGCTCGGCCAACCTCAGCATCTCGAAGGTTACGATCGGTGGTGCGAATGCCGGCGACTTTGCCGAGACGAACGCCTGTGGGGCAGGCGTCGCGGGCGGCGCCAACTGCACGATCAGCGTCACCTTCACGCCGACAGCCATAGGAACCCGCACCGGTACGCTGACCATCACCGACAACAACCAGGGGGTAAGCGGCAGCCAGCAAACCGTCTCGCTTACCGGCACCGCGAACAATACGACCGCCAGCGTCTCGCCCACCTCTTTCGCCTTCGGCACTCAGGTGATTGGCGTCACAAGCACGGCGAGAAACGCGGTCCTGACGAATACCGGTCCGAACGACTTGGTCATCTTCAGTATTACGATCACCGGCGCCAATGGGGGGGACTTTGTTCAAACCAATACCTGTCCCCTGACTCTGGTGCCGGCAGCGATCGCGACTTGGCCTACACTCTCAGCGTGCGGCCTCAGCATTACCTTCACACCGAGCATTTCGGGCGTGGAGAGCGCCACCCTCGAAGTGAATGACAATACCTCGGACACACCCCAGACGGTTGCCTTAACCGGTACCGGTGTCGTGCCGTTGGTGCTCGCGCCCACGTCGGCGAACCTCGGAAATGCGGCGATCGACGCCCCCGGCACATCGAAGAATCTTATCCTCCAAAACATTCAGGCGGTGCCGCTGAGCATTTCGAGTATCACTCTGAGCAATCCGGACTTTACCGAGACGAATACTTGCGGCGGCGGCTTGGCGGCAGGAGCCGCATGCACGATCAGCGTGACGTTGACCCCCAGCGTTCTGGGGACGGAGACAGCCACCCTTACGGTCAATGATGGCGCCCCGGCGCCCTACAACACGGTGACGTCGTCGTTGACCGGGACGGGCGTTCCGCAGGCCGTGGTGGCGCCGACGTCAGGGACGTTTCCAGCACAGAGTGTGGGCACACCCAGTGCGCCAAGGACCGTGATGCTGAAGAATAACCTGCTAACGGCGCTCACCATCGGCAGTATCACGTTCGCGGGAGCTGATCCCGGTGACTTTGTGCAGACAAATACCTGCAACGGGAGCGTGGCGGCAAAGTCCATTTGCACGATTTCCGTCACCTTCACGCCGACGGCGACCGGCACTCGCACGGCGACGCTGACCGTCACCGACAGCGCCAACAACAGCCCGCAGACTTTGGCGCTGACGGGAACAGGACAGTAGGGGAGCGCTCTGTGCTCCCGCCTGGGCAGCCACTATAGCGGGTGGCGCCTAGCTTGGCGTTTCAATGCGCAGGGTGTAACCTGCTGCGACTCACGGAAGGCCCATTCGGGGCGGTACGAGTACGAAATCAGGTCGAGCGTTTGGCGTGCCGCTCGGGTGAAATCGCATAGATGGCAAGGGCGCCGATGATTCCGGCCGTGGTGATGATGCCCCAGGCTCACGGAACCATATCCGTCTCGGTTTATTAAAGGAGGTGACCCATAAAGACAATTACCGTTTTAACCGGCACGATTCTCCTGATGTTTTTGACGCTGGTCACCGCAAAGGCCCAAAACTTCGCCTACGTCACAAACTCCAGCTCCAACTCCGTCTCGGTGATCGACACTTCTACCAACACCGTGGTTGCCACGGTAGCGGTGGGAAGCAACCCCGTTGGCGTGGCCATCACCCCGGACGGAACTCGCGCGTATGTGGCAAATCAGTTGTCCAACTCCGTCTCGGTGATCGACACTTCTAGCAACACGGTGGTTGCCACGGTAGCGGTGGGAAGCAACCCCGTTGGCGTGGCCATCACTCCGGACGGCACTCGTGCCTATGTCGCAAACGCCTTCTCCAACTCCGTCTCGGTGATCGACACTCCTACCAACAATGTGGTTGCCACGGTAGCGGTGGGAAGAGTCCCCAACTTCGTGGCCATCACCCCCGACGGAACTCGCGCCTATGTCACAGATTTCTACGACTACGGATTCGTCTCGGTGATCGACACCTCCGACAACACCGTGATTGCCACGGTAGCGGTTGGAGGCTTCCCCACCGGCGTGGCCATCACCCCGGACGGAACTCGCGCCTATGTCGCAACCGCCGGCGGCTCCGGCTCCGTCTGGGTGATCGACACCTCCAGCAACACCGTGGTTACCACGGTAGCGGTTGGAACCCAGCCCACTGGCGTGGCCATCACCCCGGACGGAACCCGCGCCTACGTCGCAAATCGGTTCTCCAACTCCGTGTCGGTGATCGACACTTCTACCAACACAGTGCTTACCACAGTACCGGTTCTAGAAAACGCCTTTGGCATGGCCATCACCCCCGACGGAACTCGCGCCTATGTCACAATCTTCGTCTTCAGCTCCGTCCAAGCGATCGACACTTCTACCAACACGGTGGTTGCCACGATAGCCGTTGGAAGCTACCCCGCTTGGGTGGCCATCACTCCGGCGCACGGGAACCAGCCGCTAAGTTTCTCCCCGAGCAGTCTGACGTTCGGGTCTCAGGGCTTGGGCACGACCAGCGGCCCGCAGACGGAAAGCGCGACCAACACCGGCACGACCAACCTCAGCATCATGACGGTCACCGTGGGCGGCACGAATGCCAGCGACTTTGCCACGAACGCCAACACCTGCACGGGAACTACTCTCACGCCCAACGGAGCCTGCACGGTCAGCGTGACGTTCACGCCGTCGGCGACGGGGAGCCGTAGCGCCTCACTGATTTTCACCGATGACGCTTCCAACAGCCCGCAGACGGTGACCTTGACGGGGGCGGGCACTGCTCCGGTGGCGGGCGTCTCCCCGCCTAGTTTGACGTTCGGCAATCAGAACCTGGGGACCACGAGCGGGTCGCAGCCGGTCACCCTCAGCAACAAGGGCAGCGCCGCGCTCACCATCACCAGCATCGCCACGAACGCCAACTTCGGCGAGACCAACACCTGCGCGGGCAGTGTCGCGGCTGGTGGTTCTTGCACGATCAACATGACCTTCTCCCCCACGGCGACCGGCCCGCTCACCGGCACGCTGACCATCACCGACAACAGTAACGGGGTGGCAGGCAGCACCGAGACGGTCAGCCTGAGCGGCACGGGACTCAATCCCGGGGCCGGCCTGTCCTCAACTTTGCTCACCGTCTATCAGGCCGAGAACACAACCAGCACCGCCAGGAAAATAATGCTGACCAGCACCGGCACGACAAACCTGAACATTTCGAGTATCACGATTACAGGACCGAACGCGAGCGACTTCGCTGAAACTAACAATTGCCCCGCGAGCATGGCGCCGAGAGCCTATTGCATCCTCAACCTGACTTTCACTCCGACCATTCTGGGCGCAGAATCGGCCGACCTCACCATCACTGACAACCCCACGAATAGCCCTCAAACTGTCGCCTTGTCTGGAATCGGACTGCTGCCGGTCATGCTTTTCCCAACCTCGTTGAACTTCGGCAACCAGGCCGAGAACACCACGAGCCCTCCGCAGGTCGTAAACTTGGCCAATACTCAAAGCGCCGCACTGGCGGTTTCAAGCATCACCCCTAGCGGCGATTTTGCCCAAACCAACACGTGCGGCAGCAGCGTTCCGGCCGGGAGCACATGCACCCTCTCGGTGACGTTTACGCCTGGCATTATTGGTGTGGAGACAGGAACCCTGACCCTAACCGACACCGCCTCCGGCAGCCCGCAAATAGTCTCGTTGTCGGGGCGAGGCGTCATGCAGGCTACGCTCTCAGCCGCTTCGTTGTGGTTTACCGGGCAGGGAGTGGGGACCACGAGCCCCCCCACGAATGTGCTGCTTACCAATAACCTCTCGACCGCCTTGCCGATCAGCATCACGTTTACGGGAGCTGATCCCGGGGACTTTGCGCAGACGAATACTTGTAACGGGAGTGTGGCGGCAAGGTCCACTTGCACGATCTCCGTCACCTTTACGCCGACGGCGACGGGCCTTCGCACGGCAACGATGTACGTCAATGACAGCGCCAACAACAGCCCGCAGACTTTGGCGCTGACGGGAACAGGACAGTAGGGGAGCGCTCTGCGCTCCCGGTGGAGTTTATACATTTCCGGTTCAGCACCACCCCCGGCGCTAGTGCGCCGCCCCTCCTCATCTGAGGCTGTCTCAAAACTCGGCGCGGGGAGTGGAAAGCAGAATGCTAAGTGAAAGGGCATGAGCCAAGAGATACGCGCGAACTATGAGCAGATGGATTTGTTACCGCAGAGTCTAGAGGACTGGGTACCGAGGGATCATCCGGCGCGATTCATTCGCGAGTTCGTGGATGCCTTGGATTTGGTGGAGCTGGGTTTTCCGGAGCGGAAGAGCGAAGAAGGGCGGCCGCCGTATGCGAACGATCTGATGTTAAAGGTATGGTTGTACGGGTATCTGGCGCGCATCCGGGCGACGCGGGAGTTGGAGCGGGCGTGCCGGGAGCACCTGTCGTTGCTCTGGCTGACGGGGCGGCACGCGCCGGATCACAACTCGCTGTGGCGGTTCTGGGCGGCGAACCGGCGGCCGCTGCGGGCGGTGTTTCGCGCGGCGGTGAAGGTGGCGGCGGGACAAGGGTTGATCGGCATGATCTGTCACGCCGTGGACGGGACGAAGATTCGGGCGGTGGCGTCGCGGCGGACGGTGGAGCATCGGAAGGATTTGGAGAAGTTGTTGGCGCGGGTGGAAGCGTCGATGGCGGAGATGGAAGCGGCGGTGGAAGCGGCGGAGCAGGAAGAGACGGGCGAGTATCGATTACCGGAGGGGTTGCAGGAGGCGGCGAAGCTGCGCCAGGCGATCCGGGAGTCGCTGGGAAAGATGGAGGAAATGCAGCGCGATCATCTGCACCCGCAGGAACCGGAGGCGCGGCTGATGCCTTGCGAAGGGCGCTTGGATCCGGCCTACAATGCGCAGGCGGTGGCGGACGCGCAGGCGGGGATCATCGTGGCGCAGACGGCGGTGAATGCGGAGTCGGACCACCAGCAGTTGGTGCCGATGTTGGAGGAAGTGCGGGCGACGGTGGGAGCGGTGGCGCAGGAGACGGTGGGGGATGGGGGATACGCGACGGCGGAGCAGTTGGGCGAGGCCCAGGCGCGCGGGTACGAAGTGCTGGTGGCGCCGGGGGCGGAGACGGGCGGAGCCCCGCGCGGGGATTATGATAGCGCCAAGTTTGCATACGACAGCGAAAAGGATGAAGTGATCTGTCCGCAAGGGCAACGGCTGAAGTTCGAGGGCATGAAGAATAAAGGCCCGCAGCGGCCGGTGGCGCGCAGCTATCACTGTGAGCATTATGCCCAGTGTCCGGTGCGGGCGCTATGCAGTCGGAGGCGGGACGGGCGGAGAATCGAGTTGAGCCCGCAACGGGCGGCGGTGATGCGGCAACGCGAGAAGCGGCGCGATCCGGTAAAGCAGGCCTTGCTGCGGCAACGCAAGGCGATCATCGAACCGGTGTTCGCCACCCTCAAACAAGCCATGGGCTTTCGCCGATGGACGGTGCGGGGACTGGAAAATGTCCGCACCCAGTGGGCGCTGCTCTGCGCGGTGTTCAACTTGAAGAAGATGTACAAATATTGGGTAGCCGACCAGCTCACCCCGGCTTGAGGGGTTCCAGAGCCTGGGCGCGCCGTCGCACCCCGGACTTGGCAACTCACCCTCGATACCCAATCGGCGGACCAATCCCTCTCCCAGGCCGCAAGTTCTGAGACGGCCTCATCTGAGGAGGGGAGCCCTTGAGAACTCCCCTCCTGATTCAGGAGGGGCGGCGCGCTAGCGCCGGGGGTGGTTAAGCCTGTGGCAGGGCGATTTTATTCTCGGCGTGAAAATGTATAAACTCGAGGGGGAGCGCTCTGTGCGCCCGCCTGGGCAGCCGCTATAGCGGGTGGCGCCTAGCTTGGCGTTTCAATGCCCAGGGTTTAACCTGCTGCGACTCACGGAAGGCCCATTCGGGGCGGTACGAGTGAGAAATCAGGTCGAGCGTTTGGCGTGCCGCTCGGGTGAAATCGCATAGATGGCAAGGGCGCCGATGATTCCGGCCGTGGTGATGATGCCCCAGGCTCACGGAACCATATCCGTCTCGCTTTATGGAATAGGAGGTGAGCCATGAAGACAATTACCGTTTTAACCGGCACGATTCTCCTGATGTTTTTGACGCTGTTCACCGCAAAGGCCCAAAACTTCGCCTACGTCACAAACTCCAGCTCCAACTCCGTCTCGGTGATCGACACTTCTACCAACACTGTGGTTGCCACGGTAGCGGTGGGAAGCAACCCCGTTGGCGTGGCCATCACCCCGGACGGAACTCGCGCGTATGTGGCAAATCAGTTGTCCAACTCCGTCTCGGTGATCGACACTTCTAGCAACACGGTGGTTGCCACGGTAGCGGTGGGAAGCAACCCCGTTGGCGTGGCCATCACCCCGGACGGAACTCGCGCGTATGTGGCAAATCAGTTGTCCAACTCCGTCTCGGTGATCGACACTTCTAGCAACACGGTGGTTGCCACGGTAGCGGTGGGAAGCAACCCCGTTGGCGTAGCCATCACTCCGGACGGCACTCGTGCCTATGTCGCAAACGCCTTCTCCAACTCCGTCTCGGTGATCGACACTCCTACCAACAATGTGGTTGCCACGGTAGCGGTGGGAAGAGTCCCCAACTTCGTGGCCATCGCGAAACCGGGACAGGCACGATATTTCCGATTTTTCGTGTCCATCCTTCAGGATTCAGGTCTTCACGCGGCGTCGCCCGTGCCTCCCCCGCATTACCTCTAAAGCCGGTAGGGCTGAGTCTCGATGTGTGGGCAGGTGAGCCCCAAAGGGGCGATCTAACGAAGCCCAGGCCAACGGCCTGGGTCAACCGGACCCAAACCGATACCCGAGCCCTGTAGGGGCGGAACAGTCCTTTTCAATCCCACACGTACCGCTCGTCGTAGGCGATTCCGTGTGCATCCAGCAGCTTCCGGAATTCCTCCTGAAAGTTGACCACGCGGTGAGGGCTTTCTTGTTGTGTTATGTAGAGTGGGGAAAGAGATTGCGGCATGGGGAAACGCGTATCTCACCCTTTCAGGGCTGGGGGTAAAATTGGGGGATCATCTAAACCCAGGCCGCTGGCCTGGGCTTCGTTATTTCGCCCCTTTGGGGCTAAATCGTCGGCCCCCTGGGGCTGAATCAACGCCCTGAATCAAGAGAGAGAGGCGTTTGACTGCACCAATCTGTGCTTCTGTGTCTCCGTGGTGAGAGGGCGGGAGCTCCTTTACTGACAACTGAAAACTAAGAACTGAAAACTTCCAGCGGGTCACTGGGGGTTCGGAACGGTCTGCTTGGGATGGGTTCGGTGGAAGCTCTGCCCAATCTCCTCCACCAACCGGCGGGTGGCGCAGCCGGAGGCTTTGAGCTTGGCCCCTTCGCCGTACATCGCTTCCAGAAGCTTCTTCCCTTCCTCGCCCACAAAGGTGACGTCCGTCAGATCCACAGAGATGCGGCCATCGCCAGG
>CAVQYM010000027.1:0-150075 GCA_963718175.1 uncultured Acidobacteriota bacterium
CTGTGAAAAAATCAAAAAAGACTTGACTAGCGATATGGCTATGATATACTTCCTCTGACGTTGCCGGAGGGAGGTCCAGCATGGGTTACCAGTCCACGGTGCAGGTGATTCAGCGGGGGGGCAAGAACCGCCAATGGTATCTGATTTGTCCGGCGCCCTTGGCGCAAGCTTTGGAGATCGAGAAGGGTGAGTTGATCGAGTGGGTGGTGGAGGACAAGCACACGCTGGTGTTGAAGCGCACTCCGCGGCCGACCGAGGCATCTCACGGGCGGAGGCGGGCGCATGCGTAAGGACGGCGCGGGGCAGCAGCCAACGATCTGGGGGGAGAGCGAGTGGCCGGCGGGGCCGCCCGCGGCAGAGGCGCAGGCGGGCGAGCCCCAGGGCCGGCCGCGTTTCGAGCCGATCAATCGCCAGCAGATGGTGTTGCGCACGGTGGACGTGGAGCAGTTGCTGGAGCCCGACCACCTGGCGCGGGCGATTTGGGAGATGACGGGGCGGCTGGACCTGGCGTCTTACACGGTCGAGGTGCGGGCGGTGGAAGGGGCGGCGGGACGTTCGCCGAAGGACCCGCGGCTGCTGATCGCGCTGTGGATTTACGCCTACAGCGAGCGGGTGAGTTCGGCGCGGGAAGTGGAGCGGCGCTGCGGCTACCACCCCGCCTATCAGTGGCTGACGGGGTGCGAGGTGGTCAATCATCACACCCTGTCGGACTTTCGGGTGGACCATCAGGAGGCGCTGGACGGGCTGTTCGCGCAACTGCTGGCGATTTTGAGCAGCGAGGGATTGATCACGCTGGAGCAGGTGGTGCACGACGGGACCAAGGTGAAAGCGGCGGCGAGCGGCCAGTCGATGCATCGCGAGCCGACCTTGCGGGCGCATCTGCAGGCGGCGCAGCAGCGGGTGCAGGCGATGGGGGATCCGCGGGAAGAGGCGGGCGATCAGCGTCGGCGGAAGGCGCGGGAGCGGGCGGCGCGCGAGAAGGTGGAGAGATTGGAGCAGGCGCTGGAGGAACTGCAGAAGGTGCAAGCCGCTCCCGAGGGGCGCCAGGAGAAGTCGGAGCGGCGCGCCAGCGAGACCGATCCGGAAGCGCGGGTGATGAAACAGAGCGACGGGGGTTTCGCGGTCAGTCACAACGTGCAACTCTCGACCGACACGGCGCACTCGATCATCGTAGGGGCCGGCATCACCCAGGAGGCCAGCGACCAGCAACAACTGGTACCGGCGCTGGAGGAAGTGAAGCGGCAGAACGGGCGGGCGCCAGGGCAGATGATTGTGGATGAGGGCTACACCACACGCGAGAACGTGCTGGAGGCGGCGGAGAGCGGGGTGGACCTGATCGGCAGTACGATGCAGCCGAAGAGGGAAGCGGCGCGGAAGCACTTCGAGCGGCGCGGCGTCGATGCGGCCTTCTATCCAGAAAAATTCCGCTACCACCCGGAGAGCGACTCCTACACCTGTCCTGCGGGTCATAAGCTGGCGCATCGGAGGACGCGACGCGGGCGCGTGGGGGTGGTGCATCAGGTTTACCAGGCGCGCGCGGCCGACTGCCGGGATTGTCCGCTGCGTGCGGGGTGCCAGCCGGGCAAGTACGGGCGCCTGCTCGTGCGCAGTGAGAATCTCCCCACGGTGGCGGCGTATGTGGCCAAGATGCAGACGGAGGAGGCGCGCGCCGCCTATCGTCGGCGCGGCCCGGTGGCCGAGTTCAGCAACCTGTGGCTGAAGACCAAGCTCGGATTGCGGCAGTTCTGCGTGCGGGGGTTGAAGAAAGCCCGTTGCGAGGTGCTGTGGGCTTGCCTCACCTACAATATTCAGCAATGGTTTCGCCTGCGCTGGAAAGTGCGCCGGGCCGCGCTTGCCGCCTGAGGAACCTGCCTCCCGGGGATGGCTGCGGCCCAAGCCCCGAGCCGAGGAGCCAAAGGCGGGGCGGAAAGGAAGGTCACCGAATGAAGCCACCATAATTACTTACCGTCGTCGACGATCAATACCTTCAAAACGCATCGTCGAAACTCCACCTCTCGATGCCGAAGGTGATTCTTTCACAGCTTCTCTTGGCCGTGCCCCTTCACGGGCGGGACGCCCGTGGCACGCCGCCGGCCGAACGCTGTTCTGCCCTACACACGGCGGGGAAGTTTTTGCCAAAAAGACAAGAATTTGAGGTATTGCAATGCAGAGGACTGCCCGCAGTCACCTGCCCTACCGGTCATTGGCTTGCAAGGCCGAACCCTGGGCGCGTATATTACCCCACGGGCCAGGCTTGGCGCCCGAAGGGGCCGATTTTTCCCCAGGGAGTCGCTTACCGGAGGGAGCACTGTATGGACCGCAGAGTTTTTCTGAAAACCGCAGTGGGAATGGGTCTTGCCTGGGGCCCCAAGCCCGGTTTTACTCTGCTGGGGCCTGACGGCGCCGCTCCCGCCTATGTGGGTCTCCATCCTTTCATTGAGGCGCACCCGGAAGCGGTTTTCGTCCGCCAGACCCATGTATCCACAAAAAACGATTCGGAGGCCAAGCGGCGGGAGGCGTTCGAGTTAGCGCGGCGGATATTTTCCCGGCGGGATTCACCCGGCCAGAGTCCCTCGGTTAAGTTTGCCATCAAGCCCAACCTCACGGCGGTAGAGGGCAGAGGGCTGGATTTTGCCATCATCACCGACCCTTACGTTGTGGAGGGTCTCATCGGTGGGCTGCGCCAGGCGGGGGTCAGTGCCGGCAGTATCTATGCTCGCGATGGTCTGAATGTGGACCAAGCCGGGCATTGGGTATCAGGAAATGTCGCGGCGCTCCGGCGTGCACTACAGTGACAACGATTGCCGCTCACCCATAGTCAGAGAATGCCGGGAAGGCGTGGTATTCCGCCGCACCAAATACCTCGGCCCGTTCAGCTTTCCGGACACGCACCTCATCAATGTCGCCAAACTGAAGACCCATTCGATGGGCCTGACGCTTTGCGTCAAGAACCTGCAAGGCGCCAACATCCCCCCCTACATCCAGTTTTGCGGGGGTCTTCAGAAGTCCATTGCCCACGATTTCCAACCCGATGCGCAAAGTCACGTGGACGACCTTCAGGACAAGCACCAGCAGGCCGGGATGCCGCGCTGGGATACGGCGAAGGCCGGCTGGATGGAAATGTGGATTCAGCGGACCATCGATTCCTACTCGCTTCTGCGCCCGTCCATCCTGCTGAACATCATCGAAGGCGTCTGTGCCCAGAATGGCAACGGATTCACCGAGGGCCCCGGACCGAGCGGCGAGCCGAATATCTTCATGACCAATGTGCTGATTTTCGGCAAGGATGCTTTCCGCGTCGATATCATCGGGCATTGGTTGGGAGGGCAGGAGCCCGGCAATTTCGGCCTCTTTCACATCGGCAAAGAACGGGGCGTCTCCACGGCCCTCAATCCTCACAACATTCCGCTTTATCGCTGGGAAGATGCCGGGCCCCGTCTCATCGCGCTTGATAAGCTGGCGCGCACGCCGCTGGCGACTCCGTACCTGGGGAGAGAAGGCGAACCGCTATACCACCTCTGCAATGAACCGTACGCCTATCCCTCCGAGCCGCTGGCCGCCTGCCTGAAGGGAGGCGAGTCGCCGGGCTTGCGAGTATTGGGACAAACAATGCCCGAAAATGGCGCCGCATCATTTACGCTCGAATACAACCTGCCGCGCGACACACAGGCGCGAGTGGAAATGTACAATGCGTTTGGCGAACGGGTGGGCGTGCTGGCGGAAGGCTTCATTCGCCGCGGCGTGCACGGAGTCGATTGGAGGACCCCGCAACGACCTTCGGGGCTGTACACTTGCCGCTTGTGGGCGGAGGGCGTTGCGAATACAACGCCCATCTTCCTCCCGAACCACGGATGAATGTCCGCTCAGCAGAAGGTCTTGGTGTCAGCGCTCCACTGGAACCCCAGCTTCGGGGGCAAGTCTTCCATCGGCCCCATCCATTGCAATTCGCGGTCAATGTCCGGGTGCAGGCGATACTTCTTGCGCACGGCGTCGAGGGCGGCTCCCCGAATTCGAATCTTTTTCAGGTCGTAGTTTCCTAGTCCCACCTGTCCGGAATACACCAGGTAACCGACCCACGACGGATCGATGCTCATGGCCTCGAGCCCCACACGGTCCGCCGCAATGAAATCCGTCGAGGCAATGGCAATGCGGGAAGGCACGGGATTGCCGGAATTGGGACCATCGCCTTCCATGCCTTCGTAGCCGTCGATGACCGTGGCGCCCCAGTTGGGCTGAAGCTTCTGCGCGGTCAACAGCATGTTGTAGTGGTTCTGCCGCACCCCCACATGGTACTTCCTCTTGTCATCCCAGGGCTTCTCCCCGGGGGCATTGTGCAAGGGTGAGCCCAGCGTCAGGTTCTTCACGGAAAGCGTCGCCACCACGGCATTGTGGGTCTTCATGATGGCCGAGCAAATGACAAAGGCCTCAGGATCGAGCACCCTCGCCGCCAGGCGCGCCGGCGTCACGTGCAGGTCAAAATCGATCAGCGGAATGGTCTCGAATTTTCCCTCGCGGTTCAGGTCCACCAGAGTGATTTTCTGATCGCGATACTCCCCCGGCAAGCGACTGTAGTGGAAGTTTTCGTAACCCTCCAGCGTGTCGCCCGCGGAAGATTCGGCAATAACGATGGGCCCGCGAAAGCGCGGCGCGAGGTACTCGACGATGCCGCGCAGGGAGTCGGCGTGCGTGGAGGCGAGCTGATTCACCGTGTTCACGATATTCGGTTTGATGACCACGTACTTTTTCTGGCGCAATTTGGGCAAAATCTGGTCATCGATCGCCGCCAGCGCCGCGCTAACGTTCTTGCGGCGGTCGTCACCCTGCGCGATCGCGACTTGCGAAATCCCCGCGACTTCTTTCACCGTGGGCGCGACGGAAAGGGCGGGCGGGGCCTGCGAACTCAGACGGTGGGCAGGTGATAAAAGCAGGCCGGTTCCGGTGGCTTGCAAGAATCTGCGGCGTGAGAAAATCACTGGATTAATACCTCCAAGCGCCTTATGATAGCACGGTTCGAAGGTTATGACAGTCGTCAATGCTTAGAGGAGAGGTATAGACAAAATGTCTACTCGTCGGGATTTCTTATCCGCAGGGCTTCTTACTTCCGTGGCGGGTTTTGTTCCTGCTCCCAGCGCCTGGGCGCATGGGGATTCATCTTCCACCCAGGGCCTCAGCTATCGCATTCTGGGGAAAACCGGCCTCAAAGTGACCAGCGTCGGTTTTGGATGCATGGTGACCTCCGACGCCAGCGTGATCGCGCGTGCGGCGGACCTGGGCATCAATTACTTCGACACGTGCCGCGGCTACCAGCATGGAAACAACGAGCGGCTGGTGGCCACCGGCCTCAAAGGCAAACGGCAGAATATCATTCTCTCGAGCAAGACGGATGGAACGACCAAGCAGGCGGCGCTGCAAGAGCTCGACACGTCGCTCAGCGAACTGGGGACGGATCACCTGGACATCTGGTATCTGCACATGAAGGACAGTCCCAATGCTTTGCCCGACGAGCTCTTCGAGGCTCAGCAAATCGCGCGACAGCAGGGCAAGATTCGTTTTACCGGCGTGAGCACCCACAAATCCAAAGACATGGTGCCCTTCCTGTTGAAGAAGGGGGCGACGGATGTGGTGTTGGCGGCTTACAACTTCACCATGGACAAGGCCTTTTCCGATGCCATGGCGCAGGCCAACGCCGCGGGCCTGGGCGTGGTGGCCATGAAGGTGATGGCCGGCGGGTCCCGCAAAAACAAGCCGGACGATCCGAACGGCGCCAAGCTGAAGCGCGAGGGCGCCATGCTGGCGGCGCTCAAATGGGTGCTCAAGGACTCCTACATCCACACCACCATCCCCAGCATGACCGATATGGATCAGCTCGACGAGAACCTGAAGGCCATGACAGAGCCTTACACGCCCCACGAAGAACAGCTTCTGGCGCGGCATTTGGATTTCATCACCCCGCTCTATTGCCGCATGTGCGGCGAGTGCGATGGCCATTGCCAGAAGGGCCTGCCCGTAGCGGACGTGCTCCGCTATGCGATGTATGCGGACGGGTATGGCCAATTCGAATTGGGCCGCGACCACTTTAGGAAATTGCCGGTGGAATTGGCCGCGGTGCGCTGCGGCGACTGCCCAACCTGCACCGTGAAGTGCCGCTTTGGTGTGAAGGTGCCACAACGCCTCACTCGCGCACAGGAGATGTTTGCTTAAGAGCAGGCGTCAGGTATCAGGTGTCAGGCGCCAGTGAAAAGCGAGGTTCCAGTGATCAGGGGTCGGGTTTGGATTAAACCCTAACACTCCGCACGTGTTACCTGACACCTGGCACCTGACACCTCTTCTCTTCCGGCCATGAGAATTCCATTGTGCGTTCATCGCTTCGTATTCTTGCTACTTTCTTGCGCCGTGATCGTAGCGCCACATGCCCCGGCCGCGGATGTCGCCAATTGTTCGCTAGTCCCGGGATGGCAGCAGGCCGGCGCGCTGCGGCACTTCACTTCTGACAACCTCTACGAATACATGGACGGCAACGCGGAAAGCTACCTGGCCTACGGATTTACCCAAATGCAGGGAGTCACGTGCAAATCCGGTGAGAACACCCTGGTGATCGACATCTCGGAAATGGTTGATGCTGACGCCGCCTACGGCATTTTCAGCGGCAATCGCGATCCCGGCCATCCCCTGGAGAAGATCGGCATGGGGGGACAGGTCCTGCCGCGCCGGGGCACTTTCTCGAAGGGGAATTACTATGTCGAGATTTCCGCCTCTCCCGATTTCGACCACACCCCGGAAATAACCGCCTTCGTCACCGCCCTGGAGAGGCTTTTGGACGGCCGGACCACCACTCCGGACGCACTCGCCTGGTTCCCCCCGGAAAAGCTCGTGAGCGCTCGAATGATCCCGGAAAGCGTTCTCGGCGTCCGCCTCCTCAAGCGCGGATACGTTGCGCAGTATGACCAGGGTAAAGCTTTTCTGGTGCTCGAAACATCCCCCGAGTCTGCCGCGGCGGTGATGACCAAACTCCACGTGCGCTACGCCTCCGCCCAGGCGGCGCAGGTGGCAGAAGAAGCCCTCCAGTTGCAGGACAAGTATCTGGGCGGGGTCTGCTTCTTCCGCAAAGGAAAGTACATCGGCGGCTACGCGAACCTGCCCGATGGCCCCACCGCCGCTGCCGCCTCCGTGACTCTTGCGGCTAGAGTGCCGTGAACTTTCCCCTGATTTCCACATCCAGCAGGGTATGGGTAGCGGCGGTCCAGCGCCCATCGAGCGCCGCTCCGGCAAATTGCGACGCTGCCCGGTCCGGGCGGGGTCCCCACGTGCATGTAATAGAAATCTCGCGTCCAGTATGCTATCTTGGCGGGCTTCAGTGCGCGCCCGATCCGTTGCAAGAGTTCCCTGACCTCCGGAGGGTCGCTATGACGAACATCGACAACAACACACTTCTCCTTCTGGTTGTCGTCAGCTTTGCTCTGGTCGCCATTGCCGGTTCTTGGTTCTTCCAAAGGCGCGGCAAGGTGAAGGTGCAAGGCCTCTTCGGGACGAGGTTTGAATTGGATGCTTCCAGCAAGCCCGCGGCGCGCCCGCCGGCCGTAAAGGTGAGCGACGCGATGAGCCGCAACGGCCGCCTGGCCGCAAAGGACCTGACGGGGCGCAGGGTCGAGGCCCGCGGGGGGGAAGTCGAGGGTAACATCACGGCCAGCATTGCTCCCGGAGATCTCTACCCAAAAGCTTGACCCCCGGTGGGACCGGGGGCGGAGCTGCTGCGGCCACGACGATTGTCCATGACAGCCGTGCCGGTCGCGACCTCACGGCCGTGGCCGTCAACTCCGTGGTCCAGGCAGCTAAGCCCGCTGTCGCCCCGATCCGCCAACTTCCTCCGCCGCCGCCCGATTTCACCGGGCGGGAGACGGAAATCCGGGAACTACTTGGCGCCGTCGAGAAGGGCGTTACCATTTCCGGCTTGCATGGAATAGGAGGAGTGGGCAAGACCGCACTGGCGCTCATGGTCGCCGAGCGGCTCTCGGAGCAGTTTCCCGACGCCCAAATTTATCTCGACCTGAAGGGTACAACCCCCGATCCGCTCGATGCTGCTGATGCTCTGCGGCACGTCATCGTGGCTTATCGGCCGGAGACGAAGCCGCACGAGAACGAGCCGGAAATGCGAGGTTTGTATCAGTCTCTCTTGCACGGCCAGCGGGCCATTCTGCTGATGGACAATGCCCAAGACGCGGCCCAGGTGGAGCCACTCATTCCGCCCGCTGCTTGCCTATTGCTGGTCACCTCCCGCTGGCCCTTTACCCTGCCGGGCCTTTACGCTAAGAACCTGGAAGCGCTGCCGCCCGCCGCCGCTCGGGATCTACTGCTCTCCATCGCTTGCGGCCCCGAGGCGGTAGCGGCAGTGCCCCCAGAGCCCGCTCCCCCTCTCGACTCGCACGTGGCTGCCAGAGTACTCGACATCACCGCCCACGCTGGCGAAATCGGCGGACTCTGCGGGTATCTCCCCCTGACCCTGCGGGCCGCCGCCGCCGCGTTGGCGGAAAACCCTGACCTCACTCCCACGGACTATGTGGAGCGGCTGGCGGGCGCCCGGACGCGCCTGGAACTTGCTGACCCCGGAAAAGACCAGACCGTTGAAGCTTCTCTGGCGATGAGCTACGGCCTGCTCGACTCCCAGCTCCAGCGACGATTCCGTTTTCTCGCCGTGTTTCCCGAGACGTTTGATGGGGCGGGCGCGCAAGCGGTGTGGGACATGGAACGGGACCCGGCGCAGGATACCCTCACTACCCTCACACGGTACAGCCTTGTGCAGTGGAACCCTGCGAGCGCACGTTACGCCCTGCACGACATGGTGCGAACATTTGCTGATTCACGCTTGACGGCTGATGAGCGCAACCAAGCGCACGGACGACATGCTGAGCACTATGTGCGCGTCGCGGCGGATGCCGACCGGCTTTTTCTCCAGGGAGGAGAGGGGGTGCTGCGGGGACTTGGCCTGTTCGACCGGGAGTGGAACAATATCCAAACCGGTCAAACCTGGGCGGCCGCGCGCGCCGGGCAGGATGACACAGCGGACGAACTGGCAAGTAGTTACGCCGACGCCGGGGTTTATTGCCTCGACCTCCGCCAGCACCCTCGCGAGCGTATGGTTTGGCTCGAAGCTGCCCTCGCCGCGGCGCGCCGGTTGAAGGACCGTGCCGCCGAAGCCGTGCACTTGGGGAACCTGGGCCTGGCCAACGTGGACTTGGGCGAAAGCCGCCGCGCCATCGAGTTCTTCGAGCAGCGCCTCACCATCGCCCGCGAGATTGGCGATCGGCGGGGAGAAGGAAATGTCCTGGGCAACCTGGGCTTGGCCTACGCGGATTTGGGTGAGACCCGCCGCGCCATCAAGTTCTACGAACAGAGCCTCGCCATCGCGCGCGAGATTGGCGACCAGCGGGGGGCGGGAAATGTCCTGCGCAACCTAGGCATTGCCTACCGGCAATTGGGTGAGCCCCGCCGCGCCATCGATTTTTACAATCAGCACCTCGCCATCGCGCACGAGATTGCCGGCCGGCAGGGAGAAGGAACCGCCCTGAGCAACCTGGGCACTGCCCATCGGCAGGTGGGCGAGACCCGCCGCGCCATCGACTTTTACGAGCAGCATCTCGTCATCGCCAGCGAGATTGGCGACCGGCGGGGAGAGGCAAGTGCGCATTGGAACCTGAGCCTGGCGCTTGAAAAACACCACAACCGTGCCCAAGCCATTGCCCACGGCGAAGCCGCCCTCAAGATTTTTGAGGCCCTCGAGGACCCCAACGCCGCCATGGTGCGCGCGCAACTCGCCCGATGGGGTAAAGCCAATCCGTAGTCGGAGTCGGGTCCTACCAGCTCGTCAAGTCTTCCGTCAACTCGAGAGTCAGCCACCCTTCCTGGGGGAGGACCTGAACGGGCAGCCCATTCATCCAGATGGAACCCTGAACACTGATCTGTTCGTGCGGCATGACACCCAGGATACTGTAATCGAGCCGGAGCTCGAAAACGTGTTGAAAGGCCACTTCCACCTGGTCGCTGGTCCCCGAGGGCACCAGCAGGGGTTCGTCACCCTTCCAGAACTCCACGGCCTTGATACTGCCTCCGCTGATGGCCGCGTGCAAATGGGCGCGGCTTTCGCCGTTGACATTGACGCGGATTTCGAAATCGGGATGATCTTGGAGAAAGCTCTCGCCCAAGTCCAAGCGCAAATAGACCGCCGTCTCGCTGTACCCGTAATACAGCGCTTCCACAATCTGGGCCACGCCGTGCATCGACGCGGAGCGGTAATCCGGCTGGCAAACCCCCGCCCCCATCCATTCGAAATAGGTGGTGACGCGGCCATCAATCGTGGGATGAATCTGCGCCGAGGGCGCCACGGTTAGGGCATGCACGCGCGGACGCTTGATGGGCGCGGCCAGCTCATCCGTGGGCGATCCCCCCAGCAGCTGGTAGATGTTGCTCAGATGCTTGCGGAAGAGCAGGTCAAACTCTTCATCGTTGGCGGTGGAATGCTCCGGCCCGTACCACCAACACCAGTCACTCCCTTCCGCCACCCAAAGTTCCTGCTGCGCCAGGCTGCGGTTTTCAGGCGTCACCTTGGGACTGCCCAGGTGCTGCGCATAGAAATCGCGCACCTCGCTGAGCAGATCCCAGGCGCGATTGTCCTCTTCCGCGCCAATCCAGACGTCAAAGTTGGCGTTGATCCACGAGCCGGGAGCGATATGCGACAAGGCGCCTTGTTCAGTGACTTTCAGCGCCTCGCTGGCCGTCACGGCACGGAGTTCCGGATCCGCCGCGATGCGCCCGTAGAAGGCTTTCAGAAATTCCCGCCCGTTGCCGGGATAATATTCCCAGGCGTTTTCGCCGTCCAGAATCACAGAAACCACTGCCGGCAACTGGCCAGTACTTCGCCCAGCGGCTTTGATGCGCTGGTAAAGGTCTGCCGCAGCCGCCTGGGGGTCCATGCGGGAGTAAACAAAGCCAATCAAATCGGAGAGTTGGTGGTCACGAAAGAAAATGGCGATGGGCTTCCCGCCCGGGGAGAGGGTGTGCGGGCGATAGAGTTCTTCCCCTCCTTGCAGGGTGCCATCACCGCGGCGATAAAAGCCCATTTGCTTGGTCCGCGCCAGCACCCCTTCGTCCGTCGCCGCCCAGGCGAATCCCTCATCGGCGGCCAAGCGCAGAACTTGGTCGGAAACGCTGCCTTCGCTCGGCCAGAGCCCTTGGGGCCGGCGGCCAAAGACCCGCTCGTGAAGCGCCACGGCCGCGCGCAACTGGTCCCGCGCGTCCTCCGGATGCCGGAAACGGTGGGGCGGCAGTTTTACCCCCGGGTGCGATTCCTGCGCAATGGCCGTGTCACACAGAAGCGGCAGGATGGGGTGATAAAAGGGAGAAGTGGAAATTTCGATTTGACCGCGCTCGGCAGCCTTACGATACTCTTCCAGTGTTACATTAAATGTCTCGATTTCCTTCTTGCGCACCATAATCTTGTCGCTCTCGCTATAGCCCCTTCCTTTCTTCACCAAACTCGCCACTGCGGGATCGCCGGCCAGCATAATCTCGTCAAACCACGCCACCTGCGAGAGTACCTGAAGGTCAAGAATTTCTTGAGGTGTGAACACCTTGGCGGCCGTCGTCAAGCCGGATTTCTTCGACTTCTCCCACAGCTCGCGGAAGCGTGGGTAACGGTTGAGCAGATTGTCATAGTTGATTTGAAAGGCCGAAGCCAGAAGAGCCTCACGCTCGGTCGAGGCCATGTCAGCCACGGGCTTGAAGGCCAGATCGTAAGCGGGTTCGCGCGCCGTGTCGCGGGCATAATCCTCAATCTGCAAGACGAGGGATGGCACCATATTAAATGTGGCATGAACGGAGGGGAAATCCCGCATGACCGCGACCATGCCATAGTAATCTTTCAAGGAATGCAAACGCACCCAGGGCATCGTGTAAACGCCCTCCGCCAAATCCTTGTAGTAAGGCTGGTGCATGTGCCAAAGGAGCATGAGGTAGGTTGGAGGCATGAGCCTAGAAGTCAATTCCTTTACGCAGTCGAAATCGCTGTGCTAGCATCAAAAGGGACGCCCCGAAGGTAACCGGCCGAATGCTACTAGGAGCCGCGTCCCCTGATTGAACTTATGCGGATACTGACCCGCTACATCCTGAAAGAGACTTTCTCATACTCCCTGCTGGGGTTGCTGGTCTTCACCTTTGTCATCTTCATCCGCCAACTGGGTCACCTGTTGGAACTGGTGGTTCGGCACAACGTTCCCCTACGCGATATGGCAACGCTGTTCCTTCTGCCGGTGCCCGCCATTCTAATGTTGACCATCCCTATGGCGGTGTTGCTGGGGACGCTCATTGGGTTGAGCCGCATGGCAGCGGACGGTGAGGTCATCGCGGTACGCGCTTCCGGGATCGGACTTATCTGTTTCCTGCGGCCCGTCATGATGCTGGCGGTAACCGGCTGGGCGGTGACCCTCTGGATGGCCCTGTTTCTCGCCCCCCAAGCCCTGCGCAAGATGAATCGCATGGAAACCGGGCTGACGGCCAGCCAAGTACCCTATGAGATTCAGCCGCGCGTGTTCATCGAACAATTCCCCAATTTGCTGCTTTACCTGGAGGATGTGACCGGTTCTCGATCGAGCTGGCGCGGCGTCTTCATCGCTGACCTGACGCAACGCAATTCCGTCAAGGTTACGTTAGCGGAAAGCGGCGTGCTTGTCAACGAAGCTGCCCGCAACCGCTTCGTGCTGCACCTTGAGCAGGGCACGACGCACGAATACGATCCGCAGCACCCGGAAGAATACTCCATTGCTTCTTTCACGGATACGGAAATTCCCATCCTCGTGGATCAGGGGGCCACCGAGGCGGCACAGCGCAACTCGCCCCCTTATTTGAGCCTCACCCAGCTTTGGCAGCGCATTCACCAGCCCCGCGATCGCCAGCCCGCCATGGTGGAGTTGCACTACCGCTTGGCGCTGCCGGTGGCGGCCATTGTCCTGGCGCTGGTGGGCATTCCGCTGGGAATTTCCACGCGCAAGGGTGGCAAATCCGTGGGCCTGATGCTCAGCATCCTGCTGGTGTTTGTGTACTATATCCTGATGGTCTTCGGCCTGAGCTATGCCAAACAGGGGCGCGTCTCGCCGATCATCGGGCTCTGGTTGGCAAACGTCCTGTTTGCCCTGGTCGGCATCTTCATGCTCTCGAACTTGCGCCAGGTGCGGACTCGCATGATGTTCCTCCAGGATGCTTTCGAGGACATGGTGAAGCGCTACCAGCATTGGCGCGCTCGCCGCAGCCACAGACAACTGTCCGCCGCCCTTCCCGCGCCGGCCAAAGTCGGCGGGCGATTCCTGCAAATCCTGGATATTTACGTCATCGAGGGCTGGTTATTCTATTTTGTCATGCTCCTCATCGCCTTCACGGGCGTCTACGTCATCTTCGATTTCTTCCAGGTCCTGGGCGACATTGTTCGCAACCAGGTCTCCACTCGCGTGGTGGTGGACTATTACCGCTTTCTCCTTCCCCAGGTTGTTTACCTTATGCTGCCGCTCAGTATTCTGGTGGCAACGCTGGTGAACTTTGGACTGCTCACCAAAACCAACCAGGTCGTCGCCATCAAATCCGCCGGCGTCAGCCTCTACCGGCTGTCGGTTCCGGTACTGAGCTTGGCCGTGCTGCTGAGTGCGGGCATGTTTCTGTTTGCCGATCGGGTGCTGCCGGAAACGAATCAGCGCCAGAACGGTTTGCGCAATCAAATCAAGGGCAAGCCCGCCCAGACCTTCTATCGACCCGATCACCAGTGGATCTTCGGAACCTCCAGCCGCATTTACAACTACACCTTTTTTGACCCTGACCAGAATGTTTTCGCCAACCTCTCGGTGTTCGAATTCGACCCCGCGACCTTTCGCATGACCCGCCGTTTGCGTGCCGCGCGGGCGTTTTGGGAAGCATCGATCCACGGATGGATCCTGGAAAATGGATGGTCGCGGGACCTGAACGGCGACCGGGTTTCCCACTATATGCCGTTTTCCGTCGCGACGTTCAATGAGTTGACCGAAGAGCCCAGCTACTTCAAGAAGGAAGTCAAACCCTCAGAACAAATGAGCGCGCTCGAATTGCGCAGCTACATCGCCGACCTCAGCCAAAGCGGCTTCGATGTGGTCCGGCTTTCCGTGCAGTTCTATCGCAAGTTCTCCTTCCCCCTGATCGCCTTTGTGGTCACCCTCATCGGCATCCCCTTCTCCTTTACGATGGGCAGCAAAGGCGCTCTGACCGGCATCGCCCTGAGTATTGGCATCGCCATCGTTTACTGGTCAACCTCCAGCCTCTTTGAAGCCATGGGTAACTTGAGCCAACTGCCTCCCGCTATGGCCGCTTGGTCCCCTGACATCCTTTTCGGACTGGCAGGAGCCTATCTGCTGCTCCGCATCAAGACCTGAAGGCAATGACAAATAGGGTGGCAGAAAGTGTGAGAAGGTTCCGGGGTCGGATACGGACCGTATTGTGGATAAACCAAGAATGCCCACTAATGAACGCGAATAACCGATTTTCCAACAAAACAATAAATCCTACTATGTATTAATTTTTTCAATGTATTAGATATATTAATTAAGCTTTTACTTAATATTTGGCGAGAGGCCTTTGGGCAGCCGTTCTGGGGAGGCTTTTCCAGTGGGGGCGTTCATCTCCCGAGTAATATCCTCCAGCAGTGCCCGGGCCTGGGCATTTTGTCCATCTTGGGAAAGTTCGGCTTCGATTTCTTGCCTTGCCTCAGCAAGTTTCCCCTCCCCCCTCAAAACCATCCCCAGTCCCAAGTGGTATTGTTTACCCTGCGGGCGCACCCGCAAGGCGGCTCGGACAGTCGTCTCAGCCTCGGCGAGTCGGCCCATCCGAAACAACGACAGTCCCAAGATCAGGAATTGATCGCCTTCGGCGGGACCGAGAGCCAAGGAGCGTGCAAGGAAGTGGGCAGCCTCCGCATAATCTCCATGATTATAATAGACATACCCCAGGTTCCGATCTGCTACCCAGAAATTGGGTTGGATGGCGAGCGCTTGCTGATAGAGCACCAGGGCTTGCCCATACATCCCACGCTCAGCGACGGCTGCCGCCAAACTGGTGGTTGCGGAATAATTGTGGGGAGCAATTTCATGGGCGCGGAAGTTCAATGTGAGGTCGTCTGACCAAAAAAGGCATTGGCGCGCGGTGGCGATTCCCATCACGCCGGAAAGCGCCAACGCCCCGGCCAGCGCCCCAGCGGGCTTGAAGAACCTTGGCGCCACACTCACCGCCCGGCGCCCCGCCAGGGCCACCAGCAGGGAGAATCCTACGGAAGGAAGATAAACGTAGCGGTCATGGGCGATTTCACCCTCCATGAGGAGCCGAAAATTGAGCACGGGAAGGAGCGTCAAGACCGTCCACAGGGAACCAAACGCCACGGCCCTGGCCTCCCTGGGCGTCGAACGGCGCGTGCGCACATACCAAAAAGCCAGCGCCGCGGCTACTACCGCCAGCAGCGCGGCGGGCAGCACGAACCCTTGCCAACTTGGAGTTGAAATGTAGGGAGTGTCGTAATAACAGCTCAACCGCGAAGGCCAAATCAGCAGGCGCAGGTAGAAAAGGAGCACGGAAGGGATGGTAAGAATTTCCTTGGAAAGCGACAGGGGCATGACCACGTGGGCAAAACCCTTGAGCGCCCGGATGCGCAACGGCAGGTAAATGAGGACCACCGCCCAAAAGGGAATTGACGCACCCAGGGCGGACCCCAGCCGTTCGAGAAAACGCCTGCGCCCTTGAACGGGCGCGGCTTCCCTCCCGCCGTCTTCTCCATAAATCCAGACGACGACGCTGACCAAGATCGGTATCATCAGGCCGCTCTCCTTGGTAAGCAGCGCCGCGGCCGTGAGGGCCAACGACGCGCCAAGCCACCCCATGTGCCATCGCCATCCTGGCCATGACTGCTCACGGGCGGGACGCCCGTGCCACGTCGCGCCAAACCACCTCTTCTGGCTGAGCCATCCCTTCGGCAAGCTCAGGGCAGGCCCTGGCCCACAGCCAGGATGCTCGTCCCCCTCTGCGGCAATGGAGTCCAGCCGTGGCTCGGGTTCCCGGCTGCGCCAAAACGTGAGGATGGCTCCCAGGATGAACAAACTCGAGAGCGGCTCTTGAATCGAAGTGATATCGGCGACGGCCTCCACGTGAACGGGATGAAGTCCGAAGATTAGCCCCGCCGCCCCCGCCACCCATCCGTCGCCCGTCAGCTTGAGGCAAAGACGGTAAACCAGGTAGGTCACCCCCACATGCGCCAAAACCGAAGTAAGGTGCCAGCCCCACGGGTGGAGCCCAAAGAGCGAATAATTCAGGCGCAGCCAAGTCAGGAAGAGTGGCCGGTAATAATTGCCCAGCAGGTGCGGGTAGCGAAAACCCCAAATGTTGGAGGCAAAGTAGCTGGGGAAATAACCCCAGGAGCGGATCGAGTCATTGGTAACGATCAAGACGTTATCGTCAAAAACAAACCCCAAGGCGAGCGTGGCCGTGTAAGCCAGGAAGGTCGCCGCCAGGATCGCCGCCGGCGCCAGGGCGCGCGCCCAACCCGAGTCCCCCGCCGACATCCCCTGCCCTTCGAGAACGTGTTTTCGAAATACCACCATGAGTGTCCTGCTAGTGTCCCGAGTCAGAAGTTCGTGATCAAAGTCGCCCCTTCTATTTGTCCCAGGGCGACCCCCTCACCCGTCCCGCCCCGGCTGGAAAGAACGCCGGCGGCGGTCCACCCTCTCCCCCAAGGAGGCTGTCTCAAAACTCGGCGCGGGGAGTGGAAAGCAGAATGCTAAGTGAAAGGGCATGAGCCAAGAGATACGCGCGAACTATGAGCAGATGGATTTGTTACCGCAGAGTCTAGAGGACTGGGTACCGAGGGATCATCCGGCGCGATTCATTCGCGAGTTCGTGGATGCCTTGGATTTGGTGGAGCTGGGTTTTCCGGAGCGGAAGAGCGAAGAAGGGCGGCCGCCGTATGCGAACGATCTGATGTTAAAGGTATGGTTGTACGGGTATCTGGCGCGCATCCGGGCGACGCGGGAGTTGGAGCGGGCGTGCCGGGAGCACCTGTCGTTGCTCTGGCTGACGGGGCGGCACGCGCCGGATCACAACTCGCTGTGGCGGTTCTGGGCGGCGAACCGGCGGCCGCTGCGGGCGGTGTTTCGCGCGGCGGTGAAGGTGGCGGCGGGACAAGGGTTGATCGGCATGATCTGTCACGCCGTGGACGGGACGAAGATTCGGGCGGTGGCGTCGCGGCGGACGGTGGAGCATCGGAAGGATTTGGAGAAGTTGTTGGCGCGGGTGGAAGCGTCGATGGCGGAGATGGAAGCGGCGGTGGAAGCGGCGGAGCAGGAAGAGACGGGCGAGTATCGATTACCGGAGGGGTTGCAGGAGGCGGCGAAGCTGCGCCAGGCGATCCGGGAGTCGCTGGGAAAGATGGAGGAAATGCAGCGCGATCATCTGCACCCGCAGGAACCGGAGGCGCGGCTGATGCCTTGCGAAGGGCGCTTGGATCCGGCCTACAATGCGCAGGCGGTGGCGGACGCGCAGGCGGGGATCATCGTGGCGCAGACGGCGGTGAATGCGGAGTCGGACCACCAGCAGTTGGTGCCGATGTTGGAGGAAGTGCGGGCGACGGTGGGAGCGGTGGCGCAGGAGACGGTGGGGGATGGGGGATACGCGACGGCGGAGCAGTTGGGCGAGGCCCAGGCGCGCGGGTACGAAGTGCTGGTGGCGCCGGGGGCGGAGACGGGCGGAGCCCCGCGCGGGGATTATGATAGCGCCAAGTTTGCATACGACAGCGAAAAGGATGAAGTGATCTGTCCGCAAGGGCAACGGCTGAAGTTCGAGGGCATGAAGAATAAAGGCCCGCAGCGGCCGGTGGCGCGCAGCTATCACTGCGAGCATTATGCCCAGTGTCCGGTGCGGGCGCTATGCAGTCGGAGGCGGGACGGGCGGAGAATCGAGTTGAGCCCGCAACGGGCGGCGGTGATGCGGCAACGCGAGAAGCGGCGCGATCCGGTAAAGCAGGCCTTGCTGCGGCAACGCAAGGCGATCATCGAACCGGTGTTCGCCACCCTCAAACAAGCCATGGGCTTTCGCCGATGGACGGTGCGGGGACTGGAAAATGTCCGCACCCAGTGGGCGCTGCTCTGCGCGGTGTTCAACTTGAAGAAGATGTACAAATATTGGGTAGCCGACCAGCTCACCCCGGCTTGAGGGGTTCCAGAGCCTGGGCGCGCCGTCGCACCCCGGACTTGGCAACTCACCCTCGATACCCAATCGGCGGACCAATCCCTCTCCCAGGCCGCAAGTTCTGAGACGGCCTCCAAGGGGGCGAGGGATTGAGTTTAACTCTCCCCTCGCCCCCTTGGGGGAGAGGGGCCGGGGGTGAGGGGGTTCTCGAATAATCAACGAACTTCTAACTCAGGACACTAGAAGTTCGTTTAAGAATTCTTCCCCGGAAAGAACTCCCTCACCTCAGGTCAACGCTTTTGGGGCGGAAGCCCTGGGAGGACGTTCGTGGGGTGCTCCACGGACGGTTTTTCGGCTGCGGTTTGCTCCTGCCGCGTGATTTCCTCCAACAGGGTTCGAGCCTGGGCGTTCTCTCCCTCGACGGCAAGCTCGGCCTCGATTTCCTGCTTGGCCTCGGGGAGTTTTCCTTCCCCCTTCAGGACAATGCCCAAACCCAGGTGGTAATTCTTCCCTTGCGGGCGAACCAGCAAGGCGGTTCGGCAAGCACTCTCTGCCTCCGTGAGCCGGCCCATGCGCAGCAGCGCCATCCCCAAGTACAGGAATTGATCGCCATCGGTGGGATCGGCGTGGCAGGCCCGCGCCAAAAACCGGGCAGCCTCGGGATAGTTTCGATGCGCGTAATACAGATAGGCCAGGTTCACGTTCGCCTTCCAGAAGTCCGGCCGGATGGCCAGCGCCTGCTGGTAGAGCGCCATGGCGGCGCCATCCATTCCGCGCTGCCCCAGGGCTGCCCCCAAACTGGTCGTCGCGAAAACATTGTGGGGAGCAATTTCGTGCGCGCGATAGCTCAGGGAGAGATCGTCCGACCAAAAAAGGCTTTGGCGAGCGGTCGCGATACCCAACCCGCCGGAAACCACCAACGCCCCGGCCAGCGCCCAAGCGGGCCGGCTAAAGAATTTCGCCCCCCTGCCCATCGCTCGGCGCAGGGCGATCGCCACAAGCATGACAAACCCCACGGAGGGAAGATAGACGTACCGGTCATGGGCGATTTCACCGTCCAGGAGGAAGCGAAAATTCAGCACGGGAAGGAGAGTCAGCATCATCCACAGGGATGCAAACGCGATCGCCTTGGCATCTTTCGGCGCACCCCATCGCACCCGCCCATACCAAACGATCAGCGCCGCCGCGACGACCGCGAGCAGCGCGGCGGGCAGTATGAAGTCGCGCCCACCGGGAGTTGAAATATAAGGCGTGTCGTAATAGCAGCTCAATCCGAACGGCCAAATCAGCAGGCGCAGGTAGAAGAGCAGCACGGAAGGAACGGTGAAAATTTCCGTGGAAAGCGCCAGGGGCGTGATCACGTGGGCAAACCCCTTGAGCGCCCGGATGCGCAACGGCAGGTAAAGGAGGACCACCGCCCAAAAGGGAATTGACGCCCCCAGGGCGGACCGCAGGCGTTCGATCAAACGCCTGCGCCCCTCAACTGGCGCGGCTTCCCTCCCGCCGTCTTCTCCATAAATCCAGACGGCGGCGCTCACCAATATCGGCAGCACCATGCCGCTCTCCTTCGAAAGCAGTGCCGCGGCCGTGAGGGCCAATGACGCGCCAAGCCACCCCATGTGCCACCCCATGTGCCATGGCCATCCTGGCCATGCCCGCTCACGGACAGGATGCCCGTCCCCCTCTGCGGCCATGGAGTCAAGCATTAGCTCGGGTTTCCGACTGCGCCAAAACGTGAGGATTGCTCCCAGGATGAACAAACTCGAGAGCGGCTCTTGAACCGAGGCGATATATGCCACAGCTTCCACGTGAACGGGATGAAGTCCGAAGATTAGCCCCGCGGCCCCCGCCACCCATCCGTCGCCCGTCAGCTTGAGGCAGAGACGGTAAACCAGGTAGGTCACGGCTACATGCGCCGCGACTGATGTGAGATGCCAGCCCCAGGGGTGGAGCCCAAAGAGCGCATCATTCAGGCGCAGCCAAGTCAGGAAGAGTGGGCGGTAGTAATTGACGAGCGCGTGCGGGTAGCGGGGGCCCCAGATGTGCGAGGCAAAGTAGCTGGGGAAATAACGCCAGGAGCGGATCGAGTCATTGGTAACGATCAAGAGGTTATCGTCAAAAACAAACCCCAAGGCCAGCGAGGCCGTGTAAGCCAGGAAGGTCGCCGCCAGGATCGCCGCCGGCGCCAAGGCCCGCGCCCAACCCGAGTCCCCCGCCGATTTCCCCTGCCCTTCGCGAATGTATGTTCGAAATATCATCATTCAGGCACCCCCCGCAAAGCGGGTGGCTTGATGAGTGGGGCCGCCTCGAAGGCGGTTCCCGTAACGTTCGATTTGCTTCCCTGCCGACCGCCATCGGAACCCCGAAGGGGTTGCCATCGAGTAGCCGTGGGCAAGGGCAGGCTTTTGGTGCCCGCCCCCCACGGATCGCATCCCTGCACGATTTACCGACCCTGAAGGGGTCGAACGGTCCGGCCCTGCGCGCATTGGGTGTAGGGGCGGTTCGCGAACCGCCCCTACCTTCCATTATCCCGATCCGTAGGTTTCATCTACGGCTATTCACCGTGTTCCCCCTGCGGGGCGCCGGGCAAGGGTCAAACTTCTTCGCGTCGCATTGGTCAAATCAGTGCTTACCTTCGTGACAGTTATACGGATAATATCAAGTGTTACTTGATACCTCCATGGTGAACATCCGTGGGGCGCTCCTCGGACCATTTTTCGGCTGCGGCTTGCTCCTGCCGCGTGATTTCCTCCAAGAGGGATCGGGCTTGGGCGTTCTCTCCATTTTCGGAAAGCTGGGCGGCGATTTCCTGCTTAGCCTCGGGGAGTTTCCCTTCTGCCTTGAGAACCATCCCCAGGCCCAGGTGGTAGTTCTTACCTTGCGGGCGAACCAGCAAGGCGGTTCGGGAAGCCGCCTCCGCCTCGCTGAGCCGCCCCATGCGCAGCAAGGCCATCCCCAGGTACAGGAATTGATCGCCGTCCGTGGGATTGGCGGTGCAGGCGCGCGCGAAGAAGCGGGCAGCCTCCGGAAAATCGCCATGCGCGTAATAAATGTATGCCAGGTTGACATTCGCCCGCCAGAAATCCGGCCGGATGGCCAGCGCTTGCTGGTAGAGCGCCATCGCGGCGCCTTCCATTCCGCGCTCGGCCACGGCGGCCGCCAGACTCGTCGTAGCGGAAACATTGTGGGGAGCAATCTGGTGGGCGCGAAAGTTCAACGTGAGGTCGTCCGCCCAATAAAGACATTGGCTGGCGGTCGCCCACCCCATCGCCAGGGCAAGTAACAGGGCTCCCAGCCTGGACCAAACCGGCCGGTTAAGGGACTTCCCCGCCCGCTGCCTGGCCTGCCGCAGCACGATCGCCACCAGCAGGGCAAATCCCACCGAGGCCAGATAGATATAACGGTCATGCGCGATTTCATTTTCGGGTAGAAGCCGAAAATTGAGCACGGGAAGAATGGTCAGCGCCATCCAGAGGTATGCAAAAGCTATGGCCTGGGCCTCCCTCGGCGAAGCGTGCCGCGTCCACAAGTACCAACATGCCAGCGTGGCCGCGATCGCCGCCAGGAGCGCGGTGGGCAGCACGAAATCACGCAAGCTCAGGCGGGAAATGTAGGGCGTGTCGTAATAGCAACTCAATCCGGCAGGCCAAACCAGCAGGCGCAAATAGAATAGCAACACCGAGGGAAGCGTCAAAATCTCCTTGGAGAGCGGGAGGGGCGTGACCACGTGAGTAAAACCCTTGAGCGCCCGGATGCGCAGCGGCGCGTAAAGAAGGAGCACCGCCCAGAAGGGAACTGCCGCGCCCAGGGCGGAACGCAGGCGGGCGAGAGTACCACCGGGGCTTTCGACCGGCACGACTTCCCTGCCGCCCGCCCCGCCGTAAATCCACACATAGCCACTCACCAGAATGGGCGTTATCAAGCCGCTCTCCTTGGAAAGCAGGGCGGCGGCCGTAAGGGCCAACGCCGCGGCAAGCCACCCCATGTGCCACCCCATGTGCCATGGCCATCCTGGCCATGACCGCTCACGGGCAGGATGCCCGTGCCACGCCGCGGGAATTGCGTCAAGCCGGGGCGCTCCCTCGCGGCTCCGACAAAACGCCAGCATGGCCGCCAAGATGAAGAAGGTCGAAAGCGGCTGGTCAGCCCAGGCGGCCTCGGCAATAGTCTCGACGTGGACGGGATGCAGGCCGAAAACCAGCGCCCCCGCCGCGGCCACCCAGCCGTCCCGGGTGAGCCGCAGGCACAGTTGATAAACCAGGTAGGTCACCGCCACATGGGCCACCACCAGCGAGAGGTGCCACCCCCAGGCGTGCTGGCCGAACAGCAGGTCATTCAGGCGCAGGCAAAGGAGATAAAACGGGCGGTAGGCATTCGACGCCAGGTGCGGGTAGCGGAAACTCCAAATGTGCGAAGTGAAGTAGCTGGGGAAATAATGCCAGGAGCGGATGGAGTCATTCGTGACAATCAGGACATAATCGTCAAAAACAAACCCCAAGGCGAGCGCGGGGATATAAGCGAGAAATGTGGCAGCCAGGATCGCCACCGGCGCCATGGCCCCCGCCCATCGAGGGTCAGCCGCCACGCGCCGTTGCCAATCGAGTTTCGGTGGACCGTCTGGGGCCAGCATGGTTGATGCCCCCTACCATAACCCAAACCGGCGCCGGTTGTGCACAGTTTGTGGTGGATTACTCGTTACCTTTACGCTTGAGCTCTTCGTATCGAGTCCCGGGAAATAGAGTAGAATAACCCTGAGGAAACGGTTATGAGCGAGCCAACGAAGACTCTTGAGGAAATGGTGCGGGAAGTTCCTTCAGAATATCGGGCGCAGCTTCGGGACTACGTCGAGTCCTTGCTGACTCGGCGCTCCATCAAGCCACCCGGCAAGCCGCAATTCACGTGGGCGGGCGCGCTCGAAGGCTTGCGAGATCGGTATACCTCCGTAGAGTTGCAGCACCGCATCGCGCGTTGGAGAAGCGACGGCGAATGAGATTGCTTGTCGATACCAACCTCTTCATCGAAGTGTTGTTGAATCAGGCCAGCGCCGGCGACGCCCGGACATTCCTCGAAAACCGCAAGGGCCACGAACTCTATGTCTCGGATTTCGCTCTGCGTTCGATCGGTCTTCCAGAACGCATGGGCTAAAAATCGTGAGCTTTGACGCTGACTTCGACCGAACTACGGAAGGCCGACTTCTTCCCACCGATGTGCTGTAATTTCTGAGTAAATCGCAGGGCTGCGCTCGCCCTGCGCCAGCCCCATAACCCAAACCGGCGCCCCATGGGCACAGTTTCTGAAGGGCGTAGACCGGAAAGTAGCGACGGGTTTACCCCGCCATGTTCGCGGCGGCCTCACGCCGCCCGATGGCTTCGTAGCGGCGGGTTTACCCCGCCATGTTCGCGGCGGCCTCACGCCGCCCTATGGCGAGGTAAACTCGCCGCGCCGTTTCGGTGGCGAGGTAAACTCGCCGCGACGATGATAGAATCGCGCCATTATTTCCCGATCTAGCGCCGCGGAGTAGGGCCAAGTGCGCCCACCTTGGCGCCTGCTGTGAAGCGTGCCATTCAAAACGTCTTGACGTTATGGTGTCAAAACGCCATCATGGCGGTATGAAAGCCTCACCCAAGCGCGCCACGGTATATTTCGATGCCTCCCTCCATCGGGCCCTACGAGTTAAAGCGGCGGTGACGGAGCGAACCCTTTCGGAAATTGTCAACGCTGCCGTGAAGCAGAGCATGGCCGAAGATGCGGAAGACTTGGCCGCCTTTAAAGACCGGGCCAATGAACCCAACCTGGCATTCGAAGCGGTGCTGAAGGACTTGAGGCAGCGTGGAAAGCTACGTATTGACACGCTCTCCCACAACATTCGCGAAATACTGGAGGATGGCGGTCAACTCCTAGGCGGCCGGCGTTTCCCGAAACCCAGCCAATGACGCGCGACAGCGGAAGTGAAAACCAATCTCAAGTAGAGGAACAAAAGGCGCTCCTTGAAGGTGTAGCGTCGGTTAACATTGCCAGCGTTTGTAATGAGATCAGTGAGAGGCCAGTATTCCACGGGAACGCCGAGCTCCTCAAGGGCCTTACGAACCGAGGGGGATTCCAACATGTTGGCGTCGGCAATCGCCTGCCAAAATGCCTGCGCAGACTGCCGCTGCAGGATCTCCTGGCAATGCTTCTCGAGAAAGAAGAAAAATAGGACCGTCGATAAGATCAGAATCAGAGCGGCGATGAACATGTTGCACCTCGCTGCCGCTTACCAGGCAGCAACGGCCTCAGCCAACTTCGCACTCCGCCCCATCAGCAAGTTCCGGACGCAGTTACGGATTTTCGGACGCATTCTACGAGCCTTCTAATATTTTAGCAATGGTACTGGCGCATTCGTCGCGTCTCACGGGGACTCGTTGCCGGTGGCGCTGACCGGGCTGGCCTTCGTAGCGGCGGGGGAATTTATCCCGATCAGATCGGGACCCCGCCATGTTCGCGGCGGCCTCACGCCGCCACATGGCAAGATAAACTCGCCGCTAGTGTCCTGAGTCAGAAGTTCGTGATCAAAGTCGCCCCTTCTATTTGTTCCAGGGCGACCCCCTCACCCGTCCCGCCCCGGCTGGCAAGAACGCCGGCGGCGGTCCACCCTCTCCCCCAAGGGGGCGAGGGACTAAGGTTAACTCTCCCCTCGCCCCCATAGGCGCTAGATTAAGGGCGGCTGTGGCCGCACACCATGCCCGAAGGGCATGAATGTCATTAGCCGTAGGTGGAACCTACGGACAAAGAGGCCTGCTTTGAGCTTTTGGGCGACCCCGCAGGGGTCGAATTCAACCCCTTCGGGGTTGGTGGCATCTTGCCGGGGGACGTTTCCCGTAGGTTTCACCTACGGCTAATGATATTGGGTCCCTTCGGGACCCGTCAGAGCGCTTAATCTAGCGCCTATGCCCCTCGCCCCCTTGGGGGAGAGGGGCCGGGGGTGAGGGGGTTCTCGAATGATCAACGAACTTCTAACTCAGGACACTAGGTTTCGGTGACACGGTCCAAATGTCGACGCGCCGACATGGGAGAAGCCGTCCGATCAATAGACGGAGCGCTTCTGCACCGTTTCCTTGGTGGCCAGGGAAAATCGCAGATCGACCGCCGCCTCCTGGAGGATTCGCGAGGCGGCGTATTCCCCCAGCGCCGGGCCGTGCTTGAAGCCGTGTCCGGAACCGCCACCCAGAAGCCAGACATTGGAAAAGTCCGGGTGGCGGTCGACCAGGAAGTCCCCATTCGAGGTGTTCTCGTACTGGCAGACGCGCGTTTCCAGCAACGGCGCGTCCTGCAAGGCGGGAAAAAGTTGAGCGACCCTTTCTCGCATGGCGGCGACCGATTCGGCGGATACCCAGCGCTCGCCGCGATCGGGATCGAAGGCCGCGCCGTGGCTATCCAGCGCCATCTTGAGGCCGCGGTTCTCCAAGTCCGGGAAGCCGTAGACCTGGTTACCGACGTCGATCCAAGTGGGCAGCGCGGGCGGACAGAAGCGGAGATTACCGGGCGGCGTGCCGAAAAAGAACACTTCCTGGCGCGTCGGAAAAATGCGATTGCCCAACAGGCTGGGAAAGATTTTGGGAAGCCAGGGGCCACACGCAAAAACGAACACCTCGGCAGGATGCGCCTCGCCGCTCGTGGTGCGCACGGAATCGAGCCGCCCTCGACCGCTGGGAGGGGCGACCTCGCCTTGAGAATACCGGACCCCTTGCTTGAGCATTTCCGCGACCAGGGTCTGGATGGCGCGCCGGGCCATGAGCGCTCCGCTATCGGGCTCGAAGATCGCCCAGGCGTCAGTCCCCAGGGAAAATTGAGGATAAGCGTGATCCAATTCGGCGCGCGTCATGGGGGTGTGTTTCACGCCCAGTTTCTTAAGCGTGGCCAAGGTCGCCCGGGCATTGGGATCATTTTCGTGCGCCAGCCACAAGACTCCGGTGGGACGAAACAACCTCTCGTCGACTCTTCCGGAAAACTCTTTCCATAGCGCCAGCGACCGCATCGCCAAACGGGTGTAAATCTCGTCGGCGCCGTAACCCATGCGGATGATACGTGATTCCCCGCCCGAACTCGAGCGATCGTTCGACGGCCCGTAGGCATCCAGCAAGGTCACCTTCTGGCCCGCCTGGTGCAAGTGGTAAGCCGTCCAGGAGCCGAAAGCCCCCGCCCCGATCACGACGACGTTGCGGGCTTGGCCGGTACTCATGACAGGCCCTCCCTGACCCCAAGCGCGGATCGCCAGGCCGGAACCGAGGCCGGCCCCGGTAGCCAGAGTTTGGACGAATTCACGACGGGGGATTTTCATCACGTCATTGCGGCGTGCAATGGCTATTAATTAGCGTGCAATCAAATGTTTTTTCGACTTAATTAAAGTAAAGCTTGACGCTCCTCCGTACCTGATCCCCGCCGGAAATAAATTGAGTTGCTGGGGGTCGCACCCAGCCCCCAGCACCCCGAATCCGGCTCCAAAGCTACGCCGTCGTGTAGGCCTTCTCCATCTGCTTCTTCACCGCGGCCTGGGCCGCCGCCAGCCGTGCGATGGGCACGCGGTAGGGCGAGCAGCTCACGTAATCCAACCCGGCCTCGGCGAAGAACTCGATGGACGACGGATCGCCGCCGTGTTCGCCGCAGATTCCCACCTTCAGCTTGGGGTTGGCCGCGCGGCCTTCCGTGGTGGCGATCTTCACTAGGCGTCCCACGCGCTTTGGATCGAGCTGGGCGAACGGGTCCGCCGGCCAGATCTTCAAGTTTACGTATGCCTTGATGATCTTGGCGCAGTCATCGCGCGAAATTCCGAAGGTGGTCTGCGTGAGGTCGTTGGTGCCAAAACTGAAGAAGTCGGCCTCCTTCGCAATCTCGTCGGCGGACAGGGCGCCGGCCGGCAATTCGATCATGGTGCCCACCAAATATTCGACCTCAACGCCCCTCTTTTTGAAAACTTCGGCCGCGACACGATTCACGAGCTCTTTCTCTGTCTGTAACTCCTTTACATCTCCAACTAGAGGAATCATTACCTCAGGTTTTGCTTCAATGTTTTTCTTCTTGCAGTCGCAGGCCGCTTCAAAAATCGCCCGCGCCTGCATCTCAGTGATTTCAGGATACATAATGCCCAAACGGCACCCGCGCAAGGCGAGCATGGGATTGAATTCATGTAACTCATTAACTACTTCTAGCATCTTCCTGAGGTGTCCGAGTTTAGGACTCCTCTTATTGGTGCATTCCAGCTTCGCGATCTCCACCATTAACTCTTCCCGCTTGGGCAGGAACTCGTGCAGCGGAGGATCGAGGGTGCGGATCGTCACAGGAAGCCCCGCCATGGCTTTAAAGAGTCCATAGAAGTCTTTGCGTTGCATGGGCAGGAGCTTGGCAAGAGCGGCGCGCCGTTCCTTCTGGTACTGGGCCGCTTGCTTCGGATCTTGAGTGTCCCGGCAGGCCATAATCATTTGCTGCATGTGTGGCAGCCGGTCCTGGGCAAAAAACATGTGCTCGGTGCGGCAGAGGCCAATGCCTTCGGCGCCGAATTCCACCGCCTTCAGGGCATCACGCGGAATGTCCGCGTTGGCATGCACGCCGAGGGTTCTCGCCTCGTCGGTCCACTTCATAAACTCCGCGAACACGCCACTGCGCGGATCGGGCTCGATCAAATTGGTTTTGCCCAGGATGACGCGGCCGGTGGATCCATCCAGCGTGATCCAGTCCCCGTCCTTGATGAGGGTTGAGCCGATCTTGATGGTTTTGGATTTTTCGTCCACTTCCACGTCACTGGCTCCGGCCACACAGGGTTTGCCCATTCCCCGCGTCACCACCGCGGCGTGCGAGGTCATGCCCCCTCGCGAGGTGAGAATGCCGGCGGCCACTTCCATGCCGTGAATATCGTCCGGCACGGTCTCCGCACGCACCAGGATCAGGGGATCACCGCCATGCGCCAAGATTACGGGAGATCCTTTCCCTCTCTTGACCGCCTCGTCGGCGGTAAAGACGACGCGCCCTACGGCCGCGCCGGGCGATGCCGGCAGGCCTTTGGCAATGACTTTCAGCGGCTTGCTCTCATCCAGAACGGGATGGAGCAACTGGTTCAACTGGTCGGGCTCGACGCGCAGCAGCGCCTCATTTTCGGTGATGAGGCCCTCATGTACCATGTCCACGGCGATGCGCACCGCCGCCGGCCCGGTGCGTTTGCCGTTGCGGGTCTGGAGCATGTAAAGCTTGCCATCCTGGATGGTGAACTCGAAATCCTGCACGTCCTTGTAATGCTGCTCGAGGCGCGTGGTGATATCGTGAAGCTGGTTGTAAACCTCGGGCATGCTCTTTTCCAGCTCATTAATCGGGATCGGAGTACGCACGCCTGACACCACGTCTTCGCCCTGGGCGTTCATCAGGTACTCGCCATAAAACTCCTTGGCGCCGGTGGCCGGATTGCGCGTAAAGCCCACGCCGGTTCCGGAGGTTTCGCCCATGTTGCCGAAAACCATGGTCTGGACGTTCACGGCGGTCCCCAGGTCATCGGAAATCTTGTTCAGGCGGCGATAGGTTTGCGCGCGGGGGTTGTACCAGGAGCGGAACACGGCCTCGATCGCCATGTTGAGTTGCACTTGCGGGTCCTGGGGAAAGTCCTTGCCGGTTTCCTTGCGCACTACCTTCTTGTAATCGGCGATGACGGCCTCGAGGTCCTCAGCCGTCAAGTCGGTGTCGAGCTTGACGCGCTTCTTCTTCTTCTGCCCGTCGAAAACATGCTCGAACTTTTCCTTGGGGATTTCCATCACCACGTTGCCGAACATCTGGATGAAACGCCGGTAGCTGTCGTAAGCAAAACGCGGGTTGCCGGATTTTTGCGCGATGACCTCCACCACGGTATCGTTCATGCCGAGGTTCAGGATGGTGTCCATCATTCCGGGCATGGAAAACTTGGCGCCGGATCGGACCGATACGAGCAACGGATTCACCGCTTCGCCCAGTTCTTGTCCCTGCAAGGCTTCGAGCTTGGCCAGCGCTTGGTCCTTTTGTTTCAGGATTTCTACGGGCGTCCGGTTGCCGTTCTGGAAATAAAGCCGGCAGGCGGAAGTTACAATGGTAAAGCCGGGGGGGACCGGCAGGCCGGCGTTGGTCATTTCCGCCAGACCGGCGCCTTTGCCTCCCAGGACATCTTTCATCGTCCCATTACCGTCCGCCTTACCGCCTCCAAAGAAATAAACGTACTTCTCCATGATTGCTCCTTTCGAATGGTCAGACCTCAATGGTGGTTTTTGAGTTCAAAGTTGGAAGTTCAAAGTTCAAAGTTGAAAGTTGAGAGTTCAAAGTCGGAAGTTCAGAGTTAATAGTCAATAGTTGATAGTTCAAGATCGGTGTCCGTAGTCCTTTGCAGATAACGCGCGATTATGGCGCATTTCCGCGGGTTTTGCAAGGGGCAAAAGGCCGGCTCGCGATTTAAGGTTGGCCTGATGTCGACGCGTCGACATGGAAGAACAGTGACGAGTGAAGAGTGACAAGCAACAGCAGGACGAAACTCGAAGTTCCAAACTCGCGGCGATTTTCGAGTTTCGTGTTTCGGCTTTCGCTTGCTAGCCACTGTCCACTAGCCACTGCACATCTCACTGCCCTTCTATTTCCGCAAAGTGCGCGATGCCGGAAAACAGCTCATCCAACTTCTTCAGCAGCCGCAGCCGGTTCTGCCGCACTCGCGGATCCTCGGCCATCACCAGAACCTTGTCAAAAAACCGGTCCACCGTCGGACGCAGGGTGGAGATTTCTTCCAGGGCGCCTCGATAGTCCTTTCTCGCACGCCGGCGTTCGACTTCGCCCGCAACCCTTCCGTAGGCTTCGTAGAGGTTCTTTTCCTGGGGCTCGGTCAGAAGCTCCGGCACAACCTCACCCGGCTCCCAGTCCGCCGCCGTGGCGGATTTCGCCAGGATGTTGCGAATGCGCTTGGCCGCGGCCGAGAGGGCTTCAAAATCCTCGCCTCCCCGCAAGGCCTCCATGGCCTCGGCCCGCGCCTGGGCGTCAGCGGGCTGATCGGCGCCTGCCGCCACCACCGCCCGCACCGTGTCGTAGCGGAAGCCCCGCACCGATTCAAAATAGTAGCGCAGCCGCTCGGCAAAGAAGTCCAGCACGCGGGCCTGCACCTCTTCACGGGGCTTACGCCACTGAATATCGAGCACATCCATCGCCTTGTTAATAACTTCTTTTAAGTTCAATGGAAGTGAATTATCAAGCGTTACTTTAATTATTCCATTGGCCTGCCGCCGCAGCGCAAAGGGGTCACTTGACCCGGTGGGCTCATTCCCTACGGCGAAGCCCGCGACGACGCTATCCACCTTGTCAGCAAGGGACACCATGGCGCCCGACAAGGTCCGCGGCGACGCCCCTTCCGCACCCAGCGGGAGGTAATGATCATAGATGGCTACGGCGATTTCTTCAGGTTCTCCTTGAGCTTTTGCATAGAGCCCGCCTACCACTCCTTGCAACTCGGTAAACTCCTGCACCATTTGGGTGGTCAGGTCGCACTTGCAGAGCTCCACTGCCCGCAGAACCTCCAGGGTCTGGGCCGGCATCATCCTTCCGCTATCTTCAAGTGACACACAAATATTGCCGGCTATCGATTTCATGCGTCGAATCTTATCCCCATAACTGCCCAGCTTGGCCTGGTACGTGACCTTGTCGAGCAGTGGCACGCGGCTGCGCAAAAGCGCCTTCTGGTCAGCGTTCCAGAAAAACTCGGCGTCGCGGAAACGCGCGGTGAGCACCCGCTGGTGCCCCTGGCGAATCAACCCCTTCTCGTCCGAGTCCATATTGAGGACCGCCACGAAATGGGGCGCAAGTTTGGATTGGTCATGGGGCCGAGCGCTGCTCGGCCCTACGTCCTCAACGGCGAAATAGCGTTGGTGGTCGCGCATGACGGTGATCAGGATTTCGCGCGGCAGGTGGAGGAAGCGCTCGTCAAAACTCCCCAGCATGGGGCGCGGCCACTCGGTGGAATTGGCGGTCCAATCGACCAGCCACTCATCCTGGACGATCTTGCCGGCAGCCTCTCCCAACACACTCTGCCCTTCCTGGATGATGCGCTCTCGACGCCGGTTATAATCAATTTCGACGAGATGTTGGCAAAGTTTTTTCGAGTAATCCTTGAAGCCGCTGACGGGTATGGCCGCCGCGGACTTTGCCCGATGTCCGAAGGTGAAATTGCCGGTTTTCACCCCCAGAATCCTGAATTCGACCGTGGTCGCCTGCTTCCCTTCTCCCAGAAGCGCCACTATCCAGCGGATGGGCCTTACAAAGCGCGGCGCTAACTTCTCCGTCCAGTACATGCTCTTGGGAAAAGTCAAACCGAGGATGGCGCCGGGCAGCATTTCCGGCAGAATCTCGAGCGCAGGCCGTCCCGGAGTGGTTTTCCTCAGGGACATGTACTCGCCCTTCGGCGTGGTCGTGCGGGTCAATTCCTCAAGGCGGGCAGAGTTCTTTTGCGCAAAGCTCGCCGCTGCCCGCGTGTACTTTCCTTCCCGATCGATGGCCACCTTGACGGGAGGACCCATGATCTCCTCCACCTTGTCGGGCTGTTGGGCAAGCACCGAGGGAACGTAGACCACCAAGCGGCGGGGAGTGGAAAATGTTTGCGATGCTTGTATGGGCGGTTCGGGAACCGCCCCTACGGAATTCGCGTCAAAGATTTTCGGGAGGGGCGATTGGCCAACCACCACCAGGGGTTCCGAGCGCATGTCGTCCGGAACCCCAATGATCGATTCCATGACCGATTCTGTTGGGGGCAACAACCGGGCTTGGCGCAGGGCGGCAAGAACCCGCTCGCCCAGCCCTTTCTCGGCGCCGCGCAGGAAGCGCGATGGAATTTCCTCGCAACCGACTTCCAGCAGCATCGGCAGAACTATTGGCGACTGGTGATGGGTGATTGGTGATTGCTTCTCTTCGGGAATTGCCGATTGTCGATTGTCGATTGCCGATTCCTCCTCGACAACCACCGAGCCGGCAATTGAGGATCGCTCCTCGACAACTACGGTGCCGCCGGTTGCGATTTTCGAGTTTCGAGTTTCGATTTTCGATTTTCCACTTTCCTCGTTCACGCCGCCACCTCCGCGACCGGCTGCCGGTTGAGGTAAATGGCGGCGACCTCGCAGGCCAGTTTGCGCACTCGGGCGATCAAAGCGACGCGCTCCGTCACGCTGATGGCGCCGCGCGCATCGAGGATGTTGAACAGGTGAGAGCACTTCAAAGTGAGGTCATAAACTTTGCGCAGTGGGAACCGATTCTTAATTAAAGTAACACTTTTAATTTCATCCTTATCTAATTCTTTTAGCGTGTCTTTAATCGATAAATTCATCCGCGAATACTCGCTCAGCAGGCGCGCTGCCTCGCCTTCATAAAGGTCCAGGATTTTGCGGCAGGTCTCGGGGTCCGCGGCCTCGAAATCGTACACGGAAAACTCCAGTTCCTCGGTGCGGCGCATGTCGCCATAGGTCACGCTATCGTTCCAGCGCACTTGGTAGACGTCCTCGACGTTCTGGAGGAATGCGGCGATGCGCTCCAGGCCGTAGGTCAGCTCGACGCTGATGGGTTCCAGGTCCACCCCGCCCGACTGCTGGAAGTAAGTGAACTGGGTGATTTCGAGACCGTCGAGCATGACCTGCCAGCCGATGCCCCATGCCCCCAGGGTGGGAGCTTCCCAGTTGTCTTCCTCGAAACGGATGTCGTGGTGGCGAATGTCGATGCCGATGGCCCCCAGGCTTTCGAGATAGATGTCCTGGATATTCTCGGGCGGGGGCTTCAGGATCACCTGCATCTGGGTGTGCTTTAACAGCCGATTAGGATTCTCACCGTAGCGGCCGTCGGCCGGGCGGCGTGAAGGCTGAGGGTACGCCACGCGCCAGGGTTGCGGTCCCAGGACACGCAGGAAGGTTTCGGGACACATGGTCCCTGCTCCCACTTCCACGTCGTAGGGCAAGGCAATCACGCACCTCTGCGCCGCCCAGAATTCGCTCAGGTGGAAAAGCATGTCTTGAAAGGAAAGGGGCGCGGGTGTTGTTCGGGTCGATTTGTGGATTTTCGGCATTGGGTTTCTTTACTTGCTTTTTAGCTATCAGCCATCAGCTTTCAGCTAAGGCCACGGGCCTGCGGCCCGTTTTTGGGAGGTTCTAGCTGAACGCTGATCGCTGAAGGCTGACAGCTTTAGACCTCCTCCTCCATCATCTGCCTTGTCACCAGCTTCTTTTCCGTATGGCTTTCGATCATCTCCTCGAAGAAGTGGCGTGCTTCGCGGCAGCCGGCGGGAGCCTTTTCCTGCGCCAGCCATTTGTCCAGGGGCACGTGGCACGAGGCACGAACCATCGCTAGGGTGGCGGCGGATACCCGCAGGCTGCCCGACTGCTTGCAATCCCGGCAGAGCAGCGATTCTGAACCCCGGCCGTAGTAGCCACCCTCTTCTCCCAGGGCATGGCCACAGGAGGCGCAGGTTTCAAATTCCGGCAGAAAACCACCCAGCCGCACCATCCAGTAATCGAAGTACAGGAGCGGGCGGTTGACTTCTCCGGAGTGCTTGAGGGCCCGCAGCACCGCCAGCAAAAGGCGGAAGGTGCGCTCGTTCACCTCGCGTTCCGGCAGCAGCCGCTCCCCCACTTCGGCGAGGTATTGCGCCGCAAGCTGCACGCGGTAGTCCTTCTGCATGTCGAAGAACGACTCGATGATCTCGACGGAATTCAGGCGCAGCAGGTCGCGATTTTCCCGCTCGAAGATCCAGAGGCGCACATAGCTCAGCGGTTCAAGCGTGCCGCCGTAACGGCTTTTGGTGCGCAAGGCGCCTTGGGCCACGGCCCGCAAGCGGCCCAATTGCCGCGTGAAAAGCGAAGCAATCTTGTCAGCTTCACCCAAGCGGTAGGTTCGGAGGACGATGGCTTCCGTTTCGCGCAGAGGCATTCGATGGCCAATGTCGACGCGCCGACAAATTCAGAAGGGTAGCACAAAAACCAGAAGTTGTCAGTTCTCAGTCGTCAGTCTTCAGTCATCAGTTCTCAGTAGGAACCCAAGGGCACGTGGACTCTTGCTGACGACTGAGAACTGATGACTGAGAACTTTCTTTCGGCTGTGGAAATCTTTGAGGGTTTTGTGGAAAAGAGATTATGTTAACCACACGCGGCCTGTAAAAATATTATCAGACGTGCCTGTGCAAAACTCCCACCCCTCGGAGTCGTCCGGCGCGCCAATCGAAAACGCCCCGGCGGATCTTCCTTCTAGTGATTGACTCAAAATCCTTGCATCGAGAGGGGTTGTCCTGTTTTTGGGCATCATAGTGTAGTCATGTATATTGAAGATTGTCCTTGACATTGCTAGATTATGATGGTATACGGGAGTCATGTATATCACAACCGTCCCTAACCGCAACTCCCCGCCCGCCATCCTCCTGCGCGAATCTTTTCGCCATCACGGCAAGGTTAAGAACCGCACCCTCGCCAACCTCTCGCATTGGCTCCCCGCCCGCATCGAAGCCCTCCGCCGCCTGTTGCGGGGCGAGTTCGATCAGGCCGCCGAGCTCTCCCGGACCCCTCAGTTGGGAGGCGTGTTCGGCCTCTTGTTCGTGCTCAAGCAGATCGCCAAGGCTCTGGGCATCGGCGCCGCGCTCGGTCATAGCCGGCTGGCGAAACTCGCTCTGTTCCTGGTGTTGGCCCGTGTCGCTCACCAGGGCTCGCGCCTTTCCGCGGTGCGCTGGGCCCAGGATCAGGCGGTGGCCGAAGTGCTGGGCCTGGGGAAGTTCGACGAGGACGATCTGTATGCCGCCTTGGATGACTTGGCGGCTCGTCAGGGGAAGATGGAAAAGACCCTGTATCGCCGCTACCTGGCTCGACGCGGCCAGCCGCCCCGGCTGTTTCTCTACGACGTGACGAGCAGTTATCTGGAAGGGGAGAAGAACGAGTTGGGGGAGTACGGTTACAACCGCGACGGAAAGCGGGGCAAGTTGCAAATCGTCATCGGCCTGTTGGCGGACGAGGCAGGCGAACCGCTGGCCGTGCGGGTGTTCGAAGGGAACCGCAGTGATCCCACCACCGTGGTAGAACAGATCCAGATTCTGCAGGGACAATTCGGGGTGGAGGAATTGGTCTTCGTGGGGGACCGGGGGATGGTGAAAAGTAAGGGGAAGCAAGCGCTGACGGGAGCGGGGTTGCGCTATATCACGGCCTTGACCGACCCGCAGGTTCGCCGGCTGCTGGCCCAAGGAACCTTGCAGTTGAACCTGTTCAGTGAGACCGTCTCGGAAGTGGAAGCGGAGGGCGTGCGCTATATCCTGCGCCGGAATCCGCAGGAGGCACAGCGCGAGCAGCATCGCCTGGACGACAAACTGACGAAGCTGGAAGCCCAGATCCAGGCGCGCAACGAGCAGGTGCGCACCCACCCCCGCTGCCAGCCGGAAGCGGGCCAACGGGCGATGCAAGCCTGGGTCGAGCGGCACAAGTTGACGGGCCTGGTGGAAATCCCGCTCGAAGGCACGCAGTTGAAGTTGCAAAGGAACGAAGCAGCGATCGACCGGGCGCTGGAGTTGGCAGGCTGCTATGTGGTGACCACCGACGTGGCCCCCGCCGCGATGAGCGCCCAGCAAGTGCATGACAGCTATGTTTCGCTCCAGAAGGTAGAGCGCGATTTTCGCACCCTGAAGACGGGCTTGCTGGAGGTGCGGCCCGTCTGGGTGCGCAAAGAGAGCCGCACGCGGGGGCACGTGTTCTGCTGCCTGCTGGCCTTGAAAGTCAGTCGTGAGATGGAGCGGCGATTACGAGCGGCCTTTGGCACCACCGAGACTCGGGCCGACGCCATCACCTTGCCGGATGCGCTGCGGGCCTTGACCCGCCTGTGCCTGCTGCACTACCCGGTCGATGAGAAAACCACGCTGACCAAGCTGCCTCAACCGGACGCCCGCCAGCAAGAAATTCTCAAGGCACTCGGCGTCACCCTGCCGACTATGTAGTCAGGAGCTCGACGTCCAAGACAACGCGCAACTGCCATCATCCCAAGCAGTTCGATAAAATATCCCGCCTAAAACAAAAAGGAAGATGCGCCCGACGCCGGGGTGGGCGATCCAATTTTGTGGGGCCGAGGTGGGGTCGACACAGGATTTCCGGCCCGCTTTTCCCCTACTGCTACGTCGTCATTATTTCTTGTTTTTCAGGAAGGATTTTTGGATCCAGGGCTGTCACTTTTGCCTTTTGACTTTTGCCCTTTGCGTTTCTTTTGCACACCGGCCGCGCCGCGCTTTCTACGCCTGAGGTTTGCTTTCGATGCCGGACACGGGGACTCCCGCTTCCGTATTCGTGCCAGAGTAACAGTTGGCGGTACCCGAAAGCCCGCTACGCGGGCTGGCTGCCGACGGTACTCATCCGAGCCCCTTTGCCCCAGTTCCCTGCCCCGCTTGTCTGGACCAATGATGGGACAAGGAAAGTTGGACGGCGGCCATGGCGATACCAGGCGCCACCCCTGCGGCTAATTAGACGTATCCTGGAGCCCGGCCTTGTTGCCCGGATAAGGATGGAAATCGGCGCCCCCCGCCACGGGGAAGAATTCTAAATTGATCTGTTCCCCGTCCACGTGAAACACCACAAAATGGTAGGGGGTAAAGGCGCCCTCCGGACCGGGCTTCACCAAGTGTTGGAGACGAACCTGCGCTCCCTGGTTGGCTTTCAGGTAGTCGTCCAAATTGGGCTCGCCTTGGTAAGCGTAGGGTCGCCCCGCCCCCGCCCGAAACCAGGAAGTCCATGCGATGGGTGCCGCTCGCGTCGGTGTAGTGCTCCACCCAATGCTCGAACAGATGCTCGTGCCCGGAAAAAACGGCGCGAACGTGGTGGGCCTGGAACAGCGGCAGGTATCGCGATCGCAACACGAGGGTCGGCTCCTCCGCACGAACGCCGTGGGGGCCGGAGGAGAACGGCGCATGGTGGCAGAAGAAAAAAATGTTGACGTAGCGCTGGCGGTCAAGGCCCTCAAGCTGGCCCTTCACCCACATATACTGTTTATCATCGTTGGCGATGTCCGAGTCCAATCCCAGAACAAAGGTATTTCCATACCCAAACGAATAGGTGGGATAACCGGCCAGGCGGCGGGGCGAGCCGTCGGGCGGGATCAGCGCCTGGACGGCATCCAGGTAATTTCGCAGTCCCGTTTGGCGCTGGGGCGCGTCGGCCGATGAGGCGGAGGAGACATCATGATTGCCCGGGATCAGGAAGTAAGGCACCCCACCTTGCGTGGTCAACCGGTTGATGATGGGCACGAAGCTGACGTTCCACTGCGGAACTTCCTGTCCATGGGCCACAGCATCGCCGGTTTGCAGAACGAATCGCACCGGCGAGTCCGTGGTCTGGAGTTTGGTGATTTGCGCGAGGATTCCATCCACCACCTGCGAGTGCTCGGCTTGGAGGGAAACGCCATCATGGCGCCCGCGAGTGTCACCATAGAGGATGAATGAGAAGCGCTTTACCCCGCGTGACTGCTCTTCCGAAGGCAGTGGCGCGGCTGGCGGGGTAATGGCTTTGACCCGCTCCCCCTCTTCTGCGGACCCTGCCTTCAAACCGCATAAGCCACACAATACCAATGAAGTAACGGCTAGGAACAGAACTTTAACTTTAGATCTGAATGGCATCGTCGCCCCCTCCAATTAAAGAAGGATATCCCCTAAGGATGTGCCCTGCTTATCATCTCTCAACTGAGCAATCGCCCTTGGGTGTACAAGCGACAATCATAACCCGCATCAGGCAGAATTTGGGAAGATTTCCGCGTGCCATGGGCGTGCTACGGGCGATAGGGGTAGGGAGAGCGCAATGCGTTCCCCCTCCCTCCGAACCGGACTGGCGGATCTCCCGCATCCGGCTCTCCAGTCGGTGGTATTACCTCCGAGAGGACTGACCGGCGAGAGCATGGGCCGTAGCCAAGGAGAACAACCCGCGCTCCGCAAAGTAGGCATTGGGCCAGCGCTGATGGTCCGCTCCGCGCCCTGGTCCCGGTCCGCCCTGCCGGCGGCGCAGGATGCTGCGCAGTCGCATGCGCACCCAGCCATCCCGTGTGGCGAACGTGGTCTTATAGCTGTGCTGGAAATATCCAAACCAGCCGATCAGGGTTCGATTCAGATCGACGATGGTGGCCGCAAGGCTTTGCCCGTGCGTGCGCCGGGTCTTGGCCCGAATCGTGTCTCGAAATTTCCGCTCACTCTTTCGACGCGGCCATTTGCGGCCTTGCTCGAAGTGGTAACCGAGAAAGTCGAAGCCCCCCGGTTGGGTGGCATCCACGATTCGCGTCTTCACCGGATGCAGCGTCAGTCCGGCTTGCGCCGTCCAGCGTCGCACCTCGTCCAGCGCCTGCTGGGCTTCCCCCTCCGTACCACCCAACACCACGAAGTCGTCTGCATAACGCACCATCTCGATGCCCTTTCCCGCCATCTCATGGTCGAGCGCATCCAGATAGATGTTGGACAGCATCGGACTGATTACGGCTTGAACGCAGAAGATAACTTCGAATTTGACCGAGCCGTTGGCTACCGGCGGGAGGGTCAAGGGAGATGAAAAAGTTCTTGACTCGTGACATAAATAGACGTACTTATATGTCGTATGGCCCGAGCCACGGATGTTCAGAAGGCCGAGCGGCTCAATTGGGCTCGCACCCTGTTGCAGGGTCCGGGTTCTCTGCCCGAGGCCGCCGAACGCCTTGCCCACAGTTGCTCCATCTCCAAACGCCAAGCCTATCGCTATCTCGAGCAGGCTCAGCAACTCCCCCATCCGCTTCCGGTCGGAGATGTCAAAGTCTCTTTTACGGTCAAGCTTTCGCGCCGCTTGGTGGAAAGACTGCGGACGTACGCCACTTCCACCGGCGCGACGTTGAGCGAGATCGTCAGCCGAGCGGTGCTGGCGGTACTGCATCGTGGGGGAGGCCGTGGCTGACCATCCGCCAGGTCGGCAGCGAACGCTCCATCTGGAATATCAATTTGATCGGTTATGGGCGGAGAAACTGGCGCAGGCTTATGAATGCCTCGTGCCCGGCCAGATGCGGGACACCGAGCGGGCTGCTACCCCACCGCCCGAAAGCAACCAGGAGATTCTGAATGACGAAAGTGGCCGCCATTTACGCCCGTGTATCCTCGGACCGGCAGAAGGAGAACCACACGATCGCCAGCCAGCTGGCGGCGCTGATGGAGTATGCCGAGCCTCACGGATACAAGGTCCCTGTCGAGTGGTGCTTCCAGGATGAAGGCTACAGCGGCGCCACATTGCTTCGGCCCGGGCTGGAAGCGCTGCGCGATCTGGCCGCGGCAGGTCATATCGAAGCGGTTCTTATCTACTCGCCGGATCGCCTCAGTCGCAAGTATGCCTACCAGGTGCTGTTGGCCGAGGAGTTATCGCGCTGCGGTGTGGAACTGGTCTTCTTGCAGGCGCCCTCCGGGACAACTCCCGAAGACCAACTGCTGGTGCAGTTCCAGGGCATGATCGCGGAATATGAGCGGGCCCAGATTGCCGAGCGGTCTCGCCGCGGCAAACGCCACCGCGCCCAACAGGGGTCGATCAATGTGCTCTCGGGTGCTCCATACGGTTACCGCTACGTGCGGAAGAGCGATACCTCGGCAGCCTATTACGAGGTCATCGAGTCGGAGGCCGCAGTCGTGCGCCGGGTGTACGAGGTGTACACGCAGCAGGGGCTCAGCATCAACGCCATCGCACGCCTGCTGAACGAGGACCATGTTCCCACCCGCACCGAGACGACCCGGTGGGAGCGGTCCACGGTCTGGGGGATCCTACGCAACCCGGCCTACCGGGGCCGGGCATGCTTTGGCAAGACCGAGCTCCGACCGCGGCAGCGCATCACGCGACGGTTGCGGAAACGTCAGGGGCTGGCGAGCCGGGACAGTGCCAATCACGAACGGCCTCGCCAGGATTGGATTGAGATTCCGGTTCCGGCCTTGATCAGCGAAGAGACTTTCGCCCTGGCGCAAGAGCAACTGGAGCAGAACCGACGGCATTCTCCCCGGCGCACCATCGAACCGTCCTTGTTGCAGGGGATGCTGGTTTGTGAGCGCTGCGGCTATGCGCTCTATCGCACTTCGACGCGCACCTCCGCGCGCAAGCTTTATTACTACCGGTGCTTGGGCTCCGATGCCTATCGTCACCTGAAGGGAGCGGTTTGCGATAATCCGCCGGTTCGCCAGGACCACCTCGATGCCGTGGTCTGGAAGGAGTTACTGCATCTGTTGGAAGATCCCAGCGCGATTCAGGAAGAACTGAATCGCCGACGGGAAGCGGCCCGCCATGCTGATCCGCTCAAACAGCAAGAGGAGATATTGCGGCGGGATCATGCCCGGCTGGAGAAGAGCATGGATCGCTTGCTGAACGCTTATCAGGAAGGCCTGGTGAGCCTGGACCAGCTGCGCAGCCGGATGCCGGAACTACGCAAGAAGCAGCAGGCCATTCAAGCCGAATGGCAGTCGCTGGAAGCCGCCGCCGCAGACGATACCCAATGCCGGCGGCTGGTCGAAACGCTCGCCGATTTCTGCACCCAGTTGCGGTTGAGAGCCGCTACCCTACAGATGCCCGAGCGTCAGAAAATCCTACGACTGCTGGTGAAAGAGATTCTGGTGGGTCGAGACACCCTGACCATACGCCATTCCATCCGCATGCCGAATGCCGGGACTGACCCCAGCGGAACAATCCGCCCGCCCCACGCATCGGAGCAGCCGCCAGCGCCCCAACCCGGCCCACGTTATCTTTTGCGTTCAAGCCGTAATTTCACCCCTGCCCGGCGAACATCTATCTGCATTACGTCTTCGACCTCTGGGTGCACGCGTGGCGTCAGAAGCACGCGCGGGGAGATGTGGTCGTCGTGCGCGATGCCGACGATACGGTCCTGGGATTCCAATCACAGACCGAAGCCGACCGCTTTCTGGAGGACCTCCGGGAACGGCTGGGGAAGTTTGGGTTGGAACTGCATCCCGACAAAACGCGCCGGATGGAGTTCGGGCGACACGCCGAGCTGAACCGGCAACGACGCGGAGAAGGCAAGCCGGAAACGTTCGACTTTCTGGGCTTCACGCACATCAGCGGGAAGAACCGGAAGGGGTACTTTACCGTGAAGCGCCAGACCATCGGCAAGCGTCTGCGGAAGAAGCTGCAGGAACTCAAGCCGCAACTCCGGCAGCGCCGGCACGAGGCGGTGGCGCTCACGGGTAAGTGGCTCCGGTCGGTCGTGCAAGGCTACTTCAACTATTACGCGGTACCCGGGAACCTCGACAGCTTGCTCGCTTTTCGGGCTCGGTTGACCCGTCTGTGGCGAACGCAACTGCGGCAACGCGGCCAACGCCATCGACCCAACTGGGACCGCCTGCACCGACTGGCTGTCCGCTGGCTGCCCGTGCCGCGCGTGCTGCATCCCTGGCCCTTAGTGCGGTTCGCCGTCCAGCATCCGAGTTAAGAGCCGTATGCGCTAACGAGCGCCCGTACGGATCCGTGCGGGGGGTACCGGGTAACCGGTATCCCTACCGCGAGTGTGCCGAGCATGTTCGACAGCTTGAGGGTGAAAGTCCCTTTGACAACCTGATGGAGGTGAAGTCATAGCAAAGCGCAAGGGCGTCGCCGTGAGGCGGGGTCTGAAGGAAGCGTGGAGCAAACGCACGAGCCGATGTACAAGAACCGGATGGGAGGCATACGGTGCCGGACGAGCGAGCTCGCGTCCGCGAAGTCCATATCCATCAAAGGCACCGGTTGTAGATTCGGCGGCTGCGTGCGGAAGGCGGTCGAGCTTACCTCGGGAGATCTGCTGCTAGTCCGGGATAGCGGACTGAGGGTCGAGTGATCGGCCCTGACCGGGCGGCAGAAGTCAGCAGAGGGCAAAGTAGTCCGTCCACCGACGGACGAAGGCCCGAACGGTCCCCGCAAGGGGTTGATGGGAGTGGCCAGTAAGCGGCGCGACTCATGAGCGACAAGCGGCAGAAAAACCAGCTAGTGTTGGCCTTCCTGGAAGAAAGTAGGGGTGAAGCCCCGAACCGCTCTCAGGAAGGGACCGAATCGCTCACGGCGAAGCGCGAAGCCGAAAGCCCGGCCATTGGCGAACAGTTGATGGAGGAAGTCTGCGAGCGGGAAAACTGCAAGCAGGCACTGGCACGAGTCCAGGCCAATAAGGGGAGTCCGGGGATGGACGGCATGACCGTCCACGACCTTCCCGGATACCTGAAACAGCACTGGCCGGTTATCCGGGAACAGTTGCTACGCGGAACCTACAAGCCGCAACCGGTAAAACGGGTGGAGATACCCAAACCGGACGGAGGGGTGAGGAAGTTAGGCATCCCAACGGTGTTGGACCGCTTTATCCAGCAGGCGGTGATGCAGGTTCTGCAACGCAAGTGGGATCGGACGTTTTCCGAACACAGCTATGGGTTTCGCCCTGGGCGGTCGGCGCATCAGGCGGTGGCACAGGCGCAGAGGTATATCGCCGAAGGCTATCGCTGGTGTGTGGATATTGACTTGGAGAAATTTTTCGACCGAGTCTCGCACGACAAACTGATGGCGAAAATCGCTGAACGGGTCAGCGACAAGCGTCTGCTGAAGTTGATCCGGGCGTTTCTCACGGCAGGAGTATTGGAAAACGGGCTGGTGAGTCCGGTGGATGAGGGGACGCCGCAAGGTGGGCCTCTGTCGCCCTTGTTGAGCAATATCGTGCTCGATGAGTTCGACCGGGAGTTGGAGCGGAGAGGTCTCCGGTTCGCGCGGTATGCGGATGATAGCAATATCTACGTTCGCAGCCGACGAGCCGGGGAGCGAGTGATGGCTAGCGTCAGGCGATTCATCACGACGAAGCTCATGCTCAAGGTGAACGAGCAGAAGAGTGCGGTAGCGCAACCTTGGGAGCGGAAGTTTCTGGGCTTTAGTTTCACGTCGGGGCGGGTGCCCAAACGGCGGATGGCGCCGAAAGCGGTGCTCCGGTTCCGCGTGAAGGTTCGGGAACTGACCGACCGGACACGAGGCCGAAGCACGAAACAGATGGCGACAGAACTAACCCGATATCTACAGGGTTGGATCGGCTATTTTGGGAAGTGCCAGACGCCCTCGGTGTTAGCCAGCCTGGAGGAGTGGGTCCGGCGTCGGCTGCGGTCGGCGATCTGGAAGCAGTGGAAGCGAGGACCGGCACGTTATGCCGAGCTGCGGAAGCGAGGCGTGGGTACGGTCCTGGCCGCCCAAACGGCGGCCAGTGCCCATGGTCCTTGGCGGCTGGCCAACAGCCCGGCCCTCGCGCTGGCACTGCCCAATGCTTACTTCGACTCGCTCGGGATTCCCCGATTGACGGTTCGTTGATAGCTCCACCCGCCGAACCGCCGTATACGGACCCGTACGTACGGTGGTGTGACAGGGAAAGCTGGTGACAGTCTACCTATGTCGATTATTGAAAACAACAGGAACAGGTGGCGAGTGACACATGAAAGATTCAAATCCCAACTGCGGAAGGCCGTAAATGTGGGCAGAGCAAGACCCTTCGTGGGGCTCTGGATGACAGTGCGGCGAGTGGCGCGGCGCTCGATCTTCTGGGGGTTACGGGGAGAGCCTGCCCGGAGCTTGCCGAAGGGATGGCCGTGCCACTTGCGCGGCGTAACACAATTCCAACAGCAGTGGCGAGTGACGAGTGGCAAGAAACAGACAAAGGGCGAAGGCCGAAATGCGGGCGGCTGTGCGCGCTCACGATCAACCGGGCCGTCCACACTTCCCCGCTTCCCCGCTTCGGCTATCGACAGCGTCCGGTGCGAAGATGAATCAAATTGCCGAATCCGAAAATGATCTCCAATCCCAAAGCGACGATCAAAAATCGGCAATCGAAAATCGACAATCGATCGGGCGGTCCACACTCCCCCGCCTCGGCTATCGGCAGGGTTCGGTGAGTAGATGAATCAATTGCTGACTTTGGTAATCGCGAATCACAAGAGCAGTGACAAGTGACCAGTGACGAGCAACGTGCGCAAGCGCCAAGGCGGGCCGACCGACAATCACCCCGCGTGACACAGTCCCCCGCATCGGCTATCGGCGGTGCCAGGTGAGAAGATGAATCAATTTGCTGGCTTCGTGAATTGCAAATCCCAAATCGCAGATCTCAGTTCGGTCGATGAGCCGACGGCTCGATGGCTCGCTGACCCGATCTGCAAACGGCCCGATGGTTCTGGCTTACTTCGGCTTTTCTGCGGCGGAGGCAGGAAGCGGTTGCAGCAATTGTTCCTTGCGGTAAACGAGGGTATTGGTATCGTAGGCGGCAATTTCAAAATCGTGGCCGTGGGTGATGGCGTCGCAGGGGCAAGCTTCCACACAATAGCCACAGAAGATGCACCGGTTGTAATCGATGTTATAAACCTTGGCGTAGCGCTCCGCGGCGCTGATGCGGTGGTCGCCGGTATTTTCCGCGGCCTCGATGTAAATGCAATTGGCCGGGCAGGCCGCCGCGCAAAGGAAGCAGGCAACGCACTTTTCCAAACCATTTTCGTCGCGGCGCAAGACATGGACGCCGCGATAGCGATCTTCAAAGTGCACGGGTTCGGCGGGATAATTCTCCGTCACCGTGGGTCCGACCATCATCTTGAAGGTGGTGGCGAAACCCTTTGCCAGCGCCACCGCCGAATCGGCGATTTCCTGGACAATGTTTGGCATAGCCCCTCAAAGCAGGGCCGAATCGCGTTCGGCCTGAGTCGCGCACCCCTTACCCCGGCTCATAGTATAACGGATGGCGTGATGCCGGTCAAATCCAGCGATGGCCCGCCGCTCGGCAGGCGCGCGCGTGAAATCCCTCGCCGTGGAATAATCCAGAGCAACCAACGGGCTTCGGGAGGAATCGAAAAGGCAGGGCGGTGGTGTGCTTGTCACAGGGCTGCCAGGGGTGTAAAATGCGTGTGTGGGTTCCCTGGGCAGAAAGAAAGCGCAACCCCATCAGGCTCGCCATGAGACCTCAAGCCGAGGAGAATTCTATGAAGAAGTGGGCCATCAGCTTCGTTACGGGGATTTTGGCGGGAGCCGTATTGCTCCCCGCCGCGCTGGCCAGTGAAACCAAGGCGCCGCCTCCCGCAAGTCAACTCATCCCTGCCGGAAGCCTCTTGCACGTGCGCCTGACGTGTACCCTCACGTCAAAAACCAGCAAGCCCGGCGACCCCTTCACGGGGATCGTCACGACACCGATTACCGTGGACGGCAAAGAAGTCATTGCCGCGGGCAGTTCGGTGGAAGGACACGTGGCTTTTGTGAAGCAATCAGGCCGCATTGCGGGCGTGGCGCAAATGCGCGTGGTTCTGGACGATATCATCACCACGGATGACATCAAGCTGGCTCTGCCGGCAGGGCTTGATGACATGAATGCCGGGCCTTGCGCCAAGACCGGCAGCGACGATGAAGGAACCATCAAGGGGTGCGGCAAGAATAAGAAGGACGCCCTCAAGGATGCCGGCATTGCCGGGGCCATGGGAGCCGGAGCCGGGTCGATGGTGGGCCTGGGGTCGGAGATCGACTGCCGGTATTACGGTAACTGCGGCGGGCCGGGTTTCGGCACGGCCCTCGGAGCCGGAGCGGGAATCGGCGCCGGCACCGTGCTGATCTATGACCTGCTGAAACACGAAAAGCACATCATCCTCGTGCAAGGCACCACGATGACTTTCGTCATCAGCCGGTCCGTCGATGCGAGCACCGGCAAACCGCTCGAGCCGACGAGCCCTGATCAAGCTACCAAGCAGTGACCTTGCACGTTGAGAGCCTTCGGAGGAGGCGTGCCGAGGCCGGCAGAATCCTCCGGAATCTTCGTACCTCCATCGTGGAGGGACTGTGGATGAAACGAGCCCTCTCACTCACTATCGTGATGATCGGGACTGTGTTGGCCTTGGGCCTTTTGGCTTGGGCCACGGACAGTGGCGACATTGCCCTGCCCTCAGGAACTCAGTTAGTGGTAAGGCTAACAAACACCTTGAGCACGAAAGGGAGCGAGGAGGGCGACCCGTGGGCAGGGAAGGTGGCGGAACCTATCTTCGCGGGCGGAAGGGAAGTGGTTCCCGCCCAAAGTACGGTGCGCGGCCGCGTGACCTTCGTGAAGCCGGCGGGCCGGGCCACCGGGAGAGGCGAAATGCGTTTGGTGGCAGAAACGATTTCGGTCCCGGAACAAGGCACCTTCACCATCGTGGCTCAACTCCAAGACGCCCAGGACAATGCCGGCACCAAAGTGAAAGATAGCGAGGGAACCGTTGAGGGCCCCGGCAAAAGTGTAAAGAGCGCCGCCAAGGAGGCCGGCATCGGCGCCGCCGGGGGCGCCGCAATAGGCTCCATAACGCATGGGGGAAGCGGAGCACTTTATGGCATGGCCATCGGCGCCATGGCCGGGATCATCCATAGCGTGGCCAAGAAACATCAGGGACCGCTCCTCCCCCCGGGTACGGAACTGACTTTTGTCTTGGATCGAACCTTTCTGTCGAAACACATCACCCCGCTGCCACGCTCCAATCCACCTTCCGAGTAGCGGTGGCTGCGCTAAAGCTCCTTTTCAACGTCGGCGATGATTTGCTTGCCGTGGAAGCGGCCGTTTTCGATGAAGATTTCGTTGGTATCCATGCCCGCGATGATGACGCCGGCGAGATAGATTCCCGGCACATTGCTTTCCAGGGTTTCGGAATTGCACTTGGGACGATGGGTTACCGGGTCAATTTCCACGCCAATATCGCGTAGAAAGCAAAAATCCGGATGGTAGCCGGTAAGCGCGAAAACAAAGTCGTTATCGAGCCGCAGGGTTTCCCCGCTGTTCCGCTGGACGAGGATGGCGCCGGGAACAACCTCCCTCACCTCGGATTCAGGCAGGGCGCGAATCGAGCCTTCCTTGATGCGATTTTCGATGTCGGGCCGAATCCAGTATTTGAGGTGCGAGCTGAGCGTGGGCTCGCGGTAAATCAGGGTCACCTCCGCTCCATGGCGCCAGAGGTCGAGGGCGGCGACGGCGGCGGAGTTTGCTCCACCGATCACGGCCACTTTGCGGCGGTAGTACGGATGCGGGTCGGTATAGTAGTGCGAGACTTTGGGAAGCTCCTCGCCGGGAATACCCAACAGGTTGGGCAGATCATAGTAACCCGTGGCGATAATGGCCTTTTTGGTTATGTACTCGCGGCGATGGCCCTCTGAAGTCTCGGTCTCCACACGAAACTCGCCGTCATGCCCGCCGATCCCCATGACCCTCTCCTGGAAATGAATGGGCAGGCGGTAGAAATCCGCAACCCGGCGGTAATACTCCAGCGCTTCGGCGCGATGGGGCTTGGTGTTCAGACTGGGGAGGGGTAAATCCCCGATTTCCAGCCGCTCGCGTGACGTAAAAAAGGTCATGGTGGAGGGGTAGTTGTAAATCGAGTTCACTAGGACACCCTTTTCCACCACCAGGAGTTTCAAATGGCGCGCCACCGCCTCAATGGCGCAAGCCAGCCCGGTGGGCCCGGCGCCGACAATCAGGATATCCAGTAATTCGTCCATCCGAGTTCACACTCCCCAAAGCAGAATTCTGGGGTCGGGGTTCAGGATGGGTTCCTGAATCCCCCTCGTATCACCCCGCTTCGCATTTACTGCCCAACGCTTTCCGTCAACAGCTCAGCCAGTTCTTTCTTGACGGTCTCGTAGGTAGCCAGAAGCTCCGGGGTCGCTGTCACCGACTCATTCTTACAAACAAAGGCTCCCCTGCCGGCCCGCTCAAGCAGAACACCGATGCCATTACCCAGGTGGTATCCCACGCTCCCAAACTGCCGCACCCCTTCACCGGAAATATCCAGCAGCGCGACGAAGCCTGCCTTCTCCACGCCTGGGTAGCGCGCAAACTGTTCGAAGGTGATGAATTGGAAACCCGCTTTCAGCAGGCATTCCAGGCGGGCAACCTGCACGGGAGTCAAGGGGAGCGATGAAAGTTCAGGCACGCTCCTCCCCCTCCCCTTGCCCGGAGTTGAACAGCTCGCGGTCGATCGCATAGAGCACCACGCGTATTCCTTTATGCATCGCTTCCCTTTCGAAGCGCATGCCGATTCGCTCCATCACGCGGAGAGAATCCCGGTTGGCAGGGTGGGCGATGGCCACAATCCGGTCGAGATGGGTCACCTCAAAACCGTATGCTAAGGCTTGGCGCGCGGCTTCCGTGGCCAGCCCCTGTCCCCAGTGCGAGGGGGCCAGCCACCAGCCAATCTCCACGCCCGGCCCTCCGGGCAGATGCTGAAGGCCGCAAATGCCGATCAGGGTATCGCTGTCTTTCGGCAACAGCTTCCAAAGGCAGATTCGATACTTCTCCCAGTGCTCACGTTGCCGGGCCACAAATTCCTGGACGCGCTCGTCACTCCACGCCTCACCCGTCCCGATATATCGTACCACCAGGGGATCCGAGGTGAGCTTCCGGAACTCCTCCCAGTCCTCCCCCTTCCAGGTTGCAAAGCGCAAGCGGTCCGTTTCCATAATGACGTTCTGCCTGCAGTCTTCCAGACTATCCATCTGCCCCCCCGTGGAGTTGGGTGCCCCCAACCAGTAAATCCAAGCGCGATCTCGCGAGCCAGCAGGCAGTATCACTTCCGTCATGGCGCGCACAAACTCGCTCCGCTCAGGGGCGCCAGGGATAAATCCCTCAACTTCATCCAGGAATCTCAGATCACGCGCGGGCTGGCGCAGTTCGAAGAGTTCGCCGCGAACCCACATCCCTTTTCGGGCCGCCGGCCGCGCCCCCGGGAAGCGTCCGCGATCGATCAATTCTGCGGCCACTTTCGCTTCCGTCCGAAACCTCGCGCCGAGGCGGGTTAAGTGGCGGTGCAGTTCAAAGCCACGCCGTAGCGTGCCGTAGACAAACAACCAGTGGCACTCGGTCGCCCCCTGGGGTTCCGGAACCATTCCGCATAACTCCTGCCCGATCCCTGAGCATTCGGGCGTAAAAGCCTGTGCCCGTCCGCCCCCACCCGATCACGCTATTTCATTGTCCTGCTGTACCCGGGAATTAAGTCGGGATTTCCAGAGTCTCGATGATCCGGCGCAGCGCGGCGATGATCTCCTCCCGTTCCACATTGCCCTTGCGAAATTTGAGGACCAACTTGAATTCCTTGGCGGGGGGAACATAGTTGAAAACCGCATGGCGTGGCATCTTGTCGGGGTTGCGTTCCGCGCGGGCTTGTTCGCGGTTGACCAGGCCCAGGGCAAACCGCCGAACCAGGTTGCGCATTTTAGCTTCGGCCGGTTGCCGCGCCACTTGCAGCAATTGGGATTTGGAGAGCACGCCTGCTTCAATGCACTGGGCCTTCACCGCATCGGGAATGTTGCGCAAACTCAGAGTTTCGGTAATCGAGGAGCGCGATTTGGCGATGCGGTTGGCGATTTCCTCGTGGGTCAAGGCATAGCGGTCCGCCAAGGCCTGCACGCCGTCAGCCTCTTCAAAAGGCGTCAAATCCTTGCGTTGCAGGTTCTCGATGAGGGCGATTTCCAGCGTCTCGCCATCGTCCACATCTTTTTCGATGCATGGAACCTCTCTTAGCCCTGCGGCGCACGCGGCGTGATACCGGCGCTCACCGGAGATAATCATGAACTTGCCGGAATCCGCCAGGTACCGCACCAGGAGCGGCTCCAGCACGCCCTTTTCCCGCACGGATTCCGTAAGGCTATGCATGTCGCCCAGTTCCTTGCGCGGCTGATCGGCGTTGGGCTGAATCTGCTCGATCGGAATCATGCGCCCGATGGCGGCGCCGCTACGCGAGATCATGTCCTCGACGTAGTGCGAGTTGTGCCGCATCTTGACGGTGATGGGCAAACCAGCGCGTCTAACTGACACGTTGTATAACCTCCCCGGCGAGCTGCGCGTACTCCAGCGCCCCGCTGGAATCGGGAGCAAAGCTGAAGATGGTTTCCTTGTAAGCCGGGCTCTCTTCCAGGCGCACGTTTTTGCCGATCACGGTTTTGAAAACCTTCTCGCCAAACACTTCCCGGACCTGTTTATAGATATCGCGCGCTATATTGGTGCGTTTGTCATAGAGCGTCACGATCACGCCCAACAACTGCAGCTCGGGGTTGGGGCGGGCGCGAATGCGCTCCAGCGTTTCCAGCAGGTCATCTGTCCCTTCCAGTGAGTAGTACGAGGCCTGGATGGGCACCAGCAAGTAGTTCGCCGCCACCAGGGCGTTGACGGTAATGATCCCGAGCGCCGGCGGCGTGTCAATCACGATCAGGTCAAAATCATTCCGCGCTCCCGCCAAAGCATCTTTCAAGCGGAAAGGCGCGTCGAACTGCCCCACCAGGTTCCCCTCCAGTTTGGCCAAGGCAATCTTAGCAGGCACCAGGCAAAGGTTGGCCACTTTGGTGGGATGCACTACATCCGCCACCATCACGTGGTGGTCTGCCAGCACATCGTAAATTGAACCCTTGATCTCTTCCGGGGAGAAGAAGGTTAGCGTGGTGTTGGCCTGGGGGTCAAGATCGATCAACAGCGTGCGCCGCTCCTTCATGGCGAAGGCAGCAGCCAAATTCACCGCCGTCGTAGTCTTCCCGACGCCGCCCTTCTGGTTCGCGATGGCAATTACGGTTGCGGCCATTTATAGGACTCGGGATTAGGGGTTGGGGATTAGGGGCTAGGGATTAGAGGCTCGGGTATTACCCATTTATAATTGCTAACAGACTACGCATTATGAATTTAAGGACGAAGTCCCAATCCCCGCGTCCCTAACCCCTAATCCCTAACCCCAATCCCGAAGTCACATCTTATACCTTCCCATGTCTTCGTCGTTCAAGTTCTCCAGCCACTTGCGTAATTCTTCGTTACTGACTTTGTCCGTGGAGGTCCCGGAATTCTTGGAATTTTTCAAGACTTCGTCCTCAACGTAGATCGGGCAATCCACGCGCAAAGCGAGCGCCAAGGCGTCGCTGGGTTGCGAATCGATCGACATCTTCTGGCCGTCCCGTTCCAGCCAGATCAGGGCGTAAAAAGTGTCATTGCGAAGCTCGCTTACCACCACCTTCTGCACGTGCGTTTCCAGTCCTAGGAGCAGGTTTTTCAGCAGGTCATGGGTCATGGGGCGCGGGGTGGTTACTTTTTCAATCTCGAGGGCAATGGCATTCGCCTCATAGATTCCCACCCAAATCGGCAGCACCGCCGTCCCCCCCACATCCTTGAGGATCACGATGGGCATGTTGGTGACGGGATCCATGACCAGACCGCGAATCTTCATTTCCACTTCCATGCGCCCCCTCCTCCATTTGCGATTGGCGATTGCCGATTGGTGAATAGTGATTGCAAGCCACCCGTTATTATTGTTCAGTAGAAACTCTTGTTATCAATGACTGCGAACGGTCGGGTCAATCACCAATCATCAATCACCAATCACCAATTTTCTCGCCCACCAGGCTATTCGGACCGGAGGAAGTCACCTTCACTTGCCGGTAACATCCTATATCGGCGGGTTCACCCGGAAAGTTGAGAACCCGGTTGCTGGTGGTTCGACCCACGGCCTGTCCTAAGCGAGGCTTATAGCCTTCCACCAGAACTTCGAACGTCTGCCCCACCAGCGCCTGGTTGCGCCGCAATTGAATCTGGCGCTGCACTTCCTGCAAGAGCGTCAGGCGGCGGCTCTTTTCTTCCTCCGAAACGGTATCGGCAAATTCCTGTGCAGCGGTGTTCGGCCGCGGGGAAAACTTGAACGAAAAAACCTGGTCGTACTCAACTTCCGCGAGCAATGAAACCGTCTGCTCAAAATCCTCTTCGCTCTCGCCGCAGAAACCGACGATGATGTCGGTGGAAAGGCTAATAGCACGCTGCGCCTTGCGGATGCAACCAATTTTTTCCAGGTATCCTTCACGCAGGTAGCCGCGCCCCATGCGCGCCAGGACTTCCGAGGAACCCGCCTGCACCGGCAGATGAATCTGGTCGCACAGCACCGGGTGGGAATCAATGGCCGCGACGATGTCCGAAGTGAAGTAACGCGGATGGGAAGTGGTGAAGCGCACCCGCCGCACGCCGCGCACCTCCGCCACGCGCGCGAGCAATTCCGCAAAGCTCCAGCGCGCCGGCGTCGGGTCCCGCCAGGCATTCACGATCTGGCCCAGAATCTGAATCTCCGTGTACCCCGCGTCCACCAGGCGGCGGCACTCGGCGATAATCTTGGCGCCGGAGCGGCTGCGCTCCGGTCCCCGTGTCATGGGCACCACGCAAAAAGCGCAACGCTGGTCGCAGCCTTCGATGATGGTTAAATAAGCACGGAAGCGGTTGTCGCGGCGCGTGAACTCCGTCTCAAAACAATCCTCGGTGTCGAGATTCAATCCCTTCACCCGGCGGTTTCCGCGCTCGAGTTGCGCCAGCAGGTCCGGCAACCGGGCATAGCTCGCCGAACCACAAACCAGGCTGACCTGCGGGGCGCGCTCGAAAAAGCGCTCGCCTTCCTGCTGCGCTACGCAACCCAGCACGCCGATGATTTTCCGCTCCGACGATCGGGCCTTGCGGAAGGTTCCCAGCCGCGAGAATACTTTTTGCGCGGCCTTCTCCCGGATGCTGCACGTGTTGTATAGAATGATATCGGCTTCCTGGTGCGAATCCACGGGCCGGTAACCTCGCGCCATGAGCACACCCGCAACCTTCTCCGAATCGTGGACATTCATCTGGCAACCGAAAGTTTCGATGTAAAAGGTCTTGCCTTCGCCCGCCAGCGCGGGGGCGAACGCGAAGTCCGCCGCGGACAACACCTCCGCGCCGAAGCCTCTCTGCGGTGGGGCATTGCCGATTTGAATCAAATCATTTCCCATGGAGCAGCACAGACCCTGCAAAACTAGTATAGCTTGAAACCAGAACTTTTAGTAGCAAGAGCAAGGCACTTAAGGCGCTTGAGCGGTCGGTCGGGTCATCAAGTCATCGGGTGATTGGCGATTTGTGATTTGCGATTTTCAAACTCAGCACATCCTGGGAATGTGCCTTTCACTTCGGACTCCGGGCCTGGGCTCTCTCCGGAATGTGGAGTCTTGAATCCGGCATCGTCCCGCGGGCAGCGCAATCCTCAACTGCCCGTGGCCTCCGATTCTCGGCCAGGTTGCTCAAAGAGGGAGTCGGGCTTTCGCAATCGGTACACATGAGCAGAAGGATTTCTTCCTCCAAATCGTTCACCTTTTTCAACCACTTTCTTTTCAATAACATAATGGCAAGGATTATTTAACTCGTTTGATTTCATTAACATAATGGCAAGACAAAAAATGGACATTTTTTCTACATTTGTTTTCAATAACATACAAAAAATTATCCTTAATTCTTGCCCCTTTTTTTTCACTGCACGAGTCTCCATAAGAATCGATAACTATTTTAGTTTCAACAACTTATGATTCTGTAAAGTTTTTGTTAAATATCGATAACCCATTTGCTTTCTATTATATAATGGCAAGACGCCCTCTTTCTTTCACCCCGGTTCCTGGAATTCAGCATAACTCATTGTTTTACAGTAAGATAATGAACGATGACATCTTTCCCGAAACACATTAACTTATCTGTTTTCTAGTATATAATGGCAAGCTGCGATCTTGCTTTTTCTCATCGCAACCGCTGAAAGGCCAGCACCATTCAGCCTTTAGAAGTCGCTTGCTGCCCGCGGCAACTGCCTCCTGCCCCCCCTGATGGGTTGCACCCCCGCGTTGCCGAGATTCGCGGCTTTTTCCTTCCGCCTCCCGCCCACTGGGCTCACCATCTAGTATATCATGGCTATCTATCTTGTCAATAAGAAAAATAGCCCACAGCACAAGAAGCGGTGAAAACCTTGCGGAAAGAGCAGAACATTTCACGCCAAGGCGCAAAGTTTTAAACAAAACAGGGCAAATCCACTGCAATCCTGCCCTGGCCGAAAACCACCACCGGCATGGTGCATATTGGTCACCAGCCTCCGCGATATATTCTTTCGTTTTCAATAACTTAAGCCAGATTAGAATTGGTCCATTAATTGCCTCTCCCAGGGTAGGTAGTCCCCCCGAGCAGGTCGGCACGAGCTTAGGGGGGTAGGAGGCAAAAATGAAAAAGCTAATGATGGTAGTCGTCATCGGGTTCGCGCTCACCACAATTGGCTTTGCCCAAGCGCGGGGCGGTTCCCGTTCCGGCGGCGGAGGCTCGGGCGGACACAGCTATAGCGGGCGCAGCTATGGTGGCGGAAGCTACGGCGGGCGAAGTTACGGAGGCGGAAGCTTTAGTTATGGCGGGCGGAGCAATGGCCGTGGAAGTTTCAGCTACAACGGTCGAGGGTTTGGCGGCCAATTCTCTGGTCAAACCGCCCGCGGCGGATCGTTTCGCGGTGGATTTGGCGGATACCGTGGCGGCTATGGCTATGGCCGGTGGGGGCTTGGATTCGGATTCTCCTACGTCCCAGGGTGGTCCGGCTATTACGGGTACCCATACTGCGACCCCTACTACAATCCGTACGGTTGCGCGCCAGCATACTACCCGCCCGCGTACTACCCTCCGGTGGTCGGCGGAGTTGTCATTGGTGGAGGTTTTGGGCGAGGCCGCGCCTTTGCCGGTGGCGGCGATTGGCATTGCTTCGCCAGACGGTAACACCGGGCCATCGTTCCCTATCCTGCCGATTGCCGCAGCATGGTGGCGGCGTGTTTCAGGACGGCGTCGGTGATTTGGCTGCCGGAAAGCATGCGGGCCAATTCTTCGGCGCGTTCCTTTTCACCAGCTAGGGGTTTGATGGTCGTAACGGTGCGATGGGCGCGCGCGGATTTTTCCACGTAGAAGTGGCGGTCGGCAAAGCAGGCAATCTGCGCCAGGTGGGTGACACATAGCACCTGCGCGTCGCGAGCCAGGCGTTTCAGGCGTTGACCCACACACTCCGCCACCCGGCCTCCGATGCCGGCGTCAATCTCATCGAAAATAAAGGTTGCGTCGCAGTACCGGGCGCCACGTGCGCCGCGGCTCACTCGGGCCTGCCCGACGACCGTTTTCAAGGCCAGCATCAGCCGCGAGATTTCCCCGCCCGAGGCGATTTTTTCCATCACGCGCAGTTCTTCCCCGACATTGGGCGAAATACGGAATTCAATTTCATCAATTCCCGTGGCGCCACCCTGGCCTTCCGGGGCGCTTTCAAAGTGGACTTCGAGGCGCGTCTTTTCCATGCCGAGCTGCGCCAATTCCTCACGCACCAGCTTCACCAGCCGCCGGGCCGCGTCGCGCCGCTTTTCGGAGAGCGCCTCGGCGGCCTTCCGATACTCGGCCGCCACTCCTGCCAAGTCCCTCCGCACGGCTTCGCGGCGCTCATCGGCATGTTCCAAACTGGCCAGACTCTGGCGCGTCTCGCGAGCGTACGCCAGGATCTCTTCCACGCTGCTCCCGTACTTGCGCTTCAAGCGATCGATCAGCGCCAGCCGGTCCTCGATTTCCTCCAGGCGCGCGGGATTGGCCTCGAGCTTTCCCACGTAATCGCGCAGGAAAGCGGCGATATCCTCGAGGGTAGCGCGCGCCGTGGCGAGCGGTTCGATCTCCGGCGCCACGGCCGAGTCGTAGCGGCGCAACTCATCGAGCTGCCGCGCCGCGGCCGCGACGCGGGAAATGGCCGCGCCCTCGTCCTCGTAAAGCTCGGAGAACGCACTGCTGGCGGCGGCGCGGATTTTTTCCAGGTTGGAAAGAACCCTCCGCTCTTCCTCCAGGCGCGCGTCTTCCCCTGGTTGCAGGTTGGCGTGTTCGAGCTCGCGCACCTCAAAGCTCAGTAGGTCCAAGGTGCGTAGCCGCTCCTGTTCGTTGTGGCTAAGCCCCTCCAGCTCCTGGTCCAGCTCGCAGCGCCGCGCATGCAGGCCGCGCAGGGTTTCGAGTTCCGCGCTCAAGCCCGCGAACTGATCGAGCAGGCCAAGCTGCGCGTCGCGCGCGAAGAGATCCACATGCTCGTTCTGGCCGTGCATTTCCACCAGACAGCGGCCCAACCCGCGGACGGCCGTCAAGGTGACGGGTTGGTCATTCACCAGCATTCGGCTTCTGCCGCCGGCTTGCAGTTCACGCCGCAAGATCAGCTCGCCTTCCTCACTCCCCGCCACACCGTATTCCTCCAACCAGTCAGCCCACGGCGCTTTTCCCTCGGCGGAAAAAACCGCGGTGACCAGCGCGCGCTCCTCCCCCGTGCGAATCACCTCGGAGGAAGTGCGTCCGCCTAGCGCCAATCCCAGCGCGTCCACCAGGATGGACTTGCCGGAGCCGGTTTCTCCGGAAAGCAGGTTCAGGCCGGGCCCAAACTCCACGGCCAGGTTATCAATGACGGCATAGTTCTGAATGTGAATTTCGCGCAGCATGGCGTTGCGGAGAAAAGTCTATCACAAGAACAGTTGACAGGGCAGAGGTGACAGGTTACAGGTCCACTTCCTTTGCCCTTTTGGAAAGGGCTGTGATTTTCACTTTTGCCATTTGCCCTTTGCCTTTTGGTTTGGTTTTACCCCATCTGCCACCCACCACCTGTAACCTGTCACCTGTGCCCTGCCTCCGGTTCCTTCGTTGACTGCCTAGGGTCGGTGTGTTAGCTTCAATTGATTGGATGTTTCAGTCTCGTGGTCCCGACAAGGAGGTTAATTGACTGCCGCACTTCTGGCTTTCTACCAGGGTTTCACGCAAGATTTTTATCAAGGCGAAGTTTGGCAACTGCTGACGAACACCGGTCCGGTGGCAAGACTCGTCCTTCTCCTGCTCCTGGCGTTTTCGATTCTCTCCTGGGCGATCATCTTCCTCAAATTTCGCGTCTTTCGGGCCGCGCAGCGCGAATCTCTGGAGTTTCTCAAGGTCTTCCGGCAGAGCAAGAAGCTGTCGGAGATTCGAGCCTTCTGCCGCACCCTGAAGGAGAGCCCGCTGCCGGAGGTCTTCCAATCCGGCTATCGCGAAATTGAAAGCCAAGCCACGATCACGGAGAATCCGGGCAAGCCGCGGATTCGCAGCCTGGAAGCGGTGCGGCGCGCCCTCCAGATTGGCGCTTCGACCGAAATGGGGCGGCTGGAGCAATGGCTGGTATGGCTGGCCACCACCGGCGCGGTCGCCCCCTTCGTGGGGTTATTCGGCACTGTCTGGGGCATCATCGATGCTTTCCATGGCCTGGCGACGGCCGGTACCGCAAGTTTGCACAGCGTGGCGCCGGGCATTGCCGAAGCCCTCATCACCACCGCGGCGGGACTGTTCACCGCCATCCCCGCGGTCATCGCGTACAACATCTTTCTTCAGCGCATCAAAGAATTTGGGACGCAGATGGACGATTTTGCTCTGGAGTTCCTGAATATGACTGAACGGTACTTTACCGAATGAAAAGAGCAATGACGAGTGATGAGCGAGCGAAAGACGAAAATCGAAACTCGAAATTCGAAACTCGCCGCGATTTTCGAGTTTCGATTTTCCAGTTTCGGCCCTTGCCGGCTCGTCACTCGTCACTCATCACTCGTCACTGCAGTTAGGAGGTGAACTATGGCCTTCACCAACCCAAGAGGTAGAACCCAGACTTCCCTTTCCGAGATTAACATCACCCCTTTTGTTGACGTCGTGCTGGTGCTGTTGATCATCTTCATGCTGACGGCCCCCATCCTGGAATCGGGGATTGAAGTGGATCTCCCCAAAACCAAGACCGTCAAGATTGTTTCCGAAGAAAAGGTCGTCATCACCATCGATAAAAAACAGAATATTTATGTTGGGAATGATCCCGTTAATATTCACCGCTTGGCGGATACTGTCCTCCGTCAACTAAAGGGCGCCGGCACGCAGCCGGTGTTTATCCGTTGCGACCGGAGTGTGACTTTTGAGGCGTTCGCGCGGGTAGTGGATGCGTTGAAACAGGCGAATCTCACCAACCTGAATATTGTTACCCAGCCGCTGGATACGAAAAGCAGTGGACAGTGATGAAGAGCAGTGGCTAGTGGACAGTGGACAGCGAACAAGTCCTGATTGATTGCCTATGGGCGCTCATGTCTTAACCTTACCGGACGAACGCCACGACAACCTGCGCGGCACGTTGCTGCTTTCTCTGATTCTGCACGGCGTGCTCTTCGTGGTCCTCGTGACTTACACCCTGCTGGGTTACCACTTGGGCGGCCGAGGCCAGGAGTGGGGGACACAAGGCGCTATCCGCATGGGGGCGGTGTCCAGTCTGCCGGGGGTTCCCCTGCCTCCTCCCACGCTGACCACGCCCAGCACCGTCGCAACCCAAAACCCGGCTCCTTTTAAGACGGAGCCTGAGCCCAAGGTAGAACCGCCTCCGGACGCGCAGCCGATTCCCAAATTCAAAGAGGCGGTGAAGCCGGAAAAGTTAGAAAGGGTCAACAAGCACATCCACCAAACCGAGGAGGTGCCACCGGACAACGCCATTCCCGCCGGCCTCGGTGGCGCACCCACGATGAATTACACCCAAGTGGTGACTTCCGGGGGAGCGGGCGGCCTGGCGATGGGTGAGGGGAACAGTTTCGGCCAGCGTTACGCCTGGTATGTGGCCTCGATGCGCGCGCGCATCAGCGCCAACTGGCTTCTGGCGACCGTCAGCCCCAATATCGTGTCGGCCCCGCGCGCCTATCTGACGTTTGAAATCCTGCACGATGGCACGGTGACCAACGTGCAGATCACGCAAAGCAGCGGCATTCCGGAAGTGGATCGCTCCGCCTTGCGCGCCATCCTCGCTTCCAACCCGCTGCCCGCCCTGCCGGCTGACTATGCCGGGAAAAGCGTCAATGTGGAGTTTTATTTTGACTTTCATCGCCAGTAGGGACAAGAATGTATAGCCCGGGGGGGCCGAGAACATATCACTCTGTGAGATATCTGTTTCCAAACTTGCACGCATCTTGAGATACTCGGAGCCCAGCAAAGACATGACCCTGCATCGAATCGTATTTTCCTTCTTTCTCCTGACCTGGGCGGTAGCGGTGGTCCTCTCCCTTTCCTCGCGGATGGCCGGCGGCCAACAGGACTGGATCAGCTCGGGAATCAACTTGGGCGCGCCCAAAATCAAGCTGGCGGTTCCGGATTTTCCGCCCCAAGCCGTCGACCAGCAGTTGGTGAGCCTGACGCAGGAGTTCAACCAGGTTCTCTGGAGCGATCTTGACAATGCAGGCATCTTCGAGATGATCAGCAAGAGCAATTACCCTTTGAAGGTCCCCATAGAGCCGCTGGACGTCGACTTCAACGCTTGGAGCGCTCCTCCCGCTTCCGCCCAGATGTTGGTTTTCGGCAAAGCCGAGAATATCAATTCCAACTTGGTGATTACCGGCCGGGTTTTTGACCTGGGGAACCAGGCCAACCCGGGCGTGCTGGCCAAGCGCTATGTCGCGACCCTGAACGAAGTTTCCACGCGCGAAGCCGCGCACCGCTTCGCCGATGAAATCATCAAGGCGCTGGGCGGCGGGTTGCCCGGAATCAACGAAACTCGCATGGCCTTTGTCAGCAACCGCACAGGTCATGAGGAGATCTGGGTGATGGACTACGATGGCTTCAATCAGCATCCCATTACCAGTTATCGCTCAATTTCCACGACCCCGCGTTGGTCTCCTGACAACACCAGGTTGGCCTTCACCAGCTATAGGTCCGGGAACCCTGAACTTTACCTCTTTTCGTTTGAAACCAGCCGGCTCATCCCCTTTCCGGCCTATAAAGGACTCAACACCACCCCGGCTTGGTCGCCCGACGGAAAAAAGATCGCCTTCTGCTCGAGCATGGGAGGCGATCCGGAGATTTATATTTCCGACGTTAATGGCTATAACTTGCAACGCCTCACTTTTTCCCCCGGAGTGGATATTTCCCCGGCTTGGAATCCCAAGACCGGCAATGAAATCGCTTTCGTCTCTGACCGCAGCGGCTCACCCCAGATCTACATCATGTCGGCGGACGGCGCCAACCTTCGCCGCATGACGACGGTCGCACAAGGCGGTGACGCCAGCGCTCCCTCCTGGTCGCCCAACGGGCTTTTCATGGCCTTTCACTGGCGCGTTTCGGAAACCGGAACCTATGACATTTACATTATGGAGATTGCCACCGGTCGGATTATCCAGTTGACGCACGATGCCGGGCGGAACGAGCATCCCACGTGGTCGCCGGACGGCCGCCATCTGGCATTTGAATCCACACGCTCAGGCTCGCGCCAGGTTTGGAGCATGCTCGCCAACGGCCTTGATCCCCAGCAACTGACCAAGGATGGGCAAAACTGGAATGCCAATTGGTCGAATTGATTTTCTGACGATGCCTTGAGTTAAGGATCCAACAATCGGCTGGCTACCGACCCGCGATGCCGCCGTGGGTCGGGGGTCATTTTTCACGATTTTCGTGAATTCGCGTAAGGATCGTGACCATTTGACTTACGCGCTTATGTGTTTTCAAGAACTTATCTACGGACTTCGAATTGCTGTATAGTCAGATGTGTTTTCAAAACAGTGGCATAGGAATGGAGACAAGACGCGCAATCACTACCGCACGGGCTCCGTTGAAAATGGCGAACCAGGCAAACCACGGCAGGCTGACGTGCCCAAGCAATCATCGCGAGGTGAGATAATTTATAAGCAATGCGTTGCGTTTCCTTTTGTTTTGATGTTAGTATTTCGAGTTTCATTGTGTCTTTATCCCGCCTGGTGCAGGAGAGATATATTCTAGCGCCCATGTCACCAAGGGAGGGGTAATTTCCGTAGCTTTATATCCATGGGATTGCAGACTATCCATCAAGGAGGATTTAAGCATGCGAACGAAGAAACGCAGTCTTGCGGTTCTCGTAGGAATTCTGGGACTAGTTTTGCTGGCTGCGGCTTGCCATAAGAAGACCGTGGCGCCACCGCCGCCACCACCACCACCGCCGCCACCGCCACCGGCTCCCACCGTGACGCTGACCGCGGAACCCAGCACCATTGAAAAAGGCCAATCGACCACGTTGAGTTGGACTTCTCAAAATGCCACCGATCTGGACTTGCAGCCGGATGTCGGTAAGGTCCAGGCCTCGGGTTCATCATCAGTCACGCCGCAGGACTCGACGACCTATACCATCACCGCCACTGGTCCGGGCGGCACGAAGACTGAATCGGCCCGCGTCACCGTGACGCTCCCACCGCCACCGCCGCCACCGCCACCAGCGCCCAAGGAAGTCACCGATGAGGAGTTGTTTGCCCAAAATGTCAAAGACGCTTACTTCGACTATGATAAAGCCGATATTCGGGCCGACGCTGAGACAGCCCTTACCACCGATGCGAACTTCCTAAAGGAACATCAAAGCATCAAGTTCACCATCGAAGGTAAGTGCGACGACCGCGGAAGCGAGGAATACAACCTCGGCTTGGGCGACCGCCGCGCCACTGCCGGTAAGAACTTCCTGGTGAACGCCGGTGTGAGCGCCGACCGGATTTCAACGATCTCTTACGGCAAGGACCGCCCGGTTACCAGTTGCAATCAGTCGGACAAAACGGAAGACTGCTGGCAGCAGAACCGCGTGGATCATTTCCATTACGGTGCCGAATAACAATATACGAAATTGGCCGGGAGCTTTAACGGCTCCCGGCTCTCCCCCCTCCCCAATGGTAGCGCAACGCCGAAGCAATCGACGCGCTGAGCTGGAGGGTTGGTGTCGAAAGCTTTTGGGAAGAATGCAGGTATCCGTCCCGAGACTGTAGAGAATGGGAAGGAGTTCTTCCTCCTGTTTCGCCCTAAGGAATACTTGCGCCCAGCCAGGCCATCTTCGCGCCGGTGTTGAGAATACGAGTGCGAGGTTTCGTAGAGGCGGCTTTGCGCCGCCATGGGGCGATATAAACTCGCCACTACTGCATCAAACTGACCCAGTAGCAACCTTCATGCCGGTTGACCCAGGTCACGCCAAAAGGTTACACTGGCATACGTGGTATTCTCTCGAGCGAGGACGCAGCAACTTTGAAAAAACATACTTTACTGGCTGTGATGGTTTTTGCCTTCCTGGGCGCGGAAGTGCAGCCCGCCCTGGGTGTAAGTAAAGAAACCCTCCAGATGATGCAGCAACTCGACACCATACAGCAGGCCGTTCAGAACCTCCAAAAGACGGTCGATACCCAAACCGCGGTGTTGAAGACCCTGATCGAGCAGGCCAACGACAACGTCAACACCATGAAAGCCACCATCACCGAGCTGCGCGGATCGATGCAGCAGAATCTGGCATCCACGAACGCGCGTTTTGACTCGATGACCAGCCAGATTCAGGCGTTAAGCGAGAGCCTGGAAGAGGCCAAGGCGCGCCTGTCAAAACTCAGTGAGCAGATGGCCCAGACGCAGAACATCCTTCAGACCTTGCCGGCGCAAGCCAATCCTGCGCCCGGAACGACCCCCGGAGCCCCTCCCACGCCGGGTGCTCCCCCCGTACCCGACGCAGATTCGCTTTACTCCCAAGGCTTGAGCAATTACAGCGGCGGCCAGTGGGATTTGGCCATTCAGGCCTTTCAGGATTATCTGAAGTACTACAAGGACACCGATCGAGCCTCGAACGCCCAGTTCTATATCGGCGAATGCTATTACGGCCAAAAAGATTACCATCACGCCATCGAGGCCTACGACTTGTGCAGCGAGAGATATCCTACGGGAAACAAAGCGGCGGCTGCCCAATTGAAAAAGGGGATTTCCCTGCTGGCCCTGAATGAGAAGGCGGCGGGACTGCGCGAATTGAAATCGGTCATTCAGCGTTTCCCGGATTCACAAGAAGCCGAATTGGCGCGCCAGCGGCTGAAGAAAATGGGCATCGCGGTGCCTGCTACAGCCCGGAGGAGACCTTAAATGGGTGGCCGGCAGCGGGCCGGCAGAACGCACCATTCGCACCCTTGCATTTGCGCAACTCATGGGAGGAATTCATGGCGGGAACCGTCAACAAAGTCATCCTGATCGGCCGTTTGGGTAGAGACCCGGAGTTGAAGTACACCCCGAGTGGCGCTCCGGTCGCTAAGTTCAGTCTGGCCACCGACGAGAGCTTTAAGGACCACACGGGCGAGCAACAAGATCGTACGGAATGGCACAACATCGTGGCGTGGAATAAGCTGGCGGAAATCTGCGGCGAGTACCTGACCAAGGGGAAACTGGTGTACATCGAAGGCTCAATCCGCAGCCGGCAATGGCAGGACCAGGCGGGGAACAAACGCACGGCCTATGAAATCATCGCTTACCGGATGCAGATGCTAGGGTCGAAAGCGGAGTCCGAGCGCATGGCCGCCACCGGCATGGAACGCCCCGCACCTGCCGAGCGCCAAGCCCCGGCGCCGCCACCGCCTGCGGCAGAACCGGTCTCACCCCCCGAACCCGAAATTAGTGACGAGGATATTCCGTTTTAGATCCAGCCGTCACCCTCTTACGGGAAACTTTCTTACCGTCGAGCGGGAGGTGGTGAGCCCTGCCGCTTGTGCCGCTCGTCGATCGCCCTCGTAAACTCATCAAACTTTTTCACTTGATCGGGGTTCAGGATTTGCCGGATGCGCGCGCGCGTTTCCTGGTGAATGGCTTGGAACTGCGGATCAATCTGCTTCTGCAAATCTCTCATTTTCTGCGAGGACTCATCGAAAATCTGGCCGACCTGCTGGGTCTGGGCGTCGGAGAGATTCAGCGCCTTTTTGAGGTGTGCAACGCGCTCTTGGTTGGGAGTTATGGGGTGCTGTAAGCGGCCGGTATCCCACAAGAAATAATAGGCGCCTGCGCCGCCCAGAACGGCTCCGAGAATAATGGTCCCCACGAAATAGAGATAAACCTGGCGGGTCATTTCACCTCATTCTTAACGGCGGGCGCGGGAGTTTCCACAGGCGCCAAGCCTAGAGATTCTTGCAGGCCGGTTTCTCCCAGAGGATCAGAGTAGGCCAGTGAAGCTTCCTGGGGGGGGACATCGGCGGCGCTAAGACCGCGGACCGGGCCCGTCGACGGCACGGCCAGGGCGAGGAGCGCAAGAAAGGTCAGGACCAGGGTTGCATAGACAAAGCGCCTTCCCACCCGCTCGAAGAAATCCGCCAGGCTAACCGCCTTGCTCATCTCGCCGAGTTGGCGGACTAGCCGCTCGGCAAATCCCAGCGAAGGCGCAATTCCTTCGTCGCGCTTCCACAGGCGCAATCCCGCGCGCACTAAACACAGCTCGCGGTAATACCTCGTGCACGCCGCGCATTGGGTGAGGTGCTGGCGAACCTCCGCCGTTTCCTCACCTTCCCAAAGGGCCTCTAGCCGTTCGTGAATATCGTTACAACGCATGGCCTTGATTTTCCTCCCGCCAGTGGCGCAAGTCCTCTAACATGCGCTTCCGGGCGCGGTGCAGCCGAACCTTTACCGTGGTCGGCTTCAGATTCAGCGTCTCTGCTATTTCCTCCACAGAATAATCCTGCAATTCCTTCAGCGCCAGAATTTTCCGGTCATTTTCGGGAGCACGGTCCAGAAGCTTGTCAACCAGATCCTTCAGCACAATCTGCTCTTCGTGATCAAGGACCTGCTCCGGCTGACTCTCGGCGTTGGCCTCCAACTCCTGCTGGCTGTTCTCCCCCATCTGCCAGTAAAAACTCACGCGTGACGCACGCTCGTGCCGCAAGTAATCGTAACAATGATTGGTGGCAATGCGGCTGAGCCAGGTGGCAAAGGAGGATTGGAAGTTATAGCTCCGAATCGCCCGAAATGCCTTGATAAAAATCTCCTGGGCGAGGTCTTCCACTTCGTCGCGTCTGCGCACCAAATGGTAAACCAGCGAGAAAACACGCTGCTGGTATTTCTGCACCAAGGGTCCGAAAGCTTCCGATTCCCCTTGCTGTGCGCGTTTGATCCACTGAATCTCTTGGGCAATCTGTGCGCCGGAGCTTTCCATCGGGCTTCCATCTTAAGGCGACCCTCATTGTTTCCGACGAGGGAGGAGCCTGTGGGGTTACAGTAACCAGTGAAGCAAATTTCTAATCAAAATCTAATCAAGAATTTAGTTGACCACTTAATTACTTTGTGCAAGAATCTGGTCATGATTATCGGAACAAGACTAAAGAAGCTTAGAGAAGAACGAAACCTTTCGCAAGGTGATATTGAAAAGCGTACAGGCTTACTACGCTGCTATATCTCGCGGGTCGAAAACGGACACACGGTTCCGTCACTTGAAACCCTCGAGAGGTTGGGCGCGGCGCTCGAACTTCCCCTCTACCAGTTGTTCTATGAAGGGGACGAGCCACCTCCGCTACCGAACCTTAGCAAGCGCCAGACAACCGAAGAGCTGGTTCTCGACGCAGAGCAGGAAAAGGAACTGCGTTTTTACGAGAAAGTAAAACGGCTTCTCGCCCGGATTGACGAGAAAGACCGTCAGCTCCTTCTGTACATGGCCCAGAAACTAGCGAGCCGGTAAGCTCTTTGGTTTCACAGTGCTGGAGTGGTGTCTCTGGTTAGATGCAGAGGCAAAGGGTGACTTATTCCCACTCGATGGTACCGGGCGGCTTCGAGGTAATATCGAAGACAACCCGGTTGACACCTTTTACCTCGTTGACGATCCGGGTCGCCATGCGCTGTAGTAGTGTCGGTGGTAATTGAGCCCAATCAGCGGTCATACCATCTTCAGACTCTACCGCGCGGATGCCGACTGTTGAAGCATAAGTGCGGGCGTCCCCCATCACTCCAACGCTTGAAACGGGCAAAAGGACCGCGAACGACTGCCATAAACGGTCGTAAAGTCCCTCCTTCTTCACTTCCTTTCGAACGATGGCATCGGCCTCTCGTACCATCCGCAGGCGATCGGGCGTTACTTCTCCGACAATGCGCACCGCCAACCCGGGCCCGGGAAAAGGTTGGCGGCTCACCAGGGACTCGTCTAATCCGAGTTCGCGCCCCACTGCCCGGACTTCGTCCTTAAACAATTCGCGTAAGGGCTCAATCAGCTTAAACTTCAAGTCGGACGGCAATCCGCCCACGTTGTGGTGGCTCTTGATGGTGGCGGCTGGACCCTTGACGGACACCGATTCGATGACATCCGGGTAGAGCGTTCCCTGCACTAGAAACTCGACGTCCCCCAGGGCTCGAGCTTCGGCCTCAAACACCCGGATGAACTCCTCCCCAATAATCTTCCGCTTGCGCTCCGGGTCAGTAACGCCAGCCAAGCGCGCCAAAAAACGCTCTGAGGCATCGACGGCCTTCACCTGCAAGTGAGCTTGCTCCCGCAGTTGGCCTCTAACTTCGGCAAACTCATCTTTGCGCAGTAAGCCGTTATCCACAAAGACGCAGGTCAGCCGGTTGCCCAGAGCCCGGCCAACGAGGGTCGCCGCGACGGCTGAATCCACGCCGCCGGAAAGTGCGCAGAGAGCGTGTTTTTCCCCCACCTGCTCGCGGACTTGCTGCACAGTTTGCTCGATAAACGATCCCGGAAACCAGTTCGGCTTGATGCCGGCGACGTCAGAAACGAAACGCTGCAGGATTTCCCTGCCCTGGGTGGTGTGGCGAACCTCGGGGTGAAATTCCAACGCATACATTTGCGCCTGGGGATTCTCGATGACCGAAATGGCATTCAGCGTCCGCCCGGTGATGGCGAATCCTGGTGGAACCTCCACGACGTGATCGCCATGGCTGTTCCAAACCTTCAGGGGTGAGGGAAAACCCGCCAGCAGCCGGGAGGATGGCAGGATATCCAATTCGGCGAAGCCGTATTCGCGCCGCCCCGCCGGCTCGACCTTGCCCCCCAGCTTATAAGCCATCCACTGCAAGCCGTAGCAGATGCCGAGAACGGGCAGGTTGAGCTTCAGCACGCGCTCGTCGCAAACCGGCGACGCGGGGTCATAGACCGACGCCGGCCCGCCGGAAAGAACCAGCGCCTGCGGGCTCATGCGCACTAAATCGTCAAAAGGGATATTGCACGGCACGATCACCGCGTACACCTGAAGCTCGCGTATGCGGCGCGCAATCAGTTGCGTGTATTGCGAACCAAAATCGAGAACGATGATGGGTCGAGGGGTGGGCATAGTGATATCCCGGACAAGAAGTTAGGAGTTAGAAGCTAGAAGCGAGAAGTTAGATGGCCAGGATCGATACCCCTTGGATAACACATTCTAACTTCCAGCTTCTAGCTCCTAACTTCTCACTTCGCAACAATACTCACCAGCTTCTGCGGCACGACAATGACTTTCAACACCTGCAGCCCGGCCAGGTGCTGGATGACCTTCTCTTCTGCCATCGCCTTGGCGAGGATTTCCTCCTCGCCGGCGCTCACTGCTACATGGATGCGCGCGCGCAGTTTGCCGTTGATTTGCACGGGATACTCCAGCTCATCCTCGGCCGCCAGCTCCGCGTCGAAAGCCGGCCAGGGAACCTTCAGCAGCGGCTCCCCGTGGCCGAGCGCTTCCCAGAGTTCATCCGCCACGTGCGGGGTAAAGAGCGAGAGGATAGCCGCCAGGAACTCCAGCGCCGTCTTGTGGGCGGAGCCGCGGATCTTCCCGGCCTCGAGGGCCGCGTCGAGCTCCCTCAGCTCATTGACCAGCTTCATGGTGTCCGAGACATCGGTATTGAAGTGCCAGCGCTCTTCCATGTCTTCGGTCACGTGCCGGAGCGTCTGGTGAGCCCTGCGCAGCAGGCGGCGCTCCTCCGGTGTCAGAGTTGCCTTTTCTTCAGCAGTCAAATTCCCTGCCCTCACCCCCTGGAGTTTGTCGGCGTGCTTCGCCACCAGCCGGTAGACGCGGCCCAAGAATCGCGATGCCCCTTCGATGCCCGCGTCGCTCCATTCGAAATCCTTTTCGGGCGGCGCGGCAAAAAGCATATAAAGGCGCGTAGCATCGGCGCCGTACCGGGCAAACATCTGGACGGGGTCCACGACGTTCCCTTTGGATTTCGACATCTTGGCGCCGTCTTTAATCACCATCCCCTGCGTGAACAGCCGCGCCACGGGTTCGGAAAAATCCACCAGGCCGATGTCGCGCATGACCTTGGTGAAGAAGCGCATGTAGATCAGGTGCAGAATGGCGTGCTCGATGCCGCCGATGTACTGGTCAACCGGGAACCAATACTTCACCGCCTCTTGGTTAATCGGCGCGGTCGCAATCCTGGGATCGGTGTACCGGTAAAAGTACCAGGAGGAATCCATGAAAGTGTCCATGGTATCAGTCTCGCGCCGCGCCGGCCCGCCGCATTTGGGGCACGCCGTATTCACAAATTCCGGCACGTCTGCCAGCGGCGAGTGCCCCCGTCCGGTCAGCTTGACATTGGGTGGCAGCAGCACGGGCAGATCGTTTTCCGGCACCGGCACAATTCCGCACGCCTCGCAATAAATCATAGGAATGGGTGTGCCCCAGTAACGCTGCCGCGAAATTCCCCAATCCTTGATGCGGTATTGAACCGTGCCTTTGCCGAATCCCTTCGCCTCGGCGTCGCGAGTCATGCGCTCAATGGCCTCTTCCGACTTGAGCCCGGAGTAAGGTCCCGAGGCCACCAGGCGTCCGTACTCAACGGTCGCATGGAGAGGCGTCGTGACTTCCGCTTCCGGCGGAGTTCCCTCCGGCACGATCACGGTGCGAATCGGCAATTCATAAGTCGAGCAGAATTCGAAGTCGCGTTCGTCGTGCGCCGGCACCGCCATGATGGCGCCCGTGCCGTATTCCATCAGCACGAAATTGGCAAGCCAGATGGGGACCTCTTCCCCATTGTAGGGATTGCGCGCCATAAAGCCGGTGTCCGCTCCGAGCTTGGCCGTGCCAACTTCCACGCGCGCTCGCACGGAGGAAGACTTCATCCGCTCCACCTCCTCCCGCAGCCGGGTGGGCTCTTTGGAATTCGCCACGAGGTCTTCCACCAGCGGATGCTCGGGCGCCACGAACAGGGCGGTGCAGCCGAAAATCGTGTCCACGCGAGTGGTGAAAATGCGCAGCGGTTTCCACAGATCGGCGACGGTGAAGTCCACAAAAGTGCCCAGGGATTTCCCGATCCAGTTCTGCTGCATGGTCAGCACGCGCTCCGGCCAGCGCACCAGTTCTTTCATGTCGTCGAGCAACTGCTCGGCATAGGCCGTGGTTTTCAGGAACCACTGCTCGAGTTCACGCTCGATGACGGGCGTCTCCTCATGCCGCCAGCAACAACCGTCCACCACTTGTTCGTTGGCGAGCACGGTTTCGCACTGCGGGCACCAGTTCACGCGGCTCTGCTTGCGATAGGCGAGCCCGCGCTCGTGCATCTTCAAAAAGAACCATTGGTTCCATCGGTAATATTCCGGCACACAGGTGGCGATCTCACGCCGCCAATCGTAGCTCACGCCCAGGCGCTGGAGCTGCCCGCGCATGCGGTCGATGTAGCTGAAGGTGAATTCCGAAGGGTGCCGGCCGTGCTTGATGGCGGCGTTTTCGGCGGGTAAGCCGAAGGCGTCCCAGCCAATGGGATGCAGGATGTTGTAGCCCCTCATCCCCATGTAGCGGGCCAGCGCGTCGCCGATAGAATAGTTGCGCACGTGGCCCATGTGAATGTCGCCCGAGGGATAAGGCAGCATTTCGAGCACGTAGTATTTCTTGCGGCCGGGCTCGGCTTCGGTTTCAAACAGCTTTGCGTCAGCCCAGCGCTTTTGCCATTTGGCTTCGACGTCTTGCGGATTATAGTTAGGATCCATGGTTTCAATTCGGAATTACGAATTAAGAATTACGAATTACGAACTGCGGACAGCTTGCTCAGGAAGCAGGCCATATCCATATAGCATTCAAAATCTGTAGTTCATAATTCGTAATTCACAAGCCGCAATTTCCCTTTTCCGCAGCGTCCGCAATTCGTAATTCGTAATTCTTAATTCGTAATTTCCTTCACTTTCCCGCGGGCTTATTCCTTCCCCGGAAACTGCCTTACCGCCTCCATCCCTCGCTGCGTAGGATAAAAGCAGAGGCCACGCACTTCGCCGGGGTGAAAATCCACAGCGCAGGCCTCGGCGCCATCAAACACGCAGGCCTGCGCGAACCCTTCCCGGGTCAACTCCCGCAAGGCCCTGATGACCTCGGGACGGGAAACCGGGACCGCGCTCCTGGCTGCCCAAGACTCCGGACGGCTGCCGGCATCCCATTCGTTGATCGTCTTCAGGGTAATCTCCACCGTCATGTAGTCATCCGACATGGCGTCAAGAACCAGCTCCAGGACGGCCTGAAACCGGTCTCGCACCAGGCCATCCCACCAACTATCGGCGTTTACCACGGCCTGGAACCCCTGCCAACCTTCGCATCATCCGAATGTTGCGAACATCATCGCCCGGTTTATCCACCGGCGTCTCACAGATGAACGGAAGGTTTTTCAGTTTCGGGTGCCGCACGATGCGCGTAAAGGCCTCGGCGCCGATCTGCCCTTTGCCGATGTGCTCGTGGCGGTCAGCGTGGGAGCCGAAGGCGGTCTTGGAATCGTTGGCATGAATCACTCGCACATTCTTTACGCCAATGGTCGCGTCCAGTTGCTTCACGGCAGCGGTAAGCCCATCGACGGTGTGGATGGCGTACCCCGCTTCAAAACTGTGCGCGGTATCGATACAGGCGCCGACCGGCAAGTCCTTTTCCACGCCTGCGATAATTTCCGCTACTTCTTCGAAGGTTCGACCGATGGCCGTTCCCTGCCCGGCGGTGTTTTCAATCAGGATGACCAACCCATCGAGCTTCAATCCTGCCGCCGCCTGGCGCAGTGATTCCACGCACGTCGCAATGGCCGCGGCCGGAGCGGCTCCCTTGGCGCTGCCGGGGTGAGTGACCAGGTAGTCAGCGCGCAAGGCCAACGCCCGCTCGAGTTCGCGGCGAAAGGCGGCAACGGAGCGCTCCCGAATGAAGGCATCGGACGACGCCAGGTTAATCAAATAGTTATCGTGAATGACGACCGGTGATAAACCGTGGGCTTTGCGTGCCGCCCGAAAAGACTCACATGCCGCCGGGGTGGGGTCGAGCGTCCGCCAGCCGCGCGGGTTCGCGGAAAACATCTGGAAGGTGTCACAGCCAATCTTCTTGGCATGATGCGCCGCATTCTCCAATGCGCCCGCAATCGAAGTGTGTACACCTACCTTCATAAGAATTTCTCCGCCACGTTAATGGTTTATGGTAACAGACCCGTTCGAAAGGCGTCAACGAAGGGAGAGTGGGTGCTGGGGCAGGTTGATGTAGAGGCGGCTTTACGCCGCCATTGGGCGTGCAAACTCGCCGCGACCGCACCAACCCCTGCCGCTATCCGATGGTCGGGGGATTGACGATGTGGACGGCTATTTATCTAGCCAATACTCTTCATGGGACGTCCGTCTCGCCGGGCATTTTGTCATGGTATATTCGGGATCCTACAGTTTTTGGTAACTGTCTTTTCTTTCAGTATGTTCTCAGCTTTGTTTTTGGAAAAAGGCTTCTTCCGGTCCTTTGTTTTTAGTATGTTCTCAGCTTTGGACAAATAGCCCGCGGGTGGACATGAAGTCGCCACGAAATTTCCATAGGATTGCTTAACTGGCATCATTAATCCGTTCATGCCCCATCCTCCGCGCGTCCTGCCACCAGCACGCGTCGTGTGCTGTTAGGCCGGCCCATTGCAGGCCAGCCTCGGCCCCGGGCAGGCCCCTCAGTCTCACATTGTAGCCTAATGCAGAAAGCTTGTCAAGAGAAAAGTGAAAAATGGTTACGCGGTGAGTTTGCGAAGGGGCAAACTGAAGCCCGGGAACATGGGCGAAGTCAGGGCGTCCGCCGCGGAGAGTTTGGCGACCAACTCCAGTCCTTCTTTCCCACGCCGGTAAATTTCTGCCGAGGGGCCGTTGGGGTCGATGGTCCAGTACTCATCCACACCGAATTTCCCATACAACTTGAGCTTGATGGTGCGGTCTCTCTTCTCGGTTCCTTCGGAAAGGACCTCGACGACGAGATCGGGAGCGCCCTGAGCGTTCATCTCTGTCAAAACTGACGCACGCGCATTAGAAAAGTAGACCAGGTCGGGCTCGACGACATCAAAGAGGGAAAACACCACGTCAAACGGCGAGACGTAGACTTCGCCTAACTGGTGGTCTTCTACAAATGCGGAGAGGAAGCGGGTCAGACGAGTCACAACTCGTTGATGCAATCTGCGCGGGGCGGGCGTCACAAACAGGTCTCCTTCGACAATCTCATACCGCTTGCCGTTGTCCGGCAGCAGGCAGAAGTCTTCGTAGGTGAGGCGAGTATCAACTGGCATAGGCTGATTATATCACCGGCCCCCTTTCCACACTCAACCAGGGGATACGGCAGGGCCGAGCGCAAATATCGGAATTTGATCGAGGGATTACTCGGTAAGTTTGCGAAGAGGCACGCTGAATCCGGGGAACATTGGCGAACTCAGCGCATCGGTTGCAGAAAGTTTGGCGACCAGGTCCAATCCCTCGGGACCTCGCCGGTAAATCTCCGCGGAAGGTCCCTCGGGATCGATGATCCAGTATTCCTGGACGCCAAATTTTCCATACAGCTTCAGCTTGATCGTGCGATCGGTTCTCGCTGTGGTTTCGGAGAGGACTTCGACGACCAAATCAGGTGCGCCCTGCACGTTCTTCTCCGTCAGGACTGACCCGCGCTCCCTGGAAATGTAAATGATGTCAGGCTCGACCACATCGTATGGTGAGAACACAACATCCAACGGAGCAACGAAAACCCGCCCCAACTTCCTCCTCTTCACTAGTCTCAAAAGGGAAGCTCCCAGTTCAATGACGACTTGTTGGTGAGGGGTACGCGGGGATGGCGTCACAAACAGGTCTCCTTCAACAATCTCATACCGCTTGCCATCCTCGGGCAGCAAGCAATAGTCTTCGTAAGTGAGGCGAGTATCAACAGGCATAGGCTGATTATATCACCTGCCCCCTTGCGTCCCCAAACGGCGGTATACTGCATCGTTGATTGAAGGCGGGAGTATTTGCGCGAGTACCGGCTACGGCGGGTGCGAAGCACCCGACCTGGATCATCATCCTGCTCGTAGCGCCGGCATCCTGCCGGCAGATGCCGCCGGGACGGCGGCGCCACATTCGAGGTCATCATGGAACCTTTTCGTTATCACGTTTTCATTTGCGATCAAAGCAAGCCGGAGGGAGTTCCCTGCTGTCCGGCGCGAGGCTCGGCGGCGACCATCGCGGCGTTGCGCAAGGAAGTGGCGGCGCGCGGCTTGATAGACGAAGTTCAGATTACGACGTGTGGCTCGCTGGGGGTTTGCGAGCGTGGCCCCAACCTGGTGGTTTACCCCGAGGGTGTGTGGTACTCGGGGGTGCGGCCGGAAGACGTTCCTGACCTCGTCGAGTCGCATTTTGTCCAGGGCCGCGTGCTGGAGCGCCTGGTGAATCGCGATGAGGCCGGACTGCGCGCGGAAATTCTATCGAATCGCGCCAGATTCATGGCGGCGCAACGAGCTAAGGATGCGGGCGGCGTCCTGCCCGATGACCTGAACCAAACCCTGCGCGCCTACATGGAGAGCCGCGCGCTGCTGACGGCCCTCGAACTCGATATCTTCACAGCCGTGGGCAACGGCGCCACGGCGGCGGAAGTTGCACAGAAAATCTCTACCCACCCACGCGCTACGGAAATGCTGCTGAACGCCCTCGTCGCCATGGGCTTGCTGGTGAAGCAGCAGGGAGTTTATCGCGACACCGCGGTCACGGCCCGTTACTTTGCGGAAGGCTCCAAGGACAACGCCCGCCACGGACTGATCCACATTGCGAATATTTGGCATCGCTGGTCCAACCTGACGCAGTCGGTCCGCGCCGGCACGGCGGTGGGCCACCAGGAAATGGCGGACCGTGGCGACGACTGGACCCAGCCGTTCATCGCCGCCATGCATCGCAATGCCGCCGAGCGCGCGCCGCTGATCGTGCAGGCCGTCGGCGCCGCGCCGGGCGAACGCCTGCTGGATGTGGGCGGAGGTTCGGGGGCGTACTCCATCGCCTTCGCCCAAGCCCAGGAAACCCTGCACGCGACGGTGCTCGACTTGCCGGCCGTGCTCACCATCGCGCGTGGGCACATCAACGCGGCGGGTTTGTCCGGGCGTGTGAAGACGCGGCGTGGCGACCTGCGGCGTGACCCTCTGGGCAAAGGCTACACCCTGGTCCTGGTCTCCGCCATTTGCCATATGCTGAGCCCCGAAGAGAATCAGGATTTGCTCCGGCGCTGTTTTGAAGCGCTCGGGCCTCAAGGCCGCGTGGTGATCCAGGACTTCATCCTGGAGCCGGACAAGACCGCGCCCAAACAGGCCGCCCTGTTCGCCCTCAATATGCTGGTGGGAACGCCGGCGGGAAGCACCTACAGCTTCGAAGAGTACAGCGCCTGGTTGCGTGAGGCGGGATTCAAGGATGTGCGGCAAATCCGCCTCCCGGGACCCTCGAGTTTGGTTGTGGGGGTGCGGGGGTAGATTCGAAACTCGAAAATCGAAATTCGAAACTCGTTGTATCGGCGCAGTGGCAACGTAGTTTAGAAGAAGAAATGGTGAGCCGTTGCCAGGGGTTTCAGCACCGGCTACACGCGTTCCTCTCCTCCGCAGAGCGACTCAGGATCGAAGAACCGCGCTGTGGGTACGGCGGCGATCTTCGAGTTTCGATTTTCGAATTTCGATTCTAAAGTCTACAATGGCGTAAATCGGGGCAAAAAGGCAGGCGAAGGAAGTTTCGATGCTGATTGTCATGAAGCCGCAGGCGAGCAATGAAGACGTTCGCCGGGTATGCGACAAAATCGTGTCCATGGGCTACCGCGCCCACCCCATGCCCGGCGCGCAGCGGACGGCGATCGGCATAACCGGAAATCCCGGGCCCCTGGAGCCGGAGGATTTTGAGAGTCTGCCGGGCGTCGCTGAGGCCATCCGGGTTTCCAAACCCTACAAGCTGGTAAGCCGCGAAGTCAAGGCTGAAGACTCGCTGATTCACATAGGCCCGCCCGGGGACGGAGTGACGGTCGGGGGCACGGAACTCGTCATCATCGCCGGGCCGTGCGCTATTGAGGATCGCGAGCAGGCGCGGGCCGCGGCTGCCCGCGTGCGCCAAGCCGGCGCGCGCCTGTTCCGGGGCGGCGCGTTCAAACCGCGAACCTCGCCCTACAGTTTTCAGGGTCTGGGAGAAGAAGGCCTGAAAATTCTGGCGGATATCCGGAGCGAGTTCGGCCTGCTGATCGTCACGGAAACCATCGACCCGGAAAACTGCGACCTGGTGGAAAAGTACGCCGACGTCCTGCAAGTGGGGGCGCGCAACATGCAGAACTTTTCCCTGCTCAAACGCGTGGGCCGCTCGAAGCTGCCCGTGTTGCTCAAGCGCGGCATGTCTGCAACGCTTGATGAATTCCTGATGGCGGCGGAATACATCCTGGCGGAGGGAAATTACAACGTCATTCTGTGCGAGCGCGGCGTGCGCACCTTTGCGGACCACACCCGGAACACCTTGGACCTGAGCGTGATTCCCGCCGTAAAACGGCTCTCCCACCTGCCGATCATCGTCGATCCCAGCCACGGAACCGGCAAGCGCGACAAGGTGATTCCCCTGGCCCGCGCCGCCGTGGCAGTGGGGGCCGATGGGCTGATCGTGGAGGTCCATGCCGATCCCGACCACGCCCTTTCCGACGGCTCCCAGTCGCTTTTTCCCGACCAGTTTGAAACGCTGGTCGAGCAAGTCAAGGCAATTGCCGGAGTGCTGGGAAGGACCGTCACGAAGTGAAGAGTGATGAGTGATGAGTGACGAGCAGGCGAAAGACGAAAATCGAAACTCGAAATTCGAAACTCGCCGCGATTTTGGAGCTTCGATTTTCGAGTTTCGGTTCTTACTGGCTCATCCCTCGTCACTCTTCACTCGTCACTCTTCACTGGTCATTGCCCTTTGCCTTTTGACTTGGTCTTCCCTCGCCTGCCGGCGCCCGCCCCCGCTCAGACCTTACACCGCCTATGTCGTGAACCAGCAAAGTGCCACGCTGGTGGCGGTGAATCTCGCCGACTTCCACGTCACCGCTTCCCTTCCGGTTTCGACGCAGCCGGAGCGGGTGCTGGTGCGCCCCCGCGCCCGCCAACTTTACGTGGTGTCTGCCACCGGCAAGATTAGCGTCGCGGCCTTTCCCCACCTCCGCCTCGTGACTACACTTGAGGTGGGGAGGAGCGCCAAAGACCTGGCGTTCTCCTCCGATGGTCACGCCGCGTACGTCCTGGACCCGGCGGGGCACGAGGTAGTTTTTCTGGGTTGCGACGGCGCTGCGGGCAACCCCGGGGAAGGAGCAATCCCCAGGATAATCTTCCGCCTCCGCCTGGCAGGCACGCTGTCAGACCTCGCCCTCTCCCCCGACGGCAAGACGCTGGTGGCCGCTTCCCAGAGCCCCAGCCTGATCACTTTCATCAGCACGGAGTCACGCCAGCCCCTGGGGACTGTCGAGGTAGGGCAGTCGCCCGGTCCCATGGTGATCCTTCCGGACGGCTCGAAAGTTTTCGTAGCGGACACCGGCGAGGAGAAGATTTCCGCCGCCGCCGTAGCCTCGCGGAAACTGCTTGCGCATATCGAGTTGGGCACGCGGCCCACCGCCCTTCTGCTGAAGCCCGATGGCGGTGAAATATTTGTTCTTGCCGCGCCGTCCTCCACGCTGGCCATCCTGGACGCGTTCCATGACAACGTCGAGCAGACCTTTCCCCTGGGAGACGGCCCCGTGACGGGGATTTTTCGGCAGGATATGAGCGTGCTTTACATCGCCAATGCAGGGGATGGCTCGGTCTTGGCCCTGGATGTTCAAAACCGGGAGGTGCTGGCCTCAACCCGCGTGGGCATGGAGCCGCGCGCCCTGGCCCTGACCCCGGACGGGCGGCTGCTGGTGGCCGCGGATCGCGCCGCCTCCAGCCTGGCCATCCTGCACGCCGACCCCACCAGCTTGACCACCAGTCGCTCCGTTCTCATCACCACCGTGCCCGTCGGCGCCTCACCGGTCGATGTGGTGGTTCCGGACTTTATCAATCCGTAAAGCTAACACCGCTGGCCTACTACGAACCACGGCAGCGCGGACCTGTTTTATTGACTCCGCCGCATGGGGACACGCTCGATGCCAGGAGCAGTTTAGGGGTTTCCCGACCACACGCAGCGCCCTCCGCAGGCGTTCCCTTTGATGTAAGGGTCCGAAGGACCGCGGTGCGAAACGCGGACGGTAAAGGGACTGTTGAACCAGCACCAGCCGCGCAGGATGCGCTGGGTTCCCGCCGCCGGACCGGGCGGGTCCTGGCTGGGACTTTTGGGGTAGTAGTGGGCGTCGTACCAATCGCGTACCCATTCGGAGGCGTTTCCCAACATGTCAAACAGTCCGTACGGATTCGGTCGCTTTTGGGCAACTGGGTGAAGGCCGTCGCCGTTCTGGTCGAGCTTTTGAAAGTAAGTTTTCTGATCCTGATTCCACAGCGCCGTGCTATTGATAGGCGATTGGCCGCTGTTGTCAGCATACCAGGCAACATCATCCAAATTGCCGTAGCCCGCGAAAGTTGAACCCCCACGCGCCGCATATTCCCACTCGGCTTCCGTGGGCAACCGTCCCCCGGCCCAAGCGCAATAGTCTTGCGCGTTCGCCCAGTTCAGATTGACCATCGGCAGGGCGTCGTCGTGCCATCCCGCATTGAGAGATTTGGCATCAAATTTGGGCTCGGGTGGCATACTGCTTCCTGTCCCTGCCACAAAACGTTTGTAAGCGGCCACGGTGATTTCGGTCTGCCCAATCCAAAAACCCTGGGTCAGGGTTACGTGATGGGCGGGCTTCTCATCATCGACGCAGCCGGGGTCTTCCGGGGAGCAGCCCATCATAAAGGTCCCGGGCGGAATCCACACATACTTTTGCCCATCGTGAGGATTCTCGCGCACCGCGCCGGCCGAAAGCGCCGCGTCCTGCAAGGGAGCCTCGAAGCGAGTGGCTTCCCGCGAGTTGAGCGTCACACTCCGCTCAAAATCCTGCTTGCCTGCCAGCGAGATTTTCACGGTGTGGGGGCCGAGCTTGGGCCGCATATCCAGTTCGCCCTTGGCATCGGCTTGGCCTTGCAACTCTCCATCCAGATAGACGGCGGCGCCGGGTGAGGTTTCCACCAACATCTCCCCCGCCACGGTCGTACCGGCCTCGCGCACGGCCGCAATCAGGGCTTCGTCGGCGCCGGCAACCCTCAGCTCGTGGAGATACTTTTCATCCGCCAGGAAATCCATGCCGTGCTGTTTCACCAAAGCCGCGGCGCGCGCGCTGGGCACTCCGCCCGCGATCAGTTTCAAAATCTGTTCTCGGGTCAGCGGCTTGGGATTGGCGTTGCGCAATGCCTGGAGCAGCACTTCCCGGGCGCCGGCTTTGGCCAAGGCCTGAAGGTAATCTTCGGTGGGCGCAAAGTCGATGCCCAGTTTTTCCACTTTCTTGGCCAACTCGGCGCTGTCCATGCCTGCCTGGATCAGGTCCATCACCTCATCCTTGGCCAGGGGCTGTTGCTCCGCCGAACTCGCCTGCGCCCGCGGTGCGCCTCCAGCTTGACGCGGCGCCGCTGCGGCGTACCGCGGCGCAATCGTCATCACCATCAGGAGATACAACGCGAGGGGGGGCCAATGCATTTTGATCTCCCGCCATTTCGAGGAAGTTCCAGGAGATTTTAGCACGATATGAAGATAAGCTCCCCACGCGCGTGGGGACAACATGGAAGTGAACGGTTAAAAAGTGCTCGGTGACGGTTCACCCCCACGCGCCGGCTGGCGCAGACTCTTGCCTTTGAGAGTCTGCGATCTCCCGAAGGGACGTTCTCTTCCGGCCCCACGCTGTGAGGAGTATACTCTCCTCCGCCATGCCCTTCTACCACCGCGTTTACACTCCCGGTCAGCTCCAATTTATCACCGCCAGCACCTATCGCCGCACGCCCTTTTCCTCATCGATCGCTTTCGGCCAGGCTTTGTCCAAAGCCTTGACGAGGTGCGTTGAGTTCAACTTACAAGAAGTCCCTTCGGGATCGCAGACTCCCAAAGACAGGAGTCTGCGCCAGCCCGCGGTGCCTCTGTCTACGCTTCGCCTGCCGCCTCGCGACGACCGGCGCAAGACTCGAGGCCAGGATGGAGTCGCTGCTCCTTTCCCGTAGGGCTCTTGCATCCCCTACAATATGCCGGTTCATCCCGGCGCTCCCTGACACCTTTTCCCCCGGCGACTGGCCGTGGTCAAGCTGGAGATTTTACTTTTTGCAGGATGTGTCCATTCTCCGCATGGATCGGATGCGTTGAGTTCAACTTACAAGAACTCCCTTCGGAATCGCAGACTCCCCAAGAGCTTGTGATTTTTTTAGGCCGCGGGCCGGGGGAGGGTAGGGGGTAGTAGGAGGAGGTGAAAGGGCAAGGGCGGGGATGGAAATATTTCTGGCGGAGAGTTCGGTATGTGAGTTAATATGGCTGTTATGGAAAACATTTTGATGTTTGATGCTTCGAAAGTAGAAACGCCAGCCGTGGAGAAGAGCGCCGAGGGTGCCCCTCCGCAGGGCGGGAAGGCGGCGGCGGGGGCCCGGAGGGCGGTGCGTCTGCGCCGGCCGGAGCGTGGGCAGATGAGCTGGGTGGCGCAATGTCCGGACGACCTGGTGGGGCCGGAGCACCCGGTGCGGCGGGTGGCGGCGGTGGTGGAGCATTTGGACTTGGCGGCGTTCCAGGCGTCGATCAAGGCGCGGGAAGGGGTGGCGGGGCGCGATGCGACCGATCCGCAGCTTTTGGTGTCGTTGTGGCTGTACGCCTGCGTGCGGGGCATCGGCGGGGCGCGCGAGTTGGCGCGGCAGTGCGAGGAGAATGCGGCGTTTCGCTGGCTGTGCGGAGGCGTGACCGTGAACTATCACTTGCTGGCGGACTTTCGTACCGATCATGGAGATGCGCTGGACGCGCTGTTCACGCAGGTGATCGCGGCGCTGGTGGACAAGGGGGTGGTGCGGGTGAGCCGCATCAGCCAGGACGGGATGCGGGTGCGGGTCGGGGCGGGGACGAAGAGTTTTCGGCGGGAAGCGCGGCTGGAGGAGTTGCTGGCGGAAGCGGAGCGGCACGTGGCAGAGTTGCGGCGGCAACTGGAGTCGCCGGCGGGGGTGGGGGTAAGCGCGCGGCAAGCGGCCGCGCGCAAGCGGGCGGCGCGGGAGCGGCAGGAACGCTTGCAGCAGGCCATCGCGCAGTTGCCGGAACTGCAGCGACGGCAGGCGGCGAGAGTGAAGCGCACGGGGGGCAAGCGGGGAGAGAAGATTGCGGAGAAGGCGCCGCGGGTGAGCACGACGGACGCGGAAGCGCGGGTGATGAAGATGCCCAACGGCGGCTACAATCCGGCGGTGAATGTGCAGTTGGCAGCGGACCCGGGGAGCCGCGCCATCGTGGGGGTGGAGGTGACGGCGGAGGGTTCGGACTCGGGAGGGTTGAGCGCGCCGTTGCGGGAACAGGTGCAAGAGCGCACGGGGGGCACGGTGCAAGAGCACCTGTTGGACGGCGGGTACCTGCGGAAGGAAGACTTGGAAGCAGCGCATAAGGACGATGGGGCGTTGTTCGTTCCGCCCCATACGGCGCAGGATCGGCAAAGGAGGGGGAAGGAACTAGAGTCCCAAGCAGGCGATAGCGAAGCGATCCGCGCCTGGAAGCAGCGCATGCAAAGCGCGGAGGGAAAGAAAATCTATCGACAGCGGGCGGCCACCAGCGAAACCGTCAACGCTGATATGCGCACCTATCGCGGCCTGGGTCAGATTCTGGTGCGCGGACTGGCCAAGGCGCGGTGCGTGGCGCTGTGGAGCGCCCTGGCCTACAACGTGATGCACTTCGCCCCGCACTTGCTGGCCTAAACCCACCGTGGCGGGCCTGAACCCGCCGCGGCGGGCAGCACCTGCCAGCGCCGAGCGAGCGTCCGAAACCGAACCGGGCGCCACCACCGCTCCCCCGGCCGGTCCGAGCCGCCCCGCCTACTGCCCCAGGGCTCCCAAGGCACCCCCCTGCGGCCAGTGGCTTCAAAAAGGTCACAAGCTCCAAGGCAGGAGTCTGCGCCAGCCGGCGTGTCACCACTGCATCCGGCGCGCAGCGCCGCTCAGCCTTCGAAACTGGCACCAAGACGGGTTCAGCGCAGGCAGCGAACGCGATCAGGGTAGTGCGGAACGTGTCTGCCCCAGAGTGCCCGCACCTTTCTGACCTGGACTGGTTGCTTCATCCCGAAAGACGCCGGGATGGGCAGCTAGCAGCTTATCCACCCACCCTGGCGGAACCCACAGATGCCCGCTGTCGTCCGCGTCAGACCGAATCGCATGAATGAACCACTTATTCGATGGAGGTACGACCACCCGCGTGAAACTCAGATCACACAGCGTGAACCCTCGACCGTCGCCCACGTCCTCATTCATTGCCGCCGAATACGCTTCGATAGAATCACTACAAGAGATCTCCAAGACGGGGTACTTTCCGTACAGGCGGTGGAAATTATCAACCGGATGAGGCTCAAGCACCACAAAACGGGCCGCGTTATCTGCGGACCATTCCATGAGGCTCTTGAGTGCTGCCAAGAAGTAGTCAGCACACAGCATAGCATCGTCAAAAACCAGCAAGTGTAATAGCGTTGGGACACGCCGACTGTCGATATGTACACACGTTCGGGCTTCCAAGAGGATTTTGTGAAACTCGTCTTCGTCCTGCACGCGTCGCATGTTCCGCCCCCTTACTGCTGTAACCGTATTTTTGCCACCGGCTGCGCAGGAAAATGGATGGTGTCAGGTACCTTTTTTCGCGCGCCCGGGGTTCCGCATCGTGGGGGAAAAGGTAGATCGACATAGGTAGACTGTCACCAGCTTTCCCTGTCACACCACCGTACGTACGGGTCCGTATACGGCGGTTCGGCGGGTGGAGCTATCAACGAACCGTCAATCGGGGAATCCCGAGCGAGTCGAAGTAAGCATTGGGCAGTGCCAGCGCGAGGGCCGGGCTGTTGGCCAGCCGCCAAGGACCATGGGCACTGGCCGCCGTTTGGGCGGCCAGGATCGTGCCCACGCCTCGCTTCCGCAGCTCGGCATAACGTGCCCGTCCTCGCTTCCACTGCTTCCAGATCGCCGACCGCAGCCGACGCCGGACCCACTCCTCCAGGCTGGCTAACACCGAGGGCGTCTGGCACTTCCCAAAGTAGCCGATCCAACCCTGTAGATATCGGGTTAGTTCTGTCGCCATCTGTTTCGTGCTTCGGCCTCGTGTCCGGTCGGTCAGTTCCCGAACCTTCACGCGGAACCGGAGCACCGCTTTCGGCGCCATCCGCCGTTTGGGCACCCGCCCCGAGGTGAAACTAAAGCCCAGAAACTTCCGCTCCCAGGGTTGCGCTACCGCACTCTTCTGCTCGTTCACCTTGAGCTTGAGCTTCGTCGTAATGAATCGCCTGACGCTAGCCATTACTCGCTCCCCGGCTCGTCGGCTGCGCACGTAGATATTGCTATCATCCGCGTACCGCGCGAACCGGAGACCTCTCCGCTCCAACTCCCGGTCGAACTCGTCGAGCACGATATTGCTCAGCAAGGGCGACAGGGGCCCACCTTGCGGCGTCCCCTCATCCACCGGACTCACCAGCCCGTTTTCCAATACCCCCGCCTTGAGAAACGCCCGGATCAGCTTCAACAGCCGCTTGTCGCTAACCCGTTCGGCGATTTTCGCCATCAGTTTGTCGTGCGAGACTCGGTCGAAAAATTTCTCCAAGTCAAGATCCACACACCAGCGATAGCCTTCGGCGATATACCTCTGCGCCTGTGCCACCGCCTGATGCGCCGACCGCCCAGGGCGAAACCCGTAGCTGTGTTCGGAAAACGTCCGATCCCACTTGCGTTGCAGAACCTGCATCACCGCCTGCTGGATAAAGCGGTCCAACACCGTTGGGATGCCTAATTTCCTCACCCCTCCGTCCGGTTTGGGTATTTCCACCCGTTTTACCGGTTGCGGCTGGTAGCTTCCGCGTAGCAACTGTTCCCGGATAACCGGCCAGTGCTGCTTCAGGTATCCGGGAAGTTCGTGGACGGTCATGCCGTCCACCCCCGGACTCCCCTTATTGGCCTGGACTCGTGCCAATGCCTGCTTGCAGTTTTCCCGCTCGCAGACTTCCTCCATCAACTGTTCGCCAATGGCCGGGCTTTCGGCTCCGCGCTTCGCCGTGAGCGATTCGGTCCCTTCCTGAGAGCGGTTCGGGGCTTCACCCCTACCTTCTTCCAGGAAGGCCAACACTAGCTGGTTCTTCTGCCGCTTGTCGCTCATGAGTCGCGCCGCTTACTGGCCACTCCCATCAACCCCTTGCGGGGACCGTTCGGGCCTTCGTCCGTCGGTGGACGGACTACTTTGCCCTCTGCTGACTTCTGCCGCCCGGTCAGGGCCGATCACTCGACCCTCAGTCCGCTATCCCGGACTAGCAGCAGATCTCCCGAGGTAAGCTCGACCGCCTTCCGCACGCAGCCGCCGAATCTACAACCGGTGCCTTTGATGGATATGGACTTCGCGGACGCGAGCTCGCTCGTCCGGCACCGTATGCCTCCCATCCGGTTCTTGTACATCGGCTCGTGCGTTTGCTCCACGCTTCCTTCAGACCCCGCCTCACGGCGACGCCCTTGCGCTTTGCTATGACTTCACCTCCATCAGGTTGTCAAAGGGACTTTCACCCTCAAGCTGTCGAACATGCTCGGCACACTCGCGGTAGGGACGGCCATTGCTGACCGCCCCCCGCGCGGATCCGTGCGAGCGGCATTACCGCACACGGCTCTTACCTCAGATGATAGCGTCAAATCGAAGCATGGCGCACACCTGCCCAACCCTGGGACACGCCGTACCCGTGCTGTGCCGGGGGCGTGGGGCTCTGGCCGATGTTCTCCTTGGTTCGCGCCCTTCCCTCCACCCCCTCCGCCGAGGCTGGCGCCTCGTTGTTCGGCGGCTTCATCGGTAATACGGCGCGATCCGACTCCTCCGGGGCGTGCGCGTCCGGCTTGTGGTTATTGGCCTTCCCGGACCGGTCCCCACGTGCGGGGGACGCCCCAGAGGTCTCCCGGTTCTCGTGCATATTGTTTCGCGGCGTGCCAGGGGTCTTTGACTACGCCGGGCCCGGCGTGCGACTCGCGATTTAACGCCGCCCGCCGATCTTGCCTTCCCACAGTCAGGACCGGGTCGGCACCCCAATCTTAGTTTTCGCAGCTCAATACCCTGCCCACCGGTGCCTCTGTCTACGCTTCGCCTGCCGCCTCGCGACGACCGGCGCAAGACTCGAGGCCAGGATGGAGTCGCTGCTCCTTTCCCGTAGGGCTCTTGCATCCCCGACAATATGCCGGTTCATCCCGGCGCTCCCTGACACCTTTTCCCCCGACGAAAAAGCAATAGAATGTGGATATAGGGGAAATGGTGCGAGAAATGGTTCCTGACACCATTTTCCTCCCACCATTTTCCTCCCATTTTCCTCTCAAGCTACCCGCTTTGCTGGGGGTGTCTGACGCTGCGCTACCCGCTTTTTTTTGCAAAGTGTCTACCTGCTATGCGACAAGGAAGCCTGTGCAAGTAGAATCCGAGAGTGGATTCTTTAGTAAACCAAGCGTTACCCGCTCCCTTCGGATCCAACCCATTGCCGCAATCATCCGGATCTGCGCGGGAATGGGCGAGCACAAACTCCCCCAGAAACTCAAGTGCCTTGGCGCTTCCTTCTATTAAAATCGTGTTCTTGTCCATTTTCTGTATCGTTAGCTTGGGCCTCTTCTTTTCCTTCGAGTACAAGCGAACGACTCCGTCCGTAGTCAGTTTCCTTGATTTGGTCATTTCCAATCCTCAGTATTGTTTTATTGTGTTTCCAGCCGGGTCAACAGCACGATCCCGATTCCGGTTATCATATTCTCTAATATTTCGATACACTTCATAATGGAGCCCTCCATAATGTCCGGACTTGTCGGGCACCCATATCTCCCCAGTTATTTTGTTCCTCTTTGCCGGCGTTCCTCGAACTGGCTCGTAAATGCTAGGGTTTGTGGCGGGAGTCGGCTCGACGCCGGCAGCGTTCTTGGAATGCGCGTACGATTGATAAAGACGATATCCCTGATATACGTCGTAGATAGCTAGACCTATGTCCAGTGCGGCCAACCCAACTGTTGCCGCGCCGCCTGCGGCGCCGCCAGTCTCAGCACCACTCCCAGCACCAACCTCACCCCCGACCTCTGGAAGTGGAGGAATGGGAGGCGGGAGCGGCTCTGGAGTTGGCGTCGGCATGACACCAGCCTGTTGGCTCACCGGATTCTCCTGGTAATACGTGTACCCCTTATACGCATCCGGGTTGCCAGAGTATTCCGTATCTGTTACACAATTCGCTGCGCCATTCTGGTCTGTGGGACCGCAAAAATACTCTCCCGTAGGATCAACATTCGTGGTGGGGTTGTTTCGGACGTAGGCATACGCGTTCCAGGTCTGCGGGTCGCTGGGGTCGGCGCCGGCGTTGGCCGGGTCGGGGCTCATCCAGCGGCCATTATCTGGGCTGTACATTCTGTTAACTGTGGGGTCGAAATCGACGCCGTTGAACGTCAGAACAATCCGGTAGTCAAATCCGGCGTAGGACCAGTCCATCCATCCCACGTTTTTCCAGACCTGCCCCCACGGATAGAACAGCAGGTCTTGATATTCCAACCCCGTCTGGTTTGTATTGACCCCCGCACTGCCCAGGGCATTGGGGTGGATAAAGTAGGCTCCCGGCGGGGAATACTGACTGTAGTCGACCAAGGGTCGGCCTCCGGTATAGACCATCTCCGTTAACCAGCCCGTTGCGCCGTAGCGACCGGAGAACTTTCCCAGCACGTCATACATATGGTTCCAGCCGCCGACCGTCTCCCGCACCTGCTGCCCCAGCGCGTTGTAGACGAAATTGAACGTGGCGCCACCGTCAACCGACTTCATTTTTCCCTCGCCGTCCCACTGGTAGCTGTGGGATCCGTCGCCCGTCAGGTTGCCGGCCGCGTCGTATGTGTACACCGTGTTCTGGTTGTTCGCAGCATTGTAATTCCAGTTCGGGCGCAGCCCACTGGTGTACTGATTAGTCGTGCAGGTCATGTTGCCATAGCGATCGGAATTGAACGCCAGGTTGTACGTGCTATTGCCGGTGGCCTGCGCGCACGCCAAGCGATTCAGGCCGTCATAAACGTACAAAGCCGAATGGGTCATCGAGTTGTTCGCGGCGTCCGTATAGGTGTAACCGATTACGTTGCCGTTGTTCCCGCTGCCCTGCGCTGACACCGGGCAGCCCGGCGGCGTGGCGCCGCCAGGCAAGGAATGATTATACGCCAGGCTGAAGTTGCCCGTAGGGTTGCCGCTGGTACCCAACTGAATCTGCGCAACCTGCAACCGGTTATTGTACGAGTAGGTTTCCTGGGTCTGCGTGCAACTGCTACCCGTACAGCCGTTGAGCAGTGTGTTCAATGCTCCGAACGGCGTATACGTGATGTTCTGGGCCAGGTACTGTGGATGAGTCGAATCCACCCACGAACTCTGGATTTGAGTGATCTGTTGGGCGTTGTTGAGGGTATTGCTGATGGTATATCCCGCGCGTGGGGACAACATGGAAGTGAACGGTTAAAAAGTGCTCGGTGACGGTTCACCCCCACGCGCGTGGGGACAACCTCCTGATCCGCGCGCGCTTGCCGTTCAAGGTCGGTTCACCCCCACGCGCGTGGGGACAACACTATCCTCTGCCGTATCACCGAGTATTTTGACGGTTCACCCCCACGCGCGTGGGGACAACGATCCAAGAGTAGAGTGCTCACACGGCATACACGGTTCACCCCCACGCGCGTGGGGACAACGCCTGCGCACCCCGCCTCCTGATCCGCGCGTGCGGTTCACCCCCACGCGCGTGGGGACAACGGTGTCCGTGCCCTCCACGATCACCCGCAAGACGGTTCACCCCCACGCGCGTGGGGACAACGTCGTAAAGGTGAAGTGCGAACTCAATTTCGTCGGTTCACCCCCACGCGCGTGGGGACAACGGGCAATATAGCCGAAATCATCGTTTATAATACGGTTCACCCCCACGCGCGTGGGGACAACTTGTTTAACAACCTCTTTCAACACGTTAACTGCGGTTCACCCCCACGCGCGTGGGGACAACACCTCGGCGGAGGGTCAAGCCGAGGCGTTAAGCGGTTCACCCCCACGCACGTGGGGACAACTTGCCCGGTGCGCTTGGCAAATTGTTCGATAGCGGTTCACCCCCACGCGCGTGGGGACAACTCTCGTTAGTTCGAACTCGATACGCCGCTTGGCGGTTCACCCCCACGCGCGTGGGGACAACCTTGTCCACGGCCTTGTCATACTCCGCCTTGGCGGTTCACCCCCACGCGCGTGGGGACAACTACATGTTCGGGACTGCGGTATAGCCCGAACCCGGTTCACCCCCACGCGCGTGGGGACAACGTCCTCGCGTTTCTTTCTCTGTGTGTTATCGTCGGTTCACCCCCACGCGCGTGGGGACAACTTTATGGGCTCATTACTCACCAGGCCGGAGAACGGTTCACCCCCACGCGCGTGGGGACAACTCTATAGCTTTACCCTTCATTCGTCACCCCTTCGGTTCACCCCCACGCGCGTGGGGACAACGTGTGTGTGTGTGTGTGTGGGTTCACCCCCACGCGCGTGGGGACAACGTGGGACTCGACCGCTGTACGGCGAAGCGGTACGGTTCACCCCCACGCGCGTGGGGACAACTGGAGGCCCCGGCGCCGGCCGAGGACTTGCGGCGGTTCACCCCCACGCGCGTGGGGACAACTTGAACTTCAACTGCCATGATGCATCTCCGTTCGGTTCACCCCCACGCGCGTGGGGACAACAACTACTGCGGGGATAACACGACATTCGCCAACGGTTCACCCCCACGCGCGTGGGGACAACGAGAACACTGATAGCCAGCGCCGGGCGATTGCCGGTTCACCCCCACGCGCGTGGGGACAACTCCGCCTTGGCCTTGTCCCACTCCGCCTTGGCCGGTTCACCCCCACGCGCGTGGGGACAACCTATTGGAATCCATCCAGGAAGATCGAAGCTGCGGTTCACCCCCACGCGCGTGGGGACAACTGGCGAGAAGCTGACGAGGATTCTCCGCGATACGGTTCACCCCCACGCGCGTGGGGACAACTGCTTGGTAAAATCCGCATCAATAGCGCCCATCGGTTCACCCCCACGCGCGTGGGGACAACGAATTCGGTTTCGCCAATCCGCGCCCCGATCACGGTTCACCCCCACGCGCGTGGGGACAACTTCCTCGTAGGCTTTCCAAGCCGAGGCTATGGCGGTTCACCCCCACGCGCGTGGGGACAACCAATCCGCGGCGGCCTAAATCTGCCGGTAAATCGGTTCACCCCCACGCGCGTGGGGACAACATGCCCACGGTCTCGCAATACTGGCCCAGCGGCGGTTCACCCCCACGCGCGTGGGGACAACGGCTACGGCTCTGCGAAGCTCGTAACTCCCGGCGGTTCACCCCCACGCGCGTGGGGACAACTCCCGATACATTGCTCATAAATCTTCCTCCTACGGTTCACCCCCACGCGCGTGGGGACAACCCCTTGATTCCCGTAGCCATAATACCCGGTCCCGGTTCACCCCCACGCGCGTGGGGACAACAAGCCCCCAAGCTGGGCGCGCGGCGTCTCCACCGGTTCACCCCCACGCGCGTGGGGACAACAAGGCTCGTCGCCCATCATCCGCGTCGCGGTACGGTTCACCCCCACGCGCGTGGGGACAACGCTTTCTTGATTGCCGCCACTTCCGCTTCCACCGGTTCACCCCCACGCGCGTGGGGACAACGGCGTCGCGGGTTGCAGGTTGACGGGCCAAGCAGGTTCACCCCCACGCGCGTGGGGACAACCTCCTGATCCGCGCGCGCTTGCCGTTCAAGGTCGGTTCACCCCCACGCGCGTGGGGACAACACTATCCTCTGCCGTATCACCGAGTATTTTGACGGTTCACCCCCACGCGCGTGGGGACAACGCAGAACACTGATAGCCAGCGCCGGGCGATTGCCGGTTCACCCCCACGCGCGTGGGGACAACTCCGCCTTGGCCTTGTCCCACTCCGCCTTGGCCGGTTCACCCCCACGCGCGTGGGGACAACCTATTGGAATCCATCCAGGAAGATCGAAGCTGCGGTTCACCCCCACGCGCGTGGGGACAACTGGCGAGAAGCTGACGAGGATTCTCCGCGATACGGTTCACCCCCACGCGCGTGGGGACAACTGCTTGGCAAAATCCGCATCAATAGCGCCCATCGGTTCACCCCCACGCGCGTGGGGACAACGCAATTCGGTTTCGCCAATCCGCGCCCCGATCACGGTTCACCCCCACGCGCGTGGGGACAACTTCCTCGTAGGCTTTCCAAGCCGAGGCTATGGCGGTTCACCCCCACGCGCGTGGGGACAACTCCCTTGATTCCCGTAGCCAGAATACCCGGTCCCGGTTCACCCCCACGCGCGTGGGGACAACACCTGCGCGGGGCGGCCGAGTGGCGCGGACGACCGGTTCACCCCCACGCGCGTGGGGACAACAAGGTCGCAATCAAACGCTAAGCCCACAGCGTCGGTTCACCCCCACGCGCGTGGGGACAACAAAATCGCCAAGCAGCGCAACGGCGCCTACCGGCGGTTCACCCCCACGCGCGTGGGGACAACTTCGACGCAGCGTTCGCCAGCCCGATACTTTGCGGTTCACCCCCACGCGCGTGGGGACAACCGAAACAAGCAACAGGAGATATTCGATCATCTCGGTTCACCCCCACGCGCGTGGGGACAACCTCAATGAGTCAGTCTCGCCAGGCCGACTTTCGCGGTTCACCCCCACGCGCGTGGGGACAACCTGTCCGGCTCGCGCCGCTTCGATAGAGAACTCGGTTCACCCCCACGCGCGTGGGGACAACCCGAATCCATGCGTCCAGATCAAACGCCGATCGGTTCACCCCCACGCGCGTGGGGACAACGTCTATCGTCCGCTTCAGCGCGGAAAGGCAGTCGGTTCACCCCCACGCGCGTGGGGACAACTTCTCCGCCTCGATCTCTTCTCTGGTGATGGGCGGTTCACCCCCACGCGCGTGGGGACAACCTGCTCGATACCCTGATTAGGTGTTTCAATTCCGGTTCACCCCCACGCGCGTGGGGACAACACCCGGCATGCCAGGCGAATAATGAGCGACTTCGGTTCACCCCCACGCGCGTGGGGACAACCAGAGAGACGGAGAACAACATTACGAAGGCGACGGTTCACCCCCACGCGCGTGGGGACAACCGCTTCGCCGTACAGCGGTCGAGTCCCACCGCCGGTTCACCCCCACGCGCGTGGGGACAACCGCGCTTAAATCAACACCTGAACGCGCGGAGCCGGTTCACCCCCACGCGCGTGGGGACAACTCAAGCTCGTTGCGCTTCTCGACGGCCTTAGTCGGTTCACCCCCACGCGCGTGGGGACAACGTCTATCGGTGGAACGACTCCCCTTGGTGACGCGGTTCACCCCCACGCGCGTGGGGACAACTCCGCATCAGAGACTCGCCACACTCCAGCCCGCGGTTCACCCCCACGCGCGTGGGGACAACGAATCTGCGCGTGATGAACCCGGTCAGTGATACGGTTCACCCCCACGCGCGTGGGGACAACGCGCCCGTAGGCGTCGGCAATCACCACATCGTCGGTTCACCCCCACGCGCGTGGGGACAACCCGCATTACGACGCGGAACGGATTATTCACATCGGTTCACCCCCACGCGCGTGGGGACAACACTTCCCAAGCTACTGATTCGACGGCATACGGACGAGGAAAAGGCCCTCGAAGTCATCGATGACGCGGGCTGTACGGCCCCAGCTTCGGACGCGAAAGCCCTGTTCATTGTCACTCGAGTAGAGAATGAGGCAACCACCTCCCTTAGCATGGCTGCAGGCTTTCTCCCACAGCCGATCGCGGACCAAGGCGGAGACGCGTCCCACGAACACCCCCGCCTGGGGTTCCAAGAACCAGCGAGTGAGTTCGCCGCGCAGTCCGGGAGGGACGCGTTCAAGAATCAGGACCACCATCGCCGGGCTCCGTTTTGTCCGTTTCGGGGGCGAGCAGGCGCCCGCCTTCCACCACGCCTTCGGCATCATCCCAGAGGAAGCCGGGGGCGGCGGCGTCGAGATCGAAGTCGCTGCCGGAGGGTGCCACCTTGGTCATCATCAGGGCCGTCTGGATATCCGGAATAATCCTTTCCAGCAGCCGCGCGGATACGAACTGGTCGCGGCAAGTGATGCGCACGCGCCGCTCCAACTGGCCGGATCCCCTCCGCCGCGGCGCGAAAGGCCACGGGCACGGTAATTTCGGTTTTGTACAGGTCGGCGACGTCGTACACAAACGAGAGCATCTTGCCGGTATGGACAAATCCCAGGGCGGGCGAGAAGCCGGCCGAGACGATGGCCGCGTGGCAGATGCCGTAGAGGCAGGAATTCGCGGCAGAGAGGGCGCGGTTGGCGGGGTCGGCCTTGCTCCACTCATCGCGCTTGTAACTGCGGCCCGACCACGTGATGCCGGCTTCCTGGGCGGCTTGGGCGTAAGCGTCACGAACCCGCACCCCTTCCATGCCGCGGATTTGCTGGAGGCTTAGCGCCGCGTCAAACTTCTCGGCAAAACGCAATTGATAGAGCCGGCGCACCACTTGCATGTGGAAACCCTCGTGCGCCCACAAGCGCGCTTGATGGAGAAGATTGTCGGCGCTGCGCGTTTCGCCCATGCCCGTGGCGTAGAAGCGGACGCCCTCTTCGCCGCACCACGCCACCAGGCACCCGTGGTCCGCCAGCACGGAAATGGCCGCGTGGGTAATCGACACGCCCGGACCCAGCATCAGCAAAGCCAGGTTGGCACAGGGCACGGGGGTCTTGCCGGCCTGATCGTGGAAGGCAATGGCCTTGTCTTCCTGATCGACGCGGCAGTGCTCGACGTAGAGATAACTCCAGCCGTCACTGAACTTCGGTAGAACGTGGAGATCTTGAATTCGCACATTGCCTCCACCTATACGGACGTGACACGGGGTCCCGCCCGTGAGCGGTCACGGGCGGGACCCCGTGTCACGTCCGCCGGTGCCGCCAGGATGGCGGCGTTACGGCGCGTCGATCGCCGATCGACGCGGGTAGGGGCGGTTCGCGAACCGCCCCTACGAGACTGCCGCCGGCGGCGTGGTACAGGGCGCCACGGAAAGCAGGCCAAAACCAAAAGCTTTGCCTGAGCCAACGCCGCGGATCAAGCTTTCGAGGAAAGCTTGTTTACCCGTCACTCGCAAAAGGCCTTCGAATAAGACCGCCAAATGCGTGGTGACGTGCCCGCCTGCCGGGTCCCTTTTGCGGCCGTTCTGCTTTCCTTCCGGGCAAACATTTACACGCGGGACCATCCTTATTTCGCCTCTCATGTCCTTGACGTGTTTCGTGAGAATCTCGAAACCTCCGGGCACGCCCTTGTCTCTCTCCAATCCTTTTCGAATCAGCCAGTCGATTTGCTCATTCTCCTGTGTCAATTCCACTCGTTTGCCCTTCATCGGATCGTCACGTTTCGCGATTCGTTTGGTGGGATTGGCGCGCAAGCGAAACCGGAGAATCTGCCCCGGATGAAGATTCTGACATGCCGGCATAATGTCTTTGCAAGAAACACCGGGCATCTCCCCGTCCGTGCAAAGGTAATCATAAAGTCCATCAAGAAATGTCCAGTTCGGCTTTTCGAGCGACTGGACAAGAACCTTTACTGTGCCATCCAGCTCGTTCACCTCCGGGCGGAAAAGGACCCCAAATTGCTCGCGTGCCGTCGCCCGTTCTTCGTCCGTTGCTATGGGGAACCCGCGCATTAGCGTGCGGTGCATTTCGTAAGGTTGCGCCAGTTCACTCCTGACCTGCCGCGAGCGCGGGTTGAGGAGAAGGCGGGAGAGATAGAGTTGGGTTGTGGCGACAGCCGTCATGGCATCCCTCCTCCATAGATGGTGTGGATTGGTCGCGGCTTAAAACGCCGCTCGCGGAAACAGAGAGGCCAGTCGTGCTGGGTTCTTTCGCCGTCATCGGTTTCCAACACGATACGTTTATTAGCGTCTCCCGAGAACAGGTGTGTTTCTAAAGTACCCGGCATCGGGCAATCGTCGGGGCGAAGGGGCAGGACAGCCAGGGGAAACGCCTTGCGGCCCAAAAACAGGAACCACTGCGGATTGCGAAGGCTTGCGGCGATATGTTCGAGTAGCTCCTTGTTTTCCGATTGCAACCCAACGGTGAATGACGCATCAGCAAGATAGTCCCGATAGGACACGACAGTATCCGTATCGCTACCATCGGCCTTGATAACGTCGAGCGCGGTATGGTAGTCACGTTCGGGCCGCCCCTCTTTTTCCACGCGTACTCCCATGCGGATAGGGTCGAATTGCGAGATAGGTTCCCCCCGTGCGATGCCCATGGCCGCGCAGATCAGGCCAATCACACCGCTGCGGGTTGGCTCCAGCGCCGTGTCGCGGTAGTCAAACCGACTGCGGTATCCCCAGGACTGCATGGGGCCTTCCAGTCGCAAGAGAAGGGTGTACGTTTCACTCACGATTTTGCCTCCATCATGGCATTGATTGCGTCCTTGACGGTAAGCTTGTCTGAGCCGCTGAGCCCATTCAGCCGGCCTTCCTGCTGAATGTGAAAGCACGCGGTCGTCTGGACTCCCTGGTCGCCATAGACGTTCTTGATCGCGTCCCAGTGCCTGGTCAGGCGATCAACCGATAGACCCACCATATCCTCATCATCTTTAGTGGGGCGAACGGGCTTGGCAAAGGCGTTGGCAAGCGACACAGGGACCCCGCCCTGGCGTCTGACGAACAGTCCGAACGAAGGGAGGTTCTGAGCAGCGAAGGAGTTTTGCTTACCGGTGGGAATAGCATAGACCATCGCTTCGAGGAAGGCCTTGACTACGGTATCGGCTGCCTCGTAGTCCTTGGCTTCGAGTGTGTCCGTCCATTCGCCGCTCTCGCGCCCCGTCTTGCGCGCGAGATTCCGGGCGAGTTGGTCGCGGTCCACCAGCGCATAGCGGTAGTAGCAGGCGCTGTTGAAACCGACGACGCCCATCATCCCGGCGCCGGTTTCTTCCTGAGGGTTGAGGTCATCCACGGCAGTATAGAAATCCATCTCCATATCGACCTTATGAGTGGAGATGGGATGGGCAACCTGGCAGGCGCCGTCCGTGTTGCGCCCCGGCTGCTCGGCGAGCATGCGCCCGAACAAGGCGATGTCGGCGGAGACTTGCGCCCCCTTGATTCGGACCTTCGTGGTGTCACCGTCCCACATCTCCTTTATCGCGCGCGCACAGACATCAACCTCATCAGGACCAATGAAGATTAGGACGCTCGTGTTATCCGGTTTCTTTTTGTCCGCGGCGGCATAATACGCGTCCGTGAACGCCCGAATCCCAGTTTTGCGGTCTTCCTCGTTGGCCACCCTCTTCGTGAATTCCTCGTCCTTGGCAAGCTTGTCGCCAATCAGTTGCTGGAGCCTCTTTGTCCTGTTGCCGACGGTGGCCGTGCCGCGTTCGCGCCACCAGTCGCGGGCCGCGCGCTTGCCGCATTGGCTGGACACACGCGCCCGCCGGAAACCCCCAAAGGTAGCGCTTTTGGGCTGGCCCGTATCATCGCGGTTCAGGTTGGAGGGAGCGAAATTCTGGATCAGATGAACTTCAATTTTGACGCCGGAGTCATTCATGGTCTTGGTCCTCCTTTTTTACGGTTGAATTGGAATCGGTCTTGTAAAAGTCGCGTGCCCACCGCAGTTGAATGTATCCATCCGGGTGGTCCCACTGAAGCAGATCTTGGAAGAACTGAAACCAGTCGAGCGGCTGCTCATTAGCCTTCAAGAGGCTGACGGCATGGCGCAGATGGTCGTCCAGGTCATCGGCGTGAGCGTTGAGGAGCGCGACGAAGCGCGCTTCCATGCTGTCGCTCTTCTGCTTGAGCGGGCGAAAAGCCGCGCCCAACGAGCGGCCTCCCCGATGCTGAGGGAATGCCCCGAAAAGCGTCGCGGCCAAGTAGTACCACCGATCGTCATAGTTTCTTTCGGGCAAATACGGCGCGACGTGCTTATGAACACGCCCCATCCCGCCGGGTTCCTTGCCCAGGCCGCTGCGCAGATCGGCAAGCGCGCCCCGGTCCTCTCTGCCTTGCTGGGCCAAGCTGAGTAGGTAGCCGATAAACGTCTTTTGTCTCTCATCGAGGCTCATTTCTTCTTGCCTCCTTTAGATTTGGGTTTTGTCTTGGCCGCTTTCTGCGGCTGGGGCTTGAGATCACCATCATTGAAATCTGTGCGAACCCGGGCGACGGCCTGGATGGCCCGGGCCGTCGTGCCGAGAGTGCGGACGCTCTCCTCCAGCGCTCGCTGTGCCTCGCGCTTCACATGCCCGCGCCAAGCGTTGGTCGCTGCTTGTTGCTCGTCCGGCTTCCAGCCGTCGTGTTCGACGTCCCAATCCATGGCGAGATTCTCCAGCAGGGCAAAGAAATGCCCCTCCATGCGGGCCCAGTAAGCAGGGCGGGGGTCAGTGGCATCGGCCACCTTGGTAATCTCGTCCGGATCGGCTTTCCTGCCGTTAGGTGATTCTGCGTCGGGGGCAAGATAGAGTTTTGCGATCCTGCGGGTTCGGTAGTTGAGTTCGATTGCCGCCAGCTCGGCGTTTTGTATCAGGCCGCCGACCCGCTCAATCAGGTTTGGGTCGGAGAGCAATGCGGCTGGCACGGGCATACGCTCGTGCCGCCAGAGTAGGAATTTCCCGGCTTTGTTCGGAGCCGACGCCAAGCCGACAACGTGTGTGACGAATTGGGTCTGCGCTTGGCCCGCCGCCGAACCGGTGCGGGCGGCGAGGTTGAAGCATTCAGGCCGTCGTTCGTTGCTGTTAGGGGGTGGAATCGTAAGAATTGAATGGGCATCACGCCATGCGGCTTTGCCGCTGCTCAGGGGAAGGGGGGATACGCCTTCTTCTTTCGATGCTCGATACACCTTCATAGGGTCACCGGGCGACTTATCGGCCGACCGACCCTGCGTGAAGTACATCTTTGAAAAACTTCCGTCATGGGGAAGGAGCCGCACCAAGCGACTTTGCCAGCTCAGGCGGTCAACTACACCAAATGCTGCGACTGCCTTCCTGTCTTTGCCATCGAGCCTGTCCCGGTGCTTGTGAGGATCGTCCAACTCCCAAGGGGGTAATGAATCGTCGATAGTGGGCGCAAGGTTGATCATGAGCGTGTCGAACAGAGTCACACCCTGCAGCCAGATATTCATGCCGCGGAGCGCAATTCCATCTGCCGAGTAGGGCAGTATCTCTTCTTTGCCGTTGATCTTAGCATTTCCACTTTTCCCGAATCCCAACGCAAATGACTGACAGGCGATCAACTGCTTTGCCGCCCCGCCGAACTGCCAATCGACCTGTTCTTCATCTCCAGAATGATCGAAGAGTGTCGCGTTATTACCACTCGCGCATTCGGTTGCAAGACGAGCGACGGAGGCCGTCCTCTTCGTTTCAAGTTGCGCCATCTGAAAAAACGGGTGGCTCTCGGCGATGAGGTGGAAACGGTCACGCCATTTATTCAAGTAGTCCGTTACAGTCTGGTGGCTGAAGGTCCCACTGGTATGCAACCTGTTCCAAGCCGCGAAGTTTTGGGGGCCGCCGTGTACTCGATACAAAATCGCCAGCAGTAAGCGATGAAGCGCCACGGTTACCAGCGGCGAGTCGTCAGAAATCTCGCGCAGCTCGTGCGCGTTCAGGAGAGTGTTTTGGATGCCGTAGGTGATGACCTTACCATCAAGATCGATGCATGGAATCCAATCTTCGTCTATCAGGTTGAACTCAGCCATGGGTTTCGCCGTCCTTTTCGATTACGACTCCCAGTTTTTCATCCACGGTCAAAATGTAATTCCCGACCCGGCCTTGGCTCTGTCCGTCAAGCCGCAGTAGACGGGCGTGACGAAGGTGGGCATTGTTGATCCACTCGGGCGGTGATTCGCCTTCGTCGAGTAAGGAGTGGAAGATTCCCCTGTGGCTCAGTTTGGCCGAACGGTCGAGCAGTGCTCGGACCTGCAAAATGCCTGGGTCATCTGTAAGAATCGTGTCCTCTGGCAGCATCACGGCGGTAATGGAAGGATCACCCTCGCGCGTTGCCGCCCTTACGGTTTTGTGAACTAGCGGGTCTTCATCGTCGGCCAGTTCATCGTTAAAATCCTCAATGAGGTCATCGGGGAACTTCGGGCGGCAAACCAGAAGTTTACCGGCCGCTTTGGCGGATTCGCTGCGGGCGTATTCCATTTGCTCTTTGGCCTGCTTCAGGTCAGCGTTCCATTCGTCGCCGCAGTCCTTGGCCGAATCGCCATAGACCGCCTCGACCAACGCCTCGATTTCGGTGGGTATTTCGAGTTTCTTTCGTTGGCGGAGCGTAATCCAAGTGCGCAACAGGACGTAGCGGTCGTAAATGCACTCGATGCTCTTGCCGAATGATTCGGGTGGAGGGCCGGACGTTCCGGCGTCGCAGAGCACGATGAACTGCGGTGTTTCAAGGCCCGCCGGGCGCTGGCGTGGATGCCGGTGCAGACGGCCGCAGCGCTGGAGCAACAAATCGGCGGGGGCAATCTCCGAAAACATGAGGTCGAAATCCAGGTCCAGGCTCTGTTCGATGACCTGTGTTGCCACCAAGACCGCGCGCGCCGGGCGATGCGGGTTTGCGTAAGTGCCGTCCGCCTGTTTCTCACCTTTGCCGAACCTGCGCAGGACTTCCGCTTCCCGCTCGCGCCGCCACATCTGGAGCGTGCGGGCGTGGAAAAGCAGGCACTCGGTGTCCTTCAGGGCGTCGCGAAGGTGTTTATAAACCTCAATCGAGCGGTTGACGGTATTGCATATGACAGCGGCGCATCCGCCATGCTCCAGTTGCTGGTTCAGGGTGGCGCATAGAGTTGGCAAATCGGCCTTGGCAAAGCGCACGTCAATCGCGCACGGCTTCTCCATGGGTATCTCTGCGCATACCGGGGCGTTATCTGTCTGCACATTGGGGTAGTGGCGTGGCTTGGACAGCGTGATTCGCGGGTAGCGTTTATACTCGATATCGTCGCGGCCGGAGTAGGCTTTGGCGAGCGCTTTTCGCCTGGCCTCCGGAAGTGTCGCGGAAAGCAGAATGACGGTGCAATCCACTTCTGCCAGCCAATGCAGAAGCCGTTCGAGGATGGTGCTCATGTAGGCGTCGTAGGCGTGCACCTCGTCGAAGATCACCACCTTGCCCCCCAACCCGAAGAGACGCACAAACCAGTGCCTGGTTTGAAGGACGCTCAACAGGCTTTGGTCGATGGTGCCGACGCCGAACGGGGCTAGAAGCGGCCTTTTCTTGGCCGTGAACCAGGATTGGGCCTCCACATCGCCCCCGTCGCCGACGGCCTTAGGAGTAAACTCCGCAATCTCACCTTCTTTCACTTCCGCCATTTGCGCAAGCAGAGCGTCGCCATGCACGAGTTGCAAGTTGAGCTTTCCCTGGTGGCCCCGCCTTTTCAGGTAATCACCCAGAACCCTCTTGAACATGGCATTCCCGGTCGCCTGGGTCGGCATTGCAATGTACATGCCGCGCGCAAAACCCCTGCACATCGCCATATCCGCCGCATAGAGCGCCGCTTCGGTCTTGCCTTGGCCCATCGGCGCCTCGATGATCATGAGGTACGGAGAGGTTTGCTTTGAGGCCAATTCGATTGCGGTCGCTTGGAGGGCGTTAGGGACGAAACCGCTAAAGACGGCATCGAACGGCGCCTCAACGGCGAAGGTAACTGCCGGAAGCCAGCCTAGTTTCTCAAGAGCTTTTCGCGCCTGGCCTTGCGCGTGCGTCCAGTATTGCACCGCATTCAACTCAAGCGGAGTTCCACATTCCGCCGCACACGGGAAGAAATCCTGATTCGAGCCGATCCAGTCCACCACGGAGATAAACCCGGCGAGGATGGGAACGGCGCCCGGGTCCGCGATTGCGTTCGCGGAATTCGCTGCCTGTTTCAGGTCGAACTTCACGGCGTCGGCGAATGCTTGAATCAAGTCCTGTCGGGCCGTGTTCCAACCGTTGTCCCCAAGCGTATCCCTGCCCATTCGGAGTTCGGCTGATCTCGGAAAAACACCGTGGTGCCCCCCGGCGATTCGGGCCAGAACGGCAGAAGCCGGGCCGAGCACTTGATTCAAGATATGCGCGCTGATGATCCCGTGTGGGCGGTCCTGGTCGTTTCTGGAGAATGGAAACCCGGACTGTTGCGATAATTCCTGGACTTTCTTCTGGAAGCCCGGGCTGCCTTTGCCGAGGTCGTGCGCACCGGCCAGAAACACGATTTGAGTTCGCGCCTCACTTCCCAATGCCCATTCGAGCCTCTTGCGAAACTCCGGGCCAAGGCAATAGTCCCAAACCAGACCCCCCACGGCGGCAACGTCGAGCATGTGGTACAACAGGGGGTGATAGCGGCGATGCGCACGACCTTGATTCGCCCGGTCTGGGCTGGTCTTGGCCCACAATCGTGACCACTGGAAAATTTGACTGCCCGAGAAACCCATATCACATACCCTCATTGTGCAGGCACCTCAAGAACGCCCACGCGACTGCTATTCCCATTTTTCCATAAAACGGGAATCCACGGTTCTTCGAGCAGGTTATAGTCCACGGCTTCCTCCTTGCCTTGGCAAGAGGCGGGTAGCGGGGCCGTCGCGCTCCTGGCGACCCGGCCGTCCGCGGGGTAGCTACTACAGAATAAACGTGACGAAGGTATACACCCGGCAGGCGGGAAATGCAAGACCCCGACTGCCCATTGGCTTAGGGGACGGTGTTGGGTGATAACTGGGACGCCTTCCGTCCAAATCGAGAACCGCAAGCCCGCGGGCTGGCGCTCCGACGGATCTTCCTTCTAGTGATTGACTCAAAATCCTTGCATCGAGAGGGGTTGTCCTGTTTTTGGGCATCATAGTGTAGTCATGTATATTGAAGATTGTCCTTGACATTGCTAGATTATGATGGTATACGGGAGTCATGTATATCACAACCGTCCCTAACCGCAACTCCCCGCCCGCCATCCTCCTGCGCGAATCTTTTCGCCATCACGGCAAGGTTAAGAACCGCACCCTCGCCAACCTCTCGCATTGGCTCCCCGCCCGCATCGAAGCCCTCCGCCGCCTGTTGCGGGGCGAGTTCGATCAGGCCGCCGAGCTCTCCCGGGCCCCTCAGTTGGGAGGCGTGTTCGGCCTCTTGTTCGTGCTCAAGCAGATCGCCAAGGCTCTGGGCATCGGTGCCGCGCTCGGTCATAGCCGGCTGGCGAAACTCGCTCTGTTCCTGGTGTTGGCCCGTGTCGCTCACCAGGGCTCGCGCCTTTCCGCGGTGCGCTGGGCCCAGGATCAGGCGGTGGCCGAAGTGCTGGGCCTGGGGAAGTTCGACGAGGACGATCTGTATGCCGCCTTGGATGACTTGGCGGCTCGTCAGGGGAAGATGGAAAAGACCCTGTATCGCCGCTACCTGGCTCGACGCGGCCAGCCGCCCCGGCTGTTTCTCTACGACGTGACGAGCAGTTATCTGGAAGGGGAGAAGAACGAGTTGGGGGAGTACGGTTACAACCGCGACGGAAAGCGGGGCAAGTTGCAAATCGTCATCGGCCTGTTGGCGGACGAGGCAGGCGAACCGCTGGCCGTGCGGGTGTTCGAAGGGAACCGCAGTGATCCCACCACCGTGGTAGAACAGATCCAGATTCTGCAGGGACAATTCGGGGTGGAGGAATTGGTCTTCGTGGGGGACCGGGGGATGGTGAAAAGTAAGGGGAAGCAAGCGCTGACGGGAGCGGGGTTGCGCTATATCACGGCCTTGACCGACCCGCAGGTTCGCCGGCTGCTGGCCCAAGGAACCTTGCAGTTGAACCTGTTCAGTGAGACCGTCTCGGAAGTGGAAGCGGAGGGCGTGCGCTATATCCTGCGCCGGAATCCGCAGGAGGCACAGCGCGAGCAGCATCGCCTGGACGACAAACTGACGAAGCTGGAAGCCCAGATCCAGGCGCGCAACGAGCAGGTGCGCACCCACCCCCGCTGCCAGCCGGAAGCGGGCCAACGGGCGATGCAAGCCTGGGTCGAGCGGCACAAGTTGACGGGCCTGGTGGAAATCCCGCTCGAAGGCACGCAGTTGAAGTTGCAAAGGAACGAAGCAGCGATCGACCGGGCGCTGGAGTTGGCAGGCTGCTATGTGGTGACCACCGACGTGGCCCCCGCCGCGATGAGCGCCCAGCAAGTGCATGACAGCTATGTTTCGCTCCAGAAGGTAGAGCGCGATTTTCGCACCCTGAAGACGGGCTTGCTGGAGGTGCGGCCCGTCTGGGTGCGCAAAGAGAGCCGCACGCGGGGGCACGTGTTCTGCTGCCTGCTGGCCTTGAAAGTCAGTCGTGAGATGGAGCGGCGATTACGAGCGGCCTTTGGCACCACCGAGACTCGGGCCGACGCCATCACCTTGCCGGATGCGCTGCGGGCCTTGACCCGCCTGTGCCTGCTGCACTACCCGGTCGATGAGAAAACCACGCTGACCAAGCTGCCTCAACCGGACGCCCGCCAGCAAGAAATTCTCAAGGCACTCGGCGTCACCCTGCCGACTATGTAGTCAGGAGCTCGACGTCCAAGACAACGCGCAACTGCCATCATCCCAAGCAGTTCGATAAAATATCCCGCCTAAAACAAAAAGGAAGATGCGTCCGACAAGTGAGGCTCATTCCGGAGGGGACTTGCGAGAGGTGTAAAAGGCAGTGACAAGTGGCGAGTAACCAGTGACGAGTACGAGAAACCGGCAAAGCCTGAAAGAGAACGGGCGGGCAGAGGCCTGATCGCTCAGGAGGACAGCGCCAAGCCAGCACCGACCGCCGGACCCCCTCGTGACACACTACCCCGCTTCGGTTATCGGCAGGTTGCGGTGACGAGATGAATCAAATCGACAATTCCCCGTGGCTTAAACTCTAACGGGGGTGGGTCCGGCAGCCTGGTAGGTGGCGATTTGGCCCGCGAACCAGCCCTGGAATTCCTGGGCTTCTCGGCGGAGGTGGGATCCCATCGGCCAGGCCAACGATCCGATCTCCAGGCCTCGCACTCTTAAGGCAAGTTTGGTGGCCCATGGGGGAGGAAGCTCGCGAGAGTGGGAGATGAACTCGTCCAGGGGGGATTGCAGGGCGCGCGCTTCTTCGTATCTTCCGCCGCGCCGCGCTTCATACACGGGCAGAATCAGCTCCGGGCAGGCGCTGGCGATTCCCGAGATCACACCCACCGCGCCGTGCTCAAAGGCTTCCAGAAGCAGGTCGTCGCTGCCCACAAAAAAGGCCATCGGCGTTTGCGCTTTCGCCTGGCCAATGGCCGCCAGGTTCGCTTGGCGCCCGGAGCTGTCCTTGAGGCCGATGATGTTCGGAACCGTGGCAATCAGGCGCAGGATGTTCGCCATCCCCAAGTCGCGCGTGCATTGCGGGATGTTGTAGAGCAGCACCGGCAAAGGCAAATCGGCGCTGACCTGCCCCATGAAATCCACCAGATCATCCTGCGCGTAAGGCTGGAACGCGGGCGGCGGAAAGAGCAGCGCGATCGCCCCGCAGTCGGCGGCGGCGCGCGCCAACTGCTTGACTTGGCCTGCGTGCTCGGCCCCGATGGCGCAGATCAAGTGGGCTCGCCCTTTCACTCGCCGGGCTGCGCGCTGAAAAATCTCCAGGCGATGCTCCACACTGCATGCGGCGTACTCGCCCGTGGCTCCTCCCAGGCACAGGCCTTCGAGGCCGTGGTCGAGAGCAAAGTCGACCAGCGCATCCAAGGGCTCCAGGAGCGGGTTCCCATCCGGCCCAAATGGAGTGGGAAGGGCTGCAAAGACGCCGACGAGTTCGCAGGGGATATGTTTATGCATGAGCAGTTCCCTGCACGGAGGTTCCTAACCCTGTGACTTTGCCTGTCACCTTCGCTCCAACCCTTGACAACCCATTAAAGACCATAAAACCATGACATAACCCAAATGATTACTGAATTCACGGTGACCCGTCAACAGAAACCTTGAACTCATTTCGAAAAACCATCAACGACAAAAATGCGTTTCATTATTATTATATAACCTCAGAAAAATGAAACGAGATATGCGGAAGAGACCTCTCGGTCTCGGGGGCGGAGAGGTCCGTACGCCATTTTCAACATGATCCCTCCTATCTCACTGGTAATATTAGACATTAGTCGAAAACAATAAAATAATTAGATCGCCCATATTTGACATGCGTCATCTAAAAACCTGACGGCGGTCATAGACATGCTGCGGTGCCCAGGGTAGCGTGAAATGTCATATCGGGTTGCAGTAGATATATGGAGCTGAAGCGGATTCGGTGGTTGGCGCGCAGTTTTGGGTGTTCAGTTTCGGATGATGAAAAGTGGTTCGTCAGCTCCTTTACCGCAGCACGGTCCGAGTAGGTTTATGTTGTCGATCTCCAATCCAATCCGCGCCTGCCGCATGATTCTCACCGTCGGGCTGGGACTGTGGCTTGCACCATGCACTATCGCGGCGGACACGCCTACGCCCAAGCTGGGGAGTCGTGGTGACGCTTTTGTCAAAGTCCAGCATCTGGCAGATTCGCAAGGGGGCAATCAAGCCGAAGCGCTGCCTGACCTGCTCATCGTTCAGGCACCCGTGGTGCGCCCCGGACCCCTCTCCGGACGCTTTCCCCAGGGCAGCCGTTTGGTGAGGCTGGCGGCGTCCGGGCACACTCCCCACAGTCTGACTCCCGATTTCTTCGCTGCCGCCGATCCCCGAACTTCCTTTGACGGGGCTCGGGTGCTATTCGCCGGCAAAGAGATGGCAGATTCGCGCTGGCAAATCTGGGAAATGAATGCGGACGGCTCGGCCGCCCGGCAAATTACTCATTGCCCCGACGACTGCGTGAAGCCCGCCTACCTCCCTCGGGGACAAATTGTCTATACGGCGCTCCCCGAGGAGCGGGGTGGAGCCCTCAGTGGCGCTCATTCGCCCTTTATCCACAATCCCGCCCAGGCGTCCACCCCGACCCGCGCAACTTCTCAAATTTGGACTAGCAAAGTCGACGGCTCTGACGCCCAACCCATCACCTTCGGCCCTGGCGACTTCCAGGTGGAGACAGTCTTGAAGAATGGCGTGATTCTGGCGACGGCGCGCTCCCCCCTCCTTCCCTCGAACGGGCTGCCTGCCGACCGCGAGCTTTACACCTTGCGGCTCGACGGCACCGGCTTGGCGACGATGCGCTGCGATCATCAGCACCCCGCCATTCGCAGCCAAGCCCAAGAACTCGACGACGGCGCGGTGGTCTTCGTGAAGGCATCGCTCACCAGCCAGAGCCTGGGCGGCGATCTCGCCTGGATTCGCCGCGGCGCGTTGCACAATGCTCCGCTTACGGTCCCGCCCGTTGTGGCTTCGTCGCCACAGCCCATGGCCGCAGATGAGCTGCTGGTGGCGCGCCAATCCCCCGTCGGCGCGGCGACAGGAAAGAAACTAACCCTTTACGCCTTCGACGCGGCGGCGGGGAAGTTTGTCAAACCCATTTACGAGGACCCGAAGCTCTCCACGGTGGAAGCGGTCCCGGTGGCGGCTCACGAACCGCCTCGCTGGTACTGGAGCACGCTGAACCCCGACCTTCACCGGGGCTATTTCCTTTGCCTCGACGGTCATCTGGCCGAGGGCGTTCCCCACGGGAGAATTGCGGCGAAGCTCGCGCGAGTTCGCGTGTTGAAGCTCGATGCCGTGACCCAAAAGGAAGTCCTATTGGGGGAAGCCCCCATGGAGGAAGACGGTTCGTTCTACATCGCGGTGCCGCCCGACCAGCCGGTGAGGTTCGAAGTGCTCGACGCTGCCGGCCATGTGGTTCGCGCGCAGCGGAGCTGGATCTGGGCGCGTTCCGGCGAAGAGCACGGCTGTGTGGGCTGCCACGAGGACCACGCCCTGGCTCCGGAAAACCGCTGGCCGCTAGCGCTACGCCGCTTTGACACACCCACGCGCCTGGACTTAGCGGATCATCCCGCCAGCGCACATTGAGGTAGTAATGAAGGTTTCTTTCCTACGATCGCTGGTTCTCGCGGCAATCGCCGTCAGCTTGTTGTGGACCAACCTCCAGGCCCCTGCTCAGAGCCCGGCGCCGAAAACTCCGCCCCCGTCCTCGCTCGTGACCTACGAAGACGTTACGGAGAAAGCCGGCATTCATTTTAAGCACTCGTTCGGCGAGCAGAAGCTCAGCTCGATTATGGAGGCCACGGGTTCCGGCTGCGCGTGGATCGACTACAACAATGATGGGCTGCTGGACCTCTACGTGGTCAGTGGCCGCTATGTTGATGGGGTCACCAAATTCTCCAAGCCCGAGGGCATGGAAGCCACCAATCATCTGTACCGCAACAACGGCGACGGCACCTTTACGGACGTCACCGCGCAGGCCGGCGTGGCGGGCAAAGGCTTCGGCATGGGCGTAACGGTAGGCGACTATGACAACGATGGCTATGAGGACATGTTCGTGACCAACTGGGGTTCTTCCATCCTCTACCACAACAACGGCAACGGAACCTTTACAGACGTGACTGCCAAAGCGGGCGTGGAGAATCCGCACTTTGGCACCGGCGCGGCCTGGATCGACTACGACCGCGACGGCAAGCTCGATCTGTTCGTGGGCAATTACCTGAAGTTTGATCCCAACGCCAAGCGCGAATACTTCACCGCCGACGCCTTCCCCGGCCCGCTCGACTACGAGGGCGACGCCGATCGCCTCTTTCACAACAACGGCGACGGGACGTTCACGGATGTCTCCCACAAGGCCGGCATTGACAACCCCCTGGGCCGCGCCATGGGAGTGACCGTCGGTGATTTCGACAACGACGGCTGGCCCGACATCTACATCGCCAACGACACGATGGAAAGCTACATGTACCACAACAATCGCGATGGTACCTTTACCAACGTGGCGGCGGACGTCAACACGGCCTTCGGAGCCAATGGCGAAGCGACCTCCGCCATGAACCCTATCTTCGGGGACTATGACAACGATGGCTGGCAGGACCTGTTCGTCTCCGACATGCGCTATCACCGGCTGTTTCACAACCCCGGACCCAAGGGCTTCTGGCTCGACACCACGGTCGAAACGGGCGTGGCTGCGGTCTCCGGCCAGTACGTGGCATGGGGTGACGGCTTTTACGATTACGACAACGACGGGTGGAAGGATTTGTTCATCGTGAACGGCGGCCTGCACTGGCTGATTCCCATGGAAGATTCCCTGCTCCGCAACAATGGCGATTCGACGTTCACGGATATGTCGTCGCAAGCGGGCAGCTATTTTCAGGTCAAGAAAGTGGGCCGGGGCGCTTGCTTTGGCGATTACGACAATGACGGTTATATGGACGCCTTCATCATGGTGCTGGGGGGCAATGGCATCCTCTTGCACGCCAAGCCCCCGGCGTCAGGGGCGCGCAATCATTGGCTGACCCTCAAGCTGGTGGGCGCCAAAAGCAATCGCGATGGATTCGGCGCGCGCCTGGAAGCCATCGCCGGCGACTTGCACCAGTACATCGAAGCCGGCTCGGAAAACGGCTACCTCTCGCAGGGCGATCCGCGCCCGCACTTCGGGCTGGGGCAGCACGCCTCTGTGGACAAACTGATCATTCATTGGCCGAGCGGCACCGAACAAATCCTGGAACACGTTCCGGCGGACCAGATTTTGAAAGTGCAGGAACCGATTGCCCCAGCAGCAATGGGAGCAAAATCGCAATGATGCTACGCGAGCAAACATCGGATTCACCACAGAGACACAGAGAGCACAGAGAGGGCTGTTCTGGTTTGTCTTTTCTCTGTGACCTCTGTGTCTCTGTGGTGAATTCTTCCTTGGATTGACCGATGACTGAGCGAGAGCGATTGAACGGCATCACGGAAAGCATCATTGGTGCGGCCATCCAGGTTCACAGAACCCTCGGTCCTGGCTTACTGGAATCCGCGTATGAGTATTGTCTGGCATATGAACTTGGGAAGCGGGGATTGCGGGTAGAGCAGCAGAAGCCCCTTCCCCTTGTTTACGAGCAGGTCAAACTGGACTGTGGATACAGAATCGATCTCCTCGTGGAAGGGTCAGTCGTCGTTGAAGTCAAGTCAGTCGATGCTCTGGCGCCCATCCACGAAGCTCAAGTCATCACTTACCTTAAGTTATCGGGATGCAAGCTCGGATTGTTGATTAATTTCAATGTGCCGGTAGTAAAGGACGGCATTCACCGTTTCATCAATGGAAGCTTATGAAGAGATTCACAAAGAAAAGATTCACCACAGAGACACAGAGAGCACAGAGAAGAACTTCTCTGCTTGGTCTTTTCTCCGTGAGCCTCTGTGTCTCTGTGGTGAATCTTTTCTTCGATGCGCGAGAATATGATGGAAACTAGAACTACAAATCGCGACCCGCAAAGGACATGGCTCATCATAGCCGGCTTTGCCCTGGGTACACTCCTGTTGGCGACGAGGATTCCCTCTCCGCTGGCCGCACCCATCAGCCCGCAAGAAAACGTCACCGCCGAACCCGCGTACTTGACTCCTGTCGAAATCAAGCTTTCCGTCGACGGAAAAAAGCTCTTCGTCGTATGCGAAGACGCTGATTCCGTGCTGGCCGTTGACACGCAAACCCGGCAAGTGGTGGCAAAAGCCGAGGTCGGCCACAAACCCAAGGGTCTGGCGATTTCCCCGGACGGCAAGACCCTCTACATTTCCAACGAATGGAGTGACACGGTCACCGAAGTCGACGCGGCCACGTTTGTGGTGAAGCGCACGCTTAAAGCCGGCTGGGGACCGGTTGGTCTGGTTACCGATCGCCCCGGCAAAACTCTTTACGTTGCCAACAGCATTGCTGACAGCGTCTCGTTGATCGATCTCGCCTCGGGCGCGGAAATCAAGCGCTTCGTGACGCATCGATATCCGGAGCAGGTGGCGCTTTCGCGCGATGGCCGGCGGGTTTACGTTTCCAACATCCTGCCTCACCTGGGGCCCTACGATCAGCCGCCGGTTTCCGAATTGCTCTCCCTCGACACCACCCAGCAAGTAGTGGCCGAGCGTATTTTGATTCCCGGCGCCATCGAACTGCGCCACATTGCCGAAGCGCCGCCCACTGTCGCGTCGATCTCCGATGCCCGAACTGTAGCGTCGATCTCCGATCGACGCATCGGCGGTCAGAGACCGCCGCTACAAGGTGGAGACCTCCTCGTCGCGTTGATGCGCCCCAAAAACCTGGGACCGCTGATCCAGGTTCCCCAGGGATGGATGATGACGCACGGCATGGCGGTGGTCCGGCCCGCTGTGAGCGCGCCGGTGGGCGAAGCGCAATCCAAGGTAACCCAGGTGGTGCTCGACGATATTGATGATTACTTTGCCACGAATTCTGGCGTGGCCTTTACGCCCGATGGCCGTCGCGCCCTGGTTACTTCCGCTGACGCCGACATCGTTTCCATTCTCGACACCGCGCGCCTGGCGCGGCGCCTGCGGCAAGTCCCCGCGGAAGAAATTGCCAACCGCCTCGATTCTGCCGCCGCCTTCGTGCTGAAGCGCCTGCCGACCGGCCACAATCCGACTTCGGTGGCGGTCTCCCCGGACAGCCGCTGGGCTTATATCGCGAATCGCCTGGATGATTCCATAACTGTTGTGAACTTAGAATCGGCTGTAGCGGCGGTCTCAGACCGCCGGGCCGTCGATCGGAGATCGACGCTACAGTCCGTAACCACCATCGATCTGGGCGGACCCAGGGAAATCACCCTGATGCGCCGCGGCGAGCAGATGTTTCATAGCGCCAAGATTTGTTTTCAGGGGCAGTTCGCCTGCGCCACCTGCCATCCCAACTCGCACCTGGACGGGATATCGTGGAACATTGAGACTCCGCAACTGGGGCGCAACCGCGTGGCCAATCGCACCCTGCGGGGAATTCGCGAGACCGCGCCTTACAAGTGGAACGGCAAGAACCCCGACCTGGCCACGCAATGCGGCCCCCGCATCGCCAAATACTTTTTCCGCTCGGAGGGATTCAACCCGCAGGAGTTGGAGGCGCTGCTTACCTACTTGAATAACATTCGGCTCGCCCCCAACCGGCATCTTGCGGCCGATGGGCAACTGACCGAAGCGCAAGAGCGCGGCAAAACCATCTACTACCGCCAAAACACCAATGATGGGCGCGAGATTCCCGTCTATAACCGTTGCGACACGTGCCATCCCGCCGCGACGCATTACACCGCCCGCATCAGCACCGACGTGAAATCCGCAACCCAGTACGACACCAACGGGATGTTTGACATCCCCCAACTCGACCGCGTCTACGAAGACGCGCCCTATTTGCACAATGGCGAGGCCCTGACGCTGGAAGAAATCTGGACGGTTTTCAATAACCAGGACACGCACGGAGTCACGTCGGATATGAGCAAGGAGCAGTTGAACGACCTCATCGAGTATTTGAAGACGCTGTGACGATTTTGGATTTTAGATTTTGGATTTTGGATTGGTGATTTCCGATTTGTGATTGGTGATTTGAATAATTAGTGATTTTGAATTTTGGATTTTGGATTTGGAATTTGTTATTTGCGAGTTTGCATTTTGAATTTGAGATTTGAAATTTCAGATTCCGAGGGACGGCAGCGAAGAACAAGTCAAAAGGCAAAAGTGAAGGACAAACAGCCATGACCCGAATAGATTCCGGTTCAGCACACGGGGAAGAAAAGCAGGAGCAGAATGCGACATACAGGGGAGATCATTTCGGTTTTCCCGTATCCCGTGTCCCGTATCCCGTGTCCCGTATCCCCTACTTTTGCCTTTTGACTTTTGCCTTTTGCCTTTTGACTTGCTCTTTGTCCTTCTCAGCAGAAAGGCCGCATCTCATCACGCGCTGGGAAAACTTCACCACTTCGAACGGCATGCCTGACGCCAAGGTGTTCTGCGTGGCGGTGGATGGAAACCGCGTGTGGGCGGGCACGGAAGATGGCTTGGTGCTCATTGAAAACGGCAAAGTCGCAAAAGTTTACCACCCCGCCGACGGACTGGCGCACCGCGCCGTCCTGGGCATTGCCGTGGACAAGAGCACCGGTGACTTGTGGATTGCCACCTTCGGCGGCGTCAGCCATCTCTCGGGCGGCCACTTTGAGAATTTCACCAACCTCACCAGCGGCCTGCTGAATGACATCTGCTACGGCGTGGCCGTGGTGGACCAGTACGTCTGGGTAGCCACCACCGCCGGCGTCAGCCGCTACAACACCTACAACGGGGAATGGACCAGTTGGAGTGAGAAGAACGCCCCTTTCCATGAGCCCTGGGCCTATGGCATCGCTCCCGCCGGAAACAAAATGTACTTCGCCATCTGGGGCGGCGGATTGCTAGAATACGACGTGCAGGGCAATTACTGGAAACCGTATACCGACCCGGACGAAGAGATGGAAATCGTGTTGTTCAAGAACCAGGGCCTCGTCCACATCATCGTTTCCAACGTCAGTTGGAACCCCGACACCAAGATGATCTGGGCTTCCACCTACTTCGGTTTAAGCGGTTATGATGGCCGCAACTGGCACAACTACTTGACCAAGGATAGCGGCCTCGCTTCCGATTTCATCAACGCCCCCAAGTCGCGCCGCAACGAGGTCTGGGCCTGCACGGATAAGGGGCTCAGCATGCTCGATTACCCCACCAATACCTGGGTCACCTATCGGCCCAACAAACCATCCAGTCATGGACTTGTAGCGCCGGGCTTTAGCCCGGCAGGTGCCGCCCTAAAGGGCGGCGCTACAACCTCCCAGACTAAGGCATTGCAAGGAGAAATCGAAATCACCTGGCCCGACGGCAAGAAAGAAAAGCTTTCCACACCCACCACCCTCGCGCACAACTACATCCTGAACATGGATTTTCAGGGCGAGGACATCTGGGTGGCCACAGCCTCCGGGCTGAGCCACGGAATTCGCGAACCCCAAAAGGAGACTCAACTTTATGCCAACGCAAGAAACTCTCACCGAACCGGAAACATCGCACCAGGCCATTCCCAAAAAGGCCATTAGTGCGCCGGAGACCCTGAACGAAGCCTATCACTATGCCAAGCCATCCTCGTTCTCGCGCGGGCTGCGGCTGGACATCAAGGGCGTTACGATCCTGCTGATCTCGGGCACCGCCAGCGTGGATGAGTACGGAAGGACCATCCACGTCGGTGACTTCCGCGCCCAGACCTGGCGGACGTACCAGAACATCACGAAACTGCTCGAGGCCGAGGGCGCCACGTGGAAAGACATCGTCCGCACCACTTGCTATCTGCGCGACATCGAGCGGGACTATGAAGCCTTCAACGAAATCCGGACGCAGTTTTTCGCGGAGCAGGGACTCGACCCGCTGCCCGCCTCCACCGGCATCCAGGCCATCCTGTGCCGTCCGGATTTGTTGGTTGAGATCGAAGCGATGGCGATCTTTGAGTCCGATCGCGGCGCCGGGAAGAAGGAGTAATGGAAAAGATTCACCACAGAGGCACGGAGAGCACGGAGAAAAGAACTTCTGATTGCGCGGCTAGAGATCAGGCTTCCTTGTTTGTGACCGACAGTTTTTTCTCCGCTTGCTCTCCGTGACCTCTGTGCCTCTGTGGTGAAATCATTCTTGGATCGCGGCCTGCGTAGAGGCGGCTTTACGCCGCCATTCGACCAAGGGAAGGTAGCCATGAAAATATCCGGGCAACTCACCGTGGATGATCTGCCGCGGGTGTGTCCACTCCTCTGCCGCCAAACCAACCCTCGTTACGGCGAGGATCAGACCCGCGTGGTGGAAGTAAGTGGCGTGCGCTTTGGTGACGGCCAGCCAGTGGTGATCGCCGGGCCGTGCGCGGTCGAGAGCCACGACCAGACGCTGGCCCTGGCCCGCGCCGTGAAGCGCGCCGGCGCCGACATGCTGCGCGGAGGCGCTTATAAACCTCGCACCTCGCCACATGACTTTCAGGGAACGGGAGTCGAGGGGCTTTGCATCCTGCGCATCGCGCGCGAGGAAACTGGTCTGCCCATCGTCACGGAAGTCATGGACACGCGGCTGGTCGAGCAGGTGGCCGAGTACGCCGATATGCTCCAGATTGGATCGCGCAATATGCAGAACTATCCCCTGCTGGCGGAAGTAGGGCGCGCCGGCAAGCCCGTGCTCCTGAAGCGCGGCATGGCGGCGAGCCTGGGCGAGTGGCTGGGCGCCGCCGAGTACATTGCCAAGCAGGGCAATCTCAACATTGTACTTTGCGAGCGGGGCATCAAGGCGTTTGCGGCCGGAGAGTACTCGCGCTATGTGCTGGACTTGAACGTCATTCCCGCCGTGCTGGCCAACACTTTTCTGCCCGTGATCGTCGATCCCAGCCACGCCACGGGAGTCGCTTCCATGGTCGAGCCCGCCAGCCGCGCGGCGCTGGAGTTTGGGGCGCAAGGCCTGATGATTGAAGTTGCCGACTTTGCCACCGGGCGGCCGCGTTGCGACGCCGACCAGGCCATCAACGGCGAAACCCTGGCGCGCATCGTCAAGTTCGCGCGCAACCGCCATGAAAGGTTGCTCTTTTCGCAGGCGGCGGCGTGAGAGTTTTTTCTCCGTGCTCTCTGTGTCTCTGTGGTGAATCTTTTCTTTCTTAAAGAACTTCACCACGGAGACACAGAGAGCACGGAGAGCCGAAGGAGAGAGTACTATGGGCCAACAAATTGGGCGCGTCTTATCCGCACTCCTTCTGCTTGCCGTAGCGATGCCGGTGGCGGCGCAGCAGTACAAAGACCCGGACGAAACCCCCACGGTCATCAAGCGCAATGCAACGGTCCAGCCGGAAGGCCGCTACGCCAACATGCCGGATGAGGCGGTGCCCTACCGCCGCTTCACCAAGCCTTACTACGACTGGTTCATTCGCGAAGACACCCTCCAATACAACGGCGCCGCGGACCAGCGCCCGGACGGCAATGCCGCCCGCCTTAGCGAAATCGCCATCGGCTTCATGAGCCCTATCGAGAATAATCCCGAATCCGTGTACGGCCTTCCCGAGCTCCACGGCGCGCAACTGGCCATCGAACAAGCCAACGCGCGGGGCGGCTACAAAGGCAAGCCTTACGCTCTGAAGGTTCACAACGAATCCGCTTTGTGGGGAGCCTCTTCCACCGAACTCGTGAAGATGCGCTTTAACGAAAACTGCTGGGCTATGCTCGGCTGCGTCGACGGGCAGAACTGCCACATCTCGCTGCGCGTAACCCTGAAACTGGAAGTCCCCATCGTGGACGTGGGCACCACGGACCCCACCGTCACCGAGACGCGCATTCCATGGCTCATCCACACCTTCCCTGACGATCGCCAGCAGGGTTACACACTGGCGGATTACATTTTTAAGAATCTCAAGCTGAAGCGCATCGGCGTGCTGCGCACGCAGACACGCTATGCGCGCATTGGCATCGCCAAGTTCAACGACGAGGCGCGCCGCATGGGGCGGCAGCCGATCCTGGAAGTGAAGTTCGAGCGCGGCGACAAGGATTTCTCGCAGCAACTCCGCATGTTGCGGGACGCCAAGATTGAAGGGCTGGTGATCTGGGGCGAGGCGGAGGAGGCCGGACTGATCCTGAAACAGATGCGCCAACTGGGCATGAATCAACCGGTTTTCGGTGGCAGCCGCCTGGCGTATCCGCGGCTGCTCGAAATTGCCGGACCGGCCGCGGAAGGTCTGGTGGTGACTTCCGGCATGGACCCCACACGCAAGGACCCCAAGTGGCTGGCCTTCCGCGATGCCTACCGGCAGAAATTCCACGAGGAGCCCATCGACTACGCGGCTTCTGCCTACGACGGCATCAATATTCTGATTGCCGCCATCGAAAAAGCCGGCCTTAACCGCGGGCGCATCATGGACGCCCTGCGCGACTACCAGATGAAAACCTACCAGGGCGCGCTGGGCACGGATTTCTTTGACCACACGCTCAACAACATCGCGCCCGTGAATATGGCCCGCGTGAAGGATGGCAATTTCGAGTACTGGCTGGCGCCGCGCCAGTCCGGCCACGAAGGAGCCGCGCACACCGGTGGGAAGTGACAGGAAGAGCAAGTCAAAAGGCAAAGGGCAAAAGGCAAAAGTGCAGGACGGATGGCAATCATTCAAATTCGTTTTGGTTCCCAGCTTCGAAAAGAGCCGGTCAGACGGCAAAGCCAGCCACTTTTGCCTTTTGACTTTTGCCTTTTGACTTTTGCCTTTCCGACCTGCCTACTGCCCACTGCCTACTGCCTTTTGAGTCTCTTCGCTGCCCCGTGTTGGGCGCAGGAGCCGAAGCCTTACGCCGCCATCAACCGCGATGCGGTCAGCTACAACGGGCCCGGGCGCGATGCCGGGCATGATCTGGCGGGACCGGAAATCCGCCTCGGGCTGCTCGCGCCACTGGCCGGCCCGCGCCAGGCCGAGGGCGAGGCTTTGCGCCGCGCTGCGGAAATGGCCATCGAGGAGGAAAACGCCACTTCCCAGCCCGGCGGTCGCCGCTTGGCCCTCGTTACGCGCGACGAGAGCGGCCCCTGGGGCCAAGCCTCCACGCAAATTGTACACATGGTATTCGACGATCAGGCCCTGGCGCTCATCACGTCCACCGACGGCGGCGCGGCGCACCTGGCCGAGCAAGTGGGAAACAAAATCGGCGTGCCCATCCTGACCCTTTCCAGCGACTCGACGACGACCCAAATCAATTTGCCCTGGATCTTCCGCCTGGGCCCTACCGATGCCATGCAGGCACAAGCTTTTGCGCGCGATATCTATCAAGCCAAGAAACTAGAGCGCGTCGCGTTGCTCGCCCAAGACGACCACGATAGCCGCGTAGGTAGCGAGGAATTTGAGAAGGCCGCGCGCGAGATGAATGCGCCCGCTCCGATACGAATAACCGTCGATCCCGAGAATTTGAGTGTGGACACGTTGCAGACTCAAATGCACGGCGCACAAGCCGTGGTGATCTGGACCGACGCCGCCACCGCCAGTTTGCTGGTGGCACGCTTGGGAGATGTACTGCCTTCCGCTCCGATTTACCTGTGCCGCAAGGCGACACAAGGCAACTGGAGCGCGCACAGCCAACCTCACTGCCGCACCTGCACCAGCGAAAACACGGTACTGGGGTCATTGGGAAGTGGCACGGGCGTCCCGCCCGCGAACGGTCACGGGCGGGACGCCCGTGCCACAGCAAATGACACAACCACCGAAAGCGCGGGGGTCTGGACCACGCAAGCACCGGACGCACCCTCATCGCTGCATAGGGCCTTTGCGCAGCGCTACCGGCAGCGCTTTGGCGCCGAGCCCGGCATCGGCGCAGCCGAAGCGTATGACGCCGTGCGCGTCCTCGCCGCCTCGCTCCGCCAGTCCGGCCCCAATCGCGCGCGCCTGCGAGACGCACTGGGTCAAGTTTCCGCCTTCGCAGGCGCCTCCGGAGTTATCTCCTTCGACCACGCCGGGAATGACCTTATGCGAACCACACTCGTGCGCCTCAACTGACCGCCTTGTTCACATGTTGAGCCGCGGCCGGAGATTCTCGATTTCCTCCATGCTGTTGACCATGATATTGAGGAAGAGCCCGCGCGGTTCCAGGGAATCTATCAGGAGATCAACATCTTCAGGAGTCAAGGCTCCGCGGATCAAGAGCGGCCGATGGGCCCGCTGAACCTTCTGGAAATAACCCACCATGTCTTTCATCGGCGGTCCGCAAGCATCGTTATTGATTTCGAAACACCGGATCTCCTCGATCTCCAGGAAGGCGTCGAGCAGGAACATCGAGCTGGAATGCAGATGAATGAAGGCGCTGGCAAAGTGGCTGGCCAGCTTGCGGTCCACCGGCTGGACGAACTTTCGATAGAGAGCAGGGGAATATACCGCGGTGGCATCCTCTTGCATTCGAACGATCGGACCGGGGGACCAGAGGGAATACTGACCGTCAAAATAGCCACCGTGAAAGAGCGGGATGGCCTTCCAGAATTCCTGCGTGAACTCACAGAAAATGTCGCCGAGCCGCGCCAGCAGTTCCGCCGACTTTTCCGGTTCGTCCGTAAGATCGAGAATGCTTTGGCTGTGCCCGCGTAAGACCGCGTGCAGGTCGGTGGGCCCCAGGTCCGCCGTGTGGCTTATCGGAAACCGGTCTCGGGATTCCGCCGCCAGAGCCTGACCAAATTGTACATACTTTCTGAACCAGGGATGGTGAGGGTCCAGACGCACCTTCAAGGCCTCATCCCAGGTGAGGTTCTGTTCCTCGCCCAGCACGTTGTTCGAGAGGATGCGCATCTTGCATCCCAGCGCCCCAGGAAGGAAAGGAACCGCCACCTGCGTGGGGCCCGCGCCTCTCAGGAGATCGTCATCGACAACCTCACCCTCCCGCAACATGCGCAGGTGATCCTCCATAAACGCGGCCGGATCGATCATGTCGGGCGTAAGGTATTTCGCGGACCCCCAGTTCTTGCAGGCGGTAAACTCGCTGAAGGGAAACCAACCCACAAAATTGAAACCCACCAATGGCCGGTTGACATCCGCCCGGCTCCAAAAATCCTTGTACCTCTCGATTTTTGCGGGGTCGTTTCCATAGGGATATTTGGGCATAAAAACCTTCCTTCATTTTCTTCTTGACAACGATCGATGCTTTAGGCTAACCTTATAGCTGAGGGTCAAGGCTAGTGCCCTCCGGGGTGGAGCGAGCGGATGAGCGGCAAGTCCGATGGTCAAGGGCAAGTCAGGCCGACAAATTGTAGTAATGCATGTGCGACATATTGCCCTACAAGGACAATCTGTCCAAAGCTGAGAACCTATTGAAAACAAAGCCTCGAAAAAGCGTTTTTTCTCCTCCGAAAGCTGAGAACATACTGGAAACAAAACCACTTATAATCACACAGACAAAAGGTCCGAATTGGGTGCAAATTGACCGACGGAGAGGACGCCAATTTGTCTCTTGAGGGCACCCAAAAATACCCGGCATGCTTACGGAGTTCGGCTTAAGATGCAATGCGAATCAGCACCGCTAAGCAGGCCCGCAGCCAGGACACCACCTCATTTGGCTTCCTTCCAATTCTGTCCCACCCCCAAGTCAACTTTCAGCGGGACGCGCATCGGGTATGCGCCTTCCATCTCCTCCCGCACCATTTCCTGCGCCCGCTCAAGTTCCGTCTCCGGCGCTTCAAAAACCAGTTCATCGTGGACGGTCAGGATCATGCGCGTTTGCATCTGTTCCCGCTTCAGGCGCGCCTGGGTTTTCACCATGGCCAGTTTCATCAGGTCCGCGGCAGTGCCCTGGAGGGGAGTGTTCATGGCCTCGCGTTCGGCGCGATTGCGCGCCTGCACGTCGGCGCTTTGGATTTCGGGTATGGGCCGCAATCGCCCGAACGCCGTGCGCACGCGGCCGGTGGTGCGCGCTTGTTCCACCAAGCCTTCAAGATAGTCTTTCACTTTGCCGTAGCGCTCAAAGTAGGTATCGATATAGCGTTGCGCCTCGGTGCGGCTGGTGCCCGTGCGGCCCGCCAGCCCGAACGAGCTGAGCCCGTAAATCACCCCGTAGTTGATGGCCTTCGCCGTGCGGCGGTGCTCATGATTCTGAAGGCCGGGCGGCACTCCAAATATTTCCAATGCGGTGCGGGAGTGAATGTCTTCGTCGCGGGTGAAGGCTTCGATCAGCAGCGGGTCCTGGGAAAGATGCGCAAGCACGCGCAGCTCAATCTGCGAGTAGTCCGCGGAGATCAACCGGTAGCCGGGGGCGGCGACGAAGGCCGAGCGGATGCGCACTCCGAACTCATCGTCGATGGGAATATTCTGGAGGTTGGGGTTGGAGGAAGAGAGCCGCCCGGTGCGCGCCACGGTTTGATTGAACGTCGTGTGCAGGCGGCCGGTTTCCTGCTGAATGAAGCGGGGCAGCGCATCGATGTAAGTGGACTTGAGCTTGGCGCGCGTGCGGTATTCGATGATCTTGCGCGGCAGATCGTGCTTTTCGGCGAGCGCTTCCAGCACCGAGGCGTCGGTGGAATACTGGCCGCTCTTCTTCAAACGCTTGCCGCCCGGGAGCTTGAGCTTCTCGAACAGGATCTCGCCGAGTTGCTTGGGTGAGTCGATGTCGAACGAGCCTCCGGCGAGGTCGTAGATCTCGCGCGTCAACGCGGTCAGTTCCTTATCAAACTCGCCCGACATTCGCGCCAGGATTTCCGCGTCGATGCGCACGCCCGCAGCTTCCACCTCTGCCAGCACCGCGGCAAGCGGCAATTCAATCTCACTGTAGAGCTGCTGCAAATCCTCGCGCACGATTTCCGGACGGAGCAGCTCACTCAGTTCGCGTGTGCGATTTGCGGCTTCCGCCAGTGAGGCGGAAATCTTGCGTCCTTGCCGCCGCAACACCACGTCGGCGAGCGTGTGGCTAGAGGCCAGCGGCTCGAGCAAGTAAGAATAGAGCATCGTGTCCTCGGCCACACCTGCGAGGGCGATTCCCTGCTTCGCCAGCAGGAGTTGCAGCAGCTTGGAGTTGTGCACGGTCTTGCGACGCGCGGGATCGCCGAGCGCCGGCGCGAGCGCAGGGAGCAGATCCCCTGACGCGCCTAAGGCGACCGTGGCGAGCCTTGTCCCACTTGCCAATCCCAGTCCGGCGAGGCGGCCGGAAAAGCCTTCGTCGCCTTCCACACTTATCGCCATGGCGAGTGTGGAGCTGCGGTCAACCGCCTGCAACCATCGCTCGATGGCCTGCGGCGTCGCTAGTTCTTCCGATTCAGTTGCGGCTTCCGCCGGCGCGGGCGCTTCTTCCAAGAACTCGCGCAAGAGCGAGGTGAAACCCAGCTCCTGGCAGAGCGCCGTCAGTTCAGGAATATCCAGAGGCTTCAACTGCAATTGCGCCAGGGAGGTTTCCACGGGAGCGTCGGTGCGAATCGTGGCCAGCTCACGGCTCAACAGCGCTTCTTTACGAAAGTCGCGCAGGGCATCACGGTAGCTCTGCTTTTTGACCTGCGCATAATTCTCCAGCGCCTTCTCCAGCGTCCCAAATTGCTGGATCAGGTCCGTGGCTCCTTTGGGACCAATGTAACTGCGCTTCTTCTCGCCTTCCGCCAGCGGCGGCTCGTGGCCGGGCAGCGGGCGGGCGCCAGGAATGTTGTCACTGGGGTCGCCCGTGAGCGCCAGCCAGTCAACCACCTGCGCGGGCTCAACCCCGAGAATCTGCTTTACCTTCTCCGCATCGCAAAGGGTCTCGCCGTCGCTCCCCGCTCGCGACGGCTTTAGCACCCGCACGCGATCGTTCACCAACTGAAACAGGTCTTCGTCGCCGGACACGATAAAGACTTCCGCCCCCTGAGTGGACCCCGCCCGCGCCAGCGTACCAATCAAGTCGTCGGCTTCAAAGCCTTCGAGTTCCAGCAGCGGTAATCCCAAGGCGCGGCAGAATCGCTTCACATCGGGAAGTTGCACGGCTAGCTCTTCTGGGAACGACGGCCGGTTGGCTTTGTATTCTTCAAAAAGCTTGTCGCGAAACGTGGGTGCGGCCAGATCGAACGCCACCGCAACGTGATCGGGTCGATGATCCTTGAGGAGCTTTCGCAGCGTGCGGACGAAGATGTAGATGGCCTTGGTGGGCATCCCGCCGGGCGAAACCAGCGCCATTTGCATGGGCGCAAAGAAGGCGCGAAAGACCAACGACATTGCATCAATGAGAAAGAGCTTCTTGGTGGCTTGGGGCAAACCATCCTCCATACGTTCAAGTCACTGAGCAATTCATTTTACCCCAACAGGGATGGGTTGGTCGGACCCGAGAAGATCGATTGGTCAGTTTTTCGAGTTGCATGTGACCGATTCATCCAATATATCGCCACCACCGTCGCAGCAGGCGGCGCGCTGACTTATTGTGTAGGTCCACGTCGGTTCTACTACGGGTAAGGCAAAACCACGGGCCTACAGACCACGTACGCGTTACCGTCCATCCGTCCGCGTTTGTTCGCATCCTGGGCAGCGAGGCTATTTATTCATCGGATATACACCTGCAAGTATCCTCAGGCTACAGTTGCGGCAAGGGCGACACCTCAACCCTCTCGACTTGTTGTACGGTTACCACACCACAAAGGTCATACCACTTTACGAATTGTCAGTAAATTACAGATTTTTAATGTCTTATCTTTTAACATGGACATGGAACTCTACCTGCTTGGAAGGAGGTTTGCGTCGGGGAGGCAATTTGGGTCAACAACATACGCTGGCTTCAGCGGTATCGCTTTCGGGAGTTGGTCTGCACACGGGGGTAACCGTTAACCTTCGGCTAGGTTCCGCTCCTGCCCACACCGGAGTCGTCTTCAAGCGGACCGATCTTGAAGGCTTCACCATTGAGGCTCAATCGCGGCATGTCGCGCGTGTTAGCTATGCCACCAGCCTGATGAAGAAAGGCGTGCTGATTTCCACCACCGAGCATCTGCTTTCGGCGCTGGCGGGGCTGGGGGTTGACAACGCCATCGTTGAAATCGACAACCTGGAGCTCCCGATTGTGGACGGCAGCGCCCGGCCCTTCGTGAAGCTGATCCGCCAAGCTGGCCTGCGCCCGCAGCGGGCCCGCCGCGCCTACGCCAAGATTCTGAAGCCATTGGAATTGGTTGATGGCGCCAAAAAGATTGCGGTGTACCCCGCTGACACTTTTATGGTGAGCTATTCAATTAATTTTCCTCACCCCGTGATCGGGGCGCAATCGCTGGATTTCACCCCCAGCGCCGGCTCGTATGACAACGACATCGCTTCTGCCCGGACGTTCGGTTTCCTCGCCGAGGTCGAAATGCTGCTGAAGAGCGGGCTGGTGAAAGGCGGCTCGCTTGAAAATGTGGTGGTCTTGGATCAGGAACGCGTAATGAATCCTGAGGGACTGCGTTTCCCTGACGAATTCTGCCGCCACAAAATTCTGGACCTGATTGGCGACATTTCCTTGTTCGGCCATCCCCTTATAGGCCATCTAGTGGCCGACCGGGCGGGCCACGCCATGCACGCTCGATTGGTTTCCCAGTTGCTGCGCCAAAAAGGATGTTGGACCCTCACAACCAGCGCGCCAGTGCGCTTGAGCGCCCCCCTTCCTGCCACAGCCCAACTTGCGGCGGCAAGCGCTTAACTGCAATCACATCGATTCTCCGGTTAGTCGCAAATGCGGCGGAAAATAGTATTGCCACACCCCCATTGTCCAGCATGAACCAACCTTTGCCCAAAGCGGGTCGTGATTTGTTTTGTGGTGTCACGGCCATCTGCGTCGATGCTCACGGGCGGGACGCCCGCGGCAATTCAAAATGCATCACTGCCCATGCAGGGCAATGTAGAACAGTGGTAAGTCGTTTGCTATACTCTTGAGCCGTTGAGCTCTGGCTGGTGTGGAGAACCGCTCACCGTAGACGGAATCCCTCCAGTCAGAATGGGGGGGCAACATGAGTACTGAGGAAACAAAGAAAGAACTTAGTGTCTATGAATCCATGGCGGCCCGGTACGATGTAGCCGCTCGCAAGCTTGGACTGGACGCAGGGCTGTCGCATTACCTCCGCACACCCAATCGCGAAATCATCGTTCACATCCCGGTGGCCATGGATGACGGCACGCTAAGGGTTTTTGACGGCTATCGCGTGCAGCACAGCATCGCGCGCGGTCCCTGCAAAGGAGGGTTGCGCTACTCCCCGGACGTCACTCTGGATGAGATTCGCGGCCTGGCCGCCGAGATGACGTGGAAGTGCGCGGTGGTGAATATACCTTTTGGGGGCGCCAAAGGTGGCATAGTCTGCGACCCCTCCAAACTCTCCAAAGGCGAACTGGAGCGGATCACCCGGCGTTACACGGCAGAGATTTTGGACTACATCGGGCCGGAGCGCGACGTGCCGGCGCCCGACATGAACACCAATGAACAGACGATGGCATGGATCATGGACACCTACTCCATGCACATGCGGCACACGGTGACGGCCAGCGTCACCGGCAAACCCCTCGACTTGGGGGGATCGTTAGGCCGTCGCGAGGCGACGGGCCGCGGATGCATGATCACGGCTGACGAGGCGCTGAAACGCTTCCGGTGGCAGAGGGAAAGCACACGCGTGATCGTGCAGGGCTTCGGCAATGTCGGCTCGCAGGCGGCTCGCCTGATGCACGAGGCGGGATACAAGATCATCGGCGTTGCCGACATTTTGGGCGGCGTATTCAACACCTCCGGCATCGATATCCCGCGCCTCCTGGAGCACGTCGAGAGGCACCAGACGCTCCAAGGCTTTGACCGCGGCGAAAGCATTGGAGCGCAGGAGATTCTGGAGCAGGAATGCGACATCCTGCTGCCGGCCGCCACGGAAAGCGTCATCACCAGCAAAAATGCGGACAGAGTAAAGGCTCGAATCCTGGTGGAGGGCGCCAACAGCCCCACCACGCCTCCCGCGGACGACATCCTGTTTGACCGCGGGGTGTTCGAGGTCCCCGACATCCTCGCCAACGCCGGCGGCGTTACGGTTTCCTATTTCGAATGGGTGCAGGATCGCCAGGGCTATTTCTGGTCGGAAAACCGGGTCAACGACCAGTTGCAACAGATCATGGTCTCCGCCTTTGACGCCGTGGTGGGCTACGGCGAAAAACACAAGGTCAATAACCGCATCGCCGCATACATGCTGGCCATCGACCGAGTGGCGTTCTCCATCAAGTTGCGCGGGATTTACGCCTGAGGCAGTGGATGGGTTTGAGTAAGGAGCCATTTGTGTGAGCTCAATAACCAGACGCAGGTTCTTTGCCGGAGCAGGCGCGATCACCGCCATGGCCGCTCTTCCCGCCCCAGCGAAGGCAGACAACACGCCGGGCTTGGAATGGGCAACGGGTGATGTTGAGAACACCACTTTTCGCCTGTCGTTCTCGCCTCGCGAGGGGCTCAAAAACACTCGCTTGCTTCACCCAGCCAGCGGGCTCATCCTGGCGGCTGCGGATTACAGTTACTCGTTCGAGCGTCCCACATTTCAGTCGAGTCGGATGGCCAAGTCCGATGACGGCTCGATCTCCATCCATCTCCAAGGAAGCACCTGGGGAGGAAGTTTGGAGATCCTCCAGAAGTTTCATTTGCCACATGACAAGCCTTGGATGGAAGAGGAAATCACTTTGGTCAACCGGAGTTCCGTGCCGTTGGACCTCTCAGGCGAGCGATGTGGTTTCGTCCTTCCGCTGGCGCTCGAAGCGGCGAAGGTCAGTGGTGCGTGGAAGGATTTCAAACTCACGGCTGTCCCCTATCGCCGCGAGCCCCAGGGTAACTGGTCACAGTATTTCGACTTTTCAATGGATCAGATCCTGAACGAGGAATTCCGGTCGGAGCTCATGACTTACGACGCGAAGACGACGCCAGTCTACGCTTCCGAGGGCTGGGCCTGGACGGACGGCAAGCGGGGTTTCCTGATGACCAAGTACAGCCAGGAGGGAATGGAATGGTCGATCCTTGACCGCGTTCCGCTGGGAAAGGACGGTGGAGGTTTCCGCTGGGGAGGTATCGGCACATATCTCGACGAGCCCGAGCACGGAGCTTGGCTCGCCCCCGGTGAATCCCATCGCTATGGCGTGACGCGCCTCACGGCCTATCAGGGTGGAATGCTTGAGGGTTTCTACACGTTTCGTCAAGAAATGGCCAGCCGTGGGCACGGGTGCCCAGTGGCTTTCAACCCTCCGGTTCACTGGAACGAACTTTACGACAACAAGCTCTGGTGGCTTCCCGGCGAGCAGCAAGGCGACCCGGAAATGCGCAAGAAGTATTACCTGCTCGCGGACATAAAAGAGGAGGCCGCCAAGGCCAAGGCGATCGGCTGCGAAGCGCTCTACCTGGACCCCGGCTGGGACACCCTCTTCGGTTCCAAGATTTGGGATGAGACAAGGATGGGCGCCTGCAAGGCCTTTGCGGAGATGCTGCGGCGCGAGTACGGCTTGAAACTGTCGCTGCACACCCCCTTGTCCGGATGGTGTGATCCTACGGCCTACCCTCCCGAGATGCACCGTATGAACCGCTTTGGTCAACGGCTCACTTGGGAAAAGCGTACGGGGTTCGGAGGCTCGCCGCTCTGCGGAGCTTCCCGCCAGTACGTTGGAGAAACCGCCCGGCGGCTGAAGGCCCTGGCTCGCGACGGAGCAGGCTTCTTCATGTTTGACGGGACGGCATACCACGGCGAATGCTGGGACCCCCAACACGGGCATCCGGTGCCCGCCCAATGTGAAGAGCATGTGCAGGCCACGTCCCGCCTGGCGCGTATGGTCCACGCGGAGTATCCAAGTGTTCTCATCGAAATGCACGATCCAGTGGCCGGCGGCTCATCGATTCGCCCTACTCCCACCTATTACGGGCATGGCCCAGCGGTTGCCGGGGAGCAGGTCCCCGAGGCGCTGGGTTTCGATTCGGTCTGGGCCTTCGAGCTGATGTGGGGGCCTATGGAAGATCTCTTGAGTGGGCATGCCATGGCCCTTTACTATTACAACCTTGCTTACGGATTGCCTCTCTACATCCACATTGACTTGCGGAAGGACAACGCGAACGCATTGGAGTTCTGGTGGAATGCCTCCACCTGCCGGCACCTCGGCATCGGAGGAACTCACCAGGACGCCGCCGTACAGAAGGCCCATCATGAGGCTATGGCTACCTACCGCAGACTGGAACCCTTTTTCAAGGCGGGTACGTTCTACGGGCTGGACGAAATGGTTCATGTTCACACGCACCCATCTGAACTGGCTGCGGTCGTCAACTGCTTTAATCTGGAAGATCACCTGGTCCGCCGCAGGCTCGAAATTGATCCTGCCAAGTTCGGCTTGGACGCGAGCCGCAGCTACGAAATCAAAGGGGCCTCGCCCCGGCGACAGAAAAATCGCTATGTCGTTGACCTCGAAATTCCGAGCCAGGGCCATGTTCTGCTCGAAATGGTGAATTCTGCCAGCATTGACAAAGGATTCGAGAGCAAGGACAATCACAAAGCTAAAATGCTTTTTGCCACCACATCTCGGAAAGGATTAATGCGCCATGCCAGAGTTTGATGCTGAGAAAGAATCCAAGCAATTTTACGCCGACATTCCGGCGAAGCATGAACCCTTCTTCTTGAAGGGCGCGGGGGCGCTCGACTGGGGCATGCAGAACCGCTTGGCGCGGGTCTTCAATCCCGCTTCCGGCCGCACCGTGATGCTGGCTATCGATCACGGATACTTCCAGGGCCCAACCACCGGCCTGGAGCGCATCGACCTGAACATCGTGCCGTTGCTGCCTTACACCAACGCCCTGATGCTGACGCGCGGCATTCTGCGCACCACCATCCCCGCGAGTTTCACGCACGGTGTGGTGCTGCGCGCGAGCGGCGGGCCGAGCATCCTGAAGGAGCTTTCCAACGAGCACATTGCCGTGGACGTTGAAGACGCAGCGCGGCTGAACGTTTCCGCCATGGCCGTGCAAGTCTTCGTGGGCGGGGAGTTTGAAACGCAGTCCATTCACAACATGACGCGCCTGGTGGACGCCGGTCTGCGTTACGGCATCGCCACGCTGGGGGTGACCGCGGTCGGCAAGGACATGGTGCGTAACGCCAAGTATTTCCGCCTCGCCTGCCGCATTTGCGCCGAACTGGGCGCTCAGGTGGTGAAGACCTACTACGTGCCGGATGGGTTTGAGACCATTACGGCCTCCTGCCCTGTGCCCGTGGTGATGGCGGGCGGGAAGAAGCTGCCCGAAATCGACGCGCTGACCATGGCTTACCGAGCCGTCAGCGAAGGCGCCGCGGGTGTCGATATGGGCCGGAACATTTTCCAATCGGACGCTCCGGCAGCCATGATTCAAGCGGTCGGGAAAGTCGTCCACGAACTGATGAAGCCGGAGCAGGCTTACGACTTCTATCAGACGATGCGGCATGAGGTGGCAGGAGTCAGGAGTTAGGACAAAGCTAACAGCTCACAGCCGACAGCCTACAGTTCCTTCCTCCTTACCTGTTGGCTGTTAGCTGTCGGCTGTCAGCCCTTCCTGATTCCTCTTGACGAAGGGTCGCATGGCAAAATCCCAAGGTCTCGAACTGCTGCGCGCCGCGGCGCCGACGGTAAGCGTCGGAGTGATCACCGCCAACTTGCTCTCTCTGGGCTCGGAAATCGAGCTCTTGGAGCGGACGGGCGTGAAACTGGCACACGTGGACGTGATGGACGGCTGCTTTTGCCCCATGATGACCGTAGGGCCGCCCTTCATCAAGGCCATCAAAACTTCCCTGCTCAAAGACGTGCACTTGATGGTCGAAGAACCGCTGGAGAAGGTTGCGGACTACGTCGCCGCCGGGGCGGACATCGTCACGATTCACGTAGAGGCCTGCTCGCACGTGCATCGGGTGCTACAGAAGCTTGCGACCCTCACCAACGTGAACGATGGGGAACGTGGCATCGTGCGCGGCGTGGCGCTGAATCCGGGCACGCCGCTGGAAGCGCTCGAACCCCTTCTCGAAGAGCTTGAATTTATCCTGCTCCTCGCGGTTAACCCCGGTTGGGGCGGGCAGAAATATATCCCCTCAACGACCGCCCGCATCGCCCGCGTTCAGCGCCTGATCGCCGACTCCGGCAAGAACATCATTCTGGGCGTCGACGGCGGGATTACGAAAGAGAACATCGCGGAGGTCGCCGCTACCGGCGCCGATCTGATCGTAACCGGCAGCGCCGTGTTCGACGGCAAGACGCCGGAAGCTAACGCACGATTCATGCTTGACGCCGTGGCGGTGGTAGACAGCCGCGAATAGAAACGTAGAGGCCGCCTTTAGGCCGGTGCAGTTTCCGGAAGGCCAATGCCGGGCTGAAGCCCACCTCTACAAACACCTTCTCAAGGACTCCCATGAAAAATCGTTGGTCTGATCAAGACGCCAGTCAATTCCTGGCGCGATATGCTGCGCGGTGGGGAGCCGACTTGGCTCTGCGAACCTACACCACTCGCCTGCTGGGCAGCGAAGAAGCGCTGGTGCTTCACGGCGGCGGCAACACTTCCCTCAAAGGAACTCATCGCAATGTCTTTGGCCAGGAAATTCCTGCCCTCTTCATGAAGGCCTCAGGATTCAATCTTGCCACCATCCAGCCGGAGGGCCACACGCCCCTCGACCTTGAATATCTCAGGCGGCTGTGCGCCCTCCCGGAGCTTTCCGATGACGCCATGGCGGGCGAATTCCAAATGCATCGGCTCATTTCCAACGCCGCTGCGCCTTCCATCGAAACCCTATCGCATGCCTACCTCCCCGCCAAGTACATCGATCATACCCACGCCGATGCGATCCTGGTGCTGACCAACCAGCCGGAGGGCGATAAGCTGATCCGCGAAGCTCTGGGGGAAGGTGTGGCGCTGGTCGAATACGTGAAGCCGGGATTTAAGCTGGCCAAAGCGGTGATCGCCGCCTACGATGCGCACCCCGGATGCCACGCGCTGGTCTGGATGCAGCATGGCATCATGACTTGGGGCGAAACGGCGTGCGAAGCTTATTCCGCCATGATCGATCTGGTCACGCGCGCGGAGGACTTCGCCGCGCGGCGCGCTTCCAATCCCCTCGTCGTGGTCATGCCATCATCGCTGGCCGACGCCGAAAAGCGCCTCGCGACCGTGGCGCCGGTGGTCCGGGGACTGCTGGCGCAACCCAGCGGCGACCCTGACCGCCCTTACCGCCGCATGGTCCTCCAGCCGCTGGTCAATCAGCAGGTCCTGGATTTTCTCGGCTCGGATCGCGGCAAGGAGTTGGCTCTGACGCCCACGCTGACCTCCGACCACTTGGTGCGGACCAAAGCGCTGCCGCTGTGGGTTGATGATCCCGACTACAGCAACCCGGCAAAATTGCGCGAGCAGATTGTGAAAGGACTGGAGGCTTATGCGGTGGACTACCAGGCGTATCTTACCCGCAATGCCGCGTTGATGCCTCCCGGCATGAAGCCTTTCGATTCCCTGCCCCGAGTGGTTTTGCTGCCCGGGATTGGAGCGCTGTGCGCGGGCAAGGACGCGCACGCGGCGCGCATCGCGCACGACATCACCGCGCAAACGCTCGCCGCCAAAACGCGAATTGCCGCGATGGGAACCTATCGCGGTCTTGCCGAGGAACATCTCTTCGAAGTGGAGTACTTCACCCTGCAACACGCCAAGCTCCGTACCGATGAGCCACCGCTCGGGCGGGAGGTCGCCCTGGTCACCGGAGCTGCCGGAGCAATTGGCTCGGCGATCGCGGAGGGCCTTCTGGAGAACGGATGCCATGTCGCGCTTACCGACCTACCCGGCGCGGCCTTGGATAACCTCGGTGAGGAACTGAAAAAGAAATACGGCGAGCGAGTGATCACCGCCCCCCTCGATGTAACCGATCCCGCTTCCGTGACCCAGGGATTTGAAGCGGTCATCAAAACCTGGGGCGGCATCGACCTGGTGATCATCAACGCCGGCGTCGCCATGGTTTCATCGCTCGAACAGATGGACCTCGCGGCATTCCAGCGCGTCGAGCGTGTCAATACCGAGGGAACTCTCCTGTTGCTGCGCGAGGCGGCGCGCCACTTCCGCGTGCAGGGGACCGGCGGCGACATCATTCTGGTTTCCACCAAGAACGTCTTCATGCCGGGCGCGAAATTCGGCGCCTACAGCGCCACCAAAGCCGCGTCGCATCAACTGGGCCGCATCGCCAGCCAGGAAATGGCCGAATTGGGCGTGCGCGTCAACATGGTCGCCCCGGATGCCGTCTTTTCGCACGGAAGCCGGCGGTCCGGTCTGTGGGCAGAAGTCGGCCCTGACCGTATGCGCGCGCGCGGACTGGATGAAAAAGGGCTGGAACATTACTATCAGTCGCGCAATCTCTTGAAGGTCGCGGTGACCGCACAACACGTCTCGCGGGCCGTCCTTTACTTCGCGACGCGCCGAACACCCACCACCGGCGCGACCATTCCCGTGGACGGCGGGCTGCCGGATTCGACACCCCGTTAAGGGCGTCCGTCGTCAGTTGTCCGTGGTCCGTCGCACGTACCGAAATTCGAAAATCGAAACTCGAAATTCGGTACGTCCTTGGCGAGTTTCGAATTTCGAATTTCGAGGTTCGGTGACCAGAAACCATTGTGGATAAGTGGCCGATGCCCACCAATACTGACAACTGACTGACATCTGACTACTTCCAACTGGCCGCTGGATGTTACAATCCTTTCGAATGGCCAGCACGTTCCAGGAGCTAACACGCGTTATTGGAATCGACCCGGGTCTGAACATCACCGGGTATGGCGTGGTGGTGAGCCACGGGGGTGAAGTCAAGCTGCTGGAAGCGGGCGTAATCCGATTGCCGCCCAGCCACGGGCAGAATCTTCCCGCGCGTCTGGAGTCGCTCTTCCACGAACTCCAGCAGGTGATGAAAGAGTTCAACCCCCAGGCCATGTGTCTGGAAGAAGTGTACAGTCACGCGGATTATCCGCGCACCGCGATCCTGATGGGCCATGCGCGCGGCGTCATCTGCCTGGCGGCAAAGCTGGAGGGAATTCCCGTGCTCAGCTTTTCCGCCAAGCGCGTTAAACAGTCGGTGACCGGCAACGGCAATGCCTCGAAGCTCCAAGTGCAGCGTGCCGTCCAGCATTACTTTTCGCTCGACCGCACACCGCATCCGCCGGACGTGGCCGACGCGCTGGCCGTCGCGCTGTGCTATGTGAACGCGATGAGGGTTGGGCACGGGGAGAGACGAAACTCGAAAATCGAAATTCGAAACTCGTGATCACGTGGCGAGTCTTAGGTTTCCAATTTCATGGCGAGGAGTGAGGCTAAGGGGTGGCGCAGATATCCAAGTCAATGTGTGCGACACCACCGGGACACGGGGAGAACCGAAACACGCAGAGGCGAGAATCGAATATCGAAATTGGTGAATACGTCCCGAGTTTCGAGTTTCGAATTTCGAGTTTCGGCTTAATCCTCGCAACGGACCACGGACCGCAGACATGATCTCCGAAATAACCGGTGAAGTTCTCTACGACCGCATTCAACGCCATTCACTCCTGATTCGAGTGCAGGCGATTTGCTACGAAATCTTCGTGCCTTCGGGGATCGCGTCGCGACTTCGCTCCGCGCCGCAAGGCGAGCGCCGCAATCCCCTGACCTTTTATACGATCTATTACATCGACGGCGGCCTGGGCGGCGGTCACTTGACTCCCAAGCTGGTGGGGTTCCTCGACCCGCTCGACCGGGAGTTTTTTGAAACCTTTACCACCGTGCCGGGCGTGGGCTTCATGCGGGCGCTGAAATGCCTCATCCGGCCGCTGAATGAAATCGCCATGGCCATCGAGGGCGGCGATGCCGCTTTTCTAAAGGAGCTCCCGTATATCGGCGCCAAAACTTCGGAAAGGATCATCACCGAACTGCGCGGGAAAATGGCCAAGTTCGCCTTGGCGCGCACGGAAGAACCGCTTTCCGTCGAGCAGGAATCCGCCGCGGGGTTGAAACAAGAAGCCCTCCAGGTGCTCGAGCAGTTGGAGTATTCACGTGCCGAAGCGGTGCGAATGGTCGAGGAGATCTTCGCCAAGAATAAGAACCTGAAAACGACTGAGGACTTTCTTCACAAAGTCTTCGAGCAGTTGCACCCGAAGAACTAGGTTACAGGGGACAGGTTACAGGGAACAGTTTCCTATCACCTGTTCCCTGTAACCTATAATCTACTTTCCTATGCCCAGAGAACGCTTAGTTTCGCCGGAACTGATTTCGAAAGAAGAAGAGAGCTTCAATCGCACCCTTCGCCCGTCCTCGATCGACGATTACGTAGGACAGAAGAAGGTTGTCGAAAAGCTCTCCATCGCTTTGCAGGCGGCGAAGCAGCGCGGCGAATCGCTTGAACACGTGCTGTTCTATGGCCCGCCCGGCTTGGGCAAAACCACGCTTGCCTACATCATTGCCAACGTCATGGGGTCGAAGATCACCACCACGTCGGGGCCTGCCTTGGAGCGGACCGGCGACCTGATGGGCATTCTCACCAATCTTGGCGAGGGCGACATCCTCTTTATCGATGAAATTCACCGGTTGCCCGCCAACATTGAGGAATTCCTTTACCCGGCAATGGAAGACTACAAAGTGGATTTTGTGGTGGACAAAGGGATGTTCGCCAAAACCATCAACGTCCCTCTCAAAAGGTTCACCCTGGTGGGCGCCACCACTCGGGCCGGCAGCCTTTCCGCGCCGCTACGCAACCGCTTCGGACTCTTTTATCACCTCGAGTTCTATACCGTTGACGATCTCCGCAAGATCATCCGTCGCTCGGCGGGAATTCTGCACGCCCAACTCGACGAAGCCGGCGGCACGGAAATCGCTCGCCGCGCGCGCGGCACGCCGAGAATCGCCAATCGCCTGCTGCGCAGGGTTCGCGACTACGCCGATGTAAAGGCCGATGGCGCCATCAACAGCAGTATTGCGACCGAGGCCTTGAAACTCGAGGGTGTGGATGACCATGGCCTGGACGATCTCGATCGGAATTTCCTTTCCACGATTATTCGCATCTACAACGGCGGGCCCGTCGGGGTGGAAGCCATCGCCGCCACGTTGAATGAAGAAGTCGATACGCTCGTGGATATGGTTGAGCCCTACCTGCTGCAACAGGGTTTCGTCAGCCGCACCAAATCCGGGCGGAAAGCCAATGAACCGGCATACCGGCTTTTAAACTTGCCCCGGCCCGGCGCCGGGGCACGAACGCTGTTTGATTGAGCTGTGCATCCGGCTAACCAAGGCATCCATGTTAGCTGAAATCAATCCTCCCCTACCGCCCGCTCCCCCGAGCTCACGGCCAAGCAAGCAGGTTTACCTTTCGCTCGGATCGAATCGGGGAGACCGTGTCGCGAATCTCCGGCGCGCCATGGAGGAACTGGGCAAAGCCGGGGTGAAGGTTCAACGCATCTCGTCATTTTACAAAACCGAGCCTGTCGATTTCGGGCCGCAGGCGTGGTTCCTGAATTGCGCCGTGGAAGCATCGACGGAATTCATGCCGATGCAACTTCTGAAGGCCGTCAAATCTGTGGAACGGACTCTCGGACGGCGCCCCGGAATCAACAAAGGCCCGCGTCCGATTGACATTGATATCCTCCTTTACGAGAATGTGGTGGTGCGGACCGCGGTCTTGACCATTCCCCACGAGCGCATGAATGAAAGGCGATTTGTGCTGGTCCCGCTGCGGGAGTTGGCGCCCACCACGCGGCACCCGGTAAGCAGGAGGACCGTCGCGGAGATGCTCCAGGACTCGCCGGATTTGAGCCAGGTGGTCCGCTACAAGATGGAGTGATTGGATCCTGAGTCATTGAGGCATTTCGAAAGCGAAAAACCCAGTGGTGTGTTGAGATTCAATGGATAAATGATCCAATGAAGCATTCGCACGAGCCCCCGCGCTTCATCGCCATCGAAGGCCCGATACGCGTAGGAAAAACCACTCTCGCTGATCTCCTGGCGGAGCGCCTTCACGCCTCCCGCATTCGTGACGACGAAGACAATCCCTTTCTGAATGCCTTTTACCGCGAGAAGCCGGGCGCGGCATTTCAGGCGCAATTCCATTTCCTCATCCAACGCTTCAAGCAGTGGCGTGCCCTCGATATGGCGGCACAAACCGACCGGGTCATCATTAGTGATTACATTTTTGAGAAAGACAAGATCTTCGCCTATCTGAATCTCAACGACGCGGAAATTAAGGTCTACGATCAGTATTACGAAATGTTTGCGGAACAAGTCCCCATCCCCGATTTGGTGATATACTTGCAGGCGAAACCGGAGGCATTGAGGAAACGAATCGAGAAGAAGAATATGCCCTTCGAACCTCGCATTTCCGATGATTACTTGCACGCGGTTGTGAATGCCTATGAGCATTTCTTCTTCCATTACAAATCCAGTGACTTGCTGGTGATCCAAACGTCCGAGATCGATTTCGTCGACCGGAACGAAGATTTCCAGGAACTCTTGCAGCGCTTGAGCCAGCCGGTCACGGGCACACAGTATTTCTTGCCGCTCGGATCCGCATCGGCGGACTGAGACGGGGGGAACGGCCGGCTCGCGCCGAGGCACGGAGGCGCAAACCCCGCGCCGGCGAGCAAGCTCCGAGTTTTGAAGACCCTCTCCGTCCAGGCGGGTGGAGGTCCTCCCGGGCCCCCGGACGCTACGCGCTTAGCGTTGGAATGACCTCCTGCGACCGAGAGGGTCTTTCTTTTACCCTGGCAAGGGGTTAGTGGGTAGTGGCTCGCCACAAAGCACTCGCCACTACCCATTCTCTTTGGAGGTAAAGCCATGGACCAGAATTCCCAGGCCGTGAGCAAAGTAACCGTCCCGGTCATCCTCGAACGGAAGTTGCGAGGAGAGAAGGTCACCTGCTTGACTGCTTACGACTACTCGGCCGCGCGCCTGGTGGACGAAGCGGGAGTCGAAATAATCCTCGTGGGTGACTCGCTTGCTCAAGCCGTTTTGGGGTATGATTCAACAGTACCGGTTACTGTTGATGAAATGCTTCATCATTTAAAAGCCGTGCGCCGGGGCGTTCGCCGGGCTTTGGTGATTGTCGATTTGCCTTACGGTGCCTATCACGTCAGCAACGAACAAGCGTTAGCCAGCGCGATCCGCTTCCTCAAGGAAGGCGGCGCGGAGGCCGTAAAACTCGAGGGGGGGCGGAAGCGCGCCCGGCTGGTGCGAAAACTCGTGGAAGCGCAAATCCCCGTGATGGGGCACATCGGCTTGACCCCACAATCCATTCACGCGCTGGGGGGCTATCGAGTGCAAGGCAAGACCCTCGATTCCGCCACGGAGCTTTTGGCGGATGCCGAAGCGTTGGAGGATGCGGGAGCTTTTGCCGTCGTCCTGGAAGGAATCCCACGCGAACTCGCCGCCATTATCACCCGCCGTTTGCGCATTCCCACCATTGGAATCGGCGCGGGCCCCGACTGCGATGGCCAGGTGCTGGTGTTCCATGATCTCGTTGGACTCAGTTACCTCCCTCCCCCCAAGTTCGTCCGCAACTACGCCAACCTGCGTGAAACACTTCATCAGGCTTTAACCAACTTTCATGCGGACGTAAGGGAAGGAAGCTACCCTGATGACCGCGAGTCGTATCACTGGACCGCCGCCGTGCGCGAGCAATTTGAAAAGGAAACAACCCGTACGGGCTGAACTGCTTCCCATACGGAGCACGCTGGGCTGCCCCTCGGCCTGCAATCGTGCATTGCTCCCGGACGGCAATCGCTGGCGGGCTCGCGACGGGACTCGACGAGAATGCACACCCGGCTGATAACCTCGGTTTCGGACCTGCACGGCTACGTGCGAGAACTGCGGGCGCGCGGCAGGTCGCTGGCGTTGGTGCCCACCATGGGAGCATTGCACGAAGGCCACCAGAGTCTTATTCGGAAGGCCAAGCAGCAGTGTGACACCGTGCTGGTCTCGATCTTTGTTAACCGCACGCAGTTCAACTCGGGCGAGGATTTTACGAGTTACCCGCGCGATCTGGAAAAGGATGTCGAGGCCCTCCGCGCGCTCAACGTGGACGGGATCTTTGCTCCTCCCGAGGAGGAAATCTATCCGCCCGAATTCGACACCTTTGTCGAGCCGGGCAAACTCGCCGCGCCCCTGGAAGGCGCGACACGGCCCAGCCATTTCCGCGGCGTTACCACCGTTGTCCTGAAGTTGTTCAACCTGGTGCAGCCCGACGTCGCCTACTTTGGGCAGAAGGATTTTCAGCAGGCCCAGATCATCCGCCGGCTGGTGGAAGACCTCAACCTCAGCGTGCGGCTGGTGGTTTGCCCCATCGTGCGGGAGGGCGACGGTCTGGCGCTGAGTTCCCGCAATGCCCTGCTCAGCCGCGCGGCGCGCCAGGCCGCGACCGTCCTGCACCGCAGTCTCCGGCGCGGCGAGACACTCGTTCAAGCCGGGGAAGTCTACGCCCAGAAATTGCTGAAAATCATGCGCCAAGTGGTGGAGGAAGAACCGCAGGTGGCCCTGGATTACCTGGCGATCGTCGATCCCGCGCACCTCGAGCCCGTAGACCGGGTTTCGGCAGGCGCCGTAGCCCTGATCGCGGCTTGGGTGGGCTCCGTGCGGCTGATTGACAACCTGATTTTTGGCCCGCCCGGGGCGAGCCCGGAACTTCTCCTGCAACTGGCCTTTTCGGCGCGCCCCGTTATCGACGCCGGCGCGCGCATCCCCGGCCTGGAAATCGAAGCGCTGTGTCGACGCATTGAAACTTGCCGTGATTGCGCCGCGATGTCCTCGGTGATGATTCCTCCCCGCGAATTCCTGGCCAAGTACTTGAAGCGCGATTACCCGGACTTGAACCGCGTGCGGGTGGTGGTAATCGGCCGTGACGCACCCATGAATCCCGACAATTTTCTCTACAAACATCCCGAGCGTCCCACCCCCTTCGCCACGGCGCTTTACGCACTGTTGGGAGTGGAGAACTTTGAAAACTTCCGGCAGGCGTTCGTGTTGACCGATGGCTTGCGCTGCCATATCCAGCATGATCGCGTCCCGGAAAAGGCCCTCACCTATTGCGCGCGGCATCTACGCGAGGAATTGAAACAGTTCCCCAACCTGCAAACCGTGGTGACTCTGGGAGAGGATGCCTACCAGCAATTCCAAAGAGACCTGCTGGAGCGCAGGGGGGATGAGATCAAACCCTTTGAGGAGATCCTGGCCGCGGAAGGATGGGCCGAGGAGGACGTCCCCTTCCCCTCCCTCAAAACCGGAACCCTGCACGTGATCTACAGCTACCATCCCACGGCAGGCTACAAACACAGTCCCTCTCTGGCGCCGGCGCTCCCTCCGGTGTCCGCCTAGGTCACCTGCCTGGGCGGGCCGCCCGCCTGCCGGTTCACACCGAACCCAGGTCCGAGATGGAAGAAAGCGCGCAACCGACCCGCCGCTTTCCATCGGGAAGCGCCAGCGAGTAAATGCGGTCCAATTTTAGTTCGCCTCTGGGCAACATGGGAACCTGGACCAAGGCCCGAAAGGTCTTAGGTAAATCGGTTTGCTCAACCAAAAGACAGACCCCCCCGCGGCTGGCGTCCCAAATCTTGACCGTACTGATTCTCCCCCCTACCTGGACAATGCCCAGGACGGGTGTTCCTTCCAGCCGAATACGTTCAAACCTCCGGCCATTGGGGCGGCTTTCAGAAATTTGAACGATCTCTCTGGTCGCTGCGGTAACTGCCGGAGCCAGCGGATAGGGAGGGTGATGACCGTCGTGGGAAGCTTGTTCAATTCTGAGCTGGCGAGTGGGTTCTTCGATCCGCGCCGCAGTTACCTGGGGTACGCCCGGACGACTGGGGGGTTGGTCGTGTGCCTTCTGTTTGCGTGCATAGAGGCTGCGGTCAGCAGCGGCGAGCAAGCTGTTCGCGTCATTTCCATCCTCAGGAAAGATGGCAATTCCATAGTCAATCCCGACCGGCGCGCTGGGAGCGAGGCAACGAGAGTACTCTTCGAATTTCCGCGCGATTCGTTCCGCCAGCACCTCGGAGCCCGGCCGCTCGGCTTGGGGAAGAAGGATCGTGAACTCGTCCCCGCCGGTCCGACACGGAATGTCCGACCCGCGAATGGCCTCGAGGCTGGCGCGGGCGACGCAGCGCAAGATGTCGTCTCCAACGGCATGTCCGTATAGGTCGTTGACGCTCTTGAAATTGCGAAGATCAAAAGCGATCAGCGCAAACGAAGAGCCATAGCGAGTGGAACGGTCGAGCTCTTGATCCAGATACTCCTCAAACATGCGCCGATTGTTCAGGCCCGTAAGCGCATCCGTGGAGGCGTTGTAACGCAGTTTCTTCAGTTCCTCGTACTCGAGGAGAACCGGGTCCCGCAACATGCTGAGCGCCTCGAAATAATCCACCACTGCCGTCCTCAGCGTCACCGGACGATCGAGTTTCTCAACTAATTGACTTTGACGAGTTAAGATTCCTTCCCAATGAGTAATGCTTTCTTCCTCGGAAATTTCTCGGCCGACTAGCCCCCGGAGAAACTTCTGGAGGAACGCGCCCCGCACGCCTACATCAAGCTGCCTTAAAGTGTCGGCGATAAGGTCAATCCAATACTCCGGTATTCCTTCCTTGCCCATGGACATAGTTCCTTTCAGGATTTCAGCGCCGCCAGGATTTCCTGGGCGTGGCCCTCCACCCTCACCTTGGGAAAAACCTTCCGAACCTTCCCCTCGGGGTCAAGGATATAAGTGGTGCGCACGATTCCCATCGACTTCTGGCCGTACAGGTTCTTCTCCTGCCACACCCCGTAAGCCTCCAGCATGGTGTGGGATGTATCACCCGCCAGGGGGAAGTTCAGCTTGTACTTGTCGCGAAACTTCTGCAATTGTTCCACGGTGTCGCCGCTTACCCCCAGAACCCTTGCTCCGAGCTTGTCCAGTTCTTTTTTGGCGTCACGGAACTGGTTCGCCTCGCTTGTTCAACCGGGGGTGTCGGCTTTGGGGAAAAAGAAAAGGACGAGCGTCTTGCCCTTAAATGCGTCCAGTGAGATCTTACCCCTGGAATCCGCCGGTAATGAAAAGGCCGGCGCCTGATCGCCTTCCTTAAGCATGATTGCCTCCTGTAAAGCTGTCCTTTGTCCGTGGTCCGTTGCCCGCGTCGAGAATCGAAACTCGATACGCAGCTTGCAAGTTTCGAATTTCCAGTTTCAAGTTCCTGCTCTCCGCGCGGCGTGCCCATAAGCGCTGAACGGACCAAGGACCGCGGTTTATCCTAATTCTTTCTTCAACAACTCCTGCACCATTTGGGGATTGGCCTGGCCGCGCGTGGCCTTCATCACCTGCCCCACCAGCCAGCCCAGCGTGGCGGTCTTGCCGCTCCGATATTGCTCCACCTGCTTGGGATTCGCGGCGATAATTTCGCGCGCCACGGCGGCGATCTGGCCCTGGTCGGTGATCTGCGCCAGGCCTTTTTCACTGACCAACACGCCGGCCGTCTTCCCCGTGGAGAACATCTCCGCCAGGAGCTCTTTCGCCATCTTGCCGGAAATCGACCCATTATCAATCAGGCGCAGCAGTTCCGCCAGTCTGTCGGGTGACAATGGCGACTCAGTGATCTCACGATTCGATTCCTTGAGCAGATGGAGCAGTTCACTGAGCACCCAGTTGGCGGCGAGTTTGGGCTCGCCGCTTACCTTGGCAGCCTCCTCGAAATAATCCGCCAGGGGTTTTGACAGGATTAATTGGCCGGCATCGTACTCCGGCAGCGCATACTCCAGGATGAAGCGCTGGCGGCGGGCGTCCGGCAATTCCGGCAAAGACTGCCGCACCCGCGCTTTCCACTCTTCCGTAATCACCAAGGGCAGCAGGTCAGGCTCCGGGAAGTAGCGATAGTCATGCGCAAATTCCTTCGAACGCATTCCGTAGGTGCGCTGCTCGCGGCTGTCCCAAAGGCGCGTTTCCTGGAGGATGGTTCCGCCCCCGTCCACGATTTCAATCTGGCGGTCAATCTCATACGCCAGGGCCTTTTGCAGGAAGCGGAAGGAGTTCAGGTTCTTGACTTCGGTCTTGGTCCCGAAATCCGTGGCGCCCCCTACGCGCACGCTCACGTTGGCGTCGCAGCGCAGGCTTCCCTCCTCCATATTGCAGTTGGAAACATCGAGATAGAGCAGCAAGGTCTTCAGGCGCGTCAGGTACTCGAATGCCTCGTCGGGAGTCCGCAGGTCCGGCTCGCTCACAATTTCAATCAGCGGCACCCCCGAGCGGTTCAAATCGATATAAGACTTGCGGTCGGAATCCGGGAAGCCTTCGTGGAGGGATTTGCCCGCGTCCTCTTCCAGGTGGACACGCGTCACCCCGATGCGCTTCCGGGTTTTGTCCACCTCGATTTCGATCCATCCATCCGAGGCGACGGGTTCGTCGTATTGCGAAATTTGATAACCTTTGGGCAGGTCGGGATAAAAATAATTCTTCCGCGCAAAGCGCGACCGGGGATTGATGGCACAGTTCAGCGCCATGGCCGTCTTCATCGCCATCGTCACGGCTTCCTGGTTCAGCACCGGGAGCGCCCCCGGCAGACCCAGGCACACCGGACAGACGTTGGAATTCGGCGGGTCGCCAAAATGCGTCGAACAGGAACAAAAGATTTTCGATTTCGTCAGAAGCTGTAAATGCACCTCGAGGCCAATCACCGCCTCATATTTCGTGCTCGCCACGGTGGAGATAGTCATGAACAGGTTTCCTTGTTGCGGATTAACAAGACCAGCCGTCCATTATACACGCTTCCCATACAGCCCCAACCCGCCCGCAGATTATGAGGGGCCAGAGTTGATGGCGCTGGATGGCGCTAGATGGCGTTAGATGGGGCTGGAAGGATGTACCGTAATTTCAAGAAGATGGGGGGAGAGGTGTGGGCGGGCGGGCGGAAAGCGATGGGTCAGACGCATCTTCCTTTTTGTTTTAGGCGGGATATTTTATCGAACTGCTTGGGATGATGGCAGTTGCGCGTTGTCTTGGACGTCGAGCTCCTGACTACATAGTCGGCAGGGTGACGCCGAGTGCCTTGAGAATTTCTTGCTGGCGGGCGTCCGGTTGAGGCAGCTTGGTCAGCGTGGTTTTCTCATCGACCGGGTAGTGCAGCAGGCACAGGCGGGTCAAGGCCCGCAGCGCATCCGGCAAGGTGATGGCGTCGGCCCGAGTCTCGGTGGTGCCAAAGGCCGCTCGTAATCGCCGCTCCATCTCACGACTGACTTTCAAGGCCAGCAGGCAGCAGAACACGTGCCCCCGCGTGCGGCTCTCTTTGCGCACCCAGACGGGCCGCACCTCCAGCAAGCCCGTCTTCAGGGTGCGAAAATCGCGCTCTACCTTCTGGAGCGAAACATAGCTGTCATGCACTTGCTGGGCGCTCATCGCGGCGGGGGCCACGTCGGTGGTCACCACATAGCAGCCTGCCAACTCCAGCGCCCGGTCGATCGCTGCTTCGTTCCTTTGCAACTTCAACTGCGTGCCTTCGAGCGGGATTTCCACCAGGCCCGTCAACTTGTGCCGCTCGACCCAGGCTTGCATCGCCCGTTGGCCCGCTTCCGGCTGGCAGCGGGGGTGGGTGCGCACCTGCTCGTTGCGCGCCTGGATCTGGGCTTCCAGCTTCGTCAGTTTGTCGTCCAGGCGATGCTGCTCGCGCTGTGCCTCCTGCGGATTCCGGCGCAGGATATAGCGCACGCCCTCCGCTTCCACTTCCGAGACGGTCTCACTGAACAGGTTCAACTGCAAGGTTCCTTGGGCCAGCAGCCGGCGAACCTGCGGGTCGGTCAAGGCCGTGATATAGCGCAACCCCGCTCCCGTCAGCGCTTGCTTCCCCTTACTTTTCACCATCCCCCGGTCCCCCACGAAGACCAATTCCTCCACCCCGAATTGTCCCTGCAGAATCTGGATCTGTTCTACCACGGTGGTGGGATCACTGCGGTTCCCTTCGAACACCCGCACGGCCAGCGGTTCGCCTGCCTCGTCCGCCAACAGGCCGATGACGATTTGCAACTTGCCCCGCTTTCCGTCGCGGTTGTAACCGTACTCCCCCAACTCGTTCTTCTCCCCTTCCAGATAACTGCTCGTCACGTCGTAGAGAAACAGCCGGGGCGGCTGGCCGCGTCGAGCCAGGTAGCGGCGATACAGGGTCTTTTCCATCTTCCCCTGACGAGCCGCCAAGTCATCCAAGGCGGCATACAGATCGTCCTCGTCGAACTTCCCCAGGCCCAGCACTTCGGCCACCGCCTGATCCTGGGCCCAGCGCACCGCGGAAAGGCGCGAGCCCTGGTGAGCGACACGGGCCAACACCAGGAACAGAGCGAGTTTCGCCAGCCGGCTATGACCGAGCGCGGCGCCGATGCCCAGAGCCTTGGCGATCTGCTTGAGCACGAACAAGAGGCCGAACACGCCTCCCAACTGAGGGGCCCGGGAGAGCTCGGCGGCCTGATCGAACTCGCCCCGCAACAGGCGGCGGAGGGCTTCGATGCGGGCGGGGAGCCAATGCGAGAGGTTGGCGAGGGTGCGGTTCTTAACCTTGCCGTGATGGCGAAAAGATTCGCGCAGGAGGATGGCGGGCGGGGAGTTGCGGTTAGGGACGGTTGTGATATACATGACTCCCGTATACCATCATAATCTAGCAATGTCAAGGACAATCTTCAATATACATGACTACACTATGATGCCCAAAAACAGGACAACCCCTCTCGATGCAAGGATTTTGAGTCAATCACTAGAAGGAAGATCCGTCAGAGTTCGTGGCGCGTGATGATGCTCTGCGAGTGCGGCAAAAATAAGTTTTGCTGAAAACGAAAGACTTACGCTCTACATATATAGTAGGAATTGTAAAATCGGAGAGTGCGGGTCAAAATTGGGAAGTGGCGCGTTTTCAATAACTTGATTTTTTGATGGGCCATAATTCGTGGCGCGCGGTTTTTGAAAAGTGGCGCGGTAATAGCGGAAAGGATGCGCGAAATGACAATACTGAAAACGGTACTAAGAACGATACTCGAAATGAGCATGAGAAACGAGTATGTAAAGTGAGCATCATGAGAGGATGCGAAATAGGCAGACTGGCAAGACGGCAAGAGAGCAAACTGACAAAGTGAGAAAGAGGTAAAGCGGGAAATGCCGGAGGCCGGGCCGGGTGTCCGGCCCCCGGGTTCGGATGGTGGGTAGCTAGCTCTCACTCGGAGAGCCTTCCGCCTGGCGGGGCTCGCTGGGCAGGTCAAACCATGCTTGGAGCGTTTCGGCGCTCGGGGTGTGCGGATCGGCCTGGCGCGGGGCATAGGATGGATCGGGCAGTGCTAGGACCCGCTGCGTAATTTTAAAAGAGTGATACGTAGTCGTAAGAAACCTCTCGGCGGCGGCGCTGCCATTTTCCGCAGCGCGCACCATGATATGGAACGTCGAGAGAAAGTCAACATAGCTAAACTTGCTTTGAGTGATCTTCGGAGCCTTCATGGGGAACTAGCCTCCATTGTGGGTTAGGCGTTGCCCGTCTGCCGATGACAGCGGGCAGCGCCGATTTACAGAACTTATGCCGCTGTCTTTCCGCCTTCGCGCATGTCGCGCATGTCACGCAGCGTATTGAATAGCCGACGCGCGTTGACGTAGGTCTTGCCGTTCTTGGGATCTTTTACCTCACAACCCTCGATAGTGGCTTCCACCTGGCTGGGGCCAGTGCCGGGCAACTCGCCAAGAATCATGCGGCGCGCCTCCGCGCGGGTGGGGCCAATGACGCACTCTTCCAATTGCTGAATGCGGCTCCGCCATTGCTCGAAATGCACCTTACGGCGCGGCTCGAACAGGTCAAGGACTTGCTCATTCCCGGCTACCAAGATGCCCATGCGGTTCCCTGCCAAGTCGCCGATTTCGCGCAAGGTTTCCAGCGTGTCGATGCGGGGGTAAAGGTGCTGCGCTTCGTCCATGGCCACGGCCACACCTGCCTTGCGCCGTCGCAAGACATAGAGCAAGTTCTGACGAACCGCGTCCACCGATTGCGCGTAAGGCACGCTCAGCGCCCGCGCGATTCGGCTGAGCAACACGGTGGGAGACATGCCGGAGGCTGACGCGCGGATGTAAACAAGCCACGGCTCAGGCTCGCGGGCGGCCTCCGCCGCGCGGTACTCAAGCAGAAAGGTCTTTTGCGCGCCAGCCGGGCCGTAGAGCGTTCCCCAGCGCCCGCGCCGGATTGACGCCAGCATGGAATCCATAGTGCGTGTGGCTTCGCTCTCATACAGCTTGCCGGGCAGATCGGGAAGCGTTGCCGGGTTGGCCGCGAAGAATTCGAGCAACTTCCGCGCCGTGGGCTCGCCCAATCCGTCGCGCTCTCCAAAGCGCCCGGAACTGGAAAACTGCCGCAACGTCTGATAGGCGTAGCCGGTGAATTCAGCCACAGTGCGGAGGCCGAAACCTGTGCGCGACATATAGACGTGCAGCGCATTGCGCGCCTCTTGTCGAACTGCGTTTGATGCGTCCATGGGAGCCTCTATCCTTTCAATCCCAAAACCTGCTTTGCCAAATCCGCCGAAGTCGGCGCACGTTCAACCGTCATCGGACGCACCCGCAACCCGCGCATGTTGTTTTGAAGGTCGCGCAAGTGCTCTTCCATTTTCCGCTCATGCTCGGCTGTCTCTCCGCCCACAACCTTGCGAACATGGGCCAGCTTTTCGATTTCGTCAGAGAGCAACGCCTCATCCTTGGTTCCCACGATGGCGCGGCGCTCGGCAGTGAACGGCTCGGCACCCGGAGGCGATACGATCAAGTGCTGCGGGTCGCGACGGTAGCGCATCACGGGGATTTTCACGCCACTACCCAAACGCAAGCGCCACTCGATAAGCTGAGGATGGTCGTAACGCGCGCCGTCTGCCAACTCGATGATTCCCCCTTCGCGGATGGCGCGTTCATCCCGCTCGGCAAAAGCAAGATCAAGCGCAGCCTGATTCGGCTGGCGCTGGGCAATATCATCAGCCGGCGGCTGGAACTGCCGGAAGCCCGCAAGGCGGGTCAGGCCGTTACATCCCTTCGCTTCTGTCTCGGCTAACTTGATTTCCTCAACCCATTGCGCAATGCGGCACTCGGCTTCCTGAATGGACATCAGTTGCGGGCCGATAGTTCCGTAGCGGCAGTGAGCATTCAGATGACGGTCAACCGCATCATCAATCTGCCGGTGTTCGTGCTTTTCGAGGGGCGGCTTCCATGACGGGCCGAAGTCCCGCGCACGGTCAGCATAGAGCCGGTGCAGCCTTTCCAGCCGGTTGGCGCGCGGATTCTTTTCTTCCGAGCCGCGCGGGATCACGCCAAGCTCACCCAGCGGGCCAGCGAGCTTTTTAACTAATTCATCATCACTGCCTACCACCATGTGGCCACGCACCAAGGCGCGGAAGCGTCCCGCGCGGTCGGCAACCACGCGCCGCGGCAGGAAGTGTTGCCGAATCGTCCGCTCCGCCAGTGCGAATACCCCATCTTCAAGTGAGACTTGCCATGTCACCAAGTGATCGATGATGGAGGTTGTTCGCTCATCCAGAATAGTGAGAATGTGAACGATGGGGCGGCCCGCGCCGTAGTTGAAAATGCGCCGGTGGTCTTCTTCATCGTAGAAAGCGCCGTCAATTTCCCATTCGTCCAAGCACCAAGTGTCACCCGCGAATTCATCATCATAGAGGCGGTCAATATAGCCCGCAGCGGTCTTCACGGCTTCCTTGCCGTCGCGCTGGGGGCCATACATAGGAATCAGAACTTCGCGCCAGTACCGCTTGACCATGGTGTAGCTGGGAACATCGTAGAAGTGGGAGACCTGACAGCCGGGCGAATTCTGCTTGACTTGCAGATACCTATTAACCGATTGATGGGATTGCCGACAATTGAGATGCTTGAACAGGAAACAATCGAGTAGGTGAGCACGCACGTCGGCATTAAGGGATTTGAATTCGCCACGCTTGGGGCCGGGCCGGTTGCAGACTAGCTCTTCCAGGTCATCGCCGCGCCGTAGCACGCCCGCGCAGCGTTGCACGGTGCGCACCGAGCAATGATTCTGTGCCGCGATAACTTTTTCAAGATCCAGTTTCCTATCGAAGCCGAGGGCTTTGAAGTTGCAGTTGGTTGCCTGTTCGGCCATGCGCAGACGGCGAAGGATAAAGCTCTTCTTCGCAGGGTCGCACTTGAGAGCATCAACCTTCTGGTCAAGCTCGGTTTCGGGAAATAAGGTGTTCATCGCTTTGCCTATTTCGCCTTCTTTAGACGCCGCAACTGAGTGAGTCCTTTTTCCAGCAAAGACTCCGAGCAGGATATAGACTCGCCAAGCTCAAGATTGTCGCGCAGCTTTGGGCTCAAAAGTTGGCGCTGGAGTCCGTCATCCTGTAGAATCTCGCAGAGCACGGGCACGGCGTCCGCCGGTAGATGCCATGCTTGTTTTGTTTCAGCGGTCCATGCATCCACGGTAGCGGCAGAGATTTTCCGGTGTAACCGCGCCGTCAATTCATCCGCGATTTGCTCTCGGCTGTAACAGGAGTTGATGATGGCCCGCTTAAGCAGCGCGCGAAGAGGGGCGTCTATTCCGAGTTGCGCGCCTGGCGTTCGGGATGTCTGGTCAGCGGACATAACCTTTAACATATGGCATGGTATAAGGTATGACTTATGAAAGTCAATAAGAAAATTACGGGGGGGAAAGTGAAAAAGGATTTAGATGCCGCAACGCGGATTAGGAAGCTTCGGGGCTCGCTGACTCAAGCGAAATTCGCGGAGTTGCTTCATGTCGCACAGCCCATGGTGTCAGCTTGGGAAGCTGGCCGAGAGCTACCCTCATCTGCTGACCTTTGGATAAAATTCGGCGAATTTGCTGGATACCCCGACTGCTATTGGTTCTGGGAAAGGGCGGGTCTAAACCGGCAGAAGCTACTTGCCGCTACGGAACGGATGCTGAAAGACCAGATTAAAGACGCCGACTTGCCCTTCCTCGCAAATCAGATCGTCTTAGTGCCTCGCGTTCGCAAGACTTCCCACGGACTCGAACCGACCGGGAATCCTCTTCCGATGCCAGCCGAGGCCATTCCCAATGCTCTTTCAACGTACTGCTTCATCCTTGAGGGATATGAAGCGGTCGTTGACACGACGGATGCAGGCGCGGGCAATGTGCTGCCATTTTTAGGGAAGCTCGTCTTGGCGCGATTTGCTCCAAAAACCGAGCGCGAAAACTATCCATGGCCGGAAGGCTTGTTTATCGGTGTACTTGATTGGCCGGAAGAAAAAAGGATGCTTGGAAAGATCGAATGGGTTTTGAGGTTCTTGCCACTGGCCTACATAGCGTCTGAATTTAGAGAAATCATCGTCGGGCTTTGGACGGAGCGCGAGTTTGAGGCTCCTGTCACTAAAGGACCTATTGCTACCTGGGGAGACTTTGAGGCCAAGTTTATTAGGGACGCCAAACAGGCATTCCCAAGGCAGGAAGGCGAAAGTGAAGAAGACTGGGTTGCCCGTGCGGTTAAATCAGAAAGGGAGAAGCGCGAATCCCCAGAGGCGCTTCTTGCGATGGCTGCGCATGGCATGGCCGGTCTTCTTGAAGGGCAGAGAATCGGGCGAGCGCGGATGGAGCGGGCGGCGAGTGAAGTACGGATTCCGCCTGGCTGTGAGATTGTTGGGCGGGTCATTGTCCAATTCCCGACGCCAGAAGCCTCTAAGGTTGACAAGTGAAATGTGCGTGTCTATGCGGGGAAGAATTCGAGCCGAAGCGAAGCAATCAGGTCTATCTTAATGCGAAGCATCGGAAGAAAGACAAGAATCGGAGATGGCCGGTAAAACGGCGTACTGGCTTCCAGGCGACTTCCAGCGATGGCCTTGGGGAGCGCACAGAGGCAGGGAAAAGCGGTGTAACACCGCTTTTGGGTACTAAGATGGCCCCACGATTTTACGCGCGCGGGAGACGTTCCAGGATGCCGATACGGGCCGGGGCAGAGCTTCAGTCCGCAGAGTACCTCACCACGCGCGAGCTTGCTGACTTGCTGCACGTCAGTCTTTGGGGCCTTATGCGCTGGCGGCATGATGGCGACGGTCCGCCTTTTGTGCGGGTGGGGCGAAACACTATACGCTATCCGCACCGGGAGCTTCAAGAATGGCTGGGAGGGCGAGGAAGCCGGAAATGTGGTTAGACCAAACTTGGACGGACGTAACCGACAGGAGGAAGACAATGGCAGGTTCCAGAGTCGTGACAACCAACCTGGCGAACTTGGTAGAGGATAAGAAAAAGGAACTGATGGCGCGGGATTCGGCGCTCAGCGCGCTGGAAGCCCACCGCTTGGCGATTCAGGCCGTGGTCGGCAAAAACCCGGATGTCGTCACACTCTACCGGGCGGATTCGGGAAGGTAGGCCAACATGAAACGGCGCACACGAACCGAGAGCATTTGGAGTCCGCGAAGCCAGAAGTCGATGCTTCGCCAGCTTGAGCTTGAGGCCGCGCAAGAGAAATGCCGCAATCAGATTGCCTTCGCCGAAAAGCGCATCGCGCAAGAGAAAGAGACGGCGGAGCGGCAAACAGCCACGGTGGCCGATGGTAACAACTTCAATATCCGTCAAGCGCTCAATAAGACTCTTGCGGATATCGAAGAGCGAGAGCGGGAAGTCGCGGCCTTTCGCAGGCGGGAAAAATCGCTGCAAACTGAAATCGAAGGCTTAGCGCTGTCACCCGCACAGGCTGCACAACGGGCGAAGCTGCAAGGCGAATTGGCGGCGCTGGTGATGGAGCGATTCACTAAAGACGCGGCGATAGATGCGGTGCTGCAAAAGTTTCGGAAAGCCTTGCAGGAGCGGGCGGCGCTGACTGCGCAAATGGTAGAGCTTGCCGGGCGGCTGGAATTCGCGGCCACTGCCGATTTTGACGCGGGCCGGCTCGCGGCGCTCTTAGACTTGCTTCCGGCAGACCTTGCTCCGCAGAGTCACGATTGGGTGAACTGGTTTTTTGGCCAAAAATCCGAGAAAGAGTCATACGCCATCGGCGCTAAGGTTGCGGTGCTGCCGGAAACGCTTGCTCGTGCGGGCGTGTGGCGTCCTGGTGAATGCGTTTTTCTCACCAAGGAAGAGGCTGCCAAGCTGCCGTCGAATGAAGAGCCGAAACCGCTGCCCGGCCCTGTTGAGATGGAGACGCAAGCGGGAAACATCCTTACCCCAACAGAGCACAAGCCGGAGGAACCCGACACATTTCCGGTCAGTGGTTTCAGGATGAATAATTCCGTTTTGTGAAAGGTTTATGTTGGATAGGTTAACCAAAAATCGCCTGGTCAGCGATGATCGAGATGCGCTTGGGAGTGGGTTGGTAGCCCACTCCCGATTTTTCGCTATCGCTGGCCCGCGCCGGGTTTGGAACCGCGTTCCCCACGCGGCCACCAGGCTCCGCGCGCTTCTGAGGGTTTTTCATGTCAGAAATTTCCACGGCCCATTTGGACCAATTTTTGACCAACTACTCCATCGTCTATCGCAATCAGGAGTTTGTTGGCGGCAGGCTCTTCCCTGATTTTCCCGTAGCGAAACAGAACAATCGTTATCCCATTTTTGGCTTTGAGCGCTTCAAAGCCTACCAGACGGAGCGCGCGCCCGGTTCCGTAGCGAATGAGATGCCCGCCTGGCGCATGTCGAATGATGAATACTATTGCGACGGCAAAGCGCAGAGGCAGCTTCTCACCGACGAACTGCGGTCGCAGTGGGATTTATCCACTCCTGCCGAAGTGTTCAGCACGGAAACGCTGGCGGACATCATCGACAAGCAGCGGGAGATCACGATTTACAACCTCATCATGAATTCAGCGGTCATTCCGAAGATTGACCCTTCCGTGGCCCCTGCTGTCCAGTGGAGCGATTTTCAAAACTCTGACCCGGTAGCGAGCATCACGGGTGTCCGTTCCACCATTTTGTTGGCCTGCACGAAAGAGCCCAATACCCTTGTGGTAGGTTACCCGGTATGGCTCCAACTGATTCAGCACCCCATCATCCTTGACCGCTTTAAGAGTACCGCGCTCCCCCTTGGCTATCCGACCGACCAGCAATTGGCCGGGCTCTTCAACGTGGAGAACTTTGTCGTCGCCAAGTCGCTCTATGATACGACGGTGCAAGGGGAGCCGACGGTACTCAACTATATTTGGGGCAAGAATGCGATTCTGGCCTATGTGCCTCCCGGCCAGGGCCAACTGATGGTGACTCTCGGCACGACCTTCCGCTGGCTCTATGGCGTGCCTCAGAACGGCGGAATGCTGGTGAAGCGTTACCGTGTGGAAGAGCGCAGCGGCGACATGATCGAATACCAAACCTACTATTGCTGCAAGCTCACGGTGCCGGGCGCGGCCTACGTATTTAAGAGCGCTGTGGCGTGAGGCTTGATGGGCGCCGGAGGCTGCACAGCAACGCGGCCTCCGGTCCTTTTGCGAGTTTATCAAGCCGCGCCGGGATTGGCGCAACTGAGCGCGCGGGATTCTCCTCCCGACCGATTGCAGTTCCAGCGCGGCTTGATGGATTCGCTCGCATGGGGGTCATAGGAAAACCCGATGGAAGTTTCCTTCACAATCGAAGTTAGGTTTGCAAATGTCGAAATAGAGAGCGTCGTTGTTGATGAGGTAGGCAATGCTGATCTCACCTTATCGTCGGAAGGCGTCAAGGCCAAGTATCGGGTGGGCGCAAATGGTCACAGCCTCGGCACCATTGAAGATGCATTGCTTTCTCTGGCAGGTATTCACATCAATAACAAGAATGGGGTGATTATTAAATGTCCAAACATGAGCTTGCCAGTGCGGCGGACTTCCGCAACGATGTGAGCGAAGCGGATTGTTACGAACCGGCGCGCGAAGTCTTTTTGCCGAAGTCGCAAAAGTGGATTCTTCTCCGCAAGCCGAAGCCTCTGGCTTACACACTTCTCGGGGCTCCGTTGCCGGGCATTCCAGAAGGGGATACGGAGGCCGCAAGCTCTGCCGAAGGGCAACCGGAGATGAGTCCCGAAGAGACGGCGCAAGTTGCGCGTTGGCTGGCGCGGCTGTGGAGCAAGGTCTTTGTGTATCCCAAGCTCTCGCTTAAGCCGGGCGTTGATGAGATCCATCCCGACTGGATTCCTGAAGAGGATCAGCAATTCATCTGGCGTTGGATTCGCGGGGAGGTGAAAGATTCAGGCGAAAGCCTGAGTATCTTTCCTGACAGCGTGCAAGGCTGACTTGCTCTTGCTGGATGTTTTGGGACGGCGCTACGGCTGTAGGCCAAGCGCGATTCTGCGGGGCCAGATGCTTGATTTTCACCTTGATTTGGCGGCTTGCCTTGCGGGTGTGGAAAATCCGCAGACGGGCATTCCGTAAGATGAAAACGTGATTAAGTGGTGACACATGGCTAGTAGTAGCATTTTGGGCTTGCTGCTTGAGATCGACGCGGACCCGAGCAAGGCGTCTGAGGCTTTGGAGAAGTTTGAGAAATCGACGGGGAAGAGCTTCGAGAAAGCGGCAGCGGGCACCAAACCGCTGGACACCGCGCTTCTGAGTAACCGCGAATCGGTGCGCCTACTGTCCGAAGAAATGGGCGTCCGCATGCCGCGCGCGGTCACTGGCGCGATAGCGGACATGATCCCGGCTATTGGAACGATTGGCCCGGTTTTGCTGGGGGCTTTCGCAATTCAGG
>CAVQYM010000028.1:0-97854 GCA_963718175.1 uncultured Acidobacteriota bacterium
AGGAAATCCCTAAACTTGTCAGCGGGATTCGAGAGGCGGTCCAGTCGTGGGAAGGATTTGGAAAAGCAGAGCAAGAGGCTATGAAAAAGGCCATCGAGGACACACACAAGCTGCACGGGGAAGTCTTGAACGTCGAGAAAGAGCTTGAGCTATTCGGGAAAAAGCAGGCCAAACAGGCCGCGATGCGGGCGCGATGGGCCGGAGAAGATGCGGACAAAGCACTAAAGAGCCTTTTGGACGCTGAGGCTAAAGTAAAGGACATCAACGCGCAAATTGCTGAGGCAAAGCGTGGCGCTGGGGCCTTCGCAGCGGGGGCCGGTAGCGCCTATGAGGGAACTCTCACGGCTGCGAAGGCAAAAGTGGATGAGTTGCGCGAGGCGTGGAAATTAGCGGAAGACCAGGCGTTGCTGGCGGAGAAGCGGGCGGCGGAGGCCGCAACGACCCACGTAAAGCAAATAAAACATGTCTTGTTCCCATTCTTCGGCACGGGTCAACAGCAGGGTACTTACGCAGTGGCCATCGACGGCATGACGAAGGCTATTGATGTAGATGTGAAGAGCATCAATCTGTGGGTTAATTCCTTGCAGCCAGTTCCTCTTATTTTTTCCGAAGTCGATAGACAGCTTGCGCAGACAAACAACCTTTTAGGAGAAGGCGCGGTCCGGTTTTCCCGATATGCCGTGGCTGCCCAAGCCGCTGCAAAGGCAATGCAGTCGGATACAGCGGCATCTCTTGAGCAATTAGGGACGGGCCTGCTAGGGCTGCTTGGGGCGCGCCGGGCGCAAGCGGGCGTTGAAGCGGTTTGGGAAATCGCGAGAGGAATCGCCTTGCTTGCCGAAGGCACCTGGCCGCCAAACCCTCCCGCGCTGATTGCTGCTGGGTTGCATTTCGAGGCGGCAGCGCAATACGGGATTCTCGCGGGCAAAGGCGCGGGGCATCATGGCGGCGGTGGCGCTGGCGGTGGTGGTTATCAGGGCAACGTCTATCATGCCGAATCTGGCGGCGAATCGTCTATGCCCCTCCAAACAGTTGCACCTGGCGCGGGTGGTCAGTTTAGTGGTACGGCGCGGGTTGTGGTCTTTGGAACTGACCACGAGCTGCAAAATTGGGTTGCGGGTGCCGTGAATGGCGCCGTGCAGCGCGGCGTCACTGTCCAGGCCACAAGCTCGCAACGTGGCGCGCCAGTGGGTCACTGACCTTTGGGAAAGGGCGCTTGTCTGGCAGCTACGGCGTGTCAGGCAGGCGCATTCGTGTCTCTGGTTGCAGCGAGTGACACGAATTCTGGCCCATGCCTAGCGCGCCACGAATTCTGGCCCATCCGGTGACACGAATTCCGGCCGCTCACACAGATGTTTATGTATGGATCGGTAATTTCCCAACTAGCCCGCCTTCAACGCGCGGACGTTTTCTCCCAGCGGAATTTGCAATACAATGGGGCCGAACGTGCCGTAATGCGCGAAGTGAAGAATCGCTTCGATCCGCGATAGCGGTTACGCTGGGGAACTCTTTTCCAGAAGGAAACTCGTGAACCCTTTCCGCATCGCTAGCGGCTGGAACCCATTGCCAGGAGAGCGTATGCGCTGGAAGGACTTCAAAGATATCCTGAAGCGAGGCGCCGGCCGCGGGACCTGCCCGCACCAACTTGCTTTCCTGCTGGAGTTCGGCCTCCGACGGTTCATCCTTTCCCCGGAGACACTGGCCGAACGGCTCGAACTCGAGGAGGCGGCGCGAGTGCTCGAGTTAGGCCCCGGTCCGGGTTATTTCAGCGGGGCTGTGGCGCGCCGCGTTCCCAAGGGATTCCTCCTGCTGGTTGACCTGCAAAGGGAGATGCTCCAGAAGGTAAGGGGGAAGCTCGCCGAATCCGGTTTGGGGAACCTGGGATTCGTGCAGGCGGATGCCGCTGCCCTTCCCGTGGCCGGCGGCGCATGGGATTGCGTGTTTCTGGTGGCCGTGCTGGGTGAGGTGTCGGACGCTAGGTCCTGCGTGCGGGAAATCTATCGAGCGCTCCGGCCCGGCGGCCTGCTGTCCGTGACCGAGCAGCCCGGCGATCCGGATTTCGTCGCCCTGCCGGAGGCGCGGAGGCTAATCGAGGGCGTGGGATTTCGCTTCGAAAAAGTCTTTGGTGGCGGTAAGAACTACACCGCGAGTTTCAGAAAGTCTGTTTACACCAGCAGTCAGCAAACCACAGCCTATGGCGAATCGCTTCTTAGTGTAGAATCGGTGTTGGCGTCAGGGGGCCACAAATCAATAAGGAGGGATGACGATGCCAGGTCCGGGTTCGGAACTAATCGGGGAAGAGGAAAAGAAGGAAGTTCTGGAAGTTTTGGAAGCGGGGCGTCTGTACCGCTACGGGAGCAGCGATGACCCGGGGTTCAAGGCCAAGGTGAGCAAATTAGAGCGCGAAGTAGCCCAGCGAATGGGCGTGCCGTACGCGGTGGCGATGAACTCGGGAACCTCGGCGCTGCTGGTGGCGCTGATCGGGCTGGGGGTGGGTCCGGGCGACGAGGTCATCGTCCCGGGGTACACGTTCATTGCCAGCATCTCGTCGATCATTTATGCGCGGGCGGTTCCCATCCTGGCGGAGGTGGACCGCACGCTCAATCTGGACCCCGCCGATGTGCAGCGCAAGATCACGCCGCGCACCAAGGCTATCATGGCCGTGCACATGCTCGGCAACCCGGCGCGGCTGGACGAGTTGAAGGCGATTGCCGACGAGCACAAACTCCTGCTGATCGAGGACTGCGCGCAGGCCTTTGGCGCCCGTTATAAGGGCCGCGCCGTAGGCTCCATCGGGGATGTGGGCACTTACAGCTTCAATGTCTATAAGACCATTACGGCGGGCGATGGGGGCATGGTGGTGACGCGGGATGAGGACGCATACCGGCGATACTTCGGCCTGCACGACCAGGGGCACTCACCCCTGCGCACCGGCGTGGAAGTGGGACGCCGAGCCTTTGTGGGGCTGGATTTCCGTATGACGGAACTGGCGGCGGCCGTGCTGCTGGCCCAGTTGAAAAAGCTGGGAAGCATCCTGGCGCACTTGCACGCGAACAAGCAGCGCTTCAAGCAGGCGATTGCCGATCTGCGCGGACTCGAGTTCCGCGAGATCACTGACCCTCAGGGCGAATGCGCAACCTTGCTGACGGTGTTTCTCCCCTCCGAGCACATTGCCCGGCAGGTGGCGCAGGAGTTGGGCACGCGCGTGGTGGCGGATTCGGGCTGGCACGTGTATTCGAACATGGAGCAAATCCTGGAAAAGCGAACGCCCGTCGCGGAGGGTTGCCCGTTCCATTGCCCGCTGTACACGGGGCCGGAGCCCAAGTACTGGAAAGGTATGCTGCCGCAAACTGACGCCCTGCTGGCGCGCGCCATCAATATCGGCATCGGTGTCTCCGACCCGGGGTTAGGCTCGGCCTTTGGGGTGACGATGCGGGACGGGTTCGACGCGGTAGATGTCCGCGCTGCCCAGTTCCGCCAGGTGGCTGAGAGGTATTTATAATTTCTGGAGGGGACCAAAATCTAAGACGGTTTGGACCAGTCCTGCCAGACCAGTCCTTTGATTCTCGCGAACTCCGTGACGTTTGCGGTCACCAAGGTGAACTTGCGCTGCACCGCCTGGCCTGCAATCAACAGATCATACGCGCCAATCGGTTTGCCAAGGACCTCCAATGCCGCCCGAATCGCGCCTGCGGACTGGGCGTCCTCGTCATCAAAAGCCAAAGGCGCAATTGCCCCGGCAAGAAATGCTCCGAGCCGTTGGCGGTTGGCTTCCGGCTGCGAACTCTTGCAAACACCATACCAGAGCTCGTAAGCCACGATCGAAGAGACATATACTTTGCCACCGGCAGCGACGGCCGTCCGTAGTCGGGTGCGGACGGAGGCAGGCTCGCCCTTGATCAGCGCGATGCAGGCGTTCGTATCGAGCAGATAATTCACTTGAAGATCTCGCGGCGCGGGGTCCTGGGCTGCCTTCGGCCATTTTCCATGAAAGGCACGGCGGCCCAGCGGTCCAATTCCTCAAACCACTTGTCGGGCTCGGCGACGAACGGTTCCAGAAGAACCCCTCCTGAAACCTTCCGCACCCGCACCCGGTCTCCCTCAAAGCGGAACTCCCGGGGAAGCCGAACGGCCTGGCTTCGTCCATTGCGAAACAACTTGGCAACTCCCGGCTTGGCCATGGTCATTTTCCTTTCGGATTCAGTATAGATCACGGGACTATACTAGGCAAGCCCAAAAGCCGCCGATCGCCCGGGCTTTCGGTAGGTCCCTTATCTGGCGGCCTGGGCGTCCCGCCCGTGAGTGGTAACGGCCAGGATGGCCGTCCCACCACAAAATGCGGCACTACACGGCATTGCATGCCCATGAAATACGCTGACGAGGGAGGTCCTATGGCTCGACCCACGTCACCCGGGGGCGGCCGCTGGAAGGATTCTTGTCTACGAGGACAGGAGTGCGGAAGGCACGGCTCAACAAGTCGGCCTGGAAAACCTCGTCCGCCTTTCCCTGGCGAAGACACTTGCCGCCTTCGAGCAGCACCACATCATCCGCCATTTCCGCCGCCAGATTGAGCTCGTGGGTGATGACGATGCCGATGAAGTTTTCCGATTTTGCCAATTGGCGGAGCAGGCGGAACATCTCCACCTGGTAGCCGATATCCAGGTTCGCGGTGGGCTCATCGAGCAACACCAGGCGTGGCCGTTGCGCCAGGGTGCGGGCCAAAACTGCGCGCTGGAATTCCCCGCTGCTCATTTCCATCACCCGGCGGTGAGCAAATGCCTGAAGGCAGGTTTTCTCCAGAGCCCACTCCACCCAGCGGTCGTCTTCCGGGCTCTCGAACAGGCTGTGGCCCAGGTGCGGATGTCGCCCCTGGCGAACAAATTCCTGTACCTCGAACGAAAACAGCAGAATCGTGTCCTGCCGCGCCAAGCCGACTCTCCGGGCGCGCTCACGGGGAGAAAGGGCGTGCAGATTTTGGCCGTCCAGAAAAACTCCGCCGCTCCTGGGCTTCAAGTGTCCGCTCAGAATTTCCAGCAGCGTGGACTTCCCTGAGCCGTTGGGCCCGATAATGGCCATCAGCTCTCCGGCGCGAGCCCTCAGGCTTACCGGCGCAAGCTCGAAGTGCGCGAAGCGAAAACTGACGGCATCGGCAATAAGTTCGCCAACAGTCTTTGCGGTAGAGTCAATCGTGGTGGTTATAAGCTCAGTCATGGAAAAGCAAGTCAAAAGTCAAAAGGCAAAAGTCAAAAGGCAAAAGTTGAGGACACACTACAAGCCGACGCCTTTGGCTTTGACTTTTGCCTTTTGACTTTTGACTTGCTTTTTCCTCCCGCTCACCCAGAGGTCCGCCGCAGCAGATAGATAAACACCGGCGCCCCGGCCACCGCGGTGACGGCGCCCACGGGCAGTTCCGCCGGAGAGACCACCGTGCGCGCCAGCGTGTCCGAGAGCACCAGCATGATGGCGCCGCCAAACGCCGCCGTGGGGATGAGGGTGCGATGGTCGTTGCCCACCAGCATCCGCCCCAGGTGGGGCACCAGCAATCCCAAATAACCAATCGCTCCGCTCACCGAAACGGCCAAACCCGTCAGCAATGAGGCGAGCAGGTAGACTGCCGTCTCCACGCGCGCCACGTTCACGCCAAGGTGCGCCGCCTCCCCTTCCCCCAGCAGAAGCACGTTCAAATCCTTGGAGAAGGTGTAGAGCGCCAGGATCGCCAGGATGATGGCCGGGGAAAGGAAACGAATCTGCACATCCGTGACCACGCTCAGATCACCCATAAGCCAGAACGCCGTGCCGCGCACGTCGCGTGTGGAGAGCAGGGTCAATACAAACAGAATCATGGCGGAAAGGAACGACGCTGTCACAACTCCCGCCAGCAGAAGGGTGTAGCTGGAAAGCCGTCCCGCGCGCCGCCCGAGCAAATAGACCCAGGACATAGTCAGGACTGCGCCCGCAAACGCGGTCAGCGGAGTCGCCGCCGCCATCCGCCCGCCAATCCACAGGGACACAATCGCGCCCAGCGCCGCGCCACTGGAGATTCCCAGAACGTAGGGGTCTGCCAGGGGATTTCGCAGCAGGGCTTGCAGCCCCGTTCCCGAAACCGCCAGGGCCGCGCCCACCAGCATCGCCAGAAGGATGCGCGGAAGGCGAATGTCGCGCACGATGACGCTCGCTTCCGATCCCGGATGTGCGCCCCGCAGTCCCGACCACACTTCGCCCAACGAAAGATGAACGCCCCCTAGTGCCAAAGCCCCGAAGTCAATCAGGATGAGCGCCGCGGCCAACGCCAGCAGCAGGAGCACTACATTTTTGCGAGTGGGAGAGAGGGTCATCGTAATGCAGTGTACAGTGGATAGTGAACAGTGGACAGACTAGAAGCCCCGTGTACACCGTTCACTATTCACTTTCCACTATTCACTGTTCTCAGAATCTTCGCCAGTTCCGCCACTGCATCGATCAGGCGAGGGCTTGGCCGCATAATTGTTTCGGAAACAAAATACAAGTGGCGGTTTTTTACCGCCGTCAAATCTCGCCACCCCGGCAGCTTTTGAAACTCGTCAAGTCCGGGGGCGAAGGCATCCGTCTGGGGGAACAAAATGACATCCGGCGCCCGATTCAGGACGTCCTCCAAACCCATGTGCGGCCATTCACCCTTGAGGTCGTCGCTGATGGAAACGCCCCCGGCGCGCCGGATGACATCGGAAATGAAGGTCTGGTTTCCCGCCGTGATGAGGGGGCGGTACCAGACTACGAAAAGCACCTTCGGCCGGGATTGACCTTGCACCTCCCGATCGACAGCCGCCACCCTGGCGCGCAGGCTCGAAACGAGCATCTGCGTGGGCTGGTCCCAATCCAGAACGTGTCCCAAATCCTCCAGAGACTGGATGGCACCTTCCACCGTATGCGCCGTCACTCCATAAAGCGGGATGCCAAGACGTTCCAATTGGTCAGCGGTCTCGCGCCGGTTGGCCTCATCGGTGCCCAAGACCAGATCGGGCTTGAGCTCCACGATTTTCTCCAGATTGGGATTCAGCAGGGCGCCCACATGCGGCAGGGCCTTCGCCTGCGGGGGGTAGTCACAATAATCCGTGTCGCCCAGCAAGCGGTCCCCAAGCCCCATTTCGAACAAGGTCTCCGTGATGCTGGGGGCAATCGAAACCAGGCGGCGGGGATGATCCGGCAAATTCACCCGGCGGCCCGTCTGGTCGGTCACCACGCGCGCGGAGATCGCACTCGCGGATAAGAGGAGCGCCACGAAAAGAACACCGGGGAGCTTCGTGGCAACAAGCCATCTGCGCCCGCCTTCCGGCCCGGAGGCCGCCGGGAGACTGCTTCGATTTTCAGCAGGAGATTTCCGCATTCTGCACGCGCCAAAAAAGCAAAAGCTCCGCGAACTCTTGACGAGGGCGGAGCTAATTCCTCGCGATTCAGTCTAAGTCGTGAAAATGTGTTTGTCAAACTTCCGCGCCTCGTCAACAATAGGCGGTGCTATGAAAACCCGAACCCTCTTAGCTGTGCTGGTGGCTAGTATTGCCCTGCCTTGGGCCGTGGCAGCGAAAGAAAAGAAACCGACGGCGGAACCTCAACCCCCTGCTCCGATCGGATGGCTCGATCTCCAGGCGGGCTCCCGCAATTTTTCGGTTCCCGAACCCGACTTGCAGAAGGTCACCCGTAAGCTCCCACGCGGAGCGCTCCTCCCGGTCTTCAAAACGAAGGAAAAACATGGCGCCAAGTTTGCCCAACTGCGGGCGCTCAATTTGAAGACCGGAAAATCGGAACTGGGGTGGGTGGAGATAAACTCCTCTGATCTAAAGGGCCCGGAATCCTACCCGTTGGATAGCGATTTATTGCGGCCGCTCGGCGCCCCATACCTTGACGATTTCACTGCCGAACACACGATTATTGCCAGATTTCTGGTGCGGCAAGCGCAAGGCCCCCCGGCCCTGCTCTGCTATGTGGTCACCATGCCACTGTCAATAGCGAAGCTCATCATCTTTACGCCCAGCCAGGGAAAGTATTTACCCGGCGCGGCGTTGAATATTCCCGTCAGTGAATTGAACGCCGGAATTACCTCCCTCGAAGTCCGCGACCTGATGGGAGATGGAAGCGATTGCGTGATTACCAAAGAACCCTTCCGCGAGCAGGCGCAAACTTATGGCGCCAGCCTGCGCATCCGAAAAATTGCGGGCGGCCAGTTTCAGGTCGTGTGGCAGGCGCCCATCGAATTCCAAAATCTTTCGCAATACAGCCCCAAAATGCAAATCCTCCAACCGCCGGAGCGGAACATCGGCGCGCCGGGAACCGTAACCACCGGGGAGGTGACGTTTCGCCCCAGCGGCAAAGGGCAAGAGCCGGTATGGAAAGGGAAGGTAGAGTTTTTCGTTTTCGGAAGGGATCGAGCGGTCGATGCGGTTTACATCGAGAAGGCGTGCCCCTGGGATGGACAGGAATTCGCGCCGCTACGTTGACCGACTACCGACTGAGAATGGCTATGGACAACGATCTGCTACCTCTATTTCCGCTCGAAGTGGTGCTCCTTCCGGAAGAACCCTTGCCCCTTCACATCTTTGAAGATCGCTACAAGACGATGATTGGCGAGTGCCTACAAGCCAAAACCAAGGGACAAGGCCAGCAGGAATTTGGAGTGGTGCTGCTAAAAGGGCAAGCCGTCAGCCCCGTGGGCTGCACCGCGCGCATTGTCAACTTGACGCGCCAGTATGAAGACGGCCGGATGGATATCCTGACTGTCGGCAAGCGCCGTTTTGAAATAGTGCTGACCAACGACGAGCGGCCCTACCTGCGGGGCGCGGTCGATTACTTCGAAGACGAGGGACCGGACGCCCCCGGCGACGCGGTGGCGGAACTTGTCATCGAGCGCTTTCGCGACGCCATACGAAAGCTGCGCCACGCCGCGGACATGCCGGTTCACGTCCCCCGCCCTTACCGTTATCTTTCCTTTCGGCTCGCCGCCGCACTCCCGCTCGAACTCGACTTCAAACAGCAACTCCTGACCCTCCGCAACGAACCGGAGCGCCTCACGCTGGTTCAGCGTGCCCTGGAGATTCTCATGGATCAGCTCGAGCGCGTTCAAAAATCCCAAAAAAAAGCCAGCGGAAACGGTCACGGGCGATTGCAGATTTGAGACTTCAGTGCCCCCCGATTGAGTTCGCTTGCGCTCTGGCTTATAATGAATTTGGGGCTGGGCAAAATGCAAAAACTAAAAACGCTGGGCGAGCTGAAGAAGTCTCATTATCAAAGTGTCAGCATCAAAGACGAGATGCGGGCCAATCTTCTGCGCAAGCTTGCTGCGGGCGAGGCGATCTTTCCCGGCATCATCGGTTTTGACGACACGGTAACACCCCAAATCGTCAACGCCATTCTCTCGAAACACAACTTCATTCTGCTGGGGCTTCGCGGCCAGGCCAAAAGCCGAATTCTACGCTCGCTCAGCTCGCTGCTGGATGCGGCGATACCGATCATTGCCGGATGCGAAATCAACGACGACCCTCTTCATCCCCTTTGCCGGGCGTGCCACGAACGCCTGCAAGAGATGGGCGACGCGACCCCCATCGATTATCTCGAGCCCGAGCAACGATACATTGAAAAGCTGGCGACGCCGGACGTGACCATTGCCGACATCATCGGCGACCTCGATCCCATCAAGGCGGCGCGCGGCGGGCACACTCTGGCCAGCGAACTGACGATTCATTACGGCCTTTTACCGCGCGCCAACCGGGGCATCTTTGCCATCAATGAGCTGCCGGACCTGTCCGGCAAAATTCAGGTGGGACTCTTCAATATCATGCAGGAAGGGGACGTCCAGATCAAAGGCTACCCGGTGCGCTTGCCTCTCGACGTGGCGCTGGTCTTCACCGCCAATCCGGAAGACTACACCGCCCGCGGCAAGATCATCACCCCGCTGAAGGACCGCATCGGTTCGGAGATCCGCACCCATTACCCGGCGACGCTGGAAGATGGCCTCGCCATCACGGCGCAGGAAGCCTGGACCGACCGCAAAGGCGAAAAGCCCCTCGTGATCCCGCAGTTCATGCGCGAGATCATTGAGGCCATCGCCTTCGAAGCGCGGGCGGACAAGCGCGTGGACAAACGCAGCGGCGTCAGCCAACGCATGCCCATCACCTGCCTGGAGAACACCATCAGCAGCGCGGAGTGCCGCGCCCTCAAGCACCACGAGGCCAAGATCGTTCCCCGCCCTGCCGACATTTACGCTTCCATGCCCTCCCTGACCGGCAAGCTGGAACTCGAGTATGAGGGCGAGCTGCGCGGCGCCGATACCGTGGCGCGCGACGTCATTCGCCAGGCCATCGCCAAGGTTTTCAAAAAGCACTTCGACAATGTGCCCCTTCAATCGGTCGTGCAGTGGTTCGAGCTCGGCGGCACGCTGCGGTATTCGCCCAACTCCTCCTCCGAAGAACTTTTCCAGCAGTTCAAAAAGATTCAGAGCCTGCTGGAAAAAACTCAAAGTCTGGGGTTGAAGGCCAAGGACGACCCTTCGCTGCTGGCCGCGGGCGGCGAGTTCATTCTGGAAGGATTATACGCGCTAAAGCGGATCAGCCGTAATGAGGAATTGGGTTACCACACCGAACACCGCCCCAGCGAGCGCCCGACGGAGGAGCCGACGCCGATGGCGCCGCGGCGCCGGCCGTTGAATTAGAGAGGCCGAAATTCGAAACTTGAAAATCGCCCACTCGATTTTGGTATTCGAATTTCAATAATCGAAACTCGACGATCGCCCAAGCAGATCCGAGTTTCGATTTTCGAGTTTCGATTATGAAATACGTCAAGTACTCCAAATACGTCGCGGACCCCTTCGACGACCTTAGCGCCGAAGACCTGCTTCAGATGCTTGAGGATTTCCTGCTTGACAGCGGGTTCTACAACCAATACCAGAACGTCTATGACATGGACCCCGAGCGGACGATGGAGCAGCTCCACCAAGCGCTCCTGGAAGCCCTGCGCGATCAGGGGAGGATTCCTGACCAGTTGCTACAACAAATGCTCCAGAATTGGGAGGACTATCAGAACTCCGAATTGGCGGAGAAGATCAATAAGTTGGTCGAGCGCCTCTCCGAGGAAGGTTACGTTTCCGTCGAGCAACCCAACCCCAGCCAGGGGCAGATCATGGAACGGGAGGGAGATCAGTCCGCCGGGCCGCAAGAGGGCAAAGCCCGATTCGAAGTCACCGACAAGGCCCTCGATTTTCTGGGGTTCAAGACTCTGCGCGACTTGCTGGGCTCGCTGGGAAAATCGAGTTTTGGCCGACACGATACCCGCGAGCTTGCCACCGGCGTCGAATCCGAGGGGTCCAGCCGCCGCTATGAATTCGGAGACACGCTGAATCTGGACGTCAACGCCACCCTGCTTTCAGCGATTCGCCGCAACGGTCTGAAGACGCCACTCGATCTCGATTACCAGGATTTGCAAGTCCACCAGTGCGAATATCAAAGCTCCTGCGCCACGGTGTTGATGCTCGATTGCAGCCATAGCATGATTCTTTACGGGGAAGATCGCTTCACCCCGGCCAAGAAAGTTGCCATGGCCCTCTCCCACCTCATTCGCAGCCAGTACCCGGGCGACACCCTGCACCTCGTCCTCTTCCATGACTCGGCGGAAGAGATGCCACTTTCAGAGCTGGCGCGAGTTCGCGTGGGACCTTACTACACCAATACGCGCGAGGGCCTGCGGCTGGCGCAGCGCTTGCTCTCGCGGCAGAAGAAGGATATGCGCCAGATCGTCATGATCACGGACGGAAAGCCTTCTGCGCTCACGCTCGAAGATGGGCGAATTTATAAAAACGCCTTTGGGCTCGATCCCCTGGTGGTCTCAGAAACCCTGCACGAGGTGGCGCGATGCCGCCGCAACGGAATTCTGATCAACACCTTCATGCTCGCCGCCGATTATGGCCTGGTTAACTTCATCCAGAAGGTGACGGAAATCTGCCGCGGCAAAGCCTACTTCACCACTCCCTATACTCTTGGGCAATACCTGCTGATGGATTATATGAAAAAGAAAGTTAAGCATATTCACTAGGAGACAGAAGGGGGAGGAGCGGGCTTCTGACTCCTGGCTCCTGGCTTCAGTTCTCTGGTGCGACATGACCCTGCGAGTTCTGCTACAATACCTCGCGAATTTGCTAGGGAAGAAATCGATGCCGACTTTGAGCACCGGAAAGACCGCCCCGACTTTTCAACTTGCCACGATCACGGGCGGGCGCCTCACGTTGGCGGAGGCTCTTTCGAGCGGCCCTGTTTTACTGGCCTTTTTCAAGGTTTCCTGCCCCACTTGCCAGTTCACTTTCCCTTTCCTCGAGCGCATCCATCAGCAACTGCATGAACGAGGCGTGCAGATATGGGGAGTCATGCAGGACAAGGCTCAGGACGGCACACGCTTTGCCGCCACCTATGGGGTGACGTTCCCCATTTTGATTGACGATGCGCCCTATAAGGTTTCGCGAGCTTACAATCTAACCCACGTGCCGTCGCTCTTCCTGGTTAAACCGGATGGCCGCATTGAGATTTCCAGCGAAGGCTTCTCGAAGGCCGACCTTCTGGCTATACAAAAGTCCCTGGCCCAATTGCTTTCCGCCGCGCCGCCAGCACTTTTCCTGCCGACCGAAAGAATCCCGGAATACAAACCGGGGTGAGGGTCGAGAAGCTAGGCTTGGTTCAAGCCTGAGAGCAATCGACTCATCGAGTCATCGGATCATCTCCCCATTGAAGGCATCGGGTGATCGCATCACTTTACATAGAGCCTGTGAACCATTAGGCCGAAGTTCCCCTGACAATAGGTCCTAAATTCTGGGTTAACCCTTTATTAGACAGGAGTTGGGAGAAATGCGAGGTGCAATATGTTCCCATGTAATGTGCGATATTTCCCTTGACATGATGATTTTCTGAGCTATTATGGCTCCCATGTACATCGAAACCGTCCCCAACCGCAACTCGCCCCCTGCCATCCTCCTCCGCGAAGGCTGGCGCGAGGGCAAGAAAACCGTGAAGCGCACCCTGGCCAACCTCTCCCACTGGCCGCAACCCAAGATTGAAGCCTTGCGCCGCGTGCTGCGGGATGAAACCTTGGTCTCCCCGGAAGATCTACTTACCACTCGCCAGACTCTTCCCCACGGTCACGTCGAAGCAATCCTGGCGATGATTCACCAACTCGATCTGGAGGCGGTGATCGCTTCCAAGCGCTGCCGCGAACGGGACCTCGTGGTGGCCATGATCGTCCAACGGCTGATCGATCCTTGCTCGAAGTTAGCGACCACCCGCGCCTGGCACACCACCACCCTGGCCGAAGAACGGGGCGTGGCGGATGCTGCCGAGGATGAACTTTACGCCGCCATGGACTGGTTGTGGGAGCGCCAGGAGCGCATCGAGAAGAAGTTCGCCGCCCGGCATCTTCGCGAGGGCGGCTTGGTGCTTTACGATGTGACGAGCAGTTCGTATGAGGGCCGCACTTGCCCGTTAGTGCGCTTTGGTCACAACCGCGATGGCGATAAGCAGCTCCCCATTATCGTTTACGGGGTAATGACGGATGGCGAGGGTCGGCCGGTGGCGGTCAATGTTTACCCCGGCAACACCGGCGACCCTACGACGGTCGGCGATCAGGTGGAGAAGTTGCAAGAGCGGTTCGGGCTGCAGCGGGTGGTGCTGGTGGGCGATCGCGGGATGCTGACGCCGCCGCAAATTGACAAACTCCAGAAGCATCCCGGCTTCGGATGGATCACCGCCCTGACCAGCGGCGCCATTCGGGAACTGGTCGCGAAGGGGGCCTTGCAACTCTCGTTGCTGGACCAGAAAAATCTGGCCGAGATCGCCTCGCCCGACTACCCGGGTGAGAGGCTCGTGGTCTGCCATAACCCCTTGCTGGAAGAGGAGCGGGCGCGCAAACGGCAAGCGCTGATCGAGGCCACCGAGAAGAGTCTGACGAGGATCGCCAAGGAAGTGGCGCGGCGGAAGAACAAGCCACTCAAGGCCGCGGAGATTGGGCTCAAAGTGGGAAAGGTTCTGGGTCGCTACAAGGTGGGTAAGCATTTCGATTGTCAAATCGGCGAGGGGAGTTTCACTTGCAGTCGCCGCCAGGATGCCATCGATCAGGAAGCGACGCTGGACGGGATTTATGTGCTGCGCACCAGCGAACCCGGCGAGCGTCTCTCGGCGGAAGACACCGTGCACAGTTACAAGAGTCTGGCGGAAGTCGAGCGGGCGTTTCGCTGTCTGAAGGGGATCGATTTGCTGGTCCGGCCGATTCGGCATCGCACCGAAGATCGGGTGCCCGCGCATATTTTCTTATGCCTGCTCGCCTATTATGTGGAATGGCACCTGCGCCGGGCGTGGGCACCGCTGCTGTTCGAGGATGAGGAGCGGAGAGAGGAAAGGAAGCGCCGGGATCCCATTCTGCCGGCAGAACCCTCGGACTCGGCCGAGGCCAAGAAGCGCTCCCACCAAACGGCGGAGGGCTTTCCCGTGCACAGCTTCCAGACGCTGCTGGCCGAGTTGGCCAGCCGGGCGAGAGTGACCTACGAGATTCGATCGGGAGACGTGACGCTCACCTGCAAGCAGATGCCCGAGCCCACGCCGCTACAAGCACGGGCGTACGAACTGATCCGTACGCTCCCAGTAACTGGAAATTGATTTCGCCGCTATCTCTCGGCGAGTCAGTAGAATACCGTCTAAAGCCTCTGGAACTTCGGATTAGGCACCTGGGGCGTTGAGGCACTTGTATTTAAATGGTTCGATGGCCCGATCACCCTATGGCCAGACCTTCTGTTTCTGTCTGTTTGTCGCGCTTCTTGTGTTTGGGCAACTTCTTTCGCCTGTCCTGATGGGTCTGTGCCGCGGGAGGTGAACCCACGCGCAATCGCGCCTGGCGTTTGACTTCTGTTGTTTTTTCGAACGGTTTGCGTTTTCTTGGGCTCATGACCGCAGTGCCTAGTGGTTAACGGCGAGCAACAAAACGACTAGCCACTAGCCACTAACCACTGCATTAAGATTTTGGCGGAAGTGTGTCGGAATCGAACCGACCGGCCCACCATAGGCAGGCCCACAGGATTTGAAGTCCTGGGTGAACACCAGCCCACATGCACTTCCTTATGCCGCTAACATATGTTTCGAATATATGCGTCTCGGCCGTCAATGTCAAAGAACAGAGGGGGCTGTCCTAATTTGAACGTAGTCGCCATCTTGTCGGCTCAATGCCGGCGGGAAGCCGGCGCCACATCTGACGCATCTTCCTTTTTGTTTTAGGCGGGATATTTTATCGAACTGCTTGGGATGATGGCAGTTGCGCGTTGTCTTGGACGTCGAGCTCCTGACTACATAGTCGGCAGGGTGACGCCGAGTGCCTTGAGAATTTCTTGCTGGCGGGCGTCCGGTTGAGGCAGCTTGGTCAGCGTGGTTTTCTCATCGACCGGGTAGTGCAGCAGGCACAGGCGGGTCAAGGCCCGCAGCGCATCCGGCAAGGTGATGGCGTCGGCCCGAGTCTCGGTGGTGCCAAAGGCCGCTCGTAATCGCCGCTCCATCTCACGACTGACTTTCAAGGCCAGCAGGCAGCAGAACACGTGCCCCCGCGTGCGGCTCTCTTTGCGCACCCAGACGGGCCGCACCTCCAGCAAGCCCGTCTTCAGGGTGCGAAAATCGCGCTCTACCTTCTGGAGCGAAACATAGCTGTCATGCACTTGCTGGGCGCTCATCGCGGCGGGGGCCACGTCGGTGGTCACCACATAGCAGCCTGCCAACTCCAGCGCCCGGTCGATCGCTGCTTCGTTCCTTTGCAACTTCAACTGCGTGCCTTCGAGCGGGATTTCCACCAGGCCCGTCAACTTGTGCCGCTCGACCCAGGCTTGCATTGCCCGTTGGCCCGCTTCCGGCTGGCAGCGGGGGTGGGTGCGCACCTGCTCGTTGCGCGCCTGGATCTGGGCTTCCAGCTTCGTCAGTTTGTCGTCCAGGCGATGCTGCTCGCGCTGTGCCTCCTGCGGATTCCGGCGCAGGATATAGCGCACGCCCTCCGCTTCCACTTCCGAGACGGTCTCACTGAACAGGTTCAACTGCAAGGTTCCTTGGGCCAGCAGCCGGCGAACCTGCGGGTCGGTCAAGGCCGTGATATAGCGCAACCCCGCTCCCGTCAGCGCTTGCTTCCCCTTACTTTTCACCATCCCCCGGTCCCCCACGAAGACCAATTCCTCCACCCCGAATTGTCCCTGCAGAATCTGGATCTGTTCTACCACGGTGGTGGGATCACTGCGGTTCCCTTCGAACACCCGCACGGCCAGCGGTTCGCCTGCCTCGTCCGCCAACAGGCCGATGACGATTTGCAACTTGCCCCGCTTTCCGTCGCGGTTGTAACCGTACTCCCCCAACTCGTTCTTCTCCCCTTCCAGATAACTGCTCGTCACGTCGTAGAGAAACAGCCGGGGCGGCTGGCCGCGTCGAGCCAGGTAGCGGCGATACAGGGTCTTTTCCATCTTCCCCTGACGAGCCGCCAAGTCATCCAAGGCGGCATACAGATCGTCCTCGTCGAACTTCCCCAGGCCCAGCACTTCGGCCACCGCCTGATCCTGGGCCCAGCGCACCGCGGAAAGGCGCGAGCCCTGGTGAGCGACACGGGCCAACACCAGGAACAGAGCGAGTTTCGCCAGCCGGCTATGACCGAGCGCGGCGCCGATGCCCAGAGCCTTGGCGATCTGCTTGAGCACGAACAAGAGGCCGAACACGCCTCCCAACTGAGGGGCCCGGGAGAGCTCGGCGGCCTGATCGAACTCGCCCCGCAACAGGCGGCGGAGGGCTTCGATGCGGGCGGGGAGCCAATGCGAGAGGTTGGCGAGGGTGCGGTTCTTAACCTTGCCGTGATGGCGAAAAGATTCGCGCAGGAGGATGGCGGGCGGGGAGTTGCGGTTAGGGACGGTTGTGATATACATGACTCCCGTATACCATCATAATCTAGCAATGTCAAGGACAATCTTCAATATACATGACTACACTATGATGCCAAAAAACAGGACAACCCCTCTCGATGCAAGGATTTTGAGTCAATCACTAGAAGGAAGATCCGTCTGAGACTAGACACCACTAAACAGGGGAGATTGTGGGGTCGCTGGCAGGACGCAACGTTCTGAATCGATGGACACACGCAGGAGCGCCTGGCCATACTAGCAGCCAGAAAGAAGGGCAGTCAGGAGGGGATCAAAACAATGGCGAAGGTGACGGAGGGAAGTCCTCACGTGCTTGCGCTCGCACCGAGGACCCGGGTTCATTGCAGGAAACTCAGGCTCAATCAGAGGTCCTCAAAGCGGTGCGCGACGAGAGTTTCTTGGGGTAAACCGTAAACTGCAGAGAAACGACGTTATCGCCCTGCGCCCCGGTGGCTAGAAAAGGGATCGCCCAGCGCTCATGTTGGATAAGGGCCGAGAGTTCCATATCCTTGTGGACTAACCAGTTGGCTTTGACCCGCAACGAATTCTGCGACCCCTTAGAAAGCATGAACTCTTTGCCTTCGGCCTCCTCGCGCCATCCAAATTGCACGCGCTTTCGAGGTGAAAGCCAATAGGTACTGCTTAGGTCGAAGGTAGACCCGTGCCTGCCGACTGTATTGCCCATCAGGAAGCCCTTGTTCGTATATCCTTCCTTATAGAAAAAGCTGTTATAGGCCTGCTCACGATTGCGTGTAGTGGCAAGCTCAAAGCGAAAATCGAACTTCCGAAGGCGCGGAATCTGGGATAGGTAAATGCCCGGATTGTACATGGCCCGTGAAGGGTTGACGAACGGATCGATATCGTCCGAACTGAAGCTATCCAGATAGACGGTCAGCCAATTGCGCAGATGAGGGAGACGGTAAGAGAAATCCACTCCACCTTGGCGCTTCCCAGGAAAATCTTGGGGATTGGCAACACAGCAGATGTCAGTAACGCTGAAATACGTGGCGAACAAGTTGTGGAGGGTCATCGGAATGCCCTGGCCGAATGCGATCGTGGTGCGGGAGAACCCAACCTCCAAGTTCGGGGTGGGCTTGAGCAGGACCTTTTCTCCATGCATATAGGGCCCGCGCGGGAATTGGTAGCCCGAGAGCCTGCCAAAAAACGCCTGCGCCCGCACGGGTCCCAGAAATGCTAGGAACCCCGGCAGAACAATGGGTTCCACTTGATTGATCTTGAGCATGAGCACCGGGTCGATATTGTTACTGATCAACATGGCGCCCGTGGTCCCAGGCCCCCACCAAAGGCTTTGCTTTCCGAAAGTTACGTCATAAATCCCCAAGCGCAAGCCGACGTAAGTGTCCAGCAGGTCAAACTGGTTAACCGTGCCCGCAGCTTGTGAAAAAGGGGCTGAGGGTGTTCCATCTAACTGCGCAATGGAGGCTTGTTGTGCCGGGCTCAAACCGGCATACGCAGGGGAGTGTTGATACTCCCCTCGGATGGAGGCAAAGAACCGGCCGTCAGATGCTTGTGCAGAAAAACCGGACACATTATTAAAACCCGTATTAAAGGGCCGACCAAAATCGTTGTCAATGGTTTGGCCAATGTTATAGCTGTCACGCAAAGGCGTACCGGAAATTCCCATTGCTCGCGTGTAGGCGGATTCCACCCTGGCTTGCCGCGCTTTACCCCCGTTGAGAAGGTTGATCTCGACCTCAAACTCCCGGTCAAGGTCATCGTAAAGTGCCGTGGCTTCACCGTTCTTGACGTCAGCCCCCGACAGGTTCTCTTCTGCATCCAACACCAATTGAGCACACTGAATTCTTGTCCATGGCCGCAAGCCCACGAACTGCTTGTTGATGACCGCTAAGCCCGCCAGCCGATCAAAAGCCGCATACACCCAGCTTTCCAATGGCACATAGGCTGACCCCAGCGGGGCATCTGCCAACGCCACCACGCTCTGAAGGAGAACCAACCCCAAAGCGCAGCCGAGCAACCGCCGGAGCGCCGTCCAGCGACTCATGGGGCGGCGCGGCGATACGGCAAGTACCGACTGGGGCCTCTTGCCATGGGGAAACTGGCGGCAGCAACACGTTTGGAAACTCGTTGCCAATGGGAGCCTCTGCTTGAGATACAAATGAACCGGGTAATGCACTCAGCGCGCCTTTTTCAGGCCCAGCAACTCAAGCAAGGCAAGCGCCGCAAATTCCGCTCCGTAGACCAAGTAGCGGCGCCAGAGGCGCCTTGGCTCCTGCGACAGGCGAAAAAGCCATTCCAAGCCATGATCACCCATCCACACCGGCGCCTGGGCGACGCGCCCGGTGTGAAAATCGAATGCGGCGCCAACCCCAACCAGGACTGGGACCTTCAGCCGATCGCGGTGCTCGAACATCCAGCGTTCCTGCTTGGGAGTGCTCAATCCCACCCAAACAATGTCCGCGTGCGACTCTTCGATTAGGTGAGTGATTTCGCGATCCTCCTCCGGCGTCAGCGTGCGAAACGGAGGGCTGCACGTCCCCGCCACTACCATGCCGGGAAACCGGTAGACAAATCGCGAAGCGAGGTCTTCCGCCACGCCGGGCGCGCCACCGTAAAAGAAGTGCCGGTAACCCTTTGAGGCGGTTTGCTGGCAGAACCTGGCCATCAATTCAGGCCCGTAAACACGGCGCGCCATGTCGAATCCATGCCGGCGGCCAAGCCAAACCAGCGGCATGCCATCGGGCACGACCATGTCCGCCGCATTGATAATCTCTCTAAAGCCCGGATCGTGCTGCGCCTCGATCACTCCATGCATGCCGGCTACGGCAATGTAATGCCCCCTGGCGCGCCGCGAGATCCACTCCTCCATTTGCCCGATCACGTCCGGGATTTGCACGGCATCGACGGTAACACCCAAGACTCGAAACTCGGGAATTCCCGAGGATTCACGTTCTGGACCCGGCGTGACCGGATTCGCATTCGGTCTTCGAGTATCCGGTTTTGGCATCATTACTGGCATCAGTGCTCCAATGAAATGCAACCCCCCTGGAATGTTGACAAACCTACTCTTTGCGGTAGGAAGCTATCAAATTCTGATGGATCACCGGGGTTCCAATGGAAAGGACACGGGCCTCCGGAAATAGTTTCTGCATCTGAGAGGCGGAGAGTAAGTTGATTTCCTCGTACCGGCGAAGATACCCCGGGGAATAAGGGGCGACTCGGCGCTGAATGGCGACCGGGAAAAACTGATAGAAGGGAATAAGCGTGTGGGGATCGAGCGGGAAATGGCGATTCGGGGTCGTAACGAAATATCCAGTGGAGGCGACGCGGCGAATTTCCTGCGCAAAACGGGCTTGATCCTCCCATCCACCCACGTGCTCAATAACGGCGTTCGAAAACACCCAGTCGAAGGAAGCTGTTTCAAAGGGCAGAGAGCGGCCGTCAGCGACTAATGATCGAAGACGAATACCGGCGGGAACCTGGAGGGTCTGTGGATGCAGATTGACGATGACGACCTCGGAAAAGCAGGAATAGAGATGGAGAAATTCGCCGCCCACGCCTGGTCCTCCGCCGACATCAAGCAGACGTGACTGCGGGCCGAGATGGCCGGCGATCCCGAGAAAGAGCTCTACTTTTTGCGCACGGTACCTGCGATGAATGGGCTTGATCCGATCCAAAATGCCGCTTTGAACATGAGATAGAATGGACACGGACTCACGCTCCTTCAGCACATGCCTGCTGATAGATCCCCATCAGCATTTCGTAGTTGCGCTGGGCGGTGTACTTGGCTTCGTATTCGGCGCGCGCCGCTTTGCCCATTTCCCAGATCTCCTCTGGATGTGACCACGCCCATTCCACCTTTTCGGCGAGTTCTCTAGCGTCGCCAGGAGTAAAGTGCAGTCCGTTCTCGCCGTCGGCGATGATCTCCGCCATGCTGCCTAACCGTGAAGCCACGACCGGCAGCCCACAAGCGAAGGCTTCAATCGCCACGCGTCCGAACGTCTCGTACCACTCGCTGGGGAAAACCAAAAATCGGGCCCCGTGCATGAGTGCAACGACTTCACTCGTCGCAACCTGGCCAACTAATTGCACGCTCTGCAACCCCTTGGCCTCGATCTCGGCGGCTATTTCTTTGCGCAACGGACCGTCACCGGCGATCCGCAAGGGGATCCGACTCCGAACCATACCCCAAGCCGCCAGGAGGACACCGAGCCCTTTCTCTTCCGATAGCCTGCCGATGAAGAGCGCGTACTCGCCGACCCCATTTTTCAGGCCCGGATCGGGATGGACGAAGTTGGGTTTAATGAAGAACTTGTCACCAGGAAATCCTGCCTCCACAAACTTTCGAAGCACAAAATTCGTGGGGGCCACATAGGCATCCACTTTACGGGTCCACGTCCGCAAAACATGATGGGTAACGAGCACGGCCGCAACAACCCCCGAGCCTAAATGGCTTCGCCGGTAACAGGCATGAACCACCCCGGGCCACGCGAAGCGGCGATTAAGGCAATCCTCGCAAAGGCGGCCTTCTCGGAACAGCACGGCTTTGGGACAAATCAGACGATAATTCCGGAGAGTCTGAACCACGGCCACCTTCTTCTTCTTTGCCGCGTAGTAAAGAGAGGGCGAAACGAGCGGGAAGAAATTCTGCGCATGCAGGATATCAAAATGCTTCTCGCTAAGCCGCTTGAGAATCTCTTGATAGGTCTCCTGAGACCAGATGGCGCGTAGTGAAGTATTGACTTTCCCAATTTTCTTGATTTGCTCGTTGCTTACATACAGAGTCTCGACATCAACTCCGTTATCCTCGAGCAACTTTACCTCGGCGGCCGTCGAAAGATCCTCGCCGCCGGGCAGCAGATACTTGTTGTGGACCATCAATACACGCATTTGCGTCCGCGTCCTTGGCGCGGGCCTCCAGCCGGGGGCACGGCCACTTGCTTCACCTGCGGGTCCGTTGCACTCGAACCACTCCCGTCTTCCCTCTTCAAATAAAACTGCCCATTTCGCGCTTCAATCCAAGGTTGAAGCTCGCCTTTGGAAATCGCGCAGAAGAACTTGTTGCCTTGTGCCCTCAAAGGGGGAAGCAGGTTCAAGGCAACCTGCGCCGCGTGGAGCAATCTGATGAAATTGCGCGGCCCCAGGGTCTGGGCAAATTGGGCGACATGCGATTCTTTGCGCCCCAGCAGCTCGCATTCATTCACGTAGAAATCCCAGTAGGAATGCGCCCGGATGTTGATCCTGCGTTCCGGATGATAGGCCGCCACACACTTTTTCACCTCGTGTCCCGTCCATCGATAGATGTAATTGGGGATCGAGCCATTGCGCATGCCGCCTTCCAAGCAATCGTGGGCAGCCACCGCCGCCAGCTCATAGGGAAACGAGAATTTCAGACGCACCAGAAGCCGAAGAGCCCACGAATCATTCGGTTCGAAAAAGAACACGTGCTGCCGGGCGATACGCACCATTTCACCCACCGCCTTATGTGGGCACCGGCAGTGATGCAAGACCGCATGGGCAAACACAATCGAATAGCTGTTATCAGGAAGCGAAATATCTTCCGCGTCAAGGTTTAATTCCCCCGCTCGCAAGTTTGACAGGACAATGTGCCGAAAGCCCGCGGCGGAGAGAATTTCCAAGTCTTCGTCTCCTCCGCCAAGCACCAAGACAGGCTGCGTCCGATCAACCGAGAGCGTTTGGAGATGGCGCTCGAAAACCTGCAAGAGGCAGGACTTGTTTTTCGGTTTGGACGGGCTGGCTGCGGTAACGGCGGTTCTCGGAACTGAACTCATCGACAACACCTTTAAGCTATGTCACCTTTCGAAACCCCATCCGTACACGACGGTCCAAAGCCTCGTAGTATACACGTGCATTCACGCGCTTGCCGCGGACGCCCGCTGATAGATTTCCATCAGCATGTCGTAATTGCGCGCGGCGGTATACTTGGCTTCGTACTGGGCGCGGGCCGCGCGGCCCATCGCCGCCATCTCCTCGTGGTGAACCCAGGCCCATTCGATCTTGGTGGCCAAGTCAACCGGGTCGCCGGGCTTGAAGTGCAAACCAGTCCTCCCATCCTCGACTATCTCCCCCATCGCGCCCAAACCGGAAGTTATGACGGGGACGCCGCAGGCAAAACTCTCGATCGCCACCAACCCAAAGGTCTCGTAGTACCCCTCGGAGGGCCAAACCAAGAAACGCGATCCCTTCAAGACGGAAGTCAGTTGGTCGCGAGAAGCCCTGGGCAGCAGATGAACCGTGGAAGGGCGCGAGTCAGAGAATCGACAGACTTCGTCATAGAGGGGGCCTTCGCCTCGAATTTTGAGAGGGATCTGGTCCAATCCTCTCCAGGCCCTCAGGAGGGTTGGAACGCCTTTCTCCGGCGACAACCGTCCGATAAAGAGCGCGTAGTCTCCGGGCCTTTCCCTGGGGGTGGGATCCGGCTCGACGAAATGCGGTTTAACGGCAATCCTGTCTGCGGGGAGACCGCCGGTGATGAACTTTTCACGATAAAAATCAGTCGCGACGATATAAACGTCAACCAGCTTTTCCCAGGTTCGTGCCCAGCGGTGGAAGACGAGCATGGCGGCTGTTACGGCGGTTTGGGAACGGGAAGAGTGGTAACATCCATGAATCACCGACGGCCAAGGAACCGTTTTTCCGAGGCAATCCTCACAAACGCAGCCGTCCCGGTAGAAGGTGGCGGCCGGACAAAGCAACCTGGGGTTGTAGAGGCTTTGGACTACGGGTATCCCGACCTTCCTGCACGTGTAATAGGCGGCCGGGGAGATCAGGGGGAAGGTGTTGTGGAAATGCACAATATCGGGCCGAAAGCTCTCCAGCAGGGATTTCAGGTCCTGACAGCTATCCCCCGCCCAGACGGCCCGAAAAGGGAGCGTGGCTTTCTCCAGCAGACCGTATTCGTTGATTTCAGCATTCCGACGCCGGTACTCGGAGACTACGTGGCCGGCTTCGAGGAGCAACTGTTTCTCCCTGTGGACCACCTCGTCCTCGCCCCCTGGATATTGATATTCGTTATGGACAAGCAATACCCTCAACTCCTGGGGAGCAGTCGTGGGTTTCCCGGTAGGCGCACGGTCTTCGATCACAACTCCCTCGTGCCAACGTTCAAAAGTTGGACATGGACAACCTGTAGCGCATCAGAAATATTCTGCTCCGGCATGGTTTCATCCACAGATTATCTTCCTCCCAGCTCAGTGGACCTAAGGCGGGAGGGCCTGAACTGCTCGAAGTAATAACCCCTCAACAATTTTTCTGAATAGCGAAGCCCTCTTGCAATGACCTGCAACCCGGCCGAAACACACTTTCTGGAGAACGTACCCGGCATTCGCCGGAGGATCGGCGAGTACATTATGCTAATTTCCTGGTGTTCCCTGAGTTGAAGCTCCGGATGAGCCACGGTCTTACTCTGAGGGTGCAAACGGAAGTCTGCCAGGAGTCCGGGAATATGCTGAAATACATATCCCTTTGAAAAAATGCGCATCATGAATTCCGCATCCATGGCAGATCTAAAGTTGATGTCTATCCAGTTCCCTTCGGTGAAAATACGGCGGCGAAAAAAACTCGAGGTCGTCGGGATATACAGCATATGTAGATAGAAGAGAATGAATCTATTGAACTCAATCTCGCGGCGAATCCGCCGGATGCGGCCCTTCTCGTCCATATAGGTATAGTCGCCATATAAGACATCCACGCGGGGATATTGAGCAAACCCCCTGACAACTCTGTCGAAGCAACCAGCGCGGTATCGATCATCGGAATTCAGCCAGCCGATGATATCTCCCTGCGCTCTTTGAAAGCCTTTGTTCAGAGCATCGCTTTGGCCGCCATCTGGCTCAGATACCCAGTGCAAATGCTCCCAGCCCGGTTGCGAACTACACCTCTTGAGGATCTCCACGCTCCCATCGGTTGATCCTCCATCTATCACGATGTGCTCAAGCGCGGGATAGCCCTGCTCCTTCACGCTCAGAAGAGTTTCTTCGAGGAACGCAGCCTGGTTAAAGGACGGGGTAACAATAGATATTTTCATTTCTTCGCACCTCGTCCAAATCTTCCGCTTCGCGCATATCGGTAAAATACTTCATCAGAATCTCCACGTTCAATCATGGCCTTGCTAGCTCCCGTCTCGAGCTTCGCAGGAGGCAAACCACCAAAGCAAAACTCAAAAGAAAGACGATGGGCATTTTTGTGTTGCCCACCCAACACGGGCCCCAAACCTCAAGCGCCATGTCACCGCATATCGCTGAGAACAAGCCCAGAGAAATTGCCTCATGTTCCAGGACCGGGGTTCGCGAAATCGCTTTGTAGGAAAAGGAGAGAAACCGGAAGAGCACCCATAAAAAAGCAACAAGGCCAACGAGGCCCATTTTGACGCAGAAATGCAAGTACTGGTCATGGACGATGCCCGGCTGGATGTCAGCGCCACCTACCAAGCTTGTTAATTCACGCTGGAATTGACCGCCAAAACCATATCCAAGAATAGGGCGCAGTCGGATCGAGTTGAAGGAATCGACGAGATCGAAGATGTGGAATCCAAGGGTATCGTCCGGGGTGGTGGATATGTTAGAATTCTCAACAAGATCCAGAACCTCGGTATAGCGCGACGCCGAGCCTTCAAAGCCAGTTCTTTGCGGACGCATTCCTAGAACACTCACGGACAGAAGGATCACCAATGCTACGCCGGCGCCAGCCGCTCCCCATTTCAATCTCTTCCAAAATGGGATCTTCCAGGTCAGCACGACCAAGCCCACGACCAAGCCGATCTGGGGGGTTCTTTTCTCGGACATCAGGATATTGACCACAGGCACGGCGGCTGCCAGCAGAAGGAGAATGCGCTTCCATGGGTCATATTCCTTGCAGTAAAGCAACCAAGAAATTGCGCCGAGGGCCGCAAACATAAAGGTGTAATTCATCGGACCTTCGCCAACCGGTCCTGTGCCCAAAACCAGAGGGACTGGCCCATCGGACCTGAGAGCATACAAGGCAAGGGAATAGAGTCCGATAACGGTATCCATAGCCAAGAACCACCAGAAGAGCTGAAGAGCTTTCTTGCGGGTAGTGATGATTGTGGTAACGAGAAAATAAAAAACGATGGCCATGAAAAGCGACCGCCATTCCATGTAACCAAGGGCCTCTTGGACCGCGTTGCCAAGGACAAGGCCGTAAATGGCAAAAACCGGTAACAAGGCGGCAAATACCATGAGTGGCATGTCCAGGGGTGTACGAGAAAAAAGAGCCCTCTGGGATACAGAACTCCACCCGAGACTTCGTTTGAGGGCATAGATCAACAACAGCCCGAACACCGCGATTTCCATGATGTAGACACGGCCGAAGCTAAGACGGAAAACGACGTCTTCGGGATCCCGGTTCGGGGCCCAGCCGTCAACGAAAATCACGGCTGCGGCCACAATGATGTAAATGCCCAACTCAAGATGGACCGTTAAAAAGCCGAAGTACATACAAACTAATGCGAACGTCAGCCCCGTCCGCCAGTCGAGGCCAGCCAGGCCGACCGCGATCAGCACCAGAAAGCCGATCACGAGATAGGGCGCCTTCATCGGATAAAACCTGCATGCAACGACTGTTCCTCACCCCTGCGCTGGAAAAATACCGCGTCTACTTGGAGCAATCGGCCGTTTCGCTTGTCAACGAATCCCGGAATCAATCCCCAAAGATCAAAATCGATCTCGCGCAGGTATTCCACCATCGGTTGGAAGAGGGTCTCTCCTTCGTAAAGCGGGCTGAGAGAAAGCTCGATCTGGAGTCCCACCGTTCGCTCGAGAAGTTTCGGTGCACCCTCCAGGACCTGCTTCTCGAATCCCTGCACGTCAATCTTGATGAAGATTGATTTGTCGTCCTGCAAGAATCGCGGGGCGATACTGTCGAGCCTGGCAATGGGCACCGCCTCAGCGGCAATGAATCCGGACTCGGGAGCGGCCGCCCGGTGGGAAGCGAGCATGGGCAACAACGAACTGGAGACCGAATTGTTGGCGACGTGGATCTGCGTTTGCCCGTCCCAGTCACCAATGGCCATCCGTTCCGCCACAGTCCACAAAGAATCCTTGCGAGCGACTCGGCAGAGCTGTGAATGTGCCTCCGAGACGGGTTCGAAGGAGATAATCCGGCCCTGGAAACCGGCATCCCGCAAGTTTTTTGCGTATTGCCCGGTGTTTGCTCCCACGTCCACCACTGTGCCGACTCCGTGTGCCCACAACATGCACTTGAGCCGCGCCCACTCGCACGATTCCGGCCGAAAGCGCGTCAATTCCCAGCCGGCTTTTCTTAGGGCTTTGCGGACCAGGCGCTTCATTGAACCGGTCTTCCACGTATCCATCTGTCGCCTTAGTCACTACTTCCAAATTCGCGAAGTGAAACAAAGCGGAATCTCAACCAGAAACAATAGTAGAGGGCGATCTGTGCGCTTCCCAAGTGGGAGCAAGGCACCGTGGCCGCCCGGTACGCCGGTTGACAGCAGGAACGCGAGCACGACCAAGAAGCTTCTCGGAGCATGAGGCCGGCACTTCGGGCGGAGCGGACTCTTGCACTCAAGCATCGGTCCTTCCCCCCAGGAGATCTCTTACAAAGTTTTTGGTAAATGATCCCGCGACGTTATATAAACAGGCCGGCGATCGCTCCAACACGCTGTACCGTGACATGATTTCAGCCTTTACCGCGCGAGCCTTTTCCGATTTGGCCGACGTCAGTTGAAAGAGGACCCATCCGTAATGTCTCCACGCCACTCTCTTAAGGTGTGGATACCGCTTCCTGATCTCAAAGGCAATCTGTGCTGCAACCAGAGCACGATAGAGCTTTCCGGCTTCGCCAGCCTGCTCCGTGCCGGTGTACAGATTCTCGCCATGAAGGCGCTGTTTCCCCAATCGTTCGGGCGTCTGGAGCACCAGGGTGAGCGACCGGGCAACCGCGCTCAGGTAGGCGTCCGCGCAGATTCGGACCTCCTCTGGCATCGGCAGCATTTCCCTGAGAACGTCCCGCCGAAAGCAAAAGTTGGACGTAGCGCCCAAACGGGCGGTTTGCCTTCCACGCCGAGACAGTTCCCGTTCATCCACCAGCTTGCGCTCCCGAATCGGGGGCGAAAGAAACTCCATCGGCGCGCCGCAGGCGTCGAAGTGTTCCGGGTTGTGAGCAATCAGACCTGCTTGGGGACTCTGCTCGGCTAGGTCCAGGATTCTCTGGGTCTTGTCGGGCAGAAACACGTCATCCGCATCCAGGAGGAAAACCCACTCCCCATGCGACGCGGCAAAACCCGCGTTGAACGCCGAAGCCTGGCCGCCGTTGTCCTTGAGGATGGGAACGATGCGGTCACCGTAACTAGCAATGATCTCCCGCGAGCCGTCGGTCGAACCGTCGTCCACGACGATCACTTCGGTATTGGCATAGGTTTGATTCAGTGCGCTGTCAATCGCGTCGCGTAGGAAGCGCCCGTAGTTGTAATTGTTGATGAGAATCGTGACCAGCGGTCCGGCGTTCCTCATGCGCCCACCCGCGAAAACACAACCTGTGCATACCCGGCCAACATCGATCTCTCTTTCTGGAAAAACAGCGGTGAGAAAAGGGCGGCAAACCCCAAATAGAGGGCCGGGACGCCAAGGGCGCCAAGCACGATGACACAGACCGCCGTCGCATACCAGATCGCCGGAGCACTGTAAGACGGGCTGCCGACTGCTTTTGCCAGAATCAGATGGATTATGACGTAGCTCGGCAGGGCGGCAATCTCGGCCCAGCCGTAGCCCACAAATCCCATATGGGGAACGAGAAGCGCGGCGCTCCCCGCAAAGAGGACCATGTGGACGGTGTGAAACCAGGTCACCTGCATATTCTTTCGGAGGATATAGAGTACCGAGGAATGCAAATTAAACATTGCATTCGAGAGGTAGCTCAGCGCGATGAATGGGAACACCTTCGCAGCCGATGTCCAGTTATGACCGAAGCCGAGCGGGATCAGGAATGGTGCCACCAAGGCGAACGAAGCCAGCGGCAGGCCAACGGAAACCGCCTGGAATCGCATTCCCTCGGTGATGCTGCGCTGCAATCGCACCGCCTCCTGGTTGAGCTTCGCGAGAGCCGGCATCGCGATGCGCCAGGTAACTTGACTGGCAAACGAAAGGAGTGATGCGATCCGTATGCTGACCGCCACGTAGCCCACTGCCTCCGCCCCGGCAAAGCGCCCGACGATGATCGGATTCACCAAGCCCCGCATTTGCCAGACCCAGATTGAACTGGAGTAGCTCAGCCCGTAGCCGATCATCTGCTTGACAAGGCCGCGTTCCCAAAACAACCCCGGCCGGAATTTCGCGGCCAGGTAGCTCAGGGTAAGGAGACTGGCCTGCTGCGTGAGAAAACCCGCCGCGGGAGCCCAGGCCCCGAACCCGCGAAATGCCAATGGCACGGCGATAGCATAATAACCGGTTTGGCTGACAAGCTCGTTGATCGCCACCTGTTTGAAGTTCAGGTCGCGGTCCAGTTTCACGATTGCGGGGAACGCCAGCATGTTCAGCGGTATCCCCAATGCCAGCACGAAGAGAAGGGAAGACTCTTCCGGCATTTTCAAAAACCCCGCAATCATGTGCCGCAGCGCGATGACGCCAATGCCCAGAACCACCGCAAAAATGAGAAGGAGTGTAAAGGCTTGATGGAATTCTTTCTCTTCTGGGTCCTCCGTCTTGCGGAGCAAGTAAACATCCAAGCCCCAGTTTCCGAACAAAGAGAGAAAAGTCACGATGCCCGCGGCCGTCGCGAAAAGCCCGTATTGGCGCGGGCCGATGATCCGTGTCACCAGTAACACGCCGATAACGGAGATAATAATCCCCACGCCTTGGCGCACAATCAGAAACGCCCCACCCTTGATCGCTTTTTGCCGCAAGTTCAACAGGGTTCCTCAAGAGACGCATCAACCGAGCTGCTGATGGAGCTGTGGCCATGGCAGCACTGAGGAAGCAGGTAAACACGTTGTTGGAACTGGCTCAATTTCCTTCTCCTGCTGACCGCGCGACGGGAGATGGCGCTGACTCATAAGTGAACGAAGCTTCCTGAATGAGCTCTCGGTCTTCTTCCGTCAGAGGTCTGGCCGCGAGTCGCCGGTAGTGCGCGCGGAAGGTGCGTGCCGTTCTTTGCCAGGAGAACCGCGCGACGGTCCTATGCCCTCGTTCCACCAGCGTCCGGCGGAGCGCCTCGTCGGTCCAGAGGCGCCGGATGGCTTCGGCAATATCCCGAGGATCGTCTGGGTTAAAGATCAACGCCGAATCACCGACCAGGTCAGGCAGGCAATTGACGTTTGAACAGGCTGTCGGTGCGCCGGTGAGTAACGCCTCCGTCACCGGCAGGCCAAAACCTTCGAACCTCGTGGGAAATATCATGCAGCGGCAGAGCTTATAAAGGCAACGCATCTCCAAAGGGCTGACGAAGCCCAGGAACTTCACCTGATCGTCCAGGCGGAGCCTTCGAATCTGGCGTCGAATTCTCGCGTAGAACTCGGTGGGCGCCCCGGAAAACACGAACAAAATTGACAACCCGTAGCGGTCGCGGAGGATATTCGCGGCCTCCATCAGGCCGAGGTGATTCTTATGGGCCCAGGTGCGAGCAGGGTAAAAAGCGAAGGCTTCCGGCAAGGAGAATTTCCTTCGTACCGATTCCAAGTCCGCCGCCGTGGGCCGGGGATACAGGTCCACCGCAGGAGCGGCTGGAACGACCTTGATCTTCTCTTCCGGAAGTCCGTATTGTTGGATGAGGTCACGTTTCACCCATGAGGAAGCGACGGAAACCAGCTTGGCCTGCTCACAGAAAGCTCGGTAGGTCCTTTCGCGGAAACCCCTCTCCCAAGTCGAGAAGAACTCCGGCAGGTGCAGGTGCTGGAGGTCCCAGGGATGATAGATGCTGGGGACATCGGTGAGGAAGGCCGATGGGAAGGGGAAGTGCATGACCTCGATGGACGCGCGTTCGATAGTCCCGTCGCTAGTGGGTATGCGGATCCTGTCCGGTGCCAGCGTGCTTCTGAGCGCCTGCCCGGCCCGGCGCAAACGCGGAAAGACGGCAGCCAACTTGCCTTTGAGCCACCGCAGCCGAGGCACGGGCGGCCCCTCAAGTACTCGGCATGGACCTTGAAGGTACGGACGGATCCATTGGTCGGAACCGCGGGTGGTCAGGAAGATGTACTCTTCGTTCCCGCCCTGGAGTTTTGAAAGTCCATATGCCAGCCCCATGGTAAACTGAACGACTCCTCCTCCCGTTTCGTCGAAGAGTCCGGCAGAGATTCCGACACGGAGGGGTGAAGAATGATCCGGCCTCATGACGGCCCTCCGGCGACATGCTGATATTCGCTCCCGGGGGCTGCGCTATAGAGTTTCATGAGCGGGCGGTTTCCCTCCGTCGCATTGTGCTCACCCAACCCAGCTATCCCGGGTTCGCATCGGGCATCTGCATGGCTTTCGTTCGGAGGCTAATCTCCGGTTCCACGGAATACTTCCGGTACGGTCTTGAGCAGAATCTTAATGTCGAGCCAGAGGTTCCAGTTCTCGATGTATTCGAGGTCCAGCGCCATGTTGGTCTCGAAAGACGGATCGCGCCGGGAAGTGACTTGCCACAAACCGGTGATACCGGGTTTGACGTCCAGTCGGCGAAGATTTTCGAGCGTGTAGCGGTCATAATCGTCCACCGGGTGTGGCCTTGGGCCCACCAAACACATGTCGCCCAGCAACACATTGATCAGTTGGGGTAGCTCATCAATGCTGAATTTACGAAGCCATTGTCCACAGCGGGTGATGCGCGGGTCCTTTTCCATCTTGAAAAAGGGGCCCTCGCGTTCGTTGGCGCCGCGCAGGGTTTCTTTGTGCGCGTCGGCGTTCGCCACCATGGTGCGCAGCTTGTAACAGCGAAATTTGCGTCCCTTCTTCCCTACCCGCGGCGCCACATAGATGGCCGGTCCGGGCGAATCGAGGCGAATCCACAGCGCCGCCAGGCCGATGATCGGAGCCGTGAGAATTAAACCCAGCGACGCCAGCGCAATGTCCATGGCCCGCTTGACCGTAAGGCCGAAAGTTGCAATCGGCTGCCAGTGCAGGTCCATCACCGGGAAACCGCCGATCGTATGCACCGGGGCTCGCCAGGCGAGACCATCGTACAGATCGGGCACCATTTTCACTCCCAGCCGCAAGCCTCGCGCGTCGAGGGCCATGCCTTTGACCAGTTCCCGCTCTAAAGGCAGGGCGATGAAGAGTTCGTCCACAAAATGGGCCAGGGCCACGGCCCGCAGATCGCGGAACGAGCCCAGCACGCGGGCGTCCCCATTGGGGTGGGCAGCGAGAAAACCGCACACCTTATATCCGAGATGCCGATTCTGTTCCAGCCAGCCGGCCAACGCGTGTCCTTGCCGCTCCGCACCCACGATCAACACGCGCGAAATCCCATGACCCGCGGCCGTCCGCTTCAGTAGATACTGCCGTTTGGCGGCTCGCCATCCCGAAAGCATCAATACACTGATGGCGCCCGACCCGGTGATAACGAGGCGCGACAGATCTTTGTTTCCGGAAGCAAAAATGCAGAACACCAGAAGAAAGGTTGCCACCCCCACGGCTTTGACCACCATGAGGGTTTCCGTGATGAACCCCCGGTCGCGAGGCGTGCTGTAAAGTCCTTGGCTCATGCAGCAGAGAACCACCAGCGCCGAATGGAGGAGAATGAAGCTCACATGCGTGCGGCCGAACAGACTGGCAAATAATGCGTATCCCCCACCGAAGGGATGGGCTCCTCCAAAGCGCAGCCAGAAGATGGATAACCCGCTCATGAATACCAAAAATGCATCGATCGTAGCATAGGCAATTTGCACGGGAAGACCGTGCACCAAGCTTCGGCCCTTGGCTTGGCCTCGAAAAATGGGCTGTGTCGGGAGTGGCCCTTCCGTGACCCGACCCTGTGGGGGTGCCTTCTGCATCAGCGGTCCGGCGCCAAAGGAGTGTGCGGCTGTGCCATTCATGGCTGTGACTTCCCTCCTGGAATCACGATACCTGCCGGTCACACATCGGTTCGACCGATGCGGCATCGAGGTCAAGTTGGATCGAGCGTGGCGTCAATTCGAGCCTCATGTTTCGCGGGCGGGCGCGAGCCGTCAGGGGGCAGGCCCCCAGCCATGCCGGAGATATGAGTCGTGGGTGGTTGCTGAATTAATCGCGCCCATATCCGTCCACGTAAAGCTCCGCCCCGTCACCCCCAGCGGCACGTGTAGCCTAACTAATTACGTTACTTACAGATACGGCAGAATCTGGCGCTACTTGCCGCTTTCCTTCTCGGCATCCTTGGGGACGACACGCCCACCGGGCTTACGGCTCGAGGCGTGCAGTGCAGAGCCATTTCGCAAAACCCAAGGCAGGGTCGCCTTCACCGTATCGAAAACCTCTTGCGCCAACGCTTTTCCCGGATCGGCCGGGTCCGTGTGCTCCCACGTCTTGCGGCCAAACAGCCAAGTCACTCCGCATGAGAAGGCCAAGACTGTCCCCAATAAGGTGATGAGGGCGCGGTGTGGGGACGTTTTCCTTTCGGGAATGTTGGGTGAATCGAGCACTTTGGCGGTGGGGATTTCCTTCGCTTCCTGCACTTTGGCTAATTCGTATTCCTGAGTCAGGGTCGCGAACACCGCCTCCTGAACCTTGGTCCTACGATATAGGTCGGCGTAAGGGACGCCGAGCATGGGCAGTTTCCGGATTGAGGGATAGAGCGAATCGGCCTGCGCCCCCTTCTCCAAAGAAGTGCTTTCGTCTTTTCCGCCCACGATCTTGAGTTGATTTTCCAACTCGGCGATACGTGCTTGCAGAGAGCGCACTCGCACGTTGCTGTCTGTGTAAAGCTGCCGGAGCCCTTCGAGCTCCGAGCGCGCGGCAATGTATTCTCCCTGCAAAGTCGCTGCCGCGTCGACCATGGCCTTACCCTGCTCCTGGATATCAATCGCCGTGTTCTTGCTGGCAAACCGGCCAAACTCTTTCTCGGCAGCTTCTAAGTCCTGGTTGACGGCTTGCAAACGTCCTTCCAGGAAAATCCGCTCGCGGCGCGCGGAGGAGGTGCTCACCTCGGCCAAGGTGCGGTTCAGTTCTTCAACATAGGCTTGGGCCATCGCCGCCGCTCTTTGGGGGCTTTTATCGGTTACATTGATCGTGATGATCTGGCTCTTCTTATCCACCGAAACGTCGGTCTGAGTCGCCAGAACCTTGCGCGCATCCTCCATCCGGCGGACTCCATAAGCCTTTCGTAGGTCAAATTTCGTGATGAGCTTGTCTTCCACGCTGCGGCTGTTAAGGACACCCACCAGGAGGTCGCTCGAACTTTTCATCCCCAACATGTCGCTGGCCATTCCGCCTAGCCCCCCGGCCGCGCCCCCGGAGAGAGCCGCCGCGGCCATGGCGAGGCCCGAACCTGACTGGGTGTCGGGCGGCATCAAACGCGCCACGGACTGGTAGCGGTTAGGAATGAGGAGAGAGATGAGCGCCGAGAGCAGCAGGCCAGCACCGGCCACGCGCCCCAGGAACCGGCGGCTCTCCCAGAGCAGGCGCAGGCTGGCAACGGTCTCAGGATGCCCGGCGCGCTCGTCAAAATCCTGCTGCGCCGCCGGCTCGCCCGGCAGAACATCGCCGTTTTCCGGGCCCCCCGAGATCGGAGGTTCCAGGTCAGAAAGTCCGCCCGGGGCTTTTACATTCGATCCCTTCATAGTTATCGTTTCTATCTCATTTCCTTGAGCCCACAACATCGGGCAGAAAGTCCGCTCGGAACACGCAGGCAGTCGCGGCTTTTCTTGGGCATTCTTGGGCTATCCACAATCGGCCGCGAGCCCCATCGAACCCCATCCCCATTAAGGAATAACCGCCGCAGTAATAGCCGCTGCCGACGCGATCTGCGCTAGCGCAATGATATTCTTCCAGCGGGTGTCGCCAACCACCGGTCGCTCGGGCACGACTATCGTGTCGCCAGGGCGAACGGCCGCCGAAAGCACCTTGGTGGACCAATACTCTCCTTGGTGGCGGCTCGTTATCTCTCCGTTCGCACGCACAATGAAGACGGCGCCCTTATCGGCCAGTCGCGTGGCGCCACCGCCCTGGGAGAGATACCAACCGGCGTTCTTACCCGGTACGTAAGTTATGGCATTGGTATTGTACACTTGTCCGATCACGAGAACCATGCCCGGTCGCTTGGGGATCTCGAGTGCATCGCGATCACGCAGCTCGATGTCCTGCGACGAATTCTCGAATCCCCTCAGGCCCGGCTGTAACCGGACCACCATCCGTCCGGTAATGGGCGCGCGCCGGAGCGCTTCCAGAGCGCGCTCTTGCTGTTGCGCAGCTTCCTCCTCGAGCATTGCTTGTTCCGAGCCGGTGGTCGACAGGGAGGTCTTCACCGTCGCGCCTTCCTGCTCAATGCGCTGGATAAGTTCTTGCCGGCTCTTTTCTTGGAGTTCACGGACCGAAGTGCGTGTAAAAATGGCACCCTGCGGGTAGGCGGTCGGCAGAAGGCCCCCGGCGCGCTTCAACACGGAGCTTAAACGTTCGCCCGGACGGATGCCGTATACGCCGGGATTTCTGACTTCGCCCTGTACGGAGACGGATGCGCCCAGATCCTTCCACCCGGGCAGTTCTGGCACGCTGAGGACATCGCCATCCTTGAGGGGAAAGTTCAGGCTTGCATCATGGGATGCCGCCGTGAGATCGACGCTCCGGTGCTCGCCCCCCGACCGGGCGCTGCCCACCGGGTAATACCGCGTCAGGTCGCCCTTCGTGAGGTCGGCGCTGCGTTTCGGGCCACCTGCCGCGCTCAGCAGATCAGCGACTCGCATATCCTCGGCGAGGGGATAGCGGCCCGGATTGGCGACCTCGCCGCGGATGTATACGCTCGGTGGATCGACACGATATAGGCTGCGGTGCACGATAATCCGGTCGCGGGGCTGCACGAGGACGTTGTCAAGCGGGTCCGCATCGAGCGCAGCCGCCAGATCCACATTCAAGATTTTGACCGAGCCGTCCCGTTGAGTGCGAAACAGTTGCGCGGAATCAAGTGCCGCATCTGGCAGTAACCCTCCGGCCTGATAGATCGCATCACGCAAGTGCATTTGGCCCGAGGTACGGTATTGTCCTGGAGTGCGCACCTCCCCGGAGAGCCAGACGAAGGGAGCGGGCTCCACATCATACCGGCCGAGGATGCGAACCGTATCGAGCGGTGCAAGCTTGGGGGACGCTGAGGGATTTCCAAGCGCCGCCGCCAAGTCAAAGCTTTCCACGGTGGGCCGCCAGTCGGGCGGGAGCAGGCGTACAATCTCCGCATAGTGCTCCGCGGGCTCGGGAAGAAAATCCTGGTAGGAGGTCAATAGATCAGTGAGGCGCATGCCGGGAGTGTACGCATATCGCCCCGGACGCAGGACGTGCCCCTGGAGGTAGACGACGTCGCTATTGTAGGGAGCGATCGGGAAAACGTGCACTTCATCGGCATCTTGCACCTCAAACGCGGCAAGCTGGCGGCGAACCGCTTGGGGATCGCCCGTCTCGTCCAGGTTGACGCTCAGCATGGTGCGCTTTTCGTGCGCCTCCAGCCGTTGGACTTCGATGTGACGCAGTGCCGCCGCGGGAAGGATACCGCCTGCCAGATCGAGTACCTCCCCGAGATTGGTCTCGCCACGTAGTTCGTAAATCGCTGGCCGGCGCACCATGCCGTCTACGCTCACCTGCGGGCCGACTGGGGGCACCAGCAACGTGTCCCCATTCTCAAGGTTTTTCAGATCGCCGCGGATACCATGCAGGAGCAGATCGTAGGCATCTACTTCCTCGACGAGCTGGCGGCCACGAGAGTGGCGCAGATGGCGTAGCGATCCGCGCGCAGTGATGCCTCCGGCGGCAAACAGGGCGTTGAGGGGGGTCGAAAGCGAGCTGATGTCATAGGCGCCCGGCGATACCACTTCGCCCACCACGTAAACGCGCACGGTGCGCAGGCGACCCAGGGAAAGATCAGCGGAAACGTCACGGTACTGTGTCCGCAGAGTGCGTTGTACGGCCTCCTGCACGTCGCCGAGCGTCTTGCCGCTCACCAGCAATGGCCCTGCCTCGGGCAACGACAGACGGCCTTCCCGATCTACGGTTCGGAATAGCCGCTGGGAGACGCCTCCCCAAAGATCGATGGTCAAGCCGTCACCCGGGCCGAGCACATATTCAGGGCCAGCCGGAAGATCCATGGGAACGCCTACGCTCTCGGGGGCGCGGCGAAACACCTCCAGACCAAACCGCTCAAGTCGCCCCGTGCGCGGCGCGGCCTGCATGTAGAGATCGTAGAGTGAGGGTAAATAGGCGTAGGGATTGGGCGCACTTACCATCTCGACCGGCTCGGGGATCACACTTGCCTTTGGCCGTCGCGGCGAGACAAGGGGGCGTGGCGACTGCCTTAGCGGGCTTTCAGGTACAACCGCAGGCATCCGCCCCGTAATATCGGCAATATCGGCGAGATCCTCGGACCGAAGTGCACCCGCCGGCGCGTTTGACTTTGCCAGGCCAGTAGTGGAAATCGCACTGGCCGTCATGAGCATGGGATTTATCAGGTCAGGACGTTGGATGTCTGGGGTCGGAGTCTCTGTCCCCGGAGACATGGGCTGGGCCGGATTGGGGGATGTCGCGGGTCTCCTCGGCGGCGTTGGGCAGGGTAAGTTGTCTGCGCCTGGTACGCACTCGACCTCAGAAGGCTCCGCTTCCTGCCCCGCGCTCGTTGTGGGCCTCGTCGCCTCCATCAGGCAGCCGGGGTCGTCCTTCCCTGAAGCGCACGCCGCCTCTGAAGGTCCCGATGATTCCGGCCCCAAGTCCGTTGTGGCACGGGCCAGCCTCGCCGCCCTCGCTCTCAGCACCATGTCCGCTTCTCTTCCCGAGGGTGATAGGGGATTGATCTGCGGCGTCAAGTAGCCGTATCGCTGTAACAGGCGCGTGGCTAGGGCGCGGAAGCGTGTGTCGGTTGCCAGGCGATCCAAGATAGCGCCATCCGTCAAATCCTGCTCGCCGACGATTTGCCCTTTGTCGATGGCCTGTTTGGCCAGCAGGCGCTTTACCTCGACCATCAGGCCGGGATCTCTGATCAGCACATCCCGGATCTGGTCGGGCGAGGCAGAAACCAGCTCGAGGTAATCCGTGGCCCAATCGGAGGCTCGTTCCTGCCGATCCGGCTCTTGCTGCCTTTCCTGCTTGGCCTGACTTCCCTGTCTTTCCTGGCCTTGGGCGAAGGTGGTGGACGCGGGGGCAAGCCCAAGAAGCAAAATAACCAGCATTCGAGTGAGGACCCCTAGGGTGCATACACGAGCGCTGGAAGTGCGGTGAACCACGCAAGTCGTGACTCTCCATAGGGAAAAAGTTTGTATGCACAACATTATTGCTTGCTCCTTGCCTGGTCAGGAAAACTCACGTCAAGCCGCAAATCGGACTGGCCTTGGTTCGAAGAACACCCAGGATAGATTCTTCCGAGGCCTCGACACCGTGCGAGTGAATGTCAAGGGATGCCCAATAGTGAACCGAGTAGTTATCATGCGGCGCCACAGCAATGATCCGCATGTTTGGGCGTTGGCGGAGCATTGCGTCACAAATGCTAGGCCGCTCCCCCAACTTGTCTTGGGTAATGACAATGACATCCGGGTTGGTCCTTTCCACACTCGCTGGGATGTCGGCCTCATCCGCGATTTCACCGACAATTTCGATATCAGGTTGATCTGAGAACGTCGTGAGAATCAACTCCCGCATCAGGCGGGGGCGATTCGCTACCAGAACTCGTATCGCTCTTTCCATAACGCGCACCTCAAAGCGTTAGTATCCACCCAGTAACGGGTTTCGGAACAGGTTCAAAAATGAGCTATGAGGGAGTACCTAAGACGGTCTAACCGCTGGTACTCACATAGGTCGGCCGAGTACCCATTTCGGACTAACGCGTTCGAGTGCCGGGGTTCCATAGCACCCGATCCCATTACGAAAACGCCCTGCCTCACCTTTCCCTTGCCCTTTACAAACCATGATTTGATATGAAAAAACAACAATAATCACTGGAAAGTTTGCTCTTCAATTATTTAATCGAGCGGCAGTAAGTCTAGTTGACAACAGACCAAAAGCTCTCTATACTTTTCAAGAGCACGAGGTAGTCAACCGCTTGTTCCAGGTAACCCTGGGGGTGTTAGGACCAAGTTTAAGGCTAAGGAGTAATCCAGTGCCGGAAACCACCCTGACCGATGACCCGACGCGCGTATTCCTGTTTATCGAGAACCGGCTCGTTCGCGAGGCGCTGGTTCGTCTGTTTCGCAAGCGATCCGACTTGTGCGTCGTTGGGCAGGGTAGCTCTACCGAAGCCATTGACGTCCTGGATGCTCAGTGCGATATCCTCGTCCTGGACGATCTCCAGGTGCTCTCCCCGCTGAGCGCCCGCCTTTTCGATGGACCGGAGACAAAGGCCACAGTGGGGATCGTTCTGATTGGCATGGAAGAGAACGAAGACCAATTCCTCCTAGCGGTTCGCTCCGGGGTTTCGGGTTACTTGCTGAATGACGCGTCGGCAAGCGACGTTGTGACAGCCGTCCGCGCCGCTGCCCGGGGAGAGGCCGTCTGTCCTCCCCGGCTGTGCCTTGCGCTCTTTCGCGCTATGGCCCGACTTGCCCGGGAGGCGCCGGTCCAGGTTAGGAAAAGGCCCCTGCCCGGCCTCACGATACGTCAGCAGCAGCTCATTTGTCTGGTTGCCAAGGGCTTGACGAATAAAGAGATTGCTTTGCGGCTGAATCTCTCGCAGTTCACGATCAAGAACCATATTCACCGTATTATGAAGCAGGTAGAGGCCGGGAACCGGTACGAGGTTGTGGAAGCCGCCCGCGCCTCCGGCTACACTTTGCCCGTCTAGTTGGCGGCCCTCCGTTCGTATCTTGGGCCAGGATTTCGCCAACAAGTAATAACCCTCCCATGATTGCGCGCGCTCATAAGACTCCCCCTCCCCTGGATCCCTGAATCCCTGGCCGAGAAACCCCTGGCATTGTCGGTAGCCATGCGCCACCTCCCTCCCCCGCTTGCCCACGGCGGGCAGGCCGACTGACTGCTTCGCCGCAAACGGAAAGAAGCCCTGCCCGCAGGTGCTTCCAGGCGCGCTCGGGTGTATGATTCCTTGCTTAAGCTAACGGACTTTTACAAATCTCATCCATGGAGTAAATTTACAATTTGAATAATACGGTTGAATGCCTGCATCCCAATGCTTCTGCTGCTCACGCGCGCGTGGGCCTTTTTGATTTCGATGGCACCATCTCACTGATCCGCTCGGGCTGGGTGGACATCATGGCGCCGATGATGGTGGAAATTCTCCTGGACCTCCACACCGGCGAGAGCGAGGCCGCATTGCGCACCCTGGTGGAGGATTTTGTGGCGCGCCTGACCGGCGAACAAACGATCTACCAGATGATGGAACTTGCCCGCCAGGTGGAGCTGCGGGGTGGCAAGCCCCTGGAACCCCTCGTCTACAAGCGGATATACCATGATAAGCTGATGGCCAACATTGAATATCGGCGCCGGGACCTTCGACGGGGCGCCGTTTCACCCGCCAAATATCTGGTACCGGGCGCGCGAGCCTTTTTGGAATCGTTGCGCGATCGCGGCCTGAAATTGTATTGCGCCAGCGGCACCGATGAGGTCTACACTCTGGAAGAAGCCGAGTTGCTGGAGGTTCGGCAATACTTCCAAGGCGGTATTTACGGCGCGCAGGACGACTACAGGAGTTTTTCCAAAGAGATTCTGATTCGGCGCATGATTTCCGGACTCGAATGCCAAGGAGATCAATTGCTCGGGTTCGGCGACGGGTACGTCGAGATCAAGAATGTGAAAGACGTGGGAGGTACGGCCGTGGGGCTGGCCACCGCGGAGCCGGAGTGCCAGGCGGTGGACGAGTGGAAACGCCAACGGCTGGTGAGCGTGGGCGCGGACTTTATTATTCCCAATTTCCTCTGCCGTGACGAGCTCTTGGGAAGGTTGTTTCCAAGCAGCTAACAGCTCACAGCCGACAGCTCACAGGAAAAACAAGTCGCAGGCTGAGAAGTTGGGGCATTTGGACAAAGACCGTCGAACTGCCTACTATTGGCTGCTGGCTCTTGGCTGTCAACTGTCGGCTGTAAGCTGTTAGCTGTCGGCTGTGAGCTGTTAGCTCCGAGGAGCCGTTATGAAATCAAAATATGACACCTTCGACCGTTCCCAACTGCTCATCAAGCCCTTGAGTGAGCGGAAGCATGACATGGGGCTGGATTACATCCTAGAGCTCGATGCGCCGGCGCCCGAGTTCTGCCATCCGCAATTGGCGGTAGTGGCGCAGCGGCTGCTTGCCGCCCGGGACAAAGGCGCCGCCCGCATCCTGATGATGGGAGCGCACGTCATCAAAGCCGGAGCCAGCCGCTACGTGATCGACCTGATCGAACGCGGCTATATTACCCACGTCGCCATGAATGGCGCGGGGGGGATTCACGATTACGAACTGGCGCGCATCGGGGCCACCACGGAAAGCGTGGCGCGTTACATCCGCAGCGGTGAATTCGGTCTCTGGCGCGAAACCGGTGGTTTGAATGAGATCATTCGCGAAGCCGCCGAACTTTCCCTGGGCCTGGGTGAAAATTTAGGACGACGGATTGAGGAAAGCTCTTTCCCTCACAAGGAAGTCAGCATCTTCGCCGCGGGCTATCGCCATTCGATGCCTGCCACCGTACACGTGGGCATCGGGTACGACATCATTCACGAGCACCCCAATTGCGATGGCCAGGCGCTGGGCGCCGCCAGCTACCGCGATTTCCTGATCTTCACCAAAACCATGGAAAGGCTGGAGGGCGGCGTCATGCTGAACTTCGGCTCGGCCATCATGGGTCCGGAGGTTTACCTGAAGGCGCTTTCCATGGTTCGCAACCTGGCGCTCCAGCACGGACAGGTCATCAAGAATTTCACCACGGCCGTCTTCGACCTGGTGCCGATTCAAGGGGACATTCACCACGAATTGCCCAAGACCGATCCCGGCTATTATTTCCGTCCCCACAAAACCATCCTGGTGAGGACGGTGGCCGATGGGGGAGAGAGTTTTTATTTCTGTGGAGATCATCGCGCGACCGTGCCCGCCTTGCGGCGCGCCCTTTTGGAGCTGCAACCATGACCATTCCGGAGATTCTCGACGGCATTAAGAAAGTGCGCGCCCTGGTGGTGGGAGACATTTGCCTGGACCGCTGGTGTACTTACGATCCCGCCACCGCGGAGCCCTCGGCGGAAACCGGCATCCCGCGCCTGGGAATCATAGCCTCGGAGGTTACGCCCGGAGGCGGCGGGACGGTGGCCAATAATCTCGCCGCGCTCGGACCAGCCAAGGTCGCGGTGCTGGGAGGCCGTGGCAACGATGGATTTGGGTTCGAGTTGGAGCGCGCTTTGACCGAGCGCGGCATCGACGCCAGCCTTATGGTAGGCGTCCGCCAGTGGCAAACCTTCACTTACACCAAGCTCTTGAACAGCGAGACGGGCATCGAGGACCAGCCGCGCGTAGACTTCATCAACACCCGGCCTCTGCCCTCGGAGGCGGAACTGAGAATTCTGGCCAACCTTGCCCCATTCATTAAGGAATTTGACGTCGTGCTGGTGGCCGACCAGGCAGAAACCTCGGCGGGCGGAGTCGTAACCCCGGCCGTCCGCGAGTCGCTCATCGCCTTGGCCGCCAAGCATCCGCAGAAAATCTTTCTGGCGGATTCGCGCCGGCGCATCCACTTGTTCCGCAACTTGATGATCAAGCCGAACCACAGCGAGGCGGAGGCCGCGTGTAAGGCGCTTTTCGGAAGCGTGGATTTCAAGCGGTTGCGCCAGACTCTGGGAGCGAAGGCGCTCTTTTTGACGCAAGGCCCCAAGGGCGCCCTGGTCTTCGAAGAAGGAAAGGAAACCTGGTCCAAGCCCCGGCCGGTGGAAAAACCCGTGGACATCTGCGGAGCCGGCGATAGCTTTGCCGCCGGCACGGCGCTCGCCATGGCCGTCACGCACGACCCCGTTGAATCTGCCAGTTTCGGCAATATCGTGGCCTCGATTACGGTCATGAAAAAAGGCACGGGAACGGCCTCACCCCAGGAAATGCTGGCCGCCGCAACAAAGTAGGGCCGAACGGCGGTCGGCCCGGGGCCAGCGCCGCTGGCCCCTACACGCCGAAGAGTTCCATTTCCGTAATCTGCGCAATGATGTGGCCCATCAGGATGTGGCATTCCTGAATGCGCGGGGTTTCATTCGAGGGCACGCACAGACAGTAGCGGGAGACCTCCTGCAACATGCTTCCGAAATTACCGGTCAGGGCCACGGTGACCATTCCTTTGGCCTTGGCCGCCGCCAGCCCCTTCAAGACGTTGGGAGATTTTCCGCTGGTGGAGATTCCCACGGCCACGTCGCCGCTCGAGCCCAGGGCTTCAACTTGCCGGGAAAACACATTTTCGTAGCCGTAATCATTGCCGATTCCGGTGAGCGCGGAAGTGTTCACGGTCAGGGCCAGCGCTGGCAGCGGGGTGCGCTCCATCTGAAATCTTCCCACGAACTCGGCGGCAATGTGCTGCGCGTCGGCGGCACTGCCTCCATTGCCAAATAAGAGGATCTTGTGTCCGCGGCTCAGCGCCAAGACGAACTCGTTGGCCACGTCAGCAATTTGGCTGAGGAGGTGTTTGTCCTCGAGCAGTGCTTGTTTGACTTGGATACTCTCCTGGATGGAATGAACGATTAAGGCGTCGACGTCAGCCTTCATTTCCAGCCTCCCCAAGGATGAACGAACCTCGTAGGGGTACGGCTTGCCGTACCCTCCTCATTTGGGTCGCGCCACCCAACCCGCCGGGTGCGGCAAGCCGCACCCTGGAGTTTCTACAATTCGAAGCGTGCTAACGAGAACCTCCGCCCTCGCCCCCTTGGGGGAGAGGGTGGCCCGCAACCCGCGCTTTCACCAGCGGGGGCGGGCCGGGTGAGGGGGTCCAAGCCAAACGCGCTCAACCCAATGCCTCCGGTAGCGACCCTACCAAGTTCACCACCTTGTGGGCGAATAACTCGGGGGCCTGCCGAATCCTACCGTTCGGGAGTCGGAGTACAGTGTCGCTTTGTCCATCTGTCCCGCCGTGCCAGCCAGGCAGCAGGTCTCGCGACAGGGGTAGGGAGTCGTCAAGGGCTTGACCCCCTCACCCGTCCGGCCCCGGCTGATGAAGACGCCGGTGGCCGTCCACCCTCTCCCCCAAAGGGGCGAGGGCTGGGATTCTTGCATTTGACTGTTCTCGTTCATTCATCCTTCACCCCGTCATAAATGTACAAACTCCAGGGTGCGGCAAGCCGCACCCCTACGACCAGGGCGGCAGAGCCGGTGGCCAATTGCCAAAAATTAATGGTAACACAAAGGGCGGGAGCTTCTTTGCGTCACCCGGGCTTAACGATAGTGTCCCCCTCATTGACGGAGCTTTCCTTGACTTTGAGAGGAGGCAAGTATTACTTTTGAAAACATGCAGGTGGCGGGTGAACAGGGTGAGGCGGCGCCGGGGGAAATTCTCCGCCGCTTCTATGCGACACTTCTGGAGAGCTTCGGACCGCAAGGCTGGTGGCCGGCCCGAACGCGCTGGGAAGTGATTTGGGGTGCTATCCTTACCCAGAATACCACCTGGCGGAATGCGACCTTGGCCTTGAAAAATCTGCGCCAGGCGGGCCTGCTCGCTTGGCGCCCCCTGAGCCAAATCTCTTTGGGCGAACTGGAGCCGCTCGTCCGGCCGGCGGGTTTTTACCGGCAAAAAGCCAGGACCCTTCGCGATTTTGCCACCTGGATCGAGCAGGCTCATGGAGGCTCTTTAGACTCGCTCTTTGCTCTGGGCGCCGCGCGCGCCCGCGCACAACTTCTGGCGCTCAAGGGTATCGGCCCCGAGACCGCCGACGCGATCTTGCTCTATTCCGGACGGCAGCCCGTATTTGTTGCGGATGCTTACTCGCGCCGCGTCCTGGCGCGCCACCAACTTCTCTCCCCGCGGCGGATTACGCTTCCGCGCAGCAATTCCTTCATCAGCACCTGCCGCCGGACGAGGGCCTGTTCAATGAGTTTCACGCCTTGCTGGTGGAGGCCGCGAAACGCTTTTGCCACCGCAACAGGGCGCACTGTGAGGAATGCCCCTTGGGGCAATTCCTGGAGAAGCCGACAGCCGACAGCCGACAGCTTACAGTTACGACAGGCTGTCAGCGGTCAGCTATCAGCTAACCGTTATGAATCCCGACCCTGCCCAGCGCCGGAAAATCATCCTGATTGTCCTGCTGATCCTCGTTCCCATCCTGTTTTTCCTGGGATGGAGCCAGGCCTCCCTGAACCTGAAATTCATCCACCCCAGCAATTCGGAAGAAACCATCCTGCTGCTGGCCCTTTCCACCGTCATCTTCCTGGCCTTCGTCATCTTTGCCCTCATCCTGATGCGCATTCTGGTGAAGCTCTACTTCGAGCGGCAGCAACAGCGACTGGGTTCGCGCTTCAAGACGAAAATGGTGGTGGCCTCGCTTGGCCTCTCGCTCGTCCCGGTCATCTTCCTCTTCATCTTTGCCTATGGCTTGTTGAATCGAACCATCGACAAGTGGTTCAGCGTGCCCCTCGACTTGATCCGCCAGGACTCCGAGGAGTTGGTCCTCGAGCTCGAACTGCAAGCCGCGCAGCGCGCCGACCACATCTCCAATTACCTCGCGCGAAGTGAAGACATGATCCAGGCCATGGAAAAACACCAGAAGCCCCTGGTGGCGCGCCTGGTAACGCAGGAGGTGGCGGCCGATCCGGGGACCGTGGCTGCCATGTGTTTCGACTCTTCCGGGCAACTGCTGGCGCAGGCCGGCGAGCCATGGCCGGACCCGTCGTTGGTTACACGCTACTTCCCCCAGATCTTTGGTGGCAAGCTGCCCCCGAACGGCGCCCTGGGACATTGGTCGGCGGGCGAATATGAACTTTTCATCTCGGTGGACCCGATTCTCGATCAGTCCGGCGCGCGTCTGGGCACGGTGGCCGGCATCATCCGCCTGCCTTCCAAGCTGACTCGGATTTCCAGTGAGATTCAGCAGGAAACGCAAAAGTACAACGAGTTGAACCTGACGCGCAAGGCCGATAAGCGCATTTATGTGTCGATGCTCTGGTTGCTGACGCTGCTCATTCTCTTCATCTCCGCCTGGTTGGCCCTTTACATTTCCAAGCAGGTCACGGTTCCCATCCAGGCGCTGGCCCACGCCACCCACGAGGTGGCGCAAGGCAACTTGGATTTCCAAGTCTCGGCGCGGGGGGACGACGAACTCGGGGTGCTGGTTCATTCCTTCAATCAGATGACCCAGCAGCTTCTCGAAAACCGGCGCGCCATCGAGCGGGCCTCGGTGAAGCTCCAGGAAGCCAACCGGCAATTGGAAGAGCGTGGCAACACTATTGAAGCCATCCTGGAAAACATCCCCACGGGCGTCGTTTCTTTCGATACGCAGGGTCAGATCACGCGCTTGAATTCCACCGCCATGCGGCTGTTCGGACGGGCGCGCACCCAGTCGGCGCGGGTCCTGACCGATCTTTTCTTCTCGGAAGACGCGCGGGAAATTGCCCGCATGTTCCGGCGGGCGGCGCGCCAGGGCGTCGTGACGCAACAGATGGAGCTTGACCTGGGAGGGCGGCGCGTCCTCATGGCGCTGACCGTGTCTTCGGTTCAGGCTCGGCACGGTCGCGTGGGTTCCGTCCTGGTGCTGGAAGACCTGGCGGAGGTCGTGCGCTCGCAGCGCTCGGCGGCCTGGCAAGAGGTCGCCCGCCGCATCGCCCACGAAATCAAGAATCCGCTCACCCCCATCCAGCTTTCCACCGAGCGCATTCTGCGGCTGCTGGAGCGGATGAACACCCATTCCCCTCCCCACGATCTGCTGGCGGCCGTCGGCGACAGCGCCAAGCTGATCGGACGCGAGGTGGGCACTTTGAAGACTCTGGTGGATGAATTCACGGCCTTTGCGCGCTTCCCGGCCTCCAAGCCGGCGCCCGCCCAAATCAACGATATCCTGGAAGATGCCTTGAACGTATTCGCCGGCCGCCTGAATGGGATCGCCTTGCAGCGCGATCTCTCCCCCGATTTGCCCATGGTGCAGGCGGACCCGGATCAGATGAAACGCGTGCTGGTGAATCTGATTGATAATGCCGCCGAAGCCTTGGAGCAATCCCTGCGCAAGGAAATCTGGGTGCGCAGTACGTTCGCCCCCGATCGCGATGTGGTGGAAATCACCATCGAGGACAGCGGGCCGGGAATCACTCCCGAGGCCAAGGAACGGCTCTTCCTCCCCTACTTCTCCACCAAGCGCTCGGGAACCGGCCTGGGTTTGGCAATTGTCAATCGCATCATCACGGAACATCACGGCTCGATCCGCGTGGAGGAGAACTTCCCCACAGGGAGCAAATTTGTGATCGAATTGCCCATCGACCGGGCCCTGGCCGTGAGCACCGAAGAGGCTTTTGGGACTTAAGAACCGCATGAAGCATTCCATTCTCATTGTTGATGACGAACCCGGTATCCGCGAATCCCTCACCGATGTCCTTCAAGACGAAGGCTATCAAGTGGAATCGGTCGGCAGCGGCGAAGCTTGCCTGGAAACTCTCCCCACCCGCAAGTTTGACGTCGTCCTGCTCGACATTTGGTTGCCGGGCCTGGACGGCATTCAAGTACTGGAAAAAATCCAAGCCTTGGACGCGCCTCCCACCGTCATCATGATTTCGGGACACGGCACCATCGAAACGGCGGTCCGCTCCACCAAACTCGGCGCGTTCGATTTCATTGAGAAGCCGCTTTCCATTGATAAGACCCTGCTGACGCTTCGCCACGCGTTCGAGCAGTCGAGCCTCGCGGCGCAAAACCGCGAGCTGCGCGAGGAACTGCGCGGCCGCGACCGCATCATCGGCGACAGTATCCCCATGAAGGCGCTGCGCCAGCAATTGCAGCTCGCCGCCCCCACCCATGGCCGCGTGCTCATTTACGGCGAGAGCGGCACGGGGAAGGAACTGGTGGCCCACGCCCTGCACCATCACAGTCAGCGCGCCGACCAGTCTTTTGTGGAGGTCAACTGCGCCGCCATTCCGGAAGAGCTTATTGAGAGCGAGCTGTTCGGGCACATCAAAGGATCTTTTACCGGGGCGCTGGAAGACAAGACCGGCAAGTTCGAACAGGCCCACAGCGGCTCCTTGTTCCTCGACGAAGTGGGCGACATGAGCCTGCGCACCCAGTCCAAAGTGCTGCGCGTTATCGAGGAACAGCGTTTCACGCCGGTGGGTTCCGGCAACGATCTTACCGTCGATGTTCGCATTATTGCCGCCACCAACAAACACCTCGAAGACGAGATTCAGAAGGGCAATTTCCGCGAAGACCTCTTCTACCGCCTGAATGTGATTCCCTTCTACGTCCCCCCGCTGCGCGAGCACGCCGAGGACATCCCCACGCTGGCCAACTTCTTCCTGGCGGAATTCGCCCGCGCCTACGGGCGCCGCCCCAAGCACTTCGCGGATGCCGCCATGGAAACACTGAATGCCTATCGCTGGCCGGGAAATGTCCGCGAACTCAAGAATCTGGTCGAGCGCCTGGTCATCATGGTGGCCGGCGAGCGCATCGAGCGGAGGCACCTTCCCCCTTCTCTGCACCAGGATGGCGCGCGGTCCGGTCCAGTCCCCAAGTTCCCGACGGGAGGATTCTCCAGCCTCCAGGAAGCGCGCACGGCTTACGAACGCGACTACATTCTCCGCACCCTCGAGGAGCATCAGGGCAACGTCAGCCGCACGGCCGAAGCCTTGGGCCTCGAACGCAGCCACCTTTACCGCAAAATGAAGTCCCTGGGAATTGCTGTGGGGAGTTAGCGTGGATCGGCAACTCTTCGGCTCTCGCCTCCTCTCGGGGCTTGTGTAAACTCGAATTAACATTTGCTGAAACGTACAACACTGGACCCTCTCCGAGTTTTTCCACTCGCGCGCCCGCCCGCGAGACAACCAGCCACCCGCTTGGGGAATCGAATCATAAGCAACCGGGACGGGCATCCGATCAGGAGGGTGGGAGACAATGGCGAAAGTTTTCAGCTTCATGACCAAGGCAGCAGTTCCAATTGCCGCGTGTTTTCTAGCGGCATCGCTGGTGGCCGTGGCGCGCGCCGAAGACAAGGCGCAACTGACCGGCCACTGGAATTTCAACGCGGACCAGAGCGACGATGCGGCGCAAAAGGTTCAAGATGCCCAGCAAAACAGCCGGGTCCGGGCAAGCAACACCAACGACGGTACGTATCCCGGCGCCGGGGGCGGTACCTATCCTGGCGCTGGGGGCGGTACCTATCCCGGTGGCGGAGGCGGCTACCCCGGCGGTGGCGGCATGGGACGTGGTGGCATGGGTGGAATGGGCGGCATCGGCGGAGTTGGGGGGGCGGCATGGGTCGCGGCGGCCGGCAGGCGAATCGCGGTGGTGACGCCGTCAGCAGCGAGCAGTGGGACCGCCTCGCGGAGAATCCCAAGTACTTGCGCATCGACCAGCGCTCCGACCAGGTTGTGGTTACCGACGACTCCGACCACGCTAGAACCTTTTACCCGGACGGCAAGAAGCATGACGATAAAGACGCGGACGGGAGGAAGTTTTCGACCAAGGCCGCGTGGGAAGGCGGCGCCTTCGTTGCTGAGACCAAGCTGCCCCATTCGGATAGACTCACGGAAACGTACCGCGTTAGCGATGACGGCAAACAGCTTTACGTCATCACTCGATTCGAGGCTTCCTCGCTCGCCGGGCCGGTGAGCATCCGGCGCGTATATGACCTGACGAAAGCGTCCGCACAGTAAGGCCTAAGGGCTACTCCGCCGAACCGCCGCCGCGATAGTCCAGTTCGGCGATGACCGCGCTGTTGTTGCGCCAATGCGGTTGGACTTTCACGAAGAGTTCAAGATAGACGCGGGGAGGAAACAGTTTCTCGAGCTCCTCCCGCGCCTCAGTGCCGATTTCCTTCAAGCGTGCTCCCCCCGCCCCAATCACGATAGGTTTTTGCGAGTCCTTCTCCACCACAATCGTGGCATGAAGGCGCGTAATCAGCGGCCCTTCTTCGAACCCGTCGATGAGCACCGCCGTCACGTAAGGCATTTCGTGCTTGGTGTGGCGGATCACTTTTTCGCGGATAATTTCGCCCGCCAGGAACCGCTCGGGCTGGTCGGTGTACTCGTCGGCAGGAAAGTACGCCGGGCCCTCGGGCAGCCGCTGGACGATCGCCGCCAGCAATCCCTCCAGCCCCTCCCCGCGCAGCGCGGATATGGGGAAGATCTCCTCAAAACCGTAGAGCTTCGAGTAGCGATCCATCAGCGGCAACAGGTCGGGCTTGTGTACGCGATCGACCTTGTTCAAGGCCAATATGGCGCGCGGAGAGTATTCATTCAGAAGGTTGATGACGAACTCATCGCCCCTTCCGTACTTCTCGGTTGCATCCACGATCAGCACCGCCAGGTCCCGATCCGCCAGCGCCTGGCGCACATAATTCATCATCTGCTCGTTCAACCGCGAGAGCGGTTTGTGGACACCCGGGGTATCCATGAAAATCACCTGGGCGTCGGGGCAATGCAAAATTCCGAGAATACGATTACGCGTGGTCTGGGGAACCGGCGTCACGATCGAGACCTTGGACTCCACCAGGGCGTTCACCAGCGTGCTCTTTCCGGCGTTGGGGCGCCCGACGACCGCGACAAATCCCGATTTGAACGAGGGCGTTTCAGACATGGTTGGAATTCCCGGCAGGCGGGCTGGGCGGAATCATCATCCGCACCTTGAGAACCGTCCGCTGATTGGCCTCCAGAACTTCAAATGTCAAGCCGTGACTCTGTGCCTTTTCACCGGCGACGGGCACGTGTCCCAGTTGATTCATCACCAGCCCCGCCACGGTCGAGTAATCGTCTCCCTCGAGAGGGACGTGCAACTCACCGGCAATCTGCGCCAACTCGGCGTGCCCGGAAAGGATGTAAGTCGACGGGGACTCCTGGATGATATCGCGCGCGTGGGGCTCCACTTCATCGCGAATTTCGCCCACGATCTGCTCCACCAAATCCTCGATCGTAATCAGCCCGGAAACGCTGCCGTATTCATCAATCACGATCGCCATCTGGGTGGTGGACTGCTGCAATTCTTTCAAGATGTCGTGGATGGGCTTGGTTTCCGGGACGAAGGGCACGGGCCGCAGGAGGGCGCGGAGAGTCGCGCGCTTCTGCTCTTCCGGGGTCAGTTCCATCAGGTCGCGGACACTAATGAAGCCTTCGATGTGATCCATTTGGCCGGAGTAAACCGGGTAGCGGGTCATCCGCTTGGTGCGGAATAAGCTGCGCAGGTCTTCAATGGAAGAGTTGATTTCGATGGCGGCGATTTCCGGCCGCGGGGTCATGACCTCGCGCGCCACCTTCTCGCCGAATTTCACCACCGATTGCAACATCTCGCGCTCCCCACTTTCAATCAAGCCCTCCTGCTCGCCCGTGGCAATCAATTCCTCAAGATTCTCCTGGGGGGAAGGCGGCTCGGGTTCGGGCTCGGTGGGTTCGAGCAGCCGCCGGATGGTCGTGGAAATCAGGATGGGAAAGGTGAGCGGGAGCGCCCAATAAACCACCCGCTGGAGCATGGGTTCCCATTGCTCCAGAATCACTTCCGGCTCATCGTGCCGAACCACCAGCAGGAAAGGAATCAACTGATCGGCAATCGCCACGGCGCCCAGGACAATGAGGAGCGCGGTGCCAAGGTCACTCCACAGGTGGTCGGGCCGCTGCCAGATCAGCAGGCCGGTCAATCCCACGGCGAACAAGTGCATCGACGCGCCGTGTAAGGCGGAAATCGACACTCCCACACGTTCGCGATTGGGGCGGATGCGCCCGTCCTCGCTCGGCCCAAAAACCTTGCGCGCCCCCACCGGCGTCAGCCGCCGCATCAAGAGCCGCAAGTAGGAGGCCACCGAGCCCAGCGCCAGCAGTACCGCCAGCAACGCGATCCAACCGATCGTCAGCAATAACCGTTGGTCCATAAACAAAGCGAAGTGCAAGTCAAAAGGCAAAACGCAAAAGGCAAAAGTCAAAGCCGAGGTCCTTTGAACTTTTGACTTTTGACTTTTGCGTTTTGACTTTTGACTTGCTTTTTCTCCTGGGGCCCGCCCGCCACGCCCAATTGTTCGCGCAAGGCCAGTTCGAGCGCGGCCATTTCTCCGCTATCACGCTCGTGGTCATAACCTCGCAAGTGCAGTACCCCGTGCAGAGCCAGCCAGCGAATCTCCTGGAGCGTCGAATGCCCTGCGGCGCGCGCATGGCGCCGGGCCGTCTCCACGGAAATCACCACGTCGCCCAGAAAATTCGTGATTCGCCCCGGCAAACCTGGTGGCACGGGCAGCCTGCCCCGATCCATCGGCGCCCCGCCCGTGCGCACGGCCGGAACGGCCGTCCCCCTTGGCTGCGGCCACTGTCCGCCCGGCGCTTCGTTCCAGGGAAAGGATAAAACATCCGTGGCTTTATCCCTGCCGCGATAGGCGGAGTTGAGTTGGCGGATCGCGTGATCATCCACGAAGCAGATATTGAACTCTCTTTTCCCCAACCGCAACCGCTGCTTCAGGCTCCGCAAGAATCCCGCCAGCGAAGCGGTGCGCACCCCATAGCGTTTTTGAAGATTGACCAGCACGGCAACTCGGAAGAACAGTGGTTAGTGATCAGTCGTTCGTCAGTAGGGCTTAGGGACCAAGCACTAACCAATAGTGTGGTGTCCCATCTTAGAGTTGACAATAGGCGAGACCCCCTCACCCGTCTCGCCTCGGCTGATGAAAGCGCCTCGTCGAGCCACCCTCTCCCCCAAGGGGGCGAGGGCGGTAAAACCGACTCTCCCCTCGCCCCCCTTGGGGGAGAGGGGCTCGGGGGTGAGGGGGTCCGTGCATTATCCCATTGTCAAATATTACGCGGGACACCACACTAGCCACTGCTTTTCTCTCCGTTCGCTCGGGCGGCGCGCACCTGGTCGTACTCTTCGTAGGCGCGGATGACGCGTTGCACCAGGCTGTGCCGGACCACGTCGCGCTCGGTAAAATAAATGATGCTGATACCCTCCACCTTGCCCACCACTTCCACCGCTTCCACCAACCCCGAGCGCCGCCCGTTGGGGAGATCGATCTGCGTCACGTCGCCGGTCACCACGGCCTTGGAATTAAATCCCAGGCGCGTCAGGAACATCTTCATCTGCTCGCTCGTGGTGTTCTGGGCTTCGTCCAGAATCACGAACGCGTCGTTCAGCGTCCGCCCGCGCATGAAGGCGATGGGGGCGATCTCAATGATGCTTTTTTCGATATAGCGATCCACGCGGTCGGGGTCGAGCACGTCATAAAGGGCGTCGTAGAGCGGGCGCAGGTAGGGGTTCACTTTTTCCTGGAGCGTGCCGGGCAAGTATCCCAGACGCTCGCCAGCCTCTACCGCCGGCCGGGCCAGGATGATGCGGCTGACTTCCTTGGTGAGCAGCGCATCCACCGCCATCGCCACCGCCAGATAAGTTTTGCCGGTGCCCGATGGGCCAATCCCAAAGACCATGTCGTGACGTTCGATGGCATCGATGTAACTGCGTTGGTTCAAACCCTTGGGCGCGACCGACTTCTTTCCGAAGCTGCGCGGCCGCCCCGCTTCCGCCAAACCCTTCAAGCTGGCTTGCGGGTCCTGGCTGATGATGCGCAGAAAGCCTTCGATTTCCGCGCTCTCGAAGCGTGTCCCACTTTCCACCAGCCCTGCGTAATCCTCTACTAAACGTTGCGCCCGGCGGACGTTGGCTTCCTCGCCCTCGATCTCCAGCGACTCCTCCCCCAAATGCGCGGAAACCTGGAAACACCGCTCGAAGAGCTTCAGGTTTCCATCATAGGTGCCGACGAGCGCCGGAACTCCCTTGCGGATTTTGACACTGGCATTCATATCGTTTCGTTCGAAGTGTGAGACACGCCTCCATTTCAAAGGTTACACATGACACGGGAATCGGCAGAATGCCGCCGGTTGGCAATCGTGGGAGGTGGATAACCGTTCATTAATTCCTAACGATGCTAAACGAGGCGGCCACGAAAGTCAAGTTGCGGCCCTGTGCAAAAATGTAGCGCCGCCATCTCCGATTTCTGGAGTCCGATGGACTCCATCGGAGTCCACAGGTCGGACTTGGCGGCCCAATGCCGGCTGGAAGCCGGCGCTACGTCTACAGCACCCCCGCGTGGGCAGTTGTGCAGTTTGAGAAAAGGCAGCTTGACTTACCCTGCCGGGCGGTGAGACACTTCCAGCGATGAGGAACGGAGCCATACATCCCGGAATCACCATGCACAAGATTCCCGTGGAGGGTGCCATGGGGCTGGTCTTTGCCCTTGGGGTCGTCATCACAACCTTGCTTTCCCTTCCCGAAGCCCGATGGTTCCTCGCCATGACCCTGCCTACCGGCGTGGTTATCGGAATCATCCTGCGGTTGACCCGCCGCGACTGACCCGATGCAAGATGTTTGTTTTCAATAACATTTAGGCCTAGCAGGGATAAGTGGCTTATTTTTGTTGAACATTTAGGGGTCGAGGCAATCTTGAGCTGGATCATTTTTTATCTCCTTTGTTTTCAGTAAACCATAGGGATATACCTTCATTTTACCCTCATCTTTTCGGCCTTCGACCACGTCTCCTCTGATGAAGTTATAACCCCTCTTTTTGCATAGACTTGGCTGTTAGTGGAGCCCATCGCCAACTCCCTGATTGCTTGCTAAGCGGCTGATTTTTCATGAACATTCCGGCTTTTCGCGGGACTTTCCCTAACTTCGGCCTTCCGCGCTTGGCCTTTAATCTTAAGAAGCAGGGTTGCGATCCGCCAGATTTGGCGAAAGCTGGATTCTTCCATCCTCTGCATCAGGGCCGTGTTGGGTTCGGCGAGGGCAATTTCCGCGGCGCGTTCGTAGGGCGACGGACCCTCCATGGACTCTTTCAGAATGGCCCTACGCTGCGTCTCGCAAAGCTCCATTTGGCGCCGGAGGATATTCTCCAGGAGCTGGCGCGCCCGCTCGTGCGCCTCCTCTTCCGGCGAAAGGGTCTCCGGCTCATCCCTCTCCGCTTCGGCAGGGCCGGTAACCTGCCGGCCTCCGAGTGTAGCGCCGGCACCTTGCTGGCCTTGGAGTGTAGCGCCAGCATGTTGCTGGCTTCCCGGTGGCCGGCTGGAAGCCGGCGCTACGCCCGCCTCGACAGCGCCGGCTTCCTGCCGGTCTCCCTGAGCCGGGCTGGGATTCGGGGCGACCTTCGCTTGCGGCGCATACGGGGGGGTCATGCCAATCCCAAAGATCTCCTTGACTTGGGCCACCATCAGGCGAGCATTCTCCATCGGGTCAACGCAGTCCTCATCGGCGCCCGGGGGCCGAAGCCGGTAGAGGAGAGCGAGGATGATTTCGCCCACTTCCTTCACCCCCCCTTCCTCGTGCAGCTTCTTCATCATTTCGAGGTCCTCAGGCGTGGTAACGTAATCCTCCTGCGCTACCGACTGGGCGAGCCGCCGCAGAGTCTCGGCCGTAATCTTCAGGCGCATCATCTGCGCGTGCAGCCGGTCCTCGCGGGTCAGGTTGGCGTCCTTGGCCCGGCGCAGCGCGTGGCCTTCCTGCATATGGCCGGCGCGCCGCCAGCGCCACACGACCTGCACCAAATGCTCCGCCAGTTCCTTCTCGAAAGCGCTGGGAGCCGCGAAGTCACCGTGCAGGTTCTGCCGCAGCCGCGCGAGTTCGTCAGGGTCTTCGCCCAGGCAGGCGAGCGCCACGGCCTCGGCCTTGTTGGAATAAAACCCGTGACGGGTGTTGGCCTCGCGAATCCGCTTCCGCCCCTGGGGTGTGGCGGGGCCGTGCGACCGCCTCCCATTCTCCTGATTGGCGGCCATTCTCTTCGCGGTCAACGTTCGTTTTTTCGTCAGCGACATGCAAACCTCCTAAGGGCAGGTGTTGGGTGTTGGGTGTTTGGGACTAGGGGCCGGACGCGCGGCGCGGACCTGGTTCTGGAGGTTTTCCCAGCCCCCGTACCCGCACCCAGTACCTTGCCCCGATACCTAGCCGTATTGCGTGTTTTCACCCGACCCCGGTCTCCATATTCTAGGCTAACACGTTGGTGGCCAGGGTCGAGGTAAACACCTTCGGAGTTGTTGTAGATTGGAAAATTCGGTCTGATGGTGCTTCCAAATTCCTACGGGCAGGAAATGTTAACGCGGCCCCACCCATTTTCCAGGCGCGTTGTAGGGGCGGTTCGCGAACCGCCCCTACGCCTTATCGGGGCAGGCGCTACGCTTGCTCCAACAACCGGCAATTTGGTAATAGGCTTGAAAATTTTACACTGACGGCCGTGTGCCCACAAAGATACCCCCATTGAATACAATCTCTTAGCGCGAGGTTCTTTTGGCAAAGTCCTTGCTATTTTATCAATGGGCCACTCTGAAAAGCGGCGCGAGCGTCCGCACGGGGGTTGACTTGCATAAGGCGGAGAGGAGCAAAGTGATGAGAAAGGGAATCCGGATCGTTGGTTTCTTGTTGGCTACCGGGGTCTTTGGGGTTTATGGCTGGTGCCAACCGAGCCCTGGCACGCCCTCAGCGCTTCCCCCAAAAACCGTACGCCAAGACAAGAAAAATAGCGGGCCGGGAAAGGAAATGGGAAAGGGCGGCGAGGACATCGGGAAAGGCGCCGCCAAGGGTACCGGCGATCTGGTTAAAGGTACGGCGGGCGGGGTTGGGCACCTAGCCCAGGGCAATTTGGGAAGCGCCGGAGCGTCTTTCGGCAAGGGAGTCGGCGGATTGGGCAAGAACGTCACGGTGGGTACCGGCAAGGGGTTGGGCAAGATCGCCAAAGGCCTGGGCGGGGTGTTCAAAAAGCTCTGAGCCAAGTTAAAGGGGCTCGACGAAAAGCTGTAGCCAACCAGATTTCAGTGGATCTCGTTTTCCGGATTAGCATCGGATGGTTTTTCGCTTCTTCCCCACCCGGCCGGCGGCTTCCACCTTTTCGATGTAGGCCGTGGCAAGGGGCACGTTGCACGCCGTGTCGCCCACGTCTACCGACACGGCGCCGATCTCGCGGGCCGCCGCCTTCGCTTTTTGCAGCAAGGGTTTCACATAAGTTCCAACCGCGATGACGAAGCCATTCATGGTGTACCGGACGCGATTCTGCGCACCCTGGATTCCCTTTGCCACCCTGCCAAGAAGGCCCTCAATTTCCGCCAGGTCCAAGGCCTCGTCCGCTTGGGTTGCGACGATCCCTGCGTACGTACACCAACCGCACGACGCGACGTGCTCCTTTTTCGAACGCAATCCATTTGAGCGACAAGTCGCGAGCGTGGGCATTCTCAACCGCCACCCAGGGGACCGTGTATTCGGCAACCATCTGCATGTTCACCGCACCCTCGGCCCAGTCATTCACCTGCTTTTCGCTCATTTGCGACCCGTCCGCCACCAGACCGGCAAGGTACATCGCGTCCAGATTACCCGTTTGGTAAAGTCCGCACGCCAGAGCCTGCTGTCCTTTGATCGTTCTGGCAATGACTTTGAGGTCCGCCATGCTCACCCCAAACATGGGCGCTCCCGCCATGCCATGCCGCGCATAGATCTTGCGCGTCTTTTCGCTGCCCTTCTTTTTCAGCTCGGCCATGATGGACGTAACGCTGGGCATTCATTCACTCCGTATAACCAGAAATTGGGCTTTCTTTTGCCCCTAACCCCAGGGCAACTGCACGCCGTCAAGCGGTTGGTGTCGCCTCACCCAAAGCAGCGGGTAGATACAAGCCACGGGCAGTGCAGTACTTACCGCAGGCTTTTCTCATGCCCGATGGTATAGCGGCAATCGCACGCCGTCAAGCTGGTGGCAGCCTGCCCCCATCATCGGGGTCCCGCCCATGGCCAGTGATGGTCAAGATGGCCATGCCACGAGCAAGCGCTACACTCGGCGCGAGGTTTCGCGATGCCAGCATGGGTTTGTGCTATCATCGTGAGGAAACTTTATGGCGAGTACCACAACCGTGCGTAAGCAGCAATCCAAGCCGACGGAGTCGTGCGACGGTCGCCCCGTTGCGCGTCTCCGCCCGCAGAATCGGAAGCTGCTCAAGTGGCTAGATTCCTGGCTTTCCACACCCGATAATCGTGGTGAGGAGTGGTGGAACGGATTTGAAGACGACCTCCAGAACCATCGCACCACATTCGGGCCTACCCAAACGGGATGACGAGCTACTCACTCGACACCGATACGATCACCAAGCTCCTCAAGAAGCATCCAGAGAATCAGCGCGTCCTCGACCGGTTCCGCAAGGAGATCAGGCGGAACTCCCTCTTCATCATGTGCCCGGTGGTGTTCTATGAAGTTCGGCGGGAGTTGGTAATTAAGGACGCGGTGGCGCAACTCACCGCTTTCGAGAAGCTGGCCGCGGCGATGGTATGGAAAGAGTTCAACGCGCCAATATGGGAACGCGCGTCGAGCCTATGGGCAACCCTGCGGTCACGGGGCCGTTCCCACCACGATGCGGATGTCCTCATCGCGGCGCATGCCATCGAGTACGGCGCCGCGATCGTCACCGGTAACGTCGAGCACTTCGAAGACGCTGGCGCCCGGGTCGAGGACTGGAATCAGTAAATAGCGCTGCCTCACGATCATTGTGTGCCTAAGGCTCAAGCAACCGATAACTAACAAAGGCGAGGTGCTTGCTATCCGGCGACCAGGACGGCACGTTCATAGTTCCCTGCCCTCCGAAAAGTTTCACCAGCACGCGCGGCTCCCCGCCCACGGTGGGCATGAGGCGCAGCATAACATCTTTGTTGGGCGGATGTCCTTTCACGTGCTTATCGAAGGAAATGAACACCAGCCACTTCCCATCGGGTGAGGGGTGGGCGAACCAGTTGTTATAGTCGTCGTGGGTCACTTGCTCCTGAGCGGTACCGTCGGGGTTCATGCGCCAAATCTGCATCCAGCCGGTGCGCTCCGAGTTGAAGTAAATGTACTGGCCATTGGGCGAATAATCCGGACCGTCGTCGAGGCCCGGCGCGTCGGTCAGCCGCCGCTCCTCGCCGCCTTCGACGGGAATCGTGTAGATATCGAAGTTGCCGTTTCGTTCGCCGCAAAAGGCCAGCGTTTTACCATCGGGGGACCAGCCGTGCCAGTAAGACGGTCCTTGCTGCGTCACCTGGCGCGGCTGCCCACCCCCGGCCGGGAGGACATAGACCAGGGAAGGCCCGGTGGGCGAATTGCTGATGGCGAGCCACTTGCCGTCGGGTGAAAATCCATGGTCGTTGTTGCAGTGAATGGCGTCGCCGGTCTCGAGCCGCTTCGGTTCGCCGCCTCCTACAGGCAGCGTATAGAGCCGCCCGCCACGATTGAAGAGCAGAAACTTTCCGTCGCGCGACCAGTTGGGCGCCTCAAAGCGGTCCTCGGCATGATAGGCAACGCGCCGCTTGCGCCCGTCCAGGGAGATTACTTCCAAGCGGCTTTCCACGGGCACGTCGCGCGTCTCTTCCTCCTCCTTGCCTCCGAGCATGCTCAGGTTTGAGAGCGCCGCCTCCTCCAGCGCCTCGGCATCATGAGCGCACACCGCCAATCCCACATACACGGGGTCGTGCAGGGGGACTTCCACCGACCCGGCCATCTCCATAACTCCTCCCGGGCGCGACGCCCACAGCGAAAACGTGTTCCCCAGGCGGACCAGGCGGGTGGCTTCCGGCATGGAGATCTTCGACTGAATCTCCTGCGTGGGGCCGCCTTCGGCGAGGCGATACTGCAAGCTGGTGAGTCCGCTGGCGTGTACCACCAAGTCTGCGTAAGGCGCACTCGGGTCGAGACTCTGCCGCACCATCCAACCCGCCTTTTTGTGCTCGTTCCCGCCGGCATGGGGAAAACGGACACTGGCGGTCAAGGTCAAATCCCCGGAAGCTTGCCGGTAAAGGAAATGAAACGCATCCTGCTGCGCCCACATATTCGCGCCGCCACCCGTGATGCGGTATTCACCCGTTGCGGCGTCGAATGTTGCCGACCCCGCGCGCAGCGGCCCTCCGACGTCGGTTTGACTTTCGAAGTCACCCAGCGATGCCGGCGACGCAGCCACCAGCGTGGCCAGAATCATGCATGCGGCCAGAGCGGCGAGCCACCTCCATCCGGCACGGAGTCGTTCAATACGATCGTTGCCCTGAACCCGAGCCGATGAGCGATGAAATCGAATCATGATGCCTCCTTCCTTTTGCCGAAGGGTAGTTGAAAAGCCGATGCCTTGCAAGCGCCATCGTGCCACTGATAGCAACTCATTTTGAAGTGGCACGGGCGTCCCGCCCGTGTCCGGCCACGGGCAGGAGAAGCTGTGAAAGAATCACCTTCGGCATCGAGAGGTGGAGTTTCGACGATGCGTTTTGAAGGTATTGATCGTCGACGACGGTAAGTAATTATGGTGGCTTCATTCGGTGACCTTCCTTTCCGCCCCGCCTTTGGCTCCTCGGCTCGGGGCTTGGGCCGCAGCCATCCCCGGGAGGCAGGTTCCTCAGGCGGCAAGCGCGGCCCGGCGCACTTTCCAGCGCAGGCGAAACCATTGCTGAATATTGTAGGTGAGGCAAGCCCACAGCACCTCGCAACGGGCTTTCTTCAACCCCCGCACGCAGAACTGCCGCAATCCGAGCTTGGTCTTCAGCCACAGGTTGCTGAACTCGGCCACCGGGCCGCGCCGACGATAGGCGGCGCGCGCCTCCTCCGTCTGCATCTTAGCCACATACGCCGCCACCGTGGGGAGATTCTCACTGCGCACGAGCAGGCGCCCGTACTTGCCCGGCTGGCACCCCGCACGCAGCGGACAATCCCGGCAGTCGGCCGCGCGCGCCTGGTAAACCTGATGCACCACCCCCACGCGCCCGCGTCGCGTCCTCCGATGCGCCAGCTTATGACCCGCAGGACAGGTGTAGGAGTCGCTCTCCGGGTGGTAGCGGAATTTTTCTGGATAGAAGGCCGCATCGACGCCGCGCCGCTCGAAGTGCTTCCGCGCCGCTTCCCTCTTCGGCTGCATCGTACTGCCGATCAGGTCCACCCCGCTCTCCGCCGCCTCCAGCACGTTCTCGCGTGTGGTGTAGCCCTCATCCACAATCATCTGCCCTGGCGCCCGCCCGTTCTGCCGCTTCACTTCCTCCAGCGCCGGTACCAGTTGTTGCTGGTCGCTGGCCTCCTGGGTGATGCCGGCCCCTACGATGATCGAGTGCGCCGTGTCGGTCGAGAGTTGCACGTTGTGACTGACCGCGAAACCCCCGTCGCTCTGTTTCATCACCCGCGCTTCCGGATCGGTCTCGCTGGCGCGCCGCTCCGACTTCTCCTGGCGCCCCTCGGGAGCGGCTTGCACCTTCTGCAGTTCCTCCAGCGCCTGCTCCAATCTCTCCACCTTCTCGCGCGCCGCCCGCTCCCGCGCCTTCCGCCGACGCTGATCGCCCGCCTCTTCCCGCGGATCCCCCATCGCCTGCACCCGCTGCTGCGCCGCCTGCAGATGCGCCCGCAAGGTCGGCTCGCGATGCATCGACTGGCCGCTCGCCGCCGCTTTCACCTTGGTCCCGTCGTGCACCACCTGCTCCAGCGTGATCAATCCCTCGCTGCTCAAAATCGCCAGCAGTTGCGCGAACAGCCCGTCCAGCGCCTCCTGATGGTCCACCCGAAAGTCCGACAGGGTGTGATGATTGACCACCTCGCACCCCGTCAGCCACTGATAGGCGGGGTGGTAGCCGCAGCGCCGCTCCACTTCCCGCGCCGAACTCACCCGCTCGCTGTAGGCGTAAATCCACAGCGCGATCAGCAGCCGCGGGTCCTTCGGCGAACGTCCCGCCGCCCCTTCCACCGCCCGCACCTCGACCGTGTAAGACGCCAGGTCCAGCCGCCCCGTCATCTCCCAAATCGCCCGCGCCAGGTGGTCGGGCTCCAGCAACTGCTCCACGTCCACCGTGCGCAACACCATCTGCTGGCGATTGATCGGCTCGAAACGCGGCCGGCCCTGGGGCTCGCCCGCCTGCGCCTCTGCCGCGGGCGGCCCCGCCGGCCACTCGCTCTCCCCCCAGATCGTTGGCTGCTGCCCCGCGCCGTCCTTACGCATGCGCCCGCCTCCGCCCGTGAGATGCCTCGGTCGGCCGCGGAGTGCGCTTCAACACCAGCGTGTGCTTGTCCTCCACCACCCACTCGATCAACTCACCCTTCTCGATCTCCAAAGCTTGCGCCAAGGGCGCCGGACAAATCAGATACCATTGGCGGTTCTTGCCCCCCCGCTGAATCACCTGCACCGTGGACTGGTAACCCATGCTGGACCTCCCTCCGGCAACGTCAGAGGAAGTATATCATAGCCATATCGCTAGTCAAGTCTTTTTTGATTTTTTCACAGCTTCGGATGCCCGTGCCACGAAGGGATTCCCCGCGCCCCCGGTGGCTCTGCTATAATTCTGATGTTTACCGCAGCAATCACGGCGTGCTCCGTAAGGGTACTGCGAAGCTTGCCCGGTGGAGCCGCATCCAACGACAGCAAAACAGGGAGTGCTCTTTGTTACCCGACATCCAGCAAAGGATACAGTCCAAGTTTGTGGAGGCCGTGCGCGCGGCGTTTCATCTGGAAGTTGCCCCGCCCGCGCTGGACTCGCCTCCCAACCTGGAAATGGGCGACATCTCTCTGGCCGGCTGCTTTGAGTTGGCCAAGCAGTTGCGCCAGTCCCCCCGCAAAATCGCCGAACAGCTCGTTCCCCTCGTTTCCTCGCTGGAAGGAGTGGAGCGCGTCACCGTGGCCGGAGCCGGCTATCTGAATTTTCACCTCGATCGCGCGCAAACCGCAGCGCGGCTGTTTGCCCTGCGGAGTTCCCCCGGCGGGACCACCCCCGACAGCGCGCGCGGCAAGATTCTGGTGGAACATACCAGCATCAATCCCAATAAGGCCGCGCACATCGGCCATCTTCGCAACGCCGTCCTGGGCGACACCTTTGTGCGCCTGCTGCGTTTCAACGGCGAGAACGTGGAAGTGCAGAACTACATTGACAACACCGGCGTCCAGGTGGCGGACGTGGTCGTGGGCTTTCTGCATTTGGAAAGGAAAACGCTGAACGAAGTGGAAGCTCTGGTCCACAGCACCTCGCAGCGTTTTGACTATTACTGCTGGGACCTCTATGCGCGCGTTTTCCAGTTGTATGAAGTGAACGAAGAAGCTCTGCAATGGCGCGCCGACGCCCTGAAGGACATCGAAGAGGGCCACGGCGAGACCGCGGCCATGGCGGAGATGATTTCCACCGCCATGGTCCGCACTCACCTGGAAACGATGTTGCGCCTGAATATCGAGTACGACTTGCTGGCCCAGGAAAGCGAAATCCTGAAACTCCAGTTCTGGAAGGCCGCCTTCGAGCTGCTCAAGGAAAAACAAGCCATTCGTTTCGAAGACGCGGGTAAAAATGCGGGCTGTTGGGTTATGGATCTCGCCGACTCCTCGGCCGAGGGAGAAGGCGAGACGGCGGACGCGGACGACATCAAGATCATCGTGCGTTCCAATGGCACCGTGACTTACGTGGGCAAGGACATTGCCTACCATCTCTGGAAGTTCGCCTTGCTGGGAAAAGACTTTGGATACTCCCCGTTCTATCGCTATCCCGACGGGCGTTGGGTGTGGCGCACCACCGTGAACGGCCAAGCCGACGCGCCGCCCTTCGGCCATGCCAGCGCCGCCTACGCGGTGATTGATACCCGCCAATCCTATCTCCAGAACATCGTCAAGGCTGCGTTCTACACGCTCGGTTACCACGAGCGCGCCGCGAACCTGCACCATTTCGCCTATGAAGTCGTAGGACTTACCTCGCGTTGCGCCGAAGAGATGGGGATCGCCCTCAGCGCCGAAGACCGTCAGCGTCCTTACGTGGAGGTTTCCGGACGCAAAGGCCAGGGGGTCAAAGCGGATGACCTGATTGACACGCTGATCTCCCGCGCCGCCGCGGAAGTGAGTTCGCGCGGCATGGCGCAGGAACCGGCCGAGGTGCAAGACTACGCGCGAAAAATCGCCGTGGCCGCGCTGCGCTACTTCCTGCTGAAGTTTTCACGGCGCGTTATCATCGCTTTTGATTTCAAGGAGGCCCTCGCCTTCGAAGGCGAAACGGGACCTTACCTGCAATACAGCATCGTGCGGGCACGGAATATTTTTCGCAAATTCCAGGAATCAAGCCCGGAATTCGAGGCCGCGCAATTGTCCCGCGCCCTCACCCCGCAACAATTGCAGAAGTTTTTCAAGGGGGAGGATGGCCCGGCGTTCTGGGAGCTAACCCTGCTGGCCGGCCAACTGGAGACCATGGTGGCGCAGGCCATCACGAGCGAAGAGCCCGCCGTGGTGGCCAAGTACGCATTCCGCCTCGGGCAAGCCTTCAACAATTTCTACCATCACTTCCACATCCTGAGCGAGCCCGACCCTTCACGCCAACAGTTCCTGCTGTACCTCGTCTGCCTCGCAGAACGCACCTTGACCCTGGCCACCGAACACATGGGCATCGAAATTCCCGACCGCATGTAAGCGAGAAGTGGTACGGGCGTCCCCCCCGTGACCGAACATGCGCAAGGTGCGCATGCCACGTCTTACGCGGAAAGATCCGTCAAGAGCTGCACCAATGTGCGCACGCCGTGGCCCGTGGGCCCTTTAGCGCGGTACGGCTTCTCGTCGTTCGCCCAGCGCGTGCCCGCGATGTCCAAATGTACCCAGGGAGTGTCGCCGGCAAATTCCCCGATGAACATGGCGCCGGTAATCGCGCCCCCGTAACGCCCGCCGGTATTCGCCAGATCCGCGATCATACTCTTGTACAGCTCGCGATAGTCATCGTCCACGGGCAGTTGCCACATTTTTTCTCCCGCCACGTTGGCAGCAGCCAGTACGCGCTTCACCCAGTCCTTGTCCCACCCGAAGACGCCAGTGGTAAAGTTACCGAGCGCGATCATAACGGCGGCGGTCAAGGTCGCGGCGTCAATCAGCACCGTGCAGCCCAGCCGCTTGGCGTAAGTCAGGGCATCGGCGAGCACCAGGCGGCCCTCGGCATCCGTATTGAGGATTTCGATGGTCTTTCCTGACATCGAAGTGATCACATCGCCGGGTTTGTAGGCATTGCCACTGGGCATGTTCTCCGTCGCCGGTATTAGCGCCGTGACCCGGACGCGCGGCTTGAGCTGGGCAATCGCCTGCATGACGCCGAGCATGGTGGCGCCACCCGCCATGTCCGTCTTCATTTCGTGCATGTTTTCGCTGGGTTTGATGGAGATGCCGCCGCTATCAAAGGTAATTCCCTTCCCGATTAATCCGATCACGGGCTGTTCCGGCGCGTCCTCAGGCGAATAGCGGAGGACGATCAACCGGGCGGGTTCCCGGCTTCCCTGGGCCACCGCCCAGAAGGCGCCCATCTTCAGATCCTGGATTTCTTGCGGGCCCAGCACTTCACAATTCAGGCCGAAGCGCGCGGCCATCTCGCTGGCGCGCTCTGCCAGCTTCGTCGGCGTCATGCGATTGGAGGGTTCATTGACAAGCTCACGCGTGAAATTCTGGGCCTCGCCAAGAATGTGTCCGCGACGGAGAGCAGCTTCCGCGTCGGCCGGAAGTGCCTCACCGCCCGTTGCCAGCAACAGGGTGTCAATTCCCTTCTCACCATTGCGCTCGGTTCGGTAGCGATCCGCGTCATAATCGGCCGCGAGAGCCCCTTCCGCGATGGCGGCCACCGCGCCCGGTTCCGTGGAACCAAGAATCCAGGCGAGTTCCCTCACCCCGCGTGAGCGCAAATTCCTGACCGCCGCCCCCACCAGATGCCGGAGGTGCATCTCGTTGAATTTTTCTTGCTTACCGGCTCCTACCACCAGCAGCCTGGATGCGGCCATCCCCGCCGGCCAACCAAGGGGCGTGCATTCAAACGCCTTGCCGGTGAGTTCGCCTGCGGTTTGCAATTGCTGCAACAGATTACGCGTTTCCACCGGCAATCGTTCCACCGTGCCGCTGGAGGTAGGCGCATCCTCGAAGCAATAAGCGACGAGAGCTGGCGTGGAAAGCTCTGCTAACGGATCGGCCCGGAATTCAATTTTCACGATTTAAAGCTCCTTGGAAAACCAGGGATAAGGAATTGGGTGTTAGTGATTCACGCGCCGCGATGAGTGTTTAATATGGCAAATGCAAATCCCCGGCTCGTGATTCCGGATTCCGGATACCTTAAACCCTAACCGCTGATCCCTAATCCCTAGGCCCGGCTCTTATTGGTGCCGCCGGCGGTGTTCGTGTATGTCCTGTTGCGCTTCGCGGTCGATGGTGCGCTGCCGCGAGGTCTCGCGGTGGTCGTAAACCTTCTTGCCCTTCGCCAGGGCGATCTCACACTTGATCAGATTTTTTTTCAGATAAACCCGGGTCGGAACCAGAGTGAATCCCCTCTCCTGCACGCGGCCGGCCAACTTATCAAGCTCCTGGCGGTGGAGCAGAAGACGCCGGTCGCGAAGCGGATCGTGATTGGCGTAGCTCCCCGACGTATACGGGCTGATGTGGCAATCAATCAGATAAGCCTGGCCCTTCTGAACGTCGACATAACTGTCTTTGAGATTGATTTTCCCCTCGCGCACCGACTTCACTTCCGTGCCCGTCAACTCCACACCCGCCTCAAACCTTTCCAACAGATGGTACAAGTGCTGCGCCTGCCGGTTGACGGCAAAGTGCTTCGGAGCGGGCGCGGAGGGCTTTGACATGGCAAGTCCCGGTGTTCGTGAACATCTATTCGGGTATAGACAATTCTAGCACAGGGGCTGCGCCCTCATCCATCGTCCTGGGAAAATCCCCTATCTGGTAAAAATCCCACAAGGCGGAGTGGAAAGCTCCCGGAAAAATCCCTCATTGTCTTTACGGCAATAATCCGGTATGATCATTTTGCGGGGTGGAGCAGTCTGGTAGCTCGTTGGGCTCATAACCCAAAGGTCGCTGGTTCAAATCCAGCCCCCGCAACCAACGCCATCATACGCTTGCGAGCAACGCTCAAATCAAACGAGGGACTGCTAGGGATGAGTAGGTCTATAACCCCTGACAGTTCCTCCCCCCTCATGGACAAACCTCCTACTTCGGCGGGCCGCATGCCGGGCGGTGACAGCCACTCCAGAACTCTAGGAAGGCTGGCCAGGGCGGCGGCTTCCCCGGCTTGGACTAACTCTGGCCCGTGGCCGTCCGATTTACCCATTTGGTCGCTGCGCAATAATTCGGAACGACTGCGACTTGTAGTCCCCTGTTCCGTGTGACATTCTCAAGGAACTTTTTGGCCCCCCCATCTGGGAAGACGATCGCGATTCTAAGCGACGATTTCAAAACTCTGTAACAATATACGCCCAGCATATACGTGTCCATGATTGGAATGGTTCCCGCAACCTCGGTGATATCAAGGATTACTGCCTGGGCGCCACGTTTCTCACTCTCTTCTTTTACTCTGTCCAAGAGGTCGTATAGGTTGGCAAGACTGTATTGGCCCACACCCTTTATTGACAAGTGGGAGCCCACCTCATGAACTTGTACCTCTAAACTCATAGTACTCCTTTCGGTTGATTACCTTGCTCTGGGTTGGACCAGCGCGCGGATAAGCCCTTGCCGGCGCCTGAGTGAACATCAGCGTCGCGCAGAACACCGGAAGTTTCCCGGCTCCGATTCAAGCCGCAGTTGCATCCCTCAGACTTCGCAATACTTCAGCAACTTTGTGAAATTCCGCAGGCTTGTCAAAGAAGTAGCGAGCTCCGTTCTGCAAGCATTTCCTGCGATATTGCGGAAAACTGTAGTTGCTCAGCACGATCACGATGGGCTTGAATTGCTTTTCCTTCAATGCCTCGAGTGCGTTGAGGCTGCTCGCACCCGGCAAGCGGACATCAAGAATTACGACGTCGGGTTGCACCTTACGGATTTCCTGTACCGCATCCGGAACATTGTTCGCGTAATCTGTATTCCTGTCACCTCCGCTAGGCTTAACGCCAGGCGGTGAACAAAAACTCCCGAGCCATCTGCAACTGAGACTCTCATCGTGCTTCCATTTCAATCGTGCAACGCGCAGAGGGGCGGCGGAATCGATGGAACTCGGCTTTTTGAATAGAATGGATCAGAGGGTGGGCATCCCAGTTTGTACGATGACCAGCCTTAAACCCGTAACCTGGAATCAAGGATTTCAGCCATTCGGGGGAATGTTCGGCAATAAGGAGGACGTACGAGGCAGACGATCAAGCAACGAAATGGGGCAGACTTACCGGCCATTTATTCCACAATTCCATTGCGGAGCGCGTAGCTCATGAGTTCGGCAGTGGTCGTCATGTGCATCTTCTCCAGAATATGCGCGCGATGCGTACTCACCGTCGTCACGCTCAAATGCAGCAGATCTGCGATCTGGGAAACGGTCTTTCCTGTACCCATCAAGCGGAGCACTTCCAGTTCACGGTCCGATAGCCTCGCGTGGAGCGGTTCGTCTGCATGTAGATCCAGGTCCAGGGCGAGTATCTCTGCCAATGCCGGACTCACATAGCGGCCGCCTGCCAGCACTCTTCGGACGGCCTTAATCAAGTCTTCCGGCGCGCATTCCTTGTTCATGTATCCGGATGCCCCGGCTTTCAGCGCCCGCTTGCCCAAAAGGGCTTCCGGATAGGTGCTCAAAACCAACACCGGAAGTTTGGGGCGTCGTCCTTTAAGGTCCTTCAGGATGTCAAGCCCGCTTCGCCCTGGCATCATCACGTCCAGAATCAACAAGTCCCAGTCATCGCTCTGCACCTCGGAAAGAACCTGCTGTGCGCTCCCGGCTTCGCCACACTTCACACTCTCAAGCTCGCGAACCAGGATCTCCTTTAACCCTCTCCGCAAAATGGCGTGATCATCGGCAATGAGAATCCTTATCACTGGGTCCCCCCCGCCGGTTTGGAATGGGCCTGGGGAAGCCGAACCTTCATGGTCGTTCCCTTTCGTGGAACCCCCCGAATGGTGAGCTCACCTCCCAGCAATGAAGCGCGCTCGCGCATTCCCAGGATTCCGAGAGAGTTGCCCGCCGATACTTGCTCTTCGGTAATGCCCTTGCCGTTATCCTCGATGCCCAACATCAGGCTGTCGTCCTCTTGGGCCAGTTTCACGTGCACCTCCGTCGCCTCCGCGTGCCGCGCAACATTGGTCAGGGTCTCCTGGAGGATGCGAAACACGGCCGTGGCCCGTTCCGGGTCGATGACAATCTCATCCTGTGGCAAGTCCAACCGGCACCTCACTCCGTTTCGAGAAGCGAATTCGTCGACGGCCCATTCGATGGCGGCCACAAGCCCCAGAGCGTCAAGGATGGCCGGCCTCAGTTCCGCAGAGATTTTGCGCACCAACTCAATGGTCTCGTCCACTTCCTTCAGAATGGGACCAAATGCTTGTTTCTTGTCCCTGACCAGCCCATGAATCAGCGAACTCAAGTCGATTTTGATGACGGTCAAGGCCTGGCCCAGCTCGTCATGAATCTCACGCGCCACCCTTGTCCTTTCCTCTTCCCGGATATTTTGCAGCCGCGCGGCCAGCGCCCGCAACTGTTGGAGAGAAACGTGCAGATCCTTTTCCGCCTGCTTGTGTTCGGTGACATCCCTCACCAGCGCCAGGAGATGAGCCTCTCCTGCAATCTCCAAGTGGCTTAGAGTAACCTCGGCTTCAAAAGGCGTTCCATCCCCTCGGCGATGCTGCCACTCAAAGTGAAGTGTTTGCCCTTCCAAGGCGAGCCTTATTTTCTCGAGCGCCGCCTCCTGGGAGTCTGAGCCGTTCGGCTGCCGAGGTGGAGAGAGGGCATAAGGCGTGTTCCCGATAAGCTGTTCGCGTTCGCACCTATACAACTCAAGAGCTTTCTGATTGCAATCCACGAAATGATCGCCCCGCATCAGGAAGATGCCATCCCCGGCCGACTCAAAAAGCACCCTGTAACGGCGATCTCTCTCCCTCAGCGCCTCCTGCTGTCTCACCCTTTCAGCAAAGTTGCGCGCGGCCGCGTTCCGATGCTGGGCCACCATGACTGTTCCCAACAACAAAACCGTGAGAGTCCCCGCCAGCCAATCCAACACCCGGTGCCGGTGATAGGCGGTGAGAGCTTCATCCCAGTCCACCTTGCTGGCTACGCTATCGATGCCCGCGGCGATTCTTTGCGCCGCACCGAAAACCCGCGCCCCCCGATAATCAATGAATTCGCCAAAGGCCACATCGCCCTCTCGGGCCGCCCGAGCCTCGAAGGTTGACCCGGCGAGCGGCCGTCGGAAGAACGATGGCAATAGCAAGGTATTGAGACGGGGAGAAAAGATAAAGGCTTCACCAGCCTTCTTCCAGACCAGGAGAGTCTCGCTGGTCTGGGTGGGAACGCTCTCCGATCCGTGAATAAGAATAAAATCCTGCCAGTTTTCCGACACCATCATCACCGATCCCACCATGCGGTGAGGGATTTGAGCTGCGGACAAGGGCCGGCCTTCCGCGATCACGGGGGCAGAAAGATTCAGCCAAACATCTCCCGGTTCCATGCCGGAGGTGTCAATTCGGAATTCCCCCGTCTGCTGGACCCGCTGGCAAGCTTCCTGGATACCTTGAGCCATTTCCGGCCGAAGGCCAGTTTGCGCCGCGATTTGACAATCACGATCTCCAACGGCGCCCCCCAGAAAGCCATTGACGGCGGCCATATGAGCGATTTCTTTTTCCACCTGTTGCCGGATTTCCGCCACTTGGCTTTTGCCTACCCCCGCAGAAAGTAAGCGGACTGTCGAGGGATATTCGGCAATGGCTATGATGTCCGTCCGCCGCTCCTTGAGCCACAGCGTGCTAACCCTGACCCGCTCATCGGCTGAACTGGACAATTGCACATTCCAATAGGCGAGAGTGTCGTGGTAGTCCGCGCGCAGGTCGTGCCAGATGAAACCCACGACGACCGTAGCCAAAATCAAAAAGGTAAGCGCATATAGCAAGATGGTCTTACTTAAGGAACCCTGCGTGGCACGATCCCCCGTCCCCTTGTGAGTACTGGCCGAAACAGCTTTTGTTATCTTTTCCGAAGGTTCCATGTGAACACCGCGTAAGACAAATAAGAATTGCAGACGTCGATTAAAACCAAACCGGTCCGCCCCCCTGTTGTCACCATCTTACCGGGAAATGCAGCGCGGGTGTGAGCTACCGCGTGGCAGGCGATTCATGGACATGAGGACTTGATGCGGATAGCGTCTACGGGGACGAACGATTACAGCCAGGGTCTGTCCCTAACCCGCAACCGCCATCATTATTACGCTGACGGAACCGCTAATCAATGATTCATTGCGTGTTCCCCTTCGAAGGGCCCGCATCCTTGACTGGCTGGCCGCGATCATCTTCGGGGGTAACTCGTCGCTCGTTCTATGCTTGCTTGTTTCCAAAGGGCCCGCTGTCGGCCCTTGCCAGCATCCGGCTGACCAAGAGCTTCTTCATTCCCCCTTTCAAAGGCCGATTCCCTCTCTTACAACACTTCTGATAGAATCCGCTTCACAAGAGAGTTTCCCAGGTGCCCATATGAAGAGCTGCCGCAATTGCCAACAGACGTACTCCGATGAGGTTGAGTTCTGTCCCCACGACGGCGCTCGGCTTGCTGCCCAAACGGAGCAAGCTGAAGCGCAGCTTGTCGCCGGACTCTCCCGCCATTTCACCATTGTCCGCCGGCTGGGTGTGGGGGGAATGGGCACGGTCTTTCTCGCCAGGCAGATCGGGGTCGGAAATCGCCTTGTGGCGCTGAAGGTTCTGAACCGCAAGTTGTTGGATGACCCTGAGTTCCTGGAGCGTTTTCACAATGAAGCGGGTTCCACGGGGAGCATTCATCACCCGAACGTCGTCACCATTCATGAATCCGGCCAAGCCGATGACGGCACGCCTTACATCGCCATGGAGCTTCTGGATGGCGAATCCTTGCGAGAAGTGCTCAAAAAGGTCGGGGCTTTGTCCGTGGCGGAGTGTGCCGAAATTCTAATGCAGGTGGCGCGGGGACTGAACGCCGCGCACAAGCTCGGCATCATTCATCGCGACCTCAAGCCTGACAACATCTTCCTGACGCGGGGCGACGAGGGCGAGATGATCGTCAAGATTGTCGATTTCGGCATCGCCAAGCTGCGCGAATCCTCCACCCACACGCTGACCGGCATGGTGCTGGGCACGCCTGCTTACATGTCAGCCGAACAAGCCGCCGGAATTCCGAGCGCCGAGCTCGACGCGCGCTCCGACATCTATTCGCTGGGGATTGTGGCTTACGAAATGCTGAGCGGGCGCGTGCCCTTCTATTCCACCACGCCCCTCGGCTACGTGCACAAACACATGCTGGAGGTCCCGCCGCCTCTTCGTGTTGTCGACCCCGGCCTGCTCGTGGCTCCGGAAGTCGAAGCCGTGGTTATGAAGACGCTGAGCAAGGAGCGCGAGGAACGCTACCAGTCGGCAATGGAATTCGCGCGCGCGTTCGCGGCAGCCGCCCAGGCAGCCCCCGCGCCGGTGGTCAGTCAGCCGCTTCCCTCTATGGTGCTCGTCCCGCCGGTGGCGGCGCGGGAACCCGCCGTGCCCGCGCCGCCACCGGCGAGCACATCGCCCCAGGCCGACATTGCCGTTCCAACTCCGCTACCGGCAAGCGTCTCGGTCCAGACCGGCATTCCCGTCTCAACTTCGCCCCCTATTCCGCCCCGAGCAATTGCGGAAGCTTCGAGCGCTCCGCCCGAGAGCAAGCCCCCAGCGGCAGCCAGCCTCCCGCCCGCCGTTGCCAAACCACCGCATCCCCCGGCAGAGAGAGAGAGTTCAAGCGCGGCCAAGTATGTTGTCCTGGGAGTGGTTCTGCTGGCCGTCATTGCCGGAGGGATTTGGTATTTCTCGCGGCGGGCGGTGTCGCCGCCCCCACCCCATGTGCCAAGCCAGACGTCAGAGGCGGGTAAATCGCCCTCTGCAACGGGAGGAACAATTGCCCCTGCCGGCATGGTTTCCATCCCCGCCGCGACCTTCACGATGGGTCGCGACAGCGCCAGCGACGCAGAAGAGACCCCCGCTCATCCCGCGAGCGTCGCGGCATTTGATTTGGATAAGAGACCCGTCACCAACGCGCTGTATGGCGAGTTTGCAAAAAGCACAAGCCACGCTGCCCCCCGGGGGTGGGTGAATGGATCCCCGCCGGATGGCCAAGCTGCGTGGCCGGTCACGGGCGTCTCCTGGGACGACGCAACCGCTTACTGCACCTCGAAAGGCTTGCATCTGCCCACGGAGGCGGAGTGGGAATACGCGGCGCGCGGCACGGACGGCAGGCTATACCCGTGGGGCAATGATTTCAGCCCGGCGCTAACCAACAGCGCGGAGGCGGCTCTGGGCCACCCGGAGGAGGTGGGCGCCCATCGCGACGCCACCAGCCCGTTCGGTATTCTCGACATGTCAGGGAATGTCTGGGAATGGACTGCGGACGACTACAAGCCTTACCCTGGCCGCCAACCTTCGTTCCAAATTCCCGCTGATGGCAAAGCCATCCGGGGCGGCTCCTTCCAGTCCGACAAGTTCCATGTGACTACGACGACCAGAAATCTTGACCATGCTTCCACGCGTTCCGCCACCATCGGTTTCCGCTGCGCCAAGTAACATGTGGAGCAGAAAATCGTCAAGGACCAAACACTTGCCCGCCACAACGAAACCCGCTGCCGGGGAACCTGTCACCTGGGCCCCCCCCGCCGCGGTTGGAAACCCTCATGACTTTGGCCTTGAGGTCAAAGTACCCGCCGCGCAGACCGCGCTTGGCCCCGCTCGCGGGCCCCGGAGGATCTTGCGAGGGGCTACTCCGATAGTACTTCTCCTCATACCAGTCATTCACCCACTCGAGCGCGTTCCCGATCACGTCGTACAACCCGAATCCGTTGGCTTGTTTCTCACCCACCGGGTGCGTCTGGCCTCCACTGTTGGCGCCGTACCAGGCGATTTCGTCGAGCGGCCCATAGCGTGGCGCGGTGCTTTCCCCTCGCGCCGCATACTCCCACTCCGCTTCCGTGGGCAGCCGCCCTCCGGCCCAAGTGCAATAGTCGCGCGCTTCATTCCAGGTCACCTTAACGATCGGCATGCTGTCATTCGCCCAACCGCTATTGAAGGGGGGAGCCGGAGGCATCTGCCGAGATGTGGCTGCGGCGAAGCGTTTGTAGGCAGCTACCGTGACCTCCGTCTGCCCCATCCAAAAACCCTTGCTGATGGTCACCGGGTGCGGCGGCTTTTCAAATCCATTACAATCGTCGTCGGTGGGCGGGCAACCCATCACAAAGTTGCCCGGGGGGATCCACACGTACTTCAGCCCGTCCTTGGGGTTCTCGCGTACGGTCCCCGGCGGCGGCGGACCCGCATCCTCCAGCCGCGCCTCGATCCGGGCCTCTTGCCCGGCGGCTACGGTAATGCTCTGCCGAAATTCCTTCTTGCCCGGCGCTGTGATCCGCAGCTCGTGCGAGCCCGCGGCCACTTCGGGGATGGCGAGTTGTCCCCGCGCGTCCGAGGTGCCGCGGCTGGAACCGTCCAGAAAAACCGCCGCACCCGGCGAGGTTTGGGCCTCGACAGTTCCAGGCAGGTCCGCTAGGGGTGCGTTGACCCTAGCCTCTTGCCCGACCGCGACGATAATCTTCTGCCGATAATCCTTTTTGCTACTATGGGAAATTCGCAACTCATGCGAGCCACCGGCCACATTGGGGACAGATAGTTGTCCCGTCGCGTCCGTTGTGCCCAGGCTGGAGCCGTCGAGGAAAACCGCCGCTCCGGGTAGAGTCTGGACCACCATAGTTCCAGCAAGGTCGGCAAGCACCACCGTGATTTTGGTCACTTGCCCCGCCATCACCTTAACCTTCTCTTCATGATCCCGTTTTCCGGCAAGCGAAACTCGTAGGGCGTGATCCCCGGGCTTGGGATTTTCAATCATCATGCGGCCTTCCGAATTCGCCTGCCCTTTCAAGGCATCGTCCAGGTAGACTCGTGCATTCGGCGAAGTCTGGATGACAATTTGCGCCGGCTTTAATGCGGGCGGCTTGGTTTTCTGGGGTGTTACTTGTGGAAGAAGTTGGGCGTAAGCGCCCAGGACATTGAACAGCGCCAAGGTGAATGCCAGCAGGGCGCAACGGCTTTTTGTACCCATGGGATGGGGTCCTCGTTGGGAAGCTAGTTCGCGTGCATCTTACCATGTTTGATGGGCGGATTTGAACTTCCGTTCGTTAACGGTCGCGCTGGAGGTATTTCGGAACTACCGCGCCAGTTCCCCTACCTTACCCCCCTGTCCCAGCTCCACCGTCTCCTGAACTACAATTTGAATTCCTGCAGGGTTAGGAGACCTAACAATAGCCGGAAAATCTTGTTCGTTTTCCGGTTGACAATGGTATGTATTTTGCTGATAATTGCTCGGCAGAGAAAAAAAGTCAATCAAATATGCGAAGGTGAGGAGTTCCCCATGTCAGAGAGCGTCCAGAAGCGTCTTGGAAGGGTGCGCCCCCCTCGCGTCCACGTCACCTACGACGTGGAGACGGGTGGTGCAATTGAAACTAAAGAACTCCCTTTCGTAATGGGAGTGCTCGGTGATTTTTCCGGTCAGCCTGTCGAACCACTTCCCAAGCTGAAGGATCGAAGGTTTATCGAAGTAACGCCCGATAACTTTGACAATGTCTTGGAAAGTATGAAACCCCACTTGGCATTTTCTGTGGAGAACAAGCTGAGTGATGACGACAGTGCGGGGCAGTTGAAGGTTGACCTCAACTTCAAGAGTCTGGAGGATTTTGAGCCGGAAAAGGTTGCCCGGCAAGTGAAACCTTTGCGTGAACTGCTCGAACTCCGCACTCGTCTCAGTGATTTGAAGGGCGCCTTGCAGACCAATGACAAATTGGACGAGGTCCTGCTGGATGCCGTCTCCAATACTGAAAAGTTAAACAGGTTGCGGTCGGAAATCGGACCTAAGAAGGAAGAGGGAAAGGAGGGGGGCAATGGCTAACGAAGCAAAAGCGGCCGCAACACCGCAAACGACCGAGCAGGTCGGCGAAAAGACTCTGCTGGATCAGATTGTCGAGACGGGAAGGGTGGGAACGGACGCCGCCACTCGTGAACGCGGCAAGGGCTTGGTGAAAGAGTTCATCACCCAGGTTTTGGAGGGTGAGGTCACGGTCTCCAAAGACACGGAGGCCATGATCAATGCACGGATTGCCCAGATCGACCATTTGCTCTCCATCCAGCTCAACCAAATCCTGCACCATCCCTCGTTTCAGAAGCTGGAAGGCACTTGGCGAGGCCTCAAGTACCTCCTCAGCCAGAGCGAAACCAGCTCCATGCTGAAGATCAAGGTGTTGAATGTCTCCAAGCGGGACCTTCTGCGCGATCTTCAACGCGCCCCGGAATTCGATCAAAGTGCGGCATTCAAGAAAGTTTACGAAGAAGAGTTCGGGATATTCGGCGGTCAGCCGTATGGCGCGCTGATTGGCGATTACGAGTTCAGCAAGCATCCCGAAGACCTGGAGCTACTCGAAAAGATGGCAGCGGTGGCGGCATCGGCGCACGCCCCCTTCATCTCCGCGGCCTCTCCGCAGCTCATGAACATGGAAAGCTACACGCAGTTGGACCAGCCCCGGGACATTGGGAAGATCTTCGATACCACCGAATACGCCAAATGGAAGGGGTTCCGGCAAAGCGAGGACTCGAAGTACGTCTGCCTCACTTGCCCCCGGGTTCTGATGCGCCTGCCTTACGGCAGGGATACCGTACCCGTAGATGGCTTCAACTTTGAAGAAGGGGTGGATGGGACGGACCACAGCAAATACCTTTGGGGAAATGCCGCCTATGCGCTGGGCGCCAGGATGACTTCGGCGTTCTCGCAGTACGCTTGGTGTACCGCCATCCGGGGAGTCGAGGGCGGCGGCCTGGTGGAAGGTCTTCCCTCCCATACTTTCCATACCGACGAAGGCGACGTGGCGCTGAAGTGCCCCACCGAGATCGCCATTACCGACCGGCGCGAGAAGGAGTTGGCAGACCAGGGGCTGGTGCCGCTGGTCCATTGCAAGGGCACGGATAAGGCGGCATTCTTCAGCATTCAATCCTGCAACAAGCCCAAGGTCTACGACAGTGATGCTGCCACCGCCAATGCGCGCCTTTCGGCGCAATTGCCGTATATGATGGCCACTTGCCGTTTCGCTCACTACCTCAAGTCCATGATGCGCGACAAGGTCGGCAGCTTCATGTCCCGCGACGACTGCTGGCGCTTCCTGAATCGCTGGATTAGCCAGTACGTGACCCAGGATGACAATGCCGATCAGGCCACCAAGGCCAAATTCCCTCTGCGGGAGGCGCGGGTGGACGTGGAGGAGATCAAAGGCAAGCCGGGCTGCTACCGGGCGATCAGTTATCTTCGCCCGCACTTTCAATTGGACGAGATCAGTGTTTCCCTGCGGCTGGTCGCTACCTTGCCGGAACCGGCGAAGAGGTGATTTTCAGTTTTTGGTTGTGACAGGATCTTAGGCATGGCGCGTCTTTGCCGCCGATCCTTGAATTCAACTCGATAAAAAGGAGGATAAGAGCAATGCCCAGTGATTACTATCTGCTGATTGACGGTGTGAATGGTGAATCGCAAGCCCAAGGCATGACCAACAACATCGAGCTCGACAGTTGGAGTTGGGGTGCGGCGAATCCCTCCAGTCTCGGCGGCAAAGGTCTGGCTGCCGGAAAACCTTCGGTATCGGACCTCACGGTCTCTTTCGCGTTAGAAGCCGCCAGCTTCGCGCTTGTCAAGGACCTGGTGCAGGGGACGCACGTTGCCTCGGCCACGTTCACGGGCCGCAAGACGGGAGGCGGGGGTACCCCCTATAATTACCTGCTCATAACGTTGACCAACTGTTTTATTACCAGCTTCAGTACCGGCGGGGGATCGACGGGAGTCCCTTCGGCGAGCCTCAGTATCTCGTACGAAAAGGTCGAGTACCAATACTACACGCAGGATACGTCAAGCGGCTCGACTACGCTGGCCGGATCGGCAACCTATGACATCAAGCAGGTGCAATCGACGTGACGCCGCCGGCTGCCCCGGGCGCTGACATTGAACTATAGGTGTTTTCACGGCCATCGGCCGGGTGGCCGCGAAGATACCTTGGTATCGAGGACCGTTCAGGATGAGCGCGCTTAGGCGTTTTTCCGCAATTTCTAAAGCCCGGCACTAGAATAAATTGATGCAAGCTGTCGGGGCGCTCGATGAGCGCCGAAGCCTTTCCTATTCAAGACCGGCGGCCATTGACCGCCGCTACCAAGTGGAGAGCCGGAGATGAACTCACAAGACTTGTTTCGTGCCGGCCAGTTGACGGACGCGCTGAAGGCCCTGAGTAGCGAAGTCCGGGATAATCCGACGGACGCGCGCCGCCGAACCTTCCTCTTCGAGCTCTTATGCTTCGCGGGAGAATACGAGCGGGCGGACAAGCAACTCGAGGTGCTGGGTCAAGCGGGACCGTCGAGTGAGATCGGAGTTCTGCTTTATCGCAGCGCCCTCTACGCCGAGCGACAGCGGCAGGATCTGTTTACCCGCGGAGAGTATCCGCAACACCCCGACTCATCTGAGCCACCTCGTACGGGTACGTTCAATGGCAAGCCGTTCGCCGCTTTTTCGGACGCCGATCCCAGAATTGGAGCCCGACTCGAACTCTTTGCGGCGGGCAACTACCTGTGGCTTCCTCTGAAGCACGTGGCCTCGGTTCGGATCGAGCCTCCCAAGCGGCTAAGAGATTTGCTCTGGACGCCTGCGGCGGTTCGCACCACGCCCGCCTTCAAAGGAGCGGAACTCGGCGAGGTTCTGCTCCCGGTGCTTGCTCCCTTCTCCTGGCAGCACCCCGATGACGCCGTCCGGCTCGGACGGGCCACGGTGTGGGAGCAACGCGAGGGATACCCGGAGGAGGTCCCTTTCGGCCAGAAGATGTGGCTGGTAGATGATGAGGAGATTCCCTTTCTCGAATTGCGCTCGCTGGAGTTCAGCCCGGCTCCAACGGGAGACTAACGAACCATGCCCCTTATTGACGACCTGTTAAACCCTATCGAGGGACCCAACCCCAGCGGCGCCGACCTTCGCTACGAAGAAATCTACAGCAAGATCAAGGAAGCCCGGCGTGAGGAAGCGGTTCCACCTGCGGGCATGACGGAGAGCGACCGCAAAGTTGCGGACAATCCCCTGGTCATCAAACTCACCACCGAGGCTCTCACCAAAAAGACCAAGGACTTGTGGCTGGCGGCTTGGCTCGCTGAGGCATGGGTGAAGCAAAACGGCTTTAGCGGCCTCTGGGAAGGGTTGACCCTTTGCCGCGGCTTGGTGGAGAGATTCTGGGACACGCTCTATCCCGCGATTGAGGATGGCGATGCGGAAATGCGGGCTGCCCCGTTGGAGTTCCTGGCCACGAGGCTCGAGATTCCCTTGAAGAGCGTCCGCCTCGTAGCCAAGGAACCGTATGGCTTTACAGACGTGCAGGAGTCCCGCAAGCTGGGGCGCGAGACCGACGCGAAAACTGACGAAGCCAAGAAGGCACGCGCCGCAGCTATTAAACAAGGGAAAATCCCGCCGGAAGCCCTCGACAAGTGCTTCGAAGAAACGCCCAAGGCCTTTTACGCCAAAGTCGAGAAGGACCTTGACAGTTGTCTGGAGAGCCTCGCCCCGCTGAAGGAATGCTGCAACGCAAAGTTCGGCGACGTGGCGCCTTCTTTGGGCCCGCTGGAGTCAGCGCTCGGAGAAATCCGGATTGTCGTGCATGGATTTCTCCAGAAAAAGCGCGAGAAGGAGCCGGACCCCGTCCAGGTGGCGCCGGCCAAGGCGGCCCCCGAGGCGGCTCCCGGCTCTCCCTCTGAACCTGCGGCGGCGGGGGCGGTGCCCTCCGGCGTGATGTTCTCAGTGGAAACCTCTTCGGAGCCACCCGACCGCCTGGAAGCAGTCCGCAAGATTACCGAAGCGGCGGCATTTTTGCGGCGGCGCGAGCCGCGCAGCCCCGCGTCCTATTTAATGCTGCGCGGGTTGCGCTGGGGCGAGTTGCGCGCCGCCATCGACCGCGCCGACCCGACCGAGCTCGAAGCCCCTCCCACCGAACTGCGGAAGCATTTGAAGCGCTTGGCGCTCGACAAGAAGTGGGAAGAGCTGCTCGAAGCCGCGGAAAGTGCCATGGCGCTTCCTTGCAGCCGAGCTTGGCTCGATCTTCAGCGCCTGGTGGTGGAGGCTTGCCAAGCCTTGGGTAGTGACTACGAGGCTATAGAACGAGCCATTCGGTCCGAGCTGAGAGCGCTGGTGACCGACCTTCCGCAACTACTCGACGCCACCCTGATGGATGACGCGCCGGCGGCCAATGCGGAGACGCGGGCTTGGCTAAAGTCTCTCACCCAGGAGCCTGCGCCTGCGGTTACACCCGCCGAGTCCTCCGGCAGCGCTGAGGTGGCCGGGGACGGAACGGCTTCCCGATGGCCGGGCCATCCTGCCGACCTGTATCTGACCGCGTCACAAGCCTTGCGCGACGGAAATGAACGGAAGGCCTTCGCCATCCTTCAGAAGGAGATCGCGCGCCAGCGTTGCGGGAGGGAGCGATTCCGCCGCAAAATGCAATTGGTAGAGATGTGTGTATCCACGGGCAAGCAGAACATTGCCCAGCCGATCCTGGATGATCTGGCGGCGGCCATCGAGAACCACAAACTCGACGAATGGGAGGACCCCGCCCTGGTGGCAAGCGCCCTGGCGACCATTTTGAAGTTGAGCGTGCGGGTTCAGAATGACGCGGGCCAGCGGCAGAAACTCTTCGAACGAATCTGCCGCCTCGACCCCTCTCAGGCTATCCCTTAACCTTAGGATACTCATGCCATCTTTTGACAAGGAAGGCCCCGTAACGTTGTCGGTGCTGGATCGGCTCATCGATCAGGAACCGGACCACAACCTGGAGACTCCCATGACCAGGGCGCAATCGCTGCGGGAATTGCGGGCGGCGCTCCGGCGGGATTTGGAGTGGCTCTTTAATACGCGCTCGACCATCGAAGCCGCCGCGGAATCCATGCGGGAGGTCGAGCGGTCCGTCTACAATTATGGCGTCCAAGACACCGCCGGCCTGTACCTGGGGTCGCCCAAGGATCAGGAATTCCTGACAAAATCCATAAAGACCGCGATCAGCTTCTTCGAGCCCAGGCTAACAGCCGTAAAAGTGACCCTCCAACCTGCCACCGACCTCATGCACGGCATCCACTTCAGTGTTGAAGGCTTACTGCGCATGGACCCGGCCCCGGAACCGGTATTCTTTGACACGCTTTTAGAGCCGACGAAAGGCGAATACAAGGTAATGAGCACCTAGCATGCGCGATCGAGTTCTCGATTATTATGAAAACGAGCTCACCTTCCTCCGCCAGATGGGGAAGGAATTCGCCGAAAAGCATCCCAAGATCGCCGCGCGCCTGCAACTGGACGTGAATCGGTGTGAAGACCCGCATGTGGAGAGGCTCCTGGAGGGATTTGCCCTTCTCGCCGCGCGCGTTCACCTGAAAATTGACGATGAGTTCCCGCAAATTACCGAGGGATTGCTCAACATCCTTTACCCTCATTTTCTTCGGCCCATCCCCTCCATGACGGTCGCGCAATTGCGCCTGGACCCGGAGCAGGGAAAGCTGACCACCGGCCTCAGCATTCCTCGCGATTCCATCCTGTATTCCCGGCCGGTGGATGGGGTTCCCTGCAAATTTCGCACCTGTTACGATGTCACCCTCTGGCCCCTTGAGGTAGGCGATGCCCGCTGGGTCACCCCCGACAAACTCAATCCCCCTTTGCGCGCTCCGGACGCGGTCGCCGCTCTCCGGGTGGAATTGCGCGGCCTTTCCGACGTCAGTTTCGAAAAGCTCCAAATGTCATCCTTGCGGTTCTATCTGCATGGTGAAGGCGATGTGGTGAATACGCTGTACGAACTGCTCTCCAACAATTGCCGGCAAATCATTGTGAGGGACCCCGATAACCCCAAGAAGCCCCCACACACGCTCAGTGCGAAGTCCTTGCGGCCCATGGGGTTTTCCGAATCTGAATCGGTATTGCCGTACCCACGCCGATCTTTCCAGGGCTACCGGCTTCTCCAGGAGTATTTCGCCTTTCCCGACAAATTCTTCTTTTTCGAGCTGAAAGACCTGGAACAATCCTGGAAAGCGATTCCTGGGGGACGTGCGGAAATCATCTTTCTCATATCCCCCTTTGAAGCCGAGCAGCGGCAGCAAAGATTGGCCGTGGCCGTTACGGCCAAGGCGATTCTTCTAGGGTGCTCCCCCATTATCAATCTGTTTCCTCAAACTGCCGAGCCCATCCTGCTGACCCAGAGGCGGTCGGAGTATCCCGTGGTTCCGGATGCGCGGCGGAGGATGGCCACGGAGGTTTTTTCCATCGAGGATGTGGTCAGTTCTGATCCGGTCACCCATGAGCTGACCCACTATGAACCTTTCTATTCCTACCGGCACCGGGCCTTGATAGAAAAGAACCAAACGTTTTGGTACTCCACGCGGCGACCTTCCTCCCGGCAGGGGGACGAGGGTTCAGACGTCTCCTTACTACTGGTTGACCTTTCCATGCGTACCTGCTTGCCGGACACGCAGGTGATCACCGCTCATTGCACCTGTACCAATCGCGACATTCCTGCCCGCTGCCCTTTTGGAAACGAAAACGGCGACTTCGAGGTGGAGGGAATCGGATCGATCAAGGGCGCCATGGCGTTGCGCAAACCCACCCCCACGCTCCGGCCTCCCATGGGGCGGAATGCGTTGTGGAGGTTGATATCCCATCTGGCGCTGAATTACCTCTCCCTCGTCGAGGAGGGCAAGGAAGCTTTGCAGGAGGTCCTGCGTCTCTATAACTTTTCGGATTCCGCCGATCTGGACAAGCAAATCTCCGGAATCACGGGGGTAAGCAGCAAGCGTCACTTTGCCCGCATCAATTCCGAAAGTGGAATTGCCTATGCCCGCGGAACCCAGGTGGCCATGGAGTTTGACGAGGAAAACTATTCGGGGGGAGGGGTGTATCTGTTTGCCGCGGTCATTGACCATTTCCTGGGCCTGTACGCGTCGCTCAATAGCTTCAGCCAACTGGTCGTCAAGACTCGCCAGCGCAGGGGGGTACTGAAAGAATGGCCACCACGGGCCGGACAAGTAATCCTGATGTAAGCGTCTCCACGGTGGAAACCGAACTCCGGGAGGAACCCTTTCTCTTTGAGTTTTTTCAAGCTATTCGCCTCCTGGAGCGTCTTTTCCCGGACAAATCACCGGTCGGGGGATTCAATCCTCCCGGCACCGAGGTGGTCCGGTTCCTCGCCAATTCCACCCTGGCTTTTCCCGCCAGCGAGGTGCAATCTCTCGAATGGCCCAAGGAGGACGACGCGGGGCGGATGAAGGTCAACTTCATGGGATTGACCGGGCCGGAAGGCGTGCTGCCCCTCTATTACACGTCCTTGCTCGCGGAGCGCACGCGGGCGGGCGATCGATCCGCAGTTGACTTCTTCGATATTTTCAACCACCGTATTATTTCGCTCTTCTATCTGGCTTGGGAAAAATACCGGTTCTCAATCGCATATGAGCGTGAGGGACTGGACGCCTTTTCCCACCATTTGCTGGACTTGATCGGCATGGGGACACCGGGCCTGCAAAACCGGCTCCCCGTGCCTGATGATTCGCTGCTTTATTACTCTGGGCTTCTGGCGCAACGGCCGCGATCGGCGGAAGCGCTCCGGAATATTCTCGGCGATTACTTCGAAGTTCCCGTCGAGGTGGACCAATTTGCGGGGGGCTGGTATCCGCTGGACCGCAACACGCAAACGGCTCTCGAAGGCGGGTTCGGCGAATCCGAGCAATTGGGATTCGGGGCGGTGGTAGGAGATGAGGTGTGGGACCAGACGGCCCGTGTGCGTGTTCGAATCGGGCCTTTATCCTTGGAACAGTACTTGAACTTCCTGCCTCAAGGCTCCGCCTTCGAGCCCCTCCGGGCCTTGACCCGTTTGTTTTCAAATGGCGAATTTGACTTTGAGATCCAACTGATTCTGGATCGCCGGGATGTGCCGCCTTGCGTGCTGGGCGCGGAGGGGGAGCAGGCTCCCCAACTCGGATGGCATACTTACATCAAGACGCGGGAGATGAAAGAAGACGCGTCTGAGACTATTCTTCAGCTTTGGGAAGGAAACGCCGATGACCATCAACCTGAAATCACTGATCGGAAAACTCAATGAGTTTACCCGGAAGACTTTGGAGTCCTCTGCCGGCCTGTGCTTGGCTCGTACCAACTATGATATTGAAGTCGAGCATTATGTGCTCAAGCTCCTGGATCAGCCGGACGGTGATTTTGCCCAGATCGTGAATCGCTTTGGCATCGATAAATCGCGTCTCACCGGCGAGCTGACCCGGAGCCTCGATAAACTCAAGAAAGGAAATGCCCGCAACCCGACCTTGAGCCCTTCGCTGGTAAAAATGCTCACCGAGGCGTGGACGATCGGGTCCATTGATTTCGGTTCGGGGGAGATTCGGACCGGGTTCACGGTTTTGGCTCTGGTGACGAACGAGGAGCTCAGCCGGCTGGTCCGTGAGGTCAGTAAGGAACTCCAGAAGATCGAAGGGGAGGTTCTGCGCAAGGATTTTCTGTCCATCGTGGAGCGGTCTGAGGAAGAAATGGTGGAGCGGGTGGGGGCACCCGCCGGGGTTCCAGGCGTTCCTCGCCCGGCGGGCGCCGGTAAGACCGCCAATCTCGATCAATTCACGATCAATCTCACCGAAAACGCCAAGGCTGGGAAAATCGACCCGGTGTTGGGAAGAGACGTGGAGATTCGCCAGATTATTGACATCCTGATGCGCCGCCGCCAAAACAACCCCATCCTCACCGGCGAAGCGGGTGTGGGGAAAACGGCGGTGGTGGAAGGCTTCGCATCGCGCGTCGCCAAGGGAGACGTGCCGCCTCCCCTCCGCAACGTGGTGGTCCGCACTCTCGATCTGGCGTTGCTCCAGGCGGGGGCGGGCATCAAAGGTGAATTCGAAAACCGCCTCAAGGGCCTGATTGAAGAAGTCAAAGCTTCTCCCGTGCCCATCATTTTGTTCATTGACGAGGCCCACACCATGATCGGCGCCGGTGGCCAGGCAGGTCAAAACGATGCTGCCAACTTGTTGAAGCCCGCCCTGGCGCGGGGTGAAATGCGGACGATCGCCGCCACCACGTGGTCCGAATACAAAAAGTACTTTGAAAAAGACCCCGCCCTGGCGCGGCGGTTCCAGGTGGTCAAGGTGGAAGAACCGGTCGAGCTGCAATGTTCGGTGATGCTGCGCGGCATTGTTCCCTCCCTGGAGAAGCATCATAAGGTTCGCATCATGGATGAAGGGCTGACGGCCGCCGTGCGGCTTTCACATCGCTATCTGGCGGGGAGACAGTTGCCCGACAAAGCGGTCAGCATTTTGGATACCGCCTGCGCGCGCCTAGCCCTCGGGCAGAGCGCCACGCCGCCGGCCATCGAGGATGCGGGGCGCCAACTGGATGATCTGGAGGTTCAGCGGGTCATCCTGGAGCGCGAGACGGCCATCGGAGCCGATCATGCGGAGCGCTTGGCGGAGATCGCCAAGCAAAAGGTCGAGGTCGAGGCCCGTTTGAAGGGTCTGCGCGAGCGCTGGACCAAGGAATTCGAACTCGTTTCGAAGATCAGAGATCTCCATGCCCAAATCGAGGGCGCTACGGGAACGGCTCCGGCTGCCGTGCCGGCACAGGCTCAAGCGCCGGCCGCGGTGCCCCAACCCGCTGCGCAGACCGCTGCCGTTGAGGCCACGTCTCCGGAGCCCGCCGCCCCCGCCCCGGCAGCGAATCCTGAGGCCATGCGCGCCGAACTCGCCAAGCTGGAAGCCGAGCTGGCCGCCTTGCAAGGTGAAACCCCCATGATGCGGGTGGCGGTTGACGCCCAGATCGTAGGCGAGGTGCTCTCTGCCTGGACAGGCATCCCGGTGGGAAAGATGCTGAAAAATGAAATCGCCACCGTGCTCTCGCTCAGCGCGCTGCTCGGAAAGCGCGTCATCGGCCAGGAGCACGCCTTGGAGATGATCGCCCAACGCGTGCAGACCTCCCGCGCCGCCCTCGATGATCCCAACAAACCGATCGGGGTTTTTATGCTGGTGGGTCCCAGCGGCGTGGGAAAGACCGAGACGGCGCTGGCCCTCTCCGATCTGCTTTACGGCGGGGAACACAATCTCATCACCATCAACATGTCGGAATTCCAGGAGCCGCACACGGTTTCGACCTTGAAAGGCTCGCCTCCCGGATATGTCGGCTACGGTGAGGGCGGGGTCCTGACGGAGGCCGTCCGCCGGCGCCCTTACTCGGTGGTTTTGCTCGATGAGGTCGAGAAAGCGCATCCGGATGTTCTAGAACTCTTCTACCAGGTATTTGATAAAGGCAAGATGGAGGATGGCGAGGGCCGCGAAATCGATTTCAAGAACACTATCATTATCCTCACCTCCAACGCCTGCACCGATCAGATGATGAAGCTGTGTGCGGATAAGGAAACCATGCCCTCGCCGGAGGGGATTATCAAAGCGATGCGGCCCGAGCTGAATAAGATCTTCAAGCCGGCCTTTCTCGGCCGCATGGTGCTCATTCCCTTTTACCCGATCCGAGAAGACTCTCTCAAGCTGATCATCGAATTGAAGCTGGGGAGAATTCGGAAACGCATCGAAGAGAACCACAAGATTCATCTGACCTACGAGCCGGCCCTGGTGGACACCGTGGCCAGCCGCTGCACGGAAGTTGAGAGCGGGGCCCGGAACGTCGACAATATTCTCACCAACACCCTTTTGCCGGATATTTCCCGGCAGTTGTTGGGGAGAATGGCCGAGGGCGAGAAGGTGGCGCGCATCCACGTCGGCATCGGGGCCGATGGGGCGTTTGTGTACAACTAATCGGACCGCACCAGGAGGAGCAAAGTCATGGGGACCAGCTTCGTACACGGGGAGACCAGTCTATTCACGCTGACCACACCCTTGGGACCGGATAAACTCCTTCTGAAAGGGTTTAAGGGTTCAGAAGGGATATCGCGTCTCTTTCGCTTCGAATTGGACCTCCTCTCCGAAGACCCCAACATCGATTACACCCAAATCATCGGGAAAGCCGTGACCATTTCGATCACCCAAGCGGACGGTAAGCCCCGGTACTTGAACGGGGTTATCAGCCGCTTTGGCCAAGCCGGCGCGGATGAAACCTTTACCTCTTACCATGCAGAAATGGTCCCCTGGCTGTGGTTCCTAACGCGCACTGCGGATTGCCGGATTTTTCAGGACAAGACCGTACTGGATATTATTACGGTCGTCTTTAGCGAACTGGGCTTCTCGGACTTCCACAACGTCACTCAAGGTACATACCAATCCCTTGATTACTGTGTCCAATACCGCGAAACAAGTTTCAACTTTGTCTCCCGGCTTATGGAAGAGAACGGCATTTTTTACTTTTTTCAACATGAGCAGGACAGACACGTCTTGATGCTGGGCGACAGTACGAGCGCCAACGTGGATTGCCCCGGCCAAAACCAGTTCCGTTTCTACTTTGAGACCCACGCCGTTCTGGATGAGGACGTGGTGGACGGGTGGCAGGTCGAGCAGGAGTTGCGCACCGGTAAATGTACTCTCTCGGACTACAACTTTGAAACGCCGGGCACGAGTCTTCTGTCTACGACCTCCACCATGGACAGTGTCGGCGGAAACAGCAGATTTGATACCTACGATTATCCTGGAAATTACCTCGCCAAGAGCGATGGCGACTCCTTGGTGAAAATCCGGATGGAGGAAGAAGAAGCCGTGCATCTGGTCGTCCACGGTACCAGCGATGCGCGCAGCATGGTATCCGGCTACACCTTCACGTTGAAGGAGCACTATCGGAATGACATGAATATTTCCTACCTCTTGACCGACATTCAGCATGATTGCCAGACCTCTGGTTATGGTTCGCAGAGAGGCGCCGCGGAAGAACATTACTCCAATTCCTTCCAGTGTATTCCGGCCACCGTCCGTTTTCGGCCCGCGCGCTTGACTCCGTGTCCCACGGTCATGGGGCCGCAGACGGCGGTGGTGGTGGGTCCCTCGGGCGAAGAGATCTACACAGATAAGTATGGGCGGGTCAAGGTGCAGTTTTTCTGGGACCGGCTGGGAAAGAACAACGAGAACAGTTCTTGCTGGGTTCGGGTGTCCCAACCCCTTGCGGGGAAGGGTTGGGGAGCGATGTTCCTGCCCCGTATCGGCCAGGAGGTCATCGTGGATTTTCTGGAAGGTGATCCCGATCAGCCACTGATTACCGGCCGAGTGTACAACGCTGACCAGATGCCTCCGGGCGCGTTGCCTGACGATATGAACATCAGCGGCTTCCGCACGCACAGCACGAAGGGTGGGGGCGATCACGATGCGAACGTGCTGGGCTTCGATGATACGAAGGGTTCGGAGTACTTTTACATGCGCGCCGAGAAGGACATGGCCACGCGCGTGCAGAACGATGAAGACCACCACGTTTACAACAATCAGACCATCACCGTCGATAACGACCGGACGGAGACGGTGACCAAGGGTAACGAGACGGTCACGATCCAACAGGGCAATCGCTCCCATACGGTCAGCCAAGGCAACGAGTCCCTTACCGTCAGTCAAGGGACTCGAACCGTAACCGTTCAGGGCAATGATACCCACGAAGTCAAGCAGGGGGACCGCAGCGTTACGCTCGACCTGGGCAACGATTCGCTGACCATATCTATGGGGAATCAAACCACCAAGTTGAACTTGGGTGCGAGCTCGACTGAGGCGATGCAATCGATTACCCTCAAGGTGGGGCAAAACAGCATCAAGATTGATCAAATGGGTGTGACCATCCAGGGGATGATGATTTCCGTTGAGGGTCAGATTCAGACGCAAATCAAGGGGCTCATGACCCAGGTCAGTGCTGATGCCATGCTCCAATGCAAAGGCGCAATCACCATGATTAACTAAGGGCATCCGCTGCACAATTTCGGGGTTCGAACCCCCAGACAGGCGCCAAACATGGATCGTGATGAGGTAGCGAAAACACCGGAATCGCCGTTGCAGCAGCTTTGCGCCCGTGCCAAGGTGGGCGATGAAGCCAAGGCTCTGTTGACCGGCGAGTTTTCGACGAAGGAATTCATCGCTCTCTTGATGGAGAAAGAGCTGTTCCGTGACGCGCTTCGCCTGGTCGCCTATCTGCTCCCCAAGCGGGAAGCGATCGGCTGGGGTTGCCTATGCGTGCGGCATATCCTGGCCAGCCAAAAAGACCAACCCCTTCCGGAGGTTCAGGTCGCCGCAGAACGATGGGTGTCAGCCCCTCATGAGGAGAATCGCTGGGCTGCCAAGGAAACTGCGGACAAGGAAGACCCCAAGTCCCCGTCCGGTTTGCTGGCCATGGCGGTGTTTTTCGCGGGCCCGAGCATGGCGCCCCCCAACCTCCAAGCCGTGCCGCCACCCGATTATGCCACCTCCGAAATGGTGGCCAACGTGGTGTTCCTCGCGGGCGTGGTCAACGAACCCGAAAAGGCCAAAGAAAAGTATGGGGTGTTCATGCAAAAGGCCCTGGCCTTAATGGCCCGCATGCAGCACCCGCAGCCGTGATGCATAATCGAGACCGTCGATATGGAGGACCATTATGGGAATGCCCGCCGCTCGAGCGACCGACATGCACGTTTGCCCCATGGTCACGGTACTTGTCCCGCACGTGGGGGGTCCCATTCTGCCTCCCTGCTGCATTACGGTGCTGACCGGAGGCCTGCCCCAAGCTCGGGTGACGGATTTGGCCGTCTGCGTCGGTCCCCCCGATGTCATCGCCCTAGGCTCCTTTACAGTTTTGGTGGGAGGCCTGCCGGCCGCTCGCATGGGTGATCTTACCGCTCATGGGGGCACTATTATCCTGGGTCTCCCCACCGTGCTCATCGGATAGAAATCATGACAACCCGCAGGGGGTGCTTTCCTAATTTCAGATGTAGCGCCGGCTTCCCGCCGGCATTGAGCCGCCAAGCCCGATCTGCGGACTCCGATGGAGTCCATCGGACTCCAGAAATCGGAGAGGGCGGCGCTACGTTCAAATAAGGACAGCACCCAGCAGGGCCTGCGCTTTTATTCTCGTTCACGAGGTGGTAGAATCAGGGTTCCTTCCAAGCAGGAGGCGTGCAATGAGCTTTCAAATCGGCGACACGGTTGGGGATTATCAGATCATCGGGGTGTTGGGCGCAGGCGGGATGGGGAAAGTTTACAAGGTCAAGAACCAGATTTCCGATCGCATGGATGCCCTGAAGGTTTTGTTGCCCGATCTTGCCGAAGACCCGGAGCTCGCGGACCGGTTCATTCGCGAAATCAAGGTGCTGGCAAGTTTGAATCATCCCAATATCGCCGGCCTCCGCACCGCGTTTCGCCTGGAGAATCAGCTTCTCATGGTCATGGAGTTCGTCGAGGGTACGACCCTGGATGAAAGGACCAAGGCGGGGCCCATTCCCCTCGAGGATTCCATCAGCTACATCATGCAGGCCCTGTCAGCCCTGGGTTACGCTCATAAGCGCGGGGTCATTCACCGGGACATTAAGCCTGCCAACATGATGCTCACACCCGACAACGTCATCAAGCTCATGGATTTTGGCATCGCCAAATCCAAGAGCGACAAGAAGCTAACCCAGACGGGCACGACCATGGGTTCGCTCTTCTACATGTCGGCCGAGCAGGTGCAGGGCAACGAATTGGATGGCCGTTCGGATCTGTATTCGGTGGGCGTTTCGCTCTACGAGTTGGTCACAGGTTCGCGGCCCTTCCAGGGCAAAAGTGATTTCGACATCATGATTGCACAATTGCAGCAGGTTCCCCTGCCGCCGATCCAAATGATGCCCGACTTGCCCAAACCCCTCAATGACATCATCATGATTTCGCTCGAGAAGGACCCCGCCAAGCGGTTTCAAAGCGCCGAGGCCTTCAGCGCCGCTTTAGGAAGCATCACCCCGGCGCTGGCCTCAACCCCGGTGCAAGCCTCCGCCGGCGCAGCCTTTGGAAGCATCCCCCCGGCGTCCCCCGGGCCAGTCTCCGCGACCGGCATGATGTCAACGGCAACCACGCCGGCCCCGCCTTCCCAGACCCAGCCAATGGCGGTGGGTGGGACGATATCCGCTCCGCCGCCTTACACCCCCACCGGCATGCAGCCCACGGTGATGGCCCCCCAGCCGGAGGCTCCCGCGGCGGCGGCGCTCCCGCCGCCTGATCCTTCCCACGGCGTCCCCCAGCCCCACGCCTCCAAAGGCTATCGTGGCCTGTACATGACGCTGGGGGCCCTGATTGTCCTGGCGATTCTTGTCGTGGCCGGGATCCAGGTTCCGCGCTATCTGAAGACCCATGCCAACGCCGACCAAACTGCCCAAGTGACCTCGACCGCTACTCCTAGTACCGCAGCGCCGAGCACCCCAACCACCGACACGAGTACACCGCCGCAGACGAGCGCCCCGAGTTCCACCACGGATTCGACCTCTCCAAGCTCCAGCCCCAATCAAGCTGTTGCCGCATTCGGCGCGGGTAATTCCACTCCCCCTCCCGCGGCATCGGGAGCTGTAACGGGCGCTTCTTCAGGATTGCCTTCCACCCAGAATCCGGTCAATCGAGGTGGGAACACCCCGCACGTCACCCACAAGCCCGCGAAGAACCAGGCTGCTCCTTCCAATCCAGCGGTGGAGGCGGGGCAGGCTGTCGCGACGCCTGTGCCTGCTTCCGAAGGCCAGATCGCGCCACCGCCCGCCGCGAACAACGACCAAAGCAAGCAGGAACTTGCGGAACTGGGAGACCTTCACGATAAGCTGTCAATCCGTGCCGTGACCGTAAACGAAGGGGTGGACGACCTGCGTAAGCAAATGTCGGCCCGAGGCAACAACCTGCGATCGGATATTTCAGCCTCACAGATGCGGATGAAGATGTACATGGATAAGTTTGACGCGGCGATGAACGCTGGGGACCCCGTGGCGGCGAAGAAATATATGGGTTTGGCGGAACATGAGGTTGAAACCTTAGAGAAATTTCTCGGCCACTAATCGTCATACCAAGGTGCAATCAGAAAGACACATCGACGGGGGACCTCGAAGAGGTCCAATGTCATTAGCCGTCCCGATGAAGTTAATCGGGACGGAAACGGTACGCCCGATGATTGACCAACCCCGGAGGGGTTGAATTTGGTTGGGCGCCGAGTTGATAAGATAGGGGATTCGACCCCTTCGGGGTCGATAGGCATTTGGGTTGGAGGGTCCATGCTCCGTGGGTTTCACCCACGGCTAATGATATTGTTCCCCTTCGGGGAAATGGAGAATTGACAACAGGAACTCTGTCTACATCGGCCGGCCCGTAGACAGGCCATCGAGGTCATACCGTGTCGGGCGCAGTCTCCCCTCCCCACCGTCTCCAAAAACTTCTCAAGAAAGGTCTGAAGCATCATCGGGAGGGCCGCATCGAGCTGGCCGAGGCGTACTGCCGCAAGATTCTGAAGGTCGACCCAACGTCTCCTGAAGCGCGACAGATGTTGCGCTTATTGGGACAGAAAACAGGTCCAGCTCAAGAGCCCATCCCGTCACTCAGCGCGACCCTCGCCGGCGACGCGGATACGCTGACCCACCGCGCCGCTTCATACCTTGCCGAGGGCAACATTCAGCCCGCAATTGATTGTCTCCGCCGAGTCGTGGAGCTTCGCCCCGAGTCTGCACCCGCCCACCTGCATCTGGGCGAAGCGCAGGAACGGTTCGGGGACCTTCAGGCTGCTGCGAATTCCTATCAGCGTGCGGTGGCTCTCCAGCCAGATTCTCCGGACCTTTATTGCCACCTGGCAAGGGTTCTCTATAGAGGTGGGCGCCCTCCAAGTGGCCGCCGAGTGGTACCAGCGCGCCTTGGCGCTCGATCCGAAAAGGTGCGAGATCTACAATGACCTGGGTCTTGTTCTCACCAATCTCGGCAACTTTGGGGCGGCGGTCGAAGCTTTCCGGCGCTCCCTCAAACTTAATCCCCGCTCGGCCAAGACGATTGCCGGCCTCGGATACCTTTTCGAATGTAAAGGCGATCTTATCTCCGCGAAGGAAGCCTACCGTGATGCCATAAAGCTCGACCCTCAGCTCGTTGCCGCCTATGCAGATTTGGGATTCGTTCTTTACGGTTTGGGCGAGGTGGCCGAAGCGTCCGAGTGCTTTCACCGTCTGCGCGCCTTGCAGCCGGACTCCGCCGAGGCCACCGCCAATCTGGGAATTATCCATCTTCTGCAAGGCGATTTGGCGGCCGGTTGGGCCGAATATGAATCCCGCGGGAAGGTCGGAGTGGGCGATGAACGAAGATTGCTCCAGCGCCGATGGAAAGGTGAACCCCTCGGCGGCGAGCGCATTCTGCTTTATGCCGAACAGGGTTTGGGCGACACCCTTCAGTTCGTGCGGTATGTCCCCCTGATCGCGGATCGAGGCGGACAGGTCGTGTTGGAGGTTCAGCCGGAATTACGCGGTCTACTCTCGGGAACCGAGGGTGCGGTGCAGGTGATGAGCCGTGGCGAGGCGCTTCCAGAGTTCACCTGGCAGTGCCCTTTGCTCAGTCTACCTTTGGCCCTCGGAACAGAATTGAATACCATCCCGGCCAGAGTCCCTTATGTCTACCCGGACCCGGCACGGGTGGAGGCATGGCGACCACGGCTCCAGGGGAACACGCGGCGCATCGGGCTGGCCTGGGGCGGTAATCCCACCCACCATCGCGATCGCTTGCGTTCCATTCCTCTCGAACAGCTTGTGCCTCTGATGAACGTGCCCGGTACCACCTTTTACTCCTTACAGTTCGGCCCAGGAAGCGAACAGGTGAAGCGATTGCCTCCGGATGTGCGCTTCATCGATCTGGGGGCAGAGTTAAAGGACTTTGCCGAGATGGCGGCGATGGTCACCCATCTCGACCTGGTGATTTCCGTTGACACGAGCGTTGCGCATCTGGCCGGCGCCCTGGGTAAACCCGTTTGGATCATGCTGAACAAAGGCTGCGATTGGCGGTGGTTCCTGGAACGCGAGGATAGTCCCTGGTATCCCACGGCACGGCTGTTTCGCCAAACCACGGCCGGAGGATGGCAGGAGGTGGTGAATCGAATCGAGCGTGAGCTTCGGAAGGGCTGATGGCGCGCGCGAAAAGCCAGCGCCGGCTGGCGCAGACTCTTGCCTTTGAGAGTCTGCGATCTCCCGAAGGGACGTTCTCTTCCGGCCCCAGGCTGTGAGGAGTATGTGTCCCTTCGGTAAGCCTGCTTAACTCAAGTATGCCATCGTGGTAGCGTCGGTCATATGCCCACCCAGGGCAGGGAGGACGTACGATGGCCGGCGAGATTCCTGATATTCCCACTGACATGCGGAAGGTTTACCTGCGTCTCAAGCGGTGGCGGAGTTCGCACGCCCGCCACGTGCCGATTCCGGATTCTTTGTGGGCGGCGGCGGGAGAACTGGCCCGCGCGCATGGGATTAATCCCACCGCGAAAGCTCTGCATCTGGAGTATGGCAAGCTCAAGCAGCGGGCGGAAGCTGCGGTGCCGACAGTGAAGAGGCGCATGGTGAAGGCCCTGGCAGGGGGCCCGCGCCGCGCACGGCGCACGGCACCAACGACGTTTGTGGAACTGACGGCACCGCCTCCTGGTAGTTTTCCTGGAGCCGTGGTCGAGCTGGAAGGGCCGCGGGGCCGGATGCGCATCGAGCTCAAAGGTGTCGCCACCGCCGAGTTGGTCGCCCTGAGCCGGGCGTTGTGGAGCGGCGAGGCATGATCCAAGTTGCCCCGCAGACCCGCATCCTGGTGGCGGTGGAGGCGGTGGATTTCCGCAACGGGATTGACGGCTTGGCGCGGGTGTGCCAGGAGCAGTTGCAGGCGGACCCATTTTCGGGTCGGCTGTTCGTGTTCCGCAACCGGCGGCGCACGGCGCTGAAGATCTTGGCCTATGACGGCCGGGGATTCTGGTTGTGCCAGAAGCGGCTCTCGCGCGGGCGCTTCGGTTTCTGGCCGGTGAGCCTGACGGGGGTGATAAAAGCCCTGGAGGCGCACGAGTTTTACGTGCTGCTGGCGGGCGGGGATCCCGCCTCGGCACCGGCGGCTCCCGTCTGGCGGCAGGTCAGCGTCCCCGGCTGAGAAAAAATGGCGCTGGGGGCTTGCGTTCTGATTTCGTCTCTGTTACGCTCGGGGGCATGGAAGGAGAGTTTCGCTACCGGGGCCGAATCATCACCGCGGCGGAAGTGGAATTTATCCGTCAGTTGATCGCCGAAGATCCCCACACCAACCGGCGACAGCTTTCGCTGCGGCTGTGCGAAGCCTGGGGGTGGAAGCAGGCCAACGGCGCACTCCGCGACATGGTCTGTCGAGGACTACTGCTGGAACTTGCGCGCGCCGGACGCCTGGAGTTGCCGCCCGCGCGGCAAGTGCATCGCAACCCGTCGACTCGGCGCGCGACGGACGGGAGTAAAGCCCTGGCTCCGCTCCTGCTGGATACCACTCCCCTGGAGGTCCCGCTGCGGGCGCTTCGGCCGTTGGAGTTTCAGCAAGTGCGGCGCACCCCCGAGGAACCGCTCTTCAACTACCTCGTCGCCCAGTATCATCCACTCGGCTATGCGCGGCCGGTCGGGGAACACCTCAAATTTTTGGTCTCGGCTGCGGGCCGGGTGATTGCCTGTCTGGCTTGGTCGTCGGCACCGCGGCATCTGGGCGCCCGCGATCGCTTTATCGGCTGGAGTGCGGAGGCGCGGCGCCGCAATATCCGCCTTCTCGCCTACAATCCGCGCTATCTCATTTTGCCTTGGGTCCGCGTCCCACATTTGGCGTCGCACGTTCTGGGTCAGATGGCGCGCAGAATCGCGGCCGACTGGGAGCGCCTCTACGGGCACCCGATCTATTTTCTCGAGACCTTCGTCGATCCCGAACGCTACCGCGGCACGTGTTATCGGGCGGCCAACTGGGTGGTGATGGGGCGGACGACGGGGCGGGGCAAAAACTGCCCGAACAAGCGGCCGAACCGCTCGATCAAGGAAGTGCTGGGCTATCCGCTCACGCCGCGCTTTCGTGAGCTGCTGGCGAAGATAGAGTAAACACCGCCCGGAGCAGAGCGAAGGGATGAAACCTGCGAAGGAACAGATCGAAGTGAATCTCGAAGAGCTGAGCGCCTTGGTGGAGCGGGCGCGTCAAGGGCCGTTGAGCCAAGAGGACTGTCAGAGGCTGGATGACGCGATCCAGGCGCTGAGCGTTCTGATCGAGAGGATCGGGGAAAAGAATACGACGATCAGCCAACTGCGCGCGCTGTTGTCGAAGCCCAGCACGGAGAAGACCAGCAAGGTGCTGGAGCAAGCCGGGATCAAGGTCCCTCCACAAAACCCTCCGCCTCCCAAGGCGAAGGATCCAGCGAAGCCGGGGCACGGGCGAAATGGCGCCCAAGCGTATCGGGGCGCCGAGCGCATCAAAATCGCGCATGGTTCTTTGAAGCCTGGAGATCACTGCCCAGGTTGTGTGAAGGGAAAGGTGTACCTGCAGAAAGAGCCCGGACTTCGCATCCGAGTGACGGGCCAAGCGCCGATTGCCGCCCAAGTCTACGAGTTAGAACGTCTGCGCTGCAATCTGTGCGGCGAGGTTTACGAGGCAGAAGCGCCGCCAGCTGTGGGCGAGAAAAAGTACGATGAAAGCGCGGCGGCGATGATCGCGCTGTTGAAGTACGGCAGCGGCGTTCCGTGGGATCGACTGGAAAGGCTGGAGGCAAGTCTGGGAATTCCGCTGCCGGCTTCGACCCAGTGTGAAATCGTCGCGGAAAGAGCCGAAGTGATTCGGCCCGCTTTCGAAGAGCTGATCCGCCAGGCCGCGCAAGGCGAAGTCTTTTATAACGATGACACCAGCATGAAGATCCTGGCGCTGGCGAGGGCGAGTCCTCAGCGCGCGGAGGAGGAAGCCGCGTCGATCTCCCAGGAACGGACGGGACTGTTCACCTCCGGCATCGTGTCGACGACGCGGCAGGGGCAGCGGATCGCGCTGTTTTTCACCGGGCGGAAGCATGCCGGGGAGAACCTCGCCCGGGTGTTCGTCGAGCGGGCGAAGGGACTCGCGCCGCCCATTCAAATGTCGGATGCCTTGTCACGCAACGTGCCGAAGCTCAAGGAGAAGTTGGAAATTCTCTGGGGAAACTGCAACGCGCACGCGAGGCGCCGCTTCGTCGAGGTGACGCCGAACTTCCCCGAGGAGTGCCGGTTCGTGCTGGAAAGCTTTCGCGACGTGTATGGTTATGAGGCCGAGGCCCAGCGGCGGGGTCTCGGGCCCGAGGCGCGGCTGCGCTTTCACCAGGAGCGCAGCCAGCCGGTGATGGATGCCCTCCGCGCTTGGTTCGAGGCCCAGTTCAACGAAAAGAAAGTGGAGCCCAACTCGGGGCTGGGCGAAGCCATCACTTATTGCTTGAAACGCTGGACCCGACTGACGCTGTTCCTCCGCCAAGCGGGCGCGCCGCTGGATTCGAACCTCGTCGAGCGGGCGCTGAAGAAATGCATTTTGCATCGAAAGAATAGTCTGTTCTATAAGACCGAGAACGGCGCCGAAATGGGGGATCTCCACATGAGCCTGATCCATACGTGCGAATTAAACGGCGTCAATCCCTTCGAGTACCTGATCGAATTGCAGAAACACGCCGAGGAACTGACCCAGCACCCGGCGGACTGGATGCCCTGGAATTACCGGCAGGCACTGCCACAGGCCGGCACAAGTCAGCCTCCCGCTTAAGCCCCCCCTTGCAGTAGAATGCCTGCGGTCTGGCCGAAAACGATAGTCTGCGGCCAGGCGGAGGGGACATCCTAAAATGGCCGAAAAACGGGCCTCCCGAAAGCCGAAATCGCCAAGGGTTTTTGGCCACCCCTCCGGACGGGCCAAAACCGAACTCC
>CAVQYM010000029.1:0-37920 GCA_963718175.1 uncultured Acidobacteriota bacterium
CGCATCGCTTGAATCTCAAGCACCCTCCCGACATCCAGTCAGGTGCTGACTTACAATGGCTCAAACTGGGCCCCCGCAAACGCTTCTTCGGGAGGAGCGAGCATCTATGGCGACGGCTCAGATGGCAGCGTGTCCGTTGGCAGCGCCAACTGGACGACTTCGGCGCCCAGTTATACCCTCCAGTTTCAAAACTTCACTGTCACTGGCGCCTTGACCGTACCCAGCGGCCTCATCATCCGCGCCACCGGCAACGTGGTGATATCAGGTAGCATAACAGTGGCGCCAAGTCCGGCTAACACCGGCACGTCATCTGTCCAGGGCATCTCCGAGCAGCCCGCAAGCACCACATCGGCGGGCCTTGCTTACAGCGCCTTTCAACTCCGGCAGCTCCTGAAGCCCGGGCTCAACGGTGGGGGCACTGGCACGCCTGGAGGTACCGGTGCGACAGGCGGAGGAGGCGGTGGAACGTTGGTGTTCCTGGCCGCGGGCAGCATAACCATCCAGAGCGGAGGAAGCATCACTGCGAATGGCACGGCGGGCACATTAGATGCGACGGACGGCTATGGCGGGGGCGGAGGCGCAGGAGGTGTGATCATTCTGGCTTCCAAGACTTCCATCTCCAATAGCGGAACCATAACCACAAACGGCGGCGCTGGCGCCTCCGGCTTCGGAAATTTGGGTGATTGCGCCAATACGAGCCCACCCTTCGGGATTAGCGCCAGCGGTGGCGGGGGTGGTGGACTCGTCCATTTTCTGGCCCCGAGCGTGACCGCGGGGACCGCCACGGCGAATGGCGGCGCCGCCGGTAGCAACGACGTCGAGTGCGGTTATGGAGGATTTGGAGGCGCCAGCGGTGGCAATGGAGGCGCCAGTGGCACAACCGGCTCTTTAGCGACGGCCGGAAGCGCCGGCGTGAACGTGACGACGGCAGTGGCCGATCCGGCAACCTTGTTCCTGCCCTGAAACGGATTCTGGCTGGGGTCGTGTCCCACTTTCTAACGTCTGATGCCGGCCCAATCTGGGTCCGCTACCAACGACGACCAACGACGAAGAATTGACGATTTTCGATTGAGGATTGGGAAAACCGGAGTGGCGTGGGTATTCTCTTCCAGTTGCCATCCTTGATTTTCACCGCATTGTTTGGTAACTTTGAAACTGTGGGTAGGGCAGGGAATCATCCTAACACTAGCCCCCAAAGGAGCTATTATGCCGATTGAGCTTACATCTAAAGCCGTGTCCAAGGTTAAGGAGATCATGTCTCAGCAGGAACCCCAGCCGCTCGGGCTGCGGGTCGGGGTCGCCGGCGGCGGCTGCTCCGGATTCTCGTACCAGATGAATTTCGAGAGCCAGAGCAACCCCATCGATAAAGTGTACGAGTTCGATGGTCTGAAAGTTTTTATCGACCAAGCCTCACTCATGTACCTGAACGGGACGAAGATCGACTATGTGGAAACCTTGGAAGGCGCGGGCTTCAAATTTGAGAATCCCAACGTGAAGACCACCTGCGGCTGCGGTAGTTCCTTCAGCGTATAAGCTCACGAGCCGCCCCGATAAATCGGGGCGCTACCGGCAGTTTTGTTGACCCCCGGCGCGCTCGCAAGGCGCCCCGGGGGTTTTGCTTTTTGAGACGAGTAGCCCCAAAGGTTCAAATGACATTAATTGAACATGGCGCGGAGGCGGCGGATTCCGGTAATGGCGAGCGTGTATTGAGGTTCAATTTCCAAGGCCTTCTGGTAGAAGGAAAGGGCGCGAGCGAAGTTGTGCTTGAATTCCCACACCCGGCCCAGGTTGAAATAAGGGAACGCCGGGTTGTCATAACGCATCGCCCCCGTGGCCATTTCCAGCCAGGGAATGGCTTCGTCGATCTGGCCTTTTTCGATCAGGTAGGCGCCGATATCGTTGTAAGGGTTACCGAAGTCCGGATCAATTTCGATGGCCCGTTGGCACTCGGCGATGGCAGCATCGAAGTCGCCCATGAAGCTGTAAGTCCACCCGAGAAAAGTGTACGCTTCCGCGGTGGGATAGGTTTCAATGGACTGGCGATAAAGTTCTACCGCTTCGTCCAGTTCCCCCTTCATCTGGTGCCGGTAAGCGTCGTGGAAGATTTCGATGGCGAGATTGAGCGGTTCGTCTTCGGCCATGACCTGCCCCCCAGGGTTTTCGACCAGCCGTACGAAAGGTCCGCTATAATTATACCGCAACTAAGGATAACCTGTGAAAATTGCCCTAGCTCAAATTGACACCACCATCGGCGACTTTTCTGGCAACGCGGACCTGATCGTCAAGTACGCGCAATGCGCGCGCGACCGCGGCGCCGATCTTGTGGTGTTTCCCGAACTGGCGCTTTGTGGTTACCCGCCGCGTGACTTGGTGGAAAAGCCCTCGTTCATTGAGCGCTCGCAAAGCGAATTGATCCGACTGGCGCGCAACCTGCCTCCCATTCCCACCCTGGTGGGTTACGTGCGCCGCTCGCGGGTGAATCAGGGCAAAACGGTGGCGAACGCCGCGGCCTGGCTGGAAAGCGGAGAGGTGGTGGCGGACTATGCCAAAATCCTGCTTCCCTTTTATGACGTCTTCGACGAATCGCGCTATTTTGAGCCCGGCGGAGGCGTCTCGGTCCGCGACTTCGGCGGCTTCCGCGTGGGCATTACCATTTGCGAAGACATTTGGAACGACAAGCATTTCTGGGCCAATCGCCTCTACACGCGCGATCCGGTGGAGGAGTGCGTCGCGGCGGGCGCCAATCTGCTGCTCAACATCGCCTCCTCGCCCTACAACACGGAAAAGATCCAGTTGCGCTATGACATGCTGCGGACGATTGCCCTCAAGCAGGGAATTCCCGTGGCTTACGTGAACCACGTGGGGGGGAACGATCAGTTGCTCTTCGACGGCTCCAGCCTGGCCTTTAACGCGCGCGGGGAACTCGCGGCTCGCGCCCATGCCTTCGCGCAGGATTTGGTGATCTTCGATACCCGCGACGGCGTCCGGGAAATTCGGCCCGCGCCGGAATCCGAAGCCGAGGAAATTTACCTGGCCCTCTGCCTGGGCGTGCGCGACTACGTGCGGAAATGCGGCTTCCAAAAGGTGCTGGTGGGGTTAAGCGGCGGCATCGATTCCTCCCTGGTGGCCACGCTGGCGGCGGACGCCCTGGGCCCCGAGAACGTGCTGGGCGTGGGTATGCCGGGCCCCTACTCCTCTCCAGGCAGCATTCGCGACGCGGAGGCATTGGCCCGGAATCTGGGGATTGAATTCCGCGTCATCCCCATAACCCCGGTGTTCGAAAGCTACCTGGAAACGCTTGATCCGATCTTCGGCCAGGCGCCGCGCGACGTGACCGAGGAGAACATCCAGGCGCGCATCCGCGGCAACATCCTCATGGCGCTTTCCAATAAGTTCGGGTCGCTGCTGCTGACCACGGGGAACAAATCCGAGCTGGCAGTAGGCTACTGCACCCTCTACGGCGACATGGCCGGCGGCCTGGCCGCGATCGCCGACGTCCCCAAGACCACCGTGTATGCCCTGGCGCGCTACATCAACCGCTCGACGGAACGCATCCCGCAGGCCTGCCTGCAAAAACCGCCCTCGGCGGAATTGCGGCCCCACCAGACCGACCAGGATTCCCTGCCTCCTTATGAAGAACTGGATCCTATCCTGAGAGCCTACATCGAGGAAAATCAAAGCGCTGATGAAATCGCCGCCCTCCAGCACCTGGACCCTTCCCTGGTGCGCCGCACCGTGCGCATGGTCAACGCCGCCGAGTATAAACGCCAGCAGGCCCCACCCACCCTCAAAGTGACCGCCAAAGCCTTCGGCATGGGCCGCCGCTACCCCATCGCACAGAAGTTCTACGAATAGGTGTCTTTTCTCCGTGGTCTCCGTGCCTCGGTGGTGAACCCACCCGGGAACTTGACGCACGCGGGCGCCAGGCGTATGGTTTTCGCACAAGGGTAGAATTGCAGTCGGAAATCCAAGTCTGGAGAAGGAGAAGCGGATGAAATGCTGCCATCTTATTGCTGCACCAGGGCTGCCCAGCCTCGTCGTCGTATTACTGTTTGTTGGAATACTTGCCGCTCCGCGCGCGGCGGGCGGCCAATCATCCTATCCTGAAGTTTTTACGTCGACAAAGCCCCCGCTGGTCATCGCCAATGCAGGGTACCGGCTGCTGATCGATTCGGAAAGGGGATCCATCGTTTCTTTCCGGTCGACCTTTGGCGTGGACCGCGAGTTGCTGATTCCCGACCATGACCAGTTGCCGCTCTTCAAAATCGAGTTCATGAACGACCGCTACGAATTCAAGACCGTCACCGCCTCCGAAGCAAAAGAGGTGAGGGTCAGCAAGACGGGAGATGCGGACGGCTCGACGGTTTCCCTTGAGTTTAAGGAGATTGGGAAGCTGCCAGTGGACGCCCGCGTGACCGTCCGCTGCCCCGCCCATGAGACTCTTACTTATTGGAATCTGGAGGTGAATAACCGGACCACGTCGTGGATCGGGCACATCCAGTTCCCGGTGGTCGAAGTGCCGTTTGACGAACCCGCGAGCGGGCAATCCAGCCACATCCTCTGGTCATTTGGCGACGGCGCCTTATCAGGTCCGGTCGGACCTCTGATGGCCGTGGGGGCGTGGGATTGGAAGCTCGACGGACCGTGGTACGGGAGAACCTACGACACGCCGGAAGTCTGGCGCTATAACAATTATCCCGGCGAGTGGGTCACGACCCAGCTCATGGCCTATTACAACGACGCCGGCGGACTTTACGTGGCCCTGGATGATCCCCACGGATTGCCCAAGTTCATCGATCCACTCATGGAGCATGACGGAGTAACGATGGGGCTTGGGCATTATCCCGGCACGCGTGGACCGGGCTTAACCAAGCTGTCCTATAACGTGGTGCTTGGGACGTTTCACGGTGACTGGTACGCGGCGGCGGAAATCTACCGGAACTGGGCTTCCCAACAGCCCTTCTGCTCCACCAAATTGGCCGACCGGACTGATATTCCTAAATGGATTGCCGATTCTGGCCCCGCCATCGCCTTCCCCATGCGCGGGCAGGCGGATTGGGATGCGCCGGCCACGGAGAATCCAGAGTATACGCCCGTCACCAACGCCTTGCCCTATCTCGATAAGCTGGCGGCGGCGCTCGACGGCCCCCTGATGCCGATTGTCTACAACTGGGAACACCCCGGTCCTTGGATCCAGCCGGATGCCTTCCCGCCCCTCGGAGGCGACTCGACGTTTCGGGAATTCATGGCCAAGGCGAAGGCGCGGGGTTGGCACCCCATGATTTACGGAGACGGCCTTTGCTGGGTAACCTGGCAGAAGAACTCCAACTACGATGGCATGCCTTATTTCCAGGCGCATGACGGGGAATCCGCCGTGGTGCGCAAGTGGGACGGCACCCTTGTGGAAGACGTGTGGCCGTGGAGAAAAAACTACTTTGCCTGCGTCGGCACGGAGAAGGGCCGCCAGGTTATTGTGGAAATGACGCGCCGGATGGCGGAATTCGGGCCCGATGTTGTCCAACAGTTTGACCAGGGCCCGGGACCCTTTGCTTGTTACGCCACCAATCACGGTCACCCACCGGTCCCGGGGCCGTGGATGACGGAGGGGTTTACCGAACTTGTGAAGTCCCACGCCGCCGCTGCCCGGTCAGTCAATCCGAACGTGGCATTGTCCACCGAGGGCGCGCCGCCCGAAACCTACCTCCAAAATTTCCAAACTTGGGATGGCCGCACGTCAACCTGTCCCCTGTACTCGTTCCTCTATCATGAGTACGCCAATGGGTTTGGCGGATGTTTCACGCATCGGGTTAATGACGAAGCACTGCGCCTTTCGGCCGCCCGGGCGCTCGTGACCGGCTACATCGTGAACTACACTTTGCGGGACAAGGGCCAGATCGAGTACGACTGGGACCAGTCCTGGACACGCGCCGTGCCCGACCAGGCGGGGATTATTGACTGGACAAAGCGGATCACCAAATTCCGGGCCGGAATCGCCCTCGATTATCTTGTGTACGGACGCATGTTGCGGCCGTGGAAAGTCTCGGGCGTCACGGAACGCGACTACGGGTGGTTCGGCAAGGAGCCCCTGGTGCAATCCGCCACCTGGCAAGCCCAGGATGGGCGAACCGCTGTGGTGCTGGCCAATTATGCCAACTTGCCGGAGTCGCCGCGCGTGGAGCTGGAAGGGAAGGGAACCAAACGGTTGGCGATGAACCTCGACGGCCAGAAAACCGAGCGCGATGTGGAGCTCCCCAGCGCAATCGACGTGAAAATGGAACCCCGGTCGCTCTGCTTGATCGAGGTGAAATAATGACCGGTTGTAGGGGTATGGCTTGCCGTACCCTCCTGGATCGGTCGCGCGACAGAAATGAAGAGGGTACGGCAAGCCGTACCCCTACAACCACAGTCACGATTAGATGGAGGATTTCCATGCGTAATTTATTGATCGGCCTACTCAGCTTGATCATTCCTGTGGCGGCGATTTTTGCCGCCGAGACCCAAAGTGTTTTGCGCCCGATGGATTTGCGCTGCGAATATCGCGCCAACCCCTTGGGCCTTGACACGCTCGCGCCCCGGCTGAGCTGGAAGCTGGCGGCTGCCGATCCGACGGCGCGGGGACTAGGCCAGTCTTCCTACCAGATTTTGGTGGCGAGCAGCGAAGCGCTATTGACGCGTAATCAGGGCGACCTTTGGGACAGTGGCAGGGTAAGCGCCGACAGGTCGATCCAGGTGCCGTACGCCGGCAAGGCGTTGTCGTCGGGTGAACTGGTGTGGTGGAAGGTGCGGGTTTGGGACAACGACTCCAAGCCCTCGGCCTGGAGCGCGCCGGCTCGCTGGTCCATGGGGCTGCTCGCCGCGAGCGATTGGAAAGGCAAGTGGATTGGCCTCGAAAGCGGAGAAGGGAAGGCGCAAGAGTTGGCGGGCGCGCAGTGGATTGGCGCCGCGAATGCCGGTCCCGGAACGATCTATCTCCGCCGCACCTTTGAAGTCTCGCACGATAATCCCGTCGCGGACGCGCTTTTGTTCCTGGTGGGTACGGGCGCGACGACGCTCTCCATCAATGGCGGCGGGGCGGAAAAGTCCGAAGGCATGAAAGATCCCTTCTCGGCCGATATCAGCGGTTCCGTGCACACCGGCACGAATACGCTGGCGGTGAGCGTGGCCAGCACGGGAAATGATGCTCCCGCCCTGATTGGCGCTATCGAACTCGATTTGGCCGACGGCACGCGCCTGATCCTGCGCACCGGGGAGCAGTGGCGAGTTTCTTCCGCCGCAGCGTCCGATTGGAGCAAGAAGGATTTCAACGATGCATCGTGGGAGGCCGCCAAGGTTCTGGGTCCTTACGGCATGGCGCCGTGGGGAGAAATGAACTGGTCGACGGGATACATTCAACAGCACTGGCCCCCCAAGTACGGCAAGGCGCCGTGGGGAGAAGTGGGCTGGGGGTGGCGAACCGTCCTTCCGGCGCGCCTGCTGCGCAAGGAATTTAAGGCCGTTCCCCAAGTCAAGCGCGCCACCCTCTATGTCTCGGGCCTGGGGCTGTTCGAAGCCTACCTGAACGGAGAAAAAGTCGGCCACGATATGTTGGTGCCTGCACTGAGCGAATACGAGAAGCGGGTGTTTTACCTGACCTATGATGTTACGAAGCTCCTGCGGCCGGGCGCGAATGCGCTGGGCGTGATGCTGGGCAACGGCCGCTTCTTCGCGCCGCGCTACAACATCCCGACCGCCATGCGGACGTTTGGCTATCCCAAGCTGCTCCTGCAACTGGAAATGGAAATGGCAGATGGAAAAGTCGAGCGCGTGTCGAGCGACGAAACCTGGAAGCTGACCACCGACGGTCCCATCCGCGCCAACAACGAATACGACGGCGAGGTTTACGACGCGCGCAAAGAGATGGCGGGCTGGAGCCGTCCGGGCTTCGCCGACGCGGCTTGGCAGCCGGCGCAAATTGTGGAGGGTCCAACCGGAGTCCTCACGGCGCAGCCGATTGCGCCCCTCCGCGTCACGGAAACGTCTCAAGCCGATCGCGGTCCATGAAGTGCGGCCCGGAGTTTATATCTTTGACATGGGCCAGAACATGGTGGGCTGGTGCCGCCTGACCGTGGCGGGACCGAGCGGCACAAAAATCACGCTTCGCCATGCCGAAAGGCTGCGGCCCAACGGCATGCTCTACATGGACAACCTGCGCTCGGCCGAGGCCACCGATACCTACATCCTCAAGGGAAACGGGACGGAGGTTTACGAGCCGCGCTTTACTTACCACGGCTTTCGCTATGTGGAGCTGAAGGGCTTCCCCGGCAAGCCCACGCTCGCCTCTTTGGAAGGGCACGAGGTGCACGACGACCTCGATCCGGCCTCGGAATTCGCCACTTCCAATCCTTTGCTCAACCGGATCCTCAAAGCGGTGCTGTGGGGAGCCAAGGACAATTACCGCAGCATTCCCACCGACTGTCCGCAACGCGACGAGCGCCAGGGCTGGCTGGGCGACCGCTCCGGTGAAAGCCTGGGCGAGACTTATATGTTTGACCTCGCCAACTTCTATGCCAAGTGGGTGCGTGACATGCACGACGCCCAGGATGAGGAGGGCCGCATCAGTGACGTCTCCCCGGCGTATTGGCCGTTCTATTCCGACAACATCACCTGGCCCGCCAGCTTTATCATGGTGCCCAATCATCTTTACGAGCAATACGGCGACTTGCGCGTCATCGAGCAGAATTATCCCGGCATGCGGAAGTACATCGCTCACATGGAGACGTATCTCAAGGATGACCTGATGCCGCGCGATAACTACGGCGATTGGTGCGTTCCGCCGGAATCTCCAGAGCTGATCCACTCCAACGATCCCCGCCGCAGGACGGAAGGTCCCGTGCTCGGTACCACCTACTTCTACCACCTGCTCCGGCTGATGGCGAACTACGCGACGCTTCTCGGCAAGCCGGACGACGCCGAGGATTACTCGCAGCTTGCCGGGAAGCTTCTGGCGGCGTTCAACAAGGCCTATTTCCATGCTGACACCGGCCAGTACAGTAATGGCTCGGCAACCTCCAGCGTCCTTCCTCTGGCGATGCGTATGGTTCCCGAGGAAAACCGGCAGAGCGTTGCCGATGCCCTGGTTCGCAAAATCGCCGATCAGAACAAGAACCATATGGCCACCGGCCTCATTGGCGGCCAGTGGCTGATGCAAGCGCTTACGGACTCGGGTCATGCCGACGTCGCTTACCAAATCGCCACGCAGCCCGGCTATCCGAGTTGGGGATACATGGTCAACCACGGGGCCACCACCATCTGGGAACTCTGGAATGGCGATACCGCGAATCCCGCTATGAATTCCGGAAACCACTTGATGCTGGTCGGCGACCTGGTGACCTGGTGCTATCAGAATCTGGCGGGGATTCGCACCGACCTTGCCCATCCGGCTTTCAAGCACATCATCATGCGCCCCACGCCGGTTGGGGACCTGAGCTATGTGAAGGCTTCGTACCATTCCTCCTACGGAAAGATCACCAGTGATTGGAAGATTGCCGGGGGACGCTTCACCTGGAACCTGGCCGTGCCTCCCAATACCACCGCCACGGTTTACGTGCCGGCGAAGGACCACGCGGGAGTTACCGAAAGCGCCAAGCCGGCCAGCGAGGCGCGCGGCGTCAAATACCTGCGCACGGAGGAGGGAGCGGCGGTTTACGAAATCGGTTCGGGAAGTTATGTGTTTGAGTCGGGGATGGCACGGTGAATTGAATTTACATCCCTCGCCCCCTTGGGGGAGAGGGTGGACCGCCACCGGCGCTTTCACCAGCCGGGGCGGGCCGGGTGAGGGGGTCAAAACGTTGGACTTTCGACAAGCGCTGCTCGAGACCTACGCCGTCAATGACCGGATGAACCAGGTGCTGCTCGAGCATCTCGACCCCCGCGCGTGGCGCGCCAAGCCGCCCGGGGGCAAGGGACGTACCATCGCTGCCATCTTCGCTCACGTCCACAACGTCCGCTGCAAGTGGCTGAGGCTCTCCGCCCCGCATCTGAAGTTACCGGCTCGGCTGGACCGCGTTCGCTGTACCCAGAAGCAGGCCAGCGCCGCGCTGGCCGAGAGCGTTGCGCGCTGCTCCGAGATGCTCGCCGAGGCCCTGGCCGGTCCCGACGGTCGCGTCAGGGAGTTTCGCCGGGACGGTTGGGCCAGGCCGTGGCCTGTGGGCCCCGCCATGTTCGCCTACATGGTTTCGCATGACGCTCATCATCGCGGGCAGGTGGGCATGCTGGCGCATCAGCTCGGATTTCCCTTGCCGATCAAGGCTGCCGCCGGGATCTGGAATTGGGAGAGGCTGTGGAGGGAGTGCGGGTTCGCGCGCCCGGGATGAGCGGACGAGGGAAGAAGAGTTTCTACTTTTGCCTTTTGCATTTTGCCTTTTGACTTGCTCTCCCCGTGCCCGCGTTACGTCCGAGGGAAGAGCAATTTTGGCGTTGGTGCTGCACTCTCGATAGTGGTAATCTTCACCCCTCTTCCGGGCGGCTAATGGGCCTCGCGTAACGGGGGGGCCGGCGCGGCCCGGAGGACATGGCGGCAGCCAGTTTGCGGAGGCAATTTCATGTCGAACCTAACCATCGGAATTATCCTGGCGATCATCGCGGGGGTTATTAACGGGAGCTTTGCCGTTCCCACCAAATACGCCAAGATTTGGAAATGGGAAAACATCTTTGCGGTCTTCGGGCTTTTTGGGATGGTGGTATTCCCTTGGATCGTGGTCTACCTGACCATCCCCCATGCCGGCGAGGTTTATTCCGGGGTCGCCCCGAAATCGCTGCTGCTTACCATCGCCTTCGGCGTGGGGTTTGGTCTGGCGCAAATCTTTTTCGGACTGGGGATCGCGGCCATCGGCATGGCGCTGAATTTCGCCATTGCCATCGGCATCTCCACGGTGCTGGGCTCGCTCGTTCCGTTGCTGGTCCTTCACCGGGAGAGGATGTTCACTGCCCAAGGGGGGATGCTCTTCCTGGGCGTGCTGTTGATTCTGGTCGGAATCATCGGATGCTCGGTGGCCGGGAAAATGAAGGACCAGCATTCGGAGGCTGCCGACCCGCGCCCGCGCGAATCCGCGGCGATCCCCATGAGCTTTAAAGCGGGCCTGATCATTTGCATCCTGGCCGGACTGGGCTCGCCGCTCATCAACTTCGCTCTGGCCTTTGGCGCGCCGCTGCTGACCCGCGCGGCCGAGCAGGGGGCCGCCCTCACCAGCCAGGCCAATGTCATCTGGGCGCCGGTGAACACCGCGGCCTTCATCCCCTTCATTCTCTACTGCATGTTTCTCTGGAAAAAGAACAACACGGGCCGCCTGTTTCGCGCCGCGGGGACGGGCCTCAATTGGCTTTACGGCGCCATGATGGGGGCGCTCTGGTTTGGCAGCACGGTCATTTACGGCGCGGTCAGTGCGCGCTTGGGAGACATGGGCCCCGTCCTCGGCTGGCCTCTGTTCATGTCCGCCATTATCATTGCCTCGAACATTTGGGGGCTGGCCACGGGCGAATGGAGAGGATCGGGCGCCAAGGCCCTGAACACCATGTTCGGAAGCATCTTCTTCCTGATTCTGGGTTTCGCCGCCCTGGCCTACGCCGGCCGGCTGGGGTGAGAGAGCAGAAGGCAGAAACGCGGGTCGTGCGGTTTGACGGAGTAGCGGCGAGTTTACCTCGCCAAAGGGGCGGTTCGCGAACCGCCCCTACAATTCATCGTCCGGATCCCTAGGTTTCACCTCTGGCAGAGATATATAAAAAGTATTGCCTCGCTCTCGCGCTCTTGCTATTCTCGACCGCGAGGCTGGAACCGATGGCCAAGGTGATGGTTTCGTTCCCCAGTGACTTTCTCAAGAAGGTCAACCGGGCCGCCCGCTCGCAGGGGCGAACGCGCAGTGAATTGATCCGCGAAGCGCTGCGAGCCACGCTCGGAGAGAGGCAGGCTCGGCGTTCGTGGAAAGACGCCGTAGCTCCCTTGCGGGAATTGGAGAAAGAGTGGGTCGGGGAGTGGGACTCCACGGACATCATCCGCTACTACCGCGATCGCCGTTATGGGCGCAAAAATCGTCGTTGACACCTCGGTTCTGATCAAGTGGTTCAAGACGGTTGGGGAAGAGCTCTGGGAGGAAGCCCAACAGCTCCTCGAGGAGGTCGAGCGCCGCCCGCTCGAAGTACACGTCCCCGCTTTGCTCCTCTACGAGGTGGGAAACATCCTGCTCCTCAAAACCCGCCTGGGATTGGGGGCTTTGGACCGGGCCATCGAACGCCTGGAAGCGCTCCCCTTTGTGGTGGCGCCGCCCGCCACGCCGTTGCTCCAGCGCGCGGCCCGTTTAGGGCGCGAGTTCAGCCTCACGTTTTACGATGCCTCTTTTGTGGCCCTCGCTGTCGAGCTGGATTGCCCGTTCGTCACCGCCGACCCGCGTCTTCTCGACCACACCCGCACCCTTCCGCGGGTCCGTCACCTTTCGCAGGTCGGCCCCCTCACTTGAGAAGCCCGGAAAAAACCAACAATCTCATCCCTCAACCGACGGACTAAGCGCAAGCGGGGTAGCAGACGTAGGCGCGGTTTGCCTTCGTCTGCGGCTTTTCATGTTGTTCCATTAATAGACGTGTGAATGCAGGTCGCATATAGAGCCGCGGAGTAGTGCTGAAATGCGCACAGCTCGGCGCAACCCCGCTAGGCCTAAGCACAGTGCCGGCGAATCAGCCCTACAGCAGTTGTTTGAACAGCTCCTCCCGGCCAAGTCCAAAATGTCCGGCCACCTCCGCCAGTATTGCCGCGAGAGTGCCCAGCTTCAAGGGAGAGTGATTCGGAATGGTGATGTGGTGTTCGCCGCGCTGCTGGGTGGTAAGCCTGAGATGGCTTCCCGTTTGCCGGTTGACCTCGTAACCCAGTACCCGGAGCAGTTGGGCGAGCTCCGGTCCCGAGAGATCGCGGGGGAGTTTCATACCGCAATGACTTCTTCGCGAACAAAGTGCAATCGGATGATCTTCGGCTGCGCGCCCTCCTCGAAATGACAGCGCACGGCGTCGCGCACCTGCTCGTGAAGCCCCGCCAGGTCATCGGCCTCTGCAAAAATCGACTCTCCCAGGGCGCGCGCGGTGTAGCCCACCTTCGGGGGCTTCTTCCACCATGAAAATCAATTCGGTCACGCTCTCTCCTCTACCGGTTGAATCGGAGTACCCTCGAATCTAGTGAAGGCGCCCGGGAATGTCAAGCGCCACGCTTGCGGCGGCGCGGTTTGGATGGACATGGGATAGCACACAGGCGAGGTGGGGCACCCCTTCGGGCCTCCCCGAAGGGGGACAACCGGGGTAGCGCTCGTAGGCGCCGTTTGCCTTCGTCTGCGGCTTTTCAGGTTGTTGCATGAATAAACATGTCAACACACGTCGCATATAGAGCTCCGGAGTAGTGCTGAAATGCGCGCAACTCCGCGCTTGTATCTTACTTTGGCCGTTGATTTCGGGTGTAAAACAGAGCCTGGAGTTAGCGGCGTCCGGCGGCGGAGGCCGATCTGCGCTGAGGCCGGGAGGGAACTCCCGAGCCTGTGGGGTAGATAGGCCCCCCGCCCTCTTCTCCCACGCCGAGGAGAATCCGAGGCCGGATGAGCCTGCATATTCAAGCTCGACGGGAGACGGCACAGGGTCGGGGGGACCGGACCAGAAGCTTAACTCCGGGAGGGTACGATGAGCAACCTGGATACGTGCGGGATCGAAGTGAGCGCGAAGGAACTGGTGGTGAGGCTGCGGCGGGGGGAGGACTTGGAGGCTTTGCGAAGTTTCACCAACACGCCGGAAGGTCATCTGATCGTCCTGCGTTACCTGCGGCGCGCGGGCCGCGTGGTGCGCGTGTGCATGGAGTCGACCGGCCTCTACGGTCTGGACCTGGCGCTGGCGCTGAGCGGGCAGGAGGGCCTCGAGGTGATGGTGGCCAATCCGCGCGCCGTGCGCCATTTCGCTCAGGCCCTGATGAAGCGTAGCAAGAACGATCAGATCGACGCGGGGGTGCTGGAAGAGTTTGCCGCGCATATGCCCTTTAAAGCCTGGCCGCGGCCCTCGCCTACTGTCCTGGCCTTGCATGCGTTGGCACGGCGCCTGCGGGAGTTGGTCGAGATGCAGACGGCGGAGAAGAATCGTCAGCATGCGGCAGGGCTGTCGCAGGCGATTCCGGCCGTGGTACGGCGGGACTTGGCGCGCAGCCTGCGGGCCCAAGAACGGGCCATCGAGCGCTTGACCGGCCAGGCGCGCAAGCTCATCGCCCAGGATCCCCAACTCACGGAGCGCTTCGAACTCCTCGACAGCGTGCCGGGGATCGGGGAAACCAGTGCCGTGCAGCTCCTGGGGGAGTTGGGGGTGCTGGCCCCCGACCTCGACGCTCGCCAATGGGTAGCCTACGCTGGGCTCGACCCGCGCGAGTACACGTCGGGAACCTCCGTGCATAAGAAGCCGCGTATTAGTAAGGCAGGCAATAAACATTTACGTCATGCTCTCTTCATGCCGGCCTTGGTCGCCGTCCAACACGACCCGCACTTGCGCGCCTTCTATCAACATCTGCTCGCCCAGGGCAAAGTCAAGATGCAAGCCTTGGTCGCCGCCATGCGCAAACTCCTGCACGCTCTCCACGCCATGTTCAAAACCCATCAGCGCTACGACGGCTCCAAACTCTTTCGCCTCAATTCCACTCCCCCTCAGGAGGTACCCAATGCTCGCGTCGCTTCCTGACTTTCAAAAAGAAAGAGGTTTCCCCTGCACCCTTTCTAGAAAGAAAAAACTCTTGAAATTCAAGAGAGAATCTACCCCGCTCTGCGCTACCCCGCTTTCGCGCATATCCTGTGTTAGAAATTGATAGACATTTGATTACACGATGGATTACGAGCCGCAGAGGAGGACTGAACGGCGCCCACCTCTGCGCTACCCCGCTTGCGGCGGTGCACCCACACGGGACGTCCTCTGGGAGCAGCGGAGTTCACGCGGGCGTTGGAACAGTGCACCCACCGGCGCTTGACGCCCCGCCCGCGCGGCCGTCCTCGGAGAATGCCGGAGGCCGAAATCCTCCCACGCTAACGCTCAAACCCTGACCCGGAACCATGAACCGCACTCTATGTTCTGGAAAATAGGAAATATGGTGCCTGTCCCGGTTTTCCCGGTCTCGGTCGCTTTGAAGACCACGTCGATGGTGCATTTACCTTTGGAACACCGGGGACAGACGGGACGTTTCGCTGGTTTTTCGCGGAATGGAACCCCCATGGTGAAGGCAATCCACCCTCGGTTGAGCAATGCCGGAAAACGTCCCGTCTGTCCCCGGTTTGCCCGTCATTGAGAGGCCGAGAAGCACGCCGAACTGATGACTGTGTCGAACAGTGTGGCATCCGATTCATTGATCAGACGATACTCAGCAGCAACAGATCCCGGAAACTCGGCCCTCCGCCACCGTTCCCCGCGATCCAAGTATCCCCAGACGTCCTCTCCAATCACGCGGCCATGGTCGTCAAAAATTGAGCGCTTCTCTATATGCTTGGAGAATACCTTCCGGGGATCGACGCCAGGTTCGCGCAACGGTCCTTGGACCCAGATCTCCATGAGCGAGCGGTTGTTCGTGCTCAAACCAAAGGCGCACCTCACGGGAGCTGCGTCTGAGCATCCCTCATGTATCGTAAATTCCTTCACCGAAACGTCAAATTGGATCCCGTTCCGATTTCCGATCCGCTTCATTCCTGGTGCCAGCCCCTTGCAGGGAGCGACAGCAGGAACCGCCGGGGCGAGCGGCCCTTCTCTCGCACACGAGAATGAGAAATAGATCGACGCCGCACAAATCAACATAGATGACGCTACGGTATAATGACCTAGTCTCATCAGTCTTCCCGCTCTCTCATTGAAGCACTTCCGACATTCGTTTGAGCCGACGTTTTACACTTGTTAGTTTCCACTTCCCAGCGTCTCTGGCTCACTGCAGGAATGCCTCAACGTATCAAATACCCAGTAGGAAATGTAGTCGCTGATATTCGCAGTGCAATCATCCCGCACTTGTATGCCAAAGTCGCTTTGTAAAAGATGATCCCCTATACCATAGTACTCATGCAGGCCCTCATGAAACAGGTTGGACGCATTTCTAGTTTGGCAACTCCCATTATCCAGCGTAGGGTACGTCGTGCAGACGGCTGACGGCTTAAAGAATATTATCAGACCCTTCTTCCCGGTCGGGCTCTGGGCGTTTGTAGGTTGGTAATAAGCGAGCGCCACAAGACCAGGATTACTGGCAAAGAAGTCCGCGATCGTTTCGCCCGTGCCATAATTCCCCACCCATGATGCGTAACACCCCAAACCTGCGTCCCAGGGCTCCGACGTCGTGTCGGGAAGCTCGCACGTCTGAGTGGCTAACAGCGTGCAGGTCGTTCCATCGAAGAATTGAGGGTATCGATTAATGAACGTCGAGAATTTCGACTGATCAGCAACGCCAGCACCGGGGTCGAGTTTATTGAACACGAAATTCAAGCAGTCGTTTAGGCGATCCGCGCCTATGCAGTTCCCGCCGACCTTGGCTTGCAGTGCTTGAAGGCCAGCCAGAAGAGCATCGTAGGCGCACATCGTGTTGTTCGCCGAGTTATAGCAACTCTTCAGCCGTGGGTAGGGGTTCTCCTTGATTGCCGTACCATTTGTTGACTGATTTCCGGCACCAAGGGCAGCGTATGATTGGGCATAGTCGGACGGTAGCAGGTACGAGAACTGAGTGGCTGTAGGTTGACTTTGGTAAGCGGCCCCAATCCACGAGAGGGTGGGCATACTCGCCAGCATCCCATCAGCAACGCCGTTCTGGTCGAACGTCATGTATTGGCCGGTGGCGGATTGGGCGATGACGCCGCCGTCGGCGGTGGCGATGACGGGGGTGAAATTCGGCACGCTCCACATCACATTACCATTCTGGTCGAAGGCGTCCATGGAGGTTGTGGATGACAACCCGACGCCAAAATACGTTCCATTTTGCGCTTGCAGAATTGGAACCACGCCGTACTCCGGATCCCCCACCGTTAGCAAGGTGTTGGAAACGACGCCCCCCCCCGAGATCGCCATCAGGTACCGCTGGTATGTGGCAGGCACGCAGCCGGTCTGTACGATTGGGTGTCCGGCTTCCTCCAAGGAGCAGTATCCACTCAGCCCATACTGCAGTGCGAGCAGAACCCCTGAGTCAGCGTTGGTCACGATATTGAGAGAGCCGTTGTACAATTGCGGCAATTGTCCGTTTTGGGTCCAGGTGTCATAGAAGCGGCCGCCGACCAATTCGGTGTCTACGCCATAGGCCGCGTTCCAATCCTGAATCACAATCTTCTGGGCATTTCCGCTCGGGTCAACCTGGAGCAATCTCAAGTGCAACTGGTCGAAACTCGCCGTGTCGCAAACGCCGTTGCTCTGCAACTGCTCGGTCGTCGAGTATTCCGTGTATTGATAGATAAGGTAAGCATTGCCATCGCCGGCAATGATTAACGGTCCGGTCTGCGGGGGCGAGCTTGATTGCGTGTCCGGTTGATGCTCGCAAGCATTGGACTGGTCGGAGGTGGACTGATCCAAGGGGATGGTGAAGATCGGGCTCCCCGTGGCCGGATCGATCCCCACCAGCGAGCTGCCATCAACGGCGAAGATGGTGCCGTTGGTGTGAATGGCCACGTTCGACTGGGGAGCGCCCACATAGTTGTACTGGGAAGTTATCTGCCCCGTGATGCCATCCAATTTCTTGATCGAGGCGTAATTTGCCACCACCAAGCCGCCCTGAAAATCGGGGAGAAGCGTATTCCCCGTGCCTACGCTGGCGGTCCAGGCCACGCTGCCGTCCGTCGTGATGGCTTGCACGTTGCCGGAGGATTGCAGCGCAAACACATCCGCCACTCCCGTCGAGCTGGGAACGGCGGGCAGGATTCTGGACACACCCGTGCCATCGCCCGGCGCCGACCAGATCACCGTTCCCGTCGGCAGCGCATAGCCGGAGTAGACCGTCACATCGGCGGAAGCATCCCCGGCCGCGATGGAAACGTGCCCCGGAGCCACCGCCGTGAGGATGGGCGGGTCGTCCGTCGAGAGACTGACCACCGTGGTGTCGCTGGAAGCCCACGCCAGCCCTGACACTTCTGCCCCACTGGAATTCAATGCCTGGATGGTGCGCGTCTGCCCCACCAGTAGACTGAGGACGTTGGGCACAATGGTCTCCGCATTCCCTGAACCCACGGTGGGAACAACAAAGTGGCCCGTATTGCTCCACACGCCACCCTGCTGAATTCGGACGGACCCGGTGGCGGGCCCGCTGGCAACGGTGGCTACCACCTGAGTGTCGCTCCAGCTTACAACATTTCCGTAAGTACTGGCCAACCAAACATTGCCGGAGCTTTGCGATGCGCCGAAGCCGGAGCCCGCGATTGTCACCTGCGCCCTACGGCTCCCGAACCGGGAGTAACCGTCGTGATGTAGGGATTTGAGGTCCCGAACGGAACGGAGTTGCTCCACACGCCATTCTGCATGACCTGCGCCACCCCGGAGCCCGCGCCCGCCGCCACCGTCGCCACAACTTGCCCATCGGCCCAACTGACCACCGCGCCATAGGCCGTACCGAGCCATACCGCCCCGTTGCCTTGAGTCGCGCCGAATCCGGAGCCGGTAACCGTCACCTGTGTTCCGGTTGTGCCGCTCGCGGGCGAAACGCCGCTGACCGTGGGAGTAGCCACGGTGAAAGATTGTGTGTTCGAGCCCACCCCGCCCTGCCACACCTGCGCCACGCCGGTCGAGGAGCCTAGCCCCACCGTGGCCACCACCTGGGTGTCGGTCCAAGTGACGATGGCGGCGTTGGCGGTGCCCAGCACCACCCTGCCACTGCCCTGCGCCGCCCCAAATCCCGAGCCGGTCAGCGCGACCTGCGTCCCGGCGGCGCCGGTGGCTTCCTGAATATCCCCCAGCGGGGTAGCGCAGACGCAGGCGCGGTTTGCCTTCCTCTGCGGCTTCTCATCCTTTTGCATTAATAAACATGTAAACGCACGTCGCATATAGAGCCGCGAAGTAGTGCTGAATTGCGCACAACTCTGGTTTTGAACGCGCCGAAGGAGGGGCGGTTCGCGGACCGCCCCCCTATTCCTAAGAGCTACTCGCCAACTCCCGTCAGTGCGACCGTCTGCGGGCCGTTGATGGCGCTATCGTTGACGTTCAGCGTCGCCGTGCGAGTGCCTGTCGCCCCCGGCGTGAACTTTACGCCGATCGTGCAGTGGGCCTTTGCCGCCAGGCTTGCCCCGCAAGTGTTCGTCGGGGCAGCGAAGTCGCCTGGGTTGGCGCCCGTGAACGTGATGCTGCTCATCGTCAATGCTGTCGAGAGGTTGTTGGTCAACGTCATGTATTTGGCGGCGCTGGTAGTGCCCACGGTCCGCGCGGCAAACGTCCAAGCGGTGGGTGAGACGGTGGCTTGCGCGATGCCCGTTCCCGACAACGAAACGGTTTGCGGGCTGTGGCTGGCGTTGTCGGTGATGACGAGGTCGCCGGTCCTGGTTCCCACAAAGAGGGGCCTGAAGGTGACGGTGATAGTGCAGGTGAGTCCGGGGGCCACCGAGGGTTCGCAGTTGTTGGTCTCGGCAAAGTCACCTACGGGGTCGATGCTCGAAACAGCGAGAGTCGCGGTACCGTTGTTGGTTAAGGTCACTGCCAGGGGGTTGCTGGTCGTGCCGATGGGCTGCGAACTGAACTTCGGTAGAGTTGGGGAGTGGCTTATTGAGGGATGGAGCGACGCCCCTTGGATCACGGTCACGTTGTCGGTTGTCCCATGTTCATTGCTGCCCGCGGCGGCGACGTAGATCATGTTGGGTCTCGGGTTTACGATTACGTCGGCGGGTTGATTGCCGGTCACCGGCACGTTGGTAGCGGTATTGGTGGCCCCGTCAATCAGCGTAACTGTGTTGTCCCCGAAGCCGTAGTTGGCCACATAGATCTTGTTGTGTTCCTGGTCGACTGCAATACGCTGGGGGTAACTCCCAGCCGGGTCGGTGACAGTTGCCAGGGTGACGCCGTCAATCACGGTCACGGTGTTATCCCCCTCGTTAGAGACATAAATCACATTGGTGACCGGGTTGACCGCAACGAGGGCGGGCTGACTACCAACCGAGATGGTCCAGGCTGTGGTGTTGGTGTCGCCATCAATCACGGTCACCGTGTTATCGCCATTGTTGGCGACGTAAATTTGGTTGGTATCCTGGTTGACCGCAATACCGGTGGGGTGATTGCCAACCGGGAGCACGATTGGACTGTTGGTGTAGCCGTCAATCACGGTCACGGTGTCGTCCCCGTTGTTGGCGACGTAGATGGTGTTGGTGAGCTGATTGACCGCGATGCCGAAGGGTTCGTATCCCGCCGTAAGGCTGGTAGTTTTGTTGGTGGCCCCGTCAATCACGGTCACGATGTTGCAGCCGGACCAATAGCCAGTCACGTAGATCTTATTTGTAATCGGGTTAACCGCCACGTGCTCGAGACTGCAACCCGTTGAGACGGTGGCGGTGATGGTATTCGTGGCACCGTCAATGACGGACACGGTGCCGCCAAACGTGAATGGGAAGTTGTTGGCGATATAGACTTTATTGGTTTTCGAGTTGACCGCGACATCAGCGGGACCATTACCAACCTGGATGGTTTTGATGATGGTGTTGGTGTTACCGTCGATAACGGTCAAGTTTCCGGGATCCTCCCCCAAATTATCGGTCCAGCTAACGACATAAATCTTGTTGGTGACCGAGTTGGCCGCCATGGCAAAGGGAAAACCAGCCGTGACCAACGTCTTCTCGACAACCTGCGCCGACGCGGCTGCGGGCAGCATCAGGCAGAGCCATAAGGACATGCACCACGGGGCGGCTCTGCGCAACGCCGGCACAAGGGAATTTGCTTTGCTAGTGAATGGCGAGCCACTGCTGCTGAGAGGCAGAGGCATGGGCATCCTTCCGTTGGCTGAATTTTGAGTCTTCACCGTTGTTCTTAAGAATGGGAACAAGTTCATAATGATTTCCTTTTCAGATTGTCCCGGGGATTGCAATTGGGCTTCCCGGGGAAAGTCAGTACACCCTCTTGGGGAGTGTAGTTTTCTTGCAATGTATTTCTTCATCGGGTCATTCCATACGAACTAATCGAGAGTAAGGTTGCATACAGCTTGAATCCGCCGAAGGTCTTTGCTATAGTCGCCGCCGAATAAGACCCTCGGGATTCGGCAGTGGGTCAGTTAGGTGTAGAGGCGGCTTTACGCCGCCATTTGGCGAGGTAAACTCGCCGCTACAACACCGAATCGACCCCCCACTCGGGGTTCGCGATCCTTGACGGCCTCAGAATTTGCCTGGGGGGGAGACGAAAGTCCTTAGAAAGACCTTATATTTTTCTGAGAAAAATCTGAGAAAAACCTAAGAGCTGGCGATGGCACCCGGAGGCGACCGCACTTACGAGTTTGGGCCCTTTCTGCTGAATGCGGCGGAGCGCGTCTTGCTGTGCCAGGGGGAGCGGGTGCCGCTGACCCCCAAAGTCCTCGGAACCCTTCTCGCCTTGGTCGAAAGCGCGGGGCATATCGTTCCCAAGGAAACGATTATTAAGCGTGTCTGGCCCGACACGAATGTTCAGGAAGACAGCCTTACCTTCAACATCAGTACCCTTCGGAAGACCCTGGGACATTATGGCGACGGGCAGCAATTTATTCGGACCGAGCCTAAGCGGGGATATTGTTTTGTTGTGCCGGTGAAGGTTATTCTGTCCGCCTCGCCTGACGCGAAAATTGTCGCAGACTTAATCTCCCATGAAGCGGCCGTGAGTGCGGTGCCCACCACGGCGCCACCCAATGGCCACGAGGTGGTTCGAGACGAAAGGGTGGGTGTGCGCCGCCGGGTAATGTGGGCAGCGGTGGGATTGGGGCTCCTGATTTTGCTCGCGGCCACGATTTGGCTGGCTACGCCGCTGCCGGAGCCCAAAGTTCTGAAATACGATCAGCTCACCACGGACGGCCGCGAGAAGCGGGCGCCCTTGGTGACGGACGGAGAGCGCGTCTACTTTCCCGAGCAGACCTCGACGGGTTGGATCATCGCCCAAGTCTCCGCTTCCGGCGGTGAGCCGGTTCCTATCGGCAACAGCACAAGGGATTCCCTCATCACCGACATTAGTCCGGACCATCGCGACTTGCTGGTGGTTGAGGACTCGGAGTTTGGACCCGGAACGCTGAAAGTAATGCCTTTGCTGGGAGGCGAGCCGCGGCCCTTGGGGAACCTGCGGGTGTATTCTGCCTCCTGGGCGCCGGATGCCAGAACTTTAGCTTACACCACAGAGGGCGGGGTCTACCTGTGTGATCCCGATGGGACGAACTCGCGCCCAATCGTGAGCATGTCCGGCCAACTGATCGGTTTGCACTGGTCACCCCGCGGCAGTAAGCTCTGCTTCACTCGAACTGAATCTTCCGGAGACTCACTATGGGAAGTGGACCGCGACGGAAACGGTCTCCGATGCCTGTCCTCAGGATTACTTTCCGGCCTCGGTGGCAGCTATGGCCTTTGGACACCCAATGGGGAATACCTGATTGCCCAGTCATTATGTGGTGGTCACAGTATGCCTTCCGCAGTGCGGCTCTCTTCTGGACCTTTCGACCGTCATGCGGGGCAACCCGCCTGCCTGGGGTTCGGACCGCTGGACTTGGCTGTTTGGGCCATAAGTCCGGATAGCGCGCGGCTGTTTGGTATGGGGTATGCTGCAAAACCTCCGCAAATGGAAGAGTATGACATCCACGCTCGAGAGTTTAAGCGGTTCCTCCCCAACATTCCAGCCGAGTACGCAGACTTTTCGAGAGATGGGCAACGCATTGCCTACGTTAAGGGAGGCACTGGCGCGAGTACTCTGTGGATCAGCCAAATTGACGGCAGCCACAAAGTCCAGATCACCACCCCGCCTCTTTGGGTCATGTTGCCGCGCTGGTCTCCGGACGGGAGGTGGATTGCGTTTATGGGCAAGGTTCCGGGGCAGGCGTGGAGGGTGCGGGTGGTCTCCGTGGGCGGTGGGGCCTATGCGCCGGTGACGTCCGTCAACAACGAGGAGGGAGCCCCCACCTAGTCACCCGACAGCGATCAAATCGCCTTTGGAGGGATGACCCAACCCCCGGAAAGGACCACGGGCCGGCTGGTCATCCACATCCTTAATCTCAAGACACACCAAATGTCGGACGTGCCGGGGTCGGAGGGCCTGTGGACGGCGCGGTGGTCGCCGGACGGCCGGTATATTGCCGCCTTGACGGAAGACTCGCGCAACTTGATGCTGTTCGACTTTCGCACCACACGCTGGGTGAAACTTGCCACCCTTGTCAAAATTCCCGACCTCGTGTGGTCCCGGCACGCAGAAGCCCTCTATTTCAACGGCGAAGCCACCGCCGGAGAGCCCGCCGTGTTTCGCATGAAGGTTCCGAGCGGCCGACTCGAACGGCTCGCCAGCCTCGAAGGAAGGACAGACTGGGATTGGCTTGGCCTCACCCCCGATGACTCGCCTCTGAACGCTTTATCGGCGCGCAGGAAATCTACGCCCTGACGGTCAATTGGCCCTGAAATAAGTCTTCAGCTATCAGTTTTCAGTCATCAGTAAGAACGGGTGGTTGGTCGAAAGTGTTGAACGTGCGCACGCGCCTGCCACCCGAGGCCATTCTGGCGCCGGTCAAACCCACTGATCCAGCGCCCGCCGCGCTTGCCCTAACTTCATCCGCGCGCAGGGCTGGTGTCTCCGAGGTTCCCGTGCGGCAGCAGAGCCACCGCCCGGATGGGGCTGGCTTCGCACCCCTCCAGTTTCAGCGGCAGACCGAGGAAAAAGAAGCGCTGCCCTGCCACCTGATCCAGGTTGACAAGGGCCTCGAAAATCGGCATCCCGGCGCGTCCCGCCAATTTGTGCGCGGGGGCTCCGGCGGCAAGGGCCGTAGGGCTGTCAACCGAGGCAATGTCGCCGCCCATAGCCTTGACGCCGCGGCGAATCAATTCTTCGACCAGGGAGGGGTGGAGGCCGGGCCATTCATCCTGGAAAAACGCGGGCGAACCAGACCTTATGTCCCACCCGGTCCGAAACAGCACGATGTCGCCCGACACAATGTCCGCCCCGGCGAGATCCCCGATGTCTAGATCCTCGCCACCCTCCTTAGGCCTATTTAATGCTATGCAATGGCCTATAATGGTTTGTAAAGATATCTCCGCCACATCGGGGTATGCATCACCAAGAAAGTGCATGGGAGCGTCAACGTGTGTGCCGGAGTGCGCGCCCATCTCCAACTTCGACACGCAAAACCCGTGTTCGCCGAAATGAACATGCCAGGACTTGGTGAAGGGAGGATCGGTGGGGTAACACGGAGTTCGATCATTCAGCGGGGCCGTCAAATCCACGACCCGGAACGCACCACATTCACTCAGAAGGCTCATCGTCTTCCTGCTATCTCCCGCGCGGCAAAACCAAGCGGTCCGATCGTCATCTTTGTTCTTTAGGGCGTTTCCGGTATTCCTCGTAGAGCCGGAGATGCTTGTTATCCGTCGAAGTCAATTCTCCGTTGATGAAGAGATAGCGCACCTGCGTCGGGATTGCGAGGGGGTCGCCGTCGGTGACAATGAGATCAGCCATCTTACCGGGCTCGATGGTGCCGAGTTGGTCGGCGAGACCGAGGATTTGCGCCGGATACAGCGTAACGGCCTTTAAAGCTTGCTCGTAGGGCAGGCCGTAAGGTACGCAATTGGCGGCTTGGTAAGGCAGGCGGCGCGCGCGTGAGGCGTTGAAGGTGGCGAAAGCGATCTTGATCCCGGCGGCGGCGAGCTGGCCAGCCGTGACGTACGACTGATCGTAAGACGCATCTTCGTTCTCGGGCAGGATTTGCGTCGGACCCAGGATCACCGGAACATGTTTGGCGGCCAGCAGGTCCTTCACCTTGTAAGATTCCGAGCCGCCGCCCAGAATCATCTTCAGCTTCTGTTTGTCGCAGAACTCGACGGCACTCCGAATCTCGCGCTTCTCGTCCGCCAGCACCAGCAGCGGCAACTGGCCTCGCACGACCGGCGCCAGGGCCTCGAGTTTAAGGTCACGATCGTAGTTCGCCACCGACCCTTTATCCATCACCTGTGCGTAATGCCGCGCACGGTCGAACCAGGTCGTCAATTCGTTGATCTTCTTGTCGTACTCCTGCTTCACCTCGGTGAAGGGGCGCTCCTTGAGGCTGAAGGTCGCAAAGTCGAAGGTCCGAGTCTCCATCGTCGGCCAGTTCACCACCATGGCCACCGAGCGGCGGATGAGCATATCTTCGATGGTCCAGCCAGCGAGGTTAATGGCGGAAGCCTGTCCGGAAATCACCTCGCCGCCTCCGCCGAAGCCGCCCCCGCTGAGAGGCGCCGCGAGCGCGTGCGTAATGCCATTAGCGCGCGCCACCGGAATCAACTCGCTGGCCGGGTGAACGGCCGCCATCGCCACCAATTGCGGGTTGTAAGTGCCGACGTCGGAGGTATCCACGGTGGCGTTCACGGCTTCGACTTCCGTCAATCCCAGGTCACTGACGGCATCAAAGAGACCGGGATACACCTCGAGACCCTTGCCGTCGATCACCTGCGCGTCGGCGGGAACCTCAACGGCGGCGCCCACGGCGGCGATCTTGCCGTTGCGGATCACCACCGTGCCGTGCTCCACCGGCGGCCCGGCCAGCGTCACCACCTTGGCGCCGCGAATGGCATAGACGTGCGAGGGGGATGCTGCGTTCCCTCCGGCCGCCGCGCGGGTGCGAAGCGAGGGCGCGAAGGCCAGCATAGCAGCCATTGCAGAAAGTAAGAGTCGCGGTTTCATCTTCATCGGTCCTTTTCGAACTTCGAAACTCGAAACTTGAAACTCGACCCAGTTTCAAGTTTCCAATTTCGAGTTTCGAGTCCTAGATAGCCGTTGGTTTCGGCGGTGCGCTCGGTGGCGCGGCGGTCCCCGGCGCTCCCGGTTTCCGCGGGGCGCCTTTGGGACCTTCCGGCTTCTTCGCCGCCTCGGCCGCTTTCTTTTCCTTTTCCATCAACGCCTTCTTTTCCTTTTCCAGGTCGGCGCGATGCGCAATGTCCTGCTGGCGGTCGAAATAGACGTGCCCATCGATCAGCACCTTCTGCGCCACCGCGTAAACACTGAGCGGGTCCTTGTCGTAGATATCGATGTCCGCGTCTTTACCGGTCTCGATCGACCCCACGCGATCGGCGAGGTGCAACTGAATGGCGGGGTTCAGGGTCACAAGTTTCAGGGCCTCGTCGTGCGAGAGGCCGCCCCACTTCATGCACTTGGCGGCTTCCTGGTTCAGGTGCGTGGCTTCCGAGGCGTCGTCGGAGTTGACGGAAACCACCACGCCGCGCTCGGCCATCAGGGCGGCGTTGTAAGGAATCGCGTCGTAGGCTTCCATCTTGTAAGCCCACCAGTCGGAAAAAGTGGACCCGCCCGCGCCGTGCTTGGCAATCTCATCCGCCACTTTGTAGCCTTCCAGCACGTGCTGGAAGGTCGCGACCTTGAAGTTGAACTCTTCGGCCACGCGGATCATTTGCAGGATTTCATCCGCGCGGTAGCAGTGGATGTGCACCAAGCGCTTGCCTTCCAGCACCTCCAACAGCGGATCGAGCTTGAGGTCGCGCCGGGGAGGAATCAGGTTCGTCTCGCCTGCTGCCTTCCGGCGATTGTAGTCGTCCCACGATTTCTTGTAGTCCAGCGCCTCGCTGAAGGATTCGCGCATCACGTCCATCACCCCCATGCGCGTGGCCGGATAGCGGCGGGGCGCGCCGCGCATGCCGGACCCCGAGCGCTTGGGGTTCTCACCCAGGGCGAACTTAATGCCGGGGAGCGCGCCCTCAAAGGGCAGGTCTTTGGCCGGCTTGCCCCAGCGCAGCTTGATCACCTCGGTCTGCCCGCCAATGGAATTGGCGCTGCCGTGCAGGACGTTGGCCGCGGTGACCCCGCCGGCGAGGTCGCGGTAGATATCAATGTCCTCGGGGTTCAGCGCGTCGGCGATATTCGCCATCGATGATACGCTGACGCTGCCCTCGTTCACGCTGCCCGCCACGGCAATGTGCGAGTGGCAATCGATGATGCCCGGCATCACATACTGGCCCGTCGCATCGATCACCTTGGCGCCCTCGGGCGCCGCGAGGCCCTTGCCCACTTCGGCGATCTTGCCGTCGCGGATCAGGACGTCGCCGCCTTCAATCGTCCCCTTGGTGATAGTGAGGATGGTGCCATTCTTGATCAGCGTCACATCGGCGGCCTGCACGCGGACGGCACACGCGGCGAGCAGGACCACCGCCGCGACCAGAAATGCCCGCTTCATTTATTCCACCTCCTGAGCAGCGGACAGGGCGACGGTTCCGCCCGGATGCACGCCCGTGAAATCCACCGAGATCCCGCCGCCGCTCGCCGTGCCTTTCATCTGCTCCCCTTCCAGCGTGCCGCTGAAAGTCACATCCACCGGACTGCCTTCAATCGTTATGCTGATGGTGAAGCTGAACTTTGCACCGCTCACCCAGCCTTCGGAGATGGAGACGGTGCCCATCGATCCCATGATCTCGCCGGAGGCTCCGGTGACCGATCCGGTCAGCGCGCCATCCGGCGCCATCGTCAGGTCGGCGGTGGCTTCCTGCGTTCCTTGCGGCGCGTTCACGGTGAGCTTCCACTTGCCCGTCAGCTTGACCGTCGGCGGTTCGGTGGGGCGGCCGGGCTCGTACACGTTGTAGCGACGGCCGTCGACGAAGGTCATCTTAACCTTGGTTTTTTCGTTGAACAGATCGCCGTCTGCCACCACCAGGTTGGCGATCTTGCCCGCCTCGATCGAGCCCAGGCGGTCGCCCACACCCAGGATTTCCGCCGCACTGAGCGTGAAAGCGCGCAGGGCGGCGTCCTTCGCGAGGCCAGCGTCGATGGCCTTCTTGGCGTTCTTCAGCGCATCCTTGGGGGAGCCCGCGCCTTCGAGGTAGAAAGCGAACTTTACGCCCGCTTTTTGCAGCGCCGCCGGCGAAGAAGGCGCGCGATCACGGAAGCGCAGCACGCGCAATGGCTCTTCCGCTTCGGGATCGGAATCCTTCTCTTTCTCCGGCCACTTCAGGTTCACGAGCACCGGGACTTTCGCTGCCGCCAGCTCGTCGGCGGCAGCGTAGCCCTGCTGGCCGCCGTAGATCACAGCTCGCGCTCCGATTCGATCGGCCAGCACCAACGCCCGGTGCACTTCCTGCGCGGTATTGCCCGGCAGGAGCACCGGCCACCCCGCGCGCAACGCCTCGTCGATCACCATCTCGGTGCGGTCATAAGCGGGACGTTCCAGTCCCTGCGGGTGCGCGGTGTAAACGGCCTCCGCCTCGTGGTACCAGTTGGCGTCCAGATATACTTGGCGCACGTAGGAGAGCACGCCCATCAGCGAGTCGGGGAAACTTCCAAAGCCTTGCACGGGCCGCAAAGTAACCAGGAGCGCCACGGGCAAGGCCACCACCATCTCACTGGGGCGATTTCCCGCCAGGTTCACCAGCGCCCCTTGGCCCGCAAAGATGCCCGTTAGGGGAGTGGCCAGCGCGGATGTGAAACCGGCGTTGCGCCACGTTTCCAGGCGCTTGTCGTCGGGCTTGAGTTCGTCGGCGGCATTTACCCAGGGAGTGGTGGCCGGGCGGTCCTGCGGACCCTGCGAGACGGTCTGCGCTTGCATTTGACCGCAACCCGGTGCGCCGCCTCCTCCACCACCGCCCGGACCCGCCGGCGCGCCGCCCAGGCCGAGGTCGCTGAGCGCATCAATGAAGCCCGGGTACACGGTCAGGCCACGCCCCTCGATCACCCAGGCTTCCGGCGGAATCGTGACGCTCTCGCCCACCGCCACAATCAGGCCTTTGGCGATTACCACCGTCCCGCGCTTGATTTCCGGTCCGGAAACCGGCACGATGTGCGCGTTGCGAATGGCGAAGTAGCGCGGCTCCTCCGCCCGCGCCGCGCCCGCCGCAACGAGCGCCAGCGCCGCCACGAGCAGCGCATGCGAAAGTCCGGCGACCCTAGATTTCACCATCATCGTCTCGAAACTCATCGCCTCTCCTTGCCATTTCGTCGAAACTCGAAAATGGAAACTCGAAAATCGAAACTCGAGCATCAGCGATTAACCGCTGCTCCTCAGAGCATAGAATCCAGAGCTTGAGTTTGGCTACTTCCTTGCGACTCCGTTCGGGCGGCAATCATACGCCACCCCTGGGCCGGATTCAAACCTTGTTTTGGGGCTGGGGTGCGCGGCCTAAAAGTGAAAAAGCGGTCGATCTTCGTGTAGTATCTTAAAGTCGCGTTGCTGGGGTGTGAGTCATTTCGGTCCTGCACAACCCGACTCTGTGTTAGTATTGCGTTACCTAAAGGAGGGCTGCCATGGTTAAGAGGTATTGGGCCATCCTCATCTTCGGTTTGCTGACAGTGCAAGCACTCCCCGCAGCGCTACACGCTGGTCAAGCCTCACCAGAATCGAATCCCAATCCTGTTGCGCATGTAAGAGAACGGATAGAAACAGACAGATTTGAAGTTCGCGTCTACCAAGGAAAAAAGCTTGTTCAACTGGCGGGCTTTACGGAATTGTATGTTGTGACGCCGTTGCCTGGGCCACCCAAATCGCTTGAAACCCTCGCAAAAAGAAGCGTGGCAATTGTCCGGTCCGAGAAGAACCCCGACCGATGGGACGTCTATCAGGACGTTTGGGTTGGCACGGGTGGCGATGCGCTTGCGTTAGCCGACAACGTGTTTAAGGTCAAACAGGTCTTCATTTCCTCTCCCCAAAATCCCATTGCATTGAGACTCGACGAGAAGGTTGTGCAGCTCAAACCAGGCGACGCGCTTCTTGTACTCTGACCGCAACGCGACTTTAAGACACTGCTGATTTTCGCGAAGAGTTCACCCATCGAAACCCTCGGCGATAGCATGATCGATGGAGGCAGGGAAGCAACTAAATCCTCATGCTCGAATCCTCCATCGCGGAGATCGCAAAACGGCAGTTGGCGGATTATGACACGCACCGACCGGGGCGGGTTTTCGAGGATGCTGCGTTCACGCTCACTATCTCCGAGGCGTTTGAGGTGCAACGGCAAGTGGCCGCCCTGCGCATTGCGCGCGGCGAAGCCATTGCCGGTTACAAAATCGGATGTATTAGCGAAGCCGTGCAACGGCAGTTGGGTCTTAACCAGCCGGCGTTTGGGCACATCTTCGCAACCGAACTTTACCCCTCCGGCGCCGTCCTCGATCCCGCCGCATTCGACGGCCTCGCCATCGAGGGCGAGTTTGCGGTCCGCATCGCCGCCGACCTTCGGGTTGCTTCGGTGTTTCCGGTCATCGAGTTGCACAACAAAGTTTTCCGGGGAGCCGCGCCGACCTCGCAGGAGCTGATTGCCAACAACGCGTTGCACGCGGGCGTAGTCCTCCCATCCCGCGAAATCCCGTGCCCTGACCCCGCGGAACTGAATCGCGAGATGATTTCGGTCTTTCGCAACGGCGAACTGATGGGAAGCGCGAATGGCGGCGCGATTCCGGGCGGGCCGTTCGCGTCCCTCGCCAAAGTGGCCGAGCACCTCGCGTCCTTTGGCGCCGCACTCCAGCCGGACCAGATCGTCCTTACGGGCTCGCCGCTGCCGCTTTACGCGGTTCGGCCGGGCGACCACATCGTGGTGCGCGGCCCGCGTTCCATCGCGCTGGAGGTTTTCGTGCGCGGCTGAACGGTGGGGCGTACAATGGCTTTTTCGGAGGTGAGGTATGGGGGAGGTCGTGTATCGGTCCGAAGTGCGCATCGAGCGCATAAAGGGTCCCATTCGCCGCGCCTATTTGCCCGCCGAGAGCAAGCCGGTCATTTTCGGCGTCCACGGAGCCGTCGCCGAGCACTACAAGGTGCCGCCTGGCGCGTACGAGGAGCACGCCACAACGCTCGATTACATCGTCGCCGCTGCCGCCGGTTGACTTACCGGAACCTTCGGGGGTGCGCTGGAGGCGCGCCAAGTTTCAGCGTCCAATGAACGTCTGGTTTCCGAAGCGGTGGGTGAAGTGGAATTGGAAGGCAGCGTCCTGGTGATCCGGCGCATTCACGTCAGGCTGAGGCTCAGGGCGGAAGAGCAGCACCGCGAAACGGTCTTTAAGGTTCATGGCTTTTTTGCGGAAAAATGCCCGGTCTACCTCAGCCTTTACAAAGCGATCACGATCACAACCGAACTGGTCTTCGAGCCTCTGGCATCAACCTGATGCGGTGACAGAACCGCGAATTCAGCATGGTGTGGTGAGTCTTACGAGACGGCAGGGCTCACTCAATGTCCCGGGGATACGAAGAGACCCTTCACCCCCCACGTTCTGCACGTCGTGGGGGTGAGGGGTCCTTTTTCATCCTCCGTCGGTGTTTGACGGGACCCAGCCCTTAACACGACGTAAGCTTGCGTGCTGGCGCGTCCCGGTGTACGTTACTCGGGCGTGACCTCCTCGCTTAAATCCAGCGAGACATGGTCAGGGTGGGGCCGCTGATCTGGTCGATCTGGCAAGAGTTCCGGCATACGTTTAGGGCAGAAACCAAGAGATTTAAACATTCTCAAGCGAAATCGACGGGATTTCAGACATGAATACGCGCTTACATCATAAACTCCCTGCTTTGCACAATGCCATGTGGCCCGGCGTGGTCGGAAAGGGCGCCGGTTCTGAACCGCCCATCGCCCTTGACACCATGCTGGAGATCACGGCCGCCGCGGATGTGGGGGGCGTGAAGTTCGACGGTGTTGATTTGTTCTTGACGAGTCCGCACACCGACATCGATTCGAGCGACGACAACCTAAAGAGGCTTTCCGACAAAGTTGCTTCCTTCGGTCTGGTCATAGGCTCGCTGGTTGCTCCCGTGTGGGGGGCTACGGGCGGTGGCTCGGCCATGGGGAGCGACGACGAGCGCAAGCGGTTTCTTGAGCAGGTTCGCAAGGCTTGCCGCATTGGCCGGAGGTTGCGTGAATTGGGGATCAGGCGTTACGGCATCATTCGCATCGATTCCGCAACCACCACGGCGGAATGGGCGGTGGATCCGGAAAGGAATACCCAGCGCATTGCTGACACTTTTCGCCAGGCATGCGACATCGCCGGGGAATACGGCGAGAAGTTGGCGGCGGAAGGTGAAATCTGTTGGGGCGGTATGCATAGCTGGAAGCGCATGGTCCAACTCCTCGGAGTTGGTCGATCGCCCCCAGACGCTGGGGTTTCAGGCGGATATGGCGCACACGCTGCTGTTCACTCTCGGCTACAACGCTCCGGAGGACCGGCTTCTGCCCGAACCGTTTGATTGGAGCCGGTCTGACCAGTTCGAAGAGTCTCTGCGATTGTTGACCAACGCCCTTCGCCCCTGGACGATCGATTTCCACGTCGCCCAAAACGATGCCACGGTGAAAGGGTCGGAATCACATGATAAGACCGGACGCCATTGCCTTCCGAACGACCCCAACGGCAAACTCCACATTGTCCGCCACGCGGGCTACTGGCTGCGTGACGATCAAGGCGAGCCAACTCGCGCCTTCCAGCACATCTGCTGGGATGGCTGCATGTTCTCTAACAGCGTGATGACGGATCCAAACACCTGGCGCGACATCCTTGCCACGATGATCGCCGTCCGCGAGGTACACGGATGGGATTCATTGGCACCACAGGAGTGAGATGAGTAAACCGCGATTAAACATCGGCGTCGTCGGGTATGGCTTCATGGGGAGAACCCATTCCAATGCTTTCCGCAAGGTTTCGAACTTTTTTGATGTTCCCTACGAACCTGTGCTGAAGGCAGTTTGCGGGCGTAATCGCTCGCGCGCCGAGGCCTTCCAGCAAACCTGGGGCTACGAATCAGTCGAGACGGACTGGCGAAAACTCGTCGCGCGCCAGGATATCGACGTCGTCGACATCGCCAGTCCCAACGACACGCATGCCGAGGTGGCCATCGCTGCGGCGCAGACGGGCAAAGCAATCCTGTGCGAGAAGCCGCTGGGTCGAAACGCCGCGGAGTCAAAGGCCATCGTGGAGGCCGCCGAGAAAGCGGGCGTGCCGAACATGGTCTGGTACAACTACCGCCGGGTACCGGCGGTTACCCTCGCCAAAGAACTGGTCGGCGAGGGCCGGCTGGGCCGTATCTTTCACTATCGCGCCAAGTTCCTCCAGGATTGGACGATTTCGAAAGACCTGCCGCAGGGCGGGGAAGCGCTGTGGCGTCTCGACGTCGATGTTGCGGGAAGCGGCGTGACGGGAGACCTGCTCGCGCACTGCATCGATACGGCGATGTGGCTGAACGGTCCCATTGATTCGGTCGCGGCCGCCACCGAAACATTCATCAAGGAGCGCAAACACAATCTCACGGGCAAGGTCCAGAAGGTCGGAATCGACGACGCGAGTGCGTTCCTGGCACGCTTCGCCAACGGGTCACTGGGCACCTTTGAAGCCACCCGTTATGCACGGGGACACAAGGCTCTGTACACCCTCGAAATCAATGGCGAAGATGCGTCGATCATGTGGGACCTTCAAGACCTTCACCGCTTGCAATACTTCGATCATCGCGACGAAGGAAGACTGCGGGGTTGGCATTCGATCCACATTACCGATAGCGATCATCCCTATATGAAGCACTGGTGGGTGCCCGGCCTGCAAATCGGATACGAACACACCTTTGTTCATCAGGCCGCGGATTTCTTGTGCGGATTAGCCAACGGAAACGTGCCGGGACCGAGTTTTCGCGACGGGTTGGCAACCGATTATGTGACCGACGCCGTCCTGACCGCAGCCAGGAACCGCGCCTGGGAAAAGGTGAACAGCGCACGATAGCGTGTTGCAACATCCAATTCTTGAAAATTGCACCGCGGCATGGCCTGGTTGTAGGGGTACGGCTTGCCGTACCCTCTTGGTTCGGTGGCGCGATAAATATGAGGAGGGTACGGCAAGCCGTACCCCTACAACCAGCCCGGCTAGTGGCGAAATTAATCTGGGGGCCTATGAGAACATCAACATTCGCAGCGGAGTCTTCCACCGCTTTGAAGGGCAGTGTGATGGGCCTGGCTTTCGGCCTGGCATGGATGATGTGCCACGCAAGGCCATTGGCAGCAGGGCAAACCCAACTTGTCGCCGCCTCGGGAGCAGCAGCGACGGCGCAGGCGGCCGGCAACCCCACGCCCCCCGTTCACCGGCAGAGATCGTCCGGTTTCCGGGAACCCGATCCCATCGATTTCTCCGATCATGCGGGTTATGTTCAGATCTTCGATGGTCAGACCCTGAACGACTGGGTCGGCGACACGGCAGTGTGGCGCGTCGAAAACGGCGCCATTGTGGGAGAATCCACCAAGGAAAAGCCCATTGGCAATAGTTACATCTCCTACCACGGCTTCGAGGCGAAGGACTTCGATCTGAAACTCGAAATCAAAGTCGAGAATGGCGGCGGGAGCGGCATCCAGTATCGGAGTAAGACGGGATTGCCCTGGCGCCGCCAGCGCCCCGGCGAACCAGCCCCCAACCTCGATTGGATGATGACCGGTCCGCAGGCGGACTTTTGGTTCCCGGTGGTTCCCATGACCGCGGAATTTACCGGCCAATTCTATTCAGAAAATACTCCGCTCGGCATCGTTGCCTGGCGCGGCCAGGTGGTGCGGACCTCCCCCGGCGTGGGGCCGCGCCTGCTGGGCAATATCGCCGACCGTACGGCATTGGGTGGTTATGTCAAGGTCAATGACTGGAACCAGTATCTGATTATGGCCCGGGGAGGTACGTTCATCCATATTCTCAATGGACAGTTGATGGCCGTATACGTGGACGATGACCCGAATTCTTCCAATAATCAGTCGGGGCTAATCGGGATTGAGATCGAGAGTTTCCCTTGCAAAGTATCGGTGCGTGAAATCTGGGTCAAGCGACTTTAGTGTCCTGAATCAAGAATTCGCTGATGGATTCAGCCCGCAGAGCGGGGAAGATAACGGTGCTCACGGCGCAAGCCGTGGGTCTGGAGTTTCTATATTTTTCACGTTGCGCCGCCCTGGGAGAGAGGGCGTTAAGAGGTGGATATCGGAAACCCGCAGCTCAGAGTTTCCTGCCGGCAGGAAAAATGAAGCCCATTTGCAGAATTTTTCCTACCGGTAGGAAATTCTGCAAGAATGTTCTTGACAGTGTTCCTTGCCCACGTGCTAGCCTAAAGGGGAGCAGGGAAGCGGCAGCGGGAGAAGCGCCGGCCGGGAAAGACCTCCCTGCTTGCCACGATGTGCATGAAAACACAAGGACTTGGGTGAAATTCAAGGAATTTCCGTGAAATCATATCTTATTCAATTAAAAGCATTTATCGTCAAGGTGGAGTTCGCGGGCGGGAAAAAGGGGGAATTAAAAAATGGAACCTAGTTTCGCGATGTCATTGAAAACACATATAGAAAAAATGTCGCATTTCCGCCTTGCCAGAATGTCTATGAAAGCCAATACTTTATTCGATGCTTGCCAGGATGTTTATGAAAGACAGGAGGTTGACGCAAACCGTCAGGAAAGGGATATCGGGACGTGTGGCGACCCGCGCCTCACTCTTACCTCGCGGCGGCTTCACCCGCCCGGTGCACGGGGGCGAGCCGGGGAAAAAAGATGTTAAAAAATGACGAACGAAGCTGGAATGTATATGGAAACAAACAAAAAAGAGACTATTTTACCGAGGGAAAAGGCGACATTTGTGTACATATGACGGACATATGACGACATTTGACACATGAATGACGCATATTATGCTGAAACCGTCGGGGTTTTGTCACTATTCGACCGCTGGGGACCGAATCCCGCGCTTCAAAAGGTAGAAACTCGAGTCTCCCAGGGCCGATACCCTGGGCTACGATCCTGCGCCCCTGACGGGGCTACGGAAAACATGTTCGGATAAAAGGAGGAATCAATGAGTGGAGCATCCATCAATCAGATGACTCGAAGTGCTTTGGAAGCGGGGGAAGGTATTTTGCGTTTGACGCCCACCTGGGTTCCACGATCGTTCCTGATGCCCGGCCAGCGGCTGAAGTTGGCCACCGAAGATCTCTACGCCTACGGAGCACAGCGCGGGGGCATCGACGAACGCTGGTTTGCTTCCACCACGGAGGCCATGAACGACAATCGCACTCCCGACGAGGGGTTGAGTTATGTGATTCAGGATGGGCAGCGATTCACTCTCAAGGACGCCATTGCCGTCGAGGGGCTGCAGCTCATCGGGCCGAAACTCTGGGAGGAGTTCGAGCGCTGGCCGGTCTACAGCAAGTTTTTTGACAATCTTGGCCCCATCCCCCTTCACCTGCACCAAAACGCCGCCCAGGCCAAGCTGGTGGGCCAGGAAGGGAAGCCCGAGTCCTATTACTTTCCGCCTCAACTGAACCCCTTTGACAACAATTTTCCGCATACCTACTTCGGCCTCGAGCCCGGCACGACCAAGGCGGATGTTCGCCTGTGCCTGGAGCGCTGGAACCAGGGTGACAACTGTATCCTGGACCTCTCCAAGGCCTACCGACTGCGGCCCGGTACGGGCTGGTTGGTGCCTCCTTGCATCCTTCATGCTCCGGGCTCGCTGGTTACTTACGAACCGCAGTGGGGAAGCGATGTTTTCGCGATGTACCAATCCCTCGTTGAAGGCCGCTATGTACCCTGGGATTTGATGGTAAAGGACGTGCCCAAGGAAAAACATCACGACCTGGGTTTTCTCGTGGATCAGATCGACTGGCCCATGAACACGGATACGCATTTCAGGGACCACCACTTTCTGCCACCCATCCCCGTCGCCGATACCGCTTCGGAAGGTTATTTGGACCGATGGGTGGTTTATGGCAAAGTGGAAGGCCGGCAGCTTTTCAGCGCCAAGGAATTAACCGTTCAACCTGGAGCCCGATGCACGATTAAGGACAATGGCGCCTATGGGCTGATCGTGACCCAAGGTCACGGGCGAATCGGGAAGCTCAAAGTGGATTGCCCATCCTTGATCCGATTTGGGCAGTTGACGGAGGACGAAGTGTTTGTTTCCTATGACGCAGCGAGGGGAGGCGTGACCTTTGAGAACCATTCAAGTCGGGACCCGCTCGTTTCACTGCGGTACTTCGGCCCTGACACCAACCCTGATGCCCCGGAGGTTGGAGACTACAAGCCAACTCAGTAGAGAAAGGCCAATCAGGCCACTGCCGCGGCCAAATTGTCCGGGTTCAAACGGGAATTCGGGCATCAAGGTCGAGTTGGATAAGCCAGTGATGATGTCGCTGAGGGGAAAAACATCATTTCCTTCTAATTAGCCGGTCAAATTGGACATTGGAATGCTCCGGATGTCAGGGGCGGTTGCAAGATGGACAATTAGCCCCTGAATTTCAGGAAATTGCCGCTCTGTCGTCGAGGTTCAGATGCCTGACGCTCCCGCAGCACCCAAAGCTCGAAAGTTCCGAGGCCAAGTCTTTATTGATTGGGACCGTTGCAAAGGTTGCGGTTTCTGCGTCGAGTTCTGCCCCCCGAAAATCCTGGCTTTTTCCCAGGAGTTCAACAGTCACGGGTACCACCCGCCATACCTAACCAAGGAGGAGGCTTGTACGGGTTGCGACCTCTGCGGGCTCTACTGCCCGGACTTTGCAATTTTCGGGTTGCGCATTCCCACAGAAGGGTGATTGCCGACGAGAATTCGAGATGACTCTGAATAATGCCAATCCCAAGTCCGTGCTCACCGGGGCGCACTTCCTGGACGGTGATTGCGCCTGCAGCGAGGGGGCGCTGGCGGCGGGCGCCAACTTCGCTGCCGGCTATCCCATAACTCCCTCCACCGAGGTGGTCGAGCACTTCGCTTCGCGCATCCCCACGGTGGGCGGCGTCTTCCTCCAGATGGAGGATGAACTCGCCTCATCGATTGCCATCATAGGCGCAGCCTGGGGCGGCGCCAAAGCTTTCACGGTCACCTCC
>CAVQYM010000030.1:0-51806 GCA_963718175.1 uncultured Acidobacteriota bacterium
GACCTGAAGTATCATTGAAGGCAGGTCTTCCTCTCGCTGGGGGCCCGGCGCTCGGGCGCGATGCTCCACCCCGCCCGTGATAAACTCCGTTCGGCTGACTGCCGATCGTCCGCCGCAGGAGACTCCATGAGACAAGGGCTGTTCGTATTCCTCACCATCTGTGGATTCCTCATCTTCGCCCTCACGATGACATTTGTCCCCGTTTTGCCGGTGTGGGCCAACTACGCCGCAAGGGTTGGATTCCTTGTCGTCTTCGGAACTCTGTGGTGGGTCGCACGCGATGGACACCCGTCGAGCCGCTTGCGGCCGGTTTACTTTGCCTACTTCACGGCGGTTTTTGGCCTTTCGTTGGGGTTTTTCTTTGCCGACCCGGGGCTTAAGCTCTTAGGGCTGACGACGCAAACGCCGATGGGAATCGCGGTGGCGAAGTTTTTGCAAGCGTCGCTCATCGTGATCGGGATTCTCGCCGTGGCAGGGCTGTGCGGCGAAGATTTTGAATCACTATACATCCGGAAAGGTCGATGGAGACTCGGCCTCAGCATTGGCTTGATCACCGCTGCCGCGCTTTTGGTTCTGAGCCTGATGCAGCCAGCGACCCGAGCCCTCGGCACGGCCAAGCTCATGTCTTTGGTCCCATGGATACTCCTCTTTGTGCTATCCAACGCCTTCATGGAGGAACTCCTCTTCCGCGGATTGTTTCTGGGACGATACGAGCCACTGATCGGCAAATGGCTGGCTATTCTCTCCACAGCCCTGGCTTTCACCCTGGCACACATGCAGGTCACCTACGCGCCGAACCTATGGAGTTTTCTGCTCGCGCTCCTCGGGTTCTCGATCGCTTGGGGGTGGTTGATGCAAAAGACGGGGAGCTTGTGGGGATCGGTCTTGTTTCACGCCGGCGCGGATTTGTTGATTATTCTCCCCGTCTTCAGCAGTCTGGGCGCCCTGTGATGCAGACCAATGCCGGGTGCTGGCTGAACCTGAACAACTCCGAAGGAGGCAAGCGGACGGTGCGCTCGAAAACTCTTAAGACCGTTGAGGCACGGACTCCGGAGCAGTGGCGGAGGTGGCTGACTGATCATCACGCCTCGGAATCGGAGGTGTGGCTGGTCTTCCACAAACGGCACACCGGGGAGGCCTCGATCGCCTACGCGGATGCCGTCGATGAAGCGCTCTGCTTCGGCTGGGTCGATAGCCTCATCAAGCGCCTCGACGACGCGCGTTATGCGCGCAAGTTCACGCCGCGCAAGGCGGATAGCAAGTGGTCCACGTCGAACCGCCAACGCTATGCGCAGCTTAAGGCCAGCGGGCGATTGATGCCGGCGGGGTTGAACCGGGCGCCCACGCATCGAAGCGGCGATGCGCCAAGGCCCTCGCTCGCTAAAATTCCGCCGTACATTCAAGAAGTCCTTCGAAACCACCCGACAGCGTGGAACTATTTCGAGAGCCTTGCGCCCTCCTACCGGCGAATGTACATCGCTTGGATCGATTCCGCGAAGCAACCAGAAACGAAAACGTGGCGGCTGCAAGAAGCAATCCGCCGGCTTGCGGCGGGCAAGAAGCTGGGAATGAAATGAAACCGGCAGTGCCCTGACGCCGCCCCTCCGGGGCTGGGCCGTCTTTCGCCTGACCGGGGTCCCACGGCTTCGCCGTGGGCTACATGACGACGCCCGCGGCGCGGGCTGAGAGTGGTGGAGGCGAGCCACAGACCTCAGAAGGTGGCTTATCTTAGCGCGTATGGGCGGGACGCCTGTGCCACCTCAGAAAGAGTCCCTATCGGAGGTTGCGCCGGCCTTCAATGCCGTGTACCATCAAGAGTTAGTTATCTGCGCGTGCGATCTTACGTCGCGGGCCTGATAATTCGTCCCCGACAAATCGCTATTGGAGATCAACGCGCAGGGGAATGATGCGGTCCTTATCCAACCCCTCGAAGATACGCTCCCGCTGCACCGCGCTTGCAGTATCCGTCCTGCTTCTTCTGGTCATTCCGGCTGTGCCAGCCCACGCGGAACAGTGGCAAAAGCTCAACCCCCAGGGGTACGTCAACGATTTTGCCGGCGTGCTCGATGCCCCGACGGTGGAGAAACTTACCGCGCTGAGTACGGAGGTCGATCAAAAAGCCAAGGCCCAGATTGCCGTGGTCACCATCAAGACTCTGGAAGATGACACGGTGGAAGACTTCGCCAATCACCTTTTCCAGAAATGGGGGGTGGGGTACAAAGGGACGGACCGCGGCGTGATGGTCCTGCTGGCCACGGACGATCACAAGTACTGGACGGAGGTCGGCTACGGCCTCGAACCCATTCTTCCCGACGGCAAGGTGGGTGGTTTCGGGCGCAGCATGGTTCCGTTATTGCGCCAAGGCAATTACAACGGCGCGGTCATGCAAATGATGAGCCAGATCGCGCAGGTCATTGCTCAGGACAGCCACGTTTCCCTGGATAGCCTGGCCGGTTTCCCTGCCGCCCCCCCTGCCGCGGAGGATGGAAAGGGGCAGGAGTCGCACCTGACAACCGGACAGATCATTCTTCTGATCATTGTGTTCATCATCGTCGCGCCCCTCTTACTCAGGTTTCTCGGCCCATTCTTCTTGATCTCTCTCTTGACGGGAGGCGGGGGACGCCGCGACGGCGGCTGGGGTGGAGGTGGTTTTGGGGGAGGGGGAGGCGGCGGAGGCTTCGGGGGTTTTGGGGGAGGTTCCTCGGGTGGAGGTGGAGCCGGCGGTAGCTGGTAGCAAATCATTAACGCGGCTGCGCAGGAAGGATTTCACCACAGAGACACAGAGGGCACGGAGAGCAGACAGAGAAAAAACTGCGGCTCAACCCACTAGGCGACCGTAGTCCCTCCCGCGCCAGCAGGAGCGCTTTTCTCTGTGGTCTCTGTGCCTCTGTGGTGAGTCTTTTCTTCACGGCGCAAGAAGATTTGGGGATGGAACCAGTCGGGAGCAAAAACCATGATTGCAGAAAAAGACCTGACGGACTTGGTTACGAAATTGAAAGATGCCGCGGGGAGCAACCTGCTGTCCGTAATGCTCTACGGTTCGGCGGCAACGGAAGAGTTCCACGAGGGGCATTCCGACGTGAATATCCTCTGCATCATGCAGAGTCTGGATAGGGACCACTTGAGCAAGTTGCACCCTGCCACGGCCTGGTGGGCCAAGAAGGGACACCCCGCGCCGCTCTTCTTCACCCTCCAGGAGCTTCAGCAGTCGGCGGATGTTTTCGCCATCGAATGGTTAGATATCAAAGCGGCTCATCGCGTTCTTCACGGTGAAGAGGTCATGGCCTCGCTCCACATCCCGATGGATCTTCACCGCCTGCACGTGGAAAGGGAGTTACGGAACAATACCTTGCGCTTGCGGCAGCACTACCTGATGCATCCCGCTGACTCGCGGAAGACTCTGGAACTGATGACCTCCTCGATTTCATCGTTTGCCGCGCTGTTCCGGCACGCCTTGATTGCCCTGGGGGAGGAGCCACCGTCCTCCAAGAGAGCTACGATGGACCGCTTGGGATCTGTGCTGGGGTTTGATCCCGCCCCCTTTCACACGATTTTCGAGATTCGTGAAGGGCACAAACGCGGGCGTGATGTGGATGTGCAGGCAACCTTCGACGCCTACCTGGACAGGGTCTCCAAGGTCACGGAAGAGATGGACCGCCGGTTGGCAGTTCCACCGGCGAAGGGATAACGTAGCGGCGAGTTGACCTCGCCACATGGTAACGTAGCGGCGAGTTTACCTCGCCGCATGGATAACGTAGTGGCGAGTTTACCTCGCCACATGGATAACGTAGCGGCGAGTTTACCTCGCCACATGGCGGCGTCCCGATAAGATCGGGACAGGTTCCGCCGCCTCTACATCACGAGGAGGAAGGTCATGAAGATTCTGCTGGCGGTGTTGGGAGTCGTGGTGCTGCTGGGCCTCATTATTGGCGGAGCTTACGTCAGCAGCCGGAATGAAATGGTTCGCAAGCATGAAGCCATCAAGCAAGCATGGGCGCAGGTGGATGTAGTCCTGCAACGGCGCGCCGACCTGATTCCGAACCTCGTGGAAACGGTGAAGGGTTATGCCAAGCAGGAGGTGAAAGTGTTCGGAGACGTTGCCAATGCCCGCGCCGGCCTGCTGAATGCCCAGACCCCCGCCGCCAAGATCGCCGCCAATGGCCAATTGGATGGCGCCCTGGGCAGGCTGCTGGCCATCGTCGAGAACTATCCCGATCTCAAATCCAATCAGAACTTCCTGGCCCTTCAGGACGAGCTGGCCGGAACCGAAAACCGCATCGCCGTGGAACGCCGCCGGTATAACGAGGCCATCCAGGATTACAACACCTACATCGGCCTTTTCCCCAACAACATCTTTGCCGGGTGGGCGGGATTCCAGCGTAATAACGACTACTTCGCTGCTTCCGAGGGGGCGCGCCAAGCTCCCAAGGTGGATTTCAGCACGCCGAAGCAGTGATCCGGCGGGTGGGGTTTCAGGTGCGCTGGGCGAGCCAATGGACCATCTGTTTCCAGAACATGGCGTAGTGCGGCCAGCGCACAAAATCTCCGGCCCAATGGGGAGCGAAATCGGAGGCAAAAATCGCGCTGCGCCCACTCTGGTATTCCCAGCAAGCAATGATGGGGTCGTCCCGGTAGCTCGCCACGAGCGTTGCTCCTGGCTTCAAGGTAACTTTGTTGTAACCGCACAGCGTCCAGGTGGCGTCGCTCCAAGGCAGTCCCGCGACGATGGGATGATCCGGCTCGACCCGATCGAACCGGAACCCTTGAACGACTTCGGCACGATCATCGGTGCGAGCGATGGCAACCGGCAGAAGAGTCTCGATTTCTGTTCCGCCCCAGCGAGCAATGCCGTTCAGGCCGGCGAACGACAGATAGCCGCCGACCATCAGGAACCCGCCGCCCTGCTCGACAAATTCGCGCACCATGCCCACCCGGTCGGGTCCCAGCGGGTAGACATAAGGCGGCGTCAGGCCGGGGTAAAAAATCATCGAGTTATAGCCCACGTCACTGAAGATCACGACCTTGTATGCGCGCAAGTCGCTCAGGCGGGCGGGAAACTGGGTGGGCACATCATGGGGTGTGACGTGGTGGACCTCGACCGTCGGTTCCGGCGCCATGGCGTCACGGAACCAGCGGCCGTTGTCATTAAAGTACGATTGCTCGATCACGTCGGCGCCGACCAGATAACGGTTGAGAACCACTTCCGAGTCTCCTACGTACAGCACTTTGATCGTTGGCATGTTTCGCCTCTCCTTCCACGCGGCAGGTTAGGAATCCGGTTTCGCCTGGACTTCCATTTGGACTTGCCGGTTCCAATTGAGCATACCACCAGCCGCCAAACTTGGAGGGCGGCGGAACCGCAAAAAAACGTGCGGTTGCCCCCAGGTCATCGGGCATGAGAGAATCTCACCGTCGATTCGGCACTCACTGTAGGCGGTCGGCTGTGAGCTGTTGACTTTCAGAATGGCGAGGTGAATATGGCGCAAAACGAACTTCCTAGCTTTAATCGTCGATCCTTCCTCAGCAAGTCGCTTGCTGCCGGAGCGGCAGCTTCGGCATTCACAATCCTGCGGCCCGAGCTGGTGCGCGGCGCGGGAAAGGAGAAGCTGCGAGCCGGCTTGATCGGCTGCGGCGGCCGCGGCACGGGAGCCGCGGCGGACCTGCTCAGTGCTGATCCGCGCGTCGAGCTTGTGGCCATGGGCGACATCTTCGAAGACAAGCTCCAGGCCTCCCTGGCCAAGCTGCGCGATCCCAACTCTCTGGCGGAAGCGAGCCCGAAGAACGCCGCGGCTTTCACCGGCCAGCCCCTGGCGGAATTGGTGGAATCGATCCGCAAGCGCGTGACGGTGGATCCGGACCATTGCTTTGTCGGGTTTGATGCCTACCGCAAGGTGATCGCCTCGGACCTTGACCTGGTGCTGCTGTGTACGCCGCCCGGCCATCGGCCCGCGCAGTTCGAAGCCGCGGTCAATGGCGGCAGGCACATCTTCACCGAAAAACCGATCGCGACCGACGCGGTGGGAACGCGCCGCTTCCTGGCTTCCGTCCAGAAAGCCCGAGACATGAAGTTGACCGTCGTGGCCGGCACCAATCACCGCTCGGATAAACAATTCATCGAAACCGTGGACAAAATCCGCGGCGGCGCCATCGGTGAAGTGACGGCTCTCGGCGCCAGCTACCTAAGCGGACCAGTTCTGCACGTTGACCACCGCGATCCGGCGTGGGGCGACATGGAATGGCAGCATCGCGACTGGTACTCGTTTGTGTGGATCTGCGGAGACCAGATGGTGGAGCAGCACATTCACACCATTGATTTCTGCAATTGGGTGATGGGCGCCCATCCCGCCAGCGTGGTCGCCTCCGGGGGAGCCGCCTGGCGCCCGCGCGAGGAACTGTACGGCAATATTTACGACCACATGACCGCCGACTATGTGTACCCGAATGGTGTACACATGTATAGCGCCTGCCGGCAGTATCCCAAGGGCGGGTTTCGCAAAGTGTGGAATACCGTGACGGGCACGAAAGGCCAAAGCGACGGCACCGACATGGGTTCGAAAGGCATGGACCCCTACGTCCAGGAACACATTCGCCTCGTGGCCAGCATTCGCGGCGATGTTCCCTACGTCAACGAAGGCGTACAAGTGGCGGAGAGCACGCTGACCTGCATCATGGCCCGCGAGGCGGCTTACTCGGGCGTGGAAATTACCTGGGATCAAGCGATGGCCTCGCAACAGGATCTCCAGCCCAAAGTGTTCGACTACAAAATGGCAATGGAGGTGCCTCCGCTCCCGGTCCCCGGCCAGTATAAGTTCGTTTGAGCGAGCCGGTGGGGTGTATACTGCTGCCGCTCAGGATCGCGGATGAGGAATCCTGGGCCTGATGGTTTGCCGCGCACGTAACTCCGTTTTTCAAGAGGTTTATATGCTCAGAATTACACGTCGTAAATTTCTCGGTTCTGGCGTAGCTGCCGGCTTATGCTCGCAAATGGCCTTCGCTAAAGATGAGAAGCTGCGCATTGGGGTGACGGACTGGAATCTGGACCTGGGCGCCAACCCGGAGGCGGTGCCGCTGGCGGCCAAGCTCGGATTCGATGGGGTGCAGATGTCTTTCGGGCGGAAGCTAGTGGATGGCAAGATGCCCACGGACAATCCCGAAGTGATTGCCCGCTACCTCAGCCTTTCCAAGCAATATAAAATTTCGATCGACGGGACCTGCGTCGACAAGCTGCATGACAACGGCCTGAAGAGCGACCCGCTGGGCCCCAAGTGGGTGCTCGATTCCATTCGCCTGACCAAGGCCTTGAATACAAGAGTACTCCTGCTGCCCTTCTTCGGCCGCTGGGCGCTCCAGACCCGAGAGGAGATGGACCACGTCGGCGATGCGCTGCGCGAGCTGGGGCCGGAAGCCACTAAGGCGGGAGTCCTCCTGGGCCTTGAGGACACCATCTCCGCCGAGGACAATGTCCGCATCATGGAGCGGTCGCAGTCCTCGAGCGTGCTGGTTTACTACGACGTGGGGAACTCCACGCAGGCCGGGTTCGATCCGGTCAAAGAGATCCGCTGGCTGGGGAAAGACCGGATTTGCCAGTTCCATCTGAAGGATAATCCCCACTACCTCGGGGAAGGCAACATTCAGTTTGCGCCCATCATGCGAGCCATTCGGGAGATCCGGTTCTCGGGCTTCGCGAACTTGGAGACCGATGCGCACCCGAAGCAGTTAGAAGCGGACATGCGCAAGAATCTCGCTTACATCCGCAACGTGATGGCGCAATCTTGACGGGCGGCAGGGCCTAGACATCTTGCCTTTTGGAACTGCGAGGGCGGCGGAGAGGAAGCCCCGTCCTTCCGCCCGCCCCCGAATCCGGAAAGGGCTCGCTCAACCATTTAATTGCGCATAGGTCCTGTCGAACTCCGCTTTCAGAATCGGATTGGGCGCGCTGAGAGCGCTGACGACTTGATTTGCCCACGCGATGTATTGGCGCTTGCGCTCCTCGCTCCAGGTGACCGGCGGGCTGGCCAGGATGGCGCGCAGGTTCGAGATTTTGTCCGCCAGTTTGATGACCTGGGCGCGCACCGACTTATGCGGAGCGTTCTCCACCTGCAAGGCTTTGCGGACTTCTTTGGGCAGCGATTTATCGTCCGTCATCTCGACCACGAGCGCGGTGACGTCGCTTCCAAACGCTCGCTCGAGTTCCTCCGCCGTGGCGCCCGTGTCCTCGATCGTGTCGTGAAGAAAGCCCGCCATGACCAGGTTGGTATCCAGCCGCTCACTGCTGCCGGCGATCAACTGCGCCACCTCGATCAGGTGGTTGATGTAAGGTTCTGCGGCAGCCCCTTTCCGTTTCTGAGCGGCATGCTTTTCGGCGGCAAACATCGCCGCCGCAAGAATCCGTTGCACGGGTGCAGCCGGGATCGATTCGCCAGGGGATATGTTCATCGGTACCCTTCCAGGTGAGGTCGTTGTCAACAAAAAATTATCGCAGGAATCAGGATGTCCAGCAACCGCCGGCTTGCGCAAGCAGAGATGAACGGCCTGTGGTATTCTCCCTCGCTGCGCATTTTTGCCCAAGGCGCCGCCGGGGGGTGGCACGGGCGTCCCGCCCGTGAGCAGTCATGGCCAGGATGGCCATGCCACGAAAGGAAAGCGCGCCCAAACCACGGCGCCGCGGCCATCCCAGCTCGAGGAGGAGTCAAAACCCGCCATGAAATTACATCACATCATCGAAGCTCAACAATTTAATCCGCCGGTGCTTCACGAGCTTTTCATTACCGCCATGGAAATGGAAACCATCGTTGCCCACGGGGGCATCCTGGAATTTCAGAAGCGCATCATGGCCACGCTTTTCTACGAGCCCTCCACCCGTACGCGCTTTTCCTTTGAAACCGCCATGCACCGGCTGGGGGGACAGGTGATTTCCACGGAAAACGCCGCCGAGTTTTCCTCCGTGGCCAAAGGCGAAACCCTGGAAGACACGGTCCGGATCCTCAATGGCTATGCGGACGTGATTGTGCTCCGCCATTATGAGGTGGGGGCCGCCAAGCGGGCTGCTACCGTCTCCCAAGCCCCCATCATCAACGCCGGTGACGGCGCGGGCCAGCATCCCACCCAGGCCCTGCTCGACCTTTACACCATCCGCAAAGAAATTGGGGGCATCGATGGTCTGAAGATTGCCATGGTGGGAGACCTGGCGCAAGGCCGCACGGTGCGCTCGCTCACTTACTTGCTGAGCAAATATAAGGACATCAAAATCTACTTTGTCGCGCCGACGTTATTGAAGATGAAAGAGGACATCCTCGAACACCTGCGCGAGCGCCAAATCTGGTACGCGGAAGAGACCGACCTGGACAAAGTCCTGCCGGAAGTCGATGTGGTCTACCAAACGCGCATCCAGAAAGAACGCTTCGGCGACCGCATTGCCGATTACGAAAAATGCCGTGGCGTCTACGTAATCAACCGTCACACGCTCGGGTTGATGAAGTCGAAAGCCATCGTCATGCATCCTCTGCCTCGGCTGGATGAAATCAGCAGAGAGGTTGATAGCGACCACCGCGCCGCCTACTTCCGCCAGGCGCAAAACGGCTTGTACGTCCGCATGGCGCTGCTGTCCATGGTCTTCTCGTAAGCGTGCCTTCTTTCTCACCGCCGAGGCGCGGAGCAAAGAAGGTGTCAGGTGCCAAGCGCCAGTAAAACCCCTGACACCTGATACCTGACATCTGATACCTGGAACCTAACCTCTGTCTCGCCATGACTTGACCAGGACATTACCTCTGTACTAGTACCACAGTTACATTGAGTGCACTCCGATCTTCCTTCACAATGTCTAAGAACGAACAAATGTCAAATCGAACAAAAAGATTGCGAGGCGTTGAATTTATGGTGATCGGGACAAAATTGCGTTCTCTCCGTGAGGAGAAAGGGTTGTCGCAAGGAGATATCGAGAAGAGCACCGGCCTGCTACGTTGCTATATCTCGCGGATTGAGAATGGGCACACGATCCCCTCCCTGGAGACACTGGAGCGGTTTGCGGGTGCCCTGGATGTTCCTTTATATCGACTGTTTTATTCCGGTGAGGGTGAAGCTCCTACGCCCAATCTGCTTCGGCGCAAGAGCTTGGATGAACTGGCTGAAGAACCTGGGGTAGCGGGGGAGGAAGCGCGCTTCATGTTACAACTCAAGAACGTGGTGGCCCGGCTCGGCGACCCCGACCGCAATGTGGTGCTGACCCTGGCCAAGAAGCTCGCGACGCGCTGAACCCCGCTCCTCGCCGCCCATCCCGCCGGAGGGATCGATCTGCCGCCGGGCAGATGATTCCCTCGGGCGGGAAGGTGGCGCACGAGACTACTTGGGAGGAACCGGGACCAGGAGGATGTTCTCCTCGGGCTCTTTCCCCGTGGCTTTCTCCGGGACCTTGCCGGAAAGGGCGCGCAGATAGTTCACGAGGTTCCAGCGATGGGTGTCGGTCAGGCGGCCGGCTTGCGACGGCATGGGATCTCTCCCGGCGCCAATGATCGCAAAGAGTTCGCCGTCGGTCCGATCCTTCAGGGTGTCGGGCTTGGTGAAATCCGGCAGATTGAGCTTCATGTCAGCCGCCAGTTCACCCTTCCCATCCCCTTTATCTCCATGACAGAGAGCGCACTGGGAGCCGTAAGTCTTCTTGCCACGGTCCACGGAAACCTCCGTGAACTTTACCGGGTTCTTTTTCGCTTTGTCTTCGTCCGTAATCGTTGCCGGGTGGGGCGCCGCGGGCGCGGCGGTGGGGGCGGCGCCAGGAGCAGGCGTCTCCTTTTTCTCTTCTTGAGCCCACAAACATCCTGTCGCTAAAACCAGGGCTAGAAACAATGTCTTGGAAGGCATGGCACTCCTCGGGAGGGTGTGCATTCTTACGCCGCAATCCATCCGATAGGAAGAATATTGCGGTGCTTTTGAACCACCCCACCGCCGAGAGAGCAATTTCGTTACCCTGTTTGACATAGGTCAAAAACAGAATACGACAAATAGTCCTCGTCTGGAGGATTGCCGCGACAATTCGTCGATTCCGCCGGCGAATCCCTCAGGCTCGGTGCGTCCTTTTGCCCAAGGCACGGTAGTGTCCTAATTTGAAGCGTAGCGCCGGCTTCCAGCCGGCCTTGAGCTGCCAAGTCCGATTTGCGGACTCCGATGGAGTCCATCGGACTCCAGAAATCGGAGATGGCGGCGCTACGTTCAAATTAGGGCACTGCCCAAGGCACTTACATCTTGATGCGCGGGTGCGTGTGCTTTCGGAGGTACCAACAGGGGGTGTACCCCATGTGGGGAAACAAGGAATTCACACAAGTCTGCTTTTGGGGATCGAGAAAGTAGAAATCCGATTTGCCGCTTTTCAGTCCCACGTCGTAGTAGGGGCGCACGGTGACCGTGCCATAGGCGGCGCGGCCTTTGGGAATCGGAATGCGAACCGACCCGTAGTCCCCCACATAGACCAGCGCCAGCACCCCCCCCGTGATCAAGGCAATTCGCTTGACGAGTTTCACGCGCTCATCCTGCCCATTTACAGGTAGTGTCTCAGTTCGATGATGTAGCGGCGAGTTTATCTCGCCACGCCACGTAGCGGCGAGTTTACCTCGCCAAATGGCGGCGTAAAGCCGCCTCTACATCAAAACTGAGACACTTCCCATTTACATTCTCACTTCCCGCCGCTCAGAAGCGCGTCGATGGCTTGAAAGTAGGCATCGTCGGAGGGCAGTCCGACCATCTTGTGCCCATTGATGAACAAGGTGGGGGTTCGATCCACGTTGATGCGCTTGCCTTCCGCCAAGTCGCGTTGCACCCGGGGGAGCGAGGATCGGGCGTCGAGGCAGCCCGCCAGCTTGACGCGGTCCACTCCCGCTTGTTCTCCATAACTCAGCAACGATTCCCGGACGTTGGTAATGTTGATGAATTGCTGGTTGCGAAAGATGGCGGATCGCAGGAGCGCGTAGGAGGGAGGATTGATTTCATAAGCGCACTGGCAAGCGACCGCCCCAACCAGGGACCAGTCATGCATGGGCAGGGGAAACTCCTTGAAAACCACGCGCACCTTATTGCCGTAGCGCGGCAGCACCTGGGTCTCCAGAAACTCGTGCATGTGAGCGCAGGTCGGGCACTCGAGGTCGGCGTACTCGACAATGGTAACCGGGGCGTTGGCGGGTCCCTGCGTGGGTTCGTCATGCAGCGTAATGGTCCGCAGCGCTTGCTGACTAAGATCAACCGTCAGATTGTAAAGCTCACTCAAGATCAGGTGTTTGCCATCCCGGCCGAGAAGCACCGGATAGTCCGGCTTGGACTGGCCGTTATCGAAGGTAACGGTCCCCTGCTCAAAGTCAGGGGAAGGCGAAGGCTTGAACGCTCCCATGGAAACCTTCACATTGGCAGGGATCTTGAAGGTTTCACGCATGCGCTGCACCATCTCTTCGGCAGAATTCTGGTTGAGGTCAACAATCCTGCCGTTGACCACGATCAGGTAACGCATGTCCTTGGAAACCAACAGGAGTTGCGCGCCCTGCTTCTTGCCGTCGTCCAGATTCAGGACGGCCTCATTGAAGCTTGGGGCCGCACCCGAAGGATGCGCCGCACCCAGGGAAAGCTTTACGGTATCGGGTACGCCAAAACGCTCCCGGAAGTACGTGATGACTTTGTCGCGTGCGGCATCACTGATGGCCGAACCTTGTGCGGCCGGCTCCGCGCGCATCACCACCCACGGGACCCCTCCGCACAGCACCAAAATGAGGATTACCGCTACCAACCCAACCCTATAGTTTTTTCCGTCCAAGTGACCTCTGCCCTCCGGCAGTAGGTCAATTCGATGCCGTAGCGGCGAGTTTACCTCGCCAAGCCACGTAGCGGCGAGTTTTCGGCGCCAAGCCACGTAGCGGCGAGTTTACCTCGCCATATGGCGGCGTAAAGCCGCCTCGACATCAAATTGACCCACGACCTGCCCTCCTTCAAAAATAACTTCGCACACGCCCCTCAAATGATTTTAGTGAATTCCCCGCGCACAAAGCAAACGCGAATTTTGCGGAAGGAGGGAGGAGGCAGGCGGGAGGCAGTGGGCAGCGGGCAGTAGGCAGAAAATAGGAGGTGCCCGAAAGCCCGCGTAGCGGGCGGCATCTTGTAGCCCATGGCGAGCCAGCCATGGGATCACGGGTGGCAGAACCACTTGATAAGCCCCGTAGGGGCGGCATCTGCACGCTGGGCCGAGCAGGATCCTGATGTCGCCACTACGTGGCTCGCGCGGTATTCTCGGCTCCGTGATCCCACGGCTGGCTCGCCGTGGGCTACAAGACCCGCTACGCGGGCTCTCGGGCACCTCGCGACCCCCGCCGTTTGCCCACTGGCGGCTGCCGACTGCTTACTGCCTACCGCCGACTGCCAACTGTCCACTGCCTTTTGCCCACTGCCCGCTTTAGGCTTGCGGCTTCGCTTCGATCTGGCGGATTTTCAGATACAGCCCGGCGATGGCCACAAAGATGGTAATGAGGGCCACGCCCAAGCCTTTGCGGCGGTAGTTTAATTCCTGGAGGGCGGCGACCCCTGCCTGGTCTGCTTTGTTGGCGATTTCCAAACCCGGATCGGTGACTTTCTGAACTTCTGCGTCGCGGAAGGTATGGACGTTGACGCGCGCTTTGATCAAGGCTTCGTGCGCGCCGGCGAGTTCGAGTTTGGCGCTCGACACTTCCATGCCGTCGCGTTCCGCCGTATCCAGAACCGCGTCGGCCTGCGCGATGGCGAGATTGAGTCGCGCCAAATCCTGCGCGATGCCCTGCGCGCTCTTGAGCCCGGCGTCGCCGGCCGTGTGGCAGGTGGCGCAGACCGAATTTGGTCCCACTCCGACCCAACTGTCAGAAGGCTTAACGATCTCATGGTTCGAATGGCACTGCACGCAACCCGGCAGTCCCATTTTGGCAAAGGCCGCTTGATGCGGGCTCTTTTGGAAGAGTTGGTCAAAGAAAACGTGGCAGGTTCCGCAGACATTGGCGACGGAACTCACGCCCGGGGGAGTGGCGCCATGGTTGCCATGGCAGGTAGTGCAGGTGGGCGCGGAGGTGTCACCCTCGGCCAGCATCTCGGCGTGTACGCTTTTCTGATAGTGCGCCACCTGGTCGGTGGGAATTTTGTACGGCTTCATCAAGGCGGCGTTCGCGTGGCAGCGCCCGCACGTGGCGGCGACGTTCGAGGGGTAAACCGGCGCGCGTGTGTCGGAGACCGCCAGAATGTTGTGGACCCCGTGACAATCGACGCACGCGGCGACTTTGGCGTCACCTTGCTTCAGCCGCTTGCCATGCACGCTGGTGACGTATTGGCTCAATTGGTCAACGCGCATCTTGGGATTGAAGGGATGCATGTAAGTGGCATCGGAATGGCAGCGGGCGCAGAACTCCGGGATGGCGGACTTCTTCGGAACCCCGCGAAAACCCTTGGCCGGACTCATGGCGGCCATGGAATCATCGTTGGGGTTGCCGCCATGGCAGTCCGCGCAGGTCAATCCGGCTTGATGGTGAACATCGCCGTCGAAGAGTTGGGCGGGCTTCAACAACCGGGCGTCCTCAAGCGCCGCATGGCAGTTCGCGCAGGAGTTCTTGCCGGAATCCGCCCCCGCCGAGCCCAGCCCGCACACCAATACCAGAAGTATCGCAGCCAAAGTTTTCATGGCAGATTCCTATCCGGCGATTTTCTCACCGCGGAGGCTCGGTGCTGCATCTGAAATTTCAAATTTGAGATTTGAGATTCTTTCCTTACCTCAGCGCCAACCAGGTGAACACCAGCATGTACCCGATGACAAAGACTCCCAAGCCGGTAAAGAAACGTGTGGTTCGTCCGAAGCCAACATGCCGGTCCAGAAACGGGACGGCGACCCAAACCAGCGCCGCCGCCGAGAACACGAGTATTCCCAATAATTCGCCATCCATAAACCCGATTTTCGCCGGAAGGTATTTCAAGGTTTGGAACATAAACAGGAAATACCATTCCGGGCGGATTCCCGCCGGGGCAGCGGCGAAGGGGTCGGCCTTGGCGCCCAGCTCCCAGGGAAAAATGGCGGCCAGCGCTCCCAGCACGCCCAGGGCGGCGTACCAGCCGATCATGTCGCGCAACAGGAAGTTGGGGACGAAGGGCATGGTGCGTTTCGGCTCGCGCCCCTCGGCAATGGCCCGCTCGACCCCCGGAGGCACGCTCATTCCCAGTTGCTGCACGAACAGGAGGTGGAAGGCCAGCAGTAGCGTGGCGAGGCCGGGAAGAACCGCGACGTGGAAACCGAAGAATCGAGTCAGCGTGGCGCCCGTCACTTCCTCGCCGCCCCGCAGAAAAATCAGGAACCACTTTCCGATAATGGGAACCGAGCCGGCCATTTCCGTCCCCACCTTAGTAGCAAAGAACGCCAGGGTGTTCCAGGGAAGCAAGTAACCGCTGAACCCAAACCCCATGACGATGAAGAGCAGCAGCATTCCGGTTACCCAGGTGAGCTCGCGGGGTTTGCGGTAAGCTTTGAGGAAATAAACGCTGAACATGTGAACGAACGCCGTGAAGATCATGAGGTTCGCCGACCAACTGTGCACGGAGCGGATGAGCCAGCCAAAGCGCACCTGGGTCATCATGTATTGCACGCTCTCAAAAGCGTCGTTGGGTGTGGGACGGTAATAAAGCAGCAGCAGAATCCCGGTGAGGACCTGGATGATGAACAGGAACAGGGTCATGCCCCCGAAGTAGTACCAGATTGAATGGCGGTGGATGGGGATGATCTTGTGGCGGAGGAACTCCTCAATCGTTCCCGCGCCGAACCGTTCGTCAAGCCAGCTTGGTTGCTTTTGCTCTGGTCCGCTCATGCTATGCGCTCCTCGTCACCACCACGTCTTCGCCCTGAACGTGCACCTCATACACTTGCAGGGGCCGGGGGGGCGGGCCGCTCACGTTGCGCCCCTCCAGGTCGTAGAGTCCGTTGTGGCAGGCGCACCAGATTTGATGGAGGTCGTCGCGATATTGCACCGTGCAGTTCAAGTGCGTACAAACCGCGCTGAAGGCGAGAAACGTGCCATCCGCTTTCCGCACCAGCAGGGCAGGCTTGGAACCGAATTTGAAGATCTTCCCGCTATTGTTCTTGAGCTCGGCGGCCTTGGCGGCAACCACCGACCGGTTGGTGGATTCCGCCACCGGGGGAGGAATGATATAGCGAATCGCCGGGTAAACAAAGGAAACTACGGAGGCGGCCAAGCCGCTGCCGAGAACCACGTTCACCCATCGACGGCCGGGTTGCCCGGCCTTTTCGGGAATCTCGGGTGGGGACATAGGAACACTCCTCTTTACCACCTTGACTTGATCCCCGCAGGGGATCCATCTCAGCCCCGGAGGGGCGGCATCTTGTGGCCCACGGCGCCAGCAGGGGATCAGACACGGCCCACGAACTTCCTTAACCCCGTAGGGGCGACATCATGACGGGCCGAGATGAATCCTGATGCCGCCACTCCGTGGCTTTCACATAACTGCGCATCGCCTACTCCCACGGCTGGCGCCGTGGGCTAAATGATGACGCCACTTCGTGGCTCACGCGCAACTGCGCACCGCTCACTCCCACGGCTGGCACCGTGGGCTAAATGATGTCGCCACTCCGTGGCTCACGCGCTACACTCCCTCGCTAACACCACACCCCGCACGCCGTAACGCCTGCGCGTTGGTCAGATTATCGCACCGCTGTGGCACGGGCATCTTGCCCGTGCTCAGTCATGGCCACAATGGCCATGCCACGCTTTCTAGCTGCCCTCAGGAGCCTTGCACTTGTCCAGGGAATGATTGTTGTCTTTGTAGCACTTCCCCGTATCATTCAGATCTTTCTGGCCCATCTTGACATGGCAATAGGTGCATTTCTTGCCTTCCTTCTTGGCGTACTCGGGCTTGGCGGTGGAAATTGAAACCATCGCGCCACTAAGAATGGCAAGCGCCACCAGAACTCGGAACAATTTCATGGAGTCCTCCTTGGAAATAAATATTCTTGCCCAGATTACAGTCGAGTCTTTACCTTGTTCCCCGAAGGGGGACAATATCATTAGCCGTGGGTGAAACCTACGGACAAGCACCCTCCGGCAGAATGCCTCTCGACCCCGAAGGGGTCGAATCCACTTTCCACCAACCCGGCGCCTCACCAAATTCAACCCCTTCGGGGTTGGTGAACCGTCAAGACGCATTCGCTCCGTGGGTTTCACCCACGGCTAATGACATTCGGCCCCTTCGGGGCCACATCGTTTCCTTGCCCACTGCCCACTGCCCGCCGCCTACTGCCCACTGTTCACTATCCACTGTCCACTATCCACTGTTCTTACTGCCCTCCTTCCAGCTCGTGCAGAATCTTCGGGTCGGGTTCGTCCATGGCCAGAAGGGAGTGGCAGGCATTGCAATCCTGGGTAATCTCGCCGCCGCCTTTCGCCTTGTGATTGCCGTCGTGGCAGCGGAAGCAGCCTGGAAAATCGTTATGTCCCAGGTTGTTGGGATAAGTCCCCCACGTGATGTTCATTTCGGGGAAGACGTTTCCCTGATAAATGTACCAGATCGCCTTCGCCGCCTCTTCAATCTGCGCGCGCTGGGAATTATAAACGGCAAAGTAGTTCTTCCGATAGTATTCGCGCAAGGCTTCGGGAATTTCGGTCTGCGCCTCCAGGCGGCTCGGGTAATTCCGCTTGAGAAGGTCAATGGCCACCTTGTGAATAAAGGGGAGAGCCGGGCTGATGCGGCCGGCCGCCATCTCGCGATTTACGGCGTTTTCCGGGATGTCGTAGGTATGAGTGGGCCGGTTGTGGCAGTCCATGCAATCCATGGTGCGCCGCTCCCCGTGCGCCACCAGGTCCGCCCGGGGGGGAGTCTCCGTAGAGGCATACCCGGTCACCGTTCCGTCCTCGTTGCGATAGCTCACCCAGGGAATCTCTTGCCGCTTGACGTCGGTGGCGAGGTAAGAAACGAACCCCAGATGGCGGCCGTGAATCCCCACCAGCTTGCGATCCGGATCGCGGCCGCCGATGTGCACCAGAAGCACGTCTTTGGTAGGAGAATTCTTTTCGTCGTCGGCATACTTCGTGCGGATTACCAGCTTGTCGCCGGAGAAACGCTCGGGCCAGTGGCACTGCTCACAGGTTTCGCGCGCCGGGCGCAAATTGTGGATGGGGGTGGGAATGGGCCGGGGATAGAGATTGAAGGTCACCGCCACAACCTGGTAGCTGCCCGAGAGCTTCGAGCGCACGAACCACGACGCCCCGGGGCCAATGTGGCACTCCACGCACGCCACTCGCGCATGGGGAGACCGCTGGTAGGCGGTGTATTCCGGGTCCATGACCGAGTGGCAGGTTTGGCCGCAGAACTGGGTTGATTCCATGAATTCCGTTCCGCTGTAAGCGGCAATCGCGAAAATGGGAACGTTGATGGCCGTCATGAGGGTGACAAACATGACGGTTTTTCGCACCCCCCCTGGGTAAAATCAACCTTGGGGTAGATCGCCGGAAGGTCGCCCGCCCGGCCCTTGCGGCGATAGTCCCGCCAAATCCCTATCGGAATTAACACCAGCCCCAGGGCAAAGATCGCGGGCAAAATCATGTAGACCAGAATCCCGGCGTAGGGATTCGGCTGAAAACCCAACATCAACGACGCCAAGGCAATAACCAGAGTGATGCCCGAGGTTGTGGCCAAAACTACGCCCGTGCGGCTGATCAGATTCTGACTCAGATAGAAGGCGGGACGAATCAAAAGCGCCAGGCTCTCGCGCAGCTTGCTGGGAACGCCCTGGGAATTGTTTCTGATGGGGTCCGACAAAACCAAAGTCCTCTCTTACCCTTGGGTTCGCTTGCCACCAACGTGGGACATATTCTACCACTGCGACTACTCCGCCATGTGCAGTTTTGAATACCTATCCCCTGCACTTCACGGGACATCGGACCGCGAGGGCAGGATGGCCGATCCTTTTCCCCCACCCTCGCGACCGATCGTTGCGAGCTACTTGGGCTCCGGCGCTTTGTACCCTTCCAAGGAATGGTCGTGATCCTTGTAATACTTGCCCGCGTCGGTAAGCTCCTTGAACTTCCCCGCTGGATGACAAAATGTGCAAGCCTTGCCCTCTTTCTTGGCGTACTCGGCTTTGCCCAAACCAAACGGCAGCGCCATAATAATCGCAAAAGCTACTAGTAAAACTGTCCGAATCAGCTTCATTGATATGGACCTCCTGAAATGGGGCGTGGGGCAATGACGGACAGAATGTCTTTCACCTGCACACCCGATTTTAAAGGTAGCATTCCGAATACCACCAGGAAGTCACTGTAAAAATTTTGTACAGTTAGGATATGGCGAAACTTAGCAGGCAGCGTGCGGATGTACATGATTGCAAGCAAACAGGTTGCGCGAAATTTCTGACACTTTTGCGGAAAATGACCCAACCCAAGATAGCTGCGGCATAGCGGCCAATTCGTCCTTCAGCCTGTTTGGTTGTTCATCTGCATGAACACAAAGGATGAAAATCTTCGCCTGCTTTGTTGAATTTCTCCTCACATTATCGATTCCAGATTGGCACTCCATTTGCCCCTTCCCGCTGGCGGAAGCCTTAAATAAGCGACGATGATTCTTATTCGCAGCTTATGAGGCTTTTTCATACCTTATGAGCATCTGTAAAGGAAATTGTTCATGAATCTGGTCGTCGTGGGAATCAGTCACAAAAAAGCGCCCCTGGAGCTTCGCGAGCGTTTTGCGCTGAACGAGCGGATCATCCCGGAAGTCCTGCGCCAACTTCAAAGCGAACCGGAAATCGAAGAAGCGGTGATCATCTCGACTTGCAATCGCGTGGAATTCGTCCTCGTGGCGTTCGAGAAGCAAGATGGGATGGCGGGTTTCCGCCGGTTTGCCGAGTCGTTTTACGGCGTGCGCTTTGATGAGTTCGCCCACTGTTTTTATGTGCACCGCGAAGAGGAAGCGTGGCGCCACTTGTTCCGGGTGGCGGCGGGTTTGGATTCCATGATCGTCGGCGAGCCCCAGGTTCTGGGCCAGGTCAAGCAAGCGTATTTTTTGGCGAAGGAAGCGGAGACGTGCGGCAATCAGCTCGAGTCCGTTTTCCATCGCGTGTTCAACACCGCCAAGCGCGTGCGGACAGAAACCCGCGTGGCAGAAGCTCCGGTATCCGTCAGTTCCGCCGCGGTCGAGTTGGCGGAGCAAGCCTTCGGCGGCTTGCAGGACAAGACGGTGATGATCGTCGGCGCCGGGCAAATGGGCGAACTGGCCGCGCGCCACCTGGTGTCGAAAGGCGTCGCCACGGTGCTGGTGAGCAATCGCACCCACGCGCAGGCCGTCGCCCTGGCGCAGGAGCTGCGCGGCTTGGCGGTTCACTTCAGCGAGATTTGGCAAGCCATGCGCGATGCCGACATTGTCATCAGCTCCACCGGCTGCCCGCACTTCATCATCACCCGCGACGACATGCAGCGCCTGATGGCGGAGCGGAACGGCCGCCCGATTTTTCTGATTGATATCGCCGTGCCGCGCGATGTGGACCCGGCGGTGCGCGAAGTGGCCGGCTGCACGCTCGTCAACATCGACGGGCTGGAACGCGTGACCCACCACAACCTGTGCGAGCGGCAAAAGGCCATGGAAGCGGCGGATAGGATTCTGGACGAAGAAATCGAACTCTTCCGCGCGCGCGAGAAGCAACTGAACGTTGTGCCCACCATCGTTTCCTTGCGCCGGCGCGTCGAGGAAATTCGCCAGGCGGAAATGAAGCGCATGCGGCGGATGTTCGGCGAGCTCACTCCGCAGCAGGAGCAGGCGCTGGAAGCCCTGACGCAAGGGTTGGTGAACAAAATTCTCCACACCCCGTTCACCGAACTCAAGCAGGCCGCCCTGCGGCCGGACCGCTCGGAATTCATCGACGTGGTCCGCACCATCTTCCATTTGCAAGAGGACTCACCCAGGCAGGCCCCGGCCGCCGTGAGTTAGGGAAGCATGAGTAGTTCCCCATGCCGGTCATGAAATCGAGAGGTTGTTATAACCGCGGTTTGTCGCTTCCAGCACTTCCGCCTTCACCCCGTCAAATCCTCTGTCCGACTTGAATCAACTACTCCGTCTTATCTACCGTTTCATCAAACACCCGATAGCCAGGGTTAGGCGGGAAAAGCTCGGCCATCAAATCCATGCGGCGGCGCAATTGCGCGACGGGAAGGTGCTCGGGGCCGACGCGGATTTGCACGTCGTGCCACAGTCCGTGCATATATTCGGCGGCGGTGCTGACGAAGGAAATATCGCGGTAGCGCTCGAACTGCGCCCGGAAGCGGCGTCCGTTGCGGCTGGCCAGGTAGGCTTGTTTAGCATTCAGGGCATCTTCATCAATTTCGCCGCGCACGCCATGACGGATTTCCTCCTCCAAAATCTGGCTATAAGCCGTGATCTCGGAGTGGCTCAGGCGCGGGCGTAGCAACTCCGCCACGCTCCCCAGGAGTTCAAACCCCGTATCGTGGGCGTCCAGTTCGCGGCAGGCGAGCAGCAGGTTGATGCGTTCCGGAGTTTCCACCCACGCGGCGGTGTGCGCTTCTCCCGTGGGCTTTTGCCAACTCACCACGTCACCGGTATCCAGGCAGGCAATATAAGCCACCGCCAGCACGCGCAGTTTTCCCAACCGCTGGGCCATCGCCGCCGGGACGGCCTGCACCGGCTCGCGCACCATCGTCCGTTCTTCCGCCGGACTGAGGGGGAGGGCGGAATGAAATTCCCACTCGTGCATGAGGCGCGAGATGGGAACAAAACTCCCTTCGACGTAATCATTAATGGTAGTCAGAGCTTTCGAGGGGGGCGGAGAAAATCCCAAGGTGCACCATCCAACTGGAGGGCCCACAGCGCAACAAGTTTCTCGGGCCTCGCTGATATTCTATCAAAAAGCATGGGGTTTTGGCCCGGCATCGACACAAGGCAGCCCCTCATTCGGACTTCCTGGGCAACCAGTTGGAGCTATATTCGGCGGCGGCGAGCAACCCGCCATCCACGACGTGAGCGATTCCCGTGACGCCTTCGCTGTCGTCACAGACCAGATACAGCGCGGCCCGCGCCACGTCCTCGGGAGTCAAAAAGCGGCCGAGCGGAACGCGCGTCTGGCGCTCGCGAATGAGCGCCTCCGGGTCGGCGCTCGAGGAAATGTGCTCGCGAAATGCCGGCGTGTCGGTGATGCCCGGACAGAGGCAATTCACGCGGATATGGTCAGCCCCATAGTCCAGGGCGAGTGACTTGGTGAGCATCACCACCGCGCCTTTCGAGGCGACATAGCCGGGAGTGCGCATTTGGCCCGTCAAACCGCTGATCGAGCCCATGTTCAGGATGACCCCGCCGCCCTGCCGGCGCATGAAGTGCACAACATGCTTCACTCCGAAAAAGACCGACTTGAGGTTTACACCAAAAAGCTGGTCCCATTCCGCCTCCGAAGTCTCCTCCACGAGTTTGACCTGGGCATAGCCGGCATTGTTAAACAAGATGTCGATGCGACCCCAGCGGGCCACCGTTTCCTCCACCATTTTCTTGACGTCTTCTTCTTTGGAAACATCCGTCAAAACGAAGCAGGCCTGGCCACCCGCACTCTCGATCAGGTGGACCGTTTCCCGGCCAAGCTCGGCGCGGATATCCGCCACGGTGACCTTTGCGCCTTCCTGCGCAAATTGCATCGCACTGGCCCGGCCGATGCCTCGGGCGGCGCCGGTTACGATCGCCACTTTGCCCTCGAGTTTCATAAGGTCCCTCCGAACCCCGGATCTATCCATAATTCCGCCGCGGCGAAAAATGGCGTGCCCTGCTTTAATACTACACGCGCTGGAGCCACCGCACGCGGAAAAACTGCCAGAACTCCCCCCATGAGAAGGGACGGCCGCGGCAATTTGCCTTTTGACAGTGAATGAGGAGGCGGTTCACGTCCAAGGGCTAGTGGTTTCGGGACGATCATCGCGCCGAATCGTTAACCGCGGAGCCAGTACCCTGGCGAGGGTTTTTGATGCGTATCCGTGACAAAATGTAGCCTCCGACAAACGACACTTTGTCGCGCTACTTTCGCCTTTCGCCTGTTTGTTTATAAGTGGTTTTATTTTCAGTATGTTCTCAGCTTTGGGGAGAAACCAAAAGCGGTTTTGCGACCCTTTGTTTTCAATAACTTCTCAGCTTCGGACACATTGTCTGCTCCTGGACTTCCTGTCACACTGCAATTGCCACACATTGTCAGTCGGCTTACTCTTCTTATCATGCTCCCGGCAGGGTTGATGAACAGGTCAGTATTCTAGCCTCCGATGCAACTGGCGGGCCCCATCTCCGGCCGTACTTTTCCATCATAGCCTAATCTGTGGGTCTTGTCAAGGAGAAAATGGAGGGGGCAAGGGGAGTTCAGAATCATAAATTCGATTTGGAGACCCCGCAATAAGGCGTATGAAGGGCCACAGTTCGGCGCGGACCCCCGCCGTTGGGGTCCGCGGTTCTTCCGTAAGGAAAACCACAAATCTCAAAAACAGGCCTATGTCTTTGGGTTCGGGAGCGTGAACGTAAGGAAGAACCGCAGACCGCAAAGACGGCGGTCTGCGCTACGCCGTCATTCCCTGCTCGCTCCAAAAATGGGAACAAGGGCGCAGGCGTCCGGAAAGGGCCGTGCGCGCCTATCTGATCGTGATTGATCGAAACCCGGAAGCGGTGGTAAAGGCCCTCAGGAACGCGTCGTAAGTGGCACAGGCACTCCTGCCTGTGTCCAATACTGATACCTCCCATGCAGAAGACACAAGCAAGAGTGCCTGTGCTGCCGTTAAGAAGCTAGAACAGGCCACGGATGGGACGCGGTGACAGAGATGTTGCCCGTGTTTGTGGGGCGCGCCGATGCGTCGGGGCGCCACCCGCGTCCTGCTATGGGTTCTCCGGTGGAGGCACCAGTGGCGCGATGGATCGTATTAAGGCGGGGAGATGGTTTTGGACGGTGTCCCAAACCAGGGCGAGGTCCACGTGGTCATATTCATGGATCATCAGATTCCGCATGGATCATCGCCGACCAGGGAAGGCCCGGTAGGCTGGCTCGCGTTTCACGCGAGATTCGGCGGGCCGCCTCGCCAATGATTTCCAGGCGCCGGATCACCGCGTCCTGGCATTGGGTGTCCACAATGAATTCTTCCTTGGTGGTTGCGGAGACGTAAGCGGCAGCCAATTTAGCTGCTTCCAGGATGTCCAGCAGATAGGCAACGTCACGCGGCATAGAAAACCCGTGCCGAATCCAATATGGCCTTTCGACGGATGTAATTCCGGCTGTTTTCAATGCCTCGCCGGCTTACCAGATCCACTTCACGAGCAAATATTTCTTTGAGTTCTTCCTCCATCTGTACCAGATCAAACAGGCTAGGGTGGGAGTCCGGTGCAAAGGTCACGAGCACGTCCACGTCGCTTGCGGGGCCAAAGTCCGGCCGCAAGGCCGAGCCGAAAAGGGCAAGCTCGGCAATTTGCCACTTCCGGCAGAATTCGCCCATCCGTGTGGGGTTTACCTCACTGAGCACGCTCATCGCCGCACCCTCCCATTGCCCTACTCGAATAATATCACGCTATGCTCGCTTTTTTTGGCGTCGTCACCGGAGGAGTGCCCCTGTTTCTTGCCACTGGTCACTCGTCACTTACCACTGCTCTTACGAGCCCGCGCTCGCTCCAGGAAGGGGAGCAGGGGCGCAGGCGTCCGGAAAGCGCGGTGCGCGCCTATTTGACGGTAATCGATCGAAACCCGGAAGCGGTGGAAAAAGCCCCCTTGAACAAGGCATGGGTAGCAAAGGCACGCTTGCCTGTGCTCAAGGCTGAGGCCTCCCATGCAGAGCGCACCCCGATGCATCGGGGTGCCACCCTCAAGAAGCCAGAACCGGCCACGGATAGGACGCGGTGACAGAAGTGTTGCCCGTGTTCGTAGGGCGCCCCGATGCATCGGGGCGCCGCCCGTGCCGCCCGTGCTTGACCTTAGTCCGTCAATGCCGTATAATGAAAAAATGAGCGCGGCGATTGCCTACACCAGCGTCTATGCAAAGCGGATAGAAAAGGTCCTCCGCGCGGATGAGCGAGACGCGATGGAGGTTCACGTCGCGGAGAATCCGGAAATACACCCGGTCGTGGCAGGTACAGGTGGGGTTCGAAAGGCGCGGTGGGGCCGCCAAGGAAAGGGAAAACGGGGTGGTGTTCGAGTGATCTACTTTTACCGGTCAGCCGCCGATGTGGTCTACTTCCTCGACATCTATGCCAAAGCGGCGAAGGAAGACTTGACGCCGGTGGACAAACAGCAATTAAAGGAACTGGTAAATCGATTGAAGGGTGTCCAATGACCAAGAGCAAACACTCCAAAATGGGCAAGCGTCTGATTGCCGCCATGAAGGAAGTTGTCGATCACGTGGAGGGGAGGACGGCCCTTCTCATGCGCTACGTCGAGGTTCCTGAGGATGTGGATGTGAGGGCAATCCGATCCAAGCTGGGCCTCTCGCAGGCGGAATTCTCCCGGCGCTACGCCGTCAGCCCACGCTCGCTCCAGGAATGGGAACAAGGGCGCAGGCGTCCCGAAAGCGCGGTGCGCGCCTACTTGACAGTGATTGCTCGAAACCCGGAAGCAGTGGAAAAAGCCCTCATGAACAAGCCGTGACAGGCGTGGGTGGCACAGGCACTCTTGCCGGTGCCCAAGGCTGGTGCCTCCCATGCAAAGCACACCCCGATGCATCGGGGCGCCACCGTTAAGAAGCCAGAACCGCCCACGGATAGAACGCGTTAACAGAGATGTCGAAATGACGAGGTTGTTGAGCGCAGCAGTAAGAAGATTGTTGGTCAGAGTAAACGTCTTGGCGGCGCTCGGGGTGCCGCCTTTTGGTGTTGGCTAAGGGGTGCTCACCGGCATCACCACCGCCGCCGCAACCCCTGCACCTGTTAAGACAGCAGTCTGCGGGCTGTTCGCGGCCGAGTCGGTCACCACCAGGGTTGCGTTATCACTTCCCAAGATGGTTGGGGTGAATGTAATCGTGATCGTGCAACTCCCCCCCGCGGCAATCGGGAACTGGCAGGTGTTGGTCTGGGAGTAATCGTGGCTGCCGGTGGTGCTCACACTAATGCCTGTCAAGGGGCCGTCCTCGTCGCTGACCAGCGAGAAGGTCTTCGCGACGCTGCTTGTCCCGACCACAACACGCCCAAAGTGATAGCCTGCGGACGAAAGAAATACGCCGTTGACCGACGAAAGGCCTCCACCTCTCACCTCAGCACTCTGCGGACTGTTGGCAGCATTATCGGCAATGGTTAAGGCGGCAGTCCTCGCACCCCCAGCCTTAGGGCTAAAGGTTACGGTAAAGACACACTGGCTTCCTCCTGGCAGCGTCGCCGGTAATGCGCCACACGTATTCGTCTGGGTAAAATCCGTGCAATCGGTTCCTGCAAATGCAATGTCGGTAATGGTGAGTGGCTGGCTCCCGGCGGCGATCAGGGCCAGCGTTTGCGTGCTCGACGCCCCCACATTCTGGGCTCCGAAAGTGAGTGCTCCCGGCCCAAATGCGACACCGGGAGAGTCCGCCGCGCCGATCTTGGCGATGAAGGCATTGCCGTTGTCGTTGTCTGCGAGGTATACGTTCTTGTTATGATTGGTGGCCTGCACCGGGTTGACCGTGGGAAAGTTGGTCGAGGCCGACGCCCCGGTTACATAGGCGTTGCCGGAGGTGTCCACGGCGATTCCATTGGCGTAATTGCCACTGGTGCCGCCGAGGTAAGTGGAATAGGCCAGCGCCGAGCCCGCCGCATTCAGCTTCGACACAAACGCGCTGTCATAACGTTGGGGAGTGGGCTGCAACGGATTGACGGTGGGAAAGTCGGTCGAGTAAGTCTGCCCGGCCACATAGGCGTTGCCCGAGGGGTCCACCGCAATCCCGCGGCTCCAATCCGCATCGCTGCCGCCCAGATAGGTGGAATAGACCAGCGCCGAGCCCGCCGCGTTCAGCTTCGACACAAACGAATTCTCGGTGTAGCTGTACCCTCCTCCCATATGCGGCTGCAAGGGGTTGACCGTGGGAAAATCGGTCGAACTAGTAATCCCGGTCACGTAAGCGCTGCCGGAAGCGTCCACGGCAATGCCCTCTCCGAATTCCCCACCGCTGCCGCCGAGGTAGGTGGAATAAACCAGGGCCGATCCCGCCGCGTTCAATTTCGTCACAAACGCGTCTCCGTTACCGCCGTACCTAGGCTGCAGCGGGTTGAGGGTGGGAAAGTCGGTGGACGAAGTCGTCCCGGCCACGTAGGCGCTGCCGGAGGCGTCCACGGCAATAGCATTGGCTTGATCAGCAAAGCTGCCGCCGAGGAATGTTGAATAGACCAGCGCCGAGCCCGCCGCGTTCAGCTTCGAGATGAAGGCGGCCCAGAAACCTACCTTACAGCCGCCGCAGATGGCTTGGAATGGGTTAACGGTGGGAAAGTCGGGCGAATAAGTATACCCGGCCACATAGGCGTTGCCGGAGGCGTCCACGGCGATACCATTGCCGTAATCAGCGATGCTGCCGCCGAGATAGGTGGAATAGACCAGCGCCGAGCCTGCCGCGTCCAGTTTCGATACAAAGGCGGTCCCGTTACCCTTAAGGTAGGCCTGCAACGGGTTCACGGTGGGAAAATCGGACGAGCCGGTACCCCCGGTCAGATAGGCGTTGCCGGAGGAATCGACGGCGATGCCGTTGGCACCGTCACCGCCACTGCCACCGAGGTACGTGGAATAGATCAGAGCCGAGCCAGTGGTGTTCAGTTTCGACACGAAGGCGGTGTTGTAACCTTCAACTTTAAGAGTGGCCTGCAATGGGTTGACCGTCGGAAAGTCGGACGAGTTCGTGGAGCCGGCCACATAGGCGTTGCCGGAGGCGTCCACGGCGATGGCAGAGGCGTTATCATTACCGCTGCCGCCGAGATATGTGGAGTAACTGAGCACGGGGTCGATGACGAGTGGCCGCGTGTGGTCATAGGCTGGGACTTTGAAACCAACTTGATTGCTACCGCGCAAGACGTAGTGGCCGTCGAGGCATTGACGATTGTCGAGGGTCAATGGACGATTGACGATTTTCAAGTTCGAATTTGCATCATATCGGTCTGACTCGTGACTCCTAACTCCTGACGCCTTTTCCTGGTAGACCACCGGCTTGTGGAGACGGACCTCGCCGCCGTCGGTCTTGACAACGAGGTCGCCATTGGCGGCGATTCGTAGGGGCTGGGCTTGCCCTGCCCTCTCGGTCGCCTCGGCGACCCGTTCCAATCCATCCGGAACCGTCCTTGCGCTCCGCGCGTTCTCGGGCAGGGCAAGCCCAGCCCCTACATCCAATTTGATGGCGATCGGGTCGGCGCCGGGGGCCACGACAAAATCATATTCGAGTTGTCCGCCTTGGTTGCCGTAATAAACCAGGTCCACGCCGGGATAGACGTTCTGGTATTTCACCTTGGCGTAATTCGGCACGTTCGTCCGCCACTTCTTGGGATCGTTGCCAATGAAATAATTGCTCTTGCCCGGGAGTTCGTCCGCGCCGATCACTGCGGCGCTGGCGTTTGCGCCCAAGAGACGCATTCGGAGTACCGTCGACCTCTCATCAACCTCCGCCAGGGGAGAAGAAGATGGTAGCGCGGGACCCGCTCTCCGGTCCCGCGGCCTTTCCAGTTCCTGGCCCGGTCCGTACTCCCTGCCCGCCGAAGGAAACGGCAAAAGATTTGGAAGAGCCGCAGCACCGGAGAGCGGGTGCTGCGCTACCATTTCGTTTTCCGGCCTCCCGACCAGGTCGGAAAGGGTACCGGTCGGCGCCGCGCCTGCATTGACTTTTGCCATTTGACCTTTGCCATTTGCCTTTTGCCTTGCTCTTTCTAACGTCAAAACCGCCTCGTCACCGGTGAGGAACAGAGCATAGCCCCTCCCGCGCGAGAGGAACTTCACCGCCCCGTCCGTCTGCCCTTGATTGGCCTCGAAGCTCAGCGGCAGCTTGCCGTAGGTCTCCGCCAAGTGTCTTTTCTGCCCAGCACTCGCCGCGGGCGCGGCGGCCAAATTCACCGTCGCAGCAGAATCTGGCCCCGCTTTCATGATGTGCGGCCGTAAGAGCGCCGCCCCCGCAACGATCATCAGCATGGCTGCTGCGCAAGAGTAGATGGGTTTCATCGTTCCCCTCCTTCGCCTGTCGAGTTCAGTTGCCCCGAGAAATTTGTCGGCCCTGTGTATGAAGCAAGTCTGAATCAGAGCGGGCGGGCAGTCAAGCGGAATCCCTCCGCCAAAGCCGGGGCATTCTGCGCCAGCCCCGTCGTGTGGATGCGAAGCTCTGAAAAAATACACACGCTCGCGCAGAGACGCACAGGCGCAGAGGCCGAGGTGAAAACCGAGCGGTTGTTTATTTCGAATCTCTACGCCTCGGCGTCTCAGCGCGAGCGAGCACCCATATGAGGACGCGCAATTCCGGCGGGGCGCAGCCCTCGGATAATCGACCGGGCCGCCCTCAATCCCCCGCATCGGTTATCGGCAATCGCGAGCACCCTCGTGAGGAGGCGTCATTCCGCGGGGCCGCCATCCACCCCCCCCCGTGACACACTCCCCCGCATCGAATATCGGTCATGTCGAGTGAGCACATGAGACAATTCATTGGCTCCGAAAATCACAAATCACCAATCGCCAATCGCCCGATGACCCGATGATCCGATCCACGCAGAGCTTGCCCTTCTTGGCCCGATGATGAATAATCCAGGCGAGGAGGGAACGAATGATTCGCCAACAGTTTCTCGATTATTGCCAGGGCCTCAAGGAGGCGCTGGACGCCATCCCCACCGACGCCGCGGAGAAATTCCTCCGGCTTCTGGAGACCGCTTACCTGGAAGGCCGCCAGGTGTTTATAATGGGCAACGGGGGCAGCGGCAGCAGCGCCTCACATGCGGCGGGCGACTTGAACAAAGGGGTTTCGTACGGCCGGCAGAAGCGGTTTCGCGTGATCAGCCTGAACGACAACATGGCGACGATTACTGCCTACGCCAACGATGTTTCCTACAGCGAGGCGTTTGTCGAGCAGCTCAAGAATTTCCTTAACCCCGGTGACGTGGTGATTGGCATTTCCGGCAGCGGCAATTCTCCCAGCATTCTGAAAGCCGTTGAATACGCCAACCAGCAGGGCGCGATCACCGTGGGGCTGTGCGGTTTTGGTGGCGGGAAGCTGGCGGGCATGGCGCAACTGCCGGTGCACATTCCGGTGAACGACATGCAAAAGGTCGAGGACATTCACATGATGCTCTTCCATGTGGCCATGCAAGTCCTGTGCGCGCGCCTGGATGCTCCTGCCCAGGCGGTCTGCCGTCCCGCGTGCTGACGCGGCGCTGCGCGTTCGCAGCAAATCACCCCTAGGCCGGCTTGCCATGCCCGAGAGAATACAATCGCGCGCTTTAGCTTCTCAGACCCCACCGGGTGCGGCTCCGGCCGGGCCCGCGCCGGGGCGGACGGAATAATGAATATCGCCATTCTCGGGCTCACGGCGACGTCTTATGGTAGCCTTACATACTTGAAGAGTATTCTCCCCAACTTGGCGCAATTGGACCGCTTCCATCACTACGAGATCTTTCTTCCCGCCGCCCACGCACGAGAGTTGGACGTGCGGCAGCCGAATTTCCGTATTCACTCGCCCCGCTGGGCGCCCCAGGGTGGAACCGGGCGTGTGCTTTGGGAGCAGTTGGTTCTTCCCTGGATTCTCCGCGCCCAACGGGTCGATGCGATTTACACCACTCACAACATGGCGATTCTCCTCTCGCCCACCCCCAGCATCATCATCCTGCAAAATGTCGAGCCCTTCTTCGCCGGGCAATTCCCTAACCCGCTTCACCTGCGAGCGCGGCTATGGCTGTTGCGGATCATGACGGAGATTTCCCTCCGCCGGAGCCACAGGATCATTGCCATCTCCGAGTGGGAGAAGGAATTCCTGGTGGAGCGATTTCACCTGCCGCCGGATAAAATCATCGTCAGCTACCCGGGCGTGACGGAAGGCTTCTGTCCCGCAGCGCCGGCCTCTGCCGCATTGCTGCGCGAGCATCTGGGAGTGGAACCACCCTATATTCTCTCGGTGACACGGCTGGCGGGTTACGGTAATCTGTTGAATTTGGCCAAAGCCTATATTTCCCTCGTGAAGGCGGGCAAGGTCGCCATGCCGCTGGTGATTGCGGGCGGCGTATGGGACTCTCAGTATATCGGCAGGGTCAAGAGACTGCTCGCCGTGGAAGGCTGCGCAGGCCAGGTTAAGTTTCTCGGCTATGTTCCCCATCAGCACATGCCCTTGCTGTTCGGCCACGCCACGTGTTTTGTCTTCCCTTCGCTGCTCGAAGCGTGCGGCACGGTGCTGATTGAGGCGCTCGCCTGCGGGACGCCGATCATCTGTTGCCGGCGCCGCCCCATGACCGATATCTGTGGCGACGCCGCGGTTTTATTCGAGGGTAAAGATCCCCGCGACATGGCCGATAGAATGTTCGAGGTGCTCTCGGACCCGTCGCTCCGCGAAGCGCTCTCCCGCCGCGCCGTGGCCCGCGCCACGCAATTCTCCTGGCAGCAGGGAGCGGAAAATGTTCACGGGGTCTTCGCGCAACTCGCGGGCGCGAGCCGCGGGGCCGAGGCCATCCCGACGGAAAGGAGGACCTAACCCCAGCCACGCTCCCGCGGCTCGGGCCACCGGAATCCCCTTGCGCCTGTTAATCCACAGCATCCAGTATGCCCCCGAGTTCACGAGTAATGCCATCGTGATCACCGGCTTGGCGCAGCAGCTCGCGGCGCGCGGACATCAGGTCACCGTGCTCGCGGGCACGCCCCACTACCAGCTCCCCTGCGTCCCTCCTGGTTACGGGTGGCGGCCTTTCCGGTGTGAAGTCCTCGACGGCGTGAAGGTGATTCGGTGTTGGGCGTACCCAAAATCTGAGGGCAAACTCGCGAAGTTCCTGAACTATGCCAGTTTCACGCTTACCAGCTTGATCGCGGGGCCGTTTACCGAGCGCCCCGAGGCGGTAATCGTCGTCTCGCCACCTTTCTGGCTGGGATTCAATGCCCTTTTGCTGCGGGTATTCCGCCGCTGCGCGGTGATTTACAATGCCCAGGACCTGTTTCCGGAGGCTTACCTCGCCAGCCAGGAAGTCCGGCCGGGATGGCTGACGCACACCATGAGCGGTCTGATGACTCGCATCTACCGGGCCTCGGACCGCATCACGGTGATCACCGGGTCTTTTGCGGAGGCGATTGCGGCACGGGGCATTAACCGGGGGAAAGTGGTCACCATCCCGAATTTCGTCGAGACCACGGCCGTCACACCTCTTCCCCGCGCCACCTCCTTCCGCCGGCGGCTCGGGATCGATAACCGGTTTGTCATCATGTACGCGGGCAATATTGGATACACGCATGATACGGAGCTCCTGGTGGACGCGGCGGAAAAGCTGGCCTCCATTCCCGACATCCTCTTTCTGGTGATCGGGGGAGGGTCGAAGCAGGCAGATCTGGCGCGCCTCGCCCGCGAACGGCGTGTGCCCAACATGCAGTTTCTGCCCACCCAGCCCTGCGCGGTCCTCCCCGAAATGCTAGCCACTGCCGACGTCTTCGTCCTGACCTCCAAGCCGGGCGTGGGCGAGGCATCGTTCCCTGCCCGCATCTATAATTTCATGCTGGCGGCCCGTCCGGTAGTAGCAAGCTTCGATGAGAATTCTGACTTGGCACGGGTCTTGCGCAGCGGAGGCGCCGGCATCATTACCGCGCCGGGGAACGTGGAAGACTTTTGCCAGGCCCTCATGACCCTCTACCATGATGCCGCCCGCCGCGAACGCCTGGGGCGAAGCGGAGCAGAATTTATGGCACGTCACTATTCTCCCCAGGACGTGGTGGAGCAGTACGAAACGTTACTGAGAGGATTGATCGCCCGCTAAAGAAGAATCCTGTACGCCGATGACGACCCCCATGCGAATCAAGATCAAACTGGCCCTCTTGGGGGGAGACCTTCTGGTTCTCGCCCTCTGCCTGGCCGGGGGGACTTACCTTCGCCTCGGCAATGTTTCGGACCTCGATGAGCAGTACGGCACCGCAGCCGCCCTCTGCCTCATGATCTACCCTCTCTGCCTCTACCTGACCCGGTCCTATGAAGTGCAGCCCGAAGCGAGTTCCGCGGAGAACCTGCGCCGGCCTCTGCTGGGCTGGGTGTTAGCGGCCACCGCCTCTTCTTTCTTCTTTTACTTCGCTCCGAACGTTCGTTTCGGCCGCGGCATCTTCGCCATCGCCAACGCGCTCTTCGTCTTCGCGCTCCTCTTGTGGCGCCTCGGGATTTTCTTGCGCCTGCGCCGCCGAGGCCTCGCCATTCTCCTCATGGGAAATCCCGACGCCGTGGAAATGGCGGGTGAATTAATCCGGGAACTCTCCCCCCTTTCCCACACTCATTTCTGGCGGCCGGAAGCAGAGTCAGGGAGCACCCCCGATCACCTCGATCCCAACCGAGCGCCCACCGGCGCCAACGAATTCGACCTTCTCGTCCTGGCTGGCCGTTCGCTCGATCCTGGCACGCTACGTAAAGCTGCCGCGCTTCGCCTCCAGGGCCTGTTGGTTTGGAGCCTGCCCCGCCTGTTCTCGGAATTTGCGGAGCGGCTTCCCGCACGCTACCTCGACGAACACTGGGTAGCCACCGCCGAGGGTTTCCGTTCGCTCAACGAAACGAGCTTTCAGGTCATCAAGCGGCTCGCGGATGTCAGCCTGGCTTTTGCGGGATTGCTTCTCAGTTCCCCCCTCCTGGTGTTGGCGGCAGTCGTGATCAAGCTTCAGGACGGAGGGGCGGTGTTTTACTCCCAGGAAAGGGTGGGCAAAGGAGGAAACACTTTCCGCGTTCATAAGTTGCGCACCATGGTGGGCCAAGCGGAGGATATTACCGGCCCGGTCTGGGCCTCGCCCGGCGACCCGCGCGTTACCCGGGTGGGACGATGGCTGCGCAAACTTCGCATCGATGAGGTTCCCCAGATGTGGAACGTCCTCAAAGGCGAGATGAGCTTTGTAGGCCCGCGCCCGGAGCGCCCGGTGTTTGTCGAAGCCCTCCAGCGCAAGTTCGCCGTTTATTCGCTGCGGCATTTGGTGCGCCCGGGGATCACCGGCTGGGCGCAAGTGCGTTGCCCCTACGCCGCCAGCGAAGAGGATACGCTCCTGAAACTCGAATATGACCTCTACTACCTTCAGAATGCCTCCCTGCTTTTCGACATCCGAATCATCCTCAAGACCATTTCCACGGTCGCTTCCGCGAGGGGTTCCTGGTAGTGCTATGTTAGAGGGAGACTCGCATCGCAACAACTCTGCAAAAAATTCAGCCGGTCCATTTCAAATCATGTTAACTTCGAAATTTGTATTCCGAGGGCGGCAAGACTCGGGAAGATTGTTTCAGGGTGGTTTTGAGGTGCCGCCAAGCCAAGTTCCATTCATAGGTATGGATGAACTCCTGGGAGGACAGCATTGAAAATCTTAGTCTTGGGTGGGGACGGCTATCTGGGCTGGCCGACCGCCATGTATCTTTCCGCGCGTGACCATGAAGTTGCCGTTCTTGACAATTTTTCCAAGCGCGCTTGGGAACTTGAACTCAACGCCGAGCCCCTCATCCCTGTCAGCACTCTCGCCCACCGGGTGGGCGCCTGGCAAGAGGTCACGAGCCGCCACATTGCGTCCTATATCGGCGATTTGTGCGAATACGGCTTTGTCCGCGAGGTGCTGCGCGACTTCCGGCCCGAGGCCATTGTCCATTTCGGTGAGCAACCCTCGGCGCCTTTCTCCATGATGGACCAGCACCGCTGTGTTATGACCCAAGTGAATAACATTTCGGGAACACTAAACATTCTCTGGGCGATGCGCGAGCACGCCCCGGCCGCCCACCTGGTAAAGCTTGGCACTATGGGAGAGTACGGCACGCCGAACATCGACATCGAAGAGGGCTTCATCGAGATCGAGTACAAGGGCCGCAAGGATGTCCTTCCCTACCCCAAGCAAGCCGGCTCGTTCTACCATCTCAGCAAGGTGCACGACAGCCACAACATTACCTTCGCCTGCAAGGTGTGGAAGCTGCGCTCCACCGACCTCCACCAGGGAGTCGTTTACGGCGTCGCCACGGACGAATCGGAAATGGACCCGCGCCTGGCAACCAGCTTCCACTACGACGAAGTTTTCGGCACCGCCCTGAACCGCTTTTGCGTCCAGGCGATTGCCGGCATCCCGCTCACCGTTTACGGGAAGGGTGGCCAAACCCGCGGCTTCCTGAATATTCGCGACACCCTCCGTTGCGTGGAACTTTCCATTCTAAACCCGCCCCCAGCAGGACAGTACCGGGCCTTTAATCAGTTCACACAGATGTTCAGCGTTCTTGATCTCGCCGAAACCGTCCAACGAGAGGCTCGAAAGCTCGGCTTCGGTGTGGAGATCAACCACCTCCCGAATCCCCGCGTGGAAGCGGAAGAGCACTACTACAACCCGCGCCACGAAAAACTGATCAACCTGGGCCTCGAACCCCGTCTGCTCTCCAATGTCCTGGTGGATAGTATGCTCGTCACCATCCGCGATCATGCCCACCGCATCCGGCGTGAAGTCATCATGCCGCACGTCAAATGGGCCAACGGCTCCGCCGAGGCGGTCAAATCCTGCGCCTCCATCTCGTAAACGAGTCGGCCCTTCCCCCTCTCCCCCGAGGAGGTGAGGGGGAGTTGACCTGAAATTACTACCCTCGCCCCCTTGGGGGAGAGGGTGGACCGCAACCTGCGCTTTCTCCAGCCGGGGCGGGCCGGGTGAGGGGGTCCCCCCTGCGACGCATTCACAAGTAATTCCCTGGAACCACATAAGTGAACCGTATTGTCTGAGTCTCACTCATTATCCAAGTTCTTCCGCCTTCCTTTCCAGATGCGCGGGGTCCGGTGGCGGCCTGTGGTGATCTGGTAACTGCTGATGTCGTGGACTATCTTGACCAGCGCCACGACATGGTCGTAAGGAGTATCCGGCAGCAGGCCGTGGCCCAGGTTGAAGATGTGGCCGGTGCGGCAGTCGGCCTGCTCCAGGATGCGCTTGGCGCGTATGCGGATGAAATCCAGGTCGCCGTAAAGCGCGATAGGGTCAAGGTTCCCCTGCACGCCCACGCCGTCGCCCAGCCGTTGCCAGGCCTCGTCGAGTTCCACGTGCGAGTCCACCCCGATCACGTCCCCGCCCGCGTCGCGCATGGCTTCCAGCAGCATGGCCGTCCCCGTTCCAAAGTGGATAATAGGCGTGCCGGGCTTAACGGCTTTTAGCATCATCCGCGTATACGGCTGGACGTAATCGCGATAATCGGCGGGGCCGAGGCAGCCCACCCAGGTGTCAAAAACCTGCACGGCCTGCACGCCGGCGTCAATCTGGGCGTTGATATACCGGGCCAGGTTGCGCGCCAGGAGCTCCATCAGCGCGCGCCACGCCCCCGCGTCGCGGTACATCAGGGCCTTGGTGTGGCGGTAGTTTCTGGACCCACCGCCCTCAATCAGGTAGGAAGCCAGGGTGAACGGGCACCCGGCAAATCCGATGAGGGGAAGTTTCGGATTCAGGTCGGCGCGCGTTTGGCGGATGGCGTCGTAGAAATATCCCAGCGATTGTTCCGGGTCCACCTCGCGCAGGCGGTCAATGTCGGCAGCCTTGCGCAGTCCCGGGCTGATGACCGGGCCTTCCCCCTTGTCGTATTCCAGGCGCAAGCCCAGCGGCTCGACGATCAGCAGCAAGTCGGCAAAGATGATGGCGGCATCTACGCCCAGCTTCTCCGCCGCGGTGACGGTGACTTCCGAAACCAAGGCGGGACTCTTGCACAACTCCAGGAACGGCACGCGGGCGCGCAAATCCCGATATTCCTTCATGTAGCGGCCCGCCTGGCGCATCAGCCAGACGGGGGTCGCGTCAACCTCTTCAAAACGGCAGGCCCGCAGGAAACGCGAGTCTTCCCACACTGCCCGCTCTCGGGGTTCGGGATTCGGGGCTCGGGTTTCGGGATTCGGAATTCGGAATTCGGTGTTTTCGGTGTCCTGACTCCTGACTTCTGCCTTCTGACTCCTGGCTCCTGACTTCTTTTTCAACAGCTCCTTCGCCCCCTGCGCAGTTTCCTGCACCAAGGGTCCCATCTTGGGATGGACGGGCTCAAGATCGATGGCGATTCCATGGCCCACCAGGGTCTCACTACATGCCGGGCCCACCGAGGCGACCACGACCTTATCCAAGGCTTCGAGCAACCGTTCCTTCGTACCGTCTTCAGCGGCCACGCGCAACAGGTGCTCCACCTGCGCGGCATTGGTGAACAGCGCCACCTGCGCGCGGCCCTCGACCAGCGACTGAATGGCTTCGCGCAGGGGTTGAAGATCCTGGGGAAGCGTCCACTGATAAACCGGCACGCGCAGCACTTCGACGCCGCGTTCTTGGAGTGCGGCGAGGAACTCTTCATTGACCACGCCATATTCCTGCACCGCCACGCGGCTGCCCGCCAGGGTAAATCCGCGCGGATTTTCGTCCAGTTCTCCCAGGACTTCGCGCCAAGTGTTGGGCTCCGGCACGGTGATGGTAATGGGCACTTGCAGCTCGCGCAGAACCTTCGCCGGCTTGGGGCCACGCGCCACCACGGCAATTCCCGCCAGCGCTTGCACGATCTGGTCGCGGGCGTGGCGCGTCTCCAGCACCTCGATCAACCGGCGCGTACCGACTCCGGTCATGAAGATGACCGCGTCGAGCCGCCCCGCGAACAGCGCTGTGCCAAAGGCCCAAGCCGCGGCATTTTCCTCCAGCGGCGCCTCGCGCAAGGCCGGAGCCACCCGCGGTACACCCCCAAATCGCCTAATCAGAGCGGCCATTTCCGTGGCATGGCGGCTTTCAAAGGCCACCACTTCCAAACCTTCAAAGTTCGAACTGGCGGTTGAGGCTTCACTCATGTCGATTCAATTTTTTCCCCGTCTTTGAAATTGGGAATCTCAGGTTTGAGATTCCGGCCAAGCCTCTCCATTATACCGAGGTCGTCAGACCCGAGCACACGAGGTAGCGCCGAATCGGGCCATCGAAAAACTGTCCGTTGTCCGTGGTCCGCTGTCCGTGGCAAGAGATATGCTGAGATCGGGAGGCACCACTGACGACTGACAACGGACCACGGACAGCCTTTTAATGACACGATTTCAGACCGCATCTCCTTTCCTTTCAGCAACTCATCGTGAAAACACGATAACTTCTGCGTTTTCAGTAAGTCATCCAGAGCAATTTTTTTGCCCCTTTGTTTTCAATAAACTCTGAGGAGCTACCTTCATTTTTAACATCTTTTTTATTTCGCCCCTTTGTTTTCAATAACTCATCCAGAGCACTTTTAATCCTTTGAATCGGTTAGGGTTAGCGCCCCCTTCCGGACCTTCATCAAGATGTTGGTGAGCCGCCACAATTGGCGCAGGCTGGAGTCTTCCGCCCTTTGCATGAGCACGGCGTTTTCATCCTTGGGAGCCATCAGCGCGGCAATATTCTCGGGTGACTTGATTTGCTCCAGGGTTTTCACGAACGCGTCCCGGGTTTCGCCGTAGCGCGTCGTCACCGGGTCCAGCACGGCCTCGAGCTTCTCCCGCGCCGAATCCCTTTCCACCTCGGCTGCCGAGGGCGCGGGGTTTTTCTCGCCGTCCTCGTCGGCCGGCGCCGGCGCCTTCCACGCCGCTTCCCAGTAGGCGCGATACAAGGGAAAGACTTTCTTGATTTCCTCGGGCGGCTTGGGCCCGAAGGCGGCAATGAGGCCCTCGATCTCCTGGGACGAGGGGGGTGGATCAGGGTTGTTGATCGGCCTGTACAGGGCACACAGGGCTTCGTAGGTGTTATAAATGTGCAACGCTCGGGGGGCGACCGTAAGCTGCTCCCTTTCCATCCCGCTCCGTAGGCGCTTTGCCGCCAGCCCATCCTGCATCCGTTCGGCGCGCTGCATCCGCCAGAAGGTGCGCCCGATGCGGCCCACCACCTGGGCCTCCATGGCCTCGGCCAAGTCAGTCTCGAGCGATTTCATCAGGCGCCGGTACTCCGCCGGATCTTCCCCCAGGGCGATCAAAGCCTCGTCCTGCGCCTGCGAATAGAATCCATGGCGCAAGTTGGCTTTGGCGGCGCGAGCCTTGCCTTCCGGCGTGACCGCGCCCCGCGATTTCCGGCCATTCCGTCGATGCGCGGCCAGGTTCTTCTCGGTCATTCTACGTTTAGGTGTTAAGGACATGGTAGCCTCCGATGAGTAGGTGTTAGGTGTCAGGTGTCAGGTGCCAGGTGTCAGGTGCTAGGTGTCAGGTGTTAGGTGGTCAGGACGGGACGTGGGACTGGGTTCTGGCGTTTTTCCCAGCACCCAGCGCCACGCCCTGGCACCTGACACCTAGCACCTGACACCTCGTCCTACTGTGCGATTTCACCCTGACACAGTTCTCCACATTGTAGGCTAACACGTTGGCGGCCAGTGTCGAGGCGGATACGTATGAATTGGGTTAAGAGAGGAACATTGTGTCTGGTATTTCTTTCCCAATTCCTACCGCTGGGAAGCGGCCGCGGCGGATCGCCAATTTCCCATGCGCGAAGCGCCTTGGATTGCGGCGGCGGGACGTCTCAGCGCCTCTGCGGTAAGGTTTAAGCGCTGGAATTACGGCAGCCCTGCGTATTCCGCTTTGGCTTCCTTCAGGATGGGGATATCGGGGTCGGCGTCTTTCCAGAGGGTGAGGAACTCCTGATAGGCGGCGCGGGCTTTGGCGAGGGCGGCAGGCTGTAGGGACGCCCCCTTCACTGCGTTCAGGGCAGGCTCTTGTGGGTGCCCTTGGGCGGGCACGAGGCCCGCCCCTACACCGGCTTCGAGGGCGTAAGCACGCGCCAGGCCGAGGCGGGCCAGCGCGCCCCAGGGAAAGTTCACCACCACCCCTCGGTGGTCGATGAACTTCTGAAATTCTGTGGCCGCTCGGTTGCCGTCGTGGAGCAGGAGATAGGCTTCCCCACGCAAATAAACGGGCGCGAGGTTCAAAACTCCGCCAAGCTCGACCGTGCTCGCCACCTTCAATAGTTCGATTGCCCGGTTCGGGTCTTGGTGCTCCAGGGCGACCCCCGCCCGGATGGTCGGCAGCCAATACCGCTGGACCACCGTGTCCAGCGGGAAGGCCTTGTCGAGTTCGGCCGCCAGCTTCTCCGCTCCTGCCGTATCGCCGGCCCGCGCCAGGGCCAGCGCCGCCACAGCTCGCACGTCGCGGTTCGGGGCCAGCTTCAACGCCGCTTGGGCTTCGGCACGCGCCTGCTCCCGGTTTCCCGCTTCCACCTCGCGCAGCGCTGCCGCTACCTGATAGGTTGCCGCCGTCTCTTTGGCGTCGTTGTGCTGGGCGGAATCCATGGCCCGCCCGGTCAACTCGTGCCCGTTCTTCAGCTTGCCGTACCAAGCTTCCGTGTCCGCTTGCACGGCCAGCAACATGTCTTCCGCGCCCGGCTTGCCCATGGCGGCTGAAACCAACTGCGCCATCTGCGCCGCATCGCCCTTCAGAAAAGCCACAAAGTAGTGGTTCAGGAGTAGATACTCGCCCTCCAGCTTGCGCTCCTCCGCCTGCTTGTACACCGACTCCGCTTCCTCCAGCCGGTTGAGGGCAGTGTAGGCGGAGCCGAGGCCGATGTAGGGGCCCACAGTATTCGGCCCCAGGCGCATCGCCCCTCGCCATTCCTCCAATGCCTTTTCCCGGTTTCCCAGCAAGGCGGAAATAACTCCCAGGCCCTGGTAAGGCGAGTCGTCTCTCGGGTAGGTCTGCTGCCACAGTTCGCAGGTCTGCGCCGCTTTTTCCAGCTCTCCCGTCGCAAGAAAGTAGTAGGTCACCTCGATGAAGAACCGCTCCAGCTCGCTTACCTTCTCCCGCAGGTCGTAAGCCTTGCGTGCATTTTCGGCCGCCCGCCCCGCTTCGTTGAGGTGCCAGTAGACAATCGACATCCCGGCGTAGGCAACGGCAAAATTCGGGTCAAGCTCCACCGCCCGCTTGAAGAAGGACAGCCCATGTGCGCCCTCTCCCGCATCAACCGTCTTTACTCCCAGGCTGTAGGCTTTCAGCGCCTCGAGCGACGGCGTGGTCGCTTCATCCAGCGGCGTGGCGTATTTCTCCACCGAGCTGAGCGACTCGCCCAGCTTGCCGCGCAAACTGACCGCCGCCGCGTCCAGAGCCTTGAGCACCGCTTCCTTGCCCGCCGCCTGCTCCTGCGCTTCCGCCAGCACGTCGCCCGTGTTGCAGTTGACCGCCTTCAGGCCGATCACGTACTGGCTGCCCAGCCCCGCAATCGAGCCGGTCAGCATGGCCTTGCTACCGGTGCGCTGGCAGATCTCCTGTGTGACCTCGGGCGTCAACCGGTCACCGGCGGGACGGCCCATCAGCTTCAATGTCTCATTCACCCTGCGGTCGGAAACCAGGGCGAGAAAGGGCGATTGCTCAAGTTGCACCGACAGCCCTTGCTTCAGCGTGTCGTCGAATACCGCATCGCCCGTCTTGTTGTCGAAATCGGAAAGAACAATGGTGTCCTTGTCCGTCAGACGGGTGGTGGCCTGCCGCGAGCGGAAGTGGAGCGTTCCCCCGATGGCGGCAGCGACCAACAGCATGGCGGCGGGAACAAGAACCTTCCAGTGTTTTTGTAGGGCCGAACGGCGTTCGGCCGGGCGAGCGCCGCTCGCCCCTACACGCCCAGAATCCGTATCCCGCTTTAGGCGCTTCAGGTCCGTGCGAATATCGGCGGCGTTGTGGTAACGCAAATCACGGTCTTTTTCGAGCGCCTTGTGGATAATCCGTTCGAGTTCGGCGGGACACTCGGGATTCAGCCGCACCGGTGGGGTGGGGGCCTGGGTGAGGATAGCCGTGAAAATCAACGCGGAAGTTTTGCCCGTGAAGGGCTGCATGCCGGTCGCCATTTCATACAGCACCGCGCCGAAGCTGAACAGGTCGGTGCGGGCGTCGAGTTCTGCTCCCCGCGCCTGCTCGGGCGACATGTAAGCCACCGTGCCCATCACCGCGCCGGGGCTGGTTAAGTGCTCCTCGGCGGTTCCGGCCAATGCGGTCGGCATCTCTTGCAGGGCCTCTTTCCCCAGCCCCCAGGCCCCAGCACCCAGCCCCCGTTTTTCCGGCGCCAGCTTGGCCAAGCCGAAGTCCAGGATCTTCGCCTGGCCACGCTGGGTCACGAAAATGTTGGCGGGCTTGATGTCCCGATGAATGACCCCCTTCGCGTGGGCAGTGTCCAGCGCATCGGCTATCTGGATGGCCAGGTCCAGCACTTCGTCAAGCTGTAGCGCAACGCCCGTTGTCCGGCGTTGCGGCCCTTCAACTTGATTCGCTTGAAAACCCGCAGGGCCGGAGGGCGGGCCCTGCGCTACAAGCCTGTCCTTCAGCGTCTGCCCCTCCAGATACTCCATGGCGATGAAGGGTTGGCCCGCGTGCTGATCGATATCGTAAACAACGCATATGTTGGGGTGATTCAGCGCCCGGGCGGCGCGCGCTTCGCGGGTGAACCGCTCCAGGGCCTGCGGGTCCTTCGCCAATTCTTCCGGCAGGAACTTGAGGGCCACGGGCCCGCCGAGCTTGGTGTCCTCAGCCTTGTAGACTACTCCCATACCTCCAGTGCCGAGCTTTTCGAGGATGCGGTAGTGGGAAATGGTCTGGCCAACCATGGCGAGGGTCCTGCCGTTCGTTGCCATCTTATGGTGTGTTCAGGAGCGAGTCAACGGGGCAGACAAAACGTGATATAGAATGTGCCGGTTCGCAACGACCAACGGGGCGGTTCGCGAACCGCCCCTACACGCACCATTGCGGGCCGGGTGTAGACCTGCGACCGGGAAATGGCGGGGCATGGAGGAGGAGCATGAACCCCTGCCGCTTTTTTCCTTTCGTTATGCCAAATGCGTGCTAAAATCCCCCTCGCAGTTTGGGAATACCGCTGTGTCTCGCGGCAGGCATCCGGCTAAAACCGCATCTGCTCTCGTGACCCACGGCATCCGGCGGGGGTTCGATTCTTCACGCACGGTCCCTGCTCCACAAATTGCCGTTCCAGCATCGGGTATGGTCAGAACGGAATGGGGATGTGTTTCGGGCTGGGGAATGCGATGCCATCATTTCCTGCGCAGGCGCGGAGGAAAGATTACATTCACTCACCGGCCCATACGATTGACGGGTCTCGCTCTTTTCCGGAGGACGAGCGCCGAAGGTCTGGGGTCCACAAATCAGTAGGGTCGTGCAAATCTAAAAGGTGAAGGTGGCGGATCGAGGCCGCCTCACCATCGGGAGCATCTCATGCCGCAAAAGTTATTCGTGGGGAATCTTCCTCATGAAGTGACCGACAGCGAACTCTCCGAGTTCGTGAGCAGCGCAGGTTTTCATGCCGCTTCGGCCGTCGTCATTCGCGACAAGACCACGGGACAATCGCGGGGCTTCGGATTCATCGAACTGGCGGAGGGCGAGGACATGGAGCGGGCCATCGCCGGCCTGAATGGCCAATCCTTGCAAGGCCGCCGATTGACCGTCAATGAAGCGCGTCCACCGCGCAATGACTTCGGAGGCGGAGGAGGAGGACGTCGCCCCGGAGGCGGGGGAGGCGGCGGGGGGCGCGGCCGCGGGCAATCCGGTGGGGGCGGGGGCGGTCGTCGCCGCGAGTGGTAAAATAGAGTGGTTAGTGGTTGGTGGTTAGTGGCTAGTAAGGGACCTTCCGCAGCTAGCCACAAACCACTAGCCACTAGCCACTGTCACTCCGAGCCCACCAGGCGCCGGTAGACGTACCGGAGCTGCTGTTGTGTCTCATGCAGCTTCCCGGCCAGCGTCTGTTCCTCGGTAATCAGGTTCCACTTGCGAGCTACGCTTTCGGCCGTCTCCGCGTGGGCTCCATTTTCGGGCAGGCCATTCGGCGCCTTCCCCGTCACCAGCCGGAGGATGTGATCGGTAGCGCGCAGGAAGCCGGCGCCCTCGGTTAAGGCCACGGCGTCCTCGGCGGAAATGGTGTGCGCCGCTGCGAGAGCCGCAATCTGCTCCGCCATGTTGGCTCCCGGCCGGGCCGCGACACGGCGCCGCAGCCGCGTGTAGGAAACGGCAAAGTCCACATCGTAATATCCCCCGGGGGCGGTCTTGGTGTTGCTGCCCGGAACCGCCTTTTCCCGTTCCAATCGCCGCCGCATCTGGTGGAGTTCACCTTCAAAATCAACCACGGTTGAAAGCCGGTGGTAAATCGCCGCCTGGAGCTGGTCCACCGCCGCCTGGCCGAGCTGCGGATTTCCTGCGAGAGGATGGGCTTTCAAATAGGTGAGCAACTCCCACACCTGCGCGTCTTCGGCGATGTAGCTCACCAGCTCTTCCAAGGTTGCCACCAATTCCCCTTCCTGTCCGCGCGGGCGCAAGCGTGTATCCACCGGGAATAACGTGCCATCCTGGGTGTAACTGGAAAGCACCTCAATCGTCTTCTCGGCCCGGTGAGTGCAGCGTTCCAGGTCCTCTCTTTGGGCCTCCGACCCAGCCACAAAAACCAAGTCGGCATCCGAAGCCAGATCAAACTCACCGAGGCCCAGGCGGCCCAAGCCCAGAACCACCAAGGGCACATCGCCCGCACCGGCGGCCACCTTTTCTTGGCGGCGCGCAATAACCTCGGCGCTGGAAATGCAACGCGCGGCGTTGACCGTCCAACGCTTCAACATGGGAAAGGGGGAGCCGCCCACGGCCAGGTCCGCCGCGCCCAATTCGAGGACCCGGGCACGGTAATGGCGCCGCAAGATCGCCATTTTTTCGCGCAAATCGAGCCCTGCTTCGAAGGCCCAAGCATAAGCTTCGGGGATGCAAAAGGTATCCAGGCCCATATCCAACTGCCCGTCGGCGGCGCCCTCGGAGGGCAGCAGATCAGCGGAGTCGAGGATTTCCAGGTCTTCGGGATGATGCACCAACAGTTCCGTCAGGTAGACGCTTGCGCCTACCGCTTCAAGGGCGCGGCGCAGGCTGGCCGGCTTGGCGCGCGCCAGAGCAAATCGTTCCGGTGAACCGGCCATGGCCGCGAGCAAGCGAATCGTGTTCCGTCGCGCGCGTTCTGGCAGGTCCGCCTCGCGCACAATGCGGGCCGCCTCCGGCGCCTGAACATCCAGAAAGCTCAGCAGTGAGGCAAATGACTGGCGCCCGGCATCGGGCAGCAGAGTGGGAGCAGGCTTGAGCTCGAAAGCGGTTCCCGGCGCGGCCGCATCCCCGGGATGAATCACGTGCTGGTAGATTTCATCCACCACCGCGAAGGCTTGGCGAACTTTGCGCACCAGCACTTCGCCCGGGCGCTCGTCCGGGCCGGTCTCCACGCCGGTCCGGCGTCCCAACCGGTCGAGCGCGCCCGGGTCAACCGGAAGCCGATGGGTTTGCTGGCCCGCTTCCATCTGCACCCGGTGCTCCACCTTGCGCAGGAACTCGTAAGCGGAGGTCAACGCGGCATAGTCCCGATTGGAGAGCCAGCCTTTGTCGTTGAGTTTGCGCAGGGCGAAAAGGGTTCCTCCCGAGCGCACCCAGTGATCCTGCAAGCCATGCAGCCGCTGCAAGCATTGCACCAGAAACTCGATGTCGCGGATGCCGCCGCGATGACGCTTAACGTCAATCGCCTGCCCCCGGCTTTCCCGCAGCTTCTTGGAGATTCTCTCGCGCGAGAGAAGAATGCTCTCCACCGCCACAAAATCCCCGGGCGAGCGGTAAACGTACTCCTCCACGCCGCGCAGGAAATCGCGCGTCAGCCTGGCATCGCCGGCAGAATGGCGCGCCTTGATGAGCATCTGCAATTCCCAGTCTCGCGCCCGGTGCTCGTAATACTCACGGGCGGAATTCAGCGAAATCGCCAGGTCACCCTGCTCGCCCTCGGGGCGCAGCCGGAGGTCGACGCGGAAGACCTCGCCTTGTGACGTCGCCTGGGTGATGGTGCGCGTGATGGCATGCGCGACGTGCACAAAGTATTCCTTGTTGGTAATGATGGACTCGCGCTCGCTTCCCCCCGCCGTCTCACCGTCGTGGGAGTAAAGGAAAAGCAGATCGATGTCGGAGTTGTAGTTCAGCTCGTTTCCACCCAGCTTGCCGAGCGAGACGATGCTGAAACCGGCGCGCACAATGCGGCCCTGCGCGTCACGGTATTGCGGTTGTCCATAACGCTTTTCCAGCTCTCGGTCGCAAAACAGGTAGGCGTCGGAAAGAATCACATCGGCGAGGGTGGAAAGCTCCAGGGTCGTTTCGCCCAGCGTCGAGAGGCGAAGCACATCTTTCAACACAATGCGCAGATAGTTCCGGCGTTTGAAGCGCGCCAGCAGCGCGGCCAGCCAGGGGTCGGGATTCGTGGTGGAAAATCGCGCGAAGTCCTGCATCAGGTCTTCTTTGGATTTCAGCTTGGTGAAATTCCGGTCGCGTGCGAACTGCACCACGAGCTGCGGTTCCGAAAGCAAAGTCTCCGCCAAATATCCGCTGTAACCAAAAATCGCAATGAGATAGGAGAGGGCGGCGGGGTAGCGCGCCAACTCGCCCAGGACCTGGGGGGGCGCACCCTGCGCATAGCGTTCCAAAAGGTTGAGGGCTCCGTCCGGATCGGGCGACGGGGAAAGCAGCGAAGCCAAAGGGGTCAGCAGCGTGGGCGCCAGTTGTTCCTCCAGGCGCTCCAGGTTGCCGGCGGCTTTGCCGGGGTCTTCAAAGTTGATTGCCGCAAAGTCCGGTCGCATTCGGGAGATTATAACCTGTCCCTGGTCCGTTGTCCGTGGTCCGTTGTGCGTGGCCATTGGGTGGTTACGGGTAGGAGGTCATGGCCTGGCAGTTTCGGGCGGTTCATGCCCAGAGCTAAAACAGCAATGGCCGCCCGAACGCGATGGGGTGGCGTTCGGGCGGCCAAGAGTTGTTACCCGCCCCTATTCAAATCCCAATCAAAACGGCGGGCAACGGACTACGGACCACGGACTACGGACGGTTTTCCTTAAATATCGTAATACAGCGCGAACTCGTACGGATGCGGGCGCGTGTTCACGGCCTGCACTTCGTTCTTCATTTTGTATTCGATCCAGGTCTCGATCAGCTCCTCGCTGAAAACGTCGCCCTTGAGCAGGAACTCGTGGTCCTTCTCCAATGCGCACAGCGATTCCTCGAGCGAGCCGGGCATCGAGGGGACAGATTTCATCTCCTCGGGGCCAAGGTCGTAAATATCCTTGTCCAGCGGTTCGCCGGGATCGATCTTGTTTTCCACTCCATCCAGTCCTGCCATCAGCATCGCGGCAAAGGCCAGATAAGGATTGCAGGACGGATCCGGGGGCCGGTATTCCACACGCTTCGCCTTGGGACTGGCGGAGTACATGGGAATGCGGCAGGCCGCGCTGCGGTTGCGCCGTGAGTAGGCCAGGTTTACAGGCGCTTCGAACCCTGGCACCAGGCGCTTATAGGAATTCGTCGTGGGGGCAATCAACGCGGCGAGCGCCGGAGAGTGCTTTAGCAGCCCACCAATGTAATGGAGGGCCAGTTGGCTCAGGCCCGCGTAACGGTCACCCGCGAAGAGCGGCTTTCCCTCTTTCCACAAGCTTTGGTGACTGTGCATCCCCGAGCCATTGTCCTGATAAATCGGCTTGGGCATGAAGGTCACCGTCTTGCCGTACTGGTAGGCCACGTTGCGGATGATGTATTTGTAAATCATCATGCCATCCGCGGATTTCACCATGGAATTGAAGCGCTGGTCAATTTCCGCTTGCCCGCCGGTGGCCACCTCGTGGTGGTGGCACTCGATGTCGAGTCCCGCTTTCTCCATCGCCATGACCATCTCACTGCGCAAGTCCTGGTAATGATCGGTGGGCGGAACCGGGAAGTAACCTTCCTTGTAGCGCGGCCGGTAGCCCAGGTTATCCTTCTCGCGGCCGGAGTTCCAACGGCCTTCCTCGGCGTCAATAAAGTAATAGCCGTGCTGCTGGGCTTGGTCAAAGCGAATGTTGTCGAAGATAAAGAATTCCGCTTCCGCCCCGAAGTAGGCCTTATCGGCGATGCCCGTGTAAGCAAGATAGGTCTCGGCTTTCTTCGCGACGTTGCGCGGATCTCTCACGTAATGCTGCTTGGTCACAGGATCAACGATGTCGCCGATCATGACCAGCGTGGGTACGTCGGTAAAAGGATCGAGCATGTACCAGCTCGGATCCGGCACCAGGAGCATGTCGCTTTCATGAATGGCGGCCCAACCCCGGATGCTGGAGCCGTCCATTCCAAACCCCTCCTCGAAGGAGGCCTCTTCCAATTCGTGCAGCGGATAGGAAACGTGGTGCCACAGGCCGGGCAGGTCTGTGAAGCGAAGATCAACGATTTTGACGTTATTGGCGGCGGCGAACTCTAACACGGCCTTCGGGTTCATACTCCCTCCATAAAATTGGTTTATTCCTGTTATCAGGAATCGTTATGCAGGTTATACGGAGTCGAAACGTCAACATATCCCGCACTCTGAATTTAGTCAAGCCCTAGAGGAAAGTGCCCTGCCCAAAAATCCATTGACACTTTTCAGAACTTTTTGTTACGGTACAAAACTCCCGTGTGAGAACGGAAATTCACTCCCTGAGACCGGACTCGATCGTTTGGGAAGGCATGAATGAGTCCGACACTTACAGGAGAAGGCAGGAAGCGGAATGTTCGTAGCCAAGCGGATGTTCCTGACTAAAGGTGTAGGAAAGCACCGCGAAAAGTTGACCAGCTTTGAGCTGGCGTTGCGATCCGCGGGGATCGCGCAATGCAATTTAGTCCGGGTTTCCAGCATTTTCCCTCCCCGTTGCAAGTTGATTCCGCGCGCCGAGGGCGTGAAGGAGCTGAAGCCCGGACAAGTGACCTTTGTGGTGATCAGTGAGAACTCCACGCGCGAACCCCATCGTTTGATCGCCGCCTCCGTGGGCGTTGCCATCCCCAGCGATCGCAACACCTTTGGCTACTTGTCCGAGCACCATTCGTTTGGGGAAACGGAAGAGGTGGCGGGGGAATACGCCGAAGAACTTGCCGCCGAAATGCTTGCCACCACGCTGGGCGTGGAATTCGATCCCGACCGAAGCTGGAATGAAAAAAAAGAGATCTACCAGATTTCCAACAAGATCGTCCGCACGATGCACATCACGCAATCGGCGATCGGTGACAAGCGCGGTCTGTGGACCACGGTGCTGTCCGCGTCCATCTTGCTGGGAATCGACGAGTGATTGAGGGGCGAGCCACACTCTCCAGTCCACCCTCCTGACCGCGCCGGGGAGTTCCAACCGAAAGGCCAAAGACTTCTAAGACCATTGGGGGCGAAATGCGCAAAAACGAAATTCTCTCCACACCCACCCGGCCGCTCAAAATCGATGGCAGCAAGAGTGTCTCGGCGTTGCTGGAAAAAATGCAGGGCATCTCTTTCCAAGGCCGCAACCTGGCCACCGCTTATCAGGTCTGGAAAAAGATGCTGGGCGATCGCGTCATGATCATGATGGGCATGTCCGGGGCCATGGTGCCCGCCGGGATGCGGCGGTTGGTGGTTTACCTGATCAAGAATCGCCTGATCGATTGCCTGGTCACCACCGGCGCCAACCTTTTCCACGATATCCATGAGACCCTGGGCCGCCTGCATTTTCAGTGCTCACCCAATATCGACGATGTGCACTTGCAAAAGCACCTGATTGACCGCATGTATGACACGTTGGCGGATGAAGAGGAATTTCGCGAAGCCGACGCCATGATCGGGCGCTTTGCCGCGACACTCGATCAATCGCGGCCTTACACCACGCGCGAGTTCCTCAACCTGCTGGGGAAAGAACTCTCCCGGCGCGCCAAAGAAGACGGCATTGTAACGGCGGCGTACCGGGCGGGCATTCCCCTTTACTGCCCGGCGGTGGGCGACTCCTCCATCGGCATTGGCATTGCCGAAAACCGCCACGAAGGCAAGAACCAGTTTACCTTTGACGTCATCGGCGACGTGCTGGAGACCGCGCACCTGGCCAGCGACTCGCCCGCGAGCGGTGTGGTTTATTTCGGCGGAGGCACACCCAAAAACTTCGTGCAGCAAACGGAAGTCACCGCGGCATTCATGCGCAATTCCACCGAAGGGCACAAGTACGCGATGCAGATTGTAACCGATGCCCCGCATTGGGGCGGGTTATCCGGCTGCACCCTGGAAGAAGCCCAAAGCTGGGGCAAAATCGCTCACGATGCCAGCATGGTCACCGTCCACTGCGATTCCACCATTGCCATGCCCGTCCTGGTTTCGGCCCTTTCAGAAAGCGCCGCGCTCATCCGCAGCCGCAAAAAACCGGTGTTTTCTTCCCTTGGGCGGGAACTCAAGTTCTCGTTTCCGAAGTAACATCACCCCATGCGCTTTCGGCGCGCAGCGGAAGTGTAGCGATGACCTGTTTTTCAGGTCCGCGGCCTGGAGTTTCTAGATTTCTGGTGCGCGCGTCCCCCCGGACCAGACCCTCAGTGGGCAAACTACGGACCACATGTACGATTTGGTAAAATTAACCGGCCAACCCTAGCCGCACCTCTAAGTAATTGAAAATCGGCGGGTTGGCCGGTTAATTCCGCCATAACCGGTCCAATCTGTGCACGCACCTGCAAGGGTCACATTCTGCTGAAGTTAGCTCAAAGCGGGCATCATGATTGGCCGGTTATGGCGATTTACCATCAATTAGTCCCGGGTTTCGCCGCCGAGGTTCTCAGTAAAATTCATCGCCATTTCAGGTGTTTTAACTGTTTTTCCCACGTTCGGGAAGTAAACCGGTTGCGCGCATTCGAAAAAAGCATGTATGCAGGACGGTATCCGAGTAGAATACGCGTCATATGTGTGCACCCCCAATCGTCAGCGAGTTGGTCGAACGGTTTCGAGGCAACGAGAAGTCCTACTGCTCCCCCGCATACAACGAGGCTCAGCTTCGAGTCGAATTTCTTCACCCATTCTTCACCGCACTCGGCTGGGACATTGAGAATCGCAAAGGTGCCGCCGAGCCATACAAGGAAGTAATACACGAGGATTCCATCAAGATCGAGGGACAGTCAAAAGCTCCCGATTATTGCTTTCGGCTTGGGATGCGGAAGTTCTTTGTAGAAGCAAAGAAGCCAGCAAGCGGACTCAAAGACGCTGCCGAATTCGCTTACCAGTTGAGACGGTACGGATGGTCAGCAAAACTGGGTTTAAGTATTCTCACGAACTTCAAAGAGTTCGCTGTCTACGACACAAAAATCAAACCCCACAAGACGGATGCGGCTGCGATCGCACGTATTCTGTATTTTACATGCGACCAATACGAGACTTGCTGGGACCAGATCGCCGATGTCTTCAGCCGCGATTCCGTGTTCAAGGGCAGGTTCGACGCTTTTGCGGAGTCGCAGGGTAAAAAGAAGGGCACCGCAGAGGTCGATGAAGAGTTCCTGGTTGAAATTGAGCGTTGGCGCGACGTATTGGCAAAGAATGTCGCACGACGTAACAAGGGATTGACCATTCGGGAACTCAATTTCGCCGTGCAGCGGATAATTGACAGGATCATCTTCCTTCGAATCTGCGAAGATCGGGGTATTGAGCCCTACGGAAGGCTGCTCAATGTAGCCAAAACGAGCCTTATCTACCCCAGACTGTGCGACATCTTCAGAGAGGCCGATGACCATTACAACTCTGGAATCTTTTACTTCAAGAAAGAAAAGGGCCGACTAGAAGAGATCGACCAGTTGACGCTAGCTCTCAAGATCGATGACAAAGTCCTGAGGGTTATAATCCGACGCTTGTACTACCCAGACAGCCCGTATGAGTTCAGCGTTTTCTCCGCAGACATCCTTGGTCAAGTGTATGGTAG
>CAVQYM010000031.1:0-146352 GCA_963718175.1 uncultured Acidobacteriota bacterium
ACGCACGGCCACGCCGACGAACTGCTTGCCGGCTGGTGGGGTAAGCGTGAAAGCAAATCGAAACTCTAAATCGGCAAAGTTATTCCAGTCGTCCACCTGCGGCTGGTACACTGTCAACGTGGCGCCATCTTTGTTAATCTGGCGGGGCCAGCCGGGATCTTGCGCCGCCGCGGCGGCGATAAAGCCGAACATTATGGCGCCAACGGCGACTAACGATCTCATTTTGGTAATTAACGATTTCATTTTGTCTTCTCTTTCCGGAGCGGCGGCGGTCAACGCTGCCGCCGCTCCAAGCGATCGCCGGAACCTACTGGTTCCGGTCCTTATCACTTACCCGGGAAGTGCTTGAACATTTTCTCCACGTCCTTATCCAGCTGCTTTGTGTCCTTTTTGGATTTTTCCGAGAGAGTGTCACTTGACATACCCCGCCAAATCAGGTTGTTGGACTTGGCGTCGAACATTTGGATCACAAGACTTCCGACGGGGTAAGTCGACGGAGTTGCCGTCGCGGTTCCGAACGCCCCTCCTCCCCAGGGGCCCATACCATTCCAAGTGACGTTGCCCTGGCGCTCCAGATGAGCTATTGCGATGGCCTCAACGATGACATCGCCGCCGGATGGAACCTGCGTCCAGCCGTTTGCTACGAGCTGGCTGTCAACTGCGTTTTTCACACGCTGGTCCCACATGGAATCGGGTGTCTTCAAGCGCCCCCAGGAATACGTCTTGTAGTCAGAGAAATTCACATGGTGATCGTAGTCGGTGGTGATGCTCGCCCAAGCTACGCCGGTGAGCAGCACTGTCGCCACGATCACAGCCCAACAAGTTCGGATCTTCATAAGGTTCTCTCCTTGAAAAGAAATTTTGGAATAGCAGCATTGAGCTTCTGCTCGATGCATCCGTTACACAAACCATCAACTACGCGGCGTTCGGTTTTGCTGCCGCTGCTTGCTGTTGCATGTCGCTATTCAGCTTTTTCACAATTTGCCCCGCCAGCTTCTTGGCATCCGCAGAGAGAGTTTCGCGTGTCTCCTTGGCCGCATTAATTCCAACTCCTGCCGGCCCTGCCGGAGGTAGAATGGCGCGACCTTTCACCTCCAGGTCGAACGAATCCAATGGAGCAAAGCCCGCCGTCGTCTTGGAGAGAAGAACGACATGAGCTCCCAGCTTACTTGCGCCCAAGCCGAAGCCGACCATTCTTTCAGCCTTATTGCCTTTCTGGGCTTTGGAGATGCATCCGCTGATGATGAGAGCCCCAACAGGGATGGTGTTGGGATCAGGATCCACCATGACCGAGTTCTTCTCCGAAAGTATCTTCTGCAGTTCCGCCGAGATGGCATTCAGGATTTTGGGGTCGACTGTGGGATTTTGTGGCGCAGCGGCGGCACTTGAGGTCGCGCCGCTGTTGTATTCACTACATGCCTGGGAAGAGAGCGCCGGAGTATCTGTCATAGACTGCCCTTGCACTCCAAAACTGAAAACCACGGCTGTTTGCTGCTGAACAGACGATCCGGATGGGGGATTGGCCGACTGATCGGCTGCTGTCATGTATGCAGCAGTCGTCAGCAGGGCGCAGGCAAGAATCAAACCCGAACGCACAATTTGTTTCTTCATGATGTTTCTCCTTTTCACCTTCGTTAGCTCTTCTTTGAACTCATTGCCGTGAACTTGCCTGCCTAGTGATGCCGGGCCTTGTCCACGACACTTGAATTTGCAGCCGCCGATGTTCAGCAGCCGCTCAGTTCACGAAGGTGCAAGGCACATGCCAAATCTGGCTTTTCGTAACCGATTGAATCTGACGGCAATTTCAAAGAAGGGATCGACGTACTGCTGAAACCGGTGAAGCAGCAATCTCGACAATCTCGACACTCGTAGAAACACAACACATGGTTCGCGGAAGCTTCTTCTTGGCCTCCGCTGCTTGTATTGGTCCGCGCGCTGGGAATCGCCAATGTGATCGTCTCTCCGGCTTTCACGTTATTCGCGCCCCTGCCGAATCCGACCCAGCACTGCCTTCGATTTGTTGCCCTGGTTAACGGGCGTGGAGCTGCCCGGCCCTGCGAGAACAGCGGCTGATGGCGACGTGGGGAGGTTCGCGGCGTCGGCCTTTGCAGTTGGCATCGCGCCTTTATTGAGCGCATGCAGGAAGGATGGTTCGAAAGCGGTCTAAACGTGATCGGCGACGCTCGGTGTCGTTTGGCGACGCCGCGATGGTGATCATCACCGGGCTAGCAAACTTCGGCGATGACGAGGGACACGTCGTCGGCGAGGGGGCCGTGGCTCCACGCCGCCACGCCGTCCAGAATGGCCTGCCTCATTTCCGGAAGTGGTCGCGCGGCCGACTCGCGAACCAATGCTTTAAGGCCCTCGACGCCCAGCATCTCCTCGCGACTGTTGAAAACCTCGGTGAGGCCGTCCGTGTAGAGCACCAGGCGATCGCCAGATGCGAGCTCAATTTCGTCCGCCGTGTCGGATGGTACCGTTTTAGCGAGACAGCCGAGGATGCCGTTTTGGGAATTGAGTAGGCGCACACCGCCATTGGAGACGAGCATAGCGGGTGGATGGCCTGCAGCAGCAAAGGTTGCACAGCGCCCGCGCATGCTGAAACGAACTGCGGCCATGGTGAAGTAGAAGCCCTCTGTCGCGAGCCGATCATGCACGAAGTCGTGAAGGTGCCGCAGCAATTTACCCGGCTTCGCCTTGCGATCGAGCTGATGCAGTGTTTCGGAGTAAATGCGGTTCGCCATGAGCGCCGGGCCAATGCCATGACCCGACACGTCGCACAAGAGGATGGTCAGAACCTCGTCGCAGTACGGGAATACCACACCGAAGTCACCGCCAATCGTGCGCGTGGGGCTGTAGTAAGTATCAACCGAGACATCGTTCCAGACCAGGCTTTGTGGTGCGAGAGATTGTTGCGCACGCGCCGCGAGCGAGAGTTCGGCTTCAATTTCCTTCTGGCGTTCTATCAGGAGCGCGTTGGATGCGCGAAGTTGCTCCTCCACCCGTTTCTGCGCACTGATATCGGTTATGGTAAGCAGAGTGTACTCCTGTCCGTCTGGACCCTGAATGACCCGCCCGCTGAAGATCGCGGGGATTTTCTCGCCGTCTCTCCGGGGAATGTAGAACTCGTTGCGATGGCAGCCGTAACGGTGACCCGATTCGTGCTGCCGTTTGATGTAGGCGAGATCTTCCCGTGGGAAAATCTCATCGGACCTATGGCCTCGGACCTTCCCACGGTCGTACTGCCCCATTCGGATCAGCGCTTCGTTGGCAAAGACCACACGAAGCTCATCATCAACGATGACGACTCCCTCGTTGAGCTCTTCGAGGATGCTTTCCATCTGGCGAAGCCAATCCGGAGTCTCGATGTTCGCGTTAGGCATGGCTTTGTTCACTCGTTGCTCCACTGCTCCAGCAGGGATCGGCAACGGAGCTTCACTGATCGGAACCGCGATCAGAGCGCTTCGGATTGGGTCGAATTGTGGTTGCATTTCAGTTTTCTCTTTTCGTCGTAAGTTCCCTCTGATTTCATCTATTGAACCGTTTTAGAAAAATCCGACTGCAACGTGGTGATCGAGATATGCTTCCCCGGTGCGTTGATCGTGGTGACGCTCGGGTAGTGGGTTCCGTCCGGCAACACTGCAAATTGCACATCGACGGTCAGAACATCGGAAGGAGACTCGAAGTAGCTCCTGACTCCGATCCCGCGCAACTGCATCGTTGCGGCATTTAAATCAAAGCTCAACGTATCTCCCTGCTTCGCAAAGTCATGGATCACGATTGAGTTTCCCTGGTCGCCACCGTGCTCAAAATCGACGCGGTGCGTTTGGAACGCCTCCAGCAGAGCCTCACGATTCAAGGGCAGGTATGTTGCGACAAGCCGGTGCACCTGTGCGATATCCTCCTGCACTTCCTGGATTTTCTGTTCCATGACATGGCGCTTCAACAGTCCGCCGCTCGGCCTCGGAGGTTCCGACTGCGGTCCGAGCGGTGTCTTTGAGACGGTTCCATAGGGCGTGTAGCGGCAGATCGACTGCCTGGGAGGTTTGGGACTTCCGTTCACTGAGACGGTGGTCGTTTCGAGCCACTGATAGGTATGAAGCTGCTGTTCGTTTTCTGCACTTGCCTTCTGAAGCGCCTGAATCTTTTGCTGGAGTGGCTCAGGCGCCATAGGAGTGAGCGCTTGGGCATCGGCACGAGAACCGCGGATGTACCCAGCAATCATCAATAGCGCGCAGGCAAGAATCAAACCTAAGCGGCTAAGAGCAATTTGTTTGTTCACGATACTCTCCTTTCCTTTCGTTAGGTCTCTTTGACCTCATCGCCGCGAACCTGCCTAGTGTGCCGGGCCTTATTTCAGGGATGGTGATGCAGGACGTGCGCGGCGATATCCGGCCAAAACTCTCGAAAGGTATTGCCGAGGACATCACGCGCGATGGCGTACCCAAACTTGCTGCCAATCCCTCCAGGGGTCCGCATCCCGCTGGGATAGTAAGCGAGCGAGATCGCTTGCGAAATCCCTCGGCCGACCAGTTCGGAAGCATTGAAGCTGTTATGGCCTTGATAGCTGGGCGTAATGATTACGCGTGTGGCGGAATAGCTCAATCGCCTCAAGAAGCTTCCCTTGCCCAGGGCATAGTAGCGTTCGTCCTGATGGAACACTGTGGGCAACGCTAACATAACCAGGTAATTGCCGTCTGTCTTATCCGCGAACCCACGCCAGTAATACCTCCCAAAGCCTGGCAGGCCCTTGCCAAGCTGGGGATGCTTATTCGTCGCCTCCGCCAAAAGTGAGACAATGCCCACGAAAGCAAAAGCGGAATAATCGAAACTATCATGGGTGGCGATGACGAAAGCTTGATTGGGCGAGGGCGGCGGCGGGAGGGTTCCGGCGCTGACGGCACGGAAATTGGGCATGACGCCGAGGATTCGCAGGGGTTGCAAATTCGGTGACGGAGAATTGTCCTCTTTCGGTTGGGTGGCGGAGGCCCCGGCTTGGTCAGAGGAGGCCGGGACTTTGCTCTGGTGCAGCGGCGTTGCATCCAGGGTCTTTGGGTCGGCTGTTAGATTGTCCGGCGCAGCGGCGTCACCAAGTGCGGGGGCAGTGGCGCTCGACTCCGAGCCACCGTTGTCTTCAGCGCACGCGTGCGAAGAGAGCGCTGCGGCATCTGTCATAGACTGCGACTGCACGGCAAATCTCAGAACCACGGCTGTTTGCTGCTGAACAGACGATCCGGATGGAGGATTGGCCGGCTGATCGGTTGCTGGCATGTATGCAGCAGTCGTCAGCAGGGCGCACGCAAGAATTAAACCTGAGCGGCCAAGAACAATTTGTTTTTTCACGATATTCGCCTTCGTCTTCGTAAGTTCTCTTTGACCTGATCTATTGAACCGCTTTAGAAAAATCCGACTGCACCGTCGTGATCGAGATATGCTTCCCAGGTGCGTTGATCGTGGTGACGCTCGGGTAGTGGGTTCCGTCCGGCAACACTGCAAATTGCACATCGACGGTCAGAACATCGGAAGGAGACTCGAAGTAGCTCCTGACTCCGATCCCGCGCAACTGCATCGTTGCGGCATTTAAATCAAAGCTCAACGTATCTCCCTGCTTCGCAAAGTCATGGATCACGATTGAGTTTCCCTGGTCGCCACCGTGCTCAAAATCGACGCGGTGCGTTTGGAACGCCTCCAGCAGAGCCTCACGATTCAAGGGCAGGTATGTTGCGACAAGCCGGTGCACCTGTGCGATATCCTCCTGCACTTCCTGGATTTTCTGTTCCATGACATGGCGCTTCAACGGTCCGCCGCTCGGCCTCGGAGGTTCCGACTGCGGTCCGAGCGGTGTCTTTGAGACGGTTCCATAGGGCGTGTAGCGGCAGATCGACTGCCTGGGAGGTTTGGGACTTCCGTTCACTGAGACGGTGGTCGTTTCAAGCCACTGATAGGTATGAAGCTGCTGTTCGTTTTCTGCACTTGCCTTCTGAAGCGCCTGAATCTTTTGCTGGAGTGGCTCAGGCGCCATGGGACCCTGTGACCACGCCGCACAAGCCATAAGCGTCAATGCGGCACCCGATAGCAGCAATGGAACTAGTGTCGACTTTTTCATCTAATCCTCCTGTTTTTCACGGTCTGGATACATCCTCTCAAATAAGCGAAGAGCTGGACGTCTCTTGCGGTTCAACGCAATGTAAGCGGTCTGCTGATGTGATCTGTGTCAGTCGAAACTCGCGCATAAAGCGATACCACCGAGCCAGCTCGGGGCCGACGTAGATGCAGAGTCCAGCTAACGCAACGACTGCTAAAAGCTTTCCCATCCCGGTGGCGTAAGAAACCGCACGGTCCAGGTCTCCGCTGAAGGCATAGCCGAGTCCAGTAAAGACGCCTGACCAGAGGCCGGCTCCAACCGCGTCAAAGGCCAAGAAACGGAGCCGGCTTGTGCCGGATATCCCGGCAAAGGGAGGTGCGACCGCGGCTAGTCCCGGCACGAACTTGGCCGCGAGGAGAACCCGGGGCCTATACCTGGCAAAATTCTTTTTCGACCGGCGCTCGGCGGCATCCGGGTCTCGCGCGAGGGCATGAATGAAGTGCAAGATCTTGTCACCCCACCGTCGAGCGGCCTCGTACCACACCCAGTCAGCCAGCACACTGGCAGCGAACGCAAGGGCAAGAGCGGCCATCAAGCCCAACCTTCCGGAGCCTGCGAGTGCCCCGGCCGCTAGAAGAAACAGAATTGCCGGCACCGGCAAACCCACTTGGTTTGCGAACACCGCGGCGAAGAGGACGGAGTAGCTATTCTTCACAAGAAGTTGAACAATAGAATTCATACCAAATCCATTCCGGGGAAGTTCTCATTGGTGTCATCGCTGTGAACTTGCCCGCCTCGTGTGCCGGGCGTTATTTTGTTCACGGCACCTCAATTTGCAGCAGCCGCCGATATTCTGAAGCCGCTCGGTTCATGAAGGAGCAAGGCACGTACCAAATCTGGTTTTCCGTAAAGGATTGCATCTAAGGGTAATTTCAAAGAAGGTGTCGACCTACTGATGAAATTGGTGAAGCAGCAATCTCGACAACCTCGACACTCCTAAACCCTGCGGGGCGAGCTGGCAACCAAATGTCGCGAGTGACGAGTGACGAGCAAAAATGTCTGCGGCGGGAGTAGAGAATTACGGTTTGCAGCCAAAAGCACCGTTCACACAGGCTTTTTCTTGCGCTCCGCTGTTCGGATCGCAGAGGCAGGTTTGGAAGATCAGGGCCTCCCGAGCAGCGCAACACTCTGGCCGGGTGATCGCCGCTCGCGGTGCGAGTGATCTTTCCCTTCACATTTGAACAGGAACGGCGAACACCGGGGCTCCAGTGCAGGATGCCCTCATTGCGCGTTCGAGAAACGCGCGCTTGAATCACTCGGCAGCAGTAGCGGCCTCAACTGCCGGTGTCGTTTCTTCTTTCGTTTACCAATTCAGGATCTTTAGATCGAGCACGAAGATTGCGTACATTACGGGCACCTGGAACTTAGTGACGAAGGCCGCCAGGAGTAACCCACCAATCTGCGCATAGCAAAGGGGCTGCCAGAGGGGCCCACCATGCAGGGCAAGGGGAACAAGGGCAAGAACGGTCGCCATAACAGTAATCATTACCGGACGAAGTCGAATAATTCCGGCATCGATGACCGCGTTCTCGAAGTCATCGCCCACGATGTGCCTTTCCTCGATGAAGTCGAAGAGCACAATGGAATGGCTGACGATCACCCCCACCAGGCTGGCCACGCCAAGGAACGCCATAAATCCGAAGGGCTCGTGCATGATCCACAGACCGAAGAATGCGCCAACCATTCCGTAAGGCGCGGCTGCCAGCACAAGCAGGGGCTTGATCGCATTGTTGAACTGGAAAACCAAGGCCAGGAAAATAGCGAAGGTGGAGACGAGCAGAACTACCGCCAGCTCCTTGAATCCCGTTTTAGTTTTGTCGTACTCGCCGCCGATCTCCATTTTGTATCCGGGTGGGAGCGTTTTTTCGAACTCCCGCAGTTTGGGCAACGCGGCCTTGAGGACTTCCGAGCTCAAATGCCCGGAAGCGGGAAAGCTTCGAATGTTGAGGGTCCGGAACTGCTCCAGGCGGACGATCCGTCCCCAAACCAGGTCGTGTTCGATGTTGGAAACCTCAACCAGGGGAATCTTCGTCTTGTCTTGCGAGGCGTAGACGTAAAGATTTTGAATATCGGAAAGCCGAGCGCGCTCGTCCATCCGCAGGCGGGCAACCACGGGAATCTGCTTCTGCCCCTCCTGCAAGACGGCGACGGTCTCACCACTCAGCCCCGAGGTCGATGAGTTGGCCACGTCCATGTTGGTGATCCCTGCTAAATTGGCGCGATCGGGGTCGACGGCGAGCCGAATCTGGAAATTCTCGTCGCCCCATTCGTTGCGAATGCGCTCGGCATGAGGAGCGGATTGGAGAATATCCTCTACTCTTCCCGCGAGTTGAAAAAGCACGCGATTATCCTGCTCCTCTTGCGCAGAGTTGGTATCAGCCGTGCTCGACAAACGGATCTCGATGGGGAAGTCGACGGGATTTAAAAGCAACTCGCGTGCATCAATCCGGGCTCCGGGCACCGAGGCCGTCAGCACCGGCTGTAGCTCATTGATAAGTCTCGGCGTGATCTCCTTGTCCGTGACCTCGATGAGAATCTGCGCATAATTGGGCTGCTGCAACTGCGGAGTTGCCGAGAACCAGAAGCGCGGACCACCTCCGCCGACAAAAGTCGTCACATATCTCAGAACTTGAATTGGCTTGCCGTCCTTCCCTGGATGCTCACGCCCGTACTGCTCGGCTTTTTCCCGAATGATTTGTTCCACCCTTTGGGCCGTCTCATTAGTCGCCGTGAGGTTGGCATTGTTGGGAAGCCAGACGTCAACGTAAGACCAGTATTGAACATCGTTCGGGAAAAATGCCAACTTCAACTGAGCAAAAATGATCACGCCCACAGCGAGAAATGCCAGAGAGGCGATAAAGAATTTCCATCGATGCTGTATGGAATATCTCGCCGCGCGTGCGTAATACCCCATGAGGCCTGAAGTACGGCGTTCTTCGACGGACTTCTCCGGCTTCGGTCTTAGCAAGTAGTAGCCAAGATAAGGAACGAACGACATCGAGATCAGGCGTGAGGCCACCAGAGAGCAAGTCATCACCACGGGCAGACTGTAGAGAAACTGGCCGGTGCTCCCGCTAAGCAAAAGAAATGGCAGATAGGCCACGATATTGGTGATGGTCGCATACAAAATGGCCGAGGCCAGCTTGGTCGGGCCCAGCCACGCTGCCACCAGGCGGGGATGGCCTTCGGCGAGCATTCGTTTAATGGAGTCTCCCGCCACGACCGGATCGTCCACCAGCAATCCGAGCGCGATGATGAGGGTCGCAACGGACACCTGCTGGACATCGATCCCGAGGATGTACATAAAGCCGAACGTCATGGCCAGCGTGATGGGGATGGAGATCGCCATCAGCACCGCGGATCGCCATTCCCAGAAGCCAATCAGCGAGACCAACACCACCAGGGCGATGGCTTCGTAGAGCGCCTCCATAAACATGTCAACGCTTTCTTTGACCTGGAGAGGCTGGTCGGACGTTCGGGCGATCACCAGGTCCTGGGGCAAATACTGCTTGACGGCAGCGAGCTTCTCTTCCACGCTTTTGCCAAAAGCGCCAATCTGCTCGCCCTCCTTCATCTGTACCGAAACCGTCACCGCACGGCTGCGGTGCCAGTGCCCGTCCTTATCGCGCCAAGTGAAGTAATTCAGATAGCGCGCTGGACTTTGATAGCCACGTGAGATATCGACCAAGTCGCGCAGGTATACGGGAGCACGAGCCGGGAATGAGGACGTGCCAATCATCACGTTTCCGATCTCCTGCGCGGTCTGGAATTGTCCTGAGGGATCGATCTCAATGTTGCTGCGACCCACCTCGATCGTGCCTCCCGGCAGCGTGATGTTTCGCGCACCCAGAACCTCTTTGAGGTTGCCCGGCGTAACGCCATACTCCGCCAGCCGTTCCTGGGAATAGTCAAGATAGATCTGCTCCGGCAGCACGCCCTTGCGTTCCACCTTGGCAACCTGCGGAGCCCCTTGAATGGTTCTGGCAATCAGGTCAGTGAAGTCGTCGAGGTCGTGGTAGCTGTACTTGTCTCCTGCCACAGCGGCGAGTTTAGCTTGCGTCTCTTTCGGGTCGCGGATGATCACGGGCGGCCAGGAGTCGGGGTGCAATTCGGACCGGTGCAGCCTCTCCTGAGTGTATTCCCGGGCGTAGGCGAGCAGGGTTGCGTCGTCCAGGTCCGAGGCGGCATCCAGCCCCATAAAACCCGAACCCTCAAACAGGCGAACGTCGCGGATCGACCCGCGTTCCTCGGCGAAACGCACGACAGCATTGAAGGCGCGGCGCACCGCGTCCGGCGAGACGGATTGCGGAAAGCAGCTAACCACACTGACGCGAGAACCTGAGTCCTTCGCGCCCGCCGGCTTCCGAGCTGCTTCGATGGCACGCTCGATAGACCTGGCCCGCACGGCGACTTCCACAGCATCGGCCGGTGGGCTGGCGACCGTCAACATCAGCGCTGCGGTGTCACCGAAATCGCTGTTGAACTGGATGGGGCCGGCGCCCTGGGGAAGCTTACTGTTGAGCGCGTTCAGCTTCAGGTTGATGTCGCTAAACTGTTTCTTAGTATCTTTTACCTTGTCGTCCAGCTGAACGTAGACGAGAGAAAGCCCGGGAAAACTAATGGAACGTATGCCGAAATCAGATGCAACGGGCGGCCGTATGAAGGCGTTCTCCGCCATCGTCTGCTCGATGGGGCGCGTGACCAGTTGCTCCACTTGCTGCGCCGTCGCGCCCGGCCATGGTGTGCTCGCCACGGCTACGCGCACCGGGATGTCTGGATCCTTGCGCTTCGGCATCTGCTGATATCCGTACCAGCCCCATAGGAAGACGCCGATCAGCAGGATCAAGGAGACTTGGCGATGCTCCGTAAAGAAACGCGCCGTATTATGCGCGTGGGCAATTAAGTCGGCTTCTGATCTATGCGCCATAAAATTGGCCTACCTATCCTGGAGTGTTGCTTCCTAAACTCGGTCAGGGAATAATCCGCACCTGATCGCCGTTCTTGATTAAAGTTGCGCCCGTGGTGACAACTTTTTCGCCGAGGCTGAGACCGCTGGTGATTTCGATCATGTTGCCGTGGGCATCTCCGACACCCACCCGGCGCAGCCGTATGGTTGCAGTGTCGCCGTTGGTTTCGGTAGTCAGCACGGCAAAAGCATTCTGCTCGTTGGGATCGCTCACTACGGCTGCCAAGGGAACGGCGGTAATGGGATGCGGCAACTTCTCGCCTCCCAGCGCGACGGACGCGATCATTCCAGCCTTCAATTGGTAGTGAGGGTTATCAATGGTCACCGAGACCGAATAAACACGACTCTGGGGATCAGCAGCCGGCGATATGTCGGTCACGCGCCCGCGGAATTCAACTGGCAAAGCCTCCGCCGTGACCGCCAGAACTTGGCCAACCTGCACTTGGTTAATGCCCACATCGGGGACGCCAAACACCGCCTTCACAATGCGCGTGTCGGCAATGGTAAAACCGTTGGTCGCAGGGCCCACGAGGCTGCCCACGTCAACATTGCGTTTGACGATCCAACCATCAAATGGCGCCTTCAGAGAACAGTAGGCAAGCGCGACCTGGGCCACGCTGATTTGCGCTTTCCCCCCCGCCACTTCCGCGGCCGCGCTGTCCAGTTGGGCTTTGGCGGAATCGTACTCTGGCTTGGTCGCGCTTTGGCTCGCATAAAGCGCTGAAATCCGATCGAAACCCAGTTTTGCTTTATCGTATTCCGCCTGGGCGTGCGCGAGTTGGGCCTTCGCTTGTTCGAGTCTGTCCAGGTAATCCTGCTGATGGACCAGCGCCAGCACCGTGCCTTTCTTCACCCAGTCACCCTGGTCGATGTTGCGTACGCGGCCCTCGGGCCCCTTCACCTGCCGCACAGAGTCGACGTACCCGCTTGACTGGAATGCGAGGTCGACTTGGGAGTAAGGAATGATGTCCGCCGAGTAACTGACGCCGTTTCCCACCGTGATGCTTTGTACGGGAGCCAGGCGCACAGGGACCAGCGCCCTGGGCTCAGGCTTGGCTTTATTGCACGCCGCCCCAAACAATCCAAGTGTGCTGACCGCGCATATGAAGAAGATGTTTCGTACCGAATTTATGGGATTCATACTTTCACTCCTCGCCTAACGACTTCTCGAATTCCGCTTTTGCCGACCAGAAAGACAGCAGAGCCTGTTCGTAATCGTGGTCCGCGTTGGCTACAGCCGATTGCTGCTGGAGCACATCCCGCAGTAGAACCGCCTGCCGCTTAAATTTGTCGTTTACTTCGTGAAGCTTTTCGTTGGCCGCGTCTCGACCTGCTTGGGCCACCGTCAACTGCGATCTGCTTTCTTCCAGTTTGCGGAAGCGATTGTTTACGTCGAGCACGACTTTCGACTTTGCTTCCATGAGTTGATAGCGGCTTTGATCGAGCGCGTCTTTTTTCTCATTGACTTCGTCCTTGCGCCGTCCCCACTCAAACGGTTCCCACTTCAGCTCGATCCCTGCCGCGGCAATATTTTGTGGAAGGACTCGCGTGTTAATTGGATTCAAGTAGTGAAATGTGGCGGAGACATCGGGAATGTATTCGGCCTTGGCGAGTTTGCGGTCGGTGCTTGCCTTCTGAACATTGATTTCAGCTTCTCTTATTTCCGGGCGCTGGGCAAGGGCTGTCTGATGCGCCATTCTCAGGTCGGTCTCTTCGAAGGAAATCGCCGGCACCTGTTCGGTGCGGAAATCCGTTTCCAGGTCGCGCCCGAGCAGGTCATTCAACTGCTCCTTCTGTGTCCACAGGGTATCCTGCAACACAGCCACTTCATGTTGCGCTTGGGCGAGTTTTGCCTTGACTTCGAGACTTTCCGACTTCAACACGGCTTCCTGCGAGATGTACTGCAGAACCACCCGGTCAGTCTCCTGGTACTGCCTTACCGTCATCTGCGCCGCGTCGAGGGCGCTTTCGCTCTGGAGGACCGCGTAGTAAGCCTCTTTTACATCACTCACGACGGACTGCCGCTGAGCGCGATATTCCTGCTTAACAAGGTCGGAGGAGAGCTGTTTTTCCCGAATGGCCAGATTAATCTTGTAGAGTTGGCTAAGAGGCTGGGCTACCTCGGCCACGGCGTATCCCGTAGGTCCCTGAGAGAGGGGGATTTTTGTGTCCTTTGACGGAACCGGATTGTTATCCACGGTTCCAAATTGGCCTTCCTTAAAATTGAACGTCGGCGAGTTCAGGGTGCCCACGCCGAGCAGATAGCCGTTCACCGCGGGCAGACGCTTGGTCTTGGCGGCGGCGACTTGCCACTTGGACTTGTCGACATCCAGGCTGGCGATTTGCAATGAGCGGTTATTCGCGATTGCAATCTGGATGGCTTGATCGAGGGTGAGAAGCGGGGGAGAATCCGCCGTCTCCGCGGCCAACCATAGTTGAGGCGAAAACAGTGCAACTAGGGCAACGACCAGAAACCCGGAAATCCTGCTTACGCCCAATCGCGTGGCTTTTCGTCCGGTCTGAGAGTCTCGCACTGGCAGTACGGCCCCGGCTCGTGGCTCGGTCTGCTTCGAATTGCCTGAAGCGAGTTTCTTGGCGGAAATCATCTTTTCGTCTCCTGGAAGTTTTTGCGATTTCTGCGGGCGATTTGCCTCAACACCTGCTTGGCATACACACCGTGGCAGCGGAGCTGGACTCCATCGTTCATCAACGCAAGCAGAATGTTTTCTCCCTCCGGGCTGACCGCCATCAAGTTCTTCACATCGACCACGAGTTGACGACCGTCAAGGCCCGCTCGTGCCATCTCGCACGCCCTGCTTAGCTCAGCGGCCCAGGGCGCAACCAGCGCGCCCTCCAACACCAACTTGCGCTGCTTTGAGCTGTCGACAGTGGAGATCTTCAACATTGGGTTTCTCCTTACACACCGGCGATAAGGGCAATGGCCGTGCCAAAGGTACAGAGCCGTAACCCTATGGATTCTCAGGGGAACATGGAGCAGAGGTGTCGAGAGGTGAAACTGCCGAAGGTGAAAGTGGTGAAACTGTTGAACTGACTCCGGAGGGCTACGAGAAGGGCGAAGACCGCTAGGCGCTTCAGCGTGGTGAGGCTAAGGTCCCGCCCTTTCGAACGCCCGTACTGCCCGCACCCGCAGAGGTTAAGTCCTTGAGCGGCCTCAAACCCTTCGAGGATGTCATCGATGCAATCGTCTGTGTTTGAGTGGGGGCACTGAACCGGTGGTCGGAGACGATAAAGCTAACGCTCTTCTGCGCAACGGGGACCGGGGAGATGGCCCGTCCTTCGCGGCGCCCGACAGAATATAGTCCGCAACCCGAATCCAGGATGGCTTTGGGCCCCAGGAAGGGCAGGGCTTTAGGCCCCGACCTTCCGACCCTGAACGGAGATTCACGTGCTTTCAGGTGGTTCTCCTCAGATCAACGCTGCCAGAGGATCCGCGTGGCCTCGAGGGGCACTGCGACCCCGTCATGGTACGGTATAACGCGCGCGGTATAGTCGGACGCTGGGCGAGTCGCCGGCACAGAGCCGCTGTAGACGTGCCCGCCGACCGCGCCCACCAGTTCCTGAACGCGCTTCATTTCCTGCCGTACCGGCTCACCTCCGCCTACCCCGTCGGCGCAAAGCTCGACTCGAACCGCGTTCGGATCGAGATCCCCAAGATAGACTTGCATCTCAAAAACGTGCTGTTCGCTTGCGGTTTCAATCTTCACTTCACCGAAATGCAGTAATGCCCATTTCTGGTCCAAAGCAAGTTGCCAATTAATGATCTGCCGGCCCACTGCGCCATTCTCGGCCGCGCGTGCACGGTAGGCTGCTGCCACCGGTAGGTAGTGCAGCTCGGTGTATTCGCGGACGGCTCGGTTAGCAGAAAATCGTGGCGTCAACTGCGCCATACTTTCCCGCATCCGCGCTACCCACGCCCGGGGAATACCCCCTTCGTCGCGTGCATAAAACTCAGGAATCACCTTTTGTTCGAGCAGGTCATAGAGCGCTTCCGCTTCGGCAGCGTCCCAGGCGGGGTCATCGCCATGTTCCTGGCCATCCCCCAGTGCCCACCCGACCTCCGGCGTGCAGGCTTCTGCCCACCAGCCATCTAACTCGGAGAGATTAAGGCCTCCGTTGACGAGCACTTTCATGCCGCTGGTTCCGCAAGCTTCCCAAGGTCGCCGCGGCGTATTGATCCAGACGTCCACCCCTTGCACCAGGCGCGCGGTCAAGAGCATTTCGTAATCACTAAGGAAGGCAACATGGGGCCGAACTTGGGGCTGGCGAATGAACTCTATCCAGTCGTGGATCAGCGCCTGTCCGGCTCCATCCGCCGGATGCGCCTTGCCCGCGATGAACAGTTGTACCGGCCGTTGCGGGTTCGTCAAAATGCCGAGCAGCCGCTGCGGGTCGTGTAACAACAAGTTCGGCCGCTTGTAAGTCGCGAAGCGGCGCGCGAATCCCAGGGTCAACACGTTGGGATCAAAACCATGTTTCGCGTTCTCAATGTCCTCCCTGCGGGCGCCGGAGGCGGCGAGTTGCCGAGAGAGTCGTGCGCGGATGTATTCAACCAGAGATTTCCTGGATTCAGTTCGAAATTGCCACAGCTTAGCGTCGCGGATGCGGCGAATGTCCGGACCCATGTTTTCCATCGTCCCCAGCCAACGGTCCTTTCCGCAAGCCTCCGTCCAGAGGTCATCCGCCGCCGCAGAATCCCAACCCGGCATTTGGACACCGTTGGTCACGTGCCCCACCGGGACTTCATTTTCTGGCCAGTGGGGGAAGAGAGGCGAAAAGATCCGGCGGCTGACGTTGCCGTGCAAACGGCTTACACCGTTCACTGCGCCGCTACCCCGAATGGCCAGATACGCCATCTTGAAATCCTCCGAGGAATCATTCGGGTTTTGGCGGCCAAGTGCCAGGAATTGGGGCATGGTAATGCCCAGCCGCCGCGTAGCGTACGTCGCCAGGTATTGCTCGATCAACGCTGGCGGGAAGCCGTCAAAGCCGGCAGCCACCGCCGTGTGGGTAGTGAACAGATTTCCTGCTCGAGTAACGGCCAAGGCGACATCGAAGGGCTGGCCTGACTCTTCCATGAAGCTCCGGGCACGTTCCAAGACGAGGAAAGCTGCGTGGCCCTCGTTCAGGTGGCACACTTCAGGCTGGATGCCGAGCGCGCGGAGCAACTGCCAGCCCCCCATCCCGAGCAACATCTCCTGCACGAGTCGTAGCTCCGGCCCTCCCCCGTAGAGTTGGCTGGAAATCCCTCGATGGGTAGGATAGTTCGCGGCGTCATTGCTATCCAGCAGGTAAAGCTTCAATCTCCCGACCTGGACCTGCCAGGCGCGCAGCCAGACGGAGTAACCGGGAAGAGCCACCTCTAGCCGAAGGCAGTCACCGTTCGGCTGGCGTAAAGGCGTGATTGGTAGTTGTGTAGGATCGTTATATGGGTACAGGGCCTGTTGCCAGCCGTCCTTGTCAATGTGCTGGCGGAAGTAGCCTTGCTGGTAAAGTAATCCCACACCGACCACGGGCACGCCCAGATCGCTGGCGGCTTGAAGTTGATCGCCGGCCACGTTGCCTAGCCCACCCGAGTAAATGGGCAGAGCCTCGCTCAACATAAATTCCATACTGAAATAAGCGACGCAGGTCAGGGGAGCCTGCGGGTGGGTTTGCTGAAACCAGGCGGGAGCTTCGAGCGCTTGGCGCCTGGTTTGCACCAGACCGTCCAGCTTCCCGCGGAAAACGGGATCGGCCAACAGGCGGTCGATCTTGTTTCGCGAGACCGTTACCAGAACGAGCCAGGGGTTATTCGTAAGCGCCCAGAGCTCGGGATCGAGTTCCCGCCACAATGCGTCAGTGGCATGACTCCACGACCAGCGCATATCCAGGGCAAGTTCCGCCAGGGACTCAAATCCCTCAATGTGCGTGGGTAGAACGTTGCAGAGTTGGCGACTGATGCGGGATTGGTTGCTCATAACGCCTCCTTTGGGCCTACACCGAAGGTTTGACCCGAATCGGAACGCGGTCGATCAAGACTTCATGTGTTTTGACATAGGTCCATGCTGTTCGTATTGAAAGAGAGGCCAGGCGAGGCAACGCCCGGGGAGCGCTTTCAAGGGTTCTGTGAGTGGCATGGACGATGGCCCGAACTCCTTATCACAACTCAATTGCACGAAAGATTTGGTTGGAGCAGTGTTCTATAGATTGCCTTCTTGCCTCTACGCTCTTCGTCAACCTCTCGCTTTCCAGGGATCAGAAGCGGGCGGGGTTGCAGGTCCCATTCCGGTTCTCGGACGGCGAATCCCCGTACCTCCGCAGGCACGGTAGCCTCGTCATCCGATTCTGTCATGTCAGGGAAAATGGGATACAGGAGCTCTAATTCTTCCGTGAACCACCGGTCAACATCGTGATCGTCCACACGGCCACAAACCTTAAACGACTCGAAGGCACGGCGGGCAATCGAATCGTAGAGGATTTGCATACCATCGAATAGAGCGCCACTGGAAAGCAACCTGTGGTTTTTCTGCGTCGGCGCTATCGCCACTGGCCCCTTTGCCGACTGTGTTACGGCTGCTGATTTGCGTTTCATGTCCGTTCTTCCTTCCTGAATGGTCGCCTTTGACCCTTTCGTTGCTGCTCCAGGCTGATCGCCTTCAAGTTCTTCGATGGGCAAGGGCCGTGCCAAACGTGCAGAGCCGTAACCCTATGGATTTTCAGGGAAAGATCGAGGAGAGGTGCCGAGAGTCGAATGTGCCGATGGTGAAAGTGGTGAAACTGTTGAACCGATTCCGGAGGGCGACAAGAAAGACGAAACCGCCGCTCAGGCGAACTGCTTCGGGTAAATGCCCAGTTTTCTCATTCGCGAGAGGAGGGTTGAACGATTCACGCCCAGCCGGGCTGCAGCTCCATCCGCACCGCCGACGCGCCCCTTGCATGCGACAAGTACGCTGACGATCTCATCGTGCATCCTCTTTGCATACTCGTCAGCAACAGCCGCACCGTCTGTTCGGGACTCGTTACCCGGTACCGGGGTTCGCCCGCTTTCCTGCAGGGCGCTAACAGCCGGTTGTTCGGTGTTCGTCTTTCGGAGTTCTGCCAGCGGGGCCTCGAGCGACTTGCCGCGCGTCAGGAGTACCGCACGCTCGATGAAGTTCTCGAGTTCGCGGATGTTTCCAGGCCATTCCCACGCCGCCAATCCCTTCATGACTGTCGTAGGAACGGCTTCGATGTTCTTCTGCATCTGCTTGGAGAGCTTCTGAACGAAATGACTCACCAGCAGAGGAATGTCTTCTCTGCGCTCCCGCAGGGGTGGGATCCGAATCGGAAATACGTGCAGTCGGTAATACAAATCGCTACGAAATTCCCTGTCGGCAACCATTTTCTCGAGATCGCGATTGGTGGCCGCAATCAGGCGAACGTCCACCTTGCGCGTATGCGTGCTGCCCAGACGTTCAAACTCACGCTCCTGCAAAGCGCGCAGCAGCTTCGGTTGGATTTCGATCGGAATGTCACCGACTTCGTCCAGGAACAGCGTTCCGCGATCTGCCAATTCCATTCGCCCGATCTTCTGGCTGATGGCGCCGGTGAACGCTCCCTTTTCATGTCCGAATAATTCGCTCTCCAGCAGACCTGTTGGGATTGCCGCGCAGTTGAGCTTTACAAACGTGCGGTCTCTGCGCCCGCTGTAGTCATGAATCGCGCGGGCAATCAACTCTTTTCCCGTTCCGGTTTCGCCGAGCACCAAGACAGTGGAATCGCTGGGAGCAACGGTTTCGACCAGTTGCAAGGCGTGTTTTAGCGCCGGGCTCGTTCCAACGATTTGCCCGAAATTCATCTCGCTGCGAATTTCTTCTTCAAGGTAGAGCTTCTCTTGTGCCAGTTTGTCCTTAAGTTCGCAGATCTCCTGGTAAGCCAACGCATTGTCTATGGCGATTGCTATCTGGCCCGAAATCTGGCAGAGAAACTCGACATCCCGTGGGCTGAAGGCGCCCTCGGTCCCGCGCCCGATCCCGAGAACGCCCAGCGCTCGACCGCGGTTCACAATGGGAATCAAACAGAGGCTTTTCGCCCCCTCAGCGACTGCTAGCTCGTAAGCGTAGGGATCTAAGAGGTCTCGATCGAGCGCGTTTACGACGACCGGTTTCAACGTGTCGAACGCGCCCCCGGGTCTTGGCTTTACGAGTTGCTCTTCCTTGATGATCCCCTTACCGCCCGGAACATCGAGGGCGTACACCCTGTGTTCGCCCGATGCAGGATCAGCTATCGAAATGCCGGCACCATCACACTGTACGACCTCACGGATGTTGACCAAAATCGCGCGCAATACCTCGCGAAGTTCGAGGTTCGAGGTGATCTGGTTCGTCAGGTTCAGAAGCAATTGCAAGCGCGTTTGTGCGGCCTGCGCTCGCTTCAAATTGAGCCCGTCATCGAGGGCGAAGGCGACGACGCGTGCGATCAGCCGCAGGAATTCAACGTCCTCGGGCCCGTACGTCACTCCAGGAACGCTGGAGATGCCCAACGCCCCCAGGCGGCGATGTGGCGTGGTCAGCGGGACACGAACCACGGAGCCGATTTTCGCGCCCTTTTCCGCAAGGAACTGCTTCAGGCGCGGAAATCGTTCATCAGCGTTCCAGTCGGCAATGTAAAGAAGTTCCTGGGTGCTGTAGACAGCAAATCTCGGCAAATCCTCGACCGGCAGGTCCTCGCCAGGAGGTGGCCCTCCCTTGCCCCACGCGTGCCATTCGATTTCTGTCGAGCCCTCCTTGAAGATGACCACATCGAGAGACTCAAAAGAGAGGAACTCGCTCAATAGATCAGCGAGAGTTTTGGCCAATTCCTCAGGCTGGCCGCACGCCGCAAGGGCTTCACTGATGCGAAGCACGGCTTGGTAGCGTCGCGTACTGCTGTCCAGCGAGGTATGCGCATCGCTCATGCCGTTCTCCCGCAAAGCCGAAAGCACGGATATTCCATCGCAGAAAAGACGCCCCGGACTTTTTTCTGCGGCGCGCCCCAGCATGCCGGACACGTTGCGGACGCCTTCACGTTCGGCAGCATCCAAGGAACTTCGGCATTCGCATAAGAACTCCCCGCACACAAGGTGCACACAAATCTTAATCTCCCTCACTGCAGGACGAAGAAGACACAAGGCCGGCCACAAACTGCGTCCTGATCAACGCGAATCAGTGACCTCAACCTGCGATACATCCGCGTTCTTTGGGGGACCGGAACTGCCACAACAAGATCTTGTCGGCTATCGCGAAGGTGGTATCACAGACGGATGCTGTGCCCTGTACTGAACCGAGCCGGGACGATGCGCATCGCCGTTTCTCCCTAGCGTCGGGCACGAGGAAGAGGTTGTCTTTCTATCTTATTTATTGTAAATGATTTAAAGTGGTGCTGGAGGGGCAGTTAACTCCGGCAGGCCACTGCTGACACGTAACTTATTGAATTTAATAGGCAGCCAGACTTCGCGCGTCGCCGATTCTAGCGAAGCTCGGGCACACGCGAAGGAGGTTATCCTTATATCTTATTGATTCTAAATTACTTAAACTGGTGCTGGAGGGGGGAGTTGAACCCCCATGCCGGGTGACCGGCGGCAGATTTTGAGTCTGCTGCGTCTGCCAATTCCGCCACTCCAGCGCAATCAGGAATATCAATTTAGCACGCGCCGCAATTCCGCTCAACTCTGTAATTTCTTCCTATTTCGCTCTTGCTGCCCCCCGTGCAAAATGAAGCATGATGTGGCGGGAGTAAGTTTGCGAGGGGTGGCGGTAGGCGGCCCCAGCCGGATCATTAAGGCGTTCCCGCCCCCGCTGGGGGAGAGGGCGCCACCACCCGATTCAAGATGTCTGACGCCTTCTGCTGCTTGAGACGGCCCATCTTTTTGACTTCTGCCAGTTCCCTTTGGCCCTCTGGTGATTGGCCGACCCGAATCAGGGTTTTGCCGAGCCAGTAGTGGGCCTCGACGCTATCCGGCAGGCGCTCCACGGCCAGGCGCAAAAAATGGATGGATGATTGATACTGGCCGGTGTCCGCCAGGACACGCCCCAGGCCCAGATCGGCCTCCCCGTTGGAAGGGTCTAAACGCAGGGCTGCGCGGAAATGCTTCTCAGCCAGATCGAACTGCCGGTTGCGGAGCGCCACGTCTCCCAGGTAATAATAGGAGGGAGCAAAGTTGGGAGCAATACGAGTCTCCGCCTCCAGCGATTCCACCGCCTCAGCATAGCGTTTCCATCTCCAATATAGATAGCCGAGCATGAAGTGCAATTCCGGCATTTGGGGTGAAGCCGCGATGGCCTGCTTGAATTCTTCCTCGGCCTTCTTCGGCTGGCCGGCCTTGTCGTAAGCCTCACCGAGTATTTCGTGAACATAAAGGGAGTGGGGGTCGGCGGGCCTGAGGCCATGGGCCTTTCGAAAGGCTTCCGCCGCCTCGCGATACTGGTGCTTCTGGAAATAAAGGGCGGCAAGATTGTTGTAACCTTCCGTGGATTTAGGATCAAGCGCGAGCCCGAGGCGGTACTCCTGCTCGGCTTCGTCGGCCTTACCATTTTGAGCGAGCGGGCTGGCGCGCGCGAAGTGCTGGGTAGCGAAATCGGTGGATGATCCGAAGGCGGCCCCCATCGCGACCAGGATGAGTACCAGGAACCCTGCAGTCCGCAAGGCGCATTTTGATTCGCCTGCTCCAGCCTTCATAGCAGGAGTTTAGCACGCTGCCGGACCTGCGGCATGCGCACCGGCCCTGGGTCGTAACCCATTTCGAAACGGCACGACCATCTTGCCCGTGAAAGCTCAAGGGCGGGAGACCCATGCCACTTCAAAGTGGATAATCCAAGAATCCCCGATAATTTCCAAGAAAGACCATTCAAAGACATTTCACTTCGTGGCGATAGCCATAAACATTGTCTTGAAGGTCCTTACTCTCATGTGACAATTTGTCTTAGCAACTGGGCTTGCCCCGGGAGGCGTCGGACTGAAAAGCCCTCCCCACAGGATTTCCCGAAGCTAAGTGGCAATTTATTGATAGAAAAAGGGTTAAATCTGTTTCAAGGGTCTGTAGCATGAGAATAGAGAGTGATCTTGATTTTTCTCTTGACAGACTAATGCCTTTATACTATAAAAAGCCGATTCTAAGGTCTTATTTGCCTTTGTCTGACCAGCACGCTGGCGCAACAAAGTGTCAGGCCTGAGGGAGCCCGGAAAGGGTTTCCCTTTGTTCTCTTCCGTCGGGTTTGGGCATTCAGCACATTTCTAAGGATATGCAAGGCTAGGTTTGTAGAAATACAGACACTATGGAGCTGTGCAGGCGATCCGTAAATGGAGAGAAAAAGGAGGAAAAGATGAATAGAAAAAGTCTCTGGGGGAAGGTATGCCCACTTTTCGCCTTGGCGCTTCTTTTTTCGGCAGGTTTGCTCCATGCCCAAGGAGGCGCCGCGGGAACGATTCTGGGAACCGTGACGGACAACTCTGGCGCGGTCGTACCCAAGGCCACTGTCGATGTCACTAACGTTGCCACGAGTGTCACAACCCACACGCAGACGAGCGATACTGGAAACTACACGGTGCCGTACTTGAATCCAGGGATCTATCGAGTCAGCGTAGAGGCCCCCGGGTTCCAAAAGGATATCGTAGATAATGTTACCCTGGTCGTCGACCAATCGGTCCGGGTCGACGCGATTCTAAAACCCGGTGTCATCACTCAGACCGTCGAGGTCCGGGGTAGCGCGGTTGCGCTCGATACCGACACCGCGGCCGTTTCACAGCTTCTCAGCAACAAGCAAGTGCAGGATCTTCCGAACAACGGTCGGAACTGGACTTCGTTGCTTTTCGTCAGCGCCGGGGCGGTGACGGTCGGCGCCGAGATGGGCGTGATGCGGCAGGGTGAAGGAAATGGCATCAGCATTAACGGTGGCCGGCCCGAGTCCAACAACTACACGATCGACGGCCTGGGTGCATCCGATGTGGCTTTGAGCACACCGGCGGTAATTTTGTCCATTGACGCGATCCAGGAGTTCAAGGTCCAATCCGACACCTATTCCGCCGAATACGGCTTCAGCGCCAACCAAGTCAACATCATCAGCAAGAGCGGCACCAACCAACTGCACGGAACCGCCTTCGAGTTTGACAGAAACAATGATTTCGACTCCCGGAGTCCCATTGCTCAGCCAACCCTTCCCACACTGAGGCAAAACCAATTTGGGTTTGTGGTCGGCGGTCCAGTGATCCTGCCGCATCTCTATGACGGGCGTAACAAGACTTTTTTCATGGCGAACTATGAAGGCACTCGGATCAGTAATGGATTCACGGGGTTCGCAAACACGCCGCCTCCGAGTGAACTGGCCGGAGATTTTTCAGGAACGGGATACCCCGAGCCTGGAACCGCGGCCTGCGCCGCCGCGCTGGCAGGCAATTTCCCTTGCAACCCGGAGAATCCACTGACGGGATTGGCTTTCCCAGGAGATAAGATCCCGAGCAGCATGTTCTCTAACCAAGCCAACGTGGTCATCGCAGCTAACACCTTCCCGGCCCCGAATTGTTCCCCTGCCAATTGCGCGGGGAACAACGTGCTTCTGTCGCTTAATACTCCCAACCGAGCCGACCAGCAAACGTACCGCCTGGATCAGGATCTGGGGCGGTTTGGAAAAATCTTCGGCCGCGGAACCTATGCGAGCTACACGAATACAAATCTGTACAATTCGGATTCGGTCCCTTACGGATTGACGACCTTTTACGAGACCGAGAAGCAATGGTCAGTTTCGCACACCATTACCTTCCACGGGGCCTACGTGAATAATGCCCGCTTCGGGTACCTGGATGCGATCGCGAATGAGGGCGCTCCAGCGCCGTCCGCGTCTCAGATTGCCGCCTTAGGGTTGCAGAATGTGTTCACCAAGTTTGCTCCGCTTCAGGCGAGCTGGTCCGGCATAGGCTTTAGCGGCGCGGGGGCTTCAGCTTACAGTGGATTTGGAGGATCGGTCAATGCCTATACGGGCAGCGAGATACCGTCGTGGGAGTTCGCCGATTCGCTGACCTTGGTAAAAGGTAAGCACACCATCACGACCGGCTTGGAATTCCGCCATTGGGTGGTCAATCGCAATCTCGATGACGACTTCTTCGGCGACTATGGTTTCAGCAACAACCTCATTACGGGGAACAGCACCGGTTGCGCCACGGTGGTCTGCGGCACCGGCAATGCGGTTGCTGACTTTCTGCTGGGCTACTACCAAAATGTTGGCGGGTTTTTTCCTGGTCCGTTGAGCCCCACCACGGAAGCGGGCAATCCCCAGTCGCACGTCTACAATTATGTCGCTCCCTTTGTGCAAGACGACTGGAAGGTGACCCCCCGGCTAACCTTGAACCTCGGCCTTCGTTGGGACTACCGCAGCGTGCCGTACGAGGAAAATAATAAATTCTTCTGGCTCGATGTGAACAACCCCAACGGCGGCCTGTGCTTTGCGGATAAAAGGTTGTTGGCCGACGGGGTGGCCCCTGCCGGCAATGGCTTCTTCGAGTATTGCGGCCGGCGCGCGCCGCTGAATCCCTCAGCGTTTAAGCCTTTTGCTCCGCGCCTGGGCTTCGCCTTCCGCCCGTTCGGTGGGGACAAAACCGTGGTTCGCGGCGGGTACGGGATTTACTATGACTCCTTTGAAGCCCGCGAGATTGACGATTCCGGGGACCTCTATCCTTACAGTATCCGCGATAGCCTCGCCCCGGCCACTCAGCCGGTGACGACGGCGCCCAAGTTGGTCAGCCAACTGTTTCCGCCTTTCAACACGCTGACTGAGGTAAGCCCCGCCTCAGCGACCTTTATCGCGGTGATCGAGTCGGAACTGCCCCTGAATCCCTACATGCAACAATGGACGCTTTCCGTACAGCGGGAGCTCGCCCGGAACACAACCCTGGAAGTGAACTATATCGGATTGAAGGGCACCCATTTGCTGGATCGGCACAACATTGCCCAGCCTTATGCACCCGCGGATCCCACGGTCTGCCAAGCCAATCCCAACGCCTGCCTTGGCGCCGGCTACACCTCCAGGCTGCCCTATGCGAATTTCACGGGGTTCTATATCAATAGTGACTGGCACGGAAATTCCGACTACAACGCGGGCAATATCAAGCTCGAGCACCGCACTTCGTCGATGGCGGTCACGACGATTTTCACCTGGGCGAGAAGCCTGGACGACAAATCCGCCGCAGCCGGCCTCGGATCGGACGGCGGCGGGTACCAGGGCTTCATGGACAACCACAATCCGGGCCGTGATTATGGCCCCTCGAATTTCGATGTGGATCATCGCTTTGTCACCAGTTATGTCTACACTCTGCCCTTCGGCAAAGGCAAACACTTTCTGGGCAATGCGAGCAAGGCATTGGATTTGGCCGTCGGCGGATGGGAGTTAACCGGGATCACAACCTTTCAAACCGGCTTCCCGAACTCCGTTGACGCCCAAGATCTGGAAGGAATCCTGGATACTCAGAACCCGCGGGGAAGTCGAGTCCCCGGCGTGCCCATCGCCGCGCCTCACAAGACAACCAACACCTAGTTCAATACCGGGGCGTTCACCCAGCCGCCTATTGCTGTCTACGGGAATATGGGCCGCGGCACGCTGCGTGAGCCCGGGATCAACAACTGGGACCTCGGCTTTTTCAAGAACCTCAACTTCACGGAAAGATTGACCCTCCAGTTGCGCTTCGAATCCTTCAATACCTGGAACCATCCCAACTACTACGTGCCTTTGACCGGACCGAATGCGGGCGGCGGCAGTAACCCGGACGCCGGTGTGCTTGATCCGTCGTACGGAGCACTCGTCACTGCTGCGCCGGGCCGCATTATACAACTCGGAGCGAAGTTCATCTTCTGAGGGTCATGGCGCCGGGTCGCGCTTCGCGGCTCGGAGGAAAGTTCATCTTCGGAAGATCCCTCCTAAACAGGATCCGCCAGGCCCCGTGCCTGGCGGATCCTTTCTTTTCGTTTAAAGAGGAATAAGGCGTTCGACCCCTTCGGGGTCGATAGGCATTTATGTTGGAGAATCCCTGCTCCGTGGGTTTCACCCACGGCTAATGAAATTGTTCCCCTTCGGGGAACGAAGCCGAGGCCTGTCCGCTTCAAACTGAGACACTACCCTGCCGGCGGGTTACTGGCGGATTGATTGCGGAAGAACCAAGCCCTGAGCTATACTCCGTCGCATGATCGACAAGCGTGAAAAGGTTTTCGGATGCGCGCTTTTCCTGTTGCTCGTGGTTTCCTGCTTCGATGTCCTGGCACAATCCGATTCACTGCAACAGTACTATGAGGAAGGTGAAAGAGCGTTAGCCGAGAGCCGCTATGGCGACGCGGAACGGGCCTATGAAAAGCTGCGGCAGTTAACTCCCGGGACTGCCGAGGTGCACGCCCGACTCGGTCTCGTATATTTCCAGGAGAGGAAATTTGAGCAAGCTGTAGCATCCTTGCGCCAAGCCCTCCACTTAAAGCCAGACTTGCCGAAGTTAGATACCCTCCTGGCCATGTCCTTGTCAGAGCTTGGCCGGTACACCGAAGCCCTGCCCGGCCTCCAGAAAGGGTTTCACCAGTCGACGGACCCCGCCATCCGGCGCATGTGCGGCCTTCAGCTTGAGAGGGCCTACACGGGTTTGGAGCGTGACAGCCAAGCGGTGGAAGCGGCCCTGGAACTGAATCGTCTGTATCCGGATGATCCGGAGGTCCTCTATCAGACGGGCAAAGTCTACGGTAATCTAGCCTATTTTGCGATGCATAGGCTGGCTCAGGTGGCGCCCGACTCCGTCTGGAAACATGAGGCGGCGGGCGAAGCCTTCGAGAGTCAGGGAACCTATGACACGGCGCTGTACGAATACCGTCGAGTTTTAGCGCTCGACCCGCACCGGCCCAATATTCATTACCACTTGGGCCAAACGCTGCTGGCGCGTTCGAGGAAAACCAGTTCAGCGCAAGACGCCGCAGAGGCCGCGAAGGAATTTGTGGAGGAGTTGCAGCAAGATCCTGGCAATGCCAATGCAGCCTACGAACTTGCCATGCTCCATCGCAGTGCCGGGGAGATCGACGAGGCCCAGAAGCTTTTTGAAGTTGCCTTGAAATACTATCCGAACTTTGAAGAAGCCCACCTGGGGCTGGCAGACGTGCTGATGTTCGAACAGAAGCCCGATGTGGCCCTGCCTCACCTTCAGAAAGCCATTGCCTTGAACCCTAAAAACGAAGTTTCCTGGTATCGCCTGGCGCAAGCGGACAGGGCACTCGGCAATGTTCCCGAGCAGCAGAAGGCACTCGCGGAATTTCAGCGTCTGCATAGCCATGCGGCGACCCAGCAGGAAGCCGGGAACGAGTTATTTTCCCCCGTTGAGGTGACCAAACAGAAGCTCGACCCAAATGCTCCTCCTTAGAAGATGCTGGCTGGACTCTGTCAGGGCAGTACGGAACCTTGAACTCATAGGCCAAACCCATACGGCGCAGCATCACACGTGCCCAGCGTGCCGTCCACCCGTAGCCGTGCGAGGGTGGGCAGAGCGAATGTAGCCCTACTCATCTTCTTGCCATCCTCGCCACGTTCCCCGTGGCCGAAGCGGGCGCCGTCAGCTTAGGGAGTTTTTCCGAAGCCCCGGCAGGGGCGACATCTTGTAGCCCACGGCGAACCAGCCGTGGGATGCCGGCGTATGCGGAAAGGGAATTGAAAAACTCCGGCGCCGGTGCTAACCTTTGGGCGTTGGCATAGTCTAACTATGGCAAGGAGCCAGATGCATGCATCATGACGAAATCCCTCCCGGAACCCTTTATTTGTTGATCCTCAAGGCGCTTGCGCGGGGCGGTGAACTGCATGGCTATGAGATAGCCACTTGGATCGAGCAGGTTTCTGACGAGGTTTTGCAAGTCCAGGAGGGCTCACTGTATCCCGCCCTACAGCGCATGTTGATTAAAGGCTGGGTCACAGCGAAATGGGGTGTAACGGCTGGGAATCGCCGGGCGCGTTACTACCGCCTCACGGCATTAGGCCGAAGGCAACTTGAGGTTGAAGTTTCGCAGTTTGAACGGGTTGTGCAAGCCATCACGCGAGCTATTCAGACGGCCTATTGAGCTCTGCAGAATACAGTGACGGATGAACCCCCTCACCCGGCGCTGCGCGCCACCCTCTCCCCCAAGGGGGCGAGGGCGTAAATTCAATTTAACTCTCCCCTCGCCCCCTTGGGGGAGAGGGGCGGGGGTGAGGGGGTCTTGGTCACTCAATTTTGCAGTGATCAGTAAAAGGGGTGATCGCCATGAATTGGCTTCGCGAACTTGGCAGGCGGTTGTCCATGCTGCTTCGGCTGAGGCAGTTCCATGCTGACTTAGACGAGGAGATGCGCCTGCACCGCGAATTGCGCGAGCGGGAACAGATCGAGCGTGGCCTTTCCGCGAAGGAAGCTCGCTACGCCGCGCAGAGGCGCTTTGGCAATGACCTGGTGCTGAGAGAGGAGAGTCGGGACATGTGGGGATGGAATTGGCTCGAGATATTACTTGAGGATGTCCGCTATGGTTTGCGCCAACTTCGGCGCAATCCCGGCTTCGCGGCGGCCGCCGTCATAACCCTGGCCATGGGCATAGGAACTACGACTGCCCTCTTTACGGTAGTGCACTCTGTCTTGCTCGAGCCGTTGCCTTTCAAAGACCCGGGGCGCCTGCTTCGCCTGTACGAGCACAGTTCGGATGATAAGTTCCCCTATAACAGTAATGCTGCCGGGGTATTTGACGAATGGAAAAAGCAAAGCCATGGCTTTTCCGATTTGGCGATCGTGGGCGGTGGGCAGTACAACCTTTCGTCAGGGGGCGGGCAACTTCCGGAAAAAGTGAACGGCGCCGAGTGCTCCTGGAATCTGTTTCCCACGCTGGGCGTCGAACCGGTACGGGGCCGGAATTTCACCGCCGCCGATGACCGCCCATCCGCCACGGCAACCGTGGTTCTGAGCTGGGGATTGTGGAAGCGGCGTTTCGGCGGGGATCCTTCCATCCTCGGCCAGAGCATCCATCTGGATGCCAAGTCTTACACCGTGCTGGGGGTCATGCCCGCCTGGTTTGCGTATCCGGACCATACCACCCAGTTGTGGACGCCGGTTTATCACGAGGAGCCGCCGAAGGAGATGGAGGCGCCGGATTCTCACGACTTCGCTGCCCTCGGGCGGTTGAGGCCTGGCGTGAGCGCCGCCGAGGCCACGGCGGAGCTCTCGCTCATCGTGCGCCGCCTGCACGACGCACACCCCGAGGATGCCTTCATCAGCAAAGCCGCGCACAGCCGCCCGCTGCTCGAGGATATGGTCGGCGATCTCAAGACGCCCTTGTACATCCTGCTGGGCGCCACAGGGTGCCTGCTCCTGATTGCGTGTCTGAATGTGGCGGGCCTCCTGGTGGCCCGCGGCGTCGCCCGGCGAAGGGAGTCCGCCGTTCGCGCCGCCTTGGGCGGCAGCCGGTGGCGTCTGCTGGGTGCCCATCTGACCGAGACGTTGCTTCTGTCCGGCGCAGGGGCAGCGGGAGGTCTGCTGCTGGCGTATGCGATGATTCAATGGTTCGTCGCGGCGCGGCCTGACGTGACTCGCGTTGAGGCTATCCACATGGATGGCGTGGTGGCGGCCTTTGTTGGGGTCCTGATCTTCGCCTCCGCGCTTTTTGCCGGCGTGGCCTCCTCCATATCGGTCCGAGGCGAACAGATTCTCAGGGCTCTCCAGGAATCGTCGCGTGCGCACAGCGCGGGAGAAGCGCCCGTCCGACTACGCAAATGGCTCCTGGCACTGGAAGTAGGCTTCACCGTGGTATTGCTGGTGGGCGCCGGTCTGCTGCTGAGGAGTTATGCGCGCCTCCGTTTTGTCAATCTCGGCTGCGCGACCCACGGCGTGCTCACCATGCAATTCAGCCTGCCCGAGGCAAAGTACCGCCAAGCGGTGCAGCGTGCGGGTTTCTATGACGCGTTGCTCGAGCGCGTGCGGGCGCTTCCCGGGATCCAGCGGGCAGGACTCGTCAGGGCCCTGCCGGGGCAGGGTTACCCTGGAGACAGCGGCTTCGCGATCGCGGAGCATCCTCCGCTCCCGGCGGGACAGGTCCAGTACTGCATCGTTCAGTGGGCCGATCCAGGTTATTTCTCAGCTCTGGGAATTCCCCTGCGGCGAGGACAGGGGTTCGATGAGAAGCAACTAGCCGGCAAACCGCTGGAGGTCATTATTAATGAGTCCTTTGTTCGTCAGTATTTTCCTGGCGAGGATCCGATGGGCAAACATCTGCTCGCCATCGGCCATCAGCCCTTTGCCATTGTCGGGGTCGTCGGCGATACACGTTCCGAGCTCGCCCGGCCTCCCCTGCCCGTCATGTACTTTCCCATTGACGCGCCGCTTTACGGCGGCGATGTTCCAAACTACGCGACGCTTGCCGTGCGCTCAAGCCATGATGTCGCCGGTTTAGCGTTGCCCGTGCAACGAGTGTTCCAACAGCTTGACCCCGACTTGGCGGTTTCGGGCGTCCTCACGATGGACCAGCTCATCGGAAGGACCACCTTGGACGCCAGCTTTGACACGGCTTTGTTGCTGGTCTTCGCCGGGTTGTCACTGGCGTTGGCCGCGGTGGGTTTGTTTGGGGTCCTTTCCTATATCGTGGCGCAACGCACGCACGAGATCGCCATTCGCATGGCGCTCGGCGCGCAGAGAGGCGATGTGCTCCGCATGGTGGTACATCAAGGCATGATTCCTGCCTGGCTAGGAATGGGCATGGGAATTGCCGGCGCATGGGCGGTGACTCGAGTCTTGTCCAGCCTCCTTTACGGCGTCCGGCCCGACGACCCGCTAACGTTTGCGTCGGTGTTGCTGATCCTAGCGGGCGTCGCCTTGGTGGCTACCTATATCCCGGCGCGGCGAGCCACGAAGGTCGATCCCATAGTGGCGCTGCGGTATGAATGATGACTCTGAGGCTGGGGTATCCGAGGGCAGCAGCAACCAAAAGCGGTAGTGGTGCAGTTTGATGCCGTAGCGGCGAGTTTACCTCGCCAAATGGCGGCGTAAAGCTGCCTCTACATCAAACTGCACCACCACCCCAAAAGCATAAGTCTTGACAAAATCTCACCTTAGAAATAATCTAAATCGTTCATGGACGCCGAGGCGATTAAACGCTCCTTGGAAGGCAGCGGGTTGCGGTGCACTCCGCAGCGCTACGCCGTGATGGCATTCTTGATGGAACACAACCGGCATCCCACGGCCGCGGAAATCTTCGAAGCCGTGAATCGGGTGGATCCGCGCTCTTCCAGGGGCACGACTTATAACAATCTGCGGGACTTGCTGCAGGCGGGTTTGGTGCGTGAAGTGGCCGTCGGGGGGCGCGCCGCGCGATTCGATGCGAAAGGCATGCGGCATCACCACTTCATCTGCGACCGCTGCGGCAATATTGAGGACATAGAGTGGTACGACGTGCCCAGGCCTGCCTCGGGCTCCCTCGATAAGCGGATGGTTCGCGAATGCGAACTCATTTTCCGGGGGCTTTGCGCGAAGTGCGCTCCCGGGCAGGCTTCCCGTAGCGCTGACCTTTAGGTCAGCACGGCGAATGCCGACCTAAAGGTCGGCGCTACCACTGTCGTCGGCGTGTGGATACGGGATGAGTGGCGCGAACGAGCGCGGCCGGCCGCGATGCCGCGAAGGGGAAAGCCAGGATGGGTTCCCCCAATCCGCCGATAACGACGCGTGAAGCATGTGGGGCGCGCGTGTGCGCCCAGGGCAACGTAGGGGTAGGGCTTGCCCTACCCTGCGGGCCATGGGCCCGCGGAAAAAGGGGACGGCAAGCCGTTCCCCTACATGATGCCTTGTTATCGGCGGATTGATGGGTTCGTAGTTCGTCACAGTTATTTTGACTAATTCGAAGAAAGACAAACATTTTGACTAATTCGGAGGAGGGCAAACATATGGATAAAACACTCAATACCGCAGCGGGGGCAGCTGTCCCCGCTCATCAGGAGCAGAAGTCGTCAACCGAAAGCAAGTGCCCGGTAGCGGGCGGCGCTCGCCGACCCACGGCCCCGACGAATGCGGGCTGGTGGCCGAATCAGTTGAACCTGAAGATGCTGCACCAACACTCCCCCCGTCCGATCCGATGGACAAGGAGTTCAATTATCGAGAAGAATTCAAGAGCCTCGACCTGGATGCCGTGATCAAGGACCTCCATGCCTTGATGACGGCCTCGCAGGACTGGTGGCCCGCGGATTACGGCCATTATGGGCCGCTCTTCATCCGCATGGCGTGGCACGCCGCCGGCACGTACCGCATCTCCGATGGGCGAGGCGGCGCGGGCGCCGGAGCGCAGCGATTTGCGCCCCTCAATAGCTGGCCCGACAACGTGAGCCTCGACAAGGCGCGCCGGTTGCTCTTGCCGATCAAGCAAAAGTACGGCCGGAAAATATCCTGGGCCGACCTGATGATCCTCACCGGCAACGTCGCTCTGGAGTCGATGGGATTCAAGACCTTCGGTTTCGGCGGTGGGCGCGAGGACATCTGGGAGCCGGAAGAAGCCATTTACTGGGGGCCGGAGGGCAAGTGGCTGTCCGATGAGCGCTACAGCGGCGATCGTGAGCTCGAGAATCCTCTCGCCGCGGTTCAGATGGGCCTGATTTACGTGAATCCGGAAGGGCCCAATGGCAAGCCCGATCCCGTCGCGGCGGCTCGGGATATCCGCGAGACCTTCCGCCGCATGGCGATGAATGACGAGGAGACGGTGGCCCTCATCGCCGGCGGACACACGTTCGGCAAAGCCCATGGCGCTTGCGAGCAGGCCAAGTATATCGGTCCCGAACCGGAGGCTGCCCCCCTCGAAGAGCAAGGCCTCGGCTGGAAGAATACCTTTGGCGCCGGCAAAGGCGACGACGCGTTCACCAGCGGGCTCGAGGGGGCATGGAGCACCAACCCGATCAAGTGGAGCAACAGCTACTTCGACAACCTGTTGGGCTATGAATGGGAACTCACCAAGAGTCCTGCCGGCGCCAACCAATGGACGCCCAAGAACGGGTCTTCAGTGCCCACTGTGCCGGATGCCCACGATCCGTCGAAGAAGCACCCCCCGATGATGTTCACCACGGACCTGTCACTGAAGGTGGACCCGAGCTACGCGAAGATTGCGAAGCGTTTCCACGAGAACCCGCAGGAATTCGCCGACGCGTTCGCCAAGGCTTGGTTCAAGTTGACGCACCGCGACATGGGGCCGGTTTCGCGGTATCTGGGCCCGCTCGTTCCTAAACAGCCGCTGCTGTGGCAGGACCCCGTTCCCGCGGTGGATCATAAATTGATCGGCAAGCAGGACATTGCTGACCTGAAGGCTAAGATCCTCGCCTCGGGACTTTCCATCTCCCAACTGGTCACGACGGCCTGGGCGTCGGCGGCAACCTTCCGCGGCGGCGACAAGCGTGGCGGCTCGAATGGGGCCCGCCTTCGCCTGGCGCCGCAAAAGGATTGGGAAGTCAACCAGCCGGCCGAACTGGCGAAGGTCCTGCGGAAGCTGAACGTGATCCAGAAGGATTTCAACGGCTCGCAGACTGGCGGGAAGAAGGTCTCGCTGGCTGACCTGATCGTTCTGGGCGGCTGCGCTGCCGTCGAGGAAGCGGCGAAAAAGGCCGGCCACCCCGTGAAGGTTCCCTTTTCGCCAGGGCGCACGGACGCTTCGCAGAAGCAGACCGATGTGGAATCCTTCGCCGTACTGGAGCCGACCGCCGACGGCTTCCGCAACTACCTCCGCAATGGAGACCCCAGAACTGCGGAGGAGCGGCTGGTGGATCGGGCGCAGTTGCTGACGCTGACCGCCCCCGAGATGACGGCTCTGGTCGGCGGCATGCGCGCCCTGAATGCTAACTTCGGGAAGTCCCAACACGGCGTTTTCACCAAGCGGCCCGGAACGCTGACCAATGATTTCTTCGTCAACCTGCTCGACATGAACACGGAGTGGCAGAAGTCCGCCACATCGGATGGCGTATATGAGGGGCGCGATCGCGCCACGGGCGAAATCAAGTGGACCGGCACCCGTGTCGACCTGGTCTTCGGTTCGAACTCCCAGCTCCGGGCCCTCGCGGAATTCTATGCCTGTGACGACTCGAAGGAGGCGTTGGTGAAGGACTTCGTGGCGGCGTGGAACAAGGTGATGAACCTGGATCGCTACGACCTGGCCGGAAAGTCCGGGAAGGTGTAAGAAAATTCGCCAGGGGCGAATTCACTCCTGGCGCCCCGCGGAAAATTCACGTCGGGGCATGCCATCGCGTGCCCCGACGATGATTCTTCAGGAAGGCAAAACTTGGCCTTAGGGGCGGCTGGCTGGCCGCGCGAGGCGCTCGTAGGCCTCCCGGTAGCCTCGGCCTTGCGGGTTGATTTCGTAAGCCATGCGGTATTCCTGGAAGGCTTCCGAAAGGTTGCCCGTCCGCTCGAGCCCGACGCCCAGGGAGTCATGGGCCTGTCCGTTCTGGGGGTTCAGGCGCACCACTTCACGCTCCTCCGCCACCGCCCCATCCCAATCGCCCTTTTCCCCCAGCGCCACGCCGAGGAGGCCGTGCGCATTGTCCACATTGGGGTTGAGGCGCAGCGCCGCGTGCTCTTCCGCGATCACCCCGTCCCAATCGCCCTTCAGGGTTAGCCAGGTTCGGGCTGGGTGTAGCGCGGCATGATCAGCCAACGGTCGTCGGTGGTGGGGAGACAGACATCCAGCATCTGAATCGTCGCCAGTTTTTCCAGCACCGCCCGCGGGGTGAGGCCGGGGGCCAGGGCTTGCAGTCTTTGTCTCAGGGTGACGGAGAGGGCGTAGGCGAGAAAGGCCACCAGGATGTGGGCCTCCACGCGGTTTTCGATCTGGTGATAAATCGGCCGCAAGCCCAACTCGCTCTTGAGCGTCTTGAAGGCCGCTTCGATCTGGGTGAGTTGCATGTAGAGTTCCCAGAGCACGGCGGCATTCTCGCCCACCAGGTTCGACCGCAGCAGATAGTGCCCGTCGCGGAGTCTGGATGCGCGGGGGTGGTTCCCCGGCGGTCGTACACTGACCAAAAAACCGGCGGATTCAATAAAATATGTGTCATTACCGTGCCAAATGCCGTCATATGTCGTCATACGTGCACAAATGTCGCCTTTTACCTCGGTAAAATTGTCATCTTTTTCATTGTTTTCATATACATTCCGGCTTCATTCGTCATCTTTTAACATCTTTTTTCCTCGGCTCGCCCTCCATGCGACTTTTTCCTCCTCCGCCGCGACCATGGAACCTCCCCTGGGTCGGATGATTTGTCCTGTGTTTGCGCGTCGGTCTGGGCATTCGTCCTTTCCTCCGGGCGACCCGGTCGGGGCGCCGCGTTCCGCACCCCTCCGTCCCATTCTAGCCTAAATCAGAGCCCAGGTGTCATGTCAAGAAAATTCTGCGCCGTTTTTCCTGCCGGCAGGAAAGAATCTCACAAATTGGCTTCACTTTCCTACCGGCAGGAAACCCTGAGTTGCGGGTTTCCGATATTCAACCCTCTTAGCGCCTTCTCACCCCGGCTGGCGCCGCGGAAAAAATGTAGAAACTCCAGCCACGGGCGGGAGAAGCTGTGAAAAAATCGATTCTTGGCATGTTATCCACAATGTAAATCAATGAAAATAAAGAGTGCCAAAATAAGTAAAATCAATTTTTTCACACCTTCGGACGCCCGTGCCACTTCAGCTTGCCGTGGCACGGCCATCTTGGCCGTGTCCGTTCACGGGCGGGACGCCCGTGCCACTTCGAAATGAGTCACTACCCTATTCTCAAACAATTCCAACCGGTGTAGAATCCTGTGCACGAGAGGATTCCCAAAGAGGAATCCCGAGATGAAACGTAGCCCCGCATAGTACGAGGGTACTATTGCGAAGGTACACAGGTCAGTCCACAATACCAATCGGGAGTTTGTGGGCCGGTTGCTTGGCTAGAGGTATTCGGTGCGTGGCGATCGACCAACGGATGGTGGGTCGCCAGCGGACCGAAAGTACGGACGCTCTGAGGGAGGGCGCCCCCATCGTGAAGCGAGACGTAACAGCGGGATTCACGCTCATCGAAATCCTCGTGGTGCTGGCCATTGCCAGTGTCTTGACGGTTATTGCCATCCCCATGGTCGGGAACGCCATGAAAAGCTACCGGCTGATGGCCGCCGTGTCCTCGGCCACCGGGGCCATCCAGTCGACTCGCTATGCGGCGATCATGCATGGGTATCCTGGCAATGGCGTCCCGGGTTATGGCTACGAACTCACTTTTACTCCCGCGACGAATTCGTATCAGGTCCTTGCCATGATCCCCCCGGCAACCACTTACTCTCCCGTCGGCACACCGGTTCCCATTTCCCGGCTCGGGGACGTAATCATTAGCCGCGCCGTGGCTTATCAATTTAGCGCGGGAGGCACGGTCACAGAAACCTCAGGCAACATGAATTTTCAGATTACCAATTCGATTGGGGGGTGTAACCTCATTACTGTTTCGGGGGTAGGAAATGTATCGGTTACCACTTGCATGCCTTAGGAACGCGGAGGCGGAGAAGGGCTTCTCGCTGCTGGAAGTGGTGGTGGCGATTCTGGTTCTAACCATCGGCCTGATGTCCGCCGCTATGCTGATGGCGAATGTCTACAAGTTCACGGTGCGCTCCCGCTACGTGGCGCTGGCGACTCAACTTGCCTCGGAGGAACTCGAGGACTTGAACCGTTGGCCCGCCCCGCTCGTCAGTGGCGTACCCAGCCCCGATGTTCACATCATGGTGCCAGCCGGCACGAATACTTGCGGAATCACCGGCGAGACTTGCATTGGCAGCTTGACCACAGATATGGGTCCGCAGTGGGCCGGGAGCACGGTATCTTACTTTGATACCGTTTCTCTATCGACCCAGAATGGCGTCATGAGCGAGACTTACGAAATGGCTTGTACCGGCCCCCCCGCCGGGAGTGGGAATTTCCTTACGGTGTCTTATAGCCCGCAGGGGCTGACCCCCAATTCCCCCCAAAATCCCGCTCTGTGCAATGTCAATCCTCCCAGCGTGGGGATGACTTTTGATCGGCGGTGGGTGATCGAGCAGGACCAGCCCTTGGCAGGGGTGCGCCGGATCACCGTACTGGTCACCCTGGTCGACAAGACGATCCAACCTCCGGTGACCTTCCAGATGAGCATGGTGCGGCCATGATGACGCCCTCACCCAGTCGGCGATTACTGCGGAGAAAAGCTTCGAGCGAGGGCTTTTCTCTGCTCGAATTACTGGTGGCGATGGCGGTTTTCATGATCGTCAGCGCGGTCTCGTTCGATTTGTTCAGCCGCCACCAAGCCCTCTTGAGCGAGGAACAGTTGACTGTGGGACTCAATATTGGCCTGCGCAGCGCGCTGGCGCAAGTACAACTCGACCTGGTGAACTCCGGCAACGGACTGATTCTGGGGATCAACGTTCCGGCCTGGCCGGTGGGGGTGACGATCCAAAACAGCAATCCCACCACGTCGACGTGCAACCCCCAGGCATCCTACCCACCCGTTTACGCCGCCGCGTGCTTTGACACGATGCATGTGGTCCTCGCGGACCCCGCCACCCCGCCCCTAAACCCTTGCTCCACGAGTAATTGCACCATCAGCACGAGTTCAAGCAACTCCATAACGGGCCCGCCTGCCGCCGGCTATACGGCCGCCCAGGTCGCCGGGAATTTTCAGAGTGGTGACCAGGTCCTCTTTGTGAAGTCATGTTCGGGAGGAAACTCCGTCCAGCCCCCAGCCGGTTTGACCAGCGGTTGCCAGTTCACGACCGCGACTCTCACCGCCGCGGGCGCCGCCACCGCCGTCTCCCCGAACTGTCCCGCGGGCTGTGTGACGCTCAACTATAACGAAACTCTCTCCGGGGGCGCGAACACCGCCTGCCCCGCCTCGGTGCTCACTTGCCCTCCGCCTACGGGTCCAAGCGGCTGCAACGATCCGTTAGGCATGACCATTACTGGCGTCGCCCCTACCGGGGACCTCACCGATACCTTCGGCCAATACGATTGGGTCGTTCGGTTATCCCCTATTACTTATTGTGTTAATACGGCCAATCCGGCCGACCCCCAATTGATGCGCGTTCGGTGGGGGGGAACCGCCAGTCCCCTGATGGATCAAGTGATTGGTTTCAAGGTGGGCGCGGCTTTGTGGAATAACGCGGCCTCCACTAGCACTTTTCAATACAACTATGATACCAGTACTTATCCCATTGCTAATGAATTCAATCTTATTCGGTCCGTCCGCGTTTCCATCATCGGGCGCACGCAACCCAACCCCACGAACGTCGGGTTCGCGCGTAGTACGCCAGGTACGCCAGGAGAAACCGGAGCGTACCAGAACCCCTTCGACCATGGCTACTACCAGATCCGCGGGAACTCCATTGTTGTAAATCCCCGCAATCTGACGATGAATAACGACTGAGGTGCGCAATGATATGGCGACAGAGCATTTCGGATTCCGTGCAAGACAGCAGGGCAGACGCGCGTTTATTTGCGCGGCCGGGAGAAGGACCCAATGACCATGGCGTCGCCTTGGTCATTACCCTGCTGTTGTTATTCCTCCTGTCCGTTATAGGGCTCGCGGCGGTGATGTCCTCCAGTTCGGACCTGCTGATCAACGGTTATTACAGCAACTATCGCGGGTCTTTTTACGCCGCCGATTCCGGCTTGAATATCGCCCGCCAAGCGATGTATACAAGGTTAAATACCGCCTTTACGAATGATTTTACTCCTTTCACGACGCCGCCCCCTGACGATATCACCGGGTTGGCAGATGTCGGAGCGGTGCGGGGCAGCATATCGACCTACGTGTCAAATTACTTCGGTGGTGTCAATCCCTGTCCCATTAACCCACCCTCTCAAGCGACCCAAACCGTCTGCATCTTGGCCGGCGCCCAACAAATAGGCACTGCGGCGAATTCCTGGTCACAAAGTTTTAATGTCGTACCGGCGAATGTGACGTTTAAACTGGCTCAAGGCTTCCAAAACCCCACGCCGCACACTTCGTGCGTCCCGACTCCGGGTACTACCCTAGACTGCCCCACGGCCGGCTATAGCTCAGTAATCACCTCGTACACTTACACTTACAACTACACAATAACCTCTGTGGGTACAGCGACGGGTTCGGAGACGTCCACAATTGCAGAAAGCGGCACCTTCATTGTCACGGCTTCGGGGACACCCGCCAGCTCCAGCACCCCCTTTTCCATATATGGAGCGTTTGTTACAAACTGGGCTCCTTGTACACTTGGATGGTTGGTTCCAGGCACCATGACTGGGCCGATGTTCACCAATGGGTCATGGGGCTTTGGGCCCGGAGGAACCTACATCTTTACCGACCCGGTAGGACAGGCGGACGCGGCACAGAAGCAGAGCACTGGGTCTGATGCGGGCGCAAGCTACTGGATGGACAACGGGTGCCATCAGGCGACGACCCCCAGTTATACGGCGCCGGACGGCGAGACCGTCGCGCCGCAATTCCAGGCCGGACTCCAGGTGGGCCAAAACCCGATCACCCAGCCCCCCAATCAGTTCAGCCAGGAGTGGGCGGTTCTCGATGGGACGGGGTGCGGAGAGAGCGTCGGGAACATTTGCGGCAATCCCTCATCCCTCCCGGTCACTACGCCACAGAACCCGGACCTGAACAATGCCTTGAAGGATATCAACGGAACCGCCTATCCCAATACCGGAGCTACAAGTGGGGTCTTTCTCAATTACCAAAGCGTCAATGGAACGCTGACCATGACCGGAGGCGGACTCTTTGTGCAGGGCAATGCGCAGATTACGCTCGCGGCCGTGACCGGTCCGGGTCCCAATAACGATCCGCTCCAGGTGTTCCAAATTACGCAAGGGGGTACCACCACCACCATGACCGTCGACCCCGCCGCCAACGGCGGCGTCGGCTCAACCGTGGTGCAGCAAACCGGGAGCCCGACCATAACCCTGGTGGGCCAGCCCGCGAACTGCTCCAACTTTTACGCAGCCCCCAATCCCCACGGTACACCCCCCAGCTACTGCACGACGGTCCCCTCCCTGACCTCGGGGAGCACCGCCGGAACCATGGTTTACGTAAATGGATCGATCAGCAGCCTGAGCGGTCCAGGCCAGGGGGTGGGGCAATTCAAGATGGGGCGGCTGTGACCATCACGGCCCTGGGCGATATCAATCTCACCGGAGATGTAATTTATAAGACCGAGCCGGTGACCGTGGCTCCGAACCAGATTCCAGGCACTCCGGTGGACACGCTGATCCCCGGCAGCGATCATAATCAGGATCTGGGGATCTTTACCGCCAATGGAAGCATCTACATGAGCACGCCTTACTCGAACGGTAATCTTCAGGTGGATGGGTCGCAGGCGGTTATCGGCCCGAATACGTATTGCGGAACCGCATCTGCGCCCTCCTCGTCGTGCGGGTTTTATGTCGGAAATTCCTGCCCGGGAGGGAATTGTACACCGTGGCCCGCCGGCGGGAATTATCAAGGCAGTTGCATTAATGTCTTTAATAACGTTGGCGGCCAGATCCAAACCAACATCTTCGGGGCGTGCCTGAACGTCGAGAATACCTACTTTGATCGCCGCTACACGTCTCGGCGGGGGTTTGCCCCCCCGTGGTTTCCCGCGACCACGGTAACGAACATCCCGGGCGCGACGAATCCAGTGATTATCAGTCCTCAACGCACCAGTTGGGTAGCGACTTCCGGCCAGTAAGTTGGCCTCGATTTTGAGGTGGCACGATTTCGTGCCATGGGTAGCCTGCCCCGATTCATCGGGGTCCCGCCCGTGCTCGAGCATGGCCGGGACGGCCATGGCACGGCCTCGGTTGCGGCTCAATCGCGCTATGTGAACAGGATTGCGGCTCCCCCCCTACCTATACCCGGCGCCATTTGAATAAGGCTCCCGCGCTCGCACCTTCCTTTTGGTATACTTCCCCGGTGCCTGCGTCCGCCCGGACGCGGGCGGGTGTGGAACCATGAAGCGCCGACCGATCCTTGTCATGACGGGGCTCTTGCTCGTAGCCTTTGGGCTGGGGGTGCGGGTGGGCATGCGCTTTGGCCGGCGGCCGGTAATTAATGCGGTAGGCCCTTTGCCTGAGCAACCGGCCCGTGCGGCGGACGCGTCCGCCGCGAGTGGCGCGCCTCCCTGTGTGGATATGCGCAATGCCGGGTCGCTCGAGGGCAAAAGCGGCTGCGTTGCCGGGCTTGTCCTGCGAGTTTACTCCGCCCGTTCCGGGAACACCTTCCTGGATTTCTGTCAGGATTATCGCACCTGCCCGTTTTCCAGTGTGATCTTCGCTTCCGACAAAAACAAGTTTGGTGACCTGGGGTCCTTGCAGGGGAAGCGGGTGGAGATTCGAGGCGAGGTGGTCAATTATCAGGGGCGCGCGGAGATCATCCTTCGTGATCCTCAACAGGTTCGTGGAGGACGGTAGGCAGAAGGCGGAAGGCGGAAAGCAGAAGGCGGAAAGCAGAAGGCGGAAAGCAGAAAGCAGAAGGCGGAAAGCAGTAGGCGGAAAGCAGAAAGCAGAAGGCGGAAAGCAGTAGGCGGAAAGCAGTTAACACAAGAATCGGGTGACCGGGTGATCGGGTGAACATAAGAGCATTTCACGCAAAAGGGAAATGTTGATGAAGGCGCAGAGAGAGCTAATGAGTTCCCGCTCCTGGTCCTATGCGCCGCGGCGTATCCGATTTCTGGACTCCGATGGATTCCAATGGAGCCCACGAAGCGGACCTGTAACAGGACTTTGCGGGAGATGGTTTAAGGCTGGGGCGCGAACTACCTTCTGCCTACTGCCTTCTGCCTACCGCCGACGGCTTTCTGCCTACCGCCTACTGCTTTCCCCCTTCTGCCTACTGCCTTCTGCCTACTGCTTTCTGCTTTCCGCTTTCTGCCTTCTGCTTACTGCTCTCTGCCTTCCGCCTACTGCCTACTGCCAACTGCCCACTGCCCTTTCTGCGCCGCCCGCCGGGCAAGTCTCAAAGCCAGCGGCGGACCTCATCCTGCAAGGATTCGACCTCCTCGGCCGGCACGACGACGCGGGGTCGGAAAAGGCCTTCCGGCAAGCCATCGAAGTGCAACCGGAAGTGGAGTCTGCGCACCGCGGCCTGGGTCTGGCGCTACGCGAGGAAGGCCGGCTGGCGGAGGCTTTCCGCGAATTGCAAACCGCCACGCAACTGGATCCCTCGGACTCCGACGCTCACTACACCTTAGGCTCGGTGGCGTGGGCTTTGAGTGTGCCGGCCAATGCTCCCCCAGCTAAACAGGGGGGCCTCGCTTCCTCGGATTACCAGAACCTTGCGGGCGCGGAATTTTCTAAAGCCCTGTCCCTTAGCCCCAAGGATCCCATGCTGCGAATCAGCCTGGCGGTCCTCTATCTTGATTCCGACCGGGTGCATGACGCGGTGCTCCAGGCGGAGGAAGCGGTGCGCATCGCGCCCGGCAACGCGACGGCGCACGTCACCTTGGGACGCGCTTATTTCGCCAGCGGCGAAGAGGAGAAAGCGGCGTCCGAGTATGAGGCGGCGGCCAAGCTTGACCCCCAGGACGGCGGCGCCTATTTCGCCCTGGGCCAAATGCGCATGTTCCAACGCCGCACCGCGCAGGCAGAAGAAGCGTTGCGGCAGGCCATCAAGCTATCGCCCAACCTGGGGCCTGCCTATGCCGCCCTAGCGCAGGTCTTGATGGCGCAAAATAAAAACGCGGAGGCCCGCAGTCTGCTGGAGAAAGCCGTGACTCTGAATTCCCAAGACTGGCAGAGCCAGTATGAGCTTGCCGTGCTGCTGAACCAAGCCGGAGAGACAGCGCGCGCCACCGAGTTGGTCCAAAAGGTCCTGCAAGTCAATCCGGACTTTCCGGGGGCGCGCGAGCAACTGGCCGCGGGTCTCTTGCGCCGCGGTGACATCCAAGGGGCCACGGCTTTGGCGGGAAAAATGATCGCGGAGGATCCCCAGGGGCCGGAGGGTCATCGCATCATGGCGCTGGCTCTTTGGAAGCAGCGCGATTACGATGGTTCGCTCGCCGAGTGCGCCATGGCCCTGAACGCCGACCCGAATTCCAGCGCCATGCTGGCGCTTCAGTCCATCGCGCTCTGGCAGTCCGGGCGCAAGCGGGACGCGGAGAAGGCCTTCCGTGATGCGGCCAAGGTTGATCCCAAAGTGGGGACGTCCGATGTCTTCTGCCGCTTGCTGCTCTGCGACGCCCACGACATTACCATCGTCAGTGAATTCCTCCACAAGAACCGCTGGCTGTTGCAGCCCCAGCCGTCGCCTTAGCAATCAGGCGATTTTGGATTTTAGATTTTGGATTTTCGATTAAGACAATCTACAGGCCTTTTCCCTGATAAGAAATCACCGCTCGCGCTGCTCTCCTGCTACAATATCGGCGCTCGTGCCGGTCATACCGTGTGGAGGTGATGTCCTAACTGGAACGTAGCGCCGCCATCTCCGATTTCTGGAGTCCGATGGACTCCATCGGAGTCCGCAGATCGGACTTGGCGGCTCAATGCCGGCTGGAAGCCGGCGCTACGTTCAAATTAGGACAGCATACGTGCAGAACACAGCTTGCCCAACTGGAAGGGAGAATTTATGGGTCGCATCTACCGCTCACTCATCCTCATGATGTTCCTGGCTGCGCCTTTGGCGATTTCGGCGGAGATGCCGGAAGGCCGCTTGATGCGGTTCGCCGACATTTACAAGGACAAGATCGTTTTCAGTTACGCGGGTGATCTCTGGCTGGTTGCTTCTTCGGGAGGCGTGGCGCGGCGCATCACCACGCACCCCGGATTGGAACTCTTTCCCAAGTTTTCCCCCGACGGCAAGTGGATCGCCTTCACCGCGCAATACGATGGCAACTTCAATATCTACGTGATGCCCGCCGACGGCGGCGAGCCCAAGCAACTGACCTTCGAACCTGATCCCGTCTCGATGCCCGAGCGCATGGGACCCAACAACCAGGTCATTACCTGGCTTCCCGACAGCCAGCACATTCTATATCTCTCGCGCCGCGATACATTCAACGACTGGTTCGGGCGCTTGTTCAAAGTGAGCATCGACGGCGGCCTGCCGGAACGCCTGCCCATTGACAAGGGAGGGCTCACCTCTTTTTCGCCGGACGGCGCCAAGATCGCCTACAACCGCATTTTCCGCAATTTCCGCACCTGGAAGCGGTACGCCGGCGGCATGGCTCAGGACATTGCCATTTACGATTTCAAGAACAACACCTACGAGCGCATCACCGATTATCCGGGCACCGACACCTACCCCATGTGGCACGATGACACCATTTATTTCGGCTCTGACCGCGGCCCCGAGCATCGCATCAACCTTTACAGTTACAGCCTGAAGACTAAGCAGACGAAGCAACTCACCGAGTTCAAGGACTTCGACCTCGACTGGCCCAGCCTCGGGCCGGACGCCATCGTGTTTTCGAGCGGCGGTTATCTTTATACTTTCGACCTGAAATCCCAGAAGGCTAAGAAGCTTACCGTCAATCTGCCCGGCGATCGCGATCTGGCGCGTCCGCATTGGGCCAACGTCGCCCGCTTGGTCACGGATATGGATATTTCCCCGGAAGGAAACCGCGCCGTCCTGACCGCGCGCGGCGACATCTTTACCGTCCCTGCCAAGGAAGGCAGCATCCGCAATCTCACCCAAACGCCGGGCATTCGTGAGAAGTACGCTGCCTGGTCGCCTGATGGAAAATGGATTGCTTATCTTTCCGATCGCACCGGGGAAGATGAAATCTATATCACGCCGCAAGATGGCATGGGCAAGGAGACCCGCATCACCACGGATGGCAAGATGTTCGACATGCCTCCCGTCTGGTCGCCCGACAGCAAGAAGCTGGCCTATGCCGACAAGGACGTGCGCCTGTTCTATGTGGATGTCGAGCAGAAGACTCCGGTGCTGATCGATCGAGGAAAGTACTCCGACATCACCGAATACGTCTGGTCGCCGGACAGCAAGTGGCTGGCTTACGCCAAGCAGGAAGAAAACAACAACAGCACCATCAATCTCTATTCGCTAGCCGACAAGAAGATCATTCCGGTTACGACGAACTTCAACAGCAGCGCCACTCCCGCCTTTGACCCGGGGGGCAAGTACCTCTTCTTCCTTTCCCAGCGCGACTACAACGAGGTGTTGGGCGTGTACGATTTCGAGTTTTCGAACCCCAAAGCCACGCGCGTCTATGTGGTCACATTACGCGCCGACCTGCCTTCACCGTTCGCTCCCCAGAGTGATGAAGCCGGCAAGAAGGCGGATGAATCCGCCGAGAAGAAACCGGATGAGTCCGCCGGCAAAGAACAAGCCAAACCCGGCGAGAAGGAAAAGAAAGAGGCGGAAGACGTCGCCAAGAATTTCCGCATCGACGTGGCCGGCATTGAGAATCGCGTGGTTGCGGTGCCTATGCCGCCCGCTAACATCGGCGGGCTGCAAGCGGGCAAGAATAGCGTTTATTACTCCACTTATCCCATCTTCGGCCTCTCCGGACCTCTGCCGGGCGAGCACCCCGCCATCCACGTGTACGACCTGAAAGAGCGCAAAGATGAAGTGCTCTTGACCGGCGCAAGTTCCTTCACGCTTTCCTTTGACAGGTCCAAGTTGCTCTATGCCGCGTCGGGCGGCGGCGATGCCGGTGGCGGGGACGCCCCCTCCGGCGGCCAGACTTACGGGATCATCGACGCCAAACCTTCCGGCACGCCCCACAAGGTGGGCGACGGCGCCCTGAATCTCTCTGCCCTGAAAATGCTGGTCGACCCGCGCGCCGAATGGAAACAGATGTTCAACGAAGCGTGGCGGCAGGAACGCGACTTCTTCTTCGAAGCCTCGATGAACGGAGTCGATTGGCCCAAGGAACGTGACCGTTACGCCCCACTGCTGCCCGACGTGGCGGACCGCTACGACCTCACCTACCTGATCGGGGAAATGGTGGGCGAGCTTGCCAACTCCCACACCTACGTCGGCGGCGGCGATTACCCCGACCTGCACCCCGTCAATCTGGGCCTGCTGGGCGTGGACTTTGAGCTCGACGCGGCCAGCGGCGTTTACCGCTTTAAGAAAATCTATCCGGGAGAGAATTGGAACCCCAGCTTGCGCTCGCCTCTTACCGAACCGGGTGTGGTGGTAAAGGAAGGCGATTACCTCGTCGCCGTGAATGGACGCGACCTCAAAGCGCCCCAGGCGCCCAGCGAGCTCTTCGTAAACACCGCGGGAGAGAACGTGACGCTCACCGTCAACTCCCAACCCACCGCCACCGGCGCGCGCAACGTCGTGGTAAAACCCCTCTCCAGCGAATACAGGTTGCGCCAGCTCGATATGGTCAACACCAATCGCCGCAAGGTTGACCAAGCTACCGGCGGACGCGTTGGGTACATCTACATTCCCGACATGGAAGGGGACGGCCTGGACGCGTTCATCAAGCAGTTCTTCCCGCAAATTCGCAAGGAGGGCCTCGTCATCGACGTTCGTTACAACGGCGGGGGGTTTGTGGACCAACTCATTTTCGAGCGCCTGCGTCGAATCCTCGCAGGCATGGAATCAGCCCGCAACTTCGCCAGCGGCACCATCCCCGACGTGGTCTTTAACGGCTCCATGGTCTGCATCACCAATGCCTACGCCGCTTCCGACGGCGACATCTTCAGCTACTACTTCAAGAAGTATCACCTCGGTCCGCTTATCGGCATGCGCACCTGGGGAGGGGTCCGCGGGATTCGCGGCTTTATCCCCTTGCTCGACGGCGGCTACGTTACGCGGCCGGAATTTTCCGTTTACGGGCTCGACAGCAAGTGGGTGGTCGAGAATTATGGCGTCGCGCCTGATATTGAAGTAGATAACACCCCCGACCTCGTCATGAAGGGTCAGGACCCGCAACTCGAAAGGGCTATCGAAGAAGTGATGAAGGCCATCAAGGAGCACCCGAAACATCTGCCCCCCAGGCCGCCCGACCTTCCCGCCTACCCCACCGGCCCGGGGTAGAGCAATGGGCAGTGGCAGTAGGCAGCGGGCGGAATCACGTGGCTCGCAATGCTCCGAAGAGATTCGAGTATTGCTTAGGCGTTAGTCCGTCGAGGCCGCGCAAAGACATTTTGTCGTTGTACAGAGGACTTTTTGACGGTCCTAGCTAACTGCCTTCGTTTTCAGTATGTTCTCAGCTTTGGGCGGGGGAAAAATCAATTTCGGGGGCTTTATTTTCAATAACTTCTCAGCTTGGGGAAAAATGTCCGATCAAGGGGTTTGACGGACAGCAAGTCATCCTGAAATTCGAACGCTGAACGGCCTGCCAAGACTCCTCCTCGCCAGCCTAAGATTCATGACAAGGCTAGGCAACTCTTAGTTTATATCAGATCATTACCGATATGTCAAGTACTTTTTTAAGCATCGGCTACTGTAGCCGCGAAGCGGCGGCAGAGAGCGAGGTGCATTGCCGCCTGGGTCAATTGCCGTCCACAAGCCCCACCACCGCGCGCGTGACGGCGCCCGCCATGTCGGGCCCGGCGGAGTTGACCTCGCCGTACCAGCGATCTTTCTTATTGCGCAGCCAGGGCGGCTCATCGTCGTATTCGGCTTTGGGGATGATGTAACCGAGTTCATCATTGGCGAGACCGAAAATGAATTGGTATTTGCTCTGGAGGTGCGCGCGAATGGCCGGTTCGAACGGCGCGTCGGGAAAATCGGCGCCGGGGTAACGGGTTATGCCCCCGTTCACGAGTTCGGGATAAATCTCCCCCGGCACCGTCACCATTTCCGCCACGACGCGCCCGCCCGAGAGCAAACGCACGTAGCTGACTTCCGTCTCCACGTCTTTGCCCGTGGCGAATTTCAGCATGCCCATGCCGGGAACTTCCTTCTCCACGACGGACGGATCAACCTGGCCATTCGTGTAAAGAGGCTTGCGGCCGCCGAAGATTCGGGCCGCGCCCGCGGCGCGAAAGTGGTCGTTGTGCATGGGTGAGAAAATCGTGGTTCCCCGGAAGGCAAGGGAATTCACGCTGACTTCTTCCCCGCCCTTCACCGCGCGCTCCACGAGCTGTCCAAGGAGGTTGCCGAAAAGCTCCGCCTTGCGCCAGGTGTCGTCAGCGGCTACGTTGCCGGTGTCGGGGTCTTGCAGCGCCACGGAGTCGCCATTGGTGGAAAGCAGTCCGCCGATCGAGCCATTCAGGAAAATGGCCGTCCCGCCCAGATGGGTTTCCACTTCCTGGCAGAGCCAATGCGGGTAGTCTGCGGTGATCTCCGTATTCCTCCCCCCCAACGTTTCCGGGTGGTCGCTCCAATTAATCAAGTTAGCAATAGGCTGCCCGCCGGCGGCGGCCAGGTGCATGACGAAAAGATAGGGGTCTTTTACGTAAGGCGGCCGGCTGTCAGACTGCAACAGCGCCAGCAGGGGATGATCGTCGCGTCCGAGCGTGAGGCGCGCCGGTTGCATCCGCCGCGCTGCCTCCACGGCGGTCTGGGCGATGCGCTCCCGGAGCCATGCCATGTACTTCTCATCAATCCCCGATTGCAAAGGCCCCGGACCCCACAGTCCCATGGTGTCCGGCCCCTCGTGGTCGTGCGTGGAGGCCACAATCAGGTGCGTTACTTCCGGCGCCTGGACCTTCACCCTTTCGCGAATCTTCAGGACATCGTCATAGAAGAGGCCAATCAAGTCCGCCGCACACACCACCACGGTCTGGTCACCGGCGCCCAGGGCAAGGCAGCGAGCGTAAAGATCGTCGTGGACGCCGGTCGCGACGCGGTTCTCACCATAGCCAGCCATGTAAACCCGGGCGGCATGAACGTCCGGGGTAATTACCGCCTTGGCCGCACCCGCGCGCAACTCCCCCCCGGCGGCAGGCATCGTGCCGGCGAGAATGAAGAAAAGAAATGCTGAAAGCGAAGCAGAGTATTTCCGCATCAGAACCTAACTATTGGTTTCCGAGGAACATGACGTGAACGTACGTGCCCAGCCTGACGTTGAACGCTAGATACCAGCCGACGTGGTCCGGGTCATCGTAAATCACGATCTGGTCACTGTCCCATAGCCAGTCGTCGCAGTAGCCGTAGTCATAGGGGGCCACGCTGAAGTAGTAGCCGCCGAACCAGAAGCGGTCGCGTCCTCCGCCGCCCAGCCGCCAAACGTGGCCGCGGCCAATTCCGCCCCTAAAGTGCCCGTGCTCCCAAGGATGATCGAGGTGATAGTGGGGGTCTCCAGGGCCGGTGTCGTGCCCGATCCATTTGCCGTTGGGGTGAACGTGCGGAGCATCGGGGTGCCCGGCCGCGTCGTTATAATGACGTGTTTCTGGGGCAGGCGCTTCATGGGATTGGGGAGCCGCCTCGTGGGGGTGGGCAGGCGCCCGCGCGGGGCCATGGGCGGGGATATGTCCACCCGCTGTGCCTCCGTGTTCTTCCCCCTTACCCTCACCACGTTGTGCCCAGGCAGAAACTGAAAACACCAGCAACACTACAAGAATTCCACAAAGCCGTTTCATTTCAGCCTCCTCCAAAACTTCCTTGGCGATGCTTTTCAAGTCGTGCGGCGCAAGCTTGGTTGGCATAGGAAACCGAAATCCCGCGCCTGCTGCCGGTCGCAAATTGATTGTCATGCGCGACCCCATAAGCTTAGCAGAGGTCGGTGAAAAAAGACGCCCTAAAATATTTGGATCTCCGTTTCGTCTACACTATTGGATGGATGACGCGCTGAGCATCGAATTCATGAACGACCAGCAGAACCGCAGCATCGCGGAGACCGTCGAGCGGGAACAAACCCGCCTGCGAAATTTCATTCGCAAGCGTGTCCTGGACGAGAGCGAGGCGGAAGACATTCTGCAAGAGGTCTTCTATGAACTCGTGCAGGCTTACCGGCTGATGAAACCCGTGGAGCAGGTGGGCGCTTGGCTCTACCGGGTGGCGCGGAATCGCATCATCGACAGATTTCGCAAGCGGAAGCCGGAGGCGGCAAAAAGCTATGCGGACGAAGAAAATGCAGAGACGTTCCCGTGGGAAGACCTGCTCCCCTCTCCCGACGCAGGTCCGGAAGCAGCCTACGCTCGCGAGGTGCTGATCGATGAGATCGACGCGGCTTTAGACGAACTACCTGAGGAACAGCGCGAGGTTTTTGTGGCTCACGAAATCGAGGGCTGGAGTTTCAACGACCTGGCAGCAGCGACCGGACTGAGCGTGAACACCTTGCTCTCGCGCAAGCACTACGCGGTGCTCCACCTGCGACGGCGCTTGCGGGCCATTTACAACGAATTCAAAACAGTGTGAGGTTACAAATGATGAGAAGGCATCGAGTTTTACGCGGATTGAAGATTCTGTTCTTCGTTCTGTTGGCGGCAACGGTATTCACCTTTGTGGTCATGTGGCTCTGGAACTGGCTGATGCCGGTTATCTTCAGCCTGCATGCCATCAGCTTCTGGCAGGCTTTGGGTCTCCTGGTGCTAAGTAAGATCCTCTTCGGCGGGTTTCACGGGCGGCCGGGATTTGGGATGCACTGGCGCCAGCGCATGATGGAGCGCTGGGAGCAGATGACCCCGGAAGAACGCGAGAAATTCCGAACCGGTATGCGGTGGGGGTGCGGCCCCTTGGGATCCTCACCGGATGCGCCCCAGGCTTGATTCATGAAAAGGGATTCCGGGAGGAGGAACTGATGGCGCAACGTGTCTGTCCCTGGTGGTTGGGTTATCTCCTGGCCAGCCCGGTGCGGCGGCTTTTCGAGCATCCGGTGAGGGTGGCGGCCCCATATGTTCGAGTAGGCATGACGGTGCTCGAACCGGGACCGGGCATGGGCTTCTTCACGCTCGAACTCGCTCGCTTGGTCGGCCCCTCCGGCCGGGTGGTGGCCGTCGATATTCAGCCTCGCATGATATCCAGCCTGAAGCGCCGCGCCGCCCGGGCGGGGCTTTTGGATCGTGTGGATGCGCGCTTAGCTGCCCCGAACACCCTGGGGATCGCGGACCTTGCCGGCGCCGTAGACTTCACCCTGGCGTTCGCTCTGGTGCATGAATTGCCTGCCGTCGAGCCGTTTTTCGCGGAAGTCGCGATGGCCTCGAAGCCGGGCGCGGGACTGCTCTTTGCCGAGCCGGCCGGACATGTGAAGAAGGCGGATTTCGAAGCCGCGCTGGAGGCCGCCATCCATGCCGGGTTCAAGTTGGTTGAGCGTCCCGCGATTCGCCGCAGCCACGCGGCTTTTTCTGAAGAGAAAGTAAGGTCACCGCGACCTCGGCCGGGGTAGATGCAGCCCTACCCTGCTTGTTTCCCAAGGCGGATCTGCAAACTCTCGGGTGTGAAGAACGCCCCGACTCTCGCTCGCCGCCAAATCCGCAGCCATTGGAGGTTTACCATTTCCGGCGGATCTGAAAGAAGCCAATTCTCTCCCTCCGGCAAGCGACACTCCCGCAAAAACCAGTTGACAACGCGTTTCATCATGGTTATCTTATTGCCGAAGAATAATGACTGACTGTTCAGTCATTTTACGGAGAAAGTAATGAGGAGAATGGATTCCCGGCGAGTGAAGACTGCTAAATCCTCCCCCCGCCGGAGGGAGCAGAAGGTGCATCGCCAGGAAGAAATCCTGGCGGCGGCGTTTGAAGTCTTCGCGGCGCATGGGTTCGAGGCCGCCCGCATTGACGAGGTCGCCCGGCAGGCGGGAATCGCCAAGGGGACGATCTACCTCTATTTCCGGGACAAGGAACAGCTCTTCCGAGCGGTGGTACGAAGCCTCTTGCAGAGACGATTTGACGTCATTGCCGGAAGCTTCCAGGGAACGGCGGAGCAGTTGCTGCGCGAACTCCTCTCCCGCATGTATAGCCAGGTGGTGGGGAATGAAAAAGTTCGCTCCATCGTGCGCCTGCTGATTGCGGAAGGCGGCCGGTTTCCTCAACTTACCGAGATCTACCACCGCGAAATTATTGCCCCGGGAATGAAGGCAGTGCGGCAGGCGCTCTTGCGGGGGATCGCCTCGGGCGAATTCCGGAAAACCTCAGCCGTGGAGTTCCCCCAGCTTCTGGCGGCGCCGGGAGTTCTGGCGATCGTATGGAGATTGCTTCACGGGGAGCGGCACCGACTCAACCTGGACGCGTACAGCAAGGCGCACTTGGAGTTCGTACTGGAAAGCCTGCGGAAGCAACCGGAATGAAAGCCGCGAGGTGATCGAGGTAAAGCGGCAAAGGAGAAGTTCCATGCGGTCGAGGGCAAGGTGGGTCACGTTGCTTGTGGCTTTGGCTTTTGCAGGCGGGGCGTCCTTAGATGCGCAACAATCTGCTCCGCGACGCTTGACGTTGCGAGAGGCGATTGGTCTGGCGCTGAAGCAGAATCTCAGCGTGCGCGTGGCGAGTACGCAGGTCGAGGAATTGGAAGGCACGCGCGATCGGCGGCGGGCTTCCCTGCTCCCGCACGTCAATGGCGACGCGTTGGCCAACCGCGAGAATATCGATTTGGCCGCCTTGGGAATCTCCTTTCCCAATGTTCCTACCGTCGTCGGTCCCTTCAACCATTATGATTTCCGCGTCTCGGCGAGCCAATCCGTGATTGACCGCCACTCCTACCACACCTGGAAGGCCAGCGAAAAACAAGAGGAGGCTGCCAAGCTCGATTATCAGGACTCGCGCGATTTGGTAATTCGTCAGGCCGCGGGGCTCTACCTTAACTCCCAGGCTTCCGCCGCGGAGGTGGAAGCGGCGGACGCTCGCGTGACAACTTCCCAAACCCTGGAGAAACTGGCACGCGACCAACACGCCCAGGGGTTGGCCACCGCTGTGGACGAGGTGCGCGCGCAGGTACAACTGGCGAAGGACCAGCAGAACCTGCTGGTAGCGCGCAACACCTATCAGACTTCCCTGCTCGTCCTTGCCCATTTCCTCGGACTGAGCCCCGGCGCCCCGCTCGACCTGGCCGAAACTCTGAAATTCCATCACGTGGAATCAGCCGACGCCGACCAGGCACTGCACACCGCCCTCGAGGCACGATCCGATTACGCCGCACTTCTCAAGCAGCGGGACTCGCTCGACGAGCAGCTCAAGGCCTCGCGGGCGCGCTATCTTCCCACCCTGTCAGTTAACGGCGATTATGGAGCGATCGGGCGCGGCTTCGGCTCCCTGGCGGGAACCGGCGAGATTCAGGGTACGCTCACGGTCACCTTGTTTGACCGGGACCGCGCCGGAGAGAAGACCGAACTCCAAAGCCAGGTGAAACGCCTGAACGCGCAGATTGACGACCTCAGCCGCGAGATCGAGCAGGAACTACGTACGGCGTTGCTGAACCTGGATTCCACGGAGAGTCAGGTGACTGTTACCGAGGCGGCCCTGCACCTGGCAGAACGCGAGCTGAGCCTGGCGCAAGACCGTTTCCGCAACGGAGTGACCGACAACATCGAAGTGGTGACCGCGCAAGCCAGCCTGGCGAGCGCGCAGGATGACCGCATCATGGCCTTGGCGCAACACGCCGACGCCATTATGGCCCTGGTGCGGTCACTCGGAGGAACCGAAAAGATTTACCAAACGTACCTCGGTGAACCCTGAGCGGTTGGAAGGCAGTAGGCAGTGGGCAATGGGCAGTAGGCAGTCGATAGTAAATAGTCAATAATACGTTAGAAGGCATCAGCAAGAACATATGCACAGAGGTTGATGAGCCATGAAACGAGTGATCCCTCTCCTGGTTCTCCTGGCGATGGGCGGCGCAGTGGTCTATTTCCATCCCCAGTGGTTCCGCAAGCCCATTGATGAAAATGTGCTCAAGCTTTCGGGGAACATTGAAGCGCACGAGAGTCTGGTCAGCTTCAAGGTACTCGGGCGAATTATCGATCTGCCGGTGGATGAGGGCATGACCATGAAAGCCGGCGAGTTGGTGGCGCGGCTCGATAACGCTGACTACCGGCAACAGGTAGCCGTGGACGAATCCGCCATAAGCGTACGCAACCGGCAACTCACGCTCGGCTTGGCGGGTAGCCGGACACAAGACATCGAGGCCGCCAAGCTCGCGACGCTCGATGCCCAGGCGGACCTCGAGCAAAAGAAGAAGGATTACGAGCGTTACCAGGCACTTTACGAAAAGGACGAAATCCCGGGACAGACACGCGACTTGGCCGCTACCAATGTCACTCGCGCACAGGATACTTATGCGCGCGCGCAGCAAATTTACAACGAACTCGTAGAAGGAACGCGCAAAGAAGAATTGGCGGTAGATCGTGCCAATGTTCACCAAGCGGACCAAAACCTGCATTTGTCCCGCATCCGGCTTGCCTATACCGTACTGCGTGCCCCCTTCACCGGAGTGGTCCTGGTGCGGCAGGCAGAGTTGGGAGAGGTCGTCTCACCCGGCACGCCCATCGTGACCCTCGCCGACCTGGACCATCTATGGGTGCGGGTGTATGTGCCGGAGACGGATCTCGGCAAAGTACACTGGGGTCAGACGGTCGATGTGAGGGCCGATACTTACCCGGACAAGATTTATCGCGGCCGGATTTCGTTCATCGCTTCGGATGCGGAATTCACTCCCAAAAGCGTACAGACGGAGAAGGAGCGCGTCACACTGGTTTACCGGGTCAAAGTGGACGTGGAGAATCCCAACCGGGAGCTGAAGCCCGGAATGCCGGCCGACACCCTTATCAAACTGAAGTAGCGAGAATACCGTGAGCATCCCTCCTGCCATCATCGTTTCGTCTTTGAGCAAGCACTTTGGTGAAGTGCACGCGGTGGATGGGCTCAGCTTTGAAGTGTCCGCAGGAGAAATTTTCGGACTGGTCGGGCCGGATGGCGCCGGAAAAACCACCACGCTGCGGATGCTTGCAGGCGTGCTGTCGGCGGATTCCGGCGCGGCACAGGTGGCCGGCTGCGACGTGGTGCGCGATCCGGAGAGCGCCAAATTCCAGCTCAGTTACATGTCACAGCGATTTGGCCTTTATGAAGATCTCACCGTGGATGAAAATCTCCGCTTTTACGCGGATTTGTTCGGAGTGCTTCGCAAATCACGCGAGCGGCGGTCCCGGGAATTGCTGGCGGCGGCGGGCCTTGGTGATTTCCGGGGCCGGCTGGCCGGGAATCTTTCCGGCGGGATGAAGCAGAAGCTCGGCTTGGTGTGTGCGCTGGTCCATACCCCCAAAGTTCTGCTGCTCGATGAACCGACCAACGGGGTCGATCCGGTGTCGCGACGCGATTTCTGGCGGATTCTGTATTCACTGCTGGCGGAGGGCGTCGCAATTCTCGCTTCCACTTCGTATCTCGATGAAGCTGAGCGGTGTCATCGCGTGGGGCTTCTCTATCGCGGAAGAATGCTCTTCTGTGATCGGCCGGAGGAGCTGAAGAAGAAATTTCCTGGCGAAATTCTGGCGGTGCACGCCCCGCACCTGGGCCAGGTGCGCGCGGCGCTCGCGAGCGCCCCCAGCGTGTGCAGTGCGTTGCTGGTGGGCGACCGCGTCCACCTGTTTGTGGACCAAGCCGCTCGCCGGCTGCCGGAGTTGCGCGCGCGGCTTGATTCCGCCGGTATCGCATACGATTCCATCCAGCCGGTGGCGCCGACCATCGAGGACTTGTTTGTAGCAGCCGTCGAGAGCGAGTCGGCGGCCACAGGGGAATCGAAATCTTTATGAATGAAAGTCCGCCATCGGTGGTAGTCGAAAAACTGACCAAGCGCTTCGGCAGTTTTGTAGCGGTGGATAGCATTAGCTTCCAGGCGCACCGTGGCGAAATCTTCGGCTTCCTGGGCCCCAACGGGGCGGGCAAATCCACCACCATTCGGATTCTCTGTGGCCTGCTCCGGCCCACTTCCGGGCTCGCGCGGGTGGCGGGGATTGACGTGGCCAAGGAGCCGGAAGCGGTGCGCCAACAGATTGGCTACATGTCGCAGAAGTTTTCGCTCTACAACGATTTGAAAGTTGTCGAGAACCTTCAGTTTTTTGGGGGATTGTACACTGTTCCCACCAAAATTTTTCCCGAGCGCCTGGCGTGGGCGCTGCACATGGCGGGGCTGGAAGGCCGGGAGCAAACCCCCACGCGCGATCTGGCCGTCGGATGGAAACAGCGGTTGGCGCTGGGGTGCGCGGTACTGCACCGTCCGCCCATCATCTTCCTTGACGAGCCGACGTCGGGCGTCGATCCCGTCTCGCGACGGCAATTCTGGGAGTTGATCCAACACATGGTAGGCGAAGGCGTCACGGTGTTCGTCACCACGCATTACATGGATGAAGCGGAATACTGCAACCGTTTGGTGCTGATCGATCGCGGGCGCATCGCGGCAATGGGTACCCCCACGGAGCTCAAGACCCAGCATATGAAAGGCCAGCTCGTGCTTGTCGAATGTGAGCCGTTGGGGCCAGGCCTGGAGGCCCTCGAAACCGCCCCGGGGGTGCTGGACGCGGCGGTATTTGGGAGCAGTCTGCACGCGGTGGTCACCGACGCCCAGGCCTCGATGCCTGGTATCCGGCGGACCCTGGAGGCCCGGCAGATCCGTGTCAGCCGGCTGGAGCAAATTCCACCCAGCCTCGAAGACGTCTTTGTCTCATTGACCGCGGGGCGCGAGCTGGAACCCGAGAGGGTGGTATGAGCCTGCGCCGCATCCTCGCCATGACACGCAAGGAGGTGATTCAGATCCGGCGCAACCCTCGCAGCCTCCTGATCATCATCGCCATGCCGTTGCTGCAACTTTTCATCTATGGCTATGCGGTGAACCTCGACATCAAACATATCCCCCTTTGCGTATACGACCGCAATGCCACCCAAACCAGCCAGGACCTGCTGAAACATTTTCAAGCAACCGATTACTTCGATATTGTTCGCGTATCGCCGGACTACCCCGACGTGGTCCGGCACATTGATCAAGGCTCCTGCACGGTGGCCATCGTGGTCCCGCCGCAATTCTCGGAGACACTTCACTCCAGGGGGCAAGCGAGCGTGCAAGCGCTGCTCGACGCCAGCGACAGTAACACGGCCAACATTGGTATGGGCTATGCATTGAGCATCGTGCAGTCCTATTCCCAGCAAGTGCAGATCGATTGGCAGCAAGCGCACGGTATGGGCCCGGTGGCCCCCGACGTCACGTTCGAACCGCGCACGTGGTTCAACGAAGACCTGGAGAGCATGGCGAACATCATTCCCGGTGTTGTGGCCCTGGTGATGTCGGTGGTCGGCGCGTTTTTGACCTCGCTGACCATTGCGCGGGAGTGGGAGCGCGGCACGATGGAGCAGCTTATTTCCACGCCGGTGGGCAAGCTGGAAATAGAGATTGGCAAGCTGGCCCCCTACTTTGTCATCGGAATGTTTGACACCGCGCTTTGCGCCGGCATGGGGGTATGGTGGTTCGGCGTTCCGTTCCGGGGAAGCTGGACCCTCATGTTCGGCTGCTCGATGCTGTTTCTGATCGTGGTATTGTCGCTCGGCTATCTGATCTCCGTGGTGGCCAAATCCCAACTTGCCGCCAGCCAAATGGCCTTGCTGACCGCGTTTTTGCCGGCTTTTCTCCTCTCGGGTTTCGTGTTCCCCATCGAGCAGATGCCGATCGTCGTGCAGTGGATCACCCGCATCGTGCCGGCGCGCTATTATGTCTCAATCCTCCGCAATGTCTTCCTGAAGGGCACCCCGGCGCGCTTGATGGCGGGACAGGTGATCGCCTTGGCCATCATTGCGGGGCTGTCGATCACGCTGGCCACCCGCTCCTTTCAAAAGAGGCTGGAATGAATTTCCTCGACTCACTCACGCGCATCCGCTGTATGTTGACGAAGGAGTTCATCCAGACGCTGCGCAACCCCCACACCCGATGGATGCTGGTGGGCCCGCCGCTTATCCAGATGCTGGTGTTCGGGTATGCGGCCACGCTGGATGTGAAGCATGTGGAACTGGCGGTGCTTGACCTGGACAATACCCAGGAGAGCCGCGAGTTGGTCGCACGTTTTTCCGCCAGCCGCTACTTCGATATCAAGACCTATGCCACGCGGCGAGAGCAGCTCCGCGACGGCATCGACCGGGGCGACGTTCTCGCCGCGCTGGAAATCGATTCCGGGTTTGCACAGCGCCTGCGCAATGGGCAGGGCGCCTCGGTCCAGGTGCTGCTGGACTGCTCGAACTCGAACACGGCGCTGGTGGCTTTGGGCTATTTCAACCAGGTCGGCGCCCAATTCGCGCGGGACTACCAGCTCGACCGAATCGAGCGGACCTCCCCACAACTGGTGTCGTTCCTGCCCCAGGCGGACCTCCAGGTCCGGCCATGGTTCAACGAAGGCCTGGAGAGCCGCTGGTATTTCATCCCCAGCGTCATCGGTAATCTGATCCTGATCATGGTCATGATGCTGACCGCCTTCGCCGTGGTGCGTGAACGGGAAATCGGCACGCTCGAGCAGGTCATGGTCACGCCCATTCGCCGCTGGGAGTTCATCCTGGGCAAGACAGTTCCCTTCTTCCTCATTGGCTGCTTCGATGCGGCCATCATCTCGTCGCTCGGCACCTTCTGGTTCGGCGTGCCCTTCCGTGGAAACCTCGGAGTGCTCGCGATGGGAGTCGTGGCCTTCATCTTCGCGTCCTTGGGGCTGGGCCTGCTGATCTCGACCATTTCTGCCACCCAGCAACAGGCGATGATCACTTCCTTCTTTTTTACCATGCCGATGATGACCCTTTCCGGATTCGCCACGCCCATCAGCAGCATGCCGGAGTTCTTCCAGAAGCTCACCTATCTCAACCCCATGCGCTATATCATGGTGGTCCTGCGCAGCGTCTATCTCAAGGGCACGGGTTTCGACATCCTCTGGCCACAGATTGCCGCAATGGCAGCTTCTGCGGTGGTCCTACTGAGTGTCAGCGTCCTGCGCTTTCACAAATCGCTCGAGTAAAACGTGAAGATGAAAAAAAGCAGCTCGTGGCGTTGCAAGGCCAAAACGAAACTGGTCAACCGCAAAGCAACCCGCTGCCGAGAGAAGAAATCCAATTTGCAAGGCTCTTAGCCCCTGTACGGAGGATCTCAGGACATCGATGAAAGCTCTCTCGGAACCTTCAGAAGCAAATGTCATGCCGGTCCCGGTCGGCTCGGCAAGGCGCACGAGGAAGCCCGGCGCGAAGTTGTTCGTTGTGCCGGGAGCCGTTGGACTTCTGGCCATGGTTTCCTTTTTACTGCCCGCCGGCGCTTTGGCAAGAGCACCCCAACCCCTGACAGGCTCGACCACACTTCCCGCGGGAATGGTTTTGCGTGTGCATCTCCAGACCGCCGTGAGCACCAAGACCTCCAAGCAAGGGCAGGCCATCACGACGAGTCTGGCGCGGGAAGTGGAAGTCCAAGGCGGGGTTGCCATCCCTTTTGGTTCGACGTTAAAGGGCACCATTGAGAAGTGCTCCCAGCCTACGGCCTCCGATCAACGGGCGGAACTTCTTTTGAGCTTTGGACAGCTTACCATTCCGGGCGAAGGCAATCTCACCCTGAAAGGGCACTTGAGTGAGATCAGCAACGCGCGGGAGACTCTCCTGGCGGACGGGACTATTGTCGGAGTGCTCGAATCAGAGGCGCCGGCATCGCTATTGAGCGGAGTCCTGCAAAAGCTGGGCCAGGTCGATACCTCCGTTAGCGATCAAATCCAGAAGCAAAAGATCGGCCAGGTTAATACCGCGGTCGAATTTCCGGTGGGAACCGATATGCAATTCACCCTCACTGAACCGCTGAGGATAAACCGTCTGGTCCCATCCGCCGGCCCTGGCCAACTTCCCGCCGGCATGCGCGCCTCCGTGGCAAACGCTCTGACCGATGCGCCAAAACGCGCGGCGAGCAAAGATAACCGGCCGGGAGATCCTATCAACCTGGTTTTCGTCGGTACGGCGCAAGAAATTGAGCAGGCGTTCCACCAAGCGGGCTGGACCGAGCCCAAGAAAAAGAATGAAAAATCGATTTGGAAAACTGCCCAGGCAGTAATAAACGACGATGGGTACGACGCGGCTCCCGTCTCAAACCTCTTTCTCTTCGGACGGAAGGAGGATCTCGCCTTCGAGAAGACGCTCAACACCTTCAACAAGCGGCACCACCTGCGGCTGTGGCAGACGCCGGCCAGCGCACTCGACGGCCGCCCCATCTGGCTGGGCGCCGCCACCCACGATGTGGGAATCGACGTTCATCCCGGATTGATTTCCCACGCCACCGATCCCGATCTCGATGACGAGCGCGCCCAAGTGGGGTCTGACCTTTACCTGGGCGGCGCCATCCAGGCCGCCGAGTTAATCACCCCTCCCGACCCGCTCGGTAAAGGAATGACGGCTACCGGCGGAGCATGGCACACCGACGGTAGATTGTTCGTCATCGATCTGAGAACCGGAGCGGGCGCGGCAATGTAGTCGCACTTTGTCTATTGCAAGGTGACCAGCACCTGGATCACCCCGGTACCCTTCGGCAACGCCTCGAGCGCCTTGCCCACCACCGCGCCCAGCATCCGCCGCCGGTCCGTGCCCTTCATGGCATACCCGGGGCGCGACGACGTCACCAGCAGATCGCCTTCCCGGATCGCGCCATTTTGGGCGGTCACCTTGCACGGCACGATCCCGACCAAGGCCAGCGGCACTTCGCCGTCAAACTCCGCGTCGACCGGGTGCGGGGCGGCGAGCACGCCCGGCTTGGTGGAGTAGATCCCCGCCACCAGGGTCGAATAAGGCGTGCGCGATAGGGTCAGTCGCCGGTGTGCGCCGCGCTCGATCACCAGCAGGTCGCCGGGTTCATAGAGTGACTTGCTGCCGCGCACTGCCACGGACTCAGCAAAGTCCACGCCCGTGGTGTTGTACGAGCTGGCGTGGACCCCTCCATTAGTGTCCACGCGGAATTCATGCACGCCCTTGGTCATTCCCAGATAGATGTTGCCGCCGCCGGCGTTCACCACCTCTCCGCTGTTGATTTGCCCTAACGTGGTAGCTTCAACATCCAGGGCATAGTCATTAAAGGGACTGGCCGTGCCGATCCCCACGTTCACTGCATTCCCCGCGGTGCCCCCCAAAATCAACGCGAAGCTTTGGTTGACGGTGGCCTGGGCGCCGATGGCGGTGGCCTCGGTGAGGTCGGTAGAGACCCCTGGACCAGCACTGTTGCCGATGTACGTGTTGTTCGTGCCGCCCTCTTGTTCGCCGGTTTGGGTGTGGCCGGCGCTATAGCCTACTGCTGTGGTGTAACTCCCCCCGAGGTTGTTGGAGAGGGCAAATTCCCCGACGGCGGTGTTCCCGCTCGCCCCGTTGCTGGCCACGAGGGCGTCCATCCCTACGGCGGTGTTGCCGCTCCCCGTCGAGTTACTTACGAGGGCAAAAAAACCCTGGGCCGTGTTGCCCTGTCCTGAGGACAGTGCCTGCAGGGCCTCGAACCCCACCGCCGTGTTGCCGAATCCCGAGGACAATTGATTCACGGCCTGGAAACCCACCGCCGTGTTGCCTCCTATCCCGCCGTTGGAGCTCGTCGCGTCGGCAGTGAAATTGCCGGCGTTGGAGCCCACGAAGGTGTTCTGGGTGGAAGTGGCGCAGCAGGCGTGCATAAAGGGGCTGCTGCCCAGGTTGACGACTCCACTGGTGGCACCTGTGGTTGTCGGTAGATCGATGTCGCCGCCATTGAGTGAAAGATCGCCGCTGCTGATGCTTTGACCGGCTGCAAACGTGTTGGCGCCAAGAGTAGCGAAGGGCGAGCAAGCCAAAGGAAGTGCCACTGCCGCCTGTCCCGCGCCGCAAGCAGCGATCGCCAGACTCAGAGTTCCGGTGATGGTGATAGGTCCACCCGTCAACCCGGCGCCGCTGGCCACTTTGGTAACAGTGCCTGAGCCGCCCAAGGCGGCGGTGGTCTGCGTGGAGCCGTCCGGGTACGTGATCCCGTGACCGGTGCCGTCGAGTTTCACGTTCCCAGAGACTTCCAAGGCTTGCGCCGGCGCAGCCGTGCCGATCCCCACGTTGCCTTTGAAGTAATTGGTCCCGCCCGCCGAGTACACCCCGTAGGCGCCCGGCACCACGGCCGTGGGACTGGCGATGTACAGCCCGGTGAATTTCGAGAACGTGCCCGTGTTCGAAGGCGCGTTCACGTACACTCCATAACCGTTGGTGATGGTTCCCGTGGAGGCGTTCGCCAGGCTCGCGTAAACTCCATAGGCGTTGGTAATCGTGCCGGCGGCCTGGTTGACCACCGCGCCATTCAACCCGAACCCGCTGGTTACCTTGCCCGTGCCATAGTGATCAAATTCGGAATTCAAGGCATAGAGGTTACCGAAGAAGTTATGGGTGTTGCCGGTCGCCGTCTGGAGGTTCGAAAAGAGCCCATCGGCGGACGCCGTGGAGGTGCCCGTGGGGCTGAGGGTGGTCAATACCCGCTGGCCCAGCAACGCTCCGCTGATCGCGGTGGAGCTAAACTGCACATCCAGCAAGGCGCCCGGCGTGGCCGTGCCGCCCACCGCGACGCCGGTCCCGGTATCCCGGATCAAAGAGTTCTCGATATTGCAGGCGGCGGTGAACTTGGCCACGGTGTTGGCGGTGGCCGCACCGTCGCTGGTGACGGCGGTGCAGGCCGTCAGCGGTTGCGGCAATGAGGTACCGCCCGCTGCGTTCACTTGGCTGCCCGTCGAGGTGCTGGTCGCGGACGCGGAAGAAGGCGCGGCGACCCCCGCCACCTCCACCATCGTCGGCGCTCCCGCCAGGGCGTAGGCGGAGGCCGGCTTGCCGCCCAAGGTTTCGGAGTCCGCCGCCTTCAGGGCGTAGGGCACCGCTGCCAGGAGCACGCGAGGCAGTTCCCCGGCTCCGGACAATTGCGGTTGCACCCCCAGCCACAACGCCTTGCCGCTGGTGAACAGGTCCAGGGGTAAGCCTCCCGGAGAAGCGGCGCCGAGGATCACCACGTACTGACCCTGCTCATCCAACTGGACCTTCTGCACCTCCGACCAGAGGGGGGCGCCGCCCTCCTGGAGCGCATAGAGCGAAAAGGTGGCGGTGACGAGACCTACCGAAGCGCTGTCGCCGGTTCGATTCTGGGCGCCCGGCGCCGTCAATACGCCGTTGAACTTAATAAGCGGGGGCACCACAGAAGAGGCGGTGGTGGCAGCGTCCTGGCCCCTGAGGGCCGACGTGCCCGCGAGGCCGAGGGCGAAAGCGAGCGTGAGTGCAACGGATGCGAGGCGAGGGGCGCTTTTCATCGGAGTCTCCTTTGCCACAGAGATTCAACTCTCGCGACTAATCCTAACCCCTGCCTGACAATCAGCCCAAGGGCTCAGCGTCCTACGCGAGATATCGTTAATTAGGTCCTAACTACCAACCCCGGACGAGCATAGAGATGATGTTTTCAGAATTCCATCATTCAAGTTCAAATGCAAGGGGGAATTGGTGTATTCATGACAGGCGGCAGAGCTGTGTTAACCACCCGGGAAGTTCGCTAATTGGGACGAGCCGTGTTATTCGCCTTCGTTACTGCGCGGCGATCCAAGTGTCCATGTTCGCTTCCAGGACATCCAGCGGCAGTGGCCCATCGCCGAGCAGCGCGTCGTGGAAGGCGCGCAAATCGAAGCGCTCGCCCAGTTGCTGCCGGGCGCGCTCACGCAGCTCGATGATCTTCATCTGCCCGAGCTTATAGGCCAGGGCCTGTCCCGGCCAGGCGATATAGCGGTCCACTTCGGTTTCGATATTCGGCTCGTCCATCGCGGTGTGTTGACGGAAGAAGTCCACCATCTGCTGGCGCGACCAGTGTTTGGCGTGCACACCTGTATCCACAACCAGGCGGACGGAGCGCCACATTTCATTTTCCAGTCGTCCGTATTCGCTGTAGGGGTCCTGGTAGAAGCCCACTTCCTTACCCAACCGCTCTGCGTAAAACGCCCAGCCCTCGGAGTAAGCGGTATAAGAAGCGAATCGGCGGTAGGCAGGCAGATCCGTTTGCTCCTGGGCAATCGAGAATTGCAGATGGTGGCCGGGGATGCCCTCATGGTAAGCGATGGCTTCCACATTGAGCAGCAGGCGGTGGCGCGGGTCGTATTCGTTGACGTTGATGCGCCCGGGACGCGAGCCATCACCGGCCCCAATCGAGTAATCGGCGGGGACAGCGTTCGCTGCGCGGAAGGCCTCCATGGGAACGACGATCAATGTGGTCTTGGGCAAACGGCCGTATAGTTGCGGAAGCTTGGCGTACATCTGGTCGGTGTAATGCTTGTATAAACCTAATAGCTGCTCACCCGATACCGCGTAGAGCTGCGGATCCATGCGAATGTGGTCATTGAAACTGGGCAAATCGTTGTAACCCTGCTGGTGGGCGAGCTTCAGCATTTCCGCTTCGATCTCCGTCACCTGCTTGAGCCCCAGTTGGTGGATTGCCTCCGGGCTCATATCCGTCGTCGTCATTTGTTTCACGTCGAAACGATAGCGGGCGTCGCCGTCGGGCAGCGCCCAGACGCCATATTCGGTGCGGCCGCGCGGGGCGTATTCGGCGCGCAAGAATTCCGCCAGCCGCGCGTAAGCCGGCGCCACTTCTTCCTTGACCGCGGCAAGGGCCGCGTCGCGCAAATTCTTCTTGTCGGCCTCGGAAAGGCCGGCGGGAAACTTGCGTACGGGCTGGGTGAACGGGCTGTCTTCCGCCGACTTCCCCGCGATGTCCTCCGCCTCGAGGGTGGACTTCTCCAGCAGGTAACGCGGTGGGACTAGATGGTCGGCGAGGCCGGCCCGCATGTTCGCGGTGGCCTGCTGAAAAAGGCGGGGGATTTGATGCAATCGGGCAATGTAATCCTGATAGTCTTTTGCGGAGAGGAAAAGTGTATCAGAGGGCAAGCTCGCAATTTGCAGGTGCACTCCATTCATCTGGTCGACAGGCATTTCCCAGTCCTTGAAGCGTGCAGCTTCGATTTGCTCGCGCAGACCGCGGATCATCAGGACCTTGTTCAGGCGTTCCTGCTCCGGAAATCCCCTGGTGTCGATGGACTCGAAAATCTGGAGGGCCTGCCGTGCGTGCTGGAGTTCCCCGGCGAAGAATTCCGGTGAATAATCGCTGAGGCGGTCGTTATATCGATTGTCGCCAACCGCCGTGGCAAACTCGGGATGCGCGCGCAGTTGGTATTCCCATTCCGCCTGCAGCGCGGCCTTCAGGCGCGCCCGGCGCGCCTCCGTGGAATTTTCGCCCGGGGCCTGCGCCACCATGGCAATCGCGCACGAAACTGTCACCAGCCCAGAAAAAACCCAATTCATGCCGCCAGCCCTCCTCACTTCAGATTCTCTCGCCGCGTCTGCGCCACACATATCTCTTCGCAATGGTACAATTGTTCAAATGACGCAGGAAGAACCGCAGACCTCAACGGCGGAGGTCTGCGCTACACTTGGTTTACAAATTCAGGTCAAAATTGCAGAACCCTCAAGCCGTCGCGGCCGTTTTCCAATACACCGCGTAGCGCTCGCCAAACAGTCTGTAGAGCGGGATCAAGCTGATCGTTTTCGCCTGTCCCACGGTTTGGAAAGTCAAAGGTTGGCCGGAAACAGGTTTCAGCCAGCCCAGCGGGTCGCTGGGGCTGGAAGCGATGACGGGAGCAAAAATCTGTTCCCCGCGCGGCGTGGTTGAGTACTCTGCGTAAAACATCTCCTTCGTAAGGCCCTCCGCGCCCAGCCGCCCGGCCAGAACCAGCGGGCCATACATCGCGGCCTGCTGTGTGTCGTCACCCGGCAAGGTCTCGATCCGGAGGCTCATGGGGAGATGGACCTCCACGCGGTCGCCTTCCTTCCAAGTCCGGTTCAGCGTCAGATAGCTGCTGGGACTTGAAAACGCCGGCAGCGCGGTTCCATTTAACTTAATCGTCCCACCGCTCGTTGCCCACCCTGGAATTCGGATGTTAAGAACCATGTCGATGGGCCGCTCGGTGTGAAACACCAGCGCCGTGCCTTCTTCCTCAGGGAAGTTGGTTTGTTGTTCCAGCCGCAAACCTTTTTCCGGCCATGCCACCTCGGAAGCGATAAAGAGATTGACGAAGAGGCCGTAATCGTCATGAAAGTAAATGGTGTCGGCGGTTTTGGCATATTCCTCGACCCCAGTTCCGGTGCAACACCAAAATGAGTTATAGGGCGAATTGAAATATTTCCAAAATCCTGAACCCAGCGGCAGGAAATAACTCATCCCGCCGTCTTCGAGATTTTGTGTGCCCAGCCGGCTGTTGAAAAGCGTGCGCTCGTAATAGTCCACGACGCGCGGGTCCGCCGTCCATCCGTAGATATGGCGCGCCAGCCTGAGCATATTGTAGCCGCAGCAACACTCCTCGGTGGTCTTTCCCAGTTCCGCCGCGAGGTTTCCGGGAGGGGTTCGCCAGTATTCGTCGTTGCTGGTTCCTCCCGTACAATAAATCCGGTCGGTGGTTACGGTACGCAAGAAAAAGGTGGCGATCTCACGATAGCGTTCTTCGCCGGTCAGCTCATAGCGGCGGGCCGCGCTGATGACCTGGGGGATATGGGTGTTGGCGTGAATTCCCCTCAGCTCATCGCGATGCTCGGCCAGGGGATCAAGGAACATGGTCTTTTCGAATCGCCCCGCCAAGTCCAGGTATTCACGTTTTCCGGTGAGGGCGTAGAGGTTCCCGAGCCCTTCATTCAGGCCACCAAACTCCGTTTGCAGGATTCGCTGCATGTGCTGGTCGCTGATGCTCTCCTGCCAATGGTCCAACCATCCCGCCATCCCTTCCGCCATCGCCAGCGCCTGATCGTTCCCGCAGTGGACGTACATATCCAGGAGACCTGCCATAATTTTGTGATATGTGTAAAAGGGCGCCCAGACCGGCCGCCCCTCGCGCAGGCGATCGAAGAACTCTTCCGGAAACGCGCTGAGGTATCCGTTCTGGTGCGCTTTCTGGCACTCCGCCAATTGGGTGACCATCCCATCAGCCTTTTCCTTCAACTCACTATCACCGGCGCCGGCATACATCAAAGCGCAGGCTGACAAGTAGTGGCCGCCCACAAAATGGCCCCTCACTTCGCTGTCGGGTTTCTCCCACCCACCCAAAGGTTGCGCCGACGACGGAAGTCCGACATTTACGCGAAAAGTTTGAAGAAGCCTTTCGGAGGGAAGCAGGTGCAGGTAACGCCGGTCCGCCTCCTGCGCATCCTGGAACGGTCCCTTGCGCAAGCGGACTTGCTTCAAGGGGAAGGGTTCGACCTTCCACGGGATTTTCTCCCTGCTGCTTGCCCGCGGTTCGTTGGCGGACGCGCCCGCCGCAGCGTTTAGAACGGGATTTGCCAAAGCGACTTTCGGCAGAAGAGCTGCTCCCGCCAGCGCCGTCGCCGCAGAAACAAACTGCCTTCTCGTAGGTCGATGCAGTTGAGTCATACATTCCTCCCTCGATGCAGGGCGATGATACCACCGGGTTGACCAAAAAGAGTGACCGTTCAGACCTCAGGCTGCGCGCGGGCGCGCAGGCCCACATTTGTTACGGAGGCACCCAAAGTCGAGCCCGCCTATTGTACAATGCAGTAAGGGGCTGAGCACAGGCGACAGGAACCATCGAGATGGAGAGGAAGTGGGAAACATGACGAAGACGGGAGCGGAGATCCTTTGGGAATGCCTGGAACGGGAGGGTGTGAAGCACGTCTTTGGCTACCCAGGCGGGGCGATTCTTCCTGCCTATGACGCCTTGAAGCACAGCAAGATCCATCACATCCTGGTGCGGCACGAGCAGGGCGCAACCCACATGGCGGACGGCTACGCGCGCGCCAGCGGACGCGTAGGCGTGGCGGTGGCCACCTCCGGCCCCGGCGCCACCAACATGGTTACGGGCATCGCCACGGCCATGATGGACTCTTCCCCGCTGGTCTGCATCACCGGCCAAGTGGGCAGCAAGGTGATTGGCTCCGATGCCTTTCAAGAGACGGACATCACCGGTGTAACCCTGCCCATCACCAAGCATAACTATCTGGTGACCCATGCGAGCGAACTGGCGCGCACGCTCCGGGAAGCTTTTTATGTGGCGCGGTCCGGCCGTCCCGGCCCCGTCCTGGTGGACATCACCAAGGACGCGCAGCAATCCTCGTGCGAATTCGATTGGGAAGCCGCGAAACCCCAGTTGCCGGGCTATCGGCCTGATCTCTCGCCCACGGCGCAAGATTATTCCCAGGCCCTCAAACTGATTCAGGAAGCAAAGCGGCCGGTGATCCTCGCCGGGCACGGGATCCTCCTCTCCGGCGCCATGGCCGAGGTTCGCGAGCTGGCCGAGCGCACGGGCATTCCCGTCACCCTGACGCTGCTCGGTCTCGGCGCTTTCCCCGCCTCGCACCCGCTGAATCTCGGCATGATGGGGATGCACGGCGAGGCTTGGGTAAATCACACCATTCAGGATGCCGACCTGCTGATCGCGCTGGGCATGCGCTTTGACGATCGCGTTACCGGCAACCTGAAGACCTACGCGCCCAAGGCGCGGAAAATCCAGGTGGAGATCGATCCCACGGAAATCAACAAAAACGTAAAAGTTGATGTCGCCCTCATCGGCGATCTGCGGGAAGTTCTGCTCGAGCTGTTGCCCCACCTCCAACCGATCGATTGTAGTGAGTGGCGGAGTTACATCGACGGCTTGAAAGGCGATGCCGCGGTGCGGGACATCCAGAACCTGCCGGACAGCGGACACCTTTACGCGGCGCACGTGATCAACGACTTGTGGAAGGAAACCCGGGGCGGCGACACCGTGGTGGTGACCGACGTGGGCCAGCACCAGATGTGGGAAGCGCAATACTTCAAGCATGAAGTCCCCCGCTCGCTGATCACTTCCGGCGGCCTCGGCACCATGGGATTCGCCTTGCCCGCCGCCATCGGAGTCAAGGTGGCACGCCCCGAGGCGGAAGTGTGGGTGGTGGTGGGCGACGGCGGTTTCCAAATGACCATGGCGGAGCTGGCCACGCTCGTTCAGGAAAAGTTGAAAATCCACATTGCCATTATCAACAACGGCTACCTGGGAATGGTGCGGCAGTGGCAGGAGTTTTTTTACGACCGCAACTACCAATCCACTCCGCTGCTGAGTCCTAATTTTTGCAAGCTGGCGGACGCTTATGGAATCCGCAGCGCGGTGGTGACCGAGCGCGCGCAAGTAGTGCCCGCGGTGCAATCGGCGCGCCGGCACGAAGGCCCGATGCTCATTGATTTCAAGGTCGAAGAGGAAGATTCGGTCTATCCCATGGTGGCGGCGGGAGCCGCGCTGCACGAAATGATCCGCCGCCCCAACCCGCTGGTGGAGACCGCAGAAGATGAGTAAGATTTGCGATTTGCGATTTGTGATTTGCGATTTGCGATTTGCGATTTGCGATTTGTGATTTGCGATTTTGAATTCTAGATTTTGGATTTTAGATTTTGGATTACACCCAGGCATCCGGCAAGGTCGGACCTTGGCTTCAAGTAGTGCCAATCCAAAATCGCAAATCCAAAACCCAAAATAGTCAGGTCCCTATGCTGAAAACCTTTGTGGTGCACGTCGAGAACAAGCCCGGCGTCCTGACGCGGGTGGCATCGCTGTTCCGCCGCCGCGCCTTCAACATTGACTCGCTGACCGTAGGCCGTACGGAAAAGACGGAAGTGTCACGCATGACCATTACCGTGGACGCGGACCAGGACCAGGCGCGCCGGATTGAAGCGAGCCTTTACAAGTTGGTGAACGTCCTCCTGGTGGAAGACATCACCGATGAGCCCGCCATCACCCGCGACCTGGCCATGATCAAGGTGGCCGCCCAGCACGACCAGCGCTCCCATGTGCTCCAGTTGGTGAACATCTTCCGGGCGCGAGTGGTGGACGTCGCGCCGGAGTCACTCATCATCGAAATCACCGGCGGCGAAGACAAAATCGATGGCCTGCTGGAGGTGCTGCGCCCCTTCGGGTTGTTGGAAATGGTGCGCACCGGGATTGTGGCCATGCGGCGCGGCAACAAATCCTCCACCGCCGCCTTGGTGGCAGAAGAACTAAACGAAGTCCCCGCGGAAACGAACAACGACGAGGGCCAGTCGGTATAGGCACCGCTCGCAACCGATCTCACGACGAGGCCTGTTCGAGATCCTCGGGGCGGGCAGGTCTCGCATTCTAGAGCATTTCCATAAATAATGTAGCTTGTTAAGGAGGAATTTCTATGGCAGAGTATGCTCATGCGAGCCATACCGATTCCGATCCGCAAGCGCATTTTGGAGCTCTACGACCGCGGCCGGAGCACGCGGGAGATCGCCCAGTTCTCGGGCTTCTGCGTCGCGGCGGTGCGGCGCGTGCGCCAGCGGTTTCGCCAGCGCCGCACGCTAGAACCGCGGACCCATTTGTGCGGGCGCAAGACGCTGCTGACCGAAGAGCGGAAACAACGACTGCAGCATCTGTTATCCGAGCAGCCCGACGCCACGCTGGCCGAGTTGGGCGCGCGGATGGACCGTTCCTTCCGCACCTCCACGATCGATCTCTGGCTGCGGCGGCTAGGCTGGAAGTTTAAAAAAAACTCTGGCCGCCGCCGAACAAGGGCGGCCCGACGTCGCCGAAAAAAGGGCGCGCTGGCATGAGGAGTTGGCCGCTGAGCCCACGGCCTGTCTGGTGTTTGTTGACGAAAGCGGGGCCAACACCAAGATGACGCGCCTGCGGGGCCGCGCCCTGGGCGGCACAAGACTGCGGGCGCGCGTCCCGCACGGACGGTATGAAACCAGCACACTGATCTCCGGCATTCGCCTGGAGGGTGCCTGCGCCCCTTGGCTTTTTGAAGGCCCGATGGACGGCGAAATGTTTTTGGCCTGGATGACGCAGGGGCTGGCGCCCGCCCTGCGCCCTGGTGATGTGGTGATCCTGGACAATCTGGCCACACACAAAATCCGGGGAGTCCGTGAAGTCATCGAGGCCGTCGGCGCCCGGCTGCTGTACCTGCCGCCCTATTCCCCGGATTTCAATCCCATCGAGCCCATGTGGAGCAAAATCAAGCAAATCCTGCGCAGCCACGCTCCCCGCACGGAGGAGCAACTGCTCCTGGCGGCCAAGACCGCCTTTAACTCGATTTCTATCGCTGACTGCAAAGGCTTCTTTTTTAGCGCCCAATACGCTACATAATAAATGGAAATGCTCTAGCGGCGGTCTCTATGCGCATGTAACGCTCTGTCACAATCACGATGATCTGATGGTCTGCTCGGCCCCAGTCGAAGGCTCGTTGCGGTTTCGCCAAGACAACCGCAAGGCAAGCCACTCGACCACCCCCAATCTTGCGGCCTCCTCACCAGCTCTTTGAGCACACAGTTCAAATACATGGGCAGGATGCGCCTTCAGCATTATGGGAAAAAACCACGGGCAGAAATTCTCTGACTGTGTCTACCGGCTTGCTTCTCTCTCGACATTCCCTTTTATAAAATCCACCTACTCGTCGTCAAGGATCAGTAGCGCGTGGGTCTTTTCAGCAAGTTTTCGGCAGGACCCTTTCGTTGTGTTTCCCCTGATCAGACAGTGGGAGGGATTCTCTTCCGCCGGCTCATGGGTGACGGTGAGTCCGAGCGCACGAACATCACCCGCCCTCAGTACACCCAGGCGAAATCCGGGGCGGCCAGCTCTAGCACGCGATTCAGTTTCGGTGGTCAACTTCGCAAGGTCTACGGAGGGCTCGGGGTCTGGCCGACCGTCAAGCTTGAAGGCATTGGAAGCTACGGTCCCATCGGGATTGAAGTGACCCGCCGGGGCAAGTCGTCGGTACAGCAAATCGTCGTCGGCTATTTGGACGCGTGGTATCGGCACGTCGATCGCGGCTCATCAGATAACAGACCGGACCATTTCTACAATTTGAGATTCGGCGACGTTGTCTCTCTCCTCAAACTCGCGTGAAGGCTCCGTGCCTTTTGACAGCAGGTAACCGAAAGCTCCTTCGGGACCGATCTCAACTTCAATAACGGCATCGCAACCGCGCCATTCGACCTGAACACCTCCACCCGAAAGCGGAACAACCGAGTATGGCACGATCGGACAATGACGCGCCCCCAATGACCACATGTATAATTCCCAAATGAGCCTGTGCGCTCTTGCCACAGCCATATGGTGTGGGGCGTCACTACCGTAAGAATCCCAATTAGGGCCGAGCGCCTCAATCGTCAGTAGTCTTTTTAGAGCCGCAGCGACCGGGATTGTCAAGTCCCCGCTTGTACTACGTTCTGGCAAAGCTTCAGGTGGCTTTCCAGTATATTCGCCAGATGGTTGTGGGGTGGGGCCAATCAAGCGAGGTTGAAGCGGTGCCTCTGCAGTGCACGAAGTTCGGATGGGGAACGTATTGGCCCTAAATAACTCTGCTGTGGTCGAATCCATAGGGACCTCCATTATTGGTCGTAATGATTCCAGCCCGCCGAGAGGAACTCCAATTGAGGGGCTTTAACAGGACCGGCGGGAGTAGGCAGGGTTGCTTCCGAAACAAACAAATCCTGTTGGAAGACGTCCCTCGACCTTTCGCTTTCAACGACAGCTAAATCGAGTTGGACGCGAATCGGTGGCATTTGGTTTTTCGTTCTTGCCTCCGTCAGAACAACCGACGGATTGAACGGCACCCCAAATTGCAGCTCTTTTCTGAAATCCTCATATAGGTCCCAAACGAGACCCTCGAGCTCGGGGTCATCAACGGCTATTTGCCCGCCTAGTAATTTGCGCGCCTCAGTCAAAGAGATCGGATAATCGTGTGATCCGAGTCCCCTTGTGAGAGTTTTTATGATTGTCTGGACTTGCATGTCATCATCCCTGTGACCAGTTAGGAGCTGGTGAGCAAGCCGCTCGATCTGCTGGCGGCTTCTGTATACGTCTCCGAGGGCAAGGGGATGGACTTTCTCAGCCAGGGTCTTGAAAACTCCCGCCGTCATCTCTTCGCTCTTAATCGACCATTCTTCCTGCAACAAACTCCTAAAACCCGCGACACTTTCGACGCTGACGGGCAATAGCTGGCGCTGTCCAGGCATGGGGCCTTCGGCGTAAGGATTCAATGGGGTGGTTATGCTCGGATCGATAGGGCTCAAGGTTCCAGCGCGTGTCATGAATATCTCGTCCGCACCGAGGGCGAACAATGTTCCAGCGCTTAAACAGCGGTCCGGGACTAAGACACCGGTCCAGTCTGCAAACTCCCTCACGAGGCGTCCCAACCCGAACGCTGCCAGAGTATCTCCACCTGTTGTAAAAACCAGGATGTCGAGCCGATCAATCGGCCCTAGCGCCCGTAATTGGTTGAAGAAAACCGGGAGGGCGTCCTTGGCGATAATAGCCGCTGCGTTCTGGCGGTCGGAGGTCAAATAGCAGATCAGGCGCGAAGTGCGCTTCTTCTGTATCTGGTCAATGAGCGTCTTTCGTTCCTGCCACATGGGAGATTTCCCGTTCCTCTCTACGTTTGCAGAAATTACCTGGCATACACCCCGACATCATGGGGAGTCGACAGACTTCGCCTTTGGAGCGTTTCCAGTTCTCCTTATAAGTTAGGATGCGCATTATACTCCATTTGGCAAACGCAGTGGAATTTTTTGTCCGCCATTCTCAGCCCTGTCGGGACTTGTAAGCTCGACCGTCAATCGTACCGGGGGCGGGGCGTTCCAGGCGAACCCTCCCGAGACCACCCAGCACGTTTCTATCGGCAACTTCGGTATATGTCTTGAGTTAATAATCTCTAATCAAAATCCGTACATCCATACAAATAGAAGGTATCTGCTGCAATCAGGCAGGCCGGCGGATCCGGTCAGTACGCGCCAAGGCCACCTCACAGATGTGTCCCGTTGTGTACCTGACTATATGGTACACGTGAGACTAGCCTCTGTCAAGTACTTTCTTGGTCCACAGTCGAAGGTTTCGGAGCAGCCTGCCTCCCAAGGTTCTACCTTGTAAGGCGAGTAGATACGAGCCACGGTAAGCGCAGTTCTGACCGTGAGCTTTTCTCATGCCTGGTACCCCAACGCCAACTTCACATCGTCAACGTGGACGGGGCATGCCTGCGCCCTCGCCTTGTCCTGTGAGAAATCAATATAGCTGGACCAGCGCCCATCCTCCGACCGTTTCATCAGCCCTTCCCACACTCGATTCCGGCACATCCGTCATCAAAAGGAAAGCCCACAGTCCTGACAGCAGTGAGCGTGGCCACCCACTTGCCTGACCACACCCCTGCCCTTGAATCAGAACGGGAATAAGCGAGCGCAGGAACAATTTCGGACAATTAGACATCCCCCTTTTACGATTTTTTCCTACCCGTAGGAATTTTGATAATAATCTCCTTGACAGACCAGTAGCTCACAGCAGTAGTTTATGGGTGTGAGCATGGGGGGCGAAGACCGATGACGATAAGTGCGCGGGGCGGAAGGAGGGGCGGAGGCAGTACGCAGTAGGCCATTGGCTGGCCCCTGGGTCCTTACTCCAGAACGCTCGCGAACCACCGTCCACAAACCACTCCCCATGGCCCCTTGGAGGATTCAATGTCTTTAACACCAAAACGGAGAACGACGGAGAAGGCTGCGGCCCGGAGCCAGCGCAACGGCCGCAGATCGCGGGGAGCGGTCACGCCAGAAGGCAAGGCTCGCGCCGCGAAGGCCAACTTGCGCCATGGATACTATTCGCAGGCGCAAGACGAGGTGTTGATCGCCCTGGGGGAAGATCCGGCGGAGTACCGGCGCCTGATGAAATCGCTCGAGACTCATCTGGCCGAGGCCATGGAGGCCCAGGTGGTGGGCCGCATCGGGCGCACCTTCTGGCGGATGCAGCGCGCCGAACGGATGCAGGATGGGCTGGCGCTAAAGCGCGTACGGAACGGGATGGAAAGGGAGCAGCTCATGGCCGGTCCCCAGGCGTTGCACATTTATAAAACCTACGAAGCCCTGTGCGCCCTGTACCGGCCGATCAACAACCCTGACCCACCCCCCTCGTCCCAGAAAATCGAGGACCTCATCGACGCCTTCGGGCCCCAGCCGCCCGAGGAAATCAAGAAAGTCTTTCCTTTGTATCGCGCCTACTGGGAAGCGGCGTGGAAGGCGCCGCTGCCGCCCGACGACGACGGCGAGAAAAGCCCTACGCCCTCGGCAGCCGAGGTGGAAAGGGATTCGGCGCGGGAGAAGCTCGAGGCCGTGCTGGACCCGGTGACGACGCGCTACGGCGGAACCCGGGACCTGTTCGTGAAAACCCTTGAGCAAATCCAGTCACCCGAGAATATTGCCGCGCTGATGGCTCCCAGGGACGAAAACGCCGTGCTCATGCAGAGGGCGGAAGACTCCAGCCTGCGCCAGTTGTGGCGGCTCACCAACATCTTGATGAAGGTCCGGAAGGGGGTGCTAAACCTAACCGATTCAAAGGATTCAAAGTGCTCTGGATGAGTTACTGAAAACAAAGGGGGGAAATAAAAAAGATGTTAGAAATGAAGGTAGCTCCTCAGAGTTTATTGAAAACAAAGGGGCAAAAAAGGCGCTCCTCAGAGTTTACTGAAAACAAAAGAGATACTGCAATTTCGCGATGAGTTGCTGAAAGCAAAGGAGATAAGCGGAGGAAATGCCGAATTTTGAATTATGCATCTGAATTAGGAGCCATGAAGGGTGCGGACGCGTGATCGGCCCATCGGGCCATTTGGGCAACAGGCCCTTCTCACATCGCTGCGCCACTTCAATTCAGAGGCGGGGAGATGTAGGATGCAAGAAGCAGAGAAGCGAAAGAGAAGCCGCCAAGATCAGGGCTGAATAGCCTTGAGAGAATAGGAGAACCCTTCATAATGGATTTTCAGAACAAAGTCGCGGTGGTAACCGGTGGCGCCTCGGGAATCGGCTTGGCGTGCTGCCGGGAATTCGCGCAACGCCACGCCGATGTGGCCGTGGTTGACCTCGATGAAAAAGCCGGGCGGCGCGCCGCGAAGGAATTGCGGCAAGGCAGCGGCCGGGTTGAATTCTTTTCTGTCGACGCCAGCAAGGGCTCGCAAGTTGAGGCGGGCGTCGCCAGGATCGCCAGGAAGTTGGGCGGCATCGACATCCTGATCAACAATGCCGGCATCCAGCGCTATGCTTCGGCGACGACCTGCACGGAGGAAGAGTGGGACCTAGTGCTGGGCGTCAACCTGAAGAGCGCCTTTCTGATGTCAAAGTATGTGATCCCGGTGCTGATCGAGCGGGGCGGCGGGGCCATTCGATCTCGCCTCCTTTATCACCGGTGCGGCCGTCGCGGTGGACGGCGGGCTCATGGTGCCGGCCGGCGGCATGGCGTTCCAGGAAGGGGGCTTGCCAGCGGCGAAGGCATGATGCATTATTATTCACGCAGCAAAGCAAGCAGAATCCTGATAGCAAAAAGGAAAACACCCTCATGACCAAACAACTTGCATGCTTGAAGACGCAGTGGAATGGGCGCGAGGCCTATACGCTCCAGAATGACCTGGTGCAGATGGTAACCCTGCCCGGAGGCGGCCACATCGCGGAATTCCAGTTTCTGGCCAGCACGGGATTGCCCGTCCTCAATCCTCTCTGGGTTCCGCCGTGGAAATCCATGGAGCCTTACCAATACCGGGCGGAGAAAGACGCTGCGGTGTACGGTCCGGTGAATGAAGGGAAGCTGCTCTCCGGCATTGCCGGGCACAATATCTGTCTGGATTACTTCGGACCGCCGTCGGAAGAAGAGGCCGCACAAGGCCTATCGACGCACGGGGAAGCGCCTTCCGCCAAATGGCAAAAGACCAAGCTCCACGCGAATTCACAAGAAGTCAGCCTTACCCTCGCGGTGCGCCTGCCGGTGGCGGGGTTGCGCTTCAGCCGCGAAATCCGCCTGCGGCGCGGCGAGTCGGTGGCCTATTTTGCCGAGACCGTCTTCAACGAAAAAAAGGCCGATCATTTCTTCCACTGGACCCAACACGTCACCCTGAGCCCGCCGTTTCTGGGGAACGACACCAGCCTCATCGCGATGTCCGCCACGCGGGGGAGAACATCTCCCGGCGGCTATGGAGGCAATGAGTTGCTCGCCTCCGGGCGCAACTTCCATTGGCCCTTCGCCCCGGGACGAAACGGCAAAAGCATCGATCTTACGCACCCCTTCGAGCGCCAGGGACTGGGATTCCTGGTGTCGCTTCTGCTGAATCCACGCCGGCAAGTTCAGTACGTCGCCGCCCTGAACCTTCCGAACCGCCTTTTGGTGGGCTACTGCTTCCGGACCAGCGACTTTCCCTGGGTGGCCATTTGGGAAGAGAATCAATCGCGGGCGGCGGCGCCGTGGAACGGGATGGCCCAAACGCGCGGGCTCGAGTTCGGGTCCACACCCTCTCCGGTCACGCGCCGGGAGGCGTTCGCAGTGTCGCCCCTGTTCAACACGCCGACCTTTTCTATGGTTCCCGCGAAAGGGAAAACCGCCGCCAGCTACTTAAGCTTTCTCGCGCAAGTCCCCGAGGATTTTGGCATGGTGCGCGATATCCAAGTCGCCAAGACCGAAATCCTGGTGCAAGGGAGCGGCCGCCGGTCGTCGCTGCAATTGCCCGCCACGGGTCTTGCCGAATACGGTTGGGCGTAAGACGGAGGGAAGGCCTATCGATACGATTTGATACTCGGCCACAACTCCGCGAGAGGTTTCTTGATGCCGCGGCAAACCATGATGGGGATACCGTCTTCGTACGGCATAACCCACGGTGATGTGAAGGTCGCCGCGCGCTCGCTGTTTTGGAACAGATGCTGGTCCGCGCCGCAATCGCCGGCCACATCGATGATCACGTTGCCGCTGTAGCCATGCGTTCCCCAGAGGTAATACTGATTGTGACCGCTGAGCGCGGGCGGCAATCCGTATTGAGGTCCGAAGAAATCGATCGCCCCCGCTTCGCCGTAATTTTGTGCCACGATGGCAGCTTGCGCGCGGTCACCGGGCGACAGGGACTGGTAAACATTGGCGACGGTCGCGGCCATTTCGGGCCAGCCGTGCATATCGGCCCAATCGCTGGGAAGAGCGGGGAGGCGTTGGTGCTCGGTCGCCACGGCCTGGCGAGAGACGTGCATGACCCCGAGTATCCAGTTCGTGTAGGAGGCTGCCTGCTCTTCAGGCAAGATCGGCATGGCGAAGGGGACGAAAACGAGCCCGAACACAATCACAGCGGTGGCCACGACCGGTCGCAGCGCCTTCCATCGTTTCGTCCAGGCTTCGATCGCCACGCCCCCCGCCGCCATCAGAAACGGGTATACATCGGCTGGGTAATAGTGTTTTCCATGGAACACAAGCATGAACGTTATCAAGATGATGTACGTGTAACCCAGGAAGCGCAGGCGCGCGCTCCGCAGGAGCCAGATCAGACCGATAATCCATACCAGAGCAAGAAACACGTTGGTGAGAATGAGTTGCTGAAACAGGTATTGCGCGGGGCCAACGATCAGGTTCTTCCCGTGCTGGCCATTGCGCAGAAATTCCAGAGTGGGAAAGCCGTAATGAACCTGCCAAAGAAAATTCGGCAACGCGATCAGCCCACAGACGCCGCAACCCGCCAGGAACCAGCGCGAGAAGAGAATTCTCCGCTCGGGTGTGAGGAGCAACCCGATCAGTATTGCCGCAATGAAGAACACCACGGTGTACTTGCTTTGAATGCAGATCCCCATGGCCGCGCCCACCGCCAGCCACCCGCGGGGATCAGCGCCTTTTGCCAGGCGGAGCGTATAAAGCGCCGCCAGCGGCCAAAGCCAGAGACCGACCGTGTCCGGCGAAACCTTCATCCCGAAGTTCATGAGCACGGGGGCGAAGAACACCACGAGCGCGGCGAGGACCTGGGCGAAAGCTCCGCCCCCCAACTCCGTGGCGAGCAAACATGTTACATACACGCCTGCGGCGGCAAAAAACGCGGGGACGGCACGCAAGAGCGCAAGCGAGTGGCCGAACAGTTGTGTTCCAGCGGCCAGAAGCGGCGCCACCGGAGGCTGGTCAACGTATCCCCACCCCGGACGGCGCCCACAAATGATGAGGTAGAGTTCGTCGCGGAAAAATCCATAATGCGGGTTACCCACTAGGTGCAACCCAAACGTCGCGATGGCGGCAATCAACGGAATTCGAAGGCGGTCGTTCGTCAACGGATTCATGGTCCTCAGCATGAAGCAATTCCCACTGTGGAGCAATACGATTCTGTGCCGTGTTGGGTTCCTGAAATTTTGCAGGATTGGGGAGGATTCGAGAGGGCATGAAGTGTCGACGCCGAGCGCCGCACCAGCAAACGGCCCCACGACCTGATTCCAGCTTTACTTACCGCTCGCCACTTCTTTGACGGTGGGTAGTTTGGAGGAGTTCCAGCCGCCGCCTAGCGCCTCGATCAGAAGGACGCTGGCGCTCATCCGGCGAGTCAGAATATTCAGAGCTTGCACCTGGTCTTGCAAAAGGATGGCTTGCTCGGTGATGACGGTGAGGTAGTTGACGGTGCCGGCCTTGTATTGGTAGGTGGAAATATCCAGCGAATTCTGGGCGGCTTTTACGGCCTCATCCTCAGCTTGCGCTTCGTTCTCAAGCACGCGCAGCGCCGCCAGATTATCCTCGACTTGCTGGAAAGCAGTTAGAACGGTCTGGCGATAATTCGCCACCGTGGCGTCATAGGCTGCCACTGACTGATTAACGGTGGCGCGCCGCCTGCCGGCATCAAAGATCGTTTCCGCTAACGTCGGCCCCACGGACCAGAATCGGCTTGGCCAGGAGATCCATTTTAGGAATGCCGAGCTTTCCACACCGGCCGTGGCGCTGAGGGAGAGGGTTGGGTAAAAGGCAGCTTGGGCGATGCCGATTTGCTCATTGGCCTGGGCCATCTGCCGTTCGGCGGTGGCGATGTCGGGCCGGCGCTCCAGCAGAGTGGAAGGCACTCCCACCGGGACGGGCGGGGGCGTGATTTTGATAGGGCTGTAAGAGATGGAAAGCTCCGCGGGGGCCTTGCCCGTCAGGACGGCTATAGCATGCTCGTACTGTGCACGCGCCACATCATAGTCGATCATCTCGGCCCGTGCGGTGTTCAATTGGGTCTGCGCCTGAGCAACATCCGCGCCCGACGCCACACCACTATCAAACCGGTCCCGCGTGAGCTTAAGGTAATCCTGATACGACTTCACGGTGGTTTCGAGCAATTCTTTCTCGCCATCCGTGCCGCGCAACTCAAAGTAATCCTGCGCAAGTTCTGCCTGGTAGGTCAGCCGCGCACTCTCCAACTGCGCATCGCTGATTTGTGCGGCCTCTTCAGTAGACTTGTATTCGCGCCGGATATTTCCCCAGAGATCAACTCCGTAGGACACGTCCACAGGCAGGCTGTAGGTGGTGCGCGAAGCGGGAGTAAAGGATTGATTACCGGCCGTCCCGGTAATCGACGCTCGCGAATTCACAATGGAAGGAGAGGCGGAAACGGTCGGGTACAGGTAGGAGCGCGCGATCCGCACGTTGAGTTTCGCCTCACGGAATTGCGCTTCCGCCGCCAGGATATTCTGGTTGGAAATGCTCACTTGTTCTTCCAGGGTATTGAGCTCCGGGTCGTTATAGATTTCCCACCATTTGCCGCGGGCCAGGGCATCGTTGGGCTGCGCCCGCGCCCACTCGGACGCCTGGGGAGAGTTCGGGGGCGGGAGCTCCTTGTAGGTCGGCGGCGCGGGAGCGGGTGGACGTTTGTAATTGGGGCCCACCATGCAGGAAGGGAGCAGAACGCAGAAGGCAGTAAGCAGGAGGCAGCAGAAGGCAGTAGGCAGCCGAAGACGGCCGTCTTGGTTGTGGCCGCCGGGGCGGGTGGTTTTGCTCATCGTCATCAAGCACATGGTAAATCTTCTGCTCCGATCAAGGGCGTACCCCCGTTGGATAGTTATCCTTCTGAACTCCACTTGCTGCCTACTGCCTGCTTACTGCCTACTGCCTTCCGAAGGTTAGACCTCCGGGGCGAGGGGTATGATCCGCTCGGGCCCTGTCCCCCGAACCCGATGCCGCCAATTCTGCAATTTGTCAAAATAGAGGTACACCACGGGAGTCGTATACAGGGTCAGCAACTGGCTTACGATCAGCCCTCCGATGATGGCGATTCCCAGAGGACGGCGCATCTCCGATCCCGTGCCGGTGCCGATTGCGAGCGGCACAGCGCCCAGCATGGCCGCCATGGTAGTCATCATGATGGGTCGAAACCGCAACAAGCATGCCTCGTAGATGGCGTCGCGGGAATTCTTGCCTTCGTTGCGCTCGGCGGAAATGGCAAAGTCAACCATCAGGATGCCGTTCTTCTTCACCAGCCCGATCAGCAGAATGATTCCGATGACCGCGATCACCGTGAGGTCCGTGCGCGTGAGCATGAGCGCCAGCAGCGCGCCCACGCCTGCCGACGGCAACGTGGAGAGAATGGTAACGGGGTGAACGTAACTTTCATAGAGGATGCCAAGCACCAGGTAAACCGAAATCAGCGCGGCGGCGATCAACAGGGGCTGGCTCCCGAGCGTGTCCTGATAGGCTTGTGCGGTTCCGGCAAAACCGGTGCGAACCGTGGAGGGTAAACCAATTTTGCTGGCCCGATCGGTGATGGCGTCTGCGGCATCTCCCAAGGCGACACCTGGCTGGAGATTGAACGAGATGGTGACCGAAGGGGTGAGGCCCTGGTGATTCACTGCCAGCGGCGCGGTAATAGGCTCATATTTGGTGAAGGCACTCAGGGGGACGGCTTGCCCGGTGGGCGAGTGGACGTAGACTTGGCGGAGGAACAGCGGATTCTGCCAGAATTCGGGGGCCACCTCCATCACCACATGATACTGATTGAGCGGCGTGTACATGGTCGAGACCTGGCGCTCGCCGAAGGCATCGTACAGGGTGTTGTCAATCAGTTGCGGCGAAATGCCAAAGCGCGCCGCGGTGGGCCGATCATACTGCACGAAGGCCTGGAGGCCGCGGTCCTGCTGATCGGTGTTCACGTCCGCGATCAGGGGGAGGGTCCTCATCTCCTGGAGCATGCGGGGGGCATAGTTTTGCAGATCCCGCACATTGTCAGCCCGCATGGTGAATTGATACTGGGAGGCGCCGAAGCGGCCGCCCACCCGGATGTCTTGCGAGGCTTGCAAATAGAGAGATGCGCCCGGCACCCGGCCCAGCTTGGGCCGCAACCGCGCAATCACCAGGTCGGCGTTGATTTTTCTCACCTCGGGAGGCTTGAGCGAAATGAACATCTGCGCGGTGTTCATGGCGCCGCCGCGGGGGCCGCCTCCCCCGGTAAATCCGTTAACGGTATCCACCGCGGGGTCCGCGACCACGATACCCACCATCTGCCGCAAGACCTTGTCCATGGCTTGAAACGAGGTATCCTGGTCCGCCTGAATCGCGCCCATGATGCGTCCGTTATCCTGCTGGGGGAAAAAACCCTTGGAAACGTGGATGTAGAGGTAGATGTTCAACGCGATGGTGGCCACCAAAACCGCCAGGGTAATGGCCGAGTAGCGCAGCGCGGTAGCCAAGGTCCTCCCATAGAAATTCACCACCGCGTTGAAGGCGCGTTCGGAAGTCCGATACATCCAGCCATGGGATTCGTGCTCCCGCAACAGGTGCGCGGACATGCAGGGCGTCGCGGTGAGGGAGACCACCATGGAAACCAGGATGGCGGCGGAAAGGGTCACGGCAAACTCGCGAAACAGCCGGCCCACAATTCCCCCCATCAGCAGCAAGGGGATGAACACCGCCACCAGCGAAATGCTCATGGTCACTACCGTGAAGCCAATCTCCTTGGCGCCCCGGAGCGCCGCTGCGAACGGGGCCATCCCTTTTTCCAGATAGCGGGTAATGTTTTCGATCACCACGATCGCATCATCCACCACAAAGCCGGTGGAGACACAAAGCGCCATCAGGGAAAGGTTGTCGAGACTGTAGCCCAGCAGGTACATGACCCCGAAGGTTCCCAACAGGGAGACGGGAACGGCGACACTGGGAATAAACGTGGTCCGCGGACTACGCAGAAAAACGAAAACCACCAGGATCACCAGGATAACGGAAATGATGAGGGTCCGCTCCACGTCGTGAACGGAGGCACGGATGGTCAGGGTTTGATCCATGGCCACACGCATATCGATGGTAGGGGGCATGTCCGCTTTGAGCTGGGGCAGCATGGCCTTGACGCGGTCCACGGTGTCAATGATATTGGCGCCAGGCTGGCGGAAGATGATGATCAGTACACAAGGTTTGCCGTTCGTGTAGCCCGCGGCGCGAATTGATTCCGGCGCGTCGCGCACTTCGGCGACATCCGTGAGGCGCACGGCGGAGCCTTTGCGGTAAGCCACGATCAGCGGGCTGTAATCACTCGCGTGGAATAGTTGATCGTTGGCCCCCACCTCCCAAATGCGGTGCCCGTCGGAAAAGTGCCCCTTTGGTTCATTGGCATTGGCATTGCTCAGAACACCCCGCACCTGCTCCAAGCCGATGCCGTATTTGTCGAGCAAGGTCGGATTCAATTCCACCCGAACTCCGGGCAGAGCGCCCCCGCCCGCGAACGCCTGGCCGACGCCTTTGACCTGCGAAAGTTTCTGTACCAGAATGGAGGAAGCATAGTCGTAAATCCTGCTCTTCCCCAGCACGTCGGAGGTGAGCGAAAGCATATAGATGGGAGAATCGGCCGGGTTTATTTTCCGGTACGTTGGGTTGCTGGGCAGGTTGGTGGGCAGGTAACCGCGGGCCGCGTTGATGGCGGCTTGGGTGTCGCGCGCGGCCGCGTCGATGTTCCGGTTCAAGTCAAATTGCAGGGTGACGTTGGATCCCCCGAGGTTACTCGATGAGGTCATCTCGGTGACCGACGCAATGCGGCCAAATTGGCGCTCGAGTGGCGTCGCGACCGACGAGGCCATGATCTCGGGACTGGCGCCCGGCAACCCTGCTGACACCGAGACGGTGGGAAAATCCACCTGGGGCAGGGGTGATACCGGCAGCAGACGGAAAGCCACAGCACCGGCCAGCGAAACAGCCAGAACCAGGAGCGTCGTAGCGATCGGCCTGCGAATGAAGGGTTCGGAAATATTCATGGCCTACTCCGCCCCAACCGGCTCAGCCCCCGGGCTGCCATTACGATGCCGGGAAAAGCGCGTTGCCAAACGGTCAAACCAGAGATAAATGACCGGGGTCGTGTAGAGGGTCAACAACTGGCTTAAGAGGAGCCCGCCCACCATGGCGATCCCCAAAGGCCGGCGCAGTTCCGAACCCATGCCGGTGCCCAGCGCCAAGGGCACGCCGGCCAGTAACGCCGCCATCGTGGTCATCATGATAGGCCGGAAGCGCAGCAAGCAGGCTTGATAGATGGCATTCACCGGCGTCATTCCTTCCTTACGCTCCGCGTCCAAGGCAAAATCAATCATCATGATGCCGTTCTTCTTGACGATACCGATGAGCAAGACCAAGCCGATCAGCGCAATCACGCTGAAATCCGTCCGGCAAATCAGGAGCGCCAGCAGCGCGCCCACACCCGCAGAAGGCAGCGTGGACAGGATGGTGATGGGGTGAATATAGCTTTCATACAAGACGCCCAGAACGATATAGACCGTAATGAGGGCTGCCAGGATCAGCACCGGCTCGTTGGAGAGCGAGGCCAGGAAGGACGCCGCCGTGCCCTGAAAGTCCGCCTGAATACTGGCCGGCATATTGGATTCGGCCTTGACCTTGTTAACGGCATCCACCGCGGTCGCCCAGCGAAGCGCCGGGAGCCAGATTGAAAGAGAGGGTGACGACCGGGAACTGGCCCTGATGGTTCACGGTAATGGGAGCGTTCATCTCCTCGATGTGAGTGAAAGCTGCCAGCGGAACTTGGCCGCCGTTAGGGAATTGTGAAGTGGAGGCAATCTGCCCCCCACCAAAGGCGTTATCCGATGCAATCGTCGTGGAGAGGCCGGAGGAGTTGGTGGAATTCGAAAGGCTGGTCGCGGCTGCGGTCAGGGAGCTTGTGGGCCCGTACAACTGGGCGGAAGCCGATCCGCCCGTTACCAATCCTGCCGATCCGGCGGAACTGGTCGCCGCGCCGGTGCGGATGAAGAGGTCGCGGAGATCCAGGGGGTTCTTCTGAAAATCCTGCTTCACTTCCAACACCACGTGGTACTGGTTCAACTGGGTAAAAATCGTGGACACTTCCCGTTGGCCGTACGCATCGTAGAGGGTTTGATCAATGGTCGAGGGGGTGATGCCGAGGCGGTAAGCGGTATTACGATCGTAGACCAGCTTGGCGCGCAGTCCCCCCTGCTGCTGGTCACTTGCCACATCGCGCAAGTCAGGCAACTCTTGCAGTCTCTTGAGCATGAGGGGTGCGAAGGCATCCAGCTCGTCAGCACTGGGATCTTCCAAAGTGTACTGGAACTGCGTGCGGCTAACTCGGTCCTCGACAGTGATATCCTGTACCGGCTGCATGTACAAAGTGATTCCCGGCACGTTGGCCAACTCCGGCTGCAAACGACGGATGACATCGCTGGCGCTCCTCTTGCGCTCCTCAAGCGGCTTGAGGTTGATCAGAATGCGCCCGCTGTTCAGCGTGGTGTTGGTTCCATCGATGCCAATAAACGAGGACAGGCTTTCGACGGCGGGATCCTGCAAGATGATTTTGCCCAGCGCTTGCTGCTCGGTGGCCATTTCCTGGAAGGAAACCGTTTGCGAGGCTTCGGAGACGCCTTGGATGACCCCGGTATCTTGAATCGGGAAGAACCCCTTGGGAATATAAATATAGAGCAAAATGGTGAGGACCAGCGTCCCGGCGGCGACCACGCAGAGTCGTGGTTTGATGGCGCAGGACCACCTGGAGCGTCCGGTCATAGAAGGAAATGATGGCCTTCCAACCATGCTCGGTGACCCGATAGAAGCGGGTCTGATCGGCTTCCGGGGAATGCTTGAGCAGCTTCGAGCACATCATGGGCGTGAGCGTCAACGACACGATGGCGGAAACCAGGATGGTGACCGCCAAGGTGACGGCAAACTCGCGGAAAAGCCGCCCGACAATGTCGCCCATGAACAAGAGCGGAATGAGCACGGCAATCAAGGATATGGTCAGCGAAACAATGGTGAAGCCAATCTGCGCCGATCCTTTTAACGCCGCCTGAAGCGCCGGCTCGCCTTCTTCAATGTAACGGGTGATGTTTTCGATCATCACGATGGCGTCGTCCACCACGAAGCCCGTGGAAATGGTCAAGGCCATCAAGCTCAGATTGTTGAGGCTGTACCCGAGCAGATACATCACACCGAAGGTGCCGACCAGCGAAAGCGGAACGGCAACACTGGGAATGATGGTGGCGGCGAAGTTGCGCAAGAAGAGAAAAATGACCATTACCACCAACGCCACCGTCAGCATCAATTCGAACTCGACGTCGGCGACGGAAGCGCGAATGGTGGTGGTTCGGTCGGTCAGAATCTTGACCTGGACGGAGGAAGGCAATGATTTCTTAAGCTGATCCAGAAGGGCCTTGATGCGGTCCACTACTGCAATGACATTCGCTCCCGGCTGGCGCTGAATATTCACGATGACGGCAGGGGTGTCATTCATCCAGGCGGCCTGACGGACGTTTTCCACGTCGTCATCGACCGAGGCCACGTCGGTCATCTTCACCGGGGAGCCGTTCCGGTAAGCAATGACCAGAGGCGCATAGTCAGCGCTCGACAGCAACTGGTCATTGGCGCCGATCTGGTAAGACTGGTGGGGACCATCAAAGTTGCCTTTTGCCTGGTTAACGTTGGCGGCCACGATGGAGCTGCGCAAGTCTTCCAGGTTGAGCCCATAAGAGGCCATCAACGTGGGGTTGGCGCGAATCCGTACGGCGGGTTTCTGGCCGCCACTGATGCTCACCAAGCCCACTCCCGGCAACTGGGAAATTTTCGGAGCCAGGCGCGTGTCCGCGAGGTCCTCCACTTTCGACAAGGGCAGCGTGTTGGAACTCAGCGCCAGGGTCAAAACCGGGGCGTCGGCAGGATTGCTTTTGCTGTAAATGGGTGGCGTGGGAAGGTCGGGAGGCAGGTAAGTTCCCGCCGCATTGATGGACTGCTGTACTTCCTGCTCAGCCACGTCGATATTCAGGCTGAGGTTAAACTGCAGGGTAATGATGGAGCTGCCGTCGGAACTGGTCGAGGTCATCTGCTGGAGACCCGGCACCTGGCCGAACTGGCGCTCCAGCGGAGCCGTGACCGACGAAGCCATCACATCCGGGCTGGCCCCCGGATAAAAAGTGATGATCTGAATGGTGGGATAGTCCACCTCCGGCAGCGCTGAGACGGGCAACTGTTTGTACGCCACCGCGCCCGCCAGGAGGATGCCGACCATCAGCAGCGATGTCGCTACCGGCCGGAGGATAAAGATCCGTGACGGGCTCATGAACTCCCTCGTGTGCTCCTCTCCCCGGACTTGGCTACCCTGACCTTACTTCCTTCTTGCAGCTTGTCGACTCCCGTCATCACGACCTCATCGCCGGGAACCAGGCCGGAGGTGACTTCCGTATCCTCGCCCTCCGTGGTCCCGATCGTAATCGTCCGCACCGTGACACTGGAATCAGGTTTGATCAGGTAAACGTAAGTTGCCTGTGAGTTCCGCTGCACCGTCGCCGTGGGGATCAGGGTTACGCCTTGCTTCTCTTCCACCAATAGTCGCGCGTTGACAAACTGATTGGGGAACAAGCTCCCATCCCGGTTGTCGAAAGTCGCGCGGAATTTGACCGTGCCGGTGGTCGGGTCAATCTGATTATCCAACGTCTCCAACCACCCTTGGGCAAGCTTCGTCTTCATTTCCCGGTCAAAGGCCTCCACCTTTAACCGCGCCCCTGCACGCATCCTTTCCATAATGGGAGGAAGTAGGTCCTCGCCCAGCGGAAAAATCACGCTGATGGGCACGATTTGGGTGATGACGACTAATCCCGTGGCATCGTTGGGCGTTACGTAATTTCCGGGATCGATGAGCCGAAGGCCCATGCGGCCCGCAATCGGGGCCGTAATGTGGCAATAGACGAGATCGAGTTTGGCGCTATCAATTTGCGCTTGATCGGTTTGCATGATGGCCTGGTCCTGTTTGACCGTGGCTTCCTGCGTCGCCAACTGCTGTTCCGGGATAGCTTTCAGGGGGGCCAGTGTCTGGTAGCGCGCCAAATCCACCTTCGCGTTCTCCAGGTTGGCTTGATCCCTGGCCAATCCCGCTTGGGCTTGCTCCAGCATGACTTGATAGGGCCGCGCATCAATCTCTGCCAGCAGGTCGCCTTTATTAACCGTCTGGCCTTCCTTGTACAAGACCTGCATCAGATATCCGGAGATTTGACTCTTCACGGTGACCGTGTAAATCGGGACCACCGAGCCCAGCCCGGTATCGTAGACTCCGATGTCACCCTTGCGCGCGCGCGCAGCATCCACGGGGATTACGCCCGGGCCTCGCCCGGGCCTGCCGCCCGGCGATTGCGTAGTATCACTCGCCGCTTTGGCAGTGTTGGCATGAGAGCGAGAATAATAATAGACGCCCAATCCCACCAAAACCAAAATCACCAGCCACAACCATCCGTGTTTCTTGGACTTTCCAGGAGGGGGGGTATCTGTTGCCTGAAAGCTCGGCATGGGTTCTTCCAAATCATGCCGGTCTAGCGTGTTGGGTTGTTCCAGATTCATAACCGCTTGGCCTTTGCTACAACTGAGGAAAACAGGCAACCATCCATTGAGCACCTTCAATATGACGATAAACGAGCGCTCCTGGTTACGGTTGCTGTTGCTCTTTGCCTCCCATCATTCATCGTCAGAATACCATAAGTGACAATCCCAGAACACTTCACCCCGGCGGCTCGGATGTACCCGGGTGGCAGTCCATGGAACCCTCAAGGGCTTACAACTTCCCCAAATGAAAGACGATTCCCGCCGTGTACTCCAGGTTATGGGCGCGGCCGGAGACGGGAAAACTCGCAATACTATTCGCATTCGGCTGGGGGGGAAGGCCGAAAGCGGGTGAACTGGTAACATGATCCCGCAGGTCAATGCGGAACGTGAGCCGCTTGGTAAGTTTGCGGTCGAGGCCGCCTCCCAGGTTTATACCGAACTTATCGTTGTGGGTAATGAGCGCCGTGCTCACCGAGGCGAATCCCTGGTTGCGGGCAAGGGTAATCGCCGCGGGCGTGGGGCTGAACCGGTCGTACTCCACACCACCCTCCGCATAAGGCCGTATGTGAAAGAGGGAGACGGGCGCGTGGATAACGGCGCTGAGGCTAACGATGTAATCGCGCACCGGATACACGACCCCCACATGCGGAAACGCATTGGTATTGGTCACCACCAGGTTATTCGGTCCATAGGAGTAAGCCGACTCAATGCTGAGAAGCTTCCCGTAAGGCACCGATACGCCCAAGCTGAACTTGGGGCCCAGGTCAAATCGCGAATGGTACGCCCTGCCTGCTAATTCAAAATAATGCGCATCGACAAGGGTCGATCCCCCTCCCAGCAAAAAAACGTCAGCCTGGGCATCCTTGAAGATATCCCGGGCTTGCCCCGCACCGGTGCTCAAGAACAAAGCCGTCAGCGCCATCAACCCCTGCACCGTCTTCTTCACCATGATCGAAAGGACCTCCTGGGCATCTTAAACTGAATTTCTCACTACGGCTTGGGAAGGGAGGGCGGCAATTGTCCCGACTTGCGGGGAACCCCGCCGTTCGAAGGCCTTCCTGTTTATTCCCGTGTCCCGCTCCCCGCGCACCCGGCAAGGATGGGTAGGCTCAATGCTTCGATGCCAGCCGCCTTCGGGCAGTTGGTTTGGCCATCGCAGGGGGTCAAACAGTTTACTACATCCAGCCGCGATCCGCTGCCGCTCGTGTTTGAGCACCTTCCTGACCGGCGAGGCCTCCTCCCGAGAAGGGCGGCCATATCCTCCGGGCGACGAGGCACGGAAGGGGCGCTAGCCTGGGTTTCTCACCCTGCCGGGCCTTTTCTACCGTCTCTGAGCGACAAATTGGCCTCCTGTCACTCGGACAATTTGCACCCATTTTTCAACTTAACTCGGGTTAATTATAAGTAGGTTTATTTTCAGTATGTTGTCAGGTTTGGGAGGAGAAAAATAGCCTTTTCGATCATTTATTTTCAGCAAGTTCTCAGGTTTGGACACATTGTCCGAGCAGGGTAATAATGTCCTAGTGTCATTCGTACAATTTGTCGGCCTGCCTCGCCGTTGGTCATCGCACTTGCCGCCCTTCCGCCATTTACGCCCAGCGCGCCACTAGCCTTGGTCCTCAGCTAACATTATAGCCTAAGCTGTCGATCGTGTCAAGAAGAAAATGCAGCGCGCTTAAAAGGCCGTCCGGCCGTTTCTTAAAGTTCCTCGCATGCTGGCGAGAAACCCGGGCTGACGCCTGGCTTCCAGGACCCAGCCGAGACCGTCAGGTGTATACTGGCGCCCGGCCAGGATGCCAAAACGGATATCGTGGCGGAGTCGTGGTGTGTATGGGAGGAATAGTGCCGGCAACGCCTTTGCCTGACTTCTTTCCAGATCGCGTTATCCCCGCCGCGGACGGAGGTCCGGTTGAACTGTGGGTGTATGCCGTCCAGCCTAAAGAGGGTTGGGTGGCGCATTCGCCCGGAGACCTGGCGCGGGCGGAGCACCCCGGGTCGGCCATCAAGTACCGCGATCAAGTGTACGAGCTGATGCGCGTGGAGGAGACAGCGGAAGGGGGTTACGCGTTTCGTTATGGCCTGCGGCCGTGGGATCCGCAATACGCCATTCGTCACGTGGTCAACTACACGCTGAAGACGCAGATGGAGGCGGCCGCCGCGCATCAGGACATGAGGAGAACCCAGTGGCTTCGCTCCTTGATTCTCTGGCTGTTCCCCCTCGCGGGATTCGCACCGGATCCGTTGCAGCGCGAGTGGGAAAAGAAGACAGGCCTCAGCATGGCCTGGGTTTCCGCGGGTTCAGCCTTGTTCGGCATGGCCCTGGCCTTTGCGTTGCGCGATGCTGTCGGGGATTCACGCTTTGCCGCCGTCGTCTTCTACCTGGCCATGGAATCCTTTGCGCGCTTATTCTGGATCGCCATCTCGCACCGGCCGCACGGGTCGTTCCTGCTGACCCTGCCGTATCTTTTGTGGCAAGGCTTCGAGCGACTGCGGTCCCCGCAACTCACGCCAAGCGCGGGCGCGGCGCCTCCGACGACACAAGATCAAGATGAGGTAAGTCAAGGCCCGGGCGGGAATTCGTTGCGAGTTTGTTCCTGGTATTTCGACACCACTTTAGCTGAATCGGCCCTGGTAAGGTATGAGGGGGCCATTTACAGGCCATGGCGTTGGCGCCAGGAGGGCAAGGGCCTCTCCCGGCGCTGGATCTATGAATTGGAAAAGGTCGAGCCGGAGGCCGGCGTGCCGAGTCGCGAGTACACCCGTCCGCGCACCCCGGACCGGCAAAGGGCGGTGGAAGCCTTCACCCATAGCCTCGACCTGGCTCAGAGCTTTGCGCTGGTCTGGGGTACCTACCCCCGCCGGGAGCAGCTTCGCCTGCAACTCCTCTATCAATACGACGGTCCAGGCTCCACCGCCATAACCGCCGGCTTCTTTTTGATCCTCGGGGTGCTGCAGTTCTCTCTTACCGCAGCCCTTTACCGGGGGACCATCTTCGCGCTGGCGGGTCCCGCCTATCTGGTCCTGGAATCGCTCTATCGCCTTTATGAGGCAAAGGCGGAGGGTGAGCCGGCGGGTTCGCTGGCCGGGTACGTTCTGCGCCTGGTGATCCACCCGCCGAGGTAAGGCGAGATGGAATATGGGTGGTGCGTTCAAATTGGCACTAATGAGTTCCCCGGAGGGGAACAATATCATTAGCCGTGGGTGAAACCCACGGATAGGGACCCTCCATCAAATAGAGCTCCCGACCCCGAAGGGGTCAAATATTCTCCCTATCAGCTCGGCGTCAAACACATTCAACCCCTTTGGGGTTGGTAATGGGTCGGAGACACCGTTTCCGTCCCGATTAACTTCATCGGGACGGCTAATGACATTGGACCTCTTCGAGGTCCCGGGAAAATATCTGGATTGCACCCTGGTATGGGGCCAAAAAAAAGGGCCCACCTTTTCGATGGGCCCGTTGTTCAAATCCAAACCACTAACTCGCCGGGGGTTGGTCAGGGTGTACAACCACCAACCAACGCGCAATGCTCGGTCTGGAAGAAGATGTCGTACCTCCCCGGAGCTACCGTCCCCAGAGCTTGCGGAACGGAGATGTTGTAGGTGTCCGTGTCGTCCACCATAATGGCCAAGTCGTTGTAGGTCGACGTCGACCCAGGGTACCACGGAGTCGCGACGCCATGGGCGTACTCATAGAAGGTATAAGCGTAGCTGTTCACCCAGAAGTTCTGGACGTAGTTGGCCAGCGGAAAAGAGTTACTCCCGATGCAGCAGGGACGCTCGACGACGTACTCCGCACTATTCCCGATCAGACCGGGTCCCCCGTTGGATGTAATGCCGAAAATGGCATAGATTCCCAGGGTCAAATCCTCCAGCTCCACATAGCCTTGCGTGGCGGTGGTGTCCCAAGTCTCAACAAAGAAATCATCGCCGGGGTTCACGGGAAAGGTTGCGATGATCGGGTAGGCTGGCCACCATTCGATCCAAGCGAAGTAGGAGGTGGAAATGATTGGCCAGCCATAGGGGTTCGAGCAGGAAATTCCTGACAAGGTTCCGCCCTGGAGCAAGGCGTTTCCATCCAGGTCGCCGTCGATACCGTTCCAGTCCACCATCAAGTCCGTTGAGTTGTCGCAGATCGTGCCGGGTGCACCAGAGTTAAACGCCTCCTCCGCGACGGGCACATTGAAATCGGACACGATGTAGTAAAACGAGTTTGTCGCGGTGGTCGAGTTATTGTTGTACTTCTTGACGCTCGGCTGAGTGTTGATGAAGCCGCTCCAGTTGTAAAAGTATAGGGTCGTAGGCCCCGCCGCCGGCACCGCACCCTCTACCTCCGGCGCTCCTTCCGGCACTGCCTCCGGCGCTGCGGCCCGGTGGGCGGGCTGGCTCCAGTAGGAGGTGGTTTTGAGTTCTCCGGCCCAGCGGGTCTTCGCAGCCGTCATGGCCTTTGCCCACATCGCGTAATGTTCGGTATCCTCCTGAGGGGGCCGTGGTGGGAAGCCGTAAGTAGCGTTTTCCTCCTCCGTCGCGGTCAGCGGATTGTAGCCGGCGGGCGGAGGATTGAAGGTACGAACTCCCTTCAGGTTGGTGGGAACGACGGCAGAGGCATCATAAATTGCTCTCGCCGCGCTGCTTTGGGCTGCCGCCAGCGTCGTGAAGCCGATCGCCAGCGCCCCTGCGCTAACCAGGTAAATCAATAGATTTCTCAGTTTCATATTTCCTCCTCTACAGATTGTCGCGTCGACTGGCAATCGGGCCGCTTTGGGGGCCTTCCATTGACGTACCCTTTTCCTTCGCAATTCCGGGGGCCGCGCCGAGACAACGCCGAAATAGACAAGCCCCCGTACAAGCCTGCTACTTCCATTCATTGACGGCACTTACCGATGGACAAGGAAACCCGCTCAGCGCTGTTCCCTGACGACCCTTCTTGCACCGCCCCTACGCCCAAATGTCAGTTTGATCGCGTGGTCCCACTATCCGGCACGTTCGGCCGTTTGTCAAGCAGATTTTTTGCAAGGATAATTGTGGGGCGGAGGGGGCGGTTCAGGATTCGCTGGCCGGCGGGCCGGCTTATTTGGCGGGGAACACGCAGGGGATGCGGATCGTGGCCATCAACGACCGCGCTTACGCGCCGGATTTGCTTCGCGACGCGCTCAAGGCCGGCACGAAAAACGATCAGACCATCCGCTTCATGGTCTTGAACGACGATTATTACAGGACCTGCTCGGTCAACTATCACGGCGGTGAGCGGCACCCCACTTAGTGCGCATGGAGGGGAAACCTGATCTGCTTGACGACATTGCCAAAGCCCACGTGATGATTGCTGAGGCCGGCAAGGCCGAGGCTGGGCCAGCGCCAGCGGTACGGGTTCGGGATGGGAAAAAAGGGGGACGGCAAGCCGTCCCCCTGCAATGATTGAATTGCCTTACGCCCGCGAGGCAGCACTTTTCCTGATTGCGCCCGGTTCGGGCCCGAGAAAAGTTACTTCCCAGCGTAAGTATGGGGGACACCGACGCCGGTGCACGGGTCCCAGCCTGCCACGGCTGAGAATCCCATGTAAAAGCCGCAGAAGCCTGTCGTGATGTCGGTGATGTCAGCCGTAACCGCTTTATTTTTGTATATAGTGGTAAGCTCAGCGTTGGTCGAAGCAGCGAAGCCCCCGGCGTTGTTTACAATGCCGGCGAGCGCCGGTGCTGCGGCACTGGTGCCGCCAACGATGAGCCACTCGAGGTATTCAATGCCATCGACGGGAAAGGTGTCATAGACCCAGACCCCCGTGTAGGGATCAGAATCGAAAGACAAGTCCGGAACGCAGCGCCAAGTCTTGCAAAGGGTCGGGATGTAGGTAGTCTGGTAGGTTGGGATCTTTTCATACGCGCTCTGGCCGCCGCCACCGTCGACCCACGCAGCCTCTTGTTCAAAGTTGAAGGTCGAGGGGCTACGACGGTTGGTGGTGCCGCCAGCGCTCACCACGTTCGGAGAAGTGCTGGGGTAAATGACCCCGGGCCCATCCCCCGATGATGCAAAGTAGACGACGTTGGGCGTGGTAAAGGTCGAATCAAAGGCGGTCTCACCGCTGTACTCTCCGCCTCCCCAGCTCATCGTCACCTCGCCCGCGCCCGTGCCGCTGGGGCAAGTCCCCAGGACGAGCGTCGAGGGATTGATTTCCGTCTTCCCACACTGCACCAGATTGTTGGCGACAAGCACGGCCTGCTGCAAGTCGGTATCGAAGTTTGAACACGCTTCCACCAGATAGAGTTTGGCGCCGGGGGCCATGGCGTGGGCCCACTCGATGTCCAGCGACTCCTCTACTTCCCAGCCGCCCGTGTAATCTATCGGAACCCCGCCAAAGTTGCAGGAGGAGGTGGCGGTGTTGGCCCAAATCACCTGGAATTCCGACAGTGTCAAGGGAACGCCGAACTGTAGCGAGAACCAAGCCAAGTCACCCGGGGCGGACGGGTCGTCATAGGCATCGACGATCGCAATGGTGTTCTTGCCACCCGTGGGGCTAACCGTGGTTACGTTGGGATTGCAATTGGGTGACACACCCGACGCAACTGTGACGAGGCCATAATGACAAGCGAGCGAAGCGGGCGTCTCATAACCGTACCCGAGGAAGGGCGGCGCCTCTTCCGGCTTGAGTCCGGCGGGGATGAAAACCTCGACGTTGGTTGAGGCGGCGAATTTGTGACCTGCCGGGGGCGTTTGCGGTAGGCTGGATTTGGGGATGAACAGTGTGCCCGGGGCGGACGGAAGACGCACAGACATTACTTGGGGTGATACGAGCCCCTCGAGTGCGGGTCCTAGCTCTGCTTCTTGGGCCAGTCCGGATATTGCAAAAGCCAACCCAAGCACAACCGCTACTGCGGCCAATCGAAACTCCATTGGACGTTTCACTGGACTCCTCCTTCGTGGCCTGACTGGCTCTTCGCACCCGCCTGACCCCGGCTTGGATACAACCGAGTTCCAGGCGATTACTACGCCATGGACCACGTATATAAGAATGAAAAAGATTATCTGAGGACATTTCAGTCCTCGATAGGGGGATACCTACCACCAAGCGGGCTGGGAGTCAAGATGAAATTGGAGATCTTTTCCCGATATTTCTTCGTGGGGCGCGCGACAGAAAGGTCGAAAGCCGGACCTCTGCTGCATGATCGAGCGCGAAGTTTGTAGCGCGGGCGTCCGGTCCGCTGTCGCTGGAGCGTCCCGCTCCGGCTGGAGTTTCTACATTTCTGATGAGGGTTCCAACCCGTGGTGTTAGGTTGTTGCGGTGAGTGGTTCTAGCGGCTGCTGTTCATGAGCTTCCGACTCGCCATCGTCGAAACCTCTGTGCGAAGCACCTTGGAGTGCGGCGGCTCGACGCCGCCTTGGCACAATATCGAGGAGGAAGAGCAAGGCGGCGTCGAGCCGCCGCACTCCAAGGTGCTTCGCACAGCTACCGTCGTGAGATGCTCGGCCCACCATCACTCCGTGCTCGAGCACCCGAAAATTTCGCTTGACAACGACCGGGCAACTGTCATACTGTCCTATGACAGGGAGACGCATATGATACTCCAGATCAATTTCAAGTCCGGCATGCCGATCTACCTCCAGATCGTGGATCAGATCAAGACCGCCGCCGCCGCCGGGGCGCTCCAGCCCGGCGAGGCGCTCCCCTCCATCCGCCCCCTGGCGGAGGAACTGCGCGTCAATCGCAACACCATCGCGAAGGCTTATTCTGAACTCGAAAGCCTGGGCGTGATCGCGACACTGCCGGGGCGGGGTTGCTTCCTGAAAGAAAACCAATCGACCTTGCGCAAGGAAGTCCGGCGCAAGCTGCTGATCGAGGATATCGACCAGGCCATCGTGCAAGCGCACCATTTGCAGGTGCCTCGCAATGAATTCCTGGAATTGATCCAGGAACGAATGGATGTGCTCGACGACAAACGGCGCGCGCATAAAGAATCCGGGTGAAAACCATGACGTGTTGCGGTGGTCTCTGATGAAGCTCGTCGATTTGAATTTACTACCCTCGCCCCCTTGGGGGAGAGGGTGGCCCGCAGCCGGCGCTTTCACCAGCCGGGGCGGGACGGGTGAGGGGGTCTAAACCGTGGGGTCTAATTCGATCTTGACCGAGACAATCCAGGTTGGTACTAACCCCCTCACCCCCACGACCTGCAAAACGTGGGGCCCCCTCCGCCTTGCGGTCCCCCCTCTCCCCCAAAGGGGCGAGGGAAAAAGAAGCGTTAGCTTTGGTGTTGTATTCACGAACGCGCGCAGTGTTGCGTTTACGACATAAATGAGGAGGATTCATGAACACTTCTACTCCTGCAATCCAAATCGAAAATCTCACCTACGCTTATGGGCGCGCGGAGGCGGTGCATGACTTAAGCCTGACCGTCCAGCCCGGCCGCTGCTATGGACTCTTCGGCCGCAATGGCGCGGGCAAGACCACTACCATGAAGTGTCTGCTCAATCTGCTCCGCCCGCAGCGCGGGCAGGTGCGCGTCTTCGGTCTCGATCCGGCCAAGCACGAGGTCGCGGTGAAGCGCTCCCTCTCTTACGTGCCGGACCAGGTGGCCTTCTATCCGTGGATGAGCGTGCGCGAGACGCTGGATTACCTCGCTTCGTTTCGCGCGAATTGGAACCGGAAAGTCGAGCAGGAGTTGCTGGAGCGTTTCCAGCTCGATCCGGCCCAGCGCACCGCAAATCTCTCGAAGGGCCAGCGAACCCAGGTGGCGCTCGTCGCCGCGGTCTGCCCGGAGACGGACCTGCTGGTGCTCGACGAGCCGACGTCGGGCCTGGACCCCATCGTGCGGCGCGAGTTCATCGAGGCGGTGATCGGCGCGTACCAGCAAGGGATTCCAGGCCATCGCACGATTCTGGTTTCCACCCACCTCATCACCGAATTCGAGGGATTGATTGACGAGTTCACGCTCATCGACCGCGGCCGCGCCGTGCTGACGCTCGATGCCGACCAGGCCCGCGAGCGTTATCAGAAAATTCGCGCGCGCTTTGCGCAGCCACCGCCGGAGATCGACCTCCAAGCGGCATTGCGCGTGCGCCGCGACGGCCGCGAACTGGAGTTGATCGCCAATGGATCAGGCCCCGAATTGCTCGAGCGACTGCGGCAGCACCACCCCGAGGCGCTCTCGACGGAGTCGCTGACCCTCGAGGAAATCTTCGTCGCGATCTTGAAAGGTCCGTAGCGCGGACCTGTTTGGTAGGTCCGCGGCTTTTCCTCCGCAACGGAGACGAAATCGTAGGGGCACCCCTCGTGGGTGCCCTCCACATGGGCACCCACGAGGGGTGCCCCTACGAAACGCCCAACCTTGAAAGCGTAGGAGACGAAAATGAACGCCCGAACCCCGCGACTCCTCGAGGAAACACATCCCCTGCTAGGGCCCTGGTGCGCCGTGGCCCTGGCGGGCGTGGTGCCGCTCGTTTACCCGCTGGATTGGACCCCGCTTCTCTATCTGATTGGGTTCTTCGTTGTCCCCGTGATGGCCACTCTCTCGCTCGGCAACGAATTCCAACACCGAACGTTTTCGCTGGTACTTTCTCAGCCGGTCGGCCGGATGGAAATCTGGGGCGAGAAGTTGAGCGTTACCATCGTTGCGATCGTGTCGGCGGTTCTGCTTTTCTCCCTGGCCTTGCGGGCGACCTCATTTCGGCCGGACTGGAGGGTCTGGGCCTTTGCCGGGGCCTGGATCGTCGCCGTCACCGCTTCGTCGACGTTCTGGACACTCTTTACGAGATCCACAGTGGGGGGCATCGCCCTCAACATTGGGGTCCAATCTTTCATCAGTTTTACGATTCCTTGGGCGAAACTGGCCGATCAGCTTCGCGCCCGCGGATACCTCCTGCCCGGAAGCCATATCGTTGCTTCCACCGTTACCTTCATCTTCCTGTGCTACGCAGGCGGAATGGTCTGGCTGGGCGGGCGAATGCTGGCGCGGTTTCAGGCGACGGGAGGTATGGGCAGTGATGATCTGCTCATGGCCGGTCCGGACGTGCTGCCGGGAGCCTTGGCGGGCTGGCTGCGCTGCCGTCCCTCCGGAGCGGTCCTGAATTTGATCCGCAAGGAACTTCGCTTGCTGCGGCCCGTCTGGCTGATCAGTTTGCTGGCGGCCGTGGGCTGGGCTTGCTTGACCCTGATCGGGTTGCTGCACGAGCGCGGATATTCCAGGAATTTCGAGACCGCGGTGGCCATTGTGGGTGTAATCAGTACGTTGTTGATCGCGATTCTTGCCGGAAGCCTTTCGGTGGGGGAAGAGGGAACGTCGGGGACGCACGCCTGGCAACTGACCCTGCCGGCGCCGTCCCTCCTCCAATGGTTCATCAAGCTGGCCGTGGCCCTGTTTGCAGGTTTGGTGGGCGCGGGGCTGCTCCCGATGTTGATCGCGGGTAAATTATTTGGATCGTCCCGCGTGTTTGTGGATGTGCATCTAGGAGGACGTTGGCTGCTCGTGGTGCTCCTCCTGACCTTTGCCGCCTTCTGGTGCGCGTGCGCCCTCAACTCGACGGTGGGCGCGGTGCTGTGGGTTCTTCCGGCGTTGGGCGCGGTTATCCTGACCGGGATTTTCGGCGGCTGGGTTGCGCGTAAATTCATGGATTTCGTTCTGTCCACGTTCGATCCCTTGGCACATCACGTATTCGCTGCCGCTGTTCGCATGCTCTGGTGGTTCTGGAGGCTCAGCAGCCCTGAGGAACTAATCTTGACGGTTTTGTTGGTCCCTGCGTTGCTCTTTGCGCTCTTCCAAAGTTACCGGATGTTTCGGGCGCAGCTCCAGAACAGCACTCTTTCTCTGGTCCGAAATCTGTGGCCTTTGGCCATGGTGGTATTCCTGTGGACCTTTTCTTTGGGAGCTTTCTATGCCTTCGTGGACATTGCCGGGATGCAGACGTGGGAACTGTTCGGTCAAACCAGTTGGGCGATTGTGAGAATCCTACCCAGCGCCGCGAACTCCGACGCCGCGCATCCGCTGCAACTCACCGTGGATGATCTGGCCAAAGCCGTACCCTCATCTTTCCCCCTCTCGGAAAGGACGCGGCGCTGGCTGCGCGACTCCCGCATCACCGTCACTCCCGATAAGGACCATCCGCATGGTTTCTACTGCCGGCAATACCCACAAGGCTGGCCTTGGTGTTATTATGTGGCCGCCATCCATCTGGCCAACGGCGCCGACGTAACCGAGTCAAACGAGCCCTCAGCGGACCGCAACTATCCTTATGGACGTTTTTCCGTTTACGTCCAATGGCCCGGGGCGAAAGGGAAAGAATTAGTCTGGGGCCGGTGAAAAACCGGCACCCGGGGAATCGCGCGCGTCACCCTCAAAACACCGCCCCGCGGCCTGGCCCCGACCCACGGCGTAAGAAGTTGTGAAAGAAGAACAATCTCACGCAAAGACGCCAAGACGCAAAGATCGCGAAGAATCATTGCTTGGTTTTCTTTGCGCCTCCGCGGCTTTGCGCCTTGGCGTGAAATGTTTTTTGGCCTGCCGGAGTTCTTTCACGGCCGCTCTCCATCAATTTGACCCACGGACCCGTGCCGGGAAGGTAATATAGGCACCATGCGCTTGGAAGAAGAAACCGGACGCGAGACATTGACGGACGGCTGTGGGTGCGCAGGAACTTCCGGCGAAACATCGCGCCAGATTATGCGGTTGCAAGGGGTCACGCTGATCTGGATGGTGGTGGAGTGCGCCCTTGCTCTGATTTCTGCATGGCGCGCGCGGAGCCCCGTGCTTTTGGCATTTGGCGCCGATAGTCTGATCGAACTCTTGTCGGCGCTGGTGGTGCTTCTGCAATTCCTCCCACACCTCGCCCTGAGCACGGCGCGGGCCACAAGGCTGGCGGGCATGCTTCTCTTCACGCTCGCGGCGGTCATTACCCTGAGTTCTGCCCTCGCGTTGTGGCAGCACGCGCGGCCCGATACCAGTTGGATCGGCATCGGCGTCACCATCGCTGCACTCGCCGTCATGCCCCCGCTGAGTTGGGCGAAGCGAAGAGCCGGGGAAGCGGCTCGTAACGCGGCGTTAACCGCCGACGCAGTGCAGTCCGCTGCCTGCGCCTACCTGGCCGGCATAACCCTTGCCGGCTTGGTCCTCAATGCGGCGCTTCATATCCCCTGGATAGACCCCGCCGCCGCGCTGGTGGCGGTGCCCGTCATCTGCCTGGAAGGGAAGAAAGCGTTGCAGGGCCAGGACTGTTGTTAGAGCATGAAGCCGGGGTTGCAAGACCTTGGGGATCCTAGCTGGAAGCGCTTGGGCTCAATCGGAGGACGCGGGTTGGAGACCATGGGAGGCATTTGCAATGATCAGATTGAATCGGCGTGAATTCATCCAAGCATCCACCGCATCCCTGTTCCTGAAGGGTGGCAAGGCCTCCACGCCGCCGGGCCATCCGGCCGAGATCCATGAGACCGCGAAGGGCGTACAGATCAAGGGAAAAAACTACACCTGGGAATGGTCACCGACCGACGATCGATTCCGGCTTCTGGACAAGAACGGGTTGGTCATGACCAGCGGGATTCTCCAACCCGCGGTAATCGTCCAACCCGGCACGGATAAGCAGGCCAGGAAATGCACTTCCGGGAAAGCCGGCCACCCACGCCAGCAAGGACGGCAGCTTCACCGTCAGCTATGCGGGTGTCAATGGGAGCAGCGAATTGTCTGTCACCTGGCAGTTCGAGGATGAAGCTCTGTGGCTCGAACCAGTTGTTTACAAATCTTCAGATGCTGAGAACGTCGTAGCGCTTCACTACTTTGCGCAAGGAAGCGGGGAGGACGCTCGCCCCACCCTCGATAATTTCTACCTGATTCTACCTGGCATCAGCGAATCTCCCGGAGTAAGCCCGATTGTGACCTCGGATTTGGGTCTGAACTTAACCAGTTGGCTGGGACGCGGTTCGTCCCCCGCTCCCGGACTGCTGCAACAATGGGGTTTGCCGGCTCATTTCTTTTGCGGGTTCCATCGCAACAAACCCGGAGCTGTCCAGTCGTCTTTAACCAAGTTTATTTCCCAAGCGTTTTGTTGCGGGCTCGCCGAGCTTCCCAACGGTGACCTCTTCTGCGAAACCCGCGATGGGCAGCACAGCCTCATCGTCAGCTATCGAAGCGATCTTTGGGAGAACCTGCATGGGCCGGGGCGGCTTACCTTGGGCGCGAAACTTTACTGGGCAATCGGGCCGAATTACTACGAAGCGATTCGGGCGTTTTACCGGGGCCTCGTCGCGGCGGGGATCGTTCAGAAGAAGGCCAATTCCGCGAAGAAGAACTCGGTGGCCCTGTCTCCGCAATTCAATTGCTGGGGGGCGGAGGTCGCCATCGGGAAAGAGGGTGCGAGCTTGGACGAGGCCGCTCTGAACTCCTTTTACAGCGGGCTGAAGGCCTCGGGCATGAAAGCCCGGATGTTCGTTATCGATGACAAGTGGGAGGGAAAATACGGTCAGCTTGAGCACTCGGCGGAGAGGCTCCCGCATTTTGAAGAGTTCCGCGCGCAGGTTCGGGCCGACGGCCTGCACTTTGGCCTCTGGGCAGCCTTCATGCGTTGCCAGGATCCCGCCGACATGGGTTTGAATGTCTCGCACATGCTGCACCTGGCGGACGGCAAGCCACTCGTCTCCGGAGGTGGCGACTCGAAGTATTACATTCTGGATTTCACCCAGCCGGAGGTGGAAAAGGTGCTCAGGGCGCAGGCCAAGAGATTCGTGGAGCGCTATCAGCCGGATTTGGTGAAATTCGATTTCGGTTACGAGCTGCCTCCCTTGTCGGTTGCCGCGCCGAAGGATATGCGTTGGGCGGGAGAGCGTTTGATGCTGAAAGGGCTCGAAGTGGTGGTGGGGGGCATGAGAGACGCGAATCCTGACATCGTGGTGATGTATTATTGCCTGTCGCCGCTCTTCCGTGAGTACTTTGATCTCCACAGTCCGGATGACCTCTTCATGGCGGCGGGAGAGTACGATTACGAAGCCAACCGGCGGTTCTTTTTCAGCAGCCTGCTGGGTGAGATTGGGATGCCAACCTATGGCTCGGGCGGGTACGACTGGGGAACGATGCCCTCCATCTGGTTTGACTCGGCCTTGATCGGCACCCTGGGATCGCTGAACAGTTTCGTGGGCGATGAAGAGGACGAGACGCCGACACCCGATCTCATCGCGAAATACAACGGTCTCTCCCAAGCCCTCCGAAATTCCAACACATTCACGATTGAGCCCGTGGAGGCGGACTATATCGAGGTAACGCGGGGCGCGCATTCCCCCTCCTGGGCGCGGTTTGAGAGCGATGAACTGGTTGCCGTTGCCCTTCGCACCGACCGCCTGGATGGACGCAAAGGTTCGGGGAAGTTCCGCGAGGTGGTGGAGACCAGCGCGCCAGTGGTCATCGCCTCAAAAACCAACGATGGGATTGCCAGGGCCGCCCGCTTGGCCGTAGTTCCTTACGGCGAGGGTGACGTGATCATTCATCGCGCCGACTCGCACCCCATCAAAGCCATCGTCACCGAGCACTACTTTGGAGGAGAATCCAAGGAAGGCGGTATCGAAGTTCGGGATGGCACGCTGCGCCTGACCCTGCGCGAGCGCGGTGAAAAGGGCTCGCCCGTCGAGTGGATGGAAGTGAAGATCGGGTAACGCGCCCGGCGCCATCGAACCGCGTGAGTCCGGCGCGGCGGGCCGTCTACTCAACGGAGAACTCAAGATCCGGGATTTGAAAGGACACTCAAGATATGGAAAAAATCACTCGTCGAGATTTCATCGCCCAGACGGCCACGCTAGCGGCCGGCGCTTCGGCACTCGCCACGGACGGCCATGCGCATCCCCTGCCCACGACGGCTGCCGGGGAGGCAATGGACAAGCGACGCGAGACCCTCGAGGTGCTCCTCAAGATTCTTCCCCGCCGCCCTGTGGAAATCACCGGAAGGATCAACGCCTACGACCAGTCGTGGGAAGACTGGCTCGATCGCACGGGCGAGCTTCCGCCGGATTTCGATGCCATGCCGTCCATGCCTTTCCTCGTTGACCCGCTCGAAGGCGTCCAGACTCCCGAACAATGGAAGCAAAAGCGCCGGCAGATTCGCGCGCAATTTGAGCAGTGGGTTTTTGGCAAGATGCCGCCCCAACCTGACAACCTTCGCGGGGCGATTACGGGAACCGAGACCGACGGGAAGCTGACCATCCGCAATGTGCGCCTGGAGTTCGGTCCCGATCACCGCGGCACCTTGCGGGTGCAGTTAATCATCCCCCCTGGGAAAGGGCCGTTCCCTGTCTTTCTAACTAACCACCCGCGAACCTGGCCGTGGGTGGCCACCGCCGTACGGCGCGGTTATATCGGCTGCATCTATTTTGCCACCGACCCAATTTTCGGCCCGGCGGATGACTCGGATAAGTTTATCGACGTCTATCCGCAGTATGACTTTTCCTGCCTGGCGCGCTGGGCGTGGGCCGGGATGCGCGCCGTCGATTATTTGCAAACGCTGCCCGAGGTCGATAAACAGAAGATCGCCATAACGGGCCACTCGCGAAATGGCAAACAGGCACTGCTGGCGGCGGCATGCGACGAGCGCATTGCCGCGGTCATTGCCTCCAGTGGCAATACCGGCGAGTGCGACCCCTGGCGCTATACGACCGACATGTTCGTGAATGAGAGTATCGAGCAGATCACCGGCGTCTTCCCCCATTGGTTTCACCCGCGCCTGCGTTTCTTCGTGGGCCGGGAGCACAAACTTCCTGTGGACCAACATGCGCTGATGGCGCTCGTCGCCCCGCGCGGGCTTTTTATGTACTCGGCCTACGCGGAGCACGAAGGGAATCCTTTTGGCTTTGAACATGCCTTCCCCGCGGTCGAGAAAGTTTATCGATTTCTTGGCCACGAAGATAAGGTTTGGCTGAACCTTCGCGAGGGTGAACATCCCACCACCGCGGAAGACATCGGAATCTTTTGTGACTTCCTCGACACCGTCTTCGGCCGCCAAACTTACCCGCGGCGCGCCGTGTATGTGAACGGCTATACCTTTGAGCGGTGGAAGAAGCTCACCGGCGAGTCGATTGACCCCTCGAAGTTTCCGGTAATCGGTCCACGCGACCTCTCGGCGCCATGGAGCGAGGCGGCCCGGCAATCCATTCTTCAGAAGATCAATTGGGCGATGGGAGACGAGCCCGCCGGGGTGCGCTTCCCTGCCCGCCACGAGCTCCAAGGTTCGACGATGACCGATGATGGATGGATTGCCGGGCTGCTGGGCCGGCCCTTCAAGAACCCGTCGATGGGCGCCGTGGGCTTGGGCTATGGCGACGATCTGAAGGCCGACTTCTACTTTCCCACCGACCCGGACGGATCACCGCGCGGGAGCCACTGGCCGGTGGTGGTTTGGATGCATCCCTACTCGTACCCTACCGGCTATTCGCGGGACACCGCGCCGTTTTTTGCCGCCTTGACCCGGCGGGGATTTGCGGTTCTTGCCTTCGACCAGATTGGCTTCGGTACGCGCGTGCGCGATGCCCGCTATTTCTACCAGCGCTACCCGAAATGGTCCTTGCTGGGAAAAATGGTCACCGACACACGCGCCGCGCTGGATGCGGTTGCCGCGCTCGACGCGGTGGATGGCTCGCGGATTTACCTGGTGGGGTACGCCCTGGGCGCCAAGGTGGGACTGGTAACCGCCGCTTTGGATGAGCGCGTCAAAGGCGTCGCGGCGGTCTGCGGCGTCGATCCCTTGCGCCTGGGCAAGGCGGAGAAGGGAACCGAAGGCGTGCAGCATTATTCGCACCTGCACGGCCTGCTCCCGCGTCTCGGATTTTTTGTGGGCCAGGAAAGCAGCTTGCCCTTTGACTTTGATGAGGTGCTGGCAGCCATCGCCCCGCGGCGGACGTTGATCGTTGCGCCCACGCTCGACCGCTATGCGCCGGCCGCCGATGTGCAGTTCGAGGTGGAACAAGCCAGAAAGGTCTACGCTCGCCTGGGGAAGGAAGGCGCGCTCCAGTTGCAAACACCCCTGGCGTTCAATTCCTTTACGCCCGCAATGGAGGAGGCCATCTTCGCCTGGCTGGATGAGGCCCGCGGGTGAGTTGCCGGTGGCCCATTGCAGCTCCTTCCACCGAAGGCGCGATGCGATCTTGGGCCATACAGATTGCCCGTTCGCCGGATCGATCGAAAGGAAGATCCCATGATGACCTGATGCCGCCGACCGTGCGCCTTTTGCATTCCATGGAGATAACGCCGTACTATGCGCTCTTTGGTTTCCTCCTCGCCGTCTGGTTCGGGCCGCCCCGCCCGAGCCCCACGGAAAGGAAGGAGGCGGAGGCGGTCACGACCAGTCGACCACTGCCTTGACCACGCCCGCTTCCCGACGGAGCCACGCGGGAAATCGCTGGGGCATGATGGCGCGGGGGGCGCACTCGGTGGGCCACGCACCGACATTAATCTGCCCGCTTTCCATCGACTTGAGCACACGCTGGTGCTCGGCCGGAACGCTGTTGCGGCTCGACAGGATCGTAGCCTCGCGGCGGTGGATGTCCGGGTCGAACAAGGAAACGTGGTCGTTGATCAGCCCGACGAAGATCAGCTTGCCGCCCTGCTGGAGCAGGTGAAGGGATTGCTCCATGGAGCCCCGGTCGCCGGTGCAGTCGAACACCAGCAGCGAGGGCTCTTCCTGCCGCGCTTCCTCGTGCGAGGGGTAGTAGCGTTTCAAGCCAAAGTGCCGGGCCGCGAAGGCGAGCCGCTCCGGCATCCTCTCCACCACGGCGATATCGGCGCCGGCCACCCGCAAATACTCGACCACCGACAGCCCGATGGGACCGGCGCCCACGACGATCGCGCGCTCGCCCGGCTGCGCCGCCGCGCGCCCCACGGCGTGGATGCCGACGGCAAGCGTCTCCACCAGCGGAATCTGCTCCGGCGGCAGCTTCGCGCACTTGTACATCTGTTTCGCGGGCAGAATAATGCGGTCGCTCATGCCGCCATCGGTGTGGACCCCGATGACCCGCATCTTCGCGCAGCAGTTCGTCCGCCCGCGCACGCAAGCTGCGCACTCGCCGCAGGTCATGTAGGGGTTCACCGCACAGCGGTCGCCCGGCCGGAGGTCCCCGACGGCGTCGCCGGTCTCGACCACCTCCACCGCCAGCTCATGCCCGAGAATGCGCGGATAGGTGAAAAACGGCTGCGTCCCCTCGAAGGCGTGAAGGTCGGTGCCACAGATGCCTACCGTCAATACTCTGACCATCACTTCGCCAGGTCCCGGGGCGACCGGCGGCGTGGTCTCGCTGAACGTGAACCGGCCCGGCTGTTCCAGTATGATGGTCTTCATGGAATCCAAACTTCAACGGTGTCAGCCAAGATTCCGTTGTTCTATTCTTGGCCGGCCGTCAGCATACGGCTGACCGCCTGTGAATGCAATGGCCAGACGGGTTTTCAATGTTCGGCCATGGGCCGTGCGCAGTCCCGGCGCTCCGGTCCCACTCGGTTGCCATCCCTGCCACCATGCAATAAGCGATCCCCGTCTTGCCAATACCCGCCGAGGGCTCAGAATGGATTCTTGCGCACGATCTTGAAAACAAAAGCGTACGCACACGGTTTCGTCTTGGGGGTCTCCACAGTGAGACCTTCCTTCGTCATTTCCCACTTGAGCTGCCTGCCGTCCCCGAGCATGGTGATGGAGGCGATCTCAGACAGGTAAAGGCCGTTCCAGAAATTCTTGTCGGGGTTCGGGCCACCCGCCAGGCTCTTGATGAGAACACTCTCGCCCGGCCAGCCCAGAACCGTGGCATACAAAACGTTGTCTTTGGCGGTGAAGCGGATGTCCTGCGCTGTGTAGCGCAGTTCGTCCATCTCATTGAAAGGCCCGCCCGCCTCGAGCTTGGTCGGACCCTCACCGGCGATGACCCAAGGGGTGGTGCCATAAATAGCCTCGCCGTTGACCTGGAGCCACTTCCCCAATTCTAGCAGCCGCTCTTTGGCCACGTCCGGAATCGTCCCGTCTGGCTTCGGGCCCACGTTCAGCAACAGGTACCCGTTCTTGCTCACTCGATCCACCAGGTTATCGACCAGATTCTCCGTGGTTTTGAAGCCCGCGCCTCTAACGTATCCCCAGGCCCCCTGATTGTCGATCGAGGAATCGGTGATCCATTCGTGGTAGGTCAAATCACGTTCCTGCCCCAGTTCCAGGTCGTCGATGCCGACACCCGGCGGCAGGTCGTGGCCCTTGTAGGACACTACGACTTCCTTGTTCTCCGCTGCCGCCCGGTTGAAATAATAGGCTAGTAGGTCCTGCTTATAGACCTCGGGGACAAATCCCAAACCGAAGTCAAACCAGATGAAATCGGGGTCGTACTTGTCGATGACCTCGCGAACCCGACCCTCCCACTCCTCCAGGAACTCCTTGCTGGGCTGTGCCCCCTTTTCGTGGATGGGACCGTATAGACCTGAGTAGCGGGAATCTCCGCAGTCGAGATGCTTGTCCCAGGTAGGAAAGAAATACCAGTTTTCCATGTGATGGAAGGCAGTGACGAACTTCATGTTGTGGGCTTTGATGGCCTTCGCCAGCTCGCCGACGATATCCCGCTTGGGACCCATCTTGGCGGCGTTCCACTGCGAGTACCGGGTGTCCCACATGGCAAACCCGTCATGATGCTCCGCCACCGGCCCGGCAAAACGCGCGCCCGCTTTTTGGAATAAGTCCGCCCATTCGTCGGCGTTGAACTTCGAGCCGGTAAACATGGGAATGAAATCCTTATATCCGACTTTTTCCAGCGGGCCGTAAGTGGCCTCTTGGTAAATCCTCTCGGGCGAATCCGGGTTCATATACATGTGATTGGAGTACCAGGTGCCGTTGGGACCGACAGCGGGCACCGAATACACGCCCCAGTGCGTGTAGATTCCGAACTTGCCGTCCCGAAGCCACTGTGGAGTGCGGTAGTTTCGCAGGGAATTCCACGTGGGCTGAAAGGGCTTCTCTGCGGCCGCGGCCGGGCGAGGCTTGATGTTCAGACCATAGCCGGCCAGGATGACGATCGCTGCAAGCGGAAGCCCATACCTCAGGATCGTGGGTAGACGCCTCTCAATCATTTCTCCTCCTCGTATCGCCCAGGCCTAAACAAACAATCCGCATGGACTCACCGATCCGAGTTTTGTGCCAGACGGCCTGAGAGTCTACACCATCTATTACTCGGGCGGATGGCGATCCGGCTCTGCGGTAATGGCACCGTTTGATGTAGTAGCGGCGAGTTTACCTCGCCATATGGCGGCGTAAAGCCGCCTCTACGTCAAACTGCACAAGTACCGGCGTTGGTGGGAATTATCAAACTGATTACATTGCTTTGTTGGTCTCCGGTGGCGGTGATGATCTTTCGCCCCGTCGCGGCTATTCTGCTGCTTGGAGCAGACTATGCCCTCGCATTCGTCCTGAGTTGGGTTGCCGTGAGTGCGCGGGCGCAGGCGGCCGTTTACAGGCGTGCTTCGCTTGAAGGTGGGTGTTCCCCGAAAATCGCACCAGGACTTGGATCGGGAGGCCGCGCCATTGATGTCTGGCGCAAGACGGCATCAAGCCGCTCCAATTGAACGGGCTTCTCGAGGTAATCGTCCATTCCCGCGGCGAGGATGGCTTCGCGATCTCCGGCCATGGCCCGGGCTGTCATGGCCACCACCGGCAGGTGCTGACCGGTCATTGCCTCTGGCTTGCGGATGCGACGCACGGCTTCGAGTCCGTCCATTTCCGGCATTTGGATATCCATGAGGACCAGGTCGAAGGTATCCCGTTCGATAGCGGCCAAAGCCTCCACGCCGTTTCCCGCGACCGCGGTGGTATGGCCCCGTTTGCGGAGCAGGGCCAGGATGAGGTGCTGGTTCACACGGTTGTCTTCGACCACGAGGATGCGCATGGGGCGGACGGGTATCTCTTGCGTGGGCTGGGCGATCACCGGTGGGGCGGCCGCCGCCGGGGCTTCGATCGAGAACCAAAACGTGCTGCCTTTACCCGGTTCGCTCGTGAGCAGGAGCTGCCCGCCCATGGATTCCACCAGCCGCTTTGAAATCGTCAGTCCCAGCCCCGTACCTCCATATCGCCGGGAGGTGGAATTGTCCGCCTGCTGGAAGGCCTCGAAGATAGTGGCCTGCTTATCGGGGGGAATGCCAATGCCCGTGTCTGCCACCGCAAACTTCAGTTGATTCGCCGAGGGGGCTACTTGCAAGGTCACGGCCCCTCGCGAGGTAAATTTAAGGGCATTGCCGAGCAAGTTGACCAGCACCTGGCGAAGGCGGTCCTGGTCAGCCAACACCCATTCGGGGACGGAATCTTCAACAACCGTCTTCATCTCGAGCCTTTTGCGGGCCGCCTCCCGGCTCAGGATCGAGGCGATTTCCGCGATGAAGGGCCGTAGAGCAAACGCCACCGGAACAATTACCACTCGCCCGGCCTCCAGCTTGGAAAAGTCGAGAATGTCATTTATCAAGCCGAGCAGGCCCTTGGCGGAGAGATGGACGTTTCTGAGGTACTCGCTAACCTCAGGTTTTTCAGTTATTTGGAGAGCGAGATGGGTAAACCCCATCACGGCGTTGAGGGGCGTCCTCATCTCGTGGCTGATGTTGGCCACGAACTCGCTCTTGACGCGGCTGGCCTCCTCCGCTCGCGCCCGGGCGGCGTTCAGATCGCGGGTCCGCTCCTCCACCGCGACCTCGAGTTCGGCGCGAACCTTCCGTTGGCGCGCCTCCTGCCGCCGCCACCACAGCCAGATCAGGCCGCCCAGCATAACGACCAAGCTCACCCGGCAGGGCCAGGAAAGGAACCAAGGCGGCCGAATCCGAAACTTCAGCAGTGCGGCGTGGCTCCACACACCCGGCTCCACTTCTCCCTGCACCTCGAACCGGTAGGAACCGGCGGGAAGCTCGGCAAAACGGACCTCGCGAGCCTGCGTCTGCACCCACGTGTTGGTGTCGGTCCCGATTCGGTAGCGGAAGTTTGGGTTGTGGCGCCGATAGGACAGCATGGTGAAGCGGAGTCCCAGCGAATGGATCGAGGAATCGAAATCCGTATCGTGTGTGGCGAGATCATTGCGAAGCACGGAAGTAATCAGGGTCGCCGGCAGGACGAATCTCGGCTGGACCGTGGGCTGAAATCGCGACAAACCGGCGCTGGTTCCGAACCAGACGGTCCCATCCGCCTCGGCGAGAAAGGCGTGCGCGTTGCAGTCATCCCAGATCAATCCATCCGACGTGTCAGAGTGCGTCCAGTGGTTGCCCTCGTACAAGGCGACACCGCTGTCAGAAGCCAACCAGTGCCGGCCGCGGGCGTCAAAGAACTGCGAGTAGACGACATTGCTGGGAAGGCCATCGTCCATCGTGAAGTGCTGCAACCGGACTTTCCCTCCCGAGAGGTCAACTCGCGTGATGCCGGCAGAAGAGAAATAGCCGATCCACAGCGCCCCATCCGGGCCGATGGCGATGGATTGAACCCAGTTTTCCTTCAGCCCATCGGCTTTGGTCAGCAGTTGGCGCATCGCCCCCTGTTGGATGTAAAGACCCTTCTTGCTGGCGACATACAGGCTCTCCCCGGTATTCCTGACATCGTAAACGGATGCGCCATCAATAGGCAGAGGCACGGGTTCGAGTTTGGCGCCGCCGGGGGCAAGACGCATGACGCCGCGCGGTGTGGCCACCCAGATGGCTCCAGAAGCGTCACGGTTAATCTCGTAGGTAGCGAATTGCGGAAAGGGTTGGGAAGGAGGGTAGATGACCTTCTGATGCGTTTGGGGATAATACCGTAGCAGGCCGTGAATCTGGCTTTGAAAAGTACCGACCCAAAGCGAGCCGTCCGTTTCCGCGGCCAGTCCATACACGGTGAGCTCGCCCACCGCGTCGGAGCGCCGAAACCGCCAGCGACCGCCCTTCCAGGCGCCCCGGAAAAGGCCGTGGCTGGTGCCGATCCACAGGTCACCCTGGGCGTCGCGCACGATGCGCCATATCCCCGGGTCCGCCAACCCCTCGTCCTCGGCGAAACCCTGCCACTGGTCGCGACCGAGCCAGCGAGCCAGCCCGTGCCCGCTGTAGCCGAGCCAGATTGAACCCTCACGGTCTTCAAGGACGGCAATCACTCCGGTATGCCGCAGGCCGCTTTCGGGGCCGTAGTTGCGGCAATCCTCGCCGTCACAAACCATCAGTCCGGCGTCGTGCGGAATGAGCATCTGCCCGCGCTGGGTGGACACCAAATGCGTGCCGTGGGTGGAGTTCAACGCGGGAAGGCCGTCAGGGGCGTGGAAAGCCAGCCCGTCCGATTCGCGCACCAGAACCTTATCGTTGGAGCGAAGCCACAGGCGCCCGGCCGAGTCCTCCGCGATGCTCGACCAGCGCCCGGGGGGCACCCCATCGCTCGTGGCCCATTCGCGTTCCCGTCCATCCCGAAGTGAGCAGACGACCGAACCGCAGCTATACCAGACAGTTTGATCAGTGGCCACATACACGCTGTATGACCATTTGGGTGAGACACGACGAGGCGGCCCTCCTCGCTGGAGGGGCATCGACTGGAGGCCGTCCGGCGTGGCCACATACAACTTCGAAGCGTCACTCCCAATCGCCTCGCCGCTTTCCAGTTCGATACCCTCAAAGCCTGGTACGGCAGCGAAGTGCTCCCCCGTCCACCGGAACAGGCCCAAACTCGATCCGACCCAGAACTGGCCATCCGGCGAACTGTACAGGGAGTGCGTGTAGGCACGGGTGGCGATGGGATCCGCATTGAAATGCCGAAATCGGTCGCCATCATAGCGGAAAAGGCCGCCCTCCGTGCTGACCCAAAGAAAACCATCATGATCCTGGTGCAGAGCGAGTACCGTAGGGTTGGTCAACCCCAAGTCGGCCCCATACATTTGGAATTTCCAATGTTGCGCCTGCGCCGTCAAGGCACAGAACAACCATCCCGCACTGAGAACCCAAATCCGCGGCCTCATACACATTCAGTTACCTTATCGGTGCAAAGTGCCCGGCGCTTGAGTTTGGTTCGAGAAACAGTATACGAGCGCGAACAGGGGATGAGGGCGGGTGGATCTCGCTCAGCGTCTCTTCATAGCAATGCGCGATTCTTCCATCGCAATGAGGAGGATGGACACATTGTCCCAAAACGTCGCCCTCCCCTCTATTGAAAATAAATTTCTAAAATTTGACATTCGTAATTGCTTTAATTATCGAAAAGGTGTACCACGGTTGGCATATTGGTAGCGGAATCTTGGCTTGAAGAGGTGGCAGCTTAAGGCTGCGCAAGCCCGCACAACAGGTAAAGCGGGTGCCTTCTGCGGTCGCTGAGGCGCTCACCAGCGAGAACCCCACGGGACCCTTGTCTCCAGAGACGCCCCGTCGCTTGTTGGCGGTCGGATCGAGAAACGAAATCAGGGTAGAGCCTCATTTTGAAGTGGCAAGGGCGTCCCGCCCGTGAGCGGTCACGGCCAAGATGGCCGTGCCACTTCAAAATAAGTCGCTGCCCAAATCCCGCTTGCGAGGAGATCACGATGATTACCACGCTTGGTCATTCTCAACATTATAATTATTTTCCCAGTTTCACTTCCAGGCCCGCGAAGTGTCGAAGCCAATTATTCTGGAGCGGGACTACCCTCTTGCTTTCTCTGCTCGCTTTCGGCTCGTCGGCGTTTGCACAGGCCAGCTTGACCCCTGCCACCCTGTCCTTTGGCAATCAGGGTCTCAATAACCCCAGTGCCGCGAAAAAGGCAACATTAAAGAATGAGCAGACAGGGCCCATAACGATCAGCAGCATTGCGATCTCGGGCGGCACCGCTCCGGCTGATTATGCCTGGGGCGGGACCTGTCCGATCAGTCCCAACACGCTGGGCGCCGGGCTGAGCTGCAGCATCACCGCTACCTTTACGCCGTCGGCTCTGGGAAGTCGCACGGCGACGCTGACGGTTACCGACACGGCGACCAACAGCCCCCAAACGGTTTCCCTGACCGGGACGGGCGTGAAACCGGCGACGACTTCGCCGCCGACCACCCTCGCTTTCGGCGATCAGGAGATCAATACCACCAGCGCCGCGAAAACCGTGAAGCTGACGAATAACGACAGTACGGCCATCACCCTTTCCGGCAACACCCTTACGGGAGTCTCTGCCAGCGCGTTTGCCATCTCCTCTACGACCTGTGGCACATCGCTGGGGGCTCATGCTTCGTGCAATATCAGCATCACTTTCGCGCCCGGCGCCCTCGTGGGGGCCGCGTCGGCAACGCTCTCGATTGCGGACAGCGCGAGTAACAGTCCGCAGACGGTGAGTCTGACCGGAACCGGTGAGGAGCCCGTCACCCTTTCCGTCAGCACTTTGAGTTTCGGAACCGTGCTCGTCGGCTTGACTAGTTCGGCTAAGTCGGTGACGCTCACCAACCACCAAAGCGTCTCCTTGACCTTTTCCAGCATCGTGACTTACACTCCCTTCGCGATTTCGAGCAACACCTGCGGCACGGGCATCGCCGCCGGCGCCACGTGCTCGGTGGGCGTGACGTTTTCCCCCACGGCCACCGGCGCGCCAACCGGAGAGCTGACCTTCACCGATAATGCCGCCAACGATACCATACAGAACGTCAACTTGACGGGAACCGGCGGCGCCCCCGTCACCGTTTCCCCCGCCAGCCTGAAGTTCAGCAGCACTACCGTGGGCACGACGAGCGCCGCGCAGACGGTCGTTCTGAAGAATGTTTTGCCTACCTCCGTGACGCTCTCGACGCCGGTGGCATCAGCAGGTTTTGCGGTGGCCAGCAATACCTGTCCGGCGAGCCTGGCCCCCGGACTTACCTGCACCGTCGGAGTGAACTTTACGCCGACGGAGGTCGGGTCCTATAAAAATGCCGACCTGCAGATTCCCTACAGCGCCCCCGGCAGTCCCGCCTGGGTCGCCCTGAGCGGCACGGGCAATGCCACGGGACTGGTTTCCATTACCGTGACCCCGGCGAACCCCGCCATCCTCGTGCGCCAAACGCAGCAATTTACCGCTACGGGTTATTTCAAAAGTGGCAGCCCGCAGAACCTGACCGACTCGGTTACTTGGAGTTCATCGGTGCCCAACGTCGCCACGATCGACAGCTTCGGCTCGGTGAGGGGGCTCGCCAGTGCCGGGGAAGCGGGAACAACCACGATTAAGGCGGCCTTGGGTGCGATCAAGGGCTCGACGACCTTGAACGTCACAAGCTTCATCTATACCGGCAGCCTGAACACCGCGCGCCAAGGGCATACGGCGACGCTACTGAACAACGGCATGGTGCTGATAGCGGGCGGCACATCTTGGGATTATGTTACTAACTCCTCCGTTTGCTTAGCCAGTGCGGAGCTGTACGATCCCGCAACCGGGACCTTCTCCCCCACCGGCAGTCTGAACACCGCGCGCGAAGCACACACGGCGACCCTGCTCAATAACGGCATGGTGCTGATAGCGGGCGGCTATAACAGCTCCAGCGGTGACTTAGCCAGTGCGGAGCTGTATAACCCCGCGACGGGGATGTTCTCGTACACGACTGGCAGCCTGAACACCGCGCGCGAACAACACACGGCGACCCTGCTGAACAACGGCTTAGTGCTGATGGCGGGCGGCCTTTTGAACGACGATTTCGTATTCGGCGCAGAACTGTACAATCCCTCGACGGAAACCTTCGCCCATACCGGCTACCTGAACAACCAGCGCTTATGGCACACGGCGACGCTGCTCAACGACGGCATGGTGCTGATAGCGGGAGGTTATCTCGGCTCCGGCGATTACTTAGGCACGGCGGAGCTGTACAACCCCGCGACCGGGAGTTTTGCGTTCACCGGCAGCCTGAACACGGCGCGCGGGTCGGACACGGCGACGCTGCTCAACAACGGGATGGTGCTGATGGCGGGCGGCTGGAGTAACAGCGGTGTCCTTGCCACTGCAGAGCTGTACAATCCTTCGACGGGGACGTTCAGCCCGACCGGCAGCTTGAACACCGGGCGCGATCTGCACACGGCGACGCTGCTCAACAACGGCAAGGTGCTGATTGCGGGCGGCTGGTATACCATCCTCGCCAGTGCCGAGTTGTACGATCCCGCCAGCGAGACCTTCTCATACACCACCGGCAGCCTGAACACCGCGCGCGAACAACACACGGCGACACTGCTGGACAACGGCCTGGTGCTGATTGCCGGCGGCTTCGGTTCAAGCGTGTATCCCGCTCCCCCCTTAGCAAGTGCCGAGTTGTACGGACCGGCCACGCTGACCCCGTTGGACCTCGAGTCGATTGCCGTCACCCCGGCAACCTCGACCTTGTCCCCGGGAACAACGCAACAGTTTATCGCCACGGGCAGCTTCAGCGACAGCAGCACGCAGCAGCTTGCCTCGGTCACCTGGACCTCGTCGAACACCACTTTGGCGCAGATCAGCAACGACGCGACCAATCCCGGAATGAGCCTTGCCATTCCCCCAGGACCCACCACCACCACTGCCGTCACCATCACCGCCACGGCGGGGAGCGTCAGCGGCACGGCGACGCTCACCGTGCGCCCCACCGGCTTTGTTTACACCGGCAGCCTGAACACCGGGCGCTTCTATCACACGGCGACGCTGCTGAACAATGGGATGGTGCTGATTGCGGGAGGCTATAGCCCCAGCCTTCCCCACATTTTAGCCAGTGCGGAGCTGTACAATCCCGCGACCGGGACCTTCACCCCTACCGGCAGCCTGAAGACCGCCCGCTACTATCACACGGCGACGCTGCTGGACAACGGCATGGTGCTGATTGCGGGCGGGCAGGGCTCCAGCGGTTACTTAACCAGAGCGGAGCTGTACAATCCCGCGACCGGGACCTTCACCTACACCACGGGCAGCATGAAGGTCCCGCGCGTCTATCACACGGCGACCGTGCTCGACAACGGCCTGGTGCTGATGGCCGGCGGCGCCAATGGCTTAAGCGGTTCCTTGGTCAGCGCGGAGCTGTACAATCCTGCCACCGAAACCTTCTCGTATACCACCGGCAGCATGAACGCCGACCACAACTGTCACACGGCGACGCTGCTGGATAACGGCATGGTGCTGATCGCGGGAGGATATAGCTCTGAAAATTACTCAGCCAGTGGGGAGCTCTACAATCCCGCCACCGAGACCTTCTCGTACACCGCCGGCAGCCTGAAAGCCGCGCGCGTCAATCACACGGCGACGCTGCTGAACAACGGCATGGTGCTGATGGCGGGGGGGAGAACTCCAGCGGTGGCTTAGCCACTGGGGAGCTATACAATCCTGCCACCGAGACCTTCTCGTACACCCCCGGCAGCCTCACGACCGCGCGTCAGGATCACACCGCGATTTTGTTGAACAACGGCATGGTGCTCGTGGCGGGCGGCCTCGGCTTGAGCCTCAACGTATTATCGAGTGCGGAGGTTTACGATCCCACCACCGAGACCTTCTCGAACACCGGCAGCCTGAACACCGTGCGCACCAATCACACGGCGACTTTGCTGAACAACGGCATGGTGCTGATGGCGGGCGGCTATGGCTCCAGCGTAGCCGCCTTAGCCAGTGCCGAGCTGTACTAGACCAAACCGGTGCAGCGCAGGCCTGGGTGCGCCAAGGAGAGTCTGGCTGTTCTTGTAGGCTGAAAGGAGCTTCCCCGGCAATTGCACATGCCACAGGGAGCCAACCAGAAGTGGGAAGGAGCGATCCGACGGGCGAAGGCCGCCTTGCAGGCTGGCGGCTCGATGTGGAGTAGCGCCGTGCGAACGTAGCGCTCCCCCCCGTTTTTGGGGTCCGCGGTTCTTACTTTGCCAAAACCACAAATCTCCAAGCTCTTCTTTTGCCAAAACTACAAATCTCCAACAACGCCTGCCCTCAAGTTCCGGAGCGCGAGTCGAGGGAAGAACCGCAGGGTCGAAAAACCATGGTGTCGCGAATCAAGCCGTGCTGAAATCAAAGGACCTAGCACTATGGGCTCCGGGCTTGCCTGACGCCGAGGCTTTTCATGAATTTTCGCGGGCCGTAGGCCCATCACGACAGACCTCAAAGGCGGAGGGCGCTACACTTGCTATTGCGTTTTGACCTTGGCCTTTTGACTTTCCTCTCAAGCTCTTCCCTGGACTCCCGGTCCCGAACGCAAGGGCAGGCACGCACCTTTGCGGTTTTTTGCCAAGGAAGAGCCGCGGACCTCCAAAACAGGCGCTACACCTGCTGAAAATGAAAATGTGCGAAGTGCTTGGGACTGCGTCGGGATTGAGGGATCGCCGTGGGGGTGCGGATCATGTCTTCACCTGAGAATCAACTTCCTGCCACGTGGCAGATCTGAATTGACAATGTGGCGGAGTGAGGTATAGTAAACAAATGGGCCAACTCACCAGCGCGGGAATCACCCATGTGGGGCGCCAAGCTCCTCGAAGCCGTCAACTCCGTTTTAGGACACGCGGCGCAAGTTTGGGATTAACCGCAACCCAAACTGACCGCTTAGTCTGCCAGATTGAGGCGGGACTCCCCTTCAAGGCCCTGGAATCGCTCGTGGCTCTGAGCGGTTTGTCGTTTACCCTGATCGCATCGGTCCTCGGAATCCCGGATCGGACCCTGGCTCGGCGTAAGGCGGCAGGGAGGTTCGCGCCGGATGAATCGGAGCGGCTGCTGCGCATCTCAACCGTGTTTGAGAAGGCGGTTGATTTATTTGAAGGGGATGTCGCCGGGGCAGTGATGTGGCTGACCAGGCCCCGGAGGGCGTTGAGCCATCAAACGCCCTTGGCCTATTCACGAACCGAACTAGGGGCCCGCGAAGTTGAGAACTTGATCGGCCGGCTTGAGCACGGGGTCTTCTCTTAATGATTACGGCTTGGCGAATCGTCAAGCGGAAACGCGCCGGGGCGGCGTTTACCGGTGAGGGTGCACGCCGGTATGGGGGACGATGGAATAGCGCGGGAGTTGCCATCGTTTATACGGCTGAATCGCAGTCCCTCGCTGCGCTCGAGATGGTATTTCACCTCGACTCCCCCGAGTTGCTCAACTACTATGTGGTGTTTGAAGTCGGCATCGAAGAAGCCCTGGTCGCCAAGGTCGAGCTGGCGCAGCTACCGAGAAACTGGAGAACCGATCCCCCACCCAAGAGAATTCGAGAAGTCGGAGACGCATGGGCTCGAGCTGGCACATCAGCGGTTTTGCAGGTTCCCAGCGCGATCCTCCCGGCTGAGCACAACTTCCTCCTTAACCCTGGACACCGTGACTTCCCAAGACTTATGATTGGCAAACCGTTTCCCTTTGAATTTGATCCTCGTTTGGCGCGGTAAGTAAACTAGCATCGAGGCAGGAGGAATGCAGTGAAATTCTCAAGTTGGAAGCTGAGGGTAAGCTCATTAGGCGTGGCGGCGCTGGCAGTGCTGATAGTGCTCGCCAGTTTTCTGAGCACGAGTTCTCGGAGCGTAGCCGGACCCGGTCAGACGGCGGACGCCGATTTGGCGGGCTTTTCCGCGCTCGCGCCGATTGATGCGCACATACACCTTTACAAGGATGACCCGGCGTTCAGCGCCTTCATGCAGCGCCTGAATCTGCGCGCCTTAAACATTTGCGTTATTGACGATCGCGATCCTTTCTTCAAGGGGCTCGAACCTCAGCGCGGCGACGCGATCCGGGTCCGTCATAGTACGGGAGGCCGCGCCGTTCTGTGTACGACCTTCAGCCCTTACGATTTCGAGGCGCCGGGCTTTGCCCAGCGCGCCATCCGCCAGCTCGATGCCGACTTCGCGGCGGGAGCCATCGCCGTGAAGATTTACAAGGTCATGGGCATGGAGATGAAGTCGAAAGCGGGGAAATACGTGATGCCGGATGACCCGGCCTTCGAGCCCATCTATCAGGACATCGCCGCCCACCACCGGACGGTGGTCGCGCACATTGCGGAGCCGGATTCCTGCTGGCAGCCTCCCAATCCGGCCAGCCCCGACTATTCATATTATAAAGAGCACCCCGAAGAGTACGCTTACGCCCATCCCGAGTGGCCCTCGAAAGCCGCCATTCTCGCGGCCCGTGACCACCTCGTGGCGGAGAACCCCACGCTGCGAGTCGTCGGCGCACACCTGGGCAGCATGGAAGTGGACGTGGATCAGATGGCCCGGCGCTTTGACCGCTATCCCAATTTCGCGGTCGATACCGCTGCCCGCGTCCCCTATTTCATGATGCAGCCGCGCGACAAAGTCAGGGCGTTCCTGATCAAATACCAGGACCGCATCCTTTACGGAACCGACCTGGAGGGCATGCCGAAAAGCGACACCGCGAAAGACCTGAAAGAGTGGAATGATACCTACCGGCGCGACTGGATATTCTTTTCAACCGACCATAAGGTCGAGTACCTGGGGCACAACTATCAGGGCCTTTCCCTGCCGGGGGCGGTCCTCCGCAAGATTTTTCACGACAACGCCGTCCACTGGCTGCCGGGAATTCTGGGGGGCAAATAGATTGCTCGAGGGCGCCGTCTACACTGACTCCAACTCCCCGAAGGGGAGGAATATCATTAGCCGTAGGTGAAACCCACGGAACAGAATCCCTGAAGCGTCTGGTTCCGACCCTGGAGGGGTCGAATGTTCGACCCCTCCAGGGTCGGGGGAATTACATTCATGGTCGTTCCGATCCATAGGTTTCACCTATGGCTAATGATATTGTTCCCCTTCGGGCGCATCTTCCTTTTTGTTTTAGGCGGGATATTTTATCGAACTGCTTGGGATGATGGCAGTTGCGCGTTGTCTTGGACGTCGAGCTCCTGACTACATAGTCGGCAGGGTGACGCCGAGTGCCTTGAGAATTTCTTGCTGGCGGGCGTCCGGTTGAGGCAGCTTGGTCAGCGTGGTTTTCTCATCGACCGGGTAGTGCAGCAGGCACAGGCGGGTCAAGGCCCGCAGCGCATCCGGCAAGGTGATGGCGTCGGCCCGAGTCTCGGTGGTGCCAAAGGCCGCTCGTAATCGCCGCTCCATCTCACGACTGACTTTCAAGGCCAGCAGGCAGCAGAACACGTGCCCCCGCGTGCGGCTCTCTTTGCGCACCCAGACGGGCCGCACCTCCAGCAAGCCCGTCTTCAGGGTGCGAAAATCGCGCTCTACCTTCTGGAGCGAAACATAGCTGTCATGCACTTGCTGGGCGCTCATCGCGGCGGGGGCCACGTCGGTGGTCACCACATAGCAGCCTGCCAACTCCAGCGCCCGGTCGATCGCTGCTTCGTTCCTTTGCAACTTCAACTGCGTGCCTTCGAGCGGGATTTCCACCAGGCCCGTCAACTTGTGCCGCTCGACCCAGGCTTGCATCGCCCGTTGGCCCGCTTCCGGCTGGCAGCGGGGGTGGGTGCGCACCTGCTCGTTGCGCGCCTGGATCTGGGCTTCCAGCTTCGTCAGTTTGTCGTCCAGGCGATGCTGCTCGCGCTGTGCCTCCTGCGGATTCCGGCGCAGGATATAGCGCACGCCCTCCGCTTCCACTTCCGAGACGGTCTCACTGAACAGGTTCAACTGCAAGGTTCCTTGGGCCAGCAGCCGGCGAACCTGCGGGTCGGTCAAGGCCGTGATATAGCGCAACCCCGCTCCCGTCAGCGCTTGCTTCCCCTTACTTTTCACCATCCCCCGGTCCCCCACGAAGACCAATTCCTCCACCCCGAATTGTCCCTGCAGAATCTGGATCTGTTCTACCACGGTGGTGGGATCACTGCGGTTCCCTTCGAACACCCGCACGGCCAGCGGTTCGCCTGCCTCGTCCGCCAACAGGCCGATGACGATTTGCAACTTGCCCCGCTTTCCGTCGCGGTTGTAACCGTACTCCCCCAACTCGTTCTTCTCCCCTTCCAGATAACTGCTCGTCACGTCGTAGAGAAACAGCCGGGGCGGCTGGCCGCGTCGAGCCAGGTAGCGGCGATACAGGGTCTTTTCCATCTTCCCCTGACGAGCCGCCAAGTCATCCAAGGCGGCATACAGATCGTCCTCGTCGAACTTCCCCAGGCCCAGCACTTCGGCCACCGCCTGATCCTGGGCCCAGCGCACCGCGGAAAGGCGCGAGCCCTGGTGAGCGACACGGGCCAACACCAGGAACAGAGCGAGTTTCGCCAGCCGGCTATGACCGAGCGCGGCGCCGATGCCCAGAGCCTTGGCGATCTGCTTGAGCACGAACAAGAGGCCGAACACGCCTCCCAACTGAGGGGCCCGGGAGAGCTCGGCGGCCTGATCGAACTCGCCCCGCAACAGGCGGCGGAGGGCTTCGATGCGGGCGGGGAGCCAATGCGAGAGGTTGGCGAGGGTGCGGTTCTTAACCTTGCCGTGATGGCGAAAAGATTCGCGCAGGAGGATGGCGGGCGGGGAGTTGCGGTTAGGGACGGTTGTGATATACATGACTCCCGTATACCATCATAATCTAGCAATGTCAAGGACAATCTTCAATATACATGACTACACTATGATGCCCAAAAACAGGACAACCCCTCTCGATGCAAGGATTTTGAGTCAATCACTAGAAGGAAGATCCGTCGGGGAACCTGGGGATCAGTCTTCCTCCTCGTCAGCGGTCCGTGGGGCCGATATCCCGGTCGAGGTGTCCTTCCACTCCAGCCTGTCCGCGCGCGCCGGCAATTGGTGCTCTTGCGCATATTGGTTCCGGATTGAGATAACCTGGTCGGCCCAGGCTCCCATGGGGTAGAGCAATTCGCGGTACACCAAGTAACTCATATCCACGGTGCGGACGGGTTGGTGGTCCTTCACATCGTCAACCTTGTCGAGGAATTTGCGCCCGTTGGCTTCCGGCACCCGCGGGAACCAGGATTTGTACCAGGTCGCCGTCGCGTCGATCAGGGCTTGGTTCCGCTGCTGGCGGATATTCTCGGCGATGCCCAACGCCCGGTCGAGCGCGGCCACGGCCTTCTCCGCGTCGTTACGGCCGGCGTAGTTTTGCGCGGAGGCCAGCGCGTCATTGACCCGGCCCAACTCGCGAAGCATGATCAGGTTTTGGCGGTAGAGATGGGCAATCGACAGGTAGACCTCGAGATTGTAATGATTGAACTGGACCTTATCCATGTTCGTATTAATCAAGCTTAATAATTCGTCATTCTGTGCGAGGAACTTGCCCGCCAGGTCAATCCGCTTCTGGTTTTCCATATTCCAGTTGTAGGGCAGGCGGAGCAAGTCCGGCGAAGGCACGGGCAAGAGAGGCAGATATTGGTCATGCTCGTAATGCGGGGGATGGAAAACTCCACCCGAGTACCCAAAGATGGGGGTGCGTGCATTGGAGGGGCCGGTCTCCCAGCTATCTTCCCAGAAGCGGGCCTGTTGGCTCATCAGTTGATACAGCCGCCCCATGTCCGCGCCCCCCGGGCCATAAAACAGGCGATAGAAGCTGCTCATGAGCTCGTCGGCGCTTGCCCCCGCGCGCCAGCCCCCCGCCGGCCCCGTGGCATAGCCCAGCCAGAAGGTCTCCGGGTGCAGTCCGGGGTCTGCCCAACCCGCGATGAATACCCCCATGAGGTCCGCTTGATGGGCCTTGGGCGAGTCGGGCCGCACGGAGGAAAGGGCTCCCAGCGAGGTGAAATTGACGAGGTCCGCCATCTCCTGGACGCGCCCCACGTCGGACGGCCGGGGATGAAGCCGCTCGGACGAGGGTAGCGGATAGTACTCCGGAAAGAGTTGCTCCTCGCCTTCTGTCGAGGTGTAGACCATCTCCCGAATGCCATGGGCCTTAAAGAGCGGGTCATACTGCGGCCCGTAGACCTCGCCATTGATCAAGTAACTCGGCAACGAAGCAATGTCGTCCGGCACCATCGGATACTCGCCCCAGAAAATCACCTGCTTCCCTCGATCGTGCAGGTAGCCCGCTGTCTTGGTCACGAACTCCGCTAGCAACTTCCCCACACTCCCCAATTCCTTCGCCCGATCCACCTCGTTGCACTGCGCGTTTTTCGCCAACCCCACGTAGTAGGGCTCATCGGTTGAAAGCACAAAATACTTGCTCCCCTTCGTCGCTTCCAGCAGGTCGTCGAACATCCCGTAGAACAATTTATAGGTCTCCGGGTTGGTCGCGCAAAACTCGTAGTTGCTCTCAGGATATTCCCGCAACCCCGCATATTCCGGATGCTTCAGAATGAACGCATCATGCGCCGGCCCGTCCAGATAGGGAATAATCTGCACGTGGTACTTCAGCGCGTAGTCCGTCAATTCCTGCAACCCCGCCGGGGTCATCGCGTAGGGCTCCACCATCGCCGGCGCGTGCTGGTACTGGAAGTGCCCTTCCAGCTTGATCGAGAAGCCGTTGATCTTGTAAAACGCCGCCTGCCGCACCGCCGCCTTCAACACCTCCAGGTGCTCCAGGTGATGCGCATCGTCCCAATAGATCACCCGCAGCTCCAGGTCCGGCCAGTCGATAATCTCCCCTTCCGGCAACCACACCTTTCCATCCTGCGGCTTCAGCAACTGCACCAACGTTTGCACGCCGTAGAAGAGCCCGGCCGGGCTGTTCCCGGTGATCGTGACCTCGGAAGCGGTCAACTTCGTCCGGTAGGCCTGCTCGGCCAGGGCGGACTTCTCCCTGTCCGTAGCTTCCCCTACCTCGACCGCATGCGGATCGATCGCCAACCTCAGGCTGGCTCCTCCCTCTCCCTTCGCTTCCGGCAGGGCAACATGGAATCGTTCTTGCAATCCTTCCTTCAAACTTACGACGGCAATGTCATCGGCCTTGACGCCGGACCCCAATTCCAATCGCCAGGTAGCCGCGAATTCGAACTCCGGGCCGCTGAGCGTCACCTTCTGCGGCGAGGGAATCACCGTATACCCGCGCGCGAAGAGCGGCGAGGCCGTGGCGGCTCGAAGCGGGCCCACCATGCAGATGGACGCGATGGCGACTGTTCCCAAAAGTGCAAAACGCCTGATCAGGAATTCCATTCATATCTCCCCACTCGAAATTTGTTTCCTCCGGCCACCCAATGCCGGTTAATGAAGGAGGGACAATGATAACAGGTTGTTCGTTATGCGAAACCTTCCCAATGGCGCTCGATTTCCTCGAGCGTCCTGCCGCTCGTCTCCGGAACCATTTTCCAGGTGAAGAGAATCATCGCCAGCGACATCACGGCGAGAAAGCCGAACGTGGCGCTGCCGCCAGCGTTTTTTAACATCCATGGAAAGAACAGCACCACGAGAAAATTAGCGAGCCAGCAGGTGAAGACTGCGGCCGACATGGCCAGTCCGCGAATGCGGCTGGGGAAAATCTCCGACATCAGAATCCAAAACACGGGTCCGATACAGCCGGCAAACGACGCGATGAACACCAGGATCAGAATCAGCCCCACGAGCCCCTGCAACCTGCCCATCAGAAATCCGGCGCTCAACAGCGTAAGCGAGACCGCCATGCCGCTTGCCCCGGCAATATAGAGCGCCCGGCGCCCGATCCTATCCACTGTAAAGATGGCCACGAAGGTGAGGGCAAAATTGATGAAGCCGATGATGAAGGTCTGAAACAGCGCCACGTCGATGGTGTTGCCGGTGGAACGCAGGATGATGGGGGCATAATCGATGATGGTATTGATGCCGGTGATCTGCACCAGAATCGCCAGCGCAATGCCCACCAGCATCACCCGGCGGTTGCGCGGCAGGAGCAGATCGCGGAGGGAGGGCGCCTCCTCGCGGCACGGCGCGCGCATCGCGCTCAGTTCCTTTTCGGCGTTTTCGATGCCGCCCACCCGCACCAGGACAGCAAAGGCCTCATCTTGCTTCCCCGCGCCAAAGAGCCAGCGCGGGCTTTCCGGCACCAGGAACAACAGAACGAAGAACAACACTGACGGAAACACTCCAGTCGCAAACATCCATCGCCAGTTGTCCGCTCCCGCTCCGCGCAGCACATAGTTGATCAGGTAGGAGATCAGGATTCCCATCGTGATCGCCAGTTGGTTGAGCGCCACCAGCCGTCCACGCATAGCGTACGGCGACACCTCGGCAATGTACAGCGGCGACACCATGGAGGCCGCGCCCACGGCCAATCCGCCGACAAATCGGGCGGCGACAAACCAGGAGAATTCGGGAGCAATCGCCGTCAGCACGCTGGTGAGGGCAAAAACCAGGGCGATGCTCAGCAGGGTACGCTTGCGTCCGAAGGCGTCGGCCAAGCGTCCTGCGAACATGGCGCCGAACATACAGCCGGCCAGCAACGAACTCACTCCCCATCCCAGTTGCAGCTCATTGAGATGGAAATGCTCCTGCACAAACGGGGCGGCGCCCGAGATGATCCCCACATCAAAGCCGAACATCATGCCGCCCAGCGCCGCCACCATGCTGATCAGCAGCATGTAAGCAGAACGTACGTGCGTGCTCTGCGGGGATACCGACTTCGCTTCGATCACCCGTTGCTCTCCTTGAGGCAGTAGAATGGGTACCTAAAGCGCCAACCTTCAGAGCCTGCCCTGAGCCCATTCGTTACATTCAGGGTGAACTCGGTGAAAGGTTGGAAAGTGCGGATGCCGCGCCACCCTTAAGGACGGCACAAGCTGAACGGAAGTTCAGCGCTCCTGCAGCGGCCCTGACCATCAAAGGCCTCGCGATAGGGTTGGCGCTGCACGAGGACAATACCATGAACAAGCTCTTTCTGGTGGTTTCTCTGATTCTCGCAGCATTGTCCATCACCTCGGACGCGCCCTCACAGCGCCTGGTCTGGAAGCATCTTTCTTCGGCCAGCGGGGATCTTTCGGTCCCCAACCGGGGAACGGAACAAACTTCGTTGACGGTAGCTGATTTTGGTCACGATGGGCATCCCGGCTTCGTCCTCACCGAGCGCACCGCGCCGGATTCCGTTGTCCTCTACCGGCGCATCGGCAAGAGCTGGACGCGCTCTGTGATCGAGCCCCAGCCGCTGCACATTGAGGCGGGCGGAGTGGCCATGGATGTGGACGGCGACGGCAATCTGGACTACATCGCGGCAGGCGACTTTAAGAGCAATGAGATCTGGTGGTGGCGAAATCCCTATCCGAATATCGATCAGCCGTGGAAGCGTTACACCATCAAGCACAGTGGAGCCAACAAGCATCACGACCAGATGGCGGCCGACTTTGATGGCTGCGGCAAACCCGAACTGGTCTTCTGGAACCAGGACGCGCATGGGCTCTTCATTGCCAAAATACCTGCTGACCCTCTCCACGCGGACGCGTGGCCCCTCACCCAGGTTTATCACTACAGCACGGACAGCGAGCCGGAACAACTCGGGAAGTCGCCCTCCTGGAAAGGGGTCAACGAGCACGAAGGGCTCGCGATCATCGACGTCGACGGGGACGGCAAACCGGACATCGTCGGAGGCGGACGATGGTTCCGCAATCTCGGCGGACTGAAATTCGAGGAGAACCTGATCGACCCGCGCTACTCCTTCTCGCGCGCCGCAGCAGGCAGGCTGATCAAGAACCGCGAGCGTCCGCAAGTGGTGTTCGTGGTCGGCGACGGCGACGGTCCGCTGATGTGGTACGAATGGGTGAAGGGAACGTGGATCGCCCACAAACTTGCCGACATTCACTTTGGCCACAGTCTCCAGATCGCTGATTTCGATGGCGACGGCAACCTCGACATCTTTTGCGCCGAGCAACGCCTGGACGGTGCGAACCCGCAATCCAAGGCCTACATTTTCTACGGCGACGGCAAGGGAAACTTCAGCAAGAGCGTCATTGTCGAAGGTCTCGACTTCCACGAGGCCAAGGTTGCCGATCTGGATGGCGACGGACGCCTCGACATCATTGCCAAGCCCTACAATTATCAGTCGCCCAGGATTGACATTTTCCTGAACCAGGGTCCGGCTGTGAGCGTGAAATGAGTCCTCGCAGGCGCACGTGGAGCGCGGACCTTTTTGAAGGTCCGCAGCTTTTGCTTCCCAACCGGGACTCATCACCTTACGAAGCGCACGGTAAAATAGCTGGTCACATCGGGCTGCAGGGGATTTCCCGTCAATCGGGCGGAGTTGGTGTGTTCGCTGACCTGCACTTTGACCTGCCCCTGATCTCTCATTAAGGCCAAAAGAAGCCACAGTCCCTTACGGCAGTCAACGTTCAATCCCTTCACCCTGCTCAAGTCCAATGTGGAAATCGTCTGCTCTGCGCGTTCGTCTCTTGTCTCGGAGATGGCGGCGATGGAGTCATGCGAGAAATCCATACTCAGCAAAACCAGCAGTCGTGGATTTGCCACAAATCCCGAGAGCACGCCGCGCAATTCCTCGAGCCGGTTTTCTTGGGCGTTGACATCCACCAGAATGGTTACGACGCGGCTGTGGGGGAAGTAGTACTTCAGGAACGGAACGAGCACCCCCACAGAATGCTCTCCTGTGAAAGCTTCCGTGTCTTCAGGCAGGTTGGTCGCGGCCTTGACCTGCTGAACGATGCCCCGGTCTGTTTCCAGGATGCCGAAAGGAGTTTTCCAAGGCAAGGACGAGAAACTGATGTTGGCCATACCATGATGGGAGTGGTTGGGGCCGATCAGGATGATGGTATCCAGGGAAGACTGGGCACGCAGGGTGTCAAAGAACCTCACCATCAGGCTGCTGGCCAGAAAGTGGTGGGGCACAATACCCGCGCAAATCCTTTTGCCTGGTGCGAGCTTGGGCGGAGAAGTCAGGCTGTATTTCCTGATGGCTTCAAAATAGGGCTGGGGATTATCGCTCCACCATGAATACTGGCACGTTCGCACCCCCGCGGGGACGGCAAGTAAAGAGAAGAGAATGGCGCCGTGACACCAAGCCATCATGGCGCTCCGCTCGCGTTTTTCGAAAACGTGGAGTACCAATCGGGCGGCGCTACGCCCTGTTGCTCTCTTGTCTTCTCGTCGCCGCCATAGATGACTTTCTTCCACTCGGAATCATTCCAGCGTCGGGTGGAAACAAACTCGAACCACGAGTAAACATAACCCACGGTCAATCGGGTTCCTCCATATGCATCCTTGACCACCACGATTATTCTTTGGGGTGTGCCAATCCCCTCTTCCAATACCTGGCCGTTTACAGCATCCGTCGCGACATCAGCGACCAGCGCCATTTGCAGAAGGGAAGAGTCCTTGATTTCATCCGCGCCTCGGGGCAGTAACAGCGGACGGTCAAAACTCCAATGAAGATCGCTGATCCATTCGTAATCTTTGGGAAGGATGGGATCACCCGAAACCTCTTTTTGCGCGATCATTTCCGCCCGATGAGCAAGTTCCCTAAAGGTCGTGAATTTATCCGTATATTCCTCCGGGATGGAGTCCGCGCTCTTCAGCAATCCCAGCATTTGGTCAATCGACGCGGTGAGTTGATGGAAAAAGACCGGATTGGGTTCGACGTATCCTTTGGGTCCCGGCGGAATGTAGGGGGGAATCTCAAATTCCTCACCCCCGCCCATCTCCGCCGCCGACTGCTCGGCGTATAGGATCGTGTCATGCTTGAGTTCTGTCCACGAAGCGAGGCCTGTGTTCAGATTCTTGTACTGCCAGGGATCTCCCAAAGCAAACTGCTGCTTGCTGGAGGTTGGCAGAAACAGGGTTTTCAGGCTGTAGAGACATTGATCGTAAAAAGTCGAGGGCTTGGCCAGTTGGGCTTCGATTGCGCCATGAAGCTTGGCAGTCTGGCGGTCATAATTGGCCCATCGGTGTCCGTTTTGCGCCTTCTGCTGCAATTCCGCGGCAGCTTTCGATCCGAAAAGCATCATCACATCAAGCGCGGAAGGAAGGTTGCGCGGATTCGCGTCGGTGCCCACACTGGGAGATGTCAGTTGATTCAGAATAAATGCATCGAGCACAAACCGTTGGCCCAAGAACTTGAATCCCGCCGTCTGGCGAAGGCGCTGATCCTGCGTTAGACCGGTTCCGGTCTGCGCCGAAACGATCTGGGGTGCGGGGAGGTCGTTCCATGCCGTTCGTTGAAAGGCCGCGAGGCCGTCGTCCAGATTGGCGCTGAGCTCCTGGAAACTGGGGACCTCCGTACCGAAGACTTTCCGATTGACGGAGCGGTAACCGGCCAGCGTGTATTTGTCCTGCCGGCCTACGAGATAGGTAACCACCGTGTCCATGCTGTCGAACCGGCTTGCTTCGTGCGCTTGATCCACCAAGTGGGGCAGTAGGATTGCGGCTAGCGTCTGGGTCTTGTCAGAGAGGAGGAAATTGTGGCGACCGTACCACATCATGCCCCGGAAGTATCTTTGCATCGCGTCGTTCTTCGCGTAGTGCCCACGAATCTTGTATTGCGTGAAATCTTCTTTGCCGAGCCCCAGAAAGTTCTGGGTCGAGGGTAGCTCGCCTTCCCCTGCATTGATGCGCGCAACGAGATCCTCGGTTTGGGGACGAATTGCCGCGGGAATAGCGAACGAAGGGTCGAACAACCTGGCCGCCACCGAAAAATAGAGCAGATCATAGAGTAATTCCTCGCGAATAGCGGGCACAGACGGAGGCGACCCCATGACCTCATCTTCCGAAGTCTTGGCAAGCGTTTTGGATAGGTTCGTGACTGCGGGCAGGAACTTTTTTTCTTCGATGTCTTGGAGCATTCGATCGAAGATCAAATGATAGGAGTGGAGAAAAAGGTCGGAGGTTATGAAATATTGCCTGCCCCTGGTTTGATCTGCATACAAGTCCGCCATGTCATCGACGTAGACTTCTTTTTCCGCGGGTATTGCCTCGATATAGAAACCGTTATGGGAAAGCCTTTGGCGGTCCGCATCCGAGAAGATCAAATCCGAACTGCGAATCCATCTGGGGACTTCCTCCTTCGCGACCGCCGACTGATTGACGGCGCCGAAGGTCAAAGGCTTGACCTCACTCGCCGGAATGAAACCGAAGCGTGGCCGTTCGGGAGCGTTGAATCGCGCTTTGATCCAACTCTTACCCTGGAAATTGAGCCGACCGACGGTTTCCACCACCTCTCCCTGCAAAATCGTCAGGACCGCCGGGCTGGTGGGGTCGGGCACCACATGAACGGAAGTTGTTTCCGTCACGGCCATGTACCGGTCACTCTCGGGGCGGTCAAGGGTTGGCTCAAGCCATAACTTATTGGCGTCAATGTAGCCATTGGATTCCTTGCCGTCGATGGTCGCGCGGACGGCAATGACCTGAGGTCGCGCGGGGTCGTATGTCCCCCATACCGTTTCGCCGTAATACACATAGGGAGGCATCACCGCCATGTCGCGGTCCCGAAGCTTTTCATAAGACAGGTTTTCCTCGGGGGCTTTTGCATCAGGCATTTTCCGAAGGAAGTCTACTTGGTAGGAGACGACGTAAGTCCGTTCGCGGCCCGCTGATTCCGCGGTTCCTCCCGGGCTGAGACTCCCCAGAAAGTTGGCGACTTTTTCCGTTACCTCCTGCGGATCTACTTCTTTCACACCCGCCGGCTTCGTAGCCTGCCTAGTTCCCGAGGGGACGGCGGATTGGGCCACAAGACTCGGGGTGACTCGTTTTGAATTCCGCTTCGCGACATAGAATGCGGCCGCTCCCAATGAAATAAGAAGGAAGCCGATGACGACATAAAGAGTTTTCCCGTACTTCATTCTCCGCCCCTCCTCGTGGTGAGGATAAGAATCGGTCGACTGCTCATTCATTGTACAGGTTTCGTTCGCATTGAAAGGGAAATGAAGTGTGCGCGGTTTTTCAAGATGACCGTGCTGCCCCCGATGAGCGATAACCGAACAGCGCGCGTTGCTTGATGACTTCGGCCGCTTGCGGCGGCAGGTACTGCTCCCAGCCGGGGGCGCCATTTTGAATTGCGGTTAAGACTTGATCAGGCAACATTTTGAGTTGGCCCATATCGACATTTGCAATGGCCTCGATCCCTCCCTTGTCCCGCAGGTAGGCGAGCAGGTGTTGCAGGGGGGGAGCAACCTCCAACGTGGCGGCAGTGGCTACTTTGCCGGCTCTGTCCATCGTTGGGTAAACATACAGGCGGACGTTGCCTTGAAACAGCCGCCCTAATCCTTCCAGGATGCCGCCCGGCAGGCTGGTGTAATACTGCTCGTCGAACACCGCGCGCAGGGTGGGCACGCCCATGACGAATCCCAGCCATTGTGGCGTGTAACGCCGGAACGAACTGGTGACGCTGTCGAAACGCCTATAGTTGGACACCGTCACCGTTTTGCCCAGGGTGCCAAGCATATCGGCGCGATCGAGAAAATCGCGACGGTCGATCCCCTGCCCAGTGTCCAGGTCCTGAAGTGTCATCCCCATAATGACCACGGGGTCCGCATTCACGCCAGAGATTTTCCTAAACCGCTCCTCGGCAGCGTTCAACATATCGAGCACGACGCGGGTAATCGGCCGGAACCTGCCGCGTAGAATAAGGACGGGTTTCCTGTAGAGCACCTCCGCCGGCTGGACAACTTCTCCCTGCGCGGTAAACATCGTGGCATCGGTCAATCCCAACTCCACCAATTGCAAGCTCGCCAGGCGGTTGTCAACCTTTTCAAAAGCCGGGCCGGAGAATTTGATCATGTCGATGTCCACTCGCTCGCGGCTGAGCCCCTCGATCAGCATCTTCATGAGCGCTTCGGGTTGGTGCTGATGGAAAGCGCCGTACACCAGGTTGACGCCCAGGACTCCCAGGGCCTCCTGCTCCCCCACCGGCACCTGGTCCAGCAGATTGACGTGAATGATGATCTCCGAAAAAGGGGCCTTAGGCTGCGCCTGGAAGCGCATGCCCATCCAGCCTTGCCCATGCTGATTGCGCGTGCGGCTCTGCGTGGCAACCGTGTCCGCAAAGACGAAGAAACTGCTGCGCTCACCACGCACCGGGTCGAGGCGCTCGATCAACTGCGCCCATTCGTGATCCAGCATCGACTCCAGGCGGGCCCGGCTGACGTAGTGATCGGTCGGGCCGTAAACGATGTCGCTGATCACCATGTCATAGGCCGACATCGACTTGGCCACCGTCGCGGAGGCATGGCCTACATGAAAAAACCAACGCGCCACCTCCTGCCCGGCGCCGATTTCCGCAAATGTCCCGAACTTTGTGCCGTCGAGATTGATGGCAAGGGCTTTATCCTGCGTGTTCATCCCGGGCAGAGAGTTGGCGGTTGAGTCTATGGTTTGATCAATTCCCATTTTTGTGTTTTCAACCCCAAACCAGTTTAGCTGAAGGGGTGTGGCGGTGTCGATGGGATGAAGGAGTCGCGCGGCAGGCCGGTCCTGAGCGCTGCAGCACCTGCTACCCGGAATCTGGCACGCTAATTACAGCCTTTATTTTAACTAACTCCTTTACTTTCAATAACATATTCTGATGAAAATTATAAGAGCTTTGTTTTCATAAACTTCTGCACAGACCAAAAAGCTGACATTTTTTCTACATTTGTTTTCAACAACTTCTGCATACTTACCTTCATTTTTGGGGGCCCCCTTTTTTTTCCTGTCCCCGAACCATACTTTCATGATAACCGGCCTAATTTCAATGACTTGACGGTTTCCGTGAATCAGGCTAAATATCGATAAGTTCCTTTATTATCATCAACATATTCTGAGGAAATCTTTAGATCATTGCTTTCCACGGCTTCGTTTCCAACCATGGCCGTTAATCTGGCGCCGATCCGATCCCCCGGGGTCGGGTATGCAGGTTTTCACCCGCCATCTACCGTCCAGCGTCTGCCGTCTGCTGTCTGACATTTACCGCCTATTGCCCTCCACCCGGCACCTAACCGTCCTGCGCGAATCCACCCTGATACGGTCCTCAGAATTGTAGCCTATCACGTTGATGGCCAGATCCGAGGAGGATCCCTGCGGATTTGCTTAGGATAGGGCCATCGCAGTCTCCTCGACCAATCTTTAGTGAACAGCACTGGGGCTAAAAGCTAAACATCACCTGGAAATCGATCCGGCGGTTTCCGCCTCCCGGGGGGCCGAAGCCTCCGGCCAGCGAATTCGACTTGCCGAAAATCGGCGAACTGAGTTGGCCCACGGGCGCTCCCAAGTTCACAATGTTGAAGGCGTTCATGGCTCCCACGGCCAAGGTTAGGTTGAAACGATAGCTTGCACTCTGCCCTCCAAAGGGGCCGCCGGGTCGTCCGGCATTGCTGCTCAGCCCCCCCGGTCCAAGACCTCCGCCTGGGCCACCACCCGGTCCCCCCCGTCCGCCGGGCGGAGGCCCACCCATACCCCCTGCCATTCCTGCGCTCTCGGTTTTCCTGCCAAGACCGATCGTCTTGCTTAACCGGAGATTCAAGGAAAACTGCCCCGGCCCTGTACCCAGGTTGATAGGAATGATGCGCTCGCCGGCTTGCGGATTGGTATCAAACGTTCCCCACTGAGTCTTGACGATGTTGGTTCCGGTGGCTCCAGCAGGAGCGTAGGCGGGACGATCGTTGAAAATGGAATCGCCGTTATTGTCATAGCCCGTGGTGATGTTGAACGGCGAACCCGAGTTGGCCATCATGAAGGGGCTCAGGCGGACTCCTTTGGGCAGCGAAAAAGATCCTCCCAGGAATAGACGATTCCGGGTGTCAAACGCGGCGCGGCCGTAATCCAAGGCGATGTCGTAAGGATTGGAGGGGAAGGAGTTGACCCCGGCGGTGTTGCTGCGGGAAAAATTCAGGGAGTAAAACCCGAACAGGGAAACTCTGGTGCCCATGTGAAGATTGAGGTTGGTGATGAGCTGGTTCTGATTGAAGAGGCCATCCGACTCAAATTGGTAGAGATTCCCCACATCGCCGTAGGGCCGCGTGCCGGCGGACGGCGTGCAGGTGGTATCGCCGGAGAGGCAGGCAACGTAAGTGCCGGGAAGTGGCGCATTGATGTTGCGGGTCATGAGCTGGTGAACGCCGTGCGAGTTGAGATAGGTGACGGAAACCGTGGCGTTCTTGGTGACTTGCCTTTCCACACCTAACCCGCCTTGGACGGTGTAAGGCGCCCGCAAATTCCGGTCGATCTGATAGGTTGTTTTCGCGGTCGTGTTCGCGGACATCTGCGCGAGCTCGCTCGTGAGCGGAATGTTGGGAAAGAAGTCAGGATTGGTGACGATATATTGCGTTTGGTTCACGCCATTCAAACGCTGCTCTTGAAGAACCTGGCTTTCCTCAAACCGATCGTAGAAAACGCCGAATCCGCTGCGGATGACGGTCCTGGCGCTATTGCCATGGCCGATACCCCAGGCCAGTCCCACGCGCGGGGCGAAATCGGTGTGATCGTGAATGATATTCTGCGTCTCGTAACGGAGTCCGAGGTTAAGCGAGATATTGGGGCGAACACGCCATTGATCTTCCGCGTAGAGCCCCACGTCAACCCAATTGACCGATGCCAGGGGATTCCCGGCCGTGAGCGTGAATTGGCTCGCGCCGCTGGCTTGGCAGGTGCTTTGCCCGGCTGTCTCGCAGGCAGCGAGCTCGGCTTCCGCCGATTGATACGCAGCCAGCGAGGCGAAAGTGAAGGACCCGTTGAAATTCCCGTTGGAGCTATTCGATTCGTTCACATCGCGCACCCTCCCGCCGAAGGTGAAGTAATGCTTTCCACTCGAAATGGAGGTGAGGTTTTGGATTTCGACGTGGTTCTGCGTGTCCAGGACCTTGCCAAGCATACTGCCCCCTCCCGTGAACGCTCCCTGAACTTGCAAGGTGGGGTCCTGGCTCAGGGGAAGTTGATTATTTTGGTCATGGGCGATCTCCAGCCGCAAATCATTGACGGCGCGCGCGCTGAGGACCTGCGAGTCGCTGACCTCCATGTTGTGTTCGGTCATTTGGGTGTTGTAGCCTTGCGTTGCCATGGCGAATTGGCCGATGCCATTATCCTTGCTGTTGGCGTCAAAGAACTGATAGCGCGCGGTGAGCGTGTTGTTCGAGGTCAGGGCGTAATCCACCCGGGAGCTCAGATTCGTGTTGGTATTGGGACTGGGTACCGCCTGGCTGAATGAGGTCTGCTGGAGATCGGGATCCAAGACCACGGCGCTGACAATTGAATTCCCCGCCATATCCCGGTGCCCGCCATCGATAAAAATCGAGGCCTTTTTGCTGAGCGGTCCACCGACGCTGGCGTCCATGAATTCTCGATGGTAGCCCGGCTCCGTGCTCACGAAGGGGTTGCGCGAGTTGAGAGGAGAGTCATTAAACATGCCAAACCCCTGCCCGTGCCACTTGTCCGTGCCCGGTTTGGTGAGGATCTCGATGCGCCCGTATCCCAGCTTGTCGTATTGCGCGGAGAAGGGATTCTGATTCACGCGAATTTCCCGGATCGAGGATTTGGTCGGAAGCTGGCCGCCCGTGAAGCCATCAATGTAGATTTCCCCGCCATTCGGCCCGGCGGCAGGGCCCGCCAGGGCTTGAAGCTGCGACGCCAACTCGTCAGGGTCATCGGAAAGCGCATCCAGGTCCTTGTCCTTCAGCACCAGTGCGCTGGCGTTGTTTTCCGATTGGACACTCACATTGGCGCTGGATTCTTTCACCGTGATCTGCTGCTTCTCCAGCGCCACAACCATTTGCGCATTGACCGTCTGAGTCTGGCCGGGGGCAACGGCCATCCCCGTCTTTTCGAGATCGGCAAACCCTTTGAGCTGAATGCGGATGGTGTAAGTTCCGGGGGCGAGTTGGGAGAAAACATAACGGCCTTCTGCGTCGGTTTGGGTTTCGTGCGAAGCGCCACCAGCATCAACGGCCACGACGGTTATTGCTGGAATCGCCGCGCCGGATGTGTCCGTGACTTGGCCCTGCACCTTTCCTGCTCCCGATTGCGCAAGTCCCCAGACTGCCAGCAGAAGTAGCGCCAAGGTGGCATGGAGCGAACGTTGTAACCAATTCGCTGAGTCTGACATTCTAAAACCCCCTTTGTACAAGTCCATTTGAATCCCCCCAAGTAAAGGGAATGTGTGCGTCAAGGGGAGAATTGTTAAGCTTTGGTAAAAGTTGGCTGGGGCCCTTACCTCGCGGTGCTAAAATGACCGCAGGTTGAACCTATGTCGGCACAACGCGACCATTCCGCAGATTCGCTGGTTCCAGTTCTTATCGTCGATGATGACGTGAAGCTTTGCCGCCTGCTTCGCGAGTACCTGGAGCCCCTCGGGTATGAAGTGACCGCTGCGCACACGGGGCCGGAAGGGCTAGAGGCGGCGGCCAAGAGGGAGTTTGCCGCGGTCATTCTTGATGTGATGTTGCCGGGGATGAATGGCTTTGACGTGCTGCGCAACCTGCGCGCCAAGTCCAACGTGCCGGTGCTGATGCTGACGGGGCGGGGCGAGGAACCCGACCGCATCGTGGGCCTCGAACTGGGCGCCGATGATTACTTGCCCAAGACGTTTTCCACACGGGAATTGCTGGCCCGGCTGCGCGCCACGATTCGGCGGTCCAAGATTTCGAGCGTGCCGGCAGAATCGCGCGAGCCGGAAGTGGTAGTAGGCGATCTGCGCATTGATCCGGAGGCGCGCCGTGCCGTTATGAATGGCCAAGCCCTGCCGTTAACCGCCGTCGAATATGATCTCCTATTGTCGTTGGCCAAGGCGGCGGGCCGCGTCCGAACGCGCGAACAACTCCTGAATGAAGTCACCGACCGGAATTTTGATGTTTTCGATCGCTCGATTGACGTTCACATTTCGTCTCTGCGCAAGAAGCTGGGAGACGATTCCCGGTCGCCCCGGTTCATCATCACGGTGCGCAGTGCGGGCTACATGATGTCTAAACCGGAGCCGGAGGAGGTGGCATGAAAGCGCGCGTCTCCCTCTCCGCCAAGATTCTGTTGCTCTCCTTCTTGAACGTGCTCCTGCTGGTGCTGGTTTTTGTCGCTTTTGGCCGCATCCAGCACTTCGATCTAGGTTCGCTCCTGCTTTCTCCGGGACGCGATCGCGCTCTGGCGCTCTCGCGGCTCATTGCTCTCCAGATGCCGAACACCGACCAGAAGGATTGGGACCGGCTGCTGGTGACCTACGGCTCAACGACCCACGCCACCGGGTACATGTTTAACGAGGAGGGAGTCCAACGAGCAGGTCCCCCCATGCCTTTGCCGCCGGTCGTATTGATGAAGATTCGAAGCCGTGGAGGTCCTCCCATGGAGGCTACTGGCTTCAAGGAGGGGGGAGGTGTGGGGGCGGCGGAAAGTAGACCAGACTCCTCCGGCGCGCGAGCTGTTCCTGGAAGTACCCCGGGGGGCGGAAGTCGGCAGGGCTCTCGCGATCACCCCCATCCCCCGCGATTCCCCGTCTTCCTCGAGAGGACCAGCTCCCCCACTCGCTATTGGATGGGCGTGCATGTTCCCAGTTTTGATCCCGCCGCGAGGCGGGCGGAAGATATCACGATACTGTGGATGTTCCCGTCGCTTTGGACGAATTCCTTTTTCTTCGACTACACGCCCTGGCTGGTGGCAGTCCTCGCGGTGATCTTAGTTTCGGTAGCCTGCTGGCTGCCGCTGATTCGCGGTCTGACGCATGCCATTTCCCAAATCACGGCCGCCACCGGGGCGATTGCCGAAGGCAAGCTGGAAACCCGGCTCACCCTGCGCCGCCGCGATGAACTCGGCCAATTGAGTGAAGCCATCAATCGCATGGCCGAGTGCCTCTCCGGTTACGTGCACGGCCAACGACGGTTTCTCAGTGACGTGGCCCATGAACTCTGCTCCCCCATCGCGCGCATCCAGGTCTCGCTCGGAATTCTGGACCAGCGTGCGGCGTCCAATCAGAAGCAATATGTCGAGGGTGTGCAGGAAGAAATGGAGCACATGTCAGGACTCGTAAACGAGCTGCTGCTTTTCTCCCGGGCGCAGCTCAATACCTCCAGCACCCCTTTGACCCGCGTGAACGTTTTGGAAACGGTGCGGAGAGTTCTGGAGCGGGAGGCGGAAGAGAGGGCTCACATCGAAACCCATGTGGATGCGCATACGGACGTCATGGCCCACCCCGAATACCTCTTTCGCTCACTCGCCAATGTGGTGCGCAATGCCATTCGATACGCGGGGGAGTGCGGCCCCATCGAAATCTCCGCGCACGATAAGGACGGCATGGTCCTCATCTCCGTCGCCGACCAGGGTCCGGGGATTCCCGAGGCCGAACTCGAAGCGGTGTTCAAACCCTTTTATCGCCCGGAGGATGCACGCCAGCGGGAGACGGGCGGCGTGGGTCTGGGCTTGGCGATTGTGCGAACATGTATCGAAGCCTGCGGCGGCACGGTCCATTGCCACAATCGGCCCAGCAAGGGCCTTGTTGTGGAGATGCGACTGCCGGCGGCGAACCCTGAGCCGAAGAACTGAACGCCATCCAGTTCTCAGAGGCACGGCGAGCTTATCCGGTTGCAGTCTGGTACGCAGACGCTCAGTCTATGAAAGAACTTCGAGATACTCGACGTGACTGACAGGTTCAGGAATGGGCAGACCGTCTTCGCGCATGCCGCGGAGATGCAACTCGATGGCCTGACGGATCTGCTGTTCCGTTTGTTCTCGAGTTTCCCCAGTGGCAACGCAGCCTGGAAGGTCAGGGACATAAGCCGCGTAGTTATTCTCTGCCTTCTCGATGACAATGGCATAGCGAACGGTGTGTTTTTTCATTTCTTCAGACCTGCCTGTTTGAGAAAATCTCCCCTTGATTATTGACAGGAGCAGGAGTAAGATGCGCTGTCGATAACTGAGGGGAGTGTGAATGAGCAAACCAACCGATTTGGTCCAGGGCACGCTGGACCTCCTGATCCTCAAAACCCTTGCGCTCGAGCCCATGCACGGCTGGGGCATCGCGCTGCGCATCCGCATGGTGTCCAAGGAAGTGCTCCAGGTGAATCAAGGAGCGTTGTACCCCGCGCTGCACCGTCTTGAGCAAAGCGGATGGATCAAGGCGAAGTGGGGTGAGTCGGACAACAATCGCCGCGCCAAGTACTATTCGCTGACCCCGGCCGGGCGCAAATATTTGGAGCAAGAACACGCCAACTGGCAGAGGCTCTCCACCGCCATTGGGCTGGTTTTGGAAACCGGGGTAAGCGGCTAAGCGCCGCGCAGAAGTGGGTTCGTGACGCGGAGGAACTTGAACTGATGAAAATCCGCATCCGCCGTACGGATATCGGTGATCCCATGTTCCCTCATGACCGCCGCGATGTGAAGATCGTGAAACCGCGTGCCCGACATGTGCGGGTATTCGCGCACGAGTTCGTTGATCACGTCCGCATGGTGCTCCGTTTCCAGCAGGACGTCGAAGGAAGGAAAGGTTCGCAGTGTTTGGACGAAAAACCAGGACTCGGAGAAGGATGGCGGATGCGCAAAGGCAGCGCGCTGCGTGCTGACGCTCAGGAATTCATAAACAATCGACCATGTGACGGACCACGGCTCGGCAGACGAACCCCACTCCTGCACCAGGCGCTGCGCTTGGACATGGCCGGGACACTCCCGGATGAAGGCGTAGACCAGCAGATTCGTATCAACGACGAACAAGGTCAATCCTTCTTTTCAGACTTCTTCAAGTCACGATATAGCCTGAGGCGATCCAGATCGAGCACGCGGTATATCTCGTCGCGACTGGTAAGGTCAATCAAGGGCGGGCCGGCGCTGAAGCTCGGCAGGCGCGGCAGGCGCCTGGGCTTTGGCCGTCCTTGCAGGCCCAAGCGCAGGTATTCGGTGGCGAGTTCCGAAAGCGTCGTATTCCGCTCGACGGCGCGCTTCTTCAAGTCGCGAAAAACGGGGTCCGGAATGATCAGCGTCGTCTTCATATGGAAAACCATACGCGATGTACGGAAAGATGTCAATGGAACTAAGCGTTTGATCTTAAGTCTTAAGTTATCAGCAAACGACGAGCAGCGCTCCGAGATTTACCGTTCGGCCATAATGGATCAACTGAAGCTGACTACTGAAAACTGAGAACTTCTTATGCGCTGGACATACAAGTTGCCTCTGCGATTTCGTTCGCTGTTCCGCAAGAGCCACGTCGAAAAGGAACTTGGCGAAGAACTCCGCTTCCACCTGGAAAAACTGATTGAGGAGAAGATCGCACAGGGGATGATCCCGGAGGAAGCCCGTTATGCAGCCCTGCGCGAGTTGGGCGGAGTGGAGCAAATCAAAGAGGAGTGCCGCGATATGCGACGAGTGAACTACATCGAGAATTTCTTCCAGGACTTGCGCTACGGCCTGCGGCAATTACATCGTAACCCCGGTTTCACTGCGGTCGCCGCCCTTACCCTCGCCCTCGGCATCGGCGCGAACACGGCGGTGTTTTCGATCATCCACGCATCTCTGCTGAAACCTCTGCCCTTTCACGACCCGGCGCGGCTGGTGCTGGCCAGGGCCACATTCGGCGGCGCACTCAACCCCTTCGTCTCGGCCCCGGATTACTACGATTACCGCGAGCAGGCCGACCGTTTCGAGGGCTTTTCTGCGGTGTTCCCGTTTGCGCTGAAGACGACCGTCACGGGCGGCGCCGAACCCGAGCGCGTCTCCTTCACCTACGTTGCGCACGACCTCTTCCGAACCTTGGACGTTGCCCCGGTGACGGGCCGCTGGTTCACACCGGAAGAGGGCCTGGCCGGAGGGCCGCCGGTCGTGATGGTGAGCGAGCGCTTCGCTCAGCGCCGGTTCGGCGCCCCTCGCAACGCGGTGGGAGCTTCCCTGGCCGTCGATGGGAAACCCTACATGGTGGTTGGCGCCATGCCCGCCACGTTTCGCTTCCTCGACGATGTCGATGTTTGGGCGCCGATGCGCCGTGGGGAGTCGTGGGCGGGGGCGCCAAGGCAGTTCCATAACTGGCTGATCGTCGGGCGTCTGAAACCCGGTGTCTCCATCGCCAGCGCCCAGCGTCAGGTCGACGTCATCTCGATGCGCCTGGAGCAGCAGTATCCGGCATCGAATACCAGCAAGGCGCTCCGGCTGGATCCGCTTCAGGCCGCGCTCGCGGGGGCGCAGACGCCGCAGCTCTTGGTGCTGATGGGCGCGGTCGGGCTGGTTCTCCTCATCGCGTGCGCAAACGTGGCCGGCCTGCTGCTGGCGCGGGGCTCGGTCCGCCGCTCAGAGTTGGCAGTGCGAGCGGCGCTGGGAGCCTCGCGCGCGCGGATAGCCGGACAGTTGCTGGTGGAAAGCTTGACGCTGGCGCTGCTCTCGGGCGTCCTGGGCGTGGCGCTGGCCTTCTGGCTTAGCCGCTTGTTACCGCTGGTGACCGGTCTGAGCGATCCCGGCAGCACGCCCAAAGGACTGGACTGGCCGGTGTTGCTGTTCGCACTGGGGCTCTCCATCCTGACCGGCGTGCTCTTCGGCGTGGCGCCCGCCCTGCGCGGGTCATCGCTGCTCCTGGCCCGGGATCTGTTGTCGGGCACGCGTACTACCGGCACGAAGGTTGGGACGTCGTTGCGGGGCGCCCTGGTGGTGGGCCAGCTCGCCGTCTCGCTGGTGTTGCTGGTTGGCGCCGGCCTGCTGATCCGCAGTTTCGCGAATCTGGCCCGGACCAACCTGGGGTTTGACGCCCAGCACCTGCTCACCGGCGAAATCCAACTGCTTGAGGCGCAGTATCCGGACCGAAATCAGCGCATTCAGTTCTTCGATGGCCTGCGCGAGGACTTCGCCGCCCTTCCCGGCGTGAAGGCGGTCGGGTTCACCAGCCAACTGCCGATTCGCAATCCCGGCAACAACGTCCCAGCCTGGGACGCCGATCACCCCCCGGCAAACCCGGCCGACCGGCGTACGGCAGACAGGCGCGTCGTGCTACCCGGCTATTTCGATGCTGTCCGAATCCCGCTTCGGTCCGGACGTGACTTCGGGAAGGGAGACAGCGAGCACGCCCCGCTCACCATGGTCATCAATGAAGAGATGGCGCGCACGCTGTTCGCGGAGCGCAACCCGCTGGGGCGGCGCGTGTCCGTGGACATGGGCGGCCCGCAGCCCGCCACGTTCGAGGTGGTGGGCGTGGTGGGAAACGCCCGCCTCGACTTCGTTGGCGACAGCGCCCGCATGGCGATGTACCTGTCCTACTACCAGTTCCCGCAGGCGACGCTGCGGTTCGCCATCCGGACTGGTCAGGGGCCCGAGTCGATCACCCAGAGCGTCCGCAGGCTGGTCTCGGCCCGCAATCATAACATTCCCGTGGAGAATCTGACCAGCATGGAGCGGCTGATCGGCGACTCGCTGGTGCCCCAGCAAGTGTCCGCCATCATGGTTACGCTCTTCGCAGTAGTTGCACTGTTGCTGGCGTGCATCGGACTCTACGGAGTTCTGGCCTATTCTGTCAGCCAACGAACCCACGAGATCGGGCTCCGCATGGCGCTGGGCGCCGAGCGGTGTGATGTGCTGAAGCTGATCGTCGGGCAAGGGTTCACGCTGACCCTATTCGGCGTCGGAATCGGAATCATAGGTGCGGTGGCCGTCACGCGCTTGCTCGCGGGCTTACTCTACGGGGTCAAGCCTACTGACCTGCTGACGTTCGCCGTTGTTTCGTTGCTGCTCACCGGGGTGGCGTTCCTCGCCAGCTACATTCCGGCGCGGCGGGCGACCAAGGTCGATCCCATGGTGGCATTGAGGTACGAGTGATTGACGATTTTCCATTGTGGATTGACGATCGAAGAGCGGCGCTCGGCATGAGAGGCGAGGAACGATCGGGGGAAAATTGATGCGCTGGTTCTACAAGCTGCCGCTGCGTATTCGTTCGCTGTTGCGAAAGAGCTGCGTCGAAAAGGAACTCAGCGAAGAACTCCGCTTCCACCTGGAAAAACTGATTGAGGAGAAAATCGCACAAGGGATGACCCCGGAGGAAGCGCGTTACGCCGCCCTGTGCGAATTGGGTGGCATGGAACAAATCAAGGAGGAGTGCCGCGACATGCGCCGAGTCGATTACTTCGAAACTTTCTTTCAAGATGTTCGTTACAGCCTGCGGATGCTCGCCAAAGATCCCGCCTTTACGGTGGTTGCGGTGCTGGTTCTGGCGCTGGGCATCGGCGCGAACACGGCCATCTTCTCCTTGCTGGACCAGGCCATTCTCCGTTCGCTGCCGGTGAAAGACCCGGGACGTCTGGTGGTGGTTAGCGACGGCGAATACCGAAGCGGGTGGTCCACTTCCGACGCCAGCGAGATGGTCTACTCTTATCCGCATTACAAGGAGGTTCGGGATCAAATCCCGCTTTTTGACGGAGTGATTGCCCGCGCCCATGTCCCCCTCAGTGTCGCTTCCGCGGGCACGGCGGAGAGGGCCGGGGGCGATGTCGTCAGCGGGAATTTCTTCCCGGTATTGGGCGTCGGCGCCGCTGTCGGACGCGTCTTGGATCCCGAGGACGACCGCGTCCCAGGCGCCAGCCCCGTGGCCGTATTGAGTTACGGATATTGGGAAAGACGTTTTGGCGGCGATCCGGGGGTTGTAGGGCGGAAGATTTCTCTTAACGCCTATCCGTTCACGGTGGTCGGGGTCGCGGCACGGGGATTTTCCGGCCTCCTGAAGGGCAACAATGTGGATGTGTTCGTTCCCATTGCCATGAAGCGGGAGCTAACACCCGCATGGAATGGCCTGGTCGAACGCGACATCATGTGGTTGAACATCTTCGCGCGGTTGAAGCCCGGTTTTTCTCGAGAGCAAACCGAAGCGGCTCTCCAGGCGTCTTACCGGTCGATTCTCGAGGCGGAGATCCAATCCATCAAAAACCCGCGCGCGACGTTCCGCGAAAAATATATGCGGCAGCACATCTCTCTCCACCCCGCGGCGGCAGGAATCAACCTTCTCCGGCAGACATGGGCCAAGCCACTCATGGTCCTTGCGGGTCTGGTTGGACTGGTGCTCTTGATCACCTGCGCCAATGTTTCTGGCCTGATGATTGCGAAAGGGGCAGGACGGTGGAAGGAAGTCGCCATCCGGTTGGCTCTGGGAGCGAGGCGCGGGAGCATCATTCGCCAACTCCTGGTTGAAAGCCTGCTCCTCAGTCTTGCCGGCGGGGTGGGCGGTCTGGCGGTGGGGAACGTCGGTTGTCGGCTCCTGGTTCATCTCTTGCCTGAGGACACGGCGGCGAGCTTTTCTTCCGCCCTGAATGGTAGAGTTCTGGCCTTCAACCTGGGCGTCGCCGTGCTGGCCGGCCTGATCTGTGGACTGCTTCCCGCCGGCCAGGCGAGCCGCGTAGATCCCGCTCCCACTTTGAAGGATGCCTCGGCAGGCTTTGCCGGCCGCCGCGCCCTGGCGCGCTGGCGCAGCGCCCTGGTGGTGGGACAATTGGCGCTCTCCATCGTCCTGGTCGTAACGGCTGGCTTGTTTGCGGTGAGCCTGAAAAACCTCCTCCAGAAGGACCCCGGCTTTAAACCCGAAAACGTGCTGTCCTTTTCGGTGGACCCGGAACTCAGCGGCTACCACGGCCCGAGGGACCAGGCGTTTCTCCAGGAACTCGAGCGCCGACTGGTGGAAATGCCGGGCGCGCTGTCCGTAGGGGCGGCCTGCAGCGGGCCTTTCACCAACTCCGACCGGGGGGCGAACGTCACGGTCGAGGGGTACCGCGCCCGCCAGGACGAAGACATGGAATGTGACGTCGACGGCGTCAGTCCGGGTTTCTTCCGCACCCTGAAAATCCCGCTGCTGGCGGGACGCGATTTCACGCCCGCGGATGGCAGTGATGCGCCGAAAGTGGCGATTGTCAACGAACAGTTCTCGCGTTTCTTCTTCCCCGGCGCGGATCCGGTGGGCCGTCACATGACTTTTGGCGCGGGCGACGTGAAGCTGAACATCGAGATTGTCGGCGTGGTGCACAACAGTTACCACCTGGATCTGCGTGAGAAAGTGGCCCGCTTTGTCTATGTCCCTTACCTTCAGGACAGCCACAGCGGCTCGATGCACTACTACGTAAGGACCGCGAGCAACCCCCTTATCTTCACCGGGAATATTCGTCGAACCGTTCAAGACCTGGATTCCAACGTGCCCTTGAACGAAGTGAGCACGCTGCCGAAACAGATCGCCGAATCCCTGTATGGCGACCGGATGGTGGCGTGGCTGGCCTCCGCGTTTGGGGCGGTCGCTGCCTGCCTCGCGGCCATCGGGCTGTACGGATTAATCTCGTACACGGTAGCGCGGCGCACCAGCGAAATCGGATTACGCATGGCGCTGGGGGCCTCGCCCGCCGCGGTACTTTGGCTCATCCTTCGCAAGAGCCTGACGTTGGTTCTCCTGGGGGTCGTGCTCGGGACCGCACTGGCGCTTGCGTCGACGCGTCTGGTCGCGAGCCTGCTTTACGGCCTCAACGCCACCAGCCCACTGGTCTTTGCGGCAGCCATCGCCTTGCTGGCGGCGGTCGCGGTGCTGGCCAGTTACATCCCCGCGCGGCGCGCGACCAAGGTCGATCCCATGGTGGCGTTGAGGTATGAGTGAAGGATTCAGCGATCAGCAGTCAGCGATCAGCAGTCAGCGATCAGCGAAGACCAGCGCGGTGAGAATGGTTCGCCCGCGAGGCGAGGCTATACCGAATTGGTACAACGCCAGGGATGCCTATGCTCGTGGCGTGGCCATCCTGGCCGTGACGGTCACGGGCGGAACGCCCGTGTCACTCCCACTTTTCTCAACCCTGCGTCCTTCTGGGCCAGCTCTACACGTCCGCGCGACAAACCGCTTTAGGCTGGCATTTTCGGCCAGTTCCCCGTGTGCGCTCAAGGGCTATCTCCTTTCCTTTCGTCAACTCATCCCAAAATTTTCGTACCTAATTTGTTTTCAATAAGCTCTGGGGAGTGCTTATTGCAATCTTGTTTTCAACAAACTCTGACGAGCGATCTTCATTCTCAACATCTTGATGGGTCAGTCCCCATTTCGAGCCCCGATCAGCATCTTGATGAGCCGCCACAATGGGAGGCACTTCGCAAGTCGGCAGTCGACAATCGGCAATCGTAAATCCGCCGCAGGCTGGGATATACCATGGGCGTTGGAAAGCGCAAAGTGTTGATCAGCGTTTCGAAACCAGGAGTTTGCAAACCGCTTACTGCGTGCCGCGTACCGTTTACTGTCTATCGTCTTCCATCTTTTGTCTCTACCGTCTACTGCCTTACCCCCGCCGGCCGACTTAGACAACCTAAGCTAGTGTGCTGTCCCACCTAGATTCTTTACAACGGCACACCTTGTCGAGGATAACATCTGCCGTGGTTTGTGA